>NZ_JBWDPA010000002.1:5752655-11505311 GCF_056270325.1 Streptomyces sp. RLA012 | reverse complement strand
TTCAGCCAACACAATCCAGCCAGCAAAATACCCGCCCGCGCACTGAACTTGACCCGGACAACCCGCAGGAACACACGACCCCGCAACCGCCACCTGCCCCCGAACACCACCGCCACCACCACCAACCCAGGCGACTAAACATTCCCAACCCGCCGCCCCCCACCAGAGTCATGTATGTGTCGCGGACTCGTGCCGCACGGCACGACATCCCTACCGAGACCATGGACTGCGCCACGGCGACGACCAGACGCCAGCAGCGCAACTGCACCAAAGCCAGCACTCGGCCCCGCCTACACACCGCCCAGCCGGGCAAGCTGCGCGGCACCGACCTACTGGAGACGGACGACCGCGCCGTGGACACGTCGCACAACCAGGCACCGTAGGCGATCTCGTCGGGCTTGCTGATGCTGCGGCGGGCCAGTATCCACCGCTGCCGGGTCGGCTCGCCGCCGTCGGACTCGGCCACGGCGGACAGACGGGCGGCGGCCCAGTCGTAGAACCGTTCGCCCTTGGCCCCTGGCCCCGCCGACAGACGCTGCCATGCCTCGGGCGGGGCCTGGGTGATGAGATGGTCGATGCGCGGGCCGCTCACCTGCTGCGACTTGGGGACGGCAACGACGTAGGAGAGCTTGGTGTCTTCCAGGAAACGCCGGAAGCACGAGTCCTGTCCGTAGGCGGAATCCGCAGTGACCCAGGCGACGGGGAGCGGGGAGGCCAGGGCGCGCAGGATCATGTCGCGGGCCAGCTCGCCCCTGGTGGCGAAGGTGCGCTCGTCGGGGATGCGGGCCGCTCGGCAGCGGTCCCGGTCGCCTGTCCAGGACTTGGGCAGGTAGAGCTCGCGATCGATCAGGGCATGGCCGCGGGTGGTGGCGTAGGCGGCGAAGACACCGATCTGGCAATTTTCTGTCCGTCCGGCCGTGCCGGAGTATCGGCGTTGCACCCCTGCGGAGGTGGTGCCCTTCTTCACGAAGCCGGTGTCGTCGAGGATCAACACCCCGTCTACACAGCCGAGTTGTTCGGCCACGTAGGCCTGCAGGTCGTCGCGCAGGCCATCGGCGTCCCAGCGGCTGTGCGAGAGCAGGTGCTGCAGGCCGTGCGGGGTGGCATGACCGGCGTACTCGGCGAGCTGCCAGCTGTTCTTTCGGCCTACCGGGCCGAGCAGTCCGCGGACGTAGTCCCGCATCCGCCGCCGGGCCTCCACACGGCAAAAACGGGCTCCGGTCTGCAGGAAGAGTTCTTCGAGTTCCAGGTCCCAGGTGTTCGTCGGTACATCGTGGATCACGACAACGGACTGCTCGTCGCACTGTCACTGCATGCGGCGCCGGCACTCGTTGGTGGGACGGCCGGCCCAAGACCGTCCCACCCATGCCAAACCCCCGCTACACTCCCCACCGCCAGGCCGTTGACCAGGAGAAATACAGAAGTCCGGCTGGAGTATTAGGCCGGTTTCGTTTCCGCCGATATCCGCTCGATCAGGATGTCGGCGTACCGGACGAGCAGATCCGCGATCGCTTGGTCTGCCCGGCCCTGGCGTCGGAGTTTCTCCACTCCGACGCGATAGCGCCGCACCGACTGGATGGCCTTCTCGAACTTGCTCTTCCGGGCGGTGTGATCAGATCGCTGGGCGGCGGTATACCCCTCGGCAACGAGCCGGGTGGCCTGGTCGAGGAGTGCGAGCAACCGCTTCCCGCCACGGAAGTAGTAGATCTGGGTGTGGTCACGCAGGATGCTGGTGGAGGGATTGTTCAGGAAGGTGCTGACATTCGCGCAGCGCGGACCGTAGATGAGCCCGGTGCCCACGAGCGAGCTCTCGGCGTTTGCGATGAGCTCGGCGGCGTCCTCTTCCGGTAGGAAGCCGTCGCGGACGTTCTGCTGAGCGGCTTCCTTGATCGCGCGCACGTAGGCGCTGTGGCTCGGGTACCGACTCTGCAGCGTCGCGGTACCGAAAGGAACGTGTACACCCACAAGGATGTTGCCGCACGAAGTGATGCCCTGGTCCGTTGCGATCGGCACGGCGAATGGTGCGACGCGAATCCCTCCGAGCGCGTTGCCGTGCTCGTCACGGACGAGGGCGGGGGGACCGGTCGGCCTGAATTCGGGCAGCGGGGAGTGGGCCGGCGGCGATCCTTCGCGGATCCACTTCACCATCGCATCCATAGCGGCCGCGACGACGTGGTGGGACGGTATGCGGCTGAGGCTCGGGCGACTGCAGTCGGTCTCCGGCAACGGGTCGTTCGGAAGGTCGCGGACGCGCGTGGCGGCATGGCTGAGCTCAGACTGATGGTCGCCGTGCGACGTACCGGCAATCCACCAGGTCCGGAACCGGCCGGTATCGGGCTGCCGGGCGCTGATTTGCGTTCCCTCGTCGTAGGCGCCGCCGAAGTCCGTCTCGGAGAGGACCTTCATCACGGGGATGTCGAGGTCGGTGCGGACCTGCCGGCCTGCGATCAACAGCATCACGCCGTCGGCTATCGGGGCGCGCGGATGCACCGCGTTGACGTACACGCGCAGCTGGAAAAGCTCAGTGGGTCTCGGTCAGGACTGTATGCGCCGTTGCTGTCCGGCGTTTGCTTCGGGATGCACGGCCGTGTCCGGTGCGGTCACGTCGAGCAGGAGCATGGCGTCGTGGTCGGGGGTCCCTGGTTCGGCGGTGTAGACGCCCAGGCGTTGGCCCGGGGTGTCTTCGAGGTGCATGCTTTGGCCGCTGAGGGTGAGGACGCCGACCTCGGGGTGATGGAAGGTCTTCTGGTTCTTCTTGCGCCCGACGACGTCGTAGCGCTCCCACAGCTTGGCGAAGTCGGGGCTCTTGAGCAGAAGTTCGCCCACCAGGCTGGTGAGATCGGGGGCGTCCGGGTCGGTGCCGGCCACCGCGCGGAGCCGGGCGACACAGCCGCGGACCAGGTACTCCCAGTCGTCGGGGAAGAGGGTGCGCGCGGTGGGGTGGAGGAAGAGGTAGCGGGCGAGATTGCGCTGGGTGGCGGGCCAGTCGGCGAGGCCCGCGTACAGGGCGAGGCCGCCGGGATTCCAGGCGCAGGTCCATGCTGCGGCTGATGACGTAGGCCGGGCTCGGCCGCAAGGTCTCCAGGACCAGCTTCAGGTGTGGGGGCACGGATCGGCTGGGCGGCGGAGGTTCGAGAGCGTACCGGGCGGCCTGGGCGGCGAGGTCGCGCATGTGCTGGTGCTCGGCCTCGTCGAAGCGCAGGGCGCGGGCCAGGGCGTCGAGGACAGAGGGACTGGGACGAGTCTCGTTGCCGCGCTCCAGGCGGATGTAATAGTCGATGCTGATACCCGCCAGCGTGGCCAGCTCCTCGCGGCGCAGGCCAGGGGTGCGGCGCAGTCCTGTACCCACAGTGAGGCCGACCTGGTCAGGGCTGGTCTGGGTGCGACGCGCGCGCAGGAACCGGCCCAGTTCCATGTCTGCGCTGCTGCTCTGCTCGGATGCCATAGCCCCAGTGTCACGCCGCGCTGACCTGCGCGGCAGGCAGGTGGGGGGCCCTGTCACACCCCTGAACATCAGTCCCTGGCACAGCCCGGCCTGCCACACGGGCGGGAAAAGCGCGAGGCTCGTCTTCTGTCACACCCGTTCCCAGCGCAGGAGATCGTTCCTTGTCCCCGTCCGCCTCGCCCGCCCAGCTCCAAGTCGGCGCAGCCGCTCCGTCGCCGCCGAGCACCTCCGGCACACGCGCGGCGCTGGCTGCCGTGCTTCTCGGCTTCTTCACGATCATGGTCGACGCGATGATCGTGAACGTGGCCCTGCCCTCGATCGGGCGCGGTTTCGGCAGCGGGATGACCGGGCTTCAGTGGGTGGTCGACGGTTACACCCTCGCCTTCGCCGCGTTCCTGCTGTCGGCCGGCGCGGTCAGTGACCGTATCGGGGCCCGTCAGGCGTTCGCCTGTGGCCTGGGCCTGTTCGTGGCGGCGTCCGCGGTCTGTGCGATGGCGCCGAACCTGGGCGTTCTGGTGGCGGCGCGGCTGGTACAGGGAGGCGGCGCCGCGCTAGTCGTTCCGTCCTCCCTCTCGCTGCTGCGTGAGACCTTCCCCGACCCGGCGGCCCGGGCGAAGGCGATCGCTCTGTGGGGCGTGGGCGGCTCTGTCGGCGCCGCTGCCGGGCCGGTGGCCGGCGGGCTGCTCACCCTCGTCGACTGGCGGATGATCTTCTTCGTCAATCTGCCCGTCGGCGCGGTGGCCCTGGTGCTCCTCAAGCGCGCCCGGCGCTCCCCGCGTCAGGACGTGCCGTTCGACTGGACCGGCCAGGTTGCCGCCGTCGCCGCCATGGGCGCGCTGACCTACGCGGTCATCGAGGCCGGTGCCGACGGCTTCGGCACCGCGCGGGTTCTGGTCGCGTTCGCCGTGGCGGTCGTGGCGGCCGTCGTCTACGTGGTGGCGCAGGCCCGTGGGCGGCATCCGATGACGCCGCTGCCGCTGCTACGCTCCCGCACGATGTCGCTCTCGGTCGCCATCGGGTTCGCTCTGAACGTCGGGTTCTACGGAATGATCTTCCTGCTGGGGCTGTATCTCCAGCAGGTGCACGGGCTCAGCGCCCTCGCCACCGGCGTGGCTTTCCTGCCGATGACTGTCCTCACCTCCTTCATGGGTCCCGTCGCCGCTCGCCTGGCCACCCGGTTCGGTGCACGGATGCCGGTGGCCACCGGCCAGTGCCTGATTTCCGCAGGTCTGCTGGCGATGGTGGTACTCCCTGCCACCGCCCCGGTGTGGCTGACCGTGGTGTTGATGGTGCCGGTCGGCGCCGGCGGTGCGATGGCTGTGACCGCGCTGACGGCGTTTCTGCTGGAGAAGGTGCCCGCCGAGCGGGCCGGCGTCGCCAGTGGTGTGCTGAACGCGGCCCGTCAGCTCGGTGGCGCCTTGGCTGTCGCGGTCTTCGGCGCGCTGGTCGCGGACCGGACCGGATTCGTCACCGGTCTCCACACCAGCCTGCTGATTGCCGCGGCGACCGTGGCGGTGAGCATCGTGGCCACCGTGCTCCTGCGTACTCCCATCCCTCATCAGATTCCGGCCACCGCCACCGACGCGGGCCCACACCCGGTCGAACGCTGACCGGTCACGTCCCTGACCCCCGTTCCGTACAGAAGGAAGTCCCATGCAGAACGTCACCCTCAACAACGGCGTCGAGATGCCGATCCTCGGCTTCGGCGTCTTCCAGATCCCGGCGGAGGAGACCGAGCAGGCCGTTTCGGACGCCCTGACCGCCGGCTACCGGCTGCTGGACACGGCTGCCTCGTACCAGAACGAGGAGGCCGTCGACCACGCCATCAAGAACAGCGGCATCCCGCGCGAGGAGCTGTTCATCACCACCAAGCTGTATGTCCAGGACGCGCCCGCCGAGGAGAACACCAAGCGCGCCTTCGAGACCTCGCTCAGCAAGCTCGGGCTCGACTACCTCGACCTCTACCTGATGCACCAGCCCTACGGAGACGTCTACGGCCAGTGGCGTGCCATGGAGGAGCTCCACCGCGCTGACCGCGTCAAGGCAATTGGTGTCGCCAACTTCTACCCCGACCGGCTCCTCGACCTCGTCATCAACAACGAGGTCACGCCCGCGGTCAACCAGATCGAGACCCACCCGTTCTTCCAGCGCGCCGACTACCAAGAGCTGATGCGCGAGCACGGCGTGCAGATCCAGTCGTGGGGCGGGTTCGCCGAGGGCAAGAACGACCTCTTCACCAATCCGGTCCTGAGCGAGATCGGTGAAAAGCATGGCAAGTCCGTGGCGCAGGTCGTGCTCCGCTGGCTGACCCAGCGCGGCGTCGTCGCGATCCCCAAGTCGGTCCGTGCCGACCGTATGGCCGAGAACTTCGACATCTTCGACTTCGAGCTCACCGACGACCAGATGGCGGCCGTCGCCACCCTGGAAACCGGCGGCTCACTGTTCTTCGACCACCACGACCCGGCCATCGTCAGCTGGCTCAGCGCGCGGCGCCTGGACGCCTGAGTCGGCTGGACACATCCGCACCGCACGTCATAGGGAGAAGAGCTTTGAACACCCGCACTCTCGGCAACAGCGGACTGGACGTCTCCGCCATCGGACTGGGCTGCATGGGCCTCAGTCACGGCTACGGGCCGGCAGTCGACAACCAGGACGGCATCGCTCTCATCCGCGCCGCGGTCGACCGGGGCGTCACCTTCTTCGACACCGCCCAGGTGTACGGCCCGTTCACCAACGAGGAACTCGTCGGGCAGGCCCTGGCACCCGTGCGCGACGAGGTCGTCATCGCCACTAAGTTCGGCTTCTCCTTCGACGGCTCCCGGTCCACCGGCCTGGACAGCCGTCCCGAGCACATCCGGGCGACCGTGGAGGATTCACTGCGCCGGCTGGGTGTGGACAGCATCGACCTGCTCTACCAGCACCGTGTCGACCCCGACGTGCCGATCGAAGACGTCGCCGGCGCGGTGAAGGGACTCGTCGAGGCGGGCAAGGTCAAGCACTTCGGCCTGTCCGAGGCAGGGGTGGACATCATCCGCCGCGCCCACGCCGTACAGCCGGTCACCGCGCTGCAGAGCGAGTACTCCCTGTGGTGGCGCGAGCCCGAGGAGCGGATCCTGCCCACGCTCCTCGAACTCGGCATCGGGTTCGTCCCCTTCAGCCCGCTCGGCAAAGGCTTTCTGACCGGTTCGATCACCAGCTCCACGTCGTTCAGCGACTCCGACCTGCGAGGCAGCCTCCCGCGGTTCACCGAGCAGGCCCGCGAAGCCGACCAGGCCCTCGTCGACCTGCTGGGAACCGTCGCCGCGCGCAAGGGCACCACCACCGCGCAGATCACGCTGGCCTGGCTGCTGGCCCAGCACCCCTGGATCGTGCCGATCCCCGGAACCACGAAGATCCACCGTCTGCAGGAGAACACCGGTGCTGCCGATGTCCAGCTCACCCCGGACGACCTGGCGGAGATCACCGAGGCGGCCGACCGGGTCGACGTCAGCGGGGACCGCTACCCCGAACACATGCAGCGGTGGATCAACCGCTGAAGGCGTCCGCCGTGCAGCCGACGACGACAAGGGACGCCAACGATCTTCGGGAGACCGACCCGCTGCACCGAAGCGACGCACGTTCCTTCGTGGCGCGCTACTGGGAGGAGCCACCTTCATGACCGGTGTCGAGATCGCCGGCTGTTCCGGGTCCCCGTCAAGCGGGGACGCGCCGGCGCCTGCCGAGCGGCGTGCCTCTGCCGACTCGTCCGGGAAGCGGGTCCTGCTCGCCTATTTCTCCCGGCCGGGCGAGAACTACGACAACGGCGGGCGCACCGATCTCAAGGTCGGCAACACCGAAGTACTCGCCGAAATGATCCGCGAGCACATCGAGTGCGACGTCCACCGCATCGAAGCCGTCGACCCCTACCCCGACGACTACGACGCGACGGTCGCGCGCAACGTCCGCGAACAGGCCGCCGATGCGCGACCGGCCATCGTCGATCTCCCGTCCTCGATCGACCGTTACGACGTGGTGCTGTTGGGCAGCCCCATCTGGAACGTCCGGGCCCCCATGATCATGTCGACGTTCACGGAGAAGTTCGACTTCCGTGGCAAGACCGTGCACCCGGTCACGACGTATGCGATGAGCGGCCTGGGCACGACCGAGCGCGACTACGCGGCCTCCTGCCTGGGCGCGACCATCGGAGAAGGGCTCGCGGTGCGCGGCGAGGAAGTCCGGAAAGCCGATGCCGAGGTCCGGTCGTGGCCGCGGCACATCGGTGCTCTCCGGGACTGACCCCGTTTCCGAACGAAACAGTCTGACAGCCCTGTGGCCCGTGCGACAGGTGGGAGAGGGGCTCTGTCACACCCTGGCTGACCGTTCCCTGGCACAACCCGCCCTGCCACACGGCCGGCTGGCCCACCAGGCCGGGGACGGAACCGGAATGCCGTGCGAGGCAACGGCGAACCTCCTTCGCGGGCTCACGCCGATCAGCAAGTCCCCCACCTTCCTTGTATCGAGAGAGGGCGCATGTCTGCCGAAACTTCAGAGTCAGCCGCGTCTCCCCCCACCCGGTCCCCGTCCACACCATCACGTCGTACCTTCATAGCAACGACCTCCGCGGCCGGCGGTGCCCTCGCGGCGGATGGTCTGGTCGCAGGTCCGTCCTTGCTCGGCGTCGAGGACGCCGCGGCCGCCGAGACCTCTCCCAGCAGCCGCGTCTCGTTGACCGTCAACGGCGAGCGACACACCGTCACGGTCGACAACCGCACCTCGCTGCTGGACCTGCTGCGCGAGCATCTGGGCCTGACCGGCTCTGTCCGCAACGTGACCTTCCGGCTCGGCGACACGGACATGCCCACGGCCCCGCTCCACGGCGGCTCGCTGACCATGGCCAGCGTCGGCTCCACCGTCCAGGACGGCTGCGACAAGCTGCGACAGCAGGCGATCAAGCTCGCCGTCGAGAACGAGAACTCACCGCTGTACGGCGTCGCGGCAGACGACATCGTCGTACGGGGCGGGCGGCTGCACGTGAAGGACAACTCCGCACGCGGGGAGACGTACAAGCAGCTCCTCACCCGCAACAAGCGCGAGTACCTGGAGGCGATGGGCTCCTGGACCCCAGGCCAGTCCCGGTCCTCGATGTACGCCTACGGGGCAGTCTTCGCCGAGGTCGGTGTGGACGCCCGCCTGGGCCTGGTCCGAGTGCGGCGGATGCTCGGCGTCTTCGACGCGGGCCGGATCATCAGCCCCAAGCTGGCCGACAGCCAGGCCATCGGTGCCATGGTCGGCGGTATCGGCGCGGCCCTGCTGGAGCACACCGTCACCGACCACCGCGACGGCCGGATCGTCAACGCCAACCTGGCCGACTACCTGGTCCCGGTCAACGCCGACGTTCTCGACCTGAAGGCGATGTACGTCGACGGCCGGGATGACGAGGCCGATCCCATCGGCGTCAAAGGCCTCGGCGAGGTTGTGCTGGTCGGGGTTGCGCCCGCCATCGCGAACGCCGTCTTCCACGCCACGGGCCGACGGATACGCGACCTGCCCATCACCGCCGAGGCCCTGCTCTGAGCCCAGCCCCGGGGCGGCGGTCAGGACGCACCGCTGCCCGGGCCCTCCCCCCCCCAATGCGTCCGCCGCCCTTCCTGGAGACCCCACCCATGCTGAACATTGCGGACACGCTCCACACATGGTGTCGCGAGGCCCGCCCCTTCGCCCTCGCCACCGTCGTCCAGGTCAGCGGCAGCGCACCGCTGCCCGTCGGCACGGCTCTGGCCGTGGACGCCGACGGCAACGTGGTCGGCAGTGTGTCCGGAGGATGCGTGGAGGGCGCCGTCTACGGGCTGTGCCAACAGGTACTGAAGTCCGGCGAACCCCCGACCCGGGAACGCTTCGGCTACTCGGACGACGACGCCTTCGCCGTAGGCCTGACCTGCGGCGGCGAACTCGACATCCTGGTGCGGCGGATCGACCCCACCGACCGTCCCCACCTGACCGCGGCTCTCGACGAGGTGACGTCCGGCCGGCCCACCGCCGTGGCCCAGATCATCGGCGGCCCCGAAGAACTCCTCGGCCGCACCCTGAGCGTCACCGGCGACGGCAGCAGGCACGACACAGCCATGGGCAGCGAGCAGTGGGAACGTACGGTGACGGCACAGGCTGGCGCGTATCTGCGCGCGGGCCGGGTCGAGGCCGGCGGAGACGAGACGGCCTGCCCGCAGAGGCTGTCCGCTCCCAGCGAGTCGTCGACACCATCAACTCGACCCAGCCCGACCTGATAGCGATCGTCGGCGACCTGGTGGACGGCAGCGTCGAGAACCTCACCCCGGCCGTCGAACCACTCGCCCAACTCCGGGCACGGCACGGCACGTACTTCGTCACGGGCAACCACGAGTACATCTCCGGCGCCGAGCCGTGGATCGAGAAGGTACGGGAGCTGGGGCTGCGCCCGCTGGAGAACGCCCGCACGGAACTGCCCGGCTTCGACCTGGCCGGCGTCAACGACGTCCGGGGCGAAGAAGAGGGCCAGGGCCCCGACTTCCGCGAGGCCCTCGGCGACCGCGACCGTTCCCGCGCCGCTGTCCTCCTCGCGCACCAGCCCGTCGTCATCGACGACGCCGTCCGCCACGGCGTCGACCTCCAGCTCTCCGGCCACACCCACGGCGGCCAACTCTGGCCCGGCAACCTCCTCGCCCAACTGGCCAACCCCACCGTCGCAGGTCTGGAGTGCTACGGCGACACCCAGCTGTACGTGAGCAGGCGCGCCGGCGCCTGGGGCCCGCCCGTCCGCGTGGGCGCACCGTCCGACATCACCGTCATCGAACTCGCGTCAAGGCAGGCATAGTCTCCGGCGGACTGCGCGACAATCGGCAGCCCTCACCGCACGTTCCGGAGCATCTGGCATGGCCGGACGGGCGCGCGGTGGTGCGGAGCACCCGAAACTGACGGAGGGAGGGGTAGCACCGGGTCACTTACGGCCTGCCGCTGACGGTGGCCCCTGCCGTGCCCTGTCCAGCTGGAACCACGGGCTCGCGCTCGTGTCGACGAAGGCGCACAACGCTGATCGTCAACGGCCTTGCGCCGCGATGCTGATGTGTTCGGGGCGGCGGCGGGCACGCCCTGCGCAAACGCGCCCGCAGGCGGCTGTCGGCTTCCTCCCTGCGCACGGTGCAACGTCGTGCTCCAGAAGCCGAGACTGGCGTATCCCACGGCCACGTACCGCCCCCACAGGTGGACGAACTCCGTGCTGCTGCACAGGAGTTCATCGACGAGCTCGATCAGATCAGGGGCGTCCCGCTCGACCCCGGCCAGTCGCACGGGCGACCAATTCTTGGACCGCGCTCCCCTTGGCCGAAGGGGTACCCGGCACCGCTGCGACCAGGGCAACGTCCTCTTTTCGCCAGGCTGTTGTTCTGTTCCGTGCCGACGAACCCTCCAGTGGATTGCGGCGGAGCCTGGAGCGCGCGAGCCTCCGTAATGCTTCCATGCCAAGTCAGGCCGAGAGTGCCCTGTCCGAGACTGAGGGGCACTGCTGTTACCTGGCAGATCACGCCCTCCCACCCCGACGGGAACGCTGATTGACTCAGCTTGACCGCCCGGCATCATCGGAACCAGACGACGCCCATCGCCGGACGAGCGTGGGCATCATCCGGAGCCACGGACGTGGACGAAGCCGCCGGACGAAGTGCCCAGGGGTTCATCTCGGGCACGGTCCACTTCGGCCGCTCGACAAGGCCGACCCTGACGCGGCCCGTCCGGGCGGGGACCACAACCCGACCAAGGCAACAGAATCCACTCCTTCGTCACCGACGGTGACGTACCGAGGGTGCTCACAACCGACGACCATGAGGGATGTAATCCATGCACGAACAGGACAGCACGCCGAACGGCAGCTCGACAGACCGCGGCCGTCGCGGCTTCCTGAGCGCGGCCGCACTCGCAGCGACCTCGCTGGTGGCCGTGACGGGGGCCGCGCCGCTACAGGCACACGCAGCGTCACCCGTCACGGGCACCGGGGCCCCCACACGGCATCGTAACCAGGTGACCGCAGCCATCACGCAGACCGGTCGCCGCCGACTCGGGTCCTTGAAAGTCTCCAGCATCGGCCTCGGCTGCCAGACCATGCCGGGCAACCTTTACGGCCCCGTCACCAGCCGCAAGGACATGGTCGCCCTCATCCGGACAGCCGTCGACCAGGGGGTGACGTTCTTCGACACGGCAGAGGCGTACGGGCCGCTCGAGTCGGAACGGATCGTCGGGGACGCCCTCCGACCCGTCCGCGACGACGTGGTGATCGCGACCAAGTTCGGCTGGGACATCGACCCGGACACGGGAGCCCGAGGCGGCCTGAACAGCCGACCGGACCACATCCGCCGAGCCGTCGACGGCATGCTGAAGCGGCTCAGGACGGACCACATCGACCTGCTCTACCAGCACCGCGTCGACCCCACCGTCCCGATCGAGGACGTCGCGGACACGGTGAAGGACCTCATGGCCCAGGGCAAGGTGCTGCACTGGGGCCTTTCCGAGCCGGGGCTGCAGACCATCCGCCGGGCCCACGCGGTCCAGCCGCTCACCGCGATCCAGAACGAGTACTCCACGCTGTGGCGCGGACCCGAGGAGCAGGTCCTGCCGCTCTGCGAAGAACTCGGCATCGGCTTCGTGTGCTGGGCGCCGCTGGGCATGGGCTTCACGACCGGCACGATCAATCCGTACGCCCAGTTCGCGCAGGGCGACTTCCGGGCCGCTGTGCCCCGCAACAGCCCGGACAACATGCCCGCCAACATGGCACTGGTGCAGTTGCTCCAGGAGTGGGCCGTACGCAAGGGTGCCACGCCCGCCCAGATCGACCTCGCCTGGCTGCTTGCCCAGAAGCCGTGGATCGTACCGATCCCCAGCACCACCAGGCTGTCCCACCTTCTGGAGAACATCGGCGCGGAAGAAGTCAGGTTCAGCCCCGACGAACTCGAGGAGCTGAACGCTGCCGTCGCGCGGATCACCATCAGCGGTGCACGGCTCATGCCGCCGGTCCTCGCACAGACGGGCGTCGAAGCACCGACCCGCTGACCGATCACCCGGGCCGTCACGTCCCACCCCCGGCCGAACTCCCGTACACGACGGGACGTTGCGGCCGGGGGGCCCTGACCCCGGATTCTGGACACGGGCTTTTGCGGCTTCGGTAAGGCTAGTTGATATTGTTGTGGTGGCCGTCTCGTAGGCCATGGGGCTGTGTTGTCCCAGGCGGGAGTGACGGCGTCGGGTGTTGTAGCGGTGGAGCCGGCGGAAGGCGTCGAGACGTGCTGTGCGCTCGTTTGGCCGGCTTTTTCGGCCTTGCAGCGTCTCTCTTTTGAAGGTCGCGTTGAAGCTTTCCGCGGCGGCGTTGCCGGCTGAACTGCCGACCGCACTCATGCTTTGGAGCACGCCCGCCCGGCGGCAGGCGTCAGCGAACGCCTTACTCGTGTATTGAGCCCCGTGATCCGTGTGCATGATGACGCCCTTGAGGCTGCCGCGGCACCGTTCGGCCGCCGCGAGGGCGTCGATGACGAGCTCGGTGCGCATGTGACCGGCGAGTGCCCAGCCGGCCGGGCGCCGTGACGCGAGATCGATCACGTCGCGAGACAGCAGAACTTCCCGCCGCCGATGCTCAGGTAAGTGATGTCGCCCACGTACTTGGTGTTCACCTCCTCGGCAGTGAAGTCGCGGCCGGTCCGGTCCGGGGCCTTCGCGGCGGCCGGGTCCGGGACGGTGGTGCGGTGCCTGCGGCGCAGGCGGACGCCGGCCAGGCCGATCGTGCGCATGACGCGAGCGATGCGCTTGTGGTTGACGTGCTCGCCGCCTCGCGGAGTTCGGCAGTGATCCTCGGGACGCCGTAGGTGCCGTCCGATTCCTGGTGGACGATGCGTATCTTCACGGCGAGCTTTGCGTCGGCCGCCTGGCGGGCAGCGCGGTCTGCGGCGGTCTTGCGCCAGTAGTGGAAGCTCGAGCGGGCGATGCCCAGGATGATGCACAGCCGCTTCACGCCGTGGCGGCGCTGGTGGTCGGCAACGAACTGGAAGCGGTTCACCAGCGCGTCTCCGTTGCGAGATACCGGGCTGCCTTGCGCAGGATGTCGCGCTCCTCCTCCAGCTCGCGGATCCTCTTGCGTGCGGCGGCGAGCTCGACCCCTACCGAATCCCCAGCCGGTGCCGTCGCGGTGGCCCCGGCTGCCGAGTGGGAGCCCGGGCGTCGTTCGTCGGTGGCCCTGATCCAGTTGCGCAGCGTTTCAGTGTTGACCCCCAGACCGGCGGCGACCGGCTTGATCGTCGCTCCCGGCCTCGACCGGTACAGCGCGACCGCGTCCGCCTTGAACTCCGGCGGATACTGCTTCATCCCCACAGGGACTCCGTTCTCCCAGACCCTCAAGATCCAGTGTCTACGGTGTCCAACATCCGGGGTGACGGCCCATTCGACCAGCAGTGTTACTTCGGGCAGGACGCCGTCCCAGTGGCCGTGTCCGGCGGTTGCGGCGGCCTGGGCCAGACGGCGGGCCCTGACGCCGGGGGGCCGCACCCGCACTGCCAGGAAGTGCGAGCGCATCGGCCCGCGGGAGGCTTGCCGCCAGGTGACCTCGTGGAATGCCGTCCGTCCGTGGCTCATCGCCGGCGCGGCCACCGGGGACGGCTTGTCCCGGTAGCGGGGCTGCGGCTTGCGGCCGTTGCCCGACCACGGCGGCGTGAGGGGCTCGGGGCCGTGCGGGTGGACGGTCATATCCGAACGGACCGCCACGGCATAGCCGATGCCCCGCTCGCTCAGGCCGGCCCGGAAGTCGGCGTTCTGCCCGTAACCGGCGTCGGCCACCACCACCGGCGGCACCAGACCCCACCCGGCCAGCTCGTCGATGGTGTCCAGGGCCAGGCGCCACTTCTCCCGGTGCCCGACCTCCTGCGGTATCCCGGTCTTCTGCCGCAGTACGGCATCGTGCGCCCACTCCCCGGGCACGAACAACCGCCACTGCAGCGGACAGGACGCGGTGTCGGAGACCGCGTGCATGCTCACCGCGACCTGGCGTTGGCCTGCTTGCCCAAAGCCCTGCAGTACTGATGCTGTTGGCCAACCCGGTCGGCCACGTCGGCTCCGCGGCATGTGTGCCGGAAGCCGTGAGCACTAGATCGATCTAGTGCTCACGGCTTCCGGGGAGAGTGTTCCCCGCGGCGGATTTGCCAACAGCATCAGCACTGGGGCGCGACCGCCACCGACATCTTCCCGTCCTTGGGGAACGACACGTCATCGACCGCCCAGGCATCCGGGCCGATCTGCGGCACCATCCGCTCCGCAATCCGCCGCCGTACCGGCACCGGGTCCCAGGTCGACTGGTTCACGAACTGCTGCAGGTTCTGCTCGCTGCCGTCCGGCAGCCGCTCCGCCATGGCCTGGATGGACTTGCGCCGCCCGTCCAGCATCAGTCCCCGCAGACAGCAGTCGCCCTTCGCCCGCTGATCCTTGCGCGGCACCGACGCGAACACATCAGCTACGAACAACGCCAACTTCGCCCGAGCACCGTTCACTTCATGTGCGTCCACACCCCCACCATGCCCCCAAACAGGACCGAGAGACAGACCTAACGGAGTCCTACTACTAGTGGTCGGCTCCGGAGGTCCTTCGGGGGTTGATCACACTGCCAGTCCGGCGGAGGATTCTTCGTGGTGATCGGCGGTGTGCCGGTCGAGCCTGGCCGGCAGATCGTCCAGGTCGGTGGTGGTGAACTTCCACTGGAACGGCTTCGCTGTGGCGTTGTAGCGGTCTTCGAATGATCCGAGCCGGTCCCGGACTTGGGCCAGGTCGGTGAAGTCGTTGGGCGAGACGACCTTGCGCTGTACGACGGAGAAGTAGATCTCCACCTGGTTGAGCCAGGAGGCGTGGACGGGGGTGTGGACCATGACCGCGTTCGGAAACGCTCTGGTCAGGCGGCCGGCGGCTTTCTTGCCTCGGTTAGAGGAGCCGTTGTCGACGATCCAGAACACGCGCTTGGCACTGGCGTACGGCTCGTGGCTCATGACCTGGGTGCCCAGGTTCATGAACGGGTCGATGCCGGTGCGTGGTTCGGTGCGGCCGAACACCCTCGCGCGGTGGACGTCGTAGGCAGCCAGGTAGGCCAGGGCACCGCCGCGGCCGTAGGTGTGGTTGACGCGCATGGCCCGGGCCTGGCCTGGGGCCAGGGCGGGATGGCAGCGGCAGCGGGCCTGGATGGAGGTCTTCTCGTCGGCGCTGATGACGTACTCGTCGGCCCTGAGTGGTTCGCCCTGCCAGGTGCGGGCGTACAGGTCCAGGACGCTGGCGGCCTTGGCAGGGAAGTGCGGGTCGGTGATGAAGATCCAGGAGCGGTGCCGCCAGGGCTTGATCGCGCCCTCGTGCAGCCGGCGGCGCACGGTGGAGGCCGACAGGGCCGGGGTGATGCGACGGCCTCGCGGGCCGGCTCCGGGCACGGCCGGCGCGGCAGGGGGATGCCGGTTTCGGCGGGCAGTCGGCAGGCCAGTGCCTTGACCTGGGCGGTCTGCAACGCCGTGAACGAGGGCGGGCGCCCGGAGCGCTTGCGGTCGGCCAAGCCCGGCAGGCCCTCTTCTGCGAACCGGCCCCGCCAGGTGCGGACCGTGTCCAGGTGCAGGCCCGAGCCGAGGGCGATGCGCGCGTTGGAGCGGCCGCGCGCGGCGTGGAGCACGACGTGCGCGCGTATCAGGGCCCGGTGAGGGGTCTTGTGGCCGTAGGCCATCGCCTTCAGCCGGTGCCTTTGCGAGACGGTCAGCGATATCAGGCAGGCGGCGGCAACGGGCAAGGCAGGCAGGCCGATCAGCGGAAATGGATCCTACCGGCCGAAGCCTCCCGCACCACCTGACGCAACGACCAGGCAGGATGCCCCCCACATGCCCACCGTGCCGGAGTCGACCAAGTCCTCCCTCACCCTTCAGGACTTGCTTGAGCCGTATGCGCGGATAACGTGCACGTACGGTTCTGAGGGGGCGAGGGCGACGAAATGCGCCCTCGCTACCCGACAAAAGTAGCGGGTGTCCCTCCATCGGCATCTCGATGCCGCATTGACCAGGGGGGCGAACACACTCCTCGCGCTGATCACAGCCCGCATGGAGTCCATCGCCGCGGTGAGCGGCGGCCTCATGATCGACACCAATGCTACCGCGCCCTCCACCTGGCACTCGCTGGGCGGCGTGCCCATGGGCGAGACCGTCGACCTCTACGGCCGCGTCCTCGGCCACCAGGGTCTCTACGTCCTGGACGGCGCCCGCATCCCCGGCTCCACGGGCGCCTGCACCCGTCCTACACCATCGCGGCGCTCGCCGAGCACAGCATGGAGACCATTGTCCGCCGGGACGTCGGACGCGTCTTCTGACAGGCCGTCCGAACGGACGCTGCCGGGCCCGGTGCGCGGTCGCGCCGGGCCCGGCAGCAGGGCATCGTAGGACGGTACGGGTCGCGAGGGTCAGTCCCGGCGGGCCACCAGCCGGTAGGCGTTGGAAAGGCCCAGGGGCCGGGCCACGCGTTTGACGACGAGGAGGTCCAGCAGCCTGCCCAGGAGCAAGGCCGGGATGCCGGCGATCACTGTCGTGGCGCGCAGTATGCGCTGGAGGCGGGACGGCGGGACCGGCAGCCAGGGCAGGTCGTCGCGCGGTGCGGCCGCGTCCAGGGCAAACCAGACGGCGGCCAGCAGGTCGACGGGGTCGTGGGGTTCGGCGTGCTGCTCCGCGACCACCGTGAAGCCGAGGTCCGTGAGACGAGCGCGCAGGTTCTCGACCGGGACGAAGTGCAGGTGCTGCGGCTGCAGCCAGGGCAGCCACCAGCGGCCGAGAAGGCGGGCATAGCGGCTGTCGGGGTCCGGGACCTCGATCAGCAGGTGGCCGCCAGGTCGGACGGCTCGGTGCGCAGCCTGAAGTTCGCGGGCCGGTTCCGTGCTGTGCTCCAGGTAGTGGAACATGCTGACGACGTCGTAGCCGTCGGTGAGTTGCTCGGCCAGCTCGGGAAAGCTGCCCCGGTGGCCGTGGTCCACGCGTCCGGCGCGCTCGGCGAGTTCGGCGCCGTCGGTGAAGTCGAGGCCGTCGAAGCTCGTGTCCGGGAAGACAGTGCGGGCCGCCTCACAGAAGTGGCCGTGACCGGTGCCGACGTCCAGCCAGTTCTTGGGCGTGGGGGCGAAGGGGACCAGGGACTCGGCACGCTCCACGTACATTTTCGTCCGGCTTGCGAAGGTCATGGCGAGCTGCTTCTCGCCCAGACCGTCATAGAAATCGCGGTAATAGAATTCCAGGCCGGCCTCGCTGAGCCGCGGGTTCTGGAAGGTGTGCCGACATCCCTCGCACCGGTCGAGGACGAAACGGCCTGGCTTGTGCTGGATCAGGTCCGTGGTGCGCAGCCGCGTCGCCAACCGGGGCGAGCCGCACCACGGGCAGGTGTCGCGCCGGGGTTCGAAGAAGCGGTCCAGGCCTTCGGCGAGGTCGGCCCGGTAGACCGGGCGCAGCGCGGCGACCTGCTCGGCTCGGTCCGGGGACACGGGCTCGGGCTCGTGGGTGCGGTTCTTGTGGTCGTTGCTCACTGGTCCTCCTCGGGAGCGCGCCATTGGCGGCTCCAGGTGTGGGTCGCGGCCGCCCCGCTGCCGCCGACCGCGCGGAACGCCGTGCGGATCCGGTCGGCCGCCGCGCGATGGGCGGGATCGTGCAGTACGGCGTCCAGCGCGGTGCCCAGCCGCCCGGCGGTGACCCGGCCGAACCGGACACTTACGCCCGCGCCTGCGTCGGTCACCTGCCCGGGTCCGGCCACGACCGGCTGGTCATCGCGGATGGGAGCCACGACGAGGGGGACGCCATGCCAGAGGGCCTCGCACAGGTGTTGTGACCGGCGTGGCAGATTACCGCGTCCACCCGTTCCAGGAGCGGGAGTTGAGGGACCGAGAGGGAGAACAAAGACGTCCTTGTCGTGGGTGTCGGCGCCGAGTTCGCGGCCCGGGTCGACGATCACCGCCTGCAGCCGGTCGGTCCGTTCGAGGATGGCGGCCAGGCACCCGCCCAGGAAGCGCGCCCCCACATCGGTGTTGGCGACGCCGAGCGTCACGAGGACGCGGGAACGGGAGTCGTCGAGCCAGTCCCAGTGAAGTCGGATCCGGCGGGACGGCCCACGATCGAGGGGCCGACAAAGCGGATCTGCCCGTCCCGCCGGGCGTCCGGTCCCACGAACTCCGGGGTACTGAAGACGGGTACCAGGTGCGGGGAGAAGCGGGGGTCGGCAGTGCCGGACGGGTCGCCGATCCGGCTGCGCAGGGCCCGGAGGGCTCCGTCCAGCCAGTCCGCGCCCCTGGGCATGCCCCGCCAGGACGTCGGTGAACTCGGCCGACGTGGTGGCCGAGGCGGCCCACGGAACACCGAGTCACTCCGCCGTCAGCCCACCGGCGAGCGCCTGTTGATCGGCGACGACGGCATCGGGACCGAACGCGTCCAGAGCCGCCCGTACGCCGGGCGCCATCTCCTCGGCGAGCGGCACCAGGAACAACTCCCACAGGAACTTCAGCGCCTCAAGGCTCTGGATCTCCGGCGGCCGTCCGCCCTCTCCCGCACCCGGCACCTGCCCGGCGCAAGGGAACACCGCCGCCGCCTCGCCCTCGAGCCACCGGGCCAAGCCGGGATCCGTACAGGCCCAGGCCGACTGGTGCTCTCACCGGGAAGGTTCGCCGGGGTGGCGGTTTCGGCGGTTGGATGTGCGGTGGCGTCGGATCCGATGGCTGGGGGTGTGGTGGCTGAGCCTGCCGTCAGCTGCTGAGGCATCGGTCGCGGTGCCGGGCAGGTGGCTCTTGTTCGCAGCATGCCAATGGATCGCCGCGGGCCCGGTGGCAAGGCGCTCGGTCAGTGCTCGGAATGTCATTCCGCCCTCGCCGGCTGCGTCGAGCAGTTCGACGGCAGCCTCGATGATGCGCTTACGGGTGTGCGCTTCTGTACGCCGCTCCGACTTGCGCGTCCGTGGTGTCGGTGTGCTGTCGGTGCGCTGTCGGCCGTCGGTGACGGTGTCGCTGAGGTGTGGGTGCTTTGTCGGTGGGATCTGGAACGTTCTGCGGAGATCCTGCCGGGCGTCCATCCGGCAGGCGTGAACATGCGAGGAATCACTATGACCACTCACGTCACGATCATCGGTGCCGGACTCGGCGGTCTCACGCTCGCCCGTGTCCTGCACGTCCACGGGATCCCGTCCACGGTCTACGAGGCGGAGCCTTCCTCGACGGCGCGCACGCAGGGCGGGCTGCTCGACATCCGCGACTACAACGGCCAACTGGCTGTGCAGGCGGCCGGCCTGATCGACGAGTTCCGCGGCCTCATCCTGGAGGGACGTCAGGCGATGCGGGTCCTGGACCGGGACGGGAACGTCCTGCTCGAGGTGCCCGACGACGGTACGGGTGGCAGCCCCGAGGTGCAGCGCGGCGAGCTGCGGCAGATGCTGCTCGACTCGCTCCCGGCCGGCACTGTTCGGTGGGGGCACAAGGTCAGCGGTGTCCGTGCCCTCGGCGGGGGCCGCCATGAGGTGGCCTTCGCCGACGGCACCACCGCCGTCACGAGCCTGCTGGTCGGCGCGGACGGCGCGTGGTCCCGAGTCCGGCCGTTGCTTTCCGACGCGGCACCCGAGTACATCGGCATCTCGTTCGTCGAGACCTACCTGTTCGACGGTGACACGCGGCACCCGACCAGCGCGAAGACCGTCGGTGGCGGAGCGCTGATGGTGCTTGAGCCGGGAAAGGGGATCATGGCTCACCGGGAGCGCGACGGGAACCTCCACACCTGGGTGATGCTTTCCAGGCCGCAGGACTGGTTCGCCGGTATCGATTTCACCGATCCCGACGCGGCCACCGCGCGGATCGTTCAGGAGTTCGACGGCTGGGCACCAGAGCTCACTGCCCTGGTCACCGATGGTGAGACCACACCGGTCCTGCGCACCCTTTGCACCCTGCCCATCGAGCACCGGTGGGATCGGGCGCCTGGGGTGACCCTGCTCGGTGACGCCGCCCACCTCACGGGCCCGAACGGCGAAGGCGCCAACCTGGCCATGTACGACGGCGCCGAACTCGGCAAGGCCATCGCCGCGCACCCCGACGACATAGAGGCCGCGCTCACCGAATACGAGCAGGCCATATTCCCCCGCAGCGCCGCGTCCGCCGTCGATGCCCCCGATCTCCACGAGATGTTGGGCGACGACACACCCCACAACCTGATCAACAAGTTCGCCGGGAGCTAGTGCTGACAAGGAGGGTTCGCCGAGGTGGCGGGTCACTCCTTCCCGGAGGCAACTGCGAGATGTCAATCCCCTGGTTGCGTAGAGACGTTGGTTATGCGGCCCGGCCTTCCTGATCGGTCCGAGCTCGCGCTTCCTGGATGATCCGTTCGAACTCGGCGGGTGGCTTCCCCCCGGCCGCGCTGTGACGGCGTTTCGTGTTGTAGAAGTCCGCGATCCACGTGGCGGTCTTCAGCCGGGCCTCGGTGCGGGTGGCGAAGGTGTGCCGGTGGATGTACTCGACCTTGAGGACCGAGTGGAACGACTCCGCGGCGGCGTTGTCCAGCGCCGACCCGACGCGCCCCATCGACTGCACCACGCCCCACCTGCCGCACAGCTGCTGGAACGCCTCGGACGTGTATTCGCTGCCGCGGTCCGTATGGAAAATGACGCCGTCGACCTGGCCGCCCCGGGTCGCGATCGCCATCTGCAGGGCCGCGCTGACCAGCGCGGCGTCGTGCCGCGCGCCCATCGCGTAGCCAAGGGCGCGGCGGGAGAAGGCGTCGTGGACGGATGCGAGGTAGAGCTTGCCCTCTCCGGTCTCGATCTCCGTCATGTCGCCCCACCACAAGACGTCGGGAGCGATGGCGTCGAACTTGCGTCGCACCAGGTCAGGAGCGGTCTTCCGCTTGCCTGGGCGGGTGAGCGAGCGGCGTCGACGAGGCGGCTTGCGGCCCTGCAGGCCGAGTTCGGCCATGATCTCGGCGACGGTGTTCTGCGACACCTGCCAGCCCTCCTCCCACAAATCCAGCGTGATCCTCGGCGAGCCGTACGTCCGGCCGGAGCAGTCGAAGAAGTAACGGATCCGCTCGGCCAGCTCTGCGCGTCTGATCTCGCGTTTTGTCGGCTCGGACGGCCTGCGGCGCCACTTGTAGAACCACGCCTCCGACACGCCCAGGGCCCGACAGGAGGTGCGGTGCGAAATGCTGTGCACGGTCTTCTGGTCGCTGATCACCCCGACAAGCAACGCCGGGTCCGCCACAGCTACTTCACCCACAAGACCATGCAGCGTTTGAGCACATCACGCTCCATGGCCAGCTCCTTGTTGTCCTTCTTCAGCTGCGCGTTCTCCCGCCGCAGCCGCGCGAGCTCCTCGCTCTCACCCGTCGCCGTGGCCCCGCCGCCCTGCGAGCCCGCGACACCCAACTCGCCAGCGTGGTCTCGTTGATCCCGAGATCCTCCGCGACCTGCGCGATCGGCTTGCCGGTCTCGGCGACGATCCGCACAGCCCCCTCACGGAACTCCGCGTCGAACTTCCGCCTCTTGCCTGCCATGACCCTCAACTTCCCCTGCAGTCAGGGTCTCTACGCTACGAGGGGAAGGTCAGGCAGAGCCTGTCGGAGTTCGGGGACGGCAGCCCCGCCCCGTTCCTCGACGTCGACCCCGACGCCGGCACGTTCGGGGTCCGCCCCGAGCTGCTCGTGGACACGTTCCTGCAGGACTGCGACCCCGAGGTCCAGGCGCAGGCGGCGGACCACCTCGCCCGGCAGAGCGTGCAGGTGACCGGGCAGCCGGTCGGGGCGGCCGCATGGCAGCAGTTGCCCTCGACGTACCTCGTCTGCGCTCAGGACCGGGGCACCCCGCCGCGGCTGCAGCGCGAGTTCGCCCGCAGGGCCGGCAGCGTCGTCGAGCTCGAAGCCGGGCACCACCCGTTCCTGTCCCAGCCTGCAGCGGTCCGGGACCTGCTGCTGAGCCTGTGACGGCAGCCGCGGACGAGCCGGGCCGGCGATCCGAGGGCCAGTGGACCGTCGTGAGCGCCGAGGAAGAACTGCTGTCGAGGGCCTGCCTGGCCTGCAACAGGCAGTTCGTCGACGGCCTGCTCGCTCTCGTCAGCGACGACGTCGACCGGCCGGACGGCTTGAGCAGGCTGCGAGGCAAGGCTGCCGTCCGGGCGTACTGGACGAAGCAGTGGACCCGCACGCATACCCACGACCGGCCGGTCGCGTTCACGCGGCGGCCAGATGGCAGGGTCGCGGTCCGGATCAGCCAGGTCGTCCGGTCCCTCGACGGTTCCGTCATCTCCACAGGGTCCTTCTGCCACGTCCACCGCATCGAGGGCCATTGCATCGTCCGCATGGACATCGAGGACGCCCGAGCCGGCTCCTGCGCTATTCGATCGGACCCGTTGGAACAGCTGCACCCGAGATCAATTCGCTGCCCAACAGTCCGTAAGCGGCGGTCCGTGTGAGCCTGACTTCTTGCAGCGCAGGACCACTTCGCGCTGCGCTATCCGGCGCGGTCGAGGCGAGTGGCGTTGTCGTACGACTCGCGGGCGTCGAGCAGTTCGTCCCAGTGTTCCTCCGTCCAAGCGCAGGCGACCGCTATCGGTTGGAGCATGCTGCGGCCCAGCGGCGTCAGCTCGTACTCGACATGCGGGGTGGCCTCGGCGTAGACGGTGCGCTTGACCAGACCATCTCGCTCGAGGGACCGCAGCGACTGGGTGAGGACCTTGGGAGTGACGCGGCTCAGCGGCACACGCAACTCGGAGAACCGGCGCGGCCCGTGCTCAAGGCAACGGATGATGAACGCCGCCCACTTGTCGCCGAATCGGATCGGATTGAGCGAGGAAGGGCACAGTTCGTCGAACATGTCGGCGGGCAAGGGTTCCCTCATGGCCTCACCCTAGCCCCGGTATCCCAGCGATAACCATGGCCTTCGATACCGGTAGTTCGTTAAATCCGGTGGTGGCGTGGGTTGACGGCAGGTCGGGTTGGTCGGCTGCCCGGCGGAGGCCGACCACCTGTCCGAAGTTGTCCATCGCTGACAGATTCTGCAGCAGCCTGCCCAACGGATCGCAGCAGATGCCGACATATCGGTCACCACGATCCGAAACATGTTCCGAACTGCCGCTAGTGGTGTGGTTCAGAGGCGTTTGTGGTGCCGTTGTCGCAGTTCTTCCAGCCTTGCGCGAGTCGCTTCATCTCGCCTTGTCGGCGGGGTTGCATGTGCCGGACAAGGTATTTGGGGTGGCGTGGGCAGGCTCAGAGACGTAGATACGAGCGTGAGGATTGCTGCCAGATCAGTGAGCGTTTTCCAACCTCACATTGACGCGTGGTGAAGGACGAGGACGGCCTTCACCATGTCGGTGATCCGGTTGGTGCTGCAGCGGAGCTTCCGCAGAAGACGCCAGTCCTTGAGCGTGGCCATAGCTCGTTCGCCGACGCATCGGATCTTGGCGTGACTGGTGTTGTGGCGGCGCTTCCACCCCTTCAGACGGCGACCGCGGAACGGGACTCGAACAGGCCCGCCGGCGCCTTGATACGCCTTGTCCGCCCAGCACTTCAGGCCCGCCTCGGTGAGCGCGTCGATGATTCCGTGGTGTCGGGCAGCAGTGAGGTCGTGGGTCGATCCGGGCAGGGCGGGCGAGGCCCAGAGCAGGCGTCCGAACGGATCGGCGAGGACCTGGATGTTCATGCCGTGGCGCTTGTGTTTCCCGGAGCAGTACGGGGAGTCCGCAGCGATCCGGTCGATCGGCAGCAGAGTGCCGTCCAGGATCACGAACGCCTTCTCGCGGATTGTCCGCATCGCCTCGGCGAGTGAAGGCGCGAGGGCGGCCAGGGCCTCGACAGCTTCGCGTATATAGCGGTAGACCGTGGCGATCCCGATGTCGAATCCGGCAGCGAGCTGGGCGTAGGTATCACCGCACCGCAGGTGCGCGAGGGCGAGCAGAGCCTGGCGGCCGACGGCCAGACGTCGCCACCGTGTACCGATCTTCGCCCGCCGCGCGGCCAGTTGACCGGTAAGGAACCGCAGGGTTCGGCTGGACAGATCGATCGAGGATGAGTAGACAAGCATGCGAAGCTCCTGGCAGGCACGGGTGATCTTGGTCGAGAACCCGTCTACCAGGAGTTTTGTCGTTGCGCAGGGGCGTCCAACTTGTGGTCAGCATCGGGATGCTGGAAATCGCTCACTGTTCAGTCACGGCGGTGAGCTCGGCGATGAATCCCGTTCGTGACCTCGACGCGGTCGCTCCCGGAGCCGATGTTCAGCACATCGGCCGGTTGCCTATGAACGAGTACTCATGTAAGAGTAGTCGTATGTCATCGATCAGGTTGTTCATCCTCGACACGTTCGCGAGGAACGGCGAGATGCACGGGCATAGGGTGCGCCTCCAGGCCGAGCGGGAACATCTGCACCTGTGGACGGACGTGTCCGTGGGCAGCCTGTACCAGGCGATCAAGCGTCTGCTGGCTGAGGGCTTGCTCGAAGAGGTCAGGACCGAGAAGGAGGGCAATCTGCCCGAGCGTCAGGTGTACGGCATCACCGGTGAAGGGCGGCTGCGTCTCAAGGAACTCCAGTCCGAGAGTCTGCGCCACATCTGGATGAAGCCGGACCCGTTCGACCTGGCCCTCACCCGCCTGGACCCGGAGAAGCTGGACGAGCTCCACACGGTGATCGCATCCCGGCTGGATGAACTCGCCTACATGCTCTCGGACACCGAGGCGCTGAACGCCAACGCCATCGACGGCGGCTACCTGACGGTGAGCGAGGCGCTAGCGGTCAGTCACAGTGCGCACAGGCTGCGCGCCGAGATCGCCTGGCTCCAGGAGGTCCTGGACGCGGTGCCCGAGATTGTCACCGATGAACGGACCCGTCAGCCCGACACCCTCTGAATCACCGGATTCCGCCCCCCCTTGAATCCACCCGCGTCGCAGTCGGCGCGGTATCGCCCGGTAAGGAGCACGCCCCATGTCCGAACTCATCGAACCCTTCACCCTGTCCGTGCCGGAGGAACAGCTGACCGACCTGCGTGAGCGGCTCTCCCGCACCCGGTGGCCCGATCCAGAGACCGTTCTGGACACCAGCCAGGGACCCCAGCTGGCGAAGCTCCGCGCGCTGCACGACTACTGGCTCAACACCTACGACTGGCGGCGGTGCGAGAAGACCCTCAACTGCTTCGGCCAGTCACGCACCATCATCGATGGTCTGGGCATTCACTTCCTCCATGTGCGCTCGCCTGAGCCGGACGCCCTCCCGCTGGTCATGACCCACGGATGGCCCAGCTCCGTCCTCGATTTCCACAAGGTCATCGGCCCACTGACCGATCCCGCGGCCCACGGCGGTGACCCGCGGGACGCCTTCCATCTCGTGGTGCCGTCGCTGCCGGGATTCGGGTTCTCCGACCGGCCTACGGAACCCGGCTGGGGATTCCCCCGGGTCGCCGATGCCTGGATCACGCTGATGGACCGGCTCGGCTACCGGCGATGGGGCGCCCAGGGCGGCGACCTCGGATGCGCGGTCACCGACGAGATCGGCCGCAAGGCCCCCGACGGATGCGTCGGGCTGCACCTCAACTTCGCCATGTTCCCGCCAACGCCCGACGAGATCCGGGACGCCACCGAGCACGAGCAGGCAATGCTCGACAGCGCCGCCTACTTCTGGGAGAACCTCTCGGGCTACGCCAAGGAGCAGGCAACCCGCCCTCAGACCATTGGCTACTC
This sequence comes from Streptomyces sp. RLA012, assembly GCF_056270325.1. Classification (NCBI taxonomy): domain Bacteria; kingdom Bacillati; phylum Actinomycetota; class Actinomycetes; order Kitasatosporales; family Streptomycetaceae; genus Streptomyces; species Streptomyces sp. RLA012. The sequence continues at coordinate 11,479,157 of NZ_JBWDPA010000002.1, read as the reverse complement.
CCTCGCGGAGTCCCCCATCGGCCTGGCTGCCTGGATCTACGCGATGTTCCAGGACACCTGCGGCACGCCGGGGGACGCGGAAGCATCTTTCACCCTGGACGAGCTGCTCGACGACATCATGCTCTATTGGCTTCCCAACACCGGGACGTCCTCTGCGCGGACCTACTGGGAAATGGCACGGTCGGCACGGCCCTCCGCGCCGAACGCCGCCGCACCGATCACACTGCCTACCGGATTCAGCATGTTCCCGGAGGAGCACGTCCGGAAGTCCCAGCGCTGGGTGGAACGCCGCTACAGCAACGTCGTCCACTTCAACGAGCTTGAGGTGGGCGGGCACTTCGCGGCCCTGGAACAACCGGCACTCTTCGTTGACGAAGTCCGGACCACCTTCCGTTCCTTGCGCTGAGCGCACCGCCGGCATCGGCACCTCCTAACCGACAGCTTCCCCCCCAGGAAGGGCGATACCTCATGACACCCCTGCCCGGCGAACTCCTCAAACTGCTGAACCGGCCCAGCCCCTGCTTCATCGCCACCACCATGCCGGACGGCTCGCCTCAGCTCACCCAGACCTGGGTCGACACCGATGGTGAACACATCCTCATCAACACCGTCGAGGGCTACCGCAAAACCAAAAACGTTCGACGCGACCCCCGTGTGGCCGTCAGCATCGCCGACCCGGATGACACCTCCCGCTACTTCTCCGTACGGGGACGCGTCACCAGCGCCACGACCGACGGCGCCGCCGAGAGCATCGAACACCTCGCCCAGAAGTACACAGGCCACCCCTACGCCTCGTACGGCGGCCCGGGCCAGACCCGGCTCCTGCTGACCATCACCGTCGACTCCGTCATCCATTCCCCCATGCACTAACCTCGTGCTTTCATGAGCGTGCTCGTCCATGCCTGATTAAATAAGCGGAGAGTGCTTCTGACCTGCAATGCCGGTGATTTAGTGCATCGGTGCAGGTGGGCGCCATACGGATGGTGATTTTGGGTGCGTAGGCCCCTGGGGCGCATGCGGAGATTCGCCCCGATCTGATGATGCGCCAGATGATCTCGGGACATGGCAACGGGGCTCCCGGTAGGACAGAAGATCGACCAAGATCCGACTGTCTGCAAGGGAGCCCCGTTGGGCGCTCAGTCTGCCATCACTGCTGCCTCAATCGTCATGCCGACGCCCCGTCCGATGTCTCCTCGAAGTCCCCGTAGGCGGTTGGAGCCGCAGTTCGGCGACCGGATCCGGCTCGGCGTACTCACTGAGGAGATCACCCCCGAAGTGGTCGACGAGGTACTGGAGTTGACCGGAAGGGCAGAGTGCCGTCGCAGGCTTCTGCCAGCCCGCGCGGTGGTCTACTTCGTCCTGGCCCTGTGCTTGTTCAGCAGCTCCGACAGTGCCGGGCCACCGGGATACCGGGTGGTCCTGCGAGCCCTGACCGAGAAACTGCGGCACCTGCCCGGCGGCCTCGTCCAGCGCCTGCCCACCAGTTCGGCCCTCACCAGAGCCCGCCAGCGCCTGGGCGACAAGCCGTTCCAGGCGCTCTTCGAACGCCGGTGCGGCGCCCAGGCGACACCCGCGACCCCGGGAGCGTTCGCCTTCGGCCTGCGGCTGGTCGCCTGGGACGGCACCGCGCTGGACGTGCCGGACACCCGGGGAATGCCGCCGCGTTCGGATTCACCGGCCGCGACGGCACCAACAAGAGCGGAAACCCTCAGGTCAGGCTTATGGCCCTGATCGAATGCGGCACCCACGCCATCATCGACGCGGCCTTCGACTCGATCGCCAGATTCAGCGAGCACAAGCTCGCCCGCCGCCTGCTCGCCTCCCTGCGGCCCGGCATGCTGCTGCTGGCCGACCGTCAAAAACCGGCTGCGCGGCGCCGGCTTCATCCTGCGCTCCAAGACCCCCGAGCTCATCTGCCAGGAGATCTACGCACTCCTCACCGTCTACCAGGCACTATGCGCGCTCAAAGTCCACGCAGCCGAACAGGGCGAGGTCGATCCCGACCGGATCTCCTTCACCACGACGGTGCAGCTCGCCCGGCTCACGACCGCCGGACAGACCGCAGCGAACCCGCAGACCCTGTGCGCCGCCCGACTCGAAGCAGTCCAGGAACTCCTCAACGACCTCCTGCCCTCACGCCGTGACCGCCGCTGCCAACGACTGAAGAAGCCACCGAGGAACACCTTCGAAGCCAAACGCCGGGACGAACCCCGCCCTCCGAGCCAAGTCAGCTACTCACTCAAAGTCACAGGGAACCCAGGACACCTATCCTCACCTGCGAAAACACCCTAAATCACCGGCATTGTTCTGACCTGCAACGATGGGACCTGTCTAGGGTCCTGTTGGCTGCACGGAAGGAAGCACTCTCCAGGTGAGCAAGCGTATCGGGGTGTACCCACGTGTCCGCCTCGAGGGTGGTGGCAGCGGGGTGGTCTCGCAGGCCGGGGCAGTGCTGCTGGTCGAGACAGTCGATCTGACCGACTGAGGGGACCGGCCCTCCGGTACCCGGGGCCTACGGCCCGTGACGGCCGGCAGAAGTCAGGACCCGTCGGGGCAGGACCATCTCAAGATTCTCATGGTGCGGAGATCGAAGTCGACCTCGATCGATTCCGGTGCACTGTTGCTCGTCACGCGTGCACGGACGGTGTCGGCCCCGGCGCTACGGGGGTCGCCGACGGTGAAGGTGGTGGTGGCCTCCACATCCCCACACGTGGCCGCCAGGTCGCCGGCTCCGCGGCCTTCGAGAACAACTTCTCGCTTCAGTGCCGTGTCCGTGAAATACGCGGTCATCAGCTTCCGCAGCTTCGACGTCGAATGCCGGGTGGCGAAGGCATCCGGCAGAACCGAGTAGTAAGCCCGCATTTTCTCCTGGGCCGCTGATATTTTGGAAACCTCACCGAGGCGGGCGGGATCTTCCGCCGATCGGTCCGCGCCCACGGAATTCCAGTAGGCGCCCGCACCGAGTGCCGCCACGACAATCGCCGCAAGGGCGGCAGAACGGGTACGGCGTTGACGGCGTCGGATGCTTCGGCGACGCAACTCCTCTGCGGACACCGGCCAGTCCACCCGAACACTCTCCAACTGGGCGACGCTCTCGGTAAGCCAGACAGGACGCTCGTACTCACCGGACATGGTCCACCTCCTGGTCCGGCAGGGAGGAAAGGTGGCGGGAGAGTGACAGGCGCCCGCGGACCAGCCGGACGGCACCGCCTCCCGAGGCCGGGCGCCCGGCTTCGCAATCGCGGCGGTGATGCCACGGCGTTCGCGGTCCCGCAGCACCCACTCACGCAGGGTCGCCCGGTTGACGCCCAGGTCAGCAGCGATGCTCTTGTAGATCGCCCCGGGTGTGGACTCGTACAGGGCCACGGCATCGGCCTTGAACTCGTCCGAGTAGTCCTTCATCGCCATCGGCGGTCTTCTCGCTTCCTCCGGATCAAGCAGATCCAGTATCAGCGTGTCCACCACTCAGGGGGAGGCCCCGTTACCTCTGCCGAGAAACTCATCCGCCCAGGTGAGAGCCGGTGTGCGGGATGCGCGGGGTCTTGAGCACGGACGCTCCAGTCGGTACTCTCGCGCAGTTGGCGATCACCCCGGCATGATGGCCAGGCCGCCGGATCCGGGTCCTGGGCGCCACTGCGCACCCCACCGCCGTGTGGGTGACGCAAGCCGCGAAGAACCTCGTCATGGACCTCGAAGACGCCGGTTGCCGGGCCAGTCTCCTGATCCGGGACCGGGACCGGGACCGGGACGGGAAGTTTCCCGCCCTGTTCGGCACCGTCCTCCAGTTCAAAGACTTCTCCAACTCCCACCGGCCCCGTCAAGACATCGTCAACGCCCGCCCGCTGCACCCTTTACCGATGCCGATCACCAATCTGGAGCAGAATTCCGGAGCAGATCACCCACCTCGACATACGACGACGCCAACGACCCGGCGGCATCCTCTACGAGTACCAACATGCCGCCTGAACTCGGCGGATAAGGTTCTCGGCAAGGACAACGTGTACCGGAACTCCCTCGGTGATCCGGCGGACAGCGGGGTGTACGCGCAAGGCTTCGGCGTAGTCGCATGGCGTCCGATTTGTGGCTAAGCGAGGTCGACTTCGGCAAGATCGAAAACCTTCGCATCGCGCCATGCCGCGGGAGGGGGCGGCGGCATCCCGCCATGGTGCGAAATCGCCGCCCGCCCTTCGACCCAACCCTTGCTTCACCTATCGAGATTCGATAGATTCCCATCGTAGATCGATGGAAGGATGGGTCATGGGAAGCCTGACAGTGCGCGCGCTGCGCGCCGTGCTCGTGGTGGTGCTCACCGGCACCGTGTTCGTACAGGCATTGATGGTGTGGGCGTTGGTCAGCGGGAGTGACCCGGAGGACGGGTCGCTCCCGCTGACCCCGCTGCGCGTGATCACGATCCTGGGCATCGGGACGGCCCAGGTCGCCCTGGTCTGTGTATGGCGACTGGTAACGATGGTGCGACGCGGAACCGTGTTCTCCCACGCCGCCTTCCGGTACGTGGACGTCATCATCGGCGCGATCGTTGCAGCTGCTCTCGCGTGGTTCGCGGTCACGGCCCTGAATGCGCCCGGCCAGCGGGACGACCCGGGCGTCACCCTCATCATGGGCGGGATTGGCGTGGCCATCCTGGGAGTCGCGCTCATCGTGCTCGTACTGCGGATGCTGCTCGCCCAGGCAGTCGCCCGCGACGTCGAAGCGGCGCAGATGCAGGCCGAGTTGGACGAGGTGATCTGATGCCGATCGCCGTCGACATCGACGTGATGCTGGCCAGGCGGAAGATGTCCGTGGGCGAGCTCGCAGACCGCGTAGGGATCACGCCCGCCAACCTGGCGGTACTCAAGAACGGCCGCGCCAAGGCGGTGCGCTTCGCGACGCTCGCCGCGCTCTGCGAGGTGCTCAAGTGCCAGCCGGGCGACCTGCTTCGCTGGGAGGCCGAGGACACCGCGGGCGAATGAACCGTGCCTGCCGACGCGTCATCGCCGATCCCGCCCTGAGGTGCTGGTGAACACCCTCGGGGCGTTCCGTCCGGGAGAGGCGGTCGCCACTACGCCCGAAGACCTGCAGATCATGCTGGACGTCAACCTCGGCGCCGCGCTGTGGCTGAGTCAGGCGGTTGCGCCGTACATGCGCTGACGCGGCGGGGGCGCCATCGCGCACATGTCCGCCCGCCCTGCGACCGAACCGACCGCCGGTATGGCCGCCTACAGCCTCGGCAAGGCGGCGCTGAACCATCTCGTCCGCATTCTCGACCTGGAGCTGCGCCCGGACGGCATACGCGTGAACGCGGTGGCGCCGCAGCCTCCTCGACACGGCCAAGAACCGGGCGGTGTTCCCTCCGGAGGCGCTGGCGCACGCTGTCCGGCCGGAGGCGATCGCGAACGCCATCGCTTTTCTCGTCGGCGACCTCGCAGTGCACATCAGCGGAGCTGTCGTGCCCGCCTACGGCGCCTAGCCCGATCATCCACGACCAAGATCCACCCCCTCGGCAGATCCTCAGCCCGGACAGGTCGGACCCCGTACGTCATCCACCCCATGTACGTCACCACCGCCCGAAGGGAACCACCATGTCATCGAGGAACCGCCGTTCGTTCCTTGCCCGGAGCGCGGCGCTGGCGGCCGTACCCACGGTCGCCGCGCTGGCCGACGGCGCACTCGCCGGCCAGGCATCCGCCGCCGCTCTGCCCGACTACGCGCCGATCCCGCCGTCCGCGCTCGGTCCCGCCGTCAACGCGCAGGGCTACTACGTCGGTCGGGTCGAGAAGAATCTGTACTGGGTGACCGACGGCACCTACCAGGCGGCGTTCCTGACGACCCGTGAGGGTGTCGTGGGCCGCGACAAAGGAGCACGACGATGACCAAGGACCGTTTCCGAGCGTATGACCTCGAACATCTCCTTCTGGTAGGCGACAGGCCGCAAGCGACTGATCATCGGCGGACTGCACACCGAGATCTGCCTGACGTTCGCCTCCGTCCAAGCGCTCAAGGACGGCTACGAGGTCATGTACGTGACCGATACCGTCGGTGGCCGTTCGCAGACCGCGCACCGCACCGCCATTGAACGGCTGGCGCATGCCGGCGCGGTTCCGACCACGGCACTCGCGGTGGTCACCGAACTCTTCCGTGACTGGGCGACGCCGCTGGCCGGGCCGGCCCGCGAGGTCATCAACTGCTACTTCAACGAGGTACCGAAGCTGACGGACGAGGTCGGCGTCGCGGAGGCGGAGAAACTCGCCGCGGCAAGCCAGAAGGGGCAGTGAGATGTCGGGCCGGCTGGCGGGAAAGGTCTGCGTTGTCACCGGCACGGGCGGGAGCATGGGGCGCGCAACCGCCTTGGGATTTTGCCCGGGAAGGCGCCCAGGTCGTCGGTTGCGACGTGACGGTCGAGGCGGCGGAAGTGACCGTCGGAATGGTGCGCGCCCAGGGCGGCGAGATGGTGTCGCTGCAACCGTGCCGTCTCAGTGATCCCGCCGAATGCGCACGGCTCGTCGAGTTCGCGCTGAGCGAGTTCGGCCGGATCGACGTCCTGTTCAACCTCGCCGCCAGGACCCACTTCAACTGGCTCGAAGACACCTCCGACGAGGACTGGGACGACGCGCGCCGGGACGAGGTCGACTTGGTGTTCCACCTCACCCGGGCGGCCTGGCCCCAGCTGAAGGCCAGTCGCGGCGTGGTGGTGAAAATGGCGTCCCTGAATGGATCTCTCAGCTTCAAACACTTCCCGTCCCTGTCCCACACGACGAACAAGGCCGCGGTCATCGGTATGACGCGCCAACTGGCCATGGAGGGAGGCGAACACGGGATCCGCGTCAACTCGATCTCGCCGGGCCTCATCGAAAGCAACGCCACTCGCGACGAGTTGGAGGACGACGAGTTCGCCCGCCGGATGCTCGACCGAACGCTCCTGGGCCGAGTGGGCCGGCCCGAGGACGTGGCGAACGCCGCGCTGTTCCTCGCGTCCGGCGAAAGCTCGTACGTGACCGGCATCGACCTCGTCATCGACGGCGGCATGAGGGTCTGGTGACCGACGTGGTCCGGCACAGGTGAGGGAGATTCCATGCCCAGCAGCAGTACTGACGTGGCGCCTGCGGCTCAAGGACGCCGCTACACCTTCGGTTTCTGGACCGTCGCGATCGCATTCCTGATCGTCATAACGGTCTCCACACTGCCCAGTCCGCTCTACGGTCTCTACCGAACGCGAGACCACCTCTCGGCCTTCACGATCACCGTCGTCTACGCGGTCTTCGCCGGCGGAACGATCGCCACGCTGCTTGCGGTCGACTCCATCGCCCTGCGCATCGGGCGCCGGGGCGTCATGCTCGGCGCCGTCGCGACGATGATGGCGGCAGCGGGCCTGCTCGCCGCGTGGAAGGATCTGCCCGGACTTCTCATAGGGCGCCTGCTCACCGGGGTGGCGGTGGGCCTGGCCGCCGGCACCGCGATCACCTACCTCATCGAGCTGCAGGCCCGCGCGAATCCGAACGCGTCCATGGTCCGTGCCCGGACCATCGGCACATCGGTGAACGTCGGTGCACTCGGAATCGGGCCGTTGATCGCCGGCTGCCTCGCGCAATGGGCGAAGTGGCCACTGACCTTGTCCTACCTCCTCTTCGTCGCGTTGGGGGCGGTCGCTCTCGTCGGTCTGGCAGCCGTGCCGGAGACGGGTGCGCCAAGGCCCCGGGCGGCCGTCGGGGGACGGCCGGACAGGCGCCCAGTTTAGCGCTGAGCTGGGCAAAGCCTTCTGGATCACCCCTGCGGACCACACAAACCCCGGCCCTGTGACGGACTGGCGACGGGTGGAGCCCTAACCCGGAGCCCCGCCCCGCTGCCATGCACCGTTAAACGCAGGGCCTCACCCGCACGACACCTGCGGCCGACGCACCGACGTCACGCCGCAAGTCGTACAGCATCCTGAGCAAGGACCTGCGTCCTGCCGACCTCAACGACCGGCCGCCTGTAGCTCACGGCGAGCCCGGAGCGTGTGATGAACTCCACTAGTTCCGTACTTCGCGGGTCGTTATTTCAGGTCTGTGGCCAGCGGGTTCGTGTGATGTCGGTGTCGAGGAGGTCGAGGAGGTGGAGTTGGATGCCGCGGCTGATCTGGACGGTGGGTGGATCGGTGACGCTGCCGATCCGCAGGGTGAGTTCGCTGAGGTGGTAGAAGATCATGCGTCCGGTGGGACGGACCCGGCGGTTGTCCGGGTAGAGGCCGGTCATGGTCTGCTCGCCGCCGAGGGCGCGTCTGGTCTGCCGCTCGATGAGACAGAAGACGAGCAGAGCCAGGCAGATGACCTGGATCAGGGCGGCGACGCGCCGGTTGTGCTGCACGAAGACCGGGGCGACCGCGAGGGGGCCTTTGAAATCGTGGTAGCGGCGTTCGACCGTGCCCTGGCCCTTGTAGTGGACCAGGATCTGGGCCGGGTCGGCCCACTCGGCCGGGATGCTGGTCAGCAGTGCGTACCAGCCGTCCACCGCGGCTTCGGCATCCAGGACTTCCTGGTCGAAGTGCCAGACCAGGGTGGGGGTTTCGCATTCGTCTTCGGTGACCGTCCAGCGCAGGCACGAGACCACGTGGCGCTGGGCGGCAATGACCCCGATGCGGGCCGTGATCTTCTCGCGGGTCTTGTAGTGCCGACCGCCGGAGGCGCCGGCGAGTTTGGCCATCTCCTCACCGGCCCGGGCCAGACGCTTTTCGCGGGCCCTGCGCTGGCCGGCCGCAACAGCGGAGGAGTGCACCAGGATCCGGCGCACTCGGTGCACGGGCTCCCGCTTGCGGCGCCCGGCCAGGGTATGGACGTCCTCCAGGACCCGGTAGCTCTCGCGCTGATCGGCGGGTTTGCCCGCGTCCCGCTCCGGCACCCAGTCCACTGCCTGGGCCTGAGTGGCATCCAACGCGGCATAGACCTCGTCCTTGACCTGGGAAGCCGGGACAGGGGCGATGAAGTCGACTCCGGCCGCGAGCAACGCGGTGACATTCGCATACGACACCAGTTTGGAGTCGGCGACCATCAGGAACTTCCGTTCACCGGCCATGTCCCGCAGGTCCTTCATCGCCCCGACGACCTGGCTGACCTCGGCCGCTTTGCCGCCCAGGACCCGGGCATGGACGGGGACCGAGCCGTCGGCGGACACCGCGAGCCCCGCCTGGACCTGCTTCAGGTCCACCCGCCGGTCCTTGGGACGCCCGTGAGCGATGACCGGGTACCGCTCGTCCTGGTCCTCGACGGGGTAGGCGCCGTGAACCGACATGCTGGTCATATCCCAGTGCAGTCTCGACACGTCGATCCCGAACTCGGCGATGGCCCGTGCGCCAACAGTGCCCGCGATCTTGTCCAGACAAGGCACGATCGCGTCCAGAGCCCGGGCCAGGCGGTCGTCGTTGAGCAGGTCCGCCTCGATACCGAAGACCTCCTCCACCGCCCAGGTGCGGGCCCAGTCACTGACCCTCACCAGCGGTGCCGGCGAGGTCAGCCGGTTGGCCACCAGCGCCTCGATCACCTGCCCGTGGGTCAGATGCGCGCTCGCACCGCCCGGGCACACCTCGTCGACGATCCCAGCGACATCCAGCCAGCGCAGAAACTCGGCAGCGACAGGCAGAGCGCCCAGACGCTTCTCCACCACGGGCGTCACCACCACATCGAGGCGCTGACGCACAGACCGTGGCCGCGGGGACCGGGAAGTCATCGACACACCCCGCCCAACGCCGTATCACCGGCCCGGGACACCCCCAGACCGGTCACACCATACGAATCAACGACCCGCGAAATACGGGACTAGTAGCGCGTCGCTGCTTAGTTATGGCATGTCTGGTTGGGATGCTGGCGTCTGGTGGGTACCTTCCTTTTTCCCAGACAGGACTGTCGTTGTGGGTTCGCAGAAGAAGCGGCCGGTCAAGTTGACCGCGCAGGATCGTGAGGAGTTGGTCCGGGTGACCACGACGGGTGTTCGTGGGGCCTCGATGATCATGCGTGCGCGGGTGCTGCTTGCGCTGGACACCTCAGTGGGTGACGTGGATTCCAAGGAGGTGATCGCGGCCCGGCTCGGCGTCTCCGGTGAGACGTTACGGCTGGTTGCCAAGCGTTTCGCCGAGACCGGTGGCGATGTGCACGCCACGATCGCGCGGAAGAGACGTGACCTCCCACCGGTGCCCTCGCCGGTGACCGGCGAGGTCGAAGCCCGACTGATCGCGATGGCGTGCTCACAGCCACCCCAGGGCTATACCCGGTGGTCGCTGCGGCTGTTGGAGAAGCACGTCGCGCTGGCCGAGGACATCCCCGATCTGGACCACTCCACCATCGGGCGGGTCTTAAAAAAACGGAACTGCGTCCTCATCTGAGAAAGTGCTGGACCATCCCACCACGGGTGAACGCGGAGTTCTCGGCCCGGATGGAAGATGTGCTGGCCGTCTATGCCCGGCCCTACGACCCGGCACGTCCGGTGGTGTGCATGGACGAGAAGCCCTACCAGCTTCTCGCCGATGTCCGCGACCCGCTCCCGGCCCGCCCTGGTCACGACGCTTGCCGGGACAGCGAGTACATCCGCTGCGGCACGTGCTCGATCTTCGTGTGGGTCGAACCCCTGCGTGGGTGGCGTCGCGTTCAGGCGCTGTCCCAGCGGACCCGGATCGACTGGGCCGGCCAGGTCAAGCAGCTGCTGAGCGTGGACTACCCCGACGCCGAGGCCGTGGTGCTGGTGATGGACAACCTCAACACCCACGGCATCGCCTCACTGTACGAGGCATTCGAACCAGAAGAGGCATTCGCCCTGGCCCAACGCCTCGAGATCCACCACACGCCCAAGCACGGGTCATGGCTCAACATCGCCGAGATCGAACTCTCCGCGCTGACCCGGCAATGCCTCGACCGCCGGATCAGCGACCTCGACACCCTCAACACTGAACTCTCGGCCTGGCAGAACGCCACCAACACTGACCAGCGTCAGGTGGACTGGCAGTTCACCACCCACGACGCACGCATCAAACTGCGCCACCTCTATCCCAAAAATTAGCCGCGACAATCTACTAGTCGAGGCCTGCGTGCCGTCTTTGGGCCCCCTGGTGGATGTCGCCGTGACGACCACCACTCCCACCTGAAGCGTGGAGCCAGGTTGCCAACTCCGTTGTCGTCTGGTCCGCTGTCGCGTTCGCCGCCGGAGTTCTGCTCTGCCCGCAGGGCCCCTTGGTGCGGGCCGCGATCGGCGGCCTCGGCGCCGAGGCAGGCCTGATCATCGGGTACTACGGATACGCTGAATTCGGACGCGACGCCATGAAAAGATGCGCTCCCCGCCTACGCCCTCATCGAACTGCCCCTCCAGGCACTCACTCTCCGCATGACACGCGGCACCTCATGATCACCCGGACTGCAGCCACTCGTTGATGGCCGCTAGAGGACGGTGGCTTCCAGAAAGTCCATCACAGCCACCCCGGGCAGGGAAAAAAAGGGCGCCGGTACTCAGGAGAGCACCAGCGCCCACGGCATGGCACCTCTCACTCCTACGCCGACCGCTCTCGGGCTGATCGGACTTCGGATCCCCCGCGCCCAGGCGGCTGCAGTGCCGTCAGGCCCAGGCGAGGGCGTCCTCGACGGGCACGCGGGGCAGCCGCGGGAACCACGGGTCGGCACCGGGGTGACCGATGCTGACCACCAGATGCGAGCGCCAGCTGGTAGCGGCGAAGAACTCTCCGTCCACGCCGGCCTTGTCGAAGCCCGCCATGGGACCGGCCGCGAACCCCGCCGCACGCACCGCGAGCAGGAAGACCCCGGTCTGCAGTGCCGAGTTGTAGGCCGCGATGGTCTCCCGCGTCTCCATCTGGCCGGCGAACGCCGCTCGCAGCATGTCGCCGCGAGCCGGGAAGACTGTCGGCATGTGCTCGTGGAAGTCGACGTCGTACGCCAGGACCGCCACGGCCGGCGCACTGAGCGTCTTGGCCCTGTTGCCCTCGTCGAGGTGCCGGACGAGTCGCTCCTTGCCCTCGCGGGTGCGCACGAAGAGCGCGCGCAGAGGCTGGCCGTTGGCGGCGCTCGGCGACCAGCGGGCGAGTTCCCAGATCATGGCCAGTTCGTCGTCGGCAACGGCCACCTCGGCGAAGGTGTTCGCGGTGCGGGCCTCGGTGAACAGCACCTTTCGTCCGGCGTCGTCGAGGACATCGAGGGCCTGCGGTTCGCGGTCGGTCATGCTCATCATTTCTCTCTTACTTCGGTTGTGTGTGGTGCCGGGGCGGGTTGACCGCCCCGGCACCACCCCCTGGGGACGGGGTTTACGGAGCCGGGCAGGGCACAAGGACCCGGTGCTGTCACGTGGGCCTGTGGTCCCCTGGCCCGACGTCAGGTGTCGTGCGCTGACCGCTTGTTCCGCTCCGCGCCCAGGCGGGCGAAGTAGGCGATCAGGTCGGGATTGTCGACCGCCGCGGGGTTCAGGACCTGCTCGGCAGGGGCACCCTGGAGCAGGCGCTTGACGGGAACCTCGAGCTTCTTGCCGGTCTTCGTGTGCGGGAGGGCCCGTACGGCGATGATCTCGTCGGGGACGTGGCGGGGTGAGGCGCCGGTGCGGATCGCGTCGCGGATCCGGACGCGCAGGGAGTCGTCCAGGGCGACCCCGTCGGCGAGGACCACGAAGAGCGGCATCCAGTAGCCGCCGTCGGGTTCCTCCGCGCCGATGACGAGAGCCTCAGTGATCTCGGGGAGGCGTTCGACGACATCGTGGATGTCGGCACTGCCCAGGCGCACGCCGTTGCGGTTGAGGGTGGCGTCGGAGCGGCCGTGGACGATCACCGAGCCGTGCGAGGTGAGCGTGATCCAGTCGCCGTGCCGCCACACACCGGGGTAGGCGCCGAAGTAGGCGTCGCGGTACCGGCTGCCGTCGGCGTCGTTCCAGAAGTACAGCGGCATGGACGGCATGGGCCGGGTGACGACCAGTTCGCCGACCTGGTCGAGGACAGGGGTGCCGTCGGCTCCGTACGCGGCCAGGGCCACGCCCAGGTTGGGGGCGGACAGCTCCCCCGCCCAGACGGGGGTCGTGGAGGCGCTGCCGGCGAAGCCGGAGACGATGTCCGTGCCGCCGCTGGTGGAGGCCAACTGGACGCCGGCGCCCACGTGGTCGCGGACCCAGGGGTAGGCGGATGCGGGCAGAGCGGAGCCGGTGCAGCCGACGACGCGGATCGCCGACAGGTCGTGCACGGCGGGTTCGATGCCCAGCTTGGCCATGGTCAGCAGGTACTGCGGGCTGGTGCCGAAGACGGTGACCTTGTGGCGGGCCGCCAGCTCCCACAGGACGTCCGGACGCGCCTGCGGAACCGGGCTGCCGTCGTAGGTACATGTGGTGGCACCGGTCAGCAGGGTGGAGACGACCAGGTTCCACATCATCCAGTGGGTGGTGGTGAACCACAGCAGGCGGTCCCCGGTGCCCAGATCGGTGTGCAGGCCGAGGGTCTTGAGGTGTTCGAGCAGGACCCCGCCGTGCCCGTGGACGATGCCCTTGGGCAGTCCGGTGGTGCCGGAGGAGAAGACGACCCACAGGGGGTGGTCGAACGGCACCGGGGTGATGGTGAGGTACTCGACGCGGGTGGCCGCGTCCTCCCAGGGAACCGTCAGCCCGGTGTGCCTGTCCTCGGGCCAGGCAAGGCCCACGTGGTCCACGAGCACCGTGGCCTTCAGCGTCGGCAGGGCGGCGGCGAGTTCGAGCGAGGCGGCGCGGCGGTCGTGGGTGGTGCCGTTGAAGAGGTAGCCGTCCGCGGTGATGAGCACCGTGGGTTCGAGCTGGGCGAAGCGGTCGGCGGCGGCCTTGGGTGCGTAGTCCTGCCCGCACACCGACCACACCGCGCCCAGGCTTGCGGTGGCGAGGAAGGCGATGACGGCGTGCGGGGTGTTGGGCAGATAGCCCACCACCCGGTCGCCCTGTCCGACGCCCAGGTCGCGCAGGCTGGCAGCGACGGAGGCGACCCGGGCGCGCAGCTCCAGGCCCGTGATCTCATAGCCGGCTCCGGTCTCGTCCAGGGCGGTGATCGCGGGAGCGTCGGGCCGCAGGTTGCGCAGCGCGTGATGGGCGTAGTTGAGGGTGGCGCCGGGGAACCAGCGGGCGCCGGGCATGGTCTCCTCGGCCAGCACCTCCTCGTACGGAGTCGTCGCGTCGATGTCGAAGTACTCCCACACCGCGGCCCAGAACCCTTCGAGGTCGGTGACGGACCATTGGTACAGGGCTCGGTAGTCCGTGGGGTCCTGGATCCCTTCGGCGCCCCGGTGCCTGGCCGCCCATCGGGCGAAGTCCGCGATGCGGCTGTGGGCGGCCGACTTCGGGTCGGGAGTGAAGAAGGGTTCCGGATACGGCGCGGGGTGCGGGGTGGTCATGGTGTGGTACTCCTCGTCAGGCGGGCCGGGCGTCGGCGGTACGGCGGGCCGTGTGCAGCAGGCGGGCCCAGGCGACGGTGTCCGTGAAGTCGCCGGTGCCGGCCGGGACGGTGTCCATCACGACGCGGTCGGGGCGCAGCAGGACGGCGTCCAACCGGCCGCGTGCCAGCCAGGCGGCCAGGGTGCCGTCGTCGCCCAGATCGTCGACGCGGATCGTCGGAGCGCCCAATGCCGTGGCCACGGCCGTCATCTGCGACGTGGGCGGCACAGCGGTCAGGACGGCGAAGGAGTCCCCGAGGACGTCATCGAGGCGCACTCGCCTGCCCTCGTGCCGTACCCAGGGCTGCGGGCAGAAGGTGCCGGCCAGCACGCGGCCGGTCAGCGTGGGACGGCGCCGTACGAGTGGACCGGCGGTCAGGGCGGGACTGAGGTCACGGCTCACCGCCGCGGTCACACCGGGGATGCGACAGGCCGTGCCCACGACGGCCCGGCGGAGCGCCGCACCGCGGTCCTGTCCGCCGGTCATGGCCCAGCCGACGGCGACCGCCACGCGGATCACATGGCGGGCGTGCGGCTTGCGCTCGCCTTCGTAGGTGTCCAGTAGCCCCTCGTGTGCGCCATGTTGGAGTACGCGGGCGAGTTTCCAGGTGAGGTTGTGGGCGTCGCGCAGGCCCGTGCACAGACCCTGCCCGACGAAGGGCGGGGTGAGGTGGGCGGCGTCGCCCAGCAGGAAGACACGCCCCCTGCGCCACCGGTCGGCGAGGCGGGCCCGGAAGGTGTACTGCGCCTGCCGGATCACCTCGAAGTCGTCGCCCTGCGAGGCGTCGGGCGGCAGGTCCACCCAGGGGGCGACCAGCTCGCGCAGGCGCTCCCATCCGTTTGGGCCGTCCAGGTTCTGGTCGTCGGCCAGCCTGAACTCCCAGCGGTAGCGGTCCTCGCTGACGCGCATGAAGGTGGCCGGCTGGGTGGGAGAGCAGATCTGCTCGGCGCCTTCCCAGGTGCGCACAGGGAGGCTGGTGCGCACGTCGATGACCCGCCAGCTCTCCTCGAAGTGCAGGTCCTCCCACACGGCGCCGATGGCGTCACGGGTGAGGCTGCCCGCGCCGTCGCAGCCGAGGACGGCATCGGCCCACAGGTGCTCGTCCTCGTCGGTGCCGTCGCGACGAAGGGTGACCCGGACCGGACCCGTCGGATCGTTCGGTCCGTCGGTGTCCCGTGCGACGGACTGGGTGACGGACACGACCTCCACTCCGCTCCACAGCTCGCACTCCGGGCGGCGCGCCAGGGCGTCGCGCAGCAGGCGTTCCAGCTCGGGCTGGTCGAACATGCTGGTCTGCGGGAAGCCGTGGTGTCCGTGCATGGACCGCGGGAATTCGGCGATCACGCGGCGCCCGGTGTCCAGCAGCCGCAGTCCGGGCGCCGGGCGGGCGAGGGCGGCGAACTCCTCGTGGACACCGGCGCTCTGCAGGATCCGGCGGATCTCGTCGTCCACGACGACGGCGCGCGGCAGAGGGTAGATGTCCCGGTGACGTTCGAGGAGCAAGCTGCGCACTCCGTGCCGGGCGAGCAGCAGGGCGGCCATGACCCCGACGGGTCCCGCACCGATGATCACCACCGGTCTCCGGGATGCGGCTTTCATGATGCGTCCGTAATGGGGGTCCGCTGCTCGCCGAGGTCGATCCGTCCGTCCGGGGTGGCGATCGTGGCGGTGACGAGGTCACCCTTGCGCAGGTACTTGGGGTTCTTGGCCTGGCCCTTGAAGAACGCCTTCCACTTCAGTGCGGGCGGCAGCAGCGCAGCGATCTTCTCGGCCGCCTTGGGCGGCGCCTTCAGGGCGGTGCCGCCGGGTGTGCCGGTCAGCAGCAGGTCGCCCGGGGCGAGGGTCTGGAAGCGGGCGAGCAGGGTGAGCGCCTGTGCGGGCCGCACGATCATGTCGGCCAGCGTGCGGTCCTGGCGCGACACGCCGTTGACCGACAGCTGCAACCGCAGGTTCAGCAGGTGAGCGAAGTCCTCGGGCTCCAGCAGGGTCAGGTACGGACCCGTCGGCGTGAAGGTCGGATAAGACTTGCTCTCGTAGAACTGGGTCTTGGTCAGCTGGACGTCGCGGGCGCTGACGTCGTTGGTCAGGACGAGGCCGGCGACGTAGTGCGGCAGGTCCTGCTCCTCGACGACGGTGCCCACGGGCAGGGTCGCGCCCATGACGAGGCCGAGTTCCACCTCGTAGTCCAGGAACTTCACGTGTGCGGGGCGGATGATCGTGTCATGGGGGCCGCTGACCGAGCCGGACGCCTTGCGGAAGAAGGTGGGCGGGATGTCGCCGGTGAAGCCCGAATCCTTGGCGTGGCTGCGGTAGTTGACCATCTGGGCGACCACCCGGCACGGGGTGGTGACCGGAGGCAGCGTCACCAGGTCGGCGACGGGCGTGCCGCTCTCGGCGGAGGCGGCGGCTTCGCGGACCGCATCCCGGTCGGCGAGCAGTTCGGCGGTGGTGACGGCCTTGGTCTCGATGCGGACGGCGCGCTCGTCCCGGACGACCCACCAGCCGTCGGTAGTGCGCAGAACGTTGGTGCTCATGAGCTCATCGCTTTCATCAGGCCCAGCAGGCGTGCGGGGTCGAGTTCGTTGTCGCCGCGCAGGGCCGTCATGACCTCGCGCAGCTTGGCGGGGGAAGGGTTGGTGCCCAGGAAGTCGCGGGTGACCGGCGGGCCCCACTGGGCCAGGCCGCTCGCCGACATCGGCGCCCAGCCGGACTCCAGGTCGCAGGAGAAGAGGTCGCCGTCGGCGAAGTGCTCCAGCATGAAGTGGTCGGGGTCGCGCCAGTAGTCGAACAGCTGGCTGCCCTGGATGTGCCGGCCGATGCCCCAGCTGCGCTGGTAGCCGCGCTCGGCCAGGTACTCCCCACCGGCGGCGATCGCGTCGAGGTCGGTGACCTGGTAGGCCGAGTGGACGTAGCCGGTTCCGGGCCCCAGGTGCAGGGCCAGCGTGTGGTGATCGACGGCCACGCTCCCCTGGTCGCACCGGACGAACGCCATCGTCGGCCCGCGCCCGCGCTGCCCGTCCAGGAACAGGAAGTCGGACACGATCATCCCGAGGGTGTCCAGGTACCAGTCCAGGGTGCGGGCGAACACCCGTGTTTCCAGCACCACATGGCCCAGCCGCTGGATACGGGACGGCTCACGGGGCGGACGCTGGGTGGCGTTCGTACGACGGTGATCGGTACCGAAGTTGAGGATCAGCGGCTCCTGCTCGGGCAGCGCGGGCAGCTGCTCGGCGCAGTGCACGACCCGGACCGGCAGGCCCGAGGGATCGAGCAGGGCGACCGACTGCCCACCGCCCGGTACGCCGATGTCCCGGACGGTACTGCCGGTGGCGCGGGCCAGCCGGTCCAGGTCGGCCCGCTCGGCCGCGCGGAACGCCGGCCCGATGAACCGGGACGCACGCCCGCGCCGGATGACCATGCAGGGTGAGCCCGCGAAGGTGCCGCGCAGCCACAGCTCGCCCTCGGTGCGGGCGGCGATCGCGAACCCGAAGTCACGCGCGAAGACCTCGGCCTGGTCCAGGTCGGGCTTCTCGAACTCCAGCCAGGCCAGGTCGGCCACCTTGATCACGGGATTCCGGGAACGTCCGGGGTGCTCGCCGCGCAGGGCGCCCTGCTCACTGTGGAGGTCTTGGTGGGGCGTCTGGGGAGCGGCCCTGTTAACGGGGGTGTGGGACATGGTGTCCTCCAAGCAACACTGCTGTAATGAGGAAATCATCAACTTTGCCGTTACCCATCGTCAATAGGGTGGAGTCAAATAATTGATGATCTCATCAGTAATGGCAGACCCATCGCGACGGTTGTTACACTCGCCGCATGCCGACGTCAGCCCCGCCCAAGAACCGCTTCGAGCGGCGCCGTGCCGAGACCCGTCAGGCGCTCGTCCGTGCGGCCCGGCAGATCCTCGCGGAGACCGGGGACACCAGCGCCAGCATCCAGGCCATCGCCGAGCGCGCGGACGTCGGTTTCGGCTCCTTCTACAACCACTTCGAGTCCAAGACGGAGCTGTTCGACGCCGCGGTGACAGACGCCCTGGACGAGTTCGGGCAGGTCATAGACGAGCGCGTACAAGGAATCGACGACCCGGCCGAGCTCGTCGCCGCGGGCTTCCGGCTCACCGCCCGCATGGCCGACTCCCACCCTGAACTCATGCGGATCCTGCGGGACCGCGGTCTGGCCTACATCCACTCCGACCGCGGACTCGCCCCGCGAGCCCTGCGCGACCTGGAGAACGGCATCGCCTCGGGCCGCTTCACCTGCCGCAACGCGACCACCGCCCTGTCCGCCTTGGGCGGCACCCTGATGTCCCTCGTGGCGCTGCGGCTGGCCCGCCCCGACCTCGACGGGGACGAGGCCGCCTCCGACCTGGCAGAGATGGTCCTGCGCATGCTCGGCGTCCCGCCGGACGACGCCCGCGAAGTCCCCCGGCGCCCGCTGCCCGACCTCGACTGACAGCTCTGGGGCCCGGCGTCCAGAAGGGATGCTGGGTCCCTGCGTGCTTGCGCTGGGCGGCTACTTCAGTGCCGCCAGGGCCGCATCGACTCCCGCGATGGGCGAGGCCGCCGCCCTGGTCCACCGGTCACCGCTGTGCGACGGCCTCGTCGAGCGCTTCGAGGCCGACTGGCAGCAGGCCACCCCCCGTGTTCGGCAACGAGGCCCAGGAAGCGGAAGAACAGCCTGACCTCAGCGAGGACGACCGTGCTCTGCTCCACCCGCTCCACCCACTCCACGCCGGGCTGACGGACGAGACCATAGCCCGCCAACTCGGCCTCGGCGAACGCACCCTGCGCCGCCGGATCACCGGCCTGACCACCCGCCTCGGGGCGACGAGCCGATTCCAGGCGGGTGCGCAGGCGGCCCGTCGCGGGTGGCTCTGAACCGCCTGTGGTTCAGGGGGGTCGGGAGCGAAAGACTGTGGGCGCCGGTGCTCCCTCAAGCACCGGCGCCCACTCACCCCTGCCCGAGGTGGTCTTGGTGAACTTTCTGTTCAGTTGTCAGGGGACGAGGATGAGGCGGATCGGGTCGCCGATCTTGTTCTCCAGCCGGTTGACCGCGGCGGCGGCCTCGGCGAGCGGTATGTGGTCGGTGATGGAGGGGGCCAGGTCGAGACGGCCGACCTCGGCCAGCCGGACCAGGTCGGTGACGGACTCGGGGGTGCCGCCGTAGTGGCCGCGCACCTGCTTGCCCAGGTAGTTGAAGGTCAGGCCCTCGCTGATGGTGATCGGCCTGGGGCTGATGCCTACCAGAATGAGGACTCCGTTCAGGCCGAGCGCGGCGGCGGCCTGCTCACGGACCGCCGGCACGCCGGCGCAGTCGAAGGCGAAGTCCAGGCCCCGTCCGCCGGTGGCCGCGCGGACCTGGTCGGCGAAGTCGTCGGCGGCCGGGTCCAGGGCGGCATCCGCACCGAAGGCCAGGGCACGCTCCCGGGCGCCGGGCAGCGGGTCGACGGCGATGATCGGCGCGGCGCCGGCCAGGCGGGCGACGCGGACGTTGTGGGCGCCGACGCCGCCCACGCCCCAGATGCCGACGGACTGGGCGGGGCGCACCCCGGCGGTGGCGACGACGGCGGCGTAGGGCGTGGAGACCGCGTCGGGGATGATCGCGGCCTGGTCGAAGGGGAGGTTGTCGGGGATGGGGATGAGGGTGTCCTCGCGGGCGAGGGTGTACTGGGCCCAGCCGCCGTCGTAGTCGATACCGGCGGTGAGCATCTGGGTGCAGGGGCGATGGCGCACGCAGCCGGCGCACTGGCCGCAGGTCTTGCCGGCCTCCAGGGTGACGCGGGTGCCGACGGTCAGGCCGCGCTTGAGGTCGGGGCCGAGGGTGTGGATCACACCGGAGACCTCGTGGCCGACGGTGACCGTGTCGGAGGTGGCGAACAGCGGGACGAGGGAGCCGTCGATGAGGTGGACGTCCGAGAGGCAGACGCCTGCGGCCTTGACCTCGATGAGGACCTCGCCCGGGCCGGGCACGGGGACGGGGACCTCCTCCACGGCGAACTTCTTGCTGTCCAGGTGGAAGCGTCCGGCGAGCATGGTGTCCATGGTGCTCTGCTTTCTGTGAGCGGCACTCCCGGCGGTTCGGGCCGATGGGGTGCCGTGTGGTGGCTCGTGGGTGAGTGGTGGCCGGGAGGGGTGCGGCTGTCAGGAGGACCGCACGCCTCCCGGCGTCTGGTGGTCAGGCGAAGACGTCCTGCTGGTAGCGCTCGTCCGCTTCGAGCCGGGCGAGCCACTGCTGGGCGGCCTCGTCGTCGCTGCCGGTGTGCTTGCGGTAGATGGCGGCGAGCGCCTCGCGTACGGCGGGTGCCATGCGGCGGCCGTCGCCGCAGACGTAGATGTACGCGCCGTCCTGGATGGCCTGCCACACGGTGTCGGCCGCATTGGCGATGGCGTCCTGGACGAACCGGGCCGGATGGCCGGTCACCGCGGAGAAGGCGGTGTGCACCTGGGCGATCCCGGACTGCTCCCAGGCCTGCATCTCCTGGCCGTAGAAGTAGTCGTGCTCCGGGTGGCGGCAGCCGACGAAGACCTGGGACAGGCCCACCTGGGTGCCGTTCGCGTGCTGGTGGGCTCGCTCCTCCAGGAAGCCGCGCAGCGGCGCGATGCCGGTACCCGGGCCGATGAGGACCAGCGGCGTGGCGGGGTCGGCCGGCGGGGCGAAGGTCGGGGAGGGCACACGCACATAGCCGTAGACGACGTCGCCGGGATTGAGGCCCGCGATGTAGGAGGAGCAGGTGCCGCGGTACCGGCCGTCACCGGACAGGGCCGGTCCTTCCAGCAGGCCCACGGTCAGGCGCACGTGGCGCGGGTCGGCCGGCGGAGCGGAGGAGATGGAGTAGAACCGCGGGCGGATCGGGCCCATCATCTCCAGGAACACCGCCAGCGGCAGTTCGACCGCGGGGAAGCGCTCCAGCAGGTTGAGCACGGAGACGCGCTTGCCCAGGACCTCGGTCTGGTAGCGCTCCTCGGCTTCGGCGGTGTCGGCCGAATAGGCCTGCAGTTGCGGTCGGGTCCAAGGGCACTCGGTGTGCCCGGCCAGCGTCTGTATCTGGGAGCGGGTGGCCACGTCCTGCAGCTCCAGGAACTCGGTGAACAGCAGGCCTGCGGTGACGGGCGTGCCCACCGGGAGGTGGGTGCGGCCGCCGGCGGGCTGGTCCAGGCGCAGGACCTGGTCGCGGTCGACGCCGAGCCGCGCGAGGGCGCGGTTGACCAGCGCGGGCTCGTTCTTGGCGAAGACGGCCAGGTGGTTGCCGGTGTCGTAGGTGACACCGTCGGGGAGTTCGATGGTGATGGACTTCGCGGCCGGGCGCGGCGGCTCGATGCTGAAGTCCCACAACCCGGTCGCGTCGTTGACCAGCTCCTCGTTGGCGACCACGGTGAGGGGGTAGGCCTGCTCGGAGACGATCGCGGGACGCACCTCCGCCTCGGTCAGCAGCTGCACCTCGAAGCGCGGCCCGGTGGTTTCGGAGGTGTCGGCGGCGTACTCCTCGGCCAGGGTGGTCCACAGGGTGTCCATCCAGCGGGTGGCCATGCCGTCGAAGTCACCGGCGGCATCCGCGATGCCGCGCTCGATGACGCGGGTGGCGCCGGCGGCCAGCAGGCCTGCCTCGATCCGCTTCGGGAAGCCCTGGTAGGTGGCCACCCACTGGGTGTTGCCGGCACCCAGCAGCGCGAACCGCACGTTGGACAGCGAGCCCTCCGGGAGCCCGGCGGTGAGCAGTTCGTCGAAACGCTGCGCGTTGTCCGGAGCCTTGCCGTTGTAGCTGGAAGCCACGACGACGAGCAGGCCCTCGGTGGGCAGGTTGTCACCCAGCTCGTCCAGGCCGACCAAGGTGGTGCCGAACCCCGAGCGCTCGCCGCGGTCGGCGATGGTGCGCGCCAGGTCCTCGCACGAGCCAAGGCTGGAGCCGTAGGCGACGGTCAGGTTCACCCCGACACCGCTGACCGCGGCCTGGTGCTGCGTGTCGTCGGTCTGCAGGTCCGCGACGCCGAAGACGGTGCGCTCGTGCTCCTGACGGGACCGCACGACCAGCTCGAAGTCGCCGGGCTTGCGCGTCAGTGCCTCCCGCACGTCCATCTTGTAGTCGGTCGTGTCGGAGAACTTGAACTTCTGCAGCACCAGCGCGAGGGCCAGGCGGGCCTCGGTGAGCGCGAACTGTCGGCCGATGCAGGCACGCACACCGTTCCCGAACGGCTTGTAGGCGTGCGGGTGGTGGTCGACCCGGTTCTCCGGCAGCCACCGGTTGATGTCGAACTCCTCCGGCCGCTCCCACGCCTTGGGATGGGTGTGCAGCGGGCCTTCGAGGATGTTGACCCTTGTTCCCTTCTTCAGCCCGTAGCAGCCGCCGATGACGGTGTCCTCCAGCGGGGACTTGCCGATCAGCGGGATGGGAGCCCACAGGCGCAGGGTCTCCTCCAGGATCCGCGGGATCACGTCCATCTGCATGATCGTGTCGTAGTCCGGGACCGTGTCGCCCGGCAGCAGCCGGTCCACCTCGGCGTAGGCCTGGGCCAGGACGTGCGGGTTGCGCATCAGCGAGTACGTGGCGAACGACAGCAGACCGCTGGTGGTCTCGTGGCCGGCGATCAGGAAGGTCACCACCTGGTCGCGGACGTTGTCGTCGTCCAGCCCCTTGCCGGTGTCGGGGTCCGTGGCCTGCAGCATCAGACCCAGCAGATCATCCTCACCCGTGTCGATCCCCTCACGGCGCTCCTTGATCACCTTCTCGACCAGGTCCCGCATCAGCTGGATGTTCTCGCGGTACTTCTTGTCGTCCGCCTTGCGCATCTTGGTCATCATCGGCAGCTCCTGCGAGCGCCGCAGCGACTCCACCAGCGCCTCCAGCAGCGCGTTGAGGAAGGGGTGCAGATCCTCCTTGGCGAACGAGTCGAACCGGTAGCCGAACCCCGACAGGGCGATCGTGTCCAGGGTCAGCCGGGTGTAGTCGTCGGTGATCTTGACTGGCCGACCCTCCTTGCTCTCCCACTTGCCCACCAGGTTCTGAGCGATCTCCAGCATCTGCCCGTAGTAGGACTTCATGGCCCGCTGGCTGAACGCCGGCAGGAGGATCCGGTGCGCCATGCCCCATTCCTCCTCGTGCTGATGGGCCGTGAACAGGCCCGCACCCGTGAAGTCCCGCACATGGTTCAGCGGCGTCTTCTCGATCTGCTTGTAGAACCGCGTCTCGTCGCAGACCTCGGCCACCAGGTCCGGGTCCCAGACGAAGACCTGCTCGATACCGGCGATCTCCATGCCGTAGAGCCCCTCGGGGAACTGCTTGGACAGCTTGCCGAAGTACTCCACCGGGTTGGTGCTGGGGATCTGCGGCGTGTGGCCGAAGAGCGGAACCCCGCGCGGAGACCGGATGGGTCGCAGGTCGTTCTTGGACTGTGTGGTCATGGCTTGCTCCTCTGTGCAGCGAGGGGATGGGCAAGGGCGCCGGCGATGCCGGGGTGCACCACGGAAACATACGCCGTATGGAATTGGTACCATACGGTGTATGGAAAGTCGACCGCAACCCGGGCCGCACGAGCTGCCGTCATGCCGCCGTGTGGCCGAGGTCATTTCCATACGCTGTATGAAACTGATACCGTCCGCGTATGGAAAAGGCGAAGCGTCCTCCGCGGGGAACCAGGAAGAGAGAGGTGCCCCTGACCGAGGCCGGGATCTATGCCGCCGCCCTGCGGCTCATCGACGCGGACGGGGTCGAGGCGCTCACCATGCGCAAACTCGCGACCGTGCTTGATGCGAACCCGATGTCGCTGTACCACCACGTGCCGAACAAGGACGCCCTACTGCGCGGCGTGGCGAGAATGGTCGGCACCCAGTTCCGCACCGTGACGCTGGAGGACGCTCCCTGGCAGGAGCGCATCCGCCTGCTCGCCACGGATTTCCGGACGCTGGCGCACCGCCACCCCAAGCTCATGGCCTACTCGTTCAGCCACCAGGCGGACTTCATCCAGCCCGAAGACCCGTTCTGGGTTTCGCTCGCCGCGATCCTGGACGCCGCTGGGGTGCCGCACTCCGAGCTCCCGCAGATCGCCGCCCTCGTGTGCGCCGTCATCACCGGTGTCCTGACCGCCGAGCTCAAGGGCGCGCTCCACCAGTGGGCGAGCCTCAAACCCCCCACTGTCGGCGAAGACGGGCTCACCCCTCCAGGCCGTGACGAGAACGGCGTCTTCCGCCTGGCGCTGGACACGCTCATCACGGGTCTGGAGAGCCGACTCGCCGCCGATGGTGACGGCCAGGGCGCCGGCCATTGATTGTGCAGTCCTGAAGCGTTGCTGCCTGAGGCCGGCCGGTGGTCGGGCGGGCGCAGGCTGCCGTGCATGAGGAGGCGCCCGTCACATCCCGAAAAGACCTTCTCCACGCGACCGCTGCGGATGCGCGGTGTGCTGCGGCTGGGCGGCCGATCTGTGGCCAACCTGCCCTACGCCACCTCGCGCTCAGTCTTGCTGCTGGATATGCGTGGTCCGCGGTCTCGTGCGACGCCAGGAACCGCAGCGTCCGCCAGTGGCCAGGGCCCTGGATGCCGCCGTGCGGTTCGCTCGCACTCCGGACGACGACCCTGCGCATGACTGGGCCGGCCAAGCTCCGGACGCGGCAGCAGCCTGGCGCACGGTGCCGCCGGTACGCGTTGATCCCCGGTCGGCTGGGCCTCCATGCCACCGGACGTCGGCCGCCCGTACCGATAAGCGCTCAACCGGCTCCACGGCAACTGCAACCGTCCCCTCGACCTCGCCATCTCGTCCATGCCGCTTGCCGTCCAGCGAGCCCCTTGGCGGAGTTGCGCGGCCTTCCGACACGAACGAGAAGGTCGCCGCAGACTTCCAGCGGCTCGGTACCTGTCACCGCAAGGGTGAGTCGGCGGTGGGCGTCAGCACGGACTCGGCGACGCCGACGATCCGACTGATGTCGAAGCCCTCCATGTCCGCGCGGAATTCGGGGCTGGAGAGGTACGCCTCCAGCCGCTCCTGAACGTCGTCGGCGTCCCGGTAGGAAACGAGGGCGTACAGCTGGGGAGCCTCATTCCCGGAAGCTGCAGGCACCGTCCAGACGCCGTGTGTCGTGATTCTGTGCTTGGCCATACCGGGAATGTGCTTGGACCAGATGTTCTCGTAGGCGACGAGCGCCTCAGGGCTGCGCAGTGTGTAGACACGAAGCTGGTACTGGGACATGACCACTCTTTCTTTCTCTTCTGCCGCCGGGACAAAGATCCCCAGCGGCAAGGCGGTTGGGAGGCTTCTCTCAGCCTTTCGCGAACAGGTTCGCCAGTTCGAGCTCCCAGTCGATGTGTCCGGACTCGGTGCCCCGTGGCACCAGCGCCTCCGCGTTCTCGAGGAAGGTCCTGACGTCCTGCACGGGAACCTCGAGCAAGGCGGTCCCCGCGGGAGACCCGAGAACGATGTACATGGCTTGGTCACCACGGCCGACGGCCGGCCAGACCCGGATGTCCCCACAGCCTGCGGAACCCGTCAGGCCATCGGCGAGAAGATCACGCCCCAAAACCCACTCGCCCTGCTCGTCGGTGTCGGCGAAAAAGGCGGCACGGACGACATAGGGATCAGTGGGCTCGTACCGCAGGCTCATGCACATGGACAGCGAGCAGGTGCGCGAGATGACAAGCTGCACGGCCACCCCCTGCAAGACGGACTTCAAAGACTCCATCGACTTTCACTCCCGGCTGGACGGCGGTCAGCGAACGCTGATCTCAACCTGGCCGTCGTGATACCAGCCACGGATCTCGTCCCAGGAGTAGCCCAGTTCGAGCAGGTAGCCGACACCGTGGTCCCAGCGGTAGTCGCCGGCGTTGACACTGACGGCCGGACCCTGGACGTGCGCGGATACAGAAGTCGCGGCCGAAGCGGTACCCCCGGCACCAAGAACAGCGACACTCGCGACCGCCACGGAGGAAGCGGTGACGGCAACGCGCCTCGTGAGCTTCTTCATGATCTTTCCTTCCCGATCGGTGCGATCTGCACCATCGACCACATGCAGGCGATGTGTGGCGCCTGGTGTGGCCCGAGCAAACTCTTCCGTACGACGCATGGAAGTACCTTCCCAGAATTACCATACGCCGTATGGAACTGTCGAGGCGGCGAAATTGGCTCGCACGGCCGGCAGCGGCATGAACAGCTCGATGTCCTCGCCCAGACCGCGTCGGTCGCCTGGACGAACTCCGCCTGGCCTTCAAGAAGATGTTCACCGGCATCGACCACCTCGCGCTCTGCACCCTGGAGATCAGCCACACCGACGAGCAACAGGACAGCAATTCACGGGCGTTCACCCACCTTTCCCTCATCGGCCGCGGCCGTCGGACTCGACCACGCCCTGGGCTGAGCCCTCGCGCCCGAAGGACGAGCTGCCCGGGATCTCCGTCTCCGGAGCCGTGGCATGCGGGCGCCCGGGTCCGACCCCATGCTGGACATGAGGGAACGAGGCCACGGAGGAGGTGGTGAGGATGCAGACCGTTGTGGATCTCACGCGCTGCCAGGGCTATGCGCAGTGCGTGTTCCTCGCGCCGGAGATGTTCGAGCTGCACGGCGAGGAGGGGTTGCTGTACGCCACGGCCGTCCCGGACGACCAGGTCGAGCGCGTGCGCCAGGCTGCGGCGGCGTGCCCGGTCCAGGCCATCCTCCTCGGTGAAGGGGTGAGCGCCGATGCCCGGTGATCTGAGCGACGGCCGCATCGTGATCGTCGGCGCGTCGCTGGCCGGGTTGAGGGCCGCGGAGACGCTGCGCGAGCAGGGCTTCACCGGCTCACTGACCGTGGTGGGGGACGAGCCCTGTGCGCCGTACGACCGGCCACCGCTGTCCAAGCAGGTGCTGCTCGGCAAGGCGCCGGCGGACACCACGGCGCTGCCGATGCGACGGGACCCGGACGCCGACTGGCGACTGGGAGTGGCCGCCACCGGCGTGGACCCTATGGAGAAACGGGTGATGCTGGCCGACGGCGAGTCGCTGCCGTACGACCGGCTGCTGATCGCCACCGGGACCCGGGCGCGCCCCTGGCCCAACCGGGACGAGGGATCCCTGGACGGCGTGTTCACCCTGCGCACCAGTGACGAGGCCGGGAGGCTGGCCGAGCGGCTGGCCGCCGGGCCGGAGCGGGTGCTGGTGATCGGTGCCGGTTTCACCGGTTCGGAGATCGCCTCCGCCTGCCGGGAGCGGGGTATCGAGGTCACGGTCGCAGAACGCGGCCCCGCACCTCTGGTGGGCGCGCTCGGCGGCACCCTGGCGAAACTCGCGGCAGCCATGCACCGCAACCACGGCGTGGACCTGCGCACCGGGGTGACGGTCACCGCTCTGCGCGGGGACGGGAACGGCCGGTTCACCGGCGCGGACCTGTCCGACGGCAGTCGCGTCGACGCGGATGTGTGCGTGGTGGCGTTGGGGGCGGTCCGCAACGTCGAGTGGCTGGCGGAGTCCGGGCTGGCGGCGGGTCCGCGCGGGATCGCCTGCGACGCCGGGTGCCGGGCCTTCGACATGTACGGGATAGTCACCGACGACGTCTTCGTGGCCGGTGACGTCTCCCGGTTCCCGCACCCGCTGTTCGGGTACCAGATGCTCTCCCTGGAGCACTGGGGCAACGCGGTCGAACAGGCCGAGGTGGCGGCCCACAACATGGTCAGTCCGGGGCCCCTGCGGCGCCCGCACCTCGCCGTCCCGACGTTCTGGTCGACCCAGTTCGGGCTCAACATCAAGTCGGTGGGCGTGCCCACCTACTCCGACCACGTGGTCATCGCCCAGGGCTCTCTGGAGGCGCGCCGTCTGGCGGTGGTCTACGGCTACCAGGGACGGGTCACCGCCGCGGTCACCGTCGACATGGCCAAGTCGCTCGACTACTACAAGCACCTGATCGAGACGGCCGCTCCGTTCCCGCCCCCGCCCGGCGCGGCGGACCGTGCGATCGCGGCCGACGTCACGATTCCGTCCGACGTGCCCGACCCGAGCGTGCTGTCGCACGGCCCCACCGTGGCGCTCACCGGTTACCTGCCCGATCGACGACTGACAGTGGTGCAGCCCACGCGCTGACCCACGTCCCGCCCAACCACGAGGAGCCACCATGGCCTCCGAGACCTTGCTGGCACGGATCTCCGACTACGCGAACCGCCCCGACCCCTACCCGCTGTATGCGGAACTCCGCGAGGCCGGTCCCGTGGTGCGACAGGCCGACGGCAGCTGTCTGATCGGCACCTACCACGAAATCGCCGCTCTGCTCCACGACCCGCGGATGAGTGCCGAACCGCGCAGCCGCACCGACTCGTCGTCCGAGGAGACGAGGCGGCCGCCGTTCCTGCGGATCGACGACCCCGAGCACCACAGACTGCGCACCCTGACCATGCGGCCGTTCGGGCCGCCGCACACCCCCGGCCGGGTCGACGCCATGCGCGGCGAGATCGCCCACATCACCGGGGAACTGATCGATGCGCTCCGGGACCGCGAGCAGTTCGACGTCGTCGACGACTTCGCCTACCCCCTGCCCATCACCGTCATCTGCCGGCTGATGGGCGTCCCGCGCGAGGACGAGGCACTGTTCCAGGGATGGACCGACGTGATCGTCGCGGCCGCCGACATCGGGCCCGACGAGGACACCACCGAACGGGACAAGGCGGGCCTGCAGGCCCGCCAGGAGATGGGCGGGTACCTGGTCAACCTCGCCGAACGGCGCCGCGGCCGTCCCACCGGCGACATGCTCTCCGACTTCGTCAACGAACCGGACCCCGCCCTGCGGCTCACCGTCGACGAACTGGCGGAAACCACCATCCTGTTGTTCATCGCCGGACACGAGACCACGGTCAACCTGATCACCAACGGCGTCCTCACCCTGCTGCGCCGGCCCGACGAGCTGGACCGGCTGCGCCGCGAACCCGGCCTGCTGCCGCGCGCGGTGGAGGAACTGCTGCGCTACGAACCCCCGGTCCACATGCGCGAGAGGATCCCTCTCGCCGACATCGAGGTCGCCGGCACCACGATCCCCGAGGGCACGTCCGTCATCCTGGCGCTGGCCTCGGGCAGCCGCGACCCCAAGCGGTTCCACGAGCCCGACCGGTTCGACCCCACTCGCCCGGACAACCAGCACTTCGGCTTCGGCAGCGGGATCCATCTCTGCTACGGCGCGCCACTCGCCCGCATCGAAGCCGAGACCGCACTCGGCGCGCTGCTTCCCCACCTCGGCACGGCCCGCCTGGTCCAGGACCCGCCTCCCTACCGGCAGAACGCCATGCTCCGTGGACCGCGCCACCTGCCCATCCAACTCTGAGACTGAGGGGCGGCGACAGCAGGCGAGAGAGACCAGCCACCCCGGTCTATTACGCAGGCCGCGGGAACCGGTGCGCAGTCGGCGCCAGTCGGCCGGTGCGCAACTGTCAATCCCCTGGTTGCGTAGAGACGTTGGTTATGCGGCCCGGCCTTCCTGATCGGTCCGAGCTCGCGCTTCCTGGATGATCCGTTCGAACTCGGCGGGTGGCTTCCCCCCGGCCGCGCTGTGACGGCGTTTCGTGTTGTAGAAGTCCGCGATCCACGTGGCGGTCTTCAGCCGGGCCTCGGTGCGGGTGGCGAAGGTGTGCCGGTGGATGTACTCGACCTTGAGGACCGAGTGGAACGACTCCGCGGCGGCGTTGTCCAGCGCCGACCCGACGCGCCCCATCGACTGCACCACGCCCCACCTGCCGCACAGCTGCTGGAACGCCTCGGACGTGTATTCGCTGCCGCGGTCCGTATGGAAAATGACGCCGTCGACCTGGCCGCCCCGGGTCGCGATCGCCATCTGCAGGGCCGCGCTGACCAGCGCGGCGTCGTGCCGCGCGCCCATCGCGTAGCCAAGGGCGCGGCGGGAGAAGGCGTCGTGGACGGATGCGAGGTAGAGCTTGCCCTCTCCGGTCTCGATCTCCGTCATGTCGCCCCACCACAAGACGTCGGGAGCGATGGCGTCGAACTTGCGTCGCACCAGGTCAGGAGCGGTCTTCCGCTTGCCTGGGCGGGTGAGCGAGCGGCGTCGACGAGGCGGCTTGCGGCCCTGCAGGCCGAGTTCGGCCATGATCTCGGCGACGGTGTTCTGCGACACCTGCCAGCCCTCCTCCCACAAATCCAGCGTGATCCTCGGCGAGCCGTACGTCCGGCCGGAGCAGTCGAAGAAGTAACGGATCCGCTCGGCCAGCTCTGCGCGTCTGATCTCGCGTTTTGTCGGCTCGGACGGCCTGCGGCGCCACTTGTAGAACCACGCCTCCGACACGCCCAGGGCCCGACAGGAGGTGCGGTGCGAAATGCTGTGCACGGTCTTCTGGTCGCTGATCACCCCGACAAGCAACGCCGGGTCCGCCACAGCTACTTCACCCACAAGACCATGCAGCGTTTGAGCACATCACGCTCCATGGCCAGCTCCTTGTTGTCCTTCTTCAGCTGCGCGTTCTCCCGCCGCAGCCGCGCGAGCTCCTCGCTCTCACCCGTCGCCGTGGCCCCGCCGGCCCTGCGAGCCCGCGACACCCAACTCGCCAGCGTGGTCTCGTTGATCCCGAGATCCTCCGCGACCTGCGCGATCGGCTTGCCGGTCTCGGCGACGATCCGCACAGCCCCCTCACGGAACTCCGCGTCGAACTTCCGCCTCTTGCCTGCCATGACCCTCAACTTCCCCTGCAGTCAGGGTCTCTACGCTACGAGGGGAAGGTCACAACCGGATCCTCTTCACGCTGCAGCGGGAAGGGGCCGCCGGGCGAGGTCACGGGCCTCATCCGGGGAGAGGCCGAGCATGTGCAGGATCATCTCGGCCATGGTGCCCGCGGCCTGGTCGCCATCGGCCTCGGGCTGGTTGCACCGCAGCTCCAGGAGCGCCAGCAGGCTGCCGTTCAGCACGGTCAGGGCGATCACCGGGTCGACCACGGTGAACCGGCCTGCGGCCATGCCCTCGTCCACGTCGCGCTTGGCCCGCGGAGCCAGTCCGTCGCCGGCGCATATCCGACCGAGCTGGCTGTGGCACAGGATCTGCATGATCTCCGGGTACGACTCGGCCATGCGCGCGCTGAGCCGCACGCCCCCAGCGAGGCGCTCGGCGGGATCATGGACGCCGTGCAGGCGTTCGTCGACGGCTTGGGCGTACTCCTCGAGTGCATCGGCCACGGCCGCGTCGAACAGGTCCGGCTTGCCCGTGAAGTGGTTGTAGAAGGAGCCGAGGCCCACGTCTGCTCGCTCCGCGATGGCATGGATGCTGGCGCCGACGCCACCGGACTCGGCCAGGATCTTCCGCGCGGCGCGGACGAGTGCCTGGCGGGTCTCGGCACGACGGCGTTCGAATCGGTTCCTGCGTAGGTCTGACATCGGCATGCTCCATAGATAAGAGCAGCAGTTCTGATGAATTCATCATCACATCACCCGCCTCAGGTGTCCACCCTGGACGGCCATCCCGACTCCGCGGTCACACGATGCGACAGCGCACGGTCACATCTGATGCTTTGATCAATTCCGGGGGACTTGACGATGAAGCGTTCGTATCTGACTATTTCATCAGAAGTGGACAAAGTGGTCCAAGGCTGGCAGACGTCGCGCCGGTGGACCACTCAACCATCGGCGAGGCAGCGCGCTCCATCGCACGCCCGTCGCGGCCGGTCCCGTCGGGGCGCTCCTCAGCCCCCGGCCACGACCGTTCCACCACGGCTGCAGATCGGCCCGACGCCGCACATTCCGACGCTGTCTCACACCTCCGCACCGATGGGAAGAACCGGATGACGAACACCGACTACACGCCACTCGCCGAGCCGGTGAGCCCCCGAGAGATACCCGATGCGGCAATAGCGATGCTCGATGCGGAGGGGGCCGTGGTGGGGTGGACGCACGCCGCCGAGCAGCTTGTCGGGTACTCGGCCGGGGAAGTGGTGGGCCGGTCCGCCGCACACGTGCTGCCGCCCGCCGAGGACGCCCCGAGTGCTGCAGCGTTCGCCGAGCAGTGCCGTGCCCAGAATGGCTGGTCCGGCGCCGTGACGGTCCGCCACCGCGACGGCCACGCCATCAAAATGACGCTGCGGATCTCGCTGTTGTGGGGGCAGGACGCCGGCACCCGGTGGCTGGTGTCCGTGACCGACATAGGCACCCTGTCCTCGGGGGCGTCCAAGGGGGCTGTGCGGGAGTCGCTCCTGGCCCGCGCGCCGATCGGCATCGCCGTCTATGACCCGCAGCTGCGTTGTACCTGGGTGAGCGACGCCATGGAGCGCCACGTTGGCGTTCCTCGTGACCGATGGTTCGGACACCGCCTGAAAGATCTGTTCCCTGGCTTCGAGGCGGAAGCGCTCGAGTCAGTGATGCGGCAGGTGCTGGAGAGCGGCCCCACCAAGGTCCACGAGTACCGGGCGTGGCCGTCGGCGGACCGGGGCCGGGCGCACGTGTTCTCGGCCTCGTTCTTCTGCCTCCAGGACGCGGACGGCAAGGCACTGGGCGTGTGCTTCATGAGCGTGGATGTCACCGGCAATCGGCGGGCGCGCGAGCGCCTTGCCATCCTCAGCGAAGCCGGCACGCGCATCGGCAGCACCCTCGATTTGATGCAGACCAGTCAGGAACTGGCCGACCTTGCCGTGCCCCTGCTGGCCGACCACGCCATCGTCGACCTGGTGGAGTCGGTTCCGTTCGGCGTGGAGCCCTCGGCACGGATCGGCACAACGAGCGACCGCCCTGTGTTGCGCCGTGCCGGGGTGGCCTCCACCGAACAAGGTGTCCTGGAGTCCGCCCTGTGTTGCGCCGTGCCGGGGTGGCCTCCACCGAACAAGGTGTCCTGGAGTTGCCGGCGGTGCGCGAAGAGGTGGTCCACGTCCCCCCGACCTCGTCATTCGCCGCCGCCCTGCGCACGGGCAGGTCTCACCTGGAACCGGTGCTGGACACCCATGCCGGCCCATGGGTCGACCACGACCCATCGCGAGCGCAGAAGGTCCGTGACAGCGGGATCCACTCTTTGATGGTCGTACCCATCCGTGCGCGGCGCTGCGTGCTGGGATTGGCGCTGTTCGGCCGCTCCACGGAACAGACGCCCTTCCAGGAGGACGACCTCCTCCTCGCCGAGGAGCTCGTCACCCGGGCCGCGCTCAGCCTGGACAACGCTCTCCAGTACGCCCGCCAACGCACCGCGGCCCTGACGCTCCAACGCGACCTGCTCCCCCACCATGTGGGAGGCGGCGCCGCCCTCGATGTGGCCTCGCGCTATGTGCCGGCTGACATGGACCACGGCGTGGGAGGCGACTGGTTCGACGTGATCAAGCTGTCCGGCGCCCGGGTGGCCCTCGTCGTCGGAGATGTGGTCGGACACGGCATCAACGCCGCGGCGACGATGGGCCGGTTGCGCACCGCCGTCCGCACGCTCGCAGACATGGAAATGCCTCCCCACGAACTGCTGGCGCATCTCGATGACACGGTCAGGCGGCTGAGCGAGGAAGATGCCGACGCTCCGGACCAGTTCCCCGCGGCGGTGGGCGCCACGTGTCTGTATGCCGTCTACGACCCGGTCACCCGGCGGTGCACGATGGCGCGGGCCGGGCATCCCCCGCCCGCGATCATCGACCCGCAGGGCCATATCACGTTCCCCGACATGCCCGCCGGGGCCCCGCTCGGCCTCGGCCTCGGTCTGGTCCCCTTCGAGTCCGTGGAACTGGACCTGCCCGAGGGAACTCTGCTCGCGCTCTACACCGACGGTCTGGTCGAGTCCCGCGACGACGACATCGACGTGGGCCTGGATCGCCTGGGCGCCGCCCTGGCACAGACAGGTTCGTCCCTGGAAGACCTGTGCTCTCACGTGATCGAGACCTTGCCGACTCAGTCCCCGGCCGACGATGTCACCTTGCTCCTTGCGCGGACTCGCGGACTCGAACCGGCTCAGGTCGCCTCCTGGGAACTGCCGAACGATCCGGCCGCCGTCCGCGTCGCCCGGCAGGCAACCGCCCGTCAGCTCAGCGAATGGGAGCTTGAGCATCTGGTGGGCACCGTGGAGCTGATCGTCAGTGAACTGGTCACCAACGCCATCCGCTACGGCGGCGGACCGATCCGCCTACGGCTCATCCAGCACCAGGTCCTGACGTGCGAAGTCTCCGACAGCAACACCAGCCACCCACGCCCCCGTCAGCCCCACATCATCGACGAGAACGGCCGCGGTCTTTTCCTCGTCGCTCAGTTGTCCCGCAGGTGGGGCTCCCGCTCCACAACGGACGGCAAGGTCGTCTGGGCCGAGCAAGACCTGCCCTCCAAAGCCGTCGCGGTGTGACGCGCTGCCGACCGGGTGGCCGACGGCCGGACGACCTGCGCGGCGCCAAGGAGATGCCGACGTCCGGCCGGATACGGCTGTGGCACCAGTGCGGCGACACCATCGATGTCACCTTCCGGACCGCAACCGGGATCATGTGCCATTACCGAAGCCCGGCTTGGCATTGATCACGGAAGAGACGTCCACGACCACGTCACTCGCACGTTTTTCCGGCACCCCGGCAGCGGTCAGGGGGACGATGACGAGTGGGACGTCATCATCATCCAGTACCCCGTCATTAACGCTGTCCAGCAAGGCGACGGTCAGAGCTTCCAGTCCGGCGCTGAGCGCCACGGGTGGCAGGTGGGAATGGAAAACTCCCTCCCGCTGTCCCCTTTTCAAAATGTCCGTCGCCGCGTCCCGGATCGGAGCCAGGATCTCCGTTACGCGTTCGGCTCCCAAGTGCTTGCGAGCCAGCGACAAGAGCATCCGGTACCTGTCTCCCACGGGCCGCATCCCAAGGAACAGCCTCGCCAGAGCCCGCTCGGCCGGCTCATCCAGCCCACCGCTTCCTACGCCGCCTCCCGCAGCGCTGCAGACGCCTCGTCGGCGAGCGCAACCCGCAGGGCTTCCCGCCCGGGAAAATGCCCAAAGAGCGTGCGCCGCACGACACCGGCGGCTCGCGCGAGCTCCTCCATCGTGATGTTCGGGTTCCGGCCGAGCTCCTGGCGGGCCGTGACCAGGATGCGCGCCCGGTTGGATCGTGCGTTGCGGCGCTGAGGCGCACGGGCCACGGGCTTGGTCACGACAACCTCGGTAGATCTGTATTGCGGGGTGGCGGCGCAGAGGCCAAGCGGTAGTACGTCCGATTTTCGCAGAAGCGGGAATCGCCTGCTCTCTCAGCTCATCGCTGTGCACCATTCTCGTCGGCAGCCGCCGCCTGTGGAGTTCGCACGGTCGATGCCGACCCATGCGGGCCAGAGCTCTCAGTCTCGCAGACAGTCCTCGACGCCGCGGTGGTAAGGGCCGCGGATACCGGGGCACATGGGTCAGTCGAGCGAGATCAACCCGCCCGGCAGCCCCCTCCCCCCGTCCCGTCCCAATAGCCGTCCAAGAAATTGAGCAGCTATACGGGATCGGCCGCTGCCTCCGCCGACCCGGCGACACCGTCGCCTCTGGGGTGGCTTCTGGACCGAGCACCAGATCCCGGCGGCTTGGTCAGACAACTGGGCGGGGTGGCCCCGTCGCCGGACAGGAAGTAGCCGCAGGTGGACACGCCTACCAGATCCCTTTCGGAGCGGTGACGGTCCTGAGGCCGGGTGCTGGTCAACCGTGCCGCATGTCGTCCGGGTCAGCCGGAAGCGATCCCGGGAAACCCTGCGAGGCGTCCTCGGGCCCGACCGGCGCCCCTTCACCGGTCATCCGGGACTGCGGCGTCTCCCTGATCGGGGTGTCCCCGGCGGACGGCCCGGCGTCGGTGCCGACGGGCCTGATCCGGCCACGCCAGCCGCCGCTCTCCTGCCCGCGCTCTTCGATGAAGCCTTTGAACCGCCTCAGGTCACCCTTGACTTCCCGGTCGAGCACACCGAGCATGTCACCCGCCTTCTCCGCCATGCCATGGGGTTCGAACTCCATGGCCAGGCTGATGCGGGTGTGCGCGTCGTCGAGCCTCTGGAACGTGACGACGCCCCTCTGCTCAGCCTCGCCGCCCACAGTGCGCCAGGCGATCCGCTCATCGGGCAGCTGGTCGACGATCTCAGTGTCGAACTCGCGCCGGGCACCAGCGACCTTCGTCGTCCAGTGGCAGTGCTCGGCATCGATCTGACGGACCTCCTCGACGCCGTCCATGAAGCGCGGGAACTCCTCGAACTGCGTCCACTGGTTGTACGCACGGTGCAGCGGGACGTCGACATCGATGGATTCCTTCACAGTACTCACGGCATCCTCCCCACATTCGAACATTCCGGATATTCCTGGTCAAAGCACGCGTTCCCCGGTCGGTGGTCCCTAATCCCGGCAGTTCGGCAAAGGCCCGTGCGACACCGACACCCGAAGACGGCAGGCCCCCGCTCTACTTGCCGAGTTTCTCCTTGAGCTGGGCCTTGTTCATGGACGAGCGCCCTTCGATGTTGCGACGCTTGGCCTCCTCGTACAGCTGATCGTAAGTAGGACCTTGAGAGCCCCTCTGCGAACGCCGACCGCCCCGCTGGGACGACGACTTGTGCTGTGTGGACGTCCTGCTCGCTGTCTTCGACTCGCCGGTGCGGGCCCGTTCCTTGTTGACCGTGCGGGAGGCGATCTCCTTGGCCCGCTTCGTGCTCTCGCCGCGCTGCTCGGCACTTTCCTTGATGTGTTCGTACTGCCGCTCCCGTTTGGGGCTCGACCCACGAGGCATGATCACTCCCTGAATGGCTGTCGGGGCGCCTTGCTCACCCTGTGCGCCGCCGGGGCGAAGTCGCAAACGCATGTACTGCGTCCGGGCCGCCTGCACTACCTGGGCCGCCGTCGAGTACTCCACCGAAGCGTCTCGACGACTCGGTGCACCTGTCGATACCGATGGAGCCCTGACCACCTGCTCTCCGTGGCGGCAACCGCGAAGTCGAATATCGTCGGACAGGGGACGAGCCAACTGGCCGCGGTCCAGCGGCGGCCTCTCTCACTTCGCTCCCCTACTATGTGGCCGACCAGTGCCGAGAGAGTTTCGGCTCGGAGGCCGACGGGATGCCTCGGGCACACGGGCCCTGGCCATCCATAGCCACCTCGTCGACTGCTGCTCGGTCGCGAGTGCGGCACGTTGCTGTCCAGTGCGCCGCCCTGGGGCTGTCGGCCTGGGCCTTGCGCGGCAGGTCCGCGTCGCCTGTATCCCGTTCACACTCCGCTACAGCCCTGCATCTACTCGCTGGAGCAGCACATCGCCGGCCGACCGTGCCACCGGCGACAGACACCGGCTCGGACGAGCATGAGCGGACAGCATCCACAGTGCTCCGGGTCTAGCAGCGGCTGCCGGAATCCAGTGTCGGCAGTGGACGCCTTGAGGAAGGGTCACGGCGCTGGGCTGTCGCTGTCCGGTGGCGCGGGTCTGC
Source organism: Streptomyces sp. RLA012 (assembly GCF_056270325.1). NCBI lineage: Bacteria > Bacillati > Actinomycetota > Actinomycetes > Kitasatosporales > Streptomycetaceae > Streptomyces > Streptomyces sp. RLA012. Next base: position 11,441,475 of record NZ_JBWDPA010000002.1, on the reverse strand, counting down.
CGGTGGGAGAGGTCCAGTCATGGCGTCGGTGGTTCGGGGAGAGGGGGTTGAGTGTTTCGGTGACCGCCGCGGAGATCCCCTGCTGCAACCGGTCGGACAGCGGAGCGTCGTTGACCGCCCCCACCAACTCATGGGCCAGGTGGTGGAGTTTGGTGTTGGTGCGCTGCGAGACCTCGACCAGGACGCTCCAGGCGTCCTCGGCGTTCAGACCGAAGGAGGCCATCAGGACCCCACGGGCCAGATCGATGACCGGCCTGGTTTGCATGGCCCGTTTGAGCTGGCCGATTTCGATGCGCAGGTCCTCCTCGACATCCTTGGGCAACCCGTCCGCCTCCACGGGGCTGGGGGTGGTACCGGTACACATGCCCCGGCCGTATGCGGCCACGCCGGGACCGGCGTCATCCCGGTGCACGAAGAGCGGCCAGGTGCGGGTAAGTGTGAGCAGGCACTCGACCGCGATCCCCGCGGTCTGGATGCGGACCGTCTTGGCCTCCGCCAGGGCCAGGCGGCGGATGTACAGCAGGACGTTGAGGCCGGAGCAGTCACAGAAGTCGACCCCGGCGAAGTCGAGGTCGAGGCCGTGGACCGACTGGGCCAGTGCTTCACTCAGGGCGTGCCGCAGCGCCTGCTCCGTGTCGATGTCGAGTTCACCCGCGACCGCCACAACCGTCCGCTCGCCGGCGGGGTATGCCGCGACCTTCAGGAACGGCGAGGTGTGGGCTCCGATCGCGCCATCCGCTTGCGTTTCGTGGACGGCTTCGTCTGCGCCCCTCGCCTGGGAAGAAGGCAGATGTTCTTGCATGGGAGTCGCTCCCGGGGCATTCACTGGTCTTTGCCTCCTCCAGGCTCGACCTCCCCCACCTCGCACGTCAAGAGATACATGAACTCATTTTCACCCTTTTGAATACGTGAACGTCGGGCACTACGCTGAGAGGCATGGGTGGAGTACCTGAGGGACACAGCGGCTGGACCTTCCTGACCAACCACGCCCGAGTGCTGGCCTCGATCGCCGACGATCCGGGCACCCGTATCCGTGACATCGCCGCGCGATGCCGGCTCACCGAGCGCGCTGTCCAGAAGATCATTTCCGATCTTGAGCAGAACGGCTATCTCACCCACACCCGGCAGGGCCGCTCGAATCGCTACCGCATCGAAGAGGGAACCATCCTCCGGCATCCGGCCGACGCCGGCCTCACCGTGGCGGGCCTGCTGGCCGCCCTCGACCAGCACGAGAACGCACACGAAACCCAGCCCGGGCAGGGGGCAAGGCGTCAAGGGAGCGATGGAACGGAGGGGCCTGCTGACGACGACAGCATGACGGCCACGAGATCCGTTCAGGTCGGCCGTCACCGAGTGAAGTCATGACTCGCGATGATCGACCTTATGGGGACGGCTCACCAGCAAGGCCACGGGGTGCGGCCTGGGCTCAATCGCCGATGCCTTCGAGGGGCGGCAGTATCTCAGTCGGCCCTCGATCGAGGAGGATCCGGGCGCGGTGATGCCCGCGCAAACGTCCCGGCAGCCCCGTCGCCCGTGCACGGCTGGGCGCTCAGCTTCCCGGGGAAGCTGGTGTGCTGGCCGCGGGGGCAAGGCACGCGGCATGCCGGTCGGCGTCTGCTCCACGGCCTCGACAACTGCGCGACCCTCAGAGCGCCCTTCGCGCGGTCACAAAGAAGCGGGCCCCGTCGGGGTCGGTCAGGATGGCCTCGGTCGAGCCGAGGCCCTGCTGGTGGGCCGTGCCGCCGTGGGCGCGTGCGGCTCGGGCGGCGGCCTCGACGTCGTCGACGGCGAAGTCGACGGTGAAGTCGATCTGCCAGTGCGGCCGGATCGTCGGGTCGGGCGCCGCCTCGACCGCGCCGGAGTGGATACGGGCCACGACGTCGCCCCGGCTGCGCAGGACGACCTCGTTGTCCTCGTAGCGCACCTCGCAGGACCCGGGGGCCGAGGACGCCAACTCCAGGACCTCCGCGTAGAAGATGGCGGCGTCGAAGGCATCGCGGGTGTGCAGCCGTACGAAGACCGGTGCCGCCCTGCGCCACTCCTCCCAGCCGGCCACCAGCTCGCCCTCCCAGATGCCGAACACCGCTCCGTCCCGGTCGGCCAGCAGGGCCGCCCGGCCCGGCGGGAACGACGGCGGCCCCACCGCGGTCGTACCCCCGCGCTCCTGGCTACGGGCCACCGTCTCGTCCGCACTCGCCACCGCGAAATACGGCGTCCACGCGACGGCCGTGTTCACCCCGAAGTTCACTTCCGAAATCCCTGCGACCGGGACCCGCCGCACGCTCGCGACCCGGTACTGGTCGCCCATCGTGCTGCCCGTGCGCCACTCCCAGCCCAGCACTCTCGCCCTGCTCCTGGCCCTGTTGGGGCCGGTCGGCACCCTCGTCTTCGCCCGGCTGCTCGCGGAGGATCTGGCGAACGGTCCGCCGCGGGCGTGGGGGCTCACGTACGCGGTCGCGGCGTTCGGTGGCGGCGTCGTGTTCACCGTGTGCGTGGCCACGGGTCCGGGCCGTGCGCTGGTGAAACTCCTGGTCGTCGGTGCCTTGTTGATCGGCGGGAACCTCACCGCGTCCCGTGCCCTGTCCGGCGGCTTCACGGGGAGCCGGCGTGGATGACCCGCTGATCGTCGTGGCGCTGCTGCTGGTCGCGGCGTCCGCGACCGCCGCCGTGGCCACCCGTGATCCCTCGCGGCAGGCACTCGTACTGGCGGTGCTCGGAACGGTTCTGGCCGTTCTGTTCACCGTGCTCCAGGCCCCCGACGTGGCGCTCTCCCAGCTTGCTGCGGGCTCCGCCCTGGCTCCCCTGCTGCTGATGCTGTCCGTGCGCAAGGTCCGGCGGCCGCAGCGGCGGAAGGAGAAGGAACGGTGACCCGACGGGTGCGGCTGATCGTCCTGGCCGTCGGCGGTACGGGCCTCGCGGCCCTGCTGGTCGCCGCCTGCTTCGGTCTGCCGGGCTTCGGCGGGGACCGGCACCCGTACGGGGACCGGGTGGTACGGGCCTCCCTAGCCCGGCACACCGCGAACACGATCGCCTCCGTCAACTTCGGCCAGCGCGCCTTCGACACCCTCGGCGAAATGAGCATCCTCTTCGCGTCCGTCCTCGGCACCGTCGTCCTGCTGCGCCAGACCCGCGACGAACACCGCGCCGAGCCCGAACCCGAGGAGGTCTCGCTCCCCGTACGCCGGTACGCGCTCGTCGTTCTGCCCGTCGCCGTCCTCACCGGCCTGTACGTGATCGCGCACGGCCGGCTCAGCCCGGGCGGCGGCTTCCAGGGCGGTGTCGTGGTGGCGACCGCCCTGCACCTGCTCTACCTGGTCTGGGCGCCGACTACCGCGCACTGGAGCGCATCCGCCCGGTCGGCTCCTACGAGGCCGGCGACGCCCTCGCGGCCTCCGCCTACCTCGTGCTGGGCCTCGTCGGCGCCGTCGCCGGCACCGCCGTCCTCGCCAACTTCCTTCCCTACGGCACTTTCAACACGCTGTCGTCGGGCGGCACCGTCCCGCTGCTGAACGCGGCCATCGGCATGGAGGTCGCCTGCGCGGTCGTCGCGCTGCTCGCCCGTTTCCTGGACCAGGCCGTGGAGATCGAGAAAGGAGACGGGAAGTGATGTCGGTCCTGCCGTATCTCGTCGCAGCCTGGGTATTCCTCGTCGGCTGCTACGGGCTGGCGACCAGCCGGAATCTCATCCACGCCGTAGGCTGTCTCGCGGTCTGCCAGTCCGCCACCACGTCCTGTTGCTGGCCGTCGGCTATCGCGACGGCGGCACCGCGCCCGTCTTCTCCGACCTGAAGCCCGGCTCGCGCCCCGTGGTCGACCCGGTGGTCCAGGCCCTCGCCCTCACCGATGTGGTCGTGGGGGCGACGGTGACCGCCGTACTGCTCGCCCTGGTTCTCCACATCTCCAAACGCCATGGCACGGTCGACCCCGACGAACTCTCCGAGCTGCGCGGCTGATGCACCACCTGCTGCCGGTGCTCGTCGCCGTCCCCCTGCTCGGAGCCACTCTCCTCGTCGCCGGCGGGCACCGCCTGCCCCGCATCGTCGCCGAGACGGTGGGGTGCGCCTTCGCCGCGGGGACGGCCGGACTCGCGATCGTCCTCCTGCTCAACTCCTCGCCGCCCCTGACCGAATGGGTGGGCGGCTGGACCCACGAGGGCGGCGAGAGCGTCGGGATCGTCCTCGTCGGAGACGGCCCCGGCCTCGGCACGGCCGCGCTCGCCTCGCTCCTGACCGTGCCGGCTCTGGCGTACTCCTGGCACTACTTCGACGAACCGCCCCGTCGCCACGCAGGCTCCTTCCCCGCCCTGATGCTGCTCTTCCAGGGCGGCATGTCCGGCTTCGCGATCGCGGGGGACCTGTTCGACGCCTTCGTGTTCTTCGAGTCGATGAGTGTCGTGGCGTACGCGTTGACCGGTCATCGCGTCGAGGAGGCCAAGGCCGTGCAGGGCGCGTTGTCCTTTGGTGTCCTCAACTCCCTTGGCGCGTATGCCGTGTTGATGGGCATCGGTCTGTTGTACGCGCGTACCGGCGAACTCGCCCTGGTGAAGATCGGCCAGGGTCTCGACCGGCACGGCGGCCCCGACGCCCTCGCCCTCGCGACCTTCGCGCTGGTCCTGACCGGCCTGCTGGTGAAGGCCGCGGCCGTGCCGTTCCACTTCTGGCTGCCGGACGCGCACGCGGTCGCCCCCACGCCCGTGTGCATGCTGCTGTCCGGCGTCATGGTCGAACTCGGCGCCTACGGCGTCTGGCGGATCTACCGGACGGTCTTCTCCGGCCCCGCTGGAATCCTGGCGTCCGACCTGGAGCGCGCCCTCGTCGTCCTCGGCGTACTGACCGCCGTGGTCGGCGCGGTCATGTGCTGGTACCAGCGGCACGTCAAACGGCTGCTGGCGTACTCCACGGTCGCCCACATGGGGCTCTTCCTCATCGGGATCGGCAGCCTCGGTCCCGAGGCCGACGACGGGGTCGTGCTGTACATCCTGGGCCACGCAGGGGTGAAAGCCGCCCTGTTCGCCTGTACCGGTGTACTCCTCGACCGGTACGGCTCGGTTGACGAACACGCCCTGCACGGGCGCGCCCGCAGGCTGCGCGGAGTCGCCGTACTGTACGTCGTCGGCGCGTTGAGCCTCGCCGGTCTGCCACCCTTCGGCATCGGGCTCGGGAAGGCGCTGCTGGAGGAGTCGGTCGGCGGCCCGTTGACCGTGCTGTTCGTCGCCGTTTCGGCGGTGACCGCGGGCGCGGTACTCCGGGTCGCCGCGCGGGTGTTCTTCGGCCTCGGCACCCAGCCCGGCGACGAGTCGTCGTACGAGACCACCGGCATCAGAGAGGCACCGGAGACTCGGCACCGACTGAGCCGGGTACCGGACACCATGACCGCGGTCCCCGCCGTGCTGCTCGTCGCGTCCCTCGCCGTGGGCGCGGTACCCGGCTTCGCCGCCGCGATCGGGCACGCCGTGTCCGGCGAGGCCGCCCCATCGCCGCACTGGACCTTTGCCGGACTACTCCTCGGTCTCACCTCGACCCTACTGGCCCTCGGCCTGGCCACGCTCGCCGTGACCCGCCCGAAGCCGCTCGGTGAACCGTCACGGACGGCTCCGCTACGACGCCTGCAGTCAGGCCACATCGGCGACTACGTGGCGTGGATGCTGGTGGGCACGACGCTGCTGGCGGCGCTGGCCCTGCCGGGCATCCTGAACGGCTGAGCGGACCAATGCAACAAAGGCGACGCCGACGCATGATCGAGCCGGACCGGGATACCCCAATGGTATGGCACGGACACCGGGACCCGGACAGCAGGTCGAGCGCCCTACACCGGACAAGCCCAGCAAACTGCCGAAGCGGTCCTGGTGGGCGGTACTCAAGGGCACGATCAGGGAATTCCAGAACGACGAACTCGCTGACCGGGCCGCCGCGTTGACCTACTACGGGGTCCTGTCGCTGTTCCCGGCGCTGCTGGTCCTGGTCTCACTGCTCGGTATCGCCGGCAGGTCGGCGACCCAGCAAGTCCTGGACAACATCGAGAAACTGGCGCCGAGTTCGACCCGGGACATCATCAGCGACGCGGTACGGCAGCTTCAGGCGCCAGGCGGCCTCGGCTCGATCGTGGCCGTGGTCGGCATCGTGCTGGCGGTGTGGTCGGCCTCCGGCTACATCGCGGCGTTCATCCGCAGTGCCAACGTGGTGTACGACATGCCCGAGGGACGCCCCGTGTGGAAGGTGCTGCCGATCCGGGTCGGTGTCACGGTGGTGCTGCTGGTCCTGACGGTGATCAGCGCACTGATCGTGGTGTTCACTGGCGGCGTGGCCCGCGCGGCCGGTTCGGCGCTCGGAATCGGGGACGCCACGCTGAAGGTGTGGTCGATCGCGAAGTGGCCGGGGCTGGTCATCCTGGTCATGGTCATGATCGCGATCCTGTACTGGGCGGCGCCGAACGTGAAGGGCCGCGGCTTCCGTTGGGTCACTCCGGGCAGTGTGCTGGCCCTGCTGGTCTGGATGATCACCTCGGCGGGGTTCGCGTTCTACGTGGCTCACTTCGCGTCGTACAACAAGACGTACGGCACGCTCGCCGGCGTGATCGTTTTCCTGATGTGGCTGTGGTTCAGCAATATCGCGGTCCTGCTCGGCCTCGAATTCGACGCGGAACTGGCCCGCCAGCGTGCCGTCGTCGGCGGACTCCCGAAGGGGGAAGAGCCGTACCTCCCGCCCCGTGACACCCGCGCCTGGAGCAAGAAAGACCACCGCCGTACGGAGTGACGCCGCTCGCGACCGAGAAGGCAGCCGAGCACGCGGGGGGGCTACGCGCTCTCAGCAGACACCCTCTGGACCGAAGCCGTAGTCATGCGGAACGCGAGCTCCAACGCCGACGATCGTCTGGTCGCCAGGCTCCACGGCGTGTCGCGGCGGACCGGGACACGCACAGCGGCATGAGCGGAATTGCTGAGCGGTGCCGCCCGGCAAACCGGTCCGCTGTTTCCACTCACCCGCCGCCTGCACCGCTGACCGATGGCGGAAGGTGTTGACCGGACGCCCGCAGGACCGCTGGCGCTACCGTGGACGGGTCTCCGCCGGCCACCCACCGGAAGCGAGCCACCATCATCAGGTTGTCGATGTTCTCCCGCACGAACTGAACCGTTCCGGATTCGGTAGAGACTCTAGATTGTGGCTGTGGCCTGCAGATTTGGCTGCTGTTGGTAATAGACGGCTTCGTATTCGGCTGGCGGGACGTGGCCTATCTCACCGTGGAGTCGGCGGTGGTTGTACCAGTCGGCCCACTCCGCCGTGGCCAACTCGACGTCGCTGAGGGCCTTCCATGGCCGCTGAGGCTTGATGAGCTCGGTCTTGTACAGGCCGATCGTCGATTCCATCAGTGCGTTGTCGAGGGCGTCGCCGACGGTGCCGATGGACGCCGCGATCTGTTCGGCGGTCAGGTGGGCGGCGAGGCGGAAGCTGGTGTACTGCGATCCGGCATCGGAGTGATGGATCAACTCCCCTGCGATGACAGGGGTGTTCGCGCGGTCACGTTGCCACAGGCCCATTTCGAGTGCGGACAGTACCAGCGGCGTCTGCTTGTTCGTCGCGGCGGACCAGCCGACGATCCGGCGGGAGAAGGTGTCCACGACGAACGCGACGTAGATGGTGCCCGACCAGGTGGCCACGTAGGTGAAGTCGGCGACCCACACCCGGTTGGGGGTGCTGGCCACGAACTGCCGGCCCAGCCGGTCCGGGGCCCGGTCTGCTTCCTTGTCCGCCCTGGTGGTGACGGCCTTCTTCCCGCGCACCGCTCCCGTGATGCCTTCGGCCTTCATCAGGCGCTCGACAGTGCACCGGGCCACCTGATGTCCTTGCCGTTTCAGTTCGGCCCAGATCTTGCGGGCTCCGTGGACGCTGTAGTTGTCGCGGTAGATCTTGGTGATGAGCGGTGCCAGTTCCGCGTCCCGCAGTGAGCGGGCCGACGGCATGCGCTTCTTGTGTGCGTAATAGGTGGACGGGTGGATGCTGCAGTCGTGCTCGGTGAGCGTCCTGCAGATCGGCTCGACTCCGCCGAAGCGGTCGCGGTGCTTGTCGATGAACGCTACGAGCGTGTGTGTGGCCGGTCGAGCTCGGCCGCGAAGAAACTCGCCGCAGCCTTCAAGATCTCGTTCGCCCGCTTCAGCTCGGCGACTTCTTTCCTGAGGGACTTGAGCTGGGCGGATTCCCCGGTCGTGGTACCGGTCCGGGCACCGGCGTCGACTTCGGCCTGACGCACCCAGTTCCGCAGGGACTCCGGCCCGATGTCGAGTTTCGCTCCGATCGAGCGGATCGCCGCGGACTCGGTCTTGTACTGATCACGAGTCTCCAGGACCAGACGCACGGCCCGCTCCTTGAGCTCCTTGGGGTATTGCTTCGCCATAACGGACTCGATCCTTCCAAAAGATCGAGCCTCGATCAAACCCGGAACGGTTCAATCGGCGGCCGCCACAACGTGTGGGCTCGGTGGTCGATGATGCGGCCCACGCGTATCCCGACGAACGCCGAGACGAGCAGGGCGGCGGAGGACGCGGCGGCGGCAACCTCGGCAGGCGAGGCGCTGGCCTAGGTGATCTGCGAGAGCAGTGGGAGCGCCCGGTCTCTTGGACACTCACCGGAGCGGGAGGACGTGCAGGTAGAGGTTCACGCTCTGCCCAGGGTGCGCAGAGCGGACGAGGTTCCTGCACGTCTCATTCGAGCGGCGTCAAACGCGAGAACCCGCTACTGAGGGCCCCCGAGCAGGTGGACGAAGCAGTCGCCGACAAGCAAGGGCACCAGGTCCCGCAACGGCTGCCACAGTGGATCCATCTGCGTGACGCCACCGGCCTCGCCGGAACCAGCGGGCCCGTGGTCATGCCCTTGTGGCGCGGCCGGCTCACGGACGTGTCCGGCTGGTCCCTGGGCAGACCCGAGTAGCCGCGAAGACGGGCGCCATTCCGGCAACACGCTGCATCGACTCCCTCATCGCCTGCCATCCCACGGTGAACCACGCACTGGAGACCTGATCGCGCAGCCCCACGCGGATCCCGGGCATCGTCTGCCGGCCCGTCTCCGCCGTCGCAGAGGCGATCCGGGCCGGATTCCAAGCGGACGAGCCCCCTGATCTGATCGAGAAACGCATCCGCGCCGCCGAGGAAGCAGGTCTGCCACTCACGCTCTGGTGAGAAGCAGCCGTAGCGTGCGAACACCAGCAGCGACATACCTCTCCTTCTGCATTGCCCCACCAGTCCTTGACCCGCGGGACGATGCACGGCGCGGCCGTCGCACGCAATGAAGGCGCCGCCATCTGCTACCTCCCGCATTCCGACCACCGGATCGACCTACTGCGGGGCGCGATTAGCGGAGCCACCTTCCGCTAGAGGTTTCTCCTACCTTGCAAGGCATGGGTCTGATCCGATCATTCGTACGATCGGAGGGCCCGGGGGCTTCGGGAATGGCTGTAAAGGTTGAGCCGCTGGATGGCTTACGGGATTTGGCCGCCCGGAGCCCGCAACGACTCGACCGCCAACGGGGAGATGCGACTCGATCGCTACTGGAGTACCAGGGCGCGTATCGAGTCGTGATCATTGGGTGACCCGGGTGAGGTCTTTGAGCCAGATCATCGAGGCGCGCAGGTGGAGGCCAGCGAGGTAGCTGTTCGGGGTCTTGTCGTACCGGGTGGCGATGCCTCGCCAGGCCTTGAGCTTGTTGATCAGGCGCTCGACGGTGTTTCGCTCCTTGTAGAGGTCGGCGTCGTGGCTGACGGGCCGACCGCCCCCGGAGCCCCTCCTTCTCCGGTGGGCGGCCTGGTCCCTCTTCTCCGGGATCACTGCCTTGATGCCGCGTCTGCGCAGGTGGGCCCCGATACCGCGGGACGAGTAGGCCTTGTCCCCGGTGACCACGTCCGGCCGGGTGCGGCCGACGGGGCCGCGGACTCGGATCTTCCCAGCACGGGGATGAACTGCGGGCTGTCCGCGGCCTGGCCCGCAGTCAGGGCGAACGCCAGCGGCCGGCACCTGCGGTCGGCGGCGATGTGGACCTTGCTGATCTGTCCGCCCCTGGAGCGTTCCAGCAGGGCGGCCTTCAGCCGCAGCTTTCGCCGACGCCAGCTGCGTCGTCGCTCTTCCCGCTCGGGATCGATCCCGGGCCCTGTCCGTTTTGCTCTTCGAGACAGCCTCCTTTGACCTGGCCTTCTCCTCAGCGGCGGCCTTCTCCAGGGCGGTGATTACGTCCTGGTCCGGGTGCATCCCGGCAGCATCGTGGTGAGCATGCGCGGTGACGGAGTCGACGCTGACCAGGGACAGGTCCACCTCACCCCGCTTCTCAGGCTCCGCGATCAGGCCCTCCAGCAGAGCCTCGAAGACACCCGCGTCACGCCACTGCCGGAAGCAGTTGGAAACGGTCGACCACGCGCCGAACTCCTGCGGCATCTCCCGCCGCTGCCCGCCGGTCTTGAACCACCAGATCATGCCCTCGAACTGCTGCCGCAGCCGCTCGGGGTACGGGCCGTACTCGCCGATCGGCAGGTACGGCCCGACGAACCCCCACTCCTCGTCCGTCAGTTGCACGCGCGTCACGCAAGAAGATCCAGTGGTCCAGGCCTCCGCCGCGAGTCAGCGGCCGACTGGAGTGCGGAGCACGCTTTGCGATCGATTGCTTTGCGCCAAGTTGGCAAGTCGACATAGCGGCAGACAATGAACTCGTCACCACAACAGCACCAACCGGCTCAATGGATTCGATCTCGGGTGTCCTACGGCAGGGGACTCGCAGGACCGAGGGGAAACGTGCAGGGGTGCGCAAGGGCAAAGGGGGCGCACCCCTTTACTCGCCGCTCGAGCAGGAAGGACCGCTCTCACTATGACCACGCCGCCGACAAAGCACGTACCCCGCCCTCCAAGGGCCCCAGGCCAGGTCACCATGTACTGCGCCGCGCTGGGGTGTCAACGGTCATTGAGATGCCCAGGTAGGTGGCCGTTGGAGGCCCAGGCTGGTGGCCATCAGAAAGCCAGGCGTGTGGCCGGTGGTGTTCCTGGGGTGGGGGTCAGTTCAAGGGGACCACTCCCTTCCCTGCGAGGGCCTCGGCGAGGCGATGCGAGTCCCCGGTGGTGTTCACAAGGTGTGCGTGATGCATGAGGCGATCGGTGCTCGCGCCCGCGAGAGTCTTCGGCATGATCGTGTCGAAGCCCGAGGGGTGGATGTTGCTGGTCACCGCGATGGACCGGCGCTCATAGGCGGCATCGATGATCCGGTAGAACGCCTCGGCGGCGTCCTCACCGACCGGCAGCAGGCCAATGTCATCAATCACGATCAAATCAGCCCGGCAGATCCGGGCGACAGTCCGTGCGGTGGACCCATCGACCTTCGACTTGCCGATCGCGGCGCTCAGCGTCTCCAGAGTGAACCAGGACACCCGCATGTCGGTTTCGATCGCAGCCTGGGCCAGGCCCTCGGTGAAGTGGCTCTTGCCCGTCCCCGACGGGCCGGCGATCACCAAGTTTTCGGCGCGGCCGATCCATTCCAGGGTGGTCAGGGAGTTCTGGGTGGGTTCGGGGATGGTGGAGTCCTCGGCCCGCCAGGAGCCCAGGGTCTTGCCGGTGGGGAAGTTCGCCGAGTGGCGGCGAAGACGCCGGGTGGCCGCGTCGCGGCCGGTGACCTCCTCGGCTATCAGCAGCCGCAGAACCTCGGCGGGGTCCCAGCGTTGGGCTCGGGCGGTGGCCAGGACGTCCGGGGCCGCTTTGCGCATATAGGGCAGGCGCATCCGGCGCATGAGCTTGTCGAGTTCCTCGGGGATCGCGGGCGGGTTGGGAAAACTCATGGAGGTGCCGTTCTCTTGGGTGAGGTGTCGTCAGAATGATGTGGTGGGCTGCGTGTTGGCTCAGTTGCCCAGGGCCTGCCAGCCGATGGTTCCGTTCTGGACGGAGTGGGCTTCGTCCGCGCGGACGACCTCGCCGGCGGGCTTGCTGTCCGCGATGTGTCCCAGGATCGAGAGCAGGTCGTCGTCGGCGAAGCGCCCGGCCGTCGCCGCAAGTCCGAGGGCCTGGTCGACCTTGTCGTTGCCCAGGACGGTGGCCAGCTCGACCGCGCGGGCCATCTTGGCGCGGATACGGACCGCGCCGGCGGGTCCGGCTTCCTTGAGCCAGCGTCCGGCTCCGGGGCCGATGCCCACGAACGCGATCTCCGCTTCCGAGCGGGGCCGCAGCCTGGGCTGGTGGATGCTGCGGCCGTCGGGATGGTCGGGATAGTGGGCGTCGATGATCTGCGGAACACCCGGGGTGGAAAGCCTGTGGCGCCAAATCTCCGAGAGATCACCGGAGTTGGTACGGGCGGTGATGGAGAGTTCTTCGCCGACCACCCGGCACCACACCCTCACGCCGGTATAGCCCGGCGGGGTCGAGTAGCGCACCGCGTTGAAGCTGATCGTGCGGTCCGAGCCGACCAGCCTCTCCTCGCCCAGCGCGAGCGCGAGCGGCTCGATGGGCAGGACATGCAGCGTGGTGCGTTCGACGTCCAGACGGCTCGCGGGTATCTGTCCGGTCGCCCGGTGACGGCGCGAGTTCACCGCATCGCACCAGGTCAGGCAGGCATCGGCGAGATCGGTGAAGGTGTCGTAGGCGGCCAGCAGGTTCGCGCTGGTGGGCACCAGGTCGGCCTTCGCGATGCGGACCGTGGCCTCCGCACCGCCCTTCGACTCAGGGTCGTAGGGCACGCAACTGACCACCTGGCAGCCGTAATGCCCGCCTGCGGCGACCATCTGCGGATGACGTACCGGGATCCCGGCGATGTGCTCGACGGTCACCGTTTTCGCGTTGTCGGTCAGCACATACGTCGGAGCCCCGCCGATCCGCCTGAGCGTGGTGTCCAGGCAGGCCACCAGCGTGCCCAGCGTGCAGTCCCAGACCGGGATCACAACTCGGAACCGCGACCAGGACAGCCACGCGCAGAACAGCCAGGTCCGCCGGCCGCCGATCCGCGGCCCCTCACCCCAGTCGAACTGCAGCCACCGGCCCGGCTCGGGAATCCACGGCCGGTAGGTGCGGCGCTTACCCGCCTTCCACGCGCTCTTCGACGCGTTCACCGCACGCCTCGTCGAACGCTCGCTGCCCCGGTAGCCCATCTTCACGAGCTTCTCGTGGACCACATCGGCGCGGATCGTCGCCTTCGACTGCTCGACCCACTCCTCGACCTTCTCCCCGAACGCGTCGATCATCTTCGGCCGGGGCTCTCGCTCATAGGGATTGCGCCCGCCGTTGCGGGCCTCGACATACCGCTTGACCGTCTTCGGGTCGTGCCCCGTCAAGGCCGCCGCCGACCAGACCGTCCCGGTCAGGTCGTACGCCTCAAGGATTTCCATAATCTCCGTGTCAGACTTCGTCACAGGACCTCTCCGGCCGGTAGCTGATGCGCGCAAACACCAGCAAACGGTCGGAGGGGTCTCCTCCAGTTAAGGAAGTGATCAGGAACACCACTGGTCAGACGGCCATCCACCTGGAATTCCGGTGGCCATCAGCCTGGACTCGGCTGGCCGCACATCTGGACTTTGCCACGGCCGCCGTCATGGGGGCTGGAGTGATGTTGGTGCTGTTCGGTCACGCCAGTCCTGTCGAGGCCACCGGTTATGTCGCCCCGTTCCTCGTGATCTTCGAGCGCACCCACCGGGGCGGCGAGGGCTGAGGAAGAGGTACTCAGCGCTCGCGCATCTCTGACTACCGCTCCCATCGTCACAGTCTGCGCACCAGCGGCGATAGGACCTGGATTCCGCCCGGCGCGATCACCTGCCACCGCCAAGGAGTAAAGGTGGATCAAGAGGCCCGGGATACGAGTGCCTTGTACGCCACGTCGGACAGGTCTGTGGCCTGTGCGTATACCTGGACACCGTCGAGCAGGTTTCGGAGCGTGCTGTAGCCGGAGGAGTGCGCGATCCTCTCCTCGGCCTTCGTCCCCGCCGGGCACCAGGAGATCAGCACGATCTTCTCCTGACGGGTCCCGTCCGCTGTCGCGAAGAGCAGGTCGTGGACGACGTACCGGGGCTCGTCGGCCGGCAGGGCCTTCAGCAGTTCGTCGTGTGTCAGGTTCCCCTTGGCGTCGGGGATGACGGTCTCCAGGTTGTCGCTGAGCCGGTAGATCACTGTGTTGATGTCCCGCCTGCTTTTCAGCTCCTGGAAGGCGCTGATACAGCTGTCGTCCACTGGGATACCACCGCTCACGACGAGTCCTTCTGATCATTGGGAGAACAGGCCTAGCGGCTCAACGAACTGACACCCCGGGAGGTTCTGGGCCGCTTGCCCTGAGCACCTGTTCCGCTCCCCGGTGCCCTGGCCGGTAACCGGGCGCCGACGGAGCAGCGCTCCGCCGTACGCGGGCGGCCCGCATCCAGGCGTGACGGTCCAGGACGTCCCGAGCAGCCCGCAAGGAAGCGGCGCAGCACGCTGTCGCGGGTGAACGGGCTCACGGCCAATCGCTCAACGGCCACGGCGGTCACGATCAGGCGCTTGCGTTCCGTGAGGTAATTCCTGCTGCCGCGAGAGGTCGGCGATCCCGCCCCTCCCACCGACAGGGGGCTGGCGCCTCAGCCGAACGGCCGTGCTTCCCAGCTCGCTACGCGTCTCTCCTCGGCCATGCAGGCGATACGGAGAACACCGACGACGCCTACTGTGACCTGCGCTAACTCGGACGCGTGTTCGGCAGGCGCGACGTTCCCGTTCCTGTTTCCTCCACGGCCCGGCTCAGCTTGGACGGACAACTCGCACGGTCGATGTCCTTCTTGCGGAGCGCCTTGTCCACGAGGTCGAGCAGCAAGGGATCGGCGTCCTCAGCGAGTTCGACCTCCATCTCCGTCCATGAGGTCCGTTGTGGTCGTGGTCAGAAGGGACTAGGCGCGGACCTTGTCGAGGCTCAGCTCAGCGAGGACCGCGCCTTCGGAATCGACGAGGTTCCGCGTGCTGCGAGTGGACCGGATACGGACGACTGGCCTCAGCTCCGCCCCTCGGGTGCGAGAAAGGCCAGGTCACGCACGGCTTCCGGAACCACGTCGGACAACGGCACCTGCACCTCCTCCCGGCTGTCCCCGGACATGGGCAGTTTGAAGTGCCCTCCCGCGTCAGCCCCACCGGTCCTTCGCCGGAGCGTTGCCGACGCTCCGACCGGGCGCAGGCCGTCGGTGTCGTAGTACACGACGTCCAGTTCGTCGAGGCCCTTTCCCACGACCGATGCGATGCCGTCCACGCGGGTGAGGTCCGGCAGCCACGAGGTGTCATCGGCCGACGGGGCTTCGTCCTTTCGCTCTGTCTCTCGCTTCGAAATGGCCCTGCGGGGGTCGTCCATCAGTCTCGGCAGCACATTGCGTCAGGCGCATCCTCGTGGCGAACAGCTGAAGCATGAGCACACCTGAGGCGATCACCGCCAGGAGCACGCCCATTATCGCGGAGGCCTTCAAGGCGGTGACGGTTCGCGAAGCCGGTGCTCGCGGCGCTCATGCCATGGCGGGTCGGGCGGCGATACGCGTCACCGAGACCGCGACGGTGACCGGCTCCGCAACGCCGTGGGTGGCGAGGTGGGAGCTGACGGCGGTCCGAACCCGGTTGTGGACGTTCCTTGCGGTGTCCAGGGCTCGGTGGCCCTCGACCAGGACGCAGCGCACCTCGATACGCCATCCCGAACCGTCCGGCGCCCGGTCGGCGCGGATGCCCGCCTCAGGCGGCATGCGGTGCGGCGCGGTGTCCGTCCGGGTAGGCGCGGCGACTGCCGCGAGGCAGTGGGCCAGGCGGGGCTGCAGACCGGACACGCCGGGAACCGCGAGGGCTGCCTCGGCCGCGACGCCGAGGAGCATGGTCATGCCGGAGGCGGTCATCACGTGCCCCTGCCCGTAGGGTCGCCGGGGCTCAGGGGTGGCCAAGGCTCCAGAACGTCGACCACGGTGATGTCGACGGCCGTCACGGCCAGACCCAGGTCCCGTCCGGCCGAGTCGAGGACCGATTGGCGTACCCGATCAACCCGGTCGGGCAGCGGGCGGTCGAGGGCAGCGGCCAGTTCCATGGTCACCCGCACGTCGGTGCCCTCGCCCGCGGGTACGAGCCGGCAGGTCGCGGCCCTCACACCGGGGACCATGTCCGCGGCCTGCCGCAGTACCTTCGCAGCAGCGCTCTCGGCGATCCGCAGATCCCGGTCCGGGTCGGCCAGGGGGAGCAGCCGTCCGAGCCGGATCTCTGCCCTGACGACGTTCATGACACGGTCGGCGAGCGCCTGCAGGCCGGGAGGGTCTTCCGCACGCAGCGCCTGGGCGGCCGCGTTCACCGTGGCCAGTCCCTCGACCGCCTCGCGGCAGTGAGGACAGGACACCGTGTGCGGGTCCGCGACCGGCGCAGCGTCCCGCGCCTGTTCCCAGGCCCGGCTGAGCAGGCGGCCGCAGGGCAGTACCTCATCACCCGCGAACGGGGGCAGGCCGGCGGCGGTTGGGCTGGGGCGGGGCCCGTCGGCGCGGGGCGGCTCAAAAGGCCAGGCGTGCGGGTCGTCTAGCGCCATGGGTCCATCGCCTCCCGCAGGGATCGGCGTGCTCTGAACAGTCTGCCGCGCACCGTCTGCTCACTGGTCCGTGTCACGTGGGCGATCTCGTTGTAGGGCAGGCCCTGCAGTTCCCGCAGGATCCAGCAGATCCGCTGGCCGGCGTCCAGCTCGGCGAGCGCGCGGGACAGCGCCTCGGTGGCCGCGTCCTGCTCGGCGGACCGGGCGGGCTGGCTCCTCGCGTCGCCCGTCGCGGGTTCGGCGACGGTGTCCAGAGGGAGGGGCGGCGGTCGGCGCCGCCGTCGCATGGTCAGGCAGCGATTGATGGTGATCCGGTACATCCAGGTGCGGAACTCCGCACTGTGACGGTACTCCGGTAGACACCGCCAGGCGCTGACAAAGGCGTCCTGAACGGCCTCTTCGGCGTCCTGGGGGTTGCCGAGCATGCCACGGGCCAGGGCCAGGAGGGACCGGTGGTGCCGCTGGACGAGAACGGCGAAGGAGTCTTCGTCTCCCTCGGCCGCCCGCACGGCAAGCACTCCGTCCGGCAGGTCGCATCCCAGCCGTGGGGAAGCAGTACGTTGAATCATGACGTTCTCGCAGGGGGCTCGGAAAGAGCGTGTACCCCCGCCACGCCTGTGTGACGCACATCACATGTCACGTCTGTGAGAGGTACGCCGCCCCGGGTGTCCAACGTCTTGAGAGACACCACGCAGGTGTCACACCGAGCCACTCGAGGCGACCGCCATGACGGACAACATCACCAGCGTCGGCGGGGGCAGCCGGCCCGACACAGGCGTGAGCGCGCTGAAGGGCCGTACCGGGGCCGGAGCACCGGCCGAGACACGGGGGAAGACCACCATCGCGGACGGTGTGGTGGCCAAGATCGCAGGCATGGCCACACGCGAGGTACCGGGCATCCACAGCCTGGGAGCGGGGATGGCCCGCGCCTTCGGCGCCATGCGGGAACGCGTCCCGGGCGGAGGCGGAGGCGTCACGCGCGGAGTGAAGGTCGAGGTCGGCGAGCGCCAGGCCGCGGTGGACCTGGACGTCGTCGTCGAATACGGCGTCTCCATCGTCGACGTCGCCGGCGCCGTACGCACCAACGTGATCAGCGCCGTGGAGCGGATGACGGGCCTGGAGGTCGTCGAGGTGAACATCGCCGTCGACGACGTCCACCTCCCCGACGAGGAGGAAGAGGCCGAACGGGACGAGGGCCGCGTGAGGTGACCGACCGCCGTGACCACGGCCATGCCCTGAGCATGAGCAGGTGCTCACACGGACGATCACGTTCGCGAGACGGGTGAGTGCATGATGAACGCAGCAACGACGGGCCTCGCGGCCGGCATCGCCCTGGGCTTCGCCGGATACTTCGGCGGCTTCTGGGCATTCCTGCTCGTCCTGGTTCTGGGTGCGGCGGGGCTGTTCGTCGGCCTCGTCGTGCAGGGCGACCTCGACCTCCATATGCGGAGGCAGCGGTGAGTACCCGGCCCGGTTCCCAACCCCCGGGCGAAGGGGCCGGCCCACCGGGGCGATCCGCCGACCTGCCGCCCCCGGCCGAACGGGGCGCCACCGTCATCCCGGACAGGGTGGTCGCCCGTATCGCCGCCAAGGCCGCACGCACAGCCCAGTCCCGGCGCGCCGCCATACCGCCCGACCGGAGCGGACCGGCGGCACCCAGCGCCTCCGCAGCCGTCCGTACCGGATCGGTGCGCCTGCACCTGGCCATGGACCTGCCCTACCCCACCGACATCCCCCACGTCTGCGAACGGATCCAGCACGACGTCGCCGAACGGGTGACTCAGCTGACCGGCCTGAAGGTGGGAGAGGTCACCCTCACCGTCCGGCGGCTGGTGACCGCCGCCGACGCGAGCCGGGGACGGGTCCGATGAGGCGCCACGCGACCCGGGCCGCCGGGCACGCCGCGCAGAAAGGAGGACCGGAATGACACCCGACCCGGACCCTCCCGCACGCAGCTCCACGCCATCCGCGCGCCGTGCCACCGTGCCGATGACGAAACAGCCCGAGGAGCCGAGGCAGCCGACAGAGCCCGGTCCACCCGAACACAACCCGCCCCTTCCGCCGGACCCGGTAGCGAGCGAGCACGACAGACGGCACCGGACCCACCGCCCGTGGTCCGCGCGCCGCATTCCGGCCGCGCTGGTCGCCTCGGTAATTCTCGTGGCGGCGGTCGCGGCGCTGTTCGACGTCGTCGCCGTACGGGCGGGACGCCCTGCGGCAGCCTGGCGACGGCACCTGGCCGACGAACTGGCCACCCGCCCCGTAGACGACGTGTGGGTGCTCACGGGAGCCGCCGTGGCCGCCGCGCTCGGCATCTGGTTGATCGTCCTGGCCCTCACCCCCGGCCTACGCCACTGGCTGCCCCTGCGCTCCCCCGCGCCCGGGCTACGGGCCTCCCTGGACCGCGACGGCGCCGCCGACCTGCTGCGCGACGCCGCCATCCGAGTCCCAGGAGTCAGCACGGCTCGCATCCGCGTGCGCCGCCACCGCGTCAAGGCCCGCGCGGACGTCCGCTTCCGCGACCCCCAGCAGGTGAAGGACGACCTCACCGCCGACCTCGACGAGGAGCGCGATCAGCTCGTCCTCGCCCGCCCTCCCCGCATCGTCGTACGAGTGCGGCAACGCACCCACTGACCCCCCGCACCGGAGCCCACACCATGACGCAGCGAACCGTACTCAACCGCAGTCTGCTGGCCCTCGCCGGACTGGTACTGCTCGGCGGCGGTCTGCTGATCCTCTTCGCCGGGCTCGACGTCTACCGGCGACACGATCTGGTCCCGCCCGTCGGCTGGCCCCTGACCACCCCGCCCGACGTCCTGCTCGGCTCCGCCGACCGGGCCCGCTGGAACAGTCAGGGCTGGTGGTGGTGGCCCGCCGTCATCGCCGCCCTCACGATCGTCGCCCTGCTCGCCCTGTGGTGGCTGCTCGCCCAACTGCACCAGCGCCACCCCGGAGCGCTGCCCGTCGGCGGCACACCCCCGCAGGAAGGCGTCGAACTGCGCGACCACGCGCTCAGCGACGCGATCGCCGCCGAAGCCGGCGCCCTGCCGGGGGTTGAGCATGCAACCGTGCACATCACCGGCCGACCTGCCCACCCCCACACCCACATCACGCTCGCTCTCACCCCCCAGGGTGCACCCGGCGCCGCCCTCGACGCCCTGTGCGAAGGCCCGCTCCGTACCGCTCGTCGGTCCACCGGCTCCCCCGACACCCCCCACATGCACACCGACGTCCGCCTACGGATCGCCCACCATAAGCCGCACCGCGCACAGTAAGGCGGGGCACCGACGGCCTGCCTCAGCAGCGGATCCCGCTTGCAAGCACGAGGTGCTCCCAGTTGCCGGGCCCCGCGGGCAGGCGCACGGTGAACAGAGATGTGTCGGTCCTGGACGGGCCGCGTTTCCCAGCGTCTTCGAGAGGACGGCGATTCCGATGGCCAAGGCCAAGGCCAAGGGCAATGCGAAGGTGCATCAGATCAGGGGCAAGATGAAGGAGACTCTCGGCAAGGCCCTGGGGGACTCATCGATGCAGCAGGCTGGACGTGGGGAACAGCTGCGTGCCAAGGCACATGAGATGACGGAAAGGGCGACGGGCCACCTCCGTAAGCGGAACGGGCGCTGATCGAGGACGTACGGCTGGTCCGCATCTTCGGGGGCTCGTGTCGTCACCGTCGATACCGCGCCGGACGGGAGTGATCGCGCAGTGGTTCAAGCCCCGCGCCCGCGCCCGTCCGATGGCTTCTCCAACCGGAGCAGATCCGGATCGGGGCCAGCGGCAAGGTCGCCACCGGCAGCGACCTCGTCAAACGCCTGATTCAGGGAGCCGATTACACCAACACCGCCCGTGCCATGATGT
This sequence comes from Streptomyces sp. RLA012, assembly GCF_056270325.1. Classification (NCBI taxonomy): domain Bacteria; kingdom Bacillati; phylum Actinomycetota; class Actinomycetes; order Kitasatosporales; family Streptomycetaceae; genus Streptomyces; species Streptomyces sp. RLA012. The sequence continues at coordinate 11,421,118 of NZ_JBWDPA010000002.1, read as the reverse complement.
TCGCGATCGGATGCATCCAGGCCCAGCGCTGCCACACCAACACCTGCCCCGTCGGGGTCGCCACCCAGGACGAGCGGCGCGCCCGCGCCGTCGACGTTCCCGACAAGTCCCAGCGCGTGCGGCGCTATCAGCAGGCAACGGTCAAGAGCGCTCTGCAGATTATGGCCTCGATGAGCGTCGACAACCCGCGCGGGCTGCAACCTCACATGCTGCTCCAGCGGATGAACCCGCACACCGTCCGCTCCTACGCGGACCTCCACGAGTGGCTCACCCTCGGACAACTGCTCACATCGGCGCCCTCCAACTGGGCAGCTGACTGGAAGGCGGCAGACCCCGACCGCTTCACCCACTGAACCCGGCACTCGTTCCGAGGGCCGGAACCGGACCGAAGGGCACTCCCGTGGCACGAACCGTCGCCCGCGTGATACGTGATAGTCGATGCACTCAAGGACCTGGGCGTCCAGCACGTCTTCGGAGTAGTCGGAGGCGCCTTGAACCCACTGGCCGACGCGATCCGCACCACTGACGACCTGAACTGGGTCGGCTGCCGGCACGAAGAAGCCGCGGCCTTCGCCGCCGGAGCGCAGTCCCAGCTTTCGGGAACCCTGGGGGTGTGCATGGGAACGGTGGGACCCGGCTCCGTACACCTTCTCAACGGGCTCTACGACGCGGCCAAGAGCCGTACGCCCGTCCTCGCGATCTGCGGTCAGGTTCCCCTCGCCGAGGTCGGCAGCGACTACTTCCAGGAAGTCGACAACGACCTGCTCTTCCGTGACGACGCCGTGTACCGCGCCACCGTCTCCTCCCCCGACCAGATGCCGCGGATGCTCGAGTCCGCCGTACGTACGGCCGTCAGCCAAGGCGGAGTGGCAGCGCTCACCGTGCCCGGGGACCTGGGTGACCGGAAGCTGAGCGACGACCGGGCCGCCCGCTTCGCCCTCGACCGCCCCGTCGCCCGCCCGGACGACCCGGCGCTCGCGGCGGCCGCCGAACTCCTGAACACCGCGGACCGCGTCACCCTGCTCGTCGGCCGCGGAGCGCGCGCCGCCCGCGCCGAGGTCCTTCGGACCGCCGACGTGCTTGCCGCGCCGATGGTACTCACCCTCAAGGCCAAGAAGGGGTTCGAAGGGGACAACTACTTCCAGGTGGGGCAGACCGGTCTGATAGGCAACCCCGCCGCTTCCCACGCGCTCGACAGCGGCGACGCGCTCCTGATGCCGGGTACCGACTTCCCCTACCGGGACTGGTACCCGACGGGGTGCAAGGTCGTCCAGATCGACACGCGTGAGGAGCACTTGGGCCGCCGGGTCGCCGTGGACGTGGGTCTGGCGGGTGACGTCGGTGCGACGCTACGGGCTCTGCTCCCGCTGCTGAAGGCGGCCCCGGGCCGCGGCCACCTGAACGACGTGCGGGAACGGTTCACTCGCTGGCAGGAAGGACAGCAGCGCCTGGCCGACCCCGGTCACGAGCGCCGCTGGACCGGGAGGCTGCGGACCGCTCTGGACAACCGTGACCACGAGATCCGCCCCGAGGCGCTGGCCGCCGCGGTGGACGCGTACGCCGCGGAGGACGCCGTCTTCACCTCCGACACCGGCATGTGGCCACCGTCTGGCTCTCCCGCTTCGTCACCATGCGTGGCAGTCGGCGCCTGATCGGCTCGTACAGCCTCGGCTCGATGGCCAATGCCATGCCCCAGGCCCTCGGGGCCCAGCTCTGGGCGCCTGATCGCCAGACCGTGGCCTTCTGCGGCGACGGCGGACTGAGCATGCCGCTCGGCGACCTCATGACAATCAAGACGTACCAACTGCCGATGAAGCTCGTGGTCTTCGACAACCGCCGACTGGGAATGGTCAAACTCGAACAGGAGCAGGCCGGCCTGCCTGAATTCGGTACGGAACTCGACAACCCCGACTTCGCCGCGGTCGCCAGCGCGCTCGGCCTCACCAGCATCCGCGTCACCGACCCAGCCGATCTCCACGACAGCGTGCGCCGGGCCCTCGACACCCCTGGGCCGGTCTTGCTGGACGTGCTGACCAACCCCGAGGAGGTGGCCGTGCCGGGCAAGCCCACCGTGGCACAGAGATGAGGTTTCGCGATCGCCAAGGTCAAGGAAATTCTCCCGAGCCGCGAAAGCTGACCGGGAGCGTCAGCGTCTTGCCCCGGGAGCGGCCCGGTTGACGAGCAATGACCAAAGATGCCCAGCGCGAGGCAGATCTCCGCCCGGCCGCCGCCCCGGAGTACGGTCACTGACACCGCCCGTGCCCGGCGTACCCCCACCGGGTCACGGGTCCCCTCCGGAGCCGGATGAGCGCCGCGAGGCGCAGCGCAGCAAGGCCTACCAGTTCACCGCGGAGACCTGGACGAGGTACGCGAACAACCGCTGGGTGCACTACCTCGGCGCCCCGTCACGACTGAAGCCACTCGGTCCCCCTGGGGGGTGCGAGGATGGCCGTATGACTGTGCGGAGCAGAAATCATGTGACGGTGACCGGCCGGTCCGGTCGCCCCGTGCTGATGCTGGCGCACGGGTTCGGGTGCGACCAGAACATGTGGCGGCTGGTGGTACCGCTTCTGGAGCGCGACTTCACCGTGGTGCTCTTCGACCACGTGGGAGCGGGGCGTTCCGATCTCACGGCGTGGAGCATGGAGCGTTATTCCTCGCTGGAGGGATATGCCGATGATGTGCTGGAGATCTGCAGTGCGCTGTCGCTCGGGCCGGTGACCTTTGTGGGTCACTCGGTGAGCGCGATGATGGGCGTTCTGGCTGCGGCGCGGGAGCCGGAGGCCTTCGCCGGTCTGGTTCTGCTCGCCCCGTCGCCGTGTTTCATCGACGATCCGGCCGCTGGCTATCGGGGCGGGTTCAGTGCCGAGGACATCGATGAGCTGCTGGAATCGCTGGATGCGAACTATCTGGGCTGGTCAGGCGCCATGGCGCCGGTGATCATGGGTAATCCCGAGCGTCCGGAACTGGGCGAGGAGCTCACCAACAGCTTCTGCCGGACCGATCCGGACATCGCCCGGGCCTTCGCCCGGGTGACATTCCTGTCCGACAACCGCGACGACCTCGCCAAGGTCACCGTGCCCACTTTGGTCGCGCAGTGTTCCAGCGACGCGATCGCGCCTCCGGAGGTCGGAGCCTTCGTACAGGCGCAGATCCCCGGCAGCCACCTGGTCACGCTGAACGCGACCGGGCACTGCCCCCAGCTCGCCGCCCCGGAGGAGACGGCGGCCGCGATCACCGCCTTCGCGGGTGCGAGCCGATGATGTGCAAGACCGGTGACGGCGAGAGCAGCGAGAACCGTGACGACCACGCGGCGTTCTCCGCACTGCTGGAAGACAGCGCAGAAGACCTGTACGAGCGTGCGCCGTGCGGCTATCTCTCCACCCTGCTGGACGGCACGATCGCGAAGATCAACACCACGCTGCTCGACTGGCTGGGCTACCGACGTGGCGACCTGGTTGGCCACCAGACGTTCTCCGATCTGCTCACCGTGGGAGGCCGGCTCTACCACGAGACGCACTTCGCTCCGCTGCTGCGCATGCAGGGAGAGGTCAGCGGAATCGCTCTGGAACTCAAGACAGCCGACGGCAGCCGTCTGCCGGTACTGGTGACCTCCACGGTCAAGACCGGCAGCGACGGGCAGCCACTGCTGATCCGTACCACCGTCTTCGACGCCCGCGACCGCCGCGCCTACGAAACCGAGCTGCTGCGCGCCCGGCAGGAAGCAGAACGCGAACGCGAAGAACTCAAGCGCCTCAACGCCACCCTGCAACAGACCCTGCTGCCCCCGGCCCTGGTGAATGTGCCCGGCTTGGATGTAGCCGCGCATTACCACATCGCCTCCACCGACAAGGTCGGCGGCGATTTCTACGACCTGTTCCCTCTCGCCGCCGGGACGTGGGGACTGTTCCTGGGTGACGTGTGCGGCAAGGGCGCAGCCGCAGCGGCCGTCACCTCCCTGACCCGCTACACCCTGCGCGCCGCCGCCGTCTACAACCCCGACCCGGTCGCCGTCCTGAGCAACCTCAACACGGTTCTCAACCACGAATACAACGGCGACGACCCGCGGTTTTGCACGGTCATCTTCGGACTGCTCACCCCCGACGCCGACCGAGGCGGCTTCCGTGTCACCCTGGCCAGCGGCGGCCATCCCCCAGCCCTACTCATGCGCGCCGACGGCAGTGCCGACTACCTGCCCACCCCCGGCGGGCAGCTCATCGGCGTCCTGCCCGACGCCTGCATCGCCACGACCACCGTCCGCCTGGACCCCGGCGACACCCTGCTGCTCCACACAGACGGCCTCACCGAAGCACACACCGCCCAGATCACTGACGGCAACCGCTACGGTGACGACGCTCTTCTCGACTTCGCCCAGGTCCTGGCACCGACGACCGCCTCCGACGCCATCGCCGCGGTCCGTGACCTTCTCGACACATTCGGCGCCGGAGTGGACGACGACACCGCCGTGCTCGCCATCAGCGTGCCCCGACCCGCCAGTGAAGAGCAGCCGTGACCCAGCTGACCGTCCACACCCGCGCCACCCCCGCCGGGCCCGTCATCGAACTGACCGGAGAACTCGACAACGACAGCGCCCCCGACGTACGTGCGCTCCTGCCCCGCCTGGCACTCCAGGCAGGCCAGCAACTCGTCATCGACCTGACCGGCATCACCTTCTGGTCATGCCGAGGGCCTCGTGGGTCGAACCGGTGCGCAGGTGGACCAGGCTGACCAGCAGTCGGTCGGTGAACACCAACGCGTATTTTGTCCCGGCGCCGGCCTGGCGCCGCCGGTCGCCGCCCGCGGCGTCCGGGCTCGCATCGCGCCTCCCACTGCGGCGCGAGTTCGGTGACAAGCTCACCAAGGTGTTCCCGTGACAGCCCGCAGAAGGCGTAATGGGACATGGCCGCGCGGGCCTGCCCCAAGGGCTCACACCTCGACAACCCAGTGGTCCACCCGCACGTCACCGCCTGCTGAAGACGCGGTCAGGCGGGCTGCCACAGCTCGACCCGATTGCCCTCAGGATCGGTGACCCAGCCGAACCGGCCGACACCTTCCATGTCCTGCGTTTCTTTGGCCACGTCCGCTCCCTTGGCGCGCAATTGCACGAGCATCGCATCCAGGTCGCGGACCCGGAAGTTGAGCATGGTTTGCTGGGCGCGGGACCCGAAGTAGTCGGTCTCGGACTCGAACGTCGCGAACACCGTCGGCCCGGCTCCCTGACGCCACAGGCCGTTCTCATCGGCGTCCAGGCCCAGGCAATCGCGATACCACGCGGTCAGGGCCGCCGGGTCTGCGGCCCGCATGAAGTATCCACCGATTCCAAGCACATGTTCCATGCCGCTATCTTGCCAGGACGGCGATCGGGCGGGCCGGCACCACACCATCGCCCGCTTCACCCCCCGTCTCAATCGCGGGGGAACGCATTGGCACAATCCGCCGCACGGTGCTCGCCGGATAGAAGCATCGGCCGGAGACTCGCCGGGCGGGTGGCAGCAAGCCGATGCTCTCGTAGTAGCGCAAGGCCGAGGGGCGCATCTTGACCCAATGCCGCTAAGTTAGGCGGCTCGTGTCGTCCGCCTGACGATGGGGCAGGGGGGCAGCCGTCTCGCTAGGGTGCGGTTCGTGGCGCGAGTTGGGCAGGTCAGTGGGGACGAGCCGTCGGGCGGGCGGCTGACGGACCACATCGAGTTGGGTGTGCTCGCCCGTACGTTTCCCCGGGATCTGCTGGAGGAGGTCCTGGACGTCACGGGTCGGCGGGAGAGGCGGGTGCGGCGGCTTCCCGCTCATGTGATGATCCGTTACGTGATCGCGCAGGGCTTGTTCTTCGGGAGCGGGTCGGAGGAGGTCATGCGCCAACTGGTCGGTTCCCTGCGGCATCTGGGCTCGTGGAGTGACGACTGGCAGGTGCCCAGCACTTCGGCGATCGCGCAGGCCAGGGCCCGGCTGGGGGCCGAACCGCTGCGGGAGTTGTTCCGACGCGCGGCGGTCCCGGCGGCCGGACACGGCACCAAGGGCGCGTGGCTGGCCGGCCTGCGGCTGATGTCGATCGACGGAACCGGCCTGGACGCGGCCGACACCGAGGCCAACGTGGCCGCGTTCGGACGGATGAACTCCGGGCCCAAGGCGTCGGCCTTTCCCAAGGTGCACCTGGTCACCCTGTCCGAGTGCGGTACCCACGCTGTGGTCGCGGCGGAAATCGGCGGCTGCCGGACCGGGGAGCGTACGCTGGCGGCCGGTGTGCTGGACGCTTTGGAGCCGGACATGCTGCTGCTGGCCGACGCCGGTTTCTACAGCTGGCAGCTGTGGCACGACGCCGCCGCCACCGGCGCTGCCCTGGTGTGGAGGATCGGCGCCGGTGTGAGTCTGCCCGTCGTTCGTGCCCTGCCCGACGGCTCCTACCTGGGCCTGCTCTTCGACCCGTCGGTCAAGACCGCGCGCCGCCAGGCACTCCTGACCGCCGCCCGGGCCGGGCAGGAGGTGCCCGGGGAACAGGCGCAGCTGGTGCGGGCCGTGGAGTTCACCGTGCCCGACCGAAATCCCGACGGGGAACTGGTCTGCCTGATCACCACCGTCCTGGACCCCGCCCGGATCAGCGCCACCGAGCTGGCCACCGCGTATGCCCAGCGGTGGGAGCACGAGTCGGCGCTGGACGAGATCAAGACGCATCTGCGTGGTGGCGGCCAGATCCTGCGCAGCAAGTCTCCCGACATGGTCGAGCAGGAGATCTACGGACTGCTCCTGGCGCACTACGCGGTCAGGGACCTGATGTGCCAGGCCGCGGACGAAGCAGGCCACGACCCCGACCGGCTGTCATTCGCCCGCTCCGTCCGCGTCGTCCGCCGCCAGGTCACCGACCAGGCGGCCTTTCCCCCCTGAACACCTGCCCACGGCAACCGCCCACACCCTCGCCGAGATCACCGAGCGGCCCAACCCCCGGCGTCGCCACCGCACCTACCCCCGCGTCATCAAACGCGCCCGCCACAACTCCTACCGCGTGAAACGCCCCACCGACGTAGCCCTCAAACACACCGGACCACCCACACCGCAACTCATCCGAGCCACCTAACTTAGCGGCATTGCATCTTGACCTGCCGCGCAAGGTGACCGTGAGGGGCCACGAAGTTTCCGGACAGGGACCCAATAGGGTTGTCCTGAACAGGAAACGAGGAAGAAGTGGCGCCACCCAGTAAGTACTCGCCGGAGTTCCGCGAGGAAGCCGTCCAGATCGCGTTGAGGTCAAGCAAGACGATCTCCGAAGTTGCCCGGGAGCTTGAGCTGAACTCGGAGACGCTACGCGGTTGGGTGAAGAAGCACCAGAAGCAGCAGGAACCGGCTCCCGATGCAGAATTGACGGTGAACGAGCGGGCACGCTTGAAGGAACTCGAACGGCGGAACCGTGAGCTGGAGATGGAAAACTCCTTCCTGAAAAAATGCGCGGCGTACTTCGCGAAGGATCCCCGGTAGCAAGCAAGTACGAGTTCATCGATGAGATGCGGCTCGACACTGCGGAGTGCGCATACAGCGTCGAGTTCATGTGCGGCCGACTCGGCGTCTCCAGATCCGGCTACTACGACTGGCGATCCCGCCCGGAATCCACGACGGCCCAGCGGCGCGAGGAACTGAAACTGCTCATCAAGAAAGCCTTCGACATGTCCGACAGCACCTACGGCCACCGTCGCATCCAGGCCCAGCTGCACCGCTGGGGCATCAGCGCAGGCCTGGAACTGGTCCGCCGCCTGATGCGCGAGCTGGGACTTGAGCCCTGCCAGCCACAGCCGAAGAGGTTCAACCTCACCAAGGCCGCGGCCGGCCAGGTGCCGGACCTCGTCGGCCGCAACTTCACCGCGGACGCACCCGGCGAAAAGCTCGTCGGCGACATTACCTATATCGCGACCGGGGAAGGCTGGCTGTACCTCGCGACGGTAATCGACTGCTGCACGAAGGAAGTCATCGGTTACGCGATGGACGACCACTACCAAACCCCACTGATATCCAGGGCGATCCGCAACGCGGCACGGAACAGGAGCCTCTCGGCTGGCGCGATCTTTCACTCCGACCGCGGAAGTAACTACATGTCAGCCGAGTTCGGGAAGACGCTCGACCGGTTTGGACTCCGCAGATCTTCCGGCCGCACCGGGATCTGTTTCGACAACGCCATGGCCGAATCTTTCTTCGGTTCCCTGAAGAACGAGCGTGCATCAAGGGTGACTTACCTGACTCGCGAAGCCGCCCGGCAGGACATCACTCGATACATCGAATTCTGGTACAATCGCAAACGCCTCCACTCGGCGGTGGGTTACCGCCCTCCGCGCGAAGTCCACGCCGAGTACGAGAAGTTGCGAATCGCCGCGTGAAATAGACGGTCAGACTCCTGTCCGGGAAACGCGAGGCCCCTCACCGATGCCCAGCTCTCGTACTGATCCCCCTTGACTTCCAACGCGTTTGAACCACGAATCTGACCGGGTGACCCTCCCACCGAGAACTCGCCTGCTGCCGCAGACGTATCAGCCGCTGTTCGCTCATTTCGAGTTCCGACGGCTCTTGCCGGCCCTGGCAGCCTCCGACCTCGGTGATGGGATGAGTGTGGTCGCCGTGGCGTGGCTCGCCGTGCTGATCGCGCCTCCTGATCAGTCCGGACTGGTCGTCGGCGCTGCGGTTGCCGCCTATGCCCTCCCCGGGGCCGCTGGAGCGCTGGTCTTCGGCCGTTGGCTGCGTCGTCTGCCTCCCCGGCGGTTGTTGGCTGCAGACAGTTGGCTCCGCGCGTTGCTTCTCGGTTGTGTGCCCTTGGCCTGGGCTGCGGGAGTGTTGCACCCGGTTCTCTATGTCGTTCTGCTCGCCGGATCGTCGGTGCTGCATGCCTGGGGCAGCGCGGGAAAGTACTCACTGCTTTCCCAGATGTTCCCCGCGGACCAGCGTTTGGCCGCGAACGCGCTGGTCAGCTCAAGCACCTCGGCGTCCGTCATCGTCGGTCCTGAACCGTTCCGGGTTTGATCGAGGCTCGATCTTTTGGAAGGATCGAGTCCGTTATGGCGAAGCAATACCCGAAGGAGCTCAAGGAGCGGGCCGTGCGTCTGGTCCTGGATACGCGTGATCAGTACAAGACGGAGTCCGCGGCGATCCGGTCGATCGGAGCGAAGCTCGACATCGGGCCGGAGTCCCTGCGGAACTGGGTGCGTCAGGCCGAGGTCGACGCCGGTGCCCGGACCGGGACCACGACCGAGGAATCCGCCCAGCTCAAAGCGCTCAAGAAAGAGGTCGCCGAGCTGAAGCGGGCGAACGAGATCCTGAAGGCCGCAGCGAGTTTCTTCGCGGCCGAGCTCGACCGGCCACACACACGCTCGTAGCGTTCATCGACGAGCACCGGGACCGCTTCGGCGGAGTCGAGCCGATCTGCAGGACGCTCACCGAGCACGACTGCAGCATCCACCCGTCCACCTATTACGCGTACAAGAAACGTCCCACGTCGGCCCGTGCCCTGCGAGACGCGGAACTGGCGCCGCTGATCGTCAGCATCTACCAGGACAACTACAGCGTCTACGGAGCCCGCAAGATCTGGGCCGAGCTCAAGCGCCAGGGCCATCAGGTGGCCCGGTGCACCGTCGAGCGGCTGATGAAGGCCGAGGGCCTGGTCGGGGCGGTGCGCGGCAAGAAGGTCGTCACCACCCAAGTGGCGGACAGGGACGCCGAGCGGGCTCCGGACCGGCTCAGCAGGCAGTTCGTGGCCAGTGCTCCGAACCGGGTATGGGTCGCGGACTTCACCTACGTGGCCACCTGGTCCGGCACTGTCTACGTCGCCTTCGTCGTCGACACCTTCTCCCGCCGGATCGTCGGCTGGTCCGCAGCGACGAACAAGCAGACCCCGCTGGTGCTGTCCGCACTGGAAATGGGGCTGTGGCAGCGTGACCGGGCCGGAAACCCCGTCACCGCAAGGGAGTTGATCCACCACTCCGATGCCGGATCGCAGTACACCAGCTTCCGGCTCGCCACCCACCTGGCCGCCGAACAGATCGCCGCGTCCATCGGCACCGTCGGGGACGCCCTCGACAACGCCCTGATGGAATCGACCATCGGGCTCTACAAAACCGAGCTCATCAAGCCGCAGCGGCCCTGGAAAGCCCTGAGCAACGTCGAGTTGGCCACCGCTGAGTACGTCGATTGGTACAACCACCGTCGACTCCACGGTGAGATCGGCCACGTCCCACCCGCCGAATACGAAACCACCCACTACCAGAACACGCAAAAACAGCAGGTCACAGCCACAATCTAGAGTCTCTACCGAACCCGGAACGGTTCAGTCCCGCACTCGCCGGATTCCTTGCGACTGTCGTCAGCCCAGCCTGGATCATCGGCCTCGACGCCGCGTCCTTCGCCATCCTTGCCGTCCAGGTCGGCCGGCTGGGCGACCTGACCAAGGCGATACCGACGGCTGTGCCGATCGACACCGGCCGATCGGTGGCCGACCTGCACTTGTTGCGCAGGCAGCCCGAACTTCTTGGGGTTCTCGCCCTGACGTGGTTTTTCAACTTCCTCTACGGACCCGTAGAGGTCGCGCTCCCGCTGCACGTCACCGATGATCTTCACTCCGGCGCAAGCCTGCTCGGGCTGTACTGGACACTCTTCGGGGTGGGTGCCTGTCTTGGCGCCCTGGCTGCCGGTGCCCTGCGCAAACTCCCGCTCTCCCGGGTTCGACATAATTCGGCGGCCTAGAGAGCCGAAAGTGCGGCCTGGCCTGCGGGAACATGACTGTGACCGCCTGGAGGGCGTGTCTCTAGGCGGTGGTGTTATGGCTGGTCAGCGCGGTGCGGGCTGAAGGCTGGCGATCTGCCTGGGCGCGGGGATGCCGAGCTTGGTGAGCAGGTCCTGTTGAGGCTTGGTGGGGGTGGTGACCTGCTGGAACGTGCCGGCGGGGCCGGTGAAGGTGCCCAGGTGGAGACGGTCGAGTTCGCGGCGGATCCGGGGCCAGGTGTCGCCGGTGGTGGTCTCGGCGATGCGGATGAGCAGGAGGGCGAGCCAGCACAGCAGGACGTGGGCGCGGATGCGTTCCTCGAGCCGGTGGTAGACCGGCCGCAGGTCGATGATCTGCTTCATGTCGCGCCAGCCGCGTTCGACTTCCAGGAGAGCCTTGTAGCCGCGCGCGATGTCCTCGGCCGAGAGTTTGGGGTCGGAGGATCGCAGGAGGTACTTGCCGTCGAGGTTCTCCTCGGTCTTGATCCTGGCCTGGTCGACGCGGAGCTTGCCGGCGGGGGTGGTGCGCAGGTAGCGGTTCAGGCCGGGCTTGTCGGCGATCTTGCCGCGCAGTTCGCCGCGCTTGAAGTCGCTGAGCTTGTCGGAGTCGGCGATCAGCTCGGTGAGCTGGGCGACGAGTTGCTCGCGTATGTGTTGGTCACGGACCGCGGCTTCGGGGTTGTGACAGATGACGAACCGTTCGGTGTCGCTGATCCGCACTTCCTTGACACGCATGTTCCCGGTGATGTCCTGGTAGCGGCCCTGCCGGGACAGGGCCTGCTTGACCTCGGGGGATGTGGTGCGGAGCTTCTCGCCGATGATGTAGGCGTCGGTGCCGCTGCGCAGGTACCGGCGGTTGCGGTCGGAGGAGAAGCCGCGGTCGGCGACCCACACGATCTTGGAGAGGGTCCAGTCCCGCATGTCGTCCTTGACCTGCCGGATCAGGGTCTGGTCGGAGGCATTGCCGGGCCACGACCAGACGCGGACCGGGATGCCGTCGCGGGTGACGGCCATGCCGATCACGATCTGTGGCAGGTCGTCGCGGGAGTCCTTCGACCTGCCGTGCGTGCGGAACCCCGCCGGCTTGGCCACGTCCCCGTCGCCCGGGCTCTCATCGTCGGCGTCGTTCAAGCGGTGGCCCTTCCCGTCGCGGGCGATGGGCTCGTCCGGCTCCTCCAGCTCGAAGTAGGTGCTGGTGGTGTCGAAGAACAGCAGGTCCACCTCGAGGTTCAGCAGGTGCGCGACCTCGTCGAAGACTTGCTTCTCCAGGTCGTCCTTTACCTCGTGGAGCCAGTCCATCGCTCGGTAGCAGGACTGCTCGCCTGCCTCGGGCAACGAGTCGATGTGCACGTCGTGGGTGATCCATTCGGCAGCCGCGAGCTTCGAGGAGGGGGCCAGCGCGCGGTTGGCGACCAGCGCGAACAGCACCCGCTCGGTCACGGACATGTCCCGGGGCCGGCCCCGCTTGGGCTGCCCGACCCCGGACACGATCTGGTCGATCTTCAGTCGGTGCCACAGGTGGTCCAGGACGTAGGCGCCGCCGAACGGGACCGAGCCGGTGAACTCCAGCCCCGGCACGGCGTTCACGGCCAGGGCCTCGCCGGGCTCCAGCAGGCGCGACAAGGACGCGACCAGGCGCCGGATCGCGTCGCGGTCCAACTCGTCCTCCCGGCCGAAGGTGAACAGCACCTTCGGCACGGCCCGGCCCTTGATCGGGTCCCACTCGTTGTGGGCCAGGTGCAGGTAGCGCACCGTCCCGGACTTGTTCTCCCGCTTGGTCGTCCTCACATACACGACTCCAGACCATACGGGACAAGGCCAGGCCAGTGCAGAAAAATCAGGGAAATCGTGTCTCTAGGCACTTTCGCGTGCGACTCCAGCCCACGCGCACTTGACCAGCAGTTTCACCCTGCCACTGCCTCCAGAACCCCCGAATTACGTCGAACCCGGGGCTCTGGCCGGTCACCTTGGGCATCGTCGCCGGCTGGGGCCTGACACTCGTGCCCTTTGGTCTGGGAACGTCGGTATCCGTCTCCGTCGCATGCTTCGCTCTGGGCGGCCTGATTTACGGACCCTTCACTGCGCTGTCCTTCACCCTGTTCCAGGACCGCACCCCGGCAGCGTGGCTGACCACGGTTCTGGCCGCCCGAGGCGCCGCCCTTCTCACCGCCGCGCCTGTGGGCACCGCGCTCGGAGGCCCCCTGACCGCCGCCCTGGGCCCGCGGCTGGTGCTGGCTGCCTCGGGGATCGCGACCATCACCCTTGCCTTCGTTGCCGCCGGGGTGCGGGCCTGGGGGAAGCACCGGGCGCATTCGAGACTTGCTTGAGAGGCGGCTTGCTCAGCCCCGCATTCCTCGACTCCACGGCACAGGTCCAGTGCCGGCAGGGGGCACTCGGCTGATAGGGCGGGAGGGGGACGAGGCGGAAGTCCTGGGCGGGCCTGTTTCGGGTAGGGCGGGTGGTCTCTTCCGGATAGAGCGCTCCATGGGAACGCGGGTAGTAGCGGGCGAACTCGTGGCGGTCGGGCCGCCCGGCCGCCCCTTTTCCCGAGTTCCAGCAGCGTGCTGATGACCGCGGCAGACGGTGGAGTCCGCCGATGCTGTCCAGCCGATGTCGGCGGCGGCGTCCGCCGTGGCCAGGACGGCCGCGAGGATCCGTTCCCAAGTGCCGTCGCCGGCCCACCGGATCCGCCGCTTGTCCGCGGTCTGGGAGGACCCGAGTTCGTCAGGCAGGTCTCGCCAAGGCGAGCAGGTGCGGTACTTCCACGCGATGGCCTCCCACATCCGCCGGTGGTTGGCCCACCGGCGGCCACGGACCGGATCCGCCGGCATCAGCGGCTCGATCCGGTCCCACATCGCATCACTGATCAGCAGCCGTACAGACATATCCGACACATCCGATCAGCTGAGCAGCCCAACAAAGAGACACGCTCCAGGCGACATCGGCGCAGTCCAGAAGCGCGGGGTTGTCGCATTCTCGGCTTGCCTGCCCGCGAATACTCGCGAGGGTCTTCACCTCTCGTTCCAGCAGGCCGCCTCAGGCCGCCAGACCTATCGTGGAGGGGAGGAAGGGGCGACTGCACATCCTGGATGTGTATGCGCCCAGGACTGCAACGTCAAGGAGCGCGTCATGTCGCGCAGCAGCAACGTCGCCGTCTTGGAGAGCTTCGGATCAGCGGTGAACAGTGACCACCTCGGCGAGCTCGAGGAATGCGTGGCGCCCGACTCTGTGGACCACGACCCGGCCCCAGGACAGGTTCCGGGACCCGAAGGGTATGAGGAGATGTTTGCCACGATGAGGCGGGCCTTCCCCGATCTGCACATCGAGGTCGAGCACGTCATGACCACCGACGACGAAATCGCGCTCGCATACACCATCACGGGCACACATCTCGGTGAACTGATGGGGCACAGCCCGACGGGTAAGACGGTGAGTTACCGAGGCATGCAGATCAGCCGGTTCGCCGACGGGAAAATGGTCGAGCGCTGGGGCAGCAGCGATGAGCTCGGCATGCTGCGTCAGCTCGGTCTCACCTGACCACCGCACGTCGCCCGCAGGCGAACCTGGCCCAGGAGCTCGTGCGCGTCGCCGAGTTCGGTTGTGGGCGTTGGCCACAGCGTGCGGTCGTAACCGATTTTTTCGACCTGGCCGACGTCAAGCGGTGTGCTTCGACCGCACGTACTACGTCGCTGCCGGCAGCAAGGAGTGCGCCAAGGTGTACTTACCGGGTGGGTGTCAGTTCAGCGGCATCACTGCCTTCCCAGCATCGGCTTGGCAGAGCCTGAACCCGAGTAACAGTCTGGAGCCGCACGCTCCTCACCGGTCAATGGCCAGACTTCAACCCTCTGAGTGCCGCAGTTGGTTGTGACCGCACTTGGCCACTACACACTTCAGCGGGCCGCTCTGACGTACAAGGCCGGGGTTGCGAGCTGTGCCTATGGGCTGCTCGGTGGCGCATAGGACGTATTCGCAGGCACGGTTGAAGCCTCCCTTGCGCGGGCGGGAGAGACGGATTGCACCAGGGGGCAATGTTGGCGCCTGGTGGAATTAGCTGTGCCCGCGCTTACGCGTCTGAATGACGCGCTTGATTGGATCGGCCACTCAAAAGACTACCAATATCACAAAAGGGAGCGCCGCAAGGATGAAAATAACGCCAAAGACCGTGACAAACAAGAAATCGCCCCACCAGCGCACCCAGGACCCTGAAAACTCGAAGCTTCCGCCGTAGCCATCGGGGTTCGCCAAATCTGAAAGCATCAAGATCCAATGCCGCTAAGTTAGGCGGCTCGTGTCGTCCGCCTGACGATGGGGCAGGGGGGCAGCCGTCTCGCTAGGGTGCGGTTCGTGGCGCGAGTTGGGCAGGTCAGTGGGGACGAGCCGTCGGGCGGGCGGCTGACGGACCACATCGAGTTGGGTGTGCTCGCCCGTACGTTTCCCCGGGATCTGCTGGAGGAGGTCCTGGACGTCACGGGTCGGCGGGAGAGGCGGGTGCGGCGGCTTCCCGCTCATGTGATGATCCGTTACGTGATCGCGCAGGGCTTGTTCTTCGGGAGCGGGTCGGAGGAGGTCATGCGCCAACTGGTCGGTTCCCTGCGGCATCTGGGCTCGTGGAGTGACGACTGGCAGGTGCCCAGCACTTCGGCGATCGCGCAGGCCAGGGCCCGGCTGGGGGCCGAACCGCTGCGGGAGTTGTTCCGACGCGCGGCGGTCCCGGCGGCCGGACACGGCACCAAGGGCGCGTGGCTGGCCGGCCTGCGGCTGATGTCGATCGACGGAACCGGCCTGGACGCGGCCGACACCGAGGCCAACGTGGCCGCGTTCGGACGGATGAACTCCGGGCCCAAGGCGTCGGCCTTTCCCAAGGTGCACCTGGTCACCCTGTCCGAGTGCGGTACCCACGCTGTGGTCGCGGCGGAAATCGGCGGCTGCCGGACCGGGGAGCGTACGCTGGCGGCCGGTGTGCTGGACGCTTTGGAGCCGGACATGCTGCTGCTGGCCGACGCCGGTTTCTACAGCTGGCAGCTGTGGCACGACGCCGCCGCCACCGGCGCTGCCCTGGTGTGGAGGATCGGCGCCGGTGTGAGTCTGCCCGTCGTTCGTGCCCTGCCCGACGGCTCCTACCTGGGCCTGCTCTTCGACCCGTCGGTCAAGACCGCGCGCCGCCAGGCACTCCTGACCGCCGCCCGGGCCGGGCAGGAGGTGCCCGGGGAACAGGCGCAGCTGGTGCGGGCCGTGGAGTTCACCGTGCCCGACCGAAATCCCGACGGGGAACTGGTCTGCCTGATCACCACCGTCCTGGACCCCGCCCGGATCAGCGCCACCGAGCTGGCCACCGCGTATGCCCAGCGGTGGGAGCACGAGTCGGCGCTGGACGAGATCAAGACGCATCTGCGTGGTGGCGGCCAGATCCTGCGCAGCAAGTCTCCCGACATGGTCGAGCAGGAGATCTACGGACTGCTCCTGGCGCACTACGCGGTCAGGGACCTGATGTGCCAGGCCGCGGACGAAGCAGGCCACGACCCCGACCGGCTGTCATTCGCCCGCTCCGTCCGCGTCGTCCGCCGCCAGGTCACCGACCAGGCGGCCTTTCCCCCCTGAACACCTGCCCACGGCAACCGCCCACACCCTCGCCGAGATCACCGAGCGGCCCAACCCCCGGCGTCGCCACCGCACCTACCCCCGCGTCATCAAACGCGCCCGCCACAACTCCTACCGCGTGAAACGCCCCACCGACGTAGCCCTCAAACACACCGGACCACCCACACCGCAACTCATCCGAGCCACCTAACTTAGCGGCATTGCATCAAGATCCAAGTTCCGCTTGTCGGCGACGGGTGAATCGTGACCCTCTGACGGCGGATCAAAACTGACCCCACTTCGTGGTCTTCTGACCAACCTGATCTTGATCGAAGGTCAGGAGAAGAGGGTGATTTCCGTGGAGGACTGGGCAGAGATCCGCAGGCTGCACCGGGCCGAGCAGATGCCGATCCGGGCGATCGCCCGGCACCTGGGCATCTCGAAGAACACCGTGAAGCGGGCGCTGGCCACGGACCGGCCGCCGGTCTACTCCCGGCCGCCGAAGGGCTCGGCGGTCGACGCGGTCGAGCCGCAGATCCGGGAGCTTTTGAAGCAGACTCCGACGATGCCGGCGACCGTGATCGCCGAGCGGATCGGCTGGGAGCGCGGGATGACCGTCCTCAAGGAACGCGTACGCGAGCTGCGGCCGGCCTATCTGCCCGTCGATCCGGTCTCGCGCACCACCTATCAGCCCGGCGAGCTGGCCCAGTGCGACCTGTGGTTCCCGCCGGTCGACATCCCGCTCGGTTACGGGCAGTCCGGTCGGCCGCCGGTGCTCGTGATGGTCTCGGGCTACTCGCGGATCATCGCCGCGCGGATGCTGCCCACCCGCACCACCGGCGACCTGATCGGCGGGCACTGGAAGCTTCTGACCGGCTGGAATGCGGTTCCGCGGATGCTGGTCTGGGACAACGAGGCCGGCATCGGCCGCGGCAGGGTGACCGGCGACTTCGCCGCGTTCGCGGGCCTGCTCGCCACCCGGATCTACCTCTGCAGACCCCGCGATCCAGAAGCGAAGGGGCTGGTGGAGCGGGCCAACGGTTACCTGGAGACCAGCTTCCTTCCGGGCCGCACCTTCACCGGACCCGAGGACTTCAACACCCAGCTGACCGCCTGGCTGGCCATCGCCAACCGGCGCCAGCACCGCACCCTGGGCGCCCGGCCGGTCGACCGGTGGGAGGCCGACCGGGCCCAGATGCTCACTTTGCCGCCGGTCGATCCGCCGCGCTGGTGGCGTTTCGCCACCCGCATCGGCCGCGACCACTACATCCGCGTCGACACCTGCGACTACTCCGTACACGCCCTGGCCATCGGCAAGAAAGTCCAGGTCCGCACCGACACCGACGAAGTCATCGTCACCCTCACGCCCGGCGGGGCCGAGGTCGCCCGCCACCCGCGGTGCTGGGCCAAGCAGCAGACCATCACCGATCCCGTCCATGCCCGCGCCGCTGCCCTCCTGCGCGGCGACTACCGCCATCACCAAGCGTCCCAGGCCCGGGCCGCCAGCCGGCACAACGCTGCCACCGCCAGTGATCTCGTCGAGGTCGAACAACGCCAACTCGGCTCCTACGACCGCATGTTCACCCTCATCGAGGGCGGCGGCCAAGCCGATGATCCGGAGGTCTCCTGATGCCCGCCACCACCAAGACCGCCACCGCGGCGGGGCCCAGAACAGGCCGTCAGACCGCCGCCGACCTGTCCTTCCTGGCCCGGGCGATGAAGGCCCCGGCCCTGCTGGACGCCGCAGAGCGGCTGGCCGAACGCGCCTTGAAGGAGACCTGGACACACACCGAGTTCCTCGTCGCCTGTCTCCAGCGGGAGGTCTCCGCCCGGAGCGCGCGGGGCGTGCGGCGGCGGGGGTGCCGCGGTGGCCGCGCGAGCCGCCTCCAGGACATGACCTCCTGGGCTTGCCAGGCGGCCTGCGAAGATCGCGGCGGACACCGCGTCCAGGTAGGTCGCTCGGGACAGGTCCGCGTCGATGGGTTCGAGCCGCCTGGCCGCCTTCAGCAGCAGTGTCGGGGCTTCACCGGCCCGGCTGGTGTTGAACGCGAGCTGGGCCCGCATCATGTCCGCACTTGCCTGCTGGAAGTCGCTGAGCCGGCCGGATTCGGCCATCGCCAGCAGGTCCCGAGTCGTGTCGAAGGCTCCTGCCTGGATCGTGGCCTGTGCGGCGTCCAGCGCCCGGCCGGCCCTTTGGGCCGGGTCGAGCGTGAGCGTTGCCGCCTGTTTCAGGAATGCGGCTGCGGCGGCCAGGCCGCCGCGTGCCCGGGCCCGGCCGGCCGAGTGTTCGAGCTCGGCGGCGAGGTCCTCGTCCGGCCCCGGGGCGGCCTGCGCGCGGTGCCAGGCCCGCCGGTCGGGATCGAGCTGCTGGTCGGTGGCCTCGGCCAGGGCACGGTGCGCCTCGTGCCTGTTCTGGGCCGATGCCGACCGGTAGGCCGCCGAGCGGGCCAGCGGGTGACGGAACCGCACTCGTGTGCCGAACTCGGCCAGACCGGCATCGGCCGCGGATACAGCCGCGTCGGAGCAGATCCCGAGCAGGCCGGCTGCCCGCCACACCAGTGCCGGGTCGCCCGACGGGTCGGCCGCCGCGATCAGCAGCAGCCGTCGGGTCTGCTCGGGAAGGGCACCGATCCGCCGTAGGAAGGTCTCTTCGATGCCGCCGGAGAGCGGTACCAGGCCGGGAAGCCCGAACCCTCCGGCCAGCTCCACCGGCGCCAGTCCCCGGGTCAGCTCCAGCAATGCCAGCGGGTTGCCCCGCGCCTCGATGACGATCTGGTCCCGCACCCGCGCGTCGATCGGCCCGGTCAGCACCGCATCCAGCAGTGCCCGCGCATCGGCCTCCCGCAGCCCCTCGACCGCCAGGTCCGGCACCCCGGCAAGGTCGCCGCTCTCGACACGGGCCGCGAAGACCAAGCCGATCGACTCCGTGCCCAGGCGGCGCGCGACGAAGGCAAGGACCTGCGCCGAGGCGCGGTCGAGCCACTGCTGGTCGTCGACCAGGCACATCAGCGGCCGCTGCTCCGCAACCTCGGACAGCAGACCGAGCACGGCCAGCCCGACCAGCCACCGGTCGGGCGGCGGCCCCTCGCTCATGCCGAAGGCGGTCCGCAGCGCATCACGCTGGGGCGCCAGGAGATGCTCGAGCCGGTCCAGCACCGGCGCGCACAGCTGGTGCAGCCCGGCATATGCGAGCTCCATCTCCGACTGGACTCCGGCGGCGCGCACCACACGGCAGCCCAGCGCCTGAACAGCCAGATACTCCAGCAACGCGGTCTTGCCCACGCCCGGTTCGCCGTGCACCAACAGCGCCCGGCTCTCACCTGCGCGAACCGATCCGATCGGCCGGTCGAGCACCCCGCACTCGCCGCGGCGGCCCGTCATCGCCGCCGAGCGTCTCCGTCCCGGAGGATCCACGGGCACACGCACGCCACCACGCTGTCCCCCTGAGCGCGCTGGCGGCGATGGCCAGCCAGTGGCGGATGCGGCTGCTGTCCCGCCGGGCGCAGGCTTCAAGTGAGCCGCGAGTGAACGGAGCAGCCGTGAACGCAATCCATCACCGCTACGCCACCGTCGGTGGACAGCGGCTGTTCTACCGGGAAGCGGGACCGGTCGGTGCGCCCACCGTGGTGCTGCTGCACGGCTTCCCCACCAGCTCGTTCATGTTCCGGAACCTGATCCCGCTGCTGGCCGACCGGTATCACGTGATCGCCCCGGACCACTTGGGCTTCGGCCTGTCCGACGCCCCGCCGACGGACGAGTTCGACTACACCTTCGACGCCCTCGCGGACCTCACCGCGGACCTCACCGCGGGCCTGCTGGGACAGCTGGGGGTCCGCCGGTTCGCCCTGTACGTCCAGGACTACGGGGCGCCCGTGGGTTGGCGGCTCGCCCTGTCGGATCCGGCCGCGGTCACGGCCATCGTCACCCAGAACGGCAACGGCTACGAGGCGGGTTTCGCTGAGGAATTCTGGAAGCCGGTACGCGCGTACTGGCAGAACCAGAACCCGGGGACCGAGGCGGCGGTGCGTCAGGCGCTGACCCTGGAGGTCACCCGGTGGCAGTACCTGCACGGCGTGCCGGACGAGAGCCTGGTCAGCCCGGACACCTGGTACCACGACTTCGCCCTGCTGTCCCGGCCCGGGAACGACCTGGTGCAGCTGCGACTGTTCGCCGACTACGCGAGCAACCTCCCGCTGTATCCGAAGCTGCACGCCTACCTGCACGACAGCCGGGTACCGCTGCTGGCCGTCTGGGGCCGCAACGACGAGATCTTCCGCGCCGAGGGCGCGCTCGCCTTCGCCGACGACGCACCCGGCGCCGAGATCTGTCTGCTCGACGGCGGCCATTTCCTGCTCGAAAGCCATCTCGACGCCGCGGCGGGCTGCATCCGCCGCTTCCTCGAAAGGACACTGTGATGACTGGACCACTGAAGTGATGACTGGACCACTGAAGGACGAGACCGTCCTCGTCATCGGACGGGGCGGCGGGCTCGCCCGCGCCGTCGCCTTCGCCGCCCGCGACGCGGGAGCCCGCGTCATCGCCGCCGGCCGCGACCGGCACGCCCTCGCAGACGCCTACGCCGGCGAACCCGACATCACCACCGAGACCGTCGACCTCACCGACGAAGCCTCCATCGCCGCCCTCGGTAAGCGGCTCGGCACCGTCGACCACGTCCGTGGTCACCTCGCCGACCTGGACCGGGACGCGGTCAGGCTCTCGTTCGACACCAAGGTGATCGGCCCGCTCATGCTGGCCAAGCACCTTGGCCCCCGCATCGACGAGGGCGGATCGTTCACCCTCTTCTCCGGTGTCGCCGCGGCGAAGATCGCGGTCGGGACCCTGGCGGTGGCTATCACCAACGGTGCCGTCGAAGTCCTGGCCCGCTCCCTCGCCCTGGAGTTGGCCCCGGTCCGGGTCAACGCCGTCTCCCCCGGAGTGATCGACACCGGCGCCTGGGACGCCCGGGGCGAGCAAGGCAAGGTGGACTACTTCGCCGATATCAGCGCCC
The DNA here is from genome assembly GCF_056270325.1 of Streptomyces sp. RLA012. Lineage (NCBI taxonomy): Bacteria > Bacillati > Actinomycetota > Actinomycetes > Kitasatosporales > Streptomycetaceae > Streptomyces > Streptomyces sp. RLA012. Next base: position 11,399,808 of record NZ_JBWDPA010000002.1, on the reverse strand, counting down.
GCAACCCCGTACGGCGCATCGGCACCGCCGACGACATCGCCAATGCCGTCCTGTTCGCCATGACCAGCACCTTCCTGACCGGCGTGACACTGCACGTCGACGGCGGCGAGCCGCTCACCTGACCTCACCCGGACCAACCGGAAAGGAACGAAACGATGGGCCTCTCCTGGCAGCAAGGACCGCTCGCCCCCGGAGCGGTCGGCCGGTTCCTGGTCCCCGATCCGCTGCCCGACAGGATGCTGTTCGCCGAACCACTGCGCCGGCGCATGCGCGTCCGGTTCGGCGACGCGTGGATCGCCGACAGCGAGGACGTCGTGCTGCTGCACGAGCCCGGCCGCTATCCGGTGGCCTACTTCCCGCTCGGCGACATCACCGCCGACGTCCTGCAACCGGGCGAGCACACCACCCGGCACCGTGACCTCGGACCGACAGCTTGGTACACCGTCCGCGCCGGGTCCCAGAGCAAGCAGCGCGCGGCCTGGCAATACAGCGAACTACCCGACCACGCCAGGGATTTGAAAGGCCGGGTGGCCTTCGCCTGGCGGGCGATGGACGCCTTCTACGAAGAGGACGAGCGGATCGTCGGCCACGCGGCCGACAGCTACCACCGCATCGACATCCGTACGACCAGCCGCCATTTGGTCGTCCGCAGCGGCGAGCGGGCCGTCGCCGACACCACCCGCCCCCTGGTGCTGTACGAGTCCGAGTTCGCGCCACGCTGGTACGTGCCGCGCGCCGACGTCGACGGGTCCGCGCTGACCCCGGTCGAAGGCCAAACCTTCTGCCCGTACAAGGGCCTGGCCGGCTACTACGACATCGCAGTCGCCCGCCGCGCGGCCTGGTCGTACGAGGACGCCTGGACCGAGGTGCGCCGCATCTCTGGGCTGGTGTCGTTCGAGCCGGACCAGATCGAGGTGTACCTCGACGGCGTCCGACTGCGGCTGGAGCCGGGCCAGACCGTCGTCCCGCACGGCGTCGACCGCAACCTCGATCTCGACGAGACGACCGCCGCCCGGCAGCCATGACAGGCACTGCCGGCACCACAGGGAGGAGCGACCGATGCCCACCTTGCTGTCGGTGAACGTCGGCATGCCGAAAGACGTGCCGTGGCCGGGCAGGACCGTCCACACCGGCGTGCGCGACGACGACTTCGGCTACGGCTACGGCTACGGCTACGGCTACGGCTACGGCTACGGCCAGTTCGGGGAGAACCTCACCGTCGGCGAACTGCCCGACGACGAGGTCTGCATCGGCGACCGCCACCGCATCGGCGAGGCCGAGTTCGAAGTCACCCAGCCGCGGGTCATCTGCTACCGCGTCGCCCTGCGCCTCGGTGAACCTGAGTTGCCCGTGCCGCTCGTCAGCCACCACCGACCTGGCTTCCACATGCGGGTCGTCCAAGAGAGCCACATCCAGGCCGGCGACCAGATCGTGAAGGCCAGGACCGGTCCCGGCGCGTTGAGCGTGACCGACACCGACGCGCTGCTGCACCTCCCTGACCGTGACCCTGCGAAGCTGCGCCTCGCCCTGCAGGTTCCTGTCCTTGGTCCAGGTTGGCAGGGCTCGTTCCGCGAACTGCTCGCCGCTGCCGACAGCTCAGGCACTGCCACCGGCCCAGTCTGGAACGGCTTCCGCGCGTTGCGCGTGGCCGACGTCATCACCGAGAGCACGACGGTCACCTCGCTCCACCTCGCCGCGCCCGACGGGACCCGCCTCCCGGCTGCCCGCGCGGGTCAGTACCCGACGCCGCGGATCTCCGGCGCAGGTCGGCCCGCCCCGGTGCGCAGCTGCTCCCTGTCCTCGGTGCCTGATGCCGGCTACTACCGGATCAGCGTCCAACACGAGCCGCACGGCACCGCGAGCAGCTGCCTGACCACGAAACTCCGGCCGGGCGTGATCCTCGAAGTCACCGCCCCTCGCGGCGACTTCGTCCTCACCGAGGGCACCGGCCCGGTTCACCTCATCTCCGCCGGTACCGGCCTCACGCCGGTGCCGGCCATGTCGCGCGAACTTGCCGCCCGGGGCAGCAACCGCGAGGTCTGGTGGATCCACGGTGCCCGCGGGCCTCGGGAACATCCGCTGGCCGCCGAAGCACATGCCCTGCTCGCCTCACTGCGGCACGCCCGCGAGCACGTCTTCTACAGCGCGGCCACACCCGAGGAACGGCGGCCGGGTACGACGCCTTCTGTACGTGGTAGCTGCCGGTGCGGGTCAGCCCGCTGTCGACGAGCCTGGACCTGTGCGACTGGGTGAACAGCGGCCTGATGACGATGTTCTTCCTGATCGTCGGTCTGGAGGCGCGACGCGAGTTCGACTTCGGCGAACTGCGGAACCGCCGACGTCTTTCACAGCACGGTGCCCCTTGCTGCCGTACGTCTTTGGCTCCGCTCCCGACACCCCGAACACCTGGTGTGCTGCCATGCGCGACGACACGCCTGATGAAACGTGCCGTATCCATGGGTGCGGCGCCTTGGATTCTGAGGGTCCGGGCCACACAGCACGGGCGTGTGCGGCCGTTCCATCGGGGCCGACTGCCACGCCGATCAGGTTGCCGGTCGGCCGAGCAGCGAGCGAGGCCGCGAGTCCAGGATCGCCTCGGCCTCGTCGCTGATCGCGCGGACCACATCAGCGGCCGGGCGCACGCCATCGACGAAGGCAGCGGACTGGCCGTAGATGATCTCACCCGTGTCGGGGTCGGGCGGTGCCCCGAAGGGGTTGGCACCTTCCGCAGGCCTGAATTCCTCCGCGCGATCCCGCAGTGTTGATGCGCGCTCCGACCACTCGTCGGTGAACCGGTTGCGGCGGACGCGTTCGCCGATACCGGTCGGCCACGGCAGTCCTGACACGATGTCGTAGGCCCGTGTCCACACGGTGTCGCCCCCGTCGCTCTCGACGATCAGGCGCTTGTGGAGGTCGTGCACCTCGACCGCCTCGGGTGTGGCAAGGAATGCCGTGCCCAGCCAGGCACCGTCCGCGCCGGCGGTGAGGACGGCAGCGAGCGTTCGTCCGTCCCCAATGCCGCCTGCGGCCAGCACCGGGACATCGGGGTACCTCCGCACGATCCCGGTCAGAAACGGCAGCAGGCCCATCGTCCCGGTGTGACCGCCGGCTTCATTGCCCTGCGCCACGAGGACGTCGACGCCTGCGGCAACCGCCGCCTCGGCGTCCTTGTAGTTCTGGACCTGGCACATCACCCGGGCTCCCGCGTCCTTGGCCCGGGCAAGCCACGGCCGGGGATCGGCGAACGACAATGCGACGACGTCCGGCCGCTCCTCCAGCGTGGCGTCGAACAGCGGCTCGGTGAAAGGGAGGAACGGCGTAATGAACCCGACCGCGAACGGCCGGTCCGTCGTGGCACGGATGGTGGCGATCTCCGCACGGATCCAGTCGGGCCCTTTCCAGGGATGCGTACCCCCGAAACAGCCGAGCCCTCCGGCGGCGGAGACCGCGGCAGCGAGTGTCCCGCCGCTGTGCAGGGCCATGGGGGCCGACATCACCGGATGGGCAAGCCCGAACATATCGGTGAATCTCGTCTGCAACATAAACGAACACTAGCGGATCGATGAAACACCGACGGGCGGCATGTCAAAAGGGCCGTTGAATGTCTGAATCGAATGCGACCCATCGGACACGCCCTAGTACATCACTGGGAGGGCGAGCAGCCCCCGGGATCGCATCGACGGTCGCCATCGGAGTTCCTTCTCCGGTACGGCAAGTGCGAGTCGCGGGAGGCGGTCGAGGAGCGCAGTCAGCGCGGTCTCGATCTCCAGTCGGGCCAGAGGTGCGCCAAGGCAGTAGTGGATGCCGTGGCCAAGGGCGAGGTGACCGGTCGTGTCACGGCCGATGTCGAGCCGGTCGGGATCAGTGAAACGGCGCGGATCGCGGTGGGCGGCCCGACCGGAACGGTCTGCCCCTGTCACTGGGCATCTCCGCCGCCAACACCCATGACAGCGTCGGCCTGCAGCCGCTCGTGCGTGGCATACCGCCCATCCGCTCCCGTCGTGGCCCTCGCCGACGTCGGCCCGCCGACGAGCGTTACGACTACGACTACCTACGCCGATGGCTCCGACAGCGCGGCATCCGCCAGCGCATCGCCCGCAAAGGTATCGAGTCCTTCAAACGACTGGGCCGACACGGCTGGGTAGTCGAGAGAACCGTGTCCTGGCTGGCCGGCTGCCGACGCCTGCATCGCCGCTACGAACGCAAGCCCGAGCATTTCCTCGGCTTCGTAACGACGGCCGCCGCCCTCGTCGCCCACCGCCGCCTCAGCGGACGAAGCAAGGTCTGACGCGCGGTGCTTGCAGCCAGGATCATGCTTCACTCTCCAGCCCTAAACAGGGCAATCATCAATCCCGTGAATATTACGGCCGAAACCATGCTAAGAGCGATATAAATGATCCTGGACCACCGCTCAGGACTCACTGAGCTCCCCCTCCCTGGACAACCAAGTCCGGTAACCCTAGGGCCGCGTCAGTCCAGACGTACAGGCGCCTCGCCATAAGAAGCGGCGTCCGAGCTGACGCTCGCAAACTCTGCTGGGCTTCGTGGCCTTGGGTGGGTTCGACGGCTGTACTCGCCATGTCACTGCATGTTCTGCACATGTGGGTGGTCGTAGGAAGCCGTGCACACGTACAGCTGCAGGCTGTACCCGCGGCCGATGTTGAGCTGCGTCGCATTGGCCGGGCCGAGGAAGTGCAGGCCGACGTAGCCGGCGTCTTCGACTGGTCGCCAGCTCCTGCTGCCGCCGTCCCACTCGCTGCCGTCGATGGTGAGCAGCGGACGAACGTCCGAGCCGCACTCGGGGCAGACCATGGGGAACGGGTCGGAGAAGCTCCACGGAGCGTGGCCGCCGACCTTGCAGCCTGGGGAGACACCGAGGTCGTACTGGTAGTCGAAGTCCCGTTGCTCCTCCCAAGCCTCGATCCGCTCCGCCAGTTCCTCGGGCAGCTCGTGCGGGGCTGGGTACTCGGTGAACGTCTCGGGGTGCAGCACGCAAGGTTCGGGCAGGTAGTCGTCGTTGCCGATCACCGACGCCTGCGGAGCAGCGCCGAGCGGGTCGGTGACATCGGCGGTGGTCCGCCAACGCAGTTCGGTCCGGGGCAGATAGTCCTCGTCGTGGTCGAACGGGCACCACAGTAGCTGCAGCAGATCAGCACCCTCCGGGCATGGCAGACCAGGCACGTCCGCAGCGTAGAGCTGGGCCACCGGCACCATCGGGACCGCGCCGTCCTGAGGGATCCGCGAGCTCTTGCTGATGCGGTCGACTGTCGCGCGTTCTTCCGCGCTCAGCAGGTCGGCGCCTTCCTCCCTGGGCCGACGCCACGCCTCGGCCAGAATCCGTCGCCGCAGCCGTACGTCCTCGGGCGCGACCCCATCCTGCCGAGGGCCGCCGTGCTCCGGGCAGGTGGGCCAGGGTTCCCGTGTCGGCCACAGCAGCGGGCCGCCGATCGAACTGTCCGCCGCCGCCGGGGCGCCGGTGCGGGGGTGCAGCCGTACGGCGCTGCGGGCCAGTGGTGCGAGTTCGGGGAAGTACACGGTGACATCGACCGGGCGGGGCGGAGTGGTGCGGAGCATGCACGAGAGGCTATGCCTGACCGGTCACCTCGTCATGGACGAATCCGGGAAACGGTACAACCCGCCTTGTCGAGATTGAGACTCAAGCTCAGCGCCTGTCACAAAGCGGTCGCCGGCTACGTGGACTGGCAGGCGACGCCTTGGGAGCACGGGTAATGGCGGACCTCGTGTCGGTGGAACAGAAACTGCCTGGTGAGGTGGTGGCGGCTGTTGCAAGGATGACGGCATGAGAGCCGAGACCGCATACCGCGGTGATATGGGCAAGCACTTCGCCACCCTCGCTACGGACCACACGTATAACGCACATACCGATCGGCCGGCCATGCTGAGGCTGGCCGGTGACGTAACCGGATTACGAGTTTTGGATCTTGGATGTGGGGCCGGTCACTACGCCGCCGAGTTACTGAAGTCGGGGCCGTGCAGGTCGTCGGTGTCGACGGGAGCGAGACCCTGCTGCGTGCGGCGCAGGAGCGGCTGGGCGACGGTGCCGTCTTGCATCAGCATGATCTGGAGGAGCCGCTGGCCTTCCTTCCGGACCAGTCGTTCGACCTGGCCGTCATGGCCCTCGTCTATCACCACATCGACGCACGCGGACAACTACTCGCCGAGATCCGGCGCATACTGCGGCCAGGCGGCACCCTGCTCGTGTCCACCACACACCCCACCGGCGACTGGACCTACTTCGGCGATTCCTACTTCACCGATGAGCGGGTTGAGCTGCCCATCGGCGAGGGGTTCGCCATCAGCTACTGGCGGATGACGCTGGAACAGTTCCTCGGTGAGCTTCTCGGCGCCGGGTTCGTGCTGGAAAGGCTGGTGGAACCGCGGGCCACAGAGGCAGCTCGGCTGGTTGACCCACGTCGCTATGACAAGACCCACAGCCAGCCGTCCTTCCTGGCTGTGCGGCTCCGCTGCCCGTAAGAAGCCGTGGGCTGCTCACGGTTGAGGGCCGCGATGCCAGGCAGCGGTTGTGCTGCGGCCGCGGTGGCCCGCTGATGCCGTGGGCGAAGTCGACGGCGGTGTTCTGTTCGTCGGACTGCCGCTCGCGCCGATGGCGCCGGGTGCTGCACTCGCCGCTGCGGTGCGCTCTTGCCGATGGCCGAAGGCCGCCGGATGGCGCCAAGTGCCGAGGGCAGGAGGTGAGTTGGCGGTACGGATGCCTGCGATGGTCGGCAGTGTGACCCGGCAGCGGTACGACGAGCTGGTCAAGTCGAGGCGCGACCGAGTCGCCACGATGAGTGGGGCCCAAAGGCGGATCGGCGGCGCAGCGCCGGGGATCGAACCGACTCCACGGTACGCGACTACCGGTGGGGGCCTCGCGCCGGCCGAGGGAGCGCCGGCGCTCGGACGTCTCGCACACGATCCACAAGGTCCTGGAGCCCGCGTGGCGAGGAGCCCAGGTGGACGCACGACAGCGCGCGGCGGGTGGTGGTCGTGGGGGGGGAAGGTCGACTACCCGGAGAGCGTCCAGGAATAGGTGGAAGGGATCCACCACCTGGCCACCGATGACGCGGTCGCCGCCGTGGTCGCCGCCGTGGCGACCACCGAATTCCTGCGCCGTCCGGCGGTCACGCCACCGCGCGCCGAATCGTGCCGGAGCTGCCCGGCGAGCTCTACGGCGACGACCAACACGAGACGATCGGGCATGGTGGTCCTGCCCGTGTACGCGCCGCCTTCTCCGAACCAAGAACGCGTTAAACGCGCTCAACGCGCTCAACGCGTTACTGGACGGACGACGATTTCCTGCACTCGTCGCAAGGACGGGCCGCAGGCCGTCGCACTGTTGCCGTCACCGTTCGCCGTGCGGCTTGCGGCAGATCATGATCTCGGTCGGCGGAAGGTGCTCCGCGAAGCGGTTGCCGGGTGACGCCTGCCGCAGCACCGCGCGCAGTTCCCGCTCGAAGTCCTCCAGTCGGTCACCGAAGAGGTGAGGGGCGGAGCTCGAGCAGGAGAACACCCACGCCACGACATCGTCCGCGGTGCGGTCGACCACTTCCCCGGCCGGAACGACATGCCGTTCGAAGTTCTCGAAACCGGCGCGTGCCAGGACGAGGTCCTCCCGGTTCGGTGTGCCGTTGACGAGCGTTCCCTGCCCCGCTCGGCGTACCGGTCCCAGATATCGACGCACCAGGTCGCCGATCTGCGCGTACGGGGGCGCGGGCCGCGGTAGCGGTAGCGGCGTCGGTTCGGCGGGCGGATTCTTGAGGTCGCTCATGTGGACGAACGCCCCTCCCGGCTCCAGCATCTTGAGCACGGTGGCGGCGACACGGTCACGATCCGTCCAGTGGAAGGACTGGGCGAAAACCACGACTCGGAACTCACCCAGACCGGCCGGCAGGTCCTCGGCGCGGGCAGCCACCCAACGCGCATTGGTCACCCCGCGATGTCTGGCCTGCCGGTCGGCCTCGGCCAGCATGTCCTCATCCGGGTCAACGCCGACCACCTCGGCGAAAAACCGCGCCATGGGCAGCAGTACGATGCCCGGCCCGCAGCCGACGTCGAGGAGTCGGCCACGGCCGTCCATGCCGAGGACCGTGGTCAGTGTTTCGGCGAAGCCCGGGGCGTACGGCAGCCGACCGCGCTCGTAGTACGCCGCACTTCCCTGGAACAACGTGCTGTCCCACTGCCATCCATCAGGCATGTCAATCCCACTTCATGAGTTGGCGAAGCCGCCGCCAGCTCCGAGCGCCTCGGCGTCCAGTCGGCTGAGCATCGGGTCCTCACCGAAACAGCGCTTTCGTGTCGAACTGCGACGACAACGATGCGCCGCACGCCAGACGCCTGGCGCCAAACGCCCTGTGTCCTGTGTCCTGTGTCCTGTGCCCTGTGTCCGAAGATCCCGTCCCGCTTGCGCGACATCCTGACCCGCCTCCGAGCGGCATACCGAGACGGACGCCCTGCCGACCGTAGACCGCTGACCGTCTCTTCGGGAGGGAAATACATAGGCCGCGCCCATACGGCGCATCGATTTTGGGTCGTGGACTCCTGATCTGTGGCCCGGTTCACCATGGCCCAACGCCGGCGCGGACCGATCGGGCTCGGTGTCGCCACGACCACCTCCCTGGACAGCACCGCCGTCGTCGCGGGCCCGGACGGGCTGACCAGCCCCGGCGAACCGGTCTTCGTCGCCCGTGTAAACGCCCATGCCGAGGACGACGGCTACCTGGTCTCCCTGCGCTGTCACCGCTCCACCGACCTGACCGAACTACTGATCCACGACGCCGGCCGCGCCCTTCCACCAAGTCCTCTCGACCGCCTCGTGCCCGTGTGCCCCCAACTCCTCGGCACCGCAACCACCGCCGATGAGACGGCAGTTGGCGGGGCGGGCCGCGGACTCCCGTCGCCCGCCCCGCCCCGCCCCGCGCCGTCGCCCGCGATCAGTACGCGGAGGTCCGGCCCTCGTAGATTCGCGCTCCGCTGTCCCACATACCCCTGGCGTAGGAAGTGACGTTGATGTCGTTGACCATCTTGGTGTAGCAGCCCGTGCCCGTGGTCGGCACGGCGCAGGTGTACTCGCGACCGTCGGAGTTGCGGTGGACAGTGGCATACGGGGTGAACTGGTCGAGGGTGTCGTAGTTCGCATGGGAGATACGCGCCCAGGCCGCCCGGCAGCTCGGGCTGTAGCGCAGTTCCACGTACGCCTGGCCGAGCCACACCCCGCCCACCGGGGAAGTCGCGTCGCCCGCGCAGTACTGGTTGGGGTCCTTGCCCTCGCAGGTCGACCCGTAGCATCCGGCGGCAGGAGCGGCACTGGCGGGGGTGGCGATGGCGGTGCCCGCCCCCGCCATGATCAGAACGGACACGGACGCGGCCCAGCGCCGAAGGTTGTTCATGTCTCTCCTTGGTGGTCTCTTCCGACGACCGTGCGTCGACTCATCACGGCCGTTTGAGCTGTGGGGCGCGAAGGCGGCCGGTCGGCGCGGCGCGAGGACGCGGCGGGGGTCCCTGCTGAACCCCGTACAGCAGGGACCCCCGGCAACCGGTGCGCCGGCCGCCCGATGGCTCGGTTGCTCGCTTGCTCGGTTGCTCGGTTGCTCGGAGCACCGACAGAGGCAAGGTGTCGGGAGAAGGAGTCGGCTCAGCCCGTACTGCCGCACCACCACGTCATCGCCTTGCCGCAGACGGGATGCCTCCATGTGCTCTCCCCTCCCCCGCGTGGTGGGCGGACGGACGCGCCGTCAGAAACACCCGTGGCAGAGCGGTTCTTGCGCCGAATCGCCTGACGACCTGCAAGGCGAGGTTCTACGGTGAACCTTGCGAAAACCTTGTGAAGGTCGGCGATCCGTCGGTCGTGATGCAGTCACCGGAGGGCCTGTGGAATCCCCGCTTCAGTGCGGTCGGCGATCAACGCCGACACCGTTCGGGCGGTACGGAGCCGGGTCGTGTGAGGCCCGGTGAGACTTCACTTACTCGGTCCCCTGGAACTGTGGGTCGCGGGGCGGGGCTTCGATGTGGGACAGCCGCGTCGGAGAGCGGTCCTCGCGGCCCTGGCTGCCGACGCGGGACGGCCCGTCTCGGTGGACGCCCTGGTCGACCGTGTCTGGGACACAGCCCCTCCCGACGGGGCACGGTCGGTCCTCTACTCCCACATCAGCCGGCTACGGCGGCTCCTCGACGAGGCCGCGTCCAGTGCCACGTCCACGGGCACGTCCACGGCCACGTCCGCGGACGACGGCCGGGAAGCAGGAGAGCCGACGATCCGCATCAGCAGAGCCTCCGGTGGATACGTCCTGGAAGCGGACGAGGACGCGGTCGATCTCCTGCGCTTCCGCGCGCTCGTCGCGCAGGGACGTGAGCGGCTCTCCGACATACAGCGCGCCCGCGTCCTGGAGGAAGCGCTGCGGCTGTGGCGCGGTGTGCCGCTGCCCGGACTGCCGGGAGCGTGGGCCGAGCGTATGCGGACCAGTTGGACCCAGGAGCGTGTCGAGGCGGCGCTCTCCTGGGCCGAGGCCTCGCTGCGGCAGGGAAGGGCGGAGGAGGTATCGGGTCTCCTCCGGCCCCTGATGGATGAGCACCCACTGTCCGAGGCCCTGGCCGGGATGCTGATCCGCAGTCTGTCCGCCTGCGGGAGAACGGCGGAGGCGGTGCACACGTACACCGAGGTACGACGGCATCTGTCCGACGAGCTGGGCGTTGCTCCGGGTGGCGAACTACGGTCGGCCTACGAGGAGTTGCTTCGCGCAACAGCGACGGAGAGGCCCCCGGCAGAACAGCCCGCACCTGTGACGGTCACCGCGCCCACGCCGGTCCCCGCCCAACTTCCCATGGAGGTCCGGGCCTTCACCGGCAGGAAGGACCAACTCTCCGACCTGACCCGGCATCTGATCGCCGCGGAGGATGCCGAGGATGCGAGGGATGCGGAAGTCACCGAAGATGCGGTACGTGCGGAAGGTGCCGACCGGACAGCCGCGGTGGTCGTATCCGCCGTCTCAGGCACCGCGGGCGTCGGCAAGACCGCGCTGGCCGTCCGCTGGGCCCATCAGGTGCGGGACGCCTTCCCCGACGGGCAGCTCTATGTCGACCTCAGGGGCTACAGCCCGGAGGAACCGGTGTCCGCGGCCCAGGCGCTCGCCGGGTTCCTCACCGCTCTGGGCGTTCCGGGGCAGGACATTCCCCTGCGGCTCGACGACCGGGCCGCGCGCTACCGCACCGCCGTCGACGGACGGCGACTGCTCGTTCTGCTCGACAATGCGGCGTCCACGGCCCAGGTCAGACCGCTGCTGCCGGGCAGTGCGACCTGCAGGGTCCTGATCACGAGCCGGGACTCCCTGGCGTCCCTGGTGTCGATGCACGGAGCGCACCGGGTGATCCTCGACGTCCTCCACCCGGACGACGCGCAGGCTCTGCTGCGCGCACTGATCGGACCGCGTGTCGACGCCGAGCACACCGCGGCCGCGGACCTGGCCGAGCAGTGCGGGCGCCTGCCGCTGGCTCTGCGGGTGGCGGCCGAGCTCGTACTGTCCCGCCCCGTCGAGCCCCTGGCCGTCCTGGTGGCCGAACTGAGGGACCACCGCAGACGCCTGGACCTGCTGGAATCCGGCGACAGAGATCCCAGGGCCGCCGTACGCGCCGTCTTCTCCTGGTCGTACGAGCGCCTCCCCGACCTGCCCGCACGCCTGTTCAGGCTCCTGGGTCTGCACCCCGGACCCGATGTCGACGCCCACTCCGCCGCCGCCCTGGCCGGCGAGTCCGTGGACCGCACCCGGCGCGCGCTCGACGTCCTGGCCCGTGCACACCTGCTGCACCGGACCGGCCCTGGCCGCCACGGCATGCACGACCTGCTGCGCGCCTACGCCGGTGAACTCGCCGGCCGGCACGACACTGCGGCGGACCGGGATGCCGCCATGACCCGCCTGCTCGACCACTGTCTGGCGGCGTCCGCGGCGGCCATGGACACCCTGTACCCCGCCGAACGGCATCTTCGTCCCGCCGTCGACGTACCCGCAGCCGGTCTGCCGCCACTGCGGACGGCCGAGGAGTGCCGCGGCTGGCTGCGCGCCGCGCAGCCCACCCTGGTGACACTCTGCTCCCGGACCGAGGAGCCCGGGCCCTCCGGGCACACCGTACGGCTGGCCACCACGCTCCACCGCCACTACGAGCGGTCCGGGCACTACGCCGACGCTCTCACCATCCACACACACGCTCTCCGTGCGGCCCGCTCGGTGGCGGACAGCCACGGTGAGGCCGACATCCTCGCCTGTCTCGGGGCGGTCCACCGGCGGCTCGGGGACTACGACAGCGCCCACCGGCACCACGAGACCGCCCTCGCGCTGTGCCGCCGTATCGGGTACCAGGCCGGCGAGGCCCGCCATCTGACCAACGTGGGCGTGCTGCACGAGCTCCGGGGTCAGTACCGTGAGGCCGCCGAGCAGCACGAGCGGGCGGCCGAGCTGTTCCGCATGGCCGGTGACGTGCCCGGTGAGGCGGACGTACTGAACAACCTGGGCATCGTGCACGAGTTGCTCGACGACTACCAGGCGTCGATCGAGTACTACCGGCGGGCGCTGGACCTGTACCGGGCGACGGACCACCAGGTCGGCGAGGCCAGCACCCTCGGCAATCTGGGCATCGTACTGGCCCGGCTGGGCGACCACACGTCCGCAGCCGGGCACTTCGAGCGCGCGCTCGCCCTGTTCCGGCGCCTCGGGTACACCGGCGGAGAAGCGCATGCGCTGTCCGGCCTGGGCAACGCGCTGTGCGGTCTCGGCCGGTACGACGAGGCAGCCACGCACCAGCACCAGGCATTGGACCTCTTCCGGCGGACCGGTGAGCGCTACGGCGAGGCCGGTGCGCTCAACGGCCTGGGCGAAGCTCTCCGCGGCAGCGGGCGGCATGCCGAGGCGATCGACGCGCATGCCTCGGCACTTGAGGTGGCGCGCGGAATCGAGGAGCGGGAGGAACAGGCCCGCGCCCACCTCGGTACGGCGCTCGTCCGGCAGGCGCTGCGGGACCAGGCCCGGGCCGTGCACCACCTTGAGCAAGCCCTGTCCCTGTACACGGCACTCGGCTCTCCGCGGGTGGACGAGGTGCGCAAGACACTCCTGATCATGAAGTCCGGGCCTGCTGCCGGGGGCGTGTAGGGGGCCGGCTGAGATGGCTGGGCCGTCCTGTGCCCCTGAGCGGAACCGGAGCGGGATGCAATGCGTTCTCGTCCGTGAGCGCGTCGGGGCGGCCCGGCTGCCCGCCGCCGAGAGGAACGAGACCGACGTGACGAGTGACAAGGCGCGGAAACTGTTCGATGCGCTCGACCTCGACGAGAACGGGACCCTGACCCGCGAAGAGGTGATCACCGCCTTGCGGACGAAGGGCCCGTCCCTGGCCGCCTCGGGGGACCTGCCGTTCTGGGGTGTGGGGGACGCCGACGCCTCCTCCGCGCTGTTCGACGCCGCCGACCAGAACGGGGACTCGGTACTGACCTTGGAGGAGTTCGCGGCGGTGGTGGACCGCCGTTTCGGCTGGCGCTGAGAACGGACCGCCGCCCTTCGGTGAGTGTGGTGAGTGCTGCGTCCGGTCGTGGCCGGCGAAGTGACCACCGACAAGTGATCGACGGGGCCCTGGCCATGGCGTGTCACCTGGCCAAGGCGTGTCATGGGGCGGGCAACGCTCACGGTTGGCAGAGGCTGCCCAGCACGTCGACGGCGAAGCCGCGCCGGCCGACTTCATCGGCGCCGATGACACCGCCCTCGAACTCGTCGAAGACTTCAACGACCTGGCAATCCTGCTGAGTCTGGAGTTCGACGCCGAGGCGGTCCGCCGGCGGGCTGTCGCCGACGGCCACCCGCCAGGTGCGGAACCCTGCGCCCAGCCGCGTGACACCCGTTCTGTCCCCGTTCCTCTCCCTCTCCATGCCCATGCCCATGTCCCTGGGGGTGGCGGAATCGCTGCCCACGTGCACGCGCCGGTACAGGAGCGCGTGGAAGACCTGACCAGTTCGCAAGCACTGCCCTGAACCGCTCTGTTCGGGGTACTCGCCTCCTCACTGACTGCCGGGGCGCATCACAGGGCCCCGGTAAGGAGAAGGGCAGAGGAGAAGGGCAGGCGCTACGGCACGAGCGGCGGACTGTTCGAGGGCCCCGGTGGCCAAGTTCTTGAAGCCATCGGACGGCGAGGCGCTCAGAGCCATACCCGAAACCCCTGGGCCCGACGATCTTACGAATGACCGTCTGCGACCCACGCTCGAAAGGTGGGACACGCAACTCAGACGGCGCCGCCCGCGCCGGAGCAGACAATCGAAAACGTGAAGGCCGACGTGGCCGAGATCAAGAGGAGTGCCCACCGATGAGCAACCCGTCCGATCACGAGCAGTCCGCTTCCACCCCCGACGAGCTGCGTGAGCAGGTCGAGCTGACCCGGGCCGAGCTCGGAGAGACGGTCCAGACACAGGCCGACAAGGCTGACGTCAAGGCCCGGGCCAAGGAGAAGACCGCCGAGGTCAAGGAGCAGGCTGCGGCCAAGGCCGAGGAGCTGAAGGCCAAGGCCGCCCACGCTGCGCACTCGGTCCAGGACAAGCTGCCCGACCAGGTCAAGGACAAGGCGGCTCAGACCGCCGACCTTGTCCGGGAGAAGACCTCTCAGGCCGGAAGCGTGTGGGAGGAGAAGGCTCCCGAGCCTGTGCGGCAACAAGCTGCTCAGGGTGCCCGGGTGGTACGGGACAACCGCAAGCTGCTGCTGGCAACCGCGGGCGCAACAGCCTTCGCGTGGCTGGCGTTCCGTCGCAAGAAGGGCTAGAGCCGGTGAAAGCCTCGAAGATCCCCTACAAGCCGGTCGGCCTCGCCCTGGATGTCGTCAGCGGCATGCTCGCCGGTGCAGCCTTCAAGCAAGCCAGGAAGATGCTTGCCCACGCCGAGGATGCCCCCGATGCCACCGCCGAAGACCGTACGTGGAGTGAAGTCCTGCTCGCAGCCTCCCTGCAGGGTGTGATCCTCGCCGGAGCCGAAGCCGCCGCCGACCGCGCCTGGGCCGGTGCCGTCGCCACCCGCCGCGTGACCGGTACCTGGCCAGGCTGACGGCGAACGCACATGGCGCACGGAGCCTCACCGACCTGGCCGCCGGCACAAGTACACGGAAGTCCCCGGCCGTAACGGCGCGGGGACTTCCGCCGTTCACTGCGATGCCCCGAAGACGGTCGGTGCACGTTGAGTGACAAGCCCCGTCGACGGTTCTCCGGGAGATGGCCCGAAAATAGTCGGACGGTGGTGGCACGGCTGTCCGACCTGAGCCCCTACGGTCGCGCCGCCCACGAGTCCTACGGCATCCTGAACCTCACCGGCCTGGACAACACACGGGAGCCCGCGCCCCTGGAACCCGGCCGCCGTTACCGGACGACGCTCCAGCTCAACGGCGTCGGCCAGGCGTTTCCCAGCGGTCACCGGATCCGATCCGGCTGTCCCTGTCCACCTCATACTGGCCGCTCGCCTGGCCACCGCCGAAGCCGGTCCTGCTCAGCGTCCACGCGGACACGAGCACCCTGACCTTGCCCGTGCGCCCGACGGGCGATCCCGACGAACTGCCGCCCCATCCCTTCGGGGAGCCCGAAGGGACACCCCCCTCGCCTCCACCCAGCTCCCGCCCGGAGAGGAACGCTGGGACGCCAAGCGCGATCTCGGCGTGATAGGCCGCGCTGAGCTGCTCGTCGTCGTCAGGGGCGCGGTCATCTCCGGTGTCCTGGACCTCTCACAGTTCGTGCAGGGCGGGAAGCAGCTTCTGCTGGGCCCACTCCAGGTACGGTTCCTGGTGGTCGCCGCAGGGAATGGACCGGGCCACGTCCTCGGGCCGTACGAACCGGGTGGCACCGGCGAATCCGGCAGGCCCGGGCAGTTCGGAGTTGACCGGCCAGCCGCTGCCGAACCAGCAGAACTGCTCGTGGACGCGAGCGACCGCCGCGTCGCGGTCGGTGACGTAACAGATCGGCAGTTGGCCGACCTTGGGCCTGCCCGCGCCACCGTGCAGGTCGAACACGGAGATCAGTGCCTGCTTGGGTTCAGTGGCGATCAGAAGGCCTCCCAGTCGGTGGCATACGGGACCGGTAGAGAACCTCATGGCGACGCGCGGAGCCTGTGGTGAGCTGAAGGGTGGCAGATCCTTGCGGGCAGAGGCGGCCTCGGCTGATGTGCGAGGCGGGGTCGCCCTCGATCTGGACCACCTTGCGTCCTTGACGTAGATCTGCCGGCCACAGCAGACCGCGCAGTAAGGACAGATGGAGGAAATCACCCGTTCGGCGGTTTCGATACGCGGCCTGAGCTGCCGCGTGGGTGCCGACATGGCGGCCCGGCCTCGCGCCGACGGGTCGGCTCCGGTCAGCTGTCGACAGACGGGGGAACAGTGCCGACCACTGCCGGTGACGGCGTTGACATGGCCGGTGCCGCGCCACCGACGGGCCAGTCGCCGGCCCAGGTGCGTACACCCATGACGTGTCCTCTCGGGCGGCCGGACTCCTGTCGGCAGCCGCAGGCGTCCCTTCCAGCCTCACCTGCCGGGGCGCCCGCGGCGGGCGGAGCGTCAGGCGGGCGGTTCGTCGGGCACGGGATGCCCCGGACGTCGGCTGCCGGAGTGCGGGGCGCCCTTGCGGCCAGTGCCGACCTCGTCCGTATCGGGGATCTCCGGGTCGGGCTGCTCGTCGGCGGTGGACTGCATCGAGACGACGGCGACGTCCCAGGGGTCCTCGTCGGCGGTGGCCTGCTGATCGGGCAGATCCCTGGGGATCGGCTTCGGTATCGGCCCCCCGCTGTTACCAGGGGCTTCAGGTCGGCGCTCGCTCACGGCGTTCTCGCTTCCTCGCGCAGGGGGGTGGCGTGAGGCGCAGGTACCCCGGCGGCCGACGATGATGCGTGCGATCGAGGCGCCGCCCCGAGGCTGGTCGGCGGGTGCGCAGAGCGTTGCAGAGCGTTGAGGAGTTCCCGCTCGGTCGTGCGCGACCGCCCCAAGACTTCGTTTGCGGTCAGAGCTGCGCGGCGGGGACGGGACCGAGAAGGCAGCCGCCGTCGGCGAAGCCGTGCAGGGTGCCGACCATCAGGATCTGGACGAGCCCCCGAAGCCGTAGCGCGTCACCGTTCAACGGAACACTGTCGTCGGCCCAGACCGACGCCAGAGATTCAAGCGTGCCGTCACCACACCTCAGGCCCGCCGCCGTACCACTCGATGACCGGCGAGTCCGCCACATCGATCTCATCCAGACCGGCCCAGCCCGCCTGCCGCATGATCTCGGCCAAGCCACGCAGACTACAGGCCGCCCCCGCTGGCTCCCCGTCCACGCGCACTTGGCGCCCCTCCCCCTTGACGGGCGGACAAACGATCACGGAACGCTCGGTCATTCGGCAAGCATCGCCCGCAGCCACACACCGCGCATCCGGACGTAGCCCGCGGCGCCGTACCAGACGCCGTGCGACTCCAAGAGGCGTACAGGTTCGTCTGGACACGTGTGCGAAGGTCGCGCTCGATACCTTCGCCGAGGTGGCCGAGGGCTGGAGATCTCATCGCTGCTGTCCAGGGCCAGAGGCGTCCTCAAGCCTGTTCCCGAAAGCCTGTTCCCGAACCCATGGTGGTCGCGTTTTCGGTGTCCCTTCTGCCTGACCGCCGCTCTGACGCGTAAATAGCAGCAGGTCACGGCGGGTGTGGGCGTGTTTGGGTGCCCGGTGGGCGGGAGGTCGCCGGGTGTCGGGTGCCGGGCTGTGGTGGGTCAGGCCGCTCCCTCGATCGGGTTGAGAGTGACGGTGTAGCCGAGCTGGTTGAGTGCGGTGATCGCGCGGTGGGTGGCTCGTTCGGGGTCGCGCTGGGTGAAGTAGGTGCCGCCGAGTTCCTGGTAGGCGAGGTACAGCGCGGTGAGCTGCGGCAGATGCTGCTCGACGCGCTCCCGGAGGGCACCGTCCGGTGGGGGCACAAGGTCCGCGGTGTCCGTAGCCTCGGCGAGGGCCGTCATGAGGTGACCTTCGCCGACGGCAGTACCGTCGTCACGAGCCTACTGGTCGGCGCGGACGGCGCGTGGTCGCGGGTCCGGCCTGTGCTTTCGGATGCCACCCCTGTGTACGCCGGAACGTCGTTCGTCGAGACCTGGCTGTTCGACGCCGATACCCGGCATCCTGCTGCTGCGAAGGCGGTCGGTGGCGGATCGATGTTCGCGGGCGACGAGGGGAAGAGGCAGACCGGGGCTCAGCGGGAGAAAGGCGGAACCCTCCCCACCCACGCGATGCTCTCCGGTCGGCTGAGCCGAAGGGCCCGGCAGGACGATGCTTCAGAGCAAGCGGGAACGGATCAGCTTTCCAGCATGCTCAGGGCCCCTGCCAGGATGCCGGCCAGCCCCGTGCCGGCCTGGAGCAACCTGGTCCTGGTCGGGCCCGCCGGGCTCCCGAGGAGACACACCACCAGCAGCAGAGTCCCGCCAACAACGAAGAACCAGTCGCCGAACGAGTCGTGCCACTGGCCGAAGGAGTGGAAGCGGCCCAGCGCGACCGCGACACCCATGACGACCAAGAGTACGGAGATGAGGGCAGCGCCGGTTGGCGTGCGGTTCGTCAGACCGTCCACCAGGAAGCTGAGTACCACCAGCGAGGCGGCCACCGGGGTCACCAGCATGGCCTGTCCGGTCCACCACGGCACCACGAGGCCGATGCCGCAGGCGAGATTGAAGCAGGACACGAGGACGGCGGCCACGTTGTTCTGGGCCATGCCCCTGCGGATGAGGGACGGCATCGCCAGGAACGACAGCAGCAGGAAGACGGCGATAGCCCACTGTGCAATCCACAAGAGGGTGTTCAAGACCGGGACCTCGCTTCAACTCGCCGCTCGTTGAACGAGTTTGGGGGATCTGGTGGGCTGAATCAAGGGCCGGCCCCGAGCAGGTGTGCCTTTCAGTGCGTGGTTTCATCCCCGGCCGTCTTCTTCGCGGCCCGGGGCGACGGGACGATCCGGCTCTCGCTGTCCGAGCCATGTGACGAAGCACCCCGAAGGGCGAGGGCGCCTCGGGCGAGTACCGTTTTGGGGAAGCCTTCGCCAGTGCCGCATCAGGCAACGTTCGCCCGCTCCTCGGCCTCTGACGCCGAGGTGGCTGCGGCCAGTCGGTTGGCGATCTCCTCCGCGGTCAGCACGAGCGCGAAACCCTTGCGCAGGACAGCGAGTTCGGGTTCTTGCCGGGACTCGTCGTCGGTGGCCGTGACGTCGGATCCGAAGACGACCTTGTAGCCACGTTCGTATGCCTGCCGGGCCGTGGTGCCACAGCAGTAGTTGGTGAGCGTTCCCGTGACGATGACCGTGTCTCGGCCGAGGTTGCGGAGCATGGTATCGAGCGGGGTGTCGTAGAACGCCCCGTAGGAGGGCTTGCGGATCATGGCCTCGTCGGAGTGGCGGCCCATCGGGGCCCACACCTCGGCAGGGCCCGGCCGGCACCAGTCGGTGTCGGCATGCGGGAGGAACCGTAAGGCGTGCGGCCGATCCAGTCCGAGGTGTGTGTCGTCGAAGATGGTCCACAGCACCGGGACGGAGGCGGCCCGGCATTCTTCGGTCAGCTGCCGCAGCCGAGGCGCCATCCGGGTGGCCGCGGGCACCCAGTAGGGGCTCCAGCCGGGCCGGACGAATTCGTCTTGCATGTCGATGACGAGCAGCGCCGCCCGTTCGGGCCGTACGTCGAACGATGCCCGGCCGCGCTCGTAGGCGTTGCGCGCCCGCGCGGTCACCCATTCCTCGGTGTACGCCATCCCGCCTCCTGCATCGATTCGAGGCACCTCGTTTCGATGTGCGAGAGTAGCAGCATGCTCGGACTCGCGATCCTCGGATTCCTGGCCCAGGGGCCGCTGCACGGCTATCAACTGCGCCACCAGATAACGCACTTGTCCGGCCATGCCCGGCCGGTCAGCGACGGCAGTCTCTACCCGGCGATCAGCCGGCTGGTCAATGCCAGGCTGCTCGACCGGCGGACCGAACCGGGCGCCTCGGCCGCTCAGCGGCACACCCTGAGCCTGACCGACGCCGAACGCCGCGAGCTGCTGTGCCGACTGCGGGATGCCAACGGCCTGGACATCAGCGAGAGCACCCGGTACTTCACGTTCTTGGCCTTCCTCTCCCACCTGCCCGCCACCGCTGACCGCCACGCGGTACTGCGTCGGCGGCTGGAGTTCCTGGAACAGCCCGCGAGCTTCTTCCACGACGGTGACCGCCCACTGGGTGCCGAAGACACCGATGCCCCCTACCGGCGCGGCATGCTCACCATCGCCCGCGCCACCAGCCGCGCGGAAAGGTCCCGGCTTCGGGAGGTGTCGGCCTGACACCGCACCGGCAGGCACCTCGCCCGTTCTGAACCCGTGCCCTCCTCTTCACGAGAGATTGTGCGGGTGGCAGAGCCAGTACGGGTCCGGGATGTGATCCACAACTTCAACGCCGACGGCTTCGGCTCCCTCCACCCGAAGTACAAGGGCGGTCGGCCCAAGACCTGTACCCAGCCTGAGCGCCGGGAGTCAAGAAGATCGCCAAGTCCAAAAAACCTGGAAGACCTCCCGTGACCCGGACTGTGCCCCCAAGAAGGCCCGCGCCGAACACCTCTACGCGATCGCTGACGGCGAGGTCATACCCGAGGACGGCGAGCCCGATGTGGTGCTCTGCCTGGATGAGTTCGGGCCGCTGAACCTCCAGCCCCACACCGGGCGGCAGTGGGCCGAACGCGGCGGGAAGCACAAGGATCCCGAACGCAGGCCCCGGCCCCGCAGGCGGGCCACCTACACCCGCCCGCACGGCGTCCGCCACCTGTTCGCCGCCTACGACCCGACCTCGACCAGGACAAGCTCTATGGGCACATCAAGCACATCAAGCACATCAAGCCGAAGAAGAACCACACAAGGTTCCTGGAGTTCTGCCGCTACCTTCGCAGCCTCTACGGTCATGGCAGTCAGGGTGCCTCTTCAGCGCTCTTTGACATACCCGTTAGCACGGCCGACCAGCGAGGCCAGACCGTGCCGCACACAAGCGGGCAGGTGCCCTTGCACATGAGGTGGCCGGATGACGTCACTGCTGGTCTACGCGATTTACCTAATAGTCGCGGCGTTGTACGTGTATGCCGTGGTCGACTGCATCAGGACACCGGCGGCGCGTATTCGAATGCTGCCCAAGGTGGGCTGGCTGGTCATCGCGGTCCTGTTCCCTGTCCTGGGCGCTATCGGCTGGCGAAACCTGGGCAAGCGGTCCGCCCGTGCCGAGGAGCAGCCGTCTGCGGCCTGAGTCCGGTTATCCGCCTCACTTCCATCGTTGCGGTGCCGGTCACAGCCACTCGTTAATGACTGCGACCAGCACGGTCGCCTCGGGAACCGAGCTTCCGGCGAATGCGGACTCGGTCCGCAGGAACCGGGATGGTCGCCTTGATCCCACGTCTGCACAGATAGGCCCGGTTGCGGCGAGAGTCGTACGCCCTGTCGGCCCGCACTCGGTCCGGTCGTTTGCGGGGCCGCCCTCGACCGGGTCGGGGCACCCGGATCGCCTCCAGGACCGGCTCGAACTGCGGGGAATCACCCCGCTGCCCGGCCGTGATCAGCACAGGCAGAGGCTTCGGCCCCTGCTCGACGGCGAGATGGATCTTGGTGGTCAGCCCGCCTCGGGAACGTCCAAGGCCGTGGTCGGCCGACTCGACGACAGTGCCGCCGGGCGGCTCCTTTTGCAGATCTCCCTTTTTCGACGCACCGGCGGCGTGCTGGTGAGCCCGACAAACGGTGGAGTCGACGTTCACGTCCCAGGTGATCAGGCCCTTCGCATCAGCCTGGACCTGGAGCTGGGTGACGATCCGTGCCCAGGTGCCGTTGCGCCGCCACCAGCGGAACAGCTCGTAGACCCGGTCCCATGGGCCATACCGCCGCTCCGGCACATCACGCCAGGGAGCACCAGTCCGGGTCCGCCACCGTATGCCGTCCATCAGCTGCCGCCGTGTCCACACCGGCGGACGGCCCGGCTTGATGCCCCGCGGCAACAACGGCGCCAGTCCGGCCCACTAGCGTTCCTCAAATCACCACGCCCCACGGAGCATGATCACCCATGATCAAGATCCACTACCGTCGACTTCACCCTGCCCACCGCGTCGGCGCGGACCTGGACGTGCTCCAGCAGCTCCGCCCAGGTCCCGTCCGCCTCCCGACGGACGAACCACTCGTACACCGTCTGCCACGGCACATACCGCTCGGGCAGGTCCCGCCACGGCGTCCACGCCCGTCCACGCCCGGGAGCAGCGGTTCTATCCGCTCCCACGCCGCATCCGTCAGCTCGCCTCGACCCACCACAAGATCAATTGTCAGACAGGCCCCAGCGGAGCCCCAGCCCGCAGGACCGTGCTTCGCCCATGACTCGACCATCCATTCGACCCGGACTTCTTCCATGGCGGACGGCGTCGTCCTACGGCGTGCAGTAAGCAGTAAGCAGTAAGCAGTAAGTAATCGAGAGTTCGGGCCGGTTCGGGGGCTGGTGGTCACGGCACCCTAACCGGCCCGCTTTACGTTGGGCCGTGTCAGCTGTGCAAGGTCGTCACCTTCAGGGCCGGGTCGCCGGCGATCTCCGCTTCTGTGAAGCGTTCGGTGACCCACTGCTTGCGGGAGAAGAGGCGGGTCTGGTCCGTGTAGTGGGGTGAGGCCGGGTTCGCCGACTGGCCATAGGTGAGGAGGGTGTGGGCGTGGGGGCCGTCGGGGGTCAGTTCGACGGCCATCAGGAAGCTGGTGCCGAAGGCGCCGACGGGCGGGGTGCCGGTGCCCGAGTCGGGGCCTGCGTCCACGACGTCGAAGCAGCCCACGTCGCAGCCGGGCAGCGGTACGCCCGCCCACTTCTGTACGGCGCCGAGCTCGGTGTCGACCGGGAGGTCACGGGCGGCGAAGTCCTGGACGGCGTCGGCCAGGGCGCGCTGGACGCGTACGTCGTCGCCGTTGATGCCGCGTGGCGTGGTGAGGGGCTGGGCCGGGTCGTAGGGGACGCGGCGCCAGGTGTCGGGCGGGCCGCCGTCGAGGAGAAGGCCGTAGAAGGTGTCCCAGAGCGCGGCGCCGCGGCTGTCGGTGTCGGCACGGGTGTCCCAGCGGGCGAGGGTCGCGCAGGCCTGCCGTACGTCGATCTCCTTGCCGTCCGTGGTCGTCAGGCTTGGGTGGGCGCGGCACATGCCGACCACGTCGTCGCGGCCGGTCTCGGCCGGCAGGACGCGGTTACCGAGCATCGACGCGCGCAGGGTGTCCTGGGTGAAGCCCGGGGCGCCGAGTCCGTCCGTGCCGTCCGCGCGATCCGCGATCATGCGGAGTCCGAGCTGGGCCCGCTGGTCGAGGCGGGGGGCGATGTCGTACACGCCCGGGAGGCCCGTGATGGGCGCCTCGGGGTTGGTGTACTGGGGTCCGTTGTTGGAGTTGGCGACGTAGTCGGTACGGCTCAGCCTCGGCTGGTGCGACGGGCCGTAGATGCCCGGCACGAGCGCGTCGGGATCGCTGCCCCAGGCGCAGGCCGACGTCGAACCGTCCAGCGCGGCGGGCCCCTCCTCGCCGGCCGGGAGAGTGCAGCGCTGCAGCTGTTCGTCGGTGAGATGCGGGACGACCGAGGAGTCGGTGAAGTAGGTGCCACCGCTGGTGTCGGCCGCGAGGGTGTAGGTCCAGGGGATGCCCTGGTAGGTGTTCTGGGCGGTGCGCAGTTGGGCGAGGTTCTGGGCCTTGCCCATGGCCAGCCAGACGTTCATGGAGCGCAGGTTGTCGGCGTTGGCGTCGCGGACCGCGTAGGCGGTCTTCGTGGTCCAGCCGGAGGACAGGACGGAGCCGAACCGTGAGGTGTACAGGGTCCGGTCGACGGTCGACAGCTTGCCGTTCCTGTCGCGGACGGTGACCGGGACCGTACGGCGCTTCATCTGCTCGGCCTTGCCGTCGAGCAGATAACTGGTCGGGTCGCCGGGCACGAGTTTCAAGGCGTAGAAGGAGGCGTGCTGGGCGTCGCTCGCGGTGTGCGTCCAGGCGAGGTTGCGGTTGTGGCCGATCTCGACCAGAGGGGTGCCGTACAGGCCGGCGCCGGACACGTCCAGGGTGCCGGGGATCGTCAACTGCACTTGGTAGAAGCGGAAGTTGGCGGCGCCCCAGGGAAGGTGCGGGTTGGCGAGGACCATCGCGTTGCCGGTGCGCGTGGCGTCCCGGCCGAGCGCCCAGCCGTTGCTGCCGACGTGGGCTGCGGCCGTGCCCTGCCCGCCCGCGGTGACGGACGCCGCGGCCGTTGCACCGGAGGCCTCGGAGAGCGCCGTGTCCTTGCCGTCCGGGGTCCCGGAGGCCGCCGTGCCGTTGGCGCTCGCCGCCGGAGGCTTCGCGTCGCCGATGTCCGGCGCCAGCGGCACCGCCCCGGTCGCCCCGTCGACGTCGTACACGACACTCCACAGGTCGAGCGGGGTGATCGGCCGCACCCAGGGCTTGCCCTTGCAGCGCGGGTCCGGCAGCTTGTCGACGCCCGTGTCCCGCAGATAGCGGTTGTACCCGGCGGCGTACCCCTCGACCATCCGGCGCAGCTCCGCCGTCGGCCCCAGCGGCGCCTTCCGGTCGAGCAGCCGCTGGACGGTGCCCGCACCCAGTTGCCCGTTGTAGTACGTGTCGCTCGCGAGGTTGGAGCCCTCGCCGGATTCCCCGTCGGAACCGAAGAACCGGGACCGCTCGCCCCGCAACGTCACCACCTGGTCGGCGAGTTCGCACACGTTGTCCTGCGCGAACGCGTAGCCGTAGCCGTATCCGAGCCCGTCGAAGTCCCGGGCCAGGATGTGCGGGATGCCGTACTCCGTCCGGCTGATCCGGACCGTGTGCCCGCCCTCGGACATCGTCTCGCCGTCCGGCCCCGTCGCGGCGGACGAGGGCGCGGGCAGCAAGGCCACGGTGGCCGAGGTGAGACAAAGGGCGGCCGCGACGGCCGCCAACCGGCCTGCCAAGGACCTCTTATGACGCTTCGTCAGTGTTCTGGGTTCACCCATGGCTGCCACCCTTCAGGGTGAACCGACGGGCGGCATCGAGCCCGCGGCGGATTTCCGAGCGGCGTGTCAGTCTGGGGGTGTACGCCTCTGGGCTCTATCGGCCGTCCGGCCCGCTGTCCGTTGCGTCCTTGGGTCAGGCCCGCCGCCCATCGAGCGTCCCGTGCGAGTTCGGTGTGCGGCCGAGTGAGCCGAAGACCTGGGCCGCCACATCCTCGTGGCGCAACTCGCGGTCTGGCGCGTCGGCTGCGAGCCGGGCCCGAGCAGGCGATTCACGCCGCAGTCTCCAGGTCGGGGCGGCCGCCGTGGCCGTAAACGCTGGAGCTACCGCCGGAAGAAGACCCTCAACGCCTTCGACGGACGCCTGTCCCTCTGACGGTCGCGAGCCGACAAGCCCTCACCATCCAACAAGATCAACGCCTATGCCGCGCAAATGGCGTCCCACGAACGACGTGATGCCCCCCGACCGGGACGGTCAGCCCGCCGACGTCGCGCGCGCCATCGCCTGCGCGGGCGGGGGCAAAGGCAGGGGCGACGGCGGGGCGAGGAGCTGCTGGATGCCCAGATCCAGCGCCGCTTCGAGGTGTGTGAGGGAGCCGGTGGACATCATGATCAAGACGCCCCCCTGGATACCGGCCAGCAGAGCTGCCGAAGCCCGGTCGGCATCAAGGCCGGGTGAGATCTCACGCTGGTCCTGCATGACCCGGATGCCGGCGGCGATCTGGGCCTGCCACGAGGCGATCAGTTGCCTGGTGACGGCCTGCGCGCCGGGCGTAGTGGGGGTCAGCTGGGACATGAGCGCGCCGAGCGGGCACTGCTGCCCCTGCCGGCGGTAGCGGTCGACGACCGCGTCCCGCCAGTCACGCCAGGCCCGCCAGGAGGTGAGCTCACCGAGGTGGGGCTGCTGGTCGGACAGGACGCGGCCGGCCTCGTGCCGGGCCACCGCGAGTAGGAGCTCCTCCTTGCCGCCGGGGAAGTAGTGGAAGAGCTGGCTCTTGCTGGTGGCCGTGCGGGCGCGGATGTCGTCCAGGGTCGTCTCGGTCACGCCGCGCTCGCGGATCTCCTCCGCGGCTCCTTCGATGATGCGTTGCCTGGTGGCCGCGCCCTTCGGGGTCAGTCGAGGTGCCATGCCGCCATCCTGCCACTTACTGGACTTGCGGGTCCATTTTTTGGGTGGCAGGTTTGCCGTTCCCAGCCGGTTCGGTACAGAAAGGCACGGCACCATGACCCAGCGACTCACGGGGCGGACGGCCCTGGTCACCGGTTCCACCACGGGCATCGGCGCCGCCATCGCGGCGGCCATGGCCGCCGAGGGCGCGTTCGTCGTCGTCAGCGGACGTGACGAGCGGCGCGGCGCAGAGGTGGTGGCGCGCATCGAGAAGGACGGCGGTACGGCGGCCTTCGTCAAGGCGGATCTGTCCGCGGGCGCCGATGTGATCGGCCGTTTCGCCACCGACGCGGTCGCCGCGGCCGGCGGGCGGATCGACGTGCTCGTCAACAACGCGGCGCTCCTGCTCGCGCCCACCCCCACCGCCGAGGTCACGCAGGAGACCATCGACGAGGCACTGGCCGTGAGCGTGCGGTCGATGTTCCTCCTCACCGGCCTCCTGGTACCGCCCATGGCCGAGCGCGGCCGTGGCGCTGTGGTCAACCTGGGGTCCATCAACGGCATGCGGGGCATGGCGCATTCGGCGCTCTACAGCATGACCAAGGCGGCCGTGCACTCGCTCACCGCGTCGTGGACCGCGGAGTACGGGCCGCACGGCGTCCGGGTCAATACCGTCGCTCCCGGCCCCACCCTGACGGAGAAGGTGACGGCAATGGAGGAGCTCCTGGCCCCGATCATCGCGGGCATGCCCTCCCGCCGCGCCGGTACCCCGGAGGAGGTGGCCGCCGCCGTCGTGTTCCTCGCGAGCGACGAGGCGTCCCAGGTCCACGGCGCCACCCTCACCGTCGACGGCGGATTCACCGCGGTGTAAGTGGCGCGGCGGGGTGGTGCGGCGGGGCGGGCCGCGGCAGCGGGCGCCGGGGACACGCCTGCTGAAGTGGTACATCGGTGGCCACTCGGTGGTCCTCCCGTTCCAGTTCCAGGTCGCGTCTCGCAAAGATCGACTAGCAGGTTCACGAAGCCACAGGCCGAGAGTCGAGGGCCGAGGATCGAGGGCCACAAGGAGCAGTCCGGCGCGGTATCGCGCACCGAGTTCGTCGAACCGGGTGGCGACTGCGCGGAACTGCTTGAGGCAGTTAAAGCAGCGCTCAACCATGTGCCGGCCCTGGTAGGCGTCAGCATCGAAGGCTGACAGGCGACCTCCCTCGAGCCATCGTCGCCGGGGCACGCAAAAGTCCCGGGACTCTTCGAAGAGTCCCGGGGCCGCGTTGCTCAGAACAGCCGTCGGATCAGGCGAGCGGGCGGCCGCCGTAGTAGGTGCCCAGCTCGTCGTGGTAGTCCCGGTCGCCGAGGTGCTTGTCGCGGTGGAACTCAGGAGCGTCCTTGATCTGCTGCTTGGTGCGGTCGACAAAGACCTTCTGCTCGTCCGGGTCGATGCTGACGACCGTACTCGCCGGGAGCAGGACCTCCTTGCCGAAGATCCACACACCGGTGTCCACCACCAGATAGGCGTCATCGACCTCGTCGGAGTGCTTGTCGACCTTACCGATGCTGCCGTCCGTGGCCTCGACCTTGTAACCAGTGAGGTCGGCGCCCATCAGAAGACCCTCAGTCGACTTGTAACTCCACACATTTCCAGTCACGCGAAAACAACTCCTCCGGTAAACAGAGGACAGCAGGGATACCCGCTGTTCCTCCTTTTTCTTTCCGTACGTCGTCCACAGCAGTTTCTTTGACCGCCTTCAATGCGAGTGCCCCCGTCCGGGGGTTCACACATCCGTTGGAGCCGGGATGCCCTCCGGTGTTTGTATGGGAATTACTTTCGACCCGGCATCGGCGAACCAGTGGTGACTCCTGCCGTCATGGCGGTGGCCGCCGCCTCATCAAGAGGACGACGGGCCACCGCCATAATCCACTTGGACTGCACCGAAGCACTCGCCTACCAGCGATACCAGCGGCCACTCCCACCCTTCGGACGGGCGACGAAGCCGACCAGCCACAAGACCAGCACCGCGATCGCGATCCACTAAAGAATTTTCAGCGCGAAACCCGCCCCGAAGAGAATCAGGGCCAGCAGAAGAACAAGAAGCAAGGGAACCATGATTGTCAACCTCCGAACCACCACCTGCCCAGCTATTCTCCGCCCACACACACGAATTACAATTCGCCTGCGTTTCGACCGCTGAAGTCACCGCCTGACCTGCCTCCATACCGAACTTGGCTATGCGGGTGAAACGGGGGTACGCCTGGGCCATGGGCACCACAGAAACGACCCCGTTACGCGCTGCCGCACTCGTCTGCACCTTGTCGCCTTCACCCGCCGCGTCCAGTTCGCAGCTGCTGGCCGAGCAGACCAAGGCGGCGCTGGGCAAGCACGCCGTCACCGGCAAGCTGATCCGTATCACTGACCACGACATACGGCCCGGGATGAAGACCGACATGGGTGAAGGGGTCATGGAGCGCCTGAACGCCGAGGTTTCCGAGACGGACGACGAGGGGCGGATAACTCACCTACGGGAAGGTCGCCGCGGCATGCGTCGTTGGCAACGAAGACGGTGCTCATAAGGCCAGCGCCGACCTCTTTCAGGGGCTCAGCGACGTGGGTTTCTCCCTCGCCCCCGAACGCGGCCACCTACTGGGTCGGTGAAGCCATGCAGGGCATCGACTACCAAGACCTCGACAGAACCCCCGAAACCACGTCGGGCACGACAGTCACCCTGGCGGCCAACACGGCTCACCTCGCCCGCCGACTGAAGTCCGCCCCGTACCCGCCCAGCGGGGTACATCCCGCGGAGGTGCTGCGTCACCCGCACTCGGGGAACTCGGGCCCCATGAACACCGTACGCAGGTGACACGCACACAGGCGATCAGAAGTCGTACTTGATCGAGACGATTCCTCCGGGGAAACTTCACCCGCCCCTGGACACCGATCTCGCCGTCGCCGTCGCCGTCGCCGTCGCCGGGCGGGGATCGCAGGACTGAGTGCTGCGCACACCCTCGTCCACGACCGGCTACGGCGGACTCACGAGGCCGAGGCCGCGAAGCTGTACGCGCGCTCCCGCACAGAGGCGATCCGACGCGCTGCAGCGATCATCGTGGCGGCCAGGTAGGCCGACGCGCTGCCGCAGCCGTACTCGTGGTTGACGCGCGTCGCGCGGGCCTGGCCCGGGGCCAGGGCCGGGTGGCAGCGGCAGCGTGCCTGGATCGAGGTCTTCTCGTCACTGGAGACGGCATACTCGTCGTCGCTGAGAGGCACGCCTTCACACGCCTTCAATGGTGCGGGCGTACAGGTCCAGGACACGTTGGGCCTTGGCGCGGAAGTCCAGGTCGCGGATGAAGATCCAGGGCCGGTACTGCCAGGGCTTGATTGCGTCCTGGTGCAGTCGACGACGCACCGTGGACGCCGAGATCGTGTCGGTGGTCCCGCGCGCGGTGAGTTCGGCGGCCGACTCCGGGCATGACCAGCGTGACAGTGGGGTCCCGGCCTCGCTCGGCGGGTAACTGGCAGGCCACCGCCTTGGCCTCGGCAACCTGCACGGGTGTGAATCGAGCTGGGCGTCCGGTGCGCTTGCGGTCGGCCAGGGCCGGCAGGCCGCCGTCGGCGAACCGGCCCCGCCAGGTCCGCACCGTGTCCACGTGCAGGTGGGTCTCCGCTGCTATTCGTGCGTTGGAGTGCCCTCGGGCCGCCAGCAGCACGAGCGATGCCCGCTGCCGGGCTTGATACTCGGTGTTTCGACCGTAGGCCATCGTCTTCACCCGGTGGTGCTCGGATGCGGTCAAGGTAAGCGACGCAGCTCGGGCCGCAGGCGTGGAAGGGCGACGGCCCATCTCGGGGCGTCGTGCGGGACGGTCAAAGCGCCTGAGTGCGCTGACGCGATCCGCTCCGCGGTCAAGGGTGCGTGGCTGCCCGCAGGGGAATCGACGCCGGTGGGAGCCTGCGATCGCAGGTCTGTTCTTCCCGAGAGAGTGGCCGGCGTCATCCGCTGCCGCGTGCGAGCGGGTTCGAGGTCAGGGCAGGGTGAGGATGCGGGGGCCGTCCTGGGTGATGGCGATGGTGTGTTCGATGTGGGCGGCGCGGCTGCCGTCGATCGTGCGCAGGGTCCATCCGTCGGGGTCAGTGCGGTAGTCGTTGCGTCCTCCGGCCATGAGCATGGGTTCGATGGCGAGGGTGAGGCCGTGGCGCAAAGGGAAGCCGCGGCCGGGTCGTCCGTGGTTGGGGACGTGGGGGTCTTCGTGCATCTGACGGCCGATGCCGTGGCCGCCGAAGTCGGCCGGCATGCCGCAGTCGGCCTTGCGGGCGACGGTGTTGATGGCGTGGGAGATGTCTCCGATGCGGTGGCCGACGGTGGCCGCGGCGATGCCGGCGTCCAGTGCCTGCTGGGTGGCGGCGATGAGCTCCAGGTCGGCGGGGCGGGGGGTGCCGACGGTGAAGCTGATCGCGGCGTCGCCGGTCCAGCCGTCGAGTTCGGCTCCGCAGTCGATGCTGACCAGGTCGCCGTCGCACAGGCGGTAGTCATCGGGGATGCCGTGCACGAGGGCGTCGTTGACGGAGGCGCAGATTACCGCTGGGAAAGGGGTGGGGGCGAAAGAGGGCTGGTAGCCCAGGAACGGAGAGCGCGCCCCGGCCTTGGTCAGGACAGTGCGGGCGACTTCGTCGAGCTCGCGCAGGCGGACCCCCACGGCTGCCGATTGACGAGCGGCTGCGAGGGCCTGGGCCACGACGCGTCCGGCTTCACGCATCGTCTCCAGTGCCGTGTCGGTCTTGATCTCCACCATGTGCCGTGACTCCCTGCGATGCGACGCTACCCAATACTTATACCGGTATTAGTATCACGGACATGGTGAGAGTTCCTTTGAGTCCGCAAGAGCGGCAACGTGGAGAGCGGTTCGGGGCCCTGCTCCGCCAGGCCCGCGGTGACCGCAGCATGGTGGACGTGGCAGCGGCGGCCGGGGTGTCCGCGGAGACACTTCGCAAGATCGAGACCGGCCGGGCCCCGACCCCGGCCTTCTTCACCGTGGCGGCCCTGGCCCACGCGCTGGACCTGTCACTGGACGACCTGGCCACAGCCTGCGCAGAGGATGCCGACAGCGGCGGCCAGGCCATGTCGGCGTGAACGTCAGGAGACCTGCCGTCCGACCGAAAGGCGGATGTTCCTGACATGGCACGGGAGTGCCGGCCTTCGCCGCATGGCACCAGTTCGACGCTGTCCTCTCCGCACGGCGCGGACCCTCAGGTCAACCCCCGAAAGACTTCGAGAGCGGACCACTGAAGGCCTGCAGGTCCTTAACACGTTGTCTTGATCTCTTGTTGCTGGGTCTGTCGGTCTGGGTGAGGACCCGGGCCTGGAGGGCTGCCGGAGCTACGGGTGGGGTCGTCGCGGGAGCGATGACGATGACGATGCCGTGTGCCTTGAGCAGTCTCCGGTTGTTCAGGAGTGTGCGGTGCGTGGCGGTCCGGCTGCCGGCGAACAGTACGGCGAGAGGTTCTGCGGCAAAGGCGAATCGCAGGTGGAGCACGGTGGCCAGGACTTGTCCGGGGAAAGCCGAGCGGGGTGGGCGGCCACGTTGAGTATCACCATCCGCGGCCAGGACCTCGGTGAGGCCGTTGAGTTACTGGTGGGACATCCCGGTCAGTGCGGGGTCGGACAGCAGGGCCTGGGGCCCGGTCCAGTTCCGCTGTCTGCGGGGTCCGAGCGGCTGGGATCGTGGGGCATGGCTGTGGGGGTGCAGAGCAAGTTCCAGCAGTCCCATAACTTCTGGTCACGGCGATGACCTGGTGGGGAAACTACGTAGCTGTTGAGTTCCCGGCGCCGGTATCGTCCGTCTCAGACCAGCCGTACCAGCGGCTTCCCGCGTTCAGAGAGTGATTCACATGACCAGCCAGCGAGCAACGACGGCCCTGTGGCGCCCCACCGGCCCCGAGGAGCTGGATCTGGTCCGCAAGCTGAACTGGCATGCTTGGCCTCCTCGGCTCCCCGAGCAGCCGATCTTCTACCCGGTTCTCAACGAGGACTACGCGATCAAGATCGCGAGGGACTGGAACGTGAAGCACAGTGGTGTCGGCTTCGTTACCCAATTTGACGTCGAGTCGGAGTTCTTGAGCCGGTACCCCATCCGGCAGGCCGGGGGGCGGACGATCCTCGAACTGTGGGTTCCGGCCGAGGAGCTGGACGACTTCAACGCTCACATTGTCGGCGATATCCGGGTGGTCCACGAGTTCCGCTGAGGCAGGGCGGCTTGCTGACTGGGCAGGCCGCCCCGGAGCGACGATCCCAGCGTGGTTGGTGTGATCACATCTTGTGCTCGCTATCCACACGGTCAGCAGGGTCTGCCCGATCGTCCCCTCGTCCAGCGGCGAGTTCCACATCTTCGCGAACTACCCGTCAGTGAGGACCTCGCGCTTGTGCAACAGGCGTCGTCGGGCCTTCCACTCAGGGTCGGTGGCGCGTCCACGCCGACCACGGACCTGTGCGGTGGTGCGGTACCGGACCAGGGAGGGCATCTTGTTCGCGAGTTGCACGACGTGGAAGTGGTCGACCACCACGGTGGCGTCCGGCAGGCCAGTGCGGATCGCGGCGCGGTAGGTGGCCGACAGGTCGATGGCGACGTGGCGGATGTTCTTGTTCTTCCTCCGGGCCGGCGGTGCGGTGGCCAACCAGGCCAGGACAGGACATCGGCGACGGTGCGGACCTCGACCTGGCCGAGCACATCACGGTCGGCCAGGACAGACGCAGATCGCGGGCGGCCTGGATCACGGTGGCGCCGTCGTCGCGTGCCCGCCGCGCAGACGCGACCCGCAGCCGGACCGTGCTCCTGGCACCGGCGGGTATCTGCGGGATCTGCTCGGTGAAGGTACGCCGCGAACAGGTCGACTCGCGGCAGAACCAGAGGCGCTTGTGCCAGAACAACTCCACCCCACGCTCCCCATAAGGGAGATCACGCGGCCGGATGATCGCGGCCCCCTTCACCCGGGAGGCGAAGACCCCGCAGGCCGGACAGGCCCGCGCCCCCCTCGTCCGCCGTCGCCAGATGCACCCGGCGCGTACCGTGCTCAAGCCGCTCGACCCGTATGACGGACACCCCGTCGAGGTCCAGCGGCAACGTCGTGTCACTGGCCAAGCCCGTGGCTCCCCAGTGATCCTTCTGCCTCAGGAACTGAAATGATCACTCAGGACCACGGACGTCCTGCGTCCAGAGTCCCTTGCCACCCCGCAGGTCACAGACCGTGACAGGCAGTCAGCACATCGAACGACATACACCGCTCAAGTTCGAAGACCCGCCATACACAGCAACGGCGACTTCGACACCTACTGGCGCTTCCAGGTCGCTCGCGAACACGAGCGCTTCCATCAAGCTGCCAGCCAGGGTGAATACGCCCGCAGCACCTAATTCCTCAAAGCAGCCGTTCCCAATAGGAGTTCCGTGGCATCCATCAAGGACTTCGTCTTCGACAGCGCCCATCTTGCCTCCACAGCCCGATTCCGGGCGCAGGCCCTGGCTCATCCCACTGACGGCTTTGCATGCTGGGGGCGAGCGTCCTGGCCGAGTGTGAGAACTGGATCACCATACGGGATCCCGACAGCAATGAGTTCTGCGTGATGCGCTCGTAGCCGGATCCGGGTCGCGACCGTGATGTGAAGCGGACTCCAGGTGAGCGGCCGGAGTCCACATCCTCGGGTCATCGACGCACGGAATACCGAGCGTCCACAAGATGCCGATCGGCTGCGACGACCGCGGCGGTGATATCCCGGCCAACTCGATGAGCTGGCGGGGTTTACCGACTTGGGGCTCGCAGTGGCCCCCCGCTCCCCTGCGGAGCACCAGACAGGGCGCGTTGCCCGTGACTTCCTCAGCTACGGCCGAGCCGAACCCGCCTGGCATCCAATGCTCTTTCACCGCCACGATGTCTGCAGTCTGCCGGGCTGCGGCGAGCACCACATCCCATCAGCGACCTCACTCGAAACGAGCCGCACCCAACCCGGCACCCACCCGACGCGACATCCGGGCCCCACCTGCCCAAAGCAGCCTTGAACGAACAGAAAGGGTCCGTCAGCAAGCTGACGGACCCTCATGCACGATCGAGGCTAGGCGTGGGCCAGGCGTACGCTAGGCGACGCGGCGGCCGTTAGCTCTAAAAGAACCACGACCACTGCTGCTCGGGAGCGCCATTGCAGTCATAGATGACTGCATTCGTATTGTCTCCTGTCGCGCCACCCGGTGTCGACAGGCATTTGTTAACGTTTTTCCCGCTCAGCAGTTGCCCGTCATTCAGGAACCAGCTTTGTTCGGCTCCTCCGTTGCACGTGTACTGAATCGCCTTGGTTCCGTTAGCCGTCGACCCACCATCCGCGAGCGACAGGCACTTGCCGCTCTTGCGGTTTACATACGCGGTTCCTTGAGGTTCCCAAGACTGCTCCGCCGCTCCAGAAATGCAGGTATAAAGAATGGCCGAAACATTGTTGGCGGTCGACCCGCCATTCGCAAGCGACAGGCACTTGCCGCTCTTGACGTTGGTTATGGGTGCGTAGATTTGAGGCTTGGCGGAAGCCACTCCGGTACTGAGAGTAATAGCGGTCAAGGCACCCAAGGATACCGAGATCAACGCACGGTTCGAAATCTTGAACATGGGAACTCCCTTTCCTTCGTTCAGTAGATGACCATGGAAACGCTAGCGTTGAGAAGATGAAATGAAAACAGTCAAACCGTTAAGAGGGAAAATAAACGAGGCCCGCCAGAATTTTGGGTGAACGGTGGGCGGCCTGTAAATTCATGCGTACGCGTAGGCGGTCCAGAAAGTTCAGAAAGTCCAGAAATCTGGTGGGGTAGCGGTCGTCGTCCAGCGGGAGGGTTCAGGCAGGTTCAGCCGTGTCGACGACGACCGGCGGATTCTCGGCGATACGGCCCGGCGCGGCTGCTCCGACTTCGAGGGCGGCAGGCCGGCGAGCCCGTACCGGGTCCGGCCGCGCCAGTAGCTGCTGATCAGCCCGTTCTCCTCCAGCGGCATCCCGGGCGGACGGTTCAGGATGGCCCCTTCCCGGCCAGGGGCGCCGCTTTTGCAGAGTCGTCAGCCCCTCTGTTTCGGTTGGGGCCGGCTGAGTTGGGCCGACGCGGTCGGTCAACGCCGTTGCGTTTACAGGTCATTTCATTGGGTGTGTTCCTGCGGGATACTGCCTGGCGCCTCCGGCGCCGTCACGCCCACAGGGCGAAGGCCGTCGTCGGTCTCACGGTGACCGGGAGGTCTTGGTCGCCACTGTGTTCGTGGCCACGTCCGGCTGCACATGGAACCAACTTCCGCCTGGCATCGGCCCGTCGGGCGTCACCGCGTTCCGGAGGTTCACCGAGTAGTCCCGGGCCCGTGTCCGGACCAGACTCCATCGCCTGGTGCTCGACGAACTCGACGGCCGGGGCGAGCTGGACTGGTCACGGTGCGCCATCGACTCCGTCAGCGTCCGCACGGTCAAAGGGGGCCATTGAAGGGACCGAATCCGACCGACCGTGGCAAGAGCGGATCGAAAATCCACCTCATCGTCGGCCGGAAGAGCCTGCCCCCCTCTCCATCGGCATCTCCGGCGCCGCCGTGCACGACAGCCAGGTCTTCGAACCGCTAGTCCGCGGGATACCGCCCATCCGCTCCCGACGCGGACCCCGCAGACGATGCCCGGCGAAACTCCACGGCTGCAAGGGATACAACTACCCGCCCCTGCGCCGATGGTTGCGGGCGCAAGGGATCACCCCACGCATCACCCGCCGAGGAGTCGAAAACTCCCAACGGCTCGGCCGACACCGGTGGGTCGTAGAACACACCATGGCCTGGCTCGGCGGATACCGACGTCTACACCGCCGCTACGAACGCAAGGCCGGCCACTGCCTGGCCTTCACCACGAACGCGGCCACACTCATCTGCTACCGCAGACTCCCCACATGAAATAGCCCGTTGTCCGGTACAGCCCCTCTGGGTCCGGCCGTCGCGCCGCCTGCCTCAGCGATCTTGAGGGCCTGCATCCCCGCAGCATGCCCGCATCCGGTTCGCACCCGCTCGATCAGCCGGGCCCCGGCGGCCACCGCCTCTCCCAGCTCAGGATCCGCTCCGTTCAGGGGTGGAGGAGGCCACGGGGGCCCTGTACCGGAGGGCCCTGTCCCTCAGGGTGCGTCACTCCGCTCACCCAGGATTGGGCTCGGTGGGACTTCGATTGGCATTGCTACGGCCCTGGCATGCGAATGCACATTGTCGACGCCGTCACTGATCGTCCGTTCGCCGGGAACCCGGCGGGTGTGTGTCTCCTGCCCGCCGGGGAGTGACCGGAAGATGCCTGATTGCAGCAGGTTGCGGAAGATTGCGGCAGTTTGCGAACGAAATGAACTGCTCCGAGACTGCGTTCGCTCTCCCGCTGTCCGTCAGGGCCGAGGCTGAGTGGGCCATCCATTGGTTCACCCCGCTCGTCAAGGCCAGACTGTGTGGCCATGCCGCATTGGCCACGGCGCACATGCTGCGTGCCGAGCAGGGGCTCATCGGCACCGTGCGATTCAGCAGTCGGCAGCACGGCATCCTTGTCACCCACGCCGACATGGAAGGCAGCATCACTTTGGACTTTCCGGCCGCACCCTGCATCGAAGTCCCCATGCCGGAAGGCCTGTCCGAGGCACTGATGGTCAGATTTGAGGCCACCTTCCGTACCGGCGCGCTCGGTGATCTGCTGACAGTCCTGACCGGCGAGGTAACCGTCCGAGCCGTGACTCCCGACCTGGACGCGGTAACCGCCCTGACACGCCGCGAGGGCCTGCTCGGCTTCATCATCACGGCACCGGCGGCCGAGACCGGCCTGGAGTACGACTTCGTTTCCCGCTTCTTCGCGCCCGCCAGGGGCATCCCCGGGGACCTCATCACGGGCAGCGCTCACACCGTGCTCGCCCCTCACCGGTCGGCGCGACTTGGCCGCGACGGGCGCACCGGCCTCCAGGCGTCCGTGCGCACTGGGCCGCTCCGCACTGCCGGGCACGGCGATCGCGTCCACCTCACCAGAAACGCCGTCACGGTCTTGGACGGCACCCTGCACGCCTAGCTCGTCGTCCAGGGCGTGGTCAGGTCAGCAGGGGCGATCCGACTGATGAGGTACGGCAGCGGCCTGAGCGTCTCTGCCGATGAGCAATGGTCCTGATCTCGCGTGGCCGCGCCCCGCACAGGCATACTCGGGCCCTGCGGACGCGTCGGCGTTCGCAAGAAGACGCAGGAGGTGGGCGATGGTTTCGTCGTCGGTGTCAGGCACGGAGCCCCGGAAAGTCACGATCCATGACGTCGCCCGGTCCGCCGGTGTGTCCCGTCAGACCGTGTCGCGGGCGCTGAACGACAAGGGCGAGATCGACGGCTCCACCAAACAGCGCGTCCTCGACGCCGCCCGCGCCCTCGGTTACCGGCCGAGCCGGTTCGCCCGCGGTCTGGTCCGGCAGGACACCACCACCATCGGGCTGGTCATCCCCGACCTGCTCAACCCGTTCTTCACCGAGGTCGCCGCGGCCGCGCTGGAGGCAGCCCGGAGCCGTGGCTGGCACGTCGTCGTATACGACACCGCGGACCGGGCCGAAGAGGAGCTCGGCACGCTGCAGGTGATCAGCTCGCAGGTGGACGCGGTCGTCGGCTACTTCAGCTGTGCCGAGCACGAGCTGGAGCTGTTCACCCGAGGCATGCCTGTGGTGCTCATCGGCCGCGAGCACCACACCGCGCGGTTCAGTTCGATCCGGATCGACGGCGAGGAGGGGGTGCACTCCGCGGTCGCTCACCTGGTCGCAAAGGGCCACACACGGATCGGCATGCTCGACCACTCGGGCCGTGCCGAGCCGAGCATCCGGCGCGAGTGGTTCACAACGGCCGCGGTGTCACACGGGATCGACGCCGGCATGGTGATCGGCGCGGACCAGTCGGCCGACGGCGGCGGAGCGGCGCTCAGGGCCCTGCTCACTGCCCATCCGGATGTCACCGCGCTCTTCACCTTCAACGACATCATCGCGATCGGCGCCCTGCGCGAGTCGCGCCGACTGGGCAGGAGCGTCCCGCAGGACCTGGCCGTGATCGGCTTCGACGGCCTCCAGCTCGGCGCGCTCGTCGAGCCTCCGCTCTCCAGCGTCGCCCTCGACACGCGCAGGCTCGGCGCGCTCGCCATCGACCAGGTCGCACGGCTGTTGACCGGCGTGGCTCCGCTGGGGGACGACGACCTCGTCGTCCGGGCCGAGCTGCGGCTGAGCGGGTCCGCTTAACCTGCCGGACTCGTGTGTGACTCCGAGTCTTGACACCTGACCGCGCCTGAGCGCAGACTTCCCAGCACTTCATATGCCCGTGAGCGTTCACGTGAACGCTCACGTGAACGCTCACGTGAACGCTCACGGGCATCGAGTACGCAGTTGCGAATTCCCACCACGGCGCTTGACCGACACCGTGGTGTCTTGTCCCTTCCAACCAGAAGGCATCCCTGCCCGAGGTGTCAACGTCGACCCGTCTAGCACCGTCGCTAGTCGTCTCTGGAACGGAAAATATGAGCAACACAGTCACGCGCATCCGCCTCGCCGTCGTCGCCGCGACAGCCGGTGTCACCGTGCTCGCCGGATGCTCGTCTTCAGCCCCGTCGGATAAGGCATCCGCAGCTTCCTGCACGCCCGCGAAGGGCAAGGTCACGCTCCAGTACTGGAACACGGTTCCGGGCATGGACCAGGTCATAGCCCTGTGGAACAAGAAGAACCCGGACATCCAGGTTCAGATGAAGAACATCTCCAACGACCAGTACGGCACCATCGGCAACGCCCTCAAGGCGGGCAAGGCGCCGGAGCTCGCCCAGGTCGGCTACGACGAGCTCCCCAGCCTGCGCACCCAGAACGCCTTCGTGGACGCCTCGGCGTGCTCGGAGGCCACCGCGGCCAAGTCGAAGTTCGTACCGTGGACCTGGTCGCAGACCAGCTTCGGCGGCACCGGAGTGTTCGCCCTCCCGCAGGACACCGGCCCGATGGCCCTCTACGTGCGCAGTGACATCTTCACGAAGCACGGCCTCGCGATCCCGAAGACCTGGGACGAGTACGCAGCGGATGCGCAGAAGCTGCACAAGGCGGACCCCAGCCTCACCATCACGTTCTTCGACCCGAACAACGCCGAGTGGTTCAACGGACTCCTCTGGCAGAACAGTGCCAAGATGTACGACTACTCCGGCGACAAGTGGCACGTCACCGTCGAGTCGGACCAGAGCAAGCAGGTTGCGGAGTACTGGCAGAAGCTGATCTCCGACAAGCTCGTGCGCACCGACCTGGCCAATGGCTCGACGCAGATGTACGCCGCATACCAGAAGGACCAGATCGCCAGTTACGTCGGCGCCGCCTGGGGCTACAGCATGTTCCGCGACAACCTGCCCAAGCAGGCCGGCAAGTGGTCGATCGTCCCGATGCCGACGTGGGGCACGAACGGCGCGTCCGGCGACTGGGGCGGATCGACCGTCGCGTTCATGAAGGGCAACAAGCACCTGTACGAGTCCGTCAAGTTCAACACCTGGCTGAACTCCGACCCGGAGGCCCTCGCGCTGGAGAACAAGCTGGGCGGCCTCTACCCGGCGGCCAACGACGGTCTGCAGCTTCCCTCGCTGTCGAAGGGCGTTCCGTACTACAACAACGAGAAGATCTTCGACGTCTTCGCCGCCTCGTCCAAGAGCATCGACACCAGCTTCGCCTGGGGACCCACCCAAAAGACCGTGAACCTGAAGCTGCAGGACGCCATGGCCAAGGCGGCGGCCGGCGACGGCACGCTCTCGGACGCGCTCTCGGACGCCCAAGCGGCCGCGCTGAAATCGATGAAGGATCAGGCGATCCCGGCCGCGGCGGGCAAGTGACCGCAGGATGACTGACATCGCAACCCGCTCAACCCGCGTGGTGGCGTCGCCCGGGGGCCGCCGCCGTCGTCTCGCCGGCGGCGGCCCCCGAGTGGGCACCGTCGTCGCGTTCCTGATCCCGTTCTTCCTCCCGTTCGTGCTGTTCTACCTGGTGCCGGTCGGCTACGCGCTCTGGCAGAGCTTCCGGGTCGTGCGCCGCACCGGCGGCCAGTACGGGACGTCGTACACGACCTTCGGCGGTTTCGAGCAGTACGTACAGGTCTTCCAGAACACCGAGTTCTGGGCCAGCATCGGGCGCATCGGACTGTTCGGCGTCGTGCAGGTGCCGGTCATGCTGTTCGTCGCGCTGGTCATGGCGCTGCTGCTGGACACTCCTGTGCTGAGGCTCAAGGCGTTCTTCCGCATCACGGCGTTCATGCCCTACGCCGTGCCCGGTGTCATCGCCGCGATCATGTGGTCGTACCTCTACTCGCCGCAGCTCAGCCCCATCGTCGATCTGCTGAACCGCATGGGGCTGCAGCCCGACTTCCTCGGTCCGGGTGCCGTGTTGTGGTCGGCGGCGAACGTCTCCACCTGGCTCTGGACCGGCTACAACATGCTGATCATGTACTCGGCCCTGCAGTCGATCCCCCAGGAGCTCTACGAGGCCGCCAAGATCGACGGTGCGAGCAACTGGACGATCGCGTGGCGGATCAAGGTTCCGATCATCGCCCCGTCGATCGTCCTCACCACGGTGTTCTCGATCATCGGGACACTGCAGCTCTACGCCGAGCCGGCCGTGCTGCGCCAGATCTCCTCGAACATCTCCAGCACGTTCACCCCGAACATGCTCGCGTACGCGGTGGCCTCCGGGAACAACTACCAGCAGGCCGCAGCGATCTCCGTGGTCATCGCCGTCATCACCTTCGTCTTGAGCTTCGGGTTCATGCGACTGACCTCGAAGAAGGCCGGACTGTGAGCAACCAACCCGTGATCCGTGAAAGCCGCGTCAGCCGCACGGCCGCCTTGGCCCTGATGTTTCTCCTGGCGATCTACTTCCTGCTGCCGGTCTACTTCCTGATCGTCGCCGCGACAAAACCCCAGGGCGACCTCGCCTCCACCAACGGGCTGGCGTTCACACACTTCAACCTGTTCGAGAACCTGCGGATCCTGTTCACCCGCAGCGACGGGATCTTCGGACGCTGGGCCGTGAACACCGTCATCTACGCGGTGCTGGGTGCGGCCGTCGGAACTCTGATCTCCGCGCTGTGCGGCTACGCACTCGCCAAGTTCACGTTCCGCGGCCGCGAGTTCCTGTTCTCCGTCATCCTCGGCGGCGTCCTCGTTCCCACCACCGCGCTCGCGCTCCCGCTGTTCCTGCTGTTCTCGGCGACCGGGATCGTCAACACCTATCTCGCGGTGTTCCTGCCCAGCATCGTCAGCCCGTTCGGCGTCTATCTCGCGCGCATCTTCGCCAACGCCTCCGTCCCCCAGGAGCTCATCGAGTCAGCACGGCTGGACGGCGCCGGCGAGTTCCGCATCTTCTTCTCAGTGGCGTTCAAACTGATGTTGCCGGCGCTGGTGACGATCTTCCTGTTCCAGTTCGTCGCCATCTGGAACAACTTCTTCCTTCCGATGGTGATGCTGCAGAAGGAGCAGCTCTTCCCGATCACGCTCGGCCTGTACGAGTGGAATGGTCAGACGGCCCGCGCCCCGCTCCTGCAGGAGTCCGTGATCACCGGCTCACTGGTGTCGATCGTGCCCGTGATCATCGTGTTCATCATCCTTCAGCGGTTCTGGCGCACCGGACTCGCCGCCGGCTCCCTCAAGTGACTGCGCGCCCCCGCACCCCGTTCTCGCCCTGACAGCACAGAAGGTCCCTCTCGCCATGCAGAACTCCGCCGTCTTCGTGCCCCATTTCCACTGGGACCGTGAGTGGTACGAGCCATTCCAGGTGTTCCGGCACCGGCTCGTCGCCGCCCTCGACACCGTGCTGGAGACGGCCGAGGCGAACCCGGACTTCCGGTTCACCGTCGACGGGCAGATGGCCGCGATCGAGGACTACCTGGAGGTGCGGCCGGAGAACCGGGACCGCGTCGTGACCCTGGTCAGCGAGGGCCGGCTCGCCATCGGGCCGTGGCTCATCCTGCTCGACGAGTTCCTCTGCTCCGGCGAGACCATCGTGCGCAACCTGCAGATGGGATGGGCTGCCGCGGCGGACCTCGGCGGCTCGATGCCCATCGGCTACCTGCCGGACATGTTCGGCCACATCGCGCAGATGCCACAGATCCTGGCGCGCGCCGGAATCGAGCACGCGGCGCTGTGGCGTGGTGTGCCCGGCTCCGTCGACGGTCACGCCTTCCGCTGGCGCGCTCCCGACGGCTCCGAGGTACGCACCGAGTTCCTCTTCGACG
Source organism: Streptomyces sp. RLA012 (assembly GCF_056270325.1). Classification (NCBI taxonomy): domain Bacteria; kingdom Bacillati; phylum Actinomycetota; class Actinomycetes; order Kitasatosporales; family Streptomycetaceae; genus Streptomyces; species Streptomyces sp. RLA012. Next base: position 11,357,451 of record NZ_JBWDPA010000002.1, on the reverse strand, counting down.
GCTACGACAACGGCCTCGACGTCCTGCTGGTGCCCGACCGGATCGGCCGCGCGCTCGGCGAGTACGCGGAGATGACGGCCGAGCGGTGGGGTGGCGACCCGGTGCTGGCGATGGCCGGCACCGACCACAACGCGCCCGACCCGCACCTCGCGGCCTGGCTGCGACGCGCGTCCAGCGAGGAGCGCGCCATCACCATCGCGACGCTCGACGAGTACATCCGCATGCATGTGCGCGACGAGGTGTCCACCGTCGTCACCGGTGAGCTGCGCAGCCATGTGCGCGGCAACATCCTGCCGGGCGTACTCTCCGTACGGCTCGGGCTCAAGCAGCGTATGGCCGTCGCCGAACGGACCGTCGACCATGCGGAGCGGATGAACGCCCTGTGGTCCCGGCGCGACGACTCTCCGTTCCTCTCGCTCGCATGGCACAAGATCATCGAGTCGACCGCGCACGATTCGGTGGTCGGCTCCGGCACCGACGAGACCTGCGATCAGGTCGAGGCACGGCTCGCCGAAGCCGCGCAGGCCGCGCGCGCTGTTCGGGACGCGGCCCTCGCCGAGCCCGCCGCCCTGGTGCCGAGCGACGGCTATCTGGTCGCCAACCCGCTGCCGTTCCCGCGAACGACGCTGGTCGAGGTCGACGTCGTGGCCCCGGCGGAGGGAGCCGCGCTCGGCGCGCTCGCCGCCGACGGCTCGACGCAGCCCGTGCAGCTGATCTCCAAGGCCCCGACCGTGCTCAGCGACGAACACATGGACGCCTCGCATCTCGAACGCGTACTGCGCCGGATTCACCGCCGCGAGCTCTTCGGCCGACTGATCGACCACTACGAGCTCACCCCGGGCTCGCTCGTCTTCCACCTCGCCGAGGTGCCGGCCGGCGGACCGTTCGACCTGCTGATCCTGCGCCGCGAGGTCGCCGCCGCGGCCGCCGCGCATCCGGGTGAGTGGCGGGTGCTGACGCTGGAGGAGGCGCGGGCCACCGCGCTGGTGCCCGTACACCTCCCCGCATCCGGGCTGGCGAGCTTCCGGGTCGAACCGAGCGACCGGCCTGCCGTGCTGTCGACGACGCCGGCACCCGCGAGGGCGGCGGATCGCGCACTCTCGAACGGACTGGTCGAGGTCGTGGTCGCCGCCGACGGCACCCTGGACGTGACCGGGGCCGACGGCACCGTTCTGCGCGGAGTCGGCCGCCTCGTCGACGGCGGTGACCGCGGCGACAGCTACAACTACGCTCCCCCGGCTCAGGACGTGCTCGTGTCCGAGCCGACGGAGATCGCCGTCGAACTCCTCGAAAGCGGCCCGCTGCGTTCGAGGTTGTGCGTCACGCGCGTCTACGAGTGGCCCACCGCGCTCTGTTCCGACCGCGATCTGCGCGGCAGCCGGACGGTGGCGACCCCGGTGGAGATGCTCGTGGAAGTGCGCGCGGGTGAACCGTTCGCCCGTGTCTCCACGTCGTTCTTGAACCAGTCCGCCGATCACCGGCTGCGCTTCCATGTGCCGCTGCCCGAGCCCGTGGCCGGGTCCGCGTCCGCCGGGCAGTTCGCCGTCACCGAGCGTGGGCTCACCGCCGAGGGCGGCTGGGGTGAATACCCGCTCCCGACCTTCCCCGCGAGTTCGTTCGTGTCGGCCGGCGCCGCCAACGTCCTGCTCGACCACTCCAGCGAGTACGAACTCCTCGACGACGGCTCGGAACTCGCCATCACGCTGCTGCGCGCGATCGGCTCGATCAGCGTCAACATCCATCCCCTCCGTGACGAGCCCGCGGCGAGCGAGATCCCCGTACCGGGCGCGCAGGATCTCGGCATACGCGTCGAGAACCGCTTCGCCGTCGTGCCTTCGGCGACCGGCTGGCAGGGTGCGAACGCAGTCGCTCTCGCCGAGGAGTTCCGCAACGACGCACTCGTCGCCCGCGGGACCGCACCTGGAGGAGGGCTGCTGCCTCCAGACGCGACGGGCGTACGGGTCGATGGCAGGGACGTGTTCGTGTCCAGCATCCGCCGCGTCGCCGACGACGATCGCGGGGCCGGCACCGAGGTACGGTTGGTCGCGATGAGCGACGCGGGGGCGACCGTCCGCGTGGCCGGCGCGTTCACCGAAGCCACCACGGTCGACCTGCTCGGACGACCACTTTCCGAGACGACGGCTCCCGACGGCCTCGAACTCTCCCTCGGCCCCTGGGAGATCCGCACAGTGGTGGTCCGGTAGACCCCGCAACCGGCGTACGCATCCCCCGCCTGCTACCAAGAAAGAGTTGTGACCTCTTGTCCTCCGAGCTCTGCGCATACGTTTCGGACACCGCACCAGGGCGTGGCGCGCTACGCCCGGCGCGCTCGTGGCTGCACTCCGACGCCCCCTCTCGTTCGCTGAACGGGTCTTGGCGCTTCCGTCTGTCGCCCACGGCGTCGGTGGCGGAGGACTTCGCGGCCGAAGGCTTCGACGACCACGGCTGGGACAGCATCCCGGTGCCCTCTCACTGGGTCCTCCAGGGCGATGGTGCGTACGGTCGGCCGATTTACACGAACGTGCAGTTCCCGTTCCCGATCGACCCACCCCATGTCCCGGACGACAACCCCACCGGTGACTATCGCCGCGACTTCGGCATACCCGCCGACTGGTCGGACGCCGAGCGCGTGGTGCTGCGGTTCGACGGTGTCGAGTCGCTCTTCAAGGTGTGGGTGAACGGCGTCGAGATCGGCAGCGCCAGTGGCAGCCGACTCGCCCACGAGTTCGACGTGACGTCGTCGGTACGTCCGGGCAACAACGTCGTCGCCGTACGGGTGCACCAGTGGTCGGCGGCCAGCTACGTCGAGGACCAGGACCAGTGGTGGCTGCCGGGCATCTTCCGCGATGTCACCCTGCTCGCCCGGCCGGCCGGCGGCATCGAGGACGTGTGGCTGCGGACCGGTTTCGACAACGGGCACGGGCACATCGACCCGGAGATCACCGCCGACGTGGCGGCATTCCCTGTCACCCTGCGCATCCCCGAACTCGACGTCGAGAAGGTCTGGGCCACTGCGGCCGACGTGGCTCCGCTCGACATCGAGGGCGTGAAGCCCTGGTCCGCCGAGCGGCCTCGTCTGTACGACGTCGCCGTGTCGACCGCGGCGGAGAGCATCGCCCTTCGGTTGGGGTTCCGCACGGTCGAGATCCACGGTGGCCAGTTCCTGGTCAACGGCCGCCGTGTCGTGTTCCACGGGGTGAACCGCCACGAAGCCGAGCCCCAGCGCGGCCGCGTCTTCGACGAGGAGCACGCCCGCAAGGACCTGGCGCGCATGAAGCGGTTCAATGTGAACGCGATCCGCACCAGCCACTACCCGCCGCATCCACGGCTGCTCGACCTCGCCGACGAGCTCGGATTCTGGGTCGTCCTCGAATGCGATCTGGAGACGCACGGCTTCGACAAGGTCGGCTGGGTCGGCAATCCGAGCGACGACCCGGAATGGCGCGGGGCGTACCTCGACCGGATCCGGAGGACGGTCGAGCGGGACAAGAATCATCCCAGCATCGTGATCTGGTCGCTGGGCAACGAGGCGGGAACCGGCAGCAACCTCGCCGCGATGGCGTCCTGGGTCCACGCCCGTGACGCCGGACGGCCCGTGCACTACGAGGGCGACCACGCCGGCGAGTACACCGATGTCTACTCGCGCATGTACACGTCTGTATTGGAGACCAAGCGGATCGGCACCGACGGTTCCCACTCGACGCTGCTGAACTGCACGCCCGCGCAGAGCGCCCGGCAGCGCACCAAGCCGTTCCTGCTGTGCGAGTACGCCCACGCGATGGGCAACGGGCCGGGAGCGCTCGATCAGTACGAGGCGCTCGTGCACGATCATCCGCGGCTGCACGGCGGCTTCGTCTGGGAATGGCGCGATCACGGCATCCTGACGACGGCCCCGGACGGTACGCCGTACTACGCGTACGGCGGCGACTTCGGCGAGGTCGTGCACGACGGCAACTTCGTCATGGACGGGATGCTGTTGAGCAACGACGTCCCGACGCCCAGCCTGCACGAGTACAAGGCCGTCGTACAGCCGATCCGCTTCGCCTTCGACGGTGACAAAGTCGCGATCACGAACCTGTGGCACTCGGCCGACACCTCCGACCTGCGCTTCCGCTGGCGCGTCGAGCACGACGGGACACCCGTGACTTCCGGGGACCTGGAGGTTCCCGTCCTCGCCGCGGGCGAGTCGGGACGGGTGCCGCTGCCACGGATCCCGGTGTCCCAGGACTCGGAGACCTGGCTCACCCTCGACGCGGTGCTGGCGGCCGACACCGCTTGGGCGCGCGAAGGGCATGTGATCGCGACCGTCCAACTGGACCGCTCGACGCGTCGTCCCGTGCCTGCGGTCCGGCCCCGGACCGATTGGCGGCCGGGCAACGGAACGCTGACCCTCGGCGTCGCCGAGTTCGTCGACGGGTCCCTCGTCCGCCTCGCCGACCGCGCCGTGACGGGTCCGCGGCTGGAGCTGTTCCGTGCGCCGACCGACAACGACGAAAGCGCGTCCGACGAGGTCGAGGAGAGCGACGCCAGCATCGCCGGGGTCTCCAACGCCGCGCTGTGGCGTCGCGACGGGCTCGACCGGCTGACCACGCGACGCGTGTCCGTGGAGTACGCCGCGGGCGCCCTGCGCACTATCGACAAGGTCTCCGCGGCGAACTCCGCGTTGTCGGTGATGCTGGAGTCCGTGTGGTCGCTCGAAGGCGACGAACTGGAATTGCGTGTGGAGATCGAGCCTTCCAGCGGCTGGCAGACGGTGTGGCCACGGATCGGGATCAGTTTCGAACTGCCGGACGGCGCGGCTCCCGTCGACGGCGCCGAGTGGTTCGGCCTCGGCCCGTTCGAGTCCTACCCCGACAGTCTGCGCGCCGCACGCACCGGCCGCTTCTCCTCCAGCGTCCGCGACCTCTCGGTCGACTACGCCCGCCCCCAGGAGACCGGGCACCGCTCCCGGCTGCGCCAACTGGCGCTGACGAGTGCCGGCACCGAGGTGCTGGGCATCGTGGCACTCCCCGACATACACGGACGCCGTCCCGGTTTCACGCTCAGCCGTCACACCCCGCACCAGATCGCCCGGGCGGGGCACCCGCATGAACTCCCGGATTCGACGACGAGTCACCTGATCATCGACGCCGCCCAGCACGGTCTCGGCTCACGGTCCTGCGGACCGGACGTGTGGCCCGAGTTCGCACTCCGCCCCGAGTCCCGCACGATCAGGCTCCGCATCGCGGGAGGCTCATCCCAGGGGTAACGACACCGTGTCGCCCCGCGGTCGGCGCGTGGCGGGGAGTTCCAGCCGCCGAAGACCTCTTCGACCCCGCCAACGCCTGCTCAATACACCGGGATTGCGACAGCTCTTGGGGTAACCGTGCGGGTGATGGTGAAGTCCCGGTACAAGGAGCCCGAGAACGTACGGAAGTACTTCCCGCCCTCGGCGGAGGCGATCGCCGAGGTCACGAGCCTGCTCGCGCCCGGCGTCCGCCGCACGCCGACCACACGATCGGGTGGTCGGCGTGCGGCGGACGGCCTGTCGGGCGGGGAGCGGTAGTACCCCATGCCACTGGCCTCGGTATCTGCGGTCGCGTCGAGCCACACCAGGACTCACGGCATGATCACGACAGGTTCGGGGTCACCAGGGGATGACGCCGTCGTCCTCGAAGAACGAACCGGTCGGGCCGCCGTCGGGCAGCGTGGCAAGCCGGATCACTGTGGCTGCGCCCTGCTCAGGAGTGCGGGGCCCTTGGAAACCGGTGAAGTCGGTCGCGACCAGGCCCGGGCAGGCGGCGTTGATCAGGATGTTCGTATCGGCGAACCGCCGGGCGTACTGCACGGTGACGGCGTTGAGGAACGACTTCGACGGCGAATAGGCCGCCATGACAGGGCCGATCTCGATGTCCGGGTCCGCCTGCCGGGTCAGGGAGGCGACGGCACTGGAGACGTTGACGATGCGTGGCGACGTCGAGCGCCGCAGCAGCGGCAGCATCGCGTTGGTCACCCGGATGACACCGATGACGTTGGTCTCCACGACCGTGCGGACCAGGTCGAGGTCGAGTGTGGTCGGGTCCTGCACCCACCCCGGACCCATCTCTCCTGAGATGCCGGCGTTGTTGACCAGGACGTCCAGGCGCCCGGCCTGCCGTTCGATCAGTTCGGCGGCATCATTGACGCTCTGGTCGCCGGTCACCTCCAGCGGCACCCCGAACGCGTCCACCCCTGCGGCGCGCAGCTTCTCAACGGCGCTCTCGCGCCGGGCCTCGTCACGGGCTCCCACGCCCACGCGGTACCCGAGGGCGCCCAGCCCGGTCGCGATTTCGTACCCGATTCCCTTGTTCGCACCGGTCACCAGCGCGATCTTCGTTTCGCTCATGCCGTTGATGTTCACTCGCGGACGAGCGGTGCATCCAACACCGATACGGTGTCCTGTCATACCCGACAGGTATCACTGAGGAAGGCTGTGGCCGTGGACACCTTGGAAACCCGCGAGTTGAGGTACTTCGTCGCCGTCGCCGAAGAGTTGCACTTCGGCCGCGCCGCCGAGCGCCTCGGCATGGCCCAACCACCGCTGTCCCGGGCGATCCAGCAGCTTGAGCGCCGCCTCGGCGTCTCCCTGCTGGAACGCAACCGCCGCGGCGTCTGTCTGACCGGCGCCGGAGAGGTGCTGCTGCACGAGGGCCGCGCAGCCCTCGACGCGACCACCGCTGCCGCTCGCCGCACCCGTCGCGCCGGTGGCGCCGACAGTCCGGGTGACTCCCGCAATCGCCTGGTGCTGGCGGTGAAGGCCGCCGGGTCTCACGAACTGCTGCAGAAGATTCTCGACGCCTACGCGGCCGAGCCCGATGCCGCCGAGATCGAGGTGCTGCCGTGCGGCATGTGTGAGCAGGAAGGGCTGCTGCGCGATGGCCGCGCTGATGTGGCGCTCATGCACGCGCCGTTCAACTCCCTCGCCGGGTTCGACAGCGAGGAACTGCTGACCGAGGGGCAGATCGCTGTCCTGCCCGCCGGGCACCCCCTCGCCGCGCGCAGGACTTTGTCCCTGGCCGACATCAGCGACGTCCCCGATCTTCCGCTCGCCCGCTGGCCCAGCCACGGCACGTACCCACCCGGCCCGGGCCCCGAGATCCACGACCAGACGCAACTGGCCCAGCTGATCGCCCTCGGACGCACCGTGGCCGTCCTTCCCGACTCCGCCCGCGCCTGGCTATGGGCCGACCACACCGCCGTCCCCTTGACCGACGCACCCCCTGTGGTCACCCACATCGCCTGGCCCGCGCACAGCCGCTCCCTCGCCCTCGCCGGGCTGATCCGCACAGCCGCACAGCTATGACCCTCCGGCGTCCTCGTCGCGGACGTCGAAGCCGTCGGCGCGCAGCTGGTTCTGAGCTTGTTCCTCTTTGGCGAACTCCCGGTCCGACACTGTTTGGTAGTAGAGGCCGAACAGCGTGAGCCGGTCCGGTGGCAGCGTAAGACGTTTCTCCACGACCAAGGACATGATTACCTGGCTCCGGGGGCCCTGATTGCACCCACTCCGGCATGCCAGGGGCTCCTGAACACCAGGTCCTCAACAGCACCTGCGGCAGCCCGCCCTCACTGGCCCCGCTTGGCCAGCGCACCGGCGTCGACCTTGAGATGCGTCCCAGTGGTGAAACGGGATTCGTCGGAGTCGGACACGAGGAAGAGGACGGCGTTGGAGACGTCGGAGGCTGCCACGTAAGCGGTCGGCATGGCATTGATGCGGGCCTCCTCGTGCCGATGGGTTGTGCCCATGAGTTGCGCCGATGGGTTGCGCCGACGAGTTGCGCCGATGGGCTTCACAGTCCGTACGACCGCAGCCACAGCTCCAGGGTGAGGAGGAGCCACAGCTTGCCGCCCTGCCGTGGCAGCAGTGCGCCTTCGCCTCTCATCCAGGTGCGCACGGTGTCGGGCCGGAACAGTCCCCGCTGTCGTGCCTCCCTGCCGAGCAGCAGGTCCCCGCCCAGGTCCCTCAAGGGGCCGCTCAGCCACTGCTGCACGGGGACCCGCATCCCGCTCTTGGGCCGGTCCACGACGGTGGCGGGCAGTAGATCGCGCACGGCCTCCTTCAGTACCCACTTCTCGGCCGTGCCGCGGAGTTTGAAGGCGGGCGGGGTGGCGAAGGCGCAGTCCACGACCCGCCGGTCGAAGAGCGGGGCGCGGCCCTGGAGGCCCTGGGAGGCGGTCAGGCGCTCGACCTTGGTGAGGATGTGGTGGGCGCCCTTGGTCCGCAGATTGCAGTGGAGGAGCTGGTTGAGCAGACGCGTCATCCGGTCCGGGCCGGTGAGGTAGGGCTCGACGAACCGCTGGAGCGGCGGGGCACTTTCCAGGGCGCGCAGGGCGTCGGGGGTGAGCAGATCGGGCATGTCGGTCCAGCACTTGCGGTACGAGCGCAAATAGGCCGTGGCGCGGTCCTCGGCTCCGCCGGATCCGTGGTGCATCTCGTGGACCAGTATCGGCAGGTTCTTGGGACCGCCGAAGACCGGGTCGCCGCCCTCGCCGTTCAGGACGATCCGCAGCCCGTCGCCCGCGACAGCCTCGGCGAGCATCAGGTTGGGCACCGTCAACGGGTCACCGACCGGGCTGTCCAGCAGTGCCGCCGCCTCGGCGAGCCTGGATGCGACGGCGTCGCCGGAGACGGTCAGGACGCGGTGACGGGTGTGGCAGTGGGCGGCGACAAGGCCCGAGTAGCCGAGTTCGTTGGGGAGTTCATCGCCGAAGCTGATGGAGTAGGTGTGCACGGGGTGGGCGTGCAGCTTGGCGGCCAGGGCGGTGACCAGGGAGCTGTCGATGCCGCCGGACAGCAGCACCCCGACGGCCTCGGCCTCGGGCAGCCGGCACGCGGTGGCCTCTTCCAACAGGGCGCGCAGGGCCAGGACATGGCCCGACGGATCGTCGGACGCGGGGTCCGTGAGGTGTTCGCTCGGCTCCCAGTGCACGTGCTCGGTGACGGTGCCGTCCGACGCGAGCCGCAGCACCCGCCCGGGCAGTACCTCGCGTACGCCGCGCAGCAGCGTCTCCTCGCCGGGCAGATAGGCGAAGGTCAGGAAGGAGCGCACGGCGGCGAGGTTCAGGCCGGTGCCGAGGGCGGGCCAGCGGCGCAGCGCGCGCAGTGAGGTGGAGGCGGCCCAGGAGTCGTCGGCGCGGGCGTAGAAGAGGGTACGGGCACCGACGTGGTCGCGGATCAGCACGAGGTCGGTGCCGTCCAGGACGGCGAGCGCGAACATGCCCTCCGCCAGGGCGATTCCGCGTTCGCCGAGCCGGGCCCAGCAGCGCAGCAGCAGTTCGCCGTCGGAGCAGTCGGGCGGCGCGGGGGTGCCGTCGGCGGCCAGGGCGGCGTGCAGCTCGGCACGGTTGTGCAGGGTGACCTCGCCGACGGCGGTCAGCCCGTGGGCGGCGAACGGACCGTCGGCGTGGCCGGGTTCGCCCTCGACCAGGGCCAGGCCGGGTGCCTTGCCGCGGGTGGCCCCCATTGCGGCGAGGTGGTCCTCGGCCCGCGCGGGGGCGGGTGCCAGGCAGGCGCAGAAGCGCGCCATCAACGGCTCCTTCCATGTGCCACGTTCACGCGTGTCTGCGTCAGCCGAAGCCGTCTTGCAGGCATGTCTGGGTCAGCCGAGGTCATCTTGCACACATGTCTGTGCCAGCCGAAGTCGTCTTACAGGCATGTCTGCGTCAGCCGAAGTCGTCGTCGCTCCAGCCGCCGCCCTCGTCGGTGTCCCAGGACACGTCCCACTGGTCGTCCCCGCCGCCCGGATCGCCCCCACCGCCGTCCCCTCCGCCGCCCCCGGACGACGACCTCTGCGCCTGCTGGCGCAGCTCCGCTTCCTCCTCAGGCGTCACGTTCAGCGGAGGCAGCTGCGTGGCGGTGATGGCCAGGCCTGCCAGGCCGAGGCCGACGAGGATCGCGCCCAGTCGGCCGCCGAACGACGTCCGGTTGATCATGACGGTCTCGCCGCGGCCCCACAGGGTCCGGCCGTAGCCGATGTCCCGGCCGTAGGTCACCGTGCCATCGGTGAGTACGCGCTTGATGATCCGCTCCCCGAGGAGTTCGTCGGTGCCGGAGGCGCCCTGGTTGTCGTGCCAGTGCACGACATGGTCGATGTTGTGGTCCCGGCGGCGCCATTCCTGTCGCCCGTCCTCGTAGGTGCGGTGAACGCTGCCGTCGGCGAGCAGTTCGTCGGTGTAGCCGATCTCGCGTGGCCGGATCATCGTCTCTGGTCCTCGGGTCTGCCGCGGTTCAGGAGGGGGATCACTCGGCCGGCCAGGTCATGAAGCCCGCGCCGCGCATGTCGCGCAGCTCGGTCCAGACGGAGTTCCGGGGTGTCCGCGATCCTCGGGTGAGTCGCAGCACGGTGCGCAGCAGCCGGGCCGGCCGCACCGCGGCGACCTCCGTGAACCGGCCCTCCACCAGCCACGCGACCTCCCGTGGCCGCAGCCCGGCGGGCAACGACCCGAGGGCCGGCAACGGGTCCGGCACGGGGTCCGGTCGGCGCCCGGACATCAGATGCAGCGCTTCCGCGTGCCGGGGTGCGAGGCCCAGCGAGGCGACCCGTACCCCGGGGACCGGGCCGAGTCCGGCCCGTATCCGCGCGGGCAGGGCGAGACCGGCCGGGCTCGCGTCGTGCAGCACGTGCGCGGTGGCCCCCTCTGCTCGTTCCAGGGCCGCCACGAGCCGGGGGTCGAGCGGCAGATCGTCCTCGGCGGCCAGCACGGGGCAGGCCGCCTCCAGATGCACATGGTTGGCCAGCAGCATCCGTGCGATCGCCCGGTCCTGACAGACCAGCAGCCGGGGCAGGCCGTAGTCGTACAGGTCCGGCTCCCGGGGCGGCGCCCCGCCGACGGACGGGGTCGCGACCGGCTCCGGCAGCAGCCCGGGTATGTCCTCCCTGCCCCGGGCGTCCAGCGCCCACGTGAACCGGGGCAGCCGCAGCGGCGGGGGCGGCGTCCGCGGGATCCGCCGCGCCAACCCCTTCAGCGGGGCGGGGCGCAGTACCCGGCACGTCTCGTAGTACAACTGCCGCTCCGTGAAACGGATCCCACCCGGCGCACCCGCCCGCGCGGCGCCAAGCGTGATCGCCCGGCCCAGCAGCGGGCCCCATGCCGAGCCCGGCCGCCACACCATGCCGCGTCGCGCTGTCATCGATCGGCCCCGCCTTCTCTCAAGTTCCCTCCGGCACCGGGCAGTTGCCTCAAGTCCTTGCCCACTCCGGGCAGTTGTATCAAGTCAGCGCCTGTCCTGGGCAGTTGGATCAAGTCCCGTCCCGGCCTGGACAGTTGACTCAAGTCCTCGCCTGGCCATGGGCAGTTGAGTCACATCCATGTCCACTCCGGACAGTTGGCAGCCCAGCGGCCGAGAGCCGCGGCGCCCACTCTTCGGCACCCGGACGCACAGCACGCTCATCCGGTGCTCCCGTCCTGGGCCGAGGACGTGCCGGACGGCTCCGGCCACGTCAGAAAGCCGACCGAGGCGGCAGCGTGCCGTACCCGGTCCAGTTCCAGCGCGCGTTCGACCGCCCGCTCGACGACTGACTCCAACAGCACCGGGGGTATCGCGGCGAGGGGACTCCACCAGCCCGCGGCCAACCACTCGGCCTCCGTCAGGGTCAGGCCGGCCTCTTCGCACAGCCGGGCCACAACGGTTGACCTGGCGTCCCCGGCCGGTTCCGTGTGCAGCCGTACCGCGTGCGTGCTGTGCATGACCCTGCGGACCGGCGGCGCGACGTCCACGACCACTCGCTCCGGACGGGCCGCGCGCAGCTCCGGGGCCAGCAGCGCGCCCTGCACGCCGACATCGTGCAGCACCACCACCGGCACGTCGTCGTCCGCAAGGTCCTCGGTGGTGGCAGCCAGGGCGAGATCGAGGCGGCCGGGCAGGCCGTTGGCGTTGAGGAAGGCGGTGACGGACCGGTCGAGGCTGAGCAGTACGGCCCTGGGCCGCTTCCGGGGCGCGGACCCGGTGTACGGTCCGTCGTCCATGATCCCGGCCGGCAGACCGCCGTACACCTGCGTCCACCGCCCGATCATCATGGACCGGAACGCCTCGTACGAGGGCACGACCTCCGCTCTCGCGGGCTGCTCGGACGTGCGCGCCGTGCGCTTGCCGCCGAAGTCTTCGCACTTGTCGATCACCCACCGGCACATGGCGGGGCATCTCGCGACAACGAGGTACCCCAGCACGAGGGCGACGACCCACACGCCGACCTGGTGCCGGGCGATGGCGCGTTCGAGAAGTCCGGCGAGCACCGCTCCGACGAGTACGAGCAGTCCGGTGAGCATCGGGACGATCGCCAGCCACCGGACCCACGACGGCTGTACCGTCGAATAGGTCAAGGTCGTCGCCTGCCGCGCAGGGTTCCCCGTTCTGGCCAGGTACCACAGCTGGGTGAGGGTGACCCGCAGCCGTCCACCGTCCGTCAGCCGGTGGACCAGGCGCTCGATCCGCAGGTCGTTCATGCCCGTGCCGTGCTCTCTCGGGTCGAGGGCGAACCGTCGGCGGCAGTGGCCGCACTCGCCGCCGGTACGTTCCTTGCGCCGGACCGTGGCCCGGCAGTGGGGGCAGATCATCAGGCCTCCCTCGGCGGAGCCGACGGCATCGGTGGCACGGGCGGTGTCGGCGGCACAGGCGGTGTCGGCCAGGTCAGAAAGCCGACCGAGGCTGCGTGCCGACGGTTCGGGTCCGCGGCGGTGGTCACCCCTTCGGCGACTTGGCCGACGACGGCCGGCAGCCGGGCGGGCGGCACCCCGCCGAGCGGGTACGTCCAGCCTTTGGCCGACCATTTCAGCTCGGCGGAGGGGAACTCTCCGGAGGCGGCAAGTCCCGCCATGTCCTCTTCGCGTAGGCCGGTGTCCCCGTACGGCACCGCGCGCTCCCGCTCTCGCAGGGGGCGCAGCGGCGGTCCGGCGTCGAACACGGCACGCCCGAGCAGGGCGGCGCGGAGCCGGCGTACGAGCAGCAGGCCCTGCGCGCTCGCGTCGGGCAGGACGGTCACCGGGCCGGATCCGGTCGGCCGGCGCCGGCCGACGAGAAGGGTGAGGCTGTGGCGCGCGGGCACACCGGCGACGGACAGGTCGGGGCGGAGCAGCACGGCGGTGGAGCCACCGGCCGGTACGGCCCGCGCGACCGGGAGTCGGTCGTCTTCGGCCATGCCTGGTGGCAGCGTGTCGTAGACGCGCCGCCGCACCGCGAGCGGACCGGACCGGAAGGTGCTCCGGACGACCTTCGGCCCGCCCCGGCCGAGACCCGGCTTGACCGCGATCACGAAGCTGAGAGAGGCCGGCCCGGCAATGCCGAACGTGACCCCGAAGTAGGCCGGGAGAGGCCCCCAGTTGGGCCGGCCCCAGCCCTCACGCAGCGACGTGCGCGACAGCACGTACCACAACTGGCCGGAGGTGCGGGGTACTTGTCCCTCGTCGGTCGAACCGGCCATGACTCTGCGCACCCGCAGTTCACTGAGTCGCACCTCGCCGGTCTTGGGATCCAGCCCGTACGCGCGCCTGCAAAAGCCGTGGAAGTTGCACAAGCTGCAAACGTTTCCGGGCCGCTCGTTGCAGAGGAGCGGCTTCTCGCAGTGCGGACAGATCACCGTGGCCCCTCCAGCATGCTCGCCACCCGTCGCAGCCGCGCCGCCAGCCGTTCTCGTACGGTGGTGCCACCGATGCCCCGTATCCGCTGGGCGTCCTCGATGGCCCGTAACTCGGCGGCGAGCGCGCGGTAGTCGGTGCCGGCGCAGGTGACCGTGGTCAACGGTGTCGCCGGCTCGTCGCCACCGGAGGAACCAGAGGGAACGGAAGAATTGGAAGAGCTGGAAGAACTGGAAGAAGGTGACGAGCCCTTCGCACGACGCTCCGCCTCGCGCGCGGTGATCGCGTAGTCCTCGTGGTCGATGCCGTAGCCGGTGTTGGCGGCCAGGATCGTCAGTGGCGCCGCACCCCGGTTGGCGAAGGAGTGCGGCATCATCTCCGGGATCCGGATCATCATGCCTGGTGTCAGGGGCACTTCGGTGACCTCGCCGCGTACCGCGTCGTACAGGCCGCACGCCGCGTACCCCAGGCTCAGCACGAAGTGTTCGCCACCATGGGCATGCGGGGTGAACGCGCTGCGCGGGCCGACCACGCCCAGCTTGACGGTCGCGTTGGAGGGCCGCTCCGGCGAGGTCGCCGCGTCTCCGACGAGATAGTGGGCGAACTGTCCGTCGTCGATGAAGCGGAGGAAGTCCCGCTCCGGTCCGAGTTCCCGCACGCCCTCCCGGTCCGCGAGCACGATCCCGCCGTCCGGCCCGAGGAGGTACACGTCCACCCCACCCGGCAGCCTCCCGGTCAGCAGCCGGAGCGGTGCCGTGTCAGGTGTGCCGACCATAGAGCCTCCCCAGTGCTCTCTGCGCGCGCATCCGCATCGTACGGCGCAGATCCGAAACAGCAGGGGCATACAAGCGGAAGCACGGGCAAGCCACGGGCGAACGGTGCCACGACGAACACCGTGACCGAATCACGACTATGACGCCGACAGGCCACGACGGGCGACTCCACCACTGCCTACCGCACCGCAAGCTGTTCGACGATCACTCCGCGCTCTCCCACCGAACTCGCCGCCGCGGCTTGACGTGTTGGCATCCCCCGTACAACGGCGCGAGGCGGCGTCCCCACCACCAGAATGGCTGAAGTGCTCCGTCAAGCACCGTCGGCTGGGCGAGAATGGTGTGCCAGGACGGGCCATGTGTGGCGGGTTGGGGCGGGGGAGCTGACGGGATGACGACGGCTGACGGGGCGGCGCCGGGGCGGTTCACCGGGCGGCGACGGTTCATGGTTCTGGGCGCGGGTGGCCTGGCGGCAGCGGCCGGCGGGGTCGGTGTCTGGCGACTCTTCGACGGCGACGCGGCACAGTGGCCGTGGAAGCAGGTGTGGTCCAAGTCGCTGGACGGGTTGTACCCGTCGGCGCTGAACGCGCACGCCGGGATCCTGTACCTGTCGGGTTTCGGCGGGGTGGCGGCGGTGGAGCAGTCCGGCGGCGGCAAGCGGTGGCAGGCGCTGTCGGGGCTCGACAGCCAGTCCGCCCCGGCGTTCGGCGCGGGCGTCGTCTGCATCACCGGGGTCCGCACGGGCGGACGGACGGTGGTGAACGGTCTTGAGACGTCGTCGGGCCGTGTGCTCTGGGAACGCGAGCTCGACGGTCTGACCCAGCACGCCCCGACACCGGCCGGGGACATCATGCTCGTCGTGACCGGGGAGGCCTCCGTGGCCTCGAATACCGTCCTGCACGCGCTGGACGCCGAGTCCGGCGGGACCAGGTGGCGCACCCAACTGCCCGCGACGACGTCGGGACCGTCAGCGCCGCTGACCGGAAACGGCCTGGTGCACCTGACCAGCGGGGTGCGGGACGATGGGTCGATGGCGTGGGCGTTGGACCTGGCGACCGGCACACTGCGCTGGAAGTTCCCTTCGGAAGGCTTCCTGGGGGACCCGGTCCTGGCCGGACGCGAACTCCACATCACCGCCAGCCCGAGCAACGCCAGCGCCGACGAGGGGCACAACGCGCTCATCACGCTCGACGCCGTTTCGGGGAAGCTCCTGCGGCGGGCGGGAAACCTGCCGGTCGGCACCGAGTCGACCATCCAGCGGGCGGGCGGCACGCTGTACACGGCGGTTCGCCGTTACGGGGACCAGTACCGCAGCACCCTCGCCGCCATTGACGCGTCGACCGGCCGCGTGCGCTGGCAGTCGGACACCGACATCGACCTGGTACGGACCCCCCTCATCGTCTCCGGCGACACCGTCGTGGCCGGGGGCAACAAGTTCCCCGAACTGACCGGCTCCTACGTCGTCCAGGTCTTCGACGCCGCCACCGGCCACCGCCGCTGGACCCGCGACATGGGAACCCAGGTCAGTTCAAAGGGCCCCGTCCTGACCGGCGGTACGGTCTGCGTCCCCACCCGCGCCACGAAGTACACCGACCGGGGCACGCTCACCTTCCTGGACCCCGCGTCCGGCGCCACCCGCTGGCACCACCCCCTGACCGCCAACGGCGACGCCATCGCATGCCCGGACGGCCGCACGCTCTACGTCCTGGCCCTGCCGTTCCCGGGCCCCCAGGGAAAGACGCTGGAAAACCAACACGGCGCCACGCTGTACGCACTGCGGCGCGAGAGCTCCTGACGGTACCCCGAGGAGGGCCAGGCCCAGTTCTCCGGGCTCTTCGGCGGTTTCCGCAGCCCATCGTCGCGCGGCCGACCATCTCACCCCCAAGCACCCCCTCCACCCGCTCCGGCGCATCGCCCTCGGCGGGTGCTTCGGCCAAGACCTCGGCCACCGTCTCGCGCGCCTCAGACAGCCGGGCGAGCACGCTCTCCGCCGCATCCAGCGCCGCCCGCACCCGCTCGGTCGCCTCCCCCCTCCCCACAAACGCGCCGCTTCCTCCCGGACACCCTTCTCCCGGGCCTCCAGCAAACCGAGCACCGATGGCCACCGGTCACCTCGACGAGCGGGACGAGCGGACCAACCACGCCCATCTCTCCCGCCACCAGCCGGAGTTCACGCCCACCCACCCCGAACCAACCGATCACGTGCGGAAAGCGGATGGCTTCTCACCGCATAGCCTCACAACGAGATCACCGAGTGGCCGTCGATACACCACCCCAGCGGACGGTGACCGTCTACAGACACGACGTGCCGCGTGACCCGCCACAGAACTGCTTTCTGCTTGGGCCGTTTTCCGCTTGGGCCGTTTTCCGCTAGGGCCGTTTTCCGCTAGGGCCGTTTTCCGCTAGGGCCGTTTTCCGCTTGGGCCGTTTTCCGCTTGGGCCGTTTTCCGCTAGGGCCGTTTTCCGCTAGGGCCGTTTTCCGCTAGGGCCGTTTTCCGCTAGGGCCGTTTTCCGCTAGGGCCGTTTTCCGCTAGGGCCGTTTCCGGCCAGTCCAGCGCGCTCGCCGACACCACGATCACTGAGCGGCGATGGCGACCGCCGCTCTCCGGCGCGTCTTCGCTTCCCCAGCGGGACCGTACTCCACGACGCGCGCACGCCGCCGGGCCCGGCTGACCGCGTACCGCGCCAGTGACCGCCCAGAGGAAGGGGACTCCCCCGGCCGCGTTTTCCGGCTCCGACGGCGCGGTCAGCGCATCTGCCACAGCCGGACGGTGCCGTCGTCGCTTCCGCTGGCGAGCGTGCTGCCGTCCGGACTGAATGCCACCGAGTAGACGCTGCCGGTGTGGCCGGTGAGCGTGGCGACGCCCGTGCCCTTCGCGACGTCCCACAGCCGGACGGTTTGGTCGTCGGGGTAGTCGGGGCCGAACGCACTGGACAACACGAACGCGCTGTGGCCGTGCAGACTGGCCACGCCCTTACGCCCCGCGACGTCCCACAGCCGTACGTAGTCGACGCTGTGGCCGCTGGCCAGGAGGGCGCCGTCGGGGCTGAACGCAACGGACCATGTCCAGTCGGTGGCGCTGCGGGCCAGGGTGGCTGTCGTGCGGCTGGAGGCCAGATCCCACAGCCGTATGATGTCCTTGGCATCGGCCAGGGTGGTGCCGTCCGGGTGGAAGGCGACCTCCCTCGTGCCGATCCACTGGGGGTCGGTCATGATGTCGGTCGGGCGTCCGGTCTCCGCATCCCACAGCCGGATGGTGCCGTCGGAAATGCCGCCGGCCAGCGTCCGCCCGTCAGGGCTGAAGGCCAGCGTCGTGACGCCCCCGGCGTGGCTCAGGAGCGCTACATAGCGAATGCCTTCGGTGGTACCGGTCTCTCGGGGAACCGGGGCCAGGTACTCGTCGACGGGGCCCGGGACGGCGCGGGAGCCGGGGTGCGAGGACAGCCGCGACAGGATCAGGCCGGCGGCGGAAGCGGCGGCGGCTCCGAGCCCGGCCAGCAGGAGGGAGCGACGGCGCGGCCGACTCCCGGCGGGCACACGTCCCACCTCTACGGCGATGACGTCCGCCGGCTCCCCCAGGTCCTGCGCGTCGAGCGGCTGCGCCGACAGCAGCAGCGGGCCTGGTCCCTCCCCTCCCGGCGCCGGCACCAGCCAGTACAGCCGGTACGTCGCAGGCGTGGGGAGCGGCGGAGCGCCGTCGGACACCTCGATCCGCACCCCGCCCGCACGCACCTCGAGCCCGCCGCCCGGCGCCTCGACGATCCGCCCCACCGCGCTCATGATCCGGGCCGGCGTTCCGGGCAGCAGCGCCCGCTGCGCCGGAGCCAGCCGCCCGGCCGCGTTGGCCGCCACTGTCTCCTCGTCCGTCCACGAACACGGCGCTGGCAGCTCCATCGCCGTCGTCTCCTTCCGGAACGCCCGTCTCGCGTTCCACACCGCCGTACCGGCCTCGACGTCGGCCGCAGGTCACTACAGCCGGTCGTGGCGGCCGAGCGATCGCAACCGCCCGTCCCTGACCCGGCAAGCGAAGGTCAGCCGCGATGTTCTTCGCTGTTCTTCACTCAGATTGTCCGCAGGACTCCGACGGCGACGTTGCGCCAAGTGGCCTTATGCCCTGAAGCAGCCGGTCGAAGGCGCGTTTCTGCGCCGCCGCTGGATCTTCCGGACGTGCACGTGCGCAGAATGCGGCGGGAACCGAGATCGCCGAGGCGCGTGTTGAAGCCGCGGGCTCCTCACCCCAGGCCTCCTTGGCTACCGGCGGAGCGAAGCTGATAAGTGATAGGTGATCTCAGGCTGTCGCCGGCAAGGGCGGTTCGGGTACCGGACGGTCATCGGGGGCAGCCGGCGCGGGACTATCCAGGGCCTCCGGTTCGGCCGACAGCAGCACCCCCAGGTCGGGCAGGTGATACAGCGCATACCGCCCGGGCCCGAAGAACGTCTGCGCCACCGTCGAGGCCACCATGAAGGTCATCCCGCCCGCCGACAGCTGCCACCAGGTCCCGGCCCCGCGTACCGACACCGTGTCCACCGCGCACCGAACCTGATCCGGCGTGCGCAGCGCGCGCCACAGAACCATGAGCCGGCTCTCAGCCGACCCGGACCACAGGATGACTGCGATCGGTACGGCGAAACCGGCGCCGAACGCCAGGCAGAACAGCAGGCCGACCATGTCGAGGAACCACGGACCGGTCGGCCCGGAGACGACCAGTTCCACGATGGCCGCCACACTGGGCCCCAGGAAGAGGCCGATCCCAAGGATCGCGCCCAGACCCCAACGGACGGCGTGGAGGCAGAACCTGCGGATGAGCGGCCGGCGCTGCCGGGCCGTCAGCCGACCCGCCCGGTTCGCGGCCAGGTCCCGCTGTGTCAGGCCCATCGCTTCCAGCAGCAGTTGCCCTCGCGCGGCCGCGTCTGTCGACACGAAGTCCGTGGGCGCCTCGGCCTCCTGCCGGTCCAGCGGCTGGGCGGACAGCAGCAGCGGGCCGGGGTCGGCCTTGGCCGACTCCAGCCAGTACAGCCGACAGGCTCCCAGCGGAGGCAACGCCGGAGCCCCCTCCGGCACGGACAGGCGATGGGCACCGACCCGTGCCTCAGGTGCGCCGCCCGGTCGCGCGACGACTTCACCGACCGCGCTGGACATCCGGCAGGCGACCAGGGCGGCGATCCGCCGACGGCGCCGACCGCGGGCCCGCCAGCGCGGAACCCCGGCCATGAGCACCAACCCGAGGAAGGACGGGCCCCACACGAATGTGGTCATCACCAGGGCGGCCGCAGCCCCGTCCGGGTCGCCCCCGGGACGGTCCCCCGCGACGGCGGCGTCCACCCCCATCAGCCCCTCCATGGCCAGCCACACCGCGACCAGCGCGTACGCGAGACAGGGCGGCCGGATCCGTCGGCCCGCGACCACCGCATACTGCGCCGGGGTCACCCTGCCAGCGGCGTTGGCCGCCACCGCATCCTCATCCGTCCACCAGGACTCTGTTACCGATAAGCCCTCAAGTCCGGCACCTCGTCGCCACATCCCACGCCCCCATCGCCGTCATCCGGTCTCATTCCATCCATTGCGGTCGGTCGGGTGGCCCGAGGGCCAGATCCCCTCGGGCCACCCGACCAACCGCCCCAACCACCGTTGCCGAAAAGGCTATTGACATCGCAACTCGCTGTGTAGACCGTGTGACGACGAGCATCTCGTCGTGCACGAGTTCTGAAGATTGTGGAGGCGGTGTGGAGAGCCTCGGGGGCGGAGACGACACTCTCGGGGCCGCGAGGAGCCGAGTCCGCACGGGCAGTTCGGGCACGTACCCGAAGGTGACGCTGAACCTGCCGACCAAAAATTACCACTTCTTTACCAGCGCGACGCCGCAGTCGACGGCTCCGGCTACGTCCTCGACTACGACACGGGGGCACGGATCCCGTCCCCCACTACACGTACACGGGCTGCCCGTACATCACCCACCGCAACTGGCTGGACAGCCTCGATCCGGCGATCCGAGAAGAGCCCGCCTCGGGCGAGGCATGGACACGGGGGTGTCATGAGGAACGTACGCAGGTTGCCACTGGTGGTGGCGGTCGTGGTGGGGCTGGCGCTGCTCGCGGCCGTCGGCGTGGTGGTGAGCGCGTCCGTCGGCGGTTCGGGCGGCGACTGCAAGGTACGACTGGAGGTGAACTCCTCGACGGAGAAGGGCGATCTGCTCGCCGAACTGGCCGAGGAGTACAACGACTCCGGGCGGGAGCTCGCGGGCGGGGAGTGCGCCCGGGTGACGGTGTCGGAGACGAGTTCCGGCGTCGCCAAGGACGCCCTGGCCCAGGGGTGGGACGAGCGGCGCGACGGCGCGCCCGAACCGCAGGTGTGGACGCCGTCCTCCTCGCTGTGGCTGACACTGCTCCAGCGCGACGCGACCGCCGCCGACCGCACGCTGCTCACCGACGAGAAGCCGCAGTCGCTCGCCACCAGCCCGCTGGCGATCGCCATGCCCCGGCCCATGGCGGAGGCACTCGGCTGGCCGAAGAAACGGATCGGCTGGCGGGACGTGCTGTCGCTGACGCAGAAGGGCTGGGCGTCGGTCGGCCGGCCCGAGTGGGGCCGCTTCAACCTGGGCAAGGACAACCCGCACACCTCCACCTCGGGCCTGGCCGCGACCCTGGCCACCTTCTACGCCGCCACCGGCCGCTCCAGCGACCTGACCGTGGACGAGGTCAAGGACGCAAAGACCCGGCGGTTTGTGGCGGGGGTCGAGGCGGGCGTCCTGCACTACGCCTCCGACGCAACCGCGTACATGGCCAACCTCGCCAAGGCGGACGCCGACGGGCAGGCCTTGTCGTACGCCAGTGCCATCGCCGTACAGGAGCAGTTGATCTACCTGTACAACCAGGGCAGCCCCACCGGCGAGACCGACCGGATCGGCAAGGGGAAGAAGCCGCAGGTGCCTCTGGTGGCCGTGCACCCGGCCGACGGCACGCTGATGTTCGACCACCCCTTCGTGGTGCTGCCCACGGCCTCCAAGCAACAGCGGGCCGCGGCCGCCGACTTCCGCGCCTTCCTGTTGGAAGACGCCCAGCAGCGCCGTTTCCAGCAGACCGGATTCCGTGACCACGAGGGCAACGCCGGCAGCGAACTCGCCCGCTCGATCAGCCTGTCCGAGCAGAGCGAACGGAACCTGTCGCTGATCGACCCGCCCGCGCCCGAGGTGCTGGCAGCGGTTCTGGACAGCTGGGACGAACTGCGCAAGAAGGCCCGGGTGTTGCTCGTCATGGACGTCTCCGGGTCGATGAACCAGTCCGCGGGCGGCGGACAGAGCCGGCTGGAGGCGGCCAAGAAGGCCGCCGTCAACACACTCGGCCTCTACCACCCCGACGACGAGGTCGGCCTGTGGGCGTTCTCCACCGAGACCGACGACCACCCCGAGCCGTACCGGCAGATCGTGCCGCCGGCCCCTCTCCGCGACAACAAACAGCGGCTCGCCGAAGCCGTCAACGGGCTCAACGCCGAAGGCGGCACCGCCCTCTACGCGACCGTGCGCGCCGCCCACCAGAAGATGCTGGCCGACCTCGACACCGACCGCATCAACGCCGTCGTCGTACTGACCGATGGCAGGAACGAGTACCCGGCGGACAACGACCTCGACGCACTTCTGCGCGACCTCGACGCCAGCCACCTGGAGCGCTCCGTACGCGTCTTCACCGTCGCTTTCAGCGGCCAGGCCGACTTCGGCACGCTCACGAAGATCGCCACCGCCACCAAGGCCACCTCCTACGACGCCCGCGACCCGGCGGTCATCGACAAGGTGATGGTCTCCGTCATCAGCAACTTCTGACCCGCCGCCACCTGAGGACGGATTCGGACCCGATGGGCAGTGCCGACAGAGAGGACACGATGGGCAGCCGCCGCCATCCCGCCGCCGCGGTCACGCTGTTCGCCGTCGCAGGCGGCGTCACGGCCCTCCTCGCCGGCGCCCCGACCGCCACCGCGCTGCCCGTCGGCGCGGGCGTCGGCGGCCTCGTGTGGGCGGCGCACGCCATCACCGGCCGCCTCACCCGCCCCGCACCACCGGCATCCGCGAGGCCCGCGACCGGCCGGACCGACACCCCGGACGCGGACCGGCCGCCGGACGCACCGCCCGCCGACGCCGCCCGATGGCTCACCCGCGCGGCAGCGGCCGCCGACCGGCTGCAGCACCAGTGCCAACAGAGCCCCAACGCCTCGCTCCAGCCCGCGCTGGCGACAGCGGCGACATCCGTACGGGCCGCAGCCGACCGGCTGTCGGCAGCGGCCGAGGCGGTCCGCGTCATCGACACCAGCGGCGCATCCGCCGACCACCGCGTCCTGTACCGCGAGCAGGAACGCCTGGAGGAAGAGGCCCGAGCCCTCCCCGACGGCCCGCTGCGGCGGGCCAAACAGGACGCCGCCCGCGCCACGGGCGAACGCGCCGCGACCCTGAAGCGCCTGACCGAACTGCGCGAACTCCTGATCACCACCATGGAGGCCACCGCCCTGCGCCTGGAAGCCGCAGCGGAGCGTGGCGCCATGCTGCTGTCCCTCCAGGCCGCGACGGACGCCTCCGCCGTCCCGACGGATCTCACCGCCCTCGACCACGAGCTCGAGGCCGTACAGGCCGGACTCGACACTCTCGACGAGATCACCCGCTCACTGCACGGCACAGCCGACGAACGGCCGGAGTGAGGAGACGGCGCATGCTCGGAAGAGGCCGCCTCGCAGCCTCATGGTGCGGCAGGTCCGCCCGCCCTCGCTCTCTGGGCCCCTCAAGGAACCTGCGATATCCACAACTGCCGTACCAGTCACGCCCTTTGAGTCGCTCGAAGACCACACGGAACTGCTCGGCGGGGAGCTCGACCGGATCCGTGCCGAGCTCGTCGCGGCGCGCGGCGCGGAGGACGCCCGCTGCATCCGTACGGTGATCGCCGCGCAGCGCGGCCTGGAGACCGGCGGCCGCGCCGCCCTCGCCGTATCCCTCGTACCGCCCGCCTGGCCCGCGGGCACCGCGATGCCGGCCACCGCCAAGATCCTGGAGAACATGGAGCTGGGCCACCACATCCTGCACCACACACCCTCGTCGTCGGCCTCGACCGGAACCGCGGCCGCACGATCCTGCGCATGAGCCCGGACCAGCCCTGGCATCCGGTCCGCCTCCTCCAGCCGCTGTACACCGCGCTGCTCGCCCCCGTCTTCGAGTGGGGCATCGCGTGCGGGCCTTCCTCGGCAACCTGACCGGCCTGGCCTGCGAGGCCGCGCGCCAGGCGGCCAAGGACCATGTCCTCTTGGGCGCACACCGTGATCGATCTTCTGCGGCCACTCCCCGGGCGACGTCCAGACCTTCCCGTACGAGGAGGGACGGAATCACGTACATGAGCGGACCGCTGTGGCGCCAGTACGCGTCCATGTGGGGCCGTCCCGCGTCACTCGGCGCCGGACGGATCACGGAAGCCGTAGCAGAGCGTGGTTGATGCGACGCCCGGGAAAGCTGCGAGCCGCACCGGCCGCAGTACCATGGATCGTGGGTTGGCTCACTCTCACGTGCAGCCGCCCGGAAGGGCGACTCCGGCGTGTTTGCGCCGGAGTCGTTGTCACAGCCGCACTGACGGTTCCGGCCGGGCCGCGACCTTCCAAGGGACGCGGCCCGCATCGACGGGTGTCCCAGTCAGGAGGGACAGCGCATGATCCAGGCAGCCGACATCCGCGAGTGGCGCACCCATGACGTCGTCGACCCGAAGGGGCACAAGATCGGCGTGCTCGAAGCGGTCTATGTGGACACCACCACCGACGAACCAGCCGTGGTCACCGTACGGACCGGGCTCCCGACTCGCCGGCGCCTGGTCTTCGTTCCCCTCGACGACGCACTCGTGGGGCCGGGCTACGTAAAGGTCTCCTACACCGGGAGCCTGGTGAGGAAGGCTCCTTCGATCGGCACGGACGACATCCTGCCCGCCGAGCAGGAGGAAGCGATCTTCCAGCACTACGGCATGGCATACCGGCCGGGCGCGAACGGCGAACGAAAGCTCGCACGTCGCTGAGCGGCGGCACAGTCCAAGGGAGGTGTCCGAGTGGTGGCGTTCTTCCTCCTGCTCGTCCTCGTTGCCGTCGTCCTGGGAATCATCGGCGCGACAGCCGGAGGTCTGGGCTATCTGCTGATCATCGGCATCGTGGTTCTCGTGGCCGATGTCTCCGTAGCCGCCGTGCGGCTGTCCCGGCGCGCTCGGCGGCGTCCTCTCCGCTGACGACGACGGATGGCAGCGGAGTACCACGCCCCTGGCCGGGAGTACTCTGGAATTACCGAGAACACTCCGTACATGGGCTTTCCCGCTCGTGTCGCTCTCGGCGAGTCACAACGCTGGGCCGGTGCAGATCGGCCCGGAGCAGGGTCCGCGTCATGATCGCATCCATGTTCCACAAGCCTGCGGTCGAAGACCGGATCCCCTCTTCCGCTTCCCCGCTCCTGCGGCTCCGGCTGGCGCCGACCGGCAGTGCCCCTGCCTTGATCGACGGCGCATGGTGGCCACGCTCCCACGATCTGGCGGCTGAACTTCCGGCACTCGTCGCGGTGTTGGACCCGATGTGGGGGCGGATCACACATGTCACCGTGAACCCCACGTTCTGGCCGGTCATCCCCCGTAGGGTCACCGTCCACGGGCATGTGGTGAAGGTCGGCTGGTTCAGGGCCGAGCAGGACCCGCACAAACTGCTGCTCTTCTCCTACACCGTCGGCCGCTGGGACCTCCTGGTGATCCCGCCCGGGACCAGTGCCGTCACAGCCGCCCGGCTGATGACCACAGCCACGGATCCCTCGTGGAGTCTCACCGCGAGCGGCCTGATCCAGGAGGCGGAGTTCTTCCGGACCGCGGCCGAGGCCGACTGGGACTCGGCCCGGGAGCGGGTCTGGGACTCCGAAGGCGGGCAGGGCACCCGTCGTACGGCCTCTCGCAGTCCCGCGGCGGTCGGCCTCGGCCGCGTGCCGATTCCGGCGGAGGGAATGTGACAGGCATGGAGACCTTCGTGACCGTCATCATGCTCCTGGCGATGATCTCTGTGGGCGCACTCGCGATTCAGCTGTTCGCCACGAGCCACAGCGTTCGCCTCACGACTCCGCCGTCCGGCCGGTCCAGGTCGCCGGGAAGGGGTTCGGGGCGGACCGCAGCAGGCACGGCGAGGAGCGGACTGCGACGGTTCCGGCCGTGGCGTCGTACCGGAAAAGAGTGACGGCTCCGGCCGGCGCCGGGCATCGTTGGTCCGCCCGGAATGCACGGTCACGCGCGCTTCTCGGCCGACTTCGGCTGTCTCCTCGCGGGCGGAGTTTCCGACTCCCCCCGATCAGCACAACTGCATCAACAGCATCTCGCTGGGGCTGACGTCCGACGAGAGCTGCGGCGGAACGTCATCCGACCGCCGTCCGAGTCCCGCTTGGATTCACACCCCCCGTCGAGGGCCCACCCGATGGGAACGCGTGTGCCCTGGGGGCACGCGACGGGCGGGGTGCGAGTGTTCGGCGCGGCCGAAAAGGGCGCTCGCTCTCAGCGGGCCGGGAAATTTGACCTAGTGTCAAGAATGTCCGCGACGATGCCTGTTGTCCGGTCGCAGCGGCCGCGCAGGAGCGCCGAGGAGGACACGGTGCCTTGGACCGATCCGTACGTGAGGAACGACGGAACACAAGTCCGGGGGGCCGGTCGCTGTGCTCCGGGAGCGTGGCACGAGCTGACGATTTTGCCGTCGGCGGGCCTGGTGATCCGAGGCTTCGGCAGCGGACGGGTCACTTCTGACACGGGTGGCGGGCGCACGACTCCGATGCCGGGCGTCTCGGGACCTGTCGCCGTCCGGGGGCAGCGGTGAGCCGCCGGCCGCCGGTGCGCCGGACTCGCAAGTCTCCGAAGCGTGTCTCGACCCCCACGAAGCCCAGAGGGCCCCGGCCGTTGGTGCTCGCCACAGCGGCTGCCGCGGGCGTCGGGCTCAGCGTCGCCGTCGGCCAGTGGCTGCTGGGCAACTGGTGGCTCTTCGCCGTTCTCGCCGCCGTCGTGGGTGGGGCCGGCGGTCTCTGGCTCACACAGTGGGCGGTGAGTGCCCGCTGGGAGCGGGTGCACGTGCGGGGGTTGCGGTACAAGCTCCCCCAGCTCGACGGGCTCCACCACGAGGACTTCGAGTTCGCGGTACGCGACCTGATGCGCCGTGACGGCTGCGGGGACGCCGTACAGGTGGGCGGGGCCGGAGACAACGGCGCGGATGTGACAGCGACCGACCCGCTCGGCAGGCGCTGGGTGATCCAGTGCAAGCACCGGCAGGACGGGGCCTCGGGATCGCCGGTGGGTACCCCGGATCTGCATGTGCTCAACGGCACCGGCCGACAACTGCACGGCGGGGACGTGGTGGTTCTGGTGACGAACGGACGCTTCACCGCGGGGTGTGAGCCGCTGGCGAAGTCCCAGAAGCTGCATCTGGTCGACCGCGGAACACTGGGCGAGTGGGCGGGAGGCTCACAGCCGCTCTGGGAGCTGCTCCAGAAGCTGCCCCCGCCGGGGAAGCGGTCGGCGTTGTCCTGAGAACCCGCTGTCGTACTGATCACGGGTGCGGCGTCCGCCTCGGTGGAACGGGTGGGGGGTTCGGCGGGAGCAGTCGGCCTGGACCGGACACGGGGCGAGCGGTTGATGGAGCGGGCCCGTGTACCGGCGTGCCTTGCACGAGCGCGGTCTCTGTGCCGAGCGAGTCAGGGCGATGCGAAGCCTTCGCAGAGCCGTGCTGACGGAGTGGCCTCGTATGCCCCTCCCCGAACCGACCACCCTCCCTGTCCAGCCGGTCGCGGCCGCCGCCCCTGAGCGGAGAACGGGTCGGCTCCGGCGGAGAGCGGATCCGCAGCCGTACGACAGTGGCGGAGGAACGGCGGGACAACCGGTCGGCACAGGCGGACTCCGACTCCGACACGTCACGTGCCCACGGCTGATCCCCGCCCGGTCCCGGGCAGTCGTCGGACAAGCGCGAAGCTCCATGGCGGCGAGTCGTCCACCGGTCGTCCGTGTGTCTACGCCGCTGTCCGGAGCCCCGGGGCGGGCGCCTCTGCAGCCGTGATCCCGGCGGCCGTGCCGGCATCGGGAAGGACCCGTAGGAGCCGGATCAGCCCGCTGTCGCTCAGCGCCTCGGCGACGGCGCGGCTCGGGGCGGCAAGACACAGGTCGCCGCCGGAGAGGCGGACCCTGCGAGCCGTGGCGATGAGCAGCCCGAGGCCCAGGGTGTCGCAGGAGGTGACGCCCGACAGGTCGAGGGTCAGCTGCCTTCCGGGACTGTGACATGCGCCCAGAAGACGTTCGCGCAGTCCCGGAACGGTGGCGAGAGTGAGACCGCCGCTGACGACGACCGTCTCGCAGTGCTCCGGCATACCGGCGAGCACAGGCCGCCGGCCCGGAGCTCGGCGGACTCCTCCACGGATGAGGGGAGCTGCGGTACCTGCAGGCACTATGGGTCTCCTCGCGGTGGAATGTCACGCTGCCGGGGGCTGGGAATGGATACCGTGCTGTGCCTGGCAGTTCCGTGCCGCGCGCCTCGTGGACAGTCAATGCCACGTTCAGGCTCTCCGGCACGTGGGTATCGAGGGCGACGGGCCATGCGCGGCCCGTGCCATCCCGATGTTGTACGCGCGGCTGCGCGTCGGCGGAGGGGTTAGGTCCGGTTGGCCCGGCCGGCCACCGCGTGACCGATCAGCAGGTAGACGACAGCGGGCAGACCATAGTTGACCACGGTGCGCCAGTTGTCCGAGTGGATGGTGAACAGGTTGTGCGACCAGCCCGAGAGCCAGTTCGCCGCGTCGTGGATCCAGGAGACCGTATCGTTGGCGGTGTTGGCGTCGAACAGGTAGAGGGCGATCCACAGGATCAGGATCAGTGCCGCGATGTCCGCGATGATGGAGATGACCGTCCCCACGGGGCTTCCGCCGTAGCGTCTGGACATGTCCAACGACTGCTCCCGAAAGCACAGTTGAAACCTGATCGACCCCACCGTCCGTGGCCTGGCGAGGGGGACCAGGCCGGTATGTGAGTTCCACGAGGTGGGCTGCGCAAGGGGCGTCCGACAGCGGTCCTGGACGAAGGCACCGGAGGGTTGAGCTCACCACTCCCGGTGCCGTCCGACGGGCGCGCACTCCGTCACCGCCGCTCCGCCGGATGAAAAGGCGCCGCAACGCCCGGCGCGGCTCCCGCCGTAGCCGTTCCGGGAGCGCCTCGTCCTTCGTCGTGGCGACCGGGGCAGCGGCCATGTCCCGGAGCTTGACCTCAATTCTGGCCCGCAGTTCGAGGATCTCGACGGCCAACGCCGCATCTCCGGTCGGAGTGACAGCCGTCAACGGGCACTGTTCTTCACGGTGCATGGTCACCTGGTGCAGGGTGCGTACCTCACCACGCGGTCATCCTGCCCAGGAGCGGTCAGCGGCGCGCCAGTTGCCGTTCGCCGGCTGCACCGGGCTGGTAGGCAAGTCCGTAGTGCTTGAAGATCGCTTCCTCCTGCTCGGCGGGCAGCACGTCGTCGGTGCCGATCGAAGGAGCCTGCCTCACCAGTGCTTTGGCATAGCCGACCCTGAGATAGTCCGGCCCGGCGATCGCGTCCGCCAAGGGGACGAAGACCAGCCGGTGCCGCGTGGGAAGCCCGGTGCGAACCGTGGCCATGGCCGGCTCATCTGTGGTGGTGTCCACATACACCGCCTCCAGGACACCGATCTTGTGCGACTGCGCATCCACGACGTCGCGGTCACGCCACTCTCGGACATCGGCTGCGTGAATCATGACCTTCCCCTTCCGGACCGCTCATCCACCGGTGGTGAGTCGCATCCTCGGTCTTCCGCGTAGAGCCGCCGCAGGGCACGCCGCAGCCCCCGCTGGATCAGCCGCGAGAGCGGCTCACCCTCCCAGGTCGCGACCAGAGCCGCGGCCACGTCCGGAAGTTCGGTGTTGCACTGCCGCGAGATGTCCACCAGCAGGCTCCTGGCCGCCCCACGGCGACAGGGGGCCAGGACCATCACCATGCCGCAGGCCTGGTCGACGACCGCACGGGCGGCCAGCGCCCGCCGCAGCTGATCGATCTCGGCGCGCAGCGCCACGACGTCCTGACCCGCCGGGCCCTCCTCCACCGAGGTCTCGGCCCTCAGCCCCCACCAGTCCTCCGGAAGCATGGCTGTGCGATGCACGGCATCCACCTCTCCACGATCTTCGAGCGCCTGGTGTGACTGAAGCCGCCCCGGAACCTCCGGATGTCGGGCCGGTTCACGGGTCACCCGCGGCGTTCATGGTCCCGACGGTCCTCGCGCCTCCAGCGCGCCCGGTTCCGACGGCTGTAGCGGCGGTCCCAGCGGTCCTGACGGTCCCGGCGGTCCTGGTAGTCCCGGTAGCCCCCGAGATCGGAACCGTCGCCACGGATCCAGCCTCCCCCGCGATCGCGGCCGTAGCGGGTGGCCCCGAAGAGCAACACGGCCGCGGCCACCCACCAGAGAGGGTGGAGAAAGCCGAGGCCGAACAGGACCACGATCAGGACGAGAAGCAGAACGAACACGGCGGGCCTCCCCGGAGCGGAACAACGCATCACTGCCGGGGGCCAGGGCCTGTGGGAACAGACTAGCCCTTCCCAGAGACTGCGGATAGCGACCCATGTCCGCGGCTCCCGATGAACCGGTCGGAACCGGATGGCCACTTGACACCTGTCCGGGGAGGGCGGCGAGGGCTAGCGTGCGCGGTACGGCCCGAGCCCCCGGCAGCGTCGATCACCTCTCGCGCTCCTTCGGGGGCGCACCTCGCGCATCAGTGCCGGAACCCGTCCCGTCATCAACGGGCGACTCCCGCACCCGCCATCGCCACTCGATCCCGGCGCGGCATCGATGCGCCCCGTGCGGGCACCCTTCCGCTGCCCGCCGCGTCGCACGCATTACACAACAGGCGGCACACATGTACGCGCTGATCGTTCCGGCTTCGACCCCCTTCGTCCTGCTCGCCACCGTGATGGGCCTGTCCTGGTGGGAGGACCGCATCCTGCCGACGGCCGAGCCGGCCGAAGCCCCCGCCGAGGCTCCGCTTACCCCGATGGCCCCTGCCCCGCTCACGGAACTCCTCAGCGTCGACACCCCGTTGACAAGGGAAGTCCCCCGGCGTTGACTGACAGCACGGTGTAGGGCCATGCCACTCCGGATCACCCGGGCGACGCATTCCGCCTCCCCGCTTCGCCCGGACCCCGCGGAAGTCAGGAAATTCCCGCGTTCCGGAGGCCCGGCAATGATCCTGTGGATGCTTCTCCCTCTGCTGATCCTGGTGGTGTTCGGGTTCGGCTTCACCGTGCAGGCCCTTTGGTGGGTCGCCGCCGTACTCGTGATCGTCTGGATCGCCGGCTTCGCGATGCGTGGGGCGCGGGGCGCGGCGGGGGCAGCCGCCGGTACAGCCGCAGGTAGTCCGTTCAGGCTCGATCCCGCCCGCGGGAACAGCGGGCCGTACGGCGATCACACGCGGGGGCCCGCTCGGCAAACCAGTAGGAGGCCGACCATGAGCGTCGGACGGACGATCAAGCGCAAGACGCAGGCGCTGAAGGGCCTGGTCACCGAACGCACCGGCCGGACCGCCCGCAACAGGCGACTGCGGCGGCACGGCAGGACCGACCAGGTCTCCGGAAACCTGAAGCAGTCCGGCGACAACGCCAAGGACGGCTTCAAGCCGTGACAGAAAGCGCCCCGGGCCGTTCCCACACCGTGTGGACAACACCCGGCAGGCCTCAACGCTCAATGAGCCGACAGGATGTGACGGCAATGAAGCAGGCCGAAGTGCGAACCGAGAGTCAGAGAAGGCGGCCATGTTCACCGTCGTGATCATCACTGTGATCGTCATCGGTCTGGCCACCCTCCTCTACCTCGGACGTGGACGAACGCAAGGCGGTGGCGGGCACGGGCTGAAGCGGCGCTTCGGCCCCGAGTACGACCGTGCCGTCGCCGACCACGACGGCGACACCAAGGCTGCCGAGCAGGAACTCGGAAAGCGCGTGAAGGAGCACGGCTCCCTCACGGAGCTGCCGTTGTCGCCCGAGGTCCGCGAGCACTACGTGACCCAATGGGCCGCCGCCCAGGAACTGTTCGTCGAATCACCGCAGAAGGCCGCCGTCGAGGCGGATGCGCTGCTGGCGCGCCTGGCAGGGGACCGCGGCTTCCCCGCCGTCGAGCGGTTCGGCGACCGGATCGCCGCCCTCTCCGTCCACCACTCCCACCATGTCCAGGGCTACCGCGGCATGCACGCGGCGGCCCGTGACCAGAGCGGCACCGAGGAGATGCGGGAGGCCATGGTCGAAGCCCGAGGCCTCTTCGAGGCGCTGGTCAGCGAGCAGCCGGCCGACCCGGACCGGCGCCGCCCGCCGTCCCCCGACGGCCAGGGGCACGCGCCATGGCCACTGACCCGACGCCACGCGAAGGGAAGCAGCACCTGATGCCGCACAACGCCGAACACCCGCGGCAGCCCCAGGCCGAAAGCCCGGACTCCGCGACGCAGCGCGCCCCGCACACGCCCCCCACCGAACCCGCTCACGCACCACGCGAGCCCGGCGCCGGCGCCGGCGGCCCCGATCGCAAACTCGGCCCGGAACTGGTCCCGCAGGGCGACCGGGACAAGCTCGCCCTGCGCCTCCAGCAGTCCCTCAGCACCTTCGTCGACAGTCCGCGCCAGGCGGTGGAAGAGGCCGACGCCGTCCTCGACCAGGTCGCCACCCGGTTCACCGACACCCTCGCAGAACGACGGCGCGTCCTGCGCTCAGGCTGGCAGGGCCCGGACACCAACGCGCAGACCGAGGAACTACGGCTCGCGCTCAGGCAGTACCGGGAGATCACAGAACGGCTGCTGCACCTGGCAGCGCCCGCCAGTCAGTGACGCCGTCCTCCCCTCAGGAAGCACAGCCGCCGCAGAAAACCGGTGCGTATGCCACACCGGTCGGACTGCGGCGGCTGTGCTCTGGAATCAGGGGGATCCGGAGTGGGGGGCGCGGTCCATGGACGTGACTCACCAACACCCTTCTCGCCAGACCGAGTTCGCTTCCCGTCACGCCAGGCAGGTGGACTCCGGCAGAGGGCCCAGGGAGCCCCAGAGGATCACCACGCGTGCGGCGAACATCGATCCCACCGTCAGACAACGCCGCCTGGGAGCCGGGCTCCGCCGGCTCCCCGAAGCCGGTGGTCGGACGAGTACACACGTGGCGGAGCGACTCCGGGTCTCCCAGCCCAGGATCAGTCGCTCTGCCGGGCACGGTGACGGTGAGGCCGTCGGTGAGCTGTCGGGGCCTTCCGCGCTCCGCTCGCCGACGAGATCGTCCACCGCGGCCCGGACCGGCTGGTCACCGCTCAATGAGCGGTGGCGTCGGAACTGCTCACGGCACCGCTGCTGGACGGCCCGGACGACGCCGAAGCCGTGGGAGTGGAGCTGCGAGTGGCGCTGGGACTGTGACTCGGGCTGGGATCAGAACTGGTGTCCGGCGCCGCGCTCGCGTCCGGCGAGGCGGAGCTGCCCGGCTGCGGCGCCGTGCCACTGGACGTGCCCGGGGTGGGTGTCGGGCTGTCTGCGGGACCAGGGGTACCGGCCGAGCCACCGCCCACCGAGGTTCCCCTGCCCGGCTCGTCCCTGACCACGGCCGCCACCGGCTTGCCCGCGATCAGCTCCACCGCGGTCACCGTGACCATCGCCAGGGCGAACACCAGGCCCGTCGCCAGGGCGTACTTCTTCCAGCCGATGGACCTCCGGAGGGAGCCACCCCGATAGGTGGTGACCGACTCGCCCTCGGAGGGCGCGAAGGGCGGTACCGCGTCGACAACCGAGGCGTCGGCCGGTAACCCGAACGCCGCCCGGGCGTCCGCGCGGTGTTCCGCCCGCTCCTCGCCCGGCGTCCTCGGCACCCCCACCGGCGGCATCCGGCCACGGATGCCCTCACCCGTCCGCCGGAAAGCATGCGAGAAGACCGCTGCGCCGGTGGTCGCGCTGGTACTGACCACGGCGGCGCCGATGATCGTCCCGGTCACCCCCAACAGGGACGCCAGCACCGCGCCCACCACCGTCGCGAGCGCGCTCGCCACCACCTGCACAGCAGTCAGATCGAGCACCTTGCGCTTCGGCGCCCGTCCCTCTTCTTCCCTGCGGTTCTCCATCAACATCCCCTTGATAGTTCCGGAGCCCGACGGTCATCGACGCCCGTGACCATCGGTGTGATGGCGGACAGCGAAGACCAAAGCGGCCGCGAAAAGGTCGATACGGGTTGGCCCAGCCGCGAGTTGTGCCGTTTGTGGCGTGTTCGCTGAGCGCAGGGGCCTGTGAGGCTCCTTCAGCGGTGCGGACGGTACAACGGGACGACTGCCCGGCTGACGGTGCTTCACCCCGCGATCATCGGAGCCGCCCGATCACCGCCGTGTAAACATCGTGGTGCCCCTCGCCGGAGCAACCGTGGGACCGGCCTCGGGACTATGCTGCGTACGGACGTCCCAGACCTCGGCGGGCCAACGCTGCTTGGCACACGTGCCTGCGGAGAGCGGATCACTCGTCCGCTCGCCCCGTGCATCCCCGAGGGAACCGGCTGGGTCCTACGCCCCGGAACATCGGCTGCTGGATCGGTCACTCACCTGCCTGCATGACAGTACGACCGTTCCGGGAGCCCGGCACGGTCTCGTGAACCGAGGCACCCTGCCCATGAGTGTCCCACCCATCCCGAACGTCTACCGGCACGACACCGGCAACCGGGCGCTGGACACCCCGACCGGCGAGATCGACCTGAGTTCGGCGCCTCTGGCGCACGCGTCACCGGAGCGGTGCCTCCAGGACGGCATCCGCGCCATCGACGGCGATGTCACCGCCGTGACCTTCTGCGACTGCGGCGGCGTCAACTCCTTCCTCCACGCCTTGCTGCACACCGCCGCGGCCGCAGGGTCCCTGCAACTGCACCACCCCAGCCCGGCGCTGGAACGTCTCGGCGCCCTCACCGGCTCCGGCTCCCTCTTCCTCGCTCTCCCGGATGCCTTCGCCGGGAGCCGACCACCCCCGAGGACCTCTCTCGTGCACCAGGCCGCGCACCGGCTCGCCCCGGCGCCGACTGCTCTCCCGGGCAGTGTGCTGTGACGGCCCTGCCCTGGCCGATCCGACCGCGGAGACACGCAGACCACCAGCCGCTCGGGACGCGCACGACGCCCCTGAGCCCCCGTCGGCTCAACCGCCGGCAGGCCGAGGAACTGCGGGAAGACCCGACGGACCCGTACGTGGAGTCCTGCGCCACGCCACCCGGTGGGGAGCACCGTGGCCGGAAGGACTTCCTGCGCCCGGTCGCGCATGACACCTGGCAACCGGGTTCGCGATGCTGACCGCTGAGGCATCGAACTTGGTGGGCTGCGCGTTCGGATTCCCTGCACGCCACGACGGCTCCGGGCGGCTGGGATTCGACGGAGCTCTCCCGCTCGCCGTCGGCCGGCTCACCGACCCCGCCCGTGCCTTCGCCTTCACCGGGAACCTGGTCCACCCGCACGCGGGGTGCCGGGACGTGGCCCGGCGGCTGCAGGAACGGCTGCTTTCCGAGCACCAGGCTTCACTCGGTGTCGCCTCGGCGGATCGGGCCGACCAGCCGGTCCTGGCCGCTCTCCGCTCCTGGGCCCGGGCCCGGGCCCAGGCCCGGAAGGATGTCGGAGACGTCCGCAGGGTGGCCGACGGCGCCGTGTTCCTGTCGCTGCTTCTCCCCTTGGGGGTGCGAACGGCGGCGAGGCCGAAGGGGCTTGATCACCACGCCTGGACCCGGTGGTCGTCGTGATCCCCGGCGGCCGGTCGGCGCGGATCCAGGCTCTCGTGGCCGAGCAGGCGGCCCTGCGCGGCGCCCGGGTCGGCGTCCTCGATGTGTGTACGGCGGCGGTGGCGGCGCTACCGGTCGGCGGAGCCGGGATGTCCGCGATGTCCCGCGGGCGGGCGAGTCATCCGCTGTGCAGCACCGACTCCGTCAGTCAGCATCTGGAAGAACTCCAGCTCACACTGGGCGAGGGACCGTGCGTGGACGCCTACGTCCTCGGCTCGACGGTCCTCTGCCCCGACCTGTTGGCCGGTGAACTCCAGCGGCATTGGACGGCGTTCACCGACGCGGCCCTGAAAGCCGGGGCAAGAGCGGTCTTCGCCTTCCCCCTGCAGATCGGGGCCATCAGCCCCGGCGTACTCGACCTGTACTCCAGCAGTTCGGTCGCGCTGGACGCGGACGAGGTGGCCGACGCGATGGCCTTCGCCGACACTGCCACGTTGCTTCTGCTCGATGCCCGGATCAGTGAGACGGGTGTCCCGTTCGACACCGACGCGGCAGGCACCGGCACGTCCGGCACCGACGCGGCCGGCCCAAACACGTCCGGCAACGACCGGCCGGGCACCGCGCCCTTCGACGACCTGGGCGGTTACCGCGCCGAGATCGACCAGGCCACCGGCATCCTCATGGTGCAGCTCGGCGTCGGCTTCGAGGAAGCCTTCATCCGGCTGCGCGCCCACGCGTACGCCCGGGGGGCACGGATCTCGGTGGTCGCCGCCGACGTGATCGCCCACCGGCTCCGCCTCCCCCCAGGCACGACTCCGTCCGACATACAACCACCGGATGCGCGACCGCCCGACGAGGAGCCCTGATGCTCACGCCCCACGGACAGAGGTGTGCACGATGAAGGAACAGTTGATGGCCCGGACGTTCGTCGAGCTGGCGGACAGTCTCGTCGCCGACTTCGACCTCACGGACTTCCTACGCCTGCTCACCGACCGCTGCGTCGATCTGCTCGACGCGAGCGCGGCGGGCGTCCTGCTCGCCGACCGGGACGGAGTGCTGCGCGTCATTGCCGCCTCCGACGAACGGGGGCACCTCCTGGAACTCTTCCAGCTCCAGAACCACGAAGGTCCCTGTCTGGACTGCTTCCACACCGGAAATGCGGTCTCCGTTCACGACCTGCGCGACGTGGCCGCCCGCTGGCCCCTGTTCACCGCCCAGGCCCAGCGCAGCGGCTTCACCGCCGTCCAGGCGCTGCCCATGCGTCTGCGCGACGAGGTCGTCGGCGCCCTCAACCTCTTCCACACCACCCCGGCGCCCCTCAGTCCCGCCGCCACCCCCTTCGCCCAGGCTCTCGCCGACGTCGCGACCATCAGCCTGCTGCAACAACGCACCACCGAGCGCAGCACGCTCCTCAACGAGCAACTGCAGACAGCCCTCAGCAGCCGCGTCCTGATCGAACAGGCCAAGGGAAAACTCGCCGAGCGCCGCCACACGGACATGGAACAGGCCTTCACCACCCTGAGGGCCTACGCCCGCTCCCACAACCGCCGCCTCTCGGACGTCGCCCGCGCCTTCATCGACGAAGCCGAATTCCTCCCCGGCCTCAGTTCCCGAAGTTCCTGAGCAGCCCTCTTCAAGAAGGGTTCGTCATGCCACTCGGCCCCCCTCGCGAGACCTCCCGCGACGCGCTCGACACCTCCGCCGATCCCGACCGCCCCGACCGCCCCGACCCCCTCGACGAGGAAGAACTGAGCGCGCTGGACGCCCACTGGCGGGCGGCGAACTACCTGGCCGTCGGGCAGATCTACCTCATGTCCAACCCCCTGCTGACCGAGCCCCTGGCACCCGAGCACGTCAAACCGCGTCTGCTGGGGCACTGGGGCACCTCACCGGGACTGAACCTGGTCCACACCCACCTCAACAGGGTCGTGAAAGCAAGGGACCTGGACGCGATCTGTGTCTGGGGGCCCGGTCACGGCGGCCCCGCCGTGGTGGCGAACTCCTGGCTGGAGGGCAGCTACACCGAGACCTACCCGGACATCACCCGGGACGCGGCCGGCATGGCTCGCCTCTTCCGGCAGTTCTCCTTCCCAGGCGGCATCCCCAGTCATGTCGCCCCCGAGACCCCCGGATCGATCCACGAGGGCGGCGAGTTGGGCTACTCCCTCGCGCACGCCTACGGGGCCGCGTTCGACAACCCGGGGCTCCTGGTGGCCTGCGTGATCGGCGACGGCGAGGCCGAGACGGGCCCGCTGGCCGCCTCCTGGCACTCCGACAAGTTCCTCGACCCGGTACGGGACGGCGCCGTCCTGCCGATCCTGCACCTCAACGGCTACAAGATCGCCAACCCGACGGTCCTGGCCCGGATACCGGAGCCCGAACTCGACTCCCTGCTCAGGGGATACGGCCACGAGCCCCTCCATGTCACCGGCGACGACCCGCACGCCGTCCACCAGGCGATGGCCGGCGCCATGGACGAGGCCCTGGACCGTATCGCCGCCTTCCAGCACGCCGCCCGTACGGAAGGCACTGCCGAGCGCCCTCGCTGGCCGGTGATCGTGCTGCGCACGCCCAAGGGCTGGACCGGACCCGCCGAGGTCGACGGCGTCCCTGTGGAGGGCACCTGGCGAGCGCACCAGGTGCCGCTGCCTGCCGTACGCGAAAACCCGGACCACCTGCGGCAGTTGGAGCGATGGCTGCGCTCCTACCGGCCCGAGGAGCTCTTCGACGAACACGGACGCCCCCGGGAACAGGTCCTGGCCTGCGTCCCCGACGGCACACACCGCCTGGGCGCCAACCCGCACACCAATGGCGGCCTGCTGCTGCAGGACCTGCCCCTCCCGCCCCTGGAGCGGTTCGCCGTCACGGTCGACAAGCCCGGCGCGACGGCGCACGAGCCGACCCGCGTCCTGGGCGACCTGCTGGCGCAGGTGATGGCCGACACGGGCGAGCGGCGCGACTTCCGGCTGGTCGGCCCGGACGAGACGGCCTCCAACCGCCTCCAGGCCGTCTACGAGGCGAGCGGCAAGGCGTGGGAGGCCCAGGTACTGTCCACGGACGAACACCTGGAGCGCGGCGGCCGGGTGCTGGAGATCCTCTCCGAACACACCTGCCAGGGCTGGCTGGAGGGCTACCTCCTCACCGGGCGGCATGGCCTGTTCTCCTGCTACGAGGCCTTCGTCCACATCGTCGACTCCATGGCGAACCAGCACATCAAGTGGCTGCGCGTCGCCCGCCGGCTCCCCTGGCGCCGCCCGATCGCCTCCCTCAACTACCTGCTCACCTCGCACGTGTGGCGCCAGGACAACAACGGCTTCTCGCACCAGGACCCCGGTTTCGTCGACCACGTACTCAACAAGTCGCCGGAGGTCGTGCGGGTCTACTATCCCCCGGACGCCAACACCCTGCTGTCCGTGGCGGATCACGTGCTGCGCAGCCGCGACTACGTCAACGTCGTCGTCGCGGGCAAGCAGCCCTGCTTCGACTGGCTCGACCTCGACGCCGCCCGCGCGCACTGCGCCCGCGGCGCCGGGATCTGGGCCTGGGCCGGCACCGAGTCCGACCCGGGCGAGCCCGGCGAGCCCGACGTGGTGCTCGCCTGCGCGGGCGACGTACCCACCCTCGAAGTGCTGGCCGCGGCCTCGCTGCTCCGCCACCACCTGCCCGAACTCGTGGTACGGGTGGTCAACGTCGTCGACATCGCCCGGCTGCTGCCCGCGGAGGAACACCCGCACGGCATGCCCGACAGCGAGTACGACGCGCTGTTCACCCCCGACAGACCCGTCGTCTTCGCCTACCACGGCTATCCGTGGCTGATCCACCGGCTCGCCTACCGCCGCGCCAACCACTCGCACCTGCACGTGCGCGGCTACAAGGAGGAGGGCACCACCACGACCCCGTTCGACATGGTCGTACGCAACGACCTCGACCGGTACCGGCTGGTCATGGACGTCATCGACCGGGTGCCCGGTCTCACGGTCCGCGCGGCGGCGCTGCGGCAGCGGATGGTCGACGTCCGTTACCGCCATCACGACTGGATCCGTGCCCATGGGACGGACCTGCCCGAGGTCGCCGAATGGACCTGGAGTCAGTGACGGCCCGTGTGACAGAGCTGTGGGTTGGGGGGACGCCGCCGCCGAAGACGCGAAGGCCGTACTGGCCGCGCTCGCGAGCAGTCCCGATGGCCCGTCGGGAGGCGCGACGGGTGAGGCGGGTGAGGCCTCCAAGCGGCTCGCGGCCGTCGACCCGAACGCCGTACACACGCACCACGTCCGCGTCCTGGCGGTCCTCGGGCGGCAGCTGCGCAGCGCCCTGCCACCACGGCGATCGAAACGTCGCAACGGGCCCCCGAGTTGCAGCCCCCTGTTCCCCACGCCCTGCGGGTGTCCCGAGCCCGACAGCCGGCCACTCTCACACAGCTACGGCTTCGCGGGCCGCTGGTCTCCGCGAGAGAGAGGCACGATCCGATGCGCATTCCCGCGCCTGCATGATGGACGGGGCCTACTGACAGAGCGGAGAACACCTTGGATCCCTTACCCCTTACCCCTTACCCCTTACCATCGCCGGAGCCCTCGCCGTCGGCGTAGCGACCGGAGCGGGCGAATCCGCAGGTGCCGCTCTCTCCGCACTCTTCCGACGATTCAGAGAACGATTCGCGAGTCGCCCCGAGGTACCGCAGTCCCAGGCACAACTTGCGACGGCGCTGGACGAGGAGTTCACCCGCGCCCCGGGATTCCATCAGGAATGTCAGAACCTGTGGAACCAGGTAATGCCCGGGCTCAATGTCACCACCTCGCCGAGAACCTCATTCCCGGTGAACGACAGGAAGCTCCATGTCCCGGGTGATCGCCCAGCGTTCGTGGTCGCGCCAGAGATCCGCGATCTTGATGAAGCCGGGTGAGAAGCCCTCTTTACGGAAGCCGAGCCGCCGAACAAGTCTCAGGGAGGCCTCGTTCCCAGGCTGAATGTCAGCCTCCACACGGTTCAGGTCGAGGTACTCAAAGGCATGATGCACCGCCAGCGCGACACCCACCGACATGTAGCCCTGGCCCGCATAGGGAAGGAACGCGGCATACCCGAGTACGCCCTTCTGGTACGGGCCACGCGCAATGTCGTTTATGTTGATCATGCCCACCAGATCGCCCTGGTCCTTGAGACAGAGAACCATGCAGGCGGCGGTGCCCTGATCCGATCTCGACAGGTAGGACGAGAAGCCGCTGGGCGTGCGGGGCAGTCGTACCCACGGATGGTGGAGATCGGTGCTGACGCGCGCCAGTTCGAGAAATCTTTCCTCGTCATCAGCGGCAACCGGCCGGAGTACGACCTGTGATATCCGATCAGGTTCAAAACTCACCGGGGGAGTCTACGCCACCAGGCAGGTAGACAATCCCAAAGTGCCACAGACAGAAAGACGGCCCGCTGCTATCTTGTCACTACTGGAGGGCATTCGATTACTGTCCGCGCTCATACCACCCTCCTCCCACCTGAGAACTGTGCACTCTCGATCGGCCCCCGCCTCGCTCGCGATGCAGAAGAGGTGACCATGAGCGATACGGATCTTCCCGGGCATCCGCTTCCCGACATCACACACATCTCCTTGGCAAGCCTTTTCACCGACTCCACCGTTCTGGCCGCCGCATTGCGGGTACGCGTTCTCACCCCGGACGCGCCAGCGCGGATGGCTGCCTTCGACTCCGAAATCGGCGGGGACGAGTGCGTTCCTTCATCGACCAATTCGTGCTGAAGGTTCACGGCGGCTGCAACCTGGCTTGCGATCACTGCTACGTCTACGAACACGCTGATCAGAGCTGGCGGGACAAGCCACGAACCATGACTCCGGCCATCGCGGCCCACGTGGGACGACGCATCGCGGAACACGCGCGAATCCATCAGCTGCCAGGAGTGCGCATCACCCTCCACGGCGGCGAGCCCCTCCTTCTGGGCATCTCGCGTCTGCGGGACATCATCGAGACGTTACGCGGAGTTCTGGACGACACGGTCCGGGTCAGCCTGCACGTCCAGACCAACGGTGTCACATTGAACGACCAGTTCTGCAGGCTCTTCGACGAACACGGCGTACAGGTCGGTGTCTCACTCGACGGCGACAGGTCGTCGAACGACCGGCACCGCCGTTACGCGAACGGCCGCAGCAGCCACGCGCAGGTACTGCGCGCACTCGCTCTGCTGAGGCGGCCGGAGTTCCACCATCTCTACGGCGGCATTCTCTGTACCGTGGACATCGCAAACGATCCGATCGCGGTCTACGAAGCGTTACTTGAAGAGTCCCCACCGCATCTGGACTTTCTGTTGCCACACGCCACCTGGGCCAACCCGCCGCCCGGCCACGGGTCAACTCCTGCACCCTACGGCGCGTGGTTGCGCCGCATTCACTCCCGGTGGCTCACAGACGGCAGACCGGTACCGATCCGTCTGTTCGACGCTCTGACCGCCGCATCGCGCGGGGAATCCAGCGGCAGCGAGGCCGTGGGACTCCGTCCCGTCGCTCTCGCCGTGGTGGACACCGACGGATCGTGGGAGCAGGCCGACTCCCTGAAGACGGCGCACGCAGGTGCGCCGGCAACGGGTATGACCGTCTTCACCCACAGTCTGGACCAACTGATGGGGCATCCGGGCATGGCGGCGAGGAACGAGCGCCACGCGGACCTCTGCATGACCTGCCTCGCATGTCCGGTGGTTCATATCTGCGGCGGCGGTCTGTACGCCCATCGCTACCGGCGGGAGAACGGATTCGACAACCCGTCGGTCTACTGCGCCGACCTGGGTCTCCTGGCGTCCGAGGTTACGGCGGTTCGGTCAGGGACCGGCAGCGGTTCGCCCGGCGATGACCACCCTCCGGCCATCCACCACCTGCCGAAGGGGGCCTTCGACGCCTTCGCCGCCGGAGCCGGGACGGTGGAGGGGACAAGGGCTCTGCAGCACGCACAACTCTCCATGACGCGGGCACTCATCGCCGGAGGGGCCCAGCCGAAAGGCTGTTCGGACCTGGCGGTCGCGGCGACACTCGGCCGAGATCTGCTGATCGAACTGGACGGCCGCCATCCGGCCGCCACAGCGGAAGTCCTCCGTCACCCTTTTGTGCAGACGTGGGCGGTCCGTTGTCTTGGTGCCGACGGCAGTAGCTGCCGAGAACAGGACCTGGCGCACATCGCCGGCCTCGCAGCCGCTGTCGCCTGGCGGGCCGGCGTCACCACCAGGCTGCGGCTGCCCGTACGAGCCGGACTGGTGCATCTGCCTGGCCTGGGGGCGTCACGCGTCGCGGGCGACGGCGCCACCGCGGTCCTGTCCATCGACGGAGCCGGTCGACCGCCGTCCGGGTGGATCGAGATCAGACAACTGACCGCCGCATCGCTGTCCGTCACGATCGACGACCTCGACCCCTATCGCCTCGGCCACGGCCGGACAGCGTGGAACCGTCTTTCCCCTCGTCAGTGGGAGACCTGGGAGCTCGCCCTCAGCCAGGCGGGGGACGAGTTGTCCCGGCTGGTTCCCGAGTACGCGGGCCCACTGCGCGTGGGGCTGCGGACGTTAGTACCGCTCCGGACTACGCCGGTTGATCACGGAACCGAGGCGTACGGCACACAGCGCGCCTTCGGTGGGATAGGCGTGGCGATGCCTGAGGGAGCCGCCGACACCGATATCGCGGCTACCCTGCTTCGCGAGTTCCAGCGCACCAAACTGACCGCTCTGATGGACATGTACGAGTTCTTCACGGTGGCTGGATCTTCCCCCGTGAGGG
Source organism: Streptomyces sp. RLA012 (assembly GCF_056270325.1). Classification (NCBI taxonomy): domain Bacteria; kingdom Bacillati; phylum Actinomycetota; class Actinomycetes; order Kitasatosporales; family Streptomycetaceae; genus Streptomyces; species Streptomyces sp. RLA012. Next base: position 11,314,576 of record NZ_JBWDPA010000002.1, on the reverse strand, counting down.
TGCCGCACCACGTCGGCCCCCTGCCTGTGCGGGAGGCCTTCCACCACCTCTACGCGGAAGATTTCAAGTCCAGTGAGACGGTCGTGACGCTATGAGGTTTGTGGTGCGGGTTTCCTGCGCTTGGCCGGGTCGTTGATCCAGGCCGTCTGGGGTATCTCGGGTGGTCGGGGGCGGCGGCCGAAGCGTTCGGGGTGGTGGGTGTATGCCTCGGCGAGGGTGACCGCGCGCTGGTCGCGGACCTCCTCGGCGGTTCCGAAGTGGACGGAGGCGGGGGTGTGCCAGCCGATGCCCGAGTGCCGGTGCTCGTGGTTGTAATACGCGATGAACGCGTCGAACCACTCGCGGGCGTGGGCCAGCGAATCGAACCGTTCGGGGTAGTCCGACATGTACTTCGTGGTCTTGAACTGGGCCTCGCTGTAGGGGTTGTCGTTGGAGACCTTCGGCCGCGAGTGCGACCGCGTCACGCCCAGATCGATCAGCAGCTGGGAGACCTTCTTCGACGTCATCGAGGTGCCGCGGTCGGCGTGCACGGTCTGAGGCACGATGCCGTTGCGGGCGATGGTCTCGCGGATCAACTCCTCGGCCCGCACCGCCGATTCGGCCCGCTCGACGGTGTGCCCGACGATGTATCGACTGAAGATGTCGATGATCACGTAGGCGTGATACCAGACGCCCTTGACCGGTCCGGCTGCCTTGGTGATGTCCCAGGTGAACACCTGCGAGGGCCCTGTGGCGACCAGCTCGGGCACCGCCTTGGCGGGATGGGTGGCCTGCCGTCGGCGCTCCCCGGACTGATCCTGCTCGCGCAGGATCCGGTACATCGTCGAGACGGAGCAGTGATAGCGCCCGGCATCCAGCTCGCGGGCCCAGATCTGTGCGGGCGCCAGCTCGGCGTACTCGTCGCCGTTCATCAACTCCAGGACCGCAGCCCGCTCTTCGGCCGTCAGGGCCGACGGCTGCACCTGCGGGGCACGTGCTCTGCGTGGCGGCGGGGGCCGGAGCCGGCGGTAGTGCGTGGCGCGGGAGCGGCCGGTCAGCCGGCAGGCGGCTGTGACGCCCAGCTGAGCCTCGACGCTGGTGAACGCTTCGTCCACGACAGGGGCGGCGGCAGGCTTCAGTCCGCGCTCTCGGAGATCATGTCCAAGAGCGCGGAAGCTTTTCCCATCACCTCGAGCGCGGCCTTGTTCCGGGCCAGGTCCTTCTGCAACCGCTCCACCTGCTGCCGCAGCTTCTCGTTCTCCACCTCCGCGGCAGACTTCTTCGCGCGGGCCGGGCTGGTCCGGCGGTCGACCAGGTTTTCCATGGCCCCGGCATCCCGGGCGGTCCGCCACTCCTTGACATGCGAGTGGTAGAGCCGTTCCCGGCGCAGGACCGCACCCTTCTCGTTCCTGGGCGCGGCGTCGTACTCGGCGACGATCCGCAGTTTGTACTCCGAGGTGAAAGTGCGGCGCTTCGGCCTCGGCGCCGGGTCGGACCCGACGGGCTCTGTGCTGGGCATAAGGGACGGTTCTCCTGTCGTGCCCTCTCAGGCTAACCCCGCAGAACGGGATGTCTCACCCAAGGCTGACAGAGAGGGACGCCCATGTGTCTCTGGCGGAGCTGTGGCAAGCGCGTTCCGTCGCCCTCCCCCATGCCGGTCACGGGCGGATGATCAACGCCGCGACGGCGTTCCGGCACCATCTCGAGCAGGCGGACCTCACCGTGGATGCCCTCACGGACGCGGCGGCTCTGGCCCCGGCCGGAGTCCGTTTCGCCACCGGTCTGCGCGCCACGATCGACCGCTTGGCCGACCGGTCACCGCTCCCCGCGGTTCCCTGTCCCGATTCCACCCCCCTGGTCGGCGTTCCACGAACGGCGGAAACACGCACATGAACGCAGACAACAAGAGCAACGTTTTCGGGGGACAGGCCACGCATGTCGTGCAGGCCGGGACAATCTACGGCGGCGTGAACGGTGTCCAGAACGGCCTCCCGGTACCGAGGCAGCTCCCGAGGGCCGCGACCTGTTTCACGGACCGGGCCGACGCCATGACCCGGCTGAGCGAGCTCGCCACGGCCGAGAACGAGGTCGTGCTGATTTCGGGCCCGGCCGGCGTGGGCAAGAGCGCTCTCGCCGTCTTCTGGGCTCATTCGGTCAAACAGCAATTCCCTGACGGCCAGTTGTACGTGAACCTCCGTGGCTACGATCGCCTTGCTCCGTTGCCGCCCGAGGAGGTACTCCACGGATTCCTTTCGGCGCTGGGCGCCCCGGTCGACCGTATGCCCGGTGATCTGAACGCCATGTCGGCGCTCTTCAGAACTTTGCTCGACGGAAAACGGCTGCTGCTGGTAGCGGACAACGCAGCCTCCTCGGAGCAGGTGCGGCCACTGCTCCCCTCGTCACCCGTCTGCTTCACGATCGTCACGAGCAGGAACCAGCTGGGAAGTCTGACCGCGGTGGACGGGGCGACACACCTGCCCGTCAGGCCGCTCGACACACCCGCGGCGGTGGAACTGTTCTCGCGCCTGTCCGGTCACCGGGACACGGACGGCGCGTCACAACTCGTGCTGCGCTGCGGCCGCCTGCCTCTCACCGTCAGGATGGCGGCCCGGCAGGCGAGTTCCGACACCAGTCTCACGGCGCTCCTTGAGGAGGTGACGGACGACAACCATCGACTCGAAGCACTTTCCGCACTGGACGAGGAAATGGAGGTTCGCGCGGTGTTCTCGTGGTCGTACCAACAACTGCCTCCAGCGACCGCCAAGGCTTTCAGGCTGCTGTCGCTCCATGCGGGGCCAGATTTCTCTGTACCGGCCGCTGCCGCCTTGACGGCCCTTCCCGAGGCCGAGACACGACGCGTCCTGCGCAGGCTGACAGCCGTCAACATGCTTGAGGAAACCGGAGAAAGGCGGTACGCATATCACGACCTGCTCCGAGACTACGCCCGGGAGCGGGTGGCGGAAGAGGAATCACAGGAGGAACGAACCGACGCACTGCGCCGCGAGCTTTCGTTCTATCTGCGCATGGCAGACGCCGTCGATCACGTCCTTGTCCCCGAACGGCAGCACGTTCCTCTCGACCGTGCGGAGCACCAGGGAAACGCGTCGTTCTCCGATCCCGCCACGGCCCTCCGGTGGTGCGACGCCGAACTGTCCAGCCTGGTCCCTGCCGTGCAGCAGGCCGTGGAACTCGGTCTGGACGAGGTGGCGTGGAAGCTTCCCGTGGCGCTGGTCTACTTCCTGCGTCTACGCAGGCACAACGTCTACCGACTCGAACTGTCGACGACCGCGGTCGAAGCCTCGCGGCGGTTGCGTGATCGGTGGGCAGAAGCTTGGAGCCTGATCTGTCTCGGTGGGGCGGAATCGGATCTGGAGCGCCACGAAGACGCCCTTTTGCATTTCACCGAAGCGCTGCGAGTCAGCCAGGACATCAGCGACCGATGGTGGGAGGCCACGAGCGCCTACAACATCGCTTGGACGCTGCGTCTCATGGGACGATACGAGGAAGCTCTGCACCGCCAGCGCGAAGCACTGGCCATCCGTCAGGGAAACGGTGATCGTCGCGGCGAGTCGATCACCCTGAGCGAGATCGGCGCGCTCGAATTGAGCCTCGGTCGCCCCGCTGAGGCGTTCGAGGAGTACGAGCGGGCTCTCGCCGGCGCACGCGAGACCGCGGATCTGCCCGCAGAGGCCAAATCCCTGCACGGCCTCGGTGCCGTCTGCAAAGTCCAGGGACGAACGAGTGAAGCGATCAGCTGGTACGAGCAGGCCGTCACAGTACGGCGCCGGGTCGGCGACCTGCTGGGCCTGGGCCGCTCACTCGTGGAGCTGGGCAGGCAACTCGCCGCTGTCGGCAGGGCAGCCGTCGCCCAGGAGGCACTGGTCGAGGCGGTCGCGGTTCTCGACACTCTCCGTGACCCGATGGCCGAGGATGCCAGGCGGTGTCTCGCGGAGCACTACGGCGAGGTGCATGAGGATCCCCCGGCCGCGGGGTAAGACCGCCGACCGAAGTTCCAGCACCAAGCGCACTGCCGGGCCGGCTGGGGCGAGGACGGCGACACCTCCTTCAACCCAGCCATTCCTGCAGCCACGCCAACCCGCCCCCACGGCTTCAGTCCGGCCCCAACAACCTTCCCTGCAGGTCGCAGCGTTGGCTGCTTGTCCCGGCGGAGAACCCAGGGACAATGCTTCACCGAAGTGAGCAGCGGATTCCATCCGTTGGACGCAAGTCGGTGTTCCGACACCCTAGAAGGGACGTCTCCGCAGGTCACGGCCCTGCACTGGTGGGAGCGTCCTTGAGGGGGCGCTTACAACCGCAGCAGTCCGGGTTGGCACAGTTCGGCCAAGGAGAGAGCGCCTTCGCACAGCGGATTTCCCTTCCACCGCGCGCCCCCGCCGCCGGCGCTGACGGCATCTGGGCGGATCCCCTTCGTCATCGCCGGTATGGCGGTGCCCCACCTCGACCTGACCGCCACCGTCGTCCGTACACGCCTCGCGATCACCGGCGTCTCGCTCGCCGTCCTCGGCCACGGCAGCTCCTGCCACCGCCGCCACCCCCGTGCTCCCCTGGCCAACTCGTCCAGGCCCGCCGGGATCCGGCCCGCCGGCTCGTCGAGATCGAGGAAGCGCGCGAGCACGAACGCCTGCTGCACTCCCAGGCCGTCCTCGCCCGCGAACGCGCCCGGTTCGCCCGCGAGATGCACGACGTGGTCTCCCACGAGGTCAGCCTGATCGCCGTACAGGCCGGTGCCCTCCAGGTCGCCGCCACCGACCCGGCCAACGTCCGCGAACACGCGCCCGGCGCCTCCGCGACCGTACGGCTCTGGCACGCCGACTACCGTGCCCCTTCGGCGTGACCGTCACGAACACACCACCCACCCACCCACGCCGACCGTCCGACCGACCGTAGAGGGACAACCCGTTCGCGCCTCGTACGTGGTAATACCCGGCGTATCTCCCCCCTTCAGCCCCTTCCGCCTTGCATCGTCGACCCGTGAAGAACCCCCATCTCATCGCCCCCCTCCTGGCCTCCGCCCTGCTCCTGCCCCTCCCCCCGGCCCACTCCGCGCCCCGCTCCCCCGGCGACGGGTGCACGGCACCGGGCTGGGCCCCGAGCGCCACCCGGATCGACCCGAAGGACCCCCACCACCCGTACGTCGGCAACGGCTACCTCGCCACCCGGGTCCCGCCCACCGGCACCGGATACGCGGCCGGCGGGGAGAAGACCGGCTGGCCGCTGTACACCCCGCGCTACGACGGCGCCTTCGTCTCCGGGCTCTACGCCCGCGGTCCCGAGAACACCGCGGGCCGCGACGCGCTCGCCGCGCTCCCCAACTGGACCGGGCTCGATGTGACGGCCGGCGGCGAGACCTACGGCGCCCACAGCCGGGTCGGCCGGTACCGGCAGACGCTCTCCCTGCGCTGCGGCCACCTCCGTACCAGCCTCACCTGGACCGGCTCCGACGGCCGCCGGACGGACCTCACGTACGACGTCCTCACCTCCCGGGACGACCCGCACACCGGAGCCGTACGGCTGCGCGTCACCCCGCGCTGGAGCGGCCGGCTGACCCTCACCGACCGCATCGACGGCCGGGGCGCCCGCCGGGTCGCGCAGACCGACGCGGGGTCCGTCGACGCGCGCACGATCGGTGTGGCGTTCCGCACCGACGGCACCAGGACCGACGGCGCGGTCGCGTCCACGTTCGAGGCGCCCGGCGGACACCCCCGGCAACACGTCCGTGCTGAAAGCAAACTGAGTGCCCGTCAGGACGTCACCCTGTCCGTCCGCTCCGGGCGCACCTACACCGCCACGAAGTACGTCGGCGTCGACACCGCCCTCACCTCCCGCGACCCCCGCGCCGCCGCCCGCACCGCCGCGCACCGGGCCGCCGGGCGCGGATGGGCGGCGTTGCTCCGCTCGCACCAGGACGCCTGGCGTGCTCTGTGGGACGCCGACATCGAGGTGCCCGGCCACCCCGACCTGCAGCTCTGGGTGCGCTCGGCGCAGTACGGTCTGCTGTCGTCGCTGCGTGCGGGCGCCCGGGACAGCATCGCGCCGACGGGGCTGACCAGCGACAACTACGCGGGCATGATCTTCTGGGACGCGGAGACGTGGATGTTCCCGTCGCTGCTGGCCACCCGCCCCGAGCTGGCCCGCCCGGTGCTGGAGTACCGGTACCGCACCCGCGCGGCCGCCGCCGAGAACGCCGCGAAGACCGCCGTGAAGGGGCTGTTCTACCCCTGGACGAGCGCGAGCCGCGGCCGGCTGTGGAGCGAGTGCCAGAGCTGGCAGCCGCCGCACTGCGTCACCCAGAACCACCTCCAGGGCGACATCGCGCTGGCCGCCTGGCAGTACTACCTGTCCACCGGCGATCGGACATGGCTGCGGGAACGGGGGTGGCCCCTGCTCGAAGGGCTCGCCCGCTACTGGGTCTCGCGCGTCACCCCGAACACCGACGGCTCCTACTCCATCAAGGAGGTGGCCGGTCCCGACGAGTACAGCAACGGCGTCACCGACGGCGCCTACACCAACGCCGTCGCCGCGACCGCGCTGCGCGCCGCGGCCGATGCCGCCCGCGTGCTGGGCAGCCCCGCCCCGGCCGACTGGCTGCGCATCGCCGGACGGCTGCGCATCCCGTACGACGCCCGGCGCAAGGTCTTCCTCCAGTACGACGGCTACGACGGCTCCCCGATCAAGCAGGCCGACACCGTGCTGCTCGTCTATCCGCTGGAGTGGCCCATGCCGGACGGCGCCGCGGCCGCCACGCTCGACTACTACACCGCGCGCACCGATCCGGACGGCCCAGCCATGACCGACTCCGTGCACGCGATCGACGCGGCCGCGATCGGCGAGCCGGGCTGTACCGCGTACACCTTCCTGCGGCGCGCCTACCAGCCCTTCGCGCGGGGCCCGTTCGCGCTGTTCTCGGAATCGCGCGGCGAGAAGGCGGGCGCCGCCGACCCCCTCTCCGGCTCCCCGCCCAGGACTTCCTCACCGGCAAGGGCGGCTTCCTGCAGGTCTTCACCCACGGCCTGACAGGTCTACGGCTGCGCGCCGACGCCCTGCACCTCGACCCGACGCTCCCGCCCCAGCTCACGGACGGCGTGCGCCTGTCGGGACTGCGGTGGCGCGGGCGGACGTACGACATCGGGATCGGGCCGGAGACCACCACGGTCCGGCTGCGCTCGGGTGACCCGATCCCCCTGGACACCCCCGAGGGCCGCTACACGCTCTCCGGCACGGTCACCCTCAAGACCCGCCGCCCCGACCTCACCCCCACCCCCGACCTGGCCCGCTGCCGGCCGGTGACGGCGACCTCGGCCGAGCCGGGGCTGTACCCGGAGGCGGCCGTGGACGGCAGCCCGGCCACCGTCTGGTCCCCCGCCGCCGAGCGCGCCGCCCTCACCGTCGACCTGGGACGCGGGATGAACGTCGGCACGGTCCTGCCGACCTGGCAGAAGCGGCCGACGTCGTCCACCGTCGAGGTCTCCGCGGACGGCCGGGCCTGGCACCGGGCGGACGGAAGCGCGGTCCGGTACGTGCGGGTGAGCGTACGCGGTGAGGCGGTGGCACTGGCCGAACTGAACGTACAGAGGTGACGGCCGGAACCGACCCCGTCTCGCCAATCCGGGTCAATGTGGCGCTCGTTGCCATACCGTGGGCATATGGCGCTGCATCACCACAGTGACCGTCCGTGGCGCGTGAGGGTGGACGACGAGGAAGGCATACCCTGTGGCGCCGGAGTGCTGCTCGACGACCGGCATGTGCTCACCTGCGCACACGTGGTCCGGTACGCCGGGGCGGCACCCGGGGGCACCACGTCTCATGTGCGGATCAGCAGTGTGGCGTGCCGCCCGGAGTGGACCCGCACCGCGCACGTGGTCCCGGGCACGTGGGTGCACGACCACGGCACGCAGCGCGGCGACGTGGCGCTGCTCGAACTCGACGAGCCGGCCGGCTGCGGCACCCGGACCACGCTGTGGAAAGCACCCATCTCCGGCGGCACGGTCCAGGTGTACGGCTTTCCCCACGACGAACCGTTCGGCATGGGGGCGGACGCGCAGCTGGCGGGATCCGGCCACCGGCAGGGCGAGTGGGGCCTGCTGAAGCGGATGCGCGAGGGCGACCCGTGGATCGAGCGGGGATACTCGGGCGCCGGGGCGATGGCGGTGGGCGGCGAGTTCGACGGCCGCGTCATCGGCATCGTGGTGGCCGACTACGTCAACGGCGACGCGAAGGCGGCCTGGATGCTGCCGACCGAGACGATTCTGATGTATCTGCCCCGGATCAAGGAGTTCACCGGCGGCGACAGCAATAACGAACTGGGGCCCTCGGACGGTGAGTTACCCGGGGACGTGCTGGGCGACCCGCTGCGGCTCGCGCTGACGCAGGAGCTCACCCGGCTGCTCGACAGCGACTGGTCCGGCACCGTCGTCGTCGGCACCGGCGGCACGACCGCCGTGGGCGACTCCTGGCTCGTCCGTCTGGTGCGGACGGCCGATCCGGCGGCCCGGGCCACCGTCACCGACGCCGAACTCACCGGCGCCCCCGGGGACACCGTCCTCGGGCTCGGAACCTTCGACGCGGCCTACGACGCGCGCGGCAGGTCGGTCGCCGACGTCAGCAACTACCTCACGGGCCGGTTCGGACTCCCCGGCGGGGACGCCCACGAGGTGCGGCAACAGCTGCTGCGCCGCAGACCGCCCGCCTGCCTGGTGGTGGGCCGCGTCGACCGGGCCCAGGACCCGGAGGCCCTCGTACGGGAGCTGCTGGGGCAGTTGGCCGCCCGCGCCCGGTCGCGCGGCGTCCGCCTCGTCCTCGGCTTCGAGGGCGTGCCACCGGCCGACCTCGCCCACGACGTCTGTCTGGACCCCGAACCGCTGCGCGGGGACGCCGGCCGGAGCATGACCGCCGCCGAGGTCCACACGGTCGTCGGACAGCTCGCAGCGGAGGAGGCCGCCGCGTCCTCGCTGCAACAGAGGCGGGGCGTACGGTTCTTCGCCGCGCCCCGGCTGCCGCCCCGCGCCGCGCCCCGGCTACGGGTCCGGCTGGCCGTGGCCCGGGCGACGGAACCCAACCCCGAACTCACCGCGATCCACGACCGGGCCGACGACGCCCGCGCCGCCCTGGCCCGGTTCGATCACGACCTGCGCCGGCTGATCGCGGCTCACGAGGACCTCACCGCCGCCCTGGAACTGCACCGCCTCCGGGCCGCGCGGTACTTCGGCGACGAGGACCGACGGCTCGCCGAGCGGCACGCCCCCGCCGCCCGCGCGCTGCAGACCGAGCCGATCGACCTCGGGGCCGCCCGCACGCTGGTCAGGCGCTACATCGACGAGGTCAACCGACGGTTCGAGGAAAGGTGACACATGGGAATGAGCCGTCAGATGTGCAACCGCCCCGACTGCGGGCGCGGCGCGATCGACGAACAGGGCTTCTGCGAGGTGTGCGACCGGCAGCCGCTGCCACAGGACGACACCGCGGCGGCGGACCACACCCCGGAACCGGAGCCGCCGGCGCGGGGCGGCGCGGGCGTCGGCGTGGCGCACGTACGCCCGGACCCCTGGTACGGCCTCGGCCTGGTCGACTCCGATCAGGCCCTGGAGGCCCCGGACGTACAGCTGAGCTCGCCGGACCCGGTCGCCGAGGCGCACCGCTTCTGCCCCAACCCCTCCTGCAGGCAGCCGGTCGGCCGCGGCCACGACGGCGAGCCGGGCCGGACCGCCGGCTTCTGCCCGCACTGCGGCACCCGTTTCGACTTCGCCCAGCCAGGCGGCCTCACCATCGCCGGTCGCTACGACGTCACACGCGTCGTCGGCTCGGGGGCGTACGGCGCCGCCTACCTCGCCCACGACCGCAATCTCGCGACCCACGTCGTCCTCAAGGCTCTGCACAAGTCGGTCGCCAAGACCGCCCGGCACGAACGGGACGTCCTGGTCGGGCTCCGGCACGACAGCATCGTCCGCATCCTGGGCTACGAGCACGAAGGGCCGCACCTCGTCCTCGAATACGTACCGGGCGAACCCCTCTCGGCCAGCGACGGCGACCGCCTCGAAACCCTCCTCGCACACGGCGTCCGCGTCCTCCAGGCGCTCGACTACCTGCACGCCCGGGGCCTGCTGCACTGCGACGTCAAGCCCCTCAACATCATCCGCTTCCGGGAGGAGAGCCCGGCGGGCGCACTCGACCGGGTGCGGCTCATCGACTTCGGCGCGGTGCGCAGCCACACGAAGGACACCGGTCCTGTCGTGGCGTACACGAGGGCGTACGCGCCGCCGGAGACCGATCCGGAGCATCTGCACCCCACCCCCGGCTTCGACCTCTACGGACTGGGCATGACCCTGCGCGAGGTCTGCCGCTCCCGCTGGACGGACCGCTCCGCACCGGGCGTCGACTCGCTCCATCTGCTGCTGGACCGTGCCACGGACCCCGAGCGGCCGTGGTGGCGGTTCGTGTCGGCACGGCAGTTCGCGGAACAGCTCAGCGGTGTCATCCGGCAGGTCGTGGCGGCCCCGCCGACGCATCGTCAGGTGGCCCGTCCCTCCGCCCTGTTCGGCTCGGTGCCCGAACCGCTGCACGGCGGGCTGGGCGCGGCCCGGCCCCTCGCCCACTGGGTAGAGGCGCAGCCGGACGAGAAAGCGCTGCTGAAGATGCCCGCGCCGTTCTCCTCACCGGAACCCGGCGACGTCGCGGCCGCCCTCCCGGCCCCCCTGTCCGATCCCGACGACCCGGACGTCACAAGCTCGGCCGGCGGCGCGCTGGCCGAGAGCCGGCTCGCCCTGCGCAGAAAGGACGCCGCTTCGGCGGCAGGACAGCTCGCGGCGGCGGGCCTGCCCGACTGGCACTGGCTGTCCGACTGGTACTGCGGTCTGATCGCGCTGGCCGACGGGTGCCCGAAGCGGGCCGCCGTCGTGCTCACGCAGGTGCGCAGGGCACTTCCCGGTGAGCTGATACCGCACCTCGCCCTCGGCCTGTGCGCCGAGCTCCGCGGGGACCGCACGGTCGCCCGGTCGCACTACGGCACGGTCTTCGACACCACCCCCGCGCTCGGTGCGGCCGGCTTCGGCCTGGCCCGCGTCCTGCTGCTGGCCGGCGAGCGCGCGAAGGCGGTGGACGTCGCCGAGCAGCTGGCCAAGGAGTTCCGTTACGAGCGCGAGGCGCGCGTGGCGGCCGTACGCCTGCGTGTCATGGTCCTCTCCGAGCCGGGCCACCCGGTGCCGACCGAGGACGACGTGGCCCGGGCCAGGGCGGCCCTGCCCGGCCTCGACGTGGACGAGGCGGCGGCCGCCGCACTGAGTGCCGAGATCCAGTACGCGGAGTTCCTGCGCACCCACGACCGGCTGAAGCTGTCCGACGCGATCCGCGCCCTCGGCCCGCACGCGCCGACCGAGCGCGAGTATGTCGCACTGGTGGACCTGGCGAACCGGCTGCGTCCGGCGCTGAGATGGAGATGGCCGGGAAAGCCTGGCAGAACGGGTCATTCCCGTTTCGGAGCAACGCCCAGCGGGCTAAGCTCCTAATACGTTCCGTCGAGGAAACGATCACGCTCCGTAGGGGAATCCGTAGGGGAACACGCAACGACGCGATCGGGTGGTGCCGGTGGGGGACAGGTCACCCTTGGGGCTCAGCTTTGCCCTGGAAGTGGACGCGCCCTCGGATCTGCCCTACGACGAGCGCCGCGCGGACGCCCTGATCACCGTCACGGCACGCTCCGCCGCGGGCTCGGCCGCGCAGACTCCGAGTGCCGAAATCCTCATCATGGACCGCTCGTTGTCCATGTCCGGCCACAAGCTGGACGAGGCGAAACGCGCGATGTGCGCGGCCATCGACACCCTGCGGGACGGCACCCTCCTGGGGATCGTCGCGGGCAATCACAAGGCCGATGTGATCTTCCCGACGACGGGCGACCTGGCCCGCGTCGACGCCCGGACCCGGGAGGACGCCAAGCTCCGGGTCGTCGGCCAACTCCCGGAGGGCGGCACGGCGATCGGCCAGTGGCTGGCCCGCGCCCGCGACCTCTTCGCCTCGGTGGAATCCCCCGGCACGGTGCGCCACGCGGTGCTCTACACGGACGGCAAGGACGAGCACGAGACACCCGAACAACTCGGCGAGATCCTCACGACGTGCACCGACCAGTTCGTCTGCCACGCAAGGGGATTGGGCGACGACTGGCACTACACCGAACTCCTCCGCGTCACCGAGGCCCTGCACGGCACCGCCGAGGCCGTCGTCACCATCTCCGACCTCACGGAGGACTTCACCCGCCTGATGCGCGAGGCGCAGCGGATCGTCGTGCCCCGGGTGTATCTGGGCCTGCGCCTCAACAGCCGGTTCCAGCTCGCGTTCGTACGGCAGACCCGCCCCGTCGAGGCCGAACTGACGGCGCGTCAACAGCGGGGCGACGAGACGCACATCCCCCTTGGCTCCTGGCCCCCGGAGACCCGCCAGTACCAGATCTCCCTCCGCGTCGACCCCAACAGCCTGACCGTCGACGAGACCCAGCGCGCCGCCCGTATCACGCTGCACGCCGAGTTCTCCGACGGAACCCGCCAGTCCTGCTCCGAGACCGCGGCCATGGTCGTACGCCGCCGCTCGACACCCGGCTTCGGCATCGTCCACTCCCCCGACCTCACCCGCGTCGAGAACGAACGCGAACTCGGCATGGCCATGCGCGCCTGTGCCGACGCCCACCTGCGCGGAGACCTCGACCGCGCGGACCGCGAACTGCGCCTCGCGATCGGGCTCGCGGAGTCCCTCCGGGACACCACGCGCCTGCAGCAGTTGCGCGCGGTGGCGGCCGGCGGCCCCGACGGCCGGCTGCGGGTGCGGCAGGACGTCTCCCGAGGCCAGATACTGGGAATCGGCGTCGACTCGACCAAGACCGCGAGACCACCGGTCGACCCGCACGACCTCCCGCCCCACGACTCCGGGTTGCCGCGCGTGTGCCCACGGTGCGGTACGACGTCGACGTCGCCCACGGCCAAGTTCTGCGAGGAGTGCGGGCATCGGTTCGGGGACGCGGGTGTGGCCGGTGAGCCGGTGGACGCGTTGTGACCGGCGTGCGGCTGCGCGTGCCCCATCCGATCGTGGTGCTGCGATGGCTCAGGGCGGGCGTGCTGGGCATGGTGGCGGTGACGGCGCTGCTGTATGTGGTGGTGGCGAACCGGGCCGGAGAGCAGATCGCCGCCGCTCGCCGCACGACGACGGCCATCGAGCACATCAACAAAGCGTACGACCAGGCCGGGAAGGCGGACGAGGCGCTCAAGGCCGTCTCCGGGACCGGGGCGCTCGACCTGATCGGCACCGGCGCCGACTTCGCCAACGCCACCGCCCGCGTGAGCTCCCACCTCACCTCGGCGACGGAGGGCAACGCGGCCGGGGAGCAGGGACTGAGCCATATCCAGTTCGTCCAGGGCCAGTTGGCCACGTGCGTGCAGATGGCCAACACGGCGGTGCTCGACGGGCCACCGGCCCTGAAGAAGGCGGGCGGCGCACTGAACACGAAGCGGGAGTACGACGGCGGGCGCCCGGTCCCCTTCACGGGCGGCCTCAGGCAGTCGCTCAAGGATCTTGAGGTGCTGGAGGACAAAGCCCGCCATGACCAGCGCCGATCGGGCTGGCGCGACCCCGATCTCCTCTGGCCCCTGTTCATCGGACCGGTGGCGGTCATGCTGCTGCTGGTCTGTGCGACCGGCTATATCGTCGCCCTCCGCTTCCGGCGGTACCCCAGCCCGGCGCTCGTCGTGGCCCTGCTGGCCACCGCGTCGATCGGCGTCACCATGTGCACGACCGGCCCACTCATCATCTGGATCGCACTGCTCGTGCTCGTCGCCGCCGGTGCGCTCGCGTATCTGGCCTATCGTCCCCGTCTCGCCGAGTACAGGTTCCCTCGCTCATGAGAAGACTCACGGCACCCCTCGTACGCTGCGCCCTGGTCCTCGGGCTGCTCCTGGCGCCGGTCGCGTGCGGCGAACCGGGGAAGGACAAGGTGACGATCATGGTCCCCTGGTCCGGCACCGAGTTCAAGGCGTTCTACGCGGTCGTCAAGAACTTCGAGCACGACCACCCCGACATCGACGTCGAACCACAGGTCACCCGCGCCCTGACCCAGCAGCTCGACGCCGCGGTGGCCGCGGACGCGGAGCCCGACCTGGCCGTGCTGCCCAGTGTGGGAGCGATCGCCAAGTACCGGACGGAAGGGACGCTGCTGAAACTCGACGTCGACACGGACGCGTACGTGCAGCCCTTCCGCGGGCTCGGCATGGACGGCAAGGACGTCTACGCCGTCCCCGTCAAGGCCGACATCAAGAGCCTCATCTGGTACGACACCAGGGTCACCGCACGGCCCCCCGAGAGCTGGACCGCTCCGCGGTCCCGTTCCGCCAGCTGGTGCCTGGGGCTGGAGTCCGGTCCGACCTCCGGCTGGCCCGGCGCCGACTGGATAGCGGACATCCTGCTCGCCGACGAGGGTGTCGGCCCGTACACCACCTGGGCCTCGGGGGACGCCGAGTGGGACAAGGGGCCCGTCAAGGACGCGTGGACCGCGTGGGGGAACCTCGTGGCAGGTGCCCGCAAGGACGCGGCCACGCTCAACTTCCGCGATGCCGCCGAGAAAATGACCAAGAAGGGGTGTTCCCTGAGCCACGGCGCCCTGTCCGCGATGTCTTTCGAGTCGGACCAGGTGAAGGACGACGGGTATACGTTCGTACCGTCCTCCCGTGAAGCCCTGGAGGTCTCGGCGGACTTCGTCGGAAAGTTCACCGGGAACAAGAGCGCCGACGAGTTCATCGAGTACCTGGCGAGTGCGCGGGCCCAGCAGACCTGGGTGAACGAACCCGGCTTCGCGCTCTCCGCCGACAGCAGGGTGACGAAGTACGACAACACCACTCAGGGCCGGGTGGCCGGGATGCTCCGCTCCCCCCGTTACACGCTCTGCTTCGGCGCCGCCGACGCGATGGATCCCGATGTGTCCGCCGCCTTCTACCGAGCGGTCCTGGAGTACGCGAACGGCAAGGAGCCGACCCCACTGCTGGCGGCACTCAACAAGGTCCAAAAGGAACTCGGATACTCACCCCCCAAATCCCCGCCACCCACACCACTCTGCAGCCCCTGAAGCACCTCTGAACCACCTCTGAACCGTCCCTGATCCATCCAGGAGCCTTCATGCCCGACGCCATCCAGTTCGCCCTCGACGACGGCACTGTCGTCCTCGTAGCCCCACCGGCCCGCACCGGCACCGGAGCCGTGGGCCTGGGAACCCGTCTGGAGAGCGCGGGAAGCAGCCTGCGCGAGGCACTGACGCCGATCACCTCCGCCGCCTCCGAGGTGATCGGCCAGTTCCGCAGCGTGGCCCAACGGCCCGACGAGGTGGAGGTCACCTTCGGCGTCGCCCTGGACGCCAAACTGGGCGCGGTCCTGACGAGCGCCAGCGCCAGCGCCCATCTCGACGTCACACTCCGCTGGAGCGGCACAGAACCGACACCCGAATGACGGGCTGCGCCGGAACCAAACTCGCGAGCAGCGGATTCCGTGCGTTGGGCCAACGTTCCGTATCCGCGCCCCTGTTGAACGGCCTCCAGGGGCTCGAATGGCCGCCACGGGTGCTCACGGCACGATGACCACGGCCTTGCCGCGGGCATGGCCCTGCTCCACATGGCGCACGCCCTTGGCCGTGTCGGCCAGGGGGTAGGTCCGGTCGACCACCGGGGTGAGCCGGCCGGCCTCGATGAGCGCGGTGACGGCGAGCAGGTCCTCGTGGGTCGGCCCGGCCGGGGCCGACGGGAGGATCGGGCGGAGCTGCTGCCGGACGAACGCGTTGACCGCGCTCAGCTGCAGCATGGAGCCCATCGCCCCGAAGACGTGGCCGGGCGAGCCGCCGCCGTTGGCCACCAGGGTCCCCGTCGGGGTGAGCGCCTGGCGCAGCCGACTCAGCGGGCGGTTGCCCACGTTGTCCAGGATCACGTCGTAGTGCACGCGCCGGTCGGTGAAATCCTCCCGGGTGTAGTCGACGGCGTGCGCGGCGCCCAGTGAGCGCACCAGCTCGACGTTGCGGGCACTGCACACCCCGGTGACCTCCGCGCCCGAGGCCGCGGCGATCTGTACGGCGAACGTGCCCACGCCGCCGCCCGCCCCGTTGACCAGCACACGTTGCCCGGCCTGCACCCGCCCCACGGTCCGGATGCCACGCAGGGCGGTCACCGCACCCATCGGTACGGCCGCGGCCTGCTCGAACGTCAGGCTCGCGGGCTTGGGCACCAGCAGATCCGGGGTGGTGCGCGCGTACTCGGCGAAGGAGCCCGGGCAGAAGCCCAGTACCTCGTCACCGGGCTGGAGCCCTCTTACGTCGGCGCCGACCGCCTCCACCTGCCCGGCCGCGTCGATTCCGGCCACCCGGAACTTCGGCCGGGTCAGCCCCACGCCTCCCATCAGCCGCGCCACGAACGGGTCGCCGCGCAGCATGTGCCAGTCGTACGGGTTGAGCGCGGCGGCGCGCACCCGCACCAGCACCAGCACCTGATCGGCCCCGACCTCGGGCCGGTCGGTGTCCGCCAGCCGCAGGATGTCCGGCGGGCCGAACCGCTCCTGAACGATCGCCTTCATCGGGTCTCCCCCATCACCTCGTGATCGATTGCTGCTCGCAGCGTTCGCCGGTTACAGCACCGGGCCGACCAGTGGCGGACCTTGGGGGTGTACGGCGTACACCCCACTGATGGCAAAGTAGGTGTACGCCGTACACCCGTCAAGGGGTGAATGAGGATGGGAGCAGAGAAGGGGAGCGTTCTGGGCGACGGTGACGGCGATGACGACGACTGAAGAACGCCGATGGGTCAGGTCGTACCCAGGAGCCGCTCAAGCCCGTCCAGCGTCAGGTCCAGAGCGAACTCGAACTCGAACTGGTCGTCGCAGCCCGAGCCGACGACAGAATCCTGGTCGTGAGCGACCGCCATGGCCAGTGCGGTGATGTTGGGATAGCGCGCGGCCATCTCCTCGGGCGGCATCGCGTCCGGATCCGGCTCACGGTCAGAGGCGTTGTCCTCGAACAGCTCCTGGGAGAAGCCCAGCAGACGGCTGCCCATGACATGCATCGCGTGATGGATCAAGTCGATCGAGAATCCTCCGGCCCGGAAGATCCCGATCATCGAGTCCAGGTACTCCATGACCGCAGGCGTCGGGGTGGCCCGCGCCTTGATCCGCGACTCGATGACCTCGGGGCCCCACGGGTGGCGCAGCAGCATACGGCGGGCCGACAGCACCCGCCTGCGCATGGCGGTCTTCCAGTCGGTGTC
The DNA here is from genome assembly GCF_056270325.1 of Streptomyces sp. RLA012. Taxonomy (NCBI): domain Bacteria; kingdom Bacillati; phylum Actinomycetota; class Actinomycetes; order Kitasatosporales; family Streptomycetaceae; genus Streptomyces; species Streptomyces sp. RLA012. The sequence goes on along the minus strand of NZ_JBWDPA010000002.1, from coordinate 11,297,312 downwards.
GCCGGCCGGCGGGTCGATCTCACCGACGAGGACGTCGATCATGCCGTCCAGCAACTCATTCTTGTTGGCCACGTGCTTGTACAGCGCCATGGGCACGACGCCGAGCGCCTGCGCGATCTTGCGCATGCTCAGCGCGTCGACCCCACCTTCGTCGGCCAGGACGACGGCAGCGCCCAGAACCCGCTCCTTGCTCAAGGGAGCGCGGGGCTGCGCGGCGGAGCCGGCCTGCGTGCTTGTCTCCACAATCCCCTCTCATATGGGCAAGGCCCAGAGCCGACCGTCCTTCCCCTTGATGAAGGTACAGCGTCTACCCAACGCGCTCCCCCAGCATGCATACGCCGTACACCAACAACGCAAGGGAAGTGGTCCACGTGGGTCAACTACCGCGGGGCTGGAGCGGGCGAGGGCAGTCCACTCCGGGACGTTTCTCAATACAGGCCGTTTCCCCGCGCTCGGCTCGGCCGCGGCGGCAGCCTGTGAGCCAGACGTTTGCGCAGCACCCCGGTGACCCGCCGCCATACCGCCCCCCGCCCCCACAGCCAGAGCGACGTGGGCGAAGGTCCCAGACAGTCACTTCCGATTACCTGTGTCCTGCCGACGTCCCGAATTCAGCGTCCAGCCACTCGTACAGACCACCTTCAGCGGCTTGCCCCGGCGGTGGCCAAACACGTCTGCGCAGGTCAGAACAGTTCGAACCAACGCCGTTGGTAACGGCGTTGAACAAGTCCGCGAGCGCGTTGTCCGTGCCGCTTCCCACTGCGCCCATACGGGGCTTGCCCCAAGGCCCGGTGCACGTGCAGGGCGTCGCGCCGCCAGGCCTTTCCACCCGAATCCTGCGACCCCAACTCTCTGATGTCGCCGAGGAGTTTATTCATCGGTAGATCTCTGGGCCGACACCCGCCGCTGTGTCGGCCCTTCCGGACGGCTCCCGAGCAGCGCGTACATCGCTCCAACGCGCTTGGCCCGACCCTGAATGGCGATCTTCCAGACCACGTGCAAGCCTGATAAAGGCTGAGGAGAAATGCCACCGCGGGAACGACAGATAAGCTTCGCAACGGAGATGATCCCGATGCCGAACGTCGAGCCAAAGGCTACCCACGGAATGGTGGTGGTGGGAGAGGAGACGATCTATCTGTCCCACATGCCCATGTTCATGGATCCCCACGCCGTTCAGTACCTTCTTGAAGTCACCTTGCAGAGCGAGACAGTTGACGCGCGGCAACTCTATGCCGATGACCGCCGAACGACGGGGACAGCTGTCTACACACTGGCCCCCGAACCGTTCCGCATCTCCGATCTCGTCGCCCCGGAGGGGCAAGAGCCCAAGCTCGCCTCGTTCACCGGAACGCTGTTTCGAGGCCATTTCGAGCGGGGCGGCACTGAAATTCTCGACCCGGTGACCGTCAAGGTGCAACGCGTCATCAATTTCCGGCATTTCGACCATCACGCCTCGCGGCCCGCGGCCCTGAATTACCTGGCCTTCGGGAAGGGCAGTGAGCTTTTCCTCACACATTGGATCACCAAGGCCCCAGACTTCGATCATCACATCGCGGTTCGGCAAGTCTCAGGTATCGCGGGCACTGTGCTCACCGATGACATCCTCCGGAAGGGGCCGCGCCTTGAGATCGCCGGAAGGGCAGATCGTCCGGCAGACAGACTGCACGAGAGCAACCAGGTGACCGCGAGGTTTGTGGACGGCGGACCGGTTGACGTCGATCTGCAGCTCGCGATAGGGCGGGAGTTCTACGAAGAAGAAGGAGATCTGGCCACCGAGATGCAGTTCCACTGATTCTCCTACGGCCGCTACGGCCCCCGCGCTGGGCAGGACACTGCCGATACGGCACGCGGTGCTGCCTTGAGTGGATCGAGCCGATGAATTCCACGGCTGGTCATCGTCCTCAGCGGACAGCCCACACCACCTGCTGACGCCCGGCCCTCTCACCGGGAGCGGACATGAACGTCGATGACATCTCCCACTGCGAGATCCACCCCACGGTCGGCATCGCCAGGTTGGGCGACAGCCCCGACGGCTTCTTCATCGGTCCGGAGGCCCCCGGCATGGCACCGCGGCCCGACGGCGGCTTCAAGGACACCGCCGGGCGGATCAAGCGCCAGGCCGCCCGTTTCCGCCTGTACGCCTATGACCAGGCCGGTACTGTCCTGGGCGAGCTCACCTCGGCCGACGCTCAAGTCACCTGGACCGTCGAGCCGGCCAACGCCAAGGGCGAGTGGTTCAAGTTCGCCGGGCGCTTCCACGAGTCCGCCGCAGACACCAACCGCCGTAACCGGCATATCGATCCCGCTGATCCCTCCGCTCGAGCGCGGCTGGTCATCCGGCCCGGCCCCCGCAGCGTGACCGGTCCGTCCCAGGACGGCACGGGTGCCCGGTTCGACACCGGAACCTTCCTGGGCACTCCGGTACCGCTGGGTGAACTGCGCACGGACGAGGCCGGCCGGCTCATCGTCCTCGGCGGCTTCGGAAAGTCCGCCTCGGTCAAGCCCGCCAACCCGATCAGACACTTCGCCAACAACGAATTCTGGTTCGACGACATCTCTGACGGTCCGGTCAGCGCGACCGTACGCCTGGGCCCGCAGGGTCGCCCGGTGCCGGTGACTCCCGCTTGGGTCCTGGCGGCCCCGCCCGATTACGCCCCCCACACAGCAAGCCTGATCACTCTGTACGACGTCGCCTTGGAGGCCGCCCGCGCGTTGGGCAGGCTGCCCATACCGCCGGAGGTCTCCTTCACCCGGGACATCTACCCATTGCTCGCCCGGCCGGTCGGATTCTCCTGGGTCAACGCGGTCGCGCGCATCAAGCACGGCGCCGGACGGAACTTCCTTGCGTCCGACCGCCTCGCCCAGCTGTCCTCGAACGCCGACGTCAACGCCAAGCACCGCCAAGCCGTCTTCGACCGCTTGCGTACGCCGAAGCCTGGACTCATGGACATCAGCCAGGCCGGCGTCGGATTCATGCCCGTCCTCGCCGGCGACGGCGGCGATCAAGACCGCGAGCATCCGCAAACCTGGCTGACGCTCCTGCCCGGCCAGTACGAACAGATGCGGCGCTGGGCCATCGGCGACTTCCTGGCCGACTGGCGAGACGCGCCTGCCCCCGCGGTCCCGCTCAAGGCCCTCGCGCCTGCGGACCAGCCGCACGCCCTGGTGCGGGCCGCGTTGGAGGCGTGCAGCGGTGGGGGATTCTTCCCGGGTATCGAGATGACGTACATCGCTGACAATCCGGCCACCTGGGCCGCGCCCTTCCGGCTGCGCGAAGACCTGTTCGCCGGAGACATCACCAAGTACATGGCCCTGCCCTGGCAGGCCGACTTCCATGCGTGCCACACCCACTGGTGGCCTGCTTCCCGCCCCGACGAAGTCCTTCCCGAACCAGAGCACGACGCGCTCGTTCAGGTCGCGGCCGAGGCGTTCAGGGAGTGGGACCGCGGCGTCGGCGACGCTGACGAGATGGTCGCGAAGTGGAGCACTCTCGGGTTCGTCGTCGCCCGGCCCGGTCCGGACGGCCGCGAGATCCTGGTCGAGACAGAGCGAACCGCTCCCGAGCCCGAGTAGGCCGGGCAGCGGCCGGAGCGGTGCGTTGAGCGGCAGCGGGTCGAACAGCGGCGCGAGGATGCGGCACTGCGACGTTCTGGTAGCCGGTGGCGGCCCCGCCGGGTGCGTGGCCGCGCTGAGCCTCGTCCGGGCCGGGGCACGGGTCGTCATCGTCGCCCCGGTGGTCTCATCCGGCTGGAAGGTCGGGGAGAGTCTTGCTCCCACTGCCCGCCCGCTGCTGGAACGACTGGGAGTACTCGACCGTGTCGCCGCCGATGGGCACGCGCCCTGCTACGGCAACCTGGCCGCTTGGGGCGAGGATGCGCTCAGTGTTGCGGGGTATCAGTTCGGGCCGTACGGCGATGGCTGGCACCTGGACCGAGCCCGTTTCGATGCCGCTCTCCTGCAGGCAGCCCGGGCCGGTGGTGTCTACAGGCACGCCGGGCGCGTCCGCAGCGTCCGACGGGAGCACGACCATTGGCAGGTCATCACGGGTGACGGCACCGGAATGTCGGCCGACCATCTCGTCGACGCCACTGGCCGGGCGGCGAGGCCGGCCCGCCGGGTCGGAGCGACGCTGATCCGCTCCGACCATCTGGTCGCGATCGCCGGGCTGTTGGGTACGCCGATGACGGCGACAGCGGAACTGGAGCGCACTTCGCTGGTGGAGTCCACTCCCTGGGGCTGGTGGTACACCGCCCCCCTGCCCGGTGGTAGGCGGACGGTGATGGCCATGACCGATGCTGACCTCGTCGCCGGCCTTCGTCTGCTCGATCCGGATGTGTGGTGGGCCCAAGTACAGCTCGCCGGTCACATCCGGGACCGCACCGCCCGTTGGAAGGAGCCACCCCAACGGCTGCGGGTGCTGGCCGCCGGCTCCGCCTGCGCCAGCCCGGCAGCCGGACCGGGCTGGGCAGCTGTCGGTGACGCCGCCACCGCGACCGACCCCCTGGCCGCCCGGGGAATCGTCACCGCACTGGCCACCGGTCTGGTCGCGGCACGGGCCATTCTGGCCGACCGGGCCGGTGAGACCGGCGCTCTGGATGCCTACGCCCGGCGCATCGCAGCCGTACATGCCGAGTACCTCACAGCACAGGCCGCCCAGTACCGACGCGAGCAACGCTGGGACACTCCGTTCTGGCGCCGCCGACACTGAAGCCCCTGCGCGCAGCCGTATCTCAGCCATATCCCCCAGCCGCCGGGGGATCCTTCGGGGCTCGAAGCGCGTTTGGGACGCGTGGCCCGTGGTGTGCCGCGCCGGTAGCGGCTACCGGCGTCCTCGGCGTTCGTTCACGGGCATGCGAACGCCTCGATGGAGCTCGCCACCCCGCACCTCGCGGTCGATGCCCGGCACGAAACCGGGCTGGGCCGGCCGCGGCTCCTCACCGCCACGCACGCCGGCCGAATTCGGGGCGGTGTGATCGGCATTGCGGACGCCGTACAGACGTGGGTAACTAGCCGTGAGAGACAACCAGAACATCCCTATTTGGGAGAGATTTCAATGGTTCATTCTCGTACTATCCAGAATTCCGCGGCCGCGGTCTGGTCGGAGTTCTGCGCCATCGCCCCCAGCCCGGAACTGCGCGAGAGGATCCGGCAAGAACTGGAGCGGGTCCGAGGGGAATCGGACCTGACGAGCACCTTCAGCCCCGGTGGTGCTCCCCGCATTCTCGGATTCGACGACGGGACCATCATCCCGCCCAACGAGTTCCCCCCTGGCACACCGCACGAGGCCATCCGTACCGCGGCCGCCGCCCGCTCGCCGCTGAGCGGGGTGGTACGTGTCGTCGTCGTCCTCGCGGACTTCCAGGACAAGCCGATGACCGCGGACAAGGAACACTTCGAAAAGCTGTTCTTCTCTCTCGGTGAACTCCCGCACGGCAGCGTCCGGGACTACTACCGCGAAGTGACACACGGTCTGGTGGACATCGTCGGCGAGGTCATCGGTCCCGTCCGGATGCCGCAGAAGCTCTCCTGGTACGCCAACAACAACTTCGGCATCGGCCGCCCGACGGGGCAGGCGCGCGCACAGATCATGGCCCGGGATGCCGCCGTCACCGCCGACCCCCTCATCAACTACGCGCCGTACGACAACGACGGCAATGGCCTCGTCGACGCCTTCATGGTTCTGCACGCCGGCCCGGGCGGCGAAGCCACCGGCGATCCGGGGGACATCTGGTCGCACAAGTGGGTTCTGCCGAGCCCGTACAACGCCGACGGCGCCCGGATCTTCGGCTACCTCACGATCCCCGAGGACGCCAAAATCGGCGTCTGCGCTCACGAGTTGGGGCACCTGTTGTTCGGGTTCCCCGACCTGTACGACATCGACGGCTCGTCGGAGGGGGTCGGCGACTGGTGCCTGATGGGCAGCGGTTCATGGGGCGGGGGCGGTGACATTCCGACGCACCCATCGGCGTGGTGCAAGATCCAGCAGGGATGGGCCAAGGCTGTCAACGTCACGAGCGGCGGGACCCTGTCCATCCCCGACGTCAAGAACAGCTTCGAGGTGCACCGGCTGTGGACGGACGGCCTGCCAGGGAACGAATACTTCCTGCTGGAGAACCGCCAACGCACCGGGTTCGACGCTTCGTTGTCCGCTCCCGGGTTTTTGCTCTGGCACGTCGACAGCAGCCAATCGGACAACACGAACGAGAGCCACTACATGGTGGGCCTGGTCCAGGCCGACAACCAGCGCGACCTGGAGTGGGCGATGAACCGCGGTGACGACGGCGACCCCTACCCCGGGAGCACCGGCAATACCTCGTTCAGCCCCTTGAGCAACCCCAGCTCCCAGTCGTACGCCGGAGCCCCGACCGGTGTGTCCATCACGGACATCTCGGCGCCGGCAGCAACGATGACCGCCACGGTGTCAGTCTCGGCAGCGGGCACCGTGCGCGCGCCCCTCCATGCCGCGGCCCGGCCGGAAACGGAGGCTGTACCCGAGCTTGTCGAGACCATCCACGATCTCCAAGAGCGGCTCGTCTCCCTGGAACGCGCCGTGTCGAGCTACCCATGGGCAGGGGCCGAGGCCTTGCTCGAGCAGGACCTGCGACCCGAGTCGAGGGATACGACGAGTGGCTCGCGGCCCCTCGCCAAGGCGAGCAACGCACAGGGCAGGTACCGGCACGACGGCCCGCCCTACCTGTGACCGTCAGCCATGGTGCAGGCGATCGACAACCGTACCGATCTGACCGCACGGCTGGTCGGAACGGAGCCGCATCCGCGGCTGGCGGCCTGGGACCAAGCGGAAGTGACGGTACTCGACGCCGAGCCGGTGGCCGGCTACGCCGACCTGCTGTCGAGGAACGTCGGGCAGCGCCTGCTGCTCGCCGTACCCAGCCGACTCCTGGCGAACGCGGTACCTGGGTCCACCATCCGTGTCAGGGCCAGACTGACCGCAGGTGAGGCAATGGCCGAGAGCAGGCCGTCTCCGGGTACCTTCGCCGTCGAGCCGCCGCTGTGAGGAGCCCACGTCGACGAAGGGGCCGAACGCTGTTCGGCCCCTTCCCTCCGGGCACGCCCACCACACGAAGCAGGCGACACATCCGGCCTCGGCGCTCGTCGAGGCTGGGACTGGCCGGCCGCGGCGAGGAAAGCCCTCGGCGACAGTTCACAACGATGGAGTCAAGCGCCTGCAGAAAAGGACGTGGGCCTGCGCAGCAGCCACTGCCCGAACGTCCGACGCGGGGGCCGCACCACCACACGGCCGTGGGCCTTCAGACCGACCAGCTCCACTCGCAATGTGACCGGCGTATCAGGATTCGTCGGAGTCTGGCGGTACTTGACCCCGCTGTGTACCAACTGCAGACCATCGGTGTCGACCACGATGCCCGGCCTCGTGACCAGCGTCAGGGTCTTCCCCGTCATGCCCACGTCGATCCGCAAGGTGTCGTGCGTGATCACTGCGTCAGTGAAGTCAAGCGTCACCTCGCAGTACGTCACCGCGAGCTCCAGCCTCCGCGGTACCACCCAGCGCCCCACGCGCTCGACCGCGCCGCTGTGGACCTGTTCGATCCGGACCAGGTCCTTGGCCTCTGCTCCAGGCGCGCCGACCGCAGCCGATACGGGCGGCAGGTCAGCGGTGAGCACGGTCAGTTCGCTCAGAGTCCGCGCCGACAGGGCGGCTTCCAGGCGCTCGTCCAGCTCGTCCGCGGTCAGCAGGCCGTCCCCCGCCGCGATACGCAGCACATCCACCACTCGGTCCCGGTCCGCATGAGAGGCTCGCAGCTCGGGCGACGAGCCGGGGCCGGAGCGCTTCCCGGTGGGTGAAATCTCTCCCGACATGCTTCCGTCCTGGTTCTGTCGAACGTCTCCGCGCGACGCAGGCAGCGGCGCGAGTAGAAGACTAACGCTATATCGCGACATGACTCCCGGCCGGGCCCCCTCACGGAGAGGCGACGGTCAGCGGCGATTCACGGCATGCGGCATCCATCATGCCGAGGCCCGGTCGCGACAACAACCGCATCCCAGGGGCCAGTTCACACCGTCTCGGACCGCTGAGGCAGTTCGCCATCGCCAACTCCCACCACCCCAACCACACCGTGCCGTCCAGGTACATCTGGCCCGGGTCGGGCTTCGTCCGCATCTCGTCCATCAGATGGCGGTCGGCCCGTTTGAATGCCTCGTCACCGAAGAGGGCCACGGCCAGACCGACATCGTCCGGGACGTACGCAGGCCGGCCCTGGACGCGGGCGGCTTCGGTCCGTTCCACCGTCGGGTCCAGACGCTCATGCCCCTCTCGCGCCTGCCGGATCGCCATCTCGCCCTCGCCGGTGGTGGCCGGCAAGGGGACCACGGCCGCGCCCCCGGAAGTGAACCATGCGAGCAGGCCCAGGACGATGGCGGACGCGACAGGCCCCCACCCGCTGCCGGTGAACACCAGGGTCACGGCGAGCGGTACGGACAGGGCCGCGGCAGCCCACCCCCAAGGGCGGCGCCGGCGGAAGGCTGGGGGCGCGGTGGGATACAGGTATCCCTCGTCGACCAGGCGCCGGGCGATCGCGTCCAGGTCCATGAAGCGCAGCACGTAGGGGTAGATGCCGCCCGCGGGCAGACCCGCGTCGCCGACAGCCGCCAGGATTCCCGCCTCCACCTCCGTGGGGTTCTCCGGCGCGGGCCCGTCGGCCCTCAGTCGGGGCGAGGGGGAACTCACCCAGCTGCCGGTGTTCTCCTCCGGGCGGCGGACAAGCGTTCCCCGCGCCACCAGGGAGACCGTCCCCGCCTCCACAGCCCGGTAGGAGCCGCCGGTCAGCAAGGCGAGGGCGACCGGTCCCCGCCTCTCATCGGCGTCCGGTTCAGCGACGGCGTCGAGCACGGCCTTCGCCAGTAGTTGCTCGCGGGTCTCGCGAGCGGCCGCGTATGAGGCCCGGTACTCCACACACACCGCGCCGACAACCACAGCCAAGTACCCCACAAGCAGGAGCCACTCAGTCATGCGGACGAGTGTGCCGGTGCGGGACCGTCGAGCGACAGCGGTTCCACGGCGTCCCCGAAGTCACGTCAGACCGCGGAAGTGCCGGAGACAAGGCCCCTGACCCGCGGCCACGTCGCAACGACTTGCACGCGCGGAGAGCGGTAGATCCCACCCGAGTCGGCGTGGATCTGCTTGATCTGCTCGGCGAGTTCCGCATCGCGGCGGCGCCGTTCGCACGGCTCGCGCTCGGCGCGGCGCCACCGGTAAGCACTTCAACAGCTGGTCGGGGGTTCGGGGCAGCCGGAAGGCGGGCGCGGGATGGCGTCGGCGGCTCGTTCCCGGATGCCTCCTCGCTCACTCGGACCGGCGGTGCGGCCCGGCGACCAGTCTTCGCTCCCGCCGGGCGCATCCTCGCGACGAGCTCGAAGTCACCTTTTGGGCTAAATGTGGCATATGATAGTGAAGTAGCCGTAATCTGTTACCCGTAGCTCGTGACCCGCGGCACTCGTTCAGCGACACCGAGGGCGGGGACCGTAGCAGCGACCGCGAGAGGCCCGAACGGCGATCATGGAGGCCGGTCCGCTCCGCCTTCTCCCTCACCGGCACATCACGCTTCCTCCGCTCACCGGGTGCCCCGTCGCAAGCCCGATCATCCCTGTCCCGATCATCCCCGCATCGGTACAGCATTTCGGGGTGGCTGTTCACCGGACGGCAGGTCCGGATGAGCGCGCCCGCCGTGACCTCAAACCTCCAACGAAGGGACAGCCATGCCCATCACCTACGCAGATCGCGGCCCGTCGCCGTTCGGCGTCGTACAGCCCGGCGCCGGGGTCCGTGATTCCACGGACGGGCGCTGGGGCGCGTTCAGCATCGAGACCTTCGCGAATGTCAACCCGCTGCGCTTCACCCATGAGGACGCCTCCGGCTGGCTGGAGTACCTGACCCAGTTCGGGGACCGGAACTTCTGGTTCGCCGACGAGGGTGTCAAGGTGTGGGCGTACGAGGAGACGTTCGACAACTGGCAGGACCGCTACGGGATGGACGCGGTGATGGCCGTGTACCACTCAGGGCACGGCACGATGCTCCCCGATGGGACGTTCGTCGCCCCTATGGGCGGGGTCTGGAACAACCGCTCAGAGGCCCGCTCGTCAAGCATGCAACTCGGCAACGAGAAGGCCAACTACGTCTTCTTCTCCACCTGCCTGTCCTTGCGCGTACTCGACGGCCACAGCCCGAACCGCACCTGGGCCGCCTCCAATCTCGGCTTCCGGATGCTCTTCGGCTTCGAGACCGTGAGCATCGACGACCCCAACTACGGAAAATACTTCTGGGAAGAGTGGCGCAAGGGCAAGACACTCACGCAGGCCTGGCTGGACGCCAGTTGGCGCATCAGCACCCGCCAGGCACCGTCCGTCGCCGCCTGTGGCGCCACCCGTGAAGAAGCCGTCAACCGCCTCAACAGCGAGCGGTTGTTCTCCGCCGACCACGTCTCGGACGAGTGGTGGGCGTGGCGCTGGTACAACGTGGCCCGCACCGAGCGGCGGCGCACACTACAGATCCCACTCCACCCGGAGGCGGTGCAGCTCGCGCCGCGCGCACTGAGCGACGAACTGGCGACACTCGAACAGCAGGCACAATTCGACGGAGCGGCGCCCGACGAGGTGCAGGTGGATCGGCAAGGGGTGCTGAGCGTTTCCGCCCGCAACCGCACCATCGGCACCGGGCCGCAGGCCAACCGCTGGCTCCAGTTCGCCGAACCCAACCGGGACAACACCGTGCCCATCAGCGAGGACGCCGCAGTGGAGGCCGCCCGCGACTTCGCGGACCAGAACGGCTACGCGGACCTGCTGCTGGAGAGCGTGCACGAGGTGATGGAGTGCTGCGGCACCCGTTCGGGAGAGGTCGAGCAGCCCTGTCTGGTGGAGACCCTGGTGACGTTCCGCCAGGCATTCGGCGGCCTTCCCGTCATCACGCCCGGCCGGGGCGAGGTTCGGGTTTCGGTGGACAACGACGGACGCGTGGTCTCGGCCAACATCTCCACCCGCGAATTCGTCCGCTCCACCGCCCACCTCACCTCCAGCATCGCGGACCCGGTTACCGCCGACGCACACGGGGCCGAGCAGACGCAGCCCGCTGTCCGGGATCCGCAGGAAGCACTCGACGCGGCCCAGGCTCGGGTACTCGCCGAGTTGTCCCTGCGCAGCGACCATGGGCCGGAGCTGCAGGTACGCGACGTGCCGGGCAGCACCGAAGTGGGTTACGAGATCGAAGCCAATGAGGCGTATCTCGTTGCCCGCAAGCAGATCGAGATCGGGCCTGAGGGCGGGTTCGTGACCCGGCGCTGGGTCGTGGCTCCGCTGGCGAGGTAACCAGGCGACAGGGACATTTCGAGGGAGAAACAGTAGCCCCGTCCGGAAGCGCACCCGGCCGGGGCTACCGGTGGCCGGGACGGACGGCCAGCGGAACGGTTGCGGTTCGGCTGCGACAGCGTAAACGTGCACGCCGGCACGGGTGGATGCCCGCGCTGAACAAGCTCAGGCCGCAGGCCGCCTCGCAGGCACTCCCCCGGTACCTCCGGCCTCAGGATGACCTCAACACATAGCCCTGTCGCAGCAGAGCCGAGCAGAACACGTCTCAGCGGCTGCGCATACGCACGCATCCATGCAGGTCAGAAGGGCATCAGCCGACGCAGACGAACCTGGCGCCACACTCGCGAGCAGCAGATTCGGTCCGTTGAGCGAAAGTTGACGCCCCAACACCCCACAAGGAACGTTTCCGCAGGTCAGAGACCCTACGCAGATGGGGCGGGTGGGACTCGAACCCACGGCCGACGGATTATGGAGCCCTTTGAGGATCTTGGCGCGCCTTGCCGATCTACGCTCACCCATGACGTTTTTGCTGGTCAGAGCGGGTAACTCGCGTCGGCTTCCCTTCGTCTTTGTCGGTCTGGTCCTATTCTTGCGTCCCGAACGCTTCCCGAATCTACGCCTGAGGGGGGAGCCCCGATCGGCCTGGGCTGGAACGGCCTCCCTGAGGCACGAGATCCCGCGTCCGCCCCTTCGAGGTAAAATGGGTACCGAAGTGGGCAATCTGATTAAGTAACGTCATCCATGACGCGTCCCACGAGGTTGCCACGAAGCTTCTTTCCTGGCCGAGACAGACCAGGGCGCGGCACTGTTGCAGGCTTTGCACGCCCCGCTCAACTCTCTCGCCCCCTCTTTCATGGACGGGAGGGATGCCAATCCCTGACAGCGCGTTCGTTCATCAGACAACCAGATCGCCCCATCGGCTCACGACCACCACTGTGTCGGCGGCAGCAGCCGAAGCCGTCCAGGACCGTCTCCGGAACCACTCCGCCGCACATCCACCGGCGGCCGTCCGGAAGACGCAGAGGCAGTGACGATGAACCAGTCCGCCGACCCGCGCGGCAGCCCACCTGCTGCCGGCCCACCCGTTCCCCCGCAGACCCCGCAGCCTGTCCGGCCCGCGTCCGAGTACGTACGGCCGCCGGCGCCCTTCCCGCCCACCGTGCCGCCGCGGGCACCGACTGCGGGCCCGTCCCGCTGGTTCGCCTACGACGTCACCCGGTACCTGTGCGCCGCGATGCACACCGATATCCAGCTCGCTCGGCAGGCCGTGGCTCAGATCATGAACGAGCCGCGCCGCGCCGCGGCCTCCTCGCCCGGCGTGGACCTCCGTTGCGTGCTGCTGCACGCCCTGGCGGCCCGCACGCGACAACAGCACCGGGACGTCATACTCACGCTCATTCTGCTCGGCGTACTGATCACGCTGCCGCTCACTTTCGGCGTGTCCGTGATCCTGGGCCTTCTCGTGGCCTGGGTGATCGTGGCCGCCGAACTGCTCTCGGTGCACTATGGAGTCGTCTCCCAGCAGCTGAAGCGGGAGAACTTCGACCCGAAGCACGCGCCCCGACCACCAAACACCAAGGATCGTGCGCGCCTCGACGCGATCGAACTCCGGGACCGCGGCAACGTGGTGGTCTCCTCGCTCTTCGAGCCCTTCGTCGGGCACGGCAATCCGTACAGCATTTGGTCGTTCGCGCTGAACACGGCACGTCCCGAGACGGGTAAACAAGTCATCCCGTTCACCGTCCACGAGCTCAACGACCATATCGCCGCCCGGGTCGGGGCCCTCCATCTGCCTGGCATGGACCTGGCCGACATGCTCCTGGTCAACGGGGCGGACCTGCTGCTCGCAGTGGAAGACCGTACGCGTGCCGAAGTGCTCCGCAACCTGGCTGGACCGCCCGCGGCGCACGTCTCGCAGGAGCTTCTGCGCGCGTTGCGCGAGGACGGCAAAGGCCGGGCGCGACCCTATCTGGCGATCCGTGTCGCCGGATGGAGCGGCGAACTGGTCAGCACCCTGTTCCTGAGGTGTGCGCTGCTGCCCGACCGCCAAATGGTGTTCATCGAGGGCAGCAACTATCTGCTCGCGCCCGTACGTGAGCAGTACCGCGCCGTGGACTCACTGCTGGATGCTCCCACCTTTCGGCAATGGAGCAAGCTGGTGGGCCAAGCGGGCCTGCGCACCCCGATACTGCTGTTCCGCGCCCCCTTCTCGGTCATCGAGGATCTCTTCGCACCACTCTTCGAGAGGCGCAAGCAGCGCCGCCAGGAGCGTTGGATCCGCTCGCGCTCCTTCAACTACGGGGCTGCGTTCAGTCTCAGGGAGGCAGCGAGCGATCGGCTCTACTACCGCTACTTCCAGATGCTGGACCGGGAGCTGTACGCCAAGACGATCGAACACCGTGTTCTGGACGCGCTCGTGGAGTTCATGGAGGACCACAACATCGACTCCAGCGACCTGATTCAGCGGCAGACGACCATTTACAACTCCGGCATGTTCGCGGGGCGCGACATCTCGGTGTCCCGTTCCAGCATTCGAGCCGGAGGCGGCCCTCAGTGGAACAACCCTCAGCCGGTGAAACGAGGATGACGTAATGTCAGATCGCGGGGCAAGTCACGTCAGCGGTATCCAGGCGGGCCGGGACCTGCGGATCGAGCAGAGCACGGTCGCCGTGGGACACTCCGCGGTAACCGGCATTCCGACGCCGTCCGAACGCGAGGCGGCCGTCGAGGAACTGCGCGCCGCGGTGGGCATGTTGCTGGAGCAACTCCGCCGGAACCAGGAGCAGTACGAGGACGGGGCGGAGCTTGTCGACGCCGCGGAGCAGGTCGATGCGGAACTCGCCCGAGACGAGCCCCGCCGGAACATCATCCTGCGCTGGCTCGGCTTCATCGCCCCCGGCGTCCACTCGACGGCCGCGGTCGCTGCCGATGTGGCGGCCATCCAACAGGGCGTCACAGCCCTGTTTTAGGGACCCCAGCGCCGAAGGAACCAGGCTCGGCGGGATTGAGCCGTCTCTGAAGAATTTTGCAATGCCGCTCCTGCCGGTCAGCAGAAGACCAACCTGACATCGACTCAGCAGATTTGAACTGCTCTGCCCACCCGAGCTCCTCGACGCCTCATCGCCACCCGTGACAAGTTCGTCAGGGACTCGGCGCACGAGGCTCAGGGCCCCCTTGGCTTGGTGGTCGCTGGAGCGTGGGGGTCATCTGGCGACGAGGTCGAACTCGTCGCCCTCGGGGTCGGCGAACGTCGTCCAGCGGGCGGATCCCTGGCTGGTGCAGCCGGTTCTTCACCGACGTGGGCTCGGGACCTGGTGGAAGCTCAGCCCAGGGGTGGCCCCGTCCGGGGCGACGGTGGCGAATTCGGGGCTCGCCCCCGAGGCGACTCCCTCCCATCGGCGTCGGCGGGGGCGTCGGCGTCGATGCTCAGTCCGTACACGGTGTTACTCATGAGCCTTGCCCGCTCAGAGCAGGCAGGTTCAGATGGCGGTGCGGCCGCCGTCGACGGCGACGGTCGCGCCGGTGACGTAGCCGGCCTTGGGCGAGACGAGGAATGCGACGACCTCGGCGACCTCGGCAGGGTCGGCCGCGCGCTTCATCGCGGTGGTCTCGGCGAGCGCGTCGAACAGGTCGCGGGCCTCGGGCCGGGTGTAGACCGGACCGGGGGCAACGGTGTTGAAGCGAACGCCACGGCCGCTGTACTCGGCCGTCCAGCCTCGCGTCAGGGACGCCAGCGCGGCCTTGGTCGCGCCGTACGCCGCACCGGTGGCCAGGCCGAGGCTGCCGGCCATGCTGCCAATGTTGATCACGCTGCCCGATCCCTTCGCCGCCATCGCCGGGGCGAACGCCGCCACGAGGAAGAACGGCGCGCGGACGTTGCCGGCGAACATCGCGTCGTAGTCGGAGACCTTCATCTCCTCGGTCGGCGCCCAGACGGCTTGCCCGGCGTTGTTGACCAGAACGTCGATCTCACCGACCTCTGCGGCGAGCCGGTCGACGCCGGCCGGGTCCTCAAGGTCCGCCTCGACGAATCGGGCATGGCCGCCGTCCGCGGCGATCTCATCGACGGTCTCCGCGCCACGCTGGGCGTTGCGGCCGGTCACGACGACAGACATGCCGTCGGCGGCGAGCCGCTTGGCGATCGCCCGGCCGATCCCGGACGTGGCACCGGTGACCAGGGCAGTAAGGGGATGCAGGTCGAGGTTGTCTTCGTGCTCCACAGACATGGGACGCGCCTTCCAGAATTTTCAGCCAGACCTGTCTGTCTGGCAACCCTTCAACCTAGACAGATCTGTCTGCATGCGTCAAGGCGATGATGCGGACAATTGAATACAGACAGACCTGTCCGCTAAATTGTGGGCATGTCGAAGAAGGGGCTCTCTCCCCAGGAACGCAGCGCGGCCGCACGGGCGCGGCTGCTGGCCGCCGCCAACGAGCTGTTCTACGCCGAGGGTGTCCAGTCGGTCGGGATCGACCGGGTCATCGAGCAGGCCGGAGTCGCCAAGGCAACGCTGTACAGCGCATTCGGCAGCAAGGACGGCCTGGTCCGTGCCTATCTCCAGGCACGGCACGCCGCGACCGCCGAGCGCATGGCACGCGAACTCGAAGCCCGCTACGACACCCCGAAAGAGCGCCTGGTCGGCGCGTTCGAGGTACAGGGCCTGTCGTTCACCGAGCCGGGGTTCCGTGGCTGCGCGTTCGTCAGTGCGAGTGCGGATGCCCCAGCCGGCGGTGTCGTCGAACAGGCCGCGCAGGACTACCGCACCTGGCTGCACGAGCTGTTCTTCGACCTCGCCCAGCAGGCAGGTGCCAAGGACGCGAAGTCACTCGCCCACCAACTGGTGATCCTCTACGACGGCGCCGGTATCAGCGCCTGGCTGGACCGCGATCCCGGCGCCGAAACAGCGGCCCGCACCGTAGCCGCCGCCCTGGTCGACGCCACCATCCCGGACTGAGACAGACATACGCCGTTTACTTCTTCCGTCGAAGGGATCCGGCCTCGAATGCCCCGGAGCCCCGGCCGCCGGGTCCGGGGCGATGCCGAGTGCTCACCTGACCTGTTTGGACACGCGTGCCGGAGCTGGAACCGGTGTGCTGGTACAGGGGCAGTCATTGGGCAGTCGTTCCCGTTCCCGGAGAGATCCCGATGAGTACGTGTCGAGCCGCGCAGGTGGCCGCCGCGGACAGCACGGCACCGGACAGCCGACCCCGAAGCCCTCGCCGACGCCCTGCCGGCCGACCTGCACCCGCCAGGCGGCGCCACCGACGACACAGCCCTGGTCATCGTCCGCCTATGACAGACCCACTGCGCAGCGGTTGCCTGTAACGGCTGGAATCCCTGTCCAGGGGCCCAATTTGTTGATCAAGGTCGACAGGCGCGCCGTACGAGGCCCTGCCGGCCCTGCGCGATCCGCTCCGCGGTCCGAGGGGCGTCTTCGGTGAGGTCGAACGCCGACAAGTACAGCAGGAGGGGGTCATCCCTGACAGCGGTGAGCTGGACGGCCGGCATGTCGAGGTCGGCGATACCGAGGTGGCTCCATCAGGAAGCAGCCGAGGGCCCGACCGTAGGCGACCAGACGGTCCGCCGACGCAGCGCCCGGACCAAGCGGCGCAGTGGGTCCGCCGTAAAGCACCGACTCCCCAGTGCGCCGGTCCCCCATCCCGCTGGACGCCGTCGCCGCGCCCCGGGCATCATCTCAACGCCGGTGACAGCCGAGTCGACGGCAACCGACGAGGGCCGCGCGCCGCGGCGACTGTCAGGAGAGCTGGTCGAGCAGTTCCTGACGGTGCGCGGCGGCCCACGAGCCGAGGTGGACGGGCTCTCGGCCGAGCAGTTCCCGGACCGTGCCGGTGGTGACCGCGGAGTAGTCCATGCGGCCCTCGTAGGTCTGTCGCGCCCAGACCAGCGTGCTGGCCGCGTACGCGGCGTCCATGTTGTCGGGCGCGACGTCCAGCCCGGCATCGATCATGCGCTGCAGATCGTCCGGGGTCAGGACCAGCGCGGGGATCTCCTGCCCGAGGGCGGCGCTGAGCGCCTCGGCCACCTCTGCGCCGTTGAGGAGATCGGCGGACAGGTAGTAGTCCTTGCCCGCATGTATGTCGGGGCCGTCGGCCAGGATCTTGGCCACGACCGCAGCGATGTCGTCGCCGGCGATCCAGCCGACCTGCTTGTCGCCCATCGGCCACACCATGTGGCCGTCGCGCAGCCGGTTGATGCCCAGCAGGTTTTCCATGAACACGTGCGGATGCACATTCGCCCAGGCCACCTTGGACCCTGCGATGTAGCGCTCCACCAGTTCGTGCCAGGCGAAGTGCGGGTCGGTGGAGCGTTTGTCGCTGAACACGCCCAGGTGCACCAGGAAGCTGACGCCGGCGTCCTCGGCGGCGTCCACCAGCGTCTTGGTCTGGTGGTTCATCGCCGACGTGTAGCCGGTCATCAGGAATACCCGGTCGATGCCCTCCAGCGCGCCGGGGAAGGTGTCGGGATCATCGAGATCGATACGGACCGCTTCCTTCCCCTCCTTGATCCACTGCTCCACGGTTGTCTCGCTGCGCGAAGCCCGCACCGGGACCGCTCGGCCGGGTGTCGCCTCCAGCGCCTCCAGCGCCTCCAGCGCCTTCACGACCGCCGCTCCGGTGCGGCCGGTGGCGCCGAGGACCAGTACTCGCGGGGTGTCTGTGTTCCGCATCTGTCTCTCCCTTGAGCCATACGAAAGCGATCACTTTCGTATGACACGATAGTGGTCGCTGTCGTATGCTCTGTCAAACCGACCCAGACCTGGAGGAAGAACCGTGCGCACCTGGGCCGAGAACGACCCCAAGGCACGCCTGATGGCGCGCAAACGCGAGGCGATCATCAACGCCGCCCTCGCGGCCTTTCTCGAAGAGGGCTACGGCGGCAGCTCGGTCAACCGCATCGCCGCGAGCGCAGGCGTGTCCATCACCACCCTGTACCGGCATTTCGAGAGCAAGGACGATCTCTTCGTCGCCGTCATCCAGGAGGCCTGCGACACCTCCGCGCAGACCGCGGACCCTGGCTGGCTGGACCTGCCGCCCCTGGAAGGCCTGACGGAAGCGGGCTGCGAGCTTCTCCAACACATCCTGTCCGAGCAGCAGTTGGCGCTCTTCAGAGTGGTGACCCGGGACGCGCAGCGCTTCCCCGAACTCGGTCGCCGCTATCAGCAGGAGATCCTCGGGGACCGCATAGCCCTGTTCACGCGCCATCTGTCCCACTGGCCGACGGAACTGCGCGCCAGGATCAGCGACCCCACACGGGCCGCGCATGTCTTCTCCGCCCTTCTCCAGGCCGAGATCGTGGACACCGCCCTGCTCGGCGGACCGATCCCCGACCCGGCCGCCATCCGCATCCGCTCCCAGGAAGCCGCCAACGACCTGCTTGCCCTCGCCAAGGCCGGACGGCTGTAACCGACGTACACGCCCCTTGGATCATCGGCCTTGACGACCAAGGGGTTCTTGGGCCTGGACACTCGGCTTCGCACCCGGCCATCACCGGCGGTGCGCGAGTGCGGGGACGACCCGCGTCGTGGCAGCGACGAGTCGGAGCGGTCCTATGAACCGGTCCCCCTACCCAGCCTCGGCCGAGCCCGCCTCCACCGCCTCTACTGCATCCACCGCATCGGCTGCCGTCGGCCCGGCAGGGCACCACGGCAGCCCCTGTTGAAGTGGCTGGGGCTCACAAAGCGCCCACCGTCCGGTAATCGCCGCGACGGTGAGGGGGCTCACTGTTCGCGCCGGTCGGACGGACCAGAGCCACCCCCTGCTTGTACGGTGTTCCGGCCGGAGGGCAGGCAACGGGGTCAGTGCTTGGCGAACTGGACCCGGGTGGACTGCACGACGTTCGGCTGGATCGGGAGTGCGTCGACGGTGAGTCGTTCTCCGAAGATGTCGGTGATCCTCATCGTGCCGCCGCATCCCGCGCCGTTGTCGGAGATGAAGTAGTTGTAGGCGGTACGGGGCAGCTCACGCCAGCCGCCGCCGACGCGGACCTCCAGCCGAGCCACCGGATTCCGGTGGCCCATGACCTGGATGCCGCACCAATAGTGGCTGGACCCGGTCTTGTACCGGATCGACATCGTGCCGGGAATGCTGGGGCTCGCCAGCTTCCATGTGATCGCGATCCGGCCGCGTGTGGGGTCGGCGAGTTCGGCGAAGGCCTGCGCACTGAGGTCGATCTGCCCGGGTGCGCACTCCCCTGGGCATTCGTTGGTGATACGGACCGTGATGGACGTTCCGTTGGCCGCGCGGACGGACACATACGCGCCGCACGCCTTGGCCGACTCGTAGTCGGCGGAGTTCATCGCCCCGGTCATGACGTCACCGCTCGGGTCGTAGAGGCAGGCGCCTCCGCCGTCCGAGTCGTAGAAGGTGGCAACTCCTTCGTAGGTGACGTCGGGCCGGATGCGTCCCGCCAACGGTGCGCCGGCGGACGCCGCTTGGGGTGTGTCCGCAGCCGACGGCCTCGTCGACGCGGCGGTCGCGGCGGCGGACGCCGTCGGCGGAGTGACCTTGGCCGACGGCTTCGCCGACGCGGTGGTCGCACTGTCGGAGGGGGTCGGGGACGCCGTCGCGGGCGGGACGTCCGCCGGGGTGCCGACGACGGGCGTGGCTGCGGCGCGCCGGGCGTCGGCCTCGTGGTCGGGCAGGAGCACCACGACCAAGGAGGCGACCACGACCGCCGCGGCCGCCATCAGGAACAGCCACCGCCTGTACACCTGACCTCCTTGACGGCCGTTGACGGCCACAACCCGTTGCGATGGGTGACGGGCGCAGCGATCGTGCCAGACCCGGGGGCACGGCGGCAAGCCCGACTTCGGGGCGTACTTGGGGCCGAGAGCGGTACGGGCGTTACTGAACCCGCAGCCGGGTTGTCGTCCGGATCAGGTGCTCCGGCGTGGTGAACGCTGTGTTGGGATGACACTTCCTGCCGTCGTACGCACCCCGTTCCTGTCGTCGTACGCACCCCGGTTTCCGGGGCTCCCAGGACGGCGGCGGCCCTGTCCTCACCGCACACGGCCGCCACTGCCCTTGTGCCCCTCAGGATCAATAGGCCGTCGTCTGGGACCGCAGATAGTCCTTCAGGAAGGCGTACTTGGCGTCGCTGTCCGCGGCCGGGCGGACAGCGAAGTCGTCGCCGAGTTCCATGGCGAGCGGCTTCGTCGTGCGCAGGGCGGGCCAGGCAGGCAGGGAGCGGCCGTTGGGGTTGCCGGTGGCCACGAAGTTCGCGACGTACGAGGACGTGGTGTCGGCCATCGTGTAGTCGGCCTCGGTCCAGGGGCGGTCGGTGCCGTAGAGGTTACCGAAGAGGTAGTACTTCTCGGCGCCGTGGTAGGCGCCCGCGCCGTTCGCGGGCTCGATCGGGTTGGTGGTGTCGGAGCCGGGAGGGGCGTGGGTCCACCAGTAGTTGTAGATCGGGCTGCGGTTGCCGGCGGTGTTGCGGAACTGGGTGCCCCACAGGAAGGTGGAGACGCGTTCCTCGTCGCGTGCGTAGTTGTTGTACTGTGCGGCCGCCTCCGTGTCGGTGCTCGCCGGGTAGAGCGCCAGAAACTCAGCCGCGCGGTCGCCGAAGGTGGTCGCCGCGTACGCCTCGTACTGGGCGACGGTCATCGCGAGGGTCGGTGAAGCGCCGTTCTCGTCCTTGTTGTTGCCGGTGAGGACGGGCACGTCGACCTCTGCGCCGGACTCCATGGCGGCGGTGTAGCCGGTCGGCAGGACATGGCCGTCCAGGACATTGCCGAAGTCGGTGCCGGTGGCCGGTGCGCCGGGCGCGTAGACCTTCGTCACGATCTCGTCCGCGGTCAGTGCCCGCAGGCCGGCCAGTGAGGAGGCACCCATGTAGTCGGCGAACGCGGTCCCGTTGGCCTCGGCGGTGGCCAACGTGTCGTAACCGCCCGCCACATGACCGAGCGCCGGGTCCTTGGTGTACTGCACTCCGGCCGCCAGCAGTGCGCGGTGGTACAGCCCCCGGGCCAGCCGCGAGATCATCAGGATGTTCACGAACGACGAGCCGTGCGACCAGCCGGCGATGGTGACCCGGTCCGGGTCGCCGCCGAACGCGGCGATGTTGTCCCGGATCCACTTCAGCGCCGCGACCGTGTCCAGCACGCCCCAGTTGCCCGAACCGCCGTGCCCGCCCTCCGCGCTCAGCTCGGGATGGGCGAGGTTGCCGAAGGCGCCGACGCGGTGGTTGTAGGTGACGACGACCGCGCCCTTGGCCGCCAGGTTGGCACCGTCGTAGACCGGCTGCGAGGCCCACATGGCGGAGTTGCGGCCGCCGTAGATCCACACGAATACCGGGCGGCGCTCACTCGAACCGGCCGCGCCCGTCCAGATGTTGAGGTTCAGGCAGTCCTCGCTCAGCGGCGGGACCTTGTCGGCGGCGATGCCGTTGACCGGCTGGGGGCAGGCAGCGCCCCAGGTGTCGGCCGTGCGTACACCGTTCCAGGACGGCGCGGGCTGCGGCGCGCGCCAGCGGTTCCCGCCGGCGGTCGAGGCCGCGTAGGGGATGCCCTTGTAGACGGTGATCCCGTCCAGGGCGGCCGGGACACCGGTCACCAGGCCAGACCGCGTACGCACCGGACGATCGGCTGCGGCGCGGGAGGCGGCCGACGCGGGCCCCGCCGTCAGGCCGCCCAGCAGCGTGGCACCGGCCGCCGCGCCGACGGCGCTCCCGAGTAAACGGCGGCGACCGATCTCCTCGGAGTCGTGGTCGGGATGAGGGACGTCTCGCAAGCTCACAGGAGCTCCCTGTCGGAATGGAGGAAATGGAGGAAATGGAGGAACGGACGCTCCATGTGCACGGCTCGGCGTCCGTTCCGCCTGCGGTTGAGTCGTCCCATGCTGTGGTCGTTCAAGAAGTGGAACAAGCGGTGCCGACCAGACTCACAGCTTCCGCCGCGCACCCTGAACTTGCGCCCCGAAGGGTTGACAGCGCCTGCGTGCCCTTTCCCCTGCCCGGACGGGAACGAGACCCTCGCCTTCACATGTCGAGTTCACCTGTCGAGGACGGCATCTTCTGGGAGGTGTGGGCGGGGTTGGTCGGGGCTGGTCCGGGCTGGTCGGGTTCCGGGTCGATGGACCATGGTCTCCAGCCTTACAGACCGTGCTTTCCGGTGAGACGCTCAAACCCACTGCCGTGCACAAGGGGGGCTGGCCATGGATCGTCTTCTTGCAGATCAACGCCTGAATTTCGGGGACGAGTTGGTCTCGCACAACGCACGGGTGCGCCTGGTGATGCAGGGGGACGGAAACCTCGTTCTCTACCGCACGGACGACGGGGCACCGCTGTGGGCCTCCGACACCCAGCAGCCCGTCTCTCATGCCGTCATGCAGCAGGACGGCAACTTCGTCCTCTACTCAAACGAGGAGAAGCCGTACTGGGCCACGAACACGGACGGAAACCCAGGAGCGTCGATCGTCGTCCAGGACGACGGCAACCTCGTCCTCTACGACAGTCTCGGAACGGCTCTGTGGTCATCCGGCACGGTTCAACGCTTCGGGCCCGCCGCAGTACCTGGGTTTCTGCCGTCGACGCGGGCTCCGCTGTTCAGCAACTCGACAGGTTGGCCGCCCGGCCTCGCTTTGCAGATCAAGGTGATCGGGCTCCCCATCGCGTCCGTCGATGCGACCGGGTTCGGCTTGTGCGGCGGTATGTCATTCCTGGCCAGGGACATCTTCGAGACCGGCACACCGCAGCTGCGCGGACGTGACTCGCGGCAGATCCCCGTCGAGCTGGCGCAGCATGTCCTCGGCCGTCTGCTGCAGAGTTTCACCGGACCTGGTGTGGTGGCCAGATGGCTGTTGGACAGCCAGGCCCTCGACCACGACACCGTGTTCTGGGGCCCCGGCGTCTACCGTCGCACCCTCACCGAGGTCCCCGCCATTCTCGACGACATCGACAACGGCATCCTGTGTCCGCTCGGCCTCGTCCTGGTTCGCTCCTACGCGCCCTGGGACGTCTTCCAGAACCACGTCGTGCTGGTGTGGGGATACGAGAGGCACGCAGACGTGCTCACCTTGCGCACCTACGACTGCAATCGCCCCAACAGGGACGACATCGTCATCCAGCTGGACATCAGCTCTCCCGTGCCGGCGAAGACCATCACCACCAACGGGACGGCGGGTGACACCGCCGGCGAAATACGGGGCTTCTTCCGCATCCCGTACACCCATGCCGACCCCAGCCCCGCCTACATCGACAACGCCACTGTCGGCAGTTCCGTC
This sequence comes from Streptomyces sp. RLA012, assembly GCF_056270325.1. Lineage (NCBI taxonomy): Bacteria > Bacillati > Actinomycetota > Actinomycetes > Kitasatosporales > Streptomycetaceae > Streptomyces > Streptomyces sp. RLA012. The sequence continues at coordinate 11,273,741 of NZ_JBWDPA010000002.1, read as the reverse complement.
CACCCTCCGGCCCCGATGGGGACGGGTGCCCGCGCACGGGTCACGGTCACGGCCACGAACGTCGGTTCGACCACCTGGACGGTCGGTGGCGCCTACCGCCTCGGCAGCCAGGCCCCTCAGGACAACACCGTCTGGGGAATCGGGCGGGTGGAGCTGCCGAAGGGCTCGGTGGACCCCGGCGACAGGGCTCAGTTCCAGTTCGACGTCACCGCTCCCGTCACCGCCGGCCGATATACCTTCAGCTGGCAGATGCTCCAGGAAGGGGTCCGCTGGTTCGGCCAACCGAGCCCACCGCTCACAGTTGCCGTCGGTTCGACGACCGGTGTCTGCGAGCAACTGCGCGAGCGGTACCGGGACCTCGCCGGGCAACTCGACGAGATCCGGGGGGAGATGGAACAGATCGACTGGAGCGATCCGTACGAGGCTCGGCGAGAGCAGGGAAAGCTCACCAAAAGGGCCGACACCCTACGGACGCACCTCGATGCCGTCGAGCGCGACCAGCGGACCCACGGCTGCGCCCCCGGCTGACCCACGGGCCCGGCCGGCGTGGATACACCCATTTTCTTGCTTCAACTACGGTTGTTCCGCATGGCCCATACCGAGATCGGGATCACCGCGAGGTTGGTCCGGGACTTGCTGCGCGACCAGCACCCGGACCTGGCCGAGCGCCCTTTGAGGCTCGGCGCGCGTGGCTGGGACAACCAACTGTGGCGGCTCGGTGACGACCTCGCCGTCCGGCTGCCCTGGGCGACGCAGTCTGCCGATGCGCTGCTGCGCAAGGAGCACGCCTGGCTGCCGGCCCTCGCCCCGCACCTCCCTCTGCAGGTCCCCGTCCCGCAGCGCCTCGGGGAGCCTTCCGAGCGGTTCCCACGGCCCTGGATCGTCACCACCTGGGTGCCGGGCGCGCCTGCCGACCGCGCTCCCGCCACGCGCGCTGCGGACGCGGCCGACAGCTTGGCCGCCTTTCTGACGGCTCTTCACCGACCCGCTCCCGGCGGGGCGCCCGCCGGCCGTGGCCGCGGGGGGGGGCGCCGGCCGGCCGTGGCCGCGGGGGGGGCGCCGGCCGGCCGTGGCCGCGGGGGGGGCGCCGGCCGACCGCGCCGAGCAGTTCGCCGGGCAACTCGCCTCGGCCACCGAACTGGGGCTGATCCCCGACCCGGACGCCGTCCGCGCGGTGTGGGAGGACGCCGTCGCTGCGCCTGGCTGGGCGGGCCCGGCCCTGTGGCTCCACGGCGACCTGCACCCGGCCGACGTCCTCACCGCGGACGGCACCTTCTGCGGCGTGATCGACTTCGGCGACCTCTGCGCGGGCGATCCGGCCTGCGACCTCGCCGCCTCCTGGTTGCTGCTGCCGGACGGCGCCGCCGACCGCTTCCATGACGCCTACCGACCGGCCCCGGACGCCGCGACCCTGCGCCGCGCCCGCGGCTGGGCGGTGCTGCGAGCCCTCAGCGGCCTCCTCATCGGAGAGGCCGGCGTCCACGGCCGCCCCGGCGGCAAACCCACCTGGGGCCCACCCGCCGGTATGGCCCTGCGACGCCTCCTCGCGGCGGCCTGCCGTTGATCGACCTCCCACCGTCACAGACCGGCGAGGATCGCGTCGTGCATCGGCGTACTCGCCCGCGCGCAGGAGGAGTTGAGCGCCCGCACCGGCTGTGAACGGGCTCAGTGGTGGCTGAAGGTGATGCAGTCGGGTTTTGGTACGGGTACGGACGCGCCGGTGTCCGTGAGTTGGCCCGAGTGTGGGTCGACGCCGAAGAGGTTCACCGTGTTGCTCGCCTGGTTCGCGACGAACAGCCACCTCCCGCCGGGATGCAGGGAGAAACTCCATGGTGTGAGTCCCGCGCAGGGGATGCGCTGTGTCTGGGTGAGCAGGCCGGTCCTGCGGTCCGTCGAGAAGACGACCAGGGTGTTCTCGCCTCGGTTGGAGGTGTAGAGGAAGCGGCCGTCACGGCTGATGGCCAGTTCGGCGGCGCTGGTGGCTCCGGTGTGTCCGGGCGCGTTGGTCGACAGGCTCTGACGGTGGGTCAGCAGGCCGTCTGCGGGGCTCCAGTGCAGGGTCTGGATGTCCGCGGTCAGCTCGTTGAGCAGGTAGGCGGTTCTACCGCCGGGGTGGAAGGCGAGGCGTCGTGGCCCCGACCCCGGCGCCGTCACGTATGAGGTCGGGCCGGCGGACAGTACGCGGGTGGCCCGGTCGTAGCGGTAGACGAAGACCCGGTCGGCGCCGAAGTCCGGGACCAGCGCGAACCTGCCGCTCGGGTCGATGACCACCTGGTGCGGGTGCGGGCCCAGTTGGCGGGGGTTGGGGCCGGAACCGGTGTCCTGTACTCGGGACGCCACGGCACCGAGTCCGCCGTCCCTGGCGATCGGGACCGATACCGCGGTGCCGGCCGCGAAGTCCGCGACGAGGAGCGTCTTCGAGTGACCGTCCACTCCGATGTACGACAGGCCGCCGCTGCCCGCCGGCGTGGTCTCCGTCTCGATCTCGCCGAACTGCTGAAGCGCGCCGGAGGCGGTGTCGACGCGGAAGACGCGGATGATCCCGCCCTGTTCGCTGCCGGCGACGTACAGGACCGCCCGCTTCGGGTGTGCGACCACCCAGTTCGAGCTGACCTGTGCCACGGGCCCGACCGGCGTCATGGTCGCTCGGGCAGGGTCGAACCGGATCGCGTACACCTGGCCGACGCCCCAGGTGCCGATGTGGAGGAGATCGGCCGTCCTGCTCGGCGCGGCCTCGGCCGGCGCGGCGGCGAGCAGTGGCACGCCCGCCGCGGCGGACGCCGCCATGGCGCCCAGCACCGTTCTGCGGGACGGTGGCCCGGTCGTCGAGTGGGGTCGGACGACAGGCGGAACGTGCGGGTGGTCACTCATCGAGCGGACCTCTCCTTCTTGCTCCCGGGGGTGCCCACGGCTCGGCCCCGCCGCGGTGTCCGACGGCGGGCCGCGAGGCCGAGGCGCTTGAGGGCGTATGTGTCGAGTGCCGTCAGCAGACTGTTCAGAACCAGTGTCATGGCCATGAGGATGATCAGACCGGCGAACTCGCTCGCCGCGTCGAGATTCTGGGCCGCGGTGAACAGTTCGTGCCCCACGCCCTCGGAGGAGGCGATGAACTCACCGCCGATGACCCCGAGGATGGCCAGCGGTCCACCCGTCTTGAGCGCGGCGAAGAAGGGCGCCGCGAGCGTGGGAATCGTGACGTAGCCGAGGACATGGTGCCTGCGCCCGCCCATCACCTGGACGACCTCGACGAGTTCGCGCTCCCTCAGCCGCAGGCCGAGGTAGACGTTGTAGAAGACCACGAAGGCCACGCCGGTCATGGCGATCGTGATCTTCGACCAGGGGCCGATGCCGAAGAACAGCAGGAACAGCGGCGCGAGTGCGATCTTCGGTATGCCGTTGAGGGCCGCGACGAGTGGTTCGAGAACCCGGCCCGCGAGGGGGAAGGAGCCCAGGAGCAGGCCCATCACCGTACCGGCGGCGACACCCAGTCCGAAGCCGGCCAGCACCTCGACGGCGGTCACCTTGATGTCGGTCCACCCGGCCGCCGAGCCGAGCAGCCGGGACAGGGCGTGGGCCACGTCGGTGGGCTTGCTGACCGCGTACTCGGGGACGACGGGGCCGCTCATCAGCTGCCACAGAACGAGGGCGACCACGATCACCGCGAGCCGCAGCAGCACCACGGTGGCGGTGCCCCGCCAGCGGTCGTTCGTCCTCCTGGCCGGTCCGGCCGCGGCTTCGGGCTCGGCCTCGGGCTCGGTCATGGCATTGCCGGTGGCAGTCGCCATGGTCTGCTCCTTCCGATGAGTGCCGGCCATGTCACGGCAGGTACTTGTTGGTCCAGTCGCCCGAGGAGACCTTCGCGTCCGGCACCGCTCCGATGCTCTTGACGAACGCGACGGTCTTGTTCCAGCCCGCGTCGGTCAGCTCGTCGGTCTTGGGCCACTCGACCTGTTCGATGCTGCTCCGCAGAACTTCGTCGGGTGCGCCCGTCATCGTCTTCTGCGCCACGCTCAGGACCGTCTTGTCCTGCGGATGGCCGCTGATGTAGGCGGTCGCCTGCTGAACGGCCGTCGCGAATCCCTTCACGGTGGCCGCGTCCGAGATCGCGTAACTCTTCTTCACCACCACGAGCTGGCCGTATCCGGCGTCCGCGTAGGCCCACTGGGGGACCTTCAGCGAGTCGGCCACCACAATGCCGTCACCGTCGTGTTGGACCTGCAGCGGAATCGGCTCGGAGGTGACGAACCAGTCGATCTCCCCCTTGGTGAGGGCTGCCTTGTCGGCGGCCGGGCTCGGCAGCGAGACCCACTTCAGCTTGGTCGGGTCGACTCCGTGAGCCTTGAGGTAGAGCCCCGCCTCGGCCTTGGTGTTGGCGGAGCTGGCGCCGGCCGTCGAGTCGGCCAGGGCCTGGGCCACCTGCGCCGCCGGGGTGTCGGCGGTCAGCTCGTGCTTCTTGGCGAACTCGTCGCTGACGACGAGGCCGAGCGGGTTGCCGCCGCCGTTGGTGCCGACCGCGAGCTCGGGGAGGCCCTTGGACAGGGCGGAGAGGAAGTTCGTCGGGCTGTCGTTGAGGAACTGCACCGAGCCCGACTCCAGGGCCGAGGTGCCCGTCGCGGCGGTCAGGGTCACGTACTTGACCTTGATGTTCTGCTTGTCGAAGTAGCCGTTCTGATCCGCGAGTCGGATGGACAGGTCGAAGATGTTTCCGCTGATGCCCACCGAGACAGTGGTCTTCCCGTCCGCGCCGACCGAGGTGGAGCCGCTGCCGCAGCCGGTCAGCAGAGCCGCGCCAAGTGCCGCGGCGGACGTCAGCGCGAGGGTCCGGGCACCGGTGTGGTGTCTCATGGGAACTCCTGTTCACCAAGCCTGTTGGGTGCGGAAGAAGCGGGTCCAGAAGTCGGCGCGGGCCCGATCCGCCACCGGGATCGGCCGGAAGTGCGCGCCGATCTCCATGACGGTGCCCGCGTCCGGCGAGTAGGCCGGCCAGCGGGGCAGGCCGGGGCCGTTGGGATCGCCGGTGGCGGCGAAGTTGGCCCAGTAGGAGGAGAGGGTCCGCGCGATCTCGCGGTCCTCGTCGGTCCACGGCGCGGTGCCGGGGGCCGGGTTGCCGAAGACGAAGTCGATCTCGGAGCCGTGTGCGGCACGGCGAGCGCCGCCGGGCCCCTGCGTGGGGGCGCGGTGGGTCCAGAAGTAAGTGCGGACGGGCCGCGTGGTGTGCCGGGTCCAGTCCACGCCCCAGAGGTGAGTGGAGATGCGGGAGTTGTCGCGCACGGCCTGGCTGCTCGCCCACGCCGCCTCGTCGTCCGTGCCGGCCGGGTAGAGCCGTAGGAACTCGTCGGCCATCTCGCCGAACTTCATCCGGGCAGCGGCGCGATGGCCGTCGAGCGTCACGTGGACCGGCGGGGCGCCCGGCCGGGTCGTCCGCCGTCCGGTCCGGAGGGCGGCGAACTCCGTCTCGGGGACGGCGCCGCTTTCGTCGAGGTTGTTTCCGGTGAGGTAGTCGACGTCGTTCTGCAATCCCTTGGTGTAGGTCTCGTCGTAGCCGGAGGGGATCACCCAGCCGTCCACGACCGGGCGGAAGAGCGGTGGTCCGGCCGTGCTGCCGGTCGCGACGGCGTCGTCGACCGGGTGGTGGCCGTCGACCAGCTTCCGCCAGGGCAGGGCCCGCAGTTGCTGGGGCGTGCGTGCGCCGTGCTCCCGTGCGTAGCGGTCGCCGGCGGTCTCGGCGTCGCCCGGGTGGCGGTAGGAGGTGGCCAGGTAGCGGAGTTCGGGGTCCCGCGCGTACCGGGCGTGGCTCTGCGCGACGGCGCGGTGGAACAGGCCCCGGGCGAGCGGGGACATGGCGAGGAAGTTGACCGTGCCGGCTCCGGCGGACTGGCCGGCGATCGTCACCCGGCCGGGATCGCCGCCGAAGTTCGCTATGTTGTCGCGCACCCAGCGCAGGGCCGCGACGCAGTCGAGCAGCCCGTAGTTGCCGGAGGCGTCGTGGCCGGACTCGTGGCTGAGTCCGGGGGTGGCGAGGAAACCGAAGGCGCCGAGCCGGTAGTTGAAGGTGACGACGACGAGGCCTTCACGGGCCAGGTTCTCGCCGTCGTAGCGGGGGTGTGCGCCGGTGCCCTCGCGGAATCCGCCGCCGTAGATCCACACCAGGACCGGGCGACGCTCGTCGCAAGAGGCCGCGCCCGTCCAGATGTTGAGGTTCAGGCAGTCCTCGCTCATGGGCACGTCGACGCCGGTCGCGGCCGCGTCGGTGGGTGCCTGTGGGCACATGGGGCCGAACCGGTCGGCCCGCCGCACCCCCTCCCACGGCAGCGGTGGCCGGGGCGGACGCCAGCGCAGTTCGCCGACCGGTGGGGCCGCGTAGGGGATGCCGCGGAAGACGGTGAGCGAGCGGTCCCGGCCCGCTATGCCCTCGACGGGGCCCGATTCGGTGGCCACGGCGCTACGTATGAGGTCACGCATGGGGTCCTTCCCGCCCCGTACGGTTCGTCAGGTGGCCGACGGTCCGGGGGGCTTGTCCAGGAGCAGCGCCCGGCGGGCGGAGCCGACGTGGTGGCGCATCGCGGCGACGGCCGCGTCGGGGTTGCGGGTGACGATGGCGAGGAAGATGGCCTGGTGCTCCTCCACCGATCCGGACCTCGGGTGCTGCGCGGAGAGGTTGCGGTACTGGCGCATCACCAGCGGGTAGAGCAGCGTGTCGTAGGCGTGGGCCAGGGTCTTCTGGTGCGCGGCCTGCTTGATCTGCTGGTGGAAACGCCGGTTGCCCCGCGAGTAGGCGTCCTGGTCGCCACGGGACTGCGCGTCCTCCATCTCGGCCAGGGTGCGGCGCAGGTCGGCGATCTCCTCGTCGGTGGCCCGTTCCGCGGCTTTTCCGGCGAGGGCGGACTCCAGCGTCTCCCGGGCCTCCAGGATGTCCGCCGCCTCCTCCACGGAGAAGCTCCTCGTACGCACCCCGCGGTTGACTTCGCTGGTGACGTAGCCCTCCTGCGCCAGGCGCACCAGCACGGCGCGCATGGTGCTGCGCGACACGTTGAACATCCTGGTCAGATCCGCTTCGGTCAGCCGTGTGCCGGGCGCGACGCTGCCCGACAGCAGCAGCGAGCGGAGCCCCTCGTAGGCCTGGCTGTGGCGGGTGGCCGATGGCTTCGCCCCACCCGCGGCCTCGTTGCTGTCGCTCTGCTCCACCTTGACCGCCCCTGTGTCCTGTGAGAATGACCACCGCGGCGGGAACCCTAGCCGACCGCACGTCAGGCGCCTGACGTGCCGAGAGCGTCGTACAGGCGCCGGGCCGTGCCCGCGAGGATCTCCTCGCGGGCCGCCACGGGCAGCGGCCGCAGGACGGTCCGGGCGAGGTCGAGGAGTTCGGGCGGTGACTGCTCGGCGGCCGGGCAGTTCGAGCCCCAGGCGATGCGCCCGGCGCCGAACGACTCGACCACCGGTACGAGGAACTCGACGGCCTCCTCCCCCACGTCGTGCAGCGGTTCGAGATTGCGGTGGGTGAGCTTCAGGTGCAGGCCCGGGTGCCGGGCCAGCTCGGTCACCTCCTTGCCCGCGCGCGCCGGGGAGGAGGCGATGTCGGGGTATCCGATGTGGTCGAGGAGCACGCGCACGGTGGGGAACCGCTCCAGGACCTCCACGAGCTGCCGCGTCGCCGGTCCGAGCCGCATCTGGAGGCAGACGGTGACGCCCAGCTCGCCGGCCGTGCGCCAGAACTCGTACGTCTCTGGCGCCGCGAACCACTCGCCCTGCGTGGGTACGGTGCTGCCGCTGGTGAACAGCCGTACCCCGGCCAGGCCGCCGTCGCCTACGCCCGCGGCGAGACGCGTGGCGGCGTCCGGGGCGAGCGGGTCGAAGGTGCCGACGGCGAGGAAGCGGTCCGGGTGACGGGCACGGCTGTCGAGGACGTAGGAGTTGTCGTAGCCGTAGGCGGTCGTGGCCTGTACGAGGACGGCCTGCCGGATGCCCGACTCGTCCATGCGGGCGAGCATGGCCTCGGCGGTGACCGGGCGGGAGGCGGCCCAGGCCGAGGGCTTTCCGCCGATCGGCGACCAGGGGTAGGCGTCCCGGTCCTCCGCGATGATGTGGCAGTGCGTGTCGACGATGTCCATGGCGTGCGCTCCTGTCATGCGTCCGGGTAGACGCCGTCGGCGAACAGCATCCGTGGCTCGGCGGGGAAGTCCGCGTCGAGCAGGCCCTGTTCACGGGAGTAGCGGACGAGCGCGGCCAGGCTCCGCTCGTTGGCGGCCGGGCCGTACGGCACGGGGTCGCCGCCGGTCTGCTCCGCCTGCCGGGCGAACCTCGGCAGGGCCGTCCACTCCGGGTCGTCGGCCAGGCATCGCCGTTTGGCCTCGGCGAACGCCGCGTACAGCGCGGTCGGCAGGCCGGGGTCCTGTGTCACGAGGTCCGCGCGGAGGGCGATCAGTGAGTGGAGCGGGTAGATGCCCGTGCGCAGGTACCAGTCCGAGGCGAGGACATCCGCCTGCGGGAACAGCGGGTAGGGGGCATCGCCCTCGGCCGTCTCCGGGTGGGCCGTCGCGGTCCAGCCGGTGCGGGGCGCGCCCGCCCGACCGGTGCCGGCGTTGCCGGTGAACGCGGCGTCGATCTCTCCGGAGCGCAGCAGTTCGCCGAGGGAGCGGCCGTCGGTGACACGCTCGACGTTCGGCGGAACCCGGCCCTCGACGTGGTCGTCGTCGTCCACCACCCAGGTGATCTTGTCGAGGTCGACGCCGTACTCCTCGGCGAGGATGCCGCGCACCCATACGCCGGTGGTCACCGAGTACGCGCGGACACCCACCCGGCGGCCCTCCAGGTCGGTCGGGACGCGGATGCCGGAGCCCGCGCCGCACTGGATGTCCCCGTGATGGAAGCGGCGGTTGAGGAAGACGGGGATCGCGGTGAGGGGGACGCCGGCCTGCAGGGCCATCAGGTAGGACACCGGCGCCAGTTCGCACACGTCGAACTCAAGGTCGCGAATCATCCGGCGGTAGGCGCCGATGACCGGTCTGACCTGTACCTCCTCGACGAGGTGACCGTCCACGGCGGCGGTGCCGTCGAGCAGCGACCGCGCGTGGGCGTAGTCGCCGACGACCAGCGAGAGCTTCTCCATCTCCTGCCTTTCGCTCGATGGGGGATACGTCAGCCGCCGAGGCGGGACGGGGGAACGCCGAGGGCCGAGCAGGACCGCTCGACCAGGTCGTCGAAGTCGACGGGGCCGGGCAGCACTTCCTGCTCCAGCGCGTAGGCGGCGGCCTGGGTGACCGCGCCGCGGAGCGCGGTGAACCCCACCGGATCGACGTCGGCGGGCCCGGCCGCGGCACGCATCGCGTCGTAGGCGGCGAGGATCGCGGCGGAGTGTTCGTGGGCTGCCTTCTCGGTGACGCCGACGACGTGGTTGACGGGGAGGAAGCCCTTGCGCGCGGACCACTCGGCGGCCACCTCCCGCGCGCCCTCGATGGCGGTGTGGATACGGTCGTCGTCCGGCAGTTCGTTGCCCATGATCCCGAAGTCGAGGCGGCCGTCGAGGAAGTCCACAGGGAGGCGGGCGCCCTCGGGTGCGCGGCCGACCCACGCCGGGTCCTGGTAGCCCTCGACATGCGCGTCCTCGTAGGTCCGCCAGTCGACCTTGCGCAGGTCGACGCCGTACTGCTCGGTGAGGAACCCGCGCACCCACACCCCGGTGGTCTGGCTCCAGGAGCGGACGCCGACACTGCGGCCCTCGATGTCGTCCACCGTCAGCCGGCCGAGGGTGACGAGCGTCTGGTGCTGGTGACGGCCGAGTGTGGTGAGGGGCAGCAGCAGCACGGGCCTGCCGTGGGCGACCGCCTGGAGGAGGGTCACGATCGCGAGTTCGCACACGTCGACGTCCGCGTCGTTGACGAAGCCGCGCGAGGCCTTGTGGACCGGCCGGACATCGAGCCGTTCGATCCGCGCGCCGGTCTCCCGGACGGCCGTCTCGGCCGCTGTCGCGAGGTCGTCGCGGCCCAGGACCAACTTCATGGCTGACTCCTCCTGGAGTGGAAGTGCTCGTGGTGCTGTCGCAGCAGGTCGACGCCGTAGTCGTTGCCGTTCGGGGTACGGACCACGGTGTGGATGTGCCGCCGCGACGGCACGTCGTTGTCGAACATCACGCCGGCCTGGTGCTCGAACTCGACGAGGAGCACGGGGCTGTGGATGCGGTAGTAGAAGACGCCATCCGGGTCGCCGTCGCCGTCGCCGATCCACGCGAAGTGCGTGTGGGCCTCGTGGGCGAGGACCTCGTCCGTCCGGACGCGGGCGTGCCCCGCGTTCGCCCGGCCCGTGTATAGGGCAGTCAACTCACGTGCCACATCCCGCTGTTCGATGGTCAGCGCGCCGAACGGGATGCCTTCGTAGTGCAGTTCGTAGTTGTCGCGGAAGGCGCCCACGAACAGGTCGGGCGGCAACGCGTCGGCGATCACCGCCCGTGCGCGTTGACGGGGGTTCAGATCGGCGAACAGCCTCTGTCCCAGGGCCTCTTCGCGCCGGAAGACGGTGGTTCCCGCGTACGTGCCGGACTCCGCGACCACCGGTTCGGCGCCGAGGAAGGTGGGGGTGAGGACCATGTGGTCGCCGACGAACACGCAGTTGACGTTCACGTGGTGGCCGTCGAGCTGCCAGCCGAAGGGGCGGCCACGGTCGGGATCGCCGTAGAGGCTGAACCAGTACAGCCACTCGTTGAGCAGGTCGGTCTCGCCACGTAGTTCGCCGATGGTGAGGTTGAGGTGCATCAGGTCGACGATCTGCTGGTAGCCGGCCTCGCCGAGGCTCGCGCGGACGACGTCGAGGGCGCGCTGCCGCCCGGCGTCGTCGAGGTCTTCCAGGCACAGGCCGTGGCGCAGGAAGTAGCGTGCCCCGTTGGCCCAGTGACGCCATGACACGTCGTCCATCGGGAAGCGGCCCTCGGCCAGTTCCTTCGGGGAGAGCGCGGCCAGGTAGTCCTCGGCCGCCCGGCGGATGCCGGTGGTGTCGACGCCGGTGCCGGTCAGTGGGAACAGATCCGGCCGCACCCCGCCCGGTGCGGTCACTCCGTGGAAGGGTTCGTCGGCGGCCCGGCGGCGCCACTCGACCTTCGTCAGCAGCTCCGGCGTCCACTCGGCCGGTCTGCGTGTGGGCGCCGCGCCGCGATTCCGCAGTCCCATCCCTGCCGCCTCCTCTCTCTTTCTCGCTGGTCCGGTCGCCCGGTCGCCCGGTCATCCGATGGCCCGGTCATCCGATGGCCCGGTCAGTCGGTCTCCTGGTAAGCCGGTGGCCCGGTCAGTCGGTCTCCTGGTAAGCCGGTGGCCCGGTCAGCCGGCGAGGAACGCCGCGTCCTTCTCGATCCGGGCGAGGTCGACGGGCGTGCGTACGACCTGTTGTTCGAGGGCGTAACGGGCCGCGGTCTCCAGGCACCGGGCGAGGGCGTCGCTCCAGCCGGCGGCGACGGCGCGGCCTGCCGGGGTCCGGTCGCGCTCCCCCGCGGTGTCGGCGATGGTCCGTGCCAGGGCCCGGTACAGCGCGGTCACCGCGTCCCGCGCGGACTTCAGGACGTCGTCGCGCACCACGAGCAGATGGTTCGCGGGCACGGTGCCGTGCCGTTCGATCCACGCGCGGCCCGCGCTCTCCGCGTCCGCCACGACGGGGACCAGGGGCGTTCCCTGGGCGCCGATCGCGCGGGGGCCGAGCACGGCCGCCGCCACGTCGCCGCCGCGGAGCAGTTCCGCGACGCTCCCGCTCGTCGACCGCTCGACGTACGGGGGTTCCCGGTACGACGCGACGTGCGGCTCCTCGGTGGTGACCCAGATGAGGTCCGAGGCGTCGACGCCGTAGTCCTCACGCAGGATGCCGCGCACCCACAGGCCGGTGGTCTGGCTGTAGGAGCGCACCCCGATCCGTTTCCCGGCCAGCCGCCTCGGGTCGAGCGCGGGGCCGTCCGGCAGGCGGGTGAGCGAGTGGTGGTGGGCGCCGCCGATCATGACGACCGGGAGGAGGGTGATCGGCACGCCGGCCTCCCGCGCCTGGAAATAGGTGGCGAGGGCCATCTCGCAGACGTCGAATTCGAGGCTGCGGACCATCCCGGGGAAGGCGGAGTACAGCGGCTTGGCCGTCGGGAAGCGGCAGTCGGCGCCCTCGACGGGGATAGTGCCGTCCTTGAGCGGGCGGGTGTGCGGGTAGTCCCCGAGCAGGACGGAGAGCGTCGTCGCGGCCGTGCGCTGCGGCACCCCGGTCATCGTTACCTCCTTACCTGAAACGTCCCGACCCCTGAAAGGTCCAGATATGTACCAATTCCTCCTCACACGTCCTCGCCGTACCAGAGCCGGCGGTACGGGACGCTGAGCACGCTGCGGGTGATGCGGACGTCGACGACGGTGGGTCCGGGGTCGCGCACATACCCGGCGAGGGCGGTACGCAGTTCGTCGGCGGTGCGGACGGTTGCGCCGGAGCCGCCGAGCGCCACCGCGACCGGGCCCAGTTCCGGTGTCGGGATCACGGCGAGTTGCGGATCGAGCCCCTTCGCCGCCGACTTGTGGTACTCGGCGCCGAGGCCCTCGTCGTTCATGACGACCGCGAGGATCGGCAGGCCGTAGCGGCAGGCCGTCTCGAACTCGGGCAGGTGCATCAGGAAGCTGGCGTCGCCCTCGACCACGAACGACGGCCGCCCACGATCCGCGACGATCTTCCCCATGGTCAGCAGGGGCGCCTGGCCGATGGCGCCGAACATGCCGTAGTTGGAGACGACCTCGCGCGAGCGCTGGAAGAGCATGGTGCCGAAGTCCGTCTGGTGACCGCTGCCGAGGACGAGGCCGATGGCGCCAGGGAGTTCGGCGTCGATGACGCGGATCGCCTCGCGTGGGTCGAGACGGCCCGGCTCGTTCACGTACTCGTCCGGATCCGCCGGCGGGGCTGCCAGGCGGCGGCGCACCTCGGCGGTGTGGAAGCCCTCCGTCCTGGCCGAGCGCCGGCCGAGTTCCTGCTCCAGTGCGGTGAGAGCGGTGACCGCGTCCGCGCGGATGTAGCAGTCGGCGGCGGCGCCGTTGCCCATGACCAGGTGCTCGGCGGTGTCGATCTGGACGTACTTCGCTTCGGGGAACAGATAGCCGTGCTCGGTGGTGTAGTGGTTGAGGCTGGCTCCGACCGCGATCACGCAGTCGGCCTCCTGGAGCAGTTCCATCGCCGTACGGTTGCCGAACAGACCGGAGATGCCGACGTGGTGCTCGGTGCGGTCGCACAGCCAGTTCTTCGCCTGGAGCGTGGTGGCCAGCAGGGCGCCGGTGCGGTTCTGGAGGCGGAGGATGTGCTCACCGGCGTCGGCTTGGCGCGCCCCGCGTCCCGCGACGATCACGACGTTCTTGCTCGCCTGCACGATGTCGGCGGCGCGGGCGATGCGGGCCGGGTCGGGCAGCGGTCGCTGGTGGTCGATCAGTTCGGTGGAGGGGGTGTACGGGTCGGCGTCGGCTCCGTCGAGGTAGGCATGTTGCTGGATGTCGATGGGGGCGCTGAGCATCACGGGGCGGGATTCGGTGCGTGCGAGGTAGAACGCCCGCTGGACGGCCTCCTGCGCCTGGTCCGCGCGGGAGAGGTGGACGAATCCGCACTCGATCGCGGCGGCGAAGCGGCCCTGGTCGAGGTACTGGGCGGCGGCCCGGTCGCCCCAGGCGGTCTCGCCGCAGAAGGCGACCAGCGGGGTACGTGCCCGCGCGGCGACGATCATCGAGGTGGCGAGCTGCGAGACGCCGGGCCCGCTGGTGGTGGTGAGGACGCCCGGGCGTCCCGAGGCGCGCGCCCACCCGTCGGCCATGCCGAGGCCGGAGCCCTCATGGCGCACCTCGTACAGCCGCACACCGCGCTGGGCCAGGGCGTTCATCCAGTGCATGTTGGCGTCGCCCATCATGCCGAAGACATCGCTGGTGCCCTCCTGGACGAACGCCTCGGCGAGCGCTTCGTAGACCTTCACTTTGCGCCCGCCTCCTGGTGGTTGAGGTTCTTGGTGCCCTCTATGCCGCTGACGCCTTGGACTCCTTGGACTCCTTTCAGGCGCGGGAACACGCGCAGTGCGTTGCCGGCCTGGATGAGGCGGCGGTCCTCGTCGCCGAGGGTGTCGATGGAGTCGAGGAGGTACTTCGTGTCGTCGAAGCGGTGGCCGGTCTCCGGGTCGATGCCGCGGACGGCGCCGATCATCTCGGAGGCGAACAGGATGTTCCGCGCTGGGACGACGTCCACCAGCAGTTGCAGCCCGCGTTGGTCGTACACACAGGTGTCGAAGAAGACGTTGCGCAGCACGAGCTCTTCGAGCGGGGGGCGGCCCTGGTCCTGCATGACCCCTCGGTAGCGGCCCCAGTGGTAGGGGACCGCGCCGCCGCCGTGCGGGATGACGAACCTCAGGTTCGGGAAGTCCGTGAACAGGTCCGACAGACACAGCTGCATGAACACGGCGGTGTCACCGGCCAGGTAGTGGGCGCAGGTGCCCTGCAGCGCCGGGTTCCGCGACATCGCCACGTGCAGCATCGCCGGGACGTCGAGCTCGGTCATCTTCTCGTAGAGCGGGTAGTAGACCTCGTCGGTGAGAGGCGGCGCCTGCCAGTAGCCGTCGGACGGGTCGGGGTTGAGCAGACAGCCGACGAAGCCCAACTCGGTTACGCAGCGCTCCAGTTCGGCGGCGCTGCGGCGGACCGAGGACGCGAGGGCCTCGCCGGGTGACTGGGGCAGTTGGCAGACGCCGACGAAGCGGCCGGGGAAGAGGCCGCAGACGCGGGCGATCAGGTCGTTGCTGACGCGGGACCAGGCCAGGCTGGTCTCCTCGTCGCCGTAGTGGTGGGCCATCTTCCCTGCGCCCGGGGAGAACAGCGCCACGTCGACACCGCGCTCGTCCTGGAGCTTGAGCTGGCCCTCCTCCAGGGCGGTCCTGATCTCGTCGTCGCCGATGAGGAGTTCGCCGGGCGAGACACGCGCGCCCGATTCCTCGAACGCCTGGATCTGCCGCTGCCGCCATCTGCCGAGCGCGGGAGGGGCCGTCGTGAAGTGGCCGTGGCAGTCGATGAGCATGGGTGTCTCCGGGGTTCGCGTGGGGCATGGCTGGACGCGCGGGAAACGGCGGTTCGAGTACGGGGGGGCAGAGACGGCCGGTCGGAGCACAGAAAAGGGAACGGGCGGGGAGGGGCGGGGACGACCGGTCGACGCGAAAGGGAGGAAGAGGTCAAGGGAGAAGTCAGGGACGGCCGGTCAGGGCACGGCCCAGGTCCAGGCCCGGGTAGCTGCGCACGGGCGCGGACATCAGGAAGCGGTAGCCGTCGTCGAGCACCTGCTTGACGTTGTCGGCGGTGACATGGGGGTGGCCCACGGCAACGCCACGCGCGTGACAGGTGTCGAGGACGCGGCGCTTGCTCTCGGCCATGCGGGGGTGGTCGTACTGGCGCGGGACGCCGAGCTCCTGGCTCATGTCGCCCTCGCCGATGATGACGAGGCCGACGCCCGGCACCTCGTCGAGGATACGAGGCAGGTTGGCGACGCCGAGCTGGTCCTCGATCATGAGGGCGACGAGGATCTCGCCGTCCGGAGCGAGTGGCCACACCTCGCTCTTCGCGTAGTACTCCTGGTTGGAGATGCCCCAGTAGCGGGCCGCCGCACCCGGGCTGTCGCCGCGCAGTCCGGCGGGGTCGTGGCGGGGTTCGCCTGGCAGCGAGGGGTAACGGCAGGCGGCCACCGCGTTGCGGGCCTCCTCGACGGTGCAGATGTGCGGCCAGACCACGCCGTACGCACCGAGGTCGAGGACCTGCTTGGCGTGCCACTGCGCCTTCTCGCCGCCGTTGGCGGGGATGCGGACGAGCGGGGTGAGGGCCGGGGCCAGGTCGTCGGCCGCGAAGATCTGACGTCGATTCAGCAGGTACTGCAGGCTGTCGCGGAGCGCGACGGCGTCCCAGGGCTTGTGCTCCATCTCGAAGACCAGGGCGTCGTAGCGGGTGGTGGAGAACTCGATCGCGGCAGTGGGTTCGGCCGCAGCGAAGGACGCGAAGACGTGTTGTCCGGCCGCCAGGCCGGCTATGACCCTATTGAGGCGTTGCGCTGCCACGGACAGCCTCCTCGCTCGACGCAGGCGACGGGGACGGGGACAGGGACGGAGAGGGAGAGGGAGAGGGGGAGGAAGACGCAGACGGGAACGGTGCAGGATCCATGGACGGTGCGGGTGGGGCGGTCGTACGTCGGCGGCGCAGCAGCCTGACCCAGCGGGCGCGGATCCGCCGCAGCAACCCCGGCTTCGCCGACGCGGCGTCAAACTCCGGCTGGGTCAGGGGGGTTGAGGGTACAGAGGCTTCGGCGCAGCGCTGGATCAGCGCCACCGAGAATTCCTCGGCCATCCTCGACACCACGACCCCGGCACCCGACTCGATGAGTGACGCGAGCCTCCCGGAGAGCTTCACCTCGCCGCGCAGGGACACGTGCGAGCCGCCCGTGGCGGGCTCGTCGGTCACCCGGAACACGGTGTCGGCGGCGAACCGGGTGGCGCCCTGGCCGTCCCGGCCCCGTGCGGTGATACGGCCTTCCCGCTCCGGCTCGTCCAGCTCAAGGGTGACCCGCGCGGCGAACCTGACCCGGATGCCGCCGAACCTGACGACCAGCGCCGCCTCGAAGGAACCGTCGTCGTGGGACCGACCGAGCTCGGCCCCGCCGATGCAGGACACCACGGCGGAGGGGTCCGAGACGACCTCCCAGACACGTTGCGCCGGGCTCGGCACGGTGATCTCTTCCGCGATCGATATCAACGGTGTGCACCTCGCTTCGCGAACTGCTAGGCGGCGTCCGACGTCCGGAGGTCGGACTTGAAGAGTCCCCAGAGGTCGTTGTAGAGCTCGGAGAACTCGGACGACTCGATGAGGGAGCCGATGGTGCGGGGGCGCTCGAAGGGGACGGAGAGGGTGCGGCGGACGGTTCCCGGCCCCTCGGACATCACGATGACCTCGTCGGCCAGGTAGATGGCCTCGTTGAGGTCGTGCGTGACGAATACGAGCGTGCCGCGCTGCTCCTCCCACAGGTTGAGGAGTTCCTGCTGGAGCTTGAGCCGGGTGATGGCGTCCAGCGGCCCGAACGGCTCGTCCATCAGCACGATGGAGGGTTCGTAGATCAGCGCCCGCGCGATCGCGCAGCGCTTGCGCATGCCACCGGAGAGTTCGCGGGGGTAGTGGTTCTCGAACCCGGCGAGGCCGACGAGCCGGATCCAGTGGGCGATGCGTTCCTCCCGCTCCGGTTTCGGGACCTTGCGGAACTTCAGCGCCAGGCCGATGTTGGCCTTGACGCTCAGCCAGGGAAGCAGGTTGGTCTGCTGAGTCACGTACGCCGCTTCGGAGTTGACGGCGGTGATCCGTTCGCCGGCGAAGTGGACCTGGCCGCTGGACGGGGTGAGCAGCCCGGCGGCCAGGTTGAGAAGGGTGCTCTTTCCGCAGCCGCTGGGCCCGATCACGGCGACGAATCTGCCGCGGTCGATCTGGAACGACACGTCCTCGACCGCCGGCCGGTGACTGCCCGGGAACTCCAGGGTGACGTGCTCGAAGCGAAGGGCTTCTGTCTGGGGGGCGCGTTGGTTGGTCGACATCCTTGTCTCCTCGACCGCTCCACGGGTGGGGTGGCACGGTCCTGCGCTTCGTCTGTGCAGTGGACGCATGTGCAGTTGACGCATGTGCGATGGATGCATGTGCGATGGATGGCCGGCGAGTTCGCCTGACGGCGGGTCCGGTCACGTATGGTCGGTTCGGAGATTGTCCGACAAGAACTGCATGGAACGTAACTCGCACGACCCACACCGGCAAGATGTCTGCAGCAAGAACATGCACTTCTCAGAAACCCAAGAACCGGGCCACGAAAGATTGTTGGACAATGCCCAGCGGCTCGGGGAGGCTCCCGGCGGCTTCAGGAGTTGTGGGAAATTTCGTCAAGCATGTTGCTCACAACATTGCCGCGCGGTTACGTTCTCGTACGCACCAGCCCCCGCACCTGCCCCACGACGCGTCGGCCGAGTGCCCGCGGCGGTCCTCAGAGCGGCAGCAGTCCGCGCGCCCCCGCTACGCCCTGACGGTCAGTCACGACTCCCCGCTCCCGTCCACCCTTGGGAGACAAGTCGCCATGTCCCACCCCACCAAGCGCCGCGGAACAGCGGCTCTGCGGGCCCTCGCGGCCCTGACAGCCGCCTTCGTCCTCACCGCGGGCGGCAGCGGCACCGGCACCGCGTCCGCCGACCAGAGACCCGACAAGAGACCCGACAGCACGCACGGTCTGTCCCCACAGGTGGTGCACACCGGCACCGGCACTGGCACTGGCACCGGCACCGGCACCGGTCCGACCGGCTACCGGGTCACCTTCCGTTACAAAGACCCCGACGCCGACCGCGTGCAGATCAAGGGCGAGTGGTATTTCGCCAACCCCTACGAGCTGTCCGCGCTCACCACTGACGACGGCACCGCCCTCGAAACGCCCGGCACGCTGCCCAGCCACTGGCAGCCCGGCGACATCCCCGTCGCGTATCCCAACTCCCCCGCCGCCAACTGGCCCGTCGTGGACATGAAGAAGGGCCGCGACGGTGTGTGGACGTACACCACACCACTGCCGTCCGGGGTGTTCACCTACTCCTTCTATGTCGACTGCGCCGACGACACCCAGGCCACCTGCACCGCCGTCTCCGACCCGGCCAACCCGCCGTGGAACGAGAAGGGCGGCAAGGTCTCCGGGACCATCGAGCGCACCAGCCAGGTGTACGTGCCCTCGGACCCGTCGTACGGAACGGTCGACTACGCCTGGCAGGGCCCGAGTTCGACCGGCAGGCACGGCACGCTCACCCACGTCACGTATCCGGCCCCGACCTCGGTCGACCCGCCCGGCGAGAACTACCTCTCCGTCTACACCCCGCCGGGCTACAACTCGGCCCGGGCCAAGCCGTATCCCACGCTCTACCTCTTCAGCGGCGACGCCACCGAGATGGACTGGAGCACGCAGGGGGACGCGGCCCACATCCTCGACAACCTCATCGTCACCGGGCAGATCCCCCCGATGGTCGTCGTCATGCCCAACACGGCCGGGTTCCCCGACTCCACCGGATACGCGTCCTTCGACCGGAACCTCACCGACACGCTCGTCCCGTACGTGGAGTCCCGCTACCACGTCTCCACCACCGCCGCCGAGCGCGCCGCCGCAGGCCTCGGTTACGGGGCGTCCCTGACCAACTCGCTGCTCTTCGGACACACCGCCGAGTTCGGCTCGTACGGAGTCTTCAGCCCTGGCCGGCGCGGCAACTACACGCTGCCCGACGCGTCGTCCGTCACCGGCTCCCAGGTCGCCGCACTCAAGCAGGCACGCGTCTACGTCGGCGGCGGATGGCAGGACCCGAGCCACGACTACCACGCCGGCGAGGTCGCCCTCCTGACCGGCCTCGGCGTCCCGGTCACGCCCGGCTTCGTCAACGGCGGCCACAGCTGGTTCGCGTGGCGTCTCAACCTCAAGGACTTCCTCACCGGCACCGCCTTCTTCCCTCCCACGACGGGGTGACCGGCCCCCGTACCCGCTACCCGGTTCGCACGGCAGGCCCACGCGCCACCCATCCACTCAGTGATCGGGAGATCCGTATGACCGTGCCAGACAGCCATGACCCCCGTCCCGCAGAGTCTGCCCCTGCCCTGCGCCGACGGGACTTCCTCGGCCGCACCGCGGGCGTCGCAGCGGGCGTCGTCCTCCTCGACGGTGCCGCGACGCAGCCCTCGTCGGCGGCGGAGTCGCTCGGCAGCAGACCGGTGCGGACCGAATCCGGCCTCGTCGCCGGTGTGCCCGGCGCGGCGTCCGGTGTCACCGTCTTCAAGGGGATTCCCTACGCGGCCTCCACCGCCGGGAAGAACCGGTGGCGTCCGCCGCAGCCGGCTCCGTCCTGGACGGGCGTCCGCGAGGCCGACACATTCGGGGACTCACCCCCGCAGGCGTCGGGCACGCTCACGATGAGCGAGGACTGCCTCAACCTCAACATCTGGACCGGCGCCCGGAGAAGCGGGGAGCGGCGCCCGGTGTATGTGTGGATCTACGGCGGCGGCTTCTCCGGGGGAACCGGCTCGGACCCGAGCTTCGACGGTTCGGTCCTGGCCGACAAGGGCGTCGTCGTGGTGACCTTCAACTACCGCCTGGGCGCCCTGGGTTTCCTCGCCACCTCCGAACTGAGCGCGGAGTCCCGCCACGGCGTCTCGGGCAACTACGGCCTGCTCGACCAGATCGCGGCCCTGAAATGGGTCCGGCGCAACATCGCCGCGTTCGGCGGCGACCCGCGTCGCGTCACCGTGGGCGGCCAGTCCGCCGGCGCCGGGTCCACGGACATGCTGTCCATGTCCCCGCTCGCCACCGGCCTCTTCCAGCGCTCCCTCGCCGAGAGCCAGGTCCGCTGTCCGAGCGATCCCGAACTGCGCTACCTCGGCGTGTCCCTCCGGAAGATGGACACCGCCCTCCAACAGGGCACCGCCTACGGCGCGACGAAGGGCGCGAGCACGCTCGCTCAACTGCGCGCCCTGCCCTGGCAGGACTTCACGGACGGCGCCTCGCTCAAGGACGAGTCGGTCGACACGAAGTCCGTCGCGAAGCCTCCGCTGTTCCGGCCCGTCGTCGACGGCTGGCTGCTGCCGGCCGGCTATCGGGCGACGTACGACGCCCGTGCGCAGAACGACGTCTGGTACCTGGCGGGCAACAATCTCGACGAGAGCGGCGCCGTGCCCGAGACCGCCTTCGAGTACTGGCGCCAGGCGGGTTACCCGGACCGCCCCGGCGCTCCTCCCGTCCACGTCACCCTGGACGACTACGTGAGCGCCGCGCGGCAGAAGTTCGGCGCGATGGCCGACGAGTTCCTGCGGCTCTACCCGGCACGTACGGACGACGAGGCCGCCCTCGCCAGCAACGACGCGGTCCGCGACAACTCCCGGGTCTCGACGTACCTGTGGGGTACCGAGTGGATCAAGGGCGCCGACCGGCCCGTGTACACCTACTTCTGGACGCACCGCCCGCCGGGCCCCGACCACGACATCCGGGGCGCGTACCACGGCTCCGAGATCGTCTACTTCTTCGGCAACCTCCACCCGGACACCCAGGGGTGGACCGACCAGGACCGCGAGATCGCCGACACCATGTCCTCCTACCTGGCGAACTACATCACCACCGGCAACCCGAACGGTCCCGGTCTGCCCAGGTGGCCCGCCTACAGCCCCGGTTCGCCGACCGTGATGGAGGTCGGTGAGCACTACGGGCCGATACGGGTGGCGTCCCGCGAGAAACTCGGCTTCTGGACACGGTACTTCGCGACGCAGGACGCCTGGTAGGGCTTGGCGTCCAGGTCCAAGTCCAGGTCCAAGTCCAGGTCCAAGTCCAGCTCCAGGTCCGGCGGCGACGACGCCTCCGCCGTCGCCGGACCGCAGCCGACGTGAGTTGAGCCCGCACCGGTAGGGAGGAGCACATTTCATGTCACTGACCAGACGTGCGGCAGCACGCGCCATGGCCGTCGGCATCGGCGCCGCGTCCTTCGTCGCGTCAGCCGTCGAAGCAGCCGTCGAAGCAGCACCGGCATCGGCCCGCGAGGGGGACGACGACGGGGATTCGGGGCGAAACCCGGGAGGCAGGGATCCGGCCGCCTTCGGTCCCGTGATCAGGCACACCGGCAAGAGCCCCAGGCCGGATGCAGGATCTGCGCCCCGGCGTCCGGGTACCGGTGGCTCAGCTCTCGCACCGCCGGGGTGACGATGGGACAGGAGGTGTATCCCCCTTTTGCTGCAGTCACACGGCGCCCCCGAGGCGCACTCTTCCCCCAGGCCCTACTCGGGTGGACGGACGAAGACCGGCCCGGCCCAAGCCGGCGGATCCGGGGCGGGCCCGGTCTGTTCCACGGCTTCGGCTGCGGCGGAGTCCGCCGGTGTCGGCGGACCCGAGTCACCCCCGCCCTCGCCCCCGCTCACAGCGGCACGCAGAGCCGCCACGAACTCCAGACAGGAGCCATAACGGTCCTCGGGAATCTTCGCCAGGGCCTTCGACACAATCTCGTCCACGGCCGCCGGGATCCCCGGTCGTCGCTCGCTCAGAGCGGGCGGCCGATCGTACTGATGCGCCCACAGCAGCGCCATGTCGTCATCCCGCTGGAACGGCGGCCCGCCGGCGAGGGTTTCGTAGACCACGCAGGCAAGCCCGTACAGATCGCACCTGCCGTCCACCGGGCGGCCTGAAATCTGCTCCGGCGCCACATAGTCGAGCGTGCCGACGAACTCGCCCACCGTCGTGAACCCGGTCAGCGACAGTGACTTCTTCGTCAGTCCGAAATCCGTGAGATACACGTACTCGGGGTGCTCACTGTCCGTGCCCCTGGCCACCAGAATGTTGCCGGGCTTCACATCCCGGTGCACCAAGTCGTGCTCATGAGCCGCGTCAAGCGCCGACGCCACCTGCGCGGCGATGCGCAGCGCGGTCGCCACGGGCAGCGGGCCGTCCCGGTCGAGCAGCGCTCGCAGATCCAGCCCCGACACATAGCGCATGGCGATATACAGGACACCATCCATCTCACCGGCCTCGAAGACCGGCACGATATGAGGATGATCGATCGCCGCGGCCACCCGCGACTCGTGCGTGAAGCGGCGACGGAACGTGTCGTTGCGAGCCAGTTCCGGAGCGAGCAGCTTCAACGCGACCGTACGGTCCAGTCGTAGATCCCTCGCGCAATAGACGACGGCCATACCGCCACGGCCGATCTCACGCTCCACCCGGTAACCCGCGATCTGCGCCCCGATCAGCCCCGAAGCCCGGCCCGAATAGAGCCCCATGCTCTGCGACGCCGCGTTCATCACAGCCCACCGCCCCAGGCCCCACCATCCACCCCGCGGCACCGGCCCAGGCCCATCACCGCGCCACCGGCACAAGCCCCCGACGCACACCCCGGCGCAACCGAACCCACAGGCCGCCCGTTCATACCTCAATTCTATCCAGCGCCCCCCGTAACCGCCCGGCCACCATCAGCCCCACCCAGCCCCGGAGCGGTACAGGGCCGGCATGCACTGCCCACACGGGCTCTCGTGCGTGAGCTGCTGCCCAGCAGCACA
Organism: Streptomyces sp. RLA012; assembly: GCF_056270325.1. NCBI lineage: Bacteria > Bacillati > Actinomycetota > Actinomycetes > Kitasatosporales > Streptomycetaceae > Streptomyces > Streptomyces sp. RLA012. Next base: position 11,250,660 of record NZ_JBWDPA010000002.1, on the reverse strand, counting down.
TCGGCCTCGCTCCGCTGGTCCCGCGCACACAGTCTGCTCTCCTCCAGCCGTTTGACCTGCGTGGTCAGGTGGATCCCGGCGTGCACCCCGACCAGCGCCGACCCGCTCCAGAGCACGAGGGCGGCGCGCAGGTGCTGGAAGGCTTCGGGAGGGTCCGCAGCGTCCATCAGCGGCTCGGCACCCCACAGCTCCTCGCTCAGCATTGTCTCCCCGCCGAAGACGCTCAAGCTCCCCCCTCCGAACCGCACGGCTCTTGCGCGGCCACCGCCCTCTGACCTGTGGGAATGCAACGCCTTGATGCCCGCACCGGTACCCATGACGACCGTCGACAGCCAGGTCGGCGCCAACCCGACGCCCCGCCTCGTCCACCACGCCCGAGGGCTCTCTCGTGGAGCCTGCCCCGGGCAGGGCGGGGCACGGCAAGGCAGCCCATCCGTCCGCAGGACGTGTCCGGTCGCCGCTCGGCGCGGCGTCACGGGACGGTGGGAGCAGTGGGAATCCCCGCACACAAGTCCAACCGATCCGGACGGGGCCGAACGGCGGCTCTTGCCGTCATCATTGAGCACCACACCACCTGGGCCGCGAGTGTTGTTCAGCCTGCTCCTGTCGCTGTACGCGCACCGCCGGCCCGCAGCACGTCGAAAGCAGACAGCAATGGCAAACACCCGGGCCGCGTCGCCCTGTTCTCCCGTCGGAGCCGCGTCGTGATCGCGGCCCGCATCCCAGGCTTGATCATGCCTCTCGTCTACGTCTGCGCACTGCTCGCGGGCCTGGTCTGGTTCTGGCGTCATCGCGGCGAGTGAGACAGCGCCCCGAGATCGGGTGATCGTGAACGAATCGGCGCGCCGGTGCATCCGTACGGGACGTCTGGCCGGAACCAGTGCCATGACCGGCACGAGACGGGGCAGACGAGTTCTGTCTTCGATTCCTTCGGACGATTTGGGGTGGACCGCATGGCAGCCGTGACGGCAGCAGAGGTAACGGGCACGGCACGGCACGCAGTGACGGCCGAGGAGGTGGAGCTGCCTCTGATAGACGAGCCGCTGAAGATCAGCCCGATGGACGCGCGTGACCTGTCGCGCCAGTTCTTCGACCGGCTGTCCGTGCTGGAAGAAGGCACACCCGAATACCAGTACGCGCGCAACACGCTGATTGAGATGAACCTCTCCCTCGTACGGTACGCGGCGGCTCGGTTCCGCAGTCGCGATCAGGCCGAGCTGGAAGACATCGTCCAGGTGGGCACGATCGGGCTCATCAAGGCCATCGACCGCTTCGAGCTCTCCCGCGAGGTCGAGTTCACCTCTTTCGCCGTCCCGTACATCGTCGGCGAGATCAAGCGCTTCTTCCGCGACACCAGTTGGGCCGTCCACGTACCCCGCCGACTTCAAGAGGCCCGCATCGAGCTGGCCAGGGCGACCGAGAAGCTGCGCGCGCGACTCGGCCGTACCCCGACCACGCGTGAACTCTCCGCGCTGATGGGTGTCTCCGAGGAGGAAGTCATCGAGGCCCGCAAGGCCTCCAACGGCTACAACTCCTCCTCCCTCGACGCCACGCTCACGGCCGAGAACGGTGCGGACGGGGAGACCGTACTCGCGGACTTCATCGGCAAGGACGATCCCTCGCTCGAACTGGTGGAGGATTTCCAGTCCTTGGCTCCTCTGATCGCCGAACTCGACGAACGTCAGCGCAGGATCCTCCACATGCGTTTCGTCGAGGAACGGACCCAGGCCCAGATCGGCGAGGAACTCGGCATCTCGCAGATGCACGTCTCACGCCTGATCACCCGCACGGTCAAACGCCTGCGCAGCGGGCTGCTCGATCCTGACATCGCCTGACACATCCGCAGCGTCCGAGTGGTGTGCGAACCCGAGGAGCCAGCCGGCGAGGCGGCGAGTGAAGACGGTCCCGCCCGTGCGCGGGCGGGACCGTCACTGGGCTACCGGGCCGGTGTCCCCTCGGACGCCGAGCTCGGTGCCGGGGCGTAGCCGGCGGGCCGGGTGGTGAACACTCCCCGGCCCTGGGTCCGGCTGCGCAGCCTGGTCGCATAGCCGAACAACTCCGCCAGCGGCACGGTCGCGGTGATCACCACGGTGCCTGCTCGCGGGACGGATCCCGCGATCTGCCCGCGTCGCGCCGCCAGGTCGCCGAGCACGCCGCCCACGGCGTCGTCCGGCACGGTGACCGTGACGTCGGCCACGGGCTCCAGGAGAACCATCGCGCTGGCGCGCAGCGCCTCCCGGAGCGCGAGCCGACCGGCCGTCCGGAACGCCATCTCCGAAGAGTCCTTCGGATGGGTCGCTCCGTCGGTCAGGACGACCCGCAGTCCCGTCACCGGATGCCCTCCGAGCGGCCCCTCGGCCAGCGCGTCGCGGCAGCCGGCCTCCACGGCCCGGACGTACTCCTGCGGTACCCGTCCACCGACGACGGTGGAGCGGAATTCGAAGCGCGTCACGCTGACGTGGGTGTTGTCACGGTTGTCCCCGTTACCGACCTTCCCGACCTTCCCGACGTTGCCGCCGATGTCGTTGGCGTCACCGATGTGGTCGGCTGTGCCCGGGGCGGCCTCCAGTGGCTCCACGTCGAGAACGACGTGGGCGAACTGACCTGCGCCGCCGTCCTGCTTGACGTGCCGGTGGACCAGTCCGGACACTCCGCGGGCGACCGTCTCCCGGTAGGCCACCCTCGGTCGACCGACCCGGACGTCCAGTCCGTGAGCGCGCCGGATCTTCTCCACCGCCACCTCCAGATGCAGTTCCCCCAGGCCGGACAACACCATCTGTCCGGTCTCGGGGTCGGTGCGGACGACCAGCGAAGGGTCCTCCTCGACCAGCCGCGTCAACGCCTGCACCAGGCGTTCCGTGTCAGCGCTCCAGGCCGCCTCGACCGCCACCGAGACGACCGGATCGGCGACCGTCGGCGGTTCGAGGACCAGCGGAGCCCCGGGGGCGCACAGGGTCGACCCGGCGCGGGCCGATTTCAGCCCGACCACCGCGACGATGTCCCCGGCCACCGCCTGCTCCAGTTGGGCGTGGCGGTCGGCCTGGACCCGCAGGATCCGGCCGATCCGCTCGGTGCGCCGCGCACCCGATTCCCACACCGTCTCTCCCTTCCGGATCGTTCCCGAATAGACACGCAGGTACGTCAGCCGCCCCGTGGCGGTCGCGTTCACCTTGAACGCCAGTGCCGCGAACGGTGCCGCCGGATCGGCGAGCCGTTCCTGTTCCGTGCCGTCCCGGGTGCCGCGTACCGCGGGCACGTCCAGGGGCGAGGGCAGGTAGGCCAGCACCGCGTCCAGCAGCGGCTCGATCCCGCGGTTGCGGTAGGCGGAGCCGCACAGCACCACCACACCGTCACCGGAACGGGTCAGGTCGCGCAGCGCGGCGGCCAGAGTCTGCGCGGAGAGGGTCCCCTGCGCGCAGAACTCCTCCAGCGCGCCGGGGTGGCGCTCCGCCACCGCCTCCTCCAACCGCCGTCGGCGACGGTCCGCTTCGGCACCCAGCGCCTCCGGTACCGGACCTTCCTCGACCGTGTCGCGGCCGTCCGCCCAGACCAGCGATCGCATACGGAGCAGATCCACCACACCGGTGAACCCGGCTTCCGTACCGATGGGCAACTGGACGACGAGCGGGGCGGGATGCAGCCGCTCCCTGATCGACTCGACCGCCGTGTCGAGGTCGGCGCCGACGCGGTCCAGCTTGTTGACGAACGCGATCCTCGGCACTCCGTACCGGTCCGCCTGCCGCCATACCGACTCGCTCTGCGGCTCGACTCCCGCGACGGCGTCGAACACCGCCACGGCTCCGTCGAGCACCCGCAGCGAACGCGCCACCTCGTCGGAGAAGTCGACGTGCCCCGGAGTGTCGATCAGATTGATGCGGTGGTCGTCCCAGTCACAGCTCACGGCCGCGGCGAAGATGGTGATGCCACGATCGCGTTCCTGGGGGTCGAAGTCGGTGACGGTCGTTCCGTCATGGACCTCGCCCCGTCTGTGCGTGGTCCCCGTGACGTACAGGATCCGCTCAGTAACGGTGGTCTTGCCCGCATCGACATGGGCGAGGATGCCCAGATTGCGTACGGCGGCAAGGGGACTTGTGAGGTGACGGTGCAGGTCGGTACGCACGGTCCGTGGCCTTTCGCGATGATCCGGAAACGGGTCGGCGCGATTTCCGGACGAGACGGCCCGCGGTCGGACCACGGGCCGGGCAGTGACCTCTCGCCACGGCACATCCCATCGGGATGCCGTGGTCGATCCACCCGACAACGGGCAGACAGTGGTCAGATGTTCGTCGCGGAGAACCGGTCCCGGCCGCGCAGCCGGCACCGGGCACCCGAAGACACGAGGATCACCTCGTACTGTGACCGGGGAACAACGACAGCGGTGCGGTAACGCACGGCCCGGCTCCCCTCACTCGTCACGATGTGTGGCGAGTGTAGGCAACGCGGAGCGGTCGACGCACCGCATTTTTCCAGCCCGGCACCGCGCATCCAGCCCCGGACATCCGGCCCCGGGTATCAGGCCCCGCAGGTCGCGGATCACCTCACAGCAGACCGCTCTTGGCTGCCGAGAACGCCTGGGCGAGCAGTCCACCGGGCGGCTCGGTGGACGTCAGCAGTTCGGCGACCGCCGAGCCGGTGGCGCGGTGCCAGGTTCCGCCGCGTCGGAGCATGGCGTGGTCACCGCCGTTCACCAGCAGGACACCCGCGCGGGAGCCGCCAACCGGGCTCGACCGACGAACGCGATCGACTCCGCCGGATCCGTGACCCGGTCCCGGTCACCATGCAGCGCGATCACTCGCTTGTCCCGGAGGTGGGTCACCGGTTCCCCCTCCGGACACCATGGGGCCAGCGCCACCACTCCCGCGACCTGTGTCGCCGCCGCGGCTCGCAGCGCGGCCCGACCGCCCATCGAATGGCCCACGAGGACCACCGGAACCTCGTCCACGAGACGGGCAAGCTCCACGAGGGCCTGCTGGGCGTCACGGGCGGCGTCGGCCCGGGAACCGTTCCATCCTCGGAGGCGGTAGCGCACCCGGCCGAGGAAGACCTCGTCGTCCGGCACGGCCGCGGCGACGGCCCGGACGAACGGCCGCATCCGCAGCGCCGCCACATTCCAGGGCCGTGCGGGGGCCGTGCTGTCGGCCCGGCCCCCGTGCAGGACGAGCACAGCGGCACGGGCCGAACCCGAGTGACGAAGCGGCACCAGGGCCGCACCGGCCGCGGCCGTCCGCGCCCCTGCGCGTCGAAGGTCGACATCCGCGTTCGGCCCCGCATGGCAGCTCTTCCCGTGTCCCGACCCGACCCATGGGCAAAACGTTCCGCCACCCGCGGGACATCAGTCGTCCGACGTCCCGCGGATCGGTCACCGGCGGTGCGGCGTCACACCTGCAGAGTGGATTCCAGGCGCTTGAGGTTGTGACGCGCCAGGGCGAGGTTGCTGCGGCCCCGGTCGAGTGCCAAGTAGAGGAAGAGCGTGCCGGAAGAGGCGTTCAGCGGCCTGATCAGGTGGTACTGCTCACCGAGCGTGATCAGGATGTCCTCGATCGAGTCCTGCATGTTCAAGGACTTGAGGGTGCGCTGCTTGGCCCGGACGACCTCGGTGTTGCCCGCGGCGGCGAGTTCCAGATCAAGGCCGGGGCCGCCGCCGAGCACGCCGAGGGACATACCACTGTCGTAGTCGACCAATGCGACGCCGAGAGCCCCGTCGATGGTCATGGCTTCCTTGAGAGTGGACTCGATGTTCACCTGGTTGCCCTCGTTTCCTGATCCTCGAGGGTTGAAGACCTTCGAGGACTTCGATCTTATGGTGTTGCGCAGGAGCCTAAAGAACGCCACATTCGTTCAATGGTGCGCTAGTTGGCTCTTAAAGTACTGTGCACGGAGCGATCAGTGAAGGGGGGAACCGATGCCATCGCTCGACGAAGCACTCACTGGTCTTCTTGCCGCGCCCGGCATCACCGGCGCCACGCTCACGGACGCGGTCACAGGCCTCGTCTACGCGGTGGTGGGTGACGCACACGCGGGCGACGACGCACACGACCTCGCTGTTCTGGCCGGCAACCGCCTCAACAGGGCCGGTTTCGAAGGCGAAGTGGAGAGCGTGATCGTGTCCACCCAGCGAGAGCACCAGGTGATCCTTCGTATAGAGCGGCAGGGGGACCCGCTACTGCTGTCGACGACGGTGGACCGCTCCCGGGCCAACGTGGCCTGGGCCCTGCAGGACCTGACCCAGCGCGCCGACGCCCTTCTGACATGACCGACCTGACCATCAAACAGCCGACCGGCCCACGCAACGTCTCGTCGCTACTGACCGCCCTGGGTGAGCAGAAACGTGACTGCGCCGTGCTCGTCTCAGGCGCCCCCGGGGGTGCGATCCATCTGCGCGGTGGCCTGGTCGTCGCCGTCGAGACGCCTGGTACTCCCACCGTCGAGGGCCTGCTGCTGAGGTCGGGCCGGATCACCGAGCAGGCGTGGGCCGCCGCCTGCGCCACCGATCCGTCGTACGAGCGGATCGGCGAAGAACTGACCCGTCGTGGACTGATCGGTGCGGCAGAGTTCGAAGTCGTCTGTATCGCGGCCCTGTTCGACGGAGCCTTCGCTCTCGCGCTGACCACGCCGGAGAGTTGGGAAGTGGTGGAGGCGACACCTGTCGTACGGTCAGGACGCGGAATCCGCCCCGAGCGGCTGATACGGGAAACCGCAAACCGACTCGCCCGTCTGTCCGACGAGCACGGCTCGGCGGGTGAACGCGCGCGCTCCCGTATCCATCAGATCCCCGCCGTCCACGACACCGGTGTCCCACGTGCGCGATCCGCACGCCACCAGGAGGTCCTGGATCGCGCGGACGGTCGGCGCACCTCCCGGGACATCGCGTTCGCGCTCGGCCGCGGGCTGTACGCCGTCATGCTCGACCTGAAGCAGCTGGAGGACTGGGAACTCATCGAGCGCGAAACCCGCGCCCCTGCCCCCAAGCGGCCCAGCACCGCACCACGGGCGATCCCACCACACGGGACCGCCCCCGATCCGGCCGGACCCGGCTTCAGCGCTCTCCCCCGACGCGTCCCCGGCACCAACGCCCCGCAACCGCCCCCGCACACCCCCCCGACCCCACCTCGCTGAGGCACTCGCGGGAGCACCCGCCCGCACGACAACCGCCGAGGTCTCGACGGCACAGCCGCAGAACTCGTCGCACCACGACCCTGCCGTCGGACAACACACCCTCGAACACAACGTGACACCACCGCTCAAGCCGTTTCGGCGGCTGCTGACCCGCAGCGCGTGCCGCACCGGGTCCTTCATGCGACAAGGAAATAGGACAAGCCATGAGTGAAGCCACGTCAGATCCTGTCCACGGCCTCCTTGCCACACTTCGGGACACCGTGATGGGTGTCACCGAAAGCGTCCTGGCGACGGCGGACGGACTGTTGGTCGCGGCGGACGCCGAGAAGACGCACCCCGAGTCGATGGCGGCGATCGCCGCGGCGACCCTCTCCCTGGGGCACCGTCTCGCCGAGCAGGGCGGAACGGGCACTCTCCGGGAGATGAGCGCCCGCTGCGGCACGGGACATGTGATCGTCACGGCGGTCGGCAGCCGCGCGTTGCTCGTCGTGGTCGCCGACGAAGGACTCGACCTCGCCGCGTTCCGCCGCGAGATCCCGGCGGTGGTGGAGGAACTCGCCCGGCATCTCGACGCCGACGTGACTTCTTGAGGGCAGGGCCTGCCTCTGCTTGCGGATGTCCCTCACACGGGTTGGCTTTCCTCCGGCCGCGTCACCGTGGCGGGCGGGGCACCGGTGACCGCGTGGCGGCCGTGCCGGGGCATTGTCAGTGGTGCCGTGCAGGATGACCGACATGACGACATCTGCAGCAGCGATCATGGATTCCGCCGCCTACGCCCAGGCGGTCGAGAACGCGGTGAAGGCCTCGGCCGCCTACTACGCGGGCGGCACGTCGGTGCTGGACGACGACGCGTACGACCGGCTGGTGCGCGCCATCGCGGCCTGGGAGGCCGGCCATCCCGACGAGGTCCTGCCCCATTCGCCCACCGGGAAGGTGGCAGGTGGCGCCGCGGAGGGCGATGTCCCGCACACGGTGGCGATGCTGAGCCTGGACAATGTGTTCTCGCCCGAGGAGTTCACCACGTGGACCGCGTCGCTCGCCCGGCGTGTCGGCCATGACGTGGAGCGGTTCAGTGTCGAGCCGAAGCTCGACGGCCTGGCGATCGCCGCCCGCTACACCCGCGGTCGCCTCACACAGCTGATCACGCGCGGCGACGGGACGGCCGGGGAGGACGTCTCGCACGCGATCGGCACCGTCGAGGGGCTGCCGAGGGAGCTGGCCGAGCCGGTCACGGTGGAGGTGCGCGGCGAAGTCCTGATGACCACGGCCCAGTTCGAGTACGCCAACGAGGTGCGCACCTCGCACGGCGGGCAGCCGTTCGCGAACCCGCGCAACGCCGCCGCGGGCACCCTGCGCGCCAAGGACCGCGTCTACACCGTACCGATGACGTTCTTCGGTTACGGCCTGCTGCCCCTGTCCGGTACCGACGCCGGGCTCGCCGGGCGGCTGGACGAACTTGCGCACAGCGACCTGATGGCCCAAACCGCCGCGTACGGAGTGGGCACCACCGCCACCACCGCCGTGCCCGGCGCCGCCGTCGACACGGTCGAGGAGGTCCTGACCCGGGTGAAGGAAATCGCCGCACTGCGGGCCCAGTTGCCGTTCGGGATCGACGGGATCGTCGTCAAGGCCGACCTGGCCGCCGATCAGCGAACAGCCGGGTCCGGCTCGCGCGCCCCGCGCTGGGCGATCGCCTACAAGCTGCCTGCCGTGGAGAAGATCACCCGGCTGGTGGAGGTGGAGTGGAACGTCGGCCGCACCGGCATCATCGCGCCGCGCGCCGTCCTCGAACCGGTCGAGATCGACGGCTCCACCATCACCTACGCCACCCTCCACAACCCCGCCGACATCACCCGCCGCGACCTGCGCCTGGGCGACCACGTCATGGTCCACCGGGCCGGTGACGTCATCCCCCGGGTCGAAGCCCCCGTCGCCCATCTGCGCACCGGCGACGAACAGCCGATCGTCTTCCCCGAGATGTGCCCGCGGTGCGGCGCCGGCATCGACACCAGCGAGCAGCGCTGGCGCTGCGAGATGGGCCGCAACTGCCATCTGGTGGCCGCCCTCTCCTACGCCGCCGGCCGCGACCAGCTGGACATCGAAGGCCTCGGACACACCCGAGTCGTCCAGCTCGTCGAAGCCGGCCTGGTCGCCGATCTCGCCGACCTGTTCGCCCTCACCCGTGAACAGCTCCTGGACCTGGAACGGATGGGTGAGACCAGCACCGACAACCTCCTGGCGGCGATCGGCGCGGCCAAGGGCCAGCCGTTGTCGCGGGTGTTGTGCGCGCTCGGGGTCCGTGGCACCGGCCGCTCCATGTCCCGCCGGATCGCCCGGTACTTCGCCACCATGGACCACCTCCGCGCCGCCGACGCCGAAACGATGCGGCAGGTCGAGGGCATCGGCACGGAGAAGGCGCCGTCCATCGTCGCCGAACTCGCCGAACTCGCCCCGCTCATCGACAAACTCGCCTCGGCCGGGGTCAATATGACCGAACCGGGCGCCACCCCGCCCGTCCCCGCGACCGACCAGACCGACGAGGGCGACCAGACCGACCAGACCGGCGAGACCGGCGAGACCGGCGGCAGTGCACAGGGCACGGAGCCGACGGGTGGGCCGCTGGCCGGGATGACGGTCGTGGTCACCGGCGCCATGACCGGCGCGCTGGAGAAGCTCAGCCGCAACCAGATGAACGAGCTCATCGAACGCGCCGGCGGCCGCTCCTCCTCCAGCGTCTCCAAGAAGACCACCCTGGTCGTCGCGGGAGAAGGCGCCGGATCCAAGCGCGCCAAGGCCGAAACCCTCGGGATCCGACTGGCCGCCCCCGACGAATTCGCCACGCTGATCGCCGACTATCTCAGCTGAGCCCGTGTCTCACCTGAGCCCATGTCTCAGCTGGGTCCATGTCTCAGCTGAGCCGTCCGCCGCATGAGAACCGCCGTCCGCCCGTCGGCATCCGGGGTCCCGGACGGCTTGGTGCGTCGGTGCGGGAATTCGTCTTCACCGCCGCGGTCACCTACTGCGCCTACCGGGGTCTCGACTCGTACGTCTGGACAGGCGTCGCCTGGCTGCTGCACACCGCCTGGGACGTCCTGCACCATCTGCGGGGAGCCCCGATCATCCCGTTCGCCTCGCACTCGTCGCTCGGGTGCGCGATCTGCGACCCGGTGATCGCCGTCTGGTGCCTGCGCGGCGGTCCTTCTCTGCCGACCCTGATCAGCTCCTGGTTCTCTCGCCGCCCCTCGTCCGCGTCCGACGCGTCGCGCGCGTAGGGCCGCACGTGCCCGCGGCACGCAGGTGTTGAGGATCCTCCTCGGCCTGCCTCCGGAACCCTTCGTGATGCGCTCGGCACCCGGACGTAGGAGCGTGGTGACATAGGGAGGAGTTCTATGGGCGCGGCCGTCCCGCGGCGGCGGGACCGTGAGGAGCGCGGCTGGCTGCGCGGCGCGCCGCCACCACGTTGGGTGCGCGTGCTGCCACCGGCCCTGCTGGTGGGCGTCTGTGTCGCCGAACTCCTCAGTCGGCGCGCCCTCGACATCGGCTTCCTGCTCGGCGCCATCCCGTCCCTGGCCGTGCTCTCGTACGGACCGGTGGCGACGGCCGCGTTCGGCAGCGTCGTCGTCGTCCTGCTGTACGTACCGGCGCTCCGGCTCAACCATCCGGGCAACACCGACCTGCTGACCATCACGTTCGTCGCGATACTCAGCGTCGTCATATCCCTGGTGCGCAGCCGACGCGACGCCCACCTGGTCACGGTGCGCACCGTCGCGGAGGCCGCCCAGCTCGCCGTACTGCCGCCGCTCCCCGAACGGGTCGGCCCGGTGCGGTGCGAGGCTCTGTACCGGGCGGCGCAGCGCGAGACGCTGGTGGGCGGCGACTTCTTCGACGTGCGCGACGGCCCCTTCGGCGTACGAGCCGTGATGGGCGACGTACAGGGCCACGGACTGTCGGCCGTCGCGACGGTCGCCTCGCTCCTCGGGGCGTTCCGGGAGACGGTGCTCGATCAGGGCGACCTGATGTCTGCCGCGGCGCGCCTCGACCGCCGGCTGATCGTGGACTCGGCCCAGACCGAGCACGCCGAGTTGTTCGCGACCGCTCTGCTGCTGGAGTTCTCGGCCGACGCGGACGCGGTGCGGCTGACGTCCTGCGGACATCCGCATCCGTTCCTGCTGCGCGACGGGAAGGCCGTCGAACTGGTTCTCGAAGCGGGAGCTCCACTCGGCCTGGGATTCTTCGAGATCTCTCCTCCGCGGATCTGCACCGTCCGGCTCGAACGCGGTGACCGGCTGTTCCTGGGGTCCGACGGACTGGCCGAGAGCCGCGACAGTGCAGGTGCTTTCTACCCCTTGGCCGAACGTCTGACCGCGTTCGCCCAGGAGGAGCCCGCCGCACTCACCGACCACGTGTGGGAGGACCTCGTACGGTTTTGCACCAGCGTTCGCGACGACGTCACGATGCTGGTGCTCACGCCCTGCGCTATCGACAAGCCGGGGTGAGAACGACTCGCCCGCCCGGGCCGCGTGCAGCGGGCCGGGCGGGCGAGGTCGGGCGGTGGAGAGATCAGGGTGTGAGCGTCCACTGCTGGATGTAGCCGACGTCGATCGAGGCGGTGTCCTGGACCCTCAGTTTCCAGGTGCCGTTGACGGGTTGCGCGGAGGCGTCGACCGTGAAGGTCTGGTCGACGTTGTCCGCGCTGCCGCCGCTGTGGTTCAGCAGCGAGTAGACGGTGCCGTTGGGGCCGACCAGGGAGACCGTCAGGTCACCGCGGTACGTGTGGATGATCTTGACGTAGACCTGGGTGGTGGCCGAGGCGTTCCCGGTCTGGCCGGTGATGGTGATCGGCGACTCGACCGCGGCTCCGACGTCGGGGATGTCGACGCGCGTGCCGTTGGCGAAGATGTTCGCCACCCGCCAGCTGAAGCTCTCCGCGACCGATGCTCCGGTGCTGTCGGTGACCGTCAGGGTCACGGCGCTCGTCCCGGTGGTGGTCGGGACGCCGGAGATCAGGCCGGTGTCGCTGATCGTCAGGCCGTCCGGCAGACCGGTGGCCTGGTAGGTCAGACCGGCGCCGGAGTTGGTGGTGTAGGCGCTGGTCTGCAGGGAAACCTGCTGGCCGACGCCACTGATCTGGTCGTCGATCGGGGAGACGTTGACGCCGAGCGCTATCCGGTCACCGACGTGGATCCCGGCCCAGGCGGCGGCGACGGCGAGGTAGGTGTCGCTGTACGCGCCGAAGAGGTCGGCCGCGGCCTGGAGGGTCGCCGTCCGGGCACCCGCGTAGTTGGTGGTGGAGGTCATGTAGGTGGTGAGCGCCCGGTACCAGACCCGCTGGGCGTTCTCGATACCGATGCCGGTCACGGGCACGCCGTCGTAGGTCGGGCTGTCGTACGAGACCCCGTTGACGGTCTTGGCGCCGCTGCCCTCGGAGAGCAGGTAGAAGAGGTGGTTGGCCGGTCCGGAGGAGTAGTGGACGTCGATGCTCCCCAACGAGGAGTCCCAGTTGTCACGGGACGCCCCGTCCTTGGAGGGCTTGTCCATGTACCGCAGGGGGGTGCCGTTGCCGTTGATGTCGATCTTCTCGCCGACCATGTAGTCGGGGACGTCGGCCGACAGGTTGGCGTGGAACTCCACCGCGGCGGCGAAGATGTCCGAGGTCGCCTCGTTGAGGCCGCCGGACTCGCCCGAGTAGGTGAGGTTGGCGGTGGCGGCGGTGACGCCGTGGCTCATCTCGTGGGCGGCCACGTCCAGGGCGGTCAGCGGGTGCGTGTTGCTCGCGCCGTCCCCGTACGTCATGCAGAAGCAGGTGTCGGACCAGAAGGCGTTGACGTAGCTGTTGCCGTAGTGCGCCCGGCTGTAGGCGGCCACGCCGTCGTTGCGGATGCCGTTGCGGCCGAAGACGTCCTTGTAGTAGTCCCAGGTGGCCGCGGCGCCGAAGGCGACGTCCACGCCGGCCGTCTGCCGGTTGCTCTGGGTGCCGTCACCCCAGACATCGTTGTCATCCGTGAAGAGGGTGCCGGTACCGGAGGTGCCCTGGTTCAGGTCGTAGGTGCGGTGGCCCGCACGGTCGCCGTCCAGCAGCTGGTACGTGGAGCCGGACAGTGTGGTGCCGAGCGGAACCGATCCGCTGTACTGGCCGGTGCCGGTGCCGGTGCGCACCGCCTGGAAGTCGAAGATGGCCTTGCCCGAGGTGGCGTCGGTGATGACGTGGAGCTCGCTCGGCGTGCCGTCGTCCTGCATGCCTCCGACCACCGACTCCCAGGCCAGGACCGGCGTGGCGCCGCCTGCCCAGACGACCAACCGGGGAGCACCGTCGACCGCGGGACGGGTGGCGTCGGCCTGCTTCGCGACCGCGAGTGCCTTGTGGGCGGCGGTTCCGGAGGTGACGCGGGCGGTGGTCGTCGGCACCTTGAGGGTGGCCTTGCTCGCCTCGGACACGGTGGTGCGGCCGTCCTTGACGTGTACGACCAGGTCGCCGCCGAGGACCGGCAGACCGGCGTAGGTGCGCTCGTAGCGGGTGTGCGTGGTGCCGTCGGCGTCCTTCTCGACGTCCTTGACGACCAGCTTCTCCTTGGAGCCGAGGGCGAGGCTCTTCGCGGTGTCGCCGACCGCGGCGGTCGCGCTCTTGATGAGCGCGGCGTGCGTGGCGGCAGAGAGCTTCGCCGGGGCCGCACCGGCCCGGGGGGTGGCGACGATCTTCGCGTGGCCGCGGTCGCGGGGAGCGGCGGACGCGACACCGGTGTGGAAACCGGCGGCGAGCAGCGTACTGGCGGTGGTGAGGGCCAGCGCTGCGGCATATCTGCGTCGGTGCGAGGAGCGGTGGGGCGATAGCAAGGGCTTCTCCTTCTGGCGACGATCGGCCCATGGTCGAGGCCGAGCGAGCGGGCCGGCAGGGTGTGGCCGGCTGGCAACGCGCTGAGCAGGGAAGGGCGCTGCGTGAGGTGACGCCCGATGTGACGTGGGGTGGGCGTGTCCGAACTCGGCGGCGCGCAACAGGTGGGGGGTGTGAAGGAACGATGAACGTTCATGAGCAGCCTGGCACCGCATATGCCTTCTTGTCATGGAGATGACAAAGCAACGGCTGAAACTGACTATTGCTTGCTGGACTTTCGCCCGGCTCACGGCACTTTTCAGCCGCTGCCGGACGGTTCGCGAGGTGGGTCGGCGAGCCGCCCGGTGTCCTGTCCGGAGTTCCAGCAGATCCAAGAGATCCAGCAGACGCGGGAGATCCAGGAGGCGGTCGGCAGGGCGCGGCTCCCGGTTCTCCCAACCCGTCGGCCCTCCGCCAGCCCTTCAGCCCTCAGCCGTCAGCCGTCAGCCCTCAGACGCCGGGCTTCGGGCTTCGGGCTTCGGTGTATCGGTGTATCGGTGTATCGGTGTATCGGTGTATCGGTGTATCGGTGTATCGGTGTATCGGACCGCAGGGACTCAGCGCGCGAGGATCAGGCCCACGACGAGGACCAGGGGGACAGCCAGGCTCATGCCCCCCAGTCGGGCCCAGTCCCGCCACGTCAGTGACTCCGACCTGGGCCGGACCACGGGTGACGCGGGGGCGACCCGTACGTACGAGGGAGCAGCTGCGGCGTGCGTCGTCCTCGTCTGCCGGGCGGCCCGTCGCGCACTCGGCGCACCACCGCTCCGCTCTCCGCCCGTCAGTCGCCGCGCGCTGCGGTGCGTCCGGACCAAGGATCGCGTTCCCGCCCGGCCTGAAGGCCGGGATTCCCTGCGAAGATCAGGGGATGGATTCCTTGCGGCGGACCGAGCTGCGCATCGACGGGCGCTCGTGCGCCGACAGTCCACCAGCGCCCGACAGCGTCGAGTTACCGACCGAGCGGGTGGCCGGCCACCGGATGTCCCCGCCCTCCGCGACGCCCGCCCCCGGGTCTTCGGATCTCCCCTACTCCCGACCCCGCTACCCGTGGGACCCGACACCGTCGTCGCTCAGCCCCTTCGAACTCAATCCGACCGAATGAAACCGATGGAGTACGGGATGCATGGGGCACACGGGGTGCATGGCGGGCGGGTGCGGCTCGCCACGTTCAATGTGCTGCACGGTCGGCCGATGGGGGACGACGGCCGCCCACTGTCCCGCCACGCCGTGGACCCGGCAGGAGAGCCGCTCGCCCGGGCTGTCACGTCCTTGGAAGCCGATGTCGTGGCCTTGCAGGAGTTGGACCGCCTCCAGGAACGGTCGGGCCGGGTCGACCAGGCACAGGTGGCCGCCGACGCCGCGGGGTTGAAGGACTGGCGCTACGCGACGGCGTTTCACGGCCGTGACACACCGGACCGGGGCTGGGTCCTCGACCCGGCCGAACCGGGGTTGCGGGTCTACGGCCCGAAGGACGTGGGCTCGGACACCGATCTCCCCTCGCACGGCATCGCGTTGCTGTCCCGGCTTCCGGTACGAGGCTGGAGGGCCCGGCGGTTGGCCCCGGCGCCCCTCGCACTGCCTCTGCGGATGGCCGGGCAGGCCGGCCTCACCATGGCCCGGGACCAGCCGCGCGCGGCGCTGGCCGCCGTACTGGAGGGGCGACGCGGCCCGTTCACGGCGGTGGCGGTGCATCTGTCGTTCGTCCCGGGGTGGAACGTCGGGCAGTTGCTCGCCGTCCGCGACTGGATCGCCGACCTGCCCCGACCGCATGTGCTGCTGGGCGACTTCAACCTGATCGGTGTCCTGCCCAGGGCCGTGCTGAACGCGCCCCGGAAAGCACGCACCACCCCACCGCCCCGCGGCTGGCGGGACCTGGCCCGCACCTCCACCTTTCCCGCGCATCGTCCGGTCGTGCAGTTCGACCACATCCTCGCGACCGGGCTCGACATGGCCGAGGTGAGCACGGTGCGCACGCCGGGGACGGGGATCTCGGACCACCTGCCACTGGTGCTGGAACTGCCGCTGTGAACCTGCCTGCCGGTTCAGCCCGTTGAGCCCAGTGCGGCGTGGTTCACGAGGCCGGCCTGGCGACACGGGCACTGACAACGCAGGGGTGGGGACTACGTAGTTCCCTTGATGTCGGGGGCCGGGCTCGGGAGTTCGCGGTACGGGTCAGTGGCCTGTGCGGATCAGACCTGTCAGGTACCGCCAGAGCGACGATCGGCCCTGGACTGCCTGATCCGCCGTCACCGACCCCAAGGTGCCGTCTTCCGGCTCGTCCGGGGCCGACGGGGCCGAGAGGGCCGACGACGGAGCGAGTTCGTACCGCACGGGCAGCGACCGCAGCCCGCGCATGAACGGGGAGGAGCGCCAGGGCAGTTGGTCGACCGGGAGCGCGAGTTCCAGGTTCGAGAAGCGCTCGAAGAGCCGGCTCACGCCCGCCGCCGCGACCGTCGACGCCAGCTCGCGCGCCGGGCACTGGCGGCGGCCCGCGCCCCACGCGAGGTGCGCGCGGGTGCTGATCGTCGTGCTTTCCACCACGCGGTCGGCGAACAGCGGATCGGCGTGCGCGGCGGCCGAGGAGACCCACACCGGGTCGCCCTCGCGGATCGTGTAGTTCCCGAGCGGGGTGTCCTTCGCCGCGAACCTCGGGACGAAGTTCACCAGCGGCGGTTTGCGCATGACCACCCGGTTCATGGTCTCCCTGACCATCCCCGCGGAGAGGCTGGCGCGCGCACCGCCCTCCCCCGCGATGACCTCGACCACGGTGTTGGAGATGAGGATGCCGACGTGGTCGGACGTCATGCCGAGCAGCATGAACAGCTCACGGGCCAGCGCGTCGAGCGAGAGGTCCGGGTGCGCGGCCAGCAGGTAGGAGGGGAAGTCGTCGCCCGGCCGCGCGCGCTTGCCCGCCGCCAGCTCCACCAGGGTCTCCAGCAGGCGTTCCAGGGCGGGTTCCGCGTCCGGCCCCGCGTCGAGCACCCGCCACATGTCCATCAGCGCGTCGTCGCCCTGTGAGCCCGGGAAGCCGAGCAGATGGCTTGCCACCATCAGCGGCAGCGGTCGTGAGAACTGTGCCGACAGGTCCGCAACGCCCGTGCCGCCGCCCTGTCCCAGCAGGGTGATCAGTTCGTCGGCGTGGGCGGTGACGGCGTTCTTCAGCCGCTTAGCCTGGGCGTGGCGCGGGTCCTGGAAGGGTCTGAGGGCCGCGTCCCACGCCGCCCGCAGCGGCGGGTAACCGGAACCACCCTGGATCAGAACGTGGTTGACCTCCAGGGAGGGCCCGAGCGGCCAGTCGGCGGGAACCCTGCCCTCCGACCGGGCCCGCCAGTTCTCCAGTCCCTTGGGCCATGCCTCGTCGTCCTGGAGGACTTCGAGCGACTCTCGGTATCCGAGCACGAGCCAGGCGGGTACGCCCAGCAGGTCGACCGGCGCGACCGGGCCATGCTGCTGCCTCAGCCGCTCGTAGACGAGCGCGGGGCGTGTCTCGTAGTCCCGGGTCATCAGCGGCTGCGGAGTCATCGCCTCCAGCCGCGTGTCGTCCAGGTCCATGGTTCCGCCGTCCCCCATGTGGGATTCCACCGCTCGCAGCCCTCCGACAGTCCCCGCACCGAGACGTAACCGTTGGGTGGCTACGAACCGCTGGCCGACCCTACCCCAGCCTGCGCCCATGCACGGATGCGGGGCTCCCTCCGCGCATCAGGCGGTGGCCTGCGCGGGTTTCGCGGGGGCGCGCATGACCGGCTCGATGCGCAGCCGCAGGAAGGCGAGACCGAGGGCGACGGCTTGCAGCGCGGCGCACATCGCGATGACGTAGCCGAGAGCCCAGGGTGGTGTGAGGGCGACCGCGATGCCCGCGAACGGGAACGGCAGCAGCAGAAGGAGGATGGTCAGGGAGAGGGTGCTGCCGAAGACGGCCGCCGGGATGAGGAGGGAGCGCAACGTACGCAGGACGACGGTCAGGCCGCCGTCACCCGCCATGAAGAGCGCCATGAGGACGACGTAGGCGATGTACGTGGGTGCGAGGGCCAGGGCGAGACCGGCGGCGGACGCGACGGTGGAGCACACCACGCCGACTCCCCACAGTCCCAGCCGATTGAGCGCGAACCGGCAGACGGTGACCGTGAGGAGTGTGGAGGCGGCGGCCGCCGACCAGAGGGTGCCGACGGCCGCGGGGGAATAACCGAAGTGCTCGACCACGATGATCGGACTGGCGGACTGGAGCAGCCCGAGCGCGAGGTTGGAGACGGTCAGCCCGCCCACCAGCCAGCCGAGGGCGGGCAGCGAACGCAAGGTCCGCCAGCCCGTCTTGAGGCCTTCTCCTCGCTGTATGGGGCCGTGTTGCGAGCCGCGCAGCGGGGTCGGCGGGGTCTGCAGGGCGAGGGCCGCCGCCAGGGACGAGAGCACACTCAGGACCACGAGCATGTGGACGGGTCCCACCAGCAGGAGCACACCTCCCAGTGCGGGTCCGGTGAGCGTCGCGGTCTGGTCGATACCGATCAGCACGGCCTGGACCTTGTGCGCCTGGGTGTCCGCGCGGCGGCTGACGATTGCGCCCACAGCCTCATTGGCGATGAAGCTGAACTGCGTCAGCGTGCCGGTGGCGGCGGCCAGCGCCATCACGACGAGCGTCTGGGCCGTCCCTCGGTCCAGCATGGTCAGCGCGACGCTGCCGCCGGCCACCAGGACGGCCCGCGCCGAGGAGGCGAGGAAGAACACGATGGCGGCCCCGCGCCGGTCGACCAGATCGCCGGCCAGACCGAAGGCCGCCACGCGCGGGATCCACTCAAGGGCGAAGGCCAGCCCGGTCAGCGAGGCGGAGTTGGTCGTCGCCAGTACCAGGAGCGGCATGGCGTACGTCGACATGGAGAAGGCGAGCGCGTCGAAGGCACGCGGTGCGTAGACCCGGCGGAGCAGGCTGCCGGGAGGAACGGCTGCGTGCCGACCGGCCGGCAGGCCCTCGTACAGTTGAATGGTCACGGAGTATGGGGGGCTTTCACTCAGCTGTGATGGGGAAGCGCCCGGTAGACCCGGGCAAGCAGGTGAGACGTTCAAGGGTGCGGGTGGCCGCCCCGCCGTCCGCGGCACGGAAGCCCTTGATGACTTCCGACAGCGGCAGTCCACCGGAAACCGGCGGCACCTACGGGGTGGTGCGGCCCGCCTCGCCACCGGGACCGGCACGGAGAACACTGTTCGTCCACCCCATGGTGCGATGTCGGGTCACGCGAACTCCGCTCGGAACGAAGACGAGTTGGAAAACGGGCATGCGGGATGAATCGACATGACCGAAGCCGGGGAAGGGGGCACTGACGTGTGCCTTGTTCAGGCATCAACATTAGTGCAGCCACAAGGTAGCGGATACTTTCGGATCACCCGAAAGGGTAATCAGCCAAAGTCGCGTCCGACGGCCGAATTTGACATCGGTCCCAGGAAAATCCCCAGGTCTCGACTTGATCCTCGCACAGCCGCCAGACAGCCGCCATACGGGTGGTCGATCGATCGCGCGACGCTCATGTGAAGGCAGGTCGTAGGGACGAGACACCGCCTGTTCGGCGCGACGGGGACGTGAGCCGTTCGCCGTCAACCCGGCGGCAGCCTCGCTTCGACGGAAGGCCTCGCTTCGGCGGATTACCTTGCTTCGGCGGAATGCCTCACTCAGGCGGAAATGGCGCGGGATCCACCCCTGGCACGCACTCTGCCGCCGGCATTCCCGGTGCCCTGAGACATCAGTCCGCGTCGGCCGGGATCCGCAGGGACACACGGTATCCGCCGTCGACGACAGGCCCGGACTCGAAGGTGCCGCCCAGGAGTTCGGCACGCTCCCCGAGTCCGATCAGCCCCTGGTGCGAGCCGGGCAGTGGCAGTGACGGCCGGGGGGACGGGGTGTTCGTCACGGTCACCCCGAAGCCACCGAGGTCCTGCCACAGCCGTACGATCGCGGTGGCGCCCGGCGCGTGCTTGCGGACGTTGGTGAGCGCCTCCTGCACAGTGCGGTACAGGGTGCGCTGTGCCGTGGTACCGATGTCCGCCGGGAGTTCACCGGTCAGTTCGGCGTCGATGCCGCCGGTCGAGACGAGTGCCGGGAGGTCGGCGAGCGTGGGCTGCGGGGTGAGCTCGGTGGCGCGGCCGCCGGAGGCCCGCAGCAGCGTGACCCCTCATGGGGGTCCTGGCCGTGCTGCGCCCGGACCTGTACGCCAGGTCCCTGCAGCACATGGTGACCGCCGTTGTCGGCCACCACCGCTGACCCTGCGGCGGCGCACCCCTGCTCCTCCTGCTGCCCCTCCTGAAGCCTTTCGATGCCGTTCAGATCACCACGAACGTGCTCAGTGCCAAGAAGAACCAGACGGGGCGCCTGCTCGACAAGGGCTGACCGGCGGTACATCGTCCGGGGTCTCCCGGAACGCCCCGGAGAGCCTCGTCTCCGGCACTCGCTCCTCGGTACTTGCCACGGGGAGTTGACCTGCCCGGTGGTGCGCCGGGGCAGGACGGAGTGGGCGGCGACGCGCCGTCCACAGCGGGGCCACGAGGGCCTGCAACTGTCTTCGGCAGCGTCCGTGAAATACGGCCAGGGCGATGGCGGCACCTACGGCGATCAGGTGTTCCCGGCCCGCCAGGTTGGGTTTGGCGATCGACTCCCACACCATCGAACCACCGGTGAGTACGAACACGATGGGAGCGCGTCGGACGACCGCGAGGTAGGTGAACAGACCCACCACCGCGGCGGACGGTCCGGTGTCGAGCACCTGCCCGATCGCGGGCGACAGACCCAGACCCCACCAGCCCGGGCCGAGCCCGATCATCACACGCACCGTGAGGGTGCCGGCCAACGTGGTGGCGTACGCGATGGCCAGGGTCCGGGCCCTGCCCAGCGCGAGTTCGGCAAGCGCGAACGCGAGGAACAGTTGGGTGATGCCCGCCCACACGGGCAGGTCGAGGGCGGGGACGTACAGCGACACAGGGGTACGCAGCAGGGCCAGGGGCAGCGGCAGACTGCCCTTGACCCCGCCGATCAGCCTCACCACCGCCGCGCCGGTCGGGTACTGAGCCATCGCGTGGAAGAAGATGACACCGAACGCCGCCACGAACGCCAGCACGAGTCCGGACAGCCCTCGGCGCAGGAGTTGCCGTACCGGCTCGATGACCATGCCGTACCACTCGCCGCGCAGCACATGCCCCGTGGCCAACGCGATCCGGTGCAGCGCGGCGCGGCGCTCATCGACCGCCCCCAGCAATGGCTTCTCCCCTCGACCACCCACAGGACGTCTTATCGTATAGATCGAAAATCGCAAGCCGATGGCCGGTCTCGATCGGGCGCCGGCAACAAGGTTTCCGCCAAGGAGCCGAGGCCCTCCCTGGGGCGCTTCATGACTGAGGGGTACCGACGAGGACAAGGAACCGGCTGCCCTTGCGTTCGTCGACAGGGCCTAGAGTGATCGGGATGAGCGACGATCCCGTGATACTGCGTCCAGTGATCGAGGATGACCTGTCGGTGCTCGAACGGTTCCTGATGGATCCGGAGGCGACCGGGCCGTTCCCATGGCTCGGGTGGTCGGACCCAGGACGCTGGCGGCGGCGCTGGGTGCAGGACGGCCTGCTGAGCGATGGGGATGGCCAGTTGATGGTGGTGACCGGCGCCGACCGGCTCGGCTTCGTGGCCTGGCGGAAGGTCGCGACCTCACGGAACTCGCACTGCTGGAACATCGGAGCCCAACTGCTGCCGGAGGGCCGGGGCCGCGGTGTCGGCACACAGGCCCAACGACTGCTGACACGGTACCTGTTCGCACACACTCCGGTGGTCAGGATCGAAGCGGACACCGAGACGGAGAACATCGCCGAGCAGCGCGCACTGGAGAAGGCCGGCTTCACCCGCGAGGGCGTGCTGCGCAGCACCGTGTTCCGCGACGGGCGGTGGCCGGATGTCGTGCGCTACAGCGTGCTGCGCGGCGACATCGCCCCGACCAGGGTCCGGAGCAGTCCCACACCTGACCCGGTCCGCACCCGGCGCGCCTACGATGCGGCGAGGCCGGTGACAGCAAGCCCGCCGATACCGTCGCCGGTGCCGACTGCCGTGCCTCGGCACAGTGGCACGAGCATGTACTGCTCGCGGTGGGTGACACCCGTCCGGCTGTCGCCCGCGCTCACACGGAGCCCATCCTCCTGGCGCTCCTCCAAGCCAGGGCTACGGTCTCGGGCCGGGTGCCGAGTTGTTCGGCGAGTCCCCGACAGCGGCGGCGCCGGGCTCGGTTGTCCTCGGTGTCGTAGGGATCCGGGATGCGCCGCCGTACGTCGGTGCCGTGCCCGTCGGCCGCTTCCGGTGGACGGCCGTCGCCGCCTCCAGGGCCGCCTGGACAGACAGATTGCCGCCCGGCGTGTGTCAGCGTCCCGGCCGCTGCTGCCGGATGCGCTGCGCGACTTCGCTGTTCTCGGTCTCCCACCACGGACGGACGAGGTCCGGCCCCTGCGCGGACTCCCGCGCCATGGGGGCCACCGGGACCAACTCCGTGTCCAGGCGGCGGTCAAGGGCGACGGTCTCGGCACGTTCGGTGCGCGCCCACTGCACAAGGATGGTGAGCAGGAGGGGCAGCGCCACCAGTTCGGCAATGCCGATCATGGCGCCGCCGCCCAACTGCTGGTCATAGTGCACGTCCGGCGCCCAGGACGGGGCATGGTGCAGATACCAGGCCCCGGCGATCAGCGTGCCGTGGGTCATCACCACGATGCCCGGCACGGCGTCGATGACCCCGTCGAGGAACACCAGCGCCGCCCGGACCGGATGGGTGCACCACTTCGGCAGTGCCTCCTCGCGGGTGAGCACCGGCACCACGAACAGGCTTCCGGCGAGCAGTAGGTGCAGATACATCAGCTCGTGCAGCCGGCCGTCACGCAGGGCGGTCTCGAAGTAGGGCGTGAAGGACACCGTCAGTTCGGTCGCGAGGACCAGGGCCGTGCTGACCAGGGGGAAGGTGAGCAGGCGCATCAGACGTCCGGTCATCACCCGCCGTACGCGGTCGGCGGCCGGCTCGGGCAGGGCCCGGAGTGCCAGTCGGAGCGGATCGCCCAGCGCCAGCCCGAGCGGGGCGATCAGATCGAGGAGGATGTTCTGGACGGCGGCCGGCCAGAACAGCGCACGGTCGTACACGGCCAGCGCGGACATTGTGGCCACAACGAGTGTGCCGAGGCCGAGCAGTGCGAAGGCCGCCACGCGGGACACGGGCCACCGCTCGCCCCGCCGTGCCAACCGCGCTGCCCCCAGGCGTACAGCGCGCCGAGCAGGACGACCAGCAGGAGCGCGGGCACATCCAGGTGCCATGAAGAGAGCAGCCGTCCCGTGGTGAGCTCAGGCAGACTCCCCATCACGACCTCCTCCATCAACACGGCGGACACCCGGCCCGTCCTCCTACCGGTCCATGAGCCGAGCCCGGCCGGATCTCCACGAAGGGCCGGAAAGAGGAACCAGACCTGCCGAGACCCTACGCCGCGTACTCCCCCGGGCCGGTCCCACCCTCACCGGAGTCACCGTATGGCTGGGCCGGGGGCACAGCGGCCAGCGGCGCGGTGACGAGGAAGAGCGGCGGTCACTCGGTCCACGTCCGCCGGGCCCACCCCGATGGCGCTCAAGGAGTGCGGCGAGCGCGCAGCGCAGGCAGTCCGAGTCGGTGCCTCCCATGGCCGAACGGCCCCGCGCCCCGTCCTGGCCCGGCGCGCCCGACCCGTCGGACGCCTGACGACATGGGGCCGTGCCGCCCGGCGGCACGTGCGGGCCGGGGCAGGTCTCCGTCGACCGGCCGACCAGTGTCTCAAGGTCGCGTAACAGTTCCTCGGTCTGCTTCACGCGCTGCGCCAACGCCCTCACCCGGGCGCTCTGGCCGCCGATCTGCCGTCTGCTGACGATCAGCCGCTCGTACTCCTCCGGGGTCAGCGCCACCGCCTCGCGTCCGCCGAGGGTGATGTGCCGCGGTCGTGGTTGTCCGGCCGCTCGGATCCTCCGCCCCTGCCCCTCGCTGCCGTCGTCGACGACGCCGCCGCAATTGTCGTTGCCGCCGTCACCGTGCGTGCGTCATCGGGGAGTCATGTGAGTCGTCAAGTCGTTCGGAGGTCATCGGTGTCGGGAGAACGTGAGAGGGCCCCCGGATGGTCCGGTGGGCCCTCTGCGCGTGATCGCCCGTGCTGTTCTCAGTGCGGTACGGGAGTCGCCCGCGCGGGCGCGACCGCTGCCGGTCGCGGAGCCAGCAGGCGCTGTGCCAACTCGCCGAAGACCAGGCCGAATCCGGTCCAGAGCGTGACCTGGATGGCGAGGGCCGAGGTACGGAACCGCCACAGCAACGTGGCCGGGAAGTCCTTCGGGACCTCGTTGATGACCGGCAGGAACGCGTACGCGAGACCGATCACGACGACGAAGAAGGCGATCGCCGCGACCGTCGCGTACCACGTGCCCCACCTGGGTGCGAGTCGCTTGCCCAGGATCACGGCACCGACCGCGAGGAGCACGCTGAGCAGCATCATCAGGAAGTACAGGGTCGTACGTTTGCCGATGGTGTCGGGGTCGCCGACGGACGGCGGGTTGGCCGGGTACTTGAGGAACGGCACGACGTACACGGCGAGCAGAGCCGTACCCGAGAGCAGCAGTGCCGTGGCACGGGGGGTGAAGCGTCCGACGCGGCCGAGCGCGAAGCAGTAGGCCAGGGCGGCGATACCGCCGAAGGACACCCCGTAGATCAGGACGCCGGTGGCGAGGCCGCCGGTGGACTGGAGGCTACGACTGACGATTTCGACCTCGTGGCCGTGCGCCGGTGCGTGGGCCTCTTCGAAGCCGATGGCGTCGTCGACGCTGGGCTCACCCAGGAAGTAGGCGACACAGAGGGCGAGCACGCCGGCGGCGAGGCCGGCGAGCATGCCCCGAACGAGGAGGTTTCTTACGGTTGCGGAGTTCATGGGTGTGCGGCGTCCCTCGTGTCAGTGGCAGGGGAAGCCGAGGAGGTGGCGGGCGTCGTGCACCCACTCGTGAACGTCCTCGCCGGAGACGACGGAGGTGGCGCCCTGCTCGGCGCCGACGAAGTACAGCAGGACGAGCATCAGGATGCCGAAGAAGACCGCCCAGGGGACGATCGCGCCGATCGGCAGCTTGACGGGGAGAGCGGGGGTGGTGGCTGTCGGCTGGGCGACGGTCTGCGCCATGGCAGGACCTCCTCGGGAGTTCGCGTCCCATCTCGGTGGTGCACAGGACGACAGCTGCGGGTCTGACTTGCGAGGCGCTCCGCCCGTCACAGGCGGTGCGTCTCGTTCACAGTGGCGCGACCGTGCCGGATTTCCACCGGCTTCCGCCATACCGTCGTCGATATCGCACAGACCGTACCGCGTGTCGGGTTCATGGCCAAGACCGCGCCCCCTGCCGTGATCTTCATCTCGCGGACGGGGGCGCGGCCGGTGTGATCTGCGGGTCAGCGGTGGGTGCAGTGGGACGGACGCTTCTCGACGAAGGCGGCCATGCCCTCCTTTCTGGTCGGCCGTCGCGTAGACGTGCGCGGCGATCGCGGTGGAGCCGACGAAGCCGAGCGCGCCGACCCGGGCGGATCCCGCTCGGAGGGCTTGCGGAGAAAGCCGTTGCCGCAGGTGAGGGCAGGAGCAGCCTTCCACGGGGGGATCACCGCGGGGAAGTTGAACGAAGTGATGCCGGCTGTCATCGGTGGCGTCGTGCTCGGCGACGTACTCCCCGGTCACAGTGGCGGGACCGTGCCGGATTCACACCGGCTTTCCCGCACCGCGGATGCCGCCCGCGGGGAGGCGAAGCGGACCGGGGCCCGGAAACGCGCACGGCGGGCGGCGCGGCGGAAGGTGGTCAGTACCGCCGGGCCGGCCAGCAGGACGCACACGAAGTTGCTGACCGCGCGGCCGGTGTCCCAGCCCAGGGAGGTGGCGAGGTCGAAGGCGACGTAGCGGTGCCACTGCTCGGTGAACGGCAGGCCGGGCAGATAGGCGATGGAGCTGTTCGGGTCGAGGGAGAACGGCCAGAAGGAGAGGTTGAGGAGGAATCCGAAGAGGTAGCCGGACACCGATCCGTAGGCGGCCAGGAGGAGCACTTCGCGCCGGCCTCTCGCCCGGGGGAGGAACCCGGCGAGCATGCCGACGAAGGCACAGCCGAACATCTGGTACGGCATCCACGGGCCGACGCCGCCGGTGATGAGCGCGGAGGCGAACAGTGAGGTGCAGCCGAGTGTGAAGCCGAAGCCGG
Source organism: Streptomyces sp. RLA012 (assembly GCF_056270325.1). Taxonomy (NCBI): domain Bacteria; kingdom Bacillati; phylum Actinomycetota; class Actinomycetes; order Kitasatosporales; family Streptomycetaceae; genus Streptomyces; species Streptomyces sp. RLA012. The sequence continues at coordinate 11,224,447 of NZ_JBWDPA010000002.1, read as the reverse complement.
GGCCGTAGACGCGCCCGGCCAGGACGAGGACGAAGAAGACCGTCTCGATGCCCGCGGTTCCCGCACCCAGGGGACGCAGTGCCGCGTTGACGGCGGACAGGACGCCGAGCATCGCGAGCGCCTTGGAGTCGATGCCGCCCTCGGCGATCTCGGAGAGCACCACACACAGGACCAGGACGAGCAGCACGCCGAAGATCAGCGGAGGCGCGTAATTGGAGCCGAACTTCCCCGGTGCTACGACGAAGGGCCAGAAGAACGCGACCAGTCCGACGAAGGCGGCCAGGGCGATGATGATCCCGGCCCTCGGGGTGAGCCGGATGGCCGTGGCGGCGGTGGCGGCGGTGGACGTCATGAGTGCGCCTCGCCGTCGTGGTCTCCGGCGAGTGCGGCAGCCACCTGGTCGACCGTGAGAAAGGGCAGCGGCGCCAGGATCTTCGCGGTCTGGGGAGCGAACACCGGTGAGGCGACGATCACTTCGGACGTCGGTCCGTTGGCGACGATGTCCCCTTCGGCCATGACGACGACCCGGTCCGCGGCGCGCGCGGCGAACTCGACGTCGTGGGTGGAGACGACCACGGTCCGGCCCTGAGTCGCGAGCGTGCCGACGACGCGGGATCTCGGCGGGCGGCCCGCTCAACACCCGGCCGTCACCGGGAAGATGGACGACCCGGTCGGCGTACTGGACGACCCGTTCGAGCCGGTGCTCGGCCATGAGGACGGTGACGCCGAGGTCGTGGACGAGCCGGGTGACGGCGGCGAGGACCTCCTCGGCGGCGGTGGGGTCGAGGGCCGAGGTGGGTTCGTCCAGGACGAGGACACGGGGGTGTGCGGTGAGGACGGAGCCGATGGCCACGCGCTGCTGCTGGCCGCCGGAGAGTTCGTACAGGGCCCGGTGGCGCAGGTCGGCGAGGCCGAGGAGGTCGATGGTCTCCTCGACCCGCTTGCGCATGGTGGCGGGCGGGATGGCCAACTGCTCCATGGCGTAGGCGAGTTCCTCCTCCACGGTGTCGGTGACGAAACCGTCCAGCGGATCCTGGCCCACCACCCCGACGACGTCGGCGAGTTCGCGCGGCGGATGGTGGGCGGTGTCGCGGCCGTCCACGGTGACACGGCCGTAGAGGGTGCCGCCGGTGAAGTGGGGTACGAGCCCGTTGACGGCGCCGAGGAGCGTGGATTTGCCGACGCCCGTGTGACCGACCACGAGGCACAGTTCGCCCTCCTCCACCGTCAGGTCGACCTCGCGCAGGGCGGGTTCGGCCGTGTCGTCGTAGTGGACGGTGACCTGGTCGAAGGTGATCATGAGGCGTCGGCCTTCTCGGTGCGCCGTGCGGGAACGGCGGGAGGGTGCGGAGGGTTCGGGGGCGGGGCCAGGAATCCGGCGGTTCCGGCGAGCAGGATCGCTGCGATGGGGACCAAGGGCAGTGTCGGCCAACTCCGGGGATGGATCGAAGGGTTGAGATCGGCGGCGTGGTAGCCGAGGTTGCTGAACAGCAGCACGGCGGAGAGGATCCCGCTGCCGGCGACGGCCCACTCCGGCAGGCGCCACGGGTTGGGCCGGTACGTCGTACGGATGACCCGGCGCCCGCCCAGGCGCAGTCCCGCCAGGCACAGCAGGGCGCCCGACACCATGGCCGGCAGTCCCAGAAACCGCGGTGCGGTCGCGTCGAGCAGTCCGTAAGCGCCGGCGGACAGTCCGCACATGCCGAGCAGCATCAGCGCCCCGGTGAGGCGGCGGGAGCGGCGGGTGGCGGAGCCGGCCCTGCCGTAGCCGCGGGAGTCCATGGCGGCGGCCAGCCGCAGCGAGCGTTCGAGCGCGTCCTCCAGGACGGGGACCGCTGTGCCGCGCAACGCCTTCAGCCCTTTGGTGCGTCCGGCCCTCAACCTGCGGGCGCGGGCGACGCGTTGGACGCTCTGCACGAGCTGGGGTGCCACGCTGATGGCGACGGTGACGGCGACTCCGAGTTCGTACAGGGCGCCGGGCAGGCCGCGCAGCGCGCGCTTGGGGTTGGCCAGGGTGTTCGCGGCGCCGATGCAGCACAGCATGCAGGCGAGGCGCAGCCCGTCGGTGGCGGCGGAGAGGACGGCTTCCAGGGAGACCGGGCCACCGATCTGGATGCCCGCGTACCAGTCCGGGGTGGGCAGGTGCGGAAGGGAGAACAGGAAGTGGTCGCGGGGGGTGATGCCGGTGGCGAACACGGCCCGGAAGACGACCCGGATCGCGACGACCGTGAGGGCCAGGTACAGGTAGTACTTGAAGCCCCTGGCCCAGGGCGCCTCGGTACGGCGGGCCGTGACGACGTAGCCGAGGACGGCCAGGACGAGGAACAGCAGCAGCGGGTTGTCGGTGCGGCTGACGGCGGTGGCCAGGGCGAGCGCCCAGATCCACCAGGCCACCGGGTGCAGGGTGCGCGGCAGGCGGCGGCCGCCCGGGTCCGGAGCGCGACCGGACACGGGGGTGGCCGCCTCGACGTCGGCGCGGGCCACGGCGGTCACTCGGTACGGCGGCGCCGGCGCGCGGCGAACACCGCCGCCCCGCCGATCAGTACCACCAGCGAGACGCCGGTGACCGCCGGTAGGACCGAGCCGGAGTGGCTGAGGGGCCGTCATCGCGTGGGCGTCCCACGGGAGACGGCTGATCGAACCACGCCGTAGTCCTCGACGGCGTTTGTCGCTGTGGAACACGCTCCAGGCATTCCGGCTCACCCGGCGCGATGCCGGGTCCACGGTTGCGGGTCAGCGCCGGAGGTTCGACCGGCTTCCCCTGGAACTGAGTGCGTATCAGGCGGAATTGAACACGCCGTCACAGGAAGCGTCAAGGAGGGGCACAGGGGACGGGGGTTGTCCTGGGGGTGGCTGGCGGGCGGGAGATGCGTCGGGTACCGTCCTGCGCTGCCACGTGGGGGAATCCGGTACGAATCCGGAGCTGACGCGCAGCGGTGTGGGACGGCAGAGGGCCGTTCCGAGCCCGAATGCCCATGTGGCGAGCAGTAGTTGGAAGCCGGTCCACGCGTTCGGGCGGCGGCCGCACCCGTCGTTTCCCCTCGCCGTACGGGCGGGCCTGGTCGGCGTCCCTCATCCCAGGAGCAGGCCATGTCCCTTTCCGTGATCCTCCGTCGTCCCGCGCTCACGACGGTCGCCGCACTCGGCGCCTTCGCCCTGACCACGCTGCCCGCCGCGGCCACCGCCACCCCGGCGCAGATCGCCACCTCGAAGACGAACGGTGTCACCTACCTCAAGTCCCTGCAGGCCGCGGACGGTTCGTACGCCGGATCGGGGCTGTCCGACGAATGGGCGTTCAGCGCGTTCGCCGCCGCCGGTACGGCCGCCGTGGACGTGGCTCCGGGCGGTGACACGAGCAAGAACGCCAGAACCGTCTACCGCAGTCTGCTGTCGACGACGAGCTGGCCGTCGGCCTCCCCCGTGGTCACCGACTACGAACGGGCCACACTGAACGCGTACGCCGCCGGCATCGATCCGGCCCGTGTGTCCGCCTCGCGCAACCTCGTGGCCGACATCTACGGCTACTGGCAGACCTCGGAGACCGGTTACTTCGGCCCGTCCGCCAACTTCAACGGGACCGTCTTCGCCGCCCTCGCCCTGAACGGCGCCCAGACCCAGGCCGGTCAGCAGCGCGTCCCGCAGGCGCTGCGCGACGCGATCACCACGCGCATCCGCGCCAACCAGCACAATGACGGCGGCTGGAACTACGGCAAGGCCGAGGGCAACGCGACCCAGCTCGCCGCGGCGAGCGACATCGACATGACCGGGGCGGCGATGGCGGCCCTGTGCGTCTCCGGCGTCCCCGCCACGGACGCGGACATCGTGCAGGCCAAGGCGTTCCTCAAGAGCAAACTGGTAGCTGCCAGCGGCGCGTTCAACGCCCTGTTCGGCGTCAACACCGACTCCAACGGCTGGGCCGTCTCGGGGCTCAACGCCTGCGGTGTCAACCCGCAGACCGGGGACTTCCTCACCTCCCTGGGCAGGACACCGGTCGACTTCCTGATCGCCCAGCAGTTCAACCCCGGCGGCGGCTTCAAGTACCTGCCGAGCGACACGAGCCCGTCGGCGTACGCCTCCATCGACGGACTGCGTGCCGTGGCGGGCGGGGGCTTCACCGCCGCCCCGCCGGTCCCGGTCACCAGCGGTGCCCCCCAGTGGGTGAGCCAGTCCTCGTTCGTCTCGGGCACGGCGACGAAGCTGGCGCTGACCGTGGACGACGGCGCGGGCAGCCTGGGGGTGTGCTCGGTGGCGCTCACCCCGACCGGCGGTACGACGACGCTCGGCGCCGTCCTCGACGCGGCGACGGGCTCCGCCACCCCCTCGGGCTGTGTGACCGGTGTGACCCCCTCGTCCGGCACGGGGACGATCACCACGGTCAACGGCAAGGCCAACAGCGGCTCCGGCACCTGGAAGGTCAGCGTCGACGGCTCCGCCTTCACCGGCGCGACCCGCGAGAAGGTGATCAACGTCGGCGACACGATCGCCGTTCGCTGGGGCGCCTGAACGAAACCGGCTCCGGCTCCGGCTTCACGTACGACCGGGGCCGGAGCCGCTCCGCGTACGACCGGAGCCGGCGGCGCGGGATGCCCCGGCAGCCGGGCCGCGCCACCCTCTACGGCCACCGCATGCGCATCGTCTCGGGTGAGGCGGTGCTAGAAGGCCGTCCAGGTGAAGGCCACCTGGTCACCGGCGTTCAGCTTGAACTGGCAGCCGCCGACCGGCGTGGAGGTGCCGTTCACGGAGATGTTCCAGTAGGCGACACCGCCTCCGTCGACGTTCTTGATGGTGTCGACCGAGTAGTCGTCGAACGACGCGTACCAGGTGCCGTCCCAGGTGAAGTGCCGCTTGCGGGCGGCGTCGTCGAGGGCGGCCGTCGGGGTCGGGACGGCGCTGGGGTTGGCGCCGCCGTTCGTGCCGTCGCATCTGTGGGTGCCGCCGGTCACGGTCGTCACGTCGTGTCCCTTGGTCCTGATCTTCCCCTTGTAGAGGAGCCCGTCCGGGCCCTGCACGGTCAGGGTCACCTTGACCGGGGCGTTCGTGTCGGGCACCCCCTGGGCCTCGGCGACGACCGGTGCGGAGGTGAGGGCGAGACCGAGGACGGTGGGGGCGACGAGGACGCGTCGTGCGGATGTCCGGCGCAAGGGAGTGCCTTCCTGGCGTGGGCGGCCCGTTGCCCGTCACCGAGCGGACCGGCCACCGGTCCCGGCCGCCTCCACCCCCGCTTCCGCGAGCGGTGGTCGACCGCGCGGAGTACGGGCGAGCGGGGACACACCGGACCGTCGAGGCAAGGCTCTCGGCTTCGCGCTGCGGACCATGACAGTGGGAAGCGGTACAGGACGTACGCCGGGTTCCCCGACTCGCGGCCCGGACGGGCCGCACACGGTTGCAGGTCAGCGCCGGATTCCCACCGGCTTCCCCCAGTCGCACGCGTATGCGGTTGTGTGGTGCCTGGTGCGTGCTGAAACCCTCGCATCGTAGGGGCAGTTGACATCGAGGCGCCAGGGCTGACCGGCCGGCGCTGTGCCCCGAGCCGGGCCCGAGGACATGGCATGGGGGAAATCCATGCTGCACACCCGTGTGCGAGGGGCGCACCCGGGGAAAGAGTGAGTCCTGTACGCGCCCCCGCGTGCCCGGGGAAAATGCGCCAGGTCGAAGGTGATGTGGCTGAGGTATCGCGTACCCCGCCGCCAAAGGTCCAGAAAGCAGGTCGGCTGCCGTGCTGTTGCGTCTGCCCACGTCCGTTTCCGAAGCGCAGGAAGGCATGGCCGAGGGGGCGGTGCCGATAGGCGGGGCGACACTGATCTGGGCCACCTGGCAGCGGGACGGCTTCCCCGAGCACGCCATGTCGCTGCGCGACCTGCCGGAGGCCAATGCGATCGAGCGTGAGTCGCTGGGCGCGGCCGTGGTGCTGAACCGGATCGACGACCGCGTGCCGACGGCCCTGCGACGGGCGGCCGGCACGGTGGGGACCGGAGCCGTACGCCGTACGGCCACGGTCGGCGGCAACATCGTCGGCAGCACGCTGCGCTGTCTGCTGCCCGCGGCACTCGTACTGGACGCCCGCGCGGTGGTCCTGGAACCCGACCGGGTCTACGAGACCGACCTGGCCGAGGTGCTGGCCAAGGGCCACCTGCTGCTCAGCCTCCGCTGGCGCGATCCGATCGCGAGTGGCTACCGCAAGCTGACGGGCGAAGCGGGCGGTCCGCCGCCTCTCGTCGTCGCCGCCGCTCTGCACGCCACCGACGGCGGAGGAACCCGCTTGCGTGTCGCCGTCCGCGACGGCTACGAGGTGCTCACCGAGAGCACCGAGTGCGACGCCGGCTCCGAGCAGGTCCTCGACGACCTGCGTCGTACGGCCATCGGCGCACTTCCCGCCCCGGCTTGGGAAGTGGTCCGCCAACAGGTCACCGCCCTCATGACCCGCCCCACCGACCTTTGAGGCAACGGCCTCTCCGATGCCGGAGGCGGCACCGGTGGTGATGAGGCCGCGCGGCCGTCCGGTTCGAGGTTCACTGGTTCTCGGACGGTTCTGCAGCGAGGGATGTCCGCGCGCTCAGGACAGGTATGTCGCGAACCAGTCGAGCGCCGGGCCCGGGCGCCGCTGGAACTCCAGATAGCCGTCGAACCGGGCGGTGGTGTCCTCGATCCAGTGCAGCCGCTTCTCCGCGACGGGGATGTTGTCGAACATCGTCTGTACGTCGCTGGTGTGGGTGAGGACGTCGTCGCGCACCTGGTAGAGGAACGTGGGCACGCTGACGCTCTTCGCCCAGAGCTGGGGGTTCCTCGGCCCGAAGCCGATGCCCGTGCGCAGGATGAGGAGCTGTTCCAGTTCGTCGATGCGGTCGGCGAGTCCCATCAACGCCAGGCGGCGCCCGACGATGGTCCGTGGGGTCACCGGTTGCGGCGCGACCAGGCAGCGCACCGTGTCGAACTCCTCGGGGAACTGTGCCATCGCCGCGAACGTGGAACTGGCGCCCAGGCACCGGCTGAAGAGGCCGACGGCCATGTCGCGGGTGTCCGGGCGGCCGCGGACGTAGTTCAGCGAGCCGACGATGTCACGGGCCTCGTAGATCCCGTTGGATGCGATGCCTCCGTTGCCCTCGCCGCTGTGGCCGTGGTTGCGCAGGTCGTAGGCGAGAACGTTGAAGCCTGCCTCGTGGAGGATCCGGTAGTCCGGGGTGAAGTCGATCTCGAAGGCGTTTCCACCGGCCGCCCACTGCGACCGCCACGGCTCCAGGTGGGTGGGCAGGCCGGAACGGTTGAAGCCCATGGGGTGATTGGCGATGACCACCCTGTCCGATCCCGGCGCCGGGATGAACCAGCCCTCCAGGGGCACTCCGTCCCCGGAAGGGAACGTGACGTCCTCGTGGTGAAGACCCTGGTCGCGCGGGGAGTGCAGGATCGGGGAACGCCGCTGGAAGCAGAACCCGTCGGCGAACTGCTCCAGCATGCCGGCGATCCGGTCCTCGCTCGGCACGGGGTGGGCGGGAGTCGTGGTCATGTGATGTCCGGTCACTGGCTCGTCGAGCCTTTCGTCGCAGTGGGCTCAGGCGAGGACGGCCGGCTTGAGCACGTCCTGGCACCACTGGCGGAAGCGGGTGGGCGTACTGGACCGGGCCGTGCGTGGCACGGCGTTGTCGAGCCCGGCGTCCTTGGCCAGCGCCATGTCCAGCAGTCCCTGAGCCATGGCCTCGGACAACCCGAACCCCGTCATCCGGGCCTTGAAGGCCGGGCCCGGATCCTGCTGGAAGCGGACCGGGCGCTGGAGCACCTCGGACATGATCTGCGCCATGTCGTCGAAGGAGAGATCCTCGGGACCCAGCACGGGAACCTCCTCGACGCCACTCCAGGTGTCGTCGAGCAGCAGGTCCGCGGCAACCACGGCGATATCCCCGACGGCGCAGGTGGGCACCGCACGGCTTCCGGAGCTGGGCGACGTGAACATTCCCTGATTCTTGATCAGCTCGGTCTGGCGCAGCAGGTTGTCCATGAACGAGGGCATCGTCAGCGCCCGATAGCTCACGCCCGTGCCGGCCAGCAGTTCGTCCATGGCAAGTGACGCGGTGACGTGTCCGGCGTGGTCGGCCATGGGTGTTCCCCGGCCGAGGGCCGAGACGGCGACGACCCGCTCGACGCCCTGGGTCCTGAGGGCCACGCTCGCCGGCCGGCTGAAGCCCGTGTATGCGGCGTCGACGCTGTCGGCGCGCGGGTTCGGCGGAACCAGCCAGAAGACGGAGTCCGCCCCGGCGAAGGCCTTGGTGACCACATCGGGATCGCCGTGCGAGCCCTGGACGACCTCGACCCGGTCGCGCACCGCGGCGGGAAGGCGGGAGGCATCGCGCACGATCACACGGACCGGCGCTCCGGCGGCCAGCAGACGGTCGAGTGTCCGGCGGCCGATCTGACCGGTGGGGGCGGTGACGACGATCATGAGTACTCCTGGCAGCAGTGCAGGTGGAAGGGCGAGAAGGGGGACCGTGTGACGCGATGGCCCTGAGACGGCCCCGCTCGCCGGTGACGTTCCTCAGTCAACCCGGAGCGGCACCAGACCTGAAGGACCGATCACGGCGCCACTGATACCGTGGAGGTATGAGTGATCTGGAGGTCAGACAGCTCCGGTATTTCGTGGCCGTCGCCGAGGAACTGCACTTCGGACGCGCGGCGGAACGCCTGGGCATGGCGCAGCCTCCGCTGTCGCGGGCGATCCGCGAGATGGAGCGGCAGCTCGGCGTGACGCTGATGGAGCGCACTACGCGCCGGGTCACGCTCACGTCCGCCGGTGAGATCCTGTTGCGAGACGCCCGGACGGCACTCGACGCGGTCACGGCCGCCGCCCGGCGGGCCCGGCGGGCGGGGCAGCCCGAGCCCGGGTTGCGGCTGGCACTGAAGGCCGACTACGACGGCGGACTGCTGCCGCAGATCTTCGCCGCCTACCAGAACGAGGCCGCCGCCCTCCCCGTGGAACTCGTGCTCGGCGGACGCGAACAGCAGGAGCCGGCGCTGCGTGACGGGCGCGCGGACATCGCGCTGCTGCCCCGGCCGTTCGACGACCGCGGCCTCGATGTGGAACCGCTGCTGACCGAGCCCCGCCTCCTCGCCGTCGCGGCGACCGATCCGCTGGCCGCACACACCTGTCTGCGCCTGGCCGACCTCACGGGAAGGGTGCTGCCCGACGGACGCGCCGCGGACCGGGAAGAGCTTCCCCCGGTCTCCGCGGCCGAGCCCCACGACGACGACCGGCGGGCCACGGCCCACACCTCGGTGACGGCGGCCCCGCCCCGTCAGCTGGACCTGGCGCAGATCTTCAATCTGATCGAGTTGGGCAGCATCGTCTGGTTCCCTCCGGAGTCGATCGCCCGACGCCACCCCCGACCGGGCATCGCCTACCGGACCGTCAGCGACCTTTCGCCCCTCGAACTTGCCCTGGCCTGGCCCCAGGAGTCCCGCTCCCCGGCCGTCGCCGCCTTTGTTCGCACCGCCTCGGCCATTGCCACCGTCGCCTATCCCACGGACCGGACACCCGACGCCACCACGGCATCACCGGGGCCCACCGCCGATACCCCTGTCTGATACCGGACTCGGAAGCGAGCGGGCACCCGTCCCGCCACCCCGTCGACGGCGCCGGCGTGACGCGCCATGATCGCTCCCCGTTCCACGAAGGTGTCCGCCTGCGAACGACACAGGCGACCGAACCGATCAGGAATCGAGAAGCGCGGGTCATCGAGCCGCGGCTAGCGTGACCTCCACGGATCTCACGATTTCGCACGGCGTTCCTCCCGTCCCCGGCATCACCGACGACGAGCGCCGCACCGTCACCGACATGACGGCCGAGCACGACTTCAGGAGTGACCATGACCGACTCTTCCGCCCAGGGAATCAAGACGGTGCTGCATCCCGTGTCCGACCTGGCGACGGCCAAGGCGGTGTACGCCGCCCTGCTCGGCGTGGCGCCGCAGACCGACGAGTCGTACCACGTCGGCTTCGAGGCCGCGGGCCGGCACATCGGACTGGTGCCGGGCGGTGGGCCGCAGGGCATGACCTCGCCGGTGGCCTACTGGCATGTGCCGGACATCGAGGCGAAGCCGGCCGAGGTGATCGCCGCGGGTGCCACGGTGACGGAGCCGGCGCACGACGTCGGCGGCGGCCGTCTGGTGGCCACGGTCACGGACCCCGATGGCAATGTCCTCGGGCTGCTTCAGGACCGATGAGTGCCGACCCTCACTCCCCCGCTCCCCGCTCCCGTGCTCGGTGACATCGCGACACGGGATGGGGCGCATCATTCGCCGATCACGTAGGTGACCAGCGGGCCGTTGCCACGACCCGCGCCGACGAAGTAGAACCGGACGTACTGCTCGAAGCTGATCGTATCGAGCCAGGCGACGCCGACGGAGGCCGCGAAGGCGGCCCCGCCCGACAGATGGAGACACGATGAGCATGGCCACGGGGACGGACACGCAGTCGCCTGCGCCGCACCTTGCCGACAGCCACGACCTGATCCGCGTGCACGGCGCGCGCGAGAACAACCTGAAGGACGTCAGCATCGAGATCCCGAAGCGCCGGCTGACGGTGTTCACCGGTGTCTCCGGCTCGGGCAAGAGCTCTCTGGTGTTCAACACGATCGCCGCGGAGTCGCAGCGGCTGATCAACGAGACGTACAGCGCCTTCGTGCAGGGCTTCATGCCGACACTGGCGCGGCCCGAGGTCGACGTCCTCGACGGACTGACCACGGTGATCACCGTCGACCAGCAGCGGCTGGGCGCCGACCCCCGCTCCACGGTCGGCACCGCCACCGACGCCAACGCGATGCTGCGCATCCTCTTCAGCCGGCTCGGGAAGCCGCACATCGGCTCGCCCAAGGCGTTCTCCTTCAACGTGGCCTCGATCAGCGGCGCGGGTGCCGTCACCATGGAACGCGGCGGACAGAAGGTGAAGGAGCGGCGCAGCTTCAGCATCACCGGCGGGATGTGCCCGCGCTGCGAAGGCCGGGGCGCGGTCACCGATCTCGATCTCACCCAGCTCTACGACGACTCCAAGTCGCTGTCCGAGGGTGCGATCACGGTCCCCGGCTACACGGGGGGCGGCTGGAACTCACGCCTCTACAGCGAGTCGGGCTTCTTCGACCCGGACAAGCCGATCCGCAAGTACACCAAGAAGGAACTGCAGGACTTCCTCCACCGCGAGCCGACCCGGATGAAGATCGCGGGCATCAACATGACCTACGAGGGGCTGATCCCGCGGATCCAGAAGTCGATGCTCGCCAAGGACCGGGAGGGCATGCAGCCGCACATCCGGGAGTTCGTGGACCGGGCGGTCACCTTCACCACCTGCCCCGAGTGCGACGGCACCCGGCTCAACGAGGGCGCCCGGTCGTCGAAGATCAAGCGGATCAGCATCGCCGACGCCTGCGCGATGCAGATCAGCGACCTGGCCGAGTGGGTCCGCGGCCTCGATGAGCCGTCGGTGGCGCCGCTGCTCACCGCGCTGCAGCAGACCCTCGACTCGTTCGTGGAGATCGGGCTCGGCTATCTCTCGCTCGACCGGCCTGCGGGCACGCTGTCGGGCGGCGAGGCGCAGCGCGTCAAGATGATCCGCCACCTCGGCTCCTCGCTCACCGACGTCACCTACGTCTTCGACGAGCCCACCATCGGCCTGCACCCCCATGACATCCAGCGGATGAACGACCTGCTGCTGCGGCTGCGGGACAAGGGCAACACGGTGCTCGTCGTGGAGCACAAGCCGGAGACGATCGCGATCGCCGACCACGTCGTCGACCTCGGTCCCGGCGCCGGTACGGCGGGCGGCACCGTCTGCTTCGAGGGCACCGTCGAGGGACTGCGGACGGGCGGCACCATCACCGGCCGTCATTTCGACGACCGGGCCGCCGTCAAGGAAGCGGTACGCAAGCCCACCGGCACCCTGGAGATCCGCGGCGCGAGGACGCACAACCTGCAGGGTGTCGACGTCGACATCCCGCTCGGGGTGCTTGCCGTCGTCACCGGTGTCGCCGGTTCCGGGAAGAGCTCGCTCGTGCACGGCTCGATCCCGGCCGGTGAGGGCGTGGTGTCGGTGGACCAGGCCGCGATCCGCGGCTCGCGACGCAGCAACCCGGCGACGTACACCGGACTGCTCGACCCGATCCGCAAGGCGTTCGCCAAGGTCAACGGCGTGAAGCCGGCCCTGTTCAGTGCCAACTCCGAGGGCGCCTGCCCCACCTGCAACGGCGCCGGCGTCATCTACACCGACCTGGCGATGATGGCCGGCGTCGCCACCACCTGCGAGGAGTGCGAGGGGAAGCGGTTCCAGGCATCGGTGCTGGAGTACCACCTCGGCGGCCGCGACATCAGCGAGGTGCTCGCGATGTCGGTGACCGAGGCCGAGGAGTTCTTCGGCGCCGGCGAGGCGGCGACGCCGGCCGCGCACAGGATGCTGACCCGGCTCGCCGATGTCGGCCTCGGCTACCTGACCCTCGGCCAGCCGCTCACCACGCTGTCCGGTGGCGAGCGGCAGCGGCTCAAGCTCGCCACCCACATGGCGGAGAAGGGCGGCGTCTACGTCCTCGACGAGCCCACCGCCGGCCTCCACCTCGCCGACGTCGAGCAGCTGCTCGGCCTGCTCGACCGGCTCGTCGACTCCGGCAAGTCGGTCATCGTCGTCGAGCACCACCAGGCCGTCATGGCGCACGCCGACTGGATCATCGACCTCGGTCCCGGCGCCGGCCACGACGGCGGCCGGATCGTCTTCGAGGGCACACCCGCCGACCTCGTCGCCGCCCGCTCCACCCTCACCGGCGAGCACCTGGCGGCCTACGTCGGCACCTGACCGAGCCCCTCGCGGACGCCGACGGCGACGGATGCGGCCAGCACGGCCGCGACGCGCCGACGCGTGGTCACGGGAGACACGGAAGGGGCGGGGAGCCGGACACTCGGTCCGGCTCCCCGCCCCTTGGCGTAGGACCGCTCAGGTGCGGTAGGCGTAGTACGCCGCGTTCGGGTACGACGCGATGATGCTCGCCACCGACCTGTTGTAGGTGTTGGTGGAGTGGTACGACACATACGGCACGCCCTGCGGGCTGCGGTAGGTGACGATCATGGAGTGGTCCTTGGACCCGTCCTTGTTGAAGTCCATCTGCAGCACGTCACCCACGTCCAACTGGTAGACGTTGGCGAGGCTGGTGACCCGCTTGGAGGACAGGGCGAACCACGAGAACTCGTTGACCCCGACGAACGAGTCCGACTGGATCTCGGAGTTGCCGAACCACTTGTGGAAGTCGTTCGTATAGCCGGGGGCGTGCTTCCAGCCGCCTGCCTTCAGGGACTGGCTGACGAAGTTGGTGCAGTCGCCGCCGGCCCCCTGCCCGTTGAAGTCCGGGTAGGCCGGGTTGTAGTTCTTCCAGTACTTGGCCGCGTACGCCGCCATCGCCTTGTAGTCGTAGCCGGTGGCGGAGAAGTTCTTCGGCTTGGCCGGCGCGGGCAACGTGGTGACGGAACGGGGCGCCACGGGCGGCCCGTCGTCGGCGGCGGTCTTGGGTGCGGCGACGAACGTGGTGGTGGCGACCTGGTTGACCGCGACGCCGTCGTCGGTGTCCCGGATCCCCGTCAGCTGCCAGTCGCCCTTGTGGTCGGCCTTGAACGTCAGCTCGTGGTGTGCCTGGAAGCCGGTGGTCTTCGGCTCGTTGCCCTTGGCCTTCGCGTACGTCAACGTCGTGGTCTCGGTGACGGCGACCGTGGCGTGGCGGCCCTTCAGCTGCGTACGGTCCAGCGAGACGCTCGTGTCGGCCGAGCTGTACTGCTCGCCGAGCGACGCCAGGCGGGACTTGCGGCCCCGCAGCTGCGACAGCGCGGAGCTCTCTTCACGCGACAGCGTGGAGGACAGCCGTACGTCGCCGGAGAACCGCGACGCCAGTGACGAGTTCCGCCTGGTCTCGCCGCCGCCCACCAGGGCGTCGGTACGGTCGGTGAAGACCGCGTCCGCCAGCCGTTGGAAGGTTGCTTTGGTCGACGGATCCACCGTGGGGTCGTCGGCGACATTCGCCGCGCCCGCGGTCCAGTTGGGCAGCATCGCCGCGCCGGCGACGACCGAGGCGGCCGCCGCGGTGACTATGGTCACCCGTCGCCGCTTACGGCTCAGTTTCCTTGATCTCAATGATGTTCCCCTCTACGCCGGTATTCGATACCGGGAGCCGCATCCTCGCACGGCATGTGCGCCCCCTGTGAAGGGGGTTGCCGAAGTGGCGCAACCGCCATGCGCAAGACATCTCGGCTCCACGTCACCGAACCCGGCGGCCGGGCGGCGGAAATAGCGACGCCCCGGAACGCGTTCGGCATAATATTGATACGTCAACCAAATGGAGCGGGTGAACGACCATGCAGTTCGGGATCTTCAGTGTCGGCGATGTGACGCCGGACCCCACCACGGGCCGTACGCCGACGGAGGGCGAGCGGATCAAGGCCATGGTCGCGATCGCGCAGAAGGCCGAGGAGGTCGGCCTCGACGTCTTCGCCACCGGCGAGCACCACAACCCGCCGTTCGTGCCGTCGTCGCCGACGACGATGCTCGGCTACATAGCCGCGCGGACGAAAAAGCTCATCCTGTCCACGTCCACCACGCTGATCACCACCAACGACCCGGTGAAGATCGCCGAGGACTACGCGATGCTCCAGCACCTCGCCGACGGGCGCGTCGACCTCATGATGGGCCGCGGCAACACCGGCCCGGTCTACCCCTGGTTCGGCAAGGACATCCGCCAGGGCATCAACCTCGCCATCGAGAACTACGCACTCCTGCACAGGCTCTGGCGCGAGGACATCGTCGACTGGGAGGGCAGGTTCCGCACCCCCTTGCAATCCTTCACTTCCACGCCGCGGCCGCTCGACGGCATACCGCCGTTCGTCTGGCACGGCTCCATCCGCTCGCCGGAGATCGCCGAACAGGCCGCCTACTACGGCGACGGCTTCTTCGCCAACAACATCTTCTGGCCCAAGGAACACTTCCAGAAACTGATCAACCTCTACCGCGAGCGCTACGCGCACTACGGCCACGGCACGGCCGAACAGGCCATCGTCGGCGTCGGCGGCCACATCTACATGCGCCACAACTCCCAGGACGCCGTACGCGAGTTCCGCCCCTACTTCGACCACTCACCCCAGATGGGCGGCGGACCCTCCCTGGAGCAGTACATGGACGAGACACCGCTGACCGTCGGCAGTCCACAACAGGTGATCGACAAGACGCTCACCTTCCGCGACCACTTCGGCGACTACCAGCGCCAGCTCTTCAACGTGGACGGCATCGGCGTACCCCTCAAGACCGTGCTGGAGCAGCTCGACATCCTCGGCGAAGAAGTCGTACCCGTCCTGAGGAAGGAATTCGCCAGGAACCGGCCGACCACCGTGCCCGACGCACCGACGCACGCCTCGCTGGTCGCCGCGCGCGACGCCGAGCGGACGTCCGCGGGGTCGGCCGGCTGAGACGGCACGACCGGAGAGAGCACACCTGACGCGATCCCTCACCTCTCCGAAAGAGTGGGGAGGCCGGGGAGGTCGTCGAGGAAATCGGCGGACGGTATGAAGAAGAGCGTTCCGCTGACGGCGGTGGAGAAGTCCAGGATGCGGTCGTGGCTCGCGGGCGGGGCGCCCAGGAACATGTTGCGCAGCATCCGCTCCGTGACCTCAGGGGTACGGGCATAGCCGATGAAATAGGTTCCGAACTCGCCCTCGCCGACCCGGCCGAAGGGCATGTTGTCGCGCAGGATGCGCAGCTCCGTTCCGTCCGGGGCGGAGATCGTGTTGAGGTCGACGTGCGAACCGGGCACGTCCAGTTCGACGTTGGTCGCCTTCCTGCGGCCGATCACTCGCTCCTGCTCCTCCACGGACAGGGCGTTCCAGGCGGTCAGGTCGTGCAGGTACTTCTGGACCACGACGTAGCTGCCACCGGTGAAGTGCGGGTCCTCGTCGCCGATCAGCACCGCGGCACGTGCGGCGCTCCCTTCGGGGTTCTCCGTTCCGTCGACGAAGCCGAGGAGGTCGCGGGCGTCGAGGTACATGAAGCCGTGCACCTCGTCCCGGACCGTGACGACGTCGCGCAGGCGCTCCATGATCTCGGCGGCCAGACCGAAACACAGGTCCAGGCGTGTGGCCCTGATGTGGAAGAGGAGGTCTCCCGGAGTGGACACGGCCGTGTGCTTGGCGCCCCGCAACTCCCGGAAAGGGTGCAGGTGTTCAGGGCGCGGCCCTTCGAAGAGGCGGTCCCACGCCTGCGATCCGACGCCCACGACACAACTCAGCCTGCTGTCCGGGTAGCCGAACCCGATCGCTCGCTGCAGGCCCGCCACGTCTCCCAGCAGATCGCGCGCCACCTCTTCGCCACCGGGGTTCACCGTCACGACCAGGAAGATCGCGGCCGTGGTGAGCGGCGCCAGAACCGGCTGCGCACCTGCTTCTCGAGACTCCACGGATGCCAACTCTTACCTCATTCCAGCGGGACCCACGACGGTACGGGACATCGACCACGGGGCCTGCGCTGCGGGCGGTCCGCACCTGCGCGGGACCACCGCCCCCTCGGTTCGCGGCGCCGACTCGTGCGCGGAGCCGCGCCTCGGACTCCCCGACAGCAGCAGGCGCACCGGCAGTGTCGACATCCGTTCAACCTACTACCCCGGTCGCGGCCGCCGGCATGCCTCGGGCGGTCTCCTTGTCGTCCTGGAAGACGACGACGACGTCGGCCAGCG
Organism: Streptomyces sp. RLA012; assembly: GCF_056270325.1. NCBI lineage: Bacteria > Bacillati > Actinomycetota > Actinomycetes > Kitasatosporales > Streptomycetaceae > Streptomyces > Streptomyces sp. RLA012. The sequence goes on along the minus strand of NZ_JBWDPA010000002.1, from coordinate 11,207,721 downwards.
GACGGACCGCTGCCAGCAGATCGGTGGCGAGGCGCGCGCCCGTCTCCCGGCCGCGGGTCCCGGGCCCGGCCGCGGCCGGTGCGGTGAGGATCTCCTGCGGAACGTTCACGTCCGGTACTTCGTAGGCCGTGTACTCGGCCTCGGCGAAGCCGCTCAGCGCGGCCACGGACACGAGCACCGGCACCCGGTCGGCGCCTGGTGCGTCAAGGGCGTCGAGCATCCGGCGCAGCCCGGTGGTCTCGAACACCGGCCGGGTGACGAGGAATTGGGCTCCGGCGGAGATGGGGCTTGACCCAAGGCCGGGTAGTTGGCGTTTTCGCAGGTCATGCAGGGGGAGTTGAGGTCCATGGTGTGGCGGCGTAGAGGCCGGGGCCAATCTTGTGGACGAGTCCGGTCTCGGCCCATCGGGAGAGCTGTCTGTACATGGTGTGCAGGGTGACGCCTCCGAAGTGTGCGGCGATGTCGCGGGGGCGCCAGAGGCGGGTGGGGTCTTCTTGGAGCAGGGTCAGGATCCTGCGCCTGCGTCGCTGGGTGGGGGCGGTGTGCCGGTAGTCGCGGAAACGGGTCGGCAGCAAGGGCTGCGATTGCGGGGGTTCGAGGACGGTGATGTCGAGGACGGTGACGGTGCTGCTGGCGTCGGGGTGTCCGTCGTCCTGTCGCTCGCTGTAGCGGGAGATCGGTAATGTGACCTTGTGGGTGCTCACTCCCGGCGTCGGGGCGGGAGCAGGCCGGCCAAAACCCGCAGCCCGATAAGGCCGGCCTCGTTGAAGTTCGCCGTGACGATGCCGACGGCCTGGATGACCTGGTCGCGGGCGGTCTGGAAGGCAATGGCGAACCCGCAGCGGTCCGGGTCGGTGCCCGGAAGGGACTCGGCGGCATCGACCATGACCGTCCGCAGTGCCCGGTAGAGCCTCAGAAGTGACCACATCTCCTGCTCGACGCCGGCCGGGTCGCCGGAGCGCAGGACACGCCCGGCCATGAGCGTGTGGAAGAGGGCGTAGTACGCCGATTCGTGTTCCCACCTCTGGTGATAGAGGCTCGCCAGCGCGGCGGCGGGGGTCGGTCAGGCTCGTGGCCAGGCGGTATGCCCCGGTGAAGACCGTGCCGTCGGCGCAGGTCACGGTGATCTGCGCGTCGATGACCCGCACCTTCACGGTGCCGATCACCGACACGTACGAGCCGTCGGCCAGACGCACGAGGACCGGGGTGCGCCGGTTGCTGCGGAGCAGGCCCAGGAACTGGGCGCGGGTCGCGGTCACTGCGGCGTGACAGCCGGCCCCCAGCATGCCCGCCTACAGAAAGACTCCCGGCTCGCCCTTGAAGCACACACCGTGCTCGCTGCAGGTGGGGAGTGATGTCCGGCGTAGCATTCCCCTGCGGGAGAGAACGCGGAACGTGTGCCCGTGCCGGGTCAACGCTGCTGAGCCGTCAGGAGGGTCAGTGCACGTTGATGTTGTTGTTGATGTCACCGACCGTGAAACCGATCAGGCCGCCGCAGGCGAGGAAGCAGAACCCGTTCGCAGGTGGCGTAGGGGGTACGGGCACTGCTGAGACTACGACGGTGGTCGTGTTGTTCGAAGCGAAGCAGTTGTCGTTGCCGTTGTATGCGGCGGTGATGGTGTGAGTGCCGGTGGTGGTGAAGGAGGCCGTGTGCTCCGCTTGTCCGCCCGCGCCGACGGACACGGTTCTCAGGATGTCGCCTCCGTCGAAGAACGTCACGCCGAGACCTTCGGTGGGGTCAGCGTCACAGATCACGGTCGCGGTCAGTGTCACAGGTACCCCGACGTTTGCTGCTGAGGGTGATGCTGTGACCGTCGTCGTCGAGTCGACAGCTGCCGCTGCCGGCGAAGCGAGGCCCACTACGGCGGCCAGCGCCAGGATGGTGCCGGTCTTCCACATTCTTCGGTCTTGCCAACGTCTCACGGTTTCGGCTCCTTGATCGGTCAGGGCGGAGTTCTGCCATGACTGGTCTGGGAGCGTCACGTTACGCCGCAGATTCTCGCATTCCGGGGAGGCTTGGGCCCAGTCAACCCACTTGGGCCAGAGGCACGGCGAGGCAGGGAGCACGGTTCGCGGACGCCAGGTTATGCGCAATGGTCCCTTTGTATGTCGGCAAGCTCGCCCGGCGTCGAAGCAATCGCGCCCGGACCAGGAACGACCGGCGGAGGACCTCCGAGGGCGAGGAGCGGTCCCCCTGTCGCCCAAGCGGGCTCGAGGGCGACACGCCTAGATCATGGGAGAGGTGACACGTGTGTAGGTGAGGGAGTTGCTGGTGCCGCCGATCGTGGTCACGTTGACGGAAACGGGGCCGGGTGTCCCCGCTGGGGCGATCGTGGCAACCGTGGCGTCGGACAGCACGTTGAAGGCCGCGGGTGCGGCACCGAAGTGAACGGCGGTCGTGGTGGCCAGGCCGCTGCCGGTGAGAGTGACTCCGGCTCCGGCGTCGGTGGGCCCTTGGGTGGGGGTGAGGGAGCCGAGGACCGGTGAAGTCACGTAGGTGTAGATGACGGAGTTGCTGATGCCGCCCGGGCCGGTGACGGTCACGGCGACGGAGCCCGCTCCTGCGGGGGCGACGGCGGTGATCTGGGTGGGGGAGTTGACGGTGTAGCTGGTGGCGGGTGTGCTGCCGAAGGTGACTGCCGTGGCCCCGGCGAGGTTGGCCCCGCTGAGGACGACGGTGGTGCCGCCCGAAGACGGCCCCTGGCTCGGCGACACGGTGGTGACGGTGGGCGCGTTGAGGTAGAAGAAGTAGACGGGACCGGTCGTACCGCCGGGCGTGGTGACGGTGATGGGTACGGCGCTCGTTCCTGCGGGGGCGACGGCGGTGATCTGGGTGGGGGAGTTGACGGTGTAGCTGGTGGCGGGTGTGCTGCCGAAGGTGACTGCCGTGGCCCCGGCGAGGCCGGTCCCGGTGAGGATGACGGTGGTGCCGCCCGAGGACGGCCCCTGGCTCGGCGACGCGGCGGTCAGGGAGGGTTGTGCCGCGTAGATATAGGGGACCGAGTTGCTGGTTCCGCCGGGCGTTTTGACGGTCACGGCAACGGTGCCGGTTCCGGACGGGGCTACTGCGGTGATCTGCGTCGAGGAGTTGACCGTGTAGCCGAGGGCCGCTTTGGTGCCGAACATGACGGCGGTGATTCCGACGAAACCGCTGCCGGTCAGGACGACGTCGTTGTTGCCTGCCGCAGGGCCCGTACCGGGTACGACCGAGGTGAGAACGGGAACGGCGGCGATGACGGCGGTGGGCCGGACTGCTCCCGCCACGGGGGCGCTGTCTTTCACGATGTCTCCGTAGAGTGTCGGGCGGGCCAGGAGGGTCGAAGAGAGAGCTGACGGAGTGCCCTGCCTCTGCTGAGAGGTGGGCAGTGGGGCCCCCGGCCCAGGTGGGGTTTCCGGGCCGGGGGCTTGGAGACGAACGGGCCCTGGCGGGCTACCAGGTCCGCTCCGGACAGGCCGGCCGCTGAGAGACCGACCGCTGAGGGCCGGTCAGATGCCGGGGCCGGCGATGTAGGTGAACGCGTCCGCGAGGATGGCGCTGCCTGCGTCGTTGGTCACGACGACGTCGACGGGACCGCCGGTGCCGGGAGGCGTGACGGCCGACACCGAGGTGTCGGAGATCACGGTGAACGGTGCCGGGTTGCCGTCGAAGGTGACCTGGTTGGTGCTGGTGAAGCCGGTGCCGGTCAGGGTCACCGCGGTGCCGCCGGACTCCGGTCCCTCTGCCGGGACGACCGCCGTCACCGTCGGGGCTGCGACGTAGGTGTACGAGAGCCCGTTGTTGGTGCCGCCGGCCGTGGTGACGCTGACGCCGACCGAGCCGGCCGCGCCGGCCGGTGCGACGACCGTGAGCTTGCTGTCGGACACCACCGTCGGCACCGCGGTGTTGGCACCGAAGGAGACGCTGGTGGCACTGGAGAATCCGGTGCCGTTGATGGTGATGGTGTCGCCGCCCGCGGTCGACCCGAAGGCCGGGCTGAGGGACTGCTTGAACGGCGCCCCGACGTAGTAGAACGGGATCGGGTTGCTCGTCCCTCCCGGGGTGGTCACGGTGACGCCGACCGCTCCGGTGCCGGAGGGGGAGACTGCGGTGACCTGGGTGGGCGAGACGTTGGTGACGGAGGTGGCGAGTCGCGTACCGAAGCGCACGGCGGTGGTACCGGTGAGGTTGCTGCCGGTGATCGTGACGAGTGTGCCGCCGCCGCTGGATCCTTGGTTCGGGCTGATAGGCATGAGTGTTCCTCCTTGCTCGGCATGCGGTACATTGCCGAGCAGTGATGGGGCGTTCGGTCCGCTTACGTCCCGGATGAGGGCGAGTCGGCTCTCGTGTCCACTGGCCAAGTGGCATCTCGATGGCCTTGCGCCGATGCCCGGTCGACGGTCTGCAGCCGTCGGCGCTGTGCGCAGGGCCTGTCGAGAATCACAGCCCGTCAGGCGTAAACTGCCGCCTGATCAGGGGGCTTTCCCGTGTCTGTTTGCGGACTCGAATGCCGCTGATACGGACACGAGAATCAACCCAGCAGAGTCACACGCCGACAAGGCTTTCGTCGCAGAATCAGCCGTTCAGGTGAGCGCCACGGCGTGAAAACGGGGCGCATTAGCGGCGTTTTGACGAAGATCTGTTCATATGTCAATTCTTTGCACCATCCGAGATTGTTGCGGTGGTGAAGCTAGGGCCCCAGTAAACGGCCTTGCTCTGACCCGGAAGCAGTCGTTGCGAGGCATGCAGTGGCGGCTGGATACGCGCCTGCGAACACGTACCTCTTTCGAGTGACATATGCCCCCAACCCTTGCCGCGTCCCGTGGACCAGTGGGCTACTCCGAAGAGAGAACCACTGCGGTCATCGATGCAAGGGACCGGCCGAAGACGCAGCCCGCCGATCGGCCGATCGGCCGACAGACTCAGGGAGCGCCCCCATGGCGGTCATACCGAATCAGGGATCCACGGGTGGGGGCGACGCGGTGACGCTCGCCGGCAGCCACTTCACCGGCACCACCAGTGTGCTCTACGGCACCCGCCGGGCTGCGAGTTTCACGGTGCTCAGCGACTCCACCACCGCCACCGTCACCCCCTCCGGCCACGGCCCCGTCCCGGTCTCGGTCACCACCCCCGGCGGAACGGGCGTCGTCGGCAGTTTCTACTACCTGCCGCCACCCTCCTTCCGCCTCACTCCGCCGCCCGCCGGCCCCTTGGCCGGCGGCAACACGGCGACCCTCACGGGGCTCGGCCTCTACACCACGTACGAGGTCCTCTTCGGTGCGCAGGCCGCCGCCTTCACCGTCGACTCCGACGGTCAACTCACTGTCACCGTCCCCGCGGCCGCCTCCGCAGGTCCGGTGACGATCACCGTACGAACCAGGGGCGGAACCGCCGGTGGGGTCGTCTACACCTATCTCAACTCGCCGTCCATCACCGTTCTCACCCCGGACAAAGGGCCGGTGGACGGGGGCAATCTCGTCGTCATCACCGGAACCGCGTTCTCCTACACCACTGCGGTCACCTTCGGTGGCACGCCCGCCCTCTCCTGGCGAATCGCCTCCGACACGGAGATCCACGCCCTGCTCCCCGCGGGAGAACTCGGCCCGGTCGACGTCTCCGTCATCACCCTCGGCGGCACCGCGACCGCTTCGGACGCCTACACCTATCTGGGACGCTTCGCGGTGCTGGGCGGTGCGTCGGTCACCAACACCGGCCCCTCCGAAGTCACCGGGGATCTCGGGGTGAGCCCGGGAGTGTCCGTCACCGGATTCCCGCCCGGTCAGGTTCACGGAACCATCCACATCACAGACGCTGACGCCCTTCAGGCTCACGCCGATCTCATCGCCGCCTACGACACCGCCGTCGCCCAGCTCCCGGACGCCGACATTTCCGGAGACGTCGGCGGCCTGACACTGACTCCCGGCGTCTACCACGCCCCCACGTCCCTCGCTCTCACCGGCACGCTCGCCCTGGACGCCCAGGGCGACCGCAACGCTGAATGGGTTTTCCAAATCGGATCCACGTTGACCACGGCAACGGCCGGCCGCGTGCTCCTCATCAACGGCGCCACAGCCAGGAACGTGATCTGGCAAATCGGAAGCTCAGCCACTCTCGGCACCGACACCGCCTTCACGGGCAGAATCCTGGCCCTGACATCGATCACCGTGAACGCCGGCGTCACCATCTACGGACAGGCCCTGGCCATCAATGGCTCGGTCACTCTCGACACCAACGACATCACCCGCTCCTGGTAATAACCACACCTGGCCGGGTGCCTGACGGCGGCCGTGGAAAACTCCCCATAGGCGGCCATTTACGGCCCCACTGATGGCCAGCGGTTTCCCCGCGTACGGCCAGATATCTCCCCGCTCACAAGATCCAGATCCCGGTCGGCGAGAGTCGGGCGGGTGAAGAACAGCAGGGAGATCATGGACATCCTGGAGGCATACGACCTCACGGGCAGTTACCGCGCGGCGGCCGAGCTGGCCGGGTGCGACCACCACACGGTGGCCCGCTACGTGAAGATGCGCGCGGCCGGGCAGGCCCCCGAGGCCCGCCGGCACCGGGACCGCGCGATCGACGCCTACCTGCCCAAGATCGAGGAGCTGGTGGTCCGCTCCGGCGGCAAGATCCGCGCGGACGTGGTCCACAAGCGCATCACTGCGATGGGCTTCACCGGCGGGGAGCGCACCACCCGCCGCACCGTGGCCGAGGCGAAGGCCCAGTATCTGGCCGGGCGACGCAGGATCTACCGGCCCTGGATCACCGAGCCGGGGCTGTGGCTGCAGTACGACTTCGGCGACGGCCCGGTGATCGGCGGGCGGAAGACCACGCTGTGGTGCGCGTGGCTGGCCTGGTCGAGGTTCCGGGTCGTGATCCCGATCTGGGACAAGACCCTGCCCACGGTCACCTCCTGCCTGGACGCCACGTTCCGCAGGATCGGCGGGATCCCGGCCTTCGTGCTGACCGACAACGAGAAGACGGTCACCACCGACCACATCGCCGGGATCGCGGTGCGCAACCCCGAGATCGTCGAGGTCGCCCGGCACTACGGCACGACCATCCGCACCTGTCTGCCGGCCGACCCGGAGACCAAGGGCGGATCGGAGGCCACGGTCCGCATCGCCAAGGCCGACCTGGTCCCCAGGGACGTCAACCTGCTGGAGGAGTACCGCACGTTCGCCCAACTGGAGGCCGCCTGCCGCGAGTTCTGCACCGAGGTCAACGCGCGGGTGCACCGCGCGACCCGGCGCACGCCGGCCGAGATGCTCGCCGAGGAAGGCCAGCGGCTGCACCCGCTGCCCCGGCAGCCGTTCACCGTCGCGTTCGGCACTACCCGCCGGGTCAACTGGGACGCCACCATCTCGGTGGAGGCGGTGCGCTACTCGGTCCCGCACGAGCTGATCGACACCCGGGTCTGGGCCCGGTTCCACGGCGACGAGCTGGTCGTCACCGCCGTCGGCGCGGACGGCACCGCCGCCGAGGTCGCCCGCCACCGGCGCGGCACCCCCGGCTCCCCGGTCATCGCCGCCGAGCACTACCCCCAGCGCGAGGACAAGGACGCAGAGCGCACCCCGAAGGCCACCAGCGCCGCCGAGGCCGCGTTCTTGATGATCGGCCCCGGCGCCGCGACCTGGCTCATCGAGGCCGCGACCGCCGGCACCCGCCGCGTCAAGGCCAAGATGGCCGAGGCCGTCACCTTGTCAAAGCTGTACTCTCCGCAGGCAGTTGACCGCGCGCTGGGCACCGCCGCGGTCACCGGCCGCTTCGCCGAGAAGGACCTGCTGTCCATCCTCGACTACCAGGCCGGCCGCGACGCCGCCGAGCCCACTCGCGCGAGTGAGACCCACAGCCTGCAGCCCGGCACCTCCGCCTGGGCCGCCTTCGGCACCACCCCGGCCCCCATATCCAGCACCGACACCACGAACAGCACCGAAGAAGAGGACCGCATCTGATGGCCACCCCGCTCCGCCAGGTCCACGGCTCCACCGGCGACCCGCTGGCCGAGGCGATCGACCTCACCCGCCGCCTGAAACTCCCTCACATCCGCCGCACTCTCGCCGACGTGATCCCCACCGCGAAGGCCCAACGCTGGGACCCCGCCGAGGTCGTGCGCGTCCTGCTGGCCGAGGAGGCCGCCGGACGCGACCGCGCCAACCTGCACACCCGCCGCAAGCGAGCAGGCTTCCCCGCCGGGAAGACCTTCGGCGACTGGGACGAACAGGCGTCCTCGATCCCCCGCGCCACCCAGGACGCGCTCAAGACCCTGGAATGGGTCCGCCGCCGCGAGAGCCTTTGTGTCTGCGGACCCTCGGGCACCGGGAAGAGCCACTTCACCGAGGCCCTGGGCCAAGCCGCGGTCGAGGCCGGGATGACGGTCGCATGGTTCACCATCGAGGACCTCGGGGCGCTGGTCCGCCGCCACCGCGCCGACGACTCCATCGCCAGGGCCCTGGCCCGGATCATCCGCTCCGACCTGATCATCGTCGACGACATCGGCCTCCTCCCGGTCAGCCCCGACGCCGCCGAGGGCTTCTACCGGCTGGTCGATGCCGCCTACGAACGGCGCGCGCTCGCGGTCAGCAGCAACCTGCACCCCTCCGGGTTCGACGAGATCATGCCGAAGACCCTGGCCACGGCCACCGTCGACCGGCTCATGCACCACGCCCACATCGTCGTCACCCAGGGTGACAGTTTCCGGCTCGCACAGGCCACCTCCGGCCAGGGCGTCAAGCCCTTCAGCTGACCACCACACCACCCACGGCGGGGAGATAACTGGCCGCCGCCGGGGAAGCCCACATGGCCGCCAGCGGGGAGAACTCCTGGCCGCCTACGGGGAGAACTTCAAGGCCATTGACAGGTGCCCGCCGCAGGCACCTCACCCTCGGGCTGCGCCACTGCCCCACTGGGGCTGGAGCAGGCGGATGCTGTGCCACGAGACAGCTCACGGCTTCGCGGCAGGCTGAGCAGCCTGGGCGTTGAGTTCGTCTTCTGCGTGGTCGAGTCGGCACATGAGCAGGATCGCGAAGGCGGACATCTCCTGCGCTTCCCGATACGCCGCCATGAACTCACCCATCAGGAAGGGGTTCCGTGGCCTCGCGACCAGGTACGAAAAGACCGCCACCTCTTTGAACCGCCCCGGGTTCGACAGAGACCTCAGTCACCCTCGCGCCTTCACGAGGGGGGCAGCCCGAAGCGTGGCCACAGAGGCGAGGAGTGCCTATGACCTTGGATGAGGGGACTTGTCCAGGGTCGTGGTCGTCGTCAAGAGAACTGCACTCCTCAGGTGAAGAAGCGTAGCGGGTCCTACCCGCGTGTCCGTGTCGAGTGCGGCGGCCGCTCGGTGGTCTCGCAGGCCGGGGCGGTGCTGCTGGTCGAGACGGTCCGCAAGTCCGGTCTGGACGGCGCGATATCGGCAGCCTTGGCGCCGTAGGGCAAGCCGCGGGCGGTACACGACCCGGGCAAGGTCCTGCTGCCGCACTCGTGGTCGCCCTGGGCGGGGACTGCCTGGCGGACGCGGCGACGCTGCGTGCCGAGCCCGAGGTGTTCGGACCGGTGGCCTCCGATCCGACCGTCTCCCGCCTCATCGGCGCCCTGGCCGCGTCCGGCCCGAAGGCCCTGACCGCGATCCGCTCGGCCCGTGCCGAAGTCCACACGCGGGTCTGGAAGTTGGCCGGAGCGAGCGCTCCGGCCGCCGACGGGCAGGTGACCGTGGACATCGACGGCATGCTGGTCCGCGCCCACTCCGGGAAGCAGGACGCCACCGCGACCTGGAAGAAGACCTTCGGCCACTATCCACTTGTAGCGTTCCTCGACCACGGCCAGACCGGATCCGGAGAGCCGGTGGCCGCCCTGCTGCGGCCCGGCAACGCAGGCTCCAACACCGCAGCCGACCACATCGAAACCACCCTGCTCGCCCTGGCCCAGTTGCTCAGACCGTTGCGGCGGGGACGGCAGACACTCATCCGCACCGACTCCGTCGGCGGCACTCATGCCTTCCTCGACCGGCTCACCCGGCCGGGCCGGTGGCTTTCGTACTCCATCGGAATGACCATCACCGACGCCATCCACCAGGCTCTGCTGAAAATCCCGAAGACAGCCTGGACGCCGGCCTACGACGCGGGCGGCACCGGGCGGACCGGCGCCTGGGTCACAGAGATCACCGACATGCCCGACCTGAGCACCTGGCCGAAGGGGATGCGGCTGATCGTCCGCAAGGAACGCCCGCACCCGGCGCCCAGTTGCGTATGACCGACGTCGACGGCAACCGGCTCACCTGCTTCGCGACCAACACCAAAGGCAGCCGGCTCGCCGACCTGGAACTGCGTCACCGCAGACGGGCCCGCTGCGAGGACCGCATCCGAGGCGCCCGCGACACCGGCCTGTGCAACCTACCCCTGCACGACAGCGCCCAGAACCCGATCTGGCTGGAGATGATCTCCATCGCGCTTGACCTCCTGGCCTGGACGCCGATGCTCGCGATGACCGGCGGCATCCGCCGCTGGGAACCCAAGAGGCTCCGCTTCCGGCTGTTCTCCGCCGCCGGGCAACTCGTGACCACCCGCCGCCGCCACTGGCTCCGCGTGCCTGCCCGATGGCCCTGGAATCACGTCATCACCCACGCGATCGACAGGATTCACGCCCTACCGGACCCAGGCTGACCAGCCACTTCGACCGTCTCAGCAACTCGCACGACCACCCCGGGCAGTGGCACCCGGCGCCCACCCGACGCGAGAAGCGGGCCCTCGACCTGCCCCGGCGCAGAAAAACCGCACCGCGCAAACACAGAGTGACTGGAACGCCACGGCGGCGACTGTGCGCCCCGCCATGACCACGTCCCCCCTCCACTCCAAAATTCCCCGCTTCCGGGCTCTCGTGAGGGGCGGCCGCTTCTGCTAGCGTCACCACTAGAACGTTCTAGCTGAGCCCGTACGAGATCGGATCAGCCGGTTCCGGTCGTCGCCCGGAGCCGCCCCCGCCTCGGGGCGAACGACGTACCAACCCATGTTCGACCTGGCCCGGAGGGACACCGGAGCCATGGACGACTGGAGGAAATTCCATGGATCGTCTGCTCCTCATGCGCAGTTTCGTCACCGTCGCGCAGATCGGCAGTTTCAGCGGAGCCGCCAAGGCGTTGAGCTCATCGGGATCACTCGTCTCACGCCATGTCGCGGAGCTGGAGCGGCAGATCGGCGTCCGCCTCGTCAACCGCACGGCCCGCTCGGTCAACCTCACCGAACCGGGCCTGCGCTATGCCGAGTTCGCCGCGCGCATCCTGGAGGAGATCAAGGCGGAGGAGGCCGGTATCGCCCAGCGGCACGACCGGGCCGAAGGGGCGCTCAACATCGTCTGCCCCAAGTGGATAGGCAGCTTTGATCTGGGTGACGCCATCGCCGCCTTCTCCACCGCCCATCCGAAGATCCTCGTACGTTTCGAACTGGGCGGGCTCTCCGACCGGACGTACGACTTCCTGGACAGCGGATTCGACATCGCCTTCCACACACGGGACCTACGGGATTCCAGCGTCCGTCTCAAGAAGATCGCGTCCCTCCCCTTCGTTCTGTGCGCGTCGAAGACATACCTCGATCTGCACGATCCCCTCTCCCATCCGAACGACCTGACCGCGCACGACTGTCTCGTGCACATCAATGACCCGGTCTGGCGCCTGGGATACGGACACAGCTCCACCCTGCACAAGATCCGCAACGTGGCGTTCTCGTCCAACTCCTACATCGCCCTGCAGAAGGCGGCCGTCCAGGGCCGCGGCATCGCCCTGCTGCCGCAGCGCTCCGCGTACGACGACCTCATGTCCGGGGCGCTGGAGACACTCCTGCCCGGGATGGCGGTACCGGACCGCCCGCTCTACGCGATCTACGGCCCCGGCCAGGCCACTCCGAGGAAGATCACGGTATTCCTGGCGTTCCTGACTCGGTGGTTCACGCAGAACCCCATCCCCGCCATCGAGAACGGGATCCACGCACCCACCGGGTGACCCACGGCGCGAGAGCCCCCGCACCACTCAATTGCTCTACCGCTCAACCGCTCACGGGAACGGCGCTCGCCACGGGACTCGCGAACGCCGGCCCGGCCCATGCCGTCCGAGCCGCAAAGGGGCCGCTCACCATGTGTGCATGTGAATCCACAGCCGAACCGTCGTGCATGTCCACCTGCGCCGAACCCGTCTCGGTCTCCCAGGGATCCCGGGAGACGGAGACGGAGACGGAGACGGAGACCGAGACGACGAAGACGTCACGCAGACGGATGCTCGGCGCGATGGCCGCCGCCACCGTCGCTGTACCCCTGCTGGGCGCCACATCGGCCGCCGCGGCCGCACAGCCCGCCGGTCCGGGCCTGTCCCTCGCTCTGCTGGGCACCAATGGTGGGCCGCCACCGTTGGCGGACCGGTACGGCATCTCGTCGGCGCTGGTGGTGAACGGCAGGACGTACGTCGTGGACTGCGGCCGCGGAGCGGTGACACAGTACCTGCGCGCCGGGCTGTCGATGCCGTCGCTGGCCGGCATCTTCCTCACCCATCTGCACGCCGACCACATCGTCGACTACTACGCCTTCCCCCTGCTGTCGGCGGGCGCCGCCGGCGGCCAGGGGTTCCTGAACCCGGTCGATGTCTACGGCCCCGGCTCCGCGGGGATCGTCTCGACCGTCAGCGGCGCTCCTGGACCGATACCGGGCACCGTGGAGATGACGAGGCTCGCCGGGCAGGCGTACGCCGCGTCCCCCACGTTCTTCATGGCCGAGCACGCGGGCCTCGACCCGGCCACGCTGCTGAACGTCCACGATGTGCTGCCGCCGTCCGGCGTCGGCGCCTCGGCGACGCACACCGCTCCGGCGATGGCGCCCTTCACGGTCATGGAGAACGACGACGTGAAGGTCACCGCCGTCCTGGTTCCGCACGGTGCGGTCTTCCCCTCCTACGCCTACCGGTTCGACACCGACCACGGCAGCGTCGTCTTCTCCGGGGACACCGCCCCGGCCCCGAACCTCGTACGGCTGGCCCGCCACGCGGACGTCCTGGTGCACGAGGCGATCTACCCCGACGGGCTGGCGAGCCTGGGGCTTCCGCAGGCCCTGATCGACCACATCAGGTCCACGCACACGGATGTGGCCGAACTCGGCGGGATCGCGGCCGAGTCCGGGGCCAGGGCACTGGTCGCCACGCATCTCGGCCCGGGACAGTCGACCGTGGTCTCCGACGCGAAGTGGCGGCGGCTCCTGCGCGACAGCGCGCGCCGCGCGGAATTCGGCGGATCGATGGTGCTGGGCGCCGACCTGATGCGGATTCCGGTGGCGCCGAAGGGCTCGCGCCGCCACTACTGAGCCACCGGTCCGCCGATCGACCGGGGGTGCCTCAACAGCCTTGTGCCGTAAGGGTTCCCGAAATGTCGGTGCCATCTTCAACCGTCCGGCCAAATCGATCCAGTGCGCTTCATCGACGCGCAGCAGTGGGAGTGGGGAATGGACACAGCCGCGCAGCAGCGCGCCACATACGAAGCGGTCCTCGAACTGGGTGAGGCGCCGTTCATCACGGAACGGCCCGCGCTGTTCAGCCCGGCCGCAGCCGCCCAGGACGAAGGCAACCGGCGGGGCACCTTCAGCCGCTTCGCACAGATCCTCCTCCCCGACGAGTACACGGGCTGGGTGGAGGAAGCCCTCGCCCATGTCGAATCGTGCTACGTCGGCGACTGGACCTCGCTGCACAAGGTGAGTGTGCGCGGCCGACAGGCCCTGGATTTCCTCGGTCGGCTGGGCATGCGGGATCTCTCCCGTTTCGAGGCCGGCCAGATCAAGCACCATGTGCAGTTGGACGAGAACGGCTGGATCGCGTCCGAGGGCGTGCTCCTGCGGCTCGGCCCCGAGGAGTTCGTCTACACCGCCGGGAGCTGCGACTGGCTGCTCTGGCAGCTCGGTCAGGGCGGCTGGGACGCGGAGGCGTCCGACATCAGCCCCGATCAGTTCATCTTCGGCATCCAGGGCCCCGCGTCCCTGTTCACGCTGGAGAAGGTCACCGGAGAGAGCCTCCGTGACATCGGCTTCAGCCGGAGCCGGATGTCACAGGTCGGCGGAGTGCCGGTGCGGGTGCTGCGTACCGGCATCTCCGGCGAGCTGGGCTACGAGCTGCACGGTCCGGCCGACCACGCGAACGAGATCTGGTCCGCGGTCGTGGCGACCGGGCAGGGGTTCGGCATCCAGCAACTCGGCTTCCGGGCCCAGCCCGCGCAGCACATCGAGGCCGGCATCGCGACCAACGGGCTCGACTACCTGCCGGCGTCGATTCTCACGCCCGGTGCGCCGAGGCAGTTCCGCAGGGGGACACCGGGCGGCAGCTTCGTCCCCGTCAACGGGGTGACCGACTACTTCCGCAAGCCGGGTGAACTCGGCTGGGGCTTTCGCCGTGGCGTCCCCGACCGCGACTTCCTCGGCCGCGACGCACTGGCGGCGGACGCGGCGAGCGGCGCTCCCGGCCGCGTGCTGGTGGGGCTGCTGTGGAACAAGCAGGATGTCGGCGGCGTCCTGACCTCGCTCCTGGACGACGCCGAGGCCCCCGACCAGATGGACCTCCCCCGCCGGCGCGGCCCCAGCTTCGACCAGGTCCTGCTGTCCGGCAGCCTCGTGGGAGTGTCCACCGGCCGGGCCCTGAGCCCGAATCTGCGCGCCACCGTCTCGCTGTGCGTCATCGATCCCGCGTGCGCGACGCCCGGCACGGAGGTCGTCGTCCTCTGGGGCAGGCCGGGAACGGCACAGCGGGAGATCCGGGCGACCGTCACCACGCTGCCCTTCAAACCGGACAACCGCCGGACGGACGTCACCAGGCTGTGAGGCACCGGAAGCAGCGAGGCACCGGAAGTCGCCGGGCTCGCGACGACGTCCCCGACCACTTCGAGCGGCGCCTTGGCAGCCACCGAACTCCGCATGATCAGGGCCACTCTCAAGAACGCGTCCTTCGGCGAAGGTGTGGAGCGCCGCTTGTTCGCCGCGGCGGCCGAAGCGTCCCGCAGTGCGGGCTGGACGGCCTACGACAGCGGTAAGGCGGCTGCCGCCGAACGGCACTACTCCACCGCCCTGCGGGCCGCCGCCAGCGCCGACGATCACGTGGCCGCGGCGAACACCCTCGCGTTCTGGGCCATCCAGCACTACTACACCGGCGACCCCCGCGGCGCGGTCGACCTCGTCGAAGCCGCCCTGTCGCAGGCACCGAGGACGGGATCAGCCCGCCTGACCTCCATGCTCCACGCCCGCGCCTGCCGGGCCCACGCGCACGCCGGCGACAGCCGGGCCGCCGACCGGTCCGCCAACGCCGCGCTGGACGCCTACGAGCACGCCGGACCGATCGAGGACGACCTCCCGTGCGTGTACTGGTACAACCTCGGTGAGACCCACCAGCTCATCGGGAGCTCCGCCCTCAGCCTCGGCAACCCCAAACGGGCCGTCGTCCACTTCCTGGAAGCCTCCGCCGTCCACACCAGCCAGGAGGCGTACAACGGCGACGCCTTTCCCCGCGGTCACGCCATCTACCTGGCGAGGCTCGCCGAAGCCCATCTCGGTCTCGGTGATGTCGACGCCGCCGTGGCCACCGCGCATGACGCCGTCGACCGGATGGGAGGCGTCACCTCCGCGCGCGGCACCAGCACGTTGGAAGACCTGCGCAAGGAACTCGCCCGCCGTCGCGGCATCCCCGCCGTCGCCGACTTCCTGGACTACACCGACACCGAGTGAGCACTCACGGTCCGCCCGCGCGGAGACCAGTGTCAGGACAGGGTGCGTGTGGTCACTGCGTGACGGCCTCGTTGTCGACCTGGAGGAGCAGGAGGTCGTAGACCGGGGCCGCCGGGCTCGTTAAGGACGTCGTCGACCGCTGACCGTCCGGCAGCATCACAAAGGGCGCCCGCAGCCATTCGAGCTGGCTGCGGGCGCTTTTGCTGACTCTGGCCCGGCCGCTTCCGGGCGCGAAGATGATGGGGCACCAGATCACCGAGCAGAGGAGCCGCCCGTGAAGGTGGCGCTCGGAGGTAGTCATCCGCCCTGCCGAGTCGCTTCTTTCGCCGTGGTTGGGACGAGACCATCATCGTCGACCTCGAAATACCAGACGGAGCGGGAAATGCCGTGGGCCGCAGCCCCGGCACGAGCCTGATCGTGCCGGGGCCGGCGCCTGGCGAGCTTCTCAGCCGACGGTAGCCGAAAGCACGGAGGAATCGCCGATCGGCGTCGGCTCGGCGTCGGGCGGCACGTTGGGCCTCCCGGCCGTGGTGGGAGGGGCAGGGTGACGCAGTTGGAACTGCCGGACGTCTGAATGCCGTTGAACGCCCTGACGCAGAACTCGTAGTTCCAGTAGCCGGGGAAGAGGAACGCGATGCCGTGGGTGGTGCCGTTGGCCACTTCGCGCGACACGCTGCCGTCGTTGATGTTGCGAATGGTCACTTCGTATCCGCCGACTTCGGCGGAGCTGTTCCACGCCAGCTGGACGGTGGTGAGATCCGTCGCGGTGACCGTCAGGTCGGTCGGTGTCGGCGGGGTTCCGCCTCCGACGACGATGCCGCGGGCACCGGCGGGAAGGCCACCTCCGGCGGCGTTCCAGCTCTCGACGGCGACGAGGTAGCGGTGCCCCGAGACGAGCCCGTCGATGCTCGCTGACCGCCCGCGGATACCCACACGGTTGACGAACGCGCCAGGAATGTCGAGGTCGTAGGTGAGCACAGCGTACCGCTCGATGGTGGAGGTGTTGTCGCCGGTGGGCGGGTCCCAGCGGATGTCGAAGCCGGCGGGGGTGGCGAGGGTGAGGATGTCGGCGGGGCCCGGCGCGGTCTGGGGATGGACGGTCGTGGAGACCACGTCCGACCAGCCGGACACGTGGTCGCCGTTGTCGGTGCGGACCTGGGCCTCCCATTGCTGGCTGTCGACGACCCAGCTGTTGTCGTACCGGTTGGTCGACACGTGGAACTCGTTCCAGGTGGAGGTGCCGGCGATGCGAGAGCGCACGGTGTAGCCGAAGGCGCCGTAGACCGGCTCCCAGGTGACGGTGAAGCCGAGCGGACTGGCCTCCGCGCTAACGCTCGACGGTATCGGGGTGGGACGGCTCGGCAGGACGCCGGACGTCGTGGGGGCGCTCGCGCCCAGGCCGTAGCCGTTGTGCAGGGTCTGCGCGAAGGCGCCGGCGATCTCGTACTCGCCGCGGGCGTTGGGGTGCAGGCCGTCGTACCCGGCCGGGCAGGCGTTGACCTCGCAGCTGTAGTTGCCGCGCCAGTCGACGAGCTTGACCGGTGACGCGGTGGTGCTCCAGGTGGGGATCGCGGCGGCGAGCATCCTGTTGTAGGTGTCGGTGTTCACCGGCAGATCGTCCCGGCCGTTGATCTTGGTGCGCTGTGGGACATTTGCCAGCGCCAACTTGAGGTCCGGCTTGGCGGCACGGGCGTTGTCGACCAGCGTCCTCATGCTGGCGAGGGTGCCCTCGGGGCCGCTGACGAACCAGCCCATGTCGTTGAAGCCCAGGCCGACCAGCAGGATGTCCGGCTGGTAGTTCGCGACCTGCTCCCTGATCAGGTCCTTGTCCTGGGCCGCCTGCCGGCCCCAGATGGCGAAGTGTTGGCTGTCGAACGGCGCCGCGTCGGCGGCGTACCCGCCGTCGGCGCGCGGCGGCCCGGCAGCGGGCGTGGGCTCGCCTTGCAGCGGCGGCGGTTGCGGCGGGCCGGCCGGGTCGGGCCCCCGGGTTCCGTCGTACGGGCCGACGAAGTCAACCGCCACGCGCTGGTCCTGGAGCCACTGCCACAGCCGGTAGCGCCACGTATAGTCGCCCTCGTGGCCCTGACTCATCGAGTCACCCACCACCATGATCCTCAGAGGCCGGTCCCCCCCGGGCAAACCGGAGGTGCTGTGCGCCCTAGTGAACGCGTCGCTGAGGAAGCCCGTGAATTTTGACCAGTAAGGCTCCAGCCAATCGATCGTGGACTTGATCTTCTGGTTGATCCAGCTTCGCCGGATGCTGTCCAGGATGTCCTCGAAGAGCGGCCGGACCTGGTTCTTCGCGAATTCGTTGAGGCCGCCTTCCCAGACCCCCGCGCCGAGGGCTGCCACTACGGCGAAAGCGAACCCCTCTGCCCACTGCTTGGGATCAGCCTGCTTTCCGTCCGCGAAGATGATGAGCGCCTGGTAGAACATCGTGCCGCTGAAAGCTCCCAGGACGGCGCAGAACGGCCCGGCGAACACCGATCCCACCTGGAAGGCCGCATAGCAGAGGGTGCGGACGAGATACTGGACCAGGATGCCGCCGGCCGCCGCGAGGAGTCGCTGCCAGACAGAGGCATCGATCTGAGCCGAGTCCACCGGTATGACCAGGGAGATGCTGTTCGTGGGGATCGAGAGGGACAACTTCCCGTCGAAGGTGATCCACGGTTCCGTGCTGACCCCCGACGCGCCCATGTCCACAGGGTTGGCGGCGAAAGACTGCTTGATGGCGTCGCTGAGCACCGGCGCGGCGTTCGATATCTCGTCCATCCAAGTCTCCAGGAGATCGCTGGGGACTTCGGAGATGTGTTCGTTCTCCAGGGTTATCGTTACCTCGTCGTCAGCCTCGACGGCTGTCAGGGTTCCCGGCGCCAGCTGAGCGCGACTCGCCGCCAGCTGAGCGCGACTCGCCGCCTGCTGCGCCGGCATCGCCCGGGCGGGTGTCACCCCGGCCAGCAGCGCCAAGACACACAGGGCCGCGATGACGGGGCCCGCGGGCCACAACACCCGCTTCACATCAAATGTTTGCTCCACACCCACTCCACTGTCGACAGTTGATCGATTACAGATGATCTTCGATGAAAGCCACGCATCGACTTCCACCCGCCGGCGCACACCGGCTGCCTGCTGCTCGGCGGCGACGAAACCGCGGCGCCGGCCATCATCCGGATCCTCGAACGGCTCGCCCCGGACGTGGTCGGCGAGGCGCTGCTCGAGGTGCCCGAATCCGGCGACGAGCAGGAGGTGGCCGCGGCCTCGCCGGCGAGGCCGCGGCGATCCGCACCCTGCGCCGGCGCCTGGTCGCCTTCACGGGCTACTGGCGCCAGGGCAAGGCTGAAGGCAACCAACTCCTGTAGACGGCCTCGATCGCGCTGGTCAGCTCCTCCGGGCGGGAGAGGAACGGCGAGTGCGACGAGTCGAGCTCGAAGACCCGGGTCGGGGTCACCGACACGGCGTCGATCTCGCGGATCAGGCGGCGCTGCAGGGCGGGGCGTACGGCGTTGTCGCGCTCGCACAGGACATAGCTGTGCGGGACGGCGCCGTACCGCTCTCGGGTCACCGACAGCACCTCGCCCGGGACTCCCCTCGGACCGTCCACGCTGAGCAACGCGATCGCGGCGTCGGCGGCGGTCTCGTCGGTGCCGTTGTAGAAGCGCTCCCGCACCTGCGGGCGCCGGTCCTCGGCCCGGATGCGCAGGGCGCCCACGGCAGCGGGGTCCGCGGCGAGCAGTGAGCAAGTGACCCTCCACACAGACGGTGCAGCCTGACCAGCGGCTACGGACACGGGACGGGGGATTTTCGAATCAGGTGAGGAGGTACGCCCTCAGGATCGTCGCCGAGTAGGTGTTGCCCTCGGTGTCGGTCAGGGTCGTCTTGAAGGAGACCGAGTGGGCCTTGACCGGGTGGGTCAGGGCAAGGGTCTTCTTACCGTGGTCGGTGGTCACGCCGGCGGCGGACCAGGTTGCTCCGGCGTCGTAGGAGACCTTCACCACCAGGGACTTCAGGTGCTTGGCGGCCGGGTCCTCGACGGAGAGCGGGACCGTGGTGCGGCGGCCTGAGGCGGCCGTGCCGGTGGGGGTGAGGGTGGGAGGGAAGCGGACGGTGGAGAGGGGGAGGAGGGTGGAGGTGTTCGGGTGTTGTGACGTGTGTTTCGAAGTGAAGGTCCAGGCCGCGGTCAGGCGGCTGCTGGTGCCGGCCACCGTGGCCGGGCGGGTCAGGTCCGTGCGGATCGTGTACCGGGTCGGACCGGCCGGGAGCTTGTCGACGGTCTGGCAGAGGTCGCCGTCGTTGTCTAGGAGGGTGCTGCCGCCCGCCGTGACCGTCGTGTGCCGTGCGGCCACGGAGGACGCCGGGTGGCCGGCGCCGTCGGCCAGGTCGGGGAAGCACACGTCGAGTGTGTCGCCGCTCCGCCGCGCGCCCCCCGCCGACGAGGGGGCTGAAGACGCCTACGCGGGTCGGCCTGGACGAGCTTTTCGAAGAGGGAGACCGTGGAATCGGTCATGAAACGTGCTCCCGTTGGTGAAGGTGTGTCAGTGAAGGAGCCCACACTGGAGCGCACGCTCGGGTGTGGGGCCGGCCCCGGAGGGCCGTCATGGCGGTGCCTGACCGTTCCGGCAGGACGGCGGAACCCCTGACGGCCACTCTGGTGGGCTCCGCCCGTCGGAGTCTTGTTCCCGCCTGCCATCCGTCTTGTACTTCCGTGCCACCCCCGGGAGTTGCGGGCCCATCCCTCGCTGTCGTCGTACGACAACGCTCTCGCTGAGAACTTGTGGATGCTCATCAAGACCGAGGGACTGCGCGGGCGCACCTTCCCCACGCGCGCCGAGGCGAACCTCGCGCTCTTCGAGTACATCGACGGCTTCTACAACTCCCGTCGCATCCAGGAACGGCTCGGCTGGCTCAGCCCGATCGAGTTCGAGGAGAAGCACTACACCAAGCAGGCGACGGCCGAACCGACGAACCTGAAGACCCGTCAACCCTCTCTGACCAGCTGATCAGCACCTCCCGGACAGCGGGGGAACCTCACACCCGCACACGCTCAGCCACGAGGACAGCGTGACGGATGACCACTGTCGGCAACGTCCTTCAAATAGCGCGGCAGTACAGGGCGAACGTTGGTTGACGCGGCACTAGCCCCGCCCTAAATGGCGTTGTCCAGCGTCAGGGTGAGCTCGGCGATCCGCCACCCACCGTCGGACCGGCGCAGGCCGAACGTGTAGACCCCGGTCGAGATCATCTGGATGCTCTCGCCCGTGTTCCTCGTCTGCGCCAGATAGGCCCGCACCTCAGCGGTGGCGGCGTCCGTCGTCGTGACCACGACATTGCCCAGGTGGTGCCGCACCCTTCCGGTCTGGGCCGCGTGCCCGTCACGGATGAAGTCGAGCACCGCCGCGCGTCCGGCGACCGGGCCGAGCACTCTCTGTCCGGGCATCGTGAAGGTCCAGGTGGTGTCTTCAGTCAGGACCGCTTCCAGCTCGGGCACATTCAGCTCGTCCAGGGCGTGGGCGTAGTTCGCCACCGCCTGCTGGAGTTCGGCGATCACGAGACCACCGTCAGCACGATCTTGCCTTGGATGTGGCCCTGCGCGGCTCGCGTGTGTGCGCTGCCCGCCTCGGGCAGCGGGTAGGTGCTGTCCACCCCGACCTGGAGCTTGCCCTCGTCGAACAGGCGCCCGACCTCGGCCAGCTGGGGGCCGTTGGAACGCACCTGAATGTTCGAGACTGTGATGCCCAGACTCGCCGTCTCTTCCGGGTCGTACTCGGCGAAGAACACCGGAAGCATGGTGCCGCCGCGCTTGAGCACGGTCAGGAAGCGTGAGCTGTCCGGGCCACCGACGGTGTCGATCACCAGGTCGACACCGCTGACCACGTCCGCGGCCTGCGTCCTGGTGTAGTCGATGAACTCATCGGTGCCGAGCTTGCGCAGGAACTGCTCGTGCCGGCCCGAGGCCACCGCGATGACGTGTGCCCCCTTCCATTTCGCCAGCTGCACCGCGAAGTGGCCCACTCCACCGGCGGCCCCGTTGACCAGCACGGTCATCCCTGGCGTGATCGGCACCGGCTGGTGCACCTGGCCGGTGAAAGGAGACGGCACGTCGTGGCCGAGATCAACCAGGTACTGCCAGGCCGTAAGCACGGCCATCGGCGCCCCAGCCGCCTGCACGTGGTCGATACCGGCCGGCTTGTGAGCCAGGTCCGAGGCCGGCGCGGCCACGTACTCGGCGTACGTCCGGCCGTCGAACCCGGGGAACCGCAGCATGCCGAAGACCTCGTCACCGACGGCGAACCCCAGCACGTCGGGAGCGACCGCCTGGACCACGCCCGACATGTCCGTTCCGGGGGTCAGGGGGAACTCCAGCGCCGGCCTCATCTCGGCCGGCATGACCTTCATCCCCTCACGCAGGTACCAGTCCGGCGGGTTGATGCCCGCCGCGTGCACCCGGACGAGCACCTCGCCCGGGCCGATCTCGGGAACCGGCACCTCGTCATATCGCAAAACTTCCGGCCCGCCTGCTTCATGGAACTGGATCGCCTTCATCGCGCCTGTCGCTTTCTCGGGGAAACGTTGCTCCTTCAGTCAAGGCCCAGGACGGCATGGCCGTCCAAGGCCGGTTCGGCAACCTGCTCATTCCGAAACGGCATGACGCGTACGCTGGAAGGGTGAACGATCTCGGACAGGACCTGGAACTGCGGCTGGTGCGCTACTTCACCGTGGTGGCGGCACACCAGCACTTCGGCCGGGCCGCCGCCGACTTGCACGTGGCCCAGCCGGCGCTGAGCCGCCAGATTCAACGGCTCGAGAAGTATCTCGGCGCACGACTGCTGGACCGCGTACCCCAGGGCACCCGGCTCACTCCGGCCGGCCAGACGTTCCTCCCCCGGGCCCAAGCCCTGCTGCAGGCCGCCCGCCAGGCCGAGCTGGCCGTGCGTGAACAAGCCGAGACCGAACGCATCGCCATCGGCTACGTTGAAGACCTGGTGATCACTGCCGCCGTACGGGAACTGCGCCGCCGTCACCCGCAGGCCGAGATCGCCACCCGGCACCTGAGCTGCCGCGACGTCGGGACGCTGTCCAACAAGCGCGTCGACGCCCTGATCGCGCGGGCCCCGTTGCCACTCGCCGCCGACGACGTGTTCACCACCCCGCTGTACGAGGAGCCCCGGATGCTCGTGGTCCCGCGCGGCCATCCCTTGGCCGACCGCGCGTCGGTGACCGCGGAAGAACTGGCCGGCGAGGAGGCGGCGCCCTGCGCGTTCGAGACCGCGGACTGGACCTCCTACCGGATCCTCGGGGCCGGCGTGCCGCCGATCGAGAGCTACGAGGACAAGCTCGAACTCGTCGCGAGTGGCAGGGCGATCGCCGTGCTACCGGTCGGCGATCGGCGTAGCTCACTGCGTCCCAACCTCGTCACCGTCCCGATCGAGGGCGCTCCCCCCAGCCAGGTCGTCCTGGTCAGCCGCAAGGGCGACCCGAATCCGATGATCAGGAATCTCCGGCTGGCGGCCAAGGCCGTCCTGACCGCCCCGGCAGCCTGACCGGGACCAGCCGACCCGCTTGGCGCTGAACTGCACCAAGCGGTGCTCACGCTCGCCGTGTTCGTCGCGCATCTGCCGGTATCGCTCGGGGTTAGGTTGTGCCGGCTCAGCGTCCGACCCCATGGAACTGCGATCAAGTACGCCGCCTCGACCAGGAACCGTTGCCGTATCGCGTGAGGGTGCAGGGAAGCTTCAGATCAAGAACTACTACGGCCGCGAGTTCGAGCACGACCTTGCGGAACGTCACCTGCAGTTGCTGCGGCCGGCCCGCAAAGGTGAGGCCGAGCGGGCCGGAGCGCACCTGTTCAAACCGCTGCGGCTGGCGGGCGCCCGCCTCGGCTGCCGCGTCGGAGCGTCCCCGATGATCGTCTGGCCGGGGTGGGAGGCTTCGACGTCGGGTACGGTGTCGAGCATGTCGCGCAGTGTCTTTCGCTCGTCGGCCTTCGCGACGACCCTGAAGAATACGTTACGACGCTTCAACCGCCTGAAGCAGTGGCGCGGCATCGCTACCCGCTACGCGGTTGCGGACCTGGTCGGCCCGCTCGGGGATGGTGTGGCCGATGCCGTGCCGCCGCAGCCAGGTGCGGACGGCCCGGGAGCTGTAGCCCTTGTCGCCCAGCACGTGGGCGGGTCGTGTGCGCGGCCGTCCCGGGCCGATGCGGGGCACTCGTATCGCTTCCATCACGGCGGTGAACTGAGTGCAGTCGTTGGTGTTTCCGCCCGTGAGTGTGAAGGCGAGCGGGCGGCCGACACTGTCGCAGCCCAGGTGGATTTTGCTGGTCAGGCCGCCTCGGGAGCGTCCGAGGCCGGGACTGCGGGCCCCCCTTTTTCGGGCCCCGGCGGCGTGCTGGTGGGCGCGGACGATGGTGGAGTCGACCGACACCAGCCAGTCGATGTCCCCAGCCGCGTCGGCGTGCGCCTGGGCGGCCCGGAGCATGCGCTCGAAGGTGCCGTCCAGCGCCCACCGGCGAAAGCGGGTGGCAGCGTGGCCCACGGGCCGTACCGCTCCGGCACGACCCGCCAGGCGTCCCGGTGCGGAACTTCCACACGATCCCGTTGAGCACCTTGCGGTCGTCCAGCCGCTTCCGGCCCCGCAGTGACACCGGCAGCAGCGGTCCGACGAACTCCCACTCGGCATCGGACAGTTCATGGCGACGTATTACCCGCCCATGATCCACCACTCAAGATCTTTTGAACACACAACCTAGGCCACGGCCGGCGGGAGAACGTGTCCCGGATCGCCGACAGCCACAGCGAACCCCAGGGCACCGGCCACGCCCATCCGCCCTGACCTGCTCTTATCTACATGTCAGGCCACTCGCTAGTCGAAGTCGTAGTCGATGAAGGCGAGGCAGACAACGGTTCCGTCCGGCTCCACTGCTGAGTAGCCGTCCCTCTCCTCCCCTTCGACAGGAAAGAACAGGGCGTTGCCTCCGCGATCCGGATCGGTGATGATCTCGGCATAGTTGGCTTGGCGACCCTCAGCGTCTCCGGCCGCGATGATGCACTTGGCATTGCGGAGATGGGCCTCGGCGCCTTCCACTCCGGCCCGCTTCGGGTCGAACGGGGAGCTGCACAAGACGGCGTATCCGTCTAGCGGGGCCGGTTCGTAGCCGTTATATCCGTCGCCCCAGTCGGCCGCCGCGATACGGGCGGCGTCCGCCAGCGGCACGACGACGATGTTGGCCCGGGCAACCGGAGGCTTGTCGTCCTCCCGGCACCAGTAGAAGCCCGCATATACCGGAGCCTTGCTCAGTCCTGTGGGCAGTCCATCGTGATACCAGCCGCCGCGACCCATCCCGAACCAGGTAACCTCCCCCTCTAGCGTCAACTCCCCTATGTAGGCGAACCATTCTGCTTTGAGCGTGCACATGTCGCGATTGCGGTTGATGTGATCCACGCATTGCCGTAACAAGGCGTCAATGGTGTCCGTGACGCCCACAAAATCTTCTGGATCCTTGACTGAGGTCATGACACGAACAATGGCACAGGGGCCTGACAGCCCCGCCTCCCCACCGCTACGCAGTGGGGCCCTCACCGCAGCCTCGCGGACCCGGTCGCGCAGCCGGTCGTGGAACTCGGCGGTCAGGCCCTTGTCCCGGCAACGCCGGAAGAAGGCGTAGCCACGGTCCCACGCGGGGAAGTCCGCGGGCATCGCCCGCCAGGTGATACCGCCCGCCCACCAGGTAGCGCACCGCGTCGACCAGCTGCCGGTGGCAGTAGCCCCCCGGTTACCCGCCGCGGCCCTCCAACCAGCCGGGGACCGGCATCGCGTCGCGCACGACCGCCCACTCCGCATCGCTCATGTGCGACGGATATCTCGGCCGCCTGTACGGCCGATCACCGGCGTTCCCGAACCGATGCGCGAGGCAATCACACGTCAGGGAAGCCGAGTTGGACGCCAACAACGCCGGCACGGAAGACTGCAGCACCAGGGGCCTCCTGCTGCGCGGTTGGATTCGACACCCACGAGCTGTGCGGGAGGTCCTGCTTCCATGCTCAGCCAGCCAGAAGATCACCCGACCGAGTCGACAACCTCGAACTCCGTCAGCGGTGGTCCGCTCTGCGCCGGCAGTTCGGCGTCGACCACGCCCGCGCCAACTCCCGTGCGAGCGGCGCCTTCTGTGTTGTGATCCCCAGACATGCGGTGAACGTACCGGTTTCGCACAGTGCGGTACACATCGCCTTGCGTGACGGGGTGCCGTGTGCCGTGGTCTACCACTCGCAGCGGTGGGGCAGCTGGCGAGCGGCCCGGATGAGGTCTTCCGTGCGCGGGTGGTACGGGACCTTGAACCAGTCCGGGGCGAGGACGACGGCCGGGGTGTTGCCGTAGTAGTGGGCGCCCCAGCCCGTGTGCAGGGTCAGCCCCAGTCCATGGCGGGCGACGCGGGCGTCTGCTTCACCGAGCTCGCGCAGCGGGACGTCGTAGGGGTACCAGACGTAGGCCACCATGCGGTCGCCCACCCACCACGAGTCCTCGTGGTCCACCTTCAGCTTCCCGCCGAACGACGGCACGTCCGGGGTGAGGGAGCATTCGTCCCACCGGTGGCCTTCGAAGTCGCGCTCGGACTTGCCGAAGTTCGGGTGGCACTTCGGGAGCTTCCCGCGTGGCTTGCGGCGCTCCAGGTTGTCCTGGTGGATCAGATGGCAGGCCGCACGGAACGTGCGGCCGTGGTAGCGGCTGGTGGTGATGCCGTGCTCCCTCTCCAGGATCTCCACCATCGCGTCGCGGATGTCGTGGTACGGGAACCGCTCCGGTTCCCGCCGTCTGCTCGATGCCATGTCCGCTCTCCTTCTCTCTGTCACCCGGTCAACGTCACAGGCGGGGGCCTCGCATCGGAGGCAGCAGTGGGCATCACCCGATCAGCCGCGCCGGGCAGGCATCGCGGCGCAGCGGACAAGCTGTTCCTCGAGCACCTGGCGGTCGACGTCCGCGTGCCCAGCGGTCGCCTGTGCGCCCCGTGGGCAGTGGCGGTTCGGCCTCTGTGCGGCCGCAGTTGGCTGGTCAGATGCTGGGCGGGAATATGGCGGGCTGCCAGACTCAGCCGGTTGAACTGATCACTGCACGGCCGTGGCGCCGTACGGACAGTCCAGGGGGTTCCTTGTCGAGCGCACGTCCAACCCGCGGCCACTACAGACGACCAGGCTCCCAGCCGTCTGCCCTCCCGTTGCTGATCGTCTTGGCTGTCGTGCTCGTGGGCATCGGAAAAGCCGCCGTGGGCGCGGTGCCGCTATGGCTGTGGATCCTGATAGGCGTCACGGTGACCGCGGTCTCGGGGATCGCCATCTACCTGCTGGTCAAGCAGATCCGCCGGGAGGATCTCCAGTTACAGGCGGCTGAAGAGGCGGCCGAGCTGCAGAAGGAGATCGACGCGCAGAAGCTCGCGGACCTCAAGACCGTCACGCCCCTGGCCACGCTCCTGGAGCTCAACCAGTCCCAGATCGACGAATACCACCGGATCGCCACCGATCAAGCCGACCGGTCCTTCCGGTCCTCGCAACGGGCCATGGCGTTGGGCCTGCTGGTGATTGTGGGCTGCTTCGCCGCCGGCCTGTACTTCGCCAACGGGCAGACCAAGGTCTTCGTCGCCGCCATCGCGGGCGTCGCCGCGGCGCTCTCCGCCTTTCTCAACCGCACCTATCTGCAGATGTACGGGCAGACGCTGAGCCAGCTCAACCGCTACTTCGAGCAACCGGTCCTGACCGGCTACTACCTGACCGCGGAGCGCCTGGCCCAAGACCTGGGCGAGGACCCCGAGAGCGAGATGCGCCGCCGCATCATCGACCAGGTCCTGGAAGCCAGCGCCCGGATGAACAACGGCAAAGAACCACCGTCACCGGCCAAGCGGCAGACGAAGAAGAAGCGCGCCGCAGCGACCGAGTAGGCCGCATCACCCAGCTCGCCTCCGAGTGGCCGGAGATGCGCGGCCACCGGCCCTCCAGGACCGTGTCCGATCCCACCGCCGTGCGGCTGAAGGCCGGCCACACGCTGACCGTGACCGAGACCGTGGTCGTCTTCCTCGAGGGCGGCCGCCGCCGCAGCGAGCTGTGCCAGCCGCTGGACTGGATCCCCGAAGTCCACCACGCGATCGGGAGCGGCGAGGCCGTCATCCCCGACGCGCTCCTGTACTACCGGCGCGGCCCCGCCGACGGCGACAACCCCTGGACCGGGCGCGACTACCGGCACACGTAGCGCGGTCACCACAGTGGACACCCCCTTGATCAGGCCGTCGCGGTCCGGGGTCTCATGTCTTCAGGGTGAGGGCGTGAGTCGGTGCCAGATGAAGACGCAGCTCTCCAGGCCGGCGAGTGATGGCCGGCGCAGCACGGACCGGATCTGCTCGGGTCCCACCAGGACGACGGGCATCCGGCGTTCACAGTCCTGGAACAGGCTCCACAGCGCATAGACGTACTGCAGGGCCTCCGTGCGCAGCAGATGGGCATCGCAGACGACCACAACCGGCCAGGAGCGCCGGGCGAGTTCGTCCTCGACAGCCCGCTGCGCGTCGGCCAGCCGTCGCGCGCGAGGAACACCGGCGGCGCCCGCTCCCCTCGCCCGCCGCCCGGGGCCTGTCCCACCCACCCACTTCTTCTTTCTTCCTGCTGTGGGGCGTGGACTCGGGGGCGTAGAGAGGATGTCGGCCTCCCGACCACGGCCGAAGCGGCGTGGTGACCTGCGGATTCGCGGACGAGTGCGGCAGAGCGTGCGGACGGTTGTCGGACGGGTTGTCGGCGGGGATGTGGGCCTGGTCCACGGAGGCGTTGTCGCTTCGTGACCGTGGTCGGGCCTTCGTGGTCGGGGCCGGCTGCTGCTGTGACCGGTACGCGCGGCGCCGGGCAGGCCGGCGCCGCACCGGACGGGAAGCGAGCAGATCCATGATGATCGGCGTGGACGCGGGCAGCGGCGACCGGATGACGCTGGGCGTGCTGGCGCAGTACCGGATGGTCGGCGCGCAGCTGCGCGAGCATGTCGCCGTAGTGGTCGGCGTAGAGGATGCCTTCCATGACGACGTGGAATCCGGCGTCCAGGGCGTAGCGGGCGGTCAGGTCGATCAGCCCGATGTTCGCGGCGCCGGGACGGTCGCGCTCGCGGAGCACGATGCGGCGGAGGTTGTCCTGGCCGACCAAGGCCAGGCCGCGGCCGAACCGTTCGCGCAGGCCGGCTGTGATGGACGACTTCCCCGAGGCGCTGTTGCCGCGCAGCACGGCCAGCCGGGTTTCTTCGGTGCCCACCATCACAACGATCACGCTACCGACGGCCAGTGACAGCGTCTGGGGCCTTCCTGGACGGGGCCGTTTCCGACGCCCGAACGGATGACCTTTCCCCCCAATTACATGGTGATGGGGCGGATGAGCGCCTGGAGGGTGCTGATCAGTTGTGCGCTGCCGGAGCCGAGTTCAAGAGTCCCGGAACAAGGCGTCTTTTCACGGTAGCGGGCCCCTGGGATACGGGCCCGGAGCGAATCAGCAGCTCGACCACGCGGTCGTGATCGGTTGCGGGGTGAGCGTCCCAGACGAGCCGGTCCGGCCGAGCGGCGCCGTGCGGCCTCAGACCGAGTCACGGACGAGCACGCGCCCGGGCGCCCGGGTGATGTCACCCGCGTCGAGGCCGAGGGCGGTGCGTGCGGCTCGTCGGCCGTGGGCTTCGGCGTCGATGTGGACGGTGGTGAGTGCGGGCGTGATGAGTGCGCCGTACTCGGTGTCGTCGAAGCCGATCACGGCCAGGTCGTCGGGTACGGCGAGACCGAGGTCGTGCAGGGCGGTCAGGGTACGCAGCGCTACGTCGTCGTCGAAGGCCGCGACCGCCGTGACGGATTCATGGGCCGCACGGAAGGCCTCGACGGCCGCGGTGCCGGCCGCTCTTGGCCTCGGTACGACGAAGGGTGTGATCGGAGGCAGGCCCAGCGTCCGCGCGGTCTCCCGGACGAAACGCATGCGCACCTCGGTCAGCGGGGAGTCGCTGTCCGGCAGCGCCATGGCGATGTGCGTATGGCCGCGCTCGGCGAGGTGGCGGATCTGCAGCGCGGCGTGCCCGGCGAAGCCGTTCTTCCAGTCCTCGGCGTCGGGCTCGTGGCCGCTGATATAGGCCTCGGCGAACCGGAGCACGGCGCGCGGGTTGATCGTGTCGAGCACCTGCTGGGTCGACTGTGGCGCGGAGTGGCCGTGCCGGACGAGCAGGACGTGGTCGTGGGCGGCGAGTTCGTCGTCGAGGCCCCGGATGTAGCTGCGGGAGTAGTTGCCTTCGAGGCCCCAGTCGATGTCGAGGACGACGATCCGGGACGAGCCCTCGCGCAACGCCCGCGCGATCCCGTGCGGCACATAGCCCAGCTCGCGGGCGGCCTGGCGTACGCGCTCCCGGGTGGCATGGGAGATCGTCTGGTTCGGGTCGTCGTTGAGCACGAAGCTGACCGTCGCCCGCGACACCCCACTCGCCGCGGCGACGTCTTTCAACGTCACCCGCCCCGAACCCACCATCACCACGCCCCGGATCGTCGTGCCGTGCCGCTTCCACGTCCTGCCATGCAGCGCAGCCTAATCCAGCCCCGGCCAAGTTCGTTCGGAGAGATCATTGCACGACTCTCGCCAACGCCGGATCCCCTCTGTTACGGTCCGGCTAGATCGATTTAGCGGACACGTCTGCCCGTGGAACCCATGGAACCGGAACGATCCGGTGTGGATCCGGTGCAGAGGTGCGGCACCACTGGATCGAAGGTGCGGCACCACTGGATCGAAGTGGCGAGTCGCCCGGGGCGGACGGCGATGAGAGGAGCCGTATGGCATCCCCCAGTCTTCAGGACGGCATCGACAAGGCGGGGTCGCCCGTCACACTGCTGTGGAAGCCGAACGCCGCGCCCTGGACCCCCGAGGTCGTCGAGCGCGAGTACGTCGGCTGGCGTCAGGAACAGGCCGCATGGCACGAGGGAGTCGCGCTTCTCAATCTCTCGCACCACATGTACGACATGTTCGTCGAGGGGCCCGACGCCACCCGCCTGCTCGCGGACCTGGGCGCGAACAACTTCGAGAACTTCGCCATCGGGCAGGCCAAGCAGTACGTGCCCGTGACCAAGGACGGCAACATCGTCACGGACGGCATCCTGTCCCGCGACGCGGAGAACTCGTACACGCTCAGCGGGATACCCACCGCGCAGCACTGGGTGCAGTACCACGGAGAGAAGGGCGGGTACGACGTCACCTACGTCACCGACCCGTCGTCGGCGTTCCGCAAGAGTGGTGGCCCGAAGCTGTTCCGGTATCAGATCCAGGGGCCGCTGGCGATCGAGCTCGTGGAGCGCGCGTTCGGCGGCCCGCTGCCCCCGACCAAGTTCTTCCACTCCTCCCCCGTGACCCTGGACGGGCGGAGCTTCCGTGCCCTGCGCCACGGCATGGCGGGACAGGCCGGTTACGAGTTCATCGGCGCCTGGGAGCACGCCGACGCGGTGAAGGAGGCCCTGCTGCGGGCCGGTGAGCCGTTCGGCCTCATCCAGGTGGGCGCGCTGGCGTACGCCACACCCAGCGTGGAGAGCGGCTGGGTGCCGTCGCCGGTGCCCGGTATCTACAGCGACCCGGAGCTGCTCGCGTACCGCAGGCACATCGCCCTGTACGGCATCGAGGGCCAACGGCCCCTGGGCGGCAGCTTCTTCGCGGAGGACATCGAGGACTACTACTGCTCGCCGTACGAACTCGGCTACGGCAAGATGATCTCGTTCAACCACGACTTCATCGGCCGTGACGCCCTGCGGAAGGCCAAGGACGAGGTCCTGCGCAAGAAGGTCACACTCGTCTTCGACACCGACGACGTCCGCGAAGTCCTCGGCGACGACCCCGGATTCGTGCTCAGCTACTCCCGGCACCGGGTGGAGTCGGACTCCGGGCTCGTCGGTGTCACCTTCCAGACCGCCACCATCGATCCGGTGGGCGGCATCCTGTCGCTGACACTGATCGACCAGCGGTACGCCGAGCCGGGCACCGAGGTGTCGGTCGTGTGGGGCGAGCACCCGGGCCCGGGGACTGCGCCGGACGCGGATCTCGGATTCCCGCGCATCCGGGCCACGGTCCAGCCCGCGCCGTTCAACCAGCACGCGCGCACGCTGTACCGGCGCAACGCCTGAGCCGAGCGACGTTCCCACCGGGCCGAGCCGTGAGCACCGGGTCGTCCCGACGAACCCTCGCGGCGCGACCCCGCGGTACGACCTCCCGGTGCAACCCCGCGGTGTGCCCCCGCGGGGTTGCACCGGGCGGGCAGTGACCAGCTCCCGGAGCCGACCCGCCCCCCTGCGGGCAAGCGCCGCGCCGCCCGCCCGGTCGGCGTGCGCGCCGGTCGCGGACGCGTGGACCGGCGTCCAGCCATTCCTCCCGCCCGGCTCGCCGTCGGTATCCGCACCTTCTGGGTGGAACGCGCCGCTCGACACACAGGCACCGCGCCGGCGCCGACGCGCCCCGGCCACCTGAACCTCGCCGACCGCCGACCACTGACCACCGTGGCTGACGCGGCCGTTCTGCGAATGTCCGAGGTATTCGTAGCCCCGGCATCGAGAAGACCCGGCCGCTGCCGCGTACCCATGGTCATGGGGTCGCCCCGCCCCATGACCATGCCCGACATTCGACGAACAGGCAGCACCATGAACGCATCCGCATCCATCGGCGTCACCGGTCTCGGAGTGATGGGCCGCAACCTGGCCCGCAACTTCGCCCGGAACGGCTACACCGTCGCCGTCCACAACCGCACCGCAGGCCGCACCCGTGCGCTCGTCGAGGAGTTCGGCCACGAGGGCACCTTCGCTCCGGCCGAGACGGCCGAGGAGTTCGTGGCCGCGCTGGAGCGCCCCCGCCGCCTCATGATCATGGTGCAGGCGGGCGCGGCCACCGACGCCGTCATCGACGAGTTCGCCCCGCTCCTGGAGCCCGGCGACATGATCATCGACGGCGGCAACGCCCACTTCGCCGACACCCGCCGCCGCGAGGCCGCCCTGCGTGAGCGCGGCCTCCACTTCGTCGGCGCGGGCATCTCCGGGGGTGAGGAAGGCGCCCTCAACGGGCCCAGCATCATGCCCGGCGGCTCGGCGGAGTCGTACGACGTCCTCGGCCCGATGTTCGAGAGCATCAGCGCCAAGGTCGACGGCGAACCCTGCGCCACCCACATCGGGACCGACGGAGCCGGACACTTCGTCAAGATGGTCCACAACGGCATCGAGTACGCCGACATGCAGCTCATCGCCGAGGCCTACGACCTGCTCCGCCAGGTCGCCGGCTACACCCCCGCCGAGATCGCGGACGTCTTCCGCACCTGGAACGAGGGCCGGCTCGGCTCCTACCTGGTCGAGATCACCGCCGAGGTCCTCGCCCACACCGACGCGGCCACCGGCAGGGCGTTCGTGGACGTCGTCGACGATGCCGCCGGGCAGAAGGGCACCGGCCGCTGGACCGTGCAGACCGCCCTGGACCTGGCCTCCCCGGTCACCGCCATCGCCCAGGCCACCTTCGCCCGCGCCGCCTCCGGCCAGAGCGAACTGCGTGCCGCGTACCAGGGTCTGCCCGGCGGCACCACTCCCCCGCTCAGCCGCACCGAGGCCGCACGCTTCACCGCGCAGGTCGAACACGCCCTCTACGCCTCGAAGGTCATCGCCTACGACCAGGGCTGGAAGATGATCCAGGACGCCGCCGCCGAGTACGGCTGGCAGATCGACCTGGGCGCCGTCGCCCGGATCTGGCGCGGCGGCTGCATCATCCGCGCCTCCTTCCTCGACCGTATCCGCGCCGCCTACGCCGCCGACCCGGACCTGGTCAGCCTGCTCGGCGAGAAGGAGTTCGCCAACGAGATCGCCGACGCCCAGGTCCCGTGGCGGGAGATCGTCGCCTCCGCCGCCCGCCGCGGCATCCCCGTCCCCGCCTTCTCCGCCGCACTCGCCCACTACGACACCCTGCGCGCCGAACGGCTGCCCGCCGCCCTCCTGCAGGGCCAGCGCGACTACTTCGGCGCCCACACCTACCGGCGCACCGACCGCGAAGGCTCCTTCCACACCCACTGGGCCCACCCCGACCGCCCCGAGACGACGGACTGACGACAGCCAACAGGCGAGCCGCCGGGCAACCGTCCGGCGCCCGGTGCGACCACCGGGCGTCGGACGGGAAGCGGCAGGTGAGGCGATGGCGACCCGTCAGTTCCGCGGCGCCACGGTGGACTTCGACGGCGAGGACCGTTCGTGTCCGGCCATGTCGAGGAGGATCGTCGCGTCGCGGTCCGGGGTGCCGGGTTCGGCGTAGTAGCTGATCAGGCGGTGGCCGGGGGTGCCTTCCAGCTGCATGGACTCGTAGCCGAGGGTGAGTCCGCCGACCTCGGGGTGCGTCGGCGAAGACCTCACGGGCCGCGGGGTGGAGGAAGACGTCACGCGCCATGTTGCGGTGCCTGGCCGACCATTCCTCGATGCCGACGAGCAGCCGTGGGCCGCCGGGGTTCGCGGCGAGCAGGTCGTTGGTGCGGCTGACCACGTAGGCGGGGTGCGGCCGCAGGCTCTCCAGCAGCAGCTTGACGCCGGGCCGCACACTCCGGCTGGGCGCCGCCGGGGGCTCGGGAGCGGTTCGGGCGGCGAGCGCGGCCAGGCTGCGCAGGTGCTCGTGCTCGTCCTCCTCCGGCAGGAGTGCCCGTGCGACGCCGTCGACCACGGACGGGCTGGGGCGGGTTTCCCGGCCGCGCTCCAGGCGCGTGCAGTCGTCAATGCTGATCCCGGCCAGGCCGAGGGCGTCGACGGTGATGGCGAAGAAGCCGAGCACGGCGGCCGCCGGCGCCGGTCGGGCGCCGAGCTGCTGGCTCCGCCGCCCGCGCTGTACCGGGGAGCGGTGTTCGGGGGTGTGGCAGGGCCCCTCACGTGGCTGTCTCCCGGATCGCGGGGCTGCCAGACTGGACGGCATGGCACGTGAGCAGCACAGCGGAGGCACAGCCGGCGGCAGCGAGCTGGGACGCTTCCTGCGCGCCCGCCGCGCCCGGGTGACCCCTGCCGACGTCGGCCTCCCGCAGGGCCCCGGACGGCGCCGCACGCCCGGGCTGCGCCGCGAGGAACTGGCCACGCTGGCCGGGGTGAGCATCGACTACTACACGCGGCTTGAGCGCGGCAAGGAGAACAACCCGAGCCCGTCCGTGGTCGACTCCCTCGCCGCCGCCCTCCGTCTGGAGGAGTCGGGGCACGAGCATCTGCGCGACCTCGCCGCACACGCCGCCCGCTCCACGCCCGCGCCGTCGGCCGTGCCCGGCCCCTCCGTGCATCCCGGCGTCGAACTGCTGCTGGAGGCCATGCGGCCCAACCCCGCGCACGTCGTCAGCCGCACCATGGAGGTGGTCGCGACCAACCCGGGCGGGCTGCGGCTGATGGCCGGGCTGGAGGACTGGCCCGTCAAGCAGCGCAACATCGTGCGGTACGTCTTCCTCCATCCGGCCGCCCGCGCGCTCTTCGACGACTGGGAGAACCAGATCCGCGGCTGCGTCGCCCGGCTGCGCACCCTGGCCGGCATCGAGCCCGGTGCGCCCGACCTCACCGGCCTGGTCGACGAACTCCTGCTCAAGAGCCCGGACTTCGCGCGGCTGTGGGAGGCGTACGACGTGCAGGGACACTCCTCCGGCCTGAAGACCTTCCACCACCCTCGGACCGGAGACGTCACCCTCGGCTATCAGTCCATGCAACTCGAAGGCACCCCGGGTCACCGGCTGGTCGCCTACTACGCCGCACCCGGTACCCCGGAGTACGACGCGATGCTGCTGCTCGATGCCGCCGTGCCCGAGGACGCCGGGAAGACCTCCGCGCACGGGCCGCCGGCCGGGAGTCCCGCCGCGGGCGGCCGGCGCGTAGGCTCCGTGCCGGGCCCGGTCGGCCCGCGGGAGGCCGCGACGGCACCCCGTACGAGGGTCTCGGGGGGCGGCTCCTCGTACGGGGTGGTCCGGGGCGGACGGTGCCGCGGTGGGTCAGACGAGCGTCGACGTGTCGATCACGAAGCGGTAGCGCACGTCGGAGGCCAGGACCCGCTCGTAGGCCTCGTTGATCTGGTCGGCCGGGATGACCTCGACCTCGGCGCCGATGCCGTGCCCGGCGCAGAAGTCGAGCATCTCCTGTGTCTCACGGATGCCGCCGATCAGCGAACCGGAGTACGTCCGGCCCTGCATGATCAGCGAGAACACGTTCAGTGACAGCGGCTCCGCCGGAGCGCCGACGCTGACCATCGCGCCGCCCACGGCCACCAGTGAGAGATACGCGTCCAGGTCGAGCTTCGCGCTCACCGTGTTGACGATGAGGTCGAAGGTGCCGGCGAGCTGTTCGAAGGTGGCCGGGTCGCTGGTGGCGAAGTAGTGGTCGGCGCCCAGTCGCACACCGTCGTCCACCTTCTTCAGCGACTGCGACAGGACGGTGACCTCGGCGCCCATCGCGTGCGCGAGCTTGACGGCCATGTGGCCGAGTCCGCCGAGGCCGATGACCGCGACCTTCTTGCCGGGGCCCGCGCCCCAGCGGCGCAGCGGCGCGTAGGTGGTGATGCCCGCGCACAGCAGCGGCGCGGCCTCGTCGAGGCCGATGCCCTCGGGGATGGCGACGACGAAGTCGTCGTTCACGACGACATGGGTGGAGTAGCCGCCCTGGGTGAGCGTGCCGTCGACGTCGATGGACCCGTAGGTGAGGGTGTTGCCCTTCTGGCAGTACTGCTCCTCGCCGCGCAGACAGGGCGCGCACGCGCGGCAGGAGTTGACCATGCAGCCGACGCCGACCCGGTCGCCGACGGCGTACCTGGTGACCTCGGAGCCGACCTCGGTGACGAGGCCGGCGATCTCGTGGCCGGGGACCATGGGATAGGCCGCCGGGCCCCATTCGCTGCGGGCGTTGTGGATGTCGGAGTGGCAGATGCCGCAGTACTTGATCTCGATGAGGACGTCGTGCGGGCCGACGTCACGGCGCTCGACGGTGGTCGGCGCGAGCGGTTCGGTCGCGGACGTGGCGGCGTACGCGTTGACGGTGAGCACGATTCTCCAGGGGGTGGTTCCGAACTGATGCTTCTCAGCAACCGGTGGGCTGCCGAAGTCCTGCTATGCGTCCGCCGCCGGCCGCGGCACCAGGCGCATCGTGGTCGAGCCCGCGACGGGGCTCGTGATGCGCGCGATGGTCCGCGCGGAGTAGCGGGCGTACTTGGTGCGGTAGGCGGCGTCGACCGCGTCGTTGATCTCGCCGTCGACGTCGACGAGGGTGACGTCCTGCTCGACGCCGTCGGCCTCGATGCGGGCCTCGTGGCGGGTGCGGGTGCCGCGGTACCAGTCGGAGCCGGGCCCGTTGACGGAGCGGACGTGGATGTAGTCGCCGACGCGGACGACCCAGATCGTCCGTGGGCCGCTCAGCGTGCCGTCGCCTCGCACGGACGCGAGGTCCAGCTCCTCGGCCGCTCCGATCCGGTCGAGCTCGTCGCTCGTCCATGCCGACGCGGCCTTCGATGGGGCGGTCATGGGTTCGTCTCCTTGATGCTCGACGACAGCAGGAGGGGATCTCCAACGAGCATCCAGCCTGCTCGCCGGGGCCGCATCCCGGCAGACCGCGCTGTTCCGGGGAGTGGTGTTCCGGGGTATGACAGGGCCCCTCACACGGCTCCCGCGCAGGGGGTACCGGAGTGTGTTCGGGCCCCTACTCCGGGCTGGGCTCGGGGCTGGGCTCAAGGCTGGGGCTCAGGGCTGGACGAGTACCATGAGTGCCTCGCGGGCGGCCATCGCGCGGTAACCGTCGGGGACGTCGTCCAGGCTCACCGTGCGGTCGAAGACCCGGCCCGGCTCGATCCTCCCCTCCAGGACGTCGGGGAGGAGTTCCTCGATGTAGGCGCGGGCCGGAGCCACCCCACCCGTGAGGGTGATGTTGTTCATGAACTCCGGGACGGCCAGCGGCACCTGCTCGTACAGCGGGGCACCGACCCGGCTCACCGTGCCACCGGCGCGCACCACACCCAGCGACATCTCCAGCGCCGGCAGGGTGCCGACGCACTCCAGCACGGCGTGTGTGCCGTCGCCGCCGGTCAGCTCCCGGACCCGCTCGATGCCCTCGTCGCCGCGCTCGGAGACGACGTCGGTCGCGCCGAAGTCGAGGCCGAGGTCGGTACGGTCCGTGTGCCGTCCCATCAGAATGATCCTCCCCCAGTCTCGGCTTCGCTCGACCGGGGGCACCCCCATGGCGCCGAGCCGCCGGGCGGACAGCACGGCCGACAGGCCGACCGCGCCGTCACCGACCACGGTCACGGTCGTACGGGCGTCGACACCCGCCGTCACGGCGGAGTGGTGGCCGGTGCAGAGCACGTCCGACAGGGTGAGCAGCGAGGGCAGCAGCGCGGAGTCCTCGTCCACGGGCAGCTTCACCAGCGTGCCCCGGGCCTGCGGCACCCGCACCGCCTCGCCCTGACCGCCGTCCACCCCGTCCGCGGCCCAGAACCCACCGTGCCGGCACGAGGTGTGCAGACCCTCGCGGCAGAAATCGCAGGTGTTGTCCGACCACACGAACGGCGCGACCACCAGGTCACCGGCCTTCAGCGTGGACACGTCCGAGCCGACCTCCTCCACCACGGCGAGGAACTCGTGGCCGATGCGGTCACCGTGCTCGGTGAGCGGCCGCGACCCGTACGGCCACAGGTCGCTTCCGCAGATGCACGAACGATCGATTCGTCCTGCGGTTGCTGACAAGGCACGGACAGCGCCGGGTTCGATCCGGAATGGCAGGGAATTCAGACGGCTGCCCACTGCTGCTGAAGAGAGTTTTCGGTCACCCGGAAATTATCGGCCCCGCTATCGGGGCTCGCACTCTCACGCGTTTCTGTGGTGCCGGCCGCCCGGGCCGCGCGGTGGGTCAGACCTTCCAGGAGCGCAGCTGGTCGGCGACGGCGAGGACGCCGACGCGGGTGTCGCGGATCTTGCGCACGAGGTCGGACAGGGCTCCGTAGGGCGGGTCGATGCCCTCGCCGGACTGGCCCATGTACTGGGCGGCGACGAACGCGGCGAAGAGGCTGTTGCGGTGCGGGAGCGGCTCCAGGCGCACGATGGTGTGCATCAGTGCCGCCGCGCGCCAGGCGGCGTCCGGGTCGGACTCGGCGAGCGTCGGCAGCTTGGTCCGGTGCCGGGCGACGGCCGCCACGAGCGCGGAGTAGTCCGAGACGGACATGTCCTCGCGGGCGAGTGCGGACTCCTGGACATCGAGCAGCCAGGCGACGTCGATGGTGAGGTGCATCAGGCGGCCGCGGATCCGTCCTGGCGCTCGGCGGGCGGCACCTCGTCGGGGAAGGCGTCGTCGAACTCGTCGCGCAGCCGGTCGGCCCAGGTGGTGGCCCCGACGACGAACTGCTTGCGCTGCATCTCGCGGACGCCGAGGTCGTGCAGATACTGCTTGAGGCTCTTGCCGTCGGCCGCGGCGGCCGCGCGCACGCCCTCGAGTTCCTCTTCGGTGAAGGTCACGTTCAGCGATGGCATACACCGATGGTACCTGGTTGGTACCACCACCGGGAGGCCCGAGGACCGGCCGCTCGCGCCGACCCCGTCGTGACGCTGGATCCCGCCGACTCGGCGGTCCCGCCACGCGTGGGCGGAACACAGCCGCGATGCCGCCGATCTAAGCTCGACGGCATGGCCAAGTACTTCGACGTGCACCCGGAGAACCCGCAGCAGCGCACCATCAGCCAGGTGGCCGAGATCATCCGTGACGGTGGTCTGGTCGCCTACCCGACCGACTCCTGCTTCGCCCTCGGATGCCAGCTGGGGAACCGGGACGGACTCGACCGGATCCGCTCGATCCGCCGGCTCGACGACCGGCACCACTTCACCCTGATGTGCCAGGACTTCGCGCAGCTGGCCCAGTTCGTACGCCTCGACAACGCGGTGTTCCGCGCGATCAAGGCCTCGACGCCGGGCAGTTACACCTTCGTCCTCCCGGCGACGAAGGAGGCACCACGCAGGCTGCTGCATCCGAAGAAGAAGACCGTCGGCGTACGGATCCCCGACCATGTCGTCGCCCAGGCGCTCCTCGCCGAACTCGGCGAACCCCTGCTGTCGAGCACCCTGCTCCTCCCCGACCAGGAAAAGCCCCTGACCCAGGGCTGGGAGATCAAGGAGGAACTCGATCACGCGGTGGAGGCGGTCCTCGACTCCGGCGACTGCGGCGTCGAGCCGACCACCGTCATCGACTTCTCGCAAGGGGAGGCCGAGATCGTACGGCGGGGAGCGGGCGACCCGTCCCGGTTCGAGTAGCCCACCTCCGCCGCCGGGCCACGCCGGTCGAGGGCCCGCACGGTTCGGTTCACGACCCGTGCCGTTCAGCGGGCCCTTCAGGAGGTCCCGCCCTCAGGCGTGGCGCTCCTGGCCAGCGAGGTCGTCAGTCCTGGTAGACCTCGTTGATGCCCAGGCCGCCCGGGAGGCCGACCGGCCGGTCAGCCGGGACGGAGTCGGCCGCTGAGCACCGGGTTGGTGACGAGGTCCGCGTGGGGAAGGCCGATGCCGAGGTGTTCGGCGAGGCGGAAGAAGAGGCCGCGTGTCCCCAGCGGGCCGGGATCGTCGGCGTCGAAGTCGGCTCCCAGCGCCTGGAGTGCGGCGTCGAAACGGTACGGGTCGTGGCCGATGCGGTGCTCCGGAGCCAGCCCCAGCAACGTGCTTGACGCCCGTCACGCGCCGACCGTCCTCGGCGTAGCCGAACTCCACCCGGGGCCCGGCGGCGTGCAGCACCAGGGCCGCCGTGCCCACGGAGATCCGGCAGACGAGATGTTCGTCCTCCACGCATCGCCGACTGGCGTGTTCCCAGGCCCACGCCCACCGGCCGTACCGTCCCGCGCTGACCACATACGCATGTCCGTCGTGGAGAACGTCTCCGAAGTCGTCGAGGAAATCATCCTGGTCACGCACGGCGAGTGAGGCGGGGTCGGCGCCCATCCGCTCCAGGAGTCCCCGCGCCGGAACATCACGCGCGAACGTGAGACTCAGCAGCGGCAGATCCCTTCCGTACATCCATTCCAGCCCCGTCATCCGCTTCCCTCCGCCGCCACTGGCGAATCCCTTCCCCAGAAGCAAGGTAGCCGCCGCGTGACGCCACCTGCGGGTAAATCCAAGAGCCGTTCACCGGCGTCCCCAGCATGGACACTGAGATCGGTACGAAAGACTTCGGGGGGAGAAAGCCATGGCCGAAGGGTTACCTGACGTGGGGGCGCGGACTCGGCGGGTCTGGGAGGTCGCGGTCCCGGTCGGGCTGGGGGTGGTGCTGACCGTGCTGGACTCGCTGGGTGTGATGAGCTCCGACTACGCGGCAGCCGGTGTTCTCGGGGTGCTGGGGATCATCGGTTACAGCCAGATCGAACGAGACCGGCGATCCGCCGCCCAGATCACCGCGGTGGAATCGCAGCTCTCGGCGATACAACAAGCCTTCGACGGCGTCAGTGAACTGCAGTTCTACCATCATCACGAACTCTTCTACCGGGCACTCGCCCACCAGGTGAGTCAGGCCAAGGAAGAGGTTCTGGTCAGCTATTTCCGCCGTTACGGTCCGGACGAGTTGAACAGTCCGGTCGTCCACGACTACTTCGCCACCTGCGAGGAGTGGGTCCTGGCCGCTCCCACCCACCAGTTGCGCCGTGTGGTCACCTCGGAGGACACGCCTGCTCTGGCGTCGTGGAAGGAGGCCCAGCGCCGGCTGGCAAACGATCACCGAGCCAGATACATGGTGCGGATCGTGGACGTCCGGGGTGATGTCCTGAGTGTCTCGATCATCGACAAGGAGCGGATCTTCGTCACCGCCGGAACCGACCCCTATGTCGTCAGTGGGTTCAGTCTGCGCAGCCCCAGGCTGGGCGAGTACCTCCGGAAGTACCACCAGTCGCTGTGGGACAGGGGGCACGACATCACACTGCCGCCCCGTTGAGCGTCCCGGCCGTCACCGGGATCCGTCCTCGCCCGGCGGGCCGGTGGGCGCGGTCCCGTCCGGTGCGGGGCCGCTGACCTTCCAGATCCGGGTGGCGACCTGGAGGTTGAACCGGCTGTCGACGTCGTCGAGCCGGCGCCCGCCGACCTCCCGGATGCGCTGCAACCGGTAGCGGAGCGTGCTGCGGTGGACGGCGAGGGCCCGGGCCGTCTCGTCGTAGTTGCCGCCGTGGTCGAAGTACTGGGTGAGGGTGTGCACCAGGTCGGTGCCGTGGGCGTCGTCGTAGTCGAGGAGCGCGCCGAGCCACTCGCGGAGGAACACGGTGACGTCCCGCGCGCCGTTGTCCCTGGCCAGGATGCGGTAGAGGCCCAGTTCCGCGTAGGCGGTGGTGCCGTCCGGCGGGTGCGACCGGCGGCGTACGGCCAGCGCGCGGACGGCCTGGTCGAAGGAGTGCGGAATGTCCGCCGCCGCCTCGCACCGGCTGCCGATGCCCACCACGCCGTGCCGGGAGCCCAGTTCGTCGGCGAGGGCCTCGTACAGACCCGCGTCGCGCGGCTCGCCCCGGACGACGAGCACCGCCATCTCCGCGCGTCGGGTCAGCAGTGCCCGCAGCCCCCGTCCCTGTGCGGCACGGCCGACCGCTTCGAGGAAGCGGTCGTCGGCGGGCGTTCCCTGCCACTGGGCGACCGCGACATGGTGCGGTCCGTGCAGGTCGTGGCCGACGGCCTCGGCCCTGGCATAGGCGCCGCCGTCGTCGGTGCCGCTGAGCAGATCGTCCACCAGGTCCCGGCGCAGGCGCAGTTCGGCCTCGGCCAGACTGCGGCGATGGGCCAGTTCCAGGGACAGGGCCGTGCACGCGTGTCCGAGGGCGAACACCTCGGCCTCGCCCGCCGTGCCGCCGGGGTCGATGAGCTCGATGGTGCCGAGGGCCTCGCCGTGGTGGCAGGCCAGTCCGATGAGGCGTCCCTCGTGACGGACCGGCGCCAGCGCGCGCATCGCGTCCCGCACGAGTTGCTCGCGCAGCAGCGGATCGGGCTTCGTGCCGGCCTCGGGCGGGACCGGCCCGGCCCGGGCGAGGAGGTTCCCGAAACGGTCCTCGACGCAGGTGGCGAGTCCGGTCAGCTCGTACACGGCGGCGGCGATGCCGTTCGCCCCCTCCTCGGTGACATGGGTCCGTGCGAGGACGTCGTGCACGGTGCGCTGTCCCTCCAGCTCCGCCACCAGCGCGGTGAGCCGTTCGTTGACCGCGTCCCGCTCCTCGATCGCCCGGAACAGCTGTCGGGCGTACTCGCGGTCGCGGCGGCGGGCCTCGGCGTTGTAGAGGGCGGCGCCGGTCGGCCGGGCGAGGGCGGAGACGAGGAAGCGGTCCTCGTCAGGAAGTGGTCTGCGGGCGCTGACGAGCAGGTAGCCGAGCAGCCCGCCGGAGCTGCGCAGGCCCGCCGCCCAGCCCCAGCCGCCCTCCCGGAAGCGGACGGTACCGTCCTCCCCTTCGAGCGCGGCCAGCTGTTCCACCGCCTCGGGCAGCTCGAACCGTGCCCGGCCGCCGAGGGACTCCGCACTCGGTGTGGCCGTGAGCTCGAAACGGTCGTTTCTCAGCATGTAGCAGCCCTCGGGCCGGCAGTCGACGAGGCGTGGTACCTGGTCCATGGCCAGCTGGAGGATCTCGTCCACCGGACGGCCGTCGAGCATGGCCATGGCCAGCACGAACACGTCGTACAGGCTCGCCAGCTGCTTGCGTCCCCAGCCGCCCGGGCCGGTGACCGGCGCCTGGTTGCCGGGGTCGCGGGGCGCGATGCTCTGGTGCGCCGCGCCGGACGCGTCGTCGGCCGTGCCAGGCATGGCGTAATACTATCTTTCGCTCAGTTTTATCGCTTCTGGTGCCGACGGTCCACGTACGACCGGGGCGCGGTCCCCTGCACTCCCAGGTGGAGGCGAGGGCCCGAATTTCGCCCCGCCGGGGGCAGGCGCCGGCTGTGGTCCCGTACCACCCTGGCAGGGACGGAACCCACGACCCGTGTCCGCCGACGGACGCCCGCGGACACGCGACGTCACCTGAAGACAACCGCCGCAGGACAACCGCCGCCACCGGACCACGGGCGGACGCCGGGGGTGGCAGGCGAAGGAGTTCCTCATGAGCAAGGCAGTCGGAATCGATCTGGGCACCACCAACTCGGTGATCGCCGTGTGGGAGGGCGGTGAACCGACCGTCGTACCGAACGCCGAGGGCTCGCGCACGACACCCTCCATCGTCGCCTTCACCGAAGGGGGCGAACGGCTGGTGGGACAGCTCGCCAGGCGCCAGGCGATCCTCAACCCCAAGGGCACCATCTACTCGGCCAAGCGGTTCGTCGGCCGGCACTACGACGAGATATCCGACGAGGCCAAGGCGGTGGCGTACGACGTCTTCGAGGGCGAGGGCGGGGTCGCGCGCTTCAAGGTGCGCGACAAGCTGTACGCGCCGGAGGAGATCAGCGCCCTCGTGCTGCGCAAGCTGGCCGACGACGCGGGCAAGCAGCTGGGCGAGAAGGTCACCGAGGCCGTCATCACCGTGCCCGCGTACTTCAACGACGCCCAGCGCCAGGCGACCAAGGACGCGGGGCGTATCGCGGGCCTCGAAGTGCTGCGGATCATCAACGAGCCGACGGCGGCGGCACTGGCGTACGGCATGGACAAGAAGCAGCACGAGACGGTGCTCGTCTTCGACCTCGGCGGCGGCACCTTCGACGTGAGCATCCTGGACGTCGGCGACGGGGTCGTGGAAGTGCGCTCGACCGCGGGTGACAGCCACCTGGGCGGCGACGACTTCGACCGGCGGCTCGTCGACCTGCTCGCCGACACCTTCCAGCAGGAGAACGGCATCGACCTGCGCAAGGACCCGCAGGCCCTGCAACGGCTGTTCGAAGCGGCGGAGAAGGCCAAGACCGAGCTCAGCTCGGTGACACAGACGCAGGTCAGCCTGCCGTTCATCACCGCCGACGCCGCCGGTCCCAAGCACCTCACCGAGACCGTGATGCGGTCCAAGTTCGACCAGATCACCGCTGATCTCGTCGAGCGGACCATGGAGCCGGTCAAGCAGGCGATGTCCGACGCCAAGGTCAGCGAGAGCGACATCGACGAGGTCATCCTCGTGGGCGGCTCGACCCGTATTCCGGCCGTGCAGAACCTGGTCCGCCGACTGACCGGCGGCAAGGACCCGAACATGAGCGTGAACCCCGACGAGGTCGTGGCGCTGGGCGCGGCGATCCAGGC
Source organism: Streptomyces sp. RLA012 (assembly GCF_056270325.1). NCBI lineage: Bacteria > Bacillati > Actinomycetota > Actinomycetes > Kitasatosporales > Streptomycetaceae > Streptomyces > Streptomyces sp. RLA012. The sequence goes on along the minus strand of NZ_JBWDPA010000002.1, from coordinate 11,162,830 downwards.
GGGTGTGCTCAAGGGCGAGGTCAAGGACGTCCTGCTGCTCGATGTGACACCGCTCTCGCTGGGCGTGGAGACCCGCGGCGGCGTGATGACGAAGATCATCGACCGGAACACCACGATCCCCGTCCGGCGCTCGGAGACCTTCTCCACGGCGGAGGACCACCAGGAGGCCGTCGACGTCGTCGTCCTGCAGGGCGAGCGCGAGATGGCCGCCGACAACCGGGTCCTGGGCCGGTTCCAACTGAAGGACATCCGCCCGGCACCGCGCGGTGAGCCGCAGGTCGAGGTCACCTTCGACATCGACGCCAACGGCATCCTCAACGTCACCGCACGCGACAAGGACACCGGCAAGGAACAGACCATCACCATCAGCGAGGGTTCCAACCTCGACCAGAGCGAGGTCGAGCGGATGGTCCAGGAGGCCGAGCAGCACCGCGGCGAGGACCAGGCGCTGCGCGACGCCGTGGACGCCCGCAACGAACTCGACGCGGTCGCCTACCAGGTCGAGCGCCGGCTGAACGAGCTGGGCGACACGGTGCCCTCGCACGAGCGGGCCCGCGCCGACATGCTCGTCGCGGACGCGCGGGAGGCGGTCCAGCAGCAGGCGCCGCCGGACAAGGCCAGGCCGCTGACCTCCGAGCTGCAGCAGGTGCTGGCGTCACTCGCCCAGCATCAGGCGGGCGCGGCCGAACAGCCCCGGGCCGGAGCCGGGACGGAGGACACCGCAGGCGTCTCGGCGGGAGCCGGCGACGACGTGATCGACGCGGAATTCGACAAGAGCTGAGGAGCGGCCATGGCCACCGACCAGGAGCCTATGACGCCTCCGGAACAGCCGGGCGGGACGCCGTCGCCCACGCCGCGGCCGGGCGTGGAGCCGCCCGCCTCGGAGCAGGCGGACGTGCCCTCCTCGCAGCAGGTGGGCGCGGTCCCCTCGTCCTCGCGGCGGCCGGAGTCGGACGAGCACGCCACCGCCCTCGACGAACTGCGCGACCGCTGGCGCCGCGCGCTCGCCGACCTGGAGAACCTCCGCAAGCGTCACGCGAAGGAGCTCGAACGCGTGCGTGTCGAGGAGCGCGCCCGTACCGCGGGGGTCTGGCTGCCCGTCCTCGACAACCTGGAGCGGGCGCTGGCCCACGCCGAATCCGACCCCTCCGCCGTACTGAAGGGCATCGAAGCCGTGCGCGACCAGGCCGTCGAGGTGCTGCGCGGCCTCGGCTATCCCCGCTACGAGGAGACCGGAGTGCCCTTCGACCCGACCCGGCACGAGGTCGTCGGGGTCATCGACGCCCCGCACGCCGAGCCGAACACCGTGGCGCAGGTCGTGAGCCCGGGCTACGGAGCGGACGGGAAGCAGTTGCGCCCCGCGTTCGTCGTGGTCAGCAAGCGGCAGGAGTGACGCCCCATGGCACGCGACTACTACGACGTGCTCGGGGTGCCGCGTACCGCGAGCGCGGAGGAGATCCAGCAGGCCTTCCGCACGCTGGCGCGCAAACACCACCCCGACATCAACAAGGACCCGGGAGCCGAGGAGCGTTTCAAGGAGATCAACGACGCGTACAGCGTGCTGTCCGACCCCGGGACCCGGCAGCGCTACGACCGCTTCGGTGCGAACTTCCGGCAGATCCCGGAGGACTACGACGAGCGGGTGGCCACGGCCGCGGGTGCCCGCGGCGGCTGGAGCGCGGGCGTCGGAGGGGCGGGTGCAGGGGGCGGCGGAGGCGGATCCCGGGTGCGCTTCCGTACCGCCGACGGCGTCGACTTCGACAGCTCCGGCGTCGACTTCGAGGACCTGTTCGGCGGGATGTTCGGACGCGGCGGCGGGGGCTGGGGTCCGGTGCCCGGCGCCGACCAGGAGGCCGAGATCGTGCTCAGCGTCGAGGAGGCGTACCGGGGCGGCAAGCGCGGCATCACCCTGGGCGGCCCGAACGGGCAGCGCACCTACGACGTCACCGTCCCGCGCGGTGTGGTGGACGGCCAGCGCATCCGGCTGGCCGGCGAAGGCGGCCGGGGCACCGGCGACGCCCCGGCGGGCGACCTCTATCTGCGGGTGCGGATCAGGCCCGACGCACGGTTCCGGCTGGAGGGCCGGGACATCCACGTCGTCCTGCCGGTGGCGCCGTGGGAGGCGGCACTCGGCGCGACCGTGCCGGTGCCCACCCCCGGCGGCTCGGCCAAGGTCACCGTTCCCGCGGGCTCCTCCGGCGGGCGCCGGCTGCGGCTGCGCGGCGAGGGCATGCCCAACCCGCGCGGCACGGACGGCGACCTGTACGCGGAGGTCCGTGTCATGGTGCCGCCCGAGCCGACCGCCCGTGAGCGTGAGCTCTTCGAGGAACTGGCCGCGGCGTCCACCTTCGACCCGAGGAGGCCCCGATGACCACCGCCCCCCGTCCCGGCGGCGCGCGCCGCCGCACCGCCACCCCGGTCCCCCGGCCGGCGCTGAGCATCGTGGTCCGCGCCGCCCCGCTCGGGCCGCCCCATCGGCTCGGTCTCGACGCCGTCGCCCGCCGCTCCGGTCTCCATCCGGATCTCGTACGACGGTTCGTCACCCTCGGCCTCGTCGACGCCACCCGGGACGCCACCGGGCGGCTGTGGTTCGAGCCGTCCGCTCCCGCCACCCTCGCCCGCATCCAACGTCTACGGGCCGCGCTCCCCCTCAACTACGCCTCCATGGGTCTGGTGCTCGATCTGCTCGACCGGATCAGTGAGTTGGAGGACGCGCTGAGGCGCAGCAACGCAGGCTCCAGGAGTGATGAATCGTGGATATGAACCGGCTCACGCAGAAGTCCCAGGAAGCGCTGCAGGAGGCCCAGACCATCGCCCGCCGGCTGAACCAGACCGAGGTCGACGGCGAGCATCTGCTGCTCGCGCTCCTCGAACAGCCGGACGGCCTGATACCGCGGCTGATCGACCGGTCGGGCGCCGACACCCGGGCCCTGCGCACCGCGCTGACCGCCGAGCTGGGCCGCAGGCCGAAGGTGACGGGCCCCGGCGCCACCCCCGGACAGGTGTACGTCACCCAGCGGCTGGCCACGGTACTGGACTCCGCCGAGCAGGAGGCCAAGCGGCTCAAGGACGAGTACGTATCCGTGGAGCACCTCGTCCTGGCACTCGCCGACGAGGGGTCCCGGACCGCCGCCGGGCGGCTGCTGAAGGAGCACGGCGTCACCAAGGACGGGTTCCTGTCGGCGCTGACCCGCATCCGCGGCAACCAGCGCGTCACCTCGGCGACGCCCGAGGCCTCGTACGAGGCACTGGAGAAGTACGGCCGCGATCTGGTCGCCGAGGCGCGCGGCGGCAGGATGGACCCGGTGATCGGCCGGGACGCGGAGATCCGCCGGGTCATCCAGATCCTGAGCCGCAAGACGAAGAACAACCCCGTGCTGATCGGTGACCCGGGCGTCGGGAAGACGGCGATCGTGGAAGGGCTCGCCCAGCGCATCGTCCGGGGCGACGTGCCCGACGGGCTGCGCGACCGGACGATCTTCTCGCTCGACATGAGTTCGCTGGTGGCGGGCGCCAAGTACCGCGGCGAGTTCGAGGAGCGGCTGCAGGCCGTGCTGAGCGAGGTCAAGGGGGGCGAGGGGCGCATCCTGCTGTTCGTCGACGAGCTGCACACGGTCGTCGGCGCGGGCGGCGGTGCCGAGGGCGCGATGGACGCCGGGAACATGCTCAAGCCGATGCTGGCCCGCGGCGAACTGCACATGATCGGCGCGACGACCATGGAGGAGTACCGCAAGTACGTCGAGTCCGACGCGGCCCTCGAACGCCGCTTCCAGCAGGTACTGGTGGACGAGCCGAGTGTCGAGGACACCGTCTCCATCCTGCGCGGGCTGCGGGAACGCCTTGAGGTGTTCCACGGCGTGAAGATCCAGGACACCGCGCTGGTCGCCGCGGCGACCCTCAGCCACCGCTACATCGCCGACCGCTTCCTGCCGGACAAGGCGATCGACCTGGTCGACGAGGCGTGCGCGCGGCTGCGCACCGAGATCGACTCCATGCCGGCCGAACTCGACGGGATCACCCGCCGGGTCACCCGGATGGAGATCGAGGAGGCGGCGCTCGCCAAGGAGACCGACGCCGCCAGCGCCAAGCGCCTCGACGAACTGCGTCGCGAACTGGCCGACCTGCGCGCCGAGGCGGACGCCATGCACGCCCAGTGGGAGGCCGAACGCCAGGCCATCCGCCGGGTGCAGGAGTTGCGCCAGGAACTGGAGCGGGTGCGGCAGGAGGCCGAGGAGGCGGAACGCAGCTACGACCTCAACCGGGCCGCCGAGCTGCGCTACGGCACACTCACCGAGCTCGAACGGCGCCTCGCGGCCGAGGAGGAGCGGCTGGACTCCAAGCAGGGCGAGAACCGGCTGCTGCGCGAGGTCGTGACCGAGGACGAGATCGCGGAGATCGTCGCGGCCTGGACCGGCATCCCCGTCACCCGTCTCCAGGAGGGCGAGCGCGAGAAGCTGCTGCGACTGGACGAGATCCTCGCCGAGCGCGTGATCGGCCAGGACGAGGCGGTCAAGCTGGTCACCGACGCGATCATCCGGGCCCGCTCCGGGATCCGGGACCCGCGCCGGCCGATCGGCTCGTTCATCTTCCTCGGCCCCACCGGCGTGGGAAAGACGGAGCTGGCCAAAGCACTCGCCGCGGCGCTGTTCGACTCCGAGGAGAACATGGTCCGCCTGGACATGAGCGAGTACCAGGAACGGCACACCGTCAGCAGGCTGGTGGGAGCGCCTCCCGGATACGTCGGCTACGAGGAGGGCGGCCAGCTCACCGAGGCGGTGCGCCGCAAGCCCTACTCCGTGGTCCTGTTCGACGAGATCGAGAAGGCCCACCCCGACGTCTTCAACACCCTGCTGCAGGTCCTCGACGACGGCCGTATCACCGACTCCCAGGGCCGCACCGTCGACTTCCGCAACACCGTGGTGATCATGACCTCCAACATCGGTTCGGCCCATCTGCTGGACGGGGTGACCGTCGACGGCGAGGTCAAGCCCGACGCGCGGGCGCTGGTGATGAGCGAGCTGCAGAGCCACTTCCGGCCCGAGTTCCTCAACCGCGTGGACGACGTCGTACTGTTCAAGCCGCTGGGCATGACCCAGATCGAACGCATCGTGGACCTGCAGTTCGACGACCTGCGCCGACGTCTGGCCGAGCGGCAGATCGCCGTCGAACTCACCGAACCCGCCCGTGAACTCATCGCCCAGCAGGGCTTCGACCCCGTGTACGGGGCACGGCCGCTGCGCCGGTACATCTCGCACGAGGTCGAGACGATGATCGGCCGGGCGCTGATCCGTGGTGATGTGCCGGACGGTTCGACGATCCGGGTCCACGCGCAGAACGGCGAACTGCTCGTGACCTACGGCGAACCGGCCGCGCCGCCGGTACCGAAAGCCGCGTGAGCGCGGTGTCCGCACATACCAGTACGAGTACGGGTACGGGTACCAGTGCGAGTGCCAGCCGGAGCGGGACGATCGCCTGCGACCGGTGCGGCCGCAGGAACCGGGTGCCGACGGCGGCCGAGGGCACGCCGCGCTGCGGGAACTGCGGGTCCCCGCTGGCGTGGATCACCGACGCGGGTGACGCGGACTTCGCGGAGGTCGCCGAGCGGGCGAAGCCGTACGTCCTCGTCGACCTGTGGGCCACCTGGTGCGGGCCCTGCCGGACGGTCGGCCCGGCGCTGGAGCGGGTCGCCCACCAACTCGCCGGGAAGGTCAAGCTGGTCAAGGTCGACATCGACCAGAACCCGCGGCTCGCCCAGCGGTTCCAGGTGCAGGCGGTGCCGACGCTGCTGCTGCTCCACAAGGGAGAGACGATCTCCCGCCGGACGGGCGCGGCGGCCGCGCCGGCGCTGACACGGTGGGTGGAGGAGAGCCTGGCCGCCCGCCGGTGAACCCACGACGGCGGCACGTACGAGGACGGTCGTCGTGCCGAAGCGGTCAACGCCAGTCGGGAGCGCCCGGGGCGGTCAGCACCAATCGGGAGCGCCCGGGGCGGTCAGCACCAATCGGGAGCGCCCGGGGCGGTCAGCACCAGTCGGGAGCGCCCGGGGCGGGCGACACCAGCGTTTCGATCTTCATCCGCATCTCCCGCATGACGGCGACGACGCGGGCCTCGTGGTCCTCGGTGAGCCTGGCCACCGGAACCGAGCAGCTGATGGCGTCGACGGCCGGTGTGTCGTACCGCAGGGCGAAGCCGAAACCCGCGATGCCGGGCACCGTCTCCTCCCGGTCGACGGAGTGGCCGCGCTCGCGGACCTCCGCGAGGTCGGCGAGGAGGGCGGCGCGGTCGGTGTGGGTGTTCGCCGTGAGGGCGGTCAACGGCTCGGCGGGGAGCAGGAGTTCGCTGTCGGGCCGCTCGGCGAGCAGTGCCTTGCCGAGGGCGCCGGCATGGGCCGGGACCCGCCGGCCGACCCGGTCGAGGGTACGCACGTACTCGTGGGACTCGCGGGTCGCGAGGTAGACGACGTCCGGGCCGTCCAGGCGTGCCAGGTGGATCGTCTCGCCAAGCGCGTCCGAGGCCTCGTCGAGGTAGGGGCGGACCACCCGTACGTGCTGGTCGCCGTCGAGATAGCCGGTCCCTGTGAGCAGGGCGCGGATCCCGATGCCGTAGAGGGAACCGGTGGTGTCGGAACGCACCCAGCCGCAGTCGACGAGGGTCTGCAGCAGCTGGTACATGCTGCTGCGCGGCACCCCGAGCTCCGCCGCGAGTTCGTCCAGGCGGGCCGGCCGGTCGCCCCGCCCGGCGAGCAGCTCCAGCAGCGCGACCGTGCGGGCCGCCGACTTCACTCCTCGGACACCACTGCTCTCCGGCATGGGCCCCATCGTAAATCCGCCGTGCCGCACCCATTGACCTCACACGTTCACGAACCTAACCTCCATCTGCATACATAGATACTATCTGTATATAGGGACGAGATTCATGACACGGTTCAGTGCGACGGCCGCGGACGTGGCCCGGCGGCTGCGGGAGGGCATGGCGGACGGGGTGCTGTCCTTCCCGCTCACGAGCTTCCGGGAGGACGGCGGTCTCGATCCGGAGTCCTACCGGGCGTACCTGACCGCCCAGTTGGCCACCGCACCGGGCGCGGTGTTCCCCGCCTGCGGCACCGGAGAGTTCTTCTCGCTGGACGAGGACGAGTACCGCGCGGTGGTCACGGCCACGGTGGAGATCGCCGACGGGCGGCTGCCGGTGGTCGCGGGCATCGGCTACGGCTGGGCGCAGGCGCTGCGCTTCGCCCGGATCGCGCAGGAGGCCGGCGCGGACGCCGCGCTGGTCCTGCCCCACTACCTGGTCGCCGCCCCGCAGGACGGTCTGGTGGAGCAGTTGCGCCGGATCGCCGCCGGTACCTCACTGCCGCTGATCGCCTACCAGCGCGGTCAGGTCGCCTTCACCGCCGACAGCCTGCGGCGGATCGCGGACATCCCCGGGGTCATCGGCCTCAAGGACGGGCACAGCGACCTCGACCGGCTCCAGCGCCTCACCCTCGCGGCGCCCGACGGCTTCCTCTTCTTCAACGGCGCCTCCACCGCCGAGATCCAGGCCCGTGCCTACGCCACCGTGGGCGTGTCCGCCTACTCGTCGGCGGTGCACGCCTTCGCGCCCGACATCGCGGACGCCTTCTTCGCCGCCCTGCGGAACGGCGACGACGCCGCGGTGACCAAGCTCCTCCGCGACTTCTACGTCCCGCTCGTCGAACTGCGCGACCGGGTACCCGGCTACGCCGTCTCGCTGGTCAAGGCCGCCGCCCGGCTGCGCGGTCTGCCGGTCGGCCCGGTCCGCGCCCCGCTCACCGACCCGGGCCCGGACGACCTCACCTCGCTGGCGAAGGTCCTCGACGACGGCCTGAGCCTGGTCGGAGCCGCACGCCTCTCGGCCTGACGAGCGACGCACGACGGACCACCGCCCCCTTCACCCCCGTACCCGAGGATTTTGAGCAGCATGAACAAGAGCCAGCCGACCGTCACCGCGTTCGCCGTCTACCCGGTCGCCGGCCGGGACTCCATGGAGCTGAACCTCTCCGGCGCGCACGGCCCCTACTTCACCCGCAACGTGGTCGTCCTGACGGACTCCGAGGGCCGTACCGGTCTCGGCGAGGTTCCGGGCGGCGAGAAGATCACCCGGACACTGCGGGATGCCGAGTCCCTGGTCGTCGGGGCGCGGGTGGGTGACTACAAGCGCGTCCTGCGCGAGATCGGGGGCCGCTTCGCCGACCGCGACGCCGGTGGCCGCGGCACCCAGACCTTCGACCTGCGCACCACCGTGCACGCCGTCACCGCCGTCGAGTCGGCGCTGCTCGACCTGCTGGGGCAGCATCTCGACGTACCCGTCGCGGCGCTCCTCGGCGACGGGCAGCAGCGCGACTCCGTACGGGTCCTCGGCTATCTGTTCTACGTCGGTGACCCCGACCGCACGGATCTGGAGTACGTCCGCGAACCCGAGGCGGCCGTGGACTGGTACCGGATCCGGCACGAGGAGGCGCTGTCGCCGGAGACGATCGTCCGGCAGGCCGAGGCCGCCTACGACCTGTACGGATTCCGGGACTTCAAGCTCAAGGGCGGTGTCCTCGCGGGCGCGGAGGAGGTCAAGGCCGTACGGGCGCTCAAGAACCGCTTTCCCGAGGCGCGGATCACCCTCGACCCGAACGGCGCGTGGTCGCTGCGCGAGGCCGTCGAGCTGTGTGCGCCGCTGGTCGGCACCCTCGCCTACGCGGAGGACCCCTGCGGAGCCGAGGACGGCTACTCCGGGCGGGAGATCCTGGCCGAGTTCCGCCGCGCCACGGGCCTGGCGACGGCGACCAACATGATCGCCACCGACTGGCGGCAGCTCACCCACGCGCTGGCCCTGCAATCGGTGTCGATCCCGCTGGCCGACCCGCACTTCTGGACCCTGCAGGGCTCGGTACGGGTGGCCCAGCTGTGCAACGCGATGGGGCTGACCTGGGGGTGTCACTCGAACAACCACTTCGACATCTCGCTGGCGATGGTGACGCACTGCGGGGCGGCGGCGCCGGGCGAGTACAACGCGCTGGACACGCACTGGATCTGGCAGGAGGGGCTGGAGCGGCTCACCGTCGAGCCGCCGCGCATCGTCGACGGGGAGATCGCCGTCCCCGACGCGCCCGGGCTGGGGGTCCGGCTCGACGAGGACCGGCTCCTCGCGGCTCACGAGCTCTACCGGGAGAAGGCGCTCGGGGCGCGTGACGACGCCGTCGGGATGCGCTACCTCGTCCCCGGCTGGGAGTTCGACGGCAAGCGCCCGTGTCTGGTGCGGTAGCCGCCTTTTGCCGCATGCGGGACCGACTGTTGCCCATTCACCCTTTCGGGGGAGGTCTCCGGCCTGACAGACTCCGGAGGGTGCGCGACTTCGACATGCTTGTCATCGGATCCGGCCCGGGTGGCCAGAAGGCCGCCATCGCCGCGGCCAAACTCGGCCGCCGGGTCGCCGTCCTCGACCGCCCCGACATGGTCGGTGGGGTCTCCATCCACACCGGGACCATCCCCTCCAAGACCCTGCGCGAGGCGGTCCTCTATCTCACCGGCCTCACCCAGCGCGACATGTACGGACAGAGCTATCGGCTCAAGGAGGACATCACCGTCGCCGACCTGACCGCGCGCACCCAGCACGTGGTCAGCCGCGAGGTCGATGTCATCCGCAGCCAGCTGTCCCGCAACCAGGTGTCCCTCTTCGCCGGCACCGGCCGCTTCGTGGACGACCACACCGTCGCCCTCGTCGAAGCGAACGGCAACGAAAAGCTGTTGACCGCCGAGCACATCGTGATCGCCACCGGGACCCGGCCGGCGCGGCCCGCGAGCGTCGCGTTCGACGGCCGGACGATCATGGACTCGGACAACGTTCTCAACCTGGAGCGGGTGCCGCGCTCCATGGTGATCGTCGGGGCCGGTGTGATCGGCATGGAGTACGCCTCCATGTTCGCCGCCCTCGGCAGCAAGATCACGGTGGTCGAGAAGCGGGCCGCGATGCTGGACTTCTGCGACGTCGAGGTGATCGAGTCGCTCAAGTACCACCTGCGGGATCTGGCCGTCACCTTCCGTTTCGGGGAGACGGTCGCCGCGGTCGAGCGTCACCCGCGGGGCACCCTCACCACCCTGGAGAGCGGCAAGAAGATCCCCGCGGACGCCGTGATGTACTCCGCGGGACGGCAGGGCCTCACCGCCGAACTCGACCTGGCCAAAGCCGGGTTGTCCGCCGACCCGCGCGGCCGTATCAAGGTCGACGAGAACTACCGTACCGAGGTGCCGCACATCTACGCGGTCGGCGACGTCATCGGTTTCCCGGCGCTGGCCGCGACCTCGATGGAGCAGGGCCGTACGGCGGCGTACCACGCCTTCGGCGAGCCGGTGCACCCGATGCACGACCTCCAGCCGATCGGCATCTACACCATCCCGGAGATCAGCTTCATCGGGCGGACCGAGGACCAACTCACCGAGGAGTGCGTGCCCTTCGAGGTCGGCATCTCCCGCTACCGCGAGCTGGCCCGGGGCCAGATCATCGGCGATTCGCACGGCATGCTCAAGCTCCTGGTCTCCCCGGACGACCGCAAACTGCTCGGCGTGCACTGCTTCGGCACCGGGGCCACCGAGCTGATCCACATCGGCCAGTCCGTGATGGGCTGCGGCGGCACGGTCGACTATCTGGTCGACGCGGTCTTCAACTACCCGACGCTCGCCGAGTCCTACAAGGTCGCCGCCCTGGACGCGACCAACAAGATCCGCCAGATAGACCGCCTCCAGAACTGACCGCCCGGCCACCCGCTGAACACGGGGAACCGTCCGAGTCGGTCAGGTCGGCGGAGCCCCGCACGCTCCGGCGCCGCCGGCAGTCGCAGCCGACAGAAGCCCGGCCCGGGTGCCCTGCAAAGGGGCCCGGGCCCCGGCCCGACGCCGATGCCACTCCCTCGCGCCGATCGCCTCGACCGGCCAACTGACGGCATCCAAGGGCCCAGGCCCCGTTCATGCCCCGCGGGGTACGAGGCTCCCGTCAGGGGCGTCGCGGGCGGTGCGGGCGGCGGAGACCGGGCGATGGGTTGTTACTTCCCGGCAACCCATCATTGGATCCAAATATTTATGGTGTGGATCCCCGAGCCGGGTTCCCGATGCCCGCCCTCTCCCACCCAGGAGCGCAAGGCCATGCCCGCCAGTATCGCCGTATCCCCGCTGCCCCGAAAGATCACGCCGTCACATCCCCACCCCCGTCCCCGATCTCGTCCCCGATCTCGCCAGGACCGTTCATGACACGGCGCGGGGTGCGGCGGATCGTGCCGCTCCTGCTCGGCTGGGAGGAACTCCCCAAGTCGGTGTCGGTGCACGGCGCACCCTACGAGGAACGCCTGCGCGAACCGGTGCCGGCGGTGCTCCTGGAGTGCGACGGCGGCTGGCTGCTGCTCGACACCGGTTTCAACACGGCGCTGATCCGGGACCCCGCGCTGCGCCGCCGCTTCTACAACTCCCCCGCCTACCGTCCCATCCTGCCCGGCCCCGGCGAGCCGTTGGAGGAAGCCCTCGACTCCGCCGGTGTCGCCATGGACGCGATCCACGCGGTGGCCGTCAGCCATCTGCACACCGACCACGCGGGCGGGCTGAAGCACTTCGCGGGCCGGGTGCCGGTGCATGTGCAACACGCCGAGCTGGCCTACGGCCTCTCGGGGCAGCCCGAGGTGGAGCGCAACGCGATCTTCCGGGTCGACTTCGACGATCCCCGCATCGACTGGCGCCAGGCCGACGGTGACGTGGAGATCGCTCCCGGCGTGACAGCCGTGCTGACCGCCGGGCACACCCCGGGACACCAGAGCTTCGTGGTGGACCTCGCGGACGGCGGAGGCTTCGTGTTCGCCTTCGACGCCGCCGACCTCACCGAGAACATCGAGCACGAGCGTGCCATCGGCGCCTCCGTGGGGGTGCATCCGGCGCGGACGGTGGAACCCATCCGTCGACTCAAGACAATCGCCGCCGAACGCGGCTACGAACTCATTCCCGGTCATGACCCCGTGGTCTGGCCGGAGTTGATGCGCCGCCGGAACATCTGACCCCGGCGCCCCCCGGTTCGGTTCACGCGCCTTTAACTCCTGGGACACAAGGAGGAATCCGTGACCACTGAACATGTTTTTGGATCCAATCTCGAACGTTTTAGATCCATTCTCTGAGGATCGGTGCCCAAGGAGGCCCACATGCCGGACCTGTCACCTGGATCGCCCTCGGCCGGCCCCGCGGCGTCGGAGGTGTCGCGCCGCACCATGCTCCGCGGCGCGGGGCTCCTCGGCGTGGGGGTCGGGTTCGGGCTCCCTGCCCTGCTGAGCGCCTGCGGTGCCGCGGCCGACGACGCCGGGGGAAGCGGCAAGGGCGGCACCCTGACGCTCGCCATCGACGCCACCAGTGCCGTCAACGACCCGACGTTCTACACCTCGCTGGGCGACTGGATGGCCGTCGACTGCATCTGCCGCGGTCTGACCTTCATCTCCTTCGAGACCAACGAGCCCACCCCCGACCTGGCCAAGAGCTGGACCATCTCCGGCGACCAGCTGACCTACACCTTCACCCTGCGCGAGGGCGTCAAGTTCCACGACGGCACCACGCTGACCTCCGCCGACGTCCTGGCCAGCCTGGGCAGGCAGTTCGACGAGAACGACAAGACCCTGCCCAAGGGCGCCACCCGACCGCTGTCCGACCTCGGCGCGAACGTCGCCTCACTGACCGCCCCCGACGACCTGACCGTCAAGATGGTCCTCAAGAAGCCGGACCGGACGGCACTCGGCCAGCTGTCCGACATCGGCGGCCGCATCATCTCCAAGGCCGCGCTGAAGAAGTACGGCGCCGACATCGGCAAGCACCTCGTCGGCACCGGCCCCTTCGCCTTCTCCGCCGCCACCTCCGGCCAGTCCATCACCCTCAAGGCCTTCGACGACTTCCGGCTGGGCAGACCGCCCGTCGACCGGCTGGTGCTGCGCCAGGTGCAGGATCCGTCGACCATCGTCAGTTCCCTGCTCAGCGGCGACATCTCGGCCACCCAGTTCACCCCGTACTCCGCCGCCGCACAGCTGCGCAAGGACGACTCGGTGACCGTCTACAAGACGCCGTACAACGCCAACGCCATCCTGATGATCGACGCCCGGCGCGTCCCCGACCTCAAGGTCCGCAAGGCCATCAACCTCGCCATCGACCGCAAGGCCATCCTCAGCCAGGCGTTCTACGGCGTCGGCGCTCTGCCCGAGGGATACGCCATCCCGCCCGCGCAGAGCGGCTACGACACCGGCCTCGCCGACCTGAGCACCCAGGACACCGCCCAGGCCAAGAAGCTCATCGCCGAGGCCGGTGCCGGAGGCCGCCGTATCCGGCTCATGGCGGCCAGCGACTCCTGGCACCCGAAGGCCGCGCAGATCGTCGCCCAGAACCTCACCGACGTCGGGTTCAAGGTGTCCACCACCTCCGTCGACCCGGCCACCTACTTCACCCGTCTGCTCGACGGCAAGGACGACTACCACGACCTGATGATCTGGGAGCGCAACACCTACGTCCCCGACGCCAACGACATGGTCGGCGCCATGGCCAGCCCCACCGGGCTGTACGGCGCGACGATCACCGGCATGGACACCCTCGACGGCGCCGCCTCGCTCGCGGCGGACCTGGAGACGGCCAAGAACCTCCCCAACGGCAAGCAGCGCACGGCCGCCTACACCAGGATCCAGCGGCGCTGGGCGGAGGACTACATGGTGCTCTCGATGCTGGCCTGCTTCGCCAACCTCGTGGTGAGCGGCTCACACGTGAAGCACATGAACACCAGCGCGCTGGCCAACCACCGCTGTTACATGGAGAAGGCCAGTGTCTGAGACGACGGCCACGGCGGGCGTCGCGGCCACCGGCAGCCCGCCTGCCGCGGCCGTCCGCCCGCCCACTCCCCCGTCCCCCTCGGCCGGGCGGGCCGTTCTCGCCGCACTGCGCCGTCGCCGGGTGGCGCGGTCCTGGCCGGCCGTGCTCTCCTGGCTGGTCCTGGTCGCCCTGATCCTCGTGGCGGCCGTCGGCCCGCTCCTGGTCCAGGCCGACCCGCTGCGGCAGACCCCGTCGGCGCTGCTGCCCCTGGGCTCCGCGGGCCATCCGCTCGGCACGGACGACCTGGGCCGCGACGAGCTGGCCCGGCTGGTGCACGGCGCCCGCCCACTGCTGCTCGTGTCGTTCGCGGCGACCACGCTGGCCGCCGTCGTCGGCACCGGGATCGGGCTCGTCGCGGGGTACGTCGGCGGTGTCGTCGAACAGATCCTGATGCGCCTGGTGGATCTCGCCCTCGCGTTCCCGTCCATCCTGCTCGTCATCCTGCTGGTGGCGGTGGCCGGGCCGGGCACGCTCAGCCTGGTCTTCGGCATCGGCGTCTCCCTCGCCCCCGGTCTGGCCCGGCTGGCCCGCGCGCTGACGGCACGCGAGGCGGCCCGCGACTACGTCGTGGCCTGCCGGCTCGGCGGCACCCGCACCCCGCGCATCCTCGCGCGGGAACTGCTGCCGAACATCGCAGGACCGATGCTCGCCCAGGTCGTCATGACGCTCTCGGTCGCAGCCGGCTTCGCGGCCGGCCTGTCCTATCTCGGCCTGGGGATCCAGCCGCCGCAGCCCGACTGGGGATACATGGTCCAGGCGGGACAGGAGTTCCTCTACTCCGCACCGCGGCTGGTCATTCTGCCCGCGACGCTCACGCTGTTGTTCGTCGTGGCCTGCAACTTCGTGGGCGACGACCTGCGCGACGCGCTCGACGTCCGGGGACCGGCATGAACGCGTCCACCGGGGCCGCCCCGGCCCTCCGCCTCCACCGGCCCAAGTGGGCCACGAGCACCGCCCTGTTGGTCGTACGGCGCCTGGCGATCATCCCCGTCGTGCTGTTCGCGCTGGCCAGCCTGGTGTTCCTCGCGATGCGCCTGCTGCCCGGCTCACCTGCGACCTCGCTCGCGGCGGGCGGCAACAGCCTGTCCGCGGCCGAGGTGTCCGCGAACGAGGAGCGCGTCAACAGGGCACTCGGGCTGGACCGGCCGCTGCTCGCCCAGTACGGCACCTTCCTCAACGATCTGGTGCATCTGCGCCTGGGCACCTCGTTCTACGGGTCCAACAGCGTCCTGGGGCTCCTCGGCGACGCCCTCCCGGCCACGATCGAGCTGACCCTCGCGGCGATGACCGTCGCGATCCTGCTCGGTGTCGTCAGCGGCGTCGTCGCCGCACTGCGCAAGGGCGGCTGGATCGACACCTCGATCCGGACCATGGCCACGGTGAGTTTCTCGCTGCCCTGGTTCGCGCTCGGTGTGCTCGGCATCGTCGTCTTCGGTGTGTGGCTGCGCTGGCTGCCGGTCCTGGGCCGTCTGCCCAGCACGCTCGACTACCACCCGACGACCAACTTCGTCCTGCTCGACGCGATCCTCCAGAACCGACCCGAGCTGGTGTGGCCCTGGATCGAGCACCTGATCCTGCCCGCCGTCACGCTGGCGCTGTCGATGGCCGGGTTCATCACCCGCATCGTGCGCGCCTCCGTGCTTGAAGTGCTCGACGACGACTTCGTCAGGACGGCCCGGATGAAGGGACTGAGCGAGGGCGTGGTGATCCGTCACCACGTACTGCGCAACTCCTGGCTGCCGATCGTCACCGTCCTCGGGCTCCAGTTCGGGTCCCTGCTGGGCGGTTCGGTGATCACCGAGACGGTCTTCTCGTACGCGGGTGTCGGCCGGCTGCTGGTGCAGGGCGTCCTCCAGCGCGACTACCCCGTCGTCCAGGGCGCCGCCCTCGCCATCGCCCTGCTGTTCACCCTGGTCAATCACGCGGTGGACCTGCTCTACACGGTCCTCGACCCGCGTATACGGAAAGGATGACCTCCATGGACATCGTGCTGGTCCACGGTGCCGGCGGACGCCCGACGACCTGGTCGGCGGTGGCACCCCTGCTGACCGCCCTCGGTCACCGGCTGTTCACCGTCACCAACCCGATGACCTCGCTGGAGGACGACGTCGCCAACACGGCGGCCGTCCTGGCGGAGACGACGGGACCCGTACTGCTGGCCGGGCACTCCTACGGCGGCGCGGTCATCAGCAACGTCGGCCGCGATCCGCGGGTCAAGGGGCTCGTGTACATCGCCGCGTTCGGGCCGGAGGAGGGCGAGACGGTCAACGAGATCGTCGAGCGGTACGAGGAGGCCGAGATCTCCAAGTACATGCGGCGCGGTCCGAACGGCGAGTGGAAGTCCGAGCCGAGCGAGGAGTTCTGGGCCGAGATAGGCCCCGATCTCTCCCCCGAGCAGCGGGCCGTCGTGGAGGCGGAGGGCCGCAAGGCGGAGAACCTCATCTTCACGCAGCCGACCGGCACACCGGCCTGGCGCACCCTGCCCAGTTGGTACCTGGTCGCGGACGACGACCGTACGCTGCGCCCGGAGATCCAGAACGACATGGCGGCCCGGATGAAGGCGACCGTCGAGCATGTGCCGGGCAGTCACTACACGACCCTCGTGTGGCCGAAGCGGGTCGCCGACCTGATCCACACGGCAGCCGTGGCCGTGGGCGCCGCCTCGTGACGTCGGCCCCCGTACTGGAGGTCCGTGATCTGCGGGTGCGGTTCGACGTTCCGGACGGCCGGCTGCCGGCCGTGGACGGCGTGGATCTGACCCTGCGGCAGGGCGAAGTCCTCGCGCTGGTGGGCGAGTCGGGGTCCGGGAAGTCCGCCCTGTCGATGAGCCTGGTCGGCCTGAACCGCGGTCCACGTACCCACATCAGCGGCGAGGTGGCCTTCAAGGGCCGCGACCTCGTCACCGCGTCCGAGCGGGAACTCCGTTCCGTACGCGGCAAGGACGTCGCGGTGGTCTTCCAGGACGCGCTCGCCGCGCTGAACCCGCTGCACCGGGCGGGCGCCCAGGTCTCCGAGATGATCCGCGCCCACCGCGACGTGCCGCGCGCGCAGGCCGCGGGGCGTGCCGTGGAACTGCTCGGCGAGGTCGGCATGGCCGGACCCGAGCGGGCGGCGCGCGCCTACCCTCACCAGCTGTCCGGAGGCATGCGGCAGCGCGTGATGATCGCCATGGGTCTGGCCAACGACCCGGCCCTGCTGATCGCGGACGAGCCCACCACCGCACTGGACGTCACCATCCAGGCCCAGGTCCTCGCGGTCCTCAGGCGGGTCCAGCGCGACCACGGCACCTCCGTGCTGCTGATCACCCACGACCTGGGAGTCGTGGCCGAGGTCGCCGACCGGGTGGCCGTCATGTACGCGGGGCGGATCGTCGAGCAGGGGCTGCGCGAGGAGGTGCTGTTCCATCCTCAACACCCTTACACGATGGGGCTGCTCGGGTCGGTGCCGCCGATCGACGGTCCGGTCGTACGACGGCTGCCCACCATCGCGGGCAGCCCGCTGACCGGGGTGGACCGACCGCCCGGCTGCGCGTTCGCACCCCGGTGCCCCTTCGTCCACGAGGCCTGCGCCGAACGCCCGTCGCTGCAACAGCGGTACGGCGGCGACGGGCATGTCGACGCCTGCGTACTGCCCGGCCCCGCACGTGCCAAGGCCCGCTCCCAGGGAGGGATCGCATGACCGGCGCGCTCATCCAGGCCCGCGAGCTGCGGGTGGAGTACCCGGGACGGGCGGGCGGCCGGGTCAGGGCGCTGCGGGACGTCGACCTCGACATCCTCCGGGGCGAGACCCTCGGTCTGGTCGGCGAGTCGGGGTGCGGCAAGTCCACGCTGGGGCGGGCCCTGTTGCGGGTGATCGAGCCCTCGTCGGGCCGGATCGACTTCGACGGCTCCGACCTCACCCGGCTGCGCGGGCGTCAACTGCGCCGTACGCGGGCCGAGTTGCAGATGGTCTTCCAGGACCCGTTCGGCTCGCTGAACCCACGGCGCAGGATCGCCGACATCGTCGCCGAGCCGCTGCTGCGGGCACGCGGCGCCACCCGGGCCGAGGCCGCGCGGGCGGTGGCCGAGTTGCTGGAGCTGGTCGGTCTCGGTGCGGAGGCCGGCGGGCGCAGGCCGCACGAGTTCTCCGGCGGTCAGCGCCAGCGCATCGGCATCGCGCGGGCACTCGCCTCCTCTCCGCAGTTCGTGGTGGCCGACGAGGCCGTCTCGGCACTGGACGTGTCGATCCAGGCCCAGGTGCTGAACCTGCTGTCGGACCTGGTCCGCGACCGGGGTCTGACGATGCTGTTCATCTCGCACGACCTGGGAGTCGTCCGGCACATCGCGGACCGGATCGCGGTCATGTATCTCGGCCAGATCATCGAGGTCGCCTCCCGGGACGCGTTCTTCTCGGCCCCCGCGCACCCCTACAGCCGGGCGCTGTTGTCGTCGGTTCCTGTGCTGCGACCCGGCGAGATCCGTGAACAGCACGTTCTGGAGGGCGAGTTGCCCGATCCGGCGAATCCGCCCGGGGGCTGTCTGTTCCGCACCCGGTGCCCCGTCGCCACGGATCGGTGCCGCACCAGCGCGCCCGAGCTGCGCGAGATCGCGCCCGGCCGCAGTGTGCGCTGCCATCTGCCCCTGATCTCCAGCGAGTAGCAAGGTGAGGACGAACCGCATGATCATCGACGCGTACAACACCACTCAGGACGTCCGGGGCCGTTCGGACTACCTGACCGGAGCCCGCAAGGGGCAGGCCCCGCCGCCGTACAAGCCCTTCGAACCCCGTCGGATCCTCGACCGGATGGACGCGGCCGGGGTGGACATGGCGATGGTGTGCTCGCTCGCCCAGCGCATCGAGAACGAGTTCATCAGCTCCCTGGTGGCGGCGCACCCGGACCGGTTCTTCGGCTTCGGGCAGGTGCTGCCGCAGGCGGACGACGCGATCGACGAGATCGACCGCATGGCCGACGCGGGGCTGGTGGGTCTGAAGCTGCACCCGAGTCTGCACGGCTACCACGTCGCCGACCACGGCCTGCTGGACCCGGTGTTCGAGGCGTGCGCCCGGCGCGGGCTGCTGGTCCTGGTCAACGCCCTCGACGACGCGTTCTGCGCGCCGCTGGCCATCGAGGAGATCGCCCGTGACCATCCGGGGGTGCCCACGATCATCGCGCACATGGGTGCCGTGTGGAACGTGCCCGAAGCGATCATCGTGGCCGAACGGCAGCCGCATGTGTACCTGGAGACGTCGGCGACGCTGATGAGCGATGTGAAGCGCGCCTACGCGCGGCTGGGTCCCGAGAAGATCCTGATGGGCAGCGAGTGGCCCGGCTCGGACTTCGACCTGGAGCGCATGAAGATCGCGAAGGCGGTCGAGGACGAGAAGGACCGGGCGCTGGTCGAGGGCGGCAACATGGCCCGGCTGCTGGGGCTGCCGGCATGAGCGCCGCGGACGGCATCCGGCCCGTGCCCGCGCCGCCGTCGATGAGCGCGGACGACGCCGAACTCCTCGCCACGGCACAGGATCTGCTGGCCCGGGTCCGGCAGCCGGGCCGGCACGAGGTGGCGACGGCGCTGCGCACCGCCGACGGCCGGGTCCACACCGGCGTCCATGTGGAGGGTTCCTGCCGACGCAGTTCGGTCTGTGCCGAGGGGGTGGCCATGGGAACCGCCCGGGGCGCGCTGACCGCCGGGACCCCGCTGAGCGTCACGTCGGTGGTCTCGGTGCAGGTCAAACCCGCCGACCGGTTCCGGATCATCGCGCCGTGCGGGGTGTGCCGCGAACTGATCAGCGACTACTGCCCGGACGCCACCGTCTGGGTGACCACGGTCGACGGGGACGAGCCCGTCGCGCTGCGCGCCCTGGACCTGCTGCCCGAGAAGAGCCGACGCCAGTGGTGAGCGCCGGCGGCCCCGAGGAGAGAAGAGACATGTCGTCCGTCTTCGTCACCGGTTCATCCGGACGGAACATCCCCACAGGGCTCGATGTCCCCGAACTCGCCGCGCAGTTGGGCGGATCCGGCTCGCCCCTGCGGTGGGAGGAGCTGACCTGGCCGGAGGCGGAGTCCACGGCCGCGGGTCAGGACGCCGTCATCATCCCCGTCGGCGCCACCGAACAGCACGGCCCCCATCTGCCGCTCGCGGTGGACACCCGTATCTGCGAGGCCGTCGCCCTGGGGGTGTCCGCGCTGACCGGGGTGCCGTTCCTGCCGCCCCTGAGCTTCGGGGTGTCCGCGTCCCACGGCGACTTCGCCGGCACGGTGGCACTGCGGCCGGAGACCATGATCGCGGTCGTTGAGGACGTCATCGAGTCGCTGTACTCCTCCGGGGTACGGCAGTTCATCCTGCTGAACGGGCACATCTGGAACAACGGCGCGCTGGACGTCTCGGCCGAGAAGCTGAGGGTCCGTCACCGTGACGCACGGGTCAGGGCGTTGGGATACGTGACGATGTACCCGGGGCCCGAGGTCGACGGGCATGTGACCTACGGACGCGCGCTGATGCACGCCAATTTCTTCGAGACGTCGGTGATGCTGCATCTGGCGCCGGAGCTGGTCCGAATGGAACGGGCCACCTCCCATGTCGACGTCGACTCGTTCTGGGACTACCGCATGGACCAGGTCAGCGAGACCGGGGTCTGGGGCCGGGACGTGACCGACGCCGACCCCGCGCACGGCCGGGCGGAGTTCGACCGCTGCGTCCTCACCACCGCCCGGGCGGTGGCCGCGGCGGTCCGCGAGCCGTGGCCCGATCCGACCCACCGCCCGGGGCGGCCGTCCTGACATCGGGACCGGCGACGCGAGCCGATTCACCCGTGTCCCCCGATCCCCCGCCGGCACCCGGCCGACCCCGCCCGTGAGATACGGCCCCCGCCCGCGGTGTCCGTCCCGCCCGGCCCCCACCGCCCGGCGGCGACCCGATCCAGAAGGAGAACCCCTTGGACCCCAGCATCGCGCTCCCCCGGCTGCCGGACTGCGAGCCCATGCTCATCGGCGGCGAGTGGACCACGGGCACCGCGCCGGAGCGGATCCCGGTCCTCGACCCGGCCACTCAGGAGCAACTCACCACCATCGCCCAGGCCGGCCCCGCCGAGGTGTCCGCGGCGGTCGCGGCCGCCGCTGCCGCCCACCGCGACCGGCGCTGGCGCGGACTGCCGCCCCGGCGGCGCCGTGACGTGCTGCTGCGCCTCGCCGACCTGGTGGAACGCGACGCCGAGGCACTGGCGGTCCTTGACACCCTCGACAACGGCAAGGCCATCGAGCGGGCGCGCGGCGACGTGGACCTCGGTCTGCAGGCCATCCGCCATTTCGCGGGCGCACCGGCCCGGCTGACGGGCACCGTGCACGCGGCCGGTCCCGACCGGCACGTCTACAGCGTGCGCGAACCGGTCGGCGTGGTCGCGGCCGTACTGCCGTGGAACTTCCCCTTCATGATCGCCGCGTGGAAGATCGCCCCCGCCCTGGCCGCCGGCTGCACGGTCGTGGTCAAACCGGCCGAACAGACCCCGCTCACCGCGCTGCGGCTGGCCGCGCTCTGCCTTGAGGCGGGGGTGCCGGAGGGCGTGGTCAACGTAGTGACCGGTGACGGGCGTACGGGGGCGGAGCTGGTCGGCCACCCCGACGTCGCCAAGGTCTCGTTCACGGGCTCCACGGAGGTGGGGCGGCTGATCATGGCCGCGGCGGCGCCCACGGTGAAGCGGCTCACCCTGGAGCTGGGTGGCAAATCCCCCAACATCGTCTTCGCGGACGCCGATCTCGACGCGACCGTACCGGCCGCCGTACGCGCGGTGTTCGGGCACTCCGGGCAGATGTGCACCGCGGGCAGCAGGCTCCTGGTGGAGCGCACGGTAGTCAAGGAACTGGTCGATCGGCTGGTCCCCGCGGTGGAGGCGCTGCGGATCGGCCCCGGTCTCGCGGGCGGCGTCAACATCGGTCCGCTGGTGTCCCAGGAGCAGTACGACCGCGTCACCGGCTATATCGACCTGGGCCGGTCCGAGGGCGCCGAGGTGGCGGTGGGCGGCGAACCGCTGCCGGGGCCCGGCTGGTTCGTACGGCCGACCGTGTTCACCGGCGTCGGCCCCGAACTGCGGATCGCCCGGGAGGAGATCTTCGGTCCGGTCGCCACGATCATCCCCTTCGACAGCGAGGAGGAGGCGATCGCCCTGGCCAACGACAGCGAGTACGGGCTCGCCGCCGGGGTGTGGACCAGCAGCCTGGCACGCGCCCACCGCACCGTCGCCGCGCTGGAGGCCGGCACCGTGTGGGTGAACACGTACAACGAGTTCGATCCCGCCGTGGCCTTCGGCGGAATGAAACAGTCCGGCCTCGGCAGGGACCTCGGAGACGCCGCCGTCGACGGGTTCACCGAGCTCAAGAGCGTCACGATCGCCCTGTGAGCGCCCCCCTGACGACCGGGGCCACGCCCGCGTACCCGGCACCGACGCCACCGGCCCCGTCCGCCCGCACGCTGGACGTCGCGGCCGTACGCGCCCGTACACCGGGCTCCGCCACCGGCCACCACTTCAACGCCGCGGGCGCGGCCCTGCTCGCCTCCGGCACCGTCGAGGCGGTCATCGACCATCTGCGCGCCGAGAGCCTGTCCGGCGGCTACGAGGCGGCCAAGGAGGCCGCTCCCGCCCTGGAGGCCGTCTACACCCGTACCGCCGAACTGCTCGGCGCCCGGCCGGAGGAGGTGGCCCTCGTCGAGAGCGCGACGGCCGGCTGGCAGCGCGCCGTGTCGGCGCTGCGGCTGCGACCCGGCGACCGGGTGCTGGCCGCCCGCTCCAGCTACGTCAGCAGCGCCCTGCATCTGCTGGCCGCCGAACGCGACCACGGGGTCCGGGTGGAGCTGCTGCCCAACGGCCCCGACGGCGCGGTCGACCTGGCGGCCCTGGAGACGGCGCTGCGCGGCGGTCCGGCCGCCCTGGTCACCGCGGCACATGTGCCGACCTCCTCGGGACTGGTCGAACCCGCCGCCGGGATCGGGGCGTTGGCCCGGGCCCATGGCGTGCCCTTCCTGCTGGACGCGACCCAGTCGCTGGGCCAACTGCCCGTCGACATCGACGCGATCGGCTGTGATCTGCTCATCGGGACCGGCCGCAAGTTCCTGCGCGGTCCACGCGGCACCGGGCTGCTCGCGGTCCGCCGCCCTCTCCTGGACCGGCTCGTCCCCGCGGCACCCGACGTACGGGGTGCCAGCTGGACCGCGGAGCGGAGCTGGGAACTGGTGCCGGACGCCAAGCGGTTCGAGCTGTGGGAGGCGGCGCACGCGCTGCGCCTCGGCCTGGGCGCCGCGCTGGCCGACCTCGGCGCTCTGGGCGTGGACACCGTCGCCCGGCATCTCGCGGTGCTCGCCGCCGACCTGCGGGGACGACTGGCCGCGCTGCCGGGCGTACGGGTCACCGATCCGCCGGCCGCGGGCGGCGCCATCGTCACCTTCGTGGTCGAGGGGCTGGACGCCGCCGAGGTACAGCGCGAACTCGCCCGCCGCCGGATCCATCTGATCGCGGTACCCGCGGGACACGGCCGCTGGGACATGGATCCCCGGGGCCTGACCAAGGTGGTGCGGGCCTCGGTGCACGTCTACAACGACGGGGCCGATCTGGACGCCCTGGTCGAGTCGGTACGCGAGATCGTGCGCCGGCGCCTTGGTCCGGCGCCCTCGCGGGAGCCGTCCCGCCGGTCGGGCGCCGCGCCCGCCGGCCGTATCGCGCGGGTGCCCGGGACGCACACTCCACCGCACACATCCGAGCCGGGCCCCGCGCCGTCCGGAGCGTCCACGCCGTCCGTGCCGTCCGGAGCGTCCACGCCGTCCGTGCCGTCCGCGCCGGAGATCCGCACGGCGCCTTCCGCGCCCGAACTCCCCCTGCCCCGGGGGCAGTCCGCACCCACCACCGCCCGGCGGACGCGCCCCCGTTCCCGGTGCCGTGACGCGATCGTGGTCGGTCTCGGAGTGCACGGGAGCGCCGCCCTGCACCGGCTGGCCGAGCGCGGACTCGACGTCCTGGGGCTGGAGCGGTACGCCCTGGGCCACGATCTGGGGTCCTCGCACGGCGCCACCCGGATGATCCGGCGCGCCTACCCCCACCCCGACTGGGACGGACTGGTGGACACCGCCTACCGGGCCTGGGCGGAACTGGAGGAGTCCGCGAAGACCCGACTGGTCGACGTCACCGGAGGGTTGTACGCGGCGCCACTGGACCGGCCCGACCCACTGCGCGGCCCTGGCTGCCGGCAGGTCGGCTCCGAGGAGGCGGCGCGGATCTTCCCCGGACTGCGGCTGCCCACCGGGTTCGGCGCGGTGCACGACCCTCGGGCGGGGATCATCGACGCGCGGGAGACGCTGCGGGCCCAACTGTCCCTGGCCGAACGGGCGGGCGCGGCCGTCATGGACGGCACCCGGGTCCTCGGTTGGGAGCCGGACGGCGACGAGGTCCGGGTGCGCACCGAAGCGGGCCCGCTGCGCACGCGTCGGCTGGTGCTGTGCACCGGTCCCTGGACCGCGGCCCAAGTCCCCTCGCTGGCGCCGCATCTGACGGTCACTCGTATCGTCAACGCCTACTTCGCCGCCGACCCGGCCGGCCCGTTCGGCCCCTCCGGCCTGGGCAGCTTCTCGGTGGATCTGCCGCAGGGGTTGCTGTACGGGTTCCCCGCGGCCGACGGCCGGGGGCTCAAGGCCGGGCTGGACCACGGCCCGGTCTGGGATCCGGACGCGGCCCGGCCCACGGCGACCGCGGCGGAACTCGCCCTGCTCACCGAGGCGGTGGCCGAGGTCCTGCCCGGGGCCGGCGCGGTGACGGAGAGCCTGACGTGCCTCTACACCATGACGGCGGACCGGCGTTTCGTGGTCGGCGAGGTGCCGGGCGCGCCACGGGTGCTGGTGGCGTCGGCCTGCTCGGGACACGGTTTCAAGTTCGGCCCGGCGATCGGCGCGGCACTGGCCGATCTGGTCTGCGGGACCGCGCGCCCCGACCTGGACTTCCTGTCTCCGGCCCGGCTGTTTCCCGGTGGCACCCGTTGACGGGGGCCACCGGGTGGCCGGGGAGGGACCCGGCGGACTCAGCCGTGGAAGACGGTCTGGGAGCGGCGCTCGTACCAGGCCGTCAGATGCTCGCCGGAGCTGACGACGTGCGCGCGCATGACCTCCTGGGCCCGGTCGCCGTCATGGGCGGCCAGCGCGTCGACGATCGCCTCGTGCTGGCGGATGTTCAGCTGCCGGTGGCGCTCGTCACCGGCGAGGGCGAGCGAGGAGACATTGCGCGGGAAGCTCTCGTTGATCCGGTCGATCATCCGGCTCAGCCAGGGGTTGTCGGCCGCCTCGCAGACGATGGTGTGAAAGCAGTCGTTCGCGGCCGTCGTGGCGGGGCTGCCGCCCTCGGCACCCTCGCCCTCGGCCCGCCGCGCGGCCTCCCGCAGGACGTCGTTGTGCTCGCGCATCTCGGCGAGCTGACGCTCCGTGATGCGGGAGGCCGCGCGCCGGGCGGCCAGCCCCTCCAGCTCGGCACGCACCTCGTACGCCTGGCGCACCTCCCAGGGCGCGGGCACCCGGACGACCGCACCGCGGTGCGGCTGCATCTCGATCAGCCCGCCGTTCTGCAGCTGCCGCAGCGCCTCGCGCACCGGCGTGCGGCTGACCCCGAACTCGGCGGCCAGCGCCGCCTGGCGCAACGGGTTGCCGATCGCCAGTTCGCCGTTCATGATCCGCGCGCGGATGCGGGCCGCGATGTCGTCGACGAGGGGGCCGTCATCTGTGTGGGGGGTCATCGGAGTCGGTCAAGCCCTTCTCGGGATGGGGCGGAGGGTGCGCGGTGGTGGAGCAGTTTGCCACGCGGCCGCCGACGTCCACAGCCGTACGTCTTTGGATAGCCGTTCATTTTTGGATCCACTTCCATGGTATCCGCATCCAAAAGGAGAAGCGCATGAACCTGCATTTCAGCAAGGCCATCGACGTGTCGGTCCCGATCCATCCCGGAATGCTGCACTGGGGGCGCCGCCCCGAAGTGGAGATCGTCGAGTCCCGCACCGCGGGCGACGCCTCCAACGTCAGCCGCTGGCGCATCGGCGCCCACACCGGCACCCATATCGACGCTCCCGCCCACTTCGTCGACGGCGGCAAGACGGTCGACCGGCTCGATCTGTCGGCCCTGAACGGCACCGCGCGCGTGCTGGACCTGACGCATGTCAAGGAGCAGATCACCGCCGCCGACCTCGACGCGGCCGGCCTCGGCGACGAGGAGCGCGTGCTGCTGCGCACCAGCAACTCGGAGGGTGTGCTGCGCAGTCCGTGGAAGGCGCGGCAGTGGGTGGGGCTGGCCCCGGACGGCGCGGAGCGCCTCATCGAGGCGGGGGTGCGCACCGCGGGCATCGACTACCTGAGTATCGAGGCCGTCGCCTACACCACCCATTGGGAGACCCACCAACTCCTGTGCACAGCCGAGGTGTTGATCCTGGAAGTGGTCGATCTGCTGCACACTCCGGCCGGGGTGTACGACATGCTCTCGCTGCCCGTGCCGTTGCAGGGCGCCGAGGCCGCCCCCTCGCGCACCGTGCTGCTGCCGCGGGACGAGACGTGACCGGCGCTCCCCGGCTGATCCTGGCCGCACCGCACCCGGCGGCGCTGGCGGCCGCCCGGCGGGCGGCGCGGCGGGGCGGCAACGCGGTGGACGCCGCGCTGGCGGCGGCGGCCGCCCTGACCGTCGTCTATCCCCACCAGTGTTCCCTGGGCGGCGACCTGATCGCCCTCGTCCACTCCCCGGGCGGCACGGTGCGCGCGGTGCTGTCCTGTCGGCCGGGGCCGCCGCCCAGGACGTCGACGTCGAGGCACTGCGCGCCGCGGACCCGCGGATGCCCGCGCAGGGGCCGCAGACCGTGACCGTGCCCGGTGTGGTGGCGGGCTGGACCGCGCTCGCCGAGGCCCACGGCACTCCCGGTGCCCTGGCCGCCGCCCTGCGGGACGCCGCCGATCTGGCGCGGGAGGGTGCCACCGTCTCGGCGGGTCTGGCGCGCGCCGTGCGCGAGCGGGCCGCGGGGATCGGCGCGGATCCCGGGCTCGGCGCGCTGTTGACCGGCCGCCACGGAGTCCCGCTCGCCGAGGGCGATCCGCTCCCCCAGCCGCGGCTGGCCGCCGTACTGCGGGCGCTGGCGGACGATCCCTCGTCCTTCTACCGGGGAGCGGTCGCCGAGGCCCTGGCGGACGGGCTGCGCCGGGTGGGCAGCCCCCTGACCGCGGACGATCTCGCGGCCCACCGGGCCGAAAGCGTCGAGGCGTTGACGCTGGACGTGGCCGGCGTCCGCTGGTGGACCGCGCCGCCGCCGCGCCAGGGCGCGAGTCTGCTGGCCGTACTGGAGACCGCGGCCGCGGTCGCGAAACTGCCCGAGCCGGAGCGGACCGTCGCCCTGGTGGCCCGCTGCCAGGACGCCTCGGCGGCCCGGGACCGGCTGCTCGGAGATCCGCGTGGCGCCGAGGTGGACCTGGACGGACTGCTGCGGCCCGCGCCGCTCGCCGGTGCGCGGCCGCCCGAGCCGCCGATACGTCCCGCCGGGGACACCGTCGCGGTCACCGCCGTGGACTCCTCGGGCCTCGCGGTCTCCCTGATCCAGAGCGTCTACCAGACCTTCGGCTCCGGCATCTGCGATCCGGGCACCGGCATCGTGCTGCACAACCGCGGTTCGGCGTTCGGCCTGCTGCCCGGCCATCCGGCCCTCCTCGGCCCCGGGCTGCGGCCCCCGCACACCCTGTGCCCGGTGCTCGGCCGGTCCGCCGACCTGCTGCTGGCGGCCGGCTGTCAGGGCGGCCGGGCCCAGCCGCAGATCCTCGCCCAGACGGTGCCCGACCTGATGGCGCCGGACGTCGACCCGGCCACCGTGCTGGACCGCCCGCGCTGGGTGGTGGGCGCCCGCGACATCGGCCGGCCCGGGCAGACCCTGCTGGCGGAGCCCGGTTCCCTGCCCGCCGTCGCGACCGCGTTCCCGTCCTCGGTGCCGGTCGTCGTCACCCCCGGCCGCACCGATCTGGCCGGCCACTCCCAGGTCGTACGACTGTCCGCGGACGGCCGGCTCGACGGCGCGTCCGATCCCCGTGCCGACGGCGGCACCACGCTCCACGGCGGCGCCGCAGCAGACCCCGCCCGTCCCGCCCCGGAAGGAAACCCCCTGTGAGTACCCTCGCCCCCGAACCCGTACCGGCCGACGCGCCGCACCCGCTGGACCCCCTGACCCCCGGCGAACTGGCCACGGCCGTCAAGGTGTTGCGGGCCGACCCCCGGGTCGGCGACGACGCG
The DNA here is from genome assembly GCF_056270325.1 of Streptomyces sp. RLA012. NCBI lineage: Bacteria > Bacillati > Actinomycetota > Actinomycetes > Kitasatosporales > Streptomycetaceae > Streptomyces > Streptomyces sp. RLA012. The sequence continues at coordinate 11,134,697 of NZ_JBWDPA010000002.1, read as the reverse complement.
CGCTTCTGGGGGGTGGCCCTCGACGAGGACCATGCCCGCCGGGCCGCCCCCGGCGCGAGCCGGCGGGCCCGCGCGGTGGTGATCCTCCCCTCCGCGCACCTCGCCCACGAGGTCGACCTCGAACTCGGCGACACCCCGCGCACCACCGCCTGGCGTGAACTGGACGTGCGCAGTCCGGGCTGTTCCTCCGAGGAGGCCCGGCAGGCCGCGGCCGCCTGCCGGGCGGACCCGCGGTTTCGCGAGGCACTCGCGCTGCGCGGCATCCACGACGTGTCGCTGGTGATGGTGGACCCGGAGTCGATCGGCGGTTTCGAACCGCCGGAGTACCCGGGCCGCCGGCTGACCTGGGGCAGCGTCTGGCACCGCACCTCCGAGGACGACAACGGCTACGCGCGCCCGGTACAGGGCGTGGTGCCGATCATCGACATGGAGTCCATGGAGGTCCTGCACATCGAGGATCACGGCGTGGTCCCGCTCTCCCGGGAATCCGGGGTGTTCGACGCCGGGGTGGTGCCCGAGCGGCCCGGTCTGAAGCCGCTGGAGGTGGTCCAGCCCGAGGGCCCGAGCTTCACCGTCACCGGCCGCCGGATCGACTGGCAGGGCTGGTCGGTGCGGGTCGGCTTCAGTCACCGCGAGGGCCTGGTGCTGCACGACCTGACCTTCGACGCGGGCGGCCGGGGCCCCCGCCAGGTGATCCGGCGTGCCGCCGTCAACGAGATGTACGTGCCGTACTTCGACACCGCCTCCACCCAGTACCGCAAGAACTTCTTCGACTGGGGCGAGTACGGGGCGGGCCCGCTCACCAACTCCCTCGCGCTCGGCTGCGACTGTCTGGGCGTCATCCACTACTTCGACGCGGCGGTGCTCGGCGGCGACGGTGTGCCCCGGGTCATTCCCAACGCCGTCTGTCTGCACGAGGAGGACGACGGCATCCTGTGGAAGCACCACAACGGCCGGACCGGAGCGACCGAGGTGCGCCGCTCCCGCCGTCTGATCATCTCCGCGTTCGCCACCGTCGCCAACTACGACTACGGCTTCTACTGGTCGCTGTACCAGGACGGCTCGGTGATGCTGGAGATCAAGATGACCGGCATCCTCTCCGCCACCGGTGTCGAGGAGGACGAGGAGACCCCTTACGCACGGCGGGTCGCCCCGAACGTCGCGGTCACCAACCACCAGCACTTCTTCGGCGTCCGCCTCGACATGGCGGTGGACGGCCCCCGCAACCGGCTGGTCGAGGTCACCGCCGAGCACGAGCCCGACCCCGAGCTGGACCCCTACGGCAACGCGGCCCGCACCGTGCTGCGTCCGATCCTCAGCGAGGCGGAGGGCGGCCGGCGCACCGATCCCTCGCGCGCGCTGCACTGGCGGGTGGAGAGCGCCGAGGCCCGCAACCGGATGGGCGAGCCGACGGCGTACCGCGTGCACCTGGAGAACACCGCGGTGCTGCCGGTGCGGGAGGACAGCGTCTGTGCCCGCCGGGCCCCGTTCGTGGGGCGGCAGTTGTGGGCCACCGCCTACGACCCGGACCGGCGGTTCGTCGCCGGGGAGTACCCCAACCAGGCCGAGCCCGGCGCGGACGGCGTGCACAAGTGGCAGGAGGAGGACCGCTCGCTGGACGGCACGGACCTGGTGCTGTGGGCGACGGTCGGCTCGCACCACTTCCCGCGCCCCGAGGAGTGGCCGGTGATGCCGGTGGCCAGGGCGCGGCTGCGGCTGGAGCCCGACGGGTTCTTCGACCGCAATCCGGCGCTGGACGTGCCGGCACCGGTCTCCTGCCACGCGCCGCGGCGTCCGTCGTCCGACACCGCGGACCACTGCTGCGGTTGACCCCGCCCCACCTTTCGGCCGCGACGGCGCCTGCCTGGACACGCCCGCCGAGCCCACGGGCAGCCCCCTCAAGTCCCGGGTGAGCCTCGGCAGTTACCCGGTACGCGAGATCAACGGGATCATCTGGGGCTATCTCGGCCCCGGCGAACCGCCCGAACTCCCCGCCCTGGACTGCTTCCGGGCGCCCGCCGACCACGCCTTCGCCTGGAAGGGCCTGCTGGAGTGCAACTGGCTCCAGGCACTGGAGGTCGGCATCGACCCCGCGCACGCGTCCTACCTGCACCGCTTCTTCCAGGACGAGGACCCCGAGGACGGCTACGGCAAGCAGTTCCGGGCCGCCTCCCAGGGCTCCGACCTGCCGATGACGAAGATCCTGCGCGAGTACGGGCGGCCCGACATCGACGCCGTCCGCACCCCGTACGGCATCCGCATCACCGCCCTGCGCACCCTCGACGGCACCGACAGCCAGGGCGTGCCGATGGACGGCAGCCGCACCCATGTCCGCGTCACCCACCAGGTGTTCCCGCACGCCTTCCACATCCCGCTCGACGCGGAGACGGCGATCACCCAGTGGCATGTGCCGATCGACGACACCTCCTGCTACTGGTACGCGCTGTTCACCAGCGTGGGCGGCCCGGTGGACCGGGAGGAGATGCGCCGGCAGCGGGTCGGCGCGGTCACCCTGCCCGACTACCGGCCGCGCTTCGGCCGCGCGAACAACTACGGCTACGACCCGGCGCAGCAGCGGACGAGCACGTACACCGGTCTCGGCACCGACATCAACGTGCACGACCAGTGGGCGGTGGAGGGGCAGGGCGCCGTCCAGGACCGCACCCGCGAACACCTGGGCCGCTCGGACAAGGCCATCGTGATGTACCGCCGGATGCTCGGCGAGGCCGTCTTGGCCGTGGAACGCGGCGAGGACCCGCCCCTGGTGCTGTCCGCGCAGGAGGCCGCGCGGATCCAGGGCCCGGTCACCTTCGACGGCATCGGCCCCACCGAGGGCCGGCAGGAGCACTGGGCGGCCGTCGCCGCCAAGCAGCGCGCCGACAGCGACTGGGCGCAGCCCCTGGAAACGGACGGCTGACACGCCATGGGATTCATCGAGCGCCATGGTCTGTGGAGTGCCGAACAGACCGCCGCGGCACGGGAGATACGGGAACGCGCCGACGCCGGCGGCATGACGGTGGTCCGACTGGTCTTCGCCGACCAGCACGGTCTGCTGCGCGGCAAGACCGTCACCATGGGCGAACTTCCCAACGTGCTGCGGGAGGGTACGGGCATCGCCTCCTCGCTGCTCGCCAAGGACACCTCGGGGCGGACCGTCTTCCCGCTGTTCACCAAGGAGACGCCGCTCGGGCTGCCGGAACTGCGCGGCGCCGCCGACATGGTGATGGTGCCCGACCCGGGGACCTTCCGGATGCTGCCGTGGTCGCCGGGGACCGGCTGGCTGCTGTGCGATCTGCGCTTCACCTCCGGAGCACCGGTACCGCTGTGTACGCGCGGGCTGCTGCGCTCGGTGCTGGGGCAGGCCGACGGCCTGGTCTACCGCACCGGCCTGGAGGTGGAGTTCCACCTCTTCCGGCTCGGCGACCCCCGCCTGGGCCCGGGTGATCTGGGCCAGCCGGGTGCCGCGCCCGAGGTCGGCATGCTCAACCACGGCTACCAGTACCTCAGCGAGTTGCGCTACGACGAACTCGACCCCGTGCTCGACGTCCTGCGGGCGAACCTCGAAGGCCTCGGGCTGCCGCTGCGCAGCCTGGAGGTGGAGTTCGGCCCGAGCCAGGTGGAGCTGACCCTCCAGCCGGCCGACGGGCTGGGCACGGCCGACGCGATGGTGCTGTTGCGCGGCGCCGTCAAGCAGGTCGCCGCCCGCCACGGCCACCACGCCACCTTCATGTGCCGGCCCCAGCTGCCGGGCGTGTTCTCCAGCGGCTGGCACCTGCATCAGAGCATGCTGCGGGACGGCGCCGGTGTGTTCGCTCCGACGGACGCCGAACTCGCCGCCCCGGGGCCGCCGCTGTCGGCGTACGGCACCGCCTTTCTCGGCGGACTGCTGCGGCATGCGCGGGCCACGAGCGCGTTCTCCACCCCCACCCTCAACGGCTTCAAGCGCTTCCGCCCGCTGTCGCTGGCGCCCGACCGTGCCGTGTGGGGGCGCGACAACCGAGGGGCGATGGTGCGCGTACTGGGTGACGGTCCGTCATCGGTGCGGCTGGAGAACCGGATCGGGGAGCCCGCGGCCAATCCCTACCTCTACCTCGCCTCACAGCTCGCCGCCGGTCTTGACGGTGTCGCGCGCGGCCTCGACCCCGGCCCCGCGGCCGACGAGCCGTACGCCACCCGGGCCGAACCGCTGCCCCGTTCGCTGGGCGAGGCCCTCGACGCGCTGGAGGCGGACCAGGCACTGGCGGACCGGCTCGGCAAGGACTTCGTGTCCTACTACGCGAGCGTCAAGCGCGCCGAGATCAGCCGCTTCGACCAGGAGGTCACCGACTGGGAGCACCGGGAGTACTTCCGTGTCTTCTGACGCCCTCCGCGGACACCGACCGCACCGCCCGCATCCCCACCGCCCGCACCCGCACCGCCCGCACCCCACGACCGTAGCCACGGAGTGCCCATGAGCTCATCGTCCCACCGACGTCTTCTCGTCCGGCAGGTCCGCTGGGTGGCCCGCGACGTGGTGGAACTGCGGCTGGCCCGGCCCTCCGGCGGCGCGCTGCCGCCCTGGGAGCCGGGGGCGCATGTGGAACTGGTCCTGCCTTCCGGGCTGCGGCGGGCCTATTCGCTGTGCGGCGACGTGGCGGACACCGAGGCGTGGACGGTCGCCGTGCACCGGGTGTCCGAGGGGCGGGGCGGATCCCTGGAGATCCACGAAACCGCCCTGGTGGGGCGGGAGTTGGAGGTGCACGGGCCGGTCAACCGGTTCCCGCTGCTGCCCGCGGAGGGCTATCTGCTGCTGGCCGGCGGCAGCGGGGTCACCCCGCTGCTGCCGATGGCACGCGAGCTCACCGCGCGCGGCCTGCCCTGGCGGCTGGTCCTGGGCGCCCGTGACCGGTCCCGTCTGCCGTACGCCGAGGAGCTGACGGCGTTGGGCGGGGACCAGGTGCTGCTCGTACCGCAGGACGAGGCGGGTCTGCCGGATCTGGCCGCCGAACTCGCCGCCACCCCGCCCACGTACGCCGTCTACGCGTGCGGCCCGCCCTCGATGCTCGACGCGCTGACCACCGTGTGCCGGGCACTCGACCCGCCCAGATCGCCACACCTGGAACGCTTCGCCCCCGCCGACGGGAGTCCGGACCGATCCGGCGTGCGGGGCGAGGAGTTCGAGGTGGTGTTGTCCCGTGCGGGGCTGCGGATGACCGTGCCCGCCGGCCGCTCCGTTCTGGACGTCGTCCGGGAGCGGCTGCCGAACGTGCCCTACTCCTGCGAGGAGGGCTACTGCGGCAGCTGCGAGACACCGGTCACGGCCGGGGTCCCCGATCACCGTGACACGGTGATCGACCCGTCCGAACGCCCCACCGCCACCACGATGATGATCTGCGTGAGCCGGTCGGTCTCCCCCGTGCTGGAGCTCGACCTCTAGCCGCGGCCGTGCCCGCGCGTCGGCCGGTGACGCCGGTGCGTCACCAGGACCGCTGGGAGGCGAAGAAGCGCCGGTGGAAGTCCACCTTGGCGGCGTCCGCCAGGGGGATGCGGCCGAAGGTGTCGCCGAGTTCCGTCGTCGACGCGGAGCGAGGGTGCGCGGCGGCCCAGTGCGCGAGGCCCTTGCCGTTGGGATCACCGCCGGTCACGAAGTTCACCACGTAGTCGGACAGGGTGTCGGCGATCGTCCGGTCCGCGTCGGTCCAGGGCAGGTCGGTGGCGTAGAAGTTGCCGAAGATGTAGTTGATCTCCGAGCCGTGGTATGCGCCCCTGGTGGCGCCGGTCGCTCCGGGCGGTGCGTGGTCCCAGTAGTAGGTGAACACCGGGCTCGTGGCCGTCTTCGCCCATTTCCTCGCCCAGAGGTCGGCGGAGACGCGTCCGCCTTCGCGGGCGCACGCGTTGCGGGCCTGCCCCGCCTCCGTGTCGGACGTGGCGGGGTAGAGCTTCAGGAACTCGTCCGCCAGGGCGCCGTACTCCTTCTCCGCGGTGCTCCGGTAGTCCGCCAGTGTCACCTTCGGCTGGGGCGAGGCGCCGTTCTCGTCCTTGTTGCCGCCGGCCATGACGGGCACGTCGTGCTGGTGTCCGCCGACGAGGGCCTGCGCGTAGGTCCAGGGCTTCACCCAGCCGTCGAGCACCGGCCGGAACAGCGGCGGGTTGCCGTTGACGGGACCGCTGACGGTGGTGTCGTTGCCGTTCTGCGCCGCCGCCAGTTCGTCCGCCGGCAGGGCGCGCAGTTCCGCCAGCGACGAGACGCCGAGTTTCTGGGCGTACGCGGTGCCCTGGTTCTCGGCCGTCTCCAGCGTGCGGTACGAGGCGGCCAGCGCGGCGATCTCCGGGTCCCCCGGGTCGCGTGCGCCGGCGCTCTCGGAGATCGCTCCGTGGAACAGTCCGCGCGCGAGCGGCGAGTAGAGCAGATGCATCACGGAGGCACCGCCGGCCGACTGACCGGCGATCGTCACCCGGTTCGGGTCGCCGCCGAAGGCGGAGATGTTCCCGCGCACCCAGCGCAGGGCCGCGATCTGGTCGAGCAGTCCGTAGTTCCCCGACGCGTCGTGCCCGGATTCCGCGCTGAGTTCGGGAGTGGAGAGGAAGCCGAACACTTCGGTGCGGTAGTTGAGCGTCACGACGACCAGGCCCTTCTCGGCGAGGCCCGCGCCGTCGAAGGAGGGGTCCGACGCGTACCCTCCGACGAACCGTCCGCCGTAGATCCAGACGAGGACCGGGCGCCTCTCGTCCGAGCGCGCGGCCGCGGTCCAGACGTTCAGGTTGAGGCAGTCCTCGCTCATCGGTACCGAGTCGGAGCCCATCATCTGCTGCGGGCAGACGTCCCCGAACGTGTCCGCCGTCCGCACGCCCGTCCAGGACGCCGTCGGCCGCGGCGGCCGCCAGCGGTTCTCCCCGGCCGTGGACGCCGCGTAGGGGATGCCCTTGAAGACCGTGACCCCGCTCAGCGCGGCCGCCACTCCGGACACCAGGCCGGTGTCGATCCGGACCGGTCCCTTCAGCGCGGCTTCGGCAGTCTTCTCGTCCGACGTCTCGTCCGACGCGTACGCGACGGCTCCACTGCTGGTGAGCGTTGCCGCCGCGGCGACGGTCAAGGACCGGTTCAAGAGCGCCCGTCGGTTCACGGTCGGTGGCCTCCCTGGCTTCGACGGTTGCGAAGGCGAAGATCGCAACTCGATTGCCAACAATATTGTCGACCCCGTAGGGGACGGGTAAGCCGAGCCTGGCAAGAGCCTGAGAGACCCTGGGGCGATCCGATCGGGCGTGCTAGCATCGGCCCACCAATTGCCAGGAATCCTGTTGATTGGCGATACGGCTCGACGACACGGCTCGACGATCGGAACCGTATGTCCCTCCTCGCCCGGCCCACCGTGGCCTCCTTCGCCGCCAAGTCGATGCAGCGCCTCGCCCTCGCGGCCGACCGCCGCCCGAGCGGCCGCGGTTCCGCCGCCGCCTGGCACGCCCGCCTCCCCGAGTTCCCGCGCACCGTCCGCGAGTTGACGGTCCCGACCTCGGTCGCCCCGGCCCGGGTCACGGTGTACCTGCCGGCGGCCGGGGGCCCACTGCCGCCGGTTCACGTCAACTTCCACGGTGGCGGCTACGTCATGCCACTGACGGAGATCGACGATCCGCTCTGCCGTTTCCTCGCCGCCGAGGCGGAGATGGCCGTGATCAACGTGGACTACGTCGTCGCCCCGCAACACCCCTTCCCCGCTCCGCCCCGGCAGGCCTTCGAGGTCGTCCGGTGGATCGCCGAGCACGGCGCCGAGCACGGCTGGGACGGCAGCCGCCTCTCCGTGGGCGGCCAGAGCGCCGGAGGCGGACTCGCCGCGGCCGTCGCCCGTCAGGCACTTGAGGAGGGCGGCCCCTCGATCGCGCTCCAGGTCCTGCACTACGCACCGCTCGATCTCGCGACGAGCGCCAAGGACAAGCACGCCGCCATCGCCAAACCGCTGCTGCGCCCATGGATGGCCGACGTCTTCGACACCTCGTACGTGCCCGACCCGCGCGAGCGTGCCGACCGGCTGGTGTCCCCCGCCCATCCCTCCGACACCGCCGACCTCAAGGGCATCGCCCCGGCCTGGTCGTCACGGCGGAGTACGACCTCCTGAAGGCGGAGGGCGTGCGCTACGCCGAGCGCCTCCAGCAGGCGGGCGCCCTCGTCGAGCACCACGACGTGCCCCGGGTCGATCACGGGTACGACGGCAAGGACGACGAGAAGGCCCGCGAGGTCTACGCCCTGATCGCCCGTCATGTACGGCGGGCCGTCAACACCGGGACCGGCGGGGCGGACTGAGCGAGCGTCAGACTCCAGACGGACGAGGCGCCCGCCGCACGGACGCCCCGGCCACCCGCTCCTCCATCCCCCTCCGCATGGAGGCGACTGTCAGCCCTGCGGCCGGGCCTCGGGCGGCGTGACACCCAACTTGCCCGCGCTCTCCGTCAGTTCACGCCACACCTTCGGCGCCACGGGTACCCCCTTCTCGGCACGTCCAACCGCCACGGAGGCACTGCGCTCACCGGGGTAGAACACACCCTCCGCACCGTCCGCGGCGGGCAGCCCCTTGAGGGTGCCGAGGGTGGCGTCGACGGCCGCGACGAAGCCGTCCGGGTCGCCGAAGGCCGCCGGGTCGAGGGCGATGAGCAGGGCGTTCTGGCGGTGCTTGCGGCCCTGGGGATCGTCCGAGTGGAAGGCGGCGAAGATCGGTCCGCCGACGAGCACGCTGGTGAGCAGCTCGAAGGCCAGCGACATGCCGGACCCCTTGGCGCCGCCCAGGGGCAGCGGCATGACCGCCTTCTCCGGGTCGGTGGTCGGGGTGCCGTCCTCGGTGGCGGCGGCGCCCTCGGGCAGCGGTGTGCCGCTCGCCCTGGCCTGGCGGATCTTGCCCAGGGCGATGGTGGCGGTGGCCATGTCGAGAAGCAGGGGCGCGTGCGCCTCGGCCGGTACGGCGATGGCGAGCGGGCTGGTGGCCACGGCGGCGCCCTTGACCCCGGTGTAGCCCATGTTCGGCATCCCGGCGACGAAGGCGATGCCGACCAGGCCCTGTTCGGCGATCTTCGACACGTAGTAGCCGATGGCGCCGGTGTGGACCGTGCGGCGCACCCCGACGGCGGCCACCCCACTGGTCCTGGCCCGGTGCACGGCTTCCTCGGCGGCCGCCGAGAGGGCCACCGGTCCCGGCGCGCGGTCGGCGTCCAGGACGGCGACGGCCGACATGCCGGACTCGACCGTGATCTCGGGCTTCGCGTTGGCCACTCCCTTGGCGAGCAGCTCCAGGTAGGCGGGGACGCGGGCGATGCCGTGGGAGTCGACGCCGCGCAGCGCCGCCCAGACGAACACGTCGGCGGTGGTGCGGGCGTGCTCGGCGCTCAGGCCGCCCTTCTCCAGGAGGGCGGCGGCGAAGGTGCGCAGGTCCTCGGCGGGGACAAGGACCTTGCCCGGCTTGGGCGTTGGGGTGTCGGTCATGGTGTGGGGTGCCTCCTGGGTCAGCGGGTGACGAGAACGTCGACGACGGCGGTGGTGCCCTCCGCCACGGCCTTGAGCGCGCGCTCCAGGGCGGGGGCGAGCGCGTCCGGCGCGTCGACGGTCTCGGTGTGCATGCCGAACGGCTCGGCGAACTGCGCGAGGCGGGGCAGCCGGTGCAGATCGGTGCCGAGCCACTCGCCGGTCCCGGCGGCCGCGCCCTCGGGGTAGAACCTGCGGTGGTTGAGGTTCATCGACTTGTAGACGCGGTTGTTGAACACCACGATCAGCAGCGGCAGGTCGTAGGTCTTCGCGGCGTCGTACGACTGGATGACCGGGTTGTAGGTGAAGGCGCCGTCGCCGATGGTGAGGACCACCGGGCGGTCCTGGGCGGCGAGTTTGACGCCGAGCGCGACCGCGATGCCCTGGCCGAGGCCGCCCTGTACGTAGAAGTACGAGTCGGGGTCGGACATCTGCAGATGACGCTTGACGACACGGCTGTGCGTGATCGTCTCGTCGACGACGATCGCGCCCCGGCCGTCGAGCAGTCCGCGCAGGGTCGCGGCCACGAGCACCGGGTCGATGCCCTCGGCCCCCGCCGCCTTCGCCTCGACCGCGGCGATCGCGGCCTGCTCGTCGGCGTGCCGTTCCTCCTGGGCCGCGCGCCGCGCGGTGACGGCGGCCACGTCGAGCTCCTTCGCCCGCTTGGTGAGCTGGCGCAGGGTGTTGGCGACGTTCCCCTCCAAGTACCGGTCTGCGAACAGGACTTGGTAGACGATGTGCGGGCGCTGTGGCACCTCGTCGATGACGACGATCTGTGCTGTGGAGGGCCGGCGGCTCGGCGGGTAGAACGGGGCGCGGCAGTTGACGAGGAGGATGAGGTCCGCCTCGTCCATCCACGGGCCGATGTCGCTGCCCGCGTGCAGCGGGTGGGTGCGCGGGAAGTTGCCGCACACCGCCGAGTCCGGCTCGACGACCGGGATGTCCCAGGCCTCCGCGAAGGCCACCAGGGCCTCGAAGCCGCCCGCCTCACGGCCGGCCGTCTCGGTCACGATGACGGGGTTGCGGGCCTCCCTGATCAGCTGCGCCACCGGGTCGACCTCTTCGGGCGAGCTGTGGGTGGAGCCCGGCGCGACGATCGGTTTGGCCTCGCGGCCGTCCCAGTCCTCCAGGAGGATCTCCAGCGGGACGTTGAGGTAGGCCGGGCCCGCCGGGGCGCGCCAGGCCAGCTCCGCCGCCCGTGTGATCATCGTCGGCAGCGTGTGGACGCTGGCGGCCTCGTTGGACCACTTGGTGAACGGACTCGCGATGCCGTGCGGGCCGCCCACGATCGACAGGTTGCGGTACCACTGGCCGCCGGGGTCGTGGCCGGGGGCGTCGCCGTACGTGGTCGACTCCGAGGAGGTGACCACCATGGGCACGCCCGCGAGGAGCGCGCCGTGCACCGCCATCGAGCCCTGGAGCAGCCCGGGGGCCGCGTGCAGGAGGACACCCTGGGGGCGGCGCTTGACCAGGCCGTAGCCGGTGGCCATGCCGACCGCCACCGTCTCGTGGGTCAGGTCCAGGTACCGCGGTGCCCGGTCGCCGTCGCGGTGGCGGCGGGCCAGGGACTCCCACACCGGGGCCCACTCGGACCCCGATGAACAGAAGAGGTAGTCGGCACCGACGGCGTCGAAGGCGGATACGAAGGCCTCACCGCCGTCACCGCTGCCTGTGCCCGGCGTGCTGGTGCTGTCCGTCATCTCTGGTGTGTCCTCAGCCCTCGATCGGCCAGTTCAGGACCTCGGAGATACCCCGGCCCATGATCCACTCAAGCTCCTCGGGGGTGAAGTCCCAGTGCTTGGTGAACTGTTCGATGGTGTCGGTGTAGGTGATGCCGTGGCCCAGCAGACGGGTGATGTCGGTGCCGTAGAAGCAGCGCTGCGGGCCCATCTTGTCGACCATCTCGCGCACGTACTTCTCGATGTTCTTGTTCGGGAAGGGCTGCGTCGAGTAGCCCGGCAGGGCCGAGACCTTGACGTAGATGTTGGGGTGCTCGGCGAGGTCGGCGGTCTCCTGGACCCAGTAGCCGATCGCGTCGTCCACGCAGCGGGCCATGATGCCCATGTGGTCGATGATGATCTTCAGTCCGGGGTGCTTGGCGGCGATCTGGCCGAGCTCGCGCTTCCAGATCGGCGCGTGCACCATGGTGGGGATGGAGAGTTCCTCGGCGATCGGCCAGTACCAGTCGTTGGTCCCGTCGATCATCCAGTTGCGGTCCTGGGGCCGGTGGAAGGTGAGCCGGGTGCCCTTGATGTGTGGGTTCTGCGCGAACTCCGTCAGCAGGGCCGTGCCCTCGACCGGGTTGTCCTGCGGGACACGGGCCATGATGCCGAAGCGGTCGGGGTGCGCCTCGCAGGCCTCCAGCGCGTAGTCGATGCGGTTGCCCTCCCACGACGGGGGCAGGATCAGCGCCCGGTTGACGCCGGCCTCATCCATCAGTTCGAGAGCCTCCTCGTAGGAGAAGGGGTCCTCGCGGTGGCCGTTGAGGCGGATGCGCTCACGCGCGCCCGGGACCCAGGGCCGGTCCGGGGTCTCTTCCTTCCAGATGTGGATCTGCGTGTCGACAACGAACATGTCTTGAACTCTTTCTCTCGAAGTTCTCTCGAAGCGGGGCGGTGGGGTGCTGTGGAAGGAACGCTAGGCGGGCGGTGAGGCCTTGCCGAGCCCCGGGGATGCAAGCACTACTTGCGCGAAAGTCCGCTGTACGCAGGGCATTCTCAGCTTGCGGAAGCGTCGCCGAAGACGGTGTCGGCGATGTGTTCGGCGATCGCCATGGAGGCCGTGGCGGCCGGCGAGGGCGCGTTGCGGACAGCGGTGATCCGGCCGACCTGATGGATGCGGAAGTCGTCCACGAGCGTGCCGTCCGGATCCAGCGCCTGGGCGCGTACACCGGCGCCGCCGCGGACCACGTCCGGGACGCCGACCCCGGGAACGTACAGCTTGGCGTCCTTCATGAAGGCCGCCCTGGACAGCGAGCCCCGGTACTCCTTGATGCCGGTCCGCCAGTGCTGGGCGGCCATCCTCCACGAGCCGGGATAGGACGCGAGCCCGGCGAGGTCCCTGAGCGAGATCCTGCCGAGTGTGTAGCCCTCCCTGGCCAGGGCCAGGACGGCGTTCGGGCCGACCTCGACCGAGCCGTCCACCCGTGGGGTGAAGTGCACGCCGAGGAAGGGGTAACGCGGGTCCGGCACCGGATAGACGAGCCCGCGCACCAGGTGCGTCCGTTCCGGTTTGAGCAGCATGTACTCGCCCCGGAACGGGATGATCCGCGGCGCCTTCCCGTCCTGGGCGAGCCGGGCGACGGAGTCCGAGTGGAGGCCCGCGCAGAGGATCAGCCGGTCGACTCGGATCCGCCCCCGGTCCTCGGCCGGGGCGCCCCCCGCCCGTCCGGAGGCGACCTCGATGCCGCCCGGCACGTCGGTGAGGGAGGTGACGGGGAATCCGAGCCGCACCTCGCCGCCCGAGGCCTCGATGTCCTTGGCGAACTCCCGGGCGATCGCCGGGTAGTCGGTGATCGCGGTGCGCGGGGAGTGCAGGGCCGCGATGCCCCCGGCGTGGGGCTCCAGCTCCTTGATCTCCTCCTGGGAGATCCTCCTCAGATCGGGTACGTGGTTGTTCCTGGCCCGCTCGTAGAGGTTCTCCATCCGGCCCAGTTCGTCCTCGCGCACGGCCAGGACGAGCTTGCCGATCTCCGCGTAGGGCAGTCCCCGTTCCTGGCAGTACTCGCGCAGGTCGGACACGCCCCGCACACACAGCTCCGCCTTGAGGCTGCCCGGCGCGTAGTAGATGCCCGCGTGCACCACGCCCGAGTTGTGCCCGGTCTGGTGGACGGCGACCTCCCGCTCCTTCTCCAGCACCACGACGCGGGTGCCGGGGCGGCGCAGGGCGATCTCGCGGCCGGTGGCCAGGCCCACGATGCCGGCGCCGACGATACCGATCGTCTCGTCAGCCATCGGCTTCCTCCTGTTCTCGCTGTTCCCGCTGATCTCGCTGGTCCCGCTGGTCCCGCTGGTCCCGCTGTTCCCGCCGGAGCCGTCAGGCACCGAAGTGGATCGCGACGGTCTTGACCCGGGTGTAGAAGCGCAGGGCCTCCTCACCCTGCTCCTTGAACGGCGAGCCGGAGTCGCGGAAGCCGCCGAAGGGGTGATGGACGTCCCAGCCGGAGGTGGTGGTGTTCACCGCGATCTGGCCGCACTCGGCCTCGTCGGCGAAGCGGTAGGCGGCGCCCAGGTTCTGGGTGAACACGGCGGCGGCGAGACCGAAGACGGAGTCGTTGACCGCTTCGACGGCCTCCTCGAAGGAGTCCACCGGCAGCAGGGCGACGACGGGGCCGAACACCTCGTCGCGCCAGATGTCCTGGTCCGGGGTCACATCGCCGAGCACGGTGGGATTGACGTAACAGCCGTGGCTGAGCGCCTCGTCCTTGGGCTGATCGCCGCCGGTGAGAACCGTCGCGCCCTGCTTGACGGCGCGCTCGATGTCGGACAGGACGCCGTCACGCTGGCGGGCGCTCACCAGCGGCCCCATCGTGGTGCCCGCGGCGAGCCCCGGACCGACCCGCAGCGCGGCCGCCTCGGCGAGCAGCAGTCCGGTGAACTCCTCGTACACGGACCGCTCGACGATCACCCGGCTGGTGGCGGTGCAGCGCTGTCCGGCCTGGGCGAAGCCCGCGGCGGCGACGGCCTTGGCGGCGGCGCTCAGATCGGCGTCGGCGAGGACGGCGGTGGCGTTCTTGCCGCCGAGTTCGCCCTGGAAGCGGACGTTGCCGTTCGCGAGCCGGGCGCGCAGGGCCTCGCCGACCTCGTTGCTGCCGGTGAAGGTGAGCGCGACGAGGCGCGGGTCGGTGATCAGCGCTTCGGAGATCTGCGAGCCGCGGCCCGTCACCACGTTGAGGACGCCGGCCGGCAGCCCCGCGTCGTCCAGGGCCCGGGCGAAGTGCAGCGCGGCCTGCGGGGTGTCCGTGGCCGGCTTGAGGATCGCCGCGTTGCCCGCCGCGAGGCACGGCGCCAGCTTGCGGGCCGGGGTGATCAGCGGGTCGTTCCACGGGGTGATCGCGAGGACGACACCGAGGGGCTCGCGCTGGTGGTGGGTGCGGGTGTCCGGGCGTACGTCGTGCACGAGCGTGCCGTACCCCTGGCGGGCGACACCCGCGTAGTACTCCAGGAAGTCCGCGGCCTTGATCGTCTCACCGGTCGCCTCGGCCCGGGTCTTGCCCATCTCGGTCGCCAGGTCCTCGGCGATCTCCGCGACGCGTTCGCGCAGCAGCCGGGCCGCGTCGGTCATGATCCGGGCGCGCTCGAAGGGGCTGGTGCGCTTCCAGACGGCGAAGCCCCGCTCCGCGTGGTCGTAGGCGCGGGTGACATCGGCGGCGCTCAGTGCGGGGACGCGGGCGACGGGGGTGCGCAGGTCGGACGGGTCGTGGACATCGATCCACTCACCGGTCGCCACCCACTCTCCACCGGAGAGGGTTTCCAGGGTTCGCATGAAGATCACTTCCTTCGTCCGCCGCGGTGCGGGATCCGCGGTCTGCACAGGGAGCGGCCGCAGAGGGCCGAATGCGACAACACACCATGTCGGGGCGGGGCCACCAGCCCCGCGGCGGCAGTCATTGCTTGCGCCGCGCGCGGGTCGGCGGGCGGCTGATCCGTGCTGGAATCTGCAGGCCGGACGGCGTGCGTGAGGCCGCCGGGAGCCGAAATTCCGCTAAGGAGAACAGACATGGCCTACGCAGTCATCGCCCGCTACCACTGCGAGCCCGCCGACGAGGCCACGGTGCGCGCCGCGCTGCTGAAGGTGCGCGAGCACACCCGTGCCGAGCCGGCGAACCTGGCGTACGAGGTGCACGCCGAGGCGGACAAGCCGGGCAGTTTCGTGCTGTACGAGCAGTACGCCGACCGGGCCGGCTTCGAGGCGCACAAGGTCGCCGACCACTTCACCGAGCTGATCGTGGAGACGGTGTGGCCGCTGCTGACCGACCGTACGGTGACCTTCGCCGAGGTCCTCTGAGGTCCCGCCGGGAAGCGCGGTCGCGCTTCCCGGCCCCTCGGGTCTCCATGGGTCAGAACTCGTTGCCCCAGCAGTAGCGGGCGAGGATATCCAGGTGGACCAGCTTGCGCCGCTGGTCAGCGGCGTTCAGCAGCGGACGGGCAGCCGAGTCGGCGAAGCCCCGGGAGGGCGAGATGGCCATGTCCTCCAGGTCCTTGACCTCGCCGGCGGCGTCCATGCGGGCCATCACCGTGTCGATGTCCTCCAGTTCGGGCACGGCCGGGTCGAGAACGCCCAGACACACGTCCCGCTCCTCGGGCACAGCCTTGATCAGCTCCAGCTCGGCGTCGGTGCCCTTGTCGTACGGCAGGATCCACCGGTCCGCCGGGATCTCCCCGTACAGGCGCTCGGCCCTGGCCCGGTCCACCGCGGCCGGGGCCTCCCAGCCGGGGCAGACACCCACCCGCAGGCCCTCAGGGCGTGAGCCCGACCGTACTGCCAGGGCCTCCACGGCCAGCGCGTCCTCGAACGACAGCGCACCGGGGACAGCCGGGTCGACAGCGACGTGACCGAGCAGGAGCGGGTTGTTCAGCTGGATCAGGCGGACACCCCGGGAGATCAGCAGCTCGATCTCGGCGTGGATGATCTCCGCGAGCGCCTCGCCGAGTTCGCGGGCCGAGGAGGGGCCGCCCGATGCGGCGAACTCGGGCTCGAACGTGGTGGCGGCCAGATAGGCCGGGGACGGCAGCGAGACCTTGGCGGCGATCCACGTCATGTCGGCGATCCGCCCCGCCCAGTCGGTCACCAGCGGGCCGTTGGCCTTGGGCAGGGACTCCGCCACCCAGCGGGACAGACCGCCGGGGGCCTCCTCCCCGGTACGCCGGAAGCCGGAAACCGCGTCGAAGACGGCGCTGCGGAAGTCCTCGCGGGGAAAGTCCCCGTCGGTGACGACCGTGGTCCGCAGCTTGCGCTGGTAGGCCACCAGCTCGTCGACCGCCTCAAGTTCTGCCTCGTGCAGGGCCTCGGCGTCGGTCTCCCCGTTGGCGGCCTTCTCGCGGGCCGCCAGGAGGGCGGCGGGGCGGACCAGGCTGCCGTGGTGGTCGATGCGGTAGTTGAATGTGTCCGCCATGGCTCAGGCACCCTTCTCGGTCTTCTCGGCGTCCGGGGCCGGCTTGCCCGCGACGCCCCAGGCGGCGAAGTCCAGTTCGTAGCCGAGGGATGCGAGGACGTCGTCCGCGACCTGCTGGTCCTCGTCCGCGGTGCCGCCCGCGATGCCGAGGCCGCCGATGATCTCGCCGTCCTTCTTGATGGTGACGCTGCCCTCGGTGGCCATGATCGGCAGGGCGGCGCCGGGCAGTTGGGAGAGCTGGGAGAAGAACACCGGCTGGCTCTCCTGCCACTTCTTCAGCATCTTGCCGGGGCGCTGCATCACGGCGGCGGTGTATGCCTTGGCGCGGGCGATGTCCGGGGTGAGCGGGCGCGCCCCGTCCGAGCGGCGGACGCTGATCACGAAGCCGCCCGCGTCCACCACGGCGACGCTCACCGCCTTCCCGAGCGACTGGGCGCGCTTGAGGGCGGCGTCGACGATCTCTTCGGCGGCATCGAGGGTGAGGCTGCTCATGCGGGTTCCTTCTGTGCGGTGAGGGTGCGGCGCAGGTGGGCGACGGCCACGTTGTACTGCTCGGGCGTCTCCCAGTACATGGAGTGCGGGGCGTCCGGGACGATCTCCAGGTGCGAGCCGGGCAGCAGTTCGTGGGCGCGGGTCACGGTCTTCACGCTGAGCACCGCGTCCTTCTCGGCGGCCAGGAAGGCGACCTTGACGCCCGAGTGCCGGATGTCCTCCAGGGAGGGGCCGTTGGTGTCGAGGTTGCGCAGGTCGGCCATCTTGGCGACGTTGAACGTGCCCATCTGCTGGAAGAGGAAGGTGAGGTCGGGCCGCTCCTGCTGGAACCGCCGGGTGAGCAGACGGTCGATGACGGGGAGTTTGACGGCCTCGGCGCGGTCGGCGGCGGCCAGTTCCTTGAGTTCGGGGTGGCTGATGCCGCCCAGGGAGTGGCCGAGGGCGACCGAGGAGACGCGCTCGGGACGCAGCAGGGCGGCGCGCAGCGCGGCGACGGAGCCGATGGACTGGCCGACGAGCATGACGTCGGTCAGGTCCTCCTGGTCGAGGACGGCTACGACATCGCCGGGGAAGTCCTGTCCGTCGAACTCGGGCATGGATGAATCGGACTTGCCGAAGCCGCGCAGGTCCACGGTGACGACCGTGAACTCGCCCCGCAGCGCGGCCACCTGCTGCCACCAGGCGGCGTGGTGGCCGCCGCTGCCGTGCACGAACAGGATCGCCGGACCACTGCCGTGGCGCTCGTAGTAGATGGAGGTGCCGTCGGAGTCGGCGATGGGCATGGGAGTGAACTCCTAGCGGTACTGGGGTGTGGACTCCGGTGGGTGCGCGGTCAGTTGGGGCGCTTGCCGTGGAAGACCAGCTCGATCATGGTGTGGTCGGGATCGTGGATGTAGCAGAACTTGGACTGGTTCTCCGGCCGTTCGATCGGCCGGGTGTGCCGGATCCCCAGCTCCCCCAGGTGGGCGAGGAACTCGTCCCAGTCGTCGACCTCGACGGCGAAGTGATAGGGCGCCATGCGCTCCATCTCCTCGACCGGTGTGAAGTGCAGATCGAAGTTGCCGCGGGTCATCAGCACCACGCGGGTGTTGGACTTGGGCATGATCCGCTTCATCCCGAAGACCTTCGTGTACCACTCGGCCGTGCGGTCGGGGTCGGTGGTCGGGAAGTTGACGTGGTGGATGTAGCGGGGTGCGTTGCTCATGTGTGGTTCCCTTCTGGACTCATGCGGGGTTCCCCTCTGTGCGTACGGGGTTGGCGAGCACGCCGATGCCGCTGATCTCGACCTCGACGGTGTCGCCCGCCTCCAGCTGGCAGGTGGACTCGGCGCCCATCCACAGCACGTCGCCGGGGTGCATGGTGATGTGCTTGGTGATCTCGACGATGTAGTCGAAGGGGTCGAAGACCATGTCGCCGGTGGGGAACGACGCGCGTTCCTCCCCGTTGACGCGGAGCGTGGTCGTCTGCGCCAGCGCGTCGACGTCCGTCTCGATCCAGGGGCCCATGGGCTTGAACGTGTCGCTGTTCTTGCTGCGCCAGAACGTGCGGTCCTGGTGCTGCCAGCTGCGGGCGCTGACGTCGTTGCCGACGGTCCAGCCGAAGACGGCGTCCCGCGCCTGCTCGTACGTGGCGTGCCGCACCGTACGGCCGATGACCGCGACGAGTTCCGGTTCGGCCTCGAACCGGCCCTCGACGTCTGCCGGTTTGACGATGGGTGAACCGTGTCCGGTGAGCGCGTTGTTGGCCCGGTAGCCGACCTCGGGACGGCTGGGGACCTCGGCCCCCGCGTGCTCGATGTGCCGCGGGTAGTTCATGCCGACCGCGTAGAACACGGGCGGGACGACGACGGGCAGCCAGTGCGCGGTGGCGCGCGGCACCGTACCGATGACGGTGGGGCCGCGTTCGGTGTGCGGCTGCCGCCGCGTGGCGTCGATGGGCGAGTCGGACAGCAGCTCGATGTCCTCCTCCCCCACCCGGCCCCACACCGCCCGTCCGCCGACCGAGACACGGGTGTATCGCATGGCGCTCAGCCCGCCAGCAGGTGGGAGACGCGCTTGGTGATCAGGTAGGCGTCCAGGGCCTCGGGCCCGCCCTCCCTGCCGTAGCCGCTCTCCTTGACGCCGCCGGAGGGGGCCTCGCTGACGGAGCCGCCGCAGTGGTTGACGGAGAGGATTCCGGCCTCCAGTTCGCGCACCAGGTGCTCGGCGGTGGCCGCGGACTCGGTGAAACCGTAGGCGGCGAGGCCGTACGGCAGCGCGTTCGCGGTCGTGAGCGCCTCGTCGAGGTCGGCGAAGGCGACGATGGGGGCGATCGGCCCGAAGGGCTCCTCGTGCATGAGGTCCGCGTCCGCCGGTACGTCGGTCAGGACGGTCGGCGTGAAGAAGTACCCCGAGCGGTCCAGGCGCTCGCCGCCGGTGCGGACCGTGGCGCCGCGGCCGACGGCGTCGGCGGTCAGGCGCTGAACGGCCTGGAGCCGGCGCTCGTTGGCGAGCGGTCCCATGGTGGTGCCCTCCGCGAGACCGTCACCGACGACGACCGCCTCGGCGGCCTTCACGAACTCGGCGGTGAAGTCCTCGACGAGGCTTTCGTGGACCAGGAACCGGCTCGGCGAGGTGCACACCTGTCCGGCATTGGCGAACTTCGCCTGCGCGGCGCGGCGGGCGGCCCTGGCCGGGTCGGCGTCCGCGCACACGATCACCGGGGCGTGGCCGCCCAGCTCCATCAGGGAGGGCTTCATGACCTCGCCGGCCGCGGCGGCGAGCAGCTTGCCCACGGGGACCGAGCCGGTGAAGGCGATCAGGCGGGTGACCGGGGAGGCGATGAGGTGGGCGGAGACCTCGGCGGGTTCACCGAAGACGAGGTTCAGCGCGCCGGCCGGCAGGCCCGCGTCCACGAAGCAGGCCACCAGGGCCGCGGCGGTGGCGGGTGTCTCCTCCGAGGCCTTGATGATGATGGAGCAGCCCGCGGAGAGCGCGGAGGAGATCTTCCGCATCGGCCCGCCCGCCGGGAAGTTCCAGGGGACGAACGCGGCGACGGGGCCGATGGGTTCGCGCCGTACGGACAGCAGGGTGCCGGGCGCGGAGGGGATGATGCGGCCGTAGGCGCGGCGGGCGTCGTCGGCGTGCCAGCGCAGGGTGTCCGCGACGCGGCGGGCCTCCCCGGTGGCCTCGGCGAGGGGCTTGCCCTGCTCCAGGGTCATGATCCGCCCGACCTCCGCGCTGCGTTCCGTCAGCAGGTCGGCGGCGGCGTGCAGGAGGGCGGTGCGCCGGGCGACGGGCGTGTCGCGCCAGGTCCTGAAGCCCTCGGCGGCGGCGCCCAGGGCCCGGTCCAGGTCGGCGGTGGTGGCGAGCGGTACTTCTCCGATCACCTTCTCGGTGGCCGGGTTCACGATCGGGGCGGTACGTCCGGTGCCGCCCTGGCACCACTCGCCCGCTATGTACATACGGACAGCGGGGTAGCCGTGGTCGGTGGTCATGAATGGATGCCCTCTCAGGCCGGCGAGCGAAGCGAAAACGGGGTCCCCGGCCGAAGGCCGAGGGGGGTCAGGAGGCGGGGGCGTCCTGCTGGTCGCGGTTGGTGCGCAGTGCCCAGATGTGGTGGGGCGGGGTGGTCTCGTGGACCCGGGTCTCGTACGCGTCGTCGACGCGGTCCATGTCGGCGGCGTACTCGACCCGTCCGCCGCAGGGCGCGTGCACGAACCGGAAGACGTTCGAACCCACGGTGTGGCGGCCCAGTCTGCGGGCCTCTCGCCAGCCGTGGTCGATCATGTAGTTGCCGCCCTCGATGACGTCGTCGAAGCCGGGGACCTCGTACGCGACGTGGTTGACACCGGCCTTGTCGGGGCGGTGGCACAGCAGCATCGTGTGCTGGTCCTGGTCGCCGGGTGCCTGCATGAAGACGCCCATGGGCTCGACCACGTCGGTCGGCCGGAAGCCGAGGCGTTCGACGTAGAACGCGACGGCCTCTTCCTGGCCCTCCTTGAAGATGTTGAGGGCGACATGGCACATGCGCAGCGGGTGCACGCGGGTGATCGGCTCCAGGGCGGTGTTCCAGCGGTCGACGCTGCCCAGCGCGTTGGCGGGCCGAGGGGTGACGGGCGCGGGCTTCGGCCGGGCCAGGGTCAGGCCGACCCCGAACCCGGTCTCGTCCACGGTGTGGAACACACCGGCGGCATCCTCCCGGACCGCCCGGTCACGGCCGGCGGCCGTCACCAGCCGCTCCAGCTCCCGCGAGGTGTCGACGCCCCACACCACCTCGCGCAGGGTGGGGCCCGGCTCCAGCGGTGGCGGCAGCAGTGGGCCGGGGTCGGTGTCCAGATGGAGCGTCTGCCCGGTGAGCGTCTCGAACACCGCGTACTCGTCGGTCCGTTCCACCAGGAACAGTCCGAAGTCGTCGAAGAAGCGGGCGCACTCGTCGAGGTCGCCGATGCCGTAGGTGACCGATTCGATTCTCTGGATTCCCATGGATTCCTCGCTTCGTCGCAGATCGCGCCTGCGCTGCTGATACGGTCACCGGTTCCCGGCGATCGTAGATTTGCGGCTTTG
Organism: Streptomyces sp. RLA012; assembly: GCF_056270325.1. Taxonomy (NCBI): domain Bacteria; kingdom Bacillati; phylum Actinomycetota; class Actinomycetes; order Kitasatosporales; family Streptomycetaceae; genus Streptomyces; species Streptomyces sp. RLA012. The sequence continues at coordinate 11,113,063 of NZ_JBWDPA010000002.1, read as the reverse complement.
GCAGCCTCAACAGTCTGGTCACGCGGGCATTGCAATCGTTTCTTGCGTTCTCGGTCGTTTGATCCGGACCGTGACCGGACATGGTCAAGCCAGGCCGGTTCGAATCAGCGGTCGATCGCCGGAATGGGATTGTTCGAGAACCATTCGGTGAGAAAGTCAAGGAATACGGTGATTTTCCTCGGGGTGACCTGGCCGGGGCCGTAGATCGCGAAGAGCGGGCGGTCCGGCACCGCGAGCTCGGGCAGCAGGATCCGCAGGGCGCCGGAGATGAGGTCGTCATAGGCCGGGCGCTGCGGCAGCAGGGCGATGCCGCGGCCGTGGACGGCCGCCTTCTGCAGGGCGATGTACGAGTTGGACGAGAACGCCACATTGCGGATCTTGTGCAGGGTGGACGCGTGTCCGTGCCCGATGCGCCAGACCGGGTCGTTGACGTGGACCAGGCAGTCGTGGTGGGCGAGGGCGTTGGGCTCGCCGAGCGGGCCCTGCCGGTCCAGGTAGCCCTTCGAGGCGCAGAGCACGAAGGGCAGCGAGGCGATCTTCTTGAGCCGCACACTGGAGTCCCGCAGGTCGCGGGTGTGGAAGGCCACGTCGAAGCCGCCGTCCAGGAAATCGTAGGTCCGGTCGGACATGCCGCCCAGCTCGAAGCGGACCTGGATTTTGGGATGAGCCGCGGAAAAGGCGGCGATCGCGTCCCCGAGATCCAGACTTCCGATCCACTTGGGGCAGATGATGCTGAGCGAGCCCTCGGCGCGGTCGTGCTGATGCGCGATGACGGCGTCCTCGGCCTCGATTTCCTCAAGTATGCGCGCGGCGAATTCGGCGTACCGCTGCCCCGGTTCGGTGAGGCTCACCGAGCGGGCCGTGCGGTTGACCAGCCGGACGCCCACCTGCCGTTCCAGCTCGGCGACGTGCCGTGACACCAGCGATCCCGAGGAGCCCAGCTTCTTGGCTGCTCCGCTGAAGCTGCCGGACTGCGCGACGATGACGAAGCTGTGCATGAGGAGCAAGCGGTCCATGTTTCCTCCGGAGGCCCACGACTGCCAGGGATGGGCCCCGGCGGCGGTGCCGGTCGTGCGGGTGTGCGGGCGTTGCGTCCGTCCGCCCGATGGGCACGGCGGCCGTCGGGGAGACGGTCGCGCCGCACCGGAACACCCTTGCGGCGGCTCTGCCGGGCATTCCGGCGACGCGGTGGACGGGCGGCTCATGACACCGTGCGGCAGGCACCCCTGGTGACGCGGGCTCGGTTACTTGGGGCAGTACTGGGGTGCCTGACTCAGGTTGTCCTTGGTGACCAAGAGAAGTGGAATGTTGGCAATCTTGTCAACCTTCTTCTTGTCGAGGAGACCCACCGCGTTCTTGGCGGCCGTCTGGCCGATCGTCATCGCCGAGTTCGCCACGGTGGCGGAGAAACGGCCGTCCTTGACGGCGGCCAGGCCCTCGTCGGTGCCGTTGGTGGTCACGATCTTGACCTTCGTGGCACCGGCGGCATCGAACGCCTTGCGTACGGCGAAGCCCATCTCCTCATTGGCGACGAAGGCGTAGTCCAGGTCGGGGTGGGCCTGGATCATGTTCTCGGCGACGTCCTGCGCCTTGGCCGCGTTGAACATGCCGGGCTGGTTGGCGACCACCTTGGCGTTGCTCGGCAGGGCCTTGGTGAAACCGCCCACGAGCAGGTCGGAGGCGGCACCGGGAGCGCCCGCGACCACACCGACCTGTACGTCCTTGCCGGCGGCGTCCTTCGCGACCCAGCCGGCGTCCGCGCTGCCGACCTTGGTGAGGTCGACGACGGCCGCGCCGAGGATGTCGTTCACGTCGCTGGTGGCCACGGACGTCAGGTAGATCGGGATGTTCGAGGCCTTGGCCTTGGCTATGTCGCCCTTGAGCGCGTCGACGTTGACGGTCTGCACGATGAGCGCGCTCACATTGCGGGAGATCATGTCCTCGATATTGGACAGCTCGGTCCCCGAGTTCTGGTGGGAGTTGGCCGTGTAGACCTTGGCCCCCTCCGACTTCGCCGTCTGCTCCAGGGCTTTCTGCAGACAGGTGTGGAACTCGGTGTCGCCGCCGTTGACGAACCCAAGGGTCACGGCGCCGGACCCGCTGCCGGTGTCCTTGCCGCAGCCGCTCAGCACCAGGGTGGTGCCGGCGACGGCGGCGAGCATCGCTCGGCGGGAGCGGGCGGAGAGTCTCATGGATGTACGCCTTTCATGACGGACTGTGCGGAGAGGAGGCCGAGCGGGGTCAGTGCCGTGCCGAGCGGGCCTTGTGGAACTCGTTGGCGATGGCCGCGATGAGCAGCACGCCGCCCACGGAGACCTGCTGGAAGTAGCTGGAGACCTGCACGAGGTTGAGGGCGTTGGCCACCACTCCGAGCAGCAGGACGCCGAGCGCGGTCCCCACGACGGTCCCGTGACCGCCGGCGAGCGAGGTGCCGCCGATCACCACCGCGGCGACGGCGGTGAGCTGCAACGTGAGGCCGCCGGTGCCGGGGCTGCTGGACCCCAGCCGGGACAGCAGCATCACGCCCGCGAGGCCCGAGAGGGCGCCGGTGATGGCGTACAGCGCGAGTTTGCGCGCGGTGACGTTGATACCGCTGAGCCGGGCGACGTGCTCGTTGCCGCCGATGGCGAAGGCGTCCCGGCCGAACACGGTGAACCGCATGACCAGGGCGGTCGCCACCAGCACGAGGACCGCCACGATCAGCAGATACGGCACCCCGAGGACCTTGTCGTTGCCCAGCGGGAACATCCTGGTGCCGATGGAGACGCTGAGGCCGTTCAGCACCAGGAGCGCGACACCGTCCAGCAGGGTGGCCGTCGCCAGGGTCGCGACGAACGGGGCCACGTTGGTGAACGTCACCACCAGCCCGTTGACCAGCCCGATGACGGTGGCGAGCAGGACGGAGGCGATGACGGTGAACGCGGTGGAGTGGCCGTGGGAGAGCAGCTGCGCCCCGACGGCGGTGGTGACCGAGACATTGCTGCCCATGGAGAAGTCCATGCCGCCCGCGGTCATGAGCAGGGTGAGGCCCGCGGCGATCACCGCGGTGACGCTCACCTGGCGGAGCACGTTGATCAGGTTGGTCGTGGTGGCGAACGAGTCGGTCTGCAGCGCGGTGGCGACCACCACCACGACCAGGACCGCGATCAGGCCGGTGTGCGGCGCGCGGCGCAGGGCGCCGAGGGGGAGGCCGCGCCCGGTGGCCTCGGGAGGGTCGCCGGAGACGCCCGGGGCGTCGGAAAGTGTCTTGACGCTCACTGCGGTTGACCTCCGAGAGCGGTGGCGACGAGTTCGTCGTGGGTGATGGCGGTGATGTCGTGTTCGGCGACGGTCCGGCCGGCGCTGACGACCACGACACGGTCGGCCAGGCGCATGACCTCCTCGGCGGACGAGGAGGCGAGCAGCACGGCCGCGCCCCGCGAGGCGAGGTCGTCGACGAGGGTGTGGATGTCGGCCATGGCCGCGATGTCCACGCCGTTGGTGGGGTCTTCGAGGAAGCAGGCGACCGGCTCGGTCTGCAGCCACTTGGCCAGCAGGACCTTCTGCTGGTTGCCTCCGGACAGCGCGCTCACCGGCGGGTTGCCGGTCAGGGAGACCACTCCGTAGCTTCTGCGCAGCGGCGCCGCCCGGCGGGTGAGCGCCGCGCGCCGGTGCACACGGCGGCGCGCGAAGCGGTCGTCGGCCAGCATCAGGTTCTCGTCCAGGGACATGCCCGGGACCAGGCCCAGCGCCCGGCGGTCTCCGGTGACACAGCGCAGGCCGCTGGTGAGGGAGGCGTGCACCCGGCCGAGGGGCACGGGGGCGCCGTCGACGAGCAGTGCGCCGGTGTCGGGGCGGCGGCGGCCGGACAGCAGGTCGAAGAGGCGCGACTGCGCGTCCCCGGCCGGTCCCAGTACCGCGACGATCTCGCCCTTGCGTACCTCGACGGTGAAGTCCCGGATGGCCCGGCCGTCACTCAGGTCGTGCACCGCGAGACCGATCTCGTCCTTCGGGGCGCCACGTTCGGCACGCCGGGAGACCACGTCCCGGCCGACCATGCTGCGCACGAGCCCGGCCGGGTCCAGGTCGCCGGACGACGCGCTGCGCACCACGGCTCCGTCCCGCAGGACGGTGAGGCGGTCCGCGACGGCCATGACCTCGTCGATGTAGTGCGAGATGTAGACGACGGCGACGCCCTCGTCGCGCAGGGTGCGCACCAGGTCCCTGATCTGGTGGGCGGCCTCCGCGCTGAGGCAGGCGGTCGGCTCGTCGAGGATCAGGATCCGGCCGCCGCGGCGGACCTCCCGCGCCACCTCCACCATGGTCTGCTCGGCGACGGTCAGCGAACTCGCGGTCCGCTCCACGTCGATGTCGATGCCGAGGCCGGACAGCGCCTCTCGCGCCTCGGACCTGACCGCTTTCCAGTGCACGGTGCCGCGCCGGGTGGGCAGGTCGCCCAGCATGACGTTCTCGGCCACGGTCAGGCCCATCGCCAGTTCGCGGCGCTGGGGAACCGAAGCGATACCGAGCCGTCGGGCCCTGCGTACGGTGAGGCCGGAGTGCGTGTCCCCGTTGACCTCGATGGTGCCTCCGTCGGGTTGGTGGACCCCCGAGAGGATCTGCACCAGCGTCGACTTGCCGGCTCCGTTCATGCCCATCAGCGCATGGACCTCGCCGGGGTACAGGTCGAGATCCACGCCCTTGAGCGCGGCCGCCCCGCCGAAGCTCTTGGTGACGCCTCGTACCCGCACCACGGCCTCGGGCGTCGTGCCGGCACCGCGGCCGGGCGCGGGCGGTGTCCTGGGCGTCACGGCGGTACCTCCCTGCGTGCTCGGGTCCGACAGGGCACTCACGGCCGGGGCCCGTCCCCGTCGGGGACGACACGCTCGTAGCCGCGGATGTCGGGGAAGGGGGGCTCGCGATCGGCCTGCAGGTCCACCTGGAAGGTGTTCAGGCACATTCCGAGCATGGTGAAGTTGCCGAGCGCGCCGATGGTGTCGACCAGGCCCTTGGGGCCGAAGTGTTCCAGGGCGCGGGCGAAGGTCTCGTCGGTGACGAAGTGCTCCTCCAGGATCTCGCGGCAGAACTGGTAGAAGGCCTGGTCCGCGTCGTTGTCGAAGACCGCCTCGCGCTTCTCGGCGACGGCCTTGACGGCGGCCTCCGGGATGCCGGCCTCGATGGCCTGGTGCACATGCGCGTTCCAGGAGTACTGCGCGTCCCAGTTGCGGGCGGCCATCAGCAGCGTGAGTTCACGCAGGTGCTTGGGCAGGCTGCAGTCGAAACGGGCGAAGGCACCGAGGGACTCGGCACGCTCGCACATCTCCGGGCTGTGCAGCCAGACCCGGAACGGGCCACGGACGGCGCCGCGCCGGCCGGCGATGCGGGCGGCCAGTTCCTGCTGGCGGGGATTCATTTCCTCATCGGTGAGAACGGGGAGCCTCATGTGACCGATACCTGCCTTCTCTTTCCGGCGCGTTTCCGGCACGTACGGGGAAGCCGTGCGATGCCAGCCGAAGGTACAGCCGAGTTCGAGAAGCTCACCCCTCCCGGAGTGCAAGGTAAAACTGCACGCCGGAGGGCACCGATTCATGGGGACGCGACCTAACGTCGATCGACACATCACCGTTGATGGGAGAGGAACCCCGGATGAGCACGATCATCAAAGTCGCGTCCGTGCCGCTGCTCGATCGCGGCGGTGCCGTCGTGACGACACCGCTCGTCACCACGACGTCGGCGGCCGGCGAGAACCGCATCACCAGCGGCATGAGCGTGTATCCGGTCGGTTCCGGGGCGCCGTTGCACTCGCACAACTGCGACGAGCACGTGACGATCCTCGAAGGCGAGGCGGAGGTGGTGGTCGACGGCGAGGTGACGAAGCTGGAGCAGTTCGACACCACCTATGTCCCGTCGCCCGTCCCCCATCTGTTCCGGAACATCGGCGACCGCCCCCTGCGCATTCTGTGGGTCTACACCTCGGGGACGGTCACACGTACGTTCACCGAGACCGGAGTGACGGTCGCGCATCTCTCGGCACAGGATCAGATGGGGTGAGTGACACCGTCCGTCAGGAGGCGAGCGCCGCCCAGAACGCCAGGTTGTGCTCGCCGCCGAACCGGTCGGTGACCTTGGAGCACGCGGCCGGCGGCCGGTCGGAGGCGGGCGGGGTGGCACAGGCGGCCAGCGACATCATCGCGTCGGTCCACGGGCTGTACGCCGGCCACTTGGGGGTGCGGTCACCGTTCGGGTCGCCCTTCGCGGTGAACGCGCCCCAGTAGCCGATCATCTGGTCGGACAGCTCCAACTCGTCGTCGCTGTACGGCAGTGTCTGACCGAGGTACTCCCAGAGGTAGCCGAGGTCGTCGACGTGCGTGGCGCCGAACGGGAAGTTCCGCGCGACCTCGCTCTTCTGCTGGATCAGATGGATCGACGCGAACTGCGGTGTGGCGCTCTCCGCGAACTCGTAGGCGTACGTGGGCACATACCGCGCCAGCTGTCCCATCACCCGGTGCCGGGTGTACGCGGTCGAGTCGTTCTGCACGGTGGTCCAGGCGACCCCCGGGGAGTCGAAGGCGCTCACCGGATACTCGGCGAGGATCCGGTCCGCGTCGGCGCCGTACGCCGACCTCACCAGTGCCTCGTACTGCGGCGCGGTCAGTGGCTTGCCCAGGTAGTCGTAGTTCTGGAACGTGAACAGCGCCCGCTCGTTGTTGACCTGTCCGAGCAGGACCGGAACGCGGTGGAACCTCCCGGCCGGGACCGCGGCCGCGGGGTCGACGGGGAAGGCGGCGCCGCCGAGTGAGGGCCGGACGCCCGCCTTCTGCTGGGCGGCGACGAGTTCGGCCGCCGGGGTGGCGCGCAGGCAGGCGAGCACGTCCGGGGCGGTGGAGCAGCCGGCCTGCGCCACGAAGGCCAGGCTCGACGTCTCCCCCGCCGCGGCGGACTGCAGGCTGCAGCTGCCGCTCATGATGATCGCGCGGGAGAAGAGGCCCTTGGCGGTCGGCGAGGCCAGTTGGGCGCAGACGGAGGTGCCGCCGGCGGACTGACCGGCGATGGTGACCTCGCCCGTGTCGCCGCCGAAACGGCCGATGTCGGTGTGCACCCAGCGCAGCGCCGCCTGCTGGTCGAGGAGGCCGAAGTTCCCTGGTCCGTCGGCGTTCTCCTGCCGCAGCTGCGGAAGGTTGAGGAACCCCAGCGCGCCCAGCCGGTAGTTGACGGTGACGACGACCGCATGCGCCTGTTCGGCGAACTTACGGGGGTCGGTGTCCTGGCCCGCACCGCCGGTGAAGCCCCCGCCGTGGATCCACACCAGTACCGGGAGCTGTCCTTGTGTCGTCCCCCGCGGGGTGTAGACGTTGAGCGACAGGCAGTCCTCGGTGCGGGTCGGGTTCTCGTAGCCGGGGTCCCAGCCGGCGGCCTGGGCGCAGCGGTCACCGAACCCCGCGGCGTCGCGGACACCGCTCCAGTGGGCCGGCGGCCGCGGGGCGGTCCACCGGAGCTTCCCGGTCGGATCGGCGGCGTACGGAATGCCGAGCCACTCGTCGTACCCGGTCCGGCTCCGCCCCCTCACCGTGCCGTTGCCGGTCTCCACCAGGGTGGACACGGGCCGGGCGGAGTGCGCTTCGGCGGTGCTGTCGGGCCGTGCCCCGGCCGGCACCGGGGACATCAGCCCCAGGCCGATCAGGCTCGCGGTCACCAGGGCGGCTGCTGGTCTGCGACGTAATCTCATGGGTCTCATCGCTACCGGAGCGAAAGGATGTCAGCAAGATACAGAACAAAACTGTTGACGATTCCCGGTCATGAGAGCCGCACGAGGGTCGTGCGGTGGTCGCGTGATGGTGGCGCGAGGAACCCCCACGCACCGCGGAAGCGCCTGTGGCCGGGCCCGCACCAGGTCCCGGCCCAGGCATGTCCGCATGATCAGCCGGTGGGGGTCAGCTGTTGTGCGGCACTGGTCTCCGGGGTCCGCTGCGGGCCGCGCAGGCCGGTGAGGGCGACGAACACCGTGGCGAGCACGGCGGCGATGGCGAACGCGGTGAAGCCCCAGGTCTCGGACTCGGCTGCGACGAGCTGACCGCCGAGCCAGGGTCCGAACACGGCACCGAAGCGGCCGATGCCGGAGACCCAGCCCACGGCGGTGGCGCGGTTGTCGTCGGTGGAGCGGCCGGCCACCGTCGCGTAGATCATGGCCTGGGCGCTGAAGAGGAACAGGCCGGTGAGGAAGACCACGACGTAGGTGAGCGGCAGCGCCATGTGGATGCCGAGCAGATAGACGCCCAGGGCGGTGGCCGCGAACCAGACGGTGGCGACGCGCGCACCGCCGAAGTGGTCGGAGAAGCGGCCGGCGATCAGCATGCCCGCGATACCGCCGAGGTTGATGACGATGACGAAGGACAGGGAGGAGCCGAGCTCGTAACCCGCGCCGCGCATCATGGTGGGCAGCCAGTTGCTGACGCCGTAGACGAGCAGCAGGCCGCAGAAGGACGCCAGCCAGAACAGCAGGGTGGTACGCCACAGACCGCCCCGGAAGAGGGCGATGACGGCACTCCAGCGGTCGCCGGCCGCGGGGCGCTCCGCCGCGGGGGCGGGCAGTTCGACGTCGTAGCGCTCGGCGAGCTCGCGGGCTTCCTTCGTACGGCCCTTGGCCATCAGGAAGTTCAGCGACTCGGGGAGGTACCTGGCGATCAGCGGGACGCCGATGAGCAGCGGGACGACGCAGATCCAGTAGGCGACGCGCCACTGGCCGGCGCCGGTGGTCCACAGGCCGACGAAGCCCGCCAGGATGCCGCCTGCCTGGTGGGCGGTCATCAGCGTGCCGACGATCAGGGCGCGGCGGCCGCGCGGGGCGTACTCGGCGACCATCGTGATCGTGGTGGGGAGCAGGCCGCCGAGGCCGAGCCCGGCGATGAAGCGGCCGAGGCCGAAGACGCCGAGGCTGGGGGCGACGGCGCAGAGGGCGGACGCGAGCGAGAAGACCGCCGTGCAGGTGATGATCACCTTCTTGCGGCCGATCCAGTCGGTGACCGTGCCCGCGGACAGCGCGCCGATCAGCATGCCGAAGGTGGCGTAGCTGCCGAGGTCGCCGGCCTGGGACGGCTTCAGGCCCAAGGCGTGTTCGGCGAGCATGTTGGGCAGCACGGAGCCGTACACGAACATGTCGAGTCCGTCGAAGAGCACGACCAGCCAGCACAGGCCGACGACCAGCGTGGCCAGTCCGGTCCCGCGGGCGCGCAGGTCGGGGGAGGGAGACATCATTGTTTCCTCTCGTCCGGGAGAAGTGTCCCTGGAGGGGATGAGTGCGGCGGGTCGGTGCGGCTCTGGCGGCTGACCCGATGATGCGCACGACGCTAAGGTTCCGGTTCAGTAAGTGTCAACGCTTTTGTCAACAATCTCAGCAACAATCAAGCCAGCGGCTCGGGGCCGCGGACACAGGCCGAAAACAGCAGGTGAAACGGCCATGGGCGGCACACGGTCGGGTGCCGCCCTGCCTGTTCCGTGGCCTGTTCTCAGCTGTCCGAGCCCTGCTCGGCACTCCGGTCGAGCGGCGGTGTGCCATGGGTGTGGAAGGACTCGATGGTCTTCAGACCCCATGCCTGTCCCTTGGCCCGCTCGGCCTGGGTCCACGTGATCAGCGGCCAGTCGGGGGCCAGCACCAGGCGGGTGAGCGGGTTGCACAGCTCGATACGGTTGCCGCCCGGCTCATAGACGTACAGGAAGAACGTCTGCTGGATGGCGTGCTTGTGCGGGCCGGTCTCGATGAACACACCGGTGTCGATGGCGAGGTCGGCGGCGCGCAGGATGTCCTCGCGGGTGTCGGTCGCGAACGCGATGTGGTGCAGCCGCCCGCGCGAGCCGGTCCAGTCCTCGGTGTAGACGACGTCGTACGACTTGTTCGTGAACGTCAGCCACTTCGCGGCGATCCTGCCACCGTCGAGCTGGATCTGCTCGGTCGGCCGGGCGCCCAGCAGGTGCTGGTGGAAGTCGGCGTTGGCGGCGACGTCGGCGGCCAGGTAGTTCACGTGGTCAAGACGGCGTACGCCCACACCGTGGCCGGGCTTGGCCTGGGGCTGGTTCTTCAGGCCCGGCTTGAGCTCGTCCGGGGCCTGATACCACTCGGACTCCCAGTACAGGGCCAGCTCGTGGCCGTCGGGGTCGGTGGTGACATACAGCGGGCCGAGGCCCGGCTCGTCCTCGGTCCAGCGGCCTTCGTGGCCGGCGGCCTCCAGTTCCTTCACCCTCCGTCGCAGGGCCTCCTCACTGGAGGTGCGCAGGGCCGTGCGACGCAGGCCGGAGGTCTCGTGCGCGGTGAGCACCAGGCTGTGGTGCTCGTAGTCGTCCCAGGTCCGCAGATACACCGAGTCGCCACTGCGGCCGTTGACCGTCAGGCCGAGGTAGTCGGTGAAGAACCGCAGACTTCCGTCCAGGTCCGGGGTGAGCAGTTCGACGTGCCCGAGGTGGGCGATGTCGCCGAGGGGCGGGGCCATACGGGCCTCCTTAAGGGTGAAGTGCGGCTCCGGCCGGCCGGGGGAAGACCGTGCCGTCGAAGATCTTGCGGGCGGTGCGGACGACGGCCGTACGGCGGGCCACGGGGACGTCGGGGGTGCCGTCGATCTCGGTCTCGATGTCCAGGAATCCGGTCGGATGCTCGATACGCAGCCGTCCGCCGTTCGCGGGCAGCCGGGCGATGTCCCGGCCGACGCCGCCGTGGATGCGCAGGCCGGCCGCGACACTGGCGGCGCCCAGGACACCGATGGCCGTGTGGCAGCGGACCGGGATGAACGTGCGGGTCATGACCGCGCCGCCGTTCAGGGGCGGCGCCAGCAGGCTGAGCTTGGGCACGGTCGTGTCGCTGACGTCACCCAGGCCCATGAGCCGGCCGGCCTCCAGACGGATCCGCTGGAGCCGGTCGTGCAGGGTCAGGTCCTCCTCCAGGTCCTTCGGCCTCTCATAGCCGGTGACCTTCAGGGAGGACGCGGCGATGAGCACGGTCGGCATGCCGTTGTCCACGCAGGTCACCGGGGTGTCGTCGACGATGTCCCGGGCTCGCCCGGTGGGCAGCAGGGGGTTGCTCCCCCGCGCGAACTCGATGACCACGGGGGCGGCGGTGCCCGGCACACCCGAGATCTCGGCCGAGCCCTCATAGGAGACGCGGCGGCCCGGCGTGGGGAAGGTGGCGGTGGCGTGGTCACCGCTGTTCACCATCCGGATCCGTACCGAGGTCCGCCCGTCCCCGGCGGCGACCAGACCGCGTTCGACGGCGAACGCGCCGACCCCCGCCAGGAGGTTGCCGCAGTTCTGCCGGTCGGACACCTCCGGCCGGTCCACCCCCACCTGGAGGAAGAGGTAGTCGACATCAGCGTCCGGACTGTCCGAGCGGGAGACGACCGCGACCTTGCTGGTGAGCGGGTGTGCTCCGCCGAGGCCGTCGATCTGCCGGGCGTCGGGGCTGCCCATGACCCGCAGCAGCAGGTCGTCGCGCGCCTCGGCAGCGGCCGGCAGGTCCTCGGCCAGGAAGTAGGCGCCCTTCGAGGTGCCGCCGCGCATCAGCATGCAGCGCAGCTCCTCGACCGCGCTCATGACACGGTTCCGTTGTTCACGTACTCCTCGTACGGCTGGTAGCGCACCCCGAGCCGTGCGAGCGTCTCGCGCAGGCCGTAGCGGTCCAGGCCCAGTTGTCCCTCGGCGAAGGCGGCTCGCGAGGCGTCCTCCTTCGCGGTGCGCGCCTCGGCGGCCTTGACGGCCGTACCGGCCTGCTCGCGGGGTACGCACACCACGCCGTCGTCGTCGGCGACGATGACGTCACCGGGACGGACGACCTGTCCGCCCAGCACGACGGGTACGTTGACGGAGCCGGCCGTGGCCTTGACCGTGCCCTGCGCGCACACGGCCGTCGACCAGACGGGGAAGCCCATGGCGCGCAGGTCGGCGGTGTCGCGCACGCCGGCGTCGATGATCAGGCCGCGCACGCCGCGGTACTTGAGCGCGGTCGCGAAGAGGTCGCCGAACATGCCGTCCGTGGAGGGCGAGGTGGTGGTGACGACGAGGATGTCGCCCTCGCGGCACTGCTCGACGGCCGCGTGGATCATGAGGTTGTCACCGGGCCAGCACAGCGCGGTGACCGCGGTGCCCGCGATACGCACGTCCTGCTGGATGGGCCGGAAACCGGGCCCGAGGCTGCCGGTGCGGCCCATGCCCTCGTGGACCGTGGCCACGCCGTAGTCGCCCAGCGCCTCGACGTCCTCGGCGTAGGCACGCGGCGGGTCGGTGATGATCAGGCCGCTCATGCCAGCTCCTCCGTGACCTGCGGGTAGGGACGCATGTAGGCCTCGCCGTACGTGGTGTGGGGCAGACCGAGGTTGGGGCCCGCGTTGCGCTTGAGCTGCACACCGCGCCGCTTGCCCAGGTCGGTGTAGTACTCCCACAGGTGCTGCTGCGCGGCCAGGCACTCCATGGCCTTGCGCTTGCTCTCCCACACCGGGGTGATGTCGAGGAGGACCTCCGGCCGGAATCCGCACATCTCCGGCTGGTGGGGCTCGAAGAAGAACACCGGCGGGGCTCCGATGACCTCGCCCTCGGCGGGATAGCCGATGGCCTGGGCGAGGACGCGGGCGTCCAGGGCCATGCGGGCGGCCGCCGGGTGGTCGCCGTTGTAGGGGTCTTCGAGGGGGTGGGTCAGGACCACGTCGGGCCGGGTGTCGCGGTAGATCCGCACGAGCTGGTCGGTCAGCTCGTGCGTGGCGAGCAGCGGGTAGTCGCCGGCGTCCAGGAAACGGACCTCGGCGCCCAGGGCCGCGGCCGCCGCCTCGGCCTCGGCGCGGCGCAGCCGCTTGATCTCCTCCAGCGACTTGCCCTCGCGCCAGGCTTTGGCGGACTCACCGCGTTCCCCGTAGGTGAGGCAGGCGATGGTCACCTTCTCTCCACGGGAGGCGGCCAGGGCGATGGCGCCCCCGGCCCGCCAGACGAAGTCCCCGGCGTGCGCGGTGATGACGAGTGTCGATCGTGGGGTGGTCGGCGCCTTGCCGTGCGTCATTGCTCGAATCTCCTTGGTGGACAGGCCGGTTGACCCACCCCTGCGACGTCATTGGCGCAGCGCGTCGATGACTCCCGCGAGATGGATACGGACGGCCGCTTCGGCCGCCTGCGGGTCCCGGGCCCTGATCGCGTCGATCATGGCCAGGTGCTCACTCAGGGACTGCTGGGGACGCCCCGGTCGCAGCGCGAGCTGGAAACGGTGGCGCACCAGCTGCCCATTGAGCCGCTCCAGCAGCTCCACGGCGACCTGCTGACCGGAGAACTCCCTGATCCGGTCGTGCAGTTCGTGGTTGAGCCCGGAGTAGACCACCGGCTCGCCGTCGGCGACCGCCTTCGACATCGCCGTGCCGAGGTCGGTCAGCTGGTCCAGCTGGTCCTCGCTGGCCTCGACGGCCGCCTTGGCGGCGCAGAGGCCCTCCAGGACCATGCGGCATTCGGTGATGGCCACCGCTTCCTCGACCGTCACCACCCGCACCCGCGAGCCGCGGTTGCGGATCCGCTCGACCAGTCCCTCCGACTCCAGCTCGATCAGCGCCGCCCGGACGCTGGCCCGCGTGACACCGAACTGCTCGGCGAGTTCGTTCTCCACCAGCCGCTGGGCCGGTGCCATCTCGCCGTGCAGAATCGCCTGTCGCAGTTGCGCCAATGCGTGCTGCTTGGCCTGCTCGCCGGTGCCTGGACGGGCTTCCTTCGGCATCGCGCCCTCCCTGAGTGAGTGCCTGTCGAACCTAAATCTAGGCCAACAAGATTGTCAACAATTTTGTTCTCTATGTTGCCGACATGCTTCGTCGGCACTACGGTCATCCGCCACAGCAGCGTTGATCGGCCCCAAGCGTCCCACGGTCGCCGGGCAGTTCGGACGCGCCGGCCGCGCCGCTGCATCTCGGGGGGTACGACGGCGCCGTGCAGTTCTTCACCGCCCGTGGGGGATCCGTCGCGGCGGGGTCGGCGGTCCCGCTCGCCGGTCGGCGGCGCGGTGCAGCGCACCGCGGCGGGTGTCTCGCCGACCGCGGGTCCGCAGCGGCCCGGCGGCTGCGCGCGCATCCGCCGGTGAGCGCGCGGACGAGTGGGACACGACGGTGGCCCCGGCGGCGGTACGGGCCACCCGCCTGCCGGGTCTTCACCCGGCGCGGTCCGCTCTCCCAGGTGTGGGGCGAGGAGCTCTTCAGCGACGAACACGTCGGGGACGTGCACATCCGTACACCGCGCCGTGCACGGCGACGAGAGCGCGCCTCGGTTCATGGGCACGGTTCGTGCCGTCGACCACCGGTTCCTCGGCCTGCCGTGGGGCGAGCCCGCCCGCCTCCGATGGCAGGCGGGCCTGCTCCGAGAGAAGATAAGGACACTCCCCCGCGCGACCCACCGACGCCGCGGCCCTCCCCACGTCGCGCTCCCGCCGGTGGCGCCCGGGACACCGACGGCGGCCAGGGAACTGATCAACGGCCCCGGGCGCCACCGCATCGACCCGGACGTGGCCGGTCCCTGGATCGGCGCGGCCGCGGTCCCGCTGCGCCCGCTCGACACCGTCCGGGCCGCCGCCCACCGGCTCGCCGAGTGCCCCTCCGACGACGCCCTCGAACTGCCCGGCGAAGCGAGCGCCGCCGCACCCGGCCGGTCTCCCAGGTCGCCCATGGGATGCGGACCTCTTCACCGTCCCACGCGGCCGCGGCGGCCGGCCTTTCAGCCTGTCCAGGGTCGAGGAGGGAGCCTTCGCCCCGCACCGCGGAACGGCTGCGCGCCCGTACGACGACCGGCGCGTCGCCCCGGCCGTCGCGGCGGACACCCCCGTCGTCACCCTGTGCGACCCCGCCCGGGTCACCCGGATCCCGGTGGACCTGCTCGGCAACGCGCTGACCACGTGCGATCCGGACGGACGGGTGTCGATCTCCGTGCACGCCCCGCCCCGGCCGGTGGCAGCGGCATCGGCCGGGCGCGACGTTCACTGTGCGGATGCCGAGGCCGCCGGTCCGACGACAGGGCCGTCCGGCGTCCAATTCGCCCGGCCGCAGGACCGCTTGGCGCGCTCCGCCCCAGTCCCTCCGACCTGGCGAAGGCGACCGGCGGGCCACGGCGGGCGCGGTCAACTCGACGTCGGGACCCTTTCCTTGAACGGGGCGGGCAAACCGCGCGCCGCGCCCCGTGCCGACCGCGAGCGACAGCCGGGACCGCCGCGATCCGCTCGACCCGATGCGGCGCCGATCGCTCAACACCAAGAGGGAGCAAAGGGAGTTACGCACGGCGCCAGGGCTCAGTTCCGGCGTTCCAGGGCCCGTCCGCTCCGCTTGACTTCCTTGTGTACATATGCCTAGTTTGGATACGGATTGAACAGAAAACACGCCTTTTGCCTGGTGAGAACGAAGAGCAATCTCGACATCCCGACCGACACATCCCGACCGATGACAACCCGGTCGTCGGTCACCAGACGGACGGGCGCCCCGCTGCGGGGTTTGCTGCGTTCAGCAGCCCAGGTGGGCCCGATGCCGCGCGATCAGCGCGTGAGTCGGCGACGGCAACTCCTGTCGTTCTCACAGCCGACGTACCGGACCCCTTCGCGAACGTTTCAGTACCTCACTCTGGTGCCGACGTCACCGCGGCCGTGCAGGGCTAGAACCTGTCTACGCTCCCGGGAAGGGAAAGCACCATGCGGATCATCACATCACGAGCCTTCCGGCTGGTCGCCGGCGTGTTCGCCGCGCTGGCCCTGGCCTTCGGTTCGGCCGGCGTCGCCAGTGCCGCCAGCGGTTACCACTCGAACTCGTCCGACTCCAGCTACAGCAGCTGGAACGACGACGGCGGTGGCAACGGCGGCGACGACGACGGCGGCTACGGCGGCGGCTACGGCTACAACAGCGGTGGCCACGGCGGCGGCGACCACGGCGGCGGCGGTGGCGGTCACGGCGGTGGCGGTGGCGACCACGGCGGCGGTGGCGGCGGTCACGGCGGCGGCGGTCACGGCGGCGGTGGCGGTGGCCACGGCGGCGGTGGCGGCGGTCACGGCGGCGGTGGCGGCGGTCACGGCGGCGGCGGTGGCGGTGGCCACGGCGGCGGCGGTGGTGGCGGCCACTGAACCTGAGGAATGACGCCTGACGGCACCTCATCACATCGAAGCCGGTCGGGTTCTCTCCAGCAGTCCCGCGCAGCGAAGGCGGCGCGGGGCTGTTTGGCGTGCGGCCGCACCTACGGTTGCGCTGGTCCACGGTCCCGGTACACGACGGGTGACGCTGAGCGACGCCGCCGCGGCGAGCGGGGTCATGCGCCGCCCCGACCACGTCCTGCTCGCCGCGCACGACACCGTGACCGCGGCCGCGGCGACGATGTCGCGCTGCGCACCCCGACCGCCCTGCGCGACCTCGGTCTCGGTCTCGCCGGACTCACCGGGGCACGTCCGAGCGGGGGCGGCCTGCGTCAACACGTCGCCGCGGTGGACCTGTTCGTCGCGAGCGCCGCCCTCCGGCCTTGACGCGCCGCGCATCCTCGGCCCATTGATCTGAGGGACATCGGAGCCGGGCCTCTCTCCGGAAGAACGTTCCGGCAGTAAACGCCAGGCCACGCCACCCCTTCCGCAGCATAGAAATATCTACCAGCATGAGCACGCCGGGTCGGCGTACGGATGCGGCCGAGCATCCGACCGCGCCACTCCACTCCCGGTCGAACGGCCTGCGAACGCCCTGGAGTTGCTCATGCCGGATGCGATGTGGATGCAAAGTGTCGAGTGGCTGGCGGCAGCCGCCTCGGACCCTCGGACCTGCAAGCGGGAATGGGATCAGGGGCCGGGGACCGTACTCATGGAGGCCGGCAGATTCTGGGACGTGCTCAGCGTTCCCGAGCAACTCGGCCTGCTGGCCCTGGACATCCTGTGGGACGCCCCCTTCCGCGCGCCGGGCCCGACGCTGGTGGACACGGCGGCCCGGCGAGTGGGCTTCTTCCTGCCACCGGATCCGGTCAGCCGCTGGGTCGGCTCCGGGCTCCGCCACGCGGGCAAGGGCTCCTGGGTCGCCGTGCCGCCGCCGTATCGCGCCGCGAGGTCCCTGGAGTGGATCATTCCGCCCGACGGAACCGGGGCCCTCCACTCCGCCGTCTCCCTGGAACTGGCACTGCAGCAGGCCAACGGAACACTCGCCGTCCTGGCACCCCTGCACGGAGGGTGAGCACCACCGCAGGCCACCCCATGCCACCGCACCGCGGGGCTCACCAACCCAGCAGTCCACGGGGGACGGGAACGGCGGGTACGGAGGTCACCGGTGCAGGGCCCGCCGGTGCAGGGACGGCAGCGTCCCTTTCCCGCGGTTCCCGCGGTTCCCGCGGTTCCCGCACCCGCACCCGTCCCCACTCCGGCTCCGGCTCGCTCTCCCCGGTGTCCGAGTCCGACGGTCGAGTCGCTGGTGCAGCCCGTCGGCACTCCGTCCAGGAATCCACCGGCCACAGCTCGGTCCCCGACGGGCCGGAGGCGGCGAAGGAGGCCCACAGCACCTCGAACGCCGCGCGCCGCTCCGGAACCACCCGGCCCTTGGCCTGCCACTCCGCGACCAGTTGGGCGTAGATCGGCGGATGACCTTGCCGTCCGTCCGTCAGTTCGGCGTAGGGCCGGCCCGCGAGGTCGTGCCCCGGACGGCGCCGCCGGGCCCTGTGAGTGCTGTCCATGACGGAGCAACGGTCACGCGTACGCCGGTGGTACGCGCCCTCGGGGTCGCTCACCGGGTCGAGTGAGTGCGCCGCCCATTCGGAGCCATGGCCCGGTATGACGAGCATCTTCCCCCATCGGACGAGCATCTCCCCCATCATCCGGGTCGCACCGCGCAGGCACGCCTCCGGTACGGCGCGCCCCTGCGCCCGCGTCAGCTCCGCACGCCGGGAGCGACGGCCGCCTCCCGCTCCGTACGGGACGCGTCGTCGCCGCCGCGGACCGGGCCGGAGACACGGCGGGCGCGCCGGCCGGGCACGAGGAGGGCGGCCAGCGCCGCGGCGAGGCAGAGCAGGGCGAGCAGGGTGAACCCGTGCGTGTAGCCGGAGCCGTAGGGAAGGCCCGAGGGCTGCAGCCGGCCGGTCACCAGGACGCTCGTCACGGCCGCGCCGATGGACCCGCCGATGGTGCGGATGTTGGCGTTCATCCCGGTCGCGGCGCCGGTCTGCTCGGCCGGCACACTGCCGACGATCAGGTTGGCCATGGAGGCGAAGGCCAGTCCGATACCGAGGCCGAAGATCCCCGCGGCGAAGGCCACTTGCCACTGCCGGTCGTGCCACAGGGCGAGGAATCCACAGGCGATCGCACCGAGCGCGGCACCGGTGGTGAGCAGCTTCTTGGCGCCCAGGACGGGCTCCAGCCGACCGCTCAGCACACCCGAGCAGAACATCGCGATCAGCATCGGCAGCATGAGCAGGCCGGCCCCGGTGACACTCGCGCCGAAGCCGTACCCGGCGGAGCTCGGGGTCTGCACGAAGCCGGGGAGGAAGGACCAGATCGCGTACATGCCCGCGCCGAACAGGAGCGCCACGGTGTTGGTGGTCCACACCGCCGGCAACCGCATGACCCGCAGGTCGATCAGCGGGTGGCGGGAACGCGACTCGGCGAACAGCCACAGCGCGAAGATCAGCACGGCGGCGGCGAACAGACCGATGACCCGCGCCGAGCCCCAGCCCCACTGGCCCGCCTGGCTGAGCGGCAGCAGCAGCGCCACCAGCCAGCCCGACAGCAGTACGGCACCGAGCCAGCTGACGCGTCCCACGGCCCGGGTGGGCGATTCGGGGACGTAGCGCAGGGCGATCAGTGTGGTGACCGTGACGACGCCGACGGGCAGCCAGAACAGCCACCGGTAGTCGAGCGCGGAGACGATGGGACCGGCGGCGACCAGGCCCACGCCACCGCCCGCGGCGATCACGGCGGACAGGTTGCTGATGCTGGGGGCGACCTCGTCCCGGGCGAACTCGTCCCGGATGATGCCGAAGGAGAGCGGGAACAGCGCCCCGCCGATGCCCTGGACGACCCGGGCGACGATCAGCACGCCGATGGTGGGCGCGAGCGCGGCGAGCAGACACCCGATCGTCACGGTCACCAGGACGGCGACGAGGGTGCGCTTCTTGCCGATCAGGTCGCCGACCCGGCCGAGGATCGGGGTGAAGACGGAGGCGGACAGCAGGTAGGCGGTCATCACCCAGGTCACGGTGGACTGCGAGGTGTGCAGAGCGTGCTGGACGGTCGGCAGGGCCGGTGCGACCAGCGACTGGAGCATGGAGAACACGCCCGCACCGGTCGCGAGGACCGCGAAGGTGAGGCGGGTGGTCTTCCTGGGCATGAAAAGCCTCTCCGAACAGAAACGGAAGGTGTGGGACCGTCTGCGGGCAGCCGAGAGCACACCCGCGGCCGTGCGAAGCGGCCGCTCAGGGAGGGTGCGGGGGCTACTGCGGCCCGTTGTGCGATCACGGGGGTACGAGCGCGTCGGCAATGCGTGCGGCCGCACGCATCCACGGGGAACGCACCCCCCGACTGATAAAGTGGAGGTACACCTCCACTGTAACGGAGGCATACCTCCGCTTCAACCACCTTCTCGGCCGGGAGGCACCAGTGACGGTTCAGCCGTTCCCCGTCAGCGGGATCGTGGCGTCCCGGCGCCCGCACCGCAAAGACGCCGCGCGCAATTACGACGCCCTGCTGGACGCCGCGCGCGAGGCGTTCGCCGAGCACGGCGCCGAGGCGTCCCTGGAGGACATGGCACGACGCGCGGGCGTCGGCATCGGCACCCTCTACCGGAACTTCCCCACCCGTCGCCATCTCTTCGAGAGCGTCTACGCCGGTGAAGTGGACGCCCTGTGCCAGGTGGCACAGGAAGTCGCCGAGAGGGAGCCGTGGGACGCGCTGACCGCGTGGCTGCGCCGGTTCGTCGACTACACCGTGACCAAGCGGGCCATCCGTGAGGCGCTCGACAACGAGTCGGAGATCTTCCTGGCCTGCCGGGACTCGATGTACCAGGCGGGCGGCCCGCTGTTCGAGCGGGCGCAGAAGGCCGGCGAGGCCCGTGCGGACATCGACTTCGACGACCTGCTGCGCATGATCGCCGGAATCACCTCGACGAACTTCCTCGACGACGCCCAGCGCGACCGTGTCCTCGCCGTCGCCCTGGACGGAGTCCGCGCCGCACGCTGACCCCGGCCCGGCCCGCGCCGTACCGGGGACGCGTGGAGTGCCCCCGCCTCCCCCACCTCCCCCGCCTCCTTACCCTCCAGTAATATCTCGCGGCAGGCCCCCGGAGGAGGAACCGTGCCACGGTCGGAACGCTCAGCCCTGTTGCTCGCCGGCCTGTTGGCCACCGCGGGCGTCGGTCACTTCGTGTCGCCCCGGCAGTTCGACGCGACCATTCCGCGGGCGCTGCCGGGGACGCCCAGGACCTGGACGTACGCGAGCGGTGCCGTCGAGCTGGCGCTGGCGGCCGGGGTGGCGCTGCCCCGCACGCGGCGGGTGGCCGGCCTGGCCGCCGCCGCCTTCTTCGTCGGGGTGTTCCCCGCCAACGTCCAGATGGCCGTGGACCGGCGCCACCGTCCCGCGCCGCAGCAGGCCGCGGCGATCGCCCGGCTCCCCCTCCAGGTGCCCCTTGTACTGTGGGCACGCAGCGTTGCCAAAGGTCAGAAGGGTCAGTCATGACGCGTGGTGTGGACGTGGGCGACAAGGTCGAGGACTTCGCCCTGCCGGACGAGACCGGTACGGTCCGGAAGCTGTCCGAGCTCCTCGGCGAAGGACCGGTCGTCCTGTTCTTCTATCCCGCCGCCCTGTCGTCCGGCTGTACCGCCGAGGCGTGCCACTTCCGTGATCTCGCGGCCGAGTTCGCCGCCGCGGGCGCGCGCCCCGTCGGCATCAGCGGGGACACGGTCGACAAGCAGCAGGAGTTCGCCGGGCGTCACACCCTGGGGTTCCCGCTGCTGTCGGACGAGGACGGTACGGTGCGCGAACGGTTCGGGGTGAAGCGCGGCTTCTCCCTGGCGCCGACGAAGCGGGTCACCTTCGTGCTCGCCCAGGACCGGACGGTCCTGGAAGTGGTGCGCAGCGAACTGCGGATGAGCGCTCACGCGGACCGGGCCCTCGCCGCGCTGAAGGCCCATCGGGGCTGAAGCAGGCTCATCGGGGCCGAATTCACCCGGGCGATCCGCCCGACTCCCTCCTGGTGGCGGGCCACGATGATCCGTCGACGTGACCGCGAGATCACCGGAGATGGAGCCCAGATGTACTGCGGTTGGATCTCCGGTTCTCGGCAGACGTCGATCCGTTCGAGTCCGTGACCTTGCTCGTTGCGGGGTCGACGTAGTGGTTACGCTCCCCAGCGGACGGACTCGATGGGGGTGGGACACCCGCCCCCATGACGCGAATGGCTCAGTGTGCGCAGGCAGCGGCAGGCAGCGGGCGGAAACGGCGGAGCTGGGGACCGTGGCCGGGGGCCGAACGGCCGCGACACGGCCGCAGCCGCAACCTCGGTCGCCAGGACCGGCGTTGAGGGCCCGGCGCCGCATCCGCTGTCCCCGGCGCCGGGCCCCGGACTGACTCCGCAGGCCGTGCTGGCGCTGCAGCGGACCGCGGGGAACACGGCGACGGCGCACGCCCTGCGCGGACGGTCCCCGGCCGTCGAAGGCAAGGCGGGTTCCTCGCGGCCGGCGCGTCCCGGGCCCGCCGTCCCGGCCACGATCGAGGAACTCCCGGAGAGCAGTGCCGCCGCACGGCTGCCCACGGTGCTTCCCGCCATCGACGAGGCCGAGGAGACCGAGGAGGGCCCAAAGAGCGTCCGGCCGCCACGCGCCACCGCGCGCCCGGGTCGGGCGGCCACCCGGCGACCGGCGCCCCGGCCGACCGGTACTGGGACCGCCGTCCCCCATCCACCGCTCGGACTGCCGCCGTACGTACGGGAGTTACGCGCCCCTGGACTGTCCACCGCGTACCGGCTGACCGGGCACGAGTTCGTGTCCACCACCCTCGGAACGGTCATCGGGCGCTCCGACGGCACGGTGGCCGAGATCCGCGAGGAACTGGCCGGGCGCCCGGAGACCTTCTACGGCCAGGGCCGTTCCTTCGCCGTCGAGGGTCCGGAGGGTAAGGGGTGGTACGACGTCACCGTGACCATCTCCCGGGACAGTACCGACCTGCCCGAGACCTTCGTCTCCCCGGAGGCGGCGAAGGCGCAGGCCGCGGCGGCGCGGCAGGCGAAGGCCATGGCCGCGCTCCTGGCCGAGGCGGAGGCCGCCGCGGGCAAGGGGAAGGGCAAGGCGCGGGCCGGCGACCACGACGGCGGTGACCGCGACGGCGACCGCGACGGCCAGGGCACCGAGTCCGACCCCCGGCAGGCCGCCCGGACGGCGCAGCTGGCGGAGGGCGCCGACATCAAGGTGGACACCCAGCACAACACGTCGGGCGTGGTGAGCCACAGTTCGGGCGGTTCGTCGAGCAAGGGCGTCAACTTCATGGCGTTCGGGCTGGCTCCGGTCGTCCCCGGTGTATGGCTCGGCGGGGCGGTCATGGCGAACGCGCAGCCGTTCCAGTCCTCCACGGACTCACGTGTGCAGAAGACCCTGTCCGAACCGCGGGTGCTGCGCAGCGACAAGGGGTCCGTCGAGATGCGGCGCCAGGTGCGTTACGGCGTACGGATCAAGCGGCAGGACGAGGGGCGGGGCGAGCGGGCGCAGACGTTCAGCGGCGCCGGGTCCCTGATGATGCGGGTGCCCACCGAGCATCTGGTGCCCGTCACCGCCGAGGCGCCCGCGCGGCCCCGGCGCCTCGACGAGCGGTCCGCGACCCGCGTACGGCTCGCCGACTCCCTCGCTCCGGTCGCACTGGACGACGCCGCGGCTCCCCATCCCGGCGGCGGCGGGCTGTTCGACACGGTCCGCTCCGTGCTGCACCCCTCCCTGACCTCACGCGGGGCACCGGGGCGGGCCCGGCTGTACGACGCCACCTCCACCACGACCGTCCTGGAGGACCTGCCCCGGCTGCTGAGCGGCTGGGTGGTCGGCGAGGATCTGGTGGCCAAGGACGGCAGCTCGACGGGCACCTACCGGATGCGTGCCGATCTCACCGACCTGGCGCCCGCGTGGACGGTCGGCAAGACCCAGCTGCGTACGCACCAGCAGGCGCAGCACGCGGTCTCCCACACGGCGGGCAAGGGACGCGCGGGGACCTTCGGCGCGGGCCCGGCGGCGGGGTTCGGCGTGCTGGGCAGCGCCGCCGCGGTGCGCGGGACGGTCATGCCCACGGCCGGGGCGCGCAAGGCGCGGTTCACGGTGGCCGAGCAGACGGTGTCGAGCCGTCAGGGCGCCGAGGTCAGAGGCGACAAGGTGCTCTACCTCGGCAAGGTGCGGTTCAGCGTCGAGGGCACCGGGCCGCTCTCCCCCGCCATGAAGGTGCGCTCCGGCGCCCGCACGGCGCACCACTCGATGGATGTGTGGGTCAGCCTGCGCGCCGACGAGGCCCGGTCACTGGGCCTCGAACTGCCGGCCGGTGTCACGGCGGGCCCCATGGTCGAGAAGCCGGAGGCCGCGGACCCCGGCAGGAAGGACCTCGACCGCGGGAAGCGCGGGGACTCGGAAGACGAGTCCAGTTCGTCCGCGAGCCCGTACACCGAGCGCCATCTGCCGTTCGGCGCCATGGGGTCGAGTGTGGCGATCAGCCAGCTGGACACCGCTCCCCTGCTCGCCGGCATCGAGCGGCTGTTCGCGACCGATCCGCGGCTGGCGGGCTACCTTCCCGGCTTCGGCGCGGGGTCGGGGACCGAGGTGAGCCGCGAGGAAGCCGAGGCGCAGCGCCAGAACTACCGTGAGCTGACCGCCGTACTGTCGGAGACCAACCTGCGCGTCAACAAGGACCAGTTGCTCTCCTCCGGGATCCCCGTCCGGATGCGGCGCAAGAGCCGATGGCACGCGCGTGATGTACAGATCCGGGTCGTCGGCGCGCTCCGCGAGACCGGCTACCTGGGAGACACCAAGGACTGGCTGGTGCGCAGTCACTCCGGCGTGACCAGCAACTCCCAGAGCGGGCGGGCCAGTTCGCGGTCGATCGGCGGTCTGGCACTGGCCCAGTTCCGGCTGATCCCGGGCGCCCTGTCCGCGTCGGTGCGGGCCGAGCGGACCCGGCAGACCTCCCGGCGCAACCAGGCGGGTCCGACGACCCGCTCCGACGTCCTGACCAACGGCGGTGAGAACACCAGCTCGTTCGGCGGCGCGCTGCGCCTCGACGTGGACGTCACCATGACCACGCGGGAGCGGACCGCCAAGCGTGCCCTCACCCCGGGCGCGCCGGGGCGGGACGTGCCCGAGGCGGAGCACATCGCCTCGACCGCGGACACCGAGGCGCTGGCGCTGCCCGAGCAGGATGTACGGCTGCTCACGCCGACCGCGTTCACCCTGGACTCCGCCGCGAAGGACCGGCTGACGGCCCGGACCCGCAGCCGCACATCCGGACCGGGGGCGGCGCAGCGGCGGTTCGAAGCGGCGGGCATCGGCGATCTGTCCACCATGGCGCCGCGGTCGATCGCGGGCCGGGCGGTGCGGGACTGGACGCTGGTGGAGACCCTGGGCGACGGCGGCCCGATCCGGGACCTCGCCTTCCAGCTGCTGTCGCAGGCAGCGGCCCGCAACCGGGAGCTGCGTGCGGACCGCGCGCTGCAGACCGAGGGCCTCGCGCCGCGGCTGGCGATCGAGGAGCGTTTCAGTCCGCAGGCCATCACCTCGGCGCTGCGCCAGGCGGTCTCCTCCGGCTGGGTGGTGAAGAACCTGCGCTATCCGCGGCGGCTCGCCGCGCTGAACGGCGCGGTGGGTACGCGCCTGGCCCTCACCAACCCCGAGGTGGTGGCGGAGGGTACCGGACCGGGCACGGAGACCTTCCTGCTCGGCGGGCACCAGGCCGCCGGGCAGCAGGGCCGGAGCGTCAGCACGGCGGTGCAGGGCGGCGTCCTCGGCTCGGAGAACGGCGCCGACTGGCGGCTCGGCGAGGGGCTGTCGGCCGGCCGGAACCTGGGCGAGAGCACCGCCACCGCGACGACACTGAGCGGCACCGTGGAACGCAACGCCCACACCCCGCGCACCCGGCCCCTCTATCTGGTCCACTGCGACCTGGTGGTCCGGATGGTCACCGAGGTCGAGGTCACCGGAGGCGGCCCGTACGTCGCGAAGGCGGAACGGACGCTGCCCGCCGCGGCCGCCGTCTGGCTCACCCAGGAGCAACTGGCGGCCTCGGGCCTGCGCGTGCCCGGGTCCGCCGCGGAGTCCTCACGAACGGACAAGCAGCCGGGCAAGAAAAAAGAGAAAGAAAAAGAGAAAGAGAAGGCCGCTCCGGAGCGGGCCGAGACGTCACGGAGCGGGGAGTCGTCGAGCGGCAGCGCCCCCGCGGCGGCTCCCGCCCTGGCCCAGGAACTGCCGCTCGGCTTCGGCATGATCGAGGAACTGCCCGACTTCGTCCCCCTGCTGGAGCGGCTGCGCACCGATGTCGGACGGCGTGACCGGACCCTCGCCGATGAGCTGCTGCCGAGACGGCAACTGGCCGACCGGAACGACAACATGCAGCGGTTGCTGCGCGTCCTGGACCGGGACGGCTCCGCCGGGCTGCTCTCCGGGGCCATGGACGGCGGGGTGCCCGTCGAGCTGTTCCGTGGCCGCGGCACGCCGTACTGGGCGGTGTTCCGCGTACGCCGCACCCGGCAGGGCACGGTCGAGGGCGAGGCGAAGGACGGCCGTGACATGGAGTACATCACCTCGGCGGCCGCGCAGCGGGCGGACAGCCGTGAGACGAGCGACGCGCGCGCGGTCGAGGGGGTCGTGGCGGGCGCGGGCAAGCCGGAGGGCGGCGGTGGGCCGCTCAAGACCGTCGGCGGGTCCGGTGGGCTCGGGGTCGGCGTCAGTGACGTCACCAAGTCGGCCACCGTCGGGCGGGGTCAGCTCGGCATGAAGACGGTGGCGGAGGCCTCCGCCCGTTCGGTCAGGATGCGGGTGCCGATCGAGGCGACCCTCGAACTGCACTCGTCCCGGGGGCGGGTGGGTCTGGCGACCCTCGGCGCGCAGTCCCTGATCCACCGCATCCTGGTGAAGGACGTCGAGGCGCTGTCCCGGCTGCGGCCGGTACCGCGCGCGGAGGCGGGGCAGGCATTCCTGCGGCAGGACGACGCCCAGCCGAGCCGGCTGGGCCCCTGGCACGACCGCGGGGTGACCCTGCCGATGGAGGCGCAGGTCAACGGGTTCCGTGGGGCCCCGGAGATCCGCCGGGTGGTCGACGACACGGTACGGGCGGCGCACGGCGGCGAGCGTTATCGCAGGACGGGGGACGCGGCGGCGTACACCCAGCGCGAGGCGGTGTCCACGGAGTGGCTCATCTCCGCCCTGCCGCTGCTCACGGCGGCCGGGGTCGACCTGCCGGTCGTCCATGCCTCCGGCGCGCGGGGACAGGATCTGCGTACCTCCCTGCATGCCCGGCTGCGCGGTGGCCGGGTGCTGGGCGTCGGCGACAAGATGACCTTCGAGACGGTGGCGCAGAGCGCCCTGGACGCGCCCCGGCCCACGGGCACGGACCACCAGCAGGCGGTGGAGCACAACAAGTCGGTACGGGGGCTGGGCGGCGCCGGTGTGCTCAACGCGGACGAGTTCCGGATGAACCAGTTCCTCGGAAACGCCGACCAGGCCGGCGGTGCCACCGACACCTCGGCCCACGCGTCCGGCTCGATGCCGCTGCACAAGCCGAAGTTCGAGTCGACGCTGGTGCAGTTCACCCTGGATGTACGGGTGGTGGCCCGGGTGAGCGACCGGGGCCGCTCCGGCGCCCCGTCCGTGGCGGTTCGCGACTTCACCGTTCCCACTCCGGTGGTGCTGCGGATTCCGGCTCCGGTGGTGCGCAAGATGCTTCAGGATCCGGCCAACCGCACCAGGCTCCACGACCCGGACGGCCGTCTCACGTCCTGACGTGCCGGGGCGGTACGGCCGCGCTCGTCAGCCGGGCGGCGTCGGGTCCGACGTCCGCTCGGCGATCACTGTCGTGAGTTCCGCCCTGCGCCGGATGCCCAACTTGCGGTAGGCGCTGGTCAGATGGGTCTCGACGGTGCGGCGGGCCAGGTGCAGAAGCTCCGCGATCTCGGCGTTGGTGCGCCCGTCGGCCGCGAGCGCGGCGATCCGGCGTTCGCTGCCGGTCAGTGCCTCCCAGCCGGTGAGCGCCGTCGCCGCGCCGCGGGAGCGGCCTTCGGGGAGGACCTCCTCGGCCAGCGCCCGCATGCGTACCGCGCCCAGCCGTTCGGCGTGCTCGGCCGCCTCCCGCAGGGCGTCCCGGGCCCGGGTCCGCTCCCCCGCCGCGACAAGCTGACGCCCGTGCGCGATCAGGGCGGGGATCAGCTCCGTCCGCGCGGACGCGTCCCGCAGCATGTGTACGGCGCGGTCGGCGAGTTCCAGACCGCGTCGGCCCCCGGTCGCGGTGGCGACCCCGCACAGGGCCCGGCCCACCAGCCGGGGGGTGTCCCACACCTGGGCGAGCCGGAGTTCTTCGCGGGCCAGCGCGAGGGCTTCCTGTGGACGGCCCAGCGCGCTGTGGCATTCGGCCGCCGCGGTGCGCCAGGGCGTGACGACGGGGCTCACCACGTCCCGGGCCGTCTGGCGTCGTCCGCACTCCAGGAAGTCGTCGAGCGCGCCGGCCCGGTCCCCCGTCGCCGACCGCAACACGCCCCGGGCGTACAGGAACCGGTTGAGTTCCCAGGAGTCGTGGGCGTCGCGGAGGTCGAAGCTGTCGGCGAGCCGGGCCGCCTCCTCGGTCCGGCCCGTCTCGACCAGGGCGATCACCGCGTGCGCGTGCGTGTTGGCCGGGTCGGGCCGGTGGCGGAGGGTTTCGGGGACCTGCCGGGCCGCCGGGTCGGCGAGCAGGTCGGCGTACCGTCCGCGTATCGCGGCGATGTCCGTCCCCACGTTGAGCAGCGCCAGGTGCATCGGATGCAGCAGCGACGGACTCTGCCGGGCCAGCCCGCGGCGTACCAGTCCCTCGGCCTCCTCCAGTTCGTCGGCCCACTGGGCGACGGCGGCGGCCGTGCCCAGCAGGAAGGGTTCGGCGAGCGCGTCCACCGGTTCCCGCAGCAGGGCGCGGATCCGCTTCATGGCCGTGGCGGCGGGGATCAGACCGGCCGTCGCGTCGTGGCGGACCAGCAGGGCCTGTCCCGCCGTACCGACCAGGTCCGACGACCGCTCGGCGGCGCCGTGCAGCCAGCGGTACGCCTCGCGGCGGATGCCCTGGTCGTGGTCCGACAGCAGCGCCGAGGCGGTCTGCAGCAGCCGTATCAGATCCGGATGGTCCGCCAACTGCTCGTCCAGGCCGCGCAGGACGTCCATCGCGGCGTGTGCCTTGCCGCGCCGGGCCAGCACGGTGCCCAGTGCCACGGCCGCCCGCACCCGGTCCTGCGGCATGCCCGGCAGCCGGGTCGCCTCGGTCAGCCGCGGTATCCCGGCCGAAGAGCGGGCGGCGGCGAACTCCAGGGAACCCAGTTCGGTGAGCACCATGGTCCGGCGGGCGGGCGTGAGCGGCTCGTCCAGCGCCCGGCGCAGATACTCCACGGCGTCGTCGGACCTGCCGTCCCGCACCGCCAGGGACGCGGCGTCCAGCAGCGCCACGGTGGCCCAGGCCGCCCTGACGACCGGTGCCCGCAGCAGCTGTCCGGCCACCACTTCGGCGCGATCGCCGCGGCTCAGCATCACTTCGGCCGCCGTACGGTGGGCCGCCCTCCGGCGGACGCTGGGCCAGCCGCTCAGCACGGCGTCCCGCAGCAGGGGATGGGCGTAGCGCGGCCGCCCGTCGGCGTCGGGGCGGAGCAGGCCGAGCCGGGTCATGGCGGTGAGCCAGCCGGGCACCCTCGCGGGGTCCGCGCCCGCCATCCGGGCGAACAGTTCGGCGTTCCCCTCCACGTGCCCGTCCTCCAGGACGTCGCCGTCCAGCGCCGCGAGGGCACGGGCCACCCCCGCCGTCGCCTCTCCGGCACTCTCCAACCACCAGGACACGGCGGCCGGATAGGCGCCCGGATACAGGGCGGCGCAGGTGTCCGGCACGCTCGCGCGCACGGCGCCGTCCGGTTCCCTGGCACGCAGGTCGTCGAGCAGGGCGCGCAGCAGCAGCGGGCTGCCCGCGCCGGCCCGTACGCAGTCGTCCACCCAGTCGGGTGCGGCGGCGCCGAAGTCCGAACGGACCAGCCGGGCCGCGGCGTCCGGGCTCAGCGGGGCGAGGGTGTGGGTGCGGACGAGGGTGGGCGAGAGCGCGTGCGCCAGACCGGCGGACGGCGGGTCGATGTCGTACTGGCTCCGCTCGGTCGCCACCAGCAGTATCGGCAAGCGGTCGATCCGCCGGGCGGCCTCGACGAACCAGCGGCGCGAGGGTTCGTCGGCGCAGTGCACGTCGTCGACGGTCACCAGCAGCGGGGAGTCCGCGGCGTACGAGCGCAGTTGGTTCCACAGGTACTCCGCGTACGTGCGATCGGGCGGGGCGTCGAAGGCCTCCGAAAGCGGTTCGGCTCCCCTCTCGAACTCGGCTCCGGACGCCAGCAGTTGGAGGACCGCGGCGAAGATCCCGGCGTCGGCCTCGGCCTCGGGTGAACAACGGGCCCGCAGCACCCGCATACCGGCGGCCGCCGCCTGCTCGGCGACGGCCGCCAGGAGGGCGGTGCGCCCGGTGCCGGTGGCCCCTCTGAGCAGTACCAGACGGCCGGACCCGGCACGGGCCCGCTCCACCTCGGCGGCCACCAGCTCCAGGGCCTCCCGGCGTTCACTCAGCGCTTCGAGTGCGCACATGGCTGCCTCCTGTCGTGGACGTCTCATGATCCATCTCGTGGTACGTCTCGTGGTCCTCCACGATTGCGTGGGGCACACCAGGCACAGAAGTCTGGGACAAGCCCTTCGGCCACAGGCGACACAGGGGCGACCAGTACGTGATTTGGGAGAGACGGTTGCGCAGTTCATTACGGACCACTGACGCAGACGTGTCACAGCGACCCGCCGACAGTGGCGCGGCGGATTCCGGAAATCGCATACCGGTAGTGGTCCAGGCGCCCGATCCGATCTCCCGGGCGGGAGTGCGCAGCCAGTTGGGGCAGCACCCGGTGATCGACCTCCTCGACAGCGCGGAGGCCGGGCCCGGCACGGTGGCCGTCCTGGTCAACGAGACGCCCGACGAGACCACGTTGTCCCGGCTGCGCCGGCTGGTGCGCAGCGACGGCGCGCGCGCCGTTCTCGTGGTGGGCGTGATCCGCGAGGCCGAGCTCCTCGATGTCATCGAGTGCGGTGTCGGAGCCATCGTCTGGCGCCACGAGGCCAGTGCGCACCGGCTGGTGCAGGCCGTGCTCGCGGCCTCGCGCGGCGACGGTGACCTGCCCGCCGATCTGCTGGGACGCCTCATCGCTCAGGTGGGTTCGCTGCAGCGCACCGCGACCGGCCATACCGGGGCTCCGCTCTCCGGCCTGGTACCGCGCGAGATCGATGTCCTGAGGCTCGTCGCCGAGGGACTGGACACCGGGGAGATAGCGAGCAAGCTCTCCTACTCCGAACGTACCGTCAAGAACGTCATGCACGGACTGACCACCCGGCTCCACCTGCGCAACCGTGCGCACGCCGTGGCCTATGCCCTCCGGGAAGGCTACATCTGAGTCCGAC
The DNA here is from genome assembly GCF_056270325.1 of Streptomyces sp. RLA012. NCBI lineage: Bacteria > Bacillati > Actinomycetota > Actinomycetes > Kitasatosporales > Streptomycetaceae > Streptomyces > Streptomyces sp. RLA012. The sequence goes on along the minus strand of NZ_JBWDPA010000002.1, from coordinate 11,082,433 downwards.
GGTCCTCCGCACGGGGCCTGCCGAGCGGGACACCGGGCGGTTCACAGCAGACGGGTACACATCGGGTACACGGCCACTACGCGGTGGGGACCCGGCAAGACGTCACGGCACGGTGGGAGCACGACGGTGATTCACGAGGTGGACGAGGTCCTCAAAGGGCTGCTCAAGAGCGGTGCGATGGCCGGTTCCGGCATCGAGATCGCCTTCGAGGCACCGACCCGCGAGTGGGCGGCCCGGCGTAACGCGCCCGCCATCAACACCTACCTGTACGACATCCGCGAGGACGTGCGGCGCCGGGAGCGCGGTGCCATGGCCGTCCGCGACGAACGCGGGATCGTGCTGCGCCGCCGCCAGCCGCCCCGGTGGTTCCGCCTTTCCTACCTGGTCACGGCCTGGACCAAACAGCCGCTGGACGAACACCGACTGCTGTCCGCGGTGCTGGCCACCCTGCTCCCCCACGAGATCCTGCCGCCCGACCAACTCCCGGGCGCCCTGGGTGAGCTGGGCCTGTCCGTGCCGCTCACGGTGGCGGGGCTGCACAGCGAGTCGCGGTCCCTCGCCGAGATCTGGTCCGCGCTCGGCGGCGAGATGAAGCCGTCGCTGGACCTGGTGGTGACCGCCCCGTTCCCGGCGTACCCGGAGTACGACGCCGGGCCGCCGGTCACGGAGGGCGCGGGCGTACGCGTACGGGGAATGGACGGCACGCTGGAGGGCTCGCCCGAACGGCGGCACCAGGCACGGCACTTGGCGTCCACGGCGACCGACACCGCGCCGGGCACGGACCTGCCCGCGGCGGACGCGCCGGGCGCGGGCGGTTCGACCGAGGGTCGTTCGGCCATGGGGAGTTCGGCCATGGGGCGTTCGGCCGCGGGTCGTCGAAACGGGGAGAAGCACTCCAAGTGACCTCGCACGTCCCGGCGTCGGCCGCCCTCTCCGGGGGCCCGGCCGACTCGCTCCTGCCCCGGCTGTCCCGGCTGCGCGACCGAGTCGCCCTGCTGGTCGAGCACCGCGGCGCGACCGATCCCACCGCGGCCGATCCGTTGCGTGGCCTGTATCTGTCCGAGGAAGCGGTACGGCATGTCCTGGAACCGGCCGGGCGGGACCCCGAGCCCGGGGAATGGGCGGCCCCGGAGCGAGGCGGCGACCGGCTGGACCAGCGGGGCGACCGCCTCGACCTGCTCGCCGGGCGGCTCGGGCTCTCCGAACTGGACGTCCGTATCCTGCTCATCGCCCTCGCACCGGACCTCGACCGCACCTTCGAGCCCCTGTACGGCTACCTCAACGACGACGTCAGCCGCCGCCGGGCCACCACCGGGCTCGCCCTCGACCTGTCCGGACTTCCGGCGCACCATGCCGAGGCACGGGCCCGCTTCCATCCCTCGGCTCCGCTGCCCGCCCTGGGCCTGGTCGTGGTCGAGGAACCCGAACGCCCCTTCCTCAGCCGGTCGTTGCGCGTACCCGACCGGCTGATCGCCCACCTTCTCGGCGACGACACCTGGGACGCCGCACTGACCGGCCATGTCCGCCGGCTCCGGGCGCCGGTCCGGGGCGAGGAGTACGACGAGGTCTTCCTGCGCAGGCTCGCCGACCGGCTGACCGACGCCCCGCTCACCGCGTATCTGCGCGAACAGCGCGCGGGCGACGGCCTGGCCTGCGCCGCGGCCGCCCTGCGCGGATCAGGGCAGGAGGCGCTCCACTTCAACCCGGGCGGTACGGCCGCGCAGGAACCGATCGCCGAACTGCTCCGCGAGGCACGGCTGCGCGACTGTGCGATCGTCGTGTCACCGCTGCCGGAGGACCCCGCCCCGCTGATGCGGGCGCTGGCGGCGGACGACGTGTCCGTCCTGTTCACCGATTCCCGCCCGTACGATCCGCACTGGTACGACCATCGTGACCCCCTCGTCCTCGACGTGCCCCGGCTGCGCTCGGGCGCGGTGGACACGTGGCGGGCGGCACTCGGCAGCGACAGCGAACCCTCCACCGACACCGGGTTCTCCGCAGCCGCGGCAGTCGTACGGGAACCCGCGCCCGACTTCGATCTCACCCCTGTCGTCGCGCCGTACCGTCTCGGCGGGGACCGCGTCCTGCGCGCCGCCCGCGCCGCACGGCACCTCGCCGCGTTCGACGGCACCGCGCTGACCCCCGCCCATCTGCGGCTGGCCGCCCGGCAGCAGTCCGCGTCCGGGCTGGAGCGGCACGCCCGCCGGATCCGTCCCGACGTCGGCTGGGAGGATCTCGTCCTGCCCGACAAACCGCTCGTGCAGCTGCACGAACTGGCCCTGCGCGCCCGCCATCGCGACCGGGTGCTCGGCGACTGGCGGCTGAGCGCGGGCGGCGGCCGCGGCCGGGGCGTCCTCGGTCTCTTCGCGGGCGACTCCGGCACCGGCAAGACGCTGTCCGCCGAGGTCGTGGCCGCCGAACTCGGCCTCGACCTCTACGTCGTACAGCTCTCCTCGATCGTCGACAAGTACGTCGGCGAGACGGAAAAGAACCTGGAACGCATCTTCACCGAGGCGGACCGCACCGACGCGGTACTCCTCTTCGACGAGGCGGACTCCGTGTTCGGCAAGCGGTCCGAGGTGAAGGACTCGCACGACCGGTACGCCAACATGGAGAGTTCCTATCTGCTGCAGCGGCTCGAATCCTTCGACGGCATCGCGCTGCTCACGACCAATCTGCGTGCCAACATCGACGAGGCGTTCACCCGCCGTCTCGACCTCGTGATCGACTTCCCGTTCCCGGACGCCGATCAGCGACTGGCGCTGTGGCAGCACGCCCTGACCCATGTGCCGCGCGCCGACGACACCGACCCGCACACCGTCGCCCGCGACTTCGAGCTGGCCGGTGGTTCGATCCGCAGCGCCGTCGTCACGGCCGCCTACAGCGCTGCCGGTCGCGACGCGCCGGTCACCACGGCCGACCTCCTGGAGGGCGCGCGGCGCGAGTACCGCAAGGCGGGGCGGCTGGTGCCGGGCGAAGGAACCTGGTAACCCCTCGCCCGGCTGCCCCGACGCCCCTTTGGCCGACGGCCGGACCGAGACCGCCGACGACCTCGTCCTCAGCCCCCTGACCACAGCCACAGCCACAGCCACAGAACCCCACGGACACAGAAAGCGGGGCGCCGCGGGCCGCGCCGGTGATGGCCTGCCACTTCTCCCTGCCGCTTCTCCCTGCCACTACACGCTCCTCGCCGTGAGTCCGCTGTCGTAGTCGCCTTCCAGCACAGCGCCCATGCCCGGCAGCACGACATCGGCGAGCGGGGTTGCCACGCCGGTGTCCCGGCCGAGTTCCTGCGCGGCCGCGAGGTCTTTGCGGGCCGACGCCTCAATGGAGTCGGCCCGCGCGCGGATGGTCCCCGCGGCGTCGAGATGGTCGTGCAGGAGGAACAACTGGGAGGTGCCACCGGCCACCGCCGTCTCCAGCACCTCGACCAGCTTTCGCGCGTCGACACCTCCTCTCTTCGGCACCAGCCCCTGCGCCCGCCTCAAGCCGTAGTCGGTTACGGCGCACGTCAGCGACCGCGCCGCCACACTGCTCCAAGGAACTTGGTTTCTCCCCGGGGGCGACGCGGGCCGGCTGCGAGCAGGCGGGCGAGACAGCATTGTGTGCACGCGGCGAGGGTCAGCCACGTCCATCGGTCGGCCGCCTCGGGGGTGCGGATCTTCGGCGAGGTCCAGCCGAGGGCTGTTCGCCCGGGCGGAAGGGTGTGCTCGATACCGAAGCGCCGCAGGTATGCCTGCCAGAGGCGGTCGGCGATCAGCCGGGACACGAGCTCGCGGCGGCCGGGCGAATCGGCACTGAGCACCAGCACCGCCCGCCGGACAGAGGCGACGGCACACACCGACGCGAGACAGTAGGACGCACGGCCTGGTTTTCATGCGACGGGGTGTCCGGAGTCTTGGGACACCCCTCATCCCCACTGTTACGATTCAGTGACGCTCGCTGTTGAGCCGAGCACGCTGTACCCGCTTGTCCAATGATGTTTCCCAGGAGGCTCCCATGGCGCGCAGGACCGGCCGCGTGACGGCGACCGACGTCGCCAAGGAAGCAGGAGTTTCACAGACCACGGTCAGCTATGTACTGAATGACGTGTCGCACCAGAAGATCTCCGAGCAGACCCGGCGCAAAGTGCTGGACGCGGTGGCGAAACTGGGCTACGAACCGTCGGCCGCCGCACGCGCGCTACGCCTGGGCCGCAGTGATCTGGTGCTGATGTTCCTGCCGGATGTTCCTGTCGGCGGCACTCTGACAGCCCTGGTCGAGTTGCTCGGCGATGAACTGGAGCGCCACGGCCTGAACCTCGTCACACGGCGCGAGCGGCACTCCCCGCTCAAGTCACTGTGGCGGGAACTCATGCCGGCGGCCGTGATGACGACCTTCGACGTCTCCGCCGAGGACGTGGCCAGCATGCGGGCGGCCGGCATCCACGTGGTCAGCGCCGGGATGGGCCCGACCGCCGCACCGGGCGTGCTGACCATTCCCCAGACCCTCATCGGCACGATGCAGGTCGAGCGGCTGGTGGCGACCGGACACGTACGCATCGGCTACGCCGCTCCCGGGGATCCCCGGCTCCGGGATTTCCTGACCCTGCGCCTCGAAGGCGCCCGCGCCGCCTGCGCGGAACGCGGTCTTGAGCCGCCCGTCCTGCTGGAGGTGCCCCTGGACATCTCGGCGGCTGCCGCCGCGGCCGAGCAGTGGCACTCGGCCGTCCCCGCCGTCACGGGGGTGTGCGCCTACAACGACGAGACGGCTTTCGCCCTCCTCGCGGGTATGCGCAGGGTGGGTCTCGCCGCCCCCGACGACCTGGCCGTGATCGGCGTCGACAACGACAAGCTGGCGCCTTTCGCGGTACCGCCGTTGACCACGATCGACAACAACCTCGATGTCACCGTGGGCCGCGCAGCCCGGATGATCATCAATGGCGTGACCGGCCGATCGCTGCCGACGCCGCCCCAGGTAACTCCGCTGAGCCTGGTCGTACGCGAGTCCGCCTGACGCGAGTCCGCCTGACGCGAATCGGCCAGACGCAAGTCGACCTGACGCAAGTCGGCCTGACGCAAGTCGGCCTGACGCAAGTCGGCCTGACGCAAGTCGGCCTGACGCAAGTCGGCCTGACGCAAGTCGGCCTGACGCAAGTCGGCCTGACGCAAGTCGGCCTGACGCAAGTCGGCCTGACGCAAGTCGGCCTGACGCAAGTCGGCCTGACCAGGACGTCTCCGGGCAGATTCCGGGGGAGGTCAGCTCCCGGCGTGCCATCACGCCACTCCTCCGGGTTCCGGCTCTCCGGAAAATGCTGATGCAAGGGTCTTGTGGCCCGCCAAGGGCGGGGCTACGTTACGCATACGTTTCACTTGTACGTATCAGTGGCTGGTTCTAGCCCACCGAAAACGGTGGAGACAAACCCCTTTGCGCCAGGAACGGCTGACCGCCAAGAACGGTCCAGGCCGCGTCAGGACCTGGTTTCCCACTACCTCCGAGGCCCTTGAGGGCGGCTCGATGCCCGACGCCGCCCGGTCATCCACTCACCAGCGGAGTACCCATGCGAAGAATCGCGCTGACGGCCGTATCGGCTGCCCTGATGTTGTCCGCGGCCGCGTGCGGCTCGGGCTCAGGTTCCGGTTCGGGGAAGGCGGCCACCGGCGGCACCCTCACCCTGGCCCCCCTGGTCGCGGCGCAGCCGTGGGACCTGGCCGACGCCGGACTCGGCAACAACGCGCAGTACTACCAGCCCGTATACGATTCGCTGCTCCGGTTGTCCCCGACGGCCGAGGTCAAGCCCAACCTGGCGACCAAGTGGTCGTACGACGCGGCCCGTACGGTGCTCACGCTGACCTTGCGCACCGGCGTCAAGTTCACCGACGGCACCGCCTTGGACGCGGCGGCGGTCAAGGCCAATCTGCTGCACACCAAGGAAGGCACCAGCGAGGCGGCGGGCCAGCTCAAGGGCATCAGCGGCGTCGACGTGGTCGACGCCACCACGGTCGCGGTCAAACTCTCGGCCCCCGACCCCTCGTTGGTGCCGAACCTCGGCAACGTGGCCGGAATGATGGCCAGTCCCAAGGCCATCACCGCGGGGACGATCAAGACCACCCCGGTGGGTTCCGGCCCCTACACCCTGGACAAGTCCGCCACCACGGCGGGCAGTACGTACACCTTCGTACGCAATCAGGGCTACTGGAACAAGGCTGCCTTCCCCTTCGACAAGATCGTCCTCAAGCCGCTGACCGACCCGACCGCCGTGCTCAACGCGCTGCGCTCGGGGCAGATCAACGGTGCGCTGCTGGCCAGCGCCAAGAACCTCGCACCGGCCAAGAGCAGCGGGCTCAACGTCACCAAGTACACCTCCGGTGACGTCGAGGGCGTGTACATCTGGGACCGCGAAGGAAAGATCGTCAAGGCGCTCGGCGACGTCCGGGTCCGCCAGGCCCTGAACTACGCCTTCGACCGTTCCACGATCGTCAAGACGGCGAAGCAGGGACTGGGTCAGGCGACGACCCAGATCTTCAACCCGTCGAGCTCGGCCTTCGACAGCTCGCTGAACTCCACGTACTCCTACGACCCGGCGAAGGCCAAGCAGCTGCTGGCCCAGGCGGGCTATCCGCACGGCTTCTCGGTCACCGTCCCGGATGTCTCGGCGGTCTTCCCGGACCAGCAGGCGGCCATGGTCCAGCAGCTCGAGGACGTCGGGATCAAGGTCAAGGTCGACAAGATCCCGGTCACCCAGTTCATCAGCGCCCTCCTCGCGGGCAAGTACCCCCTGTCCTACATGACCCTGGCCTCCTTCCGCCCCTGGGACACCATCCAGATCGAGGTGGACAAGGGCGCTCTGTGGAATCCGCTGCACACCGAGGACCCCAAGGTCACCGACCTCATCGCCAAGGCCCGGTCGGCGACCGGCGCCGCCCAGGACGCGCTGTTCAAGGAGCTCAACACCTACCTCGTCGACCAGGCGTGGAACGCGCCCTGGGACTCCGTGGAGAACACCTACGCGACGACCAAGAGCGTCACTTTCACCCCGCAGGTGTTCGCCGCCGTTCCGCCGATCTACAACTTCAAGCCCGCTGGCTGACCTGGGCAGCCGGCCGGGCGGGAGCGGTGGCATCGCGCCCGCCCGGCCGCCTGTGAACAGCGGTCAGGGAGAGGCAAGGTGGAGAGACTAATGATCGTTTTCTTGGTCCGGCGCATCGCCGCCGGGCTGGTCCTGGTCCTGGTGATCGCGACCACGACCTTCGCCCTGATGGGCCTCACCGGTTCCGATCCGGTGCGCCAGATCGTGGGGCAGACCGCCACCCAGCAGCAGGTGGCCGCCAAGTCCGCCGAACTCGGACTCGACCAGCCCATGGCGGTCCGCTACGGGCACTGGCTCGCGGACGCGGTGCACGGCAACCTCGGCAGCTCGTGGTTCAGCGGTGAGTCCGTGACGAGTTCACTCGCCGACCGGCTGCCGGTCACACTGTCGATCGTGCTGGGAGCGCTGCTGCTGTCAGCGGTACTGAGCACGGTGCTGGGAGTGGCCGCCGCGGTCCGCCGGGGTCCCCTGGACCAGCTGGTGCAGCTGCTCGCCGTCCTCGGCTTCGCCGTGCCCAGCTTCCTGGTCGCCCTGGTGTTCGCCGTGGTGATCGGCGTCGACCTGGGCTGGCTGCCCGCGACCGGTTATGTTCCGCTGGCGGACTCGGCGGGCGGCTGGCTCCGGTCGATCACCCTCCCGGCGCTCTCGCTCGCCGTCGGAGCGATCGCCGCCACTGCCCAGCAGGTGCGTGGCTCCATGGTCGACGTACTGCGCGCGGACTACATACGTACCCTCCGCAGCCGTGGCATCAGCGAGCGGAGCCTGCTGTTCCGGCATGCGCTGCGCAACGCGGCCCCGGCCGCTCTGACCGTGCTGGCCCTGCAGTTCATCGGCCTGGTCGGCGGCGCGGTGGTCGTCGAGAAGGTCTTCGGCCTGAACGGGATCGGAAGCCAGGCGACAGGCGCCGGATCCCAGGGCGACACGCCGGTGGTCATGGGCGTCGTCGTGGTCATGGTCGCCATCGTCGTGGTGGTCAACATCGTGATGGACCTCGCGTACGGATGGCTCAACCCGAAGGTGCGTGTCGGATGATCCTTCCCCAGTCCGAAGAAACGGCGGACACCGTGGCCGTCGCCGCACCGGGGCGCGCGGGACTCCTGCGCCGGCTCCTGCGCAGTCCGGTGGCCGTGACCTGTCTGGTGATCCTCGCACTCATCTCTCTGGCGAGCCTGTTCGCACCGCTCCTGACCAGCCAGGACCCGTCCCACTCCTCGCTGACCGACAGCCTCGCCCCGATGAGTGGAAAACATCCCCTGGGCGGTGACGGCGTCGGCCGCGACGTCCTGTCCCGACTGCTCTACGGCGGGCGCACAAGCCTGCTGGGAGCCCTGCTCGCGGTGGTCGTCGCCCTGGCGATCGGCGTTCCCGCCGGTCTGGTGGCCGGCTACTACCGCAAGTGGTTCGACGCCGTCAGCAGTTGGCTGGCCAACCTGCTGATGGCCGTACCGGCGATCATCGTGTTGCTGGTGGTGATGTCCGCGGTGGGGCAGAACACGTACATCGCCATGGCGGTCTTCGGCGTGCTGATGTCGCCAGGCGTCTTCCGGCTGATCCGCGCCTCGGTGATCTCCGTACGCGAAGAGCTGTACGTGGACGCGGCGCGGGTGTCCGGCCTGGCAGACCCCCGGATCATTCGCCGGCACATCCTGCCCGTCGTGCAGGCGCCGACCATCATCCAGGCCGCCCAGATGCTCGGTCTCGGCATCGTCATCCAGTCCGGCCTCGAGTTCCTCGGCCTGGGCTCGGCGACCCAGGCGAGCTGGGGCTCCATGCTCAATGACGCCTTCGCCAACATCTACACCAAGCCGGTCCTGATGGTCTGGCCCGGAGTGGCGCTCGCGACGACCGTCGCCGCGTTCGGCCTGCTGGGCAACGCCCTGCGGGACGCGCTGGACGCAAGCGCGGCGAACGGGCGGAGGCCGCGCGCCGCCGCGGCCCGCAAGCGGGTCGCGGAGAAGAAGGCGCCCGTCACCTCCGAAACCTCAGGCATGAGCACAACGTCCGAGGCGGGGGAGGTGGACGACGCCCTGCTCGTCCTCGAAGGCCTGACGGTCTCCTATCCGACGGCCGAGGGAGAGAAGACCGTCGTCGACGGGGTCTCCCTGACCGTGCGCCGGGGCGAAGTCCTCGGACTCGTGGGGGAATCGGGCTCGGGCAAGAGCCAGACCGCCTTCGCCGTCCTCGGCCTCCTGCCCCGGGAGGCCCAGGTCTCCACCGGCCGGCTGGTGTTCGACGGCAAGGAGCTGGGACGGCTCGGCCGCGCGGAGATGAACCGGTACCGCGGCCGCCGGATCGCCTATGTGCCGCAGGAGCCGATGTCCAACCTCGACCCCTCCTTCCGTATCGGCGCCCAGCTGGTCGAGCCGGTGCGCCGGCACCTCGGACTGTCGGCGGCCGAGGCGCAGGCGAAGACTCTCGGCCTGCTGGAACGGGTCGGCATCGCCGACCCGGAACGGGTCTTCGACTCCTATCCGCACCAGATCTCCGGCGGTATGGCGCAGCGCGTCCTCATCGCCGGCGCGGTGTCCTGCGAACCGGACCTGCTGATCGCCGACGAGCCGACCACGGCGCTCGACGTGACCGTGCAGGCAGAGGTACTCGACCTGATGCGGTCCCTTCAGCGCGAGCGGAACATGGGCGTGATCCTGGTGACCCACGACTTCGGTGTGGTGGCCGACATCTGCGACCGCGTGACGGTGATGCAGACCGGCACCGTGGTGGAGTCCGCACCCGCACGGCAGTTGTTCGCCGATCCGCAGCACCCGTACACCCGCATGCTCCTGGCGTCCACGCTGGAGGACGCCGAACCGCGGTCCGCGCTCAGCCGCACCGCGCCGACGGGCGCCGCAGGGACCACGGACATCGCGGGGACCACGGACATCGCAGGGATCATGAGCACCGCACGTCAGGAGGGTCCGGCATGACCGGGACACTGGACAAGGATCTCCCGGCGGAGCCCCTGCTGGTCGCCGACGAGGTGGTCGTGGAGTACCCGTCGAAAGGCTGGCGCAAGCCACCGTTCCGGGTGCTGAAGGGGGTGTCGATCACCATCAGAGCGGGCGAGACCCTCGGCCTGGTCGGTGAGTCGGGATCGGGCAAGACCACCCTGGGCCGGGCCGTCCTCGGACTGGCCCCGGTCACCTCCGGCACCGTCCGCTACCGCGGCAAGGTCATCTCGGGCCTGGGCAGAAGGGAGCGCCGGGCGCTCAGCGACGACATCCAGGTGGTGTTCCAGGACCCGTACACCTCGCTCAATCCGGCGATGACGGTGAACGACATCCTCAGCGAGCCGCTGAGAGTCGCGGGAACCTCTCGGGCGGAAGCCGAGAAGCGGGTGAAGGACCTGCTCGACCAGGTCCGGTTGCCCGCCGACGCCGGGGAGCGGCTGCCACGGGAGTTCTCCGGCGGCCAGCGGCAGCGCATCGCCATCGCCCGGGCGTTGTCCCGGGACCCGCGGGTCATCGTCTGTGACGAGCCGGTCAGCGCACTGGACCTGTCGACCCAGGCCCGGGTGCTGGACCTGTTCGTCGAGATCCAGGAGCGCACCGGCGTCGCCTATCTCTTCGTCACGCACGACCTGTCGGTGGTCCGGCACATCAGCCACCGGGTTGCGGTCATGTACGGCGGGGAGATCATCGAAACCGGGGACGCGGCGACCCTCACCACCGCACCCGAGCACCCCTACACCCAGCGGCTGCTGCTCGCCGCGCCCGTGCCGGACCCGGCGCGGCAGGCGGAGCGCCGGGCCGAGCGGCGGCGCCTGGCAGCGGCCACGGCAGCCGACGTCTCCACAAATGTTTCCACGAACGCCTCCCCAAACGCTTCCACAAGCGCTTCCACAAGCGCTTCCACCAACGCTTCCACGACGGGAGACCTGGCATGACCCTGCGCAACCCCACCGTCTCCGGCTTCCACCCGGACCCCAGCATCACCCGCGTCGGCGACGACTACTACCTCGCCTGTTCGAGCTTCGAGTACCTTCCCGGCCTGCCGCTGTTCCACAGCCGCGACCTGGTGCACTGGGAGCAGATCGGCAACGTGGTGACCCGCCCGGGGCAGCTCGCGCTGGAGAAGGTCCCCACACTCGGCGGTGCCTGGGCGCCCACCATCAGGTACCACGACGGCCGCTTCTGGCTGGTCGTCACCGACGCGATGGGGCGTGGCAGCCTGATCTTCACCGCCGACCGGGCCGAGGGGCCCTGGTCCGACGGCATCGTCATGCAGGGGGTGCCCGGTATCGACCCGGACCTCGCCTGGGACTCCGACGGCACCTGTTTCGTCACCTATTCGGGTCTGCAGCTCGACGGTGACCGCGCCGGCCGGCATCTGGGCATCCAGCAGGTCCGTATGAATCTGGAGACCGGCCAGGCCCTCGAAGAACCCCGGTCGCTGTGGTCGGGTACCGGACTGATGTTCCCCGAGGCTCCGCACCTGTACGAGATCGACGGCACCTGGTACCTCCTGATCGCCGAGGGCGGCACCGAGCGCGGGCATGCCGTGAGCATCGCCCGTGGCACCCGTCCTGACGGCCCCTTCGAGGGTTGCCCGGCCAATCCGGTGCTCAGCGCCCGCAGCACCGCCCGCCCGGTCCAGAACACCGGCCACGCCGACCTGGTACGTACCCCCGACGGAGGCTGGGCGCTGTTCCTGCTGGGTATGCGGCCCGGCGGTCTGACCAGGGCTTTCTCCCCCATGGGCCGGGAGACGTTCAGCACCGCGCTGGAATGGGTCGACGGCTGGCCGGTGGTACAGCCGGTCGAGCTGACAGCGCCCACCGGACCGGTCGTCCGCCACGACGACTTCACCGGCACGGAACTCGGTCTGGAATGGATCTCGATACGGACGCCGGCCGCCGAGTGGTCCTCGCTCACCGAGCGCCCGGGCCACCTCGTCGTGCATGCCGACGGCTCCACCATGGACGACCCGCGCCCACGGTTCGTCGGCCGCCGCCAGCAGCACCAGTCGGCCGTCTTCTCGGTCCGGGTGGACAGCGCCGGCGGAGTCGGCGGGCTGAGCCTGCGGATCGACGAACGCCACCACTACGACATCGAGGTGGGGGCCGGCATCGCCCGTGCCCGCGCCCGGGTGGGCGGGCTCTGCCAGACCTGGGAGCAGCCGCTTCCCCCGGGGCCGGTGACCGTACGGATCGAGACCGAGCCGGTCAGCGGCATGGGCCTCGACGCCCTCGGCCCGGACCTGGTCCACCTGTCCGCCGACTCCGGCACCGGACCGGTCGAGCTCGCGGTGCTCGACGGCCGCTATGTCTCCGCCGAGACCGCGGCGTCCTTCACGGGCCGCGTCGTCGGCATGTACGCCGCTGAAGGATCCGTCGCCTTCGACCGGTTCAGCTACCGGGGCGAGGACTAGCCACCCACCCCGCACAGCCCGTCCGAGACGCCCCACCGATATCGCCGCTTGCCGGCACACCGAACTGACAGAAAGCCACCAGTACCGCATGGGCACATCCTCCCCGCGCATGCTCTTCGGAGCCGCCTACTACACCGAGTACCAGCCCTACGAGCGGCTGACACAGGACCTCGATCTGATGGCCGAGGCCGGCTTCAACGTCATCCGGGTCGGCGAGTCGGTCTGGTCGACCTGGGAACCCCGCGAGGGCCAGTTCGACCTCGACTGGCTGCAACCGGTGCTCGACGCCGCCCACGACCGCGGCATCAAGGCGATCGTGGGCACCCCGACCTACGCCGTCCCGCCGTGGCTGCGCCGCAAGTACCCGGAGACGGCAGCCCGTTCCCGCACCGGGGAGACCATCCCGTACGGCATGCGGCAGGACGCGGACTACTCGCACCCCGCCTTCCGGCATCTCGCCGAGCGGCTCGTCCGCAAGATTGTGGGGCGCTACGCCGACCACCCGGCAGTCATCGGCTGGCAGGTCGACAATGAGCCCGGCCTGCGGCTCTTCCACAACGACTCGGTGTTCCAGGGCTTCCTCGACCACCTCCGCGAACGCTACGGCGACGTCGAGACGCTCAACCGCCGCTGGGGGCTCACCTACTGGTCCCACCGGTTGCAGGACTGGGCGGACCTGTGGACCCCCGACGGCAACTCCACCCCGTCGTACGACCTCGCCTGGCGCCGCTACCAGTCCCGGCTGACCCAGGAGTACATCACCTGGCACGCCGAGCTGGTCCGCGGCCTCGTACCGGAGCACCACTTCGTCACCACCTGCGTCGCCCTCGGCCAGCAGGGCCTGGACATCTCGGCCATCGGCCGGCCCCTCGACGTCGCCGGGGCGAACATCTACTACGCCACCCAGGACGGGCTGGCCCTGCCGGGTCCCGACGAGCCGGACGGCGGACTGTATCCGTTCTTCGTGTCCTGGTCAGGACCCGCCTGGCTCTACCTCCAGAACGACATGGCGCGGGGCATCCGCCAGGAACCCTTCCTCGTCATGGAGACCAACGCCACCTCGATCGGCGGCTCCGCGGACAACTTCCCGCTCTACCGGGGCCAGGCCCGCCAGGCCGTGTGGAGCATGGTCGCGCGCGGCGCCAGGATGATCGAGTACTGGCACTGGCACTCCCTGCACTACGGCGCCGAGACCTACTGGGGCGGCATCCTCGGCCACAGCCTGGAGCCCGGCCGGACCTACCAGGAGCTCTCGGTGATCGCCGAGGAGCTCCAGCAGGCCGGCGCGGCGATCGACGGCCTGCGGCCCCGCAGCGACGTCGCGATGCTGCTCTCCGCCGACAGCCGCTGGGCCATGGAGTTCATGGGGCCGCTCAGGGGGAACACCCCTGCCTGGTTCGGCGACCCGCAGTCCTACGACCGCATCGTCGCCGCCTTCTACCGGGGGCTGTTCGACGCCGGGCTGTCCGTCGATGTCGTCTCCCCGGAGCAACTGCCGCCCACCCCTGAGGAGTTGGTGGACCGCTGGCCGGTGCTGATCGTCCCGGCGCTGTACATCGCGGACGACGCGACACTCGATCTGCTGCGCCGGTACGCCGAAGCCGGCGGCCATCTCGTCCTCACGCCCCGCACCGGCTACGCCGACGAGGAGGCCGTCGCCCGGCACACGGTCATGCCCGGAGTGCTGCGCCCCGCCGCGGGCGCGCACTACCAGGAGTTCACCAATGTGCTGGCCCCGGTCACGATCACCGAGGGGGACGGGACGTCGAACGGCCCCGCCCTGCACGGGCATGCCACCGCATGGGCCGACGGCCTGATCCCGGACGGCCCGGAAGGCGCCACCGTCCTGGCCGGGTACGAGCATCCGCACCTGGGCCGGTTCGCCGCCGTCACCACCCATGAGTACGGCGGCGGCCGGGTGACGTACGTAGGCACCGTCCCGGACCGCGAGCTCTCGCACAGCCTCGCGGACTGGGTCGCCGCGGTCTCACTTCCCTCCGACGCCTGGCGCGAGGACCGGCCGGCGTCCGTCACCTGCACATCGGCCGCAACCGCCGACGGCGCCGTCCTGCGCTTCGTCCACAACTGGGGCTGGGATCCGGTCGATTACCGCCTGCCGGGTGACGTCCGCGACCTGTTCACCGGTGCGCACCTCGCCGCCGAAAGCGCGCTCGCGCTCGGGCCCTGGGACGTCCGGGTGCTCATCGAGCGCACAGGCGACGCCCCCGTGGTGCCCCCTTCCCCCACCGCCCCCACTTCTTCTTCGAGGAGGACGCCGTGACCCGGCAGCCCACCCCCACCGACGCCCCGTCCGCGGACGAAGCCGAGTTCGCCAGGCGCCTCGGCGCGCTCACCCTGGAGCAGAAGGTGAGGCTGCTGACCGGCGCGGACTTCTGGTCCCTCCATCCCGAGCCCGCCGTAGGCCTGCGCCGGCTGGTCGTCTCGGACGGACCCGCCGGAGTCCGCGGCGAACTGTGGGACGAGCGCAGCCCCTCCGCCAACGTGCCCTCGCCCACGGCGCTGGCCGCCACCTGGGACGAGCCGCTGATCGAGCGGCTGGGCGGACTGCTCGCCCACGAGGCGCGCGGCAAGGGCGTGGACGTCCTCCTCGCCCCCACCGTGAACCTGCACCGCACTCCCTACGGCGGACGGCACTTCGAGTGCTTCAGCGAGGACCCGCTGCTCACCGCGCGGATCGGGGTCGCCTACGTCCGAGGTGTCCAGGGCGGCGGCGTCGCGGCCACCGTGAAGCACTTCGTCGGCAACGACTCGGAGACCGAGCGGATGACGGTCGACGCGCGGATCGGCGAACGAGCCCTGCGGGAGCTGTACCTGACGCCGTTCGAGCGAATCGTCGGCGAGGGCCGCGTCTGGGCCGTCATGGCCGCCTACAACGGGGTCAACGGGCACCCGATGACCGAGAGCCCGCTGCTGCGCGAGGTCCTGCACGACGACTGGGGCTTCGACGGGCTGGTGATGTCGGACTGGTTCGCCACCCGCACCACCGAGCAGTCCGCGCGCGCCGCGCTCGACCTGGTGATGCCCGGCCCGATCGGCCCGTGGGGCGATGCGCTGGTCGCCGCCGTACGCGAGGGCAAGGTCGACGAGGCGCTCGTGGACGACAAGGTGCTGCGGCTGCTGCGCCTCGCCGCCCGGGTCGGCGCGCTGAGCGATGTGCCCGCCACCGCCCGGCCACCGAAGTACGACACCGCGTCGGTGGCGGCCCGGCTGCGTGAGACCGCTGCCGCCGGGTTCGTGCTGGCCCGCAACGAGGACGCCGTACTGCCGCTGGACCGCACGGCCCTGAGCCGGGTCGCCGTCCTGGGCCCCAACGCCGCCGTGGCCCGGACCCTCGGCGGAGGCAGCGCCACCGTCTTCCCGCCCTACACCGTCTCACCGCTCGACGGCATCCGCGCCGCCCTGGGGGACGACGTCGAGGTCACCCACGGAGTCGGCGTCACCCCGCAGACCCGCATACCCGCAGCGGGTGTGTCCTACCTTCGCCACCCCGACGGCTCCGGCGAGGGCGTGGAAGTGCGCTTCCTCGCCGCGGACGGAACCCTGCTCGGCTCCGAGCGCCGCACCGGAGCCGCTTACACCTGGATGGGGTCCTACGGCCCCGGTGTGCCCACCGCTCAGGTCGCCCGGGTGGAGGTGCACACCGTGGTCCGCGCGGCCGACGCCGGCCGGTACGCGATCGGCGGCTCGGGCATCGGACGCTTCCGGATGTCCGTCGCGGGGACCGAGGTGTTCGACGTACGCCTCCAACTCCCGCCGGGCGCGGACCTGGTGGAGGGGCTGATGACTCCACCGCAGCGGCTCCATACCGTCGACTTGGCCGAGAACGAGGAGACCGAGGTCGTCCTCACCCACGACATCGTCTCCGTCTCCGCGGGCGACGCCATCGGCGACGCGGTCACCATGTTCCAGCTCAACCTCCAGCCGCCGCACGGCAGCGACGACGAGGAGATCGAGCGGGCCGTGGCCCTCGCCCGCGCGGCCGATGTCGCCGTGGTCGTGGTCGGCACCACCGAAGAGGTCGAGAGCGAGGGCTTCGACCGCGACAGTCTGGTCCTGCCCGGCCGGCAGGACGAACTCGTCCGCCGGGTCGCCGAGGCCAACCCCCGTACCGTCGTGGTGGTCAACTCCGGGGCTCCGGTGCTGCTCCCCTGGGCCGAGGAGGCGGCGGCGGTGCTGCTCGCCTGGTTCCCCGGGCAGGAATTCGGCAACGCGCTCGCCGATGTCCTGCTGGGCGTGGCGGAGCCGGGCGGGCGGCTGCCGACGGTCTGGCCCGCGTCCGAGCGGGGGCTGCCCGCCACCGAGCCGGTCGACGGCGTCCTCGCCTACGACGAGGGGCTGTTCATCGGCTACCGGGGCGACGGCCGTGCCGGATGGCAGCCGTCCCGCTACAGCTTCGGCCACGGACTCGGGTACACCACCTGGGACTACGTCTCGATCGACGTCCCCAGCGAGGCGCGGGCCGACGCCGACTTCACGGCAGAAGTACGGATACGCAACAGCGGCACGCGGCACGGCAAGGAGGTCGTGCAGGTGTACGCCGGCCGTTCGGGCGGTGCCGTTGAGCGCCCGGTCCGCTGGCTCGCCGGGTTCGCCGCGGTCGAGGCGGCGGCCGGCGAGGAGGTCGTCGTGACGGTGACGGTGGACGCGCGGGCGTTCCGGCACTGGGACACCGAGGCGGGCGGCTGGGCGGTCGAGCCGGGGACCTTCACCCTGGAAGCGGGCCCGTCGTCGACAGCCCTGCCGCTCACCGCCGACATCGCCGTCGGCCGGGGGTGAGCCGGTCATGAGCGGTACGCGAACGAAAGCGGAGAGGGAAGCGGAGCCGGTGGCCGCGCCCTGGCGGCAGACCGAGATCACCCTGACCGGGGCACGCGACCACGCCAACCCCTACACGGACGTCGACGTATGGGCCGAGTTCACCCATGAGTCCGGGACGGTCCTGCGCCGCCCGGCCTTCTGGGACGGCGGCCGGGTCTGGAAGGTCCGTTTCGCCTCCCCGCAGACGGACGGCCGCTGGACCTGGCGCAGCGGGAGTTCCGTCGCGGACGAAGGGCTGTCCGGGCAGGGCGGAACGCTCGTCGTCCGCCCCGCCGCGGACGACGGCAACGCCTTCCACCGGCACGGCTTCTGGCGGATGTCGCCCGGCGGACGCAGCCTGGTGCACGCCGACGGGACGCCCGCGCTGCTGGTCGGCGACACCGCCTGGGCCCTGCCCTGGCGGGCCACCGAGGAGCAGGTCACCCGGTACGCCGCCGACCGGCGGGCCAAGGGCTTCAACGCGGCCCTGCTGATGAGCGTCCAGCCCGACATGGACGCACGCGGGCCGCGCGACCGCACCGCCGACGAGGGGTTCGACGTCGGCTTCGAGGACCTGCCCACCGGGCACGTCAATGGGCTGAACCCGGCGTACTTCCAGTACCTCGACCGGCTGACGGGCATCCTCCGCGACCACGGGATCGTCCCCGTGCTCCAGCCGCTCTTCCACGGCTTCGGCTGGAAGGGCCTGCGGGTGGCCGGTCCGGTGGTCCCGCCGCAGGAGTACGCGCGCTACTGCCGTTATCTGGTCGCCCGCTACGGCGCCGCCCCCGCCGTCTATCTGGTCGGCGCCGACGGCGAGGGCAGCGAGCCGCAGATCGCGGCGGGCGGTGCGGAGGTCGGGCGCTGGGACGGCTACGGCCAGCCCTGCGGCATCCACTACCGGCCGCACTCCGACAACCGCGCCCACCAGAGCGAGGCATGGCTGCACTTCCAGTGGTGCCAGACCGGCCACATGGGCGGACACGTCCAGGAACGGGTCGCGGACATGTGGCGCAACACCCCGGCCAAGGCGGTCGCCAACGGCGAGCCGACCTATGAGAACACCGGCCGCCCCGGCCGGGCCGCGGGCTGGTGGCAGGGACACGAGGCCTGGAGCAACCTCTGCGCCGGCGGCACGATGGGCGTGGTGTACGGCGCGGCGAGCCTGTGGCAGTGGCGGCTGCACGCCGCCGAACCCGGCCACGAGGAGTTCTTCCTGGCCGAGGACGCGGGCTGGCGGGAGGCGCTGGACTTCGAGGGCTCACGCCATGTCGGGCTCATCTCCCGGATCCTCGACGGCTTTCCGCTGACGGACATGCGGCCGGACTGGCGATCCGCCCTGGCTCCCCGGGGCCTGTCCGTGCCCGGCGTGCTGTACCTCTGCTACGCGGAGGAGGGCGGCCCGCTGTTCGTCACCGATCCGGCGAACGTCCCACTCCCCTACCGGGTGGTCGACCCCCGGACCGGCGAGACCGTCCGCGAGGGCGTGCGCGCCACCGCCGGGGAGCCGGTGCCCGACGAGGGCGGTGCCCCGCGGGTGTACATCTGCCATGACCCGAACCGGAGTTGATCGCCGTGTACATCTGCCATGACCCGGGCCGGAGTTGATCCTTGTGCATGTCACACCGCCCGCCTTCGAGCACCACCGCGAGCCGCTGGGCATCGGCGAGTCCGCACCCCGCCTGAGCTGGCGCACGGTCACCGAAGCCACCGGCTGGCGGCAGGCCGCCCACCAGGTGGAGATCACCGCCGCCGACGGCACGGTCGTCGCCGACACCGGACGCGTGGCGTCCGCCGAGTCCCTCCTCGTCCCGTGGCCGGGGCCGCGCCTCGGCTCCCGGGAACGCGTCGGCGTACGCGTACGTGTCTGGGGTGAGGGCGAGGACGAGCCGTCGCCCTGGTCGGGGACCGCGTACGCCGAGACCGGACTCCTGGAGCCCGCCGACTGGACGGCGCGGCCCGTCACCCCGGACCGCGCCCCCGCCGGGGAGCCGCTGCCCGTCGCGCTGCTCCGCCGTGACTTCGCCCTCATCGGCCGCGTCGCCTCGGCCCGGCTGTACATCACCGCGTACGGCGTCTACGAGGCCGAGATCAACGGCGAGCCCGTCGGCGACCACGTCCTGGCCCCCGGCTGGACCTCCTACGCGCACCGGTTGCGCTACCAGACCTTCGACGTGACCCCACTGCTGCGGACCGGTGAGAACACCATCGGCGCGCTGCTCGGCGAGGGCTGGTACACCGGGCGTCTGGGCTTCCACGGCGGCAGGCGCAACATCTACGGTGACCACCGCGCGCTCCTGGCCCAGTTGGAGATCGTGTACGCCGACGACACGGCCGAGACCGTCGTGACCGACGAGCACTGGCGCACGGCGGTGGGTCCCGTGCTGCGTTCGGAGATCTACGACGGCGAGGCCTACGACGCGCGGCACGAGCGGCCGGGCTGGTCCGCGCCGGGACACGACGCGTCCGACTGGACACCCGTCCGCGAACTCGCGCCGCCTCGGGCCGAGTTGGTGGCACCGACGGGTCCACCCGTGCGACGCACCCAGACCGTCGCCCCGGTCGCGGTCACCACGACACCGTCCGGGAAGACCGTCCTGGACTTCGGACAGAACCTGGTCGGCCGGCTGCGCATCCGCGTCTCGGGCGCCGCCGGGCACGAGGTCACCCTGCGCCACGCGGAGGTGCTGGAGGACGGCGAACTGAGCACCCGCCCCCTGTGGGTCGCCCGCGCCACGGACAGCTACGTCCTGCGCGGCGAAGGCGTGGAGACAAACGAAGTCGTGGAGACCTACGAACCGCACTTCACCTTCCACGGCTTCCGATACGCCGAGATCGGGAACTGGCCCGGACCGCTCGACCCCGCCGACGTCGAGGCGGTCGTGGTCCACACGGACATGGCCCGCACCGGCTGGTTCGAGAGCTCCGACCCGCTGGTGAACCGGTTGCACGAGAACGTCGTGCAGGGCATGCGCGGCAACTTCCTGGATGTCCCCACGGACTGCCCGCAGCGCGACGAACGCATGGGCTGGACCGGCGACATCCAGGTTTTCGCGCCCACCGCGTCCTTCCTCCACGACTGCTCCGGCATGCTGGCCGGCTGGCTGCGCGACCTGTCCGCGGAACAGCTGGCACGGCCGGACGGTGTGCCGCCCCTGGTCGTCCCCGATGTGCTGCCGACCGCCTTCCAGGGCGTGGGCGCCCAGGCGGTGTGGGCCGATGTCGCGGTGCTCCTGCCGTGGACGCTGTACCAGCGATTCGGGGACCTGGAGGTGCTGCGCACCCAGTACCCGAGCATGCGGGCCTGGGGCGAGGCCACGATCCGGCTCACCGCCGAGGGTGACGGACTGTGGCGGCAGGACTTCCAACTCGGGGACTGGCTCGACCCGCAGGCCCCGCCGGACCATCCGGGCGAGGCGCGGACCGACGGCGACCTCGTCGCCAACGCGTATGTCATCCGTTCCACCGAGGTCCTCGCCGAAGCCGCCGAACTCCTGGACCGCGCCGGGCAGTTGGACGGCAAAGAGGACGCCGTCCGCTTCCGCGCGCACGCACAGTCCGTACGCGAGCGGTTCGCCGACCATTTCGTCACGCCGGACGGCCGGCTGGCCTCCGACGCCCAGACCGCGTACGCGCTGGCACTCGCCTTCTCGCTCCTGCCGACGGAACGTCAACGTCGGGGCGCCGCCGAACGGCTGGCGTACATCGTGCGCCGCGCGTCCTTCCGTATCGCCACGGGTTTCACGGGCACGCCGCTGATCTGCGACGCCCTGTGCGCGGCGGGCGAACCGCAGCTGGCCTACCGGATGCTCCTGGAGAAGGGCTGCCCGTCGTGGCTGTACCCGGTGACCATGGGCGCCACCACCGTCTGGGAGCGCTGGGACTCGATGCTGCCCGACGGCACCGTCAACCCCGGCGAGATGACCTCCTTCAACCACTACGCGCTCGGTGCCGTCGCCGACTGGCTGCACCGTACGGTCGCGGGTCTCGCCGCCGCCGAACCCGGCTGGCGGCGGCTGCGTGTCGCCCCGGTCCCGGGGGGCGATCTGACGTGGGCGAAGGCGGCCCACGACACCCCGTACGGGAGGGCCGAGGCGGGCTGGCGTATCGAGGGCATCAACGGGGACACCCTCGTCGTCGAGGCGGTGGTCCCCCCGAACACCCGGGCCGAGGTCCAACTCCCGGACGGCAGCGACCCGTTCGAGATCGGCTCGGGACGCCACACGTTCCGCCGTCCCTACACCGCCCCGGCCTGGCCGCCGACCGCGATCCGGTACCCGTGAACCTCAGTCGGCCGAAGCCCGGACGGTCCGCCCGGGCTCGGCGGCAGATCCCTGACAACCAACTGGCCCGTACCCAACCACTTGTGGGAGCGCTCCCAGGAGGGTCAGGATGCCACCCATGGACCAACAGCCGCTCATTCGCGCCTACCGGCCCACCGACCGTGCAGGCGTGGCGAACGTGTGCGTGCGCACTGCGGACGCAGGAGGGGACTCGCGCACCCTCTACCCCGACGAGGAGTTGATGCCGGCCCTCTTCGCCGAGCCCTACTGCCATCTGGAGCCCGAACTGGCCTTCGTGCTGGACGACGGCACCGGCCGGGCCGTCGGCTACATCGTCGGCACTGCGAACACCGGAGAGTTCGTCAGACACTTCCGTGACAGTTGGATCCCGCGCGTCGCGCACCGCTACCCCAAGCCCACCACACCACCCCGTACACCCAGCGAGCAGATGGTCGTGCTGCTGCACACCCCCGAGCGCATGATCGTGCCCGAACTCGCCGGCCATCCGGCGCACTTGCACATCGATCTGCTGCCGGACTTCCAACGACGCGGCTACGGCCGGGCGTTGATGAACATCTTTCTGGCCGCGCTGCACGACCGTGGGGTGCCCGCTGTGCACCTGGGCATGGTCACCGCCAACACCGCCGCGCGGGCGTTCTACGACCGTCTCGGCTTCCAGGAGATCCCCGTGCCAGACCCTGGCTCTCTCACATACCTGGGCAGGCCGACAGCCGTCTGAACGCGGTCACGGACGAACGGTGGAAGGACCGCCCGTGCGACAGCGACGTCCCATCGCCGCCGCCGGAAAACCGGATGACCACAGATCGCACGGCTGTCTAGTCTCACCGGTATGAACGGTGCCGGGCGACTGCTGAACGTCGTCGATGTCGAAGCGACCTGTTGGGACGGCCGGCCCCCGCCGGGATCCCCGAGCGAGATCATCGAGATCGGCCTGACAGTCGTCGATCTGGGCACGGCCGAACGGGTCGAGAAGCACCGCATCCTGGTGATGCCCGCGCGCTCGGCCGTCAGCCCGTTCTGCACGGAGCTGACGGGGCTCACCCAGGAGGAGGTCACGGCCGGGGTCAGTTTCGCGGAGGCCTGCCGCCTTCTGGCCACCCGACACCGTGCGGGCGAGCGGCCATGGGCCAGCTGGGGCGACTACGACCGCCACCAGTTCACCCGCCAGTGCGGCGCGACCGCAGTCGCGTACCCCTTCGGCCGTCGGCACACCAACGCCAAAGCGGTCTTCACCAACGCCCACAGCCTGCGCAAGCGGCCCGGCATGGCGCAGGCCCTGCGCATCGCGGGGCTGCCGCTGGAGGGGCGACACCACCGGGGTGAAGACGACGCCTGGAACATCGCCGCCCTGATCCTCGACCTCGTCGGACGGCGAGCCTGGCCGGACGCACAGGTCCACTAGCAGGGCTTCACCCCGATGTGCAGGCCGTGTTCGTAAGGAAGGTCTTTCAGGGTTCGGACGTGGTCGTAGCCTGCCCGCCGCAGCCATTCTTCGTACTCGCACGACGGGTAGGCCATGCCCTGGCCGCTGGCCAGGGCATTGAGGTAGAGCGAGAGGCGGGCCGAGTACCAGCCCTCGGTCTCATCGTCCGAGGCGTTGTACCCGTAGATCAGGACTCGTCCGCCGGGCGGCAGGATGTCCCGGGCCTTCACCAGCAACGTGGTGATCTGCTCGGCGGAGAAAATCTCCAGTACGTGGCTGAACAGCACGGTGTCGGCGCCTGTTGGGAAAGGATCGGCGAACAGGTCGCCCGGGTGGATGGTGATCCGGTCCTCGACGTCCGGTGCGATGGTCCGCTCGGCGATGTGCGACACACTGGGAATGTCGAAGATGGTCGAGGTCAGTTCCGGGTGGCGCGCGACGAGCCGGCTGCTGGTGGTGCCGTCGCCGCCGCCCACATCGAGCAGCCGACGTACCGAGGCGAACTGGCCACTGTCCACCAGCGCGTCTACGCTGCGCAGGGTGAACGCGGTCATGGCGCGGTGGAAGACGATCTCCAATTCGGGTGTGCGCCGGAGCCTTTGGTAGAGCGTCGGCTCGCTGCCCGGATACGCGGACAGGGCGGTGTTCGTACCGGCTCTGAGCGCGTCGGTCAGATGGGCGAAGGCGGGGTAGTACACCTCCCTCCAGCCGACCAGAATGTGACGCCAGCTGTCGGGGCTGTCGCCGGTGAGCATCTCCTCGGCCACACGAGAGTTCTCGTACGTGCCGTCGTGCCGTTCGAGCAGTCCGGTGGTGCAGACGGCGTGCAGCAGCACGCGCAGCGAGTGGGATGGCAGTCCGGTGGCGGATCTCAGGTCGTCGAACGACGACGGCCGGCCCGACAGGGTGGTGAACAGGTCCAATTCCAGTGCGGTGACAAGGGCGTTGAACAGGGCTGGGGCATTCACCAGGAGATGGAAACGCTCAAGGACCGAGTCCGGTGGGGCCTTGTCCGTATCCCTATCCGTATCCGCATCCCTATCCGCATCCCTATCCGCATCCGTATCCGTGTCTGTCTCCTCGTCCTTGGGCTCGTGCTCGTGCCTGTGCCTGTGCTTGCGCTTGGTCGGAAAGTTCATCGCGGCGCGGTCCTCATCGGCTGGACTGCCTGTCGGGGCAGGGGGCTGGCTCATGGCTTTTGACGCTCACTCCGGTCAGCGGCCCCGAACCGGCCAGGGCGCGGTGAATCAGGCGGTCGGAAGTGCCGTGGTCCAGGACGTAGTTGTGCAGGAGACGCACGTTGTCCCACACGGCGATGTCGCCTACGGCCCACCGCCAACGCACCGTGCGTTCGGGAACGAGGGCGTGGTGCATGAACAGGTCCAGCAGGGTGTGGCCTTCCAGGTCGGACAGGCCCTCGATCGTCGATACGCAGTTGGGGTTGAGGACCAGGGACCGGCGGCCGCCTGCGCCGTGCTCGACGGCGACGAGCGGGTGGCACACCACTGGCATGGCCAGCAGCCGGTCACGCTGGAGCGGGTCGGCGTCCGGCGCGAGCCAGTCCGTGTACAGACGGCGTACGTCGTGACGGCAGCTCAGGCCGTCCGCGAGGGTACGCAACGGCGGCGACAGCGCCGCGTAGGCCCCCGCCAGGTCGGCGAAGAGGGTGTCGCCGCCTGCCGGCGGCACGCGTGCCGCCTGGAGCAATGAGTACGTGGGCACCTCGCGGACAAAAGTGCAGTCCATGTGCCAGTTGGTGCCGTGCCTGTTGTGAGCGTCCCGGCAGCGTATGTCCCGCGGGCGGACGTCCCCGGTCTGGTTCGCCAGTACCTCGGGGTGGTCGGGCAGCCCCTGTTTGAGCGGGTGGGCGGGCAGCACGTCGCCGAGCAGGGCGGCGAAGTCGACCAGAGCCGCCGGATCGGCCGGCTGGCCGCGCAGGAAGAGCACGCCGTGTTCCTTGAGCAGTTCTCGGAGTCGGTCGGCGTCGGCCGACACCGCGCGGCGGACGTCGAGCCCTGACACCTGTGCGCCAATGCTCCCGGTGAGTCGATCGATCTTCCACGTTTCGTCTGGCATGTGGCCGAGCCACCTCCTCCTCCTTGGTCCCATGGATTCGAGCTGTGCCGTGAGACCTCAGGTGGAGGCCGCGAGCACCACGTTCTCCATCGCGCCGCCCTGGGCCACGCCGATCACCCCGCTGCGTCCGTCCGGGTAGTAGCGCGCGTACACCCCGCCCGGCCGACCGCCGAAGAGCAAAGGGCTCAGAACCGGTGCCACCGCGACGCAGTACGGCTGCGTGCCGGGGTCTTCGACCATCTCCAGCTCGTAGCGGGCCGGTTCCACGTACTCCTGCACGATGGCGTCACGGGCGCCCAGCGCCCGGGTGACGCTCGCCTCCCACTGGGGGCTTGGGCACGAGCGGCCGAGCACCACTCCGCGGCCCACCATGCCCACAGCCGGCTTGAGCACGAACAACTCCCGATGTGCGGTCAGGAGCTGCCGCAGGTCCACCGGGTCGCCCCTCCACTGGACCTTGCCCTCCTGGACGACACGGGTCCAGGGCACGTACTGGTGCACCAGCCGCCGGTCGTTGTCGGACATCCAGGGCCTGCCCTCCGAAAGCCAGGCCAGCAGGCGCTTGTTGGCCAGCAGGTAGCTGCTTTCCGGCGGGTAGAGGACGCAGCCCGCGGCAAGCAGGGCATGCACCGGGCCGAGCGGTTCACCGCGTGAGACCCAGTCACCGGGGCTGAAGTAGCGCAGCGCCAGCGGGAACCGCAAGCTGCCCGGACGGCCGATTTTCTGTGGCAGGTCGCACGGCTCAAGAACCTCGGCGTCGAAACCCCGCTCACGCAGATGGGCGGCTTCGCCGTCGAAATACCGGGTGGACTCTCCCCGGCGGTCCACCCGGTTGCCCACCAACGCCACCGCCCTCGGCACCCCGAGTTCGGCACACACGTCCTCGAACAGCTCGGCGCGGGCCACGAACGGGTCGTCCGCCGCGAAGGGCAGCGTCCGTCCCGGCCCTCCGTAGAGGCGCATCCATGCCTGCCCGAATCCGTGTGTCTCGGTGGGACCGCCGAACGCCCCGCTGACATTGAACTCGACGAAGCATGGGCCGTTCGGCCCGATCACCACGTCCGGGCGCGCCATGGCATCGCAGTGGCGCAGCTCGAAGGCGTCGTCGTCAATGAAGAACGGGAAGGATCGAGCGGTGGGCCTGACGCCCAGGGCCGCCAGTCTGCCCCGGCGGGCGGGCGCTGCCTCCAGCACGGCCCGGCGCAGCAGGCCGAGCAGCCCTCGAGCAGCGGTGAACAGCTCGTCGTAGGCGGACCGGGAGACCGCGAACGGTTCCAGGGGGACCGGTTGCACGTGCAGCCACGTTCCGCAGTCGCGCAGCTCGTGGCGGAGCACCCGGCTGATGTCGTCTGCGGAGCTGCGGTGCGTTGTCGGGAAGGGACGGGCACCGGGCCACGGGTGGGTTTCCAACTCCACTGGCGCCAACCTTTCGTGCGACGTGGTGAGCGGCTGGAGGTACTGCTGTGCGGTCAGGGCCGTCGAGTCGGAATGTCATGGGGCGGCCCGGTGAAGCGGACCGTGCCGTCGACGACAGCGAGCGACTCCGTCCGGCGCGTCCCTCCGGTGGTCACCGGACATGGCGGGTTCCCGGGCGGCGCCCTGCACCAGAGGTCGGCACCGTACAGCGGAGGTCGGCGCCGTACAGCAGAGTTCCGTTCAGGCGAGCAGTGCTCTGTCCGGTGACCAGGGAGCCGTTCGCGGGCCGTTCATACGGCTCCGACGATGACGGCGGCCACGTCGGCGGCGTCCTGCACCAGATGCACTTCGTCGTCCCGCGGCGGCTGGTAGTCGCCGTGTGTGTAAGTGCCCGACGCGTGGATCACCACGGTTCTGTCCGGACCGATGAGCCCGCGCCGCACGCCCTCCCGCACACCGGTCATGGCCATCACCAATGACCATTCGGCCAGTTGGTCCGGCTTCTCGGGCAAAGAGACTCCGGCATCGGCCAGTTCGTCCCGGACGGCCTGGTAGTGCCGCAGGCACTCGTACCGTGACACCACGATGCCACCGCCGCCGAACTTGCCGATGATGTCGTTCATGCGTTCCGCCGTGGGCGGCCGGTGGGTGTAGAAGGTCGGGTCGAGAATCTCGTTCGGGCTGTCCGTCGTGTACGGAAAGCACGGTTCGGTGTCCTGGTGGTACAGCCGTGTGTCCGAGTCCCAGGCGAACGGGGGCGCGTTACGGCGGTCGAAGCTGCCGAAGCGCTGGCTGAGCACCATGTCGGGGGTATGCAGGTGCTGGACGAGAAAGGACTCCGGGCGCTGGGCGGATGAGGCCTCGCCCGCGTTCTCCAGCAGGTCCCGGCCGGTGTGGTAGCCGAGCAGCCCGAAGGCGCTGGAGACGGCATGGGCGTGCAGCCGCGCTTCACCGGGCAGGATCGGGGCGACATCGTGCTCGAACAGAGCCCGTGTGGCGTCGGCCACGATGTAGTTGGACAGATCCAGCGAGAACCACAGCCGGCCGCCGGTGCGCCGGGCCCAGTCTGCCGCGTGCTCGCGCACGAACGCGCGGGTCAGCGGCTTGACGTCCTCGGCCTGCCGACCCGTGTAGATGAGGACAGGGTTGAGGGAGCGGAGCTCGGGGTCGGTGGCCAGCCGGCTGCGCCGCAGCTTGCCTCGGCAGTCGGCCGGACAGATCGTCACCACCCGCAGCTGGTGCGGCTCGGCGAGGCCGAGGTCCAGGGCCCGGAGCACGGCGTCACGCAGTGCCGTGCCCTTGTTGGCTGAGGTCGGGGTGACCAGCACCACTGGTACCCCGGTGCGCCGCACGTGTTCAACGGCTCGGGCCACGATGAGCAGGGACGCCAGAGTCTTGGTGGTCTGCGTGGCCGGGTTGCCGGTCAGGTCGAGCAGCCGTACGCGCCGCCCCTGTAGATCCCTCAGCGGACGCCAGGAGACAGTGGCAGCGGAAAAATACTCGCGGATCCTGTCATCCAGCTCCGGGAAGTCGAACCCGGGCCGGAAGCCGTCCGGGTCCGGACGATCCACGCGTTCCTGGCCGCAGGACGCCACAATGTCGGAGAGTCGCTGGTAATGGTCGAGGACCGGATTGCGCGTCACCGTCCCGGCGCTCGGATGCGTCATCTCGGTCGTGCCTCCGGAACTGGCCGGGGACCCGCTTCAAGTCCGTTCACAGTGGCCTCTGCCTCCTGTCGTCGAGGTGCTCCCGAACTGATCCATGGGCGCGAGAGACGATGAGTGATGCGCGATGGGTCATGCGCGATGGGTCATGCGCGATCTCGCACCGGTCGCGCCGCGTCACCTGCCGAGAATCGACCTCAGCACTGCCACGTAGTCGGAACCGGTGTCGAGTGGGCCGTACTTGGGCACGTCGGCCGGACCGATGAGGGAGTCCAGAGGGGTGACGACGACGCCGTAGTCGGGCCGGTGCTTGTACTGGATCGACATCCGGTCGCGGAATACCGCGCTCACGCGGTGCGGAGCCGCCCGGTGCAGCCCATTCGACCAGCGCTGCACGTAATCGGCAAGAAGGACGAACAGCGCGCCCTCGACGACGGGGACCTGTAGCCACGTCCCGTCCGGATCACGGACATCCAGGCCCGGTTCGTCCTGGTCGATGATGGTCAGCAGGGACAGGTCGATATGCGGCGACATCGCGTAGTTCACTTTCGAACCGACGCGGGACAAATGGCCGGCACCGTAGAAGTTGAGACCGAGGCGGTGCAGCGGCGCGCCCGAATGTCCTGTGAAAGAGTTCTCTTCCAGCCCCAGGTCCAGGGCGCAGGCGGCGAGAATTGCGTCGCCATCCGCGTCAGGTGGCCGAAGAGTTCCACAGACTTCGGGAAATGTTCGTGATAGAAGTCCACGGAGTCCGGCATGGCAAGGTCATCGGTGATGTTGCCGATCCGGTACTGCTCGCAGGCCTCGGTGCCACTGTGGGTACGGCTCCTTTCTCGGCCGAGCCCGCGGTAACCCAGAAACTGGGACTCCTCCGTGGCGTCGTATCTGTTCTTCTCCGCCACGGGCAGCTGGTAGAACCGCCGCATCTCCTCGTAGACCTCTTTGACAAGCCCCGCGGGCACACCGTGGTTGTGTACGAAGAAGTAGCCCTCGCGCCGGCAGACGCCGCCGATCGCTTCGGCGACTGCCGCCCGTTCCTTCGAGGTCCACCCGGCCGGGTGTCCCGGCAGTTCTACGTGCGGTACCACCCCGTATCCCCTCTTTTTGATCGATCGGAAGACCGCATGCCGGCTGCCCCGTCCGGGAGCCTGACGCCTGCGATGACCGTCATCGTGGCGGGGCCCACGCAGACCAGGACAGCTGTACGAACACTAATTCTTTTCCGATACGCCGACGTTCCCCGGCGAAACCGTTGCTTCGAACCTTCGACCTTTGGGTAAGACCTCACAGAGAACAACCCTGGCGACCATGGATTCGATTCTTGTCGACGCCCGAATGGCGCCCCAATGCCGTGTCATCTTGTGAGTCCTCACACATGCAGCACAACCCCAGGGGAACGAGTTTCAGACAGCTTGCGGGCAGTCGGGAGAGGCCAATTATCGGCTCGAAATGCGGCCGGTTGGGACAGTCGTCTTTCATTCGGCTCCCCTGATACTCCAGGGAATAGAACAGCAGAACAGGGAGCGCCCGGAAGAGGGACGGGATGTGGCCGAATATGCCGTCCTGGCCGCCGGTCCCGGTCTTCCCTTCGTTCGGCACGTGTCCGACACTGAAATGCACCGGGCAGATTCAGAACTTCTCTCCGGCCCTTTGACGGACGTGCCGGAGTACACGGCGCACGAGGGGCGCACTCCTGGCGCACCCGACAGCATTTCTCCGGGCCGTTCCCCCAGTCGGGCTGCCCGACGTATCTCATGACGACGATCGATGGAGCTCCCGATGATGCTCAACAGCTTCGATGAATGGTCGCCGCTCAAGGAGGTGGTGGTCGGCTCCGCGACGAACTACACCTCACACCACCGGGAGTTGTCCTTCGATCTCTTCTTCCACGACAACATCGCCGGCGACAACTCCTCGCGCTCCGAGTGGTACTACCCCCGCCTGACCGCCGGCGGCCTCGGAAATCCTGCGCCCAGCGGCACAGCGCCGATCAAGCAACGCTATGTGGAGGAACTGACCGAGGACCTGGCCGGCATCGTGAGCGCGCTCACCACGCTGGGCGTCACCGTGCACCGGCCCATGGACGTGGATGCCGGGACCGCCGAGGTGCGCACTCCCGGCTGGAGCGCGTCCGTGGTGCCTCCGCTCAACGTACGGGACAACACGCTCATTCTCGGAGACGAGATCATCGAGACGCCGCCCATGATCCGCTCCCGCTACTTCGAGACCCAGTTCCTCAAGCCCGTCTTCCAGCGGTACTTCGAGCAAGGGGCCCGCTGGACGGTGATGCCGCGGCCGCTGATGACCGACGCGTCCTTCGATCTGTCCTACGCACGCGTCAGCACCGTGGGCGGCCCCACCGAACCCATCGCGGCTCCGCAGCCCTCCTGCTACGACGTCGGCACCGAGATGATGTTCGACGGAGCGCAGGTGCTCCGACTCGGCCGCGATCTGGTCGTCAACATTTCCACGGCCAACCACGCGATGGGCTGCGACTGGCTGGAGCGCCACTTGGCGGACCGCTTCCGCATCCACCGGGTGCACCGACTCAGTGACAGTCACATCGACAGCATGGTCCTGGCGCTGCGGCCGGGCACCTTGCTCGTCCGCTCGCCCGCCGTACGCGACAAGCTGCCGGAGAGGCTGCGCTCCTGGGACCTGATCGTTCCGCCGGCCCCGAAACACAACCACTTCCCCTCGTACGACAATGACGACCTGGTCCTCGCCAGCCCCTTCATCGACTTGAACGTGCTGTCGGTGTCGCCGGAGACGGTGCTCGTCAATGACGCCTGCCCGGAGCTGATGCGGACGCTGGAGAAGCACGAGTTCACCGTGGTCCCGGTGCGCCACCGGCACCGTCGGCTGTTCGGCGGTGGATTCCACTGCTTCACTCTGGACACGGTCCGCCAGGGAGAAGCAGAGGACTACCTGTCCTGAAGGGAGAACTCCCCAGAGGAGACCACATGCCCGCCCATGCTCGGATCACCGGAGTCGGAACCGCGGTGCCGCCGGTCTCCTACAGCCAGCCGGAACTCCTGGAGATCTTCGGCGTCACCGATCCGTCGATCCGTTCGATCTTCCTGAACAGCACCATCGAGCGGCGCGGCCTGACCCTGCCGCCACTGCTCCGGGACCGTTCCGCCGCAGCCGAAACCCAGGGTGAACTCCTGGCCAAGCACACGGCCGAGGGTCTGCGTCTCGGCCGGGAGGCGGTGCTCGCCTGTCTGACGGACAGCGGTCAGGACGTGACGGACGTACGCCACCTGTGCTGTGTCACCTCGACCGGTCTGCTCACCCCGGGGTTCTCCGCACTCCTGCTCAGGGACATGGGACTGAGCACCACGTGCTCTCGTCTGGACGTCGTGGGGATGGGCTGCCACGCCGGGCTCAACGCGCTGTCCTCGGTGGCCGGGTGGTCTCGGTGTCACCCGGGCGAGCTGGCACTCATGGTGTGCATCGAGGTGTGCTCAGCGGCCTACGTCTTCGACGGCACGCGGCGCACCTCCGTGGTCAACAGCCTCTTCGGTGACGGGGCCGCGGCCGTCACGGTGACCACCGGCGGCGTCGCGGCGACCACCGGCGGCCAGGACCCGTCGTCCCCCCGGCCCGAGCTGCTGCGCTTCGGCAGCCGGACCATCCCCGAGGCGGTGGACGCCATGCGTTTCGTCTGGGACGACGAACAGCACAAGTTCAGCTTCTTCCTCGATGCCCAGGTGCCCTACGTGATCGGCGCCCACGCGGAAGAAGCCCTGGAACGGCTCCTCGCGGGGACAGGGGTGGCCCGCTCCGACGTGGGTCACTGGGTGGTGCACGCCGGCGGCAAGAAGGTGGTGGACTCGGTGCGCATCGGCCTCGGCCTGAGCCGACATGACGTCCGGCACACGACCGGGGTGCTGCGCGACCACGGCAACCTGTCCAGCGGCTCCTTCCTCTTCTCGTACCAACGGCTGGTCGACGAGGGCACGGTGACGCGGGGAGACATCGGAGTCCTGATGACGATGGGCCCGGGATCGACCATCGAGATGGCCCTCGCACGGTGGTGACGGGCCGTAAGGAGGCGGGGCGATGCGGCCGAACAGCGAGCAGGAGCATGCGTCGGACGAGCTCGGGCTGTGCGTGGACGTGGACGGCACACGTCCATGGCCGGAGTTGACCGCGGAGCTCAACGCGGCGTGCGATCGGGTGGAGAGCCGAGTGGACCACACCGTGCTGCGGCTGCGGCTGCTACCGGTACCGGCCGACCGTCGGGCCTGGCCGCCCGCACAGGCCGATGTGCAGGACGTCAACCGTTGGGAGCGTGCTGTGCGCCGTCTCGAACGGCTGCCGGCGATGATCGTCAGCACGGCCGTCGGCGTCTGCGGGGGCCCGGCGCTGGACCTGCTCCTCGCCAGTGACTTCCGGATCGGCGATCCGGGCCTGCTGCTGATGCTGCCCGTGAACGACGGACACTTCTGGCCCGGCATGGCGGTGTACCGGCTCGCTCAGCAACTCGGCACCGCCAGAGCCCGGCAGATCGTGCTGTGGGGCGATGACCTGGACGCCGAGCGGGCGCATGAGCTCGGTCTCATCGACCAGCTCAGCGACGACCTGGCAGCGGCGGCCCACACCGCCGTGGTGCTGATGGGACGGATCTCCGACCGGGAACTGGCCGTGCGGCGGCAACTGCTCCTCGAGGCCCCCGCCGCCGAGTTCCAGGATGCGCTGGGTGCCCATCTGGCGGCCTGTGACCGGGAATTGCGACGGCTGGCCGTCGTGCGCCGCCACGAGATGGGGGACACATGACGTGCGACGCGCCGGTGTCCCCGGTCGCTCCGCTGCCGCGGCCTCCCGCGCCCACCGGTCGACTCCGGACGGACCACAGGTCTACGACGTGCCGACCGACGGCGGCACACCTCAGCAGCGGCTACCGGACCTGGTACGGCAAGCACAGGCACACTTCCCAGGGCTGGTGCCGACCGAGACCCGGCTCGCCGAGGCCCGGCTCGCCGAGGACCGCGGACACATCCATGCGGACAAGGAAGCGCACGAGATCGACCTGGGCATCTTCTTCGGGGCCTCGCTGCGTTCGCCCACAGCCGGTGCCCACCTGATCGCCGACCAGGAGACCGCGGTGGGCCTGACGCTGCTGGACGACCGCGCAGGTGTGGGGGTGTTGCGTGGCGGGCAGGTCGACCACCCGCGCCACGCCGGGCGCCGCGTGTTCAGCGCCGGGGTCAACCTCAAAGACCTGCGCAACGGCAGGATCTCCTACGCTGAGTTCCGTCGGGTTCCTCAACGAGGTGATGCGCCGCTACCCGGACGCGATCTCCTTCGCCCCCGGCGCCCCGCATCCGGACTCCAACGCGGACCTCGACCTCGAACGCTACGTGGGCCGGTTCCTCGACCACTTGGTCACCGAGCTGGGACACACCCCGTCCACGGCGCGCCGGCTGTTGTACGAGTACGGGCCGAGCCGCGGGCTGATCAACGACCTGCTCGCCGATCTGCTCCGACGCGACCACGGGGTGGACGTCCCGCCGCAGGCGGTGGTGGTCACCGTGGGAGCGCAGGAGGCGATGCTTTTGGCCCTGCGCGCCCTGATCCGGTCCGACGACGACCTGCTCGCGGTGGCCGACCCCTGCTACGTGGGCATCACGGGCGCGGCCCGGCTGCTCGGCGTGGAGATGGTGCCGATTCCCGAGACAGAGGACGGCCCGCACCTGGAGGCCCTGCGCGCGGTCTGCCGAGCGGCCCGACGCACCGGCCGACGGGTGCGGGTGTGCTCCGTGACCCCGGACTTCTCCCACCCCGACGAAACCTCGCGCTGCTGCTGGAGTGCCTGGATGCGCGGCAGATCACCACGGGCGTGGAACGGCTCGGTGCCTTCCTGCGCGGGGAGCTACGACGATGAATGCGGACTTCACAGCCTTGGCGCTATCCGGCGAAGAGCCGCGCCAGCTTCTCCTCCACTTCGTGCGCCGCCGGCAAGCTCTCCGCGACGACACAGTGCAGCAGCGTATCGTCGCGCCGGTCGAAGGCGCTGCTGATGATCACACCGGTGCGGGTGTCCGGGGCGTAGGCGAGTCCGGCGTCGGTGAGGCGCCGCACCGCTGTGTCGAACGAGGGAACCGACCAGCCCTTGGGCCAGAAACCCTCGAACAGTACCCGGTCCGTCATGAAGTCCCGGCCGACGACCTTCTCCCCGAAGACGCTGTACACGTGCGTCGAACCGGTCACCCGCCCGTTGTACTCGGTGAAGAGCAGCTCGCCGCGGGGAGTGACGATCGCGTCCGCGCTGAGTCTCCCGCGGTACCCCATCGCCTGCAGCGGTTCGCACAGCCGCCGCCCCTGGCGGGTGAGTTCGTCGAGCACCTGCGGCGAGAACCTCGTCGACGGGATGATCTGCTTCGTCGTCACCGGTTCCGACAGCATCTCGCCGTGGGCTCCGAACACGATGTCGTCATCGGTGATCAGGAACTCCGCGAAGCACGCGACACTGCCGGGGAAGTACCGCTCCACGACGAAGTGGTGTCTGCCCTCGTCACTGAGCCAGTCCCAGCGGCCTTCCAGGTACCGTCGTACGGAGGGGTCGTCGTGGGCCAGCACGACGTTCTTCGCGCCCACCGGGGACAGGTCGGGTACCGGGCTCACGATCTCATTGCCTGCGCCGCCCGACATGTAGTCCTTCTTCAGCATGGCAATCCGGCCCGCGCCCACCAGTTGCCCGATCGCGTCGGCGGCGTCGTCCTGGTCGGCGCAGACCCGCCCGGGCGGCAGGCTGACTCCCACGCCCGCGGCGATCGCTCGGAACGCCGTCTTGCTGTTCAGCATCGCGCCCCCGCCCTGCTCGGCGAAGCCGTGACCCGCCAGGGCCTCAGGCGCCCCCAGGGCGCGCGCCATCCGGGCGATCGAGGCACCGGGCCACAGGGGGAGAACACTGGTGATGGTCCGGCCCGCAAGCGCCTCATGGATCTCGCCGAGTAGACGCTCGTCCGTCAGACACCGCCCTGACAGGGCATCGGAGCAGTCGTCGTCCGTGGGCGGGACCAGGATGTGCAGCGAAGCACGCCGTGTGCCGGTCATCGTGGTCACGTAGTGGAGGAAGGACTCCTCCGGCTGCGTCGGCAGGATGACGATGTCGCCGTCCTCCGCGAACCACGTCACGCGCTGGTTCCACCAGCCGGATGCCGGGCGAGTGCGCAGCACCTCGTCGAAGTCGTTGCCGATCAGGATCTTTACCATGTCAGTCACCCCGTGAGGACGAGACGCGGAAGATACGTACGCGGAATGCTCATGGGAGGGCACCCCCACCAAGTGGTTCTGGTCGCTTGCCGGTTCCGCCCACCGGGCGGCGGCCGGTCATTGCTGGTCGCCGACGGACACGCTCTCTTCGCCGCTGTGCTGCTCGGGATCGGGGCCGGGGCCCGGTGCGGGCGGGTCGGCAGCCGCCGAGTCGAAGCGCCGCAGCGCGGGGAAACACAGTGCGACGAGCCCTAGGGCCACGACACACGAGAGTCCGCCGGTGAGCGCACTGACCGACGGCGTGGCGGCCGAGGCGACGACACCGCCGCGGAAATTCCCCAGATGCGGGCCGCCCGCTCCGACGACGAAGTCGACGGAGGTGGTGCGGCCGCGGAACTCGTCGGGAATGCTGGACTGCACAATGGACCCGCGCAGGACCACGGCCGTCGCGTCGGCCGCTCCCGCCACGGCCAACAGCCCCAGGGCGAGCCACAGTTGCCCGGTCAGCCCGAGGAACGCCAATGCCACCCCCCACGCCGTGCCGGCGCCCAGGAGCAAGGCGCCCTTCCGTGTGGCGCGGTTCAGCGGCCCCGACAGTGACATCGCCAGAACTCCCCCGACCGCCGGGGCTGCGTTGAGCAGTCCCAGAGTGCTGGGCGAACCCCCGAAGTGGAAGGTGTTGAGGGCCGGGAGAATCGCGAAGGGCATGGCCAGTACCGTGGCGCTCAGGTCGGAGAGCATGGCTCCCGCCACGATCCGATTGCGGCCGACGTAACGCAATCCCTCCCAGATCGACTTCGCCCCGGGCTTGGTCGGCGCTTTTTCCAGCCGCATGGCGGGCAGCCGGAAGACACCGTACAGAGCGGCGAAGAACGTCAGCGCGTCGATGACGTAGCAGACTTTGACCCCGCCCACGGTGGCGAGCACGCCGGCCAGGCTCGGGCCCACCATCACGCTCGCGTGGAACGCCAGCATCTGCAACGTCAGGCCCGCCGGCAGCATTTCTTTCGACAGCAGCCTGGGGACGAACGTACGACGGGCCGGCGCGTCGATGGCGAAGAGCAGCGATTGTCCGGTGGTGAGCGCGTAGAGGGGCCACACCTGCCCGTTGCCCGCGAAGGCCTGCACCGCGAAGAGCAGGGAGACTCCGGCCATGCCACTGCCGGTCACCAGAACCAGCTTTCGGCGGTCCAGCGCATCGGCCAGCGATCCGCCGATCAGACCCATGACGAGGGTCGGTCCCAGGGTGGCAAGGCTCACCGCACCTACGGCCGTGGAGGATCCGGTGAGCTGGTAGACCTGCAGGATGACCGCGAACGTGGTCATCCTGCTGCCCACCGACGACAGTGCCCCTCCGATCCAGAGCCTCCGGAAGGAGGCGTCGGTCCTGAGCGGCTCGACGTCGACGACGAGCCTTCGCATCGAGGCCTTCACCCTTGCTCCTGTCCCTCGTCGTCCGGACGCCGTGCCGCTGGAAGGCGTGTCCCACCGGCGCTGAAAACGGCGTAACGCAGCTCGGAAGTGACCTTCCCGAGGCTGCTGGTGAGCCACAGGCTGCCGGGGTCGGGCAGCATCTCCGAGACCACCAATCTGCCGTCCCCTGCCGCCTTGGCCAGGTGTGAGACCTGGCGGACCAGCAGCGGGCTGTCCAGATCGCAGTAGAGCGGCTTCACTTCCTGGGGGAACTTCACGAACACATGCCGGGGCAGGCCGTGCTCCTCCCGAAGACGCTGCACCGCGCGGAATCCCGCGTACCAGTCGTTGCCGTGGCAGGAAGCCGCCGGCAGTCCCCACATCGCCCGCTGGAGCACCACCCTCCGGTGCACAAGGCGGGGAAGGTATTCCTCGTCTCCCAGGGGCACAGGCAGACCGTCGACGCGCTGCGGGAACGAGAACACGGCGAACGGATTGCGGGTACGCACCCCCTGCCAGTACAGGGGCGGGGAGGTCAGCCGCAGCGCACGGTCACTGCCGGGGAGGTGCAGTCGGAGTCCCCGCGCGGTGTCGCTGACCACCAGTTCGTGCAGCCGTACCCGCGCGGGGGCGGGCAGGGGCGAGCGGTCGGCCGCCTCGATGTCCAGGCACGGCAGGTCGGCCCGGGCGTAGGTCTTGCTGCGGTGTCGGTGCGTCACGTCGGCCAGATCCTCGTCGGGCTCCAGAAGGGGCCGGTACGCAGCCGCCACCCGCTCCCCCAGCGTTCCCTCTCCCACGGCCGCGTCCACCCAGGGTGCGAACAGACTGTGCGAGAGGCCCTCCTCGGCGGCGTGCAGGTCGCCCACCACCGCGAGGAAGTCCCCGCGCGCCAACGCGTCCGGGTCATCGGCCGCGAGCATCAGATCGGGGTTGCAGACAGCGGGCAGCGGGTCGCCCGCCAGGGCGCGAGCGGCCGCGATCGCTTCTTCGGTGAGGTGATGCTCAGAGGTGGTGCGGTCGGCGGGCGTCAGGAGATCCTTCACCTTCGCCGCCTGCGCGGACATCTCCGACTCGATCGCGTCGAATCCGGCGGACAGTCGCGCGTCATCACAGAGGCAGGCGGTGACGAAGTCGGCCATCGGTACGCTCGCACCGGCGCCGAAGGCCCCGCCGAACCATGTCCGCATCATGCGACGCAGTGCGTGCAGGTGGGCACGGGGCAGCACCAGGAAGATGTCGTAGACGAAGGCGAGTTCACGGGCCACCAGGTCGGGGATCGGCCGTCCCAGGGCCATGGCGCCGTACTCGCTGTCGCAGTCCTCGTTGAATACCGTGCGGTCGCCGTTGGTGACTCCGGGCGCCCGGTACGGCGATTCGCCTGTCGCGGCGGTGTAGGCCGTCTGTACGGCGGTGGCCGACTTCGCCCGGCCCGTCTCGTCGGCCGCCGATGCCAGGGCCGCGAGGGCGGATTCCACCGCTGCCACGTGCCGCTCCGCCTTCTGGTCGCCCACCTCGACGGTGAGTTGGCGCAGCAGCGGCATCGCGTCGTGTACTCCGTAGGGGAGTTCCGGCCCGGTCACGACGGCCCCGTACTCTTCGAGCGAACGCAGGACCCCGACGGCGACGGCTTCCGTCAGCGGCATGCCGTACTCCGTCTCGTACCGGTGACAGATCTCGGCCACGGACCGGCTGCCGTCGCACCACCGCAGCACCCGCGCCTCGTCCTGCGACAAGCGGTGCAGGGCAACGTTGACGACCGCGTCGGAGAAACGCTGATGCCGCTCGGTGAAGTCGTATCGGACGACGCTCAGTTCGCCGTCGAAGACGTGGCTGCCGGCGCTCGTGCGAGGGCGCCACCAGTGGTGCGCTGCGACGGCACCGGTGAGGAACGAGGCCTGTAAGCGCTCCGCCGCCCAGTGCGAGAGGCGAACCTGTCGCCGTGGCACGCCGGGAACCGAGGTCACGCCCACCTGGTCGGCGCGGAGGAAGGCGGTGGTGATGGGTCCGGCATGACTCGTGGTCTCGTTCTTGGCGCAGTAGCGCTGCAGCAGCCGGGTCAGCGTGTCGGTGCGCTGACGGTCGGCGCTGCGCCAGCCGTCCGTCGTCAAGGCTCGTCGATCCAGCCAGCGCGCCAGCCTCTGCCACAGCGCCGGATTGGCGAACTGCACCGCGTCACGCAGCTTTGGTTCCTCGCGGAAGCGGCGCACGACGGCGGCAGAGGTCTGCGCCACCTCGGCGTCGTACACGGCTCGGACGGTGGCGTCGTCGTTTCGGCGCAGTGCGGCCACCGTTGCGCCTGAGTGCAGTTCGGCGAGCCAGGAAACTGGAAAGCCGGCGCTGCGTACAACCATGGCCGGAAAGGGCAGCCACGGCGACAGCGGGGAATCGGTCACACAGCCCTCCAAGCGTGGGGACACGTCGAATACGCGGTAGAGGCGGGCAGGGGTATGACACTCCGCCTTCAGCAGGTCGAGCACCGCGTACCGGCCTTGTCACGGAGGGAATGAGTGGAACGGAGGGAATGAGTGGAGAAGCAGGCTCCGTTTGACCTTGCCGTCAGTGCGACTGGCCTGTCAACGGAACAGGTGAACGAGCGGACTGTCGTCCTTGCGGTCCCGGAGAAAGACCTTCGGTTTGAATGATCCGATTGTCGAACCGGTGCTCTCGCCAGGGGGCCGGAGGCGTGCGGGAGTTCTCGACGGATTTCCAACGTAGCCTGAATTAGCGCCTATTGGGCGCTCACCAGATCGCGGTCCTGGAGGCGGGGCGTCGTGGCGACCTGGCTACAAACCGACCACGATACGTAGCATGCTCGGCCCTACACGCCAGCGGTAATACAACCTGCATGACCGCCAAGCATTTTCGGACAAGTATTCATGAACGGTGGACTGCCCCTAATCGGCTTGGTAGCGTTCCGAGGCAGCTGTGATCGGTCACCGTGACGAGGCAAACGGTGGGAGGCAACGTGAATAGTCCCTCTGCATGGCTATGACCGGCACTCTCCCTGTCAGCGACGAGAACGCATTTCGGGGCCTGGTACTCGCAGCCACGGCACCCTGACCATGTGGGGGATCAGAAGGTGGTCTCACAAATGACGAGTCCGGCCCTCTTGCCGTCACGGGTTCCGCCGGCACGGCGTATCCGCCTGCACCTCGGCTACGCGTGGCGCAACAGCGGACATCCACTGTTGAGCCGACTGCGCGTGGCCTGGGACACCAGAAGCTGGGCACGATTCCCCGCTGTCCGGTCGGACATCGGCGGGGTCTCCATTTCGTATTCGGGCGTTCCCGAGGGGCTCGCCTACGCGCTCGAATTCACCGAGCAGCGCCGGGAATCCAGCGCGGAAGAGATCGCCGTCCGCGAGAGAGCCACCCTCAAAGGGTGGCAGCTGACGCATCCGCCCAGGCTGCCCGGAGCCGACATAGTCATCGTGGGAACCAGTACCGCGAAGGCCGAGCGCCTGCCCGTGAACGCGTCACTGATCATGCCCATCCGGGTCCATTTCATACTGGACTTCGACCGGGACTTCGACCGAATCCACTCAAGCGCTTCAAAAGGCGCCCGTCGGGATTTCCGCCAGAAGTCGCGCCAGCACGACTGGTCCTTCGGCATCGAGCGCGACCCCGCCTGGTTCGAGTACTTCTACGACCGCATGTATCGGGCCACGATGTCCAAACGCTACGAGGCGCGGGCCCGCACCGAGAGCAGAGAGTCGGCGTACGAGTGCCTGTTCCGGTCAGGGGTGCTGTTCCACCTGTCCATGGACGGGGAGCGCATAGCCGGACATCTGTGTCACTGGGACCCCCGCTCCGGAGTGCTCACTTCCCGGCTGCTGGGCGTCCTCGACGGAGCGGACAAGTACTACGCGGCCGGGGCGCTGAAGGTGATGTACTTCCTCCTGATCGAATGGGCGGCCGGAAACGGGGTCCGGCGGCTCGATTTCCAGGGGACCGAAGCCTTCCTCAGCAAGGGTACCTACCAGCTGAAACGCCGCTTCGGAACACGGGTCGTCCTCCCCCCGAACCACTTCGGCGGAAAGCGGCTGTGGCTCCAGGTGCGCCGTGACACCGCCGAGGTGCGCGACTTCCTCGTCGACAACCCCGTGCTCACTGAAGGCACCGACGGATCACTCGAAGCCGTCTACTTCCACGACAACCAACGGGCCGCGCGCATCGACTACCGGGCGGAGTCCCCCGGAGTCGGGCGCATCCGCCTTGTGGAGCTGGACGAGTTCCTCGGCGGGCTCCACAAGGCTTGAACTCTGCATCGAAGGCGCGCGGCCTCGACGACTGCTACGCCGAGGCCACGCGAAGGTCATGGCTCTCGGTGCTCGTGTGCCGCCGTTTCCAGCGCCGTGGCCTCCGCCTCGGCCAGGCGTGTCTCGGCGTCGACATCGATCGACCGGGTGAACAGCCAGTAGAGCACCGCGGAGACCGGCAGCCCGATGAACAGGGCGATGTCCGCACCCCCGAGCGCATCGGCGGCAGGCCCGACATAGAGCGTGCCGACGGAGAAGAACGGCACCATGGCGGCGAATCCGACGAGATACGCGATGATGCCGTGCCAGCCCCAACGGCCGTAGATGCCGTGCGGGTTGAAGATCTCGGCGACCGCGTAGTGGCCGCGACGCACCACGTAGTAGTCCATGAGGTTCACCGCGGTCCATGGGATGAACAGATAGAGCACCACGAGCAGGAAGTTGTTGAAGTTCTCCAGGAAGTGGGCGGTGGCGGCCAGCGCACCCACCACGGAGAGCACCGCGGTGAGGCCGATCGTCACGAGCCGTACGGCGAGGGTCGGCCGCACTCTCTTGAACGAGTCGATCGCGCTGATGAGCGTGAGGGATCCGCCGTACATGTTCAGCGCGGTCACCGAGACCAGGCCCAGGGCAGCGAACAGCAGCACGATCGCACCGAACCCGCTGAAGACCTTGTCACCCGCGGCGTTGATCGAGCGGACCGTCTCGAAATCCTTGCCCGCCCACCCGGCGAGCAGCGCCCCGAGCGTCATCAGCCAGATACCGCCGAGCGCCGACCCGAAGTACGTCCAGTAGAAGGTCTTGCGGACGGTCACATCCGGAGGGAGGTACCGGGAGTAGTCCGAGACGTAGATGGCCCAGCTGATCTGGTAGCCGGCGACCACCCCGAACTGCGCCAGGAACGGGGTCCACTTGAAGCCGCCGAGGTCGAAGGAGCCGGGGGGATAGTGCAGGGTGACCAGCATGCCCACGGTGAAGATCCCGAAGATGACCAGGAACATGTAGGTGAGGACCCGCTCGGCGCGGTGGATGACGTCGTAACCCACCAGCGCGATGACGAACCCGACGAGGGTGACCACGACGACCCACAGCTTGACCCCGCCGTGCACCGTGCTGTGCAGGGCCTCGCCGGCCAGGATCGTGTTGAAGACGTTGAACCCGGCGTACTGCACATAGGCGAACAGCCACACCAGCAGGGCTCCGACATAGCCGAACTGCGGCCGTGACTGGATCATCTGCGGCAGTCCCAGCTGCGGGCCCTGCGCGGAGTGGAAAGCCATGAAGAACGTACCGAGAATGGTGCCCGCGGCGATCGCGATCAGCGACCAGACGAGGTTGCCGCCCTCGGTGATGCTGATCAGTCCGACCGCCAGTGTGGCGATCTGCGCGTTGGACATGAACCACAGAGGCCCCAGATGCCACAGTTTTCCGTGCCGCTCGTTCAGGGGGACGTAGTCGATGGAGCGGATTTCCAGACCCGATACTCGTGGCTGAGAAACTGTGCTCACGAGCGCCTCCTTTGATGGTGTTCACCATGTGATGAGAACATTCACCACTTATGGTTACGCTCATCCCCCGAGCCACGCCGGTCAAGGCGGACCATACCGGTCGGTGTGTCCGAACCGGCACGCCGTGAAACCCTGGAAGCGGAGTGTGGGCGCGGGTCCCGCTAGGAAGTGATCGAGCGGAAGCTCCAACGGCCCGAGCCGACCGCGTACACCGCCTCGGTCCCGCTGTCACGCACCAGGCGTGCTCCGGCAGGCGCCTCGGCGTGTCCGTCGAACAGGGGGACGTGCACCTCCGCCGTGCTGCCCGCGGGCACGTCCACGGTGAGCCGGAACCGCCCGGGGTCGCGCGTCCAGTCGGTACGTGCGATGCCGTACGGAGTGCGGTAGGAGCCCGACGCCGAGGTCATGCCGCCCTCGACCGCGGGGGCGACGAGGAGCTCGGCATAGCCGACCGAGTCGGGAGTCTGGTCGATGCCGGCGACCCGGGTGGTGAACCAGGAGTCGATGGCGCCGAGCATGAAGTGGTTCTGCGACTGGCCGGGGCCACCGTCCCAGGACTCGCCGAGCGTGGTGTTGCCGGCGCGCACCTGGTAGCCGTAGCTGGGGCTGGTCGTCCGGGTGGCGATCTCGTGGACGATGTCGTCGCGTCCCGCGGTGGACAGGACACGGAAGGCGGCCGGCAGGGAGATCTCGCCCAGCGACAGGTGGTGGCCGGCGTCCTGGACGGCGGTGGTGAAGTGGGCCATGAGGCGGTCCTTCTCCCCCGCCGGGTACGCCCCCATGTCCAGGGCCAGGGCCTCGGCTCCCTGGCCGCCGCCCCCGAACGTGCCGGTGGTGGTGTCGTAGTACTTCGCGGCGAGTGCCGTCGCACTGGCGTCCGCCTTCGCCCGGTAGGCGTCGGCCGCCGCCCCGTCGCCCAGGACGGTCGCGATCCGGGCGAGGGCGTCGACGACCCGCCAGTAGCCGTAGGTGCCGGCGACCGCCCGCGGGAACGTACGGTCCGGTGTGAACCAGTCGCCCAGGCCGTAGTCGAGGATGCCGCCGGACACCTGCCGCTCCAGGAAGTCGGCGTACTGCCGCATGCGCGGGTAGTAGGTAAGCAGTGTGTCCGTGTCCCCGTAGGTCGTGTACAGCTGCCAGGGGAC
Organism: Streptomyces sp. RLA012; assembly: GCF_056270325.1. NCBI lineage: Bacteria > Bacillati > Actinomycetota > Actinomycetes > Kitasatosporales > Streptomycetaceae > Streptomyces > Streptomyces sp. RLA012. Next base: position 11,038,751 of record NZ_JBWDPA010000002.1, on the reverse strand, counting down.
GAGGACGAACGCGCCGCCCCAGTTGGAGTCGTTGCGGTAGGCGCCGGGCAGGCTGGTGTACTCCGGCACGGTGCTGGGGATGAGCCCGTCCTCCGTCTGGGCGTCCGCCATGTCGCGGACGATCTTGCGCAGATGGGACCGCATGTCGTAGTTGTCCGCGAGCGCGGGGAAGACGAGCTGGTCCTGCTCCAGCCAGCCCAGTTTCTCCCGGCTGGGGCAGTCGGTGAGGACGCTCATCATGTTCCCCTCGATGGCGCGCCGGATGAGTGAGTGGATGTCGTTGATGAGCGCGTCGGAGCTGCGGAACTCGCCCGCCGAGGTGTTGTCGGTGCGCAGCACCCTGCCGCGCACGGTGACCGTCGCCCGGTCGGGCAGGCCCTTGAGTTCCAGGTAGCGGAAGCCGTGATAGCCGAAGGTCGGGTGCCAGGTCTCGCTGCGGGCTCCGCGGGTGGTGTAGCTGTCCCAGAGGGGGGCGCCCACGTTGCTGATGGACTGGAACGCGTGGCCTTCCTTCAGGCTTTCGGCCGGGTAGACGCGGATCGCGGTTCCGGCGGGCGTGCCGACGGTGATCTCCGGCCAGCCCGCGATGTTGCGGCCCAGGTCGAAGACCCTGCTGTTGGCCGCGCCGTCGACCTCCTTGCCCTTGAGGGTCTCGACGACCTTGATGGGTTCGGTCTCGCGTGCGCTGAGCCGGGACGGGGTCTGCGCGCTCCCGGGGCTCGGTACCGTGACCGCTCTGTCCCAGCCGCGCCGGTCGCCGCTCGGCTCGTCCCAGTGGGCGATCTCCCGACGGGCGTCGTAGTCCTCGCCGCCGTACCAGTTGGAGGAGGTGGTGGGTCCGAGCGTGGTACGCCAGTCGCCGCCACTCGTGACGGTGCGGACGCTGCCGTCGGTCAGGGTCACTTCCAGCCGGGCGATCAGTTTCGGGTCACTCAGGTTGCCGTACAGCTTGCGGTAGCGGTCGGCGGTGCTGACGACGTTGGACATGCCGTTGCCCAGGGCGACACCGATGGTGTTGGCGCCGGTTCGCAGCCGGTCGGTGATGTCGTAGGTGGCGTACTGGACGCGTTCCGCGTAGTCGGTGTTGGCGGGTTCCAGGACGGCGTCACCCACCGGCTCACCGTTGATGGTGGCGTCGTAGATGCCGAGGCCGGCGATGTACAGCCGGGCGCCGCGTACCCTTCCGGGCAGTTTGAAGTCGTCGGTGAGCAGGGGCAGTCCGTCCGGCAGGTAGGGCTCGGGCGGTTTCTGGCCGTCGACCTGGGCGAGCGTGGTGAAGGGACCGTTCGCGGCGTCGGCGCTCGACAGGGCGTAGTCGACCGGGAAGTTCGGGACACGGCCGTCGGGGGTGAGGACGTCGGCGCGCGGGTAGAGCGCCACCTCGTCGAAGCTCTTCGCCGTTTTCAGGTCGAGGGTGAGGACCACCGGCGCGTCGGTGATGTCCGCACCGGTGTGTGCGGCGCTCGCGTATCCGGCCGCGGTCTGCAGTGCGCTGTTGGGCAGGCCGTCCACGGCCAGGGCCGGTTCCCAGGTCTTGCGCAGGGTGTTGCTCTCCGACGCGGTCACCGCGGCACCGTGGGCGAGGCCGGTGGTGGAGGTGGCGGAGTCGCGCACGTCGATCTCGCCGAGCTGGACACGCCAGGTGCGGGTGGGAAAGTCCTCGGCCAGGGGCAGACCGAGCTCGGTGACGTCCAGGCGTACGTAACGAGCCGTGGTGCGGGGGACCTTGACGACGACGGGTTCGACGGCGCGCTCGCTGAGCCGCCAGTCCGGATGGGTGATCCAGTCGGCGTTCCAGTCCGACGGCCGGGTCAGGCCGGTCTCGAAGACGGCGGTGTCGCTCCAGCCCGAGTCACGCTGCTCCGGCGAGGACCAGAGCATGACCCGCCAGTACACACGGGTGCGGGAACCGAGTTCCTTGCCGGCGTACGTCGTCTCGGGCAGCGTCGAGCGGACCTTGCCCGAGTCCCACAGGTCGGGGCGGCCATGGCGCAGCAGCTCCGGGGTGCTGGCGGCCTGGACGCGGTAGGCGGACTGGAGGGTGTTCGCGGCGCGGGCGGTGGTCTGCCAGCTGAGGTCGGGCGTGGTGTCGTCGATGCCGAGGGCCCGGCTCAGGTGCTGGGTGCGCAGCCGGGTCGGGGTGATGGTGCCGGAGGTGGCATCGGCGGTGACGGCGCCGGCCAGTACGGTGACGAACGCGGTCAGCCCGGCGAGGAGAACGAGCGTGGGCTGTCGCCGTCGGCTTCGGAGACGGGGTCCGATCATGGGGGCTCCCTGCGGTGCGTGCGGGTCGGGAAGGGTTCGGGGGCTGGTCAGACGCGTGCGAGGTCGGCGGTGAGGTGCCGCCGGAATCGCAGGGTCACCGGTCCGAGCAGCCCGGACGGCAGCGGCTTGTTGCGTTCGTTGGAGAGCGTGTTGGCGACACGGACGGCGAGGGAGTTGCGTCCGGGCCTCAGCAGACCGGTGACGTCGACGCTCCACGGCGCCCACAGCAGGGGCGGGAGTTCGGTGCCGTTGACGGTGACGGCCGCCACCTCGCGGACGTCGCCGAGGTCGAGCAGTACCCGACGCCCGTCGAGCAGGGTGGAGTCGACAACGATGTCGCGGGTGTAGGTGCCGCTGCCGGAGAAGAGGCGGTCGTGGTCGGTCCAGCTGCCCAGGGGGCCGGTGATCGGTGTGGCCCCGTCGCGGTCCAGGGTGAGGGTCCAGTCGCCGTCCACTCCGACCGGTTCGAGCGGGTCGTCCGTGCGGACCGCGCCGCGGTAGGTGTGGGTGCCGTCGGTTCCGGTGAGCTGGTGGCTGCCGGGGGCCGAGGCCTCCACCGTCACCCGCAGGGCGGAGCCGTGCCGCTCGACCGCGACGACGGGCAGCGCCGAGGCCGTCAGATGCGGGGCGGCCGGGGCGTCGTGGCGTACCACGACGATCAGCGTCCGGTAGGGCTCCAGGCTCACGGGCAGCTGAATGCCGCTCCTGCTGCTGCGATGCACCGGTGCGATGCGGGTGTTGCCCGTCGCGGGCTCCCAGAGCTCGGGGACCCCGGTGGCGGGGAGTGTGGCGACGGTCTCGACAGGAGTTCCGCCTTCGTTGTTGATGAGGAAGGCGGTGTCCGTGCCCCGGTGGACACGCAGCACGCGCACCGCGTCCTGCGCGGGCTCCAGCACGGCGGCGGCCACCGCCGCCTCGTGGGTCGCGGCGCGCAGTCCCGTGGTGTCGGCGACCCGTACCGCACGCCCCCGGCCCACGGTTCGGTCGCCCGGCACCCGCTCGCCGAACAGGTCCGTCAGGGCGCGTGCGAGGGACCGGTCCTTGCCGTCCGCCTCGTCGGCGGTGAGGGAGCCGACCGCGACGACGGTTCCCCCGGCGTGCGCGAACTCCGCCAGCGTGCGTACGGAAGCCACGTCCAGGGTCGGTGTGGCAGGCAGCACCACCAGGTCGTAGCGGCCCGCGCCCACGGTCAGCCGGCCGCCCCGCGCCTCGGCATGACACAACAGGTCCGGGTCGCCGGAGAGCGCGCCCTCGTGGACGAGGTCGAAGTCGACCTGGGCACGCTCCAGCGCGTAGGCGGCGTCGGCGAGCGCGCTGTCGACCTCGCCCTGCCGGTCGGTGCCGGTCCACTGCTCGGCCGCACGCTGCGGCTGCAGGATCGCGGTGCGGGCCCCGGACGTTCCGCGACCGGCTTCCATCACCCGGCCGATCCACTCGGCGAGCGGTCGCATCGCCCACCACCAGGGGGCGCGCGGGCCGAAGGGCGGCGGGAAGTAGACGAGCGTCTCGTCGGTCCACAGGGCGTGCAGGACGGTCAGGTTGATGCCCCGGGTGGCCTGCGCGCCGACGGTCGCGTGCACGAAGCCGGGCGTGACCTGCCAGCCCATGTTGCCGAACATCTCCAGCAGGGCCCGCTCCCGGCCCATCTGGTGGGCGACGGACGCGGGGTTACGGGGGATCATGGTGGGCCGGCCTGCCACGTACTCGGCGGTGATGATGTCGCCACCGGGAACCTGGGCCCACTGGTTGACCTTGTGCAGGTCCCCGGTGGACGGGATGCGCTTGGCGGGGGCCGTCTCGTCGTAGAGGGGGTTGGTGATCAGGGCGACGTCCCGCTGCTCGTACCAGCGGGCCTGTTTCCGGAAGTAGCGGGCGAAGCGGTTGGACACGGCTCGCCAGTAGCGGCCGCGGGCGATCCTGCCGTCGCGGCCCAGGTCGTCGAAGGCACAGGCGTAGGCGATCCCGGGTTCGACGTTCACCGCTCGCAGCGCCTTGTCGAGCGTGGGCGACCACGGCAGGCGCCGGAAGTGCGCTTCGGCCGAGGCGAAGAACGGCTCGTCGTCCCAGAATCCGGGCACCACCGTGCCGAAGTAGCGGCCGAAGCGGCGGTGGTACTCGCCGGGCACGATGTCGAGGAAGAGTTCGACGGGCTCGTCGTCGAGCAGATCGACGTAACTGCGGCTGTAGCCCTGGGTGTCGTCGACAAGGGGGACTCCTCCGAACAGGTCGATCTGCCAACGGCCCGCGGGGACCTGCCAGGTGTGGTCGCCGCTCAGCCGTCCGGTCAGGTCGACCACGTCGGCGGCGTCGGCGGTACCGGCCGGCCGGGCCGCGGCGGCGACGGCCGTGGCCCGGTCGCCGAGGCGGGCCCGTTCGGGGAAGTCCCCCGCTGCGGCCGGGTCGTCGAAGGTCGCGGTGTGCAGCGCGGTGCCGTCGGCCGCCGCGACGGTGAAGCTGTCCCACAGGGAACGCTGGTCGGCCACGGCCCGTACGCCGGCCCCGCCGGCCGCGTACCGGTCGTCGCTGACGCTGCCCTTGTCCTTGCCGTCCAGGGTGACGGACAGTGTCGTCGCGCGGACGGTGACGGCCACGGTGTGGAACTTGGTCTTGTTGAAGCCGTCGGTCCGGGTGCTGCGCAGCAGTTCGACGGGGTCGGCCCCGCGGGCCAGCCGCAGGACGGTGACGACTCCGGTCTGGTCGAAGGCGACGGCGTAACCGTCGAGTCCGTCGGACGAGGCCCGGACGACGAGGCCGGCCGCGGTGTGGTCGGCCTTGGCACTGCCGGTGACGGTGCAGTCCGTCCATCGGTCGCCGTCGCGCAGTACGGCGGCGCCGTCGAGCACCGCCGCGTCGGCGACCAGGTTTCCGGCCTCCACGCCCACTCCGGTGCTGCGGCGCAGGTCGACGGTGACGGGTCCCGCCACGACGGTGGTCGAGCGCCACAACCCCTTCAGCCGCAGGTCGGGCCGTGGCGCGTAGGTGCGGGAGCCGACCGTGCCGCCCTTGACGACGTACTCGCCCGCCCGGCCGCTGGGGAAGTGGTCGTCGTTGAACAGCCACACCCGCATGCCGGTCCGTTCCGCCGTGCGCAGTACGTGTCCGACGATGTCGAACCACTCCTCGGTGAAGAACACCGGCTGCATCTCGGCGTTGTCGAACGGGAAGAGCACCACTTCGTACATGCCCTTGGACCGCAGCTCCGCCATCTGACGGTCCACCAGTTCGGGGGTGACGGGTCCGTTCCAGTACCAGTAGACGGTCGGTCTGCTGTCCTTGCGGGGATCGGCGAAGTGCCGTGCGAGAAAGCCGGGTTCGGCGCTCGTGGCGGATTCGGCGGCTCGGGCGGGATCGGGGGGTCCCATCGCGAGTACGGTGCCCGCGGCACCGGCCGCGACCACGAAGCGGCGTCGGGACAGGTCGTTGTGAGGCATGGGTGAACTCCTGCGGGGGTGGCGGGCGCCGAGGCGCGCACCGGACGGAACGGCTGAACGACAGCGGGCGTACGGGAGGATGCCGGGGGCTGGATGCCGGTCAGCCGGCGGCCAGGCGCGCCACCTCGGACGCGGTCAGGGCCCGGTTGTGCAGGCGGAAGTCGCGGACGGCGCCGTGCAGATACGGGTGGGTGGTGTTCTGCGAGCGGCCCAGGTAGTTGCGGGTGCTCGCGCCGAGCAGCAGCGGGCTCGCCACCATGGCGGGGTTGCGGCCGGATTCGGCGCCGTCGACGTACAGGACGCCGGTGCCGCCGCTGCCGCCGGCAAGGGTGAGGGTCACATGGGTCCACCGGCCGACGGGAAGCGGGGCGGCCGCGTCGACGAAGTCCTCGGCCTGCATTCCGGCGATCTTCAGAGCGGCCCTGGCCCGCCCGGCGCCGGTGGTGGCCGCCAGGAACAGATAGGTCTCCTTGTGGAATCCCAGGTCGAAGACGCGGGCGGAGGCGACCAGGGTGTCCACGCGCACCCGTACGCTGACGGTCAGTTCGTCGAGCCCGCTCGGCAGACCGGCGGGGAGCGCGACATGGCCGCCCTGTCCGTCGAGGGACACCGAGCGCACACCGTCGTCTTCGGCCCAGGTGGCGCCGCCGACGAGCGTCGCGTCGGGGAAGGTGCCGGTACGGTCGGTGGCCGAGATGCCGTTCCCCTCGTCGAAGGGGTAGCGGGCGATGTCCCGTTCGTGTGCGGGGCGCGGCCGCACGGCCCAGTACACGTTGTACCGCTGATGGTGCACTTCGTGGAACGGTCGCAGTGACACGCGGCGGTCGTCGGCGAGTGCGGTGAAGGCCGTGGCAGTGCCGGGCGAGGGGCGCAGGGTGTCCGGCCGGATCGAGGGGAGGACGGCGAGCGGGGTGTCGCCGTACTCCCCCGCGAGGACCAAGGGGCCGTACGACAGTGACTTCACCTGCGGATTGTCGGGCGCGGCCTTCCAGACGGGCTCGCGGGGCAGCACGAGCTCCACGGTGTCCCCCGAGCGCCAGCGCCGTTCCACCGTGGCGTACGTCCCCGGCTCCAGCCTGGCCGGGTAGTGCCGGTCGTCGACCTTGAGCACGGCGGGTCTGCCGGTGTCCGCCACCCAGCCGGGGACACGCATCCTCAGCGTGAAGCGTGCGTCTCCCCCGGTGACGGTGAGACGGGTGCGGTCGCTCGTGGGATACGACGTCTCCTGAACGACCGTCACTCCGGTTTCCCGCCAGTGCAGTTCGGAGGGGATGAACAGGTTGACGTACAGCGAAGGACCACGTGTACCGGTGCCGCGGGTGCGGAAGTAGATGCTGTCGGCGAACTTGGTGTGCGTCTCCAGACCGGTCCCGTGGTCGCAGGAGAAGTTGTCGTAGTCCCCGCTGTAGCTGCCGGGCGCGGCACCCAGGCCGCCCTTGGGCTGCCGCTCCGAACCCGCCCACAACCCGGTGTAGTAGGTGACGAATCCGTGCGCGGAGTCGGGGTCCTGTTCGCCGAGCATCTGGTTGTAGAGCGTCCACTCGTGGTGGTCCATGTGCTCGGCGCGGGAGGGACGGTGCAGGAACAGTTGCCGGCCCAGCTTGAGCATGTTGTAGCTGTTGCAGTTCTCGCAGGTCACCTCGGACAGCCGGCTGACGATCTCGCCCGGCGGCCCGAACAGCTCCTGGTTCGAGTTGCCCCCGATGGCGTACGAGTGGTCCCGTACGACCGTCGTCCAGAAGTGGTCGGCGATGTCGAGGTAGCGGCTCTCACCCGTGGCCTCGTAGCTCGGTACCGCTCCCACTGTCTTGGCGATCTCGGTGTTGGCGTGGTGCCCCGCGAGTTCGTCCCGGCCGGCGGCCAGTGGGGCGTACAGCGCCTCGTGGTCGAACCGCCGGGCGGTGCGGAGGTGCGCCGGGTCACCGGTCAGCAGATGAAGGCGGGCGAGTACGTCGTTCATGCCGCCGAATTCCACGTTCAGCACCGTCTGCATCAGCTCGCGGGAGAGCGGTGCGGTGCGGGCGTCCACCCAGGCCGCCATGTCCAGCAGCACGGCCAACGCCTGCTCATTGGCGCTCAGTTCGTACTGGTCGAGCAGGCCCGCCATGATCTTGTGGAGGGTGTAGTACGGCGCCCAGGGCTTGCCCCCGGCTTCGAGCTGGTCGAAGACGGACTCGGGGAAGGCGGACAGGTAGCCGCGGTGGTAGCCGGCGGCCTCGGCGGACTGCTGGCACTGGGCCAGCACCGACACGATCGAACGGCCCTTGGCCGCGTAGGCGTCGTCGCCGGTATGGGCGTGCGCCTGGGCCAGCGCACTGAGCAGGTGCCCGGTGGTGTGGCCGCGTAACTGGATCCCCGGCGCCTCCCATCCCCCGCACGGCTCGGCCGAAGAGGGCAGTCCCACGTTCAGACGGAAGGTGTGCAGCAGCCGGTCGGCGTCGACGAAGAGCACATACGTGCAGGTGCGCCGCATGTTGGCGAGGAACGGGCTCTCCAGCAGCCGGACATCGGCCGACGGGAAGGGGACGAGAGCCGGCCGCCGTCCGGCCGTGGCGGCGCGGGCCGTCTGCGGGGTCGGCGAGGCGGCGGCTGCCGCGACGGATGCGGCGACGAGGATCTGGCGTCGGGACGGGCGGGGCGTGTCGCGCGGTGCGGACAAGGCGCCATGCTCCTTCCGGGCAGGGGGAGTGCCTCCGGGCACGGATGCGAGGGCAGGCGCGACGGCGGAGGACTACGGGCTCAACTGACGGCAGAAGTCGCGTACTTCGGTGACTTGAATCGTTTTACATCGTCCGCCGGAGACGGTAGGTGTGCACATCGCGAGCGTCAAGGGTTCACACACGGAAGGCCGCTACCGTCAATGTTCACCACAAAAGGGCGCTTTTGGTGAGGCGCAATCACCCCTACCGGAACGGCGTCTGCTGAGCAGAGTCCCAGACAGGGCAGGGTTTTTGAATCGTTCAAAGCAATGGCCGAGTGCACTGCTGCACGTCATGGACGATCCGCTGCCGCACGTCGAAGGCGGTGTCGCCCCCGGGGAGCACCGCCTTGACGCACATCACTCGTTGCTGCCGGGAACATCGGTCACACCAGCAACGACCGTCCCGGCTGAAGCGGACGGTGTCCTGCCGGGTGTGTCGCGAAAGTGCCGCGGTTCCGGTCGATCCGCGGTGGGCCGGGCTCGGTCGGACCCGCCGGTGCGGTGCCCGACTTTCCGAGCGCAGGAAGCGGATCACAGGATGGCCGGGGGCGTGGACGACCTCGGCGCGGACGCCGTACACGTCCTTGATGAGGGCGGGGGTGAGGACGTCGGCGGGGCTGCCCTCGGCGACGGTCCGGCCGGCGGCGCAGTCGGCCGGGGAGACGTACGTGGGCACGCCCAGTTTCTCGAACTGCTCGCGGGTGGCGACGCCGCCCGTGCCGAGGGTCGAGACGAACGAGGCGGTGACGAGGTCGGGTTCGGCGTCGAGGACCTTTGCGAAGGAGGGGGCGTTGTCGGCCAGGCGCGACACGGACGCGTTCGCCTTCTCCAGGCCCTTCAGCACCGGGTCGGTCCAGGTGGCGGTGCCGGCCATGTGGTCGGCGAGGCCGAGGGAGAGCGGGAAGCCTGCGGCCGACTCGGCCGCCTCGTCGTCGGCGTGTTCCCCCTTGGAACCGCCACAGGCGGTCAGCAGCAGGGCGGGCGCCAGGAGGAGGGCCGCGGTACGGCGGAGAGGGACGGGAACGGTACGCAGCACGGGCATGCCCTGCCTGTCGGGGCTCGAACGCGGAGCCTGGCCCATGGAGGTCCTCCTCGCTCGTGGCGGGGAGGCGCCGGCAGGTCTTCGGACCCGGGTTCGTCCGGACGGAGCGCCTTCCCGGCGCGTTGCGCACCGGCTCCTTCGGCCGGCCCGCCTCGCTCCAGTGGCGTCGAGTGCCCCGCCCGTCCCCCTCACCGCTGCACGTCAGTTCCGGATTTCCACCGGATTCCCTGGCCTCGGATGTGGCACGACTGGCTTCGGCGGACTACCAAGATCAGGCACTGGCTCCCGTCTCGGGGTACGCCCTGACGTCGGACATCCCGACAGCGACGGCGGGCCGCGCCACAGAACGAGACACGCGGTACCGTCCTCCAGGGGCGGTCAGGGAGCGGCCGGGGGTTCGTTCTTGGCGATGGCACGCCACAGGGTGCTGCCCAGCCGGTGGGCGTTGTCGTGGTAGCCGGTGACGCGGATTCGGCCGCCGGCTCTGAGGTGGATCAGGCAGCGCACATCGGTGCCCGCGAACCGGGCGGCGGCCCGGTCGTTCTCGTCGTAGTCCACCCGGGCGATGTCCTGCCAGACCAGGACACGTTCGGCGTCGGCCCGCTGGTGCACCAGGCCGCCCTGGTAGAGGCGGAAGACCTCCCGTCGGCGGGTGATGCTGCGGGCCAGCAGGGTGCCGCCGACGGCGAGCCCGACCAGGCCCAGGCCGATCACGATGCCGGGCAGTGGGCTGGAGCCGCCGCTTCCGGCGTCGCCGGCGTAACTGATGACCAGAGGGATGCCGACGACGGTGCCCAGCACGCCGACCACAAGCCAGCCGACAGCGCCGCGCCGGGCCCGCTCCCAGTCGTATCCGTACTCGCCGATCAATGGTCCCAGCCCATCGGCTCCGGTCGGATGCGCCACGGTGGTCCCCCTGTCCCTGCCACGCTGGATGCGGGCAAGTAGCAGCATATGAAGGGGAGTTGACGGGGTGAAGCGGGTGGGACGGCGCGTTGTCGGCTGCCGCACCGCCAGTTCCACCAGCGTGTCGGTGATCTCCCGCTCCCGCTCGTGCAGGAGAGGAACAGATCCGGCGGCACTCCACTCAGCACGTACCGGTCCTCGCGCTGCCGCAGCAGCTGAACCGGTGAGCCCGCCTGATCGATGCCGTCCTGCGGAGTCGAGGCGGCCGTCGCCCTGCCTCTTTCCGGCCGGTCGGCTGCCCGGTCAGTGCTTCTTGGCGAACGGACGCGCCATGACCGTTCCGCGCACGCGCGTCTGGGCGTGGCGTTCGACGGCCGGGTTCGGCGAGCCGCCGTTCGGCTCGCCCCACACGATCTCCACCTGGTCGCCGGCCGCGGCCGCCGGGTCGATCGTGCCGAGCGAGATCCAGCCGCGTACGTTCGCGGAGTACGAGGTCAGCATCGCCGCTCCGACGAGTTCGCCGTCCTTCTCCACACGGTCGAACTGACAGGCGGTGTAGAAGGCCGCAGGCATCTCCATGTACTTGAAGCGCTGGTCGCCCTGCTCGTACATGCTCGCGAAGATCTTCGCGACGTCGTCGCGGTCCCAGAGCACCCAGGCCTTGCGGCGGTGCGGCTGGTCCTTGATCGCCTCAAGTCCCGCGCGCCCGACGAAGTCGTGGTCGAACTTGAGGATGTGGCCGTAGCCGAGGTCCCACGGGGTGGTGTAGTAGTCCTCGATCCGGTCGGCGACGTAGCTGCCGCCGAGCGCGAGGTTGCCCTCGAACGAGCGCGCCGAGTGCCACTCGCGGAACGCCTTCATGTCCTCGCCGGAGTAGGTCGCGGGCAGGGTGTTGGCGATCCAGCCCGACTCGGTGGCGACCGACGCGTAGGCGCGGGCACCGATCTGGCGCAGGCCGTACTCGGCACCGGCCTCCACGATGGTGTCGCGCACCGACTCGATGTCCGCGTACGGCCCGGTGAACTCGTAGCCCGGGAAGCCGGACATCCGGTGGTTGAGCGCGGTGACCTCGTGCGGGCCTACGCTGAAGCGGCCCATGGTGAAGAACGGGATGTCGGGCATCGGGCCGCCGTTGACCTTCTCGAAGATCGCCTCGGCGTGCGGGCCCTGCAACTGGAGCCGGAACAGTTCCCGGCCCTTCGGGTTGTTCACAGTGCGCTCGTCCCGGCGGACGGTGACGTCCCAGTCGCCGGTGGCCGCGTTGAACTGGACCCAGTTGAGGGCCGGCGGACGGCCGACGATCCGGACGTGGTGGTCGCCGACGCAGAACAGGATCGAGTCGCCGATCATGTAGCCGTCGGGACGGACCGCGATGAGCTGCTTGGCGCTGCCGGGGCCGAAGCCCTGGAAACTGTTCGCCCCGAGGTGTTCGAGCAGCCTGTATGTGTCGGGCCCCTGCACGACGAGGTCCGTCATGTGGTGCGACAGGTCCATCAGTGCCGCACTGTTGCGCCAAGCCTCCTGCTCGTCACGCCAGTTGCTGAACTCGGGCTTTATCGGGAACGGGTACGCCCCGGAGCGCCCCTGGCGGAGCAGGGCGAGCGCTCCTCCGGCCTTGTTGATCTCTTCTTCGAGACTGGGCATGGGATTCCTCTCGGGTCATGAGCGCACAGCCTCATCGCCGTGCCCCGAGAGCGTATAACAGGCAGCTGGAATGTTTGAAGATGTCTGAAACAATGACTTCGGGCGGATAATGGTGTCCCGCACGAACGGAGGGTGACGATGTCTTCGGCGAAGGACAGAACGGGTCCCGCATGGCAGGACGGGCTGCCCCACGTACTGTGGCGAACGCAGCAAGCCGTGCACGGCCGCCTCCAGAGCGCACTCGACGGACTCGACGTCACGGTGACCCAGCTCGGTCTCGCCGTTCACCTCGACGAACTCGGCCTGATGTCCGCCTCGGACCTGTCACGGCGCTTTCACATCACGCCGCAGAGCGTGACGACAGCGCTCTCGCAGCTCGAACGCCTCGGGTGGGTCCGACGGCTGCCGCATCCCGTGCACAAACGCGTCATCCTCCACGAACTCACCGAAACGGGCCTCGCCGGCGTCGCGGACGGCCGGACCCGCATCGCCGCGGTCGATGGCGTACTCGCCGAGATCCTGGGTGACGGGGAGAAGGACGAGATCATCGGACAGCTCCGGAAGCTGCTCGTCGCGCTGGAGGGGGAGGATCCCACGTACGCGACGATGTGGCCGGTGGTCCGCACCACCCCGTGAGCGACGGCCACGGACCGCGCTTCGGGGCGCGCCACAACGGCTCGTCAGCCGCGTGGCGTCCTCACAGCGGCGGGCCTGCGGCGGTCACGCCGACGCGCGTACCACGATCCGGCCGGGCACGGGTGCCAGACCCCCGGTGTCGATGCCCAGGGCGTTGCGGGCGGCGACCCGTCCGAGGACTTCGGCGTCGATGTGGACGGTGGTGAGCGCGGGTGTGGACAGGGAGCCGTGCTCGGTCTCGTCGAAGCCGATCGCGGCCACGTCCTCGGGCACCCGCAGCCCGAGGTCCAGAAGGGCCGTGAGGCTGCGCAGTGCGATGTCGTCGTCGAAGGCGGCCAGCGCGGTCACGTCCCCGTGGGCCGCCAGGAACGCCTCGACGGCGGCCGCACCGGCCTCCCGCGGCCTCGGCACGACGAAGCGCTCCAAAGGCGGAAGTCCCCGACGCCGGGCGGCCTCCTGGGCGAATCCGAGCCGGGCCTCGGTCAGCGGGAAGTCATGGTCGGGCATCGCCATCGCGATCCGGGTGTGCCCCCGTTCGGCGAGGTAGCCGATCTGCAGCGCGGCGTTGGCGGCGAACCCGTTCTCCCAGTCCTCCTCGGTCGGTTCGTGTCCCTGCATGTAGACCTCGCCGAGCCGCAGCACCGCCCGCGGCGCGATGGTGTCCAGGACCTTCTGCGTGGCCTCCGGGATCGCGTGCCCGTGGCGGACCAGAAGGATGTGGTCGTGTTCGGCCAGTTCCTCGTCCAGGCCCCGGACGTAACTCCGGGAGAAGTTGCCCTCCATGCCCCAGTCGACGTTGAGCACGACGATGCGCGAAGACCCCTCGCGCAGCGCGCGGGCGATCCCGTGCGGGACGTATCCGAGGTCCTGAGCGGCCTCCACGACCCGCTCCCGGGTGGCCGCGGAGATCGTCTGCCGTGGGTCGTCGTTCAGCACGAAGCTCACCGTCGCCCGCGACACTCCGGACGCCTTGGCCACGTCGCTCAACGTCACCCGGCCCGAACGGCCCATGTCGACACACTCCCCTTCGCCGGCCTCGCACGCCCCACACCCCGCGCGCAGGTATCGCCGAAAGTGGCTTCCGGCCCGCAGAACGTTGAAGCGTGTGGAGTTCACTCTACGCGCTAGATCGTTTCAGTTCTCCAGGCGAGGACGCGTCTCGACCGGCCCGCGGAATCCCGTACGGCCGGCGAGCCTGTCGCGACACTGCGTCTGCGCACATCGCGCAGCTCCGCCGTGACAACGGGGCGCCGCTCCCTCTACGGGCATGTCGAACCTCCGCTCGCTATGGCCAGCAGTCGATGTGCCTTCAGTTCGGTCTCCTGCCATTCGCGCTCGGGCTCCGAGCCCCAGGTGATGCCCGCTCCCGTACCGAACTTCAGGTGCCCTTCGGCACGGTCGATCCAGAAGGTGCGGATGCCGACGGCCAGTTCGCCGCGTCCACGGTCGGCGTCGACCCAGCCGATTCCACCGCAGTAGGGACCGCGGGGCGCGGTCTCCAACGCTTCGATGATCCGCAGGGCGCTCTCCTTGGGCGCCCCCGTGACCGAACCCGGCGGGAACGTCGCCGTCAGCAGCTCGGGCCAGCCCACGCCTTCGCGCAGTCGCCCTCGCACCGTGGACACGAGGTGCACGAGCCCCGGATGTTTCTCGACGGCGCACAGGTCGGGCACGGTCACGGAACCGGGGACACAGACGCGGCCGAGGTCGTTGCGGACCAGGTCGACGATCATCACGTTCTCCGCGTGGTCCTTCTCCAGCAGATCCGCCTCGGTGCGGCCGGTTCCCTTGATGGGGCCCGACGTCACGTCGCCGCGGTCACGCCGCAGGAAGAGTTCGGGGGATGCGGTGGCCACTTCCACCTCGTACCGCGGGAGGCGGATGACGCCCGCGTACGGTGCGGGATTGTGGCGTGCCAGCCGTCCGGAGAGTGCCATGACGTCGGCTTCCGGCGCGAGGGGAGCGGACAGCACCCGGCAGAGGTTGGCCTGGTAGACCTCACCGGCGGCGATGTGCTCGCGGATGCGTGTCACTCCGTTCGTGTAGGCGAGGCGGTCGAGCGAGGAGGTCCATGTGTCGGCACGCGGGCCGCGCCACGGCGCCGTAGGGGCACGGCGGTCGTCCACCCGTCGTACGTCGCGGAAGCGGGCGCACGTCAGGTGCCCCTCGAAGTCCGCTGCCACGGCCCAGAAGCCCTGGGAGTCCAGCGCCGACGGGTCGCTGGTGACGTCCACGAGACCGGTGGCCAGATGTCCGCCGAGCAGTGCCAGGGGAGGCAACTGGTCCATTCCGAACCTCCTTTGCCGCGAGCGGCCGGCCACTGTCGAACCCCTGTCCCGTCGAGCCCTCAAGCGGCGACGGCCTCGGGTTCGGCATTCCATTGAGCGGCACGCAGTGTGTTGACCATGAGCATGGCGATGGTCATGGGGCCCACGCCGCCGGGGACGGGGGTGATACGACCGGCGATACCGTCGAGCTCGTCGGAACGAACGTCACCGGTCAGGCCCGCAGGCGTCCGATGGATGCCGACGTCTATCACGACGGCGCCGGTCCGGACGTGCTCGGGGCCGATGAGCCCGCAGACCCCCGTGGCGACCACGACGATGTCGGCGGGCCGGGTCACCGCCGCGAGGTCGACGGTGAACTCGTGCGCCACGGACACGGTCGCCCCGCGCCGCAGCAGCAGGTGGGTCAAGGGCTTGCCGACGAGCTCCCCCCAGCCGACCACCGCGACGTTCGCGCCCTTGAGCAAAATGCCCTCGGCGTCGAGCAGTTCGATGACGCCACTGGGCGTGCAGGGGCGCAGCCCCCGCTCCCCGCGGGCCAGGAGACCGAGGCTGGCGGTCGTGAGGCCGTCGACGTCCTTGGTGACGGGGATGCGGTCGATCAGCGTGGCCGCGTCGAGCTGCGGGGGCAAGGGAAGTTGGAGCAGGATGCCGGAGACCTCCGGGTCGGCGGCCAGTTCGTCCAGGACGGCGGCCACGTCGTCGTGGGTGGCGTGCTGGGGCAGGTGGCGGTGGAAGTCGCGCATACCGGCTTCCTTGATGGCGCGCCGTTTGGCGGCGACGTACACGGCGCTGGCCGGATCGTCGCCGACGAGGACGGTAGCCAGTCCGGGGATTCTCCCCGAACCGGTGGCCGCCGCCGCGGCGACCTCTTCGGCGACCTGCGAACGGATGCGTCGGGCGATCCCGGTGCCGTCGATCCTGGTTGTCATGGTGGCGAACCGCTTTCTTGTCGTGAGGAACGATTCGCCCGGGTGAGAGAGGTGTGCTGCGTGCGGTCGGTGTGACCGCGGCTGTACGGCGCCTGGACCGAGCCGGCCGCCGGTCGTCGCTGCGGTCGCCGCGCGATGGCACACGCGCGGCGCCGTCGCGGCGGCCGGCTCGGTCGCTTGGGGGTGTGGCGCACGACAAGACCGTCTATCCCTGCACCGGGCGTTTTCCTGTCGGTGGGAGTCGACGAGCCGTCTCGCCGTCAGGCGAAGACGATGGTGTGGTTGCCGTCGCGGATGACCCGGTCCTCGGCGTGCCACAACACGGCGCGGGAGAGCACCGCGCGTTCTACGTCGGCGCCGCGACGGGTGAGGTCGGCGGCGGTGTGGGCGTGGGTGACGCGGACGACGTCCTGCTCGATGATCGGGCCCTCGTCGAGGTTCTCGGTGACGTAGTGGGCGGTGGCTCCGACCAGTTTCACGCCCCGCTCCTTCGCCTTGGCGTACGGTCCGGCGCCGATGAAGGCGGGCAGGAAGGAGTGGTGGATGTTGATGACCGGAACGCCGACATCCTCGATGAAGTCACGGGAGAGGATCTGCATGTAGCGGGCCAGGACGACGAAGTCGACGTTGCCCTTGAGCAGCCGCAGGTGTTCCGCCTCCGCAGCGGACTTGTCCGCGCCCTGGCAGGGGACGTGGAAGAAGGGGATGCCGAAACTGCGCACCTCCTCGGCCACGTCCGGGTGGTTGGAGATCACCATGCAGACGGCGACGGGCAGTTGGCCCTGGCGGTGGCGCCAGAGCAGGTCGAGCAGGCAGTGGTCGGACTTCGAGGCGAAGATCGCGACCCGCTTGGGCACCGACAGGTCGCGCAGCGTGTAGCTCAGTCCGAACTCTCCCACCAGGCGCTCGTCGAGATCCGCTCGCAGGTCGGGCAGCGCGGCCTGGAGGTGGTCGAGGCCGAAGACGGTGCGCTGGAAGAAGGCGCCGCCCTGCGGGTTGTCGGAGTACTGGTCGAGGGAGACGATGTTCGCGCCGTGGCTGCTGAGGACGGATGCCACGGCGGCGACGATGCCCGTGGCGTCGGCGCCCTGCACGATGAGCGAAGCCTGCTGGGCAGGCGGCTTGCTCGGGGCGGAGCGGGCCGGGGCGTCTTGCGTGAGGGTCATGCCAGGCTCTCCTTCCGGAAGCGGGTGGCCCAGTCGGAGGTGGCCTTGAGCCCGCCGAACGTATAGAAATGGATCTTCAACTCGCCGTGCCGGGCGGGGTCGTGGGAGGCGGCGAGGTCGCGCAGGAAGCGGTCCGGTCCCGCGGTGCCCATGAGGTTGGTCAGGGAGAAGCCGTATTTCTTGACGACGGAGGCGCTGGTGCCGACGCCGAACCGGGCGGCGTACGACATGAGCCGGCGCACTCCGGCCGGCCCGGGCACCCCGATCCTGATCGGGAGCGCGATGTCCTGGCGACGGACCTCCTCCACCCAGGCGAGCACCGCGTCGACGTCGAACCCGAACTGCGTGATGATGCCGCCCTCCAGGGGCTGCGCGGACAGCGCCGCGTGCTTGTCCCGCAGCGCGGACCACAGCAGACCGCCGTCGATCTCGGGGTGTCCTTCCGGATACCCGCTGACACCGACATGGCGGACGCCGTACTCCTGCAGCAGCCCCGTGTCGATCAGGGACAGGGCATCGGCGAAGGGACCCTCGGGACGCGCCGGATCCCCACCGACGACGAACACGTTGTCGGATGTGCCGTCGGCGTGCAGACCGGCCAGGAACCGCTCGAAGTCGGCGCGCGACCCGAGGCGGCGGGCTGATATGTGCGGTACGGGAACGAAACCGAGCCGCTTGACCGCGCGCGCAGCGTCCAGCCGCATCCGCAGGTCCTCGTTGCCGAGGAAGGTGACATTGATCCGGGTGCCCTGGGGAATGGTGTCGCGGGCCTCCTCCAGTTTGGGAACGTCCTTCCCGGTCATCTCCAGGGAGAAGTCCTCAAGCAGCGAGGTACCGACCGCTGTGCGTACCGTGCTCGCGGGATTCATCGTTCTTCGTCTCGCTTTCTCGTCTGCGGTTCCAAGTCCTGGGGCGCGCCCGCGGCACCGCCGAGGTGAGGGACGACGGCCTGGCGACATGACGTTGCGTCAGAAGGCAGGCCGTCCGGCGGTGCCGCGCGGTCGGCCGAAGTCAGCGGTTGCTGCGGTAGAGGGTGCGGGCGTGCTGGTTGAACGGGGAGGGCTGGACGGTGGCACGGATGCGGGGGAGGCCGAGGTCGGCCTCGGGGTCGGTGCCGGAACCGGGGTGCTCGCCCCAGACCACCGTCACCTCGGTGCCCGTCGCGGCGTGTTCGGGGTCGATCAGGGTCTGCGCCAGCACGGTGCCCACCGGGTCGATCGACGCGCTCTGCATCGTCACGCCGACCAGACCGGAGGCGCTCTCCACCCGGTGCCGGGCGTAGGAGAGGACGAACCCGGGGTCCTCACCCTGTCCGATGACGGTGCGGACGTCATCCGGGTCCAGGACGAGGGTGACCTTGGCGCGCAGCGGCTCGTTCTTGGCCTTCTCCAGGGCGTCCCGGCCCACGAAGTCGTGGTTGAAGGAGATCACCTTTCCGTAGCCCAGCTCGTACGGGGAGACGTAGTAGTCCTCGATGTCCTCGGAGAAGTAGCTGCCGTTCAGCGGACGCTTGCCCTCGATGCCGAACAGAGGCAGGTGCTTGCGGTAGTCCAGCAGGTCCGGGTCGGTGTAGATGGCGGGCACCGGAGAGGGGATCCATCCGCTCTCCACGCTCGGCGTGGCGTACGCGAGGGCCCCGACCTGGACCAGGCCGAGCGGCTCGCCCGCCTTGAGGAAGGTTTCGTGGACATGGGCGGCGTGCTCCCAGGGTCCGATGAACTCGAAGCCCGCCTGGCCGGCCATGCCGTGGCGCAGGGCGCGGATGGGGCGACCGTCGAGGGAGACCGCGGCGGAGTGGAAGAACTTCGTCTCCGGCAGCGGCCCGCCGAAGACCCGCTCGACGAGTTCCGCCGCCAGCGGACCCTGGATCTGGTAGCGGAACAGCTTCGGATCGCCGCCGCCCTGGCGGAAGGCGGAGGACGCGTCGGTGACGAACCCGACGTCGTAACCGCCCCTCTCCGCGTGGTACTTCACCCAGTGCTGCGCGGCCGGGATCCCGCTGAGCAGGTACTTGTTCTCCCCCTCCCGGGCGAGGATCCCGTCGGTGACGATGTGGCCGTGGCGGGTGACCGGCACGTACTGCTTGGCCTGTCCGATCGCGAACTTCTCGAAGTTGTTGGCCCCGTGCTCGGCGAGCACCCGTGTGGCGTCCGGGCCCTCGATCCACATGTCGTACATGTGGTGCGAAAGGTTGAGCAGAGCCACGCCCTCGTGCCAGGCGGCCTGCTCCAGACGCCAGCCCGCGTACTCGCGCTCCACGACTTCGGGGGTCCACGGCTCGGCGCCCGGCTGCCACAGCAGCTTGATCGGCGAACCGGCCTTGTCGATACCGTCCTGGAGGGTGGGGATTGCCATTGCGGCTCCTTGCTCGTAGCGACTTTCGGTGATCTGTCTCATGGGTTGATCTGCCTGAGGGGCGCTAAATCGATCTAGTGAATCGGAGAGGAACGCAGTCGCCCGACAAGCCGGAGGGGTCCCACAGAGGTCATCACTAAAACGATCTAGCGGAAGCTAGCAGAGCGGTCTCGCCCGAGGCGAGTACCGGTCGGCGGATTTCTCAGGATTCTCGGTCGAGGTGTGCGCGGTACGCGGCCGCCATGCGCACCGCGTCGAGGCCGGCGCGGACATCGTGGACACGCACACAGAACGCGCCTTCCGCGGCGGCGAGCGCGGAGACCGCCGCCGACGCCACGTCCCGCCCCGCGGGCGGCACTTCACCGCCACCCCCGGCCGCGAGGGCCGCACCGATGAACCGCTTCCTCGACACGCCGACGAGCAGCGGGTACCCGAGCCGCCGGAGAGACCCCAGGCGGGCCAGCAGCGTCCAGTCGTGCTCGGGCCGCTTGGAGAAGCCGATTCCCGGGTCGAGGACGACACGGGCCAGGTCGACTCCCCGCTCCTCCAACTGCCACAGACGTCGGCCGAGTTCGGCGATGACGTCGGCGACTACGTCGTCGTACTCCGCATGACGGTCCATCTCACGACTCGGCGCACGCCAGTGCATGGCGACGTACGGAACGCCGGCCGCGGCGACGGTCGACGCCATGGCCGGGTCGGCCAGGCCGCCACTGACGTCATTGACCAGACGGGCGCCCGCCTCGACGGCCGCTCGGGCCACGGGCGCATGCATGGTGTCGATGCTCGTGCACACGCCGGCCCGGGCAAGTTCACGCACCACCGGGACGATCCGGGCCAGCTCCTCCTCCAGGCACACGGGCCGCGCCCCCGGACGGGTGGACTCACCCCCGACGTCCACGATGTCCGCGCCCTGAGCGGCCAGTTCCAGCCCCCGGTCGGTGGCGTACCGGATGTCCGCGTACAGGCCCCCGTCGGAGAAGGAGTCGGGCGTGACGTTGAGGATCCCCATGACCAGACATCGACCCGGCCGGGGCAGCCCTTCAAGTTCTGTAGGTGTTCTCGACCGCCCGATGGCGGCATCTTGCATGGTTGGCATCGGTGACAACCCCCCTTGATCCCGCGTCCCGCCGCGAGAAAGGAATGCTAAATCCATTAGGCAGTCATGTTACAGAGAGAGTGCTAAATCGTTCTAGTCCTTCACGTGATTATCTTCTGGATCGCCGGAACCGGCTCCGACGGGTTCACGGACAGGTGCTCGCAACGGCGTGTCCGCCCGTCGTTGACCGGACAGGCTGCTGCCGGGGGGGGCGAGGTGGTTCGGTCGCTTGCGGTACGGGCGATGGTAAGGGCGGTGTCCTGCTCGCCGGGCGAAAGCTGACGTTGCACCCCGCAGGGGAGGTCGGCAGCCGAAGCGCCGGTCGGGTACCTGTTCCAGCGCGTCGCAGAGGCCGACCGGGCCGGCGCCGCCGATCGGCGGCCGTCCGATCACGGAGGCCGGGTTACGAGCCGGGAGCACAAGCCCGATCCGTTCCCAACGGAATGGGCAGACCAGCGGAATGGCATGCCTGCCTGTAGCGACACCAAGGACGTGCGACCAGGTGTTCGACAGGACGCTCGACCACTCACCGGTCCTGACCTGCGCGAAAAGGAGGCATACGAGTCGGTCCCCACACGCGGGGGCATGGAGAGGCCCACTGCCCCGAACACCTCGTCGAGGGGGGCCTGGTACCCATGCATCACGGGGTGCAGCAAGCACGGGGGCCAGCCCGCCTCCTCCCGCGAGACCCCGAAAGGGTCAGCGTCGGTAGCGGCCCGCTGAATCAGCGCAGATGGCGGCGGTCCGCACACGGCACTGCGGCGGGTGCGCCGCGGCCGGCGCCCTCGGCATGACGGCCGGCGCCCTCGGCATAGAAGACAGCCCCGTCCCTGCGGATCACCTTGATGCCGTCACGTTCGGCGAGCCACACCGCCGGCGTGTCTGCTGCCCGGTCGGGCAGTAGGTCGATGGGCCGGTGGGGGCTCCCCGTCGACCAGGAGAGTGCCGTAGACGCACCCGCGCCACAGCGCGAACATCCACCGCGAGCGCCTTCGGCGTCCCGCACAGTCTGGGCACACTGCCCCCGATGTGGCCGCCCGCGCCTCGACATGCCGTGGAGGCGGTCGGTGGTTGGCTCCGCGCCGGCCAAGGTCAACAGCCGTACGCCAGCCACGATTTCATGCACACAGCGTCACACTTCACAGAACGAGAACCGGAGCAGGCAGCGCCTTCTCCGCATTTCTCATCCATTTCCAGGTGTGGGAGCACTCACAGGATGTCCCATATTTAATTGATTTGCTGATGAAAAAGCCTGAATTGCCGATTCGAGGCAAGTGACCTTAACTGGGTCCTGGTGAGTTGATCAGCCGACGCCTTCTCTGAAGGACGCTCACCCACCGTCAGGAACCACGAGTTCAGCCACGCCGTTCCAGCACCGCCGAACCCGCCCCAGGCCAGGGGCGGGCAGCCCGGCGAGGGACCGGCCGGCCGGACACGATCCGCCGCACGGACAAACACGAGTGCATTCACCGAGGAGGTGTGCGAGCCAATGGTTACAGCACCAGTGCTCTGGAACAACGGCAAGGCGTACATGTTCGACGGCAGTACGTACTACAGCTACGACGTCGCCGCCGACAAGGTCGACCCCGGCTACCCGAAGCCGATCGCCGGCAACTGGCCCGGGCTGTTCCCGTCCGGGGTCGACGCCGGCGTGGTGTGGAACAACGGGAAGGCGTACTTCTTCCGCGGCTCGGAGTACATGCGCTACGACATGGCCGCCGACAAGGTCGACCCCGGCTACCCCAAGCAGATCGCCGACAACTGGCCCGGGCTGTTCCCGTCACACATCGATGCCTCCGTGGTGTGGAACAACGGCAAGGCGTACTTCTTCCACGGCTCGGAGTACATGCGCTACGACATCGCCGCCGACAAGGTCGACCCCGGCTACCCCAAGCAGATCGCCGACAACTGGCCCGGGCTCTGGTCGGCGAACCTCGATGGTGGCGTGGTGTGGAACAACGGCAAGGCGTACTTCTTCCGCGGTTCCGAGTACATGCGCTACGACATCGCCGCCGACAAGGTCGACCCCGGCTACCCCAAGCAGATCGCCGGTAACTGGCCGGGCCTCCCGTAGGCCCTCCCCCTGACAGCCGCCCGAGCGGGTACGGCCGGAACCCGTCGGGGTTCCGGCCGCACCCGCAGGCGGTCGGCGAGGCCGACGAACACGCGCGCAGCGCCGCCATCTGCGAAAGGATCGGCTCCACCAGCCACGGGCCGATCTCGAACGGGTGCGGCATTACATCGAAGCGGTACCGGGCCGTTGCCACCCGCTTCGACAAGCGCGACGCTTCGATAAGCACGACTACCCGTTCAACGGCACCCTGACCGTCACCGCGATCGTCATCTGGGTCCGCGACCCTGTCCAAGAGCCAGCAGAAACGGCCTAGTTGCTGAACGCCTCGATGCGGCAGCGCTTCTGGAGTTCTGGCAGGTCGGGCACGTTGACCTCGCCGGAGGGCCAGGTGTAGCCCTCGCCGTCGGCCATCGGCTCCACCTTGACGCCGGCCCTGTGCAGGCAAGCGATCTCGGCCCGGAAGTCGTCCATGTAGTGCGGGTTCTTCGCACGGTCCAGCTCGGGCGGATCGAGGGGCAGCTTGGTGATGCACGCCTTGGCGGCCTTGGGGAAGGCGCGGTGGGACTGGTCGGGGACGTCTCTGCCGTCCTTGACGACACTCTGCATCGGCACTCCATGCTGGTGGATGCAGGCCGCCCAGACGTTGAACAGGCGGGTCTTCTCCTCCTCGCTCGTGTCCAGGCGTAGCTGCGGGCGACCCGCGTCGGGGTCCGGGGTCTGCTTCCCGCGTGCCTCGGCGGACGAAGCGGTGCCCTTGTCGGTGACGGATGCCACGTCCGTGCCGGAGGCGGTGTTCCCGCCGCACGCGGTGAGGGTGGCGAGCGCGAGGACCGCCGTGGCCGGCACGAGGAGGGCCGGCACCCGCCGGAGCCGGGGCTGGGGCTGGGGCTGGGCGTCGGGCTGGAAGCGGTGATGGTTCATGTCTCCTGGTTTCTCTACGTTTCTCTACGAGGGCTGGGGGGCTGGGGGGGGCGAGCTGGGGATCATGTGGTCCGGGCTTCATGCCGAGGCGAGTGCTTCGGTCGGGGACAGGTGTGCGGCGCGCAGGGAGGGGTACAGTCCGGCGATCGCTCCCACCAGGACGGTCCCGGCGACGCCGGCGGCCACCGCGGTCGGGGGGATGACCGGGGGCCAGTCCTGGTAGGCGGTGTAGGCGAGGGTGGCCAGGACGCCGAGCAGGGTGCCGGCCAGGCCGCCGAGGGTGGACAGGGCGACGGATTCGGTGAGGAACTGCAGCCGTATGTGGCCGCGAGTGGCGCCGAGGGCCCGGCGCAGGCCGATCTCGCGGCGCCGTTCGAGTACCGAGACGACCATGGTGTTGGCCACTCCGACGCCGCCGACCACCAGCGCCACCCCTGCCAGTCCGAGGAAGAGGGCCGAGAAGGTGGTCTGGGTGTCGCGTTTCGCGGCGAGGGCGTCCGAGGGGCGGCTGACCATGATCACGCCCGGCAGGCTGGGATTGACCGTGTCGGGAAGGACGTCCCGTACCGCTTCGATCCGGGGCTCCTCGGCTTTCACGTAGATGACCGTGGGATGGCCGTCGAAGTCCAGTTCGGTGCGGGCGGGTTGCCAGGGGACGAGGACGGAACGGTCGATGTCGGGGGACAGCGGGGTCTGCTCCAGGACGCCGATGACGGTGAACCACCGGCCGTTGACGTAGATCTGCGGGGCGGGGCCGCCGGGCGGAACGCTGGGCAGGCCGAGCCGTGCGGCCGCCACCGAGCCGAGCACCGCGGTGGGGAACGCGTCGGACGTCCGGTTGAGGAAGCGCCCCGACTGCACACGCGCGTTGATCAGGGACAGCAGGTTGTCCTTCGCCGCCAGGACGGTCAGTCCCGCGTAGGTGTCCGGGTCCACCTTGTCCGAGCGGTTGACCACGGCATGGGTGTTGGCCACCGCGCTGACCGCGGTGACGGGGCCGATGCGGGCGACCATGTCCACCGACTCCTCGGACAGGAGCACCGGCGGTTTCAGGTCGGGTTGGGCCTGTGCCGTGAGCATGGTGGTGCCGAGCGCTGACAGCCGCTCCATCAGCGCCTTCTGGCTGGATGCCGGGATGGCGGTGACGACGATCATCGTCGCGATGCCCAGCGAGATACCGAGGGCGGACAGGGCGGCCCGTACCTTGCGGGTACGGATGCCCAGCATCCCCAGAGCGAGGACATCCCGAGGAGGAAGACGGACCGGTCGGATCCGCAGGGCCGCACCACCACCCGTCGGCGCGGAGGCGGGAGTGAGCCCGGCGGCAGACGAGGCAGGGGCGGTTGGGGTACGTGGGCTCACGACTGGGCGTCCAGGGGTTCGAGTTCGAGGTCCATACCGGCAGGTCCGAGGCCGGTGTCGGTCACGAGGCGTCCGTCGAGGATCTCCAGCCGTCGGGGCAGCCGGGCGGCGATGTTCCGGTCGTGGGTGATCAGCGCGATGGTCGTGCCGTGGCTGTTGAGGTCGGACAGCAGCTTCAGCACCGCTTGTCCGTTGACGGTGTCGAGGGCGCCGGTGGGCTCGTCGGCCAGGACGAGCGAGGGCCGGTTGACCAACGCGCGGGCGACGGCGACCCGTTGCCGCTCGCCGCCGGACAACTGGTGCGGCAGGTGGTGCTCCCGATGGGTCAGCCCGACCTGGGCGAGCGCTTCGCGAGCCATCGGCCGTCGCCGTCGGCGCGGCACACCGCTGTAGAGCAGGCCCGTGGAGACGTTCTCGGTCGCGCTCAGTCCGTCGGTGAGGTGGAAGTGCTGGAAGACGAAGCCGAGATGGCGGCTGCGGAGCGTGGAGACCTGCCGGTCGGTGAGGGCGGCCACGTCCTGACCGGCGAGTTCGACGGTGCCGCTGGTGGCGCGGTCGAGGGTGCCCATGATGTTCAGCAACGTGGATTTACCCGAACCCGACGGGCCGACAATGGCCACGAATTCGCCTGCGCGGATCGTCAGTGACACGTCGTCGAGCGCCGTCACGCCGTCGTATCCACGGCTGACCCGGTGTACTGCGAGGACCGGGGGTGGAAGCGGAGGTGGGGGTGTCATGAGGTGGTCACGACCCTGGTTCCGGCTGTGACCGATCCGCTGATCTCGACCAGTCCCTTGGCGAACAGCCCCGTGGTGACCTTGATCAGCTTCCCGTTCTGGAGCTGCACCGCGTAGCCGCCCTCACTCAGCGCGAGTAACGCACCGACCGGTACGACCAGGACGTTCTTGCTGGTCCGGCCGGTGAACCGCACCTGTACGGGCGCCGAGTCGATGCCGCGGACGGCTGCGCTTCCCCTGCCTTCGTCCAGGATGACGGTGATGGTGCGGGTGGGACCCGCGCCGGTGCTTCCGCCTTCCTCGGAGTCGGATCTGATCGTGGTGCCGATGACACTGATCCTGCCGGGCGCGGACGAACCGTCGGGCAGGGTGACCGTGACGGTGTTGCCCTTCCTGAAGGACGAGGAGTCGCCTGCGGAGGTCTCCACGGTGACGCGCTTGCCGGTGCCGGTGACGGACATCAGTTCGCCGGAAGCGGCGTCACCCGTCAGCACCTTGAGCTGACCGACCCGGACAGCGCCCGTCGTCACGATGACATCGCCGGACTCCAGCACCGAGGTCTCCGGCACTCGCGTATCCCGCTGCCAACGGCCGATCGCCGCCATCAGACCCTGGGTCAGCACGGAGTCGCCCGGCTGGACCCGCTGGGGGACGAACAACGCAACCGGAGAAGGGCTGTCGGCCACCGCGGGGGAAGGGTTGCCGGAAGTGGTCCCGGCGCCCCCCGGCTCCTTGTCGCCCTTCGCATCCTCGACGCCCGCCAACTCTGCAGCGCCCGCCGACTCCTCAGCGCCTGCTGGCTCTTCAGCGCCTGCTGGCTCTTCAGCGCCTGCCGACTCCTCCGGCTCCTCGGCGGAGCCGGTCCGCGACGGAGTGACAAGGGTGCCCGCCGGGGGCTGGACACCGATGTCGTACCCCAGCGCTCGCAGGTTGTCGGCCACCATCCGTACGTCCGGGCCGACCATGCCCACGGTGTCCAGGCGTCGGTACAGCGGGGTGGACCCGTAGAACACCGTGGTCGGCCGGTTGTCCACCCGGTAGAGCTGCCGGCCGCGCTTGACGGTCGTGCCGACCGCCGGCAGCCAGGTCACCGTTCCGGTGGAGGTGCTGCTGATGCTACGAGGGCTGCCGTAGCCGAGCGTCCCGTCGAGGGACACCGAGTCCGACAGATCGGTGCGCTGCACGACCACCGAACTCACCGACGGAGTCGCGGCCGTCGACGGGGACCTGGCGGCCTGGGACCAGTGCGGGACGAGGACGATGCCGCCCGCGGCCATCGCGACGACGACTCCCCCTGCGATCACCGCCGTCCGGCGGGTCGGGCGGTGCCCAGCCATGTCCGGTTCCGCGAACCCGTCCTCTCGGCCGGGGCCTTCCGGGTGGTGCGAGCCGGGTGCGGAGGGCTGGACTCTGGACGTGTGGCGTGACATGGCTGACAGCCTGTCGGCCGGATATGAAGGTCTGGTCAGGACCATATGAGTGTCCTGTCCAGGGCGATTACAGTCTCGGCTATGTGCGCGAACGTCCTGGTCGCGGAAGACGACGTCAAGCAGGCAGAGATCATCGGCCACTACCTTGCGCGGAACGGCCATGTGGCCCGGCTCGTCCACGACGGCCGTACCGCCCTGGAGGAGATCCGCCGGTGGCCTCCCGATCTGCTGGTCCTGGACATCATGCTGCCCGGCGTCGACGGCCTGGACATCTGCCGTGTGCTGCGCGCCGAACCCGCCCACGCGGGCCTCCCGGTGCTCATGCTCACCGCGCGCACCGCAGAAGAAGACCTGCTGCTCGCCTTCGACCTGGGCGCGGACGAATACGTCACCAAGCCCTACAGCCCTCGCGAGTTGATGGCCCGCATCCGCAACCTGCTCAGACGGGTGGAGCGGCTGGCGGAGGCGGAACGATCGTCCCCGTCACCGACAGGCACGGCGGGCGATGCCTCCGGGGTCCTCACAGCAGGGGCGATCACCGTGGACCGCAGGCGCCACACGATCACCGTCGGCGGACGGCCGGTGACGTGCACGGCCGGCGAGTTCGACCTGCTCGCCGCCATGGCCGCCGAGCCGGGGCGGGTCTTCACCCGGCGTCAACTGCTCGCCGTCAGCCGGGGCACCAACGCCTACATCACCGAGCGAACCGTCGACGTACACGTCCTGAACCTGCGCAAGAAGATCGAAGCCGACCCGAGTTCCCCGGTCCACCTGTTGACGGTCTACAAGGTGGGCTACAAGCTCAACGACCGCACTCCGGCAGGCACATCCCTGCCCTCGGACAGCTGGTGAACGCCGTCGGGGCGGCCGGGAACAGGCTGCCGGTCCACCGCAGTCTGCTGTTCAGGATGCTCGCCTCCTCACTGCTCATCGTGGTCTGCGCGATCGCGGCCACCGCCTGGCTGGCGGTACGGACCACCACCGACGCCGTACGGGACCAGCAGGGGCAGGTGCTCGCCGACGACACCATGATCTACCGCACCCTCATGTCGTACGCCGCGTCCCATCCCGACTGGCGAGGTGCCGCCCCCGTGGTGCGCGACCTCGCCCGCCGAACCGGCCGGCACATCACCGTGACTCCGCAGGACACCCGGCGACCGGTGGTGAGCGGGCCGGTCCGCCCCTCCCGTACGCCCGGCAAGGCGTTCGCCGCCATCGACCCGCTGCACACCGACCCGTTCCTGTCACCGCAGGCAGGCGGCAGCGGCATCGACCCTGCCGCGCTGGGCCCCTACGCTCTGCGGGCAGCCGACCGGCAGCGTCTCGGCCGCGCGGCGAACGCCGTCGCGAAGTGCCTCACCGGCGCGAGCGTGTCCTTCGAGCGATCGGCGTCCCCCTCGGGCCGTCCGGTCATCGCACTGCTGTACGACGTCTCGCTCCGGGAGCAGATGCAGGACGCGGATCAGCAGCAGTACCTCGCCAGGCGCGCCGACGACTGCGGGCTGCTCGAACTGGATGTCCCTACCGCCGGCGAGGACCACGCACTCACCGCTCTCAACGATGTCGTCAACGCGTGCCTGCGGCGCCAGAAGCTGCCCACGGTGCACCTCGGGCTGGACTTCATGTCCGGCACCACGGCGCAGGGCACCGTCCCGCACACCGCGCGGAACTGCGTCGACACGGGCCGCCGCGAACAGCTCGCGCCCTACGTCGCCCCCTCGGCGCTGCTGTACGTCAGCGACACCTCCGGCTCGACCGCCGCGCCCTTCGACCTCTCGCCGACCAACGCCCTGCGGACACTCGTCGTCACCGCGGTGGTCCTGCTGATCGCCGCGTTCGTCACCGTCGTGACCGGCATCCACCTGGTCCGCCCGCTGCGAGCGCTGACCAGGGCGGCCCAGGACCGCGACGAACACCTGCCCCCGGTGCCGGTCGCCCGGTACGACGAGATCGGCCGGCTCACGGCGGCGTTCAACGAGCTCTCCGAGCACCGGGCGCGCACCGAACGGCAACGCCAGGTCATGGTCAGCGACATCGCCCACGAGCTGCGTACTCCGTTGAGTACCATCCGCAGCGCCTTGGAAGCGACCCAGGACGGCGTCATCGAGGCGAACCAGCACCTGACGACATCTCTCCTGGAAGAGGTGCTGCTGCTTCAGCACGTCATCGACGACCTGCAGGATCTCGCCGCCGCCGACGCGGGCACCCTGCGGCTGTACGCGGAACCGGTCCTGGCCGAGGCCGTTCTGCGGCATGTGGCGGCCGCCCACCGGGCCGCGGCGGAGAAGGCGGGGGTCACGCTGCTGTTCCACAGTCCGGGCAGGCTGGACCTGTGGGCCGATCCGTTGCGGCTGCGTCAGATCGTCGGCAACCTCGTCTCCAACGCCGTCCGCCACACGCCGCCCGGCGGCCGGGTCACCCTCCACGCGCGCAAGGACGATGCCACGGCTGTCATCGAGGTGACCGACACGGGAACCGGTATCGCGGAAGAGGATCTGCCCTTCGTCTTCGAACGGTTCTGGCGGGCGGAGAAGTCCCGCAGCCGCAAGACCGGCGGCAGCGGTCTGGGCCTGTCCATCGCCCGCAACCTCACCGAGGCACACGGTGGCGAGCTGTCAGCCGCCAGCACGCCCGGACGCGGCGCCACCTTCACCCTCAGGCTCCCCCCGCACAAGGAGCAGGAGGAGGACGGAAAAGCAAAGGGCCACGGACTGCGGTAGCACGCGAACCTCTTCCAGCCGCCGTTGGTGGATGTAGGCGGTCACCGCCTCTCCCGCCGCGGCGAACGCCCGCTGCAGGGTGCGTACGGAGACGTTGAGTTCGCGTGCCGGCATCGTCGGAGGGAGTTCGGGATCGGCGAGGTGGCTGTCCGCGAGGTTCTTCGCGGCCTGGGCGAGCGCGGGGGCCAGTCGGGGTTCCACGTCGTCGAACCGACGCATCGCCACTGGCTTGGCCAGCTCGATCAGGGCGCTGTGGGCGGCTTGCACACCGGCGGGGCCGAGGTCGCCGCCGTCGTCGCGTTCCTCGCCGGTCCTGACGCCGGGTTTCTCAATGGCGTGCACATTCCCGTGGACGGTGGCCTGACCGCGTCGAACGGCCAGACCAACCTGTACAAGATCGACGGCTGACTCCTCGACGGCGAGGAGCCGTTCGCCCCTCAGGCCACCCTGAACCTGATGAGCGGGATTCGAACGCAGAGTTCGACGCGGGCGGAGGACTCTCCCAACTCGGCGGGCAGTACGGCGAACAACTCCACGGGACTGAGCTCCCGCAGGATGGCCGGCGCCGCCGCAGCCGCCTCCGGCGGCGTCTGTTCTTCCGCTGCACGGCGGTGGGTGCTGAACAACGCGATGGCGATCACGGTCTGCACTCGCCGGATGAAGAGCGGAAACTCCATCTCCCACGCCGTGGCGCTGTGCTCCAGCCGCGCGTGGAAAACTGCCTCCCACAGGCGCGCTGCGACGATGTCGCCCGCCGCTTGCTCACACGTGGCAAACACGGCCATGGCATTCCCTTCCCGTATCTCGCCGTCAGGGGATGGACCTACGGCGGTCCTACAGGCAGGCCACGTTCAGCGTAGAGCTGTAGAGCTATCGCAGTCCCTCACGCGTGATACCGGCGACCGACCGCAACGGCGGCGGGCAGAACGCCTCGTGCCCGGCGCGGCGGACGTCCACCCCGGGGTGAGGTGCACGGGTCAGGAAGGTGCCCGCCCTCAGGCGTCGGCGCACCGACGCCACCGGCGAACAGATGGGGCAGCTGATGCGCGAGCACGGAGGTCGGATCCTTGGGGTGGACCGGCAGCCAGTTGCTTGCCGGACCAGCTGAATCCAGACACGTGAGCGCGTGGCCGTGCGGCGAGTTCGGGGTGGTGCGCTCCCCCACCGGGTAACCCTGCCTTTGCAGGCGGGATACCTGGGGGGGTGCTGTGAGTGCGGAAGCGGTGGTCGCGGGGGCGGCCACGTTGATCGCGTTGGGCTCGCTCTACGTCTCAATCGTCCAATCGAGACTGAGCATGCGACATAACAAACAGTCGGTGCGTCCGCTCCTCCAGCTACGACAAATACGGGATGGTGTCGCCCACCAGGCAGGTATCGAACTGATCAATGCCGGCCTCGGACCTGCCCTTGTGACGAGGACACTGGTCTACCTCGATGGTGAGCACATCGGAGAGTGGTCCAGGTCGAACTTCGAGCGTGTCCTCGGGCAGTCGCCAGAAGGTGTGCAGAAGTACGCCCTGCCCGGCGGTGTGGTGCTGCTGTCCGGACAGAGCGTCTTTCTCCTGAGGCTTGCTCCGTTCGACCGTGATCAACACGCCGGCTTTGGTGAGCTGGTTCTGCAGCGCCTGCGGTTTGAGATTCACTACGAATCCCTCTATGGCGGCGAAGACTTCGTCTCACATTCCCCACCCGTCTGACCCGACGGGACCTCGTGGCAGATGACGCCCTGGCCGAGATCGTTTCCGCCGTGATCGACACCGGACATCGCCGCTCGCTCAGTCCAAGATGCTGCCTTTCTGTCATGCGGCGAATTTCCCGTAGTTCGACAAGGCGACCGAAGTCGACAACAGCGCTGGCTGGGAATGGCGGCTGCGCGACCGGTCTGCCAGGACGTACGAAAGGCGGCCGGTCAGGAGATGGTGAAGATGCTCTCAGCGTCTTCGAGAGCGTGTGTTTCTTCCAGCGCCATGGCAACGATGTGCGGGTCGTCGTCGACGAAGTACGCGAGGCCGGTGGTGCCGTTGGTCACCAGGTTTTCCGGGGAGACTCGCTGGCCGGCACGGGGGAGTCTGGCGAAGCTGTGGAAGCCGCGGATCCTGCGGATGGCGTCCAGCCCGTTCATCGCCTGGATCCGGCCGGTGCGGTAGGTGCGCAGCAGCACCAGACCGAATGCACGGGCGGGGCGGTACGGGCGGCCGAGTTGCTGGTGGAACGACTCAGGGCGCAGGACGCTCTGGGCAAGCAGGGTCGCGTGGCTGAACCCCAGGGCCGGGACGTAGACGTCGGCGGGGAGAACGGGTCCCATCAGTCGCGAGTTGACCTCGATCAACCGCGGGCCGCGCCCGGTGATACGGACCTCGCTGTGGGCCGCGCCCTCGCGGATGCCGAGGGCGTCCAGGCAGTCCAGCGTGTACTCAACGGCCTGCTGCTCGGCCTCGGTAAGCGCTGTGCGCACGACGGCGTCGCGGATCAGCGGCTTGCCTGCCACTTCGTCGATCCGGTACAGATACACGTCGGCCAGCAGATGCCGACCACCGCGGCTGACCGTGTTGACGATGTACTGGGGGCCGCTCAGGAACTCCTGGGCCAGGATGTGGGTGTTCGTGGAACCCAGCAGGTTGACCTGGCCCGCAACAGCTTGGTACGCGGCATGCACGTCGTCGGCGTTGTGGCACATGGCGCAACCGTCGCTGCCGGCGCTGCCTGCGGGCTTCACGACTATGGGGAAGTCGTCGAGGCCGGCGAGGAGAGCATCGACGTCGTCAGGTCCGGCGAGCGTCCGGCTCCATGGTGTGGCGAGGCCGGCGGCTGCGACGGCGGTGAGCATCTCCTGCTTGTCGCGCCTGGCAAGGGTGCGCTTCGGGTCGTTGTGGGACAGGCCCAGCGTCGCCGACCAGTCGTTGGCCAGGGTCACGGCGAACTCGCTGCCCGGGCAGACCGCCACAGGCGCGAGTTCACGCAGGGCTCGGAGTGTCTCGGTGCCGTCCGTGTTGAGAACCTTGTGGGGGTGCGGGTCCTGCTCCCAGGCGTCCTTGTGGCTGCTCTGCCACAGGTGGACGGCGATGCCTCCGAGTTCCTCGATGGCACTGGACAACGAGACACCGCTGGAGCTGGGGTGGACGACAACGACCGCGGGACGGTTCATGCGTGGTACTCCTCGCGTGATGTCTGCAGCAGGTCCGCGAGGTGGTCCGCGACCATTTCCACGCGGCGGGTGATCACGGGGAGGGAGCTGGTGTAGTAGAGACTGCCGCTGGTGAGCTGGCCTAAGGCGTACACCAGGTAGCGGCGTGCGCCGTCGGGCTGGATCAGCTGGTTGGTCGCCGTGTTCACAGCAAGGCCACCGAACGCGTGGCGGGTCCCGAGGCCGGCCGCGATGATGCACTCGATCAGCGCGGTGGAGGCCGCCGGAGTCACGGCTGTCTGTCCTCTTACCGAGTTCACGACGGTGTCCACCGGCACGGATCCGCCCACGCATCGCAGGGTCAGTGTGCGGTCGTCGACTGCCCGGACGTCGCGAATACCGCCCGTCACCGTGAGCTGGCCCGAATCGACGGCTGCTTTCAGGCGAGCGGCAGTGGCTTCGGGCATCGGGTTGCACAGGCTCTGGAAGATGTGGTGGCAACTCCTCAGATAGGCCGCACGGTCGTGATCCGACCAGTGAACCCATACCAGTTCGACAAGGTTCTTCGCCGCGCCGATCAGGAGTGGCTGCCACGGGTCTGCCCGCCGAGCGCTGTCCAGGTGCCGGGCGAGCCGGTCGTGTGGGTGTTCCCGGCCATGGGCCTCCCGAGCCAGGATCGCCGGATCGATGCCGTGCGCGCGCAGTTCCGCACGCATCAACTGCAGGACCTCCGGCAGGCCGAGGCGGCCTCGCGCCACGAGGTCGCGCACAGCATGTTCGGTGAGGACGGTCGCGGGCGTGTGATGATCCCGATGACGGACCCCCGGCAGCAGGCCTCGCCGTGAGGCCATGGTGACAGGTCCGCGATGTCCTCGTTCCAGTAGCGAGAGCACCACGTCCACGGCGGTCAGGCCGGTGCCAAGGACCCCGACGCGCTCGTCGGAACCGATCATCTCCAGCATGCTCCACAGCGGATAGGGATCGTTCACGTAGCCGCGATGACCTGACTGCCCGTAGAAATCCTTCGGCGCAGCGGTGCCGACGCACAGCACTGCGGCGTCGTGCCGGTGCAGTCGCCCGGCGGCGTCTATGGCGGCCAGTTCGTCCCCGTCCGGGTGTAGGGCGACGAGTGCCTCGTGAACCACGCCGATCGGCGTTCGGCTCGCCGCGTGGTTGAGTACGTCCTTGAAACACTGGTGCACATAGTCGCCGAAAAGGTGGCGGGGCGGGAAAGCGCCTACCGTCCCGTGGCGCCGAACTCGTTGGTTCGAGTGACGCCGTAACCACCCGAGGAAGTGCGTGGGCTGGTCATGCCGGATCGACATGAGATCCGCCTGCTGGTTGAGCAGCGCCGAGTCCACGTCAGCGCGGTACGCATTCCCGCGGCCCACATCCTTGCTCGGTTCGTATACGGTCAATTCAACGCGGCCGAGCAGACCTCGCCGCATCAACCCGTCCATGACGCTCACCCCTGTCGCTCCGGCGCCGACAATTGCCAGTCTCATAGCGCACCCCTGTCAACATGTGCAACGGCATGCAGAAGAAAATGCCGTTGCGTGAAATGGACAGAAAACTATGTATGGAGGATCGAGAAATTCCACTCGAAAATCCCGTCTCGCCAAGAATCCGGTGGCAATCGGCGCCCTCGGCGGGAAGTCGACCGGCAATCAACTGGGCTCAAAGCGCAGAACCACGCGGTCTTCGATCGGGCGATACCCGATACGCTGGTAGAGGCCGTTGCTCGTTGGATTGGCCAGATCGGTGAACAGCAGCACCTCCTGCGCGCCGGCATCCAACGCGCCCCGGCTGACCGCGGCGGTTGCCGCACCGGCATACCCGCGTCCGCGGAGGTTTTTGGGCGTGTACACAGGGGCAACCCGGGCCGTGCCCTCCTGTACCTGGGTCCGGCCCGCCAGCGCGACCGGCACGCTGTCGATCTCCCATAGGAGCAGGTCGCCGAATTCGATGCGCTCGTCCACCGTCAATTCGACAT
The DNA here is from genome assembly GCF_056270325.1 of Streptomyces sp. RLA012. Lineage (NCBI taxonomy): Bacteria > Bacillati > Actinomycetota > Actinomycetes > Kitasatosporales > Streptomycetaceae > Streptomyces > Streptomyces sp. RLA012. The sequence continues at coordinate 11,003,928 of NZ_JBWDPA010000002.1, read as the reverse complement.
TGCCCGCGTCCACTCCGGTGTCTTCGGCGAAGGCCTGATACCACTCGATCAGCAGTTCACGGTCGACCCGGGTGGCGATCCGTGCGTGGCCCGGTGGTGCCGGAGAGGGCGGGGTCAGCGTCCCGAGGCGATAGAGCCGCTCACGCCTGAGGATTTCCGAGGTCGCCCCGGTGCGGGCACACCACGCTTCACCGAACGCCTCCGCGGCCGCGGCTGGTCCGTTGACTCCGCTGACCGGTGCCTCATCGGCATCCGCCAGAAGCCCCGCCAACGCCCCAGCGACATCGGCCGCCGCGTCCGAGAGGACGATCGGACGCGGCGGAGTCTCCACGAAGGCGGCCGTGGTCGAACCATCGGCGTCCTCGAACCAGCCGAATCGTGCCGCTCCCGCGCCGAACGCGTTCGGCCCACGACGCCGGACCACCGCCGGAACGGTGACCAGCAGAGTGTTGCGGGCGGCGGTTGCCGCGATGAAACCGCCTGTCGCAGCGTCGAATGTGCCTATGTCATGAGTCACATGCCACGTCATGTGGCATTGTGCCACGCGAGTGAGCGGAACTGGTGAGGTTTGTCGCCGATCCGGACGCCCCGCCACGTCGAATTCAGCGCCCAGCCAACGACGTTCATCGACAGGTCGTGCACCGCCGGGCCACCGCCGTCGACATGCAGCAAGGCCTGCCGCTGAGGGCGAGAGCCGGGGTGGGTTCTTGAGGTGAAAGGCCCAGATGCCATGGGTCTCGCCGAGGTCCCGGAAGGCAACCAGGGCTTCCCCCCTGGACAGTCACGGCTTGCTCAAGATCTCGTCCGGCCCGGTGCTGGGTACGCTGCCCGACGTCGTCCTCGGCGCCGCCATCCGCGACTTCGCCCTCCCCGGCACGCCACCGGCCGCCGCCCGCAGGCGAATTGCCTGCACACACGCTCACCGCACTCGCGCCGGCTGTCAAAGTGATCGACGGCAGCAACGGCGGCGGCCAGCCCCGCGACGGTTCGTGAAACGTGACAAGACCCGGCGCCGTTCCGGGTGCCTGTTTCTCGTGAAATCACGAAGACGCGGCCTCACCGCCTCCGTGACGCCGGTGCACGACCAAGACGCTTCCGGCGTCCGGAGATCACGGAATGCAAACGATGATCACGTCAACCATGAGAAAGCCCACCGGCGCCCTGCTCGCAGTGGGTGCCACGGCGGCCGTTCTGGTTCCCTCGTCGGCGGCCGCAGCGCCCGCGTCCATCCAGGCGACCAGGATGGTGTCTGCACCGGTGGCGCGTACTGCTTCTCCGCCAACATCCTCGGGACCGGAAGTCTGTCCGACTTCTCCGTCGCCGACAGCAACCTCAACGACCAGCGCCGGAAGCGCTCGCCGGCCAGGTGGGTGCCGCGTTCGTCGAAGATGCCGATGGAGCACATGATCGAGCGGGACGTCATCCCCGCATGCGAGGAGCTCGGCATCGGCTTCGTCCCCTTCGGCCCGCCAAAGCGAGATCTGCGCCGGGGGGCGTCCTTCCCGTGCGCGAAGTCCGTGAGACTTCATCGTCCCCCTCCCCGGCTCCCGCAAGCTCGAACGCATCGAGGAGAGAAGGTGCTCTATCGCGTGATCTGTTCGATCAGCCGCGCCAGTTCGTCCACGTACGGCGGCTCGAACAGTGTCAGATGGTCTCCTTCCAGCACATGGTGGTTCATCGCCGAGACATCGCAGAACCGGGACCAGTTGCGGGTCGCGGCACGCAGGAAGTCCCGGTCGTGTTTGTCGGCCTGCACGAACGTGACCGGACCGGCGTACGGCTCCGCGCGGTAGGCCCGGGCCGCCCGCTTGTGGGCACGGTCGGTGCGCCACCTGAGACGCAGACGAAGGCGCTCGTCGACGGTCTGCCCGTCGTCGCGCGCGCCGTTGTCCCATGCTCCGTCGCCCGCCTCCTCCTGACCATCGATATCCCGACCCTCGTCCTCCTCGAACTCCGGGAGTTGTTCTGCCAGGTAGCTCTCGACGAGGAAGAGCATCCCGGCCCGCTCCCCCCGTTGTTCCAGCAGCCGGGCCATTTCGAAGGCCACGAGACCGCCCATGGACCAGCCGAGCAGCAGGTACGGGCCGGACGGTGCCACGGTCTGGATGGCCTCCAGATAACGTGCGGCCAGAGACTCGACGCTCTGCCCTTCGTCATCCAGCGAGGCGTCCAAGGGCGGCGCCTGGAGAGCATGGAGCGGGCGGCGCAGTGCGGAGCAGGCGGCCAGATGGCGGAAGCCGATGGCCTCGCCACCCGCCGGATGGACGCAGAACAGCGGGACACCCTCACCCTGCGGCTTCAGAGGAACGAGGTCGGCCGTGGGGCGGGCGACGGTGTCCGCCTTGAGCAGACGGGCCAGGCGCCTCGGGGTGGCCGGCCTTTCCGGCCCCGGCTCCCCTACCCACTCCGGCACCGGCTCCCCTACCCGCCCCGACTCCCGCTCCCGCTCCCGCTCCGGCTCCGGCTCCGGCTCCGGCTCCGAGAACAGAACGGGTACCGGCAGTTCGGTGCCGAACTCGCCGTTCAGCCTGGCGATCAGCCGGACCGCCAGCAGGGAGTGGCCGCCGAGTTCGAAGAAGTCCTCGTCCACCCCGACCGAAGCGACGCCGAGCAGGTCCTGGAAGATCCGGGCGACGGCACCTTCCACGGCATCGCGCGGCGGCTCAACGGTCCGGCCCGCCGAGCGGGCGAGCCCGGCGGCCCCGCTCGTGGAGGTGAGGGCGCGCACGGCCGCCTGATCCACCTTGCCGTTCGGTGTCAGGGGTATCGCATCGGACCTGGCATACGTCAGGGGTACGAACTGGGCCGGCAGCCGCTCGCTCAGAAAGGCGCGCAGGGTTTCCGGAGCCGTGTCGGGAGAGTCGGGGCCGCCGACACCCTTGGCGGCGGCGACCACGCAGGCGGCCAGATGATCGCCGCGTTCCGCGTCCGTGACCGGCACGACGGCCGCGTCCCGCACGCCGGGATGGCGGAGCAGCGCGGCCCGGATCTCCTCGGGCTCCACCCGCACTCCGTTGATCTTGACCTGCTCGTCGGCACGTCCCAGAAACCGGATCAGGCCGTCCGGGTCGACGCAGGCCAGGTCTCCGGTGCGGTAGAGGCGGCTGCCGGCGCGTGGCGAGAACGGATGCGGTACGAACCGTTCGGCGGTGGCGTCCGCGGCGCCCAGGTATCCGCGGGCGAGGCATTCGCCTCCGACGTAGATCTCTCCCGGTACGCCCACGGCCACGGGGTCGAGGGCACTGTCCAGCACGAGCACCTCTGCATGGTCGATCGGTCGGCCGGTGGGGACCGGGCCGGGTCCGTCGTCGACGCCGACCTCGTGGACGCACACACCGACGGCGGTCTCGGTCGGGCCGTACTCGTTGAAGACCCTCGTCCCCGGTGCGTGGGCCAGCCAGCTGCCGACCGCCTCGCCGTCGAGGGCCTCACCGCCGAGGACGAGCGAGCTCACGGTGCCGGCCAAGTCCCCCGGTTCCACGGTGTGGTTGACGACCTTGAGATGCGAGGGGGTGAGCTTGAGCAGGTCCAGGCCCGACCGGTCGGCCAGGTCCGCCGACAGGGCGAAGGCGTCCCGCCAGGCAGGGTCGAGGTGCACAGGACGCCCGGTGATCAGAGGGAGGAACAGGCTCGTCACCGTGAGATCGAAGGCGATCGAGGAGTGCGCCATCGCTCCACCGTCGTTGGCGTCGCCGTCACCAGCGCCCTCGCCGACGTACGTCCGAGCGCTCCACACCAGGTAGTTACAGACGGCCCGGTGCGGGAGCATCACCCCCTTCGATGCCCCGGTGGATCCGGAGGTGAACATGACGTACGCGAGGTTGTCGGGCTGTACGCCCATCGGCAGGGGGCGCTCGGCCTCCAGGTCCGCGCCGTCGAGCGGAAGATCGCGCAGGTCGATCCTCTCGACCGCCTCGACCGGCTCAAGCGGCTCAACCGGCTCGACCGCCTCGACCGGCTCAAGCGGCTCAAGCGGCTCAACCGGCTCGACCGCCTCGACCGGCTCAAGCGGCTCAAGCGGCTCAAGCGGCTCGACCGCACCGACCTGCTCGGTGGTGTCTGCCGCCTCCAGTCCGTCCGTGAGCAGCAACCGGCATCCCGCCCGTGCCAGCAACTCCCGTGCCCGCAGCGGCGGCAGTTCCGGGTCGAGCGGCACATACGCTCCCCCGGCCTTGAGTACGGCCAGCAGTGCCACGATCAGCTGCGCGGAGTGCGCCGCGCTCACCGCCACCGGGGTTTCGACACCGACGCCCCGCGCCCGCAGCAGCCGAGCCCATCGGTTCGCCCGGGCTTCGAGCTCCCGGAAGGTCAGCCTCTCGGCGCCCGCCACCACGGCGACGGCGTCCGGGGTGCGGCGCGCCTGCCGCTCGACGAGCCGGTGCAGGCAGTGGCCGTCCTGCGGTTGCGGCAGGGCCTCCCGGTGCGGGACCGGGCCGGTCGCCCGAGGCAGGGCCGCCTCGCGTACGGGGGTGGCGGGCGCGGCGAGGAGCCCGGCGAGCAGCGTCGCGTACTGGTCCGAGAGGATCCGCACATAGGCGTCCTCGAACTGTTCGCCGTCGTAGTGCCACTCCGTCCGGGCCTCTGTCGTGCCCAGTGCGCAGGTCAGTCTCAGGGCGTGGTGCTCGGTCTCCACGTCGTGCCGGGCCACGGCGAACATTCCGCCGACGCCACCGGCGACGTCAGGGGCGGCGTCAGGGGCGGCGTCAGGGGCGGCGACCTCACAGACGAAGCCGATGTCGCGGGCCGCCGGGTCCGTGAGACCGGTGGCGAGGGTGTCCTCGTGGGCGTCGTCGGCCGCGGACAGCGCACGTTCGGCGCGGGAGGCGAGGGCGTCGAAGACCAGGCCGGGGTCGATCCGGGCGCTCACATCGGTCCACGAGGCGAAGTGGCCGAGGCCGTCGGCGGTCTCCTCGTACTCCCGGCCGGTGAGCATGGTGCTGACGGTGACGGCGCGCTGCCCGCTGATCCTCCACAGCAGTGCCTGCCAGCAGGCCAGCAGGACCGCCCCGGGCCGTACACGCCGCCGCTGGGCGTAGGCGTGGACGGCGGCCGCGACGCCGTCCGGCAGCCGTGCGCCGACGGTACGGCGGTCCGGTCGGCCGGCGCCGGCGCGGTGTCGGCGCAGCGGCAGGGGCAGGGGGGACACGGGCCCGGCGTGCGGGGCCGTGGGCGGCGCGTCCTCGCCGAACTCCTGGTGCTGCCACTCCGCGAACTGGCTGTACTGCAGGACCTCGTCGGTGGGCGGCGATCCCGCGTACCGACGTGCCAGTTCGTCGGCGAGCAGCCGCAGCGCATGCCCGTCGGCGGCCAGGGCCGTGGTGGAGAGCAGCAGTTCGTGCCGCCGGGGGCCGAGGGTGAAGAGCACCGCTCTCAGGAGCGGATCGTCCGGGCCGCCGTGCGGCAGGTCCCGCCGGGCGCGGGCCTCCCGGTCGATCCACTGCCGCTGCGCCGCCGCGTCGAGGTGCCGCAGGTCCTCGTACGACCAGTGCGGGCGCAGCCGGTCCGCGTCATGGACGACGAGCAGCGCGGTGCGTACGCCCGGCACCCGCTGGTACCTGGAGCGCAGGATCTCGTGCCGGGTCACCGCGCCGTGCAGCGCGGCGGCCAGGCGGTCGGTGTCCAGGTCTCCGTCGGCGGTGATCAGCAGCTGCGCCCAGGACGGCACTCCGCGTTCGGCGAGCCGCCACAGCCGCTGCTGCTGGAACGACAGCCGGTAGCCCTCCACCTGCTGGATGTGCTGTGGCCGTGGCTGTGGTTGCGTCGTCACTGGTACCTCACCATGTCCCCCATGGCGACGAGCAGTTCACGTTCGCCCCGGAAGGGGTTGCGGGCGTGTGCGGTGAGGATGTTGTCCAACAACAGCACGTCGCCGCGCTCCCAGGGGAAGACGATCTCCAACTCGCCGTACACGCGCAGGATTTCGTGCATGGCCTCGTCGGGGATCGGTGTTCCGTCGCCGAAGTGGCAGCTGCGCGGGAGTTCGTCCGGGGCCATGGTGGACAGCAGCGACGCGCGGACCTCCGTACCGAGGCAGGCGGTGTGCCAGTGCTGTGCCTGGTTGAACCAGGACCACTCTCCGGTGCGCGGGTGGCGCAGCACGGCGGGGCGTACGGCGGTCGTGCGCAGCCGGTCGCCGTGCCACGCGTGTGCGAGGCCCTGTTCGGCGCAGCGGGCCTCGGCCTCGGCCCGGTCGTTCGTCCGGAAGACGTCCCGCCAGTCGAGCCCGAGCCCGGTGCCGTAGTTGCGTACGTACCGGATCCCCTTGGCGGTGAACTCCTCGCGCAGCACCGGGTCCAGTCTCCGGTGCACGGCACGGCTGTCGACCACCGGTGTCTCGCCGCCGGACGCGGCCGGACGGGAGCAGCAGAACCAGATACGGGTCGGGCCCCGGTCGTTGAAGGAGTTCTCGTTGTGCCAGAGCAGTTTCTCCTCCGGTGGGAAGAACACCGGGGTGTAGACGTTGCCGCCGAGGGCGGCGCGCGGGTGCTCGCCGTTCTCGCCGAAGAGGCCGTCGACGAACACGGACGCGAAGCGCTCCAGGGCCGGGGGCTCGGTGACTCCGAAGCCGCGGAACAGCAGGGCGCCGTGCCGGTCCAGATCCGCGTCGAGTTCGGCGCGGTGGGCCCGCGCCCAGGCCACCGGGTCGACGTCGGCGCGGGCCGGCCTGAGGACGACCGGAAGGTCCGTGCCCTCCCGCAGCCGCTCGCGTACGACGGCGTCACCCGAGGTCAGAGCGACCTTGGTGGGGGTGATCCCGCGCAGTGCCCCGGGGCCGCGCCGCCTGCCGCGCCCCGGCGCGGTGGTGGCCGCGGACGCCGGCGTGGGCAGGGGGACATCGGCGATCGAGGCGTCGGGGCGGGCGGCCATGTCCGCGACCAGGGCGGTGTACTGCTCGCGCAGCTCTTCCATGGTGGAGGCGTCGAAGATCTCGGGGTCGTAGTTGAGGAACCCGGCGATCCCGTCGTCGTCCTCCTCCAGTACGAGGGTGATGTCGAAGCGGCTGGTGTCGATGAGGTCGACGGTGAACGGGCTCATCCGCAGGTCCGCCATGCCGTCGGCGGCCCGTCGGTTGCTGTTGAGCACGAGCTTGACCTGGAACAGCGGGCTCTGGTTGCGGGTGCGGGGCGGGCTGAGGGCCTTGACAATCTCCTCGAACGGGAGGTCCTGGTGGGCGTACGCGTCCAGGGCCAGCGCCTTGGTGCGGCCGAGCAGGTCCCGCCAGGTCGGCGCGCCGGTGAGGTCGGCGCGCAGCACGATCTGGTTGACGAAGAAGCCGATCAGCGGTTCGGTCCTGGTGTCGGAGCGGCCCGCCACATCCGAGCCGACGACGAGATCGGTCTCCCCGGTCCGCCGGTTCAGCACCGCGTACAGCGCGGCGAGCAGCGCCATGAACAGCGTGCTGTCCTCGTCCCGGCACAGTGTGCGCACCTCGTCCGCCGTTCCGGCCGGGATACGGAAGCGCAGGCTTTCCCCCCGGTGCTCGGGGTTGGCCGGCCGGGGCCGGTCGAGCGGCAGCCCCGGCAGGTCGAGGATGCCCCGCAGCCGCCCCGTCCAGTGCTCCACGAGCCGGTCGAAGTGGCCTGCTTCGGCGAGCCGGCGCTGCCAGATCGTGTAGTCCGCGTACTGCACGGGCAGCTCCGCCAGCCGGTGCGCGCGGCCTTCACGGCCCGCCGTGTACAGCTCGGCCAGCTCTTCCAGGAGCGCGGCGGCCGACCAGCCGTCCACGGTGACGTGGTGGGCCGTCAGCAGCAGCACATGGTCGGCCGTGCCCAGTCGGAGCAGAGCGGCCCGCAGTGCCGGCCCGGTGCCCAGGTCGAAGGGCTCGGCGTACTGCTCCCTCGCCAGCCGCTGCGCCTCGCGCTCGCGTCGCTCCGGCGGGTGGGCGGTCAGGTCGGTGACCGGCAGGCCGGGCGGCCCGACGGGCAGTACGGTCTGGAACGCCTGTCCGTCGCGGGCGGTGATCACGGTCCGGAGCACCTCGTGCCGCCGTACGATCTCCGCGACCGCCCCGCGCAGCAGTTCGATGTCGAGTTCACCGGCCAGCCGTACGAAGACCGGGAAGTTGTACTGCGAGGTGCCCGGGTTCAGTTGGTGGAGGAACCACAGGCGCTCCTGGGCGAAGGAGGCCGGTACGGTCCGCTCCCGTTCGACGGGGACCAGCGCGGGCAGCGAGGGGCGGTTCTTCTCGGCGACCAGGCCGTCGACGAGCGCGGACAGTCCGGCGAGCGTGGACGCGTCGAAGGGACCGCGGACCGGCACCTCCACCTCGAACTCCTCGCGCAGCCGGAAGACCAGCCGGAAGGTGAGCAGGGAGTGGCCGCCGAGGTCGAAGAAGTCGTCCTGGGCCCGGATGCCGTCGCGGCCGAGGAGTTCGCTCCAGATGGCCGCCATCCGCCGTTCGGTCGGAGTCGGTTCGGCCTCCGGCTGCGCCGCCGGTGCCCCGGTGTCGTCCTCGGCCAGGGCGTCGGAGGTCTCCAGCAGGTGCGCGAGTGCGGCGCGGTCCACCTTGCCGTTGGCGGTGAGGGGTATCCGGCGCAGCACCACGGAGCGCGCCGGGAGCATGTGACCGGGCAGCCGTTCGCCGAGCCGGGCCGCGATCCCGGGCAGTTCGGCGAGTGCCGCCGGACGCCACAGCGGCTCGTTCGCCGGACGGGCCGGAGATCGGGTGGCGTCGTCCCCTGGTATCGGAGGTACGGGTACGGAGGCGGTTCCGGCACGGTGCAGCAGGAGGTCGAAGGAGCCGTCGGGCCGGCCTGCCGCCCAGCTCGATTCGGCCTCGTACGCGTGGCGTTCGGCCAGCCGGTGCAGGGCCTCGGGGTCGACTCCCGTGCGTACGGCGTCCGGTGCGGCACCGGAGAGCCGGGCCAGCAGCCGCAGGTCCTCCCCCAGGCGGGAGTTGGGGATGCCGCGGAGCGCGAGCCGGTCGGGGCGTTCGTCGTCGAGCAGGGTGGCCAGGGTGTCGAGGTCCAGGCCGGTTGCCTGCCAGTCGCGCCACCGGGGTGGCTCGTGCGCGGGGTGATCGCCCGGTGGCTGCTCACCGTCGACCCTGATCACGACGTCGTAGCGGTACCGGGTCAGTTCGTTGTCGGCCGTCCCTCGCTTCGGAAGTATTCGTACGCGTGAGACACGGGGCCACCGCAGGGGCAGATCGCGGAAGAGCCGGGGGTCGAGGCAGAGTTCGTTCTCGCACTCCACGCGCCAGGCGGTTTCCGCCCGCAGAGTGGCGTCGGGCGTTGCCGGGTCCGACCGGTGGGCGGTCACGGAGGCGTGGAAGGCGTCCAGGAGAGCGAGGTTGCGCAGGTCGCCGAGGAAGATGTGGCCGCCGGCGGGCATCGCGTCGAGGGCCTTCTCCAGGACACCGAGCAGGTAGTCCACGGACGGGAAGTACTGGACGACGGAGTTCAGGATGACGGTGTCGTAGCGCTCCCCGGCCCGGACCGCGAGATGGGCGGGGTCGGCGCGCAGTGCGATCCGCGCCGGGCCCGCCCCTCCCGCCCCGCCGGTCTCGCGCCGCAGGCGGTCGACGACCCGCTCGGACAGGTCGATGCCTTGGTAGAAGTCGCAGTCCGGGGCGACCCGGGAGAGGATCAGGCCGGTGCCGCAGCCGATCTCCAGTGCCCGGCTGGGCCGCAGCTCGCGGATCCGGCCGACCGTCGCGTCCAGCCACTCGCCCATCGCGTCGGCTCCGAGGGGCTCGCCGGTATAACTGCTGTTCCAGCCGGTGAGGTCGAACCGCGGGTCGGCGGGACTGCCGGCCGCGCCGTAGGTGTCCTCGTACAGGGTCCGCCAGTGGTCGACCCAGTCGTTCTCGGCCCGTGTCCCGGTGCCGGGTCGCGGGCTGACGAAGGCCACCAGTTGCCGGTCCTGGGGGGTCCGGCCGTGCACGATCACCGCGGTGTCCCGGACCGCCGGGTCCTGGGCCAGAGCGGCGGCCACCTCGTCCGGCTCGACGCGGTGCCCGCGGATCTTCACCTGGTCGTCGAGGCGTCCCAGATACTCCAGCTCGCCCGTGGCCAGCCGTCGCACGCGGTCGCCCGTCCGGTACAGGCGACCGCCCGGCCGGTCGCCGAAGGGGTCGGGGACGAAGTGCTCCGCGGTCGGACCGGGGCGGTTCCAGTAGCCGTGGCAGACCCCGGCACCGCCGACGTACAGCTCGCCGGGCGCGCCCACCGGCACGACGCCCATGGCCTCGTCGAGGACGTACAGCCGTACGTTGTCGATGGGCGTCCCGATCGGGACCCGGCCGAAGCCGTCGGCCGGGTGTTCACTGAGGTGCGCGGCGCAGGCCACCGCCGTTTCGGTGGGTCCGTACTCGTTGACGAGGCGCGGCCGGCCGGGTGCCGCGCGCCAGGCCGAGAGCCGTTCCTCGTGCAGTTCCTCGCCTCCGACGACGAGGGTGCGGGTCCAGTGCCCGGCACGGGCCGGTGCGGCGGAGTCCTCCAGCATCCTCAGGTGTGACGGAGTGAGCTTGACGAACGCGAGGTCCGAATCGGAGGCGGCGGACGCGCGCAGAGCCTCGCCGGGCGCGCCGGAGTCGTCGGGGAACACCAGCCGCCGGCCGGCCAGCAGCGGCGCGAACAGGCTCGTCACGGTCAGGTCGAAGGCCAGCGAGGAGTGCACCGGGACGCCGCCGCCCGCTTCCGGCGGGAGGAACGCTTCCACGGCCCACAGCAGGTAGTTGGCGACCTGCCGGTGCGAGAGCATGGCGCCCTTGGGCCCGCCGGTCGATCCCGAGGTGTACATCAGGTACATGAGGTCGTCGGGGCCGGTGTCCCCGTCCGGCGGTCTCTCCGCCTCCGTCTCGGCCGGGTCCACGGTGAGGACCGGGAGGTCCGGCAGTCCCGCCGGGGTACCGGTCCGCCCGTCGGTCACCAGCAGTGCGGCCCCGCTGTCGCGGAGCATGTGCGCGAGCCGGGGCTTCGGGTACGCCGGGTCCAACGCCACATAGGCGGCACCGGACTTCAGTACGCCGAGCAGCGCGATCGCCGCCTCGGGCGTCCGCGGGAGCAGCAGCGCGACCACGCTGCCGCGGTGTGCGCCCAGGTCGCGCAGCCGGTGGGCGAGCCCGTTGGCGCGGCGGTCGAGGTCCCGGTACGTCAGGTCGGGGCGGTCCGGCGCCGTGACGGCGACCGCGTCGGGGGTGGCGTGCGCCTGCTCGGCGAAGAGCCGGTCCACCCGCATGTCCGCGGGGCGGTCGGCGCGGGTGCCGTTCCAGCCGTGGAGGGCCTGCTCGGTCTCCTCGGCCGTCAGCAGCGGCAGTTCGCCGATCCGGGCGGTGGGGTCGGTGGGGACCGCGGAAAGGAGGACGGCCAGGGAGCGGGCGAGCCGCTCGCCGGTGGAGGTGTCGAACAGGTCGGTGGCGTGGATGAGGCGGCACTCCAGTCCGGCGCCGGTCTCCCAGATGTTCAGGTCGAGATCGAAGCGGGCGCTGTCGTGGTCGAGGTGGTCCAGCGGGGTGAGGGTGATCCCGTCCGGAAGGGTGCGGTCCGGGCGCGGCGGGGTGTTGTGCAGGGTGAAGTTGACCTGGTAGATCGGGTTGCGGCCGGGGGCGCGCTCCGGGTGCAGCCGTTGGGCGACCAGGTCGAGGGGGACGTCCTGGTTCTCGTACGCCTCCAGGCAGGTGGTGCGGACCTCGGCGAGGAAGTCCTCGAAGGACAGGAGCGGGTGGACCCGGGAGCGCAGGGGCACCGAGTTGGCGAAGAATCCGACCAGGTCGTGAAAGCCCCGGTAGCGCCGGTTGGCGACCGGGGTACCGACCACGACGTCGGGCAGGCCGCCGTATCGGGCGAGCACGATCTGGAACGCGGCGAGCAGCACCATGAACAAGGTGGTGCCGGTGTCCGCCGCCAGCCGCCGCAATGCGTCGCTCGTCTTGGCGGGGACGGTGAACACCGTGGACGCGGCGCGGTTGCCCGGGGTGTCGGGCCGAGGGCGGTCGGCGGGCAGGGGCATCGGATCCGGGGCGTCGGTCAGACGGCGTTCCCAGTAGTCCAGCTGGCTCGCGGCCTCGGCGCCCTCGGCCCATTCGTGCTGCCAGCGGGCGTATTCGGCGTACTCGACCGTGGGAGCGGGCAGTTCGGCCGCCCGGCCGTCGAGGCGGGCGCCGTAGACGATGCCCAGGTCGTCGAGGAAGACGCCGAGGGACCAGCCGTCGACGACCGCGTGGTGGAAGGTGAGCGCGAGTACGGCGTCGTCCTCGGCCAGGCGCAGCAGCCGGAACCGGACGAGCGGCCCGGTGGCCAGGTCGAAGGGCTTCGCGGCGTCGGCCAGGGCGAGCCGCTCGGCCTGCGCGGGCCGGTCCGCCGCCGGGAGCGCGGTGAGGTCCACGACGGGCAGCGGTCGGTGCTGATGCGGCAGTACGCGCTGGACGGTGCGGCCCTCCCGGACCGGGAGGACGGTGCGCAGGACGGCATGGCGCACCAGCAGGTCGTTCAGGGCGTGTTCGAGGGCCTTGTCGTCCAGCCGTCCGGCGATCCGGTGGACGACGGGGCTGTTGTAGGCGGGGTTGTCCGGGTCGAGCCCGGCCAGGAACGCCATCCGGCGCTGGGTGAAGGACGCGGGGGCCTCACCGTCGTCGTCCAGGGCCGGCAGCCCGGTGGGAACGCCCCGTTCCCACATGCGCTGGCGCAGCAGGGCCCGTCGGTCCGCGGGGAGTTGTCCGATCCTGTGGAGCAGGTCGTCGTCGATCGCGTCGGCCTGTGTCGTGGCGTTCATCGCGCGGCTCCCCCCGTTCGTCCGTCGGCGCGCCGGGCTTCGGCGAGCCGCTCCAGTTCGGCCACCAGGCCGTCGAGTTGATCCGTGTCGTCGGCCGGTTCGGCGGTTTTCGGTACGCGGGGTGCCGTGCCCGCCCGCCGCTCGATCTCGGTGGCGAGTCCGGAGATCGTGGGCATGTCGAAGAGGGTGCGCAGCGGCAGTTCGACGCCGAGCCGCTCACGGACGGCGGTGCGCACCACGGAGGCGAGCAGCGAATGGCCGCCGATCAGGAAGAAGCTGTCGTGCACCCCGAAGGCCCGTACTTTCAGCGCGTCCGCCCAGATCTCCCACAGCGCGCGCTCCGTCGCGGTCCTGGGTGCCACGGAGCCGGCGTCCGGCGGAGCCGTGCCGTCCTCGGCGATGCCGGGCAGCGCCCGCGCGTCGATCTTCCCGCTGGCCGTCGTGGGCAGCGCGTCGAGCGGGACGACATGGCCGGGCACCATGTGGGAGGGCAGCCGGTCGCGCAGTTCGCCCAGTATCCCGGCCGCGGAGGGCGACCGGCCGGTCCGCGGTACGACGTAGGCGACGAGCCGCCGGTCCCCCGCGACGTCGACGGCCCGCACGACGCACTCCCGTACGTCCTCGCGGGCCAGCAGCACCGCCTCGATCTCACCCGGTTCGATGCGGTAGCCCCGGATCTTCACCTGCTGGTCGGCCCGGCCGAGGAAGTCCAGGGCCCCGTCCGGGAGTCGGCGCACCCGGTCGCCGGTGCGGTACATCGTCGCCCCCGGCTCGGAACCGAACGGGTCGGGCAGGAACCGCTCCGCCGTGCGGCCGGGGCGGCGCAGATAGCCGCGGGCGACCCCGAGCCCGCCCACATACAGTTCACCGGCCACGCCGATGGGGACCGGATGCAGTTCCTCGTCGAGCACGTGCAGCGTGGTGTTGGTGACGGCGGTGCCGATGGGCACGCCGGGGGCGTCGTCCGGCAGCCGATCCGCCCGGTACGTCGTGGAGAAGGTGGCGTTCTCGCTGGGGCCGTAGCCGTTGTGGAGGTGCTCGGGCGGCGCGCCACCGCGCAGCACCGTGCGGGTGCGCCGGGGGTCCATCACCTCGCCGACGACGAACAGGTGGCGCAGTCCGCCGAAGGCACGTGGGTCGATGTCGGCCACGCGGTTGAAGAGGGTGCCGGTGAGGGAGACGACGGTCGGCCGCAGTTCCCGGAGTGCGGCCGACACCTCGTCGGGGCCGAGCGGTTCGTCGCCCGGCAGTACGGCGACCCGGGCGCCGTTGCACAGCGCTCCCCACACCTCGAAGGCGGTGATGTCGAAGGCCGGGTCACCGAGGTGCAGCAGGACGTCGCCGGGGCCGATGGTCACATAGTCGGTCGCGGTGATCAGCCGGACGACGGCCCGGTGGGGTATGCCGACGCCCTTGGGACGGCCGGTCGATCCGGAGGTGTGGACGACGGAGGCGAGGCTTTCGGGGTGGCTGCGGGACGGCACCGCCGCGTCCGGGACGCTGCCGGCGTCCCGTTCGGCGTCCGGGAGCCCGCGGTCGCCCCGTTCGGCGTCGGCGAGCCGGAGCACGGGCACATCGAGACCGCGCAGCCAGGCAGGCGGATCGTCGCGGCAGAGCACGGCTCCGATCCGGGCGTCGTCGGCCATGAACCGCAGCCGTTGCTCGGGGTAGCCGGGATCGAGGACGAGAGGGGCGCCTCCCGCGAACAGGACACCGAGCATGCCCGCGACCAGGTCGGCGGAGCGCTTCATGTGCAGGGCGACGGGGGTGTCCGGCGTGCTGCCGGCCACGGTCAGCGCCCGGGCGATACGGGTGGCGCGCCGCTCCAACCGCTCGTACGTCCACTGTCCGGTGCGGTCGGTGAGGGCGAGGGCGTGCGGGGTGCGGGCCGCCCAGGTCCGGAAGAGCCCGTCCACGGTCGCCGGTTCGGGCAGGGGGCGACCGGTCGCGTTCCAGGTGCTGATGAGGGTCCGGTCCTCGGGCGGCAGTACGAGGATGTCCCCGATCCGGCGGTCGGGGTTCTCGGCGAGGGCGACGAGCAGGGAGCGGAGGACCGCCGCCATGCGGTCCGCCGACTCGTTCCACCACAGGTCGGAGGCGAACCGCAGCTCGGCACGGAGGCCGCCGCGCCGGTCGCTGTCCTGCGTGGTGACGGTTCTGTCCGTGCCGACGGTTCCGTCGACGACCGGAGTGGCGGTTCCGCCGTCGTCCCCGGTGACGGGACCGCCGTCGTCCCCGGCGATCGTGCAGAGCAGGTCGTACGGGGCGGTGGTGTCGTCGAGGTCCAGTGGGGACGTGGTGAGCCCGGCCACGGTGAAGGCCGTCCGAGGGGTGTCCGTCATGGCGAAGACGGCCTGGCACAGGGGGTGGCGGCTCAGGTCCCGTTCCTTGTCGAGGAGCTTGACGAGCCGTCCGAACGGGACATCGGCGTGCCGCCACGCCTCCTCCCGCACCCGTTCGGCACGGCGGACCACCTCCCGGAAGGAGGGACGGCCCGTCAGGTCGGAGCGCAGGACGACCAGGTCCTCGTACGGGCCGAACCCCTGTTGCGAGCGCGCCGGCGGACGTCGGTCCACGGGTGTCCCGAACACCACGTCGTACTGCCCCGTGTACCGCGCCAGCAGGACGGCGAAGCCGGCCGCCAGCACGGTCCGCAGCGCGACTCCTTCCTCCCGTGCCAGCCGCCTCAGGCGATCGGCGTGCACCGCCTCGATCCTCACCCGGCGGCCGGTCCCCCGATGGCTCGGAGTCCGGGGACGGGCGCGGTCGGTCGGCAGGTCGAGCGGCTGGAGTCCCGCGAGCCGCCGCTTCCAGTACTGCGGGCTGCCGTCGTGTGTCTGCCGCTCCAGGTCGGCCCGGTCGGCGTAGGCGGACGGGGGCTCCGGCGCCGCCACCGCCGCGTACGACAGCGCGAGTTCGCCTTCCAGCACGGTCAGCGAGGCGCGGTCGGCGATGATGCGGTGCGCCGTGAGCAGCAGCACGTGCCGGTCCTCGCCGGTGCGCAGCAGTACGGCGCGCAGCAGGGGCGCGGTGTCCAGGGCGAACGGGCGGGCGCTCTCCTCCGCCAGGGCACGGCGCAGCGCCTCGTCCGACATGGGCCCGGAGCTCAGGTCCAGCTGCCGCAGCGGCAGCGCGACCGCTTTGTGCACGGTCCGGCGCGGGCTGTCGGCGTGGGACGTGAAGCCGCTGCGCAGGAGGTCGTGGCGGGCGGTGCAGACCCGTACGGCGGATGCGAGACGGTCGGCGTCCAGCGGACCCTCGACGAGCGTGGCGCAGGAGACGTGGTGGACGGGGTCACCGGCGGCGAACTGCTCCAGGTACCAGAGTCTTTCCTGACCGTAGGAGAGCGGCTGCGGCAGCGTTCCCTCAGGTGTGTCAGGTGTGTCAGAAGTGGCTGTCGGTCGTGCTTCGAGGTCGTCGTGCACGAGTACGTTGCCTTCCCTGGTATGCCGTGTGGTGCGGCGGAGCTGTGACCGTCACGTGCGGTGCGGCGGGATCAGCGGTCCTGCGTCGCCCGCTCGTCCTCCTGCATACGGCGGCGCAGGCTCAGCGGGCGCATGTCGGTCCAGACGTCGTTGATGTGGTCGAGGCACACGCTCTTCGGTCCGCTCGTGCCCACGTCCGACCAGCCGGAGGGGTTGACCCGGTCGGCGGGCCAGATGGAGTACTGCTCCTCGTGGTTGACCACGACCTTGTACAGCCGGTCGTCATCGTCGGGCTGACGCGTCATCGCCTTGGCTCTCCTCTTTCGGTGTACTCCGGGGTGCCCCGGTGCGCTCCGGGTGGCGCTGTCGGATGGGAGTGAAGAAGGCGGCCACGACCACGGCCAGGAAGACGAGAGCCACGCCGGTCAGCGGCCCGCGCGCGCCCAGCCGGCCGACCAGCGCGGTCAGCAGTGCCGCGCCGAGCGGGGCCAGGCTGCCGTGGATCGTCCAGAACGCGGAGGTGACACGGCCGAGCATGTGGTCCGGGGTGACCTGCTGCCGCAGGGACATCGAGCAGATTCCGGCCAGCGCCATCCCGAAGGAGTAGAGGAAGATCGTCACGGCCGCCACGGACACATGCCCCGAGCCTCCGAGGACCAGTACCGACACCGAGCACAGGGTCAGGGAACCGAGCCAGCAGCGGCCGAATCCCCAGGATCGGCGCAGGGTTGCGGTCGCGGCGGCGGCCACACAGGTGCCGATCCCGGCCACCGCCAGAACGTAGCCGACCGTGCGCTCGTCCTGCCCCAGGCCGTGTCGCAGGTGGTAGATGAACACATCGGTCATGCCCAGGCTCATGAAGGTGGTGACGGTGAGCAGCACGGTCAGCGCCCGCAGCACCGGTGTGCGCCACAGGAAGGCGGCACCGGTGAGGAAGCCGGCCCGCAGGGAGTGAGCGGGCTTGTGCTCGGCGGCCGGGGGCTGCTCGGAGTTCCTGAGCCTGATGAACGCCAGGCCCAGGAGCGAGATCCCGAAGCTGCCCGCGTTGATCGCGACGGCGGCCGTGGGACCGAGCAGTCCGGCCACCACGCCGGCCAGGGCCGGGCCCGCGATGTAGGCGACCGCGTTGGTCGCCTCCAGGCGGCTGTTGGCCTCGACGATCTGGTCCTGGTCGACGAGGTTCGCCACGGCGGTGACGTACGTGATCTTGAACAGCATCTCGAAGACGGAGGCCAGTCCCATGGCGACGTACAGCAGCCAGATCTGCGGGCTGACGGCCCAGCAGACCGGGATCGCGCCGTAGAGCAGCAGTCGGGCGGCGTCGCACAGCATCAGCAGCCGTCGCCGGTCGAAGCGGTCGGCCCAGGAGCCGCCGACCAAGCCCGTGAGCAGCGAGCCGACGCCGGCGACGGCGGTGAGCAGGCCCATCTGCGCGGCCGAGCCGGTGGTGTGCAGAACCAGCAGCGGTACGGCCACCAGGGAGAAGGCGTTGCCGACCTCGGACAGCGCCTGGACCGCCCAGAAGACGGAGAAGTTCCGGTTGGACCAGAGCGAACGCGCAGCCATACGAAGGTTCTTCCATCCTGGTGCTCAGTGGTCAGCGGCGTACGGCTCGGCCATCGCGACCGCTATCCGGCGGGGCCCCGTGAACGGCTCACGGCCGTGCGAGACCAGCATGTTGTCGATCACCAGGATGTCGTCCTCCTGGTAGTCGAAGCGGGTCGACACGGCCCGGTAGCAGGCCCGGAGATGGTCCATGACGTCGTCGGGGATGGCCCCGCCGTCGCCGTAGTACGTCTGGCTGGGCAGGTTCTCCTCGCCCAGCATCTCCAGCAGCCCCAGCCGTACGCTCTCCGGCAGGGTGGTGACATGGAAGACGGTCGCGTGGTTGAACCACACGGACTCCCCCGTCACCGGGTGCCGGTGCACGGCGTCGCGTACGGCCCGGGTGCGCAGCCGCCCGCCGTCGAGCCACCGCGCCTCGATGCCCTGGCCCAGGCAGTAACGCTCGACCTCGGCGCGGTCGTCGGTGTTGAACACCTGCTGCCAGGGCAGTCCGATCCGGTCGCCGTAGTTGCGTACGACCAGCCAGCCGCGCCGGGCGAACTCCTGCAGCACCTCGTCGTCGATGGCGGCGAGCACCCGCCGGGTGTCGGCCAGCGGGGTGGCGCCCTGGGTCAGCGGCGGCCGGACACAGTGGAAGTACAGCGTCAGCGGCCAACTCGCCTGGTAGGAGTTCTCGTTGTGCAGGAAGATCTCCTCGCGGGGCGGGTAGTCGGTGGATGTGTAGACGTTCCCCTTGATCACGCTGCGCGGTGAGGACCGCTCGGTGTAGGACAGCGGCTCGCCCGACAGCGCCCGGACGAGGCTCGCGAACCCGTCGGCACCCTGTACGTCGAAGCCGCGCAGCAGCAGCGCGCCGCGCTCGCGCAGGGCGATGCGCAGCTTCTGCCGGTCGGCGCTCAGCCGTTCGGCGGCCGGGCCGCCGTCGCCCTCGACGACCAGCGGGAGCATCGGGGTCCCGACGGTCATCGCTGTGCCTCTCCGAGCACCGGGAGCAGGCGCCGGACGCCGGCCACGGCGGGCTCCTCCCGGGGCGGGTCCTCCGGGTCACCCTCCGCTCCGGTCAGCACCAGGCTCATCACACGGTCGTTCTCGGTGAAGAGGAACCGCCGCTCGGTGAGGTCGACGAGGCGCCGGCGCAGATCGTCGGCGCCCTCCGGCCAGTCCCGCGCCAGTTGGTCGGGCTTGGCCGGGGACGACAGCCGGCGCAGCAGCCGACCCGTCGCCTCGTCGACCGGGCGCACTTCGAGGTCACCGGAGCGGGAGTCCCGGACGGCGAGGCCGTCGTCGGTGGCGACAAGGCGCAGTTCGCGACGCGCCCCGGTCTCGCCGTCCCGGGCGGCGCGCCACTCGGCGACCAGCCGGCTCAGCTCGTCGTGCGACTCGACCGCGGCCAGCATGTACGGGGCGAGGTTCTGGTCGGCGAAGAAGTACGCGAGATCGAAAAGCGCCGACTCGCCGAAGGGATAGGTGAGTTCGTAGTAGTCCACCGGCTTCAGTTCGAGGCCGTACTCGGCACTCCGCTTGTAGTAGGGGCTGAAGCGGTCGAAGCGCACCATGTACACACCGTGCGGCGGTACGAGGTGGACGAAGTCACGCAACTCCTCGACGTACTTGCGGTAGACCGCAGGGTCCTCGCCGGGGAAACCGATCAGCAGGTTCCACTCCGGTTTGATGCCGAACTCCTCGCAGTTCTTGAGGAACTGCAGGTTCTGGAAGGCGGTGGTGCCCTTGCCCATGAGCTTGAGCGTGGAGGACGCGAGGGCCTCGATGCCGGGCTGTACGGCCGTGACGCCGGCGTCCGTCATGGCCCGCAGGTCCTGGCGGCTCAGGGGGAGTTTGACCTCGTAGAAGATCGAGGTGCCGGGCGGCGGGTCGAGCCGGGGGAAGACCTCACGCGGGTAGTTGCGCGGCATGACGTTGTCGGTGCAGAAGAGCGACGAGTATTCGGGCGCGAATTGGAAAAGCCACTCGAACTGCCGGACTGCCAGGTCGGGAGACATGGCGCGGAAGGCCATGCTTTCACCGTTCAGGCCGCAGAAGGTGCAGTGCGAACGCTGTCCCCACCAGCAGCCTCTGGATGTCTCGAAGAACAGCATGGGTTCGCTGGTGCCGGTGCGGCGCAGTTCGGGATGGTTTTCCAGGGCGTCGAAGAAGCTGGCGTAATCGGGCAGGAAGAAGTCGTCGATGTCCCTTTCCGTTCCGATGGCCTTACGGAAACGGGGATCCTGACAGTTACGACTGGAGATGATTCCGGGGATGGTGTCGGCGCGGTCCAAGTCGCCGTCCAGCACGCACTGGACGAATTCCCCGAAGGTGTTGAGCGCGGGCCCGGAGAACACGAAGTCGACCTCCGGGACGTGCTCGGCGACCACCGCCCCCATGGGCGACTCACAGTTCGCGCCGCCCAGCACGGTGAGGGTCTCGGGCCGGCGCTCCTTGATCAGCCGCGCCAGCGCGATGCTCGGCACATGCTGGGCGAACATCGAGCTGAACCCCACGATGTCGGCCTCGTCCAGCCGGTGGCGGTCGATCAGCTCCTCGCAGAAGTCCCGCAGCGCGCCGCGCGCCCGCAGGATCTCCTCGCGGAAGGACTCCCAGCGGGCGCCCCGGTAGTACCGCTGGAAGTAGGCCCTGGAGGTGTCGGGTGCCTCGGGAAAGGCGATCTGTCGGAACAGCCAGTCCCCGACGCCGGTGTCCACATGATCGTGGCTCACCGACAGCGATTCATAGAGACGAGTTCCGAAGAACTCGGCCATGTCCTGGTTCAGGTAGCACACTTGCGTCCGCACCTGGTCGTCGAATTCCCGCTGAACGAGAGTCGACAGCTGCCCCAGAGCGAATGAAGGACGATTCCAGTCGGCAAAAGGCATGTTGACAAGAGCAACGTGCAGCACTCGTGGCCTCCCCTGTAACCATTCAATCCGAAGCCTAATCCCAACTCTTCTCCCTCGGCACTGCCCGTTCAGGCCAACACGGATACGCCGGCTCAACGCCCCCATTCCGCACCGATCGTGTTCGACATCCGATCCCACCCGGACGCGTTCGCCGTGGTCCACCGCCTGTTGGCGGGAGAGGTCCGCCTTCCGCGACGGAGGTTCGAGAGACGCCCGCCGACGTGCGGCGGGGGGGCAGTCCCGGCCACACGGGCGCGGCGACGCCCGTCGGGACGCCGGTGAGCCTGCCCGGGCTCATGGACGTGGCGCCCGCATCGCGTTGCGATGGCAGGCGCCCTCCGACACGTCGCCGGCGAAGGCTGGTTCGTCCCACTTCCGCAAGGGCCGCTCCGAAGGGCAGGCGGCAGTCGAAACCCGCCGCATCCGGTTGGCCTCTTGACCTCGCGACCTTCCAGGCCCGGCAGACCGGCGGTGGCGGCAGTGCGCAGATGGCCACCTGGCGCATCGGGTACACCATCCCTGGCATCCGGGACTGGATCATGCGTCGGAGCCGGTAGGCAGCTCTCGGATGGTGAGGCCGGCTCCGCGAAGCCGGCCTCACCACAGTGATCCGCCCCCTGGGTCAGAAGGCCGCGTTCATCAGATCGACCGCGGACTGCTGACGGGCGGCGTCGGTCGTGTCGAGGGGGCCGGCCCAGTGGAGGCCGTAGGCGTCGAGGGGGGTGCGGTCGTTGGCGTAGGCGGAGTCGGCCTGACGGCGGATGTAGGAGGTGTAGGGGCGGTCGGGGAGCTGGGCGTTGAAGGCGCCCAGGCCTCGGATGTAGGCACCCTTGAAGGAGGGTCCGTCGGCGCCGCAGTCACCGGTCTCGCAGGGCTCGCGCAGGATTCCGCCGGAGTTCAGCGAGGCGGAGGTGGTCGAGGCGTCACCGATCTGACGGCCCGTGGTGAGCAGGGCGGAGTTCCCGGTGGCGCGGTAGAGCTCCGCGAGGCCGCCGAGGAGGACGCCCTGGTTGTACGACCAGGCGGTGGCGCCGTTGTTGGTGCAGGTCGCGAGGTTGATGCCGTCGTTGACCAGATGGGACCCGTTGATCATGGCGGTGCCCTGGAACCATGACCACTCCGCGTTCGCGCGGGCGAGATAGGCCGTGTCGCCGGGGATACGGTTGTGGAGCGCGGCGTTCAGCTCCAGGAAGAGGGAGTTGGCGATGGCGTTCTTGTAGGTCTTGGCGGTGCTCCACCAGACACCGCCGCCGCACGTCGAGTCCCAGTACCGCTGCATGTAGTCCGCGTCGGCGCGGGCGGTGTTCAGGTACCTGCTGTCACCGGTCAGGTCGTACGCGGCGACCCAGGCCAGGCCCCACCACCCGGTGTCGTCGATGTAGTCGTTGGTGAAGTTGCCGCCCTGTGCGGACAGGTTGAGGTCGTAGGTCCTGGCGATGGCGTACTTGTAGCTGCCCATGCCGGTGACCTGAATGTTGTTGACGAGGGCGGTCAGCGCGTTCGCCGAGTTCCACCAACCAGTGGTGTCGAACAGGCCGGTGCCGAGGTTGTACGACTGCATCAGCGCGGTGGCCGCGGCGGTCGGGCGGCTGCCCGCGTTCCAGGTCGTACGGGCCCAGGCCGTGCAGGCGATCTCGCTGCGGTTGCCGGCTTTGCCGCAGGCGCGGAGGGCGCCGACGCCGAGGTTGTTCCAGTCGTCGACGTTGTACATCAGGGTGCGCCAGCCGGTCTGGCCCGAGGGGACCGTGGTGTCGCCCAGCTTGCTGCCGGAGGTCCAGGTGCGGCCCCCGTCGAAGGAGCGGTCGAGCCAGACCTCGTCGGTGGGGCTGCCGTTGGTGATCGAGGCCCAGCCCATGGCGTCGGTGTCGTCGAAGTGGAGGGCGATGCTGCGGGAGTAGATGGTCGCGGTCACCGGCTGGCGGTCCTGGGGGGACAGCGCCGGGTCACGGGCGTCGCAGTACTTGTTGCAGATGGTCGCCTGCGCTGCTGTGGTCGCGGCTTCGGCGGTTACGGATGCCGGGATCAGGAGAGCCAGGGATACGGCGATCGCGAGCAGACCGCCTCCGAGCACGCGTGCTCTTCTTGCCCTTCTTGGCTTTGAGTGCATGTCAGCTCCGTCGAGGTCGGTCAGCCCAGGCGCCACTGCTGGTTGGCGCCGCCGTTGCAGGTCCAGAGTTCGAGCGCGGTGCCGTTGACGTTGCCGGAGGCCTGGTCGCCGCCGGTGACGTCGAGGCAGAGGCCCGACTGGGTGCCGGTGATGGTGCCGTTGGGGTTGAGGCTCCACTTCTGGTTGGCGCCGCCGTTGCAGGTGTAGAGCTGCACCTTGGTGCCGGAGCTGGTCTGGTTGTTGTAGGCGTCCAGGCACTGCGTGCCGCCGTAGAGCCGGAGTTCACCGGCGGCGGTGATGGTCACGGCCTGATTGGCACCGCCGCCGCAGTCCCAGATCTCGATCTTGGTGCCGGGGGTGGTCTCGTTGTTGTAGGCGTCCAGGCAGCGGTTGGAGGAGGCGCCGATCAGCGGGTGGGTGCTGCCGACGCTGGTGCCGCTGCCGGCGGAGACCCGGTACATCACCGAGCCGTGGCCGGGGACGCTCGCCGAGATGGATCCGCCGGTGCTGCTGACGACGTGGGACCAGAGGTTGTCGAGCCGGTAGGAGGACGCGGCGGGGAGACCGACCGCGGTGGCGGAGGTGGTGATGGTGGCGGCGGAGGAGTTCTCGTTGAACAGCACCACCGCCACGTCGCCGTTCGCCAGCGGCTTGGCCAGCACATGGAGGCCGCCCGAGGAGGACACCTCGGTCCCCTGCTTGCCCAGGGAGTCCTGATCCACGGCGATGACGTCCTTGTTGCCGTAGAGCGAGAGGGTGGCGGCGGAGGCCTTGCGCAGGTCGGTTCCGGCGATCAACGGCGCGGCCATCTCCGACCAGAGGCTGAAGTGGGACCGGTCCTCGGTGAACGACATGCCGTTGCCGACTTCGAGCATGTCGGGGTCGTTCCAGGCGCCCGGCTTGGCGTACGGAGCGAGCTTGACGTTGGCCTTGTAGATCGACACCACCGTAGAGAAGTTGACGTTGATGTCCCCGGTGGTGCGCCAGCTGTTGCCGACCCCCGCGCCCCAGGTCCACACGTCGGCCAGACCCCAGTTGCACAGGCTGTAGACGATCGGGCGGCCGGTGTTGGCCAGGGCGTCGCGCATGGCGGTGTAGCGCTGCTGGTCGGGCACGTTCTGGTGGTTGCAGTTGTCGTACTTGAGGTAGTCCACGCCCCAGGCGGCGAAGCTGTTGGCGTCCGTCTGCTCATGACCGAGGCTGCCGGGGTAGCCCTGGCAGGTGGCGGTGCCGGCACTCTCGTAGATGCCGAGCTTGAGGCCCTTGCTGTGGACGTAGGCGGCGGTGCCGCTGATGCCGTTCGGGAACTTGACCGGGTCGGGCACCAGTTGGCCCGCCGAGTTACGGGCCGAGGTCATCCAGCAGTCGTCGATGTTGACGTACTGGTACCCGGCGTCCTTCAGACCCGAGGAGACGAGGTAGTCGGCGGTCTGCTCGACCAGTTGCTCGGTGACGTTGCAGCCGAAGGCGTTCCAGTCGTTCCAGCCCATCGAGGGCGTCCTGGCCAGGCCGTTGTCGAGGGCCTGCGCGGGCGGTGCGGCGCGCAGCACCAGCAGGGCCGGGGCGAGGGCCAGTAACAGCATCATCGTGAGGGCGGCGCTCATGTGTCTCTTGAAGGGTGACGGGACGGTCATGTCGAGGTCTCCTGTTTCGCCGTGTGGGGCCGGACGAACTCAAGTACCCGACAACGTTGTCCAGTTGCCGAGTATGGCGCCTTTGGAAACGTAACCATCGCGAAGATCCCATCAGTCGAGTTCAGGCGTCAATGGTCCGGACCAAAATCTCGCCGGGGGTGAACTACTCGTACCACCAGAAGCATTGACGACCCATTAGGTACATCACAACGTTTCCGTGGCCACACCCCTGTCGCGCGCCGTCGCCGCGCACTCCGCGCTCGACCTACGGCCGTGGACCTTCTGGCCCTACGACCAGAGCGTCTCGACCAGATCCACGCCGCGCCGTGACGTAGAGTGACAGTTACGTCACCGTCGGAGGTGATGTCACTGCGACGGAGGCCCTCGCGGTAGCCGCACAGCCATCGGCCGGCGCCGCAATAGAAGGAAGTGCCGAGGACGACGGGGGCTGCGGCGCCGGCGACCGGGGGCGACTACTCACGGGAGCCGAAGACCGACCTTCCCTCGCGTACCGGGGGCCGGGACCGCCCTCGGGATACGTTTCCAGTACCGGCCCGGGAGGCAGCGTCACCCGTCCGTCGTTTCCGCCGTTTCCGTCGTTTCCGTCGTTTCCGTCGTTTCCGTCGTGAGCACAGCCCCCGACCGGGAGGCCACCGTGGCCGGTCACGGAAAGCGGCCGGGGCTGGCGGGAACACCCGAGCGTGATTTAGCATTCAACAATGCATGACGTTTGATCGCGGACCGCGTGGGAGGCTCGCATGGGCACCACCACCGCCGAGCTCGGGGACGGAAGGGTGCCCGAGCTGGGGCTCCTCAACACCTCTGGCATCCTGCGTCAGGCATGGGTGGCCCCGGAGCGGACCAGCTCGGGTCTGGGCTGGGAGCACGCGTATCTGTCCACCCAGCGGGAAAAGCCGTACCACTCGACATTCGATGGTGCCGCCACCCACCTGCTGATCCTTCACCTGAGTGGCCCGGTGACCGTGCGACGCCGGTTCGGCCGCTCGATGCGGGCCCAGCGGATTCCGGCAGGTGGGCTCTTCGTCCACCCGGCAGGTCGCGCGCTGGATGTCGAACTCCAAGGGGGACTCGACACCGTTCACCTCTACCTCAGCGACTCGGCCCTCCAGCAAGCGCACGGCGGCCGCGAAACGGTGGAAGTCGCCGAGGAACTGGGCAGCTCGGATCCCCTGATCGAGCAGGTCATACTGGCTCTGGACGGCGTCGTGCGGCAGTGGGAGCCGTCCGCCCGCACCTACGTCGATCATCTCGTCGGTATGCTCGCCGCCCAACTCGCCCGCGCGCACACGACCGGCCGATCCGCCGTCCCGGCCGGGGCGATGTCGGGGCTGACCTCCCAGCAGCTCGTGTCCGCGCGGGAGTTGATGGAGCAACGCATCTCCGATCCGCTGCCCGTCTCCGATCTGGCCGCGGCCACCGGTCTGAGCGCGAGCCAGTTCAGTCGGCAGTTCAGGACCAGCACCGGGAAATCTCCGCACCAGTTCCTGTTGCAACTGCGGCTGGACCACGCACGCCGGATGCTGCGCACCACGGTCCTGCCCATCCCCGACGTGGCCGTCCAGTGCGGTTTCTCCCACCAGGAACACCTGACGCGCGTGATGCGCGCCAAGCTGGGCACGACCCCCGCCGCGGTCCGGCGCGCGGGCTGACGTCGCATTCCGCGGCCCGCCCCCTTTCCTCTTCCCCCAGCGCGCCGCAGGCACCGCGTCCGCACCGCGCGGATCCTGCAGAAACACGCGCGAAACGTGCAGGAGACGGGGCGCCCGCCGTCCCCACACTCGGTGTCAGAGATTCAGGGACCCACGGCACACGCGAAGGCGGACCCCATGAGGAATTTCGTGTACACCTCCCACCCCTCACGGATCGTCTTCGGCACCGGAACGGTCAGCCAGGTCCGCGACGAAGTCGAGCGGCTCGGCTGTTCCCGAGTCCTCCTGCTGTCCGGACCGTCGGTGGCCAAGGCCGCCGCCCGGGTCCGTGATGTGCTCGGTGACATCATCGTGGCGGAGTTCGACGGTGCCGCCATGCACACTCCGGTGGACGTGACCGAACGGGCCCTCGACGTCCTTCGGGAACACTCCGCCGACTGTCTGGTGGCTGTCGGCGGCGGTTCCACCACGGGGCTGGCCAAGGCACTCGCGCTCCGCACCGATCTGCCGCAGCTGATCCTTCCCACCACCTACGCCGGTTCCGAGGTCACCCCCGTCCTGGGGGAGACACAGGACGGACGCAAGACCACGGTGACCTCGCCCGCGATCCTGCCCGAGACCGTCGTCTACGACGTCGAGTTCACCCACGGCCTGCCGGTGGACATCTCGGTCACCAGCGCGGTCAACGCCATGGCCCACGCCGTGGAGGCCCTGTACGCGCCACAGGCGAACCCCGTCATCGACGCCATGGCGCTCGACGCGATCGCGATGAGCGCCCGCGCCCTGCCCGCTCTCGTCGCCGAGCCGTCCGACACCGCCGCGCGCACCGACCTCCTGCATGCCGCGTGGCTGGCCGGTACCTGCCTCGGCTCCGTCGGTATGGGCCTGCATCACAAGCTGTGCCACACGCTGGGGGGTACGTTCGGCTTGGCGCACGCCGCGACGCACACCGTGATCCTCCCGCACGCGATGGCCTACAACGCCCCGGCCACCCGGGACGTCATGAACCGCATCGCCGACGCCCTCGGCGTGCCGGACGCCCCGAGCGGGATGTACGACCTGATCACCTCGCTCGGAGGCCCCACCTCGCTGCGCGAGCTGGGCATGGCCGAAGCGGATCTGCCGCAGGCCGCGCGGCTGGCCGTCGCCACGCCGTACCCCAACCCCCGGGAGCTGACGTCCCCGGGAATGGAGAGCCTGCTGCGTGCTGCCTGGCAGGGCCGCCGTCCGACGGTTCCCGCGGCGCACGGAGTGACTTCGGACGTGGAGAGCCTGACCGCCCAGGTGGTGGCGAGCTTCGCGGACACACCTGATCCGCGGGTCAGGGAGCTGCTCAGCGACCTCGTACGACACCTGCACCACTTCGTGACGAGCAATGACGTCACCGAGTCCGAGTGGCAGTACGCCATCGACTTCCTGACCCGTACCGGGCAGATCTGCAGCAGCACCCGGCAGGAGTTCGTGCTGCTGTCCGACACGCTCGGTGTCTCCAGCATCGTCGACCTGCTCACCCATTCGCGTACCCCGCAGACCACACCGTCGGCGGTCCTCGGACCCTTCTACACCGACGGTCCGCCGGAAACCGCTCAGGGCGCCGACATCTCACAGGGCGTGGCCGGCACTCCGCTGTGGGTCGACATCCTCATCACCGACACGGACGGACGGCCCGTGCCGGATGCCGTCACGGACGTCTGGCAGGCCAACAAGGACGGGTTCTACGACGTCCAGCTGCCCGAGTTCGACGGACCGGTGCTGCGCGGTCGCCTGCGCACCGACGAGCAGGGACGGCTGCGCTTCTGGACGACCCTGCCGGCCGAGTACCCGATCCCGGACGACGGACCGGTGGGACAGCTGCTCCAAGCGGTCAACCGTCACCCCTATCGTGCGCCCCACCTGCACTTCATGATCTCCGCCGCGGGCCACCGGCGCCTGATCACCCAACTGTTCGTGAAGGGCGGCCACTACATCGACTCCGACACCGTGTTCGGCGTCAAGGAGGGCCTTGTCGTGGATTTCACGCCCCAGGCCGGGCCGACCCCGGACGGCCGTGCCGTCGACGGGGAGTGGCGCAACCTGCAGTTCACCTTCCGCATCGCCCGCCTGGCCGACGGCCCCGCGCACTGACCTGGAGCAGTCTCATGGATTCGACCCACACCCACGACACCTACGACACCGACGTCCTCGTGGTCGGCAGTGGCCCCGCCGGTGGATCCGCGGCCCTGCTCCTGGCCACGTACGGCATTCGCACCCTGCTCGTCACCAAGTACGGCTGGCTGGCCAACACCCCCCGTGCGCACATCACCAACCAGCGCACCATGGAGGTACTGCGCGACCTCGGGGTGGACGGCGAGGCCGCCGCGGCCGGAAGCCCCGCCGAACTCATGGGCGACACCGTTCTGTGCACCGCCCTGGCCGGCGAGGAGATCGGCCGGATCCGCAGCTGGGGCACCGGCCCGCACGCGGCGACCGAGTATGGTGCCGCCAGCCCCGCGCAGATGATCGACCTTCCGCAGACCTTTCTGGAACCGATCCTGGTGAAGAACGCCGCGGCGCGGGGAGCCAAGGTCCGCTTCGACACCGAGTTCCTCAGCCTGGAACAGGACGCCGACGGTGTCACCGCCCGGCTCCGGGACCGGGTGCGCGGAGACGAGTTCACCGTGCGGGCCCGCTACCTGATCGGTGCGGACGGCGGCCGCAGCGCCGTGGCGGAGCAGATCGGACTGCCGATCGCCGGGCAGAGCGGCAAGGCCGGCAGCATGAACATCGTCTTCAAGGCCGACCTGTCCCGGCACGTGGCACACCGCCCGAGCGTTCTGTACTGGGTGATGCGTCCCGGCGCCCACATGGGCGGCATCGGCATGGGGCTGGTGCGCATGGTGCGGCCGTGGAACGAATGGCTGCTGGTGTGGGGATACGACATCGACCAGCCACCGCCCTCCATGGACGAGGCGACCGCCCGGGACATCGTCCACGACCTCATCGGCGACCGCGACATTCCCGTCGAGATCACGTCGAGCTCGCTGTGGACGGTCAACCACAGCTATGCCACGACGTACTCGGCCGGGCGGGTCTTCTGCGCCGGGGACGCGGTGCACCGGCACCCGCCGTCCAACGGCCTCGGTTCCAACACCTCGATCCAGGACTCGTACAACCTCGCCTGGAAGCTCGCCATGGTCATCCGAGGTCAGGCCGGACCGGAGCTCCTCGACACGTACACCGCGGAACGGGCACCGGTCGGCCGGCAGATCGTCGACCGCGCCAACCTCAGCCGTGACCAGTTCGGTCCGATCTTCCACGCACTCGGACTCGACGAGTACAGCGAGGAGAAGGACATCACCGCCGGTCTCGCCGCGTGCCGCAGCCGGACAGCCGACGGCACCCGGCGCCGACAGGCACTGGAAGAGGCCATCCAACTGAAGAACTACGAGTTCAACGCCCACGGCGTCGAGATGAACCAGCGCTACGACTCCTCCGCGGTCGTCCAGGACACGGACGCCGCCGAGGGATGGACTCGGGATCCCGAGCTGTTCCACCAGCCGACGACCCTCCCCGGCGCCAAACTGCCACATGCCTGGCTCGTCGACGGCTACGGCCACCGCCTGTCCACCCTGGACGTCGTCGGCAAGGGGACCTTCACGCTGGTCACCGGACTGTCCGGTGGTGTGTGGGAGTCAGCCGCGGCCGACTGCGCGGAGACCCTGGGCATTCCCCTGAAGTGCGTCCGTATCGGCGCCGAGGACAGCCGCGACGCCTACGGCGAGTGGAGTCGGACATCGGAGGTGGCCGAGGACGGGTGCCTGCTCGTCCGCCCGGACGGACACATCGCCTGGCGGGCCTCTGCAGCGCCGACCGCCGACTCCGCGGCGTACGGCGAGCTGCTCGAAGCCGTCAGGACCGTACTGCACCGTTGACGATCACGACGCGGCACCCGCGCACAGCCGTACACCCCCACCCCCACCCACACCCACATCCCCACACGGAAACCCGAACAGGGGCAGACACCGCTCGGGGCGAGTCTGCCGGACCGGAACGGAGCGCAGCGCACATGGACAAGGTGGTTGCCACCGCCGAGGAGGCACTGACCGGCGTCATGGACGGAGCGTCCCTGGCCGTGGGCGGCTTCGGCCTCAGCGGCGTCCCCAACGTGCTGATCCACGCGCTGTACGCGACCGGCGTGACCGGGCTGAGCGTGGTGTCGAACAACTGCGGGGTGGACGGCGGCGGCCTGGGCGTCCTGCTCGCCGCCGGCCGCATAGCCCGCGTCACCGGCTCGTACGTCGGCGACAACAAGGAGTTCGCCCGCCAGTACCTCTCCGGTGAACTGCTGGTCGAACTGACTCCACAGGGCACGCTCGCCGAACGCCTGCGGGCCGGCGGATGCGGCATCCCCGCCTTCTTCACGCCCGCCGGTGTCGGTACCCAGGTCGCCGAGGGCGGCCTGCCCTGGCGTTACGCACCCGACGGCACCGTGGCCGTCGCCTCACCGCCCAAAGAGGTACGCGAGTTCGGCGGCCGGCGTCATGTGCTGGAGCACGGCATCACCACCGACTTCGCGCTGGTGCGGGCCGCCAGGGGCGATCGCCACGGCAATCTCGTCTTCCACCGCTCGGCCCGTAACTTCAACCCGCTCGCCGCGATGGCCGGCCGCGTCACGATCGCCGAAGTCGAGCAGTTGGCCGAGCCGGGCGAGCTCGACCCGGACGAGATCCATCTCCCCGGCGTGTTCGTCCAGCGTGTGGTGGAACTGACGCCGGAGCAGGCCGCGGACAAACAGATCGAACGGCGCACCGTCTCCGCGCCTTCGGCACGAGGGACGGTGCGGCACTGATGCCATGGACCAGGGACGAGATGGCCGCCCGCGCGGCGGCGGAGATCCAGGACGGTGACTACGTCAACCTCGGCATCGGACTGCCCACGCTGGTGCCCGAGCACGTGGCCGAAGGAGTGCACGTGGTGCTCCAGTCGGAGAACGGCGTCCTCGGCGTCGGGCCGTACCCGGCCGAGGAGGACGTGGACCCCGATCTGATCAACGCGGGCAAGGAGACGGTCACCGTACTGCCGGGCGCGAGTTTCTTCGACTCCGCGCTGTCCTTCGGAATGATCCGGGGCGGTCACATCGACACCGCCATTCTGGGGGCCATGCAGGTCTCCGCCAGCGGAGATCTCGCCAACTGGATGATCCCGGGCAAGATGGTGAAGGGCATGGGCGGCGCGATGGACCTCATTCACGGCGCCCGCCGAGTCGTCGTCGTGATGGACCACTGCGCCAAGGACGGCAGCCCGAAGCTCGTCGACGTCTGCACCCTGCCCCTCACCGGCGTGGCGTGCGTCGACCGTGTCATCACCGACCTCGGCGTCCTGGACGTCACCGAGGACGGTCTCGTCCTCGTCGAGACCGCTCCCGGCGTCAGCACGGACGAGATCGCCGACCGTACCGCCGCACCCGTGCGCGTGCCGGACCCCGTCGGCCGACCCCGTCGGCTGCCCCCGCTTCAGCACTCCCCCTCCCAGCTCCCTCCCCACCACCAGGAGTCCCGATGAACGAGCGCCTGCGGGACGTCTACGTCGTCGACGCCGTCCGCACACCGATCGGCCGCTACGGCGGTGCCCTGTCCGCTGTGCGCCCCGACGACCTCGCCGCCGGAGTACTGCGGGAACTGCTCCACCGCAGCCCCGCCCTGGACCCGTCCCTCATCGGTGACGTGTTCTTCGGAAACGCCAACGGCGCCGGGGAGGAGAACCGGGATGTGGCCCGTATGGCCGTGCTGCTGGCCGGTCTTCCCGTGACGGTCCCCGGAACCACCGTCAACCGGCTGTGCGGCTCGGGGATGGAGGCGGTCGTCCAGGCCGCCCGCGCGGTGGCACTCGGCGACGCCTCCGTCGCCGTGGCCGGCGGAGTGGAGTCCATGAGCCGTGCCCCGTGGGTGCTGCCCAAGCCGGAGCGGGCCTTCCCCGTCGGCAACCAGCAGCTGTACTCCACCACCCTCGGCTGGCGGATGGTCAACCCCCGGATGCCCGATGAGTGGACCATCCCGCTCGGTGAGAGCGCCGAGCTGATCGCCGACAAGTACGGAATCACCCGAGAGGCCCAGGACGCCTTCGCGCTCGCCAGTCACGAGAAGGCCGCTCGGGCGTGGAAGGACGGTACGTACGACGCCGAGGTGGTCCCCGTCGAACGGGTGGACCTGCCCCGCGACGAGGGGATCCGGGACGACACCTCCCTCGAAGCGCTGGCCCGCCTCAAGCCGGTCTTCCGTGAGGGCGGTACGGTCACGGCCGGCAATGCCTCGCCTCTCAACGACGGCGCGGCGGCCCTGCTGCTGGTCGACGAGGCCGGGCTGGCCGAGACGGGCCGTGAGCCGCTGGCCAGGATCCGCGCGAGTGCCGTGACAGGTATCGAGCCGCAGTACTTCGGCCTCGGCCCGGTCGACGCGATCCGCAAGGCCCTGACGAAGGCGGGACGCACCTTCGGCAACCTGCACACCGTCGAGCTCAACGAGGCGTACGCCGCGCAGGCGCTGGGCTGCCTCGCCGCCCTCCCCGAACTCGATCCCGGCGTCCTGAACCCGAAGGGCGGTGCCGTCGCCATCGGGCATCCCCTCGGCGCCTCCGGCGCTCGCATCACCGGAGCGGTTGCCCATCAACTCGCGCAGGCGGGCTCGGGCACGGGCCTGGCCGCGCTGTGCATCGGTGTCGGGCAGGGCCAGGCCCTGGTCCTGGAGCGCTGAGGCCCGGGGTGCACCCGGTCGATGATTACTAACATTTGATTGAACAGCTCAGACTGATAAACCTATCGTTATTAATTGTGAAGGTGGATACAGAAGCAGGTCACGATCACATACGCAGCCCCGGTGACACCGCCCGGCTCGCCGCCGACCTTCGTCTCGCCGTGGGCCGCCTGACCCGGCGACTGCGCCAGGCCCACGCCGTGGGGGACGTGTCGCTCTCCGGAGTCTCGGTGCTCGCGCGGCTCGCCGCCGACGGCCCCAGCTCTCCGGGATCCCTCGCCGAGCTGGAACGCGTACGGCCACAGGCGATGGCGAGCACGCTCGCCGTGCTCGAACAACGAGCACGCTCGCCGTGCTCGAACAACGCGGGCTCGTCGGCCGTGCCCCCGACACGGCGGACGGACGACGGACCATCGTGGCGATCACCGAGGACGGACGGGCCATGCCGGCGGAGCGGCGCTCCGAGTCCGTCCACCGTCTCTCGGCCGCCCTCGACGGGTTCACCGCGAAGGAGCGCGAGACCCTCGCCTCGGCCCTGCCCCTCCTCGACCGACTGGCGGAACGACTGTGACCGCGCGCACCCCCGGCGCCGGCGACCGGCACTCGGGCCATCCACGAAAGGGCGGGGTGTCCGCCGTGCGTGCCCTGCGCTCCGCCCGCCGGAAGGACTCCCCCGCGGGCCCCGGCTACAAGTGGGTCGCCCTGTCCAACACCACGCTCGGTGTACTGATCGCCACGATGGACGCCTCCATCGTGATCATCTCGCTGCCCGCGATCTTCCGCGGGATCGGGCTCGACCCGCTCGCGCCCGGCAACATCGGCTATCTGCTCTGGATGATCCTGGGCTATCTCCTGGTGTCGGCCGTACTCGTCGTCGTCCTCGGCCGGCTCGGCGACATGTACGGCCGGGTCAAGATCTACAACCTCGGTTTCCTCATCTTCGCGTGTGCCTCCGTCGCGCTGTCCCTCGACCCGTTCCGGGCCGGCGCCGGCGCGATGTGGCTGATTCTCTGGCGCATCGTGCAGGCATTCGGCGGCTCCATGCTCACCGCCAATTCGGCCGCGATCCTCACCGACGCCTTCCCTGCCCGACAGCGCGGTATGGCCCTCGGCATCAACCAGATCACCGCGCTCGCCGGCCAGTTCCTCGGCCTCCTCGCCGGCGGTCTGCTCGCCGCCGTCGACTGGCGCGCGGTGTTCTGGGTGAGCGTGCCGATCAGCATCACCGGCACGATCTGGTCGTACCTGAGCCTGCGCGAGACCTCGACGGGACGCCCCGGCCGCATCGACTGGCTGGGCAACATCACCTTCGCCTCGGGCGCCGGAATCCTGCTGGCCGGCATCACGTACGGCATCCAGCCGTACGGCTCCGACGCCACCGGCTGGGGAAATCCATGGGTCCTCAGCGGCCTGATCGGCGGCGTCGCCCTGCTGCTGCTCTTCTGCTACGTCGAGTCGCGCGTCCCCGACCCCATGTTCACCCTGGCCCTGTTCAAGATACGGGCGTTCGCCACAGGCAACCTGGCCGCGCTGCTGACCGCGATCGCACGCGGCGGGCTGCAGTTCATGCTCATCATCTGGCTGCAGGGCATCTGGCTGCCCCTGCACGGCTACGCGTTCGAGGACACCCCGTTGTGGGCGGGCATCTTCATGCTGCCGCTGACGCTGGGCTTCCTCATCGCGGGCCCCATCTCCGGTTACCTGTCGGACCGGTTCGGCGCCCGTATGTTCTCCACGGTCGGCCTGGTCGTCGTCGCGGTTTCCTTTCTCGGACTGCTCGCGCTGCCCATCAACTTCCACTACGGGTCCTTCGCCGCACTTCTGCTGCTCAACGGGCTGGGCCAGGGCATGTTCTCCTCGCCGAACACGTCCTCGATCATGGGCAGCGTGCCGCCCGAGTACCGGGGCGTCGCCTCGGGCATGCGCTCCACGTTCCAGAACTCTGGCACCGCGCTGTCCATCGGCGTGTTCTTCTCCCTGATGGTCTCGGGGCTGGCTTCATCGCTGCCCTCGACGCTCAGCAGCGGACTCCAGGCGCACGGCGTGCCGGCCGGCACGGCCGAGCATGCCGCGTCGCTGCCTCCGGTGAGCACGCTGTTCGCCACGTTCCTCGGCAACAACCCCATCGAGCATCTGCTCGCATCCGGCGGAACCCTCACCCATCTCTCCGCGGCCCAACGCTCGGTCCTGACCGGTCACACCTTCTTCCCGCAGCTGGTCTCCGGCCCGTTCCACCACGGGCTGGCCATCGTCTTCAGCGTCGCCGCGGGCATGGCACTGGTCTCCGCGCTCGCCTCGGCCCTACGCGGCGGGCGTCGTCCGGCCGCGGACGACCCTCCGCAGGGCCGACCGCCCCTCACCACGGCCGGACCCGTCGAAGGCAGCACAGCGTCCGCACAACACGCCCTCGTAACATCGGATTGGCCACACGCTCATGGGACAGCGGTTGGAAATCCGGCGCCGTCGCGCGGCGCGGCGGCCTGGCGTCGGTCGAGGGCGGCGAGGACCTCGGCGCAGATGGCCAGGGCCGTCTCCGCCGGGGTGCGGGCGCCGATGTCGAGCCCGATCGGACCGTGAACGCGCCGCAGCCGCTCCTCGTCGAGCCCCGCCTTCACCAGGGCCGCGGCACGGCGGGCCTGGGTGCGCCGGGAGCCCAGCGCACCGACGTAGGGGATGCCGGCGGTCAACGCGGTGTACAGCGAGGGAATGTCGAGGTCGGGCTCATGACTGAGCACGACCAGGCAGGCCGCGGTGGGACGGGCGGACAGCAGCTCGCGGGCGTCCTGCGCGGCGTGGGCGACCGTGGCCTGCCAGCCCAGTACCCGCGCCTGGGTGAGGAGGAGTTCGGCGAGTTCGCCGCCGCCGACGATGACCAGGTGCGGGACGGCCGGGCAGGTCTCGATCAGAACGAGTCCGGCGTCGGTGGAGAGGGTCTCTCGTCCGGCACGGTGGCGGGCGAGCAGGTGCCGGGCCTGTTCGGCGGCCTGAGCGAATACCGCCGGGTCATCCGGATCATCGCCCTGCCCTACCGGAGCGACGACCTCGCTGACAGCGTGGGTCTGCTCCTCGTCGAGCCGGGTGATCAGCGCGGCGTCGGCGCCCTCGCCCAGGCGCTCCCACCAGTGGGCGGGGACGGTGTGCAGCGGCTGGAGCAGGATCCTGGCCTGTCCGCCGCAGGTCAGCCCCGCCTCTTCGACCTCGTCGCCGTGCACGGCCACCTCGCACACGCGGGCGGTGTGCCCGGGCGGGAGTGCCGCGGCCTCGGCGGCCAGGTAGCGGTCGAACACGCCACGGTACAAGGTGCCGTGGCGGTTGCCCTCCGCGTCGACGAGGATCGCGTCGGCAGGGCGCCGGGGCCCGAAACCCTGTTCGCTGATCGGCCGGGCCAGCACCGCCGTACGGCCCTCAGCCGCCCAGTGCCGAGCCGTGTCCGCCAGTTCACGCATGATCGCAGCCTCCGCTGTTCCCGGGCTGTCGGCACCAGGAAACCGTCTGGCCGGCACGGGCACCATCAGGGGAATTCTTCCAGGGCATCCGGCTGTGTCATCGACGTACACCATCGGCACATCAAGCGAGAGACGCACGTCACATCTCTCCGGCTGGTCTACATGTCACATCGCGACGGACCGATCCGTCACCCATGTGCAAGCCTCAACACAGCGAGGAGATCATCATGGACGCCCGTCTCAACTTCTACGGCAGCTCCATCGCGCTCAAGTTCGCGAAGTACATCAACTCGGCCGGCAAGGTCGTGACGGACTCGACCCTGCCGGCCGCGACACAGGAGCTGGTGAAGCTCCGCGCCAGCCAGATCAACGGCTGTGGCTTCTGCACCGACATGCACACCAAGGACGCCACGCACGCGGGCGAAACGTCGGTGCGCCTCAACCTGGTCGCGGCCTGGCGGGAGGCCACGGTCTTCACGGACGCCGAGCGGGCCGCCCTGGAACTGACCGAACAGGGCACCCGTATCGCCGACGCCGCGGGCGGCGTCACCGACGAGGCCTGGGCCGACGCCGCCAAGCACTACGACGAGGACCAGCTCACCGCCCTGGTGTCCCTCATCTCCCTCATCAACGCCTACAACCGCATGAACGTGATCATCCGGCAGCCCGCCGGCGACTACCAGCCGGGGCAGTTCGACTGACGCGCGGCGCCGGCCGGCCTCGCGAACGTCGTACCGGAGCGCCGGGCCGTCGCTCGGTCTCGGGACCCGGGTGCCGATGCCGTTGCGGTTCATCGGGTGCCCGGGGCGTCTCACCCCGAGCCGAGCCGGTCCGGCCCGTGCGCCGAGCGCTCTCCCCCGGGCACCCCGGTGACCGCGACCTCAACGGTTCAGCGCGTTCGTAGAGTCAGCGCATTCGTAGGGCCGGGGCGTTCGCAGGGCCACGGCGTTCGCAGGACCGGGGCGTTCGCAGGGTCAGGGCGTGATCGCCACGCGCTGGAGCGCACCGGCGAGGGCGGCGAGGTCGTGGCCGGCGAGGTTGTCGAGGACGTGCCGTCGGACGCTGGCCAAGTGGGCCGGCCAGGCCTCCCGCAGGCGGGCGAGGCCCTCGTCGGTGAGGACGGCGTTCCATCCGCGCAGGTCTTCCTGGCACTTGGCCCGTTGGATGAGCCCCTGCTTTTCGAGGCGGTTGACGACGCGGGTCATTCCGCTGAGCGAGAGGTTGCAGGAGGCGGCGAGTTCACTCATCCGCATCCGCTGGTGGGGAGCCTCGGACAGGAACATGAGGGGGGTGTACTCGGAAAGGGGCAGCCCTCCGTCGCGGACCATGTCCGCGTCCACCAGTCGTGGCAGCGCCATCATCACGTTGGCCAGCGCGCGCACGAGCAGTTCCTCGGTCTGGTCCAAGGGGCGCAGGGGCTGTTCGTCGTCAGGCATGCGTCACACCCTATCTCCTTGACAAGGCAAGCACCTATACATTTACTTGACTCGACAAGCACATGCTCAAGCGAAGGTGCAAAACATGACAAGGATTGGCATCATTCTCGGCAGCACGCGCCCCGGACGTAACGGCGAGGCCGTCGCCCACTGGGTGCACGAGCTGGCCACCCGCCGGACCGACGCGGAGTACGAACTCGTCGACCTGGTGGACTACAAGCTGCCGCTGCTGGATGAGGCCTACCCGCCGGCCATGGGTCAGTACAGCCAGCCGCACACGCAGGAGTGGGCCGCGAAGATCGCTTCGTTCGACGGTTTCGTCATAGTGACCCCCGAGTACAACCACTCGGTGCCCGGCGCACTGAAGAACGCCATCGACTTCCTGGCCGCCGAGTGGGCCAACAAGTCCGTCGGCTTCGTCAGTTACGGCTCCACCGGCGGCACCCGCGCCGTGGAACACCTGCGCCTGATCGCCGGTGAGCTGCAGATGGCGGACGTCCGCTCCCAGGTGGCGCTCTCCCTGTTCACCGACTTCGAGAACTTCAGCGTCTTCAAGCCCGCCGACCTGCACAGCGAAGCCCTCACCACGACCCTCGACCAGGTCGTCGCCTGGAGCAACGCCCTCGCCCCGCTGCGCGCCAACTGACGCCAGGCATCACGAGGCACCGCTGCCCCATGCCCCGCGTCGGCGTCCGACGTCGACGCGGGGCGTAGAGCCGGACCCCACCCTTTCCCCCCTTACCTGACCCCACCCTCTCGACCGTTATGCGAAATGAGAACTCCGTCGATGACAGAACGTGTCGCCTCCCCCGCGGGTGGACACCCGATCACGCTTGGACTGGACACGTTCGGTGACGTGACCGACGACACCCAGGGCCGGCCCCTGTCGCACGGCCAGACGATCCGCAACCTGGTGGCGGAGGGTGTCCTGGCCGACAAGGTCGGTCTCGACCACTTCGCCATCGGTGAGCACCACGTGGACTGGATGCCGCTCTCGGCGGCGGATGTGGTGCTCGCGGCGATCGCGGCGCGAACCTCGCGCATACGGCTCGGATCCGGTGTCACCGTCATCAGCTCCGACGATCCCGTCCGGGTCTACCAGCGGTACGCGACGCTCGACGCCGTGTCCGACGGCCGCGCCGAGGTGATTCTCGGCAGGGGCTCCAGCACGGAGTCCTTCCCCCTGTTCGGCTACGACCTGGGCGACTACGACATCCTCTTCGAGGAGAAGGTCGGCCTCTTCGCCGAACTGCGCGAGGAGAAGCCCGTCACCTGGTCCGGCAGCACCCGGCCGGCCCTGAAGGACCAGCCCGTCTATCCGCACAGCGAGTCCGGGGCGATCCCCACCTGGATCGGTGTCGGCGGCAATCCTCAGTCGGTCGTCCGTGCCGCGCGTTACGGATTCCCGCTGATGCTCGCGATCATCAGCGGCCCACCGGCGCGGTTCGCCCCGTTCACGCAGCTCTTCCGCCAGGCGCTGGAGCAGTTCGGGCGGCCGGACCAGCCGGTCGGCGTACACAGTCCGGGGCATGTGGCCGCGACCGACGAGCAGGCGGTGGAGGAGTTCTGGCCGTACTACGAGAAGACCATCCGCGCAGTCGCCCGACAGCGAGGATTCCACGTCCCGACCTTCGAGCAGTTCATGAACGATGTCGGTCCCGACGGTGGGCTGTTCGTCGGTTCACCGGAAACCGTGGCGCAGAAGATCGCCACCACCCTCCGGGTGCTCGACGCCAGCCGCTTCGACCTCAAGTACGGGATGAACGGTCTGCCGCACGAGACGCTCATGACCACCATCGAGCTCTTCGGTACGAAGGTGGCCCCGCGCGTACGGGAGCTGATGACCTCGTGAGGTGTTCTCCCCTCATGTGCCGGTGACAGTGTTGCGGGCGGAGCAAGAGCTGCCCCACCCGGCGTACGCGGTGGTCGCCTCCGCGCACGGGCGGGCGGACCGGCGCGTCCCACCCACGGAATCCAGCCGGCTACGCCGGGTGCTCCCGGGCCTGGGTGTTCGGGCGCCTCACCGCGAGGGCCGCGATGTCGTCGTCGAGCCCTCCGCCGCTGTAGCGGAGCAGGTCCCGGTGAAGCCGGTCGAGCAGCTCGCGGGGCGGCTCGGGGCCCTGGCGCCGCATCCAGTCCGACAGCGGGAAGAACTCGCCGGCGCGGTCCCGGGTCTCCGATACGCCGTCCGTGTAGAGCAGCAGCTGGTCGCCCGGGGCGAAGGCGACGGTGTCGACGGAGTAGTGCTCTCCGATGAGCGCCGAGAGGTTGAGAGGCGGCGAGGGAGCGGTGGGCTCCAGGACGCGGATGGTCCCTCCATGCGCAAGCAGCGGCCAGGGATGCCCGCAGTTGAGAAGCCTGACGTGGCCGCCGCCGTGCGGAATCTCGGCGAGGAGAGCGGTGGCAAAGCGCTCCTGCAGGTCCTGGGCCGGATACGCGGCGCTGTGGCGGATGATGCTGGTCTCCAGGCGATGAGCGACACCCGTCAGGTCGGGCTCGTCGTACGCGGCCTCCCTGAAACAGCTGATCACCGCCGAGGCCGCCCC
Organism: Streptomyces sp. RLA012; assembly: GCF_056270325.1. NCBI lineage: Bacteria > Bacillati > Actinomycetota > Actinomycetes > Kitasatosporales > Streptomycetaceae > Streptomyces > Streptomyces sp. RLA012. The sequence continues at coordinate 10,963,762 of NZ_JBWDPA010000002.1, read as the reverse complement.
CACCGCGGACAGGCCCTTACCGCGTACGTCCCCGATGAGCAGCCTGACCCCGTACGGTGTGCCGGCCGCCTCATAGAAGTCACCGCCGATCCGTGCCTGTTCCTGGGCCGCCAGATACAGCGACTCGATCTCGACGTCGTCGATGCGACGGGGCAGGGGGCGCAGCAGCACCCTCTGGGCCGTGTCGGCGACGAGCCGGACGTGGAAGAGAGTCTCCTCCCGCTGCAGTCGGACATGGCTTGCGTAGGCGGCCGCCAAGGTGACCGCGACGATCGCGGCCGCCGTGTACTGCGTCCCCAGGTCGATGTAGACGAAGCTGAGCCCGATCATGACCAGCAGGCAGAACGCCCCCAGCAGGATCGTGGGAAGCACGGGCCACATCGCGGCGGCGAGGGCCGGGGCGGCGGGCAGCAGGCGACTGATGGCGATCTCTCTCGGGGTGGAGAACGCCAGACCCGCGATGAGGAGGGTAAGGATCACCGGGGACAGCGGGGCAGCTTCCCAACGGCCGCCGAGGAAGCGACGGCGCCGCAGCCGCCCGGATGTGATCACAAATCGCATCATATCGGGCGACAGCGGTAGGAAGCCCTGCTGGAACACGGACCTCACGCGCGGCGATCAGCCGATTCAACAGGCTCGCCCGGTTGCGCGTGGGCCACCGGCGTGAAGCCCCCTCGAACGAGGGCTTCACGAAAGGGTGGCGGGTACGGCGTCAGCGGTCGGCGATGTCCTCACGGAGGCCGTCGGAGAATTCCCACCAAGACAAAGGAAGCCAGTCGCCGTTGACGAAGGCGTCGACAGTCGCGCCTCGACCGCGGACAGTCACGGTCGTTCCCGGCGGGTAGGTGGTGCCGGAAAGCCCTGGTACGGGGACAAGCAGGGTTCCCAGTCGTTGCGCTGACACTTTTGCCCTCCTTCAGAATTCCTTGGTATGACGCGGGTGCAGTCATTCATCACGAGATTACCGGCTTGTCCAATCGAGCAGGCCGGAGAATCATGAGAGATGGGTCACGCGGAGAATGCGGGCGGGGGCGTGGCAATCGCATCCAGGCTCCGACGAGCGGAGGTAGCCGCCATGAAGGCCGTCGTTTACAAGGGACCGTTCACTGTTGCGGTCGAAGACGTTGAAAAGCCCAGCATCCAGCATCCGAACGATGTGATCGTACGGATCACCTCCACCGCGATATGCGGCTCCGATCTGCACATGTACGAGGGCCGCACCGCTGCCGAGCCCGGCATCGTCTTCGGCCACGAGAACATGGGAATCATCGAGGAACTCGGCCAGGGCGTCACCTCGCTCAAGGAGGGCGACCGCGTGGTCATGCCCTTCAATGTCGCCTGCGGGTTCTGCACCAACTGCGTCGATGGATTCACCGGATACTGCCTGACCGTCAATCCCGGTTTCGCCGGCGGCGCTTATGGCTACGTCGCCATGGGCCCCTGGAAGGGCGGCCAGGCCGAACACCTACGCGTACCCTTCGCCGACTTCAACTGCCTGAAGCTGCCGCCGGGAAACGAGCACGAAAGCGATTTCATATTGCTCGCCGACATTTTCCCCACCGGCTACCACGGCTGTGAGCTCGCCCAGGTACGCCCCGGCGAGAGCGTCGCCGTGTACGGCGGAGGGCCGGTCGGACTCATGGCCGCCTACTCGGCCATGCTGCGCGGCGCGAAGAAGGTGTTCGTCGTGGACCGGGTCCCCGAACGGCTGCAGAAGGCCGAGGAGATAGGCGCGGTTCCGATCAACTTCGCCGAGGGCAACCCGGTTGAGCAGATCAAGGAGCAGACCGAGGGCATCGGCACGGACAAGGGCGTCGACGCCGTCGGTTACCAGGCGACGGCGCACGGCACGGACCACGAGGAACCGGCAACCGTCCTGAACTCGCTCGTCGGCACGGTCCGGGCCACCGGAGCGCTGGGCGTGCCCGGCCTCTATGTCCCGGCCGACCCCGGAGGCCCGGACGAGCAGGCCAAACAGGGCATGCTCCTCGTCTCCATCGGCAAGCTCTTCGAGAAGGGCCTGCGGATGGGTACGGGACAGTGCAACGTGAAGCGCTACAACCGGTACCTGCGCGACATGATCATCGAGGACAGGGCGAAGCCCAGCTTCGTCGTCTCCCACGAACTGACCCTGGATCAGGCGCCGTCCGCCTACGACAAGTTCGACAAGCGGATCGAGGGCTACACCAAGGTGGTGCTGCACCCGTAGCCCCGCAGACCGGAACCTCCGGTCGCTGCCGCCCGTCGGCCGACTGTGTCTGGCGGTTGCGTCTCCGACGGAGTCGTCGTGCGCCGAGGAGCCTGTTGCGGCATTCTCGGCGCACTACGCCGTCGGGCGACCGCTCGCGCCGAAGTCCCACGGTCCGGGTGTGGCCTGGGCCGAGGCGCCCGAAGGGAACGGTCGTCCGCACCTGACCGCGCGCACGGCGGCCTTCAGCCGTTGGACGGCACCGGCGGCAAAGACGTGTCGTCCTGCCGTAGTTCGACCAGCAGCTCGTTCTGCCCGGCCAGCAGTTCGGTGAGGATGCGGCGGGCCGCGCGCAGGAGTTCCGCGACGTCACCGCCGGCCAGCGCGTAGCTGACGGTGGAGCCTTCCCGGATGGACACCACGATGCCGGAACGGCGCAGGACGGCCAGTTGCTGCGACAGGCTGGACGGCTCGATGTCGATGTCGGCGAGCAGGTCCCGCACCGGGACGGGGCCATGCTGCAGCAGTTCCAGGACCCTGATGCGCACGGGGTGCCCGAGCATGCGGAAGAACTCCGCCTTGGCCTGGTAGAGGGGGACCCGCATCGGTACTCGCTCCCTGCCACATGGGGATGGTCTGCACGGTGCGGCGACGCCCGGAAGGCGCCGCCGCGGGATGTGTCCGTCGGTACCGATCCTTCTCGCCCGCGGCCACGCACATCCCCTAATTGGGATCATGCTGATGTGGTGACTTGAAGAAGTCTTCACATCATGGGCACACGTCGGGCCAGGACTCCGGTCGGCCTAGATCTCCAACTGCTCCTCGACGCGCTTGAGTTGATGGCGAGCCATCGCCAGGTTCGACCGCGCCTTGTCGAGCACGAGGTAGAGGAACAGGCCGTTGCCGTTGCGTCCGGTGACCAGCCGGATGATGTGGTACTGAGATCCGAGGGTGATGAGGATGTCCTCGATCCGGCTCTTGAGACCCAGTTGCTCCATGGTGCGCACCTTCGCACGGACGACATCCGTATTGCCGGCGGCGGCGATCGTGAGGTCCAGGTCCTTGCCCCCGCCCAGCGTGCCCAGCGCCATGCCGCTGGTGTAGTCGACGACGGCCGCCCCCAGCGCCCCCTCGACCGCGGTCATCATTTCCTTCAGTGACACTTCCACACTCGCCATAGCGGCCTCCCCTTGGTTGTCAGCCCTGCGGGAGGACCTGCGATACCCGTCCCCCCGCGCGACCGCACCGTATGCGTACGCCCGGGGCGTCGGCGGAGTATCTCCGAGGCTGACACTCGATGATCGGACATGAGCGCGAGAGAACTTCTTTTCGACTGCTGCCGACCTCATCGAGTACCAACCTCATCGAGCAGGAGAGGGGTCCGTAGACGCTCACTCGATGCGGGCGGCGGAGATCGGTCGAGCGCCGGCCCATGTCCTCGACCACGAGGCGGTGTCGCTCCGTACAGGCGGACGGGCCCGGTCCACGCACCTGTGGCGTGAACCGGGCCCGTCCGCTCCTGCTACCTCTGCCCCGGATCTGCGGTCAGCCCTGGCGGGCCTTGAAGCGCGGGTTCTTCCTGTTCACGACGAACACCACGCCACGCCGACGGACCACCTGGGCCCCGGGCTTGGACTTCAGCGAACGCAAGGACTTGCGCACCTTCATGACTCTGCTCTCCTCCTGCTGGGCGCCGGGCCTCGGTCAGCCCCGAGTCGAGGCCGCACGGCCGTAGCGGCGCTCGAAGCGCTCCACGCGACCGGCACTGTCCACGACCCGGGAGGTCCCGGTGTAGAACGGATGGCTCGCCGACGAGACCTCGACATCGATCAGCGGGTAGGTACTGCCGTCCTCCCACTCGATCGTCTTGGACGAGTCCGCGGTCGAACGGGTCAGAAACGCGACATCCGCAGCCCGGTCACGGAAGACGACCGGCCGGGATTCGGGGTGAATACGAGACCTCATGGGATTTCCTTCCTTACGACTGCCCGCCCGGTGACACCGGGCACGACTCAGCGTTCCTCCCGGAACGGAACGTGCTCCCCCGCCACCGGGTCGTACTTGCGCAGTACCAGCCGGTCGGGATCGTTTCGACGGTTCTTGCGCGTCACGTAGGTGACGCCGGTCCCGGCGGTCGACTTCAGCGTGACCACGGGACGTGCACTGCTGCGTGCCATGAGGTCCTCCTTCCGCCCACATCACGAGATCTTGACTCGCGCATGTCAGCTGTGTGGTGTAACAGCGACCCTGGCCGCAGCATTCCCGCCATGCCGGGGCGTCCGGCTCTCGTTGCGGTTTGTACTACGGTTTGTACTGCTGCTTGTGTTGCAGTTTGTCTTGCAGTTTGTACCGCGTCGAGGCTGGCGCGGCGCGTCTGTGCGGATGCGGCTGCGGTGCCGGGCGCGTACGCAGGTGACGGTTCCGGCCCGGTTCCGCCGCCGGAAGCACCCGTAGACCGCTGGGCGGATTTGGGCCGGAGAGCGAGCTCACGCGGCCCTGAAGCTGTGATCGACCGGAGCTCCGATATGAGGCTGCTGTGAATTTGTGAGGCGCTTGAACGCGGCCGGGCTCAACTGCGTATAGGGCGGGGGATTTCCATGCCTGCCCTGGCACGAGGCGTAGGAGTACACACGTGAGACGCAACACACGCAGACGCCCAACGGGTGCACGGCGTGCGACTTTTGCCGCAGCCGCACTGATACTGGGCGGAGGAGGGCTGGTAGCGGTGAACGTCTACGCGTCAGCCACCGAAGGCGGCTCGGGCGATACGCCCGGCGGTAACGAGGCCTGGGCCTCGGGAGCCGCCACGATCGACTGCCCGGACGTGGGCAGCCGACTCACGGAGGTGCCGCAACAAGCGAAGGCGGAAGTCGACAAGGAACTCGCTCTCCTCGACCAGCAGATCTCCGAAGCGTATGCGCGGCTGACCTCGGCGCAGCAGGCGCAGGCGCAGGACGCGAACTTCGTCGAGAACTCGGTTCTCGGCCCGCTCAAAGAGAAGCGGGGCGCGGTCATCGACCGCATCGGGATCGACTTCAAGAACGCGGGTGCCCAGGAACCGGATTCGCTCGACGGTCTCGACACCTGCACCGCTGTCCCCGCCAACCAGGGCCAGAACGGCGCCGACGGCCAGAACGACAACGGCCAGCAGCAGAACGGCAATGGCAACGGCAACGGTGACCAGAACAACGGCCAGCAGGGCGGCAACGCGAACGGCGCCGGCGGTCCCGTAGCCGCGGACTTCGTGGACATCACCTCGGTCCAGCCGAACGTGCAGCAGAAGCCGAGCGACAGCGGCAACGCCTCGACCGGCACGTTCACCAGTTCGTGTGGTGTGAACGCCAACAAGAAGTTCAACACCGACAACGTGATCGTCGCACCCGGCGTCTCCAACGGCGCCCACCACCTGCACGACTACGTCGGCAACCAGTCGAACGACGCGTTCGCCAGCAACGACGATTTCGCCAACGCCGAGACCACGTGCCAGAACCAGGGCGACAAGTCCACGTACTACTGGCCGGTGCTCCGACTGCAGGACGGTACGCAGGAGTTCGACGCCGACAAGAACGGTGGTGGTCTTGAGGGCAACGTCGGGAAGGTTCTGCAGGCCAAGCAGGCGCAGATCGAGTTCGTCGGGAACCCGCAGAGCAAGGTCGTCGAGATGCCGACGTTCCTGCGCATCATCACCGGTGACGCCAAGGCATTCACCAACGGTCCGGCGAACGCCAACGCCCACTGGAGCTGCACCGGCTTCGAGGACAAGGTGCAGCTGACGGACAAGTACCCGATCTGTCCCCAGGGCAGCAGCGTGACACGGACGTTCGCCTTCCAGAGCTGCTGGGACGGTCAGAACATCGACAGCGCCAACCACCGCACCCACGTGGCCTTCGCCGGCGCCGACGGCAACTGCTCAGGCGGCTTCAAGGCGATTCCGCAGCTGACGATGCGGCTGGTCTACGACGTTCCGCAGCCGACCATCGAGAACGGTCAGGTGAAGAACCCGTACGCCGTGGACGGGTTCCCCGAGCAGGTGCACAAGGCGATCACCGACCACGACGACTTCATCAACGTCTTCGACGCATCCCTCATGCGGGAGATGGTGGACTGCATCAACACCGGCCGCCAGTGCGGCGACGGCGCCGATGACGGTGCTGGTGACGGTGGCGGTGCTGGTGGCGGTGCCGACGACGGTAACGGCGGTGCGGACGACGGTAACGGCGGCGGCGGTGGCAACGGCGGCGGTGCAGGTGAGCCGTCGCAGGACGAGCCGACGGCGAGTCCCAGTGCCTCGTCCGGTGGCGACGAAGCGACGGAACCCGGCACCCCCGCGGATACGCAGACTCCGCAGCCCCCGGCCAGTACGCAGGGCACCGAACCGGCGGGCGGCGGCGCGGCCACCGGCGACGGTTACGTCGTACCCAAGGCGGACACGTCGCCCTCGGCGGCGGGAAGCGACGCGGCCGCCGCACCGCAGGGTGACACGGACGACGCCCTCGGCAGCGAAGCGACGCACCGCGCGCAGACGCCGGCCGCGGGCGGGGACGCTTCGTCCGCTCAGGCGACGGCACAGCCCACGTCGCAGGAACAGGCGCAGGGACAGGAACAGGCGCAGGGACAGTCACAGACCCAACCGCAAGCCGTCACGGGCGATCTGGCCGACACCGGTACGAACCTGTGGCCGGCCACGGCCGGAGGGGTTCTCGTGATAGCGGGCCTGGTGCTCCTGCGTCGTATCAGGCGCGGCACCATGTGACACCGCGCCCGGACGCCTCACGCACATGACGCCGCTCGTACCCGCACACCGCGGGTACGAGCGGCGCCGTCATGGGCGGTCGTTCGCAAAGCCGCGCTCCATGGCAGCCCGAGGCCCACGGCTGACAGACTCCGACCATGAGTCCCGAGTCCCGCGGTGTGTCCGGCACTTCCTGGCTGGGCAACCCGACAGACGCCCGCCCGCTGTTCGGTCCGGAACCGGGGACCCTGCTGGACACCTTGCGTGGCCTGCGGCCCGCCGACTGGAGCGCGGGCGGATACCGGCGTGCCTTCACGCCCGGAGAGACGCTGGAGTCGTTCATCCACCGCACCGACCAGGAATGGGGTGTCCATCGTCCGCTGATGACACCTGGCTCGTCAGCGGACAGAGCCCCCTGACCGACAACCGGGCGCGGTCGCCCATCTCCGCATGGGTGCGATCAGGGGCCAGGCCGTAGCGGCTGGCGCCCGGCCCGGCCCCGCCCCCCGTTCACCGTTGGGGGCGGGGCCGGGTCTCGTCCCCGTCAAGCGGGCTCAGCCCACCTCGATGAGCAGGTCACCGCCTTCCACCTGCTGAATGCGGTTGATGGCGAGCCTGGTGACCCGGCCGGCCTTCGGGGCGGTGATGGAGGCCTCCATCTTCATCGCCTCGATGGTGGCCACGGTCGCACCGGCCTCGACCTCGTCACCCTCGGCGACCGCGAGCGTCACCACACCGGCGAACGGCGCCGCCACATGCCCGGGGTTGGTCCGGTCGGCCTTCTCGGTCACCGGTACGTCGGATGCCGCGGCGTTGTCCCGGACCTGGATCGGCCGCATCTGGCCGTTCAGGGAGGACATCACGGTGCGCATGCCGCGTTCGTCCGCCTCACCGATGGCCTGGAGCTCGATGAGGAGCCGCACGCCGGGTTCAAGGTCGACGGCGTACTCCTTGGCGGGCCGCAGTCCGTAGAAGAAGTCCTTGCTGTCCAGCACGCTGGTGTCGCCGTATGCCTGGCGGTGGGCCTCGAAGTCGCGTGTCGGGCCGGGGAACAGCAGCCGGTTGAGTGTCGAGCGCCGGGTCTTCTCCAGGCCCGTACGGTCCTCGGTGGTCAGCTCCTGCACGGGCTTGGCCTCTGTACGGCCTTGGAGCGCCTTGGTACGGAAGGGCTCCGGCCAGCCGCCGGGCGGGGTGCCCAGTTCGCCGCGCAGGAAGCCGATGACGGAGTCGGGGATGTCGAACCTGTCCGGTGTCGCCTCGAAGTCCTCCGGTGCCACCCCGGCGCCGACCAGGTGCAGGGCGAGGTCACCGACGACCTTGGAGGAGGGGGTGACCTTGACCAGATGCCCCAGGATGCGGTCGGCGGCGGCGTACATGGCCTCGATCTCCTCGAAGCGGTCGCCGAGACCGAGGGCGACCGCCTGGGTGCGCAGGTTGGACAGCTGGCCGCCCGGGATCTCGTGGTGGTAGACACGTCCGGTCGGCGAGGCCAGGCCCGCCTCGAAGGGCGCGTAGATCCTGCGGACGCTCTCCCAGTACGGCTCCAGGTCACCGACGGCCCCCAGGTCCAGGCCGGTGGGACGGTCGGAGTAGTCGGTGGCGGCGACGATCGCCGACAGCGACGGCTGGGAGGTGGTGCCCGCCATGGAGGCGACCGCCCCGTCCACCGCGTCGGCGCCGGCCTGGATCGCGGCGAGGTAGGTGGCGAGCTGGCCGCCCGCGGTGTCGTGGGTGTGCAGATGCACGGGCAGGTCGAACTCGCGGCGCAGCGCCGACACGAGGGTGGCCGCGGCGGGTGCCCGCAGCAGCCCGGCCATGTCCTTGACGGCCAGGACGTGCGCTCCGGCGGCCACGATCTGCTCGGCGAGGCGGAGGTAGTAGTCCAGGGTGTACAGCCGTTCCGACGGGTCGGACAGGTCGGAGGTGTAGCACAGGGCGACCTCGGCGATCGCCGTGCCGGTTTCCCGTACGGCCTCGATGGCCGGCCGCATCTGGCCCACGTCGTTGAGCGCGTCGAAGATCCGGAAGATGTCGATGCCGGTCGCCGCGGCCTCCTGGACGAAGGCGTCGGTCACCTCGGTCGGGTAGGGGGTGTAGCCGACGGTGTTACGGCCGCGCAGCAGCATCTGCAGGCAGATGTTGGGCACGGCCTCGCGCAGGGCGGCCAGGCGCTCCCAGGGGTCCTCGGCGAGGAAGCGCAGAGCGACGTCGTAGGTGGCGCCGCCCCAGCATTCCAGGGACAGCAGCTCGGGCAGGGTGCGGGCCACGACCGGGGCGACGGCGAGGAGGTCCTTGGTGCGTACCCGGGTGGCGAGCAGGGACTGGTGGGCGTCGCGGAAGGTGGTGTCGGTGACGCCGATGGTCGGCGACTGGCGCAGTCGGCGGGCGAACTCTTCCGGGCCGAGCTCCACGAGGCGCTGCCGGGAACCCGCGGGCGGCTCGCCGGCGGGCCCCGGCGACAGCTTGGTGACCGGGTCGATCAGCGCGGGGCGTTCGCCGTGGGGCTTGTTCACGGTGACATCGGCGAGGTAGGTGAGCAGCTTGGTGCCGCGGTCGGCGGAGTGGCGGGCGGTGAGCAGGTGCGGCCGCTGTTCGATGAACGACGTCGTGACCCGCCCGGCCTGGAAGTCGGGGTCGTCCAGCACGGCTTGGAGGAACGGGATGTTCGTGGCGACGCCGCGGATGCGGAACTCGGCCAGGGCACGCCGGGCCCGGCCGGTCGCGGCTTTGAAGTCCCGGCCCCGGCAGGTGAGTTTGACGAGCATCGAGTCGAAGTGCGCGCTGATCTCCGTACCGGCGTGGGTGGTGCCGCCGTCCAGGCGGATGCCCGAGCCGCCCGGCGAGCGGTAGGCGCTGATACGGCCGGTGTCGGGGCGGAAGCCGTTGGCCGGATCCTCGGTGGTGATACGGCACTGCAGAGCGGCACCGCGCAGGGTGACCGTCTCCTGGGAGAGTCCGAGATCCGCCAGCGACTCGCCCGCGGCGATGCGCAGCTGGGCCTGCACCAGGTCGACGTCGGTGACCTCCTCGGTCACCGTGTGCTCCACCTGGATGCGCGGGTTCATCTCGATGAAGACGTGGTTGCCGTCCCGGTCGAGGAGGAACTCCACGGTGCCCGCGTTGCGGTAGCCGATCTCACGGGCGAAGCGCACCGCGTCGGCGCACATCCGGTCCCGTAGCGCCGGATCGAGGTTGGGCGCGGGCGCCAGCTCGATCACCTTCTGGTGGCGGCGCTGCACCGAGCAGTCACGCTCGAACAGGTGGATGACGTTGCCCTGCTCGTCGGCGAGGATCTGCACCTCGATGTGGCGCGGATCGATGACAGCCTTCTCCAGGAAGACGGTGGGGTCACCGAACGCCGACGCCGCCTCGCGGGAGGCCGCCTCGATGGACTCGCGCAGCGTGGCCGGGTCCTCGACCCGTCGCATGCCGCGCCCTCCGCCGCCTGCGACGGCCTTGACGAACACGGGGAAACCGACGTCCTCGGCGGCACGGACGAGTTCGTCGACATCGGTGGAGGGCGCCGAGGAGCCGAGTACCGGCACGCCGGCCGCCCTCGCGGCCGCCACCGCGCGGGCCTTGTTCCCCGTCAGTTCAAGCGTGGCGGCATCCGGTCCGACGAACGTGATGCCCGCCTGCTCGCAGGCGCGCGCCAGCTCCGGATTCTCGGACAGGAAGCCGTAGCCCGGGTAGACGGCGTCCGCACCCGCCCGGCGCGCGGCGCGGACGATCTCCTCCACGGAGAGATAGGCCCGTACGGGGTGCCCGGGCTCTCCGATCTCGTAGGCCTCGTCGGCCTTCAGCCGGTGCAGCGAGTTGCGGTCCTCGTGAGGGAAGACGGCCACGGTTCGCGCGCCCAGTTCATAGCCAGCGCGGAATGCGCGAATCGCAATCTCGCCGCGGTTGGCGACCAGCACCTTGCGGAACATCCTGGATCCCTTCGGCCTGCCGGTGACGAGGACCATGCTGTCGGCGACACCGCTGTCACGCCATGTGAACCGGGCCACTTCCGCCGATGTGTTTCTTCGAACACGGTGACATCCGCTGAGCGGTCCGGGGCGAGAGTACGTTGTCCGCCGCGCGTGGCGCCCCCTGCCTGCGCTCTTTGTCTGTGCTCTTTGTCTGTGCTCTTTCCGGAAGTCCGGGCAGGCCCTGCGGGGGACGCGGAGGCGAAGGAGGCAGCACCCCGGAGTGGCGGCGTGGGACTCACAGGGCACACCTTCCTCGTCACTACCGCCATAGGCAGCAGTGACCGCGCTCCCGACTGCCGCGCCACCGGTGCTCCTGCCCGACGGCAGGTGTTTCAGGGCCGGTTGACGGCGCGGCGGCCCCCTGCCCGGCAACCTGGAGGCGATCGCCAGGGCCCTGCGTCCTGCGTACGAGCAGGCAGTCCGCGGACATCGAGCACGGGTGCGGTGGCCGTACTCCTGATCGCATTCCTGGCATGAGTCTTCTCGACCGGCTGGTGACATCTCACTCACTCGCTCCCCGGCAGTACCAGTGGGATGCCGACGAAGTCACCTGAGACCTGTCTCCCCAGGTCAGATGGGCTGTACGGCAGTTCGTAAGTGACCGCGCACCAGTCAACTCATGCGTCACATGCCCCCATGTCCGTCAGCCGCTCACCCCGGAAAGAGAGAACGAGACATCACTCGACAGGAACATCCGGTTCTTCTCGTGCGTACTATCTCTAGAATGCCGCAGGCTGCGGCAGTTGTTCCCGTAGTTGTGTCCTGCGGGTGATCCGGTCATCTCAGACGGGACACCCACTTCCATCCGTTCGCGTACAGGGTTCCGACTTTCACAGTCGTACCCGCGGACCGTAGAAAGGCCCATGTCATGTCTGAAACCAAAGCTCAGGCCACAGAGCTGACGTCGCAGTACATCGCCCAGGTGACGAGCGACCTTGAGCGCAATGCCAAGGAGCAGGAACGCATCAGTGCGGAGATCGAAGCCCTGCAGGAGCAGTTGGGTGCCCTGCAGCACGACCACGGCGTGCTCGTGAACATGCAGCAGGCTCTCGGCACCGTGGGCCCCGTCGTCGAGGCGGACACCACCACGGCCGCACCGTCCGTGCCTCACCAGGCCTCCCCCGAGCCCAAGCAGAGCAAGCCCAAGAAGGCGGCGGTCGCCGCGAGCTCGAAGAAGACGGCGTCCAAGAAGCCCGCCGCCGAGGCCGCACCCGTGAAGGTGTCCGACAAGACGGCCGCCAAGCCGACCCTCGTCGACCTGATCCGCGGCCACCTGGAGAAGCAGAGCGAACCGCGCTCCGCCGCCGAGATCGCCACCGCGCTCACGCAGGCCCACCCCGACCGCAGCGTGAAGACCACGGTTGTGCGCACCACCCTCGAAGGACTGGTGGCCAAGAGCCACGCTCAGCGCAGCAAGCAGGGCACGTCCGTCTTCTACACCGCGGCGGCCACCTCGGAGTCCGCTGCGCCCGAGCCGCAGCAGGAGGCTGCGGCCGGCTGAGCATCCGCGGGAGAAGGTGTTGGTGTGTTGGCTGACGCCGACCGGGGCGGCCGGGAGGGTGTGCGGGCCCTACGGATTCGTCTTCTTCGTCGGTGAAGTGACTCAGGTGCTGCACGGGTCGGCGATGCACAGCTCAAGCCTCCGGTCACGGCGGATGGCTGCGAACACACCAGCGGTATGACTGTGTCCCGGGCTCGGCCACCCACCGTTGCCCGGTACAGCAGGAGACCCAGGCCGTCCGGTGAGGCGGACGTCCGCGTCGAGGAGATCGCCCGCCGGGCATGGGTCGGAGTCGGAGTCGGCATGTTCCACCGCCGCTTCGAGACCCGAGAGGGCATCATCGAGGCCGTCTGCGGTCAGCGGGTGCAGGACCTGTGTGACGTCCGCGCCATGGGCGGCATCTGTGCCTCACATGACCAGCCCGGCCGGGACGCCGGAGCTCAAACGGTGGTGCGCCTCCCGTCCGACGGACTCCGCCACGGCGCCGTCGCCCCGCACCGAACGGCCTTGCCCGGCGTTCACGGCCCGTCGGGGTTGATGGCCGTTCGCTGTGCCGCGTCCACCGCGATGGTCCGCAGGAGTTCGGTGGCGACTTCTGCGACCTGAGGGCCTGCGGAGCCGGCCAGTTCCTTGAAGACCGCTTGTCCGGCCTTTACCGCCTGCTGCGATGCCGCTTCCCATCCCACCTGCTCCGCGTAGTTGCCGGCGCACTTGGCAGAGGCCGCTTCTGCTGCGGCGCTCCACTGGCGTCCGTTGAAGACTCCGAGCAGGAGTGCGAGCACGTCGGCCTTGCCTGCCACGTCGGGGGCGCCTGCCAGCTCGATCAGGAACGGGACCGTGGGCGCGGTCGCCTCCTGGACGACGAAGCCGAGTTCGAGGATGAGATCTGCGAGTTCGTCCACCGCTGTACTCGCTGTTTCCTCGTCGGCCCACGCCGCCTTGGCCAGCAGAGCGGGAATTGCGCGGGCTGTCGCTCCCCTGGCGGCTCCCAAGTCGCCCCACCGGACGCGTTGCAGGCCCTTGAGAACGGTCCCCATGTCGTCGCGCCCGCCTTCGTAGATGTCGACGATGCCAAGCCTGTCAAAGAAACAGGTCGCGGGCTCCGGCCGACCGGACCCCCGCCACCCAAAGATGACCTTCTCCCGCTTTCGGCGACAAGTCGACGGAGGCGACGTGCAGGCTCACACCCGGTTCACTCCGAAGAGTTGTTTCCCGGCCGGTCGACGCGAGCGGCGCATGTGCCTCCACGCGCGGGGGAGAACACATGCCGTACGCGAAAGCCCTCGGCAAGGAGCCCGCGCGTGTCCGACGTCGTGTTCACCGCGAATTTCACCTCGCCGCGGCAGTGGGTCGCAGGGCATTCCTGGGCCTATCCCGACGGCGGCCCCGTCAACCCGGACGACGACAAGCTCGACCACCTGGTCGACGACCCCCACTACTGCCGCACAGGCACGTTCCGCGCCACCCGGCGGCCGGACGGCCTGTGGAACGCGGGCCTCGTGACGACCGAAGGCAGTGACGACGGCTTCCTCGTACGTACGGGCGATGTGCTGGAGACCCGGGTGAGACTTCCCGTGACGACCGGGGCCTGGCCGGCCATCTGGACGTGGCGGGACGGAGACCAGGAGATCGACGTCTTCGAGTACCACCCCGACAATCCCGACCTGCTGGAACTCAACAACCACGTGCGCGGGGGCCACCGGTACTACCGTGACGAAGCAGTCCAGCCGGGTGCCTGGCTGGACCTGCGCGTCGAGTTCGGTGCCCAATCCGTCGTGTGGTGGGTGAACGGCACCCGCGCATACGCCGACCGGCGCGGCGTGGGAAGGGGCTGGCACGCCTACCTCATCGTCAACCTGTCGGTCTGCGCCGGGCGTTACCACCCGCCTCCCGTCGAAGGCGTCTCCGAGATGTCGTTCCAGGTGACACGGCTGGTGGTCCGCAGACCTGGCATTGTCGACGGCGACCTCTAAGGTCTCCGTACGACTGACCGCGGCACTTTGCCCCTGCGGCACGCCGTCGGCCTCCTCGCACCTGGGGCGGAGGAGGCCGGCGATGGCTCGGGGGCGCGGTTCAGAGCACCTTGAGCTGGGTGAGCAACAGCAGGGTGTCGGTGTTGACCCAGTACTCCACGAACTTGCCGTTCCGCATACGGAGTGTGTCGGTCCCGGTGAAGGTGACCACGGTCCCCGGCTCGGCTCTGGCACCGGGGAAACCGCCGGCATAGGTGCCGGTGGCCGTCCAGCGCAAGGATGCGTGGTGGCCGTCGACCAGAGGGGCGACCTCCGTGGTGAAGCGGAGGTCCGGGAACGCCGCGCGGGTCTGGCCGATCCAGGCCACCAGGCCGTCGACGCCTCGGATGGAGCTGCCGTCACCGCCGTCCATGAGGGCGGCGTGGACCCGGAAGTCGGAAGAGATGATGCCGGACGCCTGGGCGAAATCGCCGTTCCAGAGCCGGAGCCATGCGTCGAGCATCCCCTTCGGCTTCTTCGCGGCCCCCTGGTGGTCCTGGGCGGCGACCGTCCGATCGGCCGCGGTGGCGGGTGAGGTGTCCGCGGCGGTGGTCATGGCGGCGAAGGCCAGGGCTGCGATCGCCGCGGGAACGAGCAGCCGCGCCCGGTGGCGCCTCGTGGTGGTGTGGATGGCCGTCATGGCAGTTCCTCGCGTCTCGGGTAGGGGCCTGGCAGTGGGGAGAAGAGCGTGCGTGCGTTCAGCGGCTGCGGCTGCGGCTGCGGAAGGACGTGCTAGGGGTTCACTACGACCTTTCCGGCGACGGTGCCGGATTCGGCCAGCCGCAGAGCGTCCGCGATGCGGGTGAGCGGCAGTTGGGCGGCGATCTGAGCCTTGACGTCACCGCGCTGCAGGGCCGCGAAGACCTGGGTGAGGTCGGCGTTCAACCGGGCCCGGAACCGGTCCTTGGCCAGGGCCCGCCCGGCCCAGACGTTGAAGAAATAGGCGCGGCGGCGGTTGGGCAGCGCGTTCCACAGCCACACCCGGCCCAGCAGCTTGAACACGGGCCACTGCTTGGACCCCTCGTCGTCCCGGGTGGAGGCACTTCCGTACGAGACGAGCGTGCCGCCGGGCGCGAGGAGGTGCCAGGAGTCGATCGCGCTGCGCCCGCCGATGTGGTCGAAGACGGCGTCCACCCCGCCGGGTGCGAGTTCGCGGACCCGCACGGCGACGTCCTCGGTGCGGTAGTCGACGGGTGTCACGCCCTGTTCCCGCAGGGCGTCGTGGTGGCGGGCGGACGCGGTGCCGATCACCTTCACACCCGCGGCCCGGGCGAGCTGGACCAGGACCGAGCCGACGCCACCGTTGGCGCCGTGCACGAGGACGGTCTGCCCCGCGCGGACCCGTGCCCTGCGGTGCAGCATCTGCCAGGCGGTGATGCCGTTGACCACCACGGTCTCGGCCTCCGCCGCGCCGATCCCGTCGGGCACCGGCACCACGTCCGCCGCGTCGACGAGCACGTGGCTGGCCCAGCCGCCGACCTTGAGCAACGCGGCCACCCGGGTGCCGACCAGGCCCGGCCTGACCCCCTCGCCGGTCGCGAGGACCGTGCCGACCAGGTCATAGCCGGGCACGAACGGGAACGCGGGCTGGTCGTAGTACCGGCCGCGGCGCATCTGCTGTTCGGCGAAGGAGACCCCGGTCGCCTCCATCCGGATCACGACCTGGCCGGGACCCGCGGCGGGGACGGCTCCGTGCCGGATCTCCAGCCCTTCCGGCTCCACCTTGCCCGGCAGTACGACCTCGACGAGTCCTTCGGCGTTCATGACGACCTCCACTGCGTCCCGTGTGAGTTACTCGCTTTCACGTTCGTTATAAGTTGTAACGCAATGCGGGAGGAGCCGTCAAGAGCTCTCGTGATAGCCTCTAACTAAATCTTGAGCCTGTATCATCGTCGGTGCGGAGAGGTGGCAGACCATGACGGAACCGGGGACGAAGACCCCGCGCGAGCGCTATCGCGCCCAGGTGCGTGCGGAGATCAAGGAACGCGCGTGGGGACAGATCGCCACGGCGGGAGCGTCCGCGCTGTCGCTCAACGCGATCGCCAAGCAGATGGGCATGAGCGGACCCGCGCTGTACCGGTACTTCGCCAGCCGCGACGAGCTGATCACCGAGCTCATCCGGGACGCGTACAAAAGCCTTGCCGACACGTTCCGGACGGCCTCCGGGTCCGGCGCCGACGTGGTCGCGCTGGCACATGCCATACGCGGATGGGCCCTGGACGACCCCCACCGCTACTTCCTCGTCTACGGCACACCCGTCCCCGGCTACCACGCGCCCGACGACATCACCGCGATCGCCTCCGAGATCATGACGACCCTGCTCGACGCCTGCGCCACGCTGCCCCAGGGCAGCCCCGCGACGCCGTTCGACGCGCACCTCGAAGACCACCGGCAGTGGGCGGAGGGCCACCCCGCCACACCCGAGATCCTCCACCGGGCGTTGACCTCCTGGACGCGGCTGCACGGCGTCCTGTCCCTGGAACTCGCCGGCCACTTCAACGGGATGGGCTTCGACCCCGCCCTGATGTTCGCAGCCGAACTGGACGACCTGCTGGCGCGCTGACCACGCGCCACCCCCTGCCGGGGCCGGTCACCACACCCGCGCGCACCGCTTCGGGCTCCCCCGCCGCATGTGGCCCAGTCCTCGTCGGGCGCCCTCGTGGCAGGGTGCGCCGCCGTCACACGCTCCGGTCCTTGACATGCCGCCGAGTGGACCAATGCCTGCCACGCCGTGTCGGGGCGCAGCAGGCTGGGCGTCTTGCTGGACTGGAATCGTGTCCGAGGAGTTCCGTGTGTACAGGCTGCATCAAGCGAGCCGTCAGCCGTGTCGTCCGCTCGCAGGCCCAGCCCCGGTGCAGCCGCCCGCCTCGCCGGCGTCCGTGATCCCGCCGCCCCTCGCGCAGCGCCGCGGGACGCTGTGAGGTGGCCGCGCCGCGCCGCGGAGTCGGGCCGCCGCGTGCCGCAGCCGGGCGGCGCAGGCCGCCCACTGCCGGCACCGGCCACGTGGATGCGCTGGCTGCCCGTCTTCTACGTCGCGGCTGTCCTGCTGCTCGAACCCCTCACGCCGGTGGAGTGGCCGGTGAGCTTCCTGCTGATCGCTCTGCCGCTGGTGGCCGCCTTCGCCCACGGCCCCGTCGTCGTCGCCGGAGTCACCCTGTTCGCCATCGCCTTCCAAGGGGTCCTGGCCGGCACTCCGTGTTGTGCGGGGCGCTCCGTCGGCTACCTGTGGGACCGGCACTACGTGGCCGCCTATTTCTGCACCGCCCTGGTCGGCACCCTGGGAACCATCCTGGCTGTCAGCCGGATCCGCCGGGACCGCATGCTCGCCACCGTGCGCTTCGTGGCCGAGATCGCCCAACGCGTCCTGCTCAGGCCACTCCCTCACCGCATCGGCGACATCTTGGTGGAGAGCTTCTACCTCTCCGCCGCCGCGGAGGCACACGTCGGAGGCGACCTCTACGAGGCCGTACCCACCACGCACGGGGTCCGGCTTCTGATCGGCGACGTCCGTGGCAAGGGCCTTCTCGCCGTGGAGACCGCCGCCACCCTGCTCGGCGCCTTCCGCGAAGCCGCCCACGACGAACCCGACCTCGCCGCACTGGCGAGCCGGGTGGAGACCAGCGTGACCCGGCGGGCCGCGGATCTCCCCGGGAGCGACATGGGTGAGCGCTTCGTCACCGCGGTCTTCGCGGAGATCGTGGCCCCCGACCGTGTCGTCCGGATCGTCAACTGCGGCCATCCACCGCCCTTGCTCATCGGCCCCGCCGAAGTCACCGAACTGGAAACGGACCAGTCCTCTCCGCCGCTCAACCTCGGCGTGCTCGTCGGGGAGCCATATCACGTAGACGAACTTTCCTTTCGCCCCGGCGACCAACTCCTGCTGTACACGGACGGCGTCACCGAGACACGCGCCCACGACGGCACCTTCTATCCCCTTCTCCAGCGCGTCCGCTCCTGGGGCCTCCTCCCGCCCCGGGAACTCCTCGACCGTCTCCATCACGATCTCCTCGAATACAGCGACAACCGTCTGCACGACGACACAGCCGCTCTCATCGCCTGTCACGACCCCGAAGAGCCCTCCGTACCCACCGCCGCCGACCCGCACTCCCGTCCCCCGGAGGGCGGGTGAGTACGGCGACCGCGGGGGCTGTCCGCACCCGTGCCGCCGCCGAAGGCACCGGGTACCGGCACCGGGCAACTGGCACCCGGCACCCGATGGAGCTGGGAAAAACCCCTGCGCATCCCCGCCGGGCCGGATCTAGAGTTCCGCCACATGGATGACACGCTTGCTCCGCCGCGCCTGACCCGGCTCACCTTTCACGGTCCCCTCTCCGAGGCCCGAGCCACGCGGATCACGAACAGACTCGCTCAAGCGGGCCCGGCGACGGTCCTCGACATCGGCTCCGGCTGGGGGGAACTCATGCTGCGCATCCTCCAGGCGACGCCCGGTGCGTCGGGTATCGGCATCGACCTCAGCGAAGAGGACCTTGCTCGCGGACGTGAGAACGCCGCCGCCCGCGCCCTGGCTCACCGTGTGCGCTTTCTCCAGGAGTCCGGGGTCGATACGGCACATGGGCCCGCCGATCTCGTGGTGTGCCTCGGAGCCAGCCATGCGCTCAGCGACGTACCACCACCCGGCCACACCTCCGCCGCGCTGCACGCGCTACGACGGCTGGTCGCTCCAGCGGGGCGCGTCCTGCTCGGCGAGGCCTTCTGGCAGCGCCCTCCCACCTCCGCCGAACTGGCCGTCATGTGGCCCGACGCCTCCGCCGACGAGTTCCACGATCTGGCCGGGCTCGTCGACCTCGCCGTCGACGCCGGGTTCCGTCCCGCCTGGATCGAGACGGCCAACAACGATGAATGGGAGGAATTCGAGTCCGGCTACCAGGCCGACGTGGAGGAGTGGCTGGCCGCCCACGGCGACCATCCGCGGGCCGAAGAGACGCGGCAGCGCGTGGAGCGCCATCGGGCCGGCTGGCTGAGGGGCTACCGACAAGTCATGGGGATGGCCTACCTCACGCTGGTTCCTGTCGGCTGAGGTCTCGCCGAGCGGTCCGGTAGCTCTCGCCGAACGGACCGGTGGTTGCGAATCCCTCAGGCTCCCGCGCCGGCCGCGATGTCCCGCGCCGCGATGTACCCGAACGTCATCGCCGGCCCGATCGTCGAACCCGCTCCCGCGTAACTGTGGCCCATGACCGCCGCGCTGGCGTTTCCGGCGGCGTACAGGCCGGGAATGACGGATCCGTCCGGGCGCAGTACACGCGCCCGGGCGTCCGTGCGCAGGCCGCCCTTGGTGCCCAGGTCGCCGGGGACGATCTTGAAGGCGTAGAAGGGGGCGAGCCACAGAGGCGCCAGGCATGAATTGGGGAGGATCGCGGGGTCGGTGTAGTAGTGGTCGTAGACGCTGTCGCCGCGGTGGAAGTCGGTGTCGTTGCCGTTCAGGGCAAGGCTGTTGAAGCGGTTGACGGTGGAGCGCAGGGCGGCGGCGGGCACGCCGATCCGAGCCGCGAGGGCGTCGAGGGTCCATGCCTTGTGGGCGGCGCCGGACGTGTACCACGTGTCGGGGAACGTGAAGGTCGGCAGCACGTCCTTGAAGAGGTAGCGGTTGCGGTAGTTCTGGTCGACGATCAGCCAGGCCGGGATGTCGGGCGCGCTCGTGTCACGGTCGTACATGATGTGCACGACGTCGCTGTAGGGGGCCGCTTCGTCGACGAAGCGCGCTCCGGCGGCGTTGACGAGGAGTCCGCCGGGCAGAGTGCGTTCGGCGAGGCAGAAGTAGGGCTGGTCGGGCAGCGGGATCGCCGGTCCCCACCAGGCGTCGTCCATCAGGTCGAGCGCCGCGCCGGCCCGCTGCCCCGCCTGGATCCCGTCACCGGTGTTCTCCTTGGCGCCGACCGTCCATTCGGTGCCGATGGGCTGCCGCTGGTACTGGTCGCGCATGGCCGCGTTGTGCTCGAAGCCGCCGGAGCCGACGATCACGCCGTGCCGGGCCCTGACCAGGCCCGGTGTGCCGTTCTTGATGACCACGGCTCCTGTGGCGGTGCCGTTCTCCAGGTACAGGTCGGACAGCGGGGTGTTCAGCCACACCGGCACCTGGGCCGCGAGCAGACCGGCGCGCAGCCCTGCCGCCAGCGACTGACCCATGGTGAGGGGCTTCTGGCCGAGGAGCGCCGCCTGGGTGCCGCGGGCCAGGCATGTGGTGGCGACGGCGGCTCCCTTCACGCTGACCGCCGCGAGCGTGAGCCACTTGTAGTCGGCGCTGAAGACGACCATGCCGCTCGGGACGGTCATGTACGACGGGTTCAGATGGGCGAGTTCGGCGCCGAGGATGTTTCCGTCGAGCTGGTCGGGTTCGACGGAGCGGCCGCCGGGCAGTCCGCCGGGGAGCTCGGGGTAGTAGTCGCTGTAGCCCTCCATCCAGCGGAAACGGAGCGGGCTGTTCGCCATCACGAAGGAGATCATGGCGGGGCCGTGGCCGAGGAAGGCCTGCTGACGTGCGGTGGAGACGTCGGGCCCGACCACCGCCGCGAGGTAGGTGGCGGCCTTCGCCGGGGTGTCCGGCACTCCCGCGGCGAGGATCACCGGGTTGTTCGGGATCCAGATGCCCGCACCGGAGCGCGCCGCCGAGCCCCCGAACGTGGCTGCCTTCTCCACGACGACACAGCTCAGGCCCTGTTTCGCGGCCGTCAGCGCGGCGGTCATCCCCGCCGCTCCGGAACCGATCACCACGACGTCGTACGTGCCGAGCAGGGGCAGGTCGGCCGCGTCGGCGGCTCCCGGAAGTCCGGCCGCGAGCACGAGGCCGGCCCCCGTCGCCGCACCGAGCACCCGACGCCGCGAGGGGCCGGACCCGGAGGAGGGCGCGGTGGGGTGTGCGGGAGAGGATTCGGTACGTCTCGCAGGATCCGCGCTAGTGGACATGGCAGGGCGCTCCAGCAGGGCGAAGGAATGGGAGAGCGTGCTGTGCCCCGGGAAGCGACCGGCCTGCGGCGTCCCGGTTCTGATGCGGAGTCAGGAATGTCGCGCGGGGGTCTTGTGAAGTCAAGGGGTACGCCGAGCAGCCGGCGGTCGCCATGACGGGCGGGTCCCGCGGACGACCGGTCGACGTGGGCGTCAGGAGCTCTGGCTGAAGCCGCTGCCCGAGCCGGCTCGCATCGCCTACTCATGGACTCCGTGTCGACCGCCGGTCGCCGTGCTCCGCGTCAACCAACGGTCCACGCACTCCGCGTCGCCCCCGCGCAGGCATACTCCGCCCCGACGGCGTCGACCCGCGCGTTCTAGTGTCGGCTCCCCGCCCGCGCGGACAAGTGGGCGGTGAGGCGGCGCGGCAGCAGTCGGCCGAGCCCGGCGAGCGCCTTGTACCGCACGTCCGGCACGCTCACCGGGACACCTCTGCGGAAGTCGCGGATCGCGGCGTCGACGAGCTCGTCGGCCTCCAGCCACAGGGACTCGGGGATGCCGGACGTGTCCATCTGCGACCGTTCGTGGAACTCGGTGCGCACCCAGCCGGGGCACAGTGCCATCACATGGGCACCGCTGCCGCTCACCTCCTGGCGGACGCTCTCGCTGAAGGTGACCACCCACGCCTTGGACGCGCTGTACGTTCCGCGTGGGAAGAACGCCGCGACCGAGGCGACGTTCACGACGCCCCCGCGTCCCCGCATCACCATGCCGGGCAGCGCGGCACGCGTCAGACGCAGCACGGCTTCGCAGTGCACCCGGAGCATCGCCAGTTCGTCGGGGAGCTCGGTGGCGAGAAAGTCACCGCGCTGGCCGAATCCGGCATTGTTGACCAGCAGGTCGACGCCGCGGCCGGCCCGTTGCTCCGCCGCGGCGAGGCCGTCCTCGGTGGTGAGATCGGCGGCGAGGATCTCCACCTCGACCCCGTGGACGGCTCGGTACTCCTCGGCGGCCCGCGTGAGGCGCGCGACGTCGCGGGCGAGCAGGATCAGATCGAAGCCGTCGGCGGCCAGTCGCCGCGTGAACGCCGCTCCGATTCCCGCCGTCGCTCCGGTGACCAGGGCTGTGGGCATGATCCGGAGCATAGCGAGGGGACGGCATCGGTGGGGTGCCCGTCACGAAGTACCTGCCGGAGGTGATGCGGTCGCAGCGCGACGGGCCCGAACTACGGTCGGGTCGGCCGCTACTTCGACGAGGACGCGGCCTCCCCTCTCGCGCTCGCCGCCGCGGTCGCGGAGACGGAGGTCGCGCCGCCCGCCCCGGTCGGGTCCGCCACCACCCGACACGATCCGTCCACGTACCCGGGAGCGGGCGCGGCTCTCGGCCGCGTCACCCTGGGCGGCGACTTCTCGGCGCTCCGGCGAGTGCGACCGGGACGGCAGCGCGCGTACGACGTCCTGGTGACCGGGGGCCGAAGCAGGGAGTACATCCGCCGACCGTAATCTCATCGGTAGGCGAACTGAGGCCTGAATCCTGCACAGTTGTCGTCAGTCTGGGCTAGATTCGGGAATCCTCGGCACCGTCGCCTCTAGGTGAGGTCATGTTGAGGAGAATTCTGGAGCGGCGATGCACGCGTTCGACATTCCTCCGTCGGTTACGACAGTGATGCAGGGGGGACTCGCCGACAGTCTCTTCGAGACGGCACGCCGTGAGCCGGACCTTCCGCAGATCGCGCGCCGCGCCGACGGCCCCGCGGGCGGCTGGGTCTTCGTGACCGCGGCCGAGCTGTGGGAAGAAGTGGTGGACCTGGCCCGCGGGCTGGTCGTGTCCGGTATCCGTCCGGGAAACCGGGTGGCCGTCATGGCGCGCACGCGCTACGAGTGGACCGTACTCAGCTACGCGCTGTGGACGGTGGGCGCCGAGGTCGTGCCGATCTATCCGACCTCGTCGCACGAGCAGGTCGCGTGGATCCTCCAGGACGCGGGCTGTGTCGCCGTGGTCGTCGAGGACGAGCAGGGCATCATGACGGTCGGCTCGGCGTGCGCGTCGCTCCCGTCGCTGCGCCACGTCTGGCAGCTGGACACCGGGGCCCTGACGCAGCTGGCCGAGCGGGGCCGGGCGATCCCTACGACGACCGTCGACTCGCTGCGCCGTATCGTGCTGCCCGACTCGACCGCGGTCGTCGCCTACACCTCCGGCACGACGGGGCACCCCAAGGGCTGCGCCCTGTCCCACCACAGCCTGGCCAGCCCCTGCGACACCATCCTCGAAGGGTGGAGACACACGGCCGCTCCCCCCGGTGAGCAGCCCGCCATCCTCGCCTTCCTGCCTTTCTCGCACGTGTACGGCCTGATGGTCCAGGGGCTGTGTCTGCGGGGCGGCATCGTGATGGGCCACGAGCCCGATCTGAGCGAGCGGTCACTCTCCGAGGCCCTCCGCTCCTTCCGTCCCACCTTCCTCTACGCCGTGCCGTTCGTCTTCGAGAAGATCTACAAGAACTTCCTGCGCGCGGCGCAACGGTCGGGCCGTGGTGCCCTGTTCGAGCGTGCCGCCCAGACCGCACGGGACTTCGCCGCTGCCACCGAACGCCAGCGACTCGGCACGGGTACCGGACCCGGTTTCGACCTGCGCCTGCAGCACGCCCTCTACGAGAAGACCGTCTACCGGAAGCTGCGGGCCACCCTGGGGGGAAGAGTGCGCGGCGCGGCGTCGGGCGGCTCCCCGCTCAACCGTGAACTCGCCCTCTTCTACGCGGGCATCGGGATCCTCGTCCACGACGGATACGGGCTCACCGAGACGAGCGGCGGCATCACCGCCCAGCCCGTGGGGCGGGAGAAGTTCGGAACCGTCGGACGCGCCCTGCCCGGCACGGACATCCGGGTGGCCGACGACGGGGAGATCATGGTGTGGGGCCCCTCGGTGTTCCAGGGGTACGTCAACGACCCCCCGGCCACGTATGCCGCGTTCCGGGACGGCTGGCTGGCGACGGGCGACATCGGTCGCCTCGACGCCGAGGGGTATCTGACCATCACCGGCCACAAGAAGGACATCATCATCACGAGCGGCGGCAAGAGCGTTGCTCCCGCCCCCCTCGAAGACCGTCTGCGGGTCCATCCGTTGATCCATCAAGCGGTGATCGTGGGGGACGACCGGCCTTGTGTGGGCGCCCTGATCACCCTGGATCCCGAGTTCCTCGCGCATTGGCGCGGGGCCTGGTCCAAGGGTGACGCGCCGGCCCGGGACGCGCGGGAGGAGAACGAGCTGCGGGAGGAGGTCAGACGGGCCGTCGCCGCGGCCAACACCACCGTGTCCCGCTCGGATTCCATCCAGGTGTTCCGCGTCCTTCCGGAACCCTTCGACCTGACCAACGGCCTTCTGACCCCGTCGATGAAGTTGCGCAGGGACGCCATCTCACGGCGCTTCGCCGCCGAGATCGACGCGATGTACCAGACGTCGTCGAGGGTCCCTCGCGAGTACACGCTGAACGAACCGTCGATCTGGGACGATTCGGACAACGTATTCCGCTGACCGGACACCACACCCCGGACACCAGACCCTGGGCACCACGGTCCGCACGCCACGGTCCGGCGAGAGGCACCGCGTCCGCGCCTCCCTTGGTCGGGAAATGGCCGATTGGCGTACGCCGGTGCCGTGTTGCCGTCGCGTTAAGACCCCACGTGATCCACCGCGCCCAGCAGCGGACGTACGCCTCTCGCTCACCGAATTTCGGACAATGATCTCCGCAGTGGTGACAGTCGCCGCTTCCTGCTGAAACGATCCAAGCACCGCACGGTCGTCACCGCACCTCTCCGCCCGGAGGGCCACCGTTCCTGAGGCTCTCCGGTTCGCCCTCTCACCGGCTGTCCTCTCGCAGTCGGGCCCAAGGAGTTGCAGCAGTGACGGTCACCTTCCGTACCACCGGGGCGCCCGCGCCCCAGGATTCACCTCCCGCCCGTCGAGGCGGCTTCGCCGGGCGACGCGTGGCGGCCATCGCTACGGTCGCGCTGGCGGCGCTCGTCGCCTCGGCACTCCCGGCCTGGAGCTCCGCTCCGGCCGCGGATCGAGCGGATCGGGCACCACGGCACATAGCCGCCGACCCCAGACCGGGCGCCAGAACCGTCGAACTCTCCGCCGCCCAGCGGCAGAAGCTGCTCGGCGCGGCGGCCGGTGCAGGTGCCACCACCGCCCGCTCGCTCAAGCTGGGCGACCGGGAGAAGCTCATACCGAAGGACGTCATCAAGGACGCCGACGGCACGGTCCACACCCGCTACGAGCGCACCTACGCCGGGCTGCCCGTCCTCGGCGGCGACCTCGTGGTCCACCAGAACGGCGACACCCGTACGGTCTCGAAGACTTCGGCGGCCGTCCTCTCCGTGCCGACCACCAAAGCCGCCGTACCGGCCGCGACGGCGAAGAAGTCGGCCCTGGCCGAAGCGAGGACGAGAAAGACGGACGAGGCCGCCCCCGAGGGCGCGCCACGGCTGGTCGTCTGGGCCGGCGGCGGCGCCGAGCCCGCGCTCGCCTGGGAAAGCGTCGTCACCGGTGTGCAGGAGGACGGCACGCCGAGCAGTCTGCATGTCGTGACCGACGCCGAGAGCGGTGCACGGCTGGGGAGCTTCGAGCAGATCCGGGCCGGTACGGGGGTCAGCCAGTACAGCGGCACCGTACAGATCGGCTCCGTACGCAGCGGCGATCTGTATCAGCTGACCGATCCCCAACGCGGTGGGCACTCGACGTACGACCTGACCGGAGTCGGGGGAAACGGCGCACTGCTGACCGATGACAACGATGTCTGGGGCAATGGCACACCCGACGACCGGCAGACGGCCGGTGTGGACGCCGCCTACGGCGCGCAGAAGACCTGGGACTTCTACCACGACCTGTTCGGCCGCAACGGGATAGCCGACGACGGGGTCGGCGCCCGCTCCCGTGTGCACTACAGCAGCAACTACGCCAACGCCTTCTGGGACGACCTCTGCTTCTGCATGACGTACGGGGACGGGCTGGACAACAGGCGTCCGCTCACCGAACTCGACATCGCCGCACACGAGATGACGCACGGTGTCACCTCCGCCACGGCGAACCTGGCGTACTCCGGTGAGTCCGGCGGGCTGAACGAAGCCACCAGCGACATCATGGGCACCGCCGTGGAGTTCTTCGCGAACAGCCCCACCGATGTGCCCGACTACCGGATCGGCGAGCTCGCCGACGTCCGTGGCACGGGCAAGCCGCTGCGTTACATGGACCAGCCCTCCAAGGACGCCTCGGCGAAGGGCACCAGCCAGGACTACTGGACCACCGGGACCAAGAAGCTCGACCCGCACTTCAGTTCGGGCGTGGCCAACCACTTCTTCTATCTGCTCGCCGAGGGCAGCGGGCAGCAGACCCTCAACGGCATCGGCTACGACAGCCCCACCTACGACGGTCTGCCCGTCTCCGGTCTGGGCCTGCGCAACGCCACCAACGTCTGGTATCGGGCCCTGACCCGCTACATGACCAGCAACACCGACTACGCGGGCGCCCGCACCGCCACCCTCCAGGCCGCCGCCGACCTGTTCGGCACGACCAGCGACGCGTACGAGGCCGTGGGCAACGCCTGGGCCGCCGTCAACATCGGGCCCCGCTATGTCCAGCACATCGCCGCGCAGGCGCCCTCCACCCGTGACGCGGCGGTCGGCCAGCCGGTCAGCCGTCCGATCGAGGCCACCAGCACGCGTCCGGGCAGCCTGACGTACTCCGCCACCGGTCTGCCCGGCGGCCTGTCGATCGACCCGGTCACCGGACTGATCTCCGGCACGCCGACGACGGCCGGTGCCTTCACACCGGCCGTCGCCATCAAGAACTCCGCGGCGGAGACGCTCACACTTCCCTTCACCTGGACGGTGCTCGCCTCCGGCGGAGACTTCTTCGTCAATCCCGCCCGGTTCGACATCCCCAACTGGAAGACCATCGAGTCCCCGATCGTCGTCACCGGGCGGGAGGGCAACGCCTCCGGCGACCTCAAGGTCACCGTCGATCTCGTCCACGACTTCATCGGCGGCCAGGTCATCAGCCTGGTCGGTGAGGACGGCACCGCGCTGCTAGTGAAGGACTTCGTGTGGGACACCGGCACGGAACTGCACGCGACCTACACCGTCGATGCCTCGGCACTGCCCGCCAACGGCACCTGGAGGCTCCGTGTCACGGACAACACCCCCGGCATCTTCACCGTCGACCCCGGCTACCTCGACAACTGGAGTCTGACCTTCTGAGGACCCCGCTCCGCTCTGTCCGCCGCTGCCGCTTGTTCCACGACCCGGGATGTACGTACGTCCCGCGAGCGACCGCAGGGGCGTGACTCGGATTCTGGCCCCCGGCATCCTGGTGGTGTTCATGTGACCACAGTGCTCCCAGGAGGTCGGGGCAACCAGATCCCTCCTGGGAGGAGGAACGCGGATCCTGGTATCGGCACCACCACCCTGCGCAGGTCAGCGGAGCTCCTCCGCGTCCACCGGAACGACAGCGCCGGGAAGCCGGAGAGTGAAGACCGAGCCCACGCCGAGCTCACTCCTCACCGCGACCGTACCGCCGTGAGCGGCGACCAGTTGGCGGACGATGGACAGGCCGAGCCCGCTGCCTCCGGTGCGGCGGCTGCGGGACTTCTCGGCCCGCCAGAACCGGTCGAAGACGCTGGGCAGATCCTCCGGGGCGATACCGCTGCCGGTGTCGGCCACTTCGAGTGCGACCTGCCCGTCGTCCTGCCGTCGCACGGAGAGCGTGATGGTGCCGCCGGCCGAGGTGTGCCGTATCGCGTTGGAGACCAGATTGCCGAGCGCCTGCCGCATCCGCACCGGGTCCGCGTCGAGCCACGGCGTCCCCTCCCCCGCGAACGAGGCCGCCCCGTCGACCGCCCCGCGCAGCGTGACACCCGCCGCCTCCGCCCCCACCCGGTGCGCCGCGGCCACCTGTTCGAGCAGCTCGTCGGCGCGGACGGCCTCGCGGTGCAGCGTGAGGGTGCCCGCGTCGGCCGCCGCGAGGTCCTGGAGGTCGTCGATGACCCGCTGGAGGAGCACCGCCTCCTCGTGCAGGGAGGCGAGCAGTTCCGGGTCGGGGTCGACGATGCCGTCGCGGGTCACCTCCAGCCAGCCGCGGATGTTGGTGAGCGGGGTGCGCAGTTCGTGCGCGATGTCGCTGACCATCGCCTTGCGCTGGATCTCCATGCGTTCACGTCGCTCGGCCAGCTCGTTGAACGCCATCGCCAGGATGCCCGTCTCGTCCCGGGTGGTGACGGGAACCCGTACATGCTGCTCCGGCGGCTGCTGCGCGGCCTGCGTCAGTGCGCGCAGCGGTCGTACGAGCCTGGTGGCGACCAGCGCGGTCACGGCCACGGTGAGAGCGAGGACGAGACCGGCGACGCCGACGATCTTGGCCTTGTTGGTGTTCGACATGTCGAAGTGCGGAACGGGGCTGTCCCCCGTGCCCAGGAACAGCTCGGCGACGGGCGCGACATCGGGGTCGAGCTGCTCGCGCCGCGCTTGGGCGACGCACTCGTTGCCCTTCGCCGCGAGCGCCGTGGGATGCCCGTCCAGGCCCTTCCCTCCCAGGGCGAACTGCGGCTGCGGGGCCTGACTGGAGAACTCCAGTGAGATGAACCCCCGCGCGGGCAGAACAACGTCCTTGCGCCGCAGGCACGCCTCGGCGAGGCTCGTCAGCCCGGCCAGCGCCTTCTCCTCGGTCTGCGTCAGGCTGTTGAGCTGTCCGTCCGCGCACGCCTCGGGCACGGTCGAGTTCGGGAGGATCCCGTTCTCGCCCGCCAGGACGGGCCGACCGCTCGGCGTCCAGGTGATCGTGGTGTCGACGCCGTACTGCGCCGCGCACTTCTGCCGTATGACTGCCAGCTTGCCCAGCTGTGCCCGCTCCAGGGACGTCAGCCGGTAGGGCCCCACCGCGCGCGGGTCGACGCCGCTGAGCTGGGCCCCTGGCTCCGAGTAGGTGTCGGTGTGCAGGGGGTCGACGGTGGCGGCGGCCCCGGGCGGCAGGGCGGTGCGGGACTTCGCGGAGTCGGCGATCGGCGTACGGTCCGCCGTCGTCAGAGCGATCCGTCGCCCCGTGGCCGCCGACAGCCGGCGCACGGTGTTCTGGACACCCGCCCAGCTCGGGTGGGTGGCGGCGTATCCGCTGAGCTGCCGGAGGATGTCCGTGTCGTCGGCGAGCGCCTGCCCCTGCTCCTCCTGGATGGCCCGGGTGGTCGTCTGCACCGCGAGCCACGCCGTCGCCGCCACCGAGCAGAGCGCGATGAGCATCGAGGTGATCATCAGCCGTACGAGCAGCCTCTTGCGCAGCGGTATGCCGGAGCTCATCCGCGCTCACCGCTGAGCTTGTACCCCACACCGAACACCGTCAGCAGCCGCGTGGGCCTGCGGGGATCCGCCTCGATCTTCTTGCGCAGGTTCATGATGTGCACGTCGATGGCCCGTTCGGTGGAGGCCCGGTCGATCCCCCGGGTGTGCTGGAGCAACTGCCGCCGGGAGAAGACCCGCTCGGGTTCCGCGGTCATGGCGCGCAGGATCTCGTACTCGCCCGGTGTGCACTCCACGCGTGAGCCGTCGCAGTGCACCACGTGCCGGACCGGGTCGACGGTGAGGCCGGCGGCACGGATGACCCGTTCCTGTTCGGTGGTCGGGCGCCCGCTGCGCCGTAGGACCGTGCGGATGCGGGCCATGAGTTCGCGCGGGCTGTAGGGCTTGGTCATGTAGTCGTCCGCGCCGAGTTCCAGGCCGAGCAGGACGTCGTCCTCGGTGGAGCGGGCGGTGAGCATGAGGACGGGGATGTCGTCCTCCCGGCGCAGCGTCCGGCACACTCCGAAGCCGTCGACGACCGGAAGCATCAGGTCCAGGACGACCAGGTCGGGCTTGCGGCGCCGGACCTCCGCCAGGGCGGCCCCGCCGTCATGGACCACGGTCGCGGTGTGTCCCTCCTTCAGCAGCGAGCGGCGTATCAGTTCCGCCTGTTTCTCGTCGTCTTCCGCGACCAGCACATATGCGCACACGCGGCCGATAGTAAGCGCCTGCGCTCGGGAAACAGGGAGAGAGAGGGGCTTCCCACACCCTGACAACTTCCTGATATCCGCCTGCGAGGCTCACGCGTGCCGCCTGACGCGAGTGTGGTCGAAGGTGTGCACGGATCTTGACGCTCTCCGATCCGGGGCCGTAGCTTCCCGAGGGATTTAAACGATTCAAAACCGTGGGCCCCAAGGGGTCCTGTTCGTGCTGCCCTCCGAGAGAGTGGACGAGATCCATGAGCAACGTCACCCCGGCCCGCCGTTCGGGGCTTCCCCGCCGCACTCTCCTCGGAGCCGCCGCCGCCACGGCCGCGGCGGGTGCGTTCGACTGGAGCCTGCCCGCGGTGGCGGGGGCCTCGACCACCGTCGGCCCGCCCTTCGTGGCGCCCGGGCGCGCCGTGCGGCCGAGGTTCCGCTGGTGGTGGCCGGACGGCCTGGTGCAGCCCGACGAGATCAGACGGGAGATCGACCAGATCGCCGACGCCGGCTTCGGCGGCGCCGAGATAGCCGCCGTCCATCACAGCGTCACCGACCCCTCGGTCCTGGACACCGCGCGCCACGGCTGGGGCAGTGCCGCGTGGGTGGCCGGAGTGGAGGCGGCGCTCGGTCAGGCGGCCCGGCGCGGCCTCACCGTCGATCTCACGATCGGTCCGAGCTGGCCCGCGGCGGTCCCCGGCATCACGCCGGACAGTGCGGCTGCGGTCAAGGAACTCGCCCACGGATCGGTCACCCTGACCGCGGGAACGGCCTACTCGGGTGCCGTGCCGCCCCCGGTGTACGCCGCCGCGTCGGGTGTGACCCGGCAGCGGCTGCTGCTGGTCCAGGCCGCACGGGTGAACCCCGCGAACTCCACCCGCAAGGAGACGGGGCTCGACCTCGACTCGGTCCTCGACCTCACCGGCACCGTCAGCGACGGCTCCCTCACCTGGACGGCGCCCGACGACGGCACCTGGGTGATCGTCTCCTACTGGGTGCGCGGCTCCGGGCAGACCCCGGAGGGAGGACCGCACACCGCCCCGGCCGCATACGTGGTCGATCACTTCAGCGCGGCCGGCACCCGCGCGGTGACCGACTTCTGGGAGACCCACCTCCTCTCCCCCACCGTCCGCCGACTCCTCAAGGTCTCCGGCGGGGCGCTGTTCGAGGACTCCATCGAGCTGGAGACGGACGGGCTCCAGTGGACCCCCGGCCTGCCGGACGCCTTCCTCGCGCACACGGGCCGCTCCCTGCTGCCGTTGCTGCCCGCGGTGGTCCTGAACCACGGCAGCCAGGTCTTCGCGTTCGAGGCCGCCGTCACCCGGCAGATCCGGCACGACTTCTGGGAGACCGTCTCCGTCCTCTTCAACCGGCACCATGTGACGGCCCTGCGCGCCTGGGCCCACTCCCTCGGCCTCGAACTGCGGTCCCAGCCCTATGGACTGCAGACGGACGCGATCGCCTCGGCCGCGCTCCTCGACATCCCCGAGGGCGAATCCCTCGGCTTCAAGAACCTCGACGACTACCGCTGTCTGGCGGGCGGCCGCGACATGGCGGGCCGTACGGTGCTGTCCTGCGAGGCGGGCGCCTACGCCGGTGGCGCCTACAGCACCACATGGCAGAAGTTCCTGCGGACCATGGGCGGCGCCTACGCCGCCGGAGTCAACCAGACCGTCGTCCACGGCTTCTCCTACGCCGAGCTGCCGGGCGTGGACTGGCCCGGATACGCGGCCTTCACCCCGTACAAGGGGACGGTCGGCTACGGCGAGTCCTGGGGGCCGAGGCATCCGACCTGGCGGCATCTCCCGGACGTGTCCGGGTACCTGGGCCGTGTCCACCAGGTGCTGCGGACCGGCCGTCCCCGCGCCGATGTCGCGGTCTTCCGGCAGACCGGATACACCGCCACCGGCATCGGCGCCTCCTGGTTCACCGCGACGGGGATCCCGCTGGGCTGGACCCACCAGTTCCTCAGCGGGCCGCTGCTCGACCTGCCCGCCGCCGTCGTGCGCCGGGGACGGCTCGCGCCGGACGGCCCGGCGTACAAGGCCCTGTTCGTCGAGGGCGACTTCTTCTACGGCTCCACGGTGACCCTCGCGCTGTCCGACGCCCGCGCCCTGCTGCGGCTCACCCGCGCCGGACTGCCCGTCGTCCTGCTCGGCGCCTGGGACACCGTTGTGACACCTGGCATCCCGGCCGGCGGCGAGACCGACGAACTGCGCTCCGTGGTGGCCGAGTTGGTCACCCAGCCGCTGGTCCGCCAGGTCGCCGACAAGGCGGCCGTTCCCACCGCTCTCGCCGACCTCGGGGTGGAACCCGACGTCCGGTACGCGGCTTCCTCCACGCTGCTGAACGCCCACCGCGTGGCCGACGGGGTCGACTACTACTACCTGTGCAACGGCAAACACGCCGAGACCGTCAAACCCCCGGTCGCCGCGATCGACCACGAGGTCACCCTGCACCGCACGACGGCCGACGCCGTGCCGTACGTCCTCGACCCGTGGACCGGAAAGGCCGAACGCCTCGCCCGCTACACCGAGGACGGCGACAGCGTCACCACCCGGGTCACCCTCCAGCCCGCCGAGACCCTGATCCTGGCCATCGGCCGCCCCGGGCTCTTCGGCGACCGCCACGGCGGCCGTCCGCACGCGGTCGACAGCGAGGCGGACGAGGTGCGCTTCGGCGACGTCGGCCTCACCGTCCGAGCCGCCACGGCGGGCACGTACAGCACCGTCCTGTCCACCGGCCGCACCGTGCGGACAACACTCAGGACCGTCCCCGAGGCGAGGGAACTCACCTCCTGGCACCTGCGTGTCCAGGACTGGCGGCCGGGCGACACGGCCTACCGCACCAGCGTCGTCGAGCACGACCTCACCCTCGACGCGCTGCTGCCCTGGTCGCGGATCACCGAGCTCGCGGACGTCTCCGGCATCGGGCGCTACCGCACCACCGTCACCCTCGACGACGCCTGGACCGGCGGTCACGGCGCCCGCCTGGAGCTGGGCGCCGTGACCGACACCTGCCGGGTCACCGTCAACGGCCGACGCCTCGACCCGGTCGACCAGATCCATCCGGTGGTGGACCTGGGCGGCCTGCTCCAGCGAGGGGTCAATGTCATCGAGGTCGAGGTCGCCACCCCGCTCGCCAACCGACTGCGGGTCAGCGACCCCGGGGTCTACGGCGGGCTCGCCCCACAGGCGTACGGCCTGATGGGGCCGGTACGGCTGGTGCCGTACGGCGAGGCGCGGATCGCCTGAGCCGCCCTGGGGCCCCGCCAGGACGGGACCGTCGGGAGTCCGGGGGGAGCGGGATCTCGACCGGGTGCGCCGTGAGGTGTCCCACGGCGCAACTCGGCGCCGTGGGGATCGGGCTTCCGCCGTCCGCGGCGGTCACGTACACCTAGTGCCGGTTGCGGGTGCCCGGGGCGGAGACATGATGATCACCTGGAGCAGCGCACGCATCGGGCATCCCTCGACGCCCGGCGGCGCCCGGCGCAGGAACGCCCGATGCAGCGGCCCCTGCGATCAGCCGTGAAGGGTGTTGAGGACGCCGGCCAACTTTTCGGGCGCGCTGATCATCGCCATATGGCCGGTGTCGAGATCGACGACATCGGGCCCCAGCAACGCGATGGATCGCTGCTGGAGTTCCTCGACGTAGCACTGGTCCCGGGTGAGGTGTACGTAGGTCCGGGGGATCTCTCGCCCGTAGCCGCTCAGGTCCACCGTCTCGCTCAGCAGGGCGGCCGAGTCGTCGGCCAGTCGGTCCAGAGTGGACGCGGCGGTCACCTCGTCCATGTCGTTGCACAGCATCGCGGCGGCGCCCTCGCGGGTCTGGCGGTAGACACCGCCGGCGATGGACCGCTCGACCAGATCCCGCACCTCGGGATCGATCTGGTCGAGCACCCGGGATCCGTCCGGAGGCACCACGGCCGACACGAGGACGACGTGACGGATCCGGTCGGCCAAGAGGTCCAGAACACGCGGCACCGTGACTCCCGCGAAGGAGTGACCGACCAGCACCACGTCCCGCAGATCCTTCGCCTCGACGTCCTCCCGGACCGCATCCGCGCAGTCCGCGAGAGTGACCGTGCCCAGGTCGGCTTCGGCCCTCGTCCCGCGGCCGGGAAGGTCCACCGCCAGTGCGGCCGCGTTCAGGTGGGGGATCAGTTCGTCCCAGCAGTTCGCGCCGAGCCGGCGCCATGGATCAGAACGAATGCCACGGGTGACCTCCTCAGTCAGTGTCGGCACCGCACCCTAACTGAATTCAGCTCGGCTGTAGAGACCTTGGACCAACCGGACCACGGCCCCGTGGCACGGCGTTCGCCGGTTCACATCCCGGTGGCGCCGTCGATGCGTTCGCGCAGCAGGTCCGCGTGGCCGTTGTGCCGGGCGTATTCCGCGATCATGTCCACCATGATCATGCGCAGTGAGATCGGCTCGCCCGTTCTCTTGCGGGTCCCTGTCACGTCCAGCGTCGCCGCGGCAGCCGTGATCTGCCGGGACCGTTCGCACTCCGCCCGCCAGACGGCGAATGCCTCTTCGGTATCACCATCCAGACTGTCGAAGTCCTGGTCGGGGTCATCGTCCGAGTAATAGAGCATCGGGACGTCCTCACCCGCGAACTGGATGCGGAACCACCAGCGCTCGACCCCGGCCAGATGCCTTACCAGGCCATGCAGGGACAACGTGGACGGCGGCACCGCCCGTTCGGACAGCCTCTCGGGCGGCAGTCCGGCGCATTTGATCTCGAAGGTCGCCCGGTGCCAGTCCAGGAACGCACTCAGCGTCTCTCGCTCGCCGCCCACAGCGGGTGGCGTGGGGCGCGTGTCGCTGCTCCACCGGGGCGCATAGTGCTTGGGGGCAGGTGCGGCGGTCATCGTCTGCCTTCCTGATCGGGGGCGGCCGAGTCTGACACGCACCACTGACATCGGGTCCGGCCGATGTCACGGCGGTGGTGTCCGGGGAGTGGCAGCGGCGGTGCATCACGGGGCCGGCGTCCGGTGCCAGGGAGTCGTCGTGGTCCTGACGCCGCACCTGCGAGGTGAGCAGGTGGCTGTGGGAGGCGATCGGGGCCCGCCGCGCCAACTCCCGCCACGTCTTCGGCCACTTGATGCGCTGGGTGCCCATCGGCGCGAGGAGGTGCACGAACGCCTCGTAGAAGGGGATCGACGGATCGCGGACGCGCGGGCCGCCCTTGGCAGGACGGGTGGCGTCGAAGAGCTCTGCGCGGGTTGGCGTCAGGCGGATCTGTCCCACGGCAAGGCAGTTGGCGGCCCACCGGTGGGCATCCAGGGTGCGCGGTTCTTCATCGGTCAGTACGGTGCTGTCCTGGTGTTCGACCTTGGGCAGTCCGACCTTGGGCAGGGCGACCCCGTACGTCATCGAGGTGCGTCACGAGGTGTGTCGCCGGGCGTGACACAGGTGTGCGTGATCGAGCGGAGGAGGCGGCATGGCCGACGAGAAGACGGCGAAGGTGCCGGTCGAGGTGTACGAGCGGGAGCTGCTGCGGCTGCAGACGGAGCTGGTGAAGCTGCAGGAGTGGGTGCGTACCGAGGGCGCCCGGCTCGTGGTGATCTTCGAAGGCCGGGACGCGGCGGGCAAGGGCGGCACCATCAAGCGGGTCTCGGAGCATCTCAACCCGCGCATCGCACGCACGGCGGCACTGCCCAAGCCGACCGAGCGTGAGCGCACCCAGTGGTACTTCCAGCGGTATGCCGAGCATCTGCCGGCCGCCGGGGAGATCGTGCTGTTCGACCGGAGCTGGTACAACCGCGCCGGCGTCGAGCATGTCATGGGCTTCTGTACGAAGGAGGAGTACCAGCTCTTCCTGCGCCAGTGCCCGATCTTCGAACGGATGCTGGTCGAGGAGGGGATCGTGCTGCGCAAGTACTGGTTCTCGGTGAGCGACGCGGAACAGCAGAAACGGTTCCGGCGCCGTCTGAAGGATCCGACCCGCCGCTGGAAGCTCTCCCCGATGGACCTGGAGTCGATCACCCACTGGGAGGCGTACTCCCGCGCCAAGGACGAGATGCTGGTGCACACGGACGTCTCGGAAGCCCCGTGGTTCGTCGTGGAGAGCGACGACAAGCGCCGCGCCCGGCTGAACATGATCGCCCACCTGCTCGGCTCCGTCCCGTACCACGAGGTGGCGCCGCCGGTGCTCGAACTGCCGCCCCGCCCGCCGTCGACGGGTTACGTCCGCCCGCCGCGAGATCTGCAGACGTACGTCCCCGACCACGCGGCGACCCTCTGAGCCGCTCGGCGCACTTCGACGGTCGGACGCAGGAGGTGGTCGGTCCTCCCGTACGCCGGGCAGCGCCAGGCTTGTACGGCGTCCCGGGCGGCCCCGCGGACCTCGGACCTCGGCCTCCTCGACGGCGAAGCGCGTGGCCGCCGTAGCGTGCGGTTCCTCATCCGACTCCGCGCGGCACGCGTTGGTGTGTGTATCGGACTTCAGCCGTACCTACAGCGCGTACAGCTGCGGAAGGTTGACCACGATCGCCTCCTGGGTGCTGCGGGCGATGACGACCACGGCTTCTTCGGCGGGGTCCGGGTTCTCCTCGCGGTGCGGCACGAACGGGGGCACGAAGATGTAGTCCCCGGGAGAGGTGCGCAGGCGCACCTCCTCCGGCTGCGGGCCCGAGTCGTCGAGGAAGACGAACTCGGGGTGCCCGCTCACCACATAGATGGCGGTCTCCGACTCGCCGTGATGGTGGTCGGAGGAGGAGGTGGAGGGGGCGACATGGGTCTGGCCCATCCACAGCTTCTCGGAGCCGACCGTCCTGCCGCTGACGGCGGCGAACCTGCGCATGCCACCGGTCTGTGCCGTGTCGCCGTCGAGAGCGTCGGCGCGGATGTGGTGCAGGCGGGTGTGCAGGGGCGCCACCGGATGCCCGGCGGTGTCGTGGAGGTGGGGGTGGAATCCTTCGCCGGGGGTCGTCAACGGCTCGCTCATGGGTGGGGACGCTAGAGCCGCCCGGAAAAGGATGTCAAGAGGTGTCCATTGTCCTTCACCTGCGGCAATGTTCCCGCAATGTAAGAGGGGGACCGATGGAAGCCCTCGTCACGGGCGCCTCGTCGGGCATGATGTGCCCATGCATATCTCCGCGAAGGCGGACTACGCCATGCGGGCCCTGTTGGAGCTCGCCCGCGAACCTGCCCGCCCGCTCACGTGCGAGGCCGTCGCCTCTTCCCAGCAGATCCCTTTCCGGTTCCTGAAGTCGGTGGTGGGCGAGCTGCGGAAGGCCGGTCTGGTGCGCAGTCAGCGCGGCTGCGAGGGCGGGTACTGGCTCGGCCGGCCGGCCGACGAGATCACGCTCCTGGATGTCGCGCGCGCCGTGGACGGCGAGTTGATCACCTTGCGGGGTGAGCCACTGGCCGGGCTCGACTACCCCGGTCCCGCCTCCGGTCTGCCCGGGGTGTGGCGCCAGGTCGAGGCGGACGCCGCCGCGATCCTGGGCGGGACGACCCTGGCCGCGCTGCTGCCCGCCGAGGCGGGCGCGGGGCTGGGCGGGAAGGGAGTCGCGTGACGGTCGTACCGGACCGACCGGCGGTGGAGGTGGTGGAGTACACCGACCCGCTGTGTCCCTGGGCCTGGGGGTCCGAGCCCGTCTTCCGCCGTCTGCGGGCGGCGTTGGCCGACCGGGTGCGCTGGCGTCGCGCGTACTGCATCCTCTTCGACCACGACGACGACCCGCCGCCCGACCCTGCGGCGGAGACGGCCTGGTACGCGCGCTACGTCGAGGACATCAGCACCCATACGCAGGCGCCGAGGGCGCTCCGGCTGAGCCGCGTGGCGGCGAGTTCGTGGCCGTCCTCGCTGACCGCCAAGGCCGCCGAACTGCAGGGCGGCGAGGTGGCCGAGCGGGTGCTGCGCCGGCTGCGGGAGAGCGTCTTCGTCCTCGGGGAACCGGCGGACACCCCCGCGTTGGCGCTGTCGGCCGTATCGGGCGTGCCCGGCCTGGATCTTGAGCGGCTGGCTGCCGAAGCGGCGTCGGCCGCGGTGCTGGACCGGGTGCGCGCGGACCGTGCCGAGGCGCGTCGCCCGGTCGGCGAGGTGCTGTCCGCACCCGGCGGGTCCCCGCATCCCGGCGCCGCCAAGGAGACCGCCGACGGCGAGTACCGGTACGCGTTGCCGACGCTGCTGGTCCGCACCGCCGCCGGGTACCGTGCCGTGCCCGGCTGGCGGTCGTACGAGGAGTACGCCTCGGCGGTCGAGGAGTTGTCTCCCGGGCTGCTGCCGGCCCCGGTGACGTCGGCCCCGGCGGAGGCGCTCACGCGGTACCGGAGCCTGACCGACCCGGAGCGCAGGCTGCTGACCCATGGCCCGTGGCCCCCGGCGGACGCCGTCCGTGTCGAGACCGGCAACGGCCCTGTGTGGCTGCATCCGGAGGAGGCCGCGGTGCATCCGGCCGCCCAGCACAGCGCTCCCGACTGCTGACCGTAGCTCTCCCGACTCCTGATCACAGCTCTCCCGACTGCTGATCGCAGCACTGCCGACTGCCGACCACCGCGCTCCCACCGTGCCCTGACAGGTCTCTGATCAGCGGTCACAGGTCGTCCCGCCCAATGAGACA
Source organism: Streptomyces sp. RLA012 (assembly GCF_056270325.1). NCBI lineage: Bacteria > Bacillati > Actinomycetota > Actinomycetes > Kitasatosporales > Streptomycetaceae > Streptomyces > Streptomyces sp. RLA012. The sequence continues at coordinate 10,924,870 of NZ_JBWDPA010000002.1, read as the reverse complement.
CCAATTGGTGTCCATTGACAGCCGACGACGACCGGCCCCAGGATGTGCAGCATGCTCACGACGCACCCCAACGTGGTGTGCCGCTACGTGGATCTGCGGCGCACCTCCAGCGCTCTCTGTCGCTGACCGACCGCCGCCCGCGGCCCACAGGCGCCTGACGCCGCTCTCGTAGGCACCGGCCACCCGCCGCTCTCGCCGCCCTGCGCCCGTCTTCTCGCGCCGCGTTCTTCGCGCCTCGTCGTTTCCTCTCCTTCCTCCTCACGGCCCTCCCCCGCGAGCCGCCGACGCCTCATGCCCTGGGCGCGGCATGCCCACGTGTGCACCGAAGCACGCACCGGCATGCCCGTCGAGGCCCGAGCAGGCGTCCGGCGCCGGGGCGAACCGCCCTCGCTCCCGATCCGCCGCCCTGACACGGGTCGGAGCCTTCGAAGAAAGACAAGAAGATGTCCGGACGCCTCACGCCCCGCCGCCCCAGACCGCACCTTCGCTCCGCCCGGCGCCCCGACCGGCTGCGCACCGCGGCCCTGGGGACCGCCCTCCTCAGCGTGCTCGTCCCCACGCTCAGCGCCTGCGGTGGCGACGCCTCGTCGGCAAGCGGCAACGCCACGCTGAAGTGGACCTCCTCCTACTTCCCCGCCCACTGGGACCCGGTGGTCGGCGGCAGCGGCGCCCAGTTCCGCGAACTCGCCCTGGTGTACGCCTCGTTGACTCGCACCGACGCGAGCGGAAAGGCCGTGCCCGACCTGGCCAAGAGCTGGGAGTACAACGCCAAGGGCGACCGGATCACCTTCCATCTGCGCCCGGGCCTCAAGTTCAGCGACGGCGAGCCGGTCGACGCCGCCGCCGTGCAGGCGGCCATCGAACGGGCCCAGAAGCAGAAGAACTCCGCGCTCTTCGGCGACCTCACCTCGATCAAGTCGGTGGACGCCAACGGGCTGGACGCGGTGCTCCACCTCAGCCAGGTCGACTACCAGATCCCCCAACTGCTCGGTGAGCGCGTCCTGCAGATCGCCAGCCCCAAGGCGTCCAAGTCTCCCGACAAGCTGGACCAGAGTCCGGTCGGCGCCGGCCCGTTCATCGTCACCCAGCTCATACCGGGCACCAAGGCCGTCCTGAAGAAGAACCCGGACTACTGGGACGCCAAGGACATCCACATCGACAACGTCGAGCTGACCTCGGCCCCCGACGCCTCCACGGTCGTCTCGGGGCTCCAGACCGGCGTCTACAACTTCGCCGACATCGCCCCCAGCCAGGCCGAAGCCGCCAAGAAGGCCGGCCTCGACGTCTTCGTCCAGCCCGGCTTCAACGCCAACAACATCAGCCTCAACGTCAACAAGGCGCCGTTCAACAACGACAAGGTCGTCGACGCGGTCCGCTACGCGATCAACCGCCAGGAGTTCGTCGACAAACTCACCTTCGGCTACGGCTCGGTGACCAACCAGCCGTTCCCCAAGGGCTATGTGGCCTACGACCCGCAGTCCGAGAACGACTACGCCTACGACCCGGCGAAGTCGAAGCAGCTTCTCAGCCAGGCCGGTTACAAGGCGGGCGACATCAAGCTCAACCTCGTCATCCCGGCCGAGGATGCTCAGGCGGAGGTCGTCCAGGCGCAGTTGGCCAAGGTCGGCATCACCGTCACCATCAAGATCGACAAGAACTGGGCCACCCCGTTCTTCGCCAAGGACCTGACGTTCTCGCTGTACGGGACCACGGGTCGGGACTCCGCGGCGCAGACCCTGACCGCACACTTCGGCCCCAACGGCCCGCTCAACCTCAGCTCGCCCTACGAGCCGGCCGGTTTCGAGGCGGCGATCACCAAGGTCCGCCAGACCCCGCTGGACTCGCCCGACTACGCGAAGGTCCTGCAGGCGGCGACCCGGGCCGGTCTGCAGAGCAAGGCACTGGTCTTCACGTACTCCTCGCCCAACCTCATCGCCAGGAGCAAGTCTCTCTCGGCCCTGCCCAAGAACCCCGCACACATCGACTGGACCGGCGTGACCATCTCCGGCAGCAACTGACACTCCGTCAACTCCCGTACCACCACAGGTCATTACAGAGAGAGGGGGCAGCCATGACGACGACGGAGGCACCGGCCACACCCGACGTCCGTCACGAGGTCGCCACGACCAGGACGCGGCACGCACTGAGCCGCGTCCTGGTCACCCTCGCCCGGTCGATCGCGATCTTCGTGCCCGTCTTCATGGTCGCGACGTTCGTGACGTTCGCGCTGCGGTCACTGAGCGGGCTCAGCCCGGCGCGGATCCAGCTGGGCGAGGAAGCAACTCCCGAAGCCGTCGCCCGAGTCGAGGCACAGTGGGGCCTCGACCGGCCCTTCCTGGTCCAGTACGGGGACTGGTTGGGCGGCGTCCTGCACGGGCAGCTCGGCACCAGCTGGACCAACGGCGCCGACATCTCCACCCTCATCGGCCTCGGCCTGGGTGTGAGCCTGTCGGTGGCGACCTTCGCGCTGCTCATCGGCGTGGTCGCGGGCTTCGCCCTCGGCACGGTCGCGGCGCTGCGACGCACCACGTGGGTGGACCGCGCGATCACGGGCTTCGTCACGGTGATCTCGGTGATGCCGGCCTTCGTCGTCGGCATCGTGCTGGTCGCGGTCTTCGCGGTGGGACTGCAGGTGTTCCCGTCCGCCGGTTACGTCCCGGCGGCGCAGGGGTTCGGCCCCTGGCTCGCCCACATCACACTCCCGGCCGTCGCCCTGAGTTTCGACGTCGTCGCCGACGTCGCCCGCCAACTGCGCAGCAGCCTCATCGCCGCCTACCGCGAGAACTACGTGACGGGCGCCGTGGTGCGGGGGCTGAGTCCGCGCCGGATCTTCTTCGGCCATGTGCTGCGCAACGGCCTCGGCCCGGCGCTCGCCACCCTCGGCCTGAAGTTCCCCACTCTGGTCGGCGCCTCCGTCGTCACCGAATGGATCTTCGGCCTGCAGGGCTTCGGCCGCTTCGCCAACGACTCCGCACAGGCCGGCGACGTACCGGCCGTACAGGGGGTCCTCGTGGTGTCGATCGTCCTGGTCGTCGCCTTCAACCTGATCGTCAACCTGCTGCTGGCACGCGTGACGCCGGCATCCCAACGGGGGGTATGAACCATGGTGCGCCGCGTGCTCGCCCTCACGTCCGGCCGGATCGCCCTGGCCATCCTCGCCGTGATCGCTCTGCTCGCCCTCCTCGGCCCGGTCATCGCTCCCCACAACCCGCTGGCCACCAGTGACAACACCCTCGCCGACGCCTCGGGCGCCCACTGGCTGGGCACGGACTATCTCGGCCGCGACGTGCTGAGCCGGCTGCTCGACGGCTCCCGGGTCAGTGTGCTCGGCTCGCTGGAGGTCGCGCTCACGGCACTGGGCGTCGGTGCGGTCCCCGGCATCCTGTCGGTCTACTTCGGACGGGTCTTCGAGTGGATCACCCTCCGGCTGACCGACACACTGGTCGCCCTGCCCTTCCTGCTGTTCGCCGTCGCCGTGGTCGCGCTGCTCGGCAACGGCATCACCCAGGCGATGCTGGTCACGGGCGTGCTGGTGTCCCCGCTGTTCTACCGCGTGTCCCGCGCCGCCACGCTGGCCGTGGCCCGCTCGCCGTACGTGGAGGCGGCACTCGTCGCCGGTGCCTCCATCGGCTGGGTCGTACGCCGCCACGTCTGGGCCAAGGTGCTCCCGCCGATCGCGGTCGCGCTCGCCCAGACCATCGGCGTCGGCTTCGTCATCGTCTCGACCCTGACCTTCCTCGGGATCGGCGTGCAGCCTCCCGCGCCCACCTGGGGCGGCCTGCTCGCCTCGGACCTCGGCTACCTCAGCCAGCGGCCGTGGGCGCCGCTCGTCCCCGCCCTGCTGATCATGGTCACCGTCTGGGCCTGCAACCTCCTCGCCGACGCGATCCGCGACGTCTCCGGCGAAGCGGGCCGTGCGCTGGTCAACAACCGCAAGGCCCGCGCCAACCGCCTCGCCGACACCGAGGCCCACGCCGACCCCGCTCACGTTCACGCCGGAGGTGCGTGATGACCACTCTCTCCGAGCAACTCCTCAGCGAGACCGAGAAGAACGCGAAGAACGGCAGGACCGAGGCCGAGGAGACCGGCACAACCCAACCCGGCCATCAGGCCGACCCGTCGGCGCCGGTGCTGTCCGTGCGCGATGTACGCATCAGCGACCAGGCCGGCGGCCTTGAGATCGTCCACGGTGTCAGCTTCGCGCTCACTCCCGGCAGAGCCGTCGGCATCGTCGGCGAGTCCGGCAGCGGAAAGACCCTCACCTGCCGTGCCGCGCTGGGCATCCTACCCGCCCACTTCGGGGTCACCGGCGGCTCGATCGAGCTCGACGGCAACGACATCGCGGCCCTGACACCCGCACAGTGGACGGCCCTGCGGGGTACCACGATCAGCGCGGTCTTCCAGGACCCGGCGTCGTACCTCAACCCATCGATCCGCGTGGGCGCGCAGATCGCCGAGGTCATCCGGGTCAAGAAGGGGCTGAAGCGGCGCGCGGCACACCGACGGGCGATCGAACTCCTGCAGGCCGTACACCTGCGGGACCCGGAGCTGGTCTACAGCCAGTACACCTACGAACTCTCCGGCGGCATGCTCCAACGGGTCCTCATCGCGGCGGCGATCGCCGCCGACCCGCGGATCCTCATCGCCGACGAGGCCACCACCGCGCTCGACGTCACCGTCCAGGCCGAGATCCTCGACCTGCTGGCCGATCTGCGCGAGCGGACCGGGCTGGCCCTCGTCCTCGTCTCCCACGACCTGGCCGTCGTCGCCCAGCTGTGCGACGAGGTCCTCGTCATGCGGCAGGGCGAGGTGGTCGAACAGGGACCGACCCACGAGGTGCTCCATCACCCGAAGCACGAGTACACCCGGCTGCTGATCGCCGAGCACGAGCAGTACGGCCTGGAGAAGTTCCTCGCCGTAGAGGCCATAGAAACCGTAGGGGCCATAGAGGCCACAGAGGCCGTGGAGGCCGTGGAGGAGGACGCGTGAGCACCGATCCGCCGCAGGGAGCCGCGGTGCCCGAGGGGGCCGCGGTGCCCGAGGGGGCCGCGGTGCCCGAGGGGGCCGCGGTGCCCGAGGAGCCCGCGGGCCCCGTCCTGGAGGTCACGGACCTCGAAGTGCACTACGGACTGCGCCGGCGCCGCCGCCGTGCCCTGCACGGTGTCTCCCTGAGCGTCGCGCCGGGCGAGACCCTCGGCATCATCGGCGAGACCGGCTCGGGCAAGTCGACGCTCGCGCGGGCCGCGCTCGGCCTGGTGCGCGCCTCGGCGGGGTCGATCGTGATCGGCGGCGAGGAGGTCGGCGCGTACGGCCACCGCCAGTGGCGCGCCCTGCGCCGCCGGGGCGTGATCCAGTACGTCTTCCAGGACCCCCTGCGCAGCCTCGACCCGGATCTGACGATCGAGGCGTCCCTGGCCGAGCCGCTGCTCATCCAGGGCGTGTCACGGCAGGAGGCGGCAGCACGGGTACGCGCGTTCCTCTCCCGGGTCCGGCTCTCCGACGACCTGCTCGACCGGTTGCCCGGTGAGCTCTCGGGCGGCCAGCGCCAGCGCGTCTCGGTGGCCCGGGCCCTGGTCACCGACCCTCGTCTGGTCATCCTCGACGAGCCGGTCAGCGCCCTGGACTCCGCCAACCGCGTCCAGATCCTGCAGATCCTCAAGGAACTCCGCGCCGACGGGGTGGCCCTCGTCTTCATCTCCCACGACCTCGGATCCGTCGCCGGGATCGCCGACCGCATCGCCGTGCTGTACCGGGGCGAGCTGGTCGAGGTCGGCGCTGCCGCCGATGTCATCAGGCAACCCCAGCACGCCTACACGCGCCTGCTCGTCCGTTCCGCGCCGACCCTGCACAGCGCGCCCGCCGACCGGGCCGAACGCGAAGCCCTCCGCGCCCTCCTGCACGTCTGAGAACCCGTCAGCTCCCGTTGACAGAACAGGAACAGCCATGTCCCGCACGATCCACCTCGCACTCCACCCCTACGGCGTGGGCGGCCCCGGCCAGCACGGCCTGTGGAAGGACCCGCGCGTCGCGAAGAACGCCAGCATCGACATCAACTACTACATCCGACAGGCTCAGGCGGCCGAACACGCCCTGTTCGACGCCCTGTTCATCGTCGACAGCCAGTTCATCAACGCCACCTACCCGGCGCACTACCTCAACCGCCTGGAACCGCTGACCCTGTTGTCGGCCGTCGCCACCCACACCCGGCACATCGGCCTGGTGGGCACGGCGAGTTCGACGTACAACTCGCCCTTCAACCTCGCCCGCCGGTTCTCCTCGCTCGACCACATCAGCGGCGGGCGGGCCGGCTGGAACGTGGTGACCAGCTTCGACACCGGCACGTCGAGGAACTTCGGGCTCGACGAGCACCTCGACTACGCCACCCGCTACGGCCGTGCTCTGGAGTTCGTCCAGGTCGCCCGGGGGCTGTGGGACTCCTACGAGGACGACGCCTTCCCCGCCGACGTGGACCGGGGCCTCTTCCTCGACCCTGCCAAGCTGCACGATCTCGACCATGCGGGCGAGCACTTCAAGATCGCGGGTCCGCTGAACCTCTCCCGCTCCCCGCAGGGCCAGCCGGTGATCTTCCAGGCCGGGGTGTCCGAAGAGGGCCGTGATCTCGCCGCGCGGGTCGCCGAGGGCATCTTCGCGCCCGGGGGCACCCTGGAGCAGGCGCGGGACTACTACGCCGACATCAAGAAGCGCACCGCCGCCTACGGCCGCGACCCCGACCACGTCAAGATCCTCATCCACGGCGGCCCGGTCGTCGCCGCCACCGACGAGGCGGCCCGCCGTCGCGAGCGGGAGATCTTCGAGGAGGACGACGACTTCGACCGTAACCTGGCTCTGCTGGGCCGCTCCTTCGGGGCGTACGACTTCAGCGTGCACGACCTGGACGCACCCTTCCCGGATGTCGCCCACCTCGCCGAGAAGGGCGGGCGCACGGGTGCCGCGCAGCTCATCGAGCGGGCCAGGACCGAGAACCTGACCCTGCGTCAAGTGGCTGAATCGGTCAACCAGTTCCGCCAGTCGCCGTTCGTCGGGGACCCGCGGACCGTGGCCGACACCATCCAGCATTGGTTCGACACCGGCGCTTTCGACGGCATCAACCTTGCCTTCCGTACCGAGGACGAACTGAACTACTTCGTCGACGGTGTCGTCCCGATCCTCCAGAAGCGCGGCCTGTTCCGCACCGAGTACACGGCCGACACCCTGCGCGGCAACCTCGGCCTGCCGATCCCGGCCAACCGTCACTCCCGCGAGCGCCAGCTCGTGAACGACTGAGGCGCCGCCATGACCGAACTGTCGGCGACGGGGCACACCCCGCGGGTCGTGGAGCATCTGCGGCGCTGGGGGCTGCTCCAGCGGGTCCGGGACGCATGGACGTACCCGCCGGAGTGGCACCGGGGCACCAGGCTGGTGACCTCGCCGGCCTGGCACGAGCCGGCACCGGTGCCCGCACCCTCGTTCACCGAAAGGGGAGGTGCCGTCGGGCACTCCTCCGACGAGGCGCTGCGCCGCCCGCAGACCGTGTTCCAACGGGTGTTCCTCGACCACCTGACGGAACAGGGCGTGAGCGTGTCCGGCGGTTGGGAGCTGACCGCGGTGCGCGGGGACACGGACGGCGTCGACGCGGAGGTCGTGAACGTCGACTCCGGCCGCTCGCACACCATGCGGGCGGCCTACGTCCTCGGCACCGATGGCGGCAGCAGCACCACGCGCCGGCTGGCCGGCATCGGCCGTGCGGGCGAGCATGCCACCGAGAAGCGGCTGCGCCTCATCGTCCGTACCGGCGACATCTCCGACCGGGTGGGGCCCGCGCCCAGCGCGACCAACATCGTCGTCAACTCCAGGGCGTCCGGGTTCCTGGCCGCCGTCAGCGCCCGTGAGTGGCGGGTGTACGACGGGCCGTACCCGCTCGACCACGAGCCCGGTGAGGACGAACTGCTGGAGGTCGGCCGGGCGGCGTTCGGGTTCGACGCCCCCACCGACGAGGTGCAGCGCGCCCCTGGGCCGACGCCTATCTCGCCGCCTGGGACCAGCCGCACCGCCCGCGCATCGGCATCTCCCGGTGCGTGTTCCCGGCCAAGGACCGGCGTACGGCGCTCCGGGCGGTCGAAGGCGACGTCCACCGGGCGGCGTTGCGGATGGCGGAGCACGGCGCCTTCCCCAAGGGCCTCGCCGCGGACGAGGCACTACGCCGCTTCCACGCGTTCTACGGCCATCCCGACGACATCGTCGCGGCCCTGCGGCAGGAGCAGGTCCCGCCCGTCGCGACCGACCTGATCACCCAGTTCAACCCCGCCGTTCCCGACCACGACGCCGCCGTCCGTGCCCTCGAACTCATCGCGACCGAGGTGGCACCCGCGTTGGGCTGGACGCCCGCGCAGCCGGCCGAGCCCGCATCCGCAGGAGTGTGAGATGACCCAGTACAGCGACCACCACGGCCCCGAAGGCCTCCGTACCCGCGGCACGATCCTCGTGGTTCCCGGCCGCGGCGAGACCCGGTCGACCTACGCCCGCCTCGGCCGGCGGCTCGCCGCCGACGCCTACCGCGTCCGGGTGATCGACGCCCCGGCCCTCGACATCGAAGACCCGGCCGCGTCCCTGACCAACTTCGCCGCCCGACTCGCCGACGCCGTCGAGGGCACCGCGGCCGAAGACGGTGTCGTCCGGCCCGTCGTCCTCCTCGGAGGCGACTCGGGGGCCGCCGCACTCGCCGCGGTGCTCGGCGGGACGGAGACACCGGCCGCCCTGCGGCCGGACGCCCTCGTCCTCGCGGGCCTTCCCGGCCGGACCACCGCGGTCGACGCCGCCGTCGGTACCTCGGCCGACGCCGCCGCAGGTACCTGGGAGCACGAGCTCGACGTCCGCACCTCCTGCCCCGCCCACCGGAACACACTCGCCCAGGACCCCGAGGTGCGGCGCGGCTCGCTCGACGCCGCCGTACCGGATGCCGTACTCGCCGCGGCGTACGACAGCGAAATCACCGTCCCCACCCTGCTCCTGGTCGGTGACGCCGATCCCCTCGCCGACCACGAGGCGCTCGCGCGCACGGCGAAGTCACTGGCCCGGGCCCGTCTCTCGGTCGTCCACGGCGCCCATCACGACGTCCTCAACGACCTCCAGCACCGCTCGGTGGCGGCCGAGGTCGTCACCTTCCTCGAAACGCTGCGCAACGAACTGCGGCCGCTCGTCACCGTGCGGTCGAGCGCTTGGTGATCGCCCCTCACACTCGGGCCGCCACACCGCTGCCGCCCCCTCGACACGCCTGAACTCCGATCCCGGAAGGTCCGTCATGGCCGCCATCCTGTCCGTCTCCGGAAGCCCCTCCCCCACCTCCCGCACCACTCGACTGCTGCGCCACCTCGACGACCGGCTCCGCGACCAGGGCCACGACGTGACCCCGCTGGAGGTGCGCACCCTTCCCGCCCATGCGCTGCTCGGCGCCGACTTCCGGCATCCGGCGATCGCCGCTGCCGCCGCCCTGTTCGAGCAGGCGGACGGGGTGGTGATCGGCACGCCCGTGTACAAGGCCGCCTACTCGGGCCTGCTGAAGTCGCTGCTCGACCTGCTCCCGCAGTACGCGCTGACCGGCAAGACGGTGCTGCCCCTGGCCACCGGTGGCAGCACGGCCCACGTCCTGGCCATCGACTACGCGTTGCGCCCGGTACTGAGTTCCATGGGCGCCTCGCACATCGTGCCCGGCTGGTTCACGCTCGACAAGGACGTCACCCTCGGCGAGGACGGCACACTGACCGTCGCGCCCGCTGCCGCCACGGCGCTGGAGCAGGTCACGGACCACTTCTCCGCCGCGCTGGGAGGCCGTACGACCGTACTCGCGCCCACCGGGTGAACTGCCCGCCGCTACCCGACTGCCGCCCGTGCCGCCGTCGCGTCGTCCGGGTTCCAGCCCTCGCCCGGCACGGCAGCGAGCAACAGCCGGGTGCAGGGGTGGGCCGGCTCGGTGAGCACCCGTCGGATGGGGCCCTGCTCCACGACCCGGCCGTGGCGCATGACCAGCACGTCGTCGGTGATGTGCTGGACCACCGCCAGGTCGTGGCTGACGAAGACCAGGGCGACACCGGTGTCGCGGCGGATCCCGTCGAGCAGTTGGAGGATCTGGGCCTGGATCGACACGTCCAGCGCGGCGACCGCCTCGTCCAGGACCAGTACCCGGGGGTCGACGGCCGGGGCGCGGGCGATCGCGAGCCGCTGCCGCCGGCCGCCCGAGAGCTGCCGGGGCCGCGCCCCGGCCTCGCGCTCGCCGAGCCCCACCCGGTCGAGGAGCTCCCCGGCCAGGTTCTCGTCCCGGCCGTGCAGGCGCAGCGCGGTGCGCAGGCACTGGTGTGCCGTGAGCCGGGGGTCGAGCGAGAGGTAGGGGTCCTGGAAGACGATCTGGATCTCGCGTGCGCGGGCCAGTCGTGCCGCCTTGCGCCGGGGGGTCCGGGTGGCGCGCGGGCGGCCGTCGACCGTGACCGTCCCGGAGTCCGGACGCACCAGCCCGACGAGCATCCGCGCCACGGTCGTCTTGCCGGACCCGGACTCCCCGACGATGCCGAGCGACCCTCCGCGGGCCACCACGAAGGACACGTCCTCGGCCGCGGTGGTCCGTCCGCCGCCGGGCCCCGGCAGTGGACAGGTCTTGCGCAGCTCGTTCACGACGAGCAGACCGCCGTCGGTCATGTCGTGCTCCTCTCGACACCGGCGGGCATTGCCGCGCCGATACGGCGGCACGCTGCCGTCCCGCCGTCCGGCAGCTCCGCCGCCTCCGGGTGCCGGTGGGAAGCCCTGTCCGCGTCCGAGCGTGCGGTCGCGCAGTATCTGGCGAGCGCGCCCGTCGCGCAGCTTCTCTTCGCGGGCGCCCAGGAGCTGGGCACGGCGAGCGGCACGAGCAACGCCACCGTCGTACGCGCCCTCCAGCGCCTCGGCTACGCGGGACTGCCCGCCCTCAAGCACGAGTTGGCTTCCGACTTCACCTCGGAGGTGGCGCCCGAGATCCGGCTCCAGCAGCGCATCGACCATGTCGGCCGCGACCTGGACGGCATCTGGGGCGATGTCGTCGACGAGGCCCACGAACGTATCGAACACACCCGGCGCCTGACCGAACCGGACGCACTGCGCGCCGCCGTCACGGCTCTCGCGGAAGCCGGCGAGATCCACTGCTACGGGATCGCGGCCTCCGAACCGGCCGCGCGGCACCTGGCGTTGGCGCTGGGCCGCATCGGCCTCCGGGCTCGTTTCGTGGGGGCGACCGGCTTCGCACTCGCCGACCCTCTGCTCGCCCTGCGCCAGGGCGACGCCGTCGTGAGGTCACCGATGAACTCGGCGAGCGGTTCGGTACCCGCGTCGACGCCGTCCTCACGGCGCCGCACACCCCCACGGGCATCACCTCGAAGGCCCTCACCGCCCATGTTCCGCACACACTGAGTGAGTGACCGGGCCGCCGGAGACGTTCAGGGGTTTCGTCGTGCCACGCACCGGCCCGGGAGGTTGGCCAGGGGCTCGCCTTGGAGCAGTCCGATGGCTGCGGACAACTGGTCCGTCGCGATGGCCGGCGCCGACGAACGCTTCGGCAGGAGCGGCTCAAGTGCCTGTTCTGCTGCGCCGGTTCGGCGACGCCCTCGACGACCTTGCCGGCCTGTCCGCGTCCGACCGCCACGACGAGTCGCCGGCGGCACCGCGCATGCAGGTTCGTACGCGTGGCCCGGCCAGTTGGCCCCTACGAGGGGCCGGGTGGCTCATCGGGTCTGTCCGGTGGATCTCGACCGCGCAGCGGTCACACTCCGATGAAGCTCACTGTTTCCGTCATGTCCGCCCGCCCGGTACGCAGCCGTGGCACACCTTCCTTCTCGAATCCCACCGCGACACCGCAGAACAGTACGAGCCCGTCATCGGCTCCGACCATCCGGCTGACAGTCTTGCGATACATCGTCCACATCACCTGGGGGCAGCTGTGCAATCCTTCCGCCCTCAGCAGCAACATGACCGTCTGCACGTACATCCCCATGTCCCCCCACTGTCCTGGCCCCATCGTCCGGTCGAGGTAGCAGAACAGCACGACCGGCGCCCCGAACGCCTCGGAGTTCAAGGCGGCGATCTTCATGGGCCTGTCGCGGTCGTCGCGCTCGATTCCCAGCGCTTTGTACCGCTGGGCGGCCGCGGCGGAAAAACGGTCCAGGTACGGCGAGGCCAGACCGGCCGGGTACATCGGATACTCCCGCTCATCACCCGGGTCACCCGCCAGTGCCCTGGCCGTCGCGCACCTCTTCAGTTCGGCCAAGGGCTCGCCGGTCACGACAAACACATGCCACGGCTGGAGGTTCCCACTCGACGGAGCCCGCGTCGCTGCGGCCAGCACTCGTTCGAGTACCTCTTTGGACACTGGCTCATCGCTGAACGCCCGCACGGCGCGGCGACTGTCCACGGCTTCATACACATCCATGTCTTCTCGTCCTCTCGCTCAACGACAAGCACCTGTCCACCTTCTTCAGCACGCACGGTCTTCGGTGCCGTAGGTGGTCCAGCCGGGATCGCCGTCCCGCGCGAAGCGGACGAGTGCCTCGTGCACCATGTGGAAAGCGTGTCGGGGCACCCCCTCACGAGTTCGGGAATCTCCTGGAGAGCAGTCGGTTCCCTCCGGTCGTTCCGTCCGCTCGGCGCAGTCCATCCGCTCGGATTACTCGGCGGTTGCGGGGGTGATGTTCTTGTTGAAGCGCAGCAGGTTGTCCGGGTCCCACGCGGCCTTGACCGTGCGCAACCGCCGGTGCTTGGCCTCGCTGCCGTGGACCGCGCGCCGCCACGCCTCGCCCAGGTCGTCGGTGAGGTTGGTGTAGCCGCTGGTCAGCGAGTGGGGCCGTACCGCCGCGTCGATGGCCGTGGCCCACTGCTCGTACGGGGTGTCGTGCTCCGGAGCGTCCCACATGCCGACGGCCTCCCACAGCCAGGCGGCGCCCTCGCGGGAGAAGGCCGTGGCGTCCTCGGCGACGTCCTCGGAGATCGCGCCGCCCATGCACCAGAGGTTGATCGTGGCGACGGCCCCGGGGTGTGACGGTGCGGCGGCCGCGTTTCGCAGCAGGGCGTCGACGACATCGGCGGACAGGGCCGGCAGGTAACCGCCGCGCAGGTTCATGCGCTTGCCGTAGGGGGCTACGGCGTCGAGCATGCTGTTCGCCCGCGGCCACGGCATCTTCGTGACCAGGTTGGCCAGCGGCCGGCCGAGCGCGGCGAGCGCCTCGACGGCCTGGTCGGCCGCGTCGGGATTCCCGGTGTGGACGGGGACGAGGACCAGCACCGGCTTGCCGTGCGCCTCCGGCGGCAGCGTCGGCAGTGCGGGTGCCGGGGCGATCGCGGCCAGCAGACCCAGTTCGCGCGGGGCGGTGGCCATGTGGGACGGGAGTTCGCTGAGGATGTCGGCGGCCTGGTCGAAGGGGAAGATCAGCTGTCCGGCGACGACGTCGGGGCCGACCGGGTGCGCGCGGTACTCGAAGGCGGTGACGACGCCGAAGTTGCCGCCCCCGCCGCGCAGCGCCCAGAACAGCTCCGGGTTCTCGGCCTCGTCCGCGCGGACCTTGCGGCCGTCCACGGTGACCATGTCGCAGGCGAGCAGGTTGTCGACGGTGGCGCCGTAGCGGCGCATCAGGTGTCCGATACCGCCGCCGAGGGTCAGTCCGGCGACGCCGGTGGTGCTGACCGTGCCGGCGGGTACGGCGAGGCCGTGCCGGTGGGTGGCGGCATCCAACTCGCCGAGCAGGACGCCCGGTTGGGCCCGTACCACCCGCGTCTCGGGGTCGACGGTGACCTTCTTCATCGCCGAGAGGTCGACGACCAGCGCGCCGCCGGGCATCGCGTACCCGTCCGAACCGTGCCCTCCGCCGCGCACGGCCACCGGGATGCCGTGCGCGGCGGCGTGGCGGAGGACTGCCGCGACGTCGTCCTCGTCGGCGCACTGCGCGATCGACGCGGGGCCTTCGTCGGCGGCACGGCCCTGGTAGACGGCTCGGGCCGCGTCGTACCGGTCGTCGCCGGGTCGCAGTACCGCGCCATGGAAGTCGGTGGGGAAATCGGTGGGGAAGTCGGCCATGGGGGCCTCCTCATGCAAGACAAGGGCTGAATACAGGGCAAGAGCTAACCGGAAAATCAATTTCCGGTTATGTCGGAGGCTGACATCAGAGGCAAATGAGCCCGTCCACACCCCCAGGCGACCGTCCACTTCGCGCCGACGCCCGCGAGAACATCCGGCTGATCCTGCGAACCGCCCGTGAGGTCTTCGCCGACCGCGGCTACGAGGTGTCGATCGAGGAGGTCGCCCGCCGGTCGGGGGTGGGCATGGGCACCATCTACCGGCACTTCCCGAACAAGAGCGCCCTGGTCGAACGCGTCGCGACCGAGGTCATGACGGAGACGTCCGCCGAGATCGAACGCGCCCTGGCGCAGGAGCCGGACCCCTGGGCGGCCTTCACGCGGGTGATGCGGCAGATGGCGCAGGTCCGCAGCAGCCAGATGTTCCCCGTCTCCCGAAGGCGCACCACGGAACCGGGGCCCGAACTCATGGCGGCCCGGGTCACTCTGCTCACGGACTTCGGCGGCCTGGTGACGCGCGCTCAGGACGCCGGGGGCCTGCGCAAGGACGTGAACGTGTTCGATCTCGTGCTGATGCTGAACTCGATCCCGGCCCGGATCCCCGACGACGACACCGCCGGCCCGTCGGCGGATCTCGCGGGCCGCCACCTCGGTGTACTCCTCGACGGCCTGCGCTCCCCGGGCGAGGAGACGCTGCCACCACCGGCCGCCGACCGCCGCGATCTCGATCAGTTCTTCCGGACGCGATTCGGCCTCTGAGTCACCCTCAGCCTGCCCCCAGGGCGATCACGTATCCCGGAGCGCACTGGGCGGGAGCGGCGGCACCTTCGGGAAGAGGTCGGCAGCGTGGGGGTTACTGCTGAGGGGGGGTAGCTGAGGGGGGGTAAGGGCAGGGTCTCTCAGAGACCGCGTGACACACCTACGCTCACGGTATGGACAATCGGCCGAGACAAGCGCCTTTCTGAAGTCTCGTCGTGACAAGATCACGCCCGAGCAGGCCGGTCTGCCCGTCTATGGCACCCGCCGGGTGAGCGGACTGCGCAGGAGCGGGGTCGCCTCGCTCGCCGGCGTGAGAGTCGAGTACTACACGCGGCTGGAGCGCGGCAACCTCAGCGGTGTCTCGGACAGTGTCCTGGACGCGCTCGCCCAGGCCCTGCGGCTCGACGACACGGAACGCACGCATCTGTACGACCTCGCCCGTGCGGCCCACGCGACGCCGGCCCGGACGAGGCGCAGGCCCGCCCAGCCGACCGTACGGCCGAGCGTGCGGCGGATCGTCGAGGGGATCCCCAACGGTCTGGCCGTCGACCCGGCCGGACGCACCCTGTACGTCGCCGACAGCCAGAAGGGCACCGTCTGGGCCGTACAGCAGGCGGCCCCGCGACCGCCTGGCTGGTCGACCCCGCCCTCGCGATCAAGGCGTCCGCGCCCGTGCCGCGTCGATGACTTCAACTTCCTCAGCGACCGCTCCAACCTCGTGTTCGCCGCGCTGAACACACAGAACCAGATCGCGGTGGTGTACCCGAACGGCACCACCAGGACCGTGCTGACCGCCTCGGACGGCCTCGCCTCGCCCACCGCCACCGCGGTGCGCGGGATGCGGCTGTACATCACCGACGGCGGACTCAGCGAGCCCCACGACGCGAAACTGCAGAGCGGAAAGATCAACCTCGGCACGCTGCTCTCACACTGAAAACCCGCACGGCCGGCCGGATCCGAGGGGGCGGGGACACAGCCATGCGTCCCCGCTGCCCGACTCTTCGCGAAGCCTGATTCTCCGAGCGAGGAGTGTCGTCGGCCTCTCAGAACACCCGGATCGGGATCTCGGCGGGGTCGGCGAGCAGATCGGAGATCTCGTCGTCCAGCCGGACGAGTGTGACGGAGACACCTGCCATGTCGAGCGAGGTGCAGTACTCGCCCACGTAGCTGCGGCCGATCTCGATGCCTCGCTCGGTCAGCTGCTTGTGGGCCCGTCCGTACACCAGGTAGAGCTCGCCGATCGGTGTGCCGCCGAGGCCGTTGACCATCAGGGCGACGCGGTCACCGGCGGAGTACGGCAGGTCGTCCACCACCGCGCTGACGAGCTCGCTCACCATCGCGTCCGCCGACCGGAGCTTCTCCCGCTTGCGGCCCGGCTCGCCGTGGATGCCCACACCCATCTCGACCGCGTCCTCGGGCAGGTCGAACAGTGGCGAGCCCTTCGCCGGCGGCGTGCAGGCGGTGAGCGCCATACCCATGGAGCGGGTGACGGAGTTGACCTTCTCTCCGATCCGGTGCACCTCGTCGAGGTCCGCGCCCCGCTCGGCGGCCGCGCCGACGGCCTTCATCACGAAGAAGTTGCCGGCCACCCCGCGCCTGCCGACGGTGTACGTCGAGTCCTGTACGGCCACGTCGTCGTCGATGAAGAGAGTACGTACGGTCACCCCGTCGGCCTGGGACAGTTCCTCGGCCATCTCGAAGGCCATCCGGTCCCCGGTGTAGTTGTTGACCAGCAGCAGAACGCCCTTCGGGGTGGCGACCAGCTTGACCGTCTCGTAGACGGAGTCGGCCGGCGGCGCGGCGAACACGTCGCCGGGACAGGCCGCGTCGAGCATCCCCTTGCCCACGGTCATCACATGCGCCGGCTCATGACCGGACCCGGAGCCCTGCACGATGGAGACCTTGTTCTCCTGCGGGGCGTCGGAGCGCATGATCAGGTTGTACTCGGGGACGTACTTCAGCGTGTCGGGGTTGGCCAGGGCCAGCCCCTCCAGCATCTCCGCAACGTAGTCCTTCGGGTCGTTGACGAACTTCTTCATCCCGTCACTCCTTCGTGGTGCCGGTCCCTGATGCCGGGAGGCGGTCCGGGAGCCAGGGCCGTTGTCCGCCGTCAGTCGCGTGCGTCCCACTCGGCGGCGACGCGCTCCGCCATGACCGCGACCGCCACCGCGCCCGGGTCCGGCGAGCCGATACTGCGCTCACCGGTGTAGCTCTGGCGGCCGCGTCGGGCCTGCATCGAGGTCGTCGCGTCGGCCGCGGTCCGGGCCGTCGCGGCGGCCAGCCGGGCGAGTTCCGCCGCGCCGGCCCCCGGTCCGCCATCGGCCAGCCGCTGCTCCAGCGCGTCGGTCATCGGTATCAACGCGTCCAGCAGCGTCTTGTCGCCGAGGCCGGACCTGCCCCGCGCCTTGATCCCCTCGGCCGCGGCCCGCAGCATGGCCACCGCGTCCGCGGCATCCAGCTCCGGGTGGTCCTTCACGGCCCCGGACGCCCGGAGGAAGGCGGTGCCCCAGAGCGGCCCCGACGTACCGCCGACCCGCTTGGAGATCACCAGGGCGACCTTCTTCAGGAATTCGGCCGGCGAGTCCGACGCGAGGGAGTCCCAGTCGGCGAGCACGATCTCGAAGCCGCGAGCGAGCGAGTACCCGAAGTCCCCGTCACCGGCTACGGCGTCGAGGTCACCGAATGCCTTTTCGTTGTCGACCGCCGTCCGGGCGATGGTCCGGACGACGAAGGCGAGGTCGCCGACGGGTGTCGATGGCGATGACATGACTCTCCTGACTGCCGCGACGTCAGCGCGAACGAGGATCCGGACCGAGTGGCGCGGAGTCGAGCGGACCGGTTGCGGACGGACCCGATGCGGTGGAGCCCGCGTCGGTGCCGGCGGTGAGCAGGGCTGCCAGGTCCGCGAGCACCACCCACGGCCCCGGGTGGGCGCCGAGCGGATCGCCGAGCACCTGGGTGACGGTCTCCTCCGGCGGCGGATCGCCGAGCGAGGTGACCACCAGACAGGCCCCGGTGAAGTCCTCCTCCTCGGTGTAGGCACTGGGCGTGACGGCGCAGGCCAGCCCGGCGCCGAGCGCGGACAGCATCCCGTTGCGGCTGTCCTCGATCGCGACGACGCGCGCCGGGTCGAGGCCGAGCCGGTGCACGGCGAAGGCGTAGATGTCCGGGGCGGGCTTCTTCCGCTGGACCACGTCGCCGGCGAACACACCGAAGTGAGCGGCCAGTTCGGGACCCATGGCGAGTTCGAGCACGCTGCGGACCGACGCCTCCGCGGAGGTGGAGGCGACCGCGAGCGTCCACCCGGCCCCATGTGCCTCGGCGGCGACCCGCCGTACGCCGGGCCTGGGCGGAATGCCTCCGCCGCGGATGATCCCGGTGTAGATCTCGGTCTTGCGCCGGTGCCAGGCGGCGACCTGCTCGTCGAGGGCGGCCTGGTCGGTGGGCAGCCCGGCGGCGGCGACGAAGTCGGGGGTCAGCAGGGTCCGCATCCGCTCCTTGCCGCCGCCGACCTTCACCTTCTCCGCGTACTCCTCGTCACTCCACCGCACGGGCAGACCGAATTCCTCGAACGTCTCGTTGAACGCGGGCAGGTGTCCGTCGCGTTCGGTGTCGGCGAGGACGCCGTCGCAGTCGAAGATGAGCGCGGGCATGGTCTCAGCCCGCCCGCCCGGCGCTGCCGAAGAGCCTCATCAGGGAACCGGCCAACTCGATGACGTCCTGGCGGACGGCCCGGAAGAGGGAGGGCGGATCCCACTTCTGCCGCTCCGCCGCCGTTTCGAGGAAGGCCAGATTCGACTTCATGAACGTCTCCTTGAGGGCGGTCGAGATGTTGACCTTCGCGCACCCCCGGGAGATCAGATCGCGGAACTGCTCGTCGGACAGTCCGCTGCCGCCGTGCAGGGCGATCGGTACCGGACAGGCCGCCACGAGGTCGGACACACGCTGGGCATCGAGCACCGGCGCCTGCTTGTACGACCCGTGGGCGTTCCCGATCGCCGGTGCGAAGACGTCGACCTGTGTGGTCCGCAGGAACTCCAGCGCGACCGCGAGGTCCTGCCGCTCGGCGGCGGTGTCGCTGCCGATGCCGTCCTCCACACCGGTGATCGACTCGATCTCGCCCTCGACCGCGGCCCCGTACGCACGAGCCTCCGCGACCACCTCGACGGTCTGCCGCATGTTCTCCTCGACCGGCAGCCCGGAGGCGTCGAAGAGCACCGAGTTCCACCCCGCCGCAGGCACTCGGTGATGACCTCGCGTTCCGGACAGTGATCCAGGTGCAGGGCGACAGGCACCTCGATGCCGGCGGTCATCGCCGTCCACATGGCGTAGAGCACGTCGCTGCCGATGGACTTGACCGTCTTCACGGAGGTCTGAACGATCAGCGGCGAGGCGTTCTCCACCGCGGCCGCCAGCACGGCCTCCAGCGTGAGGTCGTTGAACACGTTGATGGCCGGTACGGCGTAGCGCTCGTTGAAAGGCCCGGAGAGAATCTCGGTCAACGGTGTCACACCCACGGCGCCTCCACGTTTCCGCCCCGCCCCGCCCCGCCCCTCCATTCCACGCCCGCGCATCGCACCCCGCCACTTGTGGCCTGGATTCGGGCGACCCCAGCGGCCCGTCGCCCGTCGGTCCACGAGCGGGACCCGATGACCGACATGCCGTGCAGCACGGCGCCGAAGATCGGGACACCGCCCGGACCCGTCCTCGAAGGCGGTCACACCCGAGGGACTTCGGGCGTCGCGCACTGACGGCTTCGGGAGCGACCGGCCGTGACGGATGTGGCCGGCCGGTCAGGTCCGGGATGCGTCGAGCGGCAGACCTCGGTGGAAGACGGCCATGGCCCGACCGGGGCCGTTGTAGTCGTCGATGACCTCCGCGTCGAAGCCGAGGCTGCGGTGGAAGGCGATCGAGCCGGTGTTCCCGATGGACGTGATCGCCTTCAGCTGCCGTGCGCCATGGCGTTGCGCGGCCTCGGCGAACGCCATGTACAGACGACGCCCGAGACCGGTGCCACGAGCGTCGTCCCGCGTGGCGATCAGATGCACGTACCCGGTGTTGTCCGGGGTGACGAACCCGAAGACGTATCCACGGATCCCGTCCTCGGCTCGGGCCACCAGGCAGGTCGAGTCGAACTCCTGCACCAGTGCCAGAAGGTGCAGCGACCGAAGGTCACGTTCACCCCAGTACCGGGGATGGTCGGCCAGGACTTGATGGAAGTCGGCCGTCCCGGCCGGCACGATCTGTATGCCCATGGTGACGATCATGGCAGGCACCTCGGCCGTTGCAGCCGGGACGGCAGGACTTCGACACGTTGTGACGCGCTACGAAAGGCTCCCGGACCGTCTCAGCAGCCGAACCTGACGGTGCATCAAGACCATTTCCACACCTGGTTGGTGCTGCCCGCGCAGCCGAAGCCCTGGACCACCTGACCGTCCTTCCCGGATTCGGAGGCCTCCGCGTCCAGGCAGAAGCCGTCCGGGACGCTGACCAGCGTCCGGCCGCCGGACGGACCGGAGTCGCCGAGCCGCCACCGCTGGGCGCTGAGTCCGTTGCAGGTCCTGGCCCGGATCTTCTGGCCGTTCCGGCCGATGGTGCCGGGGTCGGCGTCGAGGCAGAGATTGCTGCCCTGATTGACGACGAAGTACTGGGAGGCCTGACCGGGCACGCGATACATGGCCCACTTCTGGACAGCTGTGCCCTTGCACGTCCATACCTGGATCTCTTTGCCGCTCCCGTCCGTGGCACCGGTACGGGCGTCGAGACATCTGGCGACCGAGACGGCATTGACGCTCTCGGTCACGGTCACCGAACCGGTACGGACCGGCCCGCGCGCCGTGCCGTAGAGCAGTGTCTTGGTCCGATCGTCGACCCTCCCGTTCACGGTGGTCCCGGCCGCCGCCTGGAACGCCTTCACCGCGGTGACCGTCTCCGCCTCGAACTGCCCGTCGACCGTGACGTGCAGTCCGTAGCCGAGGAGGAGGAGTTGCAGGGCCTTGACGCAGTCGCCGTGGGATCCCGAGATGATCTCGGCGGCGCACTGGACCGACTGGATGTCCAGCGCCGGGGGATCCCTCGTGACATCCGGGCTCGGCGACTTCTGCGGCACCTGCGTCCGGTCCGACTTCGACGGTGTGACCGGTGGTGCGCTCTTCGAGCTCTCGGGCGCCGAGGTCCGGTCTCCCGTCACGGCCGGGGTCCTCCCCGGCCCGGGAGCGGCGGACGTCGGGGCGTCGTCCTGCTGCAGCAGCGCCACGGTGACGCCCGCGGCAACCAGGACGGCCGCCGCAGCGGCGCCCACCAGCAGCTTTCTGCGCTTCCCGGGGGCTGCCGGGGCGCCGCCGGGGCCCGCGGATGCGGCAGCAGGCTCCGACGGCCCCGCGACGGGAAGGGCGGCCTCGGGCCGCTTGCCGTGGGTGGGTCTGCGCTGGGGGGCGGCTTGTGACGGGTTCCCGGCGGGCGCCGACAGCTGGTGCCCGATGGCGGTCCTGAACACCGTCTCCGGTGACGGACGATTCTCGGGTTCCTTGTCCAGACAGGTGCGGATGAACGCGGCCAGTTGCGCGTCGACGGCCGCCACCTTGTCGAGGACGTCCTCCCGAGGTGGATCGAAGGCCACCCGGTGCAGGACGTCGACACCCGTACCCTCGCCGAACGGCGCGTTTCCCGCGACCGCGTAGGTGAGGGTGGAGGCCAGCGAGAAGACGTCGGAGGCGGCGGTCACCTCGCGGCCTCTGGTCTGTTCCGGGGACATGTAGGCGGGGGTCCCCACGTTCTGGCCCGTGGCGGTGATCGTGGTGCTGTCGGTGGCCTGGACGACACCGAAGTCGATGACACGGGCACCGTCGGCGCCGAGGATCACGTTGGACGGCTTGAGGTCGCGATGAACGATCCCGGCGCGCCATATGGCCTCGATCGCACGTCCCACGTCGGCCAGCAGCCGCCAGGCCGCCGCCGCGTCGATCGGTCCACGCCGGGTGACGACCTCCTCCAGCGTGGGCCCGGGTATGTACTCGGTGGCGACCCAGACCAGGTCCTCGTCGCAGCCGCTGCCCATCAGTCGCACGATGTGCGCCCCCTGGACGCGGTCCAACGCGCCGACCTCCCGCTCGAAACGCTTCCTGAACAGCGGGTCTTCCGCGTATTCGGGACGGATCACCTTGACGGCGGCCAGCCCTGCCCCGCCGGTGGTGTTCCGGCCCAGATAGACCTTGCCCATGCCGCCGCTGCCGAGGAGTGACACCAGCTCGTACGGGCCCGCCCGCCTCGGATCGTTCTTCCGCAGCGGAACCACAGGGGGCGGTTCCATGCCGACGGCCGCGTAGGCCATCGTCTCGAACCGGCTGCGGTGCTGGACTGGCATGGGAATCCTGGTCTCTCGCGTGGCACGTGTGACCGTGAGATTAGCGCAGCACACCTGTACGACTGGCCAGTTGGCCGGGTTCTGCTGCCGGGAGTTTTCCCTCAACTTCGGCTTCCACCGTGCGCGATCCCGTCGCGACCGCCGCCCAAGGACCGCCCGCCCGATCACGCGACGCATGACGGCCGCGGGGATTGCCGGATTCTGGATGGCGTCCTTGGCGGTGTGTTCGTCGAGAAGCAAGGGCACCAGGGTCGCCGCCGACAGGGCCGGGCGTCGGCCGGTCGGCCGACGGACATCATGCTCGGCGTCGCCGGCCGGCCCGACAGCGGATTCGGGTGACACCCACAGATCGGCGGCGGCGCGCCCTCATACAGAGGCGTGCCCACATACAAAGGTGTCGGCATCGCGGCTGAACCGCTCCACCAGGGCGCCGGTGAACGCGGGGACGTCGAGCGCACGGTGTGCCGACGACCGACCAGCAAGGACGCACCCGCTCCTGCGCACTTCGTCCACCCCGCACGGTCGTGACAGGACGCGGCTGTCCACCGCCACGCCGCGCGCTGAACCGCTCCACCAGGGCGCCGGTGAACGCGGGGACGTCGAGCGCACGGTGTGCCGACGACCGACCAGCAAGGACGCACCCGCTCCTGCGCACTTCGTCCACCCCGCACGGTCGTGACAGGACGCGGCTGTCCACCGCCACGCCGCGCCTCGCCGGAGGGCCGACGCTTCAGCGGAGCCGAACGTCCCACCCCGCCCCCGGATCGGCGGGGCGCACCGCCCGGCCCTCCGGACAGGCGCTACCACGGCACCCACCACCAGCAACCCGAATACACCGGGCCCGGATCCTCACGAGCAAAGAACGCGATGAGGGGCCGGGCCGCAGCCTTGTCGCCCGCCGGGCGGGAGCCTAGACTCCCTATCGAACTGAAGTTGGTTCAGTCTACGTGTCAAGGGCACGGACAGGAGCAGACGGCATGCTGGGTTCCCTCGGCGGCAAGACCGCCCTCATCACCGGCGCGGGCCAGGGCATAGGACGGGCGATCGCCGTGGAGATGGCCCGCCAGGAGGCCTCGGCGGTGATCGTCGCCGACCGGAACGAGAAGACCGTCGCCGAAACGGCCGAACTCGTGCGCGCCGCCGGGGCGAAGAGCGAGCCCATCGTCTGTGATCTGCGTGTCCGTGACGACATCGAGGCGATGGTGACGCGTGCGGCGGAGCGGTTCGACGGGCTCGACGTGCTGGTCAACAATGCCGGGGTGATCGAGACCGCGCTCACCGCGGAACACGACCGCGGCGTCGACGCGCTCTCCGAGGAGGTCTGGGACGCGGTCTACGAGGTCAATCTCAAGGCCGTGTGGCTGACGACCAAGTTCGCGGCGCCGTTCCTGCGCCGCTCCCCCCGCAACCCCGCCATCGTCAACACCGCCTCCGTCTCCGGCCTCGTCGGTTTCCCCAACTCCCCCGCCTACGGGGTCACCAAGGCGGGGGTCATCCATCTGACCAAGGTCACCGCCGTCGACCTCGCTCCGGTGCGCTGCAACTGCTTCTGCCCCGGCGTCATCGACACCCCGCTGGCCCAGGACTTCCTCGCCGCGGCCGAGGACCCTGACGCGATGGAACGGGAGCTGGTCGCCCCCCAGTTGGTGGAACGGCTGGGCCGGCCGGAGGAGGTGGCGCAGCTCGCGTGCTTCCTGGCCTCGGACAGTGCGGCGTTCATCACGGGCGCCGCCTATGTGATCGACGGCGGCGCGCTGGCCTGGCGCGGGGTCAAGGGCTGAGGGCGGGGGAGAACGTGATGGAGTCGAGGCTGGCCGGGAAGGTGGCGCTGGTGACGGGCGCCACCGGAGGCATCGGGGACGCGGTCGTACGACGGCTCGCGGCCGAGGGCGCGGCGGTCGTGGTGACCGACGTCGACGCGGAGCGCTGCGAGAAGCTCGCCTGGGAGGTCGGGGGCGGGGCCCTGGGGCTGGCCCTGGACGTCGGCGACGAGTCGGCCTGGCGGGAGGTCGTCGACCGGGTGACCGCCGCGCTGGGCGGTCTGTCCGTGCTGGTCAACAACGCCGGCATCGCCGCGATGGGCACCGTCGAGACGGAGACCCGGGAGACATGGGACCAGGTTCTCGCGGTCACCCAGACCGGCGTCTGGCTCGGTATGAAGTACGGCGGTGCGGCCATCGAACGCTCCGGCGGCGGCTCGGTCGTCAACGTCGCGTCCATCTTCGGCACGGTGGGCGGCTTCGGCGCCCAGTTCTCGTACCACGCGGCCAAGGGCGCCGTCCGTCTGATGACGAAGAACGCCGCGCTGCACTGGGCGCAGCGCGGCGTGCGCGTCAACTCGCTGCACCCCGGCTTCATCGAGACGCCCCGCTCCCGCGAACTGTGGCGCGGCACACCCCGGTTGACCGCGATGCTCGACGGCACCCCGATGGGCCGGCTCGGTACGCCCGACGAGGTGGCGGCGGCCGTGGCGTTCCTCGCCTCCGACGACGCGAGCTTCATGACGGGCTCGGAGCTGTACGTCGACGGAGGCTGGACGGCACGCTGAGCCGCGGGAGGCGGCCGCTACCGGGCCGCAACCCCGCTGGGCGCGGTAGCGGTGCTGGTGTACCAGTCGACGCCGTCCCGGTGCGCGCACCTGACCGGGCCGCGGGCCACCAGCACGTCCAGGTGGGCCGCGGTCTCGTTGACCGCGAGCATCTGGTTGAAGGCGTTCAGGTCGGCGAACGGCACCTTGCGCCGGGTCCAGCCCAACTCCCCGGCCACCGCGCAGGCGTGCAGCGTACGGTCGCCGAGGATCTCCATCGTCTGGGCGAGCCGGTCGTCGTGGTGGGCCAGCAGCTCGCCGACGCGGGTGTGGACGCTGTCGCCGACCGGACCGTGCGCGGGCAGCAGCCGGGCGTCGTCGAGGGTGGTCAGCAGGCGCAGCGAGTCGAGGTAGTCGCCCAACGGCAGTGCGGTGTCGCCGAGTTCGAAGCCGATGGACGGGGTGATGTGCGGCAGCACGTGGTCCCCGGCGAAGAGCAGCCCGCGTGCTTGGTCGAGGTAGACGACATGCCCGCGGGTGTGGCCCGGGGTCGGAATGACCTGCAACCGCGCGTCCCCGAACCGGAGTTCCTCCGCCGCCAGCCAGCGGTCCGGGGCCTCCCAGACGCTCGGGTCGAAGCCGCCGTGGTCCATCGCTTCGATGCGCTCGGCGAGTTCGTGCGCCCCGGCCCGACGCAGCGTCTCCAGCGAACCGACCGGCCGGTCCGAGCGCAGCTCTCCCAGCAGCTCCAGGCCGCGCCGCTCGCCGGCGCCGAGGTAGACGCGCGAGCCGAGCAGTCTGCGCAGTTCGACGGCCTGGGTGTAGTGGTCGCGGTGGATGTGGGTGACCAGGACATGGGTGATCTCGCCGAGGTCGTGGCCGAGGTCGTCGAGCGCGTCCTCCAGTGCCTTGCGGGACTCGGGGATCGACCACCCCCCGTCGATCAGGACGAGTCCCTCCGTCAGGCCTTCCAGCGCGTAGACGTTGACGGCCCGCAGTCCGTCGTCGGGGAGCGGCAGCGGGACCCGGTGCACGCCGGGGCGTACGGTCTCGGCTCCGGCCTCCGCCCACCGGCCGCGGTCGAAGCGGGAGGTAGGGGTCGTGGGGGTGGTCATGCATCTCCTTGCCGGTGCTGTTCGCCCGCCTCGTGTTCCGAGCGTTCCGGGTGCTCCGAGTGCTCCGAGTGCTCCGAGTGCTCCGAGGACAGACGTGCGTGCAGTTCGTGTGCGAGCCTGCGGGCTCCCGAGCGGTCCAGCTTGCCGACCAGGGTCTGTGGCAACTCGCGTACGGTGAAAGCGAATTCGGGCCACTTGGCCTTGGAGAGACCGGTCTGTGCGAGGTGTGCCGTGATCTCGTCGAGGCCGATGTCGTCCCGGCCGTCCTCGGCCACGACGAGCACGGCCGCGCGTTCGCCGAGCAGCGGGTCCGGTACGGGCGCCACGCAGGCGCGGGCGACTCCGGGGTGGCCGGCGACAGCGCGCTCGATCTCGGTGATGTCGAGGTTGCGGCCCCCGCGGATGATCACGTCCTTCTCGCGGCCCATGATCGTGACCGTGCCGTCGTCATCGGTCGTGATCAGGTCCCCCGTGGGGAAGAAGCCGTCCGGCGTCAGAGTCGGCGGCTCGACCTTGCCGTCGTGGGCGTAGCCGAGGAAGAGGGAGGGGCCGCGGACCTGTGCCCGGCCCGTTCGGCCGGGGCCCAGGACGGTGCCGTCCGCGGCGACCGCGCGCAGTTCGGTGCCCGGGAAGGGGCGGCCGTCGCGGCCCAGCCGGATCTCCTCGGGGTCCTCGGGCCGCGGCGAGGTGTGCCCGAGGCACTCGGACATGCCGAAGACGCGCAGGATCCGGGTGCCGAGGGAGCGTTCGGCGCGGGCGAGGGCGCCGCGGTCCATCGGTCCGCCGCCGACGGTGATCGAGCGGACCCCGTCCAGCACGCGGGATCCGGCCGCCGCCGAGCCCATCTGCAGGGCCATGGTCGGTACACACATGGTCCACCGGACGTCGTGGTCGGCCATGCGCGCGAGGGCCTCCTCGCGGTCCCAGCGGCCGGTCAGGACGAGCGGTCCGCCGAGCGTGAGCGCCATGCAGACGCCGAAGCAGTACGCGGCGGTCGAGGAGAGCGGGACGACGGCGGCCACCGCGTCGCCCTCGTGCAGGCCGTTGATGTCGGCGGTGCGGGCGCAGGCGCAGCGCAGCGCGCTCTCGGACTGCACGACGCCCTTGGGCCGTCCGGTGGAACCGGAGGTGAGACCGATGAGGGCGCCGCCGGACCAGCGGGAGACATCGCGCGGTCCGCGCCCCGCGAGCACCGTCCAGCCGTCGAGGGCCTCGTCCTGGTGTACGCCGGGCAGCGCCTCACGTCCGTGCCACTCCCGCAGCGCGGACGGTTCGGCGATCACGACGTCGGGCCGGATGTCCTCCAGCGCGGCGGTGAACTCCGCATGGGTGGTGTGCCGGTTGACCAGGGCCAGGACACCGCCGGTCATCCCCACCGCGAGGGTCGCCGCGACGGTGCGCCAGGAGTTGTCGGCCTGGAGAAGGACGGTGCCGCCCGGCGTCCCGTCCGGTGTCATGGTGTCGGCGAGTTCGGCCGCACGCCGCAGCAGGTCGCGCGCGGTGTGCCGGCCGAAGTCGTCGACGACGGCCGTGAAGTCGCCCTCCTCGGCCCGCTCCTGGAACTCTCGCACTGTCTGTCGCATCCGCTTCCTCGCCTCGTCGCGCGAAGGATGAACCCACTGCCGCCGGAGCCGCCGCCGTTTCCCGACGGTCCCGGCCGGCCCTCGTACGGCTCCCGTACGAACCCCTGCACAGCCCCCGCACATGTCAGTGCGCGTACATCTCCATCTCGCCGCCCATGACGGCGATCCGGCGTCCGCGCATGTCGCCCACCTGGGCGACGGCCGCCGCCCACTCCGGGCTGTCCAGCGCCTTGCGCAGATCCTCGGCGGTGTCGAAGCTCAGGACGGAGGCGCCGTCCCAGCCCTCGGAGCGCGGTTCGAGCGCCGTGTCGATGTCGGTGTGCCGCCAGGCCCGCAGTCCGGGCAGCCGGCAGGTCAGTTCGGCGTGCTCGCCGCGCCACCAGCCGATGAACCGCTCATGGGTCCAGTCGGACGGCCGGACGGCCAGCAGGACCAGGTTGTACATGGCGTCCTCCTCGGTTCTCGGGCTCGGTTCTCAGGTGAACAGCAGCGCGGGCGAGCGCCCGATGAGCAGTCGGCGTACCCGGCCGGTGTCGTCGAGCCGGGCCGAGGCCACGAAGGTCGCCTCCGGCGTGCCGGAGCGCCGCACCTCGCCGAGATACAGCTCGTCCCGGCCCACGGTGCTCGCCGTGAGCACGTGATGGGTGCGCACGCCCACCTCGCGCTGGGCGAGATAGCCCTCCATCTCCACCCGGCCGCCGTGGAAATCGGTCGCGCCGTCGCCACCGGTGGAGAACAGGATGGAGAACGAGAAGTCGTCACTGATCAGGTCGAGGATCCGCTCGGCGTCCTCGCTGTCGAGAATCGCGAACCAGGTGGTCAGGAACGAGGCGGTCGGCGCGGTCACGGCCGGTCCACCAGGTCGAACTCGGTGGTGAAGAAGGACTGGTAGCGCGCCATCAGCCCGGCGGGCGAGACCCGCGCCGCGGAGAGGAACGCCCCGGCGGTCTCACCCTTCTCCACCACGAAGCCGTACGCCGTCTCGACGTCGCCCTCGACCGCGTACCGCACGATCCGGTGTGTACGGTCCACGGCGTGCCGTCCGGCGATGTACTCGGCGAAGTCCGCGCGGGAGGCGCCGGTGCGCTGCCCGCCGGGAAGCGCGATGAGGAATCGGAAGTCGGGCTCCAGGAGTTCCAGGACCTTGTCCGGGTCCTGGCCGTCCATTCCGGCCATGTAGTCGCGAAGCACCATTGCTGATCGCTCTCCCTCCGTGCCGTGGAACAGTGACGCAAAACAACCTGAGTTCAATTCAGTTTGACTGTAATCCGGGTGCCCCGCCGGCGACAAGAGGCGAGACGGTGGCAATGCGGCTCCGCCGGGTCGGGCCCGGCCCGGCGGAGCCGCAGGCCGGGGTCTACTCGGCGACCATGCGCACCACGCATCCCTCGATCGTGTCACTGATCTCCGCCAGGGGGATCGCCCCGGTCGGCCGGTACCAGCGCCAGACGCTGACGATCATGCCGAGGACGGCGAGGCCGAGGGTGTGCGCGTCCCGGACCGGGAAGGCGCCCTGCGCCATGCCGCGCATCAGCAGGTTCGTCCAGTCCCGCTCGATCATCTGGACCAGCTGGCGCGCCGCGACCCGCTCGGTCTCCTCCCGCTTCGACTTCCGGGGGGTGGCGAGCAGGGACATGTTGGCCTGCAGGATGCGCATCTGGCGGATCTCCTGCTCGGTGACCGCGAAGGCGGAGCGGACCGCCGCGCGCAGCTGCCCGACCGGGTCCGTCTCCTCGGCCGTGGCCTCGACGAACATGTCGTGGGAGCGCTGGAGCTCCAGGCGCATGATGGTGAGCAGGCAGTGGGCCTTCGACTCGAAGTAGTGGTACAGGGCGGTCTGGCCGATGCCGACCCGGTCGGCGACCTCGGACCACTTGGTGCTCTCGTAGCCGTCCTCCCCGAAGCGCTCCACTGCCGCCACGAGGATCGCCGCCCGCTTCGACCTGGGCCCCTCCTCCGGATCCACGATCCGCGCCCTTGCCATCGTCTCTCCCTCTGCTCCACGGCGGGCGTCGATCACCGCCCGGTCGTCCGAGAGTAGACCCAAGTTCAGGTTGGCTACGAATCGCGGCGCATCGGATGAGCCGCGTGCCTGAAGTCGGGTCGTCGACCTGCGAGGAACGCGGCCACGCCCTCCCGTCCCTCATCGGACACCGCGGCGGCGGCGATCCGGCCGGCCTCGGCGTCGAGGTGCTCGTCGAGCCCGGTGCGCGCCGACTCGGCGACGAGCCGCCGGGTCGCCCCGTACGCGCCCGTCGCCCCGCGGGCCAGCGCCCGCGCCGCCGCCGCGGCCTCCTCGCGCAGGCGCTCCGGCGCGACGACCCGGCTCACCAGCCCCAGGTCCAGCGCCTCGGCGGCCGGGATCCGGCGGTTGGTCAGCAGCAGGTCGAGCGCTCGCTTCGGCCCGACGGCGCGCGGCAGCAGCCAGCTGACCCCCGCGTCCGGTGAGTATCCGATCCCGGTGTACGCCGCCGTGAACCGGGCGTCGGAGGCGGCGAAGGCGAGGTCCGCGGCCAGGGTGATCCCCAGCCCGGCCCCCGCCACGGCCCCCTGCACGGCCACCACCAGCGGCGCGTCCAGCCCGGCGAGGATCCGCAGCGCGCCGTGCAGCGCGTCGGTGACCTCGGTCAGATGCCCGGCCAGCCGCTCCGGCGAAAGCCCGGCGAACTCCCGCAGATCGCCCCCGACGCAGAAGGACCGTCCCCGCCCGGTGAGCAGCACCACGCGCGCCCCGGACGTCCGGCACTCCCGCGCGGCGTCCAGCAGTCCCCCGGCCGTCGCGAGATCGATCGCGTTCCCGTCCCCGCGGCACATCTCGACATGGGCCACCCCCTCACCGTCGACCTCGACCCCTACCCCTGCCCCCGCCCTGACCCCGGCCTCCTCCTGGCCCCTCATCGCGCGGTCCACCCGCCGTCGACGGTGAGCACATGTCCGGTGCAGTACGAGGACGCGTCCGAGGCCAGGAAGAGCAGCGCCCCGTCGAGTTCCCCCGGTTCGCCGCCCCGTCCCAGCATCGCGCCGCGCTCGACCCAGCGGCGTGACCGCTCGTCGGCGAACAGCCCGTCGGTCATCTCGGAGCGGAACCAACCGGGGGCCAGGGCGTTGACCCGTATCCCCGAGCCGCCCCACTGCCCGGCGAGCTCACGGGTCAGTCCGACCAGCCCGGCCTTGGAGGCGGAGTAGGCCGCGCCGCCCAGCGGAGCACCGGAGACGAGCCCGAGCACGGACGAGACGTTCACCACCGATCTCGTACGGTCGCCGCCGTCCGGCGGTGTCTCGGCGAGCAGCCGGGCCAGATGGAACGGGGCCACCAGGTTCACGGCCAGCACGTCCGCGAAGTCGGCGGCGCTCTCGTCCTCGGCCCGTACGGCTCCGGGCGCGCCCGCGTTGTTGACCAGGACGTCGAGGTGTCCCGCGTGCTCCAGCGCCGTCTCGACGAGCCGTACCCGGTCCGCGTCCACCGAGACGTCGCACACGACCGGGTGGATCCGCGGGTCGCCGTCGGCCAGCTCCTTCAGCCGGTCCGGTCGCCGCGCGGCGGCGAAGACGGTCGCGCCGGCCGCCGCGAGGACGGTGGCGAACCGGGCTCCGAGTCCGGACGAGGCGCCGGTGACCACCGCCGTCCGCCCGTGCAGCGAGAACAGCTCCGCGGCCGCGCCGGTCATCCGTCCACCCCGATCGGCAGCACGGTCGCCCCGCCGTCCAGGACCAGGGTCTGCCCCGTCATCCAGGACGACGCGCCGGAGGCGAGGAACACCGCGGCGCTCGCCACGTCCTCCACCGTTCCCAGTCTGCGCAGGGGCAGCTTCGCGGTGAGGATCGGCTCCCTGGGCTCCCAGACGGCCCTGGCCGGTTCGGTCTTGATCAGACCGGGCGCGATCGCGTTCACCCGGGCCTTCGGCCCGAGTTCGTAGGCGAGTTGCCGTGTCATGTGCAGCATCGCCGCCTTGGTGGCGTTGTACCAGCCGATGTACGGGTCGACGATCAGCCCGCCGACGGAGGCGATGTTGACCACCGCTCCCCCGTGCTCGCCCATCCACGCCCGCCAGGCACACCGGGTCCAGGCGACCATGCCGTACTGGTTGACCCGTACGGTCTTCTCCGCGCGCGCCAGGTCGAGTCCGAGCAGCTCTCCCATGTACGGGTTGGTGGCCGCGTTGTTGACCAGGACGTCGAGCCTGCCGAAGCGCGCCATGGTCTCCTCGGCACAGCGCTCGGCGTCCTCGGGTTCACCGGCGTTGGCGACCACCTCGTGGACCTCGCCGTCGCCCTTGACCCGCAGCAGTTCCTCGCGCGCCTCGGCGAGCCCCGCCGGTTTGCGGGCGGCGATGACCACATGGGCGCCCGCCTCCCGGTACGCCCTGGCGATGCCGAGGCCGATGCCCCGGGAACCGCCGGTGATCACGGCGACCCGGCCGTCGAGTACCTGTCCGTTCACGCCCGCTCCTCCGGATACTTCGCCAGTTCTCGTCGCGCGACGGTCCGCAGATGCACCTCGTCGGGCCCGTCCGCGATCCGCAGCGCCCGGGTGATCGCGTACAGCCGCGCCAGTACGGTGTCGTCGCTGACCCCGGCCGCGCCATGCGCCTGCACCGCCCGGTCGACCACCCGATGGGCGACCTCCAGCGCGGCCACCTTGATGGCGGCGACCTCGGTACGGGCGGCCGCGTTGCCCGAGGTGTCCATCAGCCAGGCCGACTTCAGGACCAGCAGCCGCAGTTGCTCGATCTCGATCCGGCTGCGGGCGATCCATTCACGCACGACGCCCTGTTCCGCGAGCGCCCCTCCGAAGGCCGTACGGGTCAGGGTCCGGCGGCACATCAATTCCAGCGCCCGTTCGGCGAATCCGACCGCGCGCATGGCGTAGTGCATCCGCCCGGGCCCCAACCGCCCCTGGGCCAGGGCGAATCCCTCCCCTTCGCCGCCCAGCAGCGCGGACACCGGCACCCGTACGTCCTCGAAGAGCACATCGCCGTGGCCGCAGCGGTCGGTGTAGCCGAACATCGGCAGGTCGCGCAGGACGGTGATGCCGGGGGTGTCGCGCGGGATCAGCAGCATGCTCTGCTGCCGGTAGCTGGGCGCGTCCGGATCGGTCACGCCCATGAGGATGACCAGCCGGCAGTCCGGATCGAGGATGCCGGAGGTGTACCACTTGTGGCCCTGGACGACGTACTCGTCGCCGTCGCGGGTGATACGGGTCCGGATGTTGCGCGCGTCGGAGCTGGCGACCTCGGGCTCGGTCATCGCGAAACACGACCGGATGTCGGCCGCCAGGAGGGGCCGCAGCCAGCGTTCCCGCTGCTCGGGGGTGCCGTACAGGGCGAGCAGCTCCATGTTGCCGGTGTCGGGGGCGGAGCAGTTGAACACCTCGGGGCCGATGACCGACCGCCCGGCGAGTTCGGCGAGCGGGGCGTATTCGAGGTTGGTGAGGCCCGCGCCCCACTCACCATGCGCGAGGAAGAGGTTCCACAGCCCCTCGGCGCGCGCCTTCTCCTTCAACTCGCGCATGACCAGGGGTAGTTCGTGCGGATCGGCCGCTTCGGCGAGCTGCCGGTCGTACACGGGCTCGGCGGGCAGGACGTACTCCTCCATGAACGCGGCCATCCGCGCGCGGAGTTCGTCGGTCCTCGGGGTGAGTCCGAAATCCATGGTGGCGCTCCTTCGGCAGCCTTCACGCGAGGAGGTCGCGTGCCGTGCGGATCATCGCGGCGATGGTGGGCGGCAGCCGCTCCTGGTCGGGGTCGTGGTGCTTGCCCTCGCGGTGCCGGCGCAGGTTGTGGCCCATGATCGCGGCCATCTTGGTGCGGGCGAGGGCTCGGAACCAGTCGAGGTCGGGGGGTTCGGAGCGGCCGTCGAGGTAGGCGGTGAGCAGTTCCCGTTCGGTCGGCAGGCCGGGCACCGGACGGCCGAGCCGGGGGAAGTTGCGGTGGTCGGTGAACAGGAGGAACCAGCCGAGGTCGATGCGCGGGTCGCCGATGCTCCAGATCTCCCAGTCGACGACGGCGGCCGGGCGCTCGTCCCGGCACAGCACGTTGCCGAGCCGGAAGTCGCCGTGCGTGAGAACCGGCGGGACGGCCCGCGGGATCCGGGCGGCCAGGGCGGCGAGCAGTTCCTCGGCCCCGGGGCGGAGTTCGGCCGGCACGGCCCGCATGGTGCGGCTCCACCGGTCCAACTCCCCTGCGGGAGCGAGCGGTTCGGACGACTCGGCCCGGGTGCCGTGCAGATCCCGCAGGATGCCGGCCAGGGCCAGCATGCGCGTCCGGCACAGTCCCGGATCGAGCCGGTGCTCGTCGAGGACCGGCTCCACCGCCTCACCGTCCACGAACTCCATGGCGAACCAGGCCGGTTCGCGTTCGTCGACGGCGACGACCTCGGGTACGGGCACCGGTGATCCGGCGAGCGCGCGCAGCACCCGGGCCTGGCGGAGCACGTCATTGCGGCCGACGGGACGCTGCCCCGGCGGTACCGCCTTCACCACGTACGAGACCGGTCCCGCCGCCATCGCGTACGTCAGTCCCGAGTGCCCGCCGGGCAGGGTGCGCAGGTCGCCGAAGAGCTCTCCCGGATGTCGGGCCGCGAGGTGCGCGCGGACCCGGTGCGCGAGTGCCGTCACCTCGGTCGCTGTACTCAACTCCCGGCTCCCTTCGGCTCCTTGGGAAGTCCCAGCACCCGTTCGGCCAGGATGGTGCGCTGGATCTCGTCGCTGCCGCCCGCGATGCGATAGCCCGGGGCGCCGAGCAGATGCTCGGTCCAGGCGAAGGTGCCCCACTCGCCCGTGTCGGCGGCCAGCCGCGGACCCAGGAGTTGCTGGACGAGGTCGGTGGTGGCGCGCATGGTCGCGGTGGCATGCAGCTTGCCGACCGAGGCCTCGGCTCCCGGTTCACGGCCTGGCCGTCATCGGGCCCAACGGGGCGGGAAAGACAACCCTGTTGAACGCGGTGTCGGGACTGACCGGCAACGGTCGGGTGAGCGGGACGGTCGACTTCGCGGACACCTCGCTGCTGGGGGCCCGGGCGACCGCGCGGCGCCGGCTGGGGATCGGCCGTACCTTCCAGCACGCGGAGGTGTTCTCCGAACTCACCGTCGCCGAGAACGTGTTGTGCACCCGGCGCCGGATCACCGCCCGGGACTGGGCGGCCGTCGCGCGGCTGCTCGACTCCGTCGGTCTCGCCGACGTGGCCGACCGGCGGCCCGGGGAGCTGCCGTTCGGGCTGCAGAAACGTCTCGACCTGGCCCGTGCGATGGCCGAGGAACCGAAACTCCTGGTGCTGGACGAGCCGTTCGGCGGCCTCGACGCCGGTGAGCGCGCGCTGCTGGCCCAGCACATCAGGCGGCTGCACGCCCACGGCACGGCCGTCCTGATCATCGACCACGTCCTCGACGACCTGTTCTCGGTCGCGCACCGGGTGCTGGCCTTCGACTTCGGCCGCACGATCGGCGAGGGCTCCCCGGACACCGTGCTCGACCATCCCGAGGTGCGTTCCTCGTACCTGGGCACCATGGGCGGCCGGGCGGAGCTGCCCGAACGGGTCGGCGAGCGGAGCATGCTGCGGCTGAGCCAGGTGGGCCACACCTACGGCGGTGTGGTCGCGCTGCGGGACGTCGACCTCGATGTGCGCGAGGGGGTCGTCCTCGGGATCGCCGGGGCCAACGGCGCCGGGAAGAGCACACTCGCCGGGATTCTGCACGGCTCGCTGAAGCCCGCCCGGGGCAGCAGGGAGACGGGCGGGACCGTCCGCACCAGTCTGGCGCCCGAGGGACGGGCCCTGTTCAAGACCCTGTCGCTGCGGGAGAACCTCGAAGTCGCGGCGTACGCGGCGGGCCTCACCGGCGCACCGCTGCGCGAACGGCTGGCGGAGACCACCGAGTGGCTGCCGCCGCGGCTGCGCGACCGCATGTCCGCCTCGGCCGGCGGGCTGTCGGGCGGGGAGCAGCAGATGCTCGCCATCGCCCGCGCCCTGATCGTCCGGCCGGACGTCCTGATCGTCGACGAGCCGGCGCTCGGGCTGGCTCCCGCGCTGGTCGACGAGGTGTACGACCGGCTGGTACGGCTGGCCCACGACGGGCTGACGGTCGTCCTGCTGGAGCAGTTGCTCAGCCGGGCCATGTCCGTCTGTCACGAGGTGGCCGTGCTGCACGAGGGCACGGTCGCCGCCCAGGGGCGCCCCGGTGACCCGTCGTTCGCCGCGCTCGCGGAAGCGGCGTATTTCAGCGGCGCCCGGGAGACCGCCGCGACCACCGCCTGACCGTGAAGAACAAACTGAACTCATGTTGTGAACGAGGTGGATCGTGTTCCGGACCATAAGAAAATTCCGCCGCGCCGCGGGAACGACGGCCGTCCTGGCCGTGGTGGCGCTGACCGCCAACGCGTGCGCGGGCCAGGACTCCGCAGGAGCCGGTGGCAACACGTCGGAGATCCACATCGGGGCGTGGCTCCCTCTGACCGGCGCCACCGCCTCGTACGGCGTGCCCGAGAAGGCGGGCGCCGACGCGTACTTCAAGATGATCAACGCATCTGGAGGCGTCAACGGCCGCAAGATCCGGTGGACCGTCAAGGACAACGCGGCCGACCCGCAGCAGACCGTGCAGATCGCACGCGAACTCATCGGCCAGGACAAGGTCGTGGCCATCGTGAACGCGAACGGCACCTCCCAGGCGGAGGCGGCCTTCCCGTTCGTCCTCAATCAGTCCAAGGTCCCGGTTCTCAACGAGGTGGGCGGCACCGAGTCCTGGTACAACCCGCCGCGCCCCGGCCTGTTCGGCACCCAGACCCTCTACGAGGACCAGGCCGCGGCGATCGCCGCGTGGGCGGTGCAGGACGGTGCGAAGAAGATCGTCGTGGTGCACAGTGACCCGGCCGCGTTCGTGAACGTGGCCAAGCAGGTCGAGCCCGTCGCGAAGAAGGTGGACCCCTCGGTCGAGGTCGACCGGCTGCCGGTCAAGTACCAGACCACCGACTACACGCCGGTGATCAGCAAGGTCAAGGCCAAGAAGCCCCAGGCGGTGGTCCTGATCCTGACGTCTCCCGAGGCGGCGGCCTTCCTCAAGGAGGCCAAGCTCCAGGGGCTGTCGCTGCCGACGTACGCCTATGCGCCCGTGGCCGCGGAGTCGACGGTCTCCCTCGCCAAGGACGCGGCCGAGGGACTCAAGGCCGTGCAGTTGGTCAAGGCGCCGTCGGACACCGATCCCGCGGTGAAGGAGTTCCGGACCGCGATGGCCACGTACGAGCCGGGCCGGCCCGCCGGGTTCCTCGCGCTGTGGGGCTGGAGCAACGCGAAGGTGTTCGCGGAGATCGCGAAGACCATCAAGGGGCCGGTCACGGCGCAGGCCGTCGACAAGGCGTACGAGAAGGCGACCAAGGTGGATCCGGGGGTGTCTCCGGTGATGAGCTTCAGCGCGAGCAACCACCTCGGGACCCGCAGTGTGCAGCGGGTGGTCGTGAAGAACGGGGTCTGGACGTCCACGGGCGACTTCTACACACCCCCGGCACGCGACGGTTCCTGACGACGGCCGTCACCGGGGCCGGACCTTGGGGAACGCCCCGGCCCGGTCATGAGCGCCCCCTCGATCGCCGGCCCGGGCGGCAGTACGGGACGGGCCGCCGGTCGAGGGGGACGCCGAATGCCGGGGCCGGTCGCGGCCGACGGGACCGCGCTGCCGGTGTGCCGCGGGACGGTCGTGGCCCCGGCACGCCGTACCTGCCCTCGTCCCGCGCGGCGGCCTTCGCCCGGGTTACGCGTCCGCCGGAGGCGGTGCGGTGCTGTCACGCACCACGAGCTGGGTGGGGACGAGCGTCGTGCCGTGTTCCGGCCCGCCGAAGCGCATCCGCCGCAGGACGCCCTCCACACACAGCCGCCCCACCTCGGCGAAGTCCTGGTGCACGGTGGTCAGCGGCGGCAGGAAGGAACCGGCCTCGGGGATGTCGTCGAAGCCGATCACGCTGACGTCGTCGGGGATCTTCCGGCCGCGCTCGTGCAGGGCCCGCATGAGCCCCAGCGCCATCTGGTCGTTCGCGGCGAACACCGCCGTACAGTCGCGCTCCTCGGCGAGCCGCAGGCCCACGCGATAGCCGGACTCCGCCGACCAGTCGCCGCGCACCAGGGGCGGCAGGGCGCGACCCGACTCGATCAGCGCGTCGCGCCAGGCGTCGGCGCGGCGCTGTGCGGCGAAGGACTCCTCGGGCCCGGCCAGATGCCAGACCGTGCGATGGCCGAGGTCCAGCAGGTACCGTACGACGGCGCGGGCTCCCCCCGCCTGGTCGGTGTCGACCACCGAGTAACGGTCGCCCGCGTCCGAGTCGGCGACGACGACCTGCACATGCGGGGGCAGGGAGATGGTGGCCGCGTCGAGCAGGTGCACCTCCATGATGGCGATGACGGCGTCGACGGCGAGTTCCCCGAGCCGGGAGAAGGCGCCGCGCACCTCGTCCTGGGTGGGCACGGCGACCGGCAGCAGCGTGACGGCGTAACCCTCCTGTGCCGCGGAGGTGGCGATCGCCTCCAGAGTGCGCATGTTGCCCGTGGTGGAGAGGTTGAAGGTGATGACGCCGATGGTGCGGAACTCACCGCGCTTCAGGGCCCGGGCCGCGCTGTTGGGCCGATAGCCCAGTTCCTTCATCGCCGCCAGCACCTGTGCGCGGGTCTCCTCGTTCACACCCGCGTAACCGTTGGACACCCGGGAAACGGTCTGCGAGGAGACGCCGGCGAGGCGTGCGACATCCGCCATGGACGCACCCTGCGTGCGACGCACCGCCCGTTTCCCCTTGCGCGCACGGGCCCGTTCCGTTCCCGCCGAGGCGCTGTCCGCAGTGTCCACCCGTCTCCTTTGTTACCCGAGTCGCAGTTTCGTCAGACGACCCTTGACCACCGACATTGGCGCAGTGTAGACATGCCGCCATCAGATGTTTACGTAAACATAACAGCCCTCGACGGGAACGGGGACGGCATGTTTACGTAAACATCGCGACGGCGTGAGACGCCGGTTCCGAGATGGACGAGCGAGGAACGACATGACGACGCTACAACCGCCGGTGGCCGCGAAGCGCCCGCCGGCCCGGCCTTCGGCGAAGCGGGACCGCCGTTCGTGGACGGGATGGGGGTTCATCGGCCCCTTCGCGGCCGTCTTCGCCCTTGTCTTCCTGGCCCCCATCGTCTACTCGATCTATCTGAGTCTCTTCCGCGACCAGCTGATCGGCGGCAACACCTTCGTCGGCCTGGACAACTACACGCAGGCACTGAAGGACGACCAGTTCTGGTCCTCGCTGACCCGGGTCTCGCTGTTCCTGGTGATCCAGGTGCCGATCATGCTGGGCATCGCCCTGTTCGTGGCACTCGCCCTGGACAGCGGCCGCCTGTACGGCCGGGACTTCTTCCGGATCACGATCTTCCTGCCGTACGCGGTGCCCGCCGTGGTCGCCACCCTGATGTGGGGCTTCATGTACGGCACCCGGTTCGGCCTGGTGGGCGACATCAACAGCGCCTTCGACGTCACCCTGCCCGACCCGCTCTCCGCGGACCTGGTCCTGGCGTCGATCGGCAACATCGTCACCTGGGAGTTCGTCGGCTACAACATGCTGATCTTCTACTCGGCACTGCGGGTCGTCCCGACCTCTCTGTACGAGGCCGCGGAGATCGACGGCGCCGGGCAGTTCCGCGTCATCACGGCCATCAAGCTCCCCGCGATCCGGGGCGCCATGGTCATCGCGACGATCTTCTCGATCATCGGCAGTTTCCAGCTCTTCAACGAGCCGAGCATCCTGCGGCCGCTGGCGCGCAACGCCATCACGACGGACTACACCCCGAACTTCTACACGTACTCACTGTCCTTCAACGGGCAGCAGCACAACTACTCCGCGGCGGTCGCCATCATCATGGGGCTGATCACCATGGTCATCGCCTATGTCGTGCAGCTCCGCGGCATGCGCAAGGGAGCGTGACCCGATGAGCAGCACGAGCAGCACGAGCAGCCCCGTCACCACCGCCTCCCACTCCACGCCCGCCCAGGCCGGCGGCGGCTCCAAGGGCACACCCCGACTGCGCACCCCCCGCAAGAAGAACGTTCCCGGGCGCCCCAAGCGCAGCATTCTGCTGACCGTGCTCACCGGACTGATCCTGGTCTACACGGTGGTGCCCCTGTTGTGGCTGGTCATCAGCGCCACCAAGACCCAGGAGGGGCTCGCCGACTCGTCCGGGCTGTGGTTCAGCCACGACTTCGCCCTCTGGGACAACATCCGCGACACGTTCACGTACCACGACGGCATCTTCGTCCGCTGGCTGCTGAACACCCTGCTGTACGTCGGGCTCGGCGCCGGCGGTGCCACCCTCCTGGCGATCCTGGGCGGCTATGCGCTGGCGAAGTTCAGCTTCCCCGGAAAGCGCTCCGTCTTCGCCGTGGTCATCGGTGCCGTGGCCGTCCCGGGCACCGCGCTGGCCGTGCCCACCTTCCTGATGTTCAGCAAGATGGGACTGACCGACACCCCATGGGCGGTGATCATCCCCTCGCTCGTGTCGCCCTTCGGTCTGTATCTGATGTGGGTCTTCGCCACCGAGGCCATCCCCACCGAACTGATGGAGGCCGCCCGCATCGACGGAGCGGGCGAGGTGCGCATCTTCTTCAAGGTGGCTCTGCCGCTGCTCGCCCCCGGCACCGTGACCGTTCTGCTCTTCACCACGGTCGCCACCTGGAACAACTACTTCCTGCCGCTGATCATGCTCAAGGATCCGGACTGGTACCCACTGACCCTGGGCCTGGACGCCTGGAACAACCAGGCCCAGACGATCGGCGGCGACGTGATCTTCAACCTGGTGATCACCGGTTCGCTGCTCACCATCGTGCCGCTGATCGCCGCGTTCCTGCTGCTGCAGAAGTACTGGCAGTCCGGGCTCGCCGCCGGAAGCGTCAAGGAATAGCCCGCCCTCAGGCCCCACCCCCCGCAGTCCCATCTCTCTCACCGTCGCCCTGTCCCACCCATGAAGAAGTCCCACCCACGAAGAAGTGGAAGCACCTCCATGCGTAGAACGACCCGCCGCCTGATGCGCGGCTTCGCCGTCCTCTCCGTCCTCGCCCTGGGGGCGACCGCCTGCGGCGGCTCCGACGACGACAGCTCCGGCCAGAAGGCGGTCTCCGCCGCGGACATCCAGGCGGCCCTCAAGAAGGGCGGCTCGGTCACGGTCTGGGCCTGGGAGCCCACGCTGAAGACGGTCGCCGCCGACTTCCAGAAGAAGTACCCCAAGGTCAAGATCAACCTCGTCAGCGAGCGGTCCGGTGACAAGCACTACACCGCTCTGTCGAACGCCATCTCGGCCGGGAAGGGCGTCCCCGACGTCGCTCAGGTCGAGTACTTCGCGCTCGGCCAGTACTCCCTGACCAAGGGCCTCAGCGACCTGGCCCCGTACGGCGCGGACAAGCTCGCCGCCAAGTACACCCCGGGTCCGTGGAACGCCGTGAGTGACGGTGACAAGGTCTACGGCCTGCCGATGGACTCCGGCCCCATGGCGATGTTCTACAACAAGAAGATCTTCGACAAGTACAAGATCGCGGTCCCGACCACCTGGGACGAGTACGTCACGGCGGCCGCCAAGCTGCACAAGGCCGACCCCAAGGTCTACATCGCCAACGACGCCGGCGACGCGGGCTTCACCACCAGCATGCTGTGGCAGGCCGGTTCGCGCCCCTACAAGGTCGACGGCACCAAGGTGACGATCGACTTCGCCGACGCGGGCGCCAAGAAGTACACCGACACCTGGCAGAAGCTCATCGACCAGAAGCTCCTCGCGCCCATCAACGGCTGGACCGACGACTGGTACAAGGGCCTGGGCGACGGCACCATCGCCACCCTGACCACCGGCGCCTGGATGCCCGCCAACTTCGTCACCGGTGTGCCGAACGCCTCCGGTGACTGGCGCGCGGCCCCGATGCCGGAATGGACCAAGGGCGACAAGGCCAGCGCGGAGAACGGCGGCAGCTCCCTCGCCCTGCCCACGCTGGGCAAGAACAAGGAACTCGCCTACGCCTTCGTCGAGTACGCCAACTCCGGCGCCGGCGTCCAGACCCGCATCGACGAGGGCGCCTTCCCGGCGACCAAGGCGGAGCTCGAGTCCTCCTCGTTCCAGAACAAGGAGTTCGAGTACTTCGGCGGCCAGAAGGCCAACGAGATCTTCGCCCAGTCCGCGGCCAACGTCGCCGACGACTGGTCGTACCTGCCCTTCCAGCAGTACGCCAACTCGATCTTCAACGACACCGTCGGCAAGGCGTACATCTCCAGCACCAAGCTGGCGGACGGCCTGAAGAGCTGGCAGGACGCCTCCGTCAAGTACGGCAACGAGCAGGGCTTCACCGTCTCGAAGTAACCGGCATCTCCTCGGGAGCCGCCGCTGAGCAGCAGTCGCTCGGCGGCGGCCGCCCGGAAACCACCACGCACCTCGCGCCACCTGTGCAGTAACCGGAAGGACCATCATGATCTCCACCCTCCTGTCCCAGTTGCGGCACGGGCCGGACGGTGATGCCACCCCCCGCCTCGCCTACGGCGCCGACTACAACCCGGAGCAGTGGCCACGCGAGGTGTGGGAGGAGGACGTACGGCTGATGCGGGAGGCCGGTGTCAACATCGTCTCGGTGGGGATCTTCTCCTGGGCCCGCATCCAGCCCGCCGAGGACGAGTGGGACTTCGGCTGGCTCGACGAGGTCATGGACCTGCTGCACGCGGGGGGCATCGGGGTCGACCTGGCCACCGCCACCGCCTCCCCGCCGCCCTGGCTCAGCACGGCGCACCCGGAGATCCTTCCGGTGACCGCCTCCGGCGAGACGCTGTGGCCGGGGGCGCGTCAGCACTGGCGCCCCACCTCCCCCGTCTTCCGCGCGTACGCGCTGCGCCTGGTGCGGAAGATGGCCGAGCGGTACGCGGACCATCCCGCGCTGGTCGCCTGGCACGTCTCCAACGAGCTGGGCTGCCACAACGTCTACGACTACTCCGACGACGCCGCCCGCGCCTTCCGCGACTGGCTGCGCGCCCGCTACACCACCCTCGACGCCCTCAACCACGCCTGGGGCACGGCGTTCTGGTCCCAGCGCTACAGCGACTGGGCGCAGATCCTGCCGCCCCGGCTGGCCGCCTCCCACCCCAACCCCACGCAGCAGCTGGACTTCAAGCGCTTCTCCTCCGACGTGCTGAAGGACTACCTGCGCGCGGAGCGGGACGTGCTGCGCGAGCTCACGCCCGATGTTCCGGTCACCACCAACTTCATGGTGATGGGCAACACCAAGGGCATGAACTACGCGGACTGGGCCGCCGAGATCGACTTCGTCTCCAACGACCACTATGTGGTGCCCGGTCCGCAGGACCGCGACGAGCTGTCCTTCTCCGCCAACCTCGTCAGCGGTATCGCGGGCGGCCGGCCGTGGTTCCTCATGGAGCACTCCACGAGCGCCGTGAACTGGCAGCCGATCAACGTGGCCAAGCGGCCGGGCGACCTGGCCCGTGACTCGCTGGTGCATGTCGCGCACGGCGCCGACGCGGTGTGCTTCTTCCAGTGGCGCCAGTCGGCGGCCGGCGCCGAGAAGTACCACTCGGCGATGGTCCCGCACGCCGGAGCCGACAGCGAGCTCTTCCGCGCGGTGGCCGGCCTCGGACAGACCCTCAAGACCCTCGCTCCGGTCGCCGGGACCGAGCGTGAGCCGGCCCGGGTCGGCATCGTCTTCGACTGGGACTCGTGGTGGGCGAGCGAGCAGGACTCCCACCCCACCGCCCAGCTCAGCTACCGGCAGGAGGCGCTGGACTGGTACTCCGCGCTCCTCGCCCTCGGCATCCGGGCCGACGTCGTCACCACCCAGACCGACCTCGACCGCTACCAGGTCCTGATCACGCCGGTTCTGCACGTCATGCCGGCCGCGCTGGCCAAGGAGCTCACCCGGTACGCCGAGAACGGCGGCCACCTGATCACCACGTACTTCTCCGGTGTCGTCGACGAGAACGACCACATCTGGCTCGGCGGCTACCCGGGAGCCCTGCGCGAGCTGCTCGGCATCCGTATCGAGGAGTTCGGCCCGCTGCTCGACGGCCACACGGTCGACGTCGACGTGGACGGCCTGGACGGGCTCTCCACGGGCACCTTGTGGACCGACCGGATCAGCGTCACCGACCCG
Source organism: Streptomyces sp. RLA012 (assembly GCF_056270325.1). Lineage (NCBI taxonomy): Bacteria > Bacillati > Actinomycetota > Actinomycetes > Kitasatosporales > Streptomycetaceae > Streptomyces > Streptomyces sp. RLA012. The sequence goes on along the minus strand of NZ_JBWDPA010000002.1, from coordinate 10,881,298 downwards.
GCGGTGGAGGTGCTGGCCCACTACCGCGCCGGTACCTACGCGGACCGCCCCGCCGTCACCCGCCGCCCGACGGGCCAGGGCTCCGCCGCGTACGTCTCCACCCGGCTCGGCGCGGACGGCCTCACCGCGCTGCTGCCGAAGCTGCTCGCCCCGGCCGGTGTCGGCAGCGAACTGCCGGACGGCGCGCGGGGAAGGGTCGAGCTGATCGTGCGCCGCGACGCCGACAGCCGCTATCTGTTCCTGGTCAACCGGACCGACGAGACGGTACCGCTGACCGGACTCGGCGGGGACCTGCTGGTCGGCCGCACGGACGACGAAGGCACTGTCGTCCTCTCCCCCCGGGACGTCGCCGTACTGCGGCAGCCCGCCCTCTGACAGCCCTCGAACAGCGAGCACGGCCCCCCCGTTCGAGGGTTGAGCCGGCGTGTCCCCCGTGCGGGGGCACGCCGGTCCATCACGACGACCACGGACGAGGGGAGCCGTTTCGCGGCCCTGCGGTCGTGAAACGCGGTGTGCGTCAGGTGAGTTCGAGAAGGCCCCGGCGCACGGCCTCCGCCACGGCCGCCGCCCTGTTGTCGACCTTGAGTTTGCGGTAGACGCGCACCAGGTGGGTCTTGACCGTGGCCTCGCTGAGGTACAGCGCCTCGGCGATGGCGCGGTTGCTGCGGCCCTCGGCCATCAGCCGGACGACCTCGATCTCACGATGGCTCAGGTCCTGCTCCGGACGGACCACTTGGCCGACGAGTTCACCGACGATCTCCGCGGCGAGCCCCATGGATCCGGCGGCCGCGGTGCGGACCGCCTGGAACAGCTCTTCCGGCGGCCCCGCCTTGAGTACATAGCCACGGGCACCCGCCTCCAACGCGCGGACGACATCGGTCCGTCCGGCGTAGCTGGTCAGCATCACCACCGCGACGCCGGGCGCCCGCGCGGCGATCCGGCGGGTGGCCTCGACGCCGTCGGTCCCGTGGCCCGGCCCGGCGAACCGCAGATCCATCAGCGCGACGTCCGGCATCAGTCGGGCGGCCAGCCGGACGGCTTCCTCCGCGCTGCCCGCTTCCGCGATCACGTCGAGGTCGGGTTCGCCCTCCAGCAGGGCGCGCAGACCGGCGCGTACGACGGTGTGGTCGTCCGCGATCAGTACCCGCAGGGGTGCGGCGGTCACCGGGCGCTCACCGGGGCGCACGTCGGCTCGGCCGGCTGCGGCCGGGGCCGCGCCGCCACCGTGGCCCGGATCCTGGTGCCCCGGCCCGGTGCGCTGCTGACGTCGAGGTCGCCGCCGCACTCCCGCAGCCGGGCCCGGGCGGCGGGGAGGCCGAATCCGCGGTCCGTCCGAGCGACGGTCACGAACGCCCGCGCCGGGTCGAATCCGACTCCGTCGTCGCTCACTTCGAGTGCGACCCGATCGGGGTGCCGGTGGAAGGTGACCTGCACATTCACCGCGTGGGCGTGTTCGCGTACGTTCGCCAGCGCGTTCTGGGCGACACGGAACAGGGTGGTGGCGGCGTGGTCGTCGAGGGCGGGCCGATGCGTTCCGAGCGAGCGGAACCGCACTCCGGCCGCGGCGCCTTCCTGACGGGAACGGGCGCACAGCAGCCGCAGCGCGCCTTCCAGACCGGCCTCGGCGACGGTGGACGGGGTGAGGTCCCGGATCATCCTGCGGGTCTCGGCGAGGTTGCTGCCCAGCCCGTCGGCCACGGCACGGACGCGGGTCCGTGTCACCTCCGGCCGCGCGTCCCAGTCGCGCTCGGCCGCCTGGAGCAGCATCAGGCTGCCCGCGAGTTCCTGGGCCAGGGTGTCGTGCAGATCGCGGGCGATACGGGTGCGTTCCGCCAGTACGCCCGCCCGGCGTTGCTGTCGGGCCAGCGTGTCGCGGGTGTCCCGCAGTTCCTCGACGAGGCGCTGGCGGAGCGCGGCGTCCCGCTGCTGGCCCCGGTAGAGGGCGACGGTTCCCCAGACGGCCGCCACCGGCACGAGGACGACCTCCGCGTCGAACCGGCCCGTTGACCGCACGAGCGCGTCGACGAGCACGAGGGTGATCATCGCGACCGTGACCATGGCGGAGCGGCGGCCGAGCGCGCGCAGGGCCGCACAGGCCAGCGGGAGCGCGCACCAGACGTAGGCGGTCGTCAGCGGTGCCGGCGCGAGGAAGACGAGGGCGGTCCAGAGCAGCAGGAGCAGCGGGATCCAGAGATGGCGGCCGACCGGTCCGAGCCGGTGCCACCACGCGAGCCCGCCCGCGTACGCCACCGCCAGCAGTCCGCTGACGGTCACGATGTCCCAGCACAGTGGACTGTTCAGCTCGGTGAGGCGCACCAGACCGGCGCCGACGACGAGGAAGAACGCCAGATGCGAAACCCGTTCGAAGGTGAGCCGGCTGCCGCGAGCGGTCAGTGGAGCGCGGTCGGGCACGGCGGATCCCCTTGGGCGGACTGGAACCAGTCGGACAGGGCGTCCGAGTCTATCCGCCGGCTGTAGGGCCGATGTGAAGAGCGGGGTCGCCGGTCCCCGTCCGGACCGGCGTACGGACGGGCGTCCGGGCCGGCGTCCGGACCGGACCGGGATCGGCGGCCTCACCAGCGGTTACGCCCCCGGGTGCAGTCCGGGCCAACCCGGGGTGGGGTCGCCCTTGACCTCGCCGAAGTACAGGGCGAAGGTCTGCTTCCAGCGCTCGACGGCCGCGCGGTCGGCCATGAAGCGGGGGAAGCCGTCGACATGGGCGTCGGGGTACTCCCAGATCGGCTTCAGGCCGGCCGCGGGCGCGACGTCGGTCCGTACCGACCAGCCGTTGAAGGAGGCCTGCTGCTGGGCGGTGGACAGCTGCCAGTTGAGGTAGAGCTTGGCGGCCGTCGTGTTCCTGGCCTGCTTGAGGATCGCGGCCCGTTGGCCCCAGGCCATGAAGGGGTGTCCGTCGGCGACGACCCACTTCGCGGGAGAGGTGGCCGGGGAGGTCAGCGTGCCCGCCGTGCCGATGCCGATCGCCTTCTGCTTGCCGAGGACCGCGTCCCCCGGGGAGTTGCTGCCCCGGGCGAACCGCACGTCCTGCCGGGCGAGGGCGGCCACCCAGTCCCAGCCGTACTTCTGCGCGTACAGGCTGTAGAGGTAGAGGACCGCGTCGTCGTCGTGCGGGTACGACGAGGCGATCCTCCCCTTCCACTTCGGGTCGATCAGGTCGAGCGGCGTCTTCGGGGCGTCCGCGCCGGCCGCGGCGACGTCGTACAGGAAGCTGAAGCCGATCGCGCCGATGGCGACCCAGGCGCCGTGCGGGTCCTTGAAGCCTTCGTACACCTTGGAGAACCCGGCCGGCCGGTACGGCAGCAGGCGGCCCTGCTCCTTCCAGCGGGTGAAGTCCTGGAGCGTCTGCAGTTGTACGACGTCGGGGACCAGGGTGTCGGTGGCGAACTGGTTGTCGACGCGGACGTCGTGGTACTTGCTGTAGTCGACGATCAGTGTCAGGTCGATGTCGGGGAAGCGCTTGAGGAAGGCGGCCTTGGTGCCGTCCTGCTGCGTCGGGGTGTCCCCGCCGGCGTAGATGACGAGCTTGCCGCCCGCCGCCAGGGCGGCCCGGTACAACTCGTCGAGCGTCCTGGTCTCCTCGGCCCCGGCGGCCCGCCGGGGCCCGGTGGGCGAGGCAGCGGTGGCGGAGGCGGCCGCGGCACCGAACGCGCCGAGGCCGAGGGCCGCACCTGTTCCGGTGGCGAGTACACGTCGTCTGCTGAGGAATGGGGACACGCTGCGGGGCCTCTCTGACGGGGGTGAGGGCCTGGGCGCGGACTCGGCGCCATGGCCCGTGGCGATTCTTGCGCCGCCAGGAGGCCCCCCGCGTCGCCCATGCGGAGCGCACGCCGCGCCAGAGGTGGAACCCGCGTTCAACCGATCGGTTGAACGACCTCGCCCCGGCCTCGCCGCGCACGGCGCTCAGTCACCGCGCACGGCGATCAGCCGTCGGGGGCGGCGCTCAGTCGTCGGGGGCGGCGCTCAGTCGTCGGGGGCGGCTTTCTTGATCGCCTCCCGGATTCTGGAGTATGTACCGCATCGGCACACGTTTTCGATGCGGTCGATGTCGGCGTCCGTCGGCCGGGGCGTCGTCCTCAGCAGCGCCACCGCGGCCATGATCTGTCCCGGCTGGCAGAAGCCGCACTGTGCGACATCGCAGTCGAGCCAGGCCTGTTGCACGGGGTGCAGCCGGTCGCCGTCGGCCAGCCCTTCGATCGTGGTCACCTCGCGGTCTGCGCAGTCGGCGACCGGGACGACGCAGGGCTGGATCTCGGATCCGTCGAGGTGGCTGGTGCAGGCACGGCAGACTCCCACGCCACAGCCGTACTTGGGGCCGGTGACGTGCAGCATGTCGCGCAGTACCCACAGCAGCGGCATGTCGGCCGGTGCCTCGACGGTGACCGGCTTCCCGTTGAGGACGAAGGAGTAGGAGGGCATCGGCACCTTCTCAGAAGTTGATCGGAAAACGGCGGGGCCTGGTGCCGGTCGCCCGGGCGTAGGCGTTGGCGACGGCGCCCGCCGCGGCCGGGACGCCGAGTTCACCGGCCCCGCCGGGGTCGCGGTGGGAGGGCATGATGTGCGCCTCGAAGCGCAGCGGGGCGTGCCGTTGGCGGGCGTAGTGGAAGTCGGCGAAGCTGCCCTCGCGGACGGCGCCCCGGTCGATGTGCAGGCCGGCCTGCAGCACGGTGGAGATGCCGTCGACGGCGGTGCTCATGAGCTGGGCCTGAAGTCCGCGCGGGTTGACGGCCGTTCCGACGTCGGCCGCCATCACCATCCGGGTCACCCTCGGGTTCTTCGGGTCGCTGGCGTCGATCTCGGCCAGGCAGGCCACGCAGGAGTCGTACTCCTCGTGCACGGCCACGCCCTGGGCGTGGCCCGCCGGCATGGTCCGGCCCCAGTTCCCGGCGGTCGCGACCTTGTCGAGTACGGCCTTGACCGCCTGGCTCCGAAGGGTCGTTCGCCGGAACGCGACCGGGTCCTCGCCCAGGCTCCCCGCGACCTCGTCGACGACGATCTCCTCCGCCGTGCGCATCGTGCCGGAGTCCACGGACCGCCAGGCGCCGAGGGGCATCGCCAGTTCGACCGAGCCCGAGTCCCCGGACACGCGCCCGAAGTTGTACAGGCCGCTGTCGCTGGGCAGCGGTCTCGCCGGGGTGCGGGAGAGGGCGGAGGTGACGCCGCCCTGAGCGGTCACTCCCTCCTTCCCGAAGGACTCGCTCACCGAGGCCGTCATATGGGTGAAGGCCACCACTCGGCCCCCCGCGTGGCTGGCCCTGATCCGATGGTGGCTGGCCGGACGCATCCTGCCGTGCCGGATGTCGTCGGCGCGGCTCCACATCAGCTTCACCGGACGGTGTGCCGCCTTCGAGATCAGGGCCGCCTCGATCGCGGCGTCGGAGTCGAGCCGCCTTCCGAACGAGCCACCGCCCCGCATGACATGCACCCGGACCTTGGACGCCGGCAGCCCGACCGCCGAGGCGATGGTGTCGCGCGCGTCCATCGGTGTCTGGGAGGAGAACCAGAGCTCGGCCCGGTCCGCGCGTACGTCCGCCACCGCGGTCAGTACCTCCATCGGGGCATGGCTGACGAAGGCGAACTCGAACTCGCCCGTCACCTGCCGCGTTCCGAGCAGCGGGGTGCCGAGCGGCGGCACGGCGGCCCACAGCCGGGACCGGACGGCCGCGTCCGACAGCGCCGCGAGCGGGCCCGGGGCCCAGGTGATACGCAGGGCGTCCCTGGCCTTGAAGGCGTGGTGGAAGGAGTCCGCCACGACGGCGACGCCACCGGCGACCCTGACCACCGCGTGGACGCCCGGCAGGGCGCGCGCCGCCCGGTCGTCGACCGAGACGACCTTTCCGCCGAGCGTCGGCGGCCGGGCCACCACGGTCGGTTTCGCCCCGGCCGCCGTCAGGTCTCCGGCGTACTGGGCCTTGCCGGTGACGATGTCCCGCGCGTCGATCCGGGTCGTCGGCCGCCCGATCACCCGGTGCCGGGAGGCCGGCTTCGGCTCGGTGGACACCGCGGGGGCGTGGATGGTGGCGGCGCTCCTGGTCAGCGACCCGAAGGTGGCCGAGCGTCCGTCGGGGGCGATCACCCTCGTGTCCCGGGTACGCAGGGTTCGCGCGGGGACGTGCCATCTCCGGGCAGCCGCGGTCACCAGCCTGGCGCGCGCGGTGGCCGCCAGTCGACGCGCCGGTCCGTACAGCGAACTGACCGAGTTGGAACCGCCGGTGTACTGGTTTCCCCGGGTCCGGGCCTCGGCGAGCGGGATGTCGACGTCGGCGAGCCGGGCGTCCAGCTCCTCCGCGATCATCATGGCGACCGCGGTCGTGATGCCCTGGCCGACCTCGACGCGCGGCAGCCGTACGACGATCCTGTTGGCCGCGGTGACCTCCAGGACCAGCATCTCCTCGTCGGCACCGGTCACCAGGACGTCGGAGGGCGCACCGGTGCCCGCCGCGGTGGGCTCGACGCCCTCCGCCGACGACCCGTCGCAGCCGAGCGGCGCCGCGACGATCAGGGTGGACGCCGCCAGTGTGTGGACGATGAACCCGCGGCGGGACAGTGCCCGCCGTGGCACGGCGTCCCGGGACGATCCGGTGCCGGCGGCAGAGGACTCGAAGCCGTCCACCCATCACTCCGTTCGTTCGGCCGATGTGTCGACTGGTAGGAGGGGCCCACCGACTTCAGGGTTGCGCCGACCGCTTCAGGGTTGCGCCGAAGCCTGGGCGCCGGGGAGATCGACGCGCAGGAGGATCGCCACGCAGGAGGATCGCCGCGAAGTCCCCGGGGCATCGTGCGTGGGGCTCGCGGTGTGGCCCGCCCGACGCGGGTCTGCCCGAACGGGCACCTGTCCTTGCCTTTGCACCTCATGAAGTCCGGCGGACGAAACGCTAGCGTCCCTTCGTGTGCGTCCGGACGCCCCGAGAACCGCCGTCGGCGTCCGCCGGACCCGAGGACTTCACGGGCGCCGGCTCGCGATGCGGCCCTCCGGAGCCGTGGTGGAGCAGAGCCCCGTCCAGGTCCTGGCAGCACCGCTCCGCGTCCGGCCGGAGCGGGCCGGGCGGCGCACACGCTTCTTCTTCATTCCGCACCCGGTCCGCCCGGGCTCGGTGACCGCACGGCCCAGGGAGTCCTTCCGGTGAACGAGTCGTCACCCGACCAGGGGGCAGGCCGCACTCGCCGCAGCCGCCGCCCCGGTCCCTTCACGCTGCTGGCCCTGCCGGGGCTGACGGTCGCGCTGGGATTCTCCGGGTTCCTGGTCGCGACGGGCCGGTTGTCCTCCGGCTGGTCGCCGGACTCGGACGCGCGTTCGGTGACCGCGGACGGCAAGGCCACGGACCGCGTCGACGAGTCCTACGTCCCCTGGCTGCGTACGGCGGCCAAGACCTGCACCGTCCTGAAGCCGTCCGTTCTCGCGGCCCAGATCGACCAGCGTTCCGGCTGGCAGACCGACTCGGGCGCGCTCTCGGACGAGAAGGGCATCGCCGGGTTCACCGACGCGCAGTGGCGGACCTGGGGCAAGGACGAGGACGGCAACGGACGGTCCTCGCCCCGCGACCCGGTGGACGCCATCATGGCGCTCGCCCGCCAGGACTGCGCGCTCGCCAAGAAGGTCACCAGCCTCAGAACCCGTGGCACCGTCACGGGAGAGCTCCTCGACCTCACTCTCGCCGCCTACACGGTGGGCACGGACTCCGTGACTCGTGCGGGGCGTGTGCCCACCGAGGCAGGGACCTACCTCACCGAGGTCAAAGGACTGTTCGCGCGCTACGAGACGTTCGACCGGGACGAGACGGCGAACCCCGGCGGTGGGACGACGAGCGGCTTCCTGGCGGCACCGCTCAGCTCCCTGGTGGTCACCTCGCCCTTCGGTTCGCGCGAACACCCCCTCACGGGCGTGACCAAGCTGCACACGGGGGTGGACTTCGCCGCGTCGCAGGGGGTACCGGTATCCGCCGCGCGGCAGGGGCAGATCGTCTTCGCGGGACTGACCAAGGCCTACGGCAACCGCATCGTGATCGACCACGGCACCCTCGGCGGAAAGCGGCTGGAGACGACCTACAGCCACCTGTCGGCCATGGCGGTCACCACCGGCCGGAGTGTCGAAGCGGGAACCGTGATCGGGTTCGTCGGCTCGACCGGCCTGTCGACCGGCCCGCACCTGCACTTCGAGGTGCTCGTCGACGGGACCTACACCGACCCGATGCCGTGGCTCGCTCCCGGCCACTGACGGCCCGAACCGTCCGGTCACGGCCCCCGGATGCCGGTGCGGGTTCGCGGCACGTGCGCCCGGTCGCGGACCCAGCCGAACAGCGCCACCGAGAACACCGCGGCGAACGCGCACCAGGTCGACACGAACTCCAGCTCCCACAGCGCCCAGCAGATCAGCGCACCGGCGCCCATCACCGCACCGAGCAGCACGAGTCCGCGGTCGCCGGAGAGCAGCAGGGAGCCGAGGGTGGCCAGGAGGTAGCCGGTGACGAGCAGTTCAGGGTGGTCCAGCGCGACGACGTAGGCGACGGTGTGGCCGCGGATCTCGGCCCGCACCGGATGCGTCGCGAGCGCGTACGCGAGTGCCGCGGCGGTCGCGACGCCGATCGCCGTCGCAACCGCCGGGCGGGGCCGAGCCTGCCGTGGAGCCGCGCACCACACACCGGCCGGTACCCACACCGCCAGCAGAGGCAGCGCGATGACGGCCCAGGCGACGGTGGCCGGGCTCGTGCCCCCGCCGGAGTTCCAGACCACGGACTCGACGATCTGATGCGCCCCGAGGAGCAACGGCAGCGCGGCCAGCGGCAGATCGCGGGCGCGACGCACCCGGGCCACCCGGGCCACACAGGCCACTCCGACAGCGGCGATCGCGGTACCGGCTGCCAGGTCGGCCGTCGCACTCCAACACATCGCGTCGCCCTGGGGTCGGCCGTCAGGTGATTGCACGTTCCACCGTTACGGTGCATCACGCTACGGCTCCCCCGGGCCGATACCCCGCGTGGACACGACAGTCACGGGGATTGTCCGTGCAGTAAGCGCTCTCTAGACTTCCGTGCAATGGACACGGAAAACGCCTTCGAGGACGCCTATTTCGACTTCTGCCCCTGGGATTTCGTGCACCGCGCCTCGGCCGGGCAGCGCGCCGGGCAGGACGCGCGCCAGCGGCGGCTGGCGGAATCCGGCGCGCGTTTCGGACCGGACTGCTTCGTCTCCCCGACCGCCGGTGTCTTCGCCGACGTGCTGCGCCTGGGAGCGAACTCCTATGTCGCCGGACATGCCTATGTCACCGGCGAGGTGACCGCGGGCGCCGACTGCACGGTCAACCCGTACGCCACGGTACGAGGGCGGATCACCCTCGGCGACGGGGTACGGATCGGCGCGCACAGTTCGCTGCTCGGCTTCAACCACGGTTTCGCCCCCGAACTGCCGGTGCACCGGCAGCCGCTCACCAGCAAGGGCATCACCGTGGGCGACGACGTGTGGATCGGCTCGCACGTCGTCGTCCTCGACGGGGTGACGATCGGCGACCACTGCGTGGTGGGCGCGGGGACGGTGGTCACCAAGGACCTGCCGCCGTGGACAATCGCCGCGGGCAACCCGGCCCGCCCCCTGCGGGACCGCCGCGCCGGGGGTGTCGGGCGGCGAGGGGGCCCGGGGGGCCTGGATCCGGAGGACCTGAGCCCAACAGACCCGCGCCCGAAGGGCCTGGATCCGGAGGACCTGAGCCCGACGAACCCGAACCCGGAGGACCCTGACCCGGAGGGCCCGAGCCCGAACGACCTGGACCCGAAGGACCTTCGTCCGAGGAGCCTTGAACCGGAGGGCCTGAGCCCGAAGTGCCTTCATCCGAGGGGCCCCGACCCGGAGGGGCTGCATTCGGGGGGCCTGAGCCCGAAGGGCCCTGCCCCGAGGGAGCTTCGTCCGGGGGGCCTGGCCCCGAGGGATCTGGGAACGGAGGGTCTTCATCCCGAAGGCCTCGGACCGGAAGGCCTCGGACCGGAAGGCCTCGGACCAGGTGACGCTGTCGCCCGGTTTGCCGACCGGGTGCGGGCGCAGGCGGTCGATCTGCTCGCCCGCTGCTGGAACCCCCGCACCGGCCGCTACGTCGACCGGCCGGGCGCACCGGCCACCGTCCGGGCGCACTGCGACGCCGTCGAGATCGCCGATCTGCTGCTGGGCTCGGCCCCACCGCAGCTGCCGACCGCCGAACACGCCGAGCGGCTCCGGGCCTTGCAGGACCGTGGCACTGGGCTGGTGCCCGAGTTCGCCCCCGACGGCGGCCCGGGGCAGCTACCCGCTCCGGCCGAGGACGGCTGGGTCGACGACGGCACCGCCGAGTACCACGTCCTGGCCGTGGGCTACGCCCTGGACCTGCTGGGGTCCCGCTTCGATCAACCGGTGCATGTCGTACGACGTATGACGGCCGGTCAGCTCGTGTCCCGGCTGGAGTCGTTGCCGTGGCGGACGCGGGCCTGGTCGGCCGGTGCGTGGGTGGACTGCTGGGCCACCGGCGCGCATCGCAATCTGGAGCTGGGCGTCGAGGCCGGGGAGCCGGGCGCGCTGGAGGCGCTGTTCGGCTGGCTGACCACGCGGGTGGATCCGTGGACGGGGATGTGGGGCGCGGCCGAGTCGCCCGCCACGGGGCGGCTGCAGCTGGTCAACGGCTACTACCGGCTCACCCGGGGCTCCTACGCCCAGTTCGGGCTCGACGTTCCTCACCCGGAACGGGTCGTGGACACCGTACTGGCCCACGCCCGTGATCAGCGCTGGTTCGCGGCCGGCCGGGAGAACGCCTGCAATGTGCTGGACGTGGCCCATCCCCTGTGGCTCGCGGGGCGGCGGACCGGCCATCGGGCGGCCGAGGTGCGGGTGTGGGCCGAGGAGCAGCTGACGCGGGCGCTGGGGCGCTGGCGGGACGGCGCCGGTTTCGGGTTCGGTCCGGCGGGCGAGGGCGGTGCGGGACCGGGGCGGGAGCCGGGGCTGCAAGGCACCGAGATGTGGCTCGCGATCGTCTGGCTGCTGGCCGATCTGGTGGGTGTGGCGGACCGGTTGGGGTACCGGCCGCGCGGCGTCCATCGCCCGGAACCGGCCCGGTCACCGGGGTTCACGACGCCCGGATAGGCCACGCGGTGCGGCGGCCCTGGCATGCTGCACCCATGCCGACGCCCCCGCAGCCGCCCTCGCCCGCCGACGCCTCCCTCACCTCGGTCAACGGCCTTCGCATCCGGGCGCGTCGGGTGAGTCAGCACATACGCGGTGCGGGGCGCGTCCTGCACGACGTGTCCCTCGACGTCGCTCCCGGGCGGCTCACCGTGATCGCCGGGAGCAGCGGGGCGGGCAAGACGATCCTGTTGCAGACGCTCGCCGGGCTGCGCGCCCCGGGCGAAGGGACGGTCCTGCACGACGGGGCGCGGCCCGGGCCGCCGGGGCCGGAGTTCGGATTCGTACCGCAGGAGGACATCATCCACCGGGAGCTGCCACTGCGCCGGACGCTGGTGTATGCGGCGGGGCTGCGGATGCCGCCGGACACCCCGGCCGCGTCCGTCGCCGCGAGTGTGGACCGGGTCCTGGAGACTCTCGGTCTCTCCCATCGGGCGGCGACGCCCGTGCACGCGCTCAGTGGCGGGGAGCGCAAACGGGCCAGTATCGCCGCCGAGTTGCTCACCCGGCCGCGGGTGCTCCTCCTCGACGAGCCGACCTCCGGGCTCGACCCGGTGACCGGGGCCGCCCTGTTGCGGACGCTGCGCGCGCTGGCCGGGGGCGGCACCACCGTCGTGCTCACCACCCACACTCTCGCCGATCTGCTCCGCGGCGACCAGGTCGTGTTCCTCTCCCCCGGCGGCGAGGTGGCGTACGCCGGTGAGCCGGGCGCGTTGTGCGGGGCGTTCGGGGTGGGCGCGGTCGAGGAGGTGTACGAGGCGGTGGCCGACGGGGTACGCGTCGAGCGGCCCGCGGCACGGGAGGAGATCACTTCGTCCGATCTTCCCGCATCTCCCCCTCCCGCCAGGCGTGTTGGCGCCCTGCGGCAGTGGTCACTGCTCACGCGTCGCGGTACCGCCCTGCTCCTCCACCATCGGCTCTCGGTCGCCGTGCTGGCCGGTTCACCCGTGATGATCGTGGCGATGTTCGCGGTGCTGTTCCGCTCGGGTGCGTTCGATCCCGCGGCACCGGACCCGGGCTCGACCGCGATGATCATGTTCTGGATCGCGTTCGGGGCGTTCTTCTTCGGGCTGACGTACGGGCTGCTGCAGATCTGCACCGAGTTGTCCGTGCTGCGCCGGGAGTGGCTGGCCGGGCTGCGGATCGGTCCGTACGTCGCGTCGAAGCTGACCGTCATGCTGCCGGTGCTCGCGGTCGCGGACGCGCTGCTGCTGGTGGTGCTGCGGGCGCTGGACCGGCTGCCCGCGGCGGGGTGGGGCACGTACGGATCCCTGTTCGTGTCGAGCGTGCTGGCCTCGGCGGCCGCTCTCGCCCTGGGGCTGCTCGCCTCGGCCGCGGTGACGGACCCGGGGCAGGCCACGCTGATGCTGCCGCTGCTGTGCTTTCCGCAGGTGCTGTTCTCGGGTGCCTTCGTGCCGGTGCCGCGGATGACCGGTGCCGGGGAGGCGATCAGCTGGGCGATGACCAACCGGTGGGCGTTCGAGGCGCTGGGCAGCGGGGTCGGCCTGGAGTCGCTGTGGCGCGCGGGCGCCTCACCGCTGGGCCCGCCGCTGCTGGACTCGTACGGGGACTCGTTCGGCCATCCGGCGAGCCGTGGCTGGCTGATCCTGGCGGGGTTCGCGCTGCTGTTCCTGGCGGTGACATGGGTGATCCTGGTGCGCAAGTGCCGGGAGGGCGTGGTACGGAGCCGGGCCGGACGGTGAGCGCCGGGCCCCGCCCGCCCCGGCGACCACGAGCACTCTCGGCTGCCCGCCCAGGCACCCAGGGCATCCCGTAGCAACCTCCCGCGCACCCCAGGGCGCGTGCCCTCAGCACCCCACCCGGGCCGCGAGGCCCGACACCCCCGGTACCCGGTCGCGGTAGGCCCGGGTCACGAACGTCAGGAACGTCTCGATGTCCCTCGGCTGCGAGGACACGCCCAGGGAGACGCGGACGGCGCCCGCCGTCGGCATCCGCAGCACCTCCAAGTAGTCCTCCAGTGAGCGGAGTTGTCTGCTCGCCGCGGACCGCAGCCGGCCCAGCGGGAGGGCGAACGCCGCCTCGCCGGCGCCCGGGTTGCAGAAGCAGCCGGTGCGCAGCGAGATGCCGAGCGCGGCGCTGTCGCGGGTGACGATCCGTTCGTCGACGATCCGGCCGTCGGCTCCGAGCAGGTTCAGCGCGACCGTGCCGCCGCGGGCCGGCCCGGCCTGTTCGGGGCCGTAGACCCGGACCATCGGGGAGCCGTCGCTGTGCCGCAACCCCTGCAGTCCGGCGAGCAGTTGCCCGGTCAGGGCGGTGACATGGGCGTGCACCCGGTCCATGCCGAGGCGGTCGATCCACTCCAGCCCGGCGGTGACGTCCGGGATGGACAGGAAGTTCACGGTGCCGTCCTCGAAGGCCGCCTCGTCGTCCGCGAGGACGTGCCACTGCGCCTGGGCGCTGACCGCGTAGATCGTGCCGCCGGAGAACCAGGGGCGGCGCAGCTTGGCGAGTGCCTCCCGGCGGGCGATCAGGCTGCCGATGCCGGTGGGATGGCCGAAGACCTTGTACCAGCTGACCACGGTGAAGTCCGGGTGGAACCGGCCGAGGTCGAGGGTGTTCGTCGGTACGAAGGCGGCCGCGTCCAGCAGGACGTCGTAGCCGTGCTCCTGGGCCCGTGCGATCCACTCCAGCGGATACCGGACGCCGGTGAAGTTGCTCTGTGCCGGGTAGGCCAGCAGTCCGCGCGGCCCCGCGCCGCTCCGCCGACGCAGCAGACCGTGACGGCCCGGACGGCCGGGACGGCGCGGGAGACCCGAACCGCCCGGGAGGCCGGGACCGCGACCGCGTGCGGTGAGCGCCGCGCGCAGCCGTTCCTCGTCGAGCCGGAGGTCGGACCCGCTCACCGGGACGTACGCCGTCGCGGCTCCCCGGGCCCGTGCGTACTCCCGCAGTCCGTTGACCGAGTTGTGGTTGTCCAGGGACATCACCAGCCTGCTGCCGCGGGCGAACGGATATGCCTCGCCGACCAGGCGCAGGGCTCCCGTGGCATTGGGCGTGAAGATCACGGCGTACTCGGCGGGGTCGGCGTCGAAGTGCCTCAGGACCGCCCGGCGGGCCTCGGTGAGCAGGAGCCCCGAAGCACGGGAGGCCGGGCTCTCGGAGTGCGGGTTGCCGAATAACCCGCCGGTGATCCGCTCGGCGCTCCCCGTGACGAGGGAGCGTGGCGCAAGCCCGGCGCCCGTGTGGTCGAGGTAGGTGTGGCCGCCCTCGTCGAGATAGCCGAACTCGCGCGTCCGCAGGGCCGCGAAGCCGTCGGCCCAAGCATCCCCAAAGGTGTCGCCGGTGTTGCGTATGTGGCCCCCGGCCCGTGCCTCTTCCATGTGCCCCTCTCCGCCCGACCGGTCCCGTCCGCACCCCGGACCAGCCCTTTATGAACCTTCAACCAAGGTATGCGTACGAACCGGGCCCTCCCCTGTGCCGCGGCATCGAACAGTGATTGGGTGGGCCCCGGCCATGCCGGATCGACCGACTTCGCAGGAGAGCCCCGCAACCATGAGCAACCCTTACACGTACGAGTACAAGGTCGTCACCTTCCGGTAGTCGCTGATCGGCGACGCGCTGGACAGCGACAAGCTGGAGAAGGTCCTCAACAAGCACGCCGGGGACGGCTGGGCGCTCAAGGCCATCACCTCCGCCGACGTCAAGGGCCGCATAGGTCCCGGCGCGGTCGAGGGGCTGCTCCTGACGTTCGAGCGGCCGCGCGGGTAATCGCACATATGACCGCTTGCGTCCTCGTATGGTGCGCGAAACGCCGAGCCGGGGGATGCTGGATCTGATGGGACAGCGGATCCGCAGGTGCTCCTGAAGACGTCGGAGGCCTTCCGCATGCGGAAGGCCTCTCTCGGCTGGGCGGATGTCGGCGGCGTACCGCACGCCACCGATATCCCGGGGCTCCCGCGGCCGGCCGCTGCCGGCCCGTGAGGTCAGGACGGTACAGCGATGAAGAGCGACGGAACACTCGACCGTGCGGTTCTCTCCAGTCACTCGGTGTTCGGAGCCCCCTGCTGGGTCAGCCTGACCACGCACGATCTGCAGTCCGCAGAGGACTTCTACCACGCCGTACTGGGCTGGGAGTGGCACGCGGGGAAGCTGGGCGAGGATCTCTACCGGTTCGCGCGGGTCAACGGGGTGCCGGTCGCCGGTGTCTCGCCGATGTCCGCCATCGGAGTGCGGACGGCCACCTGGACCCCCTATTTCGCCGTCTCCAGCGCGGACGAGACCGTGTCCCGCAGCCAGGAGCGCGGCGGTACGACCGCGGTGGGGCCCATCTCGTTCCCGCCGGGCCGCGCGGCGCTGCTGGCCGACCGGGACGGGGCGGTCTTCGGCATCTGGGAGGGCCGGCTGGTGTCCGGCTGGGAGACGTGGCGCCACGCGGCACCGGTCTTCGTGCGGCTGCACACCCGCGACGCCTTCGACGCCGCCATCTTCTACGCCGAGGTCCTGGAGTGGGCCAGCCCGCGCCCCGGCAGCTGCGAGGTCCACTACGAGGACAACGAGGTCGTCCTGCGCAGCCGGGGCGACGTCGTGGCCCGCATCCACTCGGGCGCGGTGGGGGCCGCCCCCGACCCGACCATCAGGCCGCACTGGCAGATCCACTTCACCGTCGAGGACGTGGAGGCCTGCGCCCGCGCCGCGCGCGCCCACGGGGGCACCGCCCACCAGCAGGGCCTCGGCTCGACGGAAGCGATCCTGATCGATCCCGACGGGGCGCACTTCACCGTGACCTCCAAGGGCGCCGCCTGACTCATCGGGCCCCGGCCGCCAGCGCGTCCCCCAGCGCCGTGCGCTCGTAGAGGACGTAGTGGCCCCGACGGTACGACACCAGCAGTCCCGCCTCGCGCAGCACCGTCAGATGGGCCGAGACCGACGAAGGGGCCAGCCCGTGGCGGTCCGCCAGGGTCGTGGTCGAGGCGGGGCCGTCGAGACCGGCGAGGACGGCGGCACGGTGGTGTCCGAGCAGCCGGGCCAGGGCCGTGGGCGCCTCGTCCGGTGCGGCCCCGGCCGGCGGGCCGCCCGTGCCGGGGGCCGGATAGATCACCGTCGGCTGCCAGGGCCGGGCGAAGCCGCTCACCACGTCCGGCCGCACGAAGACGCTGGGCATCAGCAGCACCCCACGCCCGTCGGCGCCCTGGGCGGCCTCGTGGGCGGCGTACATGCCCAGGGTGAGTGTGTCGTCCGTCCACGCGATCTCCGGGTGCAGGTCGGCGAAGAGCGCTTCGAGGCCGCCGTCCGCCAACTGCCGTGAGCGATACGCGATATCGGCCTCCAGCAGGGCCTGGTGACGGGGCCAGTCCGGGGCGAGCAGCGCCTGCCAGGCCCGCTCGGTGAGGTCGGCGAGGCGTCGCACGACGGCTGCGGGGTCGTCCAACGCCGCACGGCCGTAGGGCGATTCGGCCGCGCCGGGTGTGCAGGCGAGCGAACGCGCCAGCTCCGTACGGGCCATGGCGGGGTCGGTGGCGCGCATCCGGGCCAGTTCCTCCTCGAAGGAGGCGTTCGGCTCCCGCGGTGGCGGTCCCAGGAAGTCCGGGGTGTAGCCGCCCTTGCGGGGGATGAACAGCCACAGCTCCGACAGGTCCAGGGCCGCCACGGTGTCGCGCACCCGCCGCAGCCAGTCCCGGTGGAAGGCGTGCCGGGCCGGACGCCGCAGCATGCGCAGCGCCTCGTGCGTCTGGCAGAGCGGGGACACCGCGAAACGGCAGCGCGTCAGGTCGTCGGTGCCGAGGTGCAGGGTCAGCGGCAAGACGGCCTCCGGTGAGCCGTCGACGGGGCTCACGGGACCTGGTGAGGGATTCGGCTCCAGCCGAAAGAGTAGTGGGCCGCGTGAGGACCCCGCACGCTTGCCCGTGGCCGCGTCCGGTCACTCCCCCCGGCCGCCCTCGGCCGACTCCCTCGACTCCCGCTCGACTCCCGCTCGACTCCCCTTCGGCATCACCTCAACGACACCTCGACAGCACCTCGACAACGCCTCGGAGAAAGGCTCGTGGATGGCGAGCGTAGGTCCCACCGCCTGGCGCAGAGCCGCCGTCGTCGCCGCGATCATGCTGGCGGCCTTCACCTTCAACACCACGGAGAATCTCCCCGTCGGACTGCTCCCGCTCATGGCGGACGACCTGCGGGTGTCCCTCACGTCCGTGGGACTGCTGGTCACCGGCTACGGCCTGACGGTGGCCGTCGTCTCGCTGCCGGTCGCCCACGCCACCCGATCGATCCCGCGCCGCCATCTGCTGTCCGGGCTGCTGGGGCTGCTCGTGCTGGCCAGCTGGGTATCGGCGCTGGGGTTCGTCTCGTACGGCTCCCTGCTGGCTGCACGGGTCGCGACCGCGCTGGCCCAGGCGCTGTTCTGGGCGGTGATGGGCCCCGTCGCCGTGGGGCTGTTCCCGCCCGAGCGGCGCGGGCGGGTCATGGGGCTGCTGTCCGTCGGGGGCTCGCTCGCCACGGTGCTCGGGGTTCCGGCAGGTACCTGGCTGGGGGCGCACAGCGGCTGGCGTGCGCCCTTCGTGGTGCTGGGCGCGCTCGGCCTCGTCTCGCTCGTCGCCATCGCCGTCCTGCTGCCGACGTCACGTCCCGGGGAGGGGCACGCCGCGTTCGGGGCCACTCCCGACGTCCGCCGCTTCACCGTCGTGCTGGCGACCACCACGCTGTCCGTGACCGGAGCCTTCGCGGGGTTCACGTACATCGTCGCCTTCCTCGACCGGGTGAGCGGCTTCTCCGAGGACTCGGTGAGTGTCCTGCTCATGGTGTTCGGGCTGGCGGGAATCGTGGGCGTCTCGACGGCCGGCCCCCTTCTCGACCGCTTCCCTCGCGCGACCCTGACGGTTCCCGTGGCGACCCAGGCGGCGGCGCTGCTCGGTCTGTACCTGGGCGGCGGCAGCCAAGTGGCGACCGTCGCCCTGCTGATGCTCCTGGGCGCGTCCGTGGGCCCCGTTTTCATGGCCACGCAGAGTCAGGTCCTCCAAGTCGCTCCCGGGCGCACGGAACTGGCCATGGCGGCGAACTCGGCCGCCTTCAACGCGGGCGTCGCGGCGGGCGCACTGACCGGCGGCGCGCTGCTCTCCGCAGTCGGGGTGCGCGGCACGTTCCTGGTGGGCGGCGTGCTCACCCTCGGCGCCCTGGCGGTCCTGATCCGGCCCGTGCCCTCCGTACCCGGCCCGTCGCGGTCCCAGTCGGGCGGGCGGGCCGGGGGTGAGGCCGGTGATGGGGCCGGTGGTCAGGGGAGCGGTTCGGCGGTGGGCACCATCGGCGACTGGTAACCACCGCTGGCGAGCATCCGTACCTCCCCCGCCGAGCTGATCTCGGCACGGAGGATGCCGGTGGGGTCGGCGTACACCGGGTTGCCGCCCGGCCCGAGGCTGTCGGTCCGTTCGACCACCACCTCGTCGGTGATGACGCCGACACCTGATTCCTGATGAGTGAAGGTCAACCGGTAACGGTCCTGAGTCTGCATGACAACCTCCCGCGCCCGAGACAGTGCCAGAGATACAAATGCGGGCAAAACCAATTCTTCTCCATGATGCGACCAGATCGGTCCGGCAGCAGCACGCGCCGGCGAGGGGGCGGGCGCCATGTCACCACACGTGGTGCCTCTCGCCTCGCGGCGCCGGGCAGTGTAGACATGGGCACATGGTCCGACGATTGGGTCGATCCCGGGCCCCGTCGGCCCCTTCCCCCGACGGTCCGCGCGCAGGGCGCACACGCGCCGCGGGACTGCGGTCGGCGCTGAGCGGACGCAGTGTCGCGGGCCAGGTCTTCATGCTGCAAGTGGTGATCGTGCTGCTCCTGGTCGTCTCCGCGGTGGTGGCGCTGGTGCTGCAGGTACGGCACGACAGCACACAGGAGGCCCGCAACCGCTCGCTCGCCGTCGCCGAGACCTTCGCCAACTCGCCCGGCATCCGTGAGGCACTGCGCAGCGCCCACCCCACGGCCGTGCTGCAGCCGCGGGCCGAGGCCGCCCGTAAGGCCTCCCAGGTGGACTTCATCGTGGTGTTGAACACCGACGGGATCCGCTACACCCACCCCAAACTCGACCGGGTCGGCAAGAAGTTCGTCGGGAACATCGCTCCCGTCCTGGCCGGCCACTCCCTCATCGAGGAGGTCAACGGAACCATAGGGCCGCTGGTGCAGGCCACGGTTCCCGTGCGGGCGACCGACGGCAAGGTCGTGGGCATGGTGTCGGCCGGTATCACCACCGCCAAGGTGGGTGGTGTCGCGAACCGGCAGCTGCCCCTCCTGCTGACCACGGCCGGCGCCGCGCTCGCCCTGGCCACGGGGGGTACGGCACTCGTGAGCCGACGGCTGCTGCGCCAGACCCGTGGCCTGGGCCCGTACGAGATGACCCGCATGTACGAGCACCACGACGCGGTGCTGCACGCCGTCCGGGAGGGAGTGATCATCGCCGGTGGCGAGGGACGGCTGCTCCTCGCGAACGACGAGGCGCACCGCCTGCTCGATCTGCCCGCCGACGCCGAGGGGCGGCACGTCCTGGAACTGGGGCTCGACACGGACACCGCCGAACTGCTGGCGTCGGGACGCGTCGCCACGGACGAGGTGCACCTGGTCGGGGACCGGCTGCTGGCCATCAACCAGCGGCCCACGGACCTGCAGGGCGGCCCGCCCGGCAGCGTCGCGACGCTCCGTGACTCGACCGAGCTGCGCGCGCTCTCCGGCCGGGCCGACGTGGCACGGGAACGCCTCAAACTGCTGTACGACACCGGGGTGGGCGTCGGCACCAGCCTGGACGTGACCCGCACCGCCGAGGCGCTGGCGGAGGTGGCCGTCCCACGTTTCGCCGACTTCGCCACCGTGGACCTGGCCGACGCCGTTCTGAGCGGGGACGAACCGGAAACGGTCACCGAACTGCGCCGTACGGCGTGCAGCGGCATCCGCAAGAACTCCCCTCTCTACCCGGTGGGAGAGAAGATCCGCTTCGTCGCCTCCTCACCGCAGGCCCGGAGCCTGCGCACGGGCGAGGCGGTCGTGGAGCCCGAGCTCGAAGCGGCCCCCGGCTGGCTCGCGCAGGATCTGGAGCGCACGGCGCAGGTCGTGGAGTACGGGATCCACTCGCTGATCACCGTGCCGCTGCGGGTGGGCCCCCTGGTGATGGGTGTGGTCAACTTCTGGCGCTCGGAGAAGCCCGAGCCCTTCGACGAGGAGGAGGTGGCCCTGGCCGAGGAACTGGTCGCCCGGGCCGCCGTCTCCATCGACAACGCGCGCCGCTACACGCGCGAACACACCATGGCCGTGACGCTGCAGCGCAGTCTGCTGCCGCGCAGCCTGCCCGAGCAGAGCGCCCTGGACATCGCCTACCACTACCTTCCGGCCCAGGCGGGGGTGGGCGGGGACTGGTTCGACGTGCTGCCGTTGTCCGGGGCCCGGGTCGCCGTCGTCGTGGGCGATGTCGTGGGGCACGGGCTGCACGCCGCGGCCACCATGGGACGGCTGCGGACCGCCGTGCACAACTTCTCCGCCCTGGACCTGCCGCCCGACGAGATCCTCGGGCTCCTCGACGAGCTGGTGGGCCGTATCGACCAGGACGAGGCGGCCACGGACCACAGCGCCGCGATCACCGGCGCCACCTGCCTGTACGCCGTCTACGACCCGACCGACCGGCTGTGCACCGTCGCCCGGGCCGGCCATCCGCCGCCGGCACTGGTCCGACCCGACGGCAGCGTCGAGTTCCCCGAGGTGCCCGCCGGTCCGCCGCTGGGGCTCGGGGGCCTTCCGTTCGAGACGGCCGAACTCAAGCTGGAGGAGGGCAGCCGTCTCGTTCTCTACACGGACGGGCTGGTCGAGGACCGGGAACGGGACATCGACGAAGGGCTCGAACTGCTGCGTAGCGCCCTCGCCGGGGCCGACGGGTCACCGGAGGACACCTGCCGGGCCGTGCTCGACGCCCTGCTTCCGGCCCGGCCGAGCGACGACATCGCCCTGATCGTCGCGCGCACCCGCGCCCTCGATGCCGAGCACATCGCCGAGTGGCAGGTGCCCTCCGAGCCCGCGGCCGTCGGGGAGGTGCGCGCCTCGGTCGCCCGGCAGCTGGCCGCATGGGGGCTCGACGACATGGCGTTCGCCACCGAGCTGATCCTCAGCGAGCTGGTCACCAACGCGATCCGGTACGGCGGTGGCTCCATCCACGTCCGTGTGCTGCGCGACCGCAGCCTGATCTGCGAGGTCTCCGACAACAGCAGCACCTCGCCCCATCTGCGGTACGCGACCACCACGGACGAGGGCGGACGCGGTCTGTTCCTCGTCGCCCAGCTCGCGGAGCGCTGGGGCACCCGGTACACCCAGGCCGGCAAGGTCATCTGGGCCGAACAGCCCCTGCCCTGAGGGGCGCCCGGACGAATCTCGCCCCCGGCGCGACGAATCCCGTGGTTCCCGGTCCAATGGAGGGTGACGGGATACACCGGTACGACATGCGCCGTCGGACCTCCGGGGGCTGTGGCGGCGCGATGGAGGTCCGCGATGCCCAGTGCTCTCCGGCTGCTGCCCGCCCTCTCCCCCGACCACCGTCAACGGCTGATGGCCCTGGCCCGGGAGGTCTCCTTCCCGGCGGACGGAAAGATCTTCGAAGCAGGGGGAACCGCGGACCGGTTCTGGGTGGTCCGCTCGGGAACGGTCTCCCTGTACCAGCGGGTCGTCGGGGAGCGACGCATCTCCGTCGCGACACTGGGGCCCGGCGATCTGCTCGGCTGGTCGTGGCTGTTCCCTCCGCACCAGTGGGACTTCGGCGCCGAGGCCTTCAGCCCCGTACGCGCGTATGAATTCGATGCCGTGGAGGTACTCAGGCTCTGTGCCCAGGATCCGGCGCTGGAACTGGCGATGACGCGCACGATCGCCGCAATCCTCGCGCACCGGCTGGAAACGACTCGCGCGGCCCTGATCGAGCACTACGCGCGCCACGGCGGCGGCATCCGCTGACGGGTGCGGGCGGGAGCCGGTCCGCGATAGGAATCTCGCGTGAACCACACCGCTGACTCCCGCGAGGCCGCCCCCTCCGACGGGACCCCCGGCTCCTTCGAGCTCCTCCCCGGCGCCCACGACTCTCCCGTCATCCTGCACGTCCCGCACTCCTCCCGGCGCATACCGGCGCCGGTGCGCGCCGGCATCGCCCTCGACGACGCCTCGCTGGCGAGCGAGCTGGACCACATCACGGACGCGCACACCGCCGAGCTGGCCGCGGCCGCGGCGCGGGCGGCCGGGGTCACCCCGTGGCGGTTCGTGAACCGGCTGTCCCGGCTGGTGGTCGACCCCGAGCGCTTTCCGGACGAGCGGGAGGAGATGCTGTCCGTCGGGATGGGCGCGGTCTACACACGCACGACGCACCGTGCACCGCTGCGGCCGCCGGACCTCGACCCCCGGCCGCTGATCGACCGCTACTTCCACCCGTACGCGCAGGCCATGACGGCGGCCGTGGCCGACCGGCTCGCCGTCGCCGGACGGGCCGTGGTCGTCGACGTCCATTCGTATCCGACGGCCCGGCTGCCGTACGAGCTGCACGGGGACGGCCCGCGGCCGCCGATCTGTCTGGGCACCGACGCCTTCCACACCCCTCCGGGGCTCGTCGCCCTCGCGGAGAAAGCGTTCAGGGAGAAAGCATTCGAGGAGAAAGCATTTGAGGAGAAAGGGTTCGGGGAGGTCGGCATCGACAGCCCGTTCTCCGGCGCCTACGTACCCCTGCGCTTCCACGGCGAGGACCCGCGGGTCACGGCCCTGATGGTGGAGATCCGGCGGGACACGTACATGACCGAGCCGGGCGGCCCGGCGGGCCCGGGGCTCGCGCGCCTCGCCCTCGCGCTGGCGACCCTGGTCGATGCCGTGTCGAGGTAGCCGTGCGGTGCGCCGCCCGTCGCGTCTTCCGCCTCACGGATCGTTCATAGATGCTGGAGCCAGATACACGTTCGACCCCGAGGTGAGGGCAGCCCGTCGATGGCTTTGCAGATCAGCGCCACCAACCCGGAGCATCCCGCGCTCCTGCTCGAACTGCCCTGGCGGCTCCCGCTGGAGGAGTGGCCCGAGCACTACCTGGTCCCGCTGCCGCGCGGCATCTCCCGGCACGTGGTGCGCTACGCACGCGCCGGGACCGAGGTCGTGGCGGTCAAGGAGCTCGCCGAGCGGCCCGCCCTGCGCGAGTACGAGCTGCTGCGCAGCCTGGACCGGCTGTCCATACCGGCGGTCGACCCGCTCGCCGTGGTCACCGGGCGCACCGACAGCGAGGGCGAGCCGCTGGAGCCCGTCCTCATCACCCGGCACCTGGGCGGCTCGATGCCGTACCGGTCGATGTTCGAGACCACCATGCGGCCCGCCACCATGCACCGGCTGATGGACGCGCTGGCGGTGCTGCTGGTGCGACTGCACCTGGCGGGGTTCGCGTGGGGCGACTGCTCGCTGTCCAACACGCTGTTCCGGCGCGATGCCGGGGCGTACGCGGCGTATCTCGTGGACGCCGAGACCGGGGAGCTGCACCCCCGGCTGAGCAGTGGGCAGCGGGACTACGACCTCGATCTCGCCCGCGTCAACATCAGCGGGGAGCTGCTGGACCTGGAGGCTGCGGGGGCCCTGCACCCCTCGGTCGACCCGATCGACTTCGGCATGGAGATCGTCGCGCGCTACCAGGGCCTGTGGGAGGAGCTGACCCGCACGTCCGTGTACCCGGCGGGCAAGCACCACTACATCGACCGCCGTATCCGCCGCCTCAACGACCTCGGCTTCGACGTCGCCGAGATGCAGATAGAGCACTCTCCGAACGGGGACACCGTCACCTTCGTGCCCAAGGTCGTCGACGCGGGCCACCATCAGCGCCAGCTGCTGCGGCTGACCGGGCTGGACACCGAGGAGAACCAGGCGCGCCGGCTCCTGAACGACCTGGAGAGCTGGATGGCCACCCAGGACGACTACGCGCCCGGCGACCCTCCCCCAAGCTCTCGGCCTCGCGCGAGCAGGGGGTACCGGTACCCCCATGCCGCCCGTCCGGAGGTCCTCGCCCACCGCTGGGTGCGGGACGTGTTCCGGCCGACCGTCCGGGCCGTGCCGCCGGACCTGCGCGGCTCCATGGACGCGGCCGAGATCTACCACGAGCTCCTCGAACACCGCTGGTACCTGTCCGAGCACGCCCAGCACGACATCGGTCTGGACACGGCCGTCGAGGACTACGTCACCAACATCCTCCCCAAGATGCGGGAGTCCCTGCTGCCACCGGAGCAGGCCCCTGTACGGCCCGTGTGAGAGGCGGGCCGGAGCAGTTCGAGAGCGAAGGTGCCCGTTCATACATACGATTGGGCGTGTACCGGCCGTGCGGCGTCGCCCGGCGTACCTGGCGGCCGGGACGACACTGACCATCTCGGGGTGGGAGACGTATGGCACAGGCCGCCGGTTCAGCGCGGACCGTCATTCTGACCGTGGATGACGATCCCGGGGTGTCGCGCGCCGTGGCGCGTGACCTCAGGCGCCGCTACGGCGAGTCGCACCGGATCGTGCGCGCGGAGTCCGGGGAGACCGCGCTGGACGCGCTCAGGGAGCTGAAGCTGCGCGGTGACCAGGTGGCGGTGATCCTGGCCGACTACCGGATGCCGCAGATGAACGGCATCGAGTTCCTGGAGCAGGCGCTCGACGTCTACCCGGGCGCGCGCCGGGTGCTGCTGACCGCCTACGCGGACACGAACGCGGCGATCGACGCGATCAACGTGATCGATCTGGACCACTATCTGCTCAAGCCGTGGGATCCGCCGGAGGAGAAGCTCTACCCGGTCCTCGACGATCTCCTGGACGCCTGGCGGGCCAGCGACTACCGGCCGGTGGCGACCTGCAAGGTGGTCGGGCACCGCTGGTCGGCGCGCTCCTCGGACGTACGGGAGTTCCTGGCCCGTAACCAGGTGCCGTACCGCTGGTACTCGTCGGACACCCCGGAGGGGCAGCGGCTGCTGTCCGCGGCCGGTCAGGACGGGGAACGGCTGCCCTTGGTGATCACGCCGGACGGGACGCCGCTCGTCGAGCCCGACGACCCGGATCTCGCGGCGCAGGTGGGGCTCGCCACCACGCCGACGGCGGAGTTCTACGACCTCGTCGTCATCGGCGGCGGTCCGGCCGGGCTCGGGTCGGCCGTGTACGGCGCCTCGGAGGGGTTGCGGACGGTGCTGGTCGAGCGGTCGGCGACCGGCGGGCAGGCCGGGCAGAGCTCGCGCATCGAGAACTACCTCGGCTTCCCGGACGGGGTGTCCGGGGGCCAGCTCACCGACCGGGCGCGGCGGCAGGCGGCGAAGTTCGGCGCCGAGATCCTGACCGCGCGGGAGGTGACCGGACTTGAGGTCACCGGAGCGTCCCGCACCATCCGTTTCTCGGACGGCTCGGCGATCTCCGCGCACGCGGTGATCCTGGCGACCGGTGTCTCGTACCGGCAGTTGAACGCGCCCGGCCTGGCGGATCTGACGGGGTGCGGGGTCTTCTACGGTTCGGCGCTGACCGAGGCGGCCGCGTGCCAGGGCCACGACGTGTACATCGTGGGCGGGGCGAACTCGGCCGGGCAGGCCGCCATGTATCTGTCCCGGGGCGCCAAGTCGGTCACCCTCCTCGTCCGCGGCCCCTCACTGACCGCCTCGATGTCGCACTATCTGATCCAGCAGATCGAGGAAGCGCCCAACATCATGGTGCGCACCCGCACGGTCGTCGACGCGGCGCACGGCACCGACCATCTGGAGCAGCTCACCCTGCGGGACGTGACGAGCGGGCACACCGAACTCGTCGACGCGCAGTGGATGTTCGTGTTCATCGGCGCGGCCCCGCTCACCGACTGGCTGGAGGGGACGGTGCTCCGGGACGAGCGCGGATTCATCCCGGCGGGCCCCGACATGACCGTCGACGGGCAGCCGCCCAAGGGCTGGGAACTGGACCGGCCGCCGTACCACCTGGAGACCAATGTTCCCGGCGTGTTCGTGGCCGGGGACGCACGTGCCGAGTCCGCGAAGCGGGTCGCTTCCGCGGTCGGAGAGGGAGCCATGGCCGTCATGCTCGTCCACCGTTATCTGGAGCAGTCGTGAGCGGGCGGCCGATGCCGTGCGACAGGGCGGAACTCGGGACGCTGTTCCTGTTCGAGAAGCTGGACACGGACCAGTTGGAGCGGCTGTGCCGGGAAGGCCGGGTGGAGAAGTTCGATCCCGGTCCCGTCTACACCGAGGGCGATCCGGCGACCTGCTTCTTCGTACTCCTCGAAGGCACCCTCGTGATGTCGCGCCGGGTCGGCGGCGACGACGTGGAGACCATCCGTAACTCCCAGCGCGGGGTGTACGCGGGGGCCACCCAGGCCTATGTGAGCGGGCCGGATCAGGCGCGCTACAAGGGCTCGCTGCGCGTCACGGTGCCCTCCCGGTTCTTCATCCTGCCTGCCGAGACCTTCTCCTCGATCATGCGGGACTGGTTCCCCATGGCCGTGCATCTGCTGGAAGGGCTGTTCTACGGCTCCCAGAACACCCAGCGGGCCATCGGGCAGCGCGAACGACTGCTGGCGCTCGGTTCGCTGTCGGCCGGGCTGACGCACGAGCTCAACAACCCGGCCGCGGCGGCGGTGCGCGCCACGTCCGCGCTGCGGGACCGGGTGGCCCACATGCGGCAGAAGCTCGGCGTGATCGCGGCGGGACCGTACGCGCGCGACACCCTGGAGACGCTCGTCGAGATCCAGGAGCGGACCGCCGAGCAGGTCGCCAAGGCCACGCCGCTGAGCCCGTTGGAGGCCTCCGACCGGGAGGACGCGCTCGCCGACTGGCTCGACGACCACGACATCGCGGGCGGCTGGCAGCTCGCGCCGACCTTCGTGCAGGCGGGGCTCGACACGGACTGGCTGGACCAGGTCGCGGCGGCCGTGGACGAGGAGACGCTCCAGGGCGCCGTCCACTGGCTGAACTACACCGTGGAGACCGAGCTCCTCATGAACGAGATCGAGGACTCCACGACCCGTATCTCGCACCTGGTGGGCGCGGCCAAGCAGTATTCGCAGCTCGACCGCGCGCCGTACCAGGTCGCCGATGTGCACGAACTCCTCGACAGCACACTGATGATGCTGTCCGGGAAGATGGGGCCCGGCATCAGGGTCATCAAGGAGTACGACCGTACGCTGCCGAAGATTCCCGCCTACCCGGGCGAGTTGAACCAGGTGTGGACGAACCTCATCGACAACGCCGTCTCGGCGATGGGCGGCGAGGGAGAGCTGACCGTGCGCACCGCGCTCGACCGGGAGCAGTTGCTCGTGGAGTTCCGTGACACCGGTCCCGGGGTCCCGGACGAGATCCGCGACCGGATCTTCGACCCGTTCTTCACCACCAAGCCGGTGGGTGAGGGCACCGGGCTCGGTCTGGACATCTCCTTCCGCATCGTCGTCAACAAGCACCACGGGAGTCTGCAGGTGCAGTCCGTCCCGGGTGACACCCGGTTCCAGGTCCGTCTGCCGCTGACCGCCGCGGACACCGAAACACCCGAGGAGTCCTCATGAGCCTGCCCGCCGGAATCGACCCGAGCATCCCGCCGAGCGGTACGGGATGCGCCGAGTGCGACGCCGTCGACGGCTGGTGGTTCCATCTGCGGCGCTGTGCGCAGTGCGGCAACATCGGCTGTTGCGACGACTCCCCGGCCAAGCACGCGACCGCGCACGCGCAGAGCACCGGCCATCCCTTCATCCGCAGTTTCGAGCCCGGCGAGGCCTGGTTCTGGAACTTCGAGACGTCCGAGATGTACGAGTCGGGCCCGGAGCTCGCTCCCCCGCTCAGCCACCCCGCGGACCAGCCCGTTCCCGGCCCCGCGGGGCGCGTCCCCGCGAACTGGGCGGACACCTTGCGCTGACTGACGGCCGTGCGCCTGACCGACGATCGGGCGCTGAACAACGACCGTGCGCCGAACGACGACCGGGCGGCGAGCGGGTCCCGTGCGAAAGGGCCGGACCCCCTCAGCGCACCGAGGTGCCGTACATCTCCCCCAGCGGCTCGGCGAGCAGTTCGACGCGGGCGCCGTCGGGGTCGCGGAAGTAGAGCGAGGTCCCGCTCTCCTCCTGGTACTCGACCCCGGCGGCGCCGAGCCGTTCGCGCAGCCGCTGCCAGGTGGTGGGGTCGACGGAGATGGCGAGGTGGTGCAGTCCGCCGAGCACCTCCGTGTAGGGGCCGAGGTCAAGGCCGGGGAAGTCGAAGAAGGCCAGCAGATTGCCGTTGCCGATGTCGAAGAAGAAGTGGGTGGAACCCTTGTAGTCGCGGTTCTCGATCACCTCGGTGAGCGGGAACTCCAGGACGCCCTGGTAGAAGCGCACGGTCCGTTCCACGTCCGCGGAGAGCAGTGCCACGTGGTGCAGTCCGCGCGCGGAGCTCGCGGGCCGGTCCGAGGTCAGGTGGGTGTCCCGGATGCGTGCACGCTCCGCCTCGATCGCGGCGAGGTCCAGGGGGTTCAGGGCGCTCATGAGAGACTCCGTCCGCAGTTCAACCACTTTGTCTTCACCCTAGACCTCCAGGCTGCGGGCGGGCCACTGCTCGGGGTCGGCCGGCTGGAACAGGCCGGCGGTGACCGCGACCAGTCCGCTCCAGCCCGTCTGGTGGCTGGCGCCGAGACCGGCGCCGGTGTCGCCGTGGAAGTACTCGTAGAACTGCGGCAGGTTCTGCCAGTGCGGGTCCGTCTGGAACTTCCGCTGCGTCCCGTGCACGGGACGTCGGCCCGAGTCGTCGGCCCGAGTCGTCGGCCCGAGTCGTCGGCCCGAGTCGTCGGCGAGGAAGGTGGCCGTGAGCCGGGCGGCGATCTCCCGGGCGACCTCGTGGAGTGTGAACCGTTCCGGGTTTGATCGAGGCTCGATCTTTTGGAAGGATCGAGTCCGTTATGGCGAAGCAATACCCCAAGGAGCTCAAGGAGCGGGCCGTGCGTCTGGTCCTGGAGACTCGTGATCAGTACAAGACCGAGTCCGCGGCGATCCGCTCGATCGGAGCGAAACTCGACATCGGGCCGGAGTCCCTGCGGAACTGGGTGCGTCAGGCCGAAGTCGACGCCGGTGCCCGGACCGGTACCACGACCGGGGAATCCGCCCAGCTCAAGTCCCTCAGGAAAGAAGTCGCCGAGCTGAAGCGGGCGAACGAGATCCTGAAGGCTGCGGCGAGTTTCTTCGCGGCCGAGCTCGACCGGCCACACACACGCTCGTAGCGTTCATCGACGAGCACCGGGACCGCTTCGGCGGAGTCGAGCCGATCTGCAGGACGCTCACCGAGCACGACTGCAGCATCCACCCGTCCACCTTTTACGCACACAAGAAGCGCATGCCGTCGGCCCGCTCACTGCGGGACGCGGAACTGGCACCGCTCATCACCAAGATCTACCGCGACAACTACAGCGTCCACGGAGCCCGCAAGATCTGGGCCGAACTGAAACGGCAAGGACATCAGGTGGCCCGGTGCACTGTCGAGCGCCTGATGAAGGCCGAAGGCATCACGGGAGCGGTGCGCGGGAAGAAGGCCGTCACCACCAGGGCGGACAAGGAAGCAGACCGGGCCCCGGACCGGCTGGGCCGGCAGTTCGTGGCCAGCACCCCCAACCGGGTGTGGGTCGCCGACTTCACCTACGTGGCCACCTGGTCGGGCACCATCTACGTCGCGTTCGTCGTGGACACCTTCTCCCGCCGGATCGTCGGCTGGTCCGCCGCGACGAACAAGCAGACGCCGCTGGTACTGTCCGCACTCGAAATGGGCCTGTGGCAACGTGACCGCGCGAACACCCCTGTCATCGCAGGGGAGTTGATCCATCACTCCGATGCCGGATCGCAGTACACCAGCTTCCGCCTCGCCGCCCACCTGACCGCCGAACAGATCGCGGCGTCCATCGGCACCGTCGGCGACGCCCTCGACAACGCACTGATGGAATCGACGATCGGCCTGTACAAGACCGAGCTCATCAAGCCTCAGCGGCCATGGAAGGCCCTCAGCGACGTCGAGTTGGCCACGGCGGAGTGGGCCGACTGGTACAACCACCGCCGACCCCACGGTGAGATAGGCCACGTCCCGCCAGCCGAATACGAAGCCGTCTATTACCAACAGCAGCCAAAACTGCAGGCCACAGCCACAATCTAGAGTCTCTACCGAATCCGGAACGGTTCAGTCGGGGCGCGGTGGACGGCTTCGACGTCGGTGCCGAGGGTGGCGCCGTGGTCGGTGGCTTTGGTGCGGTAGCCGGTGTCGGTCCAGGCCTTGTGAGGCGTGGGTTCGCGGCGGCGATCCGGGAGAGTAGGTGGATGCCGCCGGTGTTGTCGGAGTTGCCGGCGGTGGTGGCCCATACGGCCGGCGGCAGGCTGAGGGTGTCGACGCCGGGGTGGTGCTTGCGGCCTGCGATCTTCTTGCCTGCGTCGATGCCCTGGCCCGCGGCCGGGACGTTCGCGGTGGTCTTGACGCTCTGGGCGTCGAGCACACAGGCACTCGGCTCGGCGTCCCCGCCTTCGGCCTCCCGCACCAACTGACGCAGGGGACCGTTCATTTGGACGAGGATGCCGTCCTTCTGCCAGGCGGCGAAGTATCCGTAGACGGTTTCCCACGGCGCGAAGTCGTGCGGCAGGTAGCGCCAGGCGGCCAGGGCGGGCTCTGTCAACTCCCAGCGGGCATCGGACAGATTGCTGGGACACGGGCGCTGTCGCGTCATGTTTCGGTACTACCGTCGCGACCCTCGTACCGACAGGGCGCACATGGGTTTCAGTAGGGGCGCCTTGAGATCAGACAAGATCGAACGGACGGAAACGGGCCCGCACATAGCGTCAACAGCATCACCTGACACACGAGATATCCCTAGCCCCACCACTCCTGAATCGACCGGACACCCAAAGAGCTACCAAACACCCTCCCCGGAACAAAACGCTCGTTTAGGCGAGTAACTCCCTGGCATCCGGCCACGGAGTCTCCGCAAAAACCCGTTGGCGGACCACGGCGACCACTGCTACTTTTCCGGAGGCCGTGCGAGAGAACGAGGAGGTGGTACCCGTGAACACAGTATCGACATGGGTGCTCCCCTTCGGGGTCACGGTCGGGCGATAGGTCGTCCGGGAGCGCCACACTGCGCACTCCCGAAAGGCACGACCATGCACTTCACTTCTGAACAACGCCTCGATGACGGCGTCCTCGAGCGCGAATTCACCCTCGGCGAGATTCCCGGCATCCTGTGGACGCCCGGATCCGCGTCCGCACCGGCGCCGCTGATCCTGCTCGGCCACCCCGGCGGACTGCACAAGATGTACCCCCGGCTGGCGGCCCGGGCCCGGCACTCCGCGGCGGAGGGCTTCGCCTCGGCCACCATCGAGCTCCCCGGAAGCGGCGACCGGCCCCGTTCCGCCGTCGCCGAGCAGGCCCGCGCCGACCTGCGCCGGGCGCTGGAGGCCGGCGAGCCGGTCGACGACGACATCGTGGACCGGCTCGTCCTCCCGCTGGTCGAAAAGGCGGTCCCGGAATGGCAGACCACCCTGGACGCCCTCCTTTCGCTGCCCGAGATCGGTGGCCCGGTCGGGTACTCGGGGGGAGTGATCGCCATCGGGACCCGGCTGGCGGTGGTCGAGCCGCGCATCTCGGCCGCCGTTCTGTTCGCCGGGAGTTTCGTGCCTCGTTCCATGTTCGAGGAGGCCCGGCAGGTCACCATTCCGCTGCACGTCCTGCTCCAGTGGGACGACGAAGGGAACGACCGGCAGACTGCCCTGGACCTGTTCGACGCCTTCGGCTCCAAGGAGAAGACGCTGCACGCCAACATGGGCGGGCACACCGGCGTCCCGCAGTTCGCGGGGGACGCCGCGGCCCAGTTCTTCACCCGGCATCTGAGCTAGCCGCGGGCCCGCCCCGCCGCCGGGCCAGTAGACGCTAGGCGGTGTCGGCCAGCACGCCGCTCATCGAGGACAGGTCCCGGCCCTCCTCGATGGCGGTGGCCGGCAGATACACGACCGCCCCGATCGCGGCGGTACCGGCCATCGGCGGTACCGGCCGGTCGGGGCGGCGCCCGGCCACCAGCGCCTCCATCAGCTGGGCCCACGCCGTGAGGCACTCGGCCCGTACCTTGCGGATCGCCGGGCAGGCGACCGACTCGACCACCAGCGCCCGGGCCGGGGTTGGTCCGTATAGCCCCCCCTTCACCGGGACGGTTCGCGGAACACCTATGCGGAAGACCCTGACCTGGGGCTCCGTTCCCTTCGGCCGGTGTTCCGTTGAGGGATCCCCTTACGGAACACCTCGGCAGGTCGATCGGCGGCGCTGTCCTTGAGCGAGCACGCTGACGGCCGACCACACCCCATCACGATCCGTCCGGCCGCGTCGCCTGCCGGCCGTCTGCGAACCAGGCGCAACATGGAGCACCACGCCAAAATCCACACCGAACGCTGGCCACTACCGGACCCGCGCCGATCAGGCCCGGTCCGCCGCCACCGACCGCGAGTTCGCCGACCTGCTCGCCCCGTAACACCGGGTGTGAGTAGTTGAGGTACAGAATGTGCCACTTCCAAGGACGGGAAGATGTCGGTGGCGGTCGCGCCCCAGTACTGATGCTGTTGGCAAATCCGCCGCGGGGAACACTCTCCCCGGAAGCCGTGAGCACTAGATCGATCTAGTGCTCACGGCTTCCGGCACACATGCCGCGGAGCCGACGTGGCCGACCGGGTTGGCCAACAGCATCAGTACTGCGGCGCTTTGGGCAAGCAGGCCAACTGCCAGCTCGCGGTGAGCGTGCACGCGGTCTCCGACACCGCGTCCTGTCCGCTGCAGTGGCGGTTGTTCGTGCCCGGGGAGTGGGCGCACGATGCCGTACTGCGGCAGAAGACCGGGATACCGCAGGAGGTCGGGCACCGGGAGAAGTGGCGCCTGGCCCTGGACACCATCGACGAGCTGGCCGGGTGGGGTCTGGTGCCGCCGGTGGTGGTGGCCGACGCCGGTTACGGGCAGAACGCCGACTTCCGGGCCGGCCTGAGCGAGCGGGGCATCGGCTATGCCGTGGCGGTCCGTTCGGATATGACCGTCCACCCGCACGGCCCCGAGCCCCTCACGCCGCCGTGGTCGGGCAACGGCCGCAAGCCGCAGCCCCGCTACCGGGACAAGCCGTCCCCGGTGGCCGCGCCGGCGATGAGCCACGGACGGACGGCATTCCACGAGGTCACCTGGCGGCAAGGCTCCCGCGGGCCGATGCGCTCGCACTTCCTGGCCGTGCGGGTGCGGCCCGCCGGCGTCAGGGCCCGCCGTCTGGCCCAGGCCGCCGCAACCACGCAGGGCGACTGCTGGGACGGTGTCCTGCCCGAAGTGACGCTGCCGGCCGAATGACCCGAAGGCTCCGAAGCACCCAGCGACTACTGGCTGTCCAGTCTGTCCGCCGACACCCCGCCGGCTGAACTGGTCCGCCTGGCCAAGATCCGCCGGCGCATCGAGCACGACTACCGGGAACTCAAACACGGCCTCGGCCTGGACCGCTTCGAGGGCCGTTCCTGGGCCGGGTGGCATCACCACGTCACCCTGGTCACCGCCGCCCACGCCTTCCTCACCGAACAACGCCCGGCCCCAAGCCGATACAGCCAACTCACCCTCTACCAGATCCTCGACACCCTCCAAGACCTGCTGAACTGCTGGACCGGCACCTGCACCACCTGCCACCGCCCCCTGCCCAGAACAACCACCACCAGCCCAAACCCAAGGGCCAGAGCAACCTAACGGAGTTCTGCTAGACCTCTGAGATTCCCTGCTACCGCGCGTCTCAGTTGATCAAGTCGACGCAGGTCTCAGCCACGGCCTCGGAGCAGATCATCTAAGACGGGATAATTCGACCGGGGGGCGGAGCGACGGGTGCGGGTCAGCGCCCTTCGCCGGGGTGCGCCTTCGCTGCGGGGAAGGGGCGTTGGACGGCGGCGACGCG
Source organism: Streptomyces sp. RLA012 (assembly GCF_056270325.1). Taxonomy (NCBI): domain Bacteria; kingdom Bacillati; phylum Actinomycetota; class Actinomycetes; order Kitasatosporales; family Streptomycetaceae; genus Streptomyces; species Streptomyces sp. RLA012. Next base: position 10,847,263 of record NZ_JBWDPA010000002.1, on the reverse strand, counting down.
GCGGTCGGCCGGCTGCATGGCGCGCCCTTGCGGGTCGGTGCCGGCAGTGAGGCCGGGCTGGTTGACCCACGAGGTGGCGACCGGCGGTAGTGGGCGGCTCGGCCACCGCATGGCGCGCCGCGCTGGCCGGGCGGCAGTCGAGAGGAAACCTATTTCCAGCGCCTCTCGCGCTGTTAGCCTGCGCGCATGTCAGACCTGGGGCCCGTCGCCTGGCCGCCTGAGCCCATGAGGACCGAGAGGCTCGTGCTCCGTGAGCCCGAGGCCCAGGACCGTGCGGCGTTCATCGAACTGCTGGCGTCGCCAGAGGTGCACACCTACCTCGGCGGCCCCCGGCCGCGTGACGAGCTTGAGCGCGAGATGCCCGGGACGCCCGAGCGGTGGCCCGGGAGTTTCGTCGTTGATCTCGACGGGTCGATGATCGGCCAGATCCTGCTCAGGAGAGCAACGGGGCACCGCCGCCCGGCTGCCGCGGGGAAGGCCGATCTCGGCTACCTGTTCCTGCCGCGGGCGTGGGGATTCGGGTACGCCGCCGAGGCGTGCGCGGCGGCACTCGACTGGTTCGACGGCGTCCTTCCCGGCGAGCCGGTGGTGCTCACCACCCAGACCGCCAACATCGGCTCGATGCGCCTCGCGGCAAAGCTGGGGTTCACCGAGGTAGAGCGGTTCCAGGCCTGGGACGCCGAGCAGTGGCTCGGCCTGCGGTCCCCGGACACGCCGTCCGCTTGAGCCCAAGGTCGCCAGGTCGGGTAGCCCGAGGGAGTCTCCCCCTCGGGCTACCCGACCTGGCGCGCGTGCACCCACAGAATGTCCAGGTGGTCGGTGCGGAGCCGGCGCAGCGACGCCTCTACCGCCTGCCGGAGGTTCTTGCGGTGGTTGCCGACCGCGTTCACATCGCCCGCCCGGGTTCTGAAGGATGGACTCCGAACTGCCGGCGGTATAGGTGGTCGCGGTGTCGATGAAGTTGCCACCTGCGTTACGCCTACGGCGAGGGGACCACCTGGACGGAGGCCGCCGCGGCCGCCGGCGCCGTCGACCCAGTGGCCGTCGGTGAACGGGTCCGGCACAAGAACAATCGGCTGACCGCCGAGCAGGCCCGCCGTACCGCTCTGCGGCGCGGCGGCCCGGCGGCGCCCTGACCCCGGCCGCACGTCCCGCCCGGGGTCCCGGTTGCCCGCACCCGCCCGCCCGCCCGCACGTGACGCCGTCACGCATGGGCGGGTTGCGCGACTTGCCTCTCTCCGCCGCAGCCTCCCACCACCCCGACCCGGCCAGGCGAAATGCGCAGCTTAGAGCCTTGAAGGGTCGCTTCGGCAGAGAAGCGGCAGAAGGTCAAGGTCTCCCCGATCGCCCGCTGGACGCAGGACGACGTGGACGCGTATGTCGCCGAGCACGGCGTACTCACCAACCCGCTACTGATGGACGGCTACGCCTCCGTCGGCTGCGCGCCCTGCACCCGCCGGGTGCTGTAGGGCGGAGGACGCGCGCGGAGCCGGATGTCACCCCCCGTTTTATCGCTTGCCGCGCTAACCGTCCGCGAGCGCATACTCCCGGTCCTGTCGGAGCCTTCACCCCGCGACGCAAGAGGTGAGAGCCGTCCACGCTCCCGGTCCGCATGCGAGACACGCATGCCCGAACCCGAAGGGAACCCTCTCCCCATGTCCACGCTCGCCCTGCTCGTCGTCCTGCTGCTCGTCCTGGTCGGCGGCATCATCTTCAGCGGCCTCGCCTATCTGACGCACCGCCACCCGTCATACCGCGAGCCCCTGCTCATCGGTCTGACCGGCGTGGCGGTACTCGCCGCCCTCGTGACGCCGATCGTCACCCGATGAGCCCGGGGCGGGCAGCGGCCCGGGCCGTCGTCCGGTACCGGACCGAACCCACCATCACGTACGGCCTTCCTCGCGCCCGGCGACATCCTCGCCGCGGCTGGGGGCATCGACGCAGGCAAGAAGATCGCAGGCCGCAAGCGCCACCCCGGCGTCGACGCCCTCGGCCCGCTGCCGGCCGTGTGAGTCACCGCGGCCGGCATCTCCGACAACACCGGCGGCATCCACCTGCTCCCCCGGATCGCAGCCACCCACCCCAGGATTACCAAGGCCTGGACCGACACCGGCTACCGCACCAAAGCCACCCACCACGGCGCCACCCTCGGCATCGACGTCGACGCCGTCCACCACGACCCGACCGCGAAGGGCTTCAAGGTGATCCCGCGACGCCGGGTCGCCGAGCGGACCCTCGGCCGGCCCATGCACCACCACCGCCCCACCCGCGACTACGAAACCCACCCACACCCCTCCGAAGCCATAATCCGCCCCGCGATGATCGACCTCATGAGCAGACGACTGACCCGCCAATCCACCCCGAACTGGCGCTACACCTGACTTCGAACCAAACACTTCCCCGGGACAAAACGCTCTCCCAGAAACGGGCACTCACCGCACGGCTCAGGACGCTTCTGCGGTTGCGGGTTCTCAGCCTCGGGTGGTCGGCGGTTCTGCGATGCCGATGAAGTTCCAGCCCATGGAGCGGATGCGGACCGACCACCCCAGCGCTGTGAGGTCGTTCGTGAGGGTCGGGGCATCGTGGAACACCTTCACGATGCGGTGCTGGCTGCCGTCATCGAGCCGGCGCAGCGCCGCCGGGGCGGGCTGGTTCGCGAGGACTTCCTCCTCTGCGGCCGCGGCGGGGCCGTCGTCGATGAAGATCGCTTTACCGCCCGGCGCGAGCGCGGCGGCGACGGTGTTCCAGAAGTCGGGCAACCTCGCCGGCGGGACATGGGAGAGCCAGAAGGCGAAGAACACGGTGTCGTAGCGTCGTGGCGGTTGCCACTCGAACAGGTCGGCCTCAAGGAATTGCACGGTGGGGGATGCGGTGCGCGCACGAGCGAGGTCCAACACTTCGGTTGCCGCGTCGACAGCCGTCACCGACTGCGCCCGCGCCGAGAGCCTCCGGGTCCACTGGCCCGTTCCGCAGGCCAACTCCAGCACATCCCCGGCAATCGGGAGGTCATCGACAACGGCCAGTAACTTCTGCAGGTCTTCGTACTCTGCGTAGGGCCGGTCGTATTCGGCCGCGCCGGCCCTGTAGTAGGCCATCTGCTCTGCCAGGAGAGCGTCGTCGTCCAATGCAGGTTCCTCTCCTCCGCGTTCGGTCAGGACCAAGCGCGCTCAGCTCGCCGGCTGGATCGCCACAGACACTGTCGGCCTTCACCTATGGGGAAGGTCAAGAGCCATGAGTGCCTGGGGACCCTCCTCGCCCACCGACCTCGCGCCCGCTGCCGCTGCCACTGCCGGTGGAGGAACCACGCCAGGGGACTGCGGGTGGGCCAGTTACTGACTTCTCGCGGAGGTACGTCTCCAACTCGGCGGCCCCGGCCAGCATCGCGCGCCCGCGAGCGGACAGCCGACCCTGCCAGTCGCGCAGGGTGGCCTCCAGCGGCTCCGGCCCGCCGGCCGCCCGCACCTGGGCGATCAGCGGGGCGATCTGCTCCAGCAGGTAGCCGCCACGCCTGAGCTGGTGCGCCAGCCGGGCGTCCCGCACGTCGGCCTCGTCGTAGACGCGGTACCCGGTCCGCGGGTCGCGGCGCGGGCGCACCAGCCCGGCGCGCTCCCACTTGCGCAGCGTCGCGGGCCGGATGCCGAGCTTTTCTGCCAGCGGCCCGATGAACCCGCCGGCCGGCCCGGACACTGCGTCGGGCTCGGACGTCGCGGTGGGCTCCAGGCCGCGGAGGGCGCGCTCCACGGCCTGGAGGGTCCGCCGGTCTTCGAGGAGTTGGGCGTGGCTCTCGTCGATGAGGCGGAACGCCTCGTCGACCGCGCCCTGGTTCACCGCCCGCATGATCGACGTCGCCGTGCGGTGGCCGTGGCCGGGCACCAGGGCGAGGAACGCGCGCAGAGCCTGCGCGTGCAGCGAGGTATAGGTGCGATAGCCGTGGGGTGTGCGACCGGCGGCCTGAAGGATGCCGGCCTCCTCGTAGTTCCTGATCGCCTGCGTGGACAGACCGTGCCCGCGCGCCAGATCAACCGGCCTGAGCCGCTCACCGTTTTGAAGGTCTCGCCCCATGAGACCGACGATATCGCAGGATATCGCGGGAAAGTTTCAACCGAAGGTTCAACGATACCGTTGAAGGCATGGCCACTGACATCAAGGACACCGCCCATGCCGTCGAGGCTGCCGCCGTCATGAGGCTGCTCCCGGCCCGGCCTCGGCTGCTCGCCCTGGGCGAGCCCACCCACGGCGAGGACACTCTGCTCGACCTGCGCAACGAGCTCTTCCGGCAGCTCGTCGAGCAGGAGGGCTACCGGACGATCGCGATCGAGAGCGACTGCCTGATGGGCCTGGTCGTGGACGACTACGTCACCTCGGGCACGGGCACTCTCGACGAGGTCATGGAGCACGGATTCAGCCACGGCTGGGGCACCTCCGCGGCCAACCGCGCACTCGTGCGCTGGATACGGGCCTACAACGACGGCCGGCCCGCGTCCGAACGGCTCCGCTTCGCCGGTTTCGACGGCCCGCTGGAGATCACCGGCGCCGCGAGCCCCCGGCAGGCCCTCACCGCACTCCACGGCTACCTCTCGACCCAGGGGGACGCGGACCTGCTCCCCTGCACCGGGACACACTCGACCGCCTGCTCGGCACCGACGCCCGATGGACCGACCCCGCCGCGATGATGGACCCGGCCCAGTCCGTGGGGCAGTCGGCCGAGGCCGGTCGGCTGCGGCTGCTCGCCGACGATCTGGTGGCGCTGCTCGACGCGCAGACGCCGCACCTGATCAGGGCGACCTCGCGGGACGACTGGGACCGGGCGTGCCTGTACGGGCGCACCGCCACCGGCCTGCTGCGCTACCACTACTGGATGGCCGACACCTCGCCGAGCCGCCTGACCCGGCTGGTGGGCCTGCGGGACCAGATGATGGCCCACAACCTCCTCGCCGTCGCCGACCGGGGCCCGGCACTCGTCCACGCCCACAACGGCCATCTCCAGCGGGCCAGGAGCACGATGCGGATGGGCAGGATGCCGCTGGAGTGGTGGAGCGCCGGTGCGCTGGTGAGCGCCCGGCTCGGCGAGGAGTACGCCTTCGTGGCCACGGCCCTCGGCACGATCCGGCACCAGGGAGTGGACACCCCGCCGCCGGACACCGTCGAAGGACTTCTGTACGCGCTCCCGGAGGACCGCTGCGTCATCGACGCCCCACGGCTGGCCACCGCCCTGGGCGATACGCCACCCGCGCCTCGCGTATCCGCGTGGTTCGGCTACTCCCCGCTGGACCCGGCCCACCTGGCGGACAGCGACGGGATCGTGTTCGTCAAGGACGTCCCACAGAGCTAGCGGACACGGCCGTACGCACAGTCAGCTCGTGGTGAGCACCATTCGGAAGCGGGCGGCGCCGGAGAGCATCCTCCGGTACGCCTCGTCGGCCTCTTCCAGCGTCACGACCTCGGTCATCGGGCGGATGCCGTGCAGGGCGCTGAACTCCATGGTGTCCTGGATGTCCTGCGACGTGCCGCTGGGGTGGCCGCGGACGAGCTTGCCGGCCATGAGCAGCTGAACCGGGTTGACGCCGAGCGGCTCCATGTCCGCGCCGACGACCACCAGCTCGCCGCGGGGACGCAGCCCGTCCACGGTCGCGGTGATGGCGGCGGAGTTGGCGGCCGTGGCCAGGACGGCCTGGGCACCTCCGAGGGACTGCAGCGCCTCGGCGACCGGGGTGTCGGTCGTGCTGTCGATGTAGTGGTGCGCGCCGAGCTGCTTGGCGAAGTCGGCCTTGTCGGCACCGCGGGCGATCGCCACCGTCTCGAAGCCCATCGCCGCCGCGTACTTCACTCCCAGGTGTCCCAGGCCGCCGATGCCGAGTACGGCGACCAGGTCACCGGGCCGTGCCGAGCTGTGCCGCATGCCGTTGTACACGGTCACACCCGCGCAGGCCAGGGGCGCCGCATCGGCGGCCGCCAGCGCGTCGGGGATCCGGGCCAGCGCGTCCACGGGCACGACCACCTGCTCGGCGTACCCGCCGTCGTACGACCAGCCGGGGACCTTCAGGTTCACGCACACGATGAAGTCGCCCTGCCGGCAGGGCGTGCAGTAACCGCATGCGCCGCCGAACCAGCCCACCGCCACCCGGTCGCCCAGCTGCCAGCCACGGTCCTGCGTCCCCTCGCCGAGTGCCTCGATCCGTCCGGCGACCTCGTGCCCGGGGACCACCGGAAAGGTCACGCCCGGGAGGGCGGCGTTCACGAACATGGTGTCGCTGTGGCACACCCCGCAGGCGTCGACGGCGACGCGTACATGTCCGGGGCCCGGCTGGGGGACCTCACGCTCGTCGATCTCGAACGAACCGCCGGCGGCGGTCACCTGCGCGACTCGATAGGTAGCCATCTGGATCCCTGCCTCGGAGAGTCGGTCTGATCTCGCCGCACTCTGTCCGCAGGTGTTCAGGGTCGGTCGTGACGGGCACGCGAACCGAACGCGCACCGAGCGTCGGCCACATGCGAACCCGACCGGCGGGCCGCTGACGGACGGGGCGCGGGTAGCCTCACGCTACTGCAGGTCACAGCGCTCGGCGAGTTCGCCGTCCGTGACCCCGCCGTCCCGCCGCGCCACCGGGACGGCCGTGAACCACGGCGGTGCCGTCTTCGGCCGGCACGAGCCGCCGCCCGCGAGCCGCACCTCCGTCACGGCCTCGCCGGACACCGTCCCCGACGCCCACCACGGCCGAACCACGCCCACCCGGCACCCTGCCCGCCCGGCACCGCGACGACCGGTACGAGAACACCTTCCGCCGGATCCACCACGCCGGGTCAACCAGGGCCTCCGCCATGCCCCGTGCCGCCCCGAACGGAAGGCCCGCGGCGGCGACTACCGCACCCGGTCCCCCACCGGCGCCCGCAGCGACCGCAGCCGCCCCCCGTGCAGCGGAGTCGTGTGCCAGTGCGCGCCGAACGTGCCGTCCGGCAGCGAACAGGTCACGGTCAGGCGGTGCGGGGTCTCCAGGAACAGCACGTCGACACGGAGGCTGTCCGCATCCGTCCACCCTCCGCTCACCGCCGTGGGCAACGCGTCCCCGTCCACGGTCCAGCCCGTTGCGCCGAGCCGCAGCTCCAGCCGCTCGTCGCCCTCGTGCAGCGACACGCTCCAGCCGCCCTCCCCCTCCGCCGGGACGGCGACCGTGACGCCGGTCAGGGTGCGCTGCTCCGCGCAGTGACCGCCCTCCGGGGCGAACACGGCGCCGGCCCAGGCGTCGGCCCGTCCCGGCGGCCCGGCGTCCGCCTCGACCGGCGGCAGGGCGAGCTGTTCGAGGCGGTGTCGCAGCGCCTCGTCCTCTCCGCCGGAGAGCGGCGCGGCGTCGAACGCCGGAAGAAGGTGCCGCCACATCAGGTTGAGCAGGGCCTGCATGTCCTCGGTCGCGGCGGTCGTCGCGATCACCACGTCGTGCACGGGCAGGACGAGACAGAACTGTCCGAACGCGCCATCACCGCGATACCCGTGCCGCCCCATCCAGAACTGGAACCCGTACCCCTGCTGCCAGTCCGAGAGCGCACCCTGGTCCGTACCGTCCGCGGTGGAGATGTGCGCGCGTGTGGCCTCGGCGATCCATGACGACGGGAGCAGCCGCTCGCCCTCCCAGACACCGTCCCGCAGATAGAACTGGCCGAGCCGGGCGACCGCGTCCGTCGCGGCGTGCAGACCGCTGAAGCCGAGGTCGCGGCCGGACGGGCGCTGCAGCCAGGCGGTCTCGCCGATGCCGAGCGGGTCGAAGAGCCGGGGCCGCAGGTACTCCGTCAGCGACTGGCCGGACGCCCGCTGGACGATCGCGGCGAGCGTGTAGGTGCACGGTTGGTTGTAGGCGAAGACGGTCCCGGGGTCCCGGTCCGGCGGGGTGAGCAGGAAGCCCCGGACGATCTCGTCGCGGTCGCGTCGGGCCGCCGCCTCGTAGGTTTCGCCGAGGTGGCCGCTGGTCATGGACGCGAGGTGCCGTACGAGCATGGCGCGACTGCGCGGGTCGGTGATGTCGGCCTCGAACTCGGGGAAGTACGAGATCACCGGGTCGTCGAGGCGCAGCAGCCCTTCGGCGGCCGCGAATCCGGCGGCCGTGGACGTGAAGCTCTTGCTGAGCGAGTAGAGCAGGTGGAGGCGGTCGGGGGTGTAGGGCGCCCACCAGCCGGAGGCCACGAGGTGTCCGTGGCGCAGGATCATCAGGCTGTGCGGTTCGATGTCCGGCGCGGCCTCGACGGCGTCGAGGAACGCGTGGATGCCCGCGGCGTCCACCCCCTGGGCGGCGGGTGTGCTGACGGGCAGGGGAGCACTCATGAAGGCGGCCTCCGGGCGGCTCGGGCGACGGCTGGAGCAGGGGAACTGCGAGGGGACGGACAGCGGGCTGTGCGGCGACGGTGCGGGACAGTGTGTGCATTCGCCATCCTTCCTCCGGGGGACATCGCCTGTCCATGAGGTACGTGCAGGACCCTTGAGGCCCAAGTGACGTGATGCATAGGATCGTTGCAACCGAATTGAAACGTTTCAATCATCGCTTCACCCTTGAGGGGCGACACATGGCCAAGGATTGGGACCGCCGCGTCTTCCTGCGCAGCTCCGTCGTCGGAGCGGGCGCCTCCGTCGCACTCGGGTCCGGGGGTGTCCATACCGCCTCCGCATCGCAGGGCGCGAGCACCGGCATCCCGCACGAGGACGGCCTGCGCATCGAACGCACCACCGTCGAGTACGCCGAGACCCTCCTCGGCACCGAGGTCGAACACCCCAGACTCACCTGGGAGTTGGCCGCCGCCGGCCGGGGTGCCCGGCAGTCCGCGTACCGGGTGCGAGTGGCGCTCACCGAGCGGGACCTCCGAAAGGGACGCCACCTGGTCTGGGACTCGGGCCGGGTCGCCTCGGACCGCACCGTCGGCATCGCCTACGCGGGGCCCGCCCTACGGCCCCGCACCCGCTACCACTGGCAGGTCAGGGTCTGGGACGGCCACGGCCGGCCGTCGGCGTGGAGTGCCCCGCGCTGGTGGGAGACAACGTTGCCAAAGGACGGGTGGCAAGGTTTCTGGATCGGGGCGGCCGCCACACCCGAGCCGCCCGGTTTCGACGGGGCGTCCTGGATCTGGTCGCCCGGCTCGACCACCGGCTCGGCGCCCGTCGGGCCCCGCTGGCTCCGTACGACGGCGGCCCTCCCCACCGGCGACGAGGTGCGCAGGGCGACCCTGGTGGCCACGGCAGACGACGACTTCACGCTCTACGTCGACGGACAACAGGTCCTGAATCAGCCCCAGCAGACCGACGCCTGGCGCACCGGGCATCTCGCCGACGTCACCGAGCAGGTGCGCGGGGCGAGCGGCGGCCGGATCGTGGTCGCCGCCGTCGCGACCAACCGCGACAACGGATCCGCCAACCCGGGCGGGCTACTGCTCCGCCTGATCGTGGAGACCGGCTCCGGCGACACCGTCGACCTCGTCACCGGGGCCGGCTGGCGCTGCGCCGACAGTGAGCAACAGGGCTGGCAGCAGCCCGGGTTCGACGACGGAAGCTGGCCGGAAGCGGTCGTGCTGGCGCCGTACGGGCAGGGCCCCTGGGGCACGGGTGTCACCATCGCGGTCCCCGAGCGGCCCGCTCCCCTGCTGCGCCGGGAGTTCACCGTCCCGAAGGCGGTGACGCGTGCCCGGCTCCACATCAGCGGACTCGCTTACTACGAGGCCGAGATCAACGGCGTCCGCACCGGCCGTCAGGTGCTCGACCCCGGCTTCACGGACTACGACGAGACGGTCCTGTACGCGGTGCACGACGTCACGGACCAGGTCCGGCGCGGCACCAACGCGATCGGCGTCACGCTCGGGCGCGGCTTTTTCGGCCTGACCACATCCACCGCGTGGAACTGGAACCGAGCGCCCTGGCACGGCGAGCCCCGGCTGCTCGCTCAGCTGGAGATCGACCATCCGGACGGCTCCCGCAGCACCGTCGCAACGGACGGGCAGTGGCGTCTCACCGACGGCCCGACTCTCTCCAACTCCCTCTATGCGGGGGAGAGTTACGACGCCCGAAAGGCACCCAGGGGCTGGACGCGCCCCGGGTTCGACGACCAGGCCTGGCAGCAGGCCCAGCAGCAGAGCGCTCCGAAGGGGGCCCTGCGCGCCCAGGCGCACGACCCGATCGAGGTGGCGGAGACCGTACGCCCCGTCGCCATCAGCGAGTTGAGCGAGGGCGTCCACGTCGTCGACATGGGCCGGACCCTCGCGGGCTGGACCCGGCTGACCGTGCGAGCGGAGGCCGGCACGACCGTGCGGCTGGTCCACGGGGAGCGGCTGAACCCCGACGGCAGTGTGCTCGCCCGCAACGATCTGGCGCCGGGCCGCTGCCAGACGGACGAGTACGTGTGCGCGGGCGGCGGCGAGGACGAGGTGTGGGAGCCCAAATTCTCGTACAAGGGTTTCCGTTACGTGCAGGTCAGCGGTCTGCCCGCGAAGCCCGAGCCCGCCCAGGTGCTCGGCCGGGTGGTGCACACACGGGTGGCGTCGACGGGCACCTTCGCCTGCTCCGAGCCGTTCTACGAGCGGCTGGAAGGGGCGATGCGGCGTACCGTCCTGAACAATCTGCACGGCATCCCGACCGACACCCCCGTGTACGAGAAGAACGGCTGGACCGGCGACGCACAGCTGGGCGCGCCCGTGATGACGTACGCCCTCGGCGTGCACCGCTTCCTGACCAAGTGGCTGGGCGATCTGAAGGACAGTCAGAATGCCGAGGGGCAGCTGCCGGTGATCGTGCCGAGCGGCGGCTGGGGCTATCACGATCTGGCTCCCGCTCCGGAGTGGACGACGGTGTATCCCTTCCTGCTGCGGGAGATGTACCGCGTGTACGGGGACGAGCGCGCGGCCCGCGACCACTGGGCGCCGCTCACCCGCTACCTGGACTGGGAGATCGCGCGGCTCCAGAACGGGCTGGCGGTGACCGCGCTCGGCGACTGGCTGCCGCCGGGTTACGGCGGAATCCCGCCCGAGGACACCAGGCTGACCGCCACCGCGTATCTGCACCGCGCGCTCACCGGCACGGCGGAACTCGCGGACCTGCTGCACGACACCGAGGTGGCGACGCGCTACCGCGGGACGGCCGACGCGCTGAAGGCGGCGTTCAACGCGGCCTTCCTCGGCGCGGACGGGTACTACCGTACGGCGAAGGACCCCGACTACCGCCAGACCAGCAACTGCATCCCGCTGGCCTTCGGGCTCGTCCCGCCGGGTGCCAGGGCGAGCGTGGTCGACTCGCTGCTGGCCGACATATCGCGGCGGGGCAACCACCTCAACACGGGGGCGCTGGGCACCAGTGTGCTGCTGCGCGAACTCTCCGCCCAGGGCCATCCGGAGGTGGCGCACGCCCTCGCCACCCAGCGCACCTACCCCGGTTGGGGATACTGGTTCGACAACGGCGCCGACACCATGTGGGAGATGTGGCCGCTCGACTCCCGCTCCCGGGACCACTACTTCCTGGGCACCGTGGTGCAGTGGCTCTACGAGAACGTGGCGGGCCTGCGCCCGGGCGACGCGGGCTACCGCACCTTCACCGTCCGTCCGGACGGCCGTACGGGCGTGGACTGGGCCCGCACCTCGGTGCACACCGTGCGCGGTGAGGCGGCGGCCGCGTGGTCCGTCGTGGCCGGGACGACCCGGCTGTCGGTGCGGGTGCCGGTCGGGGCGACGGCGGAGGTGCATGTACCGGCGGCGGACCGGGCGGCCGTGACGGCGCCGGACGGGGCGGTGTTCGTGCGCGCGGAGCCGGGGTTCGTCGTGTACACGGCGCCGCACGGGAGGTGGGAGTTCGTGGCACGCGCCTGATACGCGCCGGGGCCCGCGCGTCGCGTCGGCGCAGGAAGTGTCAGGGGGTTGTGCAGACCGTGTCAGGGGTTGTCGGGTCACCGACATAATGCTCGGATGACCACCCCCTCCCCCACTTCCGCGCCGGAGCGGCGCGTCCCCGTCGTCGTCATCGGCGCGGGGCCGGCCGGTCTCACGGTCGCCAACGTCCTGCGGGCCGCGTCCGTCGACTGCGTTGTTCTGGAGGCCGAGAGCCGGGAGTTCATCGAACAGCGGCCGCGCGCCGGGTTCATCGAGGAGTGGGCGGTGCGGGCGCTGCGCCGGCGGGGGCTGGCCGACCGGCTGGTGGAGCGGGCACGGGCGCACAGCGAGTGCGAGTTCCGGATCGACGGCGAGCGGCACCGCTTCCGGTACGCCGCGCTGTCCGGGGACCGGCACTTCGTCTATCCGCAGCCGCTGCTGGTGACCGACCTGGTGCGCGAGTACGCGGACGAGCGCGGCGGCGACATCCGCTTCGGCGTGCGGGACGTGGTCCTGCACGGCGTCGACGGCGACCGGCCCGCGGTGCTGTACACCGACGCGCGGACGGGCGAGCGGCGGCGGATCGACTGCGAGTTCGTCGCGGGCTGCGACGGTGCGCGCGGAGTGACCCGCACTCATGTGACCCCCGATCGCGGCACGGTGGCCCGGCACGACCACGGCGTGGGCTGGCTGGCGCTGCTCGCCGAGGCGCCGCCGTCCAGCGACTGCGTCGTCTTCGGTGTCCATCCGCGGGGCTTCGGCGCGCACATGGCCCGCAGCCCCGAGGTCACCCGGTACTACCTGGAGGTCGCGCCCGGCGAGGATCCGCAGAACTGGTCCCACGACCGTGTGTGGTCGGAGCTCCACGCCCGGCTGTCGGCGGCCGGAGCCCCGCCGCTCACGGAGGGGCGGCTGATCGAGAAGCGTGTGCTCGACATGCACAACTACGTCGTGGCACCGATGACGTACGGGCGGCTGTTCCTGGCGGGCGACTGCGCGCACCTCGTCGCGCCGATCGCCGCGAAGGGCATGAACCTCGCGCTGCACGACGCCCTGCTGCTGGCCGACGCGCTCGTCGCCCACTACGGGGCGGGGGACGACAGCGGGCTGCGCGGCTACTCGGCGGCCTGTCTGCGGCGGGTGTGGGAGTACCAGGAATTCTCCCAGTGGTTCGCCGAGTTGCTGCACGGGCCGTCGTCGGGCGATGCCTTCCGGGCGGGCTCGGCGGGGGCCCGGCTGCGGCGGATCCTCGGCTCGACCGCCGCGGCGACCGCCTTCGCCGAGTCGTACATCGGCAAGGACACCGATCCCCCTCGATAAGGGCGCCGGGAGATGAACCGCCGTGGTCGTCGGGCCGGAAATTTTCGTACGCGTGCGCGCCGCGACGGGAGTTCAGGAAAAACTGGCCCCGGGTATCGCCCGGCTTTGAACACTCAACGTCACATGCGCCGTACAACCGGGAAAGGTGAGAGTCCGGTGCGCAGCGAGGGATGACCATGGTCAAGGTGCAAGTCTCCACGGATGAGTTGGTCGCCGGAAGATACCGACTCCTGGAGGTCGTCCACCGTGAGGAGGGGCGCGACTGCTGGCACGGCCAGGACGCCGAGTCCGAGCGGGCGGTGACGCTGACCCGCTCACGCCTCCCGGACCATCTGCGCGAGGAGGCGGAGCTGCGCACCGCCGTCCGGATCACCCGTGAGTCCGAGGCACTGGGTCTGGTCTGCCCCGGACGGGTGGCCGTCGTCATCGATGTTGTCGAGGACAGCGATTTCCTGTGGACGGTGACCGCACGGCCGGAGGGCGTTCCGCTGAGTGCGCTCCTCGGGCACGGCCCGATGCCCTACGTCCGGGCGGCGCGGATCGGGCTGGGCATCCTCGACGTCCTGGGGGCCGCCCATCAGGAAGGGATCACCCACGGCGACCTCAGCCCCGGGCAGGTGTGGGTGGAGGAGCGGGGCGGGGTCACGCTGGGCGGTTTCGGCCTGATGGGGGCCGCCGCGTCCACGCGCGTCACAGCGCCGTCGTACGCCTCCCCCGAGCAGGCCCGTGGTGAGCGCGGCGGGCCGGCCACGGATCTGTGGGCGCTGGGCGCGATCATGTACGAGATGGTCGAGGGGCGTCCGGCCATCCGGGACCGGGGCGGACTCGAAGCCACCTTCCGGGCCGTGGAACGGCTGCCCATCCGGGCCCCGTTGAGCGCCGGTCCGCTCAGTCCGGCCATTCAGGGGCTCCTGCGCAGGGTCACCGTGGAGCGGGTGCCCGAGTCGGTCGTACGCGAGGCACTGACCCGCATCCTCAGGGCGGAGCTCGAAGCGGACTCGGTGCCCACCGAGCAGCTGCCGCTCTTCCGGGAATCGGACCTGGAGACCCCGCTCTCGGCGCGGGTCCGGGGCAACCGGCTCCGCAGCCGCCCGGTACTGCTGGGCGGGGCGCTGGCCGTGACCGTCGTCTGCTTCGCCGGGCTCGTCGCGGCGGGCGGGCTGTCCGAGCGCAGCACGTCCGCGTCCGGCGCCGCGCCTTCGCCGTCCGACGCCGCCACGTCCGCCGCTCGTGGCACTGTCCCCCAGCAGACCCCCTCGGCCCCGGCCTCCCCTTCCGTCTCCACGTCCCCGTCCCCTTCCGTCTCCACGTCCCCTTCCGCCTCCCCTTCCCCGTCCCGCACCCTCGACGGCGATCCGCCCACCGGCTTCTTCCACTACACCGCGCCGCAGGGCTTCTCCATCGCCCTCCCCAAGGGCTGGAAGCCCCTGCGGACCGAGAATTCCGCCGACGGCTCCTACCGCGTCCTCCTCGGCACGAGTGGTGACCCACGCACCCTGACCGTCACCTACAGCACCCAGCTCGACCCGGACCCCGTCGCGGTCTGGCGCGAGGTGGACGCCTCCCTGCGGGGCGACTCCATCGACTACGCGCGGGTGGGCGACATCACGGCCGTGCAGTACCAGGGTTACCAGGGTGCGGACATGGAGTGGCTGTCCACCTCCGCGGGGGTGCGTGAGCGCACGTTCGGGCGTGGCTTCCTGGTCGGCGACCACCGCGGTTTCTCCCTCAGGTGGACGACCCCGGCCGCGGACTGGGACACCGCCGCCAACCGGGCCGCCCAGGCCACCTTCCTGCGTACCTTCAAGGGCTTCAAGGGCACATCACAGTGATCCGGCGTCGCAGCAACCGTCCCGGCGCATCAGCCGCCCCACCTCCAGCCAGTCGTCCCCGACCGCCGCGCGCGATGCCGCCGCCGGGGACGGCTCGAACGCGGCCACCAGGTCGTCCGTCTCGTACGGTGTCCCGCCCCTGAGCACCGCCACCGTACGGACGAGCGTGTCGAAGTCCGTGAACGGATCGCCGTCCACCACCGTCAGGTCGGCGAGTTTCCCCGGCTGTACGGTGCCGAGGTCGCCGTCGAGGCCGAAGAGGCGGGCCGGCAGCACGGTCGCGGTGCGCAGTGCCCCCGCCGGGGAGAGTCCGCCGCGGTGCAGGGCGCGCAGGCCCAGGTGCAGGGAGAGCCCGACGGGCACGAGGGGCTGGTCGGTGCCGAGTGCGACGAGACCGCCCGCGGCCAGCACCCGCCGGTAGACGTCCGTCTCCGTGCGGAGGGTGGCCAGTTGGGCGGGGGTCGGCGGCACACCCGCCGACTGCCGTACGGCCACGGAGTCCCACGGCGGCATCACGACGGTGACCCGGGGGTCGTCGGCGAGCCCCGGATCGGCGCCCAGCAGCGGTGCGGAGGTGAACGGAGTCGTGACGAGGGCGAAGTTGACGCCCTGTCGGCTGTAGATCTCCACGACGTCCTCGTAGGCCCGGCCGGTCGCGGTCAGGGCGTGGCCGAACTCCCCGCGTTGAGTGGCCAGCAGATGGGTCGTCAGGTCCTGTCCGGTCTGGACGCCCGGGGACAGGAGGTGGCTCCCGGAGGGCACGCCGAGGCGTTCGTGCGCGAAACGTGCCGCTTCCTCCATCACCCAGCTCGGCGCCCGTACATAGGTCTTGACGAAGTCCCAGTCGAGCGCCGCGCCCCGCTCCAGCGACCGGCGCAGACCGTCCTCGGTGCGGTGGGCGCGTCCCATGCTGTAGGCGACCCGTGATCCGTCGAGCAGTTCACCGGTCGTCAGCAGCCGGGGTCCGGCGAGCTGTCCGACGGCCACCGCCTCACGGATACGGGCCTGTTCGTACGCGAACCCGCCGAAGGAGACGGCGGTGGTGATCCCGTACGTGAGCTGCCCGACGCTCTGGCGCCCGCCGTAGGTGCTCTGCCAGGGGTGGGTGTGGGTGTCCCACAGCCCGGGGATCACGGTGCGCCGGGAGGCGTCGATCCTGCTGAGCGCGCCGCGGCCGCCGGCCCGGTGCGGTGCGACTTCGGCGATGCGTCCGCCGCGTACGACGATGTCCACGTCGTCCCTGACCGTCTCTCCCGTGCCGTCCCACAGCCGTCCGGCGTGCACCACGGTGTCGGCGGGGGCGGGCCGGTGCTGGTCGAGCGGGACTCGAACGGTACGGGCCGCGCCGCTCGCGACATCGAGGAGCCGCAGTCGGCTGCCGGACAGGTAGAGCAGTGTCTTCGAGTCGCCGGACCAGGAGGGGTGGTCGGCCGGTTCGGTGGTGAGGGTGCGGAGTGCGCCGGTCGGGGTGCCGTCGTCGGCGACGGGCAGCAGGCACAGCGCGGACTCCACGACGACCGCCATCCAGCGTCCGTCGGGCGACCAGACGGGCCCGGAGTCGTAGCGGTCGGCGATACAGGCATGGGGTGCGACGGCGTGGAGGCGATCGGTGCCGGTCGTGGTGTCGACGACACGGATGACGTTGTAGCCCTCGCGGAAGCGGAGGTTGAGGCGGTTGCGGTCGCACAGGGCGAGGTGTCTGCCGTCCGGCGACCAGCTGGGGCGCCCGGGCAGCCCTCCCCCGCCGAGCGGCGTCACCAGTACGTGTTCCTCGCCGGTGTCCAGGTCACGGACGAGGAGCCGGCCGGTCATGTCGAGGCAGGCGAGACGCTTCCCGTCGGGTGAGAGTGCGGGATGGACCCGGCCGCCCGTCGCGAGCGCGGTCTCCTCGCCGGTGGCGAGATCGCGCCGGTACACGCCGAGCAGTCCGTCGCGGTCGTCGGCGAACAGCAGGGAGCGTCCGTCGCGTGCCCAGACCGGTGCGAGCAGATAGCCCGTGGGGCCGGACTGCCGTAGCCGCTCGGGCGGGCGGCCGCCCGAAGTGCTCGCCAGCCAGAGGGTGTTGAGGGCGGCGAAGGCGAGGTGCCGCCCGTCCGGGGACAGCGCGGGCAGATGGATGCCCCGCACCGGCCGCACCCGGTCCTCGCCGAGGTCGTACTCCTTGATCCGGTACCGCGGCCGGTCCACCGGCAGCTCGCCCCGGAAGGGGATCGGCTCGGCCCGCTCCGGCTGCTCCGGTCGTACGAGGGTGAAGTGGCCGTCCACCGTGAGCAGCAGCTCCCCCGCCGCCGTCCAGCGCGGGGGTACGGGGGCGAGGTCTCCTGCGACCGCGACGGGGGTGCCGTCGACGACGAGCGTGCAGGAGGCGTTCGGGGCGGCCGTGACCCGCAGATAGGCAAGGCGGCGGCCGTCCGGGGCGAGGGTCGGGGTCATGACCTGTGCGGCGGCGGTCTCGGTGTGCTCGACGACGACCGGGCCCGGAGTGTCGGCCGGGACGGCGGCGACGGTACGGGCTTCGAGGCCGGGTCCCGTGGAGAGGGTGACGGCTTTCGCCCGGACGAACAGGACGCGCTTCCCGTCCGGCGACCAGGTGGGGTCGAAGTCCTCCCAGGCGACGTCCTGCAGCGGGCCGTCCTGGCCGGTGAGCCCGGTGACACGGGTGATGTCGCCGGTCGCCAGGTCCAGCACGTGGACGCGGTACGGGCTGCCCTTGACGGGGTCGCCGCCGCGCTCGGAGGCGAAGGCGAGCCGGGTGCCGTCGGGCGACCAGGCCGGGCCGCGGTCGTCCCAGGGGCCGTCGGTGCGCTGCCGCACCTCGGACCCGTCGGGGCGCATGGTCCACAGGTGGTAGCCGCCGCCCTGGTACGCGCAGAACGCGATGAGCTCGCCGTCCGGGGAGTGCACCGGACGGTTCGGTTCGAGACCGGCCGGGGTGAGGGGCACGGCCTTGCCACCGGCGCGCGGCAGCGACCACAGCACGTGCTGGATCTCGACGATCAGCCGGTCGCCCGCCGGTGAGAGTGTGGCTGAGCCGTTGGTGGCCTCCGAGAACGAGAGGAGGGCCGCGGCGCGGGTGCGCGCCGCGGCCGGGGTGGTGCCGAGGGCGGTGGCGGCGCCCGCGACACCTGCCACGGCGAGGAGTTGACGACGGGAGAGGAGAAGGGCGGTCAGGCTCCGGTCACGTTCCATGGCAGAGAACGCTCGCGCAGCTCAAACCCCCTGAGCAACAGTGCCATTCGGGCCAAACGGGTCCGGCCGACGGCCGCGGCCGAGGGGCGGCCCCGGCCCACCGGTCCCGGGGTACGGTATGCGTCCGCCGGTCCCGGGTGAGGCCATCGGGCCGCCCGTACCGGGAGGTGAGGTCGGTCCGCCCCGGTCGGGGTACGGCATCGGACCGCCGTTCCCGGAGTGATGGGCTGTGTGCGTCATCGGCCCTCCGTAGGTCTTCGCTGGGCCAGCCACAGGGCGACCGCCTCCGAGATGGGCTGGCCCGTCTCCAGTTCGATGAAGCCGAACTGCCCGCCCTGGTTGCCCTCCAGGAACCACCAGACGTCCTCCTCGTCCTCGGCGAAGTCGAAGGCGGCGTAGGCGAGTCCGGTGAAGGCCGTGTACTCCTGCACCGAGCGGGCGATACGGCCCGGGACGAGGACCGGCTCCCAACGGTGTCCGGTTTCACCGAAGCGCCCGTCGACCTGACCGGGCACAGCGGCCTTCCGGGCCGCGAACACCTGGTTGCCGATGCAGGTGAGCCGGATGTCGGCCCGCTTGGGGATGTACTGCTGGAGCAGCGCGGGACCGGCCGCGACGCCGGAGAAATCCGCGTCGGGGCCGATCAGCGTGGTCGGCAGGGCCACCGGTGGTTCGCCGGGCGGCGGCCCGGAGGCGGACTTCACCACCACCTGCCGGTATTCCTCCACGAACTGCTGTGCTACTTGCGGAGCCGTCGTGATCACGGTCGCCGGCACCGCGAACCCGCTGCTGTGGGCCACCCTCAGCTGCCAGGGCTTGTGCCGGGCCTGTTCGGCCCGGCGCGGGTGGTTCATCCAGCGGGTGGAGGCGGAATAGAGCATGCCGAACAGCGCCTGCCGGGTCTCCGCGGTGAGCCACGGCGAGGGCTCCGCCGCGTGCGCCGCGGGCTCGCCCGGCCGGCGTACCCACACGGAACGCAGACCGCCCATGCTGAGGACGTGCCCGTTGACCGAGAGGTAGCCGTCGAAGTCGCCGTGCGCGTAGTCCGCGGACAGCACCGCCTTGCCCGGCAGGTCGGCAGGGTCCAGGCGCACCATGGGCACGCCTTGTTCATGCAGCCTGGCCACGACCATGTCGGCGGTGACGTCCTGCTCCGCCGTGAGAATGAGAACCGTCATGTGAGTGAGCGGCCGTCAGTCGTCGAAGTGCGTCTGGGAACCGGCGGTGGAGGTGGTCGTACCGGTGGCCATGAGCAGGGCGTGGTCGCTGACTGCCGGGCGGCCGTCCGGCAGCACGTTCAGTTGCAGGGAGACATCGAAGTGGTACGAGGGTATTGCGGCCGAGTGCCCTGTGGGCAAGGCGTAGTTGAGGGTGAACGGTCGCACGAAGGTTCCTCCCGCCATCTCACAATGTTCTGCCCCCTCCCCTACGTGTCACGACCGTAAGGAATTCATCACTTTCCGCCACATCGGGGTGAAGGGCATCACATCGCGTCGATTCAGGCTTACTTGTTTCCGTATTGCACGTGTGTGTGCTTGGTTGTCTGCTTGACCCAGGCCGAAAGCTTCGGCCAAGGCTTCATTCTCTGTAATCTAGACGCCGTCCCACCCAGGAGAGTTCCCGGTGACCGCAGTTCTCGACCAGACCGCCGAATCCGCCCCGATTCAGGGCGTGTTGGACCCCGTCTCGTGTGACGCACGCGACTTCGGTGCCTACGCGCGAAGCGGCGGCTGGGCCTTCGCCCTGAAGGTGGCGCGCAGTGTGCGACCCGGTGGACAGTCCGCCGACGAGACACCGAAGGTGTCCGCGAAGGAGTTCGCCGAGTTGGCCGGATGCTCCCCCGAACGGGTGCGGCGCTACTACACGGCGTGGGACAAAGCCGCCGACGACGGGCTCGTCCCGCACTTCGAAGTCCTCGTCCCCGGCGAGGACGTCGAACTGCCGGACGCCGAGGTGTGGCAGACGTACTACGTCTCCCGCTCCAGCGCCTCCTCCGAGCGCGGCAGCGCCATCACCGAGGCCGCCGAGGCCGAGGGCATCCGTCCCACCAAGGCCCTGGAGGTCGCCGAGAACCCCACCGCGCTGCGGGCGGCGATCCTCGCCGACCCCTCCACGGCCCAGGCGGCCCGGACCGCGCTCCTGGACCGGGTGAAGGAAGACCCGGCGCTGCAGGCCGAGTTGGCCCGCGACATCGCCCGCAGGGACGAACTGAAGAAGGCGGTCGCCACCGAGACCCGGGCCGCCGACCGGATCGGCTACGTCCGCCAGATCGCCGAGAAGGGCCAGATCAGGACCCCGGCCGGGCAGACCCTCGACGCTCCCGCCGAACTCCGCTCCGAGGCCGAACGCCACCTCTCCCTCCTCGACGAGCTGGACGAGGGCGAGGACACCGGCGAGTGGGCCACCGAGGCCTACGACACCATGAAGAACCTGGTCGTCGAGACCGTCGAGGCCGACCCCGAACTGCGTGTCCAGGAGCGCCGGACGAAGTTCTACAGCAGCCTGCACAAGGCCACCAAGGTCTTCGAGGAGCTGACCTTCGACGACGCCGACGACATCTACGAGGACGACATGGTGCAGCGTCTGGAGGAGCTCCAGCAGGCGATCGGCTCGTGCATCACGGCACTTCGGAGCGCGGCTCCACGGCAGTGACCCGTGCCGTCGGCCTCCCGGGGACGGCATGCGCGCCGTTCCCGGGAGGCCGGCGGGTTCACCGGGGCAGACCGGCCGGGTCGGTCGCCCACGCGGTGTTGGGCTGCTCCGAGAGCCGGAAGGCGAGAGTGCCGCCCTTCGTCGTCAGGGCGCCGCTCGTCCAGGAACGCTGCGTGGAGCGCCCGTCGACCCGTACGGCGTCGATGTACGGGTGCGCGGCGTCGGCCTCGGGCGCGCTGATGGTGATGTCGGTGCCGCCAGGACGGTCCACGACCGCCGTCGGGAAGAGCGGGGCGGCGAGCAGCATCGAGGCGCTGCCCGGGGTCTGCGGATAGAGCCCCAGGGCGGAGAAGACGTACCAGGCGGACATGGTGCCGAGGTCGTCGTTGCCGGGCAGCCCCGAAGGGCCGGTGCCGTACACGGTGTTGAGGATCTGACGCACCGTCGCCTGGGTCTTCGAGGGCTGCCCGAGGGCGTTGTACAGCCAAGGGGCGTGGATGCCGGGTTCGTTGGTGGGGTCGTAGCGCAACGGGTCGCCGCCACGGACCGACCAGGAGCCGTCGGCCGCGTGGAAGAACCCGTCGAGGCGTGCGGCCGCCGTCTCCCGGCCGCCCATGGCGGCTGCCAGCCCCTGGACGTCCTGCGGCACCATCCAGGTGTACGTGGCGCTGGTGCCCTGGGCGAAGCCGAGGTCGCTGCCCGGGTTGAACGGGCTCACCCAGGAGCCGTCGAGCTTGCGGGCCTGGATGTAACCGGCGTCGGCGGTGGCGGCGGGGTTGAAGACATTGCGCCAGTAGGCGCCGCGCTCGGTGAAGACCCTGGCCTCCTCGTCACGGCCGAGCAGTCGCGCCCACTTCGCCAGCGCGGAGTCGGCGACGGCGTCCTCCAGCGTCTCGGCGGCGCCGCCCCAGCAGTGGCACACGTCCTGAGCCGCGTAGTGCGAACTCAGGTACTGCGCGAGATTGGGTCGTTGGCCCACGCACTGGCCCGGGCAGCCCGCGTCCGAGAGCCCGTCGGCGTTCGGCACGGTGGCCTGGCGCACCAGCGAGTCGAAGGCTCCCTCGTAGTCGAAGTTGCGCACCCCCATGGCGTAGAAGGTGGCCAGCGTCGCCGCCGAGGGGTCGCCCGTCATGATGTGGGTGGCGCCGCTGATGTGCACCCAGCGGTCCCAGACCCCGTTGTTCTGCTGGGCGAAGTTGTAGAGGGACTGGGCGAAGTCGCCCGCGATCCTCGGCTTCAGCAGGGCGAGCAGCTGGATCTGGGCGCGGTACTGGTCCCAGCCCGAGAAGTTGCTGTACTGCGCGCGCTGTCCGCGGGCGAGGCGGTGCACCGCGCCGTCCATGCCGTAGTACCGGCCGTCGGCGTCGCTGATCAGGTCGGGTTGCATGAGCGCGTGGTAGAGCGCGGTGTAGAAGGTGGTGCGCTGGGCGGGGGTGCCGCCGCCGACGCGTACGGTGCTCAGTTCGCGGTCCCAGGCACGCGCCCCGGCGTCGGCCACCTGCGCGACACTCGCGTGCGGGGCGATCTCCCCGCGGAGGTTGGCCTCGGCGCCGTCGAGACCGACGTACGAGATACCGATCCGCATGTGGACATCGTTGTCAGCGCTGGTGTCGAAGCCGACGTATCCGCCGGAACCACGGCCCGCGCGGTCCGCCCCGGTGGCGTATCCCTCACCTCCCGAGGCGGAGGTGGCGCCCGCCGAGAGCGTGCCGTCCTTCCAGGTGCCGAAGGAGGAGAAGGCCCGGTCGAAGGAGGCGCTGAAGTACAGCTTGTAGTAGCTCTTGCGGTTGTTGGTGCCGCCGTTGGCGCGGCGGCCGCAGAAGGCGCCGGTGAGCACCCAGCCGGTCACCTTGCGGTGCGCGCTGTCGATGTCGACGTGCGCGTCCTCGCTGCCGTTGAGGGAGTTGGAGACGCGGAAGAGCAGGTTGGCGGGGCGGTCGCTCGGGAAGGTGAAGTCGGCGACGCCCGCGCGCTCGCTGACGGCCAGGTCGGCGGTGGCGCCGGTCTTGAGGCCGAGGGTGTAGCGGCCGGGGACGGCCTTCTCGTCGGCGTGCGCGAAGTCGGCGGCGTAGACCGCGTCCTTGGTGTCCGCCGAGGGCGAGGACGTCACCTCACCGACATACGGCATGATCGGTACGTCACCGGCGGCGCCCGGATTGCAGCCGGCGCCGTTGACGTGGGTGAGGCTCAGACCGCGGATGCGCGTGGTGTCGTACTGGTAGCCGTTGGCGGCTCCCGTACTGGTCTGGTCGCCGGTGGTGCTCGTCGGCGACCAGGCGATCATTCCGTACGGGCGGGTGGCGCCGGGGTAGGTGTTGCCGCCGTTGGCCGAGCCGATCAGCGGGTCCACGGCGGAGACCGGCCGCTGTGGCGGGAGAGCGGCCGCGTCGGCCGGGGCGGCCGGGGCCGGGAGGGCCAGGACGACCGCCGTGGTCACGACGGCGGCGGCGGATCTGCTTGCGGCGCGAGTGCCGAACCGTCTTGCTGTGCGCAGCCATGGGGGGCGCATACGCGAGGTCACCTTCCGTCGGACGAAGAGGTGCGAGGACGGACCGGGCCCTGCCCGACGACTGGCTGCCTCGCAGGCCGGTCCGAGCGCGAGGATAGAAGGCGGTCGGGAGGGCCGGAAGTGGCGTACGCGGACTGTTGGTTACGGAGTGGTGAAGGGTGCGGGGCCGCGGGCCCGTGGGGTGGGCGGGCTCCGCCGCTCCGGGGCCGCGACGGTCCGGGCTCCGGGGCCCGGGGCGGGGCCGGTTCTAGTCGGTCGCGTCCGCCGTCGCCGTCCCGGCCGCGGTGCGGTAGAAGGCCATCCGGTCGACGAGCGGCTGGGGCGCGTGCGGGGCGAAGCAGAGGATGAGGTTCTCCGCGGAGCCGGCCGCCGCGGCCTCGCTGCGCGGGAAGAGCGCCTGCTCGTAGACGGTCAGGGCCTTCTCGATGTCGTCGGGGTGGGCGGCGATGGCCGTCGCGAGTTCGGCGCCGTCGAGCATGGCGAGGTTGGCGCCCTCACCGGCGAACGGGGACATGAGGTGCGCGGCGTCCCCGAGCAGGGTGACGCCCGGGACGCGGTCCCAGTGGTGACCGACCGGCAGGGCGTGGACCGAGCGGGCGACCAGCGCGCCGTCCGCGTCGGCGATCAGCGCCCTCAGCCGCCTGTCCCAGCCGTCGAAGTGCTCCAGGAGGCTCGCCTTGGCCGCTTCGGTGTCGGTGAAGTCGATGGGGCCGGACGTGGCCCAGTCGGCGGGCGCCCGCAGGGCGACGTAGATGTGCAGCGAGCCGTCGGGGGCGCGGTGGGCGAGGAAGCCCTTGCCCTCGGCGAGCGCGAACATCATGCCTGCGCCCACGATGCCGGCGCTCTCCGGGTGCCGGGTGTCGGCGTCGAGGAGGTGCACCTCGACGAAGGAGAGGTCGCAGTAGACCGGGGTCGCGTCCGTGACGAGCGGGCGCACCTTCGACCAGGCGCCGTCGGCGCCGATCAGCAGGTCGGCGGTGAACGTCTCCCCGGTGGCGAGCGCCACCTCGTGACGGCCGTCGTCGAGCGTCCGCGCGCCGGTGACCTTGGCGCCCCAGCGGACCGTGCCCTCGGGCAGGGAGCCGAGCAGGATGTCGCGCAGCGCTCCCCGGTCCACCTCGGGGCGCCCGCCACTCTCGCCACCGTCCGCCAGCCGGACGGTGGCCTCCTTGTCGAGGATGCGCATGGCCTCGCCGCCGGGGTGGATGATCGCCCGGAACTCCTCGTGGAGACCGGCGGCCCGCAACGCGGCCTGGCCGGAGTCCTCGTGCAGGTCCAGCATGCCGCCCTGCGTACGGACGGTCGGTGAGGCGTCGAGGTCGAAGACGGCGGCCTCGATGCACGCGCTGGTGCTCGCCGTGGGCGGCCACTACACGTATGCACAGGTGCCGTTGGGCGACTGGGTGCGGGACTGGTTCGGCCTCGACCGCAATCCGTACGACCGGTTCGGACACCTCATGCAGGGGTTCGTGCCCGCCGTCCTGGTACGGGAGTTGCTGAGCCGGACCTCACCGCTGCGCGGCAGCCGCTGGCTCGCGCCGCTCACCGTCTGCGCGTGCCTCGCCTTCAGCGCGGTGTTCGAGATGTTCGAGTGGGCGGCCGCGGTGATCGGCGGCCACTCGGCGGACGCCTTCCTGGCCACCCAGGGCGATGTGTGGGACACCCAGTGGGACATGTTCTGCGCCCTGATCGGAGCGACGGTGTCCGTCCTGCTGCTCAGCCGGGTCCACGACCGACAGCTGACTGCGCTCGCCGAGGCGGAGGTTCGAGTCGACCTGCGGGGCGTACCTGTGGGCGCCAGTCGGTAGGGGGAGGGGCAGCGAGGGGCCGCGCCCGCACACCGACTGCGCATCACCTCCCGGGGCCCGACCGCTCGACCCGCGAAGTAGAGGTAGAGGAAGTAGAGGTAGAGGCAGAAGCAGCTGATCGGCGCGGGGTCGGCCCGGTCGGCCACCGGCTCCTGACGGTCCACTCGCGGCGCCCGGCTCGCGACAAGCGGTCCGTGGCGACCGACTTCGTGACACCCCGGCGCGCCGTCGGCTCCGGCCGACAGCCGCCCGGAAGTTCAGCCAACAACGAGCGCCCACACCCGGCGACCGCCGCCCGCGGCATGCGGACGGCGGTCACCGCTGGTGGGGCGCGTCGGCGCGGCGGCGACCTACCAGCGGCCCTCCACCTGCTCCTTGATCCGCCGGTCGTAGAGGTCGTCGATCGCGTCCAGCGTCTGCCGCGACAGTTCCGGGAGCCTCGCGGCGACCGCGTTGGCGTGGGCCTGCTCGGGCGAACGGGCGCCCGGGATCACCGTGGTGACGCCGGGCTGCTGGACGATCCAGCGCAGCGCCAGCTGGGCCGGGGTGCAGCCCTCCGGAGCGAGGGCGGCGAACTCCGCGGCCGCCTCCACACCGGTCACGAAGTCGACCCCGGAGAAGGTCTCGCCCTGGTCGAAGGACTCACCGTGACGGTTGTACGTCCGGTGGTCGTCCGCCGCGAACACCGTGTCCTTGGTGTACTTGCCGGAGAGCAGACCGGAGGCCAGCGGGACACGGGCGATGATGGCGACACCTGCTTCCCGGGCCGCCGGGAGGACCTGCCGCAGGGGCTTCATGCGGAACGGGTTCAGGATGATCTGCACGCTCGCCACGTTCGGCCGGGCGATCGCCGTCAGCGCCTCGTCACACGTCTCGACACTCACTCCGTACGCGGCGATCCGCTCCTCCTCGACCAGCGTGTCCAGCGCGTCGAACACCTCGTCCGACGCGTAGACGGGGGTCGGCGGGCAGTGCAGCTGCACCAGGTCGATGCGGTCGACGCCGAGGTTGCGCCGGGAGCGGTCGTTCCACGCCCGGAAGTTGTCGAGGACGTAGTTCTGCGGGATCTGCTCCACCCGGCGCCCCATCTTGGTCGCCACCATGACGTGCAGGTCGGGCCGGCCGCTGAGGAAGGATGCGATGGTCTGCTCGCTGCGCCCGTCGCCGTACACGTCCGCGGTGTCGAAGAACGTCACCCCGGACTCCGCGGCCGTCTCCAGCACCGCCTTGGCGTCCGCTTCACTCACATCGCCCCAGTCGGCGCCGAGCTGCCACGTGCCGAGACCGATGACCGATGCCTTCTGACCTGACCTGCCGAATTCACGCTCGTCCATGCCGTCAGTCTGACATCTCCCGGCGCTCGCGCAGGACGGCCACCCCGCCCCGCGCGCTGTTGCGCCCCCATGCGAGCGCATTGGCGCGCGATGGAGCGTCATTCACCCACATGGGTGAGACCGTTTGGCGGCGGGCTGATCCGTGTCGACCGTCGCCTACCTTGAACCAAGTGACCGACCATTCAGTAAGTGAAGGGCGTGCCGCGCCGGGTGAAGGGCCCGCCCCCTGGTCCCGCCGGGGCTTCCTGATGGGCGCCGCCTCGCTCGCCGCGCTGCCCGCACTCACGCTGCGGGACCGCGCCGCCGCGGCGGAGGAGCTTCCCGGGTTCCCGGAGGGCGTCGTCGTCCACCGCTCGGCATACCGCAACTGGGTCGGCGAGATCACCGCCACGGGCCTGTGGGCCTGCGCTCCGGCCGACCCGGACCAGGTGGTCGCCGTGGTCAACTGGGCCTGGAAGCAGGGCTGAACGGTGCGTGCCCGGGGCTCCTCGCACGGCTGGTCGCCGCTGACGATCCCGACGGGAACCGAGCCCGGCGCCCCGGTACTGCTGGTCGACACCGCACCCCACCTCACGGGGCTCTCCCTGGAGTCCACCGCTCCCGCCGCCGTACGAGCCGGTGCCGGAGTCACCCTCGAAGCACTGCTCGGCCACCTGGAGGGACACGGCCTCGGGCTCACCGCGACGCGAGAACCGTCTGCCCGCTCACCGCACGCCGCGTGACCTCGCCGTACAACTACCGTTCCTGTGGACTGAGCGGAAGTGAGCCCGATCAGCCGCACGCCCCGAACGGTCTTGGGCGCTCCCCCACTGCCTTAAGGGCGTGGGAGGTACCCCCTGGTCCCCGGCGTACTCGACCCCGGGGCGGCGACACGCATCCTGTGCGTGGTCCGGGCCCGGGAGGCCAGTTCCCTATGCGACCCGGCCATGCGAGTACGGCCGGAGGCGACGGGGAGGCCCTGAACCATCACTCCGGTGGAGCAGGGGCCCCGCACGCCGACGCCGTACCCGGTGTCCCAGATCGCGCTGATCACGCTGGCCCAACCGGCCCAGGGCTCAGCAAGCCCGCGAGCCAACCATCACACGATCGAGTTAAAGCGGCCTTGTGCGCATTCCTCGGCGAACAGTTCCCAACCCCTTCTCCGACAACGTACCGACCCCCGTGGCGGATCTGGCCGGGCGCATCCTGTCCGGTGCGGCCTGGTATCTGGCGCCGGTCCTGGGCAACGCGCAACTCGACGCGGCCGTTCTGGGTCTGACGGCCACGCTGTCCGCCGACCTCTGGGGGCCCTCGAAGAACACACTGCTCTACATCAGGCCGACCACCCTGCGCGTGACGGCCAACGGCTACGCCGTGCTCACCTCCCGGGCCGAAGTGCAGCGTGTCGTCGCCGAGTTCACGTCCCTCTTCCGGGAGCGGCTGACCGCCTACGCCGCCGCCGGCCGCTTCCCCGTGAACGGCCAGGTCGAAATCCGGGTCACCGGCCTCGACGAGCCCTCCGACGCCGAATCACCGGGCGCCCGCGCTCCTTCGCTGTCCGCGCTGCGGCCCCGTGCCGATCACCCCGAGTGGGACACCGCGGTCTGGCTGGACGTCCTGACCCTGCCGGGCACGCCCGACGCGCCGGCGTTCTACCGGGAGTTGGAGCGATTCCTGCTCACGACCTACGACGGCGGGTACGCCCTCGCCCGCGTCGAATGGTCCAAGGGCTGGGCCTACACGGACGAGGCCGCGTGGTCCGATCAGGAGGTGCTCGGCACCGCCGTGCCGGCCTCCTTCGACGACGGCGAAGGCCCGGGCTGGGAGCAGACCACGGAGGTGCTGGACCGACTCGATCCGCACCGGGTCTTCGTCAACGCGTTCCTCAGACGGTTGTTCCCGTGACTCCTGGCGCCTGCTGGTCGGGCCTCTTCGGACTCCGGAGCAGCAGGCGCGCGGGAACCGCCAGGAGCCACCAGTACTTGGCGGCCCCGGGCGAGGCGAAGGCCACCGGAATCGAGGTGGCGAAGACGCCCAGCAGCAACAGGCCGCGCCTGAGGGCATCCTCGACACGCCCCGGCTCCGCGTCCGTCGCAACGAGGGACGGCCGCGCCAGCATGCGGGCGGACATCGCGGCGAGCAGCGCGATGGCCAGGGCGATCGTCGCGGCGTAGAACACGGTCGCCACGGTGGTTTCGCCGTACTCGCTGATGAGCCGCGTGGGGAACGGAAGCACGGCGACCACGGCGAGCAGTGCGAGATAGAGGTTGAGCAACCAGCGGTCCAGCGTCGCGACCAGGCGGAACACCGCGTGCTGGGCCAGCCAGAGCGAGCCGATCACGGCAAAGCTCAGCAGGTACGCGCCCATCTTGGGCACGGCGTCCCGCAGCGCCGCACCGACCTCGGAGCCGGCGAGCCCCTCGGGAACGGTGACGTCAAGGGCCAGCAGCGTGATGGCGATCGCGAACACCGCGTCACCGAAGAAGAGCAGGCGTTCCGTGCCGATCACGGTTTCGCGGCTTGGGAATCGGAGCGTGCGGTTGTTCATGGGCAGCACCACTGAGAGTCGTCGGCGAATGGTTGAGCAGACACGAGCGGGAAGGTATCGAACGGGAGCGCAAGGTGAGCTCGGTGAGGCCATGAGGTATCACGGGCGGCTGTGAATCGTTCAATTCCTTGCGCAAGTACTCCTATTCAAGGCCTCTCTCACTTCACATCTTGACGTGTCTGGTTCAGACCTTTAGGTTCACCGATCACCAGCGCTCCATGAACTCACCCAAAGTTCACAGACATGAACACGCGTGATTCCGTGTGCCCCCCACCAGCCACCTGTGAAGGGTTGTGATCCCTCTGATGGCCAGACATTCCCTCGCGCGCTCCACCGCACTGCGCGGCACGCTCACCACCGCGGTGCTCGCTCTCTCGGCCACTGCCCTCAGCATGTCGCCCGCCACGGCCGCCACCGGCACGATCACCGGACTCGGCGGCAAGTGCCTCGACATCGCCGGTGCCAGCTCCGCGAACGGCACGGCCGTACAGCTCTACGACTGCAACGGCACCGCCGCCCAGCAGTGGACGGTCGGCTCCGACGGAACGATACGAGCCCTCGGCAAGTGTCTTGACGTCACCGGCAATTCGACCGCCGACGGGGCCAAGCTCCAGCTGTGGGACTGTGCGGGCGGCGCAAATCAGAAGTGGACCGTCTCCTCGGCCCGCGACCTCGTCAATCCGCAGGCCAACAAGTGCGCCGACGTCACGGGCAACACCTCGGCCAACGGCACCCGGATACAGATCTGGACCTGCAGCGGCACGGCCAACCAGAAGTGGACCGCGCCCGCCGCCGACGGCGGCACGACCCCCTCCGCGCCGATGGCCGTCGCCCCGTACATCTACAACGGCTGGGGCAGCCCGCCGAGCCCCACCACCGTCATGAACGCCACCGGCGTGAAGTGGTTCACGCTGGCCTTCGTGCTCAGCAACGGCTACTGCAATCCTCAGTGGGACGGCAGCCGCGCACTGACCGGCGGCGTCGACCAGCAGACGGTCAACACCGTGCGGGCGAACGGCGGTGACATCATCCCGTCGTTCGGCGGGTACAGCGGCAACAAGCTGGAGAGCTCCTGCTCAAGCGCCGGTGAACTGGCGGCCGCGTACCAGAAGGTGATCAACGCCTACGGGCTCAAGGCGATCGACATCGACATCGAGGCCGACGCCTACAGCAACCCGACCGTGCAGCAGCGCACCGTGGACGCGCTCAAGACGGTCAAGGCCAACAACCCGGGCATCAAGGTGTACGTCACCATAGGCACCGGGCAGAGCGGCCCCGACACGAGCCTGATCAACCGGGCCGCGGCGTCCGGGCTGACCGTGGACAGCTGGACGATCATGCCGTTCGACTTCGGCGGGGCCGGCCAGAACATGGGGACGCTCACCCAGCGGGCGGCGGAGGGCCTGAAGACGGCGCTCAAGAACGCGTACGGCTACAGCGACGACCAGGCGTACCGGGACATGGGCATCTCCTCCATGAACGGGATCACCGACCAGAACGAGACGGTCACCGTCGCCGACTTCCAGACCATCCTCGGCTACGCGCAGCAGCACCACCTGGCGCGGCTGACGTTCTGGTCGGTCAACCGCGACCGGCCGTGCACGAGCGGTGTCGCCGACAGCTGCTCCGGAGTGAGCCAGCAGGACTGGGACTACACGCGCGTCCTCGCCAAGTACACCGGCTGACGGACGCGCTCCGCCCTTTCACCCCCACCCCCCACCGCAACAGGAGACATCCGTGTTCAGACGGAAACTGTCCGGCCGCCATCGGATACCGAGAGCGCTCACGGCGGTCGCGCTCGTGGCGACCACCGTGACCGGCATCGAGTTCGCCGCGCAGGGCTCGGCGAGTGCGCAGAGCGCGGCGGCCGCCGCGATACCGACCGGCTACACCACCGTGGTCAACAAGGGCAGCGGCAAGTGCGTCGACGCCCGTTCGGCCGCGAGTGCCGACGGCACCGCCGTCCAGCAGTACGCGTGCAACGGAAGCACCGCCCAGAACTGGCAGCTGGTGGCCACCAGCGACGGCTACTACCGCGTGAACAGCAACCTGGACGCCACAAAGGCATGGGACGTCACCGGCGTCTCCACCGCCGACTCCGCGCTCATCCAGCTGTGGACGTACTCCAGCGGCAACAACCAGCAGTGGCTGCCGTTCGCCGAAGCCGACGGCGCCTACCACTTCGTCAACCGCAACAGCGGGAAGTGCCTGGACGTCCCCAGCGCCTCCACCGCGGACAGCGTGCAACTGGCGCAGTACACCTGCAACGGCACCGCCGCGCAGTCCTTCACCCTGGGCGGCGGCACGACGAACCCGCCCGGCACCCCGGACTTCGGCCCCAACGTGACGGTGTTCGACCCGTCGATGTCCGCGTCCAGCATCCAGTCCAAGCTGGACTCGGTCTTCTCCCAGCAGCAGACCAACCAGTTCGGCTCGGCTCGCCAGGCCCTGCTGTTCAAGCCCGGTACCTACAGCGCCAACGCCAACGTCGGCTTCTACACGCAGGTCGCCGGCCTGGGCTTCTCGCCGGACGACGTGACCATCAACGGTTCCGTGCACGCGGAGGCCGACTGGTTCCAGGGCAACGCCACCCAGAACTTCTGGCGCGACGCCGAGAACCTGTCGGTCAACCCGACCGGTGGCACCGACCGTTGGGCCGTCTCGCAGGCCGCTCCGTACCGGCGCATGCACGTGCGCGGCAACCTCGCGCTGGACGACGGCGGCTGGTCCAGCGGCGGTTTCATCTCCGACACCAAGGTCGACGGGCAGATCCAGTCCGGCTCCCAGCAGCAGTTCCTCACCCGTAACTCGCAGATGGGCAGTTGGTCCGGCTCCAACTGGAACATGGTCTTCGTCGGCGACCAGGGCGCACCCGCCCAGTCCTTCCCGACGTACACCACCGTCGCCAGCTCGCCGACCATCCGCGAGAAGCCCTTCCTGTACGTCGACAGTGCGGGCGCCTACCAGGTGTTCGTGCCCGGGCTGCAGTCCAACGCCGTCGGCACCACGTGGAGCGGGAAGACCCCGGCGGGCAAGTCCCTGCCGATCGACCAGTTCTACATCGTCAAGCCCGGCGCCACCGCGGCCGACATGAACTCGGCGCTCGCGGCGGGCAAGAATCTGTTGGTCACCCCGGGCGTCTACCACCTCAACCAGACGCTCAACATCACGCGCCCCGACACGGTGGTGCTGGGCATGGGCCTGGCCACCTTCGTCCCGGACGGCGGGATCACCGCGATCAGCACCGCCGACGTGGACGGCATCGAGCTGGCGGGCCTGCTGATCGACGCGGGCACCACCAACTCCGCGACGCTGGTGCAGATCGGCCCGGCCGGTTCGTCTGCGACCCACGCCACCGACCCGACGCAGCTGTCCGACTTCTTCGTCCGGATCGGCGGCGCCACCGTCGGCAAGGCGACCAACTCGCTGGTGATCAACAGCGCCAACACGATCATCGACCACACCTGGATATGGCGGGCCGACCACGGCAACTCCGGCACGGTCGGCTGGACCACCAACACGGCGGACACCGGGCTGATCGTCAACGGCGCCAACGTGACGGCGTACGGCCTGTTCGTCGAGCACTTCCAGAAGACCCAGGTCATCTGGAACGGCAACGGCGGCAGAACGTACTTCTTCCAGAACGAGATGCCCTACGACCCGCCGAACCAGGCCTCCTGGATGAACGGCACCGGAAAGGGCTATCCCGCCTACAAGGTCGCCGCCTCCGTAACCAGCCACGAGGCATGGGGACTTGGCAGCTACTGCTACTTCAGCGCCAACTCGAGCGTGGTCGCCGATCGCGCCTTCGAGGTGCCGAGCGTGTCCGGGGTCAAGTTCCACGACATGGTGACCGTCTCGCTGGGCGGTGTCGGCACCATCAGCCACATCATCAACAGCACGGGAGGACCGTCCAACTCCAGTACCAACGTCGCCTACCTCACCAACTACCCGTAGACCGCACAGAAAGGATCGATCAGCAGATGCACACCATCAGATCCGGTTCCGTCCGCGCGGCCCTACGGATCCTCCTGCTCCTGGCAGCGCTGCTCGGCCTGGCGGCACCGCCCGCCGCGCAGGCGAGCACGGCGGCAACGCCGTTCAAGGTGCTGGCGCTCTACAGCGGCACCTACGACGCGGCGCACATCGACTTCGACAAGGAGGCCAACGTCTGGTTCCCGCAGCAGGCCGCGGCGAACGGCTTCACCTACACGGCCAGCACCAACTGGGACCTGCTCGCCAACGGCGGGGTCAACGCCTACCAAGTCGTGCTGTTCCTCGACGACTTGCCGCAAACGGCCGCCCAACGCACGGGTTTCGAGGCGTACATGCGGGGCGGCGGCGCCTGGATGGGCTTCCATGTCTCCGCCTTCACGACCGATGCCGCGAGCTGGTCCTGGTACCACAACCAGTTCCTCGGCTCCGGGAACTTCCAGTCGAACACCTGGGGTCCGACATCGGTGACCCTGAAGGTCGAGGACCGGACGCACGCGGCCACCAAGAACCTGCCGGCCACGTTCACCTCGTCGGTCAGCGAGTGGTACAGCTGGTCCAACGATCTGCGGCAGAACCCGAACATCAAGATCCTGGCCTCGATCGACCCCAGCAGCTTCCCGGTGGGAACTGATCCCAACCAGTCCTGGTACAGCGGCTATTACCCGATCCTGTGGACCAACACGCAGTACAAGATGCTGTACGCGAACTTCGGCCACAACGCGATGAACTACACGACCAACACGCGTCTGTCGTCGACGTTCGCGAGCGCGACACAGAATCAGTTCCTGCTGGACGGTCTGAAGTGGCTGGGAGGGGCCGACACCGGCACGCCCCCGGCCGACTCCCCCTCCGAGACCGCCTGGTACTCGCTGACGAATTCCGGTAACGGCACCTGTGTGGACGCCCGTTCGGCCGCCACGGCGAACGGGACCGCGATCCAGCAGTACGCCTGCAACGGCACTCAGGCACAGCAGTTCCAGTTCCGCTCGACCGACAGCGGTTACCGGCAGGCTGCCATCCGTGTCAATCCCCAGCAGGTCATCGACGTGACCGGCGTCTCGACGGCCGACAACGCGCCGCTGCAGCTGTGGAGTTACTCGGGCGGGCAGAACCAGCAGTGGCTGCCGGTGAAGGAGAGCACCGGCCGCTACCACTTCACGGCCCGGCACAGCGATAAGTGCCTGACCGCGGCCGGCGCATCGACGAACAGCGTCCAGCTCACCCAGCGCACCTGTGACGGCTCCTCGGCACAGAGCTTCACTCTCACCGCACAGCCCTGACCGATCAGCTCCAAGGGTGCCCCCGTCGCCGGCCGGCGACGGGGGCACCCGGCTGTCGTCGTCAGGAGCCGGCCAGGCGGGCGAGTTCGGTGCCGCCGAGCAGGAAGGCGCCGACGCCGAAGTTCGCGGTGCTGTCGTAGGTGACGGGCTGGCTGGACTCGGGGCGGTCGCCGACGTTCTGGACGTATCCGAGGAAGCCGTCGGGGTGTACGGCCGTGCTGACGAGGCCGTTCCAGGCGCGGGCCGCCACCGGGAGGCAGGCGGACCGGTCGACCAGTCCGGCGCGGATCGCGTAGGACGTGCCGTACAGGAAGAAGGACGTGCCGCTGGTCTCGGGGCCGGGCAGATGCGTGGCATCGGCGAGGTTCACATTCCAGAAGCCGTCCGTGCGCTGCACGCCGGCGACCGCCGTCACCAGGCGTATCAGGGTGTCGCGGTATTCGGCCGTGTGCCGCTCGGCGGACGGCAGCGCCTTGAGTGTCTTGGCGTGTCCGCCGGCGACCCATCCGTTGCCGCGCGACCACACCACGGGCCTGCCCGCGGGCGAGATGATCCCTCCGGGCAGGAAACGCTTGTCCCGGTACCAGAGACCCGTGGCCACGTCGTACAGACCGGGGCCGCCCTCGATGCGCTTGGTGTGGTGGTAGAGGGCGTACAGCTTCTCCCAGTACTGCGGGTCCCCGCGGAGGGCGCCGAGACGGGCGAAGGGAGGCATGGCCATGTGCAGGGCGTCGTCCCACCACCAGTCGTCGTTCTTGTCCGGCTGGTCGGTGTAGACCATGCGGTGCAAGGACGTCTCGATCGCGCTGAGCTTCTGTTCCTCGGGCTCGATCTCGTACAGATCGAGGTAGGCCTGACCGGCGCAGTGGTTGTCGGCATGGCGCGTGGTCACCCCGCCGTTGAGACCGTAGGCGTACTTCTCCGCCCAGCTCCGGGCGTACGCGAGGTAGCGGGGGCTGCCGGTCAGGCGCTGGAGGGCGAGCAGTCCGCTGAAGAAGGTGGCGTTGGCCCAGCCGTTGTCGCCGGGGTCGGTGTGTGCGGCGATCCACTGGTCGGCCACGCGCCGCAGAACGGCGACGATCGCGCTGCTCGACGGCAGCCGCCCCGCGAGCGGAGGGGCCGATGTCGCGGAGGTGGCTTGCGCGGTTCCCGTCAGCGCGGGCTGGAGCGAGGCGGCGGCCGCGAGGGCGGCTCCACCGGCGAGCAGGCGTCGTCTATACATATGAACAACTCCTACGGATGGGGACTCCCATCCTCAACGCCCGCCTCGGGCGCTGTCCATGGCTTGTCGTCAACTTGTCGTGAACCAGAGCGAGTTCAGAGTCTCGTACGATCCTCACGTGATAGAACCCCGGCCGGACGGTTCCCGGCCGCACCGGGCGATCTCGCCCACCGGATCCCGACTTCACGGTGCACATCCGCCGAGCTACCGTGTGTGGTCGTCCACCCCTGGGTCAGCACGGTCCGTGAGCTATGTTGAATCCTTGTGGGACATGAAGGAGGCGCATCGGTGCCATCGCCGCAGCAGGCACGCGCACAGGCGTCCGCGATCACCTCGGGGAAGGCGGCTCCGGAGGCGGGCGCTGCGCCCACGTCCCGGCTCAGGGAGTTGTTCGACGGTCCCCGGCTCTCTCCGGGGCAGCGCCGTATCGCCCAGTACCTGATCGAGCACATCACCGAGGCGGCGTTCCTGTCGATCACCGATCTCGCCGAGCGCGTCGGAGTGAGCCAGCCGTCAGTGACCCGCTTCGCCGCGGCGGTCGGCTTCAGCGGCTACCCCGCGCTACGGGAGAAGCTCCAGGCCATCGCCCTGAGTACGCTCGCCGGCACCCCGGGCGCACCCCCGGAGGAGAGCGGCAACGAGCTGCAGGCGGCGGTGGACGCCGAGATCGAGAACCTGGAGAACCTACGCCGCGACTTCGCCGATCCGGAGCGGGTGATCACCATCGGCCGCACGCTGTCGCAGTCCACTCCGCTGACCGTCCTCGGGCTGCGCATCTCCGTGTCGCTGGCCGAGTACTTCGCGTACGCCGCCCGCCGCATCCACCCCGACGTGCGGCTGGTGACACGCGGCGGCAGCGTCGCCTACGACGCCCTGCTCCAGTCGCGCGAGGCGGGCGGCACCTGGCTGCTGGCCTTCGGGATGCCGCGGCACGCCCAGGAGACACTGACCGCGGTGCGGGTCGCGCGCAGCGCGGGTCTGAAGGTGGCGCTGATCACCGATCTGACCCTCGGACCGCTGGCCGACGAGGCGGACGCCACCTTCACCGTCGGCACCGGGGCGCGCCTGGTCTTCGACTCCTACGCCGCGCCGGTCATGATGTCGGCGGCGCTGCTCCAGGCCATGTCCGACGCCGATCCGGAGCGGACACAGGCCCGCCTGGAGGAGTACGAGCAGATCGCCGAACAGCACCAGTTCTTCCTCAAGGACTGAGCCCGCAGCGGGCTCGGGACCTGCTTCCCACCACTCTCTGACCCCCTCCCCCGTACCGCCTGTCACCGCGGCATCACGGGATCATTCACCCCATATCGCGCATGAATTTTTTCATGTTCTTGCGTAACCGGCGGTATATATAAATACTTCTCGCGGATCGTGACCGGGAGCCTCCGGGCCACGTCCTGCGACCACCCTGGGCCGTCCGCTCCTACCCACATCGGGCCCCGGGTGTTCGGACGGGTCCCGCGCGAGCGGAGCCCGTGGTGGCGGCCCCGGTCAATCCCCTAGACCGGGGCCGCCCCCAGACCCGCTGACCACCCTGGCCGCCGACGTAACCCGGAAGCGATGAACATGGCCCTGACGACGTACTCACCGATCACCTCGGACTGGCCGTGCCAGGTCAAGACCCCCGGCAGCTTCGACTGGGAACGATCGGCGGCCAAGTGGCTGCGCGAACTGGTGCCGGCCCGCTACGCGAGCTACCCGACGCTGCTCAAGCACCCGGTGCTGCTCGCCCGCCACGCCCAGATCCAGGTGCAGCACGAGATACGGGTCGCGCGGACCGCCCTGCAGACCGCCCGGGCCGAGCTGCCCGCCCTCGGCCTGCACGAGTCGGTCATCGAGCACACCATCAAGATGTACGCCGCCGAGGTGCTGCAGCTCCATCACATCGCCCGGAGCATCCGCGCGGTCACCCAGGCGCTCGTCGACAGCAACGCCGCGAGAAACTGAGGTCCCGGGTCCAACTGGTGGTCCCGGCGGGACCATCACCGGGAGACACCGTGGACACGCACAGCGCGAGGGCCGTGGACGCCGACGGCGCGGCGGGACCCGCGAGCGCACCGCCGCTGGCCGTGCGGTGGATCCACGGATCACCGTCGGCCAAGCACAACACGGATCCCGACATCCAGATCCACTCGTACGACGCGCACACCGCGATCCTGCGGCAGAACAAGGCGATCGACTACGAGGCGCCCTTCCTCTACCTGCTGTTCGGCGAGGCCCGCGCCGTACTGATCGACACCGGTGCCACCGCCTCGGCCGCGTACTTCCCGCTGCGGCGCGTGGTGGACGAGCTGATCGCGAGCCGGCTCGCCGCCCGTCCCCGGGAGGGGTACGAACTGTTGGTGCTGCACACCCACCCCCATGGCGACCACATCGCGGGGGACGGGCAGTTCACCGACCGCCCCGGCACCCGGGTCGTGAACGCGGCCCGCGACAG
Source organism: Streptomyces sp. RLA012 (assembly GCF_056270325.1). Lineage (NCBI taxonomy): Bacteria > Bacillati > Actinomycetota > Actinomycetes > Kitasatosporales > Streptomycetaceae > Streptomyces > Streptomyces sp. RLA012. Next base: position 10,809,331 of record NZ_JBWDPA010000002.1, on the reverse strand, counting down.
CGCCTGGAGGTTCTTCGGCTTCGACGAGGCTCCCGACGGCGTCGCGCGCGTCGACCTCGGCGGCCGGGTCCTGGAATGCCTGGCCACTCCTGGCCACCACGAGGCGGCGGTGACGTACTTCGACCCCTGGACCGGCTTCCTCCTCACCGGCGACACGGTCTACCCCGGCCGTCTGTACATCGAGGACTGGGCCGCCTTCACCCGTACCGTCGACCGCCTGCTCGACTTCTGTGCCACCCGACCGGTCACCCATGTGCTGGGCTGCCACATCGAGATGACCCGACAGCCGGGCCAGGACTATCCCGTGCGCACCACCTACCAGCCCGACGAGCCGCCGCTGGAGATGACGACGGCCCAGCTGCGCGACATCCGCACGGCCATCGACGCGGTCGGCGACCGCCCGGGACGGCATGTCTTCGACGACTTCGTCATCTGCCACCGTGACGAGACCGAGGGCTCCTAGCCAGGATCTGACCGCCCGTCCAGAACCGATGGCACCTCCGAACGGGTGAGGGAGGAACGTTTTTCGCCCGTCGGTCGGGCGGCTCGGCGAATGCGGTGCGCGGCGTGGGGGCAGCGTCGTGGCGCAGCCCGCACCCGATGCCAAAGGAACAGCGTCCATGCGCCTTCGTCACACCGTCGCCGCCGCCCTCGGTGTCCTCATCCTCGTCATCGCGATGCCCACTTCGGCGCATGCCGCCACGGGCACGTTCACCTACATCTCGCCGGAGTCCGGCGAACTCGACATCCAAAATCCTCCGAACGGGGAGTGCCGCCTGCTGCTCCAAGGGGCGACGAGCGCGGTCAACGGCACGAACGCCACGGCCGACCTCTTCACGGACCGGGGGTGCGAGGAGGCGCAGCCCGGTTTGGCCCCCGGCGAGAGGCGGGCCTTCGGCGAACCCATTCCGCACAGCGTGAGGTTCCGGTAGAACCGCCTCGGGCAACGTGTGCCCCCTGGCGGCATGCCGCGCCGCACCCGGCCTGAGGCCGGGCCCGTCCAGGCCGGCCCCGTGCGGGCCGGCCTGGACGTCGTGATCAGATGAGGTCGAACCGGTCCAGGTTCATGACCTTGTCCCACGCGGCGACGAAGTCCGTCACGAACTTCGCCTTCGCGTCATCGCTCGCGTAGACCTCCGCGAGCGCACGCAGCTCGGAGTTCGAGCCAAAGACGAGGTCGGCACGGGTGCCGGTCCACTTGACCTCGCCGGTGGCCGCGTCGCGGCCCTCGAACGTGTTCTGGTCCTCGGACGTCGCCTTCCACGTCGTACCCAGGTCGAGCAGGTTGACGAAGAAGTCGTTGGTCAGGGACCCCGGGCTCGTTGTGAGGACGCCGTGCGAGGTGTCCTGGTGGTTCGCGCCCAGGACGCGGAGGCCACCGACGAGGACCGTCAGCTCGGGGGCGCTCAGGTTGAGCAGGTTCGCCCGGTCGATCAGCAGGTACTCGGCCGGCAGCCGGTTGCCCTTGCCGAGGTAGTTGCGGAAACCGTCGGCGGTCGGCTCCAGCGCGGCGAAGGACTCCACGTCGGTCTGCTCCTGCGACGCGTCCACGCGGCCCGGCGTGAAGGGGACCTCGACGTCGACGCCGCCGTCCTTGGCGGCCTGCTCGACGGCGGCAACGCCGGCGAGCACGATCAGGTCGGCGAGCGAGATCCGCTTGCCGCCGGCCTGCGCGGAGTTGAAGGACTCCTGGATGCCTTCCAGGGTGCGCAGCACCGTCGCCAGCTGGTCGGGGTCGTTGACCTCCCATCCGCTCTGCGGCTGGAGGCGCACGCGGGCGCCGTTGGCGCCGCCGCGCTTGTCGCTGCCGCGGAAGGACGAGGCCGACGCCCACGCGGCGGACACGAGCTGGGACACCGACAGGTCCGAGGCGAGGACCTGGCTCTTGAGGGAGGCGACGTCACCGGCGTCGACCAGCTCGTGCGTCACCGCGGGGAGCGGGTCCTGCCACAGCAGCACCTCGGACGGGACCTCGGAACCGAGGTAGCGCACGATCGGGCCCATGTCGCGGTGGGTCAGCTTGTACCAGGCGCGGGCGAAGGCGTCCGCGAACTCGGCCGGGTTCTCGAAGAAGCGGCGCGAGATCTGCTCGTAGGCCGGGTCGAACCGGAGCGAGAGGTCGGTCGTCAGCATGGTCGGGGCCAGGCTCTTCGACGCGTCGTGGGCGTGCGGGATGGTGCCCGCGCCTGCGCCGTCCTTCGCCACCCACTGGTGGGCGCCGGCGGGGCTGGTCGTCAGCTCCCACTCGTAGCCGAACAGGTTCTGGAAGAAGCCGTTGCTCCACTGGGTCGGCGTGCTGGTCCAGGTGACCTCGAGGCCGCTGGTGATCGCGTCGGCGCCCTTGCCGGTGCCGAAGGAGTTCTTCCAGCCCAGGCCCTGCTCCTCCAGCGGGGCGGCCTCGGGGTCGGCGCCGACGTTGTCCGCCGGGCCCGCGCCGTGGGTCTTGCCGAAGGTGTGACCGCCCGCGATGAGGGCGACGGTCTCCTCGTCGTTCATCGCCATCCGGCGGAAGGTCTCACGGATGTCGCGGGCCGCGGCCAGCGGGTCCGGGTTGCCGTTGGGGCCCTCCGGGTTGACGTAGATGAGGCCCATCTGGACCGCGCCGAGGGGGTTCTCCAGCTCACGGTCGCCGGTGTAGCGCTCGTCGCCGAGCCAGGTGGTCTCGGGACCCCAGTAGACGTCCTCGTCGGGCTCCCAGACGTCCGCGCGACCGCCGGCGAAGCCGAAGGTCTCGAAGCCCATCTGCTCCAGGGCGACGTTGCCGGTGAGGATCATGAGGTCGGCCCAGGAGAGGCTCTGGCCGTACTTCTTCTTGACCGGCCACAGCAGACGGCGGGCCTTGTCGAGGTTGCCGTTGTCCGGCCAGCTGTTCAGGGGGGCGAAGCGCTGCTGGCCGGCCCCGGCGCCGCCGCGGCCGTCGCTGATGCGGTAGGTGCCCGCGCTGTGCCACGCCATCCGGATCATGAACGGGCCGTAGTTGCCGAAGTCGGCCGGCCACCAGTCCTGCGAGGTCGTCAGCACCTCCGCGATGTCCTGCTTCACGGCCGCGAGGTCGAGGGTCTTGAACGCCTCGGCGTAGTCGAACTCCTCGCCGAGCGGGTTGGCGACGGCGGGGTTCTTGGCGAGGATCTTCAGGTTGAGCCGGTCCGGCCACCACTGGCGGTTTCCGCCGCCCTGGGTCGGGTGCGGGGCGCGCCCGTGCGCGACCGGGCAGCCACCTCCGCCCTCCGTTTTCGCGTCTGTGACGATCGCATCGTGGTTCTCAGACATGGGAATCCTTCCGGACTGGGCGGATCAAGGTGCTCAGGAACTGCAGGCGGTGGAACAGCCGGGGCACAGGCCGACGGCAGGTGACCTCGGCCTCGTCGGTCGAGAAGTCGTACGACCGGCACCCGACAAGACGGTGGTGGCAGACGGGTCCCTCGAACCGGGTCGGGCGGTCGTCCGGTTCGACGCGGTGCGCGAGTCCTGCCGCGGTGAGCGCGTGGAGGGCCTCGTACGCGGGCTGACGGGAGATACGGCCCGCGTGATGGCGCACCCGAAGGCGATCACCTCGACGCCGAGGCGGTCCCGTCACGTCTCTGTCTCCCTGCCGTACTGGAGTCTTCCTGTCCCTTGGCTATTGCCGGAACTGATCCTACGATGGACAGAGTCCAAGTCAATAAGCGCGCCAAACCCATATCCAATCGGGACCCGGATGTCCACCGGTAAACTTGGGGTATCCCACCGAACCTGAATAGGTGAACCGATATGAGTGACCTGCTGGAGCGACTGCGAGGGCGTGGCTGGCGGATGACCTCCCAGCGACGTGTCGTTGCGGAGGTCCTCGACGGCGAACACATGCATCTCACGGCCGACGAGGTGCACGCCCGCGCGGCACAGCGGCTGCCCGAGATCTCCCGGGCGACCGTCTACAACGCGCTGGGCGAGCTGGTCTCCCTGGGGGAGGTCATAGAGGTCTCCACCGACGGCCGTGCCAAGCGCTACGACCCGAACGCGCACCACCCGCACCAGCACCTGGTGTGTTCCCACTGCGGCACCATCCGCGATGTCCACCCGACCGGCAATCCGCTGGCCGACCTCCCGGCGGAGGAACGATTCGGCTTCACGGTGTCCGACGTCGAGGTCACCTACCGCGGACTGTGCCCGTCCTGCGCCTAGATCCATTTTCGACACACGCCCCGGGCAGCTTCCCCGCGTCCGGGACATGACCCGGGGCGGACGGGTTCGGGCTTCCTCTCCTCATCCGAGCGGGTGGGGGAGGGAACGATTCCGCTTGCTGCATCCGAGTGATCGCGGTACCGCCGTGCGCCGCGCGCGGGAGACGGTTGACAGGTCCGAACGCCACTTCGGGGAAACGGATCTCGCCCATGCGCCTTCGCCATTCCGTCGCCGCCGCCCTCGGCGCGCTCCCGCTCGCTGTCACCCTGCCCGCCTCGGCCCATGCCGCGACCGGCGCGTTCTCGTACCAGTACGTCGGACTGGACGGCCGGCCGCAGTCGGCCACGCTGCACGACCCGCCGAGCGGCGAGTGCGTCACGCTCGCCGAGGTCGCGGACCCGGGTGCCTCCGAGCCCGCCTTCGCCCCGCACAACGACACCGACGAATGGGCGCTGGTGTTCACCGAACCCGACTGCACGGGCGACTCCTGGCCCCTGCGCCCGCACGGCCGCCCGGCCTCCGAGCGCCTCGAACTCCGCTCGGTGCACTTCTCCCGCTGATCCCGTGCGAGGACCCCGGCACCGGCCCGCACGGGCCCTGCCGGGGTCTCGTCATGACGCCGTGGAGCAGTGCCCCGCACTTGGCGGAACCCGGGGCGGTACGAAGCCCGTGGGCGGGCACACGAAGGGGAGGAACTGGCCGACGAGAGACCTGGGCGGGCTCATGGATTCCACGGCATGGACGGTGGTCGTCATCGTCGCGATCCTGGGTGCTCTCGCGCTCGGGGTGGCGATCGCGCTCCTGGTGCGCCTCGTGCGTACGCGACGCGATCTGCGGCATGCCGGGCTCCCGACCGGATCCCGCTGGGTGTTCTGGGGGGCCGTCGCCTATCTCCTGCTGCCGACCGACCTGCTGCCCGACCCGATCTATCTGGACGACATCGGCGTACTCCTGTTCGCCCTGCGGTCGTTGCGCCGCCCCGAGATGATCGACGCCGGTGACGCCGGGAACCCTCGTGAGCGAACGGGACGTTGACGAAGTGAGCGGGCCGTCGTCGTGGACGCCCGTGTCGGAGGTCCGCAGGGATCATCACTTCGACGGGCGGCACCATGAGCGAGCTGGTTCCCGGGGGCAACGTACCCCTGCCGGGCGGCACCCTGACGATCCGGGTGCCGGGCCCCTTCGACGTGTCCGCGCTCATCACCGACGACAGCGGCAAGGTGCGCGGCGACGCCGACTTCGTCTTCTACAACCAGCCGACCGTGCCGGGGGCCCGTCTCGCCGGGGAGCACCTCACGATCGACCCGCCGCGTCTGCGGTCCGGAGCCAGCCGCGTCACCGTGGTGGTCAGTCCCACCGATCCCGGTACGCCACTGGACCGGCTGCCCGCTCCCACCCTGCACGTCACCGGTCCCGGCGGACACCCCCTCGCCCGGTTCACACCCCCGCGTCCGCAGCGGGAGACCGTGCTGCTGCTCGCCGAGATCTACCGGCGCGGCACCGCGTGGAAGCTGCGCGCCCTGGGCCAGGGATACACGGACGGGCTGGCCGGCATAGCGCGGGACTTCGGGGTCGACGTCGCTGAGGACGTCTCGGCGAACGGGGCGGCGCCGGTCACGGCTCCCGACCCGGACGGCTTCCTCGACCTGGTCAACTCCGTCCGCTCCGCGGCCGGTTCGCCGCCCGTCTCGCTCGACGCACGGCTCACGGCCGCGGCGCGGGCCCACGCCACCGACATGGCGGCCCGCGGGCTCCTCGGCTCCGAGAGTGCGAACGGAGTCTCCGTCCACCAGCGCATCACCTCCACCGGATACGCGTATCTCACCGTCGGCGAGCACCTCGTCTCCGGGCCCCGCACACCGGGCGAGTTCGTGGAGTACTGCCTGACCACCGAGCAGTCCCGCAGCACGCTGTACGACCCCGCATACACCCAGGCGGGCATGGCGTACGTCGCCGCCCCGCGCTCCGGCGAGATGTACTGGACGGCCCTGTGGGCGCGGCCCTTCAGCACAGCGGGCCTGCGGCAGACGGCCGGTGAGGTCGTCTCGCTGACCAATGCCGAGCGGGCCACCGCCGGTCTGCCGCCCCTGGCCGTCGACACCCTGCTCACCACCGCGGCCCAGGCCCACAGCGACGACATGGTGGCCCGCACCTTCTACTCCCACACCGACCCGGACGGCGGTCAGCCCTGGGACCGGGCGGCCGCGGCGGGCTCCCGGCGCCGCACCATCGGCGAGAACATCGCCTGCGGCCAGCGCTCCCCCGCCGAGGTGGTGCGCGGCTGGATGAACAGCCCCGGTCACCGCGCCAACATCCTCAAGCCCGACTTCACCCACATAGGCATCGGCCTCGCGGGCGGCGGCAAGGCGGGCACGTACTGGACGCAGCTCTTCGGCGGCTGACAAACCCTCCTCGACCGACACTTTCTGACGGACCTTCCAATTTCCTGCCCCGACATTGCAACCTGCGCGCGTTCCAGCGCGTAGAGAGTGTGTCGATGCCGCATCCGCGGCACGGTTCGTGCCGGGCCTCCGCACCAGCGGACGCGCCCGGCAGCAGAAACTCGGGAGAAGAATCAGATGGTCTCAGGATCGGTGGGCACGGGTACGGCGCTGGGCGCGGTGCTGTTGTCCCTCCTGGCAGTCCCCGCGCAGGCCGCGACCTCCGACGCCGTGAGCGCCGAGAGCGTCGCGACCGTCTCGGCCGCGGCGGGCTTGGCGGCGCCCGACGACGCGGGGCTGCAGTCCGTGCTGCACTCCGCGGTGACCCAGGGCGCCCCCGGCGCGATGGTGCGGGTCGACGACAACGGCACGGTCCACGAGCTGTCCGAAGGGGTCGCCGACCGGACCACCGGGCGCGCCATCACCACGAACGACCGGTTCCGGGTCGGCAGCGTCACCAAGAGCTTCTCCGCGGTGGTGCTGCTGCAGCTGGTCGACGAGGGCAAGCTGAACCTGGACGCCTCGGTGAACAGCTATCTGCCCGGGCTGCTGCCGGACGACCGGATCACCGTGCGCCATGTGATGAGCCACCGCAGCGGGCTGTACGACTACACCAACGACATGTTCGCGCAGACGGTCCCGGGCTTCGAGGCCGTCCGCAACAAGGTCTTCAGCTACCAGGACCTGGTGACCCTGTCCCTGAAGCACGCGCTCACCAACGCTCCGGGCGCGGCCTATTCGTACTCCAACACCAACTTCGTGGTCGCCGGCATGCTCATCGAGAAGCTCACGGGACACTCCGTGGCCACGGAGTACCAGAACCGCATCTTCACGCCGCTGAACCTGACCGACACCTTCTACGTGCACCCCGACACGGCCATCCCGGGCACGCACGCCAACGGCTATCTCCCGCCGGACGCCGGTGGCGCCCTGGTCGACTCCACCGAGCAGACGGTGTCCTGGGCGCAGAGCGCGGGCGCCATCATCTCCAGCACGCGGGACCTGGACACGTTCTTCTCCGCGGTGATGAGCGGGCAGCTCATGTCCGCCGCACAGCTCACGCAGATGCAGCAGTGGACGACGGTCAACAGCACCCAGGGCTACGGCCTCGGTCTGCGCCGCCGTGATCTGTCCTGCGGTGTCTCCGTGTACGGGCACACCGGCACCGTGCAGGGCTACTACACGTACGCGTTCACCTCGAAGGACGGCAAGCGCAGCGTGACCGCGCTCGCCAACACCTCGAACAACGCCACCGTGCTCAACACCATGGCCAACACCCTGGAATCCGCGTTCTGCGGCAAGCCGACGACGAAGGCGAGCCTGCGCAGCGCGACCGCCTCCACGGCCCCCGTGGAGCGGTACGAGGACATCGCGCCGGACATCGCCCGCGACTGACCCACCTGACGCACCGAGGTGCGGCCGGACCCTGGGGCCCGGCCGCAATCATCGACCTCGCACCGGTCCCGGCCCGTCACTTCTTCAGGTCACTTCTTCAGGTCACTTCTTCAGGTCGGCCCGATAGGTCCGGTAGAGGGCGCTGCCGTCGTCGCACCGCCTCGGGGGCGCACTGCACTTCTGGCAGGCGAGCAGGTGGTCGAAATACGCCCGGTAGCTGTGTGGAGCAAGCGTAGGGCTGTGCTGCGACATGACGTTCTCCCCGTGGACGCCGACGGCGGCGCCCGCTATTGACCAATATTCAACAGTCTGACGAGCATAGGCGGAATGACCGGTCCCGGACCCGAAGTCGACGGAGACCGGCCGAATTCCACTCTCTCGCCCTGATACTGGTGGCATGGGATTCGCTGTCTTCCTGACCCTGCCGGGACTGGTCGTCCTGCTGACCGTAGCGGCCTTCGCCGACCAGTTGTTGCTGCGCGCCGGACGGGCCGGCCTGCTGCCGTGGCGGAACGGGGTGCGGCAGGGGCAGATATCCGCGACCGGGTTCGAACAGCTGCACGCGAGTCTCTCGCCGGGCAAGCAGAACGAGCTCAAGGAGCGCCAGTCGGCCCTGGTGCTGCGGGACGACGAGGAGGACGGGGCGCCCCCGCACCGTACGACGATCGACCTGGACGGCGGGACGGCGGTCGTCCGCAGGCCCCGCTCATGACCTTCGACGACCTCGTGGAGCGGGCCGCGGCCCTCGTGCGTCCCGGGCGGCGCGCGATCCTCGGCATCGCCGGAAGCCCCGGCGCGGGCAAGACGACGCTGGCCGAGCGCCTGGTCCTGCGGCTGAACGGCGAGGGGCCCGCATGGGTCGCGCACGTGCCCATGGACGGCTTCCATCTGGCGGACGTCGAGCTCGACCGCCTGGGCCGCCGTGACCGCAAGGGCGCTCCCGACACCTTCGACGCGGCGGGTTACGCGGCCCTGCTGCGCAGGCTGCGCGACAAGGAAGAGGGGCAGGGGGAGGACGACATCGTCTACGCGCCGGGCTTCGAGCGGACTCTGGAGCAGCCGATCGCGGGCGCCGTCCCGGTCCCCCGCACCGCCCGCCTGGTCGTCACCGAGGGCAACTACCTCCTGTTGAAAAGCGGGGCGTGGGCGCGTGTACGGCCCCAGTTGGACGAGGTGTGGTTCTGCGAGCTCGACGAGGCCGTGCGGGTACGCCGTCTGGTGGCCCGCCACGAGGAGTTCGGCAAGGACCACGACACGGCGGTGGCCTGGGTGCTCGGCAGCGACCAGCGCAACGCGGAGCTCGTCGCCGCCACCCGCGACCGTGCCGACCTGGTCGTGGGTGCGGCGATCACCGCCTCCGGAGCTCCAGCTCGGTCTCCCCTCGCGCATCGCCCGCGGGATCCCCGACCCGCGCGGTGAACGCCTCGGTATGGATCGTCAGGCCCGCCGCTCCGAGCTCGAAGGTGGGGGTGAAGGGGCCGGCCGGGCCGTAGCGGACCGCGAAGACGCTCAGGCCCTCGGGGGCGCCGGGCGCCGGGTCGGCCTCGACGGCGCTGGAGGCGACGAGGTGGCGCCAGCCCTCGTCGGGGTTGCCGTAGCCGCGTGGATCGGCGGCCAGGGCGAACGCGGCCCGCTCCTGGGTCGTCTCCGCGCGGGTGTCGAAGTGGTCCGCGCCCTGCGCCCGCGGGTGCGTCAGCCGAAGCGGGCCGGCCGACGTCACGGCGGCCTCCGCGGTCCTGCGCACCCGGTCGCCGTCGTCGGCGGCGTAGGGAAGTCCGGCGAGCAGGTACGGCGTCCCGTCGAGCCGTTCGACGGCGACCGTCGTCCACAGGCTCGTGCCGTCCGTGACGTACAGCGAGCGGACGTGGCGCAGGACGTGGTCGCGGCCGACGACCGGCTTGGTGACCAGCTTGGCGGTCAGTCCGTCGCTGTCGAGGTCGCGCACCCGTACCTCGCCCAGGGGGCGGCTCAGCAGGAAGCCGTCGACGACCGGGCCGAAGCCGTGCTGGCGGTCGACCGCGGCGGGCAGGTAGTACGTGCCCGCCGCCTCGACCAGCGAGGGGGTCATCCGGTTGTCGAAGGCCACCGAGACCGTGCCCGCGCGCAGTTGGTGCCGTGCGGGGTCCTTCGAGGGGGTGCGGTGCCAGCGTGTGGTGTCCTGGATCTGCCACACCAGCATGAAGGCGAAGTGGCCGTCGACACCGCCGTCCGGTCCGACCGCGTGCCGGCCCCAGCGGGTGTCGCCCCGGTAGCGGCCGAGGTCGGCGCCGATCCGACGGCCGAAGTGGCGCAGGCCGAGCACGGCCTCGAAGCCGGAGTGCTGTTCGCTGTAGCGCGGGCCGCCGCAGTCGAAGCCGCCCACGGTCAGGCGTGCGTCGAGATAGCGGGCGAGCGCGTCGCCGTCCTCGGCGAAGACCGGCTCCCCGCCGACCTTGTGGGCCTGGGCGAGGAAGGAGAGGGAGATCGGCCCGTAGTTGTTGTCGTACGCGCCGCCGTGCTCCGGCGGCAGCAGGGCGCCCCGGTCGCGGACGCGGCGGGCGCGGATCTCGTCGGCGTACAGGCTCATCGCCCGCGCACGGACCGACTCCCGTTCTTCCGTGGGGAGATGACGTGCGAGCATCAGTCCGCCGACGACACAGCCGATGGCCTGGTTGCCGGCCTCCTGCGGATTGAAGAAGGTCGCCTCGGTCAGCCAGAGCCAGTAGCCCCGCGCCAACTCGACCAGCTCGTCACGGTCTTCGTCGGGGACGATCGGGTCGGCCGTGTCGAGGAGGTTGACCACCTGGAGCAGCGCCCACACCGTGCTCGGCCAGTCGCCGATGGGGTGCGCGCCCGGCTCCAGCACGTAACGGGCGTACGGCAGACCGGAGCCGCGTGTCCTCAGGTTCGGGTAGCCGGGGTTGTCCTCCGTGAAGACCCGCTCGCGCAGATGGAAGCGCAGACTGCGGCACACGGCCTCCGGCAGGCGTGGGTCCCTCGTGCGCTGCCAGGCGAGTGCCAGCAGTGAGGTGATGCCGAGGGAGGTGTCACCGACGTCGTCCACGGCGCGCGGGTGTTCGAGGTTGCCCTCCGGGGTGAGGCGGGCGAGGGCCTCCTCGGCGACGGCCGCGAGGACGGTGTCGTACGCGGCCGGATCGTCCGGAAGATCGTGCAACGGGCCGCGCTGATGAGGGAGGTGCACCGGAGGTCAGCCCTTCATGCCGGAGGTCGCCAGTCCCTCCACCAGCCTCTTCTGGAAGATGAGGAAGCAGATGAGCGTGGGCAGGAGGGCGAGTGTCGACATGGCGAACATCGCGCCGTACGAGGAGCCGCTGGTCTTGTCCAGGAACAGGGTCAGACCGAGGGGCACGGTGAAGCGGTCGTTCTGCTGGAGGTAGACGAGCTGGCTGAAGAAGTCGTCGTAGGTCCAGATGAAGGTGAAGATGGTGGTGGTGACCAGCGCCGGACGCATCAGCGGCAGGATGATCTTCCAGTAGATCTGGAAGGGGTTGGCGCCGTCCATCATGGCGGCCTGGTCGAGTTCGCGCGGGATGGAGCGGATGAACTGGACCATCAGGAAGATGAAGAAGGCGTCCACCGCGAGGAACTTCGGGACGATCAGCGGCAGGAACGTGTTGATCCAGGTCAGGTTGTAGAACAGCGTGTACTGCGGGATCAGCGTGGCCTGCATCGGCAGCATCAGCGTGCCGATCATCAGGCCGAACCAGATCTTCTTGCCGCGGAACTCGAAGCGGGCGAAGGCGTAGGCCGCGAGCGAGCAGGAGACGACGTTCCCGATCACCGCGCCGATCGTGACGATCAGCGAGTTGGTGATGTAGAGCGAGAAGGAGTTGCCGGAGCCGCTCCAGCCCTCCGAGTAGTTCTGGGTGTGCAGCTTGTTCGGGATCAGCCCGGGGTGGGTGAAGATCTCGGTGTCGGGCTTCACCGAGCTGCTCAGCATCCACAGCAGCGGATACAGCATGACCAGGGCCACGCCGATGAGCAGGGTGTGGGTCAGGATCCGGCGGGGGCCGGTGAGGGCGCGCAGCCGCTTGAGCGGTGACACGGCCGGGGTGATGGCAGACATGGGTACTTAACTCCTCACCGACGCTCAGGCGTCGTATTGGACTCTGACGACGTCAGTCGTCGTAATGAACCCAGTAACGGCTGGCGATGAAGTTGACGGCCGTGAAGCCGGCGATGACCAGGAACAGCACCCAGGCCAGCGCCGAGGCGTAACCCATCTGGAGATCGGTGAAGCCCTTCTTGTAGAGGTAGAGCGAGTACAGCATGGTCGAGTTGAGCGGTCCGCCGGTGCCGTTGCTGACCACGTAGGCGGGGGTGAAGCTCTTGAACGCGTCGATGATCTGCAGGACCACGTTGAAGAAGACGATCGGGGTGAGCAGCGGCAGGGTGATCTTGAAGAGCCGGGTCACGGTTCCCGCGCCGTCGATCGCCGCCGCCTCGTACACGTCCTTGGGCAGTTGTTTCAGTCCGGCGAGGAAGATGACCATCGGGGTGCCGAACTGCCACACGGCCAGCAGGACCAGCGTGTAGATGGAAGTGTCGGGGCTGGAGATCCAGTCCTGGCCCTTGATCCCGAACCAGCCGAGGAAGTCGTTGAAGAGGCCGTCGCCGCCGAAGATCTGCCGCCACATGATGGCGATGGCCACCGCCCCGCCGAGCAGCGAGGGCAGGTAGAAGGCGGCGCGGTAGAAGCCGATGCCGCGCAGCGGGCGGTTGAGGAGCATCGCGACGGACAGCGCGAGGGCCAGCTTCAGCGGCACCGAGACCGCCACGTAGACGAGGGTGGCGTGCACCGAGTCCCAGAAGTTCGGGTCGTCGGTGAACATCCGGGTGTAGTTGTCCGCGCCGACCCACTTGGCGGGCGTCAGCAGGTCGAAGTCGGTGAAGGACAGATAGAGCGAGTCGAGCATCGGGTAGATCGTCAGCCCGAACAGGCCGACGAACCAGGGGGCCAGGAAGAGGTACGGCCACCAGCCTCCACCGCGCCGTCTGGCGGCGCGTCGACGCATACGTTCACGCTCGCGCTGGTCGGCCGGGGTCGCGGGAGCCGTCGGCTCCTTGACGACCTCGTCGGTCTCAGTGGTGGTCATGCTCATCTCCCTGGCCCTTTCCCGGTCCTGCTGTGCACTGCGGCCTACGGCCCGCGGCCCGCCGGTGTCCTACTGCGAGAGGATCGACTGCGCCTGGTCGAAGAACGCGCCGAGCTGTGCCTTGATCGTCTTCTTGCCGAAGGCGATGGCGAGGTTGGACTGGAACAGCAGGTCCCAGATCTGGTCGGCGCCGTTCGGCGGCGGCTCGGGGGCCGGCAGTGCGTTGGTCGCCTTGGCGACCCGCTTGGAGATGTAGTCGGCGATGTCCATGGACTTCTTGTCGGTGTCCGACAGGCCGGCGGAGATGAGGGAGCGGGCCTTCTCGGTCGGCGGGATGCCGCGCAGCAGCTGCATGTCCTTGATCGCCGTCGTGTCCTGGGCGAAGAAGCTCATGATCTTCACCGAGTCGGCGATGTGCTTGCTCGCCTTGGTGGCGCTGAGCAGGACGCCGCCGTTGACGAAGTTGCCCTCGCGGGCGCCGGACCAGTCGCCGTTCGGGGTGGGCAGGAAGTCCAGGACCGCGTCGGTGATCGCGCCGCCCGCGCCGTAGACGCCGGAGTCGAAGGTGAACAGCGTCTTGCCGATGACCACGCCGTTCTTGGTGAGGTCGTTGTGCGCGGCCGAGGTGATCGCGGCGGCCGGGGAGGCCTTGTCCTTGCGCATCTCCGCCCAGAACTCCCACCACTCCTGGAGGGTGTCCGTGGTGAAGCCGAGCTTCTTGCCGTCCGTGGAGAAGAAGGTCTGGCCCTTTTCACGGGCGAAGATCTCGAAGGCCTGGAGCGTGCCGCCACCGCCGTCGTCGACGCCGAACTGCGCGCCGCCGCTCTTCTTGTTGACCTCGACCGCGATCTTCTTCAGGTCGGCCCAGGTCCACTCGCGGTCCGGCAGCTCCAGACCCAGCTTCTTCAGGCCGGTGACGTTGACCGTGAGGATGTTCACGCCGATGCCGGACGGCACTCCGTACAGCTTGCCGTCGACCGTGCCGGCCGCGAGCAGCGTCTTGGAGAAGCCGGTCAGGTCCAGGGACTTGCCGACGTACTCGTCGATCGGGGCGATGACACCCTTGCGGGCGTACTGCGCGACCAGCGCGGTGTCCATCTGCAGCAGGTCGGGGGCGCTGCCGCCGGCGACCTGGGTGTTGAACTTGTCGAAGTAGCCGTCGTAGCCGGAGTAGCGCTCTTCGATCTTGATCTTCGGGTTGCTCTTCTGGAAGGTCGCGAGGGCCTTCTTGTAGGCATTGTGACGGTCGTCGCTGCCCCACCACGTCATGGTGAGCTTGCCGCTGGTGGTGCCTGCGCCGGTGCCTCCGCCGCAGGCGCTCAGCGAGCCGCCTATCGCGGCCGCCGCGGCGATACCCGCTCGCGGTGCGGAACAGGGTTCTGCGCGAGATCTGGTGACCCACCGGGTCCTCCCCTGGATTTGCGTGACGGATCCCCCGGCCGGTCGAGGCGGCGCGGGTCTGTTCCCTGGAGTCGCTCCCGGCGTACGGCCTCGCCCGGCCGCATCGCCCTGTCGGGTGGGAGTCCCCGGCCGTCGCTCCGGCCGGTACCGCACGAGCACGCCCTCGTCGGCTGCCGTACGGATCGCGTACGGCGGGACGCCTCATCCGGAGTCGGGTTCCCGCCAACTCAGAAAGCGCTTGTCCGGACATTGGCACAAGCGGATGGAGTCCGTCAACGCTCGGTCCGGACACCGCCGGTCACGGTTTGAATTCCGCGCGCCACCGCCAGCCGGGCCGCTCCCGTGACGGTGCCGCTGTCGCCGACCTCACTGCTGATCACCTCGGTGGGCCAGCTGAGCCGGGCGAGCTCGGCCCTGACCCCGGGCAGCAGCTGCGGGTTGGCGCCGATGCCGCCGCCGAGGACAATCAGGCCGGGGTCGAGGACCGCGGTGGCCGCGGCGGCGAGCCGGCCCACCTCGCGGGCGTGCCCCTCGACGAAGCGGCGGGCCTTGGCATGGCCCACGGCTGCCAGGGCGAAGAGCTGGGCCGCGTCGCACGGCTCGGGGCCGTCCTCGCGGGCGAGCCAGGCCCCGGCGACGCGGCGCAGGAGGGCGCCCGCGCCGGCGTACCGCTCCATGCCCTCGCGCACGGACTCCTCGCCCTCCGTCCACGGGTAGGGCAGCCGCGCTATCTCTCCCGCGGCACCGTTGCTGCCGCGCAGCACCTGGCCGCCGACCACGATGCCGAGGCCTATGCCGTAGCCGACCTGGAGGTAGCCGAAGGTGTGACGGCCCCGGGCGGCACCCTCGTGGAGTTCGGCGAGGGCGGCGCAGTTGACGTTGTTCTCGATGTGGACGGGGATACCGGGCGGGAGAGAAAGCGCTTCAACCGCCGCCGCCACGGCGGGAGTTCCGGGACGGGGCCCGGCGCCGTCGTGATCGGTGGCCACATCGGGGACGGCGACCACGGCGGCCCGCAGCGAGCCTGCGGGCAGTTCGTCGAGTACGTCGCGCAGGGCGTCGGCGGGTCTGGTGCGGGCATCGGTGGCGCGGGCGGCGAGGAGGGTGCCGTCCAGGGCGCAGCCGCGGATCTCGGTGTGGGTGGAACCGAGGTCGACGGCGAGCACGGAGCCGGCGGCCGGACCGAGGCGGTAGACGGCGGCCGAGCGGCCGGTCGCGCCGTGGGCGGTGCCGGAGCGCGTGGCGAGCGAGGCCGTCTCCAGTTCGGCGACGGCGGCGGACACCGTCGGTTTGGACAGGCCCGCGAGCGCGGCGAGCCGCGGTCGCGTGGCGCTGCCCGCCGCGGCCAGCACGGCGAACACGGCGCCCGCGCTCTCGCTCAGCCGCGGCCCGTCCTCCAGGTCGTGTGCCAACAGTTCCCCCACAGTTCGACGGACCGCGTCCTACCTCTTGACGCACCCTACTTCGTTAGTTAATTTCCTAACGAACTTCACGGTACTCGCCTGCCGTGATCCGTCAGAGGCCCGTCCCGGGGCTTCCCGACATCTTCAACTCCTGTTGGTCCAGGCACGGTTCGCCCGCCGTTCGCAGGTCAGTACTTCGCATCCCGGTACAACGATCTCAGTACAGCGACGAAAGAGGTTCCGTGCAGGACTCCACCCCCCTCGTGGTCGGTATCGACGTGGGCGGCACCAAGACGCATCTCCGTGCCCGCGCGGGACGGGGTTCCGTCGCCGATCACGTCCGTACCAGCGGCGGATGGCGGCCGCACGACGCGGCGGCCGCCGCCGCGTGGCTCGCCGAGCTGCTGCGCGAAGCTCTCCCGCCCGGCCCGCCCCCGGCCGCCGTGGCCGTGGGCGGGCACGCGTGCGAGACGCCCCGGCAGTGCGCGGACATCCGCTCGGCGCTGGAGGCGCTCCTCAGGGTGCCCTGCCTCGTCGTGGGCGACGCCGAACTGCTGGTCCCCGCCGCCGGCCTGGACAAGGGCGTCGGTCTCGTCGCCGGTACCGGTTCGGTGGCGGTGGGGCGGCTGGCCGACGGCAGCACCGTTCAGGTCGGCGGCTGGGGTGCGGTGCTCGGCGACGAGGGTGCCGCCGCCGGTCTCGTACGGGAGGCGGCACGTGCCGTGTGGGCCGCGCACGACCGGGGTGAAGCCCCGGACGAGCTGGCGCAGCGGCTCGTCGACGCGTTCGGCGTGCATGAGGTCCCGGCCCTGGGCGCGGCCCTGGAGAACGCCTCCGATGTGTCGGCCGAGTGGGGCCGGCACGCGCCCGTGGTGTTCACGGCCGCCGAGCGGGGTTCCCGGATCGCCGCGGAGGTGATCGCCGACGGAGGCCGCTCCCTCACCGCGCTCGTCGTACGGCTCGCCGAGCGCGGGGTCGCCGTCGACGACATCGTGGTCGCCGGGAGCACCGTCCTCGCCCAACCCGCCCTGTACACCGCCTTCACGACCTCACTCGCCGAGTCCCTGCCCGGGGCCCGGCCCAGGCCGCTGCGCTCGCCACCGGTCGAGGGCGCCTTGGCGCTGGCACGTTCACTCGTATAAGCAAGGGGAGCGGGACGGGCCCTGACCGCACGCGGGCACGGCCGCGCGGGCAAAGGGTGCCTGGCGGGGGCGCGTTCGGCCTCACAGCGGGCGCACAGGGGTGGCGCATTCGCACGTACGCCACCTCGTCGCCTCCCGCGCTTCGCGAGCGTGACATGAATCAGCCGTACATCTTCGCTCGTATGCCGCGTCCTCACCACAGGGGCACCGTCGCTTCACGACGTCACCCGGCTGCGGAGGACCCCATTTCACTCAGGAGAGGCACATCCATGCCGTCACCAGCCGGGCAGCAGTCCGCCCCGTCGGCCCCCGCCCGTGAACACGCCCTGAACCGGCGGGGGTTCCTCAGGAACTCGCTCGGCGCGTCCGCGGGCCTGCTGGCCGCTCCGACCGTCGTCACCTGGCTCACCGCCGCGGACGCCAAGGCCGCGACCGGCGCCGCCGCCTTCGTCGACGACTACACCACCAACGTCCTCACCAACCTGACGCCCGAGACCAACGCGGTCGTCCGGATCCTCGGCGGCATGAGCAAGGTGTGGAAGACCGGCGCCGCCTGGAACACCGGCACTCCGCTGCTGCCCGAGGTGCTGCGCGCCAACATGCGCTACTGCGCCCGCATCACCGCCGTCCGCACCGACGCGCAGGCGAAGGAGGCGTTCATCTACGACCGGCAGCACCAGAGTTACGCGATGATCGCCGGACTGGGCCCGCTGGCCGACCTGTACAAGACCGGCGCCAAGGCGGTCACCTCCATCACCAGCGCTCCCGACGGCACCCCGCCCGGCAAGATCAACGACGCGGTGCCGGCCGACGCTCCGGCGGGCTCCGCGCAGGGCGCCGGCGCGTACGACTCGGCGCTCGGCAAGGTGGCCCAGCTGGTGGACACGGTGCGCGGCCCGTACGCGTCGGGCAACCCGGCCAAGTACGCCTTCCAGTACCCGCGTCCGTGGCGCATGAACGAGAACAGCGAGGTCGTCGACACGGGCAAGGTCGACGCGCTCGGCTTCCCCGTGTACGACTCCGCCGTGGTCGTCGCCCCGCAGCTGCTCTGGCAGCGCAGCACCGCCCCGGTCGACGACGGCGGCTTCCCCAGCGGACACACCAACGCCTTCCACCTGGCGGGCCTGGCGTACGCGTACGCCGTGCCCGAGCGCTTCCAGGAGCTGGTGGCCCGCGCCTACGAACTCAGCCACACCCGGATCGTGGCGGGCATGCACTCCACCGTCGACGTCATCGGTGGCCGCATCATGGCCACGGCCCTGGCCGCCGCCACCCTGGCCGACCCGGCCAACGCCGCCCTGAAGGCCGCGGCGCGCGCCCAGGCCGCCGCGTACTTCCAGCAGCAGACCGGTACGACGGCGGACACCCTGTACGCCTACGCACACTCGGCGGGCGTCGCCACCGACCCGTACGCCGACCGGAGCGCCAACGCCCGCGCGCTCACGCCCCGGCTGACCTATGTCCTGACCCGGCACGGCCGCTCCGAGGGCATGACCGTGCCCAAGGGCGCCGAGGTCCTGCTGGAGACGCGGCTCCCCTACCTGAGCGCCGCGCAGCGCCGCGAGGTGCTCCGTACGACCGCCCTGCCCTCCGGGTATGTCCTGCTCGACGGCTTCGAGCAGTGGGGCCGGCTCAACCTCTTCGCCGCCGCCGACGGGTACGGCGCCTTCGACCGCGAGGTCGACGTCACCATGAACGCGGCCGACGGCGGGTTCGGCGCGGCCGACACCTGGCGCAACGACATCTCCGGGTGCGGCCGGCTGGTCAAGCGCGGCACCGGTGCGCTGGCCCTGACCGGCGCCAACGCCCACACCGGCGGCACCGTCCTGGAGGCGGGCGTCCTGACCGCGGGTTCCACGGGCGCGCTCGGGCACGGTGACGTCCAGGTGAAGGGCGGCACGCTGCGGGTGGCCCCGGCGACGGCGGCCCACGTCCGCGGCGCCTACGCGCAGGAGTCCGGGGCGACCCTGGAGGTCACGCTCCGTGCCGGTCACGTACCCGCGCTGGTGGTGGAGCGGCGGGTGCTGCTCGGCCGGGACAGCGCGCTCTCGCTGCGGCTGGACACCGAGCGGCCGCCGGCCGCGGGCAGCACGATCCCGGTGATCGGGACGCGGGCGCTGCGGGGCCAGTTCGGTCGTGTCACCGTGCAGGCGGACGGGTACCGGGCGGTGCCCGTGTACACGCGCGAGGGGCTCTCCGTACGGCTGATCAAGCGGTAGCCCTGGCGGGCGCGGAAAAGGAAGGGGAAGGGCCGACGGCCGATGCCGTCGGCCCTTCCCGTGTCCACCGGCAGGCAGGTGTCCGAATCCCGCCGGACGAAGCGCTCGGCGAGCGGCAAAATTGCAGGTGAAGCGATACCCATACCTGCACCCGTTCCTGCTCCTGTACCTGTACCTGTACCTGTACCTGTATCGCTTGAGGTTCTCTCGAAAGGACACCTGTGATGACGGTCTACACGACCCTCGACAGCCCCCTGGGCGAGTTGCTGCTGGTGGGCGAGGAGTCGGCCACCGCGAAGGGCGGCACGGCGCTCGCCTCGCTGTCCATGCCCGGCCAGAAGTCCGGCGTCGTCGTCCAGGACGGCTGGACCAGGGACCCGGACGCGTTCACCGAGATCGTCGGGCAGCTGCGCTCCTACTTCGACGGCGGGCTGACCGGTTTCGACATCTCCTACGCGAGCGGCGGCGGCACCGACTTCCAGCAGCGGGTCTGGAAGGCACTTGAGACCATCCCGTACGGCACGACCGTCAGTTACGGCGAGATCGCCGCGCGGATCGGGGCGTCGAGGGCGGCCGTGCGCGCGGTGGGCACCGCGATCGGCGCGAACCCGCTGCTGGTCGTGCGCCCCTGCCACCGGGTGATCGGCGCCAGCGGTGCCCTCACCGGGTACGCGGCCGGTCTGGAGCGCAAACGGCAGCTCCTGGACCTGGAGAACACGCACCCGGCCGCGTGATCGCCATGTCCGACACCACACATGCGGCGAGCCGCGTCGCCGACCGGGTCGAGGGCGGCGACTGGGAGGCGCTGGCCGAGGAACTCGACGAGCACGGGCACGCGCTCACCGCTCCGCTGCTGACCCCCGAGGAGTGCCACGGGATCACCGCCCTCTACGAGGAGGCCGACCGCTTCCGCACCACCGTCGACATGGCCCGCCACCGCTTCGGCTCCGGCCAGTACCGCTACTTCACCCACGAACTGCCGGACCTGGTCGGGGAATTGCGCGAGGCCTTCTATCCGCGGCTGCTGCCCGTCGCCCGGAACTGGGCGGCCAGGCTCCGGCAGCCCGCGCCCTGGCCCGACGAACTGGAGGAGTGGGTGGCGATGTGCCACGCGGCCGGGCAGGCCAGGTCCGCGCAGATCCTGCTGCGGTACGGGCCCGGCGACTGGAACGCCCTGCACCGCGATGTGTTCGGCGCGATGCTCTTCCCGCTCCAGGTCGTCATCGGGCTCGACGCCCCCGGAGTCGACTTCACCGGCGGTGAATTCATCATGACCGAGCAGCGCCCCCGTGCGCAGTCGCGGGGCTCGTGCACGACGCTGCCCCAGGGCCACGGGCTCATCTTCACCACCCGCGATCGGCCCGTCGCCTCCCGGCGCGGCTGGTCGACGGCACCGATGCGGCACGGCGTCAGCACCGTGCGCTCGGGGCGGCGCCACACGCTGGGGCTGGTCTTCCACGACGCCGCGTGAGGTGCGCGGTCGATCGTGATCATCTTTCCTGGTCGGTGTGTTCGGCGGTCATGCCGGACCCGGCGGTGGTGTCGTCCGCCGCGGCCGCGCCCAGGGGGCGGTAGGAGAAGCGCCTCACCACCTGCACGCCCGCCAAGGACTCGACGCCTATGACACGGCCGGTGAAGCCTCCGGCCACCTCCGTCGAGAAGTAGCGTCCGTCGACCTCGGCCAGCGGTCGGAAGCCGCCGTGGTCGTGGTGTCCCAGCTGGACCTGATCGGGTCCGCCCGTGTGCGGCGTACCCGGCCGCGGCTTCACCGCGCGGAGGGCCAGGGTGACTCCGCCGCTCCCGGGCCGGGGTATCTCCGCGAGCGTGTGGTCGAGTCCGCCGATGACGACGCGTGCGACGAGCGACTCTCCGCGCGCCTCGACTCCCGCCCAGTGCGCGTCGTCGAGGCGCAGTACGAGACGGGTGTCGCGGCCTTCGGCGACCGCGCTCGCCTCCCATTCCTCGTCCCTGGCCCGCACTCCAAGGAGTCGGCGCGCACCGGTCGGCGACGAGGCGGCCGTGAGTGCCACACCGCCACCCGCGGCGGGCGCGGCGAAGTGTGCCGGGTGGACGCCGGGCGAGATCCACCGCGGATGCAGCACGGGTTTCGTGAACTCCTCGTCGAATCCGGTGTCGTCATCGGGAGCCGGGTAGTGCTCCTCGTCGAACACCGGCCAGTCGTCCTCCCAGCGGATGGCGGCGAGGAACGTCTCACGCCCGTTGACGTGGAACCCCGGGCTGGATCCACGCGGTCGCACCCCCAGGTGGACCGCGGCCCAGTCCCCGGACGGGAGTTCGACGAGGTCCGCGTGGCCGGTGTTCTGCACCACGTGGGTCGTACTGCGGTGGGAGAGGATCGGGTTGGCCGGATGGCCCTCGTAGGGGCCGGTGACGGAGCGGGACCGTGCCACCGACACCGCGTGCCCCCGCTCCGTACCGCCCTCGGCGATGAGGAGGTACCACCACGCGTTCCGGTGATAGAGGTGAGGGGCTTCCGGATAGGCCAGACCCGTCCCGCTCCAGAGTGCTCGGGGCTCGGAGAGCAGCGTCCCGGTGTCCGGGTCGACCACGGCCTGCGAGATGGGGGTCTCGGGCCGGTCGGACGACCAGGTGAGATAGCAGGTTCCCTCGGTGTCCCAGGTGAGATCGGGATCGATGCCCGTCGCCCCGGTGGTGTACACGGGCGCGCTCCACGGCCCTGCCGGATCCTCCGCGGACACGATGAGCTGACCTCGGGCGTATGCGGCGACGTTCGTCGTGATCATCCAGAACCGTCCACCGTGGTGGCGCAGGGTCGGGGCGTAGATCCCCGTACTCCCCTGCCCGTCGGGGAGCGTGAACTGGTCGTCGCGGTCGAGTACGTTGCCGATCTGCTCCCAGTGCAGGAGATCGCGGCTGTGGAAGATCGGCACTCCGGGGAGGTATTCGAACGACGAGGTGACGAGGTAGAAGTCCTCCCCCACCCGGCAGATCGAGGGGTCCGGATGAAACCCGGAAAGAATGGGCCGGTGACTCATTGAGCTCCCTTTCGTCTTCGTCTTCGTCTTCGTCGAACGTCCAGCTGCCAGGACCAGCCGTATGTGCCGGCGCGTACGCGGTACCGCGGGAGTGTGCCCGGGGCCCAGGGCACCGGTGCCGGGACCTTGGCGGACGGGGTCCGCGTGGACGAACGTCTCGGAGCGGGGCTTGAGTTCCCGTTGTGTTGCGCGGCTTCCAGGTCGGCCGTGCGGACGTGCGAGACATTCAGCTGGGTGGGCCGGTCGGTGGTGACCGTGACATGGAGCGTGCGGGTGGACGCCCGTCGGGTTCGCCTCCGGCGGGTGCGGCGGCGAAGAGTCGAAGGGGATGACGACGTTCGTGGACTGCGGGAGGTCCTCGGTCCCCTGCATCATCCACTGCATCGTCCACAGGCCCGGGACCCGATCGGCCGCCGTTCCTTGCCACGCGCCACGAGCGGGCCGGGCAAGGGCTGGAAGTCCCGTACCCCGTCGAGTACGAGACGGTCGGAACGTCGAGCCGGGCATTGACGTAGTGCGGTAGAGGTAGGCATGGCTGAGTGCTCCTACTCGACCGTGACGGTGAGTTCGACGGGCTCGCAGTCCGGGGCGGTGGCGATGAGCCGGATCCTGCCCGCGCCGGTCGGGCGCAGGACCGCGAGCGCACGGCCTTCGTAGGTGCGCCGCTCATTCGCGTCGAATCCCTCCTCGGTCGACGGATCCACGCTGCCGAACCCCAGCAGGGTGCCCTCTCCCGAGACCTCGACGCTCACCGGCCGGTCGGCCCCGGCGCGCAGGACCACCGGGCCGGCTGGCCCCGGCGCGCAGGACCACCGGGCCGGCTGCGGAACGCACCAGGTGACGCCCGGTCTCGACGCCCTCCTGGTAGGCGATCGCGAGGAGTTCGCCCGGTTCGTGGACCGTGTCGAACTCGGAGCGGAAACGATGCTGCTCGCCGGTCGGCCGCCGTCCCAGGGCGCGGCCGTTGACGAGGAGTTCCACCTCGTCGGCGGCGCCGTAGACCTCGACGGTGACCGGCGCCGCCTCGAAGCCGGGACAGGTCCAGCTGGAGAGCGAGTCGCTCCACGCCCAGGGAGTGCCCGCGGGCGTCTGTCCGTGGTGCTGCGGCCGCCGGACCGCCACGTAGGGCTGGGTGCGCAGGCCGAAGACGATCTCACGGTAGTAGGAGACCGGGCGGCGGTGGCCGGCGATGTCGATGTCCCCGCAGCCCGCCAGCACGACCGAGCGGCGCTCCGCGCCGGCCCAACCCCCCGTACCCCTCCTTGCCGATTCGGCAAAGAGGCTTGGCCCCTGCCCCGCCGACCACTGCATGATCGCAGGTAGCGCCGACAGACGGGCGGCCGGGCGAACGTGGTCCGGCGGCCCACCCGTCGAAGCGGCCCCACGCCGAACGCCCCGGAGGATCCGTGCCGCAGCAGACCACAGCAGACCGCACCCACCGTCTCGTCTCCTCGCCCGCCGGGCGGACCCATCTCGTGGAGCAGGGAACGGGCCCACTGGTACTGCTCGTTCACGGCTTCCCGGAATCCTGGTACTCCTGGCGCCACCAGTTGCCGGCGCTCGCCGCGGCCGGTTACCGGGCGGTCGCCATCGACGTACGGGGCTACGGCCGTTCCTCCAGACCCGAGGCGGTGACCGCGTACCGGATGCTCGACCTGGTGGAGGACGGCGTGGCCGTGGTGGACGCGTTGGGTGAGCGCTCCGCGATCGTCGTGGGGCACGACTGGGGCGCGAGCATCGCCGCCGTCTCCGCCCTCGTCCGCCCCGACGTGTTCCGCGCGGTCGGGCTGCTCAGCGTGCCCTACGCCCCACCGGGGGGACCGCGTCCCAGCGAGGTCTTCGCGCAGATGGGCGGGGACCAGGAGTTCTACGTCTCCTACTTCCAGGAGCCCGGCCGGGCCGAGGCCGAGATCGAACCCGATGTCCGCGGCTGGCTCGCGGGCCAGTACGCGGCGCTGTCCGGCGACACCATGCCGGCAGCCGACGCGCCGGATCCGCACTTCGTGGGCCCCGGCGGCACATTGCGCGACCGGTTTCCCGCCGGGCGGCTCCCGCACTGGCTCGGCGAGCACGATCTCGACGTCTACGCCGGGGAGTTCGAGCGGACCGGAATGAGCGGGGCCCTGAACCGCTACCGGAACATGGACCGGGACTGGGAGGACCTGACCGGCCACGCCGGCGCGCCCCTCACTCAGCCCTCGCTGTTCATCGGTGGCGCTCTGGACGCCTCGACCACCTGGATGGCCGACGCGATCGCGGCCTACCCCACCACCCTGCCCGGCCTGGTCTCCTCCCATCTCCTCGACGGCTGCGGCCACTGGATCCAGCAGGAACGGCCCGAGGACGTGAACCGCATCCTGATCGACTGGCTCTCCTCCCTCTCCACCCCCGCGCAGAACGGCCGGGAAGCGTAGCCCGGCCTCCCGGCCACATGCCTCAGCGTGCGCCCCTGAACCGGTTCAGCTTCCTCACCGGCACCACCGGCACCACCGGGAAAGCCGCGGACACGGGCTCTGCTGGTCCTGGCCCACCTGCGGAAGAACGAGACGTTTGCCCAGGTGGGGGTCGGGTTCTGAGTGTCGGAGGCTACGGCGTGGCGGTACGTGGACGAGACACTCGAGGTCCTGGCCGCCTGGGCGCCAGGACTGCACGAGGCACTGGTGGGCCTGGGCGAGGGCGACTTCGTCATCGTCGACGGAACACTGATTCCCACCGACCGCATCCGGGCCGACGAGCCGTACTACTCGCAGAAACACAAGAAGCACGGCATGAACGTCCAGGTCATCGCGACGCCGGACGGTACGCCGCCGTGGTTCTCACGGGCAACGCCGGGGCGGACCCACGACCTGACCGCCGCCCGCGCCCACGGCATCGTCCAAGCCTGCCTGACCCGGCAGATCCTCATCCTGGCCAACCGCGCCTACACCACGACGGTGATCCGCCTGCTCGCCGTCCGAGCACCGGGCCGGCCTGCTCAAGGTCCTGCGTGAGAGCGCCCCGGACTCCGTGTTGCCGGACGGCACCCTCGCCGAGTACGACCGGCTGGGCGACGGACGCGCCAACCACTCTGCCAAGCACCGCCGACACGGGGTGAACGTCCAGGTTGTCGCCGACCCGACCGGGTACGTCCTGTGGATTCGCCGACCCTGCCCGGCCGGACCCACGACCCGATCGCAACCCGCACCCACCGCATCATCCAGATCTGCGAACGCCAGGGCGTTCCCGTGCTCGCCGGCCGCGCCTACCGGGGTGCCGGACCCTGAGTGACTACCGAACCCAAGCGCCCCGCCCGGCGATGAACTCGGCCCGACCCAGCGCACGGTCAACCGCGCACCGGCCCAGGCCCGGGCACCCGTCGTAGGCGCGATGGCACCGCTGAAGTCCTGGCGAATCCTCCGCAGGTCACGCTGCGGACCCGACCGGATGACATCAATCGCAGCAGCCATCCTCACGCTCGGGAAGCAACACTGAAAAGGTTCGATCAACACGCTCCACGCTCCGCACCGGCAGTCGTTCAAAGAGCATGAGCGCCTCTTCCCGCCAGGGGGACGGCCAGTTGACAGGTTCGGCAGACAGCGGCTCCGCGTAGTGCCACATCCCCCCGCAGCTTCTGCGGGACGCTGTGGCGACGCGCAACGTCGCCGACAGCAGCGATGGTCTCCGGAGTGCAGGCATCATCGCCGAGTGCGGACTCCGCCATGGCCCTCTCCGATTCGGCGGCCGCGACCAGGATGGCTCGGACGGTGTAATTGCGCCGCCCATCCTTGTTGTCGGTCTCCTTCGGCTTGCCCATGGCCTTCGCGTCGTCGACGGGGTGCGGCATCGTCCAGGCCCTCGGCAGCCTAGGTGGACACCGACCGGACGGCCTCGTAGAGCAGAGCGTGCCGAACTGACCCTCGTATCCGCCGAGACCGAGCTGGATCTCCTCGGGACAGACAACGCCATCGGCCGCGGAGAAGTCTCCTTCACAGGTGGGGACGCACGCGCACCCGCGTAGCGAATCTGCACGGGCTCGTGACTCGTCCACCAGCTGAAGGGGGTGGCTTCCCGCTTGGCCTGTTGTGTTGCGCGATGTGCCCGCCGGACCCACAGATTGTTGACCGCTCCCGCGGTATCGACGCTCGCGGCGTGACCGCTGGCGACAGCAGGGGCCGAAGTGGGCGCGGGCCGACCGCGGATGCCTGGCCGACAGGCCTTGCGCGGGACCTTGTTCAGCTGCCCACCGGCATCCAGCCGGAATACCTGCCGCGAGGAACTTCGAGTCGGGCATGACGTCGAGGCGGTGTCTGGCGCCCTGGAAAGGTCCGGTGTTCGGGGCCGACTGCCCCACCAGTGTCTTGCTCAGGCTGCGTTCTCGCAGGCGCCTCGTGCCGGAGAAACCGCAGGCCGGTATGAAGGCCGAAGGAATTCCAGGAGCTGGTCCTGTTCTGATGCTGCGCCGGGGCTGGTGAACCAGGCCCTCCGCCAGGCGCGTTCGGACGGGCACTCTGCGCCCGTCCGAATCCGATCCGGCGAGTCACTCTCCGTATACCTGCTGGAAGATGTACTCCGCCGCCATGATGGCCGTCAGGTTCGTAGCGGTGGACGGGACCTCCGGGAAGATCGAGGCATCCACCACCCGCAGGTTACTGACCCCACGGACCGCGCCCAGGCTGTCCACAACACCCCATTGGTCATCGTCGCCGCCCATGGGCACCGTCGAGGTCGGGTGCTCGTACGAGCCCAGGTTCTCGAGGATGACCTGCTCGAGCGTCGCATCGTCCTGCACGGTGTCACCCGGCAGAAGTTCTGACTGGGCCATCTCGGCGAACAGTTCGTTGCCTCCGATGCGCCGGCTGAGCTTGACCGCTTCCACCATTCGACGCCGGTCACGAGGCTCGGCGAGGAATCGGTAGTCGATGTCCGGCGCATCCTTGGGATCACGGCTACGGAGCCGGAGGGAACCGATCGAGTCTGGGCGAACGATCGACACGGCAAGCACGATGGCACCCCCGGTCGGGCTGAAGGCCGGATCGATGAGGTGAGTCGCCGAGATGTGGATGTCGAGCTCGTCCTTGCCCGCCTCGCTGGATCCGGTCCAGACCAGCGCTCCTCCGGGCGGTGTCATGGCGAGCTTGCCGGGGCGCAGGGCGTACACGTTGAAGTAGAAAGGCTGGTTCTGCAGGCGCAGGCCCACCGGCAGGTCGGATACGACTGGGATGTCCAGCGACCGCAAATGATCGGCCGGCCCGACCCCAGAGCGCATCAGGACGGCAGGGCTGCCGAAGGCTCCGGCGGAGAGGATCACCTCGCCTGCGGTGAACACCGTGCCATCAGTCGTCACGACTCCCCGAGCGGCCCCCCTGTCGACGAGCACTCGGTCGATCTCCGTGTCGCCAAGGACAGTCAGGTTCCGGCGGCGGCGAACCTCATCGGTCAGGTAGGCCATTCCAGTGTTGTGGCGTACTCCCGCCAGTACGTTGAGCTGGTAGGCCGTGACGCCGTCCTGCTCGACGCCATTCACGTCCTTCAGGCGCTTGAACCCCTCACTCGCGGCGGCGTCGATGAATGCCTGGAGTGACGGAGTCAGTTCCTCATATCCCATTTGATGGATGGGAAGTGGCCCCGAGCGACCGCGCCGACTGTCTTCGCCGGCGGAGGTGGTCTCCAGCCGCTTGTAGGCCTCCAGCACCTCGGGATCCGTCCAGCCATTGAGGCCGTGGGCACGCCAGCGCGCGAAGTCGGAAGCACGGGCGCGGAGAGCGACACCGGCGTTGACACCGGAGCTGCCACCGAGCACCTTGCCTCGCGGCGCCGCGATTCGGTTGTCCCCCTGGCCTGTTGCGGCGG
The DNA here is from genome assembly GCF_056270325.1 of Streptomyces sp. RLA012. NCBI lineage: Bacteria > Bacillati > Actinomycetota > Actinomycetes > Kitasatosporales > Streptomycetaceae > Streptomyces > Streptomyces sp. RLA012. Next base: position 10,781,227 of record NZ_JBWDPA010000002.1, on the reverse strand, counting down.
AGTAACCCCAGTCGTGGTCCTCGTCTCCGCCGACACGACCGCTGTTGCGTATCACGTCAGGGTACTCATTGGGGGCATATGCCCGCCCCGCCTCGAGGAGAAGCACCTTCCGGGAGGTGTCCCCGCTCAGCCGATTCGCGAGGACTGCTCCTGCGGAGCCGCCTCCCACCACGATGACGTCATAGCCCTGCTCACTCACTGCAAACACACTCCCCTGTCTGGGCCGCGCGTGAACCGCGCGGTGGATGTTCAGGCTTCATCCATCACCATAGGTCGCGTATGTCGAATTTTCAACGCTAACGTCGAATTGGAGCGCGCGGTTGACGGTTCGCCGGGTTGGCGTGAGGTCGAGGCCCGGCGGGCGTCCGAGGGGTGTCGTCACCCACGGGCCGGCTCCCCTGTAGGCGCGGTGGGCGAGGACGGGGACGCCCTGGCGTTCACAGATCCGGATGACCCGGATGATCCGGTGTGTGCGGGCTGCGGTGAGGTCCTGGGACCGGCCGGGCAGCGCGGGCGGGATCCACCGCAGTCGCCCCTCCGGGTCAGTCACGACCTGCACGTTCACTCCATGCCAGCGGTGCTCGTACGAGTAGTCGGCCCGGCCGTCGTCGACCCGGCCGCACTCCGCCAAAGCGCCGTCGATCAGGACGTAGTCCAGGTCGGCTTCGATCAGGACGTAGTCAGGTCGGCTTCGCGCAGGGCACGCAGCAGGCCGGGGGCGCGGTCGGCGAGCAGGTCGACAACGGCTGCCACGTAGGCGTGAGCGGTGCCGACACAGGTGCCGAGGCCGGCCGCGAACTGGGCGAGGGTGTCGTGCCTGTGCAGTTACACCAGGGCGACCAGCGCACGCCGGCGCGGCGGGAGTGTGCAGCGACGGTCACTTTCACGGGTGACGATGAGTACGGTGACCCACTCGACCAAGGCGTGGGGCAGGTCGAGTGCGGCAGGATACGGAACCAACGCGGCCCCTGTGCCTGTGCGTTGAGACTTCGACCGCCACCCCCGACGGCACGGGAGCCTCGTGCGTTGCGCACCCCATCGGCGTCACCCGATCAGTGGCCATATCGAAAAGACTCAATGTCGCCGCTGGCCCCACACAGCGTGTGTACCAGCCACCCGCAAAACGGCCGATGCTTTACACGGTGTAGGGCTCTACAAGCCGACAGCAACACGGCGGTCCGGACCCCCAACTTGCAGGTCCGATTTACGGTGGGGTGAGTCAGCAACGCCGGTATGCCTACCTGACCCGCAGCCGGCTCCATCAGCCGGAGCTACCCCACTTCCCCGCCTTCGGCTTGTCCGCAACTGGAGATAACCGGGACGACGACGATCACGGCGGGAGAGGGGATGAAATCGACAACCTCCCCCGCCGTCCCGCTCGCTATGCTGCGGCGATGGTCCCGCCTCCGGCCAGCTCGCCCCCATCGACAATGAACTCACCACCAGTGGCAAAGCTCGATTCATCACCGGCCAGGTAGACGATGAGCCCAGAGATCTCCGCCGGGTCGGCGACTCTCTTCATCGGGTTCAGCTGGGCAACGTCCAGCCCCTCGGTCATCACGGTCGCGACAGCGCCGGGGTGTACCGAATTGACCCGGATCCGGAACTCGGCGAGTTCCAGAGCCAGAGACTTGGTCAGCCCTCGCAGAGCGAACTTCGATGCGTAGTAGCCGTGCAGTCCGGCAAAGCCTCGAAAACCCGCTACGGACGATACATTGATGATGGATGCGGGAGCGGAGCGAATCAGACTCGCGCGAGCTGCCTTTGCACCCAGGAACTGCCCGGTCAGATTGACCGAGATGATCTTTTCCCAGCTTTCGACGCTATACTCCTCCAGAGACCCGAAGTTCATGATCCCTGCGTTGTTCACCAGGGTACTGAGGGATCCAAAGGTGTCTTCCGCGGTCTGTACGGCTGCTTCCCAAGAGGCGTAACTCGTGACGTCCAGGTGCGTGTACACGGCGTCACCTGACCCGATCTCCTTAGCCAGCGCCTGACCTTCGGTGGCGAGCAGGTCTCCCATCACGACCTTGCCACCCTCGGCAACAACCGCACGCGCGTGTGCCGCTCCCATTCCGCGCGCCCCTCCGCTGATGAGGACAACTTTCCCTTCAAGCCTCTTCATGATTCCTTGTTCCCTTCTTTGGATTTCTTACAGGTCGCGGCCCGTCAGAGTGACGCCTGCCATCAATGGCAGACACGGAGTTTTACACCGTGCTGGAGTGGCGCTTGGCATCCCTAGCAGCGGGCAACTTCTCAGCGCCAGGAAGATATGTAAGTTGCGCCGTAACGAAAGGGGAGAATCATCGGCCATGGTCACCGCGGCGGCAATCGCCATCTCAGGTTTCCGAGGCGGACTCCTGGCCCATTTGGCAGCGTCCGCAGCCCGCTTTGCGACAAACACTCCCGTGACACCGGGTTGGCTCCTCGGCCAAACCCGACGTGATCACGACGACGCGCTCTGGAAGTCTGAAGGGGCTCCAGTCGCCTGATGACCGATCAGCCGCCAAATCCCGTTCTCCTGACGCCAGATCACGATGTAGACAGCTACGATCCGCCTTTCGGCACCACCGACCTGAACCTGCAGTTCGAGGACGCCGGAGGCTTGGAAGGCTTGCTCCCCCAGTGCAGCAACCGAGTCCACGCGGGCATTGACGGAGCGAAAGACGAACGTGCCGTTTCGGAACTTCTCGATGAAGGATTTCTTGCCGTCAAGCAGCCCGGACGAGTGGGCGTAGTAAAGATGTTCCGACAGGAGACCAGCCAACCCGTCCGCGTCTCCCGAGACCAGCAGATCAGCTCGCCTCATCTCAAGTTCCATCGCCAAGCGGTGTAGGTCCGCATCTCCCGACATCGGTACTCCCTCCAAGCCAATCGGCCACACGTCCTCGCCCACATCAGCCTCCGGACTCGCCCGCGGCACAACCACCACCCGGGCACAGCAACTCGCCGCGAGCGATGACACAGCACCAGCCGGCCCGACCGGACAGGACGGATGAGAGGCGCCGACGGAATCAACGATCACACGATCAGTCACCAATGTCAAATTATCGACGCATGTGACTAAACCGGCCCTGCGTCACGGTCTGACACAGGACACCCGCCCCGCTCGTCGAGGTGCGCGCACAGAGAGTGACGCCCGGCCATTTCCACCTGAACGCCCGGCAAGACCCAATTCCTCGGCCTTGCACATCGCGAACCAGTCAAGGGTGGTACCTCACACAGGGGCCGGTACCTGAGGACGCAGTGGTTCCGTCGAGTCGTCGACACACGGCCTCACACGTAAGAGAGCCTCACGAAACGCGCAGCGGCTGCAGTGTCGATGCGCCACGATCAAGGCTGCAAGCAGTCGCGCGCCGTTGCCACTGCCGGTGCCGCGCGTACCCCGATCGGATGGGTCACGAACGCGAACCACCAGCACCCTGACGCAGCGTCAGCCGCTGGACTTGAAATAGGCACACTGACCAGGACAACTGAAGCAGCACAACTGGAGTACTAGGAGAACGCGGGCAGCACCTCGCGCTCGAAGAGGCGCAGGCTCGACCACGCCAACTCCATCGGCATCCCCCCGCACAGCGGATGGAACTGGGTGAAGGGAACCGGCGCGACCTTCAGCTCCGCGACGAACTGCTCGGGCGTCACAACCCGGTACTGACCGGCCTCCCGTAGCTCGTCGATGTCGGCGACGGAGTGGAACGGCGCCGCGAGGTTGTCCTGGGCCTGCCAGATCCCGTAGGCGTTCGTCTCGTGGAGGAAGAACGGCGCCATCTGCCGCCAGCCCTTCTCGGGGTCTTCGGCGAGCGCCACGACCTGGTTCTTGCTGATGGGGCTGGGTCCGGGGTCGGGCCGGCCGAGCTTTTGGACTTCGTCCCGGTAGAACTCCCACACCTCGGGCACCGAGGGGATGAACCCGTCGGCGATACGGGCGGCCCGCCGGGCAGCCGGTTCGGTGCTGCCGCCGAGCGAGATGTCCGGGCCGCCCGGCCGGAACGGTGCGGGCGTGATGCGTACGGTGCGGCCCCGATAGGTGAACTCCTCGCCGGTGAACGCCGCCTTCAAGGTGGTGACCACCTCGGTCACGCGCCTGGCCCGTTCCTTCATCGGCACGTCGAACATCGCGAACTCTTCGTGTACGTAACCGTTGGCGACGATCAGATCGACCCGACCCCTGCTCAGGTTGTCGAGCACGATCATTTCCTCGGCGAGGAGCAGCGGATCGTGGAACGGGGCGATCAGCGCGGCGATGAGGAAGCCCACGTTCGTCGTCCGGGCCGCCATCGCGGCGAGCATCGGGACCGGTGAGGGAAGGTATCCGTCCGGCGAACCGTGGTGCTCGGAGACGGTGATCCTCGCGCAGCCGAGCCGGTCGGCCCACTCGGCCATGTCCAGGGCGGCCGCATATCGGTCGGCCATGGCCGTCCCGGCGAGGTCCGGATTGCGGAAGTCGAAGCGAAGGGCGAACACCACGCCGGGGCTGGTCATCGGGATGTGTGCTTCCTCTCGGCTCATGCGCCTGAATCAGCCCCGGAAGAATATCGTTCTGATCTTTGAGAATGCAATACTCGCTGCACCGAAATGAGATTCTGTCACCTGGGCGCGCCGGAGCCGCCGCACGCCGGTGCGGAGGCTCGGTTTCCGGTCAGGCGACGGCCGCGGCCATCCGCCGAACCGCCTCGGCGACCAGCTCCGGCGAGGTCGCCAGGTTCATCCGTACGAAGCCGGTGCCGCCGGTGCCGAAGCGCGCCCCTGAGGTCAGAGCGACGCGGCCGCGTTCCAGGAAGACGCTGGCCGGGTCGTCCGCCAGGTCGAGGGCCCGGCAGTCCAGCCAGGCCAGATAGGTGCCCTGGGCGGGGTCGTAGTCCACCGCGGGCAGCTGCTCGGCGAGCAGCTCGGCCAGCAGTCGGCGGTTGTCGTCCAGGCCGGCCAGCAGGGCGTCGAGCCAGTCGCCGCCGTCCCTCAGCGCGGCGGTGTGGGTGATGACGCCGACGTGGCTCGGGCCGTGACTGACCTCTTCCGGGAGCCGGGCCAGGTCGACGGTCGCTTCGGACCCCGCGACGGCCAGGGCGGCCTTGAGGCCGGCCAGGTTCCATGCCTTGGACGCCGACATCAGCGAGAGGCCGTTCTCCGCGCCGGGCACGCTCAGGTACGGCACGAAGGCCGCGCCCGCGGCGACGATCGGGGCGTGGATCTCGTCCGCGACGACACGTACGCCGTACGTCCGGGCCAGCCGCGCGACCTCCGCGAGCTCGGCCGCCGTGTGCACGGTACCGGTCGGGTTGTGCGGACTGCACAGCAAGTACGCCGCCCGCTCCGCGCCCCCGCCGACGCGCTCGAACACGTCCTCCAGCACCGCGAAGTCGATCCGCCCGCGCGGGCTCAGCGGCGCCTCCACGATCCGTCTGTCCATGTTCTCGACGAACTGGTAGAAGGGCGGGTACACGGGACAGTTGACGACGACCGGAGCCCCCGGCCGGGAGACCAGTTTCAGCATCTCGACGACCCCCAGCATCACATCGGGCACGATCGCCGTACGCTCCACGGCCACGCCGTCCCAGCCCCACCGCTTGCGGGCGAACTCGGCCAGCGCCTCGGCGTACGCCGTCCCGGCCGGGTAGCCCGTGTCGCCGAGCGCCGCCACGTCGACGATCGCCCGAGCGACCGGCTCGGCCAACGGTACGTCCATCTCGGCCACCCACAGAGGCAGTACGTCCTCCGGGTAGGTGCGCCACTTCATGCTCGTACGCCGTCGGAGCTGGTCCAGGGAGAGCCTGCGCAGCGGATTGGCGTCGTCGGGGGCCGGGAGGTCGCGAGGCGTACTGTTCATGGGCCAAAAGTAGGCGAGACGACCCGGGAATCGTCCGCCTCTTTCGCGCCTCCCCTCGAATGACCGGGAAGTACGCGCGCATGGATCCGATTCACGGCGAGACCGGCTGTCGCCGCGCGGAGCCCCCGGCCCGGTTGCCGGGCATCCGGCGCGTCGGGTCGAGCCCTGGTCCTCCTGGCAGTCAGGACGGCCGTCGGCGGCGGGAGGCCGCTCGCAGCGCCGGGTACTGAAGGAAATGGTCGATGCCCGGCAGGTCGATTCCAGGGGGTACGGCCTTGTCGATGGCGTCCAGTGTGTCCTCGTCGAGGACGACGTCCGCCGCCGACAGGGCGTCCTCCAGGTGCTTCATGGTGCGCGGCCCGATGATGGTCGAGGTGATCGCGGGGTGGCTGCCGACGAACGCCAGGGCGAGCGCGGTCAGGGAAAGCCCTGCCGCGTCGGCGATGCCCCGCAGGGCGTCGAGAGCGTCGAAACGGGCCGGGGCGGCGAGGTCTTCGGCGCTGCTGACGGTGCCCTGCATGAAACGGCCGTCGGGGTCGAACCGTGAACCGGTCGGCGGTTCCTCGTCCCGCCGGTACTTGCCGGTCAGCCAGCCGCCGGCGAGCGGGCTCCACGAGATCACCGCCATCCGATGCCGCTGACAGGCCGGCAGCACGGACTGTTCCATGGAACGCGCGAAGATCGAGTACTGCGGTTGTTCGCACACGAAGCGCTCGCTGCCGCGCCGGGCGGCCGCCCACTGGGCTTCGACGATCACGTCCGCCGGGAAGGACGACGACCCCAGGTAGAGCACCTTGCCCTGGCGCACGAGGTCGCTCAGCGCGCTGAGGGTCTCCTCCAGGTCGGTGTCCCAGTCCAGCTTGTGCACCTGATACAGGTCGATGTGGTCGGTGCCGAGCCGACGGAGACTGTCCTCGACCGCCCGCATGATCCAACGACGGGAGCCCCCGCGCCGGTTGCGGTCGACACCCATCGGGAAGAAGCACTTGGTCGCGAGCAGTACGTCGTCGCGGCGTGCCGCCACCGCCCGTCCGACGATTTCCTCGCTCTCACCGCGGGAGTACACGTCCGCCGTGTCGATGAAGTTGATCCCGGCGTCCAGGGCACGGTTGATGATCCGTGAGCAGTCGGCCGGATCGGGGTTCCCGAAGGGGCCGAACATCATCGCGCCGAGGCACTGACTGCTCACTTCGACACCGGTCGTTCCGAACTTGCGGTAGTCCATCTGTCTCCTTCCATCTGTCTCCTTCCATCGCGGCGCCCACGTCACCACCGACGACGAGGCGACTCCCGTACGATCACCGCACACTTCGAAATGCGATTCTATCCACAGAAGAATGACATTCTCAGTCGGTCCGGAACAGAGGAGCGCAGCCCGACGACGGCTGATGATCCATCAACGCTCTCGCTACACTCACCGACATGGACGCGACACCACGCTGGCTCAACCCGGAGGAACAGGCCGCCTGGACGGGCTTCATCCGGATGCAGGAGAAGCTCATCGGCCGGCTGTCCCGTCGCGTGCAGAGCGAGTCCAGCCTCTCCGCCTCCGACTACACGGTCCTGGTCAACCTCACCGACGCACCTGACGGCCGACTGCGGTTCCTCGACCTGGCAAAGGCGGTGGAGTGGGAGAAGAGTCGTATGTCCCATCACGTCTCCCGGATGGCGAAGCGGGGACTGGTGGCCCGCGAGGAGTGCGCCGAGGACGGACGCGGAGCGTTCATCGTCGTCACCCAGGCGGGCCGCGACGCGATCGCCGCCGCCGCCCCCAAGCACGTCGAGAACGTCCGTCGTCTCTTCATCGACGCCCTCACCCAGGAAGAGCTCGGGGCGATCACTCTCATCTCCCAGCGGGTCCTGGACCAGTTGGAGAAGGAACCGTACTGATCGGCCGCGGGGCACGGACCACGGCGTACTCTGCCGAGAGTGACCGGTGAGAGTGATCTGCGGAAACTGCTGAGCGGCATGCGCCCGCAACTGAACCCGGGACGCTTTGTGTTCACCACCGTCCGGGGTGAGGTTCCCACCGGCGTCAACCCCGTCGTCACCGTCGCCGAACACGAAGGCCTCACGCTGGTCGTCCCCCAGGAGGAGGCCGACGCGGCGGGGCTCACGTACGACTACGTGGCGGGCTGGATCACCCTGCGCGTCCACTCGGCGCTGGACGCGGTCGGTCTCACCGCCGCCTTCGCCCGGGAGCTCGCCGAACTCGGTCTGAGCTGCAACGTGGTCGCGGGCTTCCACCACGACCACCTCTTCGTACCGCACGAGCAGACCGCCCGGGCGATCACCGCGCTGGAGGACCTGGCCCGACGCTCCGCCTGACACCGCACCCACACCGCACCCGGGGCAGTGCGGCAGATGCTGGCCACGCCCGCTCCCACCGGGCGGCGGCAAGATCCACCCGGAGCAGCTCCTCGCCCCCGGATACACCGCCGGCTTGCACAACGGGCTCTGCCTGATCGCCATCGGGCTTTCCGTGGGTGTAGGCGCGCACGCCCGACGCGAGCGATCGGCGTGCCGACATCAGCACGCTGCACCGCCCCCACCGCCGACCCGGGCCCCGCCGCTCCCGCCAGAAGCGGCGGGGCCCGTTCCGACGACACCACGAGGCCGGTGTCGGTGGAACGGACGGCAGGGTTACCTGCTGTGACCGTCGGAGCGCTTGCGGTGGAGTGTGAACTTCTCGAACACCGACAGGTCGCCGTTCGGCTTGTTCACGTTGTAGTAGGTGACGTGCATGCGGGTGGTGTCACCGGCATGCCGTCCGGGGTCGACGGTGAAGGAGGCGAAGCCGTAGGGGTGTTCGGTGTCCCTGACTCCGGTCCAGACCGCCTCCTCCTTGGTGTAGGTGGAGGTGCGCTTGCCGTTGGAGCCGGGGGTCGCCGACACCGCGGTGATCACCTTGCCGGTGCCGTCCTTGAAGAAGCTCTGGTTCGTGGTCCCCGAGACGCCTCCACCGCCGAGGATCATGTGTACGGTGCCGAGTCCGGTGTCGATGGAGTCGGTGGCCATGGAGACCGGGTTGGGGGTCAGCGTCTCGCTGCCGCTGACGACTCCGCGGACGGCCAGCGAGCGCTCGTAGTTGTGCTCGTGGCCGCACAGCACCAGGTCCACGCCGTAGCGGTCGAACAGGGGGCCGTACTTCTGGCGCAGGCCCAGGTCGGCGCCGTTCGCGTCCGTGGAGCTGACCATGACCTGGTGCATGGCGACGACCACCCAGTCGATGTCGCGCGAGGAGCGTGCCGCCTTCAACTCCTTTTCCAGGAACGCGAGTTGGCGTCCGCCGGAGTAGCCGTTGATGTAGACGTCGCCGCCGTCCTGAAGGCAGTTGTCGTCGTTCTGCAGCACGATCACCCGGACGGATCCGGCCGTGAAGGCGTACCACAGGCCCGCGAGTTCGGCGTCGGTCTCGGTGGAGGGGAGGTCGAAGTAGGTCTGGTAGGCGCCGAGTCCGATCGGGCCGTTGGCCTTCTCGATCTCGTGATTGCCGGCCGCCGGCATCCAGGGGCGGAAGCGCGCCGAACGGGTGTTGTTGGTGAAGAAGTTGTTCCAGGTACGCACCCGGTCGACGTCCAGGTTGGCGTAGCACAGGTCGCCGTTGAGCAGGTGGAACAGCGGGGCGACCTGCTCGATGCCGGTGACGATGTCCTTCGTCGCGGCGGTGGAGTTCGCGTCGAGCGCCACCGTGCCGTTGGCCGCCCAGGTCACCTGCGGGGCCGACTGGTCGCCGAAGCTGGTGAAGGTGACGGGCCTGCGGCCGCGCGGGGCGGTGCGGAAGGTGCCGCTGTCGGGCGTCGCGCCCTCGTGGGTGGCGAGGTAGAGGTAGTCGGTGTCCGGGGTGAGCCGGTTCAGCGCGGCGTGGTGGACGTAGACGGTACGGCTGGAGGTGCCGTCCACGTAGGTGACGGTCCGGGCGGCCGCGCTGGATCCGAAGCCGTGCTCCAGGGTGCCGTAGCGCACGGCCGGTTTGGTCACCGGTCTGTCGGTGATCCACGACACCGTCATCTGGGTGCGCGGGTCCGCCCCGAAGGTCAGGTGCAGCCCCTGGACCGGGGGCGCGCCGGACGAGTCCGCGGTGAGGTGAAGGGCCGGGGCGTCGAGCGGGGCGGCCTGTGCCGTACCCGCTCCGAGCAACGGGGTGACGGCCGCGCCGGCTCCGGCCGTACCGAGGAGGCCCAGCGCGTGACGACGGCTGACCCCCTCGGAAGGCTTCGTCGACCCTTCCGATGTCCCTGTTTGTGTGGTCATGGTGCCCTCTCTGAGGAGCAGTTGAGCAGACAACCACCGCACCCTGGCGTGCCCCAGCGGCCCCTGAGTGAACGGTGCGTTGCCAGACGGTCATTGCGCCGCGAGTGGCGTGCCACGGAGGCGATTCTTGCCCCTGCCTTTGCCAGTGGCCGCCCCGCCGTTGACGCGACCGCCCCGCGCAACCGCTCAACGGCCGATGCGGAGGCTTCACGACATGACCGGGCGCCGGACGCCCTCCTCGAACGCGAACAGCGGCGCACGCAACCGCCGAAGGGCCGGCGCGGCGGCGCGGCGCCCGTCGAGTGGCCCCATGGCGGCAGACCACCGCGTCAGAGTCCGCCGAGCACATGGTCGGCCGCCCCCCAAAGGGCCGGGCCACCGCATTTGTGTCAGCCGTCGTTGGACCGGTTGCCCCTACCAGGCCAGGCAGGGCCGACAGGAGCTCATGGGTCGGGGTGAATGCCCTTGAAGCCGGGCCCGAGTCCGCGCCGTCGTGGAGGCCGTGGTGGCATGCGCGGCGCGGACACACCCGCGGCGGCCCCAGTCGCTTCGTCGGCGGGCGGTGCGAGCAGCCGACGCACGTCGTTGACGGCCGCCGTCACCGGGGCGAGGGCCCGGGCCGCCTCGGGCCCCAGCACGGACAACGCCGCGGCGAGCGTGTCGATCGCCTCCAGCGCGTCGTCGACGGCCGCCGCGCTCCAACCGCCGGGCCCCGCTGTGGCGGCCCGGATCCCGGCGGTCGCGGCAAGACGGCACGCGTTCTCGACGGCGTGCTCGGCGTACCGGTCCACTCCGGGTGCGGCCCGGGACGACAGTTCCATGTTCAGCCCAACGACATTCCCCCGGGAAAGGTCGCAGCCGAGTGTCACACGGTGGCCGAGATGGGCGGCTCCGGGGACCGAACGGCGAATTTCTACCAAGAGCTCCGAGGCGACTCGGCTCACTGCGTTGGCCGTTGCCGCCCCCAACTCACCTGCGGAGAAGTACCGCTCAGCGATGGACGGCGCTGCGTCCGGCGCGCAGATCCGCCAGGGCATCCGCGTGCTGCTGGTTGGTCAGGGCCTGAGGCGTGTCGTCAAGAAGGAAGCAGCGCACGTCCAGCCTCTCGGCGTCGAGCGGCGCCCCGGCACGGTCGGCACGGTCGGAACCTTGCAGATCTCCGCCGATCGGCGTTCCACGGAAGAACACCGCACGGCAGCACCGCCGGGGAATCCCCAGGCGCCGTCCCGTCCCCGCCGCGTCATCGTCAGTTCTTTTCCATCCGGTCGTCGTGAAGCGGTGAACGGAGACTCGAACGCATGCCTGTCCAGCGTGAGCGTCCTGCCGAGACCATGGACTTCCAAGATCGGTTTCGCTTGAAAGGCGTCTCGCAGATCTTGGCGAAGAGCAGCGCTCCCAGCACCGAAGCAGGAAGTCCCAGCATCACTGTAAAACAGAATTCGGGTAGGCCGGGCGATACGAACTGCGGGGCGATTTTTCGAGCGATAACCATGACGATCGGCAAGTGGATGAGGTAGAGACTGTACGAAGAATTGCCGAGACTGCGGATGGGGCGCGTAGCCAGAAGCCGCATGAGGAAGACGGGCCTGCCCGTGGCAACCGCGGCAAGGAGCATCGTCATGGCGGGCACGACGGCGAGATCCACCCAGAAATAGTGGTCCACCGTCCAGACCGATCCCTTGGCAACAACCAGCGACAGAACGGGCAGGGCGGCCAGGGCGGCGAGCCAGTGCCACGGCAGACGCCGGACCTTCTCCGGCGCGACAATGATTCCCGCGCCGACCAGGCCGGCCACAAATACGGGGGCGAGATTCGGTGTCAGCCAGTTCATGCCTTCCACCGGGGACGCGTCTGCCGCCAACAAGCCACGCACGACCACCAGGAGCGTCACACCCGCAACCAGGACTACCGCCCCCAGCCGCCGCCGGATCAGAAGGAAGAGCGGAAAGAGGAGATAGAGCTCCGCCTCCACGCCGATCGACCAGAACGCCCCATTCGGAGTGGGGGCCGTGAATATGTCCTGGACCACGAGGCCGTACACCAGAATCGATTTGCCGGTCGGCGGTCCAAAATGCGAGGCGGGCACCACCAGCCAAGCGACCATCAAGCTCAACGCGAGTGCCGCCCAGTATGGAGGCAGGATGCGCCAGGCGCGCCGACGCAGGAACCGGGAAACACCGCCGAGCTGCCAACCGTTGCGCGCCGGTGAGATGGCCAAGGAGAAACCGGACAGCACCAGAAAGAAGACGACAGCGAGACGCCCGTACATCAGCCAGCTCAGCCAGGAGGGACCGGAGTTGCCGGGAAATCCTGGAAAGGTCAGCAGCCAGCAGTGAAACAAGAGCACATACAGTGCGGCCAAGCCGCGGAGCCCATCAAGGCCCAGCAGCTGGTTGCGACCGTGCACTTCAAGCCGCTCCAGCGGCGGAGAGACGGCGAGAGAGGATTCCATACCCATTCTCACGTGCCTTCCCTCGCCGATGTTCAGCTACACGGCGATCATCCTCCGGTACGCCCTGGAGTCGACGAACTGGAGCGGGAGGAGCCGGACGCTCATCGTATCGACATGCGTCGAGTCGGTGTTCGCCCCAGTCCACCCCCACCGAAACCCATCCCTACGGAGTGGCCGGTTCGGAGTGTCGGTCGGCTCGGGCTGCATAAAGTACCCGGCCGTGACTGTCTCTTCGAATGAGGCGCCGCTGTGGCGCGACCGGCGATTCGTCCTGCTCACCTCCGCGCGGGTCGTCTCCGTGCTGGGCAACGGCTTCGCGCGGGTGGCGCTCGCGTTCGCGGTGCTCGCGCTGCCGGGAGCCGGTCCGGGTCGGCTGTCGCTGGTGCTGGCCTGCCAGGCCCTGCCGCAGCTGGTGTTCATCCTGCTCGGCGGGGTGGTCGCGGATCGGATGTCGCGGTCCCGGCTGATGGCTGTGGCCGATGTGCTGGGGGCCGGGGCGTATGCGGGGCTGGCCGCGATGGTACTGACCGGTCATGCGCCGCTGGTGGCGATGTGTGTGCTGGCGGCCGTGGCGGGAACGGCGACGGCCCTGTTCGCTCCGGCGATGGACGGCATAGTGCCGCTCGTGGTGCCCGCGGACAGGTTGCAGCAGGCCAACGGTCTGCTGCGCGTCGGCACCAACAGCTCGCTCCTCCTGGGTCTGGCGCTGTCGGGGGTGACCGTGGCGCTGGCCGGCGCAGGCTGGGCGCTGGCGCTGAACGCCGCGTCCTTCGTGGTCAGTGCGATGTTGACGGCCCGGCTACGGACGACGGCGCGGCCGCCGAAGAGGTCGTCCGGCTGGGCCGACCTGCGCGAGGGCTGGCACGAGTTCTCCTCCCGGCAGTGGCTGTGGGTCGTGGTCGCCCAGTACGCGATCGTGATCGCCGCGCTCAACGCCAACGTCGGGGTCCTGGGGCCGCTGAGGGCCGAGCACGATCTGGGCGGGGCGCGGGCGTGGTCGGTCATCGTGGCCGCGCAGGCGCTGGGCACCGTCGCCGGTGCGGGTCTCGCCGCCCGGGTGCGGGTGAAGCGGCCGATTCTGGTCGCCGTGACGGCCACGTTCCCGGCGGCTGTTCCGATCGCGCTGCTCAGCGTCCGGGCTCCGGTGTGGCTGATCGCAGCGGCCATGTTCTGCGCCGGAGTCACCGGGGACATCTTCGGGGTGCTGTGGGCCACCACGATCCAGCGCGAGATTCCCGAGGAAGTCCTCTCCCGTATCAGTTCCTACGACTGGTTCGGCTCACTCGCCTTCGCCCCGCTCGGGCTGCTCGTCGCCGGGCCGGTGGCCGCCGCCATCGGCGTCGGCCGGGCGCTGGCCGGATGCGCGGCCCTGGTCGTCCTGGCCACGGCAGCGGCCCTCCTCTCACCCCAAGTACGCACTCTTCGCGCCGCTGCCATGCCGTCCGACACAGGGGACTCGATTCCAGCGAAGGCGGTCGACCACCCGGTGGGCGAGGGGACGGAAGCCTGAAGCGCCATGCCCGCCCGCAGAGAGCCGGCGAGGACGGTCGCATCGCCCGACGACTGCCGTCGGCCAAGGCGTTGGACACCTCGTCTCCGATCTGGCTGGTTTGATCTTCCGCCCTCAGACCGCGCTCAGTAGGCTCCCCATGCCCAGGCACCACCGACCCGGGCACCACCCAAGCACGGTCGAGAAACGGGGAACTATGAGACGCCACGCTGTTGGAGCGACGGTGATCGCGGCCTTGACCGCCACCATCACGGCAGTCGCGGGCCTCGCACACGCGGATACGAGTGATGAACTCCTGCCGCATCCGGGCCCTGAAGGAGTGCTGTGGATACCTTCCATGACCGGCGACAACGCGGCGGTGTCGAGCGGCCTCGACGGACGCAAGCCGACCACGGTGACCGTAGCCTGCCTGGGCGGAGGTGAACTGACGGTGACGGTGGAACCGGCCAGTGTGTCCTTCCCGGTGACCTGCCCGGCGGACACGGTGACCACGGAAGCCCGGACAATCGACGCCGGAATGAGCGGCTCCTTCTCCGTGGCCATCGACACCTCGGCACCGACCATCCGCTGGGGCCTCACGGTGACCCAGCCCGACTGACCTCCGGCCGGGTCCCGAGCCGCTCCTCGTCTTCGACCGCCATACGGCAGGATGGGGCCATGAGCGTAGTCAAGATCAACGTACTGGCCGTTCCCGCCGAGCAGCGGGAGACCCTGGAGAAGCGCTTCGCCTCCCGTGCTCACGCCGTGGAGAACTCCGACGGGTTCGAGTGGTTCGAACTCCTCCGTCCCGTCGAGGGCACCGACAGCTACCTCGTCTACACCCGGTGGCGTGACGAGGAGTCCTTCCAGGCCTGGATGGAGGGCCCCATGAAAGCGGCCCACCAGGGTGGTGACGCGCAGAGCGGCGAGCGTCCCAAGCCCGCCGCGAGCGGGTCCACGCTGTGGTCCTTCGAGGTCGTGCAGCAGGCGGCGCCGACAGGCGCGTAGCCGGGGCGGCGGGACGGTGCGCGACGCGGGCCGACCGCGACTCCCTCCGCACACCGCTCGTCAGCGGACCGTTGCCGGGCCTGCGCGGGTTCAACGCGCAGGCCCGGCCCGGTCGGACGGGACCCGGTGCGGCCTGGAGATCCGAGAACGCTCAGGAAGCGCCGGGCCGTCGTGAGGCACCCGCCCCTCCGTAAGCCGACCCGCCAGAATCCCGCGGGCCTGGGGCGTGTGTCGAAAGTGGTTGCTCAGGATCCGTGCCGTGCAGGGCAGGGCTCGGAAGCGCGCGGGCGATTCTGACCGACGTCGGTTCACATCAGGGGACGCCGAAGTGCGACCGGTGTGACTCAACGGGCGACGTCCATGCGCTGTGTGCCGATGACCGACAGCAGCCGTAGCGCCTCCTCGGAGGGCGAACCCGGGACCGCGGTGTAGATCACGACCTGCTGGTCGCGGTCGGTGATGTCGAGGACGTCGCAGTTGACGGTGACCGGGCCGACCAGCGGGTGCTGGAAGGTCTTGCGCAGGGTGGGCTCGGCGGACACGTCGTGGGACTCCCACAGGCGGGTGAACTCCTCGCTTGCGTCGAGGAGTTCGGCCACCAGCTCGGCCAGCTCCGGATCGTCGGGGTAGCGGGCGGCTGCGGCGCGCAGCCGCTGCGTCGAGGTGCGGGCGAACGCCTCCGCGTCCGACACTCCGTACAGCCGCTGCCCCTGCGTGTGCGGCCCGAGAAAGACACGGCGCACAAGATTGCGGTCGCGTCGCGACAGGGTGGAGAAGTCCTCCATCAGGGCTGCCGCCAGATCGTTCCAGGCGAGTACCTCGACAGTCGCGGACATGACGGTTGCCGCGGCCTGCGGCAGTCGGTGCAGCAGGTCGAGGATGCTCTGCCGTACCTCGCGCGAGGGCCCGGCCGACGGGAGCGGAGGTGCACCGGCGAGGTGGTGGAGATGGTCACGCTCGGCGTCCGACAGGCGCAGGGCCCGAGCCAGTCCGGCCAGCACCTCGTGCGACGGGTGCGGCGCCCGGGCCTGCTCAAGCCGCGTGTAGTACTCGGTCGAGATGAACGCCAGCTGTGCCACCTCTTCGCGGCGCAGTCCCGGGGTGCGGCGGCGCGGGCCGGCGGGTATCCCCACGTCGGCAGGGGTGATCCGCTCGCGTCGCCTGCGCAGGAAGTTCGCCAGTTCTCTTCGATCCACATTCCCAGTGTGTACGGGCGGCGGCCGGCCGATCCAGGTACCGCCGGTGCCTGGATCGGCTTCGCGGACGGGCGCAGGCTCGCTGCCATGGACAACACACCTGTCACCGACACATCCACCGCCCCTGCCGCCCTGGGCCTGCTGGCCGGCAAGGTCGCCTTCATCACCGGTGCCGGACGCGGCATCGGAGCCGCCGCGGCCCGGCTCTTCGCCCGCGAGGGCGCCCGAGTGCTTCTCGCGGCCCGGACGGAGGCCCAGCTGAAGACGGTGGCCGAGGAGGTTCGGGCGGCGGGCGGCACCGCGGAGTACGTGGTGTGCGACCTGGCCGACGCGACCAGCGTGCGCGCCGCCGTGGACCGCGTCGTGAACCTGTACGGCCGGCTCGACATCGCCTTCAACAACGGCGCGACGATCCAGCAGCCCGGCCCGATGGACCAGTTGCCGGAGGCCGACTTCGACCACATCTACGACGTGAACCTCAAGGGCGTCTGGCTGGCCATGGTCGCCGAGATCGCCGCCATCCGCACCACCGCCGGAACGGGAGCCATCGTCAACAACTCGTCCGTCGGCAGCCTGATGGGCAACCCCGAGCTGCCCGCGTACGGCGCGATGAAACGGGCGGTCAACAGCCTCACCGAGTCGGCCGCCGTCACCTACGGCCCGGAAGGCATCCGCGTCAACGCCATCGCCCCCGGCGCCACGCCGACCGAGATGATACGCACCTGGGAAAAGGGGTCACCCGGTCTCCGAGAGCGACTCACCGCGCACATCCCGCTGCGCCGCGCGGCCGACCCCGACGAAATCGCCCAGGCCGCCGCCTGGCTCCTCAGCGACCGCTCCTCCTACGTGACCGGCGCGGTCCTACGGGTCGACGGCGGCGCGCGGGCCTGAGCCGGGGATGGCCTCCGTCCTCGTCATCGGGTCGGTCACACAGGTGCCTACAGAGTGATCCAGTAGCGGCGCTTGACACCCGCGTCGGTGGTGCGCACGTCTTCCAGGACACCACCGTTGCGCTCGATGCTGCGTGCCGATCCGATGTTGTCGTCGTCGCAGGTGACGAGGACCCGGCCCAGTCCGAGCGCACGGGCCTCGGGGAGAACCGCCCCGAGGGCCCACGTCGCCAGGCCGCGTCTCCGGGATGAGGGCCGGATGCTGTAGCCGATGTGTCCGCCCACATCGAGCAGAAAGGCGTTCAGATAGTGCCGCACATCGATGGCTCCCAGATAGCTGTCGTCCTCCACGATCCACCAGTGGGTGGCGTGGACGCGCTCTTCTCCCACGGCAACCGACCTGTCCGACTGCTGCCGCAGTAGCTCGACCCACGCCGAGAAAACCTCGGGGCTGTCGAGGTCGGCATCAGTCGCGAGACGCAAGCCGGTCCCGTCCTGGTGGGCGCCCGGAGACCATTCGTCACGTGCCGCGAGCCATGAGGAATGCAGCTGGTCCGTGGGGACTATCAGTTCAGGCATACGGGCGACGCTAGCACTCGTGCGTCACTCCGTGAGCAGGTGTTTTGCACTGTCCGGATGCACGGCTGGCAGCCCGTCACACCCGCATTGGGCCTGATCACACACAGCGCTGATCGCTTTCGCAACAGACCCTGGGGGGCGAGCGGTGGCTGCCTGGCGCCTGGACGACGTCCGCGTCCAAATGTCCGCGCCCAGGTCTGCCGCCGCCGTCATGCGGCGAGACCGGGGTTGTGGGGTGAGAAGTTCACGGCCTGGGCGCGCAGGGGTGTCCGGCCGGTGCGCACCCACTGGGGATGGAACCGGACGCGGCGGCCGGTGCCACCGTCGTCGCCGGAGGAGCCGGGGGTGACCCACTCCAGTTGGGCCGTACCCGAGAGCTGTAGCAGGGTGCCGTTGGTGAAATCGACGAAGAGCAGGGCGGCTTGTGGGTCGACGGCCATGTTGCCCAGGCTGTTGAAGAGGTTGTTGCCCGCGTAGTCCGGCCACCAGATGGCACCGTCCTCGACCCGGACGAATCCGGGGTTGCCGCCCTTGTGCGAGGTGTCGGTTCCCCGGGTGGGGTGGGTGGTGCCGAGGAAGAACGTGTCGGCCTGCCGGATCATGCGCTCATGCCCGGCGGTCAGAAGCCCGTCCGCCGCCGCTTCTCCCCTCGCTCCGGCCTTGTCTGCTATATCGGCCTTTTCGGCCGGGGCCGGGGTGAGGGTGCGCTGCTGGATGTAGGACGGGCAGTTCCCGAATGCCTGGTCGGCGTCGATGCGCAGGGCGTGGCGTCCACCGGCGGTGAGGGTTCCGTTGACGCGCACTCTTCGCCGGATGGCGAAGTCGATGGTGAGCAGGCCGACTTCCTGCCCGGCAGGCATGTCCTGGAGCGGATCGCCTCCCTGCGGGGCCGCGTGAACCGTGAGGGTGGTGCCGTGTGCGTCCAGGAATCCTGCCTCGCCCTGCAACGGGGAGGTCCAGAGGCGGCCCGTGCCGTCGCGGGCGGTCAGGACTGCGAGGGTGCGGTCGGCGAGAAACCGGGTGATGCCTCCGTCCAGCCGCGGCGGCAGGAGCATCCCTTCGAGCCGGGCGGCTTCGGCCTCGACCCCCGCCCGGTGCTGGACGTCCCGTTCGCCTTCGTGAAATCCCAGACTGTTCATCGTCGCTCCTGTCGGGTCTTGTCCGTCCGATTCAGCCGTGCACGTCGGCCGTGCACGTCGGGTGTGCGTGTGGGCTGTGCGCGTGAGCCGTACGTCTTCCGGCGGCCGGCCCGTGTGTCAGGCGCCGGCGGCCCGGTCGGTGTGGGTGCGCTCGTAGTGGCGGGCGACCCGCGCGCGGTTGCCGCAGATATTGCTCGTGCACCACTTGCGCCGCTTGTTCTCGGCGAGGAAGAGCATCGAGCAGGTCGGGTTGGCACAGCGGCGCAGGAGTCGGAGCCGTTCGGTGTCGGCGAGCAGTCCGATGGCCTCCACGGCGATGGCGGCCAGTGCCGCGTTCCCGCCGTGTTCGGTGTGCCAGCGTTCCTCGCGGCGGATGCCGTCGGCCGTCATGACCAGACGGGGGCTCACGGGAGCCGATGCCGCGGCGGCGTTGATGTCCTCCAGTGAATGGGACCGGGCGTCCCGGCCCTCAAGATGAGCGTCCAGGACGTCACGGATCGCCGCACGCAGTCGGCGCACGGCCGCAGGGTCCGGAACAGGCCCGGGCGGCAGGCTTCCCGACTGCAGAGCCCACCAGGTCGCGGAGGCCTCCGGGGTGCCGATTAGGTCGGTGACCGGTTCGGTCACCGTCATCAGCGTGTCGGCCAGGTCCAGCGCGACGAGCGGTTCACCGCCCATGGGGAACCCGGCGCCCTGCAGCTCATCTACACCCACTCGAATGCTCACCAAGCCACTATACCCATTAGCCCCCCCCGAGCGGAACCTGGAGTCGATCGGCCGATACAGACAGTGAGACGCACGGGCGGGGCGCCTATGCAACGCCCACTTGCGGGAGCTAGCTAATGGTTCTAGGCTCGTTCTATCCATTAAATGCGGGTTCGGTAGCCAAGAAGCCGGGATCACACCGCATCCGGCAGGCACCCACGCAGATCGCCCGCGTTCGACGAAAGGACCGGGCCATGGGACTGTCATGGCAGCAGGGACCGCTCTCCTCCACTGCGCTCGGAAGGTTCCTCACCCCTGAGCCGCTGCCGGAGCGACTGCTCTTCGCGGAGCGGCTGCGCCGCCGGATGAGGGTGAAGTTCGGCGGGGAATGGATCGCGGACAGCGAGGACGTCGTGCTGCTGCACGAGCCGGGACGCTATCCCGTCGCCTACTTCCCGCTCTCGTCACTGCGTTCCGACGTTCTGGAGGCCGGCGGACGCACCACCCAGCACCGTGAACTCGGCGAGACGTCCTGGTTCACCGTGGACGTCGGGGACCGCCGCACCGAACGCGCGGCATGGCAGTTCACCGGGCTCCCGAAGTACGCCGGCGAGCTGGAGGGGCGTGTCGCCTTCGCCTGGAGGGCCATGGACGCCTTCTACGAGGAGGACGAGCGGATCCTCGGGCACGCGGCGGACCCGTACCACCGCATCGACATCCGCGACACCTCGCGCACCCTGGAGGTGCGCTCGGGAGACACGGTGATCGCGCGGACCACCCGGCCGGTGGTGCTGTGCGAGTCCGGGTTCGCACCGCGGTGGTACGTGCCCCGTGAGGACATCCGGGAGAACGAACTCACGCCGGTGGAGGGCCAGACGTTCTGCCCCTACAAGGGGCTGGCCAGTTACTACGACATCGGCGGCGCCAAGAAGGCGGCGTGGTCGTACCGCGAGGCGTACGCCGAGGTCGGACGCGTCGACGACCTGGTCTCCTTCGAGCCCGACAAGGTCGAGGTCCATCTCGACGGTGAGCGGCTGCACCTCGAACCGGGCCAGCAGGTGGTGCCGCACGGGGTCGACCGGGGGCTGGGGACCGACGAGGTCCTCTCCCGCTGAAACCCAGCCCTTCACGGAAGAAGCCCAACCGCCCCAGGCCCGCACCTTCACCCGCTAGTTCTGGGCTTCCTTGATGCGCTGATAGTGGCGTCGGGCCTTCATACGGTTGCCGCACTCGGCCATGGAGCACCATCGGGCGCTGTTGGGTTTGCTTCGGTCGAGAAGGAAGCGTTGACACTCCGGGTTCGCGCAGGGCCTGAGCCGTCCCGGCTTGGTCTCCTGCAGGGCTGCCCAGGTCAGCACCGACTCAGCTGCCATACGGCGGGCGGCGGGTGCCTGAAGCGTCCATTCGAGCTTCCCGCCCGAGACGTCAGGAACGCTGCTGACTCCCTGCAGGAATTCACCCAGGCACACCGGTTCACGCTCGCCTCTCACGACGTCCTGAAGGGCGTCGCGTGCTGGACTCTGACTGACCGTTCAAAGCAATCTTGGAGGTTGATATGAGCAGCGTCGTGCATCACCGCACCGCCACCGTCAACGGTTTGGACGTCTTCTACCGGGAGGCCGGAGACCCCCAGGCACCGGCGCTCGTGCTGCTGCACGGATTCCCGACGAGCTCGCACATGTTCCGGAATCTGATCCCGGCGCTCGCCGACACCCACCGCGTCATCGCGCCCGACATGATCGGCTTCGGACAGTCGGCCATGCCGACGGTCGACGAGTTCGACTACACCTTCGACACCCTCACCGACGTGACCGCCGGCCTGCTGGAACAGCTGGGAGTCGACCGGTTCGCGGTCTACACGCAGGACTACGGGGCGCCCATCGCCTGGCGGCTCGCCACCCGGTCTCCGCGGAGCATCACCGCGATCATCACGCAGAACGGCAACGCCTACACCGACGGTTTCGTCAAGACGTTCTGGGACGGGCTGTTCGCCTACGCCGAGCACCCCACGCCCGAGAACGAAGCCCCCCTCCGCGGAGCCCTGACCCTCGAACTGACCCGCTGGCAATATCTGAACGGGGTCGCGGACCCGAGCCTCGTCAGCCCGGACAACTGGACCATCGATCAGGCGCTCCTCGACCGCCCCGGCAACGACGCCGTCCAGCTCGCCCTGTTCCGCGACTACCCGACCAATGTGGCCCTCTACCCGCAGTTGCAGCAGTACTTCCGCGACAGCCAGGTGCCACTGCTGGCCGTGTGGGGCGCCAACGACGAGATCTTCGGCCCCGACGGAGCCCGCGCCTTCCGGCGTGACCTGCCCGACGCCGACATCCACCTCCTCGACTCCGGACACTTCGCCCTGGAGAGCCACCTGGAGGAAATCACCGGTCACATCCGGGACTTCCTCGCCCGCGTCACCTCCTGACACACACAGCCCGCGTATCCCCGGCGGCGGGCCGGCAGGCCCCGGACCGGCCCGCCCCGTCAACCGTGCCGGCGCAGGTCGAGGAGGGACTCCGGCATCGGGTACGGCACGGTGCTCGCTTCCTTTTCGCTGCGGCTCAGGAGGAGATCGGTGACGGGGTCGTGTGCCGCTGGGGTCCGCTGTCGACCAGGGCGGCGAGGTCGGTGAGTACCGGGTGCGCGGTGACGTCCTTGAGGGAGACGACGCGGTCCAGGGTGATGGCGAGCTTCACCGCCGAGAGGGAGGTGCCGCCGCGGTCGAAGAAGTGGTCGCGGCGTCCGATCCGGTCCTGCGGGACGCCGAGGACCTTCGCCCAGGCGGCCGCCAGCCGCTGCTCGGTCGGTGTGGCCGGCGGCTCATGGCCCTCCTCGGCACCGGCGAGTTCCAGGGCGAGTTCCGAGACGAGTTCCGTGCCGAGCGCCGTCAACGCCTTCTTGTCGATCTTGCCGTTGGCGGTCAGCGGCAGGCTTTCGCGCCAGTGGAAGGCCGCCGGGACCATGTAGGCGGGCAGCGAGGCACCCAGCCGGTCGGTGAGGGTCCCGGTGCCGAGGGGCTTCGGGCCGGAGTAGAAGGCGATCAGGTGCTTGCTCCGGTCGGCGCGTTCGACCGCCACCACCGCACCGTCGCGGACACCGGGGAGACGGAGCAGCGTGTTCTCGATCTCGCCGGTCTCGATCCGGAACCCGCGGATCTTGACCTGGGCGTCTCGGCGGCCGAGGAACTCCAGCTTCCCCGAAGGGTGCCAGCGGCCGTAGTCGCCGCCGAGGTGGAGCCGTGTGCCTTCGCGGTACGGATCGGCCGGATAGGCGGCCCGGGTGCGTTCGGGGTCGTTGATGTAGCCGCGGCCGACGCAGACCCCGGAGAACGCGATCAAGCCCGGGGCGCCCAACGGCACCGGTGCGAGGTGCTCGTCGACGACGTATATACGTACGTTGTTGACCGCGCGGCCCAACAGGACGCGGTCCGGCGCCCGGTCCATCACGTCGTGGTTGGTGTCGTCCGAGGTCTCGGTGAGCCCGTAGGCGTTGACCAGCCGTGTCCCGGGCCGGACGGTGAACCAGCGCTCGGTGAGTTCCTTCTTCAGCGCCTCACCGGTGACCGACACATACCCCAGGGCGGGCAGTGCGCGAGGGCGCTGTTCGAGCTCGGTCAGGACGGCTTCGAGGTAGGAGGGCACGACCTGCAGGACGGTGACCTCGCCGTCGGTGATGGTGTCGAGGAAGCGCGGAACGTCGAGGATGACGTCCTGCTCGACGAGCAGGGTCCGCCCGCCGACCAGCAGTGCGGAGATCAGCTGCCACAGGGAGATGTCGAAGCACTGCGGCGCGGTCTGGGCCACCACCTGTCCCTCGCTGATCCGGAGGTCGTCGATCTTGGCGTAGAGGTGGTTGAGCATGCCGAGGTGTTCGCACATCGCGCCCTTCGGCTCACCGGTGGAGCCGGAGGTGAAGTAGACGTAGGCGAGTTGGTCGGGCGTGACGTGGATACCGAGATCGTCGTCGGATTGGTCTTCTTCGTAAGCCGTACCGACGAAGAGCCTCTCGGCTCCGGGCCGGGAGCCGAGGGCCCGGTCGAGGGTGGCGGTGCTGCCTGGTTCGGTCAGCACCAGGGTGCATGCGGCGCGGGAAAGGGTGGCGGCGATACGTTCGGCCGGAAAGTGCGGCTCGACGGGGAGGTAGACACCTCCGGCCTTGAACACGGCGATGACCGCGGCCAGCCAGTCCAGGTTGCGTTCGGTCACCACCGCGACGACGCCCTCGCGAGCGAGTCCGCGGGCCAGCAGGGCGCGGGCCAGCCGGTTCGCCCGGGCGTTGAGCTCTCCGTAGGTCCACTGCCGGCCGGCGTGCACGGCGGCGATCTCGTCCGGATGCGTCCGCGCCCGGTCCTCGAACAGCTCGTGCACTCTCCGATCGGGCAACTCCCGGACCGGTCCCGCAAGTCGTTCGAGCTGGAACCACAGTTCCTTCGCGGACAGCAGGCTCTGGTGTGCGTGTTCGGCATCGGGGTCGGCGGCGATCAGCGCGAGCGCGGTCAGGTGATATCCGGTGACACGGGCGGCGCTTTCGGCGTCGAGCGCGTCAGTGCGGTAGGTCAGCCGCAGTACGAGTCGGCCGTCGCGGTGGCGGATGCCCACCCGCAGCGCGGTGTCCTCGGTGAGACCCCCGTCGAGCGCGGTGGGATCGAGGACGGTCTCGAACGACGGCCCGGTCAAACCCAGTTCGCGCCTCAGAGCGTCGATGTCCTCGGCCGGCACGTCCTGGTGTGCCCGCAGTTCCGCGGCGACCCGGTGGGTGTTCAGCAGCAGCTCCCGCCATGAGGCGGGGGCCGTGGTGAGCCGGCACGGCAGCGGGCCGCCACCCCCGGCGACGTATCCGGTGGTGATCTCCTGCTCTCCGGACAGTGCCGCGAGCACCTTGGCGTGCGCGGCCAGCAGCAGCGAACCGAGCGGCATCGCCAGCTCGCCCGCCAGTCGGCGCAGCCCGTACACGGTGTCGTGGGGGACCGGTGTCTCGTACTCCCCCACCCCGGTCACCGGGTACAGGGTCCAGCGTAGGGCGGGGGTGAAACCGCCTGCCGTCAGTACGCCGCGCCAGTACTCACGGCCGGTCTGGGTGGGACTCATAAGCGTTGCCATCGGGTCTTTTCCTCTGCTTTTCGTCGGTGTCACGGTGTCAGTTGCCGTCAGATGCCCTCAGTTGCCGCGTACCGGGTCGGCGTGGATGCCGTGGGTGGCGTAGGTGATGTGGGTGGCGTTGTGTTCCCGCCGGCCCTTGAGGCGGGTTTCATCGGCCGCCGTCTCCCGGGCCGGGTTGCCTCCCCACTGGGCGTACGAGGGGATTTCCTCGCCCTTCATGAGGAAGGAGTCGGGGGCGAGCACGGCGCCGTCGCCGATCGTCACGCCGTAGTGCACGAAGGCGCCGACCCCGAGGGTGCAGCCGCTGCCGAGGGCGCTGCGGTCGGACTTGAAAGCGCCGTCCTCCTGCGAGTGGCACTGCATCACGGTCCCCGCGTTCAGCGTGCTGTCGTCGCCGACGGTGACGAGCGTGCGCTCGGGGAAGAAGCAGCCGTCGTCGAAGACCCGCTTGCCGATCCGGGCTCCCAGCAGCCGCCAGACCACGTTCTTGAAGGGGGTGCCGTTGAAGACCTCGATGTAGTGGACCGAGGCCATCTTCCAGAAGCGTTCGTGGCGCCAGAAGGAAGGCTCGTAGATGGAGCAGTACAGCGGCTTCTGCGGCTTGAATCCGGTGGAGGCCCGTTCGATCAGCACGAAGTAGATGACGGTGAAGGTGAGGGTGAGAACGCCGGCCAGGGCGATCGCGAGTGCGCCGAGCGCGGGGTAAAGGCCGACCGCGGCCATGGTGATGAGGGTGATCACGTAGAAGTGGAACAACCGTGCCAGCAGGTACAGGCCGGCGGTCGCGGCATTGTGCCTGTTCTTGGCGGCCAGGCGGCGGCGCAGCTCGTCGCCGGTCTGAAGGTGGTGGAACCTGTTGTCGCGCAGCACCGTGCGCGGGATCTCGAAGCTGGGTGAGCCCAGCAGGCCCACACCTTCGCGTACCGGTCCGTCGATGGGGACCATGACCTTCGTCGCGAGCAGACAGTTGTCGCCGGTCTTGCCCTGTGCGGGGTAGGCGATCTGGTTTCCGAGGAAGTTCCGGGTCCCGATCGACGTACGGGACACACGGAAGGACGTACTTGAGAAGTCGGCGTTCATGAGGGACAGCCCGTCGGCGATCATGGTGCCGCTGCCGACAGAGCTCAGGTACGGGTTCTCGTGGCGCACTTCGGTGCCGAAGTTCGACCCGGTCTGCTGGACGCCCGACAGGTCGTATCCGAGGTAGCGCAGATAGTGGACGATGGCGGAGCTGTCGCCGAAGAGCGTGGTGAGGAACCTCCTGTTGGTGATCAGCGTGATCGCCCGCTGGATGCCGTAGTGGAATCCGTACAGGGGATAGACCTTGCCGGGCCTGATGGCCCGGTGGAGCACTCGCGGGACGGTGCCGACGACCAGGAGGCCGACGAGGACGGCTCCGAAGCAGACGACCAGGGACGTGGCCAGGGCGTCGGTATAGAACGCCGGGCTGGTGAAGGCCACCGTCCGTGGCTCCAGGAGCGACCGAAGCCGGGGGACGTCGGCGAGCAGGATGGTCACGCCGCCCATCGCCAGCGGCAGATACACGAACAGAAGACTCAGCAGTTGCACAACGCAGTAGCGGGTCCTTTTGGCGGTGGCACAGTCGGCGGGGCCGACCGTCCGGTAGTCCACGTCGGTCGGCTGCGCCGGCGAGCCGTGCCGGCGTTCGCCCGCGGGCACCACCTGGCCGGTGTGCAGGGAGGAGGCGTGGCCGAGCTGAGCGCCGTCGCCCATCGAGGTCTCGATGTCGAGGACCGTGTGCTCGCTGACCAGCACGTCGCTGCCGAGGGTGACCGGGCCGGTCTGGATCAGGCCGGCATGGGCTCGGTAGCAGGACATGAGCACGTCCTTGCGGATGACCGTGCCCTCCCCGACCGTGAGCAGGTCGGTGCAGACCGGGATCGTGTGGGAGAGGATCGTGACCCCTCTGCCGATCCGCGCGCCGAGCGCCCTGAGGTAGAGCACGTGGAGCGGTGAACCGGCGAACAGGCGCACAGGGCTGGTGCGGATCAGGGTCTTGACGACCCAGAAACGCAGATAGGCCATGCCCCACAGGGGGAACGCGCCGGAACGCCAGCGGCCGATGAGCGTCCACTTCGCCACGATCGGGAGGGCGCACAGACCCACGAAGACCGCGCCGGCGAACAGGACCGACCGGAGGTAGAGGTCGAACAGGCCCGAACCTGCGGAGATCCACTCATAGCTTTCCTCGGCGACGAGGGCGGCGAGGCAGGAATAGCCCAGGAAGATCAGGAACTGCAGCATTCCGCAGCCGAGGTAGCGCCGTGTACTGGCCGCCGCGGACGCCTTGGTCCGCGCCGGTGCCTCGGTCCGCGTTGCCCCGTCGGGCTGCGCCGCCGCCTCGGTCCGCGTCCCCGCGGCGGTCGGTGTGCGCGCCGGTGCCGACGCCTCCGTCTCCGGTTCCGTCCTCGGTTCCAGAGCCGGGCCCGGAGCCAGGGACGGAGACGGAGACGGGACGGGGGTGGGCGCGGCGTCGGCGAGCGCGGCGTCGGCCAGCGCTGTGGCCAGACCCCGGATGGTGGGATGCTGGTAGATGTCCTTCATCGACACCGAAGGCAGATCCGCCCGTTTCCTGACGCGTGCACAGAACTGGGCCATCACCAGGGAATCGGCGCCCAGGTCGTTGAAGAAGTGACTGTCGGCCGACACCTGCTCAACGCGCGCGACGCCGGCCAGCACCTCGGCCAGCGCCTTCTCGGTGCCGGTCGGCGGGCCGACGCACCCACCGTCTTGGCGGGTCGAGATGTCAGCCGGATCGGCCGTCAAGACCTCCAGAGATTTGCTTAGCACGTGAGCTCCTCGGTGATGTTTCGGTCGGCGTAGTTCGGTGGGCTGGTTCTCTGGGCTGGTTCGGTGGGCTGGTTCGGTGCGGACGGATTCGCGATGTCCGCCTCTCCAGTAGGCCCGGCCGAGGAGTTCATGTCCTGCCCCTGCATTTCGGGGCTTGACGGAATGCACCGGCCTTGATATTTCGACCGCTTTACCGGTCTCGCTCCGTGTTCTCTCGCTTTCTGTGCGTTTTGTCGGGCGAGGCCGCTTATCCTCGAACAGGGGGTATGTCAAGTCCCGAATTTTGGTGGCATGACACGGCTGCCGTGATCCGGGCCTACTGGAGGTGTTCCGGCGAGTCCCCACTCACCGCCGAATTCCTCCCCGAGCCGCACCGAGACGGGTCAGCGGCCGGGAGAACACCCCGTCGCAGTCGAGGAGACAACAATGCCCGTCATATCCGTCCCCCAGGCCTTCAACGAGGACGACCTCTACGTCGACCTTGAGGGAATCGTCGGGCACCGGCTGTTCCTCAAGTGCGAAGGCTTCAATTTCGCAGGATCGGTCAAAATCAAGGCAGCCACCGAAATGGTCGAGGCCGCCGAACGCGACGGTCTGCTGACGCCGGGCTCGGTTCTGGTCGAGTCGTCCTCGGGCAACCTGGGCGTGGCCCTGAGCGTGATCGCGGCCAGCAAGGGCTACCGATTTCTGTGCGTGACCGACTCCCGCTGCAATCTGGCGACCAGGCTGATGATGGAGGCGCTGGGCAGCGAGGTCCACGTCATCACCGAGCCCGACCCCGTCGGCGGCTTCCTCGGCGCGCGCATCGATCACGTCCGCGCACTGTGCGCCTCCGAGGACCGCTACGTATGGCTCAACCAGTACACCAACCCCAGCAACGGCCTGGCCCACTACCGCAGCACCGCCCCGGCCATCGCCCGGCAGTTCCCGGACCTGGATGTGCTGTTCGTCGGGGCCGGCACCACCGGAACCCTGATGGGCTGCGCGCGCTACTTCCGCGAGTGGCACCGGCCGGTACGCATCGTGGCCGTCGACAGCGTGGGCTCGGTGACCTTCGGGGGCACCCCGGCCCGGCGGATGATTCCCGGCCTGGGCACCAGCAGGCGCCCGCCGCTACTGGACGAGTCCTATGTCGACGATGTGGTGTGTGTGGCCGAGGCCGACACCATCCGGGCCTGCCACCGGCTGGCCAGCCACGGGTTTCTCTTCGGGGGGTCCACCGGCACAGCGGTCAGCGGCGCGATGGACTGGCTGGCCGGGCAGGAGGGGCGCGAGCTGACCGCGGTGGCCATCGCCCCGGATCTGGGTGAGCGGTATCTGGAAACCATCTACCAGACCAACTGGGTGCAGGACCTGTACGGCGAGGACGTCCTCGACTCCCGGACGCAGCCCACCGTGCCCCAGCCGGTCTGACCCGTGGGAGGAACCCGTCCTCGCGAGATCGGGGACGCCGGTCCTGAGGGTGGAGGCGGCACGGTACGCCAGGTACCGGGCCGGAGCGCCCGGCCGACCAGTGACCGGGATGTCACACTCGGCCCCCCGTGAACCCTCCTGGCGGCGTGCCGCCCTTCGACCACCGCGGATTCGGTGAGAGCCGTGGCCGGACGCGCCAAGTCGTCCGGGTCGGGCGTCAGTCGGCCGACTGGCGGACCGCGATCGCGTTCGCCACGACCTTGCCGGGAGCCGATCGGAGCGGGATCGGCACTCCGGGGGTTCTCCGCGTCCGCCGGTCGTCTTCTGCGCGTCGCGGCCCGCACCCCGCACATCGCCGGGGTGATCGCCCAGACGCCGAACGTCGGCGGCCCGGCCGCCGCACGCCACGCCGCAACGCCACGCCACGCGTCACCGGAAGCAGCTCGTCCTGCTGCGGCTGCTCGGCCGTGGCGTCCTCGACTCGGTCGGCGGCCTCGTCGGCCGCCCGCCCCTGCTGGTGCCGCTCGGTGGCCCGCCCGGCACCGTCGCCACCCGCCGCCCGCCGCATCGACCTTGCCGCCCCCACGGTTCTCCTGCGTCGCGTAGGTCTCACAGGTCGGCCGGGACGACCTGAGGTCCGTGCCCACCGGCGGGACCTCCGGCCATACGGGACTACAGCGTCGTACGGGATTCGAGGTCGGCGCGGGTGTCGTTGCCGTAGACGCCCGTCTCGTCGCCCCGGATGCCGTACCAGAGCTGGAAGCGCGCGACCGCGGCGGTGAGCGTGGCGTCGTAGGTGCCGTTCGTGGAGCCGCCGTCGTACACGTTCGGGATGCGGAGCAGCCGTTGCTCCAGTTCGGTCACCTCGGAGCCGCTGTCCCCCTCGCGGAGGGTGCCCGCGCCGTCCGGGTCGGCGGCCTGGGACGGTGCCTGGGCGGCGGCCGTCGTGGGTGGGCTGCTCGCGGCCTGCCCGGCCGGGGAACCGCTGTCCGAGTCGCCCGGCAGTACGAACGCGAGAGCGACGCCGACCAGGGCCGCCGCGGTCACCGCGAGGGTGATCGTGGTGCGGCGCGAAGCGGAACCGGCACCATGGCCGTGCCCGCGCCCCGCTTTCGTGGCGTTGCCGAGCCCGTCCGCCGACGCGGTTCGGCGCGTGGTTTCCGACACCCCGCCGCCGACGTAGTCCTCCCCCACCAGGACGGGCGGCAGTTCCTCGGTCTCGTCCTCCACCGGCGGCGGAACGGCCTTCGTCGTGGTGACCGGCAACGGCACCAGTTCGTAGTTCTCGTCCGGGTCGGCCCCCCGCTGCTCCTCGCGCACCTCTCTCAACAGCTCCGCGAGCGCCTCCGTGCGGCGGCGGCGCTGAACATGGGTGGGCTCGATCGCCCGTCGCCTCACGGGCTGCCCTGGTTCGGGCGGTGTCGACACACTGCTCTCCTTCCGTGCGCGCGATCTCACGCCATCCCCGTGGAGTGATACGTGGATATGGGCCCTGAAGTTCAGCGGCGCGGATGGGTCGGGAAATTCGATGGGCATCCTGTCGCGGTCCCGACCCCATGGGATCCGATGAAAACGACGACACAGGCGAACCGGCTCGGACACAGCACGGTCGAGGTCACGCGACTCGGCTTCGGCGGCGGCCCCCTCGACACCTCACCCCACTACGGGATCGGTCACTCCGAGCGCCGGGTGGGCGACCTCCTGCGGACCAAGCCCCGCGAAGCGTTCACGCTGTCGACCAAGGTGGGCCGCCTGCTCGTACCGCAGGATCCCGCCGGCCGCATGGACGAGGGCTTCGAGGCGCCCGCGACACACCGCCGTGTCTGGGACTTCTCCCGCGCCGCCGTGCGCCGCAGGCGGCGATGGCGTTCCCGCTGCTCCATCCCGTGATCGTCGGGATCGTGGTCGGGATGCGCGCGGCCGACGAAGTACGGGCCGACGTCGAGTCCTTCGAGGCCGACGTACCGGCCGGGCTCCGGGACGACCGCCGCGACGAGGGTCTCCTCGCCCCGCGGACCGTCGGCCCCGGGCGCACATGAGCCAAGAAGGCCGCGACGACGGCCCCTCGCCACCTGCCAGGCCCCGGTCCTACAGCGTGAAGAATGGGCAAATATGGGGTAGGACCATCTTCGGGGAGCGGAGAGGGTCGCAGTGGCTGTGAGCGAGGAAAGAGACGTATCGGCCCGCCGGCGCTTCGACATGGCGGATGCCGCACCGCTGCTCCTCGATGCCCATATGACGGTGACCAGCTGGACCGCGGACGCCGAGCGCCTGCTGGGGTACACGCCCGCCGAGGTCCTGGGCCGTCGCGCGGCCGACCTGCTGCCCCCGCAGGACGCGGCACGCATCCCCGAGCTCGCCGAACGGTGCCGCGACGGCGGCGGCTGGGCCGGACTGCTCTCCGCGCTGCACCGGGACGGACACGCGGTCCGGTTGATGGTCCGCGTTGTTCCGATACAGGAGGGCGGCCCGATACGGGAGGGCGGCCCCGTACGGGAGGGCGGCCGGGCGCAGGAGAGCGACGGCCGGACACGAAAGAGCGGTGGGCCGGCACGGTGGGTGGTGCTGCTCGCCGATCTGGCCGACAGCCCCGGCTGGGACATGAGCCGGTCCGTGCTGGAGCGGATGAACGCCCGTTCGCCGGTGGGCATCGCCATCGTGGACATGGACCTGCGGTACGTGTGGTCCAACGCCGCGCTGGAGCAGTTCGGCGGCGGCCCGCCGCAGCAGCGGCTGGGGCGCAGACTCGCCGACGTACAGCCGGGTCTGGACGCCGAGACGCTGGAGGCGCAGATGCGCCGGGTGCTGGAGACCGGCCGGCCGGTCGTCGCCTACGAGCACGTGGGCCGTGTACGGTCCGCGCCGCATCGCGAGACCGCGCACTCCTTGTCGTTCATCCGGCTGGAGGACGACCACGGCCATCCGATCGGTGTGTACTACACCGTCGTCGACGTCACCGAGCGTTACCGTGCCCGGCGGCGGCTGGCGCTGCTGGACCGGGCCGGCGAGCACATCGGGCGCAGTCTGGACGTCGTGCAGACGGCGCAGGAGCTGGCCGATGTCGCCGTACCCGGGCTGGCCGACTTCGCCACCGTGGACCTGCTGGAATCCGTGCTCAAGGGAGCCGAGCCGGTGCCCGGTCCCGTGAATGACACGACCGTGGTGCCACTGCGGCGCGCCGGGCACCAGTCGGTCCGGGCCGGGGTCCCCGAGACCGTCGTCGGGATCGGTGAGGCCGCGACGTACCAGACGGGCTCTCCCCCGGTCCGGTGCCTGGCCGAGGGGCGGTCGTGGCGCGACGAGCGGCTGGACCCGCTGACCAAGGAGTGGGCCGGGGGTGTCGCCGGGGAGCGGGCCGCCTCCTTCCTCGACCTCGGGCTGCGCAGTGTGATGATCGTGCCCATCCTGGCCCGTGGCATCACTTTGGGGATCACCACGTTCTTCCGGCGCGACCGCGAGGAGCCTTTCGACGCGGACGATCTGGCCTTGGCCGAGGAGTTCGTCGGCCGGGCGGCGCTGTGCGTCGACAATGCCCGCCGCTACACCCGCGAGCGTGACGCGGCACTCGTGCTGCAGCGCAATCTGCTCCCGCACCGCTTCCCCGAGCAGGCCGCGGTGGAGGTCTCCGCCTATTACCGGCCCGCGGACGAGCTGACGGGCCTCGCCGGGGACTGGTTCGACGTCATTCCGCTGTCCGGCGCCCGGGTGGCCCTGGTCGTGGGCGAGGTGACGGGACACGGCATCGACGGCGCCGCCGCCATGGGACGGCTGCGGGCCGCCGTACAGACCCTCGCGGATCTGGATCTCTCGCCCGAGGAGGTGCTCGCGCACCTGGACGACCTGGTCAGCCGGGCCGCCCGGGAGGAGGGCACCGGCGCGGACACCCTCACCAGCGGTATGCAGGCCGTCGGTGCCAGCTGTCTGTACGTGGTGTACGACCCGGTGAGCGGGCAGTGCGCCATGGCGGGCGCGGGGCACCCCGCTCCCGCGATCATCGCCCCCGACGGCACCGTCACCTTCGCGGACCTCCCCCACGGTCCCGCGCTGGGCGTCAGCGGACTGCCCTTCGAGGCGGTCGAGTTCACCCTCGCGGAAGGCAGTGTGCTCGCGCTGCACACCGACGGGCTGATCTCCACGGCCCGTACCGGCCGGGACCAGGAGGCGGGCCGGGAGCGCCTGCGGCGCGCGTTGGGGGCGCACCGCCAGCCGTTGGACGGCCTGTGCCGCACCATCGTGGACGATCTCGTGCCGACCCGGCCGTACGACGACGTGGCACTGCTGATGGCCCGTACCCGCAGACTGGGCGCCGAGCGGGTGGCGACCTGGGAGCTGCCCACGGACCCGGCCATGGTCGCCGAGGCCAGGAAGGCGGCCACGCAGCAGCTGACCGCCTGGGGCCTGGACGAGCTGGCCTTCACCACCGAACTGGTCGTGAGCGAGCTCGTCACCAACGCCATCCGGCACTCGGCCGGACCGATCCGGCTGCGTCTGATCAACGAGCACGCCCTGATCTGCGAGGTCTCCGACAGCGGTGCCACCGCTCCGCATCTGCGGCACCCGAAGACGACCGACGAGGGCGGCCGCGGGCTGTTCCTCATCTCCCAGTTCACCCGGCGCTGGGGCACCCGCTACACCCCGGAGGGGAAGGTCATCTGGGCCGAGCAGTCCCTCACTCGGCCCGCGATGTGACGGACGGACGCGGACCAGTACCCGCGTGGTTCAGCAGTCGCGGAACTCGGGTGACTGGTTGAGGATCTGCGAGCGCATCGAGGTGAACCGGGTGTGGGTCGCGCCGCCCCTGCCCTCGGGGCGGAAGACGGCGACGCGGTGGCAGTTCATGAAGGCGAGGGTGACGCCGAAGTGCCGCTCCAGGCTGCCGCGGATCGCGTCGCTGGCGAGCGCCCGCAGCAGCTGACCGCGTTCCTTCTCGGAGGGCGGTGGGGTGTGGTTGTCGGCGAACTCCCCTGTCCCGTCACGGAGTTGGTCGGCGAGGTCGGCGATGAGGTCGTATGCGTACGGCAGGGACGTACGGACGGTTTCCACGAAGTCCGCTTCGCGGACCGGACCGCGTTCGGCTTCGGCGAGCAGCTTCGGGGAGACATCGAGTGACATGGGAGAGGCAGTCCTGTCGCTGGGTGGAAAAGATGGGGCGAATACGAGTGGGTGGTACGGGTGGATGGCACGAAGCCGCGGAACGGATGGATGGCACGAAAGCGCGGAACGGATGGGCGGTACGAGGGCGCGGAACGGATGGGCGGTACGAGGGCGCGGAACGGATGGGCGGTACGAGGGCGCGGAACGGATGGGCGGTACGAGGGCGCGGAACGGATGGGCGGTACGAGGGCGCGGAACGGATGGGCGGTACGAGGGCGCGGAACGGATGGGCGGTACGAGGGCGCGGAACGGATGGGCGGTACGAGGGCGCGGAACGGGAGGGTGGGGTCAGTCGGCGATCGGGTCGAGGGCCGTCGGACCGTGCCGGAAATCGGGGTCGATCTGCGCGGAGAGGTCGCTGCCGGTGGCCCGGTCGGCCCAGGCCGCGGCGTTGCGCAGATGGAAGGCGACGGCGTGTTCCTGGAAGAGCGCCCAGTCCTTCGTACGGGCGTCCAGGGCCGTCCGCATGCGGCGCAGCGCATGGATGGTGTGCGGTTCGAGGTCGCCCGGTGGGCGGCCCTGCTCCCTGGCGCGCACCCAGGAGGAGTGCTGGAGGTATGTCAGGAGGTCGTCGCCGACATGTTCCTTGAGGAAGAGCAGGTCGTCCTCGCCGGTGACCTTGTTGCCGATCACGGCGATGGGGATGCCGAACTCCTCGGCGTGGTCGCGGTACTGGCGGTAGACCGAGACGCCCTTGCGGGTGGGTTCGGCGACCAGGAAGGTCATGTCGAACCGGGTGAACAGTCCGGAGGCGAAGGCGTCGGCACCGGCGGTCATGTCGACGACGACGTACTCGCCGGGGCCGTCGACCAGATGGTTGAGGTAGAGCTCCACCGCTCCGAGCTTGGAGTGGTAGCAGGCCACGCCGAGATCGCTCTCGTCGAACTCGCCGGTGACCATCAGCGGTACACCGCCCACCGGTTGGAGGTGCGGGGTGTGCACCGCGTCGTCGTCGAGGAGACGCAGCAGGCGCGAGCCGCGGCCCGGTGGAGTGGTCTTGATCATGGCCTCGGACGAGGTGATGCGTGGGTTGACGCCGCGCAGGTGGTCCTTGATCTCGCCGAGCCGTGCGCTGAGGGGCGGGGCGGTGAAGGTCTCGTCGTCGCCGAGGCCGAGGGCCTGGGCGAGATGCTGGTTGATGTCGCCGTCGATGGCGACGACGGGCGCCCCGGAGTGCGCCAGATGACGGGAGAAGAGGGCTGACAGGGTGGTCTTGCCGCTGCCGCCCTTTCCGACGAAGGCCGCGCGCATGTCAGGCCTCCAGGCGCAGCAGGCCGCGCTCGTAGGCCTTGGCCAGCCGCTGCGGCACCAGGTGCGCGGTGCCGTCGACCGCGATCGGGACGAGTTGCGCGGGGGCGGCCTTCCAGCGCGCACGGCGATGACGGGTGTTGCTGCGGGACATCTTGCGTTTGGGAACGGCCATGTCGGTCTCCTCGGTAGGTGGACGCCGCCCACGCTATCTGAAAATGGATCTCATTTCCAAGCGGCGCGCGAAGTGTGTACGGAGGTGCACCGGCGCGCCGACACCCTTGTGACCAAGCGAAGTTGACAGATTGTTGACCAATTCCTTGGTGAGTGGTGACCAATTCCTTGGCCAGTGGTGACCGACGCCGCCCTAGGGTCTGCCGCATGTCCTCACACCCCCCACGGACGCCGGCTCTTCCTGTCCTCCCCTATCGCAAACCGACTCGTGACCGGGACTACTGGGTCTTCGACGACGTGCTGCCCGACGCGGATGCCGTCCGGGCCCGGTGCCTGGCCAAGGACGACTGGGTCAAGGGCTACCCGTACACCTCGGAGAGCTGGCCCGGCCTGCGGACGATGCCGGGACTCGAACCGGGCGAACTGGCCCGTGTGGAGCGGCTGGTGAAGAAGGCCACCGGTGCGAAGGAGCTGTGGGTGCAGAGCACGCCGTCCGGGGGCACGCTCAACCACAACTGTGTCCAGGTGGTCGGCAAGGGCGAGGGCGAGCCGCGCCCGCACACCGACTCCCGCGCGCTGTGCCGGTACGCCGCGGTGCTCTATCTCAACCCGGTCGTGCCCAAGGGGTGCGGGACCAGCTTCCACCGGCAGAGCCTGCCCGGCGGCCGGCTCGGCGGGAACGTGGTGGCGGCTCCCCACAACAACCTGGTCGACGCGCTGGGTACGCGGTTCGTGCCGCCGAACTCCTTCGTCGAGGACCTCGAAGTCCCCCATCGCTACAACCGGCTGCTCCTCTACCACGCCAACCTGATGCACAGCGCCACCGATTACTGGGGCAGCACCATGGAGGACAAGCGGATGACGGCGGTCTTCTTCTGGATGGCCTGAGCCACCGCACGCCGCTGGAGCAGTCGGCCGCCCTGCTGCACGGCGGGCCCGCGATCACCGGTTCCGGCGACTCCATCGAACTGCCACGCGGATCCCACTGGGCCGCCGCGCCGGACCACCCCTCCGAGTGCGCCGTCGCCCGCCCCCCGGGGAACACGGGCCGGCGCTGATGCAACGGCCCCGGGATCCGACCGTGCACGCGGGACAGCCGGCCACCCCCGCTCAAGGCCCTCGACCGGACCTGAGCCGCCCCGGCGCCCTGGCGCCCACCGTGGTCTCAGCACTGGGATCAACGCCGCCGAGCCCCTCCCCGCCCCGGGAAAGAAGTGACCACGGGTACGGGATATGACGCTCGTTCTTCGCACGGTGGAGGCGCCCGGCTCGGAAAAACACTTGCGCCTTATACACCTATTTTCTGACATGCGAACACTACGGCTCAGTTACGACGCCCTCAAGTCCTGGTGGACGGGCGGTGAGCTGGTCATGATGGGGGCATGACGTTGGCCTTGCGTGCCATGACGCAACTGGCGAGCTGGCCGGACCTCACGGAGGCCCGACCGAGCTGCGGCACGGGGCGGGCGCTGTGTTCGGCACAGGGCGAGATCGTGCATTTCCATTCGGATCACGACGTCGACCTGCACCTCACAGCCCGCGCCATTCGCCGTTTCGAGGATCATCTCAGGGGCGCGACCGCGGTCCGAATGGTGCCCGGTTCGCGATGGGTGACCATGCGGCTGGAGGTCCACACCGACATCGACCTCCTCCTGACACTGGTGAGCCTCGCCCTGCTGGCCCACCAGACATGGCCGGTTCCGGGCGACTCACCGGCGGCGCACTGCAACGACCGCCGCAGTACGGTACTTCCAACGGGCTGAACGCTTCCCCGTTCGGCACGCGGGACGCTGCCGCCGACCGGTGTGCGGCCGACGGCCGGTTGCTCACCGTCGACGACCACGCGCTCGCCAGGGTGAGCACGTACGGCGATGACATCCCCGGACCTCGCCTTGTCCACGCCGGGTCACCACCGCGGAAGTCGCGGCTCGTACTCGGGGTGGACACGCCGCATGTAGCCCGTGTCGTCGCGGGTGCGCAGACCGGAGGCCAGGTAGCGGCGGTGCAGACGTTCCAGGGCGCCGTGGTCGAGTTCGACGCCGAGCCCGGGACCGGTGGGGACCTTGACCGCGCCGTCGCGCAGCTCCAGGACACCGGGGACTATCACGTCGTCCGCAGAGTTCCACGGGTAGTGGGTGTCGCAGGAGTGGTCGAGGCGGGGGATGGTGGCGGCCACATGGGTCATCGCGGCGAGACTGATGCCGAGGTGGGAGTTGGAGTGCATGGACAGACCGATACCGAACGCCTCGCAGACGGCGGCGAGTTCACGGGTGCGGCGCAGTCCGCCCCAGTAGTGATGATCCGTCAGCAGTACCTGGATCGCGTTCTGTTCGATCGCCGGACGCAGGTGTTCCCAGGCGATCACGCACATGTTGGTGGCCAGTGGCACGGGTGACGTCCTGGCGACCTCGGCCATGCCCGGGATGGTCGGGGTGGGGTCCTCCAGATATTCGAGTACGCCGTCCAGTGCGCGGGCGACACGGTGCGAAGTCTCCACGGTCCAGGCCGTGTTGGGGTCCAGGCGGAGCGGGCTGCCGGGGAAGGCCTCGGCGAGTGCCCTGATCGCGGCGATCTCCTCGTCCGGCGGGAAGACACCACCCTTGAGTTTGAACGACTCGAATCCATACCGTCGGCTCATCATCCTGGCCTGCTCGACGATGCCCGCCGGGTCGAGGGCCGCGCCCCAGTCGTCACCGATCGCCGGACGGCCGTCGAGCGCCGGGTGTTCGGCCCACTTGTAGAAGAGGTACGCGGCGAAGGGCACGGCATCACGGACCGCGCCGCCCAGCAGATCGCTGACGGGCCGTCCGGTGAGCTTGCCCTGCGCGTCGAGGCAGGCCACCTCGACGGCGGAGGTGATCCAGCCGCGCTCGTGGGAGCCGGGCACGGTGGGCAGCAGGGCGACGTCGATCGCGGCGGTGACGGCGGTGGTGTCGAAGACGTCCATGCCGACGACCACCTTCGCGGCGGCCAGCAGCCGTTCGAGCCGGACGTCACCGCCGGGGGTCTCGCCGAGACCGACGGTGCCGTCGTCCAGGACGAGCTGCAGGACGCAACGCAGTGCGAGGGGCTCGTGCACCCCGCTGGAATTGAGGAGCGGCGGGTCGCTGAAGGCGATGGGTGTGACGACGAGTTGAAGGATGCGGCTGCCGGTCGAGCTCATGTGCGGACTGCCTCCAGGTCATGGTCGGTCGGCCGCACCGGTCGAGCCGGTCGAGCCATGCGCGGCGGCGCGGGATCGGGCAGGAGTGCCCGTACGCCGTCGACGGTCTCCTGTCAGGGGCGCACTCTGTTCATGTCCGTGAGCTCGCTTCAGCAATCTGAATCAACGCAATGGGCCGACGCAACGGGCCCCGGCACTCACACGTACTCGGTGAGTGCCGGGGCCCGTCGAAGGGTCATCGAGGTCCGATGACGCCTGGGGTCAGGAGCTGGTGCGCGTCGAGCGTCGACGGCGGGTGACGACGGTGATCGCGCCACCGGCCACGAGAAGGGCCGCGGCGCCGGCGGCGACCGGCAGCGTGTTGCCGCCGCCCGTCTCCGCGAGGCCGCCGGGCGGGGTCGACTGACCGCCGTTCGGCGTGGGAGCCGGCGGCGTGGTCGACTCGGACGCCGACGGGGTGGCCGGGGTCGTCTCCGGGGTCGACGGCTCGGCAGGCGTCGGGCTGCCGGGGGTCTCCGCGGGCGGCGTGGAGGCGGGCGGAGTCGTGGCCGGAGGCGTCGTCCCGGGCGTGCTCGGCGGCTGCGCAGTGCAGTCGTTCTTGCCGCCGTTCCAGGCCGCGATCAGCTTGTCCTTGATGACCGGACGGTCCGGCCCCTTGGGCAGGTCACCGTGCTCGAAGCCGTCGTTGGCGTCGAACTTGCCGTCGAACTTCACGGCACCGCGGTAGAGGTCGATCTGCGCGTAGCAGCCGACGTCGGGCACCGCGATGTCGAGGGAGTCGGTCGCGCCCGGCTGGACCTTGACGCTGTCGAAGTCGTGGAAGACCTGCTCGCCGGAGGTCCCGAAGTTGGCGCCGTGGGCGCGGTACGCCGCGAGGGAGGCGGTGCAGGAGCCGGCGTCGCCGGCCGCGCGGACCTTGATGTGCACCTTGCCGTCGTCGGTGGGCTTGAGGTTCTGGTCGTCGACGCGGACCGAGTCGTAGAAGTTCGTCCCGTCCAGGGAGAACTCGCAGCGATCCGCCGCGGTCACCGTACCGGCGCCCTTGCCGGGCTTGTAGGCACCGTTGTTGCTGTCCCAGCCGTCGCCGCCGGGAGTACCCGTGGCCCAGGCGCTGGTCGTGGCCGCGGAGAGGGCGAGGGCCGCCACGCCCGTCCCCAGCAGGCAGCGAAGGCTGACACGTCTCGCTATGGACATGCAGATCCCATCTTGATGAACAAGACCCGGTCGTCGGCGGCAGGGCAGCGCTGAGCAGCCGGGGGCCGCACCGGGGATGAGTGGTCGAAGAAACACTGGGCCCATTGGTCACTTGGGCCACAGCTCGACCACATCGTCGATCACTGCGGAGGGGCTGTCAACTGCGGTGAATTCACGGCTGCTTCACGGGCCGTCACATTTCACCCACAACAGGAACAAGCCATTCCACCGCGTTGCGACGGGACACGCCACGTTCACCGGGCGGTCGGCAACCGCGCCTCGGCGGGCGGGGCGCCGCCGCCGATCCAGCACGTCGCACGGGCCGGTCACCGAGCAAGCCGGCGAGCGGTTGCAGACGCCGCTCGACCGCGCCGCTCCCCGCCGACCGGCGCAATCCCGCCAGGGTCGGGGCCATGAAGAAGGCCGGCATGGACGTCGCCGACCGGCAGCCGAAGGCACTGACACCGAGGCGGTCCATGCCTCCACCCCTGACATCATCAGGGGCTGCGCCGACGCGTGCCCGGTCTTCCCCGGAAGGCACCGCCTCGACCGGGCGCTCGACGACCCGGCGGGACGCATGTCCCACCACACCCCGCCGAGGCACTCAGTTCCCTCGATCATCTGCACTGAGTGCCATCAGTACCGCGCGATGCTAGGTTCCCGTCCATGAGCGAGGCACTCCGGCACAGCGACACCGCCGACACAACGACGGTGAAACCGCCCATGCGGGACGCACTGGTCGCGGCGGCCTTCCAGCTCTTTCTGGAGCGCGGGTACGAACAGACCACCGTCGACGACATCGTGGCGCTCGCCGGGGTCGGCCGGCGGTCCTTCTTCCGTCACTTCCCGTCCAAGGAGGACGTGGTCTTCCCTGACCACGAGCGCTGCCTGACCGACATGACGGCGTTCCTGGCCGACAGCGCCGAGGAGGACGAACCGGTGCGGCGGGTCTGCGACGCCGCCCGGCTCGTACTGCGGATGTACGCCGAGAACCCGACCTTCTCCGTACAGCGCTACCGCCTGACCAAGAAGGTCCCCGGCCTGCGCGCGTACGAGCTGTCGGTCGTCTGGCGTTACGAGCGTGCCCTCGCGGCGTATCTGCGCGGGCGTTTCGCCGGCCGGCCGGACGGCACCCTGCAGGCCGACGTCATCGCCGCGGCGGTGGTCGCCGCGCACAACAACGCCCTGCGCTCCTGGCTGCGTTCGGACGGGCAGGACGACGCGGACGCCGCCGTGGACCACGCCCTCGGATACGTACAGGCCTCGTTCGGCGGCTCCCCCGGTGACGCACCGCCGGAGCCACAGGAGGACGTGGTCGTGGTCATCTCCCGGCGCGGGGCACCGATGTGGCGTGTGGTGCGGGAGATCGAGTCCACGCTCGGGCGGGAGTGAGACGGAGCCCGGACCGGGCCGATCCGGGGCCGAGACAGGCCGATCCGGGGCAGGCCGAAATCGGGAGAAGCCGAGGCCGGCGGAGGCCGAAGCCGGCCCGCGGCCGACAGAGTCCCGCAATTCCCGCCGGCCGACCGAGGCGTTGACACCCGCTCTGCCAATTGAGGGTACCGAGTGCCTTTACCCGTGGCACTCAGTGCCATATCCTGTGGCTCGTGCACGGCGACCCGGGCACATCGGACTCCGGCCGAGCGCAGGGAGATGACATCGTGTATCACCCAGGAATCGCCCTCCATCCGGGCATCGACCCCGCGACAGAGACACCCGGTACCGACCCCGCGCCGAACGGGACTTCGGCCGCGAACGCCCTTCTCTTCCAGCGGTGCCGTTGGTGCGGCACCGCGATGTACCACCGCCTCCTCTGCCCGGTCTGCGCGGGCAGCGACCTGCGGACCGAGGCGAGTGCGGGAACCGGCGTCGTACGCCATTCCACCGTCGTCCACCGCAACACCCCGGCGGCACGTAACGTCTGCCTCGTCGAGATGACGGAGGGATTCACCGTCCGCGGCCGGGTCATGGGACCGCCCTCCGACGTCCACAGCGGCGACCGGGTCCAGCTCAGCACCGCCCAGGACCCGGTGCGCCGCCAGCCGGTGTTCCAGCTCCTCGACGGCCCCTACCGGAGCTGGAGTTGACACGGGGCGACTGGAACGAACCGGTGCGCGCAGCCAGTTCGTCCAGTCGCCGGGAACGCATCCTCAGCTGTACGTGATGTCGGACGTCGCGTACTTGCAGTAGGTGCTGTCGGGGCCGGTTCCGTTCGTGGTCGGTTCCGCCCCCGTGTTGTTGCCGATGTACTTCTGGCAGGGGATGATCTTCTTGCCGGAGTCCCCTACGATCTTGATGCCCTTCAGGGTCGCACTGTCGCCGTAGTTGGTGTTGATGCCGACGAGCCGGCTTCCCTTGTAGGTGGCCTCAATCGTGTTGAGGTTGATCGTCCGCTTGAACTGGCCGCTCTTACAGTTGCCGCACGAGCGTACGAAGGTGCCGAAGTTCTGCACCGCGAAGTTCGAGACGTTCAGCGTTCCGGCGCCGTTGAACTGGAACACCTTGTCGCTGGCCTCCTTCGCGCCGCCGCCGGAGACGGTGTAGACGTTGGACGACGAGGAGCCGAGGAACGTCGCCGCGTCCTCGCCGACGTCCTCCCACCAGACGTTCTGCAGCGTGCAGCTGCCCAGGCAGTGGATGCCGTCCGCGGCGGGGGCGCCGATGATGACGTTCTTCAGGACGGTGCCGGCGGCCAGTTCCAGGATCGGTCCCTGGTCCTCGTCCTGGCTGTCGGAGCCCAGGTCGCCGGTGCCGTAGAGCCGCTTCATCGCGTAGTCCTTGGTACCGGAGACCGAGATGGTGGCGGAGACCGCCTGGCTGCCGTTGGCGGTCGGCCAGGTGGCGGCACTCGCCGGAGACAGGGCGCCCTCCGCCATGATCATGGCAGCCGAGAGGCCGAGTGCGGCCAGGGTGCCGGTCAGGGCGCGCCGACGGGCGCGCGGCCGTGCTGATGGAGTCATGTCCCGATTCCTTTTCTGCCCGTGGGGTGGTCAGAGCTTTCCGGCGCCCGCGCCGGACGTCACCGAGGCGACGACCGTGGAGGCGGGCTCGGCGGTGTAGCTGTAGGGCGGGGTGGTGAAGGTGCCCACCTGCGAGACCTCGGTGGCGGCTCCGCCCAGGTCGTTGCCGCGCAGGTTGGCGTAACCGTCGACGTCGCTGTCGCGGTTCGTCGTGACGGCGACCGTGGTGGTACGGAAGACGTTGTTCTCGACGAGCATCTGGGCGCCCATGCGGGAGTGCACGGCGGTGTCGGCCCCGACGACGTAGTTGTCGTAGAAGTGGCCGGTGCCGAAGCGCAGGCTGGGGATGCGCGAGTTGACGTTGTTGAACCAGTTGTGGTGGTACGTCACCCGCAGATGCCCGGTGTCCTCGCTCGCGTTGTTGTCGCTGTGACCGACGAGCGAGCCCTTGTAGTGGTCCTTGAAGGTGTTCCAGGACACGGTGACGCCGTCGGAGCCGTGGTTGATGTCGAGCAGACCGTCGTAGTAGTCCTTGTCGTGGTCGAGGTCGGACGAGAACGCGTTGTGGTCGATCCACACCTTCGTGGACGCCTGCACGGTGATGCCGTCGGCGGGCTTGAGCGGCTTGCTGATGTTCAGGTTGCGGACGACGACGTTGGTCACCTTCTTCAGCCGCAGCCCGCCGCCGGTGAATCCGGACGACGAACCCACGCCGAGAACTGTGGTGTTGGAGCCGATGTCGACCTGGCCGCTGAGCGTGATCAGGCCGTTCACACGCACCACCTTGGCGGTGTCGCCCGTGACAGCCGTCTTGAAGGCGTCGAGCGTCGAGACGGTGACGGCGGCGCCGCTCCCGCCACCGGTGGTCCCGGCACCGAAGCCGACCGGCGCGGTGTCGGCGGCCACGGCGGACGGCGGAAGGACGAGTGCGGTGGTCACGGCCAGCGCGGCCCCGGCGGCCGCGACCAGGGCGGGTCCGCGAGAGGGTGATCGTGGGGGGCGAGTACGCATGCGGGTGCGTCCCTTCGGGAGTGCCATAGGTCATATACACGAACGATGGACACCATGATGAACAGCGCGAAGCACACATGACACCCGCACGAAGACTCATCAGCTCCAGGGAGTGCGAACCTTCCCAGGTGGTGCGGCTCGGAGATCTGATGTCTCGTATACGAGATGCCACGCTCGGGTCACGCTACTGAACGGGAACGTAAGGGGTAAGCGCTTTCTAGTCAACGCTTCGCGCAGAACTCATCCGGTCAACTCCCCTGCCGCCCCCGGCCGCGTGCGCACCGCGAGGATGCCGCCCGCGATGGCCGGCACCCCGTGGCCGCCGTGACGGCCACGGGCCCCGTCGCTCCGGACTCGGCCAACTCGTGGTCCGAGGGACCACCCTGCGCACTCGGGCCGCCGTCCCCGGCGGCGTCTGTCGCCCGCGGACTCGCGTCGGCCGTGCTGCCGGGCCTCGTCGTCGCCTTGTCGCGAGTGAACAGCAGTGTCCCGAAACCGAGTTGGTCGTAGCCCCCGCTGTTGGGTCCGTAGTCGCCCCCGCCGCCCTCGGGGGCGGACCTCG
Source organism: Streptomyces sp. RLA012 (assembly GCF_056270325.1). Classification (NCBI taxonomy): domain Bacteria; kingdom Bacillati; phylum Actinomycetota; class Actinomycetes; order Kitasatosporales; family Streptomycetaceae; genus Streptomyces; species Streptomyces sp. RLA012. The sequence goes on along the minus strand of NZ_JBWDPA010000002.1, from coordinate 10,736,902 downwards.
CCGCGATGGCGGTGAGGTGCGGTGCCTCCAAGCCCCGGCGCTCGACGTAGTGGTTGGCGATCTGTCGCTGGAGGGCGGCAAGTGGCCGCAGGTCAGTCAGCCGGCGCGCGGGAACGGGTTGCCCAGTCCCGCGGACGTTCCGCCCGGCGGACTGCCTCGCGAACCGTCTCGCGGACTGTCTCGCGAACTGCCCAGGCATACGTTCCGCTTGTGAGCGTCGGGGCGTTTGCCGGATGCGTGAGCCGAGGGCCGTTAGCGTGCAGCTGCCACTGTTCATGTGAGTGTGCACCACGTGCACGAGGGGGGAACGTTTCCATGGGGAAGACACGCGTGCCCAGAGTGCTGGGCCGCCTGGCCTTCGCGTTGCTCGCGGGGGCCGTTCTCGTTCTGACCGGGCCGGGCGCCGCCCAGGCCACGGCCGTCGCCGAGATCCCGGCACCGACCGACGGCGGCATCTCGGCCACCGTCAGGTTCTACAAGCAGACGGTGCCGCAGCCCTACAACCCCGACCCCACCGCCTACTTCGGCGACCGCAAGTGCCTGGTCGTCTACCACGACTACGACCCGACTCCGGGCTGCGGCGGCTTCAAGCTCGACGTCGTCCTGCACAACGTACGCAACCAGCCCGGCTATCTGGCCGGGCTCAGCAGCGTGGGCGGCAGGTTCGCCGCGTACGCCGACACCGCGCGCACCTTCGGCTGTCTGCGTGCGGACGACTCCTTCGACCACGGGACGAGTTTCGTCGTCCGCACCACCCGTCAGCAGCTCCTGGACAACTACTTCTATCCGGACAGCAACTACATCCTGTCCTGGGACCGGGACCACGACTCGGACGAGGGTCCGAAGTTCTACATGAACTTCCCTCCCGTACAGGTGAGTTGCCCCGAGGGCATGACACCGACCCAGTACGGCCTCAAGGTCAGCGACATCACCGTCGGCATCGACGACCCGAATGTCTTCGGGACGACGACCTGGAGCACTCCGGGTCCGTTCTACGGATAGGTGCCGACAGGCACGGATCGGTACGGACACGGCGGACACGGCGGACAGCGACGTGCGAGGGCCCGGCCGGTGCCGGGCCCTCGCACGTTCTTCACTCGGTCAGGGAGATACGAATCCCCACCGTGCCGCTCTCGCCGCGTCGCAGGCGGCTGCCGAAGAGGCTGAGGCGGCCGACGATGCCGTACTTGCGGGCGAGCAGCCCGCGGTAGCGCGCGGTCCCCGCCGCGTCGAGGATCTCCGCCGTGGCGGGGACCTGGTCGCCGGTCGGTCTGCCGCGCACGTCGCACGGGCCCACCAGGACGTCGGCCCGGTTGCGGATCCGCTTCACCTTCCAGGAGTCCGCCCTGGACCAGGCGCCGAGCGCCGCACCGTCCCGGACCACCCACACGGGTGTCGCGACACCCGTGCCGTTCTTGCGGTAGCTCGTGATGAGCAGGTACTTGCCCGCACCGAGCGTCTCCAGCCGCATCTCGTCCATGCCGGGAGTCTAAGCAGTGCGGGCCCAAAGTCTCAGCAGTGCCGACCCGGAAATCCGGGCCGTCGGGTCAGGACAGCTGGCCGTCGTAGTCCGGCAGCTTGAAGGTGCGCTCGGCGTGGCCCCCGACGAGGTCGGAGTCGTTGTTGCCGACGTTGGCGATGATCGTGTAGCCCAGCGACTCGATCTCCGCGCGCTTGCTGGTCTTGTAGGCGCTGACCTGGTCGAACAGGTCGGGCAGGTCGCGCGTGTAGAGACCGGAGACCGGGTAGCCCACGGTCGTCAGGTTCCACTGCGTCAAGGCGGAGATGATGCCCGGACGGGCGCTGATGAAGAAGATGTCGACACCGCGGGAGCGCGCGTAGCGGGCGAGGTCGAGCGAGGGCTTGACCGCCGGGGTGGGCAGCTCGTACCAGGGGTGGAAGTCCGTTTCGAGCGTCGTGTTGTCGATGTCGAAGACGAGGGCCAGCTTCTGACCGGCGGTGTTCGCGGTGCGCTGCTCGACGTACGGCCGTGCCTGGTCGATGACGGCCTGGACATCGCTCTGCCAGGTGGCGTAGTCGACGGCGGCCGTCGTCGAGGCCGCCGCGCTCACCACCGTCTGGGCCGGAGCCGCGGCGGCGGCCCCCGCAGCGGTGACCGTCCCCCCGATGCCCAGCGCCACGACCGCCGAGACCACGCCGATGCGGCGCCCCACACCACGTCCTGTCATACCCGTCCCCTTTTAACGTAGGAGCGGCAAGGGTGCCTCGACCATCGCCGCGGCACAGATGATCGCGCGTATGGATGTACGAAAGAGGAAGACGGAGTTACTGATCGGTAGAGAATCTCGCAGCCGCCGTCCGCGCCGGTACGTGCGGTGGCAGACGGGGGCGTCACGTGTGAGCCTGGGCTCGCGGGTGGCGGGCCGCGATGCCGGACACACGGAGAGAGGCAGCTGGGATGGACGCACCGAACATCGTGATCGTCGGCGGCGGTTTCGCCGGCGTCGAGTGCGCGCGCGGGCTCGAACACGCACTCCAGCCGGGCGACGCCAGGATCACCCTGGTCAGCCCCACCGACTACCAGCTCTATCTGCCGCTGCTGCCGCACGTCGCCGCGGGTGTCCTCACCCCGCAGTCCGTGGCGCCCTCGCTGCGCCGGATCCTGCGCCGCACGGTGCTGATGCCGGGCGGAGTGGTCGGTGTGGATCCCGGCTCCAAGACATGCGTCGTCCGCAAGATCACCGGGGAACTCGCCGAGCTGCCGTACGACTACCTGCTCCTCACCCCGGGCAGCGTGACCCGCACCTTCGACATCCCCGGCCTCGTCGACGAGGCGCGGGGGATGAAGACGCTCGCCCAGGCCGTGTATCTGCGCGACCATGTGATCGCCCAACTCGACCTGGCGGCAGCCACGTCGGACGAGGAGGAGCGGGCGGCGCGGCTGCAGTTCGTGGTGGTCGGCGGGGGCTATGCGGGCACCGAGACCGCGGCCTGTCTGCAGCGCCTCACCACCGCCGCGTCGAAGCGCTACCACCCGCGCCTCGACCCCGACCTCATCAAGTGGCATCTGGTGGACGTGGCACCCAAGCTGCTCCCGGAGCTCGGCGACAAGCTGGGGGCGAGTGCGCTGCGGCTGCTGCGCAAGCGCGGGCTGCACATCTCCCTGGAGACGTCCGTCTCCTCCGTCACCGAGGACAAGGTCACCCTCACGGACGGCCGGGTGCTGCCCTCACGCACGCTGGTGTGGACGGCCGGTGTCGCGGCGAGCCCACTGGTCGATTCGCTGGGCGCGGAGACCGTACGCGGCCGGATCCTCACCGAGGCGAACTTCAAGGTGCCTGGCCTGGACGGGGTGTTCGCGCTGGGCGACGCGGCCGCCGTGCCCGACCTGGCCAAGGCCGACGGCTCCTACTGCGTGCCGACCGCCCAGCACGCCGCCCGGCAGGGCCGGCACGCGGCGAAGAACCTGGCGGCGCTGCTGCGCGGGCAGCCCACGACGGCGTACAAGCACAAGGACCTCGGCCTGGTCGTCGACCTCGGCGGCCACGACGCGGTGTCCAAGCCGCTCGGCATCGGCCTCAAGGGGATGTCCGCGCAGGTCGTGGCCCGTGGATACCACCTGTACGCGCTGCGCACCGGCGCGGCCCGGTTCCGTACGGGAGCCAACTGGTTCCTCAACGCGATCGCGGGCGACGACTTCGTGCGCACGGGTTTCCTCGCCGACCGCAAGGGAACTCTGCGGGACTTCGAGCAGGTCGAGGAGTATCTGACCCCGGAGCAGGTCGCCACCCGTTTCGGTGCGTAGTCAGCGTTCGGCGGTGCTCCCCAGGAGGGCGAGGTAGCGGCGGCCGAAGAGGTAGGCGTCGCCCGGCCAGCGGGCCGAGAGGTACGGGCCGTCCTGGACGACGAACGCGTGGGTGTCGTCGGCTGCGGTGCCGCGCCGGGTGAGCGTGCGGGGGCCGCGTGCGAACTGCTCGTCCGGGACGGCCAGCGCCGCCCTGACCTCGTCCTCGACGTACGCCGGGTAGGTGCGGTAGTAGCGGCCGAGGCGCCAGGCGGTGGTGAGGTACGCCGTGCGTTCCATGTACGTGGGCAGGCAGGTCGTCCGCCGGCCGGCCAGCACGCTGCGGCCGGTGGCAAGGTCCCGGGCGCGGGCGAGCACGAGGACGCCGTGGCAGATCGCGCCGACGGGCCGCTCCAGGGCCCAGAAGCGGGCGATCTGCCGTTGGAGCGGGGTGGAGCCGAGGTACTGCCGCATGCCGGGTGCGTGTCCGCCCGGCAGCAGCAGGCCGTCGTACTCCTCGACGTTCACCTCCGCCCAGGAGACGGTGGAGGTGAACTCCGGTGACTCGGTGAGCTGTCGGTAGAAGCGCCGGGGTTCCTCCGCGGCGCCCAGCTGTCCGAAAAGCACCCCCGTCAGCAGCCGCGGGTCCGCCGCGGGCCGGGTGCCCGCCCGCTCGGTGGCGAGCACGACCTCGTGTCCCGCGTCGGTGAGGATCCGCCAGGGTACGGCCACTTCCGTGACGTCGAAGTCGTGGTCGGGGACCGGCATCAGCACACGCATCCGCCCATCATGGCAGGTGGTGAAGTTACCACTGGTATCACCGGTGAAAGAGTGACAACTTCCCTTTCCGGATGGCCGGTTGGGCCCTACATTGCCGGTTGACACAACATCACAGAAAACGCTCAGGAGCTGATCCCGTGCCCGAGAACCCGGCAGCCTCCCAACTCCCTGCCGAGGGTCTGCTCAGCCGCATCGTCACCACGCGCCCGCACACGGCCCGGATCTGGAACTACTGGCTCGGCGGTGCCGACTACTACGAGGTCGACCGGGCAGCCGGAGAACAGATCCGCCAACTGCACCCGGGCATCGGCGACTACGCCCGGGCGGACCGGCTGTTCCTCGGACGCGCCGTGCGCCATCTGGTCACGGAGTGCGGGATCCGTCAGTTTCTGGACATCGGGACCGGTCTGCCGACCGCGGACAACACCCACGAGGTGGCGCAGCGGCTCGCCCCGGACGCCCGGATCGTGTACGTCGACAACGACCCGCTCGTCATGGCGCACGCCCGTGCCCTCCTCACCAGCACCCCCGAGGGCCGGACCGACCACCTCGACGAGGATCTCCGCAATGTGGACGCCATCCTCGAACGCGCCGCCAGGACACTGGACTTGAGCGAGCCGGTCGGATTGATGCTGCTCGGCGTCGTCATCTTCGTCGGCGACGACGCGGAGGCGTACGACGTCGTGCGCCGGCTGCTGGACAGACTGCCCTCCGGAAGTCATCTGGTCCTCTCGCACACGATCACCGACCCGGCGATGCCGGACGTGGACGCCGCCGTCGCCTACTGGAACCAGCACGGCACGCCCCGGCTCACCCAGCGCACCCCCGAGGCGGTCGTCCGGTTCTTCGACGGTCTCGACCTTCTGGAGCCGGGTGTCGTCTCGTGTTCGCGCTGGCGGCCCGATGCCTCCGAGACCACGGACGGGGCCGAGCCGCCCGAAGTACCCATGCTCGGCGGGGTGGGCCGCAAACTCTGAACCGGAGAACGTGCGGACGGTGAACGCGGGGACACGGGCGCACGTATGGAAGACAGGGCTCACGACCGGAGCCCCGGCGGCGTTGACGCCGCACCGTACGGCTTCGGGAGCCCATGCATGAGGCACGCACGACGACGGATCGTCCGACGAGGGGCGCGACTCGCGGCCGTCGGCGGGGTCCTCTGCGGAGGGTTGATGGTCACGCACGCCATGGCGAGCGAGCCGTCCGCCACGTCGCGTGCCCCGCAAAGCGCCACACAGGCCGCCGCCTACAAGGCGGCGGGCCTGGTGTCGACCCTCGGCACCTCCCGTACGGCGGGCAGTTGGATCGCCGCCGACGGCCGCCCCGTCGTCGCGGTGACCGACTCGGCCACGGCGGCCGAGGTGAAGAAGGCGGGCGCCCGCCCCAAGGTCGTGAGCCACAGCATGCAGGAACTCAATTCCGTGGCGAAGGCGTTCAAGTCGGCGCCGCGGGTGGCGGGCACCGCCTGGGCCATGGACTACGTCAACAACGAGGTGGTGGTGCAGGCCGACAGCACGGTCTCCGCCACCGACTGGTCCCGGATGAAGAAGCTCGCCGAGAGCATGGGCAGTTCGGTCCGCATGGAGCGCACCCAAGGCACGTTCACCACGCGGCTGAACGCCGCCCTGCCGATGTTCTCGACCGGCGGGCGCTGTTCGGCGGGCTACAACGTGACCAACGGGCGCAACGAGTTCATCCTGACGGCCGGGCACTGCGGGCCGGCCGGCTCCGTCTGGTTCGGCGACAACCAGGGCAACAAGCAGCTGGGGCAGACGGTCACCACGGCGTTCCCCGGCAATGACTTCTCCCTCATCCAGTACAACAACGGCCAGAACGACACCGGGAACAACGTCGTCTCGATCGGGGGCAGCAAGGGCGTCCAGATCATCGGCGCCGCCGATGCGACGGTCGGCCAGCGGGTCTTCCGCAGCGGCAGCACCAGCGGACTCCACGACGGTCAGGTGAAGGGGCTCAACGCCACGGTGAACTACCCCGAGGGCACCGTGACCGGTCTGATCGAGACCAATGTGTGCGCCGAACCGGGCGACAGCGGCGGACCGCTGTTCTCCGAGGGCATCGCGCTCGGTGTGACCTCGGGGGGCAACGGGGACTGCACCTCGGGCGGTACGACGTTCTTCCAGCCGATCACCAAGGCGCTCACGGCACTCGGCGTGAAACTGACCGGACCGGGCGCGGCGGCCCAGGGTGCGGGCGGCGGCGCCGCCCAGTCCTCCCCCGCGCCGGCCTCGTCGCCCTCGCAGGGCGCGGCGATCGCACCGGGCTCCGCCGCGCCGGGCTCGGTCCAGGCGGTCGGGGCCGGTGAGTCCGAGTCGCTCCTCGCCCGCCTCACGAACCCGCAGAACATCGGCCCCGGCCTGCTGGTCATCGCCGGCAGCATCATCGCGCTGGTGGCCACCCGCTACATCCGGACGGAACAGGATCGCAACCGCTACCGGCGGCAGTACTCACAGAGTTGGGGCTGAGGCACGGGCGAGGCGGTCGGGAACGGAGGGACGGGACCGGGACTCCGAGAGGAGCTCCGGCCCCGTTCGTCAGGGGACCTGTTCGTCCCCCGTTCGTCGGAGGACATGCTCATCGTGGACTGCGGAGCGGGCTGCCGAGCGAGGTCACGCCGCCTGTGTGGGCGACTGGGGGGCGGCCTCCGCCCACTCCAGGACGAGCCGCTGGTACTCCCGCCGCTCCTCCATGCTCAGCGTCCCGCCGGCCCGGAACCAGAGGGCCCGGATCTCCTCGTTGACATCGGCGGCAGAGCGCGCGGAGTCGGTTTCAGGAGTGGTGGACATGGCGTGAAGCATACGGGGCCCGGCGTGAAGACGATGTGAGTAAAGGTACGCCTTACGACATTACGGACCGTGAACCTGATCACTCGCCGGAAGCCCGGTCCGGTCGAGGATGGCCGATTCGGCGACGGTCGGCCCGGAGGCAAGTGCGGTCATGCGGGGCAGAATCCCCCAGCAAGAACGGCTCCACGACCTTCGATCCGCTCCTCGACCAGCGAAGGACACGCATCCATGACGTTCTCTCTCGGCATCGTCGGCGCCGGGCAGTTCTCCGAGCGGTTCGCCACCCTCTTCCGCGCCCATCCGGGCGTCGACGACGTCCACGTCACCGATCTCCTGTCCGAGCGGGCCGAGCGGCTGGCCGCCACGCAAGGGCTGTCGGGCACCTTCCCCTCGTACGAGGCGATGCTGGAGTCGAAGGCCGTCGACGCGGTCGCGATCTTCACCCAGCGCTGGACGCACGGCCCCCTGGTGCTGCGCGGGCTGAACGCGGGCAAGCACGTGTACTCCGCGGTGCCCATGGCGTTCAGCCGCAACGAGATCGCGGCCATCATCGACGCGGTGAGGACGACCGGACTGACGTACATGATGGGCGAGACCAGCCAGTACAACCCGGCGACGGTGCACGCCCGCGACCGGATCGCGGAAGGCGCCTTCGGGCGGATGTTCTACGCCGAGGGCGACTACGTCCACGACATGGATCTCGGGTTCTACGAGGCCTACCGGTACAGCGGCGGCGAGAACTGGAAGGCGACCGCCAGCTATCCCCCACTCCTCTACCCGACGCACTCGGTGGGAGGGGTGCTGGGCGCCTGGCGGACACACGCGGTGAGCGTGTCCGCGATCGGGGTGCGCGACGAGCGCGGGGACGGCGTCTTCGACAAGGACATCAGCCAGTTCGGCAATGACTTCTCGAACGCGACCGCGCTGTTCGAGGTGGCGGGCGGCGGCTCGTTCCGCACGAACGAGTTCCGGCGGGTCGGCTATCCCTCGCACATCCGGGAGTCGCGTTTCCGCTTCTTCGGTACGGAGGCGAGCATGGAACAGCTCGCCACGGTGAGTTTCTGGCAGGACAAGAAAGGGGTGAAGGACATCACCGAGCTGCTGGAGCCCAAGCCGACGCTCGCGCCCGACGATCCGTCGCTCCAGCACATCGCGCCGACGCTGCGGGCCGCGTTCACGTCCGGGTCGGCGCCGGTGCACGACAGGGCGCGGTTGCCGAGGGAGTTCGACCATCTCCACAACGGCCACGAGGGCAGCCACCACTTCCTGGCGGACGACTTCGTGACCGCGGTCAACACCCGTACCCTGCCGCCGGTGAACGCGTGGGTCGCGGCCCGCTACACCCTGCCGGGCATCGTCGCGGACGAGTCCGCACGGCAGGGTGGGGCCAGGCTGGAGATCCCCGACTTCGGGGACGCGCCCGAGGTGTGACGTCCGTCCGTGGCCGGGCCGGGGCCTGTCAGGTGCCCGGCTTGCGGCCGTACACGAAGACGTCGTCGCCGGTCTTCAGCAGTGACCAGTACTTCTTGGCGGTGGCCGTGGTCATGTTGACGCAGCCGTGCGAGCCCGGCGGGTTCCACATGCTGAGGCCGACCGAGTGGAAGGCCTGGCCGCCGTCGAAGAACTGGCTGTAGGGCATGGGCACGTTGTAGATGCTGGAGACGTGGTCGATGTCCCGCCAGTAGATCTTCTTCAGACCGGTGCGGGTCTCGTAGCCGTTGCGTCCGGTGCGGACCGGCACCGGACCGTAGACGAGCCTGCTGCCGTCCTGGATCCAGCTGAGCTGGAGCGTCAGGTTGACGCAGGCGATGCGGCCCTTGTTGACGGGACACTTGCCGTCCTTGTTGGGCTTGGTACCCACGGCCTTCTGCTTGTTCATGAGGTCCATCACGCCCCAGGTGACGGATCCCGCGTATCCCGCGTTCGGGGTGATGCCGTGCTTGGTCTGGAAGGCCTGGATGGCCTTGCAGTCGGCGGTGGACTGCCGGCCGTCGACCGGCCGGCCGAGGAACTTCTCCACCTGCTTCTGGTACGGGCCGGTCTGTGTCGTGCAGCTCGCGGCCTGCGCGGGCACCGTGCCCAGCGCGAGCGTCAGCGGTGCGAGAAGTCCGGTGATGCCCAACGCGACGGCTCCCCGCCTGCGGATGTCCCCCATGGCGTCCCCTCCGTATGGATGTTTCCTTCGTCGTCTGCCTGATAGACACCCGTCGGGGGACACCCGTTGTACGACTGTTCGGGCTGCGACGAAACGGTGACATGGACGGCAGTCCAGTTTCTCCGAATGGGACCAGGCTCCCGGCACACCGGCTGCCCTACTCTGCCGCCATGCACCCCGCACTCGCCGACGACCTCGCCCGGCTCCCCGAACTCCTGCAGTCCGCCCGCGACCTGGCCGCCGGGGAGGTGAGCGGGCTGGGCGAGCGTCCCGTCGCCCGGCTGGACAAGGCTCCCGAGCCGGAGCCGCTGCCGGCCGGGGGCCGAGGGGCCGAGGGCGCGCTGAACCGGTTCGCCGAGCGCTGGGCACCGGGCTTCTCCGGTTCGGCGGGCCCGCGCTACCTCGGCTTCGTCACCGGCGGCGCGACCCCCGCCTCCCTCACCGGGGACTGGCTGACCGGCGTCTACGACCAGAACGCGTCCGGGAGCGCCGGTTCCTCGGCGGCCGCGCTGGAGCGGGAGACGGTGGGCTGGCTGCGCGAGCTGTTCGGGCTGAGCGAAGCCCACAGCGGGGCGTTCGTGACCGGTGCGACCGTCTCCAACACGGTCGGTCTGGCGATCGCGCGGGAGTGGCTCGGCGAGCGGCGGGGCGTGTCCGTGTCGCGGGAGGGCGCCGCCGCCCTCGGGCCGGTCGACGTCCTGTCCGGCTCCCCGCACTCCAGCGTCGCCAAGGCACTGTCCGTGCTCGGCATCGGCCGGGACCGGCTGCGGGCGGTGCCGGTGCTGCCCGGGAACCGGGAGGCCGTCGACGTCGAGCGGCTGGCCGCCGCCCTGGACGCGCTCGACGGACGCCCGGCCGTCGTCGTGGCGAACGCCGGGACCGTGAACACCGTCGACTTCGACGATCTGCGGGCCATCGCGGCGCTCAGGGAGCGGTACGACTTCTGGCTGCATGTCGACGCGGCGTTCGGCGGTTTCGCCGCGCTGTCGCCGTCGTACGCGCATCTCGTCGACGGGCTCGACGCGGCCGACTCCGTCTGTGTCGACCTGCACAAGTGGCTCAACGTCCCTTACGACGCGGCCGTGCAGTTCACGCGCCACCAGGATCTCCAGGTCCGGGTCTTCCACAACGCGTCGCCCTACCTCGGCCTTCCCACCGGCGACCCCGACTTCCTGCACCTCACGCCGGAGAACTCGCGGCGGCTGCGCGCCCTGCCGGCGTGGTTCTCGCTGATGGCGTACGGACGCGCGGGGCATCGCGAGATCGTCGAGCGGAACGTCGCGCTCGCCCGGGACCTCGGTGAGCGCGTCGCCGAGATCCCGGGCTTGCGGCTGCTGGCGCCGGTGCGGCTCAACGTCGTGTGCTTCACTCTGGCCGACGAGCCCGGCAAGGAGCGCGTCGACGCACTGGCCAGGGCGGTCGCCGCCTCGGGCGAGGCCTTCGTGACGCCGACGTTCTACGACGGGACGCACGGCCTGCGCGCCGCGTTCAGCAACTGGCGTACGACGGAGGCCGACACGGAGCGGGTGCTCTTTGCCCTGCGGTCGGCAGCCCTCGGTTCGGCGGCACTGCGGCAGCGGGGTCCCGACGGGGGCGAGTGAGGAGAGCCGCCGCGACCGTCAGGCTCCCCTGCTCTGCCGTACCGCGACCCGGAAACCGGTGTTGACCGCCGTGAGGCCGCCGTCCACACTCAGCGTGGTCCCGGTGATCCAGGCGGCGTCGCCGGAGGCGAGGAAGGCGACGGCGGCCGCGATGTCGTCCGGTTCGCCGACCCGTCCCAGCGGATACAGCTCCGACGCCAGGGCGAGGTCGTCCTCGCGGCCCTCCCATGCCGTGGTGCGGACCGTGCCCGGCGCGACCACGTTGACCCGCACTCCACGGGCCGCCGCGTGCCCGGCGAGGGTGCGGGTCAGGGACATGAGCCCCGCCTTGGCCGCGCTGTAGGCGTGGTTGCCGAAGTCCTGGATGCCGTTCACCGAACCGATGTTGACGATGGCGCCGTGGCCCGAGGCCACCAGGTGCGGGAGCGCCGCGCGGCTGCAGCGGTAGGCGCCGGTCAGGGTGAGGTCGAGGTCGCGGGCCCACACCTCGTCCGGCTCGTCCTCGAAGAGCGGGGCGTCGGGGGTGCAGCCGCACACGTTGTTGACCAGGACGTCGAGGGAGCCGAAGGCGGCCACGGCGTACGCGACGGCCGCCTCCACCGCCGCCCGGTCCGCCACGTCGCACCCGAAGGCCTCCGCCCGCGCGCCGCGTTCACGGATCGACGCCGCCGTCTTCTCCGCCTCGGCCACGTCGATGTCGGTCACGAGCACCTGGGCGCCCTCCTCGGCCAGCCGGCGGGCGGTGGCCGCGCCGATGCCGCGGGCCGCGCCCGTGATCAGAACTCCGTGTCCCTCGAAGCGTCTCATGACAGATACGGTGCGCTCATGTCCGCGTTCGCACAACAACTTCCGGCACTGATCGGCGTGGTCATCGGTGCTCTGGGCTCGTATCTGGCGATCGTGCGGGGCGATCAGGCCCGCTTCCGCCGGGAGCAGACGGTCCGTTGGGAGGAGCGGCGGCTCGCGGCGTACACCGACTACGCGAGGTGCCTCAAAAGGACGGTCACGCTCACCTACCGGGTCGCCGCCGGTCAGGGGATAGATCCTCACCCGCACCCGCTGACCCCGCAGGAGGCGGCCCCCCTGATGGCCGAGGCCCTGGATGCCCGGGATCCGGCCTGGGAGGCGCTGTTGCTCCTCGGTGCGCCGGACGTGGTGGAGGTGGCCCGCGCATGGGCCGTCGTGGCGATCGACATGGAGCGCGTCCCGCAGGAGCGGATCCGTTCCACGGAGGAGTGGCAGGCGCTGCTCGAACGGCAACGCGCCCACCGCGAGGCGTACTACACCGCGGTCCGTCGCGATCTGGCACTTCCGCCCGGTCATGGGGCCCGCTGGGATCCCCACCTCCGCGTCTGACCTCAGCGATACCCCGTCACATCCGCCGGCCCGCCCGCGTCCTGGACCTCGACGAGGTAGCGCCAGGCGTCGGGGCGGCTCCCGTCACGGTCGGTGAAGCCGTACTCCTGGGCGAGCCGCCCGCTGGAGAGCGACCGTCCGTTCCAGCGCGCGACGTCCGGATCGGCGGCCAGCGCGGCCACGGCACGGCCGACGTAGAAGGGCGTCTCGGAGATGGCGAAGTGCGGGACGCACTCCAGGGCCTCGCGCCAGTTCTCCTCGCTCACGCCGAAGGTGTCGAGCATCATCTCCGAGCGCAGCCAGCCAGGGGTCAGCGCGACCGCGGTGGCGCCGCGCGGGCCGAGTTCGTGTCCCAGGGCGAACGCCATCCGCAGGACGGACGACTTGGCGAGGTCGTAGAAGAAGGAGACGCGATAGGTGTCCCGGCTGTACTCGGCGGTGCCGTCCGTCATTTCGACGACGAGACCGCCGGGGGTGCGCAGCAGCAGGGGCAGCGCGTGGTGGCTGGTGATCGCGTGTGTCTCGACGGCGAGGCGCAGCAGGCGCAGGCCCCGGTCGAGGTCGTGTTCCCAGACCGGGGTGTCCCACTCGAAGTGCTTCTCGCCGCCCCAGATGTCGTTGACGAGGAGGTCGAGGCGGCCCTGTTCGTCCGCGATGCGGGCGATCAGGGCCTCGACCTCGGCGGGGACCATGTGGTCGGTGGGCACCGCGACGCCGATGCCTCCGGCCGCGGTGACGAGGTCCGCGGTGTCCTCGATCGTCTCGGGGCGGTCGTACTCGGAGCGCCGTTCGCGCGTGCTGCGTCCGGTGACGTAGACGGTGGCGCCGGCCGCGCCGAGCTCCACCGCGATCCCCCGGCCCGCTCCGCGGGTCGCTCCCGCGACGAGCGCGACCCTGCCGTCCAACGGCCCTGGCATGTCCGACCTCCGTGCTCGTGGCGTTCACGGGCTGTCTTCGCCCCTGTGTCCCCACGAGGGTCCCTCGGAAGCCGGACATCTCCTGTCGTGATTCGCTGGTGTGTCGCGACGGGCCCGGCCCGGTCAGTGGCCGCGCTTGATCCACTCCTCCAGGTGCGGGGCCTCGGCACCGATCGTGGTCGAGTCGCCGTGTCCGGTGCGGACGACCGTGTCGGCCGGAAGGGTGAGCAGGCGCTCGCGGATCGACTCGACGATCGTCGGGAAGTGCGAGTAGGAGCGGCCGGTGGCTCCCGGGCCGCCCTGGAAGAGCGTGTCGCCGGTGAAGACCGTGCCCAGGCCCGGGTCGTGGAGGCAGACCGCGCCGGGGGCGTGGCCTGGCGTGTGCAGGACGGTCAGGTCGGCGCCGGCCGCCTCGATCACCTGCCCGTCCTGCAGCCAGGCGTCGGGAAGCCGGTCGGGGTGGGTCATCTTCCACAGCGGCAGGTCGTCGGGGTGGAGCCAGATCGTGGCGCCGGTGCGCTCGGCGAGGGCGGGCGCGGCGTCGATGTGGTCGTTGTGGGCGTGGGTGCACACGATGGCCAGCAGCCGCCGGTCGCCCACCGCCTCGGCGATGGCGTCGGCGTCGTGCGCGGCGTCGATGACGATCGCCTCGTGGTCGTCGCCGACGATCCATACGTTGTTCTCGACGTCCCAGGTGCCGCCGTCGAGCGAGAACGTGCCCGCGGTGACGAGATGCTCGACGCGCGCGCCCATCACAGCACCACCACCGAACGCAGCACGTCGCCGTGGTGCATCCGCTCGAAGGCGGCCTCGATCCCGTCCAGCGCGATCGTCTCGGTCACGAACGCGCCCAGGTCGAGCCGGCCCTGCAGATGCAGGTCGATGAGCATCGGGAAGTCACGGGACGGCAGGCAGTCCCCGTACCAGGACGACTTGAGGGCGCCGCCGCGTCCGAAGACGTCGAGCAGGGGCAGTTCGAGCTTCATCTCGGGGGTGGGTACACCGACGAGGACGACCGTGCCGGCGAGGTCGCGGGCGTAGAAGGCCTGCCGGTACGTCTCCGGGCGGCCGACCGCGTCGATGACGACGTCGGCGCCGAAGCCGCCGGTGAGTCCCTGGATCGCCTCGACGGGGTCGGTCGAGGTGGAGTTGACGGTGTGGGTCGCGCCGAGCTTCGACGCGGTGGTGAGCTTCCGGTCGTCGATGTCGACGGCGATGATCTTCGCGGCGCCGGCCAGCCGGGCGCCGGCGATCGCGGCGTTGCCGACTCCGCCGCAGCCGATGACCGCCACCGAGTCGCCGCGGCCGACGTTGCCGGTGTTGATGGCGGCGCCGATGCCCGCCATCACCCCGCAGCCGAGCAGCCCGGCGACCGCCGGGGAGACCGCCGGGTCGACCTTGGTGCACTGCCCCGAGGCGACCAGGGTCTTCTCGGCGAAGGCGCCGATGCCCAGGGCCAGGGACAGTTCGGTGCCGTCCTTGAGGGTCATCCTCTGCTTCGCGTTGTGCGTGTTGAAGCAGTACCAGGGCCGCCCGCGCAGACAGGCCCGGCACTGTCCGCACACCGCACGCCAGTTGAGGATGACGAAGTCGCCGGGTGCCACGTCCGTGACGCCGTCGCCGACCGACTCCACGATCCCGGACGCCTCGTGGCCGAGCAGGAACGGGAAGTCGTCGTTGATGCCGCCCTGCTTGTAGTGCAGGTCGGTGTGGCAGACCCCGCATGCCTGGATCTTCACGACGGCCTCTCCCGGCCCCGGATCCGGCACGACGACGGTCTCGACGCGCACCGGTTCGTTCTTGCCCGGGGCGATCACGCCACGTACTTCCTGCGCCATGGTGGTGAACCCTTCCGTAGATCGACGTTCGTCAACCGACCCTACGGTGTGACCCGCCGGTAACCGACCGGTAGAACACCCGGTGGCGTTCGGCCGCCCCGGTCCAGGTGTGGCGGGCGGCGAGCTTCCGGCCGAGCGTGGCGCGCACCGGGTCGTCCGAGGTGAGGGCGTCGCCGAGCGCCGCGGCGAAGGTCTCCGGTGTGTCCGCGAAGCGGGCGGCGCTCCCGAAGACCTCGCGCAGGACGGGCAGATCGCGGACGACCAGCGGGACACCCGCCGCGAGCGCCTCCATCGCGGCGATCCCGAAGCCCTCCTTGAGGGAGGGGAACGCGAAGGCGTCGGCCGCGGCCACGAGGGGCGGCAGATCTGCTTCCGGTACGACGCCGAGGACGACCGGCTCGACGGCGAGTTCGTCCGCCCGGGCCTCCCACCGCGCCCGGTAGTCCCGGTAGTCGAAGAGGGTCTCGCCGCCCGCGACGACCAGCCGTACGCCGGGGTGCCGGGCGCGCAGGAGGGCGTACGCCTCCAACAGGTCGAGGGAGCCCTTGCGGGGCTCGATCCCGCCGACGGTCAGGACGTAGGGGCCCAGGCGGGAGCGCCAGGCGGCGCGGGCCGCGGGATCGGTGGTCGCGAAGCGGTCGTGGGCCACCCCGTTGGGAATGACGGTGGGGCGGATCCCCCATCCTTCGGTGAGTTCGTCGGCGACCGCTCGTGAGACACAGAGGTGGGCGTACGGCTCCACGATGGCCCGTTCGTGGCAGGCGGCCAGTTCGGGGGTGGTGAAGTGGTCGAGGTGGTGGACGGTGCGGACGCAGCGGCCCGCCGCGTTGGCGCTGATGCAGTCCTGGGCGTGGACGATGTCGTACGCCGGCGCCTGTGGGGCGAAGGCCTCGCGCAGGGTGGCGATGGAACGGAGGATGCGCTCGCCGACGGTCTCGTCCGGCGGGCCGTCGGGGAACGGGACGATCCGTACGCGCACCTCGGCGTCGACCGCGCGGAAGAAGCCGGAGTCGCCGCCCCGGCCCAGCGACCAGACCGTGACGTCCTCGCCGGCCGCGGCGAGCGCCTCGGCGAGGGCGAGGGTGTGGACGACGCCGCCACGCGGCTTGGTGGAGTAGCTGAGCAGGGCGATCTTCACGAAGAGCTCTCCTGACGGGCGACCCGGGCGGCCCGGGCGGTCTTCACGCGGGGTTCGAAGGCGTCTCCCGGTACGCGGTGGGGCGCCGCTCGTCGAGGTGGCGCAGGACGCGGCGGGCGCGGTCGATCTCGGCCGCGATGTCGACCTCGGCGACGGCCAGGCCCGCCTTGGCCCAGGTGCGGGCGAGGATGTCACCGCCGGGGCCGACGACCTTGGACTGGCCGAGGAAACGCATACCGCCCATCGCGCCGGTCTGGTTGGAGGAGGCGAGGACGACCTGGTTCTCGGCGGCGCGCGCCTGGTCGTACAGGTCGAACAGCTTGGCCTGGCGGTCCTGGGCCATGCGCGGGGCGCGGTTGGTGATGCTGGTGGGCCACGCGGAGAGGCAGGCGAGGATCTCGGCGCCGTCCAGGGCGAGGGAGCGCGCGGACTCCGGGAAGGTCTTGTCGTAGTCGATGAGCATGCCGATCCGGCCGACCGGGGTGTCGAAGGCGTCGAAGCGGTCGCCGGGCGCGTACGCGGCGACCTCGCCGGCCGGGAGGTGGACCTTGCGGTGGCGGCCGAGGACACCGTCGCCGCTGACGCACACGGCGGCGTTGTAGCGCTCGTCGCCGCCGTCCTCGCAGTAGCCGACGCAGACCACCATCTCGGCGGCGAGACGGGCCACTCGGAGGATCAGCGGGTCGTCCGGTTTGAGGGCCGGGGGCAGCGCCTCGGGGTCGGGGTGGCGCAGGTCGGCGAGGTAGCCGCCGAGCGCGGCGTCCGGCAGCACGAGCAGTCCGGCGCCCGCGCCCCGGGCATCGTCGATGATCTTGGCGATTCGGGCGAGGTCGAACTCCAGGTCGCGGCCGAAGTGGGCGGCGGCGGCCGCGATCCGGACTGTGTTCATCGGTCGCTCACCGCTCCTCGCTCCCTCCGCGGCCTGCCTCGTTCCTCGGCCGGCCACTCCGCTCGCCGCGTCGGGTTCGCTCCCGTGCTCATGTGCCGGCTGCTCCTGCGTACGTGTAGGTTTCCGGGCGCCGGTCGCGCAGGTGCCCCATGGAGCGGCGGGCGGTCTCCAGGGCCTGGGCGACGTCGAGTTCGGCGATCGCCAGGCCGGCCGCGACACCGGTGTCGGCGAGGATCTCACCGCCGGGGTCCACCACTTTGGCGCTGCCGACGAAGCGTAGCGACCCGAAGGTACCCGCCTGGTTGGCGGAGATCCACACGATCTGGTTCTCCAGGGCGCGGGCCCGGTCGAAGAGGTCGAAGCGGCGTTTCCAGCGGTCGTCGACGAGCTCGGCCGCGGCGTTCGTACGGGAGCCCGGCCAGGCCGAGACGCAGACGCCGATCTCGGCGCCGTCCAGCGCGAGTGCCCGCGCGGACTCCGGGAACGCCTTGTCGTAGCAGATCATCATGCCGATCCGGCCGACGGGTGTGTCGAAGGCGTGGAAGCGGTCGCCGGAGGAGTAGCTCGCGTCCTCGCCGAGCGGCTGGTGGACCTTGCGGTGGTTGCCGAGCACACCGTCGCCGTGCACGCACACCACACTGTTGTAGCGGATGTCGCCCGCGGCCTCGCAGTAGCCCGCGACGACTGTCAACTCACCGGCCAGGGAGGCCAGTCGGCGTATCTCCGGTCCGTCGAGGGCGAGCGCGGGCGGGCCCTCGTCCAGTTCGCTGTCGTCGTCGAGGCTGAGCAGATAGCCGCCGAGGCAGGCCTCCGGCAGGGCGAGCAGACGTACGCCCGCGTCCCGGGCCTCCTTGATCAGCCGCTCCACGACGGCGAAGTCCTCTTCGAGGTCGCGGCCGAACTCGGCGGCGACGGCCGCCATCCGAAGCGTGCTCGTGCTGCTCATGCGGTCCCCATTCCGGTCACCGAGCCGCTGATCGCTTCGGTGATCTCTCCGTCGGGCCAGCGCAGCCCGACTCCCTGTCCCGTGGTCAGTTCCCCGCAGCGCGCGCCGACCGCGGGGCCCGCCGGCAGCGGTGGCGCGTCCCGCTCGTCCGTGGTGAGCATCGCGAAGCCCGGGAAACAGGTGAGCCAGTCCCCCATGGCCGCCGCGTCCGGCCGGGGCACGGCCGCCATGTCGAGCACGGCCCCGCAGCCGCTCGCCTCCGCGAGCATGCCGAGCGTCCCGGCGATCCCGGCCATCGACACGTCCTTCGCGGCGGCGGGCCGGGCGAGGGCCACCGCCGTGGTCATCGTGCGCAGTTCGTCCGGGCGCCGATGGGTGGAGGAGTCCCATTGGCCGCCCCGGTGGCCCGTGCGCCAGCCGCCGCCGAGGTCGGCGGTGAGCCGGACGGCGTGCCCGGGCCGCCCGCCACCGCCCGGCACGGGATGGTCCGAGCGGCCGAGCGCGGTCACGGACAGGGCGGCGGGGACGCCGAGTTGAGTGTGTCCGCCGAGGACCGGTACGCCGTACGCCCGTGCCGCGCGCCCCAGCCCCGCGAGGATCCGCCCGGCGTGCGAGGCGTCCCTGGCACCCACCGCGTCCAGCAGCCCGACGGGTGCGGCGCCCATCGCCGCGAGGTCGTTGACGTTGACGAGGACCGAGCACCAGCCCGCCCACTCCGGATCGCGCTCGACCATGGACGGCACGATCGCGTCGCAGGCGGCGATCACATCGGTGCCGGGGACGGGCGCGCCGTCGTCGCCCACATAGCCATGTGGTCCCGGGGCCAGCGGACCGAGCAGGGGGCCGAGTGCCGCCTTGGTGGCCGTCGCCCGGGCGGCGATCCGGCCGATCGGCCACCGCATGAGAACGTGCGGGGCGGCGGCGACCACGACCTCCCGGACGGTCTGCCAGCCGAGTCGCCCGAACAGCGGTCTGTTGCGGGCCTGAACGGTCGCGTCGAAGCGCAGGACGCCCTCGGCCTCCGCCCGTGCGCAGGCCGCCCGCACCAGGGCCGCGCCGATCCCGGCCGGGCCGCGGGCGCCGGGCGCGACGACCAGACGGCCGCCCGCCCACCAGCCGAGGTCCGGGCCGTCGTCCACGGGGCCCAGCCGGACCCCGCCGACGACCGTGCCGTCCCGGTCCCTGGCCACCAGGACGAGGGTGCGCGGATCCTCGTCGCGGTCGTCGAGGTCATGGCCGGTGAAGAGCCCCTGCTCATGGACGAAGATGTCCCGGCGCAGCCGCCGGTAGGCGCCGAACTCCTTTCTCCCCGAGGCTTCTTCGATGAGAAAGGGGGGCTGTCGGGCGAGGGTGCTGCGGTCGCCGAGCAGGGCGAGGATGTCCTGCGCCCGCTCCGGCGCCGGCACGGTCGTGGATCCGTCGAGGTACACGGCTCACCCACCCGCCGTCCTGAGCACACTGCACGCGCCGCAGGCCGCGCATCCGGCGCCCTGGTCGGCGCCGTTCATGCCCGCCGCGCGCAGCTTCGCGGCGACGCCCTCGGTGACATGGCGCAGCAGTTCGGCGTCCGGTGCGCGCACCCCGTCGCGGGCGGCGAGCGTGCCGCTCATCGGCCGGAAGGGGACGACGAAGGGGTAGACACCCCGGTCGATCAACTCCCCGGCGCCCGCGACGAGTTCGTCGGGGTCCTCGCCGAGCCCGACGAGGAGGTAGGTGGAGACGCGGTTGCGTCCGAACACCCTGACCGCCTCGTCCCACGCGGCCTCGTACTCCGCCAGCGGGACCGTGGACTTGCCGGGCATCCAGCGCCTGCGTACCGCGTCGTCGAGGGACTCCACGTGGATGCCGATCGCGGTGGCCCCGGCGTCGTACAGCTCCTGGATCCACCTCAGGTCGCCGGGTGGTTCGCACTGCACCTGGACGGGCAGCCCGGGCACGGCTTCGAGAACGGCGCGCACGGACCGTACGAGGGTGCGGGCGCCGCGGTCCTGGCCGGTCGTCGTTCCGGTCGTCATCACCATCTGCACGACCCCGTCCAACCGGACGGCGGCCTCGGCGACTTCGGCGAGCTGCGCGGGCGTCTTGGCGGCGACCGTCGCACCGGAGCGCAGGGACTCCTCGATGGTGCAGAAGCGGCAGCGGTCGGACTCCGCGTATCTGACGCAGGTCTGGACGACGGTGGTGGCGAGGACGTCGGCGCCGTGCAGCCGGGCGATCCGCTCGTACGGGACGCCGTCCGCGGTCGTCAGATCGTAGAACTCCGGCCGGCGTACGGCGGTCAGTGTCAGTCCGGTGTCCATCGAGGTCCCGTTCTCGTCGCCGAGCCACACCCGGCCGTCGCGTACGGAGTAGGGGCTCGCGGGGTTGCGGGGCAGCGCGGCGTTGACACCGTCGACCAGGCCGGTGCCCAGGACGAAATGTCCGTCGTCGCTCGGTCCCGCGCCGTCGGGCCGCCGTACGGGAGCCTCGGTCCGCACTCCGTGCAGGGCGAGTTCGGCGCGGGTGGTGATCCGCACATCCACCGCTGTCGACCTGGTGTCAACGCTCACGGTGTGCCTCTCAGAGCTGGTAGGTGGAGTTGATGACGGCGCCCTTGCGCGCGTAGTGGATCAGCGCGTCCTGGACGTCGAGCGGGTGGGTGGGGATCACGCCCTCGATCAGGTCCTCCTCGCGGGCGCCGTGCAGGGACAGGCCGAACCGGCAGCAGAACACCTTGCCGCCCTCGGCGATGAACGTCTTGAGCTGGTTGTTGATGTTGTGCTCGCCGGGGAAGGCGGAGTTCCCGGTGGTCGGGAAGCCGCGGGTGGCCAGGCAGTTGAGGGAGCCGGGGCCGTAGAAGTAGATGGCGGTCTCGAAGCCCTTGCGCAGGGCGCGGGTGGCCTGCAGGACGGCGACGAAGGAGACCGAGGACTCGTGGGCGATGCCGTGCACGAGGGTGAAGTAGGTCTCGCCGTCCTCGGCCTGGTAGTCGGGGAAGACCTTGGTGGAGCCGTAGATGCTGGAGCCCTCGGGGAGGGAGGGGTGCGGGATCTCGCTGAGGGACTTCTGTTCGACGTCGCTCAGTTCGGTGACGGTCTCGGACATGGCTGTCTCCTTGTGTGTGAGGGAGCGGGAGGGGTCGGTTCGTGTGCCGGGAGCGTGGCAGGGTCAGTCGTAGAGGGCGGCGAAGGTGTCCCTGAAGACCCGCTCGCCGAGTTCGCCGCCGCCGGTCGCGGCGGTCATCCGGGCGTACTCGCCCACGTAGTCGCCCCACGGCTGGTCGCTGGCGAAGAGCACGCGGTCGTGGCCGATGCCGCGGCACTCGATCTCCCGGGCCAGCCAGTACGGGGCGAAGCCGATGGCCCAGGAGAGGTCGGTGTAGACGCGTTTCCCGGCCTCGATCCAGTCGAAGAACCGGGAGCCGACGAGCTTGATGTGGCCGCTCATGCCGCCCCCGAAGTGCACGAGGTGGAGGGCGACCCGGTCGGCGTACCGGTCGACGAGATGGCCGACCTCGTCGATGTCGGAGGCGGCGCCGGGCGAGGTGTGGACGTGCACCACGAGGTTCAGGCGTGCGGCCTCGTGGAAGATCCGGTCGAGTACGGGGCGGCAGGCGGGGTCGGAGGCGCGGCCGCCCAGCAGGAAGCTGAGTTTCAGGGCGCGTACGCCGTCCTCGCGGGCCAGGGCGAGGGCGTGCGCGGTGCGGTGCTCGTCCTCGGGACGCGGGGAGACCCACAGTCCGGCCCGGATGCGGTCGTCGGTCTGGGCCGCCTCGACGGCCAGTTCGTTGAAGGAGAAGGCGACGGCGGGGTCGGGGACGCCGTAGTTGGGGATGACGAGGGCGCGTTCGGTGCCCTCGGCGTCCAGGTCCGCGACGAGTTGCTTGACGGTGGCGCGGGCGCCGACGTCCGGGTGGACGGGCGGACCGCCGTAGAAGGGGTGGGCGGGCAGGACACCGATGTGACGGTGTGCGTCGAAGACCATGGCGATGCTTTCAGCCGACGGGGAGAGCGGCGGCGAGTTCGGTGGGGGCGCCGGTGAGGGCGCCGCAGACGTCGGCGAGGCGGCGTGAGGCGTCGATGTGGTTCGCGAGGAACTCGGCGTCCCTGCCGACCGCTTCGAAGCGGCCCGAGCCCCACGAGTGCTGCCAGGGCAGGCCGAGGAAGTACAGGCCGGGGGTGCTGGTGGCGCCGCGTCGGTGCATGGGGTAGCCGCGGCCGTCGAAGGCGGGTATCCCGATCCACCGGTGGTCACGGGTGAAACCGGTGGACCAGATGACGGAGGTGATGCCGGCCCGGGCGAGGTCGAGCGTGTCCGGCTGCTGCGTGGGTTCCCAGACGGGACGGTAGCGGGCCTCGTCCGGGGCCTGGATGCCGTACGCCGTGATGTGCGCGTCGATGGCGTCCTTGATGCCCTCGGCGACGGAGTCGGCCCGGTCGAGGTTGACCAGCAGATCGTCGGCGAACTCCAGGACACCGCCGTCGACTCCGGTCAGCCGCCCGTACAGGCGCATGCCGTCACGGGCGAAGGCACGCAGGTCGATGTCGCGGCCGCCGTCCCGTCCGGTCACGTAGTGGTTCACCCGCATCCGGACGGCGGACGTGTCGTCGAAGCTGTCGATGCTCCTGGCGTAGTGGCCCATCTCGTCCAGCCAGGCCACGCAGTCACGGCCACGGTAGAAGCGGGCCACCCGGGGTGCGCTGCCGACGGCCAGATGGACCCGGCGGCCGGCGAGGTGCAGATCCTCGGCGATCTGGCAGCCGGACTGTCCGGTGCCCACCACCAGGACCGCTCCGTCGGGGAGCCGGTCGGGGTTGCGGTAACGGGAGGAGTGCAGCTGCTCGACGGCGCCGGGCAGCCGTTCGGCCATCCGTGGGATCGAGGGGGTGTGGTAGGGGCCGGTGGCGACGACCACCTGTTCGGCGGTGAACTCGCCCTGAGTGGTGGTGAGTTCGAAGAGCCCTCGGGGAGTGCGGTGCAGTCCGGTGACGCAGACGCCCTCGACGAGCGGCGGCGCGAAGAGGGCGACGTACTCCTCCAGGTAGCGCACGATCTCGTCGCGGACCATGAATCCGTCCGGGTCGGGCCCCTGGTAGGGGTGACCGGGCAGCCTGCACTGCCAGTTGGGAGTGACCAGGCAGAACGAGTCCCAGCGGCGCTCGCGCCACTCGTGGCCGACGCGATGCGCCTCGACGACGACGTGCTCGATGCCGCGCTCGCGCAGGCAGTGGCTGACCGACAGTCCCGCCTGGCCCCCGCCGACGACGGCCACCGGATAATGAGCCCCCGCCAGCCGGGGGCTCACCCTGTGCTCCTGGGTTCAGGCATGAAATCCTCCCTGCGAGGCGTAGAGGTGGTGACACCTCGCCGCTGCTTGTGAGGACCACTTCAGCCAGCACGGGTTGCCGGATCAATTCATCCGGAACAAAGGAGAGTTACCGAACCCTCACTCGTTGCCTCGCAGGCAATCACCGGTCGGACGGTGTGCGAACGGCGTCCGGTCCACCCTGTGCGGCCGGAGGGACTCCGCACCCGCACGATGCCCGCGCCGACGTAGCCTGAAGGGTCCGCGCCGAACTCCCGCTAGGAGCACAGTGAGCATCGCAGAACCGTCCGCCGGCCCGCCCACCTGGCGGCTGCTTCTCGGGTACGTACGACCGCATCGGTGGTCTCTGGTGGCGGGCGCGCTGCTGGCGTTGACGACCGGCGCCACCGGTCTGGTGCTGCCGCTGGTGGCGCGGGGGCTCATCGACAACCTCTCGCACGACCGGCCGATCGGACGGGCGCTTGTCGGCATGGCGGCGCTGGTGGTCACCAACGCGGCGGTGGCGGCGCTGGGTTCGTACGTGCTGCGGCGCACCGCAGAGTCGGTGGTCCTCGGCGCGCGGCGCGCCCTGTCGTCGTATCTGCTGCGGTTGCGCATACCGGCCGTCGACCGCAGCGAGCCGGGTGATCTGATGGCCCGCATCACCTCCGACACGACGCTGCTGCGCGAGGTCACCACCGATTCGCTGGTGGGCCTCGGCACCGGCGGGCTCACCCTGGTGGCGACGGTGGTGATGATGGGCCTGGTCGACGTGGTGCTGCTCGGCGTCACCCTGGGGGTGATCCTGTGCGCGGGGACGGTGCTCGGTGTGATCGTGCCGCGCATCAACCGGGCCAGCAAGCAGGCGCAGGACGCCGTCGGCGTGATGGGCGCCTCGCTGGAACGGATCCTCGGCGCGCTGCGCACGGTCAAGGCCTCCGGCGCCGAGCACCGCGAGGAGGAGACCATCCACGCGGCGGCCGAGGAGTCCTGGCGACAGAGCGTACGGGCCGCCAAATGGTCGGCGGCCGCGGGCAACACGGCCGGTCTGGCGATGCAGATCGCCTTCATCACGGTGCTCGCGGTGGGCGGCGCACGGGTCGCGACCGGCGCCATCGGCGTCGGCACCCTGGTCGCCTTCCTCCTCTACGTCTTCTATCTGATGTCGCCGATCCAGCAGGTCGTCGGCGCGATCACGCAGTACCAGACCGGCTCCGCCGCGCTCGCCCGCATCCAGGAGGCGCTGAGTCTGCCCGCCGAACCGGCCTCCCTGCCCGCGCCGCTGCCGACACCCGGCTCCGCACCGGCCGCGCTCGCCTTCGAGGACGTCCGCTTCCGGTACTCCGAGGACCTGCCGTACGTCCACCACGGGGTGACCTTCGACGTGCCGGCCCGCGGGATGACCGCGTTCGTCGGGCCCTCAGGCGCGGGCAAGACCACCGTGTTCTCGCTGATCGAGCGGTTCTACGACCCCGAGGCGGGCCTCATCACGGTCGACGGCCGGCCGCTGGAGGACTGGGATCTGTCCCGGCTCCGCTCCGCCATCGGCTATGTGGAGCAGGACGCGCCGGTGCTGTCCGGCTCCCTGCGCGACAACCTGCTGCTGGGCAACCCGGAGGCCGGCGACGCCGACGTCACGCGCGTGCTGCGGACCACGCGGCTCGACGGGCTGGTCGCCCGGCTGCCGCGCGGCCTGGACACCCTCGTCGGACACCGTGGCACCAAGCTGTCCGGCGGCGAGCGCCAGCGGATCGCGATCGCCCGCGCCCTGCTGCGCCGCCCGCGTCTGCTGCTCCTCGACGAGGCGACCTCGCAGCTCGACGCCGTGAACGAGGCCGCGCTGCGCGACACGGTCACGGATGTCGCCCGGACGACCACGGTCCTCGTGGTCGCGCACCGGCTGTCCACCGTCACCATGGCCGACCGCATCGTCGTGATGGACGCGGGCCGCGTGCGCGCCGTGGGCACGCACCGGGAACTGGTGGCCGGGGACCCGCTCTACGCGGAACTGGCCGCGACACAGTTCCTCGCGACAGCGGGCTGAGGACCGCGCAGCGACAGCGGGCCGAGGACCGCGCACCGCCGCGCGTTCTCCACACGAAGGTCCCTTCACCCATCGGACAAGGGCCTGCCCCCGGCACCGAGTGCCGGGGGCAGGAGTGGACGGACCTTGCCGACTAGCCCTGGACCGCCGGAAGCAGCCCGGTGACAGGGGCGACCAGGTCGGTGACCTGGTGCAACTGGTTGAGGTCGTTGAGGCGGTTGAGCCCGGACAACTGGCTGGAGATCCGTGGGACTTCGTCCTGGTGCTCCGCGGGGATGTCGCTCACGGCGAGCGCGTCGAGCTGGGTGAGCGGGTTCAGCTTCCCCGCGTCCGGGACCGCGGCGGCGGACGCCATCGGCGCGGCAAGGCCCGTGACACCGACGGCGAGACCGACGGCGGCGACCATACGTCGTGTTGAGATCATGCCTTCAGCAACGGCCCCGGACCGCCCCCGGTCACGGCCCTCCCCCGCCGCTCACCCGAGAAGCGCATCGGGCCGACTGGGCTTGCCGTGACCCCTGCGACGGAGGAGGCTCGGAAGAGAGGCCCTCGCGGCCCGCTCCTTAGCGGACCGCGGCCTTCCGAGGAGGTCAGCATGGGCACCATGGCAGGCCCCGCCTTCGACACCGAAGCGCTACGCCGGGGCATAGAAGGACACAGTGCGGCAGACATGCTGTCGCTCTACGCGGACGACGCGGAACTGACCATCGTCGACCGCAACACCCAACCCAGTCACCCGATGATCAAACACGGCCGTCGTGAGATCGCCGAGATGCTCGACGACGTCTACAGCCGGGACATGACCCACAAGCTGGAGGAGTGCGTCGTGCAGGGCGACCATGTCGCGTTCACCGAGTCCTGCCAGTACCCGGACGGCGTGCGGGTACTCGCCAGCTCGATGATCGCGCTGCGCGACGGGAAGATCGTCGAGCACACTCTGCTGCAGGCATGGGACGAGTAGGAAGGAACTGGCCGAAGGTCCAGATCACCTCCCGTCTGACCTGGACCTTCTCGGCCAAGGCGGCGATGGGTCGCTCGCACCCCCACCGGACTCGGCTGCCCCGACCAGTTTCCGCAGCAGGTCTGCGAGTGTCCGCTTCTCTCCTGCGGTCAGTACTGCGAGCAGCGCGTTCTCGCCCCTGTCCTCCGACACCGCGTGCCGTTCGAACGCGGCGTATCCGGCGTCGGTGATCCGCACCTCCACGCGCCGGCGGTCGGCGGTGTCGTGCGTGCGGGTGATCAGCCCCTCACCCTCCAGCGGACCGAGCCGTGCCGACAGGGCACCGCGGGTCAGGCCGAGCATCTCGGCGAGCCGCGAGGGGCTGGCCGCATAGGGCGGGCCGAGCCTGCGCAGCATCAGCAGCACCTTGAACTGCCAGTGCTGCAGCCCGTCGGAGTCGAGGGTCTCCCGGCGGGCCTGGGCGGCGTGCCGGGCCAGGATCGCGAGCCGGACGAAGATCTCCTCCTTGACCGGGTCCACCCAGTCGAGTTCCTTCGCCCAGACCGCGACGTGCCGGTCTACGGAGTCCGCCGCCGCCGAGGATTGCTTCTTCGAGTTCCTGTGCGCGTCCCCGTGCGCGTCCCCGTGCGCGTCCCCGTGCGCGTCTCTGTGCGCGTCTCTGTGCGCGTCCTGATGCGCGTCCATGTGCGTCTCCGAAATAGTTTTCTTGTGGATAGTTTTTCTGATTACTACTTTTCTCGCCATGGCAAACACCGCAGGCACCCTCCGTACGGCCGTATCGCTCAACGAACTCATCGCAGCGGCAAGGGAGTTGAGGATCGGCGGCCGTTGGGAACGCGCGGCGGCCCTGCTCGACTCGGCCGAGGCGACCGATCCCGGAGCCCGCGCGCGCATCGCCCTGGCCGCCGCCGAAGTGGCCCTGGAGAGCGACTGGTTCGCCGGGACCGCCCTGGCCGGGGCTCGGCTCGACACCGCGCACAAGCTCGTCGAGGAGTCACCGCTCGACAGCGGCTGGGACCTCGGCCTCCTCCGGCTGCGCCACGGCTACCTCGGGCAGATACGCGTCGACGGTACGTTCCGCGCCGGACCCGACGGCAAGGACCCGGCCGCCCTCGCCGCCCTGCGCGGCCGGGCGGAGGGGCTGCGCGACCGGGCCCCGGACGAGGTACGCCGGGGCTGGGCCGAGATGTACCTGGGTCTGATCGCCGACAATCTCCTGGCCGAGCGGGACCTCGCACCCGGCCACTACGAAGCGGCGCTGCGTGCCGCCGGCTCGGGTGACGACCTGCTCGCCCGGGAGGCGCTGCGGCACCTCGGCGATCACGACCACGACCGGGGCGAGAACGGACGGGCACGAGAGCGCTGGAGCCGGGCGACCGAGCTCGGTGCCCGGGCCGGAACCGTCCCCGGCACCCTCTCGCAGCAGCTGCTCCTGGCGGTCCTGGCCCGGGACGCGGGCGACGAGGCCGGGGCCACCGCGCTGGCCCGCGAGATCGCCCGCTGGGCCGGGGCCGTCGGCGCCGTCACCACCGAGGCACAGGCCGAGGGATTCCTGGCCGGGGTCGACCCGACGGCGCCGCCCGCCACGGGCGACTCGACCAGCGACTCGACCGGCGACTCGACCGCCCCGCCGTCGGCGCAGAAGCCGGCGTGACCGACCCTGCCCGGAGCCGGTGGCCGGCCCGCGGACCGGCCACCTACCGCTGCCCCTTCACCCCGATGTGAAGACCGTGCTCGTAGGGGTAGCCGGTGAGTGTCCGAACCTGTTGGTAGCCCGCCTGCCGGAGCCACTCCTCGTAGTTGCCGGCCGGATAGGCCATGCCCTGGCCGCTGGCCAGGGCATTCAGATAGAGCGACAGACGCGCCGCGTACCAGCCGCCGGTCTCGTCGTCCGATGCGTTGTACCCATAGATCAAGACCTGTCCACCGGGCGGCAGCACGTCCATGGCCTTGGCCAGCAGGGTCGTGATCTGTTCACCGGAGAAGATTTCCAGTACGTGGCTGAACAGCACCGTGTCGGCGCCGGTGGGAAAGGGATCGGCGAACAGGTCACCGGGATGTACCGTCACCCGCTCCCCGAAGGACGGGGCGGTGGCTTGCTCGGCAATGCGCGAAACACTCGGCATGTCGAAGATGGTCGAGGTCAGTTTCGGGTACCGGGCGGTCAGCCGCGTGCTGGTGGTGCCGTCGCCGCCCCCCACGTCGAGCAGCCGACGCGTCGCGGCGAACTGTTCGCTCTCCACGAGGGCGTCGACGCTGCGCAGGGTGAAGGCGCTCATGGCGCGGTGGAAGACGGCCTCCAGCCCCGGGTCGTGTGCCAGACGTTGGTAGAGAGTGGGTTCACTGCCCGGATGCGCGGCCAGCGCGGTGTTCGTACCGGCCCTCAGCGCTTCCGTCAGATGCGCGAAGGCGGGGTAGTACACCTCCCGCCAGCCGACCAGGATGTGCCGCCAGCTGTCCGGGGTGTCGCCGGTGAGCATGTCCTCGGCGACCCGGGAATTCCTGTAGTGCCCGTCGCGCCGTTCGAGGAGGCCGGTGGTGCAGACCGCATGCAACAGGACGCGGAGTGAGTGCGGTGGCAGTCCAGTGGCCCCGCGGAGTTCGTCGAAGGACGACAGTCCGCCGGACACAGTGGTGAACAGATCGAGTTCCAGCGCGGTGACCAGGGCGTTGAACAGGGCTGGAGCGTTCACCAGCAGGTGGAAGCGTTCAAGGACGGGGTCCTCGATGCGGTCCTCCATGGAGTCCTCGACGGGGTCCTCGATGGGGTCCCTCTCCTCATACGTCCGTGCGGATTTCATCCTGGTGGGCACCTCCATCGATCGGACGGCGCGCGGAGGCGGCGGCGATCTCGCCGCTCTTGCAGGTGACGCCGGTGAGCGGGGCGGAGCCGGCGAGTGCGCGGTAGATCATGCGGTCGGCATCGCCGTGGTCCAGTACGTAGTTGTGCAGCAGCCGGACGTTGTCCCAGACGGCGATGTCCCCCACTCCCCAACGCCGGCGCACCGTGCGCTCCGGGACCAGGGCGTGGTGAAGGAACAGGTCGAGGAGAGTGCGGGACTCCAGGTCGGACAGTCCTTCGACGGTCGACACGCAATTGGGGTTCAGGACCAGTGAACGGCGGCCGTCGGCGCGCTGGTCGACCGCGACCAGCGGATGGCTGACCACGGGCAGCGCCAGCAGCCGTGCACGCCGGTCCGGGTCGGCGCCCGGTGCGAGCCAGTCGGCGTAGAGCAGCCGCGCGTCGTGTGCGCAACTGAGGCCCTCTGCCAGCGTGCGCAGGGGTTCCGACAACGCGGCGTAGGCACCGGCCAGATCGGCGAAGAGGGTGTCACCGCCCGTCCGCGGAACGCGTGCGGCCTGCAGCAGTGAGTAGGTCGGCACCTCGCGTACGAAGGTGCAGTCCACGTGCCAGTTGGTTCCGTGCCGGTTGTGGATGTCGCGGCTGCGTAGGTCCTCGGGACGGACGCCCCCGGTCTGGTTGGCCAGCACCTCGGGATGGCCTGGCAGTCCCTGTTTGAGGGGATGCGCGGGCAGTACCGGGCCGAGGTGAGCGGCCAGTTCGACCAGGACCGCCGGATCAGTGGACTGACCGGGCAGGAAGATCACCCCGTGCGTGGAGATGAGGGCCTTGAGCCGGTCCGCGGCGGCCGCATCCACGTGCGAGATGTCAAGCCCCGACAGCTCTGCTCCGATGCTCCCGGTGAGGCGTTCGATCTCCCAGGCATTCTCCGACATGTGCTGGAGCCACCTCCTGTTCGCTGGTAGTCGTGGCGAAGGGGTCACCGGTCAGGCGGCGGCGAGCAGCACGTTCTCCATGGCGCCGCCCTGGGCCACACCCACCACGCCGGTGCGGCCGTCGGGGTAGTAGCGCGCGTACACTCCGCCTGGCCTGCCGCCGAAGAGGCAGGGGCTCAGGACCGGGGCAACTGAGGACCGGTAGGGCGTGCAGCCGGGTCCGGCCGCCATCTCCAGCTCGTAGCGGCCGGGTTCGACGTACTCCTGCACGATCGAGTCGCCGGCGTCGACGGCGCCGGCGACCGTCGCCTCCCACTGCGGCCGGGTGCAGGTACGGCCCATCACGACGCCCCGGCCCATCATGCCGACGGCCGGCTTCACCACGAAGGACTCGCGGCGCGTGGTGAGGAGTTGGCGCAGGTCCACGCGCTCGCCCCGCCATTCGACCTTGCCCTCACGGGCGACCCGGGTCCAGGGAACGTACCGGGTCACGAGTCGTCGGTCGCCCGCGGTCATCCAGGGGAGGCCCTCGGAGAGCCACGCCAGCACCTTCTTGTTGGCGACCAGGTAGCTGCTCTCCGGGGGGTACAGCACGCAGCCCGCGTCAAGAATGGCGTGCACCGGATCGAGTGGTTCGCCGCGGGAGACCCAGTCGGCGGGTGCGAAGTAGCGCAGCGCCAGCGGGAACCTCAGCCGTCCGGGTCGGCCGACCTTGTGCGGCAGGTCGCCGGGCTCCAGCACCTGCGCGTCGAAGCCGCGTTCTCGCAGATAGGCGGCCTCGCCGTCGAAGTAGCGGGTTGTCTCGCCCCGGCGGTCCACCCGGTTGCCCACCAGAGCGACCGCTCGTGGCAGGCCGAGCGTGCCGCACACCTCCTCGAACAGTGCGGCGCGAGCCGCGAACGGGTCGTCCACCGTGAAGGGCAGGGGCCGTCCGGGTGCGCTGAACAGGCGGGTCCAGGCCCGGTCGAATCCGTGGGCCTCCGTGGGCCCTCCGAACGCACCGCTGACGTTGAACTCCAGGAAGCGGGGGCCGTCGTGCCCGATGACGACGTCGGGGCGGGCCATCGCATCGCAATGGCGCAGCTCGAAGGCGTCGTCGTCGATGAAGAAGGGCAAGGTGTGGGCGGCGGGCCGGACCCCCAGGGCCGCGAGCCTGCCCGGCCGGTCGGGCGCGGCCTCCAGCAGCGCTTGGCGCAGCAGGCCGAGCAGGCCTCGGGTTGCCGAGAACAGCTCGTCGTAGGCGGACGGGGACACGGCGAACGGTTCGAGGGGAACGGGCTGTTTGTGCACCCAGGTTCCGCAGTCGCGCAGTTCGTCGCGGAGCACCTCGACGATGTCGTCCGCCGGGCTGCGTTCCTGGTGACGGTAGGGGGGTGCGTCGAACCATCGGTGGGTTTCCGATTCCACTCGAACTAGCCTTCCTGGGACCGGTTTCGGACACGGGACGAGCGGTCGGTGCGGCGCGCCCGATCACACATGGGCTCCCGCGTCCGCCTGTTCCTCCGGCGCCCGGTGGGCGGCGGGTCTGGTGCGCAGACGGGCACGGAGCGTCTCCAAAGCCGTGCGCGCGGCGTCCAGTTCACCGATGGGGAATCCGTCGGCCAGGTCCGCGATGTCGGCTGTGTGCGGTGCGTCGAGTGAGCGCGGCCCGGTGGTTTCCCCGTGCTCGTGCAGTTCGTGCAGCGCGGCGTTGAGGCGTCCGGTGAAGCGGACCGTCCCGTTGGCGATGTCCACTCCGTCCGCCGCGCCCACCTGCCGGTTCCATGCGACCGCTGCTTCCCGGGTGAGCCCGGGGGGCAGTGCCAAGCGCAGTGTTCCGCCGCGTATCCGTGCCGGGTAGCCGCCGGGGAGGCCCCACGGCCCCGGCACGCTGGTGTCCCAGTCGGCGCCGTACAGCAGTGCTGCGACCAGTCGGGCAGTGTTGCGGCCGGTCACCAGGTTGAGTCGTTCGCGGCCGGTGGCCCGCTGTGCGGCCAGGTGCTGTGTCACGTCGGGTACGGGCGTGCCGTCCAGCCAGGCGCGAGCCTCGTCGTCGGCCGAGCGGGGGCGGCCGAGGTGGACGTGGTGGGCGAGGACCTGCAGCCGCTTGGGATCGACGGCGCCCAGGGCGTGTGTGAGGGACGAGGCCACCAGCCCGGCGTTGCCGATACCGCACAGTACCGGCAGCCGGAGAGCGTGGAGCAGGGGATTGACCGCGTCCGGGAAACAGGCGTTGACCAGCTGGGTGCTGTGGCCTGCCGCTGCCACCGCGGTGGCGGCTCGGACGGCGAGGTCGGCCTGGAACGGCAGGGTGAGTCCGAAACCCGCTCGGGCGATCAGGTCGGTCCAGGCGCTGGGCGCGCGCTCGTGTTCCCAAGGAGAGTGCGTCGAGGCACAGACCAGCACAAGTTCCGGACGCTCGGCCCTGATCAGCTCACACAGCGCGTGGCCCCCCGTCGCGGCCCGGGCGGCGGTGAAGGTGACGCCCGTACCCGCGACGGCGGCGCGGGCGCCGGCGAGGTAGACCAGCTCCCTGACGGCCGGGTGCCGACGGCCCGTCACGGTGACGCGCAGTCCTGCGTGGCACAGATCCGCGAGGGCACAGCAGGTCGCGGTGGCCAGAGAACCGGTACCGAGGATCAGGACGCGAGCCATTCACTTCGCTCCGACGGCGGCGGCCACATCCGCGACACTCTGCACCAGGTGCGCGTCGCCGTCCTGCAAGGGTTCGTAGTCGGAGCGCGCGTAGGTTCCGGAGCCGTGGACGACGACCGTGCGGTGCGGACCGATGAGTCCGCGTTCCACTCCTTCCCGCACGCCGGTCATCGCCATCAGCAGTGACCACTCGGCGAGTTCGTCCGGGTCCTCGGGCAGGCTGAGTCCGGCATGGGCCAGTGCGGTCCGTACGGCCGGGTAGTGCCGCAGGCACTCATGCCGTGACACGACGATCCCGCCGCCGCCGAACTTGCCGATGATCTCGTTCATCCGCTGGGCGGTGGGCGGCCGGTGCGTGTAGAACGTGGGATCGATGATCTCGCTGGGGCTCTGCGTCGTGTAGGGGAAGCTCGGGTCGACGTCCTGGTGGTACAGGCGCGCGGCGGAGTCCCAGGCGTAGCGCGGCGCGTTGCGGCGATCGAAGCTGCCGAAGCGCTGGCTGAGCACCATGTCCGGGATGTGCAGGTGCTGGACGAGATACGACTCCGGCCGCTGGATGGACACGGCCTCGGGAGCGGCTTCCAGCAGGGACCTGCCGGTGTGATACCCCAGCAGGCCGAAGGCGCTGGAGACGGCGTGGGCGTGCGTGCGTATCTCGCCCGGGGAGATCGGGTCGGCGTCCTCTTCGAAGAATGCCCGGGTGGCGTCCGCCACCATGTAGTTGGCCAGCTCCAGTGAGAACCACATGCGGCCACCGGTGTGCCGGGCCCAGTCGGCCGCGTGTGTGCGGACGAACTCCCGAGCGAGCGGTTTGACGTCTTCGGCCTGTTGGCCTTCGTACAACAGAACGGGGTTGAGTGCGCGCAGTTCGGGGTCGGTGACGAGTCGGCTGCGGCGCAGCTTGTCGCGGCAGGCGGCAGGGCTGATCGTCACGACTCGCAGCTGGTGAGGTTCGGCCAAGCCCAGTTCGAGCGCCCGCAGCACGGCGTCGCGCAGGGCGGTTCCCTTGTTCGCGGAGGTGGGTGTGACCAGCAGGACGGGGATCCCGGTACGACGCAGGTGTTCCACCGCGCGCGCCACGATGAGCAGGGAAGCGGGGGTCTTGGTGGTCTGGGTGGCGGGGTTGGCGGTCAGGTCCAGCAGCCGCATCGGGTGCCCCTGGAAGTCCTCCAGCCGCCGCCAGGAGACGATCGCGGCGGCGAAGTACTCGCGGACCGCTTCATCCAGCTCGGGGAAGTGGAAGCCGGGCCGGAACTCCTCGGGCTGTGGCGTGCCGTGCGGCTCCTGACCGCATGCCGCCACGATGTCGGGCAGCCGGTGGTAGTGCTCAAGGACCGGATTGCGTGTGACGTTGCCGGCGGCCGCGTAAGTCGTCATGACGGCGCTCCGGACGGTGGCCGGCGATCCGTTTCGAGTCTGTTCACTGCGGCCCTTGCTCCCTGGGTTGAGGGGTGTCCGTGCCGAACCGTGCACGATGCGGGAAGGCGCCGAGGGCGCTGGTCGGGCGCCGGAGCGGGATTCAAGTGCCGAGGATCGACTTCAGAACGGCCACATAGTCCGAACCGGTGTCGAGCGGCGTGTATTTGGGCGGTTCGGCCTGGGTGATGAGGGCGTCGAGCGGCGCGACCACCACGCCGTAGTCGGGTCGGTGCTTGTACTGGATGGACATACGGTCCTGGCGCACCGCGCTCACCCGGTGCGGTGCCGCCCGGTGCCGCCCGTTGGACCAGCGCTGGACGTAGTCGGCGACGAAGACGAACAAGGCGTCCGGCTCGGTGGGCACTTCGGACCACGAGCCGTCGCTGCCGCGTACGTCCAGGCCGGGCTGGTCCTGGTGCAGGATGGTCAGCAGTGACAGGTCGATGTGCGGCGACATCGCGTAGTTGACCTTCGAGCCGACGTCGGACAGGTGGCTGGCGCCGTAGTAGTTCAGTCCGAGGCGATGGAGCGGCGTGTTCAGGTAACCGGTGAAGAAGTCCTCGTCCAGGCCCAGGTCGAGGGCGCAGGCGGCGAGGATGCCGTCGCCCAGTTCGGTCAACCGGTGGAACAGCTCCAGGGACCTGGGGAAGTGTTCGTGGTAGAAGTCCACGGACTCGGGAAGGGCCAGTTCATCGGTGACGTTGCCGATCCGGAACTGCTCGCAGGCTTCGGCGCCGCTGTGAGTGCGGCTCCTTTCCCTGCCGAGCCCCCGGTAGCCCAGGAACTGCGACTCCTCCGCCGCGTCGTACTTGTTCTTCTCGTCGGACGGCAGCCGGTAGAAGGCGCGCATTTCCGCGTAGACGTCCCGGATCAGGTCGGCGGGAATACCGTGGTCGAGGACGAAGAAGAATCCTTCGCGTCGACAGATGCCGCCGATGTCGTCAGCGACCGCCTGTCGCTCCTTCGCGGTCCAACCGGCCGCAGGACCTGGCAACTGTACGTGCGGTATCACCCTGTTACCTCCCGTTTCGTCGCCGATCGACGCGGACCGGACCGTTTCCCGGGCCACTTGGCCGCGTCGCGTCGATGGGGCCGGCCGCGCACGCCGCAAGGCCCGGCGGCCTGGCGGCGGGCCCGTCCCGAGGGCTGCGCCGGTAGGCGTCGAATGGAGCGCATGCAGAGCCGCTGAGCGCCGCGCCTGGTCCCTCTGGTGGGTTGTGCACTCCTGGACAGATGGCGCAGAACCCTGGTGGTCGAATGCAGGCTGCCGCGAGAACGGCACGAGGGAAATGAGACCGCCGCTCGCCCGCTTCGTCCGGACCGGGGCAGCAGTTCCTGTGTTGTCCCAGTCATCTTGTGAGCGCTGTGTAACCGCCGCAACCCCAAGGGGTCGACTTTCGGTCACCTTGCGTGCACGGAGCGCACCAGTTGTCGCACCGTGATGTATCTGTCGGGAGACGGCGCCTTTTTAACGAGCCATGACGTATTCACCGGCCACCTTGACGGCGGAAAATGCTCCTGGAATAGGTCGGTCGAATGTCCGAAAGTACGGTGCAGACCGCCGGGCACGGTCTTCCGTTCATCCTGCACATGCCCAACACTGAGGAGCCGCACCGCAGTTGGCGTCGACGATGGGCTGGACTCC
The DNA here is from genome assembly GCF_056270325.1 of Streptomyces sp. RLA012. Lineage (NCBI taxonomy): Bacteria > Bacillati > Actinomycetota > Actinomycetes > Kitasatosporales > Streptomycetaceae > Streptomyces > Streptomyces sp. RLA012. The sequence continues at coordinate 10,701,008 of NZ_JBWDPA010000002.1, read as the reverse complement.
GTCCGGCTCGTGCCACGAATACCGCCGCGCCTGTGCCGAGCCTGTGAGCTGTCCCGATGCGGTGCATGACGACAATCGATGGAGCACGCATGATGCTCAACAGTTTCGATGAATGGTCGCCGCTCAAGGAGGTGGTGGTCGGCTCCGCGACGAACTACACCTCGCATCAGCGTGAACTGTCCTTCGACCTCTTCTTCCACGACAACATCGCCGGTGACAACACCTCCCGCTCGGAGTGGTATTATCCGCGACTGACCACCGGTGGACGCAGCGAGTCGGCACCGAGTGGAACGGTGCCGATCAAACAGCGCTACGTGGACGAACTCGGTGAGGACCTGGCGGGCATCGTGGACGCTCTCACCGGGCTGGGGGTGACCGTCCACCGTCCGATGGAGCTGGACGCCGAGACGGCCGAGGTGCGCGCGCTTGCCTGGAGCGCCTCGGTGGTGCCTCCGCTCAACGTACGGGACAACACCCTCATCGTCGGCGACGAGATCATCGAAACGCCACCGATGATCCGGTCCCGCTACTTCGAGACCCAGTTCCTGACACCCGTGTTCCAGCGGTATTTCGAGCAGGGCGCCCGGTGGACGGTGATGCCGCGGCCTCTGATGACGGACGCGTCTTTCGACCTTTCGTACGCCAGGGTCAGCTCTGTCGGTGGCCCGACCGAGCCCATCGCCGATCCGCAGCCCACGAGCTACGACGTCGGCACGGAGATGATGTTCGACGGTGCACAGGTTCTGCGCCTGGGCCGGGACCTGGTCGTGAACGTCTCCACCGCCAACCACGTCCTCGCGTGCGACTGGCTGGAGCGTCACCTGGAAGGCCGTTTCCGCATCCACCGGGTTCACCGCATCAGCGACAGCCACATCGACAGCATGGTGCTCGCGCTGCGGCCCGGTACTCTCCTGGTCCGCGCACCCGAGCTGCGCGACAAGCTGCCGAAGAAGCTCCGCTCGTGGGACCTGATCGTGCCGCCGGCTCCGGAGCGCAACCACTTCCCCTCGTACGACGACGACGATCTGATCCTCACCAGCCCGTTCATCGACCTGAACGTGCTGTCCGTCTCCCCCGAGACGGTGCTCGTCAACGAGGCCTGCCCCGAGCTGATGCGCATGCTGGAGAAGCACGGCTTCACCGTGGTGCCCGTACGGCACAGGCACCGACGGCTGTTCGGCGGCGGATTCCACTGCTTCACCCTCGACACAGTGCGCGAAGGCGGGCTGGAGGACTACCTCGACTGAGCCGGTCCACGCCGGGACCGCCTGCCACCGAAGGAGACCGCGTGCTCGCTCCGGCTCGGCTCATTGGCATCGGGACCGCCCTGCCCCCGGTCTCCTACACCCAGGATGAACTCCTGCGGACCTTCGGGATCACCGATCCGGCGACCCGGGCGATCTTCCTCAACAGCACGATCCAGCGGCGCGGGCTGACCCTGCCGCCCCAACTGCCGGACCGGTCCCGTGCGGTGGAGTCCCAAGGAGAGTTGCTGGACAAGCATCTGACGCAGGGTCTGCGGCTGGGCAGGGAGGCCGTACTCGCCTGTCTCGCGGAGGCCGGAGCCGAGGTGACGGACGTGCGGCACCTGTGCTGCGTCACCTCCACCGGGTTGCTCACGCCCGGGTTCTCCGCCCTGCTGCTCAAGGACATGGGGATCAGTCCCAGCTGCTCCCGCCTGGACGTGGTCGGAATGGGATGCAACGCCGGACTGAACGCGCTGGCCTCGGTGGCGGGATGGTCGCGATGCCACGCCGGCGAGCTGGCCGTCATGGTGTGCATCGAGGTGTGCTCGGCGGCGTACGTCATCGACGGTACGCGGCGTACGTCCGTGGTCAACAGCCTCTTCGGTGACGGCGCCGCCGCCGTCGCGGTGACGGCCGGCGGCACACAACCGCCCTCCGCGGGCCCCGAACTGCTGGCCTTCGCCAGCCGGACCATTCCCGAGGCGGTGGACGCCATGCGATACGACTGGGACGACGAGCAGCACAAGTTCAGTTTCGCCCTCGACCCGCAGGTGCCCTACGTGGTGGGAGCGCATGCCGAAGAGATCATGGAAAGACTGCTGACGGGCACCGGGGTGCGCCGCTCCCAAATCGCTCACTGGGTGCTGCACGCGGGCGGGAAGAAGGTCGTGGACTCCGTCCGGGTCAACCTGGGCCTGAGCCGGCACGACGTCCGGCACACCACGGGGGTGCTGCGTGACCACGGCAACCTGTCCAGCGGGTCCTTTCTCTTCTCCTGTCGACGGCTCGCCGACGAAAAAGCGGCGGCCGGCGGGGACTTCGGGATTCTGATGACGATGGGTCCCGGCTCGACCATCGAAATGGCCCTGGCACGGTGGTGACGGGCCGGGAGGAAGGCGTGACGGTGCGAAGCAGCGGTGAGCAGGACCGGACCTCCGAGGGGCTGGAGCTGAGTCTGGACGTGGACGGCACGGGCCCCCTCCCCCGACTGACCGCGGAGCTCAACGCGGTGTGCGATCGCCTTGAGGAACGCACGGACCGGTCGGTGTTGGGGATTCGGTTGCTGCCGGTCCCGACCGACCGGAGATCCTGGCCCAGCGGCGTCGGTGTGCAGGAAGTCAACCGCTGGGAGCGGGCGGTGCGCCGGCTGGAGCAGCTTCCCGCGATGATCGTGACAACCGCCTCGGGAGTCTGCGGCGGTCCGGCCCTGGACCTGCTGCTGGCCAGCGACTTCCGGATAGCCTCGCCCGACCTGCTGCTGATGCTGCCCGTGAACGACGGGCATTTCTGGCCGGGCATGGCCGTGTACCGGCTTGCTCAGCAGCTCGGCGCCGGGCGTGCCCGGCAGATCGTGCTGTGGGGCGACGATCTCGACGGTGTCCGGGCGCACGAGCTCGGTCTCGTCGACCAACTCAGCGATGATCTGTCGGAAGCCGCTCACACGGCTGTGGTGCTGATGGGCCGCATATCCGACCGTGAGCTCGCGGTGCGCCGACAACTGCTGCTGGAGGCCCCGGCCGCCGAGTACCAGGACGCGCTGGGCGCCCATCTGGCCGCCTGCGACCGGGAACTGCGCCGTTTGGCCGCGATCAGTGGCGGGGAGACTGGCGTATGAGTTCCGCCATGCTTCCGGACACCCCTGCGCTTCCCTCGCCTCCGGTGCCGCGAGGGCAGCTCGCCCCGGACGCCGAGGCACTGCGGAGCTACATAGAGCGGGCAGAGCGTCTGCTGGCCCTGCTGCCGCCCCGGCCCGAGCGGGACACGGCGCGGGAGGCGCAGGCCGAGGCTCTCCGCGATGCCTGCAGGACGGCCCGTCACACGTTTCTGGCACGGCACGCGGAGCAGGTGTACGAGGTACTGACCGAAGGCCGCACGCGACGGCTCCGGCTGAACCCTCTGGTGCAGGAAGCACAGGCGCGATTCCCCGGCCTGGTGCCGGCCGCGGCCAGGCTCGCCGAGGACCGCGACCGTGTCCAGGCCCGGAAGGAAGGCCACGAGATCGATCTCGGTGTCTTCTTCGGCGCCCTGCTGCGCTGCGCCGTCGCCGGCACGCACCTGATGGAGACGATGCTGCACGCGGCACCTGGGTCCCATGACCTGCTGGAGGATTTCCGCCGCACCGACCGGCTGGAACTGAACTCCGTGCTCGTGGAGCGCCGCGGCCACGCCGCGCAGGTGACCTTCCGCAACAGCCACTGCCTCAACGCGGAGGACAACCAGCTCATCGCGGACCTGGAGTCGGCGGTGGATGTGGCGCTGCTGGACGACCGGGTTCGGGTCGGTGTGCTGCGTGGCGGGACGGTCGACCACCCGCGGTACGCCGGACGCCGGGTCTTCAGCGCGGGAATCAATCTGAAGGACCTGCGCAACGGCGCGATCTCCTATCTGGACTTCCTGCTCGGCCGTGAACTGGGATACGTCAACAAGCTCGCGCACGGCCTGCTGCCCGCGGAATCCGGTTGGCGGGTGCCCGCGGCGGTGCACAAGCCCTGGGTGGCCGCCGTCGACGCCTTCGCGATCGGCGGCGGTATGCAGCTGCTGCTCGTGGTGGACCGCGTCATCGCCGAGGACGGCGCGTTCTTCAGCCTGCCCGCGGCGGACGAGGGCATCGTTCCCGGTCTGGGCAACCTTCGGCTCACCCGGCTGACCGGCGCCCGGATGGCACGGCAGGTGCTGCTGTCGGGGCGCCGGCTGCGGGCGGGCGAACCGGGAGCGGAGCTGGTGTGCGACGAGGTGGTGCCGGCCGGCGAACTCGACGCCGCCGTGGAGCGGGCGGTGGCCGACCTGGCCGGCCCGGCGGTGGCGGCCAACCGCGCCATGCTGGCGCTGGCCGAGGAGCCGTGGAGCCACTTGCGCTCCTACCTCGCCGAGTTCGCGGTGGTACAGGCCGAGCGCATCTACAGCGCGGACGTCCTGGCCCGGGTGGAAAGCCGGTGGGCCGGGACATGAGTACGCCCGCGCAGAACCGGGCCACGGCGCTCGGTGTACCGGAGCCGCCCCGGCCGGTCGCCGCGCTGGACCGCTCCCACCTGCACTCCTCACTGACCGATCCACTGCTGAGTGCTGTGGAGTTCCTCAACGAGGTCATGCGCCGGTACCCCGACGCGATCTCCTTCGCCCCGGGTGCTCCGCACCCCGACACCTACTCCGATCTCGACGTGGAACGCTTCATTCGCAGGTTCCTCGACCATGCGGGCGCCGAGTGGGGCCACACACCGTCCGCTGCGCGCCGGCTGCTGTACGAGTACGGGCCGAGCCGCGGCCTGATCAACGGCCTGGTCGCCGATCTGCTCCGCCACGACCGGCAGGTGCACACCTCGCCGGAGGCGGTGGTGATCACTGTCGGGGCGCAGGAGGCGATGCTGTTGGTTCTGCGCGCCCTGATCCGCGGCGACGACGATCTGCTCGCCGTGGCGGACCCCTGCTATGTGGGAATGACCGGCACGGCACGGCTGCTGGGCGTGGAGGTGGTCCCGGTCGCGGAGAGGGAACACGGCCCGGATCTGGCGGCCCTGCGCGCGGCCTGCCGCATGGCCCGCCGCTCCGGGCGACGCGTCCGGGCGTGCTACGTGGCACCGGACTTCTCCAACCCCGGCGGGAACCACATGGATCTGGCCCACCGCAGAGAGCTGTTGGAGTTGGCCGAGGCTGAGGACTTCCTCGTGATCGAGGACAGCGTCTACGGTTTCACCGCCGCCGAAGACGAAGAACTGCCGTGCCTCAAGGCCCTGGATCGCGGCTGCCGGGTCGTCCACATCGGGACCTTCGCCAAGGTGTGCTTTCCCGGGGCGCGGGTGGGATACGTCGTGGCCGACCAGCCGGTGCGCTGCGAAGGCGCTCGCACCACGCTGTTGGCGGACGAACTGGCCCGGCTGAAGACGATGGTGACGGTGAACACCTCACCGCTGTCGCAGGCGGTCGTCGCGGGGATGCTGCTGGAGCACGGCGGATCCTTGGCGGCGGTGTGCCGGGCGCGTTCGGGACTGTACCGGCGCAACCTCGCCCACTTGCTGGACGAGCTGGACGGATTGCGGGACCAGGGGCTGCCGCGGGGCGTGGAGTGGAACCGCCCGACGGGCGGCTTCTTCGTCCGGATGCGCCTGCCCATTCGGGTGGACGACGAACTGCTCGCGCTCTCCGCAGCCGAGTACGGCGTGCTGTGGACACCGATGGCCGCCTTCCACCTCGGCTCCGGCGGCGACCGCGTCCTGCGGCTGTCCTGCAGCTACCTGGACGCCGAGGACATCACTGCCGGCGTGGCCCGGCTCGGCACCTTTCTCCGCGGTGAGGTGGGCCCATGACCTCTTCCCGAGTGCCCTCGCTGCCTGTCGAGCGGATCACTCCCTTCGACCCGCCGCCCGAACTGGCGCAGCAGCGGGCCGCCTCCCCCTTGAGCAGGTTGCGCTACCCCGATGGCCATCTGGGGTGGCTGGTCACCGGCTACCACCTGGCACGCCAGGTGCTGTCGGACCCACGGTTCAGTGCGCGCTCGGAGCTGAAACGGGTTCCGACCGCGCGCCCCGGCATCGAACCGTTCTACGGTGCGCCCGCGCTGCCCGGATGGCTGGTCGACATGGACGCACCGGAGCACACCAGGATCCGGCGGCAGCTGGCCAAGGCGTTCACCGCACACCGGATGCGGTCCCTTCGGCCGAGGATCGAAGTGATCGTCGGCGACTGTCTGTCCGCCATGGGCGAGGCAGGCGATCCGGTCGACCTGGTGGAGTTCTTCGCGCTACCGGTGCCGTCGCTGGTGATCTGTGAACTGCTGGGCGTGCCGTACACGGAGCGAACCGGCTTCCAGCGCGACAGTGCCACGCTGTTCAGCCTGGAGGCGACCGCGGAGCAGGCCGCACGAGCCATGGCGGATCTGGAGGCGTTCCTCACCGACCTGACAGCGCACAAGCGTCGGCGGCCCGGGGAGGACCTGGTCAGTACCCTGGCCGCCGACGGTGAGCTGACCACCGCCGAAATCGCGGGGGTGGCCGCCCTGCTGCTGTCGGCGGGACACGAGACGACCGCGGGCTCCCTGGGACTGGGGGTGTTCGCCCTGCTGAACCACCCCGACCAGCTGGCGAGGCTGACCGCCGAACCCGGTCTTGCCGACAGCGCGGTCGAGGAACTGCTCCGCTACCTGACGATCTTCCACTTCGGCGTGCCGCGCACCCCGTTGGAGGACGTGCCCCTGGCGGGAGAGGTGGTACGGACGGGTGAGGCGGTGACGGTGTCGCTCCCGGCGGCGAACCGCGATCCCGAGCGGTTCGCGGACCCTGATCGGCTCGACATCGGGCGACGCCAGGGGGGTCATCTCGCGTTCGGCCACGGGGTGCACCAGTGCATCGGGCAGAACCTCGCGCGCACCGAGATGCGGATGGCGTTCCCCGCTCTGTTCCGGCGTTTCCCGTCCTTGCGTCTTGCCGTGCCGCCTGAACAGGTGCCCCTGGGACGGGACAACGGCTTTTACGGAGTACACCGGTTGCCTGTGCACTGGTCGTGATCGCGCGGCCGTCGCCGGGCGGCCGCGCGATCACACCTGGTCAGGCGGTGAAGATCCGAGCGAGGCGCTCTTCCACCTCGTGCGCGGCCGAGAGGCTCTCCGCCACGACGCAGTGCAGCAGGGTGTCGTCGCGCCGGTCGAAGGCGCTGCTGATGATGACACCGGTCCGGGTGTCCGGATCGTAGGCGAGCCCCGCGTCGCGGAGCCGGTCGATGGCCGCGTCGAACGAGGGGACCGACCAGCCCCTGGGCCAGAAGCCCTCGAACAGGACCCGGTCCTTCATGTAGTTGCTGCCGACGATCTCGTCCCCGAAGACGCTGTACACATGCGTGGAGCCCGTGATGCGTCCGTTGTACTCGGTGAAGAGCAGTTGCCCGTCGGGGGTGACGATCGCATCGGCACTGAGCCTGCCGCGGTAGCCCATGCTCTGCAGGGGTTCGCACAACTGTCGGCCCTGGCGGGTGAGTTCCTCCAGCGCGTGAGGCGGTACATGGGCCGGTGGGATGATCTGCTTCGTGGTCACCGGCTCCGACAGCATCTCGCCGTGGCCGCCGAACGCGATGAGGTCATCCGTGATCAGGAATTCCGCGAAGCACGCCACGCTGTCGGGGAAATACCTTTCCACGACAAAGAGGTGCCGGTCGTCGTCGGTGAGCCAGTTCCAGCGGTCCTTCAGATAGCGCCGAACAGCGTCGTGGTCGGCGGCGACGACGACGTTCTTCGCTCCGACGGGCGTCACGCCGGGCACCGCGGACACGATCTCGTTGCCGGCGCCTCCTGACATGTAGTCCTTCTTCAGGATGGCGACGTGGCCGGAACCGACGAGTTCCCACACGGCCTCGACGGCGTCGTCCTGATCGGCGCACACGCGTCCCTCCGGCAGACCCGCGCCCGCCCCGGCGGCGATCGCCCGGAAGGCTGTCTTACTGTTCAGCAGGGCGCCTCCGCCCTGCTGGACGAAGGCATGGCCGGGGAGCGCCGCGGGGACCCCGAGGGCGGTGGCCAGACGAGCGACGGAGGCACCGGGCCACAGGGGCAGGATGCCCGTGACGGGGCGACCGGCGAGGGCCGAGCGGATCTCGGCGAGCAGACGCCCGTCGGTCAGGGTGGTCCCCGACAGGGTCTCGGAGCCGCCGTTGTCCGTGGGCGGTACCACGATGTGCAGGGACGATCGCCGTGTGCCCGTCATGCCGGTCACATAGTGAAGGAAGGATTCCTCCGGTGCGGTCGGCAGGACGACGATGTCGTCGTCCTGCGCGAACCACACCACGCGCTGATTCCACCAGCCCGACGCCGGGCGGGTCCGCAGCACCTCGTCGAAGTCATTGCCGACCACCAGGTTCACCATGCCGGGTCACCCGGTCCGGTACGAACTCGGTGTGCATGCGCGCGCGTTCATCATGGATGAGCACCCCCAACGAGTCGTCTTGGGCTGTTTCCTGTTCGGTTCGCCGGGTGACCGTGGTCACTTGGGGTCGCCGACGGACACGTTCTCTCCATTGCTGGGCCGACCGGGATCGGGGTCGGACCCGTGTGCGGGGTCAGCGGTCGTTCCGTACCGCCGGAGCGCGGGAAAGCAGAGCGCGATGAGTGCGATGGCGGCGACGGACGAGAGTCCGCCGGTGAAGAGGCTGACCGACGGACTGGTGGCCGAAGCGACCATCCCGCCCCGGAAGTTGCCCAGGTGCGGTCCGCCGGAGCCGACGACGAAGTCGACCGAGGTGGTACGGCCGCGGAACTCGTCGGGAATGCTCATCTGCACGATGGACCCGCGCAGTACGACGGCAATGGAGTCGGCCGCTCCCGCAACGACGAGCAGGGTGAGCGCGAGCCACAGGTGCCCGGTCAGTCCCAGGCAGGCGAGCGCTGTCCCCCACACGGCGCCGGCGCCCAGAAGCCAGGTGCCTTTGCGCGTGGCGCCACCGACGGGGCCGGACAGGGTCATGGCGAGGACTCCGCCGGCGGCCGGGGCGGCGTTGAGCAGGCCGAGAGTGGTGGGTGAGCCGCCGAAGTGAGAGTCGTTGAGGGCCGGGAGGATCGCAAAGGGCATCGCCAGGACCGTGGCACTGAGGTCGGAGAGCATCGCGCCCGCCACGATCTTGTTGTGACCGACGTAGCGCAGCCCTTCCCAGATCGACCTGATGCCCGGTCGGGAGAGCGTCCCCTCCACGCGCATCGGCGGGAGCCGGAACACGCCGTACAGCGCGGCGACGAAGGTCAACGCGTCGATGACGTAACAGATCCGCACGCCGCCGGCCGCGGCCAGGACGCCGCCCAAGCTCGGGCCCAGGAGGACGCTCGTGTGAAAGGCCAGCATCTGCAGGGTGAGTCCGGCGGGCAGCAGGTCCTTCGGCAACAGCCGGGGCACGAACGTACGGCGGGCCGGTCCGTCGACGGCGAAGAGCAGCGACTGCACGGTGGTGAGGGCGTACAGCAGCCACACGTTCTCGTTGCCCGCGAATGCCTGGACGGCGAAGAGCAAGGAGACCACGGACATGCTGCTGCCGGTCACCAGGACCAGTTTCCGGCGGTCCACGGCATCGGCCAGGGAGCCGCCGATCAAACCCATGACGAGAGTCGGCACGAGGGTCGCCAGCCCCACCGCGCCCACCGCCGCGGACGAGCCGGTGATCTGGTACACCTGCAGCACGACTGCGAACGTTGTCATCCTGCTGCCCAGTGACGACAGCGCACCGCCCGCCCAGAGCCGCCGGAAGGACGCCTCGGCCTTCAGCGGTGTGACATCGACGATCAGGTTTCGCATCGACGCCTTCACCGCGCCCTTCGTTCCGAGCCTGTTGAGCTGCCATACGGCGGCCCCGCCGTGTCCCCGCCGAACACGGCGTATCTGAACTCCGACGTGACTTTGCCCCGGCTGCTCGCGAGCCACAGCCGGTCCGGTGCGGGGATCATCTCGGACACGACGAGGGAGCGGTTCCCCGCCGCCTTCGCCAGGTGGGAAACCTGGCGGACCAGCAGCGGGCTGTCGAGGTCGCAGTAGAGCGGCTTCACCTCTTGGGGGAACTTCACGAACACGTGCCGGGGAAGCCGATGCCTGGTCCGCAGGTCCTGGACGCCCCGGAAGCCGGCAAACCAGGTACGGCCGTGGAACGCGGTGGCCGGCAGGGCCCACATCGCGCGCTGGAGAACCACTCGCCCGTGCACCAGGCGCGGCAGGCTGGGGCGGTCACCGAGGGGTACGGGCAGGCCGTCGACCCGCTGGGGGAAGGAGAACGGGGCGAACGGATTGCGGGCGCGCACCCCCTGCCAGTACAGGGGCGGCGAGGTGAGCCGCAGACCGCGATCGCCACCGGGCCGGTGCAGCCGCAATCCCCGTGCCGTGTCGCTGATCATCAGCTCGTGCAACCGTGTCCGCGCGTGTACCGACAGCGGTGAGCGGTCGCCGGCCTCGACGTCGAGACAGGGAAGGTCGGTGCGCGCATAGTGCTTGCTCCGGTGCCGGTGCGTCACATCGGCGAGGTCTTCGTCCGGCTCCAGGATGGCCCGATAGGCCTCGGCGACCTGTTCACCGAGTGCCTGATCGGGCGATGCCTTTTCCATCCACGGAGCGAACAGGCTGTGCGACAGACCCTCCTCGGCGGCGTGCAGATCCCCTACCACCGCCAGGAAGTCCCCACGGGCCACCGCGTCCGCATCCTCTGCGGCGAGCATCAGGTCGGGGTTGCAGACGGCAGGTGAGGGCTCGTCCGTGAGGGCACGTGCCGCGGCGATCGCCTCGGCGGAAATGTGGTGGACATGCCCGGTCTGCTGGGCCGGTGCGAGGAGCGCCGTCAACGCGACGGACCTGGCGGAGACCACGGCCTCCACTTCGTCGAATCCGGCGGACAGCGCCGCGTCGTGCCGCAGACAGGCGGTGACGAAGTCATGCACCGTGACGGTCGCGCCCGCTCCGAAGACACCCTGGAACCAGCGCCGCATCATCCGGCGCGTCTCCTGCAGCCGGACCCGGGGCAGCACCAGGAACAGGTCGTAGACGAAGGCGAGTTCACGCTCCATCAGACCGGGCAGCGGCTCACCGATCAGCATGGAGCCGTACTCGCTGCTGCAGTCTTCGTTGTAGACGGTGCGATCGCCGTACGTGACCCCTGCGGCCCGCCGCGGGGCCTCGCCCGTCGCCGCGGTGAACGCCGTCTCGACCGCGGTGATCGCGGTGGCTCGGCGGTGCTCGTCGGATGCCGACGCCAGATCCTCCAGCGCGGCTTCCACCGCGTCGAGATGCTGCTCCGCCTTGTGATGGGCGGACTCGACGGCGCGGCTGCGCAACAGTGCCAGCGCGTCGTGGACGCCGTAGGGAAATTCCGGGCCGGTCACCACCGCGCCGAGCTCTTCGAGTGAACGCAGTGCTGTCACCGCTCGGGCTTCGGGCAGGGGCGTGCCGCATACGGCCGCGTCCCGTTCGAGGATCTCGGCCACCGAGCGGCTGCCGTCGCACCAGCGCAGTATCCGCGCCTCGGTTGCGGTGAGGCGGCGCTCCGTCACGCCCGTCACGGCGTCGGGCAGCCGCTCGTGGCGTTGGGCGAAGTCGTAGCTGACAATGCTCACGTCGTTTCCGGCCAGGTGGCAGCCGGGCGTGGTGCGGGGCCGCCACCAGGAGTGGGGGGCGGCTGTGTCCGCGAGGAAGGACTCCTGCAGCCGTTCCGCCGCCCAGTACGAGAGCCGGACCTGCCTCAGCGGCGGACCGGGCTCGCGGCTCAGTCCTTGACGGCTGCGGGACAGCAGAGCCGGAGTGATGGGTCCGACGTGACTGGTCGTCTCGTTCTTCGCGCAGTACCGCTGGAGCATGCGGGTCAGTGTGTCGATCCGCTGCCGGTCCGCGCTGCGCCAGCCGTCCGTGGTGGCGGCTCGTCGGTCCACCCATGCCGACAACAGGCGCCAGAGCGAGGGATTCGCGAACTGAACGGCGTCGCGCAGCGCGGGCTCCTGCTGGAACCGCCGTATGACGGCTGTGGACGTCTCCACCACTTCTGCTTCGTAGGCAGCCTGTGCGGTGGTCGCGTCGCCGTGCCGAAGTGCGGACACCGCCGCACCGGACTGCAGGTTGTCGAGCCAGGAGGAGGGGAGGCCGGCGCTGCGTACGACCACGTGGGGGAGAGCCCGCCAGGGCGCTGGGACTCCGGTCACCTGCCGCTCCGCGCTGGGACGGCGCCCCGGGGCGGTGTTCGTAAGAAGAGGAGAACGTGACACCCCGCTGCCAGCAGGTCGGACACTGAACACCGCCCTCGTTACGTGTGAAACGAGCTGCGCAAGAAGTTCGATCGAGCCTGCCTATGGGGCGACAGCCCTGTCAAGTACGGCCCAGTGGCGTGGGGTGACCGCACAGTGATTTTTGGTCAACTCCTGGGGGTGGCGCAGTGACCCGTCCGGGTCGGCGGACGGCTCGTCGGGGTGGAAAGGGAAGAGACCGGCCGAACCGCTTCGCCTGCCGTCTTGCACAGTTGACCGGGCGCCGTTCTTGAGCGTTGGTGCCGCGGACTCACCACGGTGACCATCGATGGGGAACCAGGGACGGATCCTGATCATCCAAGTCCGTACGCGTAAGTTCGTACGCGTAAGTCCGTACACGTAAGTTCGTACACGTAAGTTCGTACGCGCACGAGAGATCGGGTTACGGGGGAACGACGGTGAACGAGGCAGACACCAGCACCGGGCACAACGGTCGAGCGCGGGTTTCCCCCTGGAGACCCGCTCTGGTCAACCTCGCCCTCGGTGTGCCCGCCGTCCTGCCGCTCTACCTGGCGTGGTGGCTGCTGACCGAGTACCTCCCGATGGACTGCCGGACCACGGCCGACCTCGCCACACCCGGCCTGACCAACTGCAACTACACCACCCTCGACCATGCCGGCGTCGTCATGTTCCTGCTGGCGGCAACCGGCGTCCTCATGATGGCACTGGTGATCGCCGTCGATGTGCTCCGCCCCCGCCGTCGGGGACAGCGCCTCACGACATGGCTCGGCACCGCGGTGTTGATCCCCCTCCCGTTCACCGTGCTCATGACCCTGGCCTGACGAACGGGTCCGTGCCGCGCGCCCGGGCGAGTGTCCCGCGACGGTGCCGGTCGGCACGCCGAAGGCGCTGTCGGGCGACCCGGCTTCGTGTCCTGCGCCCCCGGCGGCAGCGTGCGGCTCCTCGACGCGTACGACGTCGCACCGACGCGGCGCCCGGCAGGGGCGTTTCGGGGGCGCTCAACGCATCCAGGCGCTGTACGACATCACGTCCCCGGCCTTGACGCCGTACTCGGGATCGTCCTTGGTGACGGTGTCCTCGATGCCGAGTACGGCGCCGGTCCTCGGGTCGAGGATCAGCATCCGGCGAGTGGGGTACGCGGTGTCGTCGTACACGTACGCCTGCCCCTGCCTGCCCAGCCGGTCGGTGACCGCTCCGGCCGGGCGCAGCCCCTTCGCGTCGGCGAGGACGCGGAGGAGCGCGGCGTCCTCGCGGGTGCCGAGCGTCCAGTTGTCCAGCAACTCGGCGACGGCGTCGAGGAGTGGGGAGGTGCCCATCGTGCCGGTGCGGTCGGTCTCCGCAAGGTAGGCGCGCAGCCCCTCGGCGTCGTGCGGGGGCCGGGCCTGCGGCGGGGCGTCGCTCCAGCTCGGCGGGTAGGTCTGCCGGCTGAGCACGTGCCCGTCCTCGACCGTGCGGGGGACGGGGTCGGCGTCGGTGAGGACCGGCCTGCCCGGGTGGCGGGGGTCGGTCGCCACGACGAGTTCCGTGTGGCTGCCGTCGGCCTTCCAGCGGACCACGCGTTCCTCGGGGAGGGTGATCGGCGGCCGGGCCCCGGGCCCCAGGCCCATGCTCCAGGTCTGTACGTGGGTGCCCTGGACGAGCCGCAGCGAGCCGCTGGACGCCGCCACCGTGCCGGCGAGCCGGTCCAGGGGTACGGGGGTGGAGTCCGCCTCGACGATCAGTGGGCCCGGTGCGGCCACGGCCGGGGTGGTGGTCGATCCCGACAGCGTGAGCGTCAGGACGACGACACCGACGGCGGCCGCGGTAGCGACGCTCCAGACCCAGCGGCGCAGCGGGCGGGGGCGCCCGCTGTCCCGGTCGGCGTGCAGCAGTCGGTTGAGGCGACGCTCCGCGTGCTGGTCGAGGGGGCGGTCGTGGAAGCGGGGGTCGGCGGCGGTCACCGGGTTGGCGCGGCGCAGGATGTCGAGTTCGTCAGCCATGGCCGTGCTCCTTCGATGTGTCGCGGCCGGGCGGGGCGGTGCCGGCGGCCACGGTGACGTGCATACGGTCGATCTCGGCTCTGAGCCGGCGGCGGGCGCGGTGCAGGCGCATGGTCGCGGCGCGGGTGCCGCAGCCGAGGGCGACGGCGACCTCGTCGACGCCGAGTTCCTCCCAGGCCGTGAGGCGCAGTACCTCCTGGTCGGCCGGGGAGAGCCGGGCCAGGGCCTCGTGCACCCAGTCGCCCGGCGAGGCGGAGTCGGGACTGTCGACGACCTGCCTGCCGTGCGCGCTCTCGTCGTTGCCGAGCCGGTCGACGAGCCTGCGACGGCGCCCGTAGCCGCGTACGGCGTTGGCCAGGCAGTGGCGTGCCACTCCGTACAGCCAGGGAAGCGGGGACGGCGGGAGGTCGGACCGGCGCCGCCAGGCGACGGTGAAGACCTCCGCCACCACCTCCTCGACATCACTGCTCTGGCCGTCCAGTCGCCTCGCCACATAGCGGCTGACCGCCCAGTAGTGCTCGCGATAGGCAGCGGCGAAGATCTCGTCGTTGCTCATAGTCCGTAAGTGTCCGGCAGGGGTGCGATCGTCACAGCTGTCGGTGTGACGATCGTCGCTTCACCCAAGTGTGACGGTGGGCCCGGCGCCGGACACAGGCGGGGCATGGAAAGCACCACAGTGACGACGCCGTCCGCAGCCCCTCCCACGCGTGCGCGGCGTCCTGGATTCGCCGCGGTGAAGTGGCTGACCACCACGGATCACAAGACGATCGGCACGCTGTATCTGGTCACGGCGTTCGGCTTCTTCTGCGTCGGCGGGGTGATGGCGCTGCTGATGCGCGCCGAACTGGCCCGGCCCGGTCTGCAGATCATGTCGAACGAGCAGTTCAACCAGGCGTTCACGATGCACGGCACGATCATGCTGCTGATGTTCGCGACGCCGCTGTTCGCCGGTTTCGCGAACTGGATCATGCCGCTGCAGATCGGCGCGCCCGACGTGGCGTTCCCGAGGCTGAACATGTTCGCGTACTGGCTCTATCTCTTCGGCTCACTGATCGCTGTCGGTGGTTTCCTGACGCCTCAAGGTGCCGCCGATTTCGGCTGGTTCGCCTATGCGCCGCTGTCGGACGCGGTCCGCTCGCCGGGCGTCGGCGCCGACATGTGGATCATGGGTCTGGCCTTCTCCGGCTTCGGCACGATCCTCGGCTCGGTCAACTTCATCACGACCATCATCTGCATGCGCGCGCCGGGAATGACGATGTTCCGTATGCCGATCTTCGTATGGAATGTGCTGCTCACCGGTGTGCTGGTGCTGCTGGCCTTCCCCGTGCTGGCGGCGGCGCTGTTCGCGCTGGAGGCGGACCGAAAATTCGGTGCGCATGTGTTTGACGCCGCAAATGGCGGAGCCTTGCTCTGGCAACACCTCTTCTGGTTCTTCGGCCATCCGGAGGTGTACATCATCGCCCTGCCGTTCTTCGGCATCATTTCCGAAGTCATTCCGGTGTTCTCCCGCAAGCCGATGTTCGGCTACATGGGCCTCATCGCCGCGACGATCTCCATCGCCGGTCTCTCCGTGACCGTGTGGGCGCACCACATGTACGTCACCGGCGGCGTACTGCTCCCGTTCTTCTCCTTCATGACGTTCCTCATCGCCGTGCCGACAGGCGTGAAGTTCTTCAACTGGATCGGCACGATGTGGAAGGGGTCCTTGAGTTTCGAGACCCCGATGCTGTGGGCGACCGGCTTTCTGATCACCTTCGTCTTCGGCGGTCTGACCGGTGTGATGCTCGCCTCGCCGCCGATGGACTTTCCGGTCTCGGACTCGTATTTCGTGGTGGCGCACTTCCACTACGTGATCTTCGGTACGGTCGTGTTCGCGATGTTCTCCGGATTCCACTTCTGGTGGCCGAAATTCACCGGCAAGATGCTCGACGAGCGCCTCGGAAAAATCACCTTCTGGACGCTGTTCGTGGGTTTCCACGGCACGTTCCTTGTCCAGCACTGGCTGGGTGCGAACGGTATGCAGCGCCGTATTCCCGACTACCTGGCGGTGGAGGGTCTGACCACTCTCAACACGGTGTCGACCATCTTCTCGTTCCTTCTCGGCAGTTCCCTCCTGCCGTTCTTCTACAACGTCTGGAAGACCGCCAAGTGCGGCGAGAAGGTCGAGGTCGACGACCCATGGGGTTATGGCCGTTCGCTGGAGTGGGCCACGTCCTGTCCGCCGCCGCGGCACAACTTCCTCACGCTGCCGCGCATCCGCAGTGAATCCCCCGCCTTCGACCTGCACCACCCGGACATCACGGCGGCGGCCGTCCCGCCGGAGGCTCCGCGGAAGGCGCTGCGATGACGGCCATGGACGACCGTCCACCGGCCCCGCGCACCCTCGTCAACGAGTTCGAGGGCTATTTGCTCATCGAGGCCACCCGGGCCGAAGGACGGGCGGAGGCGGCTCGCTTCACCCGCTCCCTGGCCTGGTTGACGGACTCCCAGCGGGAGGAGGTGGAGGAGCGCTACACCGACACCTACCTGGCGCTCAACCGCCGCTCCTGGGAGCGGACGGCTCGGCGGAGCCGCGAACTGCGGTCCGAGTACGAGGCTGTGTACCGCGCCCTACGACGACGCCTGTGCACCGGGGTCGTACTCGCTGCCGCCCTCGCTCTGGTGATGCTCCTCTCCGTCAGCCGACGGTGACCTCGGGGGCGAGGCCGGCGCGCGGAAGCATCCTGGCCGAGGCGTCCGCCAGATCGCGCATCACCGACAAGTAGGGCTCGCCGCCGCCCAGCTCATCGAGAAGACGGTGGGCTTCGTCACGGAACTTGTGGAGGTCCTGCTCGAAAGACATTGCCGAACTCGCGCCAGAGCTCCGCCCTCCCCTTCTCGGCACCCGCCGACGCGGCGGCCATCGCGGTGACCATGCTGAAGGGGGCGCCGGATCTCCCTCGGTACGCCCTGACCACCGAGTCACGCGTGGCGGCACCCGCATCTGCGCGCAGATCACTCGGCTGGCCTTCGGTCGCGACGATCCAGCACCTCACGATCTCGGCCGTCAGGGCGCCGCGCACCGATTCCGCGACGGCCGACGACTGGACGACGAGAGAGGCAGGGGACTTCCGGCGACGACCGCGGCGAGCAGCGCCTCGCCCTCGCCGAGGCCACCGGCACCGGCACCGGCACCGGCACCGGCAGCGCCCTGCCCATCGGCCAGGTCGTCGAGAGGGCACGCCGACGTCCACCACCGCTCATGTACGACAGCCGGCGGCACGGCCGGTTCGGGCGTACCCGTCTCCATGGCGTGCACGATCAGCGGAAGCACCGCCAGCGGGTACTTGAACTCCCGGTTCCGCACGAGTTCCGCGACCGCGGCCCGTACCGCGCCGGACGGTCGCGCTGCGGGACACCGGCGGTGAGCCCTCCGTACCGGCCACAGCGAGCGCGGCCCGCGACCGCTGTCGGCCCCGGTCGTCCTCCCTGTGGAGGACGTGCCGAAGTCATGTCATGCATTCCGAGTAGCCGGGATGTTCGGCACGCGCACGACGACGCGGCAGGTTGTGAGCGGACAGGATGGGTGATGCCCGGAGCGCCCGTGTTCACATCTCGTCTCCGGGCCGTTGGGCCGTGCGGGCCCGCGGCTACCCCCAGCCGTGGGTCCGCCGGCAGGGGGCCTCCTCGAAGCGGAGGCGGTCCCGCCGCGCCGAATCCGTGGGGACGGGGCACGGCGCACCATCCCGGGCCCGGCGGTGAATACCGATGGATTCGCCGCCGGGTTCGAGAACAGGTCGTCTCACTGGGCCCCGGGGCCCTGCGGGCACCACCCCGCCGGTCGCAGAATCCCCAACAGCTGTCGGACCAGTTCCTCGACCACCTCGTCGAGGGTGGCGTCCACCCAGCCGGCGCGCCAGTCGTGCAGGAGGCCGTTGACGCTGCCGATGAAGGCGGTGGCGGCGAGCCGGTAGTCGCGGGGCGCCGCCTCGCCGCGGGCGGCGGCCGCGGTCGCCTCGGCGCAGATGAACTCGACCCAGCGGGCGCGGCGGGCGAGCCGCTGCTCCTCCAACCGCGGGCTGACGCCGATGACTTCGACGAAGGTGATGCGCACGCGGCGCGGATCGCCCGTCACGTTCGCGGCATAGGCCCGGAAGATCGCGGTGGCCCGCTCGGCGAGCGGCAGACCCTGGGCCCCGGCGAGCGCGGCGAGGGCGGCCTCCTCGGCCCAGTCGTTCACCTGGAGGTGCAGGGCGGCCAGGACGTCTTCGAGGGTGCGGAACTCCTCGTAGAACTGACGTGTCGACAGACCCGCCGCCTCGCTGAGCGCCGCGACGGTGGTGGACCGGAACCCGGGGCTGTCGCCGAACAGTTGGAGGGCGACGGCCAGGAAGCGTGCGCGCCGTTCGGCCTGCCGTTCCGCGGCGGTCCTGCCGCCGTAACGGCCGGTCGGCTGTTTGATCCTGCCCGCCACACGTTCCTCCCCCGTCGTGCGGGCGAACCGCTCGCCCTCGGACGATTTTGTCGTGCACGGACCCTTGTGGAGAGGGGCACCCCCTCCTTACTTTCCAGTAAGCAAAATCTGAACGCGCTCGTGTTCAGATTTTTCGGCACCCGCACCCCCCACCTACGACAAGGACCCGCCATGTCTGTCCTCAGACCCGGCCACCTCTGTACGCTCGCCGCCGCCGTCGCCCTCACCTTCACGCTCGGCGGTACGGCGACCGTGGCCTCCGCACAGGCCGCCGCGGCCGATCTGCGCGAAGTGATGTTCGTCGGCAACAACTGGGACGGCACCGCGGACGTCATCAAGTCCACCGGTGACTTCGCGAAGATCGGCCGGATCAATGTCGTCCCGGACAAGGACGCCCGGATGGCGGAGATCAACGCCGATCCCATCAAGTGGATCTACTTCCAGGCCATCCGCAACGGCGTCGGCGAGGGCCACGACCAGCTCGTGGACGACATGTACTCCACGCCCGACGGCAAGTCGGTGGTCGTCTCGCGCCCCAGCTTCGCCGACGTCGTCTCCATCGACCTCGCCACCGACAGGATCAACTGGCGCTTCCCCGTGTCGGGTTACCGCTCCGACCACATGGCGGTCTCCCCGGACGGCACCCGCGTCGCGGTCTCCGCCTCGACCGCGAACACCGTGCATGTGCTCGACATAGACACCGGCAGACAGCTCGGCTCCTTCGCCACCGGCGACAAGCCGCACGAGAACATCTTCACGCGCGACGGCAAGTACATCTGGAACATGGCCATCGGTGATGTGAACACCGCGCTCGACGACCCCTGGCTGGACTGGACGAAGGGCGACCGGCACATCACGGTCGTCGACGCGACCACCTACAAGCAGGTCAAGGTGATCGACATGCGGCAGCGGCTGGACGCGATCGGGCTCACCGACTTCTCCGACGCGGTCCGGCCCGCCGTCTTCAGCCCCGACGAGTCCAAGCTGTACTTCCAGGTGTCGTTCTTCAACGGCTTCCTGGAGTACGACGTCGCCACCGACCGGCTCACCCGGGTGAAGACCCTGCCGATGAACCCGGCGACCAGCACGGACCGCACCACCTGGGTCAACGACTCGCGGCACCACGGTATTTCGATGAACCCGGCCGGCACCAAGCTGTGCGTCGCGGGCACGATGGACGACTACGCGACCGTCGTGGACCGCTCGACGCTGCGGGAGGGCCCGCTCGTCCCCGCTTCCAAGCCGTACTGGGCGACCGTCAGCGGGGACGGCAAGGAGTGCATCGTCTCCGAGAGCGGCGCCGACCAGGTCACCGCCATCGACTTCGCCACCGGGCAGAAGACGGTGTCGGTACCGGTCGGCGACCACCCCCAGCGCGTTCGCCTCGGCCATGTGGAGGCGAACTGGACCAGTCCCACAACCAGTTGACCGCCTAGTTGACCGCGCTCGCGGCCCACGAGGTCAGTTCGGAGCGGGCCGCGCTCAGCAGATCGGCGGACGGGGCCGTCGCCCCGTTCGTGACCAGCGCGTAGTGCAGGGTCCCCGAGTCCGGTGCGGTGAGCAGCAGTCGGCGGCTGCCGGTGCCGCCCGGCTCGGGGGCCGCGGCGATCGGGGTCGTGGTGGTGTAGGCGGGCGGGGAGTACACCGTGCCGAGGTCCGAGACCACGGTGGTGGACGAGGTCGGGAAGGAGGCCGGGAGATGGAGTTCGGTGGGAGCGCTGCCGCCGCCCGAGCGCCACAGCAGCAGCCCGTACTGGCCCGATCCGACCAGTTGGGAGACGCGCGGCAGGGACGAGGGCACCGGATTCCAGGTCAGCGTGGTGGAGCCGTCCCGGGAGCGGTCCTCGTAGGTGAAGGCGACCGTGCTGCCCGAGGTCGCGCTCGGGTAGACCCGGTCCAGCAGGCGGGCGTCCTGGCGCAGTACGGCCGTACCCGAGTCGTCGAGGCGTACGGCGGAGAGGTCCTCGTCGTTCCAGGCGTCACCGGAGGTGAGGACCTTGCTCGCGTTGCCGTTCATCAACTCGTGATGGCGGCCGTTGTAGATGTCCCACTGCCACTGGTTGCCGGAGAGGACCGGGCCGGAGGACGCCGGTCTGGTCCACCAGGTGGCGCCCGGCAGGCGGGAGTCGAGGGCCTGGTACATCGCCTTGTCGACGGTCGGGGCCTTGCCGGCGACCGTTCCCGACAGCGGATGGCCGAACTCGCTGACGATCGCCGTCGTCCCCGCGGCCGAGGCGCGGTCGCGGACCGTCCCGAAGTCGGTGGCGTACTGGCCGTCCTCGGCATTGCCCCACATGAGGATGCCCGAGATGGCCTTCTGGTCGTAGAAGTGGGTGTTGAAGACATAGCGCGGGCCGAGCGTGCCCGCGTCCAGCAGGCCGCCCTCCTGCTTCTGGGAGTCGATGTTGGAGTTCCAGAAGAGGTTGGCTTCGACGAAGGCGGGCTTGCTCTGCCAGCCGGCCGCGTCCATCCGGGCCCGGAACTTCACATAGAACGGCCAGAGCAGGTCCCGCTCCCAGGTGCGGCTGGTCTGCCCGGAGTCATAGGTGCCCGCGTACGGCTCGTTGAACGGGTCGAAGCCGACCAGGCCCGCGAACTGGGCCGTGGTGAGGTGCTGTCTGACGTAGGTCATGGTGGCCTGGGCCGTGGTGAGGAAGGCGTCCTGGAGGCCGTAGGTGTTGTGCCAGAAGTCGTACTGCGCCTGCTTCACGGCCCCGTTCTGGGTGATGTTCTGGCCCCAGAAAAGGCAGATCCCGCAGGACTCACTGGGGTAGTTCCCGGCGTCCACGGCCCACTTGGGGGCGCCGTCGCCGGTGTACCAGCTGCCCGTGTTGAAGAGGTAGCGGGAGTAGAGGTCCTGGTGGAAGTCGGGGTACACACGGATCCCTACGTCCAGGAAGGCGCGCATCTGGTCGGTGGCCGCGGCGAGGTAGGCGGTGTCCACCTGGCCGCGCACGGGTTCGGCGTAGGCCCAGGAGAGCAGGAACCGTACGGAGTTGCCGCCGCCGAGGGCACGCAGGGCCGTCGCGGACTTCTTGGCGTCGGCGACCGAGGCGAAGGGCAGGCCACTGTTCTCTGCGAGTTTTGTCTCGCCGGAGACGTTGTAGCCGCGCAGGACGACCTCGCGGCCGAGGCCGTCGAGGAAGCGGCCCTTGTCGACCGTGAGAGTGGCCGCCGCCGGTGCGTCGAACCACAGGGAGTCGGGGAGTCCGTCCGCGGCGGCGGGCTGGGCGCCCGCCGCCGAGAGGAAGCCGGTGAGAAGTACCAGGACACCGAGCAGACGCGCGCGAAACTTCGGCATGTCCACAACAATCGCCGTTGCGCAAGGAGGCGTCAATACTTCTGACTCTGGAGTAAGTTTCAGCTTCTACACGCCCACTCGGCGCGTCAGGTTCAGCAGATACTCCTTCCGGTCCAGCGGATTGAGATCCGTACGCGGGCGATCGGGGACCACGCCCCGGACGACCGGCGCGTAGTGGTCGAAAGCGCATTCCAGCTCGCCCTCGCCGCGCGTCAGCCCCGGGAGCCGCTGCTCCAGTTCATGCACCCGGGCGACCGGGATCCGGCCCTCCAGCACACACGACGCGCCGTGCGTCCCGCTGGTCTCCGGAGCGGCTCCCCGTTCGGCCAGCGCGGGCAGCAGCACGCCCAGCGTGTCCGCCGGAGCCTCGATCCGGAAGCGGTGCATCGGCTCGTACACCCGGGTGCCCGCCGCCCGCAGCGCGCTCATCACCACCAGCGGGGTCAGCCCCCGGAAGTCGGCGCCCGTGCTGGACATGCTCTTGTCGAAGCCCTGGTGGGAGTGGCTCTGCCGGGGCGAATAGCCGGAATGGGTCATGGCGACCGCGCAGTCGGTGACCTGCCAGCCGTGGATTCCCTGCGCCAGCGTCTCCCGCACGGTGTCCTCGACCGCTTTGAAGAACGCGTACGGCATCGCTCCGAGTTCCACCTCCAGCCGGAATGCCACACCGGAGCCGACCGGCGCCGGCTCGATGCGCAGTCCGACGGTCGCGAGAAAGGGATTGGGGTCCTTTCCGTTGAACTCGACCGCCGCGCCGCCGCCCACCGGCCGCTCGACACACAGGGGGGTCGTCTCGCGGAACAGCACGTCGATGCCGAACTCATCGGCCAGCGTCGCCTGGATGACCTCTTTCTGCACCTCTCCGTACAGCGAGACGGAGGTCTCCCTGCGCAGGGCATCGTGGCGCAGACCGATCAGCGGGTCCTGTTCGGCCAGTTGGGTGAGCGCGGAATGCAGCGCCCCTCTGTCACCCGGCCGGCCGGGAAGGACCACGGTTTCGAGGGTCGGCGGCGAGAAGAGGTGCTCGTCCGCCGACGTCTTGCGCGGTACGCCGATGGTGTCGCCGATGCGGATGTCCGCGAGCCCCCAGAGCTTGCCGATCCGCCCGGCGGCCACGGCGGGCGCGCGCACCGCCGCGCCGCGGTCGAAGACGCTGATCGCCGTGACCTTGGCCTCCTCGGCGTCACCCAGGGGCAGCCGGTCGCGCGTACGCAGCGTCCCGGAGAACATCCGGGCGTACGCGATCTTCTCCCCGGCGGGCCCGCGCTCGACCTTGAAGACGGTGGCCGAGACCGGGCCGTCGGCGTCCCCCTCCGCGCGGGGCAGCAACTCCTTGATGCCCGCGATCAGTTCCCCGATGCCCGCGCCCGTCATCGCCGAGCCGAAGAACACGGGGTGCAGCAGGGCGTCCCCGGTCTGCCGCACAAGGGCGGTGCGGAGCCGGTCGTGCGACAGCCGGCCCTCGACGAACGCGGCCAGCAGTGCGTCGTCGTGCTCGGCGAGCAGGTCGAGCAGCGGCGCGCCGCGCCCGGCCTCGTCGAACAGGGCCGCACCGAACGGGGTGAAGCGGGCGCCCCGGGTGCCCGGTGCGCCGACCTCGCCCATCGGGACGATCGCCGGAGTGAGCCGTGCCGAGATGTTCTCCAGCACCCGCTCGCACCGCGCCCCGCCACGGTCGATCTTGTTCACGAAGACGAGGGTCGGGATCCGCAGGCGCCGCAGCGTCCGCATCAGCACACGCGTCTGCGCCTGTACGCCCTCCACGGCGGAGATCACCAGCACCGCGCCGTCGAGCACGCTCAGCACCCGCTCCACCTCGGCGATGAAGTCCGGGTGTCCCGGGGTGTCGATCAGATTGACCGTCACGTCGTCGATCGCGAACGAGACGACGGCGGATTTGATCGTGATACCGCGCTGCCGCTCCAGCGCGAGGGAATCGGTCTGGGTATTTCCGTCGTCGACGCGACCGATCTCGTCGATGACCCCGACCGAGTACAGCAGCCGCTCGGTCAGACTTGTCTTACCGGCGTCTACGTGCGCCAGAATTCCCAGGTTGAGCATATGCACCGGGTGTCATGTCCTTCGAAATGGGAGTGATTCCTTCCTGGGTGGACATGAGCGGTGTGCGCATTGCTGCTCCCTGATCTCCTGGCGGACGCGTCCCCCGTAGTGCAGCAGGCGGACTCGCGCGGCGGCAACGGATTAACGCTCAACAAATGCCTGCCGCAGCACTCGCCCCTCCCGGGACCCGGTCCTAGAGTGACGCACAGCACGTAAAATGGCTGATACCCCTCACCTTGCTCTCCGGGAGGGCACATGACCCGCATATCGGTGAAGGTGGACGGCACGACGTACGAGGACGAGGTGGAACCCCGCCTCCTCCTGGTCCACTATCTGCGCGACCGCCTGGGTCTGACCGGCACCCCGATCGGCTGTGACACGTCGAACTGCGGGGCCTGCACGGTCGACCTGGACGGGGAGACCGTCAAGAGCTGCTCGGTCCTCGCCGTCCAGGCGGACGGGAGTGAGGTGACCACCATCCAGGGGCTGGCCAGCGACGGGGAGTGGCATCCGCTGCAGAAGGCGTTCCACGAACTGCACGCGCTCCAGTGCGGGTACTGCACTCCCGGGATGATCATGGCGGCCCGGGATCTGCTCCGCGAGAACCCGGCCCCCGGTCCGCAGGACGTGCGGGAGGCCCTGGAGGGCAATCTCTGCCGGTGCACCGGCTACCAGAACATCGTGCGCGCGGTGCTCGCCGCCTCCGGACAGGAGGTCGCGCCGTGACCGACCAGATCACCGAACACGAACGCGAGGTCGGCCGCTCCCGCCCCCGCAAGGAGGACGCCCACCTGGTCACCGGGCAGACCAACTGGACGGACAACATCACCGTCAACGGCCTGCTCCACCTGGCGATCCTGCGCAGCCCCATGGCGCACGCCCGTATCGACCGGGTCGACGTGGCCCCCGCGCTCGAACGGCCCGGCGTCGTCGCCGCGTTCAGCGGCCAGGACCTCGCCGACGGACTGGGGTCGCTCCCCTGCGCCTGGCCGGTCACCGAGGACATCGTGCTGCCCGACCACCCGCCGATCGCGGTCGACGAGGTGCGGTACGCGGGCGACCCGGTGGCCGTCGTGGTGGCCCGCGACCGGTACGCCGCCGCCGACGCCCTGGAGTCGATCGAGGTCGACTACACACCGCTGCCCCCGGTGCTCGACCTGGAGGCCGCCCTCGCCGAGGACGCCCCGCTGGTCCACGCCGACAAGGGCACCAACCGCTGCTATGTCTGGCCGCTGGCCACCGGTGCGGACTACGCGACCGTACGGGAGCGCGCGGACGTCGTCCTCAAGCGCCGCTACCTGCAGCAACGTCTGATCCCGAACGCGATGGAGCCGCGCGCCGTCGTGGTCACCCCGCTCGCCGCCTCCGGCGAGTACACCGTCTACTCGTCCACCCAGATCCCGCACATCCTGCGGATCATGCTGGCCGTCGTCACCGGGATCCCGGAGCAGAAACTACGGGTGATCGCCCCCGACGTGGGCGGCGGCTTCGGCTCCAAGCTCCAGGTGTACGGCGAGGAGGCCCTCGCCCTGGCCGTCGCCCGGCGCCTGGGGCGGCCGGTGAAGTGGACCGAGTCGCGCTCCGAGGGCTATCTCGCCACCCACCACGGCCGCGGCATGATCCAGGACATCGAGGTCGCCGCCACCGGCGAGGGCAGGCTGCTCGGCCTCAAGGTCGACCTGCTCGCCGACATGGGCGCGTACCTGATGCTCGTCACACCGGGCATCCCGATCCTGGGCGCCTTCATGTACCCGGCGATCTACAAGATGGACGCCTACGACTTCACCTGCACCGGCGTCTTCACGACCAGGACCCCCACCGACGCCTACCGCGGCGCCGGACGCCCCGAGGCGACGTACGCCATCGAACGGATCATGGACGAGCTGGCCGTCGAACTCGGCCTGGATCCGGTCGAGTTGAGGCGCCTGAACTGGATCAGGCACGAGGAGTTCCCGTACACGTCCGTCGCCGGTCTGACGTACGACAGCGGCAACTACGAGGCGGCCACGGACAAGGCCCTCGCGCTCTTCGGATACGACGCGCTGCGCGCCGAGCAGCGCGAGCGCAATGAGCGCGGCGACCCGGTGCGCCTGGGCATCGGGGTGTCCACGTACACCGAGATGTGCGGGCTCGCGCCCAGCCGGGTGCTGCGGGACCTGCGGTACGCGGGCGGCGGCTGGGAGGCGGCGAGCATCCGAATGCTGCCGACCGGCAAGGTCGAGGTGGTCACCGGCACCAGCCCGCACGGACAGGGGCATGTGACCTGCTGGAGCCAGATCGCCGCCGATGTGCTGGGCGTGCCCTTCGAGGACGTCGAGGTGGTGCACGGCGACACCCGGGCGGCGCCGCAGGGCATGGACACCTACGGCTCGCGGTCGCTCGTCGTCGGCGGAGCGGCCGTCCATCACGCGGCGCGGAAGGTGGTCGAGAAGGCGCGGAAGGTGGCCGCGCATCTGCTGGAGGCCGATGAGCACGACCTGGAGTTCACCCACGGCGTGTTCTCCGTCAAGGGCTCGCCCGAGGCGCGCAGGACCATCCAGGAGATCGCCTTCGAGACCTTCTCCTCGCACGACCTGCCCGACGGCATGGAACCGACGATCAACGCCGAGCACCTCGTCGACCCGGAGAACTTCTCCTACCCGCACGGCACCCATCTGTGCGCGGTCGAGGTCGACACCGAGACCGGCCGCACCACCATCCGCTCGTACGTCTGCGTCGACGACGTCGGCCGGGTCGTCAACCCGATGATCGTCGAGGGGCAGGTGCACGGCGGGCTCGCGCAGGGCATCGCCCAGGCTCTGTACGAGGAGGCCGTGTACGACGACGAGGGCAACCTCGTCTCCGGCACCATGGCCGACTACCTGGTGCCCTCGGCGGCGGACCTGCCCGCGTTCGTGACCGCCCGGACCGAGACCCCCGCGACCTCGAACCCCCTCGGTGCCAAGGGGGTCGGCGAGTCGGGGACCATCGCCTCCACACCCGCCGTCGTCAACGCCGTCGTGGACGCGCTGCGCCCGCTGGGCGTGACCGAGGTGGTCATGCCCTGCACGCCGCAGCGCGTCTGGGAGGCCCTCGGGGCCGCCCGCGCCGCCAAGGAGGCCTCGACATGATCCCTCCCGCGTTCGAGTACACGAGGCCCGCGAGTGTCGAGGAGGCCGTGCGCACCCTCGCTGAGACGGGCGAGGACGCGAAGGTACTGGCGGGCGGGCAGAGTCTGCTGCCGCTGCTGAGGCTGCGGCTGGCCTTCCCCGAACTCGTCGTGGACGTCGGCCGGATCCCGGAGCTGCGCGGTGTCCGCGAGGTCGGCGGCCGGCTGGTCATCGGCGCGATGACCAGCCACCACGACGTCCTCCACGACCCGCTGGTGCGCCGGCACGCCGGACTGCTGGCGGCGGCCACCGCCACGGTCGCCGATCCCGCCATCCGCCACCGCGGCACCCTCGGCGGCGCGCTCGCGCACGCCGATCCCGCCAGTGACCTGCCCGCCGTGATCCTCGCGCTGGACGCGACGCTGATCGCGGAGGGGCCGACGGGGCGGCGCGCGATCCCGGCCCGCGCGTTCTTCGTGGACTATCTGCAGACCGCGTTGCGCCCGGACGAACTGCTGGTGGAGGTGGAGATCCCGACGACCGAGGGCTGGGGCTTCCACTACGAGAAGTTCCAGCGGGTCGCGCAGGCCTGGGCGGTGGTCGGCGTGGCCGCGCTCGTCCGCCGGGACGACGGGCACCTCGCCGAGTCCCGGATCGGGCTGAGCAACATGGGCTCCACTCCCCTGCGGGCCACGGCGACCGAGGCGGCCCTCAGCGGGGCGGACGCCGAACCGGGCGCGGTGGCGCGGGCCGCCGAGGCGGCGGCGGAGGGCACCCATCCCTCGTCCGATCCGTCGGCCTCGCCCGAGTACCGCGCGCACCTGGCCCGGGTGCTCACGCGGCGGGCGGTACTGGCCGCCCTGGAGTAGCGCGCATGCCCGAGCTGAGCGTGCCCCAGGTGAGCGGACCCGAGGAGGTGCGGGACCGGCTGGAGAAGACGGGCTACCTCGTCGACGACGGGCTCGCCGTGGCCTGCTTCCTCGCACTGCGGCTGCACCGACCGCTGTTCTGCGAGGGCGACGCGGGCGTGGGCAAGACCGCGCTGGCGTCCGCCCTCGCCGAGGCGACCGGCGCCCCGCTGATCCGGCTGCAGTGCTACGAGGGCATCGACGCCTCGCAGGCCCTCTACGACTGGGACTTCCCGCGCCAGCTGCTGCATCTGCGGGCGGCCGAGGCGGCGGGCGTGACGGACGCCGACCGGCTCGAAGGCGAGCTCTACGACCGGCGGTTCCTCGTCACCCGCCCGCTCCTGCGGGCACTGGAGACCCGGCCGTCCGTACTGCTCGTCGACGAGATCGACCGCGCGGACGACGAGTTCGAGGCCTTCCTGCTGGAGCTGCTGTCGGAGTACACGATCACCATCCCCGAACTGGGCACCCTGCGGGCCGAGGTGCCGCCGGTCGTCGTGCTGACCTCGAACCGGACGCGGGAGGTGCATGACGCGCTGAAGCGGCGCTGCCTGTACCACTGGTTCGACCACCCCGGGTTCGGCCGTGAACTCGCCATCGTACGAAGGAGGTTGCCGCAGGTCGCGGCTCGTCTCGCCGAACAGGTGACCGCGCTCGTCCAGGCCCTGCGCGCCGAGGACCTGCTCAAACCGCCCGGGGTCGCCGAGACCATCGACTGGGCGGAGGCCCTGGACGCGCTGGGAGCCACCGAGGTGGACGCGGAACTCGCCGTGGCCACGCTGGGGTCCGTACTGAAGTACCGGGAGGACACCGAGCGGGCCCGCGGGCTCGACCTGTCGGCGATCCTCGCGGCCCGAGAGACGTGACCGGGATGGGCCCGGCCATGGACACCGCAGTGGGGCGGGGCATCGACGCGACCGCCGTGGTCGTCGGCTTCGCGCGGGCCCTGCGCGCCGCGGGTGTCGACGCCGCACCCGACCGGGTGCAGGCCTTCCTCGGCGCGCTCGACGTTCTCGATCCCGTCGCCCGCTCCCAGGTGTACTGGGCCGGCCGGCTCACCCTGTGCGGTGCCCAGGACGATCTGGAGCGCTACGAGCGGGTCTTCGCGGCCTACTTCGGCGGGCGGACCGAGGGCACCCCGGCCCGGCCCGCTCCCCCGCCCCGGCAGCGGGCGGTCGTACGCGGCGCCGATTCCGCTCCCCGCGCGGCTCGGCGGGCCCCGGACGCCGTACCGGTGCCCTCGCTGGCCGCCTCCACCGACGTCCTGCGCCACCGGGACTTCGCCGAACTGACGGCCGCCGAGCGTGCCCGACTGCGGCGGCTGCTGGCCGCGTTCACGCTGCGCGGCGAAGCACGGCGCACCGCGCGACGGCAACCGGCCCGGCGCGGCGACATCGACCCGCGGCGCACCGTACGGGAGCTGCTGCGACACGGCGGCGAACCGGTACGGCCCCGACGGCACGCGCGCTCGGACCGGCCCCGCCGGGTGGTGCTGCTCGTGGATGTGAGCGGTTCGATGGGACCCTACGCCGACGCGCTGCTGCTGTTCGCACACGCGGCCCTGCACGGCGGCCGTACCGGGGGCGCGCACGGCGGCCGTGCGGGAGCCGGGGCCCGCGCCCGCACGGAGGTCTTCACGATCGGGACCCGGCTGACCCGGGTGACCCGGGAGCTGGCGCACCGCGATCCGGACACGGCCATGGCGGCGCTCGCGGCCGCGGTCCCGGACTGGCGCGGCGGCACCCGGCTCGGCGAGATGCTGCGCGGCTTCCTCGACCGGTGGGGGCGGCGGGGCATGGCACGCGGCGCGGTGGTCGTGCTGCTGTCCGACGGCTGGGAGCGCGGCGACCCGGCCCTGCTCGCGGACCAGATGCGCCACCTGCACCGGCTCGCGCACCGGGTGATCTGGGCGAATCCGCGCAAGGCCCGCCCCGGCTACGCGCCGCTGGCCGCGGGGATGGCGGCGGCGCTGCCGAGCGTGGACGCGTTCGTCGAGGGGCACAGTCCGGCCGCGCTGGAGCGGCTGGCGGCGGTGGTGAGAGGAGCGAGCGATGCGTGAGATCCTCCCGGCGCTGAACGGGTGGTACACGGCGGGTGCCCCCTTCGGGCTCGCCACGGTGGTCGCGGTCAGCCGCAGCGCGCCCCGCGACCCGGGCGCCGCGATGGCCGTGGGCCCCGGCGACGAGGTCGTGGGCAGTGTGTCCGGCGGCTGCGTCGAGGGAGCGGTCTTCGAGCTGGCCCAGGAGGTGGTGACGTCCGGCGAGGCACGTCTGGAGACCTTCGGGTACAGCGACGAGGACGCCTTCGCCGTGGGGCTCACCTGCGGCGGTGAGATCACCCTGCTGGTGCGCAGGGTGACGCCGGACGAGGACCCCTCCTTCGGCGCGGTGGCCGGGTCGGTGGCCGCCGGGCGCCCGGTGACCGTGGCGACCGTGATCGGCGGGCCCGCGCCGCTCGGGGCCACCCTCGCGGTGTGGCCGCGGGAGCAGGCCGGTTCGCTGGGCACGACCGGTCTGGACGTGGCCGTCGCCGCCGACGCCCGCGGCGAACTGGCCCAGGGCGCCACGATCCGGCGGCACTACGGTCCGCACGGCGAGCGCCGCGAGGACGCCGTCACCGTCTTCCTGCACTCCTTCGCACCGCCCCCGCGCATGCTGGTCTTCGGCGCGATCGACTACGCGGCCGCGGTGGCCCGCATCGGCGACTTCCTCGGCTACCGGGTGACCGTGTGCGACGCCCGCCCCGTCTTCGCCACGCCGAAACGGTTCCCGGCCGGCGTGGAGGTCGTCGTCGACTGGCCGCACCGCTATCTGCGCGGGACGACGACCGACCCGCGCACAGTGATCTGCGTCCTCACCCACGACCCCAAGTTCGACGTGCCCCTGCTGGAGGAAGCACTGCGCCGGCCAGCGGCGTACATCGGGGCGATGGGCAGCCGCCGTACCCACGACGACCGTCTCAAACGGCTGGTCGACGCCGGTCTGTCGGACGACGAGCTGTCCCGGCTGCGCTCCCCGGTCGGGCTCGACCTCGGAGCCCGTACGCCCGAGGAGGTGGCCGTGTCCGTCGCCGCGGAGATCGTCGCGCTGCGGTGGGGCGGCAGCGGGACGCCGCTGACGGCGACGGGCGGGGCGATCCATGCCGGGCGCCCGCACCTCGACGAGCCGGCCGGAGCGGCAGAAGGAACAGGAGGAGTCGAAAGAGCCGGAGGAGTCGGAGGGGTCGGAGGAGTCGGAGGAGTCGGAGCACCAGGAGGAAGAGATGGAACTGCACCATGAGTTCACCGTTCCCGTACCGGTCCGGGATGCCTGGCGGGTGCTCCTCGACATCGAACGGGTGGCCCCCTGCATGCCCGGCGCGACGGTGGACGACTACGACGGCAAGACCGTGACCGGTTCGGTGAAGGTGAGGGTGGGCCCGATCACGGTGACCTACCGGGGCACCGCCGTCTTCGAGGAGCAGGACGAGACGGCACACCGGATCGTGCTGGCGGCGAACGGCAGGGAGACCCGGGGCCAGGGCACCGCACGGGCCACCGTCACGGGCACGCTCAGCGAACACGACGGCGGCACGGCGGTGTCGGTGCGGACCGATCTGACCGTGACGGGGCGTCCGGCGCAGTTCGGGCGCGGGGTCATGGCGGAGGTGGGCGACAAGCTGGTCGGGCAGTTCGCGGACTGTCTGTCGGAGCGGCTCATCGCCTCGGAAGCACACGACGAGCCGATGGCCTCGGCCGTCCCGCCCGTCGAACGGGCCGGGCCCGTGGAACCGGTCGAACCCGCCGAGCCGATCGATCTGCTGCGCACGGCCGGGATGCCGGTCGCCAAGCGCGTGGGGGTCGCGGTGGCCGCGACCGTCACGGCGGTGGTGCTGTTCCTGCGCCTACGGCGGCGCCGGCACACCTGAGTCCGTCAGTCGGCCTCCGCGGGGGTCCCGGTGCGGGGCGGCAGCCGGTGCAGGGTCACCTCGGTCAGCCTGCCCTCGGACACGGTCGCCGTCATGTACGTGCAGTGGGGCCGGCGGCGGCGGTCGGTCGGGGAGCCCGGGTTGAGGAGCCGCAGGCCGGTCTCGGCGGTGGTGTCCCAGGCGATGTGGCTGTGGCCGAAGACCAGGACGTCGAGGTCGGGATAGCGGTCGGCGCAGCGGCGCTCCCGGCCCTGGGCGGCGCCGGTCTCGTGGACGACACCGAGGCGCAGGCCGTCCAGGTCCGCGCGGGCCACCTCGGGGAGCCGGGCGCGCAGGTCCGGGCCGTCGTTGTTGCCATGGACGGCGACGAGCCTGTGCGCCCGCTCCTCCAGCAGGTCGAGGGTGGCGATGTCCACCCAGTCGCCCGCGTGGACGACCACGTCGGCGAGCGGGAGTTCGGCCATCAGCTGCGAGGGCAGTGCCTTGGCCCGCTTGGGCAGATGGGTGTCGGACATCAGGAGCAGACGCACGGCGTCCAGCCTAGGTGGGCGGTGACGACATCGGCGCGCCCGGCGCACACCGGTCGACGTTCAGTCGCTGGGCCGACCGTCCGCGAGCCCGTCCACCAGCCGCCGTATCACCGCCAGGTCCAACGCGGGGTTCGCGGCGGCCGCATGGGCCAGCTCCTCGTCGTCGAGGAGCTCCGCCAGGCGGGGCGGCGGGAGATTCGGATGGCGGGCCAGCGCGGCGCGTACCCCCGGGTCCGGGTCCTTGGTGAGGCGCTCCACGGTGGCCGGCGCGGTCTCGGGGTCGCGTGCGACCAGGGCTCTGACCTCAGGGTCCTCGTGGTCGACGAAGGCCGCCAGGCCGGCGGTCGGGAAGTTCGGGCGGGTGATGAGGTGCGCGCGCTGGGGGCCGGTGTACTCCAGGAAGCTGCGCAGCAGGAGGGACGCGGGGGCGTCCGGATGGTTCTGGGCGAGCGTGACGCGTACACCGAGGTCGTCGTCGGAGGCGAGGCGTGCCACGAGGTCCGGCGGCAACGAGTGGACCGTGGCCGCCTCCCGGCGCAGCATCGGATGGGCGGAGCGTGCGTCCCGGCGGACGTCCTCGGGGTCCCGGGGCACCTCAGGTGCCTGGCGGAAGCAGAAGCCGCGGTCCATGGGGACCTCGTAGTCGATCGCGGCCCGCTCCGCCTCGCTCAGTGCGGGGTGCACGGACACCGCCAGCCGTACCTTCGGGTCGGGGTCCACGGCGAGCGCGCGGCGCTCGGCGGGCCCGAGATCCGCACGGCGTGCGATCTCCTTCCGTACCTCCGGGTCCGGATCGGCGGCCAGGAGGACCACCACGTCGGCGGGGAGGCTGGGGTTGCGGGCGATCATCGCCCGCTCGCCCTCCCCGACCGGAGCGGTCAGGACACGCTCCACCACGGCTCTGGTGAGCGGCTGGTTGCACAGCATGCCGGTGCGTGTGTGGCAGGACATGGCGGGCAGCGCGCTCTCCACCCACACCGGGTCCTCGTTCCGCGCGTGCAGCAGCGCCGTTTCCCGGACGTCCTCGTCGGGGTCCGCCAGCAGCGCGGCGCGCGCGGCGGCGGGCAGCCGGCCCCAGGCGCCGACCCCGCAGCGGCGGACCTTCGGATCCGGGTGGGTGTGCATGGACCGGCGCAGTTCGGCGGAGATCTGCTGGTGGAAGAAGCCCTCCAGTTCGTCACTCCCGTACGTACTGATCATGTGGATGACGGCCTCGTCCGGCAGCGGCTCGGGGCGGCCCCGGAAGGGCATCCTGGGCCCGTCGGCGAGGTGGGCGCGGACGAACCACTCCGGATCGTCGACCAGTCGTACCCGCCGGGCCGGCTCGACATGGGGATTGCGGGCCAGGAAGCTGCGGGTGTAGGTGTCGGGGTGCTCGATCGCCGCGTCCACCACGGCTTCGGGCAGGGCCCGGTCCCGGCACAGCACCATCCGTACCGCCGCCGGACCGTCGGCGAGCAGCCGCAGCAGGAGCTCCTGCGGAGTGGAGGGGTTGAGCGCCACCCCCGCCAGTCGTCGCGCGGCCGGATCGGCGTCCTCCCAGATCTGCTCAGGCGTGCGCACCATGCCCGGTGACCCCCCGTGTGTCGGTCGGCGCCGCCCCTCGGGGCGCCGGGTGCACGACCTTATCCGTCTCCGTCGAGCAGGACTTCGCTCCACACCTGTTTGCCGCCGCTGACCGGCACGGTGCCCCAGGTCGCCGACATCGCCTCGACGAGGAGGATGCCGCGGCCGCCGGTGGCCTCCCAGCCGATGCTGGTGGGCTTGATGGGCGTACGCGGTGAGGAGTCGGCGACGGAGACCCGCAGCCGGTGGTTGATGAGGGTGAGGTCCAGTCTGACCTGGCCGTCGGTGTGCACCAGGGCGTTGGTGACGAGTTCGGAGACGACGAGGAGCACGGCGTCCATCTTCTCGTCGGCCACGCCCCAGGAGCGCAGCGTGCGCCGGGTGAAGCGGCGGGCGTGCCGGACGGCCTCCGGGACGCGCCAGACCGTCCAGCTCTCCCGCAGCGGACGGGTCGCCAGACCGTCGTAGCGCATCAGCAGGAGGGCGACGTCGTCACTGCGGTTGGCGCCGGCGAGCAGCCCGTCGGCCACCATCCCGAGGTGGGCGGGGTCGGACGCGGCCAGCTCCCCG
The DNA here is from genome assembly GCF_056270325.1 of Streptomyces sp. RLA012. NCBI lineage: Bacteria > Bacillati > Actinomycetota > Actinomycetes > Kitasatosporales > Streptomycetaceae > Streptomyces > Streptomyces sp. RLA012. Next base: position 10,666,477 of record NZ_JBWDPA010000002.1, on the reverse strand, counting down.
GCGAGCCGGTTCAGTCCGTCCTCGATGTCGACCTCGGCGGACTCGACGAGACCGTCCGTGGTCAGGGCCAGGATCGTGCCCGGCTGGAGCCGCAGCGGGCTCATCGGGAAGTCGGCCTGTCTGACGACGCCGAGCGGTGGCCCGCCCTCGGACTCGGCGATCTCCGTGCTGCCGTCCGGATGGCGCAGCACCGGCGGGAGATGCCCGGCGCGGACGTACCAGGCGGAGCCCTCCTCCATGTCCACGTCGACATAGCAGCAGGTGGCGAAGAGGTCCGTCTCAAGGTCCATGAGGAGACGGTTGGCGTGCGAGACGACGACGTCCGGGGGGTGCCCCTCGATGGCGTACGCGCGCAGGGCGGTGCGCATCTGCCCCATGAGGGTGGCCGCCTGGGCGTTGTGCCCCTGGACGTCGCCGATGACGAGCCCGACGTGGTTGTCGGAGAGCGGGATGACGTCGTACCAGTCGCCGCCGACCTCCAGGCCGGCCGTGGTGGGCAGATAGCGGGCGACGGCGACCGCGCCGGGGAGCCGCGGCAGGCGGCGCGGCAGCAGGGAGCGCTGGAGCATGCCGACCAGTTCGTGCTCGGCGTCGAAGGCGCGGGCGCGGATCAGGGCCTGGCCCGCGAGGCCCGCGGACGCGGTGAGCAGGGCCCGCTCGTCCGAGCCGAAGTCGTGCGGGGTGTCCCATCCGATCAGGCAGACACCGGCCATGCCGCCGGCCGCGGGCAGCGGCAGCACGGCGAGGCCGCCGGGGCCGACATCGGCGAGCGCGGCTTCCAGGGGCGCCCCGGCGGGCCAGACGACGGGCCGTCCCTCGTTGAGGGCCGACACCAGCGTCGGCATGGCGCGTACGGGCGCGTCGGGCCACTCCGAGCGCCATTCGGCGCGCCACAGCTCGGGCCAGGCGCCCGGTTCGGGCGGATCGAGGAGGGTGACGACGAAGCGGTCGCCCTCCAGTTCGGCGAGAGCGATCCGGTCGGCCCGCAGGGGCCGCCGCAGCGCGGCCGCCACCGCACGGCCCACGTCACGGACGGTGCCCGCGGTGGCGAGGGCCGAGGCGAGCCGCTGGACGCGGGCCACGTCGCTGACGCCGGAGCGCAGCTTGGAGGCGTCGGCGACGGTGCCCACGAGACGCGCCGGGCGGCCCTCTCCGCCGGGCAGCAGACGGCCGCGCAGCCGCAGCCACTTGGGCTCGCCGGAGGGCTGCAGGATGCGGAACTCCAGTTCCCGGTCGCCGATGGACATGTGGTCCGCCTCCACCACGGACATCAGCGTGGGCAGGTCCTCCGGGACGGTCATCGACAGCAGGCTCTCGACCTTGCCGTCGAACTCGGCCGGGCTGAGGCCGAACAGCTCCAGCATCTCGTCGTCGACCTCGACGTGCCCGGTGTCCATGGCGAGGTCGAACGAGCTGGTGGGCGGGGTGTGGGTGGCGGCCGCCGGGCCCGGCGGCGGGCTGACGCAGGCCTCGGCGATCAGGGCGAGACAGTCGCGGTCCTCGGCGTCGAAGCCGTCCGGGCGCTCGGCGGCCGCGACCAGACAGCCGCCGTCCGGCAGGGGCAGCACGGCCAGCCAGAAGTCCTGGAAGGGGAGTCGGCGGGCCTCGGCGCAGCGGGCGATGTCCGCCGGACCGAGCCACAGGGGGCGGCCCGAGCGGTGCACGTCCGCCGCGGGGGAGCCGCCGCCGGTGAGGACATAGCTGTCGCGCAGCCCGTAGAGCGTCCTGGGGACCCCTGCCGACTCGGCCAGGTGCAGTTCGCCGCCGGTGGGCGTGTACACCGCGGCGACGCTCGCACGGGCGAAGACGAGCGCCTGTTCGAGGACGCGGCGCAGTCGTTCGCGCGGGTCCAGGTCCGGGGTGGTGGTCTTGAGGGCAAGTTCGGCACGCAGCGTTCGCCTTCCGCGCTCCGCAGCGCCCTCACTGACCACGTCCGCAATTACAGCGCTTCCGGGGCGCTCGCGCAGCCCCTGTGACCGTTCCGAGGCCGTCGGGCCTGCGGCGAAGCCCATGAGCGGCACCGCGTGCCGCGCGTGGCGCTCGCCGTGCGGGAAGGGCCGACACGAGGGAGCCTTGATCCCTGAGACCCGTCGCGCGGCCCTGCGAGGAGGTGGTCGGCGTGTCCGACTTGCAGGGGTCCGAGCAGGCGCCGGCGGGTCGGCCGATGCCGGTCGGGCAGCCGCTGCTGTCGCTGACGCTGGCCTCGTTGCTGGAGGAGGTGCACGCCCACTCCGGCGGGGTGTACCTGCTGACGCCCGACGAACCCGTGCTGGAGATGGCGGTGATGGCGGGCATGCCCAGGGCGTTCGCGGCGCCGTGGGAGCGGGTGGGGCTCAACGCGCCGATCCCGGTGGCCGCGGCGGTGCGCGAGCGGCGGCTGATCTGGGTCGGCGGTGAGGAGGACATGGCGCGCCGCTTCCCGCGGATCTCCGTGGTGCTGCCCTACCCCTTCGCGCTGGCCGCCCTCCCGGTGGCGACGGCGCAGCGGACGTACGGGGCCGTCTTCGTGGTCTGGCCCGGCTCGCATCCCCCCGACCTCTCGGACCGGGAACGCGACCATCTCACCGCGTCCTGCGACCGGCTCGCGCTGCGCCTGGAGCGGGCGGCGGCCCAGAACCGTCTCATCCGCCCCGAGCCCGATCTGCTGGCGCAGGCCGCCACGGCGGCCACCGGGACGCTGGGCTCGGTGGAGGCGGCGCGGATGGTGGCTCGGCTGCCGTACGGGCTGTGCGCGCTCGATCTCCACGGGCGGGTCGGTTTCGCCAACGCGGCGGCGGTGGAGCTGCTCGGCGTACCGGTCGGCGGACTGCTGGGCAGCCAGTTGTGGGCGTCGGTGCCGTGGCTCAACGATCCCGTCTACGAGGACCGCTACCGGGCCGCGCTGATCAGCCAGCACGTGACGTCGTTCGTGGCGTTGCGGCCGCCCGGCGAGTGGCTGTCGTTCCGTCTCTATCCCAGTACGAACGGGCTGAGCGTGCGTATCTCCCGGGCCCGGGCGGTGACCGAGATGGGGCGCGCCGGGCCGCGGCCGGACGACGGCACCACCCCGGGCCTGATGACCATCTCCCATGTGCTGAGCCTGGCCGGCGCGCTCACCCAGGCGGCGGGCGTGCAGGACGTGGTGCAGCTGGTGGCGGACGAGATCGCGCCCGCCGTGGGCAGCAAGGCCCTGGTCGTCCTCGGCTCGCGGGCCGGCCGTATGGACGTGCTCGGTCACCGGGGGTACGCGGACGCGCGCATCGTGGAGCGTTGGCACGGGGTGCCGCTGAGCGCGCAGACCCCGGGCACCCAGGCCCTGAACACCGGCCTGCCGGCCTTCTTCGACTCCCGTCAGCAGCTGGAGCGGCTCTATCCGTCCCGGAACACGACACACGACGGCATGGCGGCATGGGCGTATCTGCCGCTGATCGCGTCCGGGCGTCCGGTGGGCACCTGCGTCCTCGCCTACGCGCAGCCGCACACCTTCCCGGCGGACGAGCGCGCGGTGCTGACCAGCCTGAGCGGTCTGATCGCGCAGGCCCTGGAGCGGGCCCTGCTCTACGACGCCAAGCTGCAGCTGGCACACGGTCTGCAGGCCGCGCTGCTGCCGCCCTCGCTGCCTTCGCTGCCCTCGATCGAGGCGGCCGCGCGCTATCTCCCGGCCACCCAGGGCATGGAGATCGGCGGGGACTTCTACGACCTGATGCCCTCGCACGGCCTGGCCGCGGCGGTCATCGGCGACGTCCAGGGGCACAACGTGACCGCGGCGGGGCTGATGGGGCAGATCCGCACGGCCGTACGGGCGTACACGACCGTCGGGCAGCCACCGGAGGAGGTCATGCGCAGCACCAACCGGCTGCTGATCGACCTGGGCTCCGAGCTGTTCGCGAGCTGTCTCTATCTGCGCCTCGACCCGGAGCGTGAGGTGGCCGTCATGGCGCGCGCGGGTCACCCGCCCCCGCTGCTGCTGCGGCCGGACGGGCGGGTCCGGGTGCTGGACCTGGCCGGCGGGCCGCTGCTCGGCATCGACTCCGCCGCCACGTACGCGACGACCGAGGTCCCGTTCGTCCCCGGTTCCGTGCTCGTCCTCTACACCGACGGTCTGATCGAGTCCCCCGGTGTCGACATCGAGGACGCCCTGGCCGACCTCGGGCGGCAGCTCGCCGGAGCGGGCGGGCAGCCGCTGAGCCGACTGGCCGACGACCTGGTCGAGCAGGGCGGGGCGACACCGCAGGAGCGACCCGACGACGTCGCGCTGCTTCTGCTGCGGGCGCGACCGCACGGCTGAGTGCGTACGACCGACTGTGTGGTGCCGGAACACGGGTGGGGTCCGGCCCTCCCGCCGGAGGGCCGGACCCTTCCACTGCCGACCGGACCGTAGTGGAACGGCACGGCCGGGTCAGTGGCTCGTGGTCACCGGCGTCACGGGGTGCTGGTCACCAGGCCGGAGCCGGCGTCCATACCGGTGCTGTTGCCGGACTGGTCGTCCGCGGACTGGTCGTCGCCTGCGGCCGGGTCCTCCGTGGCCGCGGGGTCGGTCGCGGCGGGGTCGGTGGCCGCCGGGTCCGTGGCGGCCGGGTCGGTCGCCGCCGGGTCAGTGGCCGCGGGGTCCGTGGCGGCCGCGTCTCCGGCACCCTCGTCTCCGGCACCCGCGTCTCCCGCGCCTGCGGCGTCACCGGCGCCGAGCGTCGCGCCGGTCGCCTCCAGGGCGGTCGTCACCGGCTGGAAGAAGGTCTCGCCGCCGACCGTGCAGTCGCCGCTGCCGCCGGAGGTGAGGCCGATCGCGCTGCCGTCCTGTGTGAACAGGGAGCCACCGCTGTCGCCCGCCTCGGCGCAGACGTCGGTCTGTATGAGACCGGTGACGGTGTCGACGCCGTTGGGGTCGGTCTCGCTCTGGAAGTTGACGGTGGCGTCAAGACCGGTGACCGAACCGTCGTGCAGACCGGTGGTGCTGCCCATCCGCAGAACTTCCTGACCGACCGTGGCCTCCGCGGCCTGGGCGATCTGGACGGTCTGCCCGTTGCCGACGTTGACCTCGCTCGGCGCCTGGGTGGCCGGGTCGTCGTACTTCACGAGGGAGAAGTCGCCGGCACCGGGGAAGGTGGCCTGGTCGACGGTCGCGATCGGCTGGCCGTCCTGCGAGTCCGACCACTGCTTGGCCGCGACACCGCAGTGCCCGGCGGTCAGGAAGGCCGGAGTTCCGTCACTCGCGGTGACATTGAAGCCGAGGGAGCAGCGGACACCGCCGGCGTCCGTCTGGGCGAAGATGGCGTCGCCGCCCGACACGAACGGCTTGAAGGTGCCGGCGGACTTCTTGACCGTGGCCACGCCGGAGCCGAGCGAGTCGACGGTCGACGTGAGCTTGGCCCACTTCGCACCTGTGACCGTACTGTCGGCGCTGACCTGGATCTTGTTCGTCTTGGGGTCGATGGACCATGCGGTGCCGGCGATGGTCGCGTCGGCCTTCAGCGTCTTGGCGGCGGTCTGCAGCGCGGACCAGCTGTTGTCGACGCTGCGGGGAACCGCGCCGGCCTTCTCGATCTGGTTGATCACATTGCTGTTGTCGCCGACGATATTGATGATGATCTGCTGCTTCGAGTCGTCGTAGTACGCGCCGCCGAAGGCCTCACCGATCTGGGAGGCAATGAGGGAGGCCAGATCCGAGGCGTCCGCGGACTTCAGCGTCTTGGGAGCGGCGTCCTTCGCGTCGGTCTGCGAGGCGTTGGCGTTGGGCAGCAGCAGGGCTGCCGCTCCGAGCGCCGCAACACCGCCTACAGCGATCGCGGCCTTGCGCTTGGGAATCCTTTTGTGACTCAACTCTTTGACCTCCTGGGGACGGGGCCGAGGCCACCGTCCGGCGGCTGACTGGGGGGGCGCCTGGATGCCTGTTGATACGCGCGAGCCGCGTGGGCTGTTCAACTGGGTTTGAGAAAAGCAGGAGTTGACTCGACCAAAGGCAGGCAATTACGAGGCAATCGGGCCCTCACGCCGAGTGAGCGGGGAACAATGCCTCGCATGACGCTGAACCTCACAGAAGCCGACAGGATCCTCTCCGCGAACTTCGCTCCCTGGGTGCTCGATCTGGGCCTGTCGGTGACGGAGTTGACCGAGGGCCGCGCGGTACTGCGGCTGCCCTGGTCCACCCGGCTCTCCCGGGAGGGCGGCTCCCTGTCGGGGCAGGCCCTGATGGCCGCCGCCGACACGGCGACCGTGATCGCGGTGTCCGCCGCCCGCGGCGCCTTCGTCCCCATGACGACGGTTCAGCAGTCCACCAGCTTCCAGCGCGCGGTCACGGATGCCGATGTGCTGGTCGAGGCGGTCCTCACCAAGCTCGGCCGCCGGATGGCCTTCGCCGACATCACGATGACCGCCGAGGGCTCCGGGGAGATCGCGGCACGCGCGAGCACCGTGTACGCACTTCTGGGCTGAACGACACGCTCCGCCACCACTCGATGACGGAACGTCTACGAACGGGAACGGAATCCCTGCTTCAGGGAATCTGCACATCGAATACGCAGGCACGTCACGGCGGAGGGTGGATCTGCACAGTCGCGCGCCCCCCGCGCGCGATTGCGGGGGGACTGTCCCTTTCGGCCGCGGGTCCACAAGGCCGGGGACGGAACGATGCCGTGCAGCATGTGAAGAACTGGCTGTCGAGACGTGCGCACGCCTGCACGGTTGGGCCGTCGCCGTGCTCAAGTCCGCAGGTGAGAGCCTTGGTTGATTGGATGCGTGCGCCGCGACCGTGCTTTGATCCGTTGCACCGCGGAGGTCGCGGCAGGCCTCGGCAACGGGGCCGCGCGGTCCTCGGAGACGAGGGCCGCAGGGCGCCCGGACACGGGTGCCGCACCCCCGCGGTGGCGGCCGTCATCTGTCCCCAGAGGGGGGCCGCTCTCCCCCTTATGAATATCCATACGAAGGGAAGTTCCCCCATGAACTCCACCCCCCAGGTCGCCACCGCCGAGATCTCGGACGCCGACCTCGACAACGTCTCCGGCGGTCTGTCGCTGAACGCCGTTGGCACCGTCACCGGCCTGGTCGACGGCATCGTCCCGGTCTCCGGCGTGGTGAACACGGTCGTCGGCACCGTCGAGGGTGTGACCGGCCTGAACACCACCCCGGTCACCGGCCTGGTCGCCGGTCTCTGATCGCATTCTGTGCCGTTGAGTCCCGGAACCACTCCCCGGTTCCGGGGCTCTCCGGTGCCGTGAATCTCTCCGACAGGTGAGGGAAGTACCGTGCAGTTCCGCCAACAGGCCCTCGCCAAGCTGCAGTCGCCCGAAGAACTCGACCTTCCGGTGCGCTTCGCCCGCCCGCAGGGCTGGCTCGCCCTGTCCGTGACCGTCGTCGTCATGGCGGCGGCGTCCGTGTGGGCCGTGACGGGCACCGTGGCGTCCACGGTGAGCGCGCCCGCCGTCCTCACGCACGGGGAGGGCAGTTACGTACTGCAGAGCCCGGTCGCGGGGCAGGTCACCGCGGTCCTGGCCAAGGAGGGCGAGCAACTGCCCGCGAACGCCCCCGTCCTCAGGGTCCGTACGGCGCAGGACGGCACGACCGTGGTCCGCACGGTCGCCGCGGGCCGCGTCACGGCGCTCGCCGCCACCATCGGCGCGATCATCTCGACCGGCGCGAACGTCGCCGCCGTGGAGAAGGTCGCCCACACCGACGATCCGCTCTACGCGACGGTGTACGTCCCCGCGGACAGCGCCGCCACGATCCCCGCGAACGCCGCGGTCGACCTCACCGTCCAGTCGGTGCCGACCCAGCAGTACGGGGTGCTGCGGGGCCATGTGAAGGCGGTCGGCCGGAGCGTGCAGACGCAGGCGCAGATCGCCTCCTTCCTCGGTGACGGTCAGCTCGGCGAGCAGTTCACCAAGAAGGGCAGGCCGGTGGCCGTCCTGGTCCGCCTCGACCGCTCCGCCGCCACCAAGAGCGGCCTGAAGTGGTCCTCGGCGGACGGACCGCCGTTCGCGCTCACCTCCATGACCCTGGCCACGGGTTCGATCCGGCTGGCCGATCAGCGCCCCGTCGATTGGCTCCTGCCGTGACCACCGCACCGGACACCCGGAGCAGACGACGCACCGCCCCGCCCAAACGCACGGTCCCCAAGGCGAAGGGAAGGGCGGTCCGGACGCCCACCGTCCTGCAGATGGAGGCCGTGGAGTGCGGCGCCGCCTCCCTCGCCATGGTGCTCGGCCACTACGGCCGGCACATCCCTCTCGAAGAGCTGCGCATCGCCTGCGGTGTCTCCCGGGACGGCTCGCGCGCCAGCAACCTGCTGAAGGCGGCGCGCGGTTACGGCCTCACGGCCAAGGGCATGCAGATGGACACCGCCGCGCTCGCCGAGGTGAAGGCGCCCGCGATCCTGTTCTGGGAGTTCAACCACTACGTCGTCTACGACGGCATGGGCCGCCGCTTCGGGCGTCGGGGCGTGTACATCAACGACCCCGGCAAGGGCCGCCGTTTCGTGCCGATGGAGGACTTCGACACCAGCTTCACGGGCGTGGTGCTGGTCATGGAGCCGGGGCCCGACTTCCGCAGGGGCGGCCGCAAGCCGGGCGTACTGGGTGCCATGCCGGCCCGGCTGCGCGGCACCTCGGGCACGATGCCCGCCGCCGTGCTGGCGAGCCTGCTGCTGGTCGCGGTCGGCGCGGCGGTGCCCGCGCTCAGCCGGACGTACATCGACACCTACCTGATCGGCGGCCGGACCTCGCTGCTGGGCGTGCTGTTCGCGTCGATGGGCACCTGTGTGGTGCTGACGGTGGTGCTGACCTGGCTGCAACAGGCGAATCTGCTGCACGGCCGGATCATCTCCTCCACCCTCAGCAGCGCCCGCTTCCTGCGCCACCTGCTGCGGCTGCCGGTCACCTTCTTCTCCCAGCGCAGCCCGGCCGACCTGGTGCAGCGGCTGCAGTCGAACGACGCGGTGGCCGAGACCCTTTCCCGTGACCTCGCGGCGGCGGGCGTGGACGCGATCGTCGTCGTCCTGTACGCGGTGCTCCTCTACACCTACGACCCTCAGCTCACGGCCGTGGGCATCGGCGTCGCGCTGCTGAACGTGGTGGCGATGCGCGTGGTGATCCGGCTGCGCGCGACCCGCACCGCGAAGCTGCGCGCCGACAACGCGCGCCTCACGACCACGGCCTACACCGGGCTCCAGTTGATCGAGACGATGAAGGCGACCGGCGGTGAGGACGGCTACTTCCGCAAGTGGGCCGGGCAGCACGCGACCACGCTGGAGGAGCAGCAGCGCCTCGGGGTGCCGAGCGCCTGGCTGGGCGTGGTCGCACCGACGCTCGCGACGCTCAACTCCGCGCTGATCCTCTGGATCGGCGGCCTGCGGGCGGTCGAGGGCCATATCTCCGTCGGTCTTCTCGTCGCCTTCCAGGCCCTGGTCACCCGCTTCACCGCGCCCCTCACCCGGCTGAACGGTGTCGCGGGCCGCATCCAGGACTTCGCTGCCGACGTGGCGCGTCTCAAGGACGTCGAGAACTTCCAGTCCGACCCGCTCTACGCCCGCTCCGGCAGCGGTGAGTCCACCCGCCGGCTCCAGGGCCATGTCGAGCTGGAGAACATCACCTTCGGCTACAGCCCGCTGGACAAGCCCCTGCTGACCGGCTTCTCGCTGACGGTCGGCCCGGGCCGGCAGGTGGCCCTGGTCGGCGGCTCGGGAAGTGGCAAGTCCACGGTCTCCAGGCTGATCTCGGGCCTGTACGCCCCGTGGGAGGGTGTGATCCGCATCGACGGGCAGCGGCTGGAGGACATCCCGCGGGGCGCGCTCGCCGCCTCCGTCTCCTTCGTCGACCAGGACGTCTTCCTCTTCGAGGGGACGGTCCGCGACAACGTGGCGCTGTGGGACCCGTCGATCCCGGACGAGGCCGTGGTCGCGGCGCTGGAGGACGCGGCGCTGTACGACGTCGTCATGCGCCGCCCCGGTGGCATCCACAGCCGGGTCGAGCAGGACGGCCGCAACTTCTCCGGCGGCCAGCGCCAACGCCTGGAGATCGCACGGGCGTTGGTGCGACGGCCCAGCATCCTGGTGCTCGACGAGGTGACCAGCGCGCTGGACGCGGAGACCGAGCAGACGGTCATCGACAATCTGCGCAAGCGCGGCTGCGCCTGTGTGGTGATCGCCCACCGGCTGAGCACCGTGCGCGACAGCGACGAGATCGTCGTCCTCCAGCACGGCACGATCGTGGAACGCGGGCGGCACGACGCCCTGGTGGCGGCCGGCGGTCCGTACGCCGACCTGGTCAAGGAGCGATGAGATGACCACGGTTCACGAGGGCGCACGCGAGGGAGACCTCGTCCTCGGCGCGCTCGGCGGCATGGGCACGCCCATCGACTGCTCCGGCCTGACCCGGCTCGACCTGGAGGGCCCGCAGGTCCTGTGGCTCGTCGCGGCGGGCGCCATGGACCTGTTCGCGGTCGACGCCGTCCAGCAGGGCCACTGGCACCACCTCGGCCGCCTCGAAGCGGGCTCCCTGCTGCTCGGCCCCGTCGCCGGCCCGCAACACACCCTCGTGGGGCGGCCGTTGCGGGACTGCGTGGTGCGCCGGATCGTGCTGCGCGAGCTGTACCAGCCGGTGGACACCCAGACCTGGTCCTACGACGACTACGGCAACCCCCAGTACGTACCGCCGACGTCGAGCCCGCTGGAGCACGCCCTCGCCCTCGGTGTCGGCCGCAGTCTCTCCATTCTCTTCCAGGCGCCGATGGCCACGGAGAACGCCGCCGTGCTCACCGACGACGACGTCTTCTGGATGCAGGTGCCGCCCGGGAGCGTCCAGTACGGCTCCCTGTACGGCGCCGAGGCGGCGGCCGATCTGCTGATGGACTCGGGTGTCTGGCAGGGCATGGTGGACCAGCAGTACCGGCTGCTGTCCACGCTCGACCGCTGGATCGAGCAGTTGGAGGCCAGCCACGAGGACCGTACGGCGGCGGGCATCAAGGCGGGCGAGGCCGTCCGCGCCCAGGCCGACCGGACCCTGCTGGCGTCGATCGGCAAGCAGTCGAAACGTCCGACGGCGGCCGACGCGGACGCCACGTACGCGGCCTGCAAGCTGGTCGCCCAGGCGTCCGGGATCAGCCTCGCGGAGCCCGCGCAGAGCGGGACGGAGAGCGACCGGCTCGACCCGGTCGAGCAAATCGCGCTCGCCTCCCGCGTCCGCACCCGTGCCGTACGTCTCGACGGGCGCTGGTGGCGGGACGACATCGGTCCGCTGGTGGGCCACCGGGCCGTGTCGGGCAGCCCGGTCGCCCTGCTCTGGCGGCGCGGCGGCTATGTGGCCCTGCAGCCGTCGTCCGGGCGGGAGACCCCGGTCGAGAAGGCCAACGCGCCGGAGTTCGAGCCACGGGCCGTGATGTTCTACCGTCCGCTGCCCGAGCGGAAGCTGAGTCCGCTGCGGCTGCTGCTGTTCTGTCTCCGGGGCACGGGCGGCGATCTGCGCAACCTCGCGATCAGCGGTCTCGTCACCGTCGCGGTCGGCGCGCTGGTACCGATCGCCACCGGCAAGGTGCTCGGCGAGTACGTGCCCAAGGCGCAGCACGGTCTGATCGTGCAGGTCTGTCTGGCCATCATGGTCACCAGCATCGTGTCGGCGGCGTTCATGCTGATGCAGAACCTCACGCTGCTGCGGATGGAGGGGCGGATCGAGGCGACGCTCCAGCCGGCGGTGTGGGACCGGCTGCTGAGACTGCCCACGAAGTTCTTCACGTCCCGCTCGACGGGTGAGCTGGCGAGTGCGGCCATGGGCATCAGCGCGATCCGCCGCCTCCTCGCGGGCGTCGGGCCGACGCTCGCGCAGGCGGGCACGGTGGGTGCGATGAACCTGGGGCTGCTGCTCTGGTACAGCGTGCCGATGGCGCTGGCCGCGATCGGCATGCTCGTCGTCATCGCGGTCGCCTTCCTCGGGCTCGGCCTGTGGCAGGTGCGCTGGCAGCGACGGCTGGTCGTGCTCGGCAACAAGCTGAACAACCAGGCGTTCCAGACCCTGCGCGGACTGCCCAAGCTGCGGGTCGCGGCGGCCGAGAACTACGCGTACGCCGCCTGGGCGGGCGAGTTCGCGCGCAGCCGTGAGCTCCAGCAGAAGGTCGGCCGTATCAAGAACCTCACGGCGGTGATGGGCGCGGTGTATCTGCCGCTGTGCTCGCTGCTGATGTTCATACTGCTCGCGGGTCCGGCACGCGGTTCGCTGTCGGCCGCCGACTTCCTCACCTTCAACACCTCGATGACCATGCTGCTGACCTCGGTCACCCAGATCACCGGCGCGTTCGTGTCGGCGGCGGCCGCGCTGCCGATGTTCGAGGAGATCAGGCCGGTGCTCGACGCGGCGCCGGAGGTGCGGGTGGCGAGCACCCGCCCCGGCGTCCTGTCCGGCGCGATCGAGGCCCGGCGGCTCTCCTTCCGGTACGCCGACGACGGTCCGCTGGTCCTGGACGACGTGTCGTTCGAGATCGGGCCGGGTGAGTTCGTGGCGATCGTCGGGCCCAGCGGCTGCGGCAAGTCCACGCTGCTGCGGCTGCTGATCGGCTTCGACAAGCCGGTCTCGGGGAGTGTGCTGTACGACGGCCAGGATCTGGCGGCCCTCGACCAGTCGGCCGTACGCCGTCAGTGCGGTGTGGTGCTCCAGCACGCGCAGCCGTTCACCGGCTCGATCCTGGACTGCATCTGCGGCACCGAGCCGTACACACCCGAGGAGGCGATGGCGGCGGCCGAGCTGGCGGGCCTGGCCGAGGACATCAAGCGGATGCCGATGGGGCTGCACACCATCGTCTCCGGCAGCGGCGCGATCTCCGGCGGCCAGCGGCAGCGGCTGATGATCGCTCAGGCGCTGATACGCCGGCCGCGCATCCTGTTCTTCGACGAGGCGACCAGCGCGCTCGACAACGAGACCCAGCGCACGGTCATCGAGAGTACCCGGGCGCTGAACGCCACCCGGGTCGTGATCGCGCACCGGCTGTCCACTGTGCTGGACGCGGACCGCGTCATCGTGATGGAGGACGGCCGGGTCGCCCAGCAGGGCCCGCCCGCGCAGTTGCTGGCGGACACGGGCGGGCGGCTGCACGAGCTGGTGCGGCGGCAGCTGGCCTGAGGGGTCTTCAGTCCGTCCCCGGCACCGGGGCGCCGGACGGAACTCCGGCCTCGACGTAACGGCCGTAGATCTCCTTCCAGGGCGCACGTGTCCCGGCGTGCGGGCCTTCGAAGCGCTCGCCCCGGGCCTTCGCGTCGAGGCCGGCGAGGCACACCTCCCAGCCGGCGCCGTTGCGCGCGGCGGTGTTCTCGGCCGCGAGGACGTCGGTGAGCGTGAAGTGGGTGCGCTTCTCGTCCAGGGCTTCGAGATCGAAGTGCAGCTCGTCGCCGCCCCAGTCGAAGGAGAGGTGCCGGGGCGGGTCCACGGCGAGGACCCGCCCGGTGGACTCCGGCATGTTCGGGTCACCGCTGAACCTGATCGTGCCGCCGGGGCGCAGCTCGATCTCCGCCCGGGACGGGAACCACTCGGCCAGCTCGTCCGGGTCGGTCACGAACCGCCAGACACGGTCGATCGGGTGGTCGTAGGTGCGGCTGAAGCGGACGGCGGGGCGGCCGTCGTCGAGGGTGAGGTAGCTGCCGGTGAGGGCGGTGGGTTCGGCGGACATATGGCTCAGTCCTCAGGGAGTGGGATCTTCCGGAACGTCCGACGGCTCCCCCGCCGGCTCCCGCGCCGGCTTCCCCGCCGTCGCGTCCAGGCGGCGGCCGAGGGCGTCCAGGCTCTCGTTCCACAGCTTCCGGTACGGGGTCAGCCAGGCGTCGAGTGCGGCGATCGGGGCCGGGTCGAGGGCGTAGACACGGCGTTGCGCGTCCTGTCGTACGCGCACCAGGCCCGCCTCCCGCAGCACCCGCAGATGCTTCGAGGTGCTGGGCTGGCTGAGACCGCACGCCGCCACGATCTCGCCGACCGGCCTCGGACGCTCCAGGAGCAGCGCGACGATCGCGCGACGGTGGGGGTCGGCGAGCGCGGTCCAGAGAGGGGCGTCGGACATGACCCCAATATGCCTGGCCAGTTATATTCCCGTCAAGGAATACATGGCCATGAGCAGCGCTTCTCCCGAGTGTGACGCCCGCCTCACCCGCCAGCCTCTGCGAAACGTTGCCGTTTCGCAGAGGCTGGTCTACTGTCGATGTGTACGAAACGGTTTCGTTTACGACTCCGTCATCCCGTGGTCATGAGCGACTTCCCTGGAGTGGTTCCCGCATGTCCCAGATCCTGACCGAAGGTGCCCGCAAGGGCTCCGTGGACGGCTCGTCCACTCCCTCGTCCAAGAGGTGGTGGATCCTCGCGATCATCGGCATCGCGCAGCTGATGGTGGTCCTCGACGCCACCATCGTGAACATCGCCCTGCCGTCCGCCCAGGCGGACCTCGGCTTCTCCGACGGCAACCGGCAGTGGATCGTCACGGCGTACTCACTGGCCTTCGCCTCCCTGCTGCTGCTCGGCGGCCGCATCGCCGACCTCTTCGGGCGCAAGCCCGCCTTCCTCGTCGGTATCGCCGGATTCGCCGGAGCCTCCGTGCTCGGCGGCGCGTCCACCAGTTTCGGCATGCTGGTCACCTCGCGGGCCCTGCAGGGTGTCTTCGGCGCGCTGCTCGCGCCCGCCGCGCTCTCGCTGCTGAACACGACGTTCACCGACGCCAAGGAACGCGCCAAGGCCTTCAGCGTGTACGGCGCGATCGCCGGTGCCGGCGGCGCGGTCGGGCTGCTGCTCGGCGGTGTGCTGACCGACGCCCTCGACTGGCGCTGGACGCTGTTCGTCAACCTCGTCTTCGCGGTCGTCGCCTTCGCCGGTGGCTGGGTGCTGCTGAGCAATCACCGTGACGCCGCCGACTCCAAGCTCGACCTGCCGGGCACGCTGCTGGTCTCCTCCGGTCTCTTCGCCCTCGTCTACGGCTTCTCCAACGCCGAGACGCACGACTGGAGTTCGCCCCAGACCTGGGGCTTCCTGGCCGCCGGTGGCATCCTGCTGAGCGCGTTCGCCTGGTGGCAGACCCGCGCCGAGCACCCGCTGCTGCCGATGCGTGTGCTGCTCGACCGCGACCGTGCCGCTTCGTTCGTCACCGTCCTGATCACCGGCGCGGGCATGTTCGGTGTCTTCCTCTTCCTCACCTACTACCTGCAGCTGAACCTGGGCTTCAGCCCCACCAAGACCGGTGTCGCCTTCCTGCCGATGATGGCGACCCTGATGATCATGGCGCAGGTCTCCACCACGATCCTGGTGCCGAGGATCGGCCCGAAGGTCGTCATCCCGGCGGGCTTCGCCATCGCGGTGGGCGGTATGGCCTGGCTGACCGGCATCGGAGTCGCCTCCGACTTCTCGACCGCCGTGCTGCCGCCGCTGCTTCTGATCGGCGCGGGCCTCGGCATCGTGATGCCGCCCGCCATGTCCCTCGCCACCAGCGGGATCGCGGCGGAGGACGCGGGTGTCGCCTCCGCGACGGTCAACACCATGCAGCAGGTGGGCGGTTCGATCGGTACGGCGCTGCTCAACACGCTGGCCGCGAGCGCCGCGACGAGCTACCTGGCCGGCAAGGACGCGACCAGCAAGCTGGTCCAGGCGCAGGCGACGATCGAGAGCTACACCACCGCCTTCTGGTGGTCGGCGGGCTTCTTCGCCGCGGGCGCGGTGATCGCCTTCCTGCTCTACCGCCGCGGAGCCCAGGACGCGGACCCGGACGCCGTGCGGGCCGTCCACATGTAAGCCCTTGTGATCACCCCCGGACCGAGGGGCCGCCGTCTTCAGGGAGACGGCGGCCCCTCATGCTTCGTCGGTAGCGGGCGGTCGCGGCGGCCAGCCGGGCCTGCTGGACGACCTCGTTCTGCGGTACGGCCGGTCGGTAGACGACGAGCGCGCGCCGCGCCTTCTCCAATCTCAACCCCCGTGGTGTGGAGGCGACTTCGCCGTCGTAAGCGAGCGCGTCCGCCCCGCCGAGTTCCGCCAGCTCGACCCGGGGCACCGCTTCGGCCGCGTAGACCCGGGAACGGCCGAGCGCACCGGCGAACGCGGAGACGATCACGCGGGTACGGGCGAGCCGGCGGGCCCCGTCGATCAGGCGCAGGTCGAGGAGCCCGTCGTCCAGGCGGGGCCGGAAGGCGGGTGCGAAACCCTGGGGTTCGTAGCGGCCGTTGCCGGCGAAGAGCAGCCACAGCCGGCGACGGCGTCCGTCGACGCTCAGCTCGATGGGGGTCGCGGTGCGCAGCACCCGGACGAGCGCGACGGCCGCGGCGGGCCATTTGCCCCAGCGCTCCTCCAAGTGCTCGCGCTTGCGGACGAGTTCGGGATACAGACCGATACTGAAGGTGTTGAGGAAGCGCACCTCGTGCCCGGCGTCCGACCTCGCCACCCCGACGTCCACGGCCACCGCCTCGCCCCGTGCGACCGCGACCGCCGTGTCCTCGAAGTCCGGTACGCCGACTTCCTGGGCGAAGTGGTTGAGGGTGCCGCCGGGAAACACCGCGAGGGCGAGCCCCCGTCCGGCCGCGGCCCGGGCGGCGGCGTTGACACTGCCGTCACCGCCGCACACGCCCAGCGCCCCGCCCGCCGCCCCGGCCCGCTCGACCGCCCTCTCCACCGCCCGGTCGAGCAGTTCGGCGAAGTCGTCGTCCGGGCCGCATTCGACCAGTTCGGCCCGCGGCAGCAGTCCGCGCAGCCGCTCGGCGGGCGGCAACGGCGTGCCGGGCGCCCCCGTCCCGGCCCGGCTGTTGACGAAGACGACGAGCCCCTCGCCGCCGGGCAGCGCGGGCGCGGGCGCCGAGGGCCGTTCGCGCTCCGGGCGAGCGGGACGCGGCGGCCACCAGCGGCAGGTGAGCGCGGCGGCCCCGATGCCGATGGCCACTCCGGCGAACACATCCGCGGGGTAGTGCACGCCCACGTACACGCGCGAGAAGGCGACCGTGGCCGCGATGGGCGCGATCAGGGCGCCGTATCCGGCGGATTCCAGGGCGACTCCGGTGGTGAAGGCCGCGGCCGAGGCGGAGTGCCCGGAGGGGAAGGAGGTGGTGTGGGGCTGCCGCTTGAGGTGACGGATCGACGGCACATGGTCCAGCAGCGGACGCGGACGCCGGGTACTTGCCTTCACGACGGTGTTGACCGTCAGCGAGGCCAGCGCGAGCGAGCCGACGCCCCGCAGGGCCGCCCGTCGGGCCGTACGGCCCCCGACGACCGCGAGGCCCGCCGCCGCGGCGAACCACAGCCGTCCGTGATCGGCGGAGTGGCTGAGCCGCCGCAGCGCCGGATCCGCGGCCGGCACCCGCGCCACGGCCACCCGTGTGAACAGCCGCCGGTCCAGCTCGCCGAGAACACCCATGCTCCACGGCTACGGCACCGCGCCGCGGTCCGCACCCCCGGGAACTCGGACCGGTGACAGAGCTGCTCCGGGCGGCGGGGGGATCAGCATCCGGCCGAGGGTGAGCAGTACGACGAAGCCCGCCGCGCGAGCAGAGGTCGGGTCTGGGAGCGCCACTCCGATACCAGATGCCTTCCATATGCATCTGCATGGAGTCAGCATTAGGTCAGATCCGGTCAGCCCGCGATCACAGTCAATACATCCGCCCTCAGATTCACCCGTTCGAGTGAACAGAATCTCGTTGCCGGGACCACGGGGATGTTTTCGGCCAACCGGGGTAGCTACCGAGATCAAATGACCCTCGCAGATTCCGGGCTTCCAGCGGCCAATCCCCATGCCCACAGCTATCCGCGTGGCCCGTTCACCGTGGTCGAGGTGACGGGAGAGATCGACATGGCCACGGCGGGCTCGCTCGCCGAGCACCTGTTGGCCGCCACGGCACGCACCGAGCCGGACGTGCTGGTCGATCTGCGCCGGGTCGTCTTCTTCGACTGCTCGGGGCTGCGGGTTTTGTGCCGCGCCGAGACGAGGGCACGGGAGCGCGGCGGACGCCTCCGTGTCGTCTCCGACCGGCCCCGCATCCACCGCCTCCTGCGCGCCGCACGCCTGCTCAGCCGCTTTCCGCCCCTGGCGGATCTGCCGGAACTTCTTCCTCCGCCCCGTCGGGAAAGCGAATCAGAACCCCGCCACCGACCGTGACCCGGGCGCTCGCGCCGATGACCTCGGGATCCTTGCCGAGCACCACCAGAGTGACGAGCAGGTGGACCCCGCCGGGATGAACGGGCAGCAGGAGCTGGGGAGTCGCCGAATACGTTCCATAGGCGTTGGCGTCCCGGGCACGGGTGACCGCGCCGGGGCGCGACGCGTCCCAGCCGTGCAGCGCGACGACCGTGCTCGTCAGCCCGTCCGGACGCCGTGCCCGCGCCGAGCCCGGCCCCGCGTACCCCTCCAGGGGCCCGGCGTCGTCCGCGAGCGCCCACCCCCCTTCCCGTACGGCCGCGCCGCGCGGCCCCGCCACCCGGTGCACCCGGACCTCCCAGGGCCCGTGCACCACACTGGTCGTCTCGACGCGGTGCTCCGCGCCCGCGAGGCGGGCCGTGTGCCAGGAGGCGGCGCGGCGGCCGGCCACGCCCAAGGGGTGGATCCGGCCACGGCGGGAGGCCGCGCCGTCCGCCGCGACCAGCGCGATCTCGTTGTCGATCCCGGACCCCGTGGTGTCGGGCGCGGTCGCGCTGGAATAGGCGAACTTCGTGTAGTGCGGGTTGTGCTCGTCCGGTGCCGGAGGCGGCGGCAGCCGGTCGCTGCCGTGATTCACCAGCCGTACGACGCCGTCGGCGGCCGTCGAGTGCAGCAGCCAGCCCGGGGCGGGCAGCGCCACGTAGGTGTCGGCCGTGTCGACCGGCCCGGGCTCCTCGGGCGCCGTCCACACGGGGTGGTCGGCGGGGAGCAGCAGACCGAGGAAGGCCTTGCTCGCCCAGTACGGGGAGGCGGGCCCGGAGTAGCGCTGGGTGACCGGGAGACAGGGGCGGTACCAGCCCAGCGACAGCAGCCCCTGCTCGTCGGGCACGCCGTGTTCGGCGAAGTGCTTGAGGGCTCCGGAGGCGAGGCGCCTGGTGCGGCCCGGTGCCAGCGGGGTCGCCCCCGCGAGGGCGCCCGCCCACAGGGGGGCGGTGGTCGCGAAACGGTAGGTGAGGGAGCGGCCCTGGTGCACGGGGGCACCGTCCGCGCCGAAGAAGTACTGGTGGACGCCGAGGAATTCACGCAGCCGGGCGCGGTGCAGGGCCACCAGGTCCGGGTCGGCCCGCGGTCCCGCGACGCGCGCCCACAGCATCGGGTAGAGATGCAGGGCCCAGGCGTTGTAGTAGTCGAACTTGCGGCCGTCGCCGTCCGTGTACCAGCCGTCTCCCCGGTACCAGTCCCCCAGCCGCGCCAGCCCCGCGTCGATCTCGGCCCGGCTGTGCGGGGCGCCGACGGAGGCGAGGAACTCCTCGGTGATGACCTGGAAGAGCCGCCAGTTGGAGTCGTTGACCGTCGCGCCGATGAATCCGCTCAGCCAGTCGGCGACCCGGGCGCGTACGGAATCGTCGAGGCGGTCCCAGATCCAGGGGCGCGTCTCGTGCAGGGCGATCGCGACCGACGCGGCCTCGACCATGGGCTGGCCCCGGTCGGTGATGGGCGGCCACCGGTCCGGGCCGTGCGGATCCGTCCCGGCGGCGAGCCCGGCCGCGTACCGCTCGATCAGTGCGGGAGCGACCTGCCCGCCGGCACCCGCGATGCGGAAGGCTGCGAGCAGGAAGGAACGTGCGTAGCCTTCGAGGCCGTCCGACCAGGGTCCGGAGTGGCTCGCCCGGCCCGGCAGCCGGTATTGGGCCCACTCCGGTGACGCGTAGGGGAGCAGACCGTCCAGGAGCCGGTCCGCGGTCGCCTCCCAGTGGGCACGGGTCCAGCCGGTGACGGGTGAGGTTGTGGGGTCGGGGGGCGGCAGGTGTGTCGGGGTGGTCGGCGACACATGCGGCGCGGTCATACGGGGGTGGGTCCTCCGTCTTCTAAGCCCCGGTCGGGGGCGGCTGAACGCTGTCGCGTACGACGATGTGGGTGCCGAGCAAGTGGTGGGCGCCCGCCGCGTGTTCGGGGTCGCGCAGGGCGATGCGGACGGCGGCGCGGCCGAGTTCCTCGGCGGGGGTACGGACGGTGGTGAGCGGGGGGTTGAAGTCCTCCGCGAGCGGGATGTCGTTGTAGCCGACGACGGAGATGTCCGCCGGCACCCGCAGCCCGGCGTCGGCGATGGCCCGCAGGACCCCGGCGGCGACCATGTCGTCCCCGGCGAAGACGGCGGTGAACTCCGGACGCCCGGACTCCCCACCCCCGATACCCCGCGCACCGGCGGCGCCCCGGCCACCGGACGCCGGGGCGTCGAAGGCCGCGGTCTCGGGGCAGGGGACGTACGGGGCCGGGGCTTCGGAGGTCGCGGGGGTTCTCGGGGTGGGGTGGCGGGTGGTCCTGAGCAGTTCCGTCATGGCGCGGTGGCCCGCCGCCCGGCCCAGGCCGCAGTCGACGACGTGGGCGGCCTCGGGGCCGAGGCCGTGTTCGGCGAGTGCGGCGCGGTAACCGGCGACACGCGCGTCGAGGGCCGTGTTGCCGGGCAGGCCGCCCAGGAACACGATCCTGCGGTGACCGGCCGAGAGCAGATGGCCGGTGATCGCGCGTGCCCCGGCCTCGTTGTCGAACTCGACGACGAGCGCCGGGATGTCGGGATCCGGCGCGGGCCTCCCGCACAGCACGAGCCGCGCGCCGGACGAGGCGAGGGCCTGGGCGTAGTGCGCGATACGCTCGCGGTAGGCGTCGTCCTCGACGACCCCGCCGACCAGGATCACCAGCCGGGCGCCCTCCTCGCGCATCAACTGGACGAACTCCAGCTCGCGTCCGGGGTCACCGCCGGTGGTGCCGACCAGACAGAGCCAGCCACGGACGGCGGCCTCCGCCTCGACACCCTCGGCGACCTGGGCGTAGAAGGGGCTGGTGACCTGGCGGAGCACGACGGCGACCATCTTGCGGCCGCCGCCGACGAGGGCGCGGGCGTGCGCGTTGGCGACGTAGTCGAGGTCGCGGGCGGCGCGCAGCACCCGGGCCCTGGTGGACGCGGGCACCGGGTGGTTGCCGCTGAGCACGCGCGAGACCGTGGCCATGGACACGCCGGCCCGCTCGGCCACCTCGCGGATCGTGACCCGCCCCTTCGACGTCATGTCGTTCCCCATCCCCATCCCCATGCCCATCCCCATGCCCATCCCCCGCGCCTCTCCTCCGACCGCCCACGCCGCCTCAGGTGTTGGCGGCGTGGTCCTTCGCGTACTCCTCGGCCATTCTGTCGCCGCCGCGGGCTCGCCATTTCTTTACCGCCGCGTCCAGTTCGGACAGCGGCTGGCGGCCCGCGACGACTCCGGTGACGGTGTCGTCCATCAGCGCCTTGAGCGTGGTGCCCTGGGCGGTGTACGTGCGGGACTGCAACCCGAAGGAGGCGTTGCGGATCGCGACCGGCACCACCTTCACCTGCCAGGCGTGCAGGGCCCGTACGGCATCCGGCATGCCCGGCACGAACAGCACCTGCGGACCCTCGGCGAGGTACTTCAGGGGCAGGTTGGTGTTGTTCTCGACGTCGCCGAGCTCGGTGGCCTCGGGCGAGCCGTCCCGGCCTCGGGTGAAGTGGGTGCCCTCGACGCCGTAGTGGACGAGTTCCCACTCCTTGCTGCCGAAGGGCGCGGCCAGGTGGTTCAGGATGCGCAGCAGCAGCGTGATGCGTTCCTTCTTCGCCTTCTTCAGGACGGTGTAGCCGAAGGAGCGGCGGCCCGCGACGATGCCGCCGGGGGTGCCGTCCACGCTGTACGGCAGTGCGGCGGCCGGGGTCAACAGGCCCTTGGAGTCGAGGTACCTGGGCAGATAGCCGCCGAATCCGTCCTGCAGGGAGCCGACCGTGCCGTTGAGGAAGAGGGTGCTCAGGTCCGACTGGGAGAGGGAGGTGGCGTCGGGGTGGTACGAGCCGTTCTTGCGCAGCCGCGCCTGGTAGGCGACCGCCGCCTTGTAGCGCTCGTCGCCGTAGTTGGCGTGGAAGGTGCCGTCCTTGTCCACGGCCCAGCCCTGCGGGGCGTTGTGCGCGGCGGAGTGCACCGCGTTGCCGAACAGCGAGCCGGCCGCGGCCCCGAGCGCGTACTTCTTGCCGCTCGTCCCCTTCTTGGCGACGGCGGCGAAATCCTCCGAGGTCCAGCCCTCCTTCATCCCCGCGTCGGTGAAGAAGCCCTGGTTGAGCCAGAGGGTGGAGCCGGGCAGCGGGCGCTCCAGGGGGATGCCGTAGATCCGTCCGCCGATCCGGCCCATGTCGCGCCAGGCGTGGGTGGGGATGTTGGCGAGGTTGGGGTGGTCCGCGATCGCCTCGCCGGACAGGTACGGGGTGAGGTCCTCGGCCCTGCGCTGCACGAACTGCGCCTCGCGGGGCAGCACGAAGCCGGAGAAGATGTTGATGATGTCGGGCAGGTCGCCCGGGTCACCGGCCATCACGGTGGCCATCTTCTTCTGGTAGTCGGTCTGCGAGATGATCGTGTACTCGATCTTCACACCGAGCGCCTTCTCGACCGCCGCCCAGAACTTGTTCGCGGAGGCCGGCTTGGGCGGTGTACCGAAGGTCACCGACATGACCTTGACGGTGGAGCCGTCTCCCGGTGTGTCCGGGACCGAGGTGACCAGGTCCGTGGGGTAGGCCGTGTAGCCGGCCTGGACTCCCGCGTCGCTGGGCGCGAGGTCGGGCCGGGGGCCGGCAAACGCCTTGTAGGCGGGCCAAGGGGCGAGCTTCTTGCCCGCGTTGGAGACATCACCGTCGTCCGAGCCGGTCGAGCAGGCGGTCAGGACACCGGGCGCGGCGAGCGCGGCACCGCCCACGGCGATCGAGCGCAGCAGGGTGCGCCGGGACAGGGAAGGCATGGGGGAAACCGACCTTTCCGGGTGGAGTCCGGGTGGAGTCCGGGTGGGCTCCGGGTGGAGGGAGTTAGTCAGCTCTTGATGGCGCCGGTGAGCACGCCCTTGGTGAAGTACTTCTGGAGGAAGGGATAGACGACCAGGATCGGTACGGTGGCGATCACCAGGACCGCCATCTGCACGGTCTGCGGAGCGTTGACGGTGCCCTCGCCCACGGTCGTGTCGGTGAGCCCGGAACCGGCCACCACGTAGGTGCGCAGCACCTGTTGGAGCGGCCAGTGGTCGCTCTCCAGGTACAGGGAGGCGTAGAACCAGGAGTTCCAGTACGCCACCGCGTAGAAGAGGCCGACCACGGCGAGGGCCGCCTTCGACAGGGGCAGCACGACCGACCACAGCACCCGCCAGTCCCCCGCCCCGTCGAGCCGTGCGGCCTCGTAGAGCTCCTCCGGGATTGCCTGGAAGAAGCCGCGCAGGACGACCAGGTTGAACACGTTCACGAGTACGGGCAGGATCAGCGAGCCGTACGAGTCGAGCATGCCCAGCTCCTTGACCAGCAGGAAGCCGGGGATCATGCCCGGTGGGAAGAGAAAGGTGAACAGGACCAGGAGCAGCACCGGTCTGCCGCCGAAGACGCGGGGACGGGACAGGGCGTAGGCGAGCGTGACCGTGCAGGCGAGGCTCAGCAGGGTGCCGACGAGGGTGACGCCCGCGCTGACGCCGAGGGCGTGGGTGACGATGCCGCCGTCGAGGATGTCCCGGTACGCCTTGAGGGTGGGGTGCTCGGGCCACAGCACCCAGCCGCCGTTCGCGACGACCTCGCGCTGGGAGGCGACGGAGGTCGACAGGATCACCAGGAACGGGACGCAGACCAGCAGGACGACGGCGACCAGCGCGACGGCCTTGGCCGCCTGGGTCGCGGGCCTCGGCTTCTCCATCCAGCCGGGCCGGGCGTGGGCGCTCACCGGTAGATCCCCTGTTCGCCGAGACGGTGGGCGGCCTTGTTGGCCGCGTAGACGAGCAGGGCGCCGACGACACCCTTGAACAGGCCTGCCGCGGCGGCGAATCCGTAGTCGCCACCGACGACGCCCTGGTAGTACACGAAGGTGTCGATGATCTCGGCGGCCTGCGGGCCGACCGCGTCGCGCTGCAGCAGCATCTGCTCGAAGCCGACGGAGAGGACGTCGCCGAGCCGCAGGATGAGCAGCAGCACGATCACCGGGCGGATGGCGGGCAGCGTGATGTGCCAGAAGCGGCGCCAGGGGCCCGCCCCGTCGATGGCGGCGGCCTCGTACTGCTGTTCGTCGACCTGGGTCAGCGCGGCGAGGAAGATGATCGTGCCCCAGCCGGCGTCCTTCCAGACGACCTGGGCGACGACGAGCGGCTTGAAGGCGTCGGGGTTGCCGATGATGTCCACGCTGTGCAGCCCGGCATCGCCGAGATAGCTGTTCACCATGCCCGTGTCGCCCAGGACCTGCTGGAACAGCGCGACGACGATCACCCACGAGATGAAGTGCGGCAGATACGCCACCGACTGCACGAAGCGGCGGACGCTGCTCCAGGTGAGGCTGTGCAGCAGCAGGGCGAGGGCGAGCGGGACGGGGAAGTAGAACACGATCTGCAGCAGCGCGATCCAGAGGGTGTTGAGGACCGCGTCCCAGAACTCGCCGTCCTCGAACATCCGCCGGAAGTTGTCGAGGCCCACCCAGGGGCTGCCCCAGATGCCGTCGAACGGCACGTAGTCCTTGAACGCGATGACGTTGCCGAGCAGCGCGCCGTAGTGGAACACCAGGAAGTAGGCGAGCCCGGGAAGCATCAGCAGGAACAGCGTCCGACTGTGCCGTCTTTGAAAACCTTTCCACTTCGTACGAGCGCCGGGTGGACGACGGCGAGCAGCGGTCGCCGTCGTCTTACCTGCGCGCTCCCGCAGCAACGCAGCCACGGAGCCTCCTCACCTCTGGGTGTCGGGTGAGGGGAAGTTAAAACGTTTCCAGAAGGGTGGTCAACACTTCTGACAAGACCGGGAGTTGGCGTGCGGGGATCGCGAGGGCGGCTCCGTCGTATACGACTTGGGCCCACCATGAGGTGGGGCACCGGTCCATCGGCTCCACATGGTCCCGAGGGCCGGCCGGCGGCCCCACTCCGCCTGACCGGCCCTCGGTGCGAGATCGCGCTGCGCTGCGCGACGGGGCTCGCACTTCCCCACCTACAGCCCCCGATCGACGCTCACGAAGGCCGCGCGATCCCGGTCCCTCAGAACGTGAAGACGGTCGTCCCGTAGGAGTTCTTCACGCACTCGTTGGCGAAGGTGCGCTCATAGGCGACGCGCTTGCCCTGCCAGACGCCCTCGACCGTGACGACCACGGGGTTGAACTGCCTGGTGCACAGGACCCCGTTCCTGGCCGGCAGGGCGTCGAAGTCGCCGCCCACTCCGCGGAGTTCGGCACAGGCCTGGAAGGCGGCCGGGTGGGTGCCGGAGGCGGTCGGAGCGCAGTTCAGCGTGACCGCGCGTTCCGGAGTGACGAGGGCGGCGCTCTCGCCGTGGCCCACGGTGAGCACCAGGGCCGAGGGGGCGTAGAGCCCCGAGGCGGCGTGGGTCGTGGCCGCGGGGGCCCGGGTGACGTGCGCCGTGGCCGCGGGGGCCTGGGGGGCCGGGGCCGGGGTGGCGAGGGCGGTCCCTCCGAGGGGTCCGCAGACGGCGGCGGCCGTGAGGGTGAGGGTCGCTGCCCAGCGGGCGGTGGTCGGCATTGTGTGCATCCTTCCGCTCGATCGAATGCCGTACCGGCTCGGTTGAGTGCCGGTGCGGCGAGCGCGAGTCTGCCGAGTCCGGTCCGGAAACACACATCGACCCCATGCGTTTCGGTAACTTTGAGTATTGAATCACTGGCGTGAAGTAACGAAATTCGAACGTTCAAGCCCCGGAACTGCGCGGCCGTTGATCGCCGGAGGCACCCACCTGGCCGGATTCCCCCGGCTCCGCAATAGGCCTGAAACATTCCGGTTCAGCCCCCGGCGGAGCCCCTTGCTTATCCGCCACAACGGAGTAATCGTCATTACATGATTACGACAGAGCAGCACGAGAAGCTGCGCGGCTGGTTCGCCGGCCGCCTGCCCGACGATCTCTTCGAGAGCCTGGCGGAGGTGACGGTCGACCGCGAGGAGATCACCGTCGTCGGCCGCATCCCCGAGCCCAGGCTCACCGAAGGCGCCTCGGACGCCGAGAAGGAGGCCGCCGTCCGGTCCCGTATCCAGGAGTTCCGCGAGCGCACCCGCGACGACCGGGTCGCGGTGGCACGAGAGGCGGAGCACAGGTTCCGCAAGAAGGTCTCCTGGGGAGTGGAGTGCGGCGGCGAACGCGCCCTGTTCACGCACATCGCCGCGCCCGTCATGACCCGGCTGCGCCAGCCCGAGCGCCAGGTCCTCGACACCCTCATCGCCGCCGGGGTCGCACGCAGCCGCAGCGACGCCCTCGCCTGGTGCGTCCGTCTGGTCCAGCGCCACACCGACGACTGGCTGACGGAACTGCGCGACTCACTCGAACATGTGCAGCGGGTCCGGGCACAGGGGCCGGACGCCACATCTCAGGACACCGCACCCGACGAGGAGTGAGCGACCGCGTCACACTGGCGACAGGGGCCGTGTTCACCTACCGATGACGGCTTCCGGCCACCGGGGAATCGGAGCTCACCGTGCCGGACATGGACGAGAACGAGGCGCGCCGCCGGTTCATGACGGCACGGGTGGCGCGCCTGGCGACGGTGGACACCGAGGGGCGCCCGCACCTCGTGCCCCTCGTGTTCGCGGCGCGCGGCGGCGAGATCGTGACCGCCGTCGACCGCAAACCCAAGAGATCACAGCGGCTGAGGCGACTGCGCAACATCGCCGCCCACCCCGCCGTGTGTCTCCTCGTCGACGTGTACGACGAGAACTGGGACCGGCTGTGGTGGGTACGGGCGGACGGCGACGCCCGGGTCCTGCCGCCCGGCCCGCAGCAGGAGTACACCGCGGCGATCGCCCTGCTGCGGGACAAGTACGCGCCGTACCGGCGGCAGCCGCCGGACGGTCCGGTGATCGCCGTCACCGTCCACCGGTGGCACGGCTGGCGCGCCGCGCCCTCGCCACCACACGATGGTCGACCGTGAGCCGCTCCGCCCAGGCGCCGTCTCGTGTCATGTCTCCGGTGCCCATGACGCGGTCGCCGACTGCGAAGCCGGTGGCTTCCGGTCCCACGGCTTCCACCACCCCGGCGAACTCCCACCCCAAGATGATTCGTCCGCCCGGTTCAGGTCGATGAGCTCGATGGCGAACGCGTCGAGCGAGTGGGCCTCTTTCGTCCAGGGGCGCACATCGTCGAGAGCACTTCTGGAAATTTCGGTGTCGCACTGGCCATGATGGCCCGGATCCATGGCCTGCGCCTCACCCTGGTGGTCGATCCGCACATCACATCCAGCAACCATGCGATTCTGAAAAGCTACGGTGCGCAGGTCGAGATGATTGACGGTGCGGCAACCGGAGGCAGCTACTTACCCGCGCGTATCGCGCGCGTGAAAGACATACTGGCCGCCGATCCCGCAGCAGTCTGGATCAACCAGTACGCCAACTCCCTGGGGCCTGAAGCGCATTATCGGAGCACCGCGGAGGAAATAGCCGAGGACTTGCCGAGCCACCCTGACTATCTGGTGGTTGCGTGAGCACAACCGGCACGTTGAACGGCCTGGCACGCCGGCTGAAGGAGTACTCCGAAGGGCTCCAGGTGATCGCTGTGGACGCCGTCGGATCGGTGGTGTTCGGCAACCCTCCCGGACCGCGCCAACTTCCCGGGATCGGTTCGAGCCGGGTGCCGGAGCTGCTTGACGAGAGCCTCATCGACCGTGTCGTCGAGGTGACGGACGAGGAATCGATCGCGGCCTGCCATGACTTGTTGTCCAAAGAGGCGATTTTCGCCGGTGGGTCCTCCGGATCGGTCATCGCAGCCATCCGGAAAATCATCCCTTCCATATGCCCCGCATCCTCCGTCGTCACCCTCTTCCCCGACCGAGGAGACCGGTACGTCGGCCTGGTCTACGGCGCGGCGACCTCCGAGGGCCTGCTCGCCGGGATGTCGGCCGAAGACAGCGATTCCCTCACCGGTGCGAGGGCGGATTCATGACCGCTCCGACGCCGACCGGTGCCACCGACGACTAGGCCGGCCGGCGTCCGTGCTGTCGTCTCATTCACGGAGCTGGGCCGGCTTCCAGCCGCGGAACGCAGCCGGGAGAGGTTCTGATCTCCTCATGGACGATGCAACTGCGCCTGCTGCGGGGGTGGCCGCCGACTTGGCGGAGAGCACCGACACAGGCCGGCTTCCGCCAGGAGAGGGCGTGGGGTCGACCCAAAGCCGGCTGACCTTCCCGAACGGGTCTCGAACAGCTGGACACCGTTGGCGCACTGCGCCTCAACCTATGACCACGGGGAAGGGCTCAAGTGAAGCCAGACCACATCAGGATTCTCGACCGCGCCACCGTGATGCGCTGCCTGGCCGAGGTCGATCCCGTCAGGGTGGTTGAGTCCGCGGTGCGCGAGCACACCCTGGGCCGCTCCGACCTGCCCGCCGAGGGTTACCTGGCCTGGGAGAACTCCGCCAACGCGTATACACGCTCGGTGGCGATGCTCGGACGCGTACAGCAAGGCCGGAGCATGGCGTACGGCATCAAGCTGATCAATGCCTCGGTGACCAACCCTGCCTTGGGCATCGAGCGCGCCGGCGGCTTCACGGTGCTTTTCGATCCGGAGACCGCCCGCCCGGTCACCCTGGTCGAGGCCGGACACGTCAGCGCTGTGCGCACTGCCGCTTACACGGTATCCAGCCTGCGCACGCTCGGCCCCAGGGACTTTGACGCGGTGACCATCATCGGATGCGGCACCATCGCGGCCATGCACGCGAAGCTGCTCGTCCACAACTTCCCGGCAGTCCGAGAGTTCCACCTGTACGACATCGTCCCCGCCCGGGCGGCCGCGCTCGGTCGGGATCTCGCAACGCACCACCCCGATGTGAAAGTCACCGAGCACCCGGACGTCGAGTCGTGCGTGAAGGCGAGCCACGTGGTTGTCACGCTGACAGTATCGTCCGAACCGTACATTCCGCCCGGCTGGTTCGCCCCGGGGACCTTCATCGCACACGTGTCACTCGACGACGTGATGCCGGCCGTGTTCCTGGAGGCTGAGGCGATCTACGTCGACGACATCGACCTTGTGCGGGACAACCCTCGTCGCGTCCTCGGATCGGTGATGCAGGCCGGCGACGTGGTGGCCGACACGGAATCCTCGCCCGGACACGGGCGTGCCGTGGCAAGGCGGTACGGAGAGGTACTGCTCGGCCGCGAAGAAGCGATTCGCCCGCGGGACGGCCTTGTCGTGAGCAACCCCTTCGGCATGGCGATCCTCGACGTGGCCGTCTGCCAGGAGGTGGCCGCACGGGCGGAGGCGGCCGGTCTGGGAACAGTCGTCGATCTCATGGGTGATTGAGAACGGGCAGACACATGAACCTGTTCCAGCCGGAGCCGGGCATCGAAGAAACCGGAGGCGAAACGATGACAGACCAGACGGCCGTTCGGGCTGACGGGCTGCGCCCTGCGCGCAGTTTCATCTCCCTGCACGACCTGACACCCGAGGAGTTGCAGACACTCGTCCGTCGCTCCTGCGCCTGGCACGAGAACAGACGCCCCAAGGAGCGCCCCCTGCAGGATCTTGTGGTGGGCACGCTGTTCACCCACACCTCGACGCGTACCCGGACTGCTTTCACCAGCGGTGCGGTACGGCTCGGCGGTACCGTGATCGCCTTCGGGCCGAACGACCTGCAACTCGCCACGGGGGAGTCGCTGTCAGACACCGGCCGCATCCTGGGGGGAATGCTCGACGCCCTGGTCGTGAGGAGTTCTGTCGGTGAGAATGATCTACGCGAGCTCGCCGGCACAGCCTCGATACCCGTCATCAACGCGATGGTGCGCGAAGAGCACCCGACTCAGGGTCTCACGGACATCGCTCTTCTCTCCCATCGCTTCGGTTCGCTGCGGGGGCTCCATCTCGCCTATCTCGGCGAGGGGAACAACACCGCCGCAGCCCTTGCACAAGGTCTTGCACTGGTCCCCGGAGCCACCCTGACCCTGGCGACGCCTGCCGGGTATGGGCTCGACCCCGCGGTCCTCGTTCGAGCCCAGGAGACGGCGAAGAAGTGGGGCAGCAAGGTCGTCGAGGTGCACCGGGTCGATGGTATCGACGGCGACGTGGACGTCGTCTACACGACTCAATGGCAGACCACCGGGACCAGCAAGAGCAGTCCGGACTGGCGGACGGCATTCACGCCGTTCGCCGTCGACGAGCGTCTGATGGCGCGGTGGCCGGATGCCTTCTTCATGCACGACCTGCCGGCCCGCCGGGGCGAGGAGGTCGCAAGTGGCGTACTCGACGGGCCCCGGTCGCTGGCCTGGGACCAGGCGCAGATGAAGCTGGCCAGTGCGATGGCCGTACTCGATTGGTGCCTGACCTAGACCGTGTCCTATGTGGTGAGACGGATGAGTCGTTTGTAGCAGCAGCAGGCGGCGGCGAGGCCGAGAAATGCCAGGTAGTTGCGGGAATGGCGTTCATAACGGTGGTTGGGTCGGCGACCCGGCTCCCGGAGCGATCTCTCGTTCCGCAGGGGCCGGGAATCGGACCGGGGCACTGTGGATCAAGGGGCCTGCGGTCGAGACCTGGAAGTTCAGTGCGGAGATCGACGCAACCGATCAGATGAAGGTCGCGTCGCCCAGCAGCATCCGGTCGGAGCGGCCCCTGCTGAGATGCTGGTTCATCGCCCCGGGGGTGTTCACGAGTGCCCTGGGCCTGCGGGCAGGGTCATTGCGTGATGAGGATTGGTCTGGTTCACGGGTCTCGTGAGTGATGTGGCGTCAGGTCCGTTGTGCGGCAAGGGGCCCCGGAGAGCAGGGCAGGCACGGCGCTGGTGATCATGTGATCACACACGCCCGCACCCACAAGGCGCGGTTCCTCGGCTACGACATCTGGACCAAGCACAACGACACCTGGCGGACGAAGGGACGACGAGTCCTCAACGGATCCATCGCCCTCGGCATCCCGCCGGAGACCGTCAACACCAGATGCCGGGCCTACCAGCGCGGACAGGGCAAACCTCTGATCCGCAACGACCTGATCCGCACCAGCGACCACAACATCGTCGCCACGTTCGGGATGGAATACCGCGGCTGGGCGCCCGATGTCCAGGGATGAGCCGACCGGCTCCGGCGATGGACGAATGCTCCACCTCGGGTGCGGAAGATGGATGTTTCATCTGCTGGCGCGGGCCTCGGGCTCGGCCTTAGCGTCGGCAGACCTGCCAAGGACGGCATCCGTTCACGCCGCACACCCCAGCGGCGACAACCGGCCATCCGCCCCTCCGCGCCACCATGCGCTCCACCGCCCGCGTGCGGGCACAGGCACTTCGCTGGAGCACCCCCTTGTCCGAGAACTCCCCCGCCACATCGTCGCCGTCTCTCACCGAGGTGGAGACCTACGGTGTCGAGCGCATCCCCGACGCGGACCGCACCGCGTCGCCGCTCGACCTGTTCAGGGTCGCTTTCGGTGGCGCGAACACCTTCTCCACCTGTGTCCTCGGGGCCTTCCCCATCCTCTTCGGCCTCTCCTTCTGGCAGGGGCTCGCGGCCACCCTCCTGGGAGTGGTCGTCGGTGCGCTGATCCTGTGCCCGATGGCGATGTTCGGCCCGGTCAACGGCACGAACAACGCGGTGGCCTCCTCCGCGCACCTCGGTGTGCACGGCCGGGTCGTCGGTTCGTTCCTGTCGCTGCTCACGGCCGTCGCGTTCTTCTCGATCTCGGTGTGGAGCTCCGGCGACGCCCTGGTCGGCGGCGCGCACCGGCTGTTCGGCCTGGAACGCAGCAACCTGTCGTACGTGGTCGCGTACGCGCTCTTCGGCTGCCTGGTGCTCGCGGTGTGCGTGTACGGCTTCCGGTTCATGCTGTTCGTCAACAAGATCGCGGTGACCTCGGCGACCGTGCTGTTCCTGCTCGGCGCGATCGCCTTCGCCGGTGACTTCGATCCGTCGTACGCCGGTGCCTTCACGGCCTCCGCCGACTCGGCGACACAGGCTCTGTTCTGGCCGTCCTTCATCGGCTCGGCGCTGATCGTGCTGTCGAACCCGGTGTCCTTCGGCGCGTTCCTCGGCGACTGGTCGCGCTACATCCCGGCCGACACGCCGCGCCGCAAGGTCGTCGGAGCCGCGTTCCTCTCGCAGATCGCCACCCTGCTGCCGTTCGTCTTCGGCCTGGCGACCGCGAGCATCATCGCGACCAAGGCGCCGAAGTACGTCGACCCGGCGGCCCCCGACTTCGTGGGCGGGCTGCTCGCCATCTCACCGAGCTGGTTCTTCCTGCCGGTGTGTCTGCTCGCGCTGATCGGCGGCATGTCGACCGGCACGACGTCCTTGTACGGCACCGGGCTCGACTTCTCGTCGGTGTTCCCGAGGCTCTCGCGGGTCCAGGCGACGATCCTGGTCGGAGTGCTGTCGATCGCGTTCATCTTCATCGGCCGCTTCGGCTTCGACCTGGTGCAGTCCATCTCGACGTTCGCCACGATGATCATTACCTGCACCACGCCCTGGATGGTCGTCATGATCCTCGGCTTCTACACCCGGCGCGGCTGGTACGACCCGGACGCGCTCCAGGTCTTCAACCGCCGTCAGCGCGGCGGCCGCTACTGGTTCACGCACGGCTGGAACTGGCGGGGCATGACGGCCTGGTGGGTGGCCGCGGTGGTCGGGGTGCTGTTCACCAACATCCCCGGCCAGTTCGTCGGCCCGCTGGGTGACCTGGCGAACGGCATCGACATCAGCCTGCCGCTGTCGCTGGCCGTCGCCGCCGTGCTGTACCTTGCGATGCTGCGAGTGTTCCCCGAGCCCCGGGCGGTGTACGGGCCCGAGGGTCCGCGGCTGGCCCGTGCGGTCGACGTGCCGGTGCCGCCGATCACCGGTCCCGGTGCGGAGAACGACGGCACCCCCGCGGTCCCCGCCATGGAAGGCAGCTGATGGAGTCCTGGCTCGATCTGTCCGTGCCCGTGGTCACCGGAATGCCCGTGTACCCCGGTGACCCCCAGGTGGAGATCTCCAGGGCGCTGCGGGTCGCCGAACACGGGGTCAACGTCCTGCGGCTGCACATGGGCTCGCAGTCCGGTACGCATGTCGACGCGCCGTACCACGTGGACGAGGCGTGGCCCACGCTGGACGAGCTGCCGCTGGAGCGGTTCGCGGGGCGCGCGGTGGTCGCCGACGTCCGCGGGCTGCCGGCGCGGGCGCCGGTCACACCCGACCTGCTGGCGTCCGCGCTGGACCTGGTACGGCTCCGGCCCGGCTCGATCCTGCTGCTGGCCACCGGCTGGTCGGCGCACTGGGGCACCGAGGAGTATCTGGCCCATCCCTGGCTCACGCCCGAGGCGGCCGAGGCCGTTGTCGCGGCGGGGGTCCGTACCGTCGCGGTCGACGCGCTGAGTGTCGACCCCACCGGGGGCGACACCGGGGGCGAGAGTCTTCCCGCGCACCGGATCCTGTGCGGTGTGGGCGGCGTGATCGCGGAGAACCTGACCGGGCTCGACCGCGTCGCCGACGCGCAGGCCGCGGGGTGCTCGGTCGAGGTCTTCCTCTTCCCGCTGCGCCTCGCGGACGCCGACGGCGCGCCGGTCCGTGCGACGGCCCGCGTCCACCCCGACCCGAAGCCCGCGTAACCGCGCGTTTCTTCGGCTGCGGGTGGGTGGGGGCTGAGCGCGCAGTTCCCCGCGCCCCTCAAGACGGGGCCACGCCCC
Organism: Streptomyces sp. RLA012; assembly: GCF_056270325.1. Taxonomy (NCBI): domain Bacteria; kingdom Bacillati; phylum Actinomycetota; class Actinomycetes; order Kitasatosporales; family Streptomycetaceae; genus Streptomyces; species Streptomyces sp. RLA012. Next base: position 10,632,819 of record NZ_JBWDPA010000002.1, on the reverse strand, counting down.
GCATCGCCCGACTACCGGCCGGTGGTGGCTGAGCGCGCAGTTCCCCGCGCCCCTCAAGGCGGGGCTACGCCCCGAAACACCCACCCACCCGGGATCGCCCGGCTACCGGGCAGTGGGGGCTGAGCGCGCAGTTCCCCGCGCCCCTGAGGGCGGGGCTTCGCCCCGTGTCGGGCGGCTTTCGGGCGGTGGGGTTGAGCGGGCGGTTCGCCGTGGCCCTGGCGGGGTGCCAGGCTGCATCCTTCAGCCCGTCCGGCGCTTGAGGACAAGGCCGAAGGCCACACCCCACCCACCCCCACTCACCCACCCACCCCCGGCCCGCGATCCTCCAGCCCGTCCGGCGTTTGAGGACGAGGCCGTTCAGGCCGGTCTCGGGGGTCTGGGGGCGGAGCCCCCAGGTTGAGGATGGGACGGGTAGGGGCGGCGGGGGCGAGAAAACCGTGGGGGAACCGGGCCGGGGCTAGGGTCTGATCGTGCGGGCGATGTCGAGGGTGGGGCGCTGCCAGGGATCGCGGGGGTCGCGGGACGTCAGGGCGTGGATGCGCCGCAACCGGTAGCGCAGGGACTGCGCATGGAGGTGAAGCGCCCGCGCAGCGGCATTCGCCGAGCCGGTGTCGATGTACGCGGTCAACGCCTCCATGAGATGCCGCCGGCCCGGATCGGTGAGCGGACCGAGGACGACACGGGCGACATGCTCCGGCACGGCGGCCGGATGCCCGGCGAGCAGGGCGAGGACATGGGCGTCGGCGTCGGTGAGCACCCGCCCCGGCCGATGGGCGTGGGCGGGCGCCGTGTCGAGGGCGTCGGCGGCGAGCCGATGCGCCACGGCGACCCGGTCCAGGCTCTCCCCGGTGATCGCACAGCCCCGCCAGGCCCGCGCCGCCAGCACGTCCCCCACCCGGGCAGCGGCATCGACCGGCAGCAACAGAACCGCACGGGAGCCTCGTACCGTGGCGGGCGAGGCGACCTCGCCCCCCGGACCGGCCAACGCGTCGACCAGCCCCGTCGCCGCGTCGAGCGCCATGTCGGAGCGCTCCGCACCGATCGGCTCGGCCACCAGCAGACAGTACGGATCCGGGAGTTGGACCCCCAGTCGGGCCGACCGGTCCGCCACGGCGCCCACCGAGGCGTGCCGGCCCGCGATCAGGTCGTCGAGCAGCAGCCGCAACGCCCGGTCGCGGTCCGCGGCGAGGTCCTCGCTGGTGGCGGCGTACGCCGTGGTCATCTCCTCGGAGAGGGTGTCGAGCGCGGTCAGCAGCATCCGGGTGAGGGCGAACCCGTCCACCGCGGCGAGCCCCCGCGACCGGGCCGCGATCTCGTCCGTGAGGACGGTCGCGGCCACCCGGTAGGCCCGCAGCACCGCCTGCACCGGGCGCCCGTCCGCCGCGCGGGCCGCCGCGATGCCGCGCAGCCGCCGCAGGTCGGCCGGTCCCAGGGTGCTGTCGGTGGCCCACAGATGGAGGAGCCGCTCCAGCCCCCAGGCGGCGATGGCCCGCACCTCCGGCAGCCGGCTGTCGTCGAGCGCGGCGTACACCGGGACCTGTTGGTGCACCGCGTCGACGATCGCCTCCACGACACGCGGGTCGGCGAGCATCTCCTGCCGGACACGCTCCCGGGCGGCAACGGGCTCACTTGTCACAGGGTGATGATCCCAGCCGCACGATGTGCGCACCACGGTGGACGGATCTTGTCACAGTCGTAAGGATCGACGGCGTACAGCGCGATCTCAGGGACGAGAGGCGGGACGTACGGATGGCGAAGCACTGGGCCGACTTCCAGTACGAGATCTATCTGAACGGAATGACGGGCGCCGTACCGCGGCTGCCCACCGATCTGACCCGGCTGGAGGAGCTCACCGAGCAGCGGCTCGGACCCGGTCCGGTCGGCTATGTGGCGGGCAGCGCGGGCAACGGCAGCACCGCCAGGGCCAACCGGGCCGCCCTCGACCGGCGCCGGATCGTTCCGCGCATGCTGCGCGACGTGCACGAACGGGACCTGTCCGTCGAGGTGTTGGGGCGCGCGCTGCCCGCGCCGCTCGCGCTCGCGCCCGTGGGTGTGCTGTCGATCATGCATCCGGACGCGGAGTCCGCCGCCGCGCGGGCCGCCGCCGCGCAGGGCGTCCCGTACATCCTGTCCTCGGCGTCCAGCACGCCCATGGAGCAGGTCGCGGAGGCGATGGGGGAGGCGGAGCGCTGGTTCCAGCTGTACTGGGCGAAGGACCGCGAGGTCACCCGCAGCTTCCTCGACCGGGCGAAGGCGGCCGGGTTCACCGCGCTGTTCGTCACCCTCGACACTCCCCTGCTGGCCTGGCGGCCACGCGACCTGGACCAGGCCTATCTGCCGTTCCTGCACGGCGTGGGCACCGCCAACTACTTCTCCGACCCGGCGTTCCAGGCGGGCCTGGCCAAGCCGGTGCACGAGGACCCGAACGCGGCCGTGCTGCACTTCGTGGGCATGTTCGCGGACCCGGGCAAGACCTGGCCGGATCTTGAGTTCCTGCGGGAGAACTGGGACGGGCCGATCGTCCTCAAGGGCGTCCTGCACCCGGACGACGCCCGCCGTGCCGCCCACGCCGGGATGGACGGCGTGGTCGTCTCCAACCACGGTGGCCGGCAGGTGGCGGGGTCGGTGGCGGCCGCCGACGCGTTGCCGCGCGTGGTCGAGGCGGTCGGCGAGCAGCTGACCGTCCTCTTCGACAGCGGTATCCGCACCGGCGACGACGTCTTCAAGGCGCTCGCACTCGGCGCGCAGGCGGTACTCGTCGGTCGTCCGTACGCCTATGGGCTCGGCCTCGACGGACAGGCGGGCGTCGAACACGTCGTGCGCTGTCTGCTCGCCGAGTTCGACCTCACCCTCGCCCTGTCCGGACACGCCCGCCCCGCCACCCTCGGCCCCGACGACCTGATCGAGGAAACCGCATGAGCACGACCCGCACGACCGACACGACCGACTCCACGGCCGCCACGGCACCGAAGAACGTGCTGGCCGTGGTCTCGCCCCACGTCGGCGGCCGCACCGCCGGAGCCGCGCTCGCCGCCGTCTTCCCCGGCGGGGCCCACGTCACCGTCGTCGAGACGACCGACGAGGACCCGGCCGCGCTGCGCGAGGCCCATGTCATCATCACGGGCCTCGGCCCGGTGACCGCCGCGCACCTGGCCGCCGCACCGGACCTGGAACTGGTCCAGTGCGCGAGCCACGGCTTCGACTACGTCGACCTGGACGCCGCCCGCGCCAAGGGAGTACCGGTGTGCAACATCGGTTCCAGCGGCGCCGAGAAGCAGAACGTGGCCGAGCAGACCTTCGCCCTCATGCTGGCCCTGGCCAAACAGCTGGTTCCGGCGCACACCGCGCTCGTCGACGCCGACTGGGCACTGCCCCGGCTGCAGCGCTCCATCACCGAACTGTCCGGCAAGACCCTCGGCATCGTCGGGCTCGGCCACATCGGCGAGGAGGTCGCCCGGCGCGCGGTCGCGTTCGACATGAGCATCGTGTACGCCGGTCCGCGGTCCGTCGGCGCGGAGGCCGAGGCCCGGCTCGGCGGCGCCCGCCACATCGGACTCGACGAACTGCTGCGCACCTCGGACTACGTCACCCTGCACGCGCCGCTCACCGAGGAGACCCGGCACCTGCTCGACGCCGAGCGGCTCGCGCTCCTCAAGCCCACCGCGTTCGTGGTCAACACCTCGCGGGGCGCCCTGATCGACCAGGACGCCCTCGCGGACGCGCTGGAGGCGGGCGCCCTGGCCGGGGCGGGCATCGACGTCTTCGACCCCGAACCGCCCACCGCGGCCCTGCGGTTGCTCAAGTCCCCGAACGTGGTGCTGTCGCCGCATGTCGCGGGCGTCACGCGCGAGACGCTCGTACGGATCGCGCTGGCGGCGGTCCAGAACGCCGCCGAGTTCGTGGCGGGCAAGCCACCCCGGGACGTGGTGTCCTGACCCGGCACGTCGGCCCTGGACGTCGGCCCTACGTGTCGGTCCGGCAGCTCGGCCCTCGGCCTGCCGCCCGGCGCTCCGCAGTCCGCTACAGCCCCAACCGCTCCACCAGGGAAGGCAGTTGGATGGGCAGCGGCAGCACGGGCTGGGAGCTCGCGCGGTCGCCGACGGTCACGGAGCGGGGCTCGGCATCGGACTCCGACGGGGTCGCCGACGGGTCGGCCGACCCCTGCGCCGACGACTCGCCGGGCGACGCGCTCGGCGCGGCGGTGGTGCCCCGCGGGGACGGCGACTCGCTGACCGGCCGGGTCGAGGGGCTCGCCGTCCCCGCGATGGACAGCGACCCGGGGTCGGCCGACGAGGAGTCGGTCCGCCATCGCTGCGCGTCGGAGCCGTCCCGGTCCTTGACCACGATGTCGGCGCTCGGATCGGTGGAACTGGGCGTGACGGCCAGCCCCTCGCGCGACCGGGACAGCAACTCGCCCCGCACGGTGAGGTCGTAGCGCACATCACCGCCGTGCGCGTCGCTCTTCGCGGCACAGCGGTCCAGGACGACGACACCGTCGTCGGCACGCGAGTCCAGGCACAGCGTGGGGTCGGCGACGCTGCGCAACAGGCCGTCGCTCTCGTACGACCACTGCTGGGTCCAGGCGGACGAGCAGACGGCCAGCTCGGCCTCGGCACCGGTCTTCGCCCTGCCACCCCGGATGTCGAGGCAGAGGTCGGCGTCGAGGTTGCGCAGCCGGGTCTGCTCGGTGCCGGCGGACAGTCCGGCGGAGGTCGGGGCCGAGGAGCCGGAGGAGGGAGCCGTGGCGACGGGGCTGGGTGAGACGGTGTGGCTGCTGCCGACGCCCGTGGAGGCGGCCGGGTCGGCGCCTCCGTCGTCGTTGGACCACAGGCTGATGGTGAGCACGGTCACGAGCAGCACGGCCGAGGCCGCGCCCGCCCCCGTGAGCAGGGCCTTCGAGTGCATCTGAGCCGTCTGGACCAACCGTCCGGGTGCGGGGATCCGAGCCAGCAGACGATGCCGTCCAGCACTCCCCTGACGCGCGTCGGTCTCAGGGCTCCCACCGGTCGCGCGCCGGCCGCCGGTGGTGAGACGGCTCTCGGTGCCGACACGTCCGCCGGTGCCGAGAGCTCCGCCGGTGTCCACCCGTCCGCCGTCCGCGGGTCCGGCGCCGAACCCGGAGTCGTCCTGGGGGCGCACTGCTTGCTGCGTGCGCCCTGGGCGTGCGTCGAGATAGCGTCGCGCACCCCAGCCGAGCACCGCTTCGGCGAGCAGGATCCCCAGCCCGCCCTCGAAGTGACTGAGCTGCTCGGCGGCGTAACGGCAGTGGCGGCACTCCCCCAGATGCCGTCGGACATCCGGCAGGAAGGCACCGTCACGACGAATCGGGACGCCCAGCAGTCGGTTGTAGAAGCCGCATTCCTTGCTCGGCGCGAGTTCCCGGTGGGCGCGCACACAGCCCACCCGGAATTGCTCGCGGGCCTGCTCCAGAGCGGCCGCGGCGGTGTCGACGTCCACGCCCGACAGACCGGCGGGTACGGAAATGCGCTCGGCCTCGACCTCGGTGTGCCACAGCAGACACTGGGCGAGGGGCGGGAGCGCGTAGAAAGAGCGCTCGGCGAGCTTTCGGTTTTCGGCGGTGACGGCCTGCGCCGCCCGCATCCCGCGTCCCCCGGCGGGTTTCCTCAAATCCGGCAGAACACCGGATATCCGGTCCTCCCCGGACCACTCATTGACGGTGTCCCGCACGGTCACGAGGAGTCGGGGCCGCAGGGCCGCTCCGGACTCGCCGCGTATCAGACAGTCGAGCGCGTAATGGAAGGAGGTGGCGGCAACCATGGAGGCGACGTTCGCCGAAGAGGCGAGGCAGATGACCGCGTAGTCGTACGTCGGCTGCCAGTGCCGCGCCATCAGCAGGGCGACGGATTGTGTGGCCTCGCCCTCCGTCCGGCCTCTCAGTCGCGCCGCGAGGCCCTCGTCGGACTCCCCGGGGGCGCCGCCGGGAGGATAGGACGGACGAGGGGGATGGGGGGTGGGCACAGAGCGGATTCCTTCCACGGTGCAAGGTGGCACACAGAATTTTCCTGGCCGCCGAAAAGAGAGCCCCTGCCTGGTGCACACCTTTTTGACGGAGCGCCGGGAAAATGGCCGCCGACCCGGAATAATGAACACCGATTTCATACCCGGCCATTGACCCGCGCGGTAAGTTCACCCTCGCACAACACACTCATGACCAACAAGGCACTTGAGCAACATCCACATCTTTGAAAGATAGTCAGGAGACGTGGCAACTCGCGCCGCTCGCACCGGCTTTCGAAATTTCAAGCATCCACGTTCACGTTCCTCGTCGGCGCACCACGTTGATACACCACGTTCACGCGCCCTGTTCACCCGCCATCTTCATGGTCGCGTTCATGGCCGCGTCCATGGTCATATCCTGGTCGCATCCGTGGCCGTGTTCATGACGGCATTCATGGCAGTCTTGATGGCTGTCTTCATGACCGTGTTCATGCTCGCGCCCGTGCGCCCCGCGCACGCGCCGCGCACGCGCGCCCCGTATGAACCGCGCGCTCGGGCCGGAGCCCGTCGCACGCTCCCGGCGCACGCGACTCCGCAGTGCACTGGAACCCGGCCCTTCTCGGAGGCCCCGCGCAGGACGGCGGCTCTCCCGCGCGAAACCGGCCGCCGGCCCTGATCTCCCGCCCTCGGCCGGCGGCCCGGGGCTCAGATCTGCCAGGAGCGCAGCCGGTCGGCCGCGCCGTAGACATCCGACTTGCCCGAGATCAGATCACGCGCGAGGTCGACGAGCGCCCCGTACGGCGGATCGATCCCGACTCCGCTGACGAACATGTACGCCACCGCCGCCGAACAGGCGAAGCGGGCGTTGGCGGCCGGCAGTGGCTTCAGCAGGGCCAGGGTGTGCAGGAGGGCGGCGGCCCGCCAGGCCGGGTCGGAGTCGACGCCGAGGCGGGGCGGGTCGACGCGGTGCCGGGCGACGGCGGCGACCAGGGCCGAGAAGTCGTTGACCGTGGGCTGGTCGGGCAGCACCTCTTCATGGCGCTGCAACAGCCAGGGCACGTCGATATGGATGACGGGAGCCATGGGTCAGGCGGCCCGCCCCTCGCCCTTGCCGGGTGGTTCGTCCTCGGGGAAGGCCGCCGCGAACTCGTCCGCGTGCGCCGCGAAGAAACGGCGGAACACCTCCGCGCCCTCCTGCAGCGCCCGGTACCGCACGATGTCGGCCGCTGCCGCCTCCCGCACCAGGGCCTTCATCGACGTACCGCGCTCCTTGGCGATCTGTCTGAGGTCCTCTAGCTCGCGGTCGCTGAACTCCACATTCAGAGCTGGCATGCCGCCACGCTACCTCGAAGGTACTTACTCGTAAATACCACCAGCTCAGAGCCTATGCGCAGCGGTACCGGAGGCGGCGAGCGGCAGACGGATCCACGAGCGGAACCCCGCCCGAGCGGCTGCGGGCACTCAAGCCCGCCACAGCCCGCGCCTGCGGTAACCCGCCTCCCAGAAGAGCCGGTTGAGGATCCGTACGGGAGGCGGCAGCGCGCCGAGGAACCTGGCGCGGTCGGCGGGCGGCGCCGCGTCGACGATCCACGGTACGAAGAGCGCCGCCCCGCGCACGCCCTGCGTCCTGCGGATACGACCGGTGAAGGCACCCCAGTCCGCGGGCGTCAGCACCTCCTGGATGAGCGGCAGGGCGCTCTCCTCCTCGTGGGCGAGGTGGTCGTCGAGGGTCGACGCCAACGGGTGCACCAGGGCGGGGAGCTCGGCCGATCGGTTCTTCAGGGCCGAGTCGACGGCGGTGAGCAGCGGGTCGAGCCGGGCGTGCTCCGCCTCCATCTCGGCGAGGAGTGCGACATCCCTGGGACGGCCGGCCACCTTGCTCTGCACACGCGGCCACAGATCGCTGTCCTCGGCGGTGTGGTGGATGTGCAGCTGATGCCTGAAGTTGTCCCAGCCGGCCCGGACCTGGGGGGTGAAGGCGGTGCCGTCGGCCGCCGCGTCACGGAGGCGTTCCAGGTCGCGGCGGAAGGCGTCGTGGGCGGCGTACATGACGGTGAGGTCGATGGTGCCTGTGGCGGCTTCGGTGGTCATGAGGTGGCTTCCTCCAGTTCGGGTGCGTACACGGGCAGGGCGTGCGGGTTGGCCGACGGGCCGCGGTGACGGCGTACGGCGAGACAGGCGAGCGCGCCGGTCAGCAGGACGGCGGCCGGGACCAGGACGGCGGGGCCCATGGCGTGCACGAAGCCGTGGCCGAAGACCTGGCCGCCGAGTGCGCGCATCCGCTCGGCGATGTCGTGCGGCACATCGCTCGGCAGTCGCGCCGCCTGCCGCGCGTTCACATCGGTCTCCGCCCGGGAGAAGGCACCGACGAAGCCCTCGCGGTACCCGGCGGGCAGCTGTCCGGCGCGCTGCTGGGCCTGGTCGGTGAGCGAGGAGGCCAGCTGGGCCTGGAGCACGGCGCCGACGACGGCTCCCGCGAGCACCGAGCCGACCTGCCGCAGCGCGTTGCTGACCCCGGAGGCCGCTCCGGAGAGCCTCGCCGGTACGTTGCGCATGACCTCCGTGGCCATCGGTGCGAAGGTGCAGCCGGCGCCCAGGCCGGCGAGGAAGAGAGGGAAGGCGACCGCCGTCCAGCTCGACCCGACGTCGACCGCCGCCACGATCCACACCAGGGCCGCCGCCCAGGCGAGCAGCCCGGTCATCAGGATGTACTTGCCGCCGATCCGGTCCGCGAGGACTCCGGCCGGCCCGGCCATCACGAAGGAGCCGAGCGCGAGAGGCAGCAGCACGAGCCCGGACTTGAGGGCGCTGAAGCCCAGGACGGACTGCAGGTAGATGGTCAGCGGCAGGAACATGCCGATGACGCCGAAGGACACCGTGACGCCGACGAAGTTGATGAGGGTGAAGTTGCGGTCCTTGAAGAGCGAGAAGGGGACGAGCGGGTCGTCGCCCTGCCGACCACGCTCATGGCCGAGGAAGACGGCGAAGAGCAGTGCCGCCGCGCCGAACAGCGACCAGATCCAGGCGTTCCAGTCGTAGCGCTGCCCCTCGGTCAGCCCGAAGGCCAGGCAGAACAGGGCACTTGAGGCGAGCAGTACGCCCAGGGTGTCGAAGCGGTGGCCCACGGTGCGCCGCGAGCCGGGGATGACCGCCGCCGCGAGCCCCAGCACCAGCACCCCGAGCGGCAGGTTCACGAAGAAGATCCAGCGCCAGTCGAGGTGGGTGATCAGCGCGCCGCCGATGATCGGGCCGAGCGCTCCGGAGATGCCCGCGACCACGCCCCAGACCCCCATCGCGGCGCCCCGCCGGTCGGCCGGGAACACCTCCGCGATGATCGACAGGGTCTGTGGCATGAGCAGCGCCGCGCCCAGGCCCTGGACCACGCGGAACGCGATCAGTTGGGCCGGATTCTGCGCGAGGCCGCAGGCGAGGCTGGCGAGGGTGAAGAGGGCGACGCCCGCGAGGAACAGGTTGCGTTTGCCGCGCAGGTCGCCGAGGCGGCCGGCGGTGATCAGCAGGACGGCCAGGGCGAGGGTGTAGGCGTTGACGACCCACAGGATCTCGTCGAGGGAGGCGTTCAGGTCCTGTCCCATGTCGGGGATGGCGATGTTGACGATCGTGAGGTCGAGCAGCGTCATGAAGAAGCCCAGGGAGAGCGTGAGGAGGATCGCCCATGGGTTGCCGTGCCACTTGTCGTGCCACTTCTTGAACACGGTGTCTGTCTCCTTGTGTCGAGGCATCGGACTCGCGTTCAAGAGGGCGTGCGCTTCGACCGGTGTGACACCCCGGAGATCACATGAGACGTACGTCACATTTCGCTCTCCGGATGTCACGTTCGGGCTCGCTTCTCCCCTCGCATTAGGGAGCGCACCAAGGGAGGCAAGGCATGTCCGAAAGCCCCGCGACCGGGACGGCCGACGGCGCGACGCAGGTGTTCGTGCACCACCGCGAGCTGCTCTTCGCGATCGTCTACAACATCCTCGGCAGCGTCGCCGACACCGAGGACGTGCTCCAGGAGACCTGGCTGTCGTGGACGGGCCGCGCCCACCGCACCCCGCTGGAGGCCATCGCGAACCCGCGCGCCTACCTCGTACGCATCGGCGTGAACCACGCGCTCGCGCGGCGCGCCGCGATCACCCGGCGCCGCGAGACGTATGTGGGCCCCTGGCTGCCGGATCCGCTGCTCGACGAGCCCGCCCCCGAGGACTCCGGGGACGACCGGGCCCTGCGGTCGGAGTCGGTGTCGCTGGCGATGCTCGTGGTGCTCGAATCCCTCACTCCGCTGGAGCGGGCGGTCTTCGTCCTCAACGAGGTGTTCGGATACGCCCACACGGAGATCGCGGAGGTGATCGACCGCAGTCCGGCGGCGGTACGGCAGCTCGCGCACCGCGCGCGGGAGCATGTGCACGCCCGCCGGCCGCTCTACCGCGCCCATCCGCGGGTCCGCCGGCAGGCGACCGAACGTTTTGTCGAGGCCGCGCTCGGCGGGGACCTCGCCGCGCTGATGGAGATCCTCGCGCCGGATGTCACGGTGTGGACGGACGGTGGCGGCAAGGGCTCGACCGGGCTGCGGCCGGTGCACGGGCGGGACAAGGCGGCGCGGCTGTTCGCCGGTTACGCCACCCGGCGCGGCGGCAGCCTCGACATCAGCTACCGGCGTGTCAACGGCGACGACTCCGCGGTGCTCTTCGAGGGCGAGTCGCCGTACGCGGTCATGGTCATGGACCTCACGGCGGACGGCGAACAGGTGTCCGGCGTGTACATCGTCACCAATCCCGAGAAGCTCGCGCACGTGCGGCGCGACGAAGCGGCCGGCCCCGAGACGACCGAGGTCGCGGAGGGGGAGCGGGCGTGACGGCCATGGACGACCGGCGCGTGGAGGCGTCCGCCGGCGAGCGTGTCGCCGACTGGTTCGACGGCCGGCTCGGTGTCTACTCCCTCGGCAGGCGCTATCTGCGCAAGATCTTCCCGGACCACTGGTCCTTCCTCCTCGGCGAGATCTGCCTCTACAGCTTCGTCGTGCTGATCCTCACCGGGGTGTACCTGACCCTGTTCTTCCACCCCTCCATGAACGAGGTGACGTACCACGGCGGTTACGTCCCCCTGAACGGCGTCCGGATGTCCGAGGCGTACGCCTCGACGCTCGACATCAGCTTCGACGTGCGCGGCGGGCTGCTGATCCGCCAGCTCCACCACTGGGCCGCGCTGATCTTCCTCGCCGCGATGCTGACGCACATGATGCGGCACTTCTTCACGGGCTCGTTCCGCAAGCCCCGCGAGGTGAACTGGGTGTTCGGCTGGACACTGCTGCTCCTCGGCATGTTCGAGGGCCTCTTCGGCTACTCGCTGCCCGACGACCTGCTGTCCGGGACGGGGCTGCGGTTCGTGGACGGGGCGCTCCTGTCGATGCCGATCGTCGGCACGTACCTGTCGTTCTTCCTCTTCGGCGGGGAGTTCCCCGGCCATGACATCGTGGGCCGCTTCTACTCCCTGCACATCCTGCTGATTCCGGGGATCATGGCGGCGCTCGTCCTCGCCCATCTGATCCTCGTCGTGTACCACAAGCACACCCAGTTCGCGGGGCCGGGAAAGACCGAACGCAATGTCGTGGGCACCCCGTTCCTGCCCGTCTACCTGGCGAAGGCCGGCGGGTTCTTCTTCCTGGTGTTCGGTGTCATCGCGCTGATCTCGGCGGTCGCGACCATCAACCCGGTCTGGGCGTACGGTCCCTACCGCGCCGACCAGGTGTCCACGGGCGCCCAGCCGGACTGGTACCTGGGATTCGCCGAGGGGCTGGTGCGCGTCATGCCGGGCTGGGAGATCGTCGTCGGCGGGCACACACTCATGCTCGGCGTGCTGATCCCCGTCGTCGTCTTCCCGCTGCTGCTGGTCGCCATCGGCGTGTACCCGTTCATCGAGTCCTGGGTCACGGGAGACCGGCGCGAGCACCATCTTCTCGACCGGCCGCGCAACCGGCCGGTGCGTACGTCGCTCGGAACGGCGTGGATCAGCCTCTATCTGATCCTGCTCGCGGGCGGCGGCAACGACATCGTGGCGACGCGCTTCCATCTGTCGATCAACACCGTCACCTGGGCGGTGCGGATCTCCCTGTTCGTCGTTCCGGTCGTCGTCTTCATGGTGACCCGCCGCCTCTGCCTGGGCCTCCAGCAGCGGGACCGCGAGCTGGTCGCGCACGGCCGTGCGACCGGCGTCGTCACACGCCTGCCGCACGGCGAGTACGTCGAGGTGCACCGCCCGCTCGGCCCGGCCGAACTCCACACCCTGACCGAGCACGAACACCGCGGGTCCTCAGACCACCGGGACCTCCAGACGGCTGATCCGCAGCCCGCCGTCGGTGGCACCCGGGTGCCCGCTGGTCAGGACGAGCCGCAGCCGTGAGCCGCGTACCGCGTCGAAGGTGATCACGGTCGGCGCGTCGGACGCGGTGGCCCAGTCGACGGCCGCCCCCTTCACCGGCACATACCGCTCGCCGTCCCACACCGCGGCCTCCACCGACGCGGGCAGCGCGTGGGTGGTGTCGACGGTGAAGGAGACCTCGACGCGGCCGACCGCGCGGGGACGGGCCCACGCGACCGAGACCCAGTCCTCGGGGCGGGCCCCGCTGAACGCGGGCAGCAGGGCCGTGGCCGACTTGAGGAAGGCGTTGGACCAGCCCGTCGCCGCGTCGCCGTCGAGCATGGCGGCGGGCAGGGTGTCCGGTCGGCCCGAGTAACTGGCGTCCGCGAGTGGGTAGTCGGTGGCGCCCGACCCCGGATCGGGGGCGAAGACGGCGGGAGGCGTGGTCACCCTCGAACGCGCGGTCCTCGTGCGGAGGGTGACGGAGGCGCCCCGCAGCCCCGCGGAGCGGGCCGTCACCTTCAGTGCCCCCGGACGCGTGCCGGACCGTACGATCGCGAGTGCCCTGCCGTGGAAGGCCGTTCGCGTACGGGCCTGATAGCGCTCGGCGCTCTCCTCCCGGCCGTTGTCCAGACCGGCGAGCGAGCCGCCGTGCACGTCGAAGGCGATTCTGTGCTCCGCGTCGGGCACGACCACCCCCCGGGCGTCGACCACTTCGGCGGTCACGAACACCAGCGAACGCCCGTCGGCGGCGAGCGACCTGCGGTCGGACGTGAGGCGTATCGCGTGCGGCGCCCCGGCGGTGCGCAGGACGTCGGTGGCGACCGTACGGCCACCGCGGCGGGCCACCGCCTTCAACTCGCCCGGCGCGTACGGCACTTTCCAGGTGAGGTGGAGCTTGCCCGCGCTGCCGTTCGGGCTGGTGTAACTGCCCGGGTAGGGGCCCGAGGTGAAGGTCTTGTCGTCGCCGGTCGCCTCGGTGGTCTCCAGGTACGTACGGCCGTCGGTGGTCGTCTTGGTGTCGAACCGCCGTGTGCCGAGGGACTTTCCGTTGAGGAAGAGCTCCACCGTGTCGACGTTCGCGTACGCCCAGACCTCGACCGTGTCCCCGTCCTCGTGGTTCCACGTCATGGGCACCAGATGGACCATGGGCTCGCTCGTCCACTGACTTCTGAACAGGTGGTACATGTCCTTGGGGAAGCCGGCCGTGTCGACCGCGCCGAAGAAGGACGCCTTCACGGGGAAGACGTCGTACGGCGTGGGTTCGCCGATGTAGTCGATGCCCGACCACAGGAACTCCCCCGCGAACCACTTCCGGTCCCGGTCCTTCTTGTGCCCGTACTCGCCGCTCATCGTCCAGGACGCGAGGTTGTTGTCGTACGAGGAGACCGCCCGTCGGCCCGGTGTGTGATTCTCGCCGGTGTTGAGATGCTCCGGCTCCTGGTAGGTGCCACGTGTCGAGGTCTCGGACGACGACTCCGACTCGAAGAGGAAGAGGTGCGGATAGGCGGCGTGCAGGGCGTCCACCGACCTGGCGGTGTTGTAGTTCAGGCCGAGTCCGTCCAGCTTGGCGAGCATGAGGTCGGCCGCGGAGCCCTTCGTGGGCACACGGCGGTACTTGTCCGAGCCGATGACCAGCGGCCGGGTGTCGTCCGCGGCCTTGATCGCGGCGATGATCCGGTCCGCCATGGCGAGCCCGGCGGTGGACGTCGAGTCGGGGATCTCGTTGCCGATGGACCACAGGACCACGGCGGGCGAGTTGCGGGCCGCGAGCACCATCTCGGTGGCGTCCTTCTCGCACCACTCGTCGAAGAAGCGGCCGTAGTCGTATGTCGTCTTGCGGGTCCGCCAGCAGTCGAACGCCTCCACCATCATCACGATGCCGAGCTCCTCGCAGACCTGGATCATCTGCGGCGAGGGCGGGTTGTGGGAGGTACGGAAGGCGTTGACACCCATCGACTTCATGAGGGTCATCTGGCGGCGTACGGCGTCGATGCTGACGGCCGCTCCGAGCGCGCCCTGGTCGTGGTGGAGGTCGACGCCCTTGATCTTGGCGTGGGTGCCGTTGAGGTGGAACCCCTCGTCCGGGTCGAAGCGGAACGTGCGGATGCCGAACGGGGTGCGGCAGGTGTCGACGGTGGCGGAGCCGACACGCAGTTCGGTCTCCAGGGTGTAGCGGTGTTCCGGGGTCGCGAAGTCCCACAACCGGGGTTTGGCGACGGTGAGTTCATGGGTCTCGTCGAGGCGGTCGGCGACCGTGACCGTGGTGGAGGTACGGGCCGCCGTACGGCCGTCGGGGGCCACGATCCGCGAGATCACCTGGACCTCGGCGGCCGCACCGGACTCGTTGACGACGGTCGTCCGCGCCCGAACGACGGCCTTCGCCCCGGTGATGTCCGGCGTGGTGACGTACGTGCCCCAGCGCTGGACGTGCACGGGCCCGGTGACGACGAGACGGGCCTCGCGGTAGATGCCACTGCCCGAGTACCAGCGGCTGCTGGGGAGTTGGTTCTGCACCTTGACGGCGATGACGTTGGCGGTGGTGCCGTCCGTGTGCAGCAGATCGGTGAGGTCGAACGCGAACCCGGTGTATCCGTAGGGGTGGCGGCCGACCTCCACACCGTTGCAGTAGACGTACGCGTCCATGTAGACGCCGTCGAACTCCACGGAGATCCGCCTGCCGGCCGGCGCGGGCGGCAGGGTGAAGGTGCTGCGGTACCAGCCGAGGCCGCCCGGGAAGAAGCCGGTGCCGCTGGTGGTGCCGTGCTCCGTGGTGGGGGTCTGTTCGATGCTCCAGTCGTGCGGGACGGCGACCTCCCGCCAGTCCGAGTCGTCGTAGCCGGGCTGCGCGGCGTCCTCGTAGGCACCGCTGGGGTCGTTGATCCCACCCGGGTCGACCAGCGCGAAGCGCCAGCCGTCGCGCAGCTCGACAGTGCGGCGCCCCACGGCACTCCCGGGGGAATCCGCCCAGGCGTCGGCAGCGCCCAGGAGCGTTCCGGCCGCGGGTAAGGCGGCTCCTGCGATCAATACCGATCTTCGAGTGACCTTCATGGCGGCTCTCCCTAGTCAAGGGCCCATAAGTCATCACAACTGATCGTGAACAAACAGATTCTGACGGGGTGACACACATTCCCGTCAAGGGTGCGGCACTCACTTCCGTCCCGCGCATCACATCGGCCGGAATCCGTAGTACCGATGTGCCCCTTCGGCCGCCCGTGTCCCGGGTGCGGAACGCGTCCACGCACTAGGCTGGAGCCGGAGTGACCCGCTTGTTCACTGTGAGTGTGCGCAATGGAGTGGCGACGATGAGCCCGGTCCACCCCCTCGACGAGGCCGCCACAGCACGGGCGGTCATCGACGTGAACGGCACCCTCCTCCACTGGAGCGAAGGGGCCCGTCGGCTGCTGGGCCATGCCCCGGAGGAAGTCGAGGGACGGCCCGCCGCCGAACTGCTGGCCGCGGGTGCGGCCGCACCGGCCCCACCGGCCGGTCGCCGCTGGAACGGCACCCTCGAACTGCGCCACCACGACGGCCACACGCTCTCCGTGTGGCTGCTCGCCCACCGCAGGAAGCCGCGGGACGGCGGCCCGGCCACCTGGCTGGTGGTCACCCCGCTGGAGGTCCACGGCCCGCGCGCGCCGGACGACCCGCTGACGACGGCGGTGCTGGCGCAGTCTCCGTGCCCCATGGCGGTCTACGACGACCGGCTGCGGCTCTTCGGGGTGAACGACTCGATGGCCGAGGTGATCGGCCTCCCCGAATCCCGTATCCAGGGCCTCACGTACTCCGAGATCGGCGGCAAGGAGGAGAGCGAGGCCCTGGAGACACAGCTGCAGGAGGTGCTCGTCTCCGGAGTCGGTCGCGACGTGGAGACGTACCTGCAGACGGGCGGCGAGTACCGCGCGCACGCCTGGCTGGCCCGGATCGCCCCCCTGACGGACATCGACGGCCGGGTGCGGGGGGTGTGCGTGGCCGCGCACGACTTCACCGAGCAGTACCGGGCCCGCGAGCGGCTGCAACTCGTCAACGAGGCCAGCGTGCGTATCGGCAGCACCCTCGACGTCACCCGAACGGCCCAGGAGCTCGCCGACGTCTGCGTACCCGCCCTCGGCGACTTCGTCAGCGTCGATCTGCTGGATCCGCCGGAGCACGGGGGCGAACCCCACCTGGAGCCGCCGACCCCGCCGATCACCATGCGCCGCGCCGCCCACCAGTCGGTGAACCCGGGCTGCCCGGAAGCGGTCGTCAAGCCGGGCCATGTGGACGTCTACCCCGTCCACTCGCCGCAGGCGGACTCCCTCACCGCCGGCCGGACGATCGTGGCGCCCGACGACACCGCCACGCTGGCGGAGTGGCTCTCCTGGGACGCGGTGCGCGGCGCGCGCATCGCCGAGTACGGTCTGCACACCAGCATGTCGGTGCCGATCATGGCGCGTGGCCAGACCCTCGGGGTGGCCGTCCTCACCCGGTTCCGGCGCCCCGATCCGTTCACCCCCGACGATGTGCTGCTGGCCGAGGAGGTGACGGCCAGGGCCGGCGTCTGCATCGACAACGCCCGCCGGTTCTCCCGCGAACGCGAGACCGCCCTCGCCCTGCAGCGCAGCCTCCTGCCCCAGTCGCTGCCCCGGACGGCCGCCCTGGAGGCGGCCTCCCGCTATCTGCCCGCGGCGCGGGCCGGGGTGGGCGGCGACTGGTTCGACGTGATCCCACTGTCCGGGATGCGGGTCGCCATGGTCGTCGGTGACGTCGTCGGCCACGGCATCCAGGCCTCCGCCACCATGGGACGGCTGCGCACGGCCGTCCGTACGCTCGCCGACATCGACCTCGCCCCCGACGAGCTGCTCACCCACCTCGACGACCTCGTCGTACGGCTCTCCACGGAGGCCGGCGCCGAGGGCACCACCGGCGAGGTCGGCGCCACCTGCCTGTACGTGGTGTACGACCCGGTGTCACGGCGCTGCGCCCTCGCCCGGGCCGGCCATCCTCCGCCGGTCATTCTCACGCCGGGCGGTCCCCCCGTGCAGATCGAGCTGCCGGCCGGGCCGCCGCTGGGCCTGGGCGGGCTGCCCTTCGAGTCCGTGGAGCTCTCCCTTCCCGAGGGCACGCTGCTCGCGCTGTTCACCGACGGCCTGATCGAGAGCCGCGAGCGGGACGTCGACGCCGGCCACGAGCTGCTGTGCCGTGCCCTGGCGCAGTCCGCGGACTCCCTGGAAGGGGCCTGCCACGCCATTCTGCAAGCCCTGCTCCCGGTGGGCGGGGCCCAGGACGACGTGGCGCTGCTGCTCGCCCGGACCCACGGCCTCGCGCCGTCCCAGGTGACGACCTGGGAGATTCCCGCCGACCCCGCCCTGGTCGCGCCGATCCGCAAGCAGGTCGTCGACCAGCTGGACACCTGGGAGCTGAGCGCGGCCACGTTCACCGCCGAGCTCGTGGTGAGCGAACTGGTCACCAACGCGATCCGGTACGGCGAGCCGCCCATCCGGCTGCGGCTCATCCATGACGCCGAGACCCTGATCTGCGAGGTCTCGGACAGCAGCCACACCGCACCGCATCTGCGCCGGGCCAAGACCTACGACGAGGGCGGCCGCGGACTCCTGCTGGTCGCCCAGCTGACCCAGCGCTGGGGCAGCCGCCACACGGCCGACGGCAAGACGATCTGGGCGGAGCTGGCGCTGCTCGGGGAGTTCTGAAGGCAGCGACGCGGGTACGAAGTCGCGTGCGGGGCAGAGGGTGCGGCGTCTGATCTGATGGTCGGGCACCACGACCGTGTCCCGGAGGACCGAACACTGAACACCCCGCTCGCCGAATCCCTCTCCGTCGTCCTGCTCGCCGCCGTACTCGTCTGCGCCGTGGTCCGCCCCTTCGGCTGGCCCGAGGCGGTCGTCGCGGTCCCGGCCGCCCTGCTGGTGACGGCCACCGGCGCGATCTCCTGGGACCACGTCCGCGCGGAGGCCGGGCACCTGGGGCCGGTGATCGGCTTCCTCGCGGCCGTGCTGGTGCTCGCCCGGTTCTGTGACGACGAGGGGCTGTTCCACGCCTGCGGTGCCTGGATGGCCCGCTGGGCGGCGGGCCGGCCGGGACGCCTGCTGACCGCGGTCTTCGCGCTGGCCTCGGCGATCACCGCGGTGCTCAGCCTGGACGCCACCATCGTGCTGCTCACCCCGGTCGTGTTCGCCACCGCGGCCAGGATGGGCGCGCGTCCGAAGCCGCACGTGTACGCCTGCACCCATCTGTCGAACACGGCCTCGCTGCTGCTGCCGGTCTCCAACCTCACCAATCTGCTCGCGTTCACCGCGAGCGGGCTGAGCTTCACCCGCTTCGCCGCGCTCATGGTGCTGCCGTGGCTGGTCGCCATCGGGGCCGAGTATCTGGTCTTCCGGCGCTTCTTCGCCCGTGACCTGGCCGCGGCCGTCCCCGAGCGGACCGCCGACGAGCCGCCGGAGCTGCCCGTGTTCGCGCTGGTCACCGTGGGCTGCACGCTGGCGGGGTTCGTGGTCGCCTCCGCGGTGGGCATCGATCCGGCGTGGTCGGCCGCGGCGGGTGCGCTCGTGCTCGCCACCCGCGCCCTGGTCCGCGGACGCGCGACCGTCCTCACCGTGGTGCGGTCCGCCGCCCCGGCCTTCCTCGCGTTCGTGCTCGCGTTGGGCATCGTCGTACGCGCGGTGGTCGACAACGGACTCTCCGACGCCCTCGGCCACCTCCTCCCGGCGGGCGGCGGGCTGCCCGCGCTGCTCGGGACCGCCGCGCTCGCCGCCGTACTGGCCAACCTGATCAACAATCTGCCCGCGGTCCTGGTGCTGCTGCCGCCGGCCGCCGCGTCCGGACCGGGCACGGTGCTGGCCGTGCTGCTGGGGGTCAACATCGGCCCCAATCTCACCTACGCCGGTTCGCTGGCGACCCTGCTGTGGCGGCGGATCGTGCACCAGCACGAGCACGGCGTGGACCTGAAGGAGTTCACCCGGCTGGGTCTGATCGCCGTGCCCGCGGCGCTGGTCCCCGCCGTACTGGCACTGTGGTTCTCGCTCCACGTCATCGGCGGCTGAGCCGCCGCACCGTCCGTGGCCGGAGGCCGATGCTCATGCGGGTGATCGTCTGGCTCGTCGAAGGGACCTGGCCGGCCTGCGTGGACGCCGCACGGCGGCACGCACCGCGGGCGACCGAGGTCGTACTGCTGCACGTGAGTGAACCGGGGGTGCCCGGGCTGGCCCACGGTGCCTTCGCCGGGCTGCTCGGCCGCGGGCGTTCCGAGCGCGATCCCGGGGACCGGCTGGAGGATCTCGGCGCCTCCTCGGCGGCGCGGCTGCTCGACGCGGCGGCCGAACGCCTGGGCGGCCCGTGCGTGCGCCTGGAGCGCACCGGGCGTACCGAGCGGGAGGTGGTCGCCGCCGCCGAGGGCGCCGACCTGCTCGTGATGGCCCGGGACGGCGACCGGGCCCGGCTCGGCCCGCACAGTCTGGGACGGGCCGGGCGGTTCGTCGTCGATCACGCCCCCTGCCCGGTACTGCTGATCTGGCCCGAGGCGGCACCGGACGTCACGACCATCCCGCCTCCGCCCCCGGCTCCCGCTCCTCCCCCGTCTCGCCCGTCTCCCTCGACTCCCCCGCACCCCTAGCGGTGCCCCTTCGGTAGGCCCCCGGCGGAGTCCCGTACCGCTGCCGGAAGACCCGATTGAAGTGGAAGGCGCTGGTGAAACCGGAAGCGGCGGCCACACGTTCGACCGGGAGTTCGGTGGCTTCCAGGAGCCGGGCCGCGTGCAGCAGCCGGGCCTCGCGCAGGACCCGCATCGGGGAACGGCCGAGTTGCTCGGTGAACAGGTGGGCGAACCGGGACGGTGACAGGGCGACCGCCCCGGCCAGCGAGCGGACGGTGTGCGGCGCGCCCGGGTCGGCGGCGATCAGCGCCTCCGCCCGGCGGACCCGGGCGTCGACGTCGGGACCGCGCCGCTCCGCCCGGGCCGTGCTGAGCAGCACGATCTCCTCCAGGGAGCAGAGGGTCAGCTCCCTGGCGGCGGTGCCGTGCGCGACCGCGACCTCTCCGTCGGCGTTCGCCGCGCCGGTGGGCGGCGGGCCGGTGGGCGGCGGGCCGTCCCCCGTCCAGCGGGCGTCGGCGAGCATCCGGCGGAACGCCGCCTCGATACGTTCACCGCCCGCCGCGGGGCCGACGGCGTACACCCCGTCGGCGAGGGCGTACGGCCGCAGCCACCCGGACCAGGACGGCCTGGCCTGGCAGTGCGCCCACCAGAACGCCCAGTGCCCGGCGCCCGGTTCGACGGCGTAGCGCTGCGGCACGCCGGGGCCCAGGACCACCAGTTCCCCGGGGTCCGCCACCGTCCGTGTCGCGCCCTGCTGAAGTCGGCCCCGTCCGCCCGTGGTCCAGGTGAACAGCCAACTGTCACTGCCGTGCGGCCGGTTGACCCGGTATCCCGGTCGCTGGTCGAAGCGTCCGACGGTCACCAGGCCCGGCGGCGGGGACGGGGCAGCAGGCTCGGGCAACTCCTCAGCACGCACAGGCATCCTCCCGCAAGGCTCGTCGACCTAGCGTGAGGCACCGGGGACATCGATGAGAAGGGGCGGCTCGGATGACAGTCACGGACAGGAGTGGGCTCGGGCGGTCGGGCTTCGAGGAGCTCAAGGGGTTCGAGGAGTTCGAGGAGAACGGGTTCGTGGTGGTGCGGGGGCTGTTCACCATCGCCGAGATCGACGAACTGTGCGCGGAGTTCGCGGAACTGCGTGCCGCCGGACCGGTGCCGGGTCACTTCGAACCCCGGGTCACCGGGGCCGACGGCCCGGCCGATCCGCTGGACGTCCATCCCCGGGTCATGAACCCGCACCGCGTCAACGCGCTGTCCTGGCGCCGCCTCCTCGATCCCCGGCTGCGGGAGATCCTGGAAACCCTGCTGGGCGAGGAGGCGCTGGCGGCGCAGAGCATGTTCTACTTCAAGCCGCCCGGGGCCCGCGGTCAGGCGTTGCACCAGGACAACTTCTATCTGCGGGTCGAGCCGGGCACCTGTGTGGCCGCGTGGATCGCCTGCGACACGATCGACCGGGAGAACGGCGGACTGGAGGTCGTGCCGGGCACGCACCGCATGGACCTGTTCTGCCCGGAGGAGGCGGACGAGGAGCTGTCCTTCGTACGGGAGTACGTGCCGCCGCCGCCCGGTCTGGCCGTCGTGCCCGTCGACATGGCACCGGGCGACGTGCTGTTCTTCAACGGCAGCCTGGTGCACGGCTCCGGGCCCAACCGCAGCGCCGACCGCTTCCGCCGCTCGTTCATCGGCCATTACGTCGGTCGCTCCACCCACCGCATCGGCCGCCATTACTCCACGCTCACGATGGGCGGCGAGCCCGTCGCCCTGCCCGAGAGCGAGGGCGCGGGCCCCTGCGGCACGGAGTTCACCGCCGCGTCACCGCACTGACGTCGCCCTCGCTGCCCCGGCAGCGCGGCACCCGCGTCCCGGACCGACGGGCGATGCGGGCGGCGGCGTCGAGCAGCACGCTCTTGCCCGCGCCGGGGCCGCCCGTCAGCAGCAGGGACCCGGGCCGCCCCGTCGTGAGGTCGTCCACCAGCCGTGAGAGCAGGGTCAGTTCGTGGTCCCGGCCGACGATCCACTCGTCACCGGGCTGTGTCATGAGGCGGCTCCGGGGATCGCGTCGGCGGTGAAGGCGAGGACGGCGGCGGCGACCGCGCCGGGGTTCTCCAGGAGCATCTCGTGCGTACCGTCGATTCCGACGACCCGCACCGAGGACCGCCGTGCGGCCAGTGCGGCGAGATCGCGGGCGAGCCCCTTGTCGTACGCCGCCATCAGCTCGTCGAACCAGGGCATGCCGGGGACGGACGGCACCGGCCGCGCCGCCCGGCCGAGCAGCAGCGGCCGCCTCGTCCTTGCGAAGAGGTCGAAGAGATCGAAGAGATCGAGGGATTCGATGGCGGCCAGCATCTCCAGCGCGTGCTCGCGTTCGGGCCGCAGCGCCAGCCGTCCGTCGGACAGGTACCGCAGGGAGCGCAGCAGGGCCTCCTCCAACAGCTCGTAGGGGATGCCCAGTTGCTCGGACATCGTGCGTTGCCGGGCGAGCAGGTCCTTCAGGCCGTCGGCCGGAAGGGGTTCGCCGGACACCGCCGCGGCCGCCGACTCCCGTACCCGGGCGAGGCGTTCCTCGACGTGGACGGGGTCGAGGCCCACGTACTGGTCGGGACGGCCCCACCCGTATCCGTCCAGGTTCACCGCGCCCGGCGTCTCCTCCGGGTGCTCCAGCGCGTACCGCACGGCGATCATCCCGCCGAGCGAGTGCCCGACGGGCAGCGCGCCGGGGATGCCGTGCTCCTCCAGTACCGTCTCGATGTCCTGGATCACCCGGGGAAGGCTCCAGGTCCCGGACGGGGAGAGACCGTGTCCGCGCAGGTCCACGGCGAGTACCCGGTGCCGGGGGACGAGGCGCGGGGCGACGGCGGCCCAGTCGGCGAGCGTGCGCCCGGCTCCGTGCAGCAGGAGCAGCGGCGGGCCGTCACCCCCGTGGTCGTGTACGGCCAGTGCGATGCGGTCTCCGTTCATGTCCTGACAATAAGGCCTCGGGTCAGGGCTCCAGGAGCGGACGGAGCGTCGGCAGGGGGCCGCCCGGGAACTCCTGCAGCCGGCCGCCGGAGGCCGACGGGCCGAGGTCGACGACCGCCCGGCCCACCTGCTCGACCAGTCGTGTGACGCGCGCGCCGGCCCCGGGGACGAGTTCGGCGACGACCTCGCCGGAGGTGCGGCCGCCGAGGTCGGCGGCCCTGAAGTCGGGCGGTCCGAGCGGGTCGGTGGTGTCGATGACGATCTCCTCCTCGCCCGACTCGGCGACGGTGGCGGGCCGCAGGGTCTGCCCCGTCGAGGCGGCGAGGTCGCGCAGGGACTGCGGGCCCCGGCTGTCCGGCGCCGCGGGGTGCGACCTTGACGCGGGCATTCTCCAGGCGCTTTGATCTTTGCCGTGCCGAGGCGTGCAGCCGGGCACCCAGAGGTGCGCCCAGCCGGTAGCGGACACCGTCCAAGTCCGGCCAAAGTCGCCAGGATCGCGGGAGCGTCCGAGGCGGGGTCGTACTCGCGAACGATGGAGCGGGCATGCCCGTCACACGTGTTCCGCGCGTCACCGGCGTGGGGGCGGTTGCTTCCCTGGTGGCGCTCGTGACGCTGGTGAGCTGTGCGACCGGGTCGGACGAGCGGACGCCTCCCCCGCAGCCCACGGCCTCCGGGCCGGGCCCGAAGGGCGTTCGGCTCCCTCCGCTCCACGCGGGGTTCGACTACCAGATCGGCGGCGCCTATCGGCCACCGTCCGGTGTCCGTATCGTCAGCCGCGACCGGTCGGCGTCGCCCGCGCCCGGCCTGTACAACATCTGTTACGTCAACGCCTTCCAGGCGCAGCCGGAGGAGTTGACGTCCTGGCCGGCCGACCTCCTGCTGCGGGACGCGCGGGGCAAGGTCGTCATGGACCGTGACTGGGACGAGGCGCTGCTGGACATCGGCACGGCGGCCAAGCGCACACAGGTGGCGGCGCGGGTCAACCGGTGGATCGACGGCTGCGCGGACAAGGGATTCGACGCGGTCGAGCCGGACAACTACGACAGCTACACCCGCTCCGGGAAGCTGCTGACCGCGAACGACGCCACCGCGTTCATCACGCTGCTCTCGGCGCACGCGCACGCCCGGGGGCTGGCCATCGGGCAGAAGAACACCGTGGAGCTGGCCGGGCTCCGAGCGCCGACGGGGCTGGACTTCGCGGTGGCGGAGGAGTGCGGGCAGTACGACGAGTGCGGTACGTACGCGAAGGCGTTCCACGACCGGGTGGTCGACATCGAGTACACCGACAGCGGGCTGCGCAAGGCCCGCGCGGGCTACGGCGACCGGCTGAGCATCGTACGCCGGGATGTGCAGGTGTCGACGCCGGGCAGCACGGACTACGTCCGCCGGACGCGCTGACGGGCGGTGGCCCGGACCGGCGAGGGGCACCGGGCATACTCGCACCGAAGCCGGGCGGTTTCCGGATGAGCGGGTACGCACGGAGCGGACGTATCAAAGGGCATGTCGACATCCATGGCCAGCAGGCAGGGCGAGCGCCTGCCGACGAGCACCGCCAGACCGTCGGGCCGATGCGAGGGACTCCGGCGCCATCGGCGGTGGCTGCTCGGCCTGGCCGTGGTCGCCCTGCTGGCCCAGATGGCGGTCGCGATGGTCACGGCGGCCGTGCAGCAGACCCCGACGATCGACGAACCGGTGTACGTGGGCACGGCGGAGACCTATGTGCGCGAACACAGTCTGCGCTTCAACCCCGAGCATCCGCCGCTGGGCAAACTCATCATCGCGACCGGACTGGTGTTCGCCCATCCGCACCTCGACGACGCCCACTTCGCGGGCGATCAGTCGGCGCTCGGACGGCGGCTGTTGTACGAGTCGGGCAACGATCCCGGGCAGGTGATGCTGTGGGCGCGGCTGCCGGTGATCGTGCTGACGCTGCTGTTCGGTCTGGTCGTCCTCGCGTTCGCCCGTGAACTCTTCGGCGCCGTGGGCGGGCTGGTGGCGCTCGCCCTGTACGCGTTCTCGCCCGACATCATCGCCAACGGCTCGCTGGCCACGCTCGACGTGCCGGCGGCCGGATTTCTGCTGACATCGGTGTGGCTGGTGTGGCGGGCGCGGCGGCAGCGGCCGCTGCTGCACCTCTCGCTCTCGGGAGTGGCGCTCGGCGCGGCGGTCGCCACCAAGATGAGCACCCTGCCCGCGGTTCCGGTGCTGCTGCTCCTGGCGTTCCTCTCCTTCTGGCACGCACACCGCACGCCCGGCCGGGGCCTGCGCGCACAGCCGCGGCTCGTCGGCCTCGGCATCGCGGTGGCGGCGGGCATGGCGCTGACGGCCCTCGCCGTCGTCTGGGCGAGCTATCTGGTCGTCGATCCGCAACTGCGCTGGACGACACCCGCGGACGTCCCGGCCGTGCACGGCCTGCGAGGGCTCGCCATCGACTGGCTGCCGGTGCCGCGGCCGTACCGCGACGGCATGCGTATCCAGTTCGGCTTCGAGAACGACGTGTGGAGCGGCTTCCTGTTCGGACGGCTCTACCGCGGCTCGCTCTGGTACTACCTGCCGGCCGCCCTGCTGGTGAAGACACCGCTGGGCATGCTGGTGCTCTGGCTGACCGGTCTGGCCGTGCTGCTCGCCGTGCCCCGGCTGCGCTCCGCCGCCCCGTACGTCCTTCTTCCTCCGGCCGTGCTGCTGGCCATGGCGATGACCGGGTCCCGTGACCTCGGCGTCCGGTACGCGCTCTTCGTCCCGGTGTTCCTGGCGGTCGCGGCGGCCGGGGCGTCGGCTCTGCGACACCGCTGGGCGCACTTCGCCACGGCGGCGCTGGTCCTGTTCGTCGCGGTCAGTTCGCTGCGCGCGTTCCCGTACTACCTGCCGTACTCCAACGAGGCCTTCGGCGGGCCGGCGCAGACCCATCTGCGGCTGCACGACTCGAACGTCGACTGGGGGCAGGACCTGGGCCGACTGGCCGACCGGCTGGCCGAGCGGTATCCGGACGAGCGGGTCTGGCTGGTCTACAAGGGCAGCGGTGTCCCCTCGTACTACGGGATCGAGGCGGCCGATCCGCGCAAGGCGCCGCCGGGCGAGGTGCACGGACTGCTCGCCGTCTCGGACTCCGCGGTCGCGAAGGCCGACGGCCGGATGGCGGCGCTCCTCGACGGTGCCACCCCCGTCGACGAGGTCGGCCACTCGATCACGATCTACCGACGGCGCTGACCCGAGCGGTCACGGGCGGGACGTGAGCAGGTCCAGGGCCCGTTCCCAGGGGAAGTCCGCGCGCCGGCCGTCCGCTCCCGGCTCCCCGGAGTAGCGGTCGGCGAAGCGCACGCCCATGCCGTGCAGCCGGTCGAGGCTCGCCCGGTAGGCGGGGTGGGCCGCCAGCGCGTCGCTCACGCAGGGCAGTACGGAGATCGGGACGCCGAGGCCGTACGCCTCGTTCAGGGTGCCCAGGGCGAGGGTGTCGGATATGCCGGCCGCCCACTTGTTGACGGTGTTGAAGGTGGCCGGGGCGACGGCCACCGCGTCGGGGGCCGGAAAGGGGCGCGGATCGCCCGGGGCCCGCCAGGCGGACCTGATCGGGCGGCCGGTCTGTGTCTCGGCGGCCGGCGCGTCGAAGAAACCGAGTCCCTGCGGGGTGGCGACGACCCCGACCTCCCAGTTCCGCTCCTGTGCCGCGGTGATCAGTTTGCTGACGTCCTGTGCGATGCCGGCCGCGCACACCACGACGTAGAGGAAGGGCTTTTCGGCGTGTTCACTCACCCGGGAAACCCTAGTGAACCGCCAAAGCCCCGGTGAACCCCGCAATCCCTAGCGAACGGGGAAGGTGTCCCCGCGTTCGGATTCGGGACGCGGGCCGAAGATCCGGCGCTCCTTCTCCTCGATCCGTACGTCGTTGATGCTCGCCTCGCGCCGGGTCATCAGCCCGTGCTCGTCGAACTCCCACAGTTCGTTGCCGTACGACCGCCACCACTGTCCGTCGGCGTCGTGCGACTCGTACTGGAAGCGGACGGCGATGCGGTTGCCGTCGAAGGCCCACAGGTCCTTGCGCAGGGCGTACTCCTGCTCGCGCGTCCACTTCGCGGTGAGGAGTTCGACGATCTCGGCGCGGCCGGTGACGAAGGTGTCGCGGTTGCGCCAGACCGAGTCCTGCGAGTAGGCGAGCGCGACCTTGTGGGGATCGCGGGTGTTCCAGGCGTCCTCGGCGGCCTGGACCTTCTGGACCGCGGTCTCACGGGTGAAGGGCGGCAGGGGCGGACGATCGGACATGAGGGCTTCCTTTCCGTTCCACGAGACGGGAGAACGTGCGTTCTCCACCTCGGCTGCTAACGTAGAGAACGCTCGTTCTCACGTCAAGGAGCAACTCGCGCATGGACACCCCCGCCGCTCGTGAACTCGCCCTCGCCACCGCCCGGGAACAGGCACTGGACGCCGCGGAGGAGCTGTTCTACGGCCGGGGCATCCAGACCGTCGGCATGGACGACATCCGCGCCGCCTCAGGGGTCTCCCTCAAGCGGCTCTACCAGCTGTTCCCGGCGAAGGAGCTGCTGGTCGAGGAGTATCTGAAGCGCCGTGACGTGCGCTGGCGGCAGCGGCTGGCCGAGCATGTCGAGGGATACGGGGAGCCCGAGCCACGGATCCTGGCGGTGTTCGACTGGCTGGGGCGGTGGTTCGCCGAACCCGACTTCCGCGGCTGCGCCTGGATCAACTCGTACGGGGAACTCGGCGCGACCTCGCCGCGCGTGGTCACCCAGGTCGGCGCCCACAAGAGGGCGTTCAAGGAATACCTGGGCGGCCTGGTGTCCGACGCGGGGCTTCCCGCCGCCCTCACCGACCAGTTGTTCCTGCTGGCGGAGGGGGCCATGGTCACCGCGGGCATCACCCGGACCGCGGAGCCCGCCGAGCAGGCCGCCGGGGCGGCGCGGTCGCTCATCGGGGCACAGCGGCGATAGGCCGATCACCGGCGGGGACGGCCGACGCGCGCCGACCGTCCCCGCTCCCGTCCCTGCCCGTGACGAGTGGCGAGTGACGAGTGATCCTCAGCTCTCGGTGACGCTGATCGCGCCCACCGGGCAGGCCCGTGCCGCCTCCCGGACCAGTGGGTCGCCGCCGCCGTCCTCACGGCCGGGCAGCAGTGCGCTGAATCCGTCGTCGTCCTGGGTGAAGACGCTCGGCGCGGTCAGCGCGCACTGCCCCGCGCCGATGCAGATGTCCTTGTCGATGGCGATGTCGATGTCGATGCTCATGGCCGCCAGCCTCTTACCAGGTCACGGGGAGTTCCAGCATCCCCTGGATCGTGTCGCCGGGTTTGAAGGGAATGTCGTCCGCCGGTGCGGCGAGGCGCAGACCGGGCAGCCGGTCGAAGAGCGACAGCAGGGCGATCTCCATCTCGGCGCGGGCGAGGTTCTGGCCGAGGCACTGGTGGATGCCGAAGCCGAACGCGACGTGATGGCGGGCCGAGCGGTGCCAGTCCAGGGTGTCCGGCTCGGGGAAGGTGCCCGCGTCGCGGTTGATGACGGAGGTCGAGAAGACCACGCCCTCGCCGGCGCGGATCGTCGTGCCGGCCACCTCGATGTCCTCGGTGGCCACCCGCAGCAGTCCCTCGGCGATGGAGAGGAAGCGCAGCAGTTCCTCGACGGCGGTGGGCATGAGCGTCGGCTCGGCGCGCAGTTCGGCCAGCTGTTCGGGGTGCCGCAGCAGCGTGAACGTACCGAGCGAGATCATGTTCGCGGTCGTCTCGTGCCCGGCGACCAGCAGGATCGTCGCCAGGCTGATCAGCTCCGCGCGGTCCACCGTCCCCTCGCGCAGCTGCTCCTGGATGAGGTCGTCGAGGAGTCCGTCCCCCGGCTCCCGCAGCTTGCGGTCGATCAGCAGGCCGAAGTACGCGTCCAGTCGCTCACGGGCGGCCTGGGTGTCCTCGGCGGCGGGGCCGCGCAGCAGCCTGCGGGACTGCTCCTCGAAGAAGTCGTGGTCGGCGTACGGGACACCGAGCAGCGCGCAGATCACCATCGAGGGCACGGGCAGCGCGAAGGCGCCGACCAGATCGACGGGTGGCCCCTGCTTCTCCATGGCGTCGAGCAGCCGGTCGACGGTCTCCTGGATGCGCGGACGCAGGGCGGCGGTCCGCTTCAGGGTGAAGCTCGGCACCAGCATGCGGCGCTGGGCGTGGTGTGCGGGATCGTCGAGCCCGAGCAGCGCGACACGACGGTCACGGGAGCCGGCGAACCGCGCCGTGGGCATCGGGAACTCCGGGCGGGTGCGGTCGGAGGACAGTCGCGGATCCGTGAGGAGTGCGCGGGCGGTGGCGTGCCCGGTGACGACCCACACAGCGCGTCC
Source organism: Streptomyces sp. RLA012 (assembly GCF_056270325.1). Lineage (NCBI taxonomy): Bacteria > Bacillati > Actinomycetota > Actinomycetes > Kitasatosporales > Streptomycetaceae > Streptomyces > Streptomyces sp. RLA012. The sequence goes on along the minus strand of NZ_JBWDPA010000002.1, from coordinate 10,603,631 downwards.
GTCGAACAGGGAGACGCGGGAAAGGGGGCGCGCCTCGCGCAGGGTGTCGTAGGCGGTGGGCGGGTGGTAGGGACACGTACGGTCCTGGGGGAAGGCAACGGGTTCTGTCATGAGTGACCTCGCAAGCGATGGTTCCCTCTTGCCGATCTTGCCGAACACCATTAGATGCCCCAGGCACCTATAGGAGTCACGCAAAGTCCGGCCAGATGCCCTGAACGGAGTATCTGGCCGAACGCCGTCGCCGGTCCGGGTGGCCGCCGGGCTCCCACGGGCAGCGGTCACTGCCCGGGTGCCGCAGATACGGCGCGTGCATGGCTCGATCCAACCGCTTCCTCCACGGTACACACCCCGTGTTCATGGCTCGGCGGCGTCCTTCGTAATTCGCTTGCACGGGCGGCTCGGCGGGCCCCAGGATCTGCCCATGTCCACGATCGAAGCCCTCCTGCCGCCGACCTCCGCCACCGCTCGTCCGGTGCGGGTCCAGCAGCAGCCCGGCCGTCCACGGAGGCCCTCGCTTCCGCGGTCGTGACCGCCGCGCTCGTCGCGGGGCTTCTCGCGGGCTACGGCATCGCCGTCCCCGTCGGAGCGGTCGCGACCTATCTCGTCTCCCTCACCGCGCGTACCTCGCTGAAGACCGGCGGATGCGCGGCGCTGGGCGTGGCGACCGCCGACGGGCTGTACGCCCTGGTCGCCGCACTCGGGGGCGCCGCACTCGCCGCCGCGCTGCAACCGGTGCTCCTGCCGTTGCGCTGGGTCTCGGGGCTGCTGCTGACGGCGCTGGCCGTACGGGGCGCGGTCACCGCGGTGCGCCAGTACCGCGAACAGCGGCTCGCCGCCCGGTCCGTACCCGACCCGGTACGCCCGGCGGGGGCGTACCTGACCCTGCTGGGGATCACCCTCCTCAACCCCACCACCGTGATCTACTTCGCCGCGCTGGTCCTCGGCAGCCGTACGGCCGAGGCCGTGCGCCCCCTGGAGCAGGGGGCGTTCGTGCTCGCCGCGTTCGTCGCGTCCGCGAGCTGGCAGCTGCTGCTCGCCGGGGGCGGTGCGCTGCTCGGCCGGGCGCTGACCGGACGCCGGGGGCGGCTGCTCACGGCACTCGCGTCCAGTGCCGTGATCATGGCGTTGGCGGTACGGATGCTCGTCGCGCCGCCATGAGGATCAGGCGTCGGCGGCGGATTCGAAGGCGCGGGCCACGGCGAGACTGTCCTCGTACACGTGATGCCGTACGACGAGCCCGTCCTCGACCGTCAGATGCAGGGCGAACCGAGCGCTGTAGGCGCGGCCGGTGGCCCCGGCCGTCTGCCGGATCTCACCGAGCACGACGGCCTCGGTCCCGTCGACGAGGATCCGCTCGACCTCGGTGGCCGCGCCGCCGGGCACATGGTGTGCGGCCAGTTCACGGTAGTGGGCGGCGGCGTCGGTACGGGTGGAGCGGTGGCGGATCCACGGGGTCGTGGCGCGCCCGTGCTCCTCCCGCGGCCAGCTGAGCCTCCAGTCGCTCCGTTCGGCGTACAGTTCGGCGATCCGTTCGGGGTCGCCCGCGCCGATCCGGCGCAGCAGCTCCTCGACCACGGCACGTGTCGTCGAGGCATGATCGGTGACCACGGACATCGGCACGGGGTCGCCCCTTCCTGTGGCGTCGTGCGGGAACGGCTCCACCGTGCCGCACACCTCGCGCGGCCGCGATGACCCGCGAGGTAATGGTGCGGATGAATCCTGGTCCGCGCTGGTGTTGAATCATGCCGAGACATCATCAGTACGGTGCGACGAAGGGATGGAAGTCATGCCTCTTGAGGGTGAGTACGAGCCCAGCCCGACGCAGTGGGTGCGGGACCAGGTGGAGTTGTACGAGGGTTCCGGCGGCGCCAAGGGGAACACACTGCTCGACACGGGAATGCCGGTCATCATTCTCACGACCCGTGGTGCCAAGAGCGGCAAGATCCGCAAGACCCCGCTGATGCGGGTGGAACACGACGGTCGTTACGCGGTGGTCGCCTCGCAGGGCGGTGCCCCCAAGCACCCGGTCTGGTACTTCAACGTGAAGTCCGATCCTCATGTGGAGCTCCAGGACGGCGCCGGGCGCCAGGACATGACGGCCCGTGAGGTCACGGGTGCGGAGAAGGCGGAGTGGTGGGAGCGTGCGGTCGCCGCGTACCCCCCGTACGCCGAGTACCAGACGAAGACCGATCGGCAGATCCCCGTCTTCGTGCTGGAACCGCCCGCCTGACCAGCCGGCTGACCGACCGGCCGACCGGCTGACCCACCGGACGGAAATTCACGGGTGCCCGGCGCGCATGAACCGCGGCGCGCCGGGCACCCGTGCCTCAGGCCCCGCCGCGCCCCCCGTCGCGGCGGGGCTTTCCGACGTACGCCGCCGCCCTCTACCGGGCGTCCGGATTCGGTGACACCGTCTACGTCGACCAAGGAGGAGACGGTGGCCAGGTACAAGAAGCACAAGAAACTCAAGCTCCCCCTCGCCTACAAGCCCCTCGGCTTCGCGCTGAGCTGGGCGAGCGGCGCCCTCGCCGGGTTCGCCTTCCAGGCGGCCTGGAAGGCGATCCGCCACGAGGAGGACGCGCCCGACGCCCTGGACAAGGACCGCGGCTGGGGCGAGGTACTGCTCGCGGCGGCCCTGCAGGGCGCCCTGTTCGCGGTCGCCCGCAGCGCGGCGGACCGTACCGGCGCGAAGGCAGTCGAGCGTTCGACGGGGGTCTGGCCGGCGTCGGACAAAGGCGGCCGGGACTGAGGGCCCGCGCCGAGTCAGCCGTGTCGAGCCGCCTGGTCGTCCTCCGCCCGATGCCCGACTCCCGAAGTCAGCCCTGTTTGGGCGCGGTCGACGGCAGGAGACGCAGCGTGAAGGAGTGTCCGGACGGATCGGCGTAGCCGCGTTCCTCGAACGGGCCGGACGGGTCCTTGGTCTCGATCGCACGCCCGCCGAGGCCGATGACCCTCCGTTCCGTCTCGTCCAGGTCCGTCACCTGGAAGTCCAGGTGCACCTGGAAGGAGCTCTCGGGGCGCGGCCAGCTCGGCGGCGTTGCCGTCATGTCCCTGCGGAACGCCATCCGGATCCCGTCCGCGCCCCTGATCTCCACGCGGTTCGCGGTCGCGTCCGTCTCCTCGGCTTCGAGCAGTTCCTTGTAGAAGGCGGCGAGCTTCTCGGGCTCGGCGCAGTCCAGCACCACGACGCCTGCCGTGACCAGTGCCATGTGTCCTCCGTACGGGGTTCCCGGGCGCGGACGGCGGTTGGCCGCCCGCTGTTTCCCGGGTACCCCGTACGGCGCGTTCAGTCCCCCGCGGGCCGCGTCGCTCCTCCCCAGGGCGCACGGGCCAACCGCATGCACGCACCCCCTAACTTCCTGGACAGGTGTCCAGCTATAGTGGGCACCTGTCCAGGAAAAACCTGTCCGGACATGGCTGTGCACGAGGGAGCTTGCTGACGATGGAGACGGTCGCGAACGTGCTGGTGGGCCTGGTGGCCGCGTTGCACGCGTACATCCTGGTGATGGAGATGTTCCTGTGGCAGAAGAAGCCGGGACGGGGACTGCACGGCTTCGACTCCGACATGGCCCGGGCGACCGCGCCCATGGCCGCCAACCAGGGGCTCTACAACGGGTTTCTCGCGGCGGGTCTGGTGTGGGGCCTGATAGCCGCCGATCCGACCGGCTTCCGCGTCCAGGTCTTCTTCCTGGTGTGCGTCGTGGTCGCCGGGGTGTTCGGAGCGGTCACCGCGAACCGCCGGATCCTCTTCGCGCAGGCCCTGCCCGGCGCGCTCGCCCTGGCCGCCGTCCTCGTCGCCCGGTGACGTCCGAGGACCCGCGGGCCGCCCGCACCCGCGAGAAGCTGCGCCGGGCGCTGCTCGCGGAGTGCGCCGAGCATCCGCTCGAAGAGGTCGGCGTCGCCGCGCTGGTACGGCGCGCCGGGGTCGGCCGGGCCACCTTCTACGTACACTACGCCGACCTGGAGGCACTCGCCGTCGACGCCTGCGCCGATGTCGTACGAGAGGCGGTGGAGGCGCTGCACGCGTGGCGCGGCCGGCCCGACCCGGTGTCCGCGCCACCCGCCCTGCTCGCGTTCTTCGCCGACCTCGCCCCGCACGCCGGGCTCTACCGCGCGCTCCTGAGCCCGGGCGGCGGCGGCCCGCTCGGACATGTCCTGCACCGCGATCTGCGCGCCCGCAGCCTGGCCGAGCGCACCCTCGCAGGCGCCGCGGACGCCCCGCTGGTGGCCTCCGCCGTCGCCGCCACCTTCGCGGGGGTCCTCGCCGACTGGCTGCACGGACTGCTGGAGGGGACCCCCGAGGAAGTCGCCGACCAGGTCTGGCAGTTGCTGGTCGCGCTGCACATGAGCCGCTGACGCCGCACGTACCGAGCGGCTCACTTGCAGGCCACGGTGCCCTTCGTCGACGGCCACGCCTCCACGCCGTCGGGTGTGCGGACGTAGGCCGTCGCCCTGTCCGCCGTCAGCCACAGTTCCCGGTCGTGGAGGCGGTATCCCGTGTCGCGGGCGCCCGCGGGCATCCGGACGTCCCCGTCGTACGCGGCGGTGAGCAGGCCGCTCCCGAGCACCCCGTCCGGATCCCGCGCGTACTGCCTGCCGTCCGCGCCGCGGCCCGTCCAAAGGAAGCGCACGCTCTCCCAGTCGCAGTGCTCCGGGCCGACGGAGCTGCTCAGCAGGGTGGTGGGTACGCGGTGTCCCGTGCGGTCGGTCCAGATCTCGTACTCCTTGGTGTCGGTGAAGCTCGCCGGGAGTTCGGCCGGGTCGCAGGAGGCACTGGTCTCCGGGCCCCAACCGGGGCGGTGCGGCTGGTCCTTGGCGACCACCACGGCGACCCTGGTCCTGCCGTCGACGTCGTACGAGAACAGGACGCGGTCCCCTTCCGCGCGCTCCACCCGGTAGCCGTGGTCCGGGACGTCGGGCTGCTCCAGGTCGAAGTACGCGCTGAGACCTTCCTCGGGCGTCGCGCCGCCGTCTCCCTCGCCCCAGCCGTCGCCCCCGCTCCCCGAGTAGATCTCGCCTTCGCACTCCAGCGCCCGGCCGGCCGCGCCCGAACCCTCCTCGGCCTCGTGGGCGCTGCCGTCGGGGCTCTCCTCGAACGGCAGGTCCAGCGGTCCGGCGTACGGCGCGGCCGGGGGCGTACCGGTGACCACCAGGTCGTCGGGCGTCCCCCCGTCGTCGCATCCCATCGCCGTCAGACCGACCAGTACCGCCGTCGCCACGATCCCTTTGCGCATCCCGCCCCCGTTCGCCGTCCCGCGCACCGCGAGGTGCGTTCTCCCTCCTCCGACGCGGGAGTGAGGGTGATCGTTCGACGCTCAGCGGGCCGCCTGGAACGTGCGCCGGTAGGCCCCCGGCGAGACACCGATCGCCGCGTGCAGGTGCTGTCGGAGCGAGGTGCCGGTGGCGAAGCCGACCTCGCCGGCGATCTGGTCCACCGAGAGGTCGCTGGACTCCAGCAGATGGCGGGCCCGGGTGACGCGCTGCTGGATGAGCCAGCGGCCGGGGCTCATGCCCACCTCGTCGTTGAAGCGGCGGGCGAAGGTGCGCGGGCTCATCCGGGCATGGCTCGCGAGATCGGCCAGGGCCAGCGAGTCACCCAGACGGGCGAGGGCCCACACTCGGGTCGCGGCCGTGCTCGTCGCCGCGGGCTCGGGCACGGGCTGCTCGATGTACTGGGCCTGACCGCCGTCGCGCCAGGGCGGCACCACACAGCGCCGGGCCACCTTGTTGGCCAGCTCGCTGCCGTGGTCCTCGCGCACGAGGTGCAGACAGACGTCGACACCGGAGGCGGCACCGGCGGAGGTGAGGATCGTGCCGTCGTCGACGAAGAGGACGTCCGGGTCCAGCTCCACCCGCGGGAACATGCGCCGGAACTCGTCGACCAGCTGCCAGTGCGTGGTGGCCCGCCGCCCCTCCAGGAATCCGGCCGCCGCCAGCACGAACGCCCCCGTGCAGATGGAGACGATGCGGGTGCCCGGCCGGATGAGCGCGAGCGCGGCGGTGACCTCGGCGGCGGGCTCCGCGGTGACGCAGGCCGGGTCGATGGCGGGGATGACCACCGTGTCCGCCGTGCCCAGTATCTCGGGGCCGTGCTCGACGGTGACCGAGAAGTCCGCGTTGCTGCGCACCGGCCGACCGTCGACGGTGCAGGTCAGCACCTCGTACCGGCCGTCCGCCGCGCCGAGGATCCGGCTGGGGATGCCCAGCTCGAAGGGGTAGACGCCGTCCAGCGCCAGGACGACCACTCGCTCCGTTCGCAGCATGGCACGATCCTATCGAAGGTTGGCAATCATGCCATTTTCTTGTGGGGCGGGCACCGACAGGCTGGTTCACCATGAGCACTGTGAACACGATGCGAGTCATCACCCAGAACGCCCTCGGCGGCCCCGAGGTCCTGAAGGAAGTACAGGTGGAGCGACCCACTCCACGGCCCAACGAGGTACTGGTCCGGGTCCGCGCGGCGGGCGTCAACCCGACCGACTGGAAGCACCGCGCGACCGGCGGCTTCCTCGGCGAACCGCCCTTCGTCCTCGGCTGGGACGTCTCCGGCGTGGTCGAGGCGACAGGGATCGGTGTCGCCCGTTTCAAGGCCGGGGACGAGATCTTCGGCATGCTTCCCTACCCGTTCGGTCACGGCTCGCACGCCGAGTACGTCACCGCCCCCGCCCGCGCCTTCACCCACAAGCCGGCCGGGATCGACCACACACAGGCGGGCGCGCTCCCGCTGGTCTCCCTCACCGCGTGGCAGGCCCTGGTCGAGACGGCCGACGTACGGCCGGGCCAGCGGGTGCTGATCCACGCGGCCGCCGGCGGGGTCGGGCATGTGGCCGTACAGATCGCCAAGGCACGAGGCGCCCACGTCATCGCGACCGCGAGCGCGGGCAAGCACGCGTTCCTGCGCGACATCGGCGTGGACGAGGCGATCGACTACCGGGAGACCGACTTCACCGAGGCCGTACGGGACGTCGACGTCGTCCTGGACACCGTCGGCGGCGACTACTCCGTCCGCTCGCTGCGCGTACTGCGCCCGGGCGGGATCGTGGTCTCGATCATTCCGGTCGGTACGGAGGACTTCCACGAGGAGGCCGAGCGTCTCGGCGTACGGGCGGTCAGGATGCTCGTCGACGCCGACCGCACCGGCATGAAGGCGATCGCGGAGCTCGCCGAGGCGGGCAGGCTGCGCGCCACGATCGCCGAGACCTTCCCGCTGGCCGAGGCCGCCAAGGCGCACGCGCTCGGCGACACCGGCCGGACCACGGGGAAGATCGTCCTCGTTGTGGAGCAGTAGAACCAGAAGGAACTAGAAGGTGAGTACGGGCTTGATCGTCTTGCCCGCCTTCATGTCCCGCACCGCCTGCTCGATGTCCGCGAACGGGTAGGCGCTGATCAGGCGGTGCAGCGGGAGCCGTCCCTCCTTCACCAGTTGGACCAGGGCGGGGATGAACGTCTGGGTCTCGCTGTCGCCCAGGGTGAGGCCGACGATCCGCCTGCCGGGGATCAACCCGTTGACGTCCAGCGCCACTTCGGTACCGAAGGGCGGGGCACCGACCACGACCAGGGTGCCGCGCGCGGCGAGCGCGTCGGCGCCCTGGCGCAGCACGGCGACGCTGCCGGTGGTCTCGACGACGCCGTCGGCACCCCGCCCGTCCGTCAGCAGCGCGACGGCCTCACCGAGATCGGCCTCGCTCGCGTCGACGGTGTGCGTGGCGCCCAACTCCTCGGCCAGGGTGAGGCGTTCAGCGACCCGGTCGACCGCGATGATCCTCGTGGCGGGGGTCAGGGCGGCGGCCATCACCGCGGACAGCCCGACCGCCCCGGCGCCGAGCACGACGAGGGTGTCGCCCAGCCGGGGCCGCAGCACGTTCCAGACGGCGCCCACACCGGTCTGCACCCCGCAGCCCAGTGGGGCGATGGACTCCAGCGGTACGTCCGGGTCGACCTTGACGAGGCCGCGCTCGTCGACCAACGCCCGCTCGGCGAAGGAGGACTGCCCGAAGAAGTGGCCGCCGAGCGGCGTCCCGTCCCGGCTGATCGTGCCGGTGCCGTCGGCGCGCCGGCCGCCGATGAGGTTCAGCGGCAGCCAGGTGGCGCAGTAGGCGGGGTGCCCGTCACGGCAGTTGTGGCAGCCGCCGCAGGAGGTGAAGGACAGGACGACGTGGTCACCGGGGGCGACGCCGGTGACGTCCGGGCCGACGGCCTCGACGACTCCCGCTCCCTCGTGGCCGAGGACGCCGGGCAGCGGGAAGGGCAGACCGCCGCCGGCCACACCGAGGTCGGTGTGGCACAGGCCGGTGGCCACCATACGGACGAGGGCTTCGCCGGGGCCGGGCTCGTCGAGTTCGACATCGGCGAGCGTGAACGGCGCGCCCGCGGACTCGACCACGGCCGCGCGAGTGGTGGTGGGCATCGCGTGAACTCCTTCGTAGATCCCGGGCGGGCGCTCAGTCGAGCGAGACGACGACGGACTTGACCTTGGTGTAGGCGGCGAGTGCCTCGGGCCCGTACTCCCGGCCGAAGCCGGAGTTCTTGACGCCGCCGAAGGGGACCGCGGGGTCGAGCATCGCCCAGTCGTTGATCCAGACGATGCCCGCCTGGAGCCGGTCGGCGACGCGGTGCGCGCGGGCGAGGTCGGTGGTCTGGATGCCCGAAGCCAGGCCGTACGGGGTGGAGTTGGCCAGTTCGACGGCCTCGTCCTCGGTGTCGAAGGGCTGGACGGTGAGGACCGGGCCGAAGATCTCCTCCTGGATCACGCGGGAGTCGTTCGGCAGGCCCGCGACGACCGTGGGCTTGTAGTAGTAGCCGCCGTCGAGGTCGAGGCGCTCGCCGCCGCAGACGATGTGTGCGCCCTCCTTGCGGGCCAGGTCGACGTACTCCTCGACCTTCCGGAGGTGCTTCTCGCCCGCCATCGGCCCGACCACCGTCTCGGGCGCCCGGGGGTCGCCGACCGGGACGCCGGGGACGGCGTCGGCGAGGATGTTCAGCAGGGTGCTGTACACCGAGCGCGCCACCAGCAGCCGCGGGCCGCCCATGCAGAACTGCCCGGTGTTGAAGACGAAGCCCTTGATGACCGCGCCGACCGCCTTCTCCAGGTCGGCGTCCTCGAAGACGACATGGGCCGCGTTGCCGCCCAGCTCCATGGTGACCGGCTTGAGCGCCTCGCCCGCGACGCTCGCGGCGTGCCGCCCGACGGCGGTCGACCCGGTGAAGGCGAGCTTGTCGATACCGGGGTTGCGCAGCAGCGCCTCGCCCGCGACCGGTCCGCTGCCGGTGACGACGTTCACGACACCGTCCGGGACTCCGGCCTCCTGAAGCAGCCGGGCCATACGGAGGGCGCTGAGCGGGGTCTCGTCGGCGGGCTTGTGCACCACCGTGTTGCCTGCCGCGAGCGCCGGAGCGAGCTTCGAACTGGACAGGATCAGCGGGAAGTTGAAGGGCGTGATGGCGGCGACCACCCCGAGCGGTCCGCGGCGCGTGTAGGCGAGGGCGTTGAGCGGGGTGTCGCGGGTGGCGCCGTCCAGGGTCTGAGCGAGCGCGGCGCAGTACTCGTACTCGTCGGCCGCGGTGAGCACGTCGACAGGGCGGCACAGGGAGATGGGCTTGCCGACGTCGAGGCTCTCCAGGGCGGCGAGCTCGTCGGCGTTCTCACGGATCAGTTCGCAGACGCGGTGCAGCACCCGGCCCCGCTCCCGCCCGCTCGTCCCGGCCCAGGGGCCGTGGTCGAAGGCCTCCCGTGCGGCGCGCACCGCCGCGTCCACGTCGGCCGCGCCCGCTTCCGCGACCGTCGTGACCACCTGGCCGGTGGACGGATCGATCACGTCCGTACGCGCCCCGGCGGCCGCCTCGCGCCACTGTCCGCCGATGAACAGCCGCCCGGGCTCGCTCTCGAAGGTGGTCGTCATTGCCCACTCCTCAGCCTTGATGCCGTCATCCCGACAGTTTGATCGCTAAGATTTCAACCAACAGGATTCCTGTTGGTCCGCAGTCTCATTACGGACAGGTTTCCTGTCAATGCCTTAGGCTGAACCCATGGTCGGCACCCAGGCAACGAAGGCACCTCCGTCCCTGCTCTACATGGTCAAGCAGGTGGAGCTGGTCGTGCGCTCCCACCTCGACGAACTGGTGAAACCGGCGGGGATCACCGCGCTGCAGTACACCTCGCTCACCGTGCTGGAGCGGCACGACGGCCTCTCGGCGGCACAGCTCGCCCGCGACTCCTTCGTGACGGCGCAGTCCATGGCCGACCTGGTGCGCTCGCTGGAGAACCGCGGGCTGGTGCGCCGCGAGCGCAATCCGCGCAACCGGCGCGAGCTGCTGATCCTGCTGACCGACGAGGGGCGCGAGTTGCTCACGCGGTTCGCCGGAGCCGTGCGGGAGCTGGAGGAACGCATGGTCGAGGACCTCACGTCACACCAGACGGATCAGTTCCGCCAGGCGCTGTCCAAGGCGTGGCACGCACTCTCGTAGCCCGCACACTCATCCCAGGGGACGACTCACCGCCCAAATCGAAGACATATGTCAATCGAACATGCTGAAATTCACTCCATCGAGGGTAACTTGCAGGGCAAGGGGATGTTTTTGTCGACCCTGCCGCACGAACAGATAAGCAGCCGGTTGGAGGCGATGTCGTCGTGACACACGACCCCGCACCGATCACCCACCATCTGCGCGTCCGCCAGGACCGGGGTCATACGGTGCTGGAGCTCCACGGAGAGATCGACATCCTCGCGGCGCTGGAGATCACGCCCTACGTGGACGCGGTCACCGGACGCCCCGAACCGCAGATCGTGATCGACCTGCGGCCCGTCGAGTTCTTCGACTGCTCCGGGCTGCGGCTGCTCTACCGGGCCAGAAGCCGGGTCCTGGCCCGGGGCGGGCGACTGCACCTCGTCTGCACCCGGCCGCTGACCCTGCGCGTCCTCAAGGTGACCGGCCTGGCGCACCTCCTGCCGCCCTCGGCGTCGCTCGACGAGGCACTGGGGCAGCCCGAGGCCACGTCGGGCACCTTATGACCCCTCCCGATCACCGCTCGACGGCCCCTCCCCATCACCTCTCGACGGCCGGCCTCCGCCCGATGCCGGACCCCTGCCGGCCTCCGCCCGGTGCCACCCGCCCGATGCCGCCCGCGGGTTTCCGCCCGGTCACTTCAGGATCTTGGTGACCTGCCCCGCCCCGACCGTCCTGCCGCCCTCCCGGATGGCGAACTTCAGACCTTCCTCCATCGCGATGGGCTGGATCAGCTGCACGTTCATCGTGATGTTGTCGCCCGGCATGACCATCCCCGTGCCCCGGGGAAGGGTCACGACACCCGTCACATCCGTCGTGCGGAAGTAGAACTGCGGCCGGTAGTTGTCGAAGAACGGTGTGTGCCGACCGCCCTCGTCCTTCGACAGGATGTACGCCCGCGCCTTGAACTGCGTGTGCGGAGCGACCGAGCCCGGCTTGATCACGACCTGCCCCCGCTCGACGTCCTCACGCCTGATCCCGCGCAACAGCAGCCCGACGTTCTCGCCCGCCCGGCCCTCGTCGAGGAGTTTGCGGAACATCTCGATGCCGGTGACGGTGGTCCTGGTCTTCCGCTCGTGGATACCGATGATCTCCACCTCGTTGTTGACCTTCAGCACCCCGCGCTCGATCCGGCCGGTGACGACCGTGCCGCGGCCCGTGATGGTGAAGACGTCCTCGATCGGCAGCAGGAAGGGCCGGTCGACGTCCCGTGCCGGCTCGGGCACGAACTCGTCGACGGCCGCGAGGAGTTCGAGCACGGAGGCGCTCCACTTCCGGTCGCCCTCCAGTGCCTTGAGCGCGGAGACCTGGACGACGGGGACGTCGTCGCCGGGAAACTCGTACTCGGTGAGCAGCTCACGCACTTCCAGTTCGACCAGTTCCAGGATCTCCTCGTCGTCGACCATGTCCGTCTTGTTGAGCGCGACGACGATGTACGGCACACCGACCTGCCGCGCGAGGAGCACATGTTCCTTGGTCTGCGGCATCGGCCCGTCCGTCGCCGCGACCACCAGGATCGCGCCGTCCATCTGGGCGGCGCCGGTGATCATGTTCTTGATGTAGTCGGCGTGCCCCGGGCAGTCGACGTGCGCATAGTGCCGGTACTCCGTCTGGTACTCGACATGGGCGATCGAGATGGTGATACCGCGCTGGCGTTCCTCGGGAGCCTTGTCGATCTGGTCGAACGGCGTGAAAGGGTTCAGATCCGGAAACCGGTCGTGCAGAACCTTCGTCACGGCCGCGGTGAGTGTCGTCTTCCCGTGGTCGATGTGCCCGATGGTGCCGATGTTGACATGCGGCTTGGTCCGCTCGAATTTCGCCTTCGCCACTGCAAGCCCTCCTGATCACCTGGGTGACTCCGAGCGTTGCTGCGCCGCCTCCTGGCCGGGGCCGAGCGATGTGCCGAGCGCCGAACGAGGCCGGGCCGCGCGCCGAACGATGTCGAGCCAAGCGCCGGACGAGGTCGGGCCAAGCGCCGAACGAGGTCAGGAAGTGTCGCTCTTCCTGTTTATTCGCTCGCGGGCGCGTCGAACAGGGCGCTGACGGACTCACCGTTGTGAATGCGGCGCACGGCCTCCGCGAGCGCCGGGGCGATGGACAGGATCCGCAGCTTCTCGGTGTGCTCCTCGTGCGGCACCGGCACGGTGTTGGTGCACACGATCTCCAGGATGTCCTCCTGGTCGCTGAGCCGCTTGAGGGCACCCGCCGCGAACAGCCCGTGGGTGCAGGCGACCCGGATCGACCGAGGACCCAACTCCCGCAGCCGCTCCAGGAGTTCGAGGACGGTGCTGCCCTTGGCGATCTCGTCGTCCAGCACGATGACGTCCCGCCCGGTGATCTCACCGATGACGGAGCTGATGCTCACCCGGTCGTCGGCGAACCGCTGCTTGGCACCGGCGGCCACCTGGGCGCCGATCAGCCGCGCGAAGGCGGCGGCCTCCTTGGCGTTGCCCAGATCGGGCGACACGACCGTCGTACGGGACAGGTCGTACCCGCGGAAGTGTGCGGCGAGCTCCCGCAGGGCGTGCAGATGATCGACCGGCACCGAGAAGAACCCGTGGACCTGCGGGGAGTGCAGTGTCATGGCCAGCACACGGCTGGCCCCGGCCGCCACCAGCAGGTCGGCGACCAGCCGCCCGCCCATGGAGATCCGCGGCATGTCCTTCTTGTCCGAACGGGCATACGAGTAGTGCGGCATGACCACGGTGATCCGCCCGGCGGAGGCGCCCCGTGCCGCGTCGCACATCATCAGCAGCTCGACCAGGTGCTCCTGCACCGGGGTGACGAGCGGCTGCACGAGGAAGACATCGCGCTCACGGCAGTTGGCCTGGAGCTGGACCTCCAGGCAGTCGTTGGCGAACCGGCTGACCCGGGTCGGGCTGAGGGGCACACCGAGATGGGCGCAGACCTCTGCCGCCAGCTCGGGATGGGCACTACCGCTGAACACGGCGATGTCACGCACGACCGCTCCTCGCAAGATCGATCCGGGTGCGCCGCCGGTCGGCATGATCGACCCGGGATGCGTGCCTCATGCTACTGGCCCGGGCCAGGTACTCCCACCGGGGGAAATCCGGTTGCGGACGGTCACCGGGGATTGCGTCCTGACGGCCTCGCCGGTGCCCCTCGCCCATGGCTCGCGGTGCTCGCGCACCTGCACGGCGATCAGCAGACCACCGAGGCCGAGCACGACCAGCAGGAGAACGACGAGGACAACTCTGTCCAGGCCTCTGGTGAATGCCACGTCATCTGCCCCGTTCCAAGGATCTCTGGGTGTGCCGGTGTACCGGTGGGCGGACGCGGGTCCGGGCCCGCCCACCGATGGAAACCGGCGCTCTACGATCCGGTGTTGGTCAGGATGTGTACCTTCACCTTCTGGAAGGGCGGTCGGATCGAAGCCGGTAATCTGCACGCCCCGGGAACAGGGGACCCCGACGTCGCCTTCGACGCGATCGCCTTCGTCCCTCACAGCACGAAGGTCACCACGGCATGCGCACTCGACGACAGCGGTATCTGATGGGCAGGAGCAAGCGTCTGGGGCTCGGGCTGGCGGCCGTCGCCGTGGGCGCCGCCCTGGCGGTCACCTCCTGCACCACGCACAAGCAGGACCCGTCCCCCGTCGTCGGAGCCGACGACAAGCCGACGCCGAGCCCGCCGAGTCCCACGCCCTCCTTCACACCTCCGTCTGCCGCCTCCTTGCCCACACACGCTTTCCTGGCCAGTGAGATGCCGCGGTTGGGCGAGTCGGTCGCCATGGCCAAGGGGTACACCGGGAAGGCGTTCCTCGGCCGCCTGTCCAAGACCTGGGGCGTGCCCCTTGGCGCCCCGAAGGAGGAAGAGTTCCCGGGCGACCGGAAGAAGACCGTGGTCACGGGAGACAACGGCAAGGGCCTGTTCCTGCAGATGACGGTCACCAAGAGCGACGAACTCGTCTTCCTTGACTGCATTGCCGGGAAGGGCAACGCGCAAGCAAGTGCATTCCTGCGTGACTGTTCCACGATCGACGCACCTGGTGCCGATCGGGACAAGGTCGCCGACTGGTTCGACCCGGCCAAGAAGGAAGCCGATGACCTGTACCAGAAGAGAAAAGAGGCCACCGTCAGCGGCATTTTCAGCACCGGAAAGATCGTCATGTTCGTGAACAGGCTGTCCGACTCCGAGCACCTGAAGATCTTCGGTGGCGCGGTCGCCGAGAACTACTGACGCCTACCGGACCCGGCCCCTGGTCACCTCGGCGACCAGGGGCCTCCCCCATCCCGCACCGGACGGTCTCGCGAATGGCCGAACATGCCCTTCGGTACTGGTCAAGGAGGCCGAACGACCACCAGTCGACCCGTCACCCCTGGGTCGAAGGTCCACCTCTCGTCGGCCGTTACCACGCGACGGCTGCTCACCGGTCCGCGCGGTCGGCGCGGCCGGTGCGGGAGTCGAGCTGCGGCTGCCGGGACTCACCTACGGGGAGGGCGTCCGGTGGTCCCGACCATCGCACGACCGCCGCGGGTGACCCGGCGGATGCGGTACCGCGTGCGGACGCGACGCGCCCTCGGCGTACGGAGAACCGCGGTGGTCGGTGCCACCGGAGGTGGACGCGCTCCCCTTCGCGCTCCCCAGGGCGGTGCGAATCCGCCAACACGACGGCCTACCAAAGGATTTGGCGGGCATTCGGAGAGCAGGAAGGAGGACCGTCGACATGACGACGTCCATCAAGCGCCTGCCCAAGCGGATGCCGGCCTGGGCCAAGGTGATCACTGCCGTCGTGCTGGTGCTCGTGGTGCTGTTCGCCGGGCTGCGGCTGGCCGTGCTCCCGGGGCTGCGTGACCTCTTCGGTACGGAGACACACGACCGCTCCGGCCCCACCCTCCTCGAGTCCATCCAGGACATGAGCCGTTACGACGCCGCCTCGGGCAACTTCCAGGTGGTGGTGGACTTGGAGAAGGATGCCAAGTACCTGCCCGACGCGATCCGCGGCACCCGCACGCTGTACGTGGGCGCCGGTACGGTCGAGGCCTACGTCGACCTCGGCACGCTCGCCAAGAACGACGTGACGGTCAACTCCGACCGCACGACGGCCACCCTGCGGCTGCCGCACGCGGCCCTGGGCACACCCGCACTCGACCCCGACCGTTCCTACGCCGTCTCCAAACAGCGCGGTCTGCTGGACCGGCTCGGCGACTTCTTCTCCGACAACCCCAACACCGAACGAGCCGTGCAGAAACTCGCGATCAAGCACATCGGTGAGGCCGCGAAGGACAGCCGGCTCACCGCCCGCGCCGAGCAGAACACCACCAGCATGCTCGACGGCCTGCTGCGCTCACTGGGCTTCAAGGAGGTGAACGTCACCTACGGCGCCTGAGCCGCACACCGGAAGGCCGCGGCACGGCATCGAAGCCCGCTTTGCGGGTAACCGCGCTTCCCAAAGGGCAGTTGAAACCGGGAGAATCGAATGGTCCGTACGGCGTCACGCTGGAGCACCCTGCGCACCACCGGTACAACGAAATCCGGTCGGCGGACTTCGGCTCCCCCGCAGGAGCGCAAGTCGCTTCCGCTGCCCGTGCGGCTGCTCGTCATGCTGCTGGCCTTCGTGGCCATGGTGGGATTCGCGGTCGCGCTGGCCCGGGTGACGCTGGAGCCGTCTCCGGCGTCGAAGGCACTGATCCACACCAATCTGCACCCCGGCGACTCGCTGCGGGCCTATCTCGACCAGCCGGCGCTGCGCGACGCGGTGAAGCAGATCGGCGGAAACGTCCTGCTCGGGGTGCCCTTCGGGGTGCTACTGCCCGTGCTGATTCCGAAGGCTCGGGGGGTCCTGCGCGTTCTGCTGCTGACCGCGGTGGTCATGCTGCTGGTCGAGCTGGTCCAGGGCACGCTGATCACCGGGCGTGCCTTCGACATCGACGACGTCATCCTGAACACGTCCGGGGCGCTGGTGGGTTATCTGCTGCTGGGGCGGCGGATGGGCCGGGCGGTGCATCCGCGGCGCAGGCGCCGTACTTGGCGCACCCGGCGTGAGGCTCCGAAGTCCTGAACGACCGTATGCCGGCACCGTCCGCCCGCGGCCCCCACCGCGGGCGGACGGTGCCGGTCTGCCGGGGGCGACCGGTCAGCAGCCCATGGCCCAGGTGTGCGAGTCACCCCGGTCGTTCGCCACGGCGTTGTAGCCGACCTCCTCCCCCGGCGCGAGACAGATCGTCATGTCGCCGCCCTGCCAGGCATCCTCATAGACCTTGACGTGGTCCTTGACGCCCGGTCCGGACAGGCCGTGGTTGGCCCACGAGGAGTCGGTGTCGGCGATCCAGCTCTCCCACCAGCCGTCGTCGCCCGACCAGTTGGCGCGCTGGCCGTCGAAGTTGGCGTTCTCCCAGACGCAGAAGTTCCCGCTGGGGCAGTCGGCCGCGCCGGACGGGGTGGCCAGGGCCAGTCCGCCGGTGAGGGCGAGCAGGGCCGTGGCGGCGGAGAGGGCGAGGCGCTTGGTGATCACGAGGAGGTACTGCCTTTCTTCTGGGTTACCTGGACGGTCCGCTCGGCGTACAGATCCGCCGCGCGGCGCAGTGCGCGGGTGCGCAGCTGCCGATAGGTGGTCAGTTGTCCGCGCCGCTCGGCACGGACCCGGGCCAACAGGGCCGGTTCCAGCCGTGCCCGCAGCCGGGTGAGGCCGCTCTCGCGGCCGCAGCGCGCGGAGACCGCGGGGTCGGGACGGCCGGGGCGGGGCCCGTGCGCCGGGGTGACACAGCGGGTCCAGCGGACGGTCGCGGCGCGGTAGTCGGGGTCGTGTTTCATGCGCTGCTGGGCCTCGGCCCGCAGGTTGTTCACCACGACCCGGGTACGGAACCAGAGCCGCTGGTCGCCGTACAGATCGCGCTGCGCGGCGGCGAGGCAGCCGTCCGTGTGGGCGGTGACGGTGTACCCGGTGGCGAGGGTGACGGAGAGCTCGGGACGGCCACGGCCGAAGAGGGCGCCCTGCAGCCTGCGGTCCGCCGTGTCCCGGGTGCCTTGGGCGTCCGGGGCGTCCGGGGCGTGCCGCAGGGTCAGTCCCTGCCGGGCCAGACAGCGGTCGACGAGTACCTGCTGAGCGGTGTCGATGAGGTCGTCGCGGTCGCGCTCGGTCCTGGGCAGCGGAGGCGTGGCCCGCTGCGCCGTCGCCGTGGCGCACCCCGCCACCGCCAGCGCCGCCAGCGCGGCGGCGCACAGCGCGCGAAGGAGTCGCACGAGTCAGCCGACCTCGCAGCCCATGGGGGTGTCGGCGACGCCGTCCAGCCGGGCACCCCAGGGCCAGTTGTCCGCCAGGTCGTGCGCCCTGATCAGCCGGGCGTAACAGGTGCCGCGTCCCCAGTCGATGGCGTACACGGCGGTGTCGGCGTTGGACCGGAAGGAGGCGGCCTTGTCGTGCAGGAACTCCGGGACGTCCGTATAGCCGGGTGGGGTGTAGCACCACGACGAGCCGTGCTGTCCGGCGGCGGTCCAGAAGCACACGTCTCCGGCGCGGGACGCCCCATGCGTCGCGGCGCCCGCCGGTACGGCGGCGAGGAGGGCGGTCGAGGCCAGAAGACCGGTCGAGGCCAGGAGGGCGGCGGTGGGCACGGCGAAGCCACGGGACATGACGACTCCCAGGAGGAAAGAGGGGCGCCGGGGCGGTCGCGATCACCCGGCAAGATCAACCGTGCCCGCGTGGGAGTGGCCGCATGCGCGGTTCCCACCCATTGGTGATCTTTCCCGAGGTGTGGGGTCATTCCTCCTGAGACAGCTCGCACCGGCGCGAAACCCGCAGGTCCACGCGCTCCCCCACACTGTCGCCCCCGGTCCCGCCCGACAGGGCCTAGTAGATTGTCGCGGCTAATTTTTGGGATAGAGGTGGCGCAGTTTGATGCGTGCGTCGTGGGTGGTGAACTGCCAGTCCACCTGACGCTGGTCAGTGTTGGTGGCGTTCTGCCAGGCCGAGAGTTCAGTGTTGAGGGTGTCGAGGTCGCTGATCCGGCGGTCGAGGCATTGCCGGGTCAGCGCGGAGAGTTCGATCTCGGCGATGTTGAGCCATGACCCGTGCTTGGGCGTGTGGTGGATCTCGGGGCGTTGGGCCAGGGCGAATGCCTCTTCTGGTTCGAATGCCTCGTACAGTGAGGCGATGCCGTGGGTGTTGAGGTTGTCCATCACCAGCACCACGGCCTCGGCGTCGGGGTAGTCCACGCTCAGCAGCTGCTTGACCTGGCCGGCCCAGTCGATCCGGGTCCGCTGGGACAGCGCCTGAACGCGACGCCACCCACGCAGGGGTTCGACCCACACGAAGATCGAGCACGTGCCGCAGCGGATGTACTCGCTGTCCCGGCAAGCGTCGTGACCAGGGCGGGCCGGGAGCGGGTCGCGGACATCGGCGAGAAGCTGGTAGGGCTTCTCGTCCATGCACACCACCGGACGTGCCGGGTCGTAGGGCCGGGCATAGACGGCCAGCACATCTTCCATCCGGGCCGAGAACTCCGCGTTCACCCGTGGTGGGATGGTCCAGCACTTTCTCAGATGAGGACGCAGTTCCGTTTTTTAAGACCCGCCCGATGGTGGAGTGGTCCAGATCGGGGATGTCCTCGGCCAGCGCGACGTGCTTCTCCAACAGCCGCAGCGACCACCGGGTATAGCCCTGGGGTGGCTGTGAGCACGCCATCGCGATCAGTCGGGCTTCGACCTCGCCGGTCACCGGCGAGGGCACCGGTGGGAGGTCACGTCTCTTCCGCGCGATCGTGGCGTGCACATCGCCACCGGTCTCGGCGAAACGCTTGGCAACCAGCCGTAACGTCTCACCGGAGACGCCGAGCCGGGCCGCGATCACCTCCTTGGAATCCACGTCACCCACTGAGGTGTCCAGCGCAAGCAGCACCCGCGCACGCATGATCATCGAGGCCCCACGAACACCCGTCGTGGTCACCCGGACCAACTCCTCACGATCCTGCGCGGTCAACTTGACCGGCCGCTTCTTCTGCGAACCCACAACGACAGTCCTGTCTGGGAAAAAGGAAGGTACCCACCAGACGCCAGCATCCCAACCAGACATGCCATAACTAAGCAGCGACGCGCTACTAGATGAATGAGTCCAAGGGATGGCCTGCGGACATGAGACGAGGGCGTCCAATGTCAGTGTGTGAAGACAGACCTGGACACCCTCGCAACGGCACTCTATGCCCGGATCGACGACGAGTTGAAGGCTTCGCCGTGGCTGGCCCCGTACCGGCCCGCCGTCGGGATCGCACCCACGCTCAGTGACGCCGAACTGGTCACGCTCGCGGTCACGTCGGCGCTGCTCGGTTACACATCCGAGCGGCGCTGGCTGCGCCGCGTCGGGCGGGATTTCGGCCACCTCTTCCCCTACGTGCCCCAGCAGTCCGGCTACAACAAGCGGCTGCGCGCCGCGTCCTCGCTGCTCACCAGCATGATCCGGATCCTGGCCCGGGACACCTCGCTGTGGAGCGACGACGTGTGGCTGGTCGACTCCACCCCGGTCGGCTGCGGATGCTCCCGCGAGACGGCCAGACGCTCGGACCTGGCGGGCTGGGCCCAGTACGGCTACTGCGCGTCGCACTCACGGTACTTCTGGGGGCTGCGGCTGCACCTGGTGTGCACGCTGGGCGGGCTGCCGATCCTGTTCGCCCTCACCGGCGCGAAGGCCGACGAGCGCGAGACACTGCGCGACATGCTCGACACCGCGCCCGATGTCGAAGCAGCCCGCCCCGGGCAGACGATCATCGGGGACAAGAACTACTACGGCCGCGAGTTCGAGTGCGATCTTGCCGAGCGTCACCTGGAGTTGCTGCGGCCGGCCCGCAAGGGGGAGGCCGAACGGGCCGGAGCACACCTGTTCAAGCCGCTGCGGCAGGTCATCGAGTCGATCAACCAGACCTTCAAGGGGCAGCTCGACCTGGAACGACACGGCGGCAAGAGCCCGGCGGGGGTGGCGGTCCGCGTTCTGTGCCGGATCCTCGCGCTCACAGCGGCGATCTGGCACAACGACAAAACCGGACAGCCGATCAAGCGGTCACTGACCGCCTACGATCACTGACCGCAACGACACCCCTTGGACTCATTCATCTAGTGGGGTGACTGGGTCTAGTGGGGTGACTGGGTCTAGTGGGGTGACAGGACCTAGTGGCGTGACCAGGTGAACTTGTCGCCGCCCACCCAGCGCACCACGTCCGGGTCGTCGAGGTCGTGGACGATGATCCCGTGGGCGGCTGCCGCCTTCAGGACATCGGTGATCGCTCTCGCCTCACCGATCACTTCACCGTCGATCTCCACGACCCGAAACGGCGGCGTGCTCGGCTGCACCCCGAGCACCATGATCCGCGGGTAGGAGATGTGAGGGCACGCGATTTCGGTCATGAATAGAGCGTAGAACGATTCCCTCGGGTCAGCGGGGGCACGATTCGACCCCTGCAATCCCGGGCCGTCCGGCGCGGCCGGACACGGCCCGAACCGCCGGGTTCGCCCAGGTGGGTGAGGTGCGCCGTCGTCCCGGCCGACCGCGGCTGGGCAAGGCTGGACGAAGAGCCGGAGGAGCCGGAGGAGCCGGAGGAGCCGGAGGAGCCGGAGGAGCCGGAGGAGCCGGAGGAGCCGGAGGAGCCGGAGGAGCCGGAGGAGCCGGAGGAGCCGGAGGAGCCGGAGGAGCCGGAGGAGCCGGAGGAGCCGGAGGAGCCGGAGGAGCCGGAGGAGCCGGAGGAGCCGGAGGAGCCGGAGGAGCCGGAGGAGCCGGAGGAGCCGGAGGAAGGTCGTGGTGATGGATCCCGTCGAGGCCCTGGACCGGATCGCGTTCCTCCTGGAGCGGACCCAGGCCCCCACCTATCGCGTACGAGCCTTCCGCACCGCGGAGGCCGTCCTGGCCGCGCTGCCCGAAGGGGAGGTCGAGGAGCGCGTGGCCAACGGCTCCCTGGAGTCGCTGAGGGGCATCGGGCCGAAGACGGCGCAGGTGGTGCGTGAGGCGATGAGCGGCCAGGTTCCGGGCTACCTGGAGAAGCTGGAGCAGGAGGCCGCGGGACCACTCGCGGAGGGCGGCGAACGGCTGCGGGCCCTGCTGCGCGGCGACTGCCATCTGCACTCCGACTGGTCCGACGGCGGCAGCCCGATCGAGCGGATGGGCCGGACCGCGGCGCTCCTCGGGCACGAGTGGGCGGTGCTCACCGACCACTCGCCGCGGTTCACGGTGGCGCGCGGTCTGTCCGCCGAGCGCCTGCGCGAGCAGTTGGCGGTGGTGGCGGAGCTCAACCGCCGGTGGACCCCCTTCCGGCTGCTCACCGGCATCGAGTGCGACATCCTGGACGACGGATCACTCGACCAGGAGCCGGAGTTGCTGGAGCGGCTCGACGTCGTGGTGGTGTCGGTGCACTCCAAGCTGCGCATGGACGCACGATCGATGACCCGCCGTATGGTCGCCGCCGTACGCAATCCGCTGGCGGACGTGCTCGGGCACTGTACGGGCCGCCTGCTCACCGAGCGGCGGCGGCCCGAGTCGGAGTTCGACGCGGACGCGGTCTTCGCCGCCTGCGCGGAGTCCGGCACGGCCGTGGAGATCAACAGCCGCCCGGAACGGCTCGACCCGCCGCGGCGGCTGCTGCGTCGGGCGGTCGAGGCGGAGGTGCTCTTCTCGGTGGACACCGACGCGCACGCCCCCGGCCAGCTCGACTGGCAGATCCACGGCTGCGCGCGGGCCGAGGAGTGCGGGGTGCCCGCCGCACGCGTGATCACCACGTGGACCGCGGACGCATTGCTGACCTGGACCTGGGACCGCACGACACCGTCACGTGCGGCCGGCTCCTGACAATGCGTACGGGCGACCGCCTCCCGGCCTGTGGTCGGTCGGCCCGTTCGACCACTGCGGGTGACACACATCACCGCTCATGCCCTGGTCAAGGGGGAACACCTCCCGGTCGTTCCCCGTTGAACCCACCGTGGGCGCGGATGGAACAGTGTCCCCGGGCCTCACCTTTGCCCACAGGGACGATCGTTCGGCTGAAGCCCTGTGGAGCCCCTCGCCGAGAGGCGACCGCCATCCGTGCCCACCACAGACGGCCCCGACCGTGATTCCCCCGTCCGGTCGGGGCCTTTTCATGCCCGCGTTCATGCCTGCGTTCATTCCCGCGTTCATGCCCGCGTTCATGCCCGCGCCGAGGAATCCCCCGCTCCCCGCGACAGCGGCCTCCGTTTGACTTCGAGTGCGCTCCAATCCGTAGCGTCGAACCATGACCACTGCACAGCGCAAGATCGGCTCGGGGTTCGGCGCCCACAGCACCGCCGACGACGTCCTTCACGGCATCGACCTGACCGGGAAACTCGCGATCGTCACCGGCGGGTACTCGGGGCTCGGCCTGGAGACCACACGCGCCCTCACCAAGGCGGGCGCCCGCGTCGTCGTCCCGGCACGGCGCGTGACCGTGGCCCGGGAAGCGCTGGACGGCGTCGACGGGGCCGAGGTGGACGAGCTCGACCTCGGCGACCTCGACAGCGTCCGCGCCTTCGCCGAGCGCTTCCTCGCCTCGGGCCGCACGGTCGGCCTCGTCATCGACAACGCCGGAATCATGGCGTGCCCGGAGACGCGGGTCGGGCCCGGCTGGGAGGCCCAGTTCGCCACCAACCACCTCGGCCACTACGCGCTCGTGAACCGCCTCTGGCCCGCGATCGAGGCGGGCGGCGCGCGGGTCGTCTCGGTGTCCTCGGCCGGCCACCACAACTCGGGGATCCGCTGGGACGACGTGCACTGGGAGCACGGCTACGACAAGTGGGAGGCGTACGGCCAGGCGAAGACGGCGAACATCCTGTTCGCCGTGCACCTCGACCGGCTCGGAGCGGAGTCCGGCGTACGGGCCTTCTCCCTCCACCCCGGCGGCATCCTCACCCCGCTGCAGCGCCACCTCGCCAAGGAGGAGATGGTGGAGCGCGGCTGGATCGACGAGGACGGCAAGCTGCTGCACCCGTCCGCCTTCAAGTCGCCCCAGCAGGGTGCGGCGACCCAGGTGTGGGCCGCGACCTCGCCCCAGCTGGCCGGCCTCGGCGGGGTGTACTGCGAGGACTGCGACATCGCCGAGCCCGCTCCGGCGGCGGACGGCGACCGGACCGGCGTACGCGACTACGCGATCGACCCCGAGCAGGCCGCCCGGCTGTGGGCGCTGTCGGCGGAACTGACCGGGGTGAACGCGTTCGCGTGACACCCGAGCGACCGCACGACATCAGCATCAGCTGTGGGCCATGAACTCCCCTATGTCCGAGGTGAGTTGCTCAGCATGGGTGACGAAGAGGCCGTGGCCCGCGTGCTCGTGGACCTTGAGCGTGCTGTCGGGCAGCAGCTCCGCCGCCCGGCGGCCGGTCAGGTCCAGCGGCACAAAGGTGTCGTGCGTGCCGTGCACGACGAGGACGGGCAGGTCCAGCTTCGGCAGTTCGGGGGCGACGTTCAGGGTCGCTCCGAGGTCTATGAGTGCGGTGCCTGCCCGAACGGTCGACCGGAGGCAGCGGTCGATCAGGTACTCCACGTAGGCCGGGGAGACGTCGTTCCCGGGGAGATCGAGGGCGAAGAACGCGTGTGCCGCACTCGCGAAGAACCCGGCCCGGTCGCGGCGGAAGGTCTCGTTCCCGGCCCGGACGACGTCCGGGCCGATGCCTCCGGGACGGTCCGCGGACCGGACGATCCCCGGCACCATGCCCGACACGAGCACCGCCCTCGCCACCCGCTCGACGCCGTGCCGGGTCAGGCAGCGCACGACTTCGGCGGCCCCGATGGAATGCCCGACCAGCGTCACGTCCCGCAGATCGAGGTGGGTCAGCAGCCCGTTGACGTCGTCGGCCAGGCTGTCGAGGTCGAACCCGCCCCACACGTCCTCCGACCGGCCGTGCCCCCGCCGGTCGAAGCCGACACACCGGTGGCCCGCGGCGGCCAGCGGCAGCATCTGGTACTCCCACATCTCGGTGCCGAGGTAGGAGCTGTTGACGAACACGACGACCGGGCCCGTGGCCGGCCCGTAGTCGACGAAGTGCAGCCGAGCGCCGTCGACGGGGCTCTCGAAGTACGGCATGGGAATCCTCCCGGAATCCGGTGGCAGGGCGAGTGGGTACGTCCGTCATGCTTCCGGAGGGCCGGGGCCGGGTCGATTACCCGCGAGGTCATGCGAAGAGGTCCCGCATGCCACCGGAGCCCTGGATGGAGGGGGTCGCGCAGCACCCGGATCCCGCCGCCGGGGCGGCCGACGCTGCCGAGCGGGAGCTGCGGGACGCTCCCGCGTCAGTGCGGGGAACTCCCGGGTCAGTGCGGGGAACTCCCGGGTCAGTGCGGGGAGCGCTCCTCCAGCGCGGTGCGCCAGGCCGGGGAGGGCCCCTCGCTCAGCGGCTCGGCGCGTCGGCCGCCCCGCGCGAAGAAGTCGGCGAGCGGCAGGATCGCGGCGCCGACCGTGACGGCGTCCGGGCCGAGCCGGCCGAGGTCGATGGTGACGCGCTCGGCCGGGTAGCGCAGGGCGTACGAGGCCGCGTACCGGCGGACGGCGGGCAGAAAACGGGTGCCGAGCTGGAGGCCGGCCCAGCCTCCGATGAGGATGCGCTCGGGCTGGAAGAGGTTGATCAGGTCGGACAGGCCCGCGCCCAGGTACTCGGCGGTCTCCTCCAGGACGGCGAGCGCCACGGGGTCGGGCTCGACGCCCTCCTGTGCCGGGTAGGCCGCGGTGAGCATCGCGGTGAGCGCGGTCTCCTCGTCGGTGTCCTCCGGTGGGCGTCCGCCCTCCTCGCGCCAGCGGTCGAGGAGCGCCTCCGCGCCCGCGTACGCCTCCAGGCAGCCCAGGGCTCCGCACCGGCAGCGGCGCCCTCTGACCCGTACGGTCAGGTGCCCCCATTCCACCGACCGGCCGTGCTCCACGTCCTCCGTGACCAGGCAGGCGCCGACGCCCGAGCCGAAGAGGACCACGACCGCGTTGCGGGCGCCGCGTCCGGCGCCGAACCACATCTCGGCCTGGCCGAGGGTCCGGGCTCCGTTGTCGGCGAAGTAGGGGACGGTGTCGGGGAGTCGGCAGGCGGTGCGGAGCAGGGATTCCAGTGGGACGGCGTCCCAGCCGATCGTCTGGCCGTGCACCACGGCGCCCGACTCGGGCGTGCGGGCGACGATGCCGGGGACGCCGATGCCGACACCGAGGAGTTGTTCCGGGGCGATGTCCGCCTCGGCCAGCACCTCGGCGATGCCGTCACGAATGTGGCCGACGATGACGTCGACGTCGTATTCCTGACGCCTCACCGGCCGCTCCCCACCCCACCCGCGCCCCCCGGACGCCCCCGCCCCGCCCCGCCCCCGTCCACCGGACGCCCCCTCACCCACACGCCCTTGACCTTCGAACGGCCGCTCGCCCTCCGGCCCCCGGCCATCGAGCGGCCGCTCGGAATCGCCTCCCCGGCCGCCGGGCGCCCGACCGCCACCACCAGGCCCCCCACCCTCACCGGCGCCATCGCCATCGCCATCGCCGTCACCATCGCCGTCACCGGACAGCAGTTCAGGCTCGTGCCCGCGGCCCTCCCGCGGCCGCTCCGGCTCGTATCCCTGGCGCGCCAACGGCCTCTCCGTGCGGGCGAGTTCCGTGAGGGTCAGGTCGAAGAGCTCCACGCGGACGCGGGTCTCGCCGACATCGACGCCGATCATGTGGCCGCTGCTGGGCACGACCCGCAGCAGGGTGCGCGGGCGGCCGCCGTCGGAGTCGACGCTGCCGGCCTCCTCGACCAGCCCGTCCGCGACGAGTTCCGCGACCACGTTGCTGATGGAACCGGAACTCAGCCCGGTGGCCGGGCCCAGCTCGAAGCGGCTCATCGGCCCGTCGAAATACAACCGTTGCAGGATGGCGGTCCGATTGCCGCGTCGCAGGTCACGCACTGTCCGCCCGTTCCGCCCCGCCATGTGCATCCCCTCCGGCCGACCCGACCTGCAAGATACCGCTGCGCGATCCCTTGACGCGACTTTCTTGCGGGTCTTAACTCACGTCCTAAATTAAGCCATGAGGGGCGTTCGAGAAGTGAACACACCCGGCTCTCATGGCTCTCCCTCGGGGAAAGGGACAAACGCAGCCATGCGCAAAATCCGAGCCGCGGCCGCCGGTGCGGTCACCATCTCTCTGCTGACCGCCGTGACCGCCTGTGGCGGCGGCTCGTCGACGGGCGGCGGGTCCGACGACTCGCCGAAGACGCTCACGTACTGGGCCTCCAACCAGGGCGCCAGCATCGAGGTCGACAAGAAGGTCCTCCAGCCCGAACTCGACAAGTTCGAGAAGCAGACCGGGATCAAGGTGAAGGTGGAGGTCGTGCCCTGGTCCGACCTGCTGAACCGGATCCTCACCGCGACCACGTCGGGTCAGGGTCCCGACGTCCTCAACATCGGCAACACCTGGAGCGCGTCGCTGCAGGCCACGGGAGCACTGCTGCCGTGGGACGCGAAGAACTTCGCCAAGATCGGCGGCAAGGACCGCTTCGTCGAGTCCGCGCTCGGTTCGACGGGCGCCCAGGGCAAGGACCCGGCCGCGGTCCCGCTGTACTCGATGGCGTACGCGCTCTACTACAACAAGAAACTGTTCGCCGACGCGGGCATCGCGAAGCCGCCGGCCACCTGGGACGAGCTGATCGCCGACGGCAAGAAGCTCACCGGGAACGGGAAGTGGGGCCTCGGTGTGGAGGGCTCGAACCCGTCCGAGAACATCCACCACGCCTTCGTCTTCGCCAAGCAGCACGGCGCCGACTTCTTCACCGCGGACGGGAAGCCGGACTTCACCTCGGACGGCGCGGTCGCCGCGGTCAAGCAGTTCGTCGACCTGATGGCGAAGGACAAGATCATCGCGCCGGGCAACGCCGAGTACGCGCAGAACCAGTCCGTGAGCGACTTCGCCAAGGGCAAGAACGCGATGCTGCTGTGGCAGTCGGCGTCCGCCAATCTCACGTCGCAGGGCATGAGCGAGGACGCGTACGGCATCGCCCCGGTCCCCGTGCAGTCCGGCACCCCGGGGACCGGTACGAACGTCAACTCGATGGTCGCGGGCATCAACCTGGCCGTCTTCAAGAACTCCGACAATCTCGACGGCGCCACGAAGTTCGTGAAGTTCATGACCAGCGACGCCGAGCAGAAGATCCTCAACACGGCCTACAGCTCGATCCCGCCGGTCAGCACCGCTCAGACGGACGCCACCTTCAACACCCCGGCGAACACGGTTCTCAAGGACACGCTGGCCAAGAGCGCCGCCGCGCTGCCGCAGGTCGCCGACGAGTCCCAGTTCGAGACGGCGGTCGGTACGGCCGTCAAGGAACTGTTCGCCGACGCGGCCGCCGGACGCGCGATCACCACGGAGTCGGTGAAGGCCGAGCTCGAAAAGGCCCAGCAGCAGATGCCGAAGAAGTGAGCGCGAGCACCGACATGACCACCACGACCGCCTCCGCGGAGGTCGGCGGCCCGGCGGTGCGCAAGACCTCCCCCGGTGCGGCACGCGGCCCGCGCCGCACCGGGCGGATCCGCCGCGTCGCACTGCCGTACCTGCTGCTCCTGCCGGCCCTGCTCCTCGAACTCCTGGTCCACCTGGTGCCGATGGTGATCGGCATCTTCATGAGCTTCAAGGAGCTCACCCAGTTCTACATCCGCGACTGGGGCACCGCGCCCTGGTCGGGCTTCGACAACTACCGGGTGTCGGTGGACTTCAGCGCGCCCGTCGGCAAGGCACTGCTCCACTCGTTCCTCGTCACCGTCGGCTTCACCCTGCTCTCGGTCGCCCTGTGCTGGCTGATCGGCACGGCGGCCGCGATCTACATGCAGGACACCTTCCGGGGCCGCGGTCTGCTGCGGGCGCTGTTCCTCGTCCCCTACGCGCTGCCCGTGTACGCGGCGGTCATCACCTGGGTGTTCATGTTCCAGCACGACAACGGCCTGGTGAACCACGTCCTGCACGACCAGTTGCACCTCACCGACAAACCGTCCTTCTGGCTCATCGGCGACAACAGCTTCTACGCCCTGCTCACGGTGTCGGTGTGGAAGGGCTGGCCGTTCGCGTTCCTCATCGTCATGGCCGGACTGCAGAACATCCCCGGGGAGCTGTACGAGGCGGCGGCCCTCGACGGCGCCGGACTGTGGCAGCAGCTCCGCCGCATCACTCTGCCGTCGCTGCGCCCGGTCAACCAGGTCCTCGTGCTGGTCCTGTTCCTATGGACCTTCAACGACTTCAACACGCCGTACGTCCTGTTCGGCAAGGCCGCTCCGGAGGCCGCGGACCTCATCTCGGTCCACATCTACCAGGCGTCCTTCGTGACCTGGAACTTCGGCACCGGATCGGCCATGTCCGTCCTGCTGCTGCTCTTCCTGCTCGTCGTGACGGGCGGCTATCTGCTGCTGACCTCAAGGGGAAGGAGGACGGCCGATGTCTAGCACCGCGCAGGCGGCGGCCGGCGCCTCGAAGGCGCCCCGCTCACCGATGGCTCCGCCGCGGTCCTTCCTCTGGTCCCGGCGGATCTTCCTCACACTGCTCACCGGCTTCGTCCTGGTGCCGGTCTACGTCATGGTCTCCAGCTCCCTGAAGCCCCTCGCGGACGTCTCGGGGAAGTTCCGCTGGCTGCCCAGCGGTCTGACGTTCCGCCCGTACATCGACATCTGGTCGACGGTCCCGCTGGCGAGGTACTTCGTGAACTCGCTGATCGTGGCGGGCGCGGCGACGGTCTGCTCGGTGGTGATCGCGGTCTTCGCGGCGTACGCGGTGAGCCGTTACAGCTTCCGCGGCAAGCGCGTCTTCACGGTGACCGTGCTGTCGACGCAGATGTTCCCGGGCATCCTCTTCCTCCTCCCGCTCTTCCTTCTCTACGTCAACATCGGCAACGCCACGGGCATCGCGCTGTTCGGCTCGCGCGGCGGCCTGATCCTCACGTATCTGACCTTCTCCCTCCCGTTCTCGATCTGGATGCTGATCGGGTACTTCGACTCGGTGCCGCGCGATCTGGACGAGGCGGCGCTGGTGGACGGCTGCGGGCCGCTCGGCGCGCTGCTGCGGGTGGTCGTGCCGGCGGCGATCCCCGGCATCGTCGCGGTCGCCGTCTACGCGTTCATGACCGCCTGGGGGGAGGTGCTGTTCGCGTCGGTGATGACCAACGACACCACGCGGACGCTCGCGGTCGGGCTCCAGGGCTACTCCACGCTCAACAACGTGTACTGGAACCAGATCATGGCCGCCTCGCTCGTGGTGAGCGTCCCCGTGGTCGCCGGGTTCCTGCTGCTCCAGCGCTACCTCGTCGCCGGCCTGACGGCGGGAGCCGTCAAGTGACCGACTCCTCATCCCCTGAAGGGACTTCCGTGACCATCGACCTTGCCGCACTCCCCGAGGACTTCCTGTGGGGCACGGCCACGTCGGCCTACCAGATCGAGGGAGCCGTCGCCGAGGACGGCCGCTCGCCGTCCATCTGGGACACGTTCTCGCACACCCAGGGCAAGATCGACAACGACGACCACGGTGACGTCGCCTGCGACCACTACCACCGCTGGCGTGAGGACATCGCGCTCATGCGCCGACTGGGCACCAACGCCTACCGGTTGTCCATCGCCTGGCCCCGGGTGCTGCCGGGCGGCGACGGCCCGGTCAACGCGAAAGGGCTCGACTTCTACGACGCGCTGGTCGACGGGCTGCTGGAGGCGGGCATCACCCCCTCCGTCACCCTGTACCACTGGGATCTGCCGCAGGTGCTCCAGGACCGCGGTGGCTGGGCGTCCCGCGACACCGCGCACCACCTGGCCTCGTACGCGGCGGTCGTGGCGGAGCGCCTGGGCGACCGTGTCCAGCACTGGACCACGCTGAACGAGCCGCTGTGCTCGGCGTGGATCGGCCACCTGGAGGGCCGCATGGCCCCCGGTCTCACGGACCTGACGGTCGCGGTCCGCGCCTCGTACCACCTCCTCCTCGGCCACGGTCTGGCCGTGCAGGCGATCCGCGCGGCGGCGCCGGGCGCCCGGGTCGGCATCGTCAACAACCTCTCCAGTGTCGAGGCCGCCACCGACCGCCCCGAGGACGTCGCGGCGGCCCATCGGCTGGACGGACACACCAACCGGTGGTGGCTGGACCCGGTGCACGGCCGCGGCTTCCCGGCGGACATGCGCGAGGTGTACCAGGTCGAACTCCCGGAACTGCCGGGTGACTTGGAGACCATCGCGCAGCCCCTGGACTGGCTGGGTCTCAACTACTACTTCCCGTCCGCCGTCGCCGACGACCCCGCCGGCCCCGCCCCGCGCGTTCGCACGGTCCGCCGGCTCGGCGTCGAACGCACCGGCATGGACTGGGAGGTCGACGCCTCCGGCATCGAACGACTGCTGCTCCGCCTCACCGACGACTACGGCGCCCACAAGCTGTACGTCACGGAGAACGGGTCCGCCTATCCCGATGTCGTCCGTCCCGATGGCACCGTCGACGATCCCGAGCGCACGCGGTACCTCGAACAGCACCTCGCCGCCTGTGCGTCCGCGGCCCGCAAGGGTGTCCCGCTCGCCGGTTACTTCGCCTGGTCGCTGCTCGACAACTTCGAGTGGGCCTACGGCTACGACAAGCGCTTCGGCCTCGTGCACGTCGACTACGAGACCCAGCGACGCACGGTGAAGGGGAGCGGGCACCGGTACGCGGACATCATCAGGGCCCACCGGGAGAGGGGGCGCAGCGCGGCCTGACGTACGTCCCGGCCTTCGCGCTGGACCTGCGTGTTCCTCGACCGGAGCACGCGTCCGGCCGAAGGCGCGGGTCCGACGGGACGAGGTCGCGCCACCGCACCGAGGCCGTCCTGATGCCGCACGGCCGCAGCGCCCCCGGGCCTGGCGGCATCCGACCTCCAGTACAACAAGTACAGCTGGGCCCGGGACGGGCACCCGATGCGACGTGCCCGTCCCGCTGCCGGGAACGGCGGCTCCACAGCCGTGCCCCAGGTCGCCGACACCCGCCTGTCGACTCCCTACCGACCGATGTCGTCCAGGGCCGCCACGAGCTGCGGAGCCACTGCCTTGCGGGCCCAGGCGACGTGGTCGTCGCCCACGGCACGGGGGACGGTCTCGATGAGCATGATCAGGTAGAGGTAGCTGCGGTAGAGGGCGAGGCGCCGGCGGGCGGCGGCGTCGAAGTCCGCGGGCCCGCCCGCATTTTGATAGCCGGTCAGAAAAGCGGTGTCCTGCTCGATGTCGCCGAGCAGGGCGAGGGAGACGAAGTCCGCCAGGGGGTCGCCCCAGAACATGCGCTCGCCGTCGATGAGTCCGCCGATCCGGGGTGCCCCCTCCGAGCGGTCCACCAGGATGTTTCCCCGCCACAGGTCGAAGTGGACCAGGCGGGGAACGGTGACCGCGTCCAGGGCGTCGTACGCCGCCTTCGCGGTGCGGGCCACGTCGTCCACGGGTCGGGGCAGCCAGGCCCGGTGGCGACGGGCGTCGTCCAGGACGGCGTCGTACATGGTGGCGAAGGCAGTGCGCCAGTCCGGGGCGAGGGGGCCGAGGGCACCGGAGGGGTAACCGTAGCCGGGTCCGGTGACCTGGTGGAGTCGAGCCACCAGGCGGCCCAACTCCATGCGCAGGTCGGCCCGTTCGTATCAGTGAGCGTGTCGTCCCACACCTGGCCCGGGCAGGCCGTCATGAGGAGATGGCGGTCCCCGGTGGCCACGACGCGCGGCGCCGGTACGTCGACGGTGGCGGCCGAACGGTAGAACTCCGCCTCGGAGACGAGGAGTTCACGCTCGTGGCGCAGGGCCGGGGCGGTCTCCGGGGGCGGGACCTTGAGCACATAGCGGGTGCCGTCGGTGAGGAGGAGCTCCTCGACGGTGTTGTACGTGCCACCGTCGAGCGGGCGGCAGCGGGCGAGACGGTCCGGTGGCAGTCCCGCCGCGTCGAGAATCCGTCGTGCCCGTTCCCAGGAGTCCACGGTCATACGCCCCACCCCGTCCCTTCGGTCACCCGGCCGCGTACACGTCCTCCACGTGACGCCCGTTCGCGATCAGCTCGCTCACCCACCTCGCGGCGGCCGCCTCGTCCGCGTCCGGCGTACGGTCCCGGTACAGCATAGGTGAGGCCTCGCGGACACCGGGTGCCCTGCGTGAGCCCGGCCGGCTCGGCCGAGGCCCGCGTCCTGGCGCTGCCCTGCGGGGGCGCGGCCGACCGTACGGAACCGGTGGCCCGCGCCTACGCGCCGGGCGTACCGACTCGCGGGGTGTGGCCGCCCAGGGCCGTGCCCGCGCCCCGAGGCGCGCCGAAGCGGGCGAGGCAGTGCCACACCTTCTTCAGGTCCTGCGGTTCGTGGCGGCCGGTGCGGACGGCGTCCCCGATGGTCCTGGGGTCGAGGTGCCCGTCCTCGGCGATCCGGGCGCCGAGCGCGACGAACTCCGGGCCGCGGAAGTCCGGATGGCGGCGCAGTTCCCCGACCGGGAGTTCGATCAGGGACATCCCGGCCGCGACCCCGAAGGCGGAGGGCTCGGCGGCGCTGTCTGGGTAGCAGAAGGTGGCCCGGCGCAGCGCCGCGCCGGTCAGCCGGAAGTGCGAGGAGCCGAAACGGGGCGCCGCGCCGACGACTTGGCGCCGGAAGTTCAGAGCGCCGTACGCGGGACGCTCGTGCGCGGGCGCGTGGTCGTACGCCGTACCGAAGATCCGTCGCCGGGCCGCGTGAGCGGTTCGCGACATGGCGCAGGGCCCGCTCCCGCAGGGTGCGGCCGTCCCTGAAATCCATTGGATCCCTCCACTGAGGCTATGTACCTTAAGAAAAAACCTAGTACCCCTAGGTTTTGTTGTGTCATCGCCCCCACTACGGAGCCCCCTTTGAGATCACTCACCGAGCAGGACATCCGCAACTCATTCATCAACTGCTCCAAGGGGGAGGCCAAGCGGCTCGCGACCCCTCGCGACCTCGACCTGCGCCCCTGGGACGATCTGGACTTCCTGGGCTGGCGCGATCCCGGGGCGCCCGACCGCAGCTATCTGGTCACCGAACGGGCCGACGGCCTCGTCGGCATCACCCTGCGCTTTCCCCCCTCGCAGCGCGGCTTCCTGCACCGCAGCATGTGCTCGCTGTGCCTGACGACCCACCCGGGCAACGGGGTCTCGCTGATGACGGCCCGCAAGGCGGGCGCGGCCGGCCGCGAGGGCAACTCGGTCGGTGTGTACATGTGCGCCGACCTCGCCTGCTCCCTGTACGTACGCGGCAGGAAGGTCCCGGAGTCCGGCAGCCGCTTCGAGGAGAGCCTCACGACCGAGGAGCAGATCGCCCGGACGGTCGGCAACCTCTCCGCGTTCCTGGAGAAGCTCTACGACTGATTCGGGAGCGGTCCGAGCGGGGTGCCTCGATCAGCACGTTCGGTACACCTTCGAAAGGGGAACAGGCCAAGGATGCGAGACGTACGTGGTGCATGGGCCGTGGCCGGCGCACAGATCCGGAAGTGGCACCAGGAACCCGTGGTCGTCCAGTCGGTGCGGTCGGCGGTGGCCGCGACCGTCGCCTATGTGATCGCGCTGCGTCTCAGCCCCGAGTCCGCGCCGCTCACCGCCCCGCTGACGGCGCTCCTGGTCGTGCAGGTCACGCTCTACTCCACCCTCACCACCGGTATCCGCCGGGTGAACTCCGTGGTGGCCGGTGTCGTCGTCGCCATCGCGTTCAGCGTCCTGGTGGGTCTGACCTGGTGGAGTCTGTGCCTGCTCATCCTCGCCTCGCTGGCCGTCGGCCATCTCGTCCGGGTCAGCGAGTTCGTACCCGAGGTGGCGATCAGCGCCATGCTCGTCCTCGGCGTGACCAGGGTCGGGGACACGGCCTGGGCCAGGGTCCTGGAGACCCTGATCGGCGCGGTGGTCGGGCTCGGCTGCAATCTGCTCTTCGCTCCCCCGGTGTGGGTGGGCGCGGCCGGCGAGTCCATCGAGGATCTGGCACGGCGGGTACGCCGGCTGATGCTGCGCATGGGCGAGGAGGCCGCGGGCCGCACCCCCGTGGAGCACGCGACCGCCCGGCTGCACGAGGCACGCCGGCTGGACCACGACATCGTCCAGGTGGACGCCGCGCTGCGGCAGGCCGAGGACAGCCTCAAGCTCAATCCCCGCGTACGAGAGGGTCTGCTGCACCGGATCGTGCTGCGCACCGGCCTCGACACGCTGGAGATCTGCACGGTGGTGCTGCGAGTGCTCGCCCGCACGCTCGCCGACCTCGCCAAGGCGCGCGACCCCGAGCCGCTGTTCGAACCGCAGGTGGGCGCGGTGATCGAGCAGCTGTTGTCCGAAGTGGCCGACGCCGTGGTGAGTTTCGCCGTCCTGGTGACCACGGACGTCAGCCGCAGCGCCGAGTCGGCGGAGGCCCGGCTCGCCGCGGAGCTCGGCACGGCGGCGGCCACCCGCGACAAGCTGGCCCAGCTGCTGATCGAAGAGGTGCAGCGGGACTCCCGCCAGTGGCATCTGCACGGAGCCGTCCTCACGGAGGTCAACCGCATCCTGGACGAGCTCGACACGGAACATCGCTCACGGCGGCTCCTGGAGGAACTCGACCGCGGCGCACGCGAACAGCGCGAGCGCCGACCGCACCTCACCCGCCTGCGAGAACGCCTCTCGGAACGCCTGCGGATACCGCGAAGGCCGGGCCGGGGTCGGAACCGTCCTCCGGCCTCCGGTCGTTCTATGTGAGGAGAGGCGAGGAAGACCGTGCCGCGCCGGACAGCGGGCGGCGACGAGCGGGGGGAGCGGGCGGATGGCCGACGGCACGGTGCGGATCGACGGGAACACGCTGCGGTTGCCGGGGGGTGTGCGGGTCCGGTTCATGCGGACGCTGCGCCTGCCCGAGACGGGTACGCACGAACTGCCGCCGGGACTCGGCGAGTTCCCCGTCCGCCGCGTCGAGGACCACGCGGACACGGTGCCCGCCGAGTGGCGTGCGCGCGGCGGTGTGATGCTGCCGGTGTATCTGCGCGAGGCCATGTGGCTGGACTTCCAGGGCTCGGCGGAACCGGCCGCGCTGCAGGTCGGCGCCGGCAAGGTGTGCGCGGTCTCGGGCAAGCCGTGGAGTTCCCGGCTCGCCCGGAACCCGCAGAACTATGTGGTGCTGCCCCGCCAGCCGTGGCTCGACGGCATCAACTCGGGCAAGGGCACGGTCCGTCAGTTCGTGGCGGTGCCGTTGGGGCTCGGCGCCACGGTCGAGGGCCAGGTCACGGGCGAGGAGGTGTGGGGCGGCATACAGCTGCAGTCCTTCCCGCTGAATGACGCGGAGCTCGCGAAGTGGCGCGAGTTCGAGCGCCGCCGGGCCGGGAACACCAGGTCGGCCCCGACCCTGTCCGCCTACGGAGCCGCCCCGCCGGCCCCCGGTGCCGCTCCGGCCGCGCCTGCCGCCGCGCCCCCGGCCACGAGCCGCACCAGGAGCGCCCCGGCCATGGGGCTCGGTGTGGGCGGCTCCATGCGCCAGGAGGTCTACCGGGACGACCGGCGGCTCAGCGCCTGGGCCGGGGAGCCCGCCGGGCGCGTGTTCGTCCACCTCGTGACGCCGCCCGAGTGGCGCCGCATCACCGGCGAGGCTCCCCCGCCGTCTCCCGTGGACCGCGCGGCCTACACCCGGGCCGGACTGCCCTGGTTCGAGTACTACGACAACGACGCCCAGGACCTCGCTCCCACCGACACGCTGGGATCGGTGCAGCCGGTCGGCGAGTGGCTCGGCGACGATCACGAGCCCTGGCAGCAGCCGTCGCCCGGCCAGGTGCAGCCGCTCGGGGACGCGCCGGACAAGCCGGTCGAGGACGGTGACTGGTAGGCACGGTCGAGGACGGCGGACCGGTAGGCACTACAAGGACGACGAGTCGGCAGGTCCGGCGGGGACGACGGGTCGGCAGGCGCATGGGCCCGTTGCGTGCTGCGCAACAACCATTGCCGTTCTTGCACTTCCCGGGTGACGCAGGCCAAGGTGGCTGTCAGGACCGACGCAATCGACACCCGAGGTGCAGGTATGAGCAGTGGTGCGGGACCGGCGCGGGGCGCGGGCGACGGCTGGAGCAGGCGCCGGTTCGTCGGAGCGCTCGCGGGTGCCGCCGCGGTCGTGACGGTCCCGGCACCGGCCGCGCCACGCACCGGGCCGACGCAGGCCACGCCCCCGACGGGCGGCAGTCTCCCCTCCTCGGCGCCTTCCGCCGCCTCCTCCGCTCCCCCTCCCGCCGTCCGTCGGCTGTTCCTCGGCACCTACACCTCGGTGGACGGCGGTGGGAAGGGCATCGGCCTGGCGACGTACGACCCGGCGACGGGCGGCATCACGGCCACCGGCACCCTCACCGGTGTCGGCGACCCGTCCTACCTCGCGGCGCATCCCAACGGCCGCACGCTCTACGCCGTCAATGAGCGCCAGGAGGGTGGCGTGACGGCCGTACGGCTCACGAAGACCCCTGCGCCGCCGCAGGTGCTCGGCACCCGGAGCACCGGGGGCGCGGGGCCCTGCCATCTGTCCGTGCATCCGAGCGGGCGCTGGCTGCTGAGCGCCAACTACGGCTCGGGCAGTGTGGCCGTGCACCCCATCGACGACTCGGGTGCGCTGGGCGAGCGCACCGATCTGGTCACGCACTCCCGTCCGGCGCCCGGCCCGGGCCAGGACGGACCACACGCCCACCAGTGCCTCACCAGCCCCGACGGCGGCCATGTCCTCGCCGTCGACCTGGGTACCGACACCGTCTACACCTACCGCCTGGACCAGTCCAGGGGCACGCTCGCCGAGGTCTCCCAGGCGCACACCCGACCGGGTGCCGGGCCCCGCCATCTCACCTTCCACCCCGGCGGCCGCTTCGCCTACCTCGCCGACGAGGTCGACAACACGGTGACCGTCTGCGCGTACGACCCGGCGAGCGGACGGCTCACCCCGGGCGACCCGCAGTCCACGGGGACGGGCGGGGGCACGAGCTATCCGGCGCAGCTCCTGGTGATGTCGGACGGGTCGTACGCCTACCTCGCCAACCGGGGTGACAACAGCCTGACGCGTTACGCGGTCGAGGCGGACGGTGCCCGGTTGAGGCTGCTGGACACCGTGCCGGTGGGCGGCGACTTTCCGCGCCACATCGCCTTCTCGCCGGACCAGCGGCTGCTGTTCGCCGCCAACCAGCGGTCGGGCACGGTCAGTGTCTTCCACGTCGACGCGCGCAGTGGCACGCTCCGGCTCGCGGGCGAGCCGTTCGTCTCACCGGTCGCCGTCTGTGCGCTGCCGCTGTAGCGCGCGGGGGCGGAAGGCGGCGCTCGCCTGTGTGAGCAGCACATGCATCCGCTCGGTGAGCTGCGAGACGTCGTCGGCGGGCATGTGGAACGGCAGGCGTACGTCGCCGTTGCCGCGCGCCCGTTCGATGCGCAGGGTGAGGCCGTGCCGGTCGACGGCGAGCGGCTGGACGCGGACCGCGCCGTGCAGGCTGTCGGGCTCGACGAGACGGGTCAGCCGCTCGACGGCGTCCGGGTGCGCCTCGGCGAGGTGGGTGAGCAGGGTGGCCTCGGCCGTCGCCAGCGGGTCGGGGGCGGCGTCCGCGAACTCGTCGAGGTCGACCACGACCGCGCCGGGCGCCTCGCGCAGCACCACACGGGAGGGCTGGAACTCCAGGTGCCCCTCCGCCAGGACGAACCAGCCGGCGATCCAGAGGCGGGCGCGGACCCGGTTGCGTACCGGAACGGGCGCGACGTCCGCGAACTCCAGGACGGCGGACGGCTCCCCGCGCGGCGCGCAGACCGCAGCGGTGAGCAGCGCGCTGTCCTGCGGCACATGCAGCAGCACACGGCCGTCCGCGGTGACGGTGTGCGCGCCGACGAGTTCCTCGCGGCCGCCCTCCGCGGTCACCGCGCAGGACCATGCCGCGGCGAGCACCGAGCGGGCGCGCTCGGCTGCGGCGGGCGCGGCCGTCCAGGTCTGACGGTCACCCATGCGGTCACCCATCCCAACCTCCCTTAGGTAAGCCTTGCCTAACTTATCGGAGATCGGGGTGTACGCCAACCACGCCACACCTCTGACCTTCCTGTGGGTTACGGCGCGATGGCGCCCAAAAGCGCCCGCGCGCACAGATCGCGCAACTGCTCGCGGGTCAGCTCCGCCCCCCTGAGCCACTCCAGACAGACGGCGGTGGTGAAGGCGAGCCACCCGCGCACGGCGATCCGAAGCTCGGGCCCCGCCTCGGACGCCCCGGCGATGTCCGGGTCCGCGGCGAGCGCGGCCAGGATCTGCCGCTCCTGCGCGGCCAGCGCCCGCTGATAGACCTTGCGCACGGCCTGGTCGCCCGCCGCGTCGGCCCGGTGGAAGGCGCGAAAGCCGTGCGCGTGCGCCTCGACGTACGCCAGGAAGATGTCGAGCCCCGCGCTCAGCTGCTCTCGTACGGGAACGCCGGGCACCGCCGCCGTCATACGCAGCATGCGCTCGCTCTCGCGTTCCACGACGGCCGCGAAGAAGTCCCGCTTGGTCGGGAAGTAGTGATACAGGAGCCCGCGCGAGACACCGGCGATCTCGGCGACCTGCTCGATCCACACCTCGCCGTACGGGCTCTCCGAGAACAGCCGCGCCCCGACGCACAGGAGCTGCTCCCTGCGCTCCTCGGAGCTGAGCCGGCGACGCGTGCGCTCGCCCCGCTCCCCCTGCGCCCCTCGCTCCCCCGGTTCCCCTCGCTCCCCCTGCTCGCCCTGTCCGACCACCATGTCCGCACTTTACTTGACGTCGGTTCAACAACGGGACCAGACTGAAAACCGCTATTGAACCCGCGTACAACAGAGGCGGGACATCAGGGTCGAGCTGCCGCGGGCACAAGGGAGATGACGTCATGGCGGAGACGACAGGGGCCGTACTGCCCAAGGGGTTCCGCAGTGCGGAGCTGGGCTGGCCGGAGCTGCACCGCATCCCGCGTCCGCCGTACCGGCTCCCGGTGATCGGGGACGTGGTCGGCTCCAACGTCCGTTCACCGCTGCAGGACTCGATGCGTTTCGGGCGCCGGCTCGGACCGATCTTCCGGCGCAAGGGCTTCGGCAAGGAGATCGTCTTCGTCTGGGGCGCGGACCTCGCGGCCGAGCTGGCGGACGAGACCCGGTTCGCCAAGCACGTGGGCCTCGGGGTCGCCAACCTCCGGCCGGTCGCCGGGGACGGTCTCTTCACGGCGTACAACCACGAGCCGAACTGGCAGCTGGCGCACGACGTCCTGGCCCCGGGCTTCAGCCGCGAGGCCATGGAGGGCTACCACCCCATGATGCTCGCCGTGGCCGAGCGGCTGCTGGAGCGCTGGGACGGGGAACGGGCGGCGGGGCGCGCGGTGGACGTACCCGGTGACATGACGAAGCTGACGCTGGAGACGATCGCGCGCACGGGTTTCGGGCATGACTTCGGTTCCTTCGAGCGCTCCCGCCCGCACCCTTTCATCACCGCGATGGTGGGCACCCTGACCTACGCGCAGCGCCTCAACGTGCTCCCCGCGCCGCTGGCTCCGGTGCTGCTGCGCGGTGCCACCCGCCGCAACCGGGCGGACACGGCGTATCTCAACCGCACCGTCGACGCGGTCGTGGCGGCCCGCCGACACTCCGGTGGCGAAGGGGACCTGCTCGACCGGATGCTGGAGACGGCGCATCCGGAGACCGGGGAGCGGCTGGCGCCCGAGAACATCAGGCGTCAGGTGATCACCTTCCTGATCGCGGGCCACGAGACGACCTCGGGCGCGCTCTCCTTCGCCCTGCACTACCTGTCCAGGCACCCGGACGTCGCCGCCCGGGCACGCGCGGAGGTGGACCGGGTCTGGGGCGAGGCGCCCCGGCCGGGCTACGACCAGGTGGCCAAACTGCGGTACGTCCGCCGGGTCCTGGACGAGTCGCTGCGGCTGTGGCCGACGGCGCCCGCGTTCGCGCGCGAGGCCCGGCGGGACACGGTGCTGGGCGGTGTGCACCCGATGCGGACGGGTGCCTGGGCGCTGGTGCTGACGACGCTGCTGCAGCGCGACCCGGGGGTGTGGGGCGAGGACGCGGAGCGGTTCGACCCGGACCGCTTCGACCCGGCGGCGGTACGGTCCCGGCCCGCGCACACCTTCAAGCCGTTCGGCACCGGGGCGCGGGCCTGCATCGGGAGGCAGTTCGCGCTGCACGAGGCGACACTGGTGCTGGGCCTGCTGCTGCGCCGCTACGAGCTGCGGCCCGAACCGGACTACCGGCTGCGGGTCGCCGAACGGCTGACGCTGATACCGGAAGGGCTGCGGCTGCGCCTCGAAGACCGCAGGCCCGCACCCGGCTCAGTGCCGGACCGTCCAGTGGTCCGGACGGGCGACTGAGTCCGGCAGCCTGGTCCCGGCGCTGCCCCGGGCCGCGTTCAGCTGCGGCTGGGTCAGGAAGAAGGCGCCGGTCAGGTCCGCGTCCGTGAGATCGGTGTCGCGCAGATCGGCGCCGATCAGGTCCGCGCCGCGCAGATCGGCGCCGGTGAGATCGGCGGCGATGAGGTAGGCACCCCGCAGATCGGCACCCCGCAGGTCGGCGCCCTTGAGACGGGCGCCCATCAGGTCGGCGCCGCGGCGGTCCTTCTTCTTGGCGCGCCCGACTCCCGCGCGCAGGAGTTCGCTGGTCCGCAGCAGCAGGACGTTGACCTCCTGCCGGTGCGCGCCCACGTCCAGCTCCCCCAGCTCCTGCGGGGTCCGGCGGGTCAGCCGCTCCGTCCTGTCGAGCGCACGGCGGACATCTGCGTGTACCGGACGGGCCGCGGGGAGCGTGAGCGCCTCGTTCAAGTACCAGAGCAGTTCGTGGAGTTGGCGGACGACCGGGAACACGTCGAACATCTGCCGGGCACGCTCGGGCGGTCCCGAGCGCCAGTCCCGGCCACCGAAGGTGACCTGGGAGACCTGCTGTCCGGCACCGAAGCAGTCGTACACCGTGCAGCCGGTGAAACCCTTCGACCGCAGCTGCGTGTGGATACCGCAGCGGGAATCGGTCCGCAGGTTCGGGCAGGCCTCTCCGGCGTCCTTGTCGATCGCGAAGTCCGCCGAACGGGCGAAGGGCAGTGCGACACAGCACAGCCCGAAGCACCGACCACAGTCCGCTCGCAGATCGAGGCGCCGGTCCGAGACTGTTCCACCGTCTTCTCGCATGTCACCAGCCTACTGAGCGCCGATGGCCCGATCAGACCTCGTCGCGCGTCAGCGCCAGCAACCGGTCGAGGACACGCGGTCCGCCGGCCCGTACACCGTCGTGCTCGAACTCGTCCGTCACCCAGGTGCGCAGGCCCCGGACAGCCCGCGCGGTGCGCAGCGAGTGCTCGGTGTCGACGTACATGTCGTCGTGGTAGACCGCCGCGGCGACCGGCACCGCGTTGACGGCGAGGCGGGCGGGGTCGTACAGCGGCCGCCAGTCGGTACGGGCGGCGAGTTCCTCGGCGGTCTCGCGCAGCGGGCGCAGCGCCGGGTCGGCGTCGAACATCCAGGGGTGCACGGACTCGCCGGTGAACAGCAGCGGTCCGTCGCCCGTGAGGGTCTTGGCCGCGTCGAACTGCGGGAACTCGGCGCGCACCCGCTCGGCGGACCAGGCGGTGGGCCGGTCGTCCTGACCGTAGGTCGCCTCGTGGACCAGGGCGTAGAGCGGGTGCCCGGCGTACGACAGCAGGCTCTGTACCTCCTCCTGGAAGGCGTCGGAGAGGGCCGGACCCTGCGGGGTGCGGACGAAGGCCTGCTCCAGGAGGTAGTGCAGACGGTGGCTGCCCTCGCTGCCGCCGAGGAGGATGCCGAGGGACTGGAAGGCCTCGACGGTCAGGCGGTATCCGTTGCTCAGGACGGGTTCGTGGCGGACGAGGTACTCGGCGATCTGCCGGGCGCGCTCGATGTCCTGGGGGTAACGCGCGTAGTGTGCCGCGACTTTGCGTTCGACACGGGGATACGCGGCCCGGTAGACGTCGTCCGCGTGCGCGTCCAGCGCGGGCAGTCCGCCGGTGATCAGGGCCGCGCGCAGGCCTTCGGGGGCCGCCGAGAGATAGTGCACCGCGCAGAATCCGCCGAAGCTCTGGCCGAGCACGGTCCAGGGGGCGTCACTGGTGAGCCGGGGGCGAATGGTCTCGCAGTCGCGGACGATGGAGTCGGCACGGAAGTGCGTGAGGTACTCGGCCTGGTCGCGGGGGCCGCCGCGCAGCGGGAGCGTCTGGCGGTTGGCGGGTGTGGAGTGGCCGGTGCCGCGCTGGTCGAGCAGCAGCACCCGGAACTCCTTCAGCGCGCGGCCGAGCCAGGCCTGCTTGCCGACGAAGCGGTTGGCGCCGAAGCCGGGGCCGCCCTGGAGGTAGACCAGCCAGGGGAGGTCCTGGTGCGCCTTCTCGCTCGCGACGACCTCGCGGGCGAAGAGTTCGATGCGCTCCCCCGCCGGGTCGTCGTGGTCGAGGGGCACGCTGAAGCGGTGGTCGGTGAGGACGACACCGGGCTGACGGTAGGTGACGGTCAACGGGGCTCCCGAGACGTACGGATCCAGGCTGCGTCCCAGTTGAACACATGATCCGCGGGCGGCCGAGCCCGGGGATCAAGAAAGCGGTACTGAATGGTCGCTCAGCATGCCGGCCGGTGGGTGTCGAGCCGTGGCTCAGCGTGCCGCCAGGCTGGAGCGGCGGACCACCAGTTCCGGCTGGAGCACCACCCGCCGGTGCTCGTGCGGCGTAAGCGCCGTCTCGGCCTCCGTCTCCTCCAGCAGCAGCTCGGCGGCGAGCGCGCCCATGGTCATCGCGGGCTGGCGCACGGAGGTGAGCGGGACGGCCGCGGCGGCGGCGAACTCGATGTCGTCGTAGCCGACGATGGCGAGGTCGTCGGGGACGCCGACGCCCGCCGCGTACATGGCCTGCAGGACGCCGAGCGCGAGCAGGTCGTTGGCGCAGAAGACGGCGGTCGGACGCTCGGCGAGGCCAAGGAGCCGGGCCCCCGCGTCGCGGCCCGCGGACACGTCGAGGCGCTCGGTCGGCAGCTCCTTGAGCGCGGTGGGCGCGAGGCCGGCCTCGGCCAGCGCGTTCAGGGCGCCGGTGCGGCGGTCCCTGACCTGGTTGAACCCGGGCGGTCCGCTGACGTACGCGATCGACCGGTGACCCGCGTCGACGAGATGCCGTACGGCCAGTGCGCCGCCCGCCACGTCGTCGACCGAGACCGAGCACTCGGTGGTGCCCTCGGCGACCCGGTCGACCAGCACGAAGGGGATGCCGTTGCGGCGGAACGTCTCGATGTTGCGTCCGGTGGCGTCGGCGGGGGTGAGCAGCACTCCGCGGACCCGCTGCTCGGCGAAGAGCGACAGGTAGTCGGCCTCCTCGCCGGCGCTCTGCGCGCTGTTGCAGACCATCACACCCAGCCCGGCCTCCCGCGCGGCGCGCTCGGCGCCGCGGGCCACGTCCACGAAGAAGGGGTTGCCCATGTCGAGGACGAGCAGCCCCATGATCCGGCTGCGCCCGGCCCGCAGCTGGCGGGCGGACTCGCTGCGGACGTAACCGAGCCGGTCTATCGCCGACAGAACGCGCGCCCGGGTCTCGGAGGCGACGCTGTCCGGGCGGTTGATGACGTTCGAGACCGTGCCCACGGAGACTCCGGCGACGCGGGCGACGTCCTTGATACCCACCGACTGGGCCATCAGGCAGGAACCTCCAGGGGGACGAGAAGCGGCGGGCGGGCCTTCACATTACCCGCGCGTCCGCCGGCTTCATTGTTCATGCGGGCAGCCGGAAGTCGACGACGTGCAGCGCCGAGGGCGTGGTCCCGCTGGACTTCTCCTGGTACATGACCGACAGCGTCCCGTCCTGTGAGACGCGCGTCTCATCGATCACGACCTCGCCGAAGGCGTCCAGGCCGCCGCCGTCGTACAGGAGCGTCCAGTCGGTGTACCCGGAGGACTTCGAGGCGCCGGCGATCCGGCCGAAGGGCATGATCGCGTAGACGTTGTCGTACCTGTCCAGGATCAGCTTGGTGCGCTGGCTGGAGTTGAGCGCGATCGGGATCTCGGTCTTGGTCCAGCTGCCCGAGGCGTTCTTGCGCAGGTGGAAGACGCGGCCGTTGTTCGTCCGGTCGGTGACGTAGTTGGTGGTGCACTGTCCGAAGCGGCCGGGCACATAGCTGATGATCGCGTGCGGCAGTCCGGTGGAGTCGGTGGCCTGGCTCTCCTGGTTCATCAGGGAGTGGTCGGGGTTGAGAGCGTCGACGACGAGTCCGGCGTCGGTGACGGCCACCTTGTCGGAGCCGCCGGTGGTGCCGACGAGGGTGCCGGCGTCGTTGCGCCAGGTGCGGCCCTGGTCGGTCGAGTAGACGTAACCGGTGTCGTGGTTGGTGATGCCGCCGCCGTTGCACATCACGGCGGCGTTCTGTTCGCGCCAGGTGAAGAAGGAGTGCAGCCGCCCGTCGACGTCGTAGTCGATGCCGTGCAGGTACATGTTGCGG
The DNA here is from genome assembly GCF_056270325.1 of Streptomyces sp. RLA012. Lineage (NCBI taxonomy): Bacteria > Bacillati > Actinomycetota > Actinomycetes > Kitasatosporales > Streptomycetaceae > Streptomyces > Streptomyces sp. RLA012. The sequence goes on along the minus strand of NZ_JBWDPA010000002.1, from coordinate 10,558,799 downwards.
ACGGTGCTGGAGCCGTGCTCGCTGGTGTATGTGCCGGTCGAGCCGGACCACTCCCCGAGAGCGGTCCAGGACGAGCCGTCGTACTCCGCGAGGGCGTTGCGCCCGTTTCCGGAGATGCCCACGCGGTAGCTCAACTGGAGCTTGCCGTCGGGCGTGGAGACGAACTGGGGGTAGGTGAACTGCGTCGTGAGCGCGAGGCCGTCAAGCGAGGTCTGTACGGCTCCGAGGACGGCGGAGGTCCAGGCGGTGGAGGCGGGGTTGTCGAGCAGCCCGGCCACGGACTTCACATAGAAGAAGCCGTCGCTGTGGGAGTCCATGTTGAGGTGCAGCCGGCCGTCGGTCTTCGACACGCCCATGGAGATCACGTTGTGCGAGTCGGAGCTCTTGAGCTGGTGGGCGAGGGTGACTTTCGACCAGCTCGACGCGCCGAGCGCCCGGCGGGCGACGACCGCGCTGCGGTCGGTGGTGTACCAGACGGCGTACTGGTGACCCTTGTAGGTCAACAGCCCGTTCTTCTGGAACGAGTTGTTGTTGACCAGACCGTCGTAGGACACGAAGAAGAGGGCCTGGGCGTCCAGTTGGGTGCTGCCGGTGAGGGTGACCGAGGGGCCGGGGTCGGCCGCGCGGGCCGTGCCGGCGGCGACACCGGGGCCTGCGGCGCCGGTCAGCAGTGCGGTGGCCAGCAGGGTGCGTCTCTTCATGTCCGGGACTCCTGGTGAGGGCTTCGCGCGGGTGTCGACGGAGGTCGGCGGGTGTCGGCCGAGGTCAACGGGGGTCGACGGAGGTCAACGGGTGTCAGGCGAGGTGGAAGACCTCGGTGAGGGGCTTCATGGCCTCGTCGGGTCTGGCGCCGTCCAGCGATTCGAAGAACGGCGCCATCTCCGCCTGCCAACGGGCGTTGATGTCGGTGGCTTCCATGCCGGCCTGCGCGGCCGCGAAGTCCTCGGTCTCCAAGTAGCCGACCAGCAGGCCGTCTTCACGCAGGAAGAGCGAGTAGTTGTGCCAGCCGGTGGCCGAGAGCGCCTGGAGCATCTCGGGCCACACGGCGGCGTGCCGCTCGCGGTACTCGTCGAGGCGGTCCGCACGGACCTTCAGCAGAAAGCACACGCGCTGCATCAAAGACCCCCGGGGTCCTAGAAGTTGAACTGGTCGATGTTCTTGGCGTCGAACACGGTCGGCTTGCCCAGGGTGATCACGCCGTCCTTGCCGATGGTGAAGGAGCCCATGTCACCGGCCTTGAAGGTCTCGCCCTCGGCACCGGTGATCTGCCCCGAGGACAGCGCCACGGCCGTACGCGCGGCGAGTTCGCCGAGCTTCGCCGGGTTCCACAGCTCGAAGGCGTCGACGGTGCCGTTCTTGACGTACTTGCGCATGTCGTTGGGGGTACCGAGACCGGTCAGCCTTACCTTGCCCTTGTACTTGGAACCGGACAGGTACTGGGCCGCGGCCTTGATGCCGACCGTGGTCGGGGAGATGATCCCCTTCAGGTTCGGGTGCTCCTGGAGCAGGCCCTGGGTCTGCTGGAAGGACTGCTGGGCGTCGTCGTTGCCGTACGCGACCTTGACCAGCTTGATGTCCTTGTACTTGGGGTCCTTCAGCTCGTCCTTCATGAAGTCGATCCAGGTGTTCTGGTTCGTCGCGGTCTGCGCGGCGGACAGGATCGCGATCTCGCCCTTGTAGCCGAGCTGCTCGGCGAGCAGCTGGACCTCGGTGCGGCCCAGGTCCTCGGCGCTGGCCTGCGAGACGAAGGCGTTGCGGCACTCCGGGTTGGTGTCGGAGTCGTAGGTGACGACCTTGATCTTGTTGCTCATGGCCTGCTTGAGCGCGGTGCACAGGGCGCCCGGGTCCTGCGCGGAGACGGCCATCGCGTTGACCTGCTGCTGGGTGAGCGTGTTGACGTAGCTCACCTGGCCGGAGGTGTCGGTGGCGCTGCTGGGGCCGACCTCCTTGTACGTGGAGCCCAGCTCCGTCAGCGCCTTCTCGCCGCCCTTGTCCGCCGAGGTGAAGTAGGGGTTGTTGACCGCCTTGGGCAGGAAGCCGACCGTGAGGCCCTTCTTCGTGGCCGCGTTCGGGTCGGCCTTGCCGGTCGCGGCGGCCGAACTGCCCTCGCTCTTCACGTCGTTCTTGGTGGTGCCGCCGCAGGCGGTGACGGCCAGGGCGAGCGAGGTGACGGCGGCGAGCGCCGCGCCGGTGCGACGGAGGGATGACTTGCGCATGGCGGGTTCCTTTTGACGGAGGTGAATGCGGCCCGCCCCTGAAGGGGCGCGGGGCTGTATCGGACATGCGGCTCTGCCGCGTGGGCGCGACCGGTCACAGCCGGCCCGCTGTTCTCGAACGGCCTATCCAGCGGAGCGTGCCGCCCTCGCTACGGAGATCTGCCGCGCGACCCGGGGGCCGAGCACGGAGACGACGAGCAGAACGCCGGTGACGACGATCTGCGACTGCGCGGAGACGTTCAGGAGGCTCATCACGTTCTGCAGCGCGCCGAGCAGGAAGACTCCCGCGATCGCGCCGCCGAGTGTGCCCTTGCCACCGTCGAAGTCGATGCCGCCGAGCAGGACGGCGGCGACGACGGAGAGTTCGAGGCCGGTGGCGTTGTCGTAGCGGGCGCTGGCGTAGTGCAGGGCCCAGAAGATGCCGGTGAGGGAGGCCATGAAGCCGGTGGCGACGAAGAGGATCAGCTTCTGCCGCTTGACGCGGATGCCGGCGAACCGCGCGGCCTCCTCGTTGGCGCCGATCGCGAACGACGAGCGTCCGAAGGGCGTGGCGTGAAGTACTACCACCGCTATCGCGAGGAGCACAAGGAAGGGCAGGAAGGCCTGCGGGACGAAGGTGTTCCCGATACGTCCGGACGCGAAGTCCTGGTACTGGGTGGGGAAGTCGGTCACCGCGTCCGAGCCGAGCACGATCTGCGCGATACCGCGGTAGGCGGCGAGCGTACCGATGGTGACGGCGAGGGACGGCAGTCCGAGCCGGGTCACCAGCAGACCGTTGACCAGCCCGCACACCACTCCCAGGAGCAGACACAGCGGGATGATCGTCTCGATGGTCATGCCCTGGTTCCACAGCGCGCCCATCACCGAGCCGGACAGTCCCGCCGTGGACGCGACGGAGAGGTCGATCTCCCCGGCCACCACGAGCAGGGTCATCGGCAGCGCGATCAGCGCGATGGGCAGCGTGTTGCCGATCAGGAACGACAGGTTGAGCGAGTTGCCGAACCCGTCCACGAACCCGAAGGAGAACAGCAGCAGGACGATGAGGAGGGCGCCGACGACCGTGTCCCAGCGGACGGCGCGCGCGAGGGGCGAGTCAGCCATTGCGGGCGTTCCTCTTCTTCAGTGCGGAGGCCACGCGGAGCGCGACGATCCGGTCGACCGCGATGGCGAGGATGAGCAGGATGCCGTTGATGGCGAGCACCCAGACGGAACTGACGCCGAGTGCGGGCAGCACGCTGTTGATGGAGGTGAGCAGCAGCGCGCCGAGCGCGGCGCCGTAGACGCTGCCGGAACCGCCGGTGAAGACGACACCGCCGACCACGACCGCGCTGACGACGGTGAGTTCGTAGCCGGTGCCGGTGCCGGAGTCGACGTTGCCGAACCGGGCGAGGTACAGGGCGCCCGCGAGGCCGGCGAGGCCGCCGCAGACGATGTACGCGGTCAGGATCCGCTTGCGGACGGGGATACCGGCGAGCCGGGCGGCCTCCGGATTGGAGCCCAGCGCGTACAGCTCGCGGCCGCTGCCGAAGTGCTTGAGGTAGTACGCGGTGACCAGCAGCACGGCCAGGGCGATCAGGGCGAGATACGGGACCGCCGAGATACCGCCGGAGCCGAAGTCGACGAAGCCGCCGGGGAGGTCGGCCGCGGTGATCTGGCGGGAGCCGACCCAGATGGAGTCGATGCCGCGGATGATGTAGAGCGTGCCGAGGGTGACGACCAGCGCGGGCACCTGGCCGAGGCTGACCAACAGCCCGTTGACCAGCCCACAGCCGATGCCGAGCAGAACGGCCAGGAACACCGCGACGACGGGGTTGCCGCCGCCGTGCAGATAGGTGCCGGCGGCGAAGGCGCTGATGCCGAGCGTGGAGCCGACCGACAGGTCGACGTTCCGGGTGATCACCACCAGCGACTGCCCGGTGGCGACCAGTACCAGGATGGTCGCGTTCAGCAGCAGGTCCTTGATGCCCTGCTCGGACAGGAACTCGCTGTTGCCCATCTGGGTGATGGCGATCATCACCAGGAAGACGACCAGGATGGCGAGTTCGCGCATCTTGAAGACGCGGTCCACCAGCCGGGTGCCGTTCGATTTGGGCACCTCGGCGGCGGGGGCGGGGTTGGGTGCGGTCACCGTCATACGGCGGCCCTCCGGGGGATGATCGACGTCTGACGGGCGGCCACCCGAGGGGCCGCCGGGGCGATGCGAGCGTCTTGCTGAAGAAAGGCGAACGTGGCGCGGCCGGCCCAGGCCCACCGGCGGGAGGCGACCGTGACGCGAGCCACCCAGGCCCACCGGGGAGAGGCGACCGTGACGCGAGCCACCCAGGCCCACCGGGGAGAGGCGACCGTGACGCGAGCCACCCAGGCCCACCGGGGAGAGGCGACCGTGACGCGAGCCACCCACCGGGACGAGACGGCCGTGGCGCGAGCGGCCCAGGGCCGCCGGGGGCGGGCAGGCCTGGCGTATTCGGCGCCCTCGACGGTCGCCCGCAGGGCAGTGGCAGACGGGGCAGGGGCAGGCGTCTTCGCGACGGCCGACGCGCTTCGGGCAACCGAACCGGCGGCTCCGAACACCACCCCGGCAGCCCACCCGGCCACAGCCGGAACGAAAAACCGCACGCCCGTCGCGATCACGTCCGGGCCTACCGGTATTCCCGGTGCCGCCGGAACCCCCGGTGCCACCGGAACCACAGAGACCGCCCGCGCCGCCGGAACCGCAGAGACCGCCAGTTCACCCGGTGCCGCCGGGACCACCAGGGCCACCAGGGCCACCAGGGCCACAGAGGCCGTCGGCGCCGCCGGAACCGCAGAGACCGCCGGGCCCCCCGGCACCCCCAGTGCCGCCAGCACGGCCGGAACCGCCGGAACCCCCGGAACCGCGCCCAGAATGGCGCCCTCGGTGGCCGTCACGCGGCAACCCTCCCCGTCGCGGCGGCCATCACGGTTTCCTCGGTGGCCTCGGAGCGGGGGATCTCCGCGGTGAGCCGGCCCTCGTGCATCACGAGCACGCGGTCCGCCATGCCGAGAATCTCGGGCAGGTCGGAGGAGATCATCAGGACGGCGACCCCGTCGGCGGCCAACTCACTGAGCAGCCGGTGCACTTCGGCCTTCGTACCGACATCGATGCCACGGGTCGGCTCGTCGACGATCAGCACCTTCGGGCCGGTGGCGAGCCACTTGGCGAGGACGACCTTCTGCTGGTTGCCGCCGGACAGCGTGGAGACGGTGTCCGCGAGCCGGGCGTACTTCACCTGGAGCTTGACCGCCCAGTCGAGGGACCGGCTGCGCTCGGCCGCACGGTCCATCAGCCCCGCCTTGACCGTCGTACGCAGCCCGGTCAGGCCGATGTTGCGCTCGATGGACATGTCCATCACCAGGCCCTGGGCGCGCCGGTCCTCGGGTACGAGGGCCAGCCCCGCGGCCATGGCCGTGGAGGGCGCTCCGTTCGTCAGGGACTTCCCGTCGACCTCGACCTCTCCGGCGTCCCAGCGGTCGACGCCGAAGACGGCCCGGGCGACCTCCGTACGCCCGGCGCCGACCAGCCCGGCCAGGCCGACGATCTCACCGCGCCGCACATCGAAGGAGACATCGGTGAAGACCCCCTCGCGGGTCAGGCGGCGCACGCTCAGGGCGACTTCGCCCGCCTCGACGTCCTGCTTGGGGTAGAGCTCGTCCAGGTCGCGGCCCACCATCCGGCGTACGAGGTCGTCCTCGGTCATGCCGTCGAGGGGCTCGCTGGAGATCCGGGCGCCGTCGCGCAGGGTCGTGACCCGCCGGCAGATCTGGAAGATCTCCTCCAGGCGGTGCGAGATGAACAGCACCGCCGAGCCCTGCTCGCGCAGGGCGCGTACGACGCCGAAGAGGCGGGCCACCTCGCTGCCGGTGAGGGCGGCGGTCGGCTCGTCCATGATCAGGACGCGGGCGTCGAAGGAGAGCGCCTTGGCGATCTCGACGATCTGCTGGTCGGCGATGGACAGCCCGCGCGCCGGGCGGTCGGGGTCGAGTTCGACGCCGAGACGCTTCATCAGGGCGGCGGTCGCCGCGTGGGTGGCCTTGTGGTCGATACGGCCGAGGGCGCGCCGGGGCTGGCGGCCCATGAAGATGTTCTCGGCGATCGACAGGTCGGGAAAGAGGGTCGGCTCCTGGTAGATCACCGCGATGCCCGCGTCGCGGGCGTCGGCGGGACCGTGGAAGACGGTGGGCTCACCGTCCAGCAGCACCCGACCGGCGTCCGGTCGGTGCACGCCGGCGAGCGTCTTGATGAGGGTCGACTTGCCCGCGCCGTTCTCACCGGCGAGTGCGTGCACCTCGCCGGGGAACAGTTCCAGGGACACGTCCCGCAGGGCGCGTACCGCGCCGAAGGACTTGGAGATGTCCTCAAGCGCCAGCACAGGGGCCGGACCCGCGTCGGACCGGTGGGTCATGGGAGCTCCTCAACGGCGTGGGCGGAGAAGCCCCACGACGTCGTGAAAGGTTTCAACTAGGTTGCCGGGACGTTAGACATGTAGCCCAGGTCACGTCAATGGGTTCGCGTCGAAATTTTCGATAGGCAAAGGTCACGACCGAGTCACGAAGGGCTGTCTGCGCGCAGGGGGTTGACAGCCTTTCGGGGGGCTCATAGCTTCAACCTTCTGAATCGTTTCAGAACGTTTCAGGCAGAAGAGCTGTTCAGGTCAGACAGCGGAGCTGTTCGGACCCACCTCCCCAGTCGTTCGAAACCGAAGCCACACCCGAAGTCACAGGAGCGCCGAAGTGACCGAGCTCGCCGCGGTGAAGGCCGCACTCAAGACCCAGGCAGTAGAGACGCCGTCGTGGGCGTACGGGAACTCGGGAACCCGCTTCAAGGTGTTCGCGCAGCCCGGAGTCCCCCGCAATCCGCGCGAGAAACTGGACGACGCCGCTCAGGTGCACACCTTCACGGGGGCCGCGCCGACCGTCGCACTGCACATTCCCTGGGACAAGCTCGACGCCTCCGACAGCTACGCGGAGCTGGCGAAGTACGCCGAGGAGCGCGGCCTGAAGCTGGGCGCGATCAACTCCAACACCTTCCAGGACGACGACTACCGGCTCGGCTCCATCTGCCACCCCGACGCCGCCGTCCGCCGCAAGGCTATTGATCACCTGTTCGAGTGCGTCGACATCATGGACGCGACGGGTTCGAAGGACCTGAAGCTCTGGTTCGCCGACGGCACGAACTATCCGGGCCAGGACGACCTCCGCGAGCGCCAGGACCGGCTGGCCGAGGGCCTCTCCCAGGTCTACGAGCGGCTCGGGGACGACCAGCGGATGCTGCTGGAGTACAAGCTCTTCGAGCCCGCCTTCTACTCGACGGACGTCCCGGACTGGGGTACGGCGTACGCGCACTGCCTCAAGCTGGGTCCCAAGGCGCAGGTCGTCGTCGACACCGGGCATCACGCGCCCGGCACCAACATCGAGTTCATCGTCGCCACGCTGCTGCGCGAGGGGAAGCTCGGCGGGTTCGACTTCAACTCCCGCTTCTACGCCGACGACGACCTGATGGTGGGTGCGGCCGACCCCTTCCAGCTGTTCCGGATCATGTACGAGGTGATCCGCGGCGGCGGGTTCACTCCGGACGTCGCCTTCATGCTCGACCAGTGCCACAACATCGAGGCGAAGATCCCGGCGATCATCCGTTCCGTGATGAACGTGCAGGAGGCGACGGCGAAGGCGCTGCTCGTCGATCGCCCGGCGCTGGCGGAGGCCCAGCGCGCGGGGGATGTGCTGGAGGCGAACGCCGTGATCATGGATGCCTACAACACGGATGTGCGGCCGTTGCTCGCGGAGGTGCGCGAGGAGGTGGGGCTGGCTGCGGATCCCGTCTCGGCGTACCGCCGATCCGGGTGGGGGGAGAAGATCGCGGCGGAGCGGGTGGGTGGACAGCAGGCCGGATGGGGTGCTTGAGCCGCTGAGTCTCGTCTGCCCAGTGCGGTCCGTTGCAGTCTGCGGGTCCGATGGGGCTGATCGCGCAGTTCCCCGCGCCCCTGACGGGGCGCTCAGCACAGGTATGTCACCTCACTTCACTCCTCTCTTTCTCTAAGGACCAGGAACATGGCTCCCCATCCCGAAGCCGCCGCTCTGCTGGCTCGTTCGCACCGGCTCGGTGCTGATCCGCGCAATACGAACTACGCGGGCGGCAACGCCTCCGCCAAGGGCACCGACACGGATCCCGTGACCGGGGGTGATGTCGAGCTGATGTGGGTGAAGGGGTCGGGCGGTGACCTCGGGACGCTGACCGAGGCGGGCCTCGCCGTGCTGCGGCTGGACCGGCTGCGGGCGATGACGGAGGTCTACCCGGGGGTGGACCGCGAGGACGAGATGGTCGCCGCGTTCGACTACTGCCTGCACGGCAAGGGGGGCGCGGCCCCCTCGATCGACACCGCCATGCACGGGCTCGTCGCCGCCGCCCATGTGGACCACCTGCACCCGGACTCGGGTATCGCGATCGCCTGCGCGGCCGACGGGGAGAAGCTGACCGCCGAGTGCTTCGGCGACACCGTGGTGTGGGTGCCGTGGCGCCGGCCCGGCTTCCAGCTCGGGCTGGACATCGCGGCGGTCAAGGAGGCCAACCCGCAGGCCGTCGGCTGCGTCCTCGGCGGGCACGGCATCACCGCCTGGGGCGACACGGCTCAGGAGTGCGAGCGGAACTCGCTGCACATCATCCGCACCGCCGAGGCGTTCCTCGTCGAGCGCGGCAGGGCGGAGCCCTTCGGGCCCGTCGTCGAGGGGTACGCGGCCCTGGAGAACGCCCGGCGCCGGGAGCGGGCCGCGGCATTGGCGCCGTACGTCCGGGCCCTCGCCTCGCAGGACAGGCCGCAGGTCGGCCACTTCACCGACGCCGAGGTCGTCCTCGACTTCCTCGCGAGCGCCGAGCACCCGCGCCTCGCCGCGCTCGGCACCTCCTGCCCCGACCACTTCCTGCGGACCAAGGTCCGGCCGCTCGTCCTCGATCTCCCGCCGACCGTGGAACTGGACGCGGCGATCGCGCGGCTCGAGCAGCTGCACGGCGAGTACCGCGAGGAGTACGCGGCCTACTACCGGCGGCACGCCGACGCCGGCTCCCCCGCGATGCGCGGCGCGGACCCGGCGATCGTGCTGATCCCCGGGGTCGGCATGTTCTCCTTCGGCAAGGACAAGCAGACCGCGCGCGTGGCCGGCGAGTTCTACGTCAACGCGATCAATGTGATGCGGGGCGCCGAGGCCGTCTCGACGTACGCGCCGATCGAGGAGTCGGAGAAGTTCCGCATCGAGTACTGGGCCCTTGAGGAGGCCAAGCTCCAGCGGATGCCGAAGCCCAAGCCGCTCGCGACCCGGGTGGCGCTGGTGACGGGCGCGGGCAGCGGGATCGGCAAGGCGATCGCCGAGCGGCTCGTCGCCGAGGGCGCGTGCGTAGTGATCGCCGATCTCAACGCGGAGAGCGCCGCCGAGGTCGCCTCCTCGCTGGGCGGGCCCGACAAGGCCGTCGCCGTCACCGTCGACGTGACCTCCGAGGAGCAGATCGCCGAGGCCTTCAAGGCGGCGGTACTCGCCTTCGGCGGCGTCGACCTGGTGGTGAACAACGCCGGGATCTCCATCTCCAAGCCGCTGCTCGACACCACGGCGAAGGACTGGGACCTCCAGCACGACATCATGGCCCGCGGCTCCTTCCTCGTCTCGCGCGAGGCCGCCCGGGTGATGATCCGGCAGAGGCTGGGCGGCGACATCGTCTACATCACGTCCAAGAACGCGGTCTTCGCCGGTCCGAACAACATCGCCTACTCCGCGACCAAGGCCGACCAGGCGCATCAGGTCCGGCTGCTCGCCGCCGAGCTGGGCGAGCACGGCATCCGGGTCAACGGCATCAACCCCGACGGGGTCGTACGCGGCTCGGGCATCTTCGCGGGCGGCTGGGGCGCGCAGCGCGCGGCCACGTACGGCATCGAGGAGGAGAAGCTCGGCGAGTTCTACGCACAGCGGACCATCCTCAAGCGCGAGGTGCTGCCCGAGCACGTGGCGAACGCCGTGTTCGCCCTGACGGGCGGGGACCTGACCCACACCACCGGCCTGCATGTCCCCGTCGACGCGGGTGTCGCGGCGGCATTCCTGCGATGAGCGAGCACGTGAAGAGCTTCGCCGCGGTCGACCTCGGCGCGTCCAGCGGACGCGTCATGGTCGGCCGTGTCGGCCCCGAGTCCCTGGAGCTGACGGAGGCGCACCGCTTCCCGAACCGGCCGGTGCGGGTTCCCGAGGGGCTGCGCTGGGACATTCTCGCGCTGTACGCGGGGGTGCTCGACGGACTGCGCGCCGCCGGGCAGGTCGACTCGGTCGGCATCGACAGCTGGGCCGTGGACTACGGGCTGCTGGACGCCGACGGGGCGTTGCTCGGCAACCCGGTGCACTACCGCGACACCCGCACGGAGGGGGTCGCGGAGAAGGTGTGGGCCACCGTGCCCGCCGCCGAGCTGTACGCGGCGACCGGGCTCCAGTACGCGCCCTTCAACACCCTGTACCAGCTCGCGGCAGCCCGTTCGACGGCGCAACTCACCGCCGCCGAACGGCTGTTGCTCATCCCCGACCTGCTGTCCCACTGGCTCACGGGCGAGGCGGGCACGGAGCTCACCAACGCCTCGACCACCCAGCTGATCGACCCGCGCACCCGCGACTGGTCGTACGACCTCGCGGAGCGGCTCGGCATCGACCTCAAGCTGTTCGCGCCGCTGCGGCAGCCGGGCGATCCGGCCGGTCTGCTGCTCCCGCGGGTCCTGGAGGAGACCGGGCTGAGCGGCCCGGTCCCGGTGACGGCCGTCGGCTCGCACGACACCGCCTCCGCGGTGGCCGCCGTCCCGGCGGTGGGCGAGCGGTTCGCGTACATCTGCACCGGCACCTGGTCCCTCGCGGGCCTGGAGCTGGAGCGGCCGGTCCTCACCGAGGCGAGCCGCGCGGCCAACTTCACCAACGAACTGGGCCTGGACGGCACCGTCCGCCATCTGCGGAACATCATGGGGCTGTGGCTGCTCCAGGAGTGCGTACGCGCATGGGGGCAGCCCGATCTGGGCGAGCTGCTGCGGACCGCCGCGGAGGTGCCCGCGCTGCGGTCGGTCGTGGACGCGGGTGACGCCGGGTTCCTCGCACCGGGTCGGATGCCGGCCCGCATCGCCGAGGCCTGCCGGGCCTCGGGACAGCCCGTGCCCGCCTCGCGCGCCGAGATCACCCGCTGCATCCTCGACTCCCTGGCGCTCGCCCATCGCAGGGCGATCCGCGAGGCCGAGGCTCTCGCCGACCACCCGGTCGACGTCGTGCACATCGTCGGCGGCGGCACCCGCAACGAACTGCTGTGCCAACTCACGGCCGACGCCTGCGGACTGCCGGTCGTGGCGGGCCCCGCGGAGGCGGCCGCGCTCGGCAACGTCCTCGTACAGGCCCGGGCCCACGGCCTGGTCGGCGACCGTACGTCGATGCGGCGACTCCTCGCCCGTACGCAGCCGTTGCGGCGGTACGAGCCCCGGGGCGACGCGGCGGCCTGGCGCGCCGCGGAGGACCGTCTCACCCGTCCGTGAACGGCGACTCGCCCGTGTCCATGAGCGGGGGCTCCCCAGCCGCTCGCCCTCCGCGTACCCTGCACTCATCCGATGATCGATCCCAAGGAGCCGCGATGCGTGTCGCCCTGTTCCTGACCTGTGTCAACGACACGCTCTATCCGGACACCGGCCGTGCCGTGGTGAAACTGCTGACCAGGCTGGGCGTCGAGGTCGACTTCCCGATGGCGCAGACCTGCTGCGGGCAGGCCCACTACAACACCGGGTACCGGCATGAGGCCGAGCCACTGGCCCGGCATTTCTCCGATGTCTTCGGTGCGTACGAGGCGATCGTGACGCCCTCCGGGTCGTGCGGCGCGATGGTGCGGGAGCTGTATCCGCGGATGGGCGAGCGGGCTCGGGCGGAGGGCCGCGGGGACACTCTCGCGGCCACCCTCGCCCCGGTGGTGCCGAAGACCTACGAGCTCACCGAGTTCCTCGTCGATGTGCTCGGCGTGACGGACGTCGGCGCGTACTACCCGCACACCGTCACCTACCACCCCACCTGTCACGGCCTGCGCAGTCTCGGTCTCGGCGACCGGCCCCGGCGGCTGCTCCAGGCCGTCAAAGGGCTGGAGCTGCGCGAGTTGCCGGGCGCGGACGAGTGCTGCGGGTTCGGCGGCACGTTCGCCGTCAAGAACCCCGACGTCTCGGCCGCGATGGGCGCCGACAAGGTGCACAACGCCGAGTCGACGGGCGCGGAGGTGCTGTGCGCCGCCGACAACTCCTGTCTGATGCACATCGGCGGCACGATGGCCCGGTTGGAGACGCGGATGCGGCCGGTGCACATCGCGGAGATCCTGGCCGGCACGGAAGAGGAGCCGAGCGCATGAGCGGTGGCACGTTCGTCGGCATGCCTGCGTTTCCCAAGGCGGCGCACGAGGCGGTCAACAACCCGACCCTGCGCGGCAATCTGCGCCACGCCACCCACACGATCCGCGCCAAGCGCGCGGTCGCCGTCGCCGAACTCGACGACTGGGCCGCGCTGCGCGAGGCCGGCAAGCAGATCAAGGACCACACACTCCGTCATCTCGACAGCTACCTCGTGCAGTTGGAGGAGTCGGTCATCGCGGCCGGGGGCATCGTGCACTGGGCCGTCGACGCCGACGAGGCCAACCGGATCGTCGCCGACCTGGTGAAGATGACCGGGGAGACGGAGGTCGTCAAGGTCAAGTCGATGGCCACCCAGGAGATCGGCCTCAACGAAGCCCTGGAGGCGGAGGGCATCCACGCCTACGAGACCGATCTCGCCGAGCTCATCGTGCAGTTGGGCAAGGACCGGCCCTCGCACATCCTCGTCCCGGCCATCCACCGCAACCGCGGCGAGATCCGCGACATCTTCGTGCGCGAGATGAGCGAGTGGGGCCGCCCGGCGCCGGAGGGCCTCACCGACACGCCCGCCGAACTCGCCGAGGCCGCCCGGCTGCACCTGCGCGAGAAGTTCCTGCGGGCCAAGGTCGGCATCTCCGGCGCCAACTTCATGGTCGCCGAGACCGGCACCCTGATGGTCGTGGAGTCCGAGGGCAACGGCCGGATGTGCCTCACGCTCCCCGAGACGCTGATCTCGGTCGTCGGCATCGAGAAGATCGTGCCCACCTGGCGGGACCTGGAGGTCTTCCTGCAGACCCTCCCCCGCTCCTCGACCGCCGAACGCATGAACCCGTACACCTCCATGTGGACGGGCACGAGGGACGGCGGAGCCGGGGAAGGGGACGGCCCCCAGACCTTCCACCTGGTCCTCATCGACAACGGCCGCACCGACACCCTCGCCGACGAGGTCGGCCGCCAGGCCCTGCGCTGCATCCGCTGCTCGGCGTGTCTCAACGTCTGCCCGGTGTACGAGCGCGCGGGCGGCCACGCCTACGGCTCGGTCTACCCCGGCCCGATCGGCGCGATCCTCAGCCCCCAACTCCGGGGCACCGCAAGCGAGATCGACGCCTCCCTGCCGTACGCCTCCACGCTCTGCGGCGCCTGCTACGAGGTCTGCCCGGTCGCCATCGACATCCCGGAAGTCCTCGTCCACCTGCGCGAACGGATCGCCGAGGGTGGTCAGGTGACGCGGGAGGGCAACAAGGTCGTCCTCAAACCCGCCAAGGGACACGCCGCCGAGCGGGCCGCGATGCGGGCGGCACGCTGGGCGTTCAGCCACCCCGGCGCGCTGCGCACCGGACAGCGGCTCGCCTCCCGCACACGCCGCTTCCATCCGCGCTCACTGCCGGGTCCGGGCAAGGCGTGGAGCGACACCCGGGATCTCCCGACAGTGCCCGCGGAGCCGTTCCGCGACTGGTGGCAGCGTACGCACGGCGGAAAGGACACGGACAAGTGAGCAGCAGGGATCTGATCCTGGGGCGGGTGCGGCGCGCGCTCGCCGACGTGCCGCGGGACGACACACCGTACGAGCAGGCCGTCGAGCGCGGGTACCTGCGCGAGCACGGCGGGCGGAGCGTCGAGCAGACGGTGGATCTGCTGGCCGAGAACCTCGCCGACTACCGGGCCCTCGTGCACCGTTGCGCGGCCGACGAGCTGGCGGCGACGATCGCCCGGCTGCTCACCGGGCACGGTTCGACGTCGGTGGTCGTACCGACGGGCCTGGACGAGGAGTGGCTGACGGCGACCGAGGTGACGCGGGTCCCGGACCGGGCCGAGGACACCTCGGGCGAGCTGGACCGGGTCGACAGCGTCGTCACCGCGTGCGCGCTCGCCATCGCCGAGACCGGCACCCTCGTCCTGGACGGCGGCCCGGACCAGGGACGCCGTCGCATCACGCTCGTCCCCGACCACCACATCTGTGTCGTCCGCGTCCCCGACCAGGTCGTCTCCTCCGTACCCCAGGCTCTGGAGCGCCTCGACCCGACCCGCCCGCTGACCTGGATCTCCGGCCCCTCGGCGACCAGTGACATCGAACTGGACCGGGTCGAGGGGGTGCACGGACCGCGCACCCTGGAAGTGGTGCTGGTGAGCGGGGAGTGACCGGCGCGGTTAGCGTGAGGGGATGATCCGGTTCGAACAGGTCACCAAGCGCTACCCGGACGGCACGACGGCTGTGGACGACCTCTCCTTCGAGGTCACCGAGGGCGAACTCGTCACGCTCGTCGGCCCGTCGGGCTGCGGCAAGACGACGACCATCATGATGGTGAACCGGCTCATCGAACCGACCTCGGGCCGGATCTTCGTCAACGGCGAGGACATCGCCGGCGTCGACCCGGTGCGGCTGCGGCGGCGGATCGGTTACGTCATCCAGCAGGTGGGCCTGTTCCCGCACCGGACGATCCTCGACAACACGGCCACCGTGCCCACGCTCGTCGGCTGGAAGAAGGCGAAGGCGCGGGCACGCGCCGCCGAACTGCTCGATCTGGTGGGCCTGGACCCGAAGACGTACGGCTCGCGCTATCCGGAACAGTTGTCGGGCGGCCAGCGGCAACGGGTCGGGGTGGCACGGGCGCTGGCCGCCGACCCGCCCGTCCTGCTGATGGACGAGCCCTTCGGAGCCGTCGACCCGGTGGTCCGGGAGCAGTTGCAGGACGAGTTCCTGCGGATGCAGGAAGCCGTGCGCAAGACCGTGCTGCTGGTCACGCACGACATCGAGGAGGCGGTCCGGCTCGGCGACCGCATCGCGGTGTACGGGCAGGGCCGCATCGAGCAGTTCGACACACCGGGGGCCGTGCTCGGCACCCCGGCCACGCCGTATGTCGCCGAGTTCGTGGGCGCCGACCGTGGGCTGAAACGGCTGTCGGTCACCGAGATCCAGCCCGACGACCTGGAACAGCCGCCCTTCGCCCGGCTGGACGAGCCCGCCGAGTCGGCCGCCGGCCGGCTGCGGGCGGAGGGCGCACGCTGGGCCGTCGTCCTGGACGCCGACAGCGATCTGCACGGCTGGGTCGGCATCGACGAACTCGCGGCGGGCGGCTCGGTACGCGACCGCGTCCACCGGATGAGTTCCTGGGTGCCGGTGGGCGCCCCGCTCAAGCAGGCCTTCGGGGTGATGCTCCAGCACGACGCGGGCTGGGTCGCGGTGCTGGACGGGGCGCACTTCCTCGGCGTACTGACGCCGGCGAAGCTGCACGAGGCGCTGCGGCGGTCGGTGGACGCGGACGCTTTGGGGGTGGGTCGGGGGGAGGTGTCGTTCGACTCGGTGACCGAGGCGTAGGCGCTCCGCTGGGTTGGGCGGAGGAGGGGGAGGGGGGACTGGGGTGCGTTTCGGAGTGCGGGTCCGATGTGGCTGGGCGCGCAGTTCCCCGCACCCCTATAGGGGCTCGGGGCGCGCGGACAGGCGCACCTCTGGATCCAGGCACCAGTCGAAGGCCGCGGGCCAGGGGCCGTAGCCCGCTTCGAGGTCCAGGTGGGCGGCGCCCGGAACGACGTCGGTGTCGAGGTCGAGGGGCACGCCGTACTCCTTGGCCGCGCCGCCCGGGCAGTACGGGTCGTCGTCGGCGGCCACGAGCCGGGTCACGGAGGCGGCGGCGCGCAGGTGCGCGGCGGTGGCGCCGGAACCGACGAACCCGGCGATGTCCTCGTGGCCGGCCATGACCTCGTCGGACGGCGGCGCGACGAGAAGGACCCGGTCGGCCCGGGCCCGGCCGCGGGCCGCCGCGTGCAGCCAGAGCGGGACGGCGAGGCTGTGGCAGACGACCACACGCTCCTGCTCGTGCCCCAGAGCGTCGAGGTGGGTGCGGAGCCGGTCGAGCCAGAGTTCCAGGTCCGGGTGGTCGGGGTCCGGGAGCTGTGGGTAGGTGACGGCGTGGCCGCGGGCGGTCAGCTCGTTCGCCAGCCAGTGCTCCCAGTGGTCCACGGGTCGGTGGTTCTGCCAGCCGTGCAGGATCAGGAAAGAACGCGAGTTCGAAGTCACCCTTCAGTATCGGCCACCAGGGGGCGGATTCAGGGCCCGTCCTCGGCGGGAACTGGGCACCGCCGGCGCACGTGTGTCGCTCCGCCGCGGGGGCACTCGAACCGCTGGAGGTCCACATGAACGCAAGTGCGACAGCACGGACCGGGCGCATCAGGGCCCGGCGCGCGGCGAGGGGGCCGGCGACGGAGTACGCCGCCCGGGCGGGTCTGACCGCGCGGGCGTGATCTACCTGCTGGTCGGTGTACTGGCGGTACGAATCGCCTTCGGGGACGGGAAGAAGCAGGCGGACCGCAACGGTGCCGTCGCGGAGATCGCCCAGCAGCCCTTCGGCGCGGTGCTGCTGTGGGCGCTGGGTGTCGGTCTCGTCGGCATGGCGGTGTGGCGGCTGTCCGAGGCGTGCCTCGGTTCCGTCGGGCCGGACGGCCGTGCGGCGAAGAAGCGGCTGCTGTCGGCCGCGCGGTTCGTGTTCTACGCGTTCGTCGCCTACTCGGTGCTGTCGTTCGCGGCGGGCTCGGGCAGTGGTGGGCAGGGTTCGAGTGACCAGCAGTCGCGGGATGTGACGGCCAAGGTGCTGGGTTGGCCGGCGGGGCAGTGGATCGTCGGGGCCGCCGGAGCCGGCATCGTCGTGGCGGGTGTGCTGATCGGTGGCCGGGCCGTGTTGCGCAAGTACCACAAGAAGCTGAAGCTCGGTGAGATGTCGACGCGCACACGACGGCTGGTGGATGTGACCGGCGTGGGCGGCGGCGCGGCGCGCGGGCTGGTGTTCGCCGTGGCGGGCTGTTTCGCCGTGCGCGCGGCGATCGAGTACGAACCCGACAGGGCGAAGGGGCTGGACGACACCATCCGCTCGTTCGCCCACACTCCGGCGGGACCGTGGCTGCTGGTGTGCGTCGCCGCCGGACTCGTACTGTTCGGCCTGTTCTCTTTCGCGATGGCGCGCTGGCGCCGGGTCTGAGCGCTCACTTCAGCAGACCCTTGTCCTTGAGACAGGTCCGCGCCACGTCCTCGGGCAGCCGTCGCCAGCTGTCCACCTGCCGGTTCATCGCGGCCAGGTCCGCGGTGGTGAGTACGTCGTTGAGCTTGCCGAGCGCCCTGGTGACGCCCTCGCCGCCCGCGCGCGAGCGGTTGACGACGGGCACGATGTAGTCGGCGTTCTGCAGATGCTTGTCGTCGGCCAGGAGGACCAGCCCGAACTCGTCCAGCGTCGCGTCCGTCGTGGTGGTGAGCACCATCTGGTCCTGGCCGCTCTGCACCGCCCGCTTCGCCTGGGTGGTGCCGACGCCCTTGGGGTCCACGGCGGTGATGTCGATGCCGTACGTCTTCTTCAGTCCGGGTTCGCAGTACGGCCGCTGGACGCACTCGTCGCCCGCCGCGAGCCGCACCGGCAGGCGGGACGCGCCGAGGTCGCTGAGCGTCTTCAGGTGATGCTGCCGGGCGTACGCCGCCGTCACCGCGAAGGCGTTCTGGTCGACGGCCCTGCCGGGGTCGAGGACGGTGAGGCCGCGCGGTGCGGCGAGCGAACGGAGCGCCTTCATCGTGGTGGCGAGGTCGGGCGAGCCCACGGGCGGCGCGTCGGCGCCGTGGGCCTTGGCGTTGAGCCAGTCCGCGAAGGTGGCCGCGTACTCCGGTACGACGTCGATCTGGCCCGATTCCAGCGCGGGTTCGTAGAGTTCGCGGTTGGCGACGGTCAGCAGGGATGTCCTGTATCCGGCCTGGTTCAGCAGCAGCGCGTACATCTGGGCCAGCAGGTCGCTCTCGGTGAATCCGGCCGAACCGACGGTCAGGCGCTTGCTGTCGCCGGGCGGTGCGGTGACCGCGCCGCGGTTCTCCAGGGACGGGCCGGTGGTGCAGCCGGTGAGCAGGAGTGCGGCGATGACGACGGCGGGTCGCCTCATCGCGAGCTCCTCGCCCCGCGCGGCGCGAGTCGTTCGGCGATCTCGAAGATCCCCTCGACGATCAGCGCGAACACGGCGACGAGGACCGCGCCGGCGACGACCTGCGGGGTGCTCGCGAGGTTGAAGCCCGCGGTGATGATCCGGCCGAGTCCGCCGCCGCCCGCGAGCGCGGCGATGGTGGCGGTCGCGACCAGCTGTACGGCGGCGATGCGTACGCCGTTCATGACCATCGGGAGCGCAAGGGGCAGCTCCACGCGAAACAACATCTGTCGCCCGGTCATCCCCATGCCGCGGGCCGCGCGCACCACGCTGCGGTCGACCTCGCGCATCCCGACGTACGCGTTGGTGAGCAGCGGTGGCACGGCGAAGAGGACCAGCGCGACGACGGTCGGGCCCTCGCCCCACTTGCCGAGCGGGGTGAGCAGCAGGAGCACCAGCACGGCGAAGGTGGGGACGGCGCGACCGATGTTGGAGATGTTGACGGCGAGCGCGCCGCCCTTGCCGAGGTGGCCGAGGACGAGGGCGATCGGCAGCGCGATCAGGCAGCTGATGACGAGACAGACGACGGTCAGGACGAGGTGCTGGGCGAGGCGGTGCCAGACGCCGTCGTCGCCCGACCAGTGCGCGGGGTCGGTGAGCCAGTCCCAGGCCTCGGTCAGGGTGTTCATCCGCGGGCGGCCCGGGTCCACGGGGTCATGAGCCGCTGCGCTCCCAGCAGGAACAGGTCCGCGGCGACGGCGATGACGACGCACAGGACGGACGCGGTGAGGACCTGTGCCTTGAAGTAGGTGTTCATGCCGGAGTAGATGAGATTGCCGAGTCCTCCGAAGCCGACGATCGCGCCGACCGTGACCAGCGAGACCGCCGAGACGGTGGCGATCCGCAGTCCGGCCATCGCGGCGGGCACGGCGAGCGGCAGCTCGACGGTGAGGAGGAGGCGGACGGGCCCGTAGCCCATGCCGCGTGCGGCCTGCCGGGTCTCCTCCGGGACGGCGCGCAGGCCCGCCAGGATGTTCCGTACGAGGACGGTCAGCGAGTACAGGACGAGGCCGGCGACGACCAGCGTGGCCGACAGCCCGTAGACGGGCAGGAGCAGCGAGAACATCGCGAGGGAGGGAATGGTGTAGAGGATCGTGGTCACCCCCAGCACCGGGCCGGCCGCCCAGCCCCAGCGGCGGGCGAGGACGGCCAGTGGCACCGCGAGGGCGAGTCCGACGAGCACGGAGACCGCCGTGAGCTGGAGGTGCTGGACGACCGCGTCGAGCAGGATCTGACGGCGGGTGCTCAGATACGCGCCGCAGATCCACTCGTTGCGCACGAGGCAGTCGTCCGGGGGCGCGGTCACGCGTCCATTCCATCGGCGGCGGGCGGGGGCGTCGCGTTCCGGTGACCCGTACGGGGTGCCGCCGAGCGCACCTCGGGATACGCGGTGGTCGCCCGGACGGCCGGACGGTCCGCTCACGTCCGCTCACGAGGCGGTGGGCCCGTCCCCGCACTGGCATCGGCGCGGCCGAGTGGCCCACGATGGACTCGAAGGACGACGGTGCACCACCGCCCGGCTCCCGACCTCGGAGGGGACGATGACGTCAGACGCCCGTTCGGCAGACGACGCGCCACGCGCGGTCCCGGAGGAGCCGACCGCATCCGCCGAGGTGACGGAACAGATCGTCGAACTGCGGGAGGAGATCGACCAGCTGAAGGAGGCCGTCACCTCGCATGCCACGGTGGACCAGGCGATCGGCATGATGGTCGCCCTCGGCCGGGTGACTCCCGACCAGGGGTGGGCCGTACTCCGGGAGGTCTCGCAGCACACGAACATCAAGCTGCGCAATATCGCCGAAATGATTCTCATCTGGGGACGGAAGGGAGATCTTCCGCCCGATATCCACGCGGTCCTGGAAGAGACGCTCGACAGATACGGGCCCACGCAAATTCCCGGCGCTCCCCCCGCTCCGTAACCGCGGAATTTGTTTGAATCGCGTCTGCCCAGGTAGTTCAGAGGGAGGTGGCACGCTGGCCAACCGCTCCCGGGAGGGTTCGGCAGTGAGCTCGCCTCCGACCGCCCGGTCGGGGCAACCCGTCGGGCGGCCGGGTGTGTCCGTCACTCGCGCACGGCGCCGACTCGGCGAGCACCTGCTCCCGCACCGTGGCGCAGCTGTGGCTCAGCAGGCGGGAGACGTGCATCTGGGAGATGCCGAGCTGCTCGGCGATGCAACTCTGTGTCATGCCCCGGAAGAAGCGCAGGTAGAGGATGGTCCGCTCGCGCTCGGGGAGCTCGTGCAGGGCCGGCTTCACCGACTCGCGGTCGATGACCAGGTCGAATCCGGTGTCGGCCGCGCCCAGCGCGTCGGTAAGTGCGTAGCCGTCGTCGGCGCCCGGCAGTTCGGCGTCCAGGGAGAGGGCGGAGAAGCTGTCCAGGGCCTCCAGACCGATGCGTACGTCCTCCTCGCTCAGCTGCGCGTACTCGGCGATCTCGGTGATGGAGGGCCCCCGGCCCGGCTTCGTCTGCGACAGGTCCTTGAGCGCGGCGCGCACCCTGTTGCGCAGGTCCTGGACACGGCGGGGCACATGCAGGGTCCACATGTGGTCGCGGAAGTGGCGCTTGATCTCGCCGGTGATGGTCGGGACGGCGTAGCTCTCGAAGGCGTTGCCGCGGTCGGGGTCGAAGCGGTTGACGGCCTTGACCAGGCCGAGCGCCGCGACCTGGGTGAGATCCTCGACGGACTCGCCCTTGCCGCGGTAGCGACCGGCGACGCGCTGCGCCATGGGCAGCCAGGACCGGACGATCTCGTCGCGCAGTTCCTGCCGCTCGGGCCCGTCGGGCAGCGCGGCGAGCCGGGCGAAGGCCGCGGCGGTGTCCGGGGCGTCGTCGTGGGGGTGTCGCTTGGCGCTGAGTGTGATGGACATGGTGCTCACAACTCCCTCAGGGGTTGCTGACGGGACAGTCCCCATGGGAGAGCGCACACGACATCGGACGGGACACACCCGCGATCTGGCGGACCAGCTCCCACGGACGTGCCTCCTGTCCGAAGCACTGCCACAAAATTACCCCATATCGGGCACCTTGAAACAGTCGAGAAACGTCGTACGGAGAAAACATGGAGGGAAACGGAGAAAACATCGATGCCGTCACAGATAACGTGACGCCCGGCAATGGGGCAGTCCGGGAGCGTCACATATCGACCGCGAATACGCATGCCGCGTATTCGCCGCGTCACCACCGGGCAATCGTCTGAAGATTGACCGGGCAATACACCGCATGAACCGGCGATTCGGGGAACTCGCACCCTCAGGAGGTGTCGATCATGATCCCCATTCTGCTGGTACTGCTTCTGATCCTGGTCCTCTTCGGAGCCGGGTTCGCGGTGAACATCCTCTGGTACGTGGCGCTCGCCGTGCTCGTGCTGTGGGTCCTCGGCTTCCTGGTGCGCGGCTCCGCGGGCGGCGGAAGGGCCCACTGGTACAGGTGGTGAATCGCCCGCCGGAACTCCTGCACGCAGGAGCCCCGGCGCACGGGACATACGGGACCGGCCGCCGAGGCCTCGCAGCCTCGGCGGCCGGTCCCGTTCATGCGGCGCGTCGACGTCGGCGGTCATTCGGGACGGGCGACGCCGGCGGCCCTTCGGGACAGAGTCCCTGAAACAGCAAGTCCTGATGTCGGCACACCCCGTTCGGATGACCGGCGGCGATGTCGCGACCCCAAGCCACCGGCAGCCCGACGACCTGCGCCCCTCACCGCATCACTCCAACTGCGGCGCCGTGCGCGCGATCCCGGATTCACCCGGCTCCCCCGTCGACCGTTGACGGCACAGCCACACCGTGGAAATCTAATGCTCAATGTAGAGAATGCACTTCTCACCTGCGAGATCGGAACTATTCGTCAGCATGGGCGTGCACCGCCTGCGGTCATGGCGTTCGACACCTTGGGCGTAGCGCCCGAACAGGAGAGGCAGCCCCGTGCCCCACTTCGCGAAGCCCGCCGCGGGAAGCTGGACCGCGCAGTATCCCGAACTGGGCACGAGTCCCGTGAACTACGAGGACTCGATCGATCCCGCGTACTACGAGGCCGAGCGCGAGGCCGTCTTCAAGCGGACCTGGCTCAACGTCGGCCGGATCGAGCAGGTCCCCAAACCCGGCCACTACTTCACCCGGGAACTCGCCGCCGCCGACACCTCACTGATCATCGTCCGCGGCCGCGACCAGCAGATCCGCGCCTTCCACAACGTCTGCCGCCACCGCGGCAACAAACTCGTCTGGAACGACTTCCCCGGCGAAGGAGTCAAAGGCACCTGCCACCAGTTCACCTGCAAATACCACGCCTGGCGCTACGACCTCACCGGCAAACTCACCTTCGTCCAGCAGGAGGGCGAGTTCGTCGACCTCGACAAGGACGACCACGGCCTGGTCCCGGTGCACTGCGAGGTGTGGGCCGGGTTCATCTTCGTCAATCTGGCGAAGGAACCGGAGCAGTCCCTGCCGGAGTTCCTCGGCCCGATGATCACGCCTCTCGACGGCTGCCCCTTCGACCGGCTGACCGAGCGCTACGACTTCCGCGCGGACGTCCACTGCAACTGGAAGGTCTTCCTGGACGCGTTCCAGGAGTACTACCACGTGCCCGTGCTGCACTCGCAGGAGGCGACCCCGGCGGCCCGTCCCAAGATGACCGGCTTCGAGGCACCGCACTACCAGCTCGACGGCCCGCACCGGATGGTCACCACCTCCGGTGCGCCGCGCCGGCTGTGGCCCGCCGACTACCAGTACCCCATCGAAATCGCCACGCGCAGCGGCCTGTTCGGCCCCTGGGCCGAGCCGGACCTGGGCGAAGAGCTCGGCGGGGCCCACCGGATCGCGGAACCACTGCCTTGAGCCGACCGCACCACCGAACCAGTGCACCAGTGCACCACTGCACGAGCCGCTCAAGCTCAGCGAACCACTCAATTCACCACCGGCGGGACACCCGCGTTGCGGTGTTCGAAGGGAGCGTTGCACACGGTGAACGACTTCGAGGCGATGAACTTCTTCCGGGACGACGGGCTCGTCGCGGACCCCTACCCCTACTTCGAGGCGATGCGCGGGAAGTGTCCCGTACGGCGCGAGAGTCATCACGACGTGGTGATGGTGACGGGGTACGACGAAGCGGTTCAAGTGTTCAACGACAGCGAGACGTTCTCGTCCTGCCTCTCGGTGACCGGCCCCTTCCCGGGGTTCCCGGTCCCGCTCGAAGGCGACGACGTGAGCGAGCTGATCGAGCGGCATCGTGCCGAACTCCCCTTCAGCGACCAGCTTCCGACGCTGGACCCGCCGACGCACACGGACCACCGCGCGCTGCTGATGCGGCTGATCACACCGAGACGCCTCAAGGAGAACGAGGCGGCGATGTGGCAGCTGGCCGACCGCCAGCTGGACACCTTCCTCGCCCAGGGCGAGGGCGACTTCATCAGCGGGTTCGCGGGCCCGTTCACCCTGCGCGTCATCACCGACCTGCTCGGTGTGCCCGATGAGGACCGCGAGGAGTTCGTCGAGGGGCTGGAGCACCGGCCGCAGGCGGACGGCGGCGTGGGCAGTACGGAACGGGAGATGGAGCACACGCCGCTGGAGTACCTGTACGGGCGGTTCGCGTCCTATATCGAGGAACGACGCCGCGAACCGCGCAACGACGTGCTCTCCGGCCTGGCCTCCGCGACGTTCCCGGACGGCTCGACACCCGATGTCGCCGATGTCGCCCGGGTGGCGACCAACCTCTTCGCCGCCGGTCAGGAGACCACGGTCCGGCTGCTCAGCTCCGCGCTCAAGCTGCTCGTCGAGCGCCCCGAGCTGCAGCGGCAACTGCGCGAGGAGCGCGACCGCATCCCCAACTTCATCGAAGAGGCGCTGCGGATGGAGAGCCCGATCAAGGGCGACTTCCGGCTGTCCAGGGTGCCGACCACGGTGGGCGGGGTCGACATCCCGGCAGGCACCACGGTGATGGTGCTGAACGGGGCCGCGAACCGCGACCCGCGTCACTTCGAGGATCCGGACTCCTTCGACCCCGCGCGTGCCAACGCCCGTCACCACATCGCGTTCGGGCGTGGCATCCACACCTGCCCCGGTGCGCCGCTGGCGCGTGCCGAGGGCCGGGTGGCGATCGAGCGGCTCCTCGACCGTACGGCCGACATCACGCTCTCGGAGCGCGTGCACGGCCCCGAGGGCGACCGCCACTACTCCTACATCCCGACGTACATCCTGCGCGGTCTGACCAACCTGAACGTCGAGTTCACCCTCGCCGAGGAGTCGGCGCGGTGAAGGCGAAGGTGGACGAGGACCGCTGCCGGGGACACGGGGTGTGCTGGTCGCTCTGCCCCGAGGTGTTCGACCTGGTCGACGACGGTTACGCGGTGGTGCTCACGCCCGAGGTGCCCGCCGCGTTCGAGGAGACGGTGCGTACGGCGATGGGCAGTTGTCCCGAGCGCGCCATCACCCTGGACTGACGGTCGCGGCCCGCGTTCGTCGCGCGGGCCGCGGCCGATGCCGCCTCGTCAGGCGGATCGCGGCGGTATCTCGAACCCGGAGACGATCACGACATTGCTGCCGGCCGCGGCCTGCCGCAGCGGCTTCGCCTCCTCGTACGCGGCCGACTCGTACCAGGCGCGGGCCGCTTCCACCGATGCGAATTCGAGCACGACCGTCGTGTCGCCGTGCCATTCGCCCTCCACGACCTGGGGTTGTGAATCCAACGCCAGGACGGAAGCACCGCTCTGAGCCATCGACACCCGGGCCGCCCGGCCGTACTCGGCCATGCCCGCCTGATCCTTGATGGCCTCGGTGAGAATGACATAACCCTTGGGCATTGGTCCTCCTTTGAAGCGGCAGATGGCGCCTGATGACGGTAAGTCAGAAATGAGAGGGAAATAAGTTATGCGAGATATGAGGTACGGCACAGCACCGGGCTCCTTGGCCGTCGGATGAGCACCGACGTGACGGACCTCGAACTGTCCTGCGGGCTCCCGCCGGGTCCCGCCTTCGCGGACCTCGCCGTACTGGCCGAGGAACTCGGCTACTCCAGGGTGTGGATCTACGACTCGGCGCCGCTGTGGGAAGACCCCTTCGTCCACCTCGCTCTCGCCGCGGAGCGGACCGACCGCATCCGTCTCGCCACCTCCGTCCTCATTCCCGACCAGCGGTCGGTGATGGCCATGGCGTCCGGCATCGCCACCGTCGCCCGTATCTCTCGTGGGCGCTTTCGAGCATGCTTCGGTACGGGCTTCACGGCTCGCCTCGCGGTGGGCGCGCGCCCTATGGCGTTGAACGCGCTCGCCGACTACGTCACCTCTCTGCGTCACCTGCTGGCCGGAGAGACGGCGCTCGCCGACGGCAAACCGGTCCGGATGCTGCACGCGGCCGGCCTGGCCCGGCCGCGGCCGATCGAAGTGCCCCTCTGGGTCAGCGTGTTCGGCCCCCGCGGGATCGCACTGGCCCAGAAGGTGGCCGACGGAATCATCGGGCCCCCGCACCCCACGCTCCCGACCGCGACGATCGTCTCCGGCACGGTGCTCGACCCGGGCGAGGACCGGGACTCGGACCGGGTCCGGGAGGCGGTCGGACCGTGGCGGGTCGTCGACTGGCACAACGCGTACGCCAAGGGCGGCGCCGAAGCGGTCGACGCCCTGCCCGGGGGCCGGGCCTGGCGGGAGGCGCTGGAGGAACTCGCCCCCGACGGCGAACGCCATCTGCTCACCTTCGAAGGCCATGTCACGCACCTCCCGGACCGCGATCGCCGGCTCCTCGAACACATCGACCTCAAGACGATGGTCGGCGACGCGGCCCGTGTCGGCAGAAGCCTCGTGCGGCTCGCCGACTTCGGCTTCCGCGAGGTCGTCTACACCCCGAGCGGGCCCGACGTGGCCCGCGAACTGCGCGCCTTCGCCACCGCCCACCAGCGGCGGCAGTCGGTGGCGGAGCGCTGAGCGGCGCCGGGGCCGGGCTCGGAGTCGCTCAGGTGCGGCCGGCTCGTGTCCGGACGGCGGCACACACACCGCCGTCCACGAGGAGGTCGATCCCGCTGAGGAAACCGGCTTCGGACGACAACAGGAAGGCGACGGCCGCGGCGACGTCCTCGGACCGCCCCCGCCGGCCGAGCGGGGTCTGCCGCAGCAGCAGTTCCATCCCCGGGTGGCTCGCGGATTCCTGCCGGCCCTGGGGGGTGTCGATGAGGCCCGGAGAGACCGAGCAGATACGGGCGCCCAGGGGGCCGATGCGCACCGCCTCCCGCTGGACGAAGCGATGCACCCCGCGTTTGGCCCACGAGTAGGCGATACCGGTGTTCTCGATCGCCGGCCCGACGGCCTCGTGGACGCGGTCGAGGAACCGCTCGTCGAGCGGCTCGTCCAGCACCGCGTCGACGGCCGGGTCCGGTTCGGTGCCGCCGAGCAGCGGGGCCATCGAGGCGAAGCACACCAGGGCCGTATCGGCGGTGGCGAGCGGGCGGAGCGCCTCGGCCAGCAGCGCCGTCCCGACCAGGTCGACGGTGAAGATGCGGCGCCAGTCGGCCATGGTGGGCGAGATGCCCGCGGCGTGCGCGACGGCACGCAGGGTGCCGAGTTCGCCGACGCGCGCGGCGAGCCCGGCGAGGCCCTCGGCGTCGGTGATGTCGAGCACGAACGGCTCGGCGGCGGCCCCGTGCCCGGTGACGGCCAGGTCCTTGGCGGCCGCGGTCACGGTCGCCTCGTCCCGGTCGACGAGGACCAGCGTGTCCACCTGGCCGGTGAGCCGCTGCGCGCAGGCCAGCCCCATGCCGCGGCCGGCGCCGGTGACGATCCCGACCGTCGTCATGCGTCTTCCCCCCACAGCCGCTTCAGCCCCGACTGAGCCAGCCGGCTCACCAGTTCGACGCGATAGCCGCTCACCGGGCTGCGCAGGAAGGCGAACGAGGCGCCGTCGGCACCCGAGCGCTTCGCCTCCTCGACGAAACCGTGGCGCACGAGCTCGGCGGCGTCCGCGGCGATGTCGTCGGACCAGTAGCCGACATGGTGGACGGCGCCTCCGGCCGCCGGTTCCCAGAGGGTTCCCGGAACGCGCCGGACGACTTCCAGCCGGGGTGCCGTCGTCGAGAACACACACCCCATCTCGACGACGGTGTCTCCGCCCGGCAGCGTCACCGGGACCGGTCCTCTGACCTCACCGCTCCACTCGTATCCGAACAGGGAGGTGAACTCGGTCAAGCTCGTCTCGAAGTCCTCCACGACGATGCCGAGATGA
This sequence comes from Streptomyces sp. RLA012, assembly GCF_056270325.1. Lineage (NCBI taxonomy): Bacteria > Bacillati > Actinomycetota > Actinomycetes > Kitasatosporales > Streptomycetaceae > Streptomyces > Streptomyces sp. RLA012. The sequence continues at coordinate 10,531,039 of NZ_JBWDPA010000002.1, read as the reverse complement.
AACTGGTCCTCGGCCTTCAGCACCCGGCCGACAGCCGCCCGCCCGTACTCCATCGCTTCCAAGGTGTCTCCCTCGTCGTTGAGTTCAACCGCGGAAAGAAGTTCATTCTTTCAAATGAGAATGATATTCTCACCGGATCGGCGAACGCAATGGAGGGGTCGTCGATCAGCGTCAGCAGATCCTCGGCAGCTGTTCCCCGATCGGCAGGTCGACCACCCGGGTGCCGCCCAGCCCGGTGCGGGCCACCACCATGCCCGGATGGGCGTCCACGACCTCGCCGACGACCCTGGACTCCGCGCCGAGGGGGTGGGCCCGCATGGCATCGAGTACGGCGTCGGCGTGCTCGCGCGGCACGAACGCCACCAGCTTGCCCTCGTTGGCGACGTACAGGGGGTCGAGGCCCAGTACGGCACACGCGTTGGCGACGGCGGGCGGGACCGGGACGTCGCGCTCCCGGATGACGACCCCGGTGCCCGAGGCCGCCGCGATCTCGTTCAGGGCGGCGGCCAGCCCGCCCCGGGTGGGGTCGCGCAGCACATGCAGATCCGGGGTGACGGCGAGCATGGCGTCGACCAGACCGCCGAGCGCCGCGCAGTCGCTCTCGATCTCCACCCCGAACTCCAGGCCCTCGCGGACGCTCATGATCGCCACGCCGTGCACCCCGATCGCGCCGCTGACCAGCACGACATCACCGGGCACGACCCGCTGCGGGCGCAGGTCGACGCCCGCCGGGATGAGCCCGATTCCGGCCGTGTTGATGAAGATCCCGTCGCCGTGACCGGCCTCCACCACCTTGGTGTCACCGGTCGCGACCTCGACGCCCGCGGTCCGTGCCGCCGCGCCGAGTGCCTCGGCCACACGGGCGACGGTCTCCATCTCGACGCCCTCCTCCAGGATGAAGCCGCAGGAGAGGTACGCGGCCCGGGCGCCGCTCATGGCGAGGTCGTTGACGGTGCCGTTGACGGCGAGGTCGCCGATGCTGCCACCGGGGAAGAACAGCGGCCGCACCACGAAGGAGTCGGTGGAGAAGGCCATCCGGACACCGCCCAGCGACAGCGCCGCGGCGTCGCCCATCTGAGCGAGCACCTCACCGCCGAACGCGGGCGCGAAGACATGCTGGACGAGTTCGGCGGACAGCGCCCCGCCGCCCCCGTGTCCCATGACGACCCTCGGCTGGTCGCGCAGCGGCGCCGGGCAGGTCCAGACGGCGGGGTCGAGTACGGGCGTACGCAGTTCGGTGGCGCCGATGATGCTGGTGGTGCTGGTGGTCTCAGACAACGGGGGTCGCCTCCCGGGGCGCGGGGGTGATGTCCAGGCGCCGGTAGAGGTAGTACGCGGCGCAGGCGCCCTCGCTGGAGACCATGGTGGCGCCGAGCGGGGTGCGGGGGGTGCAGAGGGTGCCGAACGCCTCGCACTCGTGCGGCTTGAGCAGGCCCTGCAGGACCTCGCCGCTGCGGCATTCGGCCGGTTCTCGGGTCTGGATGCCCTCGACCGAGAAGCGGTGCTCGGCGTCGTAGGCACGGTATTTCGCCGACAGCCGCCAGCCGCTGTCGGGAATCACGCCGATGCCGCGCCAGGCCCGGTCGGTGACCTCGAAGACGTCCTCCAGCATGGCCCGTGCGGCCGGGTTCCCCTCCGGGCGGACGGCTCGGGAGTAGGCGTTGTCGACGGTGTGTTCGCCGCGCTCCAGTTGGACCACGGTCCGCCGTACGCCTTCGAGGATGTCGAGGGGCTCGAATCCGGTCACGACGATCGGGACGCGGAAGCGCTCCGCCAGCTCCGGGTACTCCCCCACCCCCATCACGCTGCACACATGACCGGCCGCGAGGAAGCCCTGCACACGGCAGCTCGGGGACCGCATGATGGCCTCGATGGCGGGCGGTACGCGCACATGGGACACCAGCAGGCTGAAGTTCGGGATGCCGAGCTTGCGGGCCTGATACACCGTCATCGCGTTGGGCGGCGCGGTCGTCTCGAAGCCGATGCCGAAGAAGACCACCTCACGGTCGGGGTGCCGCTGGGCGATCCGCAGGGCGTCGAGCGGCGAGTAGACGACCCGTACGTCACCGCCCGCGCTCCGCACCTGGAACAGGTCCCGTCCGGTGCCGGGAACGCGGAGCATGTCGCCGAAGGAACAGAAGATCACCCCGGGCCGGGAGGCGATCTCCAGCGCCTTGTCGATGACCTCCAGGGGTGTCACACACACCGGGCAGCCCGGACCGTGGATCAATTCGACCTGGTCCGGCAGGAGTTGGTCGATGCCGTGCCGGATGATGGTGTGCGTCTGGCCGCCGCAGACCTCCATCAGCGCCCACGGCCTGGTGACCGTGGCGTGGATGTCGTCGAGCAGCCTGCGCGCCAGCTCCGGGTCCTGGAACTCGTCCATGTACTTCACTTCCGCGCCTCCTCTCCCCCGGGCGGCAGCGTTTCGCCCGCCTCGGCGGCCATCTCCCAGGGGTCGCCGAACTCCTCCTGCAGCAGGCCGAGGGTGGCGAAGAGTTCGAGCGTCTGCTTCGCCGACTCCTCGTCGAGGCGCTGCAGCGCGAATCCGACGTGGACGATGGCGTACTCGCCGACCTTGAGGTCGGGCAGGTACTCCAGGCACACCTCCTTGACCACACCGCCGAAGTCGACGTTGGCCATCCGGGTGCCGTCACGTTCCTCGATGTCCAGCACTCTGCCGGGTACCGCCAGGCACATGGGCCTCTCCTCGCTGTTGGTCAGTCGTTGGCTCGGACACGGTCCTCGGCACGCGCGGCCACCACGAGCTGGCCCAGCGCCAGACCGCCGTCGCCCGGGGGGACCAGATGGTGGCGCAGGACCGTGAAGCCGTCCGCGCCGAGGGCCGCCGCGCAGGCCGAGGAGAGCAGCGAGTTGGCGAACACACCGCCGGTCAGCGCCACGGTCCCCACCCCGTGCCGCTCCCGCGCCCGTGCACAGAGGTGGTGCACGAGACCGGCGACGGCCCGGTGGAAGCGGGCCGCGACGACGTCCGGTCCGGCACCCGCGCGCAGATCGGCCACGATGGCGGCGAACACGGGCGCGGGGTCGGCGACGACGGGGCCCTGATCCGCCGGGCCTCGTGCGCCGGGTCCGCAGGCGCCATGCGTCCTCGGGGGCCCGCCGTCGCCCGGCCCGGCCGGCCGGAGGGCGAAGGTGTAGGCGCCGGGATCCCCGGCGGGAGCCCGCAGTGCGGCGGCCTCCAGTTCGACCGCCGCCTGGGCCTCGTATCCGGACCGGTGGCAGACGCCCGCCAGGGAGGACACGGCGTCGAAGAGGCGACCCATGCTGGAGGTGGGGACACAGTTCAGGTCGCGCTCCAACTGCCGTTCCAGCACGAGCCGTTCCTCGCGCGGGCAGGCGGCCACGCAGGCCAGCCCGTCCGACCAGCCGATCCCGGCCGCACGCAGATGGGCGAGCGCCATCCGGTACGGCCGCCGCACCGCCGCGTCACCGCCGGGCAGCGGCACATGGGCGAGGTGCCCGAAGCGGAGGAAGCCGTCGTAGTCCGCGAGCAGGAACTCGCCGCCCCACACCGCCCCGTCGTCCCCGTAGCCCGTGCCGTCGAAGGCGACCCCGATCACCGGCCGGCTGCCGTCCAGCCCGTGTTCCGCCATCGCGGCGGCGACATGGGCGTGATGGTGCTGGACGCGTACGACGGGCCGGCCCGCCGCGTTCCGCTCGGCCCACCGGGCCGAGCGGTACCCGGGATGCCGGTCGGCCGCGAGCAGTTCCGGTCGTACGGGGGTGATCGACTCCAGTTGCGCCGCGGCGCGTTCGAAGGCCCGCTGGGTGGCGAGGTCGTCCATGTCGCCGATGTGGGCGGACAGCCAGGCCCGGCGGCCCTCGCCGAGGCAGAGCACGTTCTTGAGGTCCCCGCCCACGGCGAGGGCCGGGCGCACGGGCACCGGAAGGGTGAGCGGCAGGGGCGTGTAGCCACGGGCGCGGCGCACCAGCAGCGGTTCGCCGTCGCACACCCGCACCACGGAGTCGTCGCACGGCACATGGATCGGCCGGTCGTGGGTGAGCCAGCCGTCGGCGAGGTGCGCGAGCCGCTCCACCGCTTCCCCGTCGTCGGTCACGATCGGCTCCCCGGACACGTTGCCGCTGGTCATGACGAGCAGCCGGGGCCCCTCCGGGTCACCGGGCAGACCGAACAGCAGGTGGTGCAGGGGGGTGTACGGCAGCATGACGCCGAGGTCGGGGCTGCCGGGGGCGACGGAGTCGGCGGGCCGAGGTCCCCCCGCCGCCACCGATGCCTCCGTACGGCGGCGCAGCAGCACGATGGGACGGGTGGCGCCGGCGAGCAGGCTCCGCTCCTCGGGACCGATCCGTACGAGGTGCTCGATGTCGTCGAGGCCGCGGGCCATGACGGCGAACGGCTTGTCCCCCCTGGCCTTTCGGCGGCGCAGCAGCGCGACGGCCGCCGGATCCGTGGCGTCGCAGGCCAGGTGGTAGCCGCCCAGTCCCTTGACCGCCAGGATCGCTCCGCTCGCCAGCAGCCCGCGGGCCTCGGCGACGGGGTCCGCCGCTGCGACGGGCTCCGGTGGACCGTCCGCGCCCGGTCGCGGCACGAGCAGCCGCAGTCGTGGGCCGCAGGCCGGGCAGGCGACGGGTTGCGCGTGGAAGCGGCGGTCGGCGGGATCGGCGTACTCGCGGGCGCAGTCGGAGCACATCGGGAAGCCGGCCATGGTCGTGTGGGAGCGGTCGTAGGGCAGTCCGCCGATGATCGTGAACCGGGGGCCGCAGTGTGTGCAGTTGATGAAGGGGTGGCGGTGGCGCCGGTCGGCCGGATCGGCGAGTTCGCGCAGGCAGTCGGCGCAGGTCGCGGTGTCGGGCGGGATCAGGGTGCCCGCCGGGCCGTGCGTGCGGGAGGCGAGGATGGTGAACGCGGCGTCGCCGGTGACGGGTACGTCGTCGTGGTGCACGGAGTCCACGCGGGCCAGCGGCGGTGCCTGGACGGCGATCCGGTCACAGAACCGGGCGACGGCGGAAGGGGTTCCCTCGACCTCCGCGATGACGCCCTCGGGGGTGTTGGTCACGTGCCCGGACAGGTCCAGGCCGGTGGCGAGCGTGTAGACGTACGGCCGGAAGCCGACGCCCTGCACCACACCCCGTACGGTGACCCGTCGGCGCAGCGGCGTCCCGTCGGCGACGGTGGTCGGGGACGGTGAACCGCTCACGGGTGGGAGTGCGCCATGGCGCCGGTGCCGTGCGGGTGGTCACTGCCGTGCTGGTGCTCATGGCCGTGCTGGTGAGGGTGGGGGTGGGAGGAGGTGTCCGGTCGGCGGGCCATGACCGGCTGGTGGAGCGGCGCGCCGTCCGCGGCCGCCAGCGCCCGGTCGAGCAGGGCGCCGACGCCCCGGTCCCGGCGGGCGGAGGTCAGCAGGACGTCCACTCCGGGGTTGACCCGTTCGACGTTCGCGCGGAACGCCGCCTCGTCGAACTCGACGGCCTCGGCGATGTCCGTCTTGGTGACCACCACCAGGTGGGCGAGGCCGAAGGCGGTGGGGTACTTGAGCGGCTTGTCCTCGCCCTCGGTCACGGAGGCGAGCACGACTCTCAGCGTCTCCCCCAGGTCGTAGGAGGCCGGGCAGACCAGGTTGCCGACGTTCTCCACGAACAGCAGCCGGGTGTCGTCGGGCAGCCAGCCCTCCAGGTGGCGGCCGAGCATCCCGGCCTCCAGGTGGCACAGCCCGTCGGTGAGGACCTGTTTGACCGGGACGCCCGAGCGCGCCAGCCGGTCCGCGTCGTTCTCGGTGGCGAGGTCGGCGGTGAGTGCCGCGACCGGCACGGACCGCTCCCGCGCCAGCACCAACTCCCGCTCCAGCAGGGCGGTCTTGCCGCTGCCGGGGCTGGACAGCAGGTTGACGACCGTGGTGCCGCGGGCGGCAAGCCCGGCGCGCAGGGTGTGCGCGGTCTCGTCGTTCTTGGCCAGGACGGCCTGCTGCAGGTCGACCACACGACACATGGTTCAGCGCTCCTCGGGAATCGGTTCGCGGACGGGTGCGCGCGCCGGGCCGTCCTCCCACCGCACGCTGACGATCCGCAGTTCACGGCCCGCCAGCAGATCGGTGGTGGCTCCGTCGCACCGCGGGCAGGTCAGCAGGGGTGGCATGCCGACGGCCCATTCGTGCGCGCACGGGGCGCAGCGGGCTCGGCCCGGGACCGCGTCGGTGACCAGTTCGGCGCCTTCCAGGACGGTTCCGGCGCAGGCCAGTTCGAAGCAGAAGGAGAGGGCATCGGGTACGACACCGGCCAGCTCGCCCACCTGAAGCCGTACCGAGCGCACGGCCGTGATGTCACCGGCGCGCTCCGCCGCCTCTTCCACCTGGCCGATCACCGCCAGCGCGATGGACATCTCGTGCATCGATCGGTCTCCGTCCCGGTGGAGGCCCGTCGGTCGGGCAGGGCGTCCGCCGCCCTCATTAGAGGGGAGGCGTCCCAGGGCGGTGGACCGGCACGCCGTCGCCACCCGGCCGCGTACGCCGTTCGCCGCAACGGCACCGCGACGTCGGCCGGGGAGCACGGGTGGCGGTTCACATGTTGTGCATCCGCAGGTAGCGCCTGATGTCGGGCAGGGACTGCACGACGGCGACGGCGACCACGACGGCCACCGCGCCCCCGATGAGGGTCCTGATCATTGCGTCTCTCCTCACTTCGCGGCTTCGGCGGCCGTGGCCCGCGGCGCGGACTCTCCCGGCTCGTCGGCCCGCCACAACTCTTCGATCAGCCGGACGGCCTCCGGTACGGCGGCCGACACCGGCGGGCTGAGACCGATCCTCTCCTCCACCGAGGCGGGCTCGCATCCCACCACCAGCGTGCGCCGCGGGGGCTGCCCGCCGGTTCCGGCACAGAGCGTCCCCAGCAGCGCGAGTACGGTGTCGGGAGTCATCCGGTGGCCGTCGATCGGTACGCCGTGCGAGGGGCCGCCGGCGGCGCCCTCGTGCTCGATGACGTACAGGGTGCCGGGTGCCTCGCCGCGCGCGGTGGCGTCCACCAGGATCAGGGTGTCGTAGCCGTCGAGAACCTGGAAGGCGAGATGGACTCCGCGTACCCCGATGTCCACGGCCTCGACGTGCGGGGGCAGTCGTCTTCCGGCGAGGGTGTGGACGGTCTCGACGCCGAAGCCGTCGTCCCCGAGGAAGATGTTCCCGATTCCGGCGACGAGGACCCGGCCTCGCTCCTGGCCGGACGGGTCGGGCGATCGGCTCATGCCTCGTCCTCCAGCGGTGTGACCTCGTCGGGCTGGAAGTACAGGAAACGGCCCTGTTCACGGCGGATGTCCGCGCCCGGATCGTCGTCCACCGTCACCGCCAGGTGCACTCCGCCGTCCACGTCGTGCAGGACGGCCTCGACCTTCGCCGTACGACCGGCCAGGAACAGGTCCTGGGCGTCGGTGCGCCGCAGGCCCGGTCGGAGCAGCACCCTGCTGCCCGCGCCCAGTGAGCGGCCGTCGACGACGACCCGGTCCCGCCCCGGGTCGAAGCCCGCCTCGCTCGCCGGGTCCCACCACGGGGTGTCCGGACGCGGGACCCCGTACTCGTCGGGAAAACCGTCCGCGGCCGGGGCGGTCGCCCCTGCCCCCGTCCCGCCCGCCCCCGTCACCTCGCGCAGACTGCGTACCGCCCCGTGCAGTCGCTCCAGCACCTCGGGGGGCATGGTGTCCGCCAGGTCGATCACGGCGGCCGCCCGCTCGTCGGTGCCCCGGGCCTCCCGTTTCTCCTCGTCGGTGAGGGCGGCCGTCCGCAGGGCGAGGATCTCGTCGATCTCGGTGGCGTCGTACAGGGCCCCGGGGCTCTCCGGCGCGATGGCAGGGTGGTCCTCCAGGATGATCGGCGAGGACAGCACCACATCCGCGCGGCCGGGTGCACCGGCGAGCACGGGCCAGGTGTGCAGATTGCGGCAGGACGCGATCGCGCCCTTCGCCCACTCGGGGGGATCGGTCATCGACAGGAACGATCCGGCGCTGAGCCCCATCAGGAGGTGGGCGGCGACCAGGGAGCGCGGGAGCGCCGCGTCGCGGTCGGCCGCCGAGCCCGCCGGGGGTGTCCAGGGGCTGGTGTTCTCGACGATCGCGGTCAGCCGCAGGACCCGGTAGGGCCCGTCGAGTTCGTCGGCCGACAGCCGCAGTACGCCGCTGATGTCCTCGTAGCGGCGGATCATACGGCCGGCCGTGTCGCCGTTCTCGTCGAGGACGGGCTCGGTCTCCTCCCCGGCGGGGCGGCCGAAGGGGACCCTGACTCCGTCGCCGAGGAGTTCGTCGACCGGCACGACCGCCTCGACGCGCTCCTCGCTCCCCTCGTCCCAGGGGACCAGGATCCGGTCCCCGAGCCGGAGTTCGGTGACCGTCTCGAAGCCGCCGTCCGGGAGCGCCCGTTGGACGGTGCGCCGCCGGGCGCGCAGGAAGCGCAGCTCGACGGCGAGGGTGGCGTCCGCCTTGGGTTCCATCAGGCATTCGGTGTGCTGGAAGTCGTGCTCCTCGCAGTCGGCGCCCCAGCCGGGCGGCACCAGTACACCGAACTGCCAGCGCAGCCGGTTCTTGGCCGCGGAGGCACGGTACGGGTAGAGCACATAGCCCTCGAAGAGGACGGCGTCGGCCACCTGCCGGGCGAGGGCGAGGCGGCCCTCGGTCTCCGGGGCGAACGTGGTCACGCTCACGGAGCGGTCCTTCCGCTGGTACTTGCGGTGCTGGCGGTACTGGTGAGGGCGAACCCCGGCCGCCGGGGTGGGTCGGGAGCCGCCGTGCCGTTCTCGTCGAGGTCGAGCAGGGCCCGCACGGTCGCTTCCCAGGAGGGCAGGGCCCGTCGGGAGCGGAAGGCGAGGAGGGCGTCCATGGTGTCGCGGGGCAGCCGGATCCAGCCGCAGCCGGGGAAGTGCTGTTCGACCATCTCCCGCCAGGTCGCGACCGGCATCCGGAAGAGGGCCTCCCGGTCCCACGGGACGGGTTCGACGCGGAATCCGCCCGCTCCGGTGAACGCCGTCCCGGAGAACAGCATCAGCAGGGGCACCTCTCCGGTGGTGAGCGCGGCGAAGTAGCGGGTCGCGGCGATGTCCATGTCGTAGGTGCAGGGCACGACCAGGTCCGTCTCGGTCTGTCCGGTGAAGGCGGGGACCATGACGGAGACCTGGGCGAACTGCACCGGTTGGAGGGTGCTGCCCCAGCGCGAGCGCTCACCGAAGAGGTCGGCGAGCCCGTCGGCCTCCTGCGTCTCGTAGCCGCGCTTCGCGGGCTCGATACGGATCTGGCAGCGCAGGGCCATGGCATGGACCGGTTCGTCACCGGTCGCGGTGATGCGCAGCCGGAAGACGAGCGTCGGTCCGGCGGCGAACCGGTCGGCGCGGACGCCGGTGCAGGCGAAGGAGAACTCCGTCACGGCCGTGCCTCCCGGCCCACGGTCCGGGCGCGGTGCGCGACCTGCTCGAAGAAGGCGTCCAGGGCGGCGCGGGCCTCGGCCCCGCCGTCGAAGCCCTGCCACAGCAGTCGCATCCGGCCGACCAGTTCGTAGCAGATGTCGATGGGCACGAGGTAGCAGACGCAGCGGCCCTCGGTGCGGCGCAGCAGCAGCGCCTCCACGTCGGGTTCGAGCAGCTCGGCCAGGCGGCTGTCGCCGAGGACGGCGGTCCAGGTCGCCGGGTCGAGCTCGCTCTCGGTGGCCCCCGCCGGGCTGGGGTAGAGGGCCACCAGCCGGTCGAGCGCGGCGTTGCGGAAGAAGAAGGCGACGCCGACCGGGATCTGCAGCGCCTCCCAGGCACGGTCGTCGAGGCGATGGTCCGGGTCGGTGAGGTAGCGGTCCGGTACCGCGCGGAAGCGGCCGAGGGCGGCGCCCGGCTGCTCCATCAGCAGGGCGCAGGACGTACAGGCGCAGGCGATGGCCCGCTTCTCGGTGTCCACCAGGTGGCGATGGCGCGCCTCGTCCACCGCCACCGCGCACAGCCCGCACCGCTCCGGCTGCGGCTCGCGCCCGGTCAGGAACCTGCGCAGACCGGCGGCTCGGGTGGCCGGGCGGCCCACGGAGGGGGCGCTCACGGGGTGTTCGCCGGAGCGGGACGGGCGGTGCCGGCACCGGCCCCGGGGCCGGTGCCGATCTGGAGCAGTGCGGGCTCCCCCGACCGGCCGACCGGCTGCACTTCGACGGCCGTGACCTCCGGTGCGAAGCAGGCGAGCGCGTCCTCGACCGCCTGCTGGACCGTCGTGGCGCTGCCGCAACCGCAGCCGCCGCCCCCTGCCACGCGCAGCGTGAGGGTCCCGGTCGTCTCGTCGAAGTCCACCACGTCCAGCTCCTGGTCGCGGACGGTGTCGAGCGCGCGGCCGATCCGGGTCGCCCGGTCCTCGGGGTGCAGATCGTGCAGGACGAGGAGGCTCGCGACCAGTTCGTCGCCGAGCACGCCCCCCAGGGGATCGCCGGGGGGTCTGCGGCCCTCGGACGCGGACAGCAGCTGGAGCAGCCGGGCCAGGCCCGCGCCGTAGAAGTCCATGAGGGCCTGCACGAGTTCCTCGGCCGCCGCGTGGGCGGCCGGGTCCCCGGTGGCGGCGAGCCGGTCGAGCACGTCCTCGATCCGCCGCCCGGTCCGCACCGCGTCCACTGCCGGTGTCGCCTTCTTCGGATCGATCGCCTTCTTCGGATCGATCGTCGTGCCCGCGCTCATCCGCCCAGTCCGCTCAGGCCGGTGGGAACGTGCATCTTCTGTACGGTCCTGCCGCCACCGACGTACATGTGGACACCGCAGGGCAGACAGGGGTCGAAGCTGCGGACGGCGCGCATGATGTCGATGCCCTTGAAGTTCTCCGGGGAGTTCTCCTCGAAGATCGGTGTGTTCTGCACGGCGTCCTCGTACGGGCCGGGCGTGCCGAAGGTGTCCCGGGTGCTGGCGTTCCACGGGGTGGGCGGGTACGGGTGGTAGTTGGCGATCTTGCCGTCGCGGATCACCATGTGGTGGGAGAGCACACCGCGTACCGCCTCGGTGAAGCCGACGCCGATGCTCTCGTCGGGGACCTCGAACTTCTCCCAGGTCTGGGTGCGTCCGGCGCGGACCTCCTCAAGCCCCTTCTCCGCGAAGTGCAGGGCGACGGCGGCGGTGTAGGCCTGGAAGTAGGTGCGCGCGCGGTTGCGTTCCAGCGCGTTGCTCCACTGCGGGATCTTCCACTCGAAGGTGGTCTCGGGCTTGGTCATGGTGCGGGGCAGGTTGATGACCACGCTGTTCCCGGTGGCCTTCACATAGCCGGTGTCGACGAGTCCGGACAGGGCGGTGGACCACAGGCGGGCGATGGGGCCGCCGCCGGTGTCCAGGGCGAGGTGGTCCTTGCCGTCGAACCAGCGCGGTGACATGACCCAGCTGTACTTGTCGTCGAAGTTCCGCTTCTGCGGGGCGGGCATGGTGTGCTGGTTCCAGGGGTGGCGGGGGTCGACCGGGTTGCCGAGCGGGTCGTGGGTGACGAACTGCTCCTGGCCCTGCCAGTCCTCGTAGTACGAACTGCCCAGCAGGATGCGGATGCCGAGGTTGATCTCGGTGAGGTCGTTGGTGACCAGCCTGCCGTCGACGATGACGCCGGGCGTGACGAACATCCGCCGGCCCCAGTCCGTCATGTTGGCGTAGGTGAAGTCGCAGTACTCGGGGTCGTTGAGCGCGCCCCAGCAGCCGAGCAGCACCCGTCGGCGCCCGACTTCCTCGTACCCGGGCAGCGCCTCGTAGAAGAAGTCGAACAGGTCGTCGTGCAGGGGGACGACACGCTTCATGAACTCCACGTACCGCATCAGACGGCTGAGGTAGTCCGTGAAGAGCTGGACGGAGGCGATGGTGCCGACGCCGCCCGGGTAGAGCGTGGAGGGGTGCACATGGCGGCCCTCCATGAGGCAGAACATCTCCCGCGTGTAGCGGCTCACGTGGAGGGCCTCGCGGTAGAACTCGCCTTCGAGGGGATTCAGGGACCGCATGATGTCGGCGATCGTGCGGTAGCCGTGCTCCGCGGCGTGCGGGGCCTCGGTGCGCTCGGCGAGTTCGAGGACGCCCGGGTTGGTCTCCTTGACCATTTTCTCGCAGTAGTCGACCCCGACCAGGTTCTCCTGGAAGATGTTGTGGTCGAACATGTACTCCGCGGACTCGCCGAGGTTGATGATCCACTCACCGAGGTGCGGGGGCTTCACGCCGTACGCCATGTTCTGCGCGTACACCGAGCAGGTGGCGTGGTTGTCCCCGCAGATGCCGCAGATGCGGCTGGTGATGAAGTGGGCGTCGCGGGGGTCCTTGCCGCGCATGAAGACGCTGTAGCCGCGGAAGACGGACGAGGTGCTGTAGCACTCCGCGACCCGCTTCTGCTTGAAGTCGATCTTCGTGTGGATGCCCAGGCTGCCCACGATCCTTGTGATCGGGTCCCAGGCCATCTCCATCAGGCCGCTACCGTCGCCGGCCGCCTTCGTCTTCGGTGCCATCGTGTGTGTCGTGCCCTTCTTCGCGCGGGTGGTCCGGGAGGGGTGGACGGGGTGGTGGGGATGTGCCTCAGGGGTGGCGGGGGCTCACCACGGCGGCCGGTATCCGGTGGTGAGCTTGTCCTTCCGGTGCCGCCACTTCGGCTCCTTGTCCACGGTCTCGATGGTCAGCGACCTGAGTCTGCGGATCACCGCGCCGTAGGCGCCGCTGGCCTTGGTGGACAACTTGGCGCCCGGGGGTTCGTCCATGAACGGCATGAACTTGTCGGGGAAGCCGGGCATGGTGCAGGCGATGCAGATGCCGCCGACGTTCGGGCAGCCACCGATGCCGTTCATCCAGCCGCGCTTGGGCACGTTGCACTTGACCACGGGGCCCCAACAGCCCAGCTTCACCAGGCACTTGGGCGAGTCGTACGTCTCGGCGAACACGCCCTCCTCGTAGTAGCCCGCCCGGTCGCAGCCCTCGTGGACCGTGGCGCCGAACAGCCAGGACGGGCGCAGCTTGTCGTCGAGGGGGATCATCGGGGCGGAGCCGGCCGCCTGGTAGAGCAGATAGGTGAGCGTCTCGGCGAAGTTGTCGGGCTGGATCGGGCAGCCGGGGACGCACACGATGGGGATGCCGGCCTGCGACTTCCAGTCCCAGCCGAGGTAGTCGGGCACGCCCATCGCGCCGGTCGGGTTGCCCGCCATGGCGTGGATACCGCCGTACGTGGCGCAGGTGCCGATGGCGACGACGGCCAGCGCCTTGGGCGCGAGCCGGTCGATCCACTCGCTGGTGGTGATCGGCTGGCCGGTCTCCGGGTTGTCGCCGAAGCCGCACCAGTAGCCCTCGGGCTTGATCGACTCATTGGGGATGGACCCCTCGACCACCAGCACGAACGGGTCGATCTCGCCCCGCTCCCCCTTGAAGAACCACTCGATGAACGTGTCCGCGCCGCCGACCGGGCCGCACTCGAAGTCGATGAGGGGCCAGTGCACGGCGATCTTCGGCAGGCCGGGCAGCTCGCCGAGCACGATCTGCTCGATGCTGGGCTGCATCGCGGCCGTGAGCGCGACGGAGTCGCCGTCGCAGCTGAGTCCTGCGTTGATCCAGAGGATGTGGATCGTGGGCGTCTCGCCGACGGGCGCACCGCCGGCGTCCGTCGCGCCGGCCGTACTCGGTGTCGCCGCTGTCATGGGACCGCCTCCTCGGGGAGGTGAGGGATAAAAGGCCGCATTTCGACCATCAGCTCTCTTGCTACCAGCCCCCGTCCCCAGTGAGAGGTCATCCAGGGCCGTTCCGGTGACACGGGCTGTGTCGGAGGTGCCGCGGCGTGGACGCCGGTCGTTCCTTGTGGACGAACGCGCGCCGCAGCGCGTGGTAGGGAGCTTCCGGGTCGTCGAAGGTGCGGCGCATCCGGGCCAGCTCCCGCTCCCGGAAGGCGGCCAGGGGCTCACCGCACTCCAGACGGTCCAGTTCCGCCTTCTTCGCGGCGATCCGGGACCGTGATCCGGGCAGTTCCGCCAGCCGGGCCGCGAGGCGGCCGACCTCCGGGGCGAAGTCCTGCGGAGCGCAGTCGACCACCCGGTCGACGAGCCCGAGGTCGCGGGCGCTCACGGCGCTCATCGGCAGGGCCTCGCGCAGCAGTCGGTCGGCCGTCGCCGTTCCCACGCGGCGCGGCAGGGTGTACGTCCAGTACTCCGATCCGTACAGACCCATGAGCCGGTAGTGCGGGTTGAGTACGCAGCCGGTGCGGCACCAGACCTCGTCGGCGGCGAGGGCGAGCATCACCCCGCCCGCCGCGGCGTTGCCCGCCACGGCCGAGATCACGAGCCGGTCCGTGGTGGTCAGGATCGCCTCGACGAGGTCGTCGATGGCGTTGATGTTGGCCCAGGACTCGGCGGCGGGGTCCTCGGCGGCCTCGATGGCATTGAGGTGGATGCCGTTGGAGAAGAAGTCCCGCTGCCCGCCCAGCACCAGCACCGAGGTGGGCCGGGCGCAGGCCTCCCGGTAGGCGTCGAGAAGGCGCCGGCACTGCGCCGTGCTCATCGCTCCGCCGGGGAACGAGAACGAGAGGAAACCGGCACTCCCGTCCTCCCGGTACTCGATCTCCGTCCATGTGCGCCGCCGGGGGTCCGCGGAAGTCGGCGGGGGGAGTTCCGGCAGCCGCGGCAACCGGTCGCCGAGGGCCTGTACGGCGGGCAGTTTGAAGGTGGGCGGCTGTCCCGGACCGCGTCGGCGGCGCAGTTCGGGGATCCAGACGGCGCCGTCCTTCGTCGCCCGGCAGACCGCCCCGGCCCGGGTGGCCAGCAGCTCCCCCGGGGTGCCGCGCAGGCCGCCCTCGGGGTGGCCGCCGTGCAGGTACCACTCGGCGCCGAGCAGGACGTCCAGTACACCGGGCTGCGAGTCCGCCGCGCGCAGCTTGCGCAGGACGGTCGCCGTGCCGTCCGCGTCCCAGTCGATCCGCCGGGCGCCCTGGTCGAGGTACGGGCGGCTGCGCACCGCGGTGTCCGGTGCCCGTGCCGAGCCCTGGGCGCGCGGAGTGTAGGTCCCGGAGGCGAAGCGCTCCACGGCGAGCAGGACGGCCGACAGCGCGGCGTCGGCGATCTCGCCCCGGTACAGGTCGCTCTTGCCCACCGGCGGGAGCGGGCAGGCCACGGACGCCCAGACGTCTCCGGCGTCCATTTCCTCGTCCGCCTGCAGGACCGTCACACCCCACCCTTCGGCGCCCTCCTGGATCGCCCGGTCGAGCGAGGACGGCCCCCGGTCCCCGAAGGGCCCCGGGTGGACGATGAAACACGGGTACGCGGCCCACACCTCCCGGGGGATCGCCGTCCTCAGCATCGGCGCGAGGACGAGCCGCGGCGCGTGCCGCCGGACGGCCTCGGCCAACGGACGGTCGGGCAGGGCGAGTTCCACGGCGACCGTGTGCCCGTGGTCGCGCAGCTCGGCGTGGACGCGCTGGGTGAGGCTGTTGAACGCGCTGGCCACGAGCAGGATGTGCACGGCGGGCTCCCGGCGGCGGACGGTGCGGGCGGCGATGCCCCGGTCGACTGCGATGCTCGGACACGCCGAACCGCCCGGCCCCGGCGACAGGCGGTGGGGTCACCCGAAAGCGGGTGCCCGGCCGCCACCCGGCGGCGCGGGGCGGGGTACGCCCGGGTACCACTCGGTGATCAAATGGGATGTAGCGTCGAACGCCTTCGCAGGACACGGTGGTTCGACCGTCGAGGGACCGTCCAACCGGAAGGGATCGGAATCGATGAACTCGGAATCGACGAACGACGTCACGGCCGAGGAACAGATCGGCTCGCTGAAGGAGGCCGTCGGGCGGTACGGCATCTGGAGTGTGGGCCTGCGGTCGGAGGATCCGGAGCGACAGGGGGAGCTCGCCGAGGCCGCGGCCGAGCTGGAGCGACTCGGCTTCGGCGCGGTCTGGCTGGGCGGCAGCAGCACCGCGGGCAACGCGGCGCCGCTCATCGCGGCGACCGAGCGGCTGATCGTGGGGACCAGCATCCAGAGCATCTGGACGCACGAGGCCTCCGAGAGCGCGGCGAGCTTCGCCGAGCTGGAGGCGGCCCACCCCGGCCGCTTCGTGCTCGGCCTCGGCGTGAGCCACGCCAAGCTCGCGGACCAGTACCGTCGGCCCTACGCGAGCATGGTCGACTATCTGGACACCCTGGACGCGGCGGGGGTGCCCGCAGGGCGCCGGACACTGGCCGCCCTCGGCCCGAAGATGCTGGGCCTGTCACGCGACCGGGCCGCCGGGGCGATCCCCTATCTCGTGACACCCGAGCACACCGCACAGGCCCGCGAGATCCTGGGCGAAGTCCCGCTGCTGGCACCGGAGTTGAAGGTCGTCCTGGAGACGGACCCGGACCGCGCCCGTTCCTTCGCCCGGAGCAGCCTCGGTCCCTATCTTTCGATGCCGAACTACACCAACAGCTTTCTGCGGCTGGGCTTCGCCGAGTCCGACTTCGCGGCCGGCGGCAGCGACCACCTCATCGACATGCTCTTCGCCTGGGGCGACGAGGACCGCATCCGCGCCCGTGTCAACGACTTCCACGAGGCGGGCGCGGACCACGTGGCGCTCCAGGTGGTCGACGACCAGTCCCGCGACATCCTTCCGCGCGAGGGGTGGCGCCGCCTCGCCGCCCTCCTCGCCTGATCCACGCCGCACCCACGCCGCACCCGGGGTGAACGCCGCGGGTGCGGCGCCCGCCCTGGCGGCACGACAAAATCGCGTGCGCCGGTTTGCGGAGTCCATCTCGTGGCCACACGGTGATGAAAGGTGCGCCGACCCGGCCGCACGCCTCTTTACCGGCGCGTTCGAGAGGGAAGCGATTGTGATGATCAAGGGCAGTGCCAGGACGCAGCAGATCAAGGGCAAAATGAGGGAGACCCTCGGCAAGGCCCTGGGCGACAAATCCATGCAACGGGCAGGCCGCAGCGAACAGCTGCGCGGCAAGGCCCATGAGATGACCGAAAAGGCCACGGCCCAGATCCGCAGGCGGATCAAGCACTGACAACGGGTGCCGGAGCGGCCACGGGCCGTGCGAGCACGACTGCCCGGCGGACGGCTTCCGACGCACGGCGACGGCTTCCGGCGGACGGCTTCCGGCACACGGCGACGGCTTCCGACTTCCGGCGGACGACTTCCGGCGGACGGCTTCCGACTTCCGGCGGACGACTTCCGACTTCCGGCGGACGACTTCCGACTTCCGGCGGACGACTTCCGACTTCCGGCGGACGACTTCCGACTTCCGGCGGACGACTTCCGGCGGACGGCTTCCGACTTCCGGCGGACGGCGGACGGCTTCCGGCGGCCGGCGGACGGCGGACGGCTTCCGGCGGACGGCGGACGGCTTCCGGCGGACGGCGGACGGCTTCCGGCGGACGGCGGACGGCTTCCGGCGGACGGCGGACGGCTTCCGGCGGACGGCGGACGGCTTCCGGCGGACGGCGGACGGCGGACGGCTTCCGGCGGACGGCGGACGGCTTCCGGCGGACGGCGGACGGCGGACGGCTTCCGGCGGACGGCGGACGGCTTCCGGCGGACGGCGGACGGCTTCCGGCGGACGGCGGACGGCTTCCGGCGGACGGCGGACGGCTTCCGGCGGACGGCGGACGGCTTCCGGCGGACGGCGGACGGCGGACGGCGGACGGCTTCCGGCGGACGGCGGACGGCTTCCGGCGGACGGTCTACCGCTGGCCGGGCCCGCCGGCAGGGGCTCGTCGGCGACCGACCGTACCGACCGGTCCGGGTACTCCGGCGAACACCGTTCCGGGTGCCGGGCCGGCGAGGAGCATGGGCGGGCCCGCACACAGCCGCGTTGCCGGGTTCACCGGGCCGGGTCCGAGGGGCCCGGAACCCCTGACGGAGGGCACCGAGCGCCATGACTCCTCAGCATCCCGCCGACCGCGGCGGCGACCGACGCGGCAGATTCGAACGGTTCGCCGAGGCCACATCGACGTTCACCAGTTCACCGCTCTTCTTCGCCTTCTGCCTCGCGCTGGTGTCCCTCACGGTCGCCGTGCACTTCGCCGGATTCCCCGTGAAGTGGTTCCTCCTGGCCGGCGAAGCCATGACCGCGGTGACGCTCCTGCTCCTGGCCCTGCTGAAGAACTCGGAACTCCGGGCGGAGCGAGCGATCCAGCGCAAGCTCGACGCGATCGCCGCCGCGCTGGTCGAAGCGCAGGAGGGCAGCCCCGGCAAGGCGCACGAGAGGCTCAAGGCCGTGATCCGGCTGGAGGACGAGATCTGAGGTTCTACCCCTGACTCCGTGACGTGGCGGCGCGGGCCTCGTCGTCGGCGTTCGCGACTCGGAGTTGCAGGTCGACCTCCTGGTCACCGGAGGAGGATCCGGACACCTGGACGGCGAAGGCCGAAGCGAGGGCTCCCCGCAGCCGGTCCACCGCCACCGGAGTGCCCTGGAGTTCCATGGTGACCGGACCGGTCAAGGACGTGTCGGCGGCAAGCGCGGCGCCGCGCGACACCAGAAAGGTTCCGGTCCATGTGTCGGGGCGGGCACTCGTGTCCTGTCGTGGCGTTTCGCCGCCGTGCTCGGCCGTGAAGCGCGTGCTCAGCGTGCGCAGGACGGTGTCCGCGTCGGAGGCGGAGCAGGTGTCCAGTACGACCTGGACCAGATCCTCGGGGAAGTCCTGCCGGGCAGTCGGTCCGGCGGACAACGAAGCGTCGTTCACGGTCGCCTCCTGTGATGTCGGCCCATCGGCATGACGTACCGGGTGGCCGCTCCCTGCCACGGCCATACCGATTTGCGCCATATTCACCGCTTTTCCCATCCCCGCGCTCCGAAACATCCGCGGCGTCAAAGGGCCCACCAGCAATACAGACGGTTTCCCGCCGAGCGCGCCCGGTCGGCCAGGCCCGAGAGGAGGTCCACCATCTCGGCCGCGGTCTCGGCGGTGACTCCGTGCTGTCGAAGTTCGTCGGTCTCGGACCACCGCCCGGCGGCTTCGGCCGGCGCGGTCCGCGTCGCCGAGGCCAGTGCCTCCCACAGGGTGTCGGACACGCTCATGATGAAGGCGCTCTCGGCTTCCGGGGACGAGAGCAGTTGCCCGGAGCGAGGGCGCTGGGACGCCTCCTCGTAGGTGCAGCCGCTCAGGATCGCTTCGAGCCGAGCCATCGCCACGACCGGATCCACGCCCTTGAGCGACACCACGTCGAAGACCGAAGGAGCCGGCCCACCGGGCTGCTCAAGAACGCGGACAGCCGTGTCGTCGTCGGGAGCCGCGAAATAGTCGCACATCACCATGCGGCGATACTCGCATCCGGCACCGACAGGGCCCCGCCCGAGCTGCCAAGGAACTCGGTGACGCCGGAGCGTCGAGCCCTCGATACGCACATTCGGGGTCCGGTCCGGTCAGGCGTCCAGGCCGCCTCGCTCGACGAGTTGGCCGACGATGACGTTGCGCTGGATCTCGTTGGTGCCCTCTCCGACGATCATCAGCGGGGCGTCGCGGAAGTAGCGCTCCACGTCGAATTCGGTCGAGTAGCCGTAGCCGCCGTGGATGCGGACGGCGTTGAGGGCGATCTGCATGGCCGTCTCGGAGGCGAACAGCTTCGCCATGCCCGCCTCCATGTCCACCCGGCGGCCGGCGTCGGCCTCGCGGGCCGCGTGCAGGGTGAGCTGACGTGCCGCGGTCAGTGATGTGGCCATGTCCGCCAGGTAGTTGCCGATCGACTGGTGCCGCCAGATCGGCTTGCCGAACGACTCCCGTTGCTGCGCGTACGCGAGGGAGTCCTCCAGGGCCGCCCGGCCGACGCCGAGCGCACGGGCGGCGACCTGGAGCCGACCGGTCTCCAGCCCCTTCATCATCTGCGCGAATCCCCGGCCCTCCACCCCGCCGAGTACGGAGTCGGCGGGCGCCCGGTAGTCGTCGAAGGACAACTCGCAGCTCTCGACGCCCTTGTAACCCAGCTTGGGCAGGTCGCGGGAGACGGTGAGTCCGGGGCCGTGCCCGACGAGAAGGATGGAGATCCCCTTGTGCGCGGGCGTCACGTCCGGGTCCGTCTTGCACAGCAGGGCGATCAGCCCGGACCGCCGGGAATTGGTGATCCACGTCTTCGAGCCGTCGACCGCATAGCCGCCTGGGACCTTGCGGGCGACCGTGCTCATCGCCTGGAGGTCGGACCCGCCACCGGGTTCGGTCAGAGCCATCGTCGCCCGGATCTCACCGGTGGCCATCCTCGGGAGGTAGCACCGCTTCTGTTCCTCGGTGCCGAAGCGCAGCAACAGTTTGGCGACCACGGTGTGGCCGCCCATCGCACCGGCCAGGCTCATCCAGCCGCGGGCGAGTTCCTCCGTGACGAGGACGTAGCACGAGGTGGAGACCGGTGTGCCGCCGTACTCCTCGGGGACGGCCAGCCCGAAGACGCCGAGCTTCTTCATCCGCTCGATCAGGGACTCGGGGTAGGTGTTGGCGTGTTCGAGCTCCCGTACGACGGGCTTGACGTCCTTGTCCACGAACTCGCGCACCGTGCCGACGATGAACCGCTCGTCCTCGGACAGGATGTCCAGAGTGCTCATGCTGTGCGGCTCCTTGAGGAAGGGATACGGGGCGGCCTGGCCGTCAGACGACCCCGTCGGCCCGGAGGGCGTCGATGTCGGCCGCCCGGTATCCGAGCCCGGCAAGGATCTTCTCGGTGTGCTCGCCGACGGCCGGGACGGCGTCCATCCGGGGTGTGATGCCGCCCAGATCCACCGGCGGCAGGAGGGCGGGCACCACGGCCCCCGGAATGTTCACGTCGCGCCAGCGGCCCCGCGCGTCGAGCACGGGATGGTGGAGGAACTCCTCGACGTCGTTGACCCCGGCGTTGGCGATGCCCGCCACGTCCAACAGGCGGCCCGCCTCCTGGCTGTCCAGCTCGCGGAACCGCTCGGACACGAGGGCGTTCAGCTCGTCCCGGTGCGCCACGCGGTCCGGGCCGGTGGCGAAGCGCGGGTCGTCGGCCAGTTCCGGTCGCCCCAGGAACCGCTCGCACAGGGCGAGCCACTCGCGCTCGTTCTGGATCGAGAACAGGACTTCCTTGCCGTCGCCCGCGGTGTAGGCGCCGTACGGGGCGATGGTGGCGTGCTGTGTGCCGACCCGCGGTGGCTGGGTGCCGCCGTGGCGCGTGTAGTACGCGGGCTGGCTCATCCACTCCGCCAGTGCCTCGAACAGCGAGACCTCCACGGGACGAACGACGCCGGTCGTCGCCCGGGTGAACAGGGCCGTGAGGATGCCCGAGTAGGCGTACATCCCGGCCGCGATGTCGGCGATCGACACCCCCACCCGGGCGGTCTCCTGTTCGGTGCCGGTCAGTGAGACAAGCCCGGTCTGGCACTGCACGAGCAGGTCGTACGCCTTGCGGGCGGCCCATGGTCCGCTGGTCCCGTACCCCGAGACGGTGCACGGGATGAGGGCCGGGAAGCGTTCCGCCAGGGCGTCCGCCGCCAGCCCCAGACGGGCGGCCGCGCCCGGTGCGAGGTTCTGTACGAACACGTCGGCCTCACCGAGCAGTCGCTCCAGGATGTCCCGGCCGCGCGCCGCCTTCAGGTCCAGGGTCACGGACTCCTTCGAGCGGTTGAGCCACACGAAGTAGCTGGACTCGCCGTGCACGGTGGTGTCGTACCGGCGGGCGAAGTCGCCCCCTCCGGGGCGCTCCACCTTGATCACGCGGGCACCGAGATCGGCCAGTTGACGCGTGGCGAACGGCGCCGCCACCGCCTGCTCGACGCTGACGACGGTGATCCCCGAAAGCGGAAGCTCGGTCATCGGGCGGCCTCCACACGGCTGGCTCGGCTGGCTCGGATTTACTCGATCGGGCGGCTCTTCACCATGCGTCCCCTCATGTACGGGGTGTCATACCATCATGGGCACTCATGTACGCGTCCGTGAAATAGCCAGGCGTGATGAAGCCATGCCGGATACCGATGGCCGGATGCCGATGTCTGGGTGCGGACAGCCGGGTGCGGATGTCAGGGAGAGCAGGTCGTGGACGTCAGACAACTCAAGGCACTCGTCACCGTCGCAGAGGTGGGCAGCGTCACGCGAGCCGCGGAGCTGCTGCATCTGGTGCAACCCGCGGTCACCCGTCAGATCCGCACACTGGAACAGGAACTCGGGGTCTCGCTGTTCGAGCGGACACGGCAGGGCATGCGGCCCACGGAGGCCGGCACGATCATGGTCGATCGCGCTCGCCGCGCCCTGAACGAACTGGAACGCGCGCGTGCGGAGGTCCAGCCGTCTCCGGACGTGGTGACCGGCATCGTCACCGTCGGCCTGCTGGAGAGCGCCACCGACCTGTTGGCGGAGCCGCTGGTGGCCGCGATCGCCCGCGACCGGCCCGGTATCGAGCTGCGCCTGATGACGGCGTACTCCGGTCATCTGCAACGGTGGCTGGACGACGGCGACCTGGACCTGACCCTGCTGTACAACCTGGCCAGCGGCCCCTCGCTGAACGCCCGCCCTCTGGTGCGGGAGAACCTGTGGGTGGTCGCGCCCCCTTCCGAGGCTCTGCGCGCCGACCACCCCGTCCCCTTCGCGCGGGCCGCCGCGCATCCGCTGGTCATGCCCGCTCCCGGCCATGCCCTGCGCAGCCTGATCGACGCCGCCGCCGGCCGGGCCGCGATCGAGATGGAGATCGCCGTACAGACCAACTCCATGCGGGTGCAGAAGCACCTTGTGGCGGCCGGTCACGGCTGGACGATCCTGCCCGGGGTGGGTATCGCCGAGGACGTGGCGCGCGGCGAACTCAGTGCCGCGCCGCTCTGCGAACCCGAGGTCTGGCGCTCGATCGTCCTGGGGACGCCGAGGACCGGGCGGACTCCGCCCGCGGTGGAGGTCGTCGCCCGAGAACTGGTCGGCCAGATCGAGTCGGCCGTACGCCAGGGCAGGTGGCCGTCCGCGCGGCTGCACACGGAGACCGCACCCTCCGCTCACGACTGATCTCGACTGATCATGACTGACGGCACGAGAAGCGGGTGTCGGCCCTCGCCCTCCCCACCGCGCGCCCAAGGACAGAAAAGGGACAGAAGGACGATGCAGCCCTCCCCGGCCTCGATCGGCTCGTATGTGGATTCATGGACTCCGGCACCGGTCACGGACGAAGACTCCCTGCCCGTCGGCCCGGTCGCGGCCCTCTCGGCGCTCCTCGACCTTCCGGATCCCGCCGCGCGGGCCGGAGACCCCCTGCCACCGCTGTGGCACTGGCTGTATTTCCTGAACTGGCCGCCGCAAAAGGATCTCGGAACCGACGGACACCCCCGCGACGGGCACTTCCTGCCACCCGTCCCCCACCGCCGGAGGATGTTCGCCGGAGGGCGCTGCGAGATCACGGAACCGCTCCGCCTCGACGAGCCGGCCGAACGCGTCAGCAGCCTGGGCGCCGTGACCGCCAAGCACGGCAGCACGGGTGAGCTCCTGTTCGTCACCGAACGCCGTGAATTCCGGCAGTACGGCCGCACGTGCCTGGTCGAGGAACAGGACATCGTCTACCGGTCCGAGCGCCGCTCCGCCGGGCCGAGCCCGGTCGTACTCGACGAGTCCGCGGTCCCGGAGGCCGAGGACGCCTGGCAGGTTCCGCTGCGCCCGGGCCCGGCACTCCTGTTCCGGTTCAGCGCCCTCACGGCGAACGCGCACCGTATCCACTACGACGCGCCGTACGCCAGGAACGAGGAGGGCTATCCGGGCCTCGTCGTGCACGGGCCGCTGCTGGCCGTGCTGATGCTCGAACTGGCCCGCCGCAACGCCCCGGGGCAACAGGTGCGCTCGCTGTCCTACCGGCTGCGACGGCCCGTGTTCGCCGGCGAGCACGTGCTGGCCTGCGGTACCCCCGCCGCGGGGCGGGCGGAGCTGCGCGTCGCCACCCGGCGGGAGGCACGGCACGCCTCCGCCGAGGTGACCTTCGCATGACCGGTGACCGCCTTCAGCCGGGCCTGCGTCCGGGCCGCGAGCAGCACCCGGGCGCCCTCGCGGGCGAACAGCCGAGCCGCCGTGGCGCCGCGGCCGCCCATTACTCCGACGATCCCGAGGTGACCGAGCCGGTGGGTGAGCTCCTCGCCGGCAGCGAGGAGTTCACCCGGCTGTGGGCCTCCCACGCCATGTGTGCCGAAACCACCCTGCACAAGACGCCATGGACGTGTCCCGCTCAACCACACCGATACGCCGGGGGTGTGACACGCCTGGTCAGCGGGACGTGCCGAAGTCCTGCGTCCAGTAGCTGCCGGGCTGCGCGAGGCCGACGCCGATCTCCTTGAAACCGCAGTCGAGGATGTTGCGCTTGTGGCCGGGGCTGGACATCCAGCCCGCCATGACCTGCTCGGGGGTGGAGTATCCGTAGGCGACGTTCTCGCCGTAGGCACTCCAGGTGTAGCCGGCCGCTGTGATCCGTTGGCCCGGATCCGAGCCGTCGGAACCCGTGTGCGACATGTTCTGGTGGCTCGCCATGTCCGCGCTGTGATCCTGGGCGGCCTTCGAGAGCTTCGCGTTCAAGGTCAGGGGGGAGCAGCCGACCTTGCCGCGCTCGCTGTTGACCAGGGTGACGACCTGGGCCAGGGCGTCGGATGCCGGGGTCGCCGCGGCGGAGGTGCTCGGGGACGCCGTGGCGGTCGCGGTGGGCGCGGAGGGGGCCGTTGAAGCGGGCGCCTCGGGCGCAGCGGTCGCGGTGGGGGCGGACGCGGCCGATGAAGCGGGCGCCGGGGACTGCGGGGTCCACGTGCCGCCCTTCCCCCACTGCCCCGTGGAGGCGTTCTTCCAGTTCTTCCACTGACCGCCGGATGCGGCATCGGTGGAGGTCGGATCGCTGCTACAGGCTATGGCGGCAGTCGGTATTGCCAGCGCGCTCAGTGCGACGGCAGCGATGGTCATCTGCCGGTAGCGCGTCGTCCTGCGGTGCTTGCTCATGCGGGCCTCGCTCGGTCGTGGCAGGGGCGTCTCCGGTGGGTCGGCTCTGCACGGACGATGTGCCTGAGCTGCGGTGACACCTTGTGGGGCCGTCATTGTTAAAACCTGAGTGAGTGTGCGGCAACGAGCGCCACTACTACCCGGCCCCGTAGCCCTCCACCGCCCTTGAATCGGGCGCACGGGTGTGCTGACCCGGCTGACCGGAGCGCGGCGACATCTGTCACTCCGTCAGGAGGCCCCATCCGCCCGGCGAGCGGAGCGACGGAACCGCGTGAAGTGCATGCCATCGAGTCATGTGCACCGTATGCCTGTTTCGGGGCGGCAAATCCGGCTATATCGCCCACAGGTCATGTACTACCGAAGCACGTTGATACGAGTTGCCGACGTGATGGATGTCACTGCGAGCCACTGCAACCATTCCCGCCGGAGGTGCGAGCGCCCCCGATGGTCGCGCCCCCGGCCCCAGTCCCGAGCAGGGCCTCCGCCCTCCGACGGCTATCCGGCGGTCGACGCGTTCAGATCACGGTTGACGGCGCGGGCAGCGCGCTCGACGGTCGCGACGCCGTCGCTCATCGTTCGGTTGTCCTGCGAGAGCACGGCCATTCCGTAGTCATGACCGCCGCCGGTGAACACACCGACGCTGTGCACCCGCCAGCCGTGGGTCGCACGCGACAGCCAGCCGTTCTTGACCTGGACGGTCGCCGTCGCGGGGGCCCCGGCCGGCGCTCCCCACCGCTGCTCGGGGATGACTCGGCTCATCAGGCGGAGGGCGTAGGCACGGGCATCCCGGTCGAGGACCGAGTTGTCCGAGGTGAGCAGCCGGAGCAGCTTCACCTGGTCGTCGGCCGTGACCTGGGTGCGCCCCCAGTAGCCCTTGGGCCCGGGGACGGTGTCGTGCATTCCCGCCACGGTCAGGAAATGCCGGATGCCGGCGGGGCCGACCTCGCGCCACAGGGCGTTCGTCGAGTCGTTGTCCGACTTGGTGATCATGGCGGTGGTCAACTCCACCTCGCGCGGGGTCAGACCCCTGTGCTGCTCCATGGCCTGACGCAGCAGCGCCCCCAATACCGTGACCTTGACCACGCTCGCCGAGTCGAAGGCGGTATCCGCCCGGAACGTGCACGACGTCGCCGTGGTGCGGTCGTACAGGGCGAGCGCCGAGGCGCCGTCGCGTCCGTGGAGGGCACCGGCGATGTCCTGCGCCAGTCGGCCCGCCAGCCCCGGCCGCTGCGAGGTGCACCGCACCTGCGAGCCGCCCACGGCGGCGGTAGCGGTGGTGCTCGCCTGCGCCGGAGCGGCGGCGGCGAGCGCGGCGAACACGGTTCCGGCGGCCAGCGTCGCGGCGAGTCCTCGCCGCGCGCGGCCCAGTATGTGCGTTCCCGGCATGGAGGTTCCGTCCTGCTCTGTGTCTGCGGTCGGTCGCATCGACAGTGCGCGGAAGAGGCCTTCGATGCGTTCTCTGGCAGGCGAACCGGAAGCGTCCCAGTTCCCCGAACGACGGCGACGCTACAGGGGCGGAGAAGGCAGTGATGCCCGGGATTTATAGATATGTCCGTATTGGGCGTTTTTTAGTGGTGTGACATTCATCAACCCATTCATCCGGCCATGGCGACCAGGGCTTGCCGGGGCGTGCCTGTCGCGGACGGTGCGCCCCGTACGGCGGGGCGCACCGGGTATGTGGTCTTCGCCGGATCCACCACTGGATCCCCCAGCACGATCCGGCCCGCCGCGTGCAGTGCGTCGCACTCGTCGGTGGGCAGGGCCACATGGCAACCTCCGCGCCCGGAACCGGAACTGACGGGTTGCCAGTAGCCGTACCGGCGACGCCCGTTGGCGTGCACCGTGAGGCAGACGGGAACGCGCTGCACGGTGATGAGACGCAGAACCTCGGCACCGCCCGGGCTGAGGGGAGCGGGCGTGCGCGGGAGTGGTCGGAGCATCGTCAGCGGTCTCCGTTCAGGGCTCGCGGCACGGCGCGGCGGCGGAGGGCTGGCGTCATGTGCGGGCGGCCTTTCGACGGACGGGTTCGATCAGATACCGCTGAGAGCGGTGACGTTCTCGCTGCTCAGCATTGTTGCGGATGGCACTGACAACGCGTTCGCGGCCGCTCCGGACGACTCCCCCGGATCCCGCTCACCGGTGGTGGGGCGGCGTCTGCACGCGAGGAGTGTCACCAGGGCAGGAAGGCGTGCACGTCCTTCCCGTCGGGCCGCACCACGACACTCACCTGAAGGCAGAGCGCATGGATGAGGTACCAGCCGATTCCGCCCGCGCCGCGGGACGGGTCGACTCGACGTGGCACGGGGGGCGTGGTGCTGCTGTCGCACAGCGTCACCTGCACGCCGTCGAAAGTGGGACGCATCCGGAGTTCGAAGGGACCCGGCGCGTACTGCACCGTGTTCGCGGCCAGCTCCGTCACCACCAGCAGAATGTCGTCCCGCTGCTCGGCCGATCCGGGGGGTGACGCCCGCGCCAGCTCCCGCAGATAGCCCTCCGCCGCGAGGCGCGCATCGGTCACGTTGCGCAACCGACCGGGAAACGTGCTGGTGAGGCTCCCGGACTCCTCGTCCGACAGTTGCTTGTCCCCACTCGGATCGTTGTCCATCGCCCCTCCCCGGTCTCGCCGCCGGGATGTCTCCCTGCTTCGTGCTTCGTGCTTCGTGCTTCGTGCCTCGTGCCTCGTGCCTCGTGGCTCGTGGCTCGTGCCTCGTGCTTCCGGCTTCCGGCTTCCGGCTTCCGGCTTCCGGCTTCCGGCTTCCGGCTTCCGGCTTCCGGCTTCCGGCTTCCGGCTTCCGGCTTCCGGCTTCCGGCTTCCGGCTTCCGGCTTCCGGCTTCCGGCTTCCGGCTTCCGGCTGGCGGCTGGCGGCTGGCGGCTGGCGACGGGTGTCCGCTTCGCACCACGGGCGACACTCACTCTTCGCGCCAGATCGCCTACGTACCGGTGCCCCAAAACCTCCGGGCGACCGTACGTCGCCGCAGCGCGCGCCGTTCCGCCTCGCTCATCCCGCCCCAGACGCCGATGGTCTGGCCCGTGTCGAGCGCCCAGCGCAGACACTCCTCTCGGACGGGGCAGTGCCCGCAGACCGCCTTCGCCTCCTCGATCTGCGGAAGCGCGGGGCCTGTGGTGCCGACGGGGAAGAAGAGATCGGGATCGACGGTCCGGCAGGCCGCGGACTCGCGCCAGTCGTCCATGAGGGGCCTCCTGTGATGCGATGGCGTGTTCGTGAAACTTCGGTCCCCCTCCGGGTCACCTTGATCGCACCCGCGAAACAGAAGGTTTTGCAGGGGCAGCGCTGCTTGAACGTGAAACAACGCGCACGGCCGTGCGCGGGCAGGCGGCCGACGGCGCCCGTCCGGCGCGGTGGAGACGCCCCGGTGGCAGGATGGGAGCACGGATGAGCGCCGCCGGCGCTTCGACGAACGAGCAGGTGGCACATGGCGCACGAGCCCGGCGAGGTCTGGGAGCAGTTCGCCGTCGCTCTCGCGGAAATGGCGCGGGATCTGCTGGCCCAGGACTCGGTCCAAGGCACCCTGGACCGCATCGTGGAGCATGCGACGGTGCTGATCAACGGATGCGACGACGCCGGCATTCTCACCGTACGACGGGGTGAAGTGCACGCTCTTGCGGCGACGAGCGACGTGGTGCGCCGTGCGGACCGGATCCAGCAGGATCTGCGGGAGGGGCCGTGCTTCGACGCCGTGACCGACCGCCGGCAGATCTACACCATCGAGGACCTGCGTCAGCCGCATGAGCGCTGGTCCCGGTTCGCCCCCGAGCTGAGGAAACTGGGCATGGGGAGCATGATGGGTTTTCTCCTCTTCACCGAGGACGACGCGCTCGGCGCCCTCAACCTGTACTCCCGCGAGCCGGGCACCTTCGACGAGGCCGCTCAGCGCGCCGGCTGGATCCTCGCCTCGCACGCGGCCGTGGCCTTCTCCGCCGCCCGTACGCATCAGCAGCTCGGTCACGCCCTGGAGACCCGTCACGAGATCGGCGAGGCCATGGGCATCCTCATGGAGCGCTACGAGCTGACCGAGGACACGGCTTTCAAGTTGCTCAAGAAGGCGTCCCAGGACCACAACATCAAACTGCGCGAGATCGCCCGCCGCATCTGCGAGACCGGCGAGAAGCCCGGCTGACCACCCGTTGCGCGGGCGGGGGTCGCTGCGCGACGATCACCGAAGTGTCGGCGCTACCACTGGTAGGGGAGGTACTTGCCGTCGAGGGTGATGACGACCCGGTCGCCCGCGGGGTCGGGCAC
This sequence comes from Streptomyces sp. RLA012, assembly GCF_056270325.1. NCBI lineage: Bacteria > Bacillati > Actinomycetota > Actinomycetes > Kitasatosporales > Streptomycetaceae > Streptomyces > Streptomyces sp. RLA012. The sequence continues at coordinate 10,501,961 of NZ_JBWDPA010000002.1, read as the reverse complement.
GCGCCGCACGTCGAGGCGGAAGTTGATGGCGCTCATGATGCCGTCGCCGCACTGTTCGTGGATGAGTTCCTTGATGGTGGGACCGTAGACCTGAACGACTTCGTAGAGCCGGTAGATCGTGGGGTCCACGGGGACGGCGGCGTCCAGGGCTCCTCGGGTCGGCTGGAGCTGGAAGGCGAGCGTGGCGTCGTCGCCGAGTTCGAGGAGCGCCGCGGCCCGCGCCGCCTCGTCCTTGCCCATGGGGTGTTGGCCCAGCAGGGCAGCCGTGGTCCAGGCGAGCGGTTTACCCACGGCTTCGGCCAGTTGAGCCCATGTGATTCCGGTCCTCACCTTGGCCTGACGGACGGCTTCGGCGGCTTCGCGCTTGCTGAGCATGCACATCTCCGTTCCCGGGCAACGGTCCTGACGACACCTCGCGCCGACTGTAGTGCCCCGACGGTTCGGTCGGGACGAGGTGGGTGGGCGGTGCGCCGCCAGGCCTCAGGTGGTGCGCTGACGGATGAGGGCTCGGGGCCCTGTGCGCGGGGAGAACGGATCCGGTGCGCGGAGAGTAAAACCCACCCGGGACTCCGTCCTACACTGAGTTCCCCATCACGCCGAAGCGAGTTCCCTCGGGGTCCGGACGACCGTGTTCTCGTCGGATCCCCGGCGTGGAGCACCCGACAAGGAGCGCGTATGTCCGATGAGGCGATGGGTGACGACGTCTACCAGCCGGACGGGTCCGAGGTACAGGACGACGCCGGATTGCTGGACGTCTCCGACACCCTCGACGACCGGGGTGTCGACGAGGCCCTCGACGAGGGCTACTCACCCCCGGAGAGGCCCTGGGGGGTGGAGCACACCGGCGTCACGGCGGCCGAGCGGCAGCACGGGGAGAGCCTGGACGAGCGGCTCGCCGAGGAGGTGCCGGACATCGCCGTCCAGGACGGCGACGGCATCGGCGACCTCTGGGACGGTGACGGTGAACTCGTCGACGACGAGGTCGGAGACCAACGGGCCGGCCGCCTCGTGGCGCCGGACGAGGGCGCGCACGAGGACACCGAGAAGGACCTGATCGCCTACGACACGGGCATCGACGGGGCGGGTGCGTCGGCCGAGGAGGCCGCGATGCACGTGATCCCGGACTCCGAGTCCTTCTAGACCCTCCACTGGACCGGTCGAGGCTAGACCCGCCACTGGACCGGTAGGAGCCGCCGGCGGCCGCGCAGCCGCCATGACAACGACGGAGAGTTCATGGACGCACGGACGTGGGACGCGCTGGTGGAGTCGATGAAGAGCGCCTACACCACAGGCCTCGGCGAGGGCTCCGTACCGCGCCCGGTCATCATGCCGCTGGTGCGCGGCGAGTTGGTCGGACTGATCTGGGTGCGCCCGATCGAGCCCGGCGACGACGCGCTCAACGGGATCGCCGAGCTCTCGAACATCGCCGCGGCGGCCGGCGCCGACGAGGTCGTCCTCGCCTGGGAGACCCACGACGTCGCCACCGCCTGCCGACTGCCGCTCGTCGGCCCGGCGCCATGTCTGAACATGGTGCACGCCACGAAGGACGGTCACGTACTGCACCGGTTCCCCTACACCGCACACCTCCCCGCCCCGTCCCCCGGGGGCCCCGCCCCGGTCGAACCCGAGTGGCTGCCCGCACTTGAGCCGCAACCGGGCGGCGAGTTGGTCCCACCGGTCCGGGCCGCGGTCGACTACTCCTTCGTCCCGCTCGAACTGGACCACCCCTCCCCGTTCGGCGTCACCGTCGTCCTCATGGAGGAGGACGGTTACAGCGTGCGCCTGGCCGAGGCGTTCGCCGGCGGCTGAGCAGCGTCCGACGGCACTCGTGGGTCATCCTGGAGTGGGTGACCGCGGCCTGAGGGCACCGTCCAAGCCCTCAGGCGCCGCCCGGTCCCACGTCGTGGCCGTGACCCCGCGTTCACGCAGTTCCGCCTTGCGCACCTTGCCCGTCTCGGTGAGCGGCAGCTCCGCCACGGTCTCGATGTAGCGGGGAACGGCGAAGACGGGCAGCTCGCGCTCGCAGTGCCGTACCAGGTCCAGGGGATCCAGTGCGAGACCCGGCCGTGGGAGTACCGCCACCATCACCTCGTCCTCGGCGAGCTCCGAGGCCACCGGGAAGGCCGCGGCGTCGGCTACCGCGGGATGGGCGCGGATCGCCGACTCCACCTCGTACGAGGAGATGTTCTCGCCGCGCCGCCGGATGACGTCCTTGACACGGTCCACGAAGCGGAACCAGCCGTCGGGTTCGCGCACGACCCGGTCGCCGGTACGTCGCCAGGAGGCGGAGGCCGGCTCGGGTTCCCCCAAGTAGCCGTGGGAGAAGGCGAACGGGCGGTGGCTGCGGACGACCAGCTCGCCCGGCGTGCCGTCGGGGACGGGGGCGAGGTGTGCGTCGACCACGCGCGCGGAGAAGCCGTCGCGCAGCGTGCCGACGTAGCCGGGCCGCTGGTCCTCGGGGGTCGATCCGATGACGAGGTTCGTCTCCGTGGAGCCGAATCCGTCGACGAGCGTGACCCCGAAGCGCTCGCGGAAGGGCTGCCAGGCGCCACCCGGGGTGGCCGGGGAGAGACCACGCCAGGCCCGGTGCGCACGGTCCTGGGGGCCGGGGGGCTGTGCGAGGAGCATCGGCACCATCGCGCCGAGCAGGTAGACGGCGGTGGCGCCGGACTCGACCACCCGCTCCCAGTACCGCGTGGCGGAGAACCGCTCGTCGATGGCGCAGGTCGCGCCCACGGTCAGGGCGTGTGCCAGCGTGTTGAGGGCGTTGGTGTGGAAGAGCGGGAGACAGGTGTACAGGACGTCGTCGGCGGTGAGCCGCAGCGAGTCCGCGACGTTGTGGCCCCACCAGACGGTCTGGGCGTGCGGGCAGCGCACCCCGCGCGCCATGCCCGTGGTGCCCGAGGTGAACAGGACGAAGGCGGTGTCGTACGGGCGTACCGGGGCCGGCGCAAGCGCGCGGGCCTGGCCCGGTGCCGGGACATCGTCCTCGCCCACGGTCCACAGCGTGCCCCGGAAGCCGGCCTCGACCACGCGTCCCGCCGTTTCGGGCTCCGCGAGCAGGTACGCCGGATCCGCCTCGCGCAGCACGTGCCGCAGCCCGGCCCCGCGCAGACCGGTGTTGAGGGGGACCAGGACCGCGCCGAGCCAGGCGCAGCCGAGGATCAGGTCGACGAACTCGATCCGGTTGCCGGCCATGACGGCGACACGGTCACCCGGGCCGCAGCCGCGCGCCGCGAGTGCTCCCGCCATCGCAGCCGCCGTCGCACGGGCCTGCTCGTACGTCAGCGTCGCGTCCCCCACGCGCAGGAAGACACGGTCGCCGAACTCCTCGGCGGCCGCGTCGAGGAGCCCGGGAAGAGTGCCAGGAGGTCTCTCAGGAACAGGAAGAAGACCGGGAGCGAGGCCGGGAGCAGGGCCGGGAACCGGGCTGGTCACCGCAGGACCCCGGCGTCCCGCAGGCGTTGGATCCGTTCCGCCGGGAATCCCGCCACCTCGCTCAGTACGGCATCGGTGTCGGCGCCCAGTACGGGGGCGGGTTCGCGGATGCCGCCGGGTGTGCGGGTGAGACGGATCGGGACACCCTCGTGGAGGTAGGCGCCCGCCACCGGGTGCTCCCCGCGCACGTAGAAGCCGCGGGCCCGCAACTGCGGGTCGTGCTCGACGAGTTCGCGGCCGTCCTGCACGGCTCCGGCGGGGACCCCGTGTGCCTGCAGCAGTTCGGCGGCGGCATCGGCGGGCATCGTGCGGGTCCATCCGCCCAGGGCGTCGTCGACGAGGGCGGACGCGTGTCTGCGCGCCGGTGCCGTGCGGGTCCGCTCGTCGGTGGCGAGTTCAGGGCGGCCGATCACCTCGCACAGCGCCGCCCACTCGGTGTCGTCGCGCACGCTGACGGCCAGCCAGCGGTCGTCGCCCAGGCACCGGTAGACGCCCTGCGGGCTCCAGGTGGGGTGGGTGTTCCCGGTCGGGCCCGTCCCCGGTCCGGCGAGCAGACTGGTGCCCATGTGGGCGGCGATCGCCTCCAGTTGGGACAGGTCGATGTGCTGGCCCCGGCCGGTCTCGGTGCGGTGTTCCAGCGCGGCGACGGTGGCGAGCGCCGCGTGCAGACCCGCGACGATGTCCCCGTGGCCGTAGATCACCCCGACCACGTCGTCCGGTCCCCAGCCGGTCAGCCCGGTCAGCCCGGCGCTCGCCGAGACCGTGTCGGCGTACGACACCCAGCCGTTGCGCGGTCCGGTGTGTCCCATCCCGGACATACTCACGTACACGATCCCCGGGTTGATCCGGCGCAGCTCCTCGTAGCCCAGGCCGAGCTTCGTCATGACCGTGGAGCTGAAGTTCTCCACGAGGACGTCGCAGTGGGCGATGAGTTCCCGCAGTACCTCGACGCCTTCGGCGGTCCGGGTGTCGAGCGCGATGCCGCGCTTGTTGCGGTTGACCTCGTTGAAGTAGCCGTTGGTGTTCGGGTCCGTGTGGGGGCCCCGGGAGAGGTGCATGAAGGGGGCGAAGCGCGTGGGGTCGGGTCGGCCCGCGGACTCGACCTTGATCACTTCGGCGCCGTGGTCGGCCAGCACCTTGGTGCAGTAGGGCCCGGCCAGCACCCAGGTCAGGTCCAGGACGCGAATGCCGTCGAGGGCGGGTCGCACGGAGTCCCGCGGCGCGGCGACCGGCCGGGGCGCGCGCGGCTGGTCGAGCGATCCCTTGCCCTCGCCGAGCAGTCCCTGGTCCTCGTCGAGCAGTCCCTGGTCCTCGCCGGGCCCCGCCACGGCGAGTTCCGTACGGCGACGGCCTTCGGGGAAGGCGAAGGGGAATCCGAGGTCGGTCCGCTCCCCCCGCGGCGTCCGTACCCGGGTGAAGAAGTCGCGGGCGGCGAGCTGCGGGTTGTCCGGCAGTTCGTGCGGCAGGTCGACGGCGGCCCAGGGCAGTTTTCTGGCCTGGGCCAGCTCCGCGAACTCGGCCTTCGGCCACCGGCCCGCGAAATCCTGGACCACCTTGAACACATGCTCCTGGTACTTCTTGCGCTCGACCGGATCCTGCCAGCGCGGCTCCGCGAGGTCGGCCTCGGCGCCCTCCTCGCGCAGCCAGTCGAGCAGTGCGTCCCACATCCGGGGGCTGCCGCCGAGCCCGCCGCCCAGATGACCGTCGGCGGCGCGGAAGAGCCCGTGCGGTACGAGCGGATGCACGCGTCCGGGGCGCGGCGGCACCCGGTCCTCGTGCAGATAGGCGAGTGCTCCGGCCTCCAGCGCCGCCGCCGCGCAGGCCTGCGCGGAGACGTCGACGAGTTGCCCGGGCCCCGTGCGCCGGGCGCGCAGCCCGAGCAGGGCGGCGATCGCCGCGCCCACGCCCGCGAGTTGTTCCGCCTGGTTCTCGGGCAGCCGCAGCGGCGGGCCGTCGGGGTCGCCCACCTGCGCGAGCATCCCGCCCAGCGCCGCGACCACGAGGTCGGTGCCCTGCCAGTCGCTGCGCGGGCCGACCAGCCCGAAGGGGGTGACCCGTACGTGTACGAGATGGTCGAGGCCCTCGGCGATCGGCTCCGCGCCCGCGGTGGTCCCGTCGAGCAGCACGTCGGCGCCCTCCAGCAGACGGCGCAGCCCGGCGGCTCCGTCGGGCGTGGCGGCATCGAGGGTCACGGAGCGTTTTCCGGCGTGCCAGTGGACGAAGGCGTCGTCGCCCGGTTCGTGTCGGCTCGGGTCGCCTTCGGGGGGCTCGACCAGGATCACCTCGTAGCCGAGGCCGACCAGCAGTCGTCCCGCGAACCGGGTGAACGGGCTGGAGAGTTCGACGACTCGGAGCACTTTTCCTCCCGGAAGGGTCAGTGGTGGCGCTGGTTCAGGAAGCCGGTGACCACGCGGTGGTAGTCGTGCGGCCGTTCTTCCTGGGGGTGGTGGGAGGCCTCGCTCATCACGTGCAGATTGCCCCGGGGCACCATGCGGGCCAGCATCAGCGGATAGTCGGGGGTCAGGAACGCGTCGTACATGCCCCACAGGAAGAGCGTCGGCGCGACGATCCGGCCGAGTTCGGCGGTGAGGTCCTGCCAGTCGCCGCGCGGGTTGTCGGAGGCGCCGGCGAGCGCGGTCTCCTCGGGGTCGAGGCTCTGCTCGTAGCGGAGGGTCACGGTGGCGTCGGGGACGGCGTCGGGGTTGTACCACTCCAGACGTGCGATCAGCTCACGCATCTTCTGCCAGGAGGGGCCGGTGCCGCCGTAATAGATGTCGCGGGCGTTGCGTCCTCGGCGGCCGCCCTCCGGAAGGGGGGCGAGCGGGCCGTGGAAGACGGGCATGCTGCCGGTGATCACCAGCGACCGTACGCGCTCGGGGTACTTGGCCGCCAGGTTGAGCGCGATGGTCCCGCCCCACGAGTTGCAGACGAAGTCGGCGCGTTCGATGCCGAGGGTGTCGAGGAGCGCGACGGTCTTCGCGGCGTGGTAGTCCCACATGGGGCCCTCGATGACGGGCTTGGCGGACTTCCCGTACTGCAGGATGTCGACGAGGAGACACCGGCGGTCGGCGGCGAACAGCGGCGCGACCTGCCCGAAGTCCGACCAGCCGGTGCAGCCGGGGCCGCCGCCGTGCAGGAACACGGTCGGATTGTCCTCCCCCACCAGCTCGACGTAGTGGTACTTGACGCCGTCCGCTTCCGCGTAGGTGCCCTCCGGGGGCACCTGGATGTCCATGAGGTCCATGTCCCGATGGTGGGACGGCGGCGATCTCCGCCCAAGCGGATCGGTCCGCTGAGCGGGCCGGTTCCATGGCGGCCGACGGGGGCGGTCCTTAGCGTCCGGGCACGGGATCACCGCGGAGCAGGGAGGCGGCACATGTCCAGGAGCGCCGATGTGGAACTGGCCGAGGAACGGGCCCGGGCGTCGATCGGGAGCTGGGAACGGCGGTCGATGGGTGTCGTACGGGCCGAGGACGCGGCGGAGTTCGCCAGGGCGGCCGGAGAGCGTGCACCGCGTCTCGTCGATCCCGCCCGCGCCGACTTCACCGTCCATCCGATGTACGCGGTCAGTCTGTTGCGCGGGGCGCCCGGGGCCGATGCGGCGGAGTTCCGGCCCGACGGCATGTACCGCGACGAGGTCCCCGGTACCGCCGGGCTCGACGTCCGGCTCATGGCGGGCGGCCAGGACGTGCGCTGGAGGGGCGAGGTGCGGCCCGGTGACCGGATCGAGATGCGGCGCGTGCTCACGGCCGTGGAGCGCAAGGGCGGCGAAGAGGGATTCCTGCTGCTCACCGTCGAGAAGACGTACGGCGCGGCGCGCGGCACACTGCTTGAGGTCACGGAGAGGTTCATCGTCCGATGACGGATCATGTGCGGCGGGTCGTGGTGGGCCAGGAGGTGCCGCCGGTCGAGCTGACGCCCGACGCGATCACCCTGCTCCGCTTCGGCGCGGTCACCCGCAACGCCCACCGCATCCACTACGACACCGGGTTCGCCCACTCCGAGGGGCTGGCCGGACCGGTCGTCATGGCACAGCTCCACGGCTGTCTGTTCCACCGTGCCGCCGCGGAGTTCGCGGGTGCGGGCGGGCAGGTGCGGGAGGTGGGGTGGCAGAACCGGGCGCCGGCGTACGTCGGTGACCGGCTGGTGGTGACCGGTTCCGTGCGGTCGGTGGACCCGGTCGGCGGTGAGGTCACCCTGGACCTGGTCGAGCACTGCGGCCCCGGCGGCGTGGTGTGCTGCCGGGGCCGTGCGGTGGTCGTCCTGGGGTGAGGTCTCTCAGCGCAGTCACTCTCCGCCCAGTCACTCGCACCCCGTTTACTCGCCACCCAGTTACTCTCAGCCCAGGTCGAGCACCACCTTGCCGATCGCCTCCCCGGTACGCAGCCGCTCGGTGGCCTCGGCCAGCGCGTCGAGGCCGTGGCGTTCGATCTCCAGGGTCAGCTCCCCCGTCCGCAGCTCCGCCAGCAGCCCCTCCGCGTCCGCGGCGACCTCCTTGCCCCGTGACATCAGGTTGACCGGCAGCAGGGACACGTCGGCCAGCAGGAAGTCGGCGAGGTCCACGCCGAAGTCGCGTCCGGCGGTGTAGCCGACCAGCGCGGCGCGTCCGCGCGGCCGGACCAGCGGGAGGGCGTCCCGGAGCACCGGACCGCCCACGGTGTCGATGAGCACGTCGACCTGCCCGCCCACCGACTCCACGGACATCTCGGCGGCGAGGAGGGGCTTGGCGGGAGCCGGGACATGGCCGAGCTTGGCCGGGCGGCCGACCACGCCGACCACCTCGGCCCCGGCCCGCGCGGCGACCTGCACGGTCAGCGCCCCGACCGCGCCCGCCGCGCCGGTCACGAGCACCCGCTCCCCGGGCCGTACGTCCGCGACCGCGTGCACCGCCGCCCAGGCCGTGCCCGCCGGTGAGAACCAACTGCACGCCAGGGCCGGGTCCGTACCCTCCGCGACCGGTTCCACGGCGGCGTCCGGTACCAGCGCGTGCTCCGCCCAGCAGCCGTCCCGGCGCAGCCCGAGCCCTTTCCCGCCGAGCCTGACGAGGCTGCCCTCGGGGTGCGTGTCCGAGGCGAGGACGACCCCGCATCCCGTGGTGCCCGGCACCGCGGGCAGGTCGGGGAGGATGCCGAACTTGCCGTCCACGACGTTCAGATCGAGGTGGCCGACCTGGGCCGCCCGCATCCGTACGAGGGTGTGGCCGGGGCGGGGCTCCGGCACCGGGCGCTCCACCAGACGGGGCAGCGAGCCGAAGCTCTCCAGTACCAGGGCGCGGGACATACCGGTAGTCACAGCTTTACTCCGTATCGACGCAGGACTCGGGACGCCACGATCCGCAGCACGCGGTCGAAGACGAACCCGAGGATTCCCAAGGTGATGATTCCGACGAAGACCCAGTCGATCCGCCCGTAGTTGCGGGAGGTCCAGATCAGCGAGCCGAGCCCGACCCGTGAGGCGACGATCTCGGCGGAGACGATGGTCAGGAAGCTGTTGCCCATGGCGAGGCGCGCACCGGTGGCGATGTGCGGCACGGTCGAGGGCAGCACGATCCCCTGCAGGATCTGCCGACGGCTCGCGCCCAGGTTCTGTGCCGCCCGCAGCTTCGACTCGCTCACCGCCATCACACCGGCGCTGGTGTTCACCGTGACGATGAAGACGGCCGTGTAGAAGATCAGGACGACCTTGGACGACTCGCCGATGCCCAGCCACACCACCGCCAGGGTCACGAAGGCGACCGGTGGGATGAAGCGGAAGAACTCGATGTAGGGCTCCAGGAGTTGGCGCACCACCGGGACCTGCCCGACGAGCAGTCCCACCGGTGCGCCCACGAGCACGCCGAGCCCCCAGCCGATCAGGATGCGGCGGCTGGAGGCGACGATCGAGTTGGTCAGCGTGCCGTCCGCCGCCAACTGGCGTGCCGCGCTGAGGGTTTCGCTCGGGGAGGCGACCAGCGAGGAGCCGTACGCCATCGCCAGCAGCTGCCAGACGCCGAGGCCGACGAGGACGGACAGGGTGTACATGCCGAGCGCGCGCAGCCGTCCTGCGGTCACCCAGACCGGGCGTTTCCTGGTGGTCCCCGCGCCGCCGGCGGCGGCAGCTGTCGCGACGGTCATCGGTCGTCCTCCTCGGTGTCGAGTCCCTGGTCGTCGAGGCCCTGGTCGCGCAGCGCCTTGCGGACCTCTTCGCCGATGTCCTCCCGCAGTCGGCGCCGCAGTTCGACGGCGGACGGATCGTCCTCGTCGCGGGGCCTGGGGAGGTCGACGGGGTAGACGGACTTCACCGAGGCCGCCGGGCCCGCGGTCATGACGGCGATCCGGTCGGCCAGCAGGATCGCCTCGTCGATGTCGTGGGTGACGAAGACGACGGTGCAGCCCGAGGCGCGCCAGATGCGGTCCGTCTCCTCCTGCATCACCTGCCGGGTCTGCGCGTCGAGCGCCCCGAACGGCTCGTCCATCAGGACGATGCCCGGTTCGTTGGCCAACACGCGGGCGATCTGCACCCGTTGGCGCATGCCGCCACTCAGCTGCCCCGGAAAGCGGTCCGCGCAGTGCCGTAGCCCCACCAGGCCGAGGTACTCGTCGGCCACCTTCGCCTGTTCCGCGCGCGAGGCGCCGCGCATCCGCGGCCCGAACGCCACGTTCTGACGCACCGTCATCCAGTCGAACAGCGCCTCACTGCTCTGGAAGACCATGCCCAGCTCCGGGTCGGGACCGGTGATCGGGGATCCGCCGACGGACAGGCTGCCCTCGTCCACGGCCACGAAGCCGGCCATGGCGGACAGCAGCGTGGACTTGCCGCAGCCGCTCGGGCCGAGCAGGCACAGGAACTCACCGGCGGCGATGTCGAGGGAGATGTTCCGTACGGCCTGCAGGGAGTCGAAGCGGATACCGACGCCCTCGGCGGTCAGGGCCGCGCCGCGACCGCTGACCTGCGGGAGGTGGGTTTTCACGGCCTCCGTCATCATGATCCCTTCAAGTTCTTGGTGAACCAACCGCGTTGGACGGCCTTCGTCACATCCGGCTCGGCCTTGACCTTGCCGGTGTCCACGAAGAACTGGGCCGTGTCCGCGTATCCCTTGAGGTCCGCGTCGGTGAAGTCACGGGTTGCGAAGTCGATCTCCTTGATGGCGGTCAGGGTCTGGGCCGCCGGGACCTTCACCGCCTTCTCGGTCGCCTGGGCCGCGGCGTTCGGGTCGCTCTCGGTCAGTCGCGCCGCCTCCTCCAGGGTCTGGGCGACCTTGGTGGCGGTGTCGGGGTTGGCCTTCAGCCAGGCGGCACTCGTGAGCAGCCACTGGGAGTAGGTCACTCCGTAGGCGCCGGTGTTCTCCAGGATCCTGCCGCCCTGCGCGACCCCCTTGGTGGGCCACGGCTCCCACAGGACGTACGCGTCGACGTCGCCCTTCTTCATCAGGGCCGGGATCTCGGGCGGGTCGGCGGTGACGAAGTCCACCGACTTCGGGTCGATCCCCTTCGACTCCAGGAACCGGGTCGCGGCGAGTTCGGACAGCCCCGGGGAGACTGCCATCTTGCGGATCTTGGCGGGGGAGGTCACCTTCGGGCCGAGAACGACCTTGAGGTACTTGCCGGACTGCTCGTAGACCATCAAGGACCCAAGGTCGGGATCCTGGGGCAGCATGCTGATGGTGGTGGTGTCCGAGTTTCCGGACATCTGCACCTGGCCTGCGACCAGGTTGTTGACGCCTTCGCTGCCCTGCCCGAACTGGACGAGCTCGACGTTCACACCGTGCTTGGCCCACAGCCCCTTGGCGTCGGCGAGGAAGAAGGGTGCGTACGAGGCGTCGATACCGACGCCGATGCGGATCGTGGGGCCCGCGGCGTTCTTGCCGGAGCCGGCGGCCGAGTCGGTGGTGGCCGCGCTGCACGCGGTGAGCGAGAGCAGTGCGAGGGCGAGGGCGGCGGGGCCTGCGAAGGGGCGCCTGGACGTGGACCGTGTCTCCATGAACACCTCGGGGGTCGGTGGGAGACCGCCGGTGGCGGCTGGTCGTCGGGGGGACGGCCCGGGATGTGGCGCACGGTAGACCGGGGGGTGTCGTACACGCATCGACATGGGTCCGCTGAGCGGGACGCGCCGGTGAGGCCCGCTGTCCGAGCGATGTCCGCCGCCTCGCCCCGGGCCCCCGCGCCCGGTGACGCCGCGTACATGCGCGGTGCGTTCTGCTCAGTGGGACAGGTCCCTTGGGCGGATCCGCGGGCTCGCCGCATGCTCACTGTCACAGTTCACCCGGCAGCAGGAGGACACGCACGATGACGGTCGAGGATTCTCCCGACGCACAGACCACTGTCCGGAGCCGCCGCAGACCAGCCGGAGAACCCGGACGCCAGGACTGGAAGTCGTGGCCCCACTACGACGCGGCGGCCGCGGGCTTCCGGGGCTACTGGTACCCGGTCACCTGGTCCAGCCAGATCACCGCCGAGCCGCTCCCGTTCACGATCTGCGGTGAGAAGATCACGCTGATCCGGGACAACGGCACGGCGTACGCGCTGCACAACCGCTGCCCGCACCGCGGGGTGCCGCTGTCCGAGGGCAATCAGCAGTTCCCCGGCACCGTGAGCTGCCCTTACCACGGCTGGACCTTCGACCTGCCCACCGGCAAGCTCGCCGCGGTCATCACCGACGGGCCCGGCTGCCGCCTGACCGGCAAGGTCTCGGTGCGGACGTACCCGGTCGAGGAGCGTCTCGGCATGGTGTGGGTGTACATCCCCCTCACCGACGAGGAACCGCACCCCATCGACTCGCAGCTGCCCGAGGAACTCGTCTCCAACGCCTTCGTGATGGGCGGCCGGATCGACCCGCGCAGCGGCAACTGGCGCTTCGCCTGCGAGAACGGCTTCGACGAGGGACACGCCAAGTACCTTCACCGCACGGCACTTTGGCGGCTCTTCAAGCCCATGCCCACCTGGAACGTGACCCGGGTCGTGCCCAAGGGCCGCTGGATCTTCCGGGTGCAGGACGAGGTCTACTGGGAGGCCGACTTCCCCGGGGTCGGCCGCTGGACCAACAAGCGCTGGTGGAAGGCCCAGCCGCCGAAGGAGACCTTCAACATCGGCAACACGGGCAAGCCGGACAAGGTCGACCCGACGATCGAGGCCCAGGAGTTCCCCGGCTTCGCGTCCCTGTCGATGCCCGGCGTGCTGCGTATCGCCTATCCGAACTTCATCCACTACGAGTTCTACGTCCCCGTCGACGAGGACAACCACCGCTATGTCGGTGTGATGGTCAACTTCACCGAGGGCTGGGAGACCCTGCGGTTCTACGCCAAGTACCTGGGCGCGATCCGCTGGCTGTTCCACGGCCAGTTCTCCGGCCAGGACGCGTGGATGGTCGACATCACCGACGCTCCCCCGGAGAAGCTCTACCGCCCCGACATCTCGCTGACCGCCTGGCGGAACCTCAGCGAGGAGGAGTACGGCAAGAAGCTGGCCGGCACCGGCATGGACGCAGGCACGGATTCCGGCTCCGGCACCGACGAGAAGAAGGCATGACCATGGGCCGCACACTGTTCACCCTGCTGATCGGGGCCGCGATCGCGGTCGGACTCCCCTTCGCCAGGAAGCGTTTCGGGCGCACCACCATGACGCAGGTCCACAGGATCAACCAGTGACCGGCTCCCGGGAGTTGACGGGACTGGACGACCGGCGGGCGGGCTGGGTCCGCGACGCCTGGCAGAACGTCACCGGCGACCGGCTGCGCGAGCTGATCATCGGGCTCGTCGACATCCCGAGCCCCACCGGCGACGAAGGCCCGCTCGCCGCCCACATCGCCGACACACTGACATCCGCGGGGTGCCGCGCCACCGTCCAGCCCCTCGACGACCGGCAGGCCAACGCCTGGGCCCGTCTGGACGGCGACGGAACCGGCCCCGACCTCATGCTCTACGCGCCGATCGACACCCTGACCGTGGGCGAGGAGAGCGAGGATCTCCCGTGGATCGGCCCCGAGCTGCGGGACGACATGCGTCCGCGGGCCACCGTCTACGACGACCTGGTCGTCGGCCTCGGGGCGTCCAACCCCAAGGGCCACGCCGCGTGCGTGATGATGGCCGCCGAGGCGATCGCGCTCGCCGGGGTCCCGCTCACCGGTGACCTGGTCGCGGCGTTCGGCGCGGGCGGCATGCCCACCAACGCCCGGCCGGTCGGCACCCGCCGCAACACCGGGCAGGGGGCGGGGTGTTCGTTCCTCCTGGAGCAGGGCCTGTGGACCGACTACGCGGTCATCGCCAAGCCCGGCTGGACGGTGTCCTGGGAAGAGGTCGGTCTCGTCTGGTTCGAGATCACCGTACGAGGCACGCACACCTACGTCGGCTCGCGCCACCGCCTCCCGTACGACAACGCCGTCGCCCGCGCCGGTGAGGTCGCCCTGCACCTGGAGGAGTGGTTCGTCGAGTACGCGGAGCGGCACACCACCGGGACGGTCGCGCCGCAGGGCATCGTCTCCTCGGTGCGCGGCGGCTGGCCCCGGATGGCGGCGGTGACCCCGGCCGTCTGCACCCTCATGGTGGACCTGCGCATCGGCCCGGACACCACACCCATGCAGGCCAGACGGGAGTTCATGGCCGCCGTCGACGCCCTCCGCGGCAAGCTGCCCGCCCTCGACGTCTCCGTCGACATGGTCCTGGCGATCCCCGGGACGCGGACCCCTCCGGACAGCTGGATCTGCCGCAGCGCGACGGCCGGCTGGGCGGCGTTCGAGGGGCGGGAGCACGAGGTCCTCCGGGGCAACAGCGGTGCCACCGACGCCAACATCCTGCGCGGGCGCGGCATCCCCACCGTACGGGTCGGCATGCCGAAGGTCGCCGAGGCCCCGTTCGACATCGACTTCGCCCGAGGCATGAACACCGTCTCCGTACGGGCCATGGAGAAACTGACACGCCATCTGATCCGCACGGCGGTCGACACCGCCACCCGGTCCCGCGACGAGGTGGAAGGAGTGACGTCATGACCGAGATCGTCCTGGGTGTGGGCGCGTCGCACAGCACGCTGATGAACACCCACTGGGAGGAGACCTTCCACAAGGACCGCGCCGAGCGGTTCCGCGACGCGCTCGGCGAGGCACGCGAGGCGCTCGCCGCGGCCCGGCCCGACACGGTGGTCCTGGTCGGCTCCAACCACTTCCGGGGTTTCTGGCTGGACCTGATCCCGAGCTTCACCATCGGCGTCGGCGAGTGCGTGGCGAGCGGGGAGTCCGGTACGCCGAAGGGCCCGCAGCCGGTGGACGTCCCGCTCGCCCAGCACATCGCCGACTCCCTTGTGGAGCAGGGTGATTACGACCCCGCCTTCTCGGCCAGGCTGCAGATCGACCACGGCCAGTCGCACGCGATCCAGTACCTCCTGGAGGGGCTGGACGTCGAGATCGTACCGATCGTCGTGAACGTCTTCGCCCCGCCGCTGCCCACGCTCACACGCTGCGAGGGGCTGGGCCGGGCGATCCGGGACGCCGTGCTGGCGTTCCCCGGTGACCGTCGCGTCGCCGTCATCGGCTCGGGCGGACTCTCGCACCGGCTGCCCTGGCCGGACTGGCGCGCACCGCACGGCGAGGACGAGGAGTTCATGGTCGGCGCCTGGCTGAACGGCCGGAACAACTGGCAGGACTACGACGTCAGGCGCCGCGAGATCATCCGGGCCGCCGAGGCCGCGCTGAACCCTCGGTTCGACGACGAGTTCCTGTCCCTCGTCGAGAACGGCGAGACGCACCGCATCACCGAGTACACCACCGACGAACTGGAGAAGGTGGCGGGCAACGGCGCGCAGGAGGTGCGCACCTGGCTGCTCATGTCGGCGCTGCTCGACCACATACCCGGCCGGCGGCTGGCGTACGAGCCGATGCCCGAGTGGCTCACCGGCATGGCCGTCGCCGTCCTCGACCCCGCACACACCGACGAAAGGCAGTCAAGGCAGTCATGAGCATCTGGACCGAACTCTCGGGCATCGACTACCGGCACGCGTACGTCGAGACCGGCGACGTCACCACCCGCGCCCTGCAGGCCGGCCCCGAGGACGGCGAGCACGTCGTGTTCCTGCACGGCACGACCGGCCACCTGGAGGCGTTCGTCCGCAACATCCCCGCGCACGCCTCGGCCGGCTACCGCTGCCACGCCATCGACATGCTCGGCCACGGCTACACCGGCAAGCCGGACCGCCCGGGTGAGATCCCGGCGTACGTCGAGCATCTGATGGCGTACCTCGACGCGGTGGGAGCCGAACGCGCACACCTGGTGGGCGAGTCGCTGGGCGGCTGGGTGTCGTCCTGGGCGGCGAGCGAGTACCCGGACCGGGTCGCCTCCCTCCAACTGCTGTGCATGGGCGGCACCAAGGTCAACCCGGCGGTGATGGAACGGCTGAAGACCTCCACCCGCGAGGCCGCTCTCAAGGAGGAGATCTCCTACACCCGGGAGCGGCTGGCGCTGCTGTGGGCCGAGTGGGACGAGGACCTGGGCGAGGAGCTGACCCGGGTGCGGTACGAGATCTACCACCAGCCCGAGTTCCGGCGGAACCTGCACAACCTGCTGGCGCTGCAGGAGGTCGAGGCACGCGAACGCAATCTGCTCCGCCCCGACCGCATGGCGCGGATCAAGGCCCCGACCCTGGTGGTCTGGGGCAACAAGAACCCGCTCGGCGACGTCCCGGAGGCCGAGGCGATCGCCGCCGCGATCCCCGGCTCCCGCCTGGAGGTCTTCAACGAGTGCGGGCACTGGCCGCAGCACGAGAAGGCCGAGCTCTACAACCCGCTCAGCCTGGCGTTCCTCGCCGAGACGTCGTACGCCGACCCGTCGTGAAGTCCTCGCCGTGGCCCGTCGACCGCGAAGCCCTCGCCTCGGCCGTCGGCCGTCAAGTCCGCCGCAGCCGCTGCCGGTCGAGCCCTCGCCGCAGTCGCTGACGGTCACGTCACCGCCGTAATCGCCGACCGTGAAGTCCTCGCCGTAACCGTTGATCGTGAGGTGCCTGCCATGACCGTCGTCCCGATCGCCCGCGCCGCGGCCCCCGCTCCCGCCGCGTCGCCCGCTTCCTGTCCCGATCCGATGAACTCCGTCCTCGGCAAGGTGCGGCCCATCCTGGAGGCGTTCAGCGTCGACGACGACTCGCTTTCCCTCGCCGACCTCGTGCGCCGTACGGGCGTGGCGAAGGCCACCGTGCACCGGCTCTGCCAGGAGCTGGTGGTCTGGGGGCTGTTGGAGAGAGCGGGCTGCGACTACCGGCTCGGGCTGCGGCTGTTCGAGATCGGCCAGCGGGTGCACCGGCAGCGGATCCTGCGCGAGGTGGCGCAGCCGTACATGGAGGATCTGCTCCTGGCCACCCAGGAGACCATCCACTTCGCGATCCACGACGGCCTCGACGTCGTGTACCTGGAGAAGATCCTGCCGCACCGGGGGCTGAGCGAGGAGTCCCGGGTGGCGGGCAGGCTCCCGCTGTACTGCACCGCCACCGGCAAGGCGATCCTGGCCTTCTCCCCCGCCTCCCTGTTCGGCGATGTGGTCAGCAACGGGCTGAAACCGTTCACCCGCCACACGATCACCTCCCCGGGGCGGCTGCGCGGCCAGCTGGAGCGGATCCGGGAGCAGGGCATCGCGACCGAGGCGGAGGAGATCAGGCTCGGCTACATGAGCATGGCCGTGCCGGTCTTCGGCCGGCAGAACGCGCTGGCGGGCGCGTTGTCGATCACCGCGCCCACCTACCGGGTGGACGCCGCCGCGCACGCGAGCGCGCTGCGCACCGCGGGGCTGGGCATCAGCCGGTCGCTGCGGTCGGCCCTGTGAGCACGCTGGACGAGGTGCTGGCCCGGGCCCGCGGTCTGATCGGCCGCTGGGAGGACGAGGACTGCGGCACGGTGACCGTCAAGGACTTCTGCCGGTACGCCGCGGCACTCAACGACGTCGACTACATCCGCCGGGCCCGGGCGCGGGAGGCCGAGGGTGCGGCGGTCGAGGCTCCCGCCCTGTTCCTCGCGGCGACCATGAGCTGGGAGGACGGGCCTGCCGAGCAGGAGCTGCGGCCGGACGGGCTGGCCGTCCGGGAGTCACCGTGCACCCAGGGCCTCCCGGTGCGTCAGGTGCACGGCGGCCAGTCCGTACGGCTGCTCCGCGCCCCGCTCGCGGGTACCCGGGTGACCGCCTCGCGTGCGGTCACCTCCGCCGAGCGGAAGCGGGGCCGGTCCGGGGCCTTCGTCCTCCTCGGCCTCAGCACCCGCTTCACCTCGGCGGACGGAGAGGAGCTGACGACCGTGGACGAGACGATCGTCGTACGGGAGGCCATCGGCTCCGGAGCGGCCTCATGAGCGCCCCCGCCTCCGTCCCCGCCCCTGTCCCCGCCCCTGTCCCCGCCGTGGGTGACATCTGCCCGCCGCGGCGGTACACCCACACCAGTGTGCAACTGTTCCGCTTCGGCGCCGTGTCGTGGAACTCCCACCGCATCCACTACGACGCCGAGTTCGCCGCCGCGGAGGGCTTCCCCGGCGTGGTCGTGCAGTCCACCCTGCACGGCGAGACGCTCACCCGGTACGCGTTGGCGTGGGCCGGACCCGACTCCCGCCCGACGGCGGTGAGTTGGCGCAACCTCGCGACCGCGGTGGCCGGCGAACCGCTCACCTGGACCGCGACCGTCCGTACGGTCGAGGGCCCGCGCGTGTCGCTCGACGTGGCGATCCTGAAGTCCGACGGCACCCCCTGCGTCACGGGGACCGTCGAGCTGGACCTGGGCTGAGCGGTGAGTCACCCGGTGTCCCGTCAGGCGGACCGGTTCCGTAGGGCGGAGCGGCAGGCGTCCCTACGCTCCTGGACCATGAGCGTTCTTGCTGATGAGCCGGTCACCACGGGCGATTCCCCGGTGGTCGAAACCGACATCCTGATCATCGGTGCCGGCCCGTCGGGCCTCTACGGCGCCTACTACGCGGGCTTCCGCGGACTGCGCGTCACGGTCATGGACGTACTGCCCCAGCGCGGCGGCCAGATCAGCGCGATGTACCCCGAGAAGCCCATCTTCGACATCGCCGGCTTCCCGGCGGTGCGCGGGCGCGACCTGGTCGACAACCTGGTCGCGCAGGCGGAGCCGTACGGCGTCCGCTATCTCCTCGGACAGCGGGCGGTCGAGCTGTCCCACCGGCCGGACGGCCGTCCCGTCGTCCGCAGCGACACGGGAACGACCGTACGGGCCGGGGCCGTTGTGATCACCGGCGGTGTGGGAACCTTCACCCCCAGGCCGCTTCCGGCGGGCGAGCGCTACCTCGGCCGCGGTCAGGTCTACTTCGTGCCGGACCCGGCCGACCACACCGACCAGGACGTGGTCGTGGTCGGCGGCGGAGACAGCGCCTTCGACTGGGCGGCGACGCTCGCCCCGATCGCCCGGTCCGTCACGCTCGTCCACCGCACCGCCCGCTTCCGCGCCCACCACGCGAGCGTGGAACGGGTGCGGACCCTCGGCATCGAGATCATCACCGACTCCGAGGTGAGTGCGCTGCACGGCACCTCGGCGGTGGAGCGGGTAGAGGTCCGGCACCGCGCCACCCGGGCCACCCGGCTGCTCCCGGCGCACACGGTCGTCGCCGCCCTCGGCTTCGTCGCCGACCTCGGCCCGCTCCAGAACTGGGGACTGGAACTCCAGGCCCGGCGGATCGCCGTGGACACCCGGATGGCCACCAATCTGCCCCGGGTGTTCGCCGCCGGCGACATCACCGACTACCCGGGCAAGGTGCGGCTGATCGCCGTGGGCTTCGGCGAGGTCGCCACCGCCGTCAACAACGCGGCCACCGTCATCGATCCGGAGGCGGCGCTGTTCCCCGGTCATTCCACGGACAACGGGCATGCCCCGGACAAGGAGAACTGACATGGCCTATGTGATCGGCCCGGCCTGTGTCGACATCATGGACCGGTCGTGCATGGAGGAGTGTCCGGTCGACTGCATCTACGAGGGCGAGCGCAAGCTCTACATCAACCCGGTGGAGTGCATCGACTGCGGCGCCTGCGAGACCGCCTGCCCGGAGCAGGCGATCACCGTCGACCGCCTGGCCGACCCGGAGTTCCGCACCGACAACCGCCGCTTCTTCGAGATACCCCTGCCGGGCCGTACGACCGCGCTCGGCACACCGGGCGGGGCGAGCGGCCTCGGCCCGGTCGGCGTGGACACTCCTCTGGTCAACTCCGCTTCGGGCAGCACCCGATGAGCGCCGCGGAGGTCGCGAAGGCGGCCGACTCACTCCTGGAGGCCACGCGGACCGGCGTGACCTGCCCGCCCCTGCGCACCCGCCTCAGCGATGTGGCCGCCGCGTACGCGGTGCAGCGCGTGAACGTCGAGCGGGGTCTGGCCGCCGGGCGGCGCGTCGTCGGCCGCAAGATCGGACTGACCTCGCCCGCCGTGCAGAACCAACTCGGTGTGGACCAGCCCGACTTCGGGACGCTCTTCGCCGACATGGCGGTCCCCGAGGGCACCACGATCGCGGCCGGGCGGCTCATCCAGCCCAAGGTGGAGGCCGAGGTCGCCCTCGTCCTCGGCGCCGAACTGCCGCACCGCGACTGCACGGTGGCCGACGTACTGCGCGCGGCCGACTTCGCGCTGCCCGCCCTGGAGATCGTGGACAGCCGTATCGCCGACTGGGACATCGGCATCGTCGACACCGTCGCGGACAACGCCTCCAGCGGCCTCTTCGTCCTCGGCGGGACGCCCGTGCCGCTGAGGGGCCTCGATCTGCGGGGCGTACGGATGACGATGACCCGGGGCGGCGAGGTGGTGTCCGAAGGGACCGGCGCCGACTGCCTGGGCAGCCCGCTCAACGCGGCGGCCTGGCTCGCCTCGACCCTGGCCACGATGGGCGATCCCCTGCGGGCCGGAGACATCGTGCTGACCGGCGCGCTCGGCCCGATGGCGGTCGTGTCCCCCGGTGACCGGTTCGAGGCACGCATCAGTCAACTGGGCCGTGTGCAGGCAGAGTTCGCAACAGAAGAGGGGGACAAGGCATGAGCACCCGCACCAAGGTGGCCGTCATCGGCTCCGGGAACATCGGCACCGATCTCATGATCAAGGTGCTGCGGTTGTCCGAGACCCTGGAAATGGCCGCGATGGCCGGTATCGACCCGGACTCCGACGCCGACCGCCTCCGCCCGAGGCGCGCCCCGCGGTGGCGAGGGCGGACCTCGGCCGGGCGGGCTCCTTCTGGACGCCCGGACCGCATCTCCACGAGATCGGCCCCGCGCCTGCCCCGTCCGGGAGCAGGGCCATGCCCTTCGACACCGCGGACGCGCACGCACGGGGCGCCGCCGCACAAGCCCGTCCCGACCAGCCGCAGCACCGCCCGAGGTGCTGCGGCTGCGGGGCGTGTCAGACCGTCCCGGTGGGGTCGGCCAGCATGCGGGCGATGCCCTGCTCGCTGAAGACGTCGCGGCGGGCGAGGGCGATACCGCCGTGGATCGCGGAGTTCTCACCGAGCTGGGTCGTGGTGATGGTCAACTTGCGGGTGGCCAGCGGCAGGGCGCGCTGATAGACCACGGCACGGACCCCTGAGAGCAGGTCGTCGCGCAGCTCGCTCAGCGGGCCGCCGAGGACCAGGGTGCGCGGGTTGAACATATAGACCAGCATGGCCACCACCTCGCCGATCTGGACGGCGGCCTGGGCGCAGGGCGCGTACGGCGGGCGGGTCGTTGTTGGCGACACGTTCCGCCAGTGTGTGGGCCCCGTACAGCGGATCCTCGTCGGTCGACTCGGGGATGCCGAGGCTGAGCAGAACGGCCCGGTGGGAGGCGAGCGCCCCGACGCAGCCCATGTTGCCGCAGGCGCACAGGACGTCGCCGCCGCTCACGGCTCGGATGTGCCCGACGTCGCCGGCCGCACCGTCCGCCCCTCGGAACACCTCGCCGCTCTCGGTGATGATCCCGGCCCCGATACCGGAACCGATCTTGACGCACAGCAACGGGGTGTCGACCTGGTCCTGGACGGCCTCGCCGAGGGCCATGAGGTTGGCGTCGTTGTCGACCACGGCGGGGGCACGGAAGATCTCGCGCAGCTTCTCGGCCGCGGGATAGCCGTCCCAGCGGGGCATCCCGGTCGGCCGCATCGCGCAGCCGCGCTGGGTGTCCACCGGCGCCGGCAGGCCCATCACCACTTCCCTGACCCGGTCCGGGTCCCGCCCGCACCTCTCCACCAGGCTCAGCAGCCGCTCGGACACCGCCTTGAGCACGACTTCCGGGCCCGCGGCGAGCGGGACGGCCACACTCTCCTGCGCGAGCACCCGCCCGCTGAGATCGGCGATCGCGACCTGCGGTTCGGCGCCCGACACGTTCCTCGGCAGCGCGAGCCAGACGGCCCGCAAGGCCCTGGACGCGGGCCGGATCGGCACCCCGATCGGTGCCTCGGCGTTCATCGGCCACAGCAAGGCCGAGACCTGGCACCCGGACCCGCGTTTCCTGTTCCAGCCGGGTGGCGGCCCGGTGATGGACATGGGCCCGTACTACTTCGCGATCCTCGTGAACCTCCTGGGCCCGGTCCGTTCCGTCACCGCGGCGAGCCGGATCGGTGCCCCGACGAGGACGGTGACCGCGCCGGAGCGTGCCGTCGACTCCATCGAGGTCACGGTCCCCACCCACGCCGGCGCGGTACTGACCTTCGCCTCGGGCGTCATCGGCACCACGCAGATGAGCTTCGACGTGTGGGACACGGACCTGCCCTTCATGGAGATCTACGGCACCGAGGGCACCCTGTCGCTGCCGAACCCGAACCACTTCGACGGCGACGTACGCCTGCGGCGGCACGGCGAGACCGAGTGGCGGGTGCTGGAACCGACCGTCGGGCCGTTCGGTGCCGTGGGCACCCGCGAGCAGGCCCGGCGCGGCCTCGGCGTGCGCGACCTCGCGGACGCGGTCGAGGGCGGCCCGCACCGCGCGAACGCCTCGTTCGCCTTCCACGTGCTCGAAGCGCTGTGCGCCGTCGACGAGGCCTCCCGGCAGGGGCGCGTCGTGGAACTGGACAGCACCTGCGACCGCCCGCGGCCCCGCTACTGAGCCAAGCCCTCCGTCGCACCGGAGTCCCGGGCCGCACACGAACGAACGTACAGCCGCCGTAATTCAGCCAGGGAGGCTCGCAGTGCCCGACGCTTATGGATTCACCGCGTACGGCGGACCGGAGGTACAGCGGTTCCTCGATCTGCCCAAACCCGTACCCGGACCTGACGAGTTGCTCGTCACGGTGTACGCGGCAGGGGTCAACCCGGTGGACTGGGGAGTCCGCGCCGGTATGCACCGTGCCTTCCTCCCCCTCGGCCTGCCGGCCGTTCTCGGGCGTGAGGCCTCGGGCGTGGTGGAGCGGCTCGGCGAGGGGGTCGAGGGGTTCGCCGTGGGAGACCCGGTGTTCGGCACCAGCTTCCGGGGCTCCGGCGGCTACGCGCGCCACGCGCTCCTGACCGCGAGCCAAACGGCCCACAAGCCCCGCGAGGTCTCGTTCACCGACGCGGCCGTACTGCCGGTGGCAGCCGTCACCGCGTACGACGGGGTGCGGCAACTCGGTGTGGCGGCCGGCGAGACCCTGCTGATCCTGGGAATCGGCGGCGGAGTCGGCGTCGTGGCGGCGCAACTCGCCCGCGAGGCCGGAGTGTCCGTCGTCGGCACCGCTTCCGCGGCCAAAGGGGAGTTCGTCGAGTCGTTGGGCGCCACAGCGATCGACTACGACGGCGCCGACTTCGGCAAGCGGCTTGCGGCGGCCCTGCCTAACGGGGTCGACGCGATCTTCGACCTCGCGGGCGGTACCGCGCTCGACAGCGTCTCGGCGGTGTTCTCCCCCGGCTGCCGGGTGATCTCGGCCGCCGACCCCGGGACGGCGGCCCGGTACCGCGCCGGGTCGATGTCCCGCACGAGCTCGACCGCCACGCTCACCGAGCTGGCTCGGCGGGTGGCGGAAGGCCGGCTCGATCCCCAGGTCCGCCAGGTCTTCCCCTTCGCGGAGGCCGAGGCCGCACTGCGCGAAGTCGAGTCCGGTCACCCCTGGGGCAAGGTCGTCCTGGATCTGCGCGACACCTGACACGCACCGTCCGCCACGGCGTCGGCTCGGCGCCAAAACGGGGCGAACGCTCCCATCAACCCACCCTCGTTCACCCATGGTTCCCCCGAACACCCCAAGGAGCATCGATGTCACTGACCAAGTCGGCCCGGCCGCGTCGACTGATGGCGAGCGCCGCCGCGGGCGCGGCACTGCTCACGTCCGCCGCGTGCAGCGCCGCCACCCAGCCCACCGGCGCGCACTCCGCGACCGCCGGCCCGGTGCGCAACGGAGGCACCCTCGTCGTCGCGCAGACCAGCGATGTCGACCCCGGCTCCTTCCTCAAGACCTCCTTCGGCAATCTGCTGTCCGAGTACCAGGTCTTCGAGACGCTCACGGTCATCGGCGCCAGGACCGGCCGGCCCAGCGGCGTCCTCGCCACGTCGTGGACGCTCGCCCCCGACGCCAGAAGCATCGACATCACCCTCCGGGACGACGTGACGTTCCACAGCGGCCGCAAGCTGACGGCGAGCGACGTCGTCTTCACCCTGAAGAAGGTGCAGGACCCGGCGACCGGAGCGGCCAACCAGCCGATCGCCGCGCGAATCTCCTCGATGAAGGCCAACGGCGACCATCAGCTCACCCTCACCTTCTCGCAGCCGACGCCGAACATCTTCGACCTGTTCGAGACGATGCCGATCCTCAACCCGTCGGCCTACGCCGACTACGCGGCGGGCAAGGTCGTCGACGGCACCGGTCGTTTCACCTGGAAGTCGTGGACACCCGGCGGCAAGGTCGAGCTCACCAAGTACGCGCAGTACCGCGACGCCAAGAACACGCATCTCGACAAGATCGAGATCAACATCATCAACGACCCGACCGCCATCGTCTCGGCGATCCGCAGCGGTCGCATCCAGTACGGCGTCGGAATGCCCTCCCTCGACGCCCGCAGCCTGAGCAAGCAGCAGGGCTACGCGCTGGTGACGTCGGGCGGATCGGCGATACCGCTCGCCCTCGACGTGACCAGGGCTCCGTTCGACAACAAGACCGTCCGCCAGGCGGTCCAGTACGCGATCGACCGCGACCGCATCGTCTCTCAGGTCGAAGGCGGCCAGGCGCAGGCGACGGACCTGCCGTGGCGTACGTCCACCGTCGGCTACAACGACACCCAGGCGAAGCACTACACGTATCAGCCGGACAAGGCCAAGAAACTGCTCGCCCAGGCAGGCGTGAAGAACGCCTCCTTCGACGTCGTCACGCTCAACACCCCCGAAGCCACCGGCATCTTCCAGATCGTCAAGAACAACCTCGCCGCCGTCGGCCTGAACGCCAAGCCCGTCCTGCTCAGCGCCACCGAGTACGACGAGCGGATCGCCAGACAGAACATGGGGACACCCGCGGTCCTGATGATGAGCAGCAACGCGCTGTCACCGGCGACCCAGGTCGTCAGCCGACCGGAGTTCGTCGCGAACGGCAACCTCCTGAAGCTCGAGAACGCGCAGTACACGAAGTTCGTGGAGAAGATCGGCACCGCGACCTCGACCGATGACCAGAAGGCGGCGGTGCACGACTACAACGACTACTTCCTCGACCAGGCGTTCGCGGTCCCGCTGATCACACGCCCGACCATGACGGTCCGGTCGACGTCCGTCGGTGGCATCAAGGCCGCCCGGACAGGCTTCCTGGACCTCGGCACGGCGTGGCTGTCGAAATGATCCGGTTCCTGATCCGCAAGGTGCCGTCGGTGGGGTTCGTGCTCCTCGCCAGCTCGATCGTCGCCTTCGCCCTGCCCCGGCTCGCCCCCGGAGACGTCGCCGTCACCCTCGCCGGCTCGGACCCGACCGCCGCCAACATCGCCGCCATCCGGCGGCAGTTGGGGCTGGACCGACCGCTCGTCGTGCAGTACGGGGACTGGATCTCCGGGCTGTTCCACGGCGATCTGGGCCAGTCCTACCTCCTCCATCGCAGCGTTTCGAGCCTCATCGGCGACCGGCTGGAGAGCACCGTCGAACTGGCCGTGTTCGCCACCCTGCTCGTCGTCCTCATCGGGACCACGCTGGGAGTGCTCGCCGGCTCGACCAGGCGGTGGTGGGCGCGGGCGGCCCTCGACATCGGCAACAGCGTCCTGGTCGCCGTACCGTCGTTCCTCACCGCGCTGGCGCTGATCCTCGTCTTCGGCGTGTACCACCGCTGGCTGCCCGTCAGCGGCGAGGTGAGCGTGCTGCACGATCCCGCGATCGGTATCCAGTATCTGGTCCTTCCCGCGGTCGCGCTGGCGCTGTCCCCCGCCGGGGGTGTGGCCCGACTCCTCCAGACGGAGATGGCCCGCGTCCGGAACGAGGACTACGTCGATCTGGCCCTGGCCAAAGGGGTCTCGCCCCGGCGGATCACGCTGCGCCATGTGCTGCGCAACAGTTTCGGCACCGCGGTCGTCGCGATCGGACTGGAGATCGGCACCCTGCTCGCCGGCGCCGTGGTCATCGAGGCCGTCTTCAACCGCAACGGCCTCGGCCAGCTCGCCGTGTCGAGCGTGCAGACACGCGACTTCACCGTCCTTCAGGTGCTGATCCTCGGTGTGGTCTGCGTGGCGGTGATCTGTCAGATCGTCACCGAGATCGTGTTGGCGGCGCTCGACCCGAAGATCAGATTGGGAGACCGGTCATGACCGATGTTCCCCTCATGCCGTCCGCCGCGGCGCCGGTGGCGACGCGCCGGAGGCTCCATCCGACACTGGCCCGCTATCTGTCGGCCTTCCGCACCCCGAAGGGCGTCATCGGGCTGACGATCCTCGTGGGCATGGTGCTCGCCGCCCTGCTCGCTCCCGTCCTGTTCTCGGCGGGCTTCGACCAGCAGGGGCCGGACACCTTCGCCGGACCGTCGAGCCGGCATCTCTTCGGTACGGACGAGTTCGGCCGCGACATCTTCGTCCGGAGCGTCTACGGTCTGCGCGTCGACCTGAGCCTCATCCTCACCGCGGTGCCGCTCAGCATGGCGGTCGGCACCCTGCTCGGTCTGTGCGGCGCGCTCTCCGAATGGCTCGGCTCGGGAGTGCAGCGACTGCTCGACGTGGTCATCGGCTTCCCCGGACTGATCCTCGGGGTCTGCCTGGTGGCCATCCTCGGCCCCGGCTGGTTCGCGTTGTTCCTCACCATCCTGATCGGCGGTCTGCCGAGCGCGGGGCGTCTGGCCCGCGGCGCCTGGCTCACCCAGCAGGGCAGGGAGTACGTCCTCGCCGCCCGGGTGCTCGGCGTCTCGCGCCGGCAACTGCTCGTCCGGCACGTCCTTCCCAATGCGATGGACGCCATCGTCGTGAACGGGGCCGTCTGGATGGTCATCGGCGTCTACATCGAGGCCGGACTGTCCATCGTCGGCCTCGGCGTACAGCCACCGACGCCCTCGCTCGGCGTACTGCTCAACAACGGCCTTCGGTTCGTGACCCAGTCCCCCACCTACATCATCGGCCCCGCGGCGCTGCTCCTGCTGCTCGCGGTGGGCGTCGGCCTGATGTCGGACGCGCTCAACGAGGCGGTGAATCGCCGATGAACCCGACGACCGACCCAGCCATGACCGAACCTCCGCCGCCGACGGCGGCCCCCGGCAGGGGCGTGCCGCTGCTGCGCGTCGAGGGCCTGGGCACGGAGTTCCGGCTGAAGAGCGGCGACGTCAAAGCCGTCAACGACGTCAGCTTCGACATCTACCCGGGCGACGTCCTCGGCATCGTGGGCGAATCCGGCTCGGGCAAGTCCGTCACCGCGCGATCCATCATGCGGATGGTGCGCCCGCCGGGCGAGATCGTCGGCGGTTCGGTGCGGTTCGACGGCGAGGATCTGCTCGCGCTGCCCGAGAGCGAGATGCGGCGCCGGCGCGGCAGCAAGGTCGCGCTGGTCTTCCAGGACCCGCAGGCCGCGCTCAACCCCGTCATGAAGATCGGCGACCAGATCGTCGAGGCCATGACGGTCCACGGCGTCGACAGGAAGACCGCGCGCTCGCGGGCGGTCCGGCTTCTGGAGCAGGTCGGCATACCCGACGTCCGGACGAAGATCGATCAGTACCCGCACCAGTTCTCCGGTGGCATGCGCCAGCGCGTCGTCATCGCGATCGCCCTGGCCAACGATCCGGCGCTGCTCATCGCCGACGAGCCGACGACGGCTCTCGACGTCACGATCCAGGCCCAGATCCTGCGGCTGCTGGCCAGGCTGCGCACCGAGCTGGGCATCGCCGTCGCGATCATCACGCACGACATGGGTGTGGTCGCCGAGCTCTGTACGGACGTGGTCGTGATGTACAGCGGTCGTACGGTCGAGAAGGGAACCGTCGAACAGGTCTTCGAGCATCCGCGCCACCCCTACACCGCGGCGTTGCTGGAGGCCATGCCCCGCCTGGACGACGAACGGATCGGCCGGCCGCTGCCGGCGATCCCCGGCGCCCCGCCCGATCCCGCCGCGCTCCCGCCCGGCTGCGCGTTCGCGCCCCGCTGCCGGTTCGCCGAGGACAGGTGCGCGCACGAACCGCCGGCGCTGCTGCGGATCGGGGAGTCGGCGCAGACCGCGGCATGCTTCGTGGCCCAGCGCGGCGTCGACGTCTGCGCAGGCAGCACTCCTGGGGCAGCGCGCGCCAAGGACACGGCACCCGTACCGCGGACCGCTCCCACGGCGGCCGAACCCGTTCTGGAGATCCGCGACGTCAGGGTCGACGTCGGATCGCGACGGCGCGGACTGTTCCACCGGGAACCCCCGGTGTACGCCGTCGACTCGGTGAGCCTGACCGTGCACGCGGGCCGCACCCTGGGGCTCGTGGGCGAGAGCGGCTGCGGCAAGTCGACGCTGTCGCGCGGTGTCGTCGGCATCAACCCGATCACCGAGGGGTCGATCGTCGTCGACGGAACCGATGTGAGCGCGATGCGCGCGGAGGACCTCAAACGGGTCCGGTCCTCGGTGCAGTACGTGTTCCAGGACCCCTACGCGTCGCTGAACCCACGGCGCACGATCCGTCAGTCCCTCACCGAGGCGCTGGCGATCCGGGGCATCGCCGGACAGGCACTCGAAGCGGCCGCGTGCTCCCTGATGGAGCAGGTGGGGCTGCGCCCGGAGCATCTCGACCGCTATCCGCACGCGTTCTCGGGGGGACAGCGCCAGCGGATCGGCATCGCGCGGGCGCTGGCCCGCGAACCGCGCACGCTGGTCCTCGACGAGCCGGTCTCGGCGCTGGACATGTCGGTCCAGGCACAGATCATCAACCTGCTGGAGAAGCTGCAGAACGAACTGGGACTCGGTTACCTCTTCATCGCCCACGACTTGTCCGTCGTCCGCCACCTCAGCGGCACGGTCGCCGTCATGTATCTCGGCAGGATCGTCGAGTACGGCGACGTCGCCGATGTCTACGGCAACCCTCAACACCCGTACACCGCCGCGCTGTTGTCGTCCTCGCCGGTACCGAGCGTCGCGGCGCGCCCGCGGGAGGGCATCGTCCTGCGGGGCGATCTGCCGAGCCCGGCGAACCCGCCCTCCGGCTGCCGGTTCCGCACCCGGTGCCCGATCGGCCCGTTGGTGCACTCGGACCGCACGATCTGCGCGGAGAGCGATCCGCGTCTTGCCCTCACCCCCTCCGGCCAGCGGGCCGCCTGCCACTTCCCGGGCGAACTCGCGGGTCACTCCTGAACCACGTCCCGACCTCACCCCGGCTCCGGGCTGCCCTCGCCCCGAAGGCACGCCCCGAAAGGAACTCGTATGCGTATCGCGCTCAACCCCATCCAGTGGATGGCCAGCGACGACGGCTGGATCGACCCGTCCAAGGCACCCGAACGGCAGCGGCTGCTGTCCCTGATCAAGCAGGCCGGCTTCGACTCGGTCATGGCCGAAGTCCCCGCCGACTGGACCGTCGTGCGCTACCGGGCGGTCCTGGACGAGGTCGGCCTGACACCGGCGCCCGGCTACTTCGTGTGCCGTTCGGACGGCCGGGACGGAAACGAGGACGACGTGGTCGCGAGCGCCGCCGCCCTCGCGCGTCAGCACGCCGAACTCGGCATGACCGAGATCGGCCTCGGCCTGGCGATGGGCAAGGACATGCCGCGTGTGGCACACCCGGCACAGGGGTACGACGCGGATCCGTCCCGCGTCGGGGCCGTGACGGCGTTGATCGGGAGGATCGCCGACGTCATGGTCGCCGAGGGCGTCCGGCCCAACCTGCACCCGCACGTCGGCACCTGGATCGAGACCGAGGAGGAGGGCCGCGCCGTGCTCGACGCCCTCCCGGAGTCCCGGCTCGGCTTCCTGCCCGACACCGGGCACCTGGCCTGGGCGGGCTCGGACGTCGGCAAGTTCGTCGCCGACTACGCGGAGCGGATCCCCTTCGTGCATGTGAAGGACTGCCGGCTCGGCGTCGCCGCGCGGGGCCGTGAGAAGGGCTGGGGCTACCAGCAGACCGTCCTGGCCGGCCTCTGGGCCGAGCCCGGCCGCGGCGAACTCGACCTCGGCGGAATCATCGGCAACCTCCCCGGCACGTTCGACGGCTGGCTGATGGTCGAGGTCGACCGCCCGGACATCGCCGACCCCTACGAGAGCGCCGTCACCTCGGCGCGCTGGATGCACGCCAAGTTCCCCGAGGCGGAAACGCCCTGACGACACCCGCGCGCCTCGACGTCTCCCGTGCCGCGCCGACCGCCGGGGTGTGCGCGCCGCCCCCGGCCGGTCGGTGGTCCACCACGGTACGGATCCCGGACGCGGCCGTCCCCGCCCCGACCCGGCCCACAGGTGGATCTGGTCGGCCACCTGCCCGCGGCTCCGGAACCGTTCCCGCACCCTCATTCGGGTACCGCGGCGCGGCCGGGGTCCGGGCGGATCAGCGGTTGCGCAGTACGGCCAGCGTGGCGGCCAGGTCGGTCGCGCGGGGCCGGTTGTGCGGCAGCTTGGCGAGCACGGCCGCCATGCCGCAGGTGTTGGTGACCGCGGAGAGGACGAGGGCGCCCGCGACGCCCGCCGACAGGAGTTGGAAGGCCGGGTGCGCGACGAGACCGAGGCCGAGGCCGACGAGCACGACCGTGCCGGCGGTGAGGCGCACCTGGCGTTCCATGCTCCAGGTGGCACGGGGGAGGTCGCAGACCGCGGGCCGGTGCAGGTCGTGGCCCTCGGCCGCCCAGGCGCCGGTGCCGCCGGCCAGGGTGGCGGCGGGGATGCCGTGCTCGGCCAGCAGCCTGCAGGCGTTCTCGGAGCGCGCGCCCGAGGCGCACACGACGAGGACGTCGCCGTTCTCGGCGGCCTGCCGTATCTCGGGCAGTGCGCGCCGGACGTGGTCCAGGGGGATGTTGAGGGCGCCGGGCAGATGGCCCGAGGCGTACTCGCCCGGGGTCCGTACGTCGATGACGGTCAGCTCGTGCAGCCGGGTGCGGGCCTGCTCGGTCCCGAGGACGGCGGGCGTGAGGGCAGCGGTCATGGCTGGTGGGATCCTTTAGTGTTCGACGGTACTGAGTACCGGGGCGTACAGTACCCCTAGGGGTATATACGGAGGAGTGGTCGTGGAACTGGATCTCGCGGGTGCGGAACTCAAGTCCGTGCTGAACCGGCTGCGCCGGGCTCAGGGCCAGATCGCCGGTGTGATCCGGATGATCGAAGAGGGCCGTGACTGCGAGGAAGTCGTCACACAGCTCGCCGCCGCCTCCCGCGCCCTGGACCGGGCGGGCTTCGCGATCATCGCCACCGGTCTGCAGCAGTGCCTGACCGACACCGAGAAGGCACAGCGCAACGGCGAGACGACGGAACAGATGCGCGCCCGGCTGGAGAAGCTCTTCCTGTCGCTGGCCTGAGGTATCCGGACGTCGGCCGCCCCGCCGGGCACCACCGGGCGGTCGGCGCGCGTCACACGATCACGTCGATCAGCATGAAGGCGGCCACCGCCAGCAGCACCAGGGCGAAGATCCGCTGGAGCGCGCCCCCGGAGACCTTCGCGGCCAGGCGCCTGCCGTCCCACGCGCCGAGGATCGCGGCCCCGGCGAAGGGGGCGACGACGGCCCAGTCCAGCCCGTCGGCCGTACCGGCGCGTGTCACCAGCGCGGCCAACGAGTTGACGGAGATGACCAACAGGCTGGTGCCCACCGCCTCCTTCATCCGCAGTCCGAGCACTCCCACCAGGGCGGGTACGGCCAGGAAGCCGCCGCCGACCCCCAGCACACCGGTGACCGCGCCCAGCCCCGCACCGGCTCCCGCCGCGCGCCCCGGACGTACCCGTCCGGCGGCCGCCGTGTGCCCGGGTCGCAGCATGCGTACCGCGGCCAGCCCGGCGACGGCGGAGAAGGCGCAGGTCAGCGCGGCGTCCGGCAGTCGTCCCGCGAGCGCGCCGCCGAGGACGGCCGGGCCGATCCCGGCCGCCGCGAACAACAGCCCGACGCGCCAGCGGACATGGCCGTCGCGGGCGTGTGCGGACAGGGCGGTGGCCGAGGTGACGGTGACGATGACCAGGCTCGCGGTGGAGGCCGCGACCGGGGTGAAGCCGAGCAGATAGATCAGGGCGGGCACGGCCAGCACACTGCCGCCGCCCCCGAGCGCCCCGAGCGCCAGACCGATGACGGCCCCGGCGACCAGGGCGAGTATCAGAGCACTCACGCGACCGTGCCGTCCTCGCCCCGCGCGTTCACCACGGGCAGCCCGGAGCCTGCCCAGTCCCGCATCCCGCCGATCACGTCGACGGCCTCGGCGCCCCGGGCGGTCAGCAGCTCGGCCGCCTGCCGGGAACGGTTGCCGGAGCGGCAGACGACGACCAACGGCCGCCCCCGGACCTCGGCGGGCAGACCGGCCCCGGCCTCCAACGCCGACAGCGGCAGGTGTACGGCCCGGGGCGCGCGGCCCGCCTCCCACTCGTCCGGTTCCCGGACGTCCAGCAGTACGGCGTCACCGCCTCCCGCGGCGGCGTCATCGCCGCCGGTGCGCGCCACCGCCTGTCGCACCGTGATCCGCCCCGGCTCACCTCGGAACACACTCATCGAAACCCTCCGCCCCTCACGACTCGGCATGGACCGCTGCGACAGCCGTCGCGGTCAGGCGTTCTTGACGGTGAGTCCGGCCTTCTCGGCGTTGTCGTAGGCGTCGTCCACGGCGACGACATCGCGGCCCGCCGCGTCCAGCAGGGAGGCGGCGATGGCGGCACGCATTCCGCCGGCGCAGTGCACCCACACCTCGCCCGGAGGGATCTCGTCGAGCCGGCGGTGCAGGGTGTGCAGGGGGATGCGGACCGAGCCCTCGACGAAGCCACCGGCCTGTTCGGAGGCGCGCCGGACGTCCAGGACGACCACGCCTTCGCTCCCGGGCCGCCGCGCGGCGAGGTCGGCGAAGGTGGCTCGCCGGAAGGACCTCGGCGCCTCGCCCTCGCGCACCCAGCCCGACGGTCCGCCCGTGGCCGCGGCGGCGGGCCGGTCGATGCCGACCCGGACGAGTTCCCGCTGCGCGGCGGCCAGTTGCCCGGCCGATTCCGCGAGCAGGGTCACGGGCTTGCCCCACGGGATCAACCAGGCCAGATAGGTGGCGAGTTGGCCCTCGGCCTCGAAGTTGAACGAGCCCGAGACATGCCCGGCGGCGAAGGCGACACGGTTGCGCAGGTCCGCCACCCACTCCCCCGCGGCCAGCCGGGCGGCGATCTCGTCGGCGTCGGACACGGCGGGCGGGGTGAGGTCGACCGGCGCGGGCCCCGCGGCGTTGGCCGGGCCCATGTGGGTGTAGTACGCGGGGACGTCGTCCAGTCCGGCGAGCAGCTCGGCGACGAAGGTGTCGACGTCCCGGACGAGCGCCTCGTTGCCGGCCTTCTCCTTGCCGATGGTCGTGTCGCCGCCGTCCGACTGGCCGGCGGAACAGAAGCTCCCGAAGCCATGGGTGGGCAACACGGCTGTCTCGTCCGGGAGTTCGGCCGCCAGGCGGTGCGCCGAGGCGTGCTGGGCGCGGGCGAGTCGCTCGGTCAGGCGCGGCTCGACGAGGTCGGGGCGGCCGACCGTGCCGAGGAGCAGCGAACCACCGGTGAACACCGCGACCGCCGCCCCGCTCTCCTCCAGCACATACGCCGTGTGGTGCGGGGTGTGCCCGGGGGTGGCCATCGCCCGCAGGGTCAGCCCGGCGCTGCCTTCGCCGTGCTCGGCGTCGTCGATGGACACGCGGTCCCCGTCATGTACCGGTGTCCGTGCGTACGAGACCCGGGCGTCGGCGGGGACCAGGTAGGTGGCGCCGGTGATCCGTGCCAGCTCCGGTCCGCCGGTGACGTAGTCGTTGTGGAGGTGCGTCTCGACGACGTGGGATATCCGCACCCCGCGCCGCACCGCGGCCGCCAGCACCCGGTCGATGTCGCGCGGCGGATCGACCGCCACCGCGGTGCGCTCACCGCCCGCGAGGTAACTGCGGTTGCCGAGGCCTGCCAACTCGATGACGTCGACGAAGAACACGCCGGTGACTCCCTTCCAGTGGAGAATTACCCCCGGGGGTATGTAATCGACACTAGCACAGGTACCCCCGGGGGTATCCGATCAGGAAGGTGGAGCGCCACCGCTCCGCTATACGAGGCCCTTGAGCATGCCGTGCCAGTACAGGGCCGGCAGGCCGTAGCGCTTGAGCAGCCACATGTCGCGGCGCTCCTTGGCGGTGTCGAGCAGGGGGATGCTGGGGGCGGGCTGCTGGTCGTAGTCGAACTCCGCGAGCAGCATCCTGTCCCGGGCGGTGACCAGCGGGCAGGACGTGTAGCCGTCGTAGCGGCGCGGCTCACCACGCCGCTCACCACTCCGCCCACCCTTCATCTCGGCCAGCAGGTTGGCGACCACCACCGGGGCCTGCTTGCGGACGGCGGCGCCGGTCTTGGAGGTGGGCAGGTTGGCGACGTCACCGAGGGCGAAGACATTGCGGTGGCGCGGGTGTTGAAGGGGGTACCGGTCCACCTCCACATAGCCGTAGGGGCTTGCGGGGTCGGCGAGCGGGCTGCTCTCGACCCAGTCGGGGGCGCTCTGCGGCGGTACGGCGTGCAACAGGTCGAACGCGAGGCTCTCCTCGGTGCCGGCGGCGTGGTCGGCCAGGGTCAGTCGGCGGGCGGCGCCGTCGACGGCGGTCATCTCGGAGTTCAGCCGGACCTCGATGCCGTAGCGGTCGGCGACCCGCTCCAGGGCCCGGCGCCAGACCGGCACCCCGAACATGGAGTCGGCGGGCAGCACGAGGACCACCCGGATCCGGTCAAGGAGTAGTTGCTGGAGACGGCACCGTGCCCGACGGCCGCGTCCAGACCGGGAACCCCGTCCCAGTCGAGTTGCAGACCGGGCGCCATCACCAGGTAGTCGTAGCCGATGGTGCGCTCGGTGGTGGTGACGGTCCGCGCCTGCGGGTCGACGGCGGTGGCGGCCTCGCGGATCCAGCGCACCTTCCCCGGTATCACGGAGGCTTCGGCGCGGCGGGTGATGCCGAGCGGGGCCCGACCGCCGCCGACCAGGGTCCACAGCGGCTGGTACCAGTGCGTGCGAGCCGGTTCGACCACCGCGACGTCGGTGACACCTGCGCGCCGGAACCGGGCGGCGGCCGTGATCCCGGCGGTTCCCCCTCCGACGATCAGCACACGGTGATGGTCCCGGGCGGGACGGGGGACGGAGGACGTGGATGGCATGAAGGACACCTCGCCGTCTGGCGAATATACCCCCGCGGGTATTCCACGACGACAGGACGAAGCGGGCGCCAGGGCCAACGACGGCACCGGAAATTGCCACACAGGCAAGAGGAGTTCCTGCGCCCATGCGCGGGCCGGTGACATGAAGCGCATCTTGCGGACACTGTCCGCAAGTCCCTGTGTTGGCCCTGCCCGGAAGTCCGCACCAACCCACCACGAGGCAGTGACGTGACAACCCATCAGACACAATCGAAGGCCACCGAGCGGGCAGGCACCGGCGGACGCGGCGTGGTGGCCGCACTGCTCCTGGCCGCTTTCGGCGCCGGCCTCGCGCAGACGGTCGTCGTCGCCGCGCTGCCCGCCCTGCAGAGCGACCTGAACACCTCGATCACGGACTGGTAGTAGCGCGCGGCCCAGTGGGCGTCGAAGCCGGCGTCCTCCAGGATGACCGGAATCGCCTCGGTCAGCTTCAGCACGCTGGGGCCGCGGTTGCCTCGTGTGAGGACCAGATCGGTCAGGCCCTGGTAGGCCAGCAGCTGGGAACGCATCGCGTGGGCGAGTGTGCGCAGCCGGTCCTCCCAGGGGCCCTCGTCGGCAGCCGGAACGGGCAGATCCCGGTCGGCGATCGCGTCGGCCACCAGGTCGAGCAGGTCGTCCTTGTCCGAGATATGACGGTAGAGCGCCATCCGCGAGACACCGAGCCGGTCCGCCGGCCGCCGGATGCTGAGGGCTTCCAGCCCTTCGTCACGGGCGATGTCCAGGCCCGCGGCCACAATCTGCTCCCGGTTCAGGGTGCCCCAGGGCAGCGGGGATCGAGCCGGGGAATTCGGCTGCCGGTCCATGCTGGGGAACGTACTGTGCCCCCCCTGGCGGATGCGCCCGGCGGGGCGTTCGCGGTGAGCCCTTCGCCCCACCGTGCCGCACAGAGCGACGAGCGGGCGGTCGGCCGAGCGGGCGGGGCCAATGGCCGTAGGTCGCGCCGCGGCGTCAGGCGGGTCTCGGAGGTCGGATCCATCCCAAAGACCGCTCGACCGCCTGCTGCCAGCACTCGTACTCCCCCTCTCGCCGTACGGGGTCCATGTCCGGAAGCCACTGGGCGGCCCGGTGCCAGTTGCGGCGCAGGACCTCCAGGTCCGGCCAGTAGCCGGCCGCGAGGCCGGCGGCGTAGGCCGCGCCGAGCGAGACCGTCTCGGCGACCATGGGCCGTACCACGGGCACATCGAGCACATCGGCCAGGAACTGCATGAGCAGATTGTCGGAGGTCATGCCTCCGTCCACCTTGAGCTCCCTCAGGGCTAGCGCGGAGTCGGCGTTCATGGCGTCGACGACCTCCCGCGTCTGCCAGCCGGTGGCCTCCAGGACGGCGCGGGCCAGATGGCCCTTGGTGATGTACGAGGTGAGCCCGACGATCACACCGCGGGCGTCGCTGCGCCAGTGCGGAGCGAACAGACCCGAGAACGCGGGGACGATGTAGCAGCCGCCGTTGTCCTCGACGGTGCGCGCCAGGGTCTCGATCTCGGGTGCGCTGCTGATCAGCCCGAGCCGGTCGCGGAACCACTGGACCAGCGAGCCGGTGACCGCGATCGGGCCCTCCAGAGCGTAGGCCGTGGGCTGGTTCGCGATCTTGTACGCGACGGTGGTGAGGAGCCCGTGCCGGGACCGGACGACCTCGGTGCCGGTGTTCATCAGCAGAAAGCTGCCGGTCCCGTAGGTGCACTTCGCCTCGCCGGGCGAGAAGCAGGTCTGTCCGAAGAGGGCCGCCTGCTGGTCGCCGAGGGCGGCCGTGATGCGGACGCCCGGGAGCACCGAACGGTCCTCGCCGTAGATCTCGACGGAGGGCCGGATCTCCGGCAGCATCGCGCACGGCACTCCGAAGAACTCGTTCAGCTCTTCGTCCCAGGTCAGCGTTCTGATATTGGCGAGCATGGTACGGCTGGCGTTGGTGGCGTCGGTGATGTGCAGGCCGCCGTCCGTACCGCCGGTGAGGTTCCAGATCAGCCAGGTCTCCATCGTGCCGAACAGCACCTCACCGTCCTGGGCGCGCTTCTCCAGCCCTCCTACGTGGTCGAACAGCCAGCGGATCCGGGGCGCGGAGAAGTAGGTGGAGGGGGGAAGGCAACAGCGTTCGAGGAAGAACTCGTCCCCGGGGTCCTTGCTCAGCTCCTCGACGAGGGGACCGGTGCGGGTGTCCTGCCAGACGATCGCCCTGCCCAGCGGGACACCGGTCCGCCGGTCCCAGAGCACCGTCGTCTCCCTCTGGTTGGCGATGCCCATGGCGGCGATCTGTCCGGCGTCCACGCCGACGTGGGACAGCGCTTCGGGGACGATGCGCTGCAGATTGCGCCAGATCTCGACGGCGTCGTGCTCGACCCAGCCGGGCCGGGGGAAATGCTGCTGGTGCTCCCGCTGGGCAACCGTCACCAACCGCCCACGGTGGTCGAACAGGATGCATCGCGTAGAGGTCGTGCCCTGGTCGATGGACATCACATACCGTTCAACCATGATCGGGCCTGCCTTCCGATCCATCGTGGAGGTTCTGGGACCTACCAGCGGGCCGCGCCCAGCTCTCTGGAAATCACCCGCGCGGCCTCTCGGAGCAGCGCGACCAGGGCCGGTCGAGGCCGGCCTTTGGCGTCGCAGATCCGCTCGACCGGACCGGACACGCCGATCGCGCCCACCACGAGGCCGCCGTGCCCCCGGATCGGCGCGGCGACACCGGCCTCGCCCATGGTCATCTCCTGCACCTCGGCGCCCCAGCCGAGCTCCCGGATCTCGGCGAGCGCCCGGCTGAGGTCCTCCGGGCGGACCAGGGTGTGCCGGGTGTACGACTCCGGTTCGGACACCAGCAACGGGTCGACCGGCGTGGCCCCGAAGGCCAGCAGGACCTTGCCGAGCGAGGAGGCGTGCAGCGGCAGCAGCGCGCCCACCTCCAGGGTCTGGAGGGTGTCGTCCGGCCGGAAGACATGATGGATCACGAGCACCTGGCCCTCCAGGGGCGTGCCCAGGCGGACGGTCTCCCCACTGCGGGCGGCCAGGGCGTCGGCCCAGTTGATGGAGCGCGACCGCAGCTCGTTGACGTCCAGATAACTGGTGCCGAGGTGCAGCAGCGCCGCTCCGAGCTGATATTTGCCGGTCGCCGTGTCCTGCTCCACGAAGTCCACGTGCTGCAGGGTGCGCAGAATGCCGTGCGCGGTGCCCTTGGCCAGCCTCAGTGACGACGCCACCTCACCGAGGCCGAGCCGACGGGGACCGCCGGCGAGCAGACGCAGGATCGCCGCCGCCCTCTCAATGGACTGGACTGGGCCGGCCATAAGGCGATCCTAGTCCGTTTTCTCCCTATTTCGTGACTGGCGTTCGGTAATGGCGACCGCCATTCATTGACCGCCCTCGTTTCGGTCCTTAGCGTGACACAACGCCCGGCCTCCGGTCGGCGGCGCGGCCTCAAGGAGGAGGGCACATGACAGTAGCGCAGCTCAATGCCGCGCCCGGCGAGGACGTCGAGTACGTCTTTCCGCTCCCACACGCACCCAGGGCTGCCTCGGCGGTACGCCATCGCGCGCACTTGGTCCTCACTGGCTGGAACCTGCCTTCGGACAGCGCCGAAGACGTACTCCTGGTGGTCTCGGAGCTACTCACCAATGCGATCGTCCACGCTCTGCCCCCGGCGAAGCTGCGGCTGTCGCGGGTGCTGGTGGGCGGGCAGGCGGCCGTACGCGTCGAAGTGACCGACACGGGGCCCGCGGCGTCGGCCGGGCTGTCGGCTCCCGCGCTGGATCCGGACGAGCACGGCCGCGGGCTCTGCATCGTCACCGCACTGTCGGCCCGGTGCGGTGTGGCACCGCGCCCCGGCGGGACCAGCCGATGGGCAGAGGTGCTCGTGGCGTGAGATCACGGCCGAGTCGGGATACCGGCCGGGGCCGGATACCGACGGACTCCGGTATCTACCGAGCCCGGTACCGACGGAGCCCGGTCACCGGCTGATTCCGGCCTTGTCGCAGGCGGGCCGGAGGTCCGGGGTGCAGATCTCGTCGATGGTGTACATGCCGCCCTTGACGAGGGTCTTCTCGATGTCGCCGACCATCACCGCGCTCGGAGTGAGCAGAACGGTGGGGATGCGTTCGTTCGTGGGACTGTCGGTCGTCGTCCTGGCAACGCCGCTGAGATCCTCACCGCGCCCCAGGGCAACGGCCATGGCGGCGGCCGCGTCCGCCTCCGCCCGGAAGGGTTTGTACACCGTCATGTACTGCTCGCCCTTGACGATGCGCTGCACGGCGTCGAGGTCGGCGTCCTGGCCGGTGACGGGGGGAAGCTCGCTGACACCGGCGCTCTTGAGAGCGGCGATGGCACCGGCGGCGATGGAGTCGTTGGCCGCCAGGACACCGCCGATGCGTTCCGGGCCCAGAGCCGCCACGGCGGCGGTCATGTTGGCGTGGGCGCTGTCCGTGCTCCAGCGCATGATGTCGTACGACCTGCCGACCTTCACCTTGCCCGCGAGGACGGACAGCGCGCCGCGCTTGTACCAGGTCTCATTGGGGCTGCTCGGGTCGCCGTTCATCACGACGACGTCCCCGCTCTTCGCCCTGTCCTCCATGGCCTTCAGGAGCGCCTCGCCCTGGAGCCTGCCGACCTTCGCACCGTCGAAGCTGACATAGCCCGAGATCGGGCCTTCGGCGAGCCGGTCATAGGCGACGACCGGGACACCCGCCTCGTGTGCCTCCTGGAGCGAGGAGCGGATCGCCTTGGTGTCGACGGCGTCGAGGATCAGGACCCGGGCCCCTTTGGTGATCATGGACGTCACCTGTTGCCGCTGCCGCATCGGGTCGTTCTCGGCGTTGGCGTACTCCACGGCGCAGCGGGGACACAGTTCCTTCAGCCGCTTCTCGATCAGTGGCCTGTCGGACTGCTCCCAGCGGGGGACCGCTCGGCTCGGAAGCAGCAGGCCGATGGTGAAGCTGTCCTTGCCCGTCTCGTCGTCTCCCCCACAGGCGGCCGGCGACATCGTCATGAGTCCCACGACGAGCGCCGCGACGATGTGTCGCGTACGGATTCTCCTCATGGCAAACCCCCTCGTTTCATGGCAAACCCCCTCGTTCCCTTCGGGGTCCCTGGTCCTCGTCCTCGGGAGCCGACTCGGACCGCGGTACGACGATCTCGCTCCACACCTGCTTGCCACCGGCCACCGGCATCGAGCCGAAGGACTCCGACACCGCTTCGACCAGAAGCAGTCCTCGGCCGCCGGTCGCCTCCCAGTCCATGATCACCGGCTTGGCGGGGGCACGCGGGGAGGAGTCGCTCACGCAGATGCCTATCCGGTCTCCGCGCAGGGCCAGATCGAGACGGACCGGGCCCTGGGTGTACAGCAGGGCGTTGGTGACCAGTTCGGACACGACCAGCAACGCCGCGTCGGCCACTTCTTCGACGTTCCACCGACGCAGCGTGCGCGCGGTGAAACGGCGGGCGTGCATGACGGCGTCGGGCAGCCGCCACACCTCCCAGCCGACCCGTATCGGCCGGGTCTTCATGCCGTCGTAGCGCAGCAGCAACAGCGCCACGTCGTCCTCACGACGGTCGACGTCGCCGAGCAGCGCGTCCGCCATCCGCCCGGGATCCACCGGATCAGCCGCGGCGAGCGCGGTGCGTGTCCGCCGCATGCCCTCGTCCAGGGGCAGGTCCGTGGCCTCGACCAGGCCGTCGGTGACCAGGGCCAGCACCGTGCCGGGGGCCAGCGCGACCGCGGTCATCGGGAACTCCGCGTCCGCGAGAATGCCCAGTGGAAGCCCGCCCTCGACCTGTATCTCCTCGGTTCTGCCGTCGGGATGGCGCACCAGCGGAGACAGGTGTCCGGCCCGGACGAACAGCGTGTTGCCCTCCTCCATGTCCAGTTCGACATAGCAGCAGGTGGCAAACAGATCGGTCTCCATACCGACGAGGAGCCGGTTGGCGTGTGAGACGACCACGTCGGGCGGGTGGCCCTCCACCGCGTAGGCCCGCACCGCGGTACGCATCTGGCCCATGATCGTCGCGGCTCCGGCACTGTGCCCCTGCACGTCACCGATGACCAGCGCGACCCGACCCTCGGAGATGGCGATGACGTCGTACCAGTCACCGCCCACCTGCAACCCCCGTCTGGCGGGCAGATAGCGGGCGACCGCCGTCCCCCCGGGCAGCTCGGGGAGGCTCCGGGGCAGCAGACTGCGCTGCAGCATCGTCGCCAGTTCCTGCTTGGCGTCGTGTGCGCGCGCCCGCTTGAGTGCCTGCCCGACGAGCGCCGCGGTGGCGGTCAGCAGGAACCGCTCCTCCGGGGCGAACGTGTGCGGCTGGTCCCAGCCGACCAGACAGACTCCGGCGACCCAGCCCTTGGCGGGAAGCGGCAGGACGGCCAGGCCTCCGGCGCCGATGCCCGCGAGTCCGGGTTCGAGGGCCGTACCGGCGGACCACAGATCCATACGTCCGTCCCGCAGCGCCAGCTGCAGGGTGGGCAGGGCGCTGATCGGTGCGTCGGGCCACTCCGAACGCCACTCGGAACGCCATGCCTTCGGCCAGGCCGCGGGCTGCGGCGGGTCGAGCACGGTGACCACGAGCCGGTCCTCCTGCAACTCGGCGAGCGCCACCCGGTCGGCGCCCAGCGGCTCACGCAACGCGGTGACCACCACCCGGCTGACGTCACGGACCGTTGCGGCGTCGTCGAGCGCGGCGGTCAACCACTGGATCCTGGAAACGTCGTCGGCGCTCTGCCGCAGGACCGTGGTCGCCGTCATCACGCCCAGCACCTGCTCCGGCCGGGCGTCGGTGCTCACCACCACCCGGCAGCTCAGGCTCAGCCAGCGCATTTCACCCGTGGGGCGGCGGACACGGAACTCCAGCTCCCGTCGGCCGAACGCCTGGGTGGACGGCTCCAGGACCGACATCAGCGCGTGCATGTCCTCGGGGAGGGCACGCGCGAGCAGGGTGTCCGCCTTGCCGTCGAAGTCGTCCGGCGTGATGCCGACCAGGTCGAGCAGAGTCTTGTCCGCCTCGATCAGGCCGGTGTCCGGCACCAGGACGAAC
Source organism: Streptomyces sp. RLA012 (assembly GCF_056270325.1). Taxonomy (NCBI): domain Bacteria; kingdom Bacillati; phylum Actinomycetota; class Actinomycetes; order Kitasatosporales; family Streptomycetaceae; genus Streptomyces; species Streptomyces sp. RLA012. The sequence continues at coordinate 10,459,896 of NZ_JBWDPA010000002.1, read as the reverse complement.
GAGCCGACCCGCAGACTGCGCAGGGCGGGACCCAGCAGCGACGACGGCGCGGGTCGGCCGGGACCGGCCTGGCTCATGTCCTTGATCGCGTCGGCGTACCGCTCCAGGAAGCGCCGTTGCTCGGCCTCGAAGCCGTCCGCGGAAGCACCCACGAGGACGAGGCAGCCCAGCCGTCCGCCCTCCGTCCCCAGGGGCAGCGCGGCGAGCGACACCTCCGCTCGTGACGACGTCGGCCCACCCTCGGGGTAGGAGGCGAGTGCCGCGGAGTTCAGCCACAGCGGTCGGTCGGTGCGGAAGGCCTGCGCCGCGGGTGAACCACCGGACAGGGGCAGACACTCCGGGAGCTCGTACTCGCAAGCGGCGACTCCGGCCGTTTCCACCAACCGGAGCTCTTCCTTCTCGACAGCGGGCAGATAGACCGCTGCCAGCGCCGCTCCGGCGAACGTCAGGACAGGATCGCTCGCGGCAGCCTCCGGCACCGGAGGCGGTGAACCGGTGTCCGCGGCGTCGGCCTCGGATGTCCGCAGCTCCGAGACTCCGGCCCGGACACCGCCGTCATGAGGCATGTCCGCGACCTACCTCCCGTTCGTGCGGCTGGTGGCGACGGGTTGAGATCGGGCACCCCACATACCAGAATCGCATATATGGATGAACCAGACGATTCGCTCGATTGCCATCAGTGGCGGGCCGGGCCTCCAGTCCTTCCGCGCCGAACCGTGTCGGACCATGACGGACCATGACGCGGTGGTTCGTTCCTGCGTTCGCAGACCACATCGGCCGGTGTCACACTTACGACGTGGTCGTCCTGCCACTGCCGCGGTGGGTTCCAGGCGGATGTCCGGCGCCGGCATCGTGGCCGTCTGTCGGCTGCCGGACTCGTGCCGGCGGTATGCGTGGCCGGGCGAGGAGGCCTGTATGACCATGCGCGATGCGGGAGCCGCCGGTGCCGGGCCGGTCGGGTCGACGGCCCACGTCTTTGGGACGGCCGCCGACGCTCCGCGACCGCAGGAGCCACGCCTGCATGAGCCACGCCCGCAGAAACCGCAGCCTCAGAAGCCACAGCCGCGGCCGCGCGTGAGAGCGGGGACCGGCGTTGGCCGGGATCTCCCTGCCGACCTGGCCACCTGGTGCCGCGCGACCGGCACCGTGGCACCCCGCCAGACGCGGCCCGTACGGCCCGTCCGCCCCGCGCACGAGCAGTCCACGGCCCGCTGCCCACGCGCCGTTTCCCCCGCGCCGCGCAAGAAGCCGAAGGGCAAGGGAGGTCTCTCACATGAAGGCCTGCATCCGGGGCGCGGCATTGGCCATGACCGCGATCTCGACGGCCGTCGCTCTCGCGGCCTGCGGGCAGGGCGTCGGGAACAACTCCGACGGGGGAGACACCTTGAAGATCGGTCTGCTGCTGCCGGACGCCACCACGGCTCGTTGGGAGACACAGGACAGGCCCTTGCTCGAGAAGAGGATCATGCAGCTGTGCGCCAACTGCAAGGTCGAGTACGCCAATGCCAGGAACGATGTGGCCTTCCAGCAGGAACAGATGGACTCGGTGATCACCAAGGGTGTTGACGCCATCCTGCTCGTGGCCGTCGACTCCAAATCGCTCGGGGCCGCGGTCAGGAAGGCCGCCGCGGCACATGTCCCGGTCATCTCGTACGACCGTCTCACGGAGGGCCCGGTCTCGGGTTTTGTCTCCTTCAACAGCGAGGAGGTCGGCAGGCTCCAGGGCAGTGCGCTGCTGAAGGCCATGGGTGACAGGGGGCACCAGCCCGAGATCGTCATGATGAACGGCGATCCCAGCGACCCCAACGCGGTGGCGTACAAGAAGGGTGCACTGTCCGTACTCAAGGGGAGAGTGAAGATCGGCAAGGCGTACGACACCCACCAGTGGAGGACGGAGACCGCGAACACGAACATGTCCGGCGCCATCGCCACCCTCGGTACCGACAACATCGACGGGGTCTACGCGGCCAACGACGGTCTCGCCGCAGGCGTTATCTCCGCGCTGAAAGCCAACAAGGTCCACCCGCTGCCCCCCGTCACCGGGCAGGATGCCGAGCTGGGAGCTTTGCAGCGCATCGTCGGCGGTGATCAGTACATGACCGTCTACAAGCCCTTCAGACCCGAGGCTTCCGCGGCCGCCGCCATGGCCGTGGCCGCGGCTCGCCGTGAGGACCTCGACCGGGTGGCCATGGGCAAGGTGCGGACCAGCGACGGGAAGACGGTTCCGGCCGACATTCTCACCCCCGTGCCCGTGACCGCCGACTCCATCAAGGACACGCTGGTGAAGGACGGCGTGTACACGGTTCGGCAGATCTGCACCCCTCGGCTCGCGGCCGCGTGTGACAAGGCCGGACTTACCTGACAGGACAAGGCCGGACTCACCTGACAGGTCGGCTCCAGCCAGGTCCGGGTCCGGGGAAGGAGGTGGTTTCCTTGCCGGCTCCCCCTTTGCTGGCGCTGCACGGCGTGTGCAAGCGCTTCGGCGTCCTCGACGTCCTGACGGAGATCGAGCTGGAGATCTACGCCGGCCAGGTCGTCGCTCTTCTGGGCGACAACGGGGCCGGGAAGTCCACTCTGGTCAAAGTGATCTCCGGTGTCGCCCCGGCGGACAAGGGCGCCATCGAGTGGAAGGGCCGGACGGTCTCCATCAGGCGCCCCCACGACGCCCGGGACCTCGGTATCGCCACCGTCTACCAGGACCTCGCGCTGTGCGGGAACCTCGACGTCGTCGGCAATCTGTTCCTCGGACGGGAACTCAGCAGATTCGGGTTCCTCGACGAGGTGGAGATGGAGCGCCGCACCAGACAGTTGTTGGAACGCCTCACCAAAGGTGTCCCCGATCTGCGTGCTCCCGTCGCCTCACTGTCCAGCGGCCAGCGGCAGGCGGTCGCCATCGCCCGCTCGCTCCTCGGCGACCCGCGGGTCCTCCTCCTGGACGAACCGACAGCGGCTCTGGGCTTCGAGCAGACCATCGGGGTCCTCGACCTCGTCGACCATCTGCGCGACCGCGGCCTGGGAGTACTGCTCATCAGCCACAACATGGGCGATGTCAAAGCTCTCGCGGACCGGGCCGCCGTGCTGCGGCTGGGTCGTAACAACGGCTTCTTCGACGTGAACACCACGTCTCAGGAACAGATCGTCGCCTCCATCACCGGCGCCACGGAGAACGCGCCCCGCCGGACGGCCCCCCAGGAGGCGGGGTGGTGAAAGAGGTGCGCAACATGGCGGACAACACGCGGGTCGATCCCAGCGCCCCCGAGGCCGAGGGCCAACAGCCGCGCCACGGGCGGGCCCTCGCCCTCGCCGTGGAGCGCTGGGGTGCCGTCTTCCGGCGCAAGCTGAGCACCGGCGGACTGGGCTCACTCCCCGTCGTGCTGGTCCTCGCCACGGTCTGGATCACCTTCCAGTCCCTCAACGAGAACTTCCTCTCCCCCCGGAACCTGTCCAATCTCAGCGTGGACATCGTGGGCACGGGCCTGATCGCGGTCGGCATGGTCTTCGTGCTGCTGCTCGGTGAGCTCGACCTGTCGGTCGGTTCGATCAGTGGTCTCGCGGCGGCCGTCTTCGCCGTTCTGAACGTGAACAACGGCGTACCCGAATGGCTTGCCGTCATCGTCGCGGTGCTCTTGGGCACCCTGGTGGGAACTCTCCAGGGCTTCTCCTTCGCCAAGACCCGGGTACCCGCGTTCGTCGTCACCCTCGCGGGGCTGCTCACCTGGAACGGCCTCATGCTCTACGTCCTCGGGACCAGCGGCACCGTCAACCTCGACGAGAACGGGCTTGTCGCCAAGCTGACCAGCTACTACTTCACCAACGACGGCGCCGCCTACGGCCTGGCGGCGGTCGGCGCGGGCGCGGTCTTCCTCGTGTCGTACCAGGACAGGCGGCGCCGCAAGGCCGTCGGCATACCGCATCGCTCGCTCCGGGGAATCGTGCTGCGCACGGGAGTGATCGCGGTGATCGCGTTCGCCGCCGCGTACATGCTCAACCGTTTCCAGGGGCTGCCGCTCGCGCTCCTGATCCTCCTCGTGGTGGTGGCCGGCCTCGACGTCGTCCTCCGTCGCACCCGCTACGGGCGGCAGGTCTACGCACTCGGTGGCGGCGTCGAGGCAGCCCGTCGCGCCAGCCTCAGTGTGACGGGGGTGCGGACCGTGGTGCTCGCGGTCTCGGGCACCATGGCCGCCATCGGCGGCCTGTTCCTGGCCTCGCGCATCACCTCGGTGAGTCAGACTTCAGGCTCGGGCGTCCTGCTGCTCAACGTCATCGCGGCGGCCGTCATCGGTGGCACCAGCCTGTTCGGCGGACGCGGCACCACCTGGTCCGCGGTGCTCGGCATGCTGATCATCCAGTCGATCGCCTCGGGCATGGCGATCACCGACACCCCCGCCGCGGTCCAGTTCGTCATCACGGGCGGGGTGCTCTTCGCCGCGGTGGTCATCGACTCACTGTCACGACACTCGCAGGAGGCACATGGGCGGGCCTGACACGTCTGTCTCGGCGGCACCGACAAGGGCCCACGCGGCGGAAGCACTCCCGCGGCGCAGCCCGCCCGATCGCACGAGCCTTGGCGCCTCAGCCGTCGGAGGCGAGGCGGTCCAGCCACTCGCTCAGCAAGTACCGCTCCGCGCTGCTGAGAGTCGTCTGTTCGGGCAGCGCGGCGCGCAGGGCGCGGGCGGCGCCGGCCGGGCCCGCGTCCTGCACGGCCGGCTCCTGGTTGGTCACCGCGGCGACCATGGACTCCCGCAACGCGGCCAACAGGGCCGGATCGCGCCGGTCTTCGGGCAGGGACAACCAGGTGAGCACCGCACCACGCGCCGTGGCGTGGATGAGCATGGCCGCAAGCTCCTCGTCGACGCGCAGCCAGCCGCCGGCGGCGAGGCGGCGGATACGGCCCATCAAGATCTCCATGCCGGCCTTGAAGGCATCCGACGTGACTCTCCGGGGCTCGCTGTACATCAGCCTGTACAGGGCGGGATGGGTCAGACCGAACTCGACCGCCAGGTCCCAGCCCGCCTTCAGGTCCTCGATGGGATCTTGCGGGTCGGGGTCGACGTGCTTGGCCGCGAGAAACGTGGCGTAGCCATGCTCGGCCACCGCTTCGAGCAGCCCGTTCTTGTCGCCGAACAGTCGATAGATGACCGGTGCCTGCATGCCTGCCGCAACCGCGACCGCGCGGGTGGTGACGGCGTCGCGGCCCTCACGCTCCAGCAGGTCGGCGGCGGCATCGATGACGCGTTGCCGGGTCTGCTCACGACCGCTGACTGCGGTGTCCGGGTCCGACGCGGGGTCGGGGTCGACGGCGGCAGCGCTGTCCTTCGCGGGTGATCGTGGCGGCATATATCAACGATACCGCACACACGCTTCCGTCGTTATTATCAATGATACGGTGATTCTGATTCCACTGGAAATGCCACCGGAACCAGACCCCTGGAGCGCAGCATGATCATCGTGACCGGAGCCACCGGACAGCTCGGACGCCAGATCGTCGAGCGGCTGCTGACCCGCGTACCGGCGGACCAGGTCGGCGTCAGCGTCCGCGACCCACAGAGGGCGCACGCCTTCGCCGACCGGGGGGTACGGGTGCGGCGGGGCAGCTTCACCGACGCCGACAGCCTCGCCCACGCCTTCGAGGGCGCCTCCCAGGTGCTGATCCATCTCTGTCGACAAGATGGGCGAAGAGGCCGTACGGCAGCACCGTGCCGCGATCGACGGGGCCGCCAAGGCCGGCGCCCGCCGCATCCTCTACACCAGCCACATGGGGGCCGACGCCTCATCCCGTTTCCAGCCCTGCCGCGACCACGCCGCCACCGAGGAGGCGCTGCGCGCCTCCGGCGTGCCGTTCACCTCGCTGCGCAACGGCTTCTACGCCGCCAGCGCCATGCAGTTCCTCGGTCACGCCCTGCGGTCCGGCCAGGTCGACCTCCCCGCGGACGGACCGGTCGGTTGGACCGCCCACGCCGACCTCGCCGACGCGACCGCCGCCGTCCTGGCCGACGAGGGCCGCATCGACGGCCCCACGCCGCCGCTGACCGCGGCACAGGCGCTGACCTTCGACGACATCGCCCGCATCGCCACCGACGTCACCGGCCGCACCATCACGAGGACCGTCGCGGCCGACGACGAGTTCCGGCAGCAGTTGGTGGGGCGCGGCGTCCCCGCCGAGGCAGCGGACCAGTTGCTCGGCATCTTCGCGGCCGCCCGCGCCGGCGAATTCGCCGCGGTCGACTCGACACTGGCCACCTTGATCGGTCGGGAACCCATCGCCTTGAGCACGCTCCTGCGCGAGCAACTGTCCGACGACGGGCACTGACGGACTCCCTGTCCACCTGACGACGGGCAACGGTCGTTGACAGGTTTCGCGTCTTCGTGGTTCGTGGCGCTCCGGTGAGGGGCGCGGCGGGCGCCGTGTCCCTCACCGGTCGAGCAGGACGGGGGGACCGGGCAGAGGAGCGCTTTTGCCGCCATGTGCCATGTGCAGATCAGCAGACCGTATGCTGAGGGCGCTCATGGGGCCGCTCGACAATGACGTTCATGCGGAGGGGTACGTGGAAGCGCTGGAACCCGAGGATCCGCGTTCCGTCGGGGGGTACGAGTTACTCGGACGCCTGGGAGCGGGCGGTATGGGCAGGGTCTTCCTCGGGCGCTCCCCGGGCGGCCGGAGCGTCGCGGTCAAGGTGGTGCACGCGGAACTGATGCGTGAGCCGGATTTCCGCACCCGGTTCCGCCGGGAGGTGCAGGCGGCCCGGCTGGTGAGCGGCGCGTTCACCGCACCGGTGGTCGACGCCGACCCGGACGCCCGTCGGCCGTGGCTGGTCACGAGTTACATCGCGGGCCCGTCGCTGCAGCAGGCCGTCAGCAGCCAGGGGCCGCTTTCCCCGCCCGACGTGCTGGCCCTGGCCGCCGGGCTGGCCGAGGCCCTGACGTCCATTCACGGGGCGGGACTTGTCCATCGCGACCTCAAGCCGTCCAACGTGCTGCTCGCCGAGGACGGACCGAGAGTCATCGACTTCGGCATCGCCCGACTCATCGAGGCCAGCATGCTCACCAGGACCGGGTTGATGGCAGGCTCCCCGGGCTACATGTCCCCGGAACAGATCAGCAGCGGTGAGATCACCCCCGCCAGCGATGTGTTCTCCCTGGGCGCGGTCCTGGCCTACGCGGCCACCGCGAGGAACCCGTTCGGCGACGGACCCACCCCCGCGCTGCTCTACCGCCTCATCCATGCCGAGCCGGACTTCGACACCGTCACCGACCCCGCCCTGCGCGCCCTCATCTCCGAATGCCTGGCCAAGGATCCCGGGTGGCGCCCGACGCCGCGTCAGATCCTCGCCCGGATCGGTAACGGCGGCCCCGCGGCGGGCCCTGTCGACCCGCGGTCGGCCCACGGCCTGCCGCCCGTCGCCGACCGTGCCCACATATCCACCGCGTACGGCCCTGCCACCGCCGTCGCGGACACGGCGCTCCAGACCACCGCCGTGCAAACTCCCGCGCGGCCCGGCCCGACCCAGTTATATCCGCCCGGCTCGCCGGCCCCGGCCGTCGGGGAAGGCCGTACCCGCCGGGCCCTCCTCCTGTCAGGCTTCGCCACCGTGGCCGTGGCGGCGGGCGTCACCACCGGAGTTGTCCTCACCCGGTCCCACACACAGCGGTCCGCCGCGTCTTCGTCCACCTCACCCGGCTCGTCCCCGTCCTCCGCGCCACCGGCGGTCGTCCTACCGACGCCCGTCGGCTCCTGGCCACTTGACGAACGTTCCGGTACGTCCGTGTCCGACGCCGTCGGCGGCCACAACGGCATCGCATCCGAAGTCCAGTGGCAAGCAGGCCCGGACGGTGCCGCCCAGTTCGACGGTGTCGGTAGCCAGATCACCACCGAGGGCCCGGTACTGACCACCGGTCCCAGCAGCAGCTTCACCGTTTCGGCGTGGGTCTATCTCCCCAAGATCCCCAACTTCTTCGCCACCGCCGTCAGCCAAGAGGCAGACCCCGACAGCGGCTTCTACCTCCAGTACTCGAGCGACGACCTCCGCTGGGCCCTCTCCCGCCCCGGCATTCGCGCACTGTCGATCAACGCTCCGGCCACGAACACCTGGACCCATCTGGTCGGTGTCTGCGACGCCGTCGGCGACACACTGCGCCTCTACGTCAACGGCGTACAGGAGGGCACCACGGCCGACACCAAGTCCGTCGACTCCACCGGTCCCCTGGTCATCGGCCGCGCCAAGTCCGCAGGCCGTCCGACCGACTTCTTCCCCGGCAGCATCAAGAACGTCCAGGTCTTCGACCAGGCCCTCTCCACGGCCCAGATCAAGACCCTGGAGTGACGTACAGGCGGCGGCGCGGGTGAGTGCGGCGACAGAGAGGAACCGTCTGCCGAGCGCCTGCGGCGGCGCGCCGCGCGAGTTGCGGGTCACGGGCTCCGCGGATTGACCGCGTCCGGCAGGCCGACCATCTGAAACCGGCACACCCGAACCCGGCGGCCGGTGTCGACCGCGGCAGTGAGCGCGGCGGGATCGGCTCCCACCAGGCTTCCAGGCACCCGCCCCCTACAGGCTTCAGCCAGCGGCAGTCCCCCGGCGGTGGGCCTCGAAGCCGGCGCATTCCGGGAAGTGGCGGGCGGCGCCGGCCGAGTCGGAGGACTTCCCGCACCTGGTCGAAGCCCTCGACCACGCGGACCGCAAGCTCACCGGACTCACCGGACTCACCGGACGTCGGCGGTTCGAGCGGACGACCACGGTCCGCTCCCCGGCGACCGAGCAGGCCTCGACTACGTTCGCCCAGGTCGCCAGGCACTACGGCGTCGGAGTCGACGCCGGCAGCCGGGTCCATCACCCGCAGGACCAGACAGGTCCAGACCCGACCGACCGGACCTCAAGCCCCAGTGACTCCAGCAACCCCAGCAACCCCATCGACCCCATGAAGGCGCCCGGCGTGACGCACCTCATCCTGCTTGCAGGAACCAACGACATCGTCTTCTCCATCACTCCCGGCGAAATCGACCATGAGTTCGCCGGGATCATGAAAACCGACGCGCCCGTTGGAACCGCAGATCTCATCCGCGCGTACCGACAGATCCTCGAACGAGCACACGCGCACGGCGTGACGGTGTTCGGCGCCACCCTCACACCCATCGGCGGTTCCGACTTGAGCACCCCGGACGGAGAAGCGGCCCGCCAGCGAACCAACGACTGGATCCGCACCAGCGGGGCGTTCGACGCGGTCCTCGACTTCGACGCCGTATGGCGCGCCCCCGAAGACCCCGACCGCATCAAGGACGGTTTCGACATGGGGGACCATCTGCACGGCAACGACGCCGGCTACACAGCACTCGCAGACTCGATCGACCTCTCGTTGTTCGACTGATCGCTCTCAGCCCCGATCGTTCATGAGTCGTCATGGGTTCGCCGACGGTGACTTTGCGCTTGCCCGGTGGGGGATTCGAGGGCTGAGGCAGGTTGGCGGCCCGCCTGTCGCGTCGGGTGAGCGCCGGGTTCCACTACTCCGGTGTGCTGCTGCGGCTCATCGGGCACCCCACAACCGCCGCCCTCGACAAGACCTACGGAGAGGACCCGGGACACCTCTTCACCTGGAGGGTGCTTCTTTCCGTGCATCTGACAGGGCAGAAGGATGAGCCGGGCCCGCACCACCGCAATGGTGACGCGGGCCCGCGCGTATGTGTGCCGGTCGGTACTGCACGCCGGGTGACGCCTTACACGTCGGCGTCCCTTCGTGCCCACGGCGTGGTTCGGCCCGCCCCGCGCGCGTGCTGCGACGCCGCGCGACCAGGGGCTGGACACGCCTGAGGGGCCGACACATCGTGCCGGCCCCTCAGATTCCAGTAGCGGGGACAGGATTTGAACCTGCGACCTCTGGGTTATGAGCCCAGCGAGCTACCGAGCTGCTCCACCCCGCGTCGGTTAACTCCACCCTACGCCAATTATCCGGGCCCCGAGACCATGATCGCCTGCCCGCAGTGCCGAACGGATCCCAAGACGGGCCGGCCTTCCCCGCCCTGGCTCTGTCCACACCGGCATCGACGTCTACGGTCGACGAATGCGTACGGACGCACACCGTCGAGGGAGCGGATGAGGAACGGGGAGCAGTCGCCGTCCGCCGTGAAGGCGCCGCGTGAGCTCGGACGGACGGCCGGACACGGCTGGAAGCCGGCAGCAGAACTCTCTCCCCCGCGTAGACAAGACCGTCAAACGCCCCGAGCCCTCACCGAACACGACCGGTCGAGAGGTCGGAAATCAAGCTCTAGGGTCACGGTATGTCCAGAACAATCATATGGCTCCTCGCATGCGTCGGGTTCGGTGTGACCCTGTGGCTGCTGACCAGCGCACCCGACATCAGCTCGGGCTACCCCCGCTCCAACTGCCACGCCGTCCTCGGCACCGAATGGAGCCCCAGCTACGGGTCGATGGACAAAGGGGTGGAGACGACGTGTGCCTCCTTCCAGACACGACGCCTGGGGTGGGCGGTGCTGGTATCGGTGCCGACGGTGGTGCTGGCGGCGGCAGGACTGCGCAGGCGAGACGCCTGAGCTTGTTTGCGATCCCGCGATCGAGACGGCATACAGTTCAATCTGATGCTCAGTTCCCGGACGGGCAACGGCACTTGATCAGCGCCCCGATGTGCTGACGCCCACGAGACGACGCCGGGATGCCATACATGTTGGTGAGCGAGTTCCTCAGTCGCGAGGGGGTCGAAACGGTGAAGAACGCACTGGAGGGCTTCGCGGGCCAGACGAGCGATGAGGAATGGGGGGCGGCCGTCGATCTGGTGGCATGCCGTGTCATCGCCGTCGACACGGCCCGGATCAAAGCCCATGCTGTCCAGCAGAGGCAGGGTCCCTGACGCTTGAACAGTTCGTTCTCCGTGGTGTGGATGCGAAGGAGAGCGAACGCCTGGCACCGGTGATGCGGCCATGACCGAGCTGGAGTCCGAGTTGTTGCCTCGTGGACGCCCAGCCCCGCGCAGCCACTGACGGCCTTCGCGGGGCTGAAGATCTTGCCTGCTTCCACTGCACTGGCGGCGGACCGGCCCGCGCATGAGGCCGGGGCGCGGCGCGCGCTGGCCCAGGATCCGAACTTCCCGCACTGGAAGGTGGACGGCAATGCCTGTTCCGAGCCTGCTCACGGTCTTTGCCCACCCGGACGACGAGTCCCTGTCGGCGGGCGGAGTGCTCGCCCGTCACGCGGCCGGCGGCGCTCGCACTGCAGTGGTCACGGCGACCTGGGCCGCAGGCACCCCGCGCGCCGTGGAGCTCGCCGAGGCGTTGCAGATCCTTCGCGCCGGGCCGCCGCGGATGCTCGGATACGCCGATGCTCGCGTCCCTCAGTCGGCCCCGGGCCGGATACGGTTCTGCGATGCGCCGCTCGACGAGACGGTGCGGGAACTGGTCGCGCATCTTCGGGAGTTCCGCCCGGAGATCGTGGTCACCCATGACGCCTACGGCGGACTGACCGGCCATGAGGACCATGTGCACACCCACCGGGTGACCATGCTCGCGGTTCAGGCGGCCGGGCTTGAGCGGCTGTATCCGGACGCCGGTGAGCCGTGGCAGCCGAGCGCCTTGTACCTGGCTGCGCACCCGCACTCGGCCATGCGGGTCTGGGGCGGACACCTTGCCCGTACGGGCAAGGCGATGCGCAGTGTGCCGGACGATCGCATCACCGCGACCGTCGATGTCAGCGCCTGGCTGGAACAGAAGATCGCCGCCGTACTGGCTCACCGTACCGAGGTGGAGCGGGGAGCCGTCCCAGGGCTGATCGCCGGTCTTCCGGTGTCCGACCGGGAGCGGATGCTCTCCACCGAGTGGTACATCCGCCACGACCCCGTTCCCGCGGCGACAGCACAAACGGAGCTCATGGCCTGAGTGTGGCCACCGAGAGCGAGCCGGTGCAGTTCTGGCTGTCCAACCTGCCCTCCGGGATGCCGCTGACCACGCCGGTGCGGCCGGCCAAACTGCGCTGGCGCATCGAGCACGACCACCGCGAAATGAAACAGGCCCTGGAACTGGCCCACTTCGAAGGCCGCACCTGGAGCGGCTGGCACCACCACGTCACCCTCGTCTCCGCCGCCCACGCCTTCTGCACACTGCACCTACTGGCACACCGCCCAAAAACAGAGCGTCCGTCGCCGGTCTTGGTGCACGGTGCCGGTCAGGGCGCGCGGATGTGGCGACGTCAATTGGGAGCGTTGTCCGACGACTTCCACGTCGTTGCTCTTGATCTGCCGGGGTTCGGCGGCACGCCGGGCCCGTTCAGCTTGACGGCGGCAGTCGAATCCGTCACCGAGGTCGCCCGACAGCTGCGGCCTGTTCACCTGTGCGGCCACTCTCTTGGGGCGATCGTGGTGGCACGGGTCGGAGCTGAGAAGCCGGACCTCGTGGCCCGGTTGGTTCTGTCCGGTGGTCCTGAGATCGCACCCGGCAAGACGCCACCACGGCGGCTTCGCCTTGGCGGAATGGCCTTGTCCGCGGTGGCGACAAGACCCCAGGACGGGACGGACCGCCAGGCGGCGGCCGTGGTCCGGTCCGTGAAGGCCGTTGCGCTGAACGGTCGTTGACCCGACGCCATCACGCGCGTGGTCCTGCGCGGCACATCGGCGGCAAACACGTCGTGGAACCGGTCGGGGCGCAGGTACAGATCCTCGCCGGTGGTCCCGTCCGCGTTGGTGAAGGGCACCGGGTCGAGAGCGGCCTGGATCTCGCTGCCCGGATACTTCTGGATCAGTTCTCCGAGGACCTCGCCCTTGTCGGGGACGAAGGCGGCAACGTACACGAGCGCCTTGACGTGGGGATTGCCCGCCGCCGCGTTGGTGATGACGGCGCCGCCATAGGAGTGGCCGACGAGCACGATCGGGCCCTTGACCGACTTGAGGAAGCTCGCGATGTAGGCCGTGTCCGTGGGCAGTCCGCGCAGGGGGTTGGCCGGTGCCGCCACGGCGTAGCCGTCCTGTTGGAGTTCGCTGATCACGCCGTTCCAGTTGGACGCGTCGGCGAATCCCCCGTGCACCAGGACGACCGTGGGCCTGGGGCCGGACGGCGCCGCGTCGCTCTGCCCACCGGGATCCGCCGCGGCGGCGGATCCCAGGAGGGTGGCTGCCGCTGTGGTCGCGACGGCCATGGTGAGCAGGGCACGCAACCAGCTGCGGAGATTCCTCAAGGGGTGGCTCCTGAGGCAGCCTTCTTGATGAGTGCGGCGACCTCGGCGGGCTTGGACACATAGACGGCGTGGCTGCCGCCGGTCTCACTCACCGTCGCCCCGGCCCGCTCGGCCATGGCGCGCTGGGCCGGGGGCGGGATCATGCGGTCGTCGGTGGCGACCAGGTAGAAGCTCGGCCTGGTGCGCCAGGCGGGCCGACCGACCGTCCCGCCCAACGCGTCCAGGCCCCAGGGCACTTGGGAGTCGGCCAGGAAGCGTGCCTCGTCGGCGGGCAGGTCCCCGGCGAAGGACGCTGCGAACTTCTCCCGGTCGAGGAAGAGGAACCCTTCCTCGGGCGGCAGGATCGGCGGAACGGGAGCGCCGGGCGGAGGGTCGGCGATGAGGGTGTTCACGGACTCGCCCTTGTCGGGCGCGAACGCCGCGACGTACACGAGCGCGGTCACCTTCTCGTGGTTGCCCGCTTCGGAGATCACCGCGCCGCCGTAGGAGTGTCCGACCAGTACGGTCGGGCCGTCCTGGGCGTCGAGTACCTGGTTGGTCGTGGCAACGTCGCCTTCGAGCGAGATCGTGGGGTTCTGGACGACGCTCACGGTGTAGCCGTCCGCGCGCAGCTGCTCATAAACGCCTCGCCAGCCCGACCCGTCGACGAATCCACCGTGAACGAGAACGACGTTCCTGGCTTGCCTGGCTTCCCTCGCTTCCTGCGCTTGCCTTGATTCCTGCGCTTGCCTTGTTTCCTGCGCTTCCGGTGCTTCCGGTGTGGTGCTCACGATGCGCCAGCTCCTTCGTGTGGTGAGTTCTTGGTCATGCAAGGTTGCGGAAGTCGTGCGAGAGGGACGGCCAGGGACCAGACCGGCCTACTGGGGAATGGCCGTCACCGGTGCCTGGGCCAGCAGCCGCGCCTGGGCACGGGCGGGATAGACCTTCGTGAAGACAGCGGGTCCGACGAGCCCGGCGACATGGGCGGCGATGCCCACCCAGGCCGGGGCGTCCACCGCGCCGCAGACGGCCAGACTGACGCCGATGAAGGTGAAACCCGCACCCCAGGCGCTGGTGATGTGGTTGTTGACCCGGATGAACTCCGGCATGTCCCAGTACTCGCGAGGTGTCTGGCGCCGGGCGATGCCCAGCGTGAAGGGGCGACGGATCGCCAGGGTCCCCCAGGCGGTGGCGGCCAGCCAGCCGAAGGAGATGACGTCGGTGTGGTCCGCCAGAGCGGAGTCCGGCCTGGCAACAGCGACGGCGCCGACCACGACGAAGTACGCGACGGTACTGATCTCCAGGATCAGAGCATCGAGGCCGACCCCACGGCGGCGGTCCTGCAAGAGGAGCAGCAGCCCCGAGACGAGACCCCCTAGCGCGCCCCAGCGCCAGTCGAAGGACGAGACGACGCCGGCGACGATCCAGGGGATGAATCCGCGCAGATAACCCATTTGATGTTCCTCGGTGAAATGGAATGGATGGCTGCGGAGGAGTACTGCTCCGAAGCCACCCAGTGACCTGACGCCGACTAGATGCACGGCGCGCGTCGAAGTTCGAACCAAGGAGTGTGACGCTCGTCACAGGGCGCTATTGCCGGCTCTCCCCTGGGCCCAGCGCTACCGGAGCAGGTAGGAATGCCTGGCCGCAGCGACAGGGATAGCAACAGGGATAGGGATAGGGCCGTCGCCGTCCCACTCGGTCCGGTCCGTGGTTACGCGTCTCGGTCGGCCTCCCGAGCCGCACGCTCCAGCCGGCTTCGATGGTTCTCCCACCACGCCGAGTCGCCCGGCGGCATGCTGTCGTTGGTCTCGTTCATCCCCACTGCACCGTCTATGAGCTCCCGGACGATATCGGCGTGCCCGGCGTGCCGGTGCGTATCAGCGATCACGCGCACTACGGCATGATGCAGCGTCACCTCGTCCTTGCCGTTCGGCCACCACGGCACCCTGCCGATGGTGTCCAGCGCCAGCGCGTCGATCGTCGCGTCCGCGTGCACCCACGCCCGGCGGTAGAGCTCCACGACGTGCTCGCGTGACTCGTCGACGGTGGCCCACATGTCCGCGTTGGCCTCGGCACCGTCTTCGAGCCAGGGCAGCGGCTCGCCGGACGGCCGTCCGAAGGTGTCGCCGAGGTAGCCCAACTCCACGCCGGCAACGTGTTTCACCAGGCCCAGGAGGTTGGTGCCGGTCGGCGTCAGCGGACGGCGGATGTCGTACTCCGAGAGCCCTTCGAGCTTCCACAGCAGGGCGTCGCGGGCGGACTGCAGATAGAAGTGAAGGTCAGCCTTGGGATCCGAGTCGGTCATGGGGTCAGTCTGCCGCTGGCCCGATCTTTGTTCACCGCCCCGCACAGGGACAGACCCCGCTCGACCAGGTACCGCCCGGTCACATCACACTCGTCCGGCGTCTCCCGTCGGCTCCGGGCGGACGGCCCGGCCCTCAAGCAGCCATTCGCGAGCCGTACTCCACGGTGACGGAACGCCGCCACAGCACTTCACCGAAGCACTGGCCCAGAGCGCCATCGTCGCAGCGTGCTGTGCCGCCTCGATCCCGATGGCACTCTTCGGCCCGTGGTCCTACCCGCCGTGATTCATGGCACCGCCCGCCACCAGGGTGGTGAAGTCATGGTCGAGGCCAGGCCGACCGACCTGACGGTCCGGCACGACAGCCCGGTCCTCTGGGTCTCGGACGCTCACGCAAAGCGTCCATGCACGGCATCCACGTACGACGTCCATGTACGACGTCCATGCACGACATCCATGCACGACATCCATGCACGACGTCCATGCACGGACGACGTCTCCCTGGTTCATGACGGCCGCCCGCCGAACTGCCAGTTGTGGACCTCGATGTCCGCATACGGGTCCGGGGGCAGGACGGCGCGTGCGGTGTCCGGGTCCGTCGCCCGGACCAGCGCCGCTGTGCCCAGCCAGGCGGTGCCGTCGTCAGACAACAACGGCCCGTACGCGATCAGTTCGTCCCGGTCGGGCGGCACGGCGAGGCCGGCGGCCTGCCCCGTGCCGAGGCCCAGCACCAGGTACCGGTTGCCGCCGGTCCGGCCACCGGGGAAGTCCCACATGGTGCGCCCCAGCATGTTGCGCCATCGGCGCACCAGCACGTCCCGGTACACGCCGGCCTGGTAGCCCGGCTCGTCGAAAGCGAACGCGCGGGCGGCGGCGGGATCCGGCAGGTCGACGATGTGCACACTGCCGGTGGGCGTGTCACCGTCACCGGCGAAGGTCGGGCCGCGGGCGATCATCTCCTTCGCGTACTGGTCCATGTAGGACCAGTGCTCTTCCAGCAGCTCCTTGCGCAACGGGACGGAGCCGGGCCGATCGCGGTGGTAGCAGAAGAATTCCATGGCCACAGACCCTTCCCCAACCTGGGGCAACATCTCAACCGAGTTTGGCGACGATGACCGCACGCTCCCAACGCGGCGGCGCTCCGTCAGACGGCGCAGCCATCACGAAAGCGCGGTCGCAACCCAGCAATTGGCCGTCTTCGGCCATCTCTCACTGTGAGCGGCGACTGTCCTGTGTCACCGAACCCTGAGCGCGTGCCGTCGAACGTCGAGCAACTCGGCGTGGGTAAGGCCGAGTTCCAGTTCCCCACGCGCGCATGTCCCTGGCGATTTCCTCCCGCACAGTGGCCTGGTCCCGCACGCGTGGTCAGATCAGAACCGGCACGGCCATCACAAGAAAGGGCCCGCTCGGCCAAGTCCCACAGCACGGCGACGACTTCCTCGACCGGGACGGCCGACCGGCCACGGCGAACGCACCGGCCGCATCAGGCCCTCGCCGACTCCCTGGGGCACTCTGGTCACCGGCACCGACCGGCGGCGCAGGGCGGGCCACGCCGCCTCCACCTCAATGGCACCGGACAGGGACTCGACGGGTACGAAGCAAGCCCTCGGCTGCGAGTTCGGCGGCCCCGGGCGGCAGCCGGCGCGCCACCTCGGTCGCCCCCAGATCCATGGACGATGTGCTTGCGCAGCGGGCGACCGCCCGTGAGTCACCCGGACTCGACGTCTCCCGATCGCGTCGGGACCGGGACGGCGTCCAGCGCGGCGAGCGTCGCATCGTCGAGCACGATCGCACCCGCGGCGACGTTCGCCTGAAGGTGCTCGGCGTTCGCGGTACCCGGGATGAGGAGGACGTTCGGGGCGTGGTGGAGCAGCCAGGCGAGTCCGACCTGCGAGGGAGTGCCGCCCAGGGACTGTGCCACGGCCACCACGGCAGGCTCGTCGGTCACCTTCGGCAGGCCGGGGATGGCACTGCCGAGCGGGAAGTACGGTACCCAGGCGATGTCCTCGGCGGCGCAGAGGACAAGCAAGTCCTCGTCGTCGCGCGCCACGAGGCTGTAGGCGTTCTGCACACAGGCGATGCCCGCGGGGATCCCCCGGCGCAGACTGTCCAGGGTCACGCTGCTCAGCCCGATCGCACCGATCTTGCCCTCGTCGCGCATCGCAACCATGACCGCGAGCTGGTCGTCGATATCGACCAACTGGTCACCCTCGGCCCGCAGACCGGGCCCGGTGTCCGCACGACGCAGGTTCACCAGCGGGATCTGGTCGAGACCGAGACTGGTGAGGTTGTCCTCGACACTCGCCCGCAGTTCCTCGGGCCGCTGCGCGACGCGGAGCGGTATGGGCCCGCCGGGGTTCGGGGTGGCACCGACCTTGCTGACGACGAGGACGCCGTCCTCGGGGCGGATCGCCTCACGGATGAGGCCGTTGACGAAACCGTCGCCGTAGAACTGGGCCGTGTCGATGTGGTCGATGCCGAGCTCGACCGCGCGGCGCAGGATTGCGACAGCCGCGGCGCGGTCGCTGTTCGAACGTAGCTGCATCGCCCCGTAGCCGACGCGGGAGACGGTACGGCCGGCGAGCAGACCAGGGCCTCCGGGGCGCGGGGCGCCGGTGGCCGTGGCCCCCTGGAGAAGGGACATCCGGAGAGGGGATATCGGTGGAGGTCATGAAAATGCTGCCCTCGTACGACGACAGGGAAAGCGGAGAAGTCTCCGCTACGTCGACTGTAGCACTACCGGAGGCTCCTCCGTTTTGGCTCTGCCCGAACCGACACCCCTCGATGTCCAAGCCGATCCGCCCGCCGGGACCGGAACCGGCCGGCCCGCGCCGGTGCGCGGCGCAATCGTGAGCAGCTCTTCGCTGCCGTACGGGCCGCCTTCACGGCCGCCGACGACACGGTCACGCTCGAAGCCATCGCCCGCGACGCCGGGGGCGACACCGGCATCGGTACCGGCACTGCCCACAACCCGTATGCCACCGCTTCCATCTGCTCGGGCGTCAGATGCAACCGCCACCACTTCTTCCCGTGATCACCCAAGGCCGTACAGCCGCGCTCCGCCGGCCTCCGCTCCCGTGCCGACCCGCCCACACCGCACCGGGCGGCCCGCCGGCGCCGACAGCTCCGTACGGTCCTCCCGCCCGGTCGGCTCCACCAGGCCCTGGTTCTCTGGGCCGTTGACGTGGCGCCGACCCGGCGGGAGGAATTCGGGGGCCGGTGTCCGGCCGAGCCCGGCCGCCTGTCCGCGCTCATGCCGCGCCTCCGGCCAGGCCCCGCTCACCCGAGCCGGACAGGCACCGTCGTGTTCCTGCGACCCGACCCGAACGACGAGCCGTCGCCGGCCCGTCGTCGGCCGCTCCACGGGTCACTCACGGTCCCCCTCGCGCCGGCCCTCCTCGTACTAGTCCTCCTCGCGTCGGCCCCCCTCGTGCTGGCCCTCCTCATGCTGGCCCTCCTCATGCTGGGCCTCCTCTCGCTCGCCCTCCTCGTGCTCGCCCTCCTCTCGCTGATTCGCCGCGACCAGTGCCTCGACCATGTCGACGGCGCTGCCCTCGTGGTCGCTGCCGGCCGTTCCGCTGCCCTGCTGGAGGTTCGCGGCCCGGTCCACTTCAAGGATCGAGTCGGCGTGCGAGTTGTCGATCACGGTGATCAGGCTGCCGCCCGCGGCCGCCGGTGCCGCCGCGGCACCCAGCACGGCCGCCGTCAGCACAGCGGCCGTGCACAGGCGCAGCGAAGGAACGCGCTCCGGGGTCACGCGTTCACGCCCTGGGGTTCCGGCCGCAGACGTGCGATGTTGCGCTCCAGCAGCTGGGTGGCGGTCTTGACGCCGACACCGTTCACCGTGTTCACCACGGGGAGCCGGCCGTCCGCCGTCCTGAGGTCGGCGAGCGCGGAGTGCATCGCCTGGTGGGCCGCGAACAGACACGGCGTGCTGTAGATGGCGACGTCCACGCCGAGTTCGGACAGCTCGGTCAGCGAGAGCCTGGGTGACTTGCCGCCCGCGATCTGGTTGAACAGCAGTGGCTTGTCGCCGACCACCTTGCGGATCCGTCGGATCCACTCCACGCTGCGCACCCCGTCGACCAGCACCACGTCCGCGTCGGTCGCGGCCAGCTTCTCGGCCCGGTGCAGGATGTCGTGCTCGTCGGTGGCGTCCGTACGGGCCACCACGACCATGTCCTGCCGGGTCGCCAGCACCATCTCCAGCTTGGCGAGGTACTCGGACAGCGGCAGCACCTGCTTGCCGTCGGCGTGCCCGCACCGGCGCGGCCGCTTCTGGTCCTCCAGGATCACCCCCGACGCCCCGATCCGCTCCAGCCCCTCCACCACGTGGCAGGCGACCTCGGGATCGACGTATCCGTCGTCGATGTCCACCAGCAGGTGGTGCCGCGGGAACGCGCCCCGCAACCGCTGGACGAACGCCACCATGTCCGGCCAGGCGATGAAACCGATGTCCGGCAGCCCGTAGTAGGAGGCCGCGAAGCCGAAGCCGGAGACGAACATCCCGTCGTAGTGCTCGGCCGCGATCGACGCCGAGTACATGTCATACACGCCGATCAGCGGAGTGGTCTCCGGCTCGGCGATCTGCTCCCTCAGCTTCTTCCCGTAAGTCAACGTCCGGTTCCTCTCATGGGGTTGAACACGTCGTTCGGAAAGGGCCGTCGCGACACGACCGCCCTTTGCCAGGACAAGAGGATCCCTATAGCGATACCGAACTCTCTCCTTGGAAGGGCTTTACTCACCTCAATGGCGCAAGCGGTTCACCGGAGAAACGTCACTCATCCCCCGTCCGGGCCGCCCCGTCGGTCCCGGGTCTCTGCCTCTGCCTCTGCCTCTGCCCCGGGTCTCAACAACGATGTGCCCGCCCACGCGAGCGGGATCGGCATCGACATCGACATCGACATCGGGAGACGATCAGCAGGAGCGGCGGGTCCCATCCCTCCCCCGTGGCGTCCGGGACCATGGCGTAGGACCGGGTGAGGACGCGCGCCCTGAGAAGTTCGAACGGCGCATCGTGTCACTGGGAGGGGCAGGCTCCCCACGCCCGACCCACCCATACTCGACTCCATGAACAGCAAGGACCAGCTGGGACGATTCCTGCGCACGCGGCGCGCACAACTGCGGCCCTCGGACGTCGGGTTGTCGACCTACGGGGAACGCCGGCGAGTGCCCGGGCTGCGCCGCGACGAGCTGGCCCAGTTGGCGGGGGTGAGCCAGTCCTACTACACGCGGCTGGAGCAAGGGCTGTCCCTCAACGCCTCGGTGGAGGTACTGGATGCGATCGCCCGGGCGCTCCGCCTGGACGAGACCGAACACCGCCACCTCCACGATCTCGCCGGGGTGGTGCGCAAGAGCGGCAAGGGTCGCTCTCGCCGGCCGGCACCCGAGCGCGTCACGGAGACGACGAGACAGCTGATCGCCGCGTTCGGGGACACTCCGGTGATCGTCCTGGGCCGCAGGAGCGACGTCCTGGCATGGAACCGCACCGGGCACGCGCTGTTCGCCGGACATCTTGATCCGGACAGTCCCGAGCAGCCGGCCCGGCGGCCCAACACCGCGCGGCTCGTCTTCCTGGACCCTCACACACGTGATCTGTACGAGGACTGGCCCAGAAAGGCCAGGGACGCGGTGGGCAAGCTGCGCCTCGCGGTCGGCGAATACCCCGACGATCCGGCGCTGGCCGAACTGATCGGCCAACTGAGCATGAAAAGCCGGGAGTTCACCTCCCTGTGGTCGGAACACCGCGTTCGTGCCTGGGACATCGCAACACACCGGATGCGGCATCCCCTGGTCGGCCCCATGGACGTCGCCCAGCAGGCGATGCCGGTCCCGAACGAGCCGGGACAGCGCATCGTCGCCGTCACCGCGGAGGCGGGATCCTCCTCGCAGGCCGCGCTGACCCTGCTCACTCAGGTCACAGCCCCCGGCAGGGACGACCGCGGCAGTCACCCGGCTGATGCCGCCGCCCGTACGCAGCCCGCCGTCGACCCGGGTTCCGTTTCCCTCCGCTAGCCCCGTACTTCGCGGGTCACCGTTTCAGGTCATTGGCCAGTGGGTTTGGGTGACTTCGATGCCGAGGAGGTCCAGGAGGTGGAGTTGGACGCCGCGGGTGATCTGGACGGTGGGTGGGTCGGTGACGTTTCCGATCCGCAGGGTGAGTTCGCCGAGGTGGTAGAGGATCATCCGGCCGGTTGGCCGCACTCGGCGGTTGTCCGGGTAGAGGCCGACCATGGTCTGCTCGGGGCCCAGGGCTTGTCTGACCTGGCGTTCGATCAGGCTGAAGACCAGCAGGGCCAGGCAGATGACCTGGATCAGGGCGGCGACGCGGTGGTTGTGCTGCACGAACAGCGGGGTGACCGCCAGGGGGCCCTTGAAGTCCGCGTAGCGGCGCTCGACCGATCCCTGGCCCTTGTACTGGATCAGGACCCGGCTCGGGGATGCCTGCTCGGCAGTCAGCGCCGTCAGCAGGGCGTACCATCCGTCGGCGGCGGCTTCGGTCCGCAGGACGTCCTGGTCGAAGTGCCAGGCCAGGGTGGGCCTGCCGTGGTCGTCCTCGCTGATCTCGGTGCGCAGGCAGGAGACGACCCGGCGGGTCCTGGCGATCACCCCGACACGGGCGGCGATCTTCTCGGCGGTGTTGTAGTACCTGCCGCCGGCTCCGCGCCGGACCTTGTCCAGGTCCTCGGTGGCGCGGGTGAGGCGTTTGGTGCGGGCGGCCTGCTGGCCTGCGGCGTTGCCGGTGGAGTGGACCAGGATTCGGCGAACTTCCAGGACCGGGTCGCGCTTGCGCGAGCCGTTCAGGGTGTGGACGTCTTCCAGTACCCGGTAGACCTCGCGCTGGGCGGGGTCCTTGTCCGCGTCGCGGCCGGGCACCCAATCCACGACGGTGGCGGCCTCCAGGTCCAAGGCGGCGTAGAAGCCGTCCTTGACCTGGGCTGCCGGGACCGGGGCGATGAACGCCGTCCCGGCTTCCAGCAGTGCGGCGACGTTCGGGTAGGAGACCAGCTTGGAATCGGCGACCAGCAGGAACTCCTGCTCGCCGGCCAGCTTCTGCAGGTC
Organism: Streptomyces sp. RLA012; assembly: GCF_056270325.1. Taxonomy (NCBI): domain Bacteria; kingdom Bacillati; phylum Actinomycetota; class Actinomycetes; order Kitasatosporales; family Streptomycetaceae; genus Streptomyces; species Streptomyces sp. RLA012. The sequence goes on along the minus strand of NZ_JBWDPA010000002.1, from coordinate 10,437,384 downwards.
CTTCATCGCCCCGACGACCTGGGACACTGAACCGTTCCGGATTCGGTAGAGACTCTAGATTGTGGCTGTGGCCTGCAGATTTGGCTGCTGTTGGTAATAGACGGCTTCGTATTCGGCTGGCGGGACGTGGCCTATCTCACCGTGGAGTCGGCGGTGGTTGTACCAGTCGGCCCACTCCGCCGTGGCCAACTCGACGTCGCTGAGGGCCTTCCATGGCCGCTGAGGCTTGATGAGCTCGGTCTTGTACAGGCCGATCGTCGATTCCATCAGTGCGTTGTCGAGGGCGTCGCCGACGGTGCCGATGGACGCCGCGATCTGTTCGGCGGTCAGGTGGGCGGCGAGGCGGAAGCCCATCCGCGCGCTGTCCGGGTCATGTAACCACGGGGTGTGCGCAGTTCGTTGCCCGCGGTCATACGCCTCACCAAGAGCCGTCATAAGCACCGCCTTTGCCCGTCGCACATGCTCTGACCAGCGCATCCGGCCGCGCGACGCGTGGGCGACGATCTGAACGGCAGAGCGGGCTTCCGCCTTATAGGGGGCCTCGGATCCGCCTATGGCCAAGACGGAATCCCCGGAAGACGTAGGCGCTTTGGACTCCCGTCACCTCATGGACGAGGTGACGGGACAACGGAACGCGGCCCACCCGCGGCCCGTTCGTCCCCCGCTTTCCCATATGAAGGACGGACCTCATGGGTTCTGTTGATTTGTCCGGGCGTGTGGCCCTGGTGACCGGAGCGACCAGCGGTATCGGCGCCGCGACCGCGGCGCTGCTCGGCGAGCGCGGCGCGCACGTGCTGGTCGCGGGTCGCGACGCAGCCCGCGGCGAGACGGTCGCCGCCGCCATCCGGGAACGCGGTGGCAAGGCGGACTTCCTCGCCGCCGACCTCGGGGATGCCGAGTCTGTGCGACAGCTGGCACAGAGGGCCACCGAACGGGGCGGAGGCCGCGTGGACATCCTCGTCAACAGCGCGGGCATCTTCCCGTTCGGCCCGACGGAACAGACGTCGCCCAGCGACGTGGACGCCGTCTACGACCTGAATGTGAAGGCACCGTTCCATCTGGTGGCGCAGCTCGCCCCGGCGATGGCCGATCGCGGGCACGGCGCGATCGTCAACGTCAGCACCATGGTCGCCGAGTACGGCGTCGCGGGGATGGCGCTGTACGGCTCCAGCAAGGCCGCGGTGAACCTGCTGACGAAGGCGTGGGCGGCCGAGTTCGGCCCGCGCGGCGTGCGGGTCAACGCGGTGGAGCCCGGTCCGACCCGTACGGAGGGTACGGCCGGCATGGGCGAGGATCTCGATGCCCTGGCCGCGCAGGCACCCGCCGGACGGCCCGCCGAGGCGCAGGAGATCGCCGAGGCAATCGCCTATCTGGCCGGTGACACGGCAAGCTTCGTGCAGGGCGCGATCCTGCCGGTCGACGGCGCCCGTCAGACGGCCGTCGCAGGGGGCTCCGGGCGCATCTCCCGCGTCCGGCGCCCCCTGCCCGTGGCGCACCACTTGAAAGGGCCCGGACTCAGCCACTCACCGACCGGTCGGGCAACGGCTGCTGCCAGCCGGGCGGAGCCAGCGTGAAGGCCCGCCCGGACATGACCGCCGCCGGCTTCACATCGGCGATCAGCGCCCGCCCCTGCGGAGCATCCGGCCCGAGGTCGCGGCCATGGCCGTGACCGTGACCGTGGCCGTGGCCGCGCAGGATCGCGGTCGGCTCGTCGTACCAGGCGGGGCTGCCCGAGTGAGGGAATCCGACCCATTGGCAGACGTCCAGTTCACCGTTCTGCAGCGCCACCAACTGTTCCGCCGTGGACAGGTGCCTGGCCCGCACCCGTGTGTCCGGATGCGCCTCGGCCGGCTCGGCCGGCGCCGGGTCGAGCAGCCCAGAGGACAACTCCAGCGGGATCCCGATCCGCAGCGCTGGTGAACCAGGGCGGGCAGGGCCTGGCGGCCGGTGGTCGGCCGGCGCCGTCGGGCGGACAGCAGCCGCAGGGTGGAGCTGGACACGTCGGCGCCGGACGGGCGGACAAGCACACGAAGTCCCCCGCGGAGACGGATCCCTTGGTCGAACGCCCCTCCACCAGGGGTTCCGTCGCCCAGTCAGCTCAACTGGCAAGCACACGCCGCAGGTTGCCAGTTGAGCTGACTGGCGTGTGGATCGGAAACGCCGTTGAACACCCTCGCGGCGCGCCCGGGCCTACCCGGGAGTGATGAAGCGGGCCCGCCACAGGTCGCGGAGCAACGCGATCTCGGCCATGTGGTGGATGAATTCGAGGTTGGCCCCGGACAGCACGACGATGAATGGGTCGTCGGGGTCGGAGCCGTACGGGTACTGCGAGAAGCCGACCGTGTCGAGCTGCTCGTCGGTGAGGGCGGCGACGCTGTCTCGCCAGCGGTCGATCAACGTCCAGAACCGTTCGAGTGTCAAGGCGGCGGACGGGGTGAAGTCGACCATCAGCTTCGGATCCTGCCGCCGTTCGCCGAAGGTCCACTCCCATCCGCCCGCGAACTCGTAATGCAGGTGCCCCAGCCGCCACGCAATGGTCGTGATCGGCGTTTTGTCAGGCTCCGGCGTACCGGTGTGGGCGAGGATCCGCTCGACCCGTTCGATACTCACACTCCAGTCATCGGCGATCTTGGCAACGGACATGCCGCCTGCGGCCTGCCGGGCGACCTCGGCGTACTCGTTTGCCGGGATCTGCGGTTCGCCCTGGTCGAGCACCCACTCGCCCGGCCCGAACGCCCTGGGCGTCGTCGCCTCGCCCCGGCGCCGGATCGACCAGCAATCGGGCATTGGCTCCCACAGGTACTCCTCGTCACCGAGCCCCGTCAGCCGCACCTGGGCCATCTCCCTGGCGTGGTCGAACTGGTCGAGCAGTAAGCCCAAACGGTCGGTCCGCGCGCCCGCAATCTCCATGCCTGGCTCCCTTCACGGTCATGCCACGTAACTCACTGCGCTCAGGCGGAAGTTAACGCCTCACCTCATGGGGCGCGACCGATTTCCGCGCCGATTGATCCGCTGAGCGACGGCCGTTACCGGGTCCGCGGGCCTTCGCGCGGGACAGTCATCGGCGAGGCCGACCCTGCTGACCAGGACGTCGACGTGGCGGTAGAAGGGCGTCTCATCGGATCTTGCAGGCGGACCTCGCGGCAGCTTCTGAACTTGATGGGGTGATGTCGGGCTGTTCGCCGTGGCGCGCTTCGAGGACGGAGAGAGCAATCGGCGGTCTCGGCATCGGGCTGACCGAGTTCCCGATCGCCGGACTGTTGCCGCAGGTGGCGTCGAGTTTCGCGGTGTCCGAAGCGGCCGCGGGCCGACTGATCTCCGGGTACGACGCGTTGAGTGTCGCCGGTCGGCTCGATCATCTCGTCCAAATCCAGACATTCTGGACGAGGCAGTCAAGAAACAGGCTCCAGCCCCGGCCGTGATCGTCCTCAGCGGGTTTCGATGTCCCACCGAACCAGTACCACTACCTGGCGTCAACCGCTTCTTGTTCCCTGGCCGCCGCGTCGAACAACGCCGCAGCCGCCGTACGGGCGGTCGTCGCCGCCGACGGATCCCGATCCATCCGCGCCGACACCCCGGCGCCGTCGTACAGCAGGTGCAGCTGCCGTGCCAGATCTTCGGGGTCGGCGACGTCGGCCTCCCGCGCCAGATCCGTGAACAGGGTCCTCACCCAGAGCCGGTACCGGTCGGCGGCGCCCTCGACCGGACTGCCGGGCTGCGCCTCCGCGCTGGCCGTCACATGCGCACAGCCGTTGAAGCCGGGCTCGGTGAACAGCTGGCCCTGCGCGTCGAAAACCCCCAGCAGCCGCTCACGTGGCGTCCGGAACCGGGTCAGGGCGCGCTCGACCTGCTCACGGGTACTGGCGTGACGGGCATCCAGGTAGGCCTGCACCAGCTCTTCCTTGCTGCCGAACAGGTTGTAGAGCGACGCCTTGGCCACGCCGGCCTTCTGCACGATGCGGTCGATGCCGACGCTCTGTACGCCCTCGCTGTAGAACAGCTCGTCGGCGGCGGCCAGCAGACGCTCACGCGCGGAGGGTTTCGAGGCGTTGACCTTGCTCGGCATGGGGCCTTCCTTCTGTCAGACCGACGGTTCAGTCTACTGCTCCGTTCGAGGGGGCATACGACTCCTACCCGGCACAACAAGGGTGGACAGACCTGTCTTCCCGGTCAACGTGCAGAGGCGGTCACCGTGGCTCAGGTGACCGCCTCTGCACCCACGCAGTGCGTCGGGCCCGGTCACGCCTTCCGGTGGCACGTAGTCGGGCGCGCGGTCGGGTATGAAGTCGGGGACTTCGTGGCCGGTCCACTTCCCCTCCGCGCCGTCCCACCACACATATGCCTTGCGGCCGCTCCACGGGCTGCTGTCCGGGGCCGCGGAGGCGCGGTTGTAGAGGATACGGCGGTTGGCGGGCCAGGCCCAGGCCCAGTCGGCGGCTACGTAGTCCTGCTCCGTGTGGGGTGTGCGGCGAGCGGCGTGGTTGACGCCGTCGGCGTACACCCCGCAGTAGATCCAGCAGCCGCAGCGGGTGGATCCGTCGTCTTTCAATTCCGTGTAGGCGGAGAGCGGACCGCCGTCCGGGCCGTGTCCGTTGATCTCGGCCAGGATCGTGTCGGCGACCGGCTCGCGCAGCGGCCCTTCGACGGGGTAGTCCCAGGTGAGGTCTCGGACGGGCTGGTCCATGGGGTCGGTCGAGCCGGCCAGCTTCTCCTTGATGCGTCGGCCCAGGTGGTACATGAACCACAGGTCGCTGCGGGCGTCCCCTTCCGGTTCCACGGCCGCGTGGTGCCACTGAACCCACCGGTTGGTGTTGGTGAACGAGCCGGATTTCTCGGTGTGTGCGGCGGCGGGGAAGAAGAAGACCTCGGTACGGATCGATTCGGTGCTCAGTTCACCCGTTTCGATCTCCGGTCCGTCCTGCCACCAGGTCGCGGACTCTATGAGGGAGAAGTCTCGGACGACCAGCCACTCCAGATTGGCCATGCCCAGGCGTTGGAGGCGGGTGTTGGCCGACCCGACGGCCGGGTTCTCGCCCATCAGGAAGTAGCCCTTGCAGTCGCCGTCGAGCTGCGCCATGACCGTCTCGTAGGTGGAGTGAGAGCCGGTGAGGCGCGGCAGGTGGTCGAAGCAGAAGTCGTTGTCCGCTGTGGCGGCGTCGCCGTAGTACGCCTTGAGCAGGCTGACGAAGTATGCCAGGTGCGTACACCCATGACGTGTCCTCTCGGGCGGCCGGACTCCTGTCAACAGTCGCGGGCATCTCTCCCAGCGTCACGTACCGGGGCTCCCGCGGCGCGCGGAGCGTCAGGCGGGCGGTTCGTCGGGCACAGGATGCTCCGGACGTCGGCTGCCGGAGTGCGGGGCGCCCCTCCGGCCGGTGCCGGCCTCGTCCGTATCGGGAATCGCCAGGTCTGGCTCCTCCTCGGTGACGGACTGCGCCGGGGCCCCGACGACGTCCCAGGGGTCCTCGTCGGCGGTGGCCTGCTGATCGGGCGGATCCCTGGGCACCGGCTTCGGTGTCGGCCTCCCGCTGTTCCCAGGGGATTCCAGGCGTCGCTCGGTCACGGCGTTCTCGCTTCCTCGCACAAGGGGGTGCCGTGAGTCGCAGGTACCCCGGCGGCCGACGATGATGCTGCCGACGATCGAGGCCCCGCCCCGAGGCCGGTCGGCGGCTGCGCAGAGCGTTGACGAGTTCCCCCTCGGTCGTACGCGACCGCCCTCGATCCCGACGTTCTTCCGCCTCTGCGGGCAGGTCGCCCTTGGTGCGCTCCCAGAGCGAGCCGGCCGGGTACCTCGGCAGGCCGAAGGTCAGTTCGCTGCACGATGCCAATCGGTGACCGTCAGTGACGGAAGCAGTTTCCGACCTCCGTCACTCCTCGGCGCCGGCCCTGTCCCACTCCTGAGCCCACTCATCGGCGGCGAGTCCAGAACCGTCACTGTCGGCTCCAGGTGTTCCTGCCCTGCTGTGAGACTTCGGTTGCGGTCGGAGCTGCGCGGCGAGGGCGGGACCGAGCAGGTAGTCGCTGTCGGCGAAGAACTCCACGCAGGTCATGCCGGTGGCGGGGTCGCAGGCCGGCGGTGTCCCGCTGACGCCGGGGTGTACGCCGTTGACGTTCGCCCGGCCGAGCTGCTTCACGGTGATCTTGGTAAGCCCGCGAACGAAGAGGTCAGCGCCGACCTCTCCCAGGGCCTCAAAGACATCGGCTTCTCCCCCGCCCCGAACGCCGTCACCTACCTGGCGGCGAAGCCATGCAGGCGCAGGACTGACGCTGGAGATTCAAGTGTGCCGTCACCACAGCTCAGGGCCGCCGCCGTGCCACTCGATGACCGGTGAGTCCGCGACATCGATCTCATCCAGACCAGCCCAGCCCGCCTGCCGCATGATCTCGGCCAAGCCACGCAGACTGCACGCCGCCCCCGCAGGCTCCCCGTCCACGCGTACTTGGCGCCCCTCCCCCTTGACGGGCGGGTAAACGATCACAGAACGCTCGGTCATTCGGCAAGCATCGCCCGCAGCCATACGCCGCGCATCCGGACGTGGCCCGCGGTGCAGTGCCAAACGCCGTGCTGCGTGCTCCGACACCACAGAATCAAACACCGGGTGCTGCACAGTGTTCTGGAACAAGACACCGGGAGAGGACGACCTCTCAGTGAACGAGCGCCTTGCGCAGCCCGGGCTTCGACGCGTCGGCCCACGCAGTCGGCAGTTCCCGTTCGCGTCCTTCGGCCATGGCTTGCTCCTGGCCGTACAACAGTCCCCAGGTGAAGCCGGGCTCTCCCGCCGCGTGTGCCGCCAGAGCCAGGTGCCGCAGGGCGTCCCGCGCAACGACGCTGTCCTGATGGTCCCCGAGCACCTTCTGTACGGCCTTGACGCGCTTGCCGAGCCGCTTGGCGGGTTTGCCGAGCGAGGCGCGCGCCGGTTCGATGGCATACCGCGTCTTCTTCGCCGCCTTGCGGGCCTGATGGAGGGCCGCGTCGCGTTCCGTCCCCGGCGAGAACTCCAGCGCGTGTGCCACTCGGCCAGCCAACTGGCCGTACTCCTTGAGGATTGCCTTGACCGTGACTTTCTCCGGCTGGCGAGCGGCTTTACGACGCAGCGGGGGCTGCTGCGTGAGCGTGGCCAAAGAATTCAGGAGGGCCAGGTAACGGGGTGAGAGCAGAGCGTCGAGAGTGCGCTGCCGCGCCTCGGAGGTGCGGGAGACGTTCCACACCTGCAACCGGGCTCCGACGGGCCCAAGGACCAGCTCCCGGGGCACGGCCCCGATGCGCCCGCCGAGCCGTTCCGTGAGGACCTCCTGGTCGCGTTCGGCGCCCAGCTCGCCGCCCAGCCACTTGAGCTCCTCGCGGATCGGATCGGTGACCTCACGCTCCAGCACCGCCCGGTAGGAACGCAGGGTGCTGCGCAGTCGACGGCAGGTGACGCGCATCCTGTGCACCGAGTCCGGCAGGCCGCGGCGTACCGCGGGATCGAGGTCCACCAGGGCGTGCATCTGCCCGTCCATATACCTGAGGATCTCTTCGGCGGCCGAACCGGGTACGACGGTCTCGGCACGCGTGTCCGGCAGGCGTGGCGCTGCCGTTCCTGTTTCCTCCAGGGCCCGGCTCAGCTTGGACGGGTTGCCCGCGCGGTTGATGCCGTTCTTGTACAGCGCCTTGTCCACGAGGTCGAGCAGCAAGGGATCGGCGTCCTCGGCGAGCTCGACCTCCATCTCAGTCCATGAGGCCCGTGCGGTGGCGCCGAGCAGGGACTCGGCGCGGACCCTGTCGAGGCTCAGCTCAGCAAGGACCACGCCTTGAGAATCGACGAGGTGCCGTGTGCTGCGGGTGGACCAGATACGGACGACTGGCCTCAGCTCTCCCCCTCGGGTGCGAGAAAGGGCCAGGTTACGCAGGGTGTCCGGAACCGTGTCGGACAACGGGACCTGCACCTCCTCCCGGCTGTCCCCGGACATCGGCAGTTTGAGGTGCCAGCCCGCATCCGCCCCACCGGTCCTTCGCCGGAGCACTGCCGACGCGCCGACCAGGCGCAGGTCGTCAGTGTCGTAGTACACGGCGTCCAGTTCGTCGCGGCCCTTTCCCACGACCGATGCGATGCCGTCCACGCTGGTGAGGTCAGGCAGCCACGAGGTGTCATTGGCCGACGGGGCTTCGTACTTTCGCTCTGTCTCTCGCTTCAAATGGGTCATACCGGGCGCGTACACGCCTCAGCGCCGCTCAAACACTCGTGACGTGCAGCCGTGCGTAAGCCCGTCAAAGATTCGAGTACACGGTATGGCGTGGCATGCACGGCCTGAGCGCCGACGCAGGTAGCGTCGCTCCGGACGATCACGCTCCTGCCTGGCCGGTAGCTCGCAGTGCGGGACCGAGTGGTCGAGTGAGTCGCTACGCACGCACTTCGCCGGCCTCCGGATTCCACCGGGTCGGCTGCCCACCGTGCTGCCTGTGCGCCACTCCCATCCCAGCACCGCGTGGTAGAAGTCCTCCGCCCCTTAAGATGGCGCGTGGTCAGACTCGCCCAGCAGGGCGCTCCGAACGCCGAGTGACTGGTGGTGACCTCACCGTGCAGTGCTGCGTCGCTCCCCATCGTCGTACCGCCTGACCTGCCTGACACCGCGGTCACCATGGGCCGTGGATGGACCCCATTCTCGGTGGTCGCCCAAAAGCCGGGTGCCTCTTCGAGCGCTCCGCAACCGCTGTTCCGCGCGCACCGATCGACGCCAGACGAGTCGAACTGCCTGCCGTGGCGCGCAACAGACCGAGGTGGTCGGGCAGCTGTCCCGACCACCTTGAGTCGGCTCACGCAGCCAAACCGCAGGTGGTGCCGACCACGAGATGTTCCGACTCGGCGTTCACTCGGCTCGGTGCGTGCCGTCGGACGTGCCGCCGGAGCGAGCAGTCCTACCGGCCGGTCCTCTTCACACGGTCTGTCGCCTTTTCCGCGGTCTCCTGCGCCTTACCGACGATCTGCTCACCACTGCCCTCGGCCTGCATGCCCTCGTCGTGCAGGGCCTTGCCGGTGGTCTCTTTCATCTTTCCCTTGACCTGCTTGGCCTTTGCCTTCGCCTTACTCATGACCCGTTGCCCTCCGATGAGGCTCGAATTGCTGCTTTTACCATGCGCTGGGCATGACGACTCCGCAACCGGCAAGGCGGCCGCCCAGCCGTGTCCACGGAATGCGGCAGCGCCAAGAAATGCCAGGGAAGCGTTCTCGCCTGGCGAGAACGCTTCCGTCCTGCTGTCGTCCCTGGCGGTCATGCGGCAGTGGACCACTGGAGATCATTAAGGGTGTGGGTTATGTGGGGTCGTGACGGCTGTCGTGGGCCGTGACGGCTGTCGTGGGCCGCGCTATGCCGGCGGGATGAGGTCTCCCGATGGCGGAGGGCTGACGGCTGAGGAGCGGGCTCGGCGTGAGCGGGTCCGATTGGCGGCCGCTGATCTGATCAAGGCAGGGGCCAGTGACCGGGAGGCGGCCCGGCGGTTCAGGGTGACCCGGATGTCGGCGAACCGCTGGCGGCGGGCGGACTTCGGGCGGCCGACAGGCCCTGGTCTCCAGGGGCCCCGGCGGTGCCCGCTGCAAGCTCGATGCGGGGCAGCTGCGCGTGCTGGAGGCGGTGTTGGACGCCGGCCCGGCCGCCGCCGGCTGGAGCGACCAGTGCTTGACTCTGGCGAGGATCGCCGAGGTCGTGCGCCGCCGGTTCGGCGTCGAGTGCACCCTGGCCGGGCTGGACTTGCTGCTGCACCGCATCGGCTGGAGCGTGCATTGCCGGCCAGACCACGGGAGATCTCCTCCCGCTCGGCCAGACTCAGCACAGTCTTCGCCCGAGTGCGCTCGCTTCGCCCGAGTGCGCTCGGCGGGTACGTAGCCGCCGTTCGCTTTCACCACGCCGTGGATCGAGCCTGGAACCTTGCCCAGCGCGCGGCCGATCTCGCTCAGCGACTACCCTTCCTTCCAGCGTCGCCAGACCTCCCGCTTCTGCGAGTCCGACATCCCCGGACGAGCGATCCTCGCCACCCGCAACACTTCCGGCACCTGTTTTACCTGGGATGTTGCAGCGACCGGTGGAACCCAAGGTCGCTTTTCTCAAGATCTCGATCATCTTCGCCTGCTCGGCGGTCAGCTTCCGCAGCCGCCGAAGTTCCTAGCCTCTCGGCGATCCGCAGGCCCGGTCCGGGTCGGCAAGGGGCAGCAGCCGTCCGAGCTGGATCTCTGCCCTGACGACGTTCATGACACAGTCGGCGAGTGCCTGCAGGCCGGGAGGGTCTTCCGCACGCAGCGCCTGGGCGGCCGCGTTCACCGTGGCCAGTCCCTCGACGGCCTTGCGGCAGTGAGGACAAGACACCGTGTGCGGGTCTGCGGTCGGCGGCACCGCGTCCTACGCCTGTTCCCAGACCCGGCTGAGCAGGCGGCCGACAGTACCTCGTTACCCGCGAACGGGGGCACATCGGCTGCGGTTTGGCTGGTGCGGACCCGTCGGCTCGGGGCGGTTCGGAAGGCTGGCTATGCGGGTCGTCTAGCGCCATGGGTCCATCGCCTCCCGCAGGGATCGGCGTGCTCTGAACAGTCTGCCGCGCACCGTCTGCTCACTGGTCCGTGTCACGTGGGCGATCTCGTTGTAGGGCAGGCCCTGCAGTTCCCGCAGGATCCAGCAGATCCGCTGGCCGGCGTCCAGCTCGGCGAGCGCGCGGGACAGCGCCTCGGTGGCCGCGTCCTGCTCGGCGGACCGGGCGGGCTGGCTCCTCGCGTCGCCCGTCGCGGGTTCGGCGACGGTGTCCAGAGGGAGGGGCGGCGGTCGGCGCCGCCGTCGCATGGTCAGGCAGCGATTGATGGTGATCCGGTACATCCAGGTGCGGAACTCCGCACTGTGACGGTACTCCGGTAGACACCGCCAGGCGCTGACAAAGGCGTCCTGAACGGCCTCTTCGGCGTCCTGGGGTTGCCGAGCATGCCACGGGCCAGGGCCAGGAGGGACCGGTGGTGCCGCTGGACGAGAACGGCGAAGGAGTCTTCGTCTCCCTCGGCCGCCCGCACGGCAAGCACTCCGTCCGGCAGGTCGCATCCCAGCCGTGGGGAAGCAGTACGTTGAATCATGACGTTCTCGCAGGGGGCTCGGAAAGAGCGTGTACCCCCGCCACGCCTGTGTGACGCACATCACATGTCACGTCTGTGAGAGGTACGCCGCCCCGGTGTCCAACGTCTTGAGAGACACCACGCAGGTGTCACACCGAGCCACTCGAGGCGACCGCCATGACGGACAACATCACCAGCGTCGGCGGGGGCAGCCGCCCGACACAGGCGTGAGCGCGCTGAAGGGCCGTACCGGGGCCGGAGCACCGGCCGAGACACGGGGGAAGACCACCATCGCGGACGGTGTGGTGGCCAAGATCGCAGGCATGGCCACACGCGAGGTACCGGGCATCCACAGCCTGGGAGCGGGGATGGCCCGCGCCTTCGGCGCCATGCGGGAACGCGTCCCGGGCGGAGGCGGAGGCGTCACGCGCGGAGTGAAGGTCGAGGTCGGCGAGCGCCAGGCCGCGGTGGACCTGGACGTCGTCGTCGAATACGGCGTCTCCATCGTCGACGTCGCCGGCGCCGTACGCACCAACGTGATCAGCGCCGTGGAGCGGATGACGGGCCTGGAGGTCGTCGAGGTGAACATCGCCGTCGACGACGTCCACCTCCCCGACGAGGAGGAAGAGGCCGAACGGGACGAGGGCCGCGTGAGGTGACCGACCGCCGTGACCACGGCCATGCCCTGAGCATGAGCAGGTGCTCACACGGACGATCACGTTCGCGAGACGGGTGAGTGCATGATGAACGCAGCAACGACGGCCTCGCGGCCGGCATCGCCCTGGGCTTCGCCGGATACTTCGGCGGCTTCTGGGCATTCCTGCTCGTCCTGGTTCTGGGTGCGGCGGGGCTGTTCGTCGGCCTCGTCGTGCAGGGCGACCTCGACCTCCATATGCGGAGGCAGCGGTGAGTACCCGGCCCGGTTCCCAACCCCCGGGCGAAGGGGCCGGCCCACCGGGGCGATCCGCCGACCTGCCGCCCCCGGCCGAACGGGGCGCCACCGTCATCCCGGACAGGGTGGTCGCCCGTATCGCCGCCAAGGCCGCACGCACAGCCCAGTCCCGGCGCGCCGCCATACCGCCCGACCGGAGCGGACCGGCGGCACCCAGCGCCTCCGCAGCCGTCCGTACCGGATCGGTGCGCCTGCACCTGGCCATGGACCTGCCCTACCCCACCGACATCCCCCACGTCTGCGAACGGATCCAGCACGACGTCGCCGAACGGGTGACTCAGCTGACCGGCCTGAAGGTGGGAGAGGTCACCCTCACCGTCCGGCGGCTGGTGACCGCCGCCGACGCGAGCCGGGGACGGGTCCGATGAGGCGCCACGCGACCCGGGCCGCCGGGCACGCCGCGCAGAAAGGAGGACCGGAATGACACCCGACCCGGACCCTCCCGCACGCAGCTCCACGCCATCCGCGCGCCGTGCCACCGTGCCGATGACGAAACAGCCCGAGGAGCCGAGGCAGCCGACAGAGCCCGGTCCACCCGAACACAACCCGCCCCTTCCGCCGGACCCGGTAGCGAGCGAGCACGACAGACGGCACCGGACCCACCGCCCGTGGTCCGCGCGCCGCATTCCGGCCGCGCTGGTCGCCTCGGTAATTCTCGTGGCGGCGGTCGCGGCGCTGTTCGACGTCGTCGCCGTACGGGCGGGACGCCCTGCGGCAGCCTGGCGACGGCACCTGGCCGACGAACTGGCCACCCGCCCCGTAGACGACGTGTGGGTGCTCACGGGAGCCGCCGTGGCCGCCGCGCTCGGCATCTGGTTGATCGTCCTGGCCCTCACCCCCGGCCTACGCCACTGGCTGCCCCTGCGCTCCCCCGCGCCCGGGCTGCGGGCCTCCCTGGACCGCGACGGCGCCGCCGGCCTGCTGCGCGACGCCGCCATCCGAGTCCCAGGAGTCAGCACGGCTCGCATCCGGGTGCGCCGCCACCGCGTCAAGGCCCGCGCGGACGTCCGCTTCCGCGACCCCCAGCAGGTGAAGGACGACCTCACCGCCGACCTCGACGAGGAGCGCGATCAGCTCGTCCTCGCCCGCCCTCCCCGCATCGTCGTACGAGTGCGGCAACGCACCCACTGACCCCCCGCACCGGAGCCCACACCATGACGCAGCGAACCGTACTCAACCGCAGTCTGCTGGCCCTCGCCGGACTGGTACTGCTCGGCGGCGGTCTGCTGATCCTCTTCGCCGGGCTCGACGTCTACCGGCGACACGATCTGGTCCCGCCCGTCGGCTGGCCCCTGACCACCCCGCCCGACGTCCTGCTCGGCTCCGCCGACCGGGCCCGCTGGAACAGTCAGGGCTGGTGGTGGTGGCCCGCCGTCATCGCCGCCCTCACGATCGTCGCCCTGCTCGCCCTGTGGTGGCTGCTCGCCCAACTGCACCAGCGCCACCCCGGAGCGCTGCCCGTCGGCGGCACACCCCCGCAGGAAGGCGTCGAACTGCGCGACCACGCGCTCAGCGACGCGATCGCCGCCGAAGCCGGCGCCCTGCCGGGGGTTGAGCATGCAACCGTGCACATCACTGGCCGGCCTGCCCACCCCCGCACTCACATCACGCTCGCTCTCACCCCCCAGGGTGCACCCGGCGCCGCCCTCGACGCCCTGTGCGAAGGCCCGCTCCGTACCGCTCGTCGGTCCACCGGCTCCCCCGACACCCCCCACATGCACACCGACGTCCGCCTGCAGGTCGCCCGCCACAAACCGCAGCGCGCGCAGTAAGGCGGGAAGCCGACCATCCATCCCGTGGACCATCTGGATCGTCTGGTCAGAGCGCGTGCCTCGACAGACAGAGCCGACGAGAACGTTCATGCACTCGGCTTTCCTCGCGACCTGTGCATCGGCCTCCCGGCGCTGTGGCGGCGGGACGGCGCAGGCCAGCTGGGCGAAGCCCTGGATGGAGGTGGGCGGCGTACGGAGTTCGTGTCCGGCGTCGACGACGAAGCGGCGCAGTCGGGACTCCAAGAACTCCCTTTGCCTCAAGGCCTGTTGGAGGAGGTCGAGCATGTCCCTCAGAACACGGCTACGTTGAGGGCCAGGAGCTTGGACATGGCCCTCGCCACCGTGTCGAGCGGTAGGGCGACCACGAAGGTGGTCCCCTGGATCGGGCCTTCCGCTGGCCTGTCTCAGCAGCGGATCACCGCCGGCGCTTCGATGCCTGACCGTCTCGCCGCTCCCCTTGGCTTCGGGCGGTCTGGCCAGCGGGCCGGTGCACCAGCAGCTCCACGGACAGCGGCAACGCAACCGAAGACCACCCGGCGACCAGTACCGGCTTCCACTCCAGAGCCCGAGCAGCCACGATATTCGCGGCCAGTGAGAACGCACGGCCCGAGCCGAGCGTCTCCCCTCGGCGTGGCCTGCCCCGAGAGTCGACCGGCGTTCCCCGGCTGTCAGATCCCGGCGTCTGGCCGGAGTGAGTTCCTGCCCTCGCACGACACTGGCGCACGGCGCCATCGAACGCGATGCGACTCGTCCACACGGCACAAGGCCTGCGGCGGCTTATGCAGACCTCGTACGGCCTGACGCCGACCGGCGCCGCCGGTACTGAGACCCAGGGCGGTCAGGACATCGGAACGCTCTTCGTCGCCGTGCTTCGTGGCCGTGGAGACCAGCGGGCACTGTCATTGACCAGCCTCGCACCGATGGCGCCGACGCTGGACAAGCCATCAGGCGGGCGCGGGCACGGCGCTTGAGCCACCGCGCGATCACCTGCGTCCGGCGCAGTATCGATGCTGGCGACACCAGACCCCGAAGATGCGGCCCCCCCCGTACGCCCGCGATCAGTGCCCGCTCCGCTTACGAAGGTGGCCCGCCGCCCTTTCCGTCATCTCATGTGCCTTGGCGCGCAGCTGTTCTCCACGCCCGGCCTGCTGCATTGATGAGTCCCCCAGGGCCTTGCCGAGAGTCTCCTTCATCTTGCCCCTGATCTGGTGCACCCTCGCATTGGCCTTGTCCTTTGCCATCAGAATCGCCGTCCTCTCGAAGACGCTGGGAAGGCGGCCCGTTCAGGACCGACACATCTTTGTTCACCGTGCGCCTGCTCACGGGGCTCGGCAACTGGGAGCACTTCGGTGCCTGCGTCGGCAGCGTCCAGGCTGGCCATTCGCGGAGTAGCCACCGCCGCCCCGCGAAGCCCGCAGACCACCACAGGACTGTGCTCGATCCCCAGAAGGAAGGCCGACCAAACTGCCGGCCCGCGGGTTGGGCGTCCGCCAGCCCGTCAACTCTGGTCCTCCTCGTCGTACTCGTCCTCGGGCCCCTCCTCGTCGTACTCCTCTTCTTCCTCTTCTTCGTCGGGCGCCTCTTCGTCGTGCTCCTCCTCCTCCTCGTCCTCCCCTACCGCTTCCTCCTCTTCCAGTGCTTCCTCGTGGCTGCGGACCACCTCGCCGTCGCGGATCTCTCCGCGCCAGCCCTCGACTTCCTCGTCGGCGAACGTGACATAGCGCTGGAAGTTCTTGAAGTCCAGCCGCAAACGGCGGCCTTGAGCACGCCACAGGTTGCCCGTCTTCTCGAAGAAACCCGATGGGTAGTACTCGACGACAAGCACGATCCGCGTCAGGTCGGGCGTGATTTCGTGGAAACTGACACAGCCGTGAGTAGTACCCTTCGCGCCCTCGGAGCTCCACACGATTCGCTCGTCCGGAACCTGTTCCTGAACCGTCGCCTTCCAAGCGCGAGTCGAGGGGCCAACCTTCACCTTCCAGTCACTGGCGGTCTCGTCGTTCCGGGACACACTCCGTACGCCCTTGGTGAAGTCGCTGAACTCCTCGTACTGGGTCCAGTAGTTGTACGCCACGCGGATCGGCACACCCACGTCAAGCACTTCAATGACGTTCATCACCTTGGTGCTGCCGGACTTGCCTCCGCGTCCCCCGCCGAAAATGCCCTTGACCTTTCCCATCACCTTGTCTTTGAGTCCCTTGGCTTTCTCACCGACGAACGCCTTCAAGGGGGAATCACCTTGGAGGATGCGTCCGCCGATGCCGAGAGGAGATCCGCCGTTCTCGGCCGTGTCAAGGAGTTGGTCGGTGACATCCCCCAACTTTTCCCCGGCCTTGTCGACGAGATGTTCGACCTGGGCACCGAGGAAGTCGGTCAGTTCGTCCCGCAACATGTCGAGGCCGGAGCCCTCTCCCCGGCTGGAGTCACGCTCTTTGTCGGCCATGACCTACCTCCGCCGCGCGGGAGTCTTCTTGGCAGTCGCCTTCTTCGCGGGGGCCGCCTTCTTGGACGGGGCTTTCTTCGCGGACGCGCTCTTCGTCGGTGCCCTGTTCGCGGCCGCCTTCTTGGCAGGGGGTGGAGACTTCTTTGCGGTCTTCTTCGCCGGCGCCGACTTCTTGGCGGCAGTCTTCTTGGCTGGGGGCCTCTCCGCCACGGTCTTCTTCGCGGGAGTCCTCTTCCTGGCGGGAGCGGCTTCCTTGGCGGCCGCCCTACGGGGAGAGGGGCCGGCCGCGCGCTTCCTTCCCGCTACGGGGCGGCGACGCCGTGGCGGTTCCTCCTCAGCCTCCTCCTCCGGTTCTTCTTCCTCTTCTTCCTCCTCCGCTTCTGCCTCTGGTTCTTCTGCCTCCGCTTCTGCCTCTGGTTCCTCTTCTTCCTCCTCCGCTTCTGCCTCTGGTTCTTCTGCCTCCGCTTCTGCCTCTGGTTCTTCTGCCTCCTCTTCCTCCTCTTCTTCGAATTCCCCCTCAGGCTCTTCCTCTGATTCTTCCTCCTCTGGCTCCTCCTCGCCCTCCGTCTCGTCCTCGTCTTCGTAGCGCTCCTCGCCCTCCTCCGGCTCTTCTTCGCCCTCTTCCTCCTCGCCCTTCCTCTCACCGATGCGCAGCGTGCGCTCATGGAGAGAATCAGCGAGGCTGGCGAGGCGCCGGTCGGCGGTAGCGGCCAGGGCTTTGCGTCCGGCGCCCAGTAGCTCGCCGCGTACCTGCTCGTTCAGCTCGGCTACTCCAGGAACGTCACCGAGTTTCTGCAGGCCAGCCGTCAGCAGCTGCTGCGGTTCGAGCCCAAAACGGCGACCTGCGAGATAGGTTGCCATCCCGAAGGCGAGACGGCCTTTCTTCGTACGCCCGAGCACATAGCCAGCTGCGACCGCGGCGGCGAGGCCGATCTTGGTCGTGTCATTCATGAGCCGGTTCCCTTCGGAAAGGGGAGGTGAACACACTCGAATACGGGCCAACGTCCCCTGCCCAACCAGTGATGGAGACAGAAGCGGATCGCACACGACGCGTCTCTCGGCCCGCTGCGAGCACTCAGTCACCATGCGAGGTCGTGGCCCCACCGGGCAGGTTCACTCAAGCCAACCATGCCCGGCGATACATGCCTCTATATGATGGAATTATAGTGTTTGTGCGTTGAGTATGGCGCGCTCCGACCACCGGAGAGACCATGGCCGCAGCAGAACCCCCGCGACGATCCAGCAGCAGTAGCCGCAGAACGGACCGAGGGACCGCAGGTGGCCCCCGGCGCCGTGCCGGCAAGGGCAACGCAGCCTGGGCCATTCGTTCCGCCGTCGAACAACTTCAGGAGTTGCTCGGGCGGGCCCCCGAGTCCGTCTCGGCACTGAAATCCACCGAGGCCGGTTGGGAGGCCGACGTGGAGGTACTCGAACTGGAACGCGTCCCCGAAACCACCAGCGTGATGGCTACCTACCGAGTGACGCTGGACGAGGAAGGCGACCTGGTGGAGTACCGAAGGACGCGCCGCTACAGCCGCGGTCAGATCGACCGGCTGGGCTGAGGCCGCAACGGCCATGAAGGGAGGCACCATGACGGTGGTGCCGCAGAGTGGAGGAAGTGTCGCGCGTGGTGGTGGCGGCACCAGCCTCTACGACGTCTTGGAACTCATTCTGGATCGCGGGCTTGTCATCGACGTCTTCGTCCGCGTGTCACTGGTGGGGATCGAAATCCTCAAAATCGACGCTCGCATCGTCGTGGCCAGCGTCGACACCTATTTGCGTTTCGCCGAGGCATGCAACCGTCTCGACCTCGAGACTGGGAGGAAGGCACCCGCCCAGTTGACCGACATCGTCGGAGAGACGGTGGAGAGCGGAGCGAAAGGCAAATCCAAGGGGGCCCTCTCCGGCGCGGCGGAAGCGGTCACCGATTCCCTCAAGGGGATCACCGGCCGTGACGACGGCGAAGAGGAGGAGGCCGAGGAAGAAGACGAGGGCAAGGAAAAGGAACCCGTGGAGAGGCGACGGCGGCGGCTCGGCGCACCTCCCGACGTGAGCGCGAATAAGGCTCGCCCGGCGAGAAGGAATGAGCATGGCCGTATACATCTACTCCATCACCGGCAAGCAGCACCCGCTCCGCCTCGACGGATTCGGCGGAGTCGGTGAGTCACAGGCGGGCTTGCGGGCAGTGACGGCCGGACAGCTGTGTGCTGTAGTCAGCGATGCGCCAGAGGATCTACGCCCCAAACGCCGCGACATCCTCGCCCACCAGGAAGTGCAGGAGTGCCTCATGGCTGACGGCACTGTGCTCCCCATGCGGTTCGGCCTCATCGCCGAGAACGACGAGGCCGTCCTGCTGGCCCTGGAGCAGAATGCCGCGGACTATACGGACAGGCTTCAAGTACTGGAGGGGTGCACCGAGTACCACCTCAAGGCGTCGCAGGACGAAAACGCGCTCCTGCGGCAGATCCTGCGGGAGTCGGACGTGGCGCGAGAGCTCAACGACGAGATCCGCGGCGGCACCGCCGCCCCCGACACATCGCTGCGACTCGGTGAGCTGGTCGCCCAAGAGGTGCAGGCACGGCAAGAGGCGCTGGCGGCGGGTGTGGTCGAAGCACTGCGCCCTTTCGCCCGGACGCTTGAATCATCCCAGCCGACGGGTTCGGACTTTCTCAACGTGTCGTTCCTGGTGACCGAAGACCAGGAAGAGGCATTCCTCACCTCCGAGTTGAGCGTTGCCCATCAGATGGGCGACGACTTCGACTTCCGGCTCAACGGCCCCCTGCCCCCCTACAGCTTCGTCTGAAGGAATCCTCATGGGACTGCTCACACAGCTCGTCACCCTTCCCCTGGCGCCCGTGCGCGGCGTCGTATGGGTCGTGGATCGCGTCCTGGAGGAAGCCGAGAACGAGTACTACGACCCCGCACCGGTGCACCGCGAACTCGCCGCACTCGAACGCCTCCTCGTCGCGGGGGACATCGATGAGGAGACGTTCGACCAGCGCGAGGACGAACTGCTCGACCGGCTGGAGGAGATCCGTGCCTATCGGCAGGGCTGACACTCCTGATCCGGCACGAGGGAATACGAGGCCGCAACCGTGACTGAACCCCTGGCCAACAGGCTTGGTTCCTATCCGTCCCGAGCAGCCCCACCCTACGGGCAGGGCTCCTCCGCGAATCTCGCCGACATCCTTGAACGGGTACTCGACAAGGGCATCGTCATCGCGGGCGACATACAGATCAACCTTCTCGACATCGAGCTGTTGACCATAAAACTGCGCCTCCTGGTCACCTCCGTCGACAAAGCGAAGGAAATGGGCATCGACTGGTGGGAGCACGACCCCGCGCTCTCCTCTCGGAGCAGGGGTGAACAGTCACTGACCGAGGAGAACCGCCGGTTGCGGGCCGAGATTGATGCCATCCGCCAGGGCAACGCCCTCCCCGCGGAGGAGGAAGCGCCTCGGGACACGGGCAGCCGTCGCCGGGGAAGTGCTCGCGATGAGTGACCTGCTGACATACGCGTATGCGGTGATACGCAACGCTGAGGGACTGCAAGAGGCAACCGCGCCGCTCCAGGGCGTCGCCGACACCCCGGTCAGCCTCGTCACCGAGGCCGGCGAAGCTCAGTTGGGGCTCGTGGTGAGCCATGTGCCCGCACAAGACTTCCACGAGGACGCTCTCAAGCAGCATCTCGAGGACCTGGGGTGGTTGGAGGCGGTGGCCCGCGCTCACCACGGCATCATAGAGGCCTTGGGCAAGCGCACTACCGTCCTTCCGCTGCGCCTGGCAACCGTCTACCTCGACGACAACCGGGCTCGGGAGGTGCTGGAAGCCGGGCGGACCATGTTCGCGGAGCGCCTGGCTCGACTCTCCGAACATGTCGAATGGGGGGTCAAGATCTATGTCGAGCCATCTGTGGCCCTCGTGGCCCCGGCTGTTCCCGCGTCAGACCTGCCCCCCGGGCGCGCCTATCTGCGTAACCGCCGACAACAGCAAAGTGTTCGCGACACCGTGTACCAGGCGGCGCAGAAGGCCGCCGAGCGGGTGGAGACCGCGGGCTACAAGCACGCCTCCGACCGTGTCCGGCACCGCGTACAGCAGGGTCCTCTCGCTGACGCGGCCGGCGCCGTCGGCGAGAACGTCGTCAATGACGCGTACCTTGTGCCCCTGAAGCGTTGCGACGATTTCCTGGCCGCGGTGACGCGTGCCGCTGACGGGCTGGACGGGGTACGGGTCGACGCCACCGGCCCCTGGGCTCCGTACTCCTTCGCCATGCCACTCGGTGAATCCGGCGGTGCCGCAGAGGGAGCATCCCCGTGATCACGCCTGGCCCTCCGCCGGAAGCAGAGCGCCTGCCTCAGCGGCAGGTCGCTCTCATCGATCTGCTGGACCGACTTCTGAGCGGTGGGGTCGTCCTCACCGGTGACGTTGTACTGTCCATCGCGGACATCGATCTAGTACGTATCTCACTGCGTGCCCTGATCGTTTCCATCAGCGAGAAGAACCCCTCGCCGTGGACGAGGACCAACCCGCTGCGAGGCGACGGCCGTGACAGCTGAGGGAGAGAGCCAGCCGCCGCGCCGCGCCGACGAGGTCGCGGAGGCCGCGGCCCGCGCCTTCCGGCTACTGCCCGCCGCCCCACGCGACTTGGACCCGCTGGCCGGCAAGGGCTCGCGTTCCCCGGCTCGGCGGATCAGCTCCGATCGCGACACCGTCGAACGGGACCTCATCCGGCTCGTCCTCACTCTCGTGGAACTGCTGCGCCAGCTCATGGAACGGCAGGCCCTGCACCGCGTCGACCAGGGAGACCTCACCAACGAACAGGAAGAACGCCTGGGAACGACACTCATGCTGCTCCACGAGCGTATGAGCGACCTGTGCGCCCAGTACGGACTGACCATGGAGGACCTCAACCTCGACCTCGGGCCGCTGGGCACACTACTGCCGCCCTCCGACTGAAACCCCCGGCAACGCGGCAATACCGCTGTCCGTGCGGTGGATACGCGAAGGAGGCACGGCGATGAACTCAGAGCCTTCGCTGTCCTTCCGCGCCCAGTCTCTCGTCGAGGCCCGCGGACCGGCAGACGCCTCAGCTCGGGTCATCATTCCGGGCCAACCGGGCTTCGTCTGTGCCAGGTTCGTGGCCGCAGCGGGTACACGGTTCGCTGGGCGGCACCGGTCGTCCGGAGGAAGCTGGCGTGGAGGAAGAACCGTGGACGGGATCGTGCTGCTCAAGGAAGACCACAAAACGGTGGAGAAGCTGTTCAAGCAGTTCGAGAAGGCCGGCGACGACGCGCACGCCGAGAAGCGGAAGATCGCCGACCAGGTGATCGAGGAGCTCACCACCCACACCTGGATCGAGGAGAAGATTTTCTACCCGGCCGCCCGCAAGGCGGCCCCCGACACCAAGGACCACGTGCTGGAAAGTGTCGAGGAACACCACGTCGTACTGTGGATGCTTGCCGAGCTCAAGGACCTCGCCCCGGCCGATGAGCGGTTCGACGCCAAGATGACCGTCCTCATGGAGAACGTCCGCCACCACGTCGAGGAAGAGGAGAAGGAATGGTTCCCCAACGTCCGCAAGGCCATGGGCCGCAACCGACTCACCGAACTCGGCGAACAGATGGAAGCGGCCAAGAAGAAGGCCCCCGGTGATCCCCTCGGCGTTCCCAGCGCCGACCAGTAGACCGCCCACGGCCCGGGCGCCTGCCGCGGCGGAACCACCCATCGGCCTACCTCCGCCCTCCCCGCTGCTGCCCCCGCCCGGCTCAGCCATCGATGTCCGGGAGGTGCGCGCCGCGCCGCCATGCTTCAACTCCGGCCCCCACGGGCTCGAGTATGACCAAGCAGCAGCTCAAAAGTGCCCTCGGCCGCTGGTCCGGGGCACCGGGATGCCGCAGCCTTGTGCGCCCGGCTGGGCGCACCGCAGATAGGCATCCGCTCCGGTGGACGCTCCACACGGTCCGTTACGGCAGGAGGTTTTCTTGTATGGCTGTTCGTCATCACCTGATTCGTCGTTCCCCGGACGCGGTGTGGGCAGTGCTCGCCGATCCGGCCCGGTACGGGGAGTGGGTGGTGGGACCCTCCGAGTCCACGCCCCTCGACCAGGCGTGGCCCGAGGTCGGTTCCCGGATCCGTTACACCCTGCGGCTGGGTCCCTGGTCGGCGGACGGGGTCACGACCGTCCGCCACAGCGAAACGGGCAGGGAGCTGGAACTGGAGGCTTCGTTCAAGCCACTGGGCACCGCGAGGATCTTCCTCCAGCTCCGGCCGTGGGGCGAGGAAACCCTCGTCGTCTGCGACGAGCACCCCCTGCGCGGTCCGGGCGGCGTGCTCCATAATCCCGCGACCGAAGCGCTGCTGCAGCTGCGGCACCGGGGCATGCTGGCTCGCCTGGCCAGGGTCGTGGAACAGCAGCACGAGGGGGCCCGCCATGCCTGACGCGGTAGTGATCGGTGCCGGCCCCAACGGGCTGGTGGCCGCGAATCTGCTGGTGGATGCCGGCTGGAGCGTGGAAGTCCTGGAAGCGCAGGAAGAGCCGGGGGCGCGGTCCGCAGTGACCGCGGCGTCCACCGCGACTACGTCTCGGATCTCTTCAGCGCCTTCTACCCTCTGGCCGCCGTCTCACCGGTCCTCGCCCGCCTCGACCTCGCCGCGGAAGGACTGCGGTGGAGCCATGCCCCGCGTGTGCCGGCCCACCCGCTGAGGGACGGCGGGTGCGCCGTTCTGGAGCGCCGCGTGCAGGACACCGCGGCCGGGCTGGCAGAGTTCG
Source organism: Streptomyces sp. RLA012 (assembly GCF_056270325.1). Taxonomy (NCBI): domain Bacteria; kingdom Bacillati; phylum Actinomycetota; class Actinomycetes; order Kitasatosporales; family Streptomycetaceae; genus Streptomyces; species Streptomyces sp. RLA012. The sequence continues at coordinate 10,414,382 of NZ_JBWDPA010000002.1, read as the reverse complement.
CAGCGGCCGACGCAGACGCCTGGCAGGACATGTACGACGTGTGGAACCGTGTCGGGCCGGACCTGGTACAGGCCATGTTCACGCCCTTTCCCCCGCTCCGCACTGCAGGAGGCCTTCGGCTCGCCCGCAACCCGTCCCTGCCGGTGCGCCGCCTGGGCGAGGAGGAGTTCACAGGAGAAGAAGGACGTCTCCTGCTGGCCGGCAACGCCCTCCACGCCGACCTGGCGCCCGAGTCCGCCGGCAGCGGCGGCTTCGGCCGGCTGATGTCGATGCTCGGACAGAGCCATGGATTCCCAGTCCCCGTCGGCGGCGCCGGCGCCCTGACGGCGGCGCTCGTGAGCCGCCTCCAGCGCCACGGGGGAAGCCTGCGATGCGGCGAGCACGTCGCATCCGTCGTCGTGCGTAGCGGAGCGGCCTTCGGTGTCGAGACAGCCGTCGGGGAAGCCGTCGCGGCGCGGCGGGCCGTGTCGGCCGACGTGTCGGCGCCTGCCCTCTACCGGGACCTCGTGGGCGAAGAACACCTGCCGGCCCGCCTCCTGCGGGACCTGGAGCGCTTCCGGTGGGACTTCGCGCCTTTCAAAGTCGACTGGGCGCTGACGGCCCCGGTGCCGTGGGACACACGGCAGGCCACCGGGGCGGGGACGGTCCATGTGGCCGACGGTATCGACGGCCTGGCCCGGTTCGCCTCCCAGATCGCCATGGGACAAGTTCCCGACGAACCGTTCGCCCTCGTCGGCCAGATGACCACGGCCGATCCCAGCCGCTCCCCCGTCGGCACGGAATCGGCCTGGGCCTACACCCACCTTCCGCAGCACCTCACCACCGACGCAGGCCCCGACCGCATCACCGGCCGATGGGACGCCCGCGAACAGGAGACCATGGCCAGCCGCATCGAAGCACAGGTGGAACGGCTTGCGCCCGGCTTCCGCACGCTGATCGGCGCTCGCCGGATCCTTGCCCCCACCGCTCTCCAGGCACGCTCTCCAGGCCATGAACGAGAACCTCCACAACGGCGCCATCAACAACGGCACCACCGCCCTGCACCAGCAGGCCGTCTTCCGCCCCGTACCCGACACCGGCCGACCCGAGACTCCTGTCAAGGGCCTCTACCTCGCCTCTGCGGCCGCCTGCCCAGGGGGCACAGAACTGAGGACGTTCTTGCACGCCTCATTCGAGCGGCGTCAAACGCGACAACCCGCTACCGAGGGCTTGCGCAGGCATCGGGTCAGGTCGATTCGAATTCCATGGCTTGGGACAGCCGGGCATCCCACTCTCCTACGCCGTCAGCGTTGGCAGAGATCACCGCGTAGCGCCACGAACGGCCATCCGACGGCGCATCCACGTAGAGGACAACACCTTCACCCCGTGCCAGGTCGAAGGCGAGGCGGTGTTCCCGCAGCCGGGCGAGGGCTTGATCGAAGTAGAAGGGCCGTCGTGTATACCCCTTGGACACCGACCATGCCGGACGGGCGACCGCCGACCCCGCCGTCAGCCGGGTGACCATCGTGTGGGGCGTTGTGGTCGCGGTACGGCGGATGTTGCTCTCGTCGGCATACGCCGCGCCGTCCGTGCTCACCAGCGCGTCCACTCCAAACGGCCCCGCATAGCCGTGGTCGGCCAGATGGCGGCCCAGTTGGAGCCCCCACTCCTCCAAATCCCCGGCCACGTGCGCGCAGGAAGGCGGCAGCGGAGAAACGTACCCCGTGAAGGAGCCCTGATCTGTGTGCATCGCACCGCTGAACAGGACTCGCGTCCCCGAGGTGGTGGTCTCCAGCTGGATGCTGACCGACGTGGCCACGTCCACGCACTCCTCCACCACCCACATCCCCGCAGGACCACCGATCGCATCCAGCTCCAAGGCTGCCCCGCCTTCGAGGTCGCCGCGCGCTACGAAGCGCATCCCGTGGCCTCCGGCAGAGCGGTCAGGCTTGATCACCACTCGCTCGTACTGGCCCAGAAACTCGCGTACGACCCCGTCCACCTCGGGGCGTCGGCACACCTGACCCGTCGGCAGTCGCATCCCCAGGCGCTCGGCCACCTCGCGAAACCCGGCCTTCGTGTTCAGCAGCATGGTCATTTTCAGCGCGGCCGCGGCGTCGTCAACCGTGGGGTAGGGGTGGACCGTGAGGCCGAGATCCCGCGCGAAGCCGATCGCCGACTCATCCAGCGCTGTCGGCAGCAGGACGGCACCCGGTTCGCCGGCAAGAGCCCGCAGTCGGTCGGTGAGCCCAGCCTGGCGTACCGCCTGCGCCAGGGGGACGGCACCGACTGGCGGTACCGCGATCACCGTCACGCTCTCGCTGGACACCCCCGTCAGGCCGGTCACATATTCCAGGAACTGCCTTCCCAGAGGTACGGGGCTCACCAGTACGTCTCCGGGCCGCAGAAGCCACGCCTTGCGCGGCGCCTGCTGTGCCCACTCAGCCAGCACCTCGCCCTCGTCGAGATCCACTGCTAGGTCCGAAAGAAAGTTCGCAAAAAAAATCAAAGCACTTCCCTTACTCACCGGTGTGCCGCTCCCTCATCGCCGACTCCCGTGCGCATCCGAATCACGCCTTCCATGGGCGTCAGCTCCGACGAGGCTCTGTCCAGCCCGTGCATGTACCTCCCCCTTTCTTCCCTCACCGCGGTCACGCCGAGGCCGGTCTTGCACAATTGCCACTCCTCAACAGGGCAAACGGCACGGGGAGGTGAGACATCGTGCTGAGATGGCACAGGACGCCAGAAAGAGCGAAATCGACGGTCGTGCACGCATCCGATTCCGTTCGGCAAGGCGTGCGGGCGTCGAGTAGCAAGCGAGTTGACCTGCTCCTCAGCGTGAAGACCATGGTCGCGGCCATGAGCGCGAGGCTCCCGCGACGGGTAAGCCTTTCATCGAAGCATCAAGGGCGGAGGAGGAGAACAGTCTCCCAACCCTCGCCCAAGCGTCGACGGAGCTGCCGAGGCGCTTTCCCGGGCCCGAGAGTTGTCACCGTCGCCCGGCACTGCCTGGACAACCTGCGCCCCATCACGCGCGCTCTGAACTACGTCATCGAACAGCAAGGGGCTCAAAGACCTGCCCGGCTTCCTCCGCCTCGGCTTCGGCTCCCTGCTTCGAACGGTGGTCACCGCGATGGAGGAGACACACCAGGCCACCCCCATCGTCCCGGACCATCTCGGCCAGGTCACCGACGAGGCGGCTGGCGGGCTCGACATCATTCAGCAGTGTCCCCTGGCCGACCCGAAAAGCCGACGAGCGCACCCGGCCGGGTCGGCCTCTCGCCGGTTGCGCTGTAACCCCCGTCGGACGCCGTTCTGCTGGTGCGCTGGCGGACGACTCCTCGCACACGGCACAGCCTCCGCATCCGGGGCTGACAGAGAGGGCCCGCCCTACTTCCGAACCATCCTGGACCACCCTTTCCCGGACGACGGTGCCTAATCCAGGATCGCCCGGAACGATTCGTGACGCCCGCCGGTGCTCGCGGTCAGCACCGGGGCTACGGGCTATGCACGAGGAAACGAATACCCAGATATCGGGCATATCGTTCACCACGAGGGGCACTCGGCCGCCATGAGCGCCAAGACAGGAACCCTGGGGTCCTACTGGCTGGAGTCCGCGCCGCCCGGCGACCCCGCTCCCCCGCCGTCCGGTGACCTCACCGTCGACGTTGCCGTAGTCGGCGCCGGCATCGCCGGACTCAGCACGGCCTGGGAGCTGGTCCGGCAGGGACGCGAGGTGGCCGTCCTGGAGGCCGATCGCGTCGCCGCCGGGGTCACCGGCCACACGACGGCCAAACTGACCGCCCTGCACACCCTGGTCTACGACCACCTGCGCCGCACTCGCGGCCTCGCAGGCGCACGCCTGTACGCGCGCTCGCAGACCGCGGCGATCCGCCACGCCCGCGAGATCGTCGACGAGCTCGGCATCGACTGCGAGTGGGAGGAGGCGGCGGCCTGCACCTACGCCGAGGATCCGCGGCGCACCGGCGAGCTGCGGGCGGAGGCCGAAGCCGCACGTGAGGCGGGTCTGGCGGCCGAGTTCGTCACCGAGACCGACCTGCCCTTCGCGATCGCCGGCGCGGTCCGGGCGAGCGGGCAGGCGCAGTTCCATCCCCGTAAGTACCTGCTGGCGCTCGCCGAAGACCTGCGCCGACGCGGCGGCACGGTGTACGAGGGAACACGCGTCGTCGGCCTCGCCGAGGGCGAACCCTGCGTCCTGCGCACCAACACCGGTGTGTCGGTGCGCGCCGACGAGGTCGTGATCGCCACCCACTACCCGATCTTCGACCGGGCCCTCCTCTTCACCCGCCTCAGCCCACGCCGCGAACTCGTCGTCGCCGCGACCATCGACGAGGACCGCGCCCCGCGGGACATGTACATCACGCCGGAACAGGCCACGCGCTCGGTGCGCAGCGCACCGTACGGGGACGGCAAACGCCTGCTGATCGTCACCGGGGAACACTTCGCGCCCGGCACCGCGGACGTGGAGGAGCGGTTCGCACGGCTGTCGGACTGGGCCGACGACCGCTTCGCCGGGCTCACCTTCACCCATCGCTGGGCCACGCAGGACAACGACCCCACCGACTCCGTCCCTCTGGTCGGACCGCTCCACCCCCGCAGTCGGCACACGTACGTGGCCACCGGCTTCGGGGGCTGGGGCCTGAGCGGCGGCATCATGGCGGGCAGTCTGCTCAGCGACCTGATCAACGGCCGCCCGGCCGCCTGGAGCAACCTCTACGACCCGCGCCGCCTGGCCTCCGTTTTCCACGAAGGGACGTCGTTCCTGAAGCATCAGGCCCACGTGGCCCGGCACTTCATCGGCGACCGGATATCGCCCGCGACCAGCCCCGCACCGGACGGCATCCCCCCGGGCCACGGCACCGTGGTGCGCCTGGGCACCCGGCAGTACGCCGTCCACCGGGACGAAAGCGGCTCGCTCCAGGCGGTCTCGGCCCGCTGCACCCACCTCGGCTGCATCGTGTCCTTCAACCACGCGGAGCAGACATGGGAGTGCCCATGTCACGGATCGCGCTTCGCCCCGGACGGACGGATCCTCCAGGGTCCTGCAGTACGCCCTCTGGAACAGCGCGACATCCCGGAGTAGTCGCGACGCGAGGTAGGTGCCAGATACACCACATACGCAAAGAGGGACAATTTCCCTACATGGCGACGCACAAGCATCGCCCTCGTCGAAAGCAGGTCGACTCATGGCGAAGAAGCCACACGCATCCGAACCACCCCACGGACAAGGCCCGAGCCGGCACGAGGGCACCCAGCAGCACGGTTGGTCTCCCGACGTGGACGAGACACGTCAGCAGGACAACCCCAGCGCCCACCGTTCCTTCCGCACCGCCGAGCACGGCGGCGGGAAAGGCCCGGGACGGACGAAGTCCAAGGAAGAGACGAAGTCCGTACCGGGCGACACGGTGAAAAGCGACACCGCACGCGGCGAGGAGTACGCCGACAAGGACGAAAAAGGCCGACGGGACACGGGCCGCAGGGGTCGCTCCCAGCGCCCCAGCGGCACCAAGGACGCCTCCGCGACGACCGGCGTCGACCCCCAGGACCCACCATCCCGACGCCGCCCAGGCTAATACTATGAGGCGCCGAGATCCCGACCGTCCGAAGCCGTCAGGATGCCGCGGGCCGGACCGGTGGCGACACCACCTTTCGGTCCCCTCTGAAGTCGGCCCGCTCCACCGCGTCAGCGGCGTCCACTCCGAGCAGGCCCGCATGTGCGGGAGCCTCTCCGACCCGCCACCGGCCTGAGCTGTTCGGCAGCCGCTCTCATGCTTCTCCACGGCCGCATGAGCGACCTGTGCGCCCAGTACGGACTGACGACGGAGGTCCTCGACCTCGGGCCGCTGGGCACATTGCCGCCGTCCTCCGACTGAACCCAGCAGGAGAGCGGTGGCCTCGGTCCAGCCGCGGAGAAGAGCGGCCATGTGAGACGTTCTGGATCACGGGTACTCCGTACACATGGATTTCTGGTCGAAAGAACCGCCATTGCCCCCGAGTCGGGGCAGGATTTCGACGGCGATTGCTGAGTACTTGAGAAGTACAGGGCCGCCTCCCGACGATACGGCGATTGCAGACGCATCCCCCTTCGGCGAGGACTGGCAGCTCGGCCTCTATCTCTGTTACGAGCTGCACTACCGGGGTTTCGCCGACGTGGACGCCGCCCGTGAATGGGACCCCGACCTGCTCAAGGCCCGGGCAGCCCTGGAGCGCCCCTTCCTCAAGGCCCTGCGCCACCAGGCGACACGGCATGAACGCGCCGCCGAGGCGCTGGACGAGCTGCTCGTCGAGCCCATGGGCGGCACCGGGGTCACCCACTACCTCCAAGACGACGGGGAGCTGTGGCAACTGCGCGAATACGCCGCACAGCGTTCGCTGTACCACCTCAAGGAGGCCGATCCGCACGCTTGGGTGCTGCCCCGCCTGTGGGGCCGGGCGAAGGCCGGAATGGCAGCCGTGGAGTTCGACGAGTTCGGCGGCGGCCGGGCGGATCGTGTGCACGCGCGGCTGTTCGCCGACCTCATGGCCGACCTCGGCCTGGACGCCACTTACGGGCGCTATCTCGACTCTGCCGGGGCCGAGGCACTCGCCGTCGTGAACCTGATGTCCCTCTTCGGACTGCACCGCGCCCTGAGAGGCGCGTTGGTAGGTCACTTCGCCACCGTCGAGATCACCTCGTCGCCCGGTTCGCGGCGGCTCGCTCAGGCCATGCGGCGCACCGGCGCGGGACCGGCCGCCGAGCACTTCTACGACGAGCACGTCGAGGCCGACGCCGTACATGAGCAGGTCGTGCGCCGGGAAGTCGTGGCGGGCCTCCTCGAAGAAGAACCCCACCTGGACGGTGACGTCGCGTTCGGCGTGGACGCCACCAGCTACGTCGAGGACCGACTTGCCGAACGACTCCTCGGTGCGTGGCGGGCAGGCGAGTCATCGTTGCGTACGCCCGTCTGACCAGCCGGCCCGGCCCCGAACAGGTTCTCCGACGCCCCCCGAGAACCGGAGATGAAACCCCCATGACTCTCCTTGCTCTTCCCGGTGTCTACGCCCCGCAGGACGACACCGATCTGCTTGTTCAATCCCTGCGTCAGGAACCCCTCCCCCCGCAGGCTCACGTCCTCGACATCGGCACGGGTACAGGAGCTGTTGCTTTGGCCGCCGCACGGCTGGGCGCGAAGGTCACAGCCGTCGACATCTCCTGGCGGGCGGTTCTCAACGCCAAGGTCAACGCGGCGTTGGCGCGACTTCCGCTGCGTGTCATGCGCGGCAACCTGCTGGCTCCGGTGTCAGGCCGATCTTTCGATCTCGTCCTGTCCAACCCGCCGTACGTACCCTCACCCGACTCTGGCTGCCCCCGCCGCGGCGCCGCCCGGTCCTGGGACGCGGGCTATGACGGCCGACTTCTGCTGGACCGCATATGCCGGGACGCACCCGCGCTCCTTCGGCCCGGTGGAGTTCTCCTCCTCGTCCAGTCCGCCCTGAGCAGCGTGGAAGAGACGCTGAGACTGCTTCGGGCGGCAGGCCTGAACGCAGACGCCGTGGAACACCGCTACATCGCGGTCGGGCCCATCCTTCGCTCCCGAAGCAGTTGGCTGCGAAGCCGCGGCCTGCTGGAAAACGACGACGAGAAGGAAGAGCTGGTGATCATCCGTGCCGAACGACTCCGCTGAACGACGCCGCCGCATCACAGCACAGCGCGCAGGACCCCTACTCGTTGAAGGCCCTGTCGAAGTCACCCTGGACGACGGCACCACCGTGTCGTCCGACCGATTCTGCGTAGCCCTGTGCACCTGCCGCCGCAGCCGCACCTACCCGTGGTGCGACACCAGCCATCGCAGGCCCGCCAGGCCGAGCCAATCAGACAGTCCGGGGCCCGAGGCGACACCGGAACCCAATCCCTGACCCACGCCAACGCTCACTTCTCCGCCGGCCCCGGCAAGCCCGGCATCGCACATCGCCGTGCGCAGGCCGCCGACCAGGTCCGGCACACGCGGAAGACGGCCCGACGTCCGTGCTCAGCACGAAACTCCGGGCTACTGCGCTCGCCGAGGGCCTCAGCCGCTGCCTCGACCAGCCCATCACCGTCGCCTCGCCCGCGAGACCCCCGCGCCACGCTGCGCGGCAGTCCCGGTGCCGTCGCCAACGCGTCGGCACCCGGCGCCGGCCCGTCCCGCACGGCCGGAGAGAGGCTGTGCACCACGCCGTACCCGCGGTCGAAGCGACTGGCCGCCGCGGCCGGGCCAGTCCACCGGTCCATCGCGCCCCGGCTTGAGCGCGGACGCCTCCCGAGCAGCCGCCGGGATCGCCTGAACTCCACTCAGGCGGACCGGCTTCTGTCGCCGCCACTGCCCGCGGCACGAGTTCATCCCTGGGGGCAACCTGGGGAGTATGGACCGTGCTGGGGAGCGCGTGGGGAGAATCGACTAGAAGAGCTCGAGCCGGTGACCGGCCTGGCCGCAATCATGGAGTTCTACCGACTCTTTTTCTCGCATGCGGCCGACAACAAGCACGTTTGGACGACCACGGTGCTCGAAGACGGCACCCTCGAGGTCCGTTTCATAGCAGCGGGACGCACGGCCGACGGCCCCCTGGTGGCCAGGAGGGGCACCGAACAAGCGACCGTCAACGCCGACGGCCTGATCACGAACCTGCATGCCAAATCGTCGGTTCTGGCATAGCTGGGGCGGACCAGCCCGAGCGTCCTGTTGATGCTGCGTGCCCAACCCCAGGCGACTCGAAGCGGAGCCACATAGCTCGGGATCGCCGGTCGGCCAAACCGGCCATTCCGCGCATCACAAATGGTCCACCGCCCCCGTCTGCCCGTACGGCGAAAGGCATGGCCTGGACAACCATTCAGTCCACTGATCCGCCATGGCCTGACAGTCGCACGTACCCGGCCGCACTGACTGAGCGCCGCCTTGTCCCGTTCGGCGGCGGGCCGGGCGGGCATCTGCACGCTGAAGCCCATGCGGTGCAGCAGCCGGGTCACCCCGGAGACGCTGCAGGAGAGGTGAAACTTCCGCCCGATCAGTGTGCGCACCCCTGCGGCGGTCCACACCTGGTCGTCCCTCCAGCCGTGCGCAGTCGGCCCTTCTTCCAGCCAGACGGCGAGCCTGGCCTGCAGGCCGGGGCCGAGCCGGCAGTCGTAGCCCGGGGGCCCCTGGGAACGCAGCGCTTCCCGTCCACCCAAGCCAGGAGGCGCAGGTGTGACGCATCGAGTGCAGCGGATAGTGCGGGACGAGCTGTCGCTCGCCGTCGCTGTCGAAGTAGTGGGCGCCGTCGACGGCCGGCCACCAGGTCTGGCGGCGCCAGTTGCTGTCGGCAAGGAGGCGTCGGGCACGGCCCTTGGTGACGGTGGTGAAGACCACGGCGTCACGCTCCAGCCGGTGGATGTGACGTTCGAGGGCCTCCAGAGCATGGGGCGGGAGCGGGACTTCCCTACGGCTCTTGGAACTCTTCGGATACTCCTTGATGCCGCTGCTCCGGGTGTTGACCTCCACCACGAACAGGCGCGAGCGGCGCTGATCGATGCGGTGTCGGTGCAGCCGGAGAGTTCGCCCCAGCGCAGCCCCGTATAGAAGCCGAGCAGGCACATCATCCGCCACGCGGCGGGGGTTGCGGAGAGACGTACAGCTACGACGAGCAGCCTGCCCCATGCGATCCCCCCGGTCGCGGCCTCCCGAAGTATGCGCACACCGCCCCGCCCGGCAACGAGGCAGCAGACAGGCAAGAAGACGGCATTCCGCACGGGGCGCGGGCGCACGGGTCTACGGACGGCTGAAGGTGTACGCCGTGGACGCGCCGAGTCCGGTGACAGTGAACGAGGCGGCGCTGGTGGTGCCCACCTGTGTGCTGGTCGAGCCGGACACCTGAAGGATCCGGTAGCCGGTCACGCCGACGTTGTCGGTCGACGGGTTCCAGGCCAGCGAGACCGAGTTGCTGGTGTGCCCGGTGACGGTCAGTGCGCCCGGCGCGGTGGGCGGTGTGGTGTCACCACCGGTGGGGAGGGTCGGCTGGGTGGGGCGGGTGGCGGTCAGTGCCAGCTGGCCTTTGAGCATGCGGCCGCCGTCGCCGGTCAGGCGCAGGTAGTAGTCGGACGAGCAGGCGGTGCCGTCCTCGTCGAGGGCGAGGAAGCCGGAGTTGGTGGGCACCCATGCCTGGGTCTCGGCGGTCTTGGCGATCTGGTTGCCCTCGTTGTACTCGTCGAACATCGAGATGTAGATGCCCTGCACCCCGGCCCGCACCACGTTGTAGAACTGCCGCCACATGAAGTCGCCGTGCGCGCGCTGCCGGCCGGAGACGTCGCCGGGCAGGACGCAGGGCTGGTAGTCGATGCCGTTGGCGTTGCAGTCGGCCTGGTCGCCGACGGTGTAGGTGTTTTGTAGGCGTTGTCGGCCTCGGTCACATTCCCGATGGCGCCGACCATCCACGGCGAGATCATGTTGAAGGCGTGATAAACGCCCAGATAGCCGGCCCGTGATCCCCCGGTGCCGGTCCGCCATTCGCGCGGGACGCCGCCGATGACGTAACAGCCCTGTCCCTTGAACCAGTTGACGACGTCGAGGCAGGCATCGGCGGTGAAGGGATGGTTGGGGTCGTCGAAGCCGAAGCCCCAGATGCAGACGACCGGCTTGCCGTTCTGCTTCGCGTACGCCGAGGACGCGGTGTGCGCGGACATCTTGTTCGTCCAGTCCGTCTTGATCTCGGACTGCATGTTCGTCCAGTTGGAGACGTCGTACATGATGTAGAACTTCCGGCCGTACGACTCGGCGGCGCTGCGCACCTTGGTCGCCATGGCGTCGCGGGTGGGGCCCTCGCCGCCGGTGGGGTTGAAGCGCTGGAGTGCCGCGGTGTCGATGTTGTTCTGCTGCATCCACAGGAAATGGGTGTTCACCGTCTGCTGGTCGTAGGAGGAGAACAGCTTGGCGGGCCGGCCGTTGCCCAGGGCGGCGTACGACGTCTGGTACGTGTTGGTGTACTCCCGCACATCGGGCCAGCAACTGATGCCGGTGTTGGTCGGGGACGGCGGCTGGCCCCAGTTCTGGGTCCAGTGCCACCAGCCGTTGATGGGCGCGCCGTCGCCGATGCAGGCGAACCAGCCCTGGTAGCCGACGCTGATCTTGCCGACCACGTCGCCCGGCGGGCTGGCGCCGACGCGGCCTGGGCGAGTACGGTCTCGGTCGCTCCCACGGTTCCCACCGCGGTGGCCGCGATCGCGACCCTCAAGAAGACTCTGCGTGTGACACCCATCTCGACTCCTTTCGGTGGTCGGTGCCGCCGAGCGCACCTGCGCTCGGCGGCACCATCAAGTCAGGTCAGGTGTTCCAGACCTGGAATTCCGAGATCTGACCGGCCGGCCAGCCGTTGTTCGCCGTGATGTTCACCCGGACGTATCGCTGGGTGGCCGCGGGGAACGTGATGGTGACCGTGTTGTTGGTGGCGGGGTCGAAGGTGTACATGGCCGACGACTTGATGGTGGTGAAGGCGGCGCCGTCGGTGCTGCCCGACAGGGACAGCGTCTGGTTACGGGCGCCCCAGCCCGCCGGGAGCTGGAGGACGACGCGGTCGGCGCTCTGCGCGGAACCGAGATCCACCTGGACCCACTGTGGGAAGGCGTTGTTGGCGCTCTCCCAGTAGGAGCCCTGGTTGCCGTCCGTCACGTTCGACGACGCGTACACGTCGGTGTGGCTGGACTCGGTGGTGGCCGCGCCGGCTGCCAGGTTCCTGCTCACCGTGCCGGCCCCGGTGCCGGTCAGCGCGACCGTGGTCGTGCCGTTCGACGCGTTGCTGGCGATGCTGAGATCACCGGTGCGGGTGCCGGACGCGGTGGGCCTGAACGTGACGTTGACCGTGCAGGAGGCGTTCGCCGCGATCGACGTCCCGCAGTTGTTGGTCTGCGAGAAGTCGCCCGTGACGGTGATGCCGGAGACGGTCGCGGCCGCGGTTCCGGTGTTGGTCACCGTGACCGTCTGTGCGCTGCTGGTGGTGTTGAGCGCCTGGGTGGGATACGACAGCGACGTCGGGCTGGTCGACAGGGTCGCGTTCGAGGAGCCGCCGTCGCTGGGGAACACCTCGAAGTCCGACAACTGGGCGGCGTTCCACCCTGTGTTGGCGGTGATGTTCACCCGCACATATCTCGCCGTGGCCGCGCTGAACGTGATGGTCACCGTGTTGTTGTTGGCGTTCGGGTCGAAGGTGTACCCGGCCGATGCCTTGATCGTCGAGAAGCTCGAACCGTCAGTGGATCCCTGCACCGACAGGGTCTGCGTGCGAGCCGACCACGCCGTCGCCGGCGGGAGCTTGAGCACGACCTTGCCGACGCTGTAGTTCTGGCCGAGGTCGACCTGGGCCCACTGCGGGAACGAACCGAGCGTGCCCTCCCAGTACGTCGAGGCGTCCGGGTCGGTGAGGTTCGAGGCGACGTACGGGCTGTTGCTCGAACTCGCCGTCGCGGGCCGCCCGGCGGCGATGTTGGTGGTGCTGTCGATGCCGTTGCCGGTCAGGGAGACGACAGTTGGGCTGTTGTTGGCGTTGCTGGTGACGGTCAGGTTGCCCGCGCGCGATCCGCCTGCGGTGGGCTTGAACCCGACGGTCACCGTGCAGGACGCGCCGACCGCGAGGGTGGAGCAGTTGTTGGTCTGGCTGAAGTCACCGGTCGCCGCCACGGCCGAGACGGTCGCCGACGCGGTGCCCGAGTTCGTCACCGTCACCGTCTGCGCGGTGGCCGACGAGCCGACCACCGTGGCGGCGAAGGACAGGCTCGCCGGGTCGGTGTTCAGCACCGGGCCCGGCGCGGTGCCGGTACCGGAGAGGCTGACCGTGTTGGTGACCCCGCCCGCGTTGACGGTCAGAGCGCCGCTACGGTTGCCGGTCGCGGTCGGCGCGAACTTCACACTGACGGTGCACGAGCCGTTCGCCGCGATCGACGAGCCGCAGGTGTTGGTCTGGGAGTAGTCGCCGCCGGCGGAGATCGACGCGACGGACGCGGCGGTGTTGGTCGGGTTGGAGACCGTCACGGTCTGGGCGGCGCTCGTCGAACCGGTCGCGACCGAACCGAAGTTGAGCGCGCCGGGGGTGGCCGTCACGCCTTCGGGCGGGTAGGGCGGGTAGACCGGTGCCGGCCAGCCGCCGCAGTACGGCGTGCCGCTGATGCCGGAGTTGCCGCCGCCGTCGGTGACGACGAAGTTGCCGCCCGAGCAGTTGTACACCGGGGACGAGTAACCGACGCCGGTCGCCGTGACGTTGGTGAACTTGGCGGCGCCGCCGGTCTGTTCCTGCAGGGCGAAGGTTCCGGTGCCGGCGATGGTCACGTTGCTGAGGTTGACCCCGCTGATGGTGCCCTCGACCCACTGGACGGCTTCGTACGGACTCTGCTGGATCAGCGCGTTGGTCACGTTGATCGGGCCGGTGATCGCGCCCTGGCTGCCGTCGAACCACAGGGCGCCGACCCCGAACTGCCAGTTCGGGTCGAGGCTGCCGGCCCGGATCATGGTGTTGTCGGAGATTGTGGTGGTGCCGACCGGCGTCGACGTGAAGCGCTGCCCCACGTGGATGCCGCCGCCCTGGGCGAGGCCGGTGTCCACCACGCGGTTGCCGCTGACGGTGTTGTCGTGGCCGCCGTAGATCGCGATGGCGTTGGCGAGGATCTGCAGTGACACGGTGTTGTCGGAGATCGTGTCGTTGGCGTCGGCACCGATGCCGGAGTCCGCCCAGGTGGCGATGCCGTCGTCGCCGGTGTTGCGGATGTCGCTGTTGGTCACCTTCGAGTTGGTGACGGCGCCGTGGAAGTTGATGCCGTCCGCGGTGGTGTCACGGATGCGCAGGCCGGTGAACGTCAGCCCGTCCATCGGTCCGTCCATCCAGGCGCCGACCTTCATGTGGTCGATCCAGAGGCTGGAGACGGTCGAGTTGCTCATCGCGCCGCCGATGCCGTTGACCTGGGCGCTGTCGTCGCGTTCCTGCACATTGCCGAAGATCGCGAAGTTCTGCAGGCGCACATTGGTGCTCGCCGAGGGCGCCGAGTTGCCGTAGAAGCCGGGTGCCGTGCCGATGACGGTCGAGTACCACATGCCGGCGCCGGCGATCGTGACGTTGTTGACGCTGATGTGGCCGGGGATGTTGAAGGTGCCCGGCGGGATCCACACGGTGCCGCCGGGTCCTGCCGAGCTGATCGCCGCGTTGAACGCGCTGGTCGCGTCGGCCACACCGGTCGCGTCGGCGCCCTTGCTGGTCACCGACACCGACCCCGAGGGTGCGGTCAGGGCGGCGCCGACCTGCTCGAAGTCGGCGAAGTCGATCGTGTACGAGGAGGCGGTGTCCTCCGCATCGACCTGCAGCTTGAAGGTCGTTCCCGCCGGATAGGTGGTGGAGAACAGGCGGTGGGCCTCGTCGTAGAAGTGGTGCGGGTTGCTGCCCGGCGTGTTGGTGAAGGGGTAGCTGCCGTAGTACCAGCTGTAGGCGTTGGTCAGGGTGAAGTTCGGCTGCTTGACGTCGTCGATGTACAGCGACAGCGGGGCGGTGTAGACCGAGCCGCCCGAGGTGTCGGGGATGCTGTACCGGAAGTTGATCGAGTTGGTCGCCACCGGCGTGGTGAACGTGACGTACTTGCCGGTGCCCTGCAGTGTCGTCGCCTTGCGGTACGACGCCTCGTCGGCCAACTGGCCCTGGGTGTAGCTCGGGCCGATGGGCGTGCCGTTGGTGGCGGAGTTCTCCGCCTGGACCTCGACGTACGGCAGGCTCGCGCCGCTGCCGCCGGTGGCGGTGGACGCCGCCCAGGCGGGTTGGACGGCCAGTGCGACGACGCCGACGGCGGCCAGCATCGCGGTGCTCACCGCCCAGACGAGGACGCGTCTCAGATCTCGGATGGAATGGAACACGTGCCACTCCTTTCATCACGAAATGCCGGAACTGTGCCGCTGACGCCGCCAGGGAGGGAGGGACGGGCTCAAAGGGAGCGGGGGGAAGGCAGGGGGCGGTAACGACGCGTGGGGGACCGTAATATCGTCGACACGGACACGCAAGAAGTAGACAGAACATTGCAACAATAAAAATTTAGCCTGCAAGATCTAATGTGCCGTCTTGAGGGTGCGCCCAGCACCGGACCGCGCAGGCCGCGCACATGGCGGTGCCGCCGGACGGTGTGTCCGGCGGCACCGTGGAGAGGGTGGGGTCAGGAGGTCCAGATCTGGAATTCGGAGACCTGGCCCGCGGGCCAGCCGTTGTTGGCGGTGATGGTGACCCGGAAGTAGCGCTGGGTGGCAGCGGGGAAGGTGAGCGTGACGGTGTTCCTGGTGCTCGGGTCGAAGGTGTAAGCGGCTGAGGACTTCAGAGTGGTGAAGGTGGTGCCGTCGGTGCTGCCGCCCAGGGTCAGGGTCTGGGTGCGGGCGCCCCAGGTGGCGGGCAGCTGCAGGACCACGCGGGAGGCGCTCCGGGCCGAGCCCAGGTCGACCTGGACCCACTGCGGAAACGTGTTGTTGGCGCTTTCCCAGTAGGAGCCCTGGTTGCCGTCCGTCACGTTCGACGACGGGTATACGTCGGTGTGGCTGGACTCGCCGGCGGGCTTGCCGGCGGCGAGGTTGGTCCCGGTGGTGTCGGTGCCGGTGCCCGACAGGGCCACCGTGGTGGGGTTGTTGGACTGATTGCCGGTGAGAGTGAGGGCGCCGGTGCGGGTGCCGGAGGCGGTGGGTGTGAAGGTGACGGAGACCGTGCAGTTCGCGCCGGCGGCCAGGGAGGTGCCGCAGGTGTTGGTCTGGGCGAAGTCACCGCCGGCGGTGACCCCGGTGATCGAGGCGGTGGCGGTGCCGGAATTGGTGACGGTGACGGTCTGCGCGGCGCTGGTCGTGTTCACCGCCTGGTCGGCGAAGGTCAGTGATCCGGGAGACGCGGTCAGGGTGGCCTGCGGTGAGCCGCTCCCCGCGGCGAGGCCGAGGTAGTTGATGTTCCAGCCGCCGCTGTCCTGGTTGAGCGTCAGAATCTGTCAGCCCGCAGGCAGGACCACATGCGTGGTCACAGTGGCCCAGGTCTGCCAGTCGCCGGTGGCGGGCAGGTCGACGGCTCCGGTGAGGTTGGTGCCGGAGGCGTCCGACAGGTGCAGCGCGCCTGCCACCGCGGACGGAGCCGCGACCCGGAGGCTGAGGGTGTAGGTGCCGGCCGTGGCGACGTCCACGGTGCAGCGGAACCACTGTCCGCCGCCGGTCCAGCCCAGGTTGTAACCGCCCCCGGTGTCCGAGGTGTTGTCCAGGTCCACGCCGTCGGCACGGTAGGAGTTGGCGTTGCCGTTGACGGAGGTGACGTTGTACGCCACCCCCTGGCCGCCGGTGTCGTAGTTCTCCGCCTGCACCGTGCCGGGCACGGCGGCAGGGGTGCCGCCGTAAGGACCCTCGGGAGCGGGCGGCGGCCAGTGGTTGTCACTCAGCGTCGCGACGAACCCGGTGGAGTTGTTGACGAAGGCCGAGGCGCCGGAGCCGAGTCCGGTGACCGTGTTGCCGGTGATCGTCGCGGAGCCGGTGGGCGCGGGGTAGAACGACGGCGAGATCGCGATGCCGTTGCGCCCGGGGCTGTTGACGGTGTTGTTCTGCAGCAGGGTGTTGGTCGAGGTCGAGAAGGCGATCCCGTCGTAGAGGGAGTCGGTGACGGTGTTGTCGGTCACCGTGACCTTGTCGACGATCCCGGTGTTCTGTCCGTCGCCGCCGTTGCCGATGTGCAGGGCGGGCTGGCCCTGGCTGTAGGCGTTGCCGCCGGAGCGGACCACGGTGTTGCCCGTCACGGTCGCGGACAGCAGGTCGCTGCCGTTGACACCGAAGCGCCCGGCGCCCAGACCGATGTAGCGTGCGGTGTCGCTGATGTAGTTGTTCTTGACCTGGTGGCCGCTGCCCCCATAGATCCCGACGCCCTTGCCGCCCCATGGTGCGATCGAGGTGTTGTCGCTGACGGTGACATTGCTCATCGGGTTGTAGGAGGTCTGGGAACCGTCGCTGTTGGTGTTGTAGTTCACCGAGTTGATGGCGATCGCGTCGTCCCCGGTGCCGCGGACGAAGTTGTTGGTGACCGTCAGGTTGTTCCCGGTGTCCGCGCCCAGCGAGACGTTGTTGACGTTGATTCCGTCCGCCCAGATCGACGTCAGCCTGCTGTTCTGTACCTTCCCGCCGGTGCCGGAGGCCCAGAAGCCCGACATGGTGTGCTGGGTCCAGATGCCGTCGGCCAGCCAGCCGGTGCCGGTGGTGTCCATCGCGCCGCCGTCCCCGCCGATGGTGCTCCGGCTGACGGCGTTGGCGTCGATGTGGAAGTTACGCACCGTGCAGGAGGTCAGGTCGAACAGGGCCGCCAGCGGTGTGCTGTTGGGGACCGGGACGTCACGGTAGATCGTGCTGTACCACAGGCCCGCGCCCGCGATGGTGATCCCCTGTGCGTTCAGTCCCGCGGTCCCCTTCACGTAGAAGGTGCCCTGCGGGATCCACAGGGTCTTACCCTCCTGCTGGGCCTGGTCGATGCAGGTCTGGATGGCGGCTCGGCTGTCCACCGACTGGCTGTCGGCCGCGCCGTTGGTCGGATTGTTGTCCGCCACCGCACCGCAACTCGTGATCGAGATCGAGTTCGTCGGCTGCGTCAGCGGCGCGGGCGGGTTCTCCACGTCGACGGAGTCCACGTCGTAGAAGGACGCGCCGTTGTCGGAGTCCTTACGCAGCGAGAACGTGGCGCCCGCCGGGATCGGGGACCCGGTGACGAAGGTGTGCGACTCGTCCCAGAAGACCCTCGGGTCGCCGTCGGCCGGGTTCTGGTTGTCGCTCGTGTTGTAGTTGCCGTTGCCCTCGTACACCCAGCTCTGCCGTGAGTTGAGGTTCAGCGCCTGCCGGAACACCCCGTTGACGTACAGGTTCAGCGTTCCGGTGATGCCGCCGCCGGATGCCGAATCCGGGATGCTGGCGCGGACGTTGAGGAAGGAGATCGGCTGCCCGATGGTGTTCGTCCACTGCGCCGACTGGCCCGTGCCGCCCAGGTGGACATAGGAATGGCCCGAAGCCTCCAAGGCGGCGCTTGAGTACTGCGTCGTCGGGGCCGAGGTCAGCGACCGGACGGCCGCACCCCCGCCCGGCATTCCCGCCTCGGCCTCGTAGACCGAGAACGGCGTCGTCGCACCCACCGCCGCGCTCGCTGCCGCCTTGGACGGCGGCGCCTCCTGTGTGGCGGCGGCCGGTAAGACGGACACGCACATCGCGCCGACCGCGGCGACAGCGGCCACCGCCGGTCGCCGGGGTCTGGGGATCGTCAGCATCTGATGCTCCTTCAAGGAGTGCGGGAAACCGGCGCCCCGACCGTACAGAGCCCTCATCCACCCCGCTAGATTCTGACGAACTAAAGAATGAGCCACGCAAGTTGTTGCAAGTTTCTTACTTCAGTACGCAAATATCGGATGGAGCGTGGCATGGCCCCTCGGCGCCTTGCCGGTGCAGAGATTCCCGTCCAAGGTCTGCACCTGCAGAAGGTCGCAAACGGCCGGTGCTCGCGGGGTGGGCGTGTCAGGCTGGTTGAGCATGCTGTGCTCGCCGGCCTGCTCCACCACCTCCCGAAGGACAGGCTCCGGCACCTCCTGCTACCGGTACGCCCCGACAGGCTCTTGCGGTGGCACCGCGATCTGCTCAAGCGACGCCATGCTGCGACCTGCGCGCCGAAACCTCACGGACGCCCACCCCGATCCGCTCGATCCGCGCCCTGGTCCTGCGCCTGACCAGCGAGAACAGCGCGTGGGGAGATCGCCGCATCCACGCCGAGCCCGCCGCACTCGGCGTCAAGGTCGCCGCTCGACCATCTGGGAGATCCTCAAAGAACTTCGCGGTCATCGAGCATTCAACGAGGCGTATCCGGATTCCTCGGCGCCACCGCACACCCGACCGCGGAATGGCTCGTGCAGCTCGGGCGCAACCTCCTCACGGACCTGGAGGGCGCGGGCAAAGCAGAAACGGCCGTGGGACTGCGGGCGGAAGGAGGACCCGAAGCCACCTCGCTGGGTTGAAGTCGGGCGGTTCGCCCTCTCCGGAGGCCGAACCGTCCGTATCGCCCGTACCCTTCGTGGTGTCTACAGCGTCACACAGCGGGCGCCAAACCACTGGAGGCAACACCACGTGCTGATCGCTCAGCGTCCGTCCCTCACCGAAGAGGTCGTCGACGAATTCCGCTCCCGGTTCGTGATCGAGCCGCTGGAGCCGGGCTTCGGCTACACCCTCGGCAACTCCCTCCGCCGCACCCTCCTCTCGTCGATCCCCGGCGCTGCTGTCACCAGCATCCGCATCGACGGCGTTCTGCACGAGTTCACCACCGTGCCGGGCGTCAAGGAGGACGTCACCGACCTCATCCTCAACATCAAGCAGCTGGTCGTGAGCAGCGAGCACGACGAGCCGGTCGTGATGTACCTGCGCAAGCAGGGCCCGGGTCTGGTCACCGCCGCCGACATCGCGCCCCCGGCCGGTGTCGAGGTGCACAACCCCGACCTCGTCCTCGCCACCCTCAACGGCAAGGGCAAGCTGGAGATGGAGCTGACCGTCGAGCGCGGTCGCGGCTACGTCTCCGCCGTGCAGAACAAGCAGGTCGGTCAGGAGATCGGGCGCATCCCGGTCGACTCGATCTACTCGCCCGTTCTCAAGGTCACCTACAAGGTCGAGGCGACCCGTGTCGAGCAGCGCACCGACTTCGACAAGCTGATCGTCGACGTCGAGACCAAGCAGGCCATGCGTCCCCGTGACGCCATGGCGTCGGCCGGTAAGACGCTGGTCGAGCTCTTCGGGCTCGCCCGCGAGCTCAACATCGACGCCGAGGGCATCGACATGGGCCCGACCCCCACGGACGCCGCCCTCGCCGCCGACCTGGTACTGCCCATCGAGGAGCTCGACCTCACCGTCCGCTCATACAACTGCCTCAAGCGCGAGGGCGTCCACTCCGTGGGTGAACTCGTCGCCCGCTCCGAGGCCGACCTCCTGGACATTCGCAACTTCGGTGCGAAGTCCATCGACGAGGTCAAGGAAAAGCTCGCCGGCCTGGGCCTGGGCCTCAAGGACAGCCCGCCCGGATTCAACCCGACCGCCGCCGCCATCGGTGCGGACAACGACGCGGACGCGGGTTTCGTGGAGACCGAGCAATACTGAACGCTGCGCCGCGCCGGTCATAGAGATACTTTGCGGACGGGGACAGGTGAACCTCCACGCTGTTCCCTGCCCGCTGGGCGACCTCTACCGGGTCCGCGCCCGCGCGCAAAACCCGGCGAAGGCAGCCGACGACGAAACGGCGCAGCTCCGGCGCTTCACCTACAATCCGCTGCTCGGCCGGCCGACGGTCGCCGGCTTCCGGCCTTGCCTGCTGTGGGCGTCACCCCAGCTGGTCTGGCGCGAGGCGACCCCGGCCGGCATCGACCACACGTGGGCGTACGTCAGGCACCTGACCGCAGAGGAACTGGGGACAGTGTGGTGTGCGGGCACGTACAGACGAGCGCCATCGGGAGGAAATGCGCGGTCGGCCATGTCTCAGGCGGTGGCGGGTCCGCCCAGTCGCTCCTAGGGTGCGCCCATGCTCGATGGCCCAACCGTTCGGCAGGCCACCGCCCATCTGCTGTCCGCGCCTCGCACCTTGAGCGCCGCGGTCGCTGCGCTGCCCGCGGCCCCGGGCCTGTACGCCTGGTGGGCGCCGCCCGAGGTCCCGGCCCCCTTCCCCGGGCCGGTCAACTTGAGCGATTCCGCATCGCGACTGCTCTACCTGGGTAAGGCCAGTCGGCTGCGCTCCCCTATCGCCTCGAACCACTTGAGGGATTCCGGACGCTCCACCCTGCGCCGCACCCTCGCCGGACTCCTCATGCCCGCCGGGGGCTACCGCACCACTTGGACCGACCGTGTCGTCCTGATCCCCGAGGACGAACACGCCTCACCGACTGGATGCACCAACACCTCGCACTCACCTGGAGCGAGCACGCCGACCCGGTCCCACTGGAGACGGACCTGATGGTCGGCCTGTGCCCACCACTGAACCTGGCCGGAGCAGACCACGGCGCCCCCCGGGATCGCATCAAGCAGGCACGAGACTTCTCCTACGCCAACGCCGGTCCCGTCCGGACAAGCAGCCCGGCTCTCAGTGAACCCTTCTCGTCAACCTCTCGCGACGGTTGGTGGTCTTCGTTCAGGTGGTGCGGCCGTGTTCGAGCTGGAACAGGACGTGGGCGGCTCGGGCGATGCGGGTGATGCTTGCCGGGTCCAGGCTGAGCCGGCGGCCTTGAAGGCCACCTTGAGCAGGGCGTTGGCGCGCCCGGCCACCGTGTGGATACCACGGATGACCTTGTTGAACGTCTGCTGTTCGACGTCGAGTTCACGACCTTTCGGCTTCTTGACCGGGTGGCGGAAGCCGTCGCCGGCATTCTCGTGCCCGAGGTCGGTCAGGGCGGGGACGTTCAGCGTGGCCGCGAGCCGGTTCGGGGCGTCGATCGGGCTGTGAGTGCGGCGCGTTCCATGCCCGGTGGGTTCCGATCGCCTCGGACATCACCGGAGGAAAGCTCATCGTCGACCATCGTGACGGAGACCGGTTCGGGAACGTGCTCTACGGGCTGCACGCCGGGGACACGGAGGGGCCGGAAAAGGTGTGGAACAGCCTCTCGCACATGTTCCGGGGCCTTCTCGACGCTCTGACCGGGGGGACGGAGGTCCGCCTGCCCGGCTATGCCGATCCGGTGGCACCTCATCTGTCCGGCACAGGCGACGATGCCTTCGTGAGGTGGGAGTAGGGCAGAGCGGCGGCCCGGAGCATGATGCGTCGGACCGCCAACCTGCCGAGCGGCTCAGGGATTACGGGCTGACCACGCACACCTCATCGGGACGGCAGCCCTCCGCTCCCGGCGCCTTGATGTAGAAGGCGTCGTTGTCGCCCCTGCGCGCCTTGGTGTACAAGGCCCCGAGGCCCCGGCCGGCGGCCTCGTTCCCGCCAGGTGGCCGGGTGCGCATTGACGGTGGAGCCGGGCGGCTCGATCGTGCCGGTCTCGAAGGTGGCGTAGTTCACCGGGGCCCTCTGCGCTCGCATGGTCCGGATGCCCGCCGCGAACTGCGTGGCGGTGGACCGGCCGTCCCAGGTCCCGGTGGCGACCGTCTTGGAGAGTGGGCACTACGCTCGCCTACCCGGGTCCAGTGCCATCACCACCCTTGCGAAGCTCAGCCATCCCAACTGCAATGACCATCGACCACCGGATCATCGCCTCGCCGGAAGCGGGCAGAGTCTCGCAATCACAGGCCAGAAACGCACACATCGTGACGGAGGTCCCCGGGCCGGAGAGGCTCATCGTCCACACTCCGAAGGCCGCCATGGAGATACCCGGGTCGATGACGAGCGCACAGTCACCGTCTTCGATGCGGACGCAGGCGTGGCTGTACTTGGTGAGACGCATCCGATCAACTTGGCGGCGGGCGGACGGCGGACGGGACCCACTTCTTTGGCAGTTCAGCGGTGCACCCCCGACACGACCGGGGGCCGCTGTCATAGGCGGCAGAAATGCCCCAAATCCGGTCTCGACATCGCAGGTCCAGGACGTATGGCCCGTCTGTCCGCTGCCAAACGGGGGCGGTTCACTGCCGCCGCCACCCTTCCGAGTCCCCAACTCGCTTTGAATCATGCCTAGTTGGAGGCTCGATTACCCAGCGCATTCACAGCTGCACATCATGGATTTCCTCAGATTCGCCCTTAGCTTCCTTACCCCTGACTGGAAACCACGAGCAACACCAGCAGCAGCCGCACTGAACCGGTGCTGCCCCGGTGCACGATCTGCTGCACTGCGCTGGTCAGCGATGCGCTGCCTCTGTACCACCAGCAGACCAAGAACCCGCTGGCTGCCGTTCACCCGTTCTGAAGCAGAGCCTGGCCTGCCGACAAGCCGCCTCCGAAGCCCGTCGCTGCAGCCATACCCTCCCCATGGCGGTCCGTCCAAGGCTGAGTACGGCAGCAGCGGCACGCCGGGACATTGGGGGATTCCCATATGAGCCCCCTCGTCACGAACGTCTCCTCCCCTTCGTCACCCAGGCACTTGGGGACGCCTTGCCCCAGCACAAGTGACGCCCCGTCAGGAAAGTCAGCATTGGGTCAGCATCAGGCCGACTGAACCCGCCTGCAGATGGCCGGACAGGAGAACGCAGCGTTGTCCGTCGATGGACTTCGCAGGGGCGATCGGCCCCTCGGGAAAACGGGGTGTCGGGCGGGGACAGCCGCGTCCCGCGAGAGGCCTGCACCAGCGCTGGAACCCCAGGTCAGCGCACTCTTCCGCGCGGTTTCAGTGGTACGGGCGGGAGTTCAGGAGCGGGCAGTGGAGCCCCGTCGTACCCCACCACCTCACCGAATCGGGAGCTCGTCATCCAGTCCGCACGGGCCTGTGCGATGTCCTCGTTGGACCGTCCGATGAAGTTCCACCACATGATCAGCTCCTCCTCGAACGGCTCGCCGCCGAGGAGCATGAGGCCCGCGTCCGACTCGGCACGCAGAGGGAGTTCGCTGCGGCCGCAGCCGAGGTAGAGCATCGAGCCCGGCAGCAGCGGTACGCCGTCGACGTGCGCCTCGCCGGACATGGACAGGACGGCGTACTCGAAGTCGGGCTCCAGCGGCAGTCGTACGTCGGTGCCGTGCGCGAGGGCGAGGTCGGCGCCGACGATCGGGGTGTACGTCGTACCGGGCGAGGCCGTGCCGTCGACGGTGCCCAGGATGAGCGTCGCCTTGAGACCGGGGGCCGTGACGAGGGGCAGTTCGGCGTGGTGCTCGAAGTGCGGTTCGGTGTGGCGGTGGCTGTCGGGGAGGGCGACCCACAGCTGCGCGCCGTGCAGGAAGCGGGCGTGCGACTTGGGGCTCTCCTCGGAGTGGCTGATGGCCCGGCCCGAGGTCATGAGACCCAGTTCGCGTGGGCGGATCGTCTGCAGGCTGCCCGTGGAGTCACGGTGCAGCACCTCGCCCTCGTGCAGCCAGCTGACGGTCTGCAGTCCCATGTGCGGGTGCGGCGGGACCTGCATGCCGGGCTCGTCGGCGATGTCGTCGGGCCCGTAGTGATCGACGAAGCACCACGCGCCGATCATGCGGCGGCCCAGGTTGGGCAGCAGGCGGCGGACTTCGGTGGACTCGCCGAGCTTGACCCGACGGGGACTGAGGAGTTCACGCACCGGCTCGGCCACCACGAAACCGCGGCCACCGCACAGTGCGGGAACTGCCTCGCGATCAAGATTGCTCATGGCGCACAACCTAACCCCGTCAAGGACCGTCCGTCAGGCATCCGTCGCCCGTCGGACTCCGAGGGACCTCCTCGGACTCCCCCGGATTCTCCCACCTTCCACCGGGCTCAGCGAAAAATAGTAGCCATGTATGGTTTTTCTTATGAGTTCGAGTTCAAGTGCGAGTTCAAGTGCGAGTTTGGTACCCGAGCACGCGACTCCGGGATTCCTCGTCTGGCGGCTGTCGATGAAATGGCGGGTGGCCGTCGACCGGGCGGTCGCGCCGCTGGGTCTGACCCATGCCCAGTACTCGCTGGTGGCGTCGCTGTACGGCATGCACCGGGCCGGGCGGCGGCCGAGTCAGCGTCAGCTCGCCGATCACACCGGACTCGAAGCGCTCTACGTCTCGAAGCTGGCCCGCGCCCTGGAGGCGGCGGGTGTCGTCGACCGGACGCGGGACCCCGCCGATCCCCGGGCGGTCCAACTGTCGCTCACGCCGCACGGGCGCGAAGTCGCACGCCGTGCCATCAGGGTGGTCCAGGACCTGCTGGACCAGCTCCTCGAACCCCTCGGCGGGCTCGACGGCGAGCGCACGGCGGCGTTCGGCCGCGAGCTGGCGGTCCTGCTCGACGTACCGCTCAATCCCTCTGCCGAATCACCTGGCGCGACACATTCCGAGCCACCCACCAAGCCGTCCACCGGGTCACCTGTCGAGTCACCCGCCGACCCACCCACCGACCAGGAGCAGTCATGAACGGTGGAACGGTCGAGCGCGCCTGGCTTGTCGGGCGGCTGACCGGAGCACTGAAGATCCAGGAGTCGGCGGCCGAGGAGACCGTCGACGAGTTGACGGCCCTCAAGCTGCTGGCGGAGCCGGCCTCCGGGCGTGTGTCGCTCACCGAGCGCGGCCGGGAGGTGTTCGAGGAGATGCGCACGGGCGGACACGCGATCGCGGCCCAGCTGTACGCGGGCATTCCCGCCGAGGATCTGGCGACCGCCGACCGCGTACTGACCCTCGTCACGGTGCCCGGCCCCTCGCGTGTCACACCGCCCTGGGCTCCATCAGCCGGCCCAGCAGGTCGTCCAGACTGACCAGGCCGGTCAGCCGACCCGAGTCGTCGCGCACGACGGCGAGGGAGGCACGGCGCAGGCGGAGCTGTTCGACGGCGTGGGCGACCGTGTCGTGCGGGGCCAGTTCCGGTACGGGACGGGCCAGCTCGCGGGCGAGCGCGGCGCGACCCTGGGCACGGGCGACCAGGGCGTCACGGGCATGCACCGAGCCGACGACCGTGGCCCCGTCGCGGACGAGCAGGCGGGTACGGTCGCTGGCGCCGGCGACGCTCAGTACGGCGTCGATCCCGGCGTCGGCGGGGACCGAGGTGATGCGGTCGGCCGGGACCTGGAGGTCGCCGACCGGGTGCTGCGGCGCGGTCAGCGAACTGGTGATCAGTTCGGAGTCCTCCTTGCTGATCAGGCCGAGCCGCTCCGACTCCTCGACGAGATGGGTGAGTTGCTCACGGTTGTGGACCGAGGCCAGCGCGTCGCGCGGGGTGACCCGGCAGAGCCGGACCAGTGCGTTGCTCACCTTGTCCAGCCCCACGATCAGCGGGCGCACCGCCCGGATCATCGCCCGGAAGGGCGGGGTGAGCAGCATGGCGGACCGCTCCGGGTGCGCGATGGCCCAGGACTTCGGCGCCATCTCGCCGACCACCATGTGCAGGAAGACGACCACGAACATCGCGAGCGCGAAGGACACGCCGTAACTCAGACCGTTGGGCAGGCCCGCCTGGTGCAGCAGTGGGTCGAGTTCGTGCGAGATCGCGGGCTTGGACACGGAGCCCAGGCCCAGTGTGCAGACGGTGATACCGAGCTGGGCGCCCGAAAGCATGAACGACAGCCGCTCCAGCACCTTCAGGGCGCGGGTGGCCCGCGTGTCGCCCGCGGCCGCTTCCCGCGCGAGCGCGAGGCGGTCGGCGGCGACGTACGCGAATTCCTGGGCGACGAAATAGCCGGTGCCGGCGGTCAGGACGAGAACGGCCAGCAGGCCGAGTGCGGCACTCATCGAACACCACCCCACTGTGTGCCGCGATCAAGAGAAATCAGGCGGGGTGGTCCGGGACTGTGTCCCGGGGGGTCCGTCGGTCTGGCGGACAAGGAAGCGCTCCTCTGGGCCGGTCTGTGCCCTGGGAAACGATTCTGTTCGCAAACGAGTTCCCAGGCCGCCTACAGGGGTGTGGCCGCGCGCAGGATCAGGACCATCGTCACGGCCGAGTTCGCCGACGACATCGCGGACAGGAGCGTGCCGACCGCGGCGCCCCAGGCGGCCAGCCCCACCGACGTGAACACGGACGGCCAGCTGCGGGCCGCGGGCGCCGGCCGGAGCAGGGCGGCGACCCGCCGCGGCACGGGACCCGCGGATGCGAACCCGGAGAAACCGGAGAAACCGGAGAAACCGAAGAAAGCAGAGAAACTGCCGGGCCCGCCGAACCCGCCGAACCCCGCGCCTCCACTCCCTTCTGCGAATGCGGGCACCGAGCCCCCGCCGGACAGCAGGGCGGCCTTGCCGATCGCCCGTGCCACCACCCGGCGGCTTCCGACCGACCGGGCCGCGTCCTCGTCCGCCCACCGCTCCGTGGTGTAGACGACGGCCGTACGCAGCGGCCCCAGGAACGGGTTGGCGCGTGCCGCGAGGCGTACGGCGAGCAGATACCGGTGGTGACCGGCCGTCAGATGAGCGCGCTCGTGCGCGAACAGGGCGCGGCGCTCCGGCGCGGTGAGGCCGTGCAGCAGGGCCGTGGTGACCACCACGCGGTCACGGCGACGGCCCGGCAGGGCGTAGGCGTAGGGCTTCTCCTCGGGAAGCACGACCACGGCGGAGGCGGGCAGTCCGGCGAGTGCCCGGCGGGCGCGGCGGGTGACCCGGTGGTGGCGCCACAGGGTCCGTGCGCAGACCGCCAGGACCAGCGCCAGGGCCGGGATCGCCGCCTGGCCCGCGATCTCGTCGTACGGGACGGCCGCGCGGACCTCGGGGTCGGACCAGCCGTCCGGGAGCGGGTTGCCGGGCAGCTGTGCGGTCCCGACGACCATCAGCAGCGCCAGACAGAGGGTGCTGCACAGGGCCATGACGGTGGCGACCGCCGTCAGCAGCCGGGTGGCCGTGCGCGGATGCAGCTGCAGATGCAGTTCGGCCAGGCGTGCCACCGGCCAGGCGCTGAGCGGCAGGACCAGCGGCAGAAAGACGAAGACCCCCATGAGCCGTCAGTCTTCCGCACCACCGGGCGTCCCGTCCGGCGTCCTGCACAGCGCCCCGTCAGGCGCCCGTCAGGCGTCCTGTACAGCGCCCCGTCAGGCGTTCCGGCCGGCGTCCTCCACAGCGTTCCGCCGGGCGTCCTGTACAGCGGTCCCGTCAGGCGTTCCGTCAGTCGTTCCCTCCGGCGCGTGCGCCGCCTCCAGGAGTGCGCGCAGCACCTGTTCGTCGTCCGGTGGCAGCGCGGTGACGAAGCTGGCGAGGACGGCCTCGCGGTCGCTCTCGCCGTCGAGGAGCCGGCGCATCTTGAGCGCCGCGAGGCCCGCGACACCGACCGTGGGGCGCCAGACGAAGGAACGTCCCCGCCGTTCGCGGGCCACCACGTCCTTGGCGAGCAGCCGGGTCAGGATGGTGACGACGGTGGTGTAGGCGAGATCGCCGCCGAGGCGCTCCTGTACCCAGGCGGCGGTCACCGGGGCCTGGGCCGCGCGCAGCGCCGCGAGCACCTGGCCCTCCAACTCGCCCTGTCCGCGCCGTCGGGAAGGCCGGTGCGGGTCCTCGCGGTCGCGCTGCGCCATGTCCGTCTCCCTCCGGCGTTCACCTACCGGATCACGCTACCTGGCCTCCGTCGGTGCGCCTGCCCTGTCGGTGCGCGATCTCGCCAAGGACGACGTCCACGGCGATGAACACCGCGAGCGGGATACCGAGCAGCGGTACGAAGTAGCCGAGGAGGGCGACGGCCGCCATGAGCGGGACGAGGAGCTGCGGCGGGACCTGCTGCCAGGCGCCGCGCGGGATGGGGCGGCCGAACGCGGAGGCACGGCCGCGCTGCCACCACATGCGGTACCCCCACAGGATCAGCAGGACCAGACAGAGCGCGAGGGCCATCAGGGCGAGCTGGTTGACGAGGCCGAAAAGCACACCGGTGTGGGCGTCGATGCCCCAGCGGGTCAGCTTGGCGAGCAGCGGGTAGTCGGCGAAGCGGAGTTCGTCGGTGACCTTGCCGGTCGTCGGGTCCACGGCCACGGCGTCCTGCTTCTCGGGCCAGCTGCGCTGGACCTGCCTGACCACGTACGCGGAGGAGGCGTCGGCGGGTGGGACGATCTCGACGGGGTCGCCGAGGCCCTTGGCGCGGGCCGCCGCGAGGATCTTGTCCAGGTCCTGGGGCGTGGTCGTGGTGGTGGCCCCGTCGGCCCCCGTGCCGGTGTGGCCCGCGTGCTCGCCGCCGCCCGCCGCCGGGGCGGACACCGACGCGGACACCGAGGGGGTCGCCTGGCCGAGCGAGGTCCTGAGCTCGTCGATGTTCGCACCGGCGTACGTCGACCAGGTCAGGCCGGTCGCCGAGAGGAAGAAGAACCCGGCCGCCGCCCAGGCGCCGACGGTGCCGTGCAGCCCCAGCGTGCGGCGGCGTCCGGACGTGCCCCGCACCTTGCGCCGGGCGCGCCGACGGCCGAACCACAGCACCAGGCCGCCGCCCGCGATCACCCACAGCCAGCTGGCGGCGAGTTCGCTGTAGAGGCGGCCGTTCTCGCCGAGGTGCAGATCGCGGTGGAGTTCGTCGATCCAGGTGCGCAGCGGGAGGGCGCCGGTCGACCCGTACTGCTCCAGCGCTCCGCGCACCTTCGCGGTGTAGGGGTCGACGAAGACCGCGAGCGTGTGGTCCGCGTCGACGCCCGGGACTCCGGAGAGCAGCACCCTGGTCGACGCGTCCGCCTCCGGTGAGGGCCGTACGGCGGAGACCGTGCCCTGCGGATGGGCCTTGCGGGCGGCGGCCACCTGCTCGACCAGCGGCAGCTTGTGGTCGCCCACCGTGACGGTCAGCTCATCCGCGTAGACGATCTTCTCGGCCTGGTACGAGGCGGCGTACAGGAAGCCGGTCAGGGCCGCGATCAGGAGGAACGGTGCGACCAGCACTCCGGCGTAGAAGTGCAGGCGGAGTATCAGGGGGCGCAGGGGGGCCGTTCGGGAAGGGGCCGGGGCGACGGGTTTCGGGGAATCGTCCGTCGTGATCGT
Source organism: Streptomyces sp. RLA012 (assembly GCF_056270325.1). Taxonomy (NCBI): domain Bacteria; kingdom Bacillati; phylum Actinomycetota; class Actinomycetes; order Kitasatosporales; family Streptomycetaceae; genus Streptomyces; species Streptomyces sp. RLA012. The sequence goes on along the minus strand of NZ_JBWDPA010000002.1, from coordinate 10,384,922 downwards.
GGGAGCGGTGGACATCGGCGGGCTTCTCCGGTCGTTCGGATGGGGTGGACATTCGGACGGGCATGGGGACGGGGACGGGGACGGGGACGGGGACGGGGTGTGGGCCGGGAAGTCGGGCTTCTCTGCCGGTGGTGGTCCAGTAGTCGGGGCGCGCAGGGGCGGAGTTCCCGAGCGGGCACGTGACGTGGGTCACACCGGGTGGCGAGGCGGACGCGCCTGGCGCCGATTCGCTTGCCGCGCTCCGGCTTGGCATCCTGGCGCGATGGCATCCGAACGTGACCTCAGCACCTCCCGCCCCCTGAGCGATCTGGTCGAGGAACTCCTCGCCCATGAAGGCCCGTTGCCCATCGTCGCCGCCGGGGACCCGGTGCTCCGCCGCCCCGCCGAGCCCTTCGAGGGCCAGCTCGGTCCGGGGCTCCTGACCCGCTTCGTGGCGGCCCTGCGCGCGACCATGCACGCGGCGCCGGGCGTCGGCCTCGCGGCACCGCAGGTCGGCGTACCGCTGCGGCTCGCGGTCATCGAGGACCCGGCGCCGGTGTCCGAGGAGGTGCGGGAGGTGCGCGGGCGGGTGCCGCAGCCGTTCCGGGTCCTGGTGAATCCGTCGTACGAGGGGGTCGGCGCGGGGCGGGCCGTGTTCTTCGAGGGGTGTCTGAGCGTGCCGGGCTGGCAGGCCGTGGTGCCCCGGCACGCCGAGGTGCGGCTGACGGCGCTGGACGAGACGGGCCGTACGGTCGACGAGGTGTTCACGGGCTGGCCCGCGCGCATCGTGCAGCATGAGACGGACCACCTGGACGGTGTGCTCTATCTCGACCGCGCGGAGTCGCGTTCGCTCTCCTCCAACCAGGCCATGGCGGAGCGCTGGAGCCAGCCGACGCCCCGGGAGGCCGCCGCGGCGCTGGGCTTCACCCTGCCCGACTGAGTCCGGGGCCGCCCCGGGCGACGGAAAATCGGAGGCGCTCCACCGGACCTCCTCGCTAGCCTGATCCCATGTCCACGCCCCGCGTCTCTTAGCTCAAGGACCCGCTTCCACGCCACCCGTGTGTCCTTTGGCCGATTGATTCCCCGGAGCGTTTTCCATGATCACCGTGCGCGGTGTCGACGTGCGCGTCGGCGCCCGTCTGCTGCTGTCCGACATCTCCTTCCATGTCTCCCCCGGCGACCGCATCGGCCTGGTCGGCCGCAACGGCGCGGGCAAGACCACCCTGCTCAGCGCCCTCGCGGGGCAGGCGCGGCCCGCCGCCGGGTCGATCTCCCGTACGGGGGCGCTCGGTCACCTGCCCCAGGACTCCCGTCCGGCCGATCCCACGATCACGGTCACCGACCGCATCCTGTCGGCGCGCGGCCTGGACGAGTCCGTACGCGCGCTGCGGGCGGCCGAGGCCGCGATGGCCGACGCGACCGAGCGCGCGATGGCCGCCTATGTGCGGGCCGAGGCCGGGTTCCAGGCCCGCGGCGGGTACGCGGCCGAGGCCGAGGCGGCCCGGGTCGCCGCGGGTCTCGGGCTGCCGCCCCGGGTGCTGGACCAGCCGCTGGGCGCGCTGTCCGGCGGACAGCGCCGCCGGGTCGAGCTGGCCCGCATCCTCTTCGCGGACCGGGGCACCCTGCTGCTGGACGAGCCGACGAACCACCTGGACGCCGACTCGATCGTCTGGCTGCGCGGCTTCCTCACCCACCACCAGGGCGGTCTGGTCCTGATCAGCCACGACACCGCCCTGCTGACTGCCGTCGTCAACCGTGTCTTCCACCTCGACCCGCGGCGCGCCACGCTCGACGTCCACAACACCGGCTGGCACGCCTACCTCGCCCAGCGGGACGCCGACGAGCGCCGCCGGGCCCGGGAGCGCGCGGGCGCCGAGCGCAAGGCGGCGGCTCTGCACGCGCAGGCCGACAAGATGCGCGTGCACGTCTCGACGGCGATGGCGGCGAAGAACATGGCCCGGCGCGCCGACCGTCTGCTGGCCGGGCTCGAACCGGTCCGGCGCCGGGACAAGGTGGCCCGCATCCGGCTGCCCGAGCCCGCGCCCTGCGGGCGGACGCCCCTCGGCACGGTCGCCCTCACCAAGTCGTACGGCGCTCACCGCGTCCTGAGCGGGGTCGATCTGGCCGTCGACCGGGGCAGCCGGCTGGTGGTGCTCGGCCCGAACGGCGCGGGCAAGACCACGCTGCTGCGGCTGCTCGCCGGGCAGGAGAGCCCGGACGGCGGCCGGGTCGTCCGGGGGCACGGGCTGCGGCTGGGCTATTTCGCGCAGGAGCACGACACGCTGGACCGGGACGGCACGGTCCGCGGTCATCTCGCCGCCGCCGCGCCGCACCTCACCGACGGGGAGGTGCGGCGTGTGCTCGGCTCGTTCCTGTTCACCGGGGACGACGCCGACAAGCGGGTGGCCGTCCTGTCGGGCGGCGAGAAGACCCGGCTCGCCCTGGCCGGGCTCGTGCACTCCGGCGCGAACGTCCTGCTCCTGGACGAGCCCACCAACAACCTCGACCCGGCCTCCCGTGCCGAGGTGCTGGCCGCGGTGGGCACGTATCCGGGCGCGATCGTCATGGTCACCCATGACGAGGGCGCCATCGAGGCCCTGCGCCCGGACCGGGTGCTGCTGCTCCCGGACGCGGACGAGGACCTGTGGAGCGAGGAGTATCTGGAGCTGGTCTCGCTCGCCTGACGTGCCGCCGTCCGCCCGGCGAGGCCGTATGCCCGGCCGCTTGCGCGGCGGGGCATCGGGCCGGGCCGCTCACACGTCCCGGTACGCCTCCAGCAGCCGCAGCCACACCTCGCTCACCGTCGGGTAGGACGGGACCGCGTGCCACAGACGGCTGATCGGTACCTGGCCCACGACCGCGACCGTCGCCGAGTGGATCAGTTCGCCGACGCCGGGACCGACCAGGGTGAGGCCGACCAGGACCTCACGGTCGAGGTCGACGACCATGCGGGCCTTGCCGCGGTAGCCGTCGGCATACAGGCCCGCGCCCGCCACGGAGGACATGTCGACGTCGACGGCGCGGACCCGCAGGCCCGCGCTCTCGGCCTCGGCGAGGGAGAGGCCCACGGCCGCGGCCTCCGGGTCGGTGAAGACGACCTGGGGGACGGCCCCGTGGTCGGCGGTCGCCGCGTGCGCGCCCCAGGGGTCGGACTCCAGGAGCGGCACCCCGGCCGCGCGGGCGGCGATGGCGGCGCCCGCGATCCGGGCCTGGTACTTGCCCTGGTGGGTGAGGAGCGCGCGGTGGTTGACGTCACCGACGCCGTACAGCCACTTGCTGCCGACGACCCGCAGGCTGTCGTCCACGTCGAGCCACGAGCCCGGCGCCAGACCGACCGTGTCGAGGCCGATGTCGTCGGTGTGGGGCACGCGGCCGGTGGCGAAGAGGATCTCGTCGGCCTCGATGCGGTCGCCGCCGTCCGTCAGCACCACCACGGTCGAGCCCTCGCGGGTCACCGCGGTCACCGAGGTGCCGGTGCGGACCTCCGCGCCCGCCTCCTTCAGCGCGTCGGCCACCAGTTCGCCGGCGAAGGGCTCCATGCGGGGCAGCAGCGCCGTACCGCGGACCAGGAGGGTGACCTGGGAGCCGAGTGCCTGCCAGGCCGTGGCCATCTCGGTGGCGACGACACCACCGCCCACCACGACCAGCCGGCCCGGTACCTCGTGCGCGCTGGTGGCCTCGCGGCTGGTCCAGGGCTTCACCTGGGCGAGCCCCGGCAGGCCGGGCAGGAGTGCGCGGGTGCCGGTGCAGACGGCGACCGCGTGCCGCGCGGTGAGGACGCGCCGCTCGCCGTCCGGGCCCTCGACGCTCACCCTGCGCGGCCCGTCGAGGCGTCCGTGGCCGCGGTGGAGATCGGCTCCGATGCCGTTGAGCCAGTCGACCTGTCCGTCGTCCTTCCAGTGGGAGGTGTAGTAGTCGCGGTGCGCGAGGACCGCGGAGGCATCGAGGGGGCCTTGTACCGCCTGGCTGAGACCGGGCACGCGGCGGGCGTCGGCGCGGGCGATGACCGGGCGCAGGAGGGCCTTGCTGGGCATGCAGGCCCAGTACGAGCATTCGCCGCCGACCAGTTCGCTCTCCACGACCGCGGTGGAGAGGCCGGCCGCGCGGGCGCGGTCGGCGACGTTCTCCCCCACGGGCCCGGCACCGAGCACCACGACGTCGTAGGCGATGGATTCCGTTTCCGTCATGGGGTCAGTCTGGTTGCTGGTGTGCGTCGTGGCCACACGGGTACGCGCGCGGAATACGCCGCCCCGGAGTGGCGTTGTGCACACCGGCTTCGCCCCGAGGCCCGAGGCCCGACATCAGGAAGAGGTAGTCACGCCATGAGCAGCACGATGGAGCTGACCAAGGAGAACTTCGACCAGACGGTCACGGACAACGAGTTCGTCCTGATCGACTTCTGGGCCTCCTGGTGCGGGCCGTGCCGTCAGTTCGCCCCGGTGTACGAGAAGGCTGCGGAGGCCAACCCCGACCTGGTCTTCGCCAAGGTCGACACCGAGGCGCAGCCCGAACTGGCCGCGGCCTTCGAGATCCAGTCGATCCCGACTCTCATGATCGTCCGTGACCAGGTCGCGATCTTCTCCCAGCCCGGGGCCCTGCCCGAGGCGGCCCTGGAGGACGTCATCGGACAGGCCCGCAAGCTGGACATGGACGAGGTCCGCAAGTCCATCGCGGAGCAGCAGGCTCAGCAGGCCAAGTAGGCCGAGCGGACCTTTCGCAGGTCAGAACGGGTAGGGCGCCACATCCCCGCGCACCGTCGTCCAGCGCACGTCGGTGAAGGCCTCCAGGTTGGCCTCACCGCCGAAGCGGGCGCCGGTGCCGGAGGCGGCGATCCCGCCGAAGGGGGCCACGGCCTCGTCGTTGACGGTCTGGTCGTTGATGTGGACGATCCCGGTCGGGATGCGCTCGGCCAGGTCCAGTCCGCGCGCGGTGTCCCTGGTGACGATCCCCAGGGAGAGGCCGTACGGTCCCGCCGCGGCGAGGGCCGCGGCCTCGTCGGCCGTGCTGAACGACCGTACGGGCGCGACCGGGCCGAAGACCTCCTCGGCGTACGCGGGCGTCGCCTCGTCGACTCCCGCGAGTACGGTCGGCCGGTAGAACAGCTTCTCGTGTGTGCCGCCCGCCGCCAGCTTCGCCCCGCCCGCCGTGCTGGACTCCACCAGCCCCTGGATCTTGGCGAGTTGGGCGCTGTCGATGAGGGGACCGAGGTGCACCTGCTCGCGGTGCGGGTCGCCGACGGCCAGCGAGTCGGCCTTGGCGGCGAGCCGCTCGACGTACTCCTCGTACAGGGACGCGTGGACGAGGTGACGTCCGGTCGTCATGCAGATCTGGCCCTGGTGGAAGAACGAGCCCCACGCGGCCGTGGAGATCACCGCGTCGAGGTCGGCGTCCTCCAGGACGATCAGCGCCGAGTTGCCGCCCAGTTCCAGGTGCGCGCGCTTGAGGAGACGGCCCGCCGCCTCGCCCACCGCGCGTCCGGCGGCGGTCGAGCCGGTGAAGGAGATCACCGGTACGCGCGGGTCGGCGACCAGTGCCTGGCCCGCTTCCGGGCCGCCGGGCAGGATGTGCAGCAGCCCCTCCGGGAGGCCGGCCTCGGCGAAGACGGCGGCGAGCGCGAGGCCGCCGCAGACGGCGGTGCGCGGGTCCGGCTTCAGGACGACCCCGTTGCCGAGCGCGAGCGCCGGGGCCACCGAGCGGATGGAGAAGATCAGCGGGGCGTTGAACGGGGATATCACGCCCACCACGCCCACCGGGACGCGTCGGGTGTACGACAGCCGGGGCGCCTCGGACGGGAGGATCTGGCCGCTCGGGCGGGAGGCGAGGGCGGCGGCCTCGTAGCACTCCTGGGCCGCGACGTGCAGTTCGAAGTCGGCCTTGCCGGGGATGGATCCGGACTCGCGCACGATCCACTCGCGCAGTTCGTCGGCGTGCGTGGTGAACAGGTCGCCGGCCTTGCGCAGCACGGCGGCGCGGACGAAGTGCGGCGCCTTGGCCCAGGCGGACTGGGCAGCCGCGGCCTCCCGCGCGGCCGTGGCGACGTCCTCGGCGGCAGAGAGCGTGACCGTGGCCAGCGTGTCGCCGGTGGCGGGCTCGGTGACGGCGTACGCACCGCCGGCCAGGGTGCGGGACTGCCAGGTATTGGGGTCGAGCAACGGCATGTCGGCTCTCCGATCGTTCACTGATCACCGCCGGGACTCACGGTCCCAGCGGAAGTCCCGTGTAATTCGCGGCCAGTTCGGCGGCCGCGTGGCGGGATGCCGTGATCCGGCGCAACCGGGCGAGCTGGATCCGGTGGTCGAAGGCATCCCCATTTGGTTGAGCGTGCAACATCCTAGTCATGTCGTACGAGAAGCGGGTGGCCTGCCACACCCGCTCCAGGCACACCCGCGAGTAGCGGTCGAGGAGTCGGTTCGACCCCGTGCGGTACAGCTCGGTGAGGCCGCGCGCCAGCACCCGTACGTCGGAGACGGCGAGGTTGAGGCCCTTGGCGCCGGTCGGCGGCACGATGTGCGCCGCGTCCCCGGCCAGGAACAGCCGTCCGTGGCTCATCGGCTCGTGGACGTAACTCCGCAGAGGAGTCACCGACTTGGCGATGACGGGGCCGCGTTCGAGGTACCAGTCGCCGTCGACGGCGAAGCGCGCGGCGAGTTCGTCCCAGATGCGCTCGTCGGGCCAGTCGCCCGCGGCGGTGCCGTTCGGGACCTGTAAATACAGTCGCGAGACCGTCGGGGAGCGCATGCTGTGCAGGGCGAAGCCCGTGACGCCCCGCGCGTAGACCAACTCCTCGCAGGAGGGCGGCACATCGGCGAGGATCCCGAGCCAGGAGTACGGATAGTCGTGCGCGTACGTACGGCTCGCCCCGGTGGGGAACGCCTCGCGGGAGATGCCGTGGGAGCCGTCGCAACCGACCACGTAGTCGCAGCCGAGGGTCTGTTCGTGGCCGTCGTGCAGAAAACGCACCACCGGCGACCCGCTCGTCGGCCGCTCGACGGCGAGCGCCTCGGCCGCGAACAACAGCGGTGGCCCGTCCGCGAGTTGGAGGGCGATCAGATCCTTCACCAGCTCCGTCTGGGCGTAGATCGTGACCGTGCGGCCGCCGGTGAGGGCGGGGAAGTCGATGTGGTGGCGCTCACGGTCGAAGCGCAGCTCGATCCCGTGGTGGACCATCCCCTCGGAGTCCAGGCGGTCGGCGGCGCCGCAGGCGCGCAGCGCGTCGACCGTGCCCTGCTCCAGCATTCCGGCGCGCTGACGCCGTTCGGCGTAGGCGCGCGGCCTGCTTTCCAGGACGACGCAGTCGATGCCCGCGCGGTGCAGCAAACGGGCCAGCAGGAGCCCGGCGGGGCCGCCGCCGATGATGCCGACCGTGGTCCGCATGACGCGCCTCCCGTGTCCGGTCCGGCCAGGACCTCACCGGCCCGGCCGGGTCTCACCGGTCCGGGCGGGTCTCACCGGTCCGGGCGAGGCATGACCGGTCAAGCACGGACATGCCCGGTCCCGCCGGGGACCGGCTCCAGCCTCTCTCAGCTGGAGTCGCGGTGCACCACCCGCGCGCCCAGTACCTCGTGGGCCTCGGGCGCCATCCCCGGTTCGCGCACCGCGCGGTCGACCAGTTCCGCGAGGTCGCGCCCGGACGGCAGCTCGATGTGCACCGTGCTGAGGCGGGGCCGCAGCAGGCGGCCGAGCATCAGGTCGTCGGCGCCGATCACGGCCGCCTCGTCCGGGATGCCGACGCCCTCCTCCTGGAGCGCGCGCATCAGCAGCATCGCGTACTCGTCGTTGTAGGCGAACACGGCGTCCAGGCCGAGCGCGCGCCAGCGCGCCGCGAGCCGGGCGGCGGACCCCTCCTCGTACGCCAGCGGCAGCTCGGTCACCGAGGCCTCGGCACCGGTCAGCGCACGGCGTACGCCGTCGAGCCGGGACTTGGAGAAGGTCTCCAGGCCGGGTTCCTCGGGAACCACTACGCCGATCCGGCGACGGCCACGGGCCAGCAGATGGGCGCCCGCGCTGTGGCCGACCCGGTCGTGGTCCATGAGCAGCGCGTGCGCGCCCTCGACGCACTCGGGGCCGAGCGTGACCACGGCCCGGGCGCCGGAGCGCTTGAGGACGGCCACGCCCTGCGGACCGAGGTCGCTGCCGGGCACCAGGACGGCCACCGGCCGCAGCTCGGCCCAGGCGCGGGCGGCCTCGTCGCCGTAGAGGCCGACACTGCCGTACTGGACGACGGTGTAGTCCAAACGGCCCAGTGCCCACTGAAGTTCGTTGAGGAACTGGCTGTAGAGCGGCCCCACGGGCACATCCGGGGTGGGCATCAGGACCATACGGCTGTGCCCGGCGCGCAGGGAGCGGGCGGCGGCGTGCGGGACGTAACCGAGTTCCTTGGCCGCCGCGTGGACGCGGCGGCGGGTGGGCTCGCTGATCCGGACGGCGCTGGTGTTGTTCAGAACGTACGAGACGGTGGCCCGGGAGACGCCTGCCAGGCGGGCCACATCGGCACTCGTCGGCACGGGTCGTTGTGCGGGCGACGGCGGGACGGGCTGTTTCGGTATCTGCACCATGACGTGTCGCATCCTTGCAGAAGCCCCGCGCGCCCTTTCGCGCCGGGGGAACCCCGCGAGCCGCCCGGGCCGGAACACCCCTTCCGGCGGCGGAACTTTCGCATCGGATGCCGGATGACCCGTCAGGCGGTTACCGTGCGGTAGACGACGTGCCTCCGGAGGTGGTCCCGTATGGCTCACGACCGTGCCGCAAGTCTGGCGGAGTGCGCTCGCGCCCTCGCCGCCGGGGAGGTGAGCGCGCGCGAGCTGGTGGAGCGGGCGCTGACCCGGATCGAGGCGACCCAGCGCACCCTGAACGCCTTCCGTGTGGTGCGCGGCGAGGCGGCGCTCGCCGAGGCCGAGGCGGCGGACAGGGAACTGGCGGCGGGGGTGCGGCGGCCGCTGCTCGGAGTGCCGGTGGCGGTGAAGGACGACATGGACGTGGCGGGCGAACCGACCGCGTTCGGCTGCCGGGGCGTCTTCCCGCCCGAGGCCGAGGACGGGGAGGCGGTACGCCGGCTGCGCGCGGCCGGGGCGATCGTCATCGGCAAGACCAACACCTGCGAACTGGGCCAGTGGCCCTTCACCGAGGGGCCTGCCTTCGGCGCCACCCGCAATCCCTGGCACGCCGAGCACACCCCGGGCGGCTCGTCCGGCGGCTCCGCGGCGGCGGTGGCGGCGGGGCTGGTGCCGGCGGCGCTCGGCTCGGACGGGGCGGGCTCGGTGCGTATCCCGGCCTCCTGGACCCACCTGATCGGGATCAAGCCACAGCGCGGACGTATCTCGACCTGGCCGCGCGCGGAGTCCTTCCAGGGCATCACGGTCAACGGAACACTCGGCCGCACGGTCGCGGACGCGGCTCTGCTCCTCGACGCGGCGAGCGGCAACCACGACGGCGATCTGCACCGCCCGCCCACCCTGCGGGTGTCCGACGCGGTGGGCCGCGAGCCGGGCCGGCTACGGATCGCGCTGTCCCTGAAACCGCCGTTCACGGCGCTGCCCGCGCGGCTCGACCCCGTCGTACGGGCACGGATCGTCGCACTCGCGGAACGGCTCGCGGCGCTCGGCCACACGGTGGAGGAGGCGGAGCCGCGCTACGGACAGATCGGGCTCACGTTCATCCCGCGCGCCACGGCCGGGATCGCCGAACGGGTCCGCGACCTGCCCCACCCGCACCTCCTCGACCGGCGGACCCTGGGCGCCGCCCGGCTCGGCCGGCTGCTCGGCGGCGCGCCCCTGCGGGTGGCCCGGCGCGCCGAGGTCACCCTGCACCGCCGGATCGGCGCGCTGTTCGACACCTATGACGTCCTGCTGGCGCCGACGACGGCCGCACCCCCGCCGCGCATCGGCTCGATGGTCAACCTGAGCGGCCTCGGCACCGACCGGGCCATGATCGCCGCCTGCCCCTACGCCTGGCCGTGGAACATCCTGGGCTGGCCGGGCGTCAATGTCCCCGCGGGTTTCGTCGGCGACGGCCTGCCCGTCGGCGCCCAGCTCCTCGGCCCGGCGAACAGCGAGCCGCTGCTCGTCTCGCTGGCCGCCCAGTTGGAGGCCGACCAGCGCTGGCACGAACAGTGGCCGCCGCACGGGGCGCCGGCGAATTCCCCGGCGGTGTAGGCGAGTTCGGCACGGAGGCACTGACCAGCGGATTCCGGCCGTACGCTGGGCCCATGGACGATGCGTCGATGGTCGGATTGATGGGGCGGGTCACCGGCACGATCGGGCCCGGGCTCGTCGGCGAGGTGATCGTCCGGGTCCGCGGCGGCGCCGAGCACTTCCTCGCCTACCCCGCCGTGGCGAAGGAGCGGATCGAGTGCGGCACGGTGGTCATGGTGGTCGAGTACCTGCCGCCGCGCACGGTGTACGTATCGGCCGCGTACGACAGTTGACAGCTCGTCTGTGCACCCTCCGCCCCAGGTGAGAGCGGTGTGCGTCAAGATTGCAACAAGGATGCGTCAGCGTCTGTACCCCGGCCCTGCCGAGGAGCACACTCCCGTTCGTTCGGTGCCGACAGGGCACCATCAAAAGGGGGCGTATGCCGATGGTTGTCGGCGTCGTGGCGGGGGTTGTTGTCCTCGCACTGATCTTCATCGTTGTGGTCTTCAAGCTCATGTGGCGTGTCGCGGAGCCCAACGAAGCACTGATCATCTCCGGTTCGAAGCATCGGACCGAGGGCCTCGAAGAGGGCATGGGATTCCGCATCGTGACGGGGCGCGGCACGCTGGTACTGCCGGGCGTGCAGGCGGTGCGCAAGATCTCGCTGGACCTCAACGAGACCGAGCTGCACGTGGACTGTGTGACCACGCAGGGCATTCCGCTGAAGGTACGGGGCGTGGTCATCTTCAAGGTGGGCGACGACTTCGTGTCGATCGCCAACGCGGGTCGTCGCTTCCTCGACCAGCAGAAGATGATGTCGGAGCGGGTGCACAACGTGTTCGCCGGTCATCTGCGGTCCATCGTCGGCGGGTTGACCGTCGAGGACATGATCCGCGACCGGGAGAAGCTGACCGGCCAGACCCGGGCCGCGTGCGGTACGGAGATGGAGAAGCTCGGTCTGATCGTCGACTCACTGCAGATCCACGAGATCGAGGACCCGACCGGGTACATCAAGAACCTCGCGATGCCGCACGCCGCCGCCGTACAGCGGGACGCGCGCATCGCGCAGGCGGAGGCGAATCGTCTCGCCACCGAGGCCGAGCAGAAGGCCGCGGCGCGGATGTCGGAGGCCACCCGGGACAGCGAGATCCTGCAGGCCGGGTACCAGGCCGAGCGTGACAAGGCGGCGGCGAAGGCCCGGCAGGCCGGACCGCTCGCCGACGCGGCCGCCCGGCAGGACGTCGTCGTCCAGGAGACACGCATCGCCGAACTCGATGCCCTCCGCCGCGAGCAGCAGCTCCAGGCGGACGTCCGCAAGCCGGCGGACGCGAAGGCCTACGAGACGCGGGCGCGGGCCGAGGCCGAGCGTGACGCGCGTATCTCGGCGGCGCAGGCCAAGGCCAAGGAGACCGAGCTCGCGGCCGCGGCGGAGGCGAACCGGGTCAAGACGGCCGCGAACGCCGAGGCCGAGGCGACCAAGGCACGGGGTGCGGCCGCCGCCATGGCGACCAAGGCCACCGGTGAGGCCGAGGCCGCCGCGGCCCAGGCCAAGGGCCTCGCCGCCGCCGAGTCGACGCGCGCGCAGGGTCTCGCCGAGGCGGAGACCATCAAGGCGAGGGCGGCCGCCCTCGCCGAGAACCAGGAGGCGGTGGTCGCCCAGCAGCTCGCCGAGAACTGGCCGGAGATCGTCCAGGCGGGCGCCAGCGCGTTCGGGAACGTCGACCACATGGTGCTGCTCAACGGCGCCGACGGCATGTCGGACATGTTCGCCAAGGCGCTCACCATGGGCGGCACGGGGCTGGGCCTCGCCCGTCAGCTGCTCTCGTCGATGAACCAGGACGACAACGCGGGCAAGAAGACCGCGGCCGACCTCAACGGGTTCGTAGCGCCGCGCTCGGAGAAGGTGCCGGTGGAGAGGGACGACAAGGAGTGATGCCGGTGGGCGACGACAGGAAGTGATGCCCGTGGGCGACGACAGGAAGTGATGCCGGTGGGGGACGACGAGGAGTGATCCGGGATCGTCCCCCGTGTGCCCGCGGGCGGTTCCATGCCCGCTCGCGGGCGTTCGCCTCAGCTGTGGGCCCTCGGATGCGAGGGCCCACAGCGCTGTGACGGGGTCGGTACTTGCGCGGCACCGCCCCGGCGTGAGTACTCTCGGCGCGTTGGCCGAAAATATCCCTTCCCCGTGCGACAGCACCGTCCCGCAATCCCCCCCGCAGGACAGAGGAGACCGGACGTGTCCGAGGCACCCGCGCAGAGCACGGCAGCCGCCGCGGTCGAGCCGCTCGACGCGGACGTCCCACCGCTGAGCCTGGTGCGGGAGCCCGGCCCGCGTCAGGACCCGCACAAGAGCGTACTCGGCAAGGCCCGGCTGATCCTGGAGGCGTTCAGCGTCGAACGCGATCAGTTGTCGCTGTCCGAACTCGCCCGGGAGACGGGCATCGCGAAGGCGACCGTCCACCGCCTCGCCCAGGACCTCATCGACTGGGGAGTCCTGGAACGCCGGGGCACCGACTACCAGCTCGGGATGCGCCTGTTCGAGCTGGGGCAGAACGTGTCCCGTCAGCGCCTGCTGCGCGATCTGTGCCGCCCTTACATGGAGTATCTGCTCAAGGCGACGAACGAGACCGTCCACCTCGGGGTGCGCGACGGGCTCGACGTACTGTACGTGGAGAAGCTCTCCTCCAACGCGCTCACCGCCCGTCCGACACGGGTCGCGGGGCGGATGCCGCTGCACTGCACGGCGACCGGACGTGTCCTGCTGGCCGACGCCGGCCCGGACGTCCTGCGGGACGTCGTCCACAGCGGTCTGAGTCCCTTCACCTCCCACACGATCACCTCGCCCCGGCGTCTGCGGGAAGAGCTGCGACGCATACGTCAGGACCGGGTGACCGTGGAACGCGAGGAAATCCGGGTCGGCTACCTGTCCGTCGCCGTTCCGCTGGTGGGCGCGGACGGCGGGACGGTGGCCGCCCTGTCGATCACGGCCATCGCCGCCCGGGCGGACGTCAGGCGCTACAGCCACCTGCTGGAGTCGGTGAGCAGGGCCATCTCACAGGCCATGGAGCGCAGCGCCTTCGGCGACTGAGCCGTCCGCCGGGCACCACACCAAGGACGACCGACGCCGCCGGCGGACGAGGAGTACCTCCTGGTCGCGGCACCGGGCTGGGCGCGCCACGTCGCGGCACACCCGGCGGCCGACGACCCCGGCACCGCGGTCCGCGACATACCCCTGGTCACCTACGCCGAGGACCTGCCCATCGTGCGCCGGTACTGGCGCAATGTCTTCGGCCGTCAGCTCGCCGCCCGCGCCGCGGTCACCGTGCCGAACCTGTACGCGGTCGTGTCCGCGGTCGGCGCGGGCGCCGGCTACAGCGTGCTGCCCCGCTCCCTGTGCCAGGAACACCTCGCCGACGGCCGTCTCGTGCTGCTCCACGACCCCGCCGAGCCGCCGCTCAACACCCTCTTCCTCGTCCAGCGCCCCGGCGCCGACGCCAACCCGGACGTCGTACGGGTCCGCGATCGCCTGCAGCACGCGGCCCGCGCCTGGTAGCCGGGGGGGGAGGACGGCGGCGCGGTTCCGGCCGCGGGCCCGGGCCGTGGCCCCCGGTGCCGTCGGTGGCGTCGGCGGCGTCGGCGGCGTCGGCGTCGGCGTCGGCGGCGGCGTCGGCGGCGGCGGCGTCGGCGGCGGCGGCGGCGTCGGCGGCGGCGGCGTCGGCGGCGGCGGCGGCGTCGGCGGCGTCGGCGGCCAGGAACGAACTCTCCACCCGGTCATGGCGCGTGACCCGTGGGAGCCGGGAGACGCGAACTCGTTCGCCGCAACCATTGGTTCACCGCCCCGGCATTGCCGGTGTCCCTCCCGGCTGCGAGTCTCGTGCGCGAAGGAACTTCCCGCTCCGCACTCCTCGCCGCACCGGGCACAGGTAGCGCGGAGGAACGAATTCGGGGAGTTGTCGACGAAGGAGCTGTGGTGGCAACCCATTTGACCGTGACGCGCACCGAGATGCTGACGCCCGGCCTGCGCCGGGTGTGGTTCCACAGCGAGGACCTCTCGGCCTTCGCCGACAGCGTCGACACCGACCGCTATGTGAAGCTGGTGTTCCCGAAGGAAGGCGTCCACTACCCGGAGCCTCTCGACCTGCGCGCCCTGCGCCGCGAGCTGCCGCCCGAGGACCTGCCCGCCGTCCGTACGTACACCGCGCTCTTCCCCGACCTCGGGTCGGGGACGCTGGCCATCGACTTCGTGATCCACGGTGCCGAAGGCATCGCCGGTCCCTGGGCCGCGGCCGCCACCAAGGGGGACCGGCTCATGGTCAACGGGCCCGGAGGCGGCTACCGGCCCGACCCGACCGCCGACTGGCATCTGCTGGTGGGCGACGAGTCCGCCCTCCCGGCGATCACGGCCGCGCTGGCCGAGTTGCCCGGGGACGCGGTGGCCAGGGTCGTGGCCCTCGTCGACTCCCCCGCACACGAACCGGACCTGCCTCTCCCGGAGAACGGCGAGGTGACCTTCGTCCACCGGAGCGGAAGCGATCAAGGGAACCCACTGGAAGCCGCCGTACGGGAGATGGACTGGCTGCCCGGCCGAGTGCACGCGTTCGTGCACGGCGAGGCGCAGGAGGTCATGCACGGGCTGCGGCCCCATCTCCTCGCCGAGCGCGGTCTGCCGCGTACGCAGGTGTCCGTCTCCGGCTACTGGCGGCGCGGCAGGTCGGAGGACGGCTTCCGGGTCTGGAAGTCCGACTTCGCCCGCACCGAGGACACGGGCGAGCCGGACCGCCCCTCGACCGCGGGCCGCCGCGGCGGATCGGGGACCCGCCGCCCCTGACACGTTCGCGCAGGGCAGGGCACCTTGCGGGCATCACAACACCCCGGTCCGCGAGTTGGTCCGGGCAGGCTCTAACGTGAGCCGCGTGACTGCCTTTACCGATGACAGCGCCGCTGACGTCCCCGGCCGCTACGGCCCTTCCGCCACCACCGAGGCCGAGCCCCGCGAAGTCGGACGGGTGCGGACGGAGTACTCGCCCGCGCACGACGGCGACCCCGATCCCGGCGAGATCGTCTGGACATGGGTGCCGTTCGAGGAGAACGACGGCCGGGGCAAGGACCGTCCCGTGCTCGTCGTCGCCCGCGAGGACACCGGCACCCTGCTCGCCGTCCAACTGTCGAGCAAACGGCACGACGGGGACCGGGAGTGGGTCCCGATCGGGAGCGGGCCGTGGGACCGCTCGGGCCGGGACTCCTGGGTGGATGTGGACCGGGTACTGCGGCTGCACGAGTCCGGGATGCGCCGCGAGGCGTGCGCGCTGGACCGGATGCGGTTCAACTCGGTGGTACATCGGCTGCGGGAGCGGTACGGGTGGCGTTGACGGCCCGTAGGTAGGCTGCGGGGGCGTCGCAGCTGGTCGCTCCCACGCGGCGAAGCCGCACGGTGTCGCGACCCCGCACTCCTAAGAGGGTGTCCTATGTGGTGAGGCGGAGGAATCGTTTGTAGCAGCAGAGGGCCGCGGCGAGGCAGAGAAAGGCCAGGTAGTTGCGGGGATGGCGTTCGTAGCGGGGGCTGAGTCTGCGGTAGCCGGACAGCCGGCATGGTCCGTTCGATCACCCACCTTCGGCGGCCCAAACGTTCGCTGGACTCGATCCCCTTGCGGGCGATGCGCACTCTCGCTACCCCAGCTCGGCGGCCCGCGCGTCGATCGGGTCCGTCGGGAGGTCGAAGTCTTTGTCGGCGGGCATGTGCGCGGTGTTGATCGTGGTGAAGTACCCGAGCGTGGAACCCTCGCGGAAGATGACCACCTTCACCGGGCCCTCACTGCCGTCGCCCTGCCGAACCGCGGCGGTGAACGCCGCGGCCGGAGCCCCGGTGTCCAACACAGGGCCGGGCTGAGGGAGCGGCGGAAGAAGCTTCGCGGAGCAGCGCTGCGGACCGTCACTCTTCTCGACTGGTGTCAGCGGTCCGCGGTCGTAAGTTTGACGGTTTGCGGGATCTCCACCTCGGTCGAGCCGACGACGGGGTCGTCTCCGGTGACATTGAAGGTCACGAAGTACTCCACCGTGTTTCCCACACGGCCGACATCCAGATAGAGGGGCAGCGTCTGCTTTCCGACCTTCGTCGTCAGCCGGAGGCCGACGGAACCCTGAGCCGTGAGGTAATCGTCATAATTCGCCACCCCCACGTGGTCACTGTCGTTGCCGCTGGAACCCGTGAAGCTCTTACAGTCGGAAACCGCGTTCGACAAGTTGGCCATAACCTTGTCGGTATCCCCGCCGGAATACGAGGCAAGCCGAACACGCACCATGACCCCGGAAAGGTTCTTCGCAGCCGCACTGCGCTCCACGGTCGCGACCGGCTTGACGGCTCCGGTTTCACTCAGCGCGTCGGCGACGGGCTGACAGGCCGGTTTGTCAGCCACCATGCGCGCCCCGCCGATGGGCCCGGACGGTGACTTCGGAACGGCCACCTCGAAGCCCGGCACATCGCCGCTCTTGACCACAGCGCTCTCAAGTTGCTTCCGCGTCAGCGTCGGCGCCGCCTTCCCGCCGGAGGCAGCCGGCCTCGCAGCCGCAGAAGTCTTCCCGCCTGACGCCGAGGGATTGCCCGCATTCGAGTCGTGCCCACCACACCCCGTGGTCAGCAACAGCGAGCTTGCCGCGACCGCAACCAGGGTTAATCCCGTCGACCTGTCCATGAATTCTCTCATCTTTTCCGTCATCAACTCTCATCCATCGGATGCCTGCCAGACCATCCGGGTCTTCCTCGGAACCGACCTGATCACCACCGTCCCCCGAGTGACCAGGAAAGACGTGGTGGTCCGCAAGTCCGGCGAACACAACCGCCGGAAGATCGTCTAGGGCAGACGTCAAGCATCACCCGACGCCAACCCCTCAAGCATCACCTGAGACTCGACACCGCCTTCGTGCTGTGCTGTGGCCGTCGGCTGGTCGTTCGGCTGGAGTGTGGTCCGAAGCATCGGACTGGCCGGTGTGATTCTGCGGGCAGCCGGGGTGATCGTTGTTCGGCCGGTCCGGGGCCGTGTTGCAGGGGTACCGTCTGAAGTGTTGCCGCAGAACGGAGTTCGCCGTGTCGCAGAGCATTGAGGAGCACACCGGCGCTCGGATCGCCCGTATCCGGAAGCAGCGCGGCCTGACGCAGCAGGGCCTGGCGATGCGGGCTCACGTGTCGAAGTCGCTGTTGTCGAAGGTGGAGTGCGGGCAGAAGGCTGCCTCTCCGGCTCTTGTTGCTGCCTGTGCCCGCGCGCTGGGCGTCTCGACGTCCGATCTGCTGGGGCAGCCGTATGCCGAGGAGTTGCGGCGGGACCGTATGGACGCCTTGATCCAGCCGATCCGTGAGGGGCTGGAGAGCTGGGATGTCGCTCTCGGCTGGGAGACGGTTCCGCGTCCGGCCGCGTTGATCCGGGCTGATGTCCAACGGGCCCTCGTGCAACGCCGGCAGGCGCAGTACACGGACATGGTGCGCGACCTGCCCGGGTTGATCGATGAGTCGGTGCAGGTGGTGCACACCAGCACCGGGGAAGAGCAGCGGCTGGCCTACGAGTGTCTGGCGGGGACGTTCCGGTGTGTGTTCACCGTGGCGTGGAACTTCGGCTATATCGACCTGGCTACCGTTGCGCTGGACCGGCTGGCGTGGATCGCGCCGCGCGCCGACGAGCCGGGGCTGGCCGCCATGTATGCCTATCTTCGCGCACAGACCACGATGTCGTCCGGCCGGTACGACGTGGGTCTGCGGGTGATTGACCGCGCTCTGCGGGATCTCGACGGCCTGGAGGCGCGCCGCCCGGCAGGCGTTGAGGCCATGCGGGGTGTGATGCATCTGCGGGCTGCGGTGATCGCGGGGCGGATGCAGGACCGGGACCAGGCGGATGCCCGCCTGGCCGAGGCTCGCTCTCTGGCCCGGGCCACGGGCGAGTTGCCCGATTTTGGCGTCACCTGGGGGCCGGTGAACGTCGGTGTGCATGCGGTGGCCATCGCCTCGGAGATGGACGACTTCGGCCGCGCGATCGAACTCGCCCAGGATGTGCACATCCCGCGAGGCTGGACCCGTTCCCGTGCCGGACACCACTGGATGGATCTCGGCCGCTCCCATGCCTGGGCCGGCCACCCGGAGGAAGCGCTGGACTGCCTGCACCAGGCCCGGCGCATCGCGCCACAGCAGACCCGCTACCACCCGACCGTGCGGGACACCGTGCTGGCCCTCAAACGGCAGGAACGGACACGTAACAGTTCGCTGGCGCAGTACGCGGAGTGGGTCGGCATATAGCAGGTTCCCGGCGAGAGGAGTTGCACCGCTTGGTGCAACTGCTGTGCATCGCCGGTCGGCAGGCTGACGCTCAGTCAGGACCCCCGCGACCGGGCGAACGGTCCGGGGGCGTGGCCAACGCTGACAAGGAGCGCCGACGTGCCGCACTGTATCGCCCACATCTTCGAACTACTGCTACGGCTGCTACGGCCTGCACCGGGCCGCCACCGCGCACCGGATTCCCGTTCCGCCCTCCTCGTTGTGGAGGCATCCACTGAATGTCCGCCCCGCGTACCCGCTGCCCCGGTGCTGCACGGTGAGGACATCGGACTGGTCCGCCCGTACCCGCTCGCGCACGAACAGCGGGAGCAGCAGTGCCGACGGGCACCGCGGCGCGTACTGTGGCTGGCCGTGCACGGAGTCGACACCGGCTCCCTGCTGACTCGCAGCATGGAGGGGCGAGCCTGATGAGCCTCACGAATCAGGTCCGCCTGCTCCCCTGGGCCGGGCCGGAAGGAAAACCCTGTTACCTCGCAGGCGACGGGACCGGATACCTGTCGCGCCTCGCTGACAACATGGAGTCAGCTCAACTCGGCTTGGCCGGTGAAGTCGTTCAGGAGGCACGCCACATTCTGGACGGGCGCCAGTGGACGCCTGGCGAACTACACCTGTTGGCAGTCCAGTTGACCGAGGCACTGACGAACGTCCACCGGATCGCAGTGAGCCGAGGAGCACGCCTGCCCGCACTCGCCTACAACGACCTCGACACCGTGGACGACCTGGAGACCGAGTACGAGGAGCGGGACAGACCCCATCCCGTCCCGCTCGACTGACCGCCCATCGCGATCTCCCGTTCCGGCCGACGCCCGTCCCACCCGGCCGGATCAGGCAGCCAACGGAAATCCCCGGAAGGCCATGGCTCTCCGGGGATCTTCACTGCCTGCCGTCAGGCGCCCTTGGGACGCTTGGCGCCTCGGCCCTGGCTTGCCTGCTCCAGGCGCTCAAGACGCTCGCGCATGTCGGCCATCTGCTCCAAAATCAGGTCCAGCTTGCCCGCCGGGTCGACGTCCCCGGACCCTGGCGGCGCGGACTGCGGCGACTGTGCGGAACCGTCGCCGGTACCCCCCGCGTCTGCCGGTTCGCCCCAGAAGAGGCTTTCGCTGATGACGTACGCCAGTTCTTCCGGCTGCGGCTCGCTCGGCCGGGTGCGGGAGGGAACCTTCTTGCGCGGGTTCTTGTAGCCCTTGCGGGCATGTCCTTCCAGGGCCAGCGCGGCCAGGGCCTGCTCAGTGTTCCCCTCACTGTGGCCGATGGCCTCGGCGGCCTCCGCTGCGGTCAGCCGGGTGCCCTTGGGCAACGAGCCGTTGCGGATCTTCTGGACAAGGGCCGCGTGGGCGAGATGCCGCCCGAGGGCGGGATCGTCCGCGTCGCGCGCATAGGCGTCATGGCTGTGCTCTTCGTCCTCGTAGCGGAGCCATTCGTTGCGTACGAGCAGGCTGACCGCCGTGTCAATCACGCGGACCGGTACCGCGTAGTGGTCGGCGAGTGCTTCACGGCCCGGCAGCTTGATCCCCGGGGTGAGGCTGCCGGAGCGGATCCGGCGTTCCAGAACACCCGAGAAGCCCCGCCGGAATAAGATCCGGCGAGGCTTCTCGCGAACCCGATTAACGATCGAACTCTGGCAATCCGAGCCCATCGCGATGAGCCCTCGCAAGCGCACCCTCTTCGATGCCGATTTTCCCTTCATCGGCAACACGAAGGAGAGTAACTCTCATGGATGCTTAATCAACGTGCGGCGGCACGTCGATTGCCCACAAGTACCCCGTCGTATCAATCTCCCAGGAACACTCAAGGCTGCGGAGCATGGCATCAACCATATCCCCGGCGTCGTCATTCTTGATGATGATGCGGACCGTTGAATGCCCGGACTCCGACATAAACTCCTCGAACACGAACTCTCTGCGCTCGCGATCAGCTCTGACCCGCACAATGCCCCCAAAGGCGATCCCCTTCACGTAGAAGGGAGTGTTCCGAACCTGGACCTCCATCTTTGCGGAGGTCTTCCCAGTCCAGAGCCTCTCTGCAGAGGCATGGGCCCAATCGGCAGTCTCGTCAGGGAGGTCGAAGGCCACCTTGTACAGCCTCTCAGGCTTACTCTCTGTCGCCGAATCGCCACCACTAGGGTTCGAGGAATTCTCTGAGCTCATCGCCCCAATCCTCCAGAGGCTTCGTGGACTTATCCCTATTGCATCGCCGACAGGCCCCGGCGCCGTTGTGTTCGCCACCATGCCCGCCACTCGCACGAGGCTCAACGTGATCAATCTGAGCATCGTCCGGCCGACCGGGAACGCCGCTCGTCGAGGGGCGACGTGTCACATCCTGCCCACAGTAATCACACTTCAGGACGTCCGACTCCGTCTCCAGCGCGACGCCATCGACCTCCTCGGCCACACCCTCCGCGACCCCACCCAGCCCGCCACCCGACCCGACAACGGCGACGAACCGCCACTTTGTACAGCACCCGTCCACTGACGTTGCCGTCAGCTACTGCCGTCAAGGGCATGTTGAAGCCCCCTCCGAGGCAAGCGGGAGGGGGCTGCAACGTGCCCTAAAGCAAGAATTGGAGCGCTAATTCCTTACATAGCGATAGAGTGCCTCAAATCTCGCCGAATTTCACTGTCAGGCAATTCTGGCCGGACCATGGGTCATACTGACCGCCTAATCAAAGCCGCCAATACGAGCTCCACAGTTTCGTCAACAAGAACGATCGCACCCAGCTCGCCAGCTCTCACAGACAGCAAGCCTACCCGGCCATCCGAATCTTCGAGGGCAGGAAAGAAGAGATCCCATCCGATTCGCGAATCCCGAACTTCGTCGATCGAGTCATATCTGTACCTATAGACATCAAGCACCTCCTTGGCTGGCGGGAAGGTGACTTCGACGACGCAGTCAGACTCGGAGGCCAGCGCGGCAACCAACCGATCGACGTCCTCCACGAGAGCCGCAGGCCGGAACGCAGATAGCAGCTCCGCGATGTTCCCAACTGTTACCTGCTTCACGGCATTCCCCTCCACGCCGCATATGCATTCCCTGTCATCGTTCCCTCGATTTGCACCTCGAACTCGCCTCTGAATTCTACCCAAGGCTCGTCATTGCTGTGAACATGCGGCCGCCCGGCAGGAACTTTCGACTTTATCACTACACCAACGCCAGTCGGCCCCTTAGTTGCTGCCCGACGTGCCGCTGCCTCACTTGTTGACCAACTGGTGAATGGACTATCGGTGTCACCAAGATGGTGTGACTCCGCCGAAGCATTTCCTCCACGGGGGACGGCCACACCATCCACCGCCGCATCGAAACCAGGGTGCCCCTCTGGGACGCGACGATAGACGGTCGTCCCACCACCGCAATTGTGAACGAGGACCGGAGTGGCACCAGCCAGCACATAGTACGTGTGCAGGCCAGGCCGCTCCTACCTGCAAGTTTGCTGGTCAGCGGGCGATTTGACAGTCGCCGGATGTTCGTGCTCGTGCGCTGGAGTCAGCTGGTGTTGCCGTCACTACTGCCGTCAGCGGTCTACACCGCCTGGGGAATTCCAGGAATTCCGAATGCGTGTCAAGCGGCTTTGTCGTGCGGGGTGAGGCTGATGGTCAGGTCGGCGCCGAGAGCCTGAGCCAGGCGGCGCAGGAGGGGAAGCGTGGGCACGGTCCCGCCGCCTTCGAAGCGGGAGATCTGCGGCTGCTTCATCCCGCACCGCTCGGCCAGCTCGGCCTGGGACAGCCCGAGCTCGATGCGCCGGTCGTGGACGAGTTGCCCGAGCTCACGGGCGAGCGCGGAAGGCGGGTCCTGCATGGTTCCTCCCCGCCTCAGGCCGCTGGGGCGACGATGGTGACGGTGGGCTCGTCTCCGCCGGCGAGGTGCACGTCCACCGTGAGGTCCAGTGCGCGGGCCAGGCGCATGATGACCGCGATGGGCGGCAGCTCGGTGGCCGTCTCGATGCCTTCGATGTCATCGACGTCGACGTGCATGCGCTCGGCGAGATCGGCCTCGCTCAGGCCCAGCTGCTTACGCCGGTCGTAGACGGCCTTGCCCAACGTCATGGCCAGGCCGGCCTCTTCGTAGACCCGGTCGTACTCGGGGTCAGCGTCCAGGTGTTCGCCCAGCAGCTGGCGGTGGCGACGGGTCCTCCATTCGCTGTGGTTCATCGGTTCTCCTTGAGGTTGCGGCTGTAGAGGTCGTGCTCGGCGGCGGCTTCATGCTCTGCCTCGCACAATCGCTGTGCGGCGTGGGCACGGTCCACTTCGGCCTGCTCGCGCATCTTGGTCTTGCGGAACACGGTGAGCAGCACGACACGTCGGCCGGGTGCCAGCCAGTAGGTGATCCGCTGATGGGCATCGCCCAGGCGGAAGCGCAGCTCGCGGAGCTTGCCGCCCAGATGGCGGGAGTGCGGTTCGTCGAGCGTGGTGGGCTGCTCGGCGAGCAGGTCGGCGACGCGTTCGGCCTGCTTGTAGTGATGGGCGGGAATGTTCTCCAGCCACAGCCGCACCTCCGGCTCGATCTCGATCGAGTACCGCCCACTGTCCATAGCGCCGATGATATATGGCATGGGGTGCGAGAGCGCGACTTCGTACTTCAGGTCGTGTGCCGTCGCCGCGACCGCAGCCGCTCCAGCGTCGCACGCCCCCGGTACTCCCCCCCTTCGCCCTGATGCCACGGCGCCGCCCGCAAACCAGCGGCAGCCTGCCGAGGCGGCGCAGGGTCGGCTTCTTTCGGCAGGATCGGGCCAGAGCGGGAGAGGCAGCGTACGGCCGGGCTGGTGCGTCGCCCAGTCTGGCGGCGCGGGGCCGGGGCGGGAGGAGTCGGCCCCTGGTCGGCCATGTGCCTGCGATCCGGCCGCAGGACGGTCGTCGGCGACAACTTGCTGTGCGACGTGAGGCCGCACGTTCTGAAGTGAGGTCCGTCTCGTGAAGAGGTTCAGGCACGACAAATCCTCCGGATTAGTGTCTCAAATCTGTCCCCGCGCTCACATGCGTTGCTGGAAACGGCAGGGTGTGAAGCTGAGCGTTCAAGCCCAAGGGCAACTCGGCCATCGAGATGCCACAGGTGAGGGGAAGGCTGGACGGGCGAACTCGCGTGAACCCCTGGTAAATGTCTCGTCATATCGACCCTGCAGATGGTTTGCATTCGGCAGGGAGTGGCCCGCGCTGCGAGGCGCAGACGGCATCCGGCGCAAGCAACGCCGGTTGTGGGACACCGTCGGCCACGGGACAGAGGGGGCGCCCACCCCAGCCGCAACTTCAGCGTGTGGAACACGGAAACCCTGTTGGGGTCCGGAATCGACCGGTAAGCCGACCGCAAGGAAGGCCCAAGTCCCCAGCTGGAACAGGATGACCCAAGAAGCGAACGCCGGTAGGCCGAAAGGCCAGGGGAAAACCGAGGAGCGGCCGACTTCACGCGCCTCTGGGCATAACCCGCCGGATACGGGTACTGGTGACCCGGCCCGAAAGGGCGCCGACGTGGGTCAGGTGAGCCTTTGAAGCCCCAACGCAAGGACGCCGGAACCGAAGGACAAGTTGGATGCCGGAGGCGTGGATGAGCACCACAGTGGCAGGAGCAACTGCCCTTGCGCCCGAGGTGAACGGACCAGAGGACGGGAAACTCGACTGGCACGGCATCGACTGGGCCACATGCGGGGAGAACGTACGGCGGCTGAGGCAGCGGATCTTCAAGGCATCGCGGGAAGGGGACCACAAAAGGGTCCGTAACTTGCAGAAGCTCATGCTGCGAAGCCACAGCAACACGCTCGTCAGCGTGAAGCGGGTAACCCAGCAGAGCAGTGGACGAAAAACGGCCGGAATCGACGGGAAACGTGCCCTCACCCCTGAGGCGAGGGCACGGTTGGCGACCGAGACCCATCGGTCGGCACGCCCCTGGAGAGCCCTGCCGGTGAAGCGTGTGTACATCCCCAAAGCCAACGGGAAGCAGCGCCCGCTCGGCATCCCGGTCATCGGTGACCGGGTGCTCCAGGCCCGCGTGAAGAACGCGCTGGAGCCCGAGTGGGAGGCGCGATTCGAGGCGAGATCCTACGGGTTCCGCCCTGGTCGCAGCTGTCAGGACGCCATCGCGGCCATCCGGGCCTCGGCCCGAGGAAAGCTGGCCAAGCGCCGCTGGGCGCTGGATGCCGACCTGGAAGGGGCCTTCGACCGAATCAGTCACGACCACCTGAACGCCATGATCGGGCAGTTCCCCGCCAGGGACCTGATCCGCGGATGGCTGCGGGCCGGCGTGATGGAGAACGGGCGATGGGCACCGACCGTGGAGGGAACTCCACAGGGCGGTGTCATCAGCCCCTTGCTGCTGAACATCGCGCTCCACGGGATGGAGCAGGCAGCGGGATTCCGATACGAGCGGAACAAGGCCCGAAAGGGCTGCACCGCCTCCGGAGTACCCGTATTGATCCGATACGCCGACGACTTCGTGGTCCTGTGCCACACCGAGGAAGAGGCATACCGGGTCAAGAAGGAACTGACGGACTGGCTTGCTCCCAGAGGTCTCTGCTTCAACGAGGCGAAGACTCGGGTCGTACACCTCGACGAGGGGTTCGACTTTCTGGGATTCACCGTGCAGCGGCACGGCGAAAGCCTGTCCATCAGGCCGAGTAGAGAGGCTTGCAAAAAGCTCCGGAGACGGCTCCGGGAGGAAATGCTGCGCTTGCGCGGCGCCAACTCCCTCGCCGTGCTGGCCAAGTTCGTCCCGATCGTTCGGGGATGGACCGCCTACTACCGGGGCGTGGCCTGTAATCGAGCGTTCAACTCGATGGACTACTACATGTTCAAGCTCCTCTACAAGTGGGCGAAGCGCGGCCACGAGAACCGCTCGGGGCTGTGGATCAAGAACCACTATTTCGGCAGGTTCAACAAGGCCCGGCAGGATAAGTGGGTTTTCGGTGACCGGCATACGGGTGCCTATCTCTCCAAGTACGCCTGGGTCCGCCACGCCAGATACATCCCGGTGAAGGGGGCCGCATCGCCGGACGATCCGTCCCTTGCGGGGTACTGGCAGGCCCGTCGCCGCCTGAAAACGCCTCCGCCGATGGACAAGACCAGCTTGTACCTGGCGGCCCGGCAGAAGGGCGTATGCCCGCTCTGCCGACAGGCGTTGATCAGCGGAGCCGAATACGAACCGGACAGCCCACGGGAGTGGATTGAATGGTTCGCGGCGTCGAAGAAGATGCTCAACAAGCATCACTTCGTTTACCGCCGAGACGGCGGCACGGACCAACGAACCAACCTTCGCCTGGTACACACCGAGTGCCACCGCCAGCATCATGCGGGTGACAGCAAGCGGACTCAGAGGTAGCCCGTTCGGGTGATGCCCTCGGGGCTTGCTTGAGCCGGATGCGATGAAAGTCGCACGTCCGGTTCTGAGGGGGCCGGGGCGCAGCAATGCGCTCCGGCTACCCGACCCGCCAGGAGCCCGGTTCCGGTCATCCCGGCAATCTGGCCGGTTGCCGCTCTCGCAGTCCTGGACCGTTCCCTTGCCGGGGCGGCTGACCTCCCGAGCGAACAGCGGGCTTGTCGGCGACGGCGGTCAGCCAATGCGGGCGGGGCCCGCCTTGAACCTCGTAGAGAAAATCTGAACGCACGCCCTCCGCCCTCCGCCCTCATCCGGCAAGGGGGTCAGCGGTCGCTGGTCTCCAGGGACTCGACACGGGCGCGGAGTTCGGCGAGCTGCTCGACGGCCTCGGCCAGCGCCTGCTCCAACGCCTCAACGCGGGCCGTGGTCCTGCCCGCAGGAGCGCTCGCCTCCCCCGGGCCTTCGTCCTTGGTGTGGTCGTAGTGAGCTACGAAGGCGCCCTTGCCGGGACGGGAGACCGCCCACCCCTCCTGCTTGAGCAGGGTCATGGCCTTCTGCACGGTCAGGCTGGAGGCCCCGAACTCCCGCATCAGCAAGGCCTGCGTCGGCAACGCGTCACCCGGCCGCAGCCCGCCGGAGCGAATCTGCTCCCGCAGGGTCTCGGCGATGACCTCGAACGTCAGCTGCACCCCGCCACCCGCCGGCCTGCGCCCGCGCCGCGTCGCCTTTACGCCCGCCACCCCGCCGCCTTCCATGCCGTCTATCAGCTATTTCCGGCCCGTCCAAACCGGGAAACCGGCCCCACACTACCCGCGTCCCGCCGCCCACAGAAAGGAATGAGGAGGGATGCACTTGAATGCGCCAGTGGGCCGATGTTAACGTCACGCACCCGCTGGTGATCAACACCGCGCCCCGCCGACCAGCCCTTACTGGTCCGGCCCCGCGCCCAACTCCGAGGCGCCCCGTTCCTCTGTGAGCCGATCACTTCGGCCTGCCCACGTCACCCCGCGCCGTACCGCTTCCGCGCTCCCGCCGAAAGGCCGCTTTCCGCATGCCCGCACAGCTTCAACTCTCGTATCCCGCGACCGTTCCGACCGCCTCGCGTCCGTCGTCGGCGTTCACGACGCCGACCTACCCGGCGGACGTCACCGCCTCTGCGGCGACAGGGCGGGCGCTGGAGCGTCGCGCCAGGCTCACCGCCAAGCTGGCGAAGCTCGCCGCCACCGGCCAACTCGCAGCCCTCGCACGACAGATATCCGGACTCGGCGGCTGCGCGCACCCGATCCGCCTGACCGGGCACCGTACGCGCCTGGACGCCGTTACCGGTGCGATCCTCGACCACTTCGACTCCGGCCGGCTGCCGGCGGGCGAACTGCTGGTCCGCTGCGGCAACCGCCGTGCCACCCGCTGCCCGGCCTGCTCCAGCGTCTACCGCTACGACACCTACCAACTCATCGCCGCCGGAATGCGCGGTGGCAAGACCGTCCCTACCAGCGTCGCCGTGCACCCGCGCGTGTTCGCCACGCTCACCGCGCCCGGCTTCGGGCCCGTCCACAACCAGCCCGACACCGGCCGCTGCCACTGCGGCCAGGTCCACCCCCGACGACGACCCGCTCCTCGGCACCCCGCTCGACCCCGAGCACTACGACTACACCAGCGCGGTGCTGTGGAACGCGCACGCCCCGGCGCTGTGGGCCCGCTTCACCACCCACCTACGCCGCGAGATCGCCAAGGCCGCCGGGCTCACGCAGCGCGCGCTGCGCCATCACTCCACCCTCTCGTACGCCAAGGTCGCCGAGTACCAAAAACGCGGCCAGGTCCACTTCCACGCCGTCATCCGCCTCGACGGACCTGCCGGCCCCGGCAACACCCCGCCCGCCTGGGCCACCGTCCAGCTCCTCGACCACGCCGTCCGCGCCGCCGCCACACGCACCCGCGTCCACCACGGGGGCGAACCGACGAAGCGACCGCAGCCCGCCGGGGACATCCCCGCGTCCCAGCCCCAAGACTCAAATCGGGCGGGCCGGTTGGTGTTCCGCTTCGGGCGACAGATCGACGTCCGCGCGATCCGCAGCACGGACTTCACTGGAGACGGCCCGGTCACCGACCGGCACGTCGCCGCCTACATCGCCAAGTACGCCACCAAGGGCGCCGAGACCACCACCGGCACCCTCGACCGCCGCCTCCGCTTCCTCGCCGAACTCGCCGGCTACGACATCACCGACCACGCCCGCCGCATGATCCACACCGCCTGGCACCTCGCCACCCACCGCCAGCACACCCACCTCCGCCTGCGGCAATGGGCCCACATGCTCGGCTTCCGAGGCCACTTCTCCACCCGCACCCGCCACTACTCCACCACCCTCGCCCACCTCCGAGCCGAACGCACCGCCTGGCGAACCAGCCAACTCGACACCCAGACCCCAGCCCCAGCACCGGCACCGGCACCGGCACCGGCACCGGCTGAAACGCAGGTCGGTCAGACAGGCGGCAGGCCGGTCGGTGACCGCGCCGGACACTCCACTGACCTGGCCGCCGGTCACCGTCTCGGTCACCGCAACATCGCCGGTCAGCACGTGGACTCGGACACCACGCTGGTCATCTCCCACTGGCAGTACACCGGAACCGGCCTCCTACCCGAACTCGAACACCTCGCCAACCTCCTGACCGCAACACGGCAAACCCGACCCGAACAACCGACCCGAACCCGACGCTCGAAGCGCTCCGGCGACCGCACCGGTCACCCAGTCGGTCACTCCACTGATCGCCTGACCAGTCCTGTCCGACCTGGGGCCATCGCGTGACCGCCGGCACGGAACTCCTCACCGTCCCCCAGGTCATGGAACGCCTCCAACTCGGCCGCACCGCCGTCTACGACCTCATCCGCACCCGGCAACTCGCCTCCCTCACCCTCGGCCGCGCCCGCCGCATCCCCACCCACGCCCTCACCGACTTCATCCACACCCGCCTCGAACAGGAAGCCGCCTGATGACCACGCCCCGCGACACCCCCGCCTCCCGCCGCGTCCGCGCCAACGGCGACGGAACCGTCTACCAGCGCAAAGACAGCCGCTGGGAAGCCGCCGGATACGTCCTCGCCCCCGGCAACACCCGCAAGCGCATCCGCGTCTACGGCACCACGCGCAAAGACGCGCTGGCCAAACTCACCGAGAAGATCGCCGCCAGCAACCGCGGCCTCCCCATGCCGTCCGCACAGGGCAGCCTGGCCGCGTACCTGACGTACTGGCTGGAGAACGTCGCCATCCACCACCTCCGCGAGAACACCCACACCCGCTACGCCGCCTGCGTCAACCGGTACCTCGTCCCCGGCCTGGGCAAGAAGAAGCTCAGCAAGCTCACCGCCAAGGATGTCCGCACCTGGCTCAACCAGCTCCGCACCACCTGCCAGTGCTGCGTACGCGGCCTCGACACCGCCCGCGATGAGCCCCGCTGCTGCGCTGCCGGAGAGTGCTGCTCCAGGCGACTCTCGCCGCTGGCCCTGGCCTACGTGCACTCCGTGCTCAAGTCCGCTCTGGAGCACGCCGTCCGGGAGGAAGAGATCCCGCGCAACGTCGCCCGCAACGTCCGCACCGGCACACCCCGACCCCGCCGCTTCGAACCCCTCACCGCCGACGAAGCCCGCCAGCTCCTCAGCGCCACGCACGGTCACCGGCTGCATGCCCTGTTCGAACTCGCGCTCCACACCGGCCTCCGCAAGGGCGAACTCCTCGGCCTGCACTGGGAAGACCTCAACCTCGACACCGGCACCGCTGCCATCCGCCGAACTTTGCAGCGCACCAGCACCGGCGGACTCACCACGTTGCCCACCAAGACCCGGGCCTCCGAGCGCCGCGTTGCTCTCCCGCCTCGCTGCCTCCATTCGCTGAAGCAGCACCACGAACAGCAGCAGCGCGAGCGTGAGGCAGCAGGCACCGAGTGGCGTCAGAACGGGTACGTGTTCACCACGCCGCAGGGCCGTGCGATCGACCCGACCAACCTCACGCGCACCTTCACCATGCTCCTCCGCAAGGCTGGCCTCCGCCGCATCCGTTTGTTGAGTCGGCCCGGGGCGCGGTGCCGGGATTGCTCCCGGTCCGTTTCCCCGGACCGCTCGCCGAACCCGCCGTACCGATCTCTCGGTAACGGGCTCTCCACGGTGTCAGCCGTCAGGCAGTGGCAGGCCAAGGGGTTGGGATCTTGTTGCCCCGGTAGGTGTAGCGGGTGACCGCCACCTTCTCGATCCGGAAGAACTCAATCCCGTCCGCTGCGATCCGCCAGCGCCCGGTGGCGGCGGTCAGATGGCGGCGGAGTTGTCCCCAGCTCCAGCCGTGGCGGGCTCTCAGCAGGTGGGCGAGTCTCCAGAACGTGAAGTCGTCCAGTTTGCTGAAGGTCCGTTTCGCCACGGCATGTTTGAAGTAGTTGGCCCAGCCTCGCATGATCTGGCCCAGCCGGGTCAGGGTCGATGCGAGGTCCCACTGCGATGTCTTGTGCGTCAGGGCACGGATCTTCGCCTTCAACGTCCGGACGGGCCGGGCATCGATGAAGGTGTAGACGTACCACTTGTTCGTCCCCCTCTTGCGTTTCCACCGGATACGGAAGCCGAGGAAGCTGAACCCGTCACTCATGTGGACCACCTGGGTTTTGGCTGGTGACAGCCGCAGCCCCATGGTGGCCAGCACACGGGCGACGTCTTCGCGCAGCGCTTCGGTGTCCTCACGCGAACCATGCACCAAGATCACGAAGTCGTCGGCATAACGGATGATCCGCCACGTCGGCCGGCCACGGGAGTGCCGGTAGGTTCGCTTTCCCCGGGTGGACATCGTCCCGCCGTCCTTCCACGGCGCCATCACGTGCTCGTCGAGCGCGGACAGCGCGATGTTAAAGATCAACGGCGACAGGATGCCGCCCTGGGGTGTGCCGGTATGGGTGTTGCGCTGCTCACCGAGTTCGGTGAGCACACCGGCCTTGAGGAACGCCTTGACCAGGGCCAGCACGCGCTTGTCCTTGACGCGTGTCCGCACTCGGTCCATGACGAAGGAGTGCGAAAGGTTGTCGAAGGCCGCCTCGATGTCCGCGTCCAGCACCCACCGGTAGCCCCGGGTGCCGAAGTGGTGGATCTCGGCGATCGCGTCGTGCGGCCTGCGCCGGGGCCGGAATCCGTAAGAGACCGGCACGAAGTCGGCCTCAAAGATGGGTTCCAGCACCAGTTTCAGCGCTGCTTGGACGACCCGGTCGGCAAGCGTGGGAATGCCCAGCTTGCGGACCTTTCCCGACCCACCCGGCTTGGGGATCTTTCGTTCCCGCACCGGCAGCGGCCGGAACGAGCCGTCCTTGAGGGCGGCCCGCAGATCATCCAGGAAACCGGGGACCCCGATCTCCTCCTCGACCTCAACGGCCGTCAGGCCGTCGACGCCGGGAGTGTTGGCCCCCTGATTGCCCGCGACCCGGACGAACGCCATGATCAACGTGGCCGGGTCGTACACGAAGTTGAACAAGTCATCGAACCGGCGGCCCGGATCGGCCGCCGCCCAACGGTGAAGCTTGGTCTGCATCCCCGATACCCACGTCCACGACCCGCCAGGTCCCGGACGCAGAGCGCCGCCGTTCAGCAGTGCATCTTCCGGCATTACAGTCTCCAGTCCTTCTCGAAACCGCTGCCGCCCTTCCCCATGCGCGCGGGCTTTCCCCGGCTCGGAGTACTACGGCGGCTCCGCCCCGTCCCAGGCCGATCGGCGGTCGGTGAGCCCAGCCCCAACCCCCCGCGCTGGATACGCGGGCTGAGGGCAGACCCGGAACGGTTCCCGTGTTCACAGTGATTCGCTCGTCGAAGTAGGAGCCCGACTATGCCCCTGCGGCATCGCTGCGAGTACGCCGCAGTCCTTCCTCGCAGCCTCCCTGGCAGCTCATGCCCACCGCCTCAGGAGTTCCCCGCCCACACGCTCGACGGGTGCGCGCCGCCCCCGGCCCAGATCCACCAGGTTCGAGCCGGTGCCGCATCAAGGGGGTGTCACACGCCGGTTCCTCGCGTACTCCTCTCCGTCCCGCTAGCCGGACCCGCACCATCTGGCAGTACTGGCACGTCCCGGCGTTGTCAGGGCTGCTCCCACCCTCCCCGGCACCACCCGGCTCAGGCTGCCCCCAGCTCCACCGTCCCGCTGCGACGGGATCAGCGGCGAAGGCCTCTCACCCCCACTCGAACCACTGCGCCTCACGGCGCACCCACGACCTCCGGCACTCGACCGCCACCTTGCTCCTGGAGCAGGGGGTTGAGCTGGTGGTGATCAAGGAACTTCTCGGCCACGCCCACATCGGCGTCACCGCCACCGTCTACGCGCACGTCCGGCTCCGCCTCCAACGCGACGCTATCGACATCCTCGGCCACGCCCTCGACCGCCCCTGACACACGTACGGCAACGGCGGCGGACGCCAGGTGGCGTCCGCCGCCGTTGCCGTCATCTACTGCCGTCAAGCCGCAAAACGGCCCCTGTAGGTGACACCTACAGGGGCCGCATCTTTGCGCTTGGATGCGCAGCGAATCGGAAGCCCTAAATCGGCTCGCCCGCCACTCCGCTAAATCCGACGAGGCCGTTCCTCTTCGCCATGTCAAGAATCTCAGGGAGATAATCCAGTTGGCGGACGGAAAGGGTCAGGAGGACGTACTTGCCCGCATCATCCGGTTCCTCTTCCAGGTCGAACCGAGACGGCTCAAGAACGTCGTCCACATCTGGCCATCTAGTCAGCAACTCCTCCCGGAACCGCAATACGTCAGGGCTCACGACAAGGTCGCTGGTGTCACCCTCGGCAAGGTTGTCGAAGATTTCCTCAGGATCCCCAACACCGCGCTTCCAGAAGCTGAAGTCGCTACTCACTGGCCATCCTCTCAGGTTAGGGGTTGCAGATTGGACACACTGTACCGCGCCGGACGACCGAGGTTTCAAACCCGTACGTCTTCGCTAGCCATTCGTCCTTCCTGCGCTGACCCCTGGTGTAATTCGATTTATTCACCTTCACCTCATAAATGTGAAGGTTTCCGTCCGGGTTCCTGACTGCGATATCCACTTGACGCCTACCGTAAGGGGTCCACAAATCAAGTCCATTCCCGTAGCTCTCGCTATAGATATCAGACTTGTTGTAGAACTTCTCAAACGTCTCCGTCATTTCATCGACACCGGCAGCGCCACGGGCTTTGTCATGCGGGCGAATGCCGCAGTTGCTGTTGTGAACGAGGACAGGGGTCTCGCCCGCCAGCACATAGTACGTGTGGAGGGTACCGACGGTGAGGTCGTACGTGGTGCTGCGCTGGTGGAAGTTGCGCACCCCGCGGATGACGACCGTCGTACCGTCCGGCTGACGGAGCTTTGTGCCCGAGGTGAGGTAGTGGGCATCGGTCCAGCGGTGGTAGGTGGCGTCCCGGAACCGATTTCGATCCTACGCTGTTGGCGGGTCGACCACTATTGCAAAGTCCCTAATATCGCCTAGCGCGTCCTCGGCAATGCCGCCCAAAACCGCATCGCCGAGATGCCCCTCCAGAAATTCAATGATTCGGTTACTAACCTCTCCGCGCATCCGCCCAAGATGACCCATGCAAGTAACCGCCAATGCTCGCAAGGCCGGATCATTCGCTTCATCTACCTCGCGAAGCAATAGATCTTCCAGCCAAAAACGATCTGGATCATGATACGTGAGGGAGAGGAGTGCCTGAGTCGACCGAGTTAGATCGTCACTAGCCAGTCCATTCAGCATGTCCATACGCCACACTAGTACTCCAGCTGTAGATCGTGATCTTGCTGGCCCGGTACCAGGTCTCGGGCCGAACTGATCCCCATCTCAATTGGTTCGGTCCGATGTGCTCGCTGTCTCAGCTGGAGTGGTCAGTGGAGGGGCTGATGGTGCTGTCCCTGCCGTAGAAGCGGCCCTGATCACACAGGGCGTCGATCTCGGCGTTGTCTTCCTCGCTCAGTTGCTCGTCCAGCGCGACACTGATGACGTGTCGGGCTCGGGACAAGCGCCGGGCGACATCCCAGTCGACGATGAACTTGGCGATGGTGTGCTCGTCGGCGGTTCCGAATGCCATGCGGGATCCGAGTTGGTCGAGGGAAACCACGAACTCGTTCAGGTCCTGCAGGACTGCGACGGCCTCGTTGAGGGGTATGCGGATCTCTCGGGAGGACATGTCCATCGGCCGACTCAACTCCAGAGCTGGTGCTTCGGCCCTGACCGTGATCCTGCTGGTCGGGGCCGGTCCGGGAACGGGTGCGGCCACCGGTGATCATCGGTGTGTGAAGACAGAAGATCAGACGGTGGCCGCAGGTCACAGCATAGATCCTGCCCGGTGGCAGGAGACGTTCGAGGTCCTGATGGGCCGTATCGCGGGACGGTTCGTCCGGGTGGAACCACGGCGGCGGGCGCGGGCGTTCGTGCTCGGCTTGCTGTCGGACCTGCCGCGAAAGAACTGAACCGTTCCGGATTCGGTAGAGACTCTAGATTGTGGCTGTGGCCTGCAGATTTGGCTGCTGTTGGTAATAGACGGCTTCGTATTCGGCTGGCGGGACGTGGCCTATCTCACCGTGGAGTCGGCGGTGGTTGTACCAGTCGGCCCACTCCGCCGTGGCCAACTCGACGTCGCTGAGGGCCTTCCATGGCCGCTGAGGCTTGATGAGCTCGGTCTTGTACAGGCCGATCGTCGATTCCATCAGTGCGTTGTCGAGGGCGTCGCCGACGGTGCACCGGGCCACCTGATGTCCTTGCCGTTTCAGTTCGGCCCAGATCTTGCGGGCTCCGTGGACGCTGTAGTTGTCGCGGTAGATCTTGGTGATGAGCGGTGCCAGTTCCGCGTCCCGCAGTGAGCGGGCCGACGGCATGCGCTTCTTGTGTGCGTAAAAGGTGGACGGGTGGATGCTGCAGTCGTGCTCGGTGAGCGTCCTGCAGATCGGCTCGACTCCGCCGAAGCGGTCGCGGTGCTCGTCGATGAACGCTACGAGCGTGTGTGTGGCCGGTCGAGCTCGGCCGCGAAGAAACTCGCCGCAGCCTTCAAGATCTCGTTCGCCCGCTTCAGCTCGGCGACTTCTTTCCTGAGGGACTTGAGCTGGGCGGATTCCCCGGTCGTGGTACCGGTCCGGGCACCGGCGTCGACTTCGGCCTGACGCACCCAGTTCCGCAGGGACTCCGGCCCGATGTCGAGTTTCGCTCCGATCGAGCGGATCGCCGCGGACTCGGTCTTGTACTGATCACGAGTCTCCAGGACCAGACGCACGGCCCGCTCCTTGAGCTCCTTGGGGTATTGCTTCGCCATAACGGACTCGATCCTTCCAAAAGATCGAGCCTCGATCAAACCCGGAACGGTTCAACCGGCTCCGGCCCGCACATCCGCGTTCCCGTCCGCGCGGCCTCGACCGCCACGGCGATCGACACCGTGCGTCCATCGGACGTGCGGTACGCACCCGCCGCGACGATCCCCTCCGTCCGCTGTGCGATCGCACGCAGGCGCGTGCTCACGGCGCGACCCCCGTACGCGCCGCGAGCACGCCCTGCGCGATCTCCCCCGTCATGTCCCCCGTCGTTTCCCCCGTCGTGCCCATGAACGCATCGTGAGCGATGCTGGTCGTACGGCGCAACGGAATTTCGCGGCGCCGTAAACAGTGCTTCGCGGCCCTGCAAACAGTGCCCCATGACACCGCGAGCGACGATTTGCACCCTTGTGCGAACCGCCGAGAAGGTCTTGGGTGGGACGAGCGATGCCGGTCCGGCACCACAGACGTCGGGCCGGCGGCATGGTGGAATCTCAGGAGGATCCCGACATGTCCGATTCGGTGAGTGACTGTGCGGAGCGCCGCTCCGCCGTCACCGAGGCCGAGGTGGAGGCGCTGGTCAGGGGCATCTGCTTCAAGACCGGACCGCCCCGTACCCTCGGTGTGGAAGTGGAATGGCTCGTCCACGAGCTGCGGCAGCCGCAGCTCCCGGTAGCACCAGAACGACTCGAAGCGGCCTACGCCGCACTGCGGACCCTGCCCCTGCGTTCGGCGCTCACCGTCGAACCCGGCGGTCAGCTGGAGCTCAGCTCCCTTCCCGCCGCCTCCCTGATGGAGTGCATCGGGTCCGTGTCGGCCGACCTCGACGCGGTACGCGCGGTACTGCGCGAGGCGGATCTCGACCTCAGCGGGTACGGCCACGACCCCTGGAACCCCCCGAGCCGCTACCTCCATGAGCCGCGCTACGACGCCATGGAGCAGTACCTCGACCGGGCCGGCCCCGAGGGACGGGCCATGATGTGCTCCTCCGCCTCCGTCCAGGTGTGCCTGGACGCCGGGTACGAGGAGCCGGGCCCGCTCGGGCACGGGCGCCGCTGGTGGCTGGCGCACCAGCTGGGCGCGGTCCTGGTGGCCGCGTTCGCGCACTCGCCGGTGGCCGAGGGACGGTACACGGGCTGGCGCTCCACGCGGCAGTCCCTGTGGACGGCGATGGACCCGGGACGGTCCGCAGCGCCCCCGCTGGGCGGCGATCCGCGCGCCGCCTGGGCCCGGCGCGTCCTGGACGCGCCGGTGATGTGCGTCCGGGCGCCGGAGGGCCCCTGGGACGTACCGGAGGGCCTGACCTTCCGGGCCTGGACCCGGTCCGACACACCGCCGGACCGGGCGGATCTCGACTACCACCTGACGACGCTGTTCCCGCCGGTCCGCCCGCGCGGCCATCTGGAACTGCGCATGATCGACGCCCAGCCGGGCGAGGACGGGTGGATCGTGCCGCTTGCGGTGACGGCGGCACTGTTCGACGACCCGGAGGCCGCGGAGATCGCCTACCGGACGGTCAAGCCCCTCGCGGAACGGGCGGATTCACGGGCGGCTCCGTGCAATCCGCTGTGGGTGTCCGCCGCGCGGTACGGCCTGACCGATCCCGAGCTGCGCGAGGCCGCCGTCACCTGTTTCGCGGCCGCCGCGGAGGCGCTGCCCCGGATGGGCGCCACCGCCGAGGTGCAGGAGGCCGTCGCGGAGTTCACGGATCGCTATGTGGCCCGCGGCCGCTGCCCCGCCGACGATCTGCTCAGCCGGTTCCACAGCCGGTATCACGGTCAATTCCACGGTCAGTACCACGACCGTTCCGACGGCCCGTCCCAGGGCCGGTCCAACGGTCGGTTCCACGGGAAGGACAACCGCACATGACCGCCCCCGCATCACCCACGGACCCGGAGTCGCTCCGGGAGCGCGCGCTCGACGCGCTCACCACGGCCCGTGACCGCACCGCGCTCCTCACCTCCTGCGTGGAGGAACCCGAACTGACCGCACAGCACTCGCCGTTGATGTCTCCGCTGGTCTGGGACCTGGCCCACATCGGCAACCAGGAGGAGCTGTGGCTGCTGCGCGCGGTCGCCGGGCGGGAGGCGATGCGGCCCGAGATAGACGGGTTGTACGACGCCTTCGAGCACCCTCGCGCCGAGCGCCCCTCGCTGCCGCTGCTGCCGCCCGCCGAGGCACGCCAGTACGCGGCCGAGGTGCGCGGGCGGGCGCTGGACGTCCTGGAGAGCACGGCGTTCCGGGGTACGCCGCTGACCGAGGCGGGCTTCGCGTTCGGGATGATCGCGCAGCACGAACAGCAGCACGACGAGACGATGCTGATCACCCATCAGCTCCGCAGGGGACCCACGGCCCTCACGGCGCCGGATCCCGCTCCCGCGCCGCCGTTCACGGGCCCCGCCGAAGTCCTGGTCCCCGGCGGCCCGTTCACGATGGGCACGTCCACCGAGCCGTGGGCGCTGGACAACGAACGCCCCGCGCACCGGCGCGAGGTAGCGCCCTTCTTCATCGACACCACTCCGGTGACGAACGCCGCGTACCGGGCCTTCGTCGAGGACGGCGGCTACGACACCGAACGCTGGTGGACCCCGGAGGGCTGGGACCACATCCGCACGCACGGCATCGAGGCGCCGCTGTTCTGGCGCCGCGAGGGCGGGCAGTGGCTGCGGCGCCGCTTCGGTGTCACCGAGGTCGTGCCGCCCGACGAGCCCGTGCTGCACGTCAGCTGGTACGAGGCCGACGCGTACGCCCGCTGGGCCGGACGCCGGCTGCCCACGGAGGCCGAGTGGGAGAAGGCCGCCCGCCACGACCCGGTGTCCGACCGTTCCACGCGCTACCCGTGGGGCGACGCCGACCCCGCCCCCGAGCACGCCAACCTCGGTCAGCGCCATCTGCGCCCGGCCCCGGCGGGCAGCTATCCGGCGGGGGAATCACCGCTCGGCGTACGGCAGTTGATCGGTGATGTGTGGGAGTGGACGTCGAGCGACCTGCAGCCCTATCCCGGGTTCGCGGCGTTCCCGTACAAGGAGTACTCGGAGGTGTTCTTCGGTCCGGAGTACAAGGTGCTGCGCGGTGGCTCGTTCGCCGTGGACCAGGTGGCCTGCCGGGGGACGTTCCGCAACTGGGACTACCCGATCCGGCGGCAGATCTTCTCCGGGTTCCGTACGGCCCGCGACGGGAACGCCTGATGTGCCGTCATCTGGCCTACCTGGGGCCCGCGGAGCCGCTCGGACGGCTCCTCGTGGAACCGCCGCACAGTCTGTTCCGGCAGTCGTGGGCGCCACGGCGGCAGCGGCACGGGACGGTCAACGCCGATGGTTTCGGGGTGGGTTGGTACGCGGAGGGGGACCCGGTGCCCGCCCGGTACCGGCGCTCCGGGCCGATCTGGGGCGACCAGTCGTTCGCGGACCTGGCCCGGGTCGTCAGGAGCACGGCGCTGCTCGGCGCCGTACGGGACGCCACCGTGGCGGGAGCGGACGGGGAGGCCGCGGCGGCACCGTTCGCCGCGGACCGCTGGCTGTTCAGCCACAACGGCGCCGTACGGGGCTGGCCGGGCTCCCTCGCCCCGCTGGTGCCGGGCCTGCCCCCGGCCGAGTTGCTGTCCCTGGAGGCCCGCTGCGACTCGGCGCTCGTCTGGGCGCTGCTGCTGCACCGGCTGCGCTCCGGTGACAACGAGGGCCAGGCGCTGGCCGACACCGTCCTGGAGGTCGCCGAGGCGGCCCCCGGGTCCCGGCTGAACCTGCTGCTCACCAACGGCGAGACGATCACGGCGACGACCTGGGGCGACACCCTCTGGTACCTCGCCGAGCCCGGCCGCCGCACCGTCGTGGCGTCCGAACCGTACGACGACGACCCGCACTGGCAGGAGGTGCCGGACCGCACGCTGCTCGCGGCGAGCCGCACCGACGTCCTGCTCACCCCGCTCAAGGACCCGCACGTACCGGAAGGCGCGCACGCCTCCATGGCATCCGCCCGCACCAAGGAGCCCAGCACGTGAGCCCGTTCCTTCTCACCCGCACCCTGCCCGAGGACGCCACGGACGCCGCGCTGCGCGTCGACGTCCTGCA
This sequence comes from Streptomyces sp. RLA012, assembly GCF_056270325.1. Classification (NCBI taxonomy): domain Bacteria; kingdom Bacillati; phylum Actinomycetota; class Actinomycetes; order Kitasatosporales; family Streptomycetaceae; genus Streptomyces; species Streptomyces sp. RLA012. The sequence continues at coordinate 10,345,847 of NZ_JBWDPA010000002.1, read as the reverse complement.
CGGCCTCACCCACACGCCCAAGACGCTGCCGCCGAAGTGGTTCTACGACGCGCACGGAAGCGAACTCTTCGACCGGATCACCGAGCTGCCCGAGTACTACCCCACCCGGGCGGAGCGCGAGATCCTGATCGCCCGGGCCCCCGAGATCGCCGCGACGACCGGTGCCCGCACCCTCGTCGAGCTGGGGTCCGGCTCGTCCGAGAAGACCCGTCATCTGCTCGACGCACTGCCGGGGCTGCACACGTACGTTCCGGTCGACGTCAGCGAGAGCGCCCTCACCCAGGCCGGACAGGCGCTGATCGCCGAGCGCCCGGGGCTCGGCGTGCATGCGCTGATCGCCGACTTCACGGGCGGCCTCGCGCTCCCGGGAACGCCCGGGCCACGGCTGGTGGCGTTCCTCGGCGGCACCATCGGCAATCTGCTGCCCGCCGAACGCGCCACGTTCCTGGCGTCCGTACGGGCGCTGCTCTCCCCCGGCGACACCCTGTTGCTGGGCACGGACCTCGTCAAGGACGAGTCGGTGCTCGTCGCCGCGTACGACGACGCGGCCGGGGTGACGGCCGCGTTCAACAAGAACGTCCTCACCGTCGTCAACCGCGAGCTCGGCGCCGATTTCGAACCGGACGCCTTCACCCATGTGGCCCTCTGGGACGCCGAGCACGAGTGGATCGAGATGCGGCTGCGGTCACAGACCGAGCAGACCGTGAAGATCCCCGCGCTCGACCTGGCGGTCGACTTCGCGGCGGGCGAGGAACTGCGCACCGAGATCTCGGCGAAGTTCCGCGAGGAGGGGGTACGCCGCGAACTGGACGTCGCGGGGCTCGACCTGGCCCATTGGTGGACCGACCGGGAAGGACGTTTCGCGCTGTCGCTGAGCGTGGTCCGCTGAGAGTGATCCGCGACGGCTGTGACTACTGACGATGGTTGTCACATACCGAGGCTTGTTGTCACCGTGATCGGGTCTCAGCAACAGTGTCAGCCATGGCCTGGGTAGGTGCCGTCGGTCGACATCGGGTGTCGAAAGGCGACAGCGCCGACACCCGATGTCGGCAACCGGCGTCGGCTCCGCCCAGAGGGCAACACGCATCAGTGTCCGTGCGATTGCCGATGGTCCCAAGAGCTAGGAATTCGGCGGTGAAGGCGGGCTGGAGCATCGGCTCGTCTCCCGTGCGCGTCGCCCCTCCGCCGGCCGTGGTGACGAACGCCCGGTACTTCTCACAGCCCGACCATTGCGATGAGCACCGACATCGCGGTGCGGTGGCCGGTGTTGACGAACACCTCGTTCTGCCGATCACGAGCGCGGTCGCCGAGGGAAGGCCGAGGGCCGCCTTGGGGGCCGGCCTTTCGTCGCTTCTTTGGGTGCTGGGCATGGCTGTGCTCCTTGTGCGGATCGCTGGGGACGGGCTGCGGATGACTCGATCCGTGAACGATCCTGCTCGGCGGCCGCGGGGTCTGGTCAGGAGGAGGACAGGTCCACCCGGTAGATCGTGCGGCCTCCCACGAGTTGACGGCCCGTCACCAACTCGGGCTCGATGCGGATGAAGACCTCCTCGGGCGAGGCCACCCAGGAGCGCGGGCCGATGCGGGTGAGCCGGCCGTGCTCGACGGGATCGGTCACCACCATGGCGCGGCCGGTGACCACGACACTCCAGCCGGAGTGGGCCGCCGCATCCACCTCGTCCGCTTCGAAGGCGATCACCGCACCGTCGATCGCGGCGGCCAGTTCCGAGTCGGCCGAAGTCCGCATCAGTACCGCGGAATCGGTGTCCAGACAGAAGTTGACCGGCAGAACGGCAGGCAGGGCCCAGCGTGTGTGCACGACCCGGCCGATCGTGGCCCGCGGCAACAGACGCAGGCACTCCTGGCGGTCGAGTTCACGGAAGCCATCGTTGGGATTCATCACCGGGTTCAACCTTCATGGGGTACCGAGGTACACGTTCATCCTGCGGGGCGGCGAGGGACAGGGCGGGGACCTGTCGGTTCAGCGCGGCCGGAGAGCGACCGTCCTTCGGAACCCGCTCTTGACCAAGCGGTCAGCGCACCGCGATCCGGCGCCCGGTGGTGTCGACGGGTTCGAGCCGCACCCACACGTCACGCTCGCCGCCCGCCCATGGACCGCTGTACGCGAGCTCCGTCAGCCGACGCACGGCATCGGGGTCCGTCACGGCCCGGGCGAAGCCGCGTATGAGCACACTCCAGCCCTGGCTGAGCGCCTCGTCGATGTGGTCGACCTCGAAGGCGACGTACGCTCCTACGGCTGTCGCGGGCACGGCGTCAGGTGCCGTCCTGAACATGACCTCACCGTCGATGACGGTGTAGTTCAGGGGGACGATGATCGGCCCGTCCGGCGTGTCCATCGCGAGCCTTCCGACGCCGTGCCTGGAGAGCCGGGTCCGGCACTCCTCGGCGCTGAGTTCGAACAGCTCGGGGTGGCGGGCGGCCCGGCCGATGCCGGGTGGCAGATCGGCGTCGCTGCCGCGCAGGTCCGCCACGCTCGTCTGCAACGCGTCCGCGAGCCGGATGAGGACGGCGGTTCCGGGCATCGCGGTGGGCTGTTCCTCCAGGTACTGGACGTAGCCGGGAGCCGTGCCCGCCCGGGAGGCCGCCTCCTCCCGGGTCAGTCCGAGCTCCTCACGTCGCTGAGCGATGCGACGCCCGATGTCGCCCCGTGCGCTGTCCGCGGTGGCGGACACCACGTTCGACGGTGTCTGTTCCGACATGGCCGTTCACTTCCTTGTGTCAGGACGTCCTGACCGTCAGGGCGTCGTGCTGGGGTCCGCCGAGGACGACCTTGAGCGCGCCGGTGTCGGCGGCCCGCGAGAAGACGTCGTACGCCTCCTCCATCGCGTCCAGCGGGAAGGTGTGGGTGACCAGGGACGACGTGGGCAGCTGCCCGGCGGCCATCATGCGCAGCAGGGTGGGCGTGGAGTACGTGTCGACCAGGCCGGTGGTGATCGTCAGGTTCTTGATCCACAGGTCTTCGAGGTGGAGGATCGCGGGCTTGCCGTGCACGCCGACGTTGGCCACGTGTCCGCCGGGCCGCACCATGCGCGTACACGCCTCGAAGCTCGCCGGCACCCCCACCGCCTCGATGACCACGTCGGCCCCCAGGCCCTCGGTGAGGTCGGCGACCAGTTGCTCCGCCTCCTCCCCCGCCACAGCCACGGCGTCGGCGCCGAGGCGCTTGGCGGCGTCCAGCCGGGCCAGGGCCAGATCCACGGCGATGATCTTCTCAGGGGTGTAGAACCGAGCCGTGGCGATCGCGGCGAGTCCGATGGGCCCCGCACCGACCACGACCACGGTGTCCGCGGGCCGTACCCGCCCGTTCAGCACGCCCACCTCGTAGGCGGTGGGGAAGATGTCGGCCAGCAGCACGGCGTCCTTGCTGTCCACCGCACCGGGCAACAGATGGGTGGACAGGTCCGCGTACGGCACGCGGACGTATTCGGCCTGCGTGCCGTTGACCAGGTGGCCGAGGATCCAGCCCCCGCCGGCGCGGCACTGCCCGTACGTGCCTTCCCGGCAGAAGCGGCAGCGGCCGCATGCCGTGATGCACGAGACCAGGACCCGGTCGCCGGGGCGGACCATACGGACGTCGCTGCCCACGTCGACGATCTCCCCGACAGCTTCGTGTCCGAGCACCGTGCCGGGGCGGACCTCCGGTACGTCGCCCTTGAGGATGTGCAGGTCGGTCCCGCAGATCGTGACGGCGTCGACGCGGACGATCGCGTCGGTGGCATCCTGGATTCCGGGGTCCGCGACAGCCTCCCACGCGGACTTCCCGGAACCGTGGAACACGAGTGCTTTCATGACGACCTCTTTCTGGGCCTGGCGAACGCCGGTGGCGGGGGACGACGGCGTGTGGGCGCCCTCTTGCGTACGGCAGCCCCTTGTCGACGGAATCACCGGCTCAGACGGTGGTGGGACGCCCGTCGACGACCTCCTGGCGCGTGGATTGACCTCGTATGTCCAGCCTGAGCATGACGCTCGCTGTCCGCTTGGGCCGGTCGGTCCCCATCGGAGGGCCGGGCGGGACCGTTCGGGCCGACCGACGGCCCCGCGGTACCGCCTGGTCGGCCCCTGCCGCCGTGCGGTCCCCGCTGCCACCGTCCTGTCCACGACGAGACGACGAGGAGGTGCAGTCAGATGCGCGGGACCAAGCGTGTGAGGCAACTGCTGTGGCGGTGGCGGAGCAATTCCCTGCGACGACACGACGATGTCGTGGAGGCCTGGATCGTGCTGGCCGTCTGGACGGTCATCGCGATCGGCGGCACCCTGACCGGTGTGCTGACGGCCCATGCCGCCGACGAGTCCTTCGCGCAGCTTCGCCGCGAGCGGCACCCGGTCCAGGCCGTCCTCGTCGAGAGCACGGCCCGGACCGTGGCAATCGGGGCGATCGGGGCGGGTACGCCCTACGACCGGGTCCGAGCGACGGTCCGCTGGACGGCGGCGGACGGCTCCACGCACACCGGCCGGGCCCTCGTGGACACCGGGCACCAGACGGGATCGAAGGTCGTCGTCTGGCTGAACAGCAAGGAGCGGCTCACCACGGAGCCGACGTCCGCCTCGGCGGCCGGCGTCGAGGCGGGCGCGTTCGGAGCCGGAGCCGCACTTGCCTTCGGTGGCCTGGCGTTCGCCGCCGGGCGCGTCGCGCGGTGGCGGCTCGACCAACGGCGCTCCGACCAGTGGGAGCGTGAGTGGGACCAGGTCGGACCGCAGTGGCGGCGCAAGGCCACGTGAGGCGCAACCCGGTACGAGGGGCCGCCCCGAGTGGAGACACCTGTGCAGGGCGACCACGACCTGGTCGCCCCGTCGTCGTGTGAGCGCCCCCCCCCCCGAACCCGGCGGACGCGTGGGCCGACAGGTCTCCTCGTACGGGCCCACACGGCCCTCGCGGGGTGCCCGGGAAGCGGCCAGGCCGGCGTTGAGCCCAACTCGGCGTCTGCCACGCCGGGGTGCAGGAGCTGGTCACCATGACGGCCCGGCGTGCCTGCCGTGGATTCCTCTTCTCCCGTCGAGCCTGGTACCGGGGTGAGCATGGGTGCAGGGGCCGGGCAGGCCCTTCCGAGGGGCCCTTCGGCCCATGGTGAATGCGGGGCCCGGAGAAGAGATTGGAGGTGGCAGGTTCGCGCTCCTGGAAGAGGAGCCCGAGGAGGAGGACAGGATCATGAACGCTTCCCCCACATCCAGCATGCTGCGGGCATTGCCCGCCGAGCACGCCGAACGGCTGATGAACATCGCCCGGGAGGTGTCCTTCCCCCAGGGAACCCGCCTGTTCGAGGAGGGCCGGCACGCGAACCGGTTCTGGATCATCCGTACCGGCACGGTGGCCCTCGACATGCGCGTGCCCGGCCGCCGCGCGGCCGTCATCGAGACCCTCGGGCACAACGAACTCATCGGCTGGTCCTGGTTGTTCGCACCGCACACCTGGCACCTGGGCGCCGCGGCCACGAGCCCGGTACGTGCGTACGAGTTCGACGCCGAGGTGGTACGGGCCATGTGCCAGGCCGATCCCGCGCTGGGAATGGCCGTGGGCCAGTGGGTGGGAGACACCGTCGCCCGCCGTCTGCGGTCGGCCAGGACCCGGCTGCTGGACCTGTACGCGCCCTACGGCAGCGGAAGTCTTCGTTGACCGCGTCGCAATCCACCAAGGACTCACCGTGCACGGCACCCCGCACATCGTCAGCGACGTGATGACCCACACCGTCGCCGCCGTCGGCCGCAGCGCCGACTTCAAGGAGATCGTGCAGTTGATGGAGCAGTGGAAGGTCAGCGCCCTGCCCGTCCTGGAGGGCGAGGGCCGGGTGATCGGCGTGGTCTCCGAGGCCGATCTACTCCCCAAGGAAGAGTTCCGCGACAGCGATCCGGACCTCCCCCAGTCCCGACTCCGCTCGACCGGGGGGACCCCCATCACGCAGCTGCGGCGGCTCTCCGATCTCGCCAAGGCCGGCGCTGTGACCGCCGAAGAACTGATGACGGCCCCGGCCGTCACCGTCCGGGCGAACGCGACCCTCGCACAGGCCGCCCGGACCCTGGCCCGCGCCAAGGTCAAGCGGCTGCCCGTCGTCGACGAGATGGGCCTGCTGGAAGGCGTCGTCAGCCGCGGCGATCTCCTCAAGGTGTTCCTGCGGGACGACGAGGACATCGCCGAGGAGGTACGGCGCGAGGTGGTGTCGTATCTGTCCCATGCGCCGTTGTCACCGGTGCGGGTGCAGGTGCACGACGGGGTCGTCACCCTCGCCGGGCGTGTCCGGGACACCTCGTTGGTGCCCGTGGCCGCGCGCCTGGTGCGGGCCGTCGAAGGTGTGGTGGACGTGGAGTTCGAGCTCACGGGGCCGGCCCGCTGACCGGAGCGTTGACCGGGGGCCGATTCGACGAGCGCGGTCAATTTGGGCCGGTCGGCCCTAGTGTGTTCGGCCCCGGAGAGTGATGATCGTCGTCACAGCCAGCTCGTGGTCCGCAGTCCACCACTGAACAAGGGGTCGTCATGGCCGAGGCGCGCACGTTCACGGAACAGAACCCCATCCGGGTCTTCCTGCTGGACGACCACGAGGTGGTGCGCCGCGGTCTGACGGATCTCCTGGCGGCCGAGCCGGACATCTCGGTGGTCGGCGACGCGGGCAGTGTCGAGCACGCGCTGGTGCGCGGCCCGGCACTGCGCCCGCATGTGGCGGTCCTGGACGTACGTCTGCCGGACGGCGACGGGATCAGCGTCTGCCGGGAGCTGCGCAGCCAGATGCCGGAGCTGGCCTGCCTGATGCTGACGTCGTTCGACGACGAGGATGCCCTGCTCGACGCGATCATGGCCGGAGCCTCGGGCTATGTACTCAAGCAGATCAAGGGCTCCGACCTGGTCGCGGCGGTCCGCACGGTGGCTTCCGGTCAGTCGATGCTGGACCCCACGACGACCGCCCGGCTGATGCGGTCCCTGCGCGCGGACCCCGTCGAGGGTCCGGCCCTCGCTCCCGAGCTCGCCAGTCTCTCGCCCCGTGAGCGCGACATCCTCGCGCTGATCGGGGACGGGCTCACCAACCGGGAGATCGGCAAGAGGCTGTACCTGTCCGAGAAGACGGTGAAGAACCACATCTCCCGGCTGCTGGCCAAGCTCGGCGTCCAGCGCAGGGTCCAGGCGGCGGTGCTGGCCAGCCAGCTGGAGACCCCCGATACCGCGGACCGCCCCGCACATTGACCCCGTGCCCCTTCAGGGGCGCGGGGAACTGCGCGACCAGCCCCCACCCACCCGCAGCCGACGATCCCCTCGGACACTCAGGGAGCCAACAATCTCAGCCGCCCGCCGTCCCCGCGCCGGGTGCACCCACCGGTACCCGCCACACCAGTCGGGTGCCGCCGCCCTCGGGCCGTTCGCCGAGAGTCAGCGTGCCGCCGAGGGTGACGGCCCGCTCCTCCATGTTCTTCAGCCCGCTGCGCTGGACGTCACCGGACATCCCGCAGCCGTCGTCCGTCACCGTGAGGGCCAACTCGCCCGCGGTGCACTGGAGTCGGACGTCCACGGCGTGCGCTCCGGAGTGCCGGGCCGCGTTGCTCAGCGCCTCGCCGAGCACCGCGACGGCGTGGTCGGCGATCCCGGCGGGGACATCCGTCTCGACGAGCCCCTCGATCCGCAGCGCGGGCGGGAACCCGAACGACGTGCTCGAGGCCGTGACCGCCTCGGAGACCCGGGCACGGAGACCGTTGCCCTCCCTGCCGCCCCCGCCGTGCGTCCGCAGGCCGAAGATCGTGGAGCGGATGATCTTGATGGTGTCGTCGAGGTCGTCGACGGTCCGCGTCAGTCGCTCCATGCCCTCGGCGTGTTCCATGAAGCGCTGGGCGCTCTGCAGTGTCATGCCTGCCGCGAAGAGCCGCTGAATGGCGAGGTCGTGCAGGTCCCGGGCGATGCGGTCGCGGTCCTGGAGCAGCGCGATCTGTTCCGCGTCCCGCCGCCGCTCGGCCAGTTCCAGCGCCAGCGCGGCCTGGTCGGCGAACCCGAGCAGCGGTCCGGTGTCCGCCTCGCCGAAGGGTGTACCGCCCTGGACCCGTCCGAGCAGCAGCACGCCCCGCGCCTTCCCGCTGGTGCCGAGCGGTACCGCGACCACGGGTCCGAGCCCGGCCCACTGCGCTTCGCCCTCGCCCACGCGGGCATCGTGTGCGATATCGGCACTGACCACCGGCTCCGCGGAGCTCAGCGCGGCTCCGACGAAGCCGTCCCGGGCCGACATCACCAGGCCGCCGCCCTGCTCCGCGCCGAGCCCGACGGCCAGCGCGGGCCGCAGCACATCTTCGCCCGGTACGCCCTCCGCGATCATTCCCATGTCCGCGGAGACGATCTTCCGGGCCTCGTCGACGATCAGCTCCAGTACCTCCGCGCTCGGCGCACCCGTCAGGAGGACGCTCGTGACCTTCCCGCTGGCTCGCTGCCAGCGTTCGCGAAGCCTGGTCTCCTCGTACAGCCGTGCGTTCTCGATGGCGACCCCGGCGGCCACCGCCAGCGTCGACAGGACCGACTCGTCCTCCGCGTCGAACTCCCTCTCGCTGCGCTTCTCGGTCAGATACAGGTTCCCGAACACCTCGTCGCGCACCCGGATCGGTACGCCGAGGAAGGAGTGCATCGGCGGGTGATGGGCCGGGAAGCCGTACGACTCCGGGTGCTCGGAGAGCTCCGGCAGCCGCAGGGGTACCGGGTGCCGGATCAGCTCGCCCAGGAGCCCGTGCCCGCTGGGCAGTGCCCCGATCTCGGACCGCCGCGCCTCGTCGATGCCGACGGTGATGAACGCGGACAGCTTCTGGTCGCCGCCGATCACGCCCAGGGCCCCGTACTCGGCATCCACCAGGACCACGGCGGCCTCGACGATGCTGCGCAGCACCTGCGGCAGGTCCAGCTCCCGTCCGACCGACAGGACGGCCTCCAGCAGGCTGTGCAGACGGTCCCGGGTGCCGCGAACGGCGTCGATACGCACCTGCAGCTCACCCAGCAGCTCGTCGAGCCGAAGTTTGGGCACATGCTGCTCGGATCCCGCGCGTGCGTCCGCGCCCATCGCTTCCTCCGGCCGGTTCAGCGGACAGGACCGCGCACCAGTTCGCCTGCCCTCACCGTACTGCTTGGGAGCCTCGGCATCACCACGCACTGCTCCGACGACAGGGATCCTGAACCCAGTTCATGCAATCAGGGCGTCTTCGGAGTCCCGTCCGGTCGCATCAGGCTTCAGGTCGGGATCGGGCGCAACCGGAATGATCCCGGTTGCGCCCGATCCCGAAGCGGCGCGGGGTTCAGCGCGCCGGCTCTCCGGACAGCAGTTCGATGCCGATACGCGCGGCCCACGTCTCGATCTGCTCGAAGTCACGGAAGTCCCCGCCCTTCCCGGAGGAAACGATCTTCCGGGCGACGAATCCCTTGGCCCTCTCCTCCAGGCAGCCGCCGAACGTGACGTGTTCACGGGCATCGAGCCGGGTCATGGCCCGCCGCACGCCGGGGACGGGCGGGATGTCCTTCTCCGTGGCCGAGGCGTCGAGCGGACCGCTGCTGAAGAACCACAGCGGACGCCCGGCGAGCGCGCGGCCGTGCCGACGGACGAAGCGGCGGGCGTCCTTGTGCCAGCGCCCCGCGTACACTCCGCCGCCCACGACCACGGCGTCGTACGACTCGACGTTCGTCACCGAGTGAGCGGGCACCGCCTCGGTCGGCACGCCCTCCTTGCACAGGGCTTCCGCGATGGTCTCGGCGATCCGAGCGGTCGATCCGTTGGTCGTCCCATAGGCGACGAGGACCTTGTTCAGCATGTCTGTGCGCCTCCACTCCCCGTTTGCCTCAGAGCTTTCGCAGCCATTCCTCGGTGACACCGTGCAGGGCCGGCTCGTCCGGCCGCTGGTGCGAGTCGTCCATCCGGTGGGTGAGCTTGTCGACCACCGCGACCACGCCGTCGATCCGGTCGGTCATGGAGACGGCGATCTCAGCCTCGCTCCGGCGCTCCACATGGCCGCCGAGGGTGACGACGCCCTCGTGCACGCCGACCTCGACGGTCGAGGGGGTCAGCCACAGCGTGCGGACCAGCACCTCGTCGATCACCTCGCGGCGGATCACATCGTCCGGCTGCAGGAAGACCTGGATCAGGTCGCGGCGGGTGACGACGCCGACCAGCCGGTCCTCCTCGTCCACCACCGGCAGCCGCTCCACGCGGCTGTGCGCCATGGTCCGGGCGGCCTCGGCGATGGTGTCGTCGGCGTGCACGGTGACCGCCGGCACGGACATCAGTTCTCCGGCGGTGCGGGCGTGTGTCTTCGCGGCCTGCCGACGGGCGCCGCGGGTCGGCCCGGCGAACCGGAAGCGGCGCGGCGTCTCGTAGGGGTCGGGGATGTCCGCCTGCCGGACCATGAGGTCGGTCTCGGAGATCACGCCGAGAACCTTGTCGTCCTCGTCGACCACCGGCAGCCCGCTGATGCGGTGTTCGGCAAGCAGCCGTGCCACTTCCTTGAACGGGGTGCCGTACCGGGCCGTGACGACCTCGGTCGCCATTGCCGATCCGACCTTCTTCTGCCTCATGTCTGTTTCCTCCTCAACGCAGTCGGCGCAGATAGGGGTCCTGAGCGCGGCGCGGAAGCAGGCGGACGCGTGCGTCGAGCACGGTGACCGCGGCCGGTGTCGCGAGGACGGGGTTGAAGTCGGCCTCGGTGAGCTGCGGCAGGTCGCCCGCCATACGGGAGAGCCGCAGCAGGAGCTGTTCGAGGCCTTGGAGATCGGCCGGCCGGCTGCCGTGCGCGCCCAGCAGCAGTGGCGCGCAGCGCGGCGCGGTGATCAGGTCGTGCACGTCGTGGTCGGTCAGCGGGGCCAGGCGGGCGGCGTGGTCGGCCAGCACCTCGGTCGCCGTACCGCCGAGCCCGAACAGCACCAACGGGCCGAAGACCTCGTCCTGCGCCACGCCCGCGAACAGTTCGGTGCCGCGCGCGGCCAGCGGCTGGACGACCACTCCGGTCATGAGTCCGGCGAAACGGGTCTCGAAGTCCCGGAAGGCGGCCCGTACTTGGGCGTCACCCTGGAGGTCGAGATGGACCGCGTGCTGTTCGGTCTTGTGGACCAGGCCGGGCCAGTGGGCCTTCATGACCACGCGGCCGTCGGCACCGCGCAGCCGTTCGGCGGCGATGACGGCGTCGTCCTCGGTCTCGGCCCAGGCCCAGGGCAGTTGCGGAATGCCGTAGCAGTCGAGGAGTTCGGCGCAGGTGCGCGGGTCGAGCCAGCCGCCGTCCGGATGGGCGACGAGGTAGGTCTCGGCGACCACGTGCGCCCGGGCCGTGTCGATCTCTGTGAGTTCCGGGATCGTGCCGGCGGGCCGGTTCAGCCAGGCCGCACGACGGGCGGCGTGCGCCAAGGCCCGTGCCGCCGCGCCAGGTTCGGCGTACGACGGGATGGTGCCGCCCTCCCGCGCGGGCAGCAGCTTGACCGCCAGGTCCTGCTCCAGCCGTACGACGACGACCGGACGTTCCCGCCTTCCAGGGCCGCTGGTCAGGGCCCGCACGAGGTCGTCGCCGGTCGCGGCCGCGACGGCCGTGGGGACGAGGGACAGCAGGACGGCGTCGATACCCGGGTGCCGCATGATCCGGTCCACGCAGTCCCCGAGCTGCTCCTCCGTGACGGCCGCCGTGGCGTCGACGGGGTTGCCCACGGCGGCGCCCTCGGGCAGCACGGCGAGCAGGTCGTCGATCAGTTCGGGGGTGGGGACGGGCAGCGACAGTCCGGCCTCGGCGCAGGCGTCGGCCGCGAGGACACCCGCGCCGCCCGCGTTGGTGACGATGGCCACGCGGGTTCCGGACGGGAGCGGCTGGGAGTGCAACAGGGCGGCGGTTTCCAGGAGTTCACCCACCGAGCGGGTGGCGGTGATGCCCGCCTGGGTGAACAGGGCCTGCCTGGTCATGGTCGGGGTGGCGGCGGCCGCGGTGTGCGAGGCGGCGGCACGGCGGCCCGCTTCGGTGCGGCCGGCGTCGACCGTCAGGACGGGCATCCGGCGGGTCACTCGCCGGGCGGTGCGGGAGAACGCCCGCGGGTTGCCGAAGGACTCCAGGTGCAGCAGGGCCAGGTCGGTACGGCCGTCGCTCTCCCACCACTGGAGCATGTCGTTGCCGCTGACGTCGTACTTGTCGCCGAGCGACACGAAGGACGAGACGCCGATACCGAGCCGGGACAGCCCGTCGAGCAGGGCGATGCCCACACCGCCGGACTGCACGGCGACGCCCGCCGTGCCAGGACGCGGATGGTCGGCGGCGAAGGTCGCGTCGAGGCGGAGCCTCGGGTCGGTGTTGGTGATGCCGAGGCAGTTGGGCCCGACCAGCCGCATGCCGTACGTGCGGCACGCGGTCATGAGCGCCTCCGCCTGCTCGCCGTCCAGGCCGGCCGACACCACCAGCAGCGCCCGTACTCCGGCCTTGCCGCACTCTTCGGCCGTGGCCGGGATGGCTGCGGCCGGTACCGCGAGGACCGCGAGGTCGGGGGTCTTGGGCAGCGCGCTCACCGACGGGTAGGACGGTACGCCCAGGACCGACGTGACGCTCGGGTTCACGGCGAAGAGCCGCCGGGTGAAGCCGCCCGCGTGCAGATGGTGCAGGAGAGCCCGCCCCACCGATCCCGGCCTGCGCCCGGCACCGACCACGGCGATCGCGTTCGGCCGCAGCAGCGGCTCCAGACTGGCCACATCGGCGGCCCGGCCACGGGCCTCGACGGCCGAAAGATAGGTGTCGTCCTCGTCCAGCACGATGGTGCAGCGCACCTCCGGACCCTCGAACCGACGTGCGGCGCGCAAGCCAAGGTCGGTGAAGAGCCGGAGCACTTCGTAGTTCTCACTGAGCGCGTCGGCGGTGAACATGGTGATGCCGTCGGCGCGGGCGGCGGCGACGAGGTGTTCGACGAGGAGCGTGCCGACGCCTCGGTGGTGCAGCCCGTCGGCCACGGCGATCGACATCTCGGCCGTCTCGGGGTCGTCGCCGACCTCGTACTCGGCCAGACCGATCACCCGGCCCTGCGTCTCGGCGAGCAGCGCCCGGTAGCCGGGGCGCGCCGGCGCCGAGGCCCGGTCTGCGGCCAGGTCGGCGGAGCTGCGGCTCGCGGCGAAGAACCGCAGCCGGAGGTTCTCCGGTGACATCTCCTCGTAAAGCCCTCGCAGCTGCTCATGGTCACCGGGGCGCACGGAGCGTATGCACACAGTGGTGCCGTCCGCGAGCAGGGCGTGCACAGTGGGGCGGTCGCGCTCGTCGTCCGTCATCTCGGGCCTCCTCAAAACCTCTCGACCCTTCGAGCATCCAGCGATCCACGGGCCCGCCCCAGGGGCTGATCGGGTGCACCGTATGGGCCGGTCGGCCCCTGTCTCACGGGCCGGTCCACGGCGGATGGTGGACACCCTGGACTCCGGTACATAGGGAGGGACGAACTGCCATGACCGGGCCGATCGTTGTCGGGGTCGATGCCTCCGCGGCCGGCGGGTGACGCGGAGCTGCGCGGCGAGAACAGCGTTCCGGGTGCGGCCATGCCTTCCGTTGTCCATGAGGTGGCCGCTCGCTCGGACCGGCCGGTGGTGCTGGTGCCGGGCGGCCCGGTCCCTGCGGGCGGCGGGCGGCGGGCGGAGTGGGTGACGCCGGGCGTCGACGCCCGTGATCCGGTGAGCGCCGTCGTGGACTTCCCGCCGAGCGGTGGATGCCGTACGCGCTGCCGGAGGAGGATCGGGGCGCGTGGGAGGACCAGGAGGTGCAACTGCTGTCGGACGCGCTGCGGCCGTGGTGGGAGAAGTATCCGCAGGTGCACGTCTACGAGGACGTCCGCCTCCAGAGCCCCTCGGCCGCCCTGGTCCAGGCGTCGGCCTCGGCGGGGCTCCTGGTGGTCGGCCGTGCGGGCCTGACGCTCGGTCCCACCCTGCGGGCCGTGCTGGAGCAGACCGGGTGCCCGGTGGCCGTGGTTCCCGACTGCCGGACCCCGGTCAGCGGTCCGGCAGGGTGAGGGTGCAGGATTCGCCGGGCGCCACGGACACGGTGCGGTCCGCGAGGGTGATGTCGATCGGGTCCTGGTCGGACGCGGGCACGGCCATCATCAACTGGCCGGAGGCCAGGCGCAGTTGCACACCGCGATGGCCGCGGTAGCGGATCGCGAAACCGTACTCGGACAGCTCCGGCAGCGGCACCGGATCGAGCCGCAGCGCGCCGTCCCGGGTCTCCAGACCGGTCAGACAGCGCTGGACGAGATCGAGGGTACCGGCCATGGCACCGAGGTGGATGCCCTCCCCCGTGGTGCCGCCCTGCAGATCGGCGATGTCCCCGGCCAGGGCCTCATGCACGAACGTCCACGCCTCCGCGCGCCGCGCCCGGGCCAGCACCCACCCGTGCACCAGGCTGCTCAGCGTCGAGCCGTGACTCGTGCGGCGCAGGTAGTGGTCGACGGTACGCCGCCAGACGGTGTCGTCCACCTCGAGCCCGAGCCTGCGGAAGAGCCCGCCGAGCTCGGCGGGCGAGAAGAGGTATCCCAGCATGAGGACGTCCGCCTGTTTGGACGCCTGGTAGCGGTTGACGCTGTCGCCCTCGGCCTCCAGAATCCGGTCGAGCCGCCGAATGTCGCCGTACCGTGCCCGGTAGCGGGCCCAGTCCAGCTCCTCCAGTGCTCCGTAGCCCTCGAACTGGCTGATCACCCCGGCGTGGAAGGGCACGTACAGCTTCCGGGAGACCTCCTGCCAGCCGTCGAGTTCGGCCGTGTCGAGGCCGGTGCGCTCGCAGAGGTCCCGGCGCGGCAGTTCGGGCAGGTCGTGCAGGACGTCGAGGGTGCGGGCCAGCACCCAGGCCGCGGTGACGTTGGTGTACGCGTTGTCGTCGAGCCCGGGACGCTCGGTGCCGGGGTAGGCGTCGTGGTACTCGTCGGGGCCGACGACGCCGCGGATCCGGTACCGGCCGAGCGTCCCGTCGTACGCCGCGAGGCCGGCCCAGAACCGGGAGATCTGTACGAGCATCTCGATGCCCTTGGTGTGCAGGAACTCGGTGTCGCCGCTCGCCTCGCAGTACTGCCACACGTTGTACGCGATCGCCGAGCCGACGTGGTGCTGGAGCCGTGAGTGGTCGGGCAGCCAGCGCCCGGAGCGCGGGTTGAGGTGCAGTTGCTGGGTCTCCTCCCGGCCGTCGCTGCCGCTCTGCCATGGGTACATCGCACCGGTGTGCCCGGCGTCGCGGGCGGCCCGGCAGGCCTGCTCGAGGCGGCGGTGGCGGTAGGTGAGCAGGGCGCGGGAGACCTCGGGGAAGTGCAGGTTGAGGTACGGCAGGACGAACAGCTCGTCCCAGAAGACGTGCCCGCGGTAGGCCTCGCCGTGCAGACCGCGCGCCGGGACGCCGACGTCCAGCTCCGCGGTGTGCGGGGAGAGCGTCTGGAGCAGGTGGAACAGGTGCAGCCGCAGCACCGGGCCCGCACTGTTGGGCACGTCCAGTTCGGCGTTGCGCCACAGCTGTTGCCAGGCCGTGCGGTGGGAGTCCAGCAGGGTCGCGAAGTCCGGAGCGCGGCCGACCCGGTCGAGGGCGGCGTGCGCCGGGTCCTTGATGGCCGGGTCGTGGGAGGTGTGCAGGGCGACCGTCTTGTCCACGCTCACCGTCCGGCCGTCGGTCAGGGAGAGCCGCAGCAGCTGAGCGGCCCGCGCGTCCTCGTGTGCGTCCACGGTCCGGGCGGATACGTCGGCGACGGTGCGGGCCGCCAGGCCGATCCTGATGTCGGAGGCGCTCGTCCGGCACTCCAGCCAGATCGTGTCCGGCGCGGCGGTGCCGGTGCGGACGTCCGTGAGGTGCCGAGAGGCGAGTGAGCGGTAGCGCTCCACTTCGGTGTTGGCGACCCTCCCGTCGAGCGCCGACTCGACCTCGATCTCCCCGGACCACCCCTGAGCCGTCAACTCCGTGCGCAGCAGAGCCAGATGGGGGTCGGCCATGTGGACCAGCCGCAGCTGCCGTACGGCGAGGCGCCGGCCCACACCGTCCTCGACGTACTCGTATCGCAGTGTGCGTTCCAGTGTGCCCGCGCGCAGGTCCAGGTTCTGGCGGTGGTCGAGGACCTTGTGGGTGTCGGGCGTGAGCCAGTTCCCGGAGGCGGTACGGAGACGGAGCGGCAGCCAGTTGGGGAGGTTGACCATGTCCTCGTTCTCGACCCGGTGTCCGGCCACGTCCGAGGTGAGGCGGTTGTAGCAGCCCGCCACGTACGTGCCCGGGTAGTGGACGGAGTCCGCCGCGCACTCGGGAGCCGCGCCCCGGGTGGCGAAGTAGCCGTTGCCGAGGGTGCACAGCGCTTCCCGCAGCCGCTCCTGCGCCGGGGCGTAACCCTCGTACTCCCAGGTCCAGTCGGGCATCTTCATTCCGCCTCCTGTTCCAGCAGCTCCGCGAGGTCGTCGACCACGAGGTTTGCGCCATGCTTCAGGAGCGCGGCCCGGGTGGCCGGGGTGCGGGCGCGGTCGACACCGACGACGAGGCCGAAGCCGCCGCGTCGTCCGGCCTCGACTCCGGCGCGGGCATCCTCGACGACGGCGGCGTGTTCGGCAGGAACCCCGAGGCGGCGAGTCGCCTCCAGGAAGAGAGCGGGGTCGGGTTTGCCGGGCAGGCTCAGCCGAGCCGCCTCCCCGCCGTCCACCAGGGCGTCGAAGAGGCCGCGTACTCCCGCGTGTTCGAGGAGTTCAGCCGCGTGCCGGGAGGCGGAGGCGGCGGCCAGCGGGATCCCGGCGGACCGCAGAGTGCGCAGCAGGCGGACCGTGCCCGGGTAGGCGTCGATGCCCCCGGCGCGCAGCCGCTCGGTGAACAGCCGCTCCTTGTGGGCGGCGACGGCCCGGACCTCTGCTTCGGAGGGCCGCAGCTCGCGGGCGTCGAGGAAGGCCGCGGCTCCGTCGAGACGCGACTTGCCGTCGACGTACCGCAGATAGTCCTGTTGCGGGTCGAAGGGGCACTCGCCACGGGGGCGCAGAAAAGCGTCGAAGGCCGTCTTCCACGCGGCGGCGTGCACCCGCGCGGAGTCCGTGATGACACCATCGGTGTCGAGGACCACGGCCCGCGTCCCCCACAGCGCACGGGGTACGCGGGCCGTGCCGCTCCGCTGCGAGCTCATCGGTCGCCGCTCACCAGTGCCGTGAGGTCGAGGAGCCGGTTGGTGTAGCCCCACTCGTTGTCGTACCAGCCGAAGACCTTCACCAGCGTGCCGTTCGCCTGTGTCAGGGCCGGATCGAGGACGCAGGACGCGGGGTCGCCGATGACGTCCCGGGAAACGATGGGCGCCTTCGACACGCGGAGGATGCCGTTCAACGGGCCCTGAGCGGCCTCGGCGAAGGCCGTATTGACCTCGTCCACCGTCGCCTCGCGCCGCAGGACCACCACAAGGTCCGTGAGCGAGCCGTCCTCGACGGGCACGCGGACCGCGATGCCGTCCAGCGCACCCGCCAGTTCGGGCAGCACCAGACCGACGGCGCGGGCAGCCCCCGTGCTGGTCGGGATGATGCTCAGCGCCGCCGAACGGGCCCGCCGCAGGTCCTTGTGCGGGCCGTCCAGCAGGGACTGGTCGTTGGTGTAGCCGTGGATGGTCGTCATCACGCCGCGCTCGATGCCGAAGGTCTCGTGGAGCACCTTGACCATCGGAGCGACGCAGTTGGTGGTGCAGGAGGCCGCCGAGACGATCCGGTCGCTGTGCCGGTCGTACGTGGCGTCGTTGACGCCCATCACGATGGTGGCGTCCGCGTTCTTGCCGGGCGCCGAGAGCAGCACCGTGTGGGCGCCGTTCTTCAGGTGCAGGGCGGCGGAGTCGCGATCACGGAAGCGGCCCGTGGACTCGATCACGATGTCGGCGCCGTGGTCGGACCACTGGAGGGCTGCCGGGTCGCGCTCGGCGGTGACGGCGATGCGATGGCCGTCGACGGTGATCGAGCTGTCGTCGTGGGTGACCTCGCGTCCGATGCGGCCGAACGTCGAGTCGTACTCGAGCAGGTGGGCCAGGGTGGCGGGCGGGGCGATGTCGTTGACGGCGACCACCTCGACGTCCTGGGTGCCCGTCTCCGCCCGGTCGAGTGCCGCGCGCAGATAGGTGCGGCCGATGCGGCCGAAGCCATTGATGCCGACGCGTACGGTCATGGCGTTGAACTCCTTTGCCGTGTGGGAGATTTCAGCCGGTGCGGGGAGGGGATGTCAGCCGGTCCAGGTCCAGTCGGCGACCTCGGGCAGGTCGGTGCCGTGTGCGCGGATCCAGGCGTGGTGACGGGTGCGGGCGTCGGCCATCCGCTGGCGTACGGCGGCTGCGCGCACGCCGAGGCCGGGGACGCGGTCGATGACGTCCATGACGAGGCGGTAGCGGTCCATGTCGTTGCGGACGACCATGTCGAACGGCGTGGTCGTGGTGCCCATCTCCTTGTAGCCGCGTACGTGGAGGTGGGCGTGGCCGGTGCGGCGGTAGGCGAGGCGGTGGATCAGCCAGGGATAGCCGTGGTACGCGAAGATCACCGGCCTGTCGGTGGTGAACAGCCCGTCGTACTCGAAGTCGCCCATCCCGTGCGGGTGTTCCTCGCGCGGCAGCAGCCGGGTCATATCGACCACGTTGACTACCCGGACGGTGAGTTCGGGCAGATGGCGGCGGAGCAGATCCGAGGCGGCCAGGATCTCCTGGGTGGGGACGTCACCCGCGCAGGCGAGGACGACATCCGGCTCACGGTCGCCGTTGGCCGAGCCCGCCCACTCCCAGATGCCGGCACCGCGGGCGCAGTGGGCGCGGGCCTGGTCCATGGAGAGCCAGTCGAAGCAGGGCTGCTTGCCCGCGACGACGACGTTGACGTAGTCGCGGCTGCGCAGCACGTGATCGGCCACGGACAGCAGGGTGTTGGCGTCCGGCGGCAGATAGACCCGTACGACCTCGGGACTCTTGTTGAGGACGTGGTCGACGAAACCGGGGTCCTGGTGCGAGAAGCCGTTGTGGTCCTGGCGCCACACGTGCGAGGTGAGCAGGTAGTTGAGGGAGGCGATCGGGGCCCGCCATGCCAGCTCCCGCGAGGTCTTCAGCCACTTGATGTGCTGGTTGACCATCGAGTCGACGATGTGCACGAACGCCTCGTAGCAGGAGAACAGCCCGTGCCGGCCGGTCAGTGTGTAACCCTCCAGCCAGCCCTGGCAGAGGTGTTCGGAGAGGATCTCCATGACCCGGCCGTGCCGGTCCAGGTGCTCGTCCACCTGGAGGGTCTGGGCCTGCCAGGCCTTGCCGCTGGCGCCGAAGACGGCCCCCAGCCGGTTGGAGGCGGTCTCGTCGGGACCCACCAGCCGGAAGTCACGCCGCCCCGACGTGTCCTTCATGACCTGCTCCAGGAGGTCGCCCAGGATTCGGGTGGGCTCGTGCAGGGTCGCGCCCGGCTTGTCGACGGGCACGGCGTAGCGGTCGAGGGAGGGGATCGGCAGATCGCGGACGAGCAGGCCGCCGTTGGCGTGCGGGGTGGCGCCGAGGCGGCGGGCGCCCTCGGGGACGCAGGCGAGGACGTCGGCGACGGGGCGTCCCTCGGCGTCGAAGAGCTCCTCGGGACGGTACGAGCGCAGCCAGGTCTCCAACTGCCGCAGGTGTTCCGGGTTTTCGCGGACCGCGGCCAGCGGCACCTGGTGGGCCCGCCACGTTCCCTCGACCGGCTCTCCGTCGACCTCCGCGGGTCCCGTCCAGCCCTTCGGAGTGCGCAGCACGATCATGGGCCAGTGCACCCGCTCGGCCACGCCGTCCTCGCGGGCGGTGCGCTGCATCAGCGTGATGCGGTCCAGGGCCCCGTCGAAGGCGTCGGCCATCGCGCGGTGAATCTCGTGCGGGTCGTCGCTGGTCACGTGGATCGGATCGTGGCCGTAGCCGCGCAGCAGCTCGTCGAGTTCGGCCTCCGGGATGCGGGAGAGCACCGTCGGGTTGGCGATCTTGTAACCGTTGAGGTGCAGGATCGGCAGGACAGCGCCGTCGTGGACCGGGTCGAGGAACTTGTTGGAGTGCCAGGAAGCCGCCAGCGGCCCGGTCTCCGCCTCGCCGTCGCCGATCACGCAGGCGACCAGCAGGTCCGGGTTGTCGAAGGCGGCCCCGTAGGCGTGCGCCAGGGAATAACCCAGCTCACCGCCCTCGTGGATCGAGCCCGGCGTCTCGGGCGCGACGTGGCTGGGCACTCCGCCGGGGAACGAGAACTGCCGGAACAGCTTCCCCATGCCGGCCGCGTCCCGCGAGACACTCGGGTACGTCTCGCTGTAGGTCCCCTCCAGCCAGGAGTTGGCGAGGACCGCGGGCCCGCCGTGACCGGGGCCCCACACGCACAGCGCGTCGATGCCACGCGCCTTGATCACCCGGTTGAGGTGCGTGTGTACGAGGTTGAGGCCGGGTGAGGTGCCCCAGTGGCCGAGCAGCCGCGGCTTGATGTGCGCGGGGGTCAGGGGCTCGGTCAGCAGCGGGTTGGCCAGCAGGTAGATCTGTCCCACGGCGAGGTAGTTGGCGGCCCGCCAGTGGGCGTCCAGAGTGCGCAGTTCCTCATCGGTCAGAAAGGTGCCGTCCTGGTGTTCGACCTTGGGCAGTTCGACCTTGGGCATGGTGACTCCGTAAGTCATCGAGGTGCGTCACGAGGTGTGTCGTGCGTACTACTGAGGGCGCCGGGCTCGTGGTGGTCTTCGAGGGCCGGGACGCGGCGGGCACGGGCGGCATCGTCAAACGGGTCTCGGAGCATCTCGACCATGCGTCGAGCCGCTGCTCCGCGCTCATGTCCGTTGCGGTACGACGGCGACGGGGCAGGCGGAGTGGTGCAGGGCCGTGTGGGCGACCCGGCCGAGCTGGAGCCCGGCGCGTCCGGCGCGTCCGGCGCGTCCGGCGCGTCCGGCGCGTCCGTGGTGCCGCTGGACACCGCCGACGAGCAGGTCGGCGTCGGCCGAGGCGTCCAGCAGGACCCGGCGGGCGCTGCCTTCGGCGGTCCTGCGGCGCAGTTCGACGGCCGGGTGCTCGGCCGCGGTGGTACTCAGGGCCGAATCCAGGATCTCCACCGCCCGCTGCTCGTGCAATCGGGCCGGTTCATCCGTGAGCAGGGGGTGGTCGGTGTTCTCGTACGCCGGGCAGCGCCATGCCCGTACGGCGTCCAGGGCGGCCTTGCGGACCTTGGCCTCTTCGAAGGCGAACCGCGTGGCCGCCATGCCGTGCGGTTCCTCCCCGACTCCGAGGACCACGCGCCGGTGTGTCCCGACCCTTGCCTGGTTGTCGTGGTTGCGGCGCAGCACGATCACCGCGTCGTCGGGCAGGACCTCGGTGGTGACCTTCGCATCAGGGGCGCGGCGGTGGGCGCCCCGCGCGGCGGCCTCCAGCGAGGCGTACACCAGGCGCACCTGTGCATCGCGCAGCGCGGCCTCGTCGGTCGCCCGGTCCACGGCGCGCAGGCTGGGCTCCGAGCCGTCGACACCGACGATCAGGGGCAGCTCCACCGTCCTCACCGTCCTTCACCGAAGTCGAAGACGATCCGGGCCTTCACCTGACCGCGCAGCACGGCGTCGATGGACTCGTCGACCGAGACGAGGGGCCGGGACTCCCGGATGACCCGGGTCCGGCCCGCCGCGTGCCGTACGAAGACCTCTGCCAGATCCTGCCGGGTACCCACGATCGAACCGATCACCGACGTGCCGTTCAGCACCGTGTCGAAGATCGGGACCTGAATGGTCCCGCGCGCGGGCAGCGCCACCATCACGAGCTTCCCGCCGCGCCGCGGTCCCGCGTACACGGCGGAGAACGCGGCCTCGTGCACCGCCGGCGCGATCGCGGCGTGCGCACCGCCGAACCGCTTGAGCACCTCGGCCGGGTCGTGCTTGCGGGCGTCGATGACGAGGTCGGCGCCGAGTTCCGAGGCGAGTTCGAGCTTCTCGTCGGTGACGTCGATCGCCGCCACCGTCGCTCCGGCGATCTTCGCGTACTGGACCGCCGGATGGCCCGGTCCTCCGACGCCCGAGATGGCGACGAGCTGGGCAGGACCGACACCGGCGACCTTGAGCGCCTTGTACCTCGTGACGCCGGCGCAGGTGAGCGGGGCCGCGTCGAGCGGGGAGATCCCGTCGGGCACCGGCTGGGCGAAGTCGGCCCGGGCGAGCATCTTCTCGGCGTACCCGCCGTCGCACCCGTATCCGGTGTTGACCTGCTGCTCGCAGAGCGTCTCCCAGCCGGACAGGCGGTGCTCGCACCGTCCGCAGGCCGAACCGAGCCGGGGTACCGCCACCCGCTGCCCGAGCGCGAGGTGCGTGACACCGTCACCCCGTGCCTCGACCAGCCCGACGCCCTCGTGACCAGGGACGAAGGGCGGGTTCGGCTTCACCGGCCAGTCGCCGTGCGCGGCGTGGATGTCGGTGTGGCACAGCCCGGAGGCCTCCACCCGGATGCGGACCTGGCCGGCGCCGGGCTCGGGGTCGGGGCGCTCCTCGATGACCAATGGCTCACCGAACGCTCGTACGACTGCCGCCTTCATGGGTATCTCTCCTCGGAGGGTGAGTCGTGTCGGGTGATCAGTCGTGTCGGGCGTCAGTCGTGTCGGGCGTCAGTCGTGCGGGACCACGGCGACGGCGGCGGTGGCGTGGTGCAGTACGGCGTGGGCGACCGGCCCGATATGAGCGCCGAGCGCGGAACGGCGGACACGGCGGCCGACGACGACCAGGGAGGCCTCACGGGAGGCGTCCACCAGGTGATTGGCCGGCTTGCCGGACAGCGAGTCCTCGACGACGTCCACCGAGGGGTACTTCTGCCGCCACGGCCGCAGCACCTCGGTGACCGCGGCGGCCTCCTCCGCGGCGATCTGCGCGTTCAGTTCGAGGTCCGGGGGCATGCCGTACGCGATGTAGGACGGTTCGTTCCAGGCGTGGACGACACGCAGCGAGGTGTCTCGCAGGACGGCCGCCTCGAAGGCGAAGCCGATCAGGGTGTCGTCGGGGGCCGTGGTGTCGAGTCCGAGCACGACGGGGCGGGCGGGCGGCACGGCGGAGTCGGTTCCCGAGGTGTCTTCTCCGGCCCGTACGAGGACGACCGGGCGCTCGGCGTGCGCCACGACGGCCAGGCCGACGGAGCCGACCACGAATCCGCCCACCCCGCTCAGACCGCGGGATCCGAGCACCAGCAGTTCGGCGTCCCTCGCGGCGTCGGTCAGCACCTCGGCCGGCCGCCCGGTGACCTGCTCGACGAGCACGTCGACCTCCGGGCGGGCCGCCCGCAGTCCGTCGGCCGCCTCACGCGATATCCGTTCGCTCCATTGCTGCTCGGTCTCGGGGCCGGGCAGCAATGCCTGAGCGATGGGTACCGGGGCGGGTTCCCAGACGTTGACCAGCTTCAGCGGCAGCCCGCGGAGCTGCGCCTCACGGGCCGCCCATTCGGCGGCGGCACCGCTCTCGGGCGAGCCGTCGAGGCCTACGGTGACGGTGCGGGACATGATCTCCACCTCCTGAATCGGAATCGCGCGATCCCGACTCCAGCGTCGTGTCATGGGGGGTTCGCGGTGCAGGGGCCGCAGGTCCCCGGAAGGGGCCGATCGGCCCTATGGACCCGCGGGACGGACGTAGGGGGGCGGCACCTGTCCGGGTGCCGCCCCCCTACCGCGGTCAGCGCAGCCAGCCGTTGTTCCGGACGAACGGCAGCCTGGCCCAGAGCTTGCCGACGCCCAGGGTGTCGCCCGCGGCGGCCAGCGCCAGGGCGACGAGGACGAAGGCGTAGACGAGGTGGTAGTCCACGAACGGATTGGAGGACATGCTCGCCGAACCGTCGGACAGGTGCTTGGCCGGAGGCCACTCGGCGATCCACATCAGCGCCATCATCACGGTGCCCGCGACCGCGGCCAGCCGCAGGGCGATGCCGCCGATCAGGGCGAGTCCGACGCCGAGCAGCCCGGCCATGAACAGCCAGTCCGCCCAGGTGTCGCCCGCCCAGGAGTGGAAGGTGGACTCCATCGGCCCGGCGGCGACACCGCCGAGGAAGCCCTTGGTCGGCGAGCCACCGTCGGTCCAGCCCTTGCCGGACGGGGTGGCATAGCCGAACCCGAAGGTCTTGTCGAGGAACGCCCACAGGAAGACGAACCCGGTCAGCAGCCGCAGCGACGCGAAGGAATAGGCCCGCAGAGTGTGCGCGTCGGTGCTCGCCGACACGCCGGACCCAGGGGTGGACGCGGTCCGGTTCCCGCGGAAGGAGGACAGATGGAACCCCGGGCTCCGGTGAAGGTGCTCGTGCACGGCCATGATGGTGATCCCTTCGGGGAATCGGAGAGTGTCGGATCCGTTCCCGACAGCGACCACTCTGGTGGCGTGGGGCAGGTGGCGCCCGATGCCGAAAGGCCGTGACCATGGGGCTGAACGTCCCTATCCGCAAGGCCTGTTGGCCTTGCCGTCCGGAATGTCTGTGGCACTGCGGCGGAGGCGCCCGCCCGGGTCGCCCGCCTCCGGCTCGGGGATCACACGTCCACTCAGTCCCGGTGACAGGGTCTTTTCGTCCCCTGCCGCAGTTGCGGCACACCGGCGGTCTCATCAGAGGGAGGGGCGTCGGAGGGCACCCGTCGCCGCCGGATTCGAGGGCACTCCATCTCCGCGACGAGCTGCGTTCCGCGACATCTCCGTTCGACCACGTTCGGATGCTCATCCGACTCGGCTACGGTCCGGAAGGGCCTCCCACTCCGCGCCGCGCACCGCGTCTCTTTCTCGGCCTCGACGGCACCGGCCCTCGGGCGGATCAGCGCTGACCGATCAGATCGTGGAAACAGCGCGGGCGCAACGGCAGAACGGTCTCGTCGGTTCTCATTCGACCGTGTGGCTGCGGACCCTCGGCACCTATCGCTGCGCTGCGGTATTGATCGCGAAGGCGCTGCACACTGGCTGGAGCGTGTGCGTGACCTTCGGCCGGCCGACCTCGAAGGCATGGCTCGCGGTGCTGCTGACCAGGTGCACCTCGCAGGCCTGCGTGATCGCGGGCTTCCCGGTGGCCTCCGGTCACCCGACTGGCGATCCCGCACGCGTCCGCCTCAGCATCGACGTCTCTCGCCCACCGGGCCAGTCGGCCGTAGCCGGGGCCGACCGGCCCATGGGGCGACGGTCCGGAGCGCCGCACAGTGGAAGGGAACACACGTGACGAAGGAGGCGGGAGTCATGCAGCACCGGATGGTGAGTGATCTGATGACGACTTCGGTGGTACGAGTACGTAAGGACACCGGCTTCAAGGAAATCGCCAAGCTGCTCGCCGAGTACGACATCACAGCGGTACCGGTCGTGGACGACGACGACCGGCCCGTGGGCGTGGTCTCCGAGGCGGATCTGCTGCGCAAGGAGGCGTGCCAGCTGGACCCCGCGGGGCTGCTGCCGGTCCTGCACCCGCGCCCCGTCGACCGGGCCAAGCAGGAGGCGACCACCGCTGAAGGCCTGATGAACAGCCCGTCCATCACTGCCCGGCCGCAGTGGACGGTGGTGGAAGCCGCCCAGGTGATGGAGCGCTACCGCATCAAGCGGCTGCCGGTGGTGGACGAAGGCGACCGGCTGGTCGGACTCATCAGCCGCGCCGACCTGCTGCGCGTGTTTCTGCGCAGTGACCGTGCCATCCGGGAGGAGATCTCCAGGGAGGTACTGGTCCGCACACTGGGCATCACGCCCGACACGGTGACCGTGCACGTCGTGGACGGCCGGGTCGCCCTGAGCGGAACCGTCGAACGGAAATCCCTCATCCCCGTCGCCGTGCGGTTGTGCCAGGGCGTGGACGGCGTGGTGGACGTCACCGAGCAGCTGAGCCACCGGACGGACGACACCTCCGAAACCCTGGACACCGGCTCAGGACGCCGCGCTCAACTGGCGCCCTGACATGCGCGGTGCGGCAGCACGCCTCGGACGGCACCGAGTTGTGGCCTGCGCCCGCGGGCGCCTGAGCGGCCGGATGCCGTCCAGGACCGCGGGCCTTCGCACACGACATCTCAACGATCAGGCCTCAACTCGTTTGTTCACCAAGCTCTTTCTTGACCTGCGGGCCGCGACAACCCGCGGCAGCTCCTGTCGGACCACCTGGTAGCGAGTACGGTCATCGGCGGTGGCCGGCCACGCTGTTCGGCGCGGTCGTCGTACGCCGGTGCGCGTGGTGGGCGCCCGGCGCCACCAGCGCTGTCCAGCGGTCGGTCCAGCTCTCGCGGAGTCGCACGGCCGAGCGGTGCGGCCGGTCAGGCGTGCGGCACACCGGGGGGCCGGAGGACGGGACCTGGGACACCGGGGCCCAGGGGGCGCGTGGAATCCGCCGACGCCGTCACACCCATGGCGCTCCGACATCTCGCGCACCGCCGCACCGTGAGGCACCGTGGAGTGACGCGTGGCGCACCCGCCACGGCGGAGAGGAGCACCCGCATGTCCGACCACACGTACCGGGTCACCGAGATCGTCGGCACCTCCCACGAGGGCGTCGACCAGGCCGTCCGCAACGGGATCGCCCGCGCCTCGCAGACCCTGCGCAACCTGGACTGGTTCGAGATCACCCAGGTCAGGGGGCAGATCGTGAACGGGGAGGTCGAGTACTACCAGGTCGGCCTGAAGGTCGGCTTCCGCCTGGAGGACGGCGCCTAGCCGCCGGCCGCCGGTCCGGGGCAGGGACGGCGTCACTCGTCGTTCACCCAGCGCATGAGCCGCTGCAGAGGGTGGAAGCCGTCGTGGGAGAGGCCCGGCGGCATCCCGCCCGCCCGGCCGAGCGACACCACGCGCTGTACCCCGGCGCAGGCGAGGGCGTCACGCAGTTCCGCCTTGCGTGCGTCGGGGTACACGCCGACCGTCTGGGTGGCGACGCCGGCATGCGCGAGGGCGTCGGACAGCGCAGCGACCGGAACGACGTTGACGATCTTGCCGTCGGGGTGGAAGTCCACCGGTTCGGGCGAGCGGATCACCAGCCCCCGGCCGTCGTATGTGCCCCATACCCGGTACTCGGGTTCCATGGACCGCAGTACGTCGATCTCCTCGCGGAGCCCGGCGGCTACCCGCGGACCGCCGGCGGAACTGAACTCCCGTGCCACACCCAGGCGTTCACAGAGCAGCGCGGCATAGCGGTCGGTGTCCTCCTCGCTGCCCTCGACGAACTGGAAGCGACTGGACACACAGGCCTGCTGGTTGAAGAACGTGGCGTCCACCGCGGCGGCGTCCACGGCCCGCGCCAGTGTCTCCTCGGAGCTGAACGCCTCGCGGCCGATCACCGAGATCGAGGTCTTGGGGTCGAAGGAGACGAGCTCGAATCCCGGGCCCACGTACTGCAGGGCCCCGCGGATGGTGGCCTCGCCGCCCCAGGCGACCAGCTTGTCGAAGAACTGCGGGCGGAACAGCACACTCTCCACGCTCGCGTCGCCGCCCCGCCAGTACACCGCGGAGAACGAGCGCACCACGGGATGCCCGGGAGCGACCGAGGCCATCGTGCGCAGGATCGCGGTCGCGGTGAACACGTCGTTCGACGGCAGCTTCAGCAGGTTGACACCCTTGGTCAGGGCGCCGCGCACGACGGACATCGCCGCCACACCGGGTGCGTTGCCCGCGATGATGTGCACCAGACGTGGCGGGAACGCGCGGGTGGCCGCGATCCGCTCGTCGGGCAGCCGTACTTCACGCCAGCCGTCGAGCACGTCCGCTCCGCCGAGTTCATGGTCGATCTGGGCGTACAGGCCTGGCCGCTGGAAGCTGCGCCACAGCACGGCGTAGGCGCGTTCGAGCACCTCCGCGGGGAGCGGGCTGACGTGCACCATGCGCTCCAGGGCCTCGGCGAGCAGGCCTTGCCGGTCCGCCTTGAGCGCCGCCCCGGTCTCCACGAGCAGGTCGACGATCTCCGCGCTGGGCACGTCGAAGGCGGGCCCGGGCTCGGTCCGGGGCCACACCAGACGGTCCAGGTCGAGTGCCGGAGCCGTGAAGGCCGCGCCGCCACCGCCGTGGACGGTGTGCGGGCCCTGGACCACGTCGCCGCGCACCACGTGCACCACGGCCACCGGTCCGTTCTCCGCCTGCCCCCGGGCCGCTTCGGCGCCACGAGCCATGGTCCCGCTCATCCGTGGATCATCCCCCGCACATAGGAGTCGAGTGTCGCGGCACAGGTGATCTTGTCGTCGCCGCCGAGGTCTCCGTAGCGTCGGATGTCCGGCAGGACCACCGGGCCGGATCTGCCGCAGTCGCACGGCGAGAAGTCCACGAAGACCCGGTCACCGCTGATCAGTCCGCCCCAGCGTCCTTCCAGAGACACGTCCAGGAACGCGAACCGCCCCTCCGCGACGCCGTGTTCGCGGTTGAGGAGCACCTCGCCCGCCTCGTCGAGGACCAGCGGGATCACCCATGGAGGTACGTGGTAGTTGCCCTTCTCGCAGGCGAGGCAGGAGCCCTGAAGCTCCGTCATGCCGTAGCTGCGCACCCGCCGTACGCCCTGGTAGAAGGCGGCGAACTGTTCTTGGTAGTCGTCGGGCAGCGCGCGGCCCTTGTTGCCGCCGCCGCTGAGCACCAGCGTGTCGGGGTGGAGGCTCCCGTCGGGGATGCCACGGGCCCGCAGGGCCTGGATCAGGGCGAACTGCTGGTTGTTCATCCCGGCGATGAGCAGCGGTTCGTCGTGGTGCTCGGCGATGTCGTCGACGATCCGGGCCAGGGACGCGCCGAGTTCCTCCTCGCGGGCCGCGGAGACGGCCTCGAAGGAGCCGATCTCCTGCGGGGTCGCGGTGCCCTCCGCCATCCGCCGGCGCAGCAGCGCGCTGCTCATCAGCTCGGACACCCTCAGCGGGTCCTCCGTCAGCAGCCGTGTCTCCCCGGGCCGCGCGAAGACCTCCGCGTGCCACCGGAAGCCGTCGATGGAGCGCATCGGACCACTGGC
This sequence comes from Streptomyces sp. RLA012, assembly GCF_056270325.1. Classification (NCBI taxonomy): domain Bacteria; kingdom Bacillati; phylum Actinomycetota; class Actinomycetes; order Kitasatosporales; family Streptomycetaceae; genus Streptomyces; species Streptomyces sp. RLA012. Next base: position 10,317,034 of record NZ_JBWDPA010000002.1, on the reverse strand, counting down.
CGGAGCGAGCAGACAGGCACGGCGGGTGGGTTCCGGCGGCAGCGGGTCGGGCCAGCAGGTGAGGTGCTCCAGGATGTCGTGCAGGAACCGCAGGTCGGTGTCGTCGCAGTTGAGGAAGGACACCTTCCCGGAGGTGCCGCTGGTGATGTACGGGCGATGACCGGCGGCCGTGATCCGGTCGGTCCACTCGTCGATGTCGCGTACGCCGTCGACGTCGACCTCGGCCGGTTCGACCGCCGACACCGTCGAGTACCACCGCAGCAGCCGGTCCCACCGGCCGCCGGTGATGAGGGACACGGGGTACGACTTGTAGCTGGTGTGCGAGAACAGCAGCGGGACGAGGTCCGCGAGGCCGGTGATCTCGTGCACACCGGTCTCCTGCGCGCGGGTGCGCAGCAGCGGGATGCGTTCGCGGTGGGCGGCGAAGGCCTCCCGCGCGGCTTCGAGTCGTAGCTCCGCCACCTCCTTCGCGGGCCGGTCGAAGGGGTCGCCGGTGGCGACCAGGGTCCGGATCTGCTCGCGTGCGTCTGCCACAGCAACCACAGCAACCCCACCCTCATCAGGTATTCAAGATGAATTATCTACCTCAATGAACGTAGGGGTGTCGCTCCGGAGCGTCAAGACGTGCGACGGACACTCCAGTCGAAGCCGCCGCGGCACACGAGCGTGCCCGTCGCGTCGGTGATCTCCGCGTGCGTGGCGAACCTGGCCCGGTCGGTATCGCCCCGCAGCAGCGGACGCAGGGCGCCGAGGGCCTCCTCGGACAGACGGCAGCGGGCCACCAGCCGTCCTCGCGCGGGTGCGAGGAACTCCAGGGAGGCGGCCCTGCCCAGCGGTACGACCCCCGCGAACTCGGCGGCGCCCGCGCTCGCGGCGATGATCGCGCCCAGCCCCGCCGCGTCGACGAGGGTGATGAGACCGGAGGAGTGCAGCGAGCCGATCACGTTCGTCAGCGCCAGGGGTGTCTCCAGCGCGATCTCGGCCGCGCCGTCGGCGGCCTCGATCACCTCGACACCGGCGGTGCGGTGCGCGTGGATGGGGTCCAGAAGGGTGCGTGCCAGCACGGTCATGTCCATCCGCGCAGCCTGGCAGGGTCCTCTTACGACCGGGTGACTCCGGGGCGACGGACGGAGTCCTGCCCGGCAGGGCCGTCCGCGAGGTACGAGGACTCGATCGCGGCCAGGTCGCGGCGCAGCTCCCGTGGGGTGCCGGCCATTTCGACCCGGCCACGGCGCAGCACGTAGACCCGGTCCGCGATGTCCAGCACCTTGCGCACGTGCTGCTCGACCAGCAGCGCGCCCAGGCCGTCGTCCGCCGCCGCGCGCACCGCCCGCAGCAGGCGTTCGACCACCAGCGGCGCGAGCCCGAGCGACAGCTCGTCGGCGAGGAGCAGCCGGGGAGCGCGGCACAGGGCCCGTGCCAGCGACAGCATCTGCTGTTCGCCGCCCGAGAGCATGCCCGCGCCCGTCCGGAGGCGTTTGCCGAGTTCGGGGAAGAGTTCCAGGGCCTGGTCGGACGTCACGCGGCCGACCCGCAGGTTGTCCGCGGTGTCGAGGCGGGTGAAGACCGCCCGTTCACCGAGGTACGCGAGGCCCTCGCGGGCACGGCGGTGCAGCGGCGCCCGGCCGGCCTCGCCCAGCCAGCGCACCTCGCCGCCCATCGGGGCCAGTTCGCCCGCCAGCGCCCGGAGCGTCGTGCTCTTCCCGGCGCCGTTGGGGCCGAGCAGCGCGACGACCTCACCGGGGCGCACCTCCAGGTCGAGATCGCGTACGACGGGCTGGATGCCGTATCCGGCGGACAGGGCGCGCGCCTCGATCAGGGGAGTCGCGGGCACGGGTGCCGAGGACGTCACCGGCTCCGCCTCGGAGGGGTCGTGTGCGGTGTGCTGCACGGGTGTTCTCCTTCCTTGGGCCGGGGGGCGGCGCCGCGCACATGGACACGGCTCGCCCCGCCCGGCAGCCGTTCAGCCGTTCAGCCGTTCAGCCGTTCAGCCGGCCTACTTGGCCGTCAGCACCTTGCGGACGTCGACGAAGGTCGACCCGGACTTGGCCCACTCGATCTTTCCGTCGTGGATGGTCAGTTCGGTGGCGGTGGTGTTGTGGATGCGGTTCAGGCCCTTCATGGGCAGGGCGGTCGACGCCTTCCAGTTCAGCGGCGGGGTCAGACCGCCGGTGTCGATGCCCTCCGTGGTGTCGAGCTCTTCCACCAGCGCCTTCGACGTGATGTCCGGGAGCTTCTTGGCGGCCTCGGTGAAGACCTTGAACGCCACCCAGGTCGTCCCGTTGGCGCCGTTGCTCGTGTCGATGTCCTTGCCCTTGGCGGCTGCCACGAAGTCCTTCCAGGCCGCGTCCGAGGTCGGCGGGTAGTAGCCGGTGACGGCGGCGCCCTCCAGCGGGCTGCTCGCCCCGCCGGTGCTCCGGGCGAGGTCCGGGGTGAGGTTGCCGACGACGCTGCCGAGCTCGGTCTTCGCACCGGACTGCACGTACGACTTCACGAACAGGTCCGAGTGGGTGCCCAGGATGACGCTGACGCAGTCGGTGCCCTTGGTGGCGGCGGCGACCTGCGGAGCGAGGTCGGTGGCGGTGAGCGGGACCTTCAGGTCCTTGGGCGGCGCCCCTCCGGCGGAGGTCACCCCGAGCGTCAGGAACTGGGAGACGATCGCGGCGGCGGCCACGTCGTACCGTACGCCGGAGATCTTCTTGCAGCCCTGCTCCACCAGCTGCTTGCCGTGCGCGGCGAAGACCACGGGGGTGCCGCCGTTGACCGGGAAGGACATCGGGCTGGAGAACTCGGCCGCCGAGACGCCCGTCCCGCCGATGTAGGGGATGCCGGCCTTCTCCAGGATCGGCATGTAGCGGTCCCCGGCGAGGCTGTACGAGCCCACGACCGCTACCACCTTGTCGGCGACCGCCTGCTGGGCACACTTCTCGGCCTCGTCCGGGTCGTTCTTGTCGTTGCAGGTGAGCACCTTCAGCGGTCCGCCCTTGATCCCGCCGTGCTCGTTGACCCACTTCTCGTACGCCTGGGCGGTGAGGCGGACACCGGGCTGGGCGCTGCCCTGGGTGTTCTCCGGCGTCCAGACCATCACCTTGACGGGCGTGCCGGTCAGCGTGGGCGCCGACGAGGTGCTGCCGGAGGCCTGGCCGCCGCAGCCGGCGGCGAGCAGGGCTCCGGTCACCGCGAGACAGGTCGCCGCTGCGGTTCTGCGTGGGCGTGAGTGGTTCATGGTGCCTCCACGTGGGCTCGCGCCCTGGATGGGCGACGTCGAGATTGCGAACAGCATGGAGGGAGTCGTTTGGTTAGAGAAGTACTCTTGCCGAAATTATCTAAATAAATGTGCTGTCTAGCCTTGCCGGGGAACCGGGCGTTCGCTACTCATTGAGCACTGGGAGGTACATCTGGTGGACGACATCCTGCGCTTCGCGCTTCTCGGCCTCGGGCTCGGTGCGCTGTACGCGCTCACCGCTCAAGGCATCGTGTTGATCTACAGGGGCTCCGGCGTCCTCAACTTCGCGCACGGCGCGATCGGGATGGCCGCCGCCTATGTGCAGTGGGAGCTGGCCGTGCAGCACGGCATGCCCTACTGGCCCGCCGTCGGGTGCGGGGTGCTGGGCGCCGCGGTGCTGGGGGTGCTCACCCATCTGCTGGTGATCCGCCCGCTGCGCCGGGCGTCCTCGCTGGCCCGGCTGGTCGGCACCCTGGCGGTGTTCATCGTGCTCACCGCCGTCGCCGTCAAACGCTACGGCGACAGCGTGCAACTGGTGCCGGGCAAGCTGCCGTCCGGGCTGTGGAAGATCGGCGGGGCGACCGTGTCCCAGGACCGGATCTGGCTGCTCGGGATCGCGGTGGCGGTCACCGCCGTCCTCCATGTCCTCTACAAGCACACCCTGTTCGGCCTGGGCACCACCGCGGTCGCGGAGAACCAGCAGATCGCCGCCTCGCTCGGCTGGTCCGCGGATCTGATCGCCGCCGCCAACTGGGGTCTGGGCTCGGCGCTCTCGGGTCTGACGGCCATCCTGATCGTGCCGGTCATCGGTCTGTCGGTGACCGGTCTGACCACACTGCTGCTGAGCGCGCTGGCCGCCGCCCTCGTCGGCAGGTTCTCCTCGTTCCCCGTCACGCTGACGGCCGGTCTGGTCATCGGGATCGTGCAGTCCGAACTGACCCGCTTCGGCTCCGGCGTCACGGGGCTCGCCTCCTCGGTGCCGTTCCTCGTCATCGCGCTGATGCTGGTCGCGCGCGGCCGGGCGCTGCCGCTGCGGGGGACCTTCCTCGACCGCCTGCCGGCCCTGGGCAGCGGACGCGTACGGCCGGTGCCCCTGGCCCTCGCCGTCGCGCTCGCCCTGGTGCTGGTCAGCCTGTCCACGCCGCTGTGGGCCGACGCGATCACCAACACCCTGGTGCTCTCGCTGATCATCCTGTCGATCGTCGTGGTCACCGGGTACGCGGGACAGGTCTCCCTCGCGGCGTACGCGCTCGCCGGGACCGGTGCCTTCATCGCCGGGCACGCGGCGGCCGACTGGGGCTGGCCCTTCGAACTCTGTCTGCTGGTCGGTGTGTTGGGTACGGTTCCGATCGGCCTGCTGTTCGCGCTGCCCGCCGTCCGGACCCGCGGCGTCAACCTCGCGATCATCACCCTCGGCCTGGGCACCACGCTGGAGGCCATGGTGTTCCAGAACACCGACCTCTCCACGACTCCCGGCAGCGACGGCATCGCGGTCGGCAAACAGACGCTCTTCGGGATCGGCATCTCCGGTGTCGACCACCCGCAGCGGTACGCCGCCGTGGTGCTGGTGATGTTCGTCGGCGCCACCCTGGTCGTCGCCAACGTCCGGCGCGGTCGTACGGGCCGCAGGCTGATCGCGGTCCGCGCCAACGAACGGGCCGCCGCGGCCCTCGGCATCGGTGTCCGCGCGGCGAAGCTGTACGCCTTCGGCCTGTCCTCGGCGATCGCCGCACTGGCCGGGGTGCTCACCGGCTTCCGCTCGACGTCGGTGGTGCTCACCGATTTCGCGAGCTTCGACTCGATCACCGTGCTCGGGCTCGCGGTCATCGGCGGCGTCGGCTTCCTCGTCGGCCCGGTCTTCGGCGCGACCTTCGCCGCGGGCACGGTCGGCGCCCGCTTCGGGGACCTGGTGCTGCCCGGCCTGAGCGAGTGGATGCCGCTGATCGGCGGCATCGTCCTGGTACTCACCCTGGTGGGCAACCAGGACGGCATCGGGCGGGAACTGGGCAGGCAGGCGGCGGGCGTCGAACGCAGGCTGCGCCGCAGGTCCGGGCCGGCCGTGGTCCCACCCGAGACCGACGCCTCCCCCGCCGCACAGCATGTGGACCGAGCGGCACCGCTCCCGCTGCGCGTGGAGGGCCTGACGGTGCGCTACGGCGGTGTCGTCGCCGTGGACGGGCTGTCGTTCGACATCGAGCCCGGCCAGGTCGTCGGTCTCATCGGGCCCAACGGCGCCGGAAAGACCTCCGCCATCGACGCGGTCACGGGCTTCACCCGGGCCGCCTCCGGCAGTGTGTGCCTCGGCCGCCGGGACGTGACCGGTGTACCGGTGCATCTGCGGGCCCGCGCCGGCCTGAGCCGCTCCTTCCAGTCCCTTGAGCTGTTCGAGGACATGACCGTGCTGGACAACCTGTACGCGGCCTGCGACCGGCCCGGACCCTGGGCGTACCTCAAGGACCTGGTGCGTCCCGGGAGCCGCCCGCTGCCCACCCATGTGCTGGTCGCCGTCAGGGAGTTCGGTCTCCAGGAGAGCCTGGACCGGGCGGTGGGCGACCTCTCCTACGGCGAGCGTCGGCTGCTGGCCATCGCCCGCGCGGTGGCGGCCTCGCCGTCCGTCCTGCTCCTGGACGAACCCGCCGCCGGGCTGTCCGACGAGGAGACCGGGGAACTGGCCCATCTGGTACGCCGGTTGGCCGCGGAGTGGGGCATGGGCGTGCTGCTCGTCGAGCACGACGTCGACATGGTCATGAGCGTCTGCGACCAGGTCGTCGTCCTCGACTTCGGACGCCGGATCTGTGTCGGCACCCCGGAGGAGGTGCGCCGGGATCCGGCGGTGCGGGCCGCCTATCTCGGCGAGCCGGCACCGGAGGATTCCGTGGCCACGTAGGCCTGCGGGCCGGTGCGAAGCCAATGGCCGGAGGGGGGACCCCCTCCGGCCATTGCCGTGAACCGGTCGCTCACGCGTCCCGCAGGTCCGCCACATACGGCTGGTGGGCGAGCAGCCCGCCGTCCACGCACAGGGTCTGTCCGGTGATGAACGCGGCCTCGTCGGAGGCGAGGAAGACGACCGCCGAGGCGATGTCCTCGGGCCGCCCGAGCCGCGGGGTGAGATGGTGGCGCAGCATCGCCTCCTGGATCGCCCCGTGCGCCGAGTCCGCGCTCGCCCGGGTGACGATGAACCCCGGCGCGATGGCGTTGCAGCGCACGCCCTGTTTGCCGTACTGGGTGGCCACGTACTGGGTGAGGTTGATCAGCGCGGCCTTCGAGGCGCCGTACGCGGGATTGCGCAGGTCGCCCGCGAGGCCGGCTCCGGACGAGGTATTGACGACCGAGCCGCCGCCGCGTGCGATCAGGTGCGGGACCGCGGCCTGGATCGCGACCATCGTGCCGCGCAGGTTGATGCGCATGGTGTCGTCCCAGACCGCCGGGTCGGCCTCCGCCACCGCGAGGTCCCTACGGGCGGCCAGCTGGGTGGCCGCCGCGTTGTTGTGCAGGACGTCGAGGCCGCCGTACGTCTGGACGGCGGCCTCCACCATGGCCCGTACGCTCTCGACGTCGCCGAGGTCGACCGGGACGGCCGTCGCGGATCCCCCGGCGGCGCGGATCCGTTCCGTCACCGCCTTGGCGCCGTCGAGGTTCAGATCGGCGACCACGGTGTGCGCGCCCTCGGCCGCCACGCGTTCCGCGGTGGCGGCCCCGATGCCGGACGCGGCTCCGGTCACAATGGCGACCTTGTCTTCGAGTCGTCCACGTCCCATGGTCAACTCCCTTTCTTTTTATGTCAGTTCAGGATGTCGGTTCGTTGCCGACCACCGACACGAAGGACACGCACTCGCCCGGTCCGCCGCCGAGGTTGTGCGTGAGGGCGAGCGAGCGCCCTTCGGCGAGCGTCCGGACCGTGCGTTCCGGCGGTGCCTCACCGCGCAGCTGCAGCCAGGCCTCGAACATCATGCGCAGGCCGGAGGCCCCGATGGGGTGACCGAACGCCTTCAGCCCGCCGTCCGGGTTCACCGGCAGCGGGCCGTCCAGGTCGAACGCCCCGCTGGTGACGTCCTTCCAGGCCTGGCCGCGCTCGGAGAAGCCGAGGTCCTCCATCAGCACCAGTTCGGTGGGCGTGAAGCAGTCGTGGACCTCGGCGAGCGCGATCTCGGCACGCGGGTCGGTGACGCCCGCCTGCCGGTAGGCCTCCCGGGCCGAGGCCACGACCTCGGGGAAGGTGGTGAAGTCGTACTCCGGGTCGAGGAGCCCGTCCGCCGGGCCCGCGACGAAGGACAGCGCCTTCACGAAGATCGGCCTGTCGGTGTAGCGGTAGGCGTCCTCGGCCCGTACGACGATCGCGGCGGCCGAGCCGTCGGAGACCCCGGAGCAGTCGAAGACGCCGAGCATGCCCGCGATGATCGGCGCCGAGCGGATGCGCTCCAGCGGGACCTCCTTGCGGAACTGGGCGCGGGGGTTGCGGGCGCCGTTGCTGTGGTTCTTCCAGGCGATCCGGGTGATGACGTCCTTCATCTCGTCCTCGCCGAGGCCGTACTTGGCGGCATAGGCGGGTGCGAGGAGGGAGAAGTTCGCCGGGGCGGTGATCTCGCCCCGGCTGTCGTCGCCCGCGCCCGGCATGGTGGTGCCGGAGAGTCCTGACATGCCGGAGTCCTTGAGCTTCTCCACGCCGACCGCCATGGCCACGTCGTAGGCACCCGAGGCGACCGCGTAACAGGCGTTGCGCAGCGCCTCGGAACCGGTCGCGCACATGTTCTCCAGGCGGGTGACCGGCTTGTACGGCAGATGCAGCGGCCGGCTGAGCGTGAGGCCGGAGACGCCCGAGGCCTGGGTGCCGAGCCAGAACGCGTCGATGTCGTCGAGGGTGATGCCGGCCGAGGTGACCGCCTCGCCCACCGCGTCGACCAGCAGGTCGTCCGCCGAGCGGGTCCAGTGTTCGCCGAAGAGCGTGCAGCCCATACCGACGATCGCGACCCGGTCCCGTATTCCGTGCGAGCCCATCCGCGTCTCCCTCAGCTCTCGCCCGTGCGCACCGGCCGGGCCTTCCAGAAGTAGTTGTGGACGCCGGCCGCCGTGACCGTGCGCCGGAACGTCATCTCCACCCGGGCGCCGATGACGGCATCCGCCTCGGTGGCGTCGGTGAGCTGGCAGCGGAAGCGGCCTCCGCCGTCGTAGTCGACGACCACGACGAGCATCGGCGGACTCGGTGTGTGCGCGAGCCGGTCGACCGTGAACGTCGCCACCGTGCCGAGTACGTCGGCCATCGGCTCGTCCGTCATGGCGTCGACGCTCCGGCAGGACACGCACACCCGGTCCGGCGGCAGATGGCGCGTCCCGCACTTCTCACAGCGGGACGCCACGAAGCCGTACTTCCAGGCGTTGCGGCGATGGGCGGGTGGCGCGTACGGCGGCTCGGGGTCCGGTCGGCGGGGCGGTTCGCGGTCCAGGAGGCCACGCCAGGAGAGGTAGGTGGCGTACGGCATCGGGGCGCTGCCGACGGCGATCTGCGCGGCGACCGGGCGGGCCGCGCGGTGGGCCGGCAGGGCGTCGGTGGTGCGCAGCAGCAGCACTCCGGCACCGTCGCCGAGCACGACGAGCGCGATCGTCTCGCCGGGCCGGGCGCGGTCCAGGACGTCGGCGAGGAGCAGGCCGGGCTGAGCGGTACCGGCGTTGCCGATGGCCGCGGCGAGATCGGCGGTCACCGCTTCGGGCCGGACGCCCGCGGCACGGCGTACCGCCGCGCAGGCCCGTGCGTGCAGACCGGAGACGATGAAGTGGTCGATCGCGCCCAGGTCCAGCCCCGCCCGGTCGAGCGCGGCGCTCAGTGCCTTGCCCGCGACCGAGACGTAGATCTCCTCGGCGAAACGCTCCTCCCAGACCCGGGAGGCGGTCGCGCCCGGCAGTCGCCAGCGGTCCAGGATCTCGTCGCTGACGGTGTCATGGGCGAGCAGTTCCGCGATGACGGGGGTGCCGTCCCGGTGGCCGCCGAAGACGAACGCGGCCGCGCCGTCGCCGCCCGCGCTCTCGTCGGCGCCGCCGGGCAGGCCGATGCGCAGGTCGGAGAGGACCGCGAGGGTCGGGACCGGGGAACGGGCCGCGGCGACCAGGGCGCCGAGTCCGGACCGTACGGAGCCGGTCATGTCGGCGGCGAGGACGTGCTCGTCGAGGCGGAGGGCGGCGTGGACGGCCGTCGCGTTCGTCTTGTCGAGGTAGGCGGGCGCGGCGGTGGCGAGGAAGAGCTGCCCTATGCGGGGGCGCAGCCCGTCGGGCGCGAGGGCGCCGCGGGCCGCCTCGACGGCCATCGAGGTGGTGTCCTCGTCGTAGCCCGCGACCGTGCGGGTCCCCTTGCCCGCCGGAGTGCCGAGCACGGCGGCGACATCGGCGCGCGCGAGGCGGTGGTACGGCACATGGGCGCCGTATGCGATCAGTCCGGCCATCAGCGTCCTCCATGGGTGTGGTGTGCGGGGGTGGGCCGTTCGAAGACCGCGGCCAGGCCCTGTCCGCCGCCGAGGCACATGGTCTCCAGGGCGTAGCGGGCCTCGCGGCGGTCGAGTTCGCGCAGCAGGCCGGCGAGGATGCGGCCGCCGGTGGCGCCGACGGGGTGGCCCAGCGAGATGCCGGAGCCGTTGACGTTGAACCGTTCGAAGTCGGCCGCCGTCAGTCCCCATTCGCGGGTGCAGGCCAGTACCTGGGCGGCGAAGGCCTCGTTGAGTTCGATCAGGTCGATGTCGGCGAGTTTCAGTCCCGCCCGCTCCAGGGCCCTGGCCGTGGCGGGCACCGGGCCGATACCCATCGTCTCGGGTGGCACGCCGACGACGGCCCAGGAGACCAGGCGGCCCAGCGGGCGCAGGCCGAGTTCGGCGGCGCGCTCGGGGTGGGTGACGACGCAGAGCGAGGCGCCGTCGTTCTGGCCGCTGGCGTTGCCCGCGGTGACGGTCGCCTCCGGGTCCTGGCGGCCGAGGACCGGGCGGAGCGTCGCCAGCTTCTCCAACGACGCGTCGGGGCGCGGGTGTTCGTCGGTGTCGACGACCGTCTCGCCCTTGCCGGAGCGGACGGTGACCGGCACGATCTCGTCGGCGAACCGGCCCTCGCGCTGGGCGGCGACGGCCTTCCGGTGCGAGTCCAGGGCCAGTCGGTCCTGCTCCTCGCGGGGGATGCCGTACGCCCGCCGCAGGTTCTCCGCGGTCTCCAACATGCCACCGGGGACGGGGTGGTTGACGCCGCCGGAGGTGACCCGGCCGCGGGCCAGCCGGTCGTGCAGCATGGTGCCCGCGCCGCGCACGCCCCACCGTACGCCGGTGGTGTAGAACTCGGCCTGGCTCATGGACTCCACACCCCCGGCCAGGACCAGGTCGCTCGCGCCGGTCTGCACCTGCATCGCCGCCGTGATGACGGCCTGGAGTCCGGAGCCGCAGCGGCGGTCGATCTGGAGTCCGGGCACCTCGACCGGGAGACCCGCGTCAAGGGCGGCCACCCGGCCGATCGCCGGTGCCTCGCCGTTGGGGTAGCACTGGCCCAGCAGTACGTCGTCCACCGCGCCGGGCGGGATGCCGGTGCGCTCCAGCACGGCGCGTACGACCGTGGCAGCGAGCTCGGCGGCCGTGACATCGCGGAAGACGCCTCCGTAGCCGCCGACGGGGGTCCGCACGGGTTCGCAGATCACCGCGTCACGCATCGGTCCTGCCTTTCTTGAAAGGGGCAGCGGGGGTCACATGTACCGGCCGCCGGTCACTTCGAGGACGGCTCCGGTGAGGTAGCTCGCCATGTCGGAGGCGAGGAAGAGCACTGTCTGGGCGACCTCGGCGGGCTCGCCCGCGCGGGCCATGGGGATCTCGGCCAGCTTGGCGTCCCAGGCGGCCTGCGGCATCGCCTCGGTCATGGCGGTGCGGATCAGGCCGGGCTGTACGGCGTTGACACGGATCCCGGCGCGGGCCAGTTCCTTGGCGGAGGCCTTGGTGAGGCCGACGAGGCCGGCCTTGGCCGCGCTGTAGTTGGTCTGGCCGAAGTTGCCGACCTTGCCGGAGATGGAGGAGATGTTGACGATGCTGCCGCCCCGGCCGTGCGCGCGCATCGACTCGGCGGCGTGGCGGGTGCCGTTCCAGGCGCCCGTGAGGTGAACGTCCACGACCGCGCGGAAGTCGGCGAGGGCCATCTTGCGCAGGGTGGCGTCGCGGGTGATCCCCGCGTTGTTGACCATGACGCCGACCGGTCCGAAGGTGTCGGCGCAGTGCGCCACCAAGGCGGCGACCTCGTCCTCGGCGGTGACGTCACAGCGCAGCGAGGTGGCGGCGACGCCGTTCTTGCCCAGGCGCTCGGCGGCTTCCGCCGCCGCGCCCTCGTTGATGTCGCCGATGACGACGGACGCGCCCGCCCCGCCGAGTACGGCGGCGATCTCGAAGCCGATGCCCTGCGCGCCGCCGGTGATCACCGCGCTGCGGCCGTCCAGCAGTCCCATGCCCGCCCGCCCCTCACTCGCCGCTATTCCTCTAAAATAGATAACCTATTACGCTGAAAGTATCAATACAGCGAGAGCGGCCGCACGGGGCCCCGAGGAGGAGACGACACAGGTGGACATCAGCTATCCCCCGGAGACCCGGACGTTCCGCGATGAGGTCAAGGCGTTCCTGGCCGACACACTGCCGGCCGACTGGACGGGCATCGGCGCCCTCGACGAGGAGGCCGCCTGGACCTTCGCCCGCGACTGGCGCGGGCGGCTCGCCGAGCGCGGGTACCTCTCGCTCACCTGGCCCGAGCGGTACGGCGGCCGCGGCCTGTCCAAGCTCCATCAGGTCGTCCTGATGGAGGAGCTGGCACGGGCGGGCGTCCCGTTCGGGCTGCCACAGGACACCTTCGGCGTGAAGATGCTGGCGAACACGCTGCTGCGGTGGGGCACGGAGGAGCAGAAGAGCCACTTCCTGCCGCGCATCCTCAGCGGCGCGGACACCTGGTGCCAGGGGTACTCCGAGCCCGACGCGGGCTCGGACCTCGCCTCCCTCACCACCCGGGCGGTACGGGAGGACGACACCTGGGTGATCGACGGCCAGAAGGTGTGGACCTCGGGCGCCCACCACAGCGACTGGATCTTCGTCCTGGCCCGCACGAACCGCGACGTGCCCAGGCACCGGGGCATCTCCTTCCTGCTGGTCCCGCTCGACCAGCCCGGCGTCGAGGTACGCCCGTTCCGCATGATGAGCGGCCAACTGCACTTCAACGAGGTCTTCTTCACCGGCGCCCGCACCCGGGCCGACCTCGTCGTGGGCGGTGTCGACAACGGCTGGACGGTCGCACAGAGCCTCCTGGGCGTGGAACGCGGGGAGGAGGCCGCGACCAACCCCCTCCTCTTCAAGGCCGAGGTGGAGCGCCTCGTGGAACTGGCCCGGCTGTACGGCAGGGACCAGGACCCGGTGATCCGGCAGCGGATCGCCTGGTGCTGGTCCAAGGTCGAGATCATGCGCTATCTCGGCTACCGGATCCTCACCGGCTGGCTGAAGGGCGCCGAGCCCGGCCCCGAGTCGTCGATCGCCAAGCTGTACTGGAGCGAGTACCACACCAAGGTCACCGACCTGGCGATGGACATCATGGGCCTGCACGGCCAGGTCCCGGTGGGCCGCCCGCCCCTGCGCACCTACCGCGCCGACGACCCCGGCGCCGCCAACTCCTCCGCGTCCTGGTCGACGACGTACCTCATCGCCCGCTCCGGCACGATCTATGCCGGGACGTCGCAGGTGCAGCGGAACATCCTCGCGGAGCGGGTGCTGGGGCTACCCCGGGAGCCCAGGGGAACGGAAGGCTAGCCGGGCTCCTCGAAGGCCTTGAGTTCCGGCACCGGGCGCGGTCCGGTGCCGGGCCGCCAGCCCGCGTCCAGTTTGCGCAGGCCGACTCCGTCCGGCGCCCAGATGTGGCAACTGTCGAGCACGCCCGCGGTGGCACGCGGATCGTGGGACGGCTCGCCCGTGTCCCGGCGCCGCGCGTTGGCGGAGATGGCGGCCTGGACGGCGGCGGGGCCCAGCGCCCGGGCCAGTTCGTACAGGTGCGTACAGCCGGCGGCGCCGCGGAACCGTTCCCGGATCGCCCGGTTGAACCCGGCGGACACGCTCAGCCCGACGAGGCCGTCGAAGGCGGGGGCGATCAGCGGGCACTCGGCGTGCGGGAACGTCCGCATGTCCGCCCGGGCGTCCACGACGACCATGTCCGCCAAGCGGATGCGCACGGCCAGGACCATCCGGTGCACGACGGCCCTGGACGGGTCCACCCACGGCCGCTCGTCGGACAGTTCGGCCTCGACCGAGATCGCGTCGCCGCCCTCGTCGTGGGCGGTGAGGGTGATCGTACGGCGGTGCAGCGGGAGTTCCGCGCGCGTCATGACGAGACCTCCTCCGGCGCCGAAGCCGCCACCGAAGCCGAAGCCGCCACTGAAGCAGGCGCCGAGGCCGAGTCCCCCAGCCCCGCGAACTCCGGCCGCCGACGCTCGATGAAGCTGCGGACGCCTTCGCGGTAGTCCGGGGCACGCTTGGCCGTGGCCAGCAGCGCCGCAGCGTCGTCCCGGCTCTCGACGAACGTCCTCGCCTGGTCGTCGGCGAGCTGCCGTTTGATCAGGGACATCGCGTACGGGCTGGCCGAGCGGGCGAGTTCGGTCGCGTACGCGATCGCCGTGGGCAGCAGCTCGTCCGGCTCGACGAGCCGGTTGACCAGCCCCATCGCCAGCGCCTCCGGTCCGGTGACCCGGCGGGAGGACAGCAGCAGGTCGGCGGCGTTCCCGTAGCCGACGATCCGGGGCAGGATCCAGGACACACCGTCCTCCGCCACCAGCCCTCGCGCGCTGAAGGCGGCGGCGAACTTGGCGGTCGGCACGGCGAACCGCACATCGCACATCAGCGCCTGGTTGAAGCCGATGCCCGCACAGGCACCGTTGACGGCCGCCACGACGGGTTTGGGAAAGGACATGGGCCGGGTGCGCGGCGGCAGCCGGTCCGTCGGCCACGGGCTGGCCCCGGAGGACGCCCCGTCCAGCACGCTCATGTCCATCCCCGGGCAGAAGCCGCGCCCGGCTCCGGTGAGCACCACGGCCCGTACCCGGGGATCGGACTCGGCCCGGTCGAACAGCTCGTTGTAGAGCAGCTCCATCTCCAGGGTCCAGGCATTGTGCCGCTCGGGCCGGTTCAAGGTGAGCAGCATGACTCCGTCGTCGGTGAGCTCGGAGAGGATCACCGGGGTCGGGTTCTCGGCCATCGCGTCACTCCAAAATAGATAGATGAATCATCTATATCTCAAGGAGGATGCCGCCGCCAGATCACCGACGTCCCGGCAATGATCGCGGACCCCTTGACCTGGTACCCTCGATGCACTAAGACGATTCATTTTGCTATATCGCGAGGAGAGACCGCCGTGGCCGAGGCAGCACGCGCAACAGAGGCGACCACCGTGCCCGCCCCGTCCCGCGCCCGCGTGGGACGCCAGGTGCGCGTACCGAAGACCGCCGAGCTGGTCGCGGGACACCTGCGCCGCCAGATCGTGCGGGGCGAGCTGAAGCCCGGGGACGCGCTGCCCTCGGAGTCGGGCCTGATGGAGCAGTTCGGCATCTCGCGGCCGACCCTGCGCGAGGCCTTCCGCGTCCTGGAGTCGGAGTCCCTCATCATGGTGCGCCGCGGAGCCCACGGCGGCGCCCGGGTGAGCGCGCCGGACGCCGATGTCGCGGCCCGTTTCGCGGGTCTGATCCTGGAGTACCGCGGCGCCACGCTCGGCGACGTCTACCGCGCGGCGGCGCTCATCGAGCCGCCCTGCGCCCGCCAGCTGGCCGCCAAGCACACCCCGACGGACATCAAGCGGCTGCGCGACGCGCTGGCCGTGGAGAAGTCGGCACTGGACGACCCGCTCGCACTGGTGGACGCCCAGGACGCCTTCCACGCCCTGCTGGTGGAGCTCACCGGCAACCAGACCCTGATCCTGCTGTGCGGCATGCTGCGCACCATCGTCGACCGCGCCAACGCCTCCTACACCGCGGCCGCCACCGACACCGCAGCCCAGCAGGCCCAGGCCCTCAAGGGCCACCGCGCGCATGTGCGGCTGGTCGGCCTGATCGAGTCCGGCAAGGGCGACGAGGCCGAGAAGCTGTGGCAGCGCCATCTCTCCAGCGCCGACGACGTGGTGAACTCGGCCGGCCCGAAGACCGTCCTCGAACTCCTCGACTGACCCGGCGGCCGGCCGATCACCCCAAGTCCGCCCGGACTCCGCTCTTGCGCTCTTCAAACAGTTAGATAATTATAGAAGGCGTACTGAATAGCTCTGGGGTCCGGAGGTCACGGCCATGGCCGAACAGCGCAAGCGCATCTTCGACTGCGACCAGCACATGTACGAGGAACGGGACTCCTTCACCCGCTACCTCCCGAAGGAGTTCCTCGGCACGGCCGTCGCCCCGGTGACACTGCCGGACGGCCGCGAGGTCATCCTCGCCGGGGACCGGATCGTGGTCTGCCTCGAACCGGAGTTCGGGCAGGTCTACCGGCCCGGCTCGCTCAAGGAGATGCTCAAGGCGATGGCCTCGGGCAACCCCGAGGAGACGTACCAGTTCGAGCCGATGCACGAGGCGTACCAGAACCGCGAGGCCCGGCTGCGGGTCATGGACGAGCAGGGGCTCGACCAGACGATCATGTATCCGGGCGGCTGGGCACTGGTCGCCGAGGAGTATGTGAAGGGCGTCGAGCCGCTCTACGCCAACTACCACTCGTTCAACCGCTACATGAACGAGGTCTGGGGCTTCAACCACCAGGACCGCATCTACTCCCCCGCCCTGTTGTCGCTGCGCGACCTCGACCACGCGGTGAAGGAGCTGGAGTTCGTCCTGGAGCAGGGTGCCCGGTTCATCATGCTGCCGACCGGGCCGCAGTACGGCCGCTCACCGGGCGACCCGTACTTCGACCCGTTCTGGAAGCTGGTCAACGAGGCCAAGGCCAGCGTCTGCTTCCACATCAGCGAGTTCTACTACAACTCGAGCGTGGCCCCGGCCTGGGGGCACGACCCTAACCCGATCCACTTCCGCATGTCCGCCTGGCAGTGGATGAACACCTACGGCCAGCGCCCGATCGAGGAGACGCTCTCCGCGCTCGTCTTCGACAACCTCTTCGGCCGCTTCCCCGACATCAACGTCCTGGTGTCGGAGTTCGGCGCCGAGTGGGTGCCGCACTTCGTCCGGCACATGGACAAGAGCCGGGGCATGGGCCGCAACGGCCCTTGGCTGGGCGGCCAGTTGGAGGAGCGCCCCAGCCAGGTCTTCCGCAAGCACGTCCGCGTGGTGCCCTACCCGGAGGACGACATCCCGAGCCTGGTGAAGCGCCTCGGCCACCACGAGTCCATCGTGATGGGCTCGGACTTCCCGCACGCGGAGGGCATCGCCAACCCGGCCGACTACCGCAAACTCCTCGCGGAACTCGACGAGTCCGTCCAGGACGACATCATGTACAACAACGCCCAGCAGCTGGTCAGCCGCTGAGCGTCGGACCAACCACTGAGCCCGGCACCGATGACGGTGCCGGGCTCAGTCTGTGAGGCTCAGGACGTAGGGCTCGGCTCACAAGGCTCGACCCATGAGGAAGGCTCAGTCCGTGAGGTCGGCCGCCAGGTTCGCGATGTTGGTGAGCAGCGCCGTGCCGCGCCGCGCGTGGTCGTAGCCGGCGAGCGGGTAGCCGTTGCTCAGGCATGCGAAGGACAGACCGGTCTCCGGGTCCATGAAGCCCAGTTGGTAGGCCGCTCCGGCGCTGCCGAAGAGCGCGGGTGAGCCGGTGGACGGCAGCCCGCTGCCCGCGTCGGGGCCGGCCACGGTGACGAACAGGGCCATGCTCGTACGCCTGCCGCCGCCACCGCCGTAGTTCCTGTCGCCGTGGGGGACCTCCGTCAACCGGATACGGATGCCCTCCGCCACCGCCTCCGGCTTCCACAGGCCGGAGTGCTCCAACGCCTGGAAGTACAGGGCGACATCGGCGGCCGTGGCGACCAGCGCGTGGCTGGGCTCCCCCGCCGCCAGCACCCGCGGATCCGACAGATACCAGGGCCCCCAGGGGTCTGGCTCCTGGTCGTCGCCGGTGCGGTCGGTGGCGGTCATCGGCGCGACCGTGCCGGGCTGCCGGTCGACCGGAACGCCCAGCTCGACCGAGGACAGGCCGAGCGGCCCCGCGATCCGCTCGCGCAGGTACTCGGCGAAGGCCAGGCCCGTGCGCCGCTCGACGATCTCGGCGATCAGCCAGGCGGCGGAGGTCAGATGGAACTGGAACCGGCTGCCCGGCGGAGAGTCGAGCCGCCAGCGGCCGAAGGCGGCGAGCCGCTGCTCCCGGTCGAGCATCTTCGGATGTCCCAGGGGCGCGAAGGGGAAGCCGGCGGTGTGGGTGAGCACCTGCTCGACCGTCACCGCCTCCTTACCGTTGGGCGCGAACTCCGGGACGATCGCGGCGACTTCCTCGCCGAGGTCCAGCAGTCCCTCGCCCATCAGCTTCCACACCACGCCCGCCACGATCGACCGGCCCACGGACTGCAGGACATAGCGGGTGTCCGGACCGGCGTCGCCCCAGGTCTCGAAGGCCACCAGCCGGCCGTCCTTGGCGACGGCGACCTGCGCGGAGGGCAGCGGACCGTGCTCCACCTCCAGCCCGATCCGGCGCAGCAGCACATCCAGGCGGTGCGGGTCGACGCCCACCGCCGACGGTTCGACGACCGAGTGGTCGAGTAGGGCCATGCTGCTCTCCTCCGATGCGGTCACGGCGTCGGCTCCCGCAGGCTGCCGCGAACGACCTTGCCGTTGGCGTTGCGCGGCAGATCCGCCACGAAGCGCCAGCGGACGGGGACCTTGAACCCGGACAGCCGGTCGCGGGCGTATTTCCTGAGCGCGGCCGGGTCCGGCGGGACGGCGGGGTCGGCGGGGACGACGAAGGCCACGACGGTCTGGCCGAGCCGCTCGTCCGGGACGCCCGTCACCGCCACGTCCGCGACCCCGGGATGGGCGGCCAGGACCGTTTCCACCTCCAGCGGGTGGACGTTCTCACCGCCGCGAATGATCATGTCGTTGCGGCGCCCGGCCAGATACAGATAGCCGTCCGCCGCCACCCGCCCCAGGTCGCCGCTGCGCAGCCAGCCCGCCGCGTCCACCCGGAAGAAGTGGTCGGCGCGGGCGTCGATCTCGCCGACGCCGTCCGGGCCCGGGTCGCGCACCCGCAACTCCACGCCGGGGGCGGCTCGTCCGACGGACCGCAGCAGTTCGGTGCGCCCGGCGATCGCCTCCCGGTGGTCGTCCGGGGTGAGCACGCTCAGGGGCGAGCCCTCGGTCTGCCCGAACATGTTGAGCATGCGGACACCGGGCATCGCCTCGTACGTCCGCCGCAGGGTGCCGGGGCGGATGGGCGCGCCACCGTACTGCAGGACCCGCAGGCTCTCGTGGCGCGCGTGGCCCGCCGCCAGCAGGGTCTCCAGCATGGCGGGGACCATGCTGGTGTGCGTGGTGCCGAGTTCCCGCAGGAGGGTCCAGCCCTCGACGGTGAAACGCGGCAGCCCGGTGATCAGCGCACCGGCGGCCAGGGCGACGGCGATGTTGCCCAGGCCCGCGATGTGATGGAAGGGCGCGCTGCCTCCGTAGAAGCTGTCGGCGTCGAGCGTGCACAGCCGTCCGTTGACGCGGGCGCGGGCGGCCAGCCGCCGCTGGGTCATGGGGACCGGTTTGGGGATGCCGGTCGTCCCGGAGGTGTGCAGGACGGCGGCGAGCGCGTCCGGGGCGGCCGTCAGCGTCCTTGGGCTCGGGCGCAGTTCCGGCACGGTCACGGCGCGCCGGCCGGACAGCTCCGCGACCTGGCCGCCCAGCTCGGCGAACTCGCCCTGGGCGACGATGACGTGGGACTCCATCCCGTGCACCACCGCGGCGATCTCGTACGGAGTCATGCGCACGCCGAGCGGCGCGAGCGGGTGTCCGGAGCCCGCCCCGCCGATCACCAGCGCGAGGGCGTCGGCGGAGGTGGCGACCAGTGCGGGCACCGGCTCTCCGGGGGCGAGGCCGAGGGTGTCCAGCCAGTCGGCCGCGCCGCCGGCGCGGTCGAGGAGTTCGCGTCCGGTCCAGGTCAGGCCGTCGAAGCGGACGGCCGGACGGGCGTGGTCGTGGGCGCGGGCGACCATGGCGGTCCACGTCGCCCCGGTGAGTCCGCTGCCGCCGTCCATCGGTCAGGGCTCCAGCCGGACCGTCGCGGTGCCGCTGACCACCTCGCCGCCGTCCTGGTTGACGGTGCGCAGCGAGAAGCGGGCGACCGGCCCGGCCGGGGTGTCCTCGACGGCCTCGACGGTCGCCGTGGCGGTGAGGGTGTCGCCCGGCCAGACCTGGGCCTTGAAGCGCACGCCGAAGGTCAGCAGCGGCTCGACGCCGACCCAGTCGGTGAGGACGCGTCCGGTCATTCCCATGGTCAGCATGCCGTGGGCGAAGACCCCGGGGTAGCCGGCGGCCTCGGTGGCGAACACCTCGTCGGTGTGCAGCGGGTTGAAGTCGCCGGAGGCGCCCGCGTACTGGACGATCCGGGTGCGCTTCAGGTCCTCGACAAGCACGCTCACGCGGCTCTCGCCGACCTTGACGTCATCGACGCGAAGGCTCGTCGGGCTCATCGGACTCATAGGGCTCATCGGGCTCATAGGGCTCATAGGGCTCATCGGGCTCATAGGGCTCATCAGGAGTCCTTCCGGGTGGCGGGGCCCTCGGGCACGACGGCCACGGTCCGGGCGCTGACGACCGGCCGGCCGTCGGCGTCCCGGTACTCGGTGACGCGCTCGCTGAACAGCAGGCGGCCGGTGCGGCCCTGCTTCTCCCAGCTGCGGCCGGGGACCGTGTGCGCGTACAGCGTCTCTCCGGCCCGTACCGGGCGGTGGTACTCGAAGTGCTGCTCGGCGTGCAGGCCTCCGCCGCCCTCGGTCATGGTCCCGGAGCCGCTCCCCGACCCGAACCACTCCTGACCTGGCTGGGGTCGCAGCGGGTAGTCCGGGTCGTGGTGGGCGCTCGCCATCGCGAAGGTCGGCGGGGCGTACGCGGCCTCACCGTGGTAGGCCGGGTTCTCGTCGCCGATGGCGCGGGCGAACATCATGATGTGCCCGGCCTCGACGGGGAACGGCTGCCCTGTCATCGGCTGCCCTGTCATCGTCGGTGCTCCTCGATCGGTGGGTCGGGTCAGTAGGGCAGGAACGCGTCGCGGGTCGCGTCCTCCGGGTCGAAGTCCGGGGGCAGCCCCTCGAACTTGGGCTCTCGCTTCTCCACGAAACTGGCCACGCCCTCACGGAAGTCCGGTGAGCCGGCGAAGAACTCCATGGCCGAGTAGGAGCGGGCGAGCGCGTCGGTGAACGACCGGTCGAGATCGCCGTACACCTGGTGGCGTACGACGGCCATGGCGCGCGGGGAACAGTTGCGGGCGATGTCGCGGGCGTAGGCGCGGGCGGCGTCGAGCAGTTCGTCCGGCTCCACGACCCGGCTGACCAGACCGAGTCGCCGCGCCTCGTCGGCGTCGACGACACGTCCGGACAGCAGCAGGTCCAGCGCGTTCTCCAGGCCGACGACGCGGGGCAGTACGTACGGCAGGTTGTACTCACCGGCCAGACCGCGCCGGGTGAAGGCCGTGGTGAAGCGGGCGCCGCGGGCGGCGAAGCGGATGTCGCAGATGAGGGCCTGGATCAGGCCGATGCCGGCGCACGCGCCGTTGACGGCCGCGATCATGGGCTTGGGCAGGGTCCGCCTGCTGTACATCGGCACCCGGGCCCGGAGGTTGAGGGACTGGCCCGGTTGTGCGTTCTGCTCCAGCCGCTGGACGTCCATGCCGGGGCAGAACGCCCGGCCCGCTCCGGTGAGGATCACCACGCGCACGGCCGGGTCCTGCGCGGCCTCGTCGAGGAGTGCGAAGAAGCGTCGCTCCATCGGCAGGCTCCACGCGTTCTTGCGCTCGGGCCGGTTGAGGGTGAGGGTGGCGACGCCGTCCTCGTCGACCTCGTAGAGCACCAGGTCCTGTTCGGCCCGCTCGGACTGCTCGGACTGTTGCGACACTTCGTCCATCCTCCGTCTACGGTTCGATCGGGGCGCCGACGCCGGGCCGCTCCCCCGAGATGCTCACCACCACCTGGCCGCGGGCGCAGATACGGCCGTCGCCGACGCGTACGTCCACATCGGCGAAGTGCAGCCGGCGGCCCCGCCTGACGCACCGCGCGTACGCGACGGCCTCCCGGCCCCGGGCGGGCGCGAGATACTGCACCGACATCGACACGGTGCTGAGCAGACTGCCCTTGCCGAAGTCGTGCCCGGCGATCACGGCGCCCGCGCCCGCGGTGTCGATGAGCGCCGAGATGACCCCGCCGTGGAAGACGCCTTCGTGGGCGGAGAGCGCCTCGGCGTAGGGCAGGACCATCTCGACGCCGTCCGGTTCCCAGCGCAGCACCCGCATCCCGCAGCCGCGGTTGAACTTGACCCCGCGCTCCCAGCGGGCCCGGAACCACTCGCGGCGTTCGCGCTGTTCCTGGTCGGTGAGGGTCCTCGCCGCGACGGTCATCCGCACACCTTCCGGTCTCGGCCGACCGGCCCGGTCCCTGCTCGCCAGCCTGCTCGATATAGTTACATGAATTGGATAGTTGAGGCAATCATCCAGACCCGCCTTCGGCAGCCAGATGTATTATTTATATAACTCATTCATCGCTCGCTCCAGAGTGGGAGGCCATCGATGCCGTCGACCGCCCTGTCCGGGATCCGCGTCCTCGACCTGTCCCGTATCCTCGCCGCGCCGCTGGCCACCCAACTGCTCGGCGACCTGGGCGCGGAGGTGATCAAGGTGGAGCGGCCGGGGGCCGGCGACGACTCCCGGACGTACGGCCCGCCCTTCCCCACCGGACCCGACGGCGAACGCACCGACACCGCCGCCTTCTATCTCGCCTGCAACCGCAACAAGCGGTCCGTCACCGTCAACCACGCCACCGCCGAGGGACAGCGGCTGATCCGCGCGCTGGCCGCCCGCTCGGACGTCCTGGTGGAGAACTTCCGCGCCGGGACCCTGGCGAGGTACGGACTCGACCACGAGAGCCTGCGCGCACTCAACCCGCGGCTGGTGTATCTGTCCGTCACCGGCTTCGGCCAGACCGGCCCCTACGCGCGGCGGCCCGGCTACGACGGGATCTTCCAGGCCATGTCCGGGATGATGAGTGTCTCCGGCCACCCCGAGGAGCCGATGAAGGTCGGCGTCAGCATGGTCGACATCCTCACCGGTCTCTACGCCTCCACGGCCGTGCTGGCGGCGCTGCGGCACCGGGACCTCACCGGCGAGGGCCAGTTCATCGACCTCTCGCTGCTGGACTGCGGGCTGGCCTCGCTCTCGCACTTCGCGATGAACTATCTGGTCTCCGGCGAAGTGCCGCGGCGCCGGGGCAACGGCGGCTACGGCGGGATCCCCTCGCAGGCGTTCCAGTGCGCGGACAAGCCGCTCTTCCTCGTCGCGGGCAACGACAAGCAGTTCGCCGCCCTGTGCGCGGCGGCCGACCGCACCGACCTGCTGCAGGATCCGCGGTTCGCCTCCACGTCCGCCCGGATCGCGCACCGGGAGGAGATCGTGCCGGTCCTGGAGGCGATCCTGCGCACCCGGCCCCGGGACGAGTGGCTGGCCCTGCTGGACGAACACGACGTCCCCGCGGGCCCGTTCAACGAGATGCCGGAGGTCTTCGCCGACCCGCAGATACGGCACCGCGAGATGCTGGTGGACGTGGCGGACCCGGTGTCCGGACGGCTGCCGCTGCTCGCCAACCCGATCCGGCTCTCGGCGACCCCGGTCGGGGGATACACCCCGCCGCCCGCGCTGGGCGAGCACACCGCCGAAGTCCTGGGCGCACTGGCCGGGGTGACGGAGGATCAGCTCGTGGCGCTGCGGGCGCGGGGCGTCGTGTGAGCCTTGGGAGGCTGGTGGTCCGCGGTCAGCCCAGGAGGGTCCGGCCGCCCTCCAGCATCAGCGTCGCCCCCGTCAGATAGGCCATGTCGTCGCTCACCAGCGCCGCCACCGCCCGGCCGATGTCCTCCTCCGGGTCGCCCAGCCGTCCCAACGGGATGGCGGCGACAAGCCGTTCGGCCTTGTCGGGGTGGGCGGCGAGATACACCTCCGCGGCCGGGCTCAGCGCGGCCGGACAGACGACGTTCACACGGATCCCGTACGCGCCCCACTCCCGCGCGGCCACCCGGCTCAGGCCCCGGATCGCCTCCTTGGCCATCGCGTACGCCGCGAAGGTCGGATCGCCCTGCACCGCGGTGGACGAGCCGAGGTTCACCACGCTGCCACGGCTCGCCCTCAGATGCGGCAGGGCTGCCTGCATCGCGTGGAAGGTGGCCAACGGGCCGCTGCGGTACGTCAGTTCGACGTCGTCGTACGTCGTGTGCTCCAAGGGCCGCTGCACCGAGGACTGCGCGTTGTTGACGAGCACGTCCAGCGAGCCGAACTCCCGTACGGTCTCGTCCACCATGCGGTCGACGTCACCGCGCTCGCTCACGTCGCCCACCACGATGTGGGCGAGGCCCCCGCGCCCGGCGATCTCCCCGGCCGTGTCCTTCAACGTGCTCTCGGTCCGGCCCGCGACCACCACCGCGGCCCCTTCGGCTGCCAGCGCCAGCGCGATCCCGCGCCCCACTCCCTGGCCGCCGCCGGTGACCAGCGCGACCTTCCCGGCCAGCCGTGCGTGTCGCTCCATCACGTCTCCTTCCAGAAGGGTGCCCAGGTGGGGAAGGCGTCCGGCAACGGCGGATCACCCGCTCCCGCCCAGCTGTTGAAGCCGACCGCCTGGGGGCGCTCGGTGACATCGGCCGCGTACCAGTGCTGCTCCCGGCGGCGCGCGAAGTACCATGCGCCGTCCACGCGTACGTAGTCGTCGAGGTAGCGGATGGCCATCACGATCCACCGCTCCCCCACCTCGTGCTCGGCCCGGCAGTAGACCGAACCGGTCGCCGTGTCCCGGCCGGTGAACTCGACGCGGTGGCCGCAGATCTGGTGGATCGAGCGGTGGAATCCGCGCACGAGCGGCTCGATGTAGGCGCGGAGCGCCGCCCGCCCCCGGCCGTGGCGCCCCATCTCCACCTCGGGCGGGAAGCAGCCGACCCAGCTGTCGAGGTCCCTGGCGTCCACGGCCAGCGCGTAGCGGACGGGCAGTTGCTGGATGGCGAGCTGGGACTCCACGCGGTCGATGCGGTCTTCCAGGGGGATCCCCCCGGGGGCGCTCATGGGCGTGGGTCCTTCGGCAGACCGAGCAGCTGTTCACCGATGATGTTGCGCTGGATCTCGCTCGATCCGCCGTAGATCGTCTCGGCGAGGGAGAGCAGGAAGGACCGCTGCCGGGTGTCCAGGCCGTAGTCCTCGCCGACGATCTGTCCGGCGGGTCCGGCCAGTTCCATCGCGAGATGACCGAGCCGCTGGTGTCGCGTCGACGCGTACAGCTTGGCGGTCGTGGCCTGGGGGCCGGGCGGGCGGCCCGCGATCAGCTCGCCGATGGTCCGCATGTTGGTGGTGCGCATGACGCGTACGGAGATCCACGCGTCCACGATCCGGCGGCGCAGCATGGGGTCGTCGAGCGCGCCGCGCGTGCGGGCCAGCTCGATGAGCGCGTCGGCCTCGCGTTCGAAGGTGAGCTGCTGGGGCAGCAGCGTGGTGCCGCGTTCGATGCCCAGGGTGGCCATCGCCGTGCGCCAGCCCTGGCCGGCCTCGCCCACGGCCAGGTCGGACGCGGTGCGCGCGCCGGCCAGGAAGACCTCGGCGAACTCGTCCTGGCCGGCCAGGTTGCGGATGGGCCGGATGTCGACGCCCGGCTGGTCGGTGGGCACCAGCAGCATGGTCAGCCCCTGGTGCCGCTGGGAGCCGGGGTCGGTACGGGCCAGGACGTACAGCCAGTCGGCGTGGAGGCCGAAGGAGGTCCACACCTTCTGTCCGTCGAGCACCCACTCGTCGCCGTCCCGTTCGGCCCGCGTCCGTACGGACGCCAGGTCGGATCCCGCGCCGGGTTCGCTGAAGCCCTGCCCCCACATCTCCTCGACGGCGAGGATCGGCGGCAGGAAGCGCTTCTTCTGGGCCTCGCTGCCCCGGGCGAGCAGCATCGGGCCCAGCAGGTCGAGGCCGTTGCCGGTGGCCCGGTAGGGGGCGTCGGCGCGCGCGTACTCGTAGGCGAAGACGATCTCCTCGATCAGTCCGAGTCCCCGGCCGCCGTACTCCCGCGGCCAGCCGACCCCCAGCCAGTTCCCGGCGGACAGCTCACGGTCCCAGGCGAGGCGCACCTCCCAGGCCGCGCCGTCCGTGGGTCCGCCGACCCCGCGGTGTGCGGCGAACTCCCCGGTCAGATGCTCCGCCAGCCAGTCGCGCAGCTCGTCGCGGAAGTCGCCCACCGCGGGTCCGAAGTCCAGTTCCATCGTCTGGTCCCTCCAGGTGGATTCAGATGCCGAGCCGGGTGGCGAGCAGCTCCCGGTGGTACGCGGGCGTGCCGAGCAGTACTTCCGAGCTCTTGGCCCGCTTGAGGTGGAGGTGCGCGGGGTGTTCCCATGTGAAGCCGATCCCGCCGTGCACCTGGATGCTCTCGGCGGCGACCTTGGTGAACGCCTCCGCGCAGAAGACCTGGGCGAGGGCGGCGGCGAGGGCGATCTCCGTCTCGTCCCCCGCGTCCAGCGCCCACAGACCGCCGTACGCGGCCGAGCGCGCCGACTCGATCTCGACGAGCATGTCGGCGCACTTGTGCTTGATCCCCTGGAAGGAGCCGATCGGCCGGCCGTACTGGACGCGGATCCTGGCGTAGGACACGGCCGCGTCCAGGGCGGCGGCGGCTCCGCCGACCTGTTCGGCGGCCAGCAGGACGGAGGCCGTGGCGAGGGTGCGTTCGAGCACCGGCCAGGCGGCGCCCTCGGTGCCGAGCAGCCGGGCGGGGGTGTCCGTGAACTCCACGCGGGCCTGTTTGCGGGTCTGGTCGAGGGTGCGCAAGGGGGTGCGGGTGACACCCGGCGCGCCGCCCTCGACGGCGAAGAGGCTGATGCCGGACGGCGTACGGGCGGCGACCAGGAGCAGACCGGCGAGGTGTCCGTCGGGGACGTAG
Organism: Streptomyces sp. RLA012; assembly: GCF_056270325.1. Taxonomy (NCBI): domain Bacteria; kingdom Bacillati; phylum Actinomycetota; class Actinomycetes; order Kitasatosporales; family Streptomycetaceae; genus Streptomyces; species Streptomyces sp. RLA012. The sequence goes on along the minus strand of NZ_JBWDPA010000002.1, from coordinate 10,290,726 downwards.
GTCTTGACGCCGGTCAGCCGCCAACCGCCCTTCGTGCCCAGGGCCGTGAGCCGGATCCCGGGCTCGTCCCAGCGGCCGCCGTCCTCGGTGAGCGCGAGGGTCGCGACGGTCCCGCCGGACACGATCCCCGGCAGGAGGTCGCCCCGGGCCTCCTCGTCGTCGCAGCGCAGCAGCGCCTCGGCGGCCAGGGCCACGGTGGCGAGGTGGGGCGCGCAGAGCAGGGCACGGCCCGCCTCCTCGAAGACGATGCCGAGGTCGGCGTATCCGAATCCGGAGCCCCCGTACTCCTCCGGGACGGCGAGCCCCTGCAGACCGAGTTCGGCGGCCATGCGCCGCCAGACGACGGGATCGTGGCCGCGCGGGTCGGCGGCCAGCCGGCGGACGTCCGCCTCGGTGGAGTACCGGGTGAGGAACGACCGTACGACCTTGCGCAGTTCGTCCTGCTCCTCACTGAAGGTGAGATCCATGCCCAGCATCCCGTCCTTGGTGTTGCCCGTTCGCGATACAGTTAGATAATTATAGTATCCGCACTGAATACACCAGGAGCATGACGTGACGGATCACGACGACGCGCACCGGGACGACCGCTATGCGCGATTCACGAGCCTGACCTTCGAGCGGCCCGCGCCCGGCGTGCTCCGCATCGTCCTCGACGCACCGAACCTCAACGCGGTCGATCCCCGGATGCACGGCGAACTGGCCGACATCTGGCCGGTCGTCGACCGGGACGAGTCCACCCGCGCGGTCCTGGTCCAGGGCGCGGGGAAGGCGTTCTCGGCGGGCGGGACCTTCGACTCCATCGAGGCCATGACCGAGGACTACACGGTGCGCGCCCGGGTGATGCGCGAGGCGCGGGACATGGTCTACGGGGTGATCGACTGTTCCAAGCCGGTGGTCTCCGCGATCCACGGCCCCGCCGTCGGCGCGGGCCTGGTGATCGGCATGCTGGCGGACATCTCCGTGGCCGGGCGCCGGGCGAAGATCGTCGACGGACACACACGCCTCGGGGTCGCGGCCGGCGACCACGCGGCGATCTGCTGGCCGCTGCTGTGCGGCATGGCCAAGGCCAAGTACTACCTGCTGACCTGCGAGGCGCTCACCGGCGAGGAGGCCGAGCGGATCGGCCTGGTGTCGAAGTGCGTGGACGACGACCAGGTGCATGCCGAGGGGCTGCGCATCGCCACCGCCCTGGCCGCCGGGCCCGCCAGCGCGCTCAGCTGGACCAAGCGCTCCCTCAACCACTGGTACCGCACGGCCCAGCCGCTCTTCGAGGCCTCCCTCGGACTGGAGTTCTTCGGATTCGCGGGGCACGAGGTCACGGAGGGTCTCGCCGCCCACCGGGACAAGCGCGCCCCGGACTTCGAGGGCGTGGGCACCAAGCACCCGCTCGACCTGTGAACCATCCACCCCGCGCACGTCCGAGGAGCCCGCGATGACATCGGAGTCCACCGCCACCGAGATCCCCCCGCTGGTCAGGGGGATGACCTACGAGGAGATGCCCGCCGGGCAGATCTTCCGCACCGCCCGCCGTACCGTCACCGAGACGGACCTGGTCAACTTCGTGACCTGGGGCGGTTTCAACGAGCCGCTCTTCTGGGACGCCTCGCACGCCGCGGACGGCGGCTACACCGGCCGGCTGGTACCGGGGGCGCTGACGTACTGCATCGCCGAGGGACTGGTCCTGCAGACGAACGTGCTGCACGGCACGGGCCTGGCGTTCCTGCACATGGAACTGACCGTCCAGGGCCCGGTGTACGTGGGCGACACGTTGTACGCGGTGGTGGAGACCACGGACTCACGCCCGTCCAGCAAACCCGGCCGCGGCGTGGTGACCAGCCGTATCGCGGTCCGCAACCAGCGCGACGAGGAGGTCCTCGTCTACACCCCGGTGCGGCTGATCCGCGGCAAGGACTACGAAGCCCCGACGCCGCTCTGAGGGGGGCGGGCCGTCGGCACCAGGCTCAGTCCGGCGGGCGGCCCGGCGGGGGCGGCCTCCTCGGCGAAGGCTCCTCGGTGCACCCAGTCGGAGGGCATCGGCGGGTGCGGCGGCGACTCGTGGTCGGGGACGGCCATCGCATAGAGGCGGGTGTAGCGGAACTTCGCCTCCAGGTTGTCGAGCACCGACCAGTACTCGTAGCCGCACACGTCGACCCCGCGGGCGATGACCCCGGCCAGCCAGGACAGCCGGGCACCGAGCAGGGCCCGGCGCCGGGCGTCGTCGCGGCGCCCCGTGGCGTCGACGAGGTCCAGGTCGCCCATGCCGTTGTCGACGATCGACAGCGGTGGCAGGAGGTCCCCGTACAGGTCGTGCAGGGCGGCGACGGCGTCGGCGAGCCCTTCGGGCAGGATCGGCCAGCCGTACGCCGTCGTCTCCACGTCGTCGAAGGGGATCACGGCGAAGCCGAGACCCACGAGCAGCCGGTTCACCTCGTTGAGAGCGCCGGGGCACTTGGTGGCCGGCAGCACCCGGGGCAGGTTCTCGGGGGCGGTGACGCGGAACGGCGTGTGCCAGGACAGGCCGAGCAGGTCCTGGGGGGTGGCGATGATCTCCAGATCGCCGGGGCGTACGCAGCCCGTGGCCTCGACGGGTGCGATGTCGTCCTCGGTGACCATGTGCTCGGCGAGCAGCAGGGGGTCGAGGAAGAGGCGGTTGGTCCAGCTCTCCAGTCGCTCCACGGCGAGCCGGTCGAAGGGGTCGTCGGTGGCCGGGTAGCCGCTGACGAGGGTGACCGTGGTGCCGATCCGGCCGCGTGCTCCGGCGGCCCTCAGTGCCTGGGTGGCGAGTCCGTTGGCGAGCAGGATGTGGTGGACCGCCGGTATCCCGGCGCTGCCGATCCCCCGGCCCGGGGGATACAGTCCCGCCACATGGTCGGCGAGCGTGGGGCTCGCCAGGTCGGTCGAGGTGATCCAGCGGGCGACCCGGTCGCCGAAGCGGCGGCCCATCTCGGCGGCGTACTCGGCGAAGCGCTCCGCGGTGTCGCGGACCAGCCAGCCGCCGGCGGCGTCCAGCCATGGGGGCAGCGACAGATGCAGCAGCGTGACGCTGGGCCGCAGGCCGAGGGCGAGCAGGGCGTCGAGCGTGCGGTCGCAGTGGTCCAGGGCCGTGCGGTCCCAGGAACCCGGGCCTTCCGGCTGGAGTCGCGGCCAGCCCGCGACCGCTCGGTAGGTGCTCGGAGCGACACCGACGAGATGGCGGATGTCCTCCGTCCACTGGCGGAAGTGGCCGCCCCGGTCGGGCAGCGGCAGCAGGGGCGTCGCGATGGCGTCCGCGGTGGCGACCCCCCAGTCGACGCCTGGGTAGGAGTCGCCGAGGCGGGAGCCGACAAGGCGGGCGTGGGCGAGGTGGGCGTCGGAGAGCGAACCATCGCTCATGGTCACCGTCCAGGCGATGAATGGTGTAGCGCATTCAACTGAATGTCCGCCGTCCGGACGCTAACACTTCGGGGAAACCACAACAATGTTTCGGCCAGATCTCGTGCGGCCGGTTCGGGCGAGACCGGTAATCGTCCCGGCCGGTGCGGATCCCCCGGCCAGTGCCGATCGGTCCCGCCCGGTGCCGATCAGTCCCGGCCCAGAACCAGGTCCGCGGCCCGCCAGGCCAGGGCCATGATCGGCCCGTTGAGATTGCCGGACACCATGGTCGGCAGCACCGAGCAGTCGACGACCCGCAGGCCCTCGACACCGCGGACGCGCAGGCGCGAATCCACGACATCGTCCTCGGCCGGGCCCATCGCACAGGTGCCGATGGCGTGGTAGCCGCAGCGGCCGTGGTCGAGCCCCGCGTCGATGATCTCCCGGTCGTCCCGGACCCCGGGTCCCGGCAGTGTTTCGGCGGTGATCCGCCCGGCTATCGGATCGGTCTCGAAGAGTTCCCGCATCCTGCGGAAAAGGGCGGTGCCCACGGTGCGGTCGTGCTCGGATCCGTAGTAGTTGGCCGTGATGGTCAGCGGGGCCTCGGGGTCGGCCGAGGTGATGTGCAGTCCGCCCTCGGCGGTCGGGCGCAGGATGTAGCCGAGGCCCATCAGGCCGGGCTCGCGCTCGACACCGTTCTCCTGTCCGGGTGTCTCCGGCTGGAGGGAGACGGGGGCGATGAGCAACTGCGCGTCCGGGCGGCCGAGTTCCGGGCGTGTCTTGAAGAAGGCGATCACGTCGAAGGCGGGCGCGGCCAGCGGGCCACGACGGGTGGCGAGGTACTTGGCCCCGGTGATCGCCTGGCGCAGCGGGGTGCTGAGCGCCGAGTTGTAGCCGAGGTCGTCCTTCAGCCGGTACTGGACGACGAAGCAGCGGTGCTCGCGCAGTCTGCCGCCGACGTGCGGACTGTCGACCAGGACGTCCACGCCGGCCGACTTCAGCGTCTCCGCGGGCCCGATGCCCGACAGTTGGAGGATCTTCGGGGTGGCGATGCTGCCGGCGGACAGGATCACCTCCTGCCGGGCGCGCAGGTCGGTCTCCGTCCCCCCGCTCCGGGTGCGGACACCGACGGCCCGGCCCTTGTCGATCAGCACGCGGGTGACGAGGGTGTCGACGGCCACGGTCAGGTTCGCCCGGTGCGCGACCGGGTGCAGGAAGGCGCGGGCGGCACTGAACCGCTGCCCGTTCCTGATGGTGGCCATGGCGTAGCCGATGCGTTCGTCGTCGCTCGCGTTGAGGTCGGCCGTACGGGTCCAGCCGAGGTCGGCCCCGGCGGCGATCGCCTCCTCGCAGAGCCGCTCCGGCCGCGGCGCGGTGCCGACGGGCAGCGGACCGCCCGTGCCGCGCAGTTCGGAGGCTCCCAGCGCGTTGTCCTCGATCTGTTTGTATACGGGCAGCATGGTGTCCCAGCCCCAGCCGGGGTTGCCGAGCCGCTCCAGTTCGTCGTAGTCGGGGCGGGCGCCGCGGTTGTAGACCATGCCGTTGACCGAGCTGGATCCGCCGAGCGTACGGCCCCGGGTCCACAGCTCGGTGCGGCGGTTCGGGCCGAACGGCTCGACAGGGTAGTGCCAGGCGAAACGCGGGTCGCTCAGGAGCTTGCCGAAGCCCTTGGGCATCCTGATCAGCGGGCTGGAGTCGCGGCCGCCGGCCTCGATCAGCAGCACGGACGTGCGCGGGTCCGCGGAGAGGCGGTGCGCGAGCACGCATCCCGCCGAACCGGCTCCCACGATGATGTAGTCGTACGACGTCATGCGATTCCCCATCTCGATGCCGCGGCCTCCCGCCTACTGCCCGAAGGGCCGGAACTCCTCGTCCTGCCACCACGGATACACCGGCGGCATGTCCTTGCCGACCCGGCCCGGGAAGTCCGGCGGGCGCTTGGCGAGGAACGACTCGATGCCCTCCGTGGGGTCCGGGCCGCCGCCGATCTGGCTCATGATCCTCGAGTCGAGGCGGTGCGCGGTCATCGGGTGGGCCTCGCCGAGCATCCGCCACATCATCTGCCGCGCCAGGGCGACCGAGACCGCCGAGGTGTTCTCCGCGATCTCGCGCGCGATGCCGTACGCCGCCGGGAGCAGTTCCTCGGGCGGGTGCACGGAGCGTACGAGTCCGGCCGCCAGTGCCTCCTCGGGGCCGAAGACCCGTCCGGTCGCCACCCATTCCATGGCACGTTGCATACCCACCGCCCGCGGCAGGAACCAGCTCGCGGCGGACTCCGGCACGATGCCGCGGCGCGCGAAGACGAAGCCGAACTTCGCGGACGTCGAGGCCAGCCGGATGTCCATGGGCAGGGTCATGCTGGCCCCGACACCGGCCGCCGGGCCGTTGATCGCGGCGATGACCGGCTTGGCGCAGGAGTAGATCCGCAGGGCGACCCGGCCGCCGGTGTCGCGGTGCCAGGCACCGGCGGTGCTGTGGTCGAAGGTGCCGCCTCCGGAGCTGACGTCGGCGCCCGCGCAGAAGCCGCGTCCGGCTCCGGTCACCACGATCACGCGCACCTCGTCGTCGGCGTCGGCCGCGTCCAGGACGTCCAGCAGGTCGTGCATCATCCGCGGGCCGAAGGCGTTCAGCTTCTCGGGACGGTCGAGGGTGACGGTGAGGATGCGGTCTGCCACCTCGGCCCGTACGGTCTCGTACTCCTTCACCGGCATCGGTGTCCTCCGTGGTCGTCGCTCGTCCGACATCTGATCGGTTCCCTGTCAGCTTAATTAGTTATAGCATTCAACTCTACTGACTCATTCAATGCTGACTGACGGCGGTGGACATGACCGATCTGGTGGTGACGGCTCGCGGGCCGGTCCGGCTCATCGAGCTGAACCGGCCGGAGCAGCTCAATTCGATGAGCGAGGAGCTGCACTCGGGTCTCGCGACGGTGTGGGAGGACCTCGCGGCCGATCCGGAGGCCCGGGTGGTGGTACTGACCGGGCGCGGCCGGGCGTTCAGCGCCGGCGGCAACTTCGACATCATGACCCGGGTCCAGCGCGACCGCGCCTTCCGGCAGCAGAACGTCGACGAGGCCCGGCGGATCATCACCGGCATGGTCCGCTGCCCGCTCCCGGTGATCGCGGCGGTGAACGGACCCGCGGTCGGCCTCGGCTGCAGTCTGGCCCTGCTGAGCGACCTCGTGCTGATCGCCGACGACGCGTACGTCGCCGACCCGCACGTCCAGGTCGGGCTGGTCGCAGGCGACGGCGGCGCGCTCGTGCTGCCGTTGCTCGTCGGTCTGACCCGCGCGAAGGAGCTGCTGTTCCTCGGTGACCGGGTCAGCGCCCAGGAGGCGGTCCGGCTGGGCATCGCCAACCGTGCCGTGCCGAAGGAGAAGCTCCTGGACGAGGCGATGGACCTCGCCGAGCGGCTGGCCGCCCTGCCCGTCCAGGCGCTGCGCGAGACCAAGCGGGCGGTGAACCTGCATCTGGAGCGGGCCCTCGCGACCGTGCTGGAACCGGCGCTGCTGGCGGAGCGGGACAGCATGCGCGGCCCGGACCACATCGCCATCGTCGAGAAGATCATCGCGGCGCGCGGCAGCCGCTGAACGGGAGGATTCGCGTGGACTTCGCCTTCAGCGACGAGCAGGAGCAACTGCGGGACACCGTCAGGGCGTTCCTCGCCGACACCTCGCCCGGGACCGAGGTGCGGCGGCTGATGGAGACCCCGGAGGGCTTCGACCGGGCGCTCTGGCGCCGGATGGGGACGGAGCTGGGCCTGCAGGGCCTCGCGGTCCCCGAGGAGTACGGCGGCGCCGGGTGCGGAGCGGTCGAAGTGGGCGTCGTCATGGAGGAGTCCGGCCGCGCACTGCTGTGCGCGCCCTTTCTCGCCTCGGCCGTCCTCGCGACCACCGCCCTGCTGCGCTCGGACGACGAGGACGCCCGCAAGCGGCTCCTGCCGGGCCTGGCCTCCGGCGAACTCGTCGGCACCCTGGCCCTGACCGAGGACACCGCCCGCTGGGACGCGGCGGGCGTGCGTCTCACCGCCCGTGAGACGGCGGGGAGTTGGCTGCTGACCGGGCGCAAGACCTTCGTCCTGGACGGTGCGACCGCCGATGTCGTCCTCACCGTCGCACGGGCCGACGACGGCATCGGCGTCTTCCTCGTGGACGGCGACGCGGCCGGCCTCACCCGTGAGCCGCTGCCCACCCTGGATCCGACCCGCCGCCAGGCCCGCCTCGACTACGACGGCGTACCGGCGACCCGGCTGCGTACGCACGGCGACGACGGCTGGCGGCTGGTGTCGGAGGTCCTCGACCGGGCCGCCGTGGCGCTGGCCGCCGAGCAGGTCGGGGTGGCCGGGCGGGCACTGGACATGGCGGTGGAGTACGCGAAGACGCGCCACCAGTTCGGGCGGCCCATCGGCTCCTTCCAGGCCGTCAAACACCTGCTGGCCGACGTACTGCTGGAGGTGGAGTCGGCGCGCGCCGCGGCGCACTACGCGCTGCTCGCCGCCGACGGCGAGGACCCGGAGCTGCCCGCCGTGGCGAGCCTCGCCAAGGCGTTCTGCTCCGACGCGTGTCTGCAGGCGGCCGCCGAGAACATCCAGGTGCACGGCGGCATCGGCTTCACCTGGGAGCATCCGGCCCATCTGTATCTGAAGCGGGCCAAGACCTCACAACTGCAGTTCGGCGACCCGGCGTACCACCGGGAACTGCTCGCGCGGCGCATCGGTATGGACGGCATCGGCAGGGACACGCCCCGAGGAGTGGCATGAAGGTCGACGGCAAGCTCAATGTGTGGACCACCGCCGAGGTGGTCGAGGAGGCCAGGCACCACGAGAAGGCGGGATACGACGGTCTGTGGGCCTCGGAGTCGAAGCACGACCCCTTCCTTCCGCTGCTGCTCGCCGCCGAGCACACCGACCGGCTGGAGGTCGGCACGGCCATCGCGGTCGCCTTCGCCCGCTCCCCCATGCAACTCGCCTACACGGCCCACGACCTGCAGACGTACGCGGGAGGGCGGTTCGCGCTCGGTCTGGGCAGTCAGATCAAGCCGCACATCGAGCGGCGCTTCGCCATGCCGTGGAGCCGGCCCGCGGCCCGGATGCGCGAGTACGTCAGCGCGCTGCGCGCCATCTGGGCCGCCTGGAACGACGGCGAGAAGCTCGACTTCCGCGGCGACTTCTACACGCACACCCTCATGGCGCCCTTCTTCTCTCCCCCGCCCGCCCCGGGCGGCGCGCCGAAGGTGTACGTGGCCGCCGTCGGGGAGGCGATGACCCGGGTGGCCGGAGAAGTCGCGGACGGGCTGCTGGCGCACGGCTTCACCACCGAGCGGTATCTGCGGGAGGTGACCCTGCCGACGGTCGGGGCGGGCCTCGCGGCCTCGGGCCGGGCACGGGCGGACTTCTCCGTCAGTCATCTCCTGCTCACCGCGACCGGCCGCACCGAGGAGGAGCTGGCCCGCGCGGTGGACGGCACCCGGCGCCAGATCGCCTTCTACGGCAGCACGCCCGCCTATCGCGGCGTCCTTGAGCTGCACGGCTGGGGCGAACTCGGCGACGAACTCCACGCGTTGTCCAGATCCGCCCGTGCGGACAAGTGGGAGGCGATGGGCCGCCTCGTCGACGACGACGTGCTCCACACCTTCGCGGTGGTGGCGGAACCGCAGCGGGTGGCGGCCGAGATCCGCCGCCGGTACGGGGCCCTGGTCGACCGGGTGTCCTTCTACACGGCGTACGAGATCGACGCCGAGGTGTGGGAGCCGATCGTGCGGGAGCTGCGCGGCGATTGAGGGAAGCATGCGGCCGAGGGCCACGAAACCTCGGCCGAGGCCGACGGGGGCTACGGCCGGGGTCGACAGAAGCTACGGCCAGAACGACGGAAGACTCCAGCCGGGACCGACCGAAGCTACGGCCAGAACGACGGAAGACTCCAGCCGGGACCGACCGAAGCTACGGCCAGGAACGAAGGGGAAGCTGCGGCCGGGGTCGATGGGGGCTGCGGTCGGGGTCGGCCGGGGCTTCAGCCGAGCAGGTCGAGGACGGTCGTCATGGACTTGTTCCGCAGCAGATAGCCCTCGGCCTCCTGGAGATGCACCCGCCACAGCTCCTCCGCGGCCTCGGCCCGGCGGGCGGCGACGAGTTCGACGAGGGCGCCGTGGGCGCGGAAGCCGCGGCGGTTGGCCCGTACGTTCTCGGGGCTGCCCGCGTCGAGGTCGACGTGGGACCAGTTCGCCTGGTCGATGATGTGCCGGACCATGCCGTTGAGGACGGACAGGGTCTGGTTGCCGGCGAGTTCGACGACGAGGGCGTGGAACTCCATGTGGGCGCGGATGAAGGCGGACGGGTCGTCCATCAGCCCCTCCGCCTCGGCGACCGCGGCGCGCAGCCGCCGCAGGTCCTCCTCCGTGCGCCGCGCGGCCAGCAGACCGGCGCAGGGTGCCTCGATCACCGTGCGCGCGTCGTAGACGTCCCTGAGGGTCGTGCCCCGGTACTCCAGGACCACGCCCGCGTACCGGGCGGCCACCGTGCCCTCCGGGACCTGGACCCGCGCCCCGCCCCTGGCGCCCCGGCGCACGCTGATCAGCGACTCCGACTCCAGCACCCGGAACGCCTCGCGCAGCGTCGGCCGCGACACGGCGAACTCCGCCATCAGCGCCGTCTCGGCCGGCAGCGCGTCCCCCTCCGCGAGCTCCCCCCGTACGATCATCCGGCGCAGCTGCGCCGCCACCAGCTCGGCCATCTTCGGAACGCGTACCGGCGTGGTCGCCATGGCGTCATCTCCTTCGGTCACCCGGGTCCGGGACGAAGTACGGCAGGGCGATCTCGCAGGTCAGCGGCCGGAAGTCGACCCGGACGCGCATCCCGATCACGACCTGGTCCGGGTCGCCGGCGTCGACGTGCGACAACAGGGTGCCCCCGTCGTCGAGGTCGATCACGGCCAACGCGAAGGGTGTGTCGAAGCCGGGGCCGGGGGCGCGATGGACGACGGTCACCGAGTAGACGCTGCCCCGGCCGGCGCTGGGGACGTAACGCCACTCCCGCGACATGCAGCCGGGGCAGGCCGGTTCGGGTACGAAGAAGCGCAGGTCGCAGGTCGGGCAGTACGGGATCACGAGGTCGCCGCGCCGGGCGGCCTCCCAGAACGGCTCCGACAGCGAGGTCGGTACGGGTACGGGTCTCATCGCATCCTCCCCAGCACGCTCATCTCGTAGTGCTGCGCCCCCGACCCGGCGTTGCCCACCACGGCCAGCTCGGCGCCCGCCACCTGGTGCACCGCGCTGCCGCGCACCTGCCGTACGGCTTCGACGACTTTGAGTGTCATCTGCTGTGTGCCGTTCCACGCGTACGCCAGACAGCCGCCGTCGGGATTCACCGGGTGCTTGCCCTGGAGAGAGATGGCTCCACCGGCCGCCAGCGGACCGCCCTCGCCCTCGTCGCACAGTCCGAGTATCTCCAACTGGCGGATGATCTCGAAGGAGTTGGGGTCGTAGAGGGAGTAGACGTCGACGTCGTGCGGGCCGATGCCCGCCATCGCGTACGCGCGGCTCGCGGCGTCCCGGCCCAGTCGGCCCACCTCGCGGTGGAGGGCCGGGTTGGCGTAGGCCGCCTGGTGGTACTCCATCGCGCCGCCGAGCACGGCGACGGGCGGGTGGGGCAGGTCCCGGGCCCGTTCGGCGGTGGTCACGACGAGGGCCGCCCCGCCCTCGCCGACGATGCAGCAGTCCAGCAGGTGGAAGGGCGTGGCCACCAGGCGGGAGGCGAGCACGTCGTCGGCGGTGTACGGGCCGCGCCCGTACATCATCGCCTCCGGGTTGGTCGTGCCGTTGTTGCGGATGGTGGCGGCGACCTCCGCGAGCTGGCGGGAGGTCGTGCCGTACTCGTGCATGTGCCGCGCCGCGACCAGCGCGAACTGGGCGACGACGTAACTGCCCCACACATCGGCGAACTCCAGCGGTACGCCGGCCCCGACCGGCCCCGTGCCGCGCGAGACCAGTTTGCAGCCGCCGACCACGACGGTGTCCGCGAACCCGGCGCGCACGGCCGCCGCCGCCTTCAGCAGGCCCCGGGAGCCGGCGTTGTCCAGCATCGAGTCGCTGGTCCAGCGCAGGTCCCGGCCCAGCATGCGCGCCCAGGAGCTGCCCTCGCCCGGTACACCGCCGGGGCCCGGCCAGTCGACCTGGGCGCCGTCGACGTCCGCCGGGGTCAGCCCGGCGTCCTCGATCGCGCCGTGCACCGCTTCGAGGGCGAGGCCCATGGCGTCCCGGTGCGGGAGGGAGAGGGCCTGCTCGGTGGCGTACACGCCCGCGACGACGGGCGTACGGTCGCTCATCGTCCCGCGCCGAGGTTGTCGCCGCCGGGGTAGCCGCCCCCGCCGAAACGGGTGTCGAGCGCGTCGTAGTCCTTGGCGTGGCCGCCGGTGCGGGGCAGGGCGTCGACGAACTCCACCGTCTTCGGCTTCTTGTACGAGGCGATGCGGGCCCGGCAGTGGTCGACGATGTCCTCGGCCGTGGCGTCCTCCCCGGCCCGCAGCACCACGACCGCCTTGACGTCCTGCGCCCAGCGCTCGTTGGGCACACCGATCACGGCGGCCTCCTGCACCGCGGGGTGGGACTCGATGCAGTTCTCCACCTCGGCCGGGAAGATGTTCTCGGCCGCCGACTTGAGCATGCGGGTGGTCGTACCGAGGAAGCTGATGGTGCCGTCGGGCTCACGCCGCCCCAGGTCGGTGGTGTGCCACCAGCCGAAGCGGAAGCGCTCCTCGTTGATCGCGGGGCGGTTCCAGTAGCCGAGGTGCACGAGGTCGCCGCGCACGCAGATCTCGCCGACCTCGGCCTCCTCGCCCCGCTCGTCCAGGATGCGTACGGCGGTGAAGGGTCCCGGCCGTCCCGCGTTGCCCGTGCCCGTGCCGCCGTACGCGCCGGTGACGGCGAACCCGGTCACCTCGGTCTGCCCGTAACCGCGGCCCTCGCCACCGCCGTTGCGGGTGAAGCGGCTGTGGTCGGTGGGCACCATGCCCTCCCAGACCTGTGCGGCGACGCTCGCCCTGAGGTGGGACAGGTCGTGGCGGGCCTCGCGGTTGAGGGCCACCAGCTGGGCGATGGTCGGCGGCATCAGATACGCGTGGGTGCACTGCTCCGCCGCCAGCAGCGGCAGCAGTTCCTCGGCGATCACACGACGGACGACCACGTTCTTGCCGCCGTGCACGAAGGCCGGGATGCCCCAGAACTGGTAGTTGCCGATGTGGAACATCGGTCCGGCGCCGAGGAAGGCGGTCTCGTGGCCGATGTCGCCCATCCACGCGGCGCTCGCCCCCATGGCGAGCAGATTGCGGTGCGAGAGCATCGAGCCGGACTGGCGTCCGGTGATCGCGGCGGTGTAGATGACCAGGAGCGCCGAGTCGGGGTCGACGTCGGCGGCCGGGTCCCCGGCCGGGCCGGAGGCCAGGAAGGACTCGTAGGAACCCGCGCCCTCCGTGTCGTGGCGCAGCCACAACACCTCGTGTCCGTCGCCGAGTTCGGCCCGCGCCTTGGCGACGGTGTCGCCGATCTCCTCGTCCTGCCAGACCACGACCCGCGGATCGAAGTCCTCGATGGCGAATGCCATCTCCGGGGCGGCCCAGCGCCAGTAGCCGGGGCAGACCATGGCACCGATCTTCGCGGCGGCGCCGAGCAGCTCCCAGACGCGGAAGGAGTTCTGCCCGAGCCACAGGATCCGGTCGCCGGGCCCGACCCCGGTCGCGCTGAGCGCGCCCGCCAACCGGTTGGTGCGCTCGTCCAGCTCCGGCCAGGTCAGACGGGTGTCGCCGTCGACGAGGGCGATGCCGTCCGGGTACGACCGCCGGTGTTCACGGATGAGGTCGCCGAAGCTGAGGCTGCGGACGGGATTCATGTCATGGCTCCAGGAAGTGAGGATCCGTCAGGCGCGGCCCACGCCGACGCCCTTGACGCTGAGGAACTCCTCCAGGCCGGCCCGTCCGCCCTCCCGCCCGAACCCGCTGATGCCGACGCCGCCGAAGGGCGTGGCGGGCGAGGTGATCGGGTTCGGGCCGGGGTTGACGTAGACCGTGCCGGCCTTGAGGCGCGGCACCAGCCGGTTCACCCGCCCGATGTCGCGGGTCTGGATGTACGCGGACAGTCCGTACTCGGTGTCGTTGGCCAGGGCGACCGCCTCCTCCTCCGTGTCGAACGGGGTGAGGGCCAGGACCGGTCCGAAGATCTCCCGCTGGGCGAGGTCGCTGCGGGGGTCGACGTCGGCGAAGACGGTCGGCGTGACGAAGTAGCCGTCGGAGTCGATGCGCTCGCCGCCCTGCACGAGTCGCCCGGCGCCGCCGGAGACGGCCTGGTCGATCAGTTTCTGGACGCGGTCGCGGGCGGCCGCGTCGATGAGCGGTCCGACGTAGGTCGCCGGGTCGAGCGGGTCGCCCACCGGCAGGGTGGCCACCACGGCGGCGACCCGCTCGACGACCTCGGGGTAGACCGACCGCTCGACGAGCAGTCGGGTGGGCAGCGCGCAGCCCTGGCCGGTGTTGCTCATGGCGAAGGCGGCACAGTAGGGGACGACGGCGTCCAGGTCGGTGTCGGCGAAGAGCAGGTTGGCGGACTTGCCACCGAGCTCGAACAGGACCGGTTTGAGGCTCCGGGCGGCGGTCGCCATGATGCGGCGGGCGGTGGCGGGGCCACCGGTGAAGGAGATCTTGTCGATGCCGGGGTGGGAGACCAGCGCCTCACCCGCGTCACCGAGTCCGGTGACCACGTTGACGACGCCCTCCGGGATGCCGGCCTCATGGGCGAGGTCGGCGAAGAGCAGCGCGGAGAACGGGGTCGACTCGGCCGGTTTGATCACCACGGTGTTCCCCGCGGCCAGCGACGGCGGGACCTTCATCGCCAGCGACAGCGCGGGCGAGTTCCAGGTGATGATGTGGCCGATGACACCGTAGGGCTCGGCGATGGTGTACTCGACGTTCTCGTGCGGGCTGTAGGCCGCGCCGACCATGCCCTCGACCTTGTCGGCCCAGCCCGCGTAGTACTCGGTCCAGTCGGCGACGTGCGGCCCGACGTTCTCCGCCCAGCCGCCGACGCACACTCCGTTCTCCAGCGGGCAGATCGCCGCGAAGTCCGGGATGTGGTCGCGGATCAGCTGCCCGAAGCGGGTGAGCAGCCGGCGCCGGTCGGCGGGCCGCATGGTCCCCCACACCTCGAAGGCCGCGCGGGCGGCTGCCACGGCCCGGTCGACCTCGGCGGCGCCCGCGAGCGGGACGTACGCCTGGACGAGGCCGGTGGCCGGGTCGCGGTGCTCGTGGAGTCCGCCGCTGCCTTCGGTGACGTCCTTGCCGCCGATGACCAGCCGGGGCCGGGGCAGGTCGCGCTCGGCCCTGTCCTGGTGCAGCTTCACGTCGACCGTGACCATGGATGCCTCCTTGAACCGACCCAGCCGTACAGGCTAAATAGATAACCTATTTACCGAAGGTAATCAATGCATCGGGCGGACTCGGGCGTGCGACGGGCGGAGCGGGGAGCGGCGGCCGGAGCGGGCCGCGGCGGTCACAGCCCCAGCGAGCGGCCGATGATCTCCTGCATGATCTCCGAGGTGCCGCCGAACACCCGCTGGACCCGGCTGTCGCGCCAGATCCGGGCGATCTCGTACTCGTTCACGTAGCCGTAGCCGCCGAAGAGCTGCATACAGCGGTCGATGACCTCCCAACCGTTCTCCGTGGTCCAGTACTTGGCGGCGGCGGCCTCCTCGGCGGTCAGCTCCCCCTGGTGGAGGGCCATGATGCAGCCGTCGAGATAGACCCTGGCGACGTCGAGCCGGGCCCTGATGTCGGCGAGGGCGAAGCGGTTGGACTGGAACTCCCCGATCGGCCGGCCGAAGGCGACCCGTGTCCTGGCGTACTCCAGGGCCAGTTCGAAGGCCCGCTCGGCGGACGCCAGCGCGGCGACGGCGATGGCGAGCCGCTCGGTCGGGAGGTTGCCCATCATGTGGTAGAAACCGCGCCCTTCCTGCCCGAGCAGGTTCTCGACGGGAACGCGGACCTCGTGGAAGAAGAGCTCGGCGGTGTCCTGGGCCTTCATGCCGACCTTGTCCAGCTTGCGGCCGCGCTCGAAGCCCTCGGCGCCGCGCTCGACGACGATCAGACTGATGCCCTTGTGCCCCGCCTCGGGGTCGGTCTTGCAGGCGACGACGACCAGGTCGGCCAGGATGCCGTTGGTGATGAAGGTCTTGGAGCCGTCGATCACCCAGGAGTCGCCGTCCCGGCGGGCGGTGGTGCGCATGCCCTTGAGGTCGGACCCGGCGGCCGGTTCCGACAGCGCGAGCGCGCAGATCGTCTCACCGCTGATCACCCCGGGGAGCCAACGGGCCTTCTGCTCGGGGGTGGTGAGGTGCATCAGATACGGCGGTATCACGTCGTTCTGCAGGCCGAGCCCGATACCGACCGAGGAGGTGGCGTGCATCTCCTCGGCCATGATGGCGTTGTAGCGGAAGTCCCAGATCCCCTGGCCGCCGTACTCCTCCGGGAACTGCCAGCCGATGAGTCCGGCCTTGCCCGCGGCCGCCCACGCGGCCCGGCTCACCTGCCCGTCGCGCTCCCACTGCTCGGCGTACGGAGCGCATTCACGCAGGTAGTAGGAGCGGGCGGTCTCCCGGAACAGCTCGTGCTCCTCGGTGAAGATCGTACGGCGCATGCTCGTCTCCCCACTCACAGATCTCGCTTATTTAGCTGAAGTAGTTATACGATAGCGCTGTATCGCCGGTCGAGCGAGGGAGGGCGCGTGAGCGTACGGGACAAGGTGGCGCTCGTCACCGGAGCGGGGCGCGGCATCGGCGAGGCGATCGCCGACCGGCTCGCGGCCCGGGGAGCGGCGGTCGCCGTCTGCGACCTGGACCCCGAGGCGGCCGACAAGGTCGCGGCGGGGCTCGCCGAGCGGTATGCGGTGCGCGCGACGGGCGTGGCCGTGGACATCTCCGACGTTACGGCCGTACGGGCCGCCGTGGACCGGGTGGCCGCCGAACTGGGCCCGGTGGACGTCCTCGTCAACAACGCGGCCGTCGACGTCATCGCGCGCTTCGTCGACAGCGACGAGGCCGACTGGGACCGCATCATCGCCGTCAATCTCCGCGGCACCCTCACCATGACCCGGGCGGTCCTCGACCCGATGATCGAGCGCGAGGGCGGCCGGATCATCCACATCGCCTCCGACGCGGGCCGGGTCGGCTCCTCCGGCGAGGTCGTGTACTCCGCGACGAAGGGGGCCGTGATCGCCTTCGGCAAGGCGCTGGCCCGCGAGGTCGCCCGGCACGGCATCACCGTCAACAGCGTCTGCCCGGGCCCCACCGACACCGCGCTGCTCGGCCAGGTGGCCGAGTACAGCCAGAAGATGTACGAGGCGACGGCGCGGGCGATCCCGCTGCGCCGTATCGCGCAGCCGGCCGACATCGCCGGAGTGGTGGCCTTCCTCGCGTCCGACGACGCCGCCTACATGACCGGGCAGACGCTCTCGGTCAGCGGCGGCCTCACGATGGTCTGAGGTGAGAGGCGAGGTGAGAGGCGTGCCTGAGGCGAAAGACGTGCTGCGCGTCGAACTCCACGGCCGGACAGCCGTGTTGACCCTGGACCGGCCCGAGCGACTCAACGCGATCGGGTCCGAGACCGTCGCCCTGCTCAAGGACGCGCTGGCCGAGCTGCGTGACAACGACGACGTACGGGCCCTGGTGCTGACCGGAGCGGGCCGCGCCTTCTCGGCCGGGGCCGACCTGGGCGAGATCGAGTCGTTCACCGCGCCCGGGCAGTTCCGCGCCTTCGTGGGCCGGCTGACCGAGACGTACGCGCTCCTGGAGGACTTCCCCAAGCCCTCGGTCGCCGCGATCCACGGCTTCGCCTTCGGCGGCGGCCTGGAGCTGGCGCTCGCCTGCGATCTGCGGGTCGCGGAGCGTGGTGCCCGGCTCGGGCTGCCCGAGATGAAGCTCGGGGTGCTGCCGGGGGCGGGTGGCACCCAGCGGCTGCCGCGGCTGCTGCCGCCCGCGATCGCCAAGCAGATGATCCTGACCGGTGAACCGATCGACGCCGAACGGGCCCACGCGCTGGGGCTGGTGAACGAGCTGGCCGACAGCGGCAGTGTGCTCGACGCCGCCTCGTCGCTCGCGCAGCGGCTCGCGGCCGGTGCCCCGCTGGCGCTCGCGGCGGGCAAGCGGCTGATCGACTACGGGCTCGGCATGGATCTGGAGACGGCGATCGCGTACGAGCGCGAGACCGTGACCGTGCTGTTCTCGACCGAGGACCGCGAAGAGGGGCTGAGGGCGTTCCGCGAACGCAGGCCCGGCGAGTTCCGCGGCGCATAGCCGACACCAACCCGACCGTCATTCACCGGAGGTGGGCCGTGCGGCCACTGGAGGGCTTTTCCGTCGTCGAGCTGGGCATGTGGGTGGCGGCACCGGCCGCCGCCGCCATGCTGGCGGACTGGGGCGCGGACGTGATCAAGGTGGAGGCGCCGACCGGCGACCCGAACCGCTACACCCTGCGGCACGTCGGCCAGGAGATCGACAGCGCGCCGCCGTTCGAGACGGACAACCGGGGCAAGCGCGGGATCGTCCTCGATCTGCGCTCGGCGGAGGGCAAGGCGCATCTGGAGCAACTCCTCGACCGCGCCGATGTGTTCGTCACCAACCTCCGCCCCGGCGCCCTGGAGCGCCTGGGCCTGGCCCCGGACGAGATACGCCTACGGCATCCCCGGCTGGTCGTCGGCACCCTGACGGGCTACGGCTGGGCGGGCGCCGAGCGCGACCGGGCCGGGTACGACGTCTCCGCCTTCTGGGCCCGGCCCGGGATCGCCGCGATGCTCAACCCGGCCGGGGAGCCGCCGCCCGGCATCCGCCCCGGTCTGGGCGACCGCACGGCCGCGGCGAACCTGGTCGCGGGTGTGCTGGCCGCGCTGCTGCGCCGGGGGCGAACCGGTGCGGGCGGAGTGGTCGACGTGTCGCTGCTGCGCTCCGGGACGTACGCCAACGGAAACGACCTCGCCCTGCAGAACTTCTTCGGCAGGCGCGGCCGCACCAGGCCGCGCACCGAGCACGAGTCCCCGCTCTACAACTCCTACCGGGCCGCCGACGACCGCTGGTTCTGGCTGGTCGGCCTGGAGGGCAACCGGCACTGGCCCGGCGTCCTCAAGGCGCTGGGCCGGGAGGATCTGGGCGAGGACGAGCGGTTCGCGACCGGCAAGGCCCGGCGCGGCCACGTACGCGAACTGATCGCCGCGTTCGACGAGGAGTTCGGGCGGCGGCCGCTGGTGGAGTGGGCGGAGCGCTTCGACGCGGAGGGGGTCTGGTGGGCGCCCGTGCAGACCCTGGCGGAGGTGGCGGCCGATCCGCAGGCGGAGGCGGTCGGGGCGTTCGTCGAGCAGCCCGGCATGGGCGAGGCACCGCCGCTGCGGACGGTGGCGACGCCGGTCGCCTTCTGGGGTGTCGACGACAAACCGCGCACCGGCGCGCCGACGCTGGGCGAGCACACCGCCGAAGTACTCCGCGAACTGGACTGACGCATTCAACGGATGGAACCGATCAGGAGGTACGGCGTGGGCATCCTCGACGACAAGGTCGCGATCGTCACCGGCGGCGGCCGGGGGCTGGGCCGGGCGCACTGTCTGGCGCTCGCCGAGGCCGGGGCCACCGTGGTGGTGAACGACCTCGGCTCGGGCGTGCACGGCGAGCGGACCGGCGATTCCCCGGCCGACGACGTGGTCGCCGAGATCACCAAGCTCGGCGGGAGGGCGGTCGCCAACCACGGCTCGGTCACGGACTGGGCGGCCACCGAGTCGATGGTCACGGACACGGTCGCGGAGTTCGGGCGCCTGGACATCGTGGTGAACAACGCGGGGATCGTCCGCGACCGCATGCTGTTCTCGATGAGCGAGGCCGAGTTCGACGCGGTGATCGCCGTGCATCTGAAGGGCACCTTCGCGCTGACGCGGCACGCCTGCGCGTACTGGCGCGAGGCGTCGAAGCGGGGCGAACGGGTCGCCGGCCGGGTGATCAACACGACCTCCGGGACCGGGCTGTTCGGCAACACGGGTCAGTCCAACTACGGCGCCGCGAAGGCCGGGATAGCCGGCCTCACCGTCATCACGGCCCTGGAGATGCGCAAGTACGGCGTCACCGCCAACGCCGTCTCCCCCATCGCGACGACCCGGATGACGGCCGACCTGCCGGTCGGCCAGTCGCAAGCGGCCGAAGGCGGCTTCGATCCCCGCGACCCCGCCAACGCGTCCGGTGTCGTCGTCTATCTCGCCTCCGACGCCGCCGGCTGGCTGACCGGCCAGGTGCTGCGCGTCGACGGCAGCCGGCTCAACCGGCTCCAGGGCTGGACGGTCGCCGGGGTCCACCCCAGCGAGTCGGGCGGCGCCCTCACCCCCGAGGAACTCATCGACGCCGTACCGCGGTTGTACGGTGTCGCCCCCGCCGGGCGGGCCACGGGCGTGGGCCGGTGAAGGGCCAGGACGCCGCGGCCCTGGTCCTGCGCGCGACGCTCGGCCCGATGCTCTTCGCGCACGGCTGGAACAAGGTGGCCGGGCCGGGCGGAATCAAGGGCACCACGGGCTGGTTCGAGGCACTCGGCCTCAGACCGGCCGAGGTGCACGCCCGGATGGCGGCCGGCACCGAGATGGCCGCGGGCATGGCCATCGCGCTGGGCGCGGCAGGCCCGCTGCCCGCCGCGGCGACGGTCGGCCTGATGACGGTGGCCGCCCGGACCGACCACCGGGGCAAGGGCTTCTTCGTCTTCAAGGGCGGCTGGGAGTACGTCGGTGTGGTGGGCGGCGCGGCCGTGGCACTGGCCGCGCTCGGCAACGGCCGGTACTCCCTGGACGGACTGCTGCGCCGCCGACGCGGGGGCGTGGGGCCCGCGTTGCTGGCCACCGGAATCGGTACGGCGAGCGCGGCGGCGCTGCTCACCGTGTGCTACCGGCCCATGGACGAACCCCGTCCCACGAACGAACCCGATGAACCCGATGAACCCGATGAACCCGATGAACCCGATGAACCCGACGAACACGATGAAACAGATAAAACGGATGAAGCAGATGAAGCAGATGAATAATCTGAATGGGACAGGGAGACGACATGGACGCGGATGACTTCACCGCGGTGCTGTCCGAGGTCCGGCGCTTCGTCCGGGAACGCGTCGTACCGCTGGAGGCGGAGATCGACGAGAAGGACGAGATGCCCGCGGACATCCGCGAGGCGGCCAGGAAGATGGGCCTGTTCGGCTTCGCGCTGCCCGAGGAGTACGGCGGGCTGGGGCTGTCGATGTACGAAGAGGCACAGCTCATGTTCGAGCTGGGCTACACGACTCCCTCCCTGCGCTCGATGTTCGGCACCAACAACGGCATCGCGGGGCATGTCCTGATGGTCGGCGGCACCGAGGAGCAGAAGGCCCACTGGCTGCCGAGGATCGCCTCCGGCGACGTACTGGCGTCCTTCGCGCTCACCGAACCGGAGGCCGGTTCGGATCCGTCGACGCTGACCACGCGCGCACGGCCGGACGGCGACACCTGGGTGATCAACGGCGCCAAGCGGTACATCACCAACGCCCCGCTCGCCGATGTCTTCATGGTCTTCGCCCGTACCGACGACGAGGCCCCGCGCACCCGCGGCATCTCCACCTTCCTGGTCCCGGCCGGTACGCCCGGTCTGACGGTGGCGCCCAGGGACCACAAGATGGGCCAGTTCGGCGCCTGGACGGCGGACGTCCACTTCGACGACGTCCGGGTGCCGGCGACCGCGCTCGTCGGCGGCGAGGACGGTCTGAACCGCGGCTTCGCGACGGCGATGGGCTGCATCGCGCACGGCCGGGTGCACATCTCGGCGCTGTGCGTCGGCATGGCCGAGCGTCTGGTCGACGAGTCGGTGGAGTACGCGCGCACCCGCAAGCAGTCCGGCAGGCTCATCGGGTCCTTCCAGCTGATCCAAGGCCTGATCGCCGACTCGATGACCGACTACTACGCCGGGCGCGCCACCGTCCTGGAAGCGGCACGGGGCTTCGACTCGGGCACGGACACCAAGATCGGCCCGTCCTGCACGAAGTACTTCGCCAGCGAGATGGTGTGGCGGGTCGCGGACCGCGCGGTGCAGATCCACGGCGGCGCGGGCTATATGCGCGGGGTCGCCGTCGAGCGCTTCTACCGCGACGCCCGGCTGTTCCGCATCTACGAGGGCACCAGTCAGATCCAGCAGGTCATCATCGCCAAGGCGCTGCTGGGAGAGGCGGCACGCGGCTGAGCCGGGGCGCGACCGAGCCGGGGCACGCACATCCCGTGTTCCCGGCGGCCGTCGAACGGCGGGAAGGGTGGAACTGAGGAACACTGAGGAACATCGAGCGCCCCGAACCCCGCGACGACGAAGTGCTCCTGCGGGTGCAGGCGGCCGGCGTCGACCCGGGCGTCCGGCACCTCATGACCGGCCTGCCCTGTCCGTCCCGCCTCGCCTTCGGCCTCCGTAAGCCCAAGAACCCCGTGCGGGGTTGCGACGGCGCCGGGCGGGTCGAGGCGGTCGGCGCGAAGGTGACCCGTTTCAAGCCCGGCGACGAGGTCTTCGGCATCTGCGACGGCTCCTTCGCCGAGTACACCCGCGCCAAGGCCGACCGGCTCGTGCCCAGGCCCGCCACCCTCACCTTCGAACAGGCCGCCGCCCTGCCCACCTCCGGTATCACCGCCCTCCAGTCCATGAGCGCGGTACGGCACGTCCGCCGGCGGGCCAGAAGGTCCTCGTCATCGGCGCCTCGGGCGGGGTGGGCACGTACGCCGTCCAGCTCGCCGTCTCCTACGGCGCCCGGGTGACCGGGGTCTGCGGTCCCACGGGCACGGACCTCGTGACGTCCCTGGGCGCGGCCGATGTCATCGACTACACACGCGCGGAGATCACCGACCGGCCGCACCGCCACGACGTCGTCCTCGACGCCGCGGGCAACCGTCCCCTGTCCGTCCCGCGTCGCGTCCTCGCCCCGCGCGGCAGCCTCGTCATCGTCGGCGGTGAGGGCGGAGGCCGTCTGTTCGGCGGCATGGAACACAATCTCGCGGCCACCGCGCCGTCCCCCTGGTCCGCCAGAGTCTGCGCTTCTTCCTCGCCCTCCCGCGCCGGCAGGACCCGCAGGCGCTCAAGGACCTCGCCGAGAGCGGCACGCTCACACCGGTCATCGACCGCGCCCACCCGCTCGCGGAGGCCCCGCCGCCGTCCGCCATCCGGAAAGCGGCCACCCCCGCGGCAAACTCGTCCTCGTCATCTGAGCCCGGTCATCCGAACCCGGTCATCCGAGTCCCGGTCATCCGAGTCCCGGCGCCCGGGACTCAGATGCCGAGCCGGTCCAGCAGCCGCTCGTGGTACACCGCCGGGCCGCCGAACAGCAGCTGGCTCGACTTCGCACGGCGGAAGTACAGGTGGGCCGGGTGCTCCCAGGTGAAGCCGATACCGCCGTGGACCTGGATGTTCTCCATGGCCGTGAACAGATACGCCCGTGAGCAGCAGGCGTGGGCCACGGCGGCGGCGACCGGGAACTCCTCGGAGCCCTCGGCGGCGAGCAGCGCGGCCTCCCGGCTCGCGGCCTCGGCCAGCTCCACCTGAACGAGCATGTCGGCGCACTTGTGCTTGACCGCCTGGAAGGAGCCGATGGGCCGGCCGAACTGGTGGCGGGTGCGGGCGTGTTCGGCGCTCTCCTCCAGGCAGCGGCGCGCCCCGCCCGCCTGTTCGGCGGCGAGCCCGACGGAGGCGATGTCCAGGACGCGGGCCATGATCCGGCCGCCCGCCCCGTCCGCGCCGACGAGCGTCGCGGGCACGGCGTCGAGGGTCAGCCGGGCCATCGCCCGGGTGGCGTCCAGCGTCCGCATGGGCTCGGTCGTGAGTCCCTCGGCCCGACGGTCGACGGCGAACAGCGAAGGGCCGGCGACGGTGCGGGCGACGACGAGGATCAGATCGGCGGTGGTCCCGTCGACGACGAAGCTCTTGCGGCCACTCAGCCGCCACCCGCCTTCACCGCCACCTTCACCGTCACCGCCGTCGCCGTCCCGTGTGGCACGGGCGGAGATCAGTGCCGGGTCCCAGGAGCCGCTGTTCTCCGCCACGGCGAGGGTGGCCGTGGTGCGACCGGTGGCGATGCCGGGCAGGTGGCGGGCGCAGGCCGCCCGGTCCTGGGAGGCCAGCAGCGCCTGGCTCGCCAGGAGGACCGTGGCGAAGAAGGGCGCGCACAGCAGGGCGCGGCCCATCTCCTCCAGGACCACGCCGAGTTCGACCATGCCGAAGCCGTCGCCGCCGTACTCCTCGGGGATGCTCAGGCCCGGCAGCCGCAGCTGGTCGGCGGCCTGCGCCCATACCGCCGGGTCGAAGCGCGGTTCGCTCTCCATCAGCTTGCGCACGGCTTCCTCGGGCGACTTGGCCTGAAGGAACTCCCGTACGGACAGGCGCAGTTCGCGCAGTGTGCTCTCGTCGGCGGTCACGGCCGCACCTCCTTGGCAGCTGCGGGTTCCTTGGGCAGGCCGAGGACGCGTTCCGCGAGGATGTTCTTCATGATCTCCTCGGTGCCGCCGAGGATGCGCAACGCCGGGGTGGCCAGCAGGAGTTCGGCCCAGGCGTACGTGCCCCACTCGCCGGTGTCCGCGATGATCCGGGGGCCGAGGACGTCCGACACGAAGTGCGCCGCCCGGGTGAGGTTCTGGCCGTACATCAGCTTCGACACCGACCTCTCGGGGCCGGGCGCCGCTCCCGCGCGCAGGGTGCGGGTGGCACGGGCGTTGAGGTAGCCGGTGGCCGTCGCGTCCACGAGGAGTTCGGCGAGGCGGGCGCGCAGGGCGCGGTCGTCCCAGGTCCAGGTGGCACGCATCAGCGCGGAGAGGCGGTCCGGGGAGAGGGCGGCGGCCACCGGTCCGGCGCCCTCGCTGCCGACGGTGGCGCGCTCGTTCATCAGCGTGGTCAGGGCGACGGTCCAGCCGCCGTCGACCTCGCCCAGGCGGTGGTCGTCGGGAACACGGACGCCGGTGAGGAACACCTCGTTGAAGTCTGCGCCGCCGGTCATCTGGCGCAGCGGCCGGACCTCGACGCCGGGTGCGTCCATGGGCACCAGGAACGCGGTGATGCCGCGGTGCTTGGACGCGGTGGGATTCGTACGGGTCAGGGCGAGGCCGATCTCGCTGTGCTGGGCGACCGAGGTCCACACCTTCTGCCCGTCGAGCACCCACGCTCCCCCACTCTCGGCTCCGCTCGAGCGGGAGGTGCCCCCATCGTCGCGTACGGCCCGGGTGGTCACGCCGGCCAGGTCGGACCCGGCGCCGGGCTCGCTGAACAGCTGGCAGGCGATGGCGTCCCCGCGGTACATGGCGGGCAGCCAGCGGTCCTTGATGTGCGGCTGGGCGTGGGCGAGGATCGTCGGACCGATCATGCCGAGACCGACCACGCTCAGGGTGCCGGTGTCGGGGACGTCGTAGCCGGCCTCGACGGCGTCGTAGACGAGGTCGTGGAGCGGGGTCAGGCCGCGGCCGCCGTACTCCGGTGGTCCGGTGATCCAGCCGAAGCCGTTCTCGTGGCGGGTCCGCTGCCATGCGCGCGCCCGCCGGACGTGCTCGCGGTCCGCCTCGGGCGGCAGGCTGCTGAAGTACGCCATCGAGTCGTCGCCCTCGCCCCAGGTGAAGGCGGTGCGGTCGGGGGCCTTCACCGCGTGGGCGTCGAGAAAGCGGCGCACCTCGGTGGCGAAGTCCTGCATGTCGTCGTGTGCCATCGCGTCTGCGCTCCGGGATCAGGTGGAGAGGATCGTCACCGCCGACACGCCGGGCGCGCCGTACAGGTGGGTGTAGCCGACACGCGGTGTGCCGGGGATCTGCCGGGTCCCGGCCGTGCCGCGCAGCTGGAGGACGATCTCGTGGATCTGGCGCAGTCCGGACGCGCCGATCGGTTCGCCGTTGCCGAGCAGGCCGCCGTCGGTGTTGACCGGGAGCCGGCCGCCGATCTCGGTGGCGCCCTCGGCGATCAGGCGTTCCTGCTCGCCGTCCTTGCAGAGCCCGTTCTCGGCCATGTGGATGATCTCCGAACCGGCGTCGGTGTCCTGGAGTTGGGCGACGTCGACGTCCTCGGGACCGATGCCGGCCCGTTCGTACGCCTCCTGGGAGGCGTCCACGGTCGGGCTGGCCACCGGCTCGCCGACGGGGAAGGACGGGCTCTGCACCTCGAAGGCGCCGAGCCGGCGGCTGCGCAGGGCGGTGGCCCGGACCCGTACGGGGGTCGAGGTGTACTTGTGGGCCTGGTCGGCCCGGCACAGGATGACCGCCGCGGCGCCCTCGTCCGGTCCGCAGTACATGTACTGGCGCAGGGGATGGTTGAGGACGGGCGAGGCGAGGATCTCCTCGGGTGTGAGCGGAGTGCGGCGCCAGGCCTTGTCGTTGCCGGAGGCGTTGCGGAAGTTCTTCGAGGCGACGCGGGCGAGCGTCTCGTCGGAGATGCCGTGCTCGTGCATATAGCGGTTGATCTTCATGCCGAAGAAGTGGGTGGTGAGGAAGAGTCCGGTCTGTCCGTACCAGGAGGGGATGCCGGCGACGGACGGATCGGCGGCGAAGGCGCCGCGGGGGTGTTTGTCCATGCCGATGGCGATGGTGAGGTCGTGTTCGCCGGTCTCGATCGCGCGGGCGGCCAGCGCCACCGCCGTACCGGCCGTGGCACAGCCGTTGAAGACGCCGCGCAGGGGCACTCCCGTCAGGCCCAGACGGCCGACGATCGCGTCCGGGTTGGCGACCTCGAAGCTGCCGATGTAGCCGCCCTGGATCTGCGGCCAGGTCACGCCCGCGTCGGCGAGCGCCAGTCGTACGGCGGCCGCGCCCATGTCCATCGCGGGCTTGCCCGGGAACCGGCCGAAGGGGTGCAGCCCCACGCCGATGATGACGGCTTCCATCAGGCCTCTCCTGCCTCTTGTGACTCTGCCAGCTCGCCTGCCGCGTCCGGCTCGCCTGTCACGTCCAGTTCGTCCGGCTCGTCCGTCGCGGGGGCGAACGCGAACGTCATGACCTCGGTGCCGTCGTCCTCGACCCGGTAGGGCACGAGCGTCAGGCGCATCTCCTGGCCGAACGCCAGCTTCTCGGGATCGGGTTCGGTGAGCCGGGCCTCGACCACGAGCTCGCCGGGGAGTTCGACGTACCCGACGGAGTACGGCTCGAAGGACTCCGGGCCGTCGTAGGGCGGGGACGGGGGGCGGAAGTTCTGGGTGGTGAAGGTCCACAGCGTGCCGCGGTCCGACAGCAGCCGCTCCTTCGACTCCGGGCTCGCGCACCGCGGACAGTGCCCGGCGGCCGGGAAGTCGACCAGACCGCAGGCCGTGCACTCGGATCCGATGAGCCGTGGCCGGGTGGCGGGCTGCCAGGTGAACAGGCCCTCGGCGACGGGCTTTTGTGGCGTCATGTCGTCCTCGTCCCTCTCAGGCCGCGGTGCTGCGGTTGCCCAGGGCGTCGGCGTTCGGAGCCGCCTTGGCCACCAGGTTCGGGACGACCGAGGTCAGCTCCTCGGGTGTCCACCGGGCTTCGGCGCTCGCGCCGGGGCCGTTGACCCAGCCCTCCAGTACGGTGATGCGGTTGCCGACGACTCCGAAGACCCGTCCGGTGACCTCGCGCGAGGCGGCCGAGCCCAGCCACACCACCAGCGGGGAGATGGCCTCGGGGGTCAGGTCCTGGGTCGCGGCGGCCCGCTTCATCACCTCGATGTCCTCCGTCAGCCGGGTGAGCGCGGTCGGCGCGATGGCGTTCACCGTCACGCCGTAGCGGGCGAGTTCGGCCGCGGCGATGATGGTGAGACCGGCGATGCCGGCCTTCGCCGAGCCGTAGTTCGACTGGCCGGGGTTGCCGAAGATGCCCGACGGGGAGGTCGTGTTGATCACCCGGGCGTCGTTGGCGTGACCCGCCTTGGTGCGCTCGCGCCAGTACCCGGCCGCGTGGTGCAGGGTGGCGAAGCCGCCCTTGAGGTGGACGGCGAGCACGCTGTCCCAGTCGCGCTCGGTCATCGTGACGATGGTCCGGTCGCGCAGGATGCCGGCGTTGTTGACCAGCACGTCCAGTCCGCCGTAGGTGTCCACGGCCTGCCGGACGAGGTGTTCGGCGCCGTCCCAGGACGAGATGTCGTCGGTGTTGGCCACCGCCGTGCCGCCCGCCGCCACGATCTCGTCCACCACGGCCTGGGCGGGCCCGGCCGAGGCGCCCCCTCCGTCGCGCGCGCCGCCGAGGTCGTTGACCACGACCCTGGCGCCCTGCGCGGCGAACGCCAGGGCATGGGCCCGGCCGATCCCGTTGCCCGCGCCGGTGACGACCACGACCCGGCCGTCGACCACTCCTTCAGCCATCACTCACTCCAGACATCGCTGACTTCCCGACTCCCTGACTTCCCCCACTGCCCGACCTCCCGGCTGCCCGACTTCCCCACTGCCTGGCCTCCCGGCTGCCCGACCGCGTCCACTCCGCGATCACGAGGGCCGGTCGGCCTCGGTGAGCAGCACCCGCGGGTCCTCGCTGCCGCAGCCGCACCGGCCGGTGACCACCCGGCCGCCCAGCCCCAGCGGTGTTTCGGGCAGCCGGGACGCACGTCCCTCCCCCGCCGCCACGAACAGCTCCCCGTCCCGCTCGCCCACCCGCCACTCGGCGGCGTTGACGTGCGCCCCGGACCGCTCCGGGCACTCCAGTACGAGGGCCGGGCCCACGGCCGCGATCAGACAGGCGGACACACCCGCCGCGCGCAGCACCGGCACCGCGGCGGGCCGGGCGAGCACCACCGGTGTCGCATGGAACATCTCGCCGATGTCGGCCGACCCGCCGAGGCCCTCCAGGGTCTCCGCGGACAGGCCGATCACCGCGTGCGGGGCGAGTTCCCGGTGGAAGACGGCCGTACGGCGGTGGTCCCAGCCCATCGCCTCGGCGATGCCGTACGGGACCCGCAGTGCGCGCAGTGCGCCGATGACCGAGTGCCCCCAGAAGCCCTCGAATCCGGAGGCGGTCAGCAGGGCGCGCTGTCCGGCGGTCAGTCCGTGGCCGCGCAGCCGGTCGGTGGCCCAGGCCGTGTCGCGGGCAAGTTGCGCCCAGGTGAGTTCGGTGTCCGTCATACCGGCCGCCGCGGGGAAGCGGACGAGGTAGGCGAGTTCGGGCCGGTCGAGCCGGCGGGCCCGGGCGAGAGTGTCGGCGCGGGCCATCAGCTCTTCACCACCCGGGGGAACTTGGCGACGCTGGTCATGGTCCGCAACAGCTCCTCCTCGGTCCGCATGTCGAGCACCGGTTTCACTCCCGTCCGCTCCCGCACGGCCTCGCCGATCCGTCCCGCGAGGGCGTCGACGTCGGTGGTGAGCCCGGGGTCGTAGCCGATGCGCAGCCGCAGTTCGTCGACCTCGCGCCGGGCCCGGACGATCTGGAACACGCCCGCGACGGTCTCCGGCTGGTCCTCCACGGCCTGCCAGATGTCCCGCAGGACGACCGAACGTCCGTCCACGAGGGTCTCGTCGCCGCGCCGTCCCGCCACCCACATACGGGCGTGGGTGCGTCCGCAGCCGCAGCGGTCCCGCGACATCCGGACGAGGTCCTCGCTGCGGTAACGGATCAGCGGGGCGGCCCGGTTGTCGAGGTCGGTGGCGACGAGTTCGCCGAGGTCGTCCCCCAGTGCGTCGCGCCAGTCCCCGGCACCCGGGGCCTCGCCGGTGATGTCGAGGCACTCCGCGAAGACCGTGTCCTCCCAGAGGTGGAAGCCGTCGTGCTCACGGCACTCCCAGGCGGTGCCGGTGTCGGCCGCGCTGGTGTACTCGTAGACGTCGATGCCCCAGTCCTCGCGGATCCGCTCGCGCATCCTGCGGCTGAGCGGCTGGCCGGCGCACGAGGCACCCTTGAGGGAGGAGAACGCCTCCTTCAGGTCCACCTTCTCGGCCAGGTGCTCCAGCTCCACCATCTGCGGATACATCATCTGCAGATAGGCCGGCCGGTAGGTGCGCAGGGCCTCGACGACCTCGTGCATCCGGCCGATCCAGGTGTCCACCTCGATCACCACGGCGCCCAGCGCCTGGAAACCGGGGTCCATGAGGTTGCGGAAGGTGCCGGGCGGGCTCAGCACCCGGTCGCCCGGCCTGAGGCCCAGTTCCCACAGGTCCCGCACCTGTGCGGTCACCAGGGGCGGCGCGTCCTCCCAGATCTCGGCGAAGAACTCCGGGTCCCCGGTGGTGCCCGAGCTGGAGGAGACGGACGTCAGCTCCTCGGTGGGCACGCACAGCAGGCCCCCGAAGGGATCTCCGGTCCGGGTCCGGTGGGCGCGCACCATGTCCTTGGTGATGAAGGGGATACGGGCCCGGAAGTCGTCCAGGGAGCGGATGTCACGGGGGTGTACGCCGTGCTCGTCCCAGAGTTCACGGTAGAAGGCGGAGTGGGTGTAGGCGTACTCGACGAGCTCCAGGACGCGTGCCTCCTGCAGTGCCTGGAGCCGCTCGCGGGACATGGTCTCCACCTGCGGTTCGAAGTACCTGTCTGCGACCATGGCGCCTCCTCGCGGCTCGGCTGACCAGATCTTCCAGCTATCAGCGCAATCAGTCAACTAATTCGACGGAATCGACGAAATCGACTGCCGCCTCTCGCGGCGCTTGGACTTATATAGTTAACTAGTAGTACTCATTAAGGACGACCGGGAGGTCCGCTGTGAAGATCGTTGTCTGCGTGAAGCACGTGCCCGACGCCACGGCGGACCGCACCTTCACCGAGGACGGCACCACCGACCGCGACGCGGTCGACTCGCTCCTGTCCGAACTCGACGAGTACGCGGTCGAACAGGCACTTCGGATTCCCGAGTCGGGCGTCGACGCCGAGATCACCTACCTCACCATCGGCCCCGACGACGCGAAGGACGCGCTGCGCAAGGCGCTCGCCATGGGCGGTGACGCGGCGGTGCACGTGAGCGACGAGGACGTCCGCGGCAGCGACGCGTTCGCCACCTCGCTCGTCCTCGCCAGGGCGATCGAGCGCGGCGGCTTCGACCTGGTCGTCTGCGGCATGGCGTCGACCGACGGCGGGACGGGGGTCGTTCCCGCACTGCTGGCGGAGCGGCTCGGCGTCCCGGCCGTGACCCATCTCGACGAGTTCGCCGTCGAAGGCGGCACGGTCACGGGCCGCCGCGAGGGCGAGTCCGCCTCCGTACACGTCCGGGCGACCCTGCCGGCCGTCGTGTCCGTCACCGACCGCGCCGGCGACGCCCGCTATCCCTCCTTCAAAGGGATCATGGCGGCGAAGAAGAAGCCGCTGGAGACGCTCGATCTGACCGACCTCGGTATCGACGCGGAGCTGGTGGGCCGGCCCGCGGCCCGCTCGGCGGTGGACCGGGCGGCCAGGCGCCCGCCGCGCAGCAAGGGCGAGATCGTCACCGACGACGGTGCGGGCGGCGCCGGGCTGGCCGCGTTCCTCACCGCCGGGAAGTTCATCTGAACCGGCCCCGCCGCCCCGAAGCCCGTCCGCCCCGGTCCACCCCCCGGTCCGTCACCCTCAGGAGGAGCGCATCACCATGGCCGAGATCCTCGTACTCGTCGACCACGTCGACGGGGCCGTCCGCAAGCCGACCCTCGAACTGCTCACCCTGGCACGGCGGCTGGGCGAACCGTCCGCCGTCCTCCTCGGACCCGGCGCGGACGCCGCCACCGAGACCCTCGGCCGGTACGGCGCCCGGAAGGTCTACGTCGTGGACGCACCCGAGGTCGCCGACCGCCTCGTCACCCCGGCCGTCGACGCCCTCACCCAGATCGCCCGGAGCGCCGGACCGGCCGCGATCCTGCTGCCGTCGAGCCCGGACGGCAGGGAAACGGCGGCGCGGGTCGCCCTGCGCCTGGATTCGGGGCTGATCACCGACGCCGTCGACGTCACCGCGGGCGAGGACGGCCCGGTCACCGAACAGTCCGCGTTCGCGGCGACGTACCAGGTCACCGCGCATGTCACCCGAGGCGTCCCGGTCATCACGGTGAAGCCGAACGCCACGGCACCGCGGCCGGACCCCGTCGTCGCCACCGTGGAGAAGCGGGACGTGGCCTTCGGTCCCGCCGCCGCGACCACCAGGGTCCTGTCCCGCACACCCCGCACTCGCAGCGACCGCCCCGAGCTGACCGAGGCCGACATCGTCGTCTCCGGCGGCCGGGGAGTGAACGGCGCCGAGAACTTCGCCGTCATCGAGCGCGTCGCCGACGCCCTGGGCGCGGCCGTCGGCGCCTCCCGGGCCGCGGTGGACGCCGGCTTGGTATCCGCACAGCCATCAGGTCGGGCAGACCGGCACCCAGGTCTCGCCGCAGCTCTACCTCGCGGCCGGCATCTCCGGCGCGATCCAGCACCGCGCGGGCATGCAGACGTCCAAGACGATCGTCGCGGTCAACAAGGACGCGGACGCGCCCATCTTCGAGCTGGCCGACTACGGCGTCGTGGGCGATCTGTTCAAGGTCCTCCCGCAGCTGGCGGAGGAGATCGAGAGCCGGCGGAGCTGAGCCTTCCCGTAGCCGA
This sequence comes from Streptomyces sp. RLA012, assembly GCF_056270325.1. NCBI lineage: Bacteria > Bacillati > Actinomycetota > Actinomycetes > Kitasatosporales > Streptomycetaceae > Streptomyces > Streptomyces sp. RLA012. Next base: position 10,258,882 of record NZ_JBWDPA010000002.1, on the reverse strand, counting down.
CCGATACACCTAAACTAGCTAACTGATTACATCCATTGCACCGCATGCATCTCATGGCTGGCACAGCATGAAGTGACCCGAAGGAGCACCATGACGAAGATCTGGGTCAACTCCGGGGACTCCCACGTGATGGAACCCGACGACCTCTGGACCCGGTCGCTGCCGCGGCGCCTCGCCGACCGGGCGCCGCGCAACGAGCGGGGCGACAAGTACGAGGTGCTCTACATCGACGGTCAGCGCATCGACCGCCAGCTCAACGACTTCATGGACGCCATGCGGCCGCCCGGCGCCCGGGACCTCGACGTCCGGCTCAAGGATCTGGACCAGGAGGGCGTCTGGGGCCAACTCGCCTTCCCCTCCATGGGGTTCTGGCTGGTCTCGATCACCGACCGGGAGCTCGCCCGGGAGACCGTACGAGCCTGGAACGACTGGGCGCACTCCGAGATCCTGGGCCGGAACAAGCGCGTCATCACACCGGCCTGTGTGTCCACGGCGGACGTCGACGACGCGGTCGCCGAGGTCGAGCGCGTGGCGGAGCTCGGCTTCCAGTCGGTGTTCCTGCCGTGCTCGACACGGCCCGGCGAGGAGTACGCCCTCGACCGCTGGGAGCCGCTGTGGACCGCGGCCGAGCGGGCCGGTCTGGTGATCGGCTTCCACATCGGCACGGGCGGCGAGAACGTCGTCTTCCGCGGGCCCGGCGGCGCGGTCGTCAACTACATGGAGACGACCTACCCGGGCATGCGCGTGGTGTCGCACATGGTCGCGGGCGGCGCCCTGGACCGTCACCCGGAGCTGAAGATCCTCATCGCGGAGGGCGGCGCCGGCTGGGTGCCGGCCATCGGCGACCGCATGGACGAGGCCTACCGGCAGCACGGCATGTTCGTCCGGCCGAAGCTGAGCCGGCTGCCCAGCGAGATCATCCGGCAGCAGGTGTACGCCTCCTTCCAGCACGACAGGAGCTCGGTGGAGATCGTGGAGTCGACGGGCTACCGCAATGTGATGTGGGGCGACGACTACCCCCATCTGGAGGGCACCTACGGCCACACCCAGGCCACGCTGCACGAGCTGTTCGACGGAGTGCCCGACGACCTCCGCGAGCGTGTCACACGCGGCACGTTCGACGAGCTCTTCCGGCTGCCCGAGCAGACTCCCCAGAAGGCGGCCGTCTGAGCCGGGCGCAGCGGCCGTACGAGGAAGCGTCCGTGCCCACTCCCCCGTACCCCGAGGACCTGGAACGGCCCGGACTCGTCAGGACGGGCCGGTCGACGTTCATCCGGCCCGTGCGGCCCGAGGACGCCGACCGGCTGGTCGCCTTCGTCGGCGGTCTGTCGCGGGCGACGCTGGCCTACCGTTCGCTGGGGCCGGTGGTCAGGGCACGCGACGACGTGATCCGGCGCGGCGCGCACGTGGACTACCTCGACGAACTGGCACTCGTCGCCCTGGCCGGCGACGAGATCGCCGGGCTGGTCCGCTATGTCCGCGACCCCGACGAGCCCGATCACGCGGACGTCACCTTCACCATCCGGGACGACCACCAGAGCGAGGGGTTCGGCCGTCTCCTCCTGGAACACATCGCGGCCGCCGCCCGCGCCCGGGGCATCCGGGTCCTGGCGGCCGACGTCCTCGCCGACAACACCCGCATGATCAACGTGTTCCTCGGCTCCGGCTACCGGATCGAGACGGGACCCCCCGGCCAGATACTCCACTTCGACATCGCCATCGACCCGCAGACCCTGGCGGTGGCCCGCGCCGAGCGACGCGAGCACACGGCCGTACGACGGTCGCTGCGACCGCTGCTCGAACCTCGGTCGGTCGCGGTGATCGGCGCCAACCGCGACCCACTGACCATCGGGCACGAGATCGTCGCCAATCTGCTGCGCGGCGGCTTTCGCGGCAGCGTGTACCCGGTCAATCCACACGCCGAGCGGATCGCGGGAGCACGGGCCTACCGGGGCGTGCGCGATCTTCCGGAGGCGCCGGACCTGGCGCTTGTCGCGGTCCGGGCGGAGGCCGTTCCCGATGTCGTACGGGAGTGCGCCAAGCTCGGTGTCAAGGCGGTGGTCGTCGTCTCCACCGGCTTCGGCGAGACCGGAGCGGCCGGTCGGACGGCCGAGCTGGAGCTGGCCCGTTTCGCCCGGGCCTCCGGGATGCGGCTGGTGGGACCGAACTGCATGGGCGTGGTCAACACGACATCGGCGGCACGCCTCGCCGCGACCTTCAGCCCCGCCCTGCCCGAGCCCGGCCGGGTCGCGATGTCCAGCCAGTCGGGCCCGCTGGGCCTCGCCGTGCTCGACCTCGCGCGGCGGCTGCGTCTCGGCTTCTCCGGCTTCGTGTCGGTGGGTCACGCCGTGGACGTGTCGACCAACGACCTGCTCCAGTGGTGGGACGAGGACCCCGCCACCTCGGTGATCCTGCTGCACGTCGAACACTTCGGCAATCCGCGCCGGTTCGCCCGGATCGCGCGCCGGATCGCGCCGCGCAAACCGATCATCGCGGTGCACCCGGGTCATGCGGACGCGGCGGTGAGTTCCCTGTTCGCCCAGTCCGGTGTGATCCGCACCCGCAGCCTCCAGGAACTCTTCGACGTCGCGCTGCTGCTCGCCCATCAGCCTCCCCCGCCGGGCGACCGGGTCGCCGTCATCACCAACGCGGGCGGCCCCGCGGCGCTGACCGCGGGAGCGTGCGCGGCGAGCGGGCTGCGCGTACCCGCGCTCGGCGAACGCACCCGCCACACCCTCCGTACGGCGCTGGCACCGCGGGCGGAGGTCACGAACCCGGTCGACCTCACGCCCATGGCCACCGCGGCGCACTACCGGCAGGCACTGGACGCCGTACTGGCCGACGACGACATCGACGCCGCCATCGTGCTGTTCATGCCCCCGCTCGCCGACAAGGCCGACGAGGTGGCCGCCGCGATCCTCGACGCGGCCGCGGCCGTCCCCTCGAAACCGGTCGTGACCAGCTTTCTGGGCGGCGCGGGCGTCGCGGATCTGCTGCACCGGGGCGAACTGGTCGTACCGACCTACACGTTCCCCGAGTCGGCGGCCGCCTCGCTCGGTCACGCGGCGGCCTACCAGGCATGGCGGGCGACGCCCGCGGGGGTCGTACCGGATCTCGCGGGGATCGACGCCGAACTGGCGCGCGCACTGGTCGCCGGACACGGCCCCGGCCCCGTCCCGGCACGGCTCGCCACCGAGCTGCTGCACGCGTACGGAATCCCCGTGACGGACACCGGGCCGGACTCCGCGACGGACACCGTGACGGACTCCGGGCCGGACACCGGGCCGGGCTCTCGTCCAGGCTCCGGGCCGGACGCGTTCCTCTCGGTCGGCGCCGACCCGGTCTTCGGCCCGGTGGTCTCCTTCGGTCTCACCGGCGACTACGCCGACCTCATGGCGGACGTCGCCCACCGCGTCACCCCGCTCAGCGACCGCGACGCGCGGGAGATGGTCCGTTCGCTGCGGGCGACGCCGCTGCTGGACGGCCGGGTGGGCGGCCGCGGGGTGGATCTGGCGGCCCTGGAGGAGACCGTGCTGCGGATCTCGGCGATGGTCGAGGACCTGCCCGAGATCGAGACGTTGGAACTGCGTCCGGTGCGGCTGCTGCCGCCCGGGGAAGGCGTGGCCGTCGCGCACGCGACGATCCGGCTGGCACACGACCCAAGTGAAGCCGGCACTCAACTCAAGTGAGGGTGGTCCCCCGTGAAGGTCGGCATCTACTTCGATCTGCGCAATCCGCCGCCGTGGCGGCAGAGTTGGTCCCGGCTGTACGGGTTCGCACTGGAGATGTGCGAGGAGGCGGACCGGCTCGGCATCGACTCGGTCTGGTTCTCCGAACACCACGGCTTCGAGGACGGGTATCTGCCCCAGCCGCTCACCATGGCGGCCGCGGCCGCCGCCCGCACCCGCCGGGTACGGCTCGGTACGGCGGTGATCCCCGCACCGCTGCACGCGGCCCCGGAGATCGCCGAGCAGGCGGCGCTCGTGGACATCCTGAGCGACGGCCGGCTGGACCTCGGGCTCGGCACCGGCTATCGGGTGCCCGAATACCGCCTGTTCGGCGCCGATCTCGCCAAGCGCTACTCCACGACCGACCAGCGGGTGCGGGAGATCCGCGGTCTGTGGGCCGAGTCCCTGGTCACCCCGGGACCGGTGCAGGACCCGCTGCCGATCTGGCTCGGCTACCAGGGGCCGCAGGGCGCCCGGCGGGCCGGCCGTCTCGGCACCGGGCTGCTGTCGCTCAACCCCGCGCTGCTCACGCCCTACCGGGAGGGGCTCGCCGAGAGCGGGTACGACATGTCGGCGGGGCGTATGCAGGGTTCGTTCACCACGTTCGTGACCGAGGACCCGGACGGCGACTGGCCGGTGGTCCGCAAGCACCTGGCGTACCAGTGGGACAGCTACCGCCGGTACATGGTGGAGGGGACGGACCAGCCCGCCCCTCGTCCCATCGACCCCGAGAAGTGGCGGCAGCAGGGTCTGCGCGCGACCGGGGTCGGCCAGTTCCTCTACGGCACACCTCAGGAGACCGCGGACGCCATCAAGGAGTACGTGGCGGGACTGCCGGTCGAGGGGGTGTTCCTGTGGGCCTCGCTGGCCGGGATGCCCGAGGAGATGGTGGCCCGCCAGATCCAGCTGATCGCCGGAAAGCTGCGCCCGCTGCTTGCCGACGCCTGACAGACAACGCCGACGCCTGACAGCTGACAGCTGACAGACGAGACGACAGACGACAGACGACAAGGGGCACATCATGTCGACGACGGGAACCGGCGAGACCGGAGTGACGGCACCGAACGGGCACTGGGCGGCGTCGGGTCTGCCGGAGCCGCCCCGTACCGCCGGGGGCGTGACCCTCTGCGGTGGGTGCCGCGCCCTCGGCGCATGCCGGCTGGGGGTGGAACGCGAACGGCTCGACGCGCACGGCGTGGCATGGTTCGAGCTGAGCTGCCCGCGCTCGCACGAGGGCGGGCCCGATGTCGCGCACGGCGGCTGGACGGCGGCCGTCCTGGACGACTGCCTCGGCCATCTCCCGCTGCTGCACGGGGTGATGAGCGTGACGGCCGAACTGACGGTGAGCTTCGTGAAGCCGGTGCCGGTGGAACGGCCGCTGGAGCTGCGCGTGTGGGCCGAACGGCGGGAGGGATCGCGCTGGTACATCGCGGGCGAGATGACGCTGTCACCGGGCGGGGCCGTACTGGCGCGCGCCTCCGGAATCTGGGTGACACGCGACCGGAGCCACTACGCGCGGCACGCGAAGTGGCTGGCCGGACAGGTCGACGACACCGAAGATCAGTAGGACCGCAGCCCCATGCTGCGGGCGATCCCGTTGCGCTGGATCTGGCTGGTGCCACCGGAGATGGTGGCGACGATGGACTCCCGGTAGCGGAAGCTCATCACACTCTCCGTCGAGAAGCCGTGTCCCGCGCAGACCTGCATACCGAGTCGGGCCGCCGCCACATAGGTCTCCGACCCCTTCAGCTTCGCCATCGAGCCCTCCCGTGTGCACGGCCTGCCCTGGGCGAGCAGCCAGGCGGCGCGATAGGCGAGCAGCCGGGCGGAGTCGATCTCGGTCTGCAGGTCGGCCATGGCGTGGGCGAGGGCCTGGAAGTTGCCGATCGGACGGCCGAAGGCGTGCCGGGTGCGCGCGTACTCCAGCATCTCGTCCAGGGTGGCCTGGGCGGCGCCCAGATAGCCGCCGGTGATGATCACCTTCTCCAGTTCGATGTTGGAGAGCATGACCTTCCAGCCCTCGTCGCGCGGCCCGACCAGGTTCTCCTTGGGCACCAGGGCGTCGTTGAAGAAGACCTCGTTGGTGCCCAGGATGTGCCGGGCCAGGGTGGGCGTGCGCCGCACCTCGACCCCGGCCGTCGAGGGGTCGACGAGCAGCAGACTGATACCGCCGTGCTTGGGCTCCCTGGGGCCCGTACGCACATAGGTCGCGATGGTGGTGTCCGGGAGGCCGCCGCCCGTGCACCACGCCTTCTGGCCGCGTACGAGGAAGTGGCCGCCGTGGTCCTCGGCGGTGGTGCGCAGCGCCGCGGCGTCGGAGCCGCTGTCCGGTTCGCTGAGGCCCACCGCCAGGCGGTGGCGTCCGGTCATGACATGCTCGCGGATGAAGTCGCGCTGGGCCTCGTCGCCCCAGCGGAACACCGTGATGCCGGGGATGAGGACCCCGATGTAGCACATGGCGACGTCGAAGCTGGCGCGCCCGAGTTCCTCGGCGATCAGGACGAGTTCCATCGGTCCCCCGCCGTCGCCGCCCTCCTCCTCGGCGAACGGAAGTGAGAACCAGCCGAGGTCCGCCATGCCGCGGAACAGCTCGGGCGGTACGACGCCCTCCTCGTCCCACTGCTTCGCCTTCTCCGCCGGGCACACGTCGGCGACGAACTGCCGTGCCGTCGCGCGCAACATGTCCTGTTCGTCGGTCAGCCCGAAGTCCACGGCCACTCCTCGCCACCACTAGGCCATTTATCTATCTAATTATTCTATGTTAGCTGATGGAGCTGATGGAATCCACGCGGTCACCAGCCCCTTGGATCTAGCTGAAACGTCAAGTAATGGCCATGGGTTGCCTGGTTGCGTACCCCATCCGTCGGCGCGAGGTGGACGCGGCGCAGGCGGTGAGCGGCAGATACGGCCCTGCACTCCCGAAGCTGCCGCGAAGTGACAAGTATGCTGCCATCAAGGTCGTTTATGGCTGTTACGGTCCTGTCATGACTCGCCGTGATCGCTCCTTGGAGCTTCTGCGTCAACACTCGGCGCTGGCTGGTGTCGCGGCATTCCCGTTCGACTTCGACCTCGATCGCGCCGAGCACGGTGAGGCAGTGCGGCTGGCATCCGGGACGGCTCTGCAGGTGGTGGCTGGAGACGACACCGGTGGGAGCTACTTCGTGTGCTCGAACGGTGAAGTTCTCTATGCCAGCTCCGAGGGCGAGGCCGGCCTGGTCGGCGACAGTGTGGACGAGGCCCTCGAAGTATTGATCGGCCTACCGGGCTGGCGGGACTACACAGACCTCGACCTCCACACCGACATTGCCGAGCTGGAGGCTGCCGTTGCCCGGACCGAGGAAAGCATCCGTGGCTCCTACGCCTCGCAGCTCGATCTCGATCGCAGCCGACTTCTGGCCGGGCTTGGACTTCGCCGGCTCCCGCAGCTGGAACTGATCCGGCGGCTGCACCGGTCACTACTTCGCACCGAGCCGGACTTCATACTGCTCAAAGCGGACGAGGGGTGCGCCTATGCCCTGCTTGACCGGCTCCCGCGCCCGCCTCTTTGGAAAACCGCCCTCGCTCCTGGGCGAGCAGATCTCGTCATGCTTCGCTCGGACCGCACCCGCTGGGCTGAGGTCGCGGACGATCCGGCACGCCGCGCAACCTTGCTTCGAGCGGCCCAGTACGACCGCCAGACCACCGACCTCCCGCTTCTGCGGGAGGTGCTCCGAGCCGAGGCCCAGCTCGGCCACACCGAAGAGCTACGTCTGGCTGCGGTTCTGGTAGGTCTGCACGGGCACGCCGAGGACTACGAGCTGATCCAGTCGCTCCGTATGGCCAACTCGGACGTCTACTACGGGCTGGGAGGCTTCCCGGAGGCGGCACAGGACTTGAGCGCGTGGGCGACCGCGTTCGATGTCTCCCACCATGGTCAAGACCCGGCGGAAGAGGATGAGCTCGCTTGGGCCGAGCTGGCCCGTCGCCAGGGCCGAACCGAGCTGGCCCGCAGCATCCTGCTACGACTGCTGGATGAGGCGGGACCGCGTGACGCACCGCTCCTCGGGCACCTCGCCGGACAGTTCACGAGGCTCGGGGACTTCATCCAGGCTGCACGCGCGCGGAAGCTGCATGCCTCCCTCCAGGACGACCCGCAGCAACGTGGGGCCTCGATGCTCAGCCTCGCCACGCTGCAACGACGGGCCGGCGATGTCGAAGCGGCCTGGAAGTCGTTGCAGCGTGCCGTCGCGGAGCTCGACGGTCCTCCGCCAACGCCCCCTACCGACCAACTCGCACTGGACCTGAACCTCCATGAGCAGGAGCGCCGCACCGTTGCCTGGCGCGGCCTCCAGCTCGGTCATAGGGCTGCTGAGGAGCACTTCCTTGTCGCACGCGCCGCAGCGGCGACGGGGCTGTCCGCGACCGCGCGTGCAGCACTGGCGGCAGGCATCGCCGTACTGGGCACACTCACGCGCCCAACCGATGATCTCCGCGGGCTGGCCAATGCGGTGACAGAGGAGGTGGAGGGCCGGTAGGGACGGCGCAGAAAACTGGCGTTGCCGTCAGGTTCGGCGAGCGGTGATCTGGGCTGCAGAGTGTGCGCTCCATCCCATGCGTTCCCCTGAGCTCCGCTGAGGGGGCGCGCCACCGGGCCACTGCGTCATGGTTCATCAGATCCTGTACGCGCCCGGTGGTACACCGATGGCGGTTCCGTACTCGGTGCGGGCCAGTACCCCTGTTCCGCGCATCGGGACGTCGGAACCGATGGTCAGGGGGCTGAGGCCGATGGCCCGGGCGAGAGCCGGAGCCATATCGAACACGGCCCACTTCCATGCGTCTTCCTCGTCTTCCGAGGCGTGCGCCGCGTCCCGTTCGGGAGACAGCCCCAGTTCGACGCGGCGATGCCGCTCGTACGGCAGGGGGTCGCCGATGGTCAGCAGGTGGTCCTCGCCGTCGCCGGTCTCGCTGTAGCGACGGATGACGACACCGTTCTCGGCGACGACCCACGCGGATCCGTCCCCCTGGGCGCCGTAGTAGTACGCCTGCGCTTGGCCGTAGCGGGTACTGAGTCTCTCGCACACCCGGAGTACTTCGTCGGCGCGTTCCTTGTCGATCGGGTCGCACCATCGGCCGGCCACGAAGGTCCAGCCGTCGAGCTCCGGGCTGACGAATACCCGGGCGAAGCACCCGGGGCCATCTGTCGGACCGTCGTGGCTGTCGGCGTCAACGACATCGTTGGCCAGCGCGAAGGTGACACTGGATCGCAGTCCCTGCCGGAAATCAGCAGGGAATCATGGATCTCCTCGGCCTGAGCTGAGCCGACGATTCGCGCGGATCTACACCGTCTCGGAACCCAGGACCCCCTCTACCGGAGGTTCTGCCTCTATCGAGATCGCGACCTCCGCGAAAGCAGGCCAACGACTCGCTATGTGACAGAGGCGCTTCGACAGGACAACTGCTCAGCGCGCTCACTCGTCAGGTCGACCCAGCCGTAAAGGTGGGTGTCATCATCCGGCCGTAGCTTCCGAGGTGGGCGCCCCGTCAGGGGCGCGGGCTCCCTGTGATCTGTGGTTCCGCCGCGTGGGCGCGAGTGACCAGAAACGATGCCGTAGGCGGGCAGCCGGGCCGGAAGACCCCGGCTGCCCGTCCGTTCGGACGGTGTCTCAGACCATGGCGAGCCGGTCCACCAGCAGCTCCACCCTCCGCTCGGCCTCCGCCGGCGGCAGCCGTCCCGCCCGGGTCAGGGTGGCCAGCCCGTGCAGGGCCGCCCAGAACACCTCGGTGAACAGTGCCGGGTGGACGCCGTCCCCGGCGACCTCGCCGAGGCTTTCCAGCAGGGCGGCGAAGGCGTCCTTCAGCGGCTCCGGGGTGTCCTCGTGCGCGAACGCCAGGCCGCCGTCGAGCTGGAACATGGCGTCGTAGACCGCCGGGTTGCGCTCGGCGAAGTCGAGGTAAGTGCGGGCGAGGGCGGTGACCCGGGTGCGAGGGCCGTCCGCGGCGGAGGTCGCGGCCCGCAGCGCCGCGGCCATCTCGGCGGCGCCCTGGAGGGCGACGGCGCCGATGATCTCGCGCTTGCCGCGGAAATGGCTGTAGAGGACGGGCTGGCTGTATTCGATGCGCTCGGCGAGCCGGCGGGTGGTGACCGCGTCCCAGCCCTGCTGCTCGGCGAGTTCGCGGGCCGTCGCCACGATGAGGCGCTCGCGGCCCGCCCGTTCGCGCTCCTTGCGTTCCTGTACCGACATGATTCGATCCTAGCACTGCTAGACAATCGATCGGCAGTAGGACTAGCGTTGCCTCATCGTCTAGCAACACTAGATCCCAGGAGGGGTCATCATGCTCAACGCACTCGGGGTCTTCACCACCGTGGTCGTCGGCCTGATGGTGGGGGTGGAGTTCTCCGTCGCCTTCGTCATCAACCCGATCCTCAACGGACTCCCCGGCGACAACGGCCTGCGCGGCCGCACCCACGGGGCCCGGATGCTCGGCGCCGTGATGCCGTTCTGGTACATCGGCTCGCTCGTCCTGAGCGCGGTCTGGGCCATCGCCGGATGGCATCACCACGGCGCCGGCCTCGTCGTCATCGCCGCCGCGCTGCTGATCTTGAGCGTGATCATGTCGCTCCTGCTGCTCGTCCCGATCAACAACCGGGGCAAGACGTGGACCACCGAGAACGTGCCCGAGGACTGGAAGGAGCAGATGAACCGCTGGGACCGCTTCCACTACGTCCGCGTTGCCGTCATCATCGCCGCCTTCGCCCTGCTGGCCGCCGCCCTCGCCTGAGCCCGCGGGCCGAGACCGCGCAGGTGGCGGCACTCCTCTACTCCGCGGGCGGTAGCCGGCGATTCGCACGGATCTACACCGCCCTCGGAACCCAGGACCCCCTCCACCGGAGGTTCTGCCTCTATCGAGATCGCGACCCCCGCGAAAGCCAGGTCGTTCGAGAACCCCGGGCCTCCGCCTTCTCAAACGACCTGGCATCCCAGCAGGCCAACGGCTCGCTATCTGACAGATGCGCTGCGACAGGACGACGGCGGCCGTCGTGGACGCCGATCCCGACGGCCCCGTCCCCTGGCTGGCCACCGCGTACATACTCGGTCCGACACTGGCCGACGCGGTCGAGGAGTACGGGCCGCTGCCACCGAAGTCGGTGCCGGCCCTCGGGGCCGGACTCCCCGAGGCACTGATCGCCGTGCACTCCGCCGGGCTGGCGCACCGCGAGCTCAAACCGTCCAATGTGCTGCTCTCCGCCCAGGGCCCGCGGGTCATCGACTTCGGCATCGTCCGCGCCACCGACGGCTACGAACTCACCCTGTCCGGTGTGCTGCTCGGCTCCCCGCGTTACATGTGTCCCGAGCACGCCACGAGTCACCCGATGGGCCCGGAGGGGGACGTGTTCTGTCTCGGCTCGGTCCTGGCCTTCGCCGCCACCGGGAACGCGCCCTTCGACGGATCGTCGGCCGCGACCCTGCTGTACCAGGTCGTGCACGGCACGCCGGATCTGACGGGGATCCCGGATCCGCCGAACACGATCATCGAGCTCTGTCTCAACAAGTCCCCGTCGGCCAGGCCGAGTCCGGACCGGGTGTCCGCAGCGTGCGCTCCCGGTGGCGCCGACACGCTGGACCGGGACGACTGGCTGCCGGAAGCCGTGGCCTCCTCGGTCGGCCGACAGGCTGCCGCCCTCATCGATATCGATATGGATATGGATCTGGATCTGGACGTCGGGGCCGAGTCGAGGGCGGACACCGTCGAGCGGGAGCCCGTCCGCGCCGCCGCCGGCCCCACTCTCGCCGGCGGCGTCCGCACCGACCTGCGCAGGACCGTTCAGCAGCTCGTCACCGAGCGCCCGAGCCCCCACCACGTCGTCTTCCCCGAAGAGCCGACGCCCGGAAGGGCGAGCTGCTCTGGAACCTCACCGATGGCCAGGACACCGGCATCAACGCCTGGCAGCTCTCCTGCGACAGCGAGGGGCCGCTGATCGCCCAGCACTTCGACAGGGTGTACGCCCTCCCGATGCCCCGGACCTGAAGGGGCACCGAAAGGCCGGGCAGGTCCCCGGCGGGAGGAAGAGAGGACCTGCCCGGCGCCGGGTCGCCCGCTGTCGTCAGCGCAGGGCACCCTTGGTGGCGTCGGCGATGAAACCGCGGGCGAAGAAGGTGAACACCAGCACCAGGGGGATGACCGACAGCAGCACCCCGGCCATCACCATGCTGTAGTCGGTGGAGTGGCCGGCGTACAGCTGGGCCAGCGCCACCTGGAGGGTGAGGCGGTCCGGGTTGACCAGCATCACCAACGGCAGGATGTAGTCGTTCCAGGCGCCGATGAAGGTGTAGATGCCGAGGAACGCGAGGGCCGGGCGGACGCACGGCAGCACCACGTGCCAGTACAGACGGAAGAATCCGGCGCCCTCGATCCGGGCGGCGTCCAGCAGTTCGTCGGGGACACTGCTGCTGGTGTACTGGCGCATCCAGAAGATGCCGAAGGCGTTGGCGGCGGCGGGCACGACGAGTGCCTTGAGCGTGCCGAGCCAGCCCAGCTGCACCATGATCTCGTACTGCGGGATGATCGCCAGCTGGGTCGGCAGGATGTACATCGCCAGCAGGACTCCGAACAGGTACTTCTTGCCGGGGAAGTCGTACTTGGCGAAGGCGAAGGCGGCCAGCGAGTCGAAGAACAGCACCAGCAGCGTCGTACAGACCGCCACGATCATCGTGTTGAACAGCGACCCGAAGAAGTCCATCTTGTCGAACAGGTGCTGGATGTTGGTCAGCAGGTGGTCGCCGAACCACAACTTCGGCGGGTACCTGTAGATGTCCTGCGAGGTGTTCGTCGCCATGACGACGATCCAGTAGAAGGGGAACACCGAGATGACGACACCGGTCATCAGGATGATGTGGACGCTCAGCCCCCTGAAGCGGCTGCGGTTCCGGCTGTTCACGGCCGTCGCTCCTTACGCTGCACGAGGCTCCAGTTGATGCCGACGATGAGCAGGATCACCAGGAAGAAGGCCCAGACGATCGCGGCCCCGTAGCCGAAGTCGTTGTTGTCGAAGGCCTGGTGGTAGAAGTAGAGCAACGTGGTCAGACCGGCCTGGCCCGGCCCGCCGGAGTTGGGATTGGTGGACGCCTCGCTGCCGAACAGCACCTGTGGTTCGGTGAAACTCTGCAGGCCGGTGACGGTGGAGATCACCACCGTGAACAGGATGATGGGCCGCAGCAGCGGGATCGTGAGGGAGAAGAAGATCCTCGCCGGGCCTGCCCCGTCCATCTTGGCCGCCTCGTAGAGCTCCGAGGGGATCGCCTGGAGACCGGCCAGATAAATGATCGCGTTGTAGCCGGTCCACTGCCAGGTCATCAGCGTCGCGATCACCAGCTTGATCGTCCACTCGTTGCTCATCCACGGCACGGCCGACACATGCACCGACCTGAGGATGGCGTTGATCAGGCCGAAGTTGTTGCTGAAGATCGCGCCGAAGAAGATCGCGATGGCCACCAGCGAGGTGATGCTGGGGATGAACAGCGCGACCCGGTAGAAGGCCGTGAGCCGCTTGGTGGAGTTCACCAGCACCGCGAGCACCAGTGCCATGAAGAGCATCGGCACGGTGGACAGCACCCAGATGACCAGGGTGTTGCGGATGGAGAGCCAGAACACCGGGTCGTCCCAGAGGAAACGGAACTGCTGGAACCCGACGAAGTGCATGTCCCCGATGCCGTCCCACTTCTGGAATGCCAGAAACACGGTGTAGAGCACCGGGAAGAGCATGAAGACCGTGAAGAGCAGGTAGTACGGCGAGATGGCCAGGTACTGCGGCCAGTACCTGGCGACCCGCCGCCGCGACCCGGGCCGGGCCCCGGCCGACACCGGGCGGATCCGACGTCCGGGCCGGCCCGGACCGCGAGAGCGGTCGGGGCCCGGCCGGCCGGCGGCCGCGGTGTCGGATCCGGAGGACGGTCCGGTGGCGGCCGGGCCGGCTACCGGGCTTGACGACATATCACTTCACTCCCTGCCGCTGGGCGATCTGCTTGGCCTGGCCGACCGCGTCCTTCCAGGCCTGGTCGGGGTCCTTGCCCTTGGCCTCGATGCTGGTCAGCTCGCTGAAGTAGGGCGCGGAGACCGCCGCGTCGGCGGGAGCCTCGTAGGTGCTGGGGATCTTCTGGGCCGCCGGGCCGAAGATCTCGATGGTCTTCTGGCCGCCGAAGAAGGCGTCGCCCCCGGTCAGCGCCGGCAGCTCGTAGGCGGCGGGGGCGGTCGGGAACAGGGCCGCGTCGGTGAAGCCGCGGGCCTGGTTCTCCGGGCTGAGGATCCAGCTGATGATCTTGAAGGCTTCTTCGGGGTTGCCACTGGTCGCGGGGATGGCCAGGAAGGACCCGCCGAGGTTGGACGGCCCGCCGGGCAGGCTCGCCACCCGCCACTTGCCCTTGGTGCCCGGGGCGGCGCTCGTGATGTCCAGCGCGTGCCAGGCGGCACCGATCTCGGTGCCCAGGGTGCCGCCGCTGACGGCGGCGTTCCAGGTGTTGTCGTTGATCTTGGCGTCGATGCCGAGGGTGTAGGGCCTCACGGCGGTGGTCCAGGCGGTTCGGATGTGGTCCTGGTCGCCGATGAACTTGTTGTCCTCGTCGATGAACCGCTGACTGCCCTGGCCGATGATCATCGAGAACACCGAGCCGATGTTGTTGATCAGCACGGTCTTCGGTACGGCCTTGTGCAGTTCGACGCCGGCCTTGAAGTAGTCGTCCCAGGTGGACAGTTGGGAGGAGACCTTGGCGGGGTCGGTGGGCAGTCCCGCCTTCGCGAAGAGATCCTCGCGGTAGAACATGGCGCAGGGGCCGATGTCGATCGGGAAGCCGATGAGCTTGCCGTCCTGGGTGGTGGCCTGCTTCAGCTTCCAGGACAGGTACTGCGGGACCAGCTTGTCCGCACCGACGGTCTTCAGGTCGACGAAGCGGTTGGCGTTGGGCAGGAACGAGGCGATGTCCTCGCCCTTGACGCCGGTGATGTCCGGCGCGGACTGCGCGGCCCTCAGGCCGGTGAGCAGCTTGGTCTTGAAGTCGCCGCCGACCACGGAGGTCTTGAGACTGATGTCGGAGAAGTGCTTCTTGGCGTCCGCGACGACCTTGTCGCTCAGTCCGCCGGACCAGTACCAGAGGGTCAGGTTCTTGCTGTCCTTGCTGCCACCCGCGCCGGAGCCGCCGCACGCGGCGGTGGCACCTGCCGTGGCGGCCGTCAGTGCGGCGGCCTGAAGGAATCGTCTGCGGGAAAGGTCCACGGTCTTCTCCTGGTGTTCGGCTTGTCCGGCAAGGACGTGTGAGTCGTGGCCGATGGCGCGGGGGGGGTGATGAGGGTGACGGGGATGGGGGAGCTGACGGCGATGGTGCGGAGGGCGGGGAGCGCGGGGAGAGTGGGGATCCGGATGGCTGAAGGGCGACGGTGGCCGACGAACGCACCTCGCTGCCCGGAACGTGTGACGTGGTCTTCTCAGACGGTGCCGACGCGTCAATGGCGGCGAAAAGCACCATTGATCCGCTTCGGCCGACCGGAGTGGGGCCCGAGCCCGGCTCGAATTACGCAAGAGAGTGCACCCGGTGCACGGCTTTGACAAGGGTCAAGCGGAGATCGAGACATTCATGCGCAACTTTGCTTGAGTTTGGCGAGTTGACGAGTATGGTCTGCCGCATGCTCGCTGACCGAAGACATGAGTTGATCCTGCGTGCACTGCGCGCGGACGGTCCCACCAGCGTGATCTCCCTGGCCGAGGCGGTCGGGGCGAGCCAGGCCACCATCCGGCGCGACCTCGCACAACTGGAGGACGAGGGGCTGCTCAAGCGGGTCTACGGCGGTGCGGCCCCCGTCATCGGTGAGGACGACCCGTTCGCGGACGTGGCCGCGGTCCGGGTCGAGGCCAAGGACGCCCTGGCCGCCTGGTGCGCAAACCTCGTCAAGGACGGCGAGACGGTCCTGCTCGACATTGGCACCACGGCGCACCGGGTGGCCCGCCATCTGCGCGGCCGGTCCCTGACCGTGATCACCAGCAATCTGGCCGTCTACGAGGAACTCCAGGACGACAAGGCCGTCCAGTTGATCCTGCTGGGCGGCGTGGTCCGGCGCGACTACCGCTCGCTGGTCGGTTTCCTCACCGAGGACAACCTGCGGCAGATCCACGCCGACCGGCTGTTCCTCGGCACCAGCGGAGTCCGCCCCGACGGCCAGGTGCTGGACACCACCGCCGTCGAGGTGCCCGTCAAGCGGGCGATGATCGCCGCCAGCGCCCAGGTGGTGCTGCTGGCGGACGCGGGCAAGTTTCCCGGCACCGGGATGGCCCGGGTGTGCGGGCCGGCGGACCTCGACATCGTGGTCACCAACGCTCCGGCCGACGAGAAGACCTGTATCCGCCTGCGTGAGGGGGGAGTTGAGGTGGTCGAAGTATGAAACTCACGATCCTGGGAGGCGGCGGTTTCCGCGTCCCGCTGGTCTACCGGGCGCTGCTGGGCGACCACGGTGAAGGACGTGTCACCGAGCTGACCCTGTACGACCTGGACGCCTCCCGGCTGGCGACCATCCGCAAGGTCCTCGCCGACCAGGCCGCCGGGCACCGCGACCCGCCCGTCGTCACGGTCACCACCGACCTGGACGAAGCGGTGACCGGAGCCGACTTCGTGTTCTCGGCCATCCGTGTCGGCGGGCTCGCCGGGCGCGCGGCGGACGAGCGAATCGCCCTGGAGCAGGGCGTACTGGGCCAGGAGACCGTCGGCGCGGGCGGCATCTCCTACGGGCTGCGCACCATCCCGGTGGCGCTCGCCATCGCCCGCCGTATCGCCGCCCGGGCGCCCGACGCCTGGGTCATCAACTTCACCAACCCCGCCGGGATGGTCACCGAGGCCATGACCGCCCACCTCGGCGACCGCGTGATCGGGATCTGCGACTCCCCGGTGGGTCTCGGCCGCCGGGTGGCCGGCGCGCTCGGCGCCGACCCGGCACGCGTCCGCCTGGACTACGTGGGCCTGAACCACCTCGGCTGGCTGTGCGGTCTGTACGCCGACGGCCGGGACCTGCTGCCGTCCCTGTTCGAGAACGAGGCGGCGCTGACCTCGTTCGAGGAGGGCAAGCTCTTCGGCGCCGACCTGCTCCGCACGCTCGGCGTGCTGCCCAACGAATACCTGCACTACTACTACTTCAACCGCGAGGCGGTCGACTCCGCCCGGACCGCCGAACAGACCCGCGGCGCCTTCCTCAACTCCCAGCAGCAGCGCTTCTACGACTCCATGGGCACGGCCGACGGCGGCCCGCCCGCACCCCGCGCCGCCTGGAACGCCTGGGACGCCACCCGCCTGGAGCGCGAGACCACCTACATGGCGGAGAACCGCGAGGCCGTCGGCATGGGCGAGCGGGACGCCTGCGACCTGGAGTCCGGCGGATACGAGCAGGTGGCCCTCTCCCTCATGCGGGCCATCGCCCTGGACGAGCGCGCCACCCTCATTCTCAACGTCCGAGGCCGCGGCCGGATCCCCGCTCTCGACGACGACGCCGTGATCGAGGTCCCCTGCCACGTGGACGCCAACGGTGCCCGCCCCATCGCCGGGGCCGCGTTGCCCGATCACGGCGCGGGTCTGGTGTGCTCGGTGAAGGCGGTCGAGCGCTCGGTCATCCAGGCCGCCGACACCGGCGATCGCACCCATGCGGTCAAGGCGCTGACCATCCACCCGCTGATCGACTCGTATGCCGTCGCGCAGCGCCTGCTCGACGCCTACCAGCGCCACTTCCCCGAACTCGCCTACCTGCGCCGCTGAGCCGTCCCCCTGATACGGCAGTTGTTCCACACACCCACCGTGGAGCGCGGGTCGTGCGACAGCCGGGCACCCGGACAGCCGCCTGTCGAGCGGATCGACGGCGTCCGAGGCCTGCGACCGGCGTGAGCGCACATGCTCGTCGTCGGCCTGCCTCGCGCGATGGATGCACACCTCCGGGGCGCGAATACGCCCCTTTCGCGCGGTTCCGACCGTCATCCGTCGCTGTTCTGCTTGACGTGCAGCGCGCACTGCCCCACCGCCCGGGCCGTCACGAGGTGGCTGTCAGGGCGTCCGCCTCCCCGGAACCCGTCCCCGCCCTCCCCCGCCTCCGTGAACCCACGCCCCACGACCTCCGACGCATCGCCGAGGCCGTCCGGGGCTCCCTGCCGCCGGCGGCTCTCCCCGCGGCAACGGAAGAGGTCACATGTCGTCCACGGCCAGGCAGTACGCCCTCGCCCGAGGTGAACGTCGTCGACCCCCGCCCTGTTCGCTGATGCTCGTGCGCATCCCCCCACCCCCGCTCACGTATGGGAGGACATGTGTCTGCCCCGGAAAGCTCCCCGGAAAGTTCCCCAGAAGGCGCCGCCGGGCCCCCCGCCGACGGACAGCGGTTCACCAGTCTCAGCACCCACGCGGCTCGTCAGCTCGCCACCACCACCAAGTCCGAACCACAGATGCAGGCCATCACCTCGCGATGGCTGCTCAAGGCGCTGCCATGGGTGGACGTCAAGGGCGGCACCTACCGGGTGAACCGGCGACTCCAGCTCCGTGTCGGCCGGGGCCGGGTGCAGTTCGAGCAGAACGGTGCGGACGACATCAAGGTCATCCCGGAGACGCTGACCGAACTGCCCGCCCTGCGCGGCTACTCCGACACCGCGGCCCTGAAGGAGATCTCCGCACGGTTCCGGGTGCGCGAAGTGCGTGCGGGCCAGGTCCTCTTCGACGCCGGGCAGCCCGTCACCGAGGCATATCTCGTCGTCCACGGCCGGTTCACCCGCTACACCACCGGCAAGTACGGCGAGCAGGAAGTCACCGGGGTCCTCACGGACGGCGACGGGATGGGGGACGAGGCCATCGGTCAGGCCGACCCGCTGTGGTTCGGCTCGGTACGGGCCGAGACTCCGGGCGTGGTGCTGGCACTCAACTGGGACGCGCTCATGCAGTTCGTGGCGCGCACCCCGTCGCTCGCGGCCCAGCTGGACGCCTTCGCCGAGCGGCAGAGCAAGCCCATGAACCGCAAGGGCGAGGCCGACGTCCCCGTGCAGGCCGGACACGTGGGCGAACCGGTCCTCGCCGGCGGCTTCGTCGACTACGACCTCGCCCCGCGCGAATACGAACTGTCCCTCACCCAGACCGTCCTGCGCGTCCACACCAGGGTGGCCGACCTCTACAACCATCCGATGAACCAGACCGAGCAGCAACTCCGCCTGACCATCGAGGAGATCCGCGAGCGCCAGGAGTGGGAGCTGGTCAACAACCGCGAGTTCGGTCTGCTGCACAACGTCGACTACGGCCAGCGCGTCAGCACTTTCACCGGTCCCCCCACGCCCGACGACCTCGACGAGCTGCTGTCGATGCGCCGCAAGACCCGGCTGTTCCTGGCCCATCCCAAGGCGATAGCCGCCTTCTTCCGGCAGTGCAACCGACGCGGACTGGTGCCCGGCACCGTGAACGTCGACGGTCACGAGGTGCCCGCGTGGCGCGGCGTTCCGCTCTTTCCCTGCGGCAAGATCCCGATCAGTCCCCATCACACCACCAGCATCATCGCGCTGCGTACGGGAGAGAAGGACCAAGGGGTCGTCGGCCTGCACCAGACCGGCATCCCGGAGGAGTACGAGCCCGGTCTGAACGTACGGTTCATGGGCATCGACAGCACCGCGATCATGAGTTACCTGGTCACCGCCTACTACGCGATGGCCATCCTCGTGCCCGACGCCGCGGGGATCCTGGAGAACGTCCAGATCGGGCGGACCGCGGAATGAGCGCACCATCGGCATCCGGTCCGCCGCTGCGACTGCCCGCTCCGCGGGGCCCCGCCCCCATCGGGCGAGCCCGTCGGAGCGGGGCGGTCCCCGGACTGCGGTACCGGCCCGCCGTCCCCGCGGACCCGGGGAAGGTCGCGGAGGTCGACCGCAGGCTGGAGGCCTGGGTCCGTCGTCTGGACGCGTTTCCCAAGGAGTGGACGGGTGACTTCGCGGGGTTCCAGTTCGGCCGGGCCGTCGTACTCCAGCATCCGGGCGCGGCCGACCTCGAACGCCTCACGGTGGCCGGCAAGCTGCTGCTGGCCGAGAACCTCGTCGACAACTGCTACTGCGAGGAGGACGAGGACAGGGGCGGCTCAGCGCGCGGACTCGGCGGCAGGCTGATCACGGCACAGTCCGCGCTCGACCCCTTCCACAGCACTCCCGAACTCGAAGAGCAGTGGCGGCGCGGCATCCAGGCCGACGGGCCACTGCGCTCGTACCACGGGGCCTTCAAGGACTACGCCGTCTTCGCCACTCCCAGCCAGACCGACCGGTTGGTGCACGATCTCGCCCGGCTGCACCTGGGCTATCTCGGTGAGGCCGCCTGGGCCGAGATCCGGTACGTGCCGCCGGTCTGGGAGTACCTGGTGATGCGGCAGTTCAACAACTTCCGCCCCTGCCTGTCGGTCGTCGACGCCGTGGACGGCTACGAGCTGCCCGAAGCCCTCTACGTCCGTCCCGAGATCCAGCGGATCACCGCGCTCGCCGGCAACGCCACCACGATCGTCAACGACCTGTACTCCTTCACCAAGGAACTGGCCAACGATCCCCGCCATCTGAATCTGCCTCAGGTCATCGCCGCCAATGAGCGGTGCGGGCTGAAGGCCGCCTATCTGAAGGCCGTCGAGATCCACAACAGGATCATGGAGGCGTTCGAGGAGGAGTCGGCGGTTCTCTCCGTCACCTCGCCTCTCGTCGAGCGCTACACCAGGGGCCTGGCCGCCTGGGTGTCCGGCAACCACGAATGGCACGCGACCAACACCCACCGCTACCACCTGCCGAACTACTGGTAACGCCCCACCCGTGGTCCCTCGCCCATCGCGCCACAAGGAGTCACCTTTGGCCATCACCGAAGCCGGTACCGCGGCAGCGCCGATGCCGACCCAGGCCAGCCATCAGTCGACGTACCAGAGCCGCGTCGCGGACTACTGGAACGCCGAGGAGAACCCGGTCAACCTCGAACTCGGAAAGATAGACGACCTCTACCACCACCACTACGGCGTCGGGGACGTCGACTGGTCCGTACTCGACGAGGACCGGGACGGGGGCGACACCGCCGAGCGCCGCGGCCGGATCACCGCCGAACTGCACCGCCTGGAACAGGCACAGGCCGACCTCCTCGCTTCCCATCTCGGTCCCCTCTCCCCCGCCGACCGCGTCTTCGACGCCGGCTGCGGGCGCGGCGGCGGCAGTGTGGTGGCCCATCTGCGGTACGGCTGTCACGCCGACGGCGTCACGATCTCCAGGAAACAGGCCGACTTCGCCCAGGAGCAGGCCCGCAAACGGGGCATCGACGACAAGGTCCGCTACCACCACCGGAACATGCTCGACACCGGCTTTCCCTCCGGCGCGTACGCGGCTTCCTGGAACAACGAGTCGACCATGTACGTGGAGCTGGACCTGTTGTTCGCCGAGCACGCACGGCTGCTGCGCCGCGGCGGACGCTATGTGACGATCACCGGCTGCTACAACGACGCCTACGGGCGGGCCTCCCGGGAGGTGTCGCTCATCAACGCCCACTACATCTGCGACATCCACCCACGGTCGGCGTACTTCCGCGCCATGGCCCGCAACCGCCTCGTACCCGTCCACGTCAAGGACCTGACCGCCGACACCATCCCCTACTGGGAACTGCGCAAGCGGGCCGACCACCTGGTCACCGGCATCGAGGACACGTTCCTGAGCGCGTACGAGAACGGCAGCTTCCAGTACGTGCTCATCGCGGCCGACCGCGTCTGACATCTCCGCCCCCGGAGGGGCACCGGGCCAGGGTCCCCGATCAGCGATGCGGGTCGGGGCCCCGCGTGGCCATCCGCCCACGGCGCCCACCCGGACGAGGGCGGCAGCGGCGGCACCTCCGCGGACCAGGCCATCCACTCCCTTGCCTCACCGCGAGCACGCACCTAGCCTGACTTTGTGCCTCGAATAAACAAAACCCGAACGCGCAACGCCGTGCCGGGTGCCGGCAGCGACCTCACCCGTCTTCGTATCGCCATCACCACCTTCTTCGCCCTCGACGGCTTCGTCTTCGCCGGCTGGATCGTCCGCATCCCCGCCATCAAGCAACAGACCAACGCCTCCGCGAGCACCCTCGGCCTGGCACTGCTGGGAGTCTCCGCCGGCGCCGTCGTCACGATGATGTTCACCGGACGTCTCTGCCACCGCTACGGCAGCCACCCGGTCACCGTCCTCTGCGCCGTCCTCCTCTCACTCAGCGTCGTCCTGCCGCCACTCACCCACTCCGCCCTCGCCCTCGGCGCCGCGTTGTCCGTGGTCGGCGTGGCGTACGGCGGGATCAACGTCGCCATGAACAGCGCCGCCATCGACCTGGTGGCCGCGCTGCGGCGACCGATCATGCCGAGCTTTCACGCGGCGTTCAGCCTGGGCGGCGTGATCGGCGCGGGGCTGGGCGCGCTGGTCGCGGGCTCGCTGTCCCCCACCCGCCATCTGCTCGCCCTCACCGTGATCGGTCTGCTCGTGACGGCCCTCGCCGGACGCACCCTGCTGCGCCACGACCCTCCGACGCCACCGGAGCGCGGCCAACTGCGCAAGGAACACAAGGAAGACGCCCCACACCGCCTCGACTCCCGCACCCGTGCGCTGGTGATCGTGTTCGGTCTGATCGCCCTGTGCACGGCGTACGGTGAGGGCGCCCTGGCCGACTGGGGAGCGCTGCACCTGCAGCAGGACCTGCGGGCCCGTCCGGGCCTCGCCGCCGCCGGTTACTCCTGCTTCGCGCTCGCCATGACGATCGGACGGGCGGGTGGGACGAGGCTGCTGGAACGGCTCGGGCGGACCCGGACGCTGGTGGGCGGAGGCGCCACGGCCGCCATCGGCATGCTGCTCGGCGCGCTCGCCCCCTCCGTGTGGGCGGCATTGCTCGGCTTCGCGATCACAGGGCTCGGGCTCGCCAACATCTTCCCGGTCGCCGTCGAACGCTCCGGCTCCCTCGCGGGCCCCAGCGGCGTCGCCATCGCCTCCACGCTCGGCTACGGCGGGATGCTGCTGGGACCGCCCGCGATCGGGTTCATGGCCGACTGGTTCTCGCTGCCCACCGCCCTCACCAGCGTGGCGGCGCTGGCCGCGCTGGCCGCGCTCATCGGGTACGTCACGCGCCGGGCGGCCGTGACCTGACGGGGCGCCGCCCTTTGCGGACGTCCGCCTCGCACGTCTCCCTCGCACCTCTCCCTCGCATGTCCACCGGGGACGTCCATGCGGACCGGGCGGGCGTGCGCCACCTCACAGGGGTCGGCGGGGCGAGGCGGGAACACCCGGGGGTGGTCGGCCGTTGTGTCGTACGTGGCTGCGGAGGGGACAGTGTCCCCGGGCCTCACCTACAGCCCATGGGGACGATCGTCCGGCTGAAGCCCCATGGAGCCCTCCGCCGAGAGGCGACCGCCCTCCGCCGGCCACCTTGTACGGCCCCGGCTGGTCTCCCCCGTCCAGTCGGGGCCTTCTCCTTGCCCACCGGGCGGGATGACTGCCGCCGGTCCGGGGCCGAGGCCCACAGCGCCGACGCCACCAGCGCGATGCTTCCTCCTGCAAGATGCCGAACGGGGCCCGTCGGCACGGTCAGCGGTGCGCGCCGAGCCTCGCCGCGTCCGGGAACCGGCGGAGCAGTTCGGGACTGCCGCCCACCACCACGGGGTGGCCCACCGCGGCCAGCAGGGGGATGTCGGAGACGTGATCGCCGTAGCCGTAGCAGTCCGCGGGGTCGATGCCGGGGTACTGCCCGAGCACCGCGGCGACCGCGGCGCCCTTGCCCGCACCGACGACCGGCGCCCCGACGACCTCTCCGGTGAAGCGTCCGCCCCGCTCCGCCGGCCGGGTGCAGACGACATGGTCCGCCCCGACGTCCACGGCGACCGGGCGAAGAACCGCGGGGAACGACCCCGACACCCGGAGACCTCGGGTCTGCCAGAGACCTCGGGTCTGCCAGAGACCTCGGGTCTGCCGGAGACCTCTGGAGCGCTGAAGAGGACCCAGTGCGCCCACTCCACCCCGCTGGCCAGATTCCACTTCCCCGTGACGGTCCAGCCGTTCCGGCACGGTACGGCACCGCCCGACGGCGGCGTCACGGCGGCCGCGATTCTGACGTCGGGCGACTCGCCCCACAGGTCCCGCTGCCCCCGCTCGGGAAAGAACGCCGCGAATCGGCCGTGGGCGGCCCAGAGCATCGCGCACCACGCGGCGGAGGCACACCCTTCGGCCACGGTGACCGTCGCCTCGAAGAGCGGCGCGACGGCGCCCTCGTCACCTCCCCACGCGCGCGGCACGAAGTGGCGCGGGAACCCGGCGGTGGTCAACGCGTCGACCACCTCGGGTTCCAGGCGGCGCGCGCGGTCCGCCGCCGTCGCGGCGGCGGCCGCGACCTTGGCCGCCTGCCACACCTGATCACTCCGGCCCACGGCCACGCACCGACTCCTTCACCATCAGGAGGGACGGCGAACTTCCCTCGCAATCGAGCGGATCGACCGGTCGTGCTCCGTTACGAGTTCCGTCACTGGCTCCGGCGGGCTCCCGCCGCCGGGTGCCCAGTGATGGCTGCCCACCGCCGCGCCAAGCTATGTCCCCGAGGGGCTCCACCGGCCCGCGGGCCGGTGGAGCCCCTCGCCGTGTGACCCGGTACGCGTCTCCCGGCCCTGGAACACGGTTCATCCGGCACACTCGCCCCATGGAGATTCCGGAGTTCGTGGAAACCCTGGACGAGGAGGGCCGTTCGCTGGCCGCGGCGGCGGAGGAGGCGGGGACCGACGCGAAGGTGGCGACCTGCCCGGGCTGGCAGGTGCGGGATCTGGTGCGGCACACGGGCATGGTGCACCGGTGGGCCACGGCGTTCGTCGCCGAGGGGTACACCGCGTACCACCCCGACGGCGGCCTGCCCGGACTCGACGGCGCCGACCTCCTGGCCTGGTTCCGGGACGGCCACCGCAGGCTCGTCGACACGCTCGCCACCGCGCCGCCCGATGTGGCGTGCTGGAGCTTCCTGCCCGCGCCCTCGCCGCTCGCCTTCTGGGCACGTCGACAGGCGCACGAGACGACGGTGCACCGGGTCGACGCACAGTCGGCGCTCGGCAGGACGCCCGGCGCGGTCGCGCGGGGCTTCGCGGTGGACGGCATCGACGAGTTGCTGCGCGGCTTCCACGGGCGGGCCAGGAGCAGTGTGCGTTCGGAGGTGCCGCGCGTACTGCGGGTGCGGGCGACGGACACCGGAGTGGGCCCGGGAGTGGCCGCGGACGACACGGACGCCGTGTGGACCGTACGACTGTCGACGCGACCGCCCGTGACCGAGCGGGGCGGGGAGACGGACGAGGACGCCGACTGCGAGGTGGCGGGGCCCGCCGCGCGGCTCTATCTGGCCCTGTGGAACCGGCTGCCGTTCCCGGACCTGACCGGAGACGCCTCGCTGGCCGCGCTGTGGCGGGAGAAGTCCGGGGTGACCTGGAGCTGAGCCACCGGGCCGGGTTCCGCCGGCGTCCGGCGGCTGCCCGCCGGGGCACGGCAGGCCTCGGACCGCGCCCCTCAGCCGCAGTCGGCCGGGTCACCCGCCAGCATCCGTGTCAATACCGCACGCTGCACCGGCAGCACCTCGCCGTGCAGTGCGCGTCCCCTCGGGGTGAGGGAGACGCGTACGCCCCGCCGGTCCTCCGCGCACATGCCACGCGTCACCAGACCGTCCTTCTCCAGGCGGGCGATCAGCCGGGACAGGGCGCTCTGGCTCAGATGGACGCGGTCGGAGATCTCCTGGACACGATAGGAGGGGCCGCCGTCGGACGCGGGGCCCCCTGCCAGCACGTCGAGCACCTCGAAGTCGCTTGCGCCCAGGCCGTGTTGGTGCAACGCGCGGTCGATCTCGCACAGAGTGCGCGCATGCACCGCGAGGATGTCGCGCCACTGGTCCACGAGCACCTGCTCGGCCTTCTTCGCCGCCATGCGCGCACCGTAGCAAAGAACCAGATTTGTTGCATCGTAATTAAATGCACTTGCATCCAATGCATGTGCATGTACTGTCTTCCGCATGACCTCTCCGCTCACCACCCCCACGCCCGAGGGACGCTGGACCCCACGGCTGTGGGGCACCCTGCTGGTGCTCTGCGCCGCGATGTTCCTGGACGCGCTGGACGTGTCGATGGTCGGCGTCGCCCTGCCGTCCATCGGCTCCGAACTCGACCTCTCCACCTCGACGCTGCAATGGATCGTCAGCGGCTACATCCTGGGATACGGCGGACTGCTCCTCCTCGGCGGCCGCACCGCCGACCTGCTGGGCCGCCGCCAGGTCTTCCTGGTGGCCCTGGGCGTCTTCGCGCTCGCCTCACTGCTCGGCGGACTCGTCGACTCGGGCCCGCTGCTGATCGCCAGCCGCTTCATCAAGGGCCTGAGCGCGGCGTTCACCGCACCGGCGGGCCTGTCGATCATCACCACGACCTTCGCCGAGGGCCCGCTGCGCAACCGCGCCCTGTCGATCTACACCACCTGCGCGGCCACCGGCTTCTCGATGGGCCTCGTACTGTCCGGCCTGCTCACCGAGGCCAGTTGGCGCCTCACCATGCTGCTGCCCGCGCCCATCGCGCTGCTCGCCCTGCTCGTCGGCCTGAAGCTCCTCCCGCGCAGCGCACGCGAGAAGGACCACAACGGGTACGACATCCCGGGCGCCGTCCTCGGCACGGCGTCGATGCTGTTGCTCGTGTTCACCGTCGTCGAGGCCCCACAGGCCGGCTGGGCCTCGACCCGTACGCTCCTGTCCTTCCTCGCCGTGGCCGTCCTGCTCACCGTGTTCGTGCGCGTCGAACGGCGCTCGGCGGGACCGCTGATCCGGCTCGGCGTGCTCCGCTCCGGCAGCCAGATCCGCGCGCAACTCGGCGCGATGGCCTTCTTCGGTTCGTACGTCGGATTCCAGTTCCTGGTGACGTTGTACATGCAGTCGCTGCTCGGCTGGTCGGCCCTGCACACCGCGCTCGCCTTCCTGCCCGCCGGCGCGCTGGTCGCGCTCTCCTCGACGAAGGTCGGTGCCGTCGTCGACCGCTTCGGGACCCCGCGGCTGATCGCGGTGGGCTTCGTCCTGATGGTCGTCGGCTACGCGCTGTTCCTACGCGTCAGCCTCGATCCGGTGTACGCGTCCGTGATCCTGCCGACGATGCTGCTGATCGGAGCGGCCTGCGCGCTGATCTTCCCCTCGCTCAACATCCAGGCCACCAACGGTGTCGACGACCACGAACAGGGCATGGTCTCGGGTCTGCTCAACACCTCGGTCCAGGTGGGCGGCGCCCTCTTCCTCGCCGTCGTGACCGCGGTCGTGACCGCGAACTCCTCGGCGGGCTCCTCCCCGCAGGACGTCCTCGACAGCTACCGGGCCGGCCTGCTCGTGGTGACGGGCATAGCCCTGGCGGGGCTGCTGATCACACTGCCGGGCCTGCGGACCCGGCGTCCGCGGGAGTCGACGGTGGTCGCCAGGTCCGTACCCGAGACCGAGGAGCGCCGGGTCGCCGTCCGCGACTGATCCCGCTCGAACCGCCCCCGCTCGAACCGATCCCACTCCAACCGACCCCGTCCAACCGACGCGCCCGGCGGGCAGCACCCTGCCTGCTGGGCGCGCTCCCATGACACACTCGCCGCATGGGGATACGTACGCAGGCGCACCGGGACGCGATGACGGTGGAGATCGGGTACGCGCTGTTCAGCGCGGCCTTCGCGGCGGCCCTCGCACTGGGTGCCGTAGCCGGTCCCGCGCTGCTCTTCGATCTACCGTTCTCCCTCGAAAAGTGCCTGATCACCTCAGGGGTGCTGCTGGCCACCGCACTCTTCGCGGTACGCGTGGTCACGGTGCTCGTCCGCTTCGGCCGCGCGGCCGGCGCTCACCCGAGCCACCCCGGCCGCACCAACCCCGACTCGTAGGCCAGCACCACCAGTTGGGCCCGGTCACGCGCGCCCAGCTTCACCATGGTCCGGCTGACGTGGGTCTTGGCGGTGAGCGGGCTGACGACAAGGCGCCGCGCGATCTCGTCGTTGGACAGACCGATCCCGACCAGGGCCATCACCTCCCGCTCCCGTTCGGTGAGCCGGGCGAGCGACTCGGCGGCCGCGGGCTCCTTGGAGCGGGCCGCGAACTCGGAGATCAGCCGGCGCGTCACCCCCGGTGACAGCAGCGCGTCGCCCCCGACCACCGCCCTTACCGCGCGCAGGAGTTCGTCCGGCTCGGTGTCCTTGACGAGGAAGCCGGACGCACCGCAGCGGATCGCCTCGAAGACGTACTCGTCGAGCTCGAAGGTGGTGAGCATGACCACCTTGACCTCCTTCAGGTCCGGCTGCTCGGTGAGACGGCGGGTCGCGGCGAGGCCGTCGAGCAGGGGCATGCGGATGTCCATCAGGACGACGTCCGGGCGCAGTTCCCGTACCTTGCGCAGCGCCTCCTCGCCGTCGGCCGCCTCGCCGGTCACCTCCAGATCCGGCTGCGCGTCGAGCAGCGCCTTGAAGCCTGCCCGGACCAGCGACTGGTCGTCGGCGAGCAATACGCGGATCACCGGTCCTCCTTGAGCCTCAGTGGGAGCACGGCCAGCACCCGGAACCCTCCGTCGTCGCGCGGGCCCGCCTCGATGGTGCCACCGAGGGCCGCGGCCCGCTCCCGCATTCCGGCCAGCCCGTTGCCGCTGCCGCCCGCGTCGACGCCGACCGCGGGCCCGTCGTCGTCGATCCGCAGCCGCAGCACGCCCTGCGCGGCATCGAGCCGCACGCGCGCGTGCCGCGACCCCGAATGCCGTACGACATTGGTGAGCGCCTCCTGGACGATGCGGAACGCGGCGAGGTCGGTACCCGGCGGCAGCTTCGGGGGGCCGCCCGGGCTCTCGATCTCGACCGTCAGACCCGCGCTCGCCGCCTGCTCGACGAGTTCCGGAAGCCGGTCGAGCCCGGGCGCCGGAGCACGCGGCGCCTCCCCCGGCGTACGGAGTGTGTCGAGCACCTGCCGGACCTCGCCGAGCGCCTCCTTGCTGGCCTCCTTGATGGTGGTGAGTGCCGTGCGGGCCTGCTCGGGGTCGGAGTCGAGGAGCGCGAGACCGACGCCCGCCTGGACGTTGATCACCGAGATGCTGTGGGCGAGGACGTCGTGCAGCTCGCGGGCGATCCGCAGCCGTTCCTCGTCGGCGCGGCGGGCGGCGGCCCGCGCACGCTCGGCACGGTCGCGGGCCCACTGCTCCCGGCGTACCCGAGCCAGCTCCGAGACCACCACGATCACCACCACCCAGGTGACGATGGCGAGCTCCTGGTTCCAGGAGGCGGCCCGGTCCCCCGTGGGCGGCAGCCGGCGGTAGAGCCAGTGCCCGATCAGCAGATGGCCGGCCCAGAGCATGGCGACGGCCGTCCAGGCGGCCCTGCGGTGCCCGGCGACGACCGCACCGAAGCAGCCGGCGGCCACGGTGACGAAGACAGGCCCGTACCCGTACCCGGCAGCCAGATACACCAGCGCCGTCGCGGCCGTCCCGAAGGCGACGAACACCGGGTACCGCTGCCGCCACAGCAGCAGGCCGGTGCCGGCGATCAGCAACGCCCTCGCGAGGAAGTCCAGGGGCGCGTGTTCGCCGGCCTGGGCGTGCGCGGCGAACTGCGAGCCGACGAGCACGAAGACGGTCAGCAGCAGGGTGGAGCGCCACGGCCACCGGTCACCGCGCTCGCGTTCACCCTGCCCCGCGCCGTGCCCCGCGCCCTGCCTCTCACCCTGCCCCTCGCCGTGCTTCTCGCCGTCCCAGCGGTGCCACCCCGGTGGCCCGTGCCGCCACCACGGCGGCGTCCCGCCCCAAGCCGGGGACCTGGGAGTTCGCTGCTCTTCCATGACGGTCACGCTAGACGTCACGGGCCGCCCCGGGCGTCAGCCGAACGAGGTGATCACGCGTACTCCCCCCGGAGTACCTCCACGGCCGTACCGCGGGTCAGGATCCGGACCCGCCGCCTCCGCCGCCCACGGTCCCGGTCGGCTCGGGGAACACCAGGCCCACACCGTGGGCGAGTTGGTCCACCGCCTGCCGGAAGAACGGCTCACGGTCCTCCACGAGCCGGTTGAACTGCCCGAAGAGCTCGAAGCCGATCAGCCCGAAGAGCTGGGCCCAGGCGGCCACGAGCGCCGTGACCACCTCGGGCGGGAGATCGGGGGCGAGGTCGGCGGCCATCCGCTGCGCCTCGGCCTTCAGCCCGGCCGACAGCGGGGTACGGGCCAGTCCCTTGCCCCGGTACGCGTCACGGACGATGCCCACCAGGAGCAGTCCCACCCGGGAGGCTGCCGGGATCGTCGTATCCGGCGCGATGTAGCCGGGCACGGGCGAGCCGTAGATGAGCGCGTACTCGTGCGGATGCTCCAGCGCCCAGCGACGCGCCGCCATGCCCACCGATGTCCAGCGCTCGCGCGGCCCGGCGTCCGCGACCTCGGCGTGCGCCGCCTCCGCGCTCTCGCCCAGGGAGTTGTAGGCGTCGATGATGAGTGCGGTCAGCAGGTCGTCCCGGCTGGGGAAGTAGCGGTAGAGCGCGGAGGAGACCATGCCGAGCTCGCGGGCGACGGCTCGCAGCGAGAGCTTGGCGGCGCCGTCCGCGGCGAGCTGTCTGCGCGCCTCGTCCTTGATGGCCGCGGTGACCTCGATCCTGGCGCGGGCACGTGCCCCTCGTGCGGTACTCATGCGGGGCAGTGTGCCACGTTTTCAGAGCAGTGCACACAAACGAGATCGGTGCACACAAAAGTGAGCGGCGCACCAAATCGAGAGCACTGCTCTTGCTTTGGAGCGCCGCTTCCGTGCAGACTGCTCTCAAGCGAGAGCAGTGCTCACAAACAGGAGCAGCGCTCTCCCCAATGAGCAGCGCTCTCTCAACCGATGGGGGTCACCATGTCCACACACGTCCAGAAGCCCGGCTGGTTCACCGTCCACATCCTCAATCGCTCCGTGGCCTGGATGACCCGCCGCGGCATCAGCGTCTGGGGTTCCCGGGTCCTGGCCGTCCGCGGCCGCAAGAGCGGCGCGTGGCGCACAACTCCGGTCAATCTGCTCACCGTCGACGGGCGGCAGTACCTGGTCGCCCCCCGCGGTCACGTCCAGTGGACGCACAACATGCGGGCCGCGGGAGGCGGTGAGCTGCACCTCGGCAAGAAGGTGGACGTGTTCACCGCGACCGAGATCGGCGACGACGACAAGGTCCCGCTGCTGCGCGCCTACCTCAAGCGCTGGAAGGCCGAGGTCGGTGTGTTCTTCGCCGGGGTCGGCCCCGATTCGTCCCCCGAGGAGCTGCGGCGCATCGCCCCCGACCACCCGGTCTTCCGGATCACGGTCGAGAGCTGACCGCCGCCGACCGACCGAGCGGTCGACCGCGGCCCACACCTCGGCCCAGGTCACTCCTCGGCCCAGGTCACTCCTCGGCCCAGGTCATTCCTCGGCCGCGGTCACCTCACTGACCGCGGGTCGCCTGTCGAGCGCGGTCAGGGCGCGCCCGGCCAGCGGGTGGGACCGTACGAGCTCGCCCAGCGTGGTCGAACCGCGGGTGATCCCGGCGAACGCCTTCCAGGCCGGCCGGAAGCCGGTGATGACCGCGTGCAGCATGCCCGGCCTGCGCTCGAAGGCGGTGAGCATGCGCTTGCCGACGCTCATCTCGACGCCGAGCCCGGCCTTGATGGCGAAGGCGTAGTTGAGCGCCTGACGCCGGGTGTCCACCGCGTCGTGCGCCTCGGCGATCCGTACCGCCCACTCCCCCGCGAGCCGGCCGGAGCGCAGCGCGAAGGAGATGCCCTCGCGGGTCCAGGGTTCGAGCAGCCCGGCCGCGTCACCGCAGACCAGCACCCGCCCCCGGGAGAGCGGCGAGTCGTCGGCGCGGCAGCGCGTCAGGTGGCCGGAGGAGATGCTCGGCTCGAACCCGGCGAGGCCGAGCCGGGCGATGAAGTCCTCCAAGTACCGCTTGGTGGCGGCGCCTTCACCGCGCGCGGAGATCACGCCGACGGTGAGCGTGTCGCCCTTGGGAAACACCCAGCCGTAACTGCCGGGCATGGGACCCCAGTCGATGAGGACCCGCCCCTGCCAGTCCTCGGCGACGGTCTCCGGCACCGGGATCTCGGCCTCCAGGCCCAGGTCGACCTGATCGATCTTCACTCCGACGTGCGCCCCTATCCGGCTGGCGCTGCCGTCGGCGCCGACGACCGCCCGCGCCAGCACCGTCTCGCCGCCCTGCAGGACGACGGCGACGGTGCGCCGGTCGGGCACGGCGGACCCGTGCTGTTCGACCCGCGAGACCGTGACGCCGGTGCGCAGTTCGGCGCCCGCCTTCTGCGCGTGCTCGACGAGCTGCTGGTCGAACTCGGGCCGGTTGATCAGCCCGAACAGCATCTGCTTGGAGCGCCGGGTGCGGGTGAACTTGCCGTCGAGCGAGAACGTGACCGCGTGCACCCGGTCCTTGAGCGGCAGCTCGAAGCCGGGTGGCAGGGCGTCGCGCGAGGGGCCGACGATGCCGCCGCCACACGTCTTGTAGCGGGGCAGCTCCGCCTTCTCCAGCAGCAGGACGCTGCGTCCCGCGACCGCTGCCGCATAGGCGGCCGAGGCGCCCGCCGGCCCCGCGCCGACCACGACGACGTCCCATACCCGCTGTTCGTCGTCCGCCGAAGAGTTCTCGCTGCTCACGATGGTCTACTGCTCCCAGTCCAGCCGTCTGCCGCACCTGTCCCGAGCATCCTACGGCGGGCATCGCCGCAGACCGCTGTGGGAGGATCGGGGGCGTATGCGCCCTGCACACCAGTACGTGCGTGCGCATCGCCCGATCAATCGCCCGATCACCTGTACACAGAAGTACAACGTCGCACCTACGAGGAGCGTGCCCATGTCGTCGAATCCGGTCGCCGAGACCGTCGCCTCGCTGATGCCCAGGGCGCAGGCGGAGCTCACCGAGCTGGTGGCCTTCCGGTCGGTGGCGGACTTCGACCAGTTCCCCAGGAGTGAGAGCGAGAATGCCGCGAACTGGGTCGCCGACGCGCTGCGCGCCGAGGGATTCCAGGACGTGGCGCTGCTCGACACCCCGGACGGGACGCAGTCGGTGTACGGCCATCTGCCCGGGCCCGAGGGCGCCAAGACCGTTCTGCTGTACGCGCACTACGACGTGCAGCCGCCGCTGGACGAGGCGGCCTGGACCACTCCGCCGTTCGAGCTGACCGAGCGCGGCGGCCGCTGGTACGGGCGCGGGGCCGCCGACTGCAAGGGCGGCTTCATCATGCACCTGCTCGCGCTGCGTGCGCTGAAGGCGAACGGTGGCGTTCCGGTGAGCGTCAAGGTGATCGTCGAGGGCTCGGAGGAGCAGGGCACGGGCGGTCTGGAGCGGTACGCCGAGGAGCACCCGGAGCTGCTGACCGCGGACACCATCGTGATCGGCGACGTCGGCAACTTCCGGCTCGGCCTGCCGACGGTCACCTCGACCCTGCGCGGGATGACGCTCGTACGGGTGCGGATCGACACGCTGGAAGGCAATCTGCACTCGGGCCAGTTCGGCGGGGCGGCGCCCGACGCGCTGGGCGCGCTGATCCGCGTACTGGACTCGCTGCGCGCCGAGGACGGTTCGACGACGATCGACGGGCTGACCGGGGACGCGCGCTGGGAGGGGCTGCAGTACGAGGAGGCGGCGTTCCGCAAGGACGCCAAGGTGCTGGACGGGGTCGAGCTGATCGGCTCCGGCACGGTCGCCGACCGTATCTGGGCGCGTCCGGCCGTCACCGTGCTCGGGATCGACTGCCCGCCGGTCGTCGGCGCCACCCCGTCCGTGCAGGCGGGCGCCCGCGCGCTGGTGAGCCTGCGGGTGCCGCCGGGCGTGGACGCGGCCGAGGCGACCAAGCTGCTGGCGGCCCATCTGGAGGCGCACACTCCGTGGGGCGCGCGGGTGAGCACCGAGCCGATCGGTCAGGGCCAGCCGTTCCGCGCCGACACCTCCAGTCCGGCGTACACGGCGATGGCCGAGGCCATGGCGGTCGCCTACCCGGGCGAGGAGATGCAGTCCGCGGGCCAGGGCGGCTCCATCCCGCTGTGCAACACCCTCGCCTCGCTGTACCCGCAGGCGGAGATCCTCCTCATCGGCCTGAGCGAGCCGGAGGCGCAGATCCACGCGGTGAACGAGAGCGTCTCCCCCGAGGAGTTGGAGCGCCTGTCGGTCACCGAGGCGCTGTTCCTCCAGAAGTACGCGGCGAGCTGACAGCTCCGCCGGGAGCAGAGGGCCCCGCTGCGGGGCGCGGGCCCTGGACGCAGCCGTCGTAGGCGGTGAAGTCCCGAAACCGCCAGCCGTGTGCCGTTGGAGGTAGCTTGACGCAATGAACACCCCTGACCCGGTGCGCGTGTTACGCCTCAAGGCGCACGATGACGTCTCCACGGCGTTGGCGCTGTGCAGTGATCGTGAACTGGCGGAGCTCGTCGACGCCGCGGCACCGCTCGGCCGGGGCATCGGGGGCAGATCGGCGCTCCTGGAGGTCGACGGCACTCCCGTCTTCGTGAAGCGGGTGCCGCTCACCGACGCCGAGTCGCTGCCGGAGAACCTGCGGTCCACGGCGAACCTCTTCGGTCTGCCGATGTTCTGCCAGTACGGCATCGGAGGGCCCGGCTTCGGAACCTGGCGCGAGCTCGCCGTGCACACGATGACCACCAACTGGGTGCTGGCGGACCGGTTCGAGGGCTTCCCGCTGATGTACCACCGGCGGGTGCTGCCGGACGAGGTACAGCCGCTGCCCGAGGAACTGGCCGATGTGGAGCGGGCCGTGGCCTACTGGGGGGACTCGGCGCAGGTGCGCCGTCGGATCGAGTCCCTGCGCGACGCCTCGGCGTGTGTCGCGCTGTTCCTGGAGTACCTCCCGCACAACCTCCACGACTGGCTGGGCGCCCGGGTGCGGGACGACGAGCAGGCGGTGTCCCTGGTGGAGCGGGGGCTCAGGGACGGCGTCTCCTTCATGAACGCGCGCGGACTCCTGCACTTCGACGCGCACTTCGAGAACATCCTCACCGATGGCCGGCGCCTGTACTTCGCGGACTTCGGCCTCGCGCTGTCCTCGCGTTTCCACCTCTCCGGCCAGGAGCGCGAGTTCTTCGCCCAGCACGAGAACTACGACCGGTCCTACACGATGACGTACCTGGTGAACTGGCTGGCCACCGCCCTCTACGGGTACGGGAGGGACGAGCGAGAGGCCTTCGTGCGCGCCTGCGCCGAAGGCGAGCGCCCCCGGGACATCCCTCCGACCGCCGCCGCCCTACTCACCCGCCACGCGCCCCTCGCCGCCGTGATGGGGGACTTCAACCGCAGACTCCGGCTGGAGAGCCGACGGACCCCGTACCCGGCCGACGAGCTGCGCCGCATCGCTCAGAGCAGTCAGAGCAGTCAGAGCAGTTCGACCGTCTCGGCGTAGTGACAGGCGACCGGGTTCCCGCCGCCCCGGTCGATCAGCTCCGGCGCCCGCTCCACGCACGAGGTCCGCTCGCTCTCCGTGAGTTCGTTCGCGAACCTGGGGCACCGGGTGCGGAAGCGGCAGCCGCTCGGCGGGCGGATGGGGCTCGGTACGTCGCCCTCCACCGTGACGCGTCGCCGGGCCCGCTCCTTGCGCGGGTCGGGCAGCGGGATGGCCGAGACGAGGGCCTGGGTGTACGGGTGGGCGGGGCGGGCGAAGAGCTGCCGGGCCGGGGCGATCTCGACGAGGCGGCCCAGATACATGACCGCCACCCGCCTGGCGACATGCCGCATCACCGACAGGTCGTGGGCGACGAAGAGGAAGGACAGGCCGAGTTCGCTCTGCAGGTCCATCAGCAGATTGAGCACTCCGGCCTGGATGGACACGTCCAGCGCGGACACCGGTTCGTCGAGCACGACGACCTTGGGGCGCAGCGCCAGCGCGCGGGCGATGCCGATGCGTTGACGCTGTCCGCCGGAGAACTCGTGCGCGTAGCGGTTGCCGTGCTCGGGGTTGAGACCGACCAGGCGGAGCAGCTCGCGCACCTCGTCGCCCGCTCCGGGGCCGTACCGGCCGTGAATGCGCAAGGGCTCGGCGACGATCTCGTGCACCGAGATCCGGGGGTCGAGGGAGGCGTACGGGTCCTGGAAGACGATCTGCAACTCCCGTCTCAGGGGCCGCATCTGACGTCTGCCCAACTCCGTCAGTTCACGCCCCTGGTAGCGGACCTGGCCGGAGGTGGCGCTCTCCAGGTTGAGCAGGGTGCGGGCGATGGTGGTCTTGCCGGAGCCCGACTCGCCGACCAGGCCGAGGGTTTCGTTCTTGTGCAGGTCGAAGGAGACTCCGCAGACGGCGTGCACGTCGCCCACGCGGCGGCGTACGACTCCGCGTGACATGACCGGGAAGTGCTTGACGAGGTCGCGTACCTGGAGCACCGGCTCACCGGTGCCGCCGTGCCCAGGGAGCGGTGCCAGGGGCTGGGGCGCGCTCATACGGTGTCCTCGCTCTCCGTGTCGGCGAAGCGGGCCAGCGCCTCGGAGTCCGCGCCGACCGCCTCGAAGAGATCCCCCGCGCCCGTGTCGACGAGCCGGTCGGCGAAGTGGCAGGCGCTGAGATGACCGTCGTGCCCCGTCGTCCGCAGCGGGGGTTCGTCGGTGTCGCACACGTCCTGCCGCAGCGGACAGCGCGGCGCGAACGGACAGCCGGGCGGCAGATGCAGCAGCGAGGGCGGGGAGCCGGTGATGGGGGTCAGCCGTTCCTCCTCGCGGTCCATCCGGGGCAGCGAGCCGAGCAGGCCGAGGGTGTAGGGCATGCGCGGGGTGTAGAAGATGTCCTCGACGGAGCCGGTCTCCACGATCCGGCCGGCGTACATGACGGCGACCCGGTCGGTGTGCCCGGCGACGACCCCGAGGTCGTGGGTGATCAGGACGAGGGCGGCACCGGTCTCGGAGCGGGCCGTCTCCAGGGCGTCGAGGATCTGGGCCTGCACGGTGACGTCGAGGGCGGTGGTCGGCTCGTCGGCGATGATCACATCCGGGTCGTTGGCCATGGCGATGGCGATGACGACGCGCTGGCGCATACCGCCGGACAGCTCGTGCGGGTAACTGTCCACGCGGCGCTGGGGACTTGGGATGCCGACCGTGCCGAGCAGTTCGACGGAGCGGTCACGGGCCGCGCGGTGGCTCAGGTCCGGCTGATGGCGCAGGAGCGTTTCGGCTATCTGATACCCCACCGTGTACACGGGGTTGAGCGAGGTCATCGGGTCCTGGAAGATCATGGCGACGCCACTGCCGCGGAGGTCCGACAGTCGTGCGTCGGACAGGCCCAGCAGTTCCGTGCCCTCGAACCGCACCGAGCCGCGCACCCGGGCCGTCGCCGGGAGCAGCCCCATCACGGCGAGCGCGGTCACGGACTTCCCCGACCCCGACTCGCCGACGATGCCCAGGGAATCGCCGCGTTCCAGCCGGTAGCCGACCCCGCGGACGGCCCGTACGACACCGTCCTCGGTCGGGAACTCCACGCTCAGGCCCTCGACTTCGAGTACGGAGTCCAGGGCGCCGCCCGCCTGTACGCCCTCGCCGGTCGTCATCACTGTCGCACCCTTTGCTGCCGGGGGTCGAAGGCGTCGCGCAGCCCGTCGCCGATGAAGTTGATGGTCAGCGCGATCGCGATGATGAAGGCGCCGGGGATGTAGAAGAGCCAGGGCCGGGTGTCGACGGCCGTCTGGGCCTGGGCGACGAGCAACCCCAGGGAGGTGTCGGGGGGTTGGACGCCGAAGCCGAGGAAGGACAGGGCGGTCTCGGTGAGGATGCCGGTGGCCACCAGGACCGTCGCGTTGACGATGACGGGGCCGAGTGCGTTGGGCAGCAGATGGCGGAAGATGATCCGGGTGTCGGAGGCGCCCAGCGCGCGGGCCGCCTCGATGAACTCCTTCTCGCGCAGCGACAGCACCGTGGACCTGACGACCCGGGAGACGTACGCCCAGGTCAGTCCGGCGATGACGACGGCGATCCAGTACCAGGAGCCGCCGCTGCGCGAGGAGATCACCAGGGCGATGGCGAGCAGCGGCAGGGTGAGGACCAGGTCGGCGATACGCATCATGATCGCGTCGACGATGCCGCGGTAGAAACCGGCGATGGCTCCCCAGACCGCGCCGACGGCCGTCGAGCCGAGGGCGATCATGATGGCGATCTTGAGCGAGGTCTGGGTGCCGCGCATCACCTGGGCGTACGCGTCGATGCCGGTGGAGTCGGTCCCGAACGGGTGCTTCCCCGAGGGTGCCTGGGAGTTGTCCGGGGTCATCCTCCCGTACGAGTAGTGCCAGAAGTGCGGCGCGACGAAGGCCCAGACGACGATGAGCAGGAAGATCACCAGGCTGGTCATGGCCGCCCGGTGGCGCAGGAAGCGGCGCAGGATCAGCTGGGTCTGGGTGCGTTCCTTGACGGTGAACTCGTGCTCGGTCCGGGCCGCACCGCCGCCGGACGCGCCGGGTGCCGAGGACGCCTGGGTGTCAGTCATACCGGATCCTCGGGTCGAGAACGGCGTACAGCAGGTCGGAGATCAGGTTGAACGCGATGACGACGACCGCCGACAGCAGCAGCCACGCCATGGTGCGGTAGACGTCGACGGTCTGGGCCGACTGGACGAGCATCTCGCCCATCCCGTGCCACTGGAAGATCGTTTCCGTGACCACGGCGCCGCCGAGGATCTGGGCGACGTCGAGCGCGGTCACGGTGGCGAGCGGGATGAGCGCGGTGCGCAGGGCGTGCCGGGTCATGACGGTGCCGCGGCGCAACCCCTTGGCGCGGGCCAGTCGTACGTAGTCGCTGCCCAGCACCTCCAGCATCGAGGCACGTGTGTAGCGGGTCCAGGAGGCGAAGGAGACCAGGGCGAGGGTGATGGTCGGCAGGACGAGATGGCCGACGCGGTCGCTGAACTCGTTCCACAGGGTGTCGTGGTCGAGATACGTCGACTTCTCGCCGATGGTGCCCAGGAACTGGCTGCCGGTCTTCTCGTTCACCCAGATCCCGGCCTGCTTGAGCAGCACGGCGAACCAGAACACGGGCATGGCGAGGAAGAGGAACCCGACGAAGGTGATGCCGTAGTCGGAGATCGAGTACTGGCGGATCGCGCTGTACACCCCGAAGACCACGGCGAGCAGCAGGGCGATGAGCATCGCGGCGGCGACCAGGGTGACGGTCACCCGGAACCGGGTGACCAGGTCGTGCCCGATGTTCAGGTTGGACTGCACGGAGGGGCCGAAGTCGCCGTGCAGTACGCCGGTGATCCAGTTCCAGTAGCGGGTGGCGACGGGTTCGTCGGCGTGGATGTGCCGGGCGAAGGCGGCGACGGCGGCCTTGCTCGGCGCGGGCTGACGTGAGGTGGCGAAGTTGGCTACGGGGTCGCCCGCGTTGACCACGACGAGAAAGACGATGAACGTGGAGGCGATCAGTACGGGGATGGAGACGAGTACGCGGCGCACGGTGTAGGCGAGCATGCGGCCTTCCCTCGGATGCCGTCCGGTGGCGGGAGCCCGGCCCCGGGCGCGGACGCCGGGGCCGGGTTGCTGCGGGAACTCGTACGGTCCGTGGGGCTACTTCTTCAGGCCCCATTCGGCGGTGTTGTACGGCGGACCCACGTTGGTCGCGTTGTCCCGCATGTTGACGAACCGGGACTGCACCGCGAGGAAGGTCGGCTTCTGGTACAGGGGCAGTACGTACGCGTCCTGCACCATCAGGCTGTCGGCCTGGTTGAGGAGTTGGGCTGCCTTCGCCGCGTCCGTCTCCCCGACGGCCTGCGAGACCAGTGCGTCGACCTGCTTGTTGCTGTAGCCGCCGAAGTTGCCGCCGCCACCGGTCACCCAGTTCTGCTGGGCACCGCTGGAGGGGAACGGCGAGGCCACCCAGGCGAAGACGATGATGTCGTACTGGTGGCCGGTGAGCACCGTGCCGAGGTCGGCGGCGCCGATCGGCTTGATCGTGACCTTGATGCCGAGGGAGGCCAGCGCGCTCTGCAGGATCTGGCACTCGCTCTGGCGGATCGCGTTGCCGGTCGTGTAGCGGCAGTTGAAGGGTCCGACCGCGGTGCCGTCAGGTGCCTTCAGCGTGCTGCCCACACCGGTGAACTCCGCGTCGGTGAGGTACTTCTTCGCCTTCGTGAGGTCGCCGGAGCCCTGCCCGCTCGCCGTCACCACGTCCTGGTAACCGGCCTGACCCGGCACGAGGTTGTGGTTGCCGAGCTGCTTCACGTTGGGGTCGAACTGCTGGACCGTCTTGGCCATGATGTCCTTGACGCTGATGGCCGTGAACATCGCCTGACGCAGGGGCTTGTACTTGCCCAGGACCGGGTTGTGCAGGTTGAGGTCGAAGTGCTCCCAGTTCAGCCCGCTGCCGATGGTGTAGGTGACGTCCGGGATGCTCTTGATCTGGTTGACCAGGTCCACCTCGGGCTGTGGGTAGATACCCTGCACCTCGTTGTTCTTGAGCGCGATCGGCTCCTGCGTGGCATCCGTGATGACCTTGAAGATCAGCCGCTGCAGGGTCGCCTTGTGCGCGCCCCACCACTTCGGGTCGGGTACGAAGGTGGCGTGGTCGTTGTCCGTCCAGTCCTGCATCTTGTAGGCGGCCGCGGTCGCGTACTTGCTGGGCGGGGTCTTCTGGAAGTACTGCCAGCCCTGGGTCATCTGAGCTGCCGTCATATGGGCCGCGTCGCCGGCCGTGGCACCGGACAGCTTCTCGGCGACATGGGCGGGATAGAGCGGATAGCCCGCGCCGAACAGGGACTTCCAGTCCGAGTAGGGCTTGGACATCACCATGGTGACGGTCTTGCCGCCGTCGGATCCGGCGATCGACTTGATCCGGTCGTATCCCGCGGTGCTCTGCGGCAGACAGCCCTTGGTCTGGGTGGAGTCGCCGGCCGGGGGTGGCGGACAGTCCTTGCCGT
This sequence comes from Streptomyces sp. RLA012, assembly GCF_056270325.1. Classification (NCBI taxonomy): domain Bacteria; kingdom Bacillati; phylum Actinomycetota; class Actinomycetes; order Kitasatosporales; family Streptomycetaceae; genus Streptomyces; species Streptomyces sp. RLA012. Next base: position 10,218,279 of record NZ_JBWDPA010000002.1, on the reverse strand, counting down.
CGTTGGTGCGCCAGTAGTAGATGAAGTCGTCGGCGGTGATCTGGGTGCCGTCGTTCCAGGCGGCCTTCGGGTTGATCTTGTAGACGATGGTCTGCGGGCCGGCGCTCGTCTGGGTCGCCGAGGTGAGCAGATCGGTGTTGAGCTTCACGCTGAAGTCGGGCTGCGGGACGAACGCCGACGGCAGGACCACGCCGAGGGCCTCGCCGTTCTCGAAGGTGTTGCCGTTGGAGTCCTGCACGTTCCACTGCTGGATGTTCTTCTCCAGCGTGTAGGTGAAGGTGCCGCCGGACTTGGTCGCGGCCGAGTTGCACGTCGTCGCCCTGCCCTGCGTGGAACAGGACGACAACCCCGCGGAGCTGCTCTTGTTCGAGCCGCCCCCGCCGCCGCCACTGCTGCACGCGGCCAGGACCAGCGTGAGCCCGGCGGCGAGCGTGAAGCCCTTCGTGAGGGCCGAAGAGTGCGCGCGCATGTCCCTCCTTCGACCGGCGGTGATTCCGGTCCTGTTGAGGCGGCTCAGGGCCGCACAGAGGTGAGCTGCTGCACATTCACGGTAGGACTGTCAAATGCTTTCGTACGTTCCCGGGCCGTATCGGGATGGCGTCGATTTCCCCTCGCTTCGCTCTAGGAACCCCACATGCCGGGCAAAAACACGAGGCGTAGGGGCGTGGGGCGGTCGACATTTCCGCCGGATACGTTCAACGGCCCCCGCTCCGGGCGCCGTTGACCATCGGCGCGGCCGGCACACCTTGTGGCCGTACACCGTCAACATCAGCCGAGGGGTGGCCCGGCGTCGACGTCAGCCGAGCGGTATCCCGGCCTCCAGATAGAGTGGCGCCCCGCGCTCGCGCGCCCGCAGCGCCCACCGCAGCCGTTCGTAGCGCACGGGCGGCAACAGGTCGGCGGCCTCCCGCTCGGTGACGAAGCGCCAGGCACGCAGTTCGGGGCCGGGCAGCAGCAGTCGGCGGGCCTCGGCCGAGTCGAGGCGGCCCCCGTCGAAGAGCAGCCGCAGACCGCCGTATCCGGGAGGCGCGGGCGGCTCCCAGTCCACCACCAGCAGACCGGGTACGTCGTCGAGCCGTATGCCGGTCTCCTCCGCGACCTCGCGCATGCCCGCGCGCGCGGGAGCCTCCCCCGGTTCGACGACACCACCGGGAAACTCCCAGCCCGCCTTGTACGTCGGGTCGACGAGCAGCACCCGGTCCTGCTCGTCGAAGAGGAGCACCCCGGCGGCCACGGTCTCGGAGGTGGGTTCGGGGGTCTGCACGATGTCGCACACGGTCGCGTCCCCGGTGCGCACGGCCTCCGCGATACGCAGTGCGGTGTCGTACGGGGTGAGGGCGCTGGTGTCGACGGGGTGGGCGTCGGCGGTGAGCCAGGAGGCGAGCGCCGCGCGATAGGGCTCGATGTGGTCGTAGGACCACTGGCGCACGCGTATCTCGCCGTCGGGCAGGTCCTCGGGTATCTCACGGTCGGCTATGCGCGCGCGCAGGATCGTTTCCGCCGGGGCGAGGAGGAGATGGCGCACCTCGATCCGGCGCGAGGCGAGGCCGCCGAAGATCTCGTCGCGGTACTCCTGGCGCAGCAGGGTCATGGGAACCACGAGAACGCCCCCGAGCTCCGCGAGCAGGGCGGCCGCGGTGTCGACCACCAGGCGCCGCCAGATCGGCAGGTCCTGGAAGTCGCCGACCTCGGCGAGGCGTTTGGCCGGCAGCAGGTGCGCGAGTTCGCCGCCGATGACCTCGGGGTCGAAGAGCGTGCTGTTCGGGATCAGTTCGATCAGTTCCCGTGCGGTGGTGGTCTTCCCCGCACCGAACGCTCCGTTGATCCAGACGATCACGGACAGTTCCCCCTCTTCTATTGGCCCCCTGTGGCTTGCCCGCTCCACCCTGCCACGGAAACCAGCCGCTGATGAGGGAGGCAGACAGCGCGGCGCCGGTGCCCCGTCCCATGGGCCCCGGCGCCGTACTGTCGGACCTTCCCGCTCAGTCGTTCCGGCCCTGCGCGGTGTCGTCCACGGCCAGACTTTCGCTGCTGAGGGTGTGGTCGAGGGTGCTGAGCGTGTCCTGGACGTGCAGATCGCCCACGGCGTCGCCGTCGAGGGCGTGGGACGGGGTGATCGCCGCGACGACGAACCCGGTGGCGAGGGAGGCGATGGCGAGCATGCTGCGCTTCTTCATGCCCGGTTCAACTCCGAATCCGACGAGGAGTCACGGGCGGGGCGACGAGGAGTCGTGCTCGGCCCGACGTCAAGTCACTCCGGGTGACGGCGCGTCACGGGTGGGTCACGCAACTCTCGCTTCTCCCCTTCGGGCACATCCGTAGCACTACCGTCATCCCACCCGAAACACCTCAGGGGGACGAAATGACCAACCCGTACACCACACCACCCACCACACCCACCGCACCCACCACGGCACCCCGCACCGCCCCGGGATGGGCGCGCAAGCGCTACGTCCTGCCCGCGTTCGCCCTGGCCCTCTTCGTCGGCGTCGGCATCGGCGAGAGCGGCGGGGACAGCACCGAGACGGCCGCGGCCGAGCCCCGTCCGACCGCCACCGTCACCGCCACGGCGACCGCGACGGAAACGGCTACGGCGACGGTCACGGCGAAGCCCGCCGCCACCGTGACCGTACGGGCCACGAAGACCGTACGCGCGACGGTCACCGCGCAGCCCGCCGTCGCGGACAACGGCGCCGACGACAGCGGCAGCGACAACAGCGGCGGCGGGGGCTCCGTGTACTACGAGAACTGTGCCGCCGCCCGCGCGGCCGGGGCCGCTCCCGTGCACGTGGGAGACCCCGGCTACGGCTCCCACCTCGACCGTGACGGGGACGGCGTCGGCTGCGAGTGACGCCGGATCGGCCCTGTTCCGATCAGCCCTTGGTCGACCCCAGGGTCAGGCCCGCGACGAAGTGCCGCTGCAGCAGCAGGAAGACGAGGATCGTCGGGAGCGCCACCAGGACCGAGCCCGCGGCCAGCAGGTTGTAGTCCGTGAAGAACTGGCCGCGGAGGTTGTTCAGGGAGGACGTGATGGGGAGTTTGTCGGGGTCGGAGATGAAGATCAGGGCCCAGAGGAAGTCGTTGTAGATCCAGGTGAACTCAAGCGTGCCGAGGGCCGCCAGGGCGGGGCGGCACAGCGGGAGTGTGATGCGCCAGAACTGGGTCCACACGCCCGCGCCGTCCACGATGGCGGCCTCCAGGATCTCCTGCGGCAGCGTGCGCATGAAATTGGCCAGCACGAAGACGCAGAAGCCCATCTGGAAGCCGATGTTGACGATGATGACGGCCCAGTAGGAGTCGTACATCGTGAGCGAGTCGGACATCCACCAGGGCAGCGGGATCTTGTTGAACAGGACGTACAGCGGGGTGACGATGACCTGCTGGGGCAGCAGGTTGCCCGCGGTGAAGAACATCAGCAGGACGAGGCCGCCGCGCAGTTTCAGCCGGGACACGGCGAAGGCCACGAACGAGGCGAGGAAGAGGGTCACCAGGACCGCGGGCACGGCGATGAGCAGGGTGTTGGTGAAGTACTTGCCCATGCCGGATTCGCTGTAGGCACGGCGGTAGTACTCGAAGGAGAGGTGCTTCGGGAAGGAGAAGTAGCCGTTCTGCGCCGTCTCCTCGTACGGGCGCAGCGAGGCGTAGACGGCGAGCAGCAGCGGTGCGAGGAAGGCGAGCGAGACGCCCATCAGGAAGATGTGGACGCCGAAGCGGCCGGGGCGCGGTCGGCGGCGGGGAGCGGGCGTCTTCCCCGGAACGGAAGCCGGGCGCGCCGGGGCGCCGGTGCTGAGGTCGGCGGTCATCGTTCGCGCGCCCCTCGCAGCTCTTGGACCAGGAACGTCACGATGAACCCCAGGGAGACGGTGAGCAGGACGACCGCGATGGCGGAGCCGAATCCGATGCGGCTGGCTTCCCCGATGATGTTGTCGGTGATCAGGACGGAGAGCAGTTCCAGGCCGTTGCGGCCCTTGTTGACCGCGTAGACGATGTCGAACGCGCGCAGCGCCTCGATGACGGTGATGACGCCGACGATGACGTTGACCGGGCGCAGGGTGGGGAAGACGACGCGGAAGAAGGTCTGGCGGTCGCTCGCGCCGTCGATGGCGGCGGCTTCCTTCAGCTGCGGGTCGACGGACTTGAGTCCGGCGAGGTAGAGGATCATGACGTAGCCCGTGTGCCGCCAGCTCGCCGCGATCATCATCATCCAGATGTTGAGGTGCGCGTCGCCGAGCCAGTCGATCGGGTCCTCGTGGTTGTCGAGGATCGTGTTGACCACGCCCTGGTCGGTGCCGAGGATCAGCTGGGCGATGAAGCCGACGATGGCGAGCGAGAGCACGACCGGCAGGTAGATCACGGACTGGTAGAAGCGGCTGAAGCGCACTCCGCGGTCGATGAGTACCGCGAGGAACAGTCCGAACGGGGTGGCGATCAGGCCGAGGAAGAGCAGCCACAGGACGTTGTGGCGGACGGCGGGCCAGAACGCCGGGTAGTTCTCGAAGAGGTTCTTGTAGTTGTCGCCGCCGACCCAGTGGACGTCGCCGACGCCGTCCCAGGAGGTGAAGGAGAGCCCGATGGAGGCGAGGGTCGGGCCCCAGACGATGACGATGTCGAGCAGGACGGGTATGCCGAGCAGCACGCCGAGGACGACGGCGTCGCGGCGGGTGAACCGCCGCAGCCGCCGCCGTCCGGCGCGCCGTGGGATGTTGAGCGCCACGGAACGTCTTCCCCCAGGTGTTCAGCCGACGGGCGACGAGAAGATGGTCTTCTTCTGTCGTTCGATGCTGTTGCAGAGACCGTCGACGTCCTTCGGATTGCCGATGAAGTCCTGGATCGCCTTGATCATCACGGTCGAGGCGAAGTCCGGACGGGTGTCGCGGTCCATGAACTGCGAGATCTGCTTGGCGCCGGAGACGAGCTGGGCCGATTTCTTCTGCAGGGCGCTGTACTTGGAGGTGTCGGCGCCGTCGTTGACCGCCACGTTGTTGGGGTCGAGGGCGAGATAGGTGTCCTCGGCGGCGGGGGTGCCCAGCCATGTCAGCAGGGCCTTGGCACCGGTGAGGTTCTTGGACTTCTTGGCGACCAGGAATCCGTCGATGGGTGCTTCCACGGCGTCCTGCGCGTACTGCGGGTCGATCTCGGGGAAGGCGAAGAAGTCGATGTCGTCGCGTTCGTTCTCCGGGAACTGGGTGCCGGGGTGCGGCATTCCGAAGACGGCCATCCCCGTCCTGCGCTGCTGCAGGCTCTGCCCGGCCTCCTCCCAGGTCCGGCCGAGGGCGCCCTTCTGGTAGTACGGCATGACTTCGCGCCAGGTGTCGAAGACGTTCTTGACCTTGGTGTCGGTCCAGGACTCCGTGCCGGCCATCAGGGACTTGTGGAAGTCGTATCCGTTCAGCCGCATGTTGATGTAGTCGAAGGTGCCCATCGCGGGCCAGCCGTCCTTGTCGCAGAAGGCGACCGGTGTGCCGTCCGTGGACATCCGCTTGGCGAGCGCGATGAACTCGTCCCAGGTCTTGGGCTGTTGGTACCCCTTGGACTGGAAGAGGCTCTTCCGGTGGAACACGGCCCACGGATAGTAGTAGTACGGCACGAAGTACTGCTTGCCGGAGTGGGTGGACTGCTCCTTGAGGGCGTCCGAGAACCCGGTGAAGCCGCTCCACACATCGCTGATCTCGTGCAGGAGCCCCTTCTCCGCGAAGTACTGCATGCGATATCCCGCGAACCACATGAAGACGTCGTCGGGCGTGCCCTGCAGATAGCGGTTGATGTTCTCCTGGAAGTCGTTGTGGTCCTTGGTGTTGACCTTGACCTTCTTGCCGGACTTCTTCTCGTACGCCGAGAAGGCCGCCGCGTACGCCTCCTTGGGGACCGGGTCCGAGGCGTTGGACCCCACGGTGACTTCGTTCTTGTTTCCGCCGGGTCCGTCGCCGCAGGCGGACAGCAGGACGGGGAGCGTGAGTGCGCCGGCTCCGACAGCCGTGCCACGCAAGAGATTTCGCCGGGACATCCGATGTCCTGCCGTGCCTTCGGGCACGACGAACCCCTTCACCGATGACTGTGCCATGTCCCCCTCCTCGGGGTGCCACCCAACACAACCGAACGCGAGGCTCGATCTCACTCCCATGTCGGCGCGTCGTCAAGGGTTCTGACGGGATATCGAACAACCGTTACCACTTCTCTTCCAACAGAGTTGGACAGGTCCTACCGTAAACGCGCATGCTTGTCGCGGACATGCAGACATCCTATCTTTCGCGAGTTCGGAGGAACGTAACGATGCGTCACCTTCACACCCGCACAACCCGCAGAAGAGTGGTCGGAGTGCTCGCCGCAGGGCTGTTGTGCACCACGGGCCTCGCCGCGCCGGCGCTGGCCGCCGCCCCCGCGGCCCCGGTCTCCCCCGGCCTGACCGACGGCCTCGCCCTCACCCCTCCGATGGGCTTCAACAACTGGAACTCCACGCATTGCCGTGCCGAGTTCAACGAGAGCATGGTCAAGGGGATCGCCGACCTGTTCGTCGAGAAGGGGCTCAAGGACGCCGGGTACCAGTACGTCAACCTGGACGACTGCTGGGCCCTGCCGTCCCGGGACGCGGACGGCAGGCTGGTGCCCGACCCCGCGCGGTTCCCCGACGGGATCAAGGCGGTCGCCGACTATGTGCACGCCAAGGGGCTCAAGCTCGGCATCTACACCAGCGCGGGCACGAAGACGTGCAACAGCGCGGGATTCCCGGGCGCGCTCGGCCATGAGTACAGCGACGCCCAGCAGTTCGCGGACTGGGGCGTCGACTACCTCAAGTACGACAACTGCAACAACCAGGGCGTGGACGCCAAGCTGCGCTACACGACCATGCGGGACGCGCTCGGGGCCGCCGCCGAGAAGACAGGTCGCCCCATCGTCTACAGCATCTGCGAGTGGGGCGAGAACAAACCCTGGGAATGGGCCTCGGACGTCGGACACCTGTGGCGTACGACCGGGGACATCAGCGACAGCTGGGGCTCCATGCTGTCGATCCTCAAGCAGAACCTGCCGCTCGCCGCGTACGCCGGCCCCGGCCACTGGAACGACCCGGACATGCTGGAGGTCGGTAACGGCGGCATGACCGACACCGAGTACCGCTCGCACTTCTCCATGTGGTCGGTCATGGCCGCGCCGCTGCTCATCGGCTCCGACCTGCGCAAGGCTTCCGCCGCCACCTTCGACATCCTCGACAACAAGGAGGTCATCGCGGTCGACCAGGACCCGCTGGGCAAGCAGGGCACGGTGCTCTCCTCCGAGGGCGGCGGCTGGGTCGTCGCCAAGGAGATGAAGGACGGCAGCCGGGCGGTGGCGCTGTTCAACGAGACCGGCGGCGCGCGGCGCATCGCCACCACCGCGAGCGCCGTGGGTCTGCCGGCCGCCCCCGCCTACACCCTGCGCGACCTGTGGCAGCACCGCAGCTACAACACCGCGGGCGCCATCTCCGCGACCGTCCCCGCGCACGGCACGGTCCTCGTCCGCGTCGCGGCCGACCACCGGTGGGCCAAGAACCCGCCCGCCGTCGAACTCGGCCTGGACAAAACCCCGTTGGTGGAGGCCGGCCAGACGGTCTCGCTGACCTCGACGGTCACCGACCTCGGCCGTACCCCCGCGAAACACGTCTCGGTGACGCTGAACGGGCCGACGGGCTGGAGGGTCGCACCCACCTCGCCGGCCGGCGCCCGCTCCGTACCGACCGGCCGTTCGCTGCGTACGGGCTGGCGGGTCACCGTGCCCGACGGCACGCCCGCGGGCGCGTACGACCTGACCCTGAAGGCCACATACCGCTCACCGGCGGGGGCACGCGCCGAGAGCACACTGCCGCTGAACGCGACCGTGGTGGTGGCCCCGCCATCGGGGGTCTCCTCCCTGGGAGACCTGCCCTGGCTGTCGACGACCAACGGATACGGTCCGGTCGAGCGCAACACCAGCAACGGGGAGAGCGCGGCGGGCGACGGCCATCCGATCACTCTCGGCGGAGTCGTCTACGCCAAGGGGCTCGGCGTGCACGCCCCGAGCGCCGTCGAGTACTACACCGGCAAGCGGTGCGAGACCGTCACCGCGGACGTCGGTGTCGACGACGAGAAGGGCGCCAACGGCACCGTCGCCTTCGAGATCTGGGCGGACGACACATTGGTCGCCTCCACCGGGGTCCTCACCAACGCGCTGCCGGCCCAGCCGCTCTCGGCCGACGTGACCGGCGCCCAGGTGGTCCGGCTCGTCGTCACCGACGGCGGCAACGGCATCGACTCCGACCACGCGGACTGGGCGGACGCACGGCTGACCTGCTGATCGGTACGCCGAGCCGGGGGTCTCCGCCGGCTCGGCATCGACCGACGGCCCGGCCGATCAGCCCCGTTCCGGCCGTCGACCCGGCCCCGGCCGACACTCCGGCCCGGACCTTGCGACCGCGACCGAAGCACTCGGCCCGACCGGGGCCGAGCCGACCGCCCCGGGGAACTACCCAGGAGGCTCCTCGGGGGACATCGATCCCGGACCGCAAGCCCGGTCACCGGCTTGAGCCGCACCCGCGCTCGACCCACCCCCGCCGGATCACCCGCGACTCCGGTCGGCGCACCGACCCGGACGCGCCAGTCGGCGGCTGATCGCACGATCAGCCGCCGATTCACGCGATCGGCCGCCCGACTCGCACCATCGGCCCGCGACCCTACGGGCGGACCGGCCCCGACCGATCAGCCGCGGTCCGGGGCGGCACTCAGCCCGCGACCCGGGCCGCGCTCGCGCTCGGCTTCCTGCTGAGCGCGGCCGCCGCCGCGCCGACCAGACCGGCGTCCGTGCCCATCAGGGCGGGTGCCACGGTCAGCCGCTGCACGAAGGAGAGCGTGGCGTAGTCGCCCAGCGCCTTGCGCAGCGGGTCGAAGAGCACGTCACCGGCCTTGCCCACGCCCCCGCCGATGACGGCGATGTCGATCTCGACGAGGGTCGCGGTCGCCGCGATACCCGCCGCCAGCGCCCGCGCCGCGCGTTCGAACGAGGCCACGGCCACCGAGTCGCCCTCGCGCGCCGCCGCGGCCACCGCGGCCGCCGAGGTGTCGCCGTCGGGCCCGGGCCGCCAGCCGCCCTCCAAAGCCCGCCGCGCGATGTTCGGACCGCTCGCGATGCGCTCCACGCAGCCGCGCGAACCGCACGGGCAGGAATCGCCCTCCAGGTCCACGCTGATGTGCCCGATGTGGCCCGCGTTGCCCGTGGGACCGGGGTGGAGCTGCCCGTTCAGTACCAGCCCGCCGCCGACACCCGTCGACACCACCATGCACAGCGCGTTGTCGTGGCCGCGTGCGGCGCCCTGCCAGTGCTCGGCCGCCGTGATGGCCACCCCGTCGCCGATCAGCTCGACGGGCAGGTCCCCCGTCACGGCACGGACCCGCTCGACCAGCGGGTAGTCGCGCCAGCCCGGCACGTTCACCGGGCTCACCGTGCCCGCGGAGGCGTCCACCGGGCCCGCGCTGCCGATGCCGACGGCCCCCGCACGGTCCCACAGCGGCGACCCGGTCAACTCGCCGAGCACGTCCGCGGCGGCCCCCATCACGGTGTCGCCGTCCTCCTGCGCGGGCGTCGCGCGCTGCGCGCGCAGGAGGATACGGCCGTGGCCGTCCACCAGCGCTCCGGCGATCTTGGTGCCGCCGATGTCGAGCGCGGCCACGAGGTCGGTGTGCATCAGTGTCAGTTCTCCCGGTGAACCTTGTGAAAAGGGCAGTCCGGTCTCGCGAAGGGGGGCGCGGGCCGGAGATTGCGGTGGACAGTGTCCTACGCATCTGACAACGTTGTCCAGGCTCTATGCTCGACGCCACATCCTCATACAACCCCATGGACCGACGCACCCCCGTGGACAACAGAGCCCGTGAACGCCGGGATCCGACCCTCGGGCGACGGAAACCGTGGACGACAGGACAGGACAGCGCATCGTGGCAGAGACCGCCCGTCGATCCGAGAACCGCTACGGCAACCGTCCGACCATGAAGGACGTGGCCGCACGCGCCGGGGTGGGCCTCAAGACGGTCTCACGGGTCGTGAACGGTGAGCCCGGGGTCACCCCGGACACCGAGCGCCGCGTCCAGGAGGCCATCGACGCGCTGGGTTTCCGCCGCAACGACAGCGCCCGGGTGCTGCGCAAGGGCCGCACCGCGAGCATCGGCCTCGTCCTGGAGGACCTCGCCGACCCCTTCTACGGCCCCCTCAGCCGCGCGGTCGAGGAGGTGGCCCGCGCCCATGGCGCCCTGCTCATCAACGGCTCCAGCGCCGAGGACCCGGACCGTGAGCAGGAACTGGTCCTCGCCCTGTGCGCGCGCCGCGTGGACGGGCTGGTCATCATCCCGGCCGGTGACGACCACCGCTATCTGGAGCCCGAGATCAAAGCGGGTGTCGCCACGGTGTTCGTGGACCGCCCGGCGGGCCGGATCGACGCCGATGTCGTCCTGTCCGACAGCTTCGGCGGGGCCCGCGACGGCGTCGCCCATCTGATCGCCCACGGGCACCGCCGGATCGGCTTCATCGGCGACATGCCCCGCATCCACACCGCCGCCGAGCGGCTGCGCGGTTACCGGGCGGCCATGGAGGACGCGGGCATACCGGTCGAGGACGACTGGATGTCCCTGGGCGTCACCGATCCGCAGCGGGTGCGCAGGGCGGCCGAGGACATGCTCCGCGGCCCGTCCCCCGTCACCGCGGTCTTCGCCGGCAACAACCGCGTGACGGTCACGGTCGTCCGTGTCATCGCCGAGCGCGGCCGTCCCGTCGCCCTGGTCGGCTTCGACGACATCGAGCTCGCCGACCTCCTCCAGCCCGGCGTCACCGTCGTGGCCCAGGACGCCGCCACCCTCGGCAGCACCGCGGCCGAGCGCCTCTTCCGCCAGCTCGACGGCACCCTCATCACCCCGGAGCGCATCGAACTCCCCACCCGTCTGATCACCCGCGGCTCGGGCGAACTGCCGCCCGCGGACTGAGCCGTGGCCGCTCCGGACCCGCGCACCCTCGAAGCACTCGGTCTCGCCGAGGCGCCCCGCGACCACCCGCTGAGCTACCCGGGCGTGTGGCCCGAGGAGTCCGGACTCCTCGACGGGGACCGGCTGTTGCCCCTCACCCACCGGGTGTACGAGGACCGCGTCCCGGTCCTCGCGGTCGGCTCCAACGCCAGCCCGGCCCAACTCCGGCACAAGATGGCCCGGCACGGGGCGCCCGGCACGATCCCGATGGTGAAGGCGCGGGTCGACGGCATCGGCGTCGGCGTCTCGGCCCATGTGAGTCTGATGGGGTACGTGTCCGCGTCGCCGTTCCACGCGCCGGGTGCCGTCGGCGAATTGTTCCTGACCTGGCTGGACGCGGCGCAGCTCGCGGTGGTGGACGCGAGCGAGGGCGTCCAGGCGGCCGACGGACCGTACGACCGGGCGTGGCTGCCCGCCTCCGACGTGCGGATCGAGCTGGACTCCGGTGAACTCCTGCCGGGCGCCCACGCGTACGTCAACCGCCGCGGAGTGCTCCACAACGGCTCCGGAGCACCTCGCCCGCACCCCGGCGAGCGCCCGCTGCTCGCCTCGCTGCTCGCCGGATCGGCGCGGCTGCGGGAGTTGTTCGGGCAGACGCCGGAGGAGTTCTGCGCCCGGGCGCGCGGTGACGCCGCGCTCTGTGCGCGGGGGACTCGGCTGTTCGCCGAAGAGGGGCTGACCACTGCCTCCGGTCTGGAGAAGTACGTACGGGCGGGGCGCTCCGTCGCCAGAGTGCGGGCCGTATGTGGCTGGTCGCGCAGTTCCCCGCGCCCCTGAAAACGGGGCGCTCTACTTGGCCGAAATCGTAAGATCCGCTCGCCGCGGCACGGCAAAACCCTCCAGGTCCGCCCTCGTCAGGCCCGTCACCCTCGCCACCTCCGCGATGTCCAGGGCGCCGCAGTCGAGGCCGCGGAGCAGATAGCCGCTGAGGGCCTTGGCGGTGGCGGGCTCGTCCATGATGTCGCCGGTGGCGTGGTGGGCGTAGCGGGCGAGGCGGCCGCCGGCCTGTGCGAAGCCCTCGCGGTAGAAGGCGAAGACGGCGGCGTAGCGGGTGGGGAGGTGGCCGGGGTGCATGTCCCAGCCCTGGTAGTAGGCACGGGCCAGGGCACGTCGGGTGAGGCCGTAGTGCAGCCGCCAGGCGTCGTGGACCTGGTCGGTCGGGCCGACCGGCAGGACGTTGGTGGAGCCGTCCGAGACACGTACGCCGGTGCCCGCGGCCGCGACCTGCATGATCGCCTTGGCGTGGTCGGCGGCCGGGTGGTCGCTCGCCTGGTGGGCGGCGCTGACGCCGAGGCAGGCGCTGTAGTCGAAGGTGCCGTAGTGCAGGCCGGTGGCGCGGCCCCCGGCGGCCTGGATCATCCGGGCGACGGTCGCGGTGCCGTCGGTCGCGAGGATCGCCTGGCTGGTCTCGATCTGGATCTCGAAGCCGATCCGGCCGGGCTCCAGGCCGCGCGCCTTCTCGAACTCCTCCAGGAGCCGGACCATCGCCGTGACCTGCTCGGCGTACGTCACCTTGGGGAGGGTCAGGACCAGGCCCGCGGGCAGGCCGCCCGCCTCCATGAGGCCGGTGAGGAAGATGTCGAGGGTGCGGATGCCGCGGTCGCGTACCGGCGCCTCCATGCACTTCATACGGATGCCCATGTACGGGGCCGCCGTGCCGTTCTCGTGGGCCTCGGCGACGAGGCGGGCCGCGCGGGCCGCGGTCTCGTCCTCCTCGGCGTCCGGGCGCGGGCCGTAGCCGTCCTCGAAGTCGACCCGCAGGTCCTCGATGGGCTCACGCTCCAGTTTGGCCCGTACGCGGCCGTACACGGGCTCCGCGAGGTCTTCGGCCAGGCCGAGCACGGCGGCGAAGGAGGCGGCGTCCGGGGCGTGTTCGTCGAGGGCGGCGAGCGCGCGGTCGCCCCAGGAGCGGATCGTGTCGGCGGCGAACACGTCACCGGGGACGTACACGGTGTGGACGGGCTGCCGGGTGCCGGGGTCTCCGGGGTAGCGGCGCTCCAGTTCGGCGTCGACCGGGGCGAGGGAGGCGCTGATCTCCTCGCTGACGGCGCCCGCGAGACTCGTCGCCACGTTCTCCTGCCGGTCCTGACCCATCCCACACCCTCCAGTTTTCCGCTGCACGGAATCAACAATCCGTAGAGCGAAGTTATCCAGCACGCTTCCCGCTGGTCAACACCTGTCCACGGCGTGGCCCGTCGCGCGCATCTCCCGCCCCAGGCCTTCTTTCGCGTCGCGGTACACACCCCTCATGCTGGCCTGGAGGGGAGGGGATCACACATGTCGAACACCCGCAGAGTGACGAGACGCATGGGTCTGCGGACCGTGGTGGCCGCCGCGGTCGCCGTACCGCTGCTCACCACGGCGTCCGCCTCCGCCAGTCGGCGCGGTGGCCACCGTCTGGAAGTCATGACCTTCAACCTGCGTTTCGCGAGCACCGCCGAGCCCAACAGCTGGGTCGCGCGCCGCCCGGTGATGCGTGAGCTGTTGCGCCGGGAATCGCCCCACGTCATCGGCACCCAAGAGGGCCTCTACCAGCAACTGCGCGACATCGACTCCGACCTCGGACCGCACTACGACTGGATCGGCACGGGCCGCGAGGGCGGCAGCCACGACGAGTCGGTGGCGATCTTCTACGACACCCGCCGTCTCGCCCCGGTCGAGCACGACAGCTTCTGGCTCTCCGACACCCCCGAGCTGATCGGCTCCAACACCTGGGGCGCGGCCTTCCCGCGCATCGTCACCTGGGTCCGCTTCCGCGATCTGCGCGACGCACAGGAGTTCTACGCGCTCAACACCCATCTGGACAACGCGAGTCAGTACGCACGCGCGCGTGCCGCGAGTTTGATCTCCCAACGCATCGCGCGTCTCGACACCGCTCTGCCGCTCGTCGTGACCGGCGACTTCAATGCCCCCGCCCACAAGAACCCCGTCTACGACACCATGCTGGGCGCCGGGCTGGTCGACACCTGGGACACCACGGCCGAGCGCAGCGGCCTGTATGCCACCTTCCACGGCTACAAACCACTGAAGCCGGACGGCGACCGTATCGACTGGATCCTGGTCCGGCCCGGGATCACCGTGCACCGGGCGGCGATCAACACGTTCTCGGCGCACGGTCAGTTCCCCAGCGACCATCTGCCCGTGCAGGCGACACTGACCCTGGCATGAGCCGAGGCCCCCGCGACCGCGCGGGCGGTCGCAGGGGCCTCGTACAGCCGGAGCCGGGCTCGACGATCAGCCCTTGCGGGTCTTGATCTCCTCGGTGAGCTGCGGGACGACCTCGAAGAGGTCACCGACCACGCCGTAGTCGACGAGGTCGAAGATCGGCGCCTCGGCGTCCTTGTTGATCGCCACGATCGTCTTGGACGTCTGCATACCGGCGCGGTGCTGGATCGCACCGGAGATGCCGGAGGCGATGTACAGCTGCGGCGAGACGGACTTGCCGGTCTGGCCGACCTGGTTGGTGTGCGGGTACCAGCCGGCGTCCACCGCGGCGCGCGAGGCGCCCACGGCCGCGCCGAGGGAGTCGGCGAGCGCCTCGATGATCGAGAAGTTCTCGGCGCCGTTGACGCCACGGCCGCCGGAGACCACGATCGCGGCCTCGGTCAGCTCGGGGCGGCCGGTCGACTCGCGCGGGGTGCGCGCGGTGACCTTGGTGCCGGTGGCCTTCTCGGAGAAGGAGACCGCGAGGGCCTCGACGGCGCCGGCGGCCGGGGCGGCCTCCACGGCGGCCGAGTTCGGCTTGACCGTGATGACCGGGGTGCCCTTGGCGACACGGGACTTGGTGGTGAAGGAGGCGGCGAACGCGGACTGCGTGGCGACCGGGCCCTCGTCGCCGGCCTCCAGGTCGATCGCGTCGGTGATGATGCCGGAGCCGATACGGACCGCGAGACGGGCCGCGATCTCCTTGCCCTCGGCGGAGGACGGGACCAGCACGGCGGCCAGGGAGCCTCCGGCGGACACCACCTCGTACGCGGCCTGCAGCGCGTCCACCTTCGGAACGACCAGGTAGTCGGCGTACTCGGCGGCGTCGTGGGTGAGGACCTTCACCGCGCCGTGCTCGGCGAGCGCGGCGGCGGTGGCCTCGGCACCGGAGCCGAGCGCGACGGCGACGGGCTCACCGATGCGGCGGGCCAGCGTCAGCAGCTCCAGGGTGGGCTTGCGGACGGCGCCGTCCACGTGGTCGACGTAGACGAGAACTTCAGCCATGGGACTTCTTCTCTCCTGCTTGCGAAAGATGAGGGGCGGTCAGCGAGTCGGGGGTTCAGCGAGCCTCGACGGGGCCTTTAGATGAACTTCTGGCCCGCGAGGAACTCGGCGAGCTGCTTGCCGCCCTCGCCCTCGTCCTTGACGATCGTGCCGGCGGTGCGCGCCGGGCGCTCGGTGGCGGAGTCGACCTTGGTCCAGGCACCCTCCAGACCGACCTCGTCCGTCTCGATATCCAGGTCCTCCAGGTCCCAGGACTCCACCGGCTTCTTCTTGGCGGCCATGATGCCCTTGAAGGAGGGGTAGCGAGCCTCACCCGACTGGTCGGTCACCGACACGACCGCCGGGAGGGAGGCCTCCAGCTGCTCGGAGGCGGAGTCGCCGTCACGGCGGCCCTTGACGACACCGTCCTCGACGGAGACCTCGGAGAGCAGCGTGACCTGCGGAACGCCCAGGCGCTCGGCCAGCAGGGCGGGGACGATACCGGCGGTGCCGTCGGTGGAGGCCATGCCCGAGATGACCAGGTCGAAGCCGGCCTTCTCGATCGCCTTCGCGAGCACCAGCGACGTACCGATCGCGTCGGTGCCGTGCAGATCGTCGTCCTCGACGTGGATGGCCTTGTCCGCGCCCATCGAAAGCGCCTTGCGCAGCGCGTCCTTGGCGTCCTCGGGGCCGACGGTCAGCACGGTGATCTCGGCGTCGTCCGCTTCGTCGGCGATCTGCAGCGCCTGCTCCACCGCGTATTCGTCGAGCTCCGAGAGCAGACCGTCCACGTCGTCACGGTCCACGGTCAGGTCATCGGCGAAGTGCCGGTCGCCAGTGGCGTCGGGCACGTACTTCACAGTGACAACGATCCTCAAGCTCACGCCGGCTCTCCTACTGCATCGTCATGTCTGGGCTGCCTTCTTTCAGGCAGCATAGGCGCCTGAAGCGGCCGATCCCGGTCGGGGCGGCCCGCGCTCCGAACGAAATATTACTCGTCAGTACACCCAGTTCATGCCCACTGAGCAAGCGCTTTGAACTGTGACCTTGGCAACGCTGCGTAACCGACGAGTAGGACCGGCGAGTAGGACTCGCGAGTAGTACCCGCCGGTAACCACGGCCGGGTTCAGTCGCGGAGCCCGTGGAAGCGCCCCTGGTGGTACAGCAGCGGACGGCCCGCGCCGGAGGGATCGCCGAGGACGACCTCCGCCAGCACGATGCGGTGGTCCCCCGCCGGGACCCGCGCCACGACCCGGCACACCAGCCACGCCAGCACGCCGTCGAGGACGGGAACACTCTCCGGGCCCTTACGCCAACGGGTGGGCGCGCCGAAGCGGTCGGCGCCGCTGCGGGCGAAGGTGGCCGCGAGCTCCTGCTGGTGCTCGCCGAGTATGTGGACGCCGACATGGTCGGACTCGGAGATCGCGGGCCAGCTGGAGGCGCCGACCCCGATGCCGAAGGAGACGATCGGGGGCTCGGCGGAGACCGAGCTGAGCGAGGTGGCGGTGAAGCCGACGGGGCCCGCGTCACCGTGGGCCGTGATCACGGCCACACCGGCCGCGTGCTGCCGGAAGACGGAGCGCAGCAGGTCGGGAGAGGCGAGCCGAGCAGTGCCGAGGTCGGGCGTGGCCGTCATGGAGTTGTCCTTCTGCGAGTGGTGACAATCGGGTCCGTCGGTGCTCAACGGACCGGACAGCGCGCACTCGCGGTGCGGGCCAGGTCCACGTGGACGCGCTCGAAGAGAAGGAGTTCCGGGGGCATACGGTCAGGTTGACGATAGGTGGTGCGTGCAGTCAAGTACGTCCGGTCGTCCGCGAGCCGCCTCACCATGATCACCACAGGTCACACAGCCTCTCCCAGCGCCGCGATCACATCCGCCCTGCGCGGCTGCCCGGTCGCGCGCCGCACGATCCGTCCGCCCGCGTCGAGCACCAGCACGGTCGGGGTCTTGAGGATGTCGAGGTCGCGCACGAGGTCGAGGTGGTCCTCGGCGTCGATCTCCACATGGGACACGCCCGGGACCATTCCGGCCACCTCGGCGAGCACCCGCCGGGTGGCCCGGCAGGGGGCACAGAAGGCGCTGGAGAACTGGACGAGCGTGGCCCGTTCACCGAGCCCCTCCCCCAACTCCGCCGCACCGAGCGTCTTTCCGCCGTCACGCCCGCGCACTCTCACCCTCCCGTTCCGCCGCCGTTGCAGCACTCCATACCCACCCGCCACCGCGAGCACCAGCACGCACACCACAAGTCCGGTCATTCTCAGGACAAGCGTTCACGAGACCGCAAAGATTCCCGGGGCCCCGCATGGCTTCTCATACGGAATGCTTGATTCATGGACATCGATGCAAGAGGGCCACGGTTCGGTGCGGCCGTGACGACCGTCGTACTGGCGGCCGCACTGATCACCGGCAGCACCTGGCTGCTCGCCTGGCAGCTGCTGGCGTTCGCGCTGGGTGCCGCGGGCGGCGTGGCGCGCGCACCGTACGGCTGGCTGTTCCGCACGGTCGTACGCCCTCGTCTCGGGCCGCCGACGGAGTTCGAAGCCCCGCAGCCGCCGCAGTTCGCGCAGGCGGTCGGGCTGGTGTTCGCCGTGGTGGGGCTGATCGGCTTCACGGCGGGACCCGAGTGGCTGGGACTCGCCGCGACCGGCTGCGCGCTGGCGGCCGCGTTCCTCAACGCGGCGTTCGGATACTGCCTGGGGTGCGAGATGTACCTGCTTGTACGGCGGGTGACGGTACGCGCACGGTGACAATGGGTCAGAAGTACGAGGTCGAACAGGGGACACGTGACGAGGATCTCGCCGCATCGCGGCACCAGGACTGGCCACTCGCCCGTTCTTCGGGCACGATCTGCGCAATGCCGTAAACCTACGGCTGCGTAACTTTCCCGCCGGGAGACCCCTTCCCGAGCAGAGAGAAGGGTCCACCCCGTCCATGGCAGAGCTTGTCTACCGTCCCGTCGTCGGTCTCGCCCAAGTGTTGTTCAAGGCCTGGGACCTCAAGATCGACTGCAAGGGAACGGAGAACATTCCGCGCTCGGGCGGCGCTGTGCTGGTCAGCAACCACATCAGCTATCTGGACTTCATCTTCGACGGTCTCGCCGCCCTGCCGCAGAAGCGCCTGGTGCGCTTCATGGCCAAGGAATCGGTCTTCCGACACAAGGTCTCCGGTCCGCTGATGCGGGGCATGAAGCACATCCCGGTCGACCGCAAGCAGGGCGACAAGGCCTATGAGCACGCGCTGCAGTCGCTGCGGTCCGGCGAGATCGTCGGCGTCTTCCCCGAGGCGACCATCTCGCAGTCCTTCACCCTGAAGAGCTTCAAGTCCGGTGCCGCGCGCATGGCCCAGGAGGCCGGCGTGCCGCTGATCCCGATGGCCCTGTGGGGCACCCAGCGCCTGTGGACCAAGGGCCACCCGAAGAACTTCAAGCGCAGCCACACCCCGATCACCATCCGGGTCGGCGAGCCGGTGGAGGCCCCGCAGGACCAGTACGCGGGCGCGATCACCCGGCGGCTGCGCGACCGCGTCCAGGAACTGCTGGAGGCCGCGCAGCGCGCCTATCCGGTCCGCCCCAAGGGGCCGGACGACACCTGGTGGATGCCCGCGCACCTCGGTGGCACGGCGCCGACCCCCGAAGAGGTGAAGGCGGCCGAGGCCCGCTGAATCGTCACTCCGGGGCGCGGACGGTGATCCGCGCCCCGGGGCTGAACTTCGCGAGGAGTTCGGCGAGTTCCGCTCCGGCCCGCTCGACGTCGGCCACGGGCATCGGCGCCAGGCTCTCCAGCAGGAAGATCGCGGCGGTGGACTCCTCCGTGAGCCGGGTGCGCGGGCCCTGCCGCCAGTTCCAGCGCCGGCAGGTGACACCGACCTCGTCGCACCACACCACTTCGCCCGCGTCCGGGTGCTCGACACTCTCCTCGCCGCCCACGACGGTCACGAAGTCCTCGTCGCCCGTGGCGCGCACGAGCCGCATCCCGCCGCGCACCTGGTCGATGTCCTCGCCGCCGACCGGAATCAGATGGGCGACGCTGATCGCGTTGTAGACGTCGACCAGCGCGTTGATCCGGGGCAGTCCGGCCTCCGAGAGAGCACGCCTGGCCAGCGCCTCCGCCGAGTTGCGGGTCCGCGAGGGCTTCGACCCGAACGCCGTGTAGACCTCCCGCCAGGCCGCCATGTGCGGGTCCTCGTGCGGGGCGCGCCCGTCCAGTCGTACGGCGAGACGGCGGGCCGCGTCGTCGAGCAGCGCCGAAGTGCCGTCCGTGCTGGGCCCGTTGACGAGTCCGTACGCCTGGATGGCGACATGGGTGAATCCGGGGGTGAGGGCGCGCACCTCGTCGGACACGGTGAGCGTGAGAGTCATGGTCTGCCTTGCCTCAGAGTGCGGTGGGAAGCGTCTTCCAGAGATACGGCCGGTCGGGGGCGTCCCTGAGGGCGCTCAGCACGACCGGGTGAGGTTCAGCATACAGCACCGGGTAGTCCAACTCATTGGACTCCGGGTCGGGCGTGAAGGCCAGCCGCTCACCGTCGAGGGAGAACTGGGCGTCCACGCCCGGCTTGTTGCCGCGGGGGTCCTGCCGGTGCCAGGCACCGCGGAACCGTACGGCGACGAGCCCGTGCACCTCGTCGAACCTCTGGTAGCAGAACGCCGTCGGGATGTCCTCGGCACGCAGCAGCGCGGCCAGGGCATGGGCCTTGGCGTAGCAGATGCCGGTGCGGCGCTCCAGGACGTCGGAGGCGCGCCAGGTCACCCGCAGATCGCCGGAGTCGTGCGAGTGCGGGATGGTGTCGCGCACGAACTCGAAGGCCGATCGCGCATAGCCATACG
Organism: Streptomyces sp. RLA012; assembly: GCF_056270325.1. NCBI lineage: Bacteria > Bacillati > Actinomycetota > Actinomycetes > Kitasatosporales > Streptomycetaceae > Streptomyces > Streptomyces sp. RLA012. The sequence continues at coordinate 10,198,256 of NZ_JBWDPA010000002.1, read as the reverse complement.
AGTCCTCCGCCCCCTTGGCGAGACGCGCGGCGGTCTCCCGTACGAGCGGATGGTGATGGTCGACGACCTCGTCGGCAGCCAGGTATGCGGACAGGTCGGGGTTTTCCTGGATCAGCTCCATGCCCGTAGAGCATAGGAAAGCGATCACCCGGGAGTCAATGATTTTACGGACGATCGCATACCTATGCACCTTGCGAGGCTGGGGCTACTGGTGAGCCATCTCCTCCTTGAGCGCGGCCACGAACCCGTCGACGTCGTCCTCGGTGGTGTCGAAGGAGCACATCCAGCGGACGTCTCCGGCGGCCTCGTCCCAGAAGTAGAAGCGGTAGCGCTTCTGCAGCCGCTCGCTCACCGCGTGCGGCAGGCGCGCGAAGACCGCGTTGGCCTGGACCGGGTGGAGGATCTCGACGCCGTGCACCGCGCGCACGCCCTCGGCCAGCCGCTGGGCCATCTCGTTGGAGTGGCGGGCGTTGCGCAGCCACAGGTCCTTGGCGAGCAGCGCCTCCAACTGCACGGAGACGAAACGCATCTTGGAGGCCAGCTGCATGGACAGCTTGCGCAGATGCTTCATATGACTGACCGCGTCCTGGTTGAGGACGACCACGGCCTCGCCGACCAGCGCGCCGTTCTTCGTCCCGCCCAGGCTCAGGATGTCGACGCCGACCGCGTTGGTGAACGTCCGCATCGGTACGTCCAGGGAGGCGGCCGCGTTGGCTATCCGGGACCCGTCCAGGTGCACCTTCATGCCGTGCGCGTGGGCGTGGTCGCAGATCGCGCGGATCTCGTCGGGCGTGTAGAGGGTGCCCAGCTCGGTGCTCTGGGTGATCGAGACGACCTGCGGCATGGCGCGGTGCTCGTCGTCCCAGCCGTACGCCTGACGGTCGATCAGCTCGGGGGTGAGCTTGCCGTCGGGCGTGGGCACGGTGAGCAGCTTGAGGCCGCCCATGCGCTCGGGGGCGCCGCCCTCGTCGACGTTGATGTGCGCGCTCTCCGCGCAGATCACCGCGCCCCAGCGGTCGGTGACCGCCTGGAGCGCGACCACGTTCGCGCCGGTGCCGTTGAAGACCGGGAAGGCCTCGGCCGTGGCACCGAAGTGGCTGCGGATGATCCGCTGCAGGTTCACCGTGTAGTCGTCCTCGCCATAGGCGACCTGGTGGCCGCCGTTGGCCAGGGCCATCGCGGCGAGTACCTCGGGGTGGACCCCCGCGTAGTTGTCGCTGGCGAAGCCGCGGACGGCCGGGTCGTGGTGACGCCGGGCGTCGGTCTTCGGAGGGTTCACGGCTTCTCGGTCAGCCACAGACGGTTTCCGTTCACTTCGGCGGCGGGCCGCGTCCAGACGTCGGCGATGGCCTCGGCCAGTTCGTCGACGTCCGTGAAGCCCGCGAACTTCGCGTTCGGGCGCTCGGCGCGCATCGCGTCGTGCACCAGAGCCTTGACCACCAGGATGGCAGCCGCGGAGGTCGGGCCCTGCTCGCCCCCCGCCTTGCGGAAGTAGTCGGCCATGGCCAGCGTCCACGCCTCGGCGGCGGCCTTGGCGGCGGCGTAGGCGGCGTTGCCCGCGGTGGGCCTGCTCGCGCCGGCGGCGCTGATCAGGACGTACCGGCCACGGTCGCTGCGCTGCAGCGCCTCGTGGAAGGCGAGGGAGGTGTGCTGCACCGTGCGGACCAGCAGCAGCTCCAGGAAGTCCCAGTCGTCGAGGCTGGTCCTGGTGAAGGTCTCGCTGCCCCGCCAGCCACCCACCAGGTGGACCAGGCCGTCGACGTGGCCGAAGTCCTTCTCGATGCGGGTGGCCCAGTCGTGGGTGGACTGCAGGTCGAGCAGGTCGACGGTGTCCCCGACGACGGTGGCGCCGCCGTGCCCGTAGCGGGCCGCGTCCACGGCCTCCGCGAGCCGCTCGGGGTCGTTGTCCGAGGCGACGACGGTCGCGCCCCCGTCGGCGAGCCGGGCGAGCGTCGCACGCCCCGCGGGTCCGCCCGCTCCGGCGACCGCGATCACCGTGCCGCTGAGAGGTCCATTGTGGTTCCCGTGTGACATCGTCTTCGCCTCCTGAACATCCCCGGTACGAGCGTTCACGCGGCGGCCCGCTCGGCGCCCGTCGCGGTGATGCCCTTGGTGGAGGCGATCACGTTCTTCAGCTTCTTGGAGAGCGCCTCATAGAACATGCTCAGCGGAAACTCGTCCGGAAGCACCTCGTCCACGAGCTTGCGCGGGGGCTGGGTCAGATCGAGGGCGTCCGGGCCCTTGGCCCAGCGGGAGCCGGGGTGCGGGGCGAGATAGGTGGAGACGAGTTCGTACGCCTTGAACCAGTGGACGAGCTTGGGGCGGTCGATGCCGGCCCGGTAGAGGTCCTCGATCTCGGCGCACAGCCGGTTGGTGACCTGGGGGGCGCGCTGCCAGTCGATGTGCAGCTTGTTGTCGGTCCAGCGGATCACGTCGTGCTGGTGCAGGTAGGCGAAGAGGAGCTGGCCGCCGAGACCGTCGTAGTTGCGCACGCGCTCGCCGGTGACGGGGAAGCGGAACATCCGGTCGAAGAGCACGGCGTACTGCACGTCACGGCCCTGCGGGAAGCCGTCGTCCGCCAGCTTCACGGCCTCCTTGAAGGCGGTGAGGTCGCAGCGCAGCTCTTCGAGGCCGTACATCCAGAACGGCTGGCGCTGCTTGATCATGAACGGGTCGAAGGGCAGGTCGCCGTGGCTGTGGGTGCGGTCGTGGACCATGTCCCACAGCACGAAGGCCTGTTCGCAGCGCTCCTGGTCGTGGACCATCGCGGCGACGTCCTCGGGCAGCTGGAGGCCCAGGACGTCCACGGCGGCGTCGGTGACGGCACGGAAGCGGGCGGCCTCGCGGTCGCAGAAGATACCGCCCCAGGAGAATCGTTCCGGCGCCTCGCGCACGGCGATGGTCTCCGGGAAGAGGACGGCCGAGTTGGTGTCGTAGCCCGCGGTGAAGTCCTCGAAGGTGATGCCGCAGAACAGCGGGTTGTCGTAGCGGGTGCGCTCCAGGTCCGCCAGCCACTCCGGCCAGACCATGCGCAGCACGACCGCCTCGAAGTTGCGGTCCGGGTTGCCGTTCTGCGTGTACATCGGGAAGACGACCAGGTGCTGGAGGCCGTCCTCGCGGCGCGCGGCGGGCTGGAAGGCCAGCAGCGAGTCCAGGAAGTCGGGCACCCGGAAGCCGCCGTCGGCCCAGCGGCGCAGGTCCTTCACGAGCGCCTCGTGGTACTCGGCGTCGTGCGGCAGCAGCGGGGCGAGCTGCTCGATGGCGTCCGCCGCACGGCGTACGGCCAGATCGGCCTCGGACGCGTCCGGGGCGCCCTCCGCCTCGAAGTCGATCGACCCGTCCTTGGACTGCCAGGGCCTGATCTCCTCCACGGCATCCTTGAGCACAGGCCAAGCAGGGTGCTCCACCACCCTGGCCACGGGAGGAACCCGCTCCTCCGTACCCACCCGCACAAGAATTTCCGTCATGTCCCATCCTCCACTGGAGAACCTCGCGTATGGACACCGTATGTATTCGAGGTTCCTTCCCGCAAGGGGAGATCCGAGAGATTATCCTGCCCGACCCCCGACTTAACCGCTCTTTTTCCTGCCTGACACCGCAATGACGGCTACTTCCGCTACGCAACACCGGCCGGTACGGGCGGCACGGGCATCCGCCAGAAGCTCGGGGAAGCGGGGCGGCCACGGCGGAGGGTGACGGGCCCGCGGTCAACCGCCGGGAGACTCGCCCACCCGCGAGTGACGCGCCCGGCGGCACCGGGCGGTTCACCCCTTGCGGCAGACACGCCCTGCCCGGCGTACGAACGGGTACATCCCGCGGCGGGGCCATTAGGCTGCGGCCTGCCGCGTGGGTGCCGCCGAGACCACGCGCGAGCCGAGCCGCCGTCGACGGAAGCGAGTCGAATCTTGAACTTCCTCACCATCGGTCATCGCGGAGTGATGGGTGTCGAACCCGAGAACACCCTCCGTTCCTTCATCGCCGCCCAGCACGCGGGCCTCGACCTGATCGAACTCGATCTGCACCTGAGCAAGGACGGCGCGCTCGTCGTCATGCACGACGCGGACGTGGACCGTACGACCGACGGTTCGGGGCCGATCTCCGAGATGACGCTCGCGGAGCTGCGCACGCTGAACGCCGGCAACGGTGAGCGCGTGCCCGTCTTCGAGGAGGTCCTGGACGCCGTCAGGGCGCCACTGCAGGCCGAGATCAAGGACACGGCGGCGGCGCGGGCGCTGGCCGAGGTGATGCACCGGCGCGACCTGGTGGGGCGGGTCGAGGTGTCGTCGTTCCACGACGAGGCGATCGTCGAGATCACCCGGCTGGTGCCGGGCGTCCGCACGGCGCTCATCGCGAGCCGCTACGGCATCGATGTCGTGGACCGCGCCCTGGAGGTCGGTGCCACGACCGTCTGCCTCAACATCCGCCGGCTGACCCTGGAGGTCGTCGAGCACGCCCGCAAGGCCGACCTGCGGATCATCGGTTGGGTGGTCAACACCCAGGACCAGCTGCGGCTGGTGCGCGCCCTGGAGCTGGACGGCGCGACCACCGACTACCCCCAGATCAAACGCACCGGCCGCTTCACGGCCTGAGGGCCGCACCGGCGCCTCGGCCGGCGATCCGGCCGACGACTACGCGAGGGGCTTGACCAGCAGCTCGAACCGCAGGTCGGCGCGCTGCGGAATGCCGAAGCGCTCGTCGCCGTACGGGAAGGGGGTCATCTTTCCCGTACGGCGGTAGCCGCGCCGCTCGTACCAGGCAATGAGGTCGTCGCGTACGGAGATCACGGTCATGTGCATCTCCGCGACCCCCCAGATCTCACGCGCGTGGCGCTCCGCCTCGGCGATGATCACCTTGCCGAGGCCGCCGCCCTGGAGTGCCGGGCTGACCGCGAACATGCCGAAGTAGGCGTGCTCGCCGCGGTGTTCCAGCTGGCAGCAGGCGATGACGGTGCCGTCCCGCTCGACGGTCAGGAGACGGCTGTCGGGCGACTTGACGACGGCCAGCACGCCCTCGGGGTCGGTCCGCTGCCCTTCGAGGATGTCCGCCTCCGTGGTCCAGCCGGCCCGGCTGGAGTCCCCGCGGTAGGCCGACTCGATCAGCGTGACGAGGGCGTCCACATCGGCGTCGGTGGCGTCGCGGAAGGTCAGTCCGGTGGAGGCGGCGGTGTCCATGGAACGGTTCTCCGAAATCTCTGGCGCGGCTCGGGCACCGCTGAGCGTAACTTCCCGGCCGTGGAGGCCCTAGGCTCCGGGTGCATGGTGCATGTACTGAGCAGCCGGATCCTTCTGCGTCCCACCGACCCCGAGCGCTCCCGCTCCTTCTACGGCGAGCGACTGGGCCTCGCCGTCCACCGGGAGTTCGGGACGGGCCCCGAGCGCGGCACGGTCTACTTCCTCGGCGGTGGCTTCCTGGAGGTCGCGGGCCGCTCCGAGACCCCGCCCTCACCCGCGCTCAAGCTGTGGCTCCAGGTGGCGGACGCGAACGCGGCGCACGAGGAGCTGTCGGCCGCCGGGGTCGACGTCCTGCGTCCCCCGGTGAAGGAGCCGTGGGGGCTGATCGAGATGTGGATCGCGGATCCGGACGGCACCGAGATCGTGCTCGTGGAGATCCCGGCGGATCACCCGCTGCGCTACCGGCCGGGCATCTGACGGCGCTCCCGATCCGACGGCGCTCCCGGCCGTCAGACCATCGGTGTCACCGCCACCCGGTCGATGACCGGTGCGTAGGCGGAACGCTGCCGGTGGGCGTCGGTGGTGGCGCCGTCGAAGTCGGGCAGTTCGTCGGCGGTGAAGGTGAGGGTGTTGGTTCCCTCCTTCAGGGTGACGGGGACGGTGAGGTCCCAGAAGTTGTTGAAGTGGAAGGTGGTGGGGAAGAGCACCCGGTGCGGCGGCTCACCGTTGACGGACAGGTCCGCGTGGCGGCAGACCGGATCGGGGTTGTAGTGGGTGGCCGGGGGCTGTTCGCCGTTGGAGTAGCGGACGGTCAGGGCGTGGCGTCCGGCGCGCGCCGCCGTGACGGTCAGGGTGAGGGCGTTCCCCGGGCCCTTCCCTATCCCCTCGACGGCCTTCCCGCCGGTGGCGAACGGGTACGCGCCGGTCACCCTGGCGTCGCCCGTCACGGTGCCCTCTCCGGCGGCGTACACGGTGGTCCCGAGGTGCCCCCTTCCGGGTCCCACGCGCAGCCGGTCGACGACAAGGTGCTCCGAAGTGGCCGTCACCGTCAGCTTGTTGATGCCGGCGGCCAGGAAGAGCGGGGTCCCGTCGCGGCCGAGGGTCCCCGGTTCCTCTCCGTTGACCTTCAACGTGCCCGCGCCGACGCCCAGACGGTCCACCGTGACGAGCGCCTCGCCGTCGGTGGGCGCGTGCACCCAGAACGTGACGGTGCCACCGCGCGGCAGCAGCACGGCACCCGGCCCCGAGGCTCCGCGCTGCGCGTACGTCACCCGCGCGCCACCGCCGAGGCTCGCGTACTCGGCCTCGTACAGCGCGGGCGCGCTCACCAGCTCGTCCCGTGGTGTGAGGTCGATGCGGTCGATGAGCGCCTCGCCCTTGGTGACACCGAGCTCGGGGTCCCGCGCGGAGAGGGTGATGAGGTGCGCGCCCGCCGTCAGCTCCACCCGGGTGTCGGTGTGGCCCCAGACCACCGGCTTGTAGCCGAGCGGCAGCCGCAGTTCCTGGGGCCGCTCGCCGTCGACGCGCAGGAAGACGTTGGTGGGGCCCTGTTCCCTGACGAACTCGTGCAGGTTGTGGGAGTTGGCGAAGACACTCAGGTCGTACGTTCCGTCCTGCGGGACCTCGACGGAGAAGGCGAGGACGCCGTCGGAACCGGTGCGCAGACCTCCGATGTGGTAGGTGCCCGAGGTGGCGAACCGGTCGACGTCGGAGGGCGATCCCTCGGGGCCGTTCCTGGAGTAACCGCCGCCCGTGTAGGCAGCGTTCTCCGCCGCGTACGTCAGCCGCCGGCCCACCGACGGCGGGACGAGGACCGCGCCGTTGCCGCCGGGTGAGAGGAGGACCTCGTAGGCGGACATGTCGTCGAGGTCGGCCAGCGACAGGGTCACCCTGCCTCCGCTGACCGGAAGTTCGCGGTCCTGGAGCCGCAACGGCTGGGCACAGGAGCCGACTTGACCGGTCCACGGGATCTCGTGCAGCCGGATGTGCGCCGTGCCGCCGAAGATCTCGGCGGACACGCCCTCGAAGACGAGGTCCGCCGCGCCTCTCCCGCCGCCGAACAGCACCCGCGCCTGCCGCTTGTCCCGGTCGAGCGTGGCGACGCCCTGCAGGGTGTACTGGACGTTGGGGCGGGGCGCGGTCACCCGCACCGTGCGGCCCGTCATCCGGCCGTAGGTGTGGAACAGCCACCACTGGCCGTTGCCCTTGTTCGCCTCGACCGCCGAGTCGTTGAGGTTGCCGTCGATGTTCCAGTACGCCATGTCGGCGTCGATCTTCGACTCCTCGATGGCGGAGATCCACTGGATCATCTGCCCGGGCACGGACAGGTGGTAGTTGTGCGCGTACTCGTTGATGTTGACGGGGAGGGGGCCGATCCCCAGGTCCCGTTCCATCCGGCGGTACTCGGCGACGTTCGTACGGATCGCGGCGGGCGTCGACAGCTCGTGCCAGGTGATCACGTCCGGGAGTACGTCGTGCGCCTTGGCGAAGGCCAGGAAGCCGCGCACCTCCTCGTAGAGGATGCTGGTGTTGGGGCCCGCGATGCGGGCCTGCGGGTCGAGGCCCTTGATGAGGCGGTGGAGGTCCTTCCAGGCGGCGAAGTAGTGCCGCGGGTCGGTGCGCCAGGAGACCGTGTCGTAGCTCCACTCCCCCGTGCCGAACATGTTCCCTTCGGGCTCGTTGAACGGCACATAGACGATGTGGGACTTGCGGGCCCCCGTCGTCAGGACCTGCCTGACCTGCTTCTCCACCCTGGCCCGGTAGTCGGCGAGGCGCTCTTCGCCCGTGGCTCCGGGCCACTGGTAGGGGAAGCCGCGGTAGATGTCGGTCATGTAGAGGTAGACGTCCCTGCCGCCCGACTCCACGAAGGACGGCAGGATTTCGAGTGCGTCGGCGCCGGGATGCTGGGTGCCGTCCTGGGCCTTGGTCGACACCGTGCGGACGTACATGCCTTCGACCACGTTGCGGCTGGGCACGCCGTCGCCGTACAGGCCGTAGAGCGTGCCGCTCGCCCCGCCGTGGAAGGGGCCGGTGTCGGCGGCGAGGTCGATGGTGAGCGTCTCGGGGTGTGCTGCCACTGCGCCTCCGCGGAAACTCCGGTCGTTCGACATCTCGTACGCCAGTCGGATCGCCGAACCGGGCGAGCCTGAACGTAGGAGCGGCGCGCAGGTCGTGTCAACGGTCGGTGGCTCCCGGGGTGTTCGTCCCGCTCCCGGCGCCGGGCTCAGACGCGCGGCGCCCCGAGCCGGCCTTCGAGCTGACCGAGCAACTCACCGAGCAGTGCGGCCAGTTCGCGTTGGCGGGCGAGGTCGATGCCGGAGAGGGCCGTTGTCTCGTAGGCGAGTTGCTGGGGCAGGATGCCGTCGACGAGGTCGCGTCCCGCGTCGGTCAGTCGGACGTGCGCGACCCGGCGGTCCCGGGTGTCGCCACGGCGCTCGACCAGGCCGCGCTCGGTCAGTTGCTTGAGGCGCTTGGTGACGGCGGCGCCGGAGGAGAACGTCTCACGGGCGATCTCGCTGGGGGTCAGCTCGTGACCGGTGCGGCGCAGGGTGCCGAGGACGTCGAACTCCGGCCGAGTGAGCCCGGCCCGGCGCAACGGGGCGTCCTCGGCCTGCTGGAGGAGCGCGGCCGAGCGGTTGATCCGGCCGATGATCTCCATCGGGCCGGTGTCGATACCGGGGTGCACGGCCTGCCACTGGCGCACCACGGCAGCCATGGTGTCGACAGGGACGGCGGGGACGACAGGAACGGCGGTGCCCGTGGGGCCCACGGGCACCGCGGGGGTGCCCGCCGGGGCCGCCTGGACGCCCGACCGGGACGCCGAGCCGCCCGACCGGGACGCAGGGGTGCCCGACCGGGACGCAGGGGTGCCCGCTGGGGCCGCCGACTCGCCCGGTCGTTCCGCGGGAGTGCCCGCGTCTCCGGCTCCTCCGCGCGGGGCGCCCCCGCCCGGGGCTTCTCGGGGCGCGACGCCCGCGACCTCGCCGGGCGTGGCGCCGGCCGCTGCCGATGCGCCGGTCGGAGTGTGCGCGGACGCGGCCGGGGCGGCCGGGGCGCTCGCCGAGCCGGACCGCCGCGCCGGGGTGCCCTCGGCTTCCGCCCCTTCGGCCTGGGGGCGCGTTTCCGACGCTCCCTCGGGTCGGGCGTGGCCCGACGCCATGCCCGCGATCGGGGGAACCGTCGAGGGGTCCCGCGGTGCCGCGTCGGCCGCCGACGCCGCGGGACCCGCGGCTGCCGTCGTTCCGGACAGGTGGCCCGAGTCCGCCACTCCGGCGGCCGCGGCGTCCGGCGAAGCCGCCCGGCCGGCGGGGCGGCCCGCCGGTTCCATCGCACCGGGCTGCGCATCCGTCGGCGCCGGTGAGGTGGCGGGACCGGTTCCCTGCGTGAGTGCCGCGTCCGTCGCGCGCCCATCCGCTGCCGTCATGCCCGTGCGCCCTCCAAGGAGTGCAGTCCCTGCCGTCGTACCGTCGCCGCGAGCGTACGGTGTCCGGACTGCTCGGCCCGCACCACCCGCTCCTCCGGCAAGGCGCGCTGCCACCATTCGCCCGCCGCGGCGTCGGCGGTGGCCCGCAGTTCGACGACCGCGGCGGCCAGTCCGCGGCGGGCGGCCTCCAGGGCGCCCGCCTCCGGGTGCTCGGAGGCGAGGAGGCGCGCGGCGTGCTCGCGGGCCCGCGCGACGGCGTCGAGCGCGTCCTCGACGCGGTCACCGGCCCGCCGGTTGGTGACGGCGACCGCCGCGAGGAAGCCGACCAGCGCGCCCACCAGGGTGTCCACGACGCGTTCGGTCATCAGCTCCCCGGGCTGCTGGAAGCGCGCGAACTCGGTGATGAGCAGGGCCATGGGGGTGACGCAGACGCTGCCGAGCCAGTAGTTGCGTCCGATCAGTGCCTCGGCGCCGAAATTGAGGGCCAGACAGAGCAGGACGAGGATCATGCGGCTGAGATGGGCCGACGGGGCGAGCGCCGCGAAGACGAGGACGCCGATCAGGTTTCCGACGACGCGCTGCACTCCCCGGCTCCAGGTCAGGGTGACGTTGGCCTGGTAGAGCGAGGCCGCGGTGACGAGGGCCCAGTAGGGGCGGCCGACGCCGAGCGCGAGCGAGGCGTAGCCGGCCAGCGCGCAGCCGAGCGCGGTACGCAGGGCGATGGGGGCGAGGGGGCCCGGACGACGGAACAACGGGTACAACGGGTACTCGGAGACGGTGGGTTCGGCCTCCACGCCCAGGAGTTCGTCGGCGGCTTCCCCGAGGTCGTCCGGGCGTGGCACGGGCCCCGTGCCACGCAGCTCGCGCGCCCACGCACGCAACCGCTCGGGCTCGGTGCCGGCGGGCGCGGCGAGCGCGATCTCGGCCCGTACGACGAGCCGTTCGAGGGCGCGCCGGGGCGTGGAACGAGCGCCGGTGGAGAGCAGCGACTGCCAGGCCCCGTGCACGGCGGCGGCCGCGGCGGAGCGGGCCCGGGCGGCCGCGTCACCGTTGCCGCGGGTCGCGGCGTACACGGCCGCGGCGTTCAGGGCGTGGGCCGTCGCGCGGCGCTCCGGTCCGTGCGGACGGACGAGCGCGGGGGCCATGCCGACGAGCCAGGCCCAGGCACCCGCGGCGGCGCCCAGCGCGAGATGGCCGGGGACCTGGCCGAGGGACTGCGGCACGAACAGGGACGCGGAGCTGATGAAGGTCAGGACCACATGGCCGGGCGGCCCGATGCGCGTGGCGTCGCACAGTGCTTTCTGTACGGCGGCGAGCAGCGCGCCGACCGTGACCAGCACGACGGCGTCCGTCGTGAGCGAGGCCGCGACCAGCGCGACGGCGAGGCCGCCGAGCATGCCGAGGACCACCCGGGCGAGGGTACGGGCCCGGGCGGTGTACGGACGGTTGTGGGCGTAGAGCGCGCAGAGCGACCCGGCCATGGTGTACATCGCCAGGTCGAGGCGCCCGAGCGCGAGGAGCGTCAGATTCGGCGGGGCGACCGAGGCGACCACGCTCAGCGCGGGCTTGAACCAGATGTCGGAGGGTCGGCCGAGGCGCAGCACCCCGGCCAGCGGGAGGCGACGCGCACCGAGGTGGTGTACGCGGGGGTTCCGGGGGGTCGCACTACTCATACTTTTAAGATTAGCAGGTGTTTTACTCGTAAAATATACCGTCGTCCGCACCCGCACTCGCTCGGCCCGAGCGCGCTCACCTGCGGTGCACTCCCGCACGCTCCCCCGTGTACACCCTTGCGCTCGCTTGCGCACCGCCGTGACCGGGCATGTCCTGACCGACTGTCCGCCATCAACGACTGTCCGACTCCGTCACGTGGGGGAGGTACGCGGTGCACGGACCGGCTTCACCTGGCTGGCTGCTCGTCGCGCTGTGCGCGGCGACCGGGGCCTACTGCTTGCTGCGGATGCGCAGCCCCGTCGAGGAACAGCGCCGCACCGCGGGTGCCGAGGCGCTCATGGGGTTCGGCATGGCCGCGATGGCCGTGCCCGCGGCGGTGGCCACACCGCCGCGCTGGGCCTGGCTCGCCTACGCCGTGGTGTTCGCTGCCGCCGCCCTGCGCGCACTGTGGTCGGTCCGGAGCAGTCCGCACCATCTGCACCATCTGGTCGGGGCCTGTGCGATGGCCTATATGGCGGGCGTGATGGCCGCCTCTCCCGGACACCACGACCACGGCGGCGGTTCCGGAATCCCCCTGGTCACCGGGCTGCTCCTGCTCTACTTCGCCGCGTACGTACTGCGGGCCGGGGCCCGGCTGCTGCCGGTCGCCGCCGTGGCGGGGGGCTCCCGGACACTCGCCGGTGGCACCCGGACCCTCGGGTGGGGCGATCGCCCCGAGTTGTCGCGGGCGTGCCGGCTGTCCATGGGGATCGCGATGTTCGCCATGCTGGTCACGCTCTGAGACCCACGCCGGTCACGCACTGAAACCCATGCCGGTCGCGCGCTGAAGTACACGCCGGTCACACTCGAAATCCCGCTTCCGCCACCGCTGTACGAAACCGTGGCGTACGTCACTTTGCCGTCGCCGCCCGTATCCCCCGGCGACGCTCCGCTCATAGGCTTCACCCCATGATGGTCCCCGCGGCACTGTTGCTGCTCGGCGCCCTGGCCGCCGTGGTCGCTCCGCGACTGCTCGCCCGGGCGGACTGGCCGGACCGCGAACCGGTGGTCGCCCTGTGGGTGTGGCAGTGTGTGGTGGCCGCCGTCCTGCTGTGCTGCGTGCTGTCGATGACGCTCAGCGCGGCCGCCGCGTGGGTGGCTGTCCGCGGCCATGTCTTCGCCCCCGCCCCGCATTCCGTCGTGGACGCCTACGCCCTGAGCAAGGGAAGCCCGTGGGCCGCGACGACGGCCGTGGCGCTCGCGTGCGGCGGTGCCTGGACCGCGGCGATGCTGGTCCGCGAGGTGCGGGGAGCCCGGGCCCGCCGTCGGCAGAGCCGTGGCGAACTCCTGGTCCGCGCGCCGCTGTTGCCCGGCGAGGAGCCGGGGAGCGACCGGCTGGTGGTACTGGAGGGCGAGCGTCCGGACGCCTGGTGGCTGCCGGGCGCGGCACCCCGACTGGTCGTCACCACGGCCGCGTTGCGCCGTCTCAAGGGGCGCCAACTGGACGCCGTACTGGCGCATGAGCAGGGGCACGCGCGAGCCCGGCACGACTGGCTGCTGCACTGCTCGGCCGCGCTCGCCGTCGGCTTTCCGCAGGTGCCCGTGTTCGCCGCGTTCCGCGACGAGATGCACCGCCTGGTCGAACTCGCCGCCGACGACATGGCCTCCCGTCGCTTCGGCCGCCTCACGATCGCCCTCGCGCTGGTGGAACTGAACGAGGACCGGGGCGTGTTCGGCCCCTGCCCGACCCCGCAGGCCCATGTCCCGGCGCGGGTGCACCGCCTGCTGACGCCCCCGGACCGGCTGACTCCCTCGCGGCGGCTGCGGCTGACGGCGGCGGCCACGCTGGTGCCGGCGGTCCCGCTGCTGGTGGCGTTCGTACCGGGCCTGCGGGCGCTCGGCTAGTCGACACGGCGGCGACCGGCGGCCCGGGGTTGACCTCCGGTCCCGTACGTCGGCGAGGATCGCCGTATGCACTCCCCGCCCGTCGACTCCCCGGCCCCACGGACCGCGGCACGTACCGCGGCCGCTCTCGCCGTGCCCTCGGTGCTGCTTCTCCTGCTGGTCACGTTCTCCTGGCAGCCGCTGCTCGCCCTCGACGACGGCATCGCGCGGTCCACGCACCGCCGGGCGGTCGACGAACACGGCATCACCCAGGTGTTCCGTGTCCTGACGGACTGGGTGTGGGACCCCTGGACGATGCGTGTCCTCGGTGCGGCGGTCGTGGTCGGGCTGGTGTGGCGGCACTCCGCATGGTGGCCCGCCCTGTGGGTGGTGGCCACCGGTGTGCTGGGCACCGTGGTGCAGCAGACCCTGAAGGCGGCGGTCGGACGTGAGCGCCCTGTCTGGCCGGACCCCGTGGACTCCGCCCACTACGCGGCCTTCCCCTCCGGTCACGCCATGACGGCGACGGTGGTGTGCGGGCTGCTGCTGTGGCTGCTCCAGCTGTACGGCGCCGGGCTCGCCCTGCGGCGTACGGCGCTGGCACTGGCTGTGGTCTCCGTCGCGGGTGTCGGGCTGACCCGCGTCTGGCTGGGCGTCCACTGGCCCTCGGACGTCCTGGGCGGCTGGCTGCTCGGCGCGCTGCTGGTCGCGCTGGCGGTGATGTCGTACGAGCGATGGCCGGGCTCGGACCGTGCCGGACCGGCGAGGACGGCGGTGCGCACGTGAGCGGTGGGCACGTGAGCGGGGCGGGCGGCGGTGGGCGCTTGAGCGGCCGTGGGGGCGCTCGACCGGCTGGGGCAACGGTGCGCACTTGACCGGTTCGGAGTGCGCCCCGAAGGATCTCCCTCATGACCATCAAAGGCGTGCTCTTCGACTTCTCCGGGACCCTCTTCCGCATCGAGTCCACCGAGTCATGGCTGCGCGCGGTGCTGAGGGAAGCCGAACTCGACCTTTCCGAAGCCGAGTTGATCCGTACGGCGGAGGCGCTGGAGTCCGTGGGCGCACTCGCGGGCGGCGCCCTTCCGTCCCGGCCGCTGCCCGCGGACCTCGCCGAACTGTGGGCGGTCCGCGACCGGAGCGCCGAGGCACACCGAGCCGCGTACACCGGAGTCTCCCGCCAGGTGCCCCTGCCCGACCCCCGGCTGCACGGCGCGCTGTACGACCGTCACATGCTCCCGGACGCCTGGCGGCCCTATCCCGACGCGGCCGAGGTGCTCGACGCGCTGCGCGGAGGCGGGGTCGCGGTCGGCGTGGTCAGCAACATCGGCTGGGACCTGCGGCCCGTCTTCCGCGCGCACGGTCTCGACCCGTATGTGGGCGCGTACGTCCTGTCGTACGAGCACGGCGTCCAGAAGCCGGACACCCGGCTGTTCGCGACCGCCTGCGACGCGCTGGGCATCGCCCCCGAGGAGACACTGATGGTCGGGGACGACCGCCGCGCGGACGGGGGCGCGGCGGCGCTGGGGTGCACGGTGCACTTCGTGGACCATCTGCCGGTGACACACCGCCCGGACGGGCTGCGACCGGTGCTGACACACCGCCCGGACGGGCTGCGACCGGTGCTGGATCTGATCGACCGACCCGCGCCCGCGTCCGCGCCGCCCGTTCAGCTCTGATAGTCCTCGACCTGCGAAGACGGTCGTACGCGCGCCTCGTCCGGGTTCTCCCCGAACTCGGACTTCGCGCGCCGCTGGCGCAGCAGGTCCCAGCACTGGTCGAGCGCGCGCTCCAGCTCTCCGAGCCGTTCGTGTTCCGTGCCGCTGTCGATCTGCCCGGACGCCACGGCGTCGCGCAGCCGCCGCTCGTCGTCGACCATCGCCGCGATCCTGGCCAGAATCTGCTCTTGATCCATGTCCACCCGCCTCCTAGGAAGTCCAGCCCACTCTATGGAGGCCGGGGCGGCCGTGCGACTCGCTCGGGAATCCCGCTCGCTCATGCCTGTCCGCCTGAGACGTTCCCCCGCGACGCCCCAGGCGGACGGCAGCCCGGAGCCTCCCCCGCGGAGGGTCACGGCCCCGGACGCACTGAGTATAGTTGGCTGGCAGCCAGTCAATACAGGAGTTACAGCATGTCCCCGCGCAGCCCGTCGGTCAATGAAGAGTTGCGGCGGCGTTCCCGGGAGCGGCTCCTGCAGGCCGCGGTGGAGTTGGTGAACGAGCGCGGTTATGAGGCGACGACGCTCGGGGACATCGCGGATCGCGCGGGATCGGCGCGCGGACTGGTGTCGTACTACTTTCCCGGTAAGCGCCAGCTCGTGCAGTCCGCCGTGCACCGGCTGATGCACCGCACTCTGGAGGAGGGGCTGGAGCGCGAGCCGCGTACCGAGGACGGCCGGGAGCGGATGGCGCGGGCCATCGACGCGATCCTGGGCCTCGCCCGGGACCGGCCCGTGCTGATGCGTCAGCACATGGCCGGAATGCTGCAGGGCGAGGGGTTCGTGCAGTGCCCGGAGCAGCAGCGCCTCGCTCAGCTTCTGCGGGAGACCGTCGCCCGGCACGGCTCGGCGGACGCCGCCACCGACTACCCGATGCTGCGGGCGCTGCTCATGGGAGCGGTGTACGCGGCCCTGGTGCCGGGCGTGCCGATGCCGCTCCCGACGCTGCGGACCGAGCTGTTCGAGCGCTACCACCTCGACTGGGAGATGGGGGTCCCGCCGGACACCGAGGTGCCCGGCGGGACCTGCGAGACGGACCTGTCACGGTTCTTCGCGACCGGCCGACGACCGGACGATCAGGGGCGGGACGATCGGCTCCATGACGATCGGCCGATGCCGGACGATCAGCGGACGGACCATCAGCGGACGGACGATCAGTCGAAGTAGTCCGGCTGCGTCTGGACGTTGAGCTCGCGCAGGTGGACCCGCTTGGCCGGGTCGGTGCGCCGGTCGCTGAGCTTCAGCACGTCGAAGCCCTTGGTGATGTCGTTCGAGTAGATGTAGCCGTTGTAGTAGTACGCCGACCAGGAGCCGCCGACCCTCAGGGTGTCGGTGGTCAGCGGACCGCGCTCGAAGTAGGCGATCTCCCTGGGGCGGGCGGAGTCGGTGAAGTCCCAGACGGAGACACCGCCCTGGTACCAGGCCTGGACCATGAGGTCCTTGCCCTTGACGGGGATCAGCGAGCCGTTGTGGGCCACGCAGTTCTCGGTGTCGGCCTGGTGGCGGGGGATCTTGTAGTAGCTCTTGAAGACGAGCTTGCGCCGGTCGCCCTTGCCGACGATGTCGTAGATGCCGTCGGCCCCGCGGTTCGGACCGACCGTCGCGTTGCAGGTGGCGGCGCCACCGCCGCCCAACTCGTCGGTGAACACGACCTTGTCGGCCTTCTGGTTGAAGGTCGCCGAGTGCCAGAACGCGAAGTTGACGTTGTCCTCGACCTGGTCGATGACCTTGGGGTGCTCGGGGTCCTTGATGGAGAACAGGATGCCGTCGCCCATGCAGGCGCCCGCGGCCAGGTCCTTCGACGGCAGCACCGTGATGTCGTGGCAGCCGGTGGTCTTGGAGACCCCCGGGTTGGCGGGGCCGCCCGGGTTGCCGCCGCCGTCCGGTCCCTCGCCCGGGAACAGCACCGGGAAGTTCACCACGGCTGCCTTCTCCGGGGCGCTCCGCGGCACCTTGATGACCGAGATGCCGTCGTGCGGGGGCTGGCAGTCGGGGAAGGTGGCGCTCGGTGAGTAGGAGGAGACGTAGATGTAGACGTTCTTGCGTTCGGGCACCAGTGTGTGGGTGTGCGAGCCGCAGGCGGTCTCGACGGCGGCGACGTACTTGGGGTTCGCCTTGTCGGTGATGTCGAAGACCTTCATGCCCTCCCACGAGGACTTCTCGGTCGCGGGCTGCGTGGTGCTGTTGCAGGAGTTGTCGCTGCGCGAGGAGTCGGTGGAGAGGAAGAGCAGGTTGCCGGAGACGGAGATGTCGTTCTGCGAGCCCGGGCACAGCACCTGGGAGACCGTCCTGGGCGCCTTCGGGTTGCTGATGTCGAGGATGCGGAAGCCGTCGTAGTTGCCGGCGAAGGCGTACTTGCCCTGGAAGGCGAGGTCCGAATTGGTGCCGGGCAGCGCCTCCTTGGGGATGTTGGTGAGGTGTTCGATGTTGTCGGAGTGGACTATCTCGTCCTGTCCGGGTATCTCGCCGCTCGCGATCGCGGCCTTGGCCTCGGCGGCATCGCTCCGGGACACCTTTTCCTGCACAGCGGGGCCGTCCCCGGGGTCGGGGGTCGCGGCCGCCGGGCCGGCCGTGAGCAGTGTGGCGAGGAGTCCGGCCGCGGCGGCGGCAACTCCCAGGCGTCTGCGCCGCGTTCGGGGTTCGATCAACAGGGTCACTGTGTTCTCCCTTGTAGCCGTTCGCAGTTGAACGGTTCACGGACCCCTGAAGTATCGTCCGCCCCATACGTTGATCAACAGGAGGCAACGTACTCGTAATGAAGGTTTTCAATCAGTCACGTTCACGAGCGCCCCAGAACGGTCATGAACACCCGTGAGGTGTCCGCCGATTCGCGTGCCCCAGGAGGCTGTTGTGCTTCTCAGCCGTACGTCACGTATGCCACGTATGCCACGTGCCTCCCGCGCACCCCTGCTCGCGGTGTCGCTCGCGGTGGCCGCGTTCGCACTCGGGGGCTGTGACTCCGGCTCCGCCTCGACGGCCGGGGCCGCCAGGTCGAGCGGGCCTTCGGTGATCGCACCCGGCAGGCCCGGCGAGGCGGCCGAGACGCTGTCGGCCGCGGACGCCGCGCGACAGCGCGCCGAGGACGACTCCCCCAACGCGGCGGACTTCGCCTATGCGCGGATGATGATCGAGCATCACTCCCAGGCTCTGGAGATGACCGGACTCGCCCCGGAACACGCCGCGTCAGGCCAGGTGAAGGGGATCGCCGCGCGGATCGCCGCCGGGCAGGGACCGGAGATCACCACCATGAAGGGCTGGCTCGCGACGCACGACGGCGAACGGCGGGCCGCACAGCACCAGCACGAGGCGATGCCCGGCATGGCGACCGAGGCACAGCTGAAGACCTTGCGCGCGGCGCGGGGCAAGGACTTCGACGAACTCTTCCTGAAGCTGATGATCACCCATCACGACGGGGCGATCACGATGGCCACGGAGGTGAAGGCGCAGGGCAACAACCTCCAGATCGAGGAGATGGCCGACGACGTCATCGCCCAGCAGACGAGCGAGATCAGCAGGATGCGCGACATGTCGTAGGCCTCCGCATCACACGGCGCTACCGCAGGTCCCGCAGATACGCACAGTATCCATATCGTCACATTTCATCACGGCGGACACGTACACATGTGCCGCGCGCCGGACCCTGTCAGCGGGGCACCGGTGGTGCGATGCTGGAGCCATCAGCGACCTCCTCGGGCTGTTCAGGTTTCGGATTGGGAGTTCCGCCGTGCTGCATGTCGCCGTCGTCGGCTCGGGGCCCAGCGGGGTCTACACCGCCCAGAGCCTCGTCCAGAGCGGGCTGCCCGAGGTCCGGGTGGACGTCCTGGACCGGCTGCCGTGCCCGTACGGCCTGGTGCGCTACGGCGTGGCGCCCGACCACGAGAAGATCAAGTCGCTGCAGAACAATCTGCGGGCGGTCCTGGAGGACGAGCGGGTGCGGTTCCTGGGCGGTCTCCAGGTCGGCCCCGGCGGGCTCCCGACGGCACGCCTGCGGGACCTCTACCACGCGGTCGTCTACTGCGTGGGCGCCGCCACCGACCGCCATCTCGGAGTACCGGGCGAGGAGCTGTCCGGCAGCTGGTCGGCGACCGAGTTCGTGTCCTGGTACAGCGCGCACCCCGATTCCGTCGCCACCGACTTCGCGCCCGGCGCACGCTCGGCCGTGGTCGTGGGCGTCGGGAACGTCGCCGTCGACGTGACCCGGATGCTGGCACGCACGGCCGCCGAGCTCAGCCCCACCGACATGCCGCAGGCGGCGCTCACCGCGCTGGGCGCGAGCAAGGTGACGGAGATCAGCATGGTCGGGCGGCGCGGTCCGTCGCAGGCCCGCTTCACCACCAAGGAGCTGCGCGAGCTCGGCTCGCTGCCGGACACCGAAGTCGTGGTGGATCCCGAGGAGTTGGCGCTCGATCCGGGGTACGCCGACCCGTCGGCCCTGCCCGCCGCACAGCGCCGCAATGTGGAGGTGCTGCGGGGGTGGGCCGCCGCGCCTCCGCAGGACCGAGCCCGTCGGATCCGGCTGCGTTTCTTCCTGCGCCCCGTCGAACTCCTCCCCGACGAGGGCGACGGCACCCGCGTGGGCGCGGTGCGCTTCGAGCGTACGGTGCCGGACGGGCACGGCGGGGTGACGGGCACGGGGCGGTACGAGGACATCGGGGCGCAGTTGGTGCTGCGCTCGGTCGGCTATCGCGGGGTCCCGCTCGAAGGGCTGCCGTTCGACGCGGCGCACGGCACGGTGCCGCATCTCGCGGGTCGTGTACTGCGCGACGGCGTGGTCGCGCCGGGCGAGTACGTGGCGGGCTGGATCAAGCGCGGCCCGACCGGCGTCATCGGCACCAACCGGCCGTGCGCCAAGGAGACGGTGACCTCGCTGCTGGAGGACGCCCCCGAACTCGTACGGCGGGACCTGCCCGAGGACCCGCTCGCGGCGCTGCGGGCGGCCGGGGCGGCGCCGGTGGAGTGGGCCGGGTGGCAGGCGATCGAGCGGGCGGAGGCGGAGCTCGGGGCCTCGCTCGGGCGGGGTGTGGTCAAGCTGCCCGACTGGACGTCGTTGCTGGCGGCGGCGCGGACGGCGGCGACCTCGTAGCGGAGTCGAGCCGACTTCTGCGGGCCTGACACACAGCGGCAACGGGCCGGAAATCAACAAACTGTTCAAGCCCCCTACGGTCTCGTGCTGTCCGGACGTCCCCCGCCGTCCGGACGCCCCCGCTCCCCGCCGCCGCTCCTGGAGTGCCCATGGCAACCACCGCACCCGTGCATCCCGTCGACGAGGTCCCACCCGTACGCCAACTGGCCGCCTTCGGGCTGCAGCATGTGCTCGCGATGTACGCGGGCGCGGTGGCCGTGCCGCTGATCGTGGGCGGGGCGATGAAGCTGTCGCCCGCCGACATGGCCTATTTGATCACCGCGGACCTGCTGGTCTGCGGCATCGCGACGCTCATCCAGTGCGTGGGTTTCTGGCGGTTCGGTGTACGACTGCCGATCATGCAGGGCTGCACCTTCGCGGCCGTCTCACCGATGGTGCTCATCGGGACGACGGGCGGCGGACTGCCCGCGATCTACGGGTCGGTGATCGTCGCGGGACTCGCGATCGTGCTGCTGGCGCCGGTCTTCGGCAGGCTGCTGCGCTTCTTCCCGCCGCTGGTCACCGGCACCGTCATCCTGATCATCGGCGTCTCACTGCTGCCGGTGGCGGGCAACTGGGCGGCCGGCGGTGTGGGCGCGAAGGACTTCGGCGAGCCCAAGAACCTGGCGCTCGCCGGCTTCGTGCTGACCGTGGTGCTGGGCGTGCAGCGGTTCGCGCCGGCCTTCCTGAGCCGGATCGCGGTGCTGATCGGCATCGCGGTGGGCCTCGCGGTCGCGGTGCCGTTCGGATTCACGGACTTCGGCGGGGTCGGGGACGCCGACTGGGCCGGGATCAGCACACCGTTCCACTTCGGCGCACCGTCGTTCCACGCCTCCGCGATCGTCTCGATGCTGGTCGTGGCGCTGGTGACGATGACGGAGACGACCGGTGACCTCATCGCGGTGGGCGAGATGACCGACCGGAAGGTCGAGCCGCGCACGCTGGCCGACGGGCTGCGCGCCGACGGTCTCTCCACGGTCCTCGGCGGTGTGTTCAACACCTTCCCCTACACGGCGTTCGCGCAGAACGTGGGTCTGGTCGGCATGACCCGGGTGCGCAGCCGCTGGGTGGTGGCGACCGCGGGCGGCATCCTCGTCCTGCTCGGCCTGCTGCCCAAACTGGGCGCGGTGGTCGCGGCGGTACCGGCGCCGGTACTGGGCGGCGCCGGCCTGGTGATGTTCGGGACGGTCGCCGCGAGCGGACTGCGCACCTTGGCCGGGGTCGACTTCAAGGGCAACGACAATCTGACGGTGGTGGCCGTCTCGGTCGCCGTGGGCATGCTGCCGGTCGGGGTACCGACGGTCTACGAGAAGTTCCCGCACTGGTTCCAGACGGTGATGAACAGCGGGATCAGCGCGGGGTGCCTGACGGCGATCGTCCTGAACCTGCTCTTCAACCACCTGCCCGGGAGGGCGGGTTCAGCCGAGGCGGGAGGCCTCGCGGGCGGCGGCGGAGAGGACACCGCCGAGAAGTCCAGGAAAGAGATGATCTAGGTCGTCCTCGCGCAGGGCGTTCATCTTGGCCGTTCCGCGGTAGACCTGTCGGATCACCCCGCTCTCGCGGAGCACCCGGAAGTGGTGCGTGGTGGTCGACTTGGTGACCGGCAGGTCGAAGTGCGAACAGGAGAGCTCGTCGCCGACCGCGGCGAGTTCTCGCACGATCCGCAGCCGCATGGGGTCGGACAGCGCGTGCAGCACGCCTTCCAGCCGGATCTCCTCGCGCGCCGGATGCGGAAGATCGCGACTGCTGGCGGCGGGGACGACGGTCGTCACGGCAGCTCCACTTCGGGGACGGAACTTCATTGTACGAGAACCATCGTAGTTTGACACCCTCCGTACTACGATGACTATCGTACGAGTCGTCCATCGACCCCCGTGACGAAGGGAACAGTTCGCCATGAGCGCGCTCTTCCAGCCCTACCGGCTACGCGCAGTGACCGTCCCGAACCGGGTATGGATGCCCCCGATGTGCCAGTACTCGGCCGCGCCGGAGGGGCCGGACACGGGCACGCCCAACGACTGGCACTTCGCCCACTACGCGGCCCGGGCCGCGGGCGGCACGGGCCTGATCATCGTCGAGGCCACCGCCGTCTCGCCCGAGGGCCGGATCTCCCCCTACGACCTCGGCATCTGGAACGACGCCCAGGCCGAGGCCTTCCGCCGGATCACCCGCTTCCTCAAGAGCCAGGGCAGCGTGCCCGCGATCCAGCTCGCGCACGGCGGCCGCAAGGCCTCCACGGACCGCCCCTGGAAGGGCGGCGCGCCGGTCGGCCCGGACGCGTACGGCTGGCAGCCGCTCGGCCCGAGCCCGCTCCCCTTCGACGGCGGCCACCCGGTCCCGACGGAGCTCACGGTCGCCGAGATCCAGGCAGTCGTCGGCCGGTTCGCGGACGCGGCCCGGCGCGCCCTGGACGCCGGCTTCGAGATCGCCGAGATCCACGGCGCCCACGGCTATCTCGTCAACGAGTTCCTCTCGCCGCACTCCAACCACCGCACCGACGCCTACGGCGGCTCGTTCGAGAACCGCATCCGCTTCGCCCTCGAAGTCGTCGACGCCGTACGGGAGGTCTGGCCCGACGACAAGCCGCTCTTCTTCCGCGTCTCCGCCACCGACTGGCTGGACGAGGGCGGCTGGAGCGCCGACGACACCGTCCGCTTCGCGGGCGAGCTGCGCGAGCACGGCATCGATCTGCTGGACGTCTCCACCGGCGGAAACGCCGCGGGCGTACGCATCCCGGTCGGGCCCGGTTACCAAGTCCCCTTCGCCGCACGGGTGAAGGCCGAGACCGGCCTGCCCGTCGCCGCCGTCGGCCTCATCACCGAGGCCGAGCAGGCCGCGAAGATCCTCGCCAACGACGAGGCCGACGCGGTGCTGCTGGGGCGCGAACTGCTGCGCAACCCGTCGTTCGCGCGCCTCGCGGCACGTGAACTCGGCGCCGAGGTGCACGTGCCCGAGCAGTACCACCGCTCCGTGTAGCAGTGCCACCGCTCCGTGTAGCAGTGCCACCGGTCCGTGCGGGTGGTCGCCGGGCGGCGGTGCGCGTCAGAGGGGCGCGTTGCGGTGCAGTCGCCGCAGGACCAGGGCCAGTTGGAGCCGCAGTCGGCCGGCCGGGTCGTGCACCGGCCAGTCCAGCCAGTGCTCGGCCTGGGCCAGACGGTCCTGGAGCGTGGAGTGGTGGACGTTCAGCTCCGCGGCGGCGGCCCGCAGACTCGTGCTGAAGGCGACCGCGTTCAGGGTGCTCGCCGCCCAGGGGGCCGTCGCGACGGCGTGCTCCAGGGCGCGGACGTCGGGGAGGATTTCCGTGGCCGGGCCGACCGCCTGCGCGAGCAACGCCAGACCGCCCAGCTCGTCCGCGTACACCGTGCGGGGGCCGGGGTCCTGGTCGGTGCCCTCCGCGGTGAACCGCAGGGCGGTACGGGCGGCGGCCCACGACGCCGGAAGGTCCCGTACGGCAACCGAGGGGCCGATGCCCGCGCGGCGGCCACCGGTGGCGGGCGTGCTGTCGCCGGAGGCCGGCACCCCCTCCACAAGCGGCCCGCCCTCGGCGGTCGCCACCACACGGGCGGCGGCCACGTCCCGCAGACCGACACGGAGGGCTGCCTGGCGCCGGGCGTGCTCGGTGGCGGAGGCGTCCAGGAGCACCTCCACCGAGGCGGGATCCGCGTCCCGGACGTCCGTCGGTGCCCGCCCGCGGGTCCGGTCCAGCACCACCCGGGCGGCTGCCGCGGCACGCTCCAGCACCATCGCGTGGACCCCGTCGGAAGGTCCGGCGCGCTCCAGCCAGACGGCCGGGGGGCCGGTCGGCGTCAGCGGGGCCGAGGGCCAGGCCGGGTCGGGAGGCCCGCCGTCGTCGCGGCGCGTCCCGTCGGCCTCGACCCGGACGCGGACCCCGCGCTCCTCGTCGACGAGCCGGGCGGGGCAGCCGGACAGCACGGCCGCGCCGCGCACCAGGGACTCCAGGCCCGCCCGGCCCTCGATCAACCGGTCGAAGTAGGAGATCACCTGCAGCGCCGCGCCCGCGTCGGGGTCGAGCGCCGCGAGCCTGCCCGCCAGCTCCTTCACCGAATGTCACCTCGCACGGGCTCGCCGGACACGCTGTTCGGCCCGTCGCCCGGCGCCGCCCCCTCATGCTCCGTCTTCCGGCGCCCGCTGCCAAGCCACCGGCCGGAACGCCCGGCGGATCCGGTCAGTTCCCCAGCAGCCTGCGCAGCCACCGCAGGCGCGCGGCCTTGGTGTCCTGGGACAGGGCGGCCTGCGGGGCCATCAGGTCGTATCCGTGGAAACCGCCCGGCCACACGTGCAGTTCGGCCCGGCCGCCCGCCTGCCACAGACCCGTCGCGTAGGCGACTGCCTCGTCGCGGAAGGTCTCGGCCGAGCCGACGTCGATGAAGGTCGGGGGAAGTCCGGAGAGATCGTCGGCGCGGGCCGGGGAGGCGTAGGGAGAGACGTCCGGTCCGCCGCGGGCGTCGCCGAGCAGGGCCGTCCACCCCATCTCGTTCGCCGTGCGGTCCCACACGCCCAGACCGGCCATCTGGTGGCTGGACGGGGTGTCGTTGCGGTCGTCGAGCATGGGGCACAGCAGCACCTGCCCCAGGAGCGCCGGGCCGCCGCGGTCGCGGGCGAGCAGGGCGACCGCCGCGCTCAGGCCACCGCCCGCGCTCGCCCCGGCGACGATGATCCGGTCGGGGTCGAAACCCAGTTCCTCGGCGTGCTCGGCCGTCCACCGCAGTCCCGCGTAGCAGTCCTCGGCGGGGGCCGGGTGCGGGTGCTCGGGCGCGAGACGGTACTCCACCGACACCACCGCCGTGCCCAGCTCCTGGGCCCAGTCGAGCATTTCCCCGATGCCGGTGCGGTTGTCGCCGATCACCATGCCGCCGCCGTGCACGTTGTAGACGACGGGCACGGCGACGGTCGCGCCGGTCGGCCGGCAGATGAGCAGGGAGATGTCCGGGGCGCCCTGTGGGCCGGGCACCGTGCGCTCCTCGACGGAGAAGGCGCCGTCCCGGGTCAGGTCCGGGTCCGCCCCGTCGGACAGCGCCATGCCCTGGCGCAGCGCCGGAATCATGTCTATGTGGAACGAGGGCGGCAGCTGTTCGCCGATGACTTCGAGGGCGGCGGCGAGCTCCGGGTCGAACGGCGGGGGCGGCCCCACCCGGGAGCCCTGCGCCTCGACGGAAGGAATGGTGGTCATCGGCTCTCCCTGCGTCACGGCCACGTCCCTGTGACCACTGCCGTCATCGTGCCTCGCGCCCGCCCGCCCACGGGAGCGCCAGACGGCGGGGATGTTCCGCCGGACGGCGGGAAGCCGGACAGCGGGACACCCGTCGTCACTGTGCGAGGACTCAGGACGAAGCGTTCCACCGGGCGCCGGGTGAACGACGCCGCCGCCGTACAGGACGGCGCGTGCTTCACGACATTGGTGAGCGCCTCCTGCACGATCCGGTACGTCTGTACGGCGATGTCCGCCGGAAGGCCGGCCCGTTCGCCGTCGCGGTGGACGGTGTCGAGCATGACGGCACGTTGAAAACCCTACATACTGTAGGGTTTGGCTCGTCAAGAGCCTCTTACGTCTCGGGGGACCCCTATGCAGGAACGTGACGCCGGTCCGGCGGCGCCGAGTGACGGCACCTTCGAGCGGATCCTGGACCGGGCTCTGCACTCCCCCGAGATCATCGCAGCGATGAAGGGCCTCGGCCCGCTCGACACGCGGCGCGCGGAACTGCGCGCCGAAGCCCTGGACGCACGCGCCCCGCTCTGCCGGACCGCTACGCCGGAGTACGAGCGTTATCTGCGCGTGCGGGCCCGCCGACGCGGTGACGGCGCCTCAAAGGTCCCGACGCGTCCGGGAGATGGCCCCGTTTCCGTGTCCGCGCTGCTCGCGCCCAGTCTCTGTGTCGTCGCCGCGGGCGTGTATCTCCTGAGCGGGTTCGACCTGCACGCCCTCGACGTACGCCCGCATCTGAACGACGGACTGATCATGGTGGTGGTGATCCTGGCCGCTGTGACGGCGGGCGCGGCGCTGGGTGATCTCCTCTGGTCGCTGGCGACCCGCGGCCGCCCCACCCCGCAGGACCGCGATCCCGAGGTGAGGCACGCCCACGAGGACTGGCAACGGACCCTGCTGGAACGGGGAGTGATGCCGTTTCTGCTCGGGCGTCTCAACGGGGCGCCCCCGTTTCAGCCCTCGATCAGCGAGCGGCCGAGCCAGTCCGACTGGTCCTTCACACCGGGCAGCGCGAAGAAGTAGCCACCCCCGGTGGGGCTGATGTAGTCGACGAGCGGCTCGTCGATCAACCGCGTCTGGGTCGCCTCGAACTGGCGGACCACGTCCTGCTGGTACGCGCAGAAGGCCAGGCCCATGTCGAGGTTGCCGGCCTCGTCGACGCCCCGGTCGTAGTTGTAGCCGCGGCGCAGGATCCGGGTCGTGTCGGTCTTCGCCGTACGGGGGTTGGCGAGCCGGATGTGGGCGTCGAGCGGGATCGCCTCGCCCTTGGGGTCCTTGGTGTAGCGCGGGAGGTCGGTCTCCTGGGCGCCGTCCAGCGGGGCGCCGGTGTCACGGCGGCGGCCGATCATCTTCTCCTGCTCGGTGAGCGAGACCCGGTCCCAGAACTCGACCAGCATGCGGATGATGCGGATCACCTGGTAGCTGCCGCCGACCGCCCAGGACGGTTCGCCGTCGGCCGCGGTGACCCAGACCAGCTTGTCCATCTCGCGGCCGGAGGTCGTGTCCGGATTGGCGATGCCGTCCTTGAAACCGAGGAAGTTGCGCTGCGCGCCGGTCGGCCGGGACGGGTTCTGGAAGCCGTCGACGCGCCACTTGATCTGCATCGCGCCGCGCGTGTGGCGGGTGATGTCGCGCAGGGCGTGCAGCACGGTGTCGGAGTCGGCGGCGCACAGCTGCAGCGACAGGTCGCCGTGGCACTCGGCGGCGTCGAGGTTGTCGTTGGGGAAGGTGCGCATCGGCTTGAGGTGGCGCGGTATGCGGTCGGCGAGGCCGAAGCGGTCGTCGAAGAGGGAGGCGCCGATCCCCACGGTGACGGTGAGGTCGTCCGCGGGCAGATCCGGTCCCAGCAGGCCGCTGTCGGAGGGCGGCGCGCCGACACCCAGGTCGACGGGGGTGCCGCCGGTGGTGAGGAAGCGGGCCCGTTCGGTGATCGTGCGCAGCAGGGTGGTGAGTTCGCTCCGGCCGTCGGCGATGACGTCGAAGGAGACGAAGACGCCGGCCTTGGGTGCGGGGGTGGTGATACCGGCCTGGTGAGCACCGTGGAAGGGCACCTTGCCGCCGCCCGAGTCGGCCGCCGCGGCGGGGGTGCTGCCCGCGGCCGCCCGGGCGCCGACGAGTCCGGCGCCCGCCAGGGCGGCTCCGGCCGCGCCGACACCGAGGGCGGTCCTGGTGAACGTACGGCGGCCGACGGGGCAGCTGCCCGGCGCGGCCTGGTCGTCCTGGCTCGGGGTCGTCATCGGGGGAGGTCCTCTCCTGTGGGCGCATGCTCCCGGTACTGCGGGGGTGTGGTGGTTCGGCTGGTTCGGCGCGGGCGGGCCGGAGCGTGATGGCGGACGCCGGTGGACCGCTCACGCGGCCTGGCGGATCTCCAGGAGGTCCGGGATCGGCGCGAGCTCTTCCAGCAGTTGACTGACCGTGCCGTCGAGGCGCTGACGGTCGGTGTCGGACAGCTTGTCCAGCGGCGTCCAGGTGCCGTCCTCGGCCCGCTGGGCGAGCACCAGTCGCTCGGTGCGCTCCATCCATGTGTCGACGGCCCGAACGACCTCGGCGTCGCGCTTGTCGATCAGCGGGCGCAGCAGGGTGAGCAGTTCGCGGGTGCCGTCGAGGTTGGCATCGGTGGTGGCGAGCTCGGTGCCGCTGCCGTAGTCGGCGGTGCCGCTGAGTTCGCGGTGCAGGGTGTTCTCAAGGATCTCGTGGGTGCGCAGCGGGAGGTCGCCCGGGTCGAAGTCCTGCTTCGGGAAGTCCTTGCGCAGGGCGTCGACGTCGTCGGTGAGCTGCTTGGCGTACGGCGCGAGGGTGGCGGCGGACTGGCCGTGCCACAGGCCGTATTCGATGCGGTGGAAGCCGGTGAAGGCCGGGTCGTCGACGCCGCCCGCGAGTCCGGCCGTACGACCGTTGATCTTCGCGTCGAAGTCGGCGAAGGTGCCGTAGGCGGCGCCCAGTGAGGCGTATCGCAGGTGCGCGGGCAGCCAGTCCTCGCGGGCCCGGTCCAGCTTCTTCGCGTCGATGTCGCTCCGCAGGGCGCGGGTCCTGGTCAGCAGGTCGGCCAGGCCCTGGTCGACGTATGTCCGGTAGGCGGCCAGCGGTGCGGCGAGGTCCTGCTCGGAGACCGGCAGTACGGCCTGGGCGGAGCCACCCCCCGCGCTGACACGCACGGCCGCCGAGGTGACGGCCTTGCCGCCGTCGGGCACACAGCGCCAGGCGTACGAGCCCGTGCCGATGGTGGCGATCAGGGCGCGGGTGGTGCCGGGGGCGATGCCCTCGACCTCGCCGTAGACGGCGTTGCCGGCCGGGTCGACGAGATAGATCTCGGAGGTGCGGGAGCCGGTGTTGCGCACCTGGAAGGTCTGCCGGCCCGGCTCGGGCGCGGTGAAGCCCTTGCCGCAGTCGGCGGCGGACACCTCGACGACGGGGGTGCCGGCGGCGGGCTTTCCGTCGCCGACGGCGATGGCGATCCCCGCGATGAGCGCGGGCGCGGCGACGAGTGCGGCGGGGACCGTCCAGCGGGGGAGGCGGCGGGCGACCGACCCGGTCGCCGAGACCCCCTCGCCTTCGCCGGAACCGGCCGCCGCGACGTTCCCCGCCCCGACGGACACGGTCACGGGAGCGGGCTTTACGGGGGCCGGCCCCCGTGCGAAGAGCGTCATCACGATCGCCAGGTACAGGGCGTGGACGGAGATCTGAAGCCAGGTCATCTGCGGGGTGAGATTGAGCGTGCCCTGGACGACGGTGACGTACCAGGATCCCGGGTCGAGGTGCGCCGACAGGTCGAAGGCGTACGCCGTGCCGCCCGGGAGCACGGTGGCTTCCTGCAGGTCGCGTATGCCGTAGCCGAGGACGCCCGCGGCGATGACGATGAGCACGGCGCCGGTGAGCGTGAAGAACCGGGTCAGGTTGATGTGCAGGACCCGCCGGTACAGCCCCCAGCACAGCGCCGCCGCGATCAGCAGCCCGGCCGCCGCTCCGGCCAGGGGGCCCGAGGCACTCCCCGCCGCCTGTGCCGTGGTCCACAGGAACAGCGCGGTCTCCAGCCCCTCACGGCCCACGGCGAGGAACGAGGTCGCGATCAGCACCCCCGCCCCCATGCCCAGCGCGGTGGCGACCTTCTGCTTGATCTCTCCGGAGAACGTACGGGCGGAGCGCCGCATCCAGAACACCATGGCGGTGACGAACACGACCGCGATCAGGCTGAGCGTGCCGCCGAACGCCTCCTGCGACTTCCCGGGCAGGTTGGCCGCCGTGAAGGTCAGGATCGCGCCGAAGCTCATGGAGAGCCCGATGGCGGCGGCAACTCCCGTCCACACATGGGGCAGTCGGGCACGCTGGTCGGACCGTACGAGCGTGGCGACGAGGACCGAGACGATCAGCCCTGCTTCCAGCCCCTCACGCAGACCGATCAGAAAGCTGGGAAATGCGTCGTCCCACACCTCGGGCCTCTCTCCGATGCAGCAAATACCAGGCCGGACGGCTACAGGCGGGGCTTAGTGTAGGCATGCCTAACTAACATTCAAGAGGTGCGCAAATGCTGGCATAGTGGACGCGGGCGGCATGCCGGGACCGCACCGGCCGCCTCACGGGCGGACGGAACGACCGGTCCGCGCGAGATCCGAACGGAGTCGGCTTCAGAGCCGTGAGCTGCGGGAACGCGATGGCGAGATGTCGGTGTCGCCGCCTCCGGCGCCCGCCGTACGTCGCGCACGGCGGGGTGTGAGGGCGCGGCCGGAACCCCCTCGCGGACCGTCTGTCCGCGCTTCGATTCTTACCAGCCCCTTACCCCCTAATACCGCGCGGACCAGGCATTCTTTCCCCGCAACGCCGCCGACCGTCGCTCGTTAAGACACTCGGCCGCGATCCTCACCGCGGCCACAACTCACCTTTTCCCTACGGCATGTAGGGTTTGCTGGCCCTACGGGTTCGTAGGGAACACACAGGGTTTACCGCCCGCGTCCCCCTCCCCTCTCCCCAAGGTGATGCTTCACGGTGTCTGCACAACAGCCAGTGCTCCTCCCGGAACAGAGGACCTCGAAGTCGCGCCGGACCACCCCGACCGGCCGCCCGGCCCTCGGCGCCCGGCTGCGGCCACGGGCGGCCGCGGCCACGGTCTGGTATCTGCGGCTGCTCGCGCTGCTCAACCTGGTGGCGGTCGTGTCACTGCCGTTCCGCGAAGAGGTGCACGAGCACAACGGAGGTGGGTTCTTCACCCCCTACCTGGCCACCGCCGGGCTGGTCTCGGCCGCGCTGGCGCTGTTCCTGGCCCTGGTGATGCGGCGCCGCAAACGGGCCGCGTGGATCTTCAACATGCTGCTGGCGGGGCCGCTCTTCGGGCTGTACGTCCTGGCCCTCACCCAGGAACAGTTCCGACGGCACGGCTTCAACTGGTTCTCGACCCTGTTCACCGGCCTCTTCGTCGCCGCGCTGCTGCTCGGACGGCGGGAGTTCCAGGCCGTCGGGGACCGCTCCAACCCCCGGCTGGCGCTGGCCGTCGGCGCCGGCGGTCTCCTGGTCAGCGGCACCCTCGGAACGCTGCTCGTGAGCGCCACCAACAAGGTGTCCGGGGCGCCGCTGGGCGACCGGATCGCGTACACCCTGCTGCGTGGCGTCAGCGTCGGCCCGCTCGCCGACCGGCTCGACTCCGTGGTCGCCCCCCGCTGGGTGGACGTGCTCATCAACATCCTGATCGCCGCGTCCTTCCTGCTTGTCCTCTACGCCTGCTTCCGCGCGCCGCGCGGGCGTGAACTCCTCGGCGAGGACGACGAGCGGCGCCTGCGCGAACTCCTGGCCAGGCACGGCGAACGGGATTCGCTGGGCTACTTCGCACTGCGCCGCGACAAGGCCGTCATGTGGTCCCCGAGCGGCAAGGCCGCGGTCGCCTACCGGGTGGTCGGCGGGGTGACCCTGGCCTCCGGCGACCCGATCGGTGACCCCGAGGCCTGGCCCGGCGCGATCGAGGCGTGGCTGCACGAGGCGCGCAGGCATGCCTGGACGCCGGCGGTGATGGGCGCCAGTGAGGAGGCCGGCACCATCTACGCCCGCCATGGCCTCGACGCCCTCGAACTCGGCGACGAAGCGATCGTGGACCGCGCCGACTTCACCCTCGAAGGGCGTGCGATGCGCGGCGTGCGCCAGGCGCACAACCGCATCCGCCGGGCCGGATACTCCGTCCGCATCCGCCGCCACGCGGACATCCCCGAGGCCGAGATGGCCACCCTGATCGACAAGGCCGACCACTGGCGCGACGGCGAGACCGAACGCGGCTTCTCCATGGCCCTCGGCCGGCTCGGCGACCCGGGCGACGGCCGCTGCGTCATGCTGGAGTGCCACGACAGCCAGGGCGAGCCGCGGGCCGTGCTGAGCTTCGTACCGTGGGGCGAGAAGGGACTGTCCCTCGACCTGATGCGCCGGGACCGGAACTCCGAGAACGGGTTGATGGAGTTCATGGTCATCGAACTGCTGCTGCGCGCCCAGGAGATCGGGGTGCGGCGGGTGTCGCTGAACTTCGCCATGTTCCGGTCCGTCTTCGAACGCGGTTCCCGGCTGGGCGCCGGACCCGTGCTGCGGCTGTGGTGCACCGTGCTGACCTTCCTCTCCCGGTGGTGGCAGCTCGAATCCCTCTACCGGGCCAACGCCAAGTACCGGCCGGTGTGGGAACCCCGCTATCTCCTGTTCGAGAAGAGCAGCGACGTCCCCCGCATCGGCATCGCCGCCGCCCGCGCGGAAGGCTTCCTCACCCCGCCCGCCCTGCCCGCGCCGGGCCGCCGCCGACGCCTTCGGACACCGGGGGCACGGGCCCAACCGCCGTACGGGGGCGCGCAGATCCCCGGCCGACGGCGGGCGACGGACGCGGACGGCGGCAGGGTGACGGACACGGAGGGCGGCACGGTGACGGACACGGACGGCGGCACGGCGGCAAGCCCGCGTCCCGGTTCGCGGCCGACTCCGTCGTCAACCGGCTGATCCGACCGGGCCGTTCACCACGGGGAGGTGCGGCGGCCCGCCATTCCATGGTCATTCGGTGTTCACATCGTGCGGAAACGATGCGGCCGTTCAACCCGAGCCCGCCCCCGGACGAATCGACGCCACATGAAACGCATCGCGGCCGCCCCCGCTCTGGCTCTCGCGCTCTCCGCGCTCTCCCTACTGATGGTCTCCCCCCTCCCGGCGCAGGCCGCGGGCGGATCCTCCGGCAGCTACGGGACGAAGGCGCCGTACGCGCCGCAGCAGGACGCCCGCACGTATCAGCGCGCACCGAAGGGATTCGTCCCGGTGTTCACCGAGAACGTGTCCCGGCACGGTTCGCGTGCGGCGACGAGCGGTGAGGACGGGGAACTGATCCTGCAGCTGTGGGACAAGGCCGACAGCGAGGGCGGGCTCACCCGTGCCGGTGCGGAGTTCGGGCCGCAGGTGCGCTCACTGCTGGCGGCGATGGAGAAGGTCGGGTACGGCAACCTCAGCGGGCGGGGCAAGCGGGAGATCCAGGCCACGGCGACCCGCATGGAGCGACGGCTGCCCGGACTGTTCGCGCGGATCGCCCGGGACTCCGAACCGATCGACCTCGTCAGTTCCGGCCAGGGCCGTGCCGTGGACAGCGGCGCGCTCTTCGCCTCGGCGCTCGCCGACGCCGACCCGGCGCTCGGGCCGCTCATCGGCCCGGCGCGGACCGACCCCGACCTGCTCTACTTCCACAAGTCGGCGGGCGGTGCCGCGTACCGCGACTACATCGCGAACGACCAGCGGCTGGCCGCCACGCTCAAGAGCGTCACCGAGCAGCCGGCCACCCACACGGCGGCCCGGAACATACTGAAGAAGATCTTCACCCCGTCCTTCGTACGGCGGATCTCCGCGGGCGAGTTCGCCTCGATCGGCACCGAGGTGGACGCGGCCCAGGCGGTCTACAACCTGTACAGCATCGCCCCGGCCATGAGCGACGAGGGCAGCTGGCACCTGGAGCGCTATCTCGCCCCGCGTGACGCCGCCTGGTTCGCCTATCTGAGCGACGCCGAGGACTTCTACGAGAAGGGGCCGGGCTTCGCGGACAGCGACATCACCTACAAGATGGCCGACGTCCTGCTCGACGACTTCTTCAAGAAGGCCGAGGCCAAGCGCGACGGTACGAGCGAGCTGGGCGCGGAGCTGCGCTTCACGCACGCCGAGGAGATCATCCCGCTCGCCGCGCTGATGCGCCTGCCGGGCAGCACCGAGCCGGTGACCGAGGATCGGCCGTACACCTATGCCGACAACCCCTGGCGGGGCGGCTCGGTGGCTCCGATGGCCGCGAACATCCAGTGGGACGTGTTCCGCAAGGGCGACACCTATCTGGTGCGGATGCTCTACAACGAGAAGGAGACCGCGTTCAAGCAGGGCTGCCGGCCGGTGGCCAAGGGCAGCAGCTTCTACGATCTGGACGAGCTGGAGCGCTGCTTCGGGCGCCCGGTGTCCTGAAGACGGCTCCATCCAGGCGACTTGGGAACTTCTTTACCGGCGCAACGAGTTACTTGGTTCTGATGACACCGGTCGGCGTGCGCGTCGACCGGTCAGGAACAACGAGTGCGATCAGTGAAGGAGCCACACCGGCATGGTGTTCAAACGGCTGCTCGGGGCGATGGGTGCAGGCGGCCCCTCGGTGGACACGGTTCTCGACGGCGGCGCGGTGGCGCCCGGCGGGATCCTGTCCGGGCAGGTTCATCTCCAGGGCGGCGGCGCGGAGGTGGAGATCGAGCACATCGGACTCGAACTGATCGCCCGGGTCGAGACCGAGCACGAGGACGGGGAGAGCGAGGGCGCCGTCGTCTTCGAACGGTTCACGCTCGGCGGCGGCTTCCGCCTCGCCGAGGAGGGGCGCTACAGCGTTCCGTTCAGCGTGCCGCTGCCCTGGGAGACGCCCGTCAGTGAGCTGTACGGTCAGCCGCTGGGCATCGTGCTCGGCGTGCGCACCGAGATCGCGGTGGCCGGAGCGAAGGACAAGGGCGACCTGGATCCGCTCACGGTGCGTCCGCTGCCCGTCCAGGAGGCGGTCCTCGAAGCACTGGGACAGCTGGGCTTCGGCTTCCGCTCCGCCGACCTCGAACGCGGCCACATCGGGGGTACGGGGCAGCAGTTGCCCTTCTACCAGGAGATCGAGCTGACCCCGGCCCCGCGGTACGCGCACGCGGTGAACGAGATCGAGCTGACCTTCCTCGCCACCCCGGCCGGCATGGAGGTCGTCCTGGAGGCGGACAAGCGCGGCGGGCTCTTCGGGTCGGGACACGACGCCCTCACCCGCTTCACGGTGAGCCATCACGACGTCGGGGTCCGCGACTGGAACGGCGAAGTCGACGGCTGGATGCGGCAGTTGGTCGAGCACCGGGCGTCGTACGGCTCCCACGCCTCGTACGGCCATGACGATCCGTATGCCGCCGGGAGCGGGTACGGGCATGGGTCGGGCCATGAACCGGGCCATGAGGGCCACCGTTCCGGGCCGGGTGTGGGCACGGCGGTCGCGGTCGGCGCGGCGGGGCTCGCGGTGGGTGTGGTGGGCGGCATGGTCGCGGCCGAAGTCGTCGACGAGGTGGGCGACTTCTTCGAGGGCGACGAGGACAGCGCGGACGACGGGGGCGGCGAAGAGGACTGAGCCCTCAGGAAGGTCCGTGTCCGGGGGCGGTGTGCGCCGCCCCCGGACACGGACGCCGTGGGCTCAGTGCGCGGCGCCCGGGGCCTCCGTCGTCGCACGCGGGGCGGTCTGCTCGGCGGAGTTCTGGACGACCGCCGCGGCGGTCACCGGGGACGTGCCCGGTTCGGCGGCGGCGGACGCGGGGTTCTCGCTCTTCATCGCCTTGGCCTCGCTCTTGAGGATGCGCATCGACTTGCCCAGCGCGCGGGCGGTGTCCGGCAGCTTCTTGGAGCCGAACAACACGATGAGCACGATCGCCACGATCAGCCGGTGCCAGGGTTCCAGTCCGTTGCGGAGCATCGCGTGCCCGCCTTTCTTCGCCTCGGTCTTCGCCTCGGTCTTCGCCTCGGTCTTCGCCTCGGTCTTCGCCTCGGTCTTCGCCTCGGTCGAGGGCGCGCCCCCCAGGCCGCCACCCGCTTGAAGATTGCTGCTTTGCGCAACTGCACAACCGTGGCTTCGGGCCGGACGGCCCGCTATTCCGTGCGCAGGGCGGTCGCGGTACGGGTCCGGGCGGCCCAGCCCGCGGGCAGCAGCGCGCCGAGGACGGCGATGAGCAGGCCGCCGAGCGCGAGCAGGATCAGTTCGGGCGTGCGGTAGACCGAGATGACGGAGTCGGGCAGGTTGAGCCC
Source organism: Streptomyces sp. RLA012 (assembly GCF_056270325.1). NCBI lineage: Bacteria > Bacillati > Actinomycetota > Actinomycetes > Kitasatosporales > Streptomycetaceae > Streptomyces > Streptomyces sp. RLA012. The sequence continues at coordinate 10,162,790 of NZ_JBWDPA010000002.1, read as the reverse complement.
GGCGCTCTGTCCCATGGCCGGCATGATCCAGCCGTGCAGGGCGACGCCGAGCGGTACGCCGAGGGCACCGCCGACGAGTCCGGTCACGAGGACCGAGGTGACGACCATGACGACGGTCTGCCGCGGGGTCATGCCCAGTGCCTTGTGGATGCCGAGGTCGTGCACCCGTTCGCGGGTGTCGAGTACGACTCCGTTGAGCACGCCCAGACCGGCGACCGCGACGAGCATCAGCGTGAGGACCGCGGTCAGCGAGTTCAGGACGGTGACCATGTCGCTGCGGTTGGCCGCCCGACCCGTCTCGGCGGTGACCCCGAGCGGCCGCAGTGCGGCGTTCAGCCGGTCGGTGTAGGTCGCCACGTCCGTCCCGGCCTTCACCGCGATGTGGTGGCTGCCGACCTGGAGGTCCGGTTCCGCGGCGCTGAGGGTCGCCCGGTCGGTGAAGACCTCCATGCCGCCGTGGTGGGTGTCGAGGACCTCGCCGACGATCCGGACGGCGACCGCCGTGCCGTGGTCGTTCACGGTGACAGTGTCGCCGACCCGGGTGTCGGTGGCGGTGAGGAAGGGGGTCGGCACGACGGCTTCGCCGGGTCCCTCGATCCACCGCCCCGACACCATTTCGTAGCCGCCCCAGGAGGCGTCGCCGGTGAACGCGAACACACTGATGGTCCCGGCCGTCCCGGAGACGGTGGCCTGTGTCGTGGCGATGCCGTAGTACTTCCCGGTGCCCGGCTGGGAGTTGATCGCCGCGGCGATCGCGGCAGGGTCCGCGGCGATGGCGGCGGAGTCCGCGGCGATGGCGGCGGAGTCCGCGGTGGCGCCCGGCTTCTCACCGGCCGTCTTCGTCGTGCCCGGCCGGGCACCCCTCGGCAGGGGTGCCTGCGGCTCCAGGTCTCCGACGGTGACATCGGCGGCGTCGTGCGCCTGTGCGGTCATCACCTCGGCGAGCGACGAGGAGAGGCCGACCGCGAAGGTGACCGCCACGGCGCCGAACACGACGGCCGCGCCCATCGCGGCCGAGCGGGCGGGCCGGGCGAAGGGGCGGGCCAGCCCGAGGCCGACCGGCCTGGGCAGCGGCAGCCGGACGCCGACCCGGGCCGCGAGTCTCCCCCGCCCGGGATGCGGCGTACGGCCGATGGCGAGCGCGTCCACGGTGCGCAGCCGGCCGGCCCGCCACCCGGCGGCCCAGGCGGTGACCGTGACCAGGCCCAGCGCCCCGGCGCTCACCACGACGTCGATCCACGGGGCGACCGCCAGGCCTCCCGTGCCGTAGGCGTTCGCGGTCTCGGACAGCACCGGAACGGCGGCGAGGTTGCCCGCGACGACCCCGAGCGCGGTACCGATCGCGGCCGGGAGCAGGGCTTGGCCGATGTATGCCCGGACGACCTGGTGCGGGGTGAAGCCGACCGCCTTGAGGATGCCGATGCGCCGCAGTCCCGCACCGACCGACCCCGCGACCACGTTGCCGACGATCAGGACCGACATGGCCAGGCCCAGCACACCGAACGCGACGAGGAAGGGGACGAACAGCGCGGTCTCACGGTCCGCGACCTTCTTGACGGCCAGCCAGGACTGCGCGCCGCTCACCGCCCCCGCCGGAACGGCCGCCGTGACCGCGCGCCGGCCCGCGGCGACCTGGTCCGCGGTGTCCGCCGTGGTCAGGCGGAAGAGCATCTCGTAGCCGCCGGTACGGCCCTTCGGCGTCAGGGCGGCGATCTGGGCGGGGACGACCCAGGCGTCGCCGGTGCGGCTCGCCGACCGGGCCAGACCGACCACCTTCAGCGTCGGTCCCCCGGCCAGTTCGGGGAAGGTGAACTGCCGCCCCAGGCTCGGGAAGGGCTGGGATCCGTCGGAGATCACGATCTCGCCGGGGCCGTCGGCCCACCGGCCCTCGGTCAGCGCGACCCGGTCGACCCCGGTGTGCGGCGCGGCACGGCCCACGACCGTCATCGGCACCCCGTCGATGCCTTCGTCGCTGTGCGGGGTGACCGTCGCCGTCCGGAACGGGCCGGACGCCTCGGCCACGCCCGCGGCGTCCGCCGCGGCGGACAACTGCGCCGGTGTGGCCCGGCCCGCGTCGAACTGCACGGACAGATGCGCGCCGTGCTCCCGGGCGAAGGCATGGTCGAAGGGTGCGCTGGAGGCCACCAGGAGCGACCCTCCGAGGACGGCCGCGGTCACGGCCATCATCATGGTCAGCCCGATCACGAAGGTCTGCACCCGGCGGCGCCCGACGCCCGAGCGCACGACACGGCCCAGCCCGCTCATCGGACCGCCTCCGGCGTGACGTCCTCGGTGACCCGGCCGTCGACGAGCCGGACCGTGCGGGTGGTGCAGGCCCGGGCCAGCGCGAGGTCGTGGGTGACCACGACGATGGTCTGACCGTCGGCGTGGAGATCGGTGAGCAGCGCGCTGACCTCCTCACCGGAGGCCGTGTCCAGGGCGCCGGTGGGTTCGTCGGCCAGCAGCAGCGGCGGACGGTTCATCAACGCCCTGGCCACGGCGACACGCTGGCGTTCGCCGCCGGACAGCCGGCCCGGGTAGGCGCGGGCCTGCCGGTCGACACCGAGCGTTTCGAGCAGTTCCGCCGCGCGCCGGTGCGCCTCGCCGCGGGGCAGGCCGGCCAGTTGGGCCGGCAGGACGACGTTGTCGGTGACGGTCAGGTCGTCGAGCAGGTTGAAGAACTGGAAGACCATCCCGATCCTGGCCCGCCGGTAGCGCGCCGAAGCGGCCTCGCCGAGTCCGTCGACCCGTACGCCGTCCACGGTGACCGTTCCGGTGTCCGGCCGGTCCAGTCCGGCGATCAGGTTGAGCAGCGTGGACTTGCCGCTGCCGGACGGTCCGAGGATCGCGACGGCCTCACCGGCCCGGACGGTCAGCGACGTGTCGTGCAGAGCGGGCGGTCCGTCGTCGTACCTCCGGCTCACCTCGCACAGCTCGATCAGCGGTGTGGTCATGGTGTCTCCCTCGTTCCGTCCAGCCGCTCGGCCGGACCGTTCGGACGCTAGTGCGCCGCCGGTCCGGGCGCGTCGGTCGGCCGAGGCACTTCCGCTACCGCGTCCGGATGAGACCGCCCCGCGTCATCCCTGCGATGTAGGCGGGGGATGTAGGCGGCGGTCGCCGGAGGGGTCGGCAAGGAGGATGCCGGGGTGGGCGGTGCCCGGCGAGAATGGTCCGGTGATGAACGCGTCGACCGGTCGCACTTCTCCCGGCCCGGCAGGGCTCCTGGACCACGCGCGGTCGGACGCGGCCGAGCCGCCGCAGCACCCGCCGTATCCGCCGCACCCGAAGCGCTCCAAGCACCCGAAGTACCCGAAGGTCCTTCGCAGGTGGGCACTCGGTCGGCCCGGGCGGCCCGGGCGGCCCGCCCTCCGGCCTCGCTCTCTCCGCACGGCATTCGCACACCTGTGGCTTCGGACCGGTCCGCTCCCGCGCCCGACCCGGCAGAACCTGGCCTTCGACGTCACGCTGGCCCTCGTCCTCGGCGCCTCTACGCTCCTGTGGGCCGCGGAGTCCGGTGCCGACCATGTGCGCGATGCCCACGACGGCATCGCCCCGTTCGTCGGCTCGACGCAGACTGGCAGTCTGATCGCCGCGCTGGCGCTGGCGGCCGCCGCCGCACTCCCCTTGGTGCTGCGCCGCCGGTATCCGCTCGCGGTGCTGTGGATCGTGACGGGTGCGGCGGCGCTGACCCCGCACGAGGCGCAGCGGCTCGTCTTCTACTCCTGCGTCGTCGCCGCGTACAGCGCGGCGGCGTACGGCCCCTATCGCGTGGTCACGTTGGCGAGCCTGCCGGTGACGGCGGTCACGGTCGCCACGGTCGGGGAATCGGTGTCGTCCCGGGTGCCCGGCCAGTACGTGCCGCCCACGGTCCCCACCCAGTACGTCACGCTGCTGATCCTCGTGCCGCTCGTGGTGGCGGCCGGCGGGCTGCGGATGTGGAAACTGCGCGCCGACGAGAGCCGGGCGCGGATGTCCGCGCTGGAGCGTGAACGGGCGGAGGAGTTGCGTCGCGCCGCCGAGCGCGAACGGGCCCGTATCGCCCGCGAGTTGCACGATGTCGTCACCCACAATGTCAGCGTGATGGTGATCCAGGCGGGCGCCGCCCGCAAGGTGATGGACCTCTCGCCCGACCAGGCCCGGGAGGCCCTGCTCGCGGTCGAGGCGGGAGGGCGGGCGGCCATGGCGGAACTGCGGCACGCGATGGGCCTGTTGACGATGGAGGCCGAGGGACCGGCCCCGGCCGCCACGGCGGATCTCGCGCCGCAGCCGGGCCTGGACCAGTTGGAGGGCCTGGTCGGACGGGTACGGGACGCCGGGGTTCCCGTGGAACTGACGATCGTGGGACCGCCCTCCGCGTTGCCGTCGGGGGTCGACCTGACCGCGTACCGGGTGGTGCAGGAGGCCTTGACGAACACGGTGAAGCACGCGGTCGGCGCCAAGGCGACCGTGACCGTCGAGTACGGCACCGGCCATCTCCGCGTCGCCGTCAAGGACAGCGGAGGCACACCGGACGCGTCCGCGGCGACCACCGGGAACGGCCGCGGTCTGCTCGGTCTGCGCGAGCGACTGGCCGTGTACGGAGGCACCTTGGACACCGGCCGACGTCCTACCGGCGGCTACCGCGTCACCGCGCACATCCCCCTGGAGGCGATATGACGGCGCCGCTGCGCGTGGTGGTCGCCGACGACCAGACCCTCGCCCGTACGGGCTTCCGGATGATCCTCATGGCCGACGGCATCGATGTCGTCGCCGAGGCGTCCAACGGCGCCGAGGCCGTACGGGAGGTCCGCCGCACCCGCCCCGACGTGGTCCTGATGGACATCCGCATGCCGGAACTGGACGGTCTGGAGGCGACCCGCCGTATCCTCGCGGACAGCTCGGACACACCCCGGGTGATCATCCTGACCACCTTCGACCTCGACGACCTGGTCTACGCGGCGCTGTCCGCCGGGGCCAGTGGCTTCCTCCTCAAGGACGTCACGCCCGAACACCTGGTCTCCGCCGTCCGCCTGGTCCGCTCCGGGGACGCGCTCCTGGCCCCGACGATCACCCGCCGCCTGGTCGAACGCCACGCTCGCCGGCGCCCCGCGACGGCCCCGCTCCACCGCGACCTGGCCCCCCTGACACCGCGCGAACTCGAAGTCCTGCGTCTGCTCGCCCAGGGCCTGAGCAACACCGAACTCGCCGCCCACCTCCACCTGGCCGAGGCGACCGTCAAGACCCATGTGGCCCGCATCCTCGCCAAACTCGGTCTGCGCGACCGCGTCCAGGCGGTCGTCACCGCGTACGAGACCGGCCTGGTCACCGCGAACTCCGTCGTTCATGCGCCCTCCGGGCAGCCGTGAGCGCGGTCGCGTACAGCAGGAGGACCGTGGCGAGCAGGGCGTAGTAGAGGAGCGGCAGGGCCGCCATGCCCAGGAGAGGGCCGAGAGGGGAGAGCGGGAGGAGGAGTTCCGCGAGCGCGAGGATCGCGAAGGTGGCCAGATCGGCGACGGCGTTGAGTACACCGAAGCCGGTGATGAAGCGCAGGAGACGACGCGGTCGCAGCACCGTGGGACGGCGCAGGGCGGCGGGGTGCGGGCGGTCGTGGGCGAAGGCGAGTCGCGACGCGCCCCGCGCGAGGCTCGTGGTGACGATGACCGGCGGCATCTCGGGCGTCAGTCCGACCGCCACCGCCACCGCCACGGCGAACGGCAGGGTTTCCGGGCCCCGCCCGCGCAGCGCCGCGTTCGCCGTCAGCACCAGCGGCGGGGTGATCAGCATGAACCGGATGAGCGCCGAGGAGATGCCCGCCACGGAGCGGTCGAAGGCACTCGCCGGACGGCGCGGCGTCGCGTCACGCCGGGGCGCCCTCCAGCGGAATCGGGCACCGGGCGGCGAACCAGCGCGAAACACTCCACCGTATGTGGCCGCGAACCTCGTCCGCGCTCCCGCCGCCAGCACCACCGCCGTCCCGCTGCCGGTCGCCACGCCGCTGCCCTGGAAGCAGAGGTGTCGCTGCGTGAAGATCCCCTCGTCCGCGTCGTACGACGGTTCCGGCACGTCGACCGCGCCCTTGGCGACCGGCGCCGACTCCCCCGTCGGCGCGGCCTGACGCACACTCAGCCCGCGCGCCCGCAGCAGCCGTACGTCGGCCGGGACGAGGTCGCCCGGTCCCAGCCGCACCACATCGCCGGGCACCAACTCGCCGACCGGGATGTGCCGGATCCGCGGCGGCCCGCCCTCCTCTGACCGTCGCACCACGGTCACGGTGTCGGCGACCAGTTCGCGCAGCCCGGCCATGGAACGGTCGGCCCGGTACTGACCGGACGAGCGCAGCACACAGCTGACCACGACGAGGGAGAGGATGACGCAGGCCGTGCCGTAGGCGGCCACCGCGGCGGAGACGAGTCCGAGGGACAGCAGTACCGCCGTGAAGGGGTCCCGCAGGCTGCGGACGAACAGGCGCGGCCGGGACTCCGTACGCCAGGTCGGGTCCGTGTTCGCGCCGAAGCGGCCCAGTCGCTCCGCAGCCTGTGCCTCGGTCAGCCCGCGCGGGCCGCCTGCCGCCTGCCGCCTGCCGCCTGCCGCCTGCCGCCTGCCGCAGCGTCTGCGGGGAGGTCGGCCCGAGGAGATCCGCGGATCCGTCGCCGAGGGGGAGATCTCCCTCGCGCGACCACGGCGGTTCTACGGCGATCACGCCGATCACCCCGATCACCCCGATCTCGCCGATCACGCCGATCACGCCGATCACGCCGACCTGTTCATGCCCTGCGGGCCCTGCGGCCTCGGTACCCCTGGTGGCCCCGGTAGCCCTGGCAGGCCCGTCACCCCCGGTGGCCCCGGTGGTCACGACTCCCTCAGGCGCCAAAGCCGCGGAGCCGTCGCACCGCCCCCTGCGCCGACCGGCCGGCGCGCTCGGTTGCGCGTTCCGTCAGTTGTCCGACCATGAGCCGTACGACGGCGACCACGTCCGGATCGTCGACGAAGTAGACCTGTCGCCGTCCCTCGCGCCGGGACCGTACGAGCCCGGCGAGCTTCAGCTTGGTGAGGTGCTGACTCACCGCGGGCAGCGCCCCGCCGACCCGTTCGGCGAGTCCGGTCACATCGCTCTCGCCCTGCGCCAGCGCCCACACGATGTGCAACCGCGCCGAGGAAGCGAGCAGCCCGAAGGCCGCGGCCGCCTCCGCCAGCACCTCGGCGGAGGGGTCCTGCGAGCCGCCGACGCCTGTCGCCACCGTGCGCCCCCTCATCCGGCCCCGACCGTCCCGTGTGAACCGCCCCAGTCTAGGGAGGCCGAGGCCCTCGGTCGGTCCTCGTAACTGTCAGTGCTGTGGTGCACACTCGCCATCAGTTGTCGTACGTCCGGGGAGGATGCCGTGTTCGCGCGGATCGACGAGGTCGGCTGGGCCTCCATGAAGCATGCCTACGGAAGCGCCGAGAAGGTACCGGAGCTGCTGAGAGGGCTGGCGTCCGTACGCCCGGCCGAGCGCGAGAAAGCACTCGACGGGATGTACGGGGCCGTGCACCACCAGGGCGATGTGTACGACTCGACGCTCGCGTGCATCCCGTTCCTGTTCGAACTCGTCGCGCACCCGGAACTCTCCGACCGGGGCGGCATCGTGGAGCTGCTCGTCAGCATCGGCGGAGGAGACGCCCGCGACGACCACCGCCCCGAGGACGAAGACCGTGCCGACGACAACTACGCCATGGCCCGGACCGCGATACGGGAGGGTGCCGCGGTCTTCGTGGGCCTGCTCGGGGACCGGGACCCGGAGGTGCGCCGGGCGGCGCCGGCGGCGGTGACACGGTTCCTCGCCGAACCGGAGCGTGTGCTGGGGCTGTTGGGGGGACGGCTGGAGGCGGAAGAGGAGGAGCGGGTCCGGCTGGCCCTGGCCGAGAGCCTCGGGCTGTTCGCCCGCCTGCACCCGGGGTCCGCCGCACCGACGGTGGACTGGCTGGTGGAGCTGTGCGACGCACCGCACGACCCCGGGCTGCGGCTCGCCGCGCTGGGCCAGCTCGCCGGCTGCGCACCCGACCGGCTGCCCGCCGACTTCGTACCCGTCGTCGTCGCGCTGCTCCGTGCCAGATCATGGCACCCCCGGGGGCCGGAGCAGGCCGAACGGCCCGACACCGACACGCTCATCGGTCATCTGCGGCGCCTGCGCCCCGCGGACGAGGAGGGCTCCCAGCTCCTGCGGACGCTGCACACCGCGCTGGGCGGCCGGACGGCCGACCGGATCGCCCTACTCAAAGGGCAGTTGACCAGCGACACTCCGGCCGACCGGTGCAATGCCGTGTGGATGTCCGCCGGGCTCTTCCGGGAATGGCGTGGGTCGTACGAGGAGCTCGTCGCGTTGATCGGCGAGCAACTCGGCGCGCGGGACCAGCGGTTGCGCGACGCCGCGATCTCCGTTCTGGACGATCTGTTCGACCTGGCCCGCCCCGCCGCCGACCGCCTCGCCGCCTTGGTGGTGGCAGCGCCCGAGCACTGGATACGCCAGTGGGAGCGGGGAGCGCCCGAACTCGGCGGTCCGCTCAAGGCGCTGGCCAGAGCCGGGGACCCCCGCGCGGTACCCGCCCTCGCCGAGGTACTGGCCGGCCCGGTCGTGCCGCACGAGGCCGGGTACGCGATCGAGTACCTGGGCCCGGCGGCGGCACCGCTCGCCCCGCTGCTGCGCAAGCGGCTCGGCGAGGTCCCCCTCGACGCCCCCGACATGCACGACCGCGCCGCACCGCTGCTCTTCGCGCTCGGCCGGCTGCGGCACGCCGCCGCGCTGCCGGAGACACTGCGGCTGCTGCACGGCATGCCGGGCGGACTGCGCGGCCGGGACTGGCTCGTGAAGGCGATCGCCCAGGCCCTCGGACGGTTCGGGCCGGCCGCGCGGGAGGCGATACCGGTGCTGCGCGAGCTGCTCGACAGCGAGTGCGCCGTGGCGGCCGCGTCCTCGCTCTGGTCGGTGGAGGGGGACGCGGACGCCGTACTGCCGGTGCTGCTCCGAGAGTTGGCGCAGGGACAACAATCCCCCCAGTCGCGGGCCCGGTCCCAGTCCCAGTCTCAGTCACGGGCCCAGTCACGGGCCCAGTCACGGGCCCAGTCACGGGCCGCTGCCGAAGCCCTGGGCCGCCTGGGGCCCTTGGCGGGCGCCGCGCTGCCCGCACTGCGCCGGATGACCGATTCCGAGGACGTGTGGCAGCGCGCGACCGCCGCGTGCGCGCTGTGGGACGTCGCCGGGGATCCGGAGCCGGTGCTCCCCGCGCTCCGCTCCGCCTGGGAGCGGAACGCTCATACCCGCGGCACACTCGCCGCGTGTCTCGTCCGGATGGGCCCGGCGGCCGCTCCCGCCCACGATCTGCTCCGCACGGAACTCGCCACGCCACAGCGGCACCGGGCGCGTTCCGGCGGACACGGCAGCCATGACATCGTCGACGACGAGCGGCTGCTGCGCGTCTGCCGCAACGCCCTGGGCACCCTGGACGGCGTATAGAAACCGCAGGTCACGGCAGGTTCCGCACAACCCGTCGGGGCATTGTCAGACCCCTCCCCTACTGTGATCACCATCGCCGACAGGTGGCTTTCGGGAGGGGTCCTGTCATGGGTTGGATCGAGACATCGGGTGGGTACGCCGTCACCTTGGACGGCACCCAGGTGCGGTGCCGCAACGCGGCGGGACGCGCGCTGAAGCAGGTGCCCGCGAAGCTGCGGGACGACGTGGAGGTCGTCCGGCTGCGGCAGTTGGCCGAGTGGCTGGAGCGGCACGAACAGGAGTGCCGGGCGCAGGTGGACACCTGGATCGTCCGTTCCCTGCCCGTGCCGACGGACCTGCTGGCCCAGGTGTGGCCCGACGCCGCGTGGCAGGGCGCACTGCGGGACCTGGTGGTGGCGCCGGTGGGCCCGGACGGCACCGCCGATCTGGAGCGCGCCGGATTCCTGCGGGACGCGGCTCCGGAGCGTGGTCTCGGCGTGGTCGACCTGGACGGCGATTCGGTACGGCTCGCCGTGGAGACGGTGATGATCCCGCATCCGGTGCTCCTCGAAGACCTGGCGGAGCTCCGGGAGTTCGCGGCGGAACTCGGCGTCGAGCAGGGCGCGGGGCAGCTGTTCCGGGAGGTCTGGCCGCGGCCGGACGAGGTGGCGGACACCGCGTTCGAGTGGGGTGCCTACGCGGGCGGGAAGTTCGTGGAGCTGCGGCACGCGACGGCGCGCGCGGGGTCGCACGGCTACCGGGTGCGCGGCGGGTACGCGGTGTGCCCACTGATCGAGAACGGGACCGCGGTGGAGGCGGCGTACTGGCTCGGCGCCGACTACCCGGAGGCCGAGGCCCACACCGGCGGGCTGGAATGGCGGGCCGCGGGCGGGCGCCGTCTGACGCTGCGGGAGGTGGGACCCGTGGCCTGGTCGGAGGGGGTCCGGATGGCCGCTCTGGTGTACGCGGGGCGTGTGGTGGACGGCGAGGACGAGGAGGGGGAGCTGTGAGCGGGGATCAGCTGCTGGACGCGGGAGCGGTGCTGCCGCTGGGCGAGGGCACCGGCGATGTGCTGACGGCACGGACGTACGGGCATCCCGTGCTGGAGGGGCGCACGGTGGTGCGGCTGGTGCCCGAGGCGATCGGGGCCGCCGAGGATCTCGCCCTGGAATACCTGGGGTTCGGCGGCGCGGCCTCGGCGCCGGTGGGGCGGGTGAAGCGGCAGTCGCTGGGCTTCCCGGCCTGGGCGCTGGTCAACGACCCGGTCAACGGCCATCAGGCACTCGCCGTGGTCAAGGAGATGGAGCGGCTGACCCGGCTGGTGTCGAGCAAGCCGGGGCATGCCAAGGACGGCTTCGACGACATCGGCACCCGGCTGGACCGCTCGGTGCCGCACTTCCTGCCGACGTACTACGAGCAGGTGGCCCGGCTGTTCCTCGCCGCGGAGTCGCGCCAGCACGCCGCGTCCTTCTTCGGCAAGGCGCGGGCCGCCGAGCAGCGGCATGCCCTCGCCGTGGACGAGGACCGGCTGCGGGAGGTGTTCCTGGAGTTCGCGGGGGCGGGCGCGCTGAGCGGGAAGGCGCTGCGCGAGCACGCCAAGGGGCTGACGGCGCGGCTGTCGGGCGCCGCGGCGTACGAGCAGTTCAGGACGCTGTCGTTGCAGCGCTGCGCGGCCGGGATCGCTCCGTACGCGGGCATGCTGGAGGATCTGCGGCGGCTGGCGAAGGGTGCGGGGCTCCAGCCGGGCGCCGAGGAGCGGGCGCTGCTTGCCGGGATCCTCCCTTCGGGGGCCATGAACCGCGCGGCCGGGACCTTCTGGAAGTCCGCGCTGCCGGCCCTGGCCGAGCTGGCGCACGAGGATCCGGCCGTCCGGGAGCGTCTGCTGACGCTGCTGCCGTCCACGGGCGGTGACCAGCGCGAGGAGTTCGACGCGGCGTGGCTCGCGCTGCTCGACGCCTGCGGGGCGATCGATCTGCTGCTCGACGGGACGGCCGACGCGGCCGACTGGCTGACCGCCTGGGACCGGCACCGTCAGCGCGGCTGGCGGCAGCGCAAGCGGCTCGCCGAGGAACTCGCCCTCGTGGAGCGGCTGGCACCCCGCCTCGTCGCGGCCGGCCAGCCGGTCCGGCTGCTGCGCGAACAGGGCTGGAACTCCTCTGTGGACCTCGACCTGCTGGACACCTCCCTGGCGGCGGGCGTGCCGGTCGCCGACCCCTCCCCGCAGACCAAGGGCCTGGAGCTGCGCTACTGGATGGAGGACGAGCGCGCGGGACGCCGGGATCTGGCCGCGGTGGCCGCCGACCCGCGCTTCGTGCCCCTGCTGCGCAGGGCGCTGGAGGAACTCTCCCTCGGCGACGGCCCCGGGATCGGCCCCTCGGCCCGTCTGCGGCGGCTCGCGGACCATCCGGCGCTGCGCACGGCGCTGGCGGGCTGGCTGCGGGACCGGGCCGACCAACTGGCCGAGCCCGTCGGCCTGCCGGGGCTGGACCAGCTGCTGACGAAGATCTCGCGGTTCTCCGCGGCGTCCGTGCTGGCGACGGCACCGGAGGCCGTCCGGCGGATCGTCTCCTTCGACCCCGCCCCGGTCCTGGGCCGCACCCTGCGCGCGGGCATCCTGGACGAACTGGGCTGGCCCGCCCTCGAAGAGGCCCTGGACACCCTCGGCACCGTCACCCCGATGAACGCCGCCCAGTACCAGTGGCCGCACCAGCGCGGCCGGTGGTATCAGCACGCGGACGCCTGGCCCGCACTGATCGTCCGCGTCCAGACACAGGTCGCGCTGGCCGGCCCCGACGCCCTCCTCGACGCACGCACGCTCACCCTGCCCTCCCAGGGACCGCAGTACGGCGAGCCGACGGTGCGCTTCGTGGACGGGCAGTGGCTCATCGCGTCCGGGTACGGGAAGGACCAGCGGGCCGTCTGGTCCGGGCGCCCCGCCGACGTGTTCGCGCCGAGGGGCCTGCCGGGCGGCTGGTACGGCGGCCACCCGGTGTCGCTCGCGCTGCCCGACGGCGGCCGCTGCTTCGGCGGGCGCCCCGTGCACGCCGGGGACACCACGTTCGCCGAGCAGCGCCGCGAGATCGCCTCGGACGGCATCTCGTACTGGGTGCTGCACGAGAACATCTGGTACGAGTACGACCCCGCCTCGGCCAAGCGCGGCCGGGCCTCGGTGCCGGCGTTCTTCGACTCGGCGCTCGCCGACGCCCGCCCGGGCGTCACCCTGACGCAGCCGGACTGCCGGCTGCTGCCGGTCCAGCCGGGCCTGGAGGGATCGCCGTTCGGCAGCAAGAACGGCCTGCTCGGCTGGTGGGTGACACACGACCCGAACACCCGGTCCTGGACCGCCTGTTCGGTCGACGGTACGCGCAGTCCCGCGACCACCGAGGGCGTTCCGGCCCCTCCCCTGCGGCTGCCGGGCGGGGCCGCCCTGCACCCGGTGCAGCAGGGCTGGAACCGTACCGTCGTCGAGTTGTACGACACGGACGGCGTGGTCGTCGCCCGTGTCCAGCAGGGCGACCGGGGCGGGGTACACGCGGCGGGCACCCGGTTCGTGCCGCCGATGTGGTACTGGCACGCGCTGCGACCGCGTGACGAGCGGGGCTCCGCCGCGCTGCGCGCCGTGACCGACGCGGACGCCACCGCCCTGCTGGCCGCCGTCCGCGGCGGCGAGAGCCCGCGGGAAGCCGTGGCCCGCCTGCTGCCCGCCGTCACCGACGAGCGGCTCGCCCTCGGAGTGGCCGGGCTGGTCGAGGAGACCGCCCGCTGCGCCCGGCTGATCGCCACCCTCGCCGAGCGGGCCCACCAGCCCGTACCCGGGTCGCAGGACCGGAAGGACGAAGTCCGGCACGCGCACGACCACATCCTGCGCGAGGCGCTGCGGGAGCTCACCGTTCCCGGGCACTTCTACGGCTACTACGGCAGGGACCGGCATGTCACCACCGCCATGGACCAGCTCATCGCGCTGCGCACCCTGCTGGCCCCGGGCACTCCGCCCGCGAAGTTCCGGTTCGCCGGCACCGGGGTGGGCTGGCTCTCCCTGGTCGGCCCCGGCATGACGGCGGTCGCCCTGCGCGCCACGGCTCCGACGACATCGAAGGAGGAGCGCGCAGCACTGCTGGAGTTCCTCGACGTCGTGCTGTCCGTCGGCGACTCCGTGCTCGTCGATCCCCGCGGTCGACTGCGGACCGTGGAGCTCAAGTCCGCCCGGTCACAACGCCCGGATCGCGTCGGCGAGGTGCTGTCCTCGGGTGACCGGCGGCTGCTGATCCTGTCCTGTCAGAGGGTCGACGGGGACGAGGCGTACTGGAACGCCGTCGAGTACGACCCGGCCCGTGCGTTCGGTGCCTGGGAGGGTTTCGCGCTCGTCGACTCCGCCGTCCACGGCACGGCGGAGGACCACGCCCTGGCGCCCGCCGTGCGGCGGTTGGTGGCGCTCGTCCGGGCGAGGGGTCCGCTCCCCTACCGGCCGGAGCAGGCACAGGAGTTCGCGGCACGGGTCGGGGTGAGCGCGGTGGCCGGGGCGCTGCTGCTCCTGGGGCTGCCCGGTGTCAACGCGTACGGCAGGGAGGGGCTCCTGCCCGCCGAGCAGCTCAAGCCGCTGGGCGCGAAGAGCGCGGAGGCGCAGGCCGCCCGGGGCGTGCTCGGTGAACTGGCGGCGGCCGAACGGCAGTTGTTCACCGCCGCGCTGGTCCCGGAGGATCCGGGACACGTGGAACGGCTGTGGAGCGACGGTTTCGACCTGGAGCCCGTGGTGCGGCTGTGGATCGAGCGGCGCGGGCAGCGGCAGGCGGCGCCACCCGAGCTGATCACACGGATGGTGAGCGAGATCGGTCCGGGCCGGATGCTCGACGCCGTCCTCAATCCGCAGGCGCGCCCGGAACTGACCGGTCGCACCGAGCAGCGGATGGCGGACAACGGCTTCGAACCGCTGGACAGGCGGGCCCTGTTCACCGGCTCCGACCTCACGGCGTACGTCGACATGCTGCGCCGGCTCTCCTATCGGCTGCCGTACGGTGATCCGCTGCGCGCCGCACTGCCCCGGACCCTGCGCGCGGTGCGCGAGCGTCTCACCGATCCCGGACTGCTGCTCGACCTCCAGGTGACATGGGGGCCCGACGGCAACACGGTGTCGAGCCGGATCCGGGAGACCTTCGGGCTGCCGGCCCAGGGGGGCGGTGCCGCGGAGGGCACGGTGCCGGCGGGCCCGGCGATCGTGCTGGCTCCGATGCGGCACCGGTCGGAGTGGGACACGGTGTGGCTGCGGCCGTCGGCCGTACTGCCGGAGGCGGGCCAGGAGGGCGGACCCGACCATCCGGCGCTGAAGCTGCTGGAGGCGTTGAGTCAGCCCAGTGAGCACCTGCGGTCGTTGCGGGCCGTGGTGAGCGAGGAGTTCACGGCGCTGGTCACGGCGGACGGGCCGGTCGGAGCCGCGCAGCACCCGGCCCACAGCGTTCCCGAGCTGGTGGCCGAGGCGGCGCAGCGGCTCGGGCTCGGTGAGGACGCGGCCGCGCTCTATCTGATGCTGCTCGCCCTTCCGGACCCGACGGACCGCAACCAGGTGGCCTGGACCGGATGGAAGCCCGCGCGGCTGAAGAAGGCCAGGGCCGAGCTGGCCGCCACCGGGCTGGTGGTGGAGGCGAAGCGGGCGCGGGCCGGACGTACGCAGTTCCTGCCCGGCGGCTGGCTCGACCGCAAGGCGCCGCGACTGCCCGTCGAGAGCTGGAAGGCTCCACTGCTGCCAGGATCCGAGCACACCTTCGTGGTGCCGGACTGCCCGGTGCCGGAGTTGTTCGCGCGGGCCTGGCGGAGGGTCGTCGAGGGCGACGCACCAGGGTTCGAGGAGTTCGCCGGGCGAGGTGGCCGGGGCGGCAGAAGTGGCCGAGGCGGCCGGAGTGGAGGCAGGGCATGACCGGCGGACAGGGCGTGACGGACAGGGCGGGCTCGACAAGCTCTGCGGGCTCGACAGGCTCGGCGGGCGGGCGGCAGATCGAGCTGCCCGAGGACCGTCATGCCGAGGAGCTGGCGTTCCTCGCGGCGTACGACGACGGGCCGCGACCGCCCGGCTGGCGGATGACACCACGCGCCGTGGTGACGTTCGTGTGCGGTTCCGGCGGCGAGGCGCTGGTCGGGGCGGAGGGGCAACGGCTCGTCGTGTCACGGAAGTTCGTCGGCGACCGGGGGCTCGTCGAGCGGTGTGTGGTGACTCTCGCGGGCGAGCGGGGGCTGCTGCTGGTCGGCGAGCCCGGCACCGCCAAGTCGATGCTCTCCGAGCTGCTGGCCGTCGCGGTGTGCGGCACCAGCGCGCTCACCGTCCAGGGCACCGCGGGCACCACGGAGGACCAGCTCAGATACGGCTGGAACTACGCGATGCTGCTCGCCACGGGACCGAGTCGCGCGGCCATGGTGCCCTCGCCCGTGCTCACGGCGATGACCCGGGGAGCGGTCGCCCGGATCGAGGAGGTCACCCGCTGCCTGCCCGAGGTGCAGGACGCCTTGGTGTCCCTGTTGTCCGAACGGCGCATCGCCGTGCCGGAGCTGGCGGGAGGACCGGACGGGGACGGCACGGTGCACGCCGTACCGGGGTTCACGCTGATCGCGACGGCCAACCTCCGCGACCGCGGCGTCTCCGAGATGTCCGCCGCCCTCAAGCGCCGCTTCAACTTCGAGACGGTCGGGCCGATCGACGACCTCGACGCGGAGACGGAGCTGGTCCGCGGCCAGGCCACGGCGGCGCTCGCCCGGTCGGGTGCGCGCTTCTCCGTGGACGACGCGGTGCTGGAGGCGCTGGTCACCGCCTTCCGGGACCTGCGCTCGGGCCGCAGCGCGGAGGGCTGGGAGGTCGAGCGGCCCACCACCGTGATGTCGACGGCGGAGGCGGTGCAGGTCGCCACGTCGATGGGGCTGGGCGCCGCGTATCTCGGGGACGGCAGGGATGTCGTACGGACCCTGCCGGGGCATCTGCTCGGCACCGTGCGCAAGGACGACCCGGCCGATCACGCACGCCTGTTGGGCTACTGGGACGGGCCGGTGCGGCGGCGGGCGGAGCAGGGGGCCGCGCTGTGGCGGACGTTGTGGGAGCTGCGCGATGGCCTCGTGTGAGGAGGCGGCGACGGACGGCTCGGCAAGGTCACCGCGGGTGGCTCTTGAGGCGCTGGCCGAGTGCCGTGAGCCGTTTCTGATCGGTGTGCGGCATCACTCGCCGGCGCTGGCGGCCGCCGTACCGGCCATGCTGTCCGCGGCCGCGCCGGACGTGCTGTTCATCGAGCTTCCGGAGGAGTTCGCGCCGTGGCTGGAGCATCTGGGGGATCCGGCGACGGTTCCGCCGGTGGCACTGGCCGGGAGCCGGGAGCACGGCGGGGTGGTCTTCCTGCCCTTCGCCGAGTTCTCCCCGGAGCTGGCGGCGATGCGGTGGGCGAGGGAGGCGGGGGTGCCGGTCGTACCGTTCGATCTTCCCCTGGCCGCCCGGCAGTCGGAGGAGGCTGCCGAGAGGGGAGAGGAACCGGCCGCGCGCCGTGCGGACGGCGGGCGCGGGCAGCTGGTGGCCGCCCTGCGGGCGCGCGCCGGGGGCCGGGCGGAGGACGACCTGTGGGCCCGTCTGGTGGAGTCGGCGGCGCCGGGGGCCACGGCGGAGGAGTTGCGGCGAGCCGCGCTGCTCGTCGGCTGGGCGTTGCGGACGGACACCGGGGAGGACGCGGTGGACCCGTACGACCTGCGACGCGAGGCCCATATGCGGCGTCGGCTGGCCGAGCACGTGGGGTGTCGTAGGGCGGTGGTGGTCGGGGCGTTTCACGCTCCCGCGCTGATGGGGGTCGAGTCCGGCGCGGCGGGGTCCGCCGGGGCGGAGTCCGGCACGGTGGGGTCCATCCAGGCGGATTCCGACACCGTGGGGTCCGTTCGGGCGGACTCCGACACCGAGGGCTCCGTTCGGGCGCGGTCCGGCATCGAAGGCTCTGTTCGGGCGCGGTCCGGCAGCGAAGGGTCCGTTCCGGTGGCGGCAGGTGTCGCGGCCTCCGGGGCCGTCGAGGAACATCGCGCCTCGGTCGTCACCTCCCTCGTGCCCTACTCCTATCCGCTGCTCGACGAGCGGTCGGGGTATCCGGCCGGAATCCGTGATCCGGAGTGGCAGCGGGGAGTGTTCCGGGCGGCCGGAGAGCCGGAGCGGCTGGACGAGCTGCTGACGGCGACGGCCGTACGGATCTGTGCCGCCGTACGCGCGGCGGGCCATCCCAGCGGTCCCGCGGACGCCCGGGAGGTGGTGCGGGTCGCGCGGGATCTGGCGGCGCTGCGCGGACTGCCTGCCGCGGGCCGCGGGGAGTTGGTCGAGGCGGTGCAGACAGTGCTCACGCAGGGACAACTGCTGGGACGGGGGCGCGTGGTGGCCGCGGCCATGGAGCGGGTGCTCGTCGGCGACCGGCAGGGACGGCTGGCCCCCGGAACGCCACGCTCCGGGCTGGGCCCGGCGGTCGAGACCCTTCTCGCGGACCTCTCCCTCCCGTCCCCCGCCGCTCCCGCCCGCCGTGAGCTGCGACTCGACGCGCTGCGGTCCGAGCCGGACCGGCGGCGCGAGATCTGTCTGCGCAGGATGGCGGTCTGCCGCATTCCCTACGGCGAGGAGGCGGGCGTCGCGGGGACCGGCGAGAGTGCCGCCCTCACCACGCGGTGGACGGTGACCTGGACTCCGTCGACCGCGGCGATGCTGGATGTCACCGGCTTGCACGGGGTGACCCTGGCGCAGGCGGCCACCGGCGTACTGGCGCGGCGCCGGGCGGCTGAGCGGCGCGAGGGCGGTCCGACCGCGGCCCAGGTGCTCACGGGACTTGAGGACGCGGCCCGCTGCGCCCTTCCGGAACTCGCCTCGGAACGCCTCACGGAAGTCGCCGAACTGCTGCCCGCGTCCGGCACCCTGCCCGAACTCCTCGGCGGGCTCGACCTGTTGAGCCGTATCGGCGCGGGGCATCTGCCGGGTCTGCCCGCCCCGTGGGAGAAGGAGCGGGTCGAGGCGGCGTACGAGGAGTTGGGCGCGGCGGGGGTCCGCGCGCTCGACGGCCTGGCCGGGTCCACCGACACCGGTGACGCCCGCGCCCTGGTGGACCTCGCCACCCGGGTGGACGGCGCGGGCGGTGGCCTGCGGCTCGCGGACGCCCTTGCCCGCCTGGACGAGGACGGTACGCCGCTGATCCGGGGCGCCGCGGGAGCCGCGCGGGTGCTGCTGGGGCTGCGGGAGGCGGCGGAGTTCGGTACCCGGCTCGCCTCCCGTGTCGACGGCGCGGTGACTCCCGAACTCCGGTCCGACCTCGCCGCGTTCCTGCGGGGCACGTTGCTCGCCGCCGGTCCGCTGCTGGAGACGGGCGAGGCCCTGGGCCCACTGCTGGAGCGCGTCGAGTCCCTCACCGACCGGGCCTTCCTCGACCGGCTGCCGGCACTGCGCGCGGGCTTCGACGCCCTGGCACCCGCGGCCCGGTCCCGGATGCTCGCCGCGGTGGAGGACCGCACCGGGTACGCGGTGGGTGAGTTGCCCGAGGCGGTGGCGGAGCCCGGGTTCCTGGCCCGGATGGCGGCGGCGGACCTGGCCGGGCGTGCGGCGTTGGCGACGGCGGGTTGGGGCACGGGGGCGGCCACCGCACCCCTTGAGATCCAGGCCCCGGCCCCGGCCCCGGCCCCGGCTCAAGCCCCTGCCCCTGCCCCTGCTCCTGCCTCGGTGCGGAGCCCGCTGCCCGACAGCCTCGGCCCCGGTGACCGCTGGCGCCTCCTGTTGGGCAGGGCACGGCAGTTGACGGGACGGGCAGGACGGATCGCCCGCGCACTGGACGAGTTGTACGGGAGCGGACGCGGCGAGGGGGCCGGTGGGCCCGAGGAAGCCGGTGCCGGCGGCGGGAGCGAGCCGTCGTTCCCGGACGTGCGGAGCTGGTCCGAGGAACTCGCGGCGCTGTTCGGGCCCGGAGTACGCGAAGAGGTGCTGGCCGCGGCCGCCGACACCGGACGCGTCGACGCCCTGCAGGAGCTCGACCCCGCCTCGGCCCGTCCCTCGGTCGAGCTGTTGCGGACGGTGCTCTCGTACGCGGGCGGTATGCCCGAGCAGCACCTCGCGCGGCTCCGGCCGCTGGTGGCCCGGCTGGTCAAGGAGCTCACCGACGCGCTCGCCCACAGACTGCGGCCCGCGCTCGCCGGTCTCGCCCACCCGCGGCCCACCCGTAGACCGGGCGGACCGCTGGACCTCGCCCGCACGGTGCGCACGAACCTCGCGACGGCGCGCCGGGATCCGGACACGGGAGCGGTGACGGTGCTGCCCGAGCGGCCGGTGTTCCGAACCCGGGCCCGCAAGGCGGCGGACTGGCGGCTCGTGCTGGTCGTCGATGTGTCCGGATCCATGGAGGCGTCGACGATCTGGGCCGCGCTCACCGCGTCCGTGGTCGCCGGGGTCCCGGCGCTCAGCACCCACTTCGTGGCGTTCTCCACGGAGGTGCTCGACCTCACCGACCAGGTGGACGATCCCCTCGGGCTGCTCCTCGAAGTGCGCGTCGGCGGCGGGACGAGCATCGCGCGGGGCCTGCGGCACGCACGCTCCCTGGTGACGGTTCCGTCCCGCACCCTGGTCGTGCTCATCAGCGACTTCGAGGAGGGAGGTCCGGTCGGCCCGCTGCTGTCCGAGGTACGCGCGCTCGTCGACTCGGGCTGCCACGTCCTCGGGTGCGCCTCGCTCGACGACGCGGGCCGGCCTCGCTACTCGGCGGGCGTGGCGGGGCAGTTGGTGGCCGCGGGCATGCCGGTGGCGGCCCTCAGCCCACTGGAACTGGCCCGCTGGGTGGGCGAACGCATGGGAGGTACGCACCGGTGACCACACTTCCCCCGGTGACCGCCGAGGTGGCGGCCGCCGCGCTGGAGCTGCTCCCGACCCGGCTGCGCAAACGCGCCGACGCGGCGGCCGCGAAGGCGGCGAACTGGCCTGTGACCAGTACGGACGCGACGGTCGTGGTACGGGTCGACGATGCGACGACGGTCACGCTGACCACCACGGCCGGAGTCGTGGCGGCCGCCGAGGACGCCGTCTGCTCCTGCCTGCTCGCGCCCGCGTGTCTGCATCGCGCGGCGGTCCTGACACTGGCACCGCTGGCGGAGGAGACGGAGCGGCCGGAGACGACAACCGCCCCGTCGAGCGGCGAGGCCCCTGCCCGCGTCGGGACATCGGAGGAGTCATCAGCCCCTGACCTCACCCGGGTGGAGAAAGTGACCCCCGAGGCCACCGCGGACCCTGCCGGGGCTCGGGCCCTCCATCTCACTCCCCCGCAGTCCAGCGCGGTGCGGGCCCTGCGATCCGCCGCGACCGCCGTGCTGTCGGCGGGAGTGACCGGTTCCGGTGCCGTGCACCGCACCTCGCTCCTCCACGCCGCCCACTCGGCGCGCGTCGCCGGACTCCACCGTGCCGCGGCCGCGGCCGTCCGGGTGGCACGGCGCCTCATCGAGGCGGGCACCGGCGATCCGGCGTTCCGACTGCCCGAGCTGGCGGCGGAGCTGGCGGAGTTGCTGAGTGTCGTAGGCGGGCTGAGTCATGCGCCGGACCCGGCGCTCATCGGCACCGCACGGCGCGGTTACGCGGCGAACGGTTCGTTGCGGTTGCACGGTCTGTTCACCGAGCCGGTGGTGACCGCCTCGGGGTACGCGGGAGCGGTCGCGTACGCCCTCGCGCAGGACGGCCGGCTCCGTTCGCTGTCGGACGTGGCGCCGGGCGACGCCGACCGGGTGCGGCAGGCCGCGGGTTCCGCCGTTCCCGGCGGCGGTGCCCTCACCCTGCGGGAACTGGGCGATCACGGAGGGGCGATCCTCACCGACCCGACCGTCTCGCCGGACGGCCGGATCGGCGGTGGCGGCACGGTCCGTTCCGTGCGGGCGTCGGGTGCGCGGTGGCACGAGGAGCCCCTCGACGCCCTGTGGCGGCGCGCTCCGGCCGACCATGTGGCGGCCGCGCTGAAGTGGTCGGCGGAAGCCGTCGAAGAGCGGGCGGCAGGTGGCGACCTGCTCTTCCTCACCGGGACGATCACGGGCGGAGGATTCGCGGTGCACGACGGTCCCACCGTCCGCCTCCTGGCGCCGGACGAGCGCCCCGAACTTGCCTACGCCGAGAATCTCCGCCTTCTCGCGAACGCCCACGGGCTGTGTCTGCGCGTCGTCGCCCGGCTCGCGCCGGACCGGCCGAGCGGCATCCTCGCTCTCGCCGCGGCCTGGCAGGGCGAGGACGGCGAGACGGTCCGTACGGACCTCGGCCTGCGCCGCCTCAACCGCACCCACCTGCCCACGACCGCGACAGCCGTCACACCGCCGACATCGGCCCCGGCTCCCGCGATTCCCACGGAACTCGATCTGCTGCGGCGCGCCGTGGACCGCGCGGTCGCGGGAGGACGCGCGGTCACCGCGGCCGGGGCTGACGGCGGACTCCCCCGCCGGCTGGGTGCGGTGGGCCTGGCCACGGGGGCCGAGTGCGCGCGGGCGTTGACGGACGCCGCCGCGGACCGCCGCCACGACGCGCTGGGCCGTCTGCGCCCGGCCGACCCGGACGCCTACGCCCGCGCGTGGCTCGCCTCGGCCACGTACGCCTCGGCCGCCACGGCATCGCTGCTCACGGCCGCGTGGATGCCGGAGGGAAGCCACGATCGACCATGACCGCCAGCGACCAGCCACGACCAGCGGTGATCGACGACGATCGGCGGCCAGAGCTGTGGAAAAGGCACGGCCGAAGCCACCGAAAGGGGACGGCCGAAGCTGGAGCCACGGACGGGGCGGGCCGACCCGCAGAGAGCCCCGGCCCCCGCTCAGCCCGTCTTCCGCCCCCACAGGGGACCTATCCGCTGCCACTCCTCGTCCCACTGCGTCATGCGCCGCCGCTCCATCCGCCCGCGTACGAGCCGCCCGCCCACGAAGGGGACACCCGCGACGCCCACGCCCACCAGGACCCCCACCAGCGAGGCGCGCAGCCGGGCCTGGGACGGGGTGGCGGGCTTGGTGACGAGCCGGCCGTCCGGATCCGTCCACACGGTGACCGGGGTGCCCGCGGGGCTGCCGACGGACACCCGTGCCTGGCCCGCGTGCGGCGAGCCGTCCGCCGCGGTCCAGTGGACCTTCGCCCAGACCATGTCGGCGCCGGTCGCCGACGCCGTCGACTTGGGCACGTCGGCGTCGAGCAACGCCAGGACGGCGTGCCACTCGACCCGCTGCCGGGCGAGGCCGTCCTCCACGGACTGCGTCGCCAGCAGACCGGTGAACACCCCACCGAGCACGGTGAGCGCCCAGGCGACGAGAACGATCCAGGCCTCCAGGGCGTCACTGCGACGCCTCAGCGGATTGCGCCGCCACCGCCACAACCACACCTTCGGAACCTTCGGACCACGGAATGCCGCCATCAATGGCATCCTCCTCACGACCGCACGGACATGCCACATCGCCCTCCCATACGGGATCGGTCCCTCCGATACTCACAACGAGTCCGGCGACTCATGCGTTCCATGCGTTCCGCCGCCCCGCGCCCGTGGTCGCGCGGACCGCGCACAGTGGCTGCCGAAGATCGACGCCACCGCCCTGACCTGTGGAAACGCCGCAGTCAGGGGAGAGTGTCAGTGCCGGGGTGCAGACTGGCCGGTGTCTGGGACAACGACGTCGCGGAGGTGGTCGCAATGGCCGAGGTGCTGCTCACCGTAGGTACACGCAAGGGGCTCTTCATCGGGCGGCGGCGCGCAGGCGCCTGGGAGTTCGACGAGAGTCCGTACTTCAACGCACAGGCCGTGTACTCGGTGGCGATCGACACCCGCGGCGAGACACCCCGGCTGCTGGCCGGAGGGGACAGCGCGCACTGGGGCCCGTCCGTCTTCCACTCCGACGACCTCGGCCGGACCTGGACCGAACCGGCGCAGCCGGCCGTCAGGTTTCCCAAGGACACCGAGGCTTCGCTGGAGCGGGTGTGGCAGCTGCACCCGGCGGCGGCCGAACCGGACGTGGTGTACGCGGGCACGGAACCGGCCGCGCTGTACCGCTCCGAGGACCGTGGCGAGTCCTTCGAGCTGGTCCGCCCCCTGTGGGAGCATCCCACCCGGTCGCGGTGGGTGCCGGGCGGCGGCGGGGAAGGGCTGCACACGGTCCTCACCGACCAGCGCGACCCCCAGGCCGTGACAGTCGCCGTGTCCACGGCGGGGGTGTTCCGTACGCACGACGGCGGCGCCAGCTGGACACCGTCCAACTCCGGTGTCTCCGCGGTGTTCCTGCCGGATCCGAACCCGGAGTTCGGTCAGTGCGTCCACAAGATCGCACAGGACGCGTCGAGCCCGGACCGGCTCTATCTGCAGAACCACTGGGGGGTGTACCGCAGCGACGACGCGGGCGGCCGATGGACCGACATCGGCGCGGACCTGCCCTCCACCTTCGGGTTCGCGGTGGCCGCGCACCCGCATCGCGGCAACACGGCGTATGTCTTCCCGATCAACGCCGACGCGGACCGGGTGCCGGCCGACCGGCGCTGTCGTGTCTTCCGCACGGCGGACGCGGGCACGACCTGGGAGCCGCTGACGGCCGGGCTGCCCGTGGAGGATCACTACGGCACGGTGCTGCGTGACGCGCTGTGCACGGACGACGCGGACCCGGCGGGCGTGTACTTCGGTAATCGCAACGGCGAGCTGTACGCGTCGGCGGACGACGGGGACAGCTGGCACCAGTTGGCCTCGCATCTGCCGGACGTGCTGTGCGTGCGCGCCGCGGTCGTCGACTGAGGCGCCCGGGCATGTCGTCACCTCACCGTTTCCGCTGATGGCGGGGCCTTCAGACATCCGTACCTCGACGCCTCGACACGGTGAGGATGGTAAAATTAGCGGCTTTTATATGGCGCATCTCCCCACATTGCGAACCGGCGCGGTCGCGATCGCTGGGTGCGAAGGCTGTGATGCCGACGATGAGGAATGGGCGCGCGAGGAATGGACGGCCCATCCGTACAGGTGTGCTCGCGTCGTGCTGCGCCCTCCCCCGGGCGGTCGGCGCTGAAGCCCATTGATCCGGCGGCGTTGCGGGCGGCCGTGGACTCCGCCGCCAAGAAGCTGCTCGTTTCCGGCGCAATGGTGCTGGTGCGCACCCCGCAGGGCACCTTCGAGGCGGGGGTCGGCACCACCGAGCTGGGCGGGCGAACAGCGCCGGACGCGAGTACTCATTTCCGGATCGCCTCCAACACGAAGACCATGACATCGGCGCTGATCGCCTGTTGAAGATGTGCAGCGGGCTCTACCACTACACGGACGCGCCCGAATTGGCGGCGCGTCCGGACGCCGACCCGGCCAAGGCGTGGACCCCGCGGGAGCTGTTGACCATCGCATTCCGGCACCCACCTGAGTTTCCGCCCGACACGGCCTACGACTACAGCAACACCAACTACGCGCTGCTGGGTCTGACAGCAGAGAAGGCCGGCGGGCGCCCCTTGGCCCAGCAGTTCCGGGACCGGCTGTTCGGCCCGCTCGGGCTGCGGCGGACCTCGCTCCCCCGCTCCCGACGACACCTCCATGCCGGCCCCCACCGCCACGCGGTAGTGCGATGCTGTCCTGCGTCGCGAGAGACGTCACACTCGGGTGAGGCGGACGATCTGTCCACAGGAGGTGTGCGGGCACGTGCGGACATCCGGCGGCATCCGGCTCGGGCCGGTCGTAGCGTGGCTGCGCGACCACGATCCCGAGTTCGCGGCGACCAGACGTGCCGGGCGCACGGCGATCGTGATGCCCGCCCTGTTCGCGCTCTGCAGCCAGGTCATCGGCTCGCCGACGATGGCGACCTTCGCCGCGTTCGGTTCGTTCTCGATGCTGCTGCTCGTGGATTTCACCGGCCCGATCGTGCAACGGCTGCGGGCCCACCTCGGACTCGCGGTGGCCTGGGCCGTCCTGATCTGTCTGGGCACGCTCGTGGCCGACGACACCTGGCTCTCGGTCGCCGTCATGGTCGTCATCGGTTTCCTGGTGCTGTTCTCCGGCGTGGTCAGCTCCGTCCTCGCGGGCGCCTCGACCGCCCTGCTGCTGGCCTTCATCCTCCCGGTGACCTCGCCCGTCCCGTTCGCGGAGCTTCCCGAGCGGCTCGCGGGAGCGGGCCTCGCGGCGGTCGCCGCCATGCTCGCGATCACCCTGCTGTGGCCCCGCCCCACCGCGGACCCGCTCAGCGCGCCGGCCGCCCGGGTCTGCCGCGCGGCCGCCGAGCAGCTGCGCACCGACGCGTCCCTTCTGGCCGGCGGACCGGGCGCGCCGAGCACCGGGCACTGCCGTACGACGGCCGACGAGGCCGCCGCCGCGGCGGCCGACCTGCGGACCGTCTTCGACGCCACCCCCTACCGTCCCACCGGCCTGTCCACCGGCTCACGCGCCCTCGTCCGGCTGGTCGACGAACTGACCTGGCTCAGCAGCATCCTGGCCGACAGCGCGCCCCCTCCCGGCGACCGCCCGGCCTGCGACGCCGACGCCCATTTCGTACGCCGGGCAGCCGCCACCGTGCTCGACGAGGCGGCCGCTCTGCTCGACACCCCGCGCGGCTCGCCGGACCGGTTGCGCGCCGCCTCGGAGAACCTGAGTACGGCCATGGCCGACATGGAGCGCAACGCCACCACCCGGCTGCCCGTGCACCAGGGCGGAGCCGGTACGCCGGCGCGGGTGCACCCCGTCATCGGGGCCCTGGACCTGTCGTTCCGCGCACAGGAGCTGGGTTTCGCGACGCTGCAGATCGCACGCAACGTGGACCTGGCCGCGGCCGCCGACCGCCGTGGCTGGCTCGACCATCTGCTGGGCCGCGATCCCGGTGCCGTGACCCAACCCCTGGCGGCGGCGCGCGAGCGGGCCGCCGCCCACCTTCAGCCGCAGTCCGTCTGGCTGCACAACAGCCTGCGGGGAGCCGTCGGCCTGGGCATCGCCGTCGCCCTCGCCAACGTGACCAGCGTCCAGCACTCGTTCTGGGTGCTCCTGGGAACCCTGTCGGTGCTGCGCTCGAACGCCCTCAACACCGGGCAGAACGCGGTCCGCGCCCTGGGCGGCACCCTCGCGGGTTCGATCATCGGCACCGGACTGCTGCAGCTCATCGGCGACCACGGCACCGCGCTCTGGTTCCTGCTGCCGCTCGCCGTGCTCCTCGCCGGCATCGCCCCCGCCGCCATCTCCTTCGCCGCCGGTCAGGCGTCCTTCACCATCACCCTCGTCATCCTGTTCAACATCGGTCAGAACCCCGACTGGCACATCGTGCTGCTACGGATCCAGGACATCGCCATCGGCTGCGCGGTGAGTGTGGTGGTGGGCCTGTTCTTCTGGCCGCGCGGCGCCACGGCGGCCGTCGACCGGGCACTCGCCGAGGCGTACACCGACAGCGCCCGTTATCTGGCGGGCGCCGTGGAGTACGCCATCGGCCGCTGCGGCACCAGGCCCGTGTCGGCCGAGGTCGCGCTGCAGGAGGGTGTCGAAGCGGCCGCCGCCGCGCGCAGGCTCGACGACGCCTTCCGCAGCTATCTGGCCGAACGCGGTGCCAAACCGATGCCCCTGGCCGACATGACCACCCTGGTCACCGGCATCGTGGGGCTGCGTCTCGCGGCGGACGCGGTGCTGGGGCTGTGGCAGCGCGCCGGCAAGCTGGACAGCGAGCCGAACCGGGCCGAGGCCGGCCTCGTTCTGCTGGGCGCCGCCGGGCGGGTCTCCGGCTGGTACCGGGATCTGGCCGCCGGCCTGGGCCGGCACGGCGTCGTCCGGGATCCGCTGCCGCGCAACCCCGCGAACGAGGCACAGCTGGTCGATTCCCTGCGCCGCGACCTCAGCGACGAGTACGGGCAGGCCACGGACACGGCCGTCCGCATGATCTGGACCGCCGACCATCTCGACGCCGCCCGCCGTCTCCAGCCGAGCCTGGCCGCCGCGGCGAGGCCGAGCAGGCCGTCCTGACCCAGGGTCCTGGCCCAGGGCGGCGCACCGGCCTCGGACGCAAGCCCGGTCGGCCGGTCCCGGGTCAGGGGGCCGGTGTGCCGCGCGGGCGGATCAGGCCGCTCTCGTAGGCCAGGATCGTGGCCTGTACCCGGTCGCGGAGCCCGAGTTTGGACAGCAGCGCGTTGACGTGGGTCTTCACGGTGCCGGTGGTCACGCCGAGTTCCGCTCCGATCTCGGCGTTGGTCAGTCCGGAGGCGATCTGGAGCAGCACCTCCCCTTCCCGTCGGGTGAGCCCGGTCAGGGCGCCGGTGACGGAGGGCGGCTGTGGGGCGCCCTGGGCGAAGGTGTCGATCAGACGGCGTGTGACGGCCGGGGCCAGGATGCCGTCACCGGCGGCGACGACGCGGATGGCGGACAGCAGTTCCTCGGGCTGGGCGTCCTTGAGCAGGAAGCCCGACGATCCGGCGCGCAACGCGTCGTAGACGTAGGCGTCGAGGTCGAAGGTGGTGAGCACGAGTACGCGTGGCGGTTTTTCGCCGGCGGTGATGAGGCGGGTCGCGGTGAGCCCGTCCATGCCGGGCATCCTGATGTCCATGAGGACCAGGTCGGGCTCGGCGGTGGCGACGAGCGACACCGCCGACGCTCCGTCACCGGCCTCGCCGACGACGGTCAGATCGGGTTCGGCGTCCACGATGGCGGCGAATCCGGCGCGGACCACGGCCTGGTCGTCGACGACCATCACGCGTATGGCGACGGGGACACCTCCTGGACGGGGGCCGGACGCGGTCCGGCCGGCAGCGACACCCGTACCGTACCGGCCGGTTCGAGGGTGATGCGTCCTTCTCCCGTGGCGACCTGCACGCGCAGACGTTCCGCGACCGGGCCGACGACGGCGAGCCGTACGCCCGAGACCGTGAGATGCAGGGCGCTGCGACGCCGGCGCAGCGTGACCCGGGCCGGTCCGCGGTCACCGGCGCCGAGGGCCGTCTCCACGATCCGGTACGTCGACAGTGCCACCGCGGGCGACAGGTCCGCGGCGGCTTCGGGCAGGCCTCTCAGCGTCACGTCCCGGCCGGTCGAACGCAGGGTGTGGCACAGCGCCTCGAGGTCGGCGGCGGTGCGAGAGGGAGCGAGCCGCTGTCCGGGATCCTCCGTCCCGCCCAGGCTGTGCAGTAGTTCACGCATGGCGGTGAGCGCCGAGCGGGCTTCGGCCGCCACCTCGTCCAGCCGCCCCTGGCGGGCCAGTTCGACGAGCGTCGCCGTGCGGTGCAGCACGGCGTCCTGCACCTTCGCCGCCAGCCGGCGCCGTTCGGCGTCCGCCGCCCTTTCGGCCTGCCACACCGAGTCGGCGAGCTCGAAGTCGTCGTGAGCCAGGACGCGTCGGCGTCGGCGCCTCACGGCCAGGCCCGCGCCCCAGAGCAGGGCGAACAACGGGCACAGCACCGCGCACAGCAACACGGTCATCAGCGCGGCGGAGAACCACGAGGCGTCCTCGCCCGCCAGTGCTCCGTCCGCGGCTGCCGTCACCGTCAGCACGCTCGCTACCCCAACCGTGGCCACGGGCACCGCGGGCCAGGTCCGGGCGGGGCCACGGCCGTAGCCCGCCACCGCGTACACGGCCGCCGTCTCCGCGAGCACTCCCCCGGCGAGGAAGGGCGACAACCGTGGTGACACGGCGGCCCCCGCGACAGCCACGGGCCACAGCCACGCCGTGGCCAACACCCCGGTGAGCGCGGCCCACGGGGCGCGCCGGCGCCACAGCAGCGGCAGTGCGTGGAGGGCCAGCAACGCGGACAGTACGAGCATGCCCGGCAGTCCGGCGCGTCGGCTGCCCTCCGTCCAGTCCTCCGCGGCGGCGAGGGCGACGAACAGCGGAAGCACCGTGGCGGTGAAGGCGAGGGCGGGGTCCGCCAGCCGCTGCTCCCGCAGGACGTCACGCCTCCACCCGTGGGCGGCGGGAGTGCGCGGACCGGTGTTGTCGGGGAGCGTGGCCCGGACCCGCCAGCCTCCGGCGGGCCCGGGACCGGCGGTCAGTTCCCCGCCGGTCGCCGCCGCCCGTTCCTTCATGCCCAAGACACCGCGCCCCGCCCCCAGGTCGCCTGCGCCGTGGGTCGCGGGGGCTCGCGGTGCGGCGTTGTCCACGGTCAGTTCCAGCAGCCCGTTCGCGCGCCGGACATCCACGCGTACGGCCGCGCCGGGGGCGTGGCGCAGCGCGTTCGTGAGGGCTTCCCGGACGATGCCGTGAACCGCCTCGGCTGCCGGGCCCGCCAGGTCGTCGGGGATCTCCATGGCGACCGTGGGCCCCAACCGGCCGAATCCCGCGACGAGTTCCTCGATGCGCCCCGTCATCGGCCGGAGGCCGGGGCGGTCCGTGGCCCGCATCAGGCCGACCAGCTGTCGCAGGGCCGTCAGGGTCTCGGTGCCGGTCCGCTCGGCGAACGACCGTGCCTCGGCCGTCATTTCGGGTCTGCTGCCGCCGAGTCTGCGTGCGGCGTCCACGGTGACGACGACCGACGTCAGTTGGTGGGCGCTCACGTCGTGCAGTTCTCTCGCGAGTCGCTGACGCTCGTTGTCGCCGGCGCGCTGCCTGCTGTTCTCCGCCCCGGCGAGCCGCCGTGCGGCCGTCAGCCGTCCCGCGAGCCACTGCCGCCGTGCCTCGCCCAGACCGGCGCAGACCACGTAGACGACCGCGCTGATCGCCGTCTCGGACGCCAGCGAGGGGTGGAACCCCAGGCGGGCGAGGGACAGCAGCCATTCGGTGCCCACGGCGGCGGCGACGGCCCGGACCGTCACAGGTACGGGGCAACGGACCGCGACGGAGTACAGGGCGATCGGTGCACCCAGGCCGAAGTAGTAGTCCGGCGAGGCGACTTGGCCCAGAGCCAGGGCCCCGAGGGCCCCCGCCAGCGCCCGGACCGGTGCCTGTCGGCGTCGGCCGAGTGCGACCGTCTCCACGGCCAGCGCACACAGCACACCGACGATGCCGGCCGGCCCCGGCACCTCACCTCCGGTCAGGGCGGCTCCGGGCCACAGCCAGGCGACCTGACCGGCCGCGAGCAGCGCGGGGAGCAACCAGTTGCGTATCGTCTCCATGTCGCACATGAGCGTAGGGCGCTGTCCGGCTCCCGGGCACCTGCTCCGGAACGAGACTCTTCCCTACCCTGCGACAGAGACGCTGGTCCTGCCGACGGCCGATGCGGGAGGGCGCGCCCGCCCGGCAGGCTGCCGCCATGACGAATCCGCCGCTTCCCGAACAGCTCCCGTACCACCGGCTGGCCCATACGTCCCCACGTCACCGCTGGTGGCGGCCCTGCGTGGGAACCCTGTTCGTGGTCGCGGGGTGGATCGTCGCCGTGGGCGTGCTCGACGCCCTCTTCTCCGGTCTGGGCGATCTGTGGGGATACCCCGAAGGCCCGGACGGTTCCGTCGAGTTCGGTCCGGTCTCGGGCACAGCCGTCGACCTGCTGTTCATCGCGGCAGCCGTTCCGCTCGTCCTGCTGGCCGTGCGGTGGATCGGCCGGCGTCCGGCCGGCACGGTGTCGTCGGTCACCGGAGGACTGCGATGGCGCCGGCTGGGGTTGTACTCCCTGATCGCCCTGCCGGTGCTCGCCCTGACCACCGGCGTCATGCTCCTGCTGCCCGCCGACGACGGGGAACCGTTCCGCTGGGCAGGCTGGGATGTCTTCGGACCCGCGCTGGCCATGCTCGTCGTCCTGGTGCCGCTGCAGGCGGCCGCCGAGGAATACGTCTTTCGCGGCTGGCTGACGCAGGCCGTGGGCGCCTTCGTCCGCTCACCTTGGTCGGCGGTGGTGCCGCAGGCGGTTCTGTTCGCCGCCGCTCACGGCTGGGGCACACCTTGGGGCTTCGCCGAGCTCACCGTTTTCGGGGTCGTTGCCGGCCTGCTGACCGTGCGAACCGGCGGCCTGGAGGCGGCCATTGGGCTGCACGCCGTCAACAACCTCCTGGCCTTCGGCCTCTCGGCCGCCGTGGTCGACGGCCTGAAGAGCGACGAAACAGCGGCCGACGCGACGTGGCAGATCGTGACGGTCGATCTGGCGGGAGTCGCGCTGTACGCGATGGCTGTCCTGTGGCTCGCACGCCGCCGTCGGCTGCGCATGCGCAGTCGCCACGACTTGGACCTGACCGCCCAGGGGGTGGCGGTGCCCGGCCCACGCGCCTCCGAGGGCGAGACCGCCGTGGCTCCGGCCCGTTGAAGGTCCGCCGGGCGGAATACTCTGTTGGTATGAGCGAACGAGGAATGCAGGAGTTGGCGCTGCTGCTGCTGACGGCGCTGGCGAATGCCCCTCGGCACGGGTATGCCATTGCCCAGGAGGTCAAGACCATCACCGACGGCCGAGTGGCGCCGCGTACCGGGGCGCTCTACGGGGCGCTGGACAGGCTGCTGACGGAGGGTTTGATCCAGGTGGAGCGTGAGGAGGTGGTGGACGGCCGGGCTCGTCGGATCTTCGCTCTCACTCCCGCCGGGCGGAAGCGGCTGGAGGCCGAGGCGGACCGGCTGGCCGCGACCGTTCGGGAGGTCAGGCGGCGTCTGGCCGACGGCACGGCGTCGCCGGCGTGAGCGATCTCCTCGTCCGTCTGTATCCGGCTGCGTACCGGGCTGCCTACGGGCAGGAAATCATCGACGTGCACCGGGAGATGACGGCGGACCTGCCGCGTCCGGCCCGGCTGCGTGCGGACGCCGATCTGGCCGCGCACGCCCTACGGGTTCGGCTGCGGCTCGACTCGGCGTCGCCTGCGGGGCGTTTCTTCGCCCTGGCTGCCCCCTTCGCACTGGCGGGCGGTGCGGTGGACAGCGGGCTGCATCTGACGCGCTGGTACGCCGGGCTTGTTCTCTCGCCGGCCCCGGTACGGGTCCAGCTCTCCGCCATGGATGGTGCGTGGACCCTGTACATGCTGCTCTCACTGCTGGTGTGCGTCGGCGCGGTCATCGCCTTGACCGGCCGGTGGGGGCTGGGCGTGGGGGTGGCCGTGTGCGGGCTGCTGGGGACGGCCGTGCAGTGGGCCACCGGCGCACACGTGTACGACGACGGGGCCATCGCCCCGGTCGCGGCGTTGCTGACCGTCGCCGTCGTCCTCGCCTGCCCTCCGGATCGACGCGGTGACAGGCGACGGTCGGCGGCGGCCGGAGCCATGGCAGCCGTGGCGTGGTTTCCCGTCCTCGTCGTGAATGCAGGAACCTATACAGGGGCCTTCGGTGTGACCACGGACTACGGCGCCTGGCCGATGCTGGTCCTCGCCTTCACGGGGGCCGTCCTCGCCCTCCGCGCGCGTTCCTCGGGTCTGCGTGAGATGGGCGCGATGGCCGTGGCCTCTCCGCCGCTGGTCGCCTACTCCTACGCGACTGCCTGGGGCAATCTCTGGCCCGTCCTCGGCACCCTTCTCCTGCTGTCGGTCGTGGCCGCGCTCACCGCGTCCCTCCGGGCGGTGCGCCGCCACCGGCACTGACCCGGCCTCCCCTGTCCAGCCGCCGCCCGCTCCGGTCGGCGGCTTCGTCGTACCTTCAGGCGTCTTGCCCGGCCCGGCTTCCTCGCGCGGGCAGCGCGTCACCGAACCACGGTCACCGCGTCACCGCGTCACCGCGTCACCGCGTCACCGCACGATAGCCATAGTCCGTTGAAATGAATACTCTGTCTGGTGTTCTATCCGTGAGTGCTGCCTGGGCCAGGCCAGCCGGGCGATTTCGGACGCCCCGGGTGAAGGAGCGCCCTCCGGCGGCGCGCGGTGGCCCCGGCCGGCCTCGTCCCGGCAGAGAAGGTCATCGAGTTGCCGTTCACCTTGTCCCATCCCGCGGCAGTGCTGCCGCTGCTGCGTCAGCCGTTCGTTCCGGCCGCTCTGGTCGCGGGTGCCGTGGTACCCGACGTCCCGTACTTCCTGGACGCCCTCGGCATGTCCGAGTCCAGCCCCCAGGACTGGTACGGACCGCTCCTCAACGCCACCGAGACCCACTCGCCCGGTGGGGGCCCGGTCATCGACCTGCCCATTGCCCTCGGTTTGGTCGCCGCCTACTCGATGCTGCGCGCGCCCCTCACCGCACTGCTCCCGTCCGGCCTCCGCCTCCCGGAACCCGAGCGGACAACCGGCCCGCGGGCCAAGGCCCGGTACGCCATGTGGCTGCTGCTCTCGGCCCTGATCGGTATCGCCTCCCACCTGGCATGGGACTCCTTCACCCACGGCGACGGCTTCCTGGTCACCCATCTGCAGCCGCTGCGCGCCTCGGCACTGGGCGGCCTGACGGTCGCCCGGCTGCTGCAGTGCGCGAGCACCGCGTTCGGCCTGGCGGTGCTCGGCCGGCATCTTTGGCGCCGCCGGGGCCGTCTACGCACCCACGGCGGTACCGACACCGCTGCCCGCCTGGGTCCCGTCATGCGGTGGGGCGTGGTGACCGTGCTGGTCGTGACCCCCTTGTTGGGCGGCGCCCTGAAGGCGCACGACGACTTCAACGCCTACCGTCACGTGACCGAAGTGGACTACAGCCAACCGGCCACCGCCGAACTGGGCGGCGGCGCGAGCGCGACCACCTATCCCTCCAAAACGGTCCAGGCTCCGTGGGGCACCCTCGCCGAAGGCGTGTTGACCGGGGCCGCCAAGAGAGCGGGCGCCTCGTTCGCGGTCGCCCTGCTCCTGTACTCCGCCGCCTGGCAGATCGGCGGTATCTCGCGCCGGCCGGCGAAGACGTTCAGCCCCGCTCCCTCGCCGCAACCGACCCAGGACGGGAAGTGACGGCGCTCGGCAGACGGCAGCCGCGCCTCACAAACGGCCGGTGGGCTTCCTTGGTGCGTACGGCGGGTCGGCCTCCCTGCCGCGACACCGGTTTGCTGCTCGGGCCTCACCTGCGGCCCACGGCGACGATCGTCCGGCTGAAGCCCCACGGAGGCCTTCCGCCGCGAGGCGACCGCCCCCGTACGCCACAAGGTCCGACGCCGGACCACGCACGTCAGGTGCGCCATGAGCTCGCACCTGACGTGCTGGACACGTTGTCGCCGCCGTGCGTGGAGCGACAGCCCCGTTTCGGGCCGCGCGGGACGGACGGGGGCCGGGATCAGGAAGCCGGCATCCTCCAGTACTGCCAGGCGTTCGGGCCGCAGTTGCGGACGTTGATCCCGGCGTGCTCGTTCGGGTCACCGTTGTTCTGGATGCTCAGGCACTGGTTGTTGACCTCGGTGCGCAGCCAGTCGCCTTCCTTCCGCCAGCGCTGGTTGGCCAGTCCGTGGCAGTCTCCGACCACCTGGACCGCGGCGTTCAACTCGCCGTTCCGTACGTCGAGGCAGTGGAGTTCGGCGACGTTGCGCAGCTTGCCGCCCTCCCAGTACCAGAGCTGGTTGCCGGTGCCCCGGCAGGTCTGTACCTCGACGTTGTCGCCGTTGGAGGCCAGGCACTTGGCGTTCAGAGCGGTGCTGATCTGGAAGAACTCCGCCGCCTTCGCGACCGGGGCGGACGGGACGAGCGGGGCGCGGGCGGCCGCGTGGACGGGCGGCACCGAGGCGAGCAGGGGCAGGGCGGTCAGTGCGAGCGCGGGGAGACCGCGCACCAGGTTCTTGATCACGTATGTGGATCTAGCGGATTCCGGCCGCCCCTCGAAAGGTTGTGGGAGGACAACTCACCCGTCCGGAGGGGTGCGTTCACCGCAGAAACGATCAGCGGGCGGGCTCCGCGGCGACGTCTTCTTGCGCGGTTACACGCCGCCCGGGCCGGCCAGGTCGTGGTTCCGCCGGCGTCCGGCCACGCGGTCGTGGACGGGGTGATCGAGGAGTCTCCCTGTCGCGCCTGTCGTGCCTGTCGTGCCTGTTCTGCCTGTTCTGCCTGTCGTACCTGTCGTACCTGTCGTGGTGTCTTCGTCCAGTCTCCGGATCCCTGCGGAATCGTCCGTGATCGGTAACGGACGCATCCCCCGGCCGCGTTCCCCCGTCCTGACCGATGAACGAGATCCACCAGGACGACAACGAACAGAAAACGGGGCGGACATGGCGCGGCACGGCGGACGAGGATGGCATGGCCGAGTGCTCACGGCGGCGGTCGCGGTGACAGCGGTGGCCGCGGCCACCTCGGTGTACACCGCACAGGCCAACCCCTCCGGAGAAGCACACACACCGTCGGGCAGCCCTGCGCACTCCGCCGCACCGAACACTCCCGACCGCACCCCCGTAGCCGTCGGCATCGCCCACGCCTCGGACCACGGCCCCCGGGGTGTCAACATCACCATCGACGACGGGCCGGACCCCACCTGGACACCACAAATGCTCCAAGTCCTGCGCGACAACGGTGTGAAAGCCACCTTCTGCATGGTCGGCACCCAAGCCAAGGCGCACCCCGACCTCGTCAAGGCAGTCGTGGCAGCCGGACACCGGCTCTGCGACCACACCGTCTCCCACGACACCACCATGGACACCAAACCCGATACCTACCAGGCACAGCAGATCCTCGACGCCGAGCGCATGATCACCGAAGCCTCCGGAGGCACCCCACCGCTCTACTACCGTGCCCCGGGCGGCGCCTTCACCCCCTACAGCCGACACCTCGCCGCCGGCCACGGCATGCGCCCCCTCGGCTGGAACGTCGACTCCAAGGACTTCGAACGCCCCGGCGCCCAGGCCATCGTCACCACCGTCAAGAGCGAAGTCCCCAACGGCCCCACCCTGCTCTTCCACGACGCCGGCGGGGACCGCTCCCAGACCGTCACCGCCGTACGCCAGATCCTGCCCTGGCTCAAGGAGCAGGGATACTCGTTCGGCTTCCCCGTCCGCTGAGCAGCGCACGCGATGCTCGGCAGGCCGATCGCGTCGCGGTGAGACACCTGTGGTCCCGTGCGGTCTCGGCGCGGGCCGTCCGGACGACGCCAAAGTCAGGGCTGCGCCCGCGCCGGCAGCCCGTGCCGGTGGAGGAACGCGGCGACGAGCGCGTCGGTGAACGCGTGGCCGATCGGCTCGTCGGTCACCAGCGCACGGTAGTAGAGAGGGCCCACGAGTTGGTCCGTCTCGGCCGCGAGGTCGAGGCCGGCGGGCAACTGATCCCTCAGCGCGGCGCGTTCCAGCGGCAGACGGTCGCGGTCGCGTTGCACGTCAAGACATCTGGTCCGGAAGTCCTGGGCGAACGCCGGATCGTGCTGGGCCTGGGCGATCAGGGCCTTGAAGACGGCGCCGGAGTCGGATTCGCAGAGGAACCACGCCAGTTGGCGCAGATAGGCGCGCAGGTCGCGTGCGACGTCTCCGGAATCGGGTGGCGTCAGGTCCTCGGTCGCGTCCTGGAGGAAGGCGTCCATCAGGACGTCTGTCTTGGTGTTCCACCAGCGGTAGATGGTCTGCTTGGCCACGCCGGCCTTCGTGGCGATGCCCTCCATCGTGACGCCGGAGAAGCCCTTTTCGACGAGCAGGTCGTCGACCGCCTCCAGTACCGCCGTCCGGGCCTGTTCGCTGCGCCCGTGCCGGTTTCCGTGGTGACGCCGTCCCGATCCGCCGATGTCGCTCGCCTCGGCAGCGTGTGTCGCAGGTGTCATCTCGCCTCCTCCTTGGTTCAGGATATTCCCCTCTAGAATTGACGCAACGTTGCGTCTACTCTAGCGCCCATGACACACACTCATACGCTCGCCGCTCCCCAAGTCGAGGCGGCCCTCAGCCACATGTTCGAGCGAGCCCAGCAGGACGACGCGACAGCCGCACGCGTCGACGCGGAGCTGCCCGGCGGGTTCGCGCCGCTGTCACCCCGGGAGCAGGCCGACGCCGCGGCGCAGATCTACATGCCGATCTCCGCCGCGGGCGGAGAACTGCTCTACAACCTGGTCCGGGCCGTCCGGCCGACCACGGTCGTCGAGTTCGGCATGTCCTTCGGGATCTCCACGCTGTACCTGGCCGCGGCCGTGCGGGACAACGGCGCCGGACACGTCATCACCACGGAACTCAGCAAGGAAAAGATCGCCTCGGCGCGCCGGACCTTCGCCGAGACCGGCCTGGACGACCTGATCACCGTGCTGGAAGGAGACGCCCGCGAAACCCTCTCCGGCCTCGACGGCCCCGCCGACTTCGTGCTGCTGGACGGCTGGAAGGACCTGTGCCTGCCCGTACTGCGGCTCCTGGAGCCGCAGTTGCAGCCCGGCACACTCGTCGTGGCCGACGACGTCGACCTGAGCAATCTGCAGCCGTATCTCGACTACGTACGCGACCCACAGAACGGCTATCAGAGCGTGACCTTCCCCGTCGAGGACGGCATGGAGATCAGCTGCCGCCTCTGAACCATGCGGAGGCGATCGCGGACGCCCCGAGGGACACCCTTGTCCGGATCTTCTCGACGGCCCGCGCCGGAATCTGTGCGACCCCTGTCACAACACTGTGTCGACCGTCGCGCGGGCGCGAACGGGTCCACGGGTACGGCTACAGGTCCGGGTACGGCCTGCCCGCGGCGCGCGTCCGGCGGGCAGGCCTATACCGACAACGGATGGGTGACGCCCGGACGCGAGCCCTGTGGAAGGCCCAGCGGGACGACGCCCACACAGTGGCCGTCCCTGTCCAGCAGCCGGCCCATGTGTTTGACCGTGCGCAGCACGACCGACCGGTCGCCGATGGTCAGGCGCGGCAGCTGGCGCGACAGATGGGCCTCGAAGGCGTGCACGTCGGCCAGCACACGCAACCAGACGTCGATCACCAGGTTGTGGGGCCCCGCCGTGATCGCGCACGACCGGACCTCGCGTATGCCGGTCAGCACGCGGCTCGTCTCCTCCAGGTACTGACCCGGTACGGACGCGAAGTACACCGCGGACAGCGGCCACCCGGAGAGCGGCCGGGCCAGGTCGCAGCGCAGGCTCACCCCCGACGCGAGCAGCGTCTGAAGCCTGCGGCGCACCGTCGTCAGACCCGCGTCGGTCGCGGCCGCCAGCTCACGCAGGGACATCCGGCCGTCGGTGCTCAGCAGTTCCACGAGCCGTGTGTCCAGGGCGTCCCACCCCACCGTGGCCTCGCCCGTGGTCGGAGCGGGCACGGGCATGGCCGCCTCGATCCGCGCGCACTGGGCGGCGTCCAGGCTGCGCAGCCTCCAGCGGCTGCCTTCGGTGGGCACGCCCGTGGACACGTGGGTGCGGGTGGCCCGTACCCCCGGCGTTCCCTGGAACAGCAGCGTGGTGAGGCGGGCCAGTCCGTTCAGGTCCCGGGCCTGCACCGTGGCCACCAGGTCCCGTCCGCCCGCCATGAGCTTGACGTTCGCCACCGTCGGGACGGCCGCGAGTACATGGGCCACGTCCTCCGCGGCACCGGGCTCCGTGTCGACCTCGACGACCCCGCTCACCACGATCCGGGAGTCGGAGAGGCGTGGATAGGCCGTCACCCACGCCAGACCGGCCTCCTCCAGCCGCTGCCAGCGTCGCGCCGCCGTGACGGGGTTGACGCCGAGCACGTCACCGACGAGCGTCCAGGAGGCTCTGGGGCGGATCTGGAGCGCGTGCACAACGGCCCGGTCGAGTTCGTCCAGCCCCAGCGCGGCAAATTCCTGCGATTCTCCGGGCGGCGTATTCCTGCGCGTCTCGTGTGAATCGCAGCCGAATCCTGCACCGTCACACGGAGTTTTCTTGCGCATTCCACACTCCATTCGCCTGTTCTCGATATCGGAGGAGTGATCCCGCCCACTATGACGGATGCCACGACACAAGAGATCGTCAGGACCGCGCTGCGTATCCACAACGCCCGGCTCATCGACGGCACGGGCGCAGCGCCCGTGGACGACGCCGTCGTCGTCACCGATGCCGGGGGAAACATCGTCTACGCCGGACCCGCCGCCACGGCGCCCCCGGCGTCCGGCGACACCGAGTCGGTACGGACCGTCGACGCCGGCGGGCGTACCGTACTGCCCGGCTTCTTCGACTGTCACGTACACCTTGCGTACGCGCAAGGCTCGCCGCCCGGTCGCCGCGGTGAACTCGACCCGGTCCTGGTCACCCTGGACACGGTCGCGCGGCTGCGGCAGACCCTGGATGCGGGCATCACGACCGCGCGTGACCTGGGCGGTCTGTCCGTGGGCTACCGCACCGCCGTCGAGAGCCGCCGGATCGTGGGTCCACGGCTGCACACGGCCGTACGGATCATCAGCCACACCGGCGGCCATGCCGATGTACGGCTGCCCGACGGCACGGACCTGAGCGCGGGGATGTCCGAGATCGCGGACACGGTGGACGAGTCCCGCCTCGCCGTGCGCCGGGTGCTGCGCGAAGGCGCCGATCTCGTCAAGATCTGCGCCACGGGCGGTATGGGCAGCCCCTATGACCAGCCCGACGACGAGGGCCTGTTGGAGGAGGAGATCCGGGCTGTCGTGGACGAGGCACGGCGCCACGGCGGCAAGCGGGTCGCCGCCCACGCCCAGGGCAACGCGGGCATCCTCAACGCGATCCGTGGCGGTGTCACCAGCATCGAGCACGGCTACGGCCTGGACGACCGGGCGCTGGAGATGGCGGGCGAGCGCGGCGTCTTCGTCGTACCGACCCTGTCGACGGTGTACGCGGGCATCAACAAGGACACGATGCCGGACTACCACTACCAGAAGAAGGTCCGCTGGTCCGGCATCACCAAGAAGAACATCGCCCGCGCCATCGAGTACGGTGCCCGCATCGCGCTCGGCACCGACGCCGCCGTCGGCCCGCACGGTGTGAACCTGATGGAACTCAGCTACCTGGTGGACCTGGGCATGGACCCCATGGCCGCGATCGTCGCCGGCACGCGTACCTCGGCCGAACTGCTCGGGGTCGCCGACCGGCTCGGCACGCTGGCACCCGGCCGCGCCGCGGACCTGATCGTCTGCGACGGTGACCCGCTCGCGGACATCGGTGTCCTCGGCGATCCCGCGAACATCGTCTGCGTCGTCCAGGACGGCGTGGTGCGCAAGGACCTGCTGCTCCCAGCGGCCCCGACCGGAAGGCAGTCCTGATGTCGTCACTGACCAGCCTCCCCACTCCGGACAGCAAGTACCCGGACGGTCGGCGCCCCGGGGGCCTCGACCGGGTGCTCGCCCTGATCGAGCGGGCGGGCAACGCCCTCCCCAACCCGATCGTCCTGTTCGCCGGACTGTTCATCCTGCTGGGCCTGGTCTCCACCGCCCTCGCCCTGGGCGACATCTCCGTCGCCGTCCCCGGCACCCAGGACACCAAGCCGGTCAGCGGGCTGTTCACCGGCGAGGGACTGCGCTGGCTGGTGGAGAACCTGATACCCAACTTCGCCACGTTCCCGCCGATCGGCGCCGTACTGGTCCTGATCATGGTGGTGGGGCTCGCGGAGAGGACCGGCCTGCTGGAGACCGTGATGCGGGCCACCCTCGCCCGGGTGCCACGCGCCGTGCTCCCGTACGCGGTGGCGCTCATCGCCAGCCAGGCGCACATGATGAGCGACGTGGGCGCGATCGTGCTCCCCCCGCTGGCGGCCATGGTGTTCAAGAGCGCCGGGCGCCATCCGGTCGCGGGTCTCATCGGCGGCTTCGCCTGCGTCACCGCCGGGTACGCCGCCGGTTTCACCGTCGGCTCGCTCGACGCCCTGTACGTCGGTATCACCCAGCAGGCCGCCTCGGTGCTTCCGGCCGCCGCCGGGCTGCACATCCATCTGCTGATCAACTACTTCTTCACCGCGTCGAGCAGCATCGTCCTCGCGCTGCTCGGCGGGTTCCTCATCAGCCGCGTCCTGGAACCTCGGCTGGGCCCGTACGAGGGGACGTACGAGCCGGCCGAGGGCGAGGACCGGCAGGAGGATCTCGCCCTCACCCCGGTACAGCGCCGGGGACTGCTGGCCACCGGGTTCGTCGTCACCCTCTATCTGGGCGGGGTCCTCGCCCTCTGGCTGCCGTCCGGCGCACCGCTGCGCGGGGAGGGCGGAGCCTTCGTGCCCTCGCCGGTGCTCACCGGAATCGTCCCGGTGCTCTTCGGCGTCTTCCTGCTGGCCGGGCTCACCTACGGCTTCACGGTCAAGACGCTCACCGGCACCGAGGACGTGGTCACCGCCGTGACCGACTCGGTGAAGAGCATGTCCGGCTACATCGTCATGATGTTCGTCGCCGCGCAGGTCATCGCGCTCTTCAACTACGGTCAGCGCGTCGATCATGAACCGGTTGAGGGCGGCCTCCTCTCCCTCCTGGTAGAAACCGCGACGGCGGTTCCACAGCTCCAGCAGGTGCGAGCCGTCGGACTGGGGGACGACGTGGTCGACGGGCTTGCGCTCGCCCGCCGTGCGGCGCTTCTCGTCGTCGATGAAGGGCGTGCCGGACAGCAGGAGGCTCGCGACCCGGTCCTGGTGGCGGGCGGCGAGCTCCACCGCGATCACTCCGCCCGTGTGATGGCCCACGAGGTGGAACCGTTCCAGGCCGAGCGCCTCGATCAGCGCGTCCGCGGCGTCGGCGAAGCGCTCGACCGAGTGCGGACCGTCGGGCTTCGCGGAGGCGCCGAAGCCCAGGGTGTCCATGGCGATCGCCCGGTGCTCGGCACCGACCAGGGGCAGCACGTCGAGGTACTCGGTCCAGGAGCGTGGGGTCTGATGGAGTATCAGGACGGGCTCGCCGGTGCCGCATTCGACATAGTGCAACTGCCCGAAGGTGCTGGGCACATAGCCCCTTCGCAGAATGTCCGTCATGCGTGACCTGCCTTCATGGGCGTGGAGAGGGAGAGGGCCGGCAGCACCGAGGAGCCGACGGCTTCGATCAGCTCGGCCGGTAGGTCGTAGGAGCCGACATGTTGGAGGAACACCCCGGTGACCCCGGTGGTGTGCAGGGCGCGGAGCCGTTCGGCGATCTGCTCCGCCGTGCCGAACAGACAGAATTCCTGGGCGAACCGGAGAGCTGCCGCATCGCTGATCCACGCCGAGCAGATCCCGACCGCGGCCTCCCAGTCCTCGGCGTGCACGAGATCGGGGTAGACCCCTTCGACCGTCGCGGGTACGTCGACGTCGATGCCCGCCAGGGCGAGGAAGGGCGCTCCGCCGTTCTGTGCGATCGACGCGCAGATCGGCTTGATCAGCCGGGCTTCGGCCTCGATGTCGTCGGTCACCGCGCAGAAGGCGGAGACGGTCAGCGGAATGTCCGTGGCACTCCGGCCCGCCGCCTCGGCGCCTTCGCGTACGCGGGCGGTCGCGCCCTCCAGAGTCCTCGGCGAGACACCGCTGAGAAGGATCACCCCGTCCGCGATCTCCCCGGCGAGCCGCAGGTTCTTGGGCCCGCTCGCGGCCAGGTGCAGGGGCACGTCGGGTCGAGGGTCCCGCAACCGGGACCGGACCGTCCCCCCGACGCCCTCGAAATCCCACTCGCGGCCGTCCAGTAGCGCCCGCAGCATGCCCAGACCTTCGCGCATCGCCGCCGAGGTGGTCTGACGCAGCCCGATGGGCCCGACGGAGCTGTTGCCCACCC
The DNA here is from genome assembly GCF_056270325.1 of Streptomyces sp. RLA012. NCBI lineage: Bacteria > Bacillati > Actinomycetota > Actinomycetes > Kitasatosporales > Streptomycetaceae > Streptomyces > Streptomyces sp. RLA012. The sequence goes on along the minus strand of NZ_JBWDPA010000002.1, from coordinate 10,120,069 downwards.
CGAGCCCGAGGGTGAAGCGCCCGGGGGCGAGCTCGGCGACGCTACGGGCGGCCGAGGCGACGACGGCCGGGTGCCGGGTCGCCAGGTTGGTGACCGCGGTGCCCAGACCGATCCGTTCCGTGCCCAGGGCGGCGGCGGTCAGCGTGGTGAACACGTCCCGCCACAGCAGCTGGGAGTCGGGGAACCAGACGTCGTCGAAGCCGAGTCGCTCCGCTCGGCGTACGGTCTCCACCACGCGGTCCGCCCGGTCGCAGGGCGGGACACGGACACCGACCCGCAGCCGGGCCCGTTCGGTGCCCCGCGGCGGAGTCCGCACCACGCCCCTGTCCGGGGTCTGTCCGGCGCTCACTGCCGTGCCTCCGCCACCGGATCGCGCGCGACATCCGTCCCGCCGATCGGCGCTCGCGCCCACTTCTCCGCCAGGTCCGTCCCGTTCGCCATACGCCGCCTCCGCACTCGGGTGAACGGACGCTAGCCCCGGCGCTCTCGGCATCACCACAGAACCGGCCCGCTCAGTGGACCCCTCCACCGGGGCGCGCGGCCGGCACACGACAGCGTTCGGACAGAGGTCTCATGGGCACGCACGCGCCGGGCACGCCTCATGGACGGGAGTACGGGAGTACGGGTGCTGATCGTTGGTGCGGCATCCGCCGAGGTCGGCCAGCAAGCAGACCGTCAGCCCCATGTCTCCGCGCTCTACGGCAGGCGCCATTCCACCGGTTGCACGCCCTGCTGCACCAACAGATCGTTGGCCCGGCTGAACGGACGCGAGCCGAAGAACCCGCGATCCGCCGACATCGGCGAGGGATGAGCGGACTCGATGGCCGGGAGATCCCCGAGCAGCGGCCGCAGATTGCGGGCGTCACGCCCCCACAGGATCGACACCAGCGGTTTCTCCCGCGCGACCAGGGCCCGGATCGCCTGCTCCGTCACCTCTTCCCATCCCTTGCCCCGGTGCGCCGCCGGCTTGCGGGGCGCTGTCGTCAGCGCCCTGTTGAGCAGCAGCACCCCCTGCTCGGTCCACGGCGTCAGGTCGCCGTTGGACGGCCTGGGCAGCCCCAAGTCCGTGTGCAGTTCCCGGAAGATGTTCTCCAGACTGCCCGGCAGCGAACGCACCTCGGGCGACACGGCGAAGCTCAGTCCGACGGCCATCCCCGGCGTGGGGTAGGGGTCCTGACCGACGATCAACACGCGTACGTCGTCGAAGGGCTGCTGGAAGGCCCGCAGTACATTCGCCCCGGCCGGGAGATAGGTCCGGCCTGCCGCTATCTCGGCCCGGAGAAAGTCCCCCATGGCGGCGATACGTTCGGCCGCAGGTTCCAGAGCCTTCGCCCAGCCCGCTTCGATGAGTTCATACAAAGGTCGTGGTGCCACGACGCGTCACTCTACTGGCACACGCCGCGACACATACATACGGACAACCCCTGTACACGGACCCGGCTCTCGGCGCTAGTCTTCCTCCTCGTCGAGATCGCCGAGCCCGGTCCGGCAGATCGCCCAGCCGGTCACCAGGGAGGAGGGGAGCTTGTCGCGTCCCGTGGTCAAGCCACTCCGCCGTCGTCATCCTGCCTGGTCAGCCTCTTGCCCTGGCTGGTCGCCCTCTCGTCCTGGACACCTGCATCCCGGAGCTCCCGCCCACGCGTCAGGTCGGTCGTTCCCGGCCGCGCCGGACGTACGCCCGTTGCCGAACAGACCGATCACCGTCTTCCGCACACCGACCACGGCCCTCGGGCCGCCCCAGCCGTCCAACGGCGACCTGACGCCGTGTACACAACAGGGAGTGCTGTCATGACGCCCCCCGTCGCGGCGCCCGGTGTGCTGGCGGTCGACTCGGGCGGCTCGGGGCTGCGGGCGGCGCTGGCCGTGCGCGGGCACGTCGTCGGCGTTCCGCTGACGTCCAAGGAGCCGGTCCGCACCGGGCCGCGCGGCATCGACGCCGGGCATCTGCTGGAACAACTCCTCCCGATGGCCCGGGAGTTGATGGCCGCGAACGGAGTGGGTGAGCTCGGGGCGGTCGCCGTCGGAGCGGCGGGTCTCGCCACGCTCGGCGACGAACTGCGCGCCAGGTTGCCCTCGGCGCTGAAGCGTGAACTCGGCGTGCCACGACTCGCGTTGGCCGCCGACGCGGTCAGCGCGTACGCGGGCGCACTCGGTCAGCGGCCGGGCGCCGTGATCGCCGCGGGAACCGGCATGATCGCGGTCGGCACCGACCTGGCGAGGTGGCACAGAGCGGACGGCTGGGGCCATCTTCTCGGCGACTGCGGCGGCGGGGCGTGGATCGGCCGGGCCGGGCTCGAAGCGGCCCTGCGGGCCTTCGACGGGCGCCCCGGAGGGTCGGCGGCACTGCTGGCGCGGGCCGAGCAGATGTTCGGGCCGATGGCCGGGTTGCCGGGCAGGCTGTATCCGCGCACCGACCGGCCCGCCGCACTCGCCGCCTTCGCACCCGAAGTGGCCGCGTGCGCGGGGTCCACCGCGCCCGCCGGGAGCGACCCCGTGGCACGCGAGGTGCTGCGCTCCGCCGCCCAGCACATGGCGGAGTCCGCGGCCGCCGTCTGCCCGGCCACCGGCGAGGCCCAAGTCGCCCTCACCGGTGGCCTGTTCAAGATCGGCGAACCCCTCCTCGTACCTCTGCGCAAGGAGCTGTCGAAGCAACTGCCGCAGGCCCGGCAGGTACCGGCGGCGGGCGATCCCCTGGACGGTGCCGTACGCATCGCCGTCGATCTGGCGAACGACCGGCTCACGCTCCCCCGCGACGCACACATGCTGTATGTGATGACCGAAAAGGATGCAGGCGAGCCGTCCATGCCCCGAAAGGGGGATTCATCCGGCCTGTCGGACAAGCGAAGTCACCCGTCACCCCAGGAGTCACAGGCACACGACAGCACCGGCAAGTGGGGCCGGACCGATCATTTCTGATCCACGCGTAACTCATCAGACAAAACCGGACGGATACCGCTCACCTGCACCCTCCCCGAACAGGGGAGCCCAAGAAGCCAGTAACATGCGTCGCCATGAGCTCCCCCACTGGGCCCGCGTCCGGCCTGCCAGTACGAATGCCGCGACCTCGCCAGCCCGGGCGGCACCGCCGACCCGAGCAGCTGGCGGCTCCCGAGGGCGCGCCCGCGCTCGTCCTCGCGGTGCCGGGCACCTCCAGCGCGGCCACGCGCAGCCTCGCCGAGGAGGTCGTGAGCATCGCACGCTCCGAGCTGCCCGGCCTCGACGCCCGGATCGGGTACCTCGACGGGGACGACGCCGAGTTCCCCACGCTGCAGTCCGTGCTCGCGCGCGCCGCCGAGGAGCGCACCGCCCGCTATGAGCAGGCCCGTGCCGCCGGTGCGGACGTGACCGCGCCCGACGGCCCCGTCGCCGTCGTGGTGCCCCTGCTCGCCGGTCCGGACAACGCGCTGCTGCGCCGGGTCCGCCAGGCCGTCATGGAGAGCCGGATCGCGGCCGACCTGACCGATGTGCTCGGCCCCCACCCGCTGCTCGCGGAGGCGCTGCACGTACGGCTGTCCGAGGCGGGTCTGGCGCGTGCCGACCGTGCCCGGCTGTTCACCGTGGCGACGGCCGCGGACGGCATCATCCTCGCCTCCGTGGGCGGCGAGGATGCCGTGCAGGCGGCCGGGATCACCGGCATGCTGCTCGCCGCGCGACTCGCTGTGCCGGTGATGGCGGCGGCGCTCGACGAAGAGGGCGCGATCGCGGCCACCGCCGAGCAGCTGCGCGGCTCGGGCTCCCAGCATCTCGCCCTGGCTCCGTACCTGATCGGCCCGGAGATCGACGCCGGTCTGCTGGACGCGGCCGCCAAGGAGGCGGGCTGTTCCGCGGCCGAGGCGCTCGGCCCGTATCCGGCGATCGGCAAGCTCGCGCTGGCCAAGTACACGACGGCGCTCGGCATCGCGCCGCAGCAGCCGCAGGGCACGCCGGTCCGCTGACGGCCCCCCGCACCACCCCTCGTGCGTCGAAGGGCCCGCTCCTCTGGCAGGAGCGGGCCCTTGCTCTCTCATCAGCGACTTTCACGTCGGCGGCGCATCACCACTGGGCAAACGGGCGAACGGGCAGATCGGCATCAGCCGAAGACCACACAGGAAGCCGCCGGAACCTCCACCGAGCCGCCCCGCCGCGGCACCCCCGTGTCGGGGTCGACCGCGAACCAGGTCACATCCCCGGAGCGCTCGTTGGCGGCGTACAGGAAACGCCCCGTGGGGTCGAGGGCCAGCGCGCGTGGCCAGGTGCCCCCGCAGGGCACCGTGGCGACCAGCCGGAGCCCCTCGCCCACCGCGTCGGGGGTGAGCACGGAGACGACGTCCTGGCCGCGCGTGGCGGTCCACACGAAGCGGCCGTCGGGTGACACCACGATGCCCGAGGGATACGCGTCACCGCCCGGGGCGCCGGACAGCACCGGCGTCTCGCCGACGGGCCGCAGCGAGCCTTCCACGGCGTTCCAGCGGCAGACGGTGACGGTGGGGGCGAGTTCGTTGAGTACGTACGCGTGTTCGCCGCGCGGGTGGAAGGCCAGGTGGCGGGGCCCGGAACCGGGGCGCAGCGCGATCTCGCGGTGCACCGTGAGCCGGCCGCCCTCCAGCGCGCACACCCGCACGGAGTCCGTGCCGAGGTCGACGCTCACCGCCCAGCGCCCGCTCGGATCGGGCTGTACCTGGTGGGCGTGCGGGCCCTGCTGACGCCGGGTGTGCGGGCCGGAACCCTTGTGCTGGAGCACGCTGGAGGCGGCGCCGAGGAGTGTGCCGTCGGTGCGCACGGGCAGGGCGGTGACGCTGCCGGAGCCGTAGTTGGCGGTCAGGACGTGTCCGGCGAACACGCTGAGGTGCGTCGGACCGCTTCCGCCGACCGACACCAAGGGTCCGGCGGGCACCGTCTTGTCGCCGTTGAGACGGTACGCGGCCACCGCGCCGTCGGCCGTCTCGCTGACCGCGTACAGCATGTCGCGCGCGGGCGAGAGGGCCAGATACGACGGGTCGGGTACGCCGTCCACCGCGCTCAGGAGGGTCAGCGCACCACTGCCGCGGTCCACGGCCGCGTTCACGACACCCAGGCCTCCCGCCGCCGTGAACGAGCCGATGAACGCCCGCGTTTCCCGCCTGCCGCCGTCTGTCACTGCCGTGCCCCTCTCGGTCCCGCGCTGTCCGGGGCCGACGGTAGCAGTCATCGCACCGCGGTCTAGACCAAGGTCTCGCTCACCCTCCTCCGTGTGGTGGTCGGTAGTGGTCCGCGCTCTGCCGTTCGCGACGCGGCGGACGCCCGTACGTCGAACGCTCGATGGCCGGCGCCGGACTCACCGGGTCGGGTCCGCCAAGGTGGCCAGGTCGGTGCCGGTCGTCACCGTGTCGCGCAACAGTGCGGCGATCTCCTCGGGGTCCAGACTGATGGCGTCGAGCGCCTGGACCGTCAGCGGGACTTCCTCAAGTCGGTACTCCCCGCGGTCCGGGTCGTCGAACTCCGGACCGGTGCGGTCCGCCTCGGACCACGACGGGATGCGGGCCAGGTAGAAGTACTGGCGCAGGTGCTCGTCGGCCACCACGTGGAGCAGGCCGGTGATCTGCGGTTCCGCTCCCGCCTCTTCGCGTACCTCACGGGCCAGGGCTGCTCGCAGGCTCGGATCGCTCGATTCGACGTGCCCGCCGGGACATACCCGGTAGGGCGTCGCGCCCGGCCAGGTACGCCTGATCAACAGCAGCCGACCGGCGGGCGTGATCAGTACCGCCCGAACGCACTCGATCACCGAGCCTCCCACCGTCGTCTCAGGACCTCGACCGCCATACCCATGCCATCGAATCAGCGTTCGAAGGCTCGTGCTGCCGATTGCCCGAGATGCGGGCCGGACGAACTCCGGACGAACTGTCGAGTCGGACGGGCACTGGGTTCCACCGTTCCGGAGGTGTCCGGCTGCTCCTCCTGGCGGAACTTCCTCGGGCGTGCTCAGGACTTGCCGACGAGGCGGTCCAGGGTGGGAGCGAGGACCGGGGTGAGGGCCGCGGCGTAGGCCTCGGAGAGGTGGCTGCCGTCGCGGTAGACGGGGATGTTGCCGACGACGACGGGACAGATGCCCGTGCGGGTGGCGCAGACCCAGGGTTGGGGGTCGATGACCGAGGTACCGGTCGCGGCGGCGGCGCGACGGGTGGCGGTGTGACGGGTCGCGTCGTAGATCGCGTCCGGCAGGTGGTTCGCGCAGGCGTGCAGTTGCATGGAGTTGTCGGCGGCGCAGTCGACCGGGTCGCCCTTGGGCCACGGGGTGTCGAGCAGGGCGGCGACGCGAGCGCCGGAAGCGGCGAGGTCCCGGAAGGTGTCCTCGAAACCGGTGGTCCACTGCTGGAGGGAGTCGCCGACGGGCTGGGCGGGGTCGCCCGCGTCCGAGGAGGAGACGACGACCAGGGCCGGGTGCAGAGCGTTGATCCTCGCCACGGCCTTGGAACGCCAGGTGTCGCAGGCGGTGTACGGCTTCTGGCGGTTGATGATGGTCACGGCGGCGACCTTGCAGGAAGCCTTCGTCAGGGAGACCAGCTTCCACCCGCGGTCGGTCGCAAGTCCCTGCAGGGCCGGGAACCACTGGGCCGCGTGGGAGTCGCCGAAGAGCACGACGGTCCGGGAGGACGCGCGGTCCCCGTAGACACAGGGCGGGTTCTGGATGCTGTCGTAGTTGACGTGACAGCCGTCCCGGTAGACCGCGGACCGGGCGGACTTCACCTTGGGCAGCGACGGGGAGAGATTGCTCGGCAGGCTGCCGGAGGACGACTCCAGGAGTTCGGCCAGCCGCGCCTGCGGGTCCGGCGCGGCGGCCAGTTCCCGCGCCAGTACGGGCGCGGGCCCGCCGACCTCGATCGTCGGCGGGACCGCCGCCGCCGTCAGCGACAGCGCCGTGGCTCCGACCGACAGCCCGACCCCGAGCGCGAGAGCCCTGGAGGGCCGCCCCCGGAACACCCGGTGGAAGCGGACCGGGTTCTCGACGAGGCGCAGCGTCAGCCACGCCAGGCCCAGCGCCACCGCGCACAGCCCGAGCGCGAGCGGTACCCCGGCGGTGCCGTCCGGACGGCCCAGCGCCGCCGGGGCTATGACGAGCAGCGGCCAGTGCCACAGGTACCAGCCGTACGAGAGCCCGCCCAGCCACACCAGCGGGCGCCGCCCGAGCAGCCATCCCGCGCCGTGCGCGGCGGGCGCGCAGCCGCCGGCCAGGACGAGCCCGGCGCCGAGGACCGGCAGGAGGGCGCGGTAGCCCGGGAACGGCGTCCCGTCGTCGTACCAGACCGCCGCCAGCGTGACGCAGGCCAGGCCGAGCCAGGTCAGCGGGCCCGCGAGGGCGGCGGGCAGCCGTTCCAGCCGGGTCGTGGCCAGCGCCAGCAGCGCACCGACGCCGAGTTCCCAGCCCCGGGTGGGGGAGCCGAAGTACGCCCAGGGCGCCGAGGAGTTCGTCACGACGACACTGAGCGCGAGCGACCCCAGGCACAGCACCCCGAGCGCCAGAGCGATCGGTCGGCGCCGGCCGCGGGCGACCCGCCAGCTGAGCAGCAGGAGCAGCGGCCACACCAGGTAGAACTGCTCCTCCACGGCGAGCGACCAGAAGTGCTGGAACGGCGAAGGCGGGCTGTCCTGGGCGAGATAGTCCGTACCGGCGGCGGCCAGCCGGAAGTTGACCGCGTACAGCGCGCTGCCGATGGCGTCGCCCGCGTACTCGGCGAGCCTCGCCTTCGACAGGAACAGCCATGACCCGGCCAGTGTGACGACGATGACCAGGGACGACGCGGGCAGCAGCCGCAGCGCCCGGCGGCCGTAGAACGCGCGGACCGACAGGCGGCCGGTGGTGGCGAGTTCGCGCAGCAGCAGGGAGGTGATGAGAAAGCCCGAGATCACGAAGAAGACGTCGACCCCGACGTAACCACCGCTGAACTGCGACACCCCGGCGTGGGAGAGGACCACGAGCCCGACGGCCACCGCGCGCAGCCCCTGGATGTCCAGCCGTAATGAGTCGCGTCCGTGGGGTGCGGATCCGCCGCCCGCTGGGACGGAACGGACCTCGGCGGACGTAGTGCTCGACATCGGGGGGCAACTCCTTGCAGGGACCAACACGAATTGATGCTGCACTTTCCAGCCGCCAACCGGAGTTCAGGTGAACATCGCCTCAACTGCGCGAGAATTCCCGGCACTCACCTGCCTATCCGGCAATCACACCTTAGTCAGCACGCGACCGGCCTACGAACACTCGACGTCAGGTCCGCTCAAAAAGCGATAAATCCGGCCGCGTCGAACGCCTTCGCTCAGGCCGGCGAGAGCCGCGGAGCGTGGCCGAGCGGCGCGGCGAGTTCGACGAGCGCCAGTTCCAGATCGTGGAGATGGGTGAGCGCCCGCGCCGACCCATGGGCCGAAGGCGCGCTGCCGACGACGGTCGGCGCATCGTGCGAACCGCCCGGCACGGTCAGTGCGTCGACAGCCGCAGCCACGCGCTCGCAGGCAGCGGTGAGGCGGGCGTCGCAGGACGCCTCGGCGTCCGCGGCGACGACAGCCAGCCCCCTCGCCTCACGGGCGCAGACATCGAGCAGGGCGAGCACACGACGGGCGCGTCGACCGCGGCCGCGCATCGGATTGAGCGGGTGCAGCAGGGGCCCGAGCGAGGCCCGCACCCTGCCGAGCACCCTCTCCAACTCCGCGACTTCCGCGAGCGGGTCGGCGGTCGGGGACCCTTCGAGTCGCGCCGCGGCTTCAGCCGTGCAGGCGTGCACGCACCGCAGAGCCCGGTCTATCCAGGCGTCGGTGGTGGAGTGCGTGGTGACGGGCAGCACCAGCAGGACGGCCAGCACCGCGCCGACGGCCCCGACCCCCGTTTCCGCCAGCCGCAGGCCGACCAGCTGGGGATCCAGTACCCCCAGAAGCCCGTACAACAGCTCGGCCATCAGCGTCACCGCGAGCATCATCCAGGTGTACGAGACCGCGGCCGCGTAGAAGATCCCGAAGACGCATACCGCGACGAGAAGCACGGTGGGCACGGGCGCCCCCTGCAGGGGAACGGCCACGGCGAGGCCCAGAAGCATGCCGAGCATCGTGCCGAGAACGCGGCGGAAGCCGCGCACCAGGGTCTCACCGCGTGATGCGGTGTTCACGAAGATCCACCAGGTGGCGCCCACGGCCCAGTACCAGCGTTCCGCGGACAACAGGTGGCCCGCCACGAGGGCGAAAGCGGCGCCCGAGATCGCTTGGACCGCCTGGCGGGTGGTCGGCCTGGCCAGTCCCGCGGCGTCAGGGGGCGCGGGTGCGGTGGGGGGCGGCAGTCGCTTCTCGTAACACCACAGGCCGAAGCGCACCGTCGAGGACGCGAGCAGGGACAGCAGCACCGCGGCGTACAGCTCGGGCAGTTGCCCGGGCACCGCATGCAGGAACTGCGCCATGAAGAAGGACATGAACGCGAACACGCCCAGGGCGTGGCCCCGCGGCCCCCAGCGTCGGGCGTACACGCCCATGCCGACCACCGCGAGGAAGGCGGTGTCCCGTGCCACCGGGACGTCGTGCAGTTCCGTGGCGAGGGTCAGTACGGGCAGCCCCACGGCCGGCAGCAGCGCGGTCGTGACGGCCTGCCCGCGCACGGTCGCGTCGGTCACCGTGAACAGAGCGAGCAACGCGGCCAGCCCACCGGTCATGGCCCCCACGAGCGAGTGCACGGAAAGGCCGCAGAGGGCCACCGCCAGTCCGATGCCGAGGACGGACCGCGATGCACCGCGCAGCCGCAGCCGGCCCGGATCCGGAGCCATGAACATCCGCTTGAGCACTGCCCCGCCCTCTCGCACGGAACACGAGGATCCGGCATGAAAAAGGCGCCGCGAGTTCCGCAGCGCCATCGACGGGGACATCACACCATCTGCGGACCTTCTGGTTCAACAGAGGCAGCATCGGCTGGACCATTGGTACAGCCACAGGCGGTCATGCCGGACCAAAGGGAAGCCAACGGACTACTTGGATTTGGATACGGACTACTTGGATACGGACAACTCACACGGGGGACGCCCGTTACATGGGGGCGCCCGAACCGTCCGGACTAGATCTCCGCGATCAGCGTCGTCACCAGTCCCCGCGCCCACTCACCTGACGCGGGCTCTCCGCCGAAGATGGCGCGGTAGTACAGCGGACCGAGCAGTGCGTCGACGGCTCTTTCCACGGTCGGCGCCTTGCCTCCGCGCGCTCGTTCCCGCTCGATGATCGCGCCGAGCTGCGCATGCCGATCGGCCGAGCAGGCGCTGCCGCCTTCGGGGCCCGAGCCGACGGTCGCCCGCATCAGAGCGAGGACGTCGGGGTCGGAGAGGTCGGTGGCCACATCGCTCGCCCATCGCTCCAGGTCACCGGCGAGTGAGCCGCTGTCCGGCACCACCACGTCGCCACTGAAGCGACTGGTGGTGACATCACTCAGGAGCTGCGCCACCGAACCCCAGCGCCGGTAGACCGTGGTCGCGTGCACACCGGCGCGCGCCGCGATGACGGGGATGGTCAGCGCCTCGCCCGGCCCTTCGGCCACCAACTCCTCGACCGCGCGATGGACGGCCACCCTGACCCGCGCGGAGCGGCCGCCGGGACGAGTTTGAACTGTTGCTTCGGTCATACGGAAATTATCGCACTCATCGCTGCGTTAGGGCTACTCTGACTAACGCAACGATCACTGCATTCGGAGAGGGCGCATGTCCCACGCACCCACGCGTCACAAAAGCACCCCGTCAACCTCGGCCCCGGACGACCGACCGGGCGGTCCCGCGCGGCGCGGACTGAGCCGGCCGGTGGCCTTCACCTCCATCGCGGCCGTCTTCATCCTGTTCATGGCCGCCTCAAGCGCACCGTCGCCGCTCTACGTCATCTACCAGCACGAATGGAGCTTCTCCGCCACCACGCTGACCACCGTGTTCGCGGTGTACGTGGTCGGCATGATCGGGGCCCTCCTGGTGCTCGGGGCGCTGTCCGACCACATCGGCCGCCGACCGGTGCTGGCCTCGGCCATCGCCCTCGAAGCGGTGGCGATGGTGCTCTTCATCGTCGCCGACGACGTCTCGATACTTCTGCTGGCCCGCCTGGTGCAGGGCATCGCCACCGGCGCGGCCATGACGACCCTCGGCGCGACACTGGTCGATCTCAATCCGCCGCACGCCCCGCATCGCGCCGGCGTCATCACCGGCGCGGCCCCGACCTTCGGACTCGGCCTGGGCGCGTTGGGCTGCGGCATTCTGGCCCAGTACGGACCGCACCCGACCCGCTTGGTCTACGTACTGCTGCTCGCGGGCCTGGTGCTCGCCGGTGCGCTCGTCGCCCTGCTGCCCGAGACGGCACAGCGCCGACCGGGCGTCGTACGGTCGCTGCAGCCGCGCCTGGGCGTCGCCCCACGACTGCGCCGGGACCTGATCGCCCTCGTACCGATCCTGGTGGCGAGCTGGGCCCTCGGCGGGCTGTACCTCTCGCTCGGTCCGTCCGTGGCCGCCAACCTGTTCGGCCTGTCCAGTCACGTCATCGGCGGGCTCGTGGTCACCCTGCTCTGCGGCCCCGCCTCGATCACGGTGTTCGCGTTGCGCGGCTGGCCCACCGAGCGCACGCTCGCCCTCTCGGCGACCCTGCTGCTCCTCGGGACGGCCGTGGGCCTGAGCGGGGTGCAGGCGGACTCGCTCACGCTGGCCGCCGTCGGTACCGCCATCGCCGGAATCGGCTTCGGCGGGTCGGCCCTGGCCAGCTTCGGCACCCTGGCCCGGATCGCCGAGCCGGCCGAACGGGGCGAACTGTTCGCGGTCGCGTTCGTCATCTCCTACCTGGCCTTCAGCATCCCGGCCGTCGTCGCCGGGTTCGCCACCACGAACGTGGGCCTGCACGAAACCTCGGTCGTCTACAGCTCGGCGGTCATCGCCTTCAGCGCCCTGGCACTCGTCGCACAGAAGCTGCGCACCGGACGGGCCAGAAATGCCGGCCTCAGCGGGCCGACCGGGGCCTAGGACCGAAGGACCGGCGCACGGCCGCTGGATGCGGTGCGGTTCCAGGACGGACTGTCGAGTTCGCGCGGTTGGCTCCGGGGGGGCGTGCACCCCCCGGAGCCAACTGGCCCCACAGTCCTCCGGCGGGCTGAGCCATTGGTACGGTCGGCGAAGATCACCTCAGGCCGTAGGGAGGCCGACGGACCATGGCCGTGGACGAACTCGACACCCGCATCCTGCGGCTGCTGCTGGAGCAGCCGCGCACCAGCATCCGCGAGTACGCCCGCACGCTCGGTGTCGCCCGCGGCACGCTGCAGGCCCGCCTGGACCGGCTGGAGCGGGACGGAGTGATCACCGGTACGGGGCCTTCGCTGTCCCCCGCGGCGCTCGACCACCCCGTTCTCGCCTTCGTGCACATCGAGGTCACGCAGGGCCATCTCGACGAGGTGGGCGACGCGCTCGCCGCCGTACCGGAGATCATCGAGGCCTTCTCGATCACCGGCGGCGGCGATCTGCTCACCCGGGTCGTGGCGCGGGACAACGCGCACCTGGAGGATGTGATCCAGGCGCTGATCAGCATGCCCGGGGTGGTCCGCACCCGCACCGAGGTGGCGCTGCGGGAGCGCGTCGCACACCGGGTGCTGCCGCTCGTGGAGTCGATCGGCCGGGCGGCGAGAAGCTGACCCGGTCGCACCGGGCGGGACAGGGCCGGGCGGTCCATGGCGCCACACCACCCGGGCCGGTCCATGGCAGCGCGTGGCCCCTTGGCATCCTGGACCGCATGGGCACTCTCGGCAGCACTGCGGTCATCTTCGATCTCGACGGAACACTCGTGGACAGTGAGCCGAACTACTTCGAGGCCGGGCGCCAGACACTCGCCGAGCAGGGCATCACCGACTTCACCTGGTCCGAGCACGAGCGGTACGTCGGCATCAGCACCCAGGAGACGCTGGCGCTCTGGAAGGAGCGGTACGGCCTGCGGGCCCCGCTCGACGTCCTGCTCGCCGACAAGAACCGCCGCTATCTGGAACTGGCCCGCGCTGCCACCCACGTGTACCCCGAGATGCGGAAGTTCGTGGAGCTGCTGGCCGCCGAGGGCGTCCCGATGGCCGTGGCCTCGGGCTCCTCACCGGCCGCCATCGAGGCGATCCTGACGGGCACCGGCCTTGCCTCCCACCTGACCACCGTCGTCTCCGCCGACGAGGTCGCGCACGGCAAGCCCGCTCCGGACGTCTTCCTCGAAGCGGCGCGCCGGCTGGGCTGCGCCCCGGCGAGCTGCGTGGTCCTTGAGGACGCCGCTCCCGGCGCCGCCGCCGCGCACGCGGCCGGGATGCGCTGCATCGCGATCCCGTACGTGGCCGCGCAGGCCGACGACCCGGCGTTCGCCACGGCGGGGCTGCTGTTGCGCGGTGGCCAGGCGGAGTTCACGGCGCGAGCCGCGTACGAGTGGCTGGCGCGCTCGGGTTCGGGTTCGGGTTCGGGTTCGGCATCGGGTGCGGGTGCGGCATCGGGTGCGGGTGCGGCATCGGGTTCCTGAATTGTGGGCGCCGTCCCAGGAGGCGTCAGGACACATGCAGCACGATCTTGCCCCGGCGCCGGCCCCGTTCCAGTGCCTCGTACGCCTGCGCGGTCTCGGCGAGGGGCAGCACGGTGTCGACGTACGGGACCAGCGTGCCCGCGTCGACCAGGCGGGACAGCTCCTCAAGTCCGGTGCGGTCCGGTTCCACCACGAAGAACCGGCCGCCCTCCTTCGTGGCGTCGGGCGGGGCGACGACGCTCACCAGCAGGCCGCCCGGACGCAGCACCTGCCAGGAGCGGTCCTGGATCTCGCCACCGACGGTGTCGAAGACCAGGTCCACGTCCTTGACGTGCTCCTCGAAGCGTTCGTCTCGGTAGTCGATGACCTGCTCGGCGCCCAGCTCCCGGACGAAGTCGGCGGCCTCGGCGCCGGCGGTCGCGATGACGGAGGCACCGAGCGCGGCCGCGACCTGCACCGTGAAGGAGCCGACCCCGCCCGCACCGCCGTGCACCAGCACGCGGGCACCGGGACGCAGACCGCCGTGCGCCACCAGACCCTGCCAGGCCGTCAGCCCGGCCAGCGGCAGTGCCGCCGCGTGGTCGTGGTCCAGGGTCGCCGGCTTGGCGGCGAGCACGGCCGCCGGCACGGCGGTGAACTCCGCCGCCGCCCCGTCCCGGGTGAACGGGATCAGCCCGAACACCTCGTCCCCCACGCTCCACTCCGTCACCCCGGGACCCAGCACGGCGACGACCCCCGACACCTCCTTGGAGGGCACGATCGGCACCCGCGGGCTGCCGCTCCCGTCGAAGCTGTCGGTCCAGGTCGCGTCCCAGTCCAGCTCGCCGGCCGTGACGGAGGCGGAGCGCACCTCGACCAGTACCTCGCCGTCGCCCGGCACCGGGCGCACGGCGACCTCGTAGGTCAGCTGCCGCGGACCGCCCCGCCGGTGGCCGCGTACCGCGTGCATCGTGTCCATTCCGACCTCCCAGGTCCGTGCCCGCCGGGAACCGGCGACACCTCCAGACTGGCCGAGCGGAACGGCTCGCGCAGAAGTCGTCCGACGTGATCGTTCATCGGCGAACCTGCCGAGCGGGGAGAGCCGACCGGCGGGCCCGAGGGGGGTACGCGGGCCCGCCGGGTCCGTCAGGCGGCCTCCCGTGTCCCGGCCACGCCGGTCCCGCGCTCGTCGCCGTTCCGATGGATGGGTGTCCCGCAACTGGTCAGCGGGGCGCCCGTCCCGCCCTCCCGCGCGGCGACGATCTCCGCCGCGATGGACAGGGCGGTCTCCTCGGGCGTACGGGCCCCCAGGTCGAGCCCGATCGGAGACCTCAGGCGGGACAGCTCCCGCTCGGTGAGGCCGGCCTCGCGCAACCGCCGCTCGCGGTCCTCGTGGGTGCGGCGCGACCCCATGGCGCCGACGAACGCCACCGGCATCCGCAGGGCCACCTCCAGGAGCGGTACGTCGAACTTCGCGTCGTGGGTGAGCACGCACAGGACCGTACGGTCGTCGGTCCCGGTGTGCCGGAGGTAGCGGTGCGGCCAGTCGACCACGATGTCGTCCGCGTCGGGGAACCGGACCCGGGTGGCGAACACGGGGCGGGCGTCGCACACGGTCACGTGGTAGCCGAGGAACTTGCCCACGCGTACCAGCGCCGTGGCGAAGTCGACGGCACCGAAGACGATCATGCGGGGCGGCGGCACGCTCGACTCGACGAGCAGGGTCACGCCGCCCGGACAGCGTGAGCCGTCCTCCGAGAGCTCAAGGGTGCCGGTGCGGCCCGCGGCGAGCATGGCGCGCGCCTCACCCACCGCCGTACGGTCCAGCTCCGGACTCCCGCCGAGACTCCCCTCCTGCGAGCCTCCGGGACCCCCGTCGGGGCGGACGAGCAGCGTCCTGCCCAGCAGTTCCGCCGGTCCCCGGGCCACGCGGACGACGGCCGCCGTCCCTCCTCGGGCGGCGGCGGACAGCGCCGCCACGTACACCTGCCGGTCCGGTGTGTCCGCGGTCACCGGCGTGACCAGGATGTCGATGACCCCGCCGCAGGTCAGCCCCACCGCGAAGGCGTCCTCGTCGCTGTAGCCGAACCGTTCGAGCACCGTACGGCCGTCCCGCAGCGCCTCGACGCACAGCTCGTACACGGCGCCTTCCACGCAGCCGCCGGAGACCGAGCCGATGGCCGTGCCGCCGCTGTCGACGGCGAGGGCGGCGCCGGGACCCCGCGGGGCGCTGCCGCCGACGCTCACGACAGTGGCGACGGCGAAGTCCCGGCCCTCCTCGACCCACCGGTGCAGTTCGTCGGCGATGTCAAGCATCCCGGTCCCCTCCCGTTCCCGTGCCCGCCAGAAGCACGCGGTCGGGGCGGATCGGCAGGTCGCGGTGGCGTACGCCGATCGCGTGCCAGACCGCGTTGGCGATCGCCGCGGCCGCTCCGACGACCCCGACCTCGCCGATGCCCTTGATGCCGACCGGGTCGTCCGGGTCGGGGTCGTCCACCCAGTCCGCCTCGATGTGCGGTACGTCGGCGTGTGCGGAGAAGTGGTAGCCGGCGAGGTCCGCGCCGACGTGGCCGCCGCTCGCACGGTCCCGGACCGCCTCCTCGTGGAGCGCCATGGACAGGCCCCAGATCATGCCTCCGAGGAACTGCCCGCGCGCGGTCAGCGGGTTGACGATCCGGCCCGCGGCGAAGATGCCGAGCATCCGTCGCACCCGCACCTCCCCGCTGGTGACATCGACGGCGACCTCGGCGAACTGCGCCCCGAAGGAGTGCCGTTCCTTCTGCTCCAGCGCGCCGACGGCCTGGGAGGTGTCCGAGCGTGCCGTGATCCCCTCGGGCGGGATGCCGCCGCCCAGCGCCAGCCGCTCGCGCAGCTCGTCCGCCGCGACCCTGATCGCCCAGGCCCAGGAGCGGGTGCCCATCGAACCGCCGGCGATCATCGCGAAGCCGAAGTCGCTGTCCGCGATCCGCATCCGGATGCGCTCCGGCGCCACCTCCAGCGCGTCCGCGGCGATCAGGGTGAGCGCGGTACGCGCCCCGGTCCCGATGTCGGACGCGGTGATCCGCACGGTGAAGGTGCCGTCCGGTTCGGCCGTCACGGCCGCCGTGGACGGCGCGGACAGCACGGGGAACGTGGACGCGGCCGTGCCGGTCCCGAGCAGCCAGCGCCCCTCGCGGCGGATGCCGGGCCGCGGGTCGCGCTCCGCCCAGCCGAACCGGCGGGCCCCCTCCTCGAAGCACGCGAGCAGGTTGCGGCCGCTGAACGGCAGCCCGGAGACGGGGCCGACGTCCGGTTCGTTGCGGGCACGCAGCGCGATCGGGTCGAGGCCGCACTTCTCGGCGAGTTCGTCGAGCGCGGACTCCAGCGCGAAGGAGCCCGGTGCCTCGCCGGGGGCCCGCATCCAGCTCGGGGTCGGCACGTCGAGCCGTACGACGCGGCTTTCGGAGTGGTGCGCGTCGGAGGCGTACATGGCACGCCCGTACTCGGAACACCGCTCGACGAACTCGTGGACGGTCGAGGTGAGGCACTCGGCCCGGTGCTCGAACGCGCGCAGTCGGCCGTCCGCGTCGGCGCCGAGCCTCACCCGCTGGGCGGTGGGGCTGCGGTAGCCGACGAGCGAGAACATCTGGCGGCGGGTCAGTACGACGCGGACGGGGCGGTGCAGGACGGTCGCGGCCATCGCGGCGGCGACCGAGTGCGGGCGGGTCGCCTTGGAGCCGAAGCCGCCGCCGACGTGTTCGGAGCGCACCCGCACCGACTGGGGGTCGAGCGAGAACAGCTTCGCCAGCTCGTCCGCCACGAACCTGCTGCCCTGGTTGGAGTCGACGACCTCCAGTCGGCCGCCGTCCCAGCGTGCGGTCGCCGCGTGCGGCTCCATGGGGTTGTGGTGTTCCTCCGGGGTGCTGTACTCGGCGTCCACGACGACGGCGGAGGCGGCGAGTTCGGCCTCCAGGTCGCCCTTCCGGGCGGCGGGGGCGCTCTCCGACGCGTACACACCGGGAAGTCCGGCGGCGAACACGACGTCGTGCGGCTCCTCGTCGTACTCCACGACGAGGGCCTCGGCGGCCTCTCTGGCCTGTTCGGGCGTCTCGGCGACGACCAGCGCCACCGGCCAGCCGACGAACGGCACCCGGTCGTGCTGGAAGATCTGGGCGATCGGATCGGGCGCTCCGAAGGCGTTCGTGTAGTCGCCGTTGAGGCGCGGGGCGTTCTCGTGGTGCAGGACGGCGAGGACGCCCGGCATCGCGAGGACGGGCGCGGACTCCACCGCGCGGATCCGGCCACGGGCCACGGTGGACAACACCAGCCAGCCGTGGGCGAGTTCGGGGTACGGGACCTCGCCCGCGTAGCGTGCCGCCCCGGTGACCTTGGCCACGCCCTCGACACGGGTGTGCGCGGTGCCGACGGCTCCGCTCGTTGCGGTGGTCGCCGTCGTCGAGGTCGTGGTCGTGCCGGTCATCGGGCGGCCTCCTCGGTGAGTTCGCCCAGCATCGCCACGACGAGATTGCGCATGAGGGGCACCTTGTATCCGTTGTGGGGCAGCGTCTCGGCGGCCGCCAGTTCGGCGTCGGCCGCGGCGGCGAACGCCTCGGCGCTCGCCGGTCCCCCGGTCAGTGCCCGCTCGGCCGTCCGGGCCCGCCACGGCCGGGACGCCACCGCACCGAAGGCGAGGCGCACTTCGCGTACGACACCGTCGTGGACGTCGAGCGCGGCGGCGATCGAGCCGATCGCGAACGCGTACGAGGCACGTTCGCGCACCTTGCGGTAGCGGGAGCGGGCGGCGACCGGGGCGGCCGGCAGGGTGACGCCGGTGATCAGCGCGCCGGGCGGCAGAGCGGTCTCCAGGTGCGGAGTGTCCCGCACCGGCAGATAGAAGTCCGCGAGCGGCAACTCGCCCGGGCCGTCCGCCGTCTCGTACGACACGACGGCGTCGAACGCGGTGAGCGCCACGGCCATGTCCGAGGGATGTGTGGCCACACAGTGTGCGGAGGCGCCGAGGATCGCGTGGTTGTGGTGCTCGCCCTCGACGGCCGGGCAACCGCTGCCGGGAACACGCTTGTTGCAGGGTTTCGTCAGGTCGGTGAAGTAGCCGCAACGGGTGCGCTGGAGCAGGTTGCCGCCGACCGTGGCCATGTTGCGCAGCTGACCGGAGGCCCCGGCCAGCACGGCCTGGGTCAACGCCGGGTAGTGGCGCCGCACTTCGGGATGGGCGGCGAGGTCGCTGTTGGTGACGGTCGCACCGATGCGCAGCCCGTCACGCTCGGAGAACTCGACCCGGTCGAGGGGGAGTTCGCGTACGTCGACCAGCCGTAGGGGCCGCTCCACCCCGCTCTTCATCAGGTCGACCAGATTGGTGCCGCCCCCGAGATAGCGCGCGTCGGGGTCGGCGCCGAGCAGGGCGAGCGCGCCGGAGACGTCGAAGGCGCGCGCGTAGCCGAACTCCCTCATGCCGCGGCCTCCTCGGCGCGTGCCGAGCGGGCGTCGGCCGTGCGCGCTTCGGGCACCCGCGCCTGCGCCGCCCGCGCGACGGCCTGGACGATCGACACATACGCGCCGCAGCGGCACAGGTTGCCGCTCATCCGCTCGCGGATCTCCTCGGCGTCGAGCGGTGGGAGATCCGCTTCGGGCCCCACGTCGGCGGTCACGGCGCTCGGCCAGCCCGCCGCGTGCTCCTCGATCACTCCGAGGGCCGAACAGATCTGGCCCGGTGTGCAGTAGCCGCACTGGTAGCCGTCGAGGTCGAGGAAGGCCTGCTGCACCGGATGCAGCCGCTCACCGTCCGCCACCCCTTCGATGGTGGTGATCGCGCGCCCCTCCGCGGCGACGGCGAGTTGCAGACAGGAGACGGCCCGGCGTCCGTCCAACAGCACCGTGCAGGCGCCGCATTGGCCCTGGTCACAACCTTTCTTGGTACCTGTCAGATCGATATGATCGCGCAACGCGTCGAGCAGGGTGGTGCGATGGTCGACGGGCAGGGTGTATTTCTCGCCATTGATGTGCAGGGTGATGGTGCTGGACGTGGATTCCAGGGCGCTGGACGCCGAGGGGGCCATGATCAGCCTTCTTTCGCCTGTCTTGCGCGTACGCCCGTCTGCTGCGTACGCGTGCTTGCCACCGAGGGAAGTCGAGGGAAGTCGAGGGAAATCCCGGTAGTGCCGGGGAAAAGGGCACCGGTGGTCCACACTGGCCGGATCTGGCGCTATGGTGAACCTAACCGGACAATTGTCCGTTAGCCCTGAAACCTAGCGGACAGCTGTCCGCTCAGCAAGCCGGAATCACGACGGAAGGCAAGGGAGGCCGAGTGCAGCAGAAGAGGGACGCCCCGCTGCGCTCGGACGCTCAACGCAATCGCGAGCGCATTCTCCAAGTGGCCCTGGTGGAGCTGACCCGGTCGGCGAACGCCCCGCTCAGCGCCATCGCCAAGAAGGCGGGCGTGGGGCAGGGGACGTTCTACCGCAACTTCCCCAACCGCGAGGCGCTCATCGTGGAGATCTACCACCACGAGGTGCAGCAGGTCGCCGGCACGGCGGCCCAGTTGCTGGACACCCGCACTCCGGACCAAGCGCTGCGGGAGTGGATGGACCGCCTCGCCCGGTTCGCCCTGACCAAGGTCGGACTGGCCGAGGCCCTGCGCGCGACCACCCTCGCACAGGGCACTCTGACCAGGCTGGGACACAGCGCGATGTCCTCGGCCGCCACACTCCTTCTCACGGCCAACGAGAAGGCGGGCACCATCCGCCCGGGAGTGACCTCCGAGGACTTCTTCCTCGCCATCGCCGGACTCTGGCAGATCGACGCGCACGGAGACTGGCAGCCACGCGCCGCCCGCCTCCTGGACCTCGTCATGGACGGTCTGCGCGCGGGCGCGCCGGGGCCGGCGTCATCGGAGTGAGCTGAGCCCCGGCCGCCGGGGCGCCCTCAGCGGCGCAGCAACCGGGCGTGCGCGACGGTCGGCGAGCTGATCAACTCGACAACCTTGTAGCCGTCGATCCCGTCCCCCAGCTTGTCGAGCAGGCGCTCGCCGCTGCCGAGGAGCCGCGGCACGATGGCCAGGTGCAGCTCGTCGACGAGCCCGGCGCGCAGATACTGCTGGACGGTGGCGGGACCGCCGCCGATGCGCACATCCCGGCCCGCCGCCGCCTCGAACGCCCGCTCCAGCACGGTCTCGACGGGCTCGTCGGTGAAGTGGAAGGTGGTCCCGCCCTCCATGGTCAGCGACGGCCGCGGGTGGTGCGTGTGCACGAACACGTCGTTGTGGTACGGCGGGTTGTCGCCCCACCAGCCCTTCCAGGACTCGTCCTGCCACGGTCCGCGCTGGGGCCCGAACATGTTGCGCCCCATGATGGTGGCGCCGATGTTCTCCTCGCTGCGCTCGACGTATTCGACGTCGATCCCGGTCCTGCCGTCCACGTCGTCCGCGTCGTCCGCGTCGTCCGCGTCGTCCGCGCGGTCCGCGCGGTCCGCCATCGCGGCGACCATCCACGCGTGCATGTCCTCGAAGCCCTCGCCGAGCGGGTGCTCCAGGCGCTGGTGCGGGCCGGCGGCGAAGCCGTCCAGCGAGACGGTGATGTTGTGTGCGCGCAGCTTGGGCATGGCCGTACTCCTTTGGTTCGCGGTTCCCGCTCTCACCCGTGCGTCGAACGGGAGACCGTCCGATCGACAGCTCCCCCGGACTCTGTCGGGCGGGCGTGGGGGCCTCCGGTCGGGACCGCGGAATGAAACACGTTCGTTGAATGCTTAACGAATCGGCGCGCAGAGCACGCCGGAGAGGAATCGTCATGATCGACAACTTCAACGACTTCCAGCCGAACGGCGAGGTCGCGGCCGACCGCTGGGCGACTGCCCGGCACCTCTTCGACAACGGCGTGGGCGTGGCCCACGAGGAGACCATCGGTGAGCGCTGGGAGCGGGCGCAGGCGCTGTTCGGGGCCAAGGACTACAACCGGGCCGCCAAGCTGCTCGCCGTCGTCGTCGAGGAGGTCCCCGAGCAGACCGGTCCCCGGCTGCTGCTGGCCCGCGCGTACTACCACTCCGCGCAGCTGCGGCGCGCCGAGGAACAGCTGCGCGAGGTCATCGACCGCGACCCGGTCGAGCACTACGCCCACCTCATGCTGGGGCGCACCCTGGAGCGCCAGGCGCGCCACGACGAGGCCGCGCCCTGGCTCCGCATGGCCGCCGCGTTCGCCGGTGAGTTCCCGGCGGACAACTGAACCACCCTCCACGGCCCCGGCCGGACTTCCCGTCCGGCCGGGGCTTCGTGTTGTCGGTAACCCCGAACGGCCCGAGCCCACGGGCGAAGACCTCGGTCAGGTCGGCCGCTGCGCCCTTGGCCGCCGCGCAGTGCCCGCCCGTCGCCGTACCGCCGTTCCGGCCGGCCGGCGAGGCGATGCCGAAGATCCGGCCGTAGCCGCGCTCCGCGAAGCCTGCGCAGGACGTGCACGGCGTCCCAGTGTGCGGGGAGCCGGTCCCGGACCCGTGCGAAGGGCGTGCTTGTCGCGTAAGTCCGGGCCGAGGTCGCCCGTGTGCCGCCCGGCCGGATAGAGGTCCGTCGCCGCCTTCGCGGTGGCCCCTCGGACGGCCGGCTCCGCCGGACCGATGGTGTACCGCGCTACACCATCGGTTCGGGAGTGCGCTCACTCGTGGCGGCGAGCCCGCGCCGGGATCGTTGATCCCGCAAGCACCTGGCTCCCCCACCGT
This sequence comes from Streptomyces sp. RLA012, assembly GCF_056270325.1. Taxonomy (NCBI): domain Bacteria; kingdom Bacillati; phylum Actinomycetota; class Actinomycetes; order Kitasatosporales; family Streptomycetaceae; genus Streptomyces; species Streptomyces sp. RLA012. Next base: position 10,097,917 of record NZ_JBWDPA010000002.1, on the reverse strand, counting down.
GAAGGAAACCGGGCGTGAGCACACGGACCGGGGCCACCGGAAGCGGAGGTGGCCTTGCCGCGCCGGCCCGTGGGGACGGGGAACGGCACGGTCCCGGGCCCGGCGGCCCTGCTCCCCCGTTCCGCCGCCGGGCCCGAGGACACCGGCCGACGTCGCCCTCTCCCGCCACCGCGCAGGACCATCCGAGACGAAGGACGCAGGACACCCCTGATGAAGACTTACGCACGAGCCGGACTCGCCGCCATGGCCGCGGGCGGCGTTTTCTTCGCGGCCCTCAGCGTCGGAGGCGGCGACGACTCGGCCGACGCAGCCCCGAAGAGCGCGGCGGTCTCCGGACAGTCGAAGAACTCGACGGTGTCCGCGCAGCCGCGGAGCCCGGCCACCTCCGAACCGCCGAAGGACTCGTACGTCGCCCTCGGCGACTCCTACACCGCCGGCCCCGGCATCCCCTCCCGGACCGGGACCCCCACCGGATGCGACCGATCCGACCGGAACTACCCCGCACTCGTCGCCCGAGAACTCGGCATCGGCGCATCGGACTTCCGTGACATGAGCTGCAGCGGCGCCACCATCACCGACCTCACCGCACCCCAGACCACCGACAGCGGCACCAACCCGGCCCAGTTCTCCGCCCTCACCGACACCACCGGACTCGTCACCATCGGCATCGGCGGCAATGACATCGGCTTCAGCAAGCTGATCAAACAGTGCGCCAAGTCGGGCATCTTCTACTTCGCGACCGGCAGCGGCAAGTACACCGGCGACGACGCCCCCTGCCGGAGCCGGTACGTCGACGACGGCACGGACGAGATACGGCAGAAGATCGACAAGGCGGGCGAGCGGCTCGCGGACACCCTGGCCGAGGTGGGACGCCGCGCTCCGCAGGCACGGGTCTACGTCGTCGGATACCCCGCGATCCTGCCCTCCGAGGCGGGCGACTGCGGCCGGGAAATGGGCCTCGCCCCCGGCGACGTCACCTTCCTGTACGAGGAACAGCAGCGGCTCAACACCACACTGCGCACACAGGCGGAAGCCGCGGGCGCCGGATACGTCGACACCTACGCCCCCTCGACCGGCCACGACGCCTGCTCCGCACGCGAGAGCCGCTGGATCGAACCCCTCATCCCCCTCGCGGCCGCCGCCCCCGTCCACCCCAACGCACGCGGCGAACGCGGCATGGCCGACGCCGTCCTGAACGCCGTCGAAAAGTCCTGATGAGCCCTGGCGTCCTGATGAGCCCCGCCGACGCACCGCCAGGGGACGCGACGGCGACCCGACGACGACCTGGCTGCGGCATGACTGCGGCCTGACTGCCGCTTGATGCCGGAAACAGGAACGTGCGGTCGCCGTCCGGGACGGCGACCGCACGGCAGGTCGATCTACGCGCCGCTCGCGTCGAGCATGCCCTCGCGCTCGACGATCTTCACACGCTCGCGGCCCTGCGGTTCGCCCAGCGCCTTCTCCGCGGCGTCCAGCCGGTACCAGCCTTCCCACGTGGTGAAGCGGACGTCCCGCTCGCCCAGGAACGCGTCCACGGCCTCCGGGTCGGGCGAGGTGGGCACGTGCAGACGGCCGTTCGCGTGGTCGTCGAGCAGACTGGCGACGGTCTCGTTGGCATCGCCCTTGGTGTGGCCGATGAGGCCCACGGGGCCGCGCCGGATCCAGCCGGTGACGTACGTCGACTGCAGGTGCTCGCCGGTCTCCTCGATCACCCGGCCGCCCTGGTCCGGAACCGTGCCCGACTCGGCGTCCCACGGCAGCTTGGGCAGTTCGTCGGAGAGGTAGCCCACGGCGCGGTAGACGGCGCCGAGGTCCCAGTCCTTGAACTCGCCGGTGCCCTTGACGTTGCCGGTGCCGTCGAGGGCGGTGCGCTCGGTGCGCAGACCGACGACCTCGCCGTTCTCCCCGAGGATCTCGGTCGGCGACTCGAAGAAGTGCAGGAACAGCTTGTGCGGCCGGTCGCCGATGTCGCGGATGGCCCAGTTCTCCAGGGTCTTGGCGACCATGTCGGCCTGCTTGTTGCCGCGCCGGGTGGCGATCGAGCCCTCGTCGTAGTCGATGTCCTCGGGGTCGACAATGACCTCGATGTTCGGGGAGTGGTCCAGCTCCCGCAGCTCCATCGGGCTGAACTTCGCCTGCGCCGGGCCACGGCGGCCGAAGACGTGGACCTCCAGGGCCTTGTTGGCCTTGAGGCCGTCGTGGACGTTCGCCGGTATCTCGGTCGGGAGCAGTTCCTCCGCGGTCTTGGCCAGGATGCGCGCGACGTCGAGCGCCACGTTGCCGACACCGAGGACGGCGACCTTCTCCGCGTCGAGGGGCCAGGTCCGCGGTACGTCGGGGTGCCCGTCGTACCAGGAGACGAAGTCCGCCGCGCCGTACGAGCCGTCGAGGTCGATGCCGGGTATGTCGAGTGCGCGGTCGGCCGTCGCTCCCGTGGAGAAGATCACCGCGTCGTAGAAGGTACGCAGGTCGTCGAGGTTGATGTCCCCCGGGTAGTCGACATTGCCGAAGAGACGGATCTGGGGCTTGTCGAGCACCTGGTGCAGGGCCGTGATGATGCCCTTGATGCGCGGGTGGTCGGGGGCCACGCCGTAGCGGATCAGACCGAACGGGGCCGGCATCCGCTCGAAGAGGTCGATGGACACACCGGGCTCGGCCGCCACTGCGGACTTCAGCAGCGCGTCGGCAGCGTAGATCCCGGCGGGGCCGGCTCCGACAATGGCTACCCGCAGAGGGCGAGGCATGATCAGGTTCCCTTCGAACGGTGGCAGGGTGACACGCCGGGAAGCCTAAACTAAGGCAAGCCTTAGTCAGTAGTCGGGCTGGATCTATGACCTCATAAACCCATGTTATGACTAGATTTCCTGCCGACTTCCCGCCGACTTCCCCGCCGACTTCCCCGCCGGCGCCCCCGGTGGTTCCCGTGCCGGTTCCCTCCCGGTTCACCCGCCGTCTCTCACCAAGCTCCGACGGGCCGTACCTGGCAAAATGGGCTAGGTGGAAGTCCGGCGTGTGTCAGTGGACCGCCTCGTGGAGCAGCCGTCGGGCCGCGGACTGGTGGCGATTCCCCTCGTGCTGATCGTAGTGATCACCGTGGTGGACATGCACTCCCCGCTCGACGTCCACCTGGGCCCGTTGCTGGTCATCGCGCCCGCCCTCACCGCCTCCTTGGCCGGGCCCCGGCTGACGGCGCTGGTCGGGGGGCTGGCCGTGGCCGCCCAGGCGTTCATCGCGGTCTTCCACGGCGGGCTGACCACGGCCAACCACATCGCGCAGATCGTCGCCCTGTCCGTACTCTCCGCGCTGGTGGTGTTCGTCTGCCACCTGCGCGAGCGGCGCGCCCGGGAACTGAGCCGCGCCCGGTCGGTGGCCGAGACGGCCCAGCGGGTGCTGCTGCGGCCGCCGCCCCACCGGATCGGGCCGTTGCGCGTGGCCTGGCTGTATCTGGCCGCCGAGGACGAGACACAGATCGGGGGCGACCTGTTCGCGGTCGCCCGCGCGGCCCACGCTGCCACCCGGGTGATCATCGGTGACGTCCGCGGCAAGGGGCTGGCCTCCATCGGCGAGGCATCGGTGGTGCTGGGCTCGTTCCGCGAGGGTGCCTACCGCTACACCGCCCTGCCCGAGCTGACGGCGGCGCTGGAGGTGAGCGTGTGCCGCGACCTCGACGACGTGGCCGACACCGAGCACGACCCCGGTGAGCACTTCATCACCGCGCTCGTACTCGACATCCCGGACGACGGCTCGAAGGCCGAGATGATCAACTGCGGTCATCCCCCGCCTCTGCTGCTGCACCAGCACGAGGTCACGGTGCTGAACCCGCGCCATCCGATACCCCCGCTGGGCCTGTGCGAACTGCCCGCGGCGAGCCACCACCCCGACCCCTTCGCCTTCGAGACCGGGGACATCCTGCTGCTCTACACCGACGGCGTCATCGAGGCCCGCTCCCCGGCGGGCGCCTTCTACCCCTTCCTCGACCGGGTCGCCTCCTTCCCCGCCCCCAGTCCCGACGTCCTGCTGCGCCACATCCACGACGACCTCCTCGCCCACGTCGGCGACCACCCCGCGGACGACGCCGCCCTCCTGGTCATCGAACGCATCCCCGCCCACCATCTGCACCGGCCGAATTTCACGACCCACCCGGTCGACGGCCGCCGCCGGCTCCATCCCAGCAAGTCGTCCCCACCGGAAGGCTGACCGCGGGCTCGCCGGCCGGCGCCACTGCCGGATCAGGGGCGAGGGCGCAGCGACACCGAACCCATCGCCCGGGCGATCCTGGAAGCGGACCGTCACTCCCGAGCCATGTCCGACTCCGCCGTGTTCGCCGCCGTCTCGGCGTCGTCGACGAGTTTTCGGAGGTGGCCGAGGTCCGTCGAGGAGGCGGGCGTCGACTGCCTGACGCCGGGTGTCGACTGCCTGACGCCGGGTGTCGACTGCCTGACGCCGGGCGCCGACTGCTGGGCGCCGGGCGCCGGCTGCCCGGCGTTGCCGCCGTGGCCGCAGCCGGCCAGCAGCGGTACGGCGGCCAGTACCGCCAGTACGGTCGGCACGGCCGGTACGGTCCGGCGCGCGCGCATCAGTTGCCACGTCCGTTGTCGTTGGCCCGGCACCACTTCTCGACGTCGGCCAGGTCCTTCTGGCGGGTCTCCAAGGTGGGGACCAGGGAGCGCCGGGAGGTGAGCCGGTCGTTGAGGTAGGTCTCGATCTGGGTGTGTCCCGCCGACCTGGCGTTCGCCACGCGCTGTTCGAGGCGGGCGATGGAGCCACGGTGTGACGCGTCCGCGCGCAGCCGCTCCAGTATTCGGTCGATCCGTTGGTCGATCTTCGGCGCGCGCCGGCAGAGCGCCGCCGCGCCGTCGCCCGTGGGCGTACCGGACGGCGCGGGACTCGCGGTGTCCGCGGTCGCGGCGCCCGCGGCGCCGAACAGTGAACCGACGGCGACCAGCGAGACGACCGAGATCACGGTTTTCCTGGTACTTGGCATGACGAACTCCTCCGCGTTCACGGGCGGGTTGCCCGCACGCCCCGGAAAGCTAGGAGCCGTCTTTGTGGAAATCTTGTGGGTGCTCGGGCCGGTCGGCGGTCGTGATCATCCAGTTGCGCCGGAGCGGCAGCGTGGCCCCTTCGTCCACCGCGCCGCTGACGAGCGGCAGGGTGACCTCGATACGGGTCCCCGGCTCCCCGGGGCGGTCCAGTACCCGGATCCCGCCCCGGTGCAGGGCGATCTGCTGGGCGACCAGGGTGAGTCCGAGGCCGGAGCCAGGACTGTCCGGTCGGCGCCTGAAGCGCTGGAAGACCTCGGTGCGCAGCGCGGGTGGGATGCCCGGGCCGCGGTCGTCGACGAGGAGGAGCGCGTCGGGGCCGCTCGCGCGCAGGGTCACCTCCACCTGCGCCGGCTGTCCGTCCGCGTGGCCGTGCACCAGGGCGTTGACGAGGAGGTTGTCCACCACGGTCCGCAGCCCCGGCTCCCAGCCGTGCACCCGCAGGCCCGGCGGCCAGTGGCCGGTCATCCGTGCGTGCGGATGGCGTCGCCGCTGTTCCTCCGTGCTCGCCTCCACGAGGTCGGCGAGGTCGACCGGGCCGAAGGCGTCCGCCTCGACGAGGTCTCCGCGGCCGAGGTCGCGCAGCATCACCAGGAGTCCGAGCAGTCGGGCGTGCTCGCGGCTCAGGTCGTGGAGCACGTCGTCCCGGTCGGGCCCGGCGAGCTCCGGATGCTCGGTGAGGATCTCCAGGTTGGTCTGCATGCTCATCAGCGGGGTGCGCAGTTCGTGGGCGGCCGCGGAGGCGAAGGAGCGGGCGGTGGCGAGCGCCTCCGCGGTCCTGGCGGCCTGCTCGTCGTAGCGGGCCAGGACGGTCTGCAGGGTGTGCGCGAGGTCGTCGACCTCGGCGATCCGCGTCGGGGTGTGGTCCAGACGGGTGGGGCTGGAGCGCGGGTCCAGGCCGCTCGCCCGGCGCTGCAGGCGGCGCAGCGGCCGGCTCGCCCGGGTGGCGACGGCCCAGGCCAGCAGCCCGGACAGCGGGGCGGCGAGCAGGGCGACGGCCACCGCGCGGCGGCGGACCAGGCGCAGCTGGGTGTCGGCGGCGGTGTCGGACGCGAACAGCCACAGCGTGCCACGCGCTCCGGGCCGCGTCCCGGTCACCTGGGTCGACAGGATCCGCCAGCTCCTGCCGTCGGCCCGGAAGGTCGTCGGGGCCGGCGCACTCGCGGGCAGTGCCACGGCGGCAGCCGGTTGCGGGCCGCCGGTGAAGGTCTCGTCCGGCCCGATCAGCCGGACGCCGACGTCGAGGGCCGAGGTGAACAGCCGCCGCTCGCGGGCCTGCCGCACCGCCGCGGACCGGTCGGCGGCACTGGCCCGGAGCAGTCCCCGGGCGTCCTTGGCGACGGCCGTCGCGCGCTCACGCAAGTGCGTGTCCTGCTCGTCGTGCAGGTCCGCCGCGACCAGCCGCAGCAGCAGCCAGCCGGTGGCCAGGACCAGTACGGGCACGGCGGCCCCGACGGCCAGCGCGATCCGGGTGGACAGCCTCATCGCCGCTCTCCCGGGTCGTCGTCGCGCAGGACGAAGCCCACGCCTCGCACGGTGTGGATGATCCGGGAGCGGCCCGCCGTCTCCAGTTTGCGGCGCAGATAGCTGACGAAGGTGTCGACGGCGTCGGTGCGCACCTCGAAGTCGTATCCCCAGACGCGGTCGAGGAGTTGGTCACGGCTGAGCACGAGGCCGGCGTTGCGGGCGAGGACGTGCAGGAGCTCGAACTCGCGCCGGGTCAGCTCCACCGGCCGCCCGTCGAGGCTCACCCGGCGGGCGGCGGGATCCAGCAACAGGCCGCCGGCCCGTACGGTGTCGGTGTCCCGCGGCGGCCTGCGCCGCAGCAGCGCGCGCAGGCGCAGGACCAACTCCTGCAGGGCGAAAGGCTTCACGAGGTAGTCGTCACCGCCGGCCTGCAGGCCCGCGATCCGGTCGGTGGTCTCGTCCAGAGCGGAGAGCATCAGCACGGGTACGTCGTTGTCCTCGTCCCGCAGCGTCCTGCACACCTCGATGCCGCTGAGGTCCGGCATCGAGATGTCCAGCACGATCACATCAGGCGGCGTCCTGCGGACCACGGCCAGCGCCGGACGGCCTCCGTCGGCCAGGTCCACGGTGAATCCGCCGAGCCTCAGTCCACGCTCCAGCGAACGGCGTATCGCCGCGTCGTCGTCCACGACCAGGACACGGCCCTGATCCAGGCCTCCACCCTGGCCCTGATCCCAGCCCCGGTCCTGGCCCGCACTCATCGCCACCTCCCCCTCCCACCCCGAAACCCGGGCCGCACGGCCGCACGGCCGGACCGCCGGGGCCCGCCGCCGCCCATCGTGCATCAGCCCCGGCGGTCCCGGCCCTCCGGGGGCTCATCGGACGGGCACGGGCAGGCTCCTGACGGGCGAGGCCCTGCCCCGCGCAGCCGTGGTTGCGGATCTCACCGCGTCGATGGGCCTCCGGCCTCCGGGCTTGGCCGGAGGCCGTGTTCGCCTCCCGCATGGGGGAACTCCCCGGAGTCCGCTACCTCAAGAGCCGACACCGTCACGCCGTGTGGCATGTCGACCCCAGTACGACGAAGGTCACAAATACATATCGGACACTTCGCACTTCAATCTTCACGCGAGGCACACAAATTGGCTAAGTTGACGTCGGACCGCACGACTCCCTCCGGCGAACCTCGCCGGGTCGAGCGGCCTCCGCCAAGTCCGGTGCTCCCTCGGGGCAGCCGGAGCCGGGGTCCCAACCGACCTTGGGGTGAATCGGTCCAACCGCCCGGCAGGGCAGGGGCCGTAGGGCAAGCCTTCCGGAATCGTCCGCCCGAACCCTCCAGGCGACTCGGCAGGCGGAGCACGGAAGGAGATACGTCCCCCCCATGGCGCCGGAACGAACCCCGCGCCCTGGAGGCAGCAGCCTCCCTGGCACGCGCAGCTCCGTCCCCGCGAAGTCGGCCCTCAGTGATGCGGACGGGCCGAGTCGCGAAGAGGTCCAGCAGCGGATCCACAGCCTCTACGACCAGGCTGAGAACGCCACCGGGTTCGTCAACGGGACCCGCGCGATGACCACGGGGAGCCGCAACCGAGCCAACCCGGCGCCCGAAACCGTGCGCAGGCGTAGCGATCCGGCCCTCGACGACATCAGCAAGCCGTGGTTCGACGCGGCCCGCAGGCAGTTGGGCCCGTCCGCGCCGGCCAGGCTGCCGGCCGACAGATTGCCGAACCGTGCGGCCGAGACGCGGCCCGCGGGCCCGGCCGGACGTCCGCAGAACGAACCGGCCGACCGTGGGCGGGAGTCGGCCGGCCGCCCCGTACTGGAGCTGACCGCCGGGCCGTCCGCCGAGGCGGCCGGGGGTCCCGTGGCGGAGTTGACCGGCAGGGCCGTCGCCGCGCTGCCTGCCGCGCCGGAGACACGGCAGGACGCCACCCAGGTCATGCCGACCCTGCCGTCCCTGCCTGCTCTGCCCGCACCGGCCGCACCGGTCGCCGGGCCACGGCCGTCCTCGTTGAAGACCTCCAAGGAGCAGATCCAGCGGAAGCTCGCGACGGCCCGCGAGTTGCTGTCCAGGCACGTCGCACAGCGGACCGCACCCGTCGCGGCGATCGAGGCCCGGCCGGCCGAGGACGCCTGGCGCGCCGCTGAGGAACAGGCCCTCCGCCAGGCCGAGGAACAAGCCTTCCGCCAGGCCGAGGAACAGGCCTTCCGTCAAGCCGGGGAGCAAGCCCTCCGTCAGGCCCAGGAACAAGCCCTCCGTCAGGCCCAGGAGGAGTGGCAGCGACAGTTGTCGGGCGGCCTGGGCACGGGCCTGTCCGTCGACACGGGCGCGAGCATCGGCGCCGGTGTTCCCCTCGCCGTCGGCAACGCGCCCTCGGCCTACGTCGGCAGCGCCGAGACGGCACTCGCCTTCGCCCGCGCGCAGATCGGCAGGCCGTGCCTCTGGGGCGCGACCGGACCGGACTCGTACGATTCCGCCAGCCTCACCCAGGCGGCCTGGCGGAGCGCCGGGGTCACCCTCCCGCGTACCGTGCACGAGCAGGCGACCGCGGGCACGGCGATCCCGCTCACCGACATCCGGGTCGGCGACCTGATCTTCTTCTCCGGCAACATCAGCCACGTCGGTCTCTACACCGGCAACAGCATGATGATCCACGCACCGGGCCCGGGGGCGTCCATCCGCGAGGAGTCGATCTTCTTCGCCGGGCAGACGGCGATCCACGGCGCGGTGCGGCCCGCCTGAATCCCTGACGAACGGCGGGTCGGCGCACCGGCGGGCGCGGATCCGCACGAAACGTCGCGCAGCCGCCGCTCGGGCCCGCCGGACGCGTTCCCCTGATGGCGCGCGGTCAAGCAGTCCGCTTCATGGTGTGGCTCCGGAGGGTTCGAAGGGCCCTCTCCGCAGGGCGGCCAGGAGGCCCTCCGCGAGTTCCGCGTAGGCCGTCGCGTGCCGGCCGTCGACGGCGACCGCCCGTGCGTAGGCGTGGGTTCGGACGGCCGGGAAGGTGCGGGCGTAGGCGTCGTCGTCGGCCGTCGCGTACGCCGCCGCCACCGCCCGCGCGTTCGCCAGGGCGTTGGCCTCGGTACAGGCACGGGTGTCGGGGTCCGTGGTCAGCCCCGCGTAGTCGGTGCCGTACTCGTCGGCGTCGGCGTCGTCGAAGCCGTTGGCCACGGCGTAGGCGCGGGCGTTCTCGTACGCGACGGCGAATGCCTCCTCGAAGCCGTAGGCGTCGCGGTAGACCTGCCGGAGCACCGGCTCCAGCACATCCACCCACGCGTCCTCCGTGACCGGACCGCCCGCCAGTGCCCGTCCGTGAACGGCTGCCAGGGACGTGCAGGCGGCCGTGGTGCGCCCCGAGCGCGCGGATGCCTCGGTCAGCAACGGGATCACGGTGCGCAGGTGCCACTCGTGGACGACGTCCAGCGTGATGGGCGGGCCGCCGTGGCTGAGCACGGTGGCCTGCACACGCCGGGCCCAGTAGGCACCCGCGCTGTCGGTCTGGCCCTGGTGGAGCACCGCGGTCAGCTCCGCGAACCAGGCGGGCGGCGAGGTCATGCCTGGGGCCTGGTGCCGTCGATGGCGATGCGCCGGCCGTGGCGCGTGTGCGGGAAGTAGTCCCAGACGGCGTGGTGCTGGACACAGCGGTTGTCCCAGAACGTCAGCGTGTCCGGCTGCCAGCGGACCCGGCAGTGCAGCAGGGGTGTGCGGGCGATGTGCTCGTACAGCATGCCGAGGACGGCGGCGCTCTCGGTGCTCGACAGCTGGGGGATGTGCGAGGTGTAGGGGGCGTTGACGAAGAGCAGCTTGCGACCGGTGTCGGGGTGGCGGACCACGACGGGGTGTTCGGTGCGCGGGACGTCGTACTCGGGCGGCGGGGTCTGCCCCTGCGTCAGCCAGGGGCGCGCACCGTCGTGGACGGCGGTCAGGCCGTCCAGGAGTGTCTTCATCGACGGCGACAGCATGTCGTGGGCGAGATGCATGTTGGCGAACAGGGTGTCCCCGCCGCTGCCGGTCTCCGGGACCGTGGTGAGGTGGAGCATCGAGCCTAGGGAGGGCTCGGGGTCCGCGGTGCCGTCCGCGTGCCAGCCGTTGCCGGCCACCTCGCGGGAGTTCTTGTCCGCGCTGATCTCCAGGATGTACGGGTCGGAGCCTTCGGCGGCCAGGGCGACCGGGTGCAGCGGGCCGAAGAGCCGGGCGAACCGTTTGTGGTCCTCGGGCGTGAGGCGCTGGTCGCGGAAGACCAGCACGTGGTGGGTGAGGAAGGCCTGCTTGACCTCCTTCTCCTGGCGGGGCGTCAGCTCGCGGGAGAGGTCGACGCCCTCCACCTCGGCGCCGAGCAGCGGGGTCAGCGGAGCGACGGCGAGGGTCTCGTACGTCTCCGGCGGCCTGGTGGTGAGGCGCTCGACGGCATCCAGGGCGAACTGTTCCATGGGGCTGCTCCTGTGGGCTCGGGGGTGGCGGTCGCGGAGGGTTCACAGCGGAACGGGACTGGACAGGCGGGACGGGGGCGTCAGGCGGGTTTGGCCGACAGAGGTGGCGCGAGGGCCTCGGCGTTGATCGTCCGGGCGATGTCGTCGATGTGCGGGCGGGTGACGATGTCGTAGTGCGAGGCGGGCAGTTGGTGCACGGGCGAGCCGTCCGGCAGGAGCCCGCGCCACTCCTCCGCCGCCGACCGCGGGTCCTGTGGTGGCAGGGGCAGGTCGGTGACCGCCCGGGTCGCCAGCCAGAGGGTGCTGGGTGTGCGGGTCAGCCGGGGCGGTGTGTGGGCCGCCATGGCGGTGAGGTTCGCCCGGCAGCAGTGGGCGAGGCGCTCGGCGTAGGCCTGTCCGGGCTCGGCGAGGGGCGACTGGGCTCCGTTTCCGCGCAGTTCGTGCGCGAAGACCGTACGGAGGTCGTGGTCGTCGTACGCGTACCTTCGCGAACCGGAGTGCGGCGACGGCGGGTCGAGGAGGTGGAGCCCGTCGACGGGACGGCCGGCGGCCTCCGCCTCGGCGGCCATGGACTGGGCGACCAGGGCGCCGAACGACCACCCGGCGAGCCGGAACCGGGTGCCCGTGCCGGGAAAGCCGGCGCGCAGCGCCGCGTGGTAGCGGGCGGCGCGTTCGGAGACCGACCAGGCCGGAAGGCCGGGATCGCGCAGAGCGGGGTCGGGTATCAGACAGACCGTGGTCCGGGGGGCCATGGCCGACAGGCTCGTCACCAGGGGCCGGTACGCCTGGATGTCGCCGCCGACCGGATGGACCAGGCACAGTACTTGGCGGCCGTCGCCCGGCTGCCAGATCTCGACGGTCACCGGGTCGTCGGCCGTGTCCTCGGCCCTGGCGGGCGGATCGAGCTGGGCCAGGATCTCGTTCAGGCTCACCCGGTGGCCGAGCCGGGCGAGATCCAGATCGATGCCGTACCGCCGTTTCACCTCGGAGAGCAGGTCCAGGAGGGTGAGGGAGTCGGCGCCGAGGTCGTAGAGGGAGGTGGCCGGGTCGAAGGTGTCGACGCCGAGCAATCGGCCGACGACGTCGCTCAGTTCGTCGTCCACGGCCGGTGTCACCTGGCCGACCGGTGCCGATCGGTGTGCGGGTTCGTAGAAGAAACGGGACGCGTCGAGCGGAGTGGTGGAGACCAGCAGGTGCGGCAGCTGGAGTTCGACGGCGTCGGCGAAGACCCGCAGGCCCTCGGCGGAGGACAGCCCCACCTTGAGGTGTGCCTGGTGGCGGGGGTCGGCGGTGAGGGCGTCACGGGCCATGCCCGTCTCCCGCCAGACGTCCCAGCCGATGCCCAGCCGTACGGTGGTGGACTGGGCGTCCGAGTCATCCGGGGCGTGCGGGGCGTGGTGGGCGAAGGCGTCCAGAACGCCGTTCGCGGCGGAGTAGTCGAACTGGCCCACCCCTCCGAACAGGGCCGACAGCGAAGAGCAGTAGACGGCATAGCGTGGCCGGCGCTCGGCGATCAGACGCTCGGTCAGCAGCGCGGCGCGCAGCTTGGCCCGCGTCACGCCGCGCATGGCGTCGCCGTCCCGGCGCGCGAGGAGTGTTCCGGCCGCGGTACCCACAGCGTGCACAACGCCGTCGAGACGGCCGAGGTGCGGGGCGAGCCGCGCGAGTACGTCGTCGACGTTCTCCTCGGCGAGGTCGGCCTCGACGAAGGTGATACGCGCGGACCGGTCGGCAGCATCCGCCGCTTCCGCCGGTTCCGCCAGTTCCGCCAGTTCCGCCGGCTCTGGGGGCAGATGCGGGCGGCGGGCCAGCAGGACGATCCGGCCGTCGGTGTGGTCGAGCAGCCAGGAGGCGATGCCGCCGCCGAGGCCTCCGGTGCCGCCGAGGATCAGATGGGTGCCGGTCGTCCCTTCCGTGAGGCCGGTCCGGGCGTGCGGGAGCGGTCGGGGCACGGGCTGCTGTACCGGACGCCACCAGTAGCCCTCGCGCAGCGCGACGCGTCGCTCCGGCCCGGGAGCCGTCGTCGGCTCGTCCTCGAACACCAGGGACAGCAGGTGCGCCCAGTCGCCCGGCACACTGCTGGGCAGGTCCAACCAGCGGATGTCCAGGCCGAGTTCCTGGCGGGGGACCTCCACCGCGCCCGCCAGCAGGCCCAGTTCGGGACGGCGGACGGAGCCGGTCACGGGCTGGGCGCCGTGGGAGAGCCACCACACGCGCGGCCGCAGGCCTCGCGGGAGGGCGGCCAGCGCCTTGCACAGGGCGGCGGGGGTGTCGAGGCACGCCCGGAGCGCGTGGTCCAGGGACGTCTCCCCCACCGTTCCGCCGACGCCGAGGGGCAGGGCGTGCAGCCATTCCACACCGTCGTCGGTGTCCCGCGTCACCGCCTTCAGCAGGCGTGTCAGGGCCTGCGGATCCGCGGGGTCGACCTCGTACCGGTCCTCCGCGACGCGGGCGTAGGCGTGGGCATCGGTGGCGGTGACGTGCACGACGCGCGTGTGGTGGGCCAGGAGGCCGCTCCACTCGACCGGTGCGGAGGCCCTGTCGGTGACGACGACCACGACCCGGCGCGACGGCGGGCCGGTGACGGGGGCGGCCCGCCGGGTGCGCGACCAGGCGGTCTGGTGCAGCCACGCGTCCTCGGGCGCTCTGGCCGGTGTCCCGCCGGTGCCGGTGCCGGTGCCGGGGGCGACGGCCGAGGCGAGAGGATCGGCCGAGGCGAGGGAATCGGCCGAGGCGAGGGAATCGGGTTCGGCGGTCGCGCGGGGGAAGTCGTGGTCGGTCAGGTCGAAGGACGGGGGCGGGAAGTCCCAGGGCGCCGGTGCGGGACCCGCGGGCCAGGCCACCTCCTCACCAGCCGTCCAGGCCCGCGCCAACTCCTCCTCCGGGCTGTCCTCGCCCTCGGCACCACCGCCGGAGGCCGGCCGAGTGTCGGTGCCGGCCACCACGCGCAGCCAGGCGACGGCGGCCTCGGGGCCGGCACAGACCGTCGCCGCGCGATGGGGCAGAGCCGGCCGCCCGGCCTGAAGATGGCGCACGACCTGCTCGTACGTCTCCGGTCTGGCCGTCAGATGGTCGGCGATGCGTCGCGCGTCCTCGCGCAGCGCGCTCCCGCTGCCGCCGGACAGGACGAGACAGGGGATCGCCGTGGGCGCGGGGGCGGCAGCCGGGCCGGTGGTGTCGGGGTGCTCCAGGACCACGTGGGCGTTGGTGCCGCCGATGCCGAAGCTGCTCACCGCGGCGACGCGCGGCCGCTCGGCCGGCCAGGACCCGGCGGTGGCGGGGATGTGGAAGGGCGTCGGATCGGGGCCGATCTCCGGATTCAGCCGCCGGAAGTCGATGGTGGGCGGGATCAGGCCGTGGTGCACGGACAGCACGGCACGGACGAGGCCCACGACCCCGGCCGCGGCGCCCAGATGACCGATCTGGCTCTTCACGGACGACAGCGCGCACCGCGCGGAGTCGGCCAGGTCGAAGGCCTGGCGCAGGGCCCGCACCTCGACGGGGTCGCCGAGCCGGGTGCCGGTGCCGTGCGCCTCGACGTAACCGATGTCGGAGCTGCTGCGGCCGCTGCGGCGCAGGGCGGTGCGGATCACCTCGCGCTGTCCGGCCAGCGACGGAGCGCTGTAACCGAGCTTCGCGGAACCGTCGTTGTTCACCGCCGAGCCGGTGATGACCGCGTAGACGGTGTCGCCGTCGCGCCGCGCCTGGCGCAGTGTCTTCAGCACCACCACTCCGACGCCGCTGGCACCGACCGTGCCCTCCGCGTCGTCGCTGAAGGGCCGGCAGTGGCCGTCCGGGGAGAAGATGTGCTGCGGGCGGTAGGTGTAGCCGTCCGTCAGCTGGGTGTCGACGAGCACTCCCCCGGCGAGCATGACGTCGGCGTCGCCCTGGCGCAGCAGTCCGGCCGCGACATGGACGCCGACCAGCGAACTGGCGCAGGCGGCCTGCACGGTGAAGGCCGGTCCGGTCAGGCCCAGATGGTAGGCCGCCTTGGTGGCGAGGAAGTCCTTGTCGTGGTGCAGGGCCAGGCGGAAGCCGTCGGGCAGGTCGGCGGGGTCCGCCTCGCGCAGCATCGCCTGGAAGTAGGTGTTCTCGCCGCAGCCGGCGATCAGCCCGGTGCGCCGGGCGCCGGGGTCGGCGATACCGGCGTGGGCGAGTGCCTCGACACAGCTCATGAGCAGGTGCCGCTGCTGCGGATCCATCAGTCGCGCGTCCTGACGGCTGATGCCGAACCGGTCCGGGTCGAAGGCCAGCGGTCCCTCCAACTGGCTGCGGGCGCCGACGAGTCCGTCCGCCGCCGGGAAGTACGTGATGCCGCTGGCGCCCGTTGCGACCATGCGCCAGAACGCGGCCAGGTCCGGGGCCCCGGGAACGCGGACTGCCATACCGATGACGGCGACGGGTTCGGCCGCGTCCGTCTCCCCGCCACCGGATCCGCCCGTGACGGCGGGAGTGGAGGTGGGGACGGCGGTAGAGGTGGAGGTGGCGGTGGCGGGTATCCCGTCGGCCGTGTCCAGGTAACGGCTCAGGCGGCGGACCGTGACATGTTCGAAGAGGTCGGCGACCGTGAACGCAAGGCCCAGTTCGGCACCGCAGCGCAGATGGAAGCGCATCAGGTCCAGGCTGTTCGCCCCGGCGTCGAAGAACCGCTGGTCCGGCGCCACGGATGTGCCGGTCACCCGCAGGAACAGCGCGCACAGCCGGGCCTCCTGCTCCGTCACCTCGGCGGTGCCGGCCGTGGTCGCCCGCAGCTCCCGTCCCCCGGTGGTGGTCGTCCGGCGGTCCAGCTTGCCGCTGGGGGTGCGCGGGAGCGCGTCCACCCTGCGGAAGCTGCGGATCCGTACGTAGGGCGGCAGCAGTCCGGCCAGGTGGTGGGTGAGTTCCGCGGGGTCCGGGTCGTCGCCCCGGCACTGCAGGAGGGCCACGAGGCCGTCGTCTTCGCGGGTGACCAGGGCACCCACGATCCGCGGATGCCGCAGCAGGGCGGCTTCGACCTGGCCCAGCTCCAGCCGGTGGCCGCTGAGTTTGATCTGGTCGTCGGCGCGGCCGTCGTAGTGGAGCAGCCCGTCACCGTCGAAGTGCGCATGGTCGCCGCTGCGGTAGAACCGGCCGAGCCCGGGCAGTTCGACGAAGCGTTCGCGGTTGAGGTCGGCGTCGCCCAGGTAGCAGGGCGTGGCCATGGGACCGCCGATCAGCAGGTGCCCGGTGGCGCCCGGCGGGACCGGTTCACCGCTGTCGTCGACCACGCGCAGGACGGCGTTGGCCACGGGTCGGCCGATCGCCGGACGCGTCGGCCACACCGCGGGATCGCCGTCGAGGCACAGGCCGCTGACGACATGCGTCTCGGTGGGCCCGTAGTGGTTGAACAGGCGTGCGCCGGGCATTCCGCCGAACCAGCGGCGCAGGGCGTCGGTG
Source organism: Streptomyces sp. RLA012 (assembly GCF_056270325.1). NCBI lineage: Bacteria > Bacillati > Actinomycetota > Actinomycetes > Kitasatosporales > Streptomycetaceae > Streptomyces > Streptomyces sp. RLA012. The sequence goes on along the minus strand of NZ_JBWDPA010000002.1, from coordinate 10,081,568 downwards.
CACACCAGCTGCTCCCCCGCGGTGATCACCTCGCGCAACCGGGAGGGGAAGCGGCCCAGGTGGACGGCGTGTTCGGCGAGGAGCTGGAGCGCCACGTACGGCAGGAACAGCCGCTCCACCCCGGCGCTCTCCAGTTGGTCGAGCAGGGCCGGCATGTCCTGCCGCCAGGCCGGACGCACCAGATGGAGCCGGCCTCCCGTGCACAGCGTGGTGAAGATCTCCTGGAAGGACACGTCGAAGGACAGCATCGAGAACTGCTGGGTGACCGCGGCGTCGCGCAGACCGCCGGTGCCGTCCTGCCAGTGCAGCAGGTTGCACAGCGTGCGGTCAGGGACGTCGACACCCTTGGGCGTACCGGTAGAGCCGGAGGTGAACAGGGTGTAGAGCGGCCGGAGGCCTTGGTGCGGTTCCGATACCGATCCCGATGCCGGTCCCGGTCCCGGTCCCGGTCCCGGTCCCGGTTCCGGTTCCGGTTCCGGTCCCGGTCCCGGTCCCGGTTCCGCTTCGGCTGAGGGCGCGGACGGTGCGGGCGGTGCGGGCGGTGCGGACACGGACAGGTCGACGGTGCGCCGGGCGAGGCCCGGCGGCGCGATCGTGTCGACGTCCGCCTCGCCGCCCGGGACGACCAGGACGCACAGGGGGTCGATACGGCGCAGGATGTCGCGCAGCAGGGCGGGCGGGTAGGCGGGATCCAAGGGGACGACGGTGAGGTTGAGGCGTGCGGCGGCCAGCAGGGCGACCACGTGCTCGGCCGAGGGGGGCAGATACAGCGCGATCCGGGCCGGTGCTCCGGCCCCGGCCGGCAGCGGGTGGTGGCGCAGCAGTTCGGCGGCGAACGCCGCGGCCTGGGCGTCGAGTTCGGCGTAGCTGAGGGTACGGTCGTCCGAGGTCACCGCGGGCGCGTCGGGCGTACGGAGGACCTGCCGGGCGAAGCCTTCGGCCACCGTGGTGAAGGCGGGCGTCGACACCGCTCCCCGGCCCTGCTCGGGCAGTTCGCGCCGGTAGGGTCCGACGAGGTCGGTCAGCGTGTGGGCACCGCCGTCGGTGAGCAGGTCCACGGCCCGCCGGAACAAGTGCGCCGCGGCCGCGACGCGTTCGCCGTCGAACTGTCCCTCGGCGTACTCCCACAGGCAGTCGAAGCCGTCCTCGCGCTCCACCACGGACAGGGTGAGCGCGCACTTCGCCTCGGCGGCCTCGTACCAGAGGGGCCGCACTCGGCAGCCCGGCAGGGACAGGGCGTCGAAGTCCGTGTTCTCCAGGACGAACATGAAGTCGAAGGGCGGACCGTCGGCATGGAAACGATGGTCGGTCAGTACGTCGGACAGCGCCACGTCCTGCCGGTGGAGGATCTCCTGGACACCGGCGGCCTGCCGGCGGAGCTGCTCGCGCAGTTCCTGGCCCGGATCGAGTTCCATGGGCAGCAGGACCGTGTTGGCGAACATGCCCACCGTGGAGTCGAATTCGGCCGCGGGCCGGCCCGCCACCGGTCCGGCGACCAGCGGCCGGGTCCGGCCGGTCACCCCGTACAGGCTCCAGGCGTAGGCCGCCAGCAGGAGCTGGAAGCGGGTGAGCCCGAGTTCGGCGCCCAGGCGGTCGAGGCGGGAGCGGCGGACGAGGTCGAGCGAGGTGTGCAGCAGCCGGCCGCGGGTCCCGCCCGTGCCGGTCGGCGGCAGCGGCGTGGCGCCCTCTTCCAGTCCGGCGTAGTGGTCGCGCAGCGCGGCACGCCGGTGGCGGTAGGCGGGGCTGAGGTGCCACTCCCGCTGCCACAGGGCGAAGTCGACCGGGGTGGCTCCCGGCGCACCGTCCGGCTGCGCGTTGCGCTCCGCGCAGAGCGCGGAAAGGTCACGGAACAGCGTGCTGAGGGACCAGCCGTCCACGGCGATGTGGTGCAGGTGCAGGAGGAGTACGGGGCCGTCGGCGCGGTGGAGGAGACCGGCCCGGAGCATGCGGCCTGCGGCGAGGTCGAAAAGCGGGGCGAAGAAGCGCTGGGCGGCTTCCTCCCAGTCGGTCTGCCTCCCGGTCTGTCGCTCGGTCTGCCGGTCGGTCTGCCGCTCGGTCTGCCGCTCGGTCTGCCGCTCGACGCCGTCGGGGGTATGGGTGGCCTCGATGACCTCTACGGCCTCTACGGCCTCTACGGCCTCTACGGCCTCGGTCGGCTGCCAGGGGTCGTAGGGCTCCCCGATCACCTGGAGCAGACCGTCCGGAGTGGCGCGGAAGGAGGTCCGCAGCGCGGGGTGCCGCTGTACGAGTCGGCGTAAGGCCTCGCGCAGTACGTCCTCCTCGACGGTACCCTCCAGCCGGAAGACGAGCGGAACGTCGTACGCCCGGCTGTCCGGGACACGTCGGTGCAGCAGCCACAGGCGCTGCTGTTCCACGGTGGCCGACGCGGTGCGCAGCCCGGTCGGGCCGGGCACCGGCGGCGGCAGGAGGTCCGGCTGTTCGCCACCGGCGGCGATCGCGGCGCTCAGGGTGGCGAAGTCGGCCCGCAGGACGAGGGCTTGGGGCAGATCGACGTGCCAGCGGCGGCGGACCTCGAAGCTCAGCCGCAGTGCCTTGAGCGAGTCGCCCCCGTTCGGGATCCACCGGTCGTCGGGCCGCAGGCCCGGTATGTCGAGGAGCCGTCCCGCCAGCTCCAGCAACTCCCGCTCGGCCTCGGTCACTTCGCCTTCGGTGGTGCGGGCGCGCCGCCAGGGCTCGGCCGGGGAGCCCAGCAGCGCGGCCTCGTCGATCTTGCCGTTGGGGTTGCGGGGCAGGGCGTCCAGGAGGTGGGTGCGGTGCGGGCGCATGTACGGCGGCAGGACGGCGGTCAGATGGCGGTCGTACGCCTCGAAGTCCAGCTCCGCGCCGAGGACCAGGTACGCCAGCAGTTCATGGGCGCCGTCGGGGTCACGGCGGGTGCAGACGTGGGCCTGCCGTACGGCGGGGTGGGCGGCGAGCTGCCGTTCCACCTCGCCCGGCTCGATGCGGAAACCGCGCACCTTGACCTGGCGGTCCGTCCGTCCGACGTAGGTGATCAGGTCGGAGTCGTCGCGGCGGGCGAGGTCGCCGGTGCGGTACCAGCGCTCCCGGCCTTCGTCGTGCCAGGGCAGCCGTACGAAGCGGTGTGCGGTCTCCTCGGGCAGGTTGCGGTAGCCGGCCGCCAGTCCCTCACCCGACAGGTACAGTTCGCCGATCTCGCCGGGCTCGGCGGCGCGGGAGCCGTCGGCGACCAGCAGGGCCCCGGTGGCGGGCAGGGGGCGGCCGATCGGGACGACATCGCCGTCGAAGTCGCGTGGGATCGGATGGCAGAGCGCGAAGGTGGCGGACTCGGTGGGACCGTAGACGTTGACGAGTCCGGTCGTGCCACGTGGGTTGTCCCGGTACCAGCGGCGGATACGGTCGGCGTTGAGCTGTTCGCCGCCGACGAGCACCTGACCGACGGAGTCGAAACAGTCGGGCACTTCGTCGACGACGGCGTTGAACAGGGCGGTCGTCACGAAGAGGGCGTCGATACGGGCCTGCCGCAGGGTGTCCGCGAACAGGCGGGGGCTCTGGGTCTGCGCGTCGCTCAGGACGACACAGGTCCCGCCGCTCAGCAACGGCACCCAGACCTCGTAACTGAGCGCGTCGAAGGCGGGGTTGGACACGCTCGCACAGCGCGCCCCCTCCGCCGGGCGGATCGGGCCGGGCCGGGCGAGACGCAGCACGCCGGCGTCCCGTACCTGCACGCCCTTGGGCCGGCCCGTGGTGCCGGAGGTGTAGAAGAGGAACGCCACGGGCGCGTCGGAGCCGGGCGCCATGTCGTCGGCGGGCCCCTCGGTGGACGTGGCGAGAAGGTCCGCGGCGTGCAGGAGGAGGACCGACGCGGGGCCCCGGGCGCCGTCCGCATCCGCGTCGGCAATGACATCGGCATCGGCATCGACATCGACATCAAGGTTGGCATCGACGTCGACATCGGCGTGGGCGCGGCCGTCGTGGACGAGGGCGACCGCGGCCGAGTCGTCGAGGATGTGGCGGCGCCGCCCGGCCGGGCTCTGCGCGTCGAGCGGCACCACGGTGGCGCCGGCCCGGCGGATGCCGAGCATGACGCACACCAGCTGCCAGGACCGGGGCAGGCACACCGCGACGGCGTCGCCCGCGCGGACACCGTGTGCCCGCAGGCCCCGGGCGACGGCCTCGCCGGCGCGCACCAGTTCCGCGTAGTCGAGGACACGGTCACCGTCCACCACGGCGGGAGCCGCGGGGCGGCGACGCGCCTGGGCGAGCACGGCGTCGGCGAGGGTGGCCGGAGGCACGGCGTCACGCGCACTGCTGGACGCCCGGCACTCCTCGTACTCCGTGTCGTACTCCGTGCGCTGCTCGTACTCCGTGTCGTACTCCGTGCGCTGCTCGTACTCCGTGTTCTGCTCCGGCCGGCCCTGCTGCTCCTGGTTCATCACGCCTCCTCGGCCTGGGCCGTGGACACCGGTGCGAGCACGGCGAGTTCCGCCTCGATCCGGCGCGCCACCTGCGAGGCCCCGGCGCTCTCCAGCACCTCCCAGTGGTCGCAGTCCAGCGGCTCGACACGGAAGTCGCCCTCGGCGCGCCGCCGCCAGAAGGCGCGCACGTCGGACACGAACGACGGGTCGGGGTCTCCTCCGACGGCCTGGACCAGGACCAGCCGGGCCGGGGACGCGGCCGGGAGGTGGTCGCGGGCGGTCATCCGGTTGTGGTTGTAGATGCGGAAGTACTGGTCGATCTGCTCGTCGTCGATGCCCGGGTACATGCCGTTGAACTTGACGAGTTTGTCCCTGAACTCGGCGAGGTCCACCGGCGCGACCGCCGCGCGCTCCGCGGGATCGTCGGTGGCCAGGGTGTCGAGCAGCACCACGCTCACGTCCTTACGGCCGGCCCGTGCGAGGCGGCGGCCCATCTCGTGCGCGACGAGGCCGCCGTACGAGAGCCCGGTGAGGACGAGGGGGCCGTCGCCGAGCGGTTCGACGAGCCGGAGATAGGCCTCGGCCATGGCCTCGACACTGGGCAGGAAGTCCTCGCCGGGGTTCACGCCCGGTGACTGGATGCCGTACAGACCGACGTTCTCCGGCAGTGTCTTGGCGAGGGAGAGGTAGCAGAACGCGGTGCCGCCGGCGGGATGGACGCACACGACGCGTGCGTCGCCGGTACCGGACCGGAACGCGATGAGATTGCTCGGCGGCGGGCCCGATCTGCCCTGCCGGACGAGACCGCCGAGGGCCTCGATGGTGGGGTGGAGCATGAGGTCGCGGACGGGGATCGCGGTGCCGAGCCGGTCGCGTACGCGGTGGGCCATCTTGATGGCCGAGAGGCTGGTGCCTCCGATGTCGAAGAAGTTGTCGCTGATGCCGATGTCGGGGTACAGCAGGATCTCGCGCCATATCTGATACAGGGTCAGTTCTATGTGGTCGCGGGGACTTGCCGTATTGACCTGGCCGAGGGCGGTCTCGCCCGCCGTCCGCAGCAGGGCCTCCCGGTCGAGCTTGCCGTTCCGGCTGAGCGGAAGGGCGGGCAGGTCGACGAAAACCGCCGGAATCATGTAGTCCGGCAGCCGGTCCGCCAGCGCCGCGCGCCACTCCTGCGGTGTGCGGGCCGGTGCCTCGCCCCGTCCGACGCCCACCACGAGACGCGGCTCGTCGCCCGCCCGGTCCAGCACCACCGCCGCCTCACGTACCCCGGGCAAGGCCAGCAGCGCGGCTTCGACCTCGGCCGGTTCGATCCGGAAGCCGCGCAGTTTCACCTGGTCGTCGGCGCGCCCCAGGTACACCGCGTTGCCGTCGGGCAGCCGCCGGGCGAGGTCGCCCGTCCGGTAGATGCGTGCCCCGGGGACGAAGGGATCGGGCAGGAAGCGTTCCTCGGTCAGATCGGGCCGGTGCAGATAGCCCGCCGCGAGGCTCGCGCCGCCGATGTACACCTCACCGGCGACTCCGACCGGTACCGGCTGCATCCGGCCGTCGAGAAGGTACAGCCGGGTGCCCGCGAGCGGCCGGCCGATGGGGCACTGCCGGTCGAGCGGCTGCGGGTCGTAGTACGCCGTGCTGTACAGCGTCGCCTCGGTCGGCCCGTAGCCGAAGCAGATCCGCAGGCCCGGAAGATGCTGCCGCATGCGGTACAGCGCCGCCTCGGGCAGGGACTCCACCCCGGTCAGCACCTGCCGCAGTGCGAGTCCATGGAGCCGTTTTCCGGGGTCCTCGTCGATCCACTTGATGTAGGACGGGGGCAGGAAGGCCTGCACGACGCGGTGCTCGCGCATCCAGTGCAGCAGCGCCTCGGGGTCGCCGCGCAGGTCGTCCGGGACGATGTGCAGCTCACCGCCCGTGGTGAGCGGCATCAGCACTTCGTGCACCGAGGCGTCGAAGCCGATGCTCGACCAGGCGGAGGCGGCCTCGCCCGGCGCGGCGCCCATCCGTGCCAGCCAGTTGTCGAACAGGTTGATGACACTGCCGTGGGTCACGGCGACGCCCTTGGGGCGGCCGGTCGAGCCGGAGGTGTAGATCACGTACGCCAACCGTGCGGGGTCCGGCTCCACTCGGGGCGGCGCCGCGTGGTCGTCGCCCTCGGCCTCGACCGCCGCGAGGTCGCACCAGGCGACGGCCCGGCCCGCTGCCGGGGCGGCGCCCCGCTGTGCGGGCAGGTCGGCCGACGGGGAGTCGCCCCGCGCCGCGGGCCTGTCGGCTGCCGGGATGTCGCTGAGGACCAGGGCGGGAGCCGCGTCCTCCACCATCGCGGCGAGCCGTCTGCTCGGCTGCGCCGGGTCGAGCGGCAGATAGGCGGCGCCCGCCTTCAGGATGCCCAGCACTCCTACGACGTAGCAGGCGGAGCGTCCGGTGTGCAGGCCGACGACCTGTCCGGGGCGCACCCCACGGGCGGCCAGCGCCCGGGCGAGGCGGCCCGCCCGGCGGTCCAGGGCCGCGTAGTCGAGGCGCTCGCCCTCGCACACCAGCGCGGTCCGTGCGGGACGCAGGCGGACCTGCTCGTCGAACCGTGCGAGGAGCCCGGCCGACGAAGGCGCCGGCAAAGGCGCCGACGAGGACGACTGCTCTGACGCCGACCGCGACACCGACGGGGACTCTGACCGCGACACCGGCTGGGACACGGACCGGGACGCCGATCGCGACACCGCCTGAGACACCGACAGCGGATCCTCGGTGGCGTCCCAGTCGGCGAGCAGCCGCTGTCGCTCCTGGGCGTCCATCAGCTCCAGTGTGTCGACCGGTGCGTCCGGACGCACCGCCATGTCGGCCAGGAGATGCCGCAACTGACGTACGTACCGCTCCGCGGTCCCCTGGTCGAACAGGGCCCGCGCGTAGTCGAGGTGGCCCACGGTGCGCCCCGCCGACTCGGTCAGCGACAGGGCGAGGTCGAACTTCGCGGGCGCGTGCGGGATGTCGAGCGGTGTCACGTCGATGCCGGGCAGGCTCAGCAGGCCCGTGCGCTCCGGCTGCCAGGCGCACATGGTCTGGAACAGCGGTGTGTGCGCGACGCTGCGCGGCGGGTTGACCAGCTCCACGATGCGTTCGAGGGGCAGGTCCTGGTGGTCCAGGGCGGCGCGGAGGACGCCGCGGACCCGCTTGAGGGCGTCGGCGGTGGTGGGGGTGTCGGTGAGATCGACCCGGAGCGGAAGGGAGTTGACGAAGAAGCCGATGAGTCCCGCCGCGTCCCCGCGCGGGCGGTTCGCCGTGGGTGTGCCCACGACGACGTCGCCGCGACCGCTCAGCCGCGCCATCAGAAGGGTCCAGCCGGTCAGCACGGCGACGAACAGCGTGCCTCCGTGGCGTCGTGCCAGTGCCCGGAGGGCGGCGGTGAGGTCGGCGTCGAGGGTGAACTCGACGCGGCCGCCCCGCAGATCCTGCTCGGCGGGGCGCGGACGGTCCGTGGGCGGACCGGTCAGCGGTGGCGCGCCGCGCAGGCTCTCCCGCCAGTGGTCCGCCTGCGCGGCGAGTTCGCCCCCGAGGACGCGGGCCCGCTGGGCACGGGCGTGATCCGCGTACTGGAGCGTGAGCGCGGGGAGCGGATCGGTCCCGCCGTCGAGTAACGCCGCGTAGACCGTGCCGAGTTCGCGCATCATCACGTTCATGGACTGGCCGTCGAAGATCGTGTGATGCATCGTCAGCAGAAGCACGTGGTGCTCGGGCGCGAGGATGATGAGGCGGCCGCGGCCGAGTGGTCCGCGGGCGAGGTCGAAGGGCGTCGAGGCCTCTTCCAGCCGGAGGGCGTCGAGCCGGGCCCCGGCGTCGGGCGCCCCGGCGAGGCCGTCCGCGGTGAAGTCCTCCGAGGCTAAGTCCTCCGGGCTTGAGTCCTCCCGGGTCAAGTCCCGCGCGGTGAAGTCGTCCACGGCGAGGGCGAATCCCGCGTCGGGCGGGTCGATCCACTGGCGGACCTCGCCGTCGACGGCCAGCAGGCGGGTGCGCAACACCTGGTGGCGGGCGACCAGCGCGTCGAGGGCACGGCCGAGGAGCGTACGGTCCAGCGGTCCGCGCAGGGTGAAGGCGATCGGCTCGTTGTACGCCTCGTTCGCGCCCGGCAGCTGGGAGAGGAACCACAGCCGCTGCTGGGCGAAGGACGCCGGGGCGAGTTCGGGGGTGTATGGAACGTGGGGGCTGTGTTGCACCGACAAAGCTGGCTCTTCCCGTCTGCAGGAGTACTGGTTTCGAGAGTCACGGATGCTGTTCGGTCGATACGCTCGGCGGGGAGGCGTCAAAGCCCGTCAAAGCCGCCCTGCGTACCCGTTCAGGAGACAGCGCCACTCCGGCGCGACAACGTTGCCAGGGCAGGCCGGACCCCCGCGTACACCGCCACCATCAGGCATGCTCCGCACCAGCCTTCTCGCTCACGGCGCCGCGCGAACGCGGACACGCCATCCGACCGTGGTGCCGGGACGGGCCACCTGGACGCACGGCGATAATTGATGACCGGACGAGAGCCTGTCAATGGCTTCGATTCCGAGGCCACCGATTTCCAGAACAGCCACTTATACAACCGAATTGTGGATACGCCAGCCGTGCACCAAATAAGAATTCCCAAGAGCGTGCAACGGTTCGACGCAGCGGCCATCTCCCTGCACAGACACCCGAATTAACAGGTGTGATTCCTCGACGCCACCCCTCTCCGGCGCACCGGCACCACCCGCACCCCGACAGGGTTGCGAATGCGACTCGAAATTCTCCCGGCGTCGCCGCACCTCGAACCGGATCACTCATTATGGACGTCCGAAACCGCACAAAGATTTATGGTTTGAGGGCCATCAGAAAAGGGGAAAGATAGAATTTTCTTCAACTTTCCGATGCACCGCACATAGCGGGAGAAAAGCGGATGTCCGTGATCCGGGCGGACCTCGCCTCCGGGCCCGCGACCTGCACCGACCATACTGGGAGCGCACGCCGCCCCCCAGCCGCAAAGTGACTCATGCCCAAGTCCTCCACCGCCCGTGCCACCGTTCCGGAAACCGTCTGGCTGACCCGCGGACGCCACGCCGGGCCGGCCCCGGAGGAGATCCTCAGAGAGAACCTGCGGACCCTGAAGGCCGACGAGACGATCCAGGACTTCCTGGAGGCCGAGCACCCCTCGGCACCCGACGGCCGTGTCTTCGAGGCCCGCTGGCTCGTCGCCGACGCCGTCACGGTTCGGGCACGGCTCACGACCGACGGCCGCGGGCGGGCCGACGAGGAGCCGAGCTGGACACTGGCGGCCGAGGCGGAGCGGCCCTGGGACCTCGCGTGGCCCTCCCCCGCGACCATGTTCTGGCCCGACGAGGGCGCGATCCCCTGGGACCACGACCTCGTGGCGGGACTCCGGCTGCGGGACATCAACCCGTTGCCGCAGGAGGACAAGACACTGCGCCGCCTGCTCAAGGAGGCCGCGCAGCACAGCTGGAGCATCAACGTCGTCGTCCACGAGGCGATGACCACCGACCACCGCGGCCGCCTCCCGCTGGCCCGCCTGCTCCCGCCCGGGCTGCGGCACCGTGTCGTGGAACACCGAGCGGCGCCCGAGCAGTTCCAGGCGGTCAACTGGGCGCTGTACGACCTGGGCGTGCGGGTGCCGCGCGGCGGCGCGGTGATTCTGCCCGGCTCCTCCGCCCGGCCCGGATACGACGAGCAGGACTTCTCCGTACGCAGTGTGTTCCTCGACGGTTCGGAGCCGACGGAGCTCCTGGAGAAGGTCGTACGGTATGCCGCGCTGCCCTGGCCGCTGCCGGATGAGGCGGAGGCCTTCCTCACCGGTCTGCGGGAGGACTGGCGTCTGCTGACGCTGGAGGAGGCACGCGCGCTGGTGGCCGTCTACGCCGAGGCGCTCGACGCCATGACGAAGTCGCGCGACCAGTACCGTGAGGCGACCGAACTGGCGCATGCGGCGCTGGCCGAGATCAAAGCCCTCCACGGTACGACGGCCGGCTCACAAGAGACGCCCGACAGCCAGGACGGGCGTCGGCTGCCCCAGCTGACGAGGACGTTTCAACGCGTCGCGGACTCCCTGCGCGTACGGCGCCCGGCGTCGCACGACGACGGCTCCGGCCGGGATGCGGACGCACCCGAGAACGGGCCCGGCACGCCCGGGTGACGGCTGCCGGTCACGGCCGACGGCCCGAGGCCGAGCCGCCCGCCCCGACCTCGTCGGCCGGGTCCGCCGGGTCGACCTCGTCGGCCGGGTACGGACTCGTCACGCGCCTCGCCAGAGGTTGGCGAACGCGGAGTTCTCGATGGCCCGCCGCTGGCGTACGGCTTCCAGCTCCATGACCGCCTCGTGCACGGCGGCCAGTACCGTCGTCACCGCGTCGTCGGTCACCGCCAGTGCGTCCGGCGTCTGCTCGGCGTGCATCCCGACGGCCGCCGCGAGGGCGGCGAGGACGGGCTCGTCGGACGCCCAGCGGTTCCTGGCCCGGCTGCGGGCGGGTGAATCGACCACCACCACCCGGGCGGCCCCGAAGGACATCCGGCGAGGGCGCTGCCGCGTCAGCTGGCCGTGCCCCTCGAGGTCGGTCAGATAAGCCGTGTACAGACCGCGGCCCCTGCGCCACAGCCAGTCCTCCACCGACTCGTACGGCACTTGCGGCGCGAGCGAGGCCGCGGCCTCGGCCAGCAGGGGATCTTCCGCGGTCGGCTGCGGGGCCGGCACGATGCGGTCGCCGTCCAGCACGAGGGCCTCGGAACGCAGGAGGTCGATCAGCTCGGCCCCGGCCAGCGCGAGCGACAGGTCGCCCTGTCCCACGGGTCGGCTCGGGTCCAGGTCAAGGGCGATGATCAAGAGGTCCTTGGCCGTGGTCATGAAGAGCTCCCCACAGAGGCGTCGCCGACGACATGTCGCTGAACAGGTGTCCTGCTCGGGACTCTAGCGCCCCTCCGCCGCCGCGAGCCTGCGGCATGGTCGTTCGGCCACCGGTGGCCGCCACCGTGGTCGGGTGAGAGCACGAAGAGAGGGGCCCGTCGCGTGGGCGACGGGCCCCTCTGTCGTTGCTGTCCACCCCTGCTTTCCGCCCCGCGGGCCGCAAGGCGTCAGTGGCGGAAGGTGTCCTTGGCCTTCTCCTTGGCCTCGCGCACGTCACCCTTGGCCTTTTCCGCACGCCCCTCGACGGTCATCCCCTCATTGCCGACGGCACGGCCCGTGGTTTCCTTGATCTTGCCCTTGGCCTGCTCCGCCTTCGCCTTGGCTTTCTGCTCGCGAGCCATGGAACTCACCTCTCAGCGATCTCTCCTGTCACGTGCTCGCCCGTTCTTCGCGTCACGTGCTCTCTGACCGTGTGACCCCCCACAGATCTTGCAAACCTGCCGGACTCGCCAGATATGCCACATATGCCAGATTTACCGGGCCTACCGACCTGCCGACCTGCCGACCTGCCGAGGCTTCCGCGCCCGGGCAGCGGCGGACGGGCAGCGGTGGACGGCGATCAGTGGTGTCCGCCACCCTTGGACAGCCGCTTGAGGACCGCCTGGGCCATGGCCGCCTCACCCTTGGCGTTGGGATGTGCGGGGGCGGCGGGCGAGGCGGGCCGCAGCGGCTCGATCCACCGATCGGCGGGCGCCTTGCACATGTCGTGTCCGATCGTGGGCTTGTACGTGTCCACGTATTCGGCGCGGTTGAACCGGGCCACCGTACGCATCATCAGGTTGAGCCGCTTGCCGACGTCACGCAGGTAGGCGAAGTCCTGTGCGGCGAACGGGACGGACGGATAGCAGCCGCTGCCGTCGTCGGGCAGCAGGTCCGGGTAGCCGACCACGAGGACGCGTGCGTGCGGGGCCCGGTCGTGCACGGCGCGCAGCACACGCGCCAGCTTGGGAGCCGTGTCGAGGATGTTCAGCGTCAGCCGGTCCACACCCGAGGCGTTGTAGTACTGCCGGCACGGGCTTCCCGAGAGATCCTGGGAACTCAGTGCGACGCAGGTGCCGATGATGGAGCTGAAGCCGATGTCGTTACCGCCCATCTGAACGGTCACCAGATCCGTGGAGCGCCCCAGGGCGTCCAGTTGGGGGCCGTTGGTTCCCTGCGGCTTCCACATCTCCTCGGTCGTGGCACCGCCGCAGCTCACGTCCTTGAAGGTGTCGACCGACCGCCGCGCGGCGACGAGCGACGGGTAGTTCTGGTCGGACCGGGCGCAGTTCGCGTCGACCTGACGGGGAATCAGCGGCCCGGAGGTGTACGAGTCACCGAGCGCCACATACTCCGTTCCGCGGTGCGAGTGCGATCCGTTCGCGGCGGCGGGAGACGCGGAGACGGCTCCGAGGAACAGGACGCCGCAGCCGAGGGCGGCTCCCAGTGCGGGAGCGTGTCGCCGTCTCCGGGGGGTGTCGCCCGGGACCACGTGATGGTTCGTCATCGTCTCTCCTCCGTCGCCACTGACGCGGCAAGCGCGACCGCAACCGTCCCCGCACCCGGCCGTGTTCGAGCGCCGCCGCCAGGAGGAGCGCCGCTCTTGCAGGCTCAACATCGCTTGTATACCGGCCGGTAGGTCGCGCGAACAGAGGTCGGTCACGACTGCTTCGTACGTCCTGCCGACCGGCGGCGCGGGAGGAGACCCGAGAGAAGACCCGAGTGGCTGCCTACGAGGACACGGACCCCATGTCCTGCGGGAACTGGTGCTTCAGGAACGAGCCGGACCAGGACATCAGGTCGGAGGGCACGTAGTAGCCGGTCTCGTCGTTGATCGCGTCCCAGTTCTCGGCGACGTCCTCGACCGAGGCCGGGCCGTCCTCGTGCGCGTAGCCCTCGGTCGAGGCGATGAACAGCCGCGCGAAGCGACCGGCTCCGGCCGTGTAGATCTCCCCGTTGACCGGGCAGCTCTCATGGGCGAGGAAGGCGACCATGGGCGCCACCGCCGCCGACGGCATGTACGGCATGCCGGCGGCGCCCTGCGCGTTGTCGTCGTCGGCCGGATCGCCCCCGCCCATCCGCGTCAGGGCCGCCGGCGCGATCAGGTTGACCTTGATCCCGTGCGGCTCGCCGGCCAGTTTCGCGCTGCGGGCCAGCCCGACCACACCCGCCTTCGCCGCCGCGTACGACAGGTTGTTGTCGAGGCCGAACAGTCCGCTCGACGTCGTCAGCACGACGCGGCCGTAGCTCTGCTCGACGAAGTGCGGCCAGGCGGCTCGCATCGTGTTGAACGAACCGACGAGGTGAACGGCGAGGTGGCGCTGGAGGTTCTCCAGATCGACCTCCGGCAGGCCGCCCCACCTGATGATCCCGGCGTTGTTGACGAGGACGTCGACGCGGCCGAAGCGTTCGAGCGCGGAGTCGATGATCGCCTGGCCGCCCGCCGGTGTGGACACGTCGTTGGTATCGGCCACCGCGTCGCCTCCGGCGGCGACGATCTCGTCGGCGACCGACTTCGCGGGCCCGACGTCGACGCCCTCGCCCTCCATCGATCCACCGAGGTCGTTGACGACCACTTTCGCTCCGCGCTCCGCCAGGAGGCGGGCATGGGCGCGGCCGATGCCGCGGCCCGCGCCGGTGACGACCGCGACGCGCCCTTCGAAGCTGAACTCGTTCATGGGTGACTCCTGTCGTACTGCGTTGTCGCTGCGGACCTCAGCCCGCATTACTTTAAACCGACCGGTCGTTACACACAATGGATCGGCCGTGCACTCCCTCAGTGGGCTCAGCACGCTCAGCGGACCCAGCGGGCTCAGCGGGCTCAGCGGGCTCAGCGGGCGGTCCAGCCGCCGTCCACGGTGAGCGTGGTTCCCGTGACGAAACGGGAGGCCTCCGAGGCGAGGAACACCGCGGCGCCGCCGAGCTCCTCGGTGGCGCCCACCCGGCCCATGGGGGTGCTGTCCACGATCCGCTCGCCCCAGCGACTGGCCAGCAGCCCGGAGCTGAGGTCGGTGTGGAAGTAGCCCGGCGCGAGGGCGTTGACGCGCACTCCGCGGTCGGCCCATTCGACGGCGAGCGCCTTGGTGAGCGCTTCGACGCCGCCCTTGCTCGCCGCATAGGCGGCGATCCGCTCGAAGCCGGTCCTCGCGTGCACCGACGAGACATTGACGATCGAGCCGGAGCGCTGCTCCAGCATCACCTTGCCGGCTTCGCGGCAGCAGTAGAACGTGCCCTGCAGGTTGACGTCCAGCACCTGCCGCCAGTCCTCGTCGGTGACCCGCTCGCTGCGGGTGAAGTGGGGGCTGGTGCCCGCGCAGTTGACGACCGCGTCCAGCCGGCCGGTCCACTCGGTGATCCGCCCGACCATGGTCCGGACGGCGGCGGAGTCGGTGACGGATCCGGGCAGTACCAGCACCTTGCCGCCGTGCTCGGCGAGTTCGGATTCGAGCCGTTCGAGGTCCGACGCCGTTCGCGCCGTCACCGCCACGGTCGCGCCGGCCTGGGACAGGGCGACGGCGATCGCCCGGCCGAGGCCCTTTCCGGCGCCCGTCACCCAGGCGGTCCTGCGGTCCAGCCGCAGCTCGCTGTTCACATCGGTCGCCGCGGCGGTCATGGCCGGCCTTCCGTGGGGAGGTCGCGCAGGGTCCGCTTGAGGACCTTGCCCGAGGGTGTACGGGGCAGTTCGTCGACGATCTCGAAGCGGGCCGGCACCTTGAACCTGGCCAGCCGTGCCCGGCAGAAGTCCCGCAGTTCCTCCGCTCCGGCGCTCGCCCCCGGCCGGAACACCACGAACGCCCTCGGGACCTCGCCCCAGCGGGGATGCGCCAGGCCGACGACGGCGGCCTCAAGGACGGCGGGGTGCTCGTACAGGACCCGTTCGACCTCGGGTGTGGCGATGTTCTCGCCGCCCGAGACGATCATGTCCTTCTTGCGGTCGTCGATGAACAGGAAGCCGTCCTCGTCGAGGTGCCCGATGTCGCCGGTGTGGAACCAGCCGTCCTTCAGCGCGGCGGCCGTGGCCTTCTCGTCGCGCCAGTACCCCGCGAAGACCTTCGGGCCGCGCAACGTGATCTCACCGAGCTCGCCCGCGGGAGCCTCCTTGCCCGTGTCGTCGACGATCCTGACCCGGGTGTGCGGAACGGGGCGCCCGACCGAACCCAGTTTGGACAGCGCGTGCTCGCGGTCGAGGAAGGTGTCGCCCGAGACCGTCTCGGTCAGCCCGTACGCGTCGGCGAACCAGGCGTTCGGGAACGCGGTCATGATCCGTCGCAGCACCGGCTCCGGGGTCTTCTCCCCGCCGCCCAGGACGAAACGGACCGACGCGGTGTCGTACGTCTCGCGGTCCGGGACCTCCAGGACCGCGTTGACCATGGCGGGCGCCAGCCACACATTGGTGACGCGGTGCTCCTGGATGGCGCGCAGAGCGTCCGCCGCGTCGAACTTGCGTTGCAGGACCAGCCTTCCGCCCGCGTACAGGACCCCGAGGGCGGGCATGTCGAGGCCGCCGACGTGGTACAGGGGGCCGCAGACCAGGGTGGTGTCCGCGGCGGTCAGACCGAAGTGGACGATGTGGGCCAGGTTCTTGGCCTGCAGGTTTCCATAGGTGATGCACACACCCTTGGGCCGTGAGGTGGTGCCGGAGGTGTACATCAGCCGCTGCAGGTCGTCCGGCGCGACGTCCACGGGCTCCACCAGGGCGCCCGGGTGCCGGGCCAGCAGGTCCTCGTAGCCGGTCCACGGCCGCGCGGGAGTGTCGTCGCCGACGAGGATCCGGTGCTCCAGGTCGGTCAGACAGCCGGCGCTGCGCTCCACCGCGGGGACGAACTCCGGCTCGGTGATGATCGCCCTGGCCTGGGCGTGACCCAGGATGTACTGCCACTCCTCCTCCGACAGCCGGTAGTTCAGCGGCAGGAAGACGGCTCCGAGGCGGTTGATCGCGTAGACCAGTTCCAGGAACTCGGGCCGGTTGTACAGCAGCAGCGCGACGATGTCGCCCCGCCCGATGCCCCGTTCGGCCAGACCGGCGGCCAGCCGATTGACCCGGGCATGGAATTGACGCACCGTCAGCTGCTGCTCGCCCTGCACGACGACGACGGCGTCGGGCCGCTGGGCCAGGTGGTAATCGAGGATGCTCGCGAAGTTGTGCACGGGACTCTCTCGCTGGGTCGTGTTCGACGTCGAACGCTGCCTGCCGCGGCTCACGCGGTCACTGTGCGATATCCGGGATTCATTGTTCCGCCCGGTCGAAAGCAATGGTCGGCCGGAATCCGACCGGTCGGTTGCCCACCCCCAAAATTTAGTGTACCCATTGGTCTATAAAACCTGTGTGCCGCACTTTACGACGCCGTGACCGCATCGACAACCGTCCGCGCGTTCGCGATGTCGCTTCCGCAGACGAGGAGGGCCTCTGTGCCACGCGTCCGGCTCGATCTCGACGGCCCTGTCGTCACGGTCCGTCTCGACAGCCCGCCGTTGAACGCCTTCGACTCCGCCCTGCGGGCGGAGCTCTCCGCCTGTGTGCGCGAGCTGGCCGACGCCCGGGACGTACGGGCCGTGGTGCTCTACGGCGGTGAGCGGCTCTTCGCCGCCGGGGCGGACATCAAGGCCCTGGCCGGGATGGGCCCCGAGGAGGTGCGGGGCTGGAACCGCGCGTTGCAACGGACGTTCGACGAGGTGGCGCGGCTGCCGATGCCGGTCGTCGCCGCGATCACCGGGTACGCGCTCGGCGGCGGTATGGAGCTGGCCCTCGCCGCGGACTACCGGGTGGCGGCCGACGACGCCGTCCTCGGCCAGCCGGAGGTGCAGCTCGGCATCATGCCGGGTTCGGGCGGCACCCAGCGGCTCACCCGGCTGATCGGACCGTCACGGGCCAAGAACCTGCTGATGACCGGCCGCCGGATCGCCGCCGACGAGGCGCTGCGCCTCGGGCTCGTCGACGAGGTCGTCCCCGCGGGGTCGGCGTTCGACGCCGCCCTGAGCTACGCCCGGCGGCTCGCCGAGGGGCCGGCGGCGGCCCTGGAGGCGATCAAGGAGTCGGTGGACCACGGCGCCGACATGGGCATCTCCGCCGGACTCGCCCTGGAACGGTCCCTGTTCACCGGCGTCTTCGGCACGGCGGACGCCACGACCGGCATCCGCTCCTTCCTCGAACACGGCCCCGGACACGCACGCTTCGAGGGCCCCGACCGGGCCCCGTAAGGGGTGCGGGGCTGTGACATACGCGGCTCCGCCGCGTGGGCGCGCCCAGCCACGACGGCACGGCACCCGAGAACGGCGACCACGGCAGACACGGCGAACGGCAAAGGGCGCACGGCGCACGGCGCACGGCGCACGGCGAACAAGAATGGGGTGGAGAACATGGAGGCACTGCGCTGGCACGGCGCACGGGACCTACGCCTGGAGGAGGTCCCCGAGCCGCCCGAGCCAGGTCCCCACGAGGCGGTCGTGGACGTGTCCTGGTGCGGCATCTGCGGCACCGACCTGCACGAGTTCCTCGAAGGCCCGCACATGATCCGCGAGGGCCCGCATCCCCTCACCGGCGCCCGGCCACCACTGGCCCTCGGCCATGAGCTGAGCGGCACGGTGGTCGCGTTGGGCGCGGAGGTGCCCGGGATCGGGATCGGCGACCGGGTCACCGCCGACCCCTGCTGGCGCTGCGGCGTCTGCTACTGGTGCACCCGCGGCGAGTACCACCTGTGCCCGAAGGGCGGCTCGGTGGGCCTTGCCTCACCGGGCGCCTTCGCCGAGCGCGTCACCGTGCCGCTCGCGGGGCTGACGCGCCTTCCGGACAACGTGAGCGACGAGCTGGCGGCCGTGGCCGAGCCCCTGGCCGTCGGTCTGCACGCCGTCACCCGGGCCGGGGTGCGGCCGGGCGACAACGTCCTGGTCGTGGGCGGCGGACCGATCGGCTTCGCCGTGGTCCTCGCGGCCCGTATGGCCGGCGCGGCCGGGCTCTATGTCAGCGAGCCGCTCAAGGAACGCCGGGAGAAGCTCCTCGAACTCGGCGTCACCGAGGCCTTCGACCCGCGCGAGACCGACGTACGCCGTGCGGTGTTCCTGCGGACCCGTCGCATCGGCCCGGACGCCGTCATCGACGCGACCGGCGTGCCACAGCTCGCGGCGCAGGCCGTCTCCACCGTCCGCCGTGGCGGCCGGGTCGTGCTCGCGGGTGTCGGCCACGGCAGCGTCGAGTTCGACATGGGGCAGCTCGTCTTCTACGAGCGCTCGGTGCTCGGCACGCTCGGCTACACCTTCGACATCCCCCGTGTGATCGATCTGATGAGTACCGGGCGCCTGGACGCCTCGGCCCTGATCACCGGGCGTCTTCCGCTCTCGGGAGGAGCCGAGGTCTTCGCGGACCTGGCCGCCGACCGCGCCCGGCACCTCAAGGTGCTGCTGACCCCGAAGGAACTGTGAGATGGATTTCGACCTGCCTGAGGAGACTCGGGCCCTGCAGGACATGGTCCGCGAGTTCGCAGCCAAGGAGATCACCCCGCACGCGGCCGAGTGGTCGGAGAACGAGCACTTCCCGACCCAGGTCTTCACCAAGCTGGGTGAACTCGGCCTGATGGGGATGCTCGTTCCCGAGGAGTACGGGGGCGCCGGCTCCGACACGGTCTCCTACGTCGCGGTGATGGAGGAACTCGGCGCCGCCGACCAGTCGGTCGCCTCCTCCTGGAACGCGCACTCCACCATCGCCTCGCTGCCGTTGCTGGCCTACGGCACCGAGGAACAGAAGCAGCGCTGGCTGGCGCCGTTGGCCCGGGGCGAGGCGATAGGGGCCTTCGGCCTGACCGAGCCGGACGCCGGTTCCGACGCGGCCGGTATCGCCACCACCGCGCGGCGGGCGGACGGCGGCTGGGTGCTCAACGGCACCAAGATGTTCATCACCAACGCGGGCACCGGCATCAGCCAGGGCGTCACCCTGCTGGCCGTGACCGGCCGGAACGAGGACGGGCACAAACGGTACGCGACCTTCTACGTGCCGACCGGCACCCCGGGCTACGCCTGCGGCCACAAGCTCAAGAAGCTCGGCTGGCACGCCATGGACACCCGGGAACTGGTCTTCACCGACTGCTGGATCCCCGACGACCATCTGATCGGCGAGGAGGGCGGCGGACTGCGCCAGTTCCTGTCCGTGCTGGACAAGGGCCGTATCAGCGTCGCCGCCCTCGGCCTCTCCCTCACCAAGGCGGCACTGGCACTGGCCGTCAAACACGCCACGGAACGGCACCAGTTCGGCCGCCCGCTCTCGGACTTCCAGGCCGTCGCGCACAAGCTCGCCGACATCGGCACCGAGTTCGAGGCCGCCCGTTGGATGGTCTACCGCGCCGCCTGGCTCGCCGACCAGGGCCGCCCGCACAGCACGGCGGCCGCCATGGCCAAGCTGTACGCCTCCGAGGTCGCCAACCGCGCGGCCTCTCAGGCGGTACAGATCCACGGCGGCTACGGCTACGTGCGGGAGTCGGAGATCTCCCGTTTCTACGCCGACGCGAAGATCCTCGAAATCGGCGAGGGTACGAACGAGATCCAGCGCAATGTCATCGCCAGAGCGCTGGTGAAGCGGGCATGAGGCGGCATCCCGCGGTACGCCGTGGCGCACCGCGGGTCCGGTCAGCCACCGACAGCCGCCGGCTGCCACTCCGCTTCGGGGTCGAGCGGCAGGTCGGGACGGTCGCGCTTGAACGCCGCGGCCCGTTCCTCGACGTCCGGCAGGGCGTGGTCGGACGCGCCGAAGCCGCGGAACAGGGTCGCGCAGTACTCGCGCGACAGGAACGCGGCGTCCCACTGCCCCTCCGGGCGCACCCATTGGTACGTGTGGTTGTGCAGGTTGAGGAACTGCAGGGTCGCCAGGCGCGGCTGGAACGCACGGAAGACGCCCTGCTCGACGGCCTCCGCGAGCAGGCCGGAGACCAGGTGCTCGAAGTCGGCACGCTGGCCCAGCAGGGTCTGCAGCTCGTCGCCGCTGAGACTGCGGTAGTCGTGCTCGTAGACCCAGATGTGGTCCAGCCTGCGGAAGATGATCGTCAACAGCGACTCGGAGAGCAGGCGCAGCCGCAGCAGGGGGTCCTCGTCGAGCTCCGTGATCTGCCGCGCGCGGGACAGCAGCGGGCGCATCACCCGCGACTGGATCTCTATGAGCAGGTTCTCCTTGGAGCCGATGTAGTAGTACAGGGCTCCCTTGGCGAGCCCGACCGCGCGGCCCAGGTCGTTGATGGAGGTCGCCGCGTAGCCCTGTTCGGCGAACAGGGAGGCCGCGATGTCGATGATCTTCTGGCGTCTGACTTCGAAGCCCGGCCCATGACCCGGTGGTCGTGGCATTGATTCACTCCCCGCCTGATGTGACGACGTGTCTCGGCCGAGACCAAGCCGACGCCCGCTCCGGACGGCCTTCGGCGCATCCGGGGGGAGGCGGACTCCAGGACGCCGCTCCAGTTTACTAGACCAAACGGTACATTAAAGATGGACTCGGGCGGCGCGCAAGCGCGTCGTCTGCGCGAGCATTGCGAGGACGCGCATGACTGAGGCACCGCAGCACATCGGCACCACTCCCGCGCACGCGGAGCAGCTCCTGGAAATGTACCGTCGGATGCGCCGGATCCGACGCTTCGAGGAGCGGGCCTCCGACCTGTACAGGGCGACGGAGATTCCCGGCTTTCTGCATCTGTCGATCGGGCAGGAGGCCAGCGCGGTCGGCGCCTGCTGGCCGCTCGGCGAACGGGACGGCATCACCTCCACCCACCGCGGCCACGGCCACGTGCTGGCCAAGGGGCTGGACTCCGCCTCGATGATGGCCGAGCTGATGGGCAAGGACGCCGGGACCTGCCGCGGCCGGGGCGGTTCGATGCACATCGCCGACCCGGGCCTGGGCATCTACGGCGCCAACGGCATCGTCGGCGCCGGACTGCCGATCGCCACCGGAGTGGCGACCGCGGCCAAGCTGCGCGGCGCGGGCGACGTGGTGGTGGCGTTCTTCGGGGACGGCGCGGTCGCCCAGGGCATGTTCCACGAGGCGGTCAACCTGGCGGCGGTGTGGGACCTTCCGGTCGTCTTCCTCTGCGAGAACAACCACTACTCCGAGTTCTCGCCCGCCGCCGAGCAGCACCGCGCCCCGCTCTCCGCCCGCGCCGCCGGGTACGGCATCGGGTACGAGCACGTCGACGGCAACGACGTCGTCGCGGTGGCGCGGACCGTGGCAGAGGTCGTGGAACGGCTGCGGGCGGGCGACGGCGGACCGGTTCTGGTGGAGGCCGAGACCTACCGTTGGCACGGCCACTACGAGGGCGATCCCGAGCGCTACCGCTCCCCCGAGGAGGTCGCCGCCGCCAAGGAACGCGACCCGCTGCTGGTGGCCCGCCGTCATCTGGCGGCGGCCGGGGTCGCGGCCTCGCTGGCCGACGCCGTGGACGAGGAGATCGACAAGGAGATCGAGTCGGCCGTCGAATGGGCCAGGAGCCTGCCGGAGCCCGCCCCGGAGACCCTGTACGACTTCGTGTCGGCCCCCCGCCCCGCCCTGCCCGAGCCCGCTCCGCTCCCGGCCGAGGCCGAGATCTTCCGGTCCATGGACGCCGTACGCCTCGCGCTGGAGCACGAACTCGCCGCGGATCCCGCCGTGTTCGTCGCCGGGATCGACGTCGGCGCGGGCGGCAACGTCTTCGGCCTCACCCGGGGCCTGGCGGGGGCCTTCCCCGGCCGCGTCCGCGACACCCCCATCAGTGAGAGCGCCATCCTGGGTACGGCGGTGGGTGCGGCCATGGCCGGCATGAAGCCCGTCGTGGAGATCATGTACATGGACTTCATCGGCGTCTGCCTCGACATGCTCCTCAACCAGGCCGCCAAACTGCGCTTCATGACCGGCGGCCGGGCCTCCATGCCCCTCGTCGTACGCACCCAGTTCGGCGCCGGACGCTCCTCCGGCAGCCAGCACTCGCAGAGCCTGGAGGCACTGCTCGCCCACATCCCCGGCCTGACCGTGGTGATGCCCTCCAACCCCGCCGACACCTACGGCCTGTTGCGGGCCGCCATCCAGGACCCCAACCCGGTGGTCTTCGTCGAGAACCGCCTCCAGTACGGCCTCAAGGGCCCCCGCCCGGCGAGCGACCACCTCGTCCCCCTGGGCAGGGCCAAGGTGGTCCGGGAGGGCACCGACATCACCCTGGTCTCCTGGTCGCGGATGGTCCAGGACTGCCTGGCCGCCGCGGAGCTCCTCGCCACCGAGGGCATCAGCGTCGAGGTCGTCGACCTGCGGACGATCGCCCCACTGGACCGGGAGACCGTCCTCGCCTCCCTCGCCAAGACCAACCGTCTGGTCATCGCGCACGAGGCGGTACGGGACTTCGGTGTGGGCGCCGAGCTGTCCGCCCTCGCCGTCGACGAAGGTTTCTGGCACCTCGACGCGCCGGTCACCCGGGTGGCGCCGCCCTCGGTACCGGCCCCGTACGCGCCCTCGCTGGAGCGGGTCTGGCTTCCCTCGCGGGACACGATCGCGGACACCCTGCGCCGGATCGCGGCGGTCTGAGCCCCGCCGACGGACGAAGGCGTCCACGGTCGGCCGAATGCGGCCGGCGTCGACTCATGGGAATGCCCCGGGACTTGGAGTCCCGGGGCATTCCCATGAGGAGTCGGTCGTCAGACGGTCGCGACCGGGGTGAGCGGACTGCCCTGCGTTCCCGGCAGGTTCAGCGGCGGCGCCGTGAGCAGGAACCGGCTGCGGTTGTGCTCCCGCAACCAGGCCGCCAGCTCGTGCAGGTACCACAGCTCACCGAGCGGGACGCCGAGCTTGAAGAGGCAGAGGTGATGGATCGGCAGCAGCGTGTGCGGGCCCTGGGCCTGCGTGACGCCCACGCCTTCGACCGCATAGTTGTCCGCCACCAGCGCCGAGATCCGCGACTCGGCGATCCAGTCGAGCAGCGCCGGGTCGTCCGCGTCGAGGTAGGCGGCCGTCTGGTGGATCGCCACGGGGTCCGGGTTCTTCTCCCAGGCGAGGATCTGGGTGGCGAAGCCGGTGTGCAGGAGGAGCATGTCGCCGGGTTCCACGACCACGTCGTCCGCGGCCATGATCTCCTGAAGCTGCTTGAAGTTGACCGGCTGATAGCCGGTGCCCAGGTGGTGGGCGATGTCGATAAGGACACCGCGCCCCTGGACGCCGTGCTCCGCCATGTGCTCCAGACCGAGGTGGCGGGCGAAGCTGAGGCTCCCGCTGCCGTCCCCCTTGGCGTCCTCCTGCGGTCCGACCAGGTCGGTGCCGGCCCGGTAGCCGTTGTAGTACACCGGCTCGGCGACCCCGTCACCGTCCACGTCGAACTCGGCGCCCTGGTGAGCGAGGGAGTCCCACTGGGTCGAGTACTGCAGCCAGAGGGTCACCACGTCGTCGGACCACACGTCGATCAGCGAAGGGTCGATCTGCTCACGCGCGACGACGTTGTAGAAGACGTCCTGCTTGTGCTCAAGGTCCTCGGTCGGCCGGAGGATCGGCGGGTAGCGCCGCTGGTTCAGGGCCGAACCGCCCGGATGGTCGAGCGGAAGGCTCAGGCTGAAGCTGATCCCGTGCTCGACCTCACGCACCCCTTGCAGAACCTTCTCGGGGGTGAGCAGGTTGATGCGCCCCAGCTCGTCGTCGTCACCGAAGTCGCCCCACGTCGAGCCGGGCGGACGCTGCTTCCAACGCTTGGTCACGATGTTGCCTCCTCGTGCGACGGTCACCATTGACGGCCGTCAGTATGCTATTCAGATTGTACCGATCGGTCAACGAATCTTTGGCGCACCCTTCCGCTTATCTTCGAGGCATCAATAGACCGGGTGGTCGAAACACGCTGCGCACGGCAACCGGGGCGCCGCACCCTTCGACCTCGGAGAAAAAAATGAGCGAATCCACAGCGGCATGGGTCATGGCGTGGGTCGCGGCGGGTGCGCGTGCGGCAATGGGCGCGCACGCCCGGGCCTCGTCGAGACGACAGTTCGTCTCGACGAGGCCCGGGCCGGGCGGGGCCGGGCCGGGCCGTCGGTGCCTAGGCTTCCGCGGTGGCCTTGGAGAAGACGAACGTCGCGTACTCGTTCTGCCGGATGGCGGCGATCATCTCCTGGAGCGCCCACCGCCCCGTCGGGTTCAGCAGCTGCCGCACCGGCTTGCCGGGGATGTTGGCCCCGTAGAAGTAACTGCTCTTCAGGAACGAGGACAGGTCCCCGCTGCTGTTCATCTTGTCCGTCCACTCGTCCTCGGCCGCGGCGGTCACCTCGATGACGTCATGACCGCGGTCACGCGTGTGGACGAGCGCGTCGACGACGAAGTCCACCTGGTCGCCCGAGTAGCGCGGGTTGTTGCCGAGCGCGCCGTGCGGCCCGCCGGGGAAGAAGAAGTTCGGGAAGCCGGCAGTCGCGACCCCGAGGTAGGTGCGCGGGCCGTCCTCCCAGTACTCCTCCAGCGCGAGCCCCCCTCGGCCGCGCACCCCCAGCCGGTTGAGCGCGCCGGTCCCGAAGTCGTAACCGGTCGCCCAGATGATGATGTCGACCTCGTGGACACCTTCGGCCGTCTCGACCCCCGCTTCGGTGATACGGGTGATCGGCGTCTCGTTGAGGTCGACCAGGGCGACGTTCGGCTTGTTGTACGTCTCGTAGTAGCCGGTCCCGAAGGGGGGCCGCCGCCCGCCGTAGCCGTGCCCCTTGGGTATCAGCTTCTCCGCCGTCTCGGGGTCCTTGACGATGCTGCGGATCTTCCCGACGAGGAACTCGCACCACTCCGCGTTCACCGTGGGGTTCGTCGTCATGTCCATGTAGTGCTCGGACAGCTTGGTGAAGCCGGGGCCGTTCCACCTCTGCTCGTAGAACTCCTGCCGCTGCTCCGGGGTGTCGTCGAGTCCGGAGCGCATGGTGATGGTGTGCAGGAACCCGCTCGGCGAGGTGTTCAGCGTCTCGCGGATCGACTCGAAGTTCGCCTTGAGTTCCGCCTGCTCGTCGGGCGTGATCGGCGCGTTGTTGAGCGGGGTGAGCCAGTCGGCGACCTTCTGGTAGACCGTCAGCGAGGCCACCTCGTCCGCGATCGCGGGGACGATCTGCACCCCACTGGATCCGGTGCCGATGAGGGCCACACGCTTGCCCGCGAAATCGACGGGCGTCTTCGGCCAGAGACCGGTGTGGTGCTGCTCGCCACGGAAGTCCCCGCGCCCCGGAATGTCCGGGATGAACGGCACGGAGAGGATGCCGGTCGCCGCGACGACGAAGCGCGCGCGGATCTCGGCGCCGTCGGCGGTCCGCACGGTCCACGTCCCGGACGGCTCGTCGTAGACGGTCGCGGTCACCTTGGCATCGAAGAGGATGTCGCGCCGCAGGTCGAACCGGTCGACCACATGGTTGAAGTAGCGTTCGATCTCCGGCTGGCCGGCGAACCGCTCCGACCACTCCCACTCCTCCCACAGCTCCTTCGAGAACAGATAGCCGTAGGTGTAGCTCTCGGAGTCGAAGCGCGCCTCGGGGTAGCGGTTCCAGAACCAGGTGCCGCCCACACCGGAGCCCGCCTCGACCAGCTTCGCCGTGAAACCGGCCTCGCGGGCCCGATACAGCTGATAGATGCCCGTGACGCCCGCTCCCACAACCAGCACGTCGACTCGGTCCTGGTCAGCCGCACCCGACGCCTTCGTCGATTCGCTCATCTGCCCTCCAACGTGACAGGGGCCGCGACCCCCGCGCGGACCTCATTGATGTTTCGACCGGTCGATCGAATATTCAGCCAGAGCGTAGATGAGGGGAAGGGTCCGACTCAATGGCAAGGGCGCGAGAAGAGTGCCGGTACTCGAAATGACGGGACGCGCCGCAGCCTGCGGGGGTTGCCGGCAGCCATCTTGTGCCGGACCATTGATTGTACCGACCGTTTGATCTAACTTTCGCTGCAACGAACGCGAGCACATGCACCGGGAGTCGCACATGAGGGCCATGGACGCCAAGGGACCCACCGCCGCCGAGTCCGAGGGCGCGGAGTCCGCCCCGACTCCCGTCGGGTCCGAGGCGCTGACCGATCGGTCCGGGACCGGAGCCGGAGCCGGAGCCGGAGCCGGAGCCGGGACCACCGATCTACGGGCCGCGGGTCTCCAGGCCATGCGGGAGGCATTGCCCGGCGTGTTCCCCGAGGGTGACATCGACCTGCGTGACGGTCTGCTCGGAGAGGAGCTGGTCGAGATCGGGCTGACCAGCGTCTGGGGTGCGCTGTGGGCCCGCGAGGGGCTCAGCCGCCGGGACCGCAGCCTGGTGACTCTGGGCATCCTGATCGCACTCGGAGCCGAGACCGAGCTGCGTACCCATGTCCGGATCGCGCGCACCAACGGGCTGACCGAGGACGAGATCGCCGAAGTCATCTACCACGCAACCGGTTACGCCGGTTTCCCCGCCGCGACGGCGGCCCGTAACGCGGCGCGCGAGGCGCTGGCCGACTAGCGGACTCCGGACCGGCCGTCGCCGCCACCGCGAGGACAGCCGTCCCTGCGGACGCTCACCCCGGGGACGGAGCTCCGCTCCGACTCCTGGGTGACCGGGCGCGAGGGCGTTCTTCCGGCCCCGGGTCTGGGGGCGAGGGCACCTTTCGGCCTCCGAGTCTGAGGTCGAGGGCGCTCTTCGGCCTCCGAGTCTGAGGTCGAGGGCGCTCCTCGGCCTCCGAGTCTGAGGTCGAGGGCGCTCCTCGGCCCCCGGGCCTGAGGTCGAGGGGACTCTGCGGCCCCCGGGCCTGAGGTCGAGGGGACTCTTCGGCCCCCGGGCCTAGGGGCGAGGAGCTTCATCCGCCTCCGAGCCTGGGGGCGAGAACCTTCTACCGCCCCCGAACCTGAGGGCAAGAACCGTCAACCGCCCCAGACTCGGGGGACGCAGCTCTCCTCCCACCGCCAGACCCAGGAGACGCAGCCCTCCTCCCACCGCCAGACCCGGGAGACGAGGGGTCTTCTCCACCCCTAAACCCGGGGACGAAGCACCCCTCCCACCCCAGCCCCGGAGGACCAGAGTCTTCCCCCGCCCCCCAAACCCGGGAGCCAGGGTTCCCCTCCCACCCCCTGACCCGAAGGACCAGAGGCTTCCTCCACCCCCAAACCAGGGGAGGAAGCCTCCCCCCTCCCACCTCTAGCCCCGGCCCCCGGCCCCCGGCCCCCGAGAACGAAGTTCGCCTCCGCCCCAAGCCCCCGGAGGCGCCCCCGCCCCCGGAACCCCGGGAACGGAACGCATCCCCGCCCCCGGATCCCACGTATCTGAGACCACGCACAACAAGGAGCACCCCATGTCACTGGACGGAAAGGTCGCCGTCGTCACCGGCGGCGCCCGCGGGATAGGACAGGCGATCGCGACCGTGCTCGCGGCGCAGGGCGCCGCGGTCGCGGTGTGGGACCTGAAACTGGAGGAGGCCGAGAAGACCGTCGCCGCGATCCACGAGGCGGGCGGCACGGCGATCGCGGTGGGCGGCGACGCCGCTGATTCCGACGCCGTGGCCGCGGCGGCCGCCCGGACCCGCGCCGAGCTCGGACCCGTCACCGTCCTCGTCAACAACGCCGGAATCAGCGTCTACGAGTCCTTCACGGACATCACCGAGCAGTCCTGGGACCGCATGATCAGGATCAACCTCAAGGGACCGTTCCTGGTCACGAGGGAGCTGGTCCCCGACATGCTCGCGGCGGGCTGGGGCCGGATCATCAACATCTCCTCGTCGGCGGCCCAGACCGGAGCGCCCGCCGTGGGCCACTACGCGGCGTCCAAGGGCGGCGTCATCGGCCTCACCAGGGCGCTGGCGTTCGAGTACATCGACAAGGGCATCACCGTGAACCACGTCCCGCCCGGTTTCATCGACACCCCCCTGGTGCGGGAGTCCGCCGTCGACGTCGAGGCGGTCGCGGCCTCGATGCCGATGAAGCGGGCCGGCCGGCCGGAGGACGTGGCCTACGCGGTCGCCTACCTCGCCTCCGAGGAGGCCGGCTACGTGACCGGCCAGACGCTCAGCACCAACGGCGGTCGCTACATGGCGTAAGCCCTCCCCCGTATTCCTCCCCATGTATTCCTCCCCCGCATTTTCCTGAGCCATTGATTGTACCGACCGTTAGATCTATTTTTTCCCCTGACGGACACCGCACCCACGCCGCAACGGAGCCACGCATGAAGACCGAGGACGACACGAGGGAGACCGGCGCCGGCGGGGTGTCCGTATGACGCCCCCGGCCCGGGTCCTGGTGGTGGGCGCGTCCGCCTCCGGGCTCTCCACGGTCGAGGCGCTCCGGCGCAAGGGATACGGCGGCGGGATCACCGTGCTCGGTGCCGAGCCGCACGCGCCGTACGACCGGCCCCCGCTGTCCAAGCAGGTGCTCTCCGGTGCGTGGGAACCGGCCCGGTCCGCGCTGCGGACGCAGGAGGTGCTGTCGGCGTTGGACGCCGAGTTCGTCCTCGGGGACGCGGCGGTCGCACTGGACACGGCGACGCGGACCGTGCGTGCGCAGTCCGGGCGTGACCTGCGGGCGGACGCGATCGTGATCGCCACGGGGGTACGGCCACGGGCGCTCCCCGGCCAAGAGGGCCTGACCGGCGTGCATGTACTGCGCACGCTCGACGACGCGCTGACCCTGCGGAAGGACCTGCTGGGCTGCGCACGGCTGGTGGTCGTCGGCGAAGGTGTCCTCGGCTCCGAGATAGCCGCCACCGCGCGGACGTTGGGGCTGGAGGTGACCCTGGTCGGCCCGCTGCGGGCACCGATGGCGCTCCAGGTCGGCCCGCTGGTGTCGGGGCTGCTGGCCGAGCTGCACGGCGAACGCGGGGTGCGGCTGCGGCTGGGCACCGGCGTCGCGGGGTTCGACGGCGAGGACGGGCGGGTCCGCGGTGTGCGCCTGAGCACGGGCGAGGTACTGCCCGCCGACGCGGTGGTGGTCGCCATCGGCGCGTCCCCGGCGACGGAGTGGCTGGCGGACAGCGAACTCCACCTCGACAACGGGGTGGTGTGCGATTCCCGGTGCCGGGCCGCCGAGGGGATCTACGCGGTCGGCGACGTGGCCCGGTGGCATCACGAACGACTCGGCCGTCTGATCCGCCTGGAGAACCGGACGAACGCCACGGAGCAGGCCGCCGCGGTCGCCGGAGTGATCCTCGGGGAGGACCGCCCGTACCTGCCGGTGCCGTACTTCTGGACCGACCAGTTCGACGCGAAGATCCAGGTGCACGGTCTGCTGCCCGTCGAATCCGAGGTGGACGTCGTCGAGGGTGACGTGTCGGCCCGGCGCTTCGTCGCCCGCTTTCGCAGCGACGGTGTGGTCACCGGCGTCCTCGGCTGGAACATGCCCAAACAGGTCCGCCTGCGCCGCCAGGAGATCGTCGACGCTCTCGACGCCCCCGCTTCCCTGCACTGAGCGAACGCCCCACCGGGCAACCGGTCAACCGGTCAACCCGGCGACTGGCCCACCGAGCCATCAGTCCACCGAAGGATCAAAGGATCAGGAGAGATCCCATGAAGGTTGTCGTCGACGAGGAGAAATGCGTCGCTGCCGGACAGTGCGTGGCCGCCGCCATGGACGTGTTCGACCAGCGCGACGAGGACGGCGTCGTCGTACTGCTGAACGAGAACCCGTCGCCGGAACTGGCCGACGACGTGCGCAACGCGGCGGCCGTGTGCCCCGCGCTGGCGATCCACATCGAGGAATGACGGCGTTCTCCCCCACCCGCACCCGCAGGTAGGACCACGGCCGAGACAGAGGCCGAGCTGACGCCGTACGACCACCGCTCCACGAGGGCCCGGCCGAAGTGGACCGGGCCCAAGTGATGGAGCCGAAGCCGTGCGACGACGTCAGTCGCCCCGGACCGCCGCGTAGACACCCCCGTCGACCAGGATGTCGATACCGTTCAGGAACCCGGCTTCGTCCGACAGCATGAAGGCGACGACATTGGCGACGTCCTCGGACCGGCCGGTCCGGCCGAGCGGAGTCCGCTCGATGAGCTGCTGCATGGACGCGTGCCGGGCCGCCTCCTGCTGCCCCTGTGGCGTGTCGATGATGCCCGGCGACAGGGAACAGGCGCGGGCCCCCACCGGTCCGAGCCGCACCGCCTCCTTCCGTGCGAAGCGGTGCACACCGTACTTGGCCCACGGATAGGCCATGCGGGGGTCCTCGACGACCGGTCCGAGGGCGCCCTGGATCCTGTCGAGGAAGTCCTCGGCCAACGGGTCGTCCAGGATCGCGGCGACGTCCGCTTCGGGGGCGACCTTCGCCAGCAGCGGGGACATCGAGGCGAAGTACACCATCGCCGTCCCCTCGGTGGCGAGCGGGCGCAGCGCCTCGGCGAGCAGCGCGGTCCCGATGAGGTCGACCTCGAAGATGCGGCGCCAGTCGGCCATCGTGGGCGAGATCCCGGCGGCGTGGGCGACGGCCCGGAGCGTACCGAGCTCCGCGACCCGGCCGGCGAGCCTGGCCAGGCCCTCCCGGTCGGTGACGTCGAGGCCGAACGGCTCCACGACGGCCCTCCGGCCGGAGTCGGCGAAGTCCTTCGCGACCGCGGCCACGGCCGCCGCGTCCCGGTCGACGAGCAGCAGCACGTCCACCATGTCGGCGAGCCATCGTGCGCACGCCTCTCCCATTCCGCGTCCGGCGCCGGTGGCGATACCTACGGTCGTCATGCACTACTCCTTGGTGGAAAGGTGACCCGCGGACTCGGGCCGGTGGGCCCAGACGCCTTCGAGGGAGGGCTGGGCGTTCCTGGTGACCAGTTCGACCCGGAAGCCGGCCTCGCTGCGGAGGAACGCGAAGAAGGGGGCGCCGTCAGGACCTGTGCGCGTCGCCTCGGTCACGTAGCCGTGGCGTTCGAGCTCGGCGGTGTCCGCCGCGACATCGTCGGACCAGTAGCCGAAGTGATGGATGCCGGAGCCGGGCGTAGGTTCCCAGAGGGTCCCGGGAACGCGCCGGACGATCTCCACCCGGGGTGATGTCGTCGAGTACGTGCATCCGAAGCCGATGACGGTGCCACCGGTCGGCAGCTCCACCTCGATGGAACCGCTCATGTCCTCGCACCACTCATACCCGAACAGCGAGGAGAGCTGTTTCTTCGTCACCTCGAAGTCCTCGGCGACGATCATCCCCACGTGGAACTGGTCCTCGGGCCTCAGCATGCGGCCACCGCTTCCGGGCCGTTCCGGGCGTCCGTCATCATGTTCACTCCTCGCTGGTGGCGGTGTCCGACGGAGCGGAGTCCGCGCACGGGGTCGGGGGGGGGCTGACTGCACGGATGAAAACGGAGCGGGCCGACGTCCTTCGGACACTTTTCAGACAAAAGGCAGACGTGACGCGGGTCACGGGTGGCGGAGCGTCCGTGACGCGGGTCACGGGTGGCGGAGCGGTCGGCGCCGATGCCGGGCGCCCGGGGCCGGGTTCCGCGGGAAACGGGTCAACGACTGGGGCAGCCGAGCCAGTAGCCGAAGCCGCGGCGGGTGTGGATCAGCCTGGTTTCTTCCTGGTCCACCTTGTTGCGGAGGCGGGCGACGAGTTTCTCGATCGCGTGATGGGTTCGGAAGTCGCCCCATACATACCGGCTGATCTGCTCCTTCGACAGCACGCACTCCGCGTTCGCCAGCAGGTGGCGCAAAAGCCGGTACTCGGCGGGGGTGAGGTCGAGCGGTCGCGGGCCGCGCCGGGCCTGGCAGGCGGCGTCGTCCAGCACCAGATCGCCGTAGCGGGGCGTCCTGCCGTACGACTGCGGGCGCCGCTCCCGCAGCAGGGCCTGGGCCCTGGCCAGGACCTCGGCGATCCGGACGGGCTTGATGACGTAGTCCTCGGCCCCGACGCCGAGTTCGGGGGCGAGGGTGGGCAGCCGGTCGCAGGTGGTCAGGAAGAGCAGCGGGGGCCGGTCCGTCGGCGCCATACGACGCCCCCGGGCGAAGCGGGCCAGGTCCGGCAGCGTGGCGTCCCAGACGACCAGGTCGAACCGGTGCTGCGTGAGCCGCGCCATCCCTTCGGTGCCGGTGACCGCCGTTCCGACCTGGTAGCCCGCCAACTTCAGTGTGGTGGTGAGGAGTTCGGCGACACCCGGCTCACCGACGACCAGCAGGACATGCGGTCCGTCACCACGGGGCGGCGACGGCTTCTCGCTGAGACTCGCATACATGACAAGACCATTCGCGGAGGGCGTACGTGCCGCGCCCGAACGACGGGCCGAAGGCTCCGACACCCCCGGCGATCCAGGTCCCGTACGCGACCACCCGGATCACCGAACCGCACCGCACGGCGGCCGCTCTTCTCGGTCACGCTCGTCGGGACGGTTGCCGCTGCGGGTGGCGCGGTGGGCAGGCGACCACCGTAACAGATACTTGCGTAAGTCAAGCAAAATCGCGGTTCGGCCGCACCACCCACCCCTCCCCTCGACCCCCGTCGCGCCGTTACGCAGTTGATGGCCATGGCGCCGATCTCCGCCGCCATCACCAAGTCGAAGGGCCCGAAGATCACCCTCATGCTGGGTGCGGTCATCGTCGCCGGCGGCTACGGGCTGAACATCCTGCTGATGTCCGAGGTCTGGCACCTCATCCCGGTCTCCTGCGTCATCGGCGGTGGCGTCGGCTTCGCCTACGGCGCCATGCCCGCGCTCATCATGGGCGCCGTGCCCACGTCCGAGACGGCCGCCGCGAACAGCCTCAACACCCTGATGCGGTCCATCGGTACGTCGTTCGCCGGCGCGATCGCGGGCGTCGTCCTGGCGCAGATGACCACCGACTTCGGCTCGTCCGCGCTGCCTTCGGAGAACGGCTTCAAGGTGGTCATGGCCATCGGCGCCGGTGCGGCTCTCCTGGCCTTCGCCCTCGCCGCGTGCCTTCCGCGCCGACGCTCCGCCGCCGCGGCGGGCCTCTTGCGGGAGCGCCGGCCGAGCCCGCCGAGGCTTCCGCGGTCTCCGGAGCGGCGTCGTGACGCCGTGACGCCGTGACGCCGTGACGATCCGCGCGTGATGTGAGCCCGGAGCGGGGCCGTACCCGCGACACGAACTTGTATTGCACGAACACGTTCGTTATCGTTATGAATCATGACATCAGAGAAACCGGCCCCGATCAGCCGCCGGGAACGTCCGGCGAAACCCGCCCTGACCAGGCAGGGAATCATCGATGCCGCGCTGACGATCCTTCGCGACGAGGGCCTGGGCAAGGTGACGATGCGTCGCATCGCCGCGGCCCTCGACACCGGGCCCGCGTCGCTCTACGTCTACGTCCGCAACGCCGAGGACCTGCACGCGCAGATCCTCGACTCCCTGCTGGGTCCGGTCGCGGTGCCCGGTCCGGGGACCGGGAGCTGGCGGGACCGGCTGAAGACCCTGCTGACCGGCTACCGGAACGTCCTGTTCCAGCATCCGGAGATGGCCCGGATGGCGCTCTCCACCCACCCGAGCGGCCCGAACTACATGGCGCTGGCCGAAGCGATCCTCGCCCTCCTCGACGAGGGCGGCGTCTCGGGCCGCGCGGCCGCCTGGGGCCTGGACCTCCTGCTGCTGCACCCGACCGCCGTGGCCGTCGAGCACAGCGGCCCCCGATCCCCCACGCGGGAGGCCGAGGAGATGTCCGCCCTCGCCACCAAGATCTCCTCTGCGGACCCGGCCCGCTACCCCCACATCGCCCGGCACGGCGACCAGCTCACGTCCGGAGACGGCCCGGCCCGCTCGGACTGGGCCCTGGACGTCCTCCTCGACGGAATTCTCGCCGCGGGCTCTCGCGCAGCGGCCGAATAGGCGCCGACCGGTCGGCCGACGCCCGGTTCGCACGTCACCAGGGCAGGGTGCCTTCGGCGTCGAAGTAGCCGCCGGTGGGACCGTCGGGGCCGACCTGCGCCATTCGTACGATGATCTCGGCGCCCTGCTCGACGGTCTGGACGCCCGTGTTCCCGTTCAGGTCGGTCCTGGTGAAGCCCGGCTCCACCGCGTTGATCCGCATGTTCGGGAGCGCCTTCGCGTACTGAACGGTGATCATGTTGACCGCGGTCTTCGACGCCGGGTAGGCGACGCCCGGGTAGGCGTACGCCGGGGTGCCCGCGTCGCTGACCCCTGCCAGTGAGGCCAGTCCGCTGCTGAGGTTGACCACCACCGGGGCGGTCGAGCGCTGCAGCAGCGGAAGGAAGGCGTGGGTGACACGCACCATGCCGAAGACGTTCGTCTCGAACGTCTCCCGCATCAGGTCGGCGGTCAGGTCCGCGGCGCCGACCACGGTGTTGCCGGCGCCCCTTGCCTCGATGCCCGCGTTGTTGACCAGTACGTCGAGCCCTCCGTCAGCCTCGATGGTCTTGGCGGCCGCCTGCACCGACGCGTCGTCGGTGACATCGAGCTGGACGGCCCGCGCGCCCAGTTGTTCGGCGGCCCGGCGTCCTCGTTCGGCGTCCCGGCTGCCGACGTAGACGGTGTGGCCCGCGGCGATGAGGCGGCGGGCGGTCTCGAAGCCGAGACCCTTGTTCGCTCCGGTGATCAGTGTCGTCGTCATGCCACCACCCTCCGCCCGAACGGCACGAACAGCCAGGGACCCCGCCTTCCTGGGACTGCCGGTACCAGGCTGCTACTGCCGCCGGGATCCGGACGCGGCACTCGCCGGGGCGAGGAACGGCTCCAGGAGGCCGAGCAGTGTGTCGGGGCGGTGCAGCGGGATGATGTGACCGCAGTCTTCGAGGACATGTCCGTCCAACTGGTCCGCCACCGGCCGTAGTTGCCGTTCGAGCGCCCTGCCCACGGGGTGGGCGCCGATGGCCATGGTGGGCATGGTCAGCCGGCCCGTACGGGCGGCTTCCTGGATCTGCCGGGCGCTCGACGGCAGTGCGCGGTAGTACGAGAAGGCGCAGCGCAGGGCCTCGGTGCCGGTGTACGCGTGGACGAAGGCGTCGCGGACCGCGGGATCCACGCCCTGCCCGAGGGTCCCCGCGTCGAGGAACCAGTCGATGTACTGGGCTTCGTGCCCGGTCAGTACGGACTCCGCGAGGCCGGGTTCCGCGTGGAAGCCGAACCACCACGGTGCCCCATGGGCGAGGAACTCCTCGGCGCCCGGCAGCCCGCCCAGCAGTGACTCCATGACGACGAGTCGCCGGACGAGGCCGGGACGGCGCAGGGCGAGCAGGAAGGCCGGCGGGGTGCCCGCGTCGATGCCGATCACGGCCGCGGAACTCTCTCCGAGGGCGTCGAGGAGGGCTTCGGCGTCGGCCGCGAGCGTGCCGGCGTCGTAGCCACCCGCCGTCCGCTCGCTCGCGCCGCAGCCTCGCAGGTCCGGTGCGATCACTCGGTGTCGCCCGGCGAGCCCGTCCAGGACGTGGGTCCACACCTGCCAGGTGTGCGGGAAGCCGTGCAGCAGCAGGACGGCCGGGCCCTCGCCGGCCAGGGCCACATTGAGTTCGACGCCGCCCGCCGTGACCCGCCGGAGTTCGACGCCGGACCGGTGACGGCCGTGTGTGCGGTGCGGTGCGACGGGCACGGAGATCTCCAGGGAGGCAGGGAGACGGGGATGTGGTTACCAATGGTGACAACAGAACGGTAGGTAACTACGGTGGGGGTGCCAAGACCGCACTTCCGCGACAGGTGGTGAGCTTCAGGTGACCTCGTCACCACGGCGGTCCCCCCAGGGGGAGCGCGGAGATCTCTTCGATCCGCAGTGCCCGACCCGCCGTCTGCTCGACCGGATCGGTACGAAGTGGATGTCGATGGCCGTGAAGGTGCTGGCGGAGGCGGCCCCGGAGGAGGTGCGCTTCGCGGAACTGCAGCGCAGGATGGCCGGGGTCTCGCAGAAGATGCTGTCGGTCACCCTGCAGGGGATGACCCGTGACGGCCTGGTCAGCCGCCGGGTGGAGCCGTCGGTGCCGCCGCGCGTGTACTACCGGCTCACCCCGCTCGGCCTGTCACTGGAAGGACCGCTGGCCATGGTCCGCGCATGGGCCGAGGAACACATGGCCGAGGTCGACCGCGCCAACGAGCGCAGCCGAGAGGAAGGCGAGCGCGGCCGGGAGGAAACCGCCGTCGACTGAGACGTCCGGATGCCGGCGCACCGCCGGACACAACAAGCGAGCCCCGTCCCCGGAACACCGGAGACGGGGCTGTGTGGAGCGCCGGGCAGGCCTTGCACCTGCATCTCCCCGCAGGAAGCGGGGCGTCTTTCCTTGGACGACCAACGCCAGTCGTACCGCCGAGAGTTCCGGCAGAACGCTTGAGATCATCATACCGCAGCGACCAGGGCGGCCGAACCGGCCGGTGCCGCCCCGGCGACACCGGCACTCACGGTGCCGTTGGACAGGCATTTGCCTGACGTATGTTTGCCGTCGACGTCAGCGGTCGAAGGGGTGGGGAATGGCCGGATTCCAGGGCGAGTTGGTGCGTGCGCTGCCCGAGACCTTGAGGGAGCACTCGGCTCGGCTGGGCGGCAAGACCGCCTATCTGGACGGCGGTCGGGCGGTCACCTACGGGGAGTTGGAGGAGCGTACCGGCCGGCTGGCGGGGCACCTGGCACGGCTCGGGGTTCGCCACGGGGACCGGGTCGCGATCCATCTGGGCAACCGGGTGGAAGTGGTGGAGAGCTGTCTCGGCGTGCTGCGCGCCGGGGCGATCGGCGTGCTGCTGAACCCCGGCGCGTCGGAGGAGGAGTTGGCGTACTTCCTCGACGACAGCGGCGCGGTCCTGGTGATCACCGAGGAGCCGCTGGTGCAGCGGGTGTCCCGGGCCTGCCGACCTGAGGCCGGGCGGCCCGGGTTACGGGTGGTGGTGGTCGCCGCCGAGCCGGACGGCCCGCGGGCCGACGCGCTCGTCCACGCCCCGGCCGACGCGCTCGCCTTCGAGGACCTGGCCGGAACGGAGCCGGGGGTACCGCCCCGGGACGACCTGGGTCTCGACGATCCGGCCTGGATCCTCTACACCTCGGGCACGACCGGGGAGAGCAAGGGCGTGGTCTCCACCCAGCGTTCGGCCCTGTGGTCGGTCGCGGCGGCCTACGTACCGGCGTTCGGGCTGTCGGAGCCGGACCGGCTGTTGTGGCCGCTGCCGATGTTCCACTGCTACGCCCACTCGCTGTGCCTGCTGGGAGTGGTCTCGGTCGGTGCGAGCGCGCGCCTCCTCGCCCCGGGCGCGAACCTCGCTCAGGCACTCTCCGCCGAACCGTTCACCGTCCTGGCCGGCGTGCCCGCCACCTACCGTCTCCTGCTGGACTCGCTGCGGGAGACCCGGGAACCGGCCGGCCCCGCTCCCGCTTCGCTGCGGGTGTGCGTCAGCGGGGGCGCGCCCTGTCCTCCCGAACTGCGGGCGGAGGTCGGCCGGGTGCTGGCCGCTCCCCTGCTCGACGGCTACGGCTCCACGGAGACCTGCGGAAAGATCGCGGTCAACCGGCTCGACGGACCACGCGACAACCTCTCCAGCGGCCTTCCGCTGCCGGGACTCTCGGTGCGCGTGGCCGATCCGTCCACCGGGGACGAGCTCGCCGACGGGGACGAGGGAGAGATCTGGGTGCGCGGCCCCGGCCTGATGACCGGCTATCACCGCCGTCCGGAGGCGACCGCGGCGGCGTTCACCGACGGCTGGTACCGCACCGGGGACCTCGGTCGGCGCGCGGCGGACGGCCGTCTCCACGTGAGCGGCCGGGTCAAGGAACTGATCATCCGGGGCGGGGAGAACATCAACCCGACCGAGGTGGAGCAGGTGCTGCTCGCCCGTCCCGACATCTCCGACGCCGCCGTCGTCGGCCGGCCGCACGACGTGCTGGGCGAGGTGCCGGTCGCCTTCGTCGTCCCGGGACCCGACGGGGTCGACACGGCACGGGCGCTCGCCGACTGCCGCGAGCGGCTGTCCGGGTTCAAGGTGCCGGACGAGATCTACGCGACCACGTCCGTCCCCCGTACCCCGTCCGGCAAGATCGTCCGCAGGGCGCTCGCCGAGCAGCTGGTGGAGCGGCTCGCCACGGAACGGAGGGCCGCCTCGGCCGCACTGCGCGAGAGGCTCGCGAAGGTGACCGACGCCGTACTGGACCTGGTGCTGGAAGAGACCGCGCGGACGACCGGGGTCCCCGCGCACACGCTCGACCCCGACCTGCCCTTCACCGCGCACGGGCTCACCTCGCTCGGCGCGGTGCTGCTCCGTGACCGGGTGGGCGCGGCCACCGGTCTCGACCTGCCCGCGACGCTGATGTTCGACCACCCCACACCCGCGGCCGTGGCGGCGCTGGTGCGCGAGGCGCTGCACGGCGACAGCCGATCCGAGCCCGGAGCCGCGCTCCCGGTGACGTCCGGGGGCGGCGGCGGGCCGCGTACGGAGCCCGGGGAGCCGATCGCCGTCGTGGCCATGGCCTGCCGCTACCCGGGCGGCGTGGAGTCCCCGGAGGACTTGTGGCGACTCCTCGCGGACGGCACCGACGCGACCTCGGACTTCCCCGTCGACCGTGGCTGGGACACGGCCGGGCTGTACGACCCCGACCCCGACCGGCTGGGCACCGTCGTCACCCGCAGGGGCGGCTTCCTGCACCGGGCGGCCGACTTCGACGCGGCCTTCTTCGGTATGTCGCCCCGTGAGGCGCTGGCCACCGATCCCCAGCAGCGGCTGCTGCTGGAGACCGGCTGGGAGCTGCTGGAGCGGGCGGGCCTCGACGCGTCGGGACTGCGCGGCAGCGACACCGGTGTCTTCGTCGGTGTGATGCACGCCGACTACGCGGGCCGTCTGATGCACGGCGCCGGGCACGAGCTGGAGGCCCATCTCGCCCTCGGTTCGGCGGGCAGCGTGGCCTCCGGCCGGATCGCCTACACCCTGGGCCTGCGCGGGCCGGCCGTGACGGTGGACACCGCGTGTTCGT
Source organism: Streptomyces sp. RLA012 (assembly GCF_056270325.1). Lineage (NCBI taxonomy): Bacteria > Bacillati > Actinomycetota > Actinomycetes > Kitasatosporales > Streptomycetaceae > Streptomyces > Streptomyces sp. RLA012. The sequence continues at coordinate 10,042,513 of NZ_JBWDPA010000002.1, read as the reverse complement.
CCTCGCTGGTGGCCATGCACACGGCCGCACGGTCCCTGCGCGACGGCGAGTGCTCGCTGGCCGTCGCCGGCGGGGTGACCGTCATGGCATCACTCGCCCCGTTCGTCGCGTTCAGCAGGCTGCGCGGGCTGGCTCCGGACGGCCGGTGCAAACCCTTCTCCGCGGCGGCCGACGGCACCGCCTGGGGCGAGGGCGTCGGCCTGGTCCTGCTGGAGCGGCTCTCCGACGCGCGGCGCCACGGGCATCCGGTGCTGGCCGTGCTGCGCGGTTCGGCCGTCAACTCCGACGGCGCGTCCAACGGGCTGACCGCGCCCAACGGACCGGCCCAGCAGCGGGTGATCCGCTCGGCGCTCGCCGACGCGGGGCTGGCACCGGCCGATGTCGACGTGGTGGAGGCGCACGGCACGGGAACCGCGCTCGGCGACCCGATCGAGGCCCAGGCACTGCTGGCCACGTACGGGCAGGGCCGGCCGGACGGACGCCCGCTGCGGCTGGGCTCGTTGAAGTCCAACCTCGGGCACACCCAGGCCGCGGCCGGGGTCGGCGGCGTCATCAAGGCCGTACTGGCCATGCGGCACGAGCGACTTCCGCGCACCCTGCACTCCGACGAGCCGTCGCCCCGGGTGGACTGGTCGTCGGGCGCCGTGCGGCTGCTGTCCCAGGAGGAGGAGTGGCGGCCCGTGGCCGGGCGTCCACGGCGGGCGGCCGTGTCGGCGTTCGGGATCGGCGGCACCAACGCGCACGTGATCCTTGAGGAAGCGGGCCCGGAGGTGGCGGCGGAGACGAGCACGGTCGTCGAACCGTCCGCCTCCCGTCGTCACGCGGCGGCACCCCCGCTGCTGCTCTCCGGCGCGAGCCCGGCCGCCCTGCGGGCCCAGGCCGCACGGACCGCGGCCGTGGTGCGTGCGCGGCCCGAACTCGACCTGCTGGACGTGGCGTTCACCCATGCCACCGGCCGGGCCGCGCTCCCCCACCGGGCCGCGGTCGCCGCCCACGACCGGGCGGCGACGCTGAGCGCCCTGGACACCCTGGCGGCGTCCGTGCCCACCGCGGCGCAGCACTCACCTACGGCGCGGTCCTCCGCCCGGCAGGCCCTGCTGTTCACCGGTCAGGGTGCCCAACGACCCGGCATGGGGCTGGAGTTGTGCGAAGCCTTCCCGGTCTTCGCGGCCACCTTCGACGCCTTGTGCGAGCGTTTCGACGCGTACTTGGAGCGTCCGTTGCGCTCGGTGCTGCGCGGCGCCGAGGAAAGTTCCGGCGAAGGCTCCGGCGCGGGCGCGCTGCTGAACCGTACGGACTTCGCCCAGGCGGCCCTGTTCGTCTTCGAGGTGTCGGCCTTCCGGCTGCTGGAGTCCTGGGGTGTGCGGCCGGACTTCCTGGCCGGGCACTCCGTCGGCGAGCTGGCGGCGGCCCATGCCGCGGGCATCCTGTCCGAACAGGACGCCGTCGAACTGGTCGCGGCCCGGGGGCGGTTGATGCGGGAGCTGCCGGAGGGCGGTGCCATGGTGGCGCTGGACGCCACCGAGGCGGAGGTGACGCGCGAGCTGGCCGAGGTCACGCCGCCCGACGGAGTGCCGACCGGCGGGCCGCTGACCGACGGGATCTCGATCGCGGCCGTGAACGGCCCGCGGGCGGTCGTCGTCTCCGGGGCGGAGGGCCCCGTCCTCGCGCTCGCGGAGCGATTCGCCGTACGGGGACGCCGTACCGTACGGCTGCGGGTCAGCCACGCCTTCCACTCCCCGCTGATGGAGCCGATGCTCGCCGAATTCGGCCGCGTCGCGGACGGGTTGACGTACGAGGTGCCGCGCGTTCCCGTGGTGTCGGGCCTGACCGGACGCCCGGCCACGGGGGACGAGCTGCGGTCGGCCGCGTACTGGGTACGGCACGCCCGTGAGACCGTGCGGTTCGGGGACGTCGTGCATCGGCTGGCGCACGAGGAGCGGGTGACGGCGTTCACCGAGATCGGTCCGGACGCGCAGCTCACGGCCCAGGCCGTGGCGGCTCTGGCCGGGACCGGCGGCGAGCAACCGCTGTTCACGGCGGTCGCCCGGCGGGGAGCCGCCGAGCCCGAGCCGCGGACACTGCTCGAAGCGCTCGGCCGACTCCATGTCCACGGCGTGCCGGTGGACTGGCGCCGGGTGTACGCGGACAGCGGTGCCCGGCACGTGGACCTGCCGACCTATCCCTTCCAGCGGCAGCGCTACTGGCTGCCCGGCACCACCGCCGAGGCAGGGGCCGGTGCCGGGACCGGGGCCGCTTCCGGCCATCCGCTGGTGACGCAGACGCTCACCGTGCCGGGTACGGAGCGCGTGCTGTGCGGAGGCGTGCTGTCCGGCGCGGCTCAGCCGTGGCTGCGCGACCATGTCGTGGGCGGACACGTGCTGGTGCCCGGCGCCGCGTTCGCCGACCTGGTGCTGCACGCGGGCGACATGTGCTCGCTCGCCGTGCTGGAGGATCTCGCCCTGCTGTCGCCGCTGCTCCTGCCCGCCACCGACGAGGAGCGGATCCAGGTCCAGGTGGTGCTGGGTGAGCCGGACGACACCGGGCGCCGCACCGCGGACGTGTACTCCCGGCCGGAGGAGTCCGGCGCGCTCGGCGCCTGGACCCACCACGCGACCGGGCGGCTCGGCCCGGCCGCTCCGGCCGACCCGCGTGTCGGGGACCGTACGACCCCGTTCACGGCGTGGCCGCCGCCGGACGCGACCCCCGTGGACCTCACCGATGCCTACGAGCGACTGGCCGCCGCCGGTCACGGCTACGGACCGGCGTTCCGGGGCGTGACGGCCCTGTGGCGGCGGGGCGAGGACCTGTTCGCCGAGGTCGGCCCCCTGCCGGTCGCGGACGCCGGGCGCCACACCCTCCACCCGGCGCTGCTCGACGCCGCCCTGCACGCGGGGCTGCTCGCCGAACCGTCCGTCGGCCCGGCCCGGCTCCCGTTCGCGTGGCGGGGCATGACGCTGTACACCGCCGGGGCCACGGCACTGCGCGTCCGCATCAGGACGATCGGCCCTGACTCCGTGGCCCTCGACCTCGCCACCCCCGCGGGTGTGCCCGTGGCCCGGCTGGACTCGCTGACCACGCGTCCGGCCCCGGATGCGGGGGTCGCCCCTGCCGGAGACCTGTACCGGCTGCGCTGGACCGCCGTTCCGGCCGCCGCCGCCGAAGGCCCCGCCGTGGCGGTGGCGGATCCCGACGACCTGCACCTGACTGCGGCCCTGCGGCCCGCCGACGCGCCGGAGGTGGTCTCCGCGTTCCGGTCGGGGGACACGCCGGAGGTGGTCATGGTGTCCCTGGCCGCTCCGTCCACCGAGGGCGACGACCCGGTCGCCGCGGCCCACGCGTTGACCGTACGGGCCCTGGATCTGCTGCGGACGCGGCTCGCCGGTTCCGGACGGCTGGTCGTGGTCACCCGCGGTGCCACCGACGTGGCGCCGGACCTGCCCGCCGCGACGGTCTGGGGGCTGTTGCGGGCCGCGCAGGCCGAGTACCCCGGACGGCTCACGCTCGTGGACGTGGACGGCCGGCCCGAGTCGCTACGGCTGCTGCCCGCCGCCCTCGCCACCGGTGAGCCCCAACTGGCCATCCACGAAGGCCGGCCGGCGGTCCCCCGGCTGGTGCCCACTCCCAGGTCGACGACCGACGGCTCCCTCGGCCGGGGCTCCGTCCTGATCACCGGCGGTACCGGTTCCCTGGGCGCGCTGCTGGCCCGGCATCTGGTCGACCGGCACGGGATCCGGCGTCTGGTGCTCGTCGGCCGGCGCGGCGGGCGGGCACCGGGAGCGCGGGAGCTGCGGGCCGAGCTGGAGCGAGCGGGGGCGCAGGTGGACCTGGTGGCCTGCGACACCGCCGACCGGGACCGACTGGCCGCCGTCCTGAAGGAGTTCGGGCCCGATCTCAGCGCCGTGGTGCACGCGGCCGGGGTACTGGACGACGGCGTGCTGGAGACGATGACGGCGGAGCGGCTGACGGCCGTCCTGCGGCCGAAGGCCGACGCGGCCTGGCATCTGCACGAGCTGACGAGGGATCTGCCGCTCTCGCACTTCGTGCTGTTCTCCTCCGCCGCCGGACTGCTGGGCAACCCCGGGCAGGCCAACTACGCGGCGGCGAACTCCTTCCTGGACGCCCTCGCCCGCCATCGCGCCGCACTCGGCCTGCCCGCGCTGTCCCTGGTCTGGGGGCCGTGGGCCGACGACGCCGGGATGGCGGCACGCACCGGCCGGGTCCACGGCGGCGCGCTGCGCGCGGTCTCTCCGGAGCGGGGACTGGCCCTGTTCGACGCCGCTCTGGGCAGCGACGAGCCGGTCCTGGCACCGCTGCCACTGGACCGCTCGCCCGGGGCCCTGCCCGCCGGGGCACCCGTCCCCCCGCCGTTGCGCGGGCTGCTGCGCCCTACCCGGCCGACGGCCCCGCCCGGAGCCGCTGCCCGGGGCGAGGAACCGGACGGCGCCGCCGGGGCCTGGCGGGAACGGCTCGCGGCACTGCCGCCGCCCGAGCGGGTGCCCGCCCTGGTACGGCTGATCCGCGCCGAGGTCGCCGCGGTGCTCGGGCACACCCAAGTCGACGCCGTCGACCGGGACTTCCCGGAACTGGGCCTGGACTCGCTGATGAGCGTGCTGCTGCGCAACCGGCTGAGCCACCTGACGGGGATACCGCTGGCGGCGAGCGTCGCGTACGACTGCCCGAACGCGGAGCGCCTCGCGGATCACGTGCATGCCGGGCTGAGCGACCTGCTGCCCGGCGAGGCCGCTGCCGCGCCGGACGAGGGCGAGCGGCATCGTGCGGTCGCGCGGCCCGCCCCGACCCGTTCACCGCGGATCGCTGATCCCACGTCACCGGCGGCCGTTGCGCCGGCTCCCTCGCCCGCCACCGCTCCCGGGGCGTCCCCCTCCAGTGGGCGCGGCCGCGGAACCGGCCGAACGCTGCCTGCCCTCTACCGGGGGATCTGCGCCACGGGCGACGTCGTCTCGGCGATGCACTTGCTGGTGGCCGCGTCCGTCGCCGCGCCCGCCTTCGGCCACGAGGACAGCGCCCGGCACACGGTAGCGCCGCTGCGGCTGGCCTCGGGTGCGGGCGGTCCGGCGCTCGTCTGCGTTCCCGGTTTCGCCGGCAACCTCGGGCGGCCCTGGTACGCGGGGCTCGCCTCCTGGTTCGACGGCGAGCAGGACGTCCTCGAGCTGCGCCACCCCGGCGTCGACCAAGGCGACGCCGTGGCACGGGACCTGCGGACGCTGGCCGAACTGCATGCCACGACCGTACGAGACCACGTCGGCGACCGGCCCTATGTCGTCGTGGGCTACTCCATGGGCGGTTCCGCCGCCCAAGCGGTCGCCTCCCTCCTGGCCGCCGACGGCACTCCCCCGGCCGGACTCGTGCTGGTGGACTCGTACCACATCACCCCGGACCGGGAGGCCGAACCATGGCTGCTGGCCCTTCCGGCAATGATCCCGCTGGCCCTCGGCGAGCGGTTCGACACCGCGGTGGACGACCTGACGCTGCTGTCGCTGGGCGCGTACACCCGGATGTTCCGCGGCTGGCAACCGGAACCACCGCATGTCCCCACGCTGTTGGTGCGCGCCACCGAGCCACTGCCGAACATGCCGCAGCGGTGGCGGTCGTCCTGGCCGCACGCCCACGACACGGCGGACGTCCCCGGCAGCCATCTCACCCTGCTCGAAGAAGACGCCCCGACGTCGGCCCGAGCCATCCGCGACTGGATCGAGGCCCTCGACGCGCGGAACCGCTGACATCGACAGCCCGCCCCCGGCAGCCCCGCACTCGACAACGACGGGCGGGGCCAGACCGCTTCAGGGGTTCGGCCCCGCCCCGCGGACCGGGGCCCGGTAGGGCTCCAGCTCCTTGAGCTGCGCACGGGTGAGCCGGGTTCGTCGGAGGCGCTCGGTCAACGGCGTACGGGTGTCGGGCAGTATGCGCTGGGCACGGAACACGGCTTTGAGGAAGAGGCGGACGACGCGCTCGCGGCGGGGGCCGATCCAGCCGATCCGGTGCAGTCGGCAGACCCGCTCTCCGGCGAGGTAGCGGGTCAGATCACGGCCGAAGGCCTGAAGGGGAGTGGGGAACCATCGCTCGGCGAAGAAGTCCATCATCGCGGTCGCGACGCGGTGGCCGGACTCGGTCGGCTCGTAGGGCCGGGCGTCGAATTTCCGGGCGAACTCCGTCATCGCGTCCCAGTCCTCGGGAAAGCACTCTCCGGCCAGGGAGCCGGATTCGCGTTCCAGAAGACGGAAGACGGCCTGCGCCCAGCGGTGCCAGGCGGTCTTCATGTGCTCGGTCGTTCCGGGCAGGCCCAGTGAGGTCTGAAGACGGTGGGCGAACGTGGCCAGCAGGACCAGCGGGTAGACGAAGTCGTCGACGTCGTCGAAATTGCCGGGTAAGTGCGGGGTTCTTCTGGCGACGGACATATGGATGCGGTTCAGCCCGGATCCACCGGCTTGATTCCCGGTTGATCGTTTCGGGGTCGCGCAGGCCGTGTCGGGGCTGAGTTGCGGATTCGGGCATGGGGTGGCCGCTGGTCTACCCAGCTCTTCCACTTTTTCCACAGGTCTCGGGCCCTTTCGGGCAGGTCGGTCAGGGAGTCAGAGGACGGGTGGTGCATGCACCGTGCTGAACAGCTGGGCGAAGTCCTCGCCCCAGGGCCAGCGTTCGGGCAGGTGCAGGGTGAGGCGGCGGGCGGACCGGGCCAGACGGGCGGGCACGTTGATCAGGTGGTCACGGATGGTGGCGGTGGTCGCCCTGGCATGGAATGTTCCGGCCAGGGCGCCGGCGGCGCGGGTCAGATTGTGTGCCAGGGCCGCCAGGGCGAGCCACGCGGCATTGGCCTGGAAATGCCCGGACGGCGCGTGGGCGAAGGCGCTGTTCTTGACATCGGCGATCACCTGCTCGACGACAGCGTGCCGACGGTGATCACGCTCGGCATCCCTCAAGGCGAGCGGGGAGTCGGTGAACGCGGCGTGGTAGCGCCAGGTGTTGAACAGGGTGCCCTGCCCGACGGGGACGGCGTCAGGGTTCAGGCGCTTGACGCGGCGCACGATCAGACGGGCGGTGACCTGCTGCTTCTTCGGCTTGGAAGTGAACGCGGTGTAGGGGACCTCGGCTATCTCTGCGTCGGAGATCCAGCACTGGCCCTCCTCGTCCCAGACAGCCTTGGGGTACTTGATCGGCGTCCAGGCGGTCTCGTCGATGTGGGCGATGGCGGCCTTGACGGAGGCGTTCATCCGCACGGTGACGGAGAAGCGGGCACCCAGAGCGCGGCAGGCGTTGATGACGTCGGCGCCGTAGAACGCGGAGTCCGCCCGCAGTACCAGCAGGCCGCTCGCGCCGCAGGCACGGGCGGTGCGGATGGTCTCGGCCACGAACGCTGCCGCCCCGCGCGCTGAGTTCGAGGGCCCTTTACGCAGCCTGGTGGCGGCGATCACGGGGGCGGACAGGGGTGTGGAGACGATGCCGAGCAACGCGTTCAGGCCCTTGACCTTGCTGTATCCGTAGCCTGCACCCTGTTTGGCGTAGCCGTAGGTGCGGCGGATGGTGTCGTCGATGTCCACGTAGGCGACCTGGTCCGCGCCGGTCAGCAACGGGGTGTGACGGGCCAGTTCGGGCAGGAACCGGCGGGCCACGGCATGCAGTTGCTTCACATGCCCGTGCGTGAAGGAGCGCAGGAACGACCCCAGCGTGGACGGGGCCCGCACCCCGGAGAACAGGCGGCCCATCGCGCCATGCCGCAGCCGGTCCATGTCCTCGATGCTGTCGGCGCCCGCGGCCATGCCGCCCACCAGCGACATCAGCTTCGCGGCGGGGAAGGCGCCGGTGCCGTCCTTCGAGACCGGCAGCCTGATGTGCTCCCCGGCCAACGCCGGCAGACCGCACCGCTCGGCCAGCCGCACCACCGGCTCCAGCCCGCCGTACGCGACCAGGTTCGGATCATCGAACGTGGAAGAGACCGCCGCCGCGGCATGGGAGGATTGCATCTCGGAAGTGCCTTGCCGATCGTGCCTGATGTGGTCCTAGAGAAACCCCATCATCGCAGGTCACAAGGCACTTCTTCGTTTCCGGAGAAACTATCCACAGGCATCAAGCCGGTGGATCCGGGTTCAGTCGCTCGACGGCTTTGCGGCCCACCTCGCTGGACAGGCCGTCCACCATCCAGGCCAGCAGGAAGTCGTTGCCGTCCTGGAACCGCCGGTGCGGTCTCGTCTCCAGCTTTCCCGTGTGGTCCAGCGTGGCGGACCCGATGCCCGGTTGCATCATGTGCATGGTGCCCGGATAGATCATCATCGCCAGGGCGAATTCCGGGACCCGATGGCCGACATAGAGAGAGATCATTCTCTCCCACTCGGTCTCCGGGTCCATCCGGGCCAGCTCACGGTCGACCCATTTGTACCCACGACGCACCGTCAGTTCCCCTAGATTTCGATGATTTCGATGTTTGCACAAGACAAAAGGTGAGGGCCCAAGTGAAGGTGAAGATATTACCGACGGCGGCCACGCGAAGCAGTGGACCGTGCCCGTGACGCCGCGCGACGAGCGGCCGGAGCCCGAACCGCTCGGCCCGTCGTCGCTGGCCTGGCGGTACTTCAGCGACTGGCGGGGCATATTGGTGGGCCTGTGGGCCGGGTCGATGCAGAACATGCATCCCGGCCTCGGCGCCGGGGTGGAGGAGCACTCGCGGTTCTTCGACGAGCGCTGGGAACGGCTGTTCCGCTCGCTCTACCCGATCGCCGGAGTGGTGTACGACGGCCCGCACGCGGCCCGCACCGCCCGCGCGGTGCGCGACCACCACCTCGGCATCAAGGGCACCGACCGCCACGGCCGCCCGTACCACGCGCTCGACCCGGACACCTTCTTCTGGGCCCACGCGACCTTCGTCGTGGTTCCGGTGCTGGTCTGCCGGCACTTCGGCCGCCCGCTGACGGAGGATCAGGAGGAGCAGCTCTATGCCGAGAGCCTGCAGTGGTACCGGCTGTACGGGGTGAGCGACCGCCCGGCCCCGCCCGACTGACCCGGCTTCCGTGCGTACTTCGACCGGATGTGCGCCGAGGTGCTGGAGGACAACTGGGCGACGCGCGCCGTGCTGGACCTCCGGCACATAGGCAAGCCGCCCGCCCTGCCATGGCTGCCGGACACCGTGTGGCGGGTGATCCGCCTCCCGATCACACGGCCCTTCATCTGGCTCACCGTCGGGATGTACCCGCCGGTGATACGGGCCAGGCTGGGCTACCGCTGGTCGCGACGCAGCGCGCTCGCGCTGTGGCTGCTGGGACGTACGGTCGCACTCGGCTGGCGGCTGGTGCCGTTCGAGCGGCGCTACCACCCGCGCGCCCGGGCCGCCTGGCAACGCGCCCGCGGGCTGTCCGTACCACCGGTGGAGACACCTCGGCGGAACCTGCCTCCGGTCGAACACCGCGGCGACCCCAAGCACTATGCGCCCGACGCATGAGGAGTCCCCCGTCGCGTGGGTTGCGCCGGGACGACCACAGAGTGCCGCCATGGGTCTCCGCGCCGCCGCAGGTCTCGATGAGCCGACCCGCGCCGACCCGAGGCGCCCCGACGAACTCACGTCCGCACGCTCAATCGCGGACCGCCCCGTCCGGTTCCAAGGGGCTGACGGAGAACGCCGGCCCCCCGGTGAGCGCACATCTCGTGCCCGGCGGTGCTGCCGAGCGCCGGCAACCGCCCGTACGCACTGACGAAGTAGAGCGCGCGGTACGTGTCCGAGAACACCGGCGCGGACAGGTGCTCCACTCCCGTGTCATGACTCCACCGCACCGTCCCGGTGCGCCTCGACACCGCGGTGACCAGGCCGTCCGCTCGTACCGAGTAGAGGGTTCCGCCGATCAGCCGCACCGCGTCGTCGGCCTGTGTGACACGGCCCTGCTTCGGCAGTGCCACGCGGCGGCTCTTGCCGGTCGCGGTGTTCACACTCAGCACGGAGGCGTACGCGCCCGGCTCCCCCACGGCGTCCACCGGATACTCCAGCAGCACCAGTTCGTCCCCGTCGACGCCGACCGGGTGCGCGTAGTACGGGACGGCGCCCACCTTGCGCGCGGCGCCGTCCGTCGGACCGAAGCGCCACAACGTGCCCTGCGGGGACTGCGCGTCGGCCCCGGCACATACAACGTCGCCATCCACGGACGCTCCGCCTCCGGGCCCGCGTCCACCACCGCCGCCGTGAACGCTCCGCTCACCCTTCGCACCGCCGCGATCTCCTGCCGGAACCGCAGCCGGAACTCGTCGTCCTCGGCCGGCTGCGCGTGCACCAGCTTCACGGCCACGCGTCGTCCGGACACCGAACGGGCCAGGTAGACCATCCCCGTCCCGCCCGAACCGAGCCGGTCGTTCGGCACACCTCGGGGGAGGGAGACGGGCGTCCCGACGCATCGTGAAATCCCTTGCCCTCGCGGCCTCTTGACGCTGCGAAGACTTGCCCTCGCGGCCCACATGCCCGGCGCTCACCCCGACGGCCCGCTCCCGGCTCGCTCCGGGCACCGTGCCGAAGACCGTCAGGGGCCGGCGCCGAGCGGTCGGCCGCTGCCGGGCGGCGATCAGGGGCCCGGACGAAAACCGTCGATGGCGAGTTCCATGATGCGTCGCGCCTGGGCGAGGCCCTCCTCGCCGGGGCCGACCCGCCACAGGAAGCCCATGAGAAGGAGCACGTCGGCGGGGTCGAGGCCGGGTCGCACGCTGCCGTCCCGCTCGCAGGCCTCCAGGAGCTTTGCCACGGCGGACGTGACGGGCGCATAGGTGTCGTTGATGACCTTCTGCGCGGCAGCCGTGTGCAGGGCCTCCCCGAGGCCGTGCTTGAGCCGCACATACGCGGCCAGCTTCTCGAACCAGATCCGGAACGCGTCCAGCGGGGCGTTCTCGGCCAGCACCCGTTCCACTTCCCCGACGAGGCCCTCGACGTCGTGCTGGTAGACCGCCAGGATCAGCGCCTCCCGGGTCGGGAAGTGCCGATACAGCGTGCCGGGTCCCACCCCCGCGCGTTTCGCGATCTCGTTGAGCGAGGTCGCGCCGTCCTCGGCGAAGGCGTCGTGGGCCACCCGCAGAAGGTGCTCCCGGTTCTTGAGCGCGTCAGCACGCTGGGGCGCCTGGCGACGTTCGACCACAGTTCCTCCCCGAGGCACAGTACGGGCCACTTGCCGAGCGGAGAGTTCTCCGATACGGTCCCGACAGCATGCGGAGAACTCTCCGCTACTACATCCAGTCTAGGAGCAGTGGCGCACCGCATCAAGTTCGACGGATCGCAGCCATTCGTTCAGCTTCACTCGGCTCCGTTCAGCCGCGCCACCAACCGGCCGTCGCCGCACCCCTCGTCGGCGCAAGCAACACCTTGCAGGCCGTCTCCGACGACGCCGAACTCGAACGCATCAAGGCCCGGCTCCCCGGCTTCGCCCCCGCGGCGTGAACTCGGCCGAGCCGGAAAGGAGCCGACCCGCATGAGTCAGACAGTCCTGGTCACCGGTGGACGCGGTTACGTTGCCGGGTGGTGCGTCGTCCAACTGCTGGAACGCGGCTACTCCGTACGCACCACCCTGCGCGACCGCTCGAAGGAGCAGGCGCTACGGGCGGCCGTCGGCGCCGTGACCGATCCCGGTGACCGCCTGTCCGTGGTCACCGCCGACCTCACCGCGGACGAGGGCTGGGCCGAGGCGGTCGCCGGCTGCGACCACATCCTGCACATCGCCTCACCCCTCGGCACCGACTCGCCCCGCGACAAGGACGCCCTGCTGGCACCGGCTCGTGACGGCGCCCTGCGCGTCCTTGCCGCGGCCACACGGGCCGGCGTCCGGCGCATCGTCATGACCTCCGCCTGCGCGGCGGCGACCCCGCTGATGTCGGGCCCGGACGGTACGACGGACGAGAGCGTCTGGAGCGACCCCGACGACCCGTCCATGACCGCGTACCGCACCTCGAAGGTGGTCGCCGAGCGGGCCGCCTGGGACTTCATGAGCCGGCAGGAGGGGCGCACCACCCTGACGACGATTCTGCCCGGCGCGGTCTTCGGCCCCCTCCTGTGGACCGACAACCTCGGCAGCGTCCAGATCATCAAACGCATGCTGGAGGGCAAGGTCCCCGGCACGCCCCGCATCGGCCTTGAGGTCGTCGACGTACGCGACCTCGCCGACGCCCACATCCGGGCCATGGAGTCTCCCGCCGCCGCCGGAGAACGGATCATCGCCGCCGGTGACTTCCTGTGGATGTCGGAGATCGCGCAGGCGCTGCGTGCCGGGCTGGGCGATGCCGCCCGCAAGACGCCCACACGCCGTCTGCCGGACATCGCCGTGAAGATCGCCGCTCGCTTCGACCCCGGGCTGCGGGCCGTGCGCCCGGTGCTCGGGCACCGGCATCTGCACTCCTCCGCCAAGGCCGGGCGGCTCCTCGGCTGGGAGGCCCGCCCCGGCATCGAAACCGTCGTCGCCTGCGCTCAGGATCTGATCGCGAAGCAGGTCGTACGGAACTGAGAGCGCCGCGCCGCGATGCCGGAGGACCAACAAGTGCGAACAAGTGCGAAACGACACCGACCAGGACGGCAGCCGACGTACCTGGTCGTCGTCCGTCACCTCGTACAGATCGATCCGCAGCAGCCGCCGTACCCGAGCCGGGACGCGCTCGGCGGCCTTGACCGTCGAGGACGGTACGACCAGCGCGTACCGGGTCTGCGGGGAGTCGCTCGTCATCCGGCGCAGGAGTTGCCCGTACGCGATGTCGGCGGCGACGCCCTTCTCGCTGGTTCGCCCCTTGGCCTCACCGATCAGGCGTTCACTCCCCCGTACCGCCTCGATCTCGGTCCAGCGGTCCGTGGGGGTCACAGGTGTCCATCCGGGCTAGGCGCCGCGACGCACCCGAGCGGCCTTGCGGGCCTCGGCCGTCTGGCGGGCCTCGGCGGACCGGCGGGACTCGCCACCGGCGCGGGTGGGCCGGCCCGGCCGGGTGCCCAGGCCACGGAAGGGAGCGCCACCGCGCTTGGGGCGCTCCGTGGCCGTCGGCCCGCTGCCGGCGATGGGCACACCGGAGGGGGCCTGGGCACCGGTGATGCGGCTCAACTGGGCCTCACCGGAGCGGACCTGGGTGACCTGCGGCCGGATGCCGGCATCGGACATGAGGCGCGCCATGTCACGGCGCTGGTTGGGCAGGACCAGTGTGACGACACGGCCGGACTCCCCGGCGCGGGCGGTACGGCCGCCGCGGTGCAGGTAGTCCTTGTGGTCGCTGGGCGGGTCGACGTTGACGACGAGGTCGAGGTCGTCGACATGGATGCCGCGGGCCGCGACGTTGGTGGCCACCAGCACCGTGGCGTGGCCGGACTTGAACTGCGCCAGGGTGCGGGTGCGCTGCGGCTGCGACTTACCGCCGTGCAGCGCGGCGGCCCGCACACCGCTGCTCAACAGGTGCTTGGTGAACTGGTCGACGGCGTGCTTGGTGTCCAGGAACATGAGCACGCGCCCGTCGCGGGCGGCGATCTCGGTGGCGGTGGCGTACTTGTCGGCGCCGTGCACCTGCAGTACGTGATGCTCCATCGTGGTCACCGCGCCCGCCGAGGGATCGACCGAGTGGACCACCGGGTCGTGGAGATAGCGACGGACCAGGAGGTCGATGTTGCGGTCCAGCGTCGCCGAGAACAGCAGGCGCTGGCCGTCCGGGCGTACCTGGTCGAGCAGTTCGGTGACCTGGGGCATGAAGCCCATGTCGGCCATCTGGTCGGCCTCGTCCAGGACAGTGATGTTCACCCGGTCGAGGCGGCAGTCCTTGCGCTCGATGAGATCCATGAGCCGGCCCGGCGTCGCGACGACGACCTCGGCCCCGGTGCGCAGCGCGCCGGCCTGCCTGCCGATCGACATGCCACCGACCACGGTGGCCAGCCGCAGCTTCAGCAACCGGGCGTACGGGGTGAGCGCGTCGGTGACCTGCTGGGCCAACTCGCGGGTGGGAACGAGGATCAGGGCCAGCGGCTTCTTGGCCTCGGCCCGCTGTCCGGCCGTGCGCACGAGGAGCGCGAGGCCGAAAGCGAGCGTCTTGCCCGATCCGGTGCGCCCGCGGCCCAGGACGTCCCGTCCCGCGAGGGAGTTCGGCAGCGTGGCGGCCTGGATCGGGAACGGCTCCTTCACGCCGAGGCTGGTGAGCATCTCCAGCAGCTCGACGGGGATGTCCAGGTCGGCGAAGGTCGCAGCCGCGGGGAGGGCGGGGGTGATGGTCACCGGCAGCGCGAACTCCCCCTGCGGTGCGGAGGGACGGCGCCCGTTGCCGCCCGAACGGGTGGCGGAGCTCCCCTGGCCGCCCTGCGGGCGGAAGCGGGCGCCGGCGTCGGATCCGGCGAAGCCGTCCTTACCGGCCTTGGAAAAACGATTGCTCGTGCGAGCCGAACGGTTCATGGAGAACCTTCCTCGATATGGCACGTATCGAGGAATTCCCGGCAGGCGTAAGCCGAATGAATTGCAAGAACGAGCCGAATTTAGGCCAAATGAATCCGGCCACATCAGCGCCGCGAATAATGGCGCCGCGCGTCGTGCAAACCCCACAAAAAGCAATAAGCTGGGACCCCATCGCGAGATGGGGTCCCAGCCGCCTCACGCGCTCGGCATCAGGCAGGAGTGATGTTCTCCGCCTGCGGGCCCTTCTGGCCCTGCGTGACGTCGAAGTTCACCTTCTGGCCTTCCTGGAGCTCACGGAAGCCCTGGCCGGCGATGTTCGAGTAGTGGGCGAAGACGTCCGGACCGCCGCCGTCCTGCTCGATGAAGCCGAAGCCCTTTTCCGCGTTGAACCACTTGACGGTGCCAGTAGCCATGTCAGTCTCCTTCGGGGCAGTAATCAGGCGCCCACACCACGTGAACACCCGCGTCACCGTAATGAACCCCGTCCGGAAAGCACCGGAAATACAAAAGCGCCTGACGGAATGGAACCGTCAAAGGCACTTTGATTGTGCGGGAACCACAACTGCAACTACACCAACTTTAGCACGGCACGTACCACCCCACCCGGTCGAGTCCTACTCCCGGTAGGGAAGCTCTTCGCACACGTTCCCGTCCTGATCCCTGGCCACCAGGACGGCCGCGGCGGGGCCGCGCTCGGGCAGGTCGGTGAGGTCGGGCCCGGCGATGAGGAACGTCCCTCCGGCGATGCGCGCCGCCAGGTCGGGCCTGCCCTCGCGGCGCAGGACCACCGAGGTGACGTGCGCGTCGTCCACCAAGCCCACAACGGCGACGCTGCCGCTGCCCCCGTCCGCGAAGTCGTAGTACATCCGTGTGGCCGCGACGCTCCTGCCGACCACGGCGAAGTCCCGAACCGGGCCCTGTTGAGGAGCGAAGTCGAACACGAACGGATCCTCGGCACTCGGCCGGTCACCGGTGATGTGCCACACGAGCAGCTTGCCGTAGCGGGCGAGCCGTACCCGTTCGTGCGGTGCGAGGTCCGCGTGGACACCGGGCCGCCACTGGTCCGGATCGACGATCGGCGGGGTGTCCGCCGCCGCGAGGACCGCGATCAGCCCGGTGGCGGGAGCGGGGACTTCCACGATCGGCGCGGGTCGGTCCACGACGGCGGTGGCACGCGGTGGCAGTGCCGTCACGGGCACGATCCGGCCCTTCGGACTGCCGTTGGTCCGCAGAACGAGGCCTGTGGAGTCGACGAGGAACGCGTGGGGCGCCACGAACACGCCGTCGACGACCAGCGTCCATCCGAGCGGGCGCCGGTCCGCGGGCCGTTCCACGGCCAGGCTGGTGATCTCGGGCGCGGCAACACCCGCGATGGTGCCGAATCCGGTGTGGAACGTCACCGACACCCCCTCGCCGGCTGACGCGGCGACGACGGGCGGGGACAACGTGAGCCTCGTCGGGGTGAGCTCGGCGAACACCACCCCGGCCGGCGAGCCGAACGCGACGACTCCGACTCCGTCGTGCCGCGCCGTGAACAGCGGCTCCCAGTCGGCCGGATCGGGGTGCGCACGCGTCGCGGCCGCGGCGCAGCGACGCACGTCCGCCGCGGAGGCCCACCCGGTACGGAGGCGGTAGAAGTCCTCCACCCTCCGAGTGCCCGTGCGTGGCTGGTCACCGGGGTCCCCGGGATGCGCGGCGAGATACTGGCGCAGGCGCGGCCAGCTCGGGAATCCATGAAGGCGAGCGATGACCGACTGAGCGGTGTCGAGGGTGAAACCGGCCGACCGGGCCCGGCTTTCAGGCGCGTGTCGTGCGACGAGTGCCAGGGCGGTGGGCGACTCGGACCGCACGGCCCGCTGCAAGTCCTTCGCCCGCTTCTTGAGCTGTTCCAGACTGGCACGCTCGGGCAGGGGCACGATCTGGGCTGAGGTCGGCACGAGGCCTCCTTCGGTGAACCGGTGGTCCGCCGAACCGGCCGAAGGACGGTAGGCCGAGCTGACATGCTCGTACAAGCCAGGTGGGCTCTGCCCTTCCCGCGGACCCGGAGGCGCCCCGCGCGCCCGACGGTCACTGTACTGCGTCCCGTCCGGGCCACGCATTTGGCTTCGGCCTGTTCGTGTGCCAGGACCGGCGTCGGGCGAGCGACCGGAGGGGGCCGTCCCTTCGCCGAGGCGCCTACGTCTCCGACGCGGGCCAGCGGACGCGGGAGCCGGTGAGTACGGCCGTGACCACCTCGGTGCGGGACCGCAGCCCGGTGCGGGCGAACAGCCGGGACAGGCGGTTGGCGACCGCGTCCTCGCTGAGCCGCAGCACCGTGGCGATCTGGCGGTTGGTCAGCCCTTCGACGATCAGGGTCGCGAGCAACTGCTCGTTCTCGGTGGTGGCCTGCTTGCGTCCGGGAACGGTGATCCCGGCCTCGCGCATGGCGGCCCTGGTGTGGAAGCGCGGGAGTGCGGCGCCCATCTCCCCGAACAGTTCGTACGCCTCGTGCAGCAGCGCGGGCGGGCCCGCGCCCGCGTCGGCGGCCGCGACGAGAGTCAGCGCCGTCTCGAACGGCTGGCTGCGCGAACGTGCCAGGTCCACCGCTTCCCGCAGGTTCTGCCGGGCGGTGCCGGGAGTGTCCTGCCGCAGGACCCGGGCCGACGCGAGCAGAAACCTCAGCCGGGTCCTTCCGCCGCCCGTCCGGTCGGAGATCCGCTCCAGACGTTCCAGGCAGGTCACGGCCTCACCGGTACGTCCCGCCTCCGCGTGCACCTCGGCCAGGGAGGCCCACAGTTCGTCGATGCCGGCGACCTGTCCATGGGCCTCCGCCGCGTCCAGGCCGCGCCGCAGCGTCTTCTCGGCACCGGTCCAATCGCCGAGGGTCCGGAGCACCTCTGCTTCGCCGGCGTCCAGTGAGTACTCCAGCGGGCCCTCGCCCCGGACGCGCACGCTGTCGATGAGGCGGCGGGCGCTCGTGAGGCGGCCGCGGGCGAGGAGAATGCCCGCGGTCCGCGCGGGAATCGGATAGCTGTCCGACGCGGGCGTATCGATCTGGTTGTTCGCCAGCATCCAGCGGGCCGGCTCCAGTGCCTCGTCCCACCGGCCCTGGAGGTGGCGCCAGAGGAACAGGCTGCGCGGGGCCAGCATGTCGGGTGTCAAGCCCCGTGCGGCCAGCAGGGTTTCCGCCGCGTGCAGGTCCCAGCCGCTGAGCAGCTCGTCGAACATGGTGGTGGCCAACGCGTACACGTGGTCGACACCGAGGTACGACGCCTCCGGAAAGGCCAGTGCGCGTCGGAACCGCTCCGGTCGGCCCAGCGCCAGTTCCGCCACGGCACGGAAGTAGTCGGGCTTCGCACGGGCGTGGACATCGGTGGTCCATACCGGTTCCGACCGTGACAGCAGGTCCACCGCTTCGTGCCATCTTTCCATCAGGCACAGCGCCAGTGCCCGGCCGGTCACGGTGACCAGGGCGGGCAGCCGCAGTTCCTCCCACCACTGTGCCGTGGTGAGCCGGGACAGCGCCCGCCAGTCCGCGTCGTTGGCCGTCGCCGCCGCGAAGAGGTTGGCGTTGTCCTGCAGCACCAGCGGGCTGAGGACGTCCGCCAGGTTGCGCAGAATCGACTCGGCGATGGTCCGCGCGGCCAGGTAGTCCCCCGCGTTGTACGCGGCCTGGGCGTACCGCTGCAGGGCGGGGACACGGTCGACGGGCCGCTCGACGAGGTGGCCTGCCGCCCGGCACCAACGGAGCACTCCCCTGCCCTCGGAGTCGGGACGCAGCCTTTGCGCGGCGGCCGTCAACTCGGTGACCGCGCGCTCGCGGTCGACCAGGGCCCCGGCTTCCGCGATCCGGTCCGCCAGGTAGGCCGCCGCATCCGCCTCGTTGAGCATGGACGCCACCGGTGGTCTTCGCACGGACGTGGTGCCCGCCGCGTCCTTTTCCGCCCACAGCGCCTCCACCGCGGTGGCGGACAGCCGGCTGCGTTCGAGCGGTCCCAGCCGCTCCCGGACACCATGTGCCGTCAGCGGAACGCGCCACACCCAGCCGCGTACCGCGGAACCGTCGGACCCGGGCAGGTCCTCGACGATTTCGCCGGCTTCTCCGACCTCTCCGGTCTCTCCGGTCTCTCCGGTCTCCCCGGTCTCCCCGGTCTCCCCGGTCTCCCCGGTCTCCCCGGTCTCCCCGGTCTCCCCGGTCTCCCCGGGATCTCCGGGATCTCCGGGATCTCCGGGATCTCCGGGATCTCCGGGATCTCCGGCCTCCACGATCTCCACGTCGATCAGGTGGCGGATGCCGTCGGCGACAGCGTCGGCGGACAGTCCGGTCGACGCCGCGATCAGCTCGACGGCCCGTCGGCCGAGCGGCCACAGGATGCTCAGCGCTCCGGCCACCGCGCGACACGGCTCGCTCAGCGCGTCCAGCGCCGTCATGAACCGGTCGCTGTCCGGCAGCACCGGCGTCGCCGTCGTTGCGCCGACAAAGGCGTGGCCGTCGGCCACTCTGATCGCGCCCTGCCGCGTCCACCCGGTGAGCAGGGCGTCGACCGCCCCGGGAACCCCGCGCGTGAGCTCCCACACGCGCCGGGCCAGGCCGGTGTCGGGTGTCGCCCGCAGCCGCCGTGCCACCACGGCGGTGGTCTCGTCCGGCCCGAAGCAGGACAGCACGATCGTACGGGCCCCCTCAAGGCCCGCCAGCTGCTCCACGGTTCCGTCGGCGCCGTGGAACCGTGGCGTCCGGCTCTCCCCCGTGACCTGGCCCTCTTCCGCGGCCCTCCGGGCACGGGAGGTGCCTCCGCTCGTTCCACTCGCGTTCCGCCCGCCGCGCCCCACCGCCGAGGCCATCAGCCGGACACCGGGCGTCAGCCGAGCGAGGTCGATCCCGCGGAGCACGGCCAGCGAGGAGGCGTCTGCATGCTGGATGTCGTCCATCACCACGACCACCTGCGCGGGCTGCACCAGAGCGGCGCGCAGCAGTCCGGCCATCGCCGTCCCGTCGCGCTGCTCGGCCGCGCGCAGCGCCTCCGCGGCCGGCTTCGCCGACCGTTGGGGTGCCGCGGCGGACCGGTGCTCCTCCAGCGCCATGATCAGCCGCAGTGCCAGCAGCAGCGGCCGTGCGCCGTCGCCCGGAACGCAGCCCACCGCGAGTACGGCCGTCCCTTCCGCGCGCAGCCGTTCGGTGACCGTGTGCACGAACGCGGTGCGCCCGGCTCCGCGTTCACCCCGGACGAGCAACAGGCGCGGCCCACCGGGATCCGTCAGACAGCCGTGGACCTGGTCCAACTCCCGCTCGCGGCCGACCACGCAGTCGGTCGCACGGTCCAGGCTCGCTGCCATGCCACCGTGGACCAACCAGGGGTTTTCGGACGGAGCAGCCATTGTTCACCGCACTTTCTTCGATGGCGCATGCCAGGCGGGCGCTGACGAACCCGGGTACTCCGAGCGTCTCCGACCGGCCCGGCGTCCGGGCCCCCGACCGGCGCCAGCCATTATGGTCATTTCCGTCGGGCAGCGGACTCGGGAAGCGCCGTGCCACACCGTGAACACCCGCGCCCTTGTGGGCCGTTCACATGCGACGCACCGGACCGGGAGGAGTGGGCGTGCGGGACACCGAATCCGTCATCGGCAGGTACAGCGAGCTCCGGGAAGTGGCGGACACGCTGCTGTCCACCGGCGCCTCGGCGCGTACCCTGCTGGTCATCGGCGGAGCCGGAACGGGCAAGACCGCCATGGTGGAGCAGGCCCGGCGAGCGGTGGTCGAACAAGGCGCCAGGGTCTTACCGTTACGCTGCCACGACGGTGAGAGCCCGCCCGGTGCGGCCGCCCTGGCCGATGGCGTCCACGGCGTGCTCACCAAGATCCACGACCGTCGGAGCCCGGTCCGCATCGGCGCCGTCCGCCGGATTCAGCGGCAAACCACCGGCCACGACGACGAGTTGACGCTGCTGTCCGCCCTGAGCGAGGTACTCGCAGACGCGGCCCGGCACACCCCCTTCGCGCTGGTCGTCGACGACGTCGAACGGTTGCCGTCGCCGACGGCCTCCGCCCT
Organism: Streptomyces sp. RLA012; assembly: GCF_056270325.1. Lineage (NCBI taxonomy): Bacteria > Bacillati > Actinomycetota > Actinomycetes > Kitasatosporales > Streptomycetaceae > Streptomyces > Streptomyces sp. RLA012. The sequence goes on along the minus strand of NZ_JBWDPA010000002.1, from coordinate 10,022,104 downwards.
CGGCCTGCTGCTCCGCGTCTTCCGCCCGGTCGACGTGCCCATGGTGATGGCCGGTCGGCCGGCACACCCGGGAGACGGCGGCGCCGCGCAGCTGACGGCGGCGGCCGACCGGCTGCTCGAACTGCCGCCGCTGCGGCCCGCCGACATCAAGGCCCTCGTCGTACGGCGGCTCGGCCGGCCTGTCGAACCGGCGCTGGTGACGGCGGTGCTGGGTGCGCTGGGCCCGATGGCGGGCACCCCCGAGGCCGTATTGTCCGTGCTCGACTCGATGGACGAGCACGGCGACTTCCTGGAACTCGGCGGCCAGATGTGCCTGACAGCGCCGGAGCGAGCACTGCGACTCACCGCGGACGTGACCCAACTCGGCCGGCTCTGCTGGCCGGGCACGCCACCGGACGCCGCCACCCTGGACTCGGCGGCCGCGGTGGCCCGCAATCTCGCGCACACCGAGATACGGCTGGACGATCTGCGCCGGCTGAAACCCGGAGGCCCACGGCGGGCCGGCATCGTCGACCGAACGCTGAACTCGCTGGTCGGGGAGGGGATTTTGACCGCGGACGAGGACGGCCGGATGTCGTTCGCCGTTCCGGCACTGGCGGCGGCGCTGCGCACACTTCCCACCCACCACGAAGTGCGGTCGCTGCACGCCCTGATCACCACTTCGTTGACCGACCGGCTGGGTGCGGAGACCGCGGGGGGCGGCTATCCCCGCCTGGCCGATCACGTGACAGCCGCCGGGAGCCGGCTGGACGACGCCCTCGCGGTGGATCTGCTGCTGGCGGCGGCCCGTACCGATGCCAGGGCCGACTGGCCCCGATCGGTCCGCGCCTACTCCTCGGCGCTTCGGCGACTGGCGCCGCACGACCGCCGAACGCCCGGCGTGCTGCGCGAGTCCGCCGAGCTGAGCCTGCGCCATGGCGACCACCCCGGTGTGCTGGCGTTGAGCGAACCACTGTTCGCCTGCCTGGACGCGTCACCCGCCGAGCAGGACCGGGACAGTCTGGAATACGTCACCGAGGTGTGGGCTCTCTCGGCACTGCACGAGCACCGGTTGCCGTACGCCCCTGACCCCGGTCCCCAGGACCGCGATGTTCCGGAGCACACGCCCGCCGCGGCCGCGTTGGCCGGTCCCTACGGACTCGACTCGTACGGACGGCTCGGCCGGGTGACGGGCCACCCGGGTGGCGAGGCGCACCGTGTGCCGGCCGCCGACCCCGTCGCGGCCGGATCCGGGCCGCTGCCCTCACCGGCGGAACTGCGGCTGCTGGCCACCGCCGCGGGCAGCCGCGCCGACCTGCTGAAGGCGCTGCACGCCCTGCCGCCCGACCCCAACGGCGCGCAGACCCTGGACCGGCTGCGGAGCGCGGCCGCACACGCGGACCTGGCCGACGCCCTGGCCACCGTGCTCGGTGACCGCTATACGGGGGCCGGGAACAGCACCGCCGCCCGGTACCACTCCATGGTGCGCGACTACCTGAAGGGGGACTGGGACCAGGCCCTGGCCACCGCCCGCCGGATCGAGGCGCGGAGCCGGACCCGCGGCACGGCCGCCGCCGGCGCGCATGCCGCCCGGGCGCTGGCAGCCGAGATCCACTGCGCACGCGGGGAGTTGGGGCACGCCCGGGCATGGCTGGAGTTGATTCCCGACACCGTGTCCCACCCGCTCGTCGCCTGGGTGAAGATGGGTCTTCGGTACTGGTCGGGCCAGGTGGAGGAGGCACTGGAGGAGGCGCGCGAGGACGTGCGCCGGGCTCGCGGGAGCGGTCTGCTCTCGGGTGTCGAGAAGGTGCTGCTGCGGTACGTGTCATTCGCCATGCTGGAGAACATGCCCAAGGCCATGCGGGAGGCACTGGACGAACTGGAGGCGCTGCACGAGGAAGTGGGCTCCCCCATGACGCGCGAGGCGGTGCTCTGGGGCCATGGCCTGGTGCACGGCGACGTGGACAGCGCCGTTGCCGCCCTCCGGTTGATATCCCGACGGGGCGACGTCTACCTGGGCCTGCTCTGCCGTCTGTGTCTGGTGGAGATCGGCGACGACTCCGAACAGCGGCTCGCCGAGGCCTCGCACATCGCCCAGGCGCTGGGGATCGGGCGCGCCACCCGTACGACGCTCGGTCACATGGCACAGCGGCGGAGCATCGTGCTGCCGAGGCTGCGTCCGAGCAAGGAGGAGTTGAGCGAGGAAGAGGTCAGACTGACCGCGATGGTCAGCGACGGGGCGACCAACCGGCAGATCGCGGCGCGGCTCGCGTGGAGCGAGAAGACCGTGGAGCGGCGGCTGACGCAACTGTTCCAGCGCACCGGGTGCCGCTCCCGGGTGGAGCTGGCCGCGGCCTGGCTGGACGGCAGCCTCGCGGGCCGCGACCTGGTGCCGGACGGTGTGCACGGTGCAGCCGGGGGTTCCTTCCCCGATCCCGGCCGAGCGACGCCGGCCGGCCGGCAGTGACGTGGTGTGTGCGCGGCCGTGGCGCCCGGCGGATGCCTCCGGCCGGGCGTCCGGCGTCGTGGCCGCCGTGCGCTCCTTCCACCGCGCCCGGAGGGCCACCTCTCGATGATCGACGGGTCAGGACAAACGACCCGTGTGGGTGTCGATGAGCACACCGAGTCGGCCGGTGTCCAGGGAGCCGTCGGCGTTCACCTGGAAGCACCAGCCCGCGTCGCGGATGTAACCGAGCACCAGAAGCACATCCGTCCCGCGCAACGGGCTGTCCGCCCACCTCTCGTCGCGGAACTGGGCGGCGGTCACCACGAACAGCCGGCGGGCATGCGTCCCGGTGGGCGCCGCGCCGCTGCCCTTGTACATGTGCAAGGTCGGGGAGACCGGTGCCGGGACGGATCCGGACGGCAGGTTGTCCCCGCAGGTCAGCGCCTCGTCCCGGGTGGCCGCGGTGTACAGGCGGGCCGAGCGCGCGCCCAGTCCGTCGGTCACCGAGGGAGTGGCCGCCGAACCCACCAGGACGACCTTGGCGAGTAGCCCGACCGGTCCCGAGACGAGCTCGGTGATGAGGGCCTGAGCCAGCCGCAGGACATCGTCGTCGTCGCCGGTGAGGGCGATCACCCCTGGCAGCCGCGAGAGGTCGACCAGCACCCGGTCGCCTCTGTACAGGCCGAGGGTGACGGTGAGGGAGTACGGATGCGTGGGCCCGCCGGTCCCGTTGCCGGTCCGGCGCAGGCTCGACGACTCCACCGACCACTCCTTCCCCGAGACGTCCGCGGTCCACGGTGCGGGCGCGGGCGCGTCGGCACCGGCGAGCCGTAACGTCAGCAGCCGCCCCGAGTAGACGACGACGTGCACCTCGGGCAGCGGGCGCGCGCCGTGCGAGCGCCCCTCCGCCACGGCCCGCAGCCCCAGGGCGACCGTCTCAAGTGCCTTCCGCCTGTCGGCACCCGGCCCCGCGGCGCGGACCTGTCCGGAGGAGGAGATGCGTTTGCCCCGGGTCAGTGCGACAGCGGCGCCGAGCAGCACCAGGCCGAGCACCACGGACAGGACAATGGACGCGATCATGCGGCCATCCTTGTTGCTAGAAGTTGCCAGGAAGGATGCGCGGGGCGTGCGTCCGCGCGGTTGCGTATCCGGATGGTGTTCGTGCCCGCACCGGAAGGTTCTCGGGAACCGTCAGAACCGTGTCCTGGGTGCAGGTGCCGGGAATGACGAATTCCGTTTTGTGACGGCCACGGGCGGCACGGCATCCCGTAGACCGGACTGCGCTGTTCGGCAGCCACGCCCGACCGACAGTGAAATCCGCGAAGATCGGGCGCACGGGCTTCACTCCTGATGTACGTCGAATCGGTTCGAGTGCCTCGCGCCGCCACCCGTCGGGACGGGCCTGCACCGGTCGGCCTGTCGCACGCTCCGACAGTGACGAAGCGCCAGGAGCGCGCTTTCCACGACATGGTTGTGCGCTCTCCGCTTCCGGTGAAAGCCGAATCCGCGAACCTTGCCGATCTGTACAGAGAGGTCGTGGGGCCTTCTTCCGGGATGGCCACGGGCTTCCACGCCGAAGGCTGCCGGCGGCGACCAGGCAGGGGATCCACGACTCGTACAGCCGGTTCACAGGTGCGCGAGGGCCGGTCGGCCGCTCGTGCCAGATTTCCCTCTGTTAGCGGACGGCAGCGATTTGGCACGGATGTTCGGCCTCCCCGGGTGGCAGCATCGGCCTCCTAAACCCCACGGGCGATCTCAGTTGTGAGACGACCTCCGTCGTGAGTTGGGAGGGGGCGCATGCCTCAGCAAGTACTCATCGAGACCGTGCGCGTGGTGCTGCACGCACCCGCCCCCCTGATCGGCGCCGCACTGGCCGGCTTCGTCGCACTGGACCCGCGTCTGCGCGAGCTGCCGCGCGACAGGATCCGGGAGGCCGACGTGATCGTCGTCGCCGTGGACGTGGCGGACGCCTCCGCCCTGGACCTGCTCCGCAGCCTGTGCGACAAGCCCGGCGCACGCTTTCTCGTGGTGGTGGGCAAGCAGTGGCAGGCCGATGTGTCGGCGGCCCGGAACCGGGGCGTCCGCGCCGTCGTCTGGTGGGACTTCTGCAGCCCGGACGTCTTCGTCCGCTCTGTGCGCGCGGTGGCCGACAGCGACGAGAGCGGGCCCTCTTCCCAGCGCGTTCCGACCCGCCAGGTGCGGCACTCCGAGCGGGCGGAACAGAAAGTCGTCGCCTCCCGAAGCCGGTCCGCGTCCAAGCTGAGCGCGCGTGAGGTGGACGTGCTGCGCCTGATCGCCGAAGGGAAGCACTGCGACGAGATCGCGACGGAGCTCTCCTATTCCGAACGCACCGTGCGATACATCCTGTACGGAGCGATGAAGCGCATGCGGTCGCGCAACCGTGCCCACGCCGTCTCCCACGCCATACGGACCGGACTGATCTGAATCCGACGCCGTCAGGGCCGGCGCCCCCGAAGCCTCCCGACGGTACTGGGCAACTGTCCCGGTTTCACCGGGACATGAACCGGGACCGCAGGGCCGCCCCGCACTGCACACTGTTGGCATGCCTACGCGTGCGGTCGTCTGGGGCGGCGTGCTGTGCAGCGCCGCGTGTACCGGCTTCGCGCTCTGGGTGCTGACGCTGCCGAGAACGGAGCCGGGCGGGGTGTCGTCCGAGCCCGCCTATGTGATCTCCCTGGCCGTGGTAACCCTCGCGGAACTCGGCATCGGTTCGCTCCTGATCCTGTTGCGGCCCCGGAACCTGATCGGGTGGCTCTTCGCCGGCATGAACCTGGCGGCCGCCGTGGAACAGGCCCTGGTCGCGTACGGGGGCTACGGACTGGCCGAAGCCGATCCACCGTGGCCGGGCGCCACGCTCGCCGTCAACGTGGCGTCGGGTCTGTTCGTGCCGGGCTGGGTGGCCACCCCCACGCTGGTGATGGCCTTCTACCCGGAGGGGCGGCTCTCCGCCCCCTGGTGGCGGTGGCCCGTCGGGGGCGCCATCGCGGGAACCGTCGCGCTGACGTTCGTCGCGCCCTTCGATCCGGAGGTGCACGCCGATCTGTTTCCCGGTCTCACCGTGCCCCTGACGATGTCCCCCACCCTTCTCACCTGGCTGTCGTGGGGAGTGTGCCTGCCCGTCCTGGCGCTCTCCGCCCTGTCCATCTGGGTCGGCACGATCGTCCGGCTCCTACGGGCCCGGTCACCCGAGCGGCAACTCCTGGTCTGGCTGGTGTGCACGGAGGCACCGGCCATGACCGCCTCCTTCTACGCGTCGATGATCTCGAAAGAGCCGGTCTTCTCGGTCCTGCTCGCCTTCCCGGTCGTGGTCGCCGTGGCCGTGGGCGTCCTGCGCTACCGCCTCCTGGGCATAGAGCTCGTGCTGCGGCGCGGGCTGGTGTACGGGGTGCTCACCGCGGTGGTGATCGCCGTGTACCTGGTCGTGACCGTCCTGGTGGGTTCCGTGCTGGAGCGCGGTCTCCTGCCCGGAGTGGTGGCCGCGGCCCTGGTGGCGGTCGTACTGGCGCCGGTCCGGGACCGGTTGCAGCGGGCGGTGAACTGGCTCATCTACGGCGAGCGGCACGACCCGCTGCGGGCCATCGCCCGTCTCGGCGATCAGGTCGCGGTGGCCGGGGAGCGGGACCTGCTGCCCGCCGCGCTCACGGCCGTGATGCGGGCGGTGCGCGCTCCCGGTGCCGAGGTGCACGCACCCGGCGGGCGGAGCGTCGGCTGCCAGGGGACCATGTCCGCGACGGGGCCCGTACTGCCCTTACGGGTCGGGGGCCACGACCTGGGCACCCTGACGGTCGCCGATCGCCGGTCCGCGGGACCCTACGACGACGCCGACCTCCGGCTGCTGGCCGCACTGGCCCTGCAGATCGCCACGCTGCTGCGGGCGTTGGAGCTCACCGAGGCCCTGGAGGCGGAGCGCGATCGGGTGGTGACGGCCACCCATGCCGAACGCGACCGCATCCGGCACGATCTGCACGACGGTCTCGGCCCCTCGCTGTCCGGCATGGGGCTGGGGTTGCAGGCGCTGGCCGACGTGCTGGACACCGATGAGTCGACGCCCGCCGGGGCGCTGCTGTCGCGTATCCGCGAGGAGGCCACGACCGCCGTCGGTGAGATCCGCCGGATCATCGACGGGCTGCGCCCGGTCGTGCTGCACAGTCTGGGGCTGGCCGAGGCGGTCCGCCAGCACGCCAAGACGATCTCCGAGGCCGTGCCCGTCGAGGTCGAGATCGGTGAACTACCGCTCCTTTCCCCGGACGTGGAGGCCGCCGCCTATCGCATCGTGACCGAGTCCCTCAGCAACACCGCACAGCATGCCGGGGCCCGCCACGCCCAGGTGCGGATGGCGGCCGTCGACGACGCTCTGCACATCACGGTCACCGACGACGGCCACGGCATCACCGACCTGGCCACACCGGGCATCGGTCTGTCCTCCATGAACCGCCGTGCCCGGGCCCTGGGAGGCACCTTCCGTGTCACGTCCGCTCCCGGACGGACCACCGTCACCGCCACGCTGCCGCTGGAGACCGTATGACTGCCAATACCCCCATTCGGGTGGTTATCGCCGACGATCACCCCATGTTCCGGTACGGCCTGACGGCCGCGCTGGCCGCGTCCGACGAGGTCCAGGTCGTCGGGGAGGCCGCCGACGGGGACGAGTTGCAGCGGGTGGTGGACGAGGTCCGACCCGACATCGTGATCACCGATCTCGCCATGCCGGGGACCGACGGCGCCACCGCCACCCGCTCCCTGCTCGCCAGACACGCGGAGGTGGGCGTGCTGGTGCTGACGATGCACGAGGACGACGAGGCGCTGTTCGGCGCGTTGCGAGCGGGCGCCAGGGGCTATCTCCTCAAGGGCGCCGACCGTACGGAGATCATCCGTGCCGTTCTGGCGGTGGCCTCCGGGGACGCCGTCTACGGCGAGGCCGTGGCACGCCGCATCGTGGCGTTCTTCACCGGCGCCCACCAGCATTACGCGTCGCGGGTCTTCCCCGACCTGACCGAACGGGAGCTGGAAGTACTGGAGTTGGTGGCCGAGGGGCGCGGCAACCACGAGATCGCACGGCAGTTGTTCCTGGCCGAGAAGACCGTACGGAACCATGTGTCGGCCATCATCCTCAAGCTGGGCGTCCGCGACCGTGCCGCCGTGGTGGCCGTGGCGCGCGACGCGGGCCTCGGCACGACCGGGGGCCCGGGCGCCGGCCATGGCTGAGAGCGGCGGCCGGTGCCCTGTCCGGTCCCGGCTCCGCGGGCAAAACGCCGGGGAGTGTCAGGACTCCTGCCCCGGGACCGCCGGAAGCCCGCGAAGGCACCGTGGGGGCGTCCATCCACAGGCCCTGCGAAGGAGTACGACATGGCCTCAGGAACTTTCCAGTCGCTGCCCGTGCCGCCGACGGCACTCGACGGCCGGATCAGCGCGATCGTCCTGGACCCCGATGACACACCCGCCGACATCGTCAAGAACGGCACGCCCGTGACCGTCCAGACCGAGTGGCATCTGTCCGGCTTCCTGGTACCGCTGCTGGCCGGCAACTGGACGCTCAAGGTGAGCGTCGACGAGGTCGGCGGCCAGGACGACTACCCCTTCCCGAACCCGCCGCAGCCCATCCCGCTCAACGGGGGCCCGGACTACCGGCAGGACATCGTCCTCAGGAACCTCAGGGCGGGCCGCACCTACTCGCTGATCGCCTCCCTCGGCTACCAGAACCCGGCCGGCGCCTTCGCCGCACTCGGCGGTTACGTCAACGTCGGCACCGTCAACGTACTGCCCTGACGGTGCCCTTCTCGGGCCCTGGTCACCGGAACCACACGGGGTTGGATCCGGCGGCCGGGGCCCGCTCCTGTGTGCCGCCGCACCGGGCCCCACGGCTCCCGCGACCCGGAGACGACCGGCGGAAACCCCGCTTCCGCTCACCATCCCAGGAGTCCCGCTGAGCACTTGGACTGGAGGCTTCACTGGCCACGTGCCGCCCTGGGAAAGGGAGCACGCCATGTCTCAACAACAGCTGGGGCGCGGTTCGTTGAGACCCGGACCGCTCTGCGATCGCCGTGGTCAGCGGTCTGGGCACAACCGCCGCGGCCTGGCTGTCGGCGGCGCTGGTGCGGGCCCGTACGGCGGATCCCGACCGCCTCCCCGTCCGTGTGGTGACCACCGGGCTCTCCTTCGAACCCGGCCCGCTCCCCGAGGTGTGCGCGGCCGCGTACCGCACCCTCACCGAACAGGTCTCCGTGGTGGACGACCCCGTCAAGGGGCGGCTGACCGGCTGGCCGCACTCGCTCGGCGAGTCCGCGCAGCAGACCGCCCCGGTGCGCCCCACGTCGGTCGGCACAGCGTACGGACTGCACACCATGCTCGACCTCGGCATGCCCGAAGGGCGGCTCCGCACAGGTGAGTTGGTGGAGACGCTGTGGCGGCTGCGGCTGCCCGGCGGCGGCTGGTCGGCCCGTTCGCAGGGCGCGGAGGCACGGCCGGAGGTGACGGCGCTGGTGCTGGGCGCGCTGGCCCGCGCGGGCGCCGCACCGGAGCGCCTCGCCGAGGAAGTGGTCCGCTGCGAGTCCGATTTCACACCCGAACGGGGCCGTACGGGCGCGGAGTTGACGCATGTCGTGACGACGGTGCCGCGCGGGCTGTTGCGCGCGGCCCCCGGGTCGAGCACCCTGCCCGCGCTGAGAGACGCGCTCATCGGCGGCACGATCAACGATCCGCGTCGCCTGCACCGTCGCTGCTGGGGCTACCGGCTCGCCCCCTTCCACGGTTCGCCGTCCCCGCTGCACACCGCGCAGACCGTGGTGGCGCTGGACCGCACGGCCCGCGTCCTGGGCGAGGGCGGCAACGCCCGTGCCGCCCGCGAGGACGGACTCGAAGAGGCCTGGCGCGAGCGGCTGGACGGCGAACTGCCCGAGCAGGAACTTGTGCCGGCCGCTCGTGCGGTGATCGCCGAACTCGGCGCCCCCGAACGGCCGTTGGAACTGGCCGCCGAACTCGCCTCCGGGGAGGGCGAGCCAGAGGACCGCGCCCGGCTGTCGTACCGCCATGTCCTCGGCTTCGGCAAACTGCTGCCGGAGCCGACCGGTCCCGCGCGGCTACGGCTGACGCAGATGGCGGAGTACACGGCCGGCAGCACCTATGCGCTGCCCGCGCACACACCGCACCGGGCGCGGTGCGACACGCCCGAGCCGACGGTGACGCTGTTCCTGGAGACGGGAAGCGAACGGCCGTGCCACACCGATGTGTTCACGGCGGCGGGCCCGCACCCGGGAGCGGTGCCGAAGGTGCCGCTGGACGTGGCGGACTATCTCGCGGAGCTCAACTCCCTCGCGGAGCTGCTCAGAAGCTCATGACCCGGCGGCTCGGGCATGGTCGAGCGCCTGCCGCACGATGTCCAGGTTGTACTCGTCGATGTCGACGGTGGTCAGCTCGCCGGGGGCGAGCCAGGCGTGGGCCTGGTCCGGCTCGGGGCGGACGATGTGCCGGGAGAGGGGCCTGACCAGGAAGTTGTCCTGCCAGTTCGTGATCTCGCACCCCTGATACTCGCTGACGAAGGAGGACTCGCCGACCTTGCGAACGACCTCGCCGAGCAGCCCGGTCTCCTCCTTGTGCTCCCGCAGCACTCCGTCCTCGGGGCTCTCGCCCGGTTCCAGCTTTCCGCAGGGCACGCCCCACACCCGGGGCAGGAACCGCTCGGTCTCGCTGCGGCGCACGAGCAGAACACGTACCGTGCGGGACCCGAAAAACCGCCGCCTTCGGCCACCGAAGGCAACCTCTGCCCCGGCGACAACAAGCACAAGAGCCCATGGGCCCATGGGCTCACGGGCTCACGGGCTCACGGGCCGATGGCTGCCATGGCCCGTGAGCTCTTCCCAGGCTGGTCAGGCCACCTGTGGGGTGGGGCGCAGCGTCAGGGCCGGGACGTCGGTGGGGTGGGGGTACGCGGCTGACCGGTGCTGGAAGGAGAGGATCTTCGGGTTCTGGACCACGCCGTCGCGGATCTCGATGGCGTTTCTGACCGTGGCGTCGGCCTCCCAGGCGACGGGGCCGCTCAAGACCTTGCGGAGATAGGGAAGGAGCGCCTCGCTGATCTCCCATGTGGCCGAGTTCCACAGGTGGGACGGGCTGTGATCCACCGCGTAGTAGTGGCAGTCCGGCCCCACCGTGGGCATGGGCTCGCCGAAGGTGGTGGGACGGGCCCATTCGAAGCCCATGCCCGCGTCGCAGGAGACGTCGACGAAGAAGGTACCCGGCCGGAACAGGGCGAGTTCCTCGTCGGTGACGAACATCAGCGGCGCGTCGGTGTCCTGCCGGATGCAGTTGACGATGATGTCGAACCCGGCCAGATACTCCGCGAGCGGCACGGGACCGGCCGCGGTGAGTGCCCGAAGCCGCGACGGATCGTCATCCTGCTCCTCGAAGTGGCCCATCACGACGGACGGCATCGGTGAGGCCACGGCCGCCGCGGCGCGTTGGGTGAGCACCGTGACGTCGGACACCCCCATGGCGCCCAGGCCGGTGACCGCTCCGCGCGCCGTGGCGCCGAAGCTGATGACCACCGCACGCAGACGGCGGCCGTAACTGCCGGTCAGCCCACCGAGCTGCAGGGCGTGCAGCACCGAGCAGTAGCCCGCGAGTTCGTTGTTCTTGTGGAACACATGGACGCTGAAGGCACCCGTGGACGTCCAGTGGTTCATGGCCTCCCAGGCGACGAGGGTCAGCCTCCGGTCGATGCCGATCTGGGTCATCTTCTCGTCCTGCACACAGTGCGGCCATCCCCACAGCACCTGGCCCTCGCGCAGCTCGGCGATGTCCTCGTGCATCGGTTTGGGCAGCAGCATCACATCGCACTCGGCGAGAAGCCGTTCCCGGGAGCGCACGCCTCCGACGAGCGGTCGCAGAGCGTCGTCGCCGACGCCGAACCGTTCGCCGTAGCCTTCTTCAAGGAAGATCTTTTCGCGTAGGTCCGGGGCGATCCGGTCGAGGTGGCCGGGGTGCAGCGGCAGCCGGAACTCGTTCTCCTTGCGGGAGGAGGCAAGCACTCCCACGCTCATCAGGCTCATGCGCTTCCTTGTCATTTCACTCTTGTTCGTCGCGGATGTGTGAAGCGCAGGCTGCGTCCCGGAGTGCGCCGGTCGCGTCTACGGCCCGGCGCCCTGTACGGGGTGTCCGCGTCAGGAGCGGTCGGCCCGGTGTCTGCGCATGCGCTCGGCCAGCGGGAGGGGCGTCTCGTCCAGACCGGTGACCGACCCGCTCGCCAGCCGTGCGCACGTCCCGTGGCAGGCCAGCAGCTGCTTGTCGTCACGATGCGAGACCACTACCGCGTTCGCGTCCGCCTCGGGTGCGTTACGGAAGTCGGTACCGCAGATGAGGCAGGCCAGTCCGGAGAGCATCTCCGCGGTCGGTTCGGGGCGGCCCCGGCGGCGGCCGGAGATCGCGTCTTGTGAATACATGAGCTCCGCGTTCTCTTGATCGGTCATCGGTCATCGGTCATCGGTCATCGGTCATCGGTCATTGCTCATCGGTCATCGGTCATCGGACTGAAAGCGCGCGCGAGGTGCCGGAATGCCCGGAAACACCTTGTGAACCGAGAAATTCGCTACCACGGCGCGCGAAAAGCGATGCGGAACAACGGGGTGCGGAAGAACGGAGTGCGGAACAACAGCACACGAAAGCCGGCGTGACCGTACGAGGCAGAAGACATGGGGCGGCTCATTTCCGGTCGGACCACATGTGCTCCGGCCTTGCCGTTCCCCGAGAGCGACGCCGAAACGGATGACGGCATGCGAGGTGCGCTCGGTAGCACCACCGTACTCCCGTCCGCAGCCCGGAGCCGACCACGGGCGAGCCGCTGGGAGACCGGTGAGCGGACCCCGAGCCGGTCGGGAAACCCCCTCCTGCGGAGTTTCGCTAGATCATTGTTACGGTTCACCGGTGGCTGACTCTTCACGCGACACCGCCGAGGGCGCCGGCTGGGGTATCGACGAACGCGGCGTCTACAAGAATCTGATGCCGGATCGAGTCGAGAAGCTCTCGTGGCTCAGCCCGAGAACACTCTGGCAGGCTCGCAACGGTGTGCTGGCCTCCTGGTTCGGGGATCCCACGGGCCGGACCCGCGGCCGCTGGGTGAAGCAGCGGACGGACGCCGGGGCTCCCGCCGACATGGTGGTGCGGCGCGACGATCCGGACCGCTTCTCCTTCATGGTCCTCGGGGACACCGGGGAGGGGGACGACCCGCAGTACGCCGTCGTGCCCGGCTTCCTGGAGGTCAGCCAGGACACCAGGTTCGCGGTCGTCGCCAGCGACGTGATCTATCCGGTCGGCGCCGTCGGCGACTACGGGACGAAGTTCTTCCGCCCGTACCAGGACTACCAGGCACCGATCTACGCCGTTCCCGGCAACCACGACTGGTACGAGGATCTTCACGGCTTCATGCGCGTCTTCTGCGACGCGCCGCCCCTCGCGCGGGAGGCCACGCCCCGTCCGCCGACGCCCTCCTGGCTGCGGTCACTGCTGTGGCACAAGCCCCGCGTCACTGGCGAGCAACGTCTGGCCGAGGCCCTTGAGTTGCGCTCCGCACCTGCCCAACAGGCCGTCCAGCCGGGCCCGTACTGGGCGATCGACGCCGGACCAGTACGCCTCATAGGCATCGACACCGGTCTGCTGGGCACGCTGGACGCCGAACAGGGACGCTGGCTGCGCGAGGTGTCGCAGGGCGACCTCCCGAAGATCCTGATCACCGGCTCCCCGCTGTACGTGGACGGTGAACACCACCCCTGCCCCATCGAAGGCGGCGGTACCGTCGACGACATCGTCCGCGACCCGGACCACCACTATGTCGCGGCGATAGGCGGCGACATCCACAACTACCAGCGCTATCCGGTGCGGTTGAGCGGCGGCCGCACTCTGCAGTACGTGGTCTCGGGCGGCGGCGGGGCGTTCATGCATGCCACCCACACCATCCCGCGGGTCGACGTCGCCGGTGTCACCGAGGACGACTTCCGCTGCTATCCACTGCGCGGCGACTCCTTGGCCTTCTACAGCAGGCTCTACGGACGGCGGCTGCGGCTGCGCCGCTTCTTCACCCTCACCGCGGCGGAAGCGACAGCGGTCCTCGCCGGGCGTCTCGGCATCCCGCCGGCCCGGGCCCAGGCCGCCCCTGGTGCCCGGATCACATGGCGTACGCGTCTGGTGGCGAGCCTGTTGGGCGCCGGGCGCCGCCCGGACCGGCCCTCACGGTTCCGGCTGCCCGTGCGCAAGGTGTACACGCAGTTGTTCTCGCCGAGCTCGGCAACGTACAGCCCCCCGTTCTTCAAGTGCTTCCTGCGTCTGGACGTCACCCCCGAGACCGTCCGCCTGCGCTGCTTCTCGGCGACCGGCAACCGCAGACAGGAACTCGATCCGCCCGTCGAGGACGACGTCACCATTCCTCTGATCTGAGGGCCGGGGACGCGGAGCGGACCGGGTGCGGGGCGGGTCGGGTGCGGGGCGGGTCGGGTGCGGGGCGGGTCGGGTACGGACCTGGCGTCAAAGAGGGCGGCCGGTGTCTGCACGCTGAGCGGAGAAGTCCTCAAGACTGCGAAGATATGACAGGCCGGGGCGACCGGAGAGCTGCGTCTCGCCGACGACGGTGAACCCTGCGCGGGCCGGCACGGCCCGCGACGCCGCGTTGTCGAGGGTGGTCGCGGCCCGCAGGGTGGTCAGCCCGTACCCGTTGGCGGCAAGATCGCACAGCTCCCGCACGGCCCAGGTGGCCAGCCCCCTGCCCGCGGCACGCTCGGCAATCCGATACCCGAGTTCGGCGCCGCCGTCCGCCACGTCCACGAGGTTGACCCGGCCCAGCATCTCGCCCCCGACGCGGACCAGCACATGGAAGTAGCAGACCCCCGCCTCCTGCTCGGCAAGCAAAGCACGGAGCCGCTCGTCGAAATGGGCGAAGTAGGCCTCGCCCCGGTCAGGAATGGACGCGGCGAAGTAGGCCCGGTTCTCCCGCTCGAAGGCGAGGAGCGCGGCGGCATGGTCCGGACGGAGCAGCTGCAACTCGGGCATGGACGGGACTGTACGCAACCCACCCACACCCACACGCTGACCAGGCTCTCTTCACGCGGCAGAGGCCTCTGCACGTCAGGTCGCCTCTGCCACTGAGGTGTTCAGGCACCGGAGGCTGTCGGTGGGTGCGTCTAGTCTTTCGCGCATCGTCACAGTGGGGTGGACCGATGCGGGCCGCCGGACGCGCTGTGCCGGTTTTCGAACGGCGCAAGAGCACGGCGAAAGAGGCGGAGAACCAATGGGTTGGCTGGCAGCGGGTGACACCTACGAGATCGCTCTGGTGGAAGGCAGGGTGGTGGCCCGGTCCACGTCGGAGGCTTCCCCGGCAGGGCAGTTGAAAACCCTGCCGGCAGAGTTACGGGACCGTCCCGAGGTGATCGAACTGCAGCGGTTCGCCGAGTGGCTGGACTGGCACGCGGCAGGGTGCGCGGCGCAGGTCGACAACTGGATGGTGTCCTCGCTGCCGGTGCCGACCGTCCTGCTGGCCCGGGTCTGGCCCGACGAGGCGTGGCGGTCGGCACTGCGTGACCTCGTCGTGGTCGGCGACGGGCCGGACGAGGTCGGCTTTCTGCGGGACGCCGACGACCCGGGCGAACTGCGGGTGGTGAACCTGGACGGCGAGACCATCCGCCTCTCCCCGCACACGGTGACGATGCCGCACCCGGTCCTGCTTGCGGACCTTGAGGAACTCCGCTCGTTCGCGGCCGAGTTGGGCGTGGTCCAGGGCGTCGAACAGATCCACCGCGCCACCTGGCACAAGCCCGCCGAAATCGACGACGGCACCGACGCGATCACCGAATTCTCCGATGCAGAGTACGGCTCGTGGTTCCACCTCTCCGCCCGCGCCGCTTCGCTCGGCTACAAGGTCGCCGGCGGCTGCGTCACCAGCCGGATCCGGGACGCCGGGCAGGTTTTCACCGCATCGGTCGACATCGGCAACCCCTACTACGACGACGAGGGCCGGACCGGCCCCCTGACCTGGGGCGATGAACAGAGCCGCCGCCTCCGACCGGCCGACGTCGGCCCGGTGGCCTGGTCCGAAGGCATGCGCATGGCCGCGGCCCTCCACGCCGGCCGCACCGTGGCCGCGGACGGCGCCGCGTGAACGACACGACGGCCCGGACGGCAACACACTCCGGGACCGGGACCGGAGCCGGAGCCGGAGCCGGGCGACCGCGCAGGGCAGCGGCCGACGGAGGCACACGGATGAGCAAGGCCCCCGGGACGGGCCGCACGGCGAGGAGAGGCACGGAATCATGAACCACGCGGTGACAAACGACGCGACGGCCGGGGGCGGCGCGACGGCGGAGGCCGAGGAGTTGCTGCGCGCCGGTGCGGTACTGCCGCCGGGGACCACCGGGGGAGGCGATCGGGCCGTGCCCATGTTCACCCAGGCCTATCGGCACCCGGGCCTGGACGGCCGGGTCGTCGTACGACTGGTCGCCGCGGAACAGGGAGAGGGCTCGGGCACGGGTTTCCTCGGCCTCGAACCCGAAGGTGAGCCGGCGGAGGTCGGGCTCGGGCAGCCCCGGGCACTGGGCTTCCCGGAATGGGTGCTGGTCCATCGTCCCTCGGACGGCCACCTGGCCATGTCCCTGGTCGAGGAGATGACCAAGGTGGCGCGGACGGTGGGATCCAGGCCGAAGAAGGCGCGCGCCACCTACGAGTCGATCGGCGAACGGCTCGCGGGGTCCGTACCGCATTTCCTGCCGACCTTCTACGAGCAGGCGGGCCGGGTGTTCCTGGCCGCCGACGAGACCGCGTACGCGTCCCAGATGTTCGTCAACGCGCGCAAGGCGGAGACGGCGCACGCGCTGCCGTTCGACGAGGAGCGCATGGACGCGGTCTTCGTCGAGTTCGCCCTGGCCGAGGCCGTGCCGACGAAGATGCTCTCCAGCTACGCCAAGGGGCTGTTGTCCCGGGTTCCGGCCGCGACGGCGTTCCGGCACCTTCGCGGGCTCTTCGTGCGGCTCGCGGCGAACGGACTGCCTCCGTCGAGTCCGGGCGCGGGCGATCTGCGCAGACTGGCGAAGGCGGTCGCGGGCAAGAACGCGCTCGTGGAGGAGATCGCCCATCTGCGCGAGATGCTGCTGCTGCCCGGCACGGTCAAGGCACCGCTCGGCTGGTGGAAGACCCACCGGGCGGCCCTGCTGGAGCTGACCCGGCAGGAGCCCGCGTTCCGCGGCACCCTGCTGGGGCTGATGCCCTCGGAGTGGGAGAAGGAGGAACTGCCCCAGTGGCTGCATCTGCTGGAGGAGTCCGGTGCCACCGCCGGGCTCTGCGATGCCGCACTGCCCGCCGAAGTGCGTCCAGCCGACGGTACGGCCGGATGGACGCGAAGGTTCCTGCAGCTGTGCCGAGCCGAGGACAGGCACCTCGCTCCGGCGGAGCTGTATCCACTCGTGGACCGTATGGCCGACACACTGCGCACCGAACTGGACACCTCCGGCGGCACGTTGCCGCCCCCTGTCGGTGATGTGAACCTCCTCGACCAACTGCTGACCCTGGGCATACCGGTGGCGGAACCCGCGTCGCGCCGCAGGCTCAACCTGCGTTCGTGGGCAGCCTGCGACACCCGGCGCGATCTTGTCGCCCTCGAAGCCGACATCCGCTTCCGCCAGGCGTTCCGGAACGGCTGCCCCGAGGGCGAAGGGCCGGCCGAGACACGGACCGTCATCGCCTTGGCCGAGTCCCCCGGCGGACGATCGATGCTTGCCGAATGGGTGGGTGAGGTCAGCCGGAGGTACACCACCACGGAACTGCCCGGCCTCTCCGGATACTCCGGCGCCCTCAGAACGCTGAGCTGGCTGCCGGGAGAGGTTCTGGCGGTGGCCGAGAAGGCGGTACGAGAAGCGCTGAGCACCGGCATCGCCCCCGCGCTCGCCCGCAGTCTGCGCTCCGGGCTCCTCGACGAACTGGGCTGGCCCGCCTGGGAAGAAGCGCTCGGGACGCCCGAATCGCGGGATGCGGCGCCGGAACCACTCGTCGCCGATGCCTGGCCGTACCTCATCGTCCGGTCCGGCACAGAGGTCCGGGTGATCGGAGCGGAGGGCACGGTGCTCACGCACGAGCTGCGCCTCCCCGACGAAGTGATGCGCTGGCCCTGGGATGTGGACCAGCACTACGTGGACGGCGAGTTGTTCGTCTGGTGGCGTTCCACGCCCGACACGCAGGGCTACTGGCATCACACCGCCTCGCAGCGGCTGCCGGTCGAAAACTCCGTCTACTCCCGCATCAGCAAGACGGACGGACGTGACGGACCCAACGGGGACCTGACCCCCGTCTCGCTCCCGCTGCCCGGGGGCGGCCGGACCACCGGCGGCGGTGGGGTACTGCGCCGAGGGGACACCTTCGTTCCAGCGGCACGGCAGGTGATAAGCGACGGAATGTCGTACTGGGTGTGGGCCCAGGAGGAGACCGAGGACAGGCGTCGCGCCTGGCACGAGTACGACCCGCTCAGCGGCACGCTGGGGAACCCCGGGCTACCGGGCTGGTTCGGCGAGGGCGTCCGCACCGCCCCGGAGGGCAGCACTTTTGAGGCGGGCTGGCTGCTGCCCGCCCCCTCCGCCGTACCGGGTCCGATGTGCTCGCCGGTGAACGGCCTGCTCGGCTGGCGAGTGGTGACGCTGCCCGACGGCTCACGGCGGGGCGAGGACCTGGCGGGGCGCTCGGTCGTCGTGCCGCACGGAAGGGGTCGGAGCCCGCGGTACGCGCTGGAGTTCCCCGGCGCCGACCGGCCTCTGGCGGTGATCCAGGAGTACCACGGGATCAAGTTGCTCGACGCGAACGGCACGGTGATGGCCGAGGTCCCGCGGGACCATACCCCCGGAGCCTTCACCGCGGGCACTCCGCTGCTGCCGCCCCTGCGTTACTGGCACTTGCTCCAGCCCCGCGACCCGCAGGGCTCCGCGGCGCTCCGCCAGGTCGACGAGGACACCGCGGCGGCACTTCTGACGGCCGCCGTGGCGGAACGGCCGCGGTCCGCCGAAGACACCGAAGGCGCCGAGAAAGCCCGGATCGCCGAGAACCCCAAAAACCCCGAGGAAGCCGAGCACGCCGACAACCAAGGCGATCCGGAGAGGGAGCGAGCGGGAGCGGACGGCCGGGACCGGCTGCCCGGGCTGGTCCGCACGCTCCTGCCGCAGGTCGGCCATGAGGCGCTGCGCACGGGCATCGCGGAGGTGGTGCGGTACGCCGCCGACCAACAGCGCGTCCTGGACGCGGCGCGCGCTCGGCTCGACACGGTGCTCACGGGTGGTGTTCGGGAGGAGCAGCGGCCCGAGCTCAGCGACGGCGCGCTCACCGAGGCACTGCAGGGCCTCGGCCTCAACGGCCACCGGTACCTGGTGCACCGCAGGACGTACTACTACCTCGCATCGGCCCACAGGATCTTCCGGCTGCCGCGGCTGTTCGGGGCGGCGCTGCGGGGCCTCACCGAACCGGCCCCGGCGGGTCGTCTGCACCTCGCCCTGCCCGAGCAGGCCGCTTTGAGCGAGATGGACTGGCTGACCCTGCCCACGCTGCCCGCCCTGCTGGCTCTCCGGGCCGGCTCCGCGGCCACCGCGGAGAACCACCGGAAGGTGCTGGACACATTCCTCGCCGAACTGGACGCCCAGGAACTCGCGGTGCTGAACCCCGGCCACTGGCGCCGTGTCCAGTTGCGTCTGGACGACAGCCTGTTCCAGGGGCCCGACGCCGAGCGGGGCACGACCACGGCGACCGTGCTCCACCTCAACGGCGGCGCATTTCTCGTCTTTCCCAATGAATGGGACACAAACGTCGCCGGTGGCAGGGTGTACAGGGCGGTCTTCCACGATCCGGCCGGTCTGTTCGAGGCACCCGCTCCGTACACCCTGGTGTCCGCCGAGCCGTTCGTCCCCGAGCCGACACGTGCGCCCGGCTGGTTCGCGGCGTTCCGGGCCGAGCTCGCCGAGCGTGGCCCGGCGCCCTGGTCCCCGGCGGCCGCCGAGGAGTTCGCCCGGCTCACCGGGGTCACCCCGACCATGGCCCGGCTGGTGGTCGCCGGAGTGCCTCAGACCGACGACGAGCGCAAGCCCGTTCCCGCCGAGACGCTGAAGACCATCGGAGTGAAGTCGGCCGACGTGCGGGTGGCCAGAGACGCTCTGGGGTTCGGGGACTCCGGTGTCTGGCAGGCCGTCGTGGCGGCGCTGTTGCCCGCCGAGCCGTCCGGGCTGTGGACGGACGGCCCCGACGCGGCCGCGGCGGCAGAGGTCTGGAACCAGCGGGTGGGCCGACGGACGGCCGTCCCCGAGGAACTGCTTCACGACGCGGTCCGCACCGTACAGTCCCCCTGGGCACCGTCCGAGGCGCTGCGCGGGTTCCTCGACGTGGCCACCGAACCGCGGTTGAACCGTGACCTGAACTGGACGACCAGCGGCGCCTACTACGTCCGCCCCACCGAGAACACGCCCGGCTTCGACACCGGCGTCCTGAACGGTTCGGTGGCCCTGGCCGCATGGCTCGCCCACCGTCTCCCGTCCGGCGACCCGATCCGGGCCGTCCTTCCCGGGGTGCTGACCGTGGTACGCGACCGGCTGGCCAACCCGGGCCTGCTGATCAGCCTCGGCAGACAGGTCGGCCTGGAGGCCTTCCGGCTGGCTGCCGGGGACCCCACGGAGGCCGGCGACGACTTCGTGCGCTACGGCGCGGTCGTACTGAGCACCGAGGCCTCCGACCCCTTCGCCGCCGTCCGGTCCGCGCTGCTGGACCCGGCCGGGAGCGACCCCCACCTGGCGGCGCTGTTCCCCGGTGAACGGCCGACCGTCGGGGAGATCGCCCTCCGCCTCGTCCACGACCGGCGGTTCGCGCAGTTGCTCGCCGATCCCGGGAACCCGGTGGCGGGCGAGCGCGACGAGGACGGTCTGTGGTGGCCGCAGGATCCCGCCCGGTCCGTGCCCGACCTCGTCGGTGAAGTGGCCAAGCGGTACGGCGTCGGTGAGGACGCCGCCGTCATCTATCTGATGCTGCTCGCCCTGCCGGATCCCACCGACCACAACACCGCTCGCTGGACCGGCTGGACGAAGCAGCGGGGTGGCGCGGCCCGGCTCCGTGCCGCCCGCGTCGAACTCGCCACCACCGACCTCGTACTCGAAGGCAGCCGCACCAGAGCCGGACGCTCGCTGTTCCTGCCCGGCGGCTGGACCCACCTCGCGAAGCCGCATGTTCCGCTGGAGCGATGGAAACTGCCGATGTACGACCTGCTCGACGGCGAGGAAGCCGTCCTGGGTGTCGTCGTGCCCACCGCACCCGTCGCCGATCTCTACCGCGGGGCCTGGCAGCGAGTGCAGGACGGGGACGAACCCCGCCTGGAGGAACTTGAGGTACCGCGACCGCGAAAGGGTCGCCGCTGATCCTGGGCACGGGGGCGGGCGGAGGCGGGAGCGGGGCCGAGGGCTGGGGCGGCCGTCGTGGTGCGAACGACCGTCCGCGCCCGGCCTCTCCGCCCGCCGTGGGCTCCCGCCCGTCTGCTCCCGCCCGTCTCTGCCGACCCGGAACGGCTCCGGTCGGTCAGCCCGTAGCCCGTCAGTCGTTGCACGCGTTCGTCCAAGAGCCGTTCGGCCGGGCCGAGAGTACGAAAAGGGAACAACCATGCGTCACGGTCGGCCGGAACCCCGGGAAGCGGTGGCCGGGTTGGCCGCCTGCGCGCGGCCGTATCTGATCGGCGTACGGCACCACAGTCCCGCACTGGCGGTTGTCGTACCCCGGCTGCTGGATGCCGCGGCCGCCGAGGTGGTCTGTGTCGAACTACCGGCCGACTTCCAGACGTGGTTGCCGTACCTCTCGGATCCGCGCACCGTCGCCCCGGTGGCGCTGGCCGGTGCGCACGGGGACGGGCAGTTGCGCTTCTACCCCTTCGCCGACTTCTCCCCGGAACTGGCGGCGATCCGCTGGGCACGGGAACGAGGGGTGGAAGTGATCTGCTGCGATCTGCCCCTCGGGGCCCCGGGATGGTCGGCCGCCCCGGAGACCGAAACGGAACCCGACGCGAAACCCGACGTGGAGACCGGCGTGGAGACCGGCGTGGAGACCGGCGTGGAGACCGACGTGGAGACCGACGTGGAGACCGACGTGGAGACCGGTTCGGGGGCATCCGGAACCGCCTTCGCGGACGCTCTCCTCGCCGCCGGCACCGGTCCGGACGGGGACGACCTGTGGGACCGCGCCGTGGAGGCGCCCGCCCCCGGTAATACTCCCGAGGCCGTACGCCGCGCCGCCCTCGGTGTCGGCTGGGCACTGCGCCAGGACGAGCTGGCACGCGGTGGGGTTTCGGCCGCCGTCCTCGTCCGCGAGGCCCATATGCGCCGGGTCGTCGCCGCGGCCGGGGGGCGGCGGGTCGCTGCGGTGATCGGTGCCTTCCACGCCCCCGGTCTGGTCCCCGAAGGAGCGCCCCGGGCCACGGAGGCGGCCGTCGACGGCGCCGGGCCCGCGGAATCCGCCGGCGCCGCCCTGCCCACCGGCCACTCCCCGTCGGTCGTCACGTCACTCGTGCCGTATGCCTTCGCCTTGTTGGACTCACGTTCCGGCTACCCGGCCGGCATCCGTGACCCGCGCTGGCAGCAGGCGGTGCTCCATGCCGGTGGCGATCCCGGCCGGGTACGCGACGCCACCGCCCGCGTCATCACCGAACTGTGCCGTGCGATCCGCGCGGACGGGTACACCGCGGGTACGGGTGAGGCGATCGAGACCCTGCGGCTGGCCTGCGACCTCGCCACGCTGCGCGGCCTTCCCGCACCCGGCCGGAGTGAACTGCTGGAAGCGGTGACGTCCGTACTCGGCCGGGGGGAACCGCTCGGCCCTGTCCTGGAAACGGTGCTGGTCGGCACGGGCCGTGGCCGTACAGCCCCCGGCACACCCCGTTCCGGACTCGGCCCCTGGGTGGAGACGGAACTCGCCTCCCTGCGGCTGCCCGGTCCGAGCAGCCCCGCCCGCCAGGAGATCCGGCTCTCCCCGCTCCGCTCCGCCCTCGACGCCCGGCGCGAAATCCTGCTGCAGCGGCTCAAGGAGTGCGGGGTGGGGTACGCGGAGCAGGTCGAGGTGTCCGCCGTGGGGGACGGGAGTGCCCTCACCACGCGCTGGCGTGCGGCCTGGACCCCCTCGGTCGCCGCTCGGCTCGAACTGGTGGGCGTCAGAGGCGTCACCGCCGCCCAGGCGGCCGACGGCACCCTTCGGGAGAACCACCGCCGCGCGTCGGACGCGGGCGGAGCCACCCCGGCCCGGGTCATCGACGTCCTGGGGGCCGCGGCCCGGTGCGCCCTGCCGGACCTGGTCGGCGACTGCCTCACGGAGGCCGCGCGGGTCCTGCCCTCCGCCGCGACTCTGCCCGAACTCCTCGAATGCCTGGACCTGTTGGACTCGATACGCCACGAGCATCTGCCCGGCACCACGGAGCGAGTACGTGCCCGGGCGGCCGAACTCTCCGCCGCCCTTCTGGAAGCCGCCGTCCGCGCCTTGCCGGGGCTGGCCGGCAGCGATGAGAAGGCGGACGCGGTCGCCCTCGTGGCCCTGGCGATCAGGAGCGGTGAGGACCGGCTCGGCCTGCGCCTGGACAACGAGCTGTACGGACTCTCCCGTACCGGCTCCCCGCTCATCCAGGGCGCGGCCCTCGCCGCCCGGGTACTGCTCGAACTCGACAGCTCGGACCTGCTGGGCACGAGGCCCGCCGGCTGGGTCGACGCGGCGACGGGACCGGACTCCCGGCACCGGCTGGAGCGTCGGCTCACCGGGCTGCTCATCGCCGCCGGACCGCTGATCGAGTCCGCCCCCACCGCCCTCGATCCGCTGCTGGAGCGCATCGAGACCATCGGCGACCGGAGTTTCCTCGACCGGCTTCCCGCCCTGCGCGGCGGTTTTGAGGCGCTCACTCCGGCGGGACGGGGACGACTGCTCGCGGCCGTGACCGACCGTCTGGGCGATGGGCCCGACCTTCGGCTGACCGCC
The DNA here is from genome assembly GCF_056270325.1 of Streptomyces sp. RLA012. Lineage (NCBI taxonomy): Bacteria > Bacillati > Actinomycetota > Actinomycetes > Kitasatosporales > Streptomycetaceae > Streptomyces > Streptomyces sp. RLA012. Next base: position 9,998,670 of record NZ_JBWDPA010000002.1, on the reverse strand, counting down.
CCCGCCGCGCTGGTCGGCCGGTGGGCCGAGGCCGACAACGAGGGGCTTGCGACGCTGATCGCACTGGGCCTGGCGGACCTGGCGGGCCTGGTGACTCCTTCGCCACCGACGCTCTCCGAAGCGGACGCCGACACCGGGGCCGGGACCGGGACCGGGACCGGGACCGGGCCAGAGACCGGGACCGGGACCGGGGCAGAGACCGGAGCCAGGACCGGAGCCGAGACCGGTGAGGAGCCGCCGACCACGGTCGGGACCGCCAGGGGCGGACCGGCATCCGCCGGGAGCGTGCCGAGACGCGACCGCGGCCCGGGGCACGGGGCTCCACGGCTCGGCCCCGCCGACCGCTGGCGGCTACTGCTCGGCCGGGACACGGCGCAACTCTCCGCGGACCTGTTGCCCTACGCTCAGGCCCTCGATGAGTTGTTCGAGGGGGGCGGGAAAGAGACCGCGGCCGACGGCGAGGGGCAGGACGAGCGCACCGGTGGCGGCCTGGGACCGAGTTACCCCAGTGCCCGGCACTGGGCCGAGGAACTCCAGGCGCTCTTCGGCGCGGACATCCGGGAGGAAGTCCTGGGACGTGCCGTCGCGAGCGGCCGTACCGATGTGATCGCCCACCTCGACCCCGGCTCGGTACGCCCTTCGGTGGAGCTGCTGTCCGCCGTACTGTCGCTCGCCAGGGGGATGCCCGAGCAGCGACTGGCGAGTCTCAGGCCGCTCGTCAAACGGCTGGTCGAGGAACTCACCCGGGAACTCGCCACCCTGATGCGCCCCACACTGACCGGCCTCACCGTTCCGCGCCCCACCCGGCGCCCCGGCGGCCGGCTCGACCTGCCCCGTACGCTGCGGGCCAACCTCACCCACACCCGCCGTCTGGAGGACGGCAGAGTCGAGGTCATTCCCGAACGACCGGTCTTCCGAACCCGTACCGCACGGGAGAGCGACTGGCGGCTGATCCTCGTCGTCGATGTGTCCTCTTCCATGGAAGCCTCCGTCATCTGGTCGGCGCTCACCGCCGCCGTACTGGGCGGTGTGCCCATGCTCTCCACCCACTTCCTCACTTTCAGCACCCAAGTCGTCGACCTCACCGACCGGGTCGCCGATCCCCTCTCCCTGTTGCTGGAGGTGAAGGTCGGTGGTGGCACACATATCGCGGCAGGCCTCGCACATGCCCGCTCGTTGGTGAAGGTGCCGAGCCGCACCCTGATGGTGGTGGTCAGTGACTTCGAGGAGGGCTTCGCGGTCGACGGTCTGCTGAACGAGACCAGGACCCTGGTCTCCTCCGGTGTCCATCTGCTGGGCTGCGCGGCCCTGGACGGCGACGGAGCCCCCCGCTACTCGGTGCCGATCGCCCGGCAACTCGTCGCGGCCGGTATGCCCGTGGCCGCCCTCAGTCCCCTCTCGCTCGCCCGCTGGGTGGGCGAGCGCCTCCGCGGAGCACCCCGATGACCCGTTCCGGCACCAACACCCCACTCCCGCCGGTCGCACCGGAGGTGTTCGCCTCCGCGGTGGAGAGTCTCATCACCCGGCTCCGCGGCAGACTGGACACGGCGATCGAAGCCCTGGCCGCCGCACCCGTCACCGCCCAGGGCGGGACCTTCGGCATCCGCTGCGGCGAGGATGCTCTGGTGACCCTCTCCCCGGACCCGTCCGGCACGGTCACTGACGCCGAACAGGCCCGTTGCACCTGCCTGTTGGCACCGCGCTGCCTGCACCGGGCAGCGGTGCTGGGCGCCTGCCCGGTCGCCGTCGCGGAACCCGCCCGGCCCGTGGCATCCGCGCCACCCGTACCACCCTCACCGTCCGTACCACCCTCACCGTCCGCGCCGTCCGCGCCGTCCGGACCCTCGCTACCCGCTGAACCCGCCGGTGCCGTCCCACCCGCCGAATCGGGCCGGCCCACCCACACAGAGCCGCCCACCCACCCAGAGCGGCCCATCGCCCCAGACCAGCTCACCAATCCGTACCAACTCACCGCCCCGGACCAGCTCGCGGACCCAATCCCCGAGCCTGCCCGCGACTCGGCCGCCGTCCCCACGCGCCCCACTGTCTCTCAGATCCACGCGGCCTCCGGTCTCTGGACGGCGGCGGCAGCCGTACTCTCCGCCGGAACAACCGGTGCGGGAGCCGTTCTTCAGGCCCAGTTGCTGCGCGCCGCCCACACGGCACGCCTGGCGGGCCTCCACCGCGTGGAGGCCGCGGCCCTGAGCGTCGTGCGCCGCCTGCGCGAGGCGCGCGACCCGCACAGCCCTCACCACTCTCACAGCCCTGACAGCTCTCACAGCTCTCACAGCTCTCACAGCCCCGCCGAGCTGGTCTCCGCCCTGCGGGAACTCCTCCTCGTCACCCATCGGCTGAAGACCGGCGACCCCGACCCGACGCTGATCGGCACCGTCCGCCGCAACCACCGCCCCGACGGGGCGCTACGGCTCTACGGCGTCTGCCGCGAACCGGTGATCGGCGCCGAAGACCTCGGCGGAGTGGTCACCCATCTCCTCGACCACGACGGCCGCTGGTACACGCTCCGCGACGTCAAGCCGGGCGGCCCGGCCCGGGCCCGGCGAGCGGGTACCGCCAATGTCGCCATCCGGTCCTTCCTCACCAACCACTTTCAGCTGTCCCGTGGCGGCCTGATCATCTCCGGAGCGGCCGTCTCCCCGGACGGCCGCCTTCTTCCGGAAAGAGGTGTCCGTGCCACCTCCGCCGTCGGACGACCCTGGACCGAGTCCCCCTCGGCGAGGGTCTTCGCCCGCCCGCTCGCCGAGTCCACCAGCGGGCGGTTCACGGCGTCCCTCGCGGGTGACCCCGAAGGTGCCGGGCACGCCCGGCAACTGATCGGCTGTGATGTGGAGATCTCCGCGACCGACGGCGAGGATCTGCTGGTCCGTGAACTGCCCTGGCGAGGCGATTCGTCCACGGACGGACCGCCCGCCCCCGGTCCGTCGGTCCGGCTGGCCCCTGCCCACAGCCATCCCGCTCTCGCGCACACCGCCAATCTCCGGCAGCTGGGCGCGCACCCCGGCCTGCGGATCCGGGTCATCGGCCGCCTCGACCCCGACCGGGTCACAACCCTCCGCCCGCTCGCCGTCGGCCCGGTACCCGGCACCGAGGCGACACTGCGCCTCCCGGACGACTGGCAGGGCCGCGCAGACCTCGGCTACGACCTCCTCCGAAGCGACCACTTCCCGCCGGACATCCCCTGCCCGTCCCCGCCCATCCCCTCCTACGGCGCCGCCCCTTCAGCCGACTCGCCGCTCTGGCCCATCCACCGCCTGGTCGAACTGGCCGTCACCGGCGGACGCCGCGCCGCTGCCGAACCCGTGCGCGAAAACGATCACCGCGGCCACGCAGCCGTGTTGCGCCGCAACGGATTCGTCACCGGCGCGGACTTGATCACCACGCTCGGCGCCGTGGCCGCCCACCGCTCCCGCGATGTCTTCGGCCGCCTCCGCGAAGCCGATCCGGACCACTACACGACCCAGTGGCTCGCGACGGCCGTATATCTGGCCGCCACCGAAGCGGCCCTGAGCCACGGGACTTGGCACGGGCACCCCAGTCCCGCCTCCCCGCCCGTACGCCGTCCGAGCTCGTTGCCCTGAGACCCGGCCGAGCAGAAGACACCCATGTCGTCGGCAAACCCCTGGATCGACACTGCGCGGCGTCCGGCAGGCACTGCCATGCCTGCCGGGAACGTGACGTCATCGCGGGACGGTTCCCGCGGAGCCACACGGCTGCGCATCCCGAACTCTGCCCCGTTCAGAGCCTCCGGACGTCAGACCTGGAGTCGTCACGCCGCGCCCCTCACCCAAGGAACGACAACCGAACCCGACGGTGCAAATTGTCCCGGTTCGTATCCACGAGACACACCGACTGCCACGTCCCCAGTTCCAGTCTCCCGTCCAGCACCGGCAAGGTCGCGTGAGGCGGCACGATGGCGGGGAGTACGTGGTCGCGACCGTGGCCGGGGCTGCCGTGGCGGTGCTGCCAGCGGTTGTCCGCGGGGAGCAGGGAGTGCAGGGCGGCGAGGAGGTCGTCATCGCTTCCGGCGCCGGTCTCGATGACGGCGATTCCGGCAGTCGCATGCGGTACGAAGATGTTCAGCAGGCCGTCGCGACCGGCGGCCACCTCCAGGAGGAAGGCCTCGCAGTCGCGGGTGAGGTCGACGACCGTCTCGGCCGCACCGGTGGTGATGTTCAGGACGCGGGTGGTGAAGGCATCGGACATGCCCCAATTCTCACCCGCAAGGCGGGCCTGGCACCCCACCGACCGATCGCCCCGTGATACCGGAGGTCCATTCCGCGAGACACCATTGACCGGACATGGACGACCTGGCTACTTTCACCCGCATGTTGCGTTCAGCCATGCTCACCACGCGCGGTCACATCGACCTGCTGCGGGTGGCCTCCGCCGCGTGTCGCCGCGGCTGCTGACGTCCTTTCACTCTCCGTTTCACCGGGCACTCCCCCGTTTCACCGCGCGCTCCCCGTTTCACCGCGCTCTCGCTCCGCTCCACCCGCACGTCCGGGCTCACCCTGAGCTCCTGACGCGGCGGAGCCGCAGCGTGTTCCTCTCCGGCCGCTCTCCTCCCCGTGGAGCACTCATGAGCATCAGCCATGCCCCGCCCGGCTCCCCCGAGCCCGATATTTCGGGAATGCCACCGGCAATGTCCAGGAGTGGCGCACCCCAGCCGGCGCCGCCCGAACTCGTTCCGATCGTGCCCCTCTCCTCCCGCCGCACCCGCGTTCCCCGCTGGTTGCGCCGTACCTCCGGTCCGCTCCTGCTGCTCGCCCTCTGGCAACTCCTGAGCGGCACGGGTGTGTTGGCCTCCGACGTCCTCGCCTCGCCCGGCACCATCGCGCGGGTCGGCGCCCATCTCGTCGCCGACGGCTCACTGCCGAACGCCATGGGTGTCTCGCTGCAGCGCGTCGCGGTAGGACTGTTGCTCGGGACCGTCGTCGGGACCGGACTCGCCCTCGTCTCAGGGCTCTTCCGTATCGGCGAGGACCTGGTCGACGCGAGCGTCCAGATGCTGCGGACCGTGCCCTTCGTGGGGCTGATCCCGCTGTTCATCATCTGGTTCGGCATCGGCGAGGCCCCGAAGGTCGCGATCATCACGCTGGGCGTGTCCTTCCCCCTCTATCTGAACGTGTACGCCGGTATCCGCGGCGTCGACGCCCAGTTGATCGAGGCCGGGGAGTCGCTCGGACTCTCGCGGTGGGGGCTCGTCCGGCACGTCGTCCTGCCGGGCGCGCTGCCTGGGGCGATGACCGGGCTGCGCTACTCCCTCGGTATCGCCTGGCTCGCCCTCGTCTTCGCCGAGCAGATCAACGCGGACGCCGGCATCGGCTTCCTCATGGTGCAGGCCCGCGACTTCCTGCGGACCGATGTGATCGTGGTCTGCCTGATCGTCTACGCCTTCCTCGGCCTGCTCGCCGACTTCATCGTCCGCTCCCTCGAAAGGCTGCTTCTGCAATGGCGACCGACGTTCACGGGCCGATGACCCCCCAAAGGGGTGCCCCCCACCGGCAGAAGGCCACGACCGGCCGACAGGGCGACGCGACCGTCCCCGCCGCCTCCGCTTCCGCCTCCTCCGCCTCCTCCTCCTCCTCCTCCTCCTCCTCCTCCGCTTCTGCCGTACGAGTCCAGGGGCTGACCCGCTCCTTCGAGGGACGCGCGGTCATCGACAACCTCCGACTCGACGTGAAACCGGGCGAGTTCGTTGCTCTCCTCGGTCGCAGCGGCTGCGGCAAGTCCACCCTGCTGCGCATCCTCGCCGGGCTCGACCGCGACATCGACGGCACCGTCCTCGTCCCTCGGCGCAAGGCCGTCGCGTTCCAGGCACCGCGGCTGATGCCCTGGAAGAAGGTGTGGCGCAACGTCCTGCTGGGCCTCCCCGGCAAGCCCGAACGCGCCGTCGCCGAACAGGCGTTGACCGAGGTCGGTCTCACCCACCGCTCGAACGCCTGGCCCAAGACGCTCTCCGGCGGCGAGGCCCAACGCGCCTCGCTGGCCCGTGCCTTGGTCCGCGAACCCGATCTGCTGCTGCTCGACGAACCGTTCGGCGCTCTCGACGCCCTCACCCGCATCAAGGCACAGCGGCTCGTCGGCGAACTGTGGCAGCGGCGCGGCTGCGCCGTGCTGCTGGTCACGCACGATGTCGAGGAGGCCGTCCTGCTCGCCGACCGGGTTCTCGTGATGGACGACGGTGTCATCGCCCATGAAACAACGGTCGACCTGGACCGGCCCCGCGACCTCACCGACCCCCGCTTCGCCGAACTGCGCGCCGGCCTCCTGGAGCGCCTGGGCGTCGACACCGCCGCCTGAACTCCCCCACCTCACACCCCAGCCGCCTTCCCGCACCCCCTTTCCTCTCACTCGCCTTCGCCCTCTCCTCTCTCGCCTTCGCCCTCGCTCCTCTCACCTTCGCCGCTGTCTTCACCCGAACCAAGCGAACGGAATCGCCATGCGCCGAAACCTCGTCCCCGTCGCCCTACTCCTCCCCCTGACCCTGCTCCTGGCCGCCTGCGGCGGCAACTCGGCTGCCGACACCGCGGGAGCCGGAACCGACGGCAAGGGTTCCCTCACGCTCAACGTCGGGGACCAGAAGGGTGGTTCCGAAGCGGTGCTGCGGGCCGCCGGAGAGCTCAAGGACCTCGACTACAAGATCAAGTGGTCGACGTTCACGTCCGGTCCGCCGCTGCTGGAGGCGGTCAACGCCAAGGCGGTCGACATCGGCGGTGTCGGCAACACCCCGCCCGTCTTCGCCGCCGGCGCGGGCTCGAAGATCGCGGTGGTAGCCGCCTGGCACGGCACGTCCAAGGGCGAGGCCATCCTCGTACCGAGGAACTCGTCGTTGAACAGGCCCCAGGAGCTCAAGGGCAAATCCATCGCCGTGGCGCAGGGTTCCTCCGCGCACTATCAGCTGATCGCCTCGCTCAAGGAGGCCGGGCTGACGCTGGGCGACGTCAAGGTCAAGTATCTGCAGCCGGCCGACGCACTGGCCGCGTTCACCAGCGGCAAGGTGGACGCATGGGCGGTGTGGGACCCGTACACCTCGCAGGTGCTCGCGGCCAAGCAGGGCCGGATCCTGGCGGACGGCGACGGGGTGGTCAACGGGCTCACCTTCCAGGTGGCGGCTCCGGGTGCGCTGAAGGACACGAAGAAGGCCGCGGCCGTCAAGGACTATCTGCAGCGGCTGCGGCGCGCCCAGGACTGGGTGTATCAGCATCCGGACGCGTGGGCCAAGGTGTGGGCGAAGGACACCGGGCTGCCGTACGAGGTGGCGCTGGCCTCGGTGAAACGGACCAATGCCAGTCGGATCCCGGTCGCCGTGGACAAGCCGCTCATAGCCTCGGAACAGCGCATCGCGGACACCTTCACCGAGCTGAAGCTCATTCCCGGCAAGGTCGACTTCGCCGCCTTCGTGGACACCCGCTTCAACGGCAGCCTGCCGCCCTCCACCTCCACCCCTCGCGTCTACAAGGACTCCTGATGACCGTCCATCTGCACTGGTTCCTGCCGACCGGCGGCGACGGCCGCACCCTGGTCGACCGGCACGCGTACGCCTCGAACCGCACCGGCGCGGCGCGGCCCGTCAGCGGGGTACGCCCGCCCGACATCGACTACCTCGCCCAAATTGCCAAAGCTGCCGAGCAGTTGGGCTTCGAGGCGGTCCTCACCCCGACCGGCACATGGTGCGAGGACGCCTGGCTGACGACGGTGGCGCTCGCCCAGCACACGGAACGGCTGAAGTTCCTCGTGGCGTTCCGGCCCGGCGTCGTCTCGCCGACACTCGCGGCGCAGATGGCGGCGACGTATCAGCGGATCACCCGGGGGCGGCTGCTGCTGAACGTCGTCACCGGCGGCGACTCCACGGAGCAGCGCCGCTTCGGCGACCATCTCGGACACGATCAGCGGTACGCGCGGACGGACGAGTTCCTGTCCGTCGTACGCGGGGTGTGGAGCGGGCAGCCGTACGACTTCGAAGGCGCCCACTACCAGGTCGAGGGCGGGCTGACCGCCGTGCCGCCCGACCCGCTGCCGGAGATCTTCTTCGGCGGTTCGTCGTCCGCCGCGGGGCCGGTCGCCGCCCGGCACGCCGATGTGTATCTGACCTGGGGCGAGCCTCCGGCGCAGGTCAAGGAGAAGATCGACTGGATTCGGGCACTGGCCGAGCGCGAGGGACGCTCCGTCCGGTTCGGGATTCGACTGCACACCATCTCGCGCGACTCCTCGGCCGAGGCCTGGTCCACGGCCGACCGGCTGCTCGGCGACCTGGACCCGGACACGATCGCGGCCGCGCAGTCGGCGCTCGGGCGCAGTGAGTCGGTGGGACAGCAACGCATGCTGGCCCTGCACGGCGGCTCCAGCGACCGGCTGGAGATCTCGCCGAACCTGTGGGCCGGGGTGGGTCTCGTCCGGGGCGGCGCGGGCACCGCCCTCGTCGGCAGCCACACCGAGGTCGCCGACCGGATCGAGGAGTACCACGCGCTGGGCATCGAGCACTTCGTGCTCTCCGGGTACCCCCATCTGGAGGAGGCCTACTGGTTCGGGGAGGGGGTGATCCCGGATCTGGCGGCTCGGGGGCTGCTGCCGGGGCCTGCGACGGCGGGGCGCGGCGCACCGATTCTGGTCGCGAGCGGTCGCTGAGGGACAGGCCCCGGGTCGGGTGGCTCACAGGAGCCACCCCGTCGGGAAGATCCCGCATCCCGGTCGAGTTAGTGGAAGCGTGAACAACACCGGGGCGCAGGCGCGCGAAGTCCGCGAGGTCGATGTCGTCGTCATAGGCGCTGGGCAGGCAGGACTGTCCAGCGCCTATCACCTGCGGCGCACCGGATTCGAGCCGGATCGGGACTTCGTGGTCCTGGATCACGCACCGCGTCCGGGCGGCGCCTGGCAGTTCCGGTGGCCCTCGCTGACGTACGGCAAGGTGCACGGAATGCACTCGCTGCCCGGGATGGAACTGGAGAACGCAGACGCGACGCGCCCGTCCTCCGAGGTCATCCCGGAGTACTTCGACACCTACGAACGCACCTTCGATCTGCGGGTACGGCGGCCCGTCGACGTGAAGGCCGTCCGGGAGGGGGACGACGGACGGCTGCTCGTCGAAACCACCAACGGTTCCGAGACCACCAACGGTTCCGAGACCACCAACGGCGCCGAGACCACCGCGGGCTACGGAGCCTCCGAGCACTCTGAGGCCTTGGCGGGTTCCGAAGCCCTCGCTGGTTCCGGCGCCCTCGACATCACGTGGTCGACGCGGGCGCTGATCAATGCCACCGGCACCTGGGACCGGCCGTTCTGGCCGCGCTATCCCGGCCAGGAGACCTTCCTGGGGCGGCAGCTGCACACGGCGCAGTACCCCGGGCCCGAAGCGTTCGCCGGGCAGCGGGTGATCGTCGTGGGCGGCGGTGCGTCCGGCACCCAGCATCTGATGGAGATCGCCCCGTACGCGGCCGCGACCACCTGGGTGACGCGACGGCCGCCCGTGTTCCGCGAGGGGCCGTTCACGGAGGACGTCGGGCGCTCGGCCGTCGCGCTCGTGGAGGAACGGGTCCGGCAGGGGCTGCCGCCCAAGAGCGTCGTGTCGGTGACCGGACTACCGCTGAACGACGCGATCCGACAGGCGCTGGCCGACGGTGTGCTGGACCGGCAGCCGATGTTCGACCGGATCACCCCGAACGGCGTGGAGTGGGCCGACGGGCGTCACGTCGACGCGGACGTCATCCTGTGGGCGACCGGCTTTCGCGCCGCCCTCGACCATCTGACGCCGCTGCGGCTGCGCGAACCGGGCGGCGGCATCCGCGTCGAGGGAACACGCGCGCTCGCCGATCCGCGGATCCACCTCGTCGGGTACGGGCCTTCGGCCAGCACGATCGGCGCCAATCGGGCCGGGCGCGCGGCGGTACGGGACATCGGACGGCTGCTGGCGGGAGTGCCTGTCGGCGCGTGATGCCCCGTGGGCCGGGTCGGGCAACAGGCTCAGCGCGCGGGCGAGACCGAGATCGAGATCGAAGACAATGACGATGCCGATGCCGATGCCGAAGATGCGGACGAGGACGAGGAGGAGGAGAACGAGGACGCCGACGAAGGCGAGGCCGAGGACGAGGGCGGGAGCGAAGCGCTCTTCTGGATCTGGTTGAACTCGGCGACGTTCCTCTGCTGTTCCTCGTAGCTGGCCGTGAAGCGGGTGTCGCCCGGCTTGACCGTGACGAAGTACAGCCAGTCGCCCGGGGTGGGATTGAGCGCGGCGCGCATCGCGTCCTCGCCGGGGTTGGCGATCGGCGTGGGCGGCAGTCCCATGCGCTGGTACGAGTTGTAGGGACTCTCGACCTTCGTGTCGTCCGTGGTCGTGGTCAGCGTGGCGCGGTTCAGCACGTAGTTGATGGTGGAGTCCATCTGCAGCGGCATGCCCCGCTCCAGGCGGTTGAAGATGACCCGGGCCACCTTGCCCATGTCGGTCTTGGTGGCGGCCTCGGCCTGGATGATGCTCGCGATGGTGACCGCCTGATAGATGTTCATCGCGTTGCGCTGGGCCCCCGCGGTGGTCGGGCTGCCGTAGAACTTCTTGTTCGCGGTGCTGACCATGGACGACAGCAGGGACTCCGGGGTCGCCTTGTCGTCTAGTGGATATGTCGCCGGGAACAGGTAGCCCTCGGGGTTGCCCTCCGCGTCGTTGGGCAACTTGAGGTTGGCCTTGACCAGGGACTTCTTGGTGGAGCCCGGGGGCAGGGCGAGGGCTTTGTCGACGGCCTCGAAGACCTGGCCGGCGCGCCAGCCCTCCGGGATCACGAGGGACGTGGGCCGCGCCTCCTGGCCGCCCAGGGTCAGCAGCGGCACCGCCACGGCGGTGGCCGCCACGACGGCTCCGGTCGCGATGAGGGCGACCCGGCCCCGGCTCGTCAGTCGAATCGTTCTCCGTGGCGGAGTGTTCATCTGCATGCGGGCACGGTAACCCGCTAACGCCTACAAACCCGGCATATCGTCATCTTGTCGGCTCCAGTTGGGCGTCCTGGCCGGTCCGCCGCGGACGAGCGTTCCGACCGGCCGACTCCTGGTCGGCCGGTTCCATCTGGGCGTCCCGGCGCACCAGGGCCGCATATCGCCCGTCCCGCTCCAACAACTCCTCGTGCGTGCCGCGTTCGACCGCGCGGCCGGAGTCCAGGACCACGATCTGGTCGGCGCCCCGAATGGTGGACAGCCGGTGCGCGATGGTGAGCGTGGTCCGGTTGGCGGACAGGGCGTCGATGGCCTGCTGGACGGCGTGCTCCGTGCGGGTGTCCAGGGCGCTGGTCGCCTCGTCGAGGATGAGCACCGGAGGATCGCGCAGAATCGTACGGGCGATGGCCAGGCGCTGCTTCTCGCCGCCGGAGAACCGGTGGCCGCGCTCGCCCACGACCGTGTCGTACCCGTCGGGCAGCGACGCGATGTGGTCGTGGATCTGGGCCGCCCGGGCCGCCGCCTGCAACTCCTCGTCGGTCGCGTCCGGCCTGGCGAAGCGCAGGTTCTCCGCGACCGAGGCGTGGAAGAGGTACGTCTCCTGGGAGACTACGCCGATCGCGCGCGCGAGCGTGTCGAAGTCCAGGTCGCGCACGTCGACCCCGTCCAGTGTGACGCGACCGCCCGTGACGTCGTACAGCCGTGGCACCAGATAGCTGAGCGTGGACTTGCCGGAGCCGGTCGGGCCGACCACGGCGAGGCTGCCGCCGGCAGGAACGGTGATGTCGATGCCGTCGAGGATCGAGCCGCTCTTGTCGTCGTAGTGGAACTCGACGTCCTCGAAGCGGATCTCACCCTTGACCTGGTCGAGGTGGACCGGTTGCTCCGGCTCGGTGATGTCGATCGGCAGGTCGAGGTACTCGAAGATGCGCTGGAAGAGCGCGAGCGAGGTCTGGATCTGGACGCCGGTGGACATCAGGCTGACGGCGGGGCGGAACAGACCCTGCTGGAGCGAGACGAAGGCGACGAGCGTGCCGAGTGAGACGGACGGGCCGCCGAACTGGAGGGCCATGCCCGCGGCCCAGTAGATGACGGCCGGCATGGCGGCCATCACGATGCCGATGACGGACATGCGCCAGCGGCCCGCCATGTTCGACTTCACCTCAAGGTCGACCAGGCTGTCGGACTCGGCCTCGAACGCCTTTGTGAGCGAATCGCCGCGGCCCATCGTACGGCCGAGCAGGATGCCGCTGACGGAGAGCGACTCGGTGACGGTGGCGGCCATCGCGGCCATCTGCTTCTGCCGCTGGGTGGCTATCTTCTTGCGCTCGTTGCCGACGCGACGGCTGATCCACACGAAGACCGGCAGCAGGAGCAGCGAGACGATGGTGAGCCGCCAGTCCAGCGCGACCATCGCGACGATCGTGGCGACGACGCTGGTCAGGTTCGAGACCAGCGAGGTGGCGGTGGAGGTCACGGTCGCCTGCATGCCGCCGATGTCATTGGCGATCCGGGACTGGACCTCGCCGGTGCGGGTCCGGGTGAAGAAGGCGAGCGACATGCGCTGCAGCCGCCCGTAGACGGCGGTGCGCAGGTCGTGCATGACGCGCTGACCGACGGTGGTGGAGATCAGGGTCTGCAGTACGCCGAAGATGCTGGTGACGACCGCGCTGACGATCATGCCGAGCGCGAGCAGGCTCAGCAGACCGGTGCGGCCCTGTGGGATCGCGACGTCCAGGGTCTCCTTCAGGAGGAAGGGGGTCGCGACGGTGACGAGGGACGACGCGCCGACCAGCAGGCCGACGATCGCGAGGCGGCCGCGGTAGGGCCGGAAGAGTTTCAGGATGCGACGCACCTGCCGTGGCTGTTCGCCCTCGGCGGGTGACGGGGTCCAGGTGGTTTGGTCGGGACGCATGGGCTCCTACGGGAGGTGAGGGGACGATTACGGAAGTGCCGGTCACTGAAACAACGAAACACCGAAACGACACGAAGGCCAGACGGCGGGACGGCGAGACGGCCGGACGGGACGAACGGAACGTCTGGACGGCGATAACAACGACCGGCGGAGCATAGCTCATTGTTACCTATACTCACAATGAACCGCATCCTGTTATTGTTCCCGTATGACCACCCCAGATGCCGACGGCCTGCTCGCCGAGCAGCTGCTGCGGCTGACCCGCCGTGTGCACCGCATCCAGAAGCGCCATCTGGAGCAGCGCGGGCTGGGCATCACCCCGGCCCAGTCCCGGCTGCTGCGCACCCTCGCGCACTACAGCTCACCGCCGCGCATGGCCGATCTCGCCGAACGCCTGGAGGTCGTACCGCGGGCCGTGACCACGCTGGTCGACGGCCTGGAGGCAAGCGGGAAGGTACGCCGGGCCCCGGATCCCACCAACCGGCGGGTGATCCGGATCGAGGTCACGGACGAGGGGCGCAAGGCACTGCGGGAACTGCGCGGCGCGCGCCGGTCGGCAGCGGAGGAGATCCTGGCTCCCTTGACGGACGACCAGCGCGAGGTGCTCGGCGGGCTGCTGGACACGCTGGTGGACGGTATGCCCAGGCTGGAGCACCGCTGCTGAAGGGGTGCGGTGGGCGGGCGTGTGGTGCGGCGTTGCGGTGATCACTCCGAGACGATGACCCGTCCGAGTGGGAAGTCGCCCCGGTTCGGCAACCCGCCTCCGCAGGTCGGCAACGGTTCTCCCAGGTCGGCCAGCCGCCCCCGGATGCAGGCTCCTTGGTCGGCCGGGCGGGGACTTCGCCCCTGGTCGACTCGGGCCCCGGCTGCACGGACACAGCAGTCGGCGGCTCCTCAGCCCGCGGCCCTTCCGTAGGTGGCTCTTCCGTAGGTGGCTCTTCCGTAGGTGGCTCTTCCGTAGGTGGCTCTTCCGTAGGTGGCTCTTCCGTAGGTGGCTCTTCCGTAGGTGCCCCTTCCCCCCGCGGCTGATCGTCCTCCTCCACGAACGCGATCTCGCCGTCCAGCATCTTCTTCGCCCGGTCCATGTCGAGCGCGCCTTCCCAGCGGGACACCGCGAAGACGGCGCCGCAGTTGCCGAGGAGGTTGGTGGCGACGCGCATCGAGTCCATGATGCGGTCCACCTCCAGGAGCAGGGCGACGGCTCCGGCGGGGACGGCCCCGAGCGAGGACGCGGTCGCCGACAGGGCCAGGAAGGCCGATCCCGGCACGCCCGCCATGCCCTTGCTGGTCAGCATGAGCACCGGGACCACGGGTGATCTGCTGCCCCAGGCTCAGGTCCACGCCCACGGCCTGGGCGATGAAGAGGGTGCCGATGGAGAGGTGGATCGAGGCGCCGTCGAGGTTGAAGGAGTACCCGGTGGGCAGCACCAGCCCGACCGCGTCGTCGCGACAGCCCGCCTGGCGCAGCCTCTGCATCATGCGGGGCATGACCGTCTCGCTGGAGGCGGTACCGAGCGCGAGCAGCATCTCCTCACGGGTGTAGCGGACGAACTTCCAGAGGCTGAGCCCGGTGACCGTCTTCGGGGCGACGGCAAGCAGCGCGAGGAACAGCAGCGCCACGGCGTAGCACAGGATGATCAGCTTGCCGTACGTCTTGATGACGCCGAGCCCGTACTCCCCCACCAGAGGGACCATCGCGCCGAACACCGCGAGCGGGGCGAGCTTCATGATGAAGCCGACGATCGCGAAGACGACGTCCTGGACCTGCCCGATGGCGGGCAGCACCTTGGGCACCTCGGTGTTGCCGAGGTGGAGCAGCGCCGCGCCCACCAGGCAGGCGAGGACGAGGACTTGGAGCAGGGAGTTCTCGGCGAAGGCGCCGACAGCGCTCTGCGGCAGCGCGTTCAGGATGAATTCACTGGTCGACGGGAGCGAGCCGCCACCGGTCTTGCCGTCGACGGCCGAGGCGTCGAGTTTCGACGGGTCGGCGTGCATGCCCGAGCCCGGGCTGACGACGTTCGCCGCGACCAGGCCGAGGAGCGACGCGGCGGTGGACGCGACCTCGAACCAGATCAGGGCCTTGAGCCCGATCCGGCCGAAGGCCTTCAGGTCACCGGCCTTGGTGATGCCGACGACGACCACGCAGAAGACGAGCGGTGAGATGACCGCCTTGATGAGACGTACGAAACCGTCGCCGAGCGGCTGGAAGGTCGTGGCCGTGTCGGGCCACAACCTTCCGACGACGATTCCGAGCACGAGCGCGCAGGCGACCTGCGCGAACAGTGAGGTACGCAGTACGTGTGCGACGCGTCGCGGGGACGGTACAGACGGCGGCACGGGCACTCCTCCGAGGTGACTTCCGCCATACGGAAATCTCCTTCCGTAGCGATCACTATTGAGGAGTTGCCGATGCCGCCGGATACCTCTGCGTCACGTCCACGTAGATCCTGCAA
Organism: Streptomyces sp. RLA012; assembly: GCF_056270325.1. Lineage (NCBI taxonomy): Bacteria > Bacillati > Actinomycetota > Actinomycetes > Kitasatosporales > Streptomycetaceae > Streptomyces > Streptomyces sp. RLA012. The sequence goes on along the minus strand of NZ_JBWDPA010000002.1, from coordinate 9,983,367 downwards.
CAGACGTGCCGTTGCCCATCACTGGTCCCAGCGGTCCCAAATCATTGGTCCCCAACGATCCCAATGATCCCAACGGCCCCAGTGGGTTCAGCAGTTGCTGCGGTCGTCCGTCAGCGTTCCCTGCACAGTGACCAGCTCGCGGTCATAGCAACCGTCCGAGCCGTGCAGCCGGTAGCGCTCGCTCGTCGTGCCGACCGCGTGCCGTTGGTCGCGCGGCACGATCGTCGTATACGTCGCGTCGCCGACGTAGGTGTCCTCGAACCGTGACCACGCGGTGCGCAGTCCGCCGCGCGTCTCGTCGACCGCCGCCCGGTCGCCGAGCGTCAGGACGGTCCGCAACCGGTCGTCCGTGCCGAGCGTCGTGGTCCCGTCCATCGCGTACGTCCGGTGGGTGCGCGTCGTCCTGGCCGGTCCGCGCCCGTCGACGGTGACCGTTTCGACGTCCGTCCAGGTGGCCTTCAGTCCGTCCATGTTCTCGCCGTCGGTCCAGCGGTGCACGGAGGTGTTCGCGAGCGTGCGCCGGACAGTGGTCCGCACCCGACCGTGCGAGGTGTCGACGTATCCGGCCGTCGTCAGCCGGTGTCCGCCCTCGGTGTCGAGACGTTCTTCCGCGCCGGGCGTGTACACCGCGGAGTTGGCGAGATCACCGGCCGTGACCTGGGTGAGCGCACCGCTCACCCGCGCGCGCTTCGCGTCCTGCCAGACGAGGACGTTGACCGGAGCGCTCCAGCCGGTCTGCCCCTCGGGAACGCCCACGACGGAGACGTCCACCCGGTGCGGACGGCCGTCGTTGAGGACACCGGCATAGGGCGTCAGGTCGTATTCGATCGGCTTGACGTCGAAGGCGCGCGGGCCCGGGATCACGTACCAGAGGAAGGGGTTGGACCAGCCGCCGGTCCACACGGTCGGAAACGGCTCGGCGATGCCCGCGAGCCGACCGTCGACCTTGATCTGCACCTCGCGGTAGGGGCCGTTGTCCGCCTTGCAGGAGTACGGAGCCGGGTCCGGCACCGTCAGATACCAGAACTCCTCGCAGCCGCCGCCGGAGCCGGTGGCGTACACCTCGGCGACGATGCGCTCGCTGTTGCGCGGGGTGGTCAGGGTGCCGTCCTGGAGGGTGAGGACGCGGTCGGGGGTCGCGGCGGGCTTCGCGGTCCTCGCCTGCGCGAAGAAGGTGAGCGTCACCTTCACGTCGAGGACTCCGGTGTATGTGTCGTCGACGACGTTCCCGATGAGCATCTCGACGTCGCCGTCGCGGCGGAACGTGTCGCTGTAACGCGTCACGTCCTTCTCGACGGACCACTCGATGCCGTCGGGCGAGGGCTCCGGGGTGGAGGTCCGCAGAATCTCCACCCCGCCGACGTGCAGATAGCCGAGCCGGTCGTACTGCCGGCCCTTGACCTTGCCGTCGAGTCGCAGGACGACCTTGCTCCAGCGATCACCACAGCCGCTCGGCGGCGTGTACGTGCCGCGGTACGGCGTGAAGTCACGGAACTGCGCCTCGGCGAGCGTCACTTCACAGGACTTGGTGGCGGGTTTCGATATCGGCGGGGCGGCGGTCAGGGGGTCGTGCCAGTCGGTGCCGAACTCGGCGGGCGCCGACTCGCCGGGCGCCGACTCGGAAGGTGCGAGGGCGGTCCTGGTGGCGGCCGTCGGCGGTGCCGCCGCGGCCGGGCCCACTCCCAGTAAGCCACTCGCCGCCAGGGTCACTCCGGCAAGCATGGACATGACTATCTGTCTTCTCATGTGCGGTGTTCTACGGGGGAGTCGGCCCGCCCCGCAATGGGCCCTCCCACCGCAACGGACTCCCACCGGACGAGAGACCCGTCTCACAAGGGACACCCGGGGACACTCGGACACCCCTCATCGCGGTGCACCCCGATCGGTCGCGATGGCTAGGCCTTCAGATCCGCCCTGTCCCCCATCACCACCACAGGGTGTTGATTCGGGTCGAGCGTCCGCAGCAGATACGCCATGGCCGACTTCGACACGCTCACACACGCCGACGTACCGCTGCCGTGGTCCATATGCAGCCAGATACCACCACCCTTCGACTCGCCGAGGGGGCGATCCGGGTCGTCCGGCGGGGTGCCCACGCGGCGGTTGTAATTGATGGCAATGACGTGGTCGAAGTCGTACCAGTGCGACTTGGCCCAGCCATGGGGGCCTGATAGCTCTCCGAACGGTCGTACGGGAGCAGGGCGCCCGGGTCGGCGAGCACTCCGCCCGCGTCGGTGAGCGTGAACACCCCGACGGGACTGCGCTTGTCGTCCTCGTGATGGTCGGTGGTCCAGCCCTTCACCCCGTTGTGCGCGGGCCAGGTACGTCGCGCCTCCCCATGCGAACCGGACTTCGTGGACAACTTCGTGTACAGGACCACCGTCGAGTCGGCGGAGTTTCCTGGCCGCGCCGTAGACCGCCACCACCTGGCGCGAGTCGGACGGGATCCGCGTCTGTAGCCGGTGGCCGACCGCCGGGATCCGTGCGAGGACGACCGGGCGCGCCGCAGCGCGCTCGGCCCCGGCACTGGTTCCGCCCCGCCCCTTCACCGCACCGTTGGCCCCACCCGAACCACCGCAGCCCGACAGGAACACCACAAGGACACCGCACGCCGCCACGGTGAGCCCCGTACGTATCGCACCCTCTTTTCGCATGCGGCACATAACCTCATCGCTTATCGGACAAATACTCCATACCCCTCGACTTCTCGGTCACACGTCACCTTTCCGGGCATACGTGCGACAGCGCGGCCCCGGCGGTGGTGGGCCCCCCAAGACCCTGACCGCAGTCCGGGGACACGTCTGCGCCGGGGACGACGGCCCCCGATGGACGGCCCGGGGCCCACCGGGCCGGGAGGCCCTGAGACCGAGGCCAAAAGTCCTGGCACCGAGGCCGGAGGCGGCGCCCCCCGAACTGGGCGGCCTGGTGCCGGGGCTCGGCAACCGCGAGGGCCGGGGAGCGGAGGCCGCGCGCCCTCAGAGCTGTGACAGGACCGTGGTGGCCGAGCCGAATCCACCTCCCCCGAAGAAAAACCGCTTGCTTCCGGCTACACCGCGACGCGAACCTGTCACGGTTTGCTGCCGATCCCCGCGGTCGGCCGGTCGCCGGACTATCACGGCTTCCCCACCCCCTGACCCCACCCCTTACACGAGCCACTGGGACGTCATGCAGATCCAAGACCTTCCCTATCCCGACCCAGGTGTGCCGGACGCACGCTCGGGTCCCCGATTCCTGTGGTGGCTCGGCCGGAATCAGCTCGGCGGCCAGCTCAAGGCCCTCGCTTGGGGGCTGCTGCACTTCGTGGCCGTCTCCGGGCTGCCGTTCTGCGTCGGGCTCGCCATCCAGGCCGTCGTCGACCACTCCGGCGCCCGACTTGCCCTGACCGGCGGGCTGCTGGCGCTGTGCGGTGTCTGCATCGCGCTCGGCGACACCATGCTGCACCGGGCCGCGGTCACCAACTGGATCACCGCCGCCGCACGCGTCCAGCAGCTGCTGGCCCACAAGACCGCCCAGTTGGGCTCCGCGCTCACCCGGCGCGTCGCCGCAGGCGAGGTCGTCGCGGTCTCCACCGGCGATGTCGAGAAGATCGGCTGGTTCGTGGAGGCCCTGTCGCGGTTCATGGCGGCCGCGCTGACCGTCGTACTGGTCTGTGTCGCCCTGGTCGTCTACCAGCCGGCGCTCGGCGTACTCGTCGCCGTGGGCGTGCCCGTCCTGGCCCTCGCCGTGCTGCCGCTGCTGCCCCGTGCCACCCGGCGCGCGGACTTCCAGCGTGAGAAGGCCGGGCGTGCCACCGAACTGGCCTCGGACACCGTCGCGGGCCTGCGCGTGCTGCGCGGCATCGGCGGCGAGGAACTGTTCCTCGACCGCTACCGCAGCGCCTCCCAGGAGGTCCGCCGGGCGGCCGTGCGCAGTGCCCGGATGTGGTCGCTGATCTCGGCCATTCAAGTGCTGTTGCCCGGTCTGCTGATGATCGCCGTCATCTGGCACGGTGTGCACCTGGCCCGCGACGGCCGGATCACGGTCGGCGAACTGGTCACCGTGTACAGCGCGGTCATGCTGCTCACCTATCCGCTGCGGCACTTCGAGGAAATCGCCATGGCGTACTCCTTCTCGCGCCCGTCCGCCAAACGCGCCGCCCGGGTGCTGTCCCTCGAACGGGCCATGGACAGCGACGGATCACTCTCGGCCGGGGCGCCGGAGGGCGATCTGTACGACCCCGCGACCGGACTGCTCGCACCCGCCGGACGGCTCACCGCCGTGGTGTGCGGCGACCCGGACGCGGCTGGGCTGCTGGCCGAGCGGCTGGGCGGACACCCTTCCGAGGAGAGCGAAGAGAGCACCTCGGTGCTCCTCGGGGGCGTACCGCTGGACGAACTGCCCCTGGACTCCTCCCGTACCGCCGTCCTGGTCCAGGACAAGGACCCGGTGCTGCTGTCCGGCTCGCTGCGCGAACTGCTCGACGTGCCCGCCTCCGGCGAGGTGAGTGCCGCCGAGGCACTCGCCGCCGCGCAGTGCGGCGACGTCCTGGACGCTCTCGCCCAGGGGTCGTTGGACGCCGAGGACCCGATGGACGCCCGTATCACCGAACGGGGACGCTCCCTGTCGGGTGGCCAGCGCCAGCGTCTGGCACTGGCCCGGTCGCTGATCACGGACCCCGAGGTGCTGGTCCTGGACGAGCCGACGTCCGCCGTCGACTCGCACACCGAGGCCCGGATCGCCGACGGTGTCCGCGCCCTGCGCACCGGACGTACGACCGTCGTCTTCACCTCCTCGCCACTGCTCCTGGACCACGCGGACCGGGTCGTGCTGGTGCATGAGGGTGAGGTCGCGGCGGTCGGCGTGCACCGCGAGCTGGTGCACAGCGAGCCCCGGTACCGGGCCGTGGTCACCCGGGAAACCGACGAAGAGGCCGCTGGCGGCGCCGGCCGCCACGAGCTCGCCGCGTTCGACAGGCTCGACAAGCTCGACGAGACCGACCATCTCGACGAGCTCGGCACGATCGACGAACTGGAAGAAATCGAGGAGACGGCATGATCGGCCTGGCGCCACCGGCGTACGACCCGGCGGCCCCGACGACGGCGAACACCTTGCCCGTCGGCGCCCCCGCGACCGTACGCGCCTACGTGACCGAACTCTTCCAACGGCACCGCCGGGCCTTTCTGCTGCTCATCGCCGTCAACACCGCGGCCGTGGTGGCCTCGATGGCCGGGCCCTATCTGCTGGGCTCGATCGTCGAGCGGCTCTCCGACCACGCTCAGGAGCTCCACCTGGAGCGCACCGCCGTACTGTTCGTCGTCGCACTCGTCGTCCAGGCCGTGTTCGTGCGCGAAGTGCGGCTGCGCGGGGCTGTGCTCGGCGAGCGGATGCTGGCCGACCTGCGCGAGGACTTCCTCGTACGGTCGGTCGGGCTGCCGCCCGGCGTCCTGGAGCGGGCCGGCACGGGCGACCTGCTCTCCCGCATCACCACGGACATCGACCGGCTCGCCAACGCGATGCGCGAAGCCGTGCCGCAGCTCGCCATCGGCGTGGTGTGGGTGGCGCTGCTGCTCGGCGGACTCGCCGTGACCGCGCCGCCGCTCGCCCCGGCCGTCCTGGTGGCCGTGCCCGTCCTGGTGGTCGGCTGCCGCTGGTACTTCAAGCGAGCACCGTCCGCCTACCGCTCGGAGGCCGCCGGCTACGCCGCCGTCGCCGCCGTCCTCGCCGAGACCGTGGACGCCGGGCGCACCGTCGAGGCCCATCGCCTGGGTCGGCGCCGCATCGACCTGTCGGAGCGCCGGATCAAGGAGTGGACGGCCTGGGAGCGCTACACGCTCTGGCTCCGTTCGGTGCTCTTCCCGGTCATCAACGTCACGCACACCGCCGTCCTCTGCTCGGTCCTGATGATCGGCGGCGTCTTCGTCCTGCAGGGCTGGATCGGGGTCGGTCAGCTGACGACGGGTGCGCTCATCGCGCAGATGCTCGTCGACCCGGTGGGCCTGATCCTGCGCTGGTACGACGAGCTCCAGGTAGCCCAGGTCTCGCTGGCCCGGCTGGTCGGCGTCCGGGACATCGAGCCGGCCGCCGGCGATCCGGAGGTCGTCCCGGACGGGCGTGACGTGCACGCGGACGAGGTGCGCTTCGGCTACCGCGCCGGAGTGGACGTGCTGCGCGAGGTCTCCCTGCGGGTCGCGCCGGGCACCCGGCTCGCGCTCGTCGGCCCGTCCGGCGCGGGCAAGTCCACACTGGGCAGGCTGCTCGCCGGGATCTACGCACCCCGGGACGGCCGCGTCACCCTCGGCGGTGCCGAACTGTCCCGGATGCCCGCCGAGGCGGTCCGCTCCCACGTGGCCCTCGTCAACCAGGAGCACCACGTCTTCGTGGGCTCCCTGCGCGACAACCTGCTGCTCGCCCGATCGGGAGCGAAGGACGCCGAGCTGTGGGCGGCGCTCGGCGCGGTCGACGCGGACGGCTGGGCACGGGCACTGGACGAGGGGCTGGACACCGAGGTCGGCTCGGGCGGGCTGGCGCTCACCCCGGCCCAGGCCCAGCAGATCGCACTGGCCCGGCTGGTCCTCGCCGATCCGCACACACTGGTCCTGGACGAGGCGACCTCGCTGCTCGACCCCCGCGCGGCCCGGCATCTGGAACGCTCGCTGGCGCGTGTCCTCGACGGTCGCACCGTCGTCGCCATCGCCCACCGGCTGCACACCGCCCACGACGCGGACGTCATCGCCGTCGTGGAGAACGGTCGGATCAGTGAGCTCGGCAGTCACGACCAGCTGGTCGCGGCGGACGGCGCCTACGCGGCGCTGTGGAGGTCCTGGCACGGGTGAGCGAGCCCTGCCAGTACGACCCGCTCCGGCGCCCGGGAGCGGTCGGGCCGACGCCCGGGGCCGCCCTCCGTGGGCGGCCCCGTCCCACGTCGGACCGTGTGGCGTTGCGCGGTGCCGAACGGGGGTGGAAGGCTGGATGTCGGCACCGGCTCGGGGAACGCCCGGCAACCACCCGGTTCGCGCAGGGCACGTCCTGTGTCCGGTGGCGCGCGCGCCCGCCGTCGAGCGCGGTGGAACCGGGCTCGCCCGCATCATCTGGAGGTACCCGTGGACAGCTCCGACGGATGGGGGGACGACGTCTACCAGCCCGACGGATCCGAGGTACAGGACGACGCGGGGCTGCTCGACGCCGAGGACACACTGCTCGCCGACGGCGTCGGTGACCCGCTCGACCGGGGCTGGTCCCCGCCTGAGCGGCCGTGGGCGGTGGAGCACTCCGGGGTGACCGCCGCGGAGCGTCGGCAGGGCGAGACCCTGGACCAACGTCTCGCGGAGGAGATGCCCGACATCACCGAACTGGACGGGGACGGCATCGGCGACTGCCAGGGCACCGACGGCGAGCCCTTGGACAACGAGGTGGGCGCCACCCGCTCCGGCCGTCTCGTCGCTCCCGATGAAGGGGCGCACGAGGACGAGGAGAGCGGACTGATCGCCACCGACATCGGCATCGACGGCGCCGCGGCCTCGGCCGAGGAGGCCGCGATGCACATCGTCGACGAGGACACCCGGTCCGGCTGACCGGCCCCCGCACCTCTCCCCCAAGGAGCACCCATGCAGCAGGACAAGCACCCCGAATACCGCCCCGTCGTCTTCCGCGACCGGGCCGCGGGCTACGCCTTCCTCACCCGGTCCACCGCGACCAGCGACCAGACCATCGACTGGGACGACGGCGAGACCTACCCCGTCGTCGACGTCGAGATCTCCTCGGAAAGCCACCCGTTCTACACGGGCAAGGCCCGCACCGTGGACTCGGAGGGCCGCATCGCCCAGTTCGAGAGGCGGTACGGGGGTGCGGGACAGGAAGCGGGCAAGGACGCGACGGCCTGAGCCGCTGCCCCGCTCGCTCAGATGACGTTGAGCGCCGCCGCGCAGCCCACCCCGCCCAGCAGCATGAAGACCGGCATCAGGACCTTGAGCTCCACCCAGCTGCCGGCGCGGAAGCGCATGGCCTTGGGCGGGCCGATCGGGTACCAGCGCTTGCGGCCGATCGGGATGGGCCACAGGACCGGGCAGCCGGACACCGTCAGTGCGTCGCCTATGTCGTGCACCAGGGCGCCCAGGACGATCGGCAGACCGAGCCACAGGTACTCCTGGCCCGGCGCGGTGAACAGCCAGTCCGAACCGTTGCCCGGCTTGTCCAGGACTCCGGCGAGGATCCAGGCGCTGGTCGCGGCCAGCAGCCAGACCAGGACGTCGCTGCTGGAGCCGCGGGCGGCCCGCCACAGCAGGCCCTCGATCGCGAGCACCATGTGCACGAAGAGAATGGCCAGGACCGCCCAGCGGCCACCGGCGATCGCCAGGACCGCGGTACCCGCGCCGATCATCACCGCCCACAGCCAGGTGTGCGTCAGCGTGCGGTGGCCGCCTGAGCGCCGTGGGTCGCCCGGCTTGCGGGTCGACTTGTAGACGGCGTACGAGAGCTTGTCGACGATCTCGCACAGGGCACGGGAGACGGGTCCGAAGGCCCGCGAGATGGTGGCCGCCTTGTGGTCCAGGTCCGGGGCGAGCGCCGCTCCGGCGCAGATCAGGGCGCCAACGAGGAGGACGGGCCACGGCATGGTGTGGCCGGCCGCGGCGGCCGCCGCTCCGACGCCGAGCCAGGCCGCGGCTCCCGACAGTGAGTGTGCTGGTCCCATCATGACCGTTTCCCGCCCCATTCTTCTTGTGCCGCTGCCCAGTTGCCTGCGTGCGCCGGCGCCTCGTCGGCGCCACAGCGTAGCGTTCGTGATCTTCGGACGAGCATCCGATTCCCCCATCGGGTGGGTTGACAGGCAAGATGGGGGCGTGACCCTTATCGATCAGCTGCCGCAGACCGCAGATCCCGACGCCCTCTACGAAGCCTTCGAGTCGTGGGCCCAGGAACGCGGTCTCACGCTCTACCCCCACCAGGAGGAGGCGCTGATCGAGGTGGTCTCGGGTGCGAACGTGATCGTCTCGACGCCCACCGGCTCGGGCAAGAGCATGATCGCGGCGGGTGCGCACTTCGCGGCGCTCGCCCGTGACGAGGTCACCTTCTACACAGCGCCGATCAAGGCGCTCGTCTCGGAGAAGTTCTTCGAGCTGTGCAAGATGTTCGGCACCGAGAACGTCGGCATGCTGACCGGCGACGCCTCCGTGAACGCCGACGCCCCCGTCATCTGCTGCACCGCCGAGGTGCTGGCGTCCATCGCGCTGCGGGACGGCAAGCACGCCGACGTCGGCCAGGTCGTCATGGACGAGTTCCACTTCTACGCGGAGGCCGACCGCGGCTGGGCGTGGCAGATCCCGATCCTCGAACTGCCGCAGGCGCAGTTCATCCTGATGTCGGCGACGCTCGGCGACGTCTCCATGTTCGAGAAGGACCTCACCCGGCGCACCGGCCGCCCCACGTCGGTGGTCCGCTCGGCGACCCGGCCGGTGCCCCTCTCCTACGAGTACGTGGTGACCCCGCTGACGGAGACGCTCACCGAGCTGCTCGCGACCAAGCAGGCCCCTGTCTACATCGTGCACTTCACGCAGGCGCAGGCCGTGGAGCGAGCACAGGCGCTGATGAGCATCAACATGTGCACGCGGGCGGAGAAGGACCAGATCGCCGAGCTGATCGGCAACTTCCGCTTCACCACCAAGTTCGGCCAGAACCTGTCCCGCTACGTGCGCCACGGCATCGGCGTGCACCACGCGGGCATGCTGCCCAAGTACCGACGGCTGGTGGAGAAGCTGGCACAGGCCGGTCTCCTGAAGGTCATCTGCGGCACGGACACCCTCGGGGTCGGCGTCAACGTCCCCATCCGCACCGTGCTGTTCACGGCGCTGACGAAGTACGACGGCAACCGGGTGCGGACTCTTCGGGCGCGCGAGTTCCACCAGATCGCCGGCCGCGCCGGGCGGGCGGGCTTCGACACGGCGGGCTTCGTCGTGGCCCAGGCGCCCGAGCACGTCATCGAGAACGAGAAGGCGCTCGCCAAGGCGGGCGACGATCCGAAGAAGCGCCGCAAGGTGGTGCGCAAGAAGGCGCCCGAGGGCTTCGTCGGCTGGACGGACAACACCTTCGAGAGGCTCATCGTCTCCGAGCCCGAGCCGCTCACCTCGCGCTTCCGGGTCACCCACACGATGCTCCTCTCGGTGATCGCCCGGCCCGGCAACGCCTTCGAGGCGATGCGTCACCTGCTGGAGGACAACCACGAGCCGCGCAAGCAGCAGCTGCGGCACATCCGGCGGGCGATCGCGATCTACCGCTCGCTCCTCGACGGCGGCATCGTGGAGAAGCTCGACGAGCCGGACGCCACGGGCCGTATCGTGCGCCTCACCGTCGATCTGCAGCAGGACTTCGCGCTCAACCAGCCGCTGTCGACCTTCGCGCTCGCCGCGTTCGAGCTTCTGGACCCCGAGTCCCCCTCGTACGCACTGGACATGGTGTCCGTCGTGGAGTCCACGCTGGACGACCCGCGGCAGATCCTCGCGGCCCAGCAGAACAAGGCGCGCGGCGAAGCGGTGGCCGCGATGAAGGCGGACGGCGTCGAGTACGAGGACCGCATGGAGCGGCTTCAGGACGTGTCGTACCCCAAGCCGATGGAGGAGTTGCTCTTCCACGCCTACAACACCTACCGCAAGAGCCATCCGTGGGTCGGCGACCATCCCCTGTCGCCGAAGTCCGTCATCCGTGACATGTACGAACGGGCCATGACCTTCACCGAGTTCGTCTCCTTCTACGAGCTCGCCCGCACTGAGGGCATCGTCCTGCGATACCTGGCGAGTGCCTACAAGGCGCTCGAACACACCGTGCCGGACGACCTCAAGTCCGAGGACCTGGAGGACCTGATCGCCTGGCTGGGTGAGATGGTGCGCCAGGTCGACTCCAGCCTCCTCGACGAGTGGGAGCAACTCGCCAACCCCGAGGAGATGACGGCCGAGGAGGCGCAGGAGAAGGCCGACCAGGTCAAGCCGGTCAGCGCGAACGCCCGCGCCTTCCGCGTCCTCGTCCGCAACGCCATGTTCCGCCGCGTCGAACTCGCCGCGCTCGACAACGTCGACGAGCTCGGCGAGATGGATGCCGACTCCGGCTGGGACGCCGATGCCTGGGGCGAGGCGATGGACAAGTACTGGGACGAGTACGAGGACCTCGGCACCGGCCCCGACGCCCGCGGCCCCAAACTGCTGTCGATCGTGGAAGAGCCGCAGAACCGCCTGTGGCGCGTCCGTCAGACCTTCGCCGACCCGAACGGCGACCATGACTGGGGCATCAGCGCGGAGGTCGACCTCACGGCCTCCGACGCGGAGGGCCGTGCCATCGTCAAGGTCACCGACGTCGGCCAGTTGTGAGCACAGGAGAACCCCATCCATGACGAACCCAGCCGAGAGACTCGTCGACCTGCTCGACCTGGAGCAGATCGAGGTCAACATCTTCCGCGGCCGCAGCCCCGACGAGTCACTGCAGCGGGTCTTCGGCGGCCAGGTGGCGGGCCAGGCGCTGGTCGCCGCCGGGCGCACCACGGAGGACGACTGGCCGGTGCACTCGCTGCACGCGTACTTCCTGCGCCCGGGTCGGCCGGGCGTGCCGATCGTGTACCAGGTCGAACGGGTCCGGGACGGGCGGTCGTTCACCACCCGCCGCGTCACCGCCGTGCAGCAGGGCCGCACGATCTTCAATCTGACCGCCTCCTTTCACAAGCCTGAGATGGGGAGCTTCGAACACCAACTGCCGCCGGCCCGCGAGATCCCCCATCCGGAAACGCTGCCGAACATGTCGCAGGAGATCACGGAGCATCTGGGCACGCTTCCCGAGTCGTTGCAGCGGATGGCCCGACGCCAGCCGTTCGACATCCGCTATGTCGACCGGCTCCGCTGGACGCCCGAGGAGATCAAGGACGCCGAACCGCGCAGCGCGGTGTGGATGCGCGCCGTCGGGCCACTGGGCGACGACCCGCTCGTGCACACCTGCGCCCTCACCTACGCGAGCGACATGACCCTCCTGGACGCCGTCCGCATCCCGGTGGAACCGCTGTGGGGTCCGCGAGGCTTCGACATGGCCTCGCTCGACCACGCGATGTGGTTCCACCGGCCGTTCCGCGCGGACGAATGGTTCCTCTACGACCAGGAGTCACCGGTCGCCACGGGCGGACGTGGGCTGGCCCGCGGGCGCATCTACGACCTGAACGGACGTCTGCTGGTCTCGGTCGTCCAGGAAGGACTCTTCCGCGCCCTCTAGGGCAGTGCCTACCCGTGCTCTGAGGACACTCCAAGAAGCTGCGGAAAAGGGCCGGCCCGTCAGGAGCTTCTGCGGCGCAGCCATCCGAACAGACTCCGCGGCCGCGCGGGCTCCGCGGTCGGGGGCCGGTCGTCGAGTGCGGCGGTGTCCGGCCGCGAGGCCGCCGGGGGTGAGGCAATCAGTGGTGAGAGCGGTGTCGGCGGGACTGGTGCCGGTGAGGCCTGCGGCGTCGGACGGGGTGCGGGCCGGAGCTCTCGGGCTTCGGCGAGCGTCTGGCCCAAATCGGCCCGGAGCCAGCTGATCTCGTCGGGGTCCTGTGCTGTCATGATCCGGGTGACGAGGTGCTCGGCGGCAGAGTCCGGCGCGCCGTGGGAGGTCCGCTCGGGCCGGAAGCGGTTCAGACAGGCGCGCTCGTAAGGATCCCTGACGATCTCCGCCACCTGGATGGGGTCGAGCAGGGATGCCACGATCGCTGCCCGCGCCCAGGGGTCCTCGGTCTGCCGCAGCAGGAATCCCATGTGCCGCCCCCGCCAGTTGCGCGGACGGAGATCCAGGCCGGCCTCCAACTGATCCCGGAGTCCTTCGGGCGTACGCCCCTTCAGCAGCGTCGTGTTCCGCTCGTCGGCCGCGAACTGCTTGAGCTCCTCGGCCAGATACAACCAGACCACGGCCCGGTAGCGGTTGAGGTAGAACTTCACGGGCACCACCAGCCCCAGGCGCGCCAAGCGCGTGAACCTGGCGCTCGTCACTCCCATGAGTGCGCCGCCCTCCGTGGTGCCGACGGCCTTGACGCGCTCCCGCAGTGCCTCGGGAAAGCCGTCCTCGGAGCGCACCCGGTCGAGCTCCGCGCAAGTGACGCGACGTCCACCTCCCCCCTCGTCGGGAACGGTTCGGACGCATCCGAGGTGCAGGGCGAGGTCGAACTCGCCGCGCTTGAGCTCCAGTTCTCGCGCGGCACGGCTGAGCGACCACGTCGCGGGTCGCGAGACGGCGGACTGCTTGGCGGTCAACTGCGTACCAACTGATCGCGTAACGGCTGATCGCGTAACGGCTGACTGCATATCGGCCGGCTGCAGATCGGTCGGCTGCGTAACGGTGTTGCCGGACATGACGGTTCTCCCCCGTGGAGCGAGGTGCTCGCGCTGGCGTGCGCTTGCTTCGAGAAAAACCGTAGCCGGTGCGGCGGATATCGTGGCGAGCCTGTGGATAACTTCGACCGTGGCGACGTATCCGCAGGTCAGGGCTCTATGGAGGGTGAGCGTTCCGGCTGGCGTACGTCCACGCCGAGGTGTTCGCCGACACGGTTCACGAGCAGCGTCATCTCGTAGGCGACCTGTCCGATGTCGGCCTCAGCGGCGCTGAGGACACACAGACAGCTACCGGCGCCCGCCGCGGTGACGAAGAGCACCGCGTCGTCGAACTCAATCATGGTCTGGCGGACATGGCCCGCACCGAAGTGCCGCCCGGACCCCTTGGCCAGGCTGTGCAGACCCGACGACACCGCCGCCAGATGCTCGGCGTCCTCACGCCGAAGTCCCGTGCTCGCCCCCGTCACCAGCCCGTCGTTGGACAGCACTAAGGCGTGCCGTACGTGTTCGACGCGCTCGGTCAGGTCATCGAGCAACCAGCCGAGTTCCCTGTTCTGCGCCATGATCCGTCTCCCCGTGATGTTTTCCCCCTGGCTGGAGGATCCGACCAGCCAGCCTTCCCCACTGCTCCCCTCCGGGCAAGGAGGATGGCGGCATGGCAAAGAAGATGACCGACGAGCAATGGCGAGCCTTCGTCTCGCACGGCACACGCACCGGAAAGCTGTCGACCGTCCGGGCCGACGGGAGTCCGCATGTGGCGCCGGTCTGGTTTCTGCTGGACGGCGAAGACGTGCTGTTCAATACGGCAAAGGAGAGTGTCAAGGGACGGAATCTGGCCCACGACGGCCGAGTCGCCCTCTGCGTGGACGACGATCGGCCGCCGTTCGACTTCGTGGTACTCGAAGGTCGTGCCGAGCTGTCGGAGGATCTGGACGCGATGCGTCACTGGGCCGCTCGGATCGGCGCTCGCTACATGGGCGAGGAGCGCGCCGAGGAGCTCGGACAGCGCAACGGGGTCCCGGGTGAACTCCTCGTACGCGTAAGGATCGAGAAAGTGGTGGCGTACGCCTCGATGGCGGACTAGATCTCTTCCTGAACGGCCTCGGCCGATTTCTCCGTGGCCTCACCCGACGGAGTCGAGCAGCCGGGCGGTGTGCACCCGCCCGGCGTACTCGACGAGCCGGATCAGTACTTCCTTCCCGGAGTCACGGTCCCGTGCGTCGCAGAGCACCACGGGTGTACCCCGGTCGAGGTCAAGGGCTCGGGACACGTCCTGGGCACCGTAGGCGCGAGCGCCCGCGAAGCAGTTGACCGCCACCACGAACGGGATGTGCCGGTGCTCGAAGTAGTCCACCGCGGGGAAGCAGTCCTCCAGCCTTCGGGTGTCCGCGAGGACGACAGCGCCCAGCGCGCCCTGCGACAGCTCGTCCCACAGGAACCAGAACCGGTCCTGCCCCGGTGTACCGAAGAGGTAGAGGGACAGACCTGAGCGGATGGTGATGCGTCCGAAGTCCATGGCGACGGTCGTCGTGACCTTCTGGTCGACGCCGTCGGTGTCGTCCACCGACTGACCCGCCTCGCTCAGCAGTTCCTCGGTGCGCAGCGGCCTGATCTCGCTGACCGCGCCCACCAGGGTGGTCTTGCCCACGCCGAACCCGCCGGCGACCAGTATCTTCAGCGCCAGGGCGGTCGTCTCGCCGTCCGAGGCGTCGGAGTTCTCGGAGACCATCGATCACTTCTCTCGGGAGTGCCGGCAGCGCTCGGCGTGGGCCGAACGGTGCGGAGCGTGCGTTGGTACATGTGTGCGGGTGGGTGGAGTCGCGTGGTTCATCTAGAGCGCCCTCAGTCCCTCGATCACCTCGCGGAGGATCCGCTCGTCGGGCAGTTGCGCGGGCGGCACCGGACGGCTGACCGTGACGCAGCCCATCTCCAACAGATCACCGAGCAGCACTCTGACCACGCCCACCGGCAGGTCCGCGTCCGCCGCGAGTTCGGCCACCGATTGGGTCTCGATGCGGCACAGGCCGACGAGGGTGCGGTGTTCCGGTCCGAGCAGGGTGTCGTCGGCTCCGGGTGCGTCCTTGTCCAGGGTGACCAGGGCGATCAGGTCGAAACGCACCCCGGTGGGGCCCGGTTTGGTACGGCCGCCGGTCATCGCGTAGGGGCGGACAAGCGGTCCCGCCTCGTTGTCGTACCACTGGCTGCCCGGCATGTCCTCGGTCATCTGTACCGCCCGCCCTCGGTCATCCGGCGGCGGGCGGCCGCGCGGCGACGCGCGTCGGCGTGCAGAGATGTTCGCCGACGCGCTTGACCAGCCGCGCCATCTCGTACGCCACCAGGCCGATGTCGGCCGTGACGGCGGTGAGGACGGCCAGGCACGAGCCGTCGCCCGCTGCCGCCACGAACAGGAAGCCGTCGTCCATCTCCACCATCGTCTGGCGTACGCCCCCGGCGCCGAAGTGGCGACCGGCGCCCTTGGCCAGGCTGTGGAAGCCGGAGGCGACGGCAGCCAGGTGTTCGGCGTCCTCGCGCCTGAGGCCGGTGGAGGCTCCCACCGCGAGTCCGTCGTTCGACAGCACCACCACGTGCCGCACTTCGGCGACACGCACCACCAAGTCGTCCAGCAGCCAGTCGAGTTCGCCGGATCGCTGGTCGGCCCTCATGCTCGGGTCCTGGATCATGCGGAATCTCCTTCGCTGCTGTCGCTGCCCGCATCGGGTCCTGAAGTCGCGACGCGACCGGGAATCCTGCCGCCGCCGCGCACCCAGCCGTCCCGGTAGGCCGCCATACGGTCCCGTACGAGTTCGGGAGTACGCGCGTCGTCGTGCCGGGGAGCCGCCGCTTGAACCGGATCCTCGGACCGCTGTTCGCGTAGTTGGGGCGCCAGGCTCGCCTGCCGTACGCGCCGTGGGAGGTCGTCGGACCCTTCGGAATCGTCCGGAGGGCGATGCAGCCGCAAGGTGGTGACTCCAGGGGGCGGGGTTGGGGGCGAACCGTTCACGGGAGGTTCGAGCGAGTCGTTCACCGGGGATTCGACCGACTCGTTCGCGGACGGTTCGGCAGCGGACTGCGCGAGGGGTACGAGCGCGGGCCGCTCGGTGGGCGCCTGAACGGAATCCTGCTCCGGGACGGCCGACACGCGCGCGTACTCGCGTTCCGCGGGCTTCTCCTGGTCGGACTTACGGGGCGAACGTTCCGCCGCGCCTCCGTGCAGCAACGCCGTCGGCAGCAGGACCACGGCGGTGGTGCCGCCGTAGGGCGAGGTCCGCAAGTGCACCTTGACGCCATGCCGGGCCGCGAGCCTGCTGACCACGAAGAGACCGAGCCGGTCGCTGTCGAACAGGTCAAGTGCCTCGGACTGCTCGATACGCCGATTGGCCTCGTCGAGCGTCTCCTTGCCCATGCCGAGCCCCCGGTCCTCGACCTCCACGGCGTAGCCGTTGCCGACCGGCTCTCCAGTGATCCTGACCCGGGTGTGCGGCGGTGAGAACTGGGCGGCGTTCTCCACGACTTCCGCCAGGAGGTGCGTGAGGTCGGCCACCGCGGCGCCGATGACCGATGCCTCGGGGAGCTGTCGTACCTCCACGCGCGCGTAGTCCTCGACTTCGGACACGGCGGCCCGGACCACGTTCGTCAGCGAGACCGGCATACGCCAGGCTCGGCCGGGCGCGGCGCCGGAGAGAATGATCAGACTCTCCGCGTGGCGCCGCATCCGGGTGGTGAGGTGGTCGAGCCGGAAGAGGTCACTCAGTTCGTTCGGATCCTCGGAACGGCGCTCCATGCTGTCCAGCAGACTCAGTTGGCGGTGCACGAGGACCTGGCTGCGCCGGGCGAGATTGACGAAGACCCCGGAGATTCCGCTGGCCAGCTCCGCGCGCTCGACGGCGGCCCGCAGCGCGGCGCGGTGCACGGTGCCCAGAGCCTCCGCGACCTGTCCGGTCTCGTCCTCCGAGGGCGGCCCGGGCGGGGCCTCGGCACGGACGTCGAGCTCCTCTCCCGCGCGCAGCCTGCGCATGGCCTCGGGGAGTTTGCGGCGCGCGATCTCAAGAGCGCTGTTGCGCAGGCTCACCAGCTCGACGACAAGGCCGCGTCCGATGCGTACGGAGATGACGAGCGACGCGGCGACGGCGGCGAGGCCGAACACGACGGCGGCACCGGCGGGTGTCAGCAGACCGCGGGTCAAGGGGTCGGCCCGGTCCGCGACACCGCGGCCGGCCGTTGCCTCGATGGTGCGCATGGCGTCCCGCACGCGCGCGTGGGCGGTGTTCCAGCCGGCCTCGGGTGCGGCGTCGATGGCGTTGCCGCCGGGCCGGGAGGCGAGCACCTTGTCCTCGACGGCACGTACGTCGGCGTACGCGCTCCCCGCCACGAGGTCGTGCCAGGAGGTCTGTTCGGGCCCGCGCAGATCCGCGACAGCGGCGTCGGTCAGAGTGCGGCGGGTGGCGACCGCTCCGGTGAACAGCCGCAGTCGCTCACCGTCGAGGGCGCGGGCGATCCGGGCGCCGGACAGCACCGCGTCCTCCTGGGCGAGTGCCTCCCCCGCCCGGGAGAATTCGAGGAGTACGCGCGCGTCGGACCCCAGGTCGGCGTCCTGGATGCCGGTGAGCGCACCACCTACCGCGAAGGCCGTCGAAATCGTCCTGGTGTACTGCCCGTACGCCTCGTCCCATCCGCTACGGCGCTCCAGTACGGCGGTGCGCAGACTCCGCAGGTGCTCGGCCGTGGCGACGAAGGCGTCGAGTCGCCCGGCCACTCCGGCGGGCAGATCGGCGCCGTCGGCGACGGTGTTGCGGTCGCCCAGTCGCAGCTTCGCCACCGCGCGGTCGGTGCGCTCCGCCAGCGTCCTGAGACCGCCCTGCTCTTGGGAAGCGGGATCGGTCGCGTAGCGGACGGCGGCCGCGCGTTCGGTCTGCAGTGCGGCGACGGCATCGTCGACCGGGGCACGGACCGTGGAGTCCACGCTTTGCAGCTGTCGCAGTCGCGCGACGTCCTGGGCGGTGCTCACCGTGGCGTACGCCCACAGGGCGAGCAGGGAGACAACCGGCACCATCAGCAGACAGACGATCTTGGCCCGCACCGTGCGGGGGCGTATGCGCCATCCTTCCACGCGCGCGGGTGCCTCCGACGGCGCCTCTGTGACCTCGTCTTCGGGGTCTCCGTACTCGTCGGCGGGCGGGCCCGCGTGCGCGCGGCGGCCGCGCACCGGGGGCCGGGTCGGCGACTCGGCGCCGACTGTGGGGGTTCTACGGGGTGTACGCATGGCCTCCTCGCTCGGAATGGTTCGGGCGGGCTTCCGGGCCGTCGTGGCTCCGGGCCCGCCGCTAGCGGGCGACGCTCTCGACCGGCCGCTGGGCCGACGCGGAAGCCTCGCGCTCGTCGGCCGTCGGGGACAGCGCGACGAACGCCGAGGTCAGGAAGAGGTAGGACCCGAGGCCGACGGCGAGGGGGAAGATGAACTGCATCGCCGTGGCCCCGGGCAGGGCCTCCCCGGAGGGGCTGACGCGCACACTCACCGCCAACATTCCGGTGTAGTGCATGCTGCTCACGGCCCCTCCCATGACGAGGGAGGCGATGGCGACCGCGACCGGCGACCTGATGTTGAGTGCCGCCCACAGGGCCGCGGTCGCCGCGACCACGGCGATCACGACGGAGAGCCCGACGAGCACCGGGTCGTAGCCCACCGCGCCATGCAGCCGCAGCGCGGCCATGCCCAGGTAATGCATGCTCGCGACGCCGAGCCCCGTGGTCAGTCCACCGAGGACGAGCGCGCGGCCCCGGTCGCGGCCGTAGCCGACGGCGAAGACGCCCGCGCCGACGACGACCATGGCGACGAGCAGGCTGAGGATGGTCAGCGGCACGTCGTAGCGTATTTCCGTGCCGCTGACACTGAAGCCGAGCATCGCCACGAAGTGCATCGTCCAGATGCCGGTGCCGATCGCGGAGGCCGCCGTGAGAAGCCAGTTGCGGCGCGAACGTCCGGTGGCGCCGAGCGCGCGGACCGTGCAACGCAGCCCCAGGGCCGCGCCTATGCAGGCCATCGCGTACGACAGCACGGGTGTCAGCCAGCCGAAGGCGGCGTGGTCCAGGTGTCCCATGGCTCAGGGACGCTAGTCCGGGCAGGGGCGCACAAAGGGGGCGCATTTCGAAAGGTGCTGCAATATGACACAGAGAGGTACGTAAGCGATCGCGTCACGCTCGAACGTGTGCGCAGCTTCATACTTCGTGTCGGTGAGAGATCATGCGGAACATGAGCGACGACCACACACACGTCCAGGAATTCTTCACGGC
Source organism: Streptomyces sp. RLA012 (assembly GCF_056270325.1). NCBI lineage: Bacteria > Bacillati > Actinomycetota > Actinomycetes > Kitasatosporales > Streptomycetaceae > Streptomyces > Streptomyces sp. RLA012. The sequence goes on along the minus strand of NZ_JBWDPA010000002.1, from coordinate 9,963,775 downwards.
GCGCGCGGCCGACTGGGACACCCGGTTCCCCGACGACGGGCCCGCCTACGCCGCCGCGGTCGCCGAACTCGGCCTGCGTGAGGGGGACCGTGTGCTCGACGCGGGTTGCGGCACCGGGCGCGCCCTGCCGCCGCTGCGCACGGCAGTGGGGCCCTCCGGAGTGGTCATCGGGGCCGATCTGACCCTCGCGATGCTGGCGGCCGCCGTACGGGCCGGCCGGGACCGCGAGGGGCAGTTGCTGCTCGCCGACGTCGCCGGACTGCCACTGCGCTCGGAATCACTGGACGCCGTGTTCGGGGCAGGGCTGATCGCACACCTGCCCCACCCCGCCGAGAACCTGAGAGAGCTGGCACGGGTGGTGCGGCCGGGTGGCACCCTGGCGCTGTTCCACCCGATCGGCCGGGCGGCGCTCGCGGCACGCCAGGGTCGCCGGATCACACCCGACGACCTGCGGGCGGAGGCCAACCTCCGCCCCCTGCTGGCCGCTTCCGGCTGGGACATGACGTCGTACGCCGACGAGGACGCCCGCTTCCTCGCGCTGGCCGTACGCGGGGGCTGAGGTCTCAGAGCGTCCCGGCGACCTCGGCCGCGAAGGCGTCGGGATTGTCGAACATGACGTTGTGCCCCGCGCCGGGCACGGTCACCACTCGTACACCGGCGGCCTCCAGCGCCTCATGGCCCGCCAGTTCGCCGCTCAGCTCCCCCTGCAGGTACACACGGGACGCCGTCAACTCTTCGAGCAGGTGGCGCATCGTGGGGGTCGTGCCGCGCGCAAGACCGGCCGCGGTGCGGTGCAGGGCGCGCGGGTCGGCGAGTCGCATGGTGGCCGCCCAAGAGGGACCGACTTTGTCGAGCACGCGCGCGTAGCCGCCGTTGTCGACGAACTCCTCCTCCGTGTACGAGGCGATGCCGCTGCCGCCCGCCTCGACCGGAGGGTACGGGTCGAGGTTCGCCTCCGTGAGGACCAGCCTGGACACCAGGTCGGGGCGCCGGTGGGCGAGCACGATGGCCACGGCCCCGCCCATGCTGTGCGCGACGATCTCCGCGGCCGCGACGTCGGCCTCGTCCAGCGCGGCAGCCAGTGCGTCCGCGTGGTCCTCCAGGGTGTATCCGAAGTCCGCGGGCCGGTCGCTGATGCCGTGTCCGGGGAGGTCGACGAAGAGCGTACGGCGGCCTGCCAGTTCGGGGCGGGCCGCGATGTGGGCGTGGTAGACCGTCGAGGCGGAGCCGAGGCCGTGCACGTACACCCGCGCAGGTTCACTGCCCGTCACCTCGGTCCAGCGGATGTGGCTTCCCATGCCGTCGAACTCGGCCTGCTTCATCGCTCTCCCCTTGGTGTCGCTTCGTCGTTTCCCACGCCCCAGGATGATACATCGGTACCGATGTATGCAAGAGTCAATGTATGAATGATGTGATGTATCAAGGACTCGATGTACAGCTGCATGCGGCAGAATGCGGAGAATGCTGGAGCTGGCCATCCTCGGTTTTCTGTACGACTCCCCGCTGCACGGCTACGAGCTGCGCAAGCGCATCGCCGCGCTGACGGGACACGTGAAGCCCGTCGCCGAGAGCACGCTGTATCCCGCGATCAAGCGGCTTGAGAAGGCGGAGCTGCTGGAGCGGGCGACGCAACCAGGCTCCGTGGCCGCCCCTCGTCATGTTCTGACACTCACCGAGGAAGGTGGACGCGAACTGCGCCGCCGACTCGCGGAACCCGCCCAGCGCGACATCACCGACGAGAACCGGTGGTTCACGGTGCTCGCCTTCCTCCGGCACCTGGACGACCCCGCGGCACAGGCCTCGGTGCTGCGCCGCCGCCTCGCCTTCCTGGAGGAGCCCGCGAGCTTCTTCTACGAAGGTGACCGGCCGCTGCGCGTCGAGGAGCTGGACGACCCCTTCCGTCGCGGCATCCTCACCATCGCGCGGGCCACAAGCCGGGCGGAACTGTCATGGCTGCGCACCACGATCGACTCACTCGACGAGAACGGCCGGTGAGTCGGGACAGCCACACGTACGCGCGGCACGGACGAGGGGATTCCACGGGACGCCCCTAACGCTTCACCGGGCCGTCCCTCTTCTGCCGCCAGGACTTCAACTCTACGTTGAGTAGGAACAGAGAGCGATCAGCGACGGCAACCGCGCAGGGGGAAGGTGGCCCGATGACCGACAAATTCGGCAGACTCCGCAAGCTGTGGCAGGGGAAAACGGCCGAAGGGGCCGAGGCTCGGCGACCCGCGAAGCGGCGGCCGGAGAAACGTACACACAATCTTTTCGAGGCGGCCGCCGCGTATGTGTCGGCGTGCGCGGAGGACGACCAGGAGCAGATCGACGAGGCCGCGACCTGGGTGTCGCCCGAGGCGCTGTCGTTCGGGGTGAACGAGCTGGCCTGCCGCGCTGTCATCGCCCTGGCGCGGGAGCGCGACGAATCGCCGCGGACGGTGGCGCGGACACTGCTGGGTCTGCCCACCGTCTGACCGTCCGCGGGGTCGTGGGCGGGCCGTTTCGCCCCTGTCCAGCCGGATAACGGCAGCTCCACGTGTGTTTCTGGCTCGTGACAAGGGGCTTCCGGTCGCATTATGGTGCGCCGACGAACGTAGCGATGGGGAGGCTGGGATGGCCGGGACGGACGATGGCGCCGTGGCCACCGGGGACGACGACGCTCTGGACGACGACGCTCTGTATGTGCTGACGGCGGTGCTGCTGACGCCCGCGAAGTTCCCCAGCGTGCTGGGAGACGACTACCCGGAGGCCTGTGCGGCGCTCGGCCTGGCGCCCCTGAGCGACGGGTACGGTCTGGTGCTCGGCCAGGACGGCGACGGTGCGCGGTGGACGGTCGTCATCGACGACGTCTCGCTGGTCGCCGTCGCCATCGCGTCCTGGGACTGCGGCATGGAGCACGAGCTGTCGCCCGACGAGCGCACGGTCGTCTCCGCGCTGCCGGGCTGGCCCCTTGAGGTCGCCGTCGCCGCTCCTGGGGTGCCGGCCCCGCACGACCCCGCAACCGAGGTCACGGAGCGACCGGCGCTCAGCCCGCCGGACACCGCCACCTGGGGACCGGCCCAACGGCGCCTCGGTGCCGACGAGATCGCCCTGCAGTGGGCGACCTGGCGGGAGCAGATCGACGACGGCGACTTCGTCACGTCGGACGACGGGGAGCGGGCCGAGGACGCTCCTCAGGACGAGACCGAAAGCGGCGGCGCGGTGCGCAGCGGTGTCCGCCGGGTGCTCTCGGAGGCGCGCTCCTACGTGGAGACGCCGCCGCCGCTCGGCCGGGTCCGCTCGTCCTTCGCCACCGGCGACGCCCGGACCCTGCGCGCCGACGGCCCCGGCTGGTCCATGGTCGCCCGGACCGACGACATCGCGTTCGTCCTCCTCGACGAGGAGCCCGGAGAGGTCCTGCCCGTGGGTCGTGGACCCGAACTGCCCGGTCTCCTGGAGGCCCTCGACAAGATGGCCGTACGCCCCAGCTGAGCGGCCACGCCCCACCGGATTCCACTGACACGGTCGCAGTCGGTCCACGCCTCGCGTCCGGATCGGCAAGGGGTACGCGCAGCGCCCTGTCGTGGTCCCCGTGAGCGGCGCGACGCGCCGCCGCGCCCACACTCCGCCGGGCCGCCCCGGAGGCGCTCCACGGAGTCGTCGGCTCCCTTCTCGATTCCCTGCCCCTGCGTCATGCCGGTGATCGTCGTGCGAAGAATCCGGGCGTCCCGACGGTGGCCCCGACGCCCGGGGCGGTCACCGTCCGGAGGGAGCGGGCCGTGCGGCCGTTCGCGGGCATGCCTTCGGCAGGCCCGCGAACGGCGACGTGGGCGGCCTCTGCGCGCTGGGCGAGGACGCACCGGGCGGCGGCTCCTCAGCGGCCGAGTTCCTTGCGGGTGATGCGGCGCAGCCTGCGCCGCTGCGAGGAGTCCAGCGTCAGGTACGCGGCCGCCGGAACTCCCAGCACGATCAGGAAGGCGGCCCACCAGGGCAGCCAGATCAGCAGGATGAGGCCGACCGCCACACCTCCTGCGGCGATCTTCGCGTTCTTCGACATGTGTCGCCTCCTTCGCGGCTGCTGCCGCTCTCTGTCCTGAAAACGGGTCCGTGCCTCTCACGGTTCCAGTGCGCGACCCTGAGACATCCCTGAGGCGTATCCCTTACCCATCCCTGAGCTCCTGCGTGGCTAGGCGGTCCTGAGGGGTTCGCCGACCTCGTACATGTGGCGCAGAGCCTGGCGGTAGGAGTCGACGAGCCCGGTTTCTGCGTAGGAGATACCCAATTCCCGGCAGTGTGCGCGCACCAACGGCTGGACGAGCCTCAGATGCGGCCTGGGCATGTTCGGGAACAGGTGGTGCTCGATCTGATAATTGAGGCCGCCGAGGAACCAGTCGGTCAGGGCGGCGCCGCGTACGTTGCGCGAGGTGAGCACCTGGCGGTGCAGATGACCCCAGCGCCGACCGTCCGGATCGGGCATCTCCATGCCCTTGTGGTTGGGCGCGAAGGCCATGCCCAGGTGCAGGCCGAACAGTGCCTGGTGCAGCGCGGCGAAGGCGAGAGCCTTGCCGAGCGGCAGGGAGGCGAGCAGCACGGTCGTGTACACCACGACGTGCGTCACCAGCAGCAGGGCCTCCACAGCCCGCTCGCGCGGCGGCTGACGGCGCAGGTCCCGGAAGCCGTGGATCTTCAGGGCGACGCCCTCCAGGAGAGTGAGCGGGAAGAAGAGCCAAGCCTGGTTGCGAGTGAGCCAGCGCCGGAAGCCGACCCGCGTCCTGGCCTGCTCGCCGGTGAAGACCAGGACGTCGGCGACGACGTCGGGATCCTTGTCGATGTGGTTGGGGTTGGCATGGTGGCGGTTGTGCTTGTCGTTCCACCAGGCATAGCTCATCCCCAGGAGCAGGTTGCCGTGGATCAGGCCGATCAGACGGTCGGCCGACTTGTTGCCGGTGATCTGCGAGTGGCCCGCGTCATGCCCTATGAAGGCCGTCCGGGCCGAGAACACGGCGAGCAGTGGGGCGAGGAGCAGCACCCACCAGGAGTTGCCGATCACGACGACGCCCGTCACCACACCGGCGAGTGCCAGCGCGTTCATGGCGATCACGCGTGCGTACCAGCTGTGACGCCGGTCCAGGAGGCCCTGGTGCTTGACGGTGCGCAGGAGGGGGGCGAACTCACTTCCGGAACTCTGCCCGGCGCTCGCCCCCGGAGGGTCTTCCGCTACGGTCGCGGCGGTCTGGGGCATGGCAGGTCTCCGGTTTCTCAGGGAACGGGCCGACCTGATGAACGTACGAATCGGTGGCCCTCGGCGGCCATGGCGCCACCACCCGTGTACGTACGGAGGCTTTCCCCGCGCCCCAAGGGGGGTTACGTACACCCCGGGCCCCGGTGAGGCACCTCACGGCCCGGACATCCCTGCCCGGGATACGAAGTGCTGTACTCTCGACGGCTCCGACCCGGTAGTCAAATTTGAGGAATGCGCCATCGCTGTGCAGAGAATTCCTGCGGCAACGCCCGCCGAGATCTCCGAACTGGCCCATTGCTGTGCCGTGTTCGTGCCCGCCGATCCGTCCCGCACCGGGAGTGTCGCCTTCTGGCGGCCCGACGGCGACGTCCCTCCGGTGGTGGCGTCCGGCACGACCGAAGACCTGACCGTCGCGCTGCCCCGAAACGGCAGCGTCGAACTCGTGACGGTGCCCGCCGTCCTGCTCCCGGTGCGCTCCGCTCTGCCGGTTCTCACGCGCGCGCGTGCCACCGCGCAGGCGCACCGGGCGACCTCCTTCTGGGGCGCGGCGGCCGTGCTCGCCCTCCAACTCGCCGCGCGGGGCCTGCTGCTGCCGGGCCTGACCGCCGGCGACCACGACGCGTGGCGCGCGGGTCCGCTGCGCGCCGACGACCTGGAGCGGGTCCGCGAGCTCGCCGCCGCGATGCCGCCCGAAGCGCACACCGTGCCGCTGGACGGCTTCGTAGCGCCACGGCTACCGGAACCGGAACGGCTGCTGCGCGCCTTCCTCGACGCGGTCGCCGACGCGCTGCCCCGCTCCCCCGCCGCGTCGCTCGCCGCTGGAGGTCCGGCCTTCGCGGCGCGGGAGCCGCAGCATGTGCCGGAGCAGCGCGCCTGGGCCGCCGACGTCGCCGCGGGGCACGACGCCGGTGTACGTGTCTCGCTGCGCGTCGAGGTCCCGGGCTTGGCGTCGGTCGTGACGGACGAGGCTCGGCTGCCGTTCCGCGGGGTGCTGCAGGTGCACAGCGTGCGCGATCCCGGCGTCGTCGCGGACGCCTCCGCGGTCTGGGCCGGGGCCGGATCAGCGGTCTTCGGCCCGCGCGCGCGGATGGACGTTCTGCTTGCCCTGCGCCGTGCGGCACGTGCCTGGCCCCCGCTCACTCCGCTGCTGTCGGCGACGGTGCCGGACGCCGTCGAACTCGCCGACGAGGAGGTCACCGAACTCCTCGGTGAGGGCGCCCGCCTGCTGGCGTTCGCCGGCGTCGACGTGCACTGGCCCAAGGAACTGGCGCGCAAGCTGACCGCCCGGGCGGTCATCGGCCCGCCGGACGACGAGCGGGGGCCGGACAAGGTCACGTCGGACACGCCCTCCTTCCTGTCCGCGGACGCGCTGCTGTCCTTCGACTGGTGGTTCGCGCTGGGCGATCAACAGCTCACCCGGCAGGAGCTGGACCGGCTCGCGGAGGCGAACCGCCCCATGGTGCGGCTGCGTGACCAGTGGGTCCTCGTCGACCCGCAGGAGGTGCGCCGCGCCCGGGCGCAACAGGACCGCAAGGTCACGCCCATCGACGCGCTGAGCGCCGCTCTGACGGGCTCCACGGAGGTCGACGGCCGCATGGTCGACGTACGGCCCACGGGGTGGCTGGCGACGCTGCGGGAGCGGCTCTCGGACCCGGAGGGGCAGGAGCCGGTCCGGCAGCCCGCCGCGCTCGCCGCGACGCTGCGGGACTACCAGGTGCGGGGCCTCAACTGGCTCGCCAGAATGACCTCGTTGGGACTGGGCGGCTGTCTGGCCGACGACATGGGCCTGGGCAAGACGATCACCCTGATCGCCCTGCATCTGCACCGGCAGACCGACGCCTCGGCTGCGGGTCCCACGCTCGTGGTCTGCCCGGCCTCGCTGATGGGCAACTGGCAACGGGAGATCGAGAAGTTCGCTCCCGGCACGCCCCTGCGTCGTTTCCACGGCTCTCGACGCAGTCTGGAAGGCCTTTCGGCCGGGGAGTTCGTGCTCACCACGTACGGCACGATGCGGCTCGACGCGCCGCGACTGGCCGAGGTGCCATGGGGCATGGTCGTCGCGGACGAGGCACAGCACGTGAAGAACCCCTATTCGGCGACGGCGCGGGCGTTGCGCACCATCGGTGCACGCGCGCGCGTGGCGCTCACCGGCACCCCGGTGGAGAACAGTCTCTCGGAGCTGTGGGCGATCCTCGACTGGACGACACCGGGCCTGCTCGGGAGCCTCGGCGCCTTCCGGACGCGGTACGCGCAGGCCGTCGAGGGCGCTCGGGATCCCGCCGCGGCCGAGCGACTCGCCCGGCTGGTACGGCCGTTCCTGCTGCGGCGCCGCAAGTCGGATCCCGGTATCGCGCCCGAACTACCACCCAAGACCGAGACGGATCGTGCTGTGTCGCTCACCAGGGAGCAGGCGGGTCTGTACGAAGCCGTGGTGCGCGAGACCCTGGCGGAGATCTCGGGCGCGGACAGCATGGCGCGCCGCGGCCTGATCATGAAGCTGCTCACCGGGCTGAAGCAGATCTGCAACCATCCGGCGCAGTTCCTCAAGGAGGACCGGCCGAAGATCCCGGGCAGGTCGGGGAAGCTGGAGCTGCTGGACGAACTGCTCGACACCATCCTCTCCGAGGGAGCGAGCGTTCTGGTCTTCACGCAGTACGTGCGGATGGCACGCCTCATGGAGCGTCATCTGGCGGCGCGCGGTGTACGGACGCTGTTCTTGCACGGCGGGACACCCGTCCACGAGCGCGAGGCCATGGTGGACCGCTTCCAGGAGGGCGAAATCCCTGTCTTCTTGTTGTCGTTGAAGGCCGCGGGCACAGGGCTGAACCTGACACGGGCCGAGCACGTCGTGCACTACGACCGCTGGTGGAACCCCGCCGTCGAGGCACAGGCCACGGACCGCGCGTACCGCATCGGCCAGAGCCGGCCCGTGCAGGTGCACCGGCTGATCGCCGAGGGAACCATCGAGGACCGCATCGCCGAGATGTTGCAGCGCAAGCGGCAGTTGGCCGACGCGGTCCTCGGGGCGGGGGAGGCGGCCCTCACGGAGCTGACCGACGCCGAGCTGGCCGACCTGGTGGAGCTTCGAGGGGGAACACGATGACGGACCGGAACGAGGAGCGCACATTCGCGGCGCTGCCGCCCGCGCAGGGGCGGGGCTTCGCACAGACGTGGTGGGGCCGGGCCTGGTTGCAGGCCTTGGAGGACGCGGCCCTGGACTCGGAGCAGGTGAGGACGGGCCGCAGGCTCGCGCGCGCCGGGGCGGTGGGAGCCGTGTCGGTGCGTCCGGGGCGTATCACCGCCGTCGTTCACGATCGGGACGGCACCGCGCACCGCGCGGACGTGCTGCTTCAGGAGCTGACCGCGGAGCAATGGGACCGGTTCCTAAACATGGCGGTCGAACGGGCCGGACACGTGGCGGCCTTGCTCGACCGCGAGATGCCGCCGCATCTGGTCGAGGACGCGGCTGCCGCGGGAGTCGAACTGCTGCCGGGCCTCGGCGATCTGGAGGCCGAGTGCGGCTGCGGGGCCTGGGACCACTGCGGTCACACAGCGGCGCTGTGCTATCAGACGGCGCGGCTGCTGGACCAGGATCCCTTCACCCTGTTGCTGATGCGCGGCCGCGCCGAGCGCACGTTGCTGGACAGGCTTCAACTGCGCGGCAGCGCGACCGCACAGGACTCGCCGGCAGCACCGGAACTCCCCGAGGAGGGCGTGGACGCCGCCGAGGCGTACGCGACCGGGGGCATCCTGCCGCCTCTGCCCGCCCTTCCGTCGCTGCCCCAGGAGCCCGGCCGGCCGCCTTCCCTGGACACCGAGGCCGCGCCCGCACCCGGAGTGGACCCGGCGGCCGTCGAGTTCCTGGCCGCCGCGGCGGCCGGCGAGGCGTTCCGGCTGCTCGCCGAGGCCCTCCGGCCCGCTCACGGACAGGAAGCGCCAGAGGCGGAGTTGACCCCTGAGCAGGACGCGGTCCGGCTCGCGGCGGCCACCACGCAGAGCGCGATCGCCGAGCGGCTCGCCGACGGGACAGGGCGCGACCGGCAGGAACTGGCGCTCGCCGTACGGGCCTGGCACCACGGGGGTGCGGTCGCGCTCGCCGTCCTCGAAGACGAGTGGACTCTGGAGGGGGACGTACTCGTACGCGCGCGTGCCGCCCTGGAGTCGGCCTGGGAAGAGGACGAACGGCCTCGACTGCGCGTCGCCCGCAACCGCTGGACCGCGGCCGGCGCGCCGGCTCAGCTGCGCCTGGGGCAGGACGGCCGATGGTGGCCGTACCGCAAGGAGCGGGGCCGTTGGACGCCCGCGGGGCCGGCGGCCGGGGATCCGGCCACGGCCCTGGCCATGGCGGAGGGAGACCCGGGTGGCGACCCGATGAGTGGTTGACGACCCACATTCACCTCGAAGTCGCGTTCTGTTCGGTGCGGCGGCCAACTGTGGCCGCTGTCAACGAACTTGTGCCCCAGGAGGCCCGATGTCCCCGCACACCCTCGGCCGACGCCACGTCCACCGATCCGTCGCCGCGGGTGTACCGCTCGCGATGCTGGCCGCCCTCGTGGCGGTCGGCACCGCGAGTGCGCAGGACCGCCCGTCGCAGCCGCGGGTGACACACACCGCGACGCTCGGCGACATCCCTCTGGGCACGTTCAGCAACGCGCTGCTGCACGGCACGGTGGGCGACGACCGCGGGGTGGACCTCGGCGGAATCGGCAGCGACATCTACCCGGCCGGGCGCCGGGGCGAGTTCTGGACGATCACCGACCGCGGGCCCAACGGGCAGATCAAGGTGGACGGCAACAAGCGCCGTACGTTCCCGGTGCCCGGTTTCGACCCGGCGATCGTGAAGATCAGGGTGTCCGGTGACACCGTGAAGGTCCTGGACGCGATTCCGATCACCACGTCCGCCGGAAAGCCGGTCACCGGGCTGTCCAACCAGGCGGGGCGTGACGAGGCGCCGTACTCCTACGACGCGCAGACCCCACTCACGTACAACCCGAACGGGCTGGACACCGAGGGCATCGTCCGCTCCGCGGACGGCAGTTTCTGGCTCGTCGACGAGTACGGGCCCTCGCTGATCCGCGTCTCCGCGCGCGGGAAGGTCCTTACGCGCTACGTGCCCAAGGGACTGAACCTGACGGGCGCGGACTACCCGGTGGTCGAGGCGCTGCCCGCCGTCCTGCTGCACCGGAAGATCAATCGCGGCTTCGAGGGGCTCGCCCAGCTCCCGGGCGGCGACCTGGTGATGGCCGTACAGAGCCCGCTCACCCTGCCGGACGCCGACGCGGGCGACGCCTCACGCACGACGCGACTGCTGCGCTTCTCCCCGAAGAAACGAGCCGTCACCGCTGAGTACGCCTACCGCTTCGACCCGGTGAACGTGGTCGACCCGAGCGAGGACGACACGTCCGAGCTGAAGATCTCCTCCGTGGTCGCCGTCGGTCACGATCGCCTGCTGGTGGAGGAACGCACGGACAAGGCGGCGCGGTTGCAGGTGGTGAAGCTCACGCGTGGGGCGGACATCCTGGGCGGTCGCTGGGACAGCGACACGACGTCCCCCTCCCTGGAAGAGCTCGACGACCCGGCGGCCTCCGGTGTCCCGGTGCTCGCCAAGCGGCTGGTCGTGGACCTGGGGACGGTCGCGGGGGTGCCGGGCAAGATCGAGGGCGTCGCGCGCGTGGACCACGACACGCTCGCCCTCATCAACGACAACGACTTCGGGATGACCGACGGGGCGGGCGCGTTCGACGCGCAGGGCCGTCTGGTGGACAGCGGCATCGAGACCACGGTCACGTACGTGCGGCTGCCGCACGGGATCTGACCTCGGTCCCCATTTCGTACGGCACGCGCGCGTGCATCGCGATCAGCGGACACGCGCGCGTGCCGGTCACGTCCGTGGCCCCCTACGGCATCGTGCCGTTCGCCGACGCCGGGAGAAGTGACCCCAGGTCGCTCGGCAGGATGCTGCGCAGATCGCTCGGCAGCTCCGAGGGCAGGGACGAGGGCAGGGACGAAGGCAGTTCGCTGGGCAACTCGGTCGGAATGCTCAGCGACGGGGAGGGTGAGCCCTGGGTGCTGCTCTCGGTGGGTCCCTTCTTGTCGGGCGTGTTGCCGCTGTTGGTCATCAGCACCACGGCGACAACGGCCGCCACGACCACGAGCGCGGCGAGGAGGAAGAACAGCGGGTTGCGGCGCCGCCCACCACGATGGCCTCCAGGATCACCGGGAGGTCCAGGGGGCGGCGGGGGACCGTAACCCCCGGGAGGGGGACCATGGCCTCCGGACGGAGGCCCGTATCCTCCGGTCGGCGGGCCGAAGCCACCGTCTCCTGGAGGGGGTGTGTTTCCTGGCGGCCGGGGAGGCTGGGGAGGGAAGGGCGGGGTGGCCATACCGTCAAGAGTCGTCTCGAACGGGGTCATGAGGCGACCCTCGCGCGGAAGTTGATACGGACTCATGCCATGGATCGCATGATTCCGGATCATTCCACGCAGAGAACCACGGAGGGAGATGTCGGGTGCGGGCCCGACAGACGGGCCCGCACCTCACAGCGCACGATCAGCCGCGCGCACCCAGCAGGTGGTCCATGGCGAGCTGGTCCAGACGCTCGAAGGCCATCCCACGCGCGGCAGCCGCCTCCACGTCGAAGCCCTCGAAGGCGGCACGGTCCGCGAGCAGCCCCTTCAGGCCGTCCGCCGCCGTCGGCTGAGCCAGTTCGTCGAGGCGCGAGGCGCGCAGTGCCTCCTGCACCTCGGGGTCGGCCCGGAAGGCGGCCGCACGTTCCCGCAGGATCAGGTAGTTGCGCATGCAGCCTGCGGCCGACGCCCACACTCCGTCGAAGTCCTCGGTCCGCGGCGGCTTGAAGTCGAAGTGCTTCGGGCCCGCGTACCCGGCAGTCTCCAGAAGGTCGACGAGCCAGAACGCGGAGCGCAGGTCGCCGGCGCCGAAGCGCAGGTCCTGGTCGTACTTGATGCCGGACTGGCCGTTGAGGTCGATGTGGAAGAGCTTGCCCGCCCACAGCGCCTGCGCGATGCCGTGCGGGAAGTTCAGCCCGGCCATCTGCTCATGGCCCACCTCAGGGTTGACGCCGTACATCTCGGGGCGCTCCAGGCGCTCGATGAAGGCGAGCGCGTGGCCGACGGTGGGCAGCAGAATGTCGCCACGAGGCTCGTTCGGCTTGGGCTCGATCGCGAACTTCAGGTCGTAGCCCTGGGAGATCACGTACTCGCCGAGGAGGTCGAAGGCCTCCTTCATGCGGTCGAGGGCGACACGTACGTCCTTGGCGGCACCGGACTCGGCACCCTCACGGCCACCCCAGGCGACGTACGTCTGGGCCCCGAGCTCGACCGCGAGGTCGATGTTGCGGATCGTCTTGCGCAGCGCGTAGCGGCGTACGTCCCGGTCGTTCGCGGTGAACGCGCCGTCCTTGAACACGGGGTGCGTGAACAGGTTGGTGGTGGCCATCGGCACCCGCATGCCGGTCGCGTCCAGGGCTTGGCGGAAGCGCTTGATGTGCGACTCGCGCTCGCTGTCCGAGGACCCGAAGGGGATCAGGTCGTCGTCGTGGAAGGTCACGCCGTAGGCGCCCAGCTCGGCCAGGCGCTGTACCGACTCGACCGGGTCCAGGGCGCGCCGGGTGGCATCGCCGAACGGGTCCCTTCCCTGCCAGCCGACGGTCCACAGGCCGAAGGTGAACCTGTCCTCGGGGGTGGGCTGGTAGTTCATGCCGCGGCTCCTTGCTAGCTCCGACTATTTCGTCATGGCGGTTAACAAATTAGTATGCGGAAGCATCTCTGGGAAGAGACGAAGTGCGAAACCTGGGCCGCGCCGGTCCGGGAGCCCCACCACCAGGACAGATCCCGCGGAGTCGCGGAAAAGGGAGAGCCTGATGTCAGCAGCCGAGGGTCCGCTCGTCGTCGGGGTGGACACATCCACCCAGTCCACCAAGGCCCTGGTCGTCGACGCATCCACCGGACGGGTGGTGGCGAGCGGGCAGGCACCGCACTCCGTCACCACGGGAGCGGGCCGCGAGAGCGACCCTCGCCAGTGGTGGGACGCGCTCCGCGCGGCGCTGCACCAGTGCGGCGAGGCGGCCCACGAGGCCGCGGCGGTGTCGATCGGCGGCCAGCAGCACGGGCTCGTCACACTCGACGCCCAGGGCGATCCCGTACGCCCGGCCCTGCTGTGGAACGACGTGCGCTCCGCTCCGCAGGCCCGTCGGCTGGTCGAGGAGCTGGGCGGCCCGAAGGCCTGGGCCGAGCGCACCGGCAGCGTGCCGGGCCCCTCCTTCACGGTCACGAAGTGGGCCTGGCTGGCCGAGAACGAGCCCGACGCCGTACGCGCGACCGCGGCCGTCCGGCTGCCCCACGACTACCTGACCGAACGTCTCACCGGGGAGGGCACCACCGACCGCGGCGATGCCTCCGGCACGGGATGGTGGGCGTCCGGGACCGAGGAGTACGACGAGGAGGTCCTCGCGCACGTCGGCCTCGACCCCGCGCTGCTCCCCCGCATCGTCCGCCCCGGCGAGGTGGCCGGCACCGTGCACGCACGTGAAGAGCTGCCCTTCTCCAAGGGCACGCTGGTCGCCGCCGGCACCGGAGACAACGCCGCCGCCGCACTCGGCCTCGGACTGCGCCCGGGCACCGCGGTACTGAGCCTCGGCACCTCCGGCACGGTGTACGCCGTATCGACACGGCGCCCCGCCGACCCGACCGGCACCGTCGCGGGCTTCGCCGACGCGCACGGCCACTGGCTTCCGCTGGCCTGCACGCTGAACTGCACACTCGCCGTCGACCGTGTCGCCGCGCTGCTGGGCCTTGACCGTGAGGCTGTCGAGCCCGGCACGGGCGTGACGCTGCTCCCCTACCTGGACGGTGAGCGCACGCCGAACCTGCCGCACGCCTCGGGCCTGCTGCACGGGCTCCGGCACGACACGACGGGCGGGCAACTGCTCCAGGCGGCGTACGACGGCGCGGTCCACTCCCTCCTCGGAGCCCTCGACCTGGTGCTCGACCCGGACGCGGACCGCTCCGCGCCGCTGCTGCTCATCGGCGGGGGTGCCCGCGGAACGGCCTGGCAGGAGACGGTACGCCGACTGTCGGGGCGTCCGGTTCAGGTGCCCGAGGCCAAGGAGCTGGTCGCGCTGGGCGCCGCCGCGCAGGCCGCGGGCCTGTTGACCGGCGAGGACCCGGCCGCGGTCGCCCGGCGCTGGGACACGGCCCGCGGGCCGGTGCTCGACGCCGTGGAGCGGGACGAGCAGACGCTCGCGAGGATCGCCGGGGTACTCTCCGACGCGGCCCCGCTGCTGGAGCGGGAGCCGGACAGGAACTGACCAGGCACGGACGAGGACAGTCCCGAGGGGACCGGTCGGACGAGGACTGACGGAGGCATGACCGCACCGCTGCACGAGGCCCATCCGACCGGTTCCGGCCGTCGGCTGCCCGACACCCAACAGGGCATGCGCCGCCGCAACCTCTCCCGTGTCATGCACACCGTGAGCGCGAAGGGGCCGCTGTCACGCGCCGCGGTCGCCTCGCACATCGGTCTGACCCGGGCGGCCGTCTCCACACTGGTCGACGAGCTGATCCACTCGGGGCTCCTCGAAGAGCTGGGCCCCGAGCGGCCCGGCCGGGTGGGGCGACCGGGCTCGGCACTCGCGGTCAGCGGGCACGGCCCCGCGGGGATAGGCGCGGAGGTGGGCGTCGACCATCTGGCGGTGTGCGCGGTCGATCTGCGGGGTCACGTGCGAGCGCGGGCGGTGCGGCACGGCACGAACCGCGGTCGACCGCCCGAGCCGGTGATCGAGGAGCTGACCACGCTGGTGCGTCAGGTCATCGCCGAGGCCGAGCGGGAGGGGCTGTGGCCCGCGGGCCTCGCGGTCGCCGTACCCGGTCTGGTGGCACGCGACGCCCGGACCGTGACCCGTGCCCCCAACCTCGACTGGCACGACACGGACCTCGGTGCGCTGCTGCCCGCTGAGCTTCCGCTGACCGTGGACAACGAGGCCAACTTCGGCGGCCTCGCGGAACTCTGGCTCGGGGAGGCCACTCCGCGCGACTTCCTGCATGTTTCGGCGGAGATCGGCATCGGTGCGGCGGTGCTCGTGGACGGGCGGCTACTGCGCGGAACGCGAGGATTCGCGGGCGAACTGGGGCATGTGCCGGTACGTCCGGAAGGGCCCGCGTGCCCGTGCGGCGGACGGGGATGCCTGGAGCAGTACGCGGGTGAGGAGGCCGTGCTGCGCGCGGCCGGTCTGGAGCCGGGCGAGGACCGCGTCGGGCTGCTGGCCGAGCGCGCGGCCCGGGGCGACACGGCGGTACGGCGTGCCCTGCGCGACGCGGGAACCGCGTTCGGTATCGCGCTGACGGGGGCGGTCAATCTGCTCGATCCGGAGACCGTCGTGCTGGGGGGAGCGCTGTCCGGCCTCGCGCCGTGGCTGCTGCCCTCGCTGGAGAGCGAGTTGGCGCGGCGCACTGCGGGCCCCGCCTGTGCCGTGACCGTGTCACGGCTGGGACCGGAGGGGCCGCTGCTGGGCGCCGCCCACTCGGTGGTGCGGGCGGTGCTCGACGATCCGGCGGGGGCCGCGGGGCGGTCGTAATCCACCGGCGGGCACAGCGTCTCCGGTGGTTCTGTCCTCCTCACGGGTGACCGAGTTGTCCACAGTCCCGGAGTTGTCCACCACCGCACTCGGTGCTACTCCCGTCCAACCGGCAAGCGCCGTACCGTAATTCACGCGAGGCGCAGCCGTCGGGCCGACGACTGGGTGGCCGGACACATCGGGGATCGGGAGTTCATATGTCGGGGGAGACGGTTCAAGGACTGCGGCACGGGGCCGTCGGACTGCGCGAGATCCCCCGGATCTTCGCGCGCATGCACCTCCGACACCGCTCCCCCGTCGCCGGAGTCGCCGTGCAATGCGTCGTGGCGGTCGCGGCGATGCTGGGACTCGGCTTCGCCCATGGCCCGGTGACGGCGGTCCTCCTGCTCGCGACGGTCATCGTCACGGTCGTCATCGGTGTGTACGTCGTGGTGGACCTCGCCTGCGCGGGCTACTTCCTGCGCCGCAGGCGCGAGTTGCTCAAACCCGTACGCCATTTGCCGTTCCCACTGCTGGGCATCGTCGCCTTCGTCCCGGCGCTGCCGACCGCCGCGGGCCTGCCGGTCTTCGACCTCGTTTCCGAGCCGACCACCCCCGTGTCGTACGCGGGACCGGTCGTCGGAGTCTGGATGATGGCTGGAGTCGTGGTACTGATCGTCCTGTTGCGCCGCCACCCCGGGCGCATAGCCGAGACCGCCCGTGTCCACCTCGACGAGACCTCGTCCCCCGACCTTCGGCAGAGCGGAGCCGTGCAGCCATGAGTGACCCCCGGATCCTGACCGTGCGTCCCGAACCGGGCGAGTACGCCTGGACGTTCGGCGGCGCGCCGCCCGTCGCACGCATCGCGCCCGGGACCGTCCTCGATCTGTA
This sequence comes from Streptomyces sp. RLA012, assembly GCF_056270325.1. Taxonomy (NCBI): domain Bacteria; kingdom Bacillati; phylum Actinomycetota; class Actinomycetes; order Kitasatosporales; family Streptomycetaceae; genus Streptomyces; species Streptomyces sp. RLA012. The sequence goes on along the minus strand of NZ_JBWDPA010000002.1, from coordinate 9,947,093 downwards.
CACGGAGGACTGCTTCGCGGGGCGGGTCCGCTCCGAGCAGGACCTGGTGTCCGAGGTGTGCGAGTTCCCGTTCCTCAATCCGCAGACCGGCCCCTTCCATGTGGAGGGCGCGGAGCCGGGCGACACGGTGGCGGTGCACTTCGTGTCGATCGAACCGGCCCGCGACTGGGCGGCCTCGACCACGGTCCCTCTCTTCGGCGCGCTCACCTCCACGCACACCACGGCCACGCTGCAGCCGCCGCTGCCGGAGACCGTGTGGATCTGGCAGCTCGACCGGGAGCGGCGTACCGCCCTGTTCAGCGCGCGGGACAGTGACATCCAGATCGAGCTGCCCATGGATCCGATGCATGGCACCGTCGGTGTGGCGCCCGCGAATCTGGAGGTACGCTCCGCGCTGGTGCCGGACGCGCACGGCGGGAACATGGACACTCCGGAGATGCGGGCCGGCGTCACCTGCTTCCTCGGGGTGAATGTCGAAGGCGCCCTGTTGAGCCTCGGTGACGGCCATGCGCGGCAGGGCGAGGGCGAGACGTGTGGAGTGGCCGTCGAGTGCGCGATGAACACGATGGTGATCGTCGAGCTGCTCAAGGGAGTCGCCACCCCCTGGCCGCGCATCGAGTCCGACACGCACATCATCTCGACCGGTTCGGCGCGTCCGTTGGAGGACGCGTTCCGAATATCGCAGCTCGATCTGGTGCAGTGGCTGGTGCGCGACTACGGGTTCAGCGCACTGGACGCGTACCAGTTCGCGACCCAGGCGGTCGAGTCGCCGCTCGCCAATGTCTGCGACACCAACTACACGTGCGTCGCCAAGCTCCGCAAGGAATGGCTGCCCCGGCGCGAGTCACATCGCGGTCTGCACGCGCAACTGCGCGAGACGGCGGCAGCGCTGCGCCGCTGAGCGGAAGGGTTCGCGGCCCTGATCGCACGGTCCGCGCCGGCTGATCGGACAGTCTGCGCAGCCCTGAGTGGGAAACGGTCGCCGGCCCCGCGATCATCACCGAGGCCGACGCGACGACCTGCGGCTCCCGGTCCGGCACCCCGTGCCCTGCCGGGCGCGGACCATCACCTCACCCTCACCACACAGCAGAGCGCAACACAGCACAGCACAGCACAGCACAGAGAGTTGTCCCCCACCACCGAAAGGCAACCACCCCATGGAACGGGCAAGATCGTTTCCGAGTCGGCGACGGCTGCTCAAGGGCGCCGCCCTCGCCGCCCTCCCCTACGCGTTACTTCCCGGCGCGCATGCCACCGCGGAGGCCTCGGCCGTCGACTACCCGCTCGCCGAATGGGCACCGGGGAGCACGTCCAACTACACGGCGTCCAGCCGGCCGACGGCCTATCCGCTCGACTACGTGGTCATTCACGTCACGCAGGAGAGCTACTCCAAGACCGTGTCCATCTTCCAGAACCCGCAGAAGATGGTGTCCGCCCACTACCTCGTGCGATCGGCCGACGGGCATGTCGCACAGTGTGTGAGGGAGCGCGACGTCGCGTGGCACGCGGGGAACTGGGACTACAACACCCGCAGTATCGGCATCGAACACGAGGGCTGGGTGGACCAGCCGGCCTATTTCACCGACGCGCTGTACGAGGAGTCGGCCAGGCTGACCGCCGCGATCTGCACGAAGTACGGCATCCCCAAGGACCGGACGCACATCATCGGCCACTACCAGGTGCCGGGCACCGACCACACGGATCCGGGGGCGAACTGGGACTGGACGCGGTACATAAGGCTCGTCAGCTCCGCCTGACCGAGGAGCCACCGCGGTGTCGGGGCTACGCGCCGATGCGGGCGCCGTGCGAGGAAGGCTGTCACATCGCTTGTCCGCGCCCGCACCGGGAGTGACGATGGTCCCAGCCGCATCGCCTTCCGGGAGGCCGAGTTGACCGATCCGTGGGTGGCCCTGGAACCGGGAACCGATCCCGTCGAGCGGGTGCGGACCTTGCGCCGCGCCCACGAGGCGTTCACCGAGGCGGGCACGGTGCCACGGCCGGTGCGCTCCGTGGTGGCCGACTCCTGGCGGCGTTCGGCACGCGCGGGGGTCGTACCGGACGGGACGGCAAGGGTGGAGCTCACGGACGGCGATCTGGGTTCCTACCGGGCGGAGCACCCCCTGGCACAGGTGATGCCGCTGTTCCGCGAACTCATGGGGACGTTCGCGTCGGACGGCGAGCACCTCCTGGCGGTGTGCGACGCACAGGGCAGGCTGCTGTGGGTCGAGGGACATCCGGCGACCCGGCGGCAGGCGGGGCGGATGAACTTCGTGCCGGGCGCACGGTGGTCGGAGACCTCGGTCGGAACGAACGCACCGGGGACGGCGGTCGCCGTCGACCGGCCGGTGCAGGTGTTCGCGGCCGAGCACTTCATCCGCCGGGTCCAGCCGTGGACGTGCGCGGCTGCCCCGGTGCACGATCCGCGCACCGGGCGACTGCTCGGCGCGGTGGACATCACCGGCGGGGACGGGCTCGCGCATCCGCACAGTCTCGGTTTCGTCCAGGCGGTGGCGCGGGCCGCCGAGTCCCAGTTGGCTCTGCTCACACCGGCGAAGGCGACGGACGACGCGGTCGAGCTGACCGCGCTCGGCCGCGACGAGGCGCGACTGGTCGCGGGCGGCCGCAAGGTCAGGCTCAGCCGCAGGCACAGCGAGATCCTGGTACTGCTGGCCGGGCACCCGGAAGGCCTGACGGGCGACGAGTTGCTGTGCGCGCTGTACGAGGACGAGTCGGTGACGCCGGTGACGCTGCGCGCGGAGCTGACCCGCCTGCGCCGCCTCCTCGGTCCCGGACTGCTGGCCTCACGCCCCTACCGGCTCACGGCGCCGGTCGAGTCCGACGTGGCGATCGTCGAGCGGCGGCTCGGGACGGGCGCGGTGACGGCGGCCGCGGCGGCGTACGCCGGTCCGCTGCTACCGGGTTCAGGAGCCCCGGCAGTGGTGCGGTTGCGGCGTCGGCTCGCCGACGGGCTGCGTACGGCGCTGATCGCCCGCCGCGACCCCGACCTGCTGGCGGACTGGGTGCGCGCTCCGTGGGGCGAGGACGACCTCGGCGTATGGCGGGCGCTGGCCGTCGTACGCCCGACGGCGGCGGTGCGGGCACGCCTGGACGAGCTGGAGTCCGAGCAGGCGGCACCACCGGGCTGGGCGCACCCGATGGCGCCCGGGCGGCGCGACGGATCACACGACGGGCAGGGCCGACCGCCCTCGTCCGCAACGTCGTTGCAACGTTCCCGCGCCTAGCCTCGCGGCGAGAGCTGCCCAACGGCGGGCAGCGCTTCTCCGGGAGGCAGACCAGCATGACCCGTTACGCGGCGCCCGGCACCGAGGGCGCGATCGTCTCCTACCAGGCCCGTTACGACCACTTCATCGGCGGCGAGTACGTTCCGCCGGCTCGCGGGCAGTACTTCGAGAACCCGAGTCCGGTGAACGGGCAGCCGTTCACGGAGGTGGCGCGGGGTACCGCCGAGGACGTGGAACGTGCGCTGGACGCGGCGCACGCGGCCGCGCCCGGCTGGGGCCGCACCTCCGTCACCGCGCGCGGCGACATCCTGCTCAAGATCGCCGACCGGATGGAGGCGAACCTGGAGAAGCTGGCGGTCGCCGAGAGCTGGGAGAACGGCAAGCCGGTCCGCGAGACGCTGGCCGCCGACATCCCGCTCGCCATCGATCACTTCCGTTACTTCGCGGGGGCGATCCGTGCCCAGGAGGGCTCGCTCGGCGAGGTCGACGACGACACCGTCGCGTACCACTTCCACGAGCCGCTCGGCGTGGTCGCGCAGATCATCCCGTGGAACTTCCCGATCCTGATGGCGGTCTGGAAGCTCGCCCCGGCGCTGGCGGCGGGGAACGCGGTCGTCATCAAGCCCGCCGAGCAGACTCCGGCGTCCATCCACTACTGGATGAGCCTGATCGCGGACCTGTTGCCGCCGGGCGTCGTCAACATCGTCAACGGCTTCGGCGTGGAGGCGGGCAAGCCGCTGGCATCCAGCCCGCGGGTGGCGAAGGTGGCCTTCACGGGTGAGACGACGACGGGGCGGCTGATCATGCAGTACGCCTCGGAGAACATCAAGCCGGTCACGCTGGAGCTCGGCGGCAAGTCCCCCAACATCTTCTTCGACGACGTCTGGGCGAAGAACGACGACTTCAGGGACAAGGCGCTGGAGGGCTTCACGATGTTCGCGCTCAACCAGGGCGAGGTGTGCACCTGCCCCTCGCGGGCACTGGTGCAGCGCGGCCACTACGGCGAGTTCCTGGAGGCGGCGGTCGCCCGCACCGAGCTGATCAAGCCGGGCCACCCGCTCGACACCGACACGATGATCGGCGCGCAAGCCTCCAACGACCAGTTGGAGAAGATCCTCTCCTACCTGGACATCGGTCGGCAGGAGGGCGCCACGATCCGCACCGGTGGTGAACGCATCGAGTACGACGGCGAGTTGAAGGGCGGCTACTACGTCCAGCCGACGATCTTCGAGGGCGACAACCGGATGCGGATCTTCCAGGAGGAGATCTTCGGCCCGGTCGTCTCCGTCACGTCGTTCGACGACTTCGACGACGCCATCAAGATCGCCAACGACACGCTGTACGGCCTCGGGGCCGGCGTATGGACGCGTGACATCAACACCGCCTACCGGGCGGGCCGCGCCATCCAGGCGGGCCGGGTATGGACGAACTGCTACCACGCCTACCCCGCGCACGCGGCGTTCGGCGGCTACAAGCAGTCCGGTATCGGCCGCGAAACGCACAAGATGATGCTGGAGCACTACCAGCAGACCAAGAACCTCCTGGTGTCGTACTCACCGAAGAAGCTGGGCTTCTTCTAGGCGCACGAAAAAAGGCGCCTGACCTGGTCTTTTATCCGTCAGGCGCCTTTCACTCCGCCTACTCACGGCGAAGTCCGGCTTGCACGCCAACTCCCAATTCGTCCCACAGCTATGCCGTTCCTGACCAGTGCTTCCGGACCAGTCACGGACCAAAACCCGCGGATCAGTCCCCGGTCGCTTCGCCTCGACTGACACGCCCCCACTCCTGCATGGACTGCTCGATGAGGCGGTTCGCCTGTTCTCGAACGCCATCAAGGAACTTGGCGTGGTGACGGAAGAGAACCTCGATGCTCTGGCCGGCGCGGCGAGCGCATTCGGCCGGGTCCACACCGGAGTAGAGCCAGAACGAAATCCCGGCGTGCCGGAGGTCGTACGGCCTTGTTGTACGTGTCCGAGCCCGTCCAGTCCAACTCGGCTGCACCATCGTGTGATTGTCTCGCACCGACGACATGACAGGGTTCGTGGTGCTCCCCAGACGCTCGGTGGCAGAGCGCACGTTCGCATGGCTGATGAACTCTCGCCGCCTGGCCCGGGACTACGAGACGTTGCCGACCAGCAGCGAGGCGGTGATCCGGTGGTCGATGGTCACCCGGATGAACCGGCGTCTGGCACGGCCACGGACCGCCGGCCGGCACTGAACATCCCCGACGCCTCCAGGAAGAGCCATCCGCCAGGCGCCTGGCCTTCGAACGCACCCCCTCGACCTTCGCCGGCGTCGTCCCAAGGCCCAGCTCCACCGCGATCTCCCTGGCCTTCACCGATCCCTTGCCCGCGGACCGCCGCGCTCCTCCAGCATTCCCAGCACCGACGCCACCGCGCACCCCTCGGTCATGAAGCGGACACAAGACGCCGCATGCCTCCCTCACCCCGAGCGAAACCATGTCTGAGCAGGCGAAATCACGGGATCACGTTCGGTTGAGATACGGCTTCTACGGGCTACGGGCTACGGGCTACGGGCTACGGGCTACGGCACAGTACTCGCCGCCGAGGGCAGCCGAAGGGCTTCCGGTCGAGCCGGCAAGGAAAGACTGTGCGTGATCTCCGGCCGCCGGCTTGACACCACCCGGGGAGCGGCTCGCTCGGTTCGTCCATGAGCCGCCAACCTGGCCACTTTTACCCTCTTTATGAAGTATAGGGGTTGGCGTAAAGGTGACTTGACGCCTGGTGGACAGGGCAAACTGCTGACCTCGGCACTTGACGGCACCACGCTGTCCTCCCATGAGAGACATGAACAACAGGTGGCGCCCCGGGATCCGCCCTCCCCGGCCTCGGTATACGGCGGCGGCCGCCGCCCTCGTGGCGCTCGTGGCCGGTCTGACCGCCGCCCCCGGCGCCGCTCAGGACCTCGGCCCGCACACCGGGCGAACGGAAGCCGCCGCGCAGACCGGAGCGGCCCGGTCGCCGATCACCTCCCGGCATCAGCTCACCCTGATCACCGGCGACCGCGTCACGCTGGAGACGGACACCTCGGGCAAGCAGAGTGTGTCGGTCGAGCCCGCCGAGGGCCGTGAACGAGTCGCGTTCATCAAGCGCCAGGCCGGTCGCGACTGGACGGTCATACCCGCCGACACGCTCCCGCTGCTCGCGACGGGCCGCCTCGACAAGGCGCTGTTCAACGTCTCCGCCCTGGTCCGGGGCAAGTACGCGCAGCGGTCGAGCCTGCCGCTGATCGTCGAGTACGCCGGGGACGCGGGCACCGCCCGGCGACAGCTGACCGCCGCCGGTGCCGACACCGTCCGCCCCATCGGCGGGACCCCTTTCGCGACCCTCGGCGAACACCGCGCGGACGCCGCCGGGTTCTGGAAGGGCATCGCCCCCGGCCGGGCGGACGCCACGTCCTTCGGAGCGGGTGTGCGCCGGGTCTGGCTGGACGGCCACTCCAGGATCCAGCTCGACAGCACGGTGCCGCGCATCGGGGCCCCGCACGCCTGGGAGAAGGGCTACACCGGCACCGGCGTCAAGGTCGCCGTGCTCGACACCGGTTACGACCCCGACCACCCGGACCTCAAGGGCCTCGTCACCGAGTCCGCGAACTTCACCACCGAGCCCAACACCGACGACCTGAACGGTCACGGCACCCATGTGACCTCCACGGTCGCCGGTTCCGGCGCGGCCTCCGACGGCAAGTACAAGGGTGTGGCACCCGGTGTGCAGATCCTGTCCGGCAAGGTGTGCACCGCGGACGGCAACTGCGACAACTCCGACATCGTCGAGGGCCTGGCCTGGGCCGCCCAGCACGGCGCCAAGGTGATCAACCTCAGCCTGGGCGACACGGACACACCGGAGACCGACGCCCTTGAGGCCATGGTCGACACCGTGACCCGTGACTACGGCACGCTGGTCGTGGCCGCGGCCGGCAACAGCGGTCCCGACAAGGTCTCCTCGCCCGCCTCCGACGACCGGGCGCTGGCCGTCGGCGCGGCCGAGGAGGACGACGACCTGGCCGTCTTCAGCTCGGTCGGCCCGCGGGTGGGCGACTCAGGCCTCAAGCCGGACATCATCGCCCCCGGCGTCAACGTCGTCGCCGCCCAGGCGGGCGGCACCACCGCCGACGACGGCTATGTCGCGATGAGCGGCACGTCCATGGCCACGCCCCATGTGACCGGAGCCGCCGCCATCCTGTTCCAGCAGCACCCGGACTGGACGGCGGAGCAGGTCAAGCGCCAGCTGATGCAGTCGGCGACCGGCGCCAAGGAGCACGGCGCCTACTTCCAGGGCGCCGGACGCGTCGACGTCGCCCGGGCGGTCGACCAGGACGTCACCGCCGACACCACCGCACTGGACTTCGGGCTGATCCGCTGGACGGACGGCAAGAGGCCTCCGGTGACCGAGACCATCACCTACCGCAACCCGGGCGCCGCGCCGGTCACCCTTCGGCTGAAGGACAACCCGAGCAGCGGGAAGAAGGACGTGCCCGCCCCCGCCGGGCTGTTCCGGCTCAGCGCCGACACGGTCACCGTGCCCGCGCACGGAACGGCGGACGTCACCCTGACCGCGACCCCGGAAGCCGCCACGACGTACGCCGCGTACAGCGGTGTGGTGACCGCGAGCACCGCGGACGGCCAGGTGTCGGTGCGTGTCCCGTTCGGCATGGACGTCGAGCAGCCGTCCTACGACCTGCGCATCGGCATGAAGAGCCGCACGGGCGCCGCCCCCGACAACGCCTACCTGCTGGTCAACTCGGCCGACGGCAAGGCGTACGAGGTCGAGGCGCTCGGCAAGAGCAGCACGGTGGTGCGACTGCCGAAGGACACCTACTCGGTGAGCGGCTTCTACTTCGACGCCTCCTTCACCGAGGGCACCATCGTCGGCGTGCCGAAGGTCGTGATGAGCGCCGACCGGCAGGTGACCATCGACGCCCGGAAGGCGAAGCCCGTCACGGTATCGGCACCGAGCCGCTCCGCGCGCATCATGTCGGCCGAGATCGGCACGATCAGCCTGGCCGACCAGTTGCTCTCGGTCACCATGAACAACGCGATCGGCACCGACCACATCGACGGCGTGTACGCGGTGCCGACGGCCCAGTACAAGGACTCGAAGTTCACCTACCTCGTCACCAGCGTCTGGGGCGACCCGGCCGGCGCGGACGGGAACCCCGCCTCGGTCTACTACCTCACGCGACCGGTGCACGGCGCCATCCCGGCGGATCCGGCCTACAACCCCCGCAAGTCGGAGCTGGCCAGGGTGAACACCACGTTCGCCGCCACCACGCCCGGCACCACGGCCACGCGCATCGTGTGGACGTACGTCGACAACGTCCGCTTCAGCGGCCGGGCGATGGAGGGAATTCCGGTCCCGGCCCGGCGCGTCGACTACTTCTCGGCGGCCGACGGCCTGCGCTGGCAGACGGCCTTCGACCAGAACAGCTTCCTCGACCCGGACGCGCACGGGCAGAGCTACCTGAGCGACCTGCACGGCTACAAGGCCGGCTCCCAGGTCGAGGAGCGCTGGAACGGCGGGATCCAGGCCGTGGGCCTCTCGTCCCAGATGGCCGCCTTCCGTGAGGGCGACACGATGTTCCGGCCCTTCCAGTCGGCCGCCAACGGCAACCTCGACCTGGTGGCCGACACCACGTCCGGCCTGCCCGAGGTGAAGCTGTGGCGCAACGGCGAGCTGGTCTCCCAGGACTGGAGCATGAGCGACGTCCCGGCCGACGCCACCCCGGCCGACTACCGTCTGACGGTCGAGCACAACCGTGACATGGCCCCCAGCTCCGTCTCCACGAGTGTGCGGGCGGAATGGCGGTTCCGGTCGCAGACCACGGCGACCAGGCAGGCGCTGCCGCTGTACGCGGTCCGTATGTCGCCGGAGCTGGACGAGTGGAACCGGGCCGAAGCCGGCCGCAAGCTCGACATCCCGGTCCTGATCCAGCGGACGGCCGGCGCCCCGGCGTCGCCCATCCGCGTCTTCACCACCGAGGTCTCCTTCGACGAGGGGAAGACCTGGCAGTCGGTGCGGGTCAAGGGCTCCGGCATGGAGCGCACCGTGACCGTGGAGCACCCGCGCCGCGCCGCGGGCGGCTCGGTCAGCCTGCGCGTCCACGTCGAGGACGCGGCGGGCAACTCCTTCAAGGAGACCGTCATCAAGGGCTACCTGCTCAAGTAGCCGCCTTCGCGGAGCAGCCACGTCCTCGGGTGGCTGCTCCGCGGAGTAGTCACATCCTCGGGCAACTGCGTCCGCGAGCGGCGCAGTCCGGCCGCGGCGGCCGGACGAACAGGGACAGGGTCCGCCGGACAGGTCCGGTGGGCCCTGTTCGTCTGCGTTGCGGTGTCCGCCGTGCTCAGAGCCAGTCGCGGCGGGCCGCGTGCCAGCCCAGCTGCATACGGGTCGCGACGCCCGCCAGGCTCATCAGGCCCTGGATGCGCCGCTGGACGGTGCGCTTGCTGACCCGCAGCTGTCCGGCTATCGCCTCGTCCGTCATGCCGGCGACCATCAGGGAGAGCAGGTGCCGGTCCTCCCCGACCGGCGAGGCGGCATCCGTGGTGCCGGCGCCGCCGATCTGGCCCTCCTCGGTCACCCGGAGCGGGGCACCGATCTCCCAGTGGTGTTCGAACAGGGCGATGAGCGCGTCCAGCAGGCTGCTCTCCCGCACCACCGCGGCCCGCAGTTCCCGGGGGTTGCGGGACGTGCCCGAGGCGGCCAGCGGCAGGATGGCCACCGAGCGGTCGGCGATCGCCATCCGCAGCGGCAGCAGAGGTACCGCCCGGGCGACCTCTCCGGCGTACACGCCCTTGACGACGTAGTCCACCGCGTCGGGATCGTCGAAGTACGCCTGCTCGTACAGGGCCCGGTAGAGCACGCCCCGGTCCAGCGCGTCGAACTCCTCCTTGTTGCTCTCCGGGGACATGGCCACGTACTGGGCCTTCACGAACCACATCATCTCGCGGCCGGCGCCGTGCTGGAGCTGGCGCAGATGCTGGCGCAGTGCCGCCGCGCCGGTGATGATCTCGACGGCCTCGCCCGTGCTCCGGGCCCATGCGCTGCGGCGGTGTGTCTCCGCCAGTTCGTAGACGGCGGCCCGGGTCTGTTCCAGGGCGTCGAAGTGGCGTTGGAGCCGGGGCATGAGGGCCACCTGCGGCGGCACGGCCGTGAACCATTCGGGACTGTCCTCGACCGCCGACGCCAGGCCCTTGTGCTCCAGCGCGCGCAGCAGCAGTCGCGCGGTCACGACGTCGAGGTCCGAGCGGCCGGAGATGTCCTGAGCGGACGCCGTCCCGGTGGCGACCAGAAGGCGGTACACCTCGCTCTCGTCGGCCGTCAGGCCCACCGTCTCCAGCATGTCGCCACCTTTCTCACCATCCGGGCCGCCTCCGCCCGGGTTCCCGTGGGGGAACGCGGTCGGCCCGGTGGATGATTCCACCAGCCCCTGCGACCAGGCACCACGACGGTTGTCGCCGGCGATCTGGTTCACCGTGACGGGGCGGTGCCGTCAGCATCCGGTGGACCCCGGGCGGGGCCGCTCGAGTGTCACAGACTGTGGGCCACGGGGTGGCGAGGTTCGTACAGCGGCAGTTCGGCGCCACTGGGCAGACGCACCGCCGTCAGCCTGCCCCAGCGCTGTTCGCTGACCGGGCGGGTGATCTCGACGCCCCGCGCACGCAGTTCCCCGAGCTGGGCGTCGAGGTCGTCGCACATCAGGTAGAACTCGTGCTGGGGGGCGCCCTCGGTGGGGTGTACGGCGATCTCTGCCGGGGGCAGCTTGAAGATCAGCCACCCGCCGCCCGCGTCGACACCGGGGAAGGCGAGGACGTCGCGGATGAAGGCGCGGTCGGCCTCCGCGTCCTGGCTGTAGAGGATGACGTGGGCGCCGTTGATCATGCCGGACCTTCGTTTCGCTGAGGTGGGGCCATTCGGTCTACGGGGTCGTCACCGGGCCCGACTGGTCCCAGCCGGGTACGAGGTCGTCCCGGTGGACATCTTCCCCGTGGACCCGCTCGCCGCAGGTCTCGCACACCGTGTGGGTGACGAGTTCGTGATCCCGGTGCCGGATCCGGGCGGGCGGTGCGGTGACGACCCAGCGGTCGCCCCAGCCGATCAGCTCGCGGGTGATGGCCCCCAGATCGCGCCCGGCCTCCGTCAGGTAGTAGCCGCTGTAGCGGGCGTCGTCCGGCAGCGGGCGCCGTTCGAGGACGCCGCTCTCCACCAGCGCCTTCAGGCGCGCGGCGAGCCGGTCCGTGGGAGCGCCGGTGTTCCTGGCGATCTGCCGGAAGCGGTGGTTGCCGAGCATGACCTCGCGGATCGCCGGCAGGGCCCAGCGGTCACCGATGATCTGGAGGGCCGCGGCGAGGGAGCACGGGCGCCCCGCCATGTCCCGGGGGTCGATAGGCGTGGTCATCTTCCCAGTATCACCCGGCAGGGTTTGATTTCCAAACCACCCTGTGTTTGGGTTGCGCCATGTCCACGCTGCTTCGGTTTTCAAAGCACCCTCGGGCGGCCGCCGCAGTCGTCCTGGTGGCCGTCTTCATGACCAACCTGGATCTGCTGATCGTCAACGTCGCGCTGCCCGCCGTGGGAGAGGACTTCTCCGGAGGCGGCGGCGCAGCGGGCCTCGGATCGCTGTCCTGGGTCCTCAACGCCTACGCGATCACCTTCGCCGCGCTGCTGGTGGTGGCAGGGCGTGCCGGTGACCGCATAGGGCAGCGGCCGGTCTTCCTCGCCGGGATCGCCGTCTTCACGCTCGCGTCGCTGGGCTGTGCCCTGGCCCCGAACCTGGGAACCCTCATCGTGGCCCGGGTGGTGCAGGCCGTAGGGGCGTCGGCCCAGATCCCGACCTCCCTGGCCCTGCTGCTGGCGGCGGTGCCGGCCGAGCGCCGCACCCAGGCCACCCGCGGCTGGGCCGGGGTCGGCGGACTCGCCGCGGCCGCCGGCCCCGTCGCCGGTGGCCTGCTGACCGAGGTGGACTGGCGGTGGGTCTTCGCCGTCAACCTGCCCATCGGCATCGCGGGGTTCGTCGTCGGCCGGTCCGCGCTGCCGAAGCCGGCCGCGCGGGAGACCGGGCCGCTGCCCGACCTCCTCGGCACCCTGCTGGTCATCGTCTCGATCGCGTCGCTGTCCGGGGCGCTGGTGCAGGCACCCGACCAGGGCTGGACGAGCGGCGAGACCCTACTGCTGCTGGCCGTCGCCGTGATCGGCGGCGCCGCGTTCGCGCTCCGGTCCCTGCGGCACCCCCGTCCGCTGTTCGAGCTGGACCTGCTGCGGCTGCCGCGCTTCGGTGCGGCGAACGCGGGCAGCCTCCTGTTCGGCGTGGCCTTCTCGATCATGCTGCTGTCGAACGTGCTGTGGTGTCAGGAGGTCTGGCACTGGAGCGCGCTGCGCACCGGTCTCGCCCTGGCCCCCGGCCCCGCGCTCGTGCCCGTCGTCACCGTGCTGACCACCCGCGCCGCGCAGCGCTTCGGGCAGGGACCGCTGATCGCGGCGGGCGGCGTGCTGTTCGCCGGTGGCATGGTCTGGTTCGCGATCTTCGCGTCGGTCACACCGGACTACGTGAGTGAGCTGCTGCCCAGCCAGCTGCTGACCGGTGCGGGAGTGGGCCTGGCCCTGGGCACACTGGTGGCCGCCGGCGTGCACGCGGTACCGGGACACCGTGCGGCGACCGGGTCGGCGCTGGTCAACTCGGTGCGCCAGATCTCGGCCACGATCGGCGTCGCCGTCCTGGTCGCGGTCGTCGGCTCCCATGTCGACGCCACCTCGCACCACGACTTCCGGGTCGTCTGGTACACGGCCGCGGCGCTGAGCCTGGTGACCTCGGCGGTCGGGGCGCAGCTCAGCCGAGGGCGGGGCCGGGGCCCCGAGCGGACGGGACCCGCCGCGCCGAAGGAAGCCGAGGCGACGGGGCGGGCTCTGCCGCAGACACCCTGACCGGCCGCTGCCCGGCGCGCGAGAGCTGTTCGCCGCCCGGGACGCCGGACGGGCGAGCAGCAGATGGTGCCTCGCACGTGCACTGGGGCACGCCAACTTGCGGGACGGAGGTAGACGGCCCACGGCCTTGGGATCGCCTTCACCGACGTGGAGTTCGCCGACTTCTCCATCGATCGAACAGGGCGCGAGCACGCCGGCACAGCCTGCCAGGCCGGTCGCGTACAAAAGGGTCCTGTCGGCCGCAGCAAGCAACGGAGCACTGTCAGTGGTGAGTGGCAGCATCGGGTGCATGACGGACACCACGGCATTCGACTGGCGGTCCTTCCTGCTCAGGTGGAGCGGGGAGTGGGCAGATTCCCTGCCGGACGGCGAGACGCGGGGCGAGGACGACGCGACCGCCCGGCAAGCGCGGTGGCTGGGGTTCCCGCCCGCGTCGGAGGAGCGGATCGCAGCCATGGAGGAGCGCCTCGGCCGACGGATGCCCCCGTCGTACCGGGAGTTCCTCAAGGTCAGCGACGGGTGGCGGCACGCGGGCGGGTTCGTGTGGCTGCTGGCGGGGACCGAGGACGCGCACTGGCACAACAACGAGTCAGGACTCGCGGACATGTTCGAGGAGTACCTGGACGAGGACGCCGGGCCCGAGGAGCGGCGGGAGGCGGACATCTGGCGGCGCGGGCTGCAGCTCGACGTCGAGTCCGACATCACCCACGTCCTCATGGATCCCGAGGACGCGGACGAGGACGGTGAGTGGGCCGTGTACACGTGGGCGAGCTGGCGGGCCGCGCCACCCGAGCGGCACGCGAACTTCCTTGAGTTCATGCGGGACATGTACCGGGAGTTCCACAGCCTGCGGGCGCACCGGAGCGACGGGGAGCCGGTGTTCGCCAACGACACGACACGAGAGCTGGACGCCCTGGTGGAGGAGGCCCGGCTGGAGGCGCTGCGCGGCGGCTGGGAACGGGCCGGGAAGGCGCTGGACGAGGCCAAGGAGTACAGCAGGCCGAGGGCCGCCGGGCTGGGCGACCAGATACGCCGCCTGCTCGGACAGACCTACATGGTGTACTACGACGGCCTGGTGACGGACCCGCAGTACGCGCCCGAGTTGCTGCCACCGCTGGTGGCCGAGCACGCGGCGCACTCGTACCGGGATGACTCCACGCTGACGTTCCATTTGCGGGGCGCCGACGACGACGTGGTGTCGCTGGCTTACGCGACGCTGGATCAGGTGAGGAATGGCACGTACCGGTACACGGCGGCCGGACCGTTCGGGGAGGCGGTCGAGCGGGCGCGGGAACTGGCGCGGTGGGGAGACACCGACGGGGCATGGCGGACGCTGATAAATGCTCTGCCCCTGTGGGAGCCGCTGGGACCGGACCACCTGGCGCCGCTGGGGTGGGTGGCCGACCCGGTGCTCGGGCCGCTGCTGACCCCGGAGCGGGGCCGGGAGCTGCTGTCCACGCCGAGGGGCGGGCAGGCGGGTGAGGCACCGAGGCCGGCGGCCGGGCTCTGCCCGAGCGACCTGGCGTGGCTCGCGGAGCCGGACCCGGGCAACAACCGCACGTCCTACCGGTTCGTCCTGGTGGAGGGGGTCGAGCCGGAGGAGTTGCCCGGACGTCTCGCGGACGGGGACGGCACCGTGCTGAACGAACCCACGACCCTCTGGGAGGCGCGCCACAGGTCGCCGCACAACCAGAGGGAGTTCTCGTCCTACGACGACAGGGCTCTCATGGCGGTCGGCCGGACCGGCACCGGTTGGAGCTTCGCCTTCGACGGCGATCCCGCCCCGTTCGACCAGCGTCGGTTCGTCTCCCCGGCCGCGGCCGCCAGCGCGGGCACCCGTGCGGTGGTGGTGTGGAGCGGCCTGAGGACATGGCACGGGGAACCGTTCTTCCACCTTTCGGTGGCGCAGGACGGTGCCGAGCAGTACGCATTCACGTACGTGGACAGGGAGATCCGGCAGAGCGGGGAGATACCGCGGGCGCTGGACCCGAGCCGGTTCTTCGGCGCCCTGGAGGACGGGGCCGAGGTGGAACGGTCGCTGCTGGAAGCGGTGGCCGGGGAGTTCGGTGCGTCTCTGCCTCGTCATGCCATCACGAACGGGCGGCTGCACACATTCACCACCCGTTCATGGACGCGGCCGCCGAGAGACGGCGAGACGTACGCGGTGATCCGCATGCACCGGGCAGCCGCGCGCCCGGCGGACGGCGAGCGGACGGGAGAGGACGGGCCGGGGAGCAGGTAGAGACCGGTCAGGCTGCGCACATTCTCAATACGGTGAGAGTCGAGAGCACGTAGACCTGGGATGTCGGAGGACGATCACCGGCTACCGGATCGACCGCCCGACCGGGATGCTCTCCGTCATCGGCCACACCAGCCAGGGCGTGAGCGGTCCGACCAACTTCGTCATCGACCCCAGTGGACGATGGCTCTACGTCAACAACAGCACAGCCGACAGCGTCGCCCTGTTCGCCGTCGGGCCCGAGACGGGCGAGCTGACGCCCGCCGGCCGGACGACTCCCGTCCCCGTCCCCCTGATGACGGCGCTGCGCCACCAGGACTTAAACGGCAGTACCCGACGTCAACTGCTCGGACCCTCGCAAACGAAAGCCACTTGAGCCCTTGCCTTAACCAGCATGCCGGTGGTTCCCGGCCTCCCTCCGGTGTCCAGCCATGGTCTGGGCTACTGCGTCGGCCTGGGGCGTCAGGGTCAGCTGTCCGATGTGGGTTTCGATGGCGCTCGCTTCGTTCAGGAACGGCCGGTCGAACTGCCAGAAGATCTCCGTCACATCGCGTGCCTGGGTCTCGAACAGGCACGCGGTCCGCAGGGCGAGCTTGGGTACTGCGCTCACGCGCGTGCGGCCGTCGAGGGCCGCTGCGGCGGCGTACTGTCGGCCGGTCAGAGACTTGGGAGAGGGCAGGTTCCACGCCTGTCCCCATGGCGCCTCGCTGTCGGCCAGCATCACGAGTGCCCGCGCGAGATCCGGCAGGTAGTGCAGGGCGTGCGGTTGGTCGAGCTTGCCCGGCCAGAACATGCGCCTCCCGGCGACCGCCCGCGCGAACAGGGTGTTCCCGGGGACCGAGATCAGCCCCCCGGGGCCGGGGCCGTAGTAGTTGGCACCCCGGCCGCCGCAGCGGAGTCTTGCCGCCCGGCAAAGACCCCTTCGCTGCATGGGGCTGCCCACCATGAACACCCCGTCCGACCGGCCCGAAGACGGCCGGATACAGTGCGCGCGACGGCAGCCCGGTTGCTCAAGGAGGGGAAGCGTGACCGACACCAGCGAAACCCGATCCGCCGACAGTGCAGCGCACGAGACCCAGCGGAGCCGACTGCACCGCCTGATGCGCTACCTCCCCCTGATCGCCCCCGTCCTGCTGTGGACCGTGCCCTGCTGGCTGCTGCTGCACGCCGGCCAGCACTGGCCGCTCCCTGTCACTCTGGCCGGCACCGCCCTGTTCGCCCTCGGCCTGATCGGTATGCCGCTCGCGATGGTGCGCGGCCACGGCCGACGGCAGCAGGACTGGGCGGCGATCGTCGGGGACACCCTGCTGGGCACCATCTGGGTCCTGTTCACCTGGTCCGTTCTGCTCGGCGTCCTGCTGCGGCTCGCCCTGACCGTGAGTGGCGTCGGCGACGGCCAGGACCGGGCCCGGATCGTCACCTGGGCGGTCCTCGGCGCAGCCACCGTGCTGCTCGCCTGGGGGTACGCCGAGGCCCGCCGGGTACCACGGGTACGCCGTCTCGACGTGCAACTTCCGCGCCTGGGGGCCGGGTTGGACGGCACTCGCGTCGTCCTCATCACCGACACCCACTACGGCCCGCTCGACCGCGCCCGCTGGTCGGCGCGGGTCTGCGAGACGGTGAACACTCTGCAGGCCGACCTGGTCTGCCACACCGGAGACATCGCGGACGGCACGGCCGAACGCCGCCGCGCCCAGGCCGCCCCACTCGGCACCGTGCAGGCCACCCGGGCCCGGGTCTACGTCACCGGCAACCACGAGTACTACAGCGAGGCCCAGGGCTGGGTCGACCTCATGGACGAGCTGGGCTGGGAGCCGCTGCGCAACCGCCATCTGCTGCTCGAACGCGGTGGCGACACCCTCGTGGTCGCCGGCGTGGACGACGTCACCGCCGAGTCCTCCGGCCTCGCCGGCCACCGCGCCCACCTCGCCGGAGCCCTGCACGGCGCCGACCCCGACCACCCCGTCCTGCTCCTGGCCCACCAGCCCAAGTTCGTCGACCGGGCGGCAGCCGCCGGCGTCGACCTCCAGCTCTCCGGCCACACCCACGGCGGCCAGATCTGGCCCTTCCACCACCTGGTCCGCATCGACCAGCCCGCCGTCGCCGGCCTCAGCCGCCACGGCACCCGCACCCTCCTCTACACCAGCCGCGGCACCGGCTTCTGGGGCCCGCCGTTCCGCGTCTTCGCCCCCAGCGAGATCACCCTGCTCGTACTCCGCTCCCCACAGCGGCCCCCCACGCCGTAGCGCTGGGCGGGCCAGCAGTTCCGCCTGGGCCATCAGCAATCGCCGCTGCCGCTCGTTCAGATGCGGGAACAACACCGCGAACTTCACAGCAAGTTGATCACGCGTCTCGTCCGGAATGCGCATACGACTTCAACGAGCCCCGATCTGAAAGCAACACCTTGATGATCGGCAGGCCCTTAGGGACCGTAAAGAATCAACACGTTGCTTCACGGTCTGCCTGTCGTTGGTGTGGTATGTCCATACCGAACGAGGTTCGTGACCAACTTGCCCTGAGACTCGGGGTGTTGTTACCTCATCTGAATGAGCGCCAGCAGCGGCTGGCGCTGGCCGCCGAGGCCCGGCTGCTGGGGCACGGCGGGGTCCGGGCCGTCGCGCGTACCGCAGGGGTGAGCGAGACGACGGTGCGGAAGGGTGTCTTCGAGCTGGAGGGCGGTGAGGACCCGCTGCCCGATGGCCGGGTCCGACGGGACGGCGGCGGTCGCAAGAGCGCCGAGGAGCTTGACCCGCTGCTCGTTCCGGCGCTGCTGGCGCTGGTCGAGCCGGATGAGCGGGGCGATCCGATGTCGCCGCTGCGGTGGACGACCAGGTCGCTGCGGTCTCTGGCCGGGGAGCTGACCCGGCAGGGCCATGCCGCCTCGGCGCCGACCGTGGGCAGGCTGCTGCGGGAGAACGGTTTCAGTCTGCAGGCCAATGCCAAGACCCTTGAGGGCGCTCAACACCCCGACCGGGACACACAGTTTCGGTACATCAATGACCAGGTCAAGGACCATCAGGCGGACGGCGAGCCGGTGGTCAGTGTGGACACGAAAAAGAAGGAAGTCGTCGGGGAGTTCAAGAACGCCGGACGTCAATGGCGGCCGGCCGGTGAACCCGTGCGGGTCGACGTCCATGACTTCCCCGGTGACGCGCTGGGCAAGGCCCTGCCCTACGGCATCTACGACCTGGCGGCGGACACCGGCTGGGTGAACGTCGGTACGGATCACGACACCGCAGCCTTCGCGGTCGAATCGATCAGCCGTTGGTGGAACGGGCAAGGTCGCCTCGACTATCCGCAGGCCAGACGTCTGCTGATCACCGCCGATGCCGGCGGCTCCAACGGCTACCGCACCCGGGCCTTCAAGACCGAGTTGGCTGCGTTCGCCGCCCGGACCGGCCTGGCCGTCACGGTCTGCCACATGCCGCCGGGAACATCAAAGTGGAACAAGGTGGAACATCGGCTGTTCTCCGCGATCACCATGAACTGGCGCGGCAGACCGCTGAACAGCCACGAGGTCGTCGTGCAGTCCATCGCCGCGACCACCACCCGCACCGGTCTCACCGTCCACGCCGAACTCGACACCGGCGCCTATCCCACCGGTGTGAAGGTCAGCGATGCTGAGCTGAACGCAGTGCCGGTCACCGGACATGCCTTCCACGGCGAATGGAACTACACCGTGCACCCCCACCCCGCCAGCCCGGCAGGCCCCACCGGACCAACGCCCGGGCCGACGGCGGTCTTCGACCGCGGTGCTCTGTCACATCCCGCGCTGACCGGCATGACCTGCACCGCACTGACCGAGCTGACCGAGACCCTGACCGCCGACTGGCAGACGCTGCAGAAACAGGACCCCGCCGCCCGACGCGACGGCGGCGAGCGACGCCGGGCCCCGGGCGGCGGCCGCAAAGCCAAACTCGACCTGGCCGACCGGGTCCTGGTCACCGTGCTGCAACAAAACCTCGCCCTGCCGCCTACCGTGCTGGCCCACCTCTTCGCCGTCAGCAAGGACACCATCCGCCACACCACCAGCGAGATCCGGCGACTGATGGACCAGCACGCACACACACCCCGGCCCCCAGCAGCACACCTCAACACCCTGGCAGGACTCCTCGTCCACGCCGCCGCACACGGCGCGACCCTCACAGCAGAGACCAAACCAACGTGTTGATTCTTTACGGTCCCTAAGCGCTTGGCCGCAGGTTCGAGTCCTGCCGGGGGCGCCACTGAGAGCCCTCCCCCCGGGAGGGCCTTTTTGCCGGCCAAGGCATGTTTGACCCCCGACACGGAGAACCGGACCGCCTTCACGTGATCGTGGAGAGGGTCCGGCGCTGTCCGGCTGTCACCGGGTTTCTGCGGGTCGCCGTGTGGAATACGTGTCGAAGTTCCCGTAGGCGCGTCAGACGTCTTTCGTGTGATCTGGGAGGTCGCCAGCGGCCTCGATGCGTGTCTTGAGATCATCCAGCTGACCGACGATGCAACGGGCATAGGTGGACAGAAGGACCGGGACGCCGTTGGCCGCCCAGTCCGTGACCTGCGCCGGCGGCACGCCATCATTGAGCCAGTCGGATGACGGAGCAACGGATCTAGCGGCTCGCTGTGCCGGCGGCGCCGAGCCACTGGGCGAGCACGGCGGCCTCACTGTGGCCGAGGTCCTTGGTGGCGGTGAGCAAGGTGACCTTGTCGTGGGCGGCGAGATCACGCAGGTGCTGCACGGCTGGCCGGTGATCGGCGTCCTCCAGTTCGCCGATGTAGCGATCCCGGAACTCCGCGAAGCGCTCCTGGTCGTGGTGGTGCCAGTGGCGCAGGTCCGCCGACGGCGCCACGTCGCGGAGCCATTCGTCCAGGTGGGCCCGTTCTTTGCTCATTCCGCGGGGCCACAGGCGGTCCACGAGCACTCGCTTGCCGTTCCGCGACGAGGTGTCCTCATAGATCCTCTGACAACTGGGAACGCCGCGTGGGCAGGGCCGCCGGCTGCGGTCCCACCCACGCGGTGCTGTCCCAGGTGACCTCCCGGGGTGTGACGTCAGCGCAGGCCGAAGGCCCGGGTGATCGTCTGCGAGACGGTGTTGCCCGCGCTGTCCCGGGCGCCGACCCGGAGGGTGACGAAGTCGGCGGACCGCGGCGCGCGCAGGTTCGTCCGCCATCCGTCGTCGCTCCGGCTCAGGTCGGTCCGCTGCCAGGTCGCACCGTCGTCGTACGACACCTCGACGGTCGGCTTCCCGATGGTGGCGGTGGTGCCCGGCAGGTGCGAGGCGGTCACCGTCAGGCCGGCGTGCCGGTCGGCACGGCCGGACTTGTCGGTGTCCACGCCGTAGTCGAGCTGGATGAGCGGCAGGGACACCGCCGACTCGCTGCCGGTGACCGCGGAGGTGAAGTTCCACTCGGTCAGCGTGTGCCGCGAGTACGGGTTCGCCCAGGCGTCACGGTCGTTGTCGAGGACCAGCCGGTAGGGCAGGCGCTCCGCACCGAGCCCGGGTACCTGCAGGTACTCGGCGTTGCCCCAGTCGAGCTGCTGGTCGCCCTGGTACAGCGACATCCAGTCCTTGACGTCGAAGTTCGCTCCGGCGTCGCCGACGTGGCCGGACCCCGAGTCGCCCCAGCCGGGCGCGGTGATGTACATCGCGTCGAGGTAGCGCACGGGCTGGTAGTTCACCGGGCCCATGCGGGGCCGCTGGATCGGGCCGAACCAGCTGACCTTGGCGGTCTTGCGCGCCGGGTAGTTCAGCGGGTCGATCGAGTGCTGCCCGGTCTCGCCCATGATGAAGGCGTCGTCCAGCCACGTGGTGCCGGCGGTGACCCAGTCGGTGCGCTCGCCCTGGGCGGGCGCCGTGAGCTGGTTGCCGACGGCCCAGCCCCGCCAGACGTCCGGACGGAACTCCATCGCCTTGCCCTGCCGGTAGTTCCGGAAGGAGACGTTCACCCGGCCGAGGTCCTTGGACTCCTCACGCCAGGTCGGGTCCGCCGGAACGGCGCCCGTCCAGTGGTGCACGACGTCGTAGACGTAGTCGGTCGTGGGGTGCGAGGTGACCTTCAGCGAGACCGCGCCGTGCCGAAGTTGGCCGAGCAGGTCGGCGCCCTGGTCGGCGTTGAGCGTCGCCACCGTCACCGGGGCCGGGCTCTCCGGGCTCCAGGGGTTCTCGTCCCAGGGCTGCAGGCGGCCGACGCCGTCGTTGACGACCAGCAGCAGCCGGGCGCCGGCGGCCGCGGCGGCCTCCGCCTGGGCCTTGATCCCTTCCGTGCCGGCGCCGCGCACCACGACGGCCTTGCCGCGCACGTTCTGCCGCGCGAGCTCCTCGGCCGTGCCGTCACCGGCGAAG
Organism: Streptomyces sp. RLA012; assembly: GCF_056270325.1. Taxonomy (NCBI): domain Bacteria; kingdom Bacillati; phylum Actinomycetota; class Actinomycetes; order Kitasatosporales; family Streptomycetaceae; genus Streptomyces; species Streptomyces sp. RLA012. The sequence goes on along the minus strand of NZ_JBWDPA010000002.1, from coordinate 9,925,354 downwards.
ACCGCCGTCAGGTTCCGGGTACCGGCGGGCAGCGGCGTGGCCGCGCGCTTGACCAGCGGGTCGTTGAAGGTCGTCGCCTTCGTGCTCACGGTCAGCGCGGGCTGCTCGAGGCGGAAGCGGGCGCCGGTCTCGAACTCGCCGTCGGTGACCTTCTTGCCGGTCGGGAGCGCCCAGATGCTGTCGTACGACGGGTCCGGCAGCATCGACGTCTCCACCAGGCTGTCGGTGAAGGACCGGTGGGCGTCCAGGCGCGGTGCGACGGCAGTGGTCTGCTGCGGCACGCGCGCCAGGATCCGGCGTGCCTTGCGGCCGTCCAGGGTGACGGTGCGGTCCTGGTCCAGCTTCACGTCGTTGAAGGCGAGCAGCACCATGCCGCGCGAGTGCGGGCCTTCGGCACCCTGCACGTCACCGGTGAGCCAGCCGCTGTAGCTGCCGACGGGCAGCCGCGCCGTGCCGGTGCCGGACGCGTCGAGGTCCATCACCGTGAAGAGGTGCTCGGCGGTCAGGACGACCCGGCCCTCCAGCGGCTTGCCCGAACGGTCCTTGGCGACCACGGTCAGATTCTGCCGCTGGCCCTCGCGGGCCGCGCCGATCAGGGTCCGGGCGCGGACCGCTCCGCTGCCGTCCGTACCGATGATCATGGCGCTGACCGACTGGTCGCCGCCCAGCTTGTCCAGATCCGCCGTCAGGGTGACCGTGGCGGTGCCGTGGGCGGGCACGGTGACGTGGTCGGCGGAGAGGCTGAACAACCCTGCCGGGACTGTGCCGTTGACCGCCAGGTTGAGGTTGGCCGGTGCGTCGCCGACGTTGGTGTACGTCACCGTCTGGACGTCGGTCTGCCCCGGCTTCGGCGGCCACGTGTAGAAGCCGGAGTAGGCGCTCGTGGTGGCGAAGACCGTGGTGTGCACGGCCGCCAGCGCGTCGAGCCGGCCGGCGCCCGCCTGGTACGGGGTGTACGCCGGGGTTGCCTTGGCGCTGCTGACCAGCGCCTCCTTGAGCTGGGTGCCCGTCCAGTCGGGGTGCTCTGAGGCGAGGAGCGCGGCGGCACCGGCGACGTGCGGCGTCGCCATCGACGTGCCGCTCATCGTGGTGTAGTAGCCGGAGCCGCGCTTGTAGTGCGAGCGCGCCGCGACGATGTCGACGCCGGGCGCGGTGATCTCCGGCTTCAGCCCGCCGTCGCCGTCACGCGGGCCCTGGCTGGAGAAGTCGGCGAGCGTGTCGGTGGAGTCGACGGCGCCGACGGTCAGCGCGGAGTCCGCGGCACCGGGACTGCTGATGGAGTGCGGGCCGCCGTTGCCCGCCGCGATCACGAACAACGCGCCTGTGTCGTGGCTGAGTTCGTCGACGGCCTGGCTCATCGGGTCGGTCCTGTCACCGCCGCCGCCCAGGCTCATGCTGATGATCCTGGCCTTCTGGTCGCGGGCGGCCCACTCCATGCCCGCGATGATCCAGGATTCCTGGCCGCTGCCCTCGGAGTTGAGCACCTTGCCGACGGCCAGCCGGGCGCCGGAGGCGACACCCCGCTCCTTGCCGTCGGAGGCGCTGCCCGTGCCGACGATGGTCGAGGCGACGTGCGTGCCATGGCCGTTGTAGTCGGCGATGTCGTCCTCGCCGGGGACGAAGCTGGCGCTGTCGGACACCTGCCCGACCAGGTCCGGGTGTTCGATGTCCGCGCCGCTGTCGAGCATCGCGACCTTCACGCCCTGGCCGGTGTCGCCCTCCGCCCAGACCTTGTTCGCGCCGATCTGTGCGGTGGAGTCGGCCAGGTCGGCCTTCACCTTGCCGTCGAGCCACACGTGGGCGACGCCGCCCGCGAAGGACGGCTTCGCGGACCGGGCCGCCGCGCCCGAACCCCCGGTGAGCGAGGACCAGAACTCCGGTGCCTGCTTGTGGTTCTGCGCGAGGGCCGCGCCCTGGATGCTGTCCAGGCGGCGGACGTCGGTCGAGCCGGCCATCTTCGCCCGGGTACGGGACTTGGCGGCGGCGTCGGTGTACCGCACGATCAGCGGCAGCCGGGAGCTGTGCGCGTCGTCGTACCCCTCGGCGATCAGCCGCGTCACGTTGAAGAGCTGCTTGTCGAGCTTCCCGGCGCTCACGTACGGCAGCGCGGAGTCGGGGTAGACGTAGGTGGCGCCGTCCAGGACAGCACGGTGGAAGCCGGTGGTGGCTCCGCTCGCGGCCTGGAAGGAGTGCACGACGGTGCCGTCGGCGGCGGTCCCGATGGTGACCTTGTCACCCGTGATCAGGGTGACGGTGTGCGTGTCGGCATCGCCGGGGGTTTGGTGTCCGGCGTCGTCGTGCGACACCTCACCGGCGGAGTACGCGGACACAGCGGCAGTCGCCGGTATGACGCCGAATGTTAGGGCGGCCGCCACGGCGAGGGCGATCGGCCCGGGCCGGGGGATGGGAACCTTGGGCAAGGAAGACTCCTGAGACGCGGCGAAGAGCGAAAGATCACTGGATCCTCCGGCCTCCCCCGCCGTCGTTCAAGGGGTCGCACATGTCGCTCTTGTGCCATGTCACAGTTACGCCGCGAGCAGACGGGGTCGTCGGCCACCGCGCGTCCGGGGGGACGGCGGCGGACCGCCCCATGAATTCGGCGTGTCGAGGGACGGAGCAACGGGCCTGTGGGGCATCCCGGTCGGCGGCTTGGCGCATGCCCTCCGCCGGGGCGGACGCCAGGTGCGGCGGGCCCGCGCTCTCACGTCATCGATGGGTGATGGGCCTTCCCGCGGGGGGCCGACAGCCCCACAGCCGGTACCCACTCGCCGTCACTCAGCGCGTGCCCTCGCCCACCCGCACTGGTTGCGTCAACTGCGGATCCGCGGATCCCCTGGATATCCGCGACGACGTCCACGACGCCTTCCTGACCCTCGGCTGCGCGCTCATACGCTGACCGTGCCCTTTCGTCGGCGAGTAGTGAGAGATCCTCGCCTGGTCAGAGGGCATCTTCCCGCATTTTGTTGACGGTCCCAGAGCTCGTAACACGATCTTGGCGATGAGGTCGTGGCATCGCGCTCTGCCGTCAGGCTTCGAGGTCTCGGGCGGCCTCCTCACGTTCGCACACGGTTGCCGCCGTCCGGTTGCCGGGCCCGGCACCGTCGGGGGGGTTCGCGCAATTGAGGTTGATCCCCGGGAGTGGACACCGGGTTTCATGCGACGAGTGACAGCGTACGTGATGTGGTCAGTTGCTGTTCGAACTCGGCTGGTGTGAGGTAGCCGAGCGCGGAATGCCGACGGCGCCGGTTGTAGTACGACAGCCAGCGGAACAGCTCCAGCCGAGTCTGTGCCTTCGAGGTCCAGCGCCTTCCGTGGAGCAACTCGCGCTTGAGACCCTGGAAGAACGACTCGGCGAGGGCATTGTCATAGCTTGAGCCGACCCGGCCCACGCTGCGGCGGATGCCGTGCCGGCGGCAGACCTCGGCGAAGGCGGCCGCGCTGTACTGGGCGCCCCTGTCGGTGTGGAAAACGACGCCGCGAACCCGGCTGCCGCGGGCGGCCACGGCCATCTCGATCGCGTCGGTGACCAGCGAGGTGCGCATGTGGTCGGCGATCGACCAGCCCACCGCCTTCCTGGAGCAGATGTCGGTCACCGTGGCGAGATAGAGCCATGTCGCGCCGACGGCAATGTAAGTGATGCCGCCGCACCACCTGGTGTTGAGCGTGTCCGCGGTGAAGTCGCGCATGACCAGGTCCGGCGCGGGCGGCGCGGTCCTGTCCGCGATCGTCGTCCGCTTCTTCTTGCGTAGGTGCAGGCCGACGATGTGGTTGATCCGCATCAGCCGGGTGACGCGCTCGCGGTTGATCCGCCGTCCTCTCGCGCGCAGTTCAGCATGGACGCGCGGAGCCCCATACGCCCCCCTGGTGTTCGGCATGGATGGCGCGGATCTCGCTCACGGTCCGCTTCTCCTCGGCCCGGCGCTCGGCGCGGGCCTGCTCGGTGGCCAGATGCCGGTAGTAGCCGGCGCGGGACGCCCCGAGCACCCGGCAGATCCGCTGCACGCCGAAGTCGGCGCGGTTCTCGGAGATGAAGTCCCAGCGGCGGGGGCTCACTTCACCTCTCGGGCGAAATAGGCCGCTGCCCGGCGCAGGATCTCACGTTCCAGCTGCCACTCCTGCTCGGCCTTGAGCAGCCGGGCGTTCTCCGCCCGCAGCCGGGCCGGCTCCTCCGCCGCGTTCCCTCTGCCATCCCGACCCTCGGGCGCGGCCTGGGCCTCGTCCTTGCACACCCAGGTCCGAAGCGACTCCGCGGTGATGCCGAGATCCGCAGCCACAGCCGCGTACGTCCGCTTCCCGCCCGCCGCGCGGTAAAGCGCGACGGCGTCCTTCCTGAACTCCTCCGGATACGGAGACTTGCGTCCCACCTGGACATCCCTCCCTGGACCATCAAGATCCATTGTCAGGGTGTCCACTCCAAAGGATCATCCTCAGCCGGCGGGTGACCCGGCCGCGTGACCTGTCGGTCGGTGGCCGCCGACCGCGGCTGGTGTGGGCCAAGCGCCGCTGGCGCTGCGACGAGCTGGCGTGCCGGCGTCGCTCGTTCACCGAGTCGGTCCCGCCAGTACCGCCACGTAAGCGGCTAACCACACGATTACGGACTACGGCCGGGGCGGCGGTGGCCGATCAGGGCCGCACGGTCGTCCAGGCGGCCCGCGACTATGCGCTCTCCTGGCCGGTCGTTGCGGCGGCGTTCACCAGCCACGCCCGGGCGGTGCTGCCGGCCCAGCCCGAGCCGGTGAAGGCGCTCGGTATCGACGAGATCCGCCGAGGCCGGCCGAGATGGATCCCCGACGAGGCCACCGGGATCTGGCAGACCGCCGTGGACCGTTGGCACGTCGGCTTCGTCGACCTGTCCGGCAAGCAGGGCCTGCTCGGGCAGGTCGAAGGCCGCACCGCCCAGGCGGTCATCGACTGGCTGGCCGACCGCGACCAGGCCTGGCGCGACGCAGTCCAGTACGTCGCGATCGACATGTGCACGATCTTCAAGTCGGCGATCCGCCGGGTCCTGCCGCAGGCCACCCTGGTCGTGGACCACTTCCACCTGGTGCAGCTGGCGAACCAGACCCTCACCGAGGTCCGCCGCCGGGTCACCGTGACCCACCGCGGCCGGCGCGGCCGCAAGCGCAACCGCGAGTGGGAACTGCGCAACCGGCTCACCCGCTCCGCCGCCCGGATGCGCGGCGAGCACGTCGACGCTCTCCTCGACGAGCTGTCCAACCTGCCCAGGGTGATCGGCGCGCCGATCACCGTTGCGTGGAACGCCAAGGAAGACCTCCTGGACCTGCTTGCCACCGCCCGGACCCGCCCGGACCGGGAACAGGTCCGCGATCTGCTGTACCGGTTCTACCGCCGATGCGCGACGCCGACCTTCCCGAACTGCAGCGCCTAGCCACAACCGTCGAGACACGGTGGCCAGAGATCCTTGCGTTCCTGCACACTGGGATCACCAACGCCGGCTCCGAAGGCACCAACCGGGTCATCAAGACCATCGCCCGCGACGCCTACGGCTTCCGCAACCCCGGCAACCAGCGCTTACGCACCCGCTGCGCGACCACCCGTCGAGCCCGTGGACACCTCGATGCCCGCTAATTTCGTTGAGCCCGCACCCTGCAATCGTGTTGGCTAGCGGCACCGAACTGTCAGTACCGCAGGTGTCCGCTTGGCTGTAGCAGGGAGTTAAACGTGCAGGACATTGTCGTCGACCCCGTTGCCCACAATCGGGCAGCCTGGGACAAGTATGTCCAAGAGGGCAACGAGTGGTCGAGGCCGGTGAGTGCTGAGGATGTCGAGCGCGCCCGCATGGGCGACTGGTCGATTGTTCTCATCGGGCGTGAGCCAGTCAACCGCTCCTGGCTGCCGACGGACCTGACCGGCAAGGACGTGTTGTGCCTGGCCTCCGGCGGTGGCCAGCAGGGTCCGATCCTCGCCGCCGCAGGGGCGCGGGTCACCGTATTCGACAACTCACCCCGCCAGCTCGGCCAGGACCAGATGGTGGCGGCGCGCGACGGACTCGAGCTGCGCACCGTCCTAGGCGACATGCGCGACCTCAGCGCCTTCGGCGACGCAACATTCGACGTCGTATTCCATCCGGTCTCTAACCTGTTCGTACCAGACTTGGCACCGGTGTGGCGTGAGTGCTTCCGCGTCCTGCGACCGGGCGGAACTCTGCTCGTGGGCTTCCTCAACCCTGATGTGTACTTGTTCGACCACGAGGCGCTCGACGAGCGCGGCGAGCTGATCGTCGTGCACAAGCTGCCCTACAGCGATGTCACGCAGTACTCCGCCGAGGAACGCGCCACGAAGTTCGGCGCGGATGCCCCTCTTGAATACAGCCACACCCTCACCGACCAGATCGGCGGGCAACTCGCCGCGGGGTTCGTCCTCACCGGCTTCGCGGAAGCGCCGCACCAATCCAACGCATCCGCTCAATACATGTCGCACTATTTTGCGACGCTGGCGGTCAAGCCGGGCTGACCCAGCCGTGGGGCCGGCCGAGACGACCGTGTCTCCGAATGGCCAAGTGGAGCGCTGTGGCAGCCCGACCCCCACTAACTTCGCTGAGCCGCCATCCGGGCGTTCGCCCTGGCGTTCAAAGCCACCAAGTTTCGGACATCCTGGCCGGTACCCTTGCCCCAATAACCTATCAGGTGGCCGGCTTGCGGCCTTCCTCCTCCTGACCTGATCTCTTCCATTCCGTCCGGATCGACGGACGGCTTCGCATTCGGAGCACTTCGGCAGACCACCCGCTCCGGTGCGCGACCTGCGATCGCTCTTGGTGAGGAATGCGATGGCGCCGGTCGCCCTGCATCCCTTGTTCCCCTGGTGGTCCGTGTATTCCTCAAGACCGCCGTAGATCCGCCCGCCGTCGATCAGGGGCGTCGCATCGCACGAGCTCCTGCGCCCCTCGTCATCGTCGTCTCCGGTGCAGCCGCCGGTGGCCACGCAGACGGCGGCCGTGGTCAGGCCCGCCGCGACGGCCGAGGCCGCGTTGCGGACGGAGTTGCCGATGTTGATCCTGACCGTCGGGGGTTCGGCGGCCGTCGAGATGGAGTGGACGGTGAGGGTGCCCTTGCCGATCGAGGCGGTGATCTTGATGGCGTTGGCGCGGATCGCGGCACACCGGGCTGCCGCCGCGGCAGCGGCCTTGGCGGCCGCGGCGGCAGCGGCAGCGGCGCTGATGCCGCCTCCCCCACCGCAGGAGTAGCAGTAGCCGCTTCCTCCTCCACCACCTCCTCCACCTCCACCGCCACCGCCGCCGGAGGACCGGCCGCCGCTGCTGGAGTTGGTCCTGCCTGCGTGGGGTGCGACCACTTCTCCACCGACGTCTCCTACCTCCCCGAGCTCCGCTCCTACCTCGACGACCCGCTCCGTACCCGGGAGAAGCTGCGCGCGATGACCGAGGCCGACGAGTGGGCCCGCGCCGAGGCCGCCCCCTCCGAGGAGGAGATCCGCCGCGTTCGGCAGCTGATCCAGCGCGTCACCGAGGACGTCGACCAGCTAACCGACGATGAACGCGACCAGATCCAGCAGGCCGCTGCCATCGTCCGAAAGACCCGTCAGGGATTCCTCGGCATGCCCCGCATCCGCCAGCCCCTGCCTGACCTGAGACCGGAGCGACCCGCATGACCGCACCTGACCCGAGTATCCAGGCCATGGTCGAAGGCCGCCGCGCCGACACCGGCCGGCGCCGCCAGCGCGTCCAGGCGGCCCTGGCCGCCGCCACCAAGGACGGCACCGACATCAGCGTCACCGCGATCGCCCGCCGGGCCGGCGTCGACCGCACCTTCCTCTACCGCCACCGCGACCTCCTCGGCCAAGTCCACGCCCAGGCCGCCGAACCGCCCGCTGTCCCGGGCGGCCGGGGACCTGCGGTCAGTCGGGCCTCCCTACAGGCCGACCTCCTGGCGGCCGATGCCCGCACCGCCCGGTTCGCCGCCCAGATCCGCAGCCTCGAAGACCGCTTCGGCGAGGTGCTGGGCGAACAGGTCTGGCGCGAGGTCGGCATCGGCGGGCCGGTCGACACAGAGCGGCTCAAAGCCCGCATCACCACCCTCGAACAGCAGATTGTCGATCTGGAGCTCAAGCTCCAGGACCAGGGCGACGAGCTGCACGCCGCCCGCACGACCATCCGGGATCTCATGGGCCAGCTCAACCGAGAACCGGCCCGACGGCACTGAAAGCACAGCCGGTGCCGGTGCCGATCTCCAACACGCGGTCTCCAGGGCCGATGCCGGCGAGCTCCAGCATGCGCACCACCAGTGACGGCAGGGTGGCCGAGGATGTGGGCCGGCCCGTCTGCGGCGTGGTGGCAGCGGCGGCGCGCAGTCCGTCGATCTGGGGTCACCGGGGTCTTGTCGGCGTACGCCAGGTGCAGCCAGTCCTCCTCGCCGAGGTCGCTGCGGGGGACCGGCTCCCGCAGCAGGTCGCGGTTCTGCCGGTAGAGGTGGCTGCCGAGGAACACCTCGCGGGGCGCGGCTGTCGGCGGGCGCCGCTGCCGGCTTGTATCGGTGGCCCGCCGCCTTCGTCGCCTCCTTTCCCTCCCGCGCCAAGCCGCAGGTTCCCGGCTGGCGGTCGCCGGAGCCGCTCCTTGCCATCCGCCCCGTCCCGAAATAGAATTACGATCGTAAGCTAAACGACCGTAATTCAATGATGCAGGGAGTCTGTCATGGCGACTCATCGGCCGGTAGCACTCGTGACGGGGGCGTCATCGGGGATCGGTAACACAACCGCTCGCGCCTTCGTCGCAGCCGGGTTCGAGGTGATCGGAACCGGACGGAGCACCTCGGGACTCACCCCGCCCGCCGGTGTGACCTTCCTCGACCTCGACGTAACCAGTGACGAATCCGTCACCGCCGCCGTCCAGGAAGTGATCGAACGGTTCGGACGGATCGACGTCCTCGTCAACAACGCCGGTCTGGGCTCGGCCGGCGCCGTCGAGGAGAACTCCGTCGCCCAGGCCCAGAGCCTCTTCAACCTCAACTTCTTCGGTCTCGTCCGCATGACGAAGGCCGTCCTGCCGCACATGCGCGCCCAGGGCCGTGGACGCATCGTCAACCTCTCGTCCGTCCTCGGCGTCATCCCGCAGCCCTACATGGCCCTCTACGTCGCCGCGAAGCACGCCATCGAGGGCTACTCCGAGTCCCTGGACCACGAGGTCCGCGAGCACGGCGTCCGCGTCCTGCTCGTCGAGCCCGGCTACACCCGGACCGCCTTCGATGCCAATGCCGCGCAGCCCGACACCCCGCTGCCGCTGTATGCGGAGCGGCGGCGTGTCTTCGACGAAGTGGTCGCTGCGGCGATGAAGACCGGCGACGACCCCTCCGTCGTCGCCAAGGAGATCGTCACGGCAGCCACCGCCCCGAAGCCGAAGCTGCGCTACACCGCCGGACCTCTCGCCTCACGCATCACCACCGCGCGACGCCTCGTCCCCGCCGGGATCTTCGACAAGCAGATCCGCAGATTCAACCGGATGCCCGGCTGACGTCGCACCCGGCCCATCGACCTGCGCGCGTGAGGCGCGCTCAGCTCTGACCTGACCTGACCTGACCTGACCTGACCTGACAAGGAGCATCACCATGGGAATCAGCACGGAAGCACAGCAGTTCGCGCAGTTCCTCGAAAGCGTGCGCGCGAAGGCATCGACACCGGGCCTCGATCTGGCCGTCGTCCGCGACATCGTCGACACACATGCTTCGGCATCGACCGAGCCGGAAGGCGTCACCTACGCCGACGTGGATGCGGACGGCGTCCCCGCCCTGTGGGTCATCCCTGAGGGCGCCGACCCTGACAAGGCGCTGCTCCACTTCCATTTCGGCGGATCGGTCGCCGCCTCGATCTCATCGGACCGCAAGGCCGCCGGCCACATCGCCAAGGCGGCCGGAGCCCGCTCGCTCGTCGTGGGCTTCCGCCTGGCCCCCGAGCACCCCCACCCGGCGCAGATCGACGACGCCGAGACCGCCTACCGCTGGCTGCTCGCGCAGGGCTACGAGCCGCGGAACATCGGCAGCACCGGCCACTCCATCGGAGGCACCCTCGCGGTCGCGCTGCCGCTGCGCCTGCTCGCCAAGGGCGAGGCAGCCCCCGGGGCGATCGTCAGCATCTCGCCGTGGACCGACCTCACCATCAGCAACCCGAAGGTGGACGAGAACGAGGAACTCGACAAGATGCTCAGCCGGAACATCCTCGAACAGTTCCGAGCGGCTTGGCTGCAGGACCCCGGCGTGGACTTCACCGACCCCAACATCAGCATCGTGAACGCCGACCTGACCGGCCTGCCGCCCACGGCCCTCCACTACGGCGAGTACGAGGCGCTTGCCGGCGAGGGCGCCGGCTTCGGCCGCCGACTCGCCGACTTCAAGATCCTCTCCGAGGTCCGCCCGCTGCCCGAGGGCCAGCACTCGTTCATCCTGGGCGCGGGGCGCGTGCCCGAGGTGGACCGGGCGATCGAGCAGATGGGTCAGTGGCTTCGCCGGCACCTCGGCAGCTGACGTGGAAGCTACCCGGACATGCGCATCGTCCGCCGAGAAGGCAACCGAGAAGATCACGCAAAGGGATGGCTGACATGAAGGCATTCGTCGTCGAGAAGTACGGCAAGGACGGCCTACGCGCCGCAGACGTTCCCGAGCCCACCGTCGGGGCCGGCGACGTCCTGGTCCAAGTGAGCGCCACCAGCATCAACCCGCTGGACAAAATGGTCCGCAACGGGGAGTTCAAACGACTCCTGAAGTACAGGCTTCCGTTCGTGCTCGGCCACGACGTCGCCGGCATCGTGACGCAGGTCGGGTCGGCCGTGCGCGACTTGACAGTCGGCGACGAGGTCTACGCACGTCCCCGCGACCTGCGGATCGGAGGCTTCGCCGAGTTCATTGCGATCGACCAGGACGACGTCTCGCCCAAGCCGGAGTCACTCACCCTCCGCGAGGCGGCCGCGGTGCCGCTGGTGGCCTTGGCCGCCTGGCAGATCCTCGTCGACCGCGCCCACGTGATGCCGGGTCAGAAGGTGCTCATCCACGCCGGTGCCGGTGGCCTCGGATCGACGGCCATCCAGCTCGCCAAGCACCTCGGTGCCACGGTGGCGACGACCACGAACTCCCGCACCGAGAAGTTGGTCAGGAGCCTCGGCGCCGACATCGTCGTCGACTACACCAAGGAGGACTTCTCGCAGGTGCTGTCCGGCTACGACCTGGTGCTGGACTCCCTTGGCGGGGCGAACCTCGAGAAGTCGCTGACTGTGCTGAAGCCGGGCGGCCTGGCCATCGGTGTCGTCGGCCCGCCGGACGTCGGGTTCGCCAGGCAACTCGACGCCCCGTCGTTCATGGGCGTGGCCATGAACACGCTCAGCCGCAAGGTGCGCAAGCAGGCCAAGGCCCTGGGTGTGCGCTATCAGTTCTTCTTTATGCAGGCCAGTGGCGCCCAGCTCCGTGAACTCGGCGCCCTGTACGACAACGGACGGCTCCGCCCGGTCATCGACCGAACTTTCCCCTTCGACCGGACGCTCGAGGCGATGGCGTACGTCGAGCAGGGGCGTACCACGGCCGGAAAGGTCGTGATCTCGATGGCGCCCGGCAACGACTGAATCGGGCTGGCCGCAGAGAAGGCGTGGCGGTGCTCCAAAACGCCGTTCGCCTACCATTGGAGTGCGTTCGTAATCCAATACGATGGCGAAGTCGGCGGAGGGCGGGTGACCCTTCCGGCGCACAAAGGAGCGAGCTCGTGGCGCGTTACGGGAAAGAGCACAAGCAGGCGACGAGGCAGCGGATCATCGAGACCGCCGGCCGCCGGTTCAAGCAGGACGGTATCGACGGCTCGGGCATCTCGACGCTGATGGCGGACGCCGGACTGACCAACGGCGCCTTCTACGCCCACTTCGAATCCAAGGACGATCTCGTGGCCGCCGCGGTCGCGGACCAGTTGCGCGTGCAGTACGCGAACGTCATCGAGCAGGCGGCGCCCGGGATCGCCGGACTCGAGCAGATCGTACGGTGGTATCTGTCGCCCCAGCACCGCGACAGTCCCGACGACGGCTGCCCCTCCGCCGCACTCCTCGATGAGATCGGGCGCTGCGCGGACGAGACCAAGCAGGCGTACACCGACGGCGTGCTCGCCGTCATCGACGGTATCGCCGCTCGCCTGGCACCTGCCGATCCGCGCTCGGTGCACAAGAAGACCCTCAGCGTCTACGCCATGATGGTCGGGACGCTGCAGCTCTCCCGCGCCCTGGCCGACCGGCGACTCTCCGACGAACTCCTCGAAGAGGGCATCCGCAACGCCCTCACTCTGCTCAGCGCACAGGAGTCCCGCTGACACGCCGCAGCACCACGCGGCAGCCCCGCCGAGCCGCTCCACACCACGCCCCCGACCAAGCGTCCCATCCGGTTCCGGAGGCGATCAGTTCAGGGCCTTGCCCAGATCAGCGGCCCCCGAGGCCCTGCGGGCGCTGCCGCCGGCCCATAGCTGCTCGGGCTGACTCACACGGCGTCAACAGATTTGACAGTAAGCCGGACTTCTCGTTCCGTTCCTACCGGGACACCTCATGCTCCCTCGGTCGTGTGAAGTCCCTGAGTGCCTCGTGCGCCACACCTGTTGCGTCCGTTACGGTCGCCCTGACCGCTTCTGAGCTGCGTTGATTCGAACCGCACGCTCGCGGCGCCCCGGAGAAACGTTGGCGACTGTGATGTCACTGGTGGGTGTATTCCAGTGCCATGCGGTATCCCGATGGGGATGTCCTGACCGCGAAGCAGCCTCTCACAAACGGTCCATCAGCCTTGAACAGGCAGCGATGCTCACCATCAATCCCGTCAGCGCAGGGCTCCTGGTCAGCCTGCGTGACCTTCCGGCCGGTTCCTGGGTGGTGCAGAACGCGGCCAACAGAGGGGTAGGCCGGTCTGTCACGAGTTCGCCAAGGAACGAGGGCTGCGCACGATCAACATCGTGCGCTGCGCGGAACTCGTGAGCGAACTCCATGACCTCGGCGCCGACATCGTGGTTGTCGACTCCGCGGACGCCGGCGCGCGCGTGCGGGAAGCCATCGGATCCCGATCCGGTGCTACTCGGCCTTGCTGGCCGGGGTCAGCACCGAGTGGGTATACGCGGCTGGAGAAGGGCCACATCAACGGTGTGTCCGAGGACGTCCTCGCCGCGGTCGCCCAGGCCCTGCAGCTGGACGATGACGAGCGCACCCACCTGTTCGACCTGGCCCGCTCTGCCCGCGCCGCAGGCCGCAGCGCCGCAAGGACGTGCAGGTCCCGCCCCGGGTCCAGTGGCTGCTCGACTCCGCAGGCCGCAGCGCCGCAAGGACGTGCAGGTCCCGCCCCGGGTCCAGTGGCTGCTCGACTCCGCCACGGTGTCCGCCGGATTCGTCCGCAACGGCCGGCTGGACGTCATTGCGCACAACGCGCTCACCCGGGCCGTGCACGCGCCGCTGTTCGCCGGCGACACCACCGCCCGGCGCGGCCGCGCCAACTTCGCACGCTTCCACTTCCTTGACCCCGCCGCCGCCGACTTCTTCGTCGACTGGGAGGCCGGTGCCCGAGCCACCGTCGCGCTGCTGCGCGCCGAGGCCGGACGCCATCCGGACGATCCGGGCCTGCGCGAGCTCGTCGGTGAACTGTCCACGCTCAGCCCCGAGTTCCGCACCATGTGGGCCACGCACGACGTCCTGATCCGCCATGACGGGACAAGCGGCTCGAGCACCCCGAGGTCGGCGCGCTGGAGCTGGCCCACCAGTCCCTGGAGCTGCCCCTGGCGGGCCGGGCCGCTCACGAGCTGACCTTCTACACGGCCGAGCCGGGCACCACCTCGGAGGACCGCCTCATACTCCTCGCCGGCTGGGCAGCCAACCACTCCACCACCGCGGGTTCCGCCGACCGGCCCCGCTGAGAGGACCGGGCGCGGTCAGTTGGCGCTGTTCCGCTCGCGGGAGGCGATACTCGCGGCTCCGGCGCGGAACATGGCCTCGTACAGGGCGTCGTCCGAGGGCGCCTCGGGCAGCAGGCCCCGCGCGGGGGCCTGGAACGACTGGAGCAGCAGGGCGACCAGGCGGCGCCACGCGCCTGGGACGGTGTCGCCGGCGAAGGTGACGACACCGGCGTTGGCGACGAGCAGGAGGACGAGGTCCTGGGTGGTGAAGTCCTCCCGCAGCTGCCCACTGTCCTTGGCGCGGGCAACCAGTTCCAGGAAGCCCTGGTACGCCGCCGCACGTCGCTTCTCCAGGGCCTCGGCAGCGGGGAACGTCGTGGTCAGCACGTCGGCGAAACCCCGGTCGGCGGCCTGCATGGCACAGATGGCCTCGATGAAACCGGTGAAACCCGCCCACGGATCGGGGGCGCCGAGAGCATCGTTGACGGCGGTGACATAGGCGTCCATGCGGTCGGCGAAGACCGCGGCGATCAAATCTTCCTTGGCGCGGAAGTGACGAAAGAGGGTGGCGATCCCCACCCCCGCCTCGCGCGCCACGGAGGCCATGGACGCACCCAGACCGTCACGCTCGAAGACCGTGCGCGCCGCGGCGACGATCCGGCCGCGGTTGCGCTCGGCATCGCTGCGCAGGGGCTGGGCATCGGGCGGTTTCGGGCCAGGGGTCATGCCCACCACCCTACCAATCGGAATGCCCTATCCACTTTTGGTGTTACGGTGGTGAGGGGTAACCGGATAGGGCTTTCCGATTTGAAAACGGATAGCCCTGTCCAGATGTGGGTGCGAGGCATCCGGTGACCGCGTCAGCGCACCGGAGGCACGACGACGCCCGGCCTCCCTGACACCGCCTAACGAAAGGATCACCACCGTGACCAGCATCGCCATCGTCGGAGCCGGCCCCCAGCTGGGCCTGGCCATCGCCCGTACCTTCGGCTCTCACGGCTTCGACGTCGCGCTCGTCGCCCGCAACCGCGACAAGCTCGACCAGCTCGTCGGCACGCTCGCTGCCGAGGGCATCTCGGCCGCCGCGTTCCCCGCGGACGTCCTCGACCGCGACGCTCTCACCCAGGCGCTCAAGGACTCTGCCGCCCACTTCGGCGGCATTGACGTCCTGGAGTACTCCCCGGTCGGCACGATCGGTTCCACTGCCCTGACCACCCCGACCCAGACCGATCCGGCCCACGTGCAGCACGAGATGGAGTTCCAGCTGTACGGAGCGATCGCCGCCACCCAGGCGGTACTGGCCGCCATGCGCGAGGCCGGGGCGGGCACCCTCCTGTTCACCACAGGCGCCGGTTCCATCGATCCCGTCCCCCAGGTCGGCAACGTCAACGCCGCAGCGGCGGCCCTGCGCAACTGGGTCATCAACCTGCACAAGGAACTGGAGGGCACCGGCATCCAGGCCGCCCACGTCGGCATCGACGTGTCCATCGGCATGTCGGTCATCCCCGACTTCCCGACCGCACAGCCCGAGGAGATCTCCCCGGTCTACTGGGACCTGCACACCACCAAGCGAGACGAGGCCGAACTCGTCTTCAGCCGCTGACACCCCGCCGGGCCTCGCACCCTGGTCCTCACGGCAGTCCTCGATCGCGTTGCGGCCGGTCGGCCGCAACGCGATCGGACATTTGTTGCTGGCGCGCCAGCGGTCGCGCTTGAGACCCTCGCCGCGGGCACGAGGATCAGAGCCGGACGCGGCACCCTGGCCATTGCTGGTAGGACCATCGCGCGGAGCGTCCATCCAGCGCAGGTCGATCACGTCGAGCGACGCTTGGCGATGACGGCACGTTGCACCTTGGAGGTGGGCCACTGCTGGATCCTCCAGCAGTGGCGCCCTCCGCCCCGCCTCGTGATCACACTGCCGAATTCCTCGCTTCCGCCCGGTGAGCGGGAAAGGCGTGCTGGTGTCCGGCGATCTTGATGACGAGCGCGACGACGAGGAGCGCGAGGGTTCCCCAGGCCAGCGACGAGGTGCCGAACCCGCCGAGCAGCAGTCCGCCCGCAACGCCTCCGCCGGCGATACCCAGGTTCCAGCCGGTCACCATGACGGACTGGACGGCCTCCGCGGCCGGTCCGGCGGCGTTGGCACCGGCCGTCTGCAGCAGGCTCGCCGCCCCACCGAATCCGAGCCCCCACAGGGCTGCGCCGGCGAATACGGCCGTGGGCTGCCTGGTCAGGAGACCGAGCGCGAGAACCGCCAGCGCGAAGAGCGCGGTGCTGCTGATCACGAGACGCCGCAAGTGGCGGTCGATGAGGATGCCAGTGATCCAGATGCTGACCAGGGAGGCAACACCGAAGACGAGCAGCACGGCGCTGACGGTGCCTTCCATGCCCACGGGTGCGAGGAAGGACGCGACGTAGGTGTACAGCACGTTGTGGGCCATCACGTAGAGAAGGGTGACGACGACGATCGGGAGCACGCCGGGAATGCGGAAAACCCGTCCGACGGGCGTGCGCTCGCCCCTGGCCTGTCCGGGGAAGTCCGGCACGGACGCGAGCACCCAGACGATCACGAGCACGGAGAGCAGCGCCATCACTCCGAACGTCCAGCGCCAGCCGATCAGGCGGGCGATGAACGTCGCGGCGGGCGTAACATCAGGGCAGCCCGCTCCCACGGCCTGCTCGACGCCCTCAACACCGGCGGCATCCGGTGCTGGGCCGGCAAGGCGTACCAGGGCTCCGGCCTCGCCGTCCGCGTCCCCTTCCGCGGCCGCTGGAACAAGCTCTCCGCCGGGAAGAAGGCCGTCAACCGCGCCCACGCGAAGATCCGCGCACTCGGCGAACAGGCCATGGCCACCCTCAAGTCCTGGCGCCTGCTGCGGAAGCTCCGCTGCAGCACCACCCGCATCACCGACCTCGTCAAGGCCGTCCTCACCCTGGAGCTGACCGCCTCAACCTGAGGAGGAAGCCTCACTGCCTCCTATACTCCTGGCGTGTTTGATACGTCGAACCTCTTCCACGTCTCGTCCATGCTCAATCGCCAGTCGATCGCACAGCATGGCCTGGATTGGACCCGGATGAGCGCCGCACCGGGAATCGCCGGCAGCCGCCGCCCTGAGGTGGAGGGGATCTTCGTCTGTCGGGACGAGGAGGAAGCCGAGTTCTTCCTTCAGATCAACAACACCGGTGGGCCGGTTGAGGCACCGCAGTTCACGGTCTCCGGCGAGCTGATCCCAGCCGAGACGGTCGCCGGCGATACCTTCGACCACTCCCTCGACCGCCACACGCTGCATGTGTCCATCACCGACGCCATGGGCCACGACGTCCGGGCCGCCCTTCTGGCCACCCTGTTTGTCGGCGCTCTGCGCATGGCCCGTCGCAGTGGCGCCGACCTGACCGAACAGGCCCGACAAGCCCATCAGGCCCTGCTCGACCACGGCACACATGGCTCCTTGGTCACCGGCCAGCTCCTGCGCATCGATCTGCGGACGGGAGGTGTCGGTCTCGTCAACGCCGGCCACCCGTGGCCCTGGCTCCTGCGCGAGGGACATCTCCACCGCATCACTCCCGAGATCGATCCGCCCTTCGGCGCCCCCCTGCCGCACCCACACCGCGTCCAGTCCCGCCAACTACGACCGGGAGACCGCCTCATCCTGGTCACCGATGGCATGCTCGAGCGCAACGCCGTCGCCGAGGATCTTCCCGCCCTGATCGAGGGCACCCGCGACCTGCACCCTCGCGACACCGTTCACGTGCTGACGCAAGCCGTCCTGCGAGCCCAACAAGGTGTCCTGCATGACGACGCCACCGTGGTCTGCCTGGACTGGCGAGGCACCCGGGACCAGCTCCGCTCTCCCTGCGGATCTGGGCAGCTCACCCCGCACGTTCGGCAGGGGGTCGACGTGGGGCGCCGAGGGGTGTATCGGTGCAAACTACTGGCGGCAAACGAAATGAAGCCTCGCCTGCCCCCTGGGGGTGGAACCATACGAAGGGCTTGACCACCCATGTGGAGGTTAGGGACAAAACACGCCGGGACCGTCACACAGGGGGTCAAGCGGATGACGTCGTGCAGAGCAGATCGCTGGCCAGAATGCCCCCGACATGACGGGGCCTGGTGGTGTCGTCACAGGTGGAGCCAGGCCCCCGCCCGCCGCTCGAGGTTCCGTTACGGACAGGCGGAGTGCGGTGACCTTCGTCTGGGGTGTATCGGCCAGGCGCAGCCGGGCGGTGATGCGCTTGCCGACCGCTTCCCGCTCCACGTTGAGGTGCAGGCGACAGCCTTGACGATTCCCAGACCGTGCTGGCCGACCCTGCCGGGGTAGGCGGTTCGGGCGGTGGGGACAGTGGGGTCGCTGTCCCAAACGACGACGTCCACGATGCCGTCGGCGATACGAAGGTCCATCAGCGCCTGGCCCTGGGCGTACTTGCGGGCGTTGGTGACCAGCCCGCTGACCACCAGCTGCGTCAGATCCGTGGCAGGGGCGGACACTGCCAGACCGTGCGCGGTACGCGCCTGCTCGAGGAAGGCCGCAGCGAGATGGCGGGCGTCGGCGATACAGCCGTCGTTGCCGCACAGTCCCGGTCCAGGCCGTGGTCTTCGCCTACGACACCGGCCTGGTCAGACCTGCCTGAACATGACCGGAAGACTCTGCGGCGGGCTCAGGCGCCGGTCCCTGGACTTCAGGAACGTGGCGGCGCCTCCGTCGCCACAGCAGCGCGCCCCCGATCACCGTCAGAGCGACGACGGCAAAGGCGGGGCCGCCCAGCGTGAGGACGCGCTGGAGAGAGGTCGCGGCGGCGTATCCGACCCCTGCTTCCACTGTGGCCCACATACAGGCGGCGACGACGCTGTATGGGGCGATGCAGCGGTAGGGCAGGCGGGTGCCGCCCGCGGAGTGCGGGGCGAGGGTGCGCACCACTGGCAGGAATCGGGCCAGGAAGACCGCTCGACCGCCGTGGCGCGTCATCAGCGTCTCGGCCCGGTACCACGCGGCACCCGGAACGCGACGGCCCATGCGGCCTGCGCGCAGCCGGGCACCTAGGAACCTGCCGGTGCGATGGGCGAGAAAGTCACCCACCACCACGGCTCCGGCCGCGGCGGCGATGACGAGGGGCAAGCTGATGTGGCCGGTGCGGGCCAGCGCGCCGGCGGTCAGGAGCAGGGTCAGCGTCGGGACGAAAGCGCCGATCAGAAGGATCGACTCGGTCAGAATCGCAGCGGCCACCACCGTGTACGCCGCGGCCGGCGAGAGGTGGCCGAGGATGTCGGAGAGCGCGTTCACCGACTCGCCCCGTCCGACCGCAGCTTGAGCTGGTCCGCGGAGACGAGGGGGCGTTGCAGATGCCAGACGTAGGCGGGGGGAACGTTGGCCCATACCGTCCAGCGGCCCGTGGCGTAGGTGCGCTGGTAGGTGGCCATGATCTCGTCCACGGCGGCGTGGCGGCGGGCTTCGGCTCGCGATGCCGTCAGGGCGCGGGCCTTGCGGGTGCCCAGGTAGGCGAAGTAGGTCAGCGTGCCGCCGGGGTGGAGGAGCTCCATGTAGCGGGCCATGATGCGCTCGACCTGCGCGGGCGTGAAGTTGGTCAGGGGCAGCCCCGAGACGATGACGTCGTACCGCTGGTCGGTGTCGAGCTCCTCGACGTAGGTCTGGTGCACGGTCACCTGCGCGGGCCTGGCTGCCAGGTGGGGATGCGTGGTGAGGAGGTGGCGCAGTCGCGCGGCGAAACGCGGGTTGGCCTCGACGATGTCCAGGCGGCTGGCTCGGGGCAGTTCGGGTATCAGGGTGCGGGTGACCGCTCCGGTCCCGGCGCCGGCTTCCAGCACTGCCAGCGCGCGGGGCGCCTGCGCCCGTACGGGGTCGGTGAGCGCGCGAGCCAGGGCCTTGCCGCTGGGAGCTATGGCACCCGTGGTGCGCAGATCACGGGCTGCCTCGATCAGGAACATCCAGCCTTCGGCGTTGCGCTGCGCCGGGACGCGGTCGTGGGAGGTGGTCCAGTCGTTCATGGAATTGACGCTAGAAAACCGCGTCCGGCATCGGATCCGCCGTTCTGCGACGGCGTCCCCCTACGAAAGTAGGGGATAGGCATCGCCGATCGTCAGACGGAATCGCGCACCGGTCTGCCTAGCATGGGCCAGGTGAGCAGCAGAGAAGGCCGCAGATGGGCAACCTACGGGCGTGGGGCAGTCGTGGCGTTGTGCGTGCTGGCCGCCGCGCTGAACGACATGGCGTTCGAAGGGCGCTACCTGGCCCCCGTCATCATCACAGCGCTGGTGTGCGGAACGGCCCTGCTCGTACCCCGGCTGCGATGGCCGATCGCGCCGCTGCTGGTCACCGTGGCCACGGCATGGTGGGGATGGCCGCTGCTGCCCATGCTGGCCGTCGCCCTGTTCGACCTGGCTGTGGACCGCCGGGCGCGGGTGGCCGTGGGCTGTGCTGTCGCCGCGCTGGGCGCCAACCTGCTCAGCTACCGGGCCACCTCCCTGTGGACGGCGCAGTCCTACGCGTCCACGCTGCTCCTGCCGGTGCTGGCTGTGCTCGTCGGGCTGTGGCTGGGCAGCCGGCGCCGCCTGCTCCTGGCGCTGGCAGCCGACGTCGAGCACCTGAGCGTCGAGGCGCAGCTGCGCGAGGACGCGGCCCGCATCGCGGAACGGTCCCGTATCGCCGCCGAGATGCACGACGTCCTGGCCCACCGTCTGAGCCTGATCGCCCTGCACACCGGTGTCCTGGCCACCAAGAGCGACACGCTGCCCGCACCGGTCGTCGAACGACTCGGTCTGCTGCGCACGACGTCCGTCGAAGCCCTCACCGATCTGCGCGATGTTCTCGGTGTGCTGCACGATTCCGACGCCGCGCCGACCAGCGCCGCCCTCACGCCGGTGATGAGGGAAGTAGGGGAACTGGCCGACGAGGCCCGCGCCGCCGGCCAACACATCGAGCTGACCACCGACGGCCTTCCCGAACAGGCTCCCACCACCCATCGTCTGGCCGTGTACCGCATCGTCCAGGAGGCACTGACCAATGCCCGCAAGCACGCCGACGGCGCTCCGGTGACCGTACGCATCGACTACGGGCCGCCCGCCACACTCGTCGAGGTCACCAACCCCCCTGGCAATCCCCGCGCGGGCACTGTCGGCAGCGGCTATGGACTCGTCGGCCTGCGGGAACGCGTCACCACGCTCGGCGGCCAGCTCAACGCCGGACCGGCCGGCGCGGGCTCCTGGCGGCTGGCCGCCCGTATCCCTCACCCCGCCGCCCTCGAACAGAACGGCACCCGCACATGATCCGCGCCATGATCGTCGACGACGACGCCCTGGTCCGCCTCGGCCTGGCCGACCTCCTCGACGACGACCCCGGCATCGAGGTCGTCGCCCAGGCCGCCGACGGCCTGAAGGCCATCGAACAGGCCACCGCCCACCGCATCGACGTCGCCCTCGTCGACGTACGCATGCCCCGCATGGACGGCATCACCGCCACCACCGGGCTTCGCGCCCTGCCCCACCCCCCGAAGGTAATCATCCTCACCACCTTCGACCTCGACGAATACGTCTACAACGCCCTCGGCGCCGGAGCCGACGGGTTCCTCCTCAAGGACACCGACCCCGCCGAAATACTGCGCGCGGTCCACCTGGTGGCCGCCGGCTCGGCCATGCTCCACCCCGCTGCGGCCCGTCGCCTCATCGACCGCTACCACGCCACCAACCAGCCCGAAGCAACCGCGGCCAGGGCCCGGCTGGACCGGCTCACCCCCCGCGAACGCGACGTGCTCACCCTGCTCGCCCAAGGCGACACCAACGCTGACATCGCCACCCGCCTCGCCATGCGCGAGAGCACCGTCAAGGCCCACGTCAGCCGCATCCTGACCTCCCTGGAAGTCACCAACCGAGTCCAGGCCGCCCTCCTGGCCCGCGACGCGGGCCTCACAGCCTGACGAGCGCAGACGGGAAAGGGAGTGTCTGGATCTTTGTGTGCGGCCTGGTGTGGATGATTCCTGTCAGTGGTTGGTGACGCGGTCGCCGTAGTAGCTGGCGAGGCTGTTGATGGCCTGCTTCCAGGCGGGTGTCTTGCCGGTGACGTTGGCCCGGTTCTTGATCGGGTTGCGGATGACCAGGTAGAGCACCTTCAATGCCGCGTCGTCGTCGGGGAAGTGGCCGCGTCGCCGCATTGCTTGCCGAAAGCGGGAGTTGAGGGACTCGATCACGTTGGTGGTGTAGACGACGCGGCGGATCGGGGCCGGGAAGCGCATGAAGACGATCACGTGTTCCCAGTTGCGGCGCCAGGTGTCGATCACCGTCGGGTAGCGCTGGCCCCACTCCTCTTCGAAGCGGACGAAGCGCTGCTCGGCCTCGTCGGCGGTCTTGGCCGTGTAGACCTCGCGAAGCTGGCGGGCGATGGCGGCCCAGTGCTGCTTGGCCGAGTAGCGCAGGCTGGTGCGCACGAGGTGGACCACGCAGAGCTGGACGGTGACGGGGCTGCTGAATCCCCGGCTGCCCCGGGTGGTCGGCTGAGACACGGGTGCTCGGCCGAGAGCTGAGCGGGACCGGCCGCGCCCGGTAGGGCAGCAGGGCCCGGACCGCGCCTCGCGGTCCGGGCCCTGCCCCATGCGGTGCCGCCCTGCGGCGGCGGTGCGTCAGCTCTGGGCGGTGTCGTCGCTCGTCTGCCCGGCGCCCTCAGCTGCGCCTACCTTCTCGCGCATCTTGCGCACCAGCTCCGCCTTCTGGTCGGCGGCACCCTGGCGGTCGAGGTTGCGGTGCGGGCCGTTGTTCTGCCGTTCGGCGCGGGACAGCTTCTTGCGCTGGCCGCCGCCCATGCCCACAGGGTTATTGATGTTCTTGCTCACGGGTTCTCCCGAAATGATGTGAAGTGACCTACGGATTCATCGGTGGGGGACGGGCGCGGCGACGTCGAAGGACGTCAGCAAGGGCCCATCACGCTCTCACTCGTAAATCGGCGTCTGGAAGAACATGACCAAGACGTTACCCGGTTCCGTCGACCCCGCACACCAAGTTATTCGCCGTCCCGGCGTCGGCCGGGCCTTCGGCGAGCACCCGGGGTCAGCCGTTTCCTTCCAGTCAGCTACTAATTGGGGAGGCGCAATGCTCAAGCGCGCACGCTGCGAATCGTCGAGGAAGCATTGAAAAGCGGGGACGGCACGCTGCGGCTGATCGTCTTCATGGGAGCGGCCACCTGCGCCGCACTCACCCTCGGTGGTGGCGCCTGGCTCGCGGGTCTGCTGCAGCGGTGCTGAGGCGCGATCCAGATTTTTCGGCGTTCGGCGGTCTGAGGATGTCGAGAACGCGCCACCGGCTCCGTCCCAGGGACATCAGCGGCCACCACCAGCCGCACGAGGAGGAAGGAGAAACCAGCATGGCGATTCAGCGGATGGACAACGTCGGCATCGTCGTCGAGGACATGGATGCCGCCATCGCGTTCTTCGTGGAACTCGGTATGGAGCTGGAGGGCAGGGCGGAGGTCGAGGGCCTCTTCGCCGACCAGTGCACCGGACTCGACGGCGTCCGCTGTGACATCGCGATGGTCCGGACCCCGGACGGTCACAGCCGACTCGAGCTGGCGAAGTACCGCAGCCCCGCGGTGATCAGCGCCGGGCCGCGCAACCGGCCGCACAACATTCTGGGCACGCACCGCGTCATGTTCGCCGTCGACGACATCGAGGACACCGTTGCCCGCCTGCGCCCTCACGGCGCCGAACTCGTCGGCGAGATCGCCCGATTCGAGGACAGCTATCTGCTCTGCTACCTCCGCGGCCCGGAGGGCATCATCGTCGGACTGGCCGAGCAACTGCGCTGAGATGTGGCCACCCTCGCGCACAGGCTCCTGAAACGACGGCACCAGTAGGTGAGACACATCTGAGTGTCTGGAGAACCGTCCACATCGGGCCAGGGCGTCGAACAGTGCCAAGCTCTGGGCCCGCGGCAGCCGCTCATCGTCGCGGCGGCGGCGTAGAAGCCTGCGCCAGGCCCCTACAAGTACCAGAGGTCACCAGGACCCACCGCCACCGCCGCCGTCACCCCCACCGACGTCTCCGCCGCTACCGGACCCTCCGCCGCCACCTCCGCCACCGCTGCCGCTGGAGGGCGGGGCGGCGCTGGACGTCGAGGCGGCGGTGATCAGGCCGAGGGCGAAGCCTGGGGCGAACCCGGCCACGAGGGTCGAGCGGTGCACGGGAGCGGCCGTCGAGTCGGCGATCGCTCCTTCCCATGCGTAGGCCACGTCCAGGGCCACCGCCCACGCGGTGTACAGCTTCAGTCGTATCTCGTCGGGGGGCTCGTCGTGCTGGGGGGAGGAGGGGTCCATGAGATAGCGCCGGAACGCCTCCGTCCGGAGCCAGAGGGCGGTGCCGCGCGGGGTGCGGGTGTGCAGCTCCCAGGAGCGCAGCCGCAGCGCGAAGCCGGCACCGACGGCGATCAGGCCCACCACGAGGACCGGCCAGCCGGCCGCGTCCCGGTGGCCGCTGAGCCAGGCCCCGACGGCCGTCGTGACGAAGCCGAGCAGGGTGGCGGCGGTGCCGATGGTGCGTCCGATGCGGGCGCGACGCGCGGCGGCCGCGTCCCACAGATCGCTGTCGGCCTGCCACTGTGTCAGCCCGCGGTTGAGGCTCTCCCATGCCGACCGGAATTGCGGGTCGCGCAGGCCCAGGGTGACCGAGTCGCGTCCCGAGAAAATGCTGCCGAAGACGACCCTGGCGAGCGGGTCCGCGGGTGCGTCGGCCGGATCGCGGCGCGTGAGGGTGGGACGCCGGTCGGTCCCCTCGATGCCGACGTGTCCGTCGATCGCCGCGCCGAGGAGCCAGGCCACCTGGTGGTGGTTCTCGACCCGTTCATCGAGCAGGATCCCGCCCTGTGCCGGGGTCAATTCCGCTGGGGGCACGGGCGACGGCGTGAGCGAGGCGGCGAGCCGGTCGAGGGCGACGCGCCGCGTCCGGCCGGGCGTGCCGTCGGGTCCTTCCTCGACGATCCGGTCACGGCCGAGGAAACGCAGCAGCAAGAGCGTCACGGCGGCGCAGACCAGCGTGAAACCGAACGCGAGCAGACCCACCCGCAGCGGGCTTTCCACGGTCGTGCCGACGGCCTTTCCGGAGGGCGGCGCGGGCAGGGCCGCCTTCGCTCCGGTCAGCTTCTGCCCGCGGGAGGCGTAGAGGGTGACGCCCTCGTGCCCCTTCAGCTTGTCGAGGGTGACGTCCAGCCGCCCAGGACCGCTCCCGCGGGCGGTGCAGGCGTCCTCGGAACCGTTGGTGCCGTGCACACAGCGTGCGGCGGTGAGTTCGTACGGGGCCACGACGTGGATCTCCACGTCCGAGCGGTCGACCCGCCAACCGGTGCCGACAGCGTCCCAGGCGATCTTGCCCTTCTTCACCACGTCCGTGAGCGTGTACCGGATGCGGTACCGGTGCACGCCGGTGACCGAGCCGCCGGGGTCGCCCACCTTGATCCGAGTGGCTATTTCCCGCTGGCCGTTCGGCTTCTCGTAGTAGTCCCCGACGGTGAGTTCCCACGGGACCCGGGCGCCGTCCAAGCTGGCGCTGACCTTGGCGTCGTCCTCGTCGTACGGCAGGTCCGGCAGGTCGCGGTAGATGCCGTGCCGGGTGCTGTCGGGCTCTCCGAAGTCGTAGTCGATGACCTCGGTGACGCGGATGCTGCCGTCGGCGGCGACCTCGGCGCCCACCCACATCGTGTTGACGCGCTCCACGTTCCCGCCCATCCGGAAGAGCACGACGAGACCGCTGAGCAGCAGAACGAGGAAGAAGATCTTGATCGAGGCGGCGCCCCTGCGTCTCCGGTTCAGGGTCCCCGACGCTCTCGGTCTCTTGTCCTTCGCGGTGTTCAAGGAGATACCCCCTGTTGTCACGGGGGCCTCCCCTGCCCCCATGAAGTTCGCAACGGTATCCCGGCGGCGGGCCAACAACAAGGGTCTTCGAATTTAGGGGTGCGCCTCCCGTCGGCTTCGCCGAGTGGTTGCACAGCGTGAGCGCAGGCGTTGGTTCTCTCGGTTCCTGAACCCGAAGGCGTTACGCGCTTCGAGCTTGATGAGGCGGTTGTTGCCTTCGGAGGCGGCGTTGGTGATCCCGGTGGTCAGGTAAATCTCGATGCCGTCCCACCACTGCTCGACGGTCTCGGCGAGGGGGACGAGTTCGGGCAGGTGGGCGTGGTCGGCGACGTAGGCGAAGAAGCGGTGGCGGGCGGCGGAGGTCGTGGTGCGGTCGGGGGTGACGTGGGTACGGCTGACGGCCAGGCCGAGGAAGTCTCGCAGCAGTTCCTTGGCCTTCCACGCCGCGAAGATCTGTCGGCCGTAGGTGCCCATGTGATCCAACTCGACCTTGACAAGGGTGCGTTGATCCTCGGTGAGGTCTTCCTTGTTCCGGCGCAGGAGTTTGCGGGCGGTGTAGATGCTGTCGCCCTTGCGGGCCCGGCGGCCGTGCTGCTTCCAGGTGAGACGGCGGCGCAGGTCGGCGAGGTGGCGCTGGGCGAGCTGCACGATATGAAAGCAGTCCACGACCACGGCCGCGTGGGGCAGCGCGCGGTGGACGGCGGCGCGGAAGGTGGCGCACAGGTCGATGGCAACGTAGCGGACCTGCTCACGCCAGGAGGCGGGCTGGGAGGTGAGCCAGTCAGCGACCGACGCCGCGTTGCGGCCCTCGACCTGGTTGAACAGGCCGCGTCCGCCGATCGCGTCGACGAAGCCGATGTGCCAGGCGTCCGCGACGAGTTCCCACTTGCCGGTGGAGGGGTTCTGCTTCCACACCGGCTTGCCCCGCCGGGTCTCGTCGATCCCGATCGCCGAGGTCGCGGGCGGATCCTCGGACAGGACCTTCGCTGCGTAGTCCTCGAGGCAGCGCTGCACGATCGGCCAGGACAGGCCCAGATCCCGGCCGGCCTGCACCACCGTGCGGCCGCCGTCACAGACCGCGGACCCCGCCGCCTGGCGCAGGGCCTTGGTGGTACGCATCCGTGGCGGCACCTGGCCTATCGCCTCGGTGAACGAGTCGCGAGGGCAAGCGGGTTCGGTGCAGTACCAGCGTGCCTTGCGCCACTGGATGCTCACGGGGCGTCCGCCGCACGACAGGTGCCGCGGCCGGGTGGTGCGGTAGTCCTTCAGCCGAGTAGAGAAGACCCCGCAGCCGGGGCAGGCCCGGGCGGAGTCCTCGCTTGTCACCACGTACACCGACGGGCCGCCCATCCCGTCGTCCTTGACCTGCGTCACACTCACCCCCTCCAGCCCCACAAGTCGCGTTGCCGCCTCGCTGATCCCGGTATCGTCGATTCGTCGATGTTCAAGCCCGTGGGGTTTCATGATCAGTTGCCTAGAGAACAACCATGATCACGAAGGTCCGCGGGCTACTTGCGCCCGGGCACCCGCACCCCAACCACCTCACACGGCGTGACCTGCGAGCCCGCCCCCACCGCCGCACCCCCATCAAGCGACGCGGACGGCTAAACCTCGGCCTCGGAAGCACCCCTCCAGCATCGACCCTCGCCGTTGGGGAAACGGCCGACTCTCCGCACCATCGATGGTCCCTGCACGCCGAGCAGAAGAACCAGCCCATCCACGAGCGCCTTCGCACCCTGCTCAGGGAGCAGGTCATCGCGGTGCTACGGCCACACCCGGGGCCACGGTCGCAAGGAATGGGTAGCAGGCCGCAGTACGCGACCGGACCCTCGGCCGGGCTAGCTCGCGGGGGTCCCGCAGCGCGTTTTCTGCCACTTCCCTGTCACGAGCCCCATGGACGCTCACGCGTCGCAGGGTTCTGACCTGGACTTACGCCCCCGCTATGGATCAACTGGACGCCCTTGGACGGTTTCTACGACATGTGCCATGTGCGACCGTCATGGCTCACGACGGATGGCCACCACCGCACGCGGCCACGGCGAGCGGATTATCGCTCTACGCCGGCAGCGTGCGGATTTCGGCGTACAGGGCGGTATCGGCCGATGGCCATGTCACACCAGAGCGCGAGCGGAGACAGTAGGTGGCACCCCCCATTTTTTTTCCGGCTCCGACCGCTGCGTGGCGCCGCGGGCGGCCACCCAGTCCGAGGGACCGCATCGGTCAAGATCCGGTCCATTTCCGGGCCAGCGATCCTGCCAAAGTCTCGACGGGCGTTTTTTGCGCTGGTCAGCGATGCGCTACCTCTGTACCACCAGCAGACCAAGAAGTCCGTGTACTGGGCGCGGATCCGGTATTCGGGTTCTGACATGGAGACCAGGAGGGGCGCCGCCGCGCTCGTCCGAGGTACAGATGTGACGACATCTCCGGCAGCCGTCCGGCTGAACCGCGGCCGCCCGCCGGACCGAGCGACAACCTACGGTGGCGCACCCGGCGCCAAGGGAGGCAGTACATGATCGACGTCGTCTTCGGAGTTGACGTTGGCACCTCCAGCACCAAGGGCGTGGTGGTCGACACTGCCGGCCGCATCCTGGGTGAGGCCGTACGCAGTCACGTGGTCGACCGTCCCCGGCCGGGGCACGTCGAGATGGACGCACATGTGTGGTGGGACGAGTTCGTCTCGCTCGCGGCCGAGTTGCTCGATCGCGACGACGTCACCGTCCGCGCCGTCGGAGTCAGCGGCATGGGCCCGTGCACCCTTCTGGTCGATGACGCGGGAGAGCCGGTGCGTCCGGCGGTGCTGTACGGGGTGGACACCCGCGCCGGGGAACAGATCGCCCGGCTGAACCGGGAGTTGGGGTCGGACACCGTCTTCCGCAGGTGCGGTTCGGCGCTGTCGTCCCAGGCCGTCGGGCCGAAACTCGCCTGGATCAGCGAGCGGGAGCCCGGGGTGTGGGCACGCGCCCGCCGCCTCCTCATGCCTGCCTCGTGGCTCGCCCACCGGCTGACCGGCGCCTACGTGCTGGACCTGCATTCCGCCAGCCAGTGCACCCCGCTGTTCGACATCCACGAGCAGCGCTGGATCCCCGAGTGGGCCGAGCACATCGCACCCGGCATCGAACTCCCCCCGCTGCGCTGGCCGGGCGAGGAGGCCGGCCGGGTGAGCACGCCCGTCGCGGGCGTCCCGGCCGGGACGCCGGTCATCGTGGGGACGATCGACGCCTGGAGCGAGGCCATCAGCGTCGGCGGCCACGGCGTCGGCGACCTGATGCTGATGTACGGCACCACGATGTTCCTGGTGAACACCGTCGACCGGCTCGTGACCAGCCCGTCGATGTGGTCCACGGTCGGCGCCCTGCCCGGCACGCGTTGCCTGGCCGGCGGTATGGCCACCTCCGGAGCCGTCACCGACTGGCTCGGGCACCTCTTCGGCGACGTCGACCTCGGCGTGCTGTTCGACGAGGCGGCCGCCTCGCCCCCGGGTGCGAACGGCCTGGTGATGCTGCCGTACTTCGCCGGGGAACGGACACCCGTCATGGACCCCGACGCCCGGGGCGTGATCGCGGGCCTGACGCTGGGTCACACCCGGGCCGACCTGATGCGGGCGGCGCTGGAGGCCACCGCCTACGGTGTCCGGCACAACGTCGAGACGATGCTCGCGGCCGGCGCCGACATCCGGCGGATCGTGGCGGTCGGCGGCGGCACCCGGGGCGGACTGTGGCCTCAGATCGTCAGCGATGTCACCGGTCTCGAACAGATCGTCGCCCGCACGACCATCGGTGCCAGTTACGGTGCCGCCTTCCTCGCCGCCGGGCTGATCGGCCGACCGGACATCGCGGTCTGGAATCCGGCGGAATCGGTGGTCCGGCCCGATCCCGCCACCGCGGGTGTCTACGACCGCCGGTTCACCCAGTACCGGGTCCTGTACGAGAGCACCACCGCGGTCACCCACGCCCTGGCCCACGACCAGAGCACCGGCCGTGAAGTAGATACCCCGTGACGTCGCCCTGCGCCCTGCCCGCCCCGTTCCGTGTCCGGTCCTGAAGCCGGACGACGAGTACCACACGCCGAACCACCGCTGAGCGCCGTACTCCTCGAACCGCTCCACCTCTGTGAACCCCGGCTTCACCGCGAGGCGCACCGAGGGGTCGTTGACGGTCTAGGTGCACAGCACCACCGGCTCGTCGGGAGGCGCGGCGAACCAGTCCAGTGCAGCCGCGGCAGGTGATGAAGCGACCTGTCGCCAAGTCCCTTCGCCTCAGCTCACCTCGTCGGGACCGGCCTCCGCAATCGCTGACACAGGCTGCGATCAAGATCCGGGCCATGCTCGGGCCAGGGCCGACACACCGCTCCCTCAACCGCATTCGTGCTGCTCAGAGGCGCGCAGACCATGTATCACCAGCAGACGAAGCACCTCCTGGTGTCCTACTCGGCGAAGCGGCTGGGCTTCTTCCAGTCGCAGAAAAGGGGTGCCTGACCAGGTCAGATGTCCGGCAGGTGCCCCTCTTGGTCAGTGCCGGGCACGGCTGCGCCGTGGTGTCGGAGGCGTGCGGCCTCCGGCACGACGGCCGTGTCCTCGGCCCGGACCGGCGCGTTCACCGAGGTGCGGCGGCCGGTCCGCGCTTGCGTGCGAGGTCTAGAACTCCTCGACAAAGTAGGGCTCGACGGTCATCCAGCCGTTGCCCGAGGCGCCGTTCAGCCGGCCCGAGGAATTCTGGGCGAGGGTGTACCAGGACTCCACGTAGTCGGGATCGTCGGTGAACCAGCTGTCGGGGATCGCGCTCAGGACCGCGTTCACCAACGGAATGTAGGTGCCCTGGTCCGTCACGGTGAGCAGCGCCGTGGTGATCGCCTGTGCCAGCGCACGGTAGTTGGTGCCGTCGTCGTCCTCCATCATGACGACGTCGGCCAGGTTGTACTTGTAGTTCGACCAGTTGACCAGGACCTGGTTCGGGTAGTAGACGGTGCCGTCGTAGTCCAGGTAGGGCATGTCCACCGAGTCGACGCGCGCCGTGCCGTCCTGGCCGAAGCCGGTCACCAGCGAGAACATCTCGGCGGAGCCCTTGAACCAGGGCTCCTGGTCGTCGTTCACCTCGACAGCCGTGACCTTGGTCGCCCACCAGCCCGCCGCGCTCGCGGCGTCGGCGCTGTTCGCTGCCTTCGACGGGAGGGAGGCCAGCCCCTTGTCGGCGAAGGCCTTCTGCAGCACCTTCAGGCCGGCCCGGTGAGCCTTGGTGACGTCGATGTCCAGGACGTACAGCGGGGCGGTCGGGGACGCGCGCGGTGTCGACGGCGTGGGTGTGGCCCTGGCTGTCGTACGCCGTGATGTTCTTGGCGGCGTCGTCGGCCGCGGCGACGGCGATCCAGGGAGTGACGTCGGCGTTCAGGTGCGACCGCATGGACGGCGCGCCCAGCCGAACGCGCAGCAGCGACCCGGTCGACGCGGGCAGGCCCTTCAGGCCCGCGATGCGACGGTCCGCGGCAGAGACGGAAGCGAACAGGTTCTTGCCCTCCGGAGCGGCGGTCCTGCCCGCCAGCGCCTGGAGGTCCACGTCCTCGGTGCCGAGCGCGGCCGCACGGACCTGCTCGCGCCACTGCGGGTCGCGCAGCGAGGCGGACAGCGCCCGCGCGATCTCCTGCTCGGTCGACCGCATCGGAGACTCCCGGAACGGCGTGGCCTGGTCTCCCGCGTCCCGCACCGGCGCGGCGATCGCCGGCTGGACGGTGCCGCCGATGACCGCGGACAGCATCACGCCGATGAGGACGCCGCGTCTCTTGCTTGATCTGCTCACCATGCTCCTTGTGTTGTTGGTCGCCGCCGCGCCCACGGTGAACGGGCGGCCGTCCTAGGGGTGATGGGCCCGGATTGCCTCGGGCACCTGAGGGGTCGCAGCCGCGCACCTGGTCCCACCCCGCCGGGCGTTCACCAGGACGTCAGCGTTGACCTATGCATGACAATGAAGGAAACGTGGGATGAACGGGCATCCGTGCATGATCGGGGCCACTCCGAGGCCGGGCCGCTTCGCCGCACACACCTCGCCTCGACGGGAGCCGGCGGGCCCGGAGTCGCCGCCGGGAAGCGCGGCTACCGGGGACCGTCGGCGGTCGGCCGCCCGCGAGAACTGCTCAGCGAACCGAGCATGATCTTCTCGGTGCCGGCCAGATACGTCTCCGCCGCGCGCCGTGCCTCCTCGCCGTCCCGGTCGACCACGGCCCGTACCACCGGCGCGAGCCGGTCCGTCGCCCGCGCCGCGTCCTCGAACGGCGCCCGCAGCGCGGCCCGCACCGGAAGGTAGGCGTTGAACAGCGTGTTCGTGAGGAGCAGATAGACCCGGTTCCCCGTGGCCCGCGCCAGTTCGCGATGCACTTCCACGTCGGCGAGCTGGACGGCGTCGACGTCCGGGCCGTCCGCGACCTGACGCAGCAGGTGTTCCAGCCGCCGGGCCTGTCGTTCCGTGCGCCGGTCGGCCGCGCGGCCGGCGATCAGGGTGCCGATCTGCCGCCGCACCTCGAAGACCTCCCGCAGCCACGTGGGGTCCTGTGCGGCCAGCATCGGAAGCAGGTCGGCGCCGCCGACCCGCAGGTAATCCAGGATGCGGGTGCCGATGCCGTGCCGGGTGCTCAGCAGTCCCGCCTGCTCCAACCGGGTCAGCGCGTGCTTCAAGGTCGTACGGGTGACCCCGTACCCGGCGGCCAGCTCCCTCTCGGGGGGCAGCAGGGATCCGGGTTCGTGCGTGCCGCTCAGAATGTCGTCACGCAGCCGCGCTTCAAGCAGGTCGACCACGGTTCGGCGCAGAATGCTTTCGACGGCCACGGAGAATCTCCCAGGCTTCGGTCAATGGTTCAGCGGCTCACTGGTCTAGTGGCCCACTGGTTCAGCGACTTATTGGTCTAGTGGCTCAGCCACTGCCCCAGTGAAGCAGCCCCCCGACCGCCACGTCAATTACCTGATAGCGCAGGGCAGTTGCGCACGGTCCGCGTGGAGAGAACCAGCGCGCGGACGCGCAGTGTGGGCCTGGGACTCCTCTGGAGCCGGTCTGTCGGCGTCACGTCGGCGGGGCGCCCGTGCGTCGCCCCGTGGGGCGCAGGGCCCTCCGACAGGTCGCACCCCGCGGTTCGGGGAGATGCATCAAGGACACCGGCTGGACTTGCTGTTGAGAGATCGCCTCTCACGGTGAGCATGGGATGTGCAGGTCCTGCAAGCAGCTTCGACCGTATCGGCAGCCGCCCGTACCGCGGCACTTCCGGCTGGCGCTCGCAGGTCGCGCCCAACGACAAGCAGGTCGGCGTCGGCGCCTGCCACAGCCTGGACCTGCCCTTCGCCTGGACCACCCTGGACCTGGCCGACAGTCAGAAGTTCACCGACCCCAACCCCCCGCAGGACCTGGCCGAGACACTCCACCAGACGTGGGCCGACTTCGCCAAGGGCAAAGAAGTGCTCTCGCCCGCCCACGACACCGATACTCGCCAGATCATGTCCTACGCCCACAACAACGACGACAGAGCTCACCAAGTCGTCCAGGATCCCCGCGGCAGCGAACGGAAATGGTGGGACGGGCACCCCGCGACCACCTGACCGGCAAAGCCGAACCAGCGGCCCCATCTCACCAGCTCAGCCGCCGAGGATGCCGTTGGGCAGGATTGAGTTCAGGGAACCGATCGGAGCACTGCCGACTGCCTGCACATGCGAGACGAGCCGACGCCGAACAACCGCTCACGGTCAAGATCCGGACCATTCCCGGGCCAACGAACCGCTCCGAGTGCGGGAAGTCGCTATGTGCACTGGTCAGCAACGTGTAGCCCGTGTACCACCAGCAGACGAAGAACCTCCTGGTGTCGTACTCGCCGAAGAAGCTGGGCTTCTTCTAGACGCACGAAGAAAGGCGCCTGACCTGGGCTTTCACCCGGTCGGGCGCCTTTCGCCCAGCCTGCCCTCGACCGAGCCCGGCTTGCACACCAACCATCGTTGCGGGCAGTGGAGAGCGGGGTCGGTGCGGGGATTTTCGGGGCCGGCGTTGTTCGGTGAGACACCAGCCCTGTCCGGCCGATGTCCCGCGCGGACAAGGGTCGCCCGGTGCAGGTCCTCGGCGACGTCGAAACCGTTCTCGCGCGGTCGCGAACCAACCACAACCGGCGGGAGGCTTTCTCGGGCCAGGTGGCGACCGTGGCTTCGATGTCGAGGAGTTGGACGAGGCGCTGTTCGGTGTCGCACGTCCGGGCGGAGCGGAAACGGGCCGGAGTGGCGAAAGTGAGGTCGTACGGGTCCGCCGGGCCGCCACCGGCCGTGTACACCCGGGCCAGGTTCAGCCGGGACATGCGGAACCGGCAGTCGGACTGGCCGAGTTCGAACAGGAACTCCGTAGAGGCGTCCGGGAACGCAGCGCGATAGGCCTGGGCCTCTCGGCCACCGCCACCGCCACCGCCACCGCCACCGCCATCGCCATCGCCATCGCCATCGCCAAAACGTTCAGCAGCATCGCCGTAGGAGAGAACGGGACCCGAAGCGACCACAACGCCATCTCCCCCCGGCACCACCCGAACCGAGATGATCACCGAGTGGCAGCGGCGCGGCACCACCCCGAGGTCGTCGAGGAACTCAACGCCAGGCCCCCCGCTCCGCGCCGCCGAACCCCACGAACCGGCGCAAGCCGCAGCCTGGCAACTCAGCGACCGCGCCTCCCACCTCACCGACGTCACCGACGTCACCCTGCCGGTGGACGGCGCCCCAGCCGCTACGCGATCGCGCGTACTGCGGCCTCAGTCAGGGTGGCCGCGGTCCGTACGGCGCTCGCGACGGCCTCGTCGGGATCGAGCCCGCACAGATCGGTGAGGGTGAAGAGCGCCTCGGCGCTCACGACCACCGCGAGGTTCCGCTTGAGCTGGGTGAAGGCGTCCGGGTCCGTCGCGCCGAGTGTGTCCTCCAGAGGGAGCAGCGCATGGTCGATGAGTCCGAAGCGAATGCCCGGTCGCATGGTTACCGACTCGGGCCGGGTGATGGT
Source organism: Streptomyces sp. RLA012 (assembly GCF_056270325.1). Lineage (NCBI taxonomy): Bacteria > Bacillati > Actinomycetota > Actinomycetes > Kitasatosporales > Streptomycetaceae > Streptomyces > Streptomyces sp. RLA012. The sequence goes on along the minus strand of NZ_JBWDPA010000002.1, from coordinate 9,890,661 downwards.
GGCCGCGATCATCGCGCGTACCGAGCCCTGGCGGGCGAGGATGCCGCGGAGGAGGAACTCACAGGCGAAGGCGATGCGTTCGACGGGGTCGATGGAGCCTGCGACCGGCGCGAGCGCCTCGGCGGGGGACGGCCAGACGCCGGCCAGGGCCTCGCTGATCAGCGACGGCAGGTCGGGGAAGTACCGGTAGGCGGTGGCCTCGGAGACCAGGGCCGCGCGGGCGATCGCGGGCATGGTCACCTCGGCGCCCGTGCCGGTGAGATCCCGGGCGGCCGCCACGATCGCCGTGCGCGTGCGCTGCTTCTGGTTGGTTCGGCCGGTGCCCGCCTGCGCCGTCATTGTAAGACTCCTCCTGTTGACTCATCCACATCTTAGCAGTCATCCCTCGTTATGAGAGTCGACTTGCATTACGCCACCCACCTTCTCTAATCTCATGAGAGTCAGCCCTCACGAAGGAGAAGCAATGAGTACGGTTTCCGTGGTCGGCCCGGACGACGGCGAGACGATCCAGCTGGGCCCCACGCAGATGCGCATCCTCGAGGACGGCAGCACCACCGGGCACCGCCTGGGAATCGGAGAGATCACCATCGCCCCGCACACCCAGGGCCCGCCGCAGCACCGCCACGCCCAGCACGACGAGGGCTTCTACGTCGTCTCCGGCACCGTGCACTTCACCGTCGGGGAGACGACCCACGTGGCCCCGGCCGGCACGCTCGCCATGATCCCGCCCGGCGCCCCGCACACCTTCGCCAACCTCAGCGACACGCCCGCGGTGATGCTCAACACCTTCACGCCCGACCTGTATGTGCAGTACTTCCGCGACCTGCGGACCATGATCGCGGGCGGCCAGGAACTCACCCCGGAGTCGACCGTCGCGGTGATGAGCCGCTACGCCACGGTCCCCGCGACCGACTTCGCGTGACGGCAGCCCGAATTACCCCTTGATACAACCCACTTGAGGAGCACCGAATGACCCGCAGCACCCACACCCTCACGCTCGACCAGGGCACCCTCGACGTCACCGTCGACCTCTACGGGCAGGAGGGCCGTCCCTTCCTGCTCCTGCACGGAGGCGGCGGCCCGCAGACCGTCACCCCCTTCGCCGGTCTCCTGGCCGAGCAGCGTCCGGCCAGGGTGTTCACCCCCGTCCACCCCGGCTTCGACGGCACCGCCCGCCCCGAGTGGCTGACCGACGTCACGACCCTGGCCCAGGTCTACGCGCAGCTGCTCGACGCACTCGACCTGCGGAACGTCGCCGTCGTCGGCAACTCGATCGGCGGCTGGATCGCCGCCGAACTGGCGGCCCTGGGCAGCGACCGGATCAGCAGCGTCACTCTCGTCAACGCAGTCGGCATCCCCGTCCCCGGCCACCCGATAGCCGACACCTTCTCCCTGACGCCCGTCGAGCTGTCCCGCCTCTCCTTCCATGACCCCTCGAAGTTCCGCTTCGACCCCAGCAAGCTGACCGAGGCGCAGCGCGCGGTCATGGCCGCCAACCGTGCCACCCTGCAGCTCTATTCGGGCCCGCACGCCATGGCCGACCCCACCCTGACCGACCGCCTCGCCAAGGTCTCCCACCCGACCCTGGTCGCGTGGGGCGCCGGCGACCAGGTCGTGGACGCCGACTACGGACGCGCGTACGCCCAGGCCGTCCCCGACGCGGAGTTCCGTCTGCTGGAGGGCACCGGCCACATGCCCCAGACCGAGACGCCCGAGCAATTCCTGCCGGTGCTCTGGGACTTCGCCGAGGCCCACGCCACCGACCGGCCGCGGCACTGAACCCGGGAAGGGGAGCCGACGTGTCTCAACCCGGCCGCAGCAGACCCTCGTTGGTCCTGGCCGTCTGCTGCCTGAGCGTGCTGCTGGTCAGCCTCGACACCACCATCCTCAATGTCGCCCTGCCCTCGATACAGGACGACCTGCACAGCTCCGTGTCCGGCCTGCAGTGGACCCTCGACGCGTACACCATCGTGCTGGCCTCCCTGCTCATACTGGCCGGCTCCACGGCCGACCGCGTCGGGCGACGGCGCGTCTTCCTCCTCGGGCTCGTGTTGTTCACCGGCGGATCGGCACTGTGCAGCCTGGCACCATCGCTGGACTGGCTGATCGTCTTCCGTATGGCACAGGCGGTGGGCGGCTGCATGCTCACCCCGGTCGCCATGGCGATCCTCGCCAACGCCTTCCCACAGCCGCGGCAGCGGGCAAGGGCCATCGGCGTGTGGGGCGGGGTGGTGGGCGTCAGCATGGCGGCGGGGCCGATCCTCGGCGGCGTACTGGTGCAGACGGCCGGATGGCGGTCGGTGTTCTGGCTGAACGTACCGATCGGGCTGGCCGCGATGCTGCTCGCCGCCCTGTTCGTCCCGGAGTCACGCGCGCCAAGCCCCCGCAGGGTGGACCCGGTGGGCCAACTGCTGGTGATCACCGCGCTCGGCACACTGACGTACGCCATCATCGAGGCACCGGGCCGGGGCTGGACCTCACCCGTCATCGTGACCTGCCTGATCGCCGCGGCCGGCACGCTGGCCGCCTTCATCCCCTACGAGAAGCGGCGCGACGAACCGCTGATCGATCCGCGCCTCTTCCGCAGCGTGCCCTTCAGCGGGGCGACGGTGATGGCGGTGTGCGCCTTCACCGCGCTCGGCGGCTTCCTGTTCGCCAACACCCTCTACCTGCAGCAGGTGTTGGGGCTCGGTGCCCTGAGCACCGGAGTGCACCTGCTGCCGATGGCGGTACTGTCCCTGGTCTGCCCGCCACTGGCCGGGCGGATCGTGGGCAGCCGCGGCCCGCGCATCCCACTGCTGCTCGCCGGGGCCGGCATCACCGCCGGCGGCCTGCTGGCCATCCCCGCCACCCGCACCGCCGACCGCTCGGACATCCTGCTCTACGCGGCGTACGCACTGTTCGGGCTGGGCTTCGGTTTCGTCAACGCGCCCATCACCAACACAGCGGTCTCGGGCCTGCCACGCGCCCAAGCCGGGGTCGCTGCCGCGATCGCCGCGACCGGCCGTCAGGTCGGCGCCGCGCTCGGCATCGCGGTGACCGGCGCCACGATCGCCGCCGGAGCACGCCCGGCCGCCTGGTGGATCATCGCCGGCTGCGGACTGGCCATCCTCGTCCTGGGCATCCTGACCACGGGCCCCTGGTCAGCCCGGACGGCAGAAGGAGACGATCCGTCCGAAAGCGTCCGAGCACCGCGCAGTCTCCTGGACGCCCGTTGATGCCCACTGCACGGCCCACTGCACAGATCAGCACGGTCGCCCAGAGGGATCACGCGCCGAGCGGGCGTCTTCCCTGTCCTGCTGTCGCACGGGAACGAGCCGTGTCAGCGACCTTCCCGCCGTGGCCCCGACCGAGAGTCAGCCGGATTCCCGGAAGAGCGTGTGCCGCCAAAGACCCGTCGCCACAGCTCAGTTGACGGCATGTGACCACGATGCGCTCCGCTATGCTCAACCCCGAACGAACGACGATCGAACAAGCGTCGATCGACCGAACAACGATCGACCGAACAACGGCCGGCAGGCGTCCAGGCCACCGGGAAGGAAACGTGAGAGAGCGCGTGCTATCCGGAGATGGCGATCACCAGGCGGCGACGCGTTCGGAACGCGGCTCAGGGCGGCTGATCGCCGGTCGGTATCTGCTTCACGACATCCTCGGCAGAGGCGGGATGGGCACGGTCTGGCGCGCCCACGACCAGGTGCTGGACCGCCCGGTCGCGGCCAAGGAACTGCACGTCCTCACCCAGGGCGACGAGGAGCAGCGCATACGGGTGCGTCGCGCGGTCCGTGAGGCGCGCGCGGTCGCTCGGGTGCCGCATCCCCATGTGGTGGGTGTCCACGACCTGGTCGAGTTCGAGGACCGGCTGTGGATCGTCATGGAACTCGTCGACGGGCTCTCGCTGGCCCACTGGATCACCGAGAGCGGACCATTCACGCCGCAGCACACCGCCGCCCTGGGTGTGCAACTGCTCGACGCGCTGGAGGCCGTGCACGCGGCCGGCACCCTGCACCGTGACGTCAAGCCCGCCAACGTACTGCTGCGCCGCGACGGCAACGCCGTCCTCACCGACTTCGGCATCGCGGTCCTGGACGACGGCGAGTTCCTGACGACCACCGGCGAACTGATCGGCTCCTTCGAGTACATGGCACCCGAGCGGGTGATGGGATCGCCGGTCGGCCCGGCCTCCGACCTGTGGTCCCTGGGCGCGACCCTCGCCACGGTCTGCGGCGGGCAGTCCCCGTTCCGCAGACCGGCACGGCCCGCGACGCTGCACGCGGTGGCGTACGAGGAACCCGTCCTGTCGGAGCGGCTCGGCCCGCTGCGCCCGGTCGTCGAGGCACTGCTGCGCAAGTCCCCCGACGAGCGCCCTTCGGCGGCCGCCACGGGTTCCGCACTGCGGCGCGTCGCGGCGGGGGAGGCGGACGCCGGGCCACTGCCGTCACCGACCGTGCGCGTGTTCGGGCCTTCGGTCGCACTGACCGACGCGGACACCGTGACCAGCGGCCAGGGGCGACCCGTCCCGGCCTGGGAGTCCGTGCCGACGGCCCAGCACACCACGTCGCTCAAGCCCCCGTCCCGGCGGTCGTCCCGCCCGAGGGGCCGCAGGCGGCTGTGGTGGGCACTGGCCGGTACGGCGGTGGTGGTGGCGGGCGTCGGCGTCGGTCTCTTCCTCACCGGGACACTGCCGCTCAAGAAGGGCCCCACGACGACGACCACCAGTCAGGTCGTCCAGTCGGCGGCCGGCTGGCAGTCGGTGACCGGAGTGTCCGTCCAGCAGGGAGACCGGGTCACCATACGGTTCGTTTCCGGAGAATGGACGGTCGACTACCAGAACCATCCCATGACCGGTCCGGCCGGTTACGACGCGGCCACGGACCGGTCGCTGGACGGGGCGAAGAGCTGCAAGATCAAGCCCGCGGCGCCGTTCGGAACCCTGCTGGCACGCCTCTCCGACAAGCAGAACACCCCCGTCCAGAGCGTCGGGCGGAAACTGACTTTCCGGACGACCGGAAACAGCACCCTCCAACTGGCAATCAACGACGCCGCCGGGTCCTGCTCCCAGGACAACAGGGGTGCGCTGACCGTAAAGGTGAGCGTCACACACCAGCCTTGACGGGCGGCTGCTGAGCATGAGCACCGGTCGGGCCGATCTCGCCGTTGAGCCGGCGCTCACCGTCGGCCGGAACGCGGCATGGTCCTGCTCGACAACGACTGCACCCTGCCGCTCACGCCGAGCGAATACCACGTGGTCGTTGTCGGTCCCGCCGCCGACGAACCACGCATCCATTTCGGCGCCTACACCTCGGTGTCCGCCCACGGGATGCCCATGGGCATGCGAGCCGCACGGGAAGACAGGGGCCCCGGTGTGAACCCCGAGACCTTCGTGTTCACCAAGACCTTCGTGTTCACCGACGTCTTCGTGTTCACCGACATCTTCCAGACACGCATCCCCGACCTTGAACCGCGCGCCGGGACGGGAACTCTACCGATCGGTACCGACGGCACCGTACGACACCCGTTGCCGCGCCGGCCGCCGCGGCTCGCCTCGCCGAGGGCGACCAACTCCTCTCCGAACGGGTGCCCCTGTCCGAGGACACCCGCGCCGGGCTGCGGGTCGGCATGCGGTTCGAACTCGTCGACGGCTTCGACCAGGCGAGCCGGGTCGGGCTCGGGCCGTGGGAGAACTACCCCGAACGACGGTCGGCGGCCCTGCTCGGCACCTGGGAAAGCACGATCGACGACCTCGCGGTGCCCTGCCTCCCTCCCCAGGAGAACGGCACCCGCGGCGAGGTCCGCACCACGCGCCCGACACCGCTGCACATGAACGTCAGCCGGTACTCACCCGGCGAACTCGAAGAAGCCACCCACAGGTGGGAGCTGCCCGCGAGCGGCAGGACGGTCGTCCACCTGGACTCGCGCACCGCGGGGTCGGTACCGGTCTTCCGACATGTCGGCGTCCGGTTTCGGCTCCGGCCCTGGCCTGGTTACTGGCCCTGGCCCTGGCCCCAAGGGGCCGCTGGTGCTTACCCGGCGCGTGCGGCTCGACGTGCGTCCCGCGGTTCGGGCCCGAGGTGAGGGACACCCTCGCAGCCTCCCCGTAGAGGCCTTCCGGCGCTCTTCGCGTCGCCGCGCCGCCCCGGCCGCCGCGAGAGATCCCGCGGCCGTCCTCGGCACGTTCCGTTGGCGAATCATGGCAAAATTCCCGGACATGCAAGTACATTTCCGACAGCCGCTCCGAAACGCCACCGACAGACGGGGGCGAAGGAAGAGCACGGACGACCGCGTCGCGGTGGCGCCCGGGATCGCACGACTGCACGCGTCGCCCGGACTTGCCGGGCCCGGCCGGCTCGGGCTGGTGACCAACCACACCGGCGTCCTCCCCGACCTGCGCCCGGCCGCGTCCGCGCTCGTCGAGGCCGGCGCGCGGCTGGTCGCCCTGTTCGGTCCCGAACACGGGCTGCACGGGGCCGGCCAGGCCGGCGAGAGCGAGGCCGCTCGGGCGGACCCCACCACCGGCCTGCCGGTACACGACACATACCGGTGCAACGGCGAGCGTCTCGACAAACTGCTGCTCGACAGCGGCGTCGACGCCCTGGTGTACGACCTGCAGGACATCGGGGCCAGGTTCTACACCTACGTGTGGACCATGTTCGACCTGATGGTCTCGGCGGCCCGTACAGGCGTACGGTTCGTGGTCGCCGACCGGCCGAACCCCCTCGGTGGACTCGTCAGCGAGGGCCCACTCCTCGACCCGGCGTGGGCCAGCTTCGTCGGGCGCGCCCCGATCCCCGTCCGGCACGGCCTCACCTGCGGCGAACTCGCCCAGCAGCTCAACGCCTCGACCGTGCCCCAAGTGGCGGGCCGTGCCGCCGACTTGACGGTGATCGAGGTTGTCGGCTGGCAGCGCGCCATGGACGCGGAAGCCACCGGCCTGCCGTGGGTCGCGCCCTCGCCGAACATCCCGACGCCCGCCACTGCCACCGTCTACCCCGGCACCTGCCTGTTCGAGGGAACGAATCTCTCGGAGGGCCGGGGTACCACGCAGCCCTTCGAGATCGTCGGGGCCCCGTACCTCGACGCGCGGTTCGCGCCCTCGCTCGCCGAGCTCGCCCTGCCCGGAGTGCACTTCCGTGATCTGCGGTACGTACCGACCTTCCACAAGCACGCCGGACGGCCGCTGCGCGGGGTCCAGCTCCACATCACCGACCGCGAGGTGTTCGCTCCCGTACGTACCGCCGTCGCGATGCTCGCCACGCTCCGGCGGCTGTACCCGGACAACTTCGCCTGGCGCACCGCGGACAGCGGCGCGGAGGGGACCGGCCACCGTCACTTCATCGACCTGCTGTGGGGGTCCGACCGGTTGCGGCGCGCCGTCGATGCGGGCGTCGACCCGCTGCCGCTGTGCGATCCGCCGGCGTCGCCCGTCCGGTGGGCCGGCGAGGACGTGCTGCTCTACCCCTGAGACCTCCTGCCCCACCGCTGCGACCTGCTGCGCTGCCCCTGAAAGGAGCGGACGCCCATGCAGACTCAACAGCCGCCCACGGACACCCTGTTGCACCCTGTTGCGCATCCGCGCCGACCGGGCCGCCCCGGCCCCCGCCGAGCAGCGGATCACGGACGACATCCTGGCCGACCCGGCCGGGGCCGTCGGGCGGTGGTACGCGAAGCGGGACCGCGCTCGGGCGCGGTGGCCGGCCGCGTCGCCCAACTCTCCATCGTGGACCGCGTCCTGATCTCCGTGGCGCACCGCAGCACCCCGCACCAGACCGAGGGCAGCGCCGCAGGCGACGTTCGACGCCGCCCGCGACCTGCGTATGGAAGGACACCCCCGTCGATGACGACAACCCCGTCGATGCCCGATCGCACGACGAAATCCCGGGCCGCGGTGCGTGGCTTCCGCGCGGGCGACGGCCCGCGGTTGGTGGAGGCGTGGCGCCGGAGTGCGCCGGCCGACGCGATCACCTCGGACCGCTTCCGCTCCCTGGTGCTGCTCGACGCCAACTTCGATCCGGAGGGGCTCCGGGTCGCCCTCGACGGCGACCGTGTCGTCGGCGCGGCCTACGCGGTGCGCCGTCTGACACCGATGACCGGCACCGACCTGGAGCCGGAGCAGGGCTGGATCCCGTTCTTCTTCGTCGACCCGGCCGTCCGCGGGCACGGCCTCGGCCGCCGGCTGCTGACCGACGCCCTCGACTGGCTGCACAGCCACGGCCGCACCCGGGTGGACTTCTCCTCGTACACCCCGAACTACGTCCTCCCCGGTCTGGACGCCGAGGCGTACCCGGAGGCGGCCGGGCTCCTTGAGTCCCTGGGCTTTCGCACTCTGTACGAGGCGGCCGCGATGGACCGCGGCCTGGTCGGCTATCGCATTCCGGAGGAGGTCGCGCGCCGCCTGGACGAGCTGACGGCGCAGGGCTATCGGTTCGCCACGCCGTGCGACGACGACCTGGTGGACCTGTTCGCGCTCGCCGGGAACCACTTCGGCCCGGACTGGGCGTGCACGATCCGGGAGTGTCTGGCCGCGGGCACGCCGCTCGACCGGATCGTCGTCGCCCGGGACCCAACGGGTCGCCTGGTCGGCTGGGCGATGCACGGCACGTTCGATTCGGTGGACGAGCGGTTCGGGCCGTTCGGCGTGCTGGAGGAGATGCGCGGCACCGGACTCGGCAAGGTCCTGCTCCACCTGGTCCTGGAGCGGATGCGGGCGCGCCGTGCGCACTCCGCGTGGTTCCTGTGGACCGGTGAGCAGTCCCCGGCGGGCCATCTGTACCGCAAGAGCGGTTTCACCACGACCCGGGTGTTCCGCGTGATGCGCCGGGAGGCCGCCGGATGACGCCGTCACGCCGTACCGCCGGCCTGAGCCGCCGTCACTTCGCGCTCGCGCTCCCCTCGGCGCTGCTCGCCCCCGGAGCCTCCGGATGCGCCGCGCCGCACCGGGGCACCGGGCGGCCCGGGGATCCGATCGTCCTCACCCTGCTCTCCCACTACGCGAGCGGGGCGCTCAAGGAGGCCCTGCAGGGCCCGGTCGACGAGTGGAACGGCACGCACGACCGGGTCAAGGTGCTGACGAAGGCCGTCGAGTTCACGGACCTGCTGACCACGTTCATGGTCCGGCAGGCCGCGGGCCAGGGCGCCGACATCATCCACCCGTACTGCTTGTGGAACGGCCAGCTCGTCCAGGCCGGCGTCCTGCGGCCCGCTCCGTCCGAGCACGCGGAGGAGATCAGGCGCGGCTACGGCGAGGCCGCGGTCGCCTCCTCGTCGGTGCGGGGCAAGGCCTACGGCTACCCCACCGAGGTGCAGACGTACGCCCTCTACTACAACAAGCGGCTGCTGCGCGAGGCCGGCGTCGACGGCCCCCCGCGCACCTGGCGGGAGCTGGAGGAGACGGCCTACCGCACCACCAAGCGGGACCGGTACGGCAACACGCTGGTCCAGGGGTTCGGTCTTTCGACCTACGACGACTCCACCACCGTCGGCCAGACACTCGCCCTGCTCAACGCCGCCGGCGGAGCGTTCGTCTCCGCGGACGGCAGGAGCACCGCCATCGACTCGCCGGCCGGCCGGGCCGTGTTCGATCTGGAGCACCGCCTCGTCGACAAAGGTGCGAGTGCCCCCGGCGTCAACGTCTACAAGGCGTTCCAGTCCGGGCAGGTGGCCATGGTGGTCAGCGCCGGCTGGTGGACCGGGAGCCTGAAGGCCCAGATGGGCAAGGACTACCGCGATGTCGGCGTTGCGCCCGTGCCCGTCCCCGAGGCGGACGACGAGCGGGCCACGCTCTCCACCGGCTTCATGCTGGGGGTCGACACGGCCAGTGAGCACCCGCGCGAGGCCTGGGAGTTCCTGCGCTGGCTCAACACCGAGAAGGTGAGCGTGAAGAGCGCCGAGAAGGGTGCGACAGCGACCCGGATGAGCTCCCTGCAGGTGTCGGTCGGCTCCCTGACCGGCCGCGCCGACGACATGCGGACGCTCCTGAGCGAGGGCGGCGATCCGAACCTGCGCCCGTTCCTGGACGCGCTGGCGTACGCGGTGCCGGAGCCGAACGTGCCGGGCGCGCAGCAGGCCAAGTCGCTGCTGCGCAAGAACATCGAGGCGTTGTGGACCGGTCAGCAGTCGGTCGACGAGGCGCTGCGCACCACGCGTCGTCAGGTCGATCAGGAGGTGTCGCGCTCATGGTGAACATCTTGACCCCGGAGACGACTGAGCGGGCGCACAGCCCGCGGCCCGCCGAGGCCGCCGTCGACGGCCGCAGCCGGACTCGGCGCGGGCGCCACCAGGCCGTCGTCGCCTATCTCTTCCTGGCGCCGACGTTGCTGTTCTTCGCGGTCTTCCTGATCCTGCCGCTCGGCTTCGCGCTGCTGCTGTCGATGTCCCGCTGGGCCGGGTTCGACCTCGGCGACATCGATCCGGTCGGCCTGGACAACTTCACCGGCCTCTTCGCGGACGGATCGACGTTCCTGGCGCCGATCCTCACCAATACGCTGCTGTTCGCCCTGGGCACCGTGGCCCTGGCGCTCGCCGGCTCCGTGCTCGTCGCCACCTGCATCGACAAGCTGCGGTTCCAGGGGATGTGGCGCACCCTGTACTTCCTGCCGATCGTCACGACCGTCGTCGCCGTCGGCAACGTATGGAAGTACATGTACGAGCCGGGCGGCCTGGTGAACGGCGTCCTCAACGCCCTCGGGCTCGGTTCGGTGGCGTTCCTGCAGGACCCGGACACCGCGCTGCCCTCGGTCGTGGTCGTGCAGGCCTGGGCATCGGTCGGCTCGGCGATCCTCATCCTGACCGCCGGGCTGAAGTCCATTCCCGAGTCGTACTACGAGGCCGCCGCGCTCGACGGCGCCGGGCCCGTCACCGTCTTCTGGAAGATCACGCTGCCGCTGCTGCGGCCGTCGCTGCTGTTCGTGTGCATCACGCAGTTCCTCACCGGCCTTCAGTCGTTCGCGCTGATCATCGTGATGACCAAGGGCGGGCCGGGTGACGCGACCAATGTGGCCGCGCTGGAGATGTACCGGCAGGCTTTCAGTTACGGCGACTGGGGCACTGCGAGCGCCGCCGCCTTCGTGCTGTTCGTGGTGGTCCTCGTGGTCACCCTGGTGCAGTTGTGGATCTTCCGGCGCAAGGGGGAGGACGCATGACCCGCCGCCGTTTCCCGTGGTTGTCGTATCTGGTGGTCGTGACCGGCGCCGTGCTCACGGTGGTGCCGTTCCTCGACATGGTGATGACGTCCTTCAAGGGTCCTGGTGAGTCCGGCAGGCTGCCGTACCGGTTCCTGCCCGAGGCGTTCGACCTGTCCAACTACCGGGCGGCGTTCAGCCAGCTCGATCTGCCGGTGCTCTTCCGCAACAGCGTCATCGCCACCGCCGTGATCACCGGCTCGGTGCTGCTCACGTCGTCGCTCGCCGGTTACGCACTCGCCAAACTCCGCTTTCCCGGCCGGAACTTCATCTTCCGTCTTGTGCTGTCGACGATGATGTTCCCCCCGTTCCTCTTCTTCATCCCGCACTTCCTGATCCTGGCGCACTGGCCGCTGGCGGGCGGCAACGACCTGTTCGGGCGCGGCGGCGCGGGCCTGACCGTCAGCATCGTGGCGCTCGCCATGCCGTTCCTCGTCAACGGCTTCGGGATCTTTCTGATGCGCCAGTTCATGGTCTCGATCCCGGACGAGGTCCTCGAAGCCGCGCGCATCGACGGGGCCGGCGAGTTCGCCGTGTGGTGGCGGATCGTGGTGCCGCAGACCAAGCCGGTCATGGTGACGCTCGGGCTGCTGACCTTCGTCGACGCCTGGAACGAGTACATCTGGGCGCTGCTCGTCTCGACCGCCAACCCGGACGTGATGACTCTGCCCGTCGGCATCCAGCTCCTGCAGGACCACGTCGACCCGACCCGCACGATGCCCATCGTCATGGCCGGCCTGGTCCTGAGCATCCTGCCGGTCCTGATCCTGTTCCTGCTGCTGCAGAAGTACTACATCCGTGGTGTCATGCTCAGCGGCCTCAAGTGAAGAGCGAATCCGTGACCGGTCCGAGAACGAAGACGGTCCTCGCCATCGGCAGCCACATCGGCGAACTGGACCTCACCGCGGGCCCCCGCCCGGCCGAGCACATCCCCAACGGGCACCCCAACGCGCATCGCGGCGTGCTCCTCCCTCGCACGCCCTGGGAACGCGGCCACCCCCGCTCGCCTGGCACCCGGCCTGGGCGCCGCCGCCCTCGCCGCCCTCGCCTCCTTTCCCGGCGTCGGGCAGTCACCAAGAGCGTCAAGGCCGGCCGGGCCGCATGAAGACGATCGGCACCGGCACCAAGGCCGCCACCGGAGGTCGACGCGCATCGCGCGGGCCTGTCCCGGCGCCAGGGCCGACAGCCCTCCGGCGGCGAAGCGGCCGCTCCAGGTCCGTACGGTGTCCATGTGCAGGCCGGTCTCGCGGGCGATGCGCGCGTTGGAGAGAACAGGCCGGTCACGGGAAGTGGATCACGACGGGCCGTAGTCCGCGGCCCTTGGTCCTGCGGGTGTCGGGCAGGACGGCGGCCATTCCCACGGCCTCGACCTCGACTTCAGCGGGACTCGACAAAGTGGGTTCTCGGCTTTGGTGAGTCCCAGGCTCGCCTGCCACAAGCGCTGTCGGGCCTCGCTGTCGTATGCCTGGGAATGAGCGCGTGTGTCGCGGGTGCGGTCGTAGAAGCGTCCGGTGATACCGGCGAGTGCCGGATCGGTGACGAGCCGGTGGGTGGCGGTCACTCCTTGGTCCAGCGTGTCGATGCTGTGTCCGATCTCGGCGAGGACGATTTTGGTCGGCATGTAGGTGGCGGGGTGCAGGCTATTGACCGTGACCTCGTCGGCGGGCAAGCGTGCGGCGAGTTCGAAGCCGGATGTGATCTGGGCGAGTTTGCTCTGGCCGTAGGCTCGGGTGCCGTCGTAGTCGCGCTCCAGCATCAGATTTTCGAAGTCGAGCGGGTGCTGGCCGATGGAGGCGACGTTGACAATGCGGGCCGGCGCTGACGCGCGGAGCAACGGCAGGAGCTCAAGGGTGAGCAGGAAGCCTGCGAGATAGTTGACGGCGAAGCGCAGCTCATGGCCGTCCGCGCTGGTGCGGCGGGTGCGGCCGTCCGGTTGCCCGCCGCCGATGCCGGCGTTGTTCACCAGGACGTCGAGTCGGTCCACCGATGCGCGAACCTCAGCGGCCATGCGGCGGACCTGGTCGAGGTCGGAGAGGTCCGCGGTCACCATCCGGGGCTCGGATTCGCCGCGGGCCGTGAACTGGTCTGCGATGCGGTCGAGTTTGGCCTGGTTGCGGCCGTGCAGGATCAGGTCGGCGCCGTCGGCTGCCAGGCGTTCGGCCAGGGCCAGGCCGAGGCCGTCGGTGGCGCCGGTGATGAGGATGGTGCGGGAAAGGGTCATTGTGGGTCTCCCAGGTCGATCGCTGGGTTGATCGGGGGTTGTGCAGCCTGTGTGAGGGTGGCCGTGAGGTCCTCGACGAGGTCGTCGCCCACGGGCCGGCGCGTGGCCAGGAGGCGGTACCACAAGGTGCCGAACACGATGTCCAGGACGGTGGACGCAGCAGGACGGGGCGGCAGGTCGCCCCGTGTCCGGGCCCGATCCAGGACGACCTGGAGCGCGTCGCGCCGCCGCTGCAGAAAAGCGCTGCGGAAGAGCCGGCCGAACTCCTCGTTGATCTGGGCCTCCGCCATCAGGACGCACAGGATGTCGACGACGCGCTGCTGGCGGCCGAGCCGGAACGTGTCCTCCAGGAAGGCCCGTACGTCGTCGGCATAGGAGCCGTGGTCGGCGTTCGAGACGTACAGATCGGCTTTCACTGCGAGCGCTTCGAGGAGAACGTGGGCCTTGGAGGGCCACCAGCGGTAGATCGTCTGTTTGCCGCATCCGGCGCGGTTGGCGATTCCCTCGATCGTCAGGCCCGCGTAGCCGACCTCGCCGACCAGTTCGTACGCCGCGACCAGGATCGCCATCCGGCTCTCCTCGCTGCGCTTGCGTCCTGGGCGTGACTCCGACGGGGGTTGCTCGTCCATGACCATGGAGGCTAGCTTAATTCGAGACGCGGCGGTTCGAAACAAGGAGATGCCATGCTTCAGCGCACTGCCCTCGTGGTCGGGGGAACGTCCGGTATCGGGCTCGCAACGGCCCGCCTGCTGCAGGCACGTGGTGCCACCGTGCACATCGCCGGCCGCAGCAAGGAGCGCCTTGACGCCCTAGCCGTCACCGACGCCGGACTGGTCGGGCATTGGGCCGACGCCGGAAACCCTGACGAGATGAGCGCCCTCGCCGAGACGGCCGGCAGCATCGACTGGCTGGTCCTGGCGGCCGGAGGAAGCGAAGGGCCGGGGCCGTTAGCCGATCTCGACCTGACGATGCTGCGACGCGCGTTCGAGGCCAAGTTCTGGCCGCACGTCACCACGATCCAGGCGGTCCTGCCGCACCTCACACCGGACGGGTCGATCACCCTGCTCAGCGCCATCACCGCGCGGACCGGCATGCCAGGGACCGCCGGCATCGCCGCCCTCAACGGCGCCGTCGAGGCCCTGGTCAGGCCGCTGGCCGCGGAAATCGCTCCGATACGAGTGAACGCTGTCTCTCCCGGGCTCGTCGACACACCCTGGTGGAACGGCCTGCCAGAAGACGCCAAGCGCGAGTACTTCGCACAAACGGCCGCCACTCTGCCGGTCCGCCACATCGCCTCGGCGCAGGAGATCGCCGAGGTGGTGGCCCTGGCCGCCACCAATGGCAACCTCACCGGCACCATCATCGAGTCCGACGGGGGCGCGCGTCTGATTTCGCTCGCCTGACCAGCTCTTTCTCGGCGACGCCAGGATCGTGGGTGCGGCCGCAGCGCCGCAGTCAGCCGAGGTTGGTGGTCGGTGGTCGGGAGCAGTCCGCGCTCGGCGAAGACGATCTCGGCGACGAGGGTGGTGTTGATGTGTACTTCGAGCGCGATGTCACAGCCGGCGAGCGGGGGGTGATCGGCTGCTGCCGCGCGGCAGCAGCCGATACCACCGGCAAGACCGAGTGACCAACCCCCGAAGGACTTCCGGGCGAGACCACCAAGCGCCCCCAAGAACGCAGCCGCCGGCACCGCGCTGACCGCCGACTACGGACAGGGCATCGGCAACTGGGACGTCGTTTTCGCCCCAGCCCGCCTCACTCACCGTGCCTGTGGGGGCCACGCCGGCCACCCGCTCGTTCACCGGTCGCCCGGCCGGGAACGCCGAACTGGCCGAACGAAACACTCGCCACGCGAGGTGCGTTCGAACTCCTTCGGGCGATCACCAGGACTCCGGCGGAGCAACGGCGTGCCGACAGGGGACAGAGGGCAACCGGGAAATGTGTGGCCGCCACGGTGGCGGAGCCCGCACCGGTCGTTGGGCGGGACTCACTCCTGCGAGTGAAGATCCCATGCGCGCTGCCGGATCTATAGCAGGCTCGGCATCGCGGCCGGGCCCGACCGGCCTGCGGACCACCGGTGTTGACGACACCTCGGCAACGACTACACGGAGGCTCTCATGGCTAACATCCCGGACGACCTCAAGTACTCCAAGGACCACGAATGGGTACAGCCCACGGGGAACGGCCGCGTACGCGTGGGTATCACCGACCATGCGCAGAAGCAGCTCGGAGACATCGTTTACATCGAACTGCCCAAGGCGGGAGACACGTTCGGCGCCTTTGAACCGTTCGGCAGCGTGGAATCCGTCAAGGCGGTGACCGAGGTCTACACGCCGCTGACCGGCTCGATCGCCAACGTGAACGCGAACCTGAACGACAGCCCCGAAACGGTCAACGGCGACCCCTACGGCGAGGGCTGGATGGTGGAGATCACCATGGCCCAGGCCGGCGAGCTCAAGGAACTGCTCACGGCCGCCCAGTACAACGACTACATCAGCGAGGAGGCCTCCGGGTAGGCAGCCGCACCCAGAGGACCCGGCGCCCCTGGCGAAGCCGCGCGCACACTGTGAACGGTGAGTGTGCGCGCACCGGAACACGGCCGGGCCCGCGCCTGGCGGTGGCTGGTTGGGGCGGCGGAGGCAGTGTTCGGAGGTTGCGGGTCGGCCCAGGATCCGGGCCGCGGCTTCGTCGAGGCGTCGAGGGTGGTACCGCCGTCCAGAAGAGTCGCCTTCGGCGCTCCGGGTGGTCTGGTCGGTGGCCTGACCCACGGTCAGGACCCTGCCCAGGTACTCGCCGAAGACGCGGTTGCGGGAGAGCGGGCCGACGCAGGTGGCAGCCAGGTCACCGAGTCCGGCGCACCCGAAGCACACAAGGGGTCTGCGCCGAGGGCGACATCGAGGGGGCCCGTCGCGGCAAGCCTGCGGGTGATATGAGTCGCGCGTCAGACACATCCAACGTCAATCGCGCTTGATCGACGGATGCCTCACCGCCACCGCCCTGACCCACATGCCACCATCCACCATTCTCCATTCTCCATTCTCACCTTGAAGACTTCAGGATCGGCGGCGGTTGAGTACGCCGATCAGAGTGGCCAGGTCGGCGGCGCCCGCCGGGTCGTCCGCATAGCGGGTGGTCTGGAGGGGGCCGACCTCTGGAAGGACGATGTCCTCGCGGGCCAGGACGTGAACCAAGGTCAGCAGGGCCGCACGGGCATTGCCGTCAGTGAAGGGGTGGAAGAACGCCACGTCGAGGTACGCACGGGCCGCGCGGGCCGCGAGCGGGACCCTCAGGTCGGTCGCCTCGCGCAAGCAGGCGCCGAAGTCGTCCTGGGTGCGCCGGGTCAGGCCGTAGCGTTCGCTGCCGGCCTTCGCATAGGCATCCCCCGTACGGAACGGCGCCTTTGCCGCGCCAAGGACCACACGTTGCCAGTCGGCCAGCCGGGCGAAGTCCAGCGGGGCGCGGCGTGCGGCATCGGCGCGGGCGAGGGTGTGGGCGGAGAGCAGGCGCTCGGCACGGACGGGGTCGCGTCGGCGGACCGGCCCTGCGCACCAGGCCCGGAACCCGTCGCGCGCGGGCAGCCCTCGCCGCAGGTCGGGTGCTTGGTACCAGTCGGTCTCGCGGCGCACGCGCAGCCAGGTCGTGAGGCTGTCAGTAGCGGTCATGGAGCTCCTCCAGGGCGGCCCGCTCGCGGTGGTCCTGGTAGGGGGCATGGCCGGTGAGGGCGACGGCGAGGTCCTCGCCGACCGATTCGATCAGTGTCCGCCCGGGGGTGACCCAACTCTGGAACCGGCCGCCGATCGCGGTCTCCACCGCTTGGTCGGCGTCGGCCTGACTCATACCGGTAGTGGTGAGGAACCAGCGCAGGACCAGTGCGGCCTGGCCGTGCCAGCCGCCCTCCGCGCCCGAGTCCAGCGCGAGTGTCACGAGCCGTACGGAGGCGCGTTCCAGATGCCAGCTGCGATCCTCGGCGGAGGCTTCCGGCGGCGGGGCCAGCTCCGCGAATCGCCGAGCCATCTTCTCCAACCACTCCCGCCACTCCAGCAGGGCGGCCACAACACGGGCTGCGGTCTCATCGGGGGTCGTCACCGAGGTTTCTCCGGTGACCCAGCTACCGATGACCCCGCCGTGCCGGTAGCACCAGTTCCATCCCAGAACCCAGTTTCCGTAGCGCTCCCGGATGATCGCGTCCACCTGGCGTTCGCACCAGCGTTCGCCCTCCCACCAACCCGCCATGCCGGAGAGCACGGGTGGCACCCATTCGCGGACCAGCGCGCAGAGGCGGCTTTCTTCGTCCTCGTCCCATGTGAAGGGCTGGCGGGCTGGGTCGAGATCGTCCCAGTTCAGCAGGGACCTGTAGGACGCGGAAGGCACGCGGTTCTCGGGAAAGGGCAAGGTGTCTCGGTTGTACGTCAGTGACGGGCCCCTCTTCTGTCTCCCGCAATGGGGCCACCAGTTTCGGCCCGCAGAGCCCGGTTGGCGAATGATTTTCCGGACCGGAACCCGGCACGGCCACGCGCACACATCGAGCCCCGGCCGCGAACCGCGACCTGGCCTGAGCTCTCGGCTGTCGGCGCGGATGGCTCCGACCGACACGAGACCCCGGGAAGAATATGGGCACGCAATGAATCACCGGCCGTCCCTACCCGGCCACACGCCGAGAACCTCAGTAACTGCGCAGCACGGCCACCGCCACCACCGCGTGCCGGGTGGTTCCCGTCGGCGACCTCCACGACGACACCCACCGGTGACGGGCGCGTACGTGTCACCCGTTAGTCCGTACGCGTGCCCGGCCGGGGGATCAGATGCGGGGCGAAGCCCTGGCTGTATCCGGGCGTTCGGTCCTGCGGTTTCCACGCTCCGTATGGGTGAGGGGGTGCTTCGGGTCAGACGCGAACTGCGGTCCTAGGATGCAGGTGAGAGAGACTGGCGACTTGTGGGGGCGTGTTGAGCGATTTGACCTTTGTCGAACCCGAGGTCCGCGATCGGCTCGTCCTTCGCTTCGGACCCGAGGTGCTTGGCTGGTGCGATGAGTTGCCGGCCATGGTGGGCCGATTCGTGGCTCGTTGGGATCTGGAGCTTGTTGCGGCAGGTGGAGGAGGCACCTCGCGAGTGTTCCGCTGCCTGCGACGTGAGGACGGCAGCACAGCATGGCTGAAGCTCACGCCGGACCCCGTGATCGCCTGCGAGGAAGCCGAAGCTCTGCAGGCCTGGGCGGGGACATCGTCGGTTGTCACCCTGCTGGCGCAAGATGTTGCTCATGGAGCCTTGCTGCTGGAGAGCGTGGAGCCGGGAGTTCCGGTGAAGGAGCTCGCGTGGCGGTTGCCTGAGGTTGCCGCACTGCTTCGAGATCTGCGGGCCTCTTCTCTCGCGCCAGGGGAACACTCGGTGTTGCGTCCGCTGTCGCATCGGGTCGACTTCCTCTTCGACTTGACCAGCCGCAGGTTGGCCACGGCCGGGCCGAACGAACTGTTTGACTCGTCGGCGCTCGACCGAGCCCGAACCGCGGCCCTGGAACTGGCCACCAGTGGTCCCGTGGGACTTGTGCATGGTGATCTTCATCCGGCCAACGTGCTGTCTGGTCCCGGAGTGCGCATGGTGGCGATCGACCCACGGCCCGCATGGGGCGATCCCGACTTCGACGCGGTGGACTGGGTGTTTGAGGGAGTCGTGGATCTCACGGAGCTGGAACAGAGGATCGAAAGGCTGTCGGCACTGCTTCCCGAGCTGTCTCCCGAACGTGTGCTGGGCTGGTGCCGGGCCCTCGCCGGCCTCATCGCGGTCCCCAGAATCTGTAAGCGGCGGGACGACTCGGAGACTGAGTTTCTGATGACCCTGGCTCGTGGCTGACCGGCTCGGCCCCGCTCGCCGTGTGTGATCGCCCGGTTCGTAACCAGCCCCTCGCCACTGCCAGAGCGACCCATGCTCAGTCGGCATCCATCAGCGCGCCGAGCACATTGGCAGTACTGGCCCAGATGGTGCCCATCAGTGGGACGCCGAGCTCCGCGCACGGCGATGCCGTCGATTCCGCCTGCCCAGCCCAGCCTTCTTGTTCGGCACAGGACCGGCGCATGATGGCTGTCACGGAGTTGCCGTACCCCCGCAGATGAAGCCAACGGCGACAACACTCGACCGCGCCGATTCTCCAACGGGTCGATGACCATCGGGCTCCCCCGAGGCGCGCGAGCCGGGACAGAGCCCATCAGCGCCGGGGACAGCATCATGTCTGCGGGCGTCGCCAGGAAGCCGGTGAGCGCGAGGGCACACAGCCGTTATCCGAAAGCATCGGCCGCCTCACCCCCGCCCTCCGTCGTGGTCTCGCAGACCTGGCCCGCCTCTCGGCGACTCCACCGCCCTCGACACCGCACGCGACACCGCCCTCGACGAGGCCCGCGACAAGGCCCGCGACAAGGCCCGCGACAAGGCTGAACAGCACAGCATCGCCGGCCAACGGGCCACCGCCCAGGCCCAGCGCGCCTTCCCCCTCGCCTTCACCAGCCCCGGCGTCCCCGAAGACGAACTCGACCTCCCCCAGCAGTTGCTGTCCGGGCAATACCGGCACGACTTTCCCGGGCGGTTCGGCTGCATCGAGGACGCCCGCGCCTGGTGCACCGGTTTCTTCGACTGGTACAACCTCGCCCACCGGCACTCCGGAATAGCCATGCATACCCCCTTCGACGTGCACTTCGGCCTCGCCGACCAGCTCCGCGAGATGCGCGCCGACGTCCTCACGAGCGTCTACCGCCAGCACCCCGAACGATTCGTCCGCGGGGCACCCGAACCACCGAAACTCCCCGAGGCCGCCTGGATCAACAAGCCCGCCGACCTCCGACACGACGATCAAACGATCCCGGCACAGGGATAGAACGATCTACCTGCCTTGATCGCGTTGACAGGCTCCGAGTACGTGTACGCGAGATCGATGACGACGAGGGCCGGCGGCTGTTGCGGATCATCCGCCGGGGCACCGGGTCGGTGGTGACCTGGCGGCGTGCCCAGATGATCTTGCTGTCCGCCCAGGGCATGCCGGTGGCGAAGATCGCCGAAGTGACGTTCACCAGCGGTGACCGGGTCCGCGATGTGATCCACAACTTCAACACCGACGGCTTCGACTCCCTGTATCCGAAGTACAAGGGCGGTCGGCCGAAGACCTTCACCCTGCCTGAGCGGCGCGAGATCAAGAAGATCGCGAAGTCCAAGCCGGCCGAGCACGACCTGCCGTTCTCGACCTGGAGTCTGACCAAGCTGGCCGACTTCCTGGTCGCCGAGGGGGTGGTCGACGACATCAGCCACGAGGGCCTGCGCATCCTGCTCCGCGAGGAAGGCGTCTCCTTTCAACGCCTGAAGACCTGGAAGACCTCCCGCGACCCGGACTACGCGGCCAAGAAGGCCCGCGTCGAGCACCTGTACGCGATCGCAGACCGCGAGGTCATACCCGAGGCGGACGAGCCCGAAGTCATCTTCTGCATGGACGAGTTCGGGCCGCTCAACTTGATGCCCCACCCGGGCCGGCAGTGGGCCGAGGCTGGCGGCAAGCACAAAAATCCCGACCGCGAACCGCGCCGACGACGCCGGGCGACCTACAACCGCTACGGCGGAGTGCGGCACCTGTTCGCCGCCCTTGACCTGGCCAAGGACAAACTCTACGGCCATATCAAACCGGTCAAGCGGCGCACGCAGTTCCTGGAGTTCTGCCGCTACCTCCGCACCCTCTACCCCCGAGGAGTGCGGATCGCGATCGTCTGCGACAACTTTTCCCCGCACCTGACCACGAAGAAGTGCCAGCGGGTCGGCACCTGGGCAGCGGCGAACAACGTCGAGATCGCCTACACGCCGACGAACTCCTCCTGGCTCAACCGGATCGAAGCCCAGTTCACAGCCCTGCGCTACTTCACCCTCGACGGCACCGACCACGCCACCCACAAAGAGCAGGGCAGCATGATCCGCCGCTACATCATCTGGCGAAACCGCCACGCTGACGACCAGCGCCTTCGCACCGTCGTCACCAAGGCCAACGTCGCCTGACACCGCACGAAGGCAGAGAAGATGACCATACAGACCGACCGCGTCGACCATGAACTGATCCAGGCCGCGACGCATATCGCGGCCACTCGCTGCCAGGGCGACAACCACACCATGGCGGCTGCGGCCCGCGCCCAGGACGGCCGGATCGTCACCGCGGTAAACGCCTTACCACTTCACCGGAGGCCCCTGCGCTGAGCTGGTCGTCATCGGTGCCGCGGCCGCCCAGGCCGCCTACGACCTGGACACCATCGTCGCCGTGGGTGACCGCGACCGCGGGGTGGTGCCCCCATGTGGCCGCTGCCGTCAGGTCCTTCTTGACTACTTCCCAACCCTCAAGGTCATCATCGGCGCAAGCGACAGCCTCCGAACCGTCTCCATCACCGACCTGCTGCCCGAAAGCTACATCTGGGCGGACCACCAGCTCGACGCCGAGCAAAGCGCACCAATCAGCACGAGCTGACACCCCAGGCGACTACAGGGCAAACGTTGCCTGATGCGGCACTAGTAGCGCGTCGCTGCTTAGTTATGGCATGTCTGGTTGGGATGCTGGCGTCTGGTGGGTACCTTCCTTTTTCCCAGACAGGACTGTCGTTGTGGGTTCGCAGAAGAAGCGGCCGGTCAAGTTGACCGCGCAGGATCGTGAGGAGTTGGTCCGGGTGACCACGACGGGTGTTCGTGGGGCCTCGATGATCATGCGTGCGCGGGTGCTGCTTGCGCTGGACACCTCAGTGGGTGACGTGGATTCCAAGGAGGTGATCGCGGCCCGGCTCGGCGTCTCCGGTGAGACGTTACGGCTGGTTGCCAAGCGTTTCGCCGAGACCGGTGGCGATGTGCACGCCACGATCGCGCGGAAGAGACGTGACCTCCCACCGGTGCCCTCGCCGGTGACCGGCGAGGTCGAAGCCCGACTGATCGCGATGGCGTGCTCACAGCCACCCCAGGGCTATACCCGGTGGTCGCTGCGGCTGTTGGAGAAGCACGTCGCGCTGGCCGAGGACATCCCCGATCTGGACCACTCCACCATCGGGCGGGTCTTAAAAAAACGGAACTGCGTCCTCATCTGAGAAAGTGCTGGACCATCTCACCACGGGTGAACGCGGAGTTCTCGGCCCGGATGGAAGATGTGCTGGCCGTCTATGCCCGGCCCTACGACCCGGCACGTCCGGTGGTGTGCATGGACGAGAAGCCCTACCAGCTTCTCGCCGATGTCCGCGACCCGCTCCCGGCCCGCCCTGGTCACGACGCTTGCCGGGACAGCGAGTACATCCGCTGCGGCACGTGCTCGATCTTCGTGTGGGTCGAACCCCTGCGTGGGTGGCGTCGCGTTCAGGCGCTGTCCCAGCGGACCCGGATCGACTGGGCCGGCCAGGTCAAGCAGCTGCTGAGCGTGGACTACCCCGACGCCGAGGCCGTGGTGCTGGTGATGGACAACCTCAACACCCACGGCATCGCCTCACTGTACGAGGCATTCGAACCAGAAGAGGCATTCGCCCTGGCCCAACGCCTCGAGATCCACCACACGCCCAAGCACGGGTCATGGCTCAACATCGCCGAGATCGAACTCTCCGCGCTGACCCGGCAATGCCTCGACCGCCGGATCAGCGACCTCGACACCCTCAACACTGAACTCTCGGCCTGGCAGAACGCCACCAACACTGACCAGCGTCAGGTGGACTGGCAGTTCACCACCCACGACGCACGCATCAAACTGCGCCACCTCTATCCCAAAAATTAGCCGCGACAATCTACTAGGTGCCGCGACCGGGAAGGTTCGCCGAGTGGACTGTGCTCCCGGTGGCTGGTCGTGGAAGATCTGCCGTATGAGTGACGTGGGTTTTTCGTTGCGGGCAGCCACCAGTGACGATGCGGAGTTCCTCGTGGACATGCTGATGGCTGCGGTGAACTGGGACCCCGCTCGGGAAGCGGCCAGCCGTGATCAGGTTCTCGGGGACCGTAGGACAGCGCATTATGTCGAGGGGTGGCCTCAGCCGGGTGATCTCGGAGTGGTCGCGGCCGACCCAGGTGGACACCCGATCGGCGCGGTGTGGCTGCGCCTTCTCAACGCTGACGATCCTGGCTACGGCTTCGTGGCCGCGGACGTCCCGGAACTGTCGCTGGGAGTCGTCCCGTCGTGGCGGGGCAAGGGAGTGGGGCGCGCCTTGCTGACCGAGATGGTCCGCCGAGCAGCCGGAAGCGGCTTCACCCGGATCTGTCTCAGCGTCGAGCGTGCGAATCGGGCACGCCGCCTGTATGTCGACGAAGGTTTCACGACCGTCGAATCGGGGCCGGACTCCGACACCATGGTCAAGGTTGTTTCCCAGTAGTGATGCACGGTGTTGCGCAGTGACTTGGGACGTGGCAGGTGCATGGAGGGCTCGCATCTGAACAGCGGGGAGGCGCGTCCCGGGACTTGGGCTGCGCCAGAGGTGGTTGCTTCGGTGGTCGCCTCATCACCCGGGCACCAGTTCCCGATCCGGCGGAGAGCGGGAGACCGGATGTCGTCTTCCAACGGGCCACCGACGACACAACAGATGAGACGCACGTCACACACGGCTTCCTGTCACACTTCGCCGGGTCGTCCCGGTCAGTACTGTGTATCCGCAACATGGCTAGGAGATCACCCATGGAATCGCGTCTCAACTACTTCGGCAATCCGCTCGCCGCGAAGGTGCTGAAGCACATCAACTCGGCCAGCAAGGTGGTTTCGGACTCAACGCTACCGGCCGCTGTACAGGAACTGGTGAAGATTCGCGCAAGCCAGATCAACGGCTGCGGCTTCTGCACCGACATGCACACCAAGGACGCCGCCCACGCGGGAGAGACCCTTCAGCGCCTCAACCTGGTCGCGGCCTGGCGTGAAGCCACGGTGTTCACCGAGGCCGAGCGCGCTGCGCTGGAACTGGCCGAGCAGGGCACCCGCATCGCCGACGCAGCCGGTGGTGTCACTGATGCGGTCTGGGCCAACGCTGCCAAGCACTTCGACGAGGAGCAGCTGGTCGCCCTGATCTCCCTCATCGCCGTCATCAACGCCTACAACCGCATCAACGTCATCAATCAGCAGCCTGCCGGGGACTACCAGCCCGGCCAGTTCGGCTGACCGGCACCTGTCCCTGACACGTACGGTCCGTCTCCGCGCCGCCCCGACCTACGGCGGGGAGACGGACTAATGGGGTCAACCGGTCCCACCGGATCATGGCTCCGCCGCCTCGCAGCCCAGGAACACCGCCGGTCGGCCCTGGCAGGCCACAGACACGCGATGTCTGATCGCCCCCCTTCCCCGGCGCAATCGTCGCATCAGTTCCGCAAGGCACAGCCGAGAACGCCGACCGTTCGGTGAGAGCAGCCACTCGGGCTTCCCCCGGCCGGTCGGCGGCTGCTCCGGTGCAGCGCAACGATCACGGCTGAGACAGGGGGTGCCACACCGTGGAACTTCCCCCTGCAGCGGCTCGTGACCGAGGTGGTATCTGCGTGGCCGACAGGCAACACAGTGGTCCTCAATCCGTCCGAGGTGGCGCCGCTGACGGCGCGGAACTTTGCGGAGATCACGGCTGAGGCCGGTCTGCCACCCGGCATGCTGAGCGTGATCGGCGGGCCGGGCAGGCCGGACGGTCTGAAGACCGGTGCCTACGTCAGGCCCATCACCACCTTCGCCGACGTCGATCCTGACTCGGTCGGCGTGCCGGTTTGGAGGAGTTCCTGGAGACGAAGACCGTCACCTCCTGACGCGCCGTCACAGCCGCTCGTCCCCGGTTGGGCCGTTCCGGTGGGGACAAAGGCCCTCGCGCCCAGCTCGACGGTCAGGCCACAACGAGCAACATGTTCGACAGCGGTACAACCGCGGGAGCACCCATGCCGCAGGAAGGTTCCAGACCTCGCAGGCGACGGCGTGCGGGGGAGCGGAGACGGGGCCTCCGAGTCGCGGCCTGTCGGGTCACCTTGGTGTGGAGGACTTCTCCGTCCGCTCTGGAGATCCCCGTGCGTGTACGGGGGGGTGTCATTGATGCAGAAGGAGCATCACGACCGTACCCAGGTGCATTGTGCCTTCGCAGAAGTGGCCGTAGAGCTCTGTGACCGCAGGCGTGTGCGGGCTGTCCGTGCTCCGTACTCGCAGTCCCGGCATGTCGCGCGTGAGCGAGTGGAGGGCGCAGAGAAGGAGATAGAACGCCAGTATCCCCATGCCTGCGTCGTGGGTTCCTGGGGTCCCCATCGAGTGAGCGGCTTGGACCGTCGGCGCCTCGTGTCCCCCATCTGCCATCGGACGTGTCATCCAGGCCATCGCGGCCATGCCCGCCGCGGACGACAGACTCCGTGCCGCCGCGGGCAGTCTCGCCCCGCGACCCCGGCTGAGCGCGGACAGGGGGAACCACAGTGCTGCGGCCGTGAAGAAGGCTGCTTGCGCCCTCGCAGGCACCTCGGTGCCCCAGTTCCACGGCATGGCAGACATGGTCACCGCCATGACGGTGTGCAGGACACCGTCGATCCGCACACGCCACCCGGAGCTCCGTGACAGGACACGGTGTCGCAGCTCATGGATGGCTGCGGCCATGAACAGCACGGTCAGCATGGAGCACACGACGTCAGTGGCTCTCATACTTCTCATGCCCTCCCACGGAGCGGGTCCGCCTCGGTCGGAACCGACCTGCTTGACCGGAAAGCCGCCGGTCAGCCCACGGGGCGCGGAGCACGCAGGTGGGCCCGCTGCGCCAGTTCGTCCTCGTCGACCAGCGTGAGCATCGGCTGACCCGGCGCGCACAGCATGGTCACGACGAACAGGCACCGCGCATCCGTCAGGGCGTTGCCGTCCTGGTAATGGATCACGTCACCACCCGGTTCCCAGAACGTCTCACCGGCCTTGACCACACGTTCCGGCTCTCCCTCCAGTTCGAAGCGCACCTCGCCTTCGAGCACGTACCCGAACGACGGCCCCGGATGGCGGTGCGGAGGAGTGCCGGGGTCACCGGGCGGCCACTCGACCTGGATGGTCATGCCCGAGGCGCCCTCGGGGATGTGGAGCGGCTTGGCGTCCTGCAGCATCGTCACCGCGGTCTTCCACGCCTCGGATCGCGGCTTGCTGGTCTCGCCCTCTGAGTTCTTGCTCGACACTGTGTTGCACCTCCGTAGTCGTTGCCCTGCATGGGCCGATGCTTGTGTGCCGCCTGGTGGCGAGGATGGTGTACCGACTCTCGCTCGGCGGTGACAGCGTCCGTGCGTTCCAGGCTGCTCACCCGGCTGCCTCGAAGTGAAGACCGGGCACACCGTGCTCCTGTGACAGATCTCGGTGCTTTCGGAGCTTCGCTCGAAGCGTAGGACGAGGTCCTGCCTGCGCGAGTGAACGGCACGCAGCCACGGAAGCCGGGGTGTTCAGTGGGCGCGCCGTGACACTGATCGGCTCACTGCCACAACAGCGGTTCGGGTTCTGTCGTACGCAGTGCGCATGGCTGACTTCGCCGTCGCCAGGACACACAACGGGGTCGCCGACCCCTCGGTGGGAAGGGACCCGGATGAGACCGGATGAGAGTCGTCGTCGCAGGGGCCACGGGGCTGATCAGCTCCAGAACGGTTGGCAGGCTCCGTGACCATGGTGTGGAGGCCGTGCCCGTCTCACGCCGCCATGACGTTGACGTGATCACGGGGAACGGTCTCGACGCGGCTTTGCGCGGTGCTGAGGTGGTGGTGGACGTCACCGCTGCGCCTGCGCGCACCGAGGAGGCCGGCCTGCGGTTCTTCGGTATCGCTACCGCTACGGCCAACCTCCTGGCTTCGGCAGCCTCGGCATGCGTCGAGCATCATGTGGTCCTGTCGATGGTGGGAGCCGATCGACTGCGGTCGGGTTACTTCCGCGCGAAGCTGCTGCAGGAGGACCGGGTGCGGCACTCTCCGATCCCTCACTCGATCGTGCGTGCTGCCGCGCCGTCCTTCGAATCCGTCGAGGCCGTGGCTCTCGCCGACACACACCGGGACGGCGTCCACGTCGCGCCCGCTCTGGTGCCTCCCGTGGCGACAGACGATGTCGCCGCCGCGGTCGCACATGTCGCGGTGGGACTGCCGCTGTTCGGCACGCCTGAGGTGGCCGGTCCCGAGGAGTACCGCCTTGACGACCTCGCGGCGAAGCTCCTGGCCGCCCGGGGCGACCCGCGGGGCGTCGTCACCGATGCGCGCGCCGGGCTCTTCGCCTCCGAACCTGAAGAACGCACGCTTCTGCCCGGCCCGCACGCCCACATCGGTCACACGACCTTCAGCGAGTGGCTCGCGCAGCGCTGACGCACGCGCAGGGGTCGACGACCTCCCCCTGGGACCGTCGTCAGTCTCTGCTGCAGGCCCGGCAGGCCCTGGGGAGCAGGTCTCCTGCGAGGAACGAGGAAGGAACGGGGCAACCCACACATGGCGGCGCGCATCCAACTGTGACGGCTTGTAGCATGGTGATCCAGAGTTGGAGGACAGCCATGAGCGCCGAAGATGACGCAGACTCCCTTGACCAGGCAACGAGGGACTTCGTCGCAGCGCGTCCCCAACTCTTCGGCATCGCGTACCGCGTGCTCGGTAGCGCTGTGGAAGCCGAGGACATCGTCCAGGAGGCGTGGCTACGGTGGCAGAACACCAACCACGCCGACATCCACGAGCCGGCGGCGTTCCTGGCCACGGTCACCGCCCGTCTGGCGATCAACTTGGCCCAGTCCGCCAGGATGCGGCGTGAGTCGTACGTCGGGCCCTGGCTTCCGGAGCCAATCGACACGAGCGTGGATCCGCAGGTGGGTGCGGAACGGGCAGAAGCACTCGACATGGCGGTTCTCTTCCTCCTGGAGAAGCTGAACCCTGTGGAACGGGCTGCTTATGTTCTGAGGGAAGCCTTCGACTACCCGTACAAGCAGATCGCGGACATCCTGGAGACGAGCGAAGCCAATACGCGCCAGTTGGTGAGCCGCGCCCGGAAACATCTGTCAGCGGAACGCAGGGAGCCGGTCGACTCCGCCGCTCACCGTCGGCTGCTGGAGGTGTTCCTCGCCGCGGCGCAGACCGGCAGTCTGTCGGTGCTCGAGGATGTTCTCACCGAGGACGTGGTCAGCTACTCCGACGGCGGAGGGACGCGCGGGGCCTCCAAGATCCCGGTCGTCGGGCGTCCACACGTCTCCAAGTACCTTGCCGCCTTCGCCCCACGTTTCTGGCCTCAGTCCGACATTCGCTGGGTCGAGGCCAACGGCAGGCCGGCCGTCCTTGTCTCGGCCGATGGAAGCGCGGTGGCCTTGCTGTCCATCGAGGCGTCGACGCGAGGTATCGAACGCCTCATGTGGGTGATGAATCCAGCCAAACTGGCTCCTTACGTGGCTTCGCTGGACAGCTGAGGCAGCCTTCCCACCGGTTCTGCGCCTGTTGCACCGCGAGATGTGCCGAGCCCGGGCGAGCCAGGAGCGTACGCAGGGAGGAACGAGGATCACCCATCGCCCTGCCATATCGCTCCACAGCGTGTGCACGGAGCATCTGCGATCATCTGCGGTGCATCGCAGATGCACGGCCGCGGCGCGTTCGACGCCGTCCGGCCCGATGCTGATGACTCAGGATTCGTCGCACATGGCTCTCCGCTTCCGCGGCCGTGCGCGCGGCACATCTGCGCGCGGCACATCTGCGCGCGGCACATCTGCGTCTGGCACATCTGCGTCTGGCACATCTGCGCGTTCGGTCTGACTTGTTCAGCAGTGGTGTTCAGGCTCCGTCCGTCTGTAGGACCAGGCAGCATCGCACTGTGTGACAGTCTCTGACCATCGACGGCGTGGACGGCATCGTTCCCGCCGAAGGCGCAGGCGGCCCTCGCCCGAATTTATCCGGGAAATGTGTCACATGAGCGAGGGCAGTCCTGTCTAAGCGGTAAGGGGCGAGTCACTGCGTCCCGACGCAACTCGCCCCCCGTTCGGTGATCACCGGCCACACAGCGGTGCACCTCCCCGGAGAGGAAGACAGATGAACACACGCATCGTGTCAGTGGATGAAGGCCCGCGTCTCGCCCGCTCCATCACGGTCGGTCCGCACACGCTGACCGCGGACGAACCCCAGCCCATCAGTACCGACACCGGACCCACCCCCGGTGAATTGCTCCTGGCCGCGCTCGGATCATGTACCTCCATGGCCGTCCGGGCCTTTGCGGACAAGCAGGGTTGGCCGCTCGACCACATCGCAGTTGCTGTGCGGTTCGATGAGCGCGGACAGATCGTCAAGAACGTCCAGTTGACCGGCGATCTGGAACCTGCCCGCATAAGACAACTGCTGGCGGTTGCCGGGCGCTGTCCTGTGCAACGTTTCCTGACCAAGGAGGCCTCGGTCGTCACAGTGCCCACCGTTCTGGCGAGGCCCCGTGAGTCCCACAAGCCGGACACCGCCGACATGCCCCTCTGAGACGTCCACGAGATGGCCCGGGACAGGTGTCTTGTCAGAAGGGAAACCACAGGTCGGCGTCAGCGGCCTCTTCCTTGCGAATGCTGAAGACAGCGATGCCCTTCCTGTACGAACTTCGCGGCGGCAACCGAGCGATCGAGCGGTGATCGCCCTCAAGGACGTACGGCTCGCCCTGCTGCCCCGAGGGCGTGCCGAAGTACTCGGCGTTGATGGTGTTGATGGTGTTGATGGTTGCGTACTGCGCCCGGTGCTGCGGGACGTCCTCTTCGTAGAAGCCGGCCTCGACCGGGCAGACCGGCTCAAGATGTTGTGACAGTCGGCGTGTATCCCGTCTGGGCGGTCGTGGAGTTGTCACAGTATGAAGGGTTAAGCGGTCGGGTGGATGACCCTCCCCACATGACTCGCAGCATGTGACATCTGAGACGAGGAACCCTGTGAACACTTTCGTGATCGTCGGCGGCGGTCTGGCCGCGGGCAAGGCAGCCGAGGCACTGCGGGAGCACGGCCACGACGGCCCGCTGATCATCATCGGCGACGAGCGTGAGAAGCCCTACCTTCGACCGCCGCTTTCCAAGGGTTACCTGCTGGGCAAGGAAGAGCGCGATTCGATCTTCGTGCATCCTGATGACTGGTACCGGGAACACGACGTCGACCTGCTGCTGGACACGCGTGCGCGCGCTGTCGACCAGGGGGCACGGCAGGTGGAACTGGACGACGGGCGTCAGGTTCCCTACACCAAGCTGCTCCTGGCCACCGGCTCGTCTCCTCGTCGTCTGTCCGTGCCAGGAGCGGACCTCGACAACGTTCTGTATCTGCGTCGTGTGGGAGACAGCGAACGACTCAAGTCCGCCTTCAGCCCGGGGGCGAAGATCGTCGTGATCGGTGCCGGATGGATCGGTCTTGAGACCGCCGCGGCCGCCCGGATGGCCGACGCCGAGGTAACCGTGCTCGAACACTCGGAGCTTCCTCTGCTGAAGGTGCTCGGGCGCGAAGCTGCCGAAGTGTTCGCCGCCCTCCATGCCGATCACGGCGTCAGTCTCCTGCCCAACGTGCAGGTGGAGTCCCTCACCGGAACACAGGGCCGGGTGGACGGAGTGCGGCTCGCTGATGGCAGCCGCCTTGCCGCGGACGCGGTGGTCGTGGGCGTCGGCATCACCCCCGATGTCCAACTCGCCCAGGACGCGGGCCTGGACGTACAGAACGGCATCGTCACCGACGAGCATCTGCGGACTTCAGCGGCCGACATCTACGCTGCGGGCGACGTCGCCAACGCCTACCACCCGCTGCTCGGCCGCCGCCTCCGGGTCGAACACTGGGCCAATGCACTGCATCAGCCGAACGTGGCGGCACTCGGCATGCTCGGCAAGGACGCCGTCTACGACAGGCTGCCGTACTTCTACACAGACCAGTACGACCTCGGCATGGAGTACACGGGTTACACGGAACCAGGGGGCTACGACCGCGTCGTCTTCCGCGGTGAGCCCTCCGAACGACAGTTCATCGCGTTCTGGATGGCGGGGAACCGCGTACTGGCCGGCATGAGTGTCAACGTGTGGGATGTGATGGACCCCATCCGGTCCCTCATCACCTCCGGGTCGGACATCGACGACGCGCTTCTCTCCGATCCGGACGTACCCCTGGACCGCATCCTGCCGTGACGCCCCGGCGCGGGCGGGGAGTGGGCCGGACGGCACATCGTCTCTCGTCCGCGTCGGTGTCACAGATCCCGGGACCACCTGGTCGTAGTGAGTGACAACCCAGGCGATCGGAGTAGAGCGTGGCTTTCACCGAACAACGTATTTCCACCATGGTGCTGGTGATCGGCACCGGAGGTGCTGGGCTGCGAGCGGCAATCGAACTGGCTGAAGCAGGCGTCGATGTCCTCGCGGTCGGCAAGCGCCCCAAGGAGGACGCGCATACGGCACTCGCTGCCGGAGGAATCAACGCGGCCCTGGCCACCATGGATCCCGAGGACAGCTGGCAGCAGCACGCGGCCGACACTCTCAAGGAGAGTTATCTGCTCGCCGACCCTCGCACCGCCCAGATCGTCACTCAGGGCGCCGCCCGAGGCATCGACGACCTGGAACGCTACGGCATGGCCTTCGCCAGGGAAGAGGACGGCCGCATCTCGCAGCGCTTCTTCGGCGCGCACAAGTTCCGGCGGACCGCCTTCGCCGGCGACTACACCGGTCTGGAGATCCAGCGCACACTCATCAGGCGGGCGGACCAGCTCAAGATCCCCGTGCTCGACGGCGTCTACATCACCCGGCTCCTGGTGCATGACGGCGCCGTTTTCGGTGCCTACGGCTTCGACCTCACGAACGGAAAGCGCTACCTGATCCACGCCGACGCCGTCATTCTTGCCGCCGGTGGCCATACCCGTATCTGGCGGCGTACGTCCTCACGGCGCGACGAGAACACAGGTGACTCCTTCCGTCTGGCCGTGGAGGCCGGAGCCCGCCTGCGCGACCCTGAGCTGGTCCAGTTCCACCCCTCCGGGATCATCGAGCCGGAGAACGCGGCCGGCACCCTGGTCAGCGAGGCCGCTCGGGGTGAGGGCGGGATCCTGCGCAACGCGCTCGGGGAACGGTTCATGGCCCGCTACGACCCCGACCGTATGGAACTGTCCACCCGCGACCGTGTGGCCCTGGCCGCCTACACCGAGATCAAGGAAGGACGGGGGACCGCCAAGGGAGCAGTGTGGCTCGACGTCTCCCATCTGCCACGGCAGACGATCATGACGCGGCTCCCCCGCGTCTACCAGACTCTTCTGGACCTCCAGATGCTGGACATCACCCGCGATCCGATCGAGATCGCGCCCACCGCGCACTACTCGATGGGCGGGGTGTGGGTGCGTCCCGAGGACCACAGCACGGACGTGCGCGGCCTGTACGCCATCGGTGAGGCATCGAGCGGCCTGCACGGCGCCAATCGCCTCGGAGGGAACAGTCTCATCGAGCTGCTGGTCTTCGGCCGCATCACCGGCCAGGCAGCCGCCGCCTACTCGCAGTCACTGACCGCGCAGCCGCGGTCCGCGTCGGCGACAGCGCATGCTCGCGCCGAGATCGACGACCTTCTCGCCGCCGACGGTCCGGAGAACGTACGCGCCCTGCAGCGCGCCATCCGCAACACCATGACCGAGCATGCGGGAGTCGTACGCGACGAAGAGGGTCTGCGCGCCGGGCTCGCGGAGCTCGCGCTGATGGAGAAGAGGATGGAGAGCGTCGGCATACACCCGGACATCGCCGGATTCCAGGACCTCGCGCATGCCTTTGATCTCAAGTCCGCCGCTCTGGCAGCCCGGGCCACCCTCGAAGCCGCGCTGGAGCGTCGCGAGACTCGTGGCTGCCACAACCGCAGCGACTACCCCGGCCTGGATCCCGCTCTGCAGGTCAATCTCGTGTGGTCCCCGACGACTGGTATCACCCGCGAGAGTATTCCGGCCATCCCGGACGAGATTTCCTCTCTGATGGAGGAGGTCTCGACCGATGGAAAGCTCGCCGAATGACCTCGCACAATCGCATGAAGCGAACAAGCCAACAGGCCAACAGGCCAACAAGCAGGCGAGCAGGCGAGCAGGCGAGAATTTTCTCGGTTTCCGAGAACCCCTGTCACAAGTAGCTCCGCTGTCCTGTCTCTCCTGGTGAAGACAGAACTTGCTCTGTGCCGGTGAGCAGCTCATCGCGGGATGCGCGCCGCACCAGGAAACCCTCCGAGAGGAATCGGTTATGAAGGTCGTAGTAATCGGTGGAACCGGGCTCATCGGCTCGAAGCTGGTCGGGAAGCTCAACGAGCACGGGCACGAGGCGGTCGCGGCCGCGCCCAACACCGGCGTCAACACGCTGACGGGCGAGGGTCTGGCCGAGGTCCTGGAGGGTGCGTCGGTCGTGGTCGACGTGTCCAACTCCCCCTCGTTCGAGGACGAGGCCGTCATGGACTTCTTCCGCACCTCGACGACCAACCTTCTGAAGGCGGAGGCCGACGCCGGCGTCACCCACCACGTGGCACTGTCCGTGGTCGGCACCGAGCGGCTCCAGGAGAGCGGGTACTTCCGCGCCAAGCAGGCCCAGGAAGAGCTGATCAAGGCGTCCGGCATTCCCTACTCCATCGTGCACGCCACTCAGTTCTTCGAGTTCATGAAGGCGATCGCCGCCGCGGCCACCGAGGGCGACACCGTGCGTCTCGCCCCCGTCAAGATCCAGCCCGTCGGCTCCGACGACGTGGCCGCGGCTGTCGGCCGCACGGCGGTCGGCACCCCTGTCAACGGTGTGGTGGAGGTCGCGGGCCCCGACGAGTTCCAGCTCGACCAGCTCATCCGCAAGGGACTCGCCGCCAAGAACGACCCCCGCACGGTGGTCACGGATGCGCACGCCCCTTACTTCGGTACCGAGTTGAAGGAGGCCACGCTCCTGCCGGGTGCGGACGCGCACATCGGCGAGATCCGGTTCGTCGACTGGGTCGCGCAGCAGCAGTAGGTCCTGCGGGCCCCTGCCGACGGGCAGGGGCCCCTGCATTCCGTCCGCAGACTCACTCCATCGCATGCACAAAAAACCGTGATGGCCCTCCTTGCCGGGACCAGCCGTTTCAGTTCCTCTCCCGTGGGTCCAGGATTCGACGTTCATGACCGGCACCGCTTCGCTCGAACAGCGGCCCTGAATTCGACGGTACGGCCGCAGCGTGCCGGAATTCGCCCCTCCCTGAGATCACCGCACGAAGGAACCGGCTCGCCATGTTCAACCGCAAGGAAAACACTATTTCTCGTACAGCTCCCCATGAAGGGCTGACCGGTGTCTACTCCATTGACCCGGTGCACAGCACGATCGGTTTCTCCGTCCGACACGCCATGATCACCAACGTACGCGGACGATTCACCGCCTTCGAAGGACTCCTCAAGCTCGATGGGGCCCGTACCGCCCGGTCCGAGGCCTATCTCAGTGTCCAGACCGGCAGTGTGGACACAGGCTTCCGGGAGCGGGATGCGTATGTCACCGGCCCGGACTTCCTCGACTCGGTGACGTTCCCTCTGCTGAGCTTCCGTTCCACCGGAATCGTCGATGCCGGAGCCGATCGGTTCCGCATGGCGGGGTCCCTCCGGATCAAGGACCTCGAACTGCCCGTTCACATCGACCTTGAGTTCGGCGGAGCGAGCCAGGACGCCTATGGACAGAACCGCGTCGGCTTCGAGGGCACAGCCACCCTGCTGCGCTCCGACTGGGGACTCGGCTGGAACACAACATTGGCAACAGGTGGGGTCCTGATCAGCGACAAGGTACAGCTGCTTCTCGACATCTCCGCCATACAGCTGGACCAGGCGGAGACTGCCTAGACCGGGGGATGTGTGTCGGCGCGCCAACTGCCCGGGGCATGGAACGTCGGATGCGTCGGCATGCATACGAGGACTTCTCACCCGGCAGACGACTCCGTGGGGTCGTGGCGGTCACATTCATCCGGTCTCTGCCGCGGAAGGACACATGATGAGCCGAGCCACTGAGAACCGAGTCGACATCGCGGCCACCGTCGTGTCGCTGGCCGCTGAAGCCACCGAGTTGGAGACCCGTGTCAGCGAACTTCGCCGGAAACTCGCTGATCTCACCGAGCGGATGAGCGCCATCTCCGACGCTCTGCACCAGCTTCGTCCAGCTCAACGACCGTAAACAACAGCGCCGTCAGTGACGGAATCTGCGGAATCCTGCCACTGGAGGACCGGGTTCCGGAGCGCTTGGCTCCAAGTAGCCGCTGCATGATCAGGCCGCGCGCCCGGCTGGAAGACGCCGTGTCGCGTGGCGGTTGCCGCCGGCCGAGCGGGTGCTGTGGGTGGCGGTCCACTACGGCACGAACCTCACCGAAGCCGCGGTTCTCGACCGGTCGGCCTGCCTGTGGGGGTCACAGAACGGCGTGCCATCCAGTCAAGTACGCAGAAGGGCGCATCGCCCCACCGATCCCTCTGTCTGGACGGTACGCCGCGCCACCGATGTGAGCACCCGAGTCGGAATGGAGATGAACGGCATGTTGGTCCAGGCGGACGGGTACCTCACGCAGGGCACGCCCGCGGTCGGCGCTGCTGCCGCGCGGCCGTCATCCCTGACGGCCCAAAGCCTGCGCCTTTCACCGGGGAATCAGACCACGAACGGGAGGGGCGGCACCTTCGCCGCCCCTCCCTGTTGA
Source organism: Streptomyces sp. RLA012 (assembly GCF_056270325.1). Classification (NCBI taxonomy): domain Bacteria; kingdom Bacillati; phylum Actinomycetota; class Actinomycetes; order Kitasatosporales; family Streptomycetaceae; genus Streptomyces; species Streptomyces sp. RLA012. The sequence goes on along the minus strand of NZ_JBWDPA010000002.1, from coordinate 9,854,694 downwards.
CTGCGCCGGTCAGCGGACCGTCCGCGCCGCCTTCTCGACAATGTTGGCGACGTCGTTGGGGTGGGACACGCTCACGGCGTGGGACGCCCGGCGACGAACACGAGGGCCGCGTTCACCCCGACGGCCGGCTCGCGCACCAGACGGTCATGAGTGCCGGCGTTGCCGATGACCCAACCTCCGCCGTACACGTAGAGGACGACCGGAAGTGGGCCTTCACCGCCGACGGGTTTGACGATGCGTACCCGCACATCACCCACTTCGGCGGGCACCGTGATCCACTTCTCCTGCGTGGCACGGCAGGCTCAAGAACGGGCTTTGCCATTACCGCATTCCCGGGTCGGCAGGCAATCCCTTGCTTTCGCCCATTCAGCGTCGGTGCCCACTGGTGATCTCCTTGTACTCCTGCGCGGTCGGCTTGGCGATCTGCGTTCCTTCACCGTAGAAACTCCGGCTGAGCCGGGCACGCAGGCGCGTGGTGAGGCTGGAGTTGGAATCAGCCCCTTCCTCACTTCCCTTGGAACCGGTACCGATCGGCTTGTATTGCTCATGCTGTGTAAGAACGTGCAGTTGCTCTTGACCGAGTGGCTCGTGCACCTCGATGAACTCGCCATTCGGCATACGCTTGATGATGCCCGTCTCGCGGCCGTGCAGCACTTTGTCGCGGTCGAGGCGCTGAAGGCCGAGTGCGGATCGTTTCGCTACGAAGTAGGTCAGAAGAGGCACAGTGAGTCTTTCCCAGTAAGCGCTCGTCGCTCGCTGTGATCGCGATGCTGGAGTTGCGGCCCGTGTGGTCCCCAAGTCCGGGCAGGCGTAAGGCCCCTGGTAGGAACGATCTTGCGAAGGAAAGATCCGACCGAGGGGCCTCACGTGTCGATCAGTGTCACATACACCGCCGTGCTCGATGTGAAGCGGTCCACCGCCGAGCACCTGGCCCGGCTGCTGCGCGATCACCGCATCGTGGCCGGGACCCGCAAGGGGCGGCGTGCGCTGGGCTGTTTCAAGCAGGCCGTGCTCGTGCTGCGCTGGTTCCTCGACGGCACCCGTCTTTCCCAACTCGCTTGCGACAACCGGGTGTCGGCCTCGACCGCATACCGCTACCTCCACGAGGGGCTGACCGTTCTGGCGGCCGGGGCACCGGACCTCGCGACCGCGTTGGAGCGTGCGAAGGCGGCCGGGCTGACGCATCTGAACCTCGACGGAACGGTCATCCGCACGGACCGCGTCGCCGCTCCCGGCCCCAACGGCGCGGACCTGTGGTGGTCCGGAAAACACAAGCACCATGGTGGGAACGTGCAGGTCATCTCCACCCCGGACGGCTGGCCGATCTGGGTCTCACCGGTTCGCCCGGGCAGGGAGCACGACACCACCTGCGCCCGCCACCACGGCCTGACCGACGCCCTCAACCGGATCGCCGCCGAGCTGGACATGCCGACCCTGGTCGACCTCGGCTACGAGAACGCCGGCGACGGGTTCCGCCACCCCGTCAAAAAGCCCGCCGGAGGCGAGCTGACCGAGGCCCAGCAGACCTACAACAAGGTCATCCGCGGCATCCACGGCGTCTGCGAGCGCGCCAACTCCCTGCTGAAGACGACCTTCAAGGCCCTGCGCAGAGTCAGCCTCGACCCCAGCCGCATCACGAAGATCGCCGCCGCAGCCCTCGTCCTGCTCCAGCTCGAGTACGACCGCACCATCTGAACGATCACACAACGTCATGATCCATTACTGGGAAAGGCTCAGTGAGGAGACCGACGCGAACTGCCCACGTTACTGATTCAACCGAGACGTGAAGGCGAATGGCGATAATATCGTTCGCGGCACCGATCAGAGCCACGAGGTAGAAACTGATCCATGCGACGCCAAGTCCCGTTCGCACCGGGCGATTACGCGGTCTGTCGAGGAGATGCTGATCACGATCGTCATCGGTCACCCAGGACTCGATGAACGGGTACACACCCATGGCGAGGAAGAGGCCGACGCCCACCGACAGCGGAATCAGGTTGTCCAGAGCCAGGGTGTGACCCCAGAGGTTCGTTTCCCAGCCGGGCATGACCCGCAGCAGTCCATCCGCTATGCCCATGTACCAGTCGGGCTGTGAGCCTGCCGAAACCTGGTCGGCACGGTAGGGGCCGTACAGCCAGACGGGGTTGATCTGCGCGACCGAAGCGATGGCGAAGATGCCGCCGGTGACCAGGAAGAAGTATCCCGCGGACTTTACGGCGCGCACCCGAAGCGGCAGGCCCACAACATTCTTGTTGCTTCGTCCCGGACCTGGATACTGTGTGTGTTTGTGGTAGAGGACCAGGAGCAGATGGGCGGCGAGCAGTCCCACCATGAGGGCAGGGATGAGCAGAACGTGGATCGTGTTGAAACGCGCCACCAGATCGCCCCCTGGGAACTCTCCTCCAAAAAGGAACATCGAGAGGTAGGTTCCGACGATCGGTATGGAAAGGATCGTTCCGTTCACGACTGCGAGTCCGGTCCCGGAGAGAAGGTCATCCGGAAGGTCGTATCCCGTCAGCCCCCCGACCATTCCCAGGATCAGCAGCAGGAATCCGAACACCCAGTTGAGCTCGCGAGGCTTGCGGAACGCGCCAGTAAAGAATACGCGCATCATATGGACGAGGATGGCTGCGACAAAGACCAGGGCCGCCCAGTGGTGGACCTGCCGGATCAGCAGGCCACCGCGCACATCGAAGGAGATGTGCATGGTTGAATTGAATGCCTCCGAAACCATCTGACCCTGCAGCGGTGCATAGCTTCCCTGATATTGCACTTCTTTCATCGACGGATGGAAGTACAGCGTCAGATACACACCCGTGACAACGATGATGAGGAAGCTGTAGAGGCAGATCTCGCCCAGCATGAACGACCAGTGGTCCGGGAAAACCCTTCGCGCACGGGCCCTGACTCGGCTGTGCACACCCAGGCGTCCACCGGCCCATTCGGCAACCCTTTCCCCCTTGTATCCTCGTCGCACTTCGGTTTCCTGACCCCCGTCACCCATATCCCTACCACCATCCGTAAATCGTTCAAAAAGTGTTGCGTTTGATTTTGTAGATTTCACGCCTCTCAGGCTCGCCATGTATTCCTCCGGCAATGAACGGAGGATTCACCGCGGCAGGGTCGGCGCCTTGAGCTCATACAGGAACGGCGAGGCCGGCCGTCGCCACCGCAAGCTCCTGGACTGCTTCCACCCATATGACCGGGCATAGGGCGTGGATGTGACACGCACTGCTCCGGATCGATTCGTTCCCCGGCGACCCCGCCCATGCATGCACCTTGCTGCGGTCGACAGGGGCCGGGCCAGCCAAGAGTGTTTCGGCACCGCGTCCCGACGCATGAGCGCTTTTTTCGAAACCGGCCGCTCCGCATTCGAGCGTGAGGCGATGAGGGTCCCTGGCAAAACACGGTGCCCGACTCCGCATGACCATGCGTGACAGCTCATGTCACAAGATCCATGCGTGCCCGGTCTAACAGGTTGAGCCAAGAGATGAACGAGATGTCCCATGCACGAGGACTCAGCCATCGGCTACTGCAGCTGCATCCCCGGGCACCAGGGCGGTCAGGGAGGTTGTCGTATGGATCGCGGTGAGGTGGTGTCGATCGCGGAGTCGGTTGACGAGCGTCGGTTTCTGCTGGGGGTGACTTATTGGATGCTGGGTGGCGGCGGTGGGGCGGGGAGTGTGGTCGATGAGGCCTACCGCCGGTGGTTCGGGCTGTCCGAGGCGGCACGCGGGCGGATCACGGTGCCCCGGTACTGGCTGGCGAAGACCGCGGGCGGTATCTGTCTGGGCCGGCTCGCCCAGCCCGGCCGGAGTGCCCGCGCGGAGACGGCAGACGTCGAGAGGACACGGGCAGGACTGGAGGCGGAGCTGGATAAGGAGGAGGGTGTGGGGGTGGGTGGGGTTGTGCTGGATGCTCCGGGCTCTTGGTCCCCGGCCGAGCGTGCGGCGTTCGTGCTCGACGACGTCTTCGGGACGACACCCGCTACGGGTGCCGGCACCGTGGGACGCACCGAGCCGCACTACGCCGAACTCACCGAACTCGCCGTACTCACCGAACTCGCAGGCCGGGCACACCACTGCCTGCAGGCGTGGCCCGCACACCCCACCACGCCGGAGCAGCACGATGCCGCCGCCCGCGCCGTCCACCGGGCCTGCCTGGCCCAGGACACCGGCCTGCTGACATCACTGCTGTGCCCGGACACCACGGCATACTTCGACAGCGGCGGCAAGGTAAGAGCACCGACCAGACCCGTACACGGCAGCCGACAGGCCGCCCACAGCCTGCTCACACTCCTGGCCCCCCTCCCCCGCACCACCCTCACCGCCCAGTCCGTCAACGGCCGCACCGGCCTCGTCGCCCGCTACGACCACCACATTGCCGCCGTCATCAGCCTCGACATCGCCAACCACCACATCACCCACGTCACCCACATCTGGACCGTACTCAACCCCGACAAACTGCACTCCTGGACCCGACCCCGCCACCCGGCGACACGCAGAGGCACGTTATGGGCAGCAATCGGTCGGTCAGTGGCATCCGAACTTCAGGCCGGGGCACCTCCCTGTCACACGACTACTTCGGCAACACGACAGCCACCATGTTCGTCAGCCGGCCACGGTGTCCGTGGGAAGGTGCCATGGCGGACGGCAATCCTCGATAGCCGTGCCCGGAGCCGCTGCGAAGCGGGAGCGCGAATCAAGGAACGCGGCGACCTTGATCGGGTTCCATACCCACATCACCTTGTGGATGCCTTCCTTCGAGGCGGCTATCGCCAGGAGCGTCGTGGGCTCGCCGTCCCGGTAGATCATCACGCCTGTACGGCCGTTGGCGTCGACGGACCTGAGGTCCACGCCCCGCCAGAACCGCGGATAGGCCGTCGCCAGGTTGGCCACGCGCGCACGGCCCAGCACGGGCTTACGAGCGGCGCCCCGGATACCGTTGCCGTCGGACAGACTGACGGCATCAGGGGTGAGGAGGGCTTCCAGCGAGGCCACGTCCCCCGTCTGGGCCGCTGAGACGAAGACGTTCAGAAGGCGCCGGTGCTCTGCGGTGTCCACGCTCTCCCGCTGCTCGGCCAACAGATGCTTGCGAGCGCGGCTTACGATCTTCCGCACGTTGACGAGGCTGAGTTGAAGGATTTCAGCGATCTCGGAATAGGCGTAGTCGAACGCCTCGCGCAGTACGTACGCGGCACGCTCAGTGGGACTCAACTTCTCCAACACGAGCAGCAGAGCCAGCTCCAGAGCCTCCGCGCGCTGCGCGCCCACCTCCGGGTCCGAGCTCGTGTCGATGGGCTCGGGCAGCCATGGTCCTATGTAGGTTTCCCGACGCACCCGCGCGGACTGCGCGACGTTGATGGCCAGGCGGGTCGTCGCACTCGAGAGGAAGGCCACCGGGCTGATCACCACGGACCGGTCGGTCTTCTGCCAGCGCAACCACACTTCCTGGACCACGTCCTCAGCCTCGACCGCGCTGCCGAGCACACGGTAGGCGATTCCGAAGAGACGTGTCCGGTGCTGGACAAAGACAGCAACAGCCTCCTCAAGGCCACTTGTCGTGGGGGACGACTCAAGATGCATGATCCAGCGGTCTCCGTTCCTCCGCTCGCGGTTGCCCAGGAGCGTTAGCACACGGCGACCGTGAGCATCCTCTGCATAGACCGGGATCGGCCCCGCTCCTGTGGCGGGGCTGAGCTGGGCAGCAGGCAGACACACAGTGTTTCTGTGGGGCCATGGCCCCACCACTGGATCAAATCACACCTCTGAACAGAAGGTTCATACGGGTGGCAAGTTACGCATAGTTCCCCGCCTGCTACCGTGGAATCGTTACCAACGGTGCCATTAAAGCATTGACATGTTGTTGATCAGCGGTTGGGTCATTGTGCATCCCGACGGGGGCCGGACAGGCCCTGCCGGCAGCGTCAGGTGGGACGAACCTGGTCGTCCCACCTGACGGCGACGCGCCCCGTCACTCATTGGCCTTTGTCGGCCGGATGCCCACGGTCGGACGGACGGTCAGTGCGCTGTCACGTCGGACTCGTACACCAGCCCGACTCGGTGGTTGTATTGAATGGTGTACATCTTCTTGCCGCCGATCACGACACGGCCGCTGGAGGGGAAGTAGTCGTCCGTGGCCTCGGCCTCACTGGTCGCGACGTATGCCTGACCAGCGGGGACGGTGTAGAAGCTCAGAGGAGCCTGGGTGGAGGGCGAGAGCCCGGCGGGATATTCGTTCGTGTCCGGGTAACTGCTGCCGTACACCGCTGCGGGCGTGTCCCCGGCAGGCTTGACCACGGTCACGCCGCGAGCGGGGGTCGTGTTGCGTCCGTACGGGTTGTGGAACCACACCTTGGTGCCGCTGAACCAAATGGCTGTCCAGTCACCCTGGCGCCCCGCGACGACGAACTGTTGTCCTGCCTGCGCAGTGCTGCCCCAGTCATTGACCCGGTTGGTGCCGACACCGTCCGTGTGAAGGGCCTGGTCGCCGAAGAGCGGGGCGGTGCGGCTGGGGGCTGTGTACAGGTAGACGAAGTTCGACGGTTGGCGCCGTTCCGTGCATTCGGGCGTGGCACCCGTCGGGTCGTCGGAAGGACAGACCTGCACAGTCTGCTGGTTCTGGGTGAACCTGGGGGTGATGGTGACGGCCGAACCGATCGGCCCCACGCCGTGAACGCCGTTCATGGGAGCATGAAGGAGACGCATGTAGCGCTCCCAGTCCCAGGACGGGCCCGGGTCCCAGTGCATGCCGGAGACGAGAGAAGACTGCGGTCCAGAGACGTTGTCGTGCCCGATGATGTGCTGCCGGTCCAGCGGAATGTCGAAGCGGTCGGCCAGGTAAGCGACGAGTTCCGCGCTGGTCTCGTACTGGGTCTGGGTGTACCAAGTGCCCCCAGAGGCGGCGTAGCCCTCATGCTCGATACCGATCGAGTGCATGTTGGTCGAGTAGTTGCCCGCCTGGAAGGAGAGGTCCTTGGTGGGCACCATTTGGGTCACGGCGCCGTCGGACGACCGGATCACGTAGTGCGCTGAACCGCCGCCGGGCTTCTGGAAGCTGCTGATGGCCGACTCGTAGGACGACTCGGTGTCATGGATGACGATGGAATCAATCCGGATGTTGTTGGCGGGCCGGTTGGACACCTGACCGTTGGCAGACGCGGCTGGGATGAAGGTGCAGTCGAGCGTCGGCGGACACTCGGTCTCCGCGGCGGCCGTCGCCTTCAGGCGAAGCCCTGCCAGTTGGCCGGTGGCCGGCCGGACATCCGTGACGGCGTTCAGCCGGACTTGCTGCCCATCCTGGGTTGTCGCGCCGGCACCCTCCTTGATCGTCGCGAAGACGCGGTCGGCGAAGGCCTTTGCCCCGCGCTCCTGCTGGGAGCCGCTGTAGCGGGCCACTGCGGCATACCACTGGCCCGCGTCCACCGGCGTGTGCCCGGTCGTGGCCTTTGCGTAGGAGGCCAACAGAGCAGCGCCGCCACGGATGTTGGCGACCTCGTTGTCACGCACCTTCTCGGCGGGCAATCCGGTCAGCTTCGCCGCCGCCGGGAGGGTGTGCAGGGAGGGGTCGGCGACCATCTCCTTCACATCTCCGCGGCCGGCCGCTCCCGCGTCGCCACCGGCCATCATCGCGGGCGTCACGTCCGTCAGATGCATCGGACCGTAACCGCCGCCAGTGCTGTGTTCACCGGGATGCACTTCCCAGGCCGACTCGTGGTACGCCACACCGAGAAGGACCGGCAGGGGAACGTCGTACTCGGCCGCGGCCTCCTCGAACGCCAGCTGGCGTCCGGCGGTTTGCCGGTCCGGTCCAGACGCGTGGGCGAGCAGCGGAACGGCGGTGACGCTCGCTGCGGCCAGCGCACCTGCCGTGATCATGAATGGCAGCCGCCATCGCGGCTTGCGCTTGTGCACTGCGATACCTTGCTTTCACATGATGGTGATCAGTTCCGGGCAGTCCATTGGATGCGCCATGGCACCTCGGTGGGGGCGAACTAGGCGCCATAGCCCTGCCTGTTGGATGCCAGTATTGGACTGTACATGACGCGAACTGTCACATATCCAACCCGCACAACATTCACACTGAAACGAATTTATGTCACGGTAAGCGCCATGCGAATCAGCCCTGTTCAGAAGGTGTTCCACATTCCGACCGGCGCCCGTTCAGACGAATGTGCTCAGCCTGCCAGGAGCGGAACGGCATCGGCCGACCGTACGGTGACAAGGGGTGCCTGGCCGATCCCGCCGATCACGGCCTCGGGCGATCGCGGCCAGTGCGGGGCGGGCCGAGCGCTACTCGGCCGGGCATCCGCGGACCTGGCGGGGCGCAACCTGGCGATGCACACGGACGAACTCGCCCTGGCACAACAGGCTGCGGCGATGTGGTGCCGGCTGCCGTGTACGGGTCTGGTCGGTGCTCTTACCTTGCCGCCGCTGTCGAAGTATGCCGTGGTGTCCGGGCACAGCAGTGATGTCAGCAGGCCGGTGTCCTGGGCCAGGCAGGCCCGGCGGACGGCGCGGGCGGCGGCATCGTGCTGCTCCGGCGTGGTGGGGTGTGCGGGCCACGCCTGCAGCCGGAGCCCGCGGCGGGCGGGCGTTCACCTCGCGTCCGTCACCTCGACCGCGCGGGCGGGGACCAGTCACGGAAGACCGCGGCCTGCCCCAGTCTGTCTCCCGCGAGATCGACGAGGTCCCACATCGTCACGTCTTTGATCCAGAATTCCTCGCCGCTCCTGCTCCTGCGCAGCCCGTTGTAGCCGTCGGCGAAGCCGTGTTCACGCACGGACCGTACGAAGGTGTCTCGGTCTTCCTGGCGGTGAGGGGATGCGGACAAGCGGGACGGCATGCCGACGAACTCCTCCCACGGGTAGCCGAAGCACCGCTGAGCCGTCCGGTTGGCGTAAAGGAACTTCGGGTCGGGGCCCGGGTCGTGGGCCAGCAGCCCAAAGGGCGCCTCGGTGTAGAGCCAGTGCGCGGCTTCTTGCGGCGATGCCCAGCGTGGTGGGCACAAGGGGCGACCGGTGAGGGCCAGATGACTGCTCAGCAGCAGTTGCGCGAAGGGAGCGCCGCCCGCAGCGGGAACTATGTCAAAAGGGCTGTTGGTCATGAGGGCTATGCCTCCTCGTCGACCCACGACATGAGCTTGCGCAGCTGCTTGCCGGTGGTCTCCAACAGGTTCTCCGAGTCGGCGGTCTTGTACTCGTTGTACTTCTTCAGACCGGAGTGGTACTCCTCCATCCAGTTCCTGGCGAACGTGCCGTCCTGGATCTCGGCGAGGATCTTCTTCATCTCGGCCTTGGTGGCGTCGGTGATGATCCGCGGGCCGGTGACGTAGTCGCCCCACTCGGCGGTCTCGGAGACCGACCAGCGCATCTTCTCCAGACCGCCCTCGTACATGAGGTCGACGATGAGCTTCAGCTCGTGGAGGCACTCGAAGTACGCGATCTCCCCGGCTGGTAGCCGGCCTCGGTCAGCGTCTCGAAGCCCGCCTTCACCAGCGCCGCGGTACCACCGCACAGCACCGCCTGCTCACCGAACAGGTCGGTCTCGGTCTCCTCCGTGAAGGTCGTCTTGATGACGCCCGCACGGGTGCCGCCGATGCCCTTGGCATAGGAAAGGGCCAGCGGGAACGCGCTGCCCGTGGCGTCCTGCTCCACAGCCGCGATACACGGAACGCCGCGCCCCTCCTCGTACTGGCGGCGCACCAGGTGCCCCGGACCCTTCGGCGCCACCATCGCGACATCGACACCCCCCGGCGGCTTGATGAAACCGAAGCGGTTGTTCAGACCATGGCCGAAGAACAGCGCGTCGCCGTCCTTCAGGTTGTCCTTGACGGACTCCTCGTAGACCTGCGCCTGGATCGGGTCCGGCACCAGGATCATGATGACGTCGGCCTCCGCGGTGGCCTCCGCCGGCGTCACCACACGCAGGCCCTGCTCCTCGGCCTTCGCCCTGGACCTGGAGCCCTCGTGCAGACCGACGCGGACATCGACACCCGAGTCGCGCAGCGACAGCGCGTGGGCGTGGCCCTGGCTGCCGTAGCCGATGACCGCGACCTTGCGGCCCTGGATGATGGACAGGTCGGCGTCAGCGTCGTAGAACAGCTCGGCCATGCGAAACACCTTTCCCTCGCGGTGGAAGAGGCTCCCGGGCGGCGTCTGTGCCAGGACAGAGATGGGTGAGTCGCTGCGCCTTCGGGGAGGAAGAAAAAAGGAAACGCCGGACAAGAGAGCGTCCGTCCACGCTTGATACTGCTCGCGCGGGCGTGTCGGGCGGGGAAACACTGTCTCACACTTTGCTGTGACGACCTGGTGAATTAATGAATCACGTGCGTGAACAGTGGAAGTTCTCTACGTCCTACCGCACGGTGCACCCTTCTCCCGCGACGCCCTCAACCGGGCTGTGACTTCGAGTAGTCCTGCTCCGAGGCCGTGTCGGTGCGCGGCAGCCGCTACGCGGCTGTCACACCTCCCGCAGTTGTTCGGTCAATGCGGGTGGTGAGTGGTGGGTGGTGGCTTGTGTGCCGCTCGCCCAGGCGCTCGCAGCGAGGAAGGGAGCACGTATGACCGCGGGATCCAGAGAACACCGATGCATCCGCACAACAACCGCTCACGCTTTCCCCGGCGGGGAGCGGCCCCGCCGCACGGTGTTCTTGTGCCCGTCCGCACTCGCTCCGGTTTCGTACGACTCCCGGCTTGAGCCGCAGAAAGACGCATGATGCCACGCCCAGATCCTGACAAGCGTTCCGACCCTGCCGCCGCGAGTGTGTCTCTGGCAACCGAGGCCGTCCTGCTGGAGGCCCGGCTCCGCATGCTCCAAGAGGCGATTGACACGGTCGACTCACGCATCGAGGCAGTATCCGAGGCGCTGTACCTGCTGCAACGCACACCCTCCGCCTCCGCCGAAGCCGAAGCCGAGGACTAGGACGACGACGATCACAGCGAGGATCACTGCGGATCACCCGGCCGAAAGGATGCCGGCAGTCTCACCGACGACGCGTTCCCGGAGTGGGCAAAACGTTCCATGCCCTGCTGGCCGTGAGCGGGCGGACCGGCGGGCAGACAACGGTCGGATTGCTGACAGCAAGTGTTTTCATATCCATTGCGTTTGCCGCGAACAGTGGCAATAATTGGTGAGAAACCGTTCAGTATGTGTCGGACCAGCCTCTGCTTCCCCGGTGGCTCGGCCCTTCCTGCCACCTCTGGGGCAGCCTTCCGGCCCCATGTGATCTGCTCTGTTTCGTGCCCCGTCAGCAGTGAGGTCGGTCTCCTGCCGAATCCGTGGGGCCCGTCCGGTGCGTCCACATCACGGGTGGGTCACTGCATATGATGTCGGAGGGGTACCCATTCCCGCGTCCAGACCGAGCGGTACCGCAGGTGAGCCGAGGCGCGGCACAAAGGGTTGAGGATGAGAGGAACACATGGTCTCTGTAACCCGCACGGCGCATAACATTGAGATCACCACTGAGAGCCTTCAAGAGGACCTCGCTCGCCTGCAGGTCCAGAAGCAGGCGCTGGAAAGAGAACTGGCAGCGGTCGTGGCACACCTCGGCTCGGTGCAGCGGGCCCTCAGTGCCCTTGAGACCCTGATGCTCACCCCAACCGCCGCTGCCTCGACGGGCGCGGCCGATGCTGCGGCCCCGGAACGGGACCGGGCTGCGACGTCCGTCGAATCCCGAACGGACCATGCCTCCTCCGAGCCTGCGGACGTCACCTCGAAGTCCGCGCCGCGGGCTCGGAAGCCGGAGCGCGGCAAGAGCTCCGAACGTCCTGCTGCCGCCGGCACCGACTCGGACAGGCAGAAGCAGTACGGCCAGCTCACCGAGCAGATCATGGAGTACTTCGCCGAGGTCGGCGACGCCGACGTACGGGCCCGTGATGTCGCAGCGGCTCTCGGTCGTGACTCCGACAGCGGGAGCATCAACGGGGTCCGCAGCACACTCGACCGTCTCGTCGGTACGTCACGTGTCCAGCGAACCGGCCGAGGTCTCTACCGCGCCAAGCGTTCCTAGGCGTACCCCTGGCCGGCACAAGGGTACGGACGGCAAGCGGTCTCGCGCCCGGGTGTGACGTGTGCGGGACGTACATGATGTGCGGCGCCCGAGAAGGAGCCGTATCTGTCCATGGCATGCGCCGCAACCCGGCAGACATGATCGAGCTGGAGTCTCATGAACATCATGGCCCGGTGTACCGGGGTGTCTCGCCAGGTGGCTGCCCTGTGAGGACGGTGGCTCCCTTCGGCTCGTGGCACTCACCCATCAGCGGCCGTACAGCCACGGCTGGTCTGGCCGCCGGGCAGATCGCGGCACCGTCGTACGTCGGGCTGGTCGGCGACGAGGTGTGGTGGGTGGAGCCGCGTCCCGAGGAAGACGGCCGCACGACGCTCGTTCGCCGACGCGCGGACGGTGTGACGGAGTCGCTGCTGCCTGCGCCCTGGGACGTACGCAGCCGGGTCATCGAGTACGGCGGCCGCCCCTGGGCCGCCGCGGAGAGCGGGACGGGAACGCTTGTTGTCTTTGTCCACTGCGGGGACCAGCGGCTGTACGCCTTCCGCGTCGAGCAGGGTCTGCCCAGCGCCCCCTGTCCGCTGACCCCGGTGTCGCCGGTAGGCGGAGGCCTTCGCTGGGCCGAGCCGGTACTGGATCTCCAACGGGGTGAAGTCCGTTGCGTGCTGGAGGAGTTCACCGGGGAGGGCACCGGTGACGTCCGGCGAGTCCACGCCGCGGTGCCCCTGAACGGATCGGCGGCCGTGGACCGCTCGGCCGTCCGGGAGCTGTCGCCCGCAGCGCATCGCTTCGTCTCCCAGGCGCGGTTCTCTCCCGACGGACGGCGCGCGGCATGGCTTGCCTGGGATCACCCCCACATGCCCTGGGACGCGGCTGAACTGCGTATCGCCGAGGTGACCGACGACGGCTTCCTGCGGCAGGCTCGGACGCTGACGGGCGGGCCCGGCGATCCGGTGGCCCAGGCGGAATGGTCCCCGAACGGCACGCTGGTCGCGGCCTGTGAGGGCACCGGATGGTGGAACCTGTACGCGGTGGACCCGGACACCGGTGACAGACGGTCGCTCTACCGGGCGAGTGAGGAGTTCGCCGGCCTTCAGCGCTTGGGACTCCGGTGGTTCTGGCCGCTGTCCGGCGGCCGCCTCGCCGTCCTGCACGGAGTGGGAGGCCAGCGGCTCGCCGTCCTGGACCCCGATCGCGGGGAACTCCTCGATGTACCGGGGCCGGCCGACGAATGGCTGCCCCACCTCGATGCCGCCGGGGACCGGATCGTCGGCGTGGCCGCCGGACGCCACTCCCCCTATGAGGTTGTGGAGGTGAACGCGGCTTCGCGGACAGTCCGGGCCATGGGTCCTGAGCCCAGGTCCACGGTGGGCACCGCATACCTGCCGGTCTCCGTGCCTCGTGTCTTCGCAGGCCCCGGAGGCCGTGCGGTCCATGCTCAGGTGCATCCCCCGCACAACCCCGGTTTCACGGGCCCGCCGAACGAGGTGCCTCCGCTGGTGATCTGGGCGCACGGCGGTCCAGGTCTCAGAGCTCCCCTTGCTCTCAATCCGGAGATCGCGTACTTCACCTCCCGGGGCATCGCGGTGGTGGAAGTCAACTACGGGGGGACACCCGGATACGGCCGCGCCTATCGTGAACAGCTGCGTGGGCAGTGGGGCGTGGTGGACGTCGAGGACTGCGCAGTCGTCGCGCAGACCCTGATCGACGAGGGCACTGCGGCCGCCGGACGAGTGGCGATCCGCGGCGGGAGCGCCGGCGGGTTCACCGCGGCGCTCTCGGTCGCGGCGTGCGATCTCTACGCGTGTGCCACCCTCTTCTATCCCGTGCTGGATCTTCTGTCGCTCGCCGCAGGAGAGACGCACGACTTCGAGTCGCACTATCTGAACACGCTCATCGGCCCGAAGCACCGCGCGGACCTCTACCGTGCCCGGTCTCCGATCCATCACGCTGACCGCATCGGTGTGCCGCTGCTCCTCTTTCAGGGAACGCAGGACATGGTCTGCCCGCCTACTCAGGCAGAAGCCTTCGTCCGTACGCTGTCCTCGCACTCGGGACGGTATGAGTACCGCACCTTCAAGGACGAGGGACACGGCTTCCGCCGGCAGTCGACGTTGATGTCATGCCTGGAGGAGGAACTGCGGTTCTACGCCGAGGTGTTCGGCTTCGCTGTGTCCTAGGGTCCCGCTCTGCGACCGGTCGTCCTGTGCGCGGCGCCGTCACCGGCCCTGCGGTCTGCCCGAGTGGTCCTGTGGGGCACAGTGTCCCGGGCGCCACTCATCGGGGGATCTGTGGCGCCCGGAACACTGTGATCAGCCTATCAAAGGTTTGCTGCCCCGCTGGGGAAGACAGTGTTGATGACGGTATTGATGACGGTTGTTGATGACGGTAGCCGCCCCAGCCGCACAGCATTTCTGCACTGTATGGGGCGAATTACTTCAGGTGGGAGCGGAAGAAGTGGTCTGCGCAGGTCCGAGTGATTGCCTCGCCCGCGTCTCCCGGAACAGTGTGATGGCGAGTTTCACAACAGACAGGCAGTGGGCGGCGCTGGTGGTTCAGCCCGACGTTCCCAGGATCACAGCGACGCACACCCCGATCATCGCCACGGTGATCAGGACCATCGCGGTCAGCGTTCCTCGGAGCCATCGCCCGAAGCGGTTGTGGTGTTGCTCTTCCACCACGCTGATCCTGTCGGCGATGTGCTCGGTCACCATGTGGGCGACGTATCTCTGCTCTTCGAGATACCACCGCTCGACGTCCGCTTTCTGCTCCTGGGTCAGCCCCGGCGCTCTTTCGGTGAAATCTGCCACGCGCCGATGCGCTGCTTCCAGATGCGCCTCCCAGAAGAGGAACTCTTCGATGTCGGTCAAGCCGCGCGCGGCCTCCTCACTCGCGTCCAAGGTGTACTCCAGAAGGGTTCAGCGTGGACCGGCACAGCGTCTCCATGACGGCCTCGTGCCCGTGGTCCCTGGCCCTGTCGGCGGTGTCGCGGCCCAGGGGACCGCCGGCGCCGACCGCGCCGACCGCGACGACCGCGACGACCTTCATAGACAAACCCTTCGCCTGATGCGGAGGCAACCCCGGTCAGGGAAGCTGCGAGGACACCGTCCACCGCACCGTTTCGGTCGTGCGGCCCTCACATCGACAGACCGGAAAGCTCGCCCGTCTGTGACACGCGCTCTCGCGGCCGGCGCCGTCGTCGGCAGCTTCCGGTGTCAGGGAGTACGTTCCGGAAGGGGCTGCCCTCCAGTTACTGGGCCACTGGCGTCGGCTCCCCGGAGGTAGTGGAGGAGGAGGCTGCGGTCTGTGTCTTCCGCGCTGACAGTTCGCAGTGCTTCGTGAACTGCCCGGTCGAGGAGGGGTGTCCCAAGACGCAGTACCTCGTGTGCCTCCGGAGTGAGCCGTACCTCGACGCTTCGGCGATCGTGCGTCGAGGTACGCGTCGCGACAAGGCCGCGCTCACGCAAGCGGGCCACAAGACGGCTGGTGGCGGATTGGCTCAGTCCGATCTCGTCGGCCAGGTCGCCGAGGTAAAGCAGCCGCGTGGGAGCGGAGGCCTCTTCCTGGAGGGCGCTGAGGGCATAGAACTCGCGGACCTGCAGGCCCAGGTGCTGGTGAAGCTGCCGCTCGACACGGGTCTCGATCTGGCGATGGAGCCGATCGAGTGTGCTCCATCGTTTGATCAACGACATGGCCCGGCTCACCGGGAGTCTCCGACGGTCCCACGGGGGTCCACTCCCGTTGCCACGGACGGTCGGACGTCCTCACCGGCGAGAACGTCCGACCGTCCGTGGCGGCCGTGTCGTCGTCGGGCGGTCTCTTCGCCGTGGACCACATGGTCTTCGTTCATCCCACTGTTCCCCTGCCCTGCCGCCCGCTCGCCATCGGGTCGGGTGGCTGCGAGCGCATGCGCCGACACATGTCTGCGTGCTGCCCGTCAGCCGCTGAGCCTCTCCGTCGTGCTCAAGCGGCCGTGTGGTCGCTCGCCCGGCTCTCGCCGGACCGCCGCGGACCGCCGCTCGTGACGAACGCGTCCCGTGGGTGCTGGACGGAGGCCAGGGAGACGAGATCCCGGCCGAACAGGGCGGCGGTGAGCCAGACGGTGAGAACGCGGACCTTGCGCTCCCAGGTGGGCACGGCCAGAACGTGATAGCCCCGGTGCATCAGCCAGGCGGGAAGTCCCTTGATGACAAGGCTCTTGTACTGGAAGATGCCCCGCCCCAGCCCCAGCGTCGCCACGACTCCCAGACTGCTGTGGCGGTAGTTTCGGACCCGGCCCCCGTGCAGGCCGGCCGCGATGTTCTTCGCAAGGCGCTTGCCCTGCCGTACGGCGTGCTGGGCGTTGGGCACCGTATGCGCCCCCGGTATGGGGGACGCCAGGTCGGGGATGGCCGCATCGTCTCCGGCCGCCCACACATCCGGTACGGGCTCGTTGTCGGTGCCCACGCGAAGATCGGCGCGGACCACGAGCAGGCCCCGCTCGTCGACCGGCAGATCCGTGTGGTTGTGCACCACCGGGTTCGAGGCGTTGCCCGCGGTCCAGACGATCAGCGCCGAATCGAACTCCTCTCCGCTGGAGAGCACGACGTGCCCGTCCTCGGCGGAGACGAGCTGCGTGTTCAGGTGGACGCGCGCGCCACGGCGTTCCAAGGAGCGCACCACCCAGGCGCCGGGCTTGTCCCCCACCTCGGGCAGGATGCGGCCCCGCGCCTCCACCAGGTGGAAGGACAGGTCGTCGAAGCTCAGTTCCGGGTAGGACTTGAGCATCGCGGTCGCCAGCGACAGCAGCTCACCGAAGCCCTCGACGCCGGAGAACCCGCCGCCCACGAACGTGACGGTGAGCAGTTTTCGCCGCTCGGCACCGGGAGGCAGTGACGCCGCCTGGTCGAACGCCGTCATCAGCCGGTCCCGAATGGCCACCGCCTCCTCCACGTGCTTGAGGCCGATCGCCTGCCGGTCCAGGCCGGGTATGGGGAAGGTGCGGGTCACGGCACCGGCGGTGACCACGAGGATGTCGTAACTCAGGTCGTATTCGGCTCCGTTCGCAGGCCGGACGGTGACCCTCCGGTCTGCGTTGCTGATCTCGGTCACACTCCCCGCGATCAGCCGGGTGCTGCGCAGGTGCCGCCGCATCGACACGGCGGCGTGACGTGCCTCGACCGATCCGGCCGTCACCTCCGGCAGGAAGGGCTGGTAGGTCATGTAAGGACGCGAGTCGACAACCGTGACCCGTGCTTCGCCCTTGGTCAGCGTCTTCTCAAGGCCCCATGCCGTGTAGAAACCCGCGTAGCCGCCGCCGACAATCACAATCTCACGCATGATTCCCTCTGTTTGTTGTTCGACACCAGATAGACAAGGTGGGGCGGGGCGATGTGACATCGCCGAGGCCGCGGAGCCCCGCATCTGGTCGCCCCGCACGTGCGGCACCCCGCTCCCGCCAAGGCGCCCTGCGCATCGCGCCGGTACCGGGTTCGCCTCGAATCGCTTGTCCAGCAACGTCCACAGGCCCCGCTGACGGACGGATCCGCAGCGCGTTCACAAGGCTGCTGTCCGGTTCCCACAGCCCCGACGTGGCGGAAATCTGCGTCTCCATGGGCGGCGTATTCCTGCGCACTTCGTGGGAATTCAAAGCGAAAGCTGCACCGCAACACGGGCAAACACTCCCCCGCCCACACTCTTCCCAGCCAGTTCCACGGAGAGGAGTGACTGCGATCCCATGACGAATCCCGCCGCACCTGGAACCACCCGCGCCGCGCTGCGTGTGGAGAACGCGCCCCTGATCGACGGTACAGCGGCGGCTCCCGTCGCGGATGCCGTCGTCACCGCCGACGCCGAGGGAGCGAACACCTGTGAGGGCCCCGCTGCGGCGGACGGCGGCTCCTCGGTCCGGACGGTCGACGCGGTGGGCGCCCGCACCGTGCTTCCCGGAATCCGCCGGCCCACAGAGGAGTTCGGGATGACGGCGGAGCGAACGGTCCTGTCCGGAGTGACGTTGCTGGACGGCACGGGGGGTGCCGCACGGACGAATACGACGGTGGTGATCGACGGCGCTGTGATCGCTGAGGTCGGCCCCGCGGACACGGTGGTGACGACCCCTCGCGACCAGGTCTACGACCTGCAAGGGATGACGCTGCTGCCCGGCCTCATCGACTGCCATGTGCATCTGCGTTCCAACGCGGGCTCCCAGCCGCGCGATGTTCATCTGTGGAACATGCTGACCTCGACGGAGGAGCAGACCCTGCACGCCGCCGCCAACGCCCGTGAGGCGCTGCGGTCCGGGTTCACCACGGTCCGTGACACCGCCGGTTCACTGCCCGAGGTGGCCGTCAAGCATGTGATCGACGAGCATGTCCTCGACGGAGCGCGGGTCGTCGCCTCGGGCTTCGTGGGCATGACCGCGGGGCACGGCGACATGTTCTGCCCCGCGGCTCTCGACGAGAAACGGATGTGGCCTCCGGCCGACGGTGTCGACGAGTGCCGCAAGCGGGTCAGACAGTACGCCCGGATGGGTGTGGACCTGATCAAGATCTGTACGAGCGGCGGCACACTCTCGGTCGGCGACAAGACCGAGTGGCGCAACTACACGGACGCCGAGATCGACGCGATCGTCGACGAGGCACACGCCCTGGACCTGCGGGTGGCGGCACACGCACACACCCGGGCCGGAATCATGGCCGCGCTCATCGCCGGGGTGGACACACTGGAGCACGGCTCCGACCTCGACGACCGGCTCATCGAGCTGATGCTCGAACAGGGCACCTTCCTGTGTCCGACCCTGTCGATCAGCGAGTTCATGGTGGAGCACGGTCGCCGACGTGGCCTGTCCGCCGAGCAGTTGGACAAGGCGGAGCGGCTTCGCGAACGCCGCCTCACCTCCGTACGCCGGGCTCATCGGGCCGGAGTGCGGATGATCTCCGGCAGCGACTCCTCCAACACCCTGCGCTTCGGAGCCCACGCACGGGAACTGGAGTTGCTGCACGAGCAGATCGGCATGACCCCGGCGCAGGTCCTGGTCGCCGCGACCTCGGCGGCCGCCGAGGCCCTCGGGCTCGGCGCCAGGACCGGGACGGTCGCTCCGGGGATGTGGGCGGACCTGCTGCTCGTGGACGGAGATCCGCTTGCCGATCTGAGCCTGCTCAGTGACCGGCGGCGGCTGCGCGCGGTGTTCCGAGAGGGGCGGGCGGTGGACCCGGGCGCGGCCACATCCGTCCCCGGGGACCTGGCCGCGCGGCGCCGTCCCTCCGGACCGGCGCACCTGACGACCCGAGCGTCGGCACCGGCCGCCGCGGAATAGGGAGAGATCCAGTGTTGCGTTATCTGTCGATCCGGCTGGCTCGCTCGCTCACCGTGGTCCTCTGCCTCAGCGCCATCGTGTTCGCCCTGTCACATCTGATCCCCGGCGATCCGGCGGCCCTGATCGCCGGCGAGAACTCGACGCCTGAGCTGCGCGCCCAGATCACCCGGCAACTGGGGCTCGACGAACCCGTGTGGTCGCAGTACCTCAGCTGGATCGGGCACGCCGTCCGAGGTGACTTCGGCTCATCGCTGCTGGACGGGCAGAGCGTGGCCGCGCAGGTCGCCGACCGCCTCCCGGTGAGCCTGGAACTCGCCGTCTACGCCGCGGTGATCGCGGTCGTATGGGGCATTCCGGCGGGCATCTGGTCGGCCATGCACCAAGGGCGTCTCAACGACCGGGTGGTCAACAGCGCGGCGTTCCTGGGGCTCGCCGTCCCGCCCTTCGTGGTCGGCACGGTCATGGTCCTCCTGGTGAGCACGCTGGCACCGGCCTGGCCGCTGTTCTCCTTCGTTCCCTTCACCGAGAATCCGCTCCTCAACCTCCAGGTGCTGCTGCTCCCCGCGGTGGCGCTGGGCATCCCCTTCGGCGCGACGATCTGCCGCTACATGCGCGCCGCCATCCTCGATGTCGAGGGCCAGGACTTCATGCGGACCGCGGCGGCGAAGGGCGCGGGACGACGGCGGCTGATGCTCCGGCACGCGCTGCGCAACTCACTGGTGCCGGTGGTCACCGCCGGCGGACTCCAACTCGGTGTGCTGGTCGGGGGCACCGTCATCGTCGAGCAGGTCTTCGCCCTGCCCGGGCTCGGCTCACTGATCGTCAACTCCATCACCCAGCACGACTTCACGGTGATCCAGGGCGCGATCCTCGCCCTGGGCGCCTCCTACGTGGTGATCAATCTGCTGACCGACCTGGTCTACCCCCTCATCGACCCCCGTATCCGGACCACAGGAGCACGCCGTGACGGCTGAATCCATAGGGCCCGGCGCCCCCCGCCCCCGCCCCTACCCCCACCACCACCGCAGCCACGGACACGAACACGGACACGGACACGGACACGGCTCGGCGACGGAAGCTGCGCCCCGGCTGGAACCCGACGCTGACCACGGGTGTCTGCGTTCTCGGCGCACTCGTGCTGATGGCCCTGATCGTCGGCGCCTTCGGCCGCTACTCGGCCGAGGATGTCAGTGAGTCGCTGCTCACGGGTCCGTCGACGAGCCACTGGCTGGGCACCGACAACCTCGGCCGCGACCTGTTCACCAGGACCTTCGTCGCGGCCCGGCAGTCACTTCTGGTGGCCTTCGGGGCGACCACGCTCGCCGCGCTGATCGGGGTGCCGATCGGTCTGATCGCGGGCTACAACGCCCGGCGCCTGGACGCGGTCCTGATGGCGGCGATGGACACCGCGATGTCCATCCCCTCGGTGCTGCTCGCACTCGTGCTGGTGTCGGTCTTCAGCCCGGGCATGTGGGTCCTCATCGCGGGCATGGGGCTGATCTTCGTGCCCTACTTCGCCCGGATCGTGCGCGCTCCGGCGCTCACCGTGCGCGAGCGCGACTTCGTCTCGGCGGCCCGGATCGCCGGCGTACGCACTCCTGTGATCATCGGCCGCCATGTGCTGCCGAACGTGCTGTCCTCCGCGCTCGTCCAGTACGCGAACACGGCGGCCACCTGCGTCCTGGTCGAGGCGTCCTTGAGTTATCTGGGCCTCGGTATCCAGCCGCCGACACCGAGCTGGGGCCGAATGATCTACGAAGGGCAGCGCTATATGAAGGAAGACCCGCTGCTCGTGATCGTCCCCGGTATCACGCTGGCTGTCGCCACAGCGGCCTTCGGCCTGATCTCCGACGGTCTGCAGGAGAGGCTCAACCCGCGCGGCAAGCGCCGTACAACCTGATCAAGCGCCGCACAACCTGATCAGACGCCATTGCCACTTCTCTTCACTCACATGTTCTTGAGGGACAGGCGGTCATGATGATGAACCATGCGTACACACGCAGAACCACGCTGGCGCTCGGCGCGAGCGCGCTGGTCGGCGCCCTGCTGGCGGGATGCGGCGGCGCGGCCACAGTCGGCAAGGACTCAGGCTCCGGCGGCAAGCCGGTCAGCGGTGGGTCCCTCACCGTGGGCCTCGACGGGGAACCGACCGTCGGCTTCGACCCGCAGGTGGCCCAGGCGTACTTCGACCAGCAGATCATCTCGCAGTTCTACGAGGGTCTGTTGAGCCTGGACAACAAGGGCGCCGTACAGCCCGGCCTGGCCAAGAGCTATCAGCGGGTGAACCCCACCACCTACCGTTTCACGCTCCGCGACGGGGTGACCTTCCACGACGGCAGCAAGCTCACCACCGACGATGTCGTCTTCAGTCTGAAGCGGCTGATGGATCCCGCCATCAAATCGCCGTACACCCAGCAGTACAAGATCAAGACGGTGACCGCCGTGGACGGCAGCACCGTGGAGGTGAAGCTCAGCGCCCCGCAGCCGTCGCTGTACAACTTCCTGGCCCGCCCGTGGAGCGGCGCCATCATGAGCAAGAAGTGGGTGACGTCCCACACCGAGAACCAGATCAAGCAGTCGGAGAACGGCACCGGGCCCTTCGCCCTGAAGAAGTGGACGAAGGGCGTCTCCATCCAGCTCTCCGGTTACCACGCGTACTGGGAGAAGCCGAAGCCGTACCTCTCCTCGGTGACCTACCGGCTCATACCCGACGAGACCTCCCGTGTGGCCGCCCTGCGCTCGAACTCGGTGCAGCTGCTGTCCTTCCGCGACCTGCGGATGGTCGACGACGTCAAGAGCACGAGCGGCATCTCCGAGGCGAACGGGCCCCTCGTCTCCAGCATCTGGCTCAACATGAACACCCTCGACGGACCGCTCGCCGACAAGCGGGTGCGGCAGGCGTTCAACCTCGCCGTCGATCGCAACTCGCTGATCAAGACGCTGGGCAGCGGTTCCGCCACATTCGGCTACGCCATCCCGCCGCAGGACCCGTACGGCACCACTCCCCCGTCCACCGAGCCGATGTACCAGCAGAACCAGGCCAAGGCCAAGGATCTGCTCAAGGCCGCGGGCCAGACCAAGGTCAGCATCGAACTGCTCGCCCCCAGCGACCCGGCCTACGGTCCCGACATCTCCGCCATGGAGCTGATGAAGGCACAGTTGGCCAAGGTCGGCATCGACCTCAAGCTCAAGCTCGTGCCGTTCACGAGCGTCGTACAGCATGTGCTGTCCGGCGACTACAACGGCATGGCGATGATGACGAGCGTGCTCAATGCCGACCCGAGTCAGTACCTCGACCTGTGGTTCGCCAAGGGCAGTCCCGCGACCAAGGTCAAGGACCAGCACCTGTGGGACCTGATGGCCGCCGCGAAGAGCGAGGAGGACGAGGCCAAGCGGGTCGCCATGTACCACCAGCTCGCCCAGTACATCGCCGACCAGGGCTATCTGTTCGTCCCCTACTCCAAGGCGGTACGAGGCGAGGCGTGGAGCGACAAGCTGCACGGCTACCAGCCGGATGCCACGGCGACCCGCCTCAGTCTCAAGAACGCCTGGCTGGCGCCGTGAGGGCCGACTCGCCGGCCCCCGCCAGGACCGGTGCCGCAACCGGCGGCACCGGTCCGGTCCTCGATGTCTCGGGACTGCACATCGGATTCGGCGGCTCGGACGTCGTCTCCGGCGTGGACCTGCGCGTCGAACGTGGCGAAGTGGTCGGCCTGATCGGCGAGAGCGGCTGCGGAAAGTCCAGCGTCGCCCTCGCGGCCATGGGACTGCTGGGCTCCGCGGCTTCCGTGCGGGCCGACCGGCTGGTGGCCTGCGGCACGGATCTGCTGGGCAGCGGCTCCGCCGAACTGGAGAGCCTGCGCGGCGACCGGGTGGCGATGGTCTTCCAGGAGCCGATGACCTCTCTCAACCCGTGCATGCGGGTCGGTGCGCAGGTCGCCGAGGTACTGCGGATCCACGGCAGGGCCGGCCGCCAGGAGGCCCGGGAGCGGGCTGTGGAACTGCTGCGCCTCGTCGAGATCCCCTCGCCGGAACACCGGGCACGGCAGTTCCCGCACGAACTGTCCGGCGGCATGCGCCAGCGCGTCGTCATCGCCATCGCGATGGCGGGGAACCCGCAGCTGCTGCTGGCCGACGAGCCGACGACCGCGCTGGACGTCACCGTGCAGGCCGAGATCCTGCAACTGCTGCGCTCGCTCCAGAAGGAGCTCGGCATGGGGATGCTGCTCATCTCGCACGACCTCGGTGTCATCACCGCCATGTGCAGTCAGGTGCAGGTGATGTACGCCGGACAGGTGGTGGAGTCGGGCACCGTCGACCAGGTCCTGAACGCGCCCCGGCATCCCTATACGCGTGCGCTGCTCGCGGCGGTGCCGCGCATGAGGGACGACGGCGGTACCCCGCTGACCTCGATCCGGGGCCAGCTCACGGACGACGCCCGTCGGCTGCCCGGTTGCCGCTTCGCGCCACGCTGCCCGAGCGTCACCGACGCCTGTGCCGCTCCCCAGCCCCTGCGGCCCGTCGGCAACGGGTGGGTGTCGCGCTGCTGGCGCGACCTTGATGACGATCCGGGTACGGCCGGAGGGAACGGTGCCACGGCGGTGGCAAAGACGATGGGCGGGAACGATGAGTGAAACGCGGTACGACCCGGTGGCAGGTGAAGTGACGGAGCCGTCAGATGCGGCGGACATGGGCTCGGCGGGCACAGGTACGACGGACACGGGAGCGGCGGGCAACGGTGCGCCGCTGCTCGAACTCTCCGGCATCGGGCACGAGTTCGGCCGCCGGACAGGCCGTTCGGGTGTCCGGGCCGTGGACGGGGTCTCGCTCGCCCTGAACCGCGGCGAGACGGTCGGTCTGGTCGGCGAGTCCGGGTGCGGCAAGAGCACGCTGGGCCGGATCGCGACCCGGTTGTACCGGCCCACCCTGGGCGCCGTGCGCTTCGAGGGCAAGGACATGACGCACAAGCCGAGCGGTGAGGATCTGAGGGCCTTCCGCCGTGCGGTGCAGATGGTGTTCCAGGATCCCAACGGCTCACTGAACCCGCGGCTGCCGGTCGGTGCCAGCATCGAGGAACCGCTGCGCGCGCGAGGGGTACCGCGCGCCGACCGGCGTGCCCGGTTGTCACGGGTACTGGAGGAGGTCGGCATCGACGCCGCGGCCGCCACCCGCTACCCGCACGAGTTCTCCGGCGGTCAGCGCCAGCGGCTGGCACTCGCCCGCGCCCTGGCGCCGCAGCCGTCCGTGATCGTCCTCGACGAGCCGACGTCGGCGCTCAACGTCTCCATCCAGGCGCAGATCCTCAACCTCCTCCAGGAGATCCAGCAGCGCGACCGCATCGCCTACTTGTTCATCTCGCACAACCTCGGTGTGGTCCGCCACCTCAGCGAACGGGTCGCCGTGATGTACCTCGGGTCGATCGTCGAGATCGCCCCGTCGCGGCAACTGTTCGCGGCACCGCAGCACCCCTACTCCATGGCGCTGCTCTCCTCCGTACTGGAACCGGGCTCCGTGCCCTGGAACGGAGAGGCAGAGGCCGGCTCGCCGTCCGGCGGTGGGCAGGACACCGGTCCGGGCAGGCGGATCGTACTCAAGGGCGAACTGCCCTCCCCGCCGGACATCCCGGCCGGATGTCCCTTCTCCTCCCGCTGCTGGATGGCCGACGACCACTGCCGCGCCGAACGGCCCGTACTCACCGAACAGACCCCGGGCCACCTGATCGCATGCCACAAGCCGGGCGAAGGCCTCGCCACCGCATACGCGGCCTGAGACCGCCTGGCACCACATCTCTTCGCACCATGCCGAGGCGGTACGGGCGAGCCCGCGCTGACGCTCCATCAGACGCCCCGGTCCTGACCGAGTACCTTGAGGTGCTGCCGCGGGTCGGGGCCGTCCAGTCCACCGGGCCATCGCCATGGACATCTGCCCGCCGTGGTCCGCAGGCCGCTCACAGCCCTGACTGCGGCCTCGCGCGCCATCACCGCCTCCCGGCTCGCCGGGTACGAATCCGACCGCGCCCGGCCGTGACCGCACATCGGTGTGCGGGCGGGTATCACACCGCCTTCACCAGGGCCGACACAAAGCCCGCGGGGTTGTCGCGCATCATGTGGTGGCCCGCGTCGGGGACCTCGATGACCGGGATGCCGGCCTGCCGGACATCACACTCGTCCTGGTACGGGCGGCTGTTGGCGCCGAGAATCAGGACTCGCGACTGCGAAAGGCCGAAGAACAGCTCCGCCGTCCCGGGAGTGGTTCCGCGTACCAGGCTCACGGCGCTCCGGTGCAGGACCGCGGGATCGGCCGCTCTCACCCGTGCCGCGTAGTGGGGTTCCAGTCCTGCCAGCACGGTACGGAATCCATGGCCGACGAAGTCCTCCTCGCCGTAGGCGGCGATGGCGCTGCTGTACAGCCCGCCGCCCGCACGCAGGTTGGGCTCGGCCACGACGACCCGGGAACTCAACTCCGGGCGCGCCGCGGCCAGGACGATCGCGATGCTCCCTCCCATCGAGTGCCCGACGAGCATCGCGTCCTGGACCCCACAGTGGTCAAGGAGAGCGGCGACGGTCTCGGCATGGGCCTCCAGCGTGGCCGAGAAGGTCTGCGGGCGGTCGCTGAATCCATGACCGAAGAGGTCGAGAATGATCGCTCGTCTGCCGCGGAGGTCGGGATGAGTGGCGATCTCGGCGAAATCGGCGGAGCCGGCGCACCCCAGACCATGGATGTACACCTGCGCCGGTCCTTCGCCCGGGATGTCGATCCAGCGCATATGGCCGCCGGCCGAGCGGATGTAGGTGGATTGCATCAGTGCTCCTCATCACCGCCGACGTCCGCCTATGCGATGCGTCTGTGCGTGCGCGATGCGTATCTGCATATGCGATGCGCCTGCGCCTGCGGTACCGCTTGAAGTGCCGCGTCGTTGGAGTATGGGCTCGCACTTGGCACCCATCCAAAGGCGGCGGATCGCCCAGCGGACCCGGGCTGAGGGGTGTGTTCCCCGCGGATGCCGGAGCGCACGGCGCCCGGCGATGGATCTGCCGCGCGTGCACGACACCACGGTCGAGCTCGTCGAGATCTGCCGCGGCGAAATCCTGCGTCTCCTTGGGTGGCGTATTTCTGCGCGCCTCAGCGGAATCATGGCGGGAAGCTGCACCGTGACGTGGGGTTTCCTTGCGCGTTCGATACTCCATTCGTCTGTTCCCGATACCGAGGAGTGACTCGGCCGCCCATGACGAATGCCATGACGCAAGAGACCTTCAGGACCGCGCTGCGAGTCGAGAACGCCCGCCTCGTGGACGGTACCGGTGCGCTCCCGGTGGACGACGCCGTCGTCATCTCGGACACGGAGGGAAGACTCACCTACGTCGGCCCGGCCGGTACGGCCCCGCCGGTGCCCGCCGACGCCTCCAGGGTCCGGATCATCGACGCCGGTGGCCGGACCGTGCTCCCCGGTTTCTTCGACTGCCACACCCACCTCGCCTACGCGCAGGGCTCACCGCCCGGCCGCCGCGGTGAACTCGACCCGGTCCTGGTCACCTACGACACCGCGACACGGCTGCGGCAGACCCTGGATGCGGGCATCACCACCGCCCGTGACCTGGGCGGTCTGTCCACCGGCTACCGCATCGCCGTCGAGAGCGGCCGGATCGTGGGTCCACGGCTGCACACGGCCGTACGGATCATCAGCCACACCGGCGGCCATGCCGACTTCCGTCTGCCCGACGGCACCGACCTCAGCGGCGGCGAGATGGCCGAGCTCGCCGACACCGTGGACGAGTCCCGCCTCGCCGTCCGCAACATGCTGCGCGCGGGCGCCGACGTGATCAAGATCTGCGCCACCGGCGGCATGGCCAGCCCCTATGACCAGCCAGACGACGAGGGCCTGTTGGAGGAGGAGATCCGCGCCGTCGTGGACGAGTGCCGACGCCACGGCGGCAAGCCGGTCGCCGCCCATGCCCAGGGCAACGCCGGCATCCTCAACGCGATCCGTGGCGGTGTCACCAGCATCGAGCACGGCTACGGCCTGGACGACCGGGCGCTGGAGATGGCGGGCGAGCGCGGCGTCTTCGTCGTACCGACCCTGTCGACGGTGTACGCGGGCATCAACAAGGACACGATGCCGGAGCACCACTACCAGAAGAAGGCCCGCTGGTCCGGCATCACCAAGGAGAACATCGCCCGTGCCATCGAGCAGGGCGCCCGGATCGCGCTCGGCACCGACGCCGCCGTCTGCCCTCATGGCCAGAACCTGACGGAGCTGAGCCACCTGGTGGACCTGGGCATGGACCCCATGGCCGCCATCGTCGCAGGCACCCGCACCTCCGCCGAACTCCTGGGCCTGGCCGACCGGCTGGGCACGCTGACCGTCGGCAGGATCGCCGACCTCGTCATGTGCGACGGTGACCCGCTCACGGACATCGACGTTCTCGGCGATCCCGCCAATATCGTCTGCGTCGTCCAGGAGGGTGTCGTACGCAAGGACCTCCTGCCCCCGGCGCAGTCCGGATGAAGCAATGAGGCCATGAGAGGCCATGAACGAGGCCACAAGGGGACGGCTGAGGTCGAGGACCGAGCAGGGTCCTTGTGGCGGCAGTAGATCCATCGCGTCCGCCGCAGCCTGGGCTCTCGGTTCACCACTTCGGGACGCGTCGTAGTCCCGGGCCTCGCCGTCGTGGTCAATCACCTGTCCATCCCGTGCGGGCGTCGCGCGACGCCGCTTCGACGCGCCCCGTTCGTTCGCCGCCCGCCGAACTCGCAGGCTTGACGCCACCATCAAGTTAGGCTTGCCTAACTTGATGGACGATTCCTCTCCCGCCCACGGGCTGACCGGCGTCGCACAAACCCTGCTGACCCCCCTGTACGCGAGAGCCCACTCAGCCGAACTGCTGCCCTCCTCGGGTTTCCGCGACCCTCTGGCCGCCCAACTCCTCGAAAGCACCGGGTACGCACCGCCCGAGGTACTGCGCGGCCCGGGCAGCACCCTCAGCTCGCTGCACCGGGCCATGGTCTTCGACACTCTCACCCGGCAGTTCGCCGACGCCCACCCCGACGGCACGGTCGTCTCGGTCGGCATCGGGCTGTGCACCCGCGCCCAGCGCCTCGTCGGCCAGACGCCGGGCTCGGTCGTCAACGCCACCGGCGCCCGCTTCCGCTCGGGCGCACGCGACGGAGACCGGCTCGCCCGGCTCGCCCGGCTCGTACCAGGATGGGAACTGACGGCCGAGCACCAGATCATGGAGCGCATCAGCCGACCGCACCACGCCGCCGCACTCCTCTTCCGTGCCGTGACCCTGGGCGGACGCCCGTACGCGATCGCCCATCTGCACGCCAAACACACCTGATCCGCAGCGCGGTCTGCGCCGAGGTGGCACGTACTTGCCGGACAGTTGCCCCGACCCCGGCGGCACCCGCGCGACGATCCCCACCCCCGCCTCGGCGGCTGCCAGAAGGTCGGTGTGGTCCAGCCTTTCGGCCGGTTGGAGCGGGAGCAGCGGTTCGGCCTCTCGGCCCGTCGCGACAACCTTGTCCTCGCTGCCGTGGAGACCAGGAAGGTGCCGACGTCGATGAAGTACTGGGACCTGATTCTCACGGACGCCAGCAGCCGGGCCGATTGCCTGTGAGCCGAACGGTCGGCACCGAGCGGTGGTCGGCCCGTTGCAGGCCCTCCGACCTGGGACGGTCACGAAGAGAACCGACCCCTTAGGATCACGGCGTCGACACTGTCCGTGTCCGTGTCCGTGCCCTCGGCCATGGCCCCGACCATAGCCATGATCGGCTTCGGCTGTTGGGCGCGGGCGTCGCCGCCCGCTCTTCCGCACCCGCCCTTGCCCTCCAACTGGAGTTTTCATGAGTGCCAAGATCACCCTGTCGACGTGGCCCACACCTCTGGAGCCCATGCCGCGTCTGGCGGCGGCACTGGGGCTGGGCGAGGGCGATCTCTGGGTCAAGCGGGACGATCTCATCGGCCTCGGGGGCGGCGGAAACAAGGTCCGCAAACTGGAATGGACCGTCGGCGCCGCCCTCGCGGCAGGCGCGAACACACTGGTCACCACCGGCGCCACGCAGAGCAACCACGCCCGCCTCACCGCGGCCGCCGGCGTCCGTCTGGGACTCGATGTCGTACTCGTCTTCCCCGGCAACCCCGACAGCGCCACGCAGGGCTCCGGCAACCTCGTTCTCGACAGCCTCTTCGGAGCCAGGATCTTCTGGGCCGGGGACAGTGCCCCGAGCGCGATGGCCGACATCGCCGACGAGGTCTGCGGACAGCTGCGCCGCGAGGGAGCGCGCCCCTATCTGATCCCCTTCGGAGGATCAAGCCCCCTCGGGGCACGAGGCTACGTGGAGGGCGGCGAGGAACTGCGCTCCCAACTGCCCGACGTGGACCATGTCGTGGTCGCTCTCGGGTCCGGCGGCACCATGGCGGGACTGATCGGCGCACTCGGCGAGCAGCGCGTCCTCGGCGTTCACTGCGGGGCCGTGGCAGAGCCGGCGACCACCGTCGCCGACCTCGCGAGCGCAGTCACCCGCCGCGACATCGCCCCTGAATCCCTGCGGATTCGTACCGATCAGGTGGGCGCGGGATACGGAGTGCTTCACGAACCGGTCCTGGAGGCGATGCGAACGGCCGCAACCACCGAGGGCATCGTTCTGGATCCGGTCTACACCGGGCGTGCCATGGCGGGCCTCATCGCCTCGGTCAGGGACGGCGACATCCGCCCGGCCCAGCGCACCGTTTTTCTTCACACGGGCGGGCTCCCGGGCCTGTTCGGGCATACGGAGGCCGTGCATCGCTCCGTCAGCACCCTGCACTCCTACAAGACCGCGTGAACGACGCAAACAGGCACAAGATAGGATAATTCGAGAGAACCGGAAGCGTCCGAGCGTCGAAGAAGCGAACGGCGGTTGGCGACACGCACTCCTGGTGTCCCGCGCTACGACCGCGCACGACCGGCCGCCCACCCCAACGGCCGCACCCTCGCCGACGACGATCTCCTCGCCGAGTTTCCGTACCTGGGCCCGCCCAGTTCCTGGTGACCACCGCCGCCGCCCGACCCGGCAACCGGCCCCTGCCGACTACCTCCCGACCGCCTCCCTGCCTGAGTGACCCGAGTGAACTCGCTGCCAGGAAGGAAGATCATGAGCACTACTGTTCAGAAGGTCGCCGTCATCACCGGTGCGTCGCAGGGCATCGGCGCCGGCCTGGTCGACGCCTACCGCAAGCTCGGCTACGCCGTCGTCGCGACCTCGCGCGGCATCGCTCCCTCGCAGGACCCGCGCCTCCTCACCCTTCAGGGCGACATAGCCGACCCTGCCACCGCCGAACGTGTCGTCGCGGCCGGCCTCGAACACTTCGGCCGTATCGACACGCTGGTCAACAACGCCGGCATCTTCGTCGGCAAGCCGTTCACCGAGTACACGAGGGAGGACTACGACACGGTCACCGGCGTCAACCTGAGCGGCTTCTTCCGCATCACCCAGCTCTCGGTCGAGCACATGGTCCGCCAAGGCGGCGGCCACGTCGTCCAGATCACAACCAGCCTGGTGGATCACGCCAACTCCGCCGTCCCCTCGGTGCTGGCCTCTCTGACCAAGGGCGGCCTGCAGTCCGCGACCAAGGCCCTGGCAATCGAGTACGCCACCCGAGGCGTCCGCAGCAACGCCGTGGCGCTCGGCGTCATCAAGACGCCGCTCAACCCCGAGGAGCACCACGAGACGCTCGCCGCCCTGCACCCGGTCGGCCGGATGGGCGAGGTCAGCGACGTCGTCGACGCGGTCATCTACCTTGAGAACGCCCCGTTCGTCACCGGCGAGATCCTCCACGTCGACGGGGGCCAGAACGCCGGCCACTGAGGGGCGGACCGCACCCGGCACGGAGTTCGGCTGCCGGGCGGAGTCACGGTCTACGGGTCGTTCCGACCACCCCGGCCGTCCTGGCCGTCCCGGCCACCCCGGCCATCCCGGCCGCTCTGACCATCCTGGCCGCCTTGGCCGCCTTGGCCACCCTGGCCGTGAAGCTGCGCGTCGAGGTCGGCGCATTGACGTTTAAGACGACCGGTCATATTGTCATCCTCGCGCCCCCCGCGGACCGTCCGCGACTCCGGCCTTCACTCGACACCCTCGACCGCGACCCCAACCGCAACCGCAACCGCGAGAACAGGCAGACCGGCCGGAAGGAGTCCCCGCACAGGACTCGGACAGGGCGCCACAGATCCCCGGGAGAAACATGTCTACGTACCAGGTTTTCGAAGTCACCGGATCAAGGCAGTTCGCATGGACCACCCGTGAGACCGTCGCGCCCCAGCCGGGCCATGTGCGGATCAAGGTGGAGAGCTGCGGGGTGTGCCATTCCGACGTGCTCGCCGTCGAGGGGCTGCGGTCCGATCCGACGCAGCCCGTGGTCCCGGGCCATGAGGTCGTCGGAACCATCGACGCCGTCGGTGCGGGTGTCCGGGCGTGGCGGGTCGGCGAGCGGGTGGGCGTCGGCTTCCTGGCCGGCCACTGCGGTGAGTGCGACCCGTGCCGGCGCGGAGACTTCGTCAACTGCACCGACCAACAGCAGACAGGGACGACCGTCGACGGCGGATACGCCGAGATGATGTACGCCAAGTCCAACGCGCTGGTACGGATCCCGGAAGGTATCCCCTCGGCGGAAGCAGCACCCCTGCTGTGCGCCGGCCTGACGAGCCTGAGCGCCCTGCGGCAGTTGGACAGCCGACCTGGGTCGCTGGTCGCCGTGCAGGGCATCGGAGGCCTCGGGCATCTCGCGGTGCAGTACGCGGCCAAGCTCGGCCACCGGGTCGTGGCGATCGCCCGCGGAACGGAAAAGGCGTCGCTGGCGGCCGAGCTCGGCGCGGACGACTACATCGACAGCGCCGCCGAGCACCCGGGAGAGGCGCTGTCGCGGCTGGGCGGCGCCGACGGCATCATCGCGACCGCGGCCAGCGGCAACGCGATGACGCCGCTGGTCACGGGGCTCGCCCCACGCGGCCGCATGCTCGTGGTGGGGGTCGGCACCGACCCGATGTCAGTCTCCACGGCGGACCTGGTGATGCGCACCCGGACCATCACGGGGAGCCTGACAGGAACCCCGATCGAGAACGAGGACAACCTGGCCTTCAGTGTGCGGAACGGCATCACCCCGCTGATCGAGCGGGTACCGCTGACCGAGGCGCCGAAGGCCTACGAGCGCAT
Organism: Streptomyces sp. RLA012; assembly: GCF_056270325.1. Taxonomy (NCBI): domain Bacteria; kingdom Bacillati; phylum Actinomycetota; class Actinomycetes; order Kitasatosporales; family Streptomycetaceae; genus Streptomyces; species Streptomyces sp. RLA012. The sequence goes on along the minus strand of NZ_JBWDPA010000002.1, from coordinate 9,822,209 downwards.
GATGTCCGGCGAGGCACGGTTCCGTGTCGTGCTCGACGCGGTACGCGCCTGACCTCGACCACGGTGGGCCACATGGGCGCCACAACCGTACAACTCATCACCCATCCAACAGGTGACGATCCTTGCAGGGGCCGGGATCACCTGTCAAGATGGTGACGTGAATCTGGATCATGTCTTTGTGTGCGGGAACCCGGCTCTCGACTTCGCCGCGACGCTCCGCGCCCGCCGCTCGTTGCGGTTCGAGATGTTCGCGTCGCCGGACCGGCTGGATGCCTGGTATCTGGAGTCCGGGGTCGTCGACGTCGTCTCCCCCAGCCAGGAGGGCGACGTCGAGCAGGCGGTGGCGGTACGGGAGGCCATCTACGAACTGGTCACCGCCCGGCGCCTCGGGGAGGCCTACGGTCACTTGGCGCTCGCTTTGGTGAACAGCGCGGCCCGGAAACCCTCCGCGACGCCACAGCTCACCGCCACGGGGCGGTGGACGGACGCCACGCCGGAAGAAGCCCTGTCCACCGTGGCGCGGCATGCCGTCGAGGTGCTGAGCGGACCGGATGTGCCGCTGCTCAAGGAGTGCGGCAATCCCGAATGCACCCGCGTCTACATCGACCGGTCGCGAGGCATGCGCCGGCAGTGGTGCGGCATGGAGTCATGCGGGAACAAGCTCAAGGCCGCGGCCTATCGCGCCCGCAAGAAGGAGGCACAAGCGCCTGCCTCCCGTTGACGCACGCTCCGCTTGACACCTACTCCCCCTGCCACATGCTCCGCCCGACGCATGCTCCGCCCGACGCATGCTCCGCCCGACGCATGCTCCGCCGGACACATGCTCCGTCGCGGCACTTCGGCTTGCCGTATGAGGGGGCGACGGCATTCCGAGTCGGCGCAGTCGCCCCCTTCGACGATCCGTCATCCGCCGCCGCCCACCCGTAAAAGCGACCACTACGCACAGCGAAGTCCCGCGAGGACGCCACCTCAAGAGCCGCGGGCACCCCAGGCGAACGCCGCCCATTCTCCTGACAGTTGAGGACCGCCGGACCAGCAGGTCCGGCCGAACCGCGCCGCCCCAGCGCCGTCGGTGTCGGAGTTCAGGCCCCGAGAGCGCCTGCTTCGACAGCCCCTGCCCGACACACCAGGCCTTGCGCCCGACGCCGGTTGAGGGCGTGTCAGGAGCTGACGTTCCCCCTCCCTCGCCACGCCGTGACCTCCCGCGGCGAGCCGCGCGTCACCGGTTTGACAGGTGACGCGGCCCATGCGAGGGTCAGTGCCACGCAAGGCCATGGCATGCGCCGCCCACCCTCCACCAGGGCGCGGGGCAGGCCGGCCCGAGCGCATGGCCATGCCAGATCAGCAGTAGTCGGCAGTGGTCCGCAGTAGCCAGTCGTGGTCAGCAGTAATCGGCGCCAAAGGAAGGTTCCCGATGTTCAACAGGCGGAGCTTCGGCAAGATCATGGGTGCGAGTGCGGCCGGTGCGTCACTGGCCGGTGTGCCCACCGTCTCGGTGGCGGCCGCGTCGACGGCGTCGGACCACAAGACGTCCGCGACTCCTCCGGCAGCCAAGCGGGGGCACACATCCTTCGGCCCGCTGAAGCAGATCCATGCCGGTGAGCTGAGCGTCGGCTACGCGGAGGCCGGCCCCGCCCACGGCCCTGCCGTCATCCTTCTGCACGGCTGGCCCCACGACATTCACAGCTTTGTCGATGTTGCGCCCTTGTTGGCGGCGCGGGGCTACCGGGTGATCGTGCCGTATCTGCGCGGCCACGGCACGACACGCTTCCTCTCGGACAAGACCTTTCGCAATGCCCAGCAGTCGGTGGTCGCGCTCGACATCATCGCGCTGATGGATGCCCTGAAGATCGAGAAGGCGGTCCTGGCCGGTTTCGACTGGGGATCACGTACGGCCGACATCATCGCCGCGATCCGGCCGGAGCGCTGCAAGGCCCTGGTCTCCGTGACCGGTTATCTGATCACCAACCGTGAGCGCAACAAGTCGCCACTGCCGCCGCAGGCCGAGTGGGCGTGGTGGTACCAGTACTACTTCACCACGGAGAGGGGCCTGCTCGGGCTCCAGGCCAACGCCCATGAACTGGCCAGACTCATCTGGAAGTTCAACTCCCCCACCTGGGACTTCGACGACGCCACGTTCGACCGCACGGCGGCGGCCTTCGACAATCCCGACTACGTCGGCATCGTGATCCACAACTACCGCTGGCGGCTGGGCCTGGCCGAGGGCGACCCCCGCTACGACCGCCTGGAGAGCCGACTTGCCGCAGGCCCCGTCATCGGCGTACCCACGGTCACCCTTGACGGGGAACGGGATCCTTTCACTCCCGCCGGGGACGGCTCGTCCTATCGCGCCATGTTCTCGGGTCCATACAGCCACCGGACCCTGAAGAACATCGGCCACAACGTGCCGCAGGAAGCACCAGAGGCCTTCGCCGAAGCCGTCATCGAAGCGGACGGGCTCGATCGCCGTTAGCCCGCACGACAACCCGCCCTACGTATTCGACCTGCATGCACGCCCACTCCGAACCAGACGACCGGTCTCTTTACCCTCGGGGTGCCGGACCGCCCTCACCGCCGGGCAGCACCGCCCCGCACGGGTTGCGACCGGCCGCCCCCGGCACAAGCGTGGATACAGACAGAAGCGTCCAGTGGCCTGGACAGCCCCCCTGACATCCCCTGACACCAGTCAAAAGCAAGTAGCACGAACTGACACCGATGACAGGAGCAAACAGTCGTGGACATGAAACCTGAGGTTGTGGTGGTACCGGTCGCCGATGTCGACCGGGCCAAGGACTTCTACGAGGAGCTGGGGTGGCGGCTCGACGCCGACTTCACCGACGGTGAAGGCTTCCGAGTGGTGCAGTTCACCCCGCCCGCCTCACCGTGCTCCATCATCTTCGGCACCGGGGTCACCTTGGCCGCTCCGGGCTCCGCCCAGGGCCTGCACCTCATCGTCTCCGACATCGAGGCGGCCCATGCCGAACTCGCCGACCACGGCGTAGAGGTGAGCGAGGTGTTCCACGACGCGGGCGGGGTGTTCCACCGCGCCGGGACCGAGGGACGCGTGGCAGGGCCGGACCCGGAACGTCGCAGCTATGCCTCGTTCCTCTCGTTCAGCGATCCGGACGGCAACGGCTGGCTGCTGCAGGAGATCACGACGCGGCTTCCGGGCCGGTAACCGGAAACACTGTCCCGGCGAGCCAACTCTGCGAAGTCCATGTCTCGTTCCATGATTTCGGGCCTGTCGAAAGTCGGGACACGCAACGCTCCACACGCCCGAGTGAACGACATCGAGAAAGGAACAGAACCGTGCGCGCCGACATCGCACCCGGTGGAACCTTCCCCGACTACGAGCTGACCGACCACGCCAAGACCCGGCGGCGACTGAGCGAGCTGCAAGGGATCGACCCGATGATCCTCCTGCTCTCACGCGGCCACTACTGCCCGAAGGATCACCAGCAACACCTTCGACTGGCAGCTCATTACCCCGAGATCGCCGTCGCCTACACCCAGGTCGTCACCATCGCGACCGACAACCTCCTTGAACTCAATGAGTTCCGTGCGGCGGTCGGCGCCCAGTGGACCTTCCTGTCCGACGTCGGCCGCAAGGTGCAGAAGGACCTTGAGATCCAGGAATACACCGACCCCCACCACGACCCGATGATCCCGCACACGCTCGTCCTCAAGCCGGGGCTGGTCATCCACAGCGTCTACAACGGCTACTGGTACTGGGGCAGGCCGTCCGTCGAGGACCTTCGTCGCGATCTCCGCGATGTGACCCGGGAAATCCGCCCGGACTGGGACCCGACCACGCCGGGCCTCAGCGCGGCCTGGGAGACCGGCGACCACTCGAAGCACTACCCGTACCGGGAGGCCCCAGGAGGCCGCACGCCCACATGAGCCGAGGGGAAGGCTCAACCCCTCGCCGACGCCACCTCGGGCATACGGGCGCCGAGGATGGCGAGGCAGTTCATCCAGAGGGGGTTGAGGCGTTGGGTGTCGTTGTAGAGCTTGGCGAAGAGCACCTGGCCCTCCAGCTGGGCGACGACGGAGCGGGCGGCCTCGTAGGGGTCGCGCACGGCGACTTCGCCGCGTCCCTGGGCTTCGACGACGACCTCTTCCACCATGGCGACCTGCGCGTCGAAGATCTGTTGCAGGCGTTCACGAATGGCTTCGGTCTGATTGCTCATCTCCAGGGTCAGGTTCCCGAACATGCATCCTGAGACGGTGCCGCAGCTCTGCTGCCCGGCCCGTTGGCCGGCCTCGGTCTCCTCGAAGAGCTGTCGCAGCCGCTGGAGCGGGTCGGCGTCGCCCCTCAGGATGCGGGTCCAATCGCTGCGCTGGGTGGCCCAGTGCTCGTCGAGGACGGCGAGAGCGAGGGCTTCCTTGGAGTCGAAGAAGTAGTAGAAGCTACCCTTCGGAACGCCTGCGACCTTGCAGATCTCGGCGGTGCCCAGTGCGGAGTAGCCTCGCAGCTCGATGAGTGACTGTGCGGCGGCGAGGATCTTCTCCCTGGCATTGCTGGTACGTCCCATGATGCGAGTATACGACCGATCGACTACTCACTAGTTGATTGATCTACTACGGCCGGGCTCGCCGCGACGCCGCCCGCCCCGGCCGGAGCGGTGCGCGGTCCAGGGACGGTGTGCCGCACGCCGGCCGTGTGGTGGGGGAATCCGATCCGTAGCACGAGGGCGGCCAGAGCGGCGGCCAGGACCACGATCGCGGCCAGGATCAGGGCCTGGTGGTAGCCGTGGTGGAGCAGCGGGGTGACGACCAGGGGCCCGAGGACCTGACCGACCGAATATCCGGCGGTCAGCAGCGCCACCGAGCGGGGAACCCGCAGGTGGGCCCCTGCGGCCAAGGCGATGGTACTGACGCCGAGGAACGTCGCGCCGAACAGGAACGCGGAGATCAGGGCGGTCGCCACTCCCCCGACCAGAGCCGGCAGCGCGATGCCGGCCGCCTGGATGACGAGCGCGGCGAACAGCAGGTCGGGGCGCGACCAGCGGCGCCCCAGCCAGGCCCACAACGCCGAGGACGGCACGGCCGCCAGACCGACCAGCACCCAGGCGCCGCTGCCGATCCAGCCCGGAGAGGCCTGCTCGATCGCGGCGACCAGGAAGGTGCCGGCCACGATGTAGCCGACACCCTCCAGGGTGTAGCTGACGAACAGCGCGGTGAACCAGCGGTGCGTACGCGGAGACCGCGCCGGAGTCGCGACCATGGAGTCCGTGGCCGGTGTCGGCGGCGGTTCGACGCGCAGGTTCCACGACACAGCGGTGAAGACAGCGGCGAGTCCGGCGGCACCCCACCAGGCTGCCTGCCAGCCGGCGACCGAGCGCAGGACGAGGACCAGCAGGCCGGACAGGGCGATACCCGCGCCGACTCCGCCGAAGGCCCAGCCGGGCAGATGAGCGGGGTGGTCGTGCAGGTGGCTGAGCAGGGAGCTGACGGCGATGACGAAGATCAGGGCGCTGGTCACACCGGCCGTCAGCCTCAGCCCGATCCATACGGCGGTGCTGTGCGTGCAGGGCATCGCCAGGAGTGTGCCGGTCAGCACGATCAGGGAGCCGCGCAGGACCTTGGGTGAGCGGACCAGCGCGGGAAACAGGATGCCGACGAGCGCTCCGGCCAGATAGCCGACGTAGTTGGCGGTGGCCAGGTTCGCGCCGGCCCCGGCGGACAGGCCCGCCTGAGCGTGCATCAGAGGAAGGATCGGTGTGTAGACGAAGCGGCCGACACCCATGCCGACCGCCAGGGCCGCCGCGGCCTGGGCGACGTGGATCCACGGGGAATGGAGCGGGCCGTCCGATCGGGCCGGCGAACGTCGCAGGATGGCTGCGGGCATGACGAAGTCCTTGAGAGGTGGTGTGGCTGTCCATGCCGGTGGCAGTACCGCCGGCGGTGGCAGCGGCGAGGACCGCCGGCGGATCCGACGGATGCGACGGATCCGCCGGATCCGCCGGTCACGCGGGGGCGTCGGCTGTGCCCGGGTCGGAGATGGCGGTGAACTCCCGCTGGGCGGCGGGGCCTGTCACGGCGTACTCCCCGCCCTCGGGGTGCACGGGGATCACGGTGCGCGCGCCGAGGATCTCGGCGATTCGGGCTGCCCGGACAGCGGTGGGGATCGGGTGCCCGTCCGGCAGCGAACCGCGGGCTGCACCCAGCACGGCCACCTCGATGGGCCCGAAGCGGTCGGCGACTTGCCTCGCGATGTCCAGTGAGGGGGCGCCGTCACCGCTGACGTAGTTCGTGGGGACGTCCGGGCCGGTCAGTACGAAGCCCATGACGGGGCCGGTGACAAGCTCGCCGGTGACGCGCTCGCCACCGCCGGAACCGTGCTGGTCCGGAATTCCGGTGACCTTGACGCATCCGCCGTCCGGCCGGTCCAGGGTCAGGTGGTACCAGGGCGGGAGGCCGGTCGCGGTGCCGCCGAGGCGATCCGCGGCCTCGGTCGTGGTGAACGTCACCGGGACCGTGGCGAGCAGTCGGCGCCCGGCGATGCCGAGGTTGTCGACGTACCGTCCGTGTGACAGCAGTACGGCGTGGAGCGTCCCCGTCCGAGCGAGGGGGTCAACGGCGTCGTCAACGGTGACATCGAAGGAGGGGGCGAAGGTGGGGTCCGTCAGCAGCCGCAGACCGCCGATCTCGATGAGCGCGGTCGGGCCGCCGAACAGCTCCACCGTGACCGGCCGCCGCGTGACGGCGAGGGCCTCATCGGTGGTGCGCTGCCGGGTTTCCATGTCCTCAGCCTGCGCCTGCCGTCAGGACAGACGCCACGACCGGCTTCCTCCCTGGTGGTAGCCGCAACCTTCCATCGACACACATGACAGGCATGGAGCTGTGTCGACTGCGGTACTGCCCAGGGGTCACCGCGCCTCAGCGCAGGACTACGTCGAAGGCCATGCGGAAGAACGTGTCGAAAGCCGCAGCGGATTTACCGGCGCGCGCCTCGATCAGTGTTCCTTCCCAGGCGTTGAGAAGGAAGCGAGCCGTGACTTCCGGGTCGAGGTCCGCCCGCACGGCACCGTCACGGCGGGCCTCCGACAGGGCCGCCGCGATCGCGCTGTTCCACATACGCAGGCTGTCCTGGACAACCGAGCGGATCACCTCGCTGTGGTCCACCACATCCGTGGCGAAATTGCCGAACATACAACCGCGTGTGAAATCGCGATCCACGGTCTCGTCCCGCAGAAACTCGAAATGCCGACGCACCCTCTCCAGCGGAGGCGACGTGACGTCAGCGAGCATGTCGAGGCGACGCTCGGCCCCGTAGAGCCGCAAGGCCTCGACGGCACACTCCTCTTTGCTGGAGAAGTGGTTGTAGAACGACCCTTTCGGCGCTCCGGCCGCGTCAGCGATCTCCTTGATGCCGGTTCCGTGGAAGCCGTGTGCGTGGAACGTCTCAAGTGCGGACGCCAACAGGTCGTCACGCTTGGACGGCTTGGGCACGGCCGACACCTTCCTGTCCTCCGGACTGTCCACGGACACCGGACACCCGGGTATCCAGACATCCAGACATCCAGATACCTAGGTTTCCAGGTATCCAATATGACCGGACACCTTACCAGTGACAGTGCACCCGCACCCCAGGAGGAGCCGTGACGCTGCACGCGCCCCCGCACCGGGCAGCGGGGCAGCCTCGCCCGGTCAGAAGACCTGCACGAAGCAACCGATGGAAATGGCCACGACGGCTACGATCGCCGACAGGGCTTTGAGAATCCTTGACATCTTCGGCACCTTCATGGGAATCCTTCTTGGGCGGGTCATTCAAGAGATCGGCCGAGTCACCCGAAACGGACTGCTTCAAACAGACCGCTTGAAACAGACCGCTTATCGAAGACGGTAAAAGGCGATCAGTGAGCCTTTCCCAGTAATGGATCATGACGTTGTGTGATCGTTCAGATGGTGCGGTCGTACTCGAGCTGGAGCAGGACGAGGGCTGCGGCGGCGATCTTCGTGATGCGGCTGGGGTCGAGGCTGACTCTGCGCAGGGCCTTGAAGGTCGTCTTGAGCAGGGAGTTGGCGCGCTCGCAGACGCCGTGGATGCCGCGGATGACCTTGTTGTAGGTCTGCTGGGCCTCGGCCAGTTCGCCTCCGGCGGGCTTTTTGACGGGGTGGCGGAACCCGTCGCCGGCGTTCTCGTAGCCGAGGTCGACCAGGGTCGGCATGTCCAGCTCGGCGGCGATCCGGTTGAGGGCGTCGGTCAGGCCGTGGTGGCGGGCGCAGGTGGTGTCGTGCTCCCTGCCCGGGCGAACCGGTGAGACCCAGATCGGCCAGCCGTCCGGGGTGGAGATGACCTGCACGTTCCCACCATGGTGCTTGTGTTTTCCGGACCACCACAGGTCCGCGCCGTTGGGGCCGGGGGCGGCGACGCGGTCCGTGCGGATGACCGTTCCGTCGAGGTTCAGATGCGTCAGCCCGGCTGCCTTCGCACGCTCCAGCGCGGTGGCGAGGTCCGGTGCCCCGGCCGCCAGAACGGTCAGCCCCTCGTGGAGGTAGCGGTATGCGGTGGAGGCCGACAGGCCGTTGTCACAGGCGAGTTGGGCCAGTCGGGTGCCGTCGAGGAACCAGCGCAGCACGAGCACGGCCTGCTTGAAACAGCCCAGCGCACGCCGCCCCTTGCGGGTCCCGGCCACGATGCGGTGATCGCGCAGCAGCCGGGCCAGGTGCTCGGCGGTGGACCGCTTCACATCGAGCACGGCGGTGTATGTGACACTGATCGACACGTGAGGCCCCTCGGTCGGATCTTTTCTTCGCAAGATCGTTCCTACCAGGGGCCTTACGCCTGCCCGGACTTGGGGACCACGCGGGCCGCAGCGCCAGCATCGCGATCACAGCGAGCGACGAGCGCTTACTGGGAAAGACTCAGTGAGCGCCTGGGCGGCTCATCGGGCTCACAGACACGTCCGGACGAGCCACTCGTCCTGGTTGTAGGCGTCTCTCGCCGGGTCCGGGACCGTGGCCGGCTTTTCTTCAACCGTGTCCTCCAGGCGGATTCGCTCCGGCAGCTTGCCGAATCGTTCACGGCGCGCGACCTCTACGGCATCCGGGGCCTTCTTTTCGTTCGGCATGTCGCCCTCCTCCATTCGACCGTGCCACCACTTCGACGGTGACCAGGACAGCACCACAAGACCATCACCTGTTCAACTGGTGATGATGCTTACAGACCCTCCGTCACCTGTCAAGGCGGTGATGCAGTGGAGTGGCGGAACCCACCTGGGCCGCGCGGCGCGACGGCAACCCGAGGCGAGCTCAGCGAAGAGTGGCGACCGCGGTGCGGCGGAGGAAATCCTCGGTCCGATCCCACGACCAGCCGTTCTCCACCACCAGCGTGCGCCAGCCCGTCGGGCCGAACCAGAACCACAGGAGGTCCGCCGTCGCGTCCACCGGACAGGAGGGCGGCGGCGCGAGGGTGTGCAGATGGCGGGCGGCGGTGCGGAGCGCGTCCCGGTAGGCCGCGGTGGCGCGCTCCCACAGCAGCTCGCCGTGCTCGTGAACGGGCAGCGCCTTGCGGATCGCCTCGTGCACGGCGAACTGTCCCTCGTTGCCCGCCCGCGTGCCGCGCGCCAGCGCTTCCAGGACCGCCTCCGGTGTCCGCAGCGCGAGCACCTGCCGCATGGCCTGCTCATAGCCGGACGCGACCACACCCTGGTCGACGATCCGGTCCAGGATGTCGCCCTTGCTGCCGACGCTCGCGAAGACGGTCTTCGACGAGACACCGGCCGCCGCCGCGATGTCCGCCACGGTCACCCGTCCGTATCCGCGGTCGGCGAACAGTTCGGTGGCCCGCTGGAGGATCAGTGCGCGCGTCCTGGCAGCGGCCTGCTCACGCAGCGGGGACACGTAGGCGCGCTTGGACGACATGACGCCATCGTAATCGGCCTGATCACAGGGCCCAGGTATTCATTAGGTTGCGAGTAACCCTAATATGGCCCGGCGGATCACGCATGACACAGCGAGCGAAAGCGACGGACTTCATGGCCATGGACACCACGGAACTGGCCCACGGCCTCTTCCAGATACTCGAGACGGGGGATCCGGTACTGGCCACCGACGTGGTGGGCGCGGACTTCCACAACCGCGAAGCGGCCGTCTCGCCCCCGGCCTGCTCGATCCCCGGCCCCGCGGGCGTCCTGGCCTCGGGCGCGTGGATGCGGTCGGCCTTCGACGACCTGCGGTTTCCCGTCCTCGGCGTCGCCCGCGACGACGATCGGATCTGGGTACGGCTGCGTATGCAGGGGCGGCACACCGGCCCGTTCGTACGCTTCAAGGACGGCGCCCTCGACCAGGCCATCCCTCCCACCGGACGGGAGATCGACTTCGAGCAGATACACGTACTCGACCTGCGGGACGGCAAGGTGATCCGGCACGAAGCGGTGCGCGACGACATCACCATGCTGGGCCAACTCGGCGTCTTTCCCCCGGCCCCGGCCACCGCCCTGCGCATGGTCGCCTGGCGGGTGAGCGGTCGAGCCACTCGGGCAGCCGCCCAGGTCACGACGCAGGCGGCCGAAGCGGCCGCCCAACTCCGCGACACGGCGCACCCGAACCGCTGAGTCGGGCGCCCGAGGGCACCGGGCTCGACGGCCGGGAGCGGCCCCTCCGCTCACGGCGGTGGCCGATCCCGAACCCGGACCCAAAACCGATCCCGATCCCGACCGCGACCGCGACTTCGACGCGGTCGGGATCGGCCCCCGCCGAACAGGCCTCCCTCGGCGACCGACAGGCCGACCGGGCAAGCGGGCGAGCGGCTCGCGACGACCGTGACCGTGACCGCGGCGGCGCTGTCACCAAGGGCACCCCGGTGCTGGATTCCTCCGTCATCCGGGGCGGTGGAGCCTCACTCGTAAACTGACCATGCGGGACACGGTCCTACCGCATGACGAATACCCCCGGCCGTGACGAAGGACGACATCTCGCCGCGTGAGCGCGCATCTCGCCGCTCACCGGCACCGCGCCGGCAGGCACTGACCCGGGAGGGACCACCGGAATGATCGTCTTTGGCACCAAGGGATACCTGTACCAGCTGGCGATACTGACGCTGCTGTGCGGCAACTGCGGCAACCCTTCCGCACACACGCTCAAGAAGCGCGTCACGAAGTTCACGCTGTTCTTCGTCCCGCTGTTCCCGTTCTCGACGAAGTACACGACCCAGTGCACCTTCTGCGGTGCGGAGCAGAAAGTGACGAAGGAGCAGGCGGAGCAGCTGCTCTCGCAGGTCTCAAGCGGTCACGACGGTCACAGCGGGCAGGCATACGGGCAGCCGCAGGCACAGCCGCCGTACCAGGCCTGAGCGGGAGCCGGCCGGAGACTGACGCGGCAGCACCCGTGCGCAGATCGGCCCCGGACAGGGACGGCGTCCTGTCCGGGGCCGGCCCGTACTCCCGTACGGGCATGCTCAGCGGCCGTCGGAGGGGCTACCAGGTGATCGGCAGCGCGGCGACGCCGTAGGCCAGCGCGTCCTCCTTGAAGTCGATCCGGTCCACCGTGGTGGCCAGCCGCAGCGTGGGCACGCGCCGGTAGAGGGTGCCGTAGACGACCTGGAGTTCCACGCGGGCGAGTTGCTGGCCCAGGCACTGGTGGATGCCGAAGGCGAACGCGCTGTGCTGGCGGGCGTCCCGGAGCAGGTCGAGACGGTCGGGCTCGGGGAAGGCCTCCGGGTCCCAGTTGGCGGCCGGGAGGGAGACGACGATCCCGTCCCCGGCGCGGATGACCTCGCCGCCGATCTCGATGTCCTCCAGCGCGATCCGGCGCTGGCCGGTGTGGGCGATGGTCAGATAGCGCAGCAGTTCCTCCACCGCTCCGGCCACGACCTTGGAATCGTCCGTCTCACGCAGCACGGCGAGCTGCTCCGGGTGTTCCAGCAGTGCGAGGGTGCCCAGAGCAATCATGTTCGCGCTGGTCTCGTGCCCGGCGATGAGCAGGATGACCGCCATGAGGGACGCCTCGGCCATGGTCAGTTCGCCGGCCTTGACCAGGGCCGCCAGGTCGGACAGCGTGTCCTCGGCGGGGTGGTCCGTCTTGGCGTGGATCTGCCGGGCCAGGTACTCGCCGAGCGCGACACTCGACTCCCGGTCCTCCTCGGCCGACGACGTCTGGCTGACCGCGACGGTGGCGTGGTGCTGGAAGAACTCGTGGTCCTCGTACGGGACTCCGAGCATTTCGCAGATCATCAGCGTCGGCACGGGCAGCGCCAGAGCCGTGACGAGGTCGGCCGGCTTCGGTCCGGCGAGCATCGCGTCGATGTGCTCATCGGTGATCTTCTGGATGGCGGGGCGCAGCGCCCCGACCCGCTTCGCGGTGAACGAGGACGTCAGCATCCGGCGGAGGCGGGTGTGTGCGGGAGCGTCCGCGTTGAAGAGCGTCAGCGGGTGGTGCTGCGCGTTCTCGGCCATGGCCTTCTTCGGAAACGGAAAGCCGGGCCGCTTGTCGTCGACGCTGACGCGGGGATCGCCGAGGATGGTCCGCAGGTCCTCGTGGCGGGTGATCAGCCAGGGCGTGCTGCCGTCCCAGATCCGCACCTTGCTGATCGGCCGCTCCGCGCGGATCTCGGCCAGCACCGGCGGCGGGGCGAACGGACAGGCGGCCGCCCGGGGCGGCACGAATTCGGGGATCTCCTCGGCCGCTTCGCGCGCGGTACCGGTCACTGTCTCTGCCATGTCACTCCTCGGTGGGGGGCTCCGTCGGAACGGGGGAGCGGGGTCTCAGAGGCCTCTGATCCATATGAGATCGGAGCGGACTGACAGCTACGGGTCACTTCACTGACAGAAACCTGACGTGTCCCAGATCACATGAGCGCGTGCCGGCTCCGGGTCGACGTCAGTCCTGCGCGGTGGGCCGGACGACGATGTCCCCCACGTCGACACCGTCCGGCTGCTCGATGGCGAAGGCGATGGCGCGGGCCACCGCGTCCGGCGGGATCGCGATGGCGTTCATCCTGTCGACGGTCCGGGCCTTCACCTGCGGATCCATGCGCTCCGCGAAGTCCGTACGGACGAAGCCCGGTGAGACGACGGTTACGCGCAGGCTGTCGCCGGCCTCCTGCCGCAGGCCCTCGGAGATGGTAGCCCGAGTAGCCCGAGTAGCCCGAGTAGCCCGAGTAGCCCGAAAGCTGACGCCCGTCGTGGGGCCCGGCCGGCGACCAGCCGTACGGCACCGGCCACCGGGAGCACGACGCGGTCCGCCGCTTTCCGGGCCGTATCGCGCGTCCGCCTGAGCAGGGTGTACGGCGGCGGGGCCCCGCGGCCCGGCCTCTTGCCGAAGCCCAACCTCCGCTGTATGGCTGGACGATGAGCCGAGTCTGGTCGGAGTGCGGCACCGCGGGGTGCACCGCCGTCACGGTGCCGGGCCGCGGCCGGTGTCTGCTCCACCTGGCGGAGCCGGAACAGCGGGACGCCCTGGCCGCGCTCGCTCCCGGCGCGGACGTGGATCTGCGCGGGGTGCGGTTCACCCCGGAGTTGTGGCAGTCGGTGGCGGCGGCGGTGGACGCACGGTTCGGCACGGCGAGGTTCGACGCGGCCCGGTTTCCGGCCGGAGTGCGCTGTTCGGGCCTGCGGTTCGGCGGACCCGCCTACTTCGAAGGGGCGCACTTCGAAGGGGAGGCCCACTTCACCGGGGCGGAATTCGCGGACTACGCGGGCTTCGACTCGGCCGTGTTCACCGGGGTGGCCCACTTCCAGGAGGTGCGCTTCCACGGTGAAGCCCGTTTCGTGGCCGCGTGGTTCGCGGCGGACGCGCTCTTCGACGGAGTGTCCTGCGCGGCCACCGCCCGGTTCTCGGGCGCGTGGTTCGACGGAACCGGCGCCTTCACCTCCGCCCGTTTCTCGGGCCGGGCGCACTTCACCGAAGCCTGGTTCCGGCGTCGGGGCGACACGAGCGCCGACTTCTCCGACGCGAGCTTCGCCCAGCGGGCCGGCTTCCGCGGGACGCGGTTCCGCGGCCGGGCGGTGTTCGCGGCGGCGGTGTTCCGGAGCGAGTGGCACGGGCCGCTCGTCTGCGTGGACGAACTGTGGATGCGCGGCGCCGTGTTCGCCGTGCCGTTCCGCATCGGCATCGCGGCGAGGAGGGTGGACATGAACCGGATGCGCTGCGAGTCCACCGCCGCATTCCAGCTCCGCTACGCCGCCGTGTCGCTGCGGGACGCGGTGCTGGCCGAGCCGATCACCCTCTCGTACGAGGCGATGCCGTTCATGGCCGGAACCAGGCAGTTGGAGGACGAGATGCCGCGCGAGGAGGGCAGTGTGGGCGTCCATCTGTTGCGGCTGTCGGGTGTCAACGCCGGCCATCTCGTGCTGACCGACGTCGACCTGTCGCGCTGCGAGTTCTCGGGGGCGTACAACCTGGACCGGATCGGTCTGGCCGGCCGGTGCGAGTACGGCGCCCCGCCGCCCGGGCTGCGCCACGGCGGCAGCCGGTTCCCGGCCTGCTGGTGGAGCCGTCGACGGGTGGTCGTCGAGGAGCAGTACTGGCGGGCGCTGCCCACGGACAGCCGTACCGCCGCGGACACCGACGGGTGGGTCACGGGGCTCGGCCATCCCGACCCGGCCCAGAGCCCGACGGCCGACGACGTCGCCATCGTCTACCGCCAGCTGCGCAAGGCGCTGGAGGACACCAAGAACGAGCCGGGGGCGGCGGACTTCTACTACGGCGAGATGGAGATGCGGCGCCACAACAAGGACACCCCGCCCGGGGAGCGGGCCCTGCTGCACGCCTACTGGCTGCTCTCCGGTTACGGGCTGCGGGCGTCGCGGGCGCTGGCGGCCCTGGTGTGCGCCATGGGGCTGACCGTTCTGCTGCTCATGCAATGGGGACTGCCCGCGGCTCCGCCCTCCGCGCGCATGGTGGGCCAGATGTCGGCCTATGGAGGGGAGGTGGTGCTGGTGCCCGACACATCGGGCCGGGCACTCCCGCACGACCGGTGGACCCGCTGGACCGCCGCCCGGCTGGAGCGGGCGGGACGCGTGGTCGTCAACTCGGTGGTGTTCCGCAGCAGCGGCCAGGACCTGACGCAACAGGGGGTGTGGATCGAGATGGGCAGCCGGCTGTGCGAACCCGTGCTGTTCGGCCTGGCCGTGCTGGCGGCGCGCGGCCGGGTCCAGCGATGAACTCCCCCGCCCGCCCTCCCAGAAGCCGAGAACCCCGGCGTTTCCGTCCCTGGTCTTGCCCCGACCCCGACCTTCCGAGGAGCATCGCACGATGACCGAAGTCGTTTCCCGCGTGGAGCTGACCCCCGAAGCCGCCGAACTGGTGCGACGGCTGCGGGCGGTCCACGGTCCGCTGATGTTCCACCAGTCCGGCGGCTGCTGCGACGGCAGCGCGCCCATGTGCTTCCCGGAGGGCGAGTTCCGCACCGGCGGCTCGGACGTCCTGCTCGCGGAGCTGGAGGTCGAGGGGCTCGACGAGCCGGTGACGTTCTGGATGTCGAGGAGTCAGTACGAACTGTGGAGCCACACGCGGCTGATCGTCGATGTCGTGGCGGGCCGCGGCAGCGGTTTCTCACTGGAAGCACCCGAAGGGGTGCGTTTTCTCATCCGTTCGCGCGTCGTAGACGTCTAGGCATCCCGGCGGCTGCCACCGTCTGATGCAATTCCCCTGAGTTTCAGGACAGTTGACGAGACATCAGGGGGCACGATGACACGTCGTTCCGGACGGTTCAGAACGGTACCGAAGATGCTCGCGGCATGCGGTGCGCTGGCCGGTGCGGCCCTTGTCGGGGCGGCACCGGCCAGCGGCGTGGAAGGCACCCGCACCAGCACGGCCATCACCGTCGTCCGGACCGTCGCGCCCGGCGTCGCGTACAGGGAATTCGACATCGCGGCCGCCCAAGGGGTCACACACGCCCATCTGCTGAGCGTCGACCTGAGCAACCCCCGGGTGCGGGTCGACCTCCTGCGCTCCGCGGCCGTGGCGTCCCGCGCCCCCGTCTCCCGGCTGGCCGCCTCCCAGGGAGCCGTCGCGGGCATCAACGGCGACTTCTTCAACATCACCGAGACCCAGCATCCGGGGGTCGAGGCCACCGGCGCGACCGTGGGCCCGACGATCGCGAACGGGCGCGCGCTGAAGGCGGCGGTCCCGAACGGCCAGCGCTTCGGGCCCGCCCTGCCCCCCGGCACGACCACGAAGGACGTGATCGGCGTGGGCCGCGACGGCCGGGCCCGGCTGGACAGCCTCGCCCTCGACGGTTCCGTGCGCAGCCCCGAGGGACGCTGGCCGCTCGGGGGGCTCAACCAGTACGCGCTGCCCGAGGGTTCCATCGGCGCGTACACCTCCGACTGGGGCAGTGTCTCCCGAGTACGGGCCACCTGCGGCACCGACACCGACCGGGCCGCGCCCTGCAGTACGGACACCTATGAGGTGGCGGTCCGCCGCGGGCGGGTCGTGTCGGCCGCCGACAAACCCGGCGGCGGTCCGATCGCCACCGGCACCACCGTCCTGGTGGGACGCGAGGCGGGCGCGCAGCGGCTGCGCAAGCTGGCGACGGGTCAGTCGGTCCGGATTCAGCACTGGCTGGCCGCGGCAGCCACCCGGGTCCGCTACCGCTTCGCGCTCGGCGGCTACCCGGTCCTCACCCACGGTCGGCCGCTGCCCGGCCTCAACAACACCACCTCGGCCGTGCGGACCGCCGTGGGCATCTCGGGCGGCGGGCGGCGGCTGCTGCTGCTCGCCCTCGACGGCGCGCCCGCGTACCGCAGCGGGCTGACCATCGCCGAAGTGGCCGACACGCTACGGAAGTTGGGCTCCACCGACGGGTTCAGTCTCGACGGCGGCGGCTCCACGACCATGGTCGCCCGGAAGCCGGGAGCGGGCGCCGTGAGCGTCCTCAACCACCCCTCCGGCGGCGCCGAACGCCCGGTCCCCAACGGCATCGGCGTCTTCTCGCACACCTGAGGTCAGGGACGCAGACTGCCCACGATCTCCGCGGTCGCCGTGAGCCCGTCGTGAATGGTCGGCGCCATCTTCGTGCTCGACAGATAGAAGCCGAGCAGTACGCAGACCAGCGCGTGCGAGGGCTTCAGCGCACCGTTGCGCAGAAAGACCACCCCGAGGATCAGGAGCAGCACCACCACAGAGATGGAAATGGCCATCGTCAACCTCCTCCGCCACGTCGACACCGCGGCTTTCGGCCGCAAGTGTCGCGTAGCGGAGGGTTCGTCCGGGCGGCTGACGTGTCCTCCGAACGTGTGGTGTCTACGCCCGTTCGCACATCCGCTCGTGTGTCTGTTCTGGTCCGCTCGTGTCTACTCGTGTGCGTCGAGGAAGGCTTCCAGCCCGGCGAGGTCATCGGTGTTGAAGTAGTCGACGTCGGCGGCCAGCAGTTCGCCCCACAGCGCGTCGCGGGCCGGGCCCGCCAGCTCGGGCGTGGCCCAGAACCGTACCTTCTGCCGCCGTGCGTGCGCCGCGGCGATGATGCCGCGCAGCTTGGCGCGCTCGGCGTCGGGGAACGGACCGTCGCCCAGCCAGGTGAAGTTGAGCGTCCAGTTGTCCGAGATCAGCGGGACGAAGGAGGCGGGCGCCGCGGTGCCGAGGTCGGTGAGCCGGCCGTCGTAGAAGGCGTGCCGTACGCTCTGTGCCTCCATGGGCGCACGGGCGGCGCGGTCCCCGGAGATGACGGCCGTGACCGGTCCGGAGCGCACCCGGCCGTGCGCGTACGTCGTGAACAGGTGCGGGTAGCGGCGCAGGTGGCGGTCGAGTTCCAGATACGTCGACGAGCCCTCGGTCTTGATGTCGATGAGGAGTTGCAGGGGTGTGCGGTAGCCCCGGTACACCGAGCCGTGGTTGGCCTTCACACGGGCGGCGAGGGGGGCGAGGTAGAGGGATTCGAGGGTGCGGGTCGGGTCGAGATCGACCGGGTCGTGGGCGACGAGGAGTTGGTCGCCGACGAGATAGATGTCGGCCTCGACACTGCCGAAACGGTGGTCGAGGGCGTCGAACAGGGGCCGCGGGTGCTCGAAGTCGTTGTGCGCGTGGGCACGCCACAGCGGGCGCGGGCCGTGCTTCCGCTGGCCGGCTCGGGCGCTCGCCGCGGGCAGCGCGACGGAGGCCGCGAGGGCGGCGCCGAGGGTGGTGAGGGCTCTGCGACGGGTGGTAAGGGCCATGCTCTGCCTCCCTGGAAGTGCCGAACGGGACCTCAGCGAGTATGGGTCCTTCCGAGGCCAAGGAGCAGGCACGTTGGGGGAGTTGGCCGGACTGCCGCTGTCCGTTCACTTCGGCGGGGGAACGCACACCGAGAAGCCCACCCCTGGTGGGGCAGGCTTCTCACAGGTGTACGTCAGGGGGCTCGCAGGTCGACCAGTTCGGCCAGCGCCGCGCGGTGGGCACCCGCCGTGCCGTAGGCGATCGAGTCCGCCTTCGCCCGCTTCAGGTACAGGTGGACCGGGTGCTCCCAGGTCATCCCGATACCGCCGTGCAGTTGCAGGGCCTCCTCGGCGGCGCGGACGGCGACGGACGCCGCGTAGGCCTGGGCGACGGCGACCGCCACCTCGGCGTCCGCGCTGTCGGTCGCGAGCGCGTCGGCGGCACCGCGGGCGGCGGCGCGCGTGTTGACGACCTCCAGCCACAGCTGCGCGAGCCGGTGCTTGAGCGCCTGGAAGCCGCCGACGGGCCGGTTGAACTGCTTGCGCTCCTTCAGATACCGGACCGTCTCCGTCAAGCACCAGTCGGCCAGGCCGAGTTGCTCGGCGGAGAGCAGCCCGGCGCCGGCCCGCAGGGCCCGTCGTACGGCGGGTTCGGCGGCTCCCAGCCGACGTGCCCGTACCCCGTCGAAGCCGACCGTCGCGAGCGGTCGGGTGAGGTCGAGGGACACCTGCCGGGTGACCGTGACGGCGTCCCCGTCGACCGCGTACAGCCCGCCGTCGGCCGCCGGAACGAGCAGCACATCGGCCACCGCCGCGTCCGCGATCCCCGTCAACTCCCCGTACAGGAAACCGTCTTCGATCCGTACGGTCTTGTAGGCACCGCCCGGCGCCACGGACAGGGCGACGGCGAGCGCGCCGACCGTCCGGCCCGACGCCAGGCCTGCCAGCAGTTCGGCGGTCTCCTCGCCCTCGCAGGCCAGCAGTGCCTCGGTCGCGACGACGGCGCTCGTCAGATACGGCACCGGCGCGACGGCCCGCCCCAATTCCTCAAGGACCACGGCGACTTCACGGTGCGTGGCGCCCTGGCCGCCCTGCGACTCGGGCACCAGGAGGCCCGCCAGGCCCATCCCGTCCGAGAGCGCCTTCCACAGCTCGGGGTCGTACGGCGTGTCCGACTCGATACGGGCGATCACGCCCGCCGCGTCGCAGTGGTCGGCGAGGAGGCCGCGGACGGCGGCGCGCAGTGCCTCTTCCTCCTCGGAGTACAGCAGATCGGGCTGGGTGCTCCGCGTTGTCGTCATCATCATCGGGTCAGGTCCTTCCACGCGACGTCCTTGTCGGTGCGCGGCTCGGAGGGCAGGCCCAGCACGCGTTCGGCGACGATGTTCAGCAGGACCTCGCTGGTCCCGCCCTCGATGCTGTTGCCCTTGGAGCGGAGGTAGCGGTAGCCGGCGTCGCGGCCGGTGAAGTCGACCAGTTCCGGTCGGCGCATCGTCCAGTCCTCGTACAACAGGCCTTCCTCACCGAGGAGTTCGACCTCAAGGCCGCTGATCTCCTGGTTGAGCCGGGCGAACGCGAGCTTCATGCCGGAGCCCTCGGGGCCGGGCTGGCCCAGGGCGAGCTGCTGGCGCAGCCGCTCGCCGGTGAGCCGGGCGACCTCGGCCTCGACCCACAGCTTCAGCAGCCGCTGGTGCAGATCGTGGGTGCGCAGCTCGGGGCGCTCGCGCCAGGTCTTCGCGACCGGGCCGATCATGCCGCCCTCGCGGGGCAGCCGCATACCGCCGATGGCGACGCGTTCGTTGTTCAGCGTGGTCTGCGCGACCCGCCAGCCGTCGCCGACATCGCCGAGGCGGCGGGAGTCGGGGATGCGTACGTCGGTGAGGAAGACCTCGTTGAACTCGGCCTCGCCGGTGATCTGGCGCAGCGGCCGCACCTCGACGCCCGGGTCGGTCATGTCGCAGATGAAGTACGTGATGCCGCGGTGCTTGGGCACGTCCGGGTCGGTGCGGGCGATGAGGATGGCCCAGCGGGCGAGGTGGGCGCTGGAGGTCCACACCTTCTGCCCGTTGACCACCCACCCTCCCCCACTCTCCCGGACGGCGCGCGTGCCGAGCGCGGCGAGGTCCGAGCCCGCGCCGGGCTCACTGAAGAGCTGGCACCAGACCTCCTCGCCGACCCACAACGGCCGCAGGAAGTTCCGCTTCTGCTCCTCCGTGCCGAAGCCGAGGATGGTCGGCGCGGCCATGCCGAGGCCGATGCCGATGCGCCGGGGGTCGTTGTCGGGGGCGCCCGCGGCCTCCAGCTCGGCGTCCACGACGGCCTGGAGGGTGCGCGGGGCGCCGAGACCGCCGAGGCCCTCGGGGTAGTGCACCCAGGCGAGTCCGGCGTCGAAGCGGGCTTTGAGGAAGTCCACCCGGTCCGTGCTCGCGGGTGGCTGCGCCGCCAGCAACTCCCTTGTGCGGTCGCGCAGTTCGGCTGCATCGGTCATGCGGCGGCTCCATTCTCCAGAGAGGGCACCACGACGACCCGGCCCGTGGTGACACCGTCGGCGACCCGCTGCACGGCGGCTCCGCCGCCGCTCAGCGGCACGCGCTCGCTGACCAGCGGCTTGATGACCCCGCGCGCGATCAGCTCGGTGAGCTGCTCGTGGCAGTGCTGGATCAGCTTGGGGTTCTTGGTGCCGTACAGGCCCCAGTGCAGGCCGAGGATCGCGTAGTTCTTGACGAGGGCGTGGTTGAGCGCCGGGCTGGGGATCGAGCCGCCGGCGAAGCCCACGACGACGATCCGGCCCTCGAAGGCGACGACCTTGGTGGACTGGGTGTAGGCCTCGCCGCCGACGGGGTCGTAGATCACGTCGGCGCCGCGGCCTGCGGTGGCCTCCTTCACGGCGGCGACGACGTCCTGCGTCCGCCGGTCGATGACGACGTCACAGCCCAGCTCCCGTGCCACGGCGGCCTTGTCGGCGCCGCCGACCACGCCGATGACGGTCGCGCCCGCCGCCTTCCCCAGCTGCACGGCCGCGCTGCCGACCCCTCCGGCGGCGGCGTGGACCAGCAGCGTCTCCCCTGCTTCGAGACGGGCCCGGCGGTGCAGACCGAACCATCCCGTCTGGTAGCCGATGTGCAGGGCGGCCGCCTCGGCGTCGTCGAGCGGTTCGGGTACGGGCAGCAGGGCCGCGGCGTCCGCGACGGTGTACTCGGCGAAACCGCCGTGCGGCAGCGCGGGGTTGGCGAGCACGCGGCGCCCGTCCTCGGTCTCGCCGCAGATCTCCACACCGGGCGTGAACGGCAGCGGCGGCCTGACCTGGTAGTGCCCGCGGCACATCAGCACGTCCGGGAAATTGATGTTCGCCGCGCGCACCTTGAGCAGGACCTGCCCTTCTCCGGGCACCGGTCGCTCCACGTTCTGGAGCTGCATCACCTGGCTCGGTTCGCCGAGCTGGTGCACTTGCCATGCCTGCATGCGGGGCCTCCACGGGACTGCTCTGTCTGACCGGGCTCCACCACATACTAAGCGGTCGCTTGCCCTTCAGGGAACAGTCGCGTCCGTCACCCGCTTCCGGAGCGGGTCGGACGCGCCCTGACGTGCATCCGCTCCCCCTGCGGCCCGAACAGGCTCAGGAACTCCACGGGCCCCTCCCCCGTCGACCCGAACCAGTGCGGCACCCGCGTGTCGAACTCCGCCGCTTCCCCCGGCCCCAGCACCACGTCGTGGTCGGCCAGCACCAGCCGCAGCCGGCCCGACATCACGTACAACCACTCATAGCCCTCGTGGGTGCGGGGATCCGGGTCCAGCTGGCGCTGCGGTTCGAGCACCTTGTACGCCTGCAGTCCGCCGGGCTGCCGGGTGAGCGGCCAGTGTGTGCGGCCGCCGCGCACGATCGGCTGGGCGCGTACGCGCGGGTCGCGCACCGGCTGCGCGCCGACCAGCTCGTCCAGGGCCACCTCATGGGCCCGGGCGATCGGCAGCAGCAGCTCCAGGCTGGGTTTGCGCAGCCCCGACTCCAGGCGCGACAGCGTGCTCACGGAGATGCCGGTCGCCTCGGACAGCCCCGCGAGGGTCGCGCCCCGCTCCTTGCGGATCCGCCGCAGCCGCGGCCCGACTCCGGCCAGGACCTCGTCCACCTCGTCCGCCGGTGCGTCCTCGCTCATACCCATACCCAGTCCCACTCCCACTCCCATGCCCATATTGCAGATTCGGCAAAGCCATTTGTCAATGTCGCACCGCACGGGCGACCGTCGCCGTGGAGGTGGTCACCGTGACCGACACAACCGACCCGCCCGGCACAACCGACCCGACCGAGGAGACCGACATGACCGAGACGTACGAGGCAGTCGTCGTCGGAGGCGGCGCGGCCGGACTGTCCGCCGCACTGGTCCTCGGCCGGGCCCGGCGCCGCACGCTGGTCGTCGACGCGGGCGAGCCGCGCAACGCGCCCGCCGCACATCTGCAGGGCTATCTGACCCGGGACGGCACGCCGCCCGCGGAGTTCCTCGCCGCGGGGCGCACGGAGATCGCGCGGTACGGCGTCGAGCTGGTCCGGGACCGGGCGGTGGACGTGTCACGGCACCGCGACGGGGAGTTCCGCCTGTCGCTCGCGGGCGGCCGGACCGTGCACGCGCGACGGCTGGTCCTCGCCACCGGGCTGGCCGACGAACTGCCGGAGGTGCCCGGCGTCGCCGAGCGATTCGGGCGGGATGTACTGCACTGCCCGTACTGCCACGGCTGGGAGGTCCGCGACGAGGCCTTCGGAGTGCTGGCCAGTACGCCGATGAGTGCCCACCAGGCGCTGATGGTCAGCCAGTGGTCGAAGGACGTGACGCTCTTCCTGCACACGGTCGCCGCGGACGAGCTCACGGCGGACGACCTGCGCCGGCTCCCCGCGGCCGGGGTCGCCGTGGTGTCCGGCGAGGTCGCCGGGCTCGTCGTCGACGGCGACCGGCTCACCGGGGTCCGGCTCGCCGACGGCACGGTCCACGACCGCTCGGTGGTCTTCGTCGGGCCGCGCGCCGTGCCCCGCACCACCCTGTTCGAGCGGCTGGGCGCCGAACTGCGGGAGACGCCGTTCGGCACGTATCCCGTGGTCGACGCGACCGGCCTGACCACCGTGCCGGGTGTGTGGGCGGCCGGCAACGCGGTCGGCTTCGCCGAGCAGGTCGTGAACGCGGCGAGCGCGGGTTACCGGGCAGCGGCCACCCTCAACGGCGAACTGCTCTTCGCCGACCTGGACGCCGCCGCGGCGCGGCGCTGAACCACCCGGGTGCGGACCGCTCAGGTGCGGACCGCTCAGGTGTGGACCGCCCGGCTCCGTAGCACCATGGCTCCATGCTGTTCGCCCGGCTCGCCCGTGTGTCCCAGGAGGTCGCCGCCACCTCGGCGCGGTCCCGGAAGACGGCCCTGCTCGCCGAGCTGTTCCGGGACGCCGAGGCCGACGACGTGCCGATCGTGATCCCGTATCTGGCGGGCCGCCTCCCGCAGGGGCGGCTCGGCATCGGCTGGAAGCTGCTGAGCGGGCCGGTCCCGCCCGCGCCCGAGCCCTCGCTCACGGTGCGGGAGGTGGACGCCCGGCTGACCGAGGTCGGCGCGGTCACGGGCGCCGGCTCGCAGGCGGAGCGCAGGCGGCTGATGGACGAGCTGCGGGCGGCGGCCACCGAGGACGAGCAGCGGTTCCTGTTCGGGCTGCTCACCGGCGAGGTGCGGCAGGGCGCGCTGGAGGCGGTCGCGGTCGAGGGGCTCGCCGGGGCCACCGGGGCGCCCGCCGCGGACGTACGCCGGGCGGTGATGCTCGCCGGTTCGCTGCAGACGGTGGCGCGGGCGCTGCTGTCGGACGGGCCCGAGGCGCTGGACGGCTTCCGGCTCACCGTGGGCCGTCCGGTGCTGCCCATGCTCGCCCACAGCGCCGCCTCCGTCTCCGAGGCCGTCGACAAGCTGGGCGCGTGCGCCGTCGAGGAGAAGCTCGACGGCATCCGCGTACAGCTCCACCGCGACGGCGACGAGGTACGGATCTACACCCGCACCCTCGACGACATCACCGACCGGCTGCCGGAGGTCACCGCTGCCGCGCTGGGGTTGAAGGAGACCCGGTTCGTCCTGGACGGCGAGGTGATCGCGCTGGACGAGGACGGGCGTCCGCGTTCCTTCCAGGAGACCGCCGGGCGGGTGGGCTCCCGCGTGGACGTGGCCTCGGCCGCGCGGGAGGTGCCGGTCTCCCCCGTCTTCTTCGACGCGCTGTCCGTCGACGGGCGGGATCTGCTGGACCTGCCGTTCGCCGAGCGGCACGCGGAGCTGGCGCGGCTGGTGCCCGAGCCGATGCGGGTGCGGCGCACCCTCACCGCCGGCCCCGGGGACATCCCCGAAGCGGAGCGGTTCCTCGCCGAGACCCTGCGGCGCGGCCACGAAGGCGTCGTGGTCAAGGCCCTGGACGCCCCCTACAGCGCGGGCCGGCGCGGTGCGTCCTGGCTGAAGGTCAAGCCCGTGCACACCCTCGACCTGGTGGTCCTGGCGGCCGAGTGGGGGCACGGGCGGCGTACCGGGAAGCTGTCCAACCTGCATCTCGGGGCGCGCACCGCGGACGGGTCCTTCGCGATGCTCGGCAAGACCTTCAAGGGCATGACGGACGCGATGCTGACCTGGCAGACCGAGCGCCTCCAGGAGCTGGCCGTCGAGGACAGCGGCCACATGGTGACCGTACGGCCCGAGCTGGTCGTCGAGATCGCCTACGACGGTCTGCAGAGGTCCACCCGCTACCCGGCGGGCGTCACCCTCCGCTTCGCCCGTGTGGTGCGTTACCGCGAGGACAAGACCGCCGCCGAGGCCGATACGGTCGACACCCTGCTCGCCGCACACCCGGAGGTGGCCCCGTGAAGGGGAAGCGCAGCGCCGGACTGCTGCTGTACCGGCACGCCGACGACGGCCTGGAGGTGCTGCTCGGCCATATGGGCGGCCCGTTCTTCGCGCGTCGGGACGCCGGGGCGTGGAGCGTGCCCAAGGGCGAGTACGAGCCCGACGAGACCGCCTGGGACGCCGCGCGCCGCGAGTTCCAGGAGGAGCTGGGCCTGCCGCCGCCCGACGGGGAGGCGATCCCGCTCGGCGAGGTCACACAGACGGGCGGCAAGATCGTCACGGTCTGGGCGATCGAGGCGGACCTCGACCCCGCGAGCGTGGTCCCGGGCACCTTCGAGATGGAGTGGCCGCCGAAGTCGGGGCGGCGCCAGGAGTTCCCCGAACTGGACCGGGTGGAGTGGTGGGGCCTGGACCGGGCGCGGGCGGTCGTCGTACCGGCGCAGGCGGCGTTTCTGGACCGGCTGGCGGAGCACTCGGAGTGAGAGTGCCCGCCACGTTGCGCCGCACCGCGCCACGCGGGAGGGTCGGGAAGCAGCCCGCTTCGGATGAACAACCCGCTCCAGGAGGTCGGCCATGCCCATCGCGACGGTGAACCCGGCGAACGGCGAGACACTCAAGACGTACGACGCGCTCGGCGCCGAGGAGATCGAGCGCCGGCTCGCGACAGCCGAAGCCACGTTCCGCGTCTATCGCACCACGCCCTTCGCCGAACGGGCGCGGCTGCTGCACCGGGCCGCCGACCTCCTGGACGAGGATGTCGACGACATCGGCCGGGTGATGAGCACGGAGATGGGCAAGCCCGTCACACAGGCCCGTGCGGAGGCCGCCAAGTGCGCGAAGTCGATGCGCTGGTACGCCGACCACGCCGAGGAACTGCTCGCCGACGAGCGGCCCGCCGATGCGGACGTCAAGGACTCCGGCGCCGCCCGGGTCCTGGTGCGCTACCGGCCGCTGGGCCCGGTCCTCGCCGTGATGCCGTGGAACTTCCCGCTCTGGCAGGTGGTCAGGTTCGCGGCGCCCGCGCTGATGGCGGGCAACGTGGGCCTGCTCAAGCACGCCTCGAACGTGCCGCAGACCGCCCTCTACCTGGAGGACCTGTTCCGCCGGGCCGGCTTCCCCGAGGGCTGCTTCCAGACGCTGCTGATCGGCTCGGGCGCGGTCGAGGGCGTCCTGCGCGACCCCCGGGTCAAGGCCGCGACGCTGACCGGGAGTGAGCCGGCCGGGCGCGCCGTCGCCTCGGTCGCCGGGGACGAGGTCAAGAAGACCGTCCTGGAGCTGGGCGGCAGCGACCCGTTCGTCGTGATGCCCTCCGCCGACCTCGACCGGGCGGCGCGGACCGCGGTGACGGCCCGGGTGCAGAACAACGGGCAGTCGTGCATCGCCGCCAAGCGGTTCATCGTGCACACGGACGTGTTCGACGCCTTCGCCGAGCGCTTCGCGGCGGGCATGAAGGCGCTGAAGGTCGGCGACCCGCTGGACGAGGACACCGACATCGGCCCGCTCTCCACCGAGCAGGGCCGCGGCGACCTGGAGGAACTCGTCGACGACGCGGTGGAGAACGGCGCCACCGTGCTGTGCGGCGGCGAGCGCCCCGAGGGCTTCACGGAGCGCGGCTGGTACTACGCGCCGACCGTCCTGACCGACATCACCCCCGAGATGCGCATCCATCTGGAGGAGACCTTCGGGCCGGTCGCCACGCTCTACCGCGCCGCCGATCTGGACGAGGCGGTGGCCCTCGCGAACGACACGCCGTTCGGGCTGAGTTCGAATGTCTGGACGCGCGACGAGGCCGAGGTGGACCGGTTCGTACGCGATCTGGAGGCGGGGGGCGTGTTCTTCAACGGGATGACCGCCTCCCACCCGGCGTTCCCGTTCGGCGGGGCCAAGCGGTCCGGCTACGGGCGTGAGCTGTCGGGGCACGGAATCCGCGAGTTCTGCAACATCACCACCGTATGGCACGGAGCGTAAGCGTTCCGCAGCTACGATCCCCCTGTGAACCGCGAAGTGACCCTGCCTCTGATCGTCGACGACCGCGGCACGTTGCAGGTGGCGGCCGCCGACGTCAGCAAGCTGCTGCGCACGGTGGGCGGCCGGTGGCTGCATCTGGTGGAGGCCGGCCAGGAGGGACTCGACGAGGACACGGTGGCGACGCTCACCATCGAACTCGCCAAGCTCGCCGACCGCATCGACGTGGCCTGCATCGCGCACAGCAGCGGGGCCGCCTCCGACTAGGGGTGCCGTGAAGGGCGCGGCTCGACGCCGTGCGCGGGCCGCCCGGGGCCGGGCGCGCCCGCCCGGCGGCCCGGCCCCGGGTTCCTAGAGGACCCGCTGGTCGAGTTCCCACAGGGCGTGCCAGAACTTCGCCTCGTAGCCCTGCAGCAGCCGCCCGTACCGCAGGGCCTCGTCCTCCGCCACCCGCCCGGCGTCGATCCCCGCCTGCACGGCCGCCAGCGCCCGCCGCTCCAGCTCCGGCGCGGGCGCGGCGAAGAAGTCGAAGAAGCCGCAGGCCTCGTCTGCGAAGCCGTAGTGGCGGCGCAGGGCATCGGCGATCGTCGCGCAATAGTCGCCCCAGGAAGCGAAGTTGGCGCTCAGCGCGAGCACCACGTCGACCGGTGAACCGTTCAGGGCGAGCCAGGCGACGTACGCGGGATAGGTCCGGCAGTCCGCCAGCGGCTCGTACGCGGGCGCCCGCTCCTCGTCGGCCCCGCAGGTCACGGCGTACACCCCCAGCCGGTCCTGAGCCAGAGCCTCACCCTCCGCGAGCATGGCGAAGAAGGCGGCGTCCTCCGGCCCGGCGTCCGGCCGCTCGGCCAGATGCAGGAAGGCGCGCCGGTCCGCGGCGACGACATGGCGCTGTTCGAGGGCGAGGGCGGCGAGCGTGGAGCGCCGTGCCGCCCCTCGGGCGATCAGCGGCAGAAGCCGGTTGGCATGGGGGTCCGGGGCGAGCTTCCTGATGGTGCGTTCCCGCAGTTCGTCGGCCGTCCGCGCCATTTCTCACTCCTTCGGTTCGGGTGTCCCGGAGCCCCTTCCCGCAGCCTCCCACGCTTTCCCCGAATTCCCCGGAATGGAGTAACCCGACGAGATATCCCCACGCTTCCGGGTGATCGTGGGTGGACCACCCCCGTGGGTGAACCACCGTGGGTGGACCATCCTTCCGCCGGGGAACGAGAGTTCCCCGGAAGGCGAAAGAAGGCGCGCTCCATGGCGACTTTGTGCAGACCTTCGGTTTCCGTGCCGGAATACGTGATCACGATGGAGGAGACGCTGGAGCTGGCGCGCTCCCGTCATGAGGACCACCCCCAGCTGCCGCTGGCACTCCGCCTGATCGAGAACACCGGTGTCAGCACCCGGCACATCGTGCAGCCCATCGAAGAGACGCTGAAAC
Organism: Streptomyces sp. RLA012; assembly: GCF_056270325.1. Classification (NCBI taxonomy): domain Bacteria; kingdom Bacillati; phylum Actinomycetota; class Actinomycetes; order Kitasatosporales; family Streptomycetaceae; genus Streptomyces; species Streptomyces sp. RLA012. Next base: position 9,793,901 of record NZ_JBWDPA010000002.1, on the reverse strand, counting down.
ACCCGGGCTTCGAGGAACGCAACAATATCTACGAGAGCGAGGCGAAGGCCCGCGTCCCCGCCGTCGTACAGCGGGCGCTGGACGACGCCGAGCTGCTCACCACCGACATCGACATGATCATCTATGTGTCGTGCACCGGATTCATGATGCCCTCGCTCACGGCCTGGCTGATCAACTCGATGGACTTCAGCAGCGACACCCGGCAGATACCCATAGCCCAGCTGGGCTGCGCGGCCGGCGGCGCCGCGATCAACCGGGCCCACGACTTCTGCACGGCGTACCCCGACGCCAACACGCTCATCGTGGCCTGCGAGTTCTGCTCGCTCTGCTACCAGCCGACCGACCTCAGCGTCGGATCGCTCCTGTGCAACGGCCTGTTCGGGGACGGCATCGCCGCGGCCGTCGTACGCGGCAAGGGCGGCACCGGCGTCCACCTGGAACGCAACGGCTCGTACCTGGTCCCCAAGACCGAGGACTGGATCATGTACGACGTCCGGGCCACGGGCTTCCACTTCCTGCTGGACAAGCGGGTGCCCGGAACGATGGAACCGCTCGCCCCCGCGCTCCACACCCTCGCGCGACAGCACGGCTGGGACGCCTCCGACCTGGACTTCTACATCATCCACGCGGGCGGCCCCAGGATCCTCGACGACCTCAGCAAGTTCCTCGAAGTCCCGCCGGAGGCCTTCCGGTTCAGCCGGGCCACCCTCACCGAGTACGGGAACATCGCCAGCGCCGTCGTCCTGGACGCGCTGCGCCGGCTGTTCGACGAGGGCGGCGCCGAGCCCACCGCGCGCGGACTGCTCGCGGGCTTCGGCCCCGGCATCACCGCGGAAATGGCCCTGGGCCGCTGGCGCAACGCGAGCAACGGGAAGGCGGGACCGAAATGACCCAGAAGACGATCACCGGAACCCTGCCGCCCGTCCGGCACTGGCCCGCCCTCAACCTGAAGGGCGTGGAGTTCGACCCGGTCCTCACCGAGCTGATGCGGGAGGGCCCGATCACCCGGATCCAGCTCCCCAACGGTGAGGGCTGGGCGTGGCTGGTGACCCGTCACGACGATGTGCGCATGGTCACCAACGACCCCCGGTTCAGCCGCGAGGCCGTCATCGACCAGCAGGTCAGCCGGCTCGCCCCGCACTTCGTCCCGGCCCGGGACGCGGTCGGCTTCCTGGACCCGCCCGACCACACCAGGCTGCGCCGCTCGGTGGCCGCCGCCTTCACGGCACGCGGTGTGGAGCGGGTCCGCGAGAAGTCCCGTCACATGCTGGACGAACTGATCGACGAGCTGATCCAGGACGGTCCGCCCGCCGACCTCACCGAGACCATCCTCAGTCCCTTCCCCATCGCGGTCATCTGCGAGCTGATGGGCGTCCCGGCCGTGGACCGGCAGGGCATGCACACCTGGACGCAGCTGATCCTGTCCTCCTCGTACGGCGCCGAGGTCAGCGAGAAGGCCAAGGACGAGATGGGCGCGTACTTCAGGAAGGTCATCGGCACCCGGGGCGGCAGCACCGACGAGGACGTCACCTCGCTGCTGGGCGCCGCCGTGGGCCGGGACGAGATCACGCTGGAGGAGGCGGTCGGGCTCGCCGTGCTCCTCCAGATCGGCGGCGAGGCGGTCACGAACAACAGCGGGCAGATCTTCTACCTGCTCATGACCCGCCCGGACCTCGCCGAACGGCTGCGCACCGACCCGGAGATCCGCTCCCAGGCCATCGACGAGCTGCTGCGCTACATCCCGCACCGCAACGCGGTCGGGCTGTCGCGGATCGCGATGAGGGACGTGGAGATCAGGGGTGTACGGATCCGCGCGGGCGACCCGATCTATGTGTCGTACCTCGCGGCCAACCGTGACCCGCACATCTTCCCGGACCCGGAGCGGATCGACTTCGACCGCGTCCCCAATCCGCATGTGGCGTTCGGCTTCGGCCCCCACTACTGCCCGGGCGGGATGCTGGCCCGGCTGGAGTCGGAGCTCCTGGTCGACGCGCTCCTGGACCGGTTGCCCGGGCTGCGGCTGGCCGTGGAACCGGATCAGGTCCCCTTCAGGAGGGGCGCGCTGATCCGCGGCCCCGAGGCCCTGCCCGTGACGTGGTGAGCGGCCGATGAGCACGACCGAAGGACTCCTCGTCCCACCGGGTCACGGCCGGATCGTGGAGACACCCGCCCAGCATGTGACGTTCAAGGTGACCGGCTCGCACTCGCGCACGGCGTCCACCTTCGAGGTGTTGGTACCGCCCGGCTTCGACGTGGGCGCCCATGTGCACACGCGCAGCGAGGAACTGTTCTACGTGCTCGAAGGCGAGCTCGACGTGCTCGCCTTCGAGCCCCGGGTCCGTACCCCCGACAACTGGCAGAAATGGGAGTCCCGCGCGGGCAGCCGGGTGGTCCGGGCGACACCGGGCACCGTCATCGTCGTCCCCCCGGGCTGCCCCCACGCCTTCTCCAACCCCACCGAGACCCGGGCCAAGATGTTCTTCCAGGCCTCCCCGCCCCCGGACCACGAGCGCTACTTCGAGGAGCTGCTGGAGATCCTGGGGTCGGGCGGCCCACCGGACATCAAGGCGATCGAGGAACTCAGGGCGAGATACGACATCGAACAACTCACACCTCTGAAACACCGATGACGGCTTGCCTACCGAATCGGCATCCCGGAAAGCGTCCGCGCAATCACCAGCCGCTGGATCTCGCTGGTCCCCTCGAAAATCGTGTATATCGCAGCGTCGCGATGCATACGCTCCACCGGGTACTCACGGGTATATCCATTGCCACCGAGAATCTGGATCGCCTGCCCGGTGACCTTCTTCGCCGTCTCACTGGCGAACAGCTTGGACATCGATCCCTCGGCCGCGACGAACGGCCTCCCGTTGATCGCCATCCAGGAGGCACGCCACACCAGCAGACGCGCCGCGTCGATCGACGTACGCATGTCGGCCAGCTGGAAGGCGACCCCCTGATTGTCGATGATGGGCCGTCCGAACTGCTCACGCGTCATCGCATAGTCGAGGGCGACCTCGTACGCGGCGCGGGCCGTGCCCACGGCCATGGCCCCGACGGCCGGCCGCGACGCCTCGAACGTGGCCATCGCCGCGTTCTTCACCCGCTCGCCGCCGCCCGCCTTGGCACGCTCCCGGGCGCGGGCCAGCCGCTCGTCCAGCTTCTCCTTGCCGCCGAGCAGGCAGGAGCCGGGGATCCGCACGTCCTCCAGGACGACCTCGGCGGTGTGCGAGGCGCGGATGCCGTGCTTCTTGAACTTCTGCCCCTGGGACAGCCCCGGCGTGTTCGGCGGGACGATGAAGGAGGCGTGCCCCTTGGAGCCCAGCTCGGCGTCGACGACCGCCACGACGACGTGGACGTTGGCGATACCGCCGTTGGTCGCCCAGGTCTTGGTGCCGTTGAGGACCCACTCGTCCTTGGCCTCGTCGTAGACGGCACGTGTGCGCATGGAGGCGACGTCGGAGCCGGCGTCGGGCTCGGAGGAGCAGAAGGCCGCGACCTTGACATCGTTGGCATCGCCGTACATCTGGGGGATCCAGGTGCCGATCTGCTCCTCGTTGCCGTTGGCGAGGACGCCCACGGCGGCGAGGCCGGTGCCGACGATCGACAGGGCGATGCCCGCGTCACCCCAGAACAGTTCCTCCATCGCCATCGGTATGCCGAGCCCGGTGGGGTCGAAGTACTGCTGGGCGTAGAAGTCCAGGGAGTAGATGCCGACCTTCGCCGCCTCCTGGATGACCGGCCAGGGAGTCTCTTCGCGCTCGTCCCACTCGGCGGCCGCGGGGCGGATCACATCGGCGGCGAACCCGTGGAGCCAGTCACGGACCTCCCTCTGTTCGTCGTTGAGCTCCATGGTGAACTCGGCCATGTCCCCTCCAGCGATGCACTAAAGTGTTACTTGCGGTAACTGGAGTCTGTTACTGACCAGTAGGAAAAGTCAACTCCCGAGCCGCGCTCGGTAGCCCGTTCGATAATGATGCGCCGATCAGTGTTACTTTGCGCAGGCGTCACCGAATCACCACGGGTGGGGAGAGATCATGGACACCACGCAGCGGACCGATCAGCAGAGGTCGGCCGACCGCCGCCGGCGCGAGCTGCTGGAGGCCGCGGACAGAGTGGTGCTTCGCGACGGCCCCGGGGCCTCGATGAACGCCATCGCCGCCGAGGCGGGCATCACCAAGCCGATCCTCTACCGCCACTTCGGCGACAAGGGTGGACTCTACGCCGCGCTCGCCAAGCGGCACACCGACGCCCTCCTCGGAGCGCTGCGGGCCGCGCTGGACGCGCCCGCCGAGCGCCGGGAGCGGGTCGAGGCGACGCTCGACACCTACCTGGCCGCCATCGAGGCGCGGCCCCAGGTCTACCGGTTCCTGATGCATCCCTCGGACGGCTCGCCGGGCGACCAGGGGTTCGACGTGGGCAAGCACTCCGCTCCGCTGCTGCGCCGCATGGGCGAGGAACTGGCCGAGGTCATCGAGGAACGGGTCGATCTCGGACCGGACAGTCAGCAACTGGCACGCGTGTGGGGGCACGGGATCGTCGGCATGATGCATGCCGCCGGGGACTGGTGGCTCGGTGAGCGGCCCTGCACCCGGGCCGAGTTGGTACAGAGCCTGGCCGATCTGCTGTGGGGTCGGCTGGCCGCGGCGGGGAATCGGGTCGGGGGGCCCGGGTTCTGAGGTCGGTTGTCGACTGCGGGTTGTTCGTGGCTGGTCGCGCAGTTCCCCGCGCCCCTAGAAGCGGGGCGCTCAGGTCGGCGCCCCTTCAGGGGCGCGGGGAACTGCGCGCTCGGCCGAGAACAACCCGCAGCCGACCGACAGGGCTCAGCGCCCCCAAGAAGCCCGCGCAGCCTGCCGTCGCACCCGGCGGCGGCGCCACCCGCTCAGCCGGTCCACGTACACCCCGCCGTCGAGGTGGTCGCACTCGTGCTGCAAGCACCTCGCGAACCAACCGGTGCCATGCACCGACACCGGCTCCCCGTCCACGGTGAAACCCTCGACAACGGCGTGGTCGTACCGCTCCGTCCCCGCTTCCAGGCCCGGCAGCGACAGACAGCCCTCCGGGCCGCGCAGGACCACACCGTCCGTCACGACGAGACGGGGGTTCACCACGTGTCCCAGATGGCGGACGTCCTCGTCGTCCGGGCAGTCGTATACGAAGACCCGCAACGGCACGCCGACCTGGTTCGCGGCGAGACCGACGCCCTGGGCGGCGTACATCGTCGCGAACATGTCCTCGACGAGCTGGGCGAGTTCGGGACCGAAGTCCGTGACGTCCTCGCACGGGGTGCGCAGAACGGGATCGCCGTACAGAGTCACCGGCCGGACGCGCCCTCGGGTGCCGGGGATGGAGCCGTGTCGCATGGCGGCAAGGGTACGGTCCTCATGGGCGCGCGAATGTCGCGCGGGCACCGTGGAGGTGCCGCGATTCGGGCACGTGAGTGGATCTCGATAGGCTGAGGCCCACACGGTGCCGGGGGCAGAGGCGCGGCGCGTACGCAAGGAGGATCGAGAAACGATGTCAGGCAACTCGGACCCGCTGACGCCGCGGGCCAAGCTGGCCGTGACGGCGGGCAAGGCGGCGGCCGCCGTCTCGCGGGCCGCCGGACGCGGCAGCGGATCGGTGATCGGCGGCCGGGTGGCACTCAAGCTCGACCCCGACCTGCTGGCCAGGCTCGCCACCCACCTGGACGTGATCCTGGTGTCGGCGACCAACGGCAAGACCACGACCACCCGGCTGATCGCGGAGGCGCTGCGCGCCGCGGGCCCGGTCGTGTCCAACGCGCTGGGCGCCAACATGCCGGCCGGCATCACCTCGGCGCTCGCCGGAGGTTCGGACGCGAAGTACGCGGTCATCGAGGTCGACGAGAAGTACCTCTCCGGTGTCGCCCGCGACACCGACCCGAAGTGCATCGCACTGCTCAACCTCTCCCGCGACCAGCTCGACCGGGCCGCCGAGACCCGGATGATGGCCGAGCACTGGCGCGAGGGCCTGGCCGGGTCCAAGGCCGTCGTGGTCGCCAACGCCGACGACCCGCTCGTGGTGTGGGCCGCTTCCTCCTCGCCGAACGTCCTGTGGGTGGCGGCCGGTCAGATGTGGAAGGACGACGCCTGGTCCTGCCCGTCCTGCGGCGGTGTGATGCAGCGCCCCGGCGACGACTGGTTCTGCAACGACTGCGGCTTCCGCCGTCCGACGCCGACCTGGGCGCTGTCCGGGGACCACGTCCTCGACCCGCACGGCTCCGCGTGGCCGATCCATCTGCAGCTGCCGGGCCGGGCCAACAAGGCGAACGCCGCCTCGTCGGCCGCCGTCGCCGCGGTCTTCGGGGTGCCCCCGCAGGTCGCCCTGGAGCGCATGTACCAGGTGCAGGCGGTCGCCGGACGCTACGACGTGGTGCAGTTCATGCAGCGCGACCTGCGTCTGCTGCTCGCCAAGAACCCCGCGGGCTGGCTGGAGACGTTCTCCCTGATCGATCCCCCGCCGACCCCGGTCATCCTGTCCGTGAACGCGCGCGGCGCCGACGGTACCGACACCTCCTGGCTGTGGGACGTCGACTACACCCGTCTGACCGGGCACCCGATCTTCGTGCTCGGCGACCGCAAGCTCGACCTCGCCGTACGTCTAGAGGTCGCCAACCAGTCCTTCCAGGTCTGCGAGAACCTCGACCAGGCGGTGCAGCTCGCCCCGCCCGGTCGTATCGAGGTCATCGCGAACTACACCGCTTTCCAGGATTTGAGGCGTCGTGTCGGCAACTGAGCAGCCACGGAGGACGAAGAGAATGAGTGACAACAGCCTGCGTCTGGTGTGGATCTACCCGGACCTGCTGAGCACCTACGGCGACCAGGGCAACGCCCTCGTCGTGGAGCGCCGGGCCCGCCAGCGCGGTCTCGACGTCGCCCGTCTCGACGTCCGCAGCGACCAGCCGATCCCGACCTCCGGCGACATCTATCTGATCGGCGGCGGCGAGGACCGGCCGCAGCGGCTGGCCGCGGAGCGGCTGCGCCGCGACGGCGGTCTGCACCGCGCGGTCGGCAACGGCGCGATCGTCTTCTCGGTGTGCGCCGGCTACCAGATCCTCGGCCACGAGTTCATCAACGACCTCGGGCAGCGCGAGCCCGGCCTCGGCCTGCTCGACGTGGTCTCGGTGCGCGGCGAGGGCGAGCGCTGCGTCGGCGACGTCCTCGGAGACATCGACCCGCGGCTGGGCCTGCCGCAGCTGACCGGCTTCGAGAACCACCAGGGCGTCACCCACCTGGGCCCCACCGCGCGCCCGTTCGCGCAGGTACGGCTCGGCAAGGGCAACGGCACGGGGGACGGCACCGAGGGCGCGTACAACGACACGGTCTTCGGCACCTACATGCACGGTCCCGTGCTCGCCCGCAACCCGCAGATCGCGGACCTGCTGCTGAAGCTGGCGCTCGACGTGAACGCGCTGCCGCCGATCGACGACCGCTGGTACGAGGCCCTGCGGGGCGAGCGCATCGCCGCGGCGCAGCAGCCCGCCTGAAGCACCCCGGCAAGCGGCCGCTCAGCCCGCGCAGGACAGCCACAGGGCGCGCTTGAGGGATACCTCAGGCGCGCCCAAGGCATGTTCGGCACGGTGTGCGCAGGGGCCCGCCTGACCGCCTCTCCGCTCACTTGTGCGGGCGAGTCCACCAGGCGGACGCCCGCTACGGCACCACCCCATCCCGCCGGTAGGGTGACCGGGACTCCAGCCGGACAGCGTGGTCCGGTCCCCGGCCCACGTTGAGAAGGTATTTCGGGCTATGCGCATTGGTGTCCTCACGTCCGGCGGCGACTGCCCCGGCCTGAACGCCGTCATCCGGTCCGTCGTGCACCGCGCCGTCGTCGACCACGGCGACGAGGTCATCGGCTTTCGGGACGGCTGGAAGGGGCTTCTGGAGTGCGACTACCTGAAGCTCGATCTCGACGCGGTGAGCGGCATCCTCGCTCGCGGCGGCACCATCCTGGGTTCCTCCCGGGTCCAGCCCGCGCAGCTGCGTGACGGCGTGGAGCGGGCCAGGGGCCATGTCGAGGAGCTCGGCCTCGACGCGATCATCCCGATCGGCGGCGAGGGCACGCTGAAGGCGGCCCGGCTGCTCTCGGACAGCGGTCTGCCGATCGTCGGCGTGCCGAAGACCATCGACAACGACATCGCCGTCACGGACGTGACCTTCGGCTTCGACACGGCCGTCGGCGTCGCGACCGAGGCCCTGGACCGGCTGAAGACCACCGCCGAGTCCCACCAGCGGGTGCTGATCGTGGAGGTCATGGGCCGCCACACCGGCTGGATCGCGCTGCACTCCGGCATGGCGGCCGGCGCGCACGCCATCGTCGTACCGGAACGCCCCTTCGACATCGAGGAGTTGGCCGCGAAGGTCGGCGAGCGCTTCGAGGCGGGCAAGCGGTTCGCGATCGTCGTCGCGGCGGAGGGCGCGAAGCCCCGCGAGGGCACGATGGACTTCGACGAGGGCGGCAAGGACGTCTACGGGCACGAGCGCTTCGCGGGCATCGCCCGGCAGCTCTCCCTCGAACTGGAGGAGCGCCTCGGCAAGGAGGCCCGTCCGGTGATCCTCGGACACGTCCAGCGCGGCGGGACGCCGACGGCGTACGACCGGGTGCTCGCCACACGGTTCGGCTGGCACGCGGTGGAGGCGGCGCACCGGGGGGAGTTCGGCAAGATGACGGCGCTGCGGGGTACCGACATCGTGATGGTGTCGCTCGCGGAGGCCGTGGAGACGCTGAAGACGGTTCCTGAGGAGCGGTACGCGGAAGCGGAGTGCGTGCTGTAGGTCGTCGGGTGCCGGTTGTGTGTGGCTGATCACGCCCACGCGGCGGAGCCGCGGGATGTCAGAGCCCCACACCCCTGGAAGGGCACACCGCACCGCCCCCGGTGACATCCGTCGCCGGGGGCGGTTCTAGTCTGGTGCGGACAGACAGCGCACAACCTGTACGAAATGGGAGCCGGCGGATGGACCACAGCGGGCACGGCACGACCATGGATCTGCCGCCGTTCACGCTGGGACGGGGGCTGGAGTGGTCGCCGGACCCGTTCTTCCTCGTCGCCTGCCTGGTGGGCCTCGGTCTGTACGGCTGGGGAGTCGTACGGCTCGCGCGCCGCGGTGACAAGTGGTCGGTCGGCCGGAGCATCGCCTTCGTCCTCGGTGTACTGACCGTGATGCTGGTGATGTGCACCAGGCTGAACGACTACGGCATGGTCATGTTCAGCGTGCACATGGTCCAGCACATGGTGATCAGCATGCTGTCGCCGATCCTGATCCTGCTCGGGGCGCCGATCACGCTGGCCCTGCGCGCCCTGCCGGTGGCCGCGACGCGCGGCAACAAGGGGCCGCGCGAACTGCTGCTGATGTTCCTGCACAGCCGTTACATGCGGATCATCACGCACCCGGCGTTCACGATCCCGCTGTTCATCGCGAGCCTGTACGCGCTGTATTTCTCCCCCATCTTCGACTTCCTGATGGGTTCGAAGACCGGACACATCGTGATGATGTGCCACTTCCTCGCCGTCGGCCTGGTCTTCTTCTGGCCGATCATGGGCGTGGACCCCGGACCGCACCGGCCGGGCTATCTCCTGCGGATGCTGGAGCTGTTCGCGGGCATGCCGTTCCACGCGTTCTTCGGCATCGCGCTGATGATGGCGTCCGCGCCGATGGTCGACACGTACAAGAACCCGCCCGCCTCACTCGGCATCGACGCGCTCGCCGACCAGACCTCCGCGGGCGGCATCGCCTGGGCGTTCAGCGAGATCCCCTCCGTCCTCGTGCTGCTCGCCCTGCTCTTCCAGTGGTACGGCTCCGAGCAGCGGCAGGCCAAGCGCACCGACCGGGCCGCGGACCGCGACGGCGACAAGGAACTCGACGCGTACAACGCCTATCTGGCCTCACTCAACGCACGCGGCCGCTGAATCACCTTTCGTCCACCGGTCACCTTTCACACACCGGTCACCTTTCGCATGTCCGTCACCTTTCGCATGTCCGTCACCTTTCGCACGCCCGTCACCTTTCGCACGCCCGTCACCTTTCGCACGCCCGTCACCTTTCGCACGCCCGTCACCTTGCAGGTGCTGGCTCACCTTTGCACGCTGAATTAACTTTGCAATTCGCCTTGCGTGAAATGCTTTTCGGTTCAGTAGCATGGGAGGACAACGGGGGAAACCGCAGGGGGAGCGGTCATGTCAATTGGCGTATCCATGCAATGGGCGGGGATTTCTGCCGCCCGAAGGCTCGCTCTACTGCTGGTTTCCGTACTGATAGTCAGCGGGTGCAGCAAATCCGATCAGTTGTTCGTAGTGCGGGCCGTGGCGGCGAGGGTTTCCTCGGTCGCCCCCTTCTTCAAGGAGGACGGCGCGCTCGGCACGGACATCAAGCTGCGCGAAGCCCGGCCGAGCGGTGGCGTGCAGGCCAGCAACAGTCCCGGGCTGTACGGCGGCGCCCCGGACGGCGACAACGGCAGCGGTTCACCGACGCCCGAGCCCGGCACCGGCATCTTCGGTGGCTCGACGCAACCCGGAACCTGCGCCGTGGCGAAGTTGAAGAAATTCCTCACCGACCCCAAGAACTCGGCGAAGGCCCAGGAATGGGCGCGTGTGCTGAAAATCGGCACCGACGACATCCCAAGGTATATCGATCAGCTCACACCGGTCGTACTGCGTCACGACACTCTCGTGACGAACCATGACTACGAGAACGGCAAGGCTGTTCCGTACGCCGCTCTGCTACAGGCCGGAATCGCCATTCTGGTCGACCAGCAGGGGCTGCCCGCCGTGAAGTGCTCGTGCGGCAATCCGCTGCGCCCCTTCGAGGGAAAGGCCGCGAAGACCGACGTGCGGTTCAAGAACGGCAACAAGAGGTGGGCGGACTACCGACAGGACCGCGTCGTGGTGGTCGAGCCGCCGCCCGGGGACCACGAGATCCGCAAGCTCCAGCTCGTCGACGTCCACAACCCCGACCGCGGGATGGCCCGTCCACTGGGTACGAAGGGCAATCACGACACACCGTTCAGCACCCGGCAGCAGCACGCCGTACCGGCCGTCACGGGCCTGACGTTCGCCGAGGCGAACCGGCACCTCACCGACGCGGGGCTGGGCATGACGTACGACGGCGACGCCCTGCCTGCCGACGACGCCCGGGTGACCGCGGCCCGGCCGGCCGAGGGCAGCGAGGTCGCATGGGGCACATCGGTGGTCCTGTCCGTGCAGTCCGACACCCAGTCCGACGGCGATGGTGACGGGACGACACCCTCGGATTCCGGCGGCACGACCACGGACGGTCCGACCATCGGTGGGACGGACGGGTCCACGGACGGTTCCACGGACGGGTCGGGCTCGGGTTCGACCGGGTCGGGTTCGACCGGGTCGGGTTCGAGCCCCGGTACGCCGCCGACCTCGTCCGGCGGATCGTCCGACGGCTCGTCCGGACCCTCGTCCAGCGAGTCGTCATCGGGGGGCACCCCGCCCTCGGGCGGCGACACCGGCTCCCCCACGACACCCGGTTCGATCGGTGGGACCGACGGCGGGGTGGTGGGCGGGACCGACGGTGGGACTGATGGTGGGGCCGACGGTGGGACTGACGGCGGGACTGACGGCGGTGCGGTCGGGGGAAGCAACGGCGGGACGGTCTCGACGTCCCCGACGGACAGCACTCCGTCGAACACGCCGACCAGCGTCGACCCGATCACCCCCTCGGCCTCCGCCCCGACCGAAACGACGAGCAAGCCGACGAGTAAGCCGACGGCCGGGCCTGGCTCGACCGAGCCCACCGTGAGCAGCGCACCGCCGCCGAGTGAGCCCGCCGCAGGCGACCCCGCCCCGGCCGATCCCGGCACCGGCGACTCCCCGCCGGGCGATCCCCCCGTGAACGGCTCCGGCGGACCCACCGAGAGCACGGCCTGACCCGTGTACGACAACACGCGGAACCCGGGGAGCGACCGGATGGCAGCAGGATCGGCGCAGTCGGAACCGGGCCGGATCATCGGCGGCCGGTATGTGCTCCTGGAGCAGGTCGGCTCCGGCGGGATGGGCCATGTCTGGCTCGCCCGCGACCCGCGGCTCGACTGCGATGTCGCGCTCAAGGAGATCAGGCTCCGTGACGTTCCGGAGAGCGGTGAGGAACTGGAGTCACGCATCGCGCGCGCCCGCGCCGAGGCACGGCACGCGGCGGTGCTGCGCGGCCACCCGCACGTGGTGACCGTGCACGACGTCCTGGAGCACGAGGGCCTGCCGTGGATCGTGATGGAGTACGTGGCGGGCGCGGAGGACCTGCGGGCCTGGCTCGCCCGGCGCGGCCCGCTCGCCCCCGACCAGTGCGCCCGCCTCGGCCTCGCCGTGCTCGACGCGCTGACCGCCGGACACGAGCGCGGCATCATCCACCGGGACGTCAAACCCGCCAACATCCTGCTCGCCCCGGACCGCACGGGAACCCCCGGCGCCCGCATCCTGCTCACCGACTACGGCGTCTCGGTGCAGCCGGACTCCCCCGAGACCCGCTGGACCAGGACGTCGGTCCTGGTCGGCACGGCCGGCTATCTGGCACCGGAGCGGGCCCAGGGCGGGCAGCCGACCGCGGCGGCCGACCTGTTCTCGCTGGGGTGCACCCTGTACTTCGGTGTGGAGGGCCGCGGCCCGTTCGACCGCGACAGCAATATCGGGGCGCTCGCCGCGGTGGTCACGGAGGAGGCGCCGCCCTCCCTGCGGGCCGGCGCGCTGGGGCCGGTGATCGAGGCGCTGCTCGTCAAGGATCCCGGTCGGCGGATCTCCGCGGAGCGGACAGCGGCGGCCCTGGCCCGGATCGTCCTGCCCGAGCCCCATCCGCCGACCCAGGTCGACACCGGCTCACAGCCGCCGTGGGCGGGGCTGGTCACCTCCGACGCGCTCGGTGGTCCGGCGCCGCCCGGCCGGGGTTCCGGCGGCCCGCCCTCGGACCACGGCTACGCGACGCCGCCGGTGCGGAACCAGAACCCGTCCACCGCACGGGATCAGGGCCTCACCGGCCCGGCACACGACCAGGGCCCGGCCGCTCCGAGCCGGGAACAGCGCCTCGCCGCCCCGCCGTGGGGCCAGGGCCCGGCCACACCCGGCCAGGAGCGGCGCCTCGTCGACCCGGCATGGAACCAAGGCCCAGCAACCCCCGGCCGGGAACAAGGCATGGCCGCCGCCGGCCGGGATCAAGGCCTGGCCGCTCCGAACCGGGAGCAGAGCTCGGCCGGCCCCGGCGCCCCCGCCCAGGACCGGGGCTTCGCCGCGCCGGGCGTGTACGTCCCCACGGCCGACGCCTCGTACGCGTCGGCGGCCCACCCGGCATACCCGCCCACGGCGCAGTCCTCCGGTGCCCGCGCCGCCGTCGCCGCGACCGCTCCTGCTCCTGCTCCTGCTCCTGCTCCTGCTCCTGCTCCTGCTCCTGCTCCTGCTCCTGCTCCTGCTCCTGCTCCTGCTCCTGTCGGCGGGTACACCCCCGCGCCCGGCGTCCCGGCCGGGTACGCCCCGCAGCCCGGCGGCGGCTTCGGTCCGCCCTGGTACGGCGGACCGGCCACCCCCGTCCCCGGTCCCGGCAGGGGACCGCGCAGGCGCACACTCCTCCTGCACGGGGTGGCCGCGCTGCTCCTCGCGCTGTCGCTGACCGCGGGTGTGGTCTGGGCCGTGATCTGGTACGGCAGGACACACACGACCGTGGCACCGTACGGCACCACGGTCGGGCTCTCCGTACCGCTCAAGAAGGGCGACTGCGTGCTGAGCGACCCGTCCCCCGCACCCTCGACGGGTACGCCGCGGCTGCAGCTGGATCCGAGCTGCGGAGCCCTGCGGCCGGACGGGCAGGTGATGGAGCTGTACAAGGCCCGTTCCTTCGAGGACGCCGACAGCAACGGCGCCGTGCAGTGCGCGGAGCGGACGAAGGACACCGCGGACCGGCTCGCCTGGCATGTGCAGAGTCTGGCCGTGGTGCCCACCCGCGAGGGCTTCGACGCCGCCGGCGGCAATGTGGCATGTCTGCTGGTCGGAAAGCACGGACCGGTGTACGGCAGGCTCGGAGACCTCCGTCCGTACGGGATGACGTTCGAGGACGCGACCCAGATGCAGCGGGACGACTGCCTCGGGCACGTCCGCGGGGACGGGCGCGAATACACCCACTACGAGTTCGTGGCCTGCGACAAGGTCCACCTGGAGAAGGTCGTCGGGATCACGCACCTGACCACCCTCAAGACCGACGCGGAAGCCGACGACGCGGCGAACGCGCAGTGCCGGACCGACGCCCCGCCGGAGAAGAACGGCTATCCCGCCGACAGGTACATGAGTCATGGTCTGCGCAGCACAGGACTGTGGAGGAAGGGGTACTACCTGGTGGTCTGCAGCGTCGAGCGGCTGGACAAGACCCCCATGCAGGGAGGCGAGTAGTCCGCCCGGCCCTGGCGAACCGCGTCCTGTCGGGTGAAAATGGGCGCAGTCCACGGCCCGTGTCGCGGACCCCGCCGGGAGAAGGGTGTGCTGCGATGCCCGGTTCGACGAAGACGATGGGGGTGCTCACCGTCGGCGGACTCGTCGTGGTGACGGCCTACACGGTGGCGCTCGGCAGCAACGGCTGGCTGTGGTTCGGCTGGGTGGTGCTCGGCCTGATCACGATCGCGATGGTGGCCTCGCGCAACGCCTGATGCGCGCGGGTCACTCCCTGGGCAGCCGTCCCGCCGAGTGCACCCCCGGCTGGTACTTCGGCAGCCGGGCGGTGATCTTCATGCCCGCTCCCACGGCGGTCTCGATGACGAGGCCGTACTCGTCCCCGTACACCTGACGAAGCCGGTCGTCGACGTTGGACAACCCGATGCCGCCCGAGGGGCTGACCTCCCCGGCGAGGATGCGGCGCAGCCGGTCGGGGTCCATTCCGGTGCCGTTGTCCTCGATCACGACCAGCGCCTCGGCGCCCGCGTCCTGCGCGGTGATGCTGATGTGGCTCTTGTCGGTCTTGCCCTCCAGACCGTGTTTGACGGCGTTCTCCACGAGGGGCTGGAGACAGAGGAAGGGCAGCGCGACCGGCAGTACCTCGGGGGCGATCTGCAGGGTGACCGAGAGGCGGTCGCCGAAGCGGGCCCTGACCAGCGCCAAGTAGTGGTCGATGGCGTGCAGTTCGTCGGCGAGGGTGGTGAAGTCGCCGTGCCTGCGGAACGAGTAGCGGGTGAAGTCGGCGAATTCCAGGAGCAGTTCGCGGGCGCGTTCGGGGTCGGTGCGGACGAACGAGGCGATCACCGCGAGCGAGTTGAAGATGAAGTGCGGGGAGATCTGGGCGCGCAGGGCCTTGATCTCGGCCTCGATCAGCCGGGTGCGGGACTGGTCGAGATCGGCGAGTTCCAGCTGCACGGAGACCCAGCGGGCGACCTCTCCCGCGGCCCGCACGAGCACGGCGGACTCGCGGGGCGCGCAGGCGACCAGCGCTCCGTGGACGCGGTCGTCGACGGTGAGCGGTGCGACGACGGCCCAGCGCAGGGAGCAGTCCGGCGTGTCGCACCCGAGCCGGAAGGCCTCGCCGCGGCCGGTCTCCAGGGGGCCGCCGAGCCGTTCCATGATCTCGGCGCGGTGGTGCTCCCCCGCGCCGTCCCAGGCGAGGACGGTGTCCTGGTCGGTGAGGCAGAGGGCGTCCGTGCCGAGCAGGGTGCGCAGTCGGCGGGCGGACTTGCGGGCGGTCTCCCCGGTGAGGCCGGCGCGCAGCGGGGGCGCGGCGAGCGAGGCGGTGTGCAGGGTTTCGAAGGTGGCGTGCTCGACGGGGGTGCCGAGCCCGCCGAGGCTCTCGGGCCGGGCGGTGCGTCTGCCGAGCCAGAACCCGGCGGCGAGCAGCGGGAGTACGGCGACACAGAGGCCCGCCAGGAACCCGCTCATGCCGTGACCTCCCCTCTCGTCTCTCCTGTTGTCTCCCCTCGTGTTTCTCCTCTCGTCTCCCCTCTTGTTTCTCCGCGTATCTCTTCCCCGGCCAGTTTCTCCGGAAGGTGGAACCGGGCCAGGATCGCCGCGGTCCCGGGCGGTACCCGGCCCGCCGTCGCCAGTGACACCAGCACCATCGTGAGGAACCCGAGCGGCACCGACCAGAGCGCGGGCCAGGCGAGGAGTGCGTGCAGCGAACCCGAGCCGGGGTAGCCCGCCATGGTCGCGGCGACCGCGACGAAGGCCGCACCGCCCCCGACCAGCATTCCGGCGGCGGCGCCGGGCGGGGTCAGCCGTCGCCACCAGATGCCGAGCACGAGCAGCGGACAGAAGGAGGACGCGGACACGGCGAAGGCGAGCCCGACCGCGTCGGCCACCGGCAGCCCGCCGACGATCACGCTCGCCGCGAGGGGCACCGCCATGGCCAGGACGGTGCCGAGCCGGAAGTGCCGTACGCCGCGCGAGGGCAGTACGTCCTGGGTGAGCACCCCGGCCACCGCCATGGTCAGTCCGGACGCGGTCGACAGGAAGGCCGCGAAGGCCCCGCCCGCCACCAGCGCGCCCAGCAGGTCCGCGCCGAGCCCGCCGATCACCCGGTCCGGCAGCAGCAGCACGGCGGCGTCCGCGTTCCCGGTGAGGCTCAGCTCGGGAGCGTACAGCCGGCCCAGCGCGCCGTAGACGGGCGGGAGGAGGTAGAAGGCGCCGATCAGGCCGAGGACGGCGACCGTGGTGCGGCGGGCCGCGACCCCGTGCGGGCTGGTGTAGAAGCGGACGACCACGTGCGGCAGTCCCATCGTGCCGAGGAAGGTGGCGAGGATCAGTCCGTACGTGGCGTACAGCGGGCGTTCCTCGCGGCCGGCCGCCAGTGAGGTGGACATGCCGCCGTTGCTGCCGCGGTCGGCGAGCGGAACCGGGTCGCCCTGGGCGAAGGTGAGCCGGGTGCCGCGCCCGATGTGGTGGACGCCCGCGGAGAGCCGGACCCGCTCGCCGTCGTAGCGGTGACCGTCGACCGTGCCCGTCGTCGTGACGCCGAGCGGGGCGGCGAGCTTCAGGTCGAGGCTGTCGTCGACGCGGACGGCCCGCTGCTCGCGGAAGGTCGCGGGTTCGTCGAAGGCGTCGCGCGAAGCGCCGTCGGCCTGCCAGGCGAGCACCAGGAAGAGGGCGGGAACGAGCAGGGCGGTGAGCTTGAGCCAGTACTGGAAGGCCTGCACGAAGGTGATGCTGCGCATGCCTCCGGCGGCGACGGTGGCGACCACGACGACCGCGACGAGCACTCCGCCGAACCAGTCGGGCGCGTCGGTCAGCACGGCCAACGTCAGCCCGGCGCCCTGCAGTTGGGGCAGCAGATAGAGCCAGCCGACCCCGACGACGAAGGCACCGGCCAGCCGCCGCACCGGCTGCGAGCCGAGCCGCGCCTCGGCGAAGTCGGGCAGGGTGTAGGCGCCGGAGCGGCGCAGCGGGGCCGCGACGAAGAGGAGCAGTACGAGATAGCCCGCCGTGTAGCCGACGGGGTACCAGAGCATGTCGGGGCCCTGGACGAGGACCAGGCCCGCGATGCCGAGGAAGGAGGCGGCGGAGAGGTATTCGCCGCTGATCGCGGCCGCGTTGAGGCGGGGCCCCACGGTGCGTGAGGCGACGTAGAAGTCGGAGGTGGTCCGGGAGATGCGCAGGCCGAACGCGCCGACCAGGACGGTCGCCACGACGACGAGGGCGACCGCGGGGACGGCGTAGTTCTGGTTCACGGTTCAGCGGCTCTCGTTCATGACCCGGCGGCTGGTTTCCATGGCTCAGCGGTCCTCGACCAGGCGCACGAAGTCCCGTTCGTTGCGCTCCGCGCGCCGCACGTACCAGCGGGCGAGCAGCACCAGCGGCGGGTAGACGCAGAAGCCGAGCACGGCCCACTCCAGGCTCGCGCCGTCCGGCATCGCGGCGAAGACCAGGGGAAGCGGCCCGACGAGCAGCACCAGGACGGCGAACACCGTGAGCGCGGCCCGGAGTTGACTGCGCATCAGGGAGCGGACGTAGGTGTGGCCGAGGGTGGTCTGTTCGTCGATCTCGGTCCTGGGCCGGTAGTAGCCCGAGGTCCTGCGGGTGCGCCGGGGCGCTCCGGTGACGACCACGCGGCGTTCGGTCGGATCCTGCGGCACGGCGGTTCCCCCCTCAGCTCGTGGTCCGGCGCATCAGCAGATCGCGCAGTTCGCGGGCGTGCCGACGGCTCACCTGGAGTTCGACGGCGTCGACGAGGACGCTCACCGTGCCCGCGTCCAGGCGGAGTTCGCCGATGTGGCGCAGGGCGACGAGATGGCGCCGGTGGATACGGACGAAGCCGCGGGAGCGCCAGCGTTCCTCCAGGGTGGAGAGCGGGATGCGGACGAGGTGGCTGCCCTGGGCGGTGTGCAGACGCGCGTAGTCGCCGTGCGCCTCGGCATGGGTGATGTCCTCGACGGCCACGAAGCGGGTCACACCGCCGAGTTCGACGGATATGTGGTCCGGGTCGGGCTCGTGGACGGGTATCCGGGGTGCGGTGTCCCTGAGTTGGGCGGCGCGCCGGACGGCCTCGGCGAGCCGTTCCCGCCGTACCGGCTTCAGTACGTAGTCGACGGCCTTGAGGTCGAAGGCCTGGACGGCGAAGCCCTCGTGGGCGGTGACGAACACGACGAGCGGCGGCTTGGCGAATCCGGTGAGCAGCCGGGCCAGGTCGAGGCCGTCGAGGCCGGGCATGTGGATGTCGAGGAAGACGACGTCGATCGCCTCGGGCCCGTCGGGTCCGGACTCCAGGGCCCGGTTGATCCGGCGCAGTGCCTCGGTCGCGTCGCTCGCGCCCTCGGCACTGGAGATCCGGGGATCGATGTTCAGGAGGTAGAGGAGTTCCTCAAGGGACGGTTGTTCGTCGTCGACGGCGAGCGCGCGCAGCATGAGAGTGGAGTGTAAGAGCGATTCGTACGCCTGGACATGCGCCGAACGCGCACGGAACATGCGCGTTGTCGCTGGACGCGCGGGCATTGTCGCTGGTTGCGTGGACGTTGTCGCTGGATACAGTGCCGCCATGAACAGCAAGTCCGCGATGTTCGACGAGCTCGACCGCAAGATCATCACAGCGCTGATGGCCAATGCCCGGACGAGCTTCGCCGAGATCGGCACGGCGATCGGGCTGTCGGCCACCGCGGTCAAGCGCCGCGTCGACCGGCTCCGCGAGACCGGGGTGATCACCGGGTTCACGGCCACGGTGAAACCGACGGCGCTCGGCTGGCGTACGGAGGCGTATGTCGAGGTGTACTGCGAGGGTGCGGCGCCGCCCCGGCGGCTCGCCGAGGTGGTCCGCAACCATCCGGAGATCACCGCGGCCATGACGGTGACGGGCGGCGCGGACGCGCTGCTGCATGTGCGTGCCACGGATGTGGAGCACTTCGAGGAGGTCCTGGAGCGGATCCGCGCCGAGCCCTTCATCCGGAAGACGATCAGCTACATGGTGCTGTCCCATCTGCTGCCGGAGGCCCCGGAGGCCGGCGCGACCCATCCCGCCCCGGCGGACGCATCAACCGTGCGCTGACCACGGTGATTGCGCAGCGATGCTGCGCACATGCGCAGCTCTCGTCGCTTGTCGCCCGTATCCCCCGTTTCCTACCTTTGAGACACCCCCAGTCGACACCGCAGGAAGCGGAGGAACCTCTCTGTGCCCGACAGCCGTGTGCCGCGAGCTCGGCGCTTTCTCGTCTGTGAACCCAGACACTTCGCCGTGCAGTACGCGATCAACCCCTGGATGCACCCCGACGCCCAAGTGGACGTCGATCTCGCCCATGGCCAGTGGAAGGCGCTGATCAGCGCCTATCGTGCCCACGGTCACACCGTGAACACCGTGGAGCCGGTGGCGGGTCTCCCCGACATGGTGTTCGCGGCGAACTCCGCGCTCGTCCTGGCGGGCCGGGTCTTCGGCTCGTACTTCCACGCGCCCGAGCGCCGCCCCGAGTCCACCGCGTACGAGACCTGGTTCAAGGCGGCCGGTTTCGATGTGTACCGGCCCGAATCCATCTGCGAGGGCGAGGGCGACCTCGTCCCGGCGGGCCGGTACGTACTGGCCGGCACCGGATTCCGTACGACACCCGAGGCGCACCGCGAGGTGCAGGAGTTCTTCGGCGTTCCGGTGATCACCCTCCAGCTGGTGGACCCGCGCTTCTACCACCTGGACACGGCGCTCTTCGTCCTCGACGACGGGCCCGAGGCGAACATCGCGTACTACCCGGCGGCGTTCTCGCCCGGCAGCCGCGAGGTCCTCGAACGTCTGTTCCCGGACGCGGTGCTCGCAACCAGTGCGGACGCGCTCGCGTTCGGCCTCAACTCCGTCTCCGACGGCCGCCACGTCTTCATCGCGCCGCGCGCCGAGGCGCTCGCCGACCGGCTCGCCGGCCACGGTTACGTCCCCGTCCCCGTCGACCTCTCGGAGTTCCAGAAGGCCGGCGGCGGCATCAAGTGCTGCACCCAGGAGATCCGCTCATGACCGCTCCCGCCCGTCCGCGTCCCTCCTCCGACTCCGACGCCGGCACGCCCTCCGCCTCGGGCGCCGGTACGCGCACGTCCGCCGAGCTGATCCGCGCCGAGGGGCCGGTGCTCGCCCACAACTACCACCCCCTGCCCGTGGTCGTCGCCCGTGCCGAGGGCACCTGGGTCGAGGACGTCGAGGGGCGTCGCTACCTCGACATGCTGGCGGGCTACTCGGCTCTCAACTTCGGCCACCGCAACCCGGTGCTGATCGAGGCGGCACACCGCCAGCTGGACCGGCTGACCCTCACCTCGCGCGCCTTCCACAACGACCGCCTGGCCGAATTCGCCGAGTCGCTGGCCGAGCTGACCGGCCTGGACATGGTCCTGCCGATGAACACCGGCGCGGAGGCGGTGGAGAGCGCCGTCAAGGTGGCCCGCAAGTGGGCGTACGACGTGAAGGGCGTCGCCCCCGACCAGGCGACGATCGTCGTGGCCGCCGACAACTTCCACGGCCGTACGACCACGATCGTCAGCTTCTCCACGGACGAGACGGCCCGGGCCGGTTTCGGCCCCTTCACGCCGGGTTTCCGTGTCGTCCCGTACAACGACCTGGCCGCACTCGAAGCGGCCGTCGACGAGACGACCGCGGCCGTGCTGATCGAGCCCATCCAGGGCGAGGCGGGCGTGGTCATCCCGGACGACGGCTATCTGACCGGCGTACGCGAACTGACCCGTCGCCACGGCTGTCTGTTCATCGCGGACGAGATCCAGTCGGGGCTGGGGCGCACGGGTACCACTCTCGCGGTCGACCACGAGGACGTCGTCCCGGACATGCTGCTGCTGGGCAAAGCCCTCGGCGGTGGCATCGTCCCCGTCTCCGCGGTGGTCGCACGCCGTGACGTGCTCGAAGTGCTGCGGCCCGGCGAGCACGGCTCCACGTTCGGCGGCAACCCGCTCGCCGCGGCGGTCGGCTCGGCGGTCGTCGGACTGCTGGAGACCGGTGAATACCAGCGCAGGGCGGCCGAGCTGGGCGTGGTCCTGCGGGACGGTCTGACGGCGCTCGTGGGCCGGGGCGTCGAGGGCTTCCGCTCGCGCGGGCTGTGGGCGGGCGTCGACATCGACCCGGCCATCGGCACCGGCCGCGAGATCAGCGAGAGTCTGATGCGCGAGGGGGTCCTGGTCAAGGACACCCATGGGTCGACCATCCGGCTGGCCCCGCCGCTGACCATCACCGGCGAGGAGCTCCACTCCGCGCTGGGCGCCCTGGAGAAGGTGCTGGCCCAGGGGGTCTGACACCGGACGGGCCGGCGGGGACACGCCGGACGACGAGACCGGCGGGGACACGCCGGTCGAGAGAATCGGGGCCGCCGCCCACCGGGACGGCGGCCCCTTCGGCTCCATCGGCGCCGGCCTCCGCGGAATTCCGCCGGGACGGCATCCGCATCGACCGATTCGGGCGGTCGCTTCGTACTGTCACCGGATTTCCCCGCAACGTGGCGAGCGCATTTCGACGGTGTTTCCGGCGGTGTGCCGAACTTGGGATTTGGTCAAGAATGGGATTCAACCCTTGTCGCCCCTCGGAACACCGATACACCATGTGCCGAACATATCGCCGCTTATCAGCAGGAGGCCCGGGTGTCCGCTGGTCTGTCCAAAATCGAGGTGGACACCACCACTCTCGCAGCGGAGTCCGAGCGGAACAAACTCCGCAAACACTTCGGCCGCTTCGACATCCTGTTCTTCCTGGTCTGCACCCTCGTCGGCCTCGACACCATCGGCACGGTGGCCGCCTCCGGAGCGGAGGCGTTCACCTGGCTGCTCGTGCTGGCGGTCATCTTCTTCGTGCCGTCGGCGCTGCTCACCGCGGAGCTGGGCACGGCCTTCGCCGAGGAGGGCGGCCCGTACATCTGGACCAGCCGGGCCTTCGGACGGCTGGCCGGCGCGGTCAACAACTTCCTCTACTGGGTGACCAATCCGGTCTGGCTCGGCGGCACTCTCTCCGTCTCGGCGGTCGCCGCGTTCACCACCTTCTTCAATGACGGGAAGGATCTGAGCACCCCCGCCTTCTATGTCTTCACCCTGATATTCATCTGGGTGGGCGTGCTCGCGGCGATCCTCTCCTTCGATGTCGGCAAGTGGATCCCCACCGCCGGGGCATGGTCCCGTTTCGTGCTGCTCGGCCTGTTCACGCTCACCGTGGTCATCTACGCCTTCAAGCACGGCCTGCACGGTTTCGGCCTCGGCGACTTCTCCCCGACGTATGCCGGCTTCGTCGGTCTGGTCCCGGTCCTGATGTTCAACTACGTCGGCTTCGAATTGCCCAACACCGCGGGCGACGAGATGACCGACGCGCAGAAGGACGTCCCGTACGGAATCTTCCGCGCCGCCGGACTCGGCGTGCTGCTGTACGGCCTGCCGATTCTCGGCATCCTGCTGGTCCTCCCGGTCAAGGCCATCACCGGTCTCGGCGGCTTCCTCGACGCCATCCGGCAGGTGTTCACCGTCTACGGCGGCCACGTCGCCTCCGACGGCACGGTCACCCTCAGCGGGGCCGGGACCGTGCTGGGCGATCTGGCCGCGGTGATGTTCATCCTGACCGTGCTCTCCTCGGGCGTCACCTGGATCATGGGCTCGGACCGTGCGCTGGCGGTCTCCGGGTACGACGGCGCCGCGCCCCGCGGCCTGGGCGTGATCTCCGAGCGGTTCGGCACGCCGGTCCGGGTCAACCTGCTCAGCGGGGTGCTCTCCACCGGCGTGCTGGTCCTCGCCCATCAGCTCACCGGTGGTGACGCGGGCAAGCTCTTCGGCGCCGTGCTCGGGCTCGCCGTCTCCACGACGCTCATCAGCTACCTCGGCATCTTCCCGGCGCTGCCGGTGCTCCGCCGCAAGTACCCGCAGGTGGAGCGCGCCTACCGGGCGCCCGCCGCCTGGCCGATCACGATCGTGCTGACGCTGCTCATCCTGTTCGCGTCGGTGCAACTACTGGTCCCGGGCGCGCCCTTCGACTGGTTCAGCTCGGACTTCCGGCCGGACGGCTGGAGCTATGGCGAGCGCTGGACCTATCTGCTGACGGAGGCGGTGCCGCTGGCCGTCTTCATCGTCACGGGCGTGATCTTCTGGGCGCTCGGCGCACCGACCCGGGCCGAGGCCGAGAAAACGGCCGCCGCGGGAGCGGCCCAGGGCTGAGCGTCCGCTCACCGACGCCGGACGGACCGGCGGGCCTCCTCCGGGGCCTGTCGGCCGGTCCGGCGTTTCGCATGCGGCCCGCCCGATCCCGGTGAGGCCCACGAGGCCCACGAGGCCCACGATCAAGGGTTTCGCCCCGCTGATCGGGCTACGATCGACCACCACGGCGCGCAGGAGCGCCACACCACAGAATCAGCATCCGGAAGGCTGTCACGTACGTCGGCGAGGAGTCAGTATGAGTCCGATCAGACGCGACGAGAATCGAACAGACACGCAGATCGGCAGACTTGCCAGATGCGCGCCGTGACCTGGCGGAACGCGGCCTCCGAGCCGATCCGGTAGAGGTTGGAGAGAAACCGTGTTCTACTACGTGCTCAAATACGTGGTTCTGGGTCCGCTGT
The DNA here is from genome assembly GCF_056270325.1 of Streptomyces sp. RLA012. NCBI lineage: Bacteria > Bacillati > Actinomycetota > Actinomycetes > Kitasatosporales > Streptomycetaceae > Streptomyces > Streptomyces sp. RLA012. Next base: position 9,769,916 of record NZ_JBWDPA010000002.1, on the reverse strand, counting down.
TGAGGCTGGTGTTCCGGCCTCGGATCGAGGGCCTTGACTACGTACCGTCGTCGGGCCCCGCCATCGTGGCCGGCAACCATCTGTCGTTCGCGGACCACTTCCTGATGCCCGCGATCCTCAAACGGCGGATCACCTTCCTCGCCAAGGCCGAGTACTTCACGGGCCCCGGTATCAAGGGCCGGCTGACGGCGGCGTTCTTCCGCAGTGCCGGGCAGATCCCGGTGGACCGCTCCGGCAAGGACGCGGGCCAGGCCGCCATCCGCGAGGGTCTGGGCGTCCTGCGCAGGAACGAACTGCTCGGCATCTACCCGGAGGGCACCCGCTCGCACGACGGCCGCCTCTACAAGGGCAAGGTCGGCGTCGCGGTCATGGCCCTGAAGGCCCGGGTCCCGGTCATCCCCTGCGCGATGATCGGCACCTTCGAGGCGCAGCCGCCTGGCCAGAAGATCCCGAACGTCCACCCCGTGACGATCCGCTTCGGCAAGCCCCTCGACTTCTCCCGCTACGCCGGGATGGAGGACGAGAAGGCCATCCTGCGCGCCATCACCGACGAGATCATGTACGCCATCCTCAGCCTCTCCGAGCAGGAGTACGTCGACCGGTACGCGGCCGCGGTCAAGGCCGAGGAGGCCGCCGAGCGCACCGCGAACGCCCGTAAGTTCCCGCGCATGCCGCTGAGTTGACCGAGCCGGGCCGGAAACGGAGCGAGGGGCGGCCGGAAACCCGGCCGCCCCTCCTCGTGGATCGGATCTACGGTGCGGGCGTGGCGTGCGGGGTGCACGTCACGTCGGCGGCGTCCGTCCTGCCGGTGAGCAGGTAGGTGTCCACCCGGGTGTTGATGCACGGGTTGACCAGGCCGGTCACACCGTGCGAGCCCGCGTCCTTCTCGACGATGAGACGGGAGCCCTTGAAGCGCTTGTGCAGTTCGACGGCGCCGGGGTACGGGGTGGCGGCGTCACGCGTGGACTGCACGATGAGGACGGCCGGCAGACCCTTGCCGGTCTTGACGTTCACCGGTGTCTGCTGCTTGACCGGCCAGGTGGCGCAGGGCAGGTTCAGCCACGCGTTGGCCCACGTCATGAACGGGTAGCTCTTGTGCAGCTTCGTGTTGTCCTTGTCCCACTTCGACCAGCTGGTGGGCCACTTGGCGTCCGTGCACTCGACCGCCGTGTAGACGGCGTTGCCGTTCTCCGAGGCGATGTTGCCCGCGGTGTCGGACAGATCGGGGGAGGCGGCGTCGACGAGCGCCTGGGTGTCACCGGCGACGTACTTGCTGAACACCGTGGCGACCGGCACCCACGACGAGTCGTAGTACGGGGCGCTCTGGAAGAAGGAGATCAGTTCGGCGGGGCCGACGACCCCACCGAGCGGGCTCTTCTTGGCGGTGGCGCGCAGCTTCAGCCACTGGTCCTGGACCTTGGCGCGGGTGTCGCCGAGGTGGAAGGCGGCGTCGTTCTTGGCGACCCAGTCCTCCCAGTCCTTCCAGCGGCCCTCGAAGGCGATGTCCTGTTCCAGGTTGGCCTGGTACCAGATGTTGTCCTTGGCCGGGTTGACGACACTGTCGACGACCATGCGGCGGACGTGGCCCGGGAACAGCGTGCCGTAGACGGCACCGAGGTAGGTGCCGTACGAGACGCCCAGGTAGTTGAGCTTCTTCTCGCCGAGCGCGGCCCGGATGACATCGAGGTCGCGGGCGGTGTTGGGCGTGGTCATCTGCGCCAGCACGGCCTTGCCGCTGCGCTCGGCGCAGCCGTCCGCGTACTCGGCGGCCAGCTTGCGCTGGGCGCGCTTGTCGGCCTCGGAGCCCGGGACCGGGTCCAGCTTGGGCGCCTTCACGAACTCCTGCGGGTCGATGCAGGAGATGGGCGCCGAGTGGCCGACACCGCGCGGGTCGAAGCCCACGAAGTCGTACGCCTTCGAAGTGTTCACCCACAGGGGGCTCTTGGTGGTCACGCGGCGCGGGAAGCGCATGCCCGACCCACCGGGGCCGCCCGGGTTGTAGACGAGCGCGCCCTGACGCTCCTGCGGGGTACCCGTGTTCCCGATACGGTCGACGGCGAGCTTGATCTGCTTGCCGTTCGGGTGGGCGTAGTCGAGCGGAACGGACACCCAGCCGCACTGGATCGGCTTCTCGAATCCCCAGTCCGCGGGGCAGTCCTGCCAGTCGATCCCGCTCTTCGCGGACCGGGCCGCGGCGATCGCCGCACCGTGGGCCTCGCGGTCCTGACCGTGGCGCGAGTCGGCGGTGGCCGACGGCGCCGCGACGGCTCCGGCTATCAGGGTCGCCGTGACGAGCGCTCCGGCCGAACCGAACGCGGTGACGCGTCTCATCGGTCTCTTAGCCCTCAAGTGGGACCTCCCCGTACATCGTTGCGATTGGTACGGGGATCCTTTCGGCTGTGAGGTCCCTGAGAACAGAGGGAGTTGGGCTTCTTTACTATTCCGATAAGCGGAGTGTGACGTCCCGGTGAGCGGAGAGTAGCTCTCAGCCGAGCAGGCGCAGGGCCTCGTCCAACACCCGCCGCAGCCGCAGCGCGTCCGGCGCCAGCGCGCTCACCAGAACCGCGGGGCCGGCGAGCGGGGCGAGGGCGGCGTGCTCTCCCAGCATCCGCGCCTCGGGCAGCTCGCGTGCGAACTCCGGTCGTACGACGAGGAGTTGTCCCAGTGCGCGATGTCCCCCGAGGACGGCGGGCCCGTCCCAGCCGCCCGGCGCACCGGGACCGCAGGACAACTCCTGGTCCAGCAGCGGCCGTCCGTCGAGCCGCAGGGCAAGACGGCTGGTGAGCCGCCCGGGTTGCTCACCGACGCGCCCGAGTACCTGTTCCTCCCGGAAGACGAGCCGAGCGCCGCCCCGGAGCTCGACGCGCGAGGACACATACAGGTCACTGCCCTGGGCCGAGATCAACTGCTCGGGCAGCCAGCGCAGTTCACCTCCGTCGGCGACGTCCAGGCGTACGTCGTAGCGCGCCTCGCCCTTGGCCTGCCCCGGCAGGGCGATGGTGGCGGCGGCCGACCCGACGTGCAGCCGGGCCCCTTCGGCGACCTCCGCCTCCACGGCGAAGCGGTCACCGCCGAGCGGGCCGCTCATCGCGCCGACGACCATGACCCGCGCCTCGTCGCCACGGGCGCGGGTGCGGCGCAGGGCGAGCGGTCCCGCGCCCTCCAGCACGGGCAGCGCGGTACCGCCCCGCCCGTCGGCCCGTGCGCCGATCCGTGCGGTGGCCCGCACTCCCGCTGTGCTCATACCGTCCACGCGACGAGCCGTTCCCGCACCCAGCCGGCGACGGCCGCGACGCCGGCCTCGGTCCGCAGCGACTGGAACACGACGGGCAGCTCGGCGCGCTGTGCCTTGGCGTCGGTGGCCATCCGGCCCAGATCGGAGCCCACGTACGGCGCGAGGTCGGTCTTGTTGACGACGAGCAGATCGGCGGTGGTGACACCGGGGCCGCCCTTGCGGGGAATGTCGTCGCCACCCGCCACGTCGATCACGAAGATCTGCGCGTCCACGAGCCCCTTGGAGAAGGTCGCGGTCAGATTGTCGCCCCCCGACTCGACGAGAATCAGATCCAACGGCCCGACCTCGTCCTCCAGGTCCTCCACCGCTTCGAGGTTCGCGGAGATGTCGTCCCGGATCGCGGTGTGCGGGCAGGCCCCCGTCTCGACGGCGGTGATCCGCTCCGGCGGCAGCACGGCCTCGCGCAGCAGGAACTCGGCGTCCTCACGGGTGTAGATGTCGTTCGTGACGACAGCGAGGGACAACTCGTCCCGCAGCGCCCGGCACAGCGCCGCGACGGTCGCGGTCTTCCCGGACCCGACGGGGCCGCCGAGCCCGACCCGCAGGGCCCGCCGGGAGCCGTCCGGGCGACGGGCATCGGCACCGACGGCGGAAGGGCCGTCGTGGGTGTGGGTGTGGTCGAGATGCATGCTGCCGGCTCCTGTTGTCGATCGGGCCCGAGGTACTTCGGCCCCGGCCGGGGCCGGGCCCTTCGGGCGGGTTGGGGTTGCGGGGTTGCTGCCCCGCGCGGGGGTCCGGGGGCCGGTAGCCCCTCGGGATGCGGGGATCCACAGCGCGGCTCCCGCGGGGGACGGGGCTGGGTGGGGGCGGCGGGGGTGCCATCCCCGTCAGGACGCGAACAGACGGACAGGCCAAGCGGCATGCGCCTCCGCACTGATCTCCAGCAGCGGAGCGGAAGCCGCAGGCAGCGCATCGACCCCACCCTCGGCAACGCTCCGAGCCGCATCGGCCGCCGCCCGCGCCACGACGTCCAGCTCCGGCGCCAGCCGGGCGAGCGCCGCCGTGGCATCGAACGGGTCCAGGCTCAGCAACCGCACCGTCGCGGTCGCCGGCCCACTGACACTCTCGTACGCGGAGCAGTACGCGGCGTCCTCGGGCCCGAGCCCGGCCCCCCGCGCCGCCAGCCCCAGCACGACCGGCTGGTGCGCCCCCTTGGGAAACGCCCGCGCCAGCGCGTCGAGTTCCCCGGAGGGCCAGGCCGCCCGAACCGCCCGCATCAACTGCCTCCCCAGCCGCCGCGAGGCGACCCGCAGGGCGGGCGACGGCGTACGCGCGTCCGCGGCCGAGTCCAGCAGCACCGGATCGACCCCGAGCGCGGCCGCCGCCGCGACGGCGGCCGACACCAGCCCCGTCGTGTGCAACCGCCCCCGGCAGAAGTCCTCCAGGCTCGCCGCCCCGCTGATCCGCCCGGCCTTGACGGCCGCCTCGGCCCCGCCGGAGTGGGCGTGCCCTCCGGCGGGGAAGCGGCCGTCGGCCAGGACGAGTAGTGCCGCGCGCGACATCAGAAGAGGAAGTAACGCTGGGCCATGGGCAGTTCGGCGGCCGGAGTCGCCTCGACCAGTTCCCCGTCGATGTGCACGGCGAAGCTGTCGGGATCGATCCGTACGCGCGGCCGGGCGTCGTTCTCCCGCATGTCGGCCTTGGTCACTCCGCGCGTCGACTCGATCGCCACGAACCGCTTGCCCAGCGAGAGCCGCTCCGGCAGCCCGTCCTCGATCGCGAGCGGCGCCACGAAGTTGAACGAGTTCGAGGCGGGTGCCCGTCCGATCGCCCCGAACATCGGCCGGGGCAGAATCGGCTGCGGCGTCGGGATGGAGGCGTTGGCGTCGCCCATCTGCGCGTACGCGATCTGCCCGCCCTTGATGACGAGCTGCGGCTTGACCCCGAAGAACGCGGGCTCCCACAGCACCAGGTCGGCGAGCTTGCCGGTCTCGACGGAGCCGATCTCGCGGGCGAGGCCCTGCGCGAGCGCCGGGTTGATCGTGTACTTGGCGACATAGCGACGTACACGGTGGTTGTCCGCGTGCCCGTCGCCGGCGAGGGCTCCCCGCCGCCGCTTCATCACATGGGCCGTCTGCCAGGTCCGCATGATGACCTCGCCGACCCGGCCCATCGCCTGCGAGTCCGACGAGATGATCGAGATCGCGCCGAGGTCGTGCAGGATGTCCTCGGCTCCTATGGTCGAGGGCCGAATACGCGACTCGGCGAAGGCCAGGTCCTCCGGGACGGCCGCGTTGAGGTGGTGGCAGACCATCAGCATGTCGAGGTGTTCCTCGGCGGTGTTGACGGTGTAGGGCCGGGTCGGGTTGGTGGAACTGGGCAGCACGTGCGGCTCGGACACCACGGTCATGATGTCCGGCGCGTGCCCGCCGCCCGCACCCTCGGTGTGGTACGCGTGGATGCCGCGTCCGCCGATCGCGGCGAGCGTGTCGCCGACGAACCCCGCCTCGTTCAGGGTGTCCGTGTGGATGGCGATCTGGATGCCGGTGCGGTCGGCGACGGTCAGCGCCGCGTCGATGACGGCGGGCGTGGAGCCCCAGTCCTCGTGCAGCTTCAGGCCGAGCGCCCCGCCGCGGATCTGGGAGAGCATCGCGTCGTGCGAGACGGTATTGCCCTTGCCCAGCAGACCGAAGTTGAGCGGGTACCCCTCCATCGCCTCCAGCATCCGGGCCAGATGCCAGGGGCCGGGGGTGACCGTCGTCGCCTTGGAGCCCTCGGCGGGGCCGGTGCCGCCGCCGACCAGCGTCGTGATGCCGGAGGCGAGCGCCTCGTCGGCGATCTGCGGACAGATCAGATGGACGTGCGCGTCGATGGCGCCCGCGGTGACGATCCGTCCGTTGCCCGCGATGATCTCGGTCTCCGGACCGATCACGAGGTCGGGGTGGACCCCGTCCATGGTGTCCGGGTTGCCCGCCTTGCCGATGCCGGTGATCCGGCCGTCGCGGATCCCGACGTCGGCCTTGACGATGCCCCAGTGGTCGACGATCACGACACCCGTGATGACCGTGTCCGGAGTGCCGTCTGCGCGCGTAGCGCGCGCCTGGCCCATGGATTCACGGATGACCTTGCCACCGCCGAAGACGGCCTCGTCACCGGCGAGCCCGGGGCCGCCGGAACGGTCCTCCTCGATCTCGATCAGCAGGTCGGTGTCGGCGAGCCGGATACGGTCGCCGGTGGTGGGGCCGAACAGGTCGGCGTACGCGGCGCGCGAGAGCTCAGGCATCGAGGGGACCTCCGGTCTCACCGCGCAGGCCGGGCACGACACGGGCGCCGGCGAGCGGAACGAGTTCGACGTCGACGGGGATTCCGGGCTCGAAGCGCACGGCGGTGCCGGCGGCGACATTGAGCCGCTTGCCGCGCGCGGCGCCACGATCGAAGTCCAGACCGGGGTTGGCCTCGGCGAAGTGGTAGTGGGAGCCGACCTGGACGGGCCGGTCGGCGGCGTTGAGGACGGTCAGCCGGGTGACCTCACGACCTTCGTTGAAGGCGACGGTCCCCTCGGCGAACAGGATCTCTCCGGGAATCATGGCTCTCGCTCCCCCGTCAGACGATCGGGTCGTGGACGGTGACCAGCTTGGTGCCGTCCGGGAAGGTCGCCTCGACCTGGACGTCGTGGATCATCTCGGGGATGCCCTCCATGACGTCGTCCCGGGTGAGGATCTTGCGCCCTGAGGACATCAGCTCGGCGACCGTACGGCCGTCGCGCGCGCCTTCGAGGATGTGCGACGTGATGAGGGCGACAGCCTCGGGGTGGTTCAGTTTCAGCCCGCGGGCCCGTCGCTTCTCGGCCACGTCGGCGGCCACATGGATCAGCAGCCTCTCTTGCTCGTGCGGGGTCAGTTGCACGGCGTCCCACCTCACAGTCCTCGCTCCGGACCGTGCGGGGTCCGGTGGCCGCAGCCACCAAAACCCCTGGTGGCATGGATGGGCACGCTAGTTGGCCGTCGTTTCGAGGACGTTAACCGGCCCGTGATCCATTCGTGAGCGGCGCGGACACGCAGGGCCGCCACCGGGGCCGCCGTCCGGCACGGAGCGGGAAGCCGGACCGTATACGGCGAAGGTCGTCACCCCCGGTCGGGCGCGCCCGTCGCCCTCGCACAGACCCTGCGGGACGCAGGGGCCCGGGCCCGCGGCTACGAGACGCCCGGCCCCCGGTGCTCCGCCGCGATACCGAACGGCCGACGCTCACGCGGGGCCGACGCGACCTCGCGGACGCTGGAGAGGGAACTGACCACCTGCTCCTCGACGGGCTCCGGGAGTTCTTCGAGCCGCTCCAGGTCGGCGGCGGAGACCAGGGCGACGAGGGGCTTGCCGTGCCGCGTCACGACGACGCGCTCGCCGCCGTACACCACCCGGTTGATCAGATCGGCGAGCTCAGCCCTGGCTTGCGTCACCGGAATCTCGTAGGCCATGCCCACCAGCTTAGACCGGGCCCCCGGCACCCCCACAGAGCGGACGATCTCGTTCAACTCCACCGAAAACGACCCGTTCGCACGATCGAGCGACCGTCTCCACCGGCGGCGCACAGGTTTTTCGCTGTCAGCCGAGCAGCATCCGCCGGATCTGTACGTCCTGTACATTTTTTACAGATGCCTGCCAGAGGAGGCGCACGCCATGAACGACCCGACCGCCCGCCATGTCCTGCCGGAGTTCACCGAACACACCGGCATGGGCACGGGGCACCGGACCCTGGACCCGTACTCGAAGCTCCTCGACGAGCGGATCGTGTTTCTCGGGACACCGATCGACGACACGTCGGCGAACGACGTGCTGGCACAGTTCATGCACCTCGAACACCTGGCGCCGGACCAGGACATCTCGCTGTACATCAACTCGCCCGGCGGCTCGTTCAGCGCGATGACGGCGGTCTACGACACGATGCGGTACGTCAGTTGCGACGTGGAGACCGTCTGCCTGGGGCAGGCCGCGTCGGCCGCCGCCGTGCTGCTGGCCGGCGGCACCCCGGGCAAGCGGTTCGCACTGCCGGGCGCCCGGGTGCTCATCCATCAGCCGTCGCTCCCCGGGCCGGTGGAAGGCCAGGCAAGCGATCTCGCTCTCCAGGCCGCGGAGTTGACCCGCACTCGCAGGCTGCTGGAGGACATGCTCGTACTCCACACGGGGCAGAGTCCTGAGAGAGTCGCCGCCGACATCGAGCGGGACAAGATCCTGGACGCACAGGCGGCGTTGGCGTACGGACTCGTGGACGGGATCATCCCGAGCCGCAAGACCTCGCGCACCACGCCCGGTGCGAGGAACGCCACACCCGACGCGAGGTGATCCGCCGATGGTGCCCGAACTGCCCCCGCTGCCCGCGCTGACGCGTGCCGAGGCCGAGTTGATCGACCGTTATCTGGACGTGGTCGACCTGATCGGCCGTATCAACCCGGCCCGCCCCGGAGACACCTACCGCGGACTGCGGGCCGCCCAGGCCCTGGTCGGCAAGGCGGCGGCGCTGCGCGACGCCCTCGCACTGATGCACCAGCGGGGCGAGAGCGAGGTGCACGCCCCGACGCTGGCCCAGGCCCTGCGCGTCCTGGACGGGGAGCGCCGGGCGGCCCGCGTCACGCTGCCGCCGGAATCCGACAATTGACTCGTCCGGACCCGGGCCCGCACTCCGACCGTCCCGGGTCCGCCCTGGGTCCACCCCAGGTCCACTCCGAGTCCACCCCGGATCCACCCCGGGCCGCCGCACGCGCCAAGTCGGCGAGGTGTCCGGCCCGGGTTTCAAACGGACCGGATGGCGTACCCCCTGATGGAGTAGTCGACGGTCCTTTCCGGGAGCCGAAAAGTTGCGCAACACGCGTAGCCCAGAGGCGGAATGAGATGCTCCGCCGCTGGTAAGAGCGTCGTCGGCGTCCCCAACATCCCTCGAACGGACGGGTGTCCACCCGAACGGGTGAGTGGTGAGTAAGCCCACAAATCGCCGGTTCCGCTCGGATTTTCTTACCGTGATGCGTGAAGATCCCTTCCGACGACAAGCCCCCGCCACAACGGCGGGGCGGTCCGGGCGGACGCCGAGTCCTGCCGCTGCCCGGATGACCGGTCGACAGAAGTGCATCGGCAGGAGTGGAGGACCCAGCACGACGGGTCGCCGGAGAGATCCGGGCGGTCCTTGGGGTGAAGCCGCAGTACGCGGCCGGGCTACTTCGCCAGCCCGAATCCGACAGGTCATCCTTCACAGGCGGCTGACGAAGGGTTGCGCATGACTGCGCTCAATCGTGTCCCGTCGCTGTGGACCCGGGCCGGTACGGCCTCGGCGCTCACCATCGCCGCCGTGGGCGGCAGCCTTGTGGTGCCGGGCGTCGCATCCGACGCCGAGGCGGCCACCCTGGCGACGAAGGCACTTCAGGTCGCGGCTTCCAAGAAGGGCTCCCCGTACAAGTACGGCGCCGCCGGGCCACGCCGCTTCGACTGCTCCGGGCTGACGCTGTACTCGTTCAAGAAGGCGGGCAAGACCCTGCCTCGTACGGCAGCGGCGCAGTACAACAAGACGCACCACATCTCCGCCTCCAGCCGCAAGGCGGGGGACCTGGTGTTCTTCCACTCGGGCCGGAGCGTGTACCACGTCGGCATCTACGCCGGGAAGGGAAAGATCTGGCACTCCCCGAAGACCGGGGAGGTCGTGAAGCTGCAGAAGATCTGGACGAAGAGCGTGTGGTACGGCCGGGTCAGCTGACCTGCCCGAGGGGGTGCCGGCCCGGGCACCGGCACCCCCTCGGGGCTCGCCGTCCCGCCCTGGGGAGCCGCGGTCACGCGCCCCGGACGTCCTGCGGGGGCGCGCGTCGCCCCACCGTGGGACGTGAGCCGTCCTCCGGCAGGGCGCGAGGTGTCCCCCGATGCCCGTGCGCCTCTCCGGGCCCCATCGCCCCGCCAGAGGCGCGAACCACCCCACTTGGGCCCCAAGCCCCCCGGGCTCCAGCTGCCCCCGTACGGCGCCGACCACCGCCCTCAGTGACGCAAACCCCGCACGGCGTCATTCGGTGCCCTCCGGCCCCGTGGCGCCCCTCAAGGGCGTCAGCCGGCCCTCTCAGGCCCCTTTCCTCCCTCAAGGCGTGAAACCGGACGAACCGGATACCCGTTCAGCATGGCCGAGCAACCCCGCTCCGAGGAACGTCACGAGACGCCGCTCCAACGCGCCGACCGGAACTTCGGCGAGTTGCTGCAGGAGCTGCGCGTCACGCAGACCGGCGTGCAGATCCTCTTCGCCTTCCTGCTGACCCTGGCGTTCACCCCGCGCTTCCCGTCCCTCGACACGGTGCAGCGCGCCACGTACGTCACCACGCTCCTGCTGGCCGTACTGGCCGCCGCCCTGTTCACCGCGCCGGCCGCGCTGCACCGCTCACTCTTCCGGCAGCACGCCAAACCGATCATCGTGCGGGTCTCGTCCGTCCTCGCCGAGATCGGGCTGGGTGTGCTGATGCTGGCGCTGACCGGATCGGTACTGCTCGCCGTGGACGTGGCGCTGGGCCGGGCCGCCGGGATCGCCGCGGGCTCGGGCACCCTGGTCATCTGTCTGGCACTGTGGGGCGTCCTGCCCCGGCTGGTGCAGCGTGCCGGCGTCAGGGCGGGAAAGGCTCCGGAACAAGCACCGGGCCGAGAACCGTGAGCGCGGTCCCCGTGACCGTGAGGACTGCCGCCACCTCGGCTGCATGCGCGCTGGTCGGCGCGGGGCTCGGGGGCGCGGTCGTACCGGAGATGGTGGCCAGGACGGCGGCGACCGCGGTGGGCACGCGGCTGCTGGAACCGGGAGTTCCGCGCCGTACGATCTCCGTCGTCCGCCGGATCGACCGGCCGGCGCCGACCGCCGAGGCCTTTCAGGCCCTGCTGCGTGGCGTCTTCGGACGCGCCGCACACCAGGGGCAGGACAACTGAGCCGTTCCTCAGGCCTCTTGTGGCCCCCCGGCCGTCACTGGCTGGGCCTGCGCGGTCCAGGGGAGCTCGATGGCGACCGTCTTGCCGCCCTCGCGGGTGGGCCGGACGACGAGTCTGCCGCCGCACTCGGCGGTCAGCCAGCGGATGATCACCATGCCGCGTCCGTTGTCCTGCTGGACAGCGGCGGGCAAACGTTTGGGAAAGCGCGGGTGGCTGTCGGTGACGCCGATGCGCAGGTGTTCGTCCCGGTCGAGCCGGACATCCACCGTGAAGGTGGGCGACTGCCCGAGGGTGTGCTGGACGGCGTTGGTGGCCAGTTCTGACACGATAAGGCGTACGGTGTCGGCGACTTCGGCATCGCCCGGCAGGCCCCATTCGGTCAGCACGTCGGCGACGAATTTCCGGGCCGCGGAGACCGAGGCGGGATCGCTCGGCAGAGTGACGGATGCTTCCTGGTGATCTGCCATGGCGACGTCGTCCCTTTCCCACAGGACCGGAGTCCGACACGAAGCGGATGGTTCGAGTACGGTCCCGGACTGGTGCTTCGCGCCAGACTGCCATTACCGGGCCGGTCACGGGTGCGATCCACCGAGATATGCATATATCTGTCGCTCGATGCGGTGAACTCTGCGACGGCGGAGCGTATTTGGGCGGCTCGGAAGGAGTAAGGAGTACGGCCATGCAGCACGGTCCCGCGGTGCGCCGCCGCAAGCTCGGTGCCGAACTGCGCGCGCTGCGCGCCGGTGCGGGTCTCACCAGTGGTGAGGCGGCCCGTCTCGTCGGCTGGCATCAGTCGAAGGTGAGCCGGATCGAGACCGGCATCAGTGGGGTGAAACCGGCGGACGTGGCGCGCCTCCTCGACGCGTACGCCGTCACGGAGCCCGAATTACGGGAGCTCCTGGTCGGGTTGGCGGGCTCCGAGGGCAATGGGCGTCACCACTGGTGGCACGCCTATCGCGGGGTGCTGCCGCCGACCTACCGCGATTTCATCAGTCTGGAGTCCCAGGCCAGCGGCATGCGCACGCTGGAGACCTCGGTGGTGCCCGGGCTGTTGCAGACGCCCGAGTACGCCCGGGAGGTGACCCGGGCCGCGGTGGGCGGACTGGAGGAGGGCAAGCTGGACACACTCGTCGAGGTCCGCGTCGCCCGGCAGGACGTACTGCGGTCGAATCCGCCGTTGGAACTGACCGCGGTCCTGGACGAGGCCGTGTTAAGACGTGAGGTCGGCGGACCGGAGGTCATGGCACGGCAACTGGAGCGGCTGCGGGAGGCCGCCACGCTGCCTCAAGTGCGGCTTCAGGTCCTGCCGTTCGCCGCGGGGGCGCACATCGGAGTCACCGGACCTTTCGTTATCTTCTCATTTCCGAACACGACTGATCTGGATGTGGTTGTTCTCGACCACTTGACGAGTAGCCTCTACCTCGAACGGAAAGAAGACCTTCAGGCCTACACCGAGGCCTTCAACGCCCTTCAATTCCACGCCCTTTCGCCCGAGGACTCGTTGGACTACATCGCCGGGATAGGTGACGGCGCGTAAGGAGGCACCCCCATGACCGAACTGCCTCGGTACGTACCTTCCAGTACTTCACTCCGCGACGCGCGATGGCTGCGCAGCAGTCGTAGTACGGGAATGAACAACTGCGTCGAGACGGCACGACCGGGCCCAGGGCCCTGGGCCGGACTCGTCGCCGTACGCGATTCGAAGAACAAGGCGGGCCCTGCCCTGCTCTTCGCTCCTGCCAGCTGGGAGGGCTTCATCGCCGGACTGGGCTGACCATCGTCGCGTTCACCGATTCCGGCTGATCACCGCCACGGCGTGCGCGATCTGCGCGTCGGTGAGGTCCGCGCGGGCGGTCAGCCGCAGCCGGGAGATGCCGTCCGGCACGGACGGGGGGCGGAAGCAGCCGACGGCCAGTCCCGCCGCACGGCAGTCCGCCGCCCACCGTAGGGCCCGCTCGGGGGACGGGGCGCGCACGGAGACCACGGCGGCGTCCGGCCGTACGGCCTCCAGGCCCTCGGCCGTCAGCCGGGTGTGCAGCGCCGTGGCCACCTCACGGGCCCGGGCGGCGCGCTCCGGCTCGCGGCGCAGCAGCCTGAGCGCCGCGAGGGCCGCGCCCGCCGCCGCGGGCGCGAGACCGGTGTCGAAGATGAAGGTGCGCGCCGCGTTGACCAGATGGTCGATGACCGGGGCGGGGCCGAGGACGGCGCCGCCCTGGCTGCCGAACGACTTGGACAGCGTGGCGGTCACGACGACGTCCGGGGCGCCCGCGAGCCCCACGGCGTGCGGGGCGCCCCGGCCGCCCTCGCCCAGCACGCCCAGTCCGTGCGCGTCGTCGACGAGCAGCGCGGCTCCGTGCTCCCGGCAGACCGTCGCGAGTTCGCTCAGCGGGGCCGCGTCGCCGTCCACCGAGAAGACCGTGTCCGACACCGCGACGGCGGGACCTTCGTGGGTGCCGAGCGCCTTGCGCACGGCGTCGGGGTCGGCGTGCCCCACGACCTGGGTCGTACCGCGGGCCAGCCGGCAGCCGTCGATGAGCGAGGCGTGGTTGCCCGCGTCCGAGACGAGCAGCGAGCCGTGCGGCGCCAGCGTGGTGACCGCGGCGAGATTGGCCGCGTATCCGGAGGAGAAGACGAGCGCCGCCTCGAAGCCGCAGAAGTCGGCGAGTTCCCGTTCGAGTTCGCCGTGCAGTTCGGTCGTGCCGGAGACGAGCCGCGAACCGGTGGCACCGGCGCCCCAGCGGCGGGCGGCGTCCGCCGCGGCCGCGGTGATCTCGGGGTGGCGGGCCAGCCCGAGGTAGTCGTTGCTCGCCAGATCGAGCAGGGGTGAGTCGGCGGTACGAGGGCGCAGGGTGCGTACGAGTCCGGCCTGCCGGCGCAGCCGCGCCTGCTCGTCGATCCACGCGAACGGCGATCCCGCCATGCTGGTGCCTCCGGGCCCTGGGAGTGGTCGTGGAGAGGTGATGAGGGTGGTCGTTTTGTAGGCAGTGCACAGACCCTAGCGGGACGGTTCGGCGCCCATGATGTGGCAATACCCACAGCCAGAATTATCAAGCACAGAATCAACGCAGGTCAGAGGCCATATCACACCCTGGACTGAAGATCGTTTCTCACTGCACGGACCGGCCGCGCGCCCGGGCGGCGCCGACGCGACTCAGTGGCTGCTGCTGCGCGACCGCACAGCCAAGCGCCTGTAACCGGCGCACCAGCAGCAGCCGCACTTCACAACGCGCCAGCCGCCCAGGACGCCGTCAAGGCAGTCCCTGCACCGGCCCGTACAGGCCGCGAGGAACGAGCCTGCGGACAGTCGCCCTGCGAGGCCCGGACGACCCTTGTGACTTCCCTGACGCCCACCGGGGCGTTTCCGTGTGCGCGCCCAGGTCAGCGCAGGTCGTCTGTGCCGTCGTGCTCTTCGCCGACTGGGAGTCGCCGACGGTCGTCCCCGGGATCCTCGCTGTAGGTATCCGCGGAGGATGCTTCTCGGAAGTTGGGCCTGAGCCGCTCTTCTGACAGAGCATCAATCGGGTAGGAGGGCCGGTCACCCGGCCCTCCTACCCGTGATACGTCGGCGTCTCGCCATGGACATCTTCGAGTTCCGGTGGTGTCCCTGAGGAGACGTTTTGCTGCCACCGGCCGGACGCGACAACGCCGCTGATCGCCGAAACCCCCAGCAGGACACCGACGAGATCCGTCAATGCACCAGCCGGGACACGCATCGGCCTCCACCAAGACCCTTGACGGCCTCACACGAGTACGCCCAGTCCCCGACGCGGAACAGCGGCGAAGGAGCGGTAAACTGGTTCGCCACCAGTACCTCGATCACCTGGCCGTGCGTCAGGTCCGCCCGCGAATCCGGTGGCCGCAGCCCGTCGACGATCTCAGCGACGTCCAGCCGACGCAGAAACTCAGCAGCAACAGGCAGAGCGGCCAGGCGCTTGGTCACCACGGACTCAATTACGACCTCCACGCGAGGGCGTTCCGTCCGTGGCCTTGGGGACCAGGAAGTCATCGACGCACCCGGACCAATACGGCCACACCGGCAAGACCGTCAAACCATCTGATTCAGCGACCCGGGAAGTACGGACCTAGCGCCCCGCCCGCCCCAGCGTGCGCACAGGCGTTTCCACAGGTCAGCTCCCATTTCCGCACCCAAGACAGCACCATAGGCTGTGGAACTCAAGTCGTAGAGAGCACTGATTCGGCGGCTACTTCTTGCCACTCCAGAGGTTCCTCCGTGCCGGAACTCCATCACGGCAGTCGATCAAGGATCCCAGCCCGGCAGCATCACCGCACTGCCCAACACCACCAACAAGCCCGCCGGCTGATCGCTTACACCACGAAGCAACTGGCCAGGTTCCGTGCGCTGCTGATAAGCACGAAACACATCCCCGAGATCGACGAGGTCTCCGCGCAGCGCATCGAGCCGCAGGGTGTGGGGGACGATCCGCTGCGCGATCTTTCCCCCTTGCCTGGTCCCTGGGGGCGCCGCGTTAGGGGAGACGGCACGAGCCCAGGGCACCGCAGTGGGCTCGGCGGCCGGAGCGGAGGCCTCTGCGGCGGGGAAACGGTCGGAGAACACCGTGGCTGCAGCGTCGTGTGCCGGCGCTCGTCGTACTGCCACCGGGGGCACGATAGGGCTCTCAGAGGGCGGTATGAGAGTGCATAGGCGTTTTGTCGTCACCTGAACGTGTGGCGGTGCGGCATCCCGGCCGGTCGGCGGCCGTGGGCATGTTGGGCTGGGCACCGTGAGCGAGCGCAAGCCCTACAAGACCGACGTGAGCGACGAGCAGTGGGCGTTGGTCGAGCCGGTGATCGCCGCATGGAAGGCCGCGCATCCCTCGGTCAGCGGCCATCAGGGCCGGTACGCGATGCGACCGTGCCCGGTGACGGCTTTGCGCGGCCGGCATACACCGCTCGTGCAGGCCGCACGGGAGTGGACCCTCAAGCCCCGCTTCAAGTGGTCGGTGCTTCGTGGCGTGGAGCAGAGGCCACGGGCCGCGCCGGGGGTATGGACGGACAAGCTCGGCGAGGGTGCATAGGCGGACATCAAGGCAGCTAGTTTATACTTCAACGACATATCGTGGCGCTGCCACCGAGGTCGGCGGCAATGGGGCGCGTGAGGCCTCTGATCGAGAAGACACCGGGATGCCGAAATCCTGCTGCGCCTCATCTGACTGTGATCCACCTCACTGGAACTGGCCCCGTGTATCCGACAGGTACCTGCGTGAAGCAATCCTTGCGAGCTCGTCTGCGAGCCGACGATCCAGAAGCCTTCCGCCAGCTGTACCAGGAACTGGGCCAGGCGATCTACGCGCACGCCTACCGCGCCACGGGCGACTGGTCGGCCGCCGAGGACGCGGTGTCACTGACGTTCCTGGAAGTGTGGCGTCTGCGGGAGCGGCTGGAGCAGGGCGACGAGAGCCTCCGCCCCTGGGTCTACGGCATCGCCACCAACGTCCTGCGCAACCGCGGACGCGCAGCGCGCAAACACCAGCAGACCCTGACCCGCTTCCCCACACCCGAGACCGTCCCGGATATTGCCGACGAAGTCGCCGCTCGCATCGACGACAGCGAAAGGCTCGCGGCCGCCAGAGCGGCGGTGGCCAGGCTGCGGCGCGGGGACCGCGATGTGTTCATGCTGTGCGTCTGGTCCGACCTCAGCTACGCCGCGGCGGCCCAGGCCCTGGGCATCCCGGTCGGCACCGTCCGCTCCCGCCTGTCACGCGCACGGGGGCGTCTGCTCAAACTGACCGAGCAGGAACTGAAGCGCGTGAAAAAAAGAGTGGAACCCCCTGCGCCCGTCCGACAGATACAGGGCGACCGCACACCCGCGGTCCGGTCGATACAGGAGAAAGCCCGATGAACGCTCCGAAGCATGGTGACGAGGCCGAGCGCCAGGAGCTGTCACACGTGCTGCCGCGCCCCGGCACACCAGGTCTCTCTCCCGCCCGGTCTCAACGTCTTGAGGAATATCTGATGCAGGAAGTCACCCAGCCCGGCGCGCAGACGCAGCCGTCTCCCGCCGCGAAGCGCGGTATGCCGCGCTGGAGCCTGATAGCCGCGCTGGCCGCGGCCCTGGCTGTCGCCGCAGCCGTCGCCGTCAGCGTCACCAGCTCCGGCGCGACCCCCGCCGACGACAGTGTGGCCATGGCCTCGGTCATCACCGTGCAGCCCGCCTCCGCCCACGGCGCCACCGCCTTCCTCAGCCAGGTCGCGGACGCGGCCAGCAAGCAGAAGACCCCGACCGTCGGCGCCCACCAGTTCATCTACGTCAAGAGCAAGGTCGGCTTCACCCACCAGGTCAAGCAGCGCACCATCGGCGGCGCGGCCAAGCTCGACGCCGTCCACCAGCGCGAAGTGTGGCTGGCCGCCGACCCCTCCAAGGACGGCCTCATCCACGAGGGCGGCCAGAACATCACCATCCACAACAGCGGCGCAGGTGTGGTCAACCCCGGCGAAGCGTCGCAGCCCGCCAGGCCGGGCACCGTCCCGCAGATCGCGTCGCTGTCCACCAACCCCGACGCGCTGCTGAAGCAGATCTACTCCGCCACCCGCGGCGAGGCCCCCGGCAAGGACGCCGCCGCGTTCAACTGGATCGGCGAGACCGTATCCGAGTCGATCGTGCCCGGTGACGTGGCCTCCTCCATCTGGCGGGCCGCCGCGAAGATCCCCGGCGTCGTCCTCGTCAAGGACGCCACCGACGCGGCCGGCCGCCATGGCGAAGCCATCGCCCACGTCTCCAACGGCGAACGCACCGAGTACATCTTCGACCGCAACACCCACCTGTTCCTCGGCGAGCGCAGCTACCTCATCAAGGACACCCCGATGGGCAAGGCAGGCATGCTCACCGGCACCAGCGCGGTCCTCTCCCGCGCCGTCGTGAACAAGATGGGTGACCTGCCTGCAGGCGCCGGCGCCTGACCCGCACACCACCCAACGCCCGGCTGCTGACCATCACTCAGCGGTCGGGCGGACCCATCTCCCCACCAGCCTGGCACCCACACGGCCTGGCCTGAGCGGAGGCAACATCGTCTGACAGGGCGGCAAGGGCTCGTCCGTCGACAGATGCTCGACCTCACCTTCAGCCGGATCAACATGCCTTGCACCACGGGTGGTTCACCGTCGTGGTCGAGCATGAGGAGCGGTGGGTGGGCCGGGCCCGGTGGTCATGCCCAAATTAGCGGTCTGATGGTTGGGCTTAGCATTTTAGGTGGAAAGGGGTCCGGAGCGTTCTGGTCCATTTTCCGACCATGAAATCCATCAGAGTCTCCGGTGCTGCCGGTTGTCGACGGCACCGAACGCCGCGAAACCCGCTTTGCCAACTCGGTGCGTCCTCGGAGGGCCAGCATGCTCCCTACCTACCACCGCACGTCAACCATCCAGGGGCAACGAGTCTTCTACCGCGAGGCAGGTCCGGCGGAGGCGCCGGTCGTCCTGCTCCTCCACGGGTTTCCGACCAGCTCCCACATGTTCCGGCACCTCATCCCGGCACTCGCCGACCGCTACCACGTGATCGCGCCCGACCACATAGGGTTCGGTCAGTCCGCGATGCCGGAAGCCGACGAGTTCGAATACACCTTTGACAATCTCGCGGAAATCACCGGCGACCTGCTCGACAGCCCAGGCATCGGCCGTTTCTCAATTTACGTACATGATCACGGCGCCCCTATCGGATGGCGGCTTACGCTCGACCCTTCGTACGAGGTGACCGCGATCATCTCGCAGAGCGGCAACGCCTACATGGAGGGACTCGTCCAGCCCTTCTGGGAGGACCTGTTCGCGTACGCCACGGCCCCGGGAGCAGATACCGAACCGGGGGCGCGGGCCAAGTTCAACGCCGAGACAACCCGTTGGCAGTACGAGAACGGCGCCTCCGACAGGAGCCTCGTCAGCCCGGACACCTGGCTGCACGATCAGACTCTGCTGGACCGGCCCGGCAACGATGAGGTGCAACTGGCGCTCTTCCGCGACTACCCGACCAACATCGACGGCTACCCTCAACTCCAGGAATACTTCCGCACCAGCCAGGTCCCGCTCCTGGCGGTCTGGGGTGCGGGAGACGAGATCTTCGGACCGGACGGGGCCCGGGCTTTCACCCGTGATCTGCCAGACTCGGAAGTTCACGCTGCCGGCTGGGCACTTCGCCCCGGAGACGCACCTCGACGCCATCAGCGGCTACATCCGCGGGTTCCTCGGCCGCGTCCTGGACTGAGATGCAGCCGGTCTTGACCGCACCCCATGCGTGAAGCCGTCGGAGTGCCCCGCGGCGCGCGAAGGTCGTCTGCGCGGCGGTCCAGAAGCTGAGCTGATCCGGTTACGAATGGAACCGATCAACGTCGCCAGGGCGCTGCCGGGACGAGTTGCGTACAGGGGGCGGTCCGTCGGAGGAATCAGTCTGCCGCCTCACTCTGCGACAGTCCGGGGGCTGGAACGACCTCTAGTTCGCTGGGGGCGAGCATGTGGCCGTCGGAGCAGGAGAGTTCCACGTGCACGGGAGCATCGCAGTCTCGGTGCCGCAGGCGGACTGGACCGCCTTCCGTTCCCGGGGTGGCGTGGCGGTCGCCCCACTCCATCAGCGCGAAGTAGGCGATCAGAAGCTCCTGGCCGGGTTCGGTCAGTTCGTAGCGGTCGCGTGTTCGCTGCCCGGGCGCCTGGTAAGGGGTCCGCCGCAGGAGTCCGACCTCGACGAGTTCTCGTAGGCGTTTGGCCGTTGCGGGTGCGCTCAGCGGGGTGTGGCGGACGAAGTCGTTGAAGTAGGTCGTGCCGTAGAAGGCCTCGCGCAGCACGAACAGGTTCGAGGGCGTCCCGAGTACTTCCAGGGCCCGTGCCGCTGAGCAGCGGTGTTCGCTCCAGCTGTCCCGGTCGGTCAGCGAGCCAGTGAGTGCCGACATCACACCATCCCGTCTAGCGAAGCAGCAGACTTATGTTAGCTTAAGCCAGATCTGACTTAGCTATCGTTAAGTCAGCCCGTATCTGAGCTGGAGGGACTGGGCATGCCGTCACGCACTCTGGAGACCACGCTCGATCATGAGGGGTTCCTGGTTCGGCAGGGGCGCCGCTCCGGCCTGCCAGTGATCATCGCCATTCACTCCACCCGCCTCGGCCCTGCCGTCGGTGGCATGCGGATCGCTCGATACGACTCCCCGGCCGACGCGCTGGTCGACTGTCTCCGACTGAGCCGCGGGATGACCTACAAGGCCGCCGCGGTCCGCAATGGCACGGGCGGAGGAAAGACTGTCGTCCCGCTCCTGCCCGGGGGCCCTCAGCGCCTGGACGGCCAACTGCGGGAAGCCCTGCTGCTCGATGTCGCCGAACTGGTCCACGATCTGAACGGCGCCTACTACGTGGCCCCCGATGTCGGCACCAGCTCCGCCGACATCCAGCTCATGCGCCGTCGCACCCCCTACGTGGGCGGCTATTCCGCCACAGCCGATGGCCTCGGGGCCACTACCTTCGGGACTGCCGCCGGCGTCGAGCATGCGATGAACGCAACCGCCGCGCATCTGTGGGGAACACCGCATCTGCGGGGGCGTGACGTGGTGGTGATCGGATTCGGTGGCGTCGGGCATGAGCTCACCAAGCGCCTGCTCGCACAAGGCGCTCACGTACGGGCGACCGACGTCGACCCCGAGCGACGCTCGGCCGTCGAAACGTCCGGAGCGCAGTGGGTAGAACTGGACGGCACCTACACCCTTCAGACCGACATTCTGGCGCCCTGTGCCCTGGGCGGCGCTTTCACCTCCGAGCTCGTCGGCTCACTGCGTTGCCGGGCGATCGTCGGCTCGGCCAACAACCAGCTGGCCCACGACGCAGTGGCACAGGACCTGACCCAGGCGCGGATCACCTGGGTGCCGGACTTCGTGGCAAACGCCGGCGGGGTCATGTATGCGTCCGGCCTGGAGCTTCACCAACTGACCCCGAAGCAGTCCCTGCGGCGGCTCGCATCCATCGAGGAAGCCACCGCACGGGTACTGGAGGACAGTGCGAATGAGGCAACAACCCCCCTGGCCGTCGCCCACCGTCTCGCCGAACACGTCCTGACCGCCGCAGGAACCCACCGACCGAACGGAAACACCCCTAGCCCAGGGCTAGGCTAGTACCACTTGATGCGATACCGAGGAACCCCGGCACGAAAGCTCCACTCTCACCCGATATCTCTGGTTGCGCTGCTCATATCTCTAGCGATATCGGCATGTGGGATCCCCTCCACCAGTGTGGTTCAGGTGGGCGAGCCTGCGACCGGGATAGACATGCGGAAGATTCGTGTCTACTTCTGGTCCAGCGGGAACCTGACATCACTGGCACGACTTGTCGATACCACAGGAAACGTACAGACCGCGTCGAGTTGTTGTTCGCTGGGCCGACCGAGGACAAAGCGGCCCGGGTCACCACAGAGCTTCCTCGACTGGCGGTCGATCCTCTGGTCTTGTCGAGCCACGGCTCCGTGACGATCGCCCTGCCTGAACTGTCCGTTCCTTTGAGTCACGCAGCCATGGACCAACTGGTATGCACCGCTGCGAGCGCCGAGGAAGATACTCGTACACCTCGGACTCGCGAGCCCAACGATGAACCACGGCCCAGGAGAAGTAAAGAAGCGGATGAGAGTCCATGTCAGAGGCTCAGGTTGGAGTTTGACGCAGACAGCATGTCCGATGCGCTAGCGCAAAAGATCCTTCTCCGTGCCCGATCGCTGGCTTGGCCACCTGATTTTCTATCCACGAATGGAATGTAGTACTCACATGTCAGAGCTGGGAGCACACGACGCAGGGCCGTGCCAGAAGGTCGACGACGGTATGGCCCGGGTCTTCCAGCTGTTCGGAAAGCGCTGGACGGGCCTGATCGTGGCCGTGCTGCTGCCGCATCCCGTCCACTTCGCCGACCTGCGCCGGGCGATCCCCGGCATCAGCGAACGGATGCTCTCCGACCGCCTCACGGAACTCGGCGCCGCGGGACTCGTCGCGCGCGACGTCGACGAAGGTCCCCCGCTGCGGGTCTCGTACAGTCTGACGGAGGCCGGCGCCGCGCTGGAGCCCGCGCTGAAGGAACTGGGCAGCTGGGCGGAGAAGCATCTCCGAGCTCAGAAAGTGAGCCGGGCTGGGCAATACGCTTCGGGGAGCCAAAGAGCCTTTCGCTCGAAATTCCGAAATGGTGAGCCAGACAAGGATCACCTCCTCGCTCGGCTCGCGGACACCTCCGACGCTTCCAGCTTCGTCAACGGCGCCGACTGTTTCGCCGACGGCGGCCAGGCTCAGGTCTGACACCCACGTAGCGGACATCTGCATACCCAGGCTCCCCGAACAACTGTCACCTGCGGGGCTCGCCGCCGAGGGGGGTGACAGCCTGCGCCCAGTTCGCCGCGAGTCGCAGGCGGGGGTTCCATGGCCATTCCGCTCAGTCATCGGGAAGTATGTGGAGGGATTGTCAAGAGTTTCGGATGGCGTCACTCACTCCGACCCTCAAACTGAAAGGGCAAAACGGATTTAGTGCATTTACCGCCGTCCAGATTCGCCGGCGTTAGCAACCGCTGCCGCGGAGGACCTCGTCCGGAGAGCAGCTAACACGCACCCCCGCACCGGGAGGTGGGTCGCTGCGCGGAGCATTGGTCGGTTACATCTATTCGGGCTGCGGTTCACCAGGTGTGAGTGTCACGAACGTCAGGTTGCGTACAGGTTGCATGCATGAGCACCTCTCTCTGTCGACCCGTTTGCATCGAATGGCGCCAAGTGATCGAATAATGTCTCAAACAGCGGCCCGTTCGACGACCAGTCGAACCGTAAGGGCCGCGAAGCTTCATTGCACAGGGGTACATACACCATGATCCGTCGTTTTCTTGGTCGCCCGATGGCCGCGAACGCGCAAAACTCTATATCTGGACTTTCCGTGCCGTCCGGTGCAGGTCTTCTCGCGTGCCGCGTTCTCGATTCTGCGACCCAGCCGGTCAGGCACGCCGAATTCACTGTGAGCGACAGAAACGGTCATAAGATTGTGGGCGGGGAGACTGACCCCTTCGGCATGATCTTGGCGATGGTTCCCGTTGGGGAATACCGGCTCGCTGTCTCGTCAGAAAGTTTCAGCCCGTACCGGGGAAACGAGTCTGTCGTAGAAGAGGGAAAGTGCACCGGGGTGAAAGATATTCTGCTCCAGGCAGCACCGTTGATCCCTTTGCCAACCCCCGGCGAATGGGAAATCGAACGAGCTCATACCCGAATTTCCTTCGCAGCCCGGCACATCGGACTGGGCCGCGTCTTTGGCCATTTCAACAACTTCTCCGGGGCGATTCGGGTCGGGGAGTCGATGGAAGAGACGGCAATGCATGTCGTTATCGACGCCGCCTCGATCGACACCAATGTAAAGATGCGTGACGAGCATCTGCGGTCCGCGGATTTCCTGGACGTGGACCAGTATCCGACCATGGAGTTCTACAGCGACCGTTTCGTTCATCGCGGCGGAAACAACTGGGCGATCACCGGCGGACTCACGCTGCACGGAGTCACGCGCACGGTAACCCTCGACGCTACATACGGCGGTCTGCGCGTCGGTATGGAAGGTGAGACCCGTGCGGCAATCCGGGCCACCACCGAGCTGCACCGCGAGGACTACACCATCAACTGGCAGTCGATGCTGGCCCGCGGCATCGCAGTCGTTGGCTCCAACATCAATATTGAACTCAACGTCCAGATCGTCCCCAGGGGCACCGAGCTGGAATTCAAGTGACACCTCTTGCATGTAGTCGGCCCGCTGTTCGCCGATCGACCCGGCCGGAATGTATGCGGACGTTCTGCGCGGCGTATAAACGGTGCGCGGGACCGCATTGGCCGGTTCGAGCTGATGCTACTGAACTTGATTGGGTGATGTCGGAGCCGTTCGCCTGACGGCAGCCGGTCCGATCCGGTAGTCGTGGACCGTGAGATACGCGCAGGGCGGAGGGTTGACCGACGCCGGGAGGGCCACGAGGGAGCGGATCAGGCTGCAGGCCGTGGAACGCTTCGAGGGCGGACAGAAGAACCGGGAGATCGCTGCCGCGTTACGGGTCAGTGAGCGGTCGGTGGAGCGGTGGCGCCGGGCCTGGAGGCAGCGCGGCGAGGCCGGGGTTCTGTCGAAGGGATCGCCGGGGCGACCGAGGCTTAGCGACGCGCAGATTGCCAGGCTGGAGCGGGAGTTGGAGCGCGGGCCGCTGGTCCATGGCTGGGCGGATCAGCGGTGGACGCTGGCGCGGATCAAGACGCTGATCGGCCGCTTGTTCCACGTGAGCTACACGGTGGAGGGCACCTGGCGGCTGCTGAGGCGGCACGGCTGGTCCTGGCAGCAGCCGGCCAGGCGGGCGATCGAGCGCGACGACCAGGCGGTCGAGGTCTGGAGGAAGGAGACCTGGCCGCTGGTAAGAGCACCGCGGCGGCGTGCGACGGCTGGATCGTCTTCGAGGACGAAGCCGGCCAGTCGATGACGCCGCCGCGAGCGAGGAGCTGGGGACGCAGGGGCCGCACTCCGGTGGTCCGCGTGCGCGGCCGGGGCTCGGGCCGGGTGTCGATGGCCGGGCTGAGCTGCTATAAGCCGGGGAAGCGGTCCCGGATGTTCTACTCGGTGCGTGAGTACCGGGGCCGCAAGGGCGAGCCGAAGGGCATCGGCTGGCGCGACCTGCGCGACCTGCTGGTCAGGGCCCACATCCAGCTCGGCGGTCCGATCGTGCTCGTGTGGGACAACCTGCGTATGCACCTGGTCGAACCGCTGCGCGAGTTCATCGCCGACCATGCGGACTGGCTCACCGTTTTCCAACTTCCGAGCTACTCTCCGGACTTGAACCCGCAAGAGGGCATCTGGTCGCTGGTCAAGCGCGATATCGGCAACCTCGCCGCAGCCGACCTCGGCCAGATCGCCCGTGCCGTCAAGCGCAGGCTCAAGCAGATCCAGTACCGCCCCGAGCTGGTCGATGGCTGTCTGGTCGGCGTCGACTTGATCATGGACGGCTGACCAAGGGCGGAGTTCGCTGCTGACTCATGCATCCCAGTCCTCGTAGTCCCCCATCGCCACGTCGTCACAGAACGTCTCCCAGAATCCGTTGTGCGCGAGAGCTGCCTCGTCGATGCCGGAGATGAGATCCCGAAGCTCTTCCGCCACCGCCTCGAACCTGTCCTCGTCGCCGTCCGCATAGAACGGGAAGCGCGCGATCACCGCGGCCACGCATTGGTTGAAGGAGCCGAGATCGCTGTTCACGAGACGGGGAGCCCTCGCTGAATCGATCTTGGGGCGTTGTCACGTTGTTGGGTGTGTGACTGTCTGATGGCGCGTCGGGGTGTGGTGGGTCTGCGGTCCGGGCCTGTGTTCAGGCCGTGGCGGGCCGGTTGGCAGTGCCGGTGATCTGGTCTCAGAGGGCGAAGCGGATGGTCATCTCGGCTCGGTGGTCGAAGGCTGTCATCAGGTGGCGGTGGGGCCGGAAGTGGGGTGAGATGCCGCTGAACGCGGACAGGAACCGCTGGGCCGCGCCCACACTGCGGAAGCTCTTCATCGCGCGTTCACGCTGTCTGGTGGGCTGGTGGCTGTTCTCGGCCCGGTTGTTCAGTCCCTTGTGCGAGCGGTGCTCGACGGAGGACATGACCTCACGGTGGGCCGCGCCGTAGGAACGCAGCTTGTCCGTGACGACCACCCGCGGCACCGCAGGCGTCCTCTTCATCAGACGGCGGAAGAAGCGCGCCGGGCCGCGGCCTTGTCCCGCCGATTCTGCACGAGGATGTCTAGTGTCCTGCGCCAGTAATCCGTCGGTAGATCCACCTCGTCCTGGCGGCCCAACTTCGGTCACCGCCAGGCGTGTTGACCGTCCGCAACTCAGCCGGAACTACCTAGGAATTTCAGGCGCAGGACACTAGCACCATTCCGTCCTGGTCGACTGCCCGCCACAGGTACTTCAGCTCCCCGTTGATCCTGACGAACACCTCGTCCAGATGCCATTTCTCCCCGGGCCGGGGACGGCGGCGGCGCAGTCCGTTCGCGTAAGCCTGGCCGAACTTGGCGCACCAGCGGCGGATCGTTTCGTAGGAGACGATGACGCCTCGCTGGAGCATCAGCTCCTCGACCTCGCGGAAGCTGAGCGGGAAGCGGAAGTACAGCCACACACAGTGCGAGATCACCTCGACCGGGTACCGGTGCCCCCTGTACGACGGCGACGCACTCCCCACCGACAACCCCCTCCAACATGACCAACCAGAAGATCATCCCACCCAGTCAGCCAACGTGACAGCGCCGATCAGCGTGCAGGCGTGTGGCCACCGCTTCCCCTTTACGGGTGGTTGCCGGTCTCCAGCGGTGACTGGAGGAGCGTACCGGGGAAACACGGATGCGACCGGAAAATGATCACAGGAGGCCACCGTGAATCCGCAACCCCAACAGCAGTACAAACAGGGCGACAAGGTCAGGTACCAGAACGACCAGCAGCAGCAATGCGACGGCACGGTGCAGTCCGTCCAGGGATCGGGCCAAAGTGCCAAGTACACGATCAAAAACCAGAGCACCAACCAGAACGAAGAGGCGCAGCACAGCCGCGTGCAAGGACGCCTTCAGTAACGGCGCGTTGCCCTCTGGCGCCGTGTGAGGCACGGCCGGATTCGAAGTGCTGCCCCGGCTCGGCATGGGATGCCGGGCTGGGGCAGTGGTTTGCGCGCTTCCGGGTTGGTGCCTTGCCGTGCTCAAGCCTGGTGACGCCTGTCAGTACGTCAATTGGCGCACAGCGGGGGAACCGACGAAACACGGCTCGTGGGGTGACGGAAGGCGTGGGGCAGGACTCCAGGCGGTGCCCGACTGGGTGGCGAACTGCAGAACGCCGTTCGTGCTGTGGTAGAAGATCCACATCGCCGCACTCGCTGGCGTCGGGCTGGAGTGGACTAGAACCCGGGGCTCACCCAGTGCGCCATGACTCCCGTACGCCCGTCGCCGTTGCTGATGACGGCGGCGGGGTTCTGCCCGAAGCGGTAGGCGTAGAGCGTGATGACGTCATTGACGTTGAACTTCTCCAGGATCGTCTGCCCGGCGGTGGTCTGCATGACCGTGTGCCCCCCGGTCAGTGCTTCAGTGCCGGGGATGAGATTGCCGTTCTTGAACAGTGCAGTGCGGACGAGCTGATCCGAAGTTGCGGTCCCGCCGGTGTACGAGCGGGCGTGGTAGGAGATCTCCCACACCCCAGGGAAGGGGATCTTGAGTTCCGGGACCTCGGAGATCAGCTCATCGATGCGGTCGGCGGAGGTGAGGTCGTGGCTGAATTCGACCGGGCTGGTCTGGAGCCACGTCGAGCCCTTCCGGTAATTCGCTGGAGTCGTCATGCCATTGAGTTCCTTTGTCGCGCCGGGACACACACTGACCGTGCCGGGCATTCATGCCGTCAGCACCGGCCCTATGGGAGCGGCGACACGGGTGCGGGCGATAGGCGGCAGGAGGGCACATAGGACAACTCGGCGTTATGGGTTTATCTGCCCCTTTCGTCCTATGGCAAGGGGTGTGCCGCACACAGAAACCCTTCTCCACGCGATCGTTCACGACTTCGCGGCACTGCACAACGACGGGAAATTGATGCTGGTCGCCTACACGCCGCCACCCTCGCGAGTGGGTGCTGCGACGTCACGTTGACGCCCCTGTGTCACCGGCACCGACCGGCCGGGTGCTGGAGGAGCCGCAACCGGCCGCGGCGTGACGCTGAAGTCCCGCTGCCGTTGGACAGCGCGACTTCATATAGCCGGGCCCCGGAGACGTCATGGCTGATCCCCCGGGGCCCGTAGGTGTGTCTGATTCGGAGTCAGAGCGTCCCGGCGCCCATCGCGGTCTTTCTCATCATGTTCGAAGTCTTCGCCACCAGCCGGTTCCCTGGGCACCGACCGTGACCACCCGTACCGGCGACCTCGGCGTACGGCGGTTCGCCGGGAATCTCCACACCACTACGCGGGACCCTCACTCGTCGGCGGATGGCTTTCGGCAGGTCAGCGCGTTCCGTCGGTTGGCCGGCCGTTAGTTAGACTCCTGGTGTAGCCGCTGGTTCTGGGCCGGGCGTCAACTCTCCACGTCGGGAGTGATCGCCGTGTCGGACCCAGCAACCCCAGCCCAGTGGCGTGCCGTACTGAAGGCGGAAGGCGTCGCGTTCACCGAGTTCGCCGGGTGGGCAACGCGCGGCCGTGACGCCGCGACGGGCAAGATCTTCGGTCCGGTCCACGGTGTGCTCAACCACCACACCGCGGGCGCCAACTCGCTGGCGACGATCGCCACGGTAGGGCGGCCGGGCCTGCCGCCGCCCCTCGCCCACGCCTACCTGCCCAAGAACGGCGTCGTCGTCCTGGTCGCCGACGGCCGCGCCAACCACGCAGGCCTGGTCGCGAAGAACGTCTTCGACGCGATCGTGGCCGAGAAGCCGCTCCCGAAGCAGGACAAGTCCAAGACGGTCGACGGCAACGACTCGCTGTACGGCTTGGAAGTCGAAAACCTCGGCGACGGGGAAGACGTCTACACGCGGGGCCAGTACGACAGCTGGGTCCGCTTCAACGCCGCGCTGTGCCGCCTCCACGGTTGGAGCGCGGGCAGCGTCGCCGGGCACCTGGAGACCTCTGTCGAGGGCAAGCCCGACCCGGCCGGTCCGGTCGCCGGGTACGGCCGCCGCGGCCCCTTCCAGTTCACCATGGCGCAGCTCCGTGCCGACGTCGCCGAACGACTCGCGCACCCTGCGAGCTGGACCCCCACCCCCCCAGGAGACCGACACCGTGAACCCCGACTACGTCAACCTCGGCCTCGTCCACAGTTACCAGCTCGCGCCGGGCCTGTGGGACGACATCGAGTTCACCACCGAGTGGACCGACGAGCCCGACGGCCACGCCACGAACAGCTCGACCTTCGCCAAGGGCGCCGCGACGTTCACCGGCTCGGTCAGCCTGCGGTTCGAGGGCCTGCCCGTCGGCGAAGTCGTCCAGGTCCGCATGAGCGAGTACGACACAGTGGGTGCGCTCAAGCAGGACCACCCGATCCACGAGGTGACCGGCACGCCCGGCGGCACGTTCGCCGTGGTGCCGCTGACCAAGCGTCTGGCGGCCGGCCGGTCCATGCGGGTGCGGCTGCTGAACCAGTCGGACGAGCAGATCGAAGTCGCGAGCGCTGTCCTGACCGTGCTCGTGTGGGAGGGCTAGCGCATGGAGGTGACGACGGGAGTTTCCGCCCTCGACACGGCACTGGTCTGGGGCGGGGCCATAACGATCCTCGTCGGCGGCGGCACTGCCTTGTGGCGGCTGATCCGGGCGGCGATGCACCTGTTCCGTCGTACCAGTCAGTTCCTCGACGACTGGTACGGCGAAGAGGGACGCCCCGGGGTCCCGGCGCGCCCGGGCGTGATGGAGCGGGTATCGGGGATGGAGGAACGCCTCGGCCACGTCTGGCACGAGGTGTATCCCAACAACGGCAGCAGCCTTCGAGACGCCGTCGACCAGGCGAACGAGCGCCTGGCCCTGCTCTGTCCCGACGCCGAGCCGTGCCCCCGCAGCCGACTGCCCCGCCCGCCCCGCCGGACGATCTGGCCAGCCCCTGACCGGACGCCCGCCCTGTGTGTCGGGGCGGGCCACGACGCTGCTGTCTCGCCGCCGAGAACGCCAGCACAAGCGCGATCAAGATCAGGCGGTGCACGCCCTGCTGGCTGGCCCTGTAGGCCTGTTGGGCCGGCACGGGACTTCGGAAGACTCGGAACTCGGCGGCCTCGTGATCGCGCCCGCCGAGTTCCGCCGTCCGGATCCGGGACGGCTGCCGCCCTACTTGCCGGCGACGGGGGTCGTCGACGCGTAGAGCGCCTCGCGCAGGGTCGCCGTCGTCTGGGCGACCGCCGCCTTGTTGGCCTGCGTGTCACGCAGCGCGTTCAGCATCATGAAGTCGTGGGTAACTCCGCTGTAGTGCGACGAGGTCACCTGCACCCCCGCCGACCTGAGCTTTGCGGCATAGGAGTTGGCGGCGTCCACCAGCGCGTCGGAGTCGGTGATGACCAAGGCCGGTGGCAGGCCGCGCAGTTGCCCGACGGTTGCCTTCAGCGGCGAGGCCAGCGGGTTGGCGCGGTCGGCGACCTTCGGAGCGTAGGCGTTCCAGAACCACTTCATGGCGGGCCGGGTGAGCCAGCAGTTCTCCGCGTAGCGGGAGTACGACGCCGTGTCGAAGTCGGCATCCGTGACCGGGTACAGCATCACCTGCTGCCGGAAGTGAACCGTTCCGGGTTTGATCGAGGCTCGATCTTTTGGAAGGATCGAGTCCGTTATGGCGAAGCAATACCCGAAGGAGCTCAAGGAGCGGGCCGTGCGTCTGGTCCTGGAGACGCGTGATCAGTACAAGACGGAGTCCGCGGCGATCCGGTCGATCGGAGCGAAGCTCGACATCGGGCCGGAGTCCCTGCGGAACTGGGTGCGTCAGGCCGAGGTCGACGCCGGTGCCCGGACCGGGACCACGACCGAGGAATCCGCCCAGCTCAAAGCGCTCAAGAAAGAGGTCGCCGAGCTGAAGCGGGCGAACGAGATCCTGAAGGCCGCAGCGAGTTTCTTCGCGGCCGAGCTCGACCGGCCACACACACGCTCGTAGCGTTCATCGACGAGCACCGGGACCGCTTCGGCGGAGTCGAGCCGATCTGCAGGACGCTCACCGAGCACGACTGCAGCATCCACCCGTCCACCTATTACGCGTACAAGAAACGTCCCACGTCGGCCCGTGCCCTGCGAGACGCGGAACTGGCGCCGCTGATCGTCAGCATCTACCAGGACAACTACAGCGTCTACGGAGCCCGCAAGATCTGGGCCGAGCTCAAGCGCCAGGGCCATCAGGTGGCCCGGTGCACCGTCGAGCGGCTGATGAAGGCCGAGGGCCTGGTCGGGGCGGTGCGCGGCAAGAAGGTCGTCACCACCCAAGTGGCGGACAGGGACGCCGAGCGGGCTCCGGACCGGCTCAGCAGGCAGTTCGTGGCCAGTGCTCCGAACCGGGTATGGGTCGCGGACTTCACCTACGTGGCCACCTGGTCCGGCACTGTCTACGTCGCCTTCGTCGTCGACACCTTCTCCCGCCGGATCGTCGGCTGGTCCGCAGCGACGAACAAGCAGACCCCGCTGGTGCTGTCCGCACTGGAAATGGGGCTGTGGCAGCGTGACCGGGCCGGAAACCCCGTCACCGCAAGGGAGTTGATCCACCACTCCGATGCCGGATCGCAGTACACCAGCTTCCGGCTCGCCACCCACCTGGCCGCCGAACAGATCGCCGCGTCCATCGGCACCGTCGGGGACGCCCTCGACAACGCCCTGATGGAATCGACCATCGGGCTCTACAAAACCGAGCTCATCAAGCCGCAGCGGCCCTGGAAAGCCCTGAGCAACGTCGAGTTGGCCACCGCTGAGTACGTCGATTGGTACAACCACCGTCGACTCCACGGTGAGATCGGCCACGTCCCACCCGCCGAATACGAAACCACCCACTACCAGAACACGCAAAAACAGCAGGTCACAGCCACAATCTAGAGTCTCTACCGAACCCGGAACGGTTCAACCCCGCCAACCCCGTCTATCCCGCGTCCCGGCTGGCCTTCATGAACACCGACCTTGACCCGCTGGCCGCCAAGGACGCCGCTCATCCGCAGAACTGGCCGTACGAGGAAAAGGTGATGGGCTGGGCTTCCTGGTCCATCGACACCGGCCACTCCTACGCCACCTCCGGCCGCCAGGACTGGCCGGGCGAGTCCGGCTTCTCCTCCGCAGGCTTCCGCCCCGCCTACTGGAACGGCACCACCGGCCCGGGTTCGACATAATTCGGCGGCCTAGAGAGCCGAAAGTGCGGCCTGGCCTGCGGGAACATGACTGTGACCGCCTGGAGGGCGTGTCTCTAGGCGGTGGTGTTATGGCTGGTCAGCGCGGTGCGGGCTGAAGGCTGGCGATCTGCCTGGGCGCGGGGATGCCGAGCTTGGTGAGCAGGTCCTGTTGAGGCTTGGTGGGGGTGGTGACCTGCTGGAACGTGCCGGCGGGGCCGGTGAAGGTGCCCAGGTGGAGACGGTCGAGTTCGCGGCGGATCCGGGGCCAGGTGTCGCCGGTGGTGGTCTCGGCGATGCGGATGAGCAGGAGGGCGAGCCAGCACAGCAGGACGTGGGCGCGGATGCGTTCCTCGAGCCGGTGGTAGACCGGCCGCAGGTCGATGATCTGCTTCATGTCGCGCCAGCCGCGTTCGACTTCCAGGAGAGCCTTGTAGCCGCGCGCGATGTCCTCGGCCGAGAGTTTGGGGTCGGAGGATCGCAGGAGGTACTTGCCGTCGAGGTTCTCCTCGGTCTTGATCCTGGCCTGGTCGACGCGGAGCTTGCCGGCGGGGGTGGTGCGCAGGTAGCGGTTCAGGCCGGGCTTGTCGGCGATCTTGCCGCGCAGTTCGCCGCGCTTGAAGTCGCTGAGCTTGTCGGAGTCGGCGATCAGCTCGGTGAGCTGGGCGACGAGTTGCTCGCGTATGTGTTGGTCACGGACCGCGGCTTCGGGGTTGTGACAGATGACGAACCGTTCGGTGTCGCTGATCCGCACTTCCTTGACACGCATGTTCCCGGTGATGTCCTGGTAGCGGCCCTGCCGGGACAAGGCCTGCTTGACCTCGGGGGATGTGGTGCGGAGCTTCTCGCCGATGATGTAGGCGTCGGTGCCGCTGCGCAGGTACCGGCGGTTGCGGTCGGAGGAGAAGCCGCGGTCGGCGACCCACACGATCTTGGAGAGGGTCCAGTCCCGCATGTCGTCCTTGACCTGCCGGATCAGGGTCTGGTCGGAGGCATTGCCGGGCCACGACCAGACGCGGACCGGGATGCCGTCGCGGGTGACGGCCATGCCGATCACGATCTGTGGCAGGTCGTCGCGGGAGTCCTTCGACCTGCCGTGCGTGCGGAACCCCGCCGGCTTGGCCACGTCCCCGTCGCCCGGGCTCTCATCGTCGGCGTCGTTCAAGCGGTGGCCCTTCCCGTCGCGGGCGATGGGCTCGTCCGGCTCCTCCAGCTCGAAGTAGGTGCTGGTGGTGTCGAAGAACAGCAGGTCCACCTCGAGGTTCAGCAGGTGCGCGACCTCGTCGAAGACTTGCTTCTCCAGGTCGTCCTTTACCTCGTGGAGCCAGTCCATCGCTCGGTAGCAGGACTGCTCGCCTGCCTCGGGCAACGAGTCGATGTGCACGTCGTGGGTGATCCATTCGGCAGCCGCGAGCTTCGAGGAGGGGGCCAGCGCGCGGTTGGCGACCAGCGCGAACAGCACCCGCTCGGTCACGGACATGTCCCGGGGCCGGCCCCGCTTGGGCTGCCCGACCCCGGACACGATCTGGTCGATCTTCAGTCGGTGCCACAGGTGGTCCAGGACGTAGGCGCCGCCGAACGGGACCGAGCCGGTGAACTCCAGCCCCGGCACGGCGTTCACGGCCAGGGCCTCGCCGGGCTCCAGCAGGCGCGACAAGGACGCGACCAGGCGCCGGATCGCGTCGCGGTCCAACTCGTCCTCCCGGCCGAAGGTGAACAGCACCTTCGGCACGGCCCGGCCCTTGATCGGGTCCCACTCGTTGTGGGCCAGGTGCAGGTAGCGCACCGTCCCGGACTTGTTCTCCCGCTTGGTCGTCCTCACATACACGACTCCAGACCATACGGGACAAGGCCAGGCCAGTGCAGAAAAATCAGGGAAATCGTGTCTCTAGGCACTTTCGCGTGCGACTCCAGCCCACGCGCACTTGACCAGCAGTTTCACCCTGCCACTGCCTCCAGAACCCCCGAATTACGTCGAACCCGGGACCGGGACCGTCATAGACCCGGCCAGCGCGAAATACCACCGGGCCCACGCCACGCCGCCGCTCGACGCGTTCTGCAACACCAAGAACAACTGCGACACAGCCAATCCACCCGACTGCCCCGACGCCGACTGCTACAAGCAGTACTGGTGGCACGAGTCCAGCACTACCTGGAAGTCCGACTGCGCCACCAGTTGCGGCTTCGAGAACATTAAGTACGTGACCGCGGTCAGTGAGCCCGGCCGCGGCACCCGCCTGCAGTACGGCACCCCCGTCTGC
This sequence comes from Streptomyces sp. RLA012, assembly GCF_056270325.1. NCBI lineage: Bacteria > Bacillati > Actinomycetota > Actinomycetes > Kitasatosporales > Streptomycetaceae > Streptomyces > Streptomyces sp. RLA012. Next base: position 9,735,712 of record NZ_JBWDPA010000002.1, on the reverse strand, counting down.
TCCGGCGCGCCCTCGGGCGCGAAGGTCGTCGATTCCGTACCCGCGGGCACCAACACCTGGAGCAGCTGCGGCACCACCACAACAGACGGCTCGTTCCAGTTCACCTTCTACCCCGACCCGAACGCGACCGGACCAGGGCTCGGGCAGTACGACGCCAAAGCCGACCTGCACCAAATCGGCGGTGGCTACCAGGGCCACTACTGGTATACCCACGCACGCGACGCCGACCACCTGGGCGGCGACGAGGGTCGCATGACCATCCTCGGTGACTGGCAGCTGAATTCGGCCATTTCCGGTGGTCAGGCCAAGGTCTACGTGCATATCCCGGACACCGGGGCACAGGTCCCGAACGCCTCCTACAAGATCATCACTCCGTTCGACACGGTGACCAAGACCATCGACCAGGGCGCCAACGCATCCAACACATGGGTCTCCCTTGGCGCCTACAACTTCAAGGACCAGCCCCCGCACGTGCAACTGTCCAACTCCACGGCGGACGGCGCGGCCGACAAGGATGTGGCCTACGGCGCTGTTGCGTTCGTGCCCGGTGACTACAGTGACATGCCGAACATCATCTTCCCCAACCCCGATGACAGCGCACCGATGCCCAGTTGGGAAGGCGACGTCGAGGAAGCCCACCGCAACACCGGGCTGACGTCAGCGGCGACCGCCCTGAGTGGCGCGCCGACCATCACAGCCAAGACGACGTGCTCCCCTTCACGGACGCGCGGCGGCAAGATCTGCGTGAACATAGGCAAGGCGCAACCGAGAACATCCCGTCTCGGCAAGCAAATGACCAGTTCTTTGTCCGCAGCCGGCGTCAACTCGATCGTCCCCTGGTGCGACGCCCGTACCGCCGGGCACGACTGGTACACACGCACGGACGCCTGTCTGAAATCCCTGTCTCCGCTCAATGTAATCTTCCTGGTGGATGAGAAGGTGGTCGGCACTGCGCACTTTGCGATGCAACAGGAAATCAAGCTCTACAACAACATCGGAGAGTTCGACCAGACCCTTTCCCTCGTACCTACCGAGATCGATCCCACCATGGGCGCGGTGACACTGGGCTGGGACGCGGGATCGACCTGTTCCGACTGCACACAATCCCAGCAGCAGACGGACGGGTCCCTGACATGGGCCGGCCCGGAGGACGGCCACGTCGGAAACGTGTCCTTCCAGACTTTGTGGAACGGCACAGGCAAGGAAGAGATCACCCTCGGGTGGGGCATCACGGGGCGTATCTCTGCGTACCCGGAAGCATCGGGCGAGGCCGACCTCGGGAACACTCTCGGGGATCTGGACGTCCGCTGCGATGACATGACCAAGGGTGCTGCGAACGCCGGATGCGTCTTCCCCGCCTACACCCCGACGTTCACCGTGAACACAGACCGATACCCGGCGGCTGGCGCCTATTACTGGCTCATGAAAGAAAAGAACAGTAACCATTTCGGCAGTAGGGCGCACAACACGCCGCTGCACTACCTAAGAGACGGACAAACCGACAACCGGAAGGTGGTGTGCCCTGACAGTTGGGTGGGACGCATCGAGACTCCGGATGCCAGCTGCGACGAGTACGCTTTCGCCACAACGAACGAGAGCGCCGGCGTGCCGGACAACGGAGTCACCAAAGGCGACCAGTGTGCGCAGTACTACGCCACGCCACTGAACGACACCATCTGGACGCTGTACTACGACGACAACTACCGCCTGCCCACCTGGTCGGAGAAGTGCGGTCGGGCCAGCATCCCGTTGGGCCAGAACACCGGCGCCCTGGCACCATTCGGTCGCACCGGGGGCTTCGTCTGGTACAACCGGATGCTTGGAGATGACCCGTTCTGGCTAGCCACGCCGGGCTTCGACCACTGCACCTCGGCGGATACCTCGTGCACCTTCCAGCGTACCAATCCCTAGCCAGAATTTCCGGGCCGGATCGTCTCTCTGGCAGATTTTCCTGCTGTTCAATCACTATGCGAGGCAGATCAATTTGTGACACCCACATCGACATCTTGCAAGGAGACTCCTTGTAGGAGCGCTCCTCTTTACGGTTGGTGTCCAACGATTGCCCAGTTGGGAATTCGGGCCGGCAGTTAGTGACACATGAGGGGGTGGCGTCCGCCCGGACGCCACCCCCTCATTCGTGTATTCAGGCGTTGCTGTTCAGCGAGTCGAGGGAAGGACTTCCGCTCACTGCTACCAGCGGCAGCCTGCCATCCTCCAATAGATCGCGTGGCAGTGAGATCCCGAAGTGCTTCTCGATCACCCCCAGCGACATGGCGATCCGCAGGCTGTGCCGCGCACTGCTCACCTGAAGGTAATCGCCTGTCGGCAGAATGATGCCCGCCGCTTCCAGCTCCTCCTGGAGCAGATCCGGCTGGGATCCCCAGCGCCTCCGTTCCTCGCCGAGGCCGAACGAGCACAGCAGCTCGCTGTCGGCAGCGTACGAGAAGAAGGGAGGTGGATGGAATGCCTGAGGATCGAGATTTACCGCCTCGACACCATTGCGCGAAATGCCCTTGAGGATGTCGTGTCTGGTCCCGGGGGCTTCCCCGTATTCGGCGGCGAACGCCCACCCCTGCGTTTCCCCGACCCGGGCGACGCCGATGTCTGCATCGGTAAGAAGCTCGACGGCTTCCCGGGCAGTCGCCAGCGGCTTCGTGCCGCCTGGTGAAGCGCCAAGCCGTACAGCCAGCTCTTCCGGCGTGATCCCGCGGGCGAAGGTAACGCTGTAATGCCACTCGGACTCCACCAGCCAGCGCACACCGCGATTCGTCATGTCCTCATCTTGCCGCATGGCTTCGTCGCCGCGACAGCAATCTGCTCTGCAGGCTATCCCTGGAGCCCGGCCCTCCGGCTACACGCAGTGGTCTTGATTCAGAACTACTTGGCGGCCGCATGCACCATCGGCGTACCACCTGGCTTGCTGCGCCAGATGCTCGTGGCCATTCGGCGGCGCCCTTTCGCGCGGCCTGACTATAGCCGCGGACGGGACGGAGTCACCTGGCGGCCGGGCAGGCGCCGGGCGTCAGTTGGCTGCAAGGGGGTTCGGCAGGACAGGGGCACACAGCGGGCATCCGCGCAGTCCAGCGGAGCAGCAGGTTGGTCTTGCCGGGGAGGGTGGGAGAGGAGAGTAGGTGGCGATCTCGGGGATGTGGGTGTCCGCGCCGTGGTGCAGGAGTTTCCCTCCCATGGACTTGTCGGATCGAGCCGGGGGGCGGAAGGTGGCCCAGGCACCCAACCCCGAGCGCCCTTGGCCCGTGTGGTTCTCCGCACCGCCGGGATGCCCCAGAGGCTAAAATGGTCAGCTTCGCTCCTGATTGTCCACCTGGGTCCTCTCATCAGGGCAGCGGGCTACTATTCCCCCTGACGACCGCTGGTTTTGGGCCGGGTCCCTCCAAGAACGATCATTTGGAGTCCCGCCCCATGGAAGAGTTCTCCCTTCCCGAGGACATCACCGCCCTCACCGACGAAGAGCTGGATAACCTCCTCGACGGCGCCGTCAGGGCATTCGACGCGAAGGCGGGCAGCAGCACCGTCACCGCCGACGACCTGGCCAAGCTCCGCGAGCTGGCCACCGCGGTCAACGGCATCCGTGCGGAGAAGGCAGAGCGGATCCAGGCCGCCGAGCAGGCCGCCGCCGAGATCGAGCAGCTTGCTGCGGCCATTCGCGGCGACGACTCGGAGGAGCCCACCGCCTCCGCCGACCCGGAGCAGCCGGTCGAGCCCGAGCCGGCCGCCGAGCCCGAGCCCGCCAAGGGGCCCGTCACTGCCTCCGCGGTCGTCACGCAGCGCGCCCTCGATCTGTCCCGGGTCCGCGCCCACCAGCCGCGCGTACTGCCCGCAGACCCGAACCCGCGCCCGGAGATCACTGCCTCCGTCGACGTCCCCGGCTACCATCCCGGCCAGGCACTCGACATGGCAGGTGTCACCGAGGGCATCATCCGCCGCGCCAACGCCCTCAAGACCGCCGGCGGCGGCGTCGGCCTGACCGCCTCGTACCGGCTGCCCTTCCCTGAGCAGCTCATCGTCAACGACAGCTCCTCGGGTACCGAGGGCACCCGCGCCGTCGTCCTCGCCGGCGACCAGTCCCGCCTCAACGGCGGCGACCTCGTCGCCAGCGGCGGATGGTGCGCGCCGTCCGAGACCGTGTACGAGCTGACCGGCATGTCCTGCCCAGAGATGCTGTGGGACCTCCCGGAGATCCAGCTCGCCCGAGGCGGCCTCCGGTACTTCCCGATGCCGAGCCTCGATGTCGCGGCGATGACGTTCGTACACACCGAGGCCGACGACATCTCCGGCGCCGTCAAGCCGTGCTTCCGCATCCCCTGCCCGGACCCCGTCGAGGTCCGCTGTGAGGCCATCGGCGCCTGCCTGGAGTCCGGCATCCTGACGCAGCGCCACTTCCCGGAGCTGGTGGCGTACTACCAGTCCCTCGCGATGGTCGCGCACGAGATCCGCATCAGGCAGGAGCTGTTCACGCAGGCCGTCGCCGCGTCGACCGCCGTCACCATCGCGGCGACGTTCGGAGCGTTCTCGGCGATGTTCGCCGCCGTCGCCCTCCAGGCGGCGGACATGACGGAGAAGCTGTCGCTCTGCGCGAACATCAACATCGAGGTCGTCTTCCCCTGGTGGGCGCGCAACTTGTTCCTCGCGGACATCGCCCGCCAGAACGGCGTGCCGATCAGCGACATCAGCACGCGGGACGTCATCAACGCCTTCGCCGAGCTGGGCATCTCCATCCAGTGGGCACGCGGCCTCAATCCGGCTGTTCCCACTGAGATCGGCGGCCCGACCCCGGCCGTCGACTGGCCGAGCAGCATCCCGTTCCTCATCTACCCGGCCGGAACGTTCGAGGCCGGACGCGGCGGCGAGATCAGCCTCGGGGTAATTCATGACAGTACGAAGTTCTCCGTGAACGACTACACGGCACTTTTCACCGAGGAGTGCAGTGCGTTGATTACCCGTAATCAGGAGGCGCGCGTCGTGACCGTGCCGGTCTGCCCCGACGGCCGCACCGGCGAGCAGCTCGGCATCACCTGCCCGATCGCCTGACCCACAGACGGCCGCGGCCCCGTCCCCAGCGAAGGGGGCGGGACCGCTATACAGAAACGGGCCAGGATGTCTCTACAGGTTCCGCGCCTCCCAGTTCTGCCTGCACTGCTGGCACCTGACGTGCCCTCGTCCGTCGACCTTCACGTCCGCGGCGGGGCCAATCACCGGATGCCCATTGCGGTACACGGTGCGCGCTGGCTTCGGCGCGCGGCGGGAAGCTTGCCAGTGCTTCGTACACAGGCTCTTGGCGACGTAGGGCCGTCCACAGTCATCGGCGGAACAGGTGTCGTTGGCGGGCCGCCCGTTGCTCGACCGTTCGGCGCTCACGTTCTCAGCGTGCTTCACAGCCTTCAGGTGCGCAGGGTTCACGCATCGCCGGTGCAGACACGCCTGTCCGCCAGGACAGTCGGCGGGGACGTGGCACCTGTGGTCGATGACCAGCTCCCCCGGGACATGGCCCGTGGCGTAGACGTACGCCATCCGGTGTGCGGGGGCGTGCATCCAACTTCCGTAGTTCTGGCCCGTCAGAGTTCCTGTCCACGGCCAACAGGCCTCAGTAGCTGTTGTCGTTCCGATCTTGAGGTTTGTCGGTCGAACGGAAGTCTCGATTGGGTGGTCGCGGGGCGTGTGGCGCATACAGAGGGGGCCTCCTGAACAGCTCGTTGGTGTCGAATCACCGAGCTACATCAGGAGGCCCTGGTGCCGCAGTGTTCCGTGTCGATGGCCGGGCAGTCCAGTTCGGTCACCCGGGAGTGTGACTGCCTGGCTCACCGGTTCGGGAACGCCGCCGACAACCCGATGCGCGAGCGCCGGTACCCGACCGACATGACGGACGAGGAGTGGGCCGTGGTCCGCCCGCTGCTGCCGGTGCCGGGCTGGATGCGCGGCCGCGGCGGGCAGCCGGAGGCGTACTGCCACCGGCAGATACTGGACGCGGTCCGCTACCTGGTGGACAACGGCATCAAGTGGCGCGCCATGCCGGCCGACTTCCCGCCGTGGGACCGGGCATACGCGTTCTTCCGCCGCTGGCGTGACCATGGCCTGGTCAAGGAGTTCCACGACCGGCTGCGCGTGAAGACCCGCGAGAGGTTGGGGCGGGACACGGAGCCGAGCGCGGGTGTGATCGACTCGCAGTCGGTCAAGGCGGACGCCGTCGTCGGCTGCGACAGCCGCGGCTTCGACGGCGGCAAGCTGATCAACGGGCGCAAGAGGCACGTCGTGGTCGACACCCTCGGCCTGCTGCTGGGCGTGATGGTCACCGCGGCGGACACCGGCGACCGCGCCGCCGCGCAGGTCCTGCTGCGACGGGTGGCCGACGCGCACCACCGCCTCGCCCTGGTCTGGGCCGACGGCGGCTACACCGGCAGCCTCGTCGAGTACTGCCTGGCCACACTCGCCCTGGTCCTCGCGATCGTCAAACGCAGCGACGACCAGAAAGGGTTCGTGGTGCTGCCCAAGCGGTCCTACCTTGTTCGTGGGTTGGACGGGCCGTCGTAAGGTCCAGAGACCCAGAGACACCAGGTATGGCTTCCAAGCGGTTGCCCTCGATGGTTCCATCCACCTGGCCGCCCGGTCCTACCTTGTTCGTGGGTTGGACGGGCCGTCGTAAGGTCCAGAGACCCAGAGACACCAGGTATGGCTTCCAAGCGGTTGCCCTCGATGGTTCCATCCACCTGGCCGCCCGGTGTCTCACGACGACTCGGCCGCTGATTAGGAGCTGCGAACGCCTTCGAGCGGATCGCTGAGTAGGACCACGCCGGCGAGGTCGTCCGGGAGAACAGAGCGTCATCGAACGACCGGAGGAACAGGTGGCCCAGATCTGGGCGGGTACGGACATCGGCAAGACCCATCACCACTGCGTGGTCCTCAACGTGGAGGGCGCACGGTTGCTGTCGCGACGGGTCTTGAACGACGAGCCGGAGCTGCTGGCCCTGCTCGCCGATGTGCTGGCCCTCGACGAGGACGTGGTCTGGGCGGTCGACGTCGCCGACGGCATGGCCGCACTGTGGATCAGCCTCTTGCTCAACCACGGCCAGCACCTCGTCTACATACCCGGCCTGGCGGTTAACCGGGCTTCGGCCGGCTACCGGGGCATAGGCAAGACCGACGCGAAGGACGCCACCGTCATCGCCGACCAGGCCCGGATGCGCCGAGACCTGACCGTCCTGAAGCCGGACGACGAGCACGCCATCGAACTGCGGATCCTCACCAGCCGTCGGGCCGACCTGAACGCCGACCGCACCCGCCGGATCAACCGCCTGCGCGGCCAACTCACCAGCATCTTCCCGGCCTTGGAGCGAGTCCTCGACCTGGGCAACGCCGGGCCGCTGATTCTGCTGACCGGCTATCAGACGCCGGCCGCTCTGCGTCGAACCGGCCGCAGGCGCCTGGAGACCTGGCTGCGGAACCGTAACACCCGCAGTCCCGAAGCCCTGGCCGAGGTCGCCCTGGAAGCGGCTGAGCGCCAGCACACCGCCGTCCCCGGGGAGAAGATCACGGCGCAGGTGATCCATACCCTGGCCAAGGAGGTGATGAGCCTCAACGAGCAGATCACCGAGATCGACAAGCTCATTGCGGCCCGGTTTCGCGACCACGAACTCGCCGAAGTAATCTCCAGCATGCCCGGCATCGGCCCACTGTTGGGCGCAGAGTTCCTCGCCGCCACCGCCGGCGACATGAGCCGCTACGGCACCGCTGACCGCCTGGCCAGCCTTGCCGGAGTTGCCCCGGTCCCCCGGGACTCGGGCAACATCAGTGGCAACCTGCACAGGCCCAGGCGCTATCACCGCGGGCTGCAACGCGTCTTCTACACCTCCGCGCTGATCAGCATCCGCAGCTGCGACCAGTCGCGTCGTTTCTACGAACGCAAGCGCGCCGAAGGCAAGCGGCACATCCAGGCCGTCCTCGCCCTGGCCCGACGACGCGTGAACGTCCTGTGGGCTCTCATCCGTGACGGACAGTGCTACCAAAGCAACCTCCCCGTCACTGCTGCGGCTTGACAACATCATTAGGAGGTGGATCGTCGAGCGGTTCTTCGCCCACCTGATGCGCACCCGCCGCCTGGCGCGCGACTACGAGCGGCGCACCACCAGCGCCGAGGCGATGGTCTACTGGTCGATGACCCTGCTCATGACCCGCCGCCTGGCCCGGCCACGGCCTGCGCGAGCGTGAACCGGCCCGGCGCGGGCTCGGCCAGCCAGCCGCGCGCGACCAGGCGCTTCGCCTTCGACCGCAGTGCTTCCACCCGCGCCGGCACCACATCCATGCCGAACACGACGGCCAGCTCCTGGCAGGTCAGCGGCCCTTGATGGAGCCGGAACCGGTCCGCGAGCGTCTGCAGGATGCGCTGGTAGTCCACCGACAGCGCCGACCAGGCCAGCCCCTCACGCCACATTGGCACCTGCGACTTCGGCTTCGCCACATCCCGGGGCACCAGCCGCGCGTCCGCATCCCGCGGATCCGGGGTCACCTCCGTGCCGGCGGTGTCGCCGCCGTCCGGAGCCAGCACCGTATCGACCCGCCTGCGGGCGATCGCCCACTCCTGCCATTCCTGCTCGGCCGCCACCAGCTCGGCCTGGATACGGTCCGCCTCCTCCCGCAGCCCGTCGACCCGACGACGAGCGGCGAGCTCGTGCTGTTCCAGCAGTCCAACGACCGACGGCATCCGCGACCTCCCGGCAAGAAACGACCCGACAGGCCACGACTCCCACCGAATCACCGACCCCATGCCCGACCAGCGGAAACGCGGCGATCACATCCGGAAAGACAACAGCTTCTTAGGCCAGACGGGACACCTGGTGATGGCGCTATTTGAGATATCGCCATCAACGTTCGGATCGTCCACGAGCTGAGCGTGCTACTCGAACCCGGGACACGGGGCCCCGCCCGATCAGGCTCGGGCGGGGTCTCGTCATGCGGCCGGTTCGACGTCGTCTCGAGTGGCCTCCGCCCATAGGGCGAGGAGGCGTTCGTAGTCGGCGGTCCGCTTCCGTCCGGCGGGGCCAGCCATGAGCCGGCGGATTCCGTTGTTGATCTCAAGGGCAGGAGTCACCCGGCCGTCAGGCCCGGAGGAGTGGGACATACCCCCACCGTACGGGGAGGGTCTGACAATCGAGACGCGTGTTCTGTTCTTTGTTCGAGGTGATGAGCGCTCGTCGCCCAGATGAGGACACAGACATGACGACCTCAGTGCCACCGATCACGGAGCCCGACCCCAGCACCATGATCTGCCCTGGCAGTCACGTCGGATTGTGCGCGGGATGCCAGCGGCAGACATGGCGGTACGGCCCGGGCGGGCTCCCCCTGTGTAGCTGGTGCTTCGCCGACCAGAAGGCGAAGTGGGGGCCCGGGGTGCGGTTCACCAGCACCCGCGGCTAGCCCAGGGTGAGCATCATCGCGTCGTAGAGCGGCGCGTCCTCAAAGGGGAGAACCTCACCGAAGTGCTGGTACCCCCATGCCTCGTACAGGGCGTGTACGCGCGGATGGTCCCGCTCGACGAGGAGCGTGACCCGCTCCTCGGATCTGCCGCGCAGCAGCTCGCCGTGAATCTCGTGGGCGGCGCCGGTACCGCGGACCTTCTCGACGACCATCAGCTCCGACAGTGCGAACGTGGGGGCCCCGGTCTCTACCGCCGCGCTGTCGGCGAGCGGTGTCCGCAGACCGCGCCACCAGCGGGTGCCCTCCTGCAGAGTGCAGCCGTACGCGTAGCCGAGCGGGATCGTGTCCATGTAGGCGACGACGGCGGCGAAGCCGGGAACCTGCGTGCTCCAGCCCAGGCGCTCGTCGAACCGGGCGACGCTGTGGAACTCCTCGCCGAGCCGATCGGCGTACACCTCGGCATACACGGCGAGGAGCTGGGGAGGGATGTCCTCGAGTCCAGCCGCGTCACGTCGCCCAGCCGTAGCCCGTCCACGTCATGCTCCCGAACGGCCTGACGGCAGTGCAGGAGCGCCATGAGCCACGGGTCGTTCTTCGCCTGCCGAGTCTCGACTGCGACCCGGCCGATGCGGACAGCTTCCTGATTGCGGGCCACCGTATCCGTTTGCCCTCCGGTGCCTGCCGGATGTGCGGGGCATAGGGCAGCGGTGTCGCGGGGAGCGGGCCGAACCGCCGGGTCAGGGTCGAGGCAGCTGGGACAGCGCGGCGCGGCCGATCTGCAGGAGGGCCGAGCCGTCCATGTTGGTCTTGGCGAGGAACTCGATGCCCTGCAGGACCGCGAGGAGCAGGCGTCCGAGCTCTTGCGCGTCGGCACTGGGATCCAGGTCTCCTTCACGCTGCGCCTCCTTGACGCAGGCGATCAGAAGGTCTTCGACACCCTGATAGGTCGTTCGGGCTCGGGAGACCACCTCGGGATCCTGGCTGTGCAGCTCGGACGTGCTGTTGACCATGAAGCAGCCGCGTCGCTGCGCGTCTCCCGCGAAGCCGTCGGCCGTGCCTTCCAGGAGGTGGGTCAGGCGCTCCAGGGCCGGGCCTGGTCCTGTGAGGATTTGCCGGACGCTGGTGAGCTGCTCGTCGCGATAGCTGTCCAGTACGTGCAGGAAGAGCTGGCGCTTGTCACCGAACGCTCCGTACAGGCTTCCTTTGCCCAGCCCTGTGGCGGCCATCAGGTCCTGCAGCGATGTGGCTGCATAGCCGCGGTTCCAGAACTGCTCGCGCACGGACTCCAGAACCTGGTTCTCATCGAAGTTTCGGGGACGCGCCATAGCGTTCACACTACTGCTTTTTGACCTTTCGGTCCATATTGGCTTTGCATGCAGCTGGCACCGGTGGGCCACCCGAGCGGGTCTGTCGTCTTGCTTCATGTCCACCCGTCCCGCACGTCTGGAAGGACCGCGCCAACCATTGATGGGCTGTCGTGGGTGAGCGATGCTGAGGCGGGGTGGCCGTGTCGTTGAGGCGCGCAGGGCGCGAACGGGGTCTGGCCAGCACGAATGAAGAGACGCTGGTGGAGTACCAGAGGCGTACTAGGGTCTGTTGCGAAAGTGGATCAAGGTCGTGAAATGATCACTTGCCGTGGGGCGTGGTGATCTGACGCATGGCCAGTGGGCCCGGCTTGAACGGCTGTTGCCGACGGGCAAGAAGCCAGGACGGCCGCCGACGTGGACCCGTCGGCAGCTGATCGACGGCATACGGTGTCGGACCAGGACTGGTGCGCCGTGGCGGGATCTCCCCGAGCGGTACGGGCCGTGGGATCGGACCTACGACCTCTTCCGGCGGTGGCAACGCGACGGCACGTGGAAGCGGATCTTCGAGCAACTGCAGGCCGACGCCGATGCGAAGGGCCTGATCACGTGGGATGTCAGCGTGGACTCCACGATCGCCCGCGCGCACCAGCACGCCGCCGGGGCTCGCAAAAGGGGGATCTGCAGAAGGAGCCTCCTGGTGGCGTCGACGCCGAGCCTGACGACCACGGCCTCGGACGCTCGCGCGGCGGACTAACCACCAAGCTGCACCTTGCGGTCGAGCAGGGACAGAAGCCTCTGTCCCTGCTCGTGACCGCCGGACAGAGGCACGACAGCCCGCAGTTCCAGCCCGTGCTGGAGGGCATCCGGGTGCCCCGTATTGGCCCGGGCCGGCCCCGCACCAAGCCGGACAAGGTCCGTGCCGATAAGGCCTACGGCTCTCGCGCGAACCGCGCCTACCTGCGCAGACGAGGTGTCGCGTGCACCAATCCGGAGAAGGCCGACCAGGTCCGCAACCGCAAGAAGCTCGGCTCCCGAGGCGGCCGACCGCCCAAGTTCGACACGGCCGACTACAAGGAGCGCCACGCGGTGGAATGCGGGATCAATCGGCTGAAGCGCCACCGAGCCGTAGCCACGCGATATGACAAGCTCGCCGACCGTTACGAGGCAACCGTACTGGTCGCAGCCATCAACGAGTGGCTATGACCAGCTGCCGTCCCAGCACCCACAGGGCATGTCCGGTTTGATCCTCCCGGACTCCCATCGAGTCGGACACGGGTCACGGACCACCCGAGTCGTCGGGCTCGACCACTCGGAAGCGTTCCGCAACGACAAGAGTGTCGTCATCAATGACCGGGGTGCGTCCCAGGTACTCGCTCACGCCATCGCTCCGGAAGAACTCTTCGTGCGCTGCCCGCCACTCCGCCACGTCGGAGTAGCCGCGTCCCTCTGCTCGCGCGAAGTCGTCGTCGATCTCCTTCATGGGAACGATGCGCACGTCGACGAGCTCGATCGTGACGGCCGGACGACCTTCGGAATCAAGCACCCAGAATCGCTGTCCGGTCACCGGTACTGCCTCGCCGGCGTGTTCGTAGATCTCCAGGAGACCCGTGAGCGCGGTCTTCTGACCGCTCAGGATCGCCGCCACACCACGGTCACGTTCCGGACCCGGGAAGGCGAGTTCAAGAGTCGGAAGGTCGTCATTTCCCATCAAGCGAGGTTATGAAGCCCGGCCGCGTTGATCAAGGGCCACCGCTCCGCTCGCCCCCGAACCCACAGCAAGCACTTTCACAACACGCCCTAGTAGCGCGTCGCTGCTTAGTTATGGCATGTCTGGTTGGGATGCTGGCGTCTGGTGGGTACCTTCCTTTTTCCCAGACAGGACTGTCGTTGTGGGTTCGCAGAAGAAGCGGCCGGTCAAGTTGACCGCGCAGGATCGTGAGGAGTTGGTCCGGGTGACCACGACGGGTGTTCGTGGGGCCTCGATGATCATGCGTGCGCGGGTGCTGCTTGCGCTGGACACCTCAGTGGGTGACGTGGATTCCAAGGAGGTGATCGCGGCCCGGCTCGGCGTCTCCGGTGAGACGTTACGGCTGGTTGCCAAGCGTTTCGCCGAGACCGGTGGCGATGTGCACGCCACGATCGCGCGGAAGAGACGTGACCTCCCACCGGTGCCCTCGCCGGTGACCGGCGAGGTCGAAGCCCGACTGATCGCGATGGCGTGCTCACAGCCACCCCAGGGCTATACCCGGTGGTCGCTGCGGCTGTTGGAGAAGCACGTCGCGCTGGCCGAGGACATCCCCGATCTGGACCACTCCACCATCGGGCGGGTCTTAAAAAAACGGAACTGCGTCCTCATCTGAGAAAGTGCTGGACCATCCCACCACGGGTGAACGCGGAGTTCTCGGCCCGGATGGAAGATGTGCTGGCCGTCTATGCCCGGCCCTACGACCCGGCACGTCCGGTGGTGTGCATGGACGAGAAGCCCTACCAGCTTCTCGCCGATGTCCGCGACCCGCTCCCGGCCCGCCCTGGTCACGACGCTTGCCGGGACAGCGAGTACATCCGCTGCGGCACGTGCTCGATCTTCGTGTGGGTCGAACCCCTGCGTGGGTGGCGTCGCGTTCAGGCGCTGTCCCAGCGGACCCGGATCGACTGGGCCGGCCAGGTCAAGCAGCTGCTGAGCGTGGACTACCCCGACGCCGAGGCCGTGGTGCTGGTGATGGACAACCTCAACACCCACGGCATCGCCTCACTGTACGAGGCATTCGAACCAGAAGAGGCATTCGCCCTGGCCCAACGCCTCGAGATCCACCACACGCCCAAGCACGGGTCATGGCTCAACATCGCCGAGATCGAACTCTCCGCGCTGACCCGGCAATGCCTCGACCGCCGGATCAGCGACCTCGACACCCTCAACACTGAACTCTCGGCCTGGCAGAACGCCACCAACACTGACCAGCGTCAGGTGGACTGGCAGTTCACCACCCACGACGCACGCATCAAACTGCGCCACCTCTATCCCAAAAATTAGCCGCGACAATCTACTAGAGGCCCAGATCGCTCAGCCCGGGATGATTGTCCGGGCGACGTCCCAACGTCCAGTGGTACTTGCGGTCCGACTCCTGGATGGGCAGGTCGTTGATGCATGCCAGCCGTACACGCATCAGCCCCTCGTCGTCGAACTCCCAGTTCTCGTTTCCATAGGAGCGGAACCAGTTCCCCGAGTCGTCGTGGCACTCGTAGGCGAAGCGCACGGCGATGCGGCTGCCGTGGAATGCCCAGAGTTCCTTGATGAGCCGGTAGTCCTGCTCTCTGGTCCACTTCCGGGTGAGGAAGTCGATGATCCCCTCGCGCCCGGTGATGAACTCGGCACGATTGCGCCACCGGCTGTCGGGGGTGTAGGCGAGGGCCACCCTGCGGGGGTCGCGGGTGTTCCAGGCGTCCTCGGCGAGCCGCACCTTCTCGATGGCGGTCTGTTCGGTGAAGGGAGGTGCCGGAGGGTTCGAGGGCATGGTGCCTCCTGCCATTGAACGGTGCGGCCCCTCGGCCGCCGTTGCGGCGTGCCGTGGACGCCCTCATCCCACACCGGGCGGGTCGTGATCGCAACGTTTCCGGGTCCATCCGGCGGGTGCCAGCGCCCAGCGCCATCGTGCTCCTCACCGCGGGCAAACTGGGGTGAGGAGCGCGCTGGAACGTCACGCAGGGATGTCCGCCACTCCGTTTGGCAGCATCGCGCGCGCGGCCCGGACCAGGTCCAAAGACTCGCGGAGGAGCTTGATCTTTCCGTTCTCGGCCACCAGGCGTCCGGCGTAGGTTTGGCTGAAGGGACGGCCAGTGGTCGTGGTCCTCTCCACCGACCACTCTCCGAAGACCTGATCTTCAGTTTCGATCAGGATGTCCACCGTGTCGAAACCGAAGCCCGGGACGACTTGAAACAGACCGGTCATGAACTCGCGAATTGCTTCGGGACCGACCGTTCGGGTCGGGAGGCCGATGGATTCGAGGTACGGAAGTTCAAGGACGCCGTCCTCGGCGAAGAGGGACGAGGTGACCTCTGGGTCTGCGATGTTGTCCGTGTAGGCGAGCAGCAGCTCGCGGGCATTCATCATGTGTTGCTCATTTCGCTTTCCCTGGGCTTCCCAGTGGCGGACGTTCGACTCGGGCGGCGCAGATATGTTTCTGGCGCCCGATGCGGCGTGCGTGAGGTCCCAGGAGCGCCAGGAGGGCTCACCGGAGAATCACAGTGGCGTCCATCTCCCACATGAGCACCTCCGCGCCCCGATCTGCTGCGGTGATCCGCTGGCCCTCGGCAGCCGTGATCCGCGCCGCGTCTCCTTGAGTGAGCGGACCGCAGCCTTCCAGGGAGAGCGCGCCCTTGGCGACGAAGACATGGACGAACGGCGCGGTCGCGATGTGCAGGGACTCGGCGGGACGAAGCCGTGCGACGTGCAGTGCGGCATGCTTTTGACGGATGCTGATGGCCCGGGTGCCGGAGTGCTTGGGCATGCCCGAGGCCAGGGTGGCCCATCCGCCTTGTGTGAGCTGGGCGTTGATGTCCAATTGCTCATACCCGGGAGACACGTTGGCAGTGTCGGGCAGGACCCACATCTGGATGAAGTGCACGTCGTTGTTGTGTTCGGGATCGCCGGTCAGCGTCCACGAGTCGTTCTTCTCACTGTGAAGGATGCCCGAGCCGGCGGTCATGCGCTGGGCGAGGCCCGGATAGATGATTCCGTTGTGGCCGGTGGAGTCCTGGTGGACAAGCGCGCCCTCCAGCACCCAGGTGACGATCTCCATGTCCTGGTGAGGATGGGTGTCGAACCCCGTGCCAGGTTTGACGGTGTCCTCGTTGGACACGAGCAGCAACCCGAAGTGAGTGTTGGCTGGTTCGGGTCGGGCTCCGAAGGAGAAGGAGTTCCAGGACCGCAGCCAGTCGGTGCGGGAGAGGCGGCGGGAGGAGGAACGGTGTATGTCGATCGCAGCGCGCACGACGGTTTCCTTGAAAGATGTGGAGGCCGGGGCTTCTGCGTGGGGGCGGCGCAGAGTCAGCCGCCGGCCACCGCGGCTGCGGCACGAGGGGCCTGATCGGTGTCGTCGAAGGAACGGAGGTCAGGCCCTCACTGCGCGTATGCCTGCGCGACCTTGAAGGTGTCTTCGTAGAGGTAGAGCTTGACGATCTTGCCGTCGGCGACCTGGAGGTGCATGGCGATGGGCATCTGGTACGAGCGGCCCGTGCTTCGCGCCATCCGGGAGAACTCTCCGAGGAGGACTGCGTGGTCACCTTCCACGACGAGAGCTTCGACGTTGTCGACGTTTTCCTCCGGCACGATGTTCTCGCCCAGTGTGCGGAGGTAGTCGGCGACCTCGGCGCGCGTCGTGCGCCGGCCCGTCCAGGGCAGTCGGGGGGATCCGGGCACGTACCAGTCGATCTCCTTCGCGAACACTTCGGCAACGGCGTCAGGGTCTCCGGCGGCAAGCAGCCCGAGGAACTTCTCGACGACCTCGCGTGTAGTCATGATCAGGGAACCTTTCACGGAGAGGGGTGCGGGGGAGGCGCATCCGGCGCTTCACGCCACTTACGGCGCTGGTGGCCGCTGCGCGTCAGAAATCGGAGGACCACAAGGGCGCGATGGCCCGGGGCTCCGCAACGTCTCTGTCGAGTAGAACAGATTCGGACCGGCCGGTCAAGAATTGTCGGGCGGCGTGATCCCGGGCGCATCGCGCCGCTTCGACGGCGTACAGAGTTCGCGATTGCAAGCGTTGCGGCGAGCGCGGGTTGCCTCGTGACGGTTGCCGTAAGAGGCGGCCGAGCGCTCCGTTGCGGGAGACGAGACTGTGGTCATCGCCCATCACGTCTGGGTCAGCATGCTCTCCGCGCCGCGATGGCGAACGGCCCTGAGGCCGATGATCCGCGCCCTTTGCCGACCCGGGAGCGGCCAGGCGTCGATGCCCAGTTGCCGGGCCTGTCCGGACCGGCAGGCTGATCCCGCCGCTCGCCGGGACCGCCTTTCGCGAGCTACTGGCCGGGGCGGTCCAGATCTGCGGGGATCATGCCGGGCGGGCCGAGAACGACATCGCCGAGTTCCTCGGTCACCGCCATGAACAATTCCGCGTCCAGCTCAGTCTCCGGCGTGGCCAGGTGAAGCGGTGTGGCGGCCCGAGCGATGAGCTCGGCGAATCCGGCCGGCGAGCTGATGTTGAGCGCCCGGGCCCCGTCGGGGCCGGACTTGATCGCGTGAGGCACGTCCCTGGGAATGGTGAAGAAGTCACCGGACCGCAGCGTCACGGTGTCGGGCCCGGCCCACACGGTCAGCGAACCAGAAACCACCCACAGCCGCTCCTCGTACCGCGTGTGCAGGTGCAGCGGCGTCGCCGCACCCGTCTCCATGACGGAGTCGGTGACGTCGTGGCGTCCCTCGGTCTCCGCTCCGGAGGTGAGGATGGTGACCCGCAGCTCCTGCCCCAGGACATACTGACGTGCCGCAGCGCCGGTGGCAGGCGTGAAGAGACTCATGATGGGTGACTCCAGACAGAGAAGACGGGGGCGCCCGGCACGATTGGTATGGGGTGGGCCGGGTGCAGACGATCGCAGGGAAAGGCACCCAATATTCAATAGATGGTACCTATATCGAAAGTAGCATGCGTTGGTTGAAGATGGAACTATGAGCAGTCGGCCGGGCGACCGGCGGCCCTACCGTGCCGGCAGGCGTGCCGAGGCGGCCGCGGAGACACGGGCGGCCATCCTCGCCGCCGCTCTGCGCCTCTTTCTGGAACAAGGCTATGGAAAGGTCACCGTCAGCGACATCGCGCGGGAGTCCGGAACGGCCGTTCCCACGGTGTACGCGAGCACCGGAGGCAAGGCCGCGATCCTGGCCCACCTCATCGGCGAGGGCATGGCCGACCCGATCGTCGACGAGACCCTCGCAGCGGTGCGCGCCTCATCCGATCCCCGGGAGACGGTCGCCGCCGCTACGCATGGGGTCCGGATCGACAACGAGCGGTACTCCGCCCTCCTCCAGGTACTGGTCACAGCGGCCACACTGGACGAAACCGCCGCGGAAACCCTCACCGACGCCAATCGCGCTTACCGCGAGGCCCTCGCGGTCGTGGCCGGCCGGCTGGCGGATCTGCATGCCCTGCGCGAGGGCCTGACGCAGGGCCGCGCCACCGACATCCTGTGGTTCTTCCTCAGCCACCAGTCCTGGCGCCTGTACGTGGCGGACTGCGGCTGGTCATGGAACGACACCGAACACTGGCTGGCAGAACAGGTCTCGGCCACCTTGCTGGGTGACCGCATCGACTGATGGCGGGCAAGCCGCCGACGCACGTCCACGTCAGGTGGCATGGTGAGCTGGAGGACCAGGCGAGGTAGGGACAGCCGGCTGCGGTGGCGGCACAGCAGCTACCTGTCTGGTGGCTCGCACCGCGTCAAGGGCCGGCTCACTCCCTACACGACCTTCCTGACGCACGAGCTCGCGCGTATACCAGGCATGCCGATCCGGGAATTTGATGTACGGGAGCATATGGCGTGATAGCGGGTACGCCGGGCACGGAATCATTTGCGCGCATTCCGGGCGATGTGAACCGAACTCGGGGAACGGTTGCGTCGCGCGCCCTGGGGTGTGACTCGCGGTACGGCCGGCCGGGCTCGTGCGCATACTGCATCGGCGTCAAAGTTACGTACGGTGCCGCGAGCAACGAGCTGGGGCCCACATCCGCGTCGGGGACCGGTTGGAGGCGCCTGGCTCAGGGCGACAATCCGGTGCTGCTCCTGTCGGCAGGGATCGGCGTGACAGCCGTACTGGCCATGCTGCACAGCCTCGCTCACGGCCACTCCGCCCGCCAGGTGCTGGTGGCTGCACGGAGCGAGGCTGTTCGCTGAGCGCCGGGAGCGTCGTGACGGTTGTGCTCAGAGGCGGGCGAGCCGTTCATTCAGCGAAATGAGAACGCCGTCATCGCCCATGACGGCTGGGTCAGCGTGCGCTGTGTGCAGCGATGACGAACGGCCTGGTCGCACGGCGGCACCGGAACGCCATGCCCACCGACCGGGATGAGCAGCGCAGGGGGCTATGCGCTCAGCTCTCCGGGCCCTCCCACACATGGTCTCTCCCGGAACGTGGACCGTATCCTCGAAGGGAGCCCGGACTTAACCGCGGTCCCGTGTCCCACCCGAACGCACCCCACGAGTGGGGGAAATGTGGCAGGCAAGCAGGAGGCTGGTTACAGCCACCAGGACATGATCCCCCCTGTGGTCCTGACTGGCAGGGGTCGAGTATTGACCGAAGTCTTCTACCAGCTGGTGCAGGAGCTAGGTGCATTCCACGGCATCGTTTACCTGGCATCACGCGAGCGGGACCAGCTTTTCTCAGTCGCCGTCGGGGGAGCACCGCCTGGTATCTTCGCCGTGCCCGAGTGCATTCTCTCCAATAGCCCCTATACCTCGGCCGTCGCATACCGCACAGCTCGCACAGTGTCCCAAGCCGATCTCAAGGACGAATACTCGCTGAGGCTGATGCCTTACCCCCACTACGTCGTTGCTGTGCCGCTGACAGTCGGTGACGAGACATTCGGAGTGCTCACAGGTCAATGGGCACCAACGGATCCCCACGAGCAAAGACGTATCCTTTTGCGGATGGAGGAACTCGGACGCAATTTCGGACCCGAACTAGCCAAGCATTTTCTTCGCTACGCGGGCGTATGGCCGAGGGAATCCCCGCTGATCATCCCGATGTTTCCTCGCTCTTCGACAGCGGACGGCCCAGACCTCAGCGGAGAGCATCGCTGGGGTCTTAGCGACGTCCCAGGATCTCCAGCGCTCTCGAAGATGTATCAGGTCCATAAGCTGTCAGCGGCTCTTAACGAAGCATTCGAACTGGGCGCCGTGATGCGAGCCGCCCATGAGTGCATGATGCACCCGTTCGGCGCTCAGTCCTTCGTGGCAGTGATCGCTCAAGAAGGCAGACTGCGAGTCGTCGGACATGCCGGGGCCACGGACGTGGCCCGAGCTCTGCACGGGGCCAGCCTCGACCGGAGGCTTCCGGGCGCAGATGTGCTGCGTACGGGTGTGCCCCTGTTTCTGCCCGATCGTGAGGCAATGCTCGCGCTCTACTCCGACACTGAGATCGGAAACCTCCAAGCGGCAGCGATCATCCCCCTCGTCGCAAGCGGCGGCCTGCAAGGAAGCTTCCTGCTCGGCTTCGAGACCCCACGACGAGTCTCGGCGGAGGAGCAAGCCGTCCTGCTGATGATGACGACGCAACTCGCCGTAGCCACGGAGCGTGCCCATCTCGGTGAGAGCAAGCGCGCTTTCACCGACGCACTTCAGCAGAAGCTCCTCCCGCGTACCCTCCCGGAATTCCCTGACGTGGCGGTTACGGCTCGTTATGTGCCGGCCGAGTCCGTCGCCTCTGGCATGGGCGGCGACTGGTACGACGCCATCCCTCTCCCGGGTGGCCAGATCGGCCTGATTGTGGGTGACGTTGAAGGTCACAATGCCGACAGCGCGGTGATCATGGGCCAGCTCCGGAGCGGGTGCCGCGCCTATGCGGCGGAAGGACATAAACCCGCCGACGTACTGTCCAGATCCAGTGATCTGCTCACTGAACTGGATACCGACCTCTACGCTACCTGCTGTTTTGTGCGCATCGATCCTGAAAGCGGCATCGCCGAAATAGCCCTGGCCGGCCATCCTGCTCCCCTGGTGCGATGCCCGCTCTCTGGGATCCTTGTTCCGGATGTACCTGCAAACGTTCCGCTTGCCGTTGTGCCCGGCCACGTATATGTCAGCAAGGAGATCGACATCCGCCCGGGTACCCTTTTCTTTCTGTATACGGATGGCGTGGGTGGCGATCCCGTGTCCGATGCTCACGCTCTTCTTGCGTCCGTCGGTAACGCTGGTTGCCACTCCCTGCATGAACTTGCCGACGCCCTCGTCGCCAATGCCTCGAAGGGTGGCCGGAGATCGGACGATCTCGCACTCCTACTCGCCCTTTACGAGGGAAATCTCATCGGGTCAGCCGACCGGGTCGCCCGGATGGCCATCAAGAAGCGCGACATCCGAAGTGTGAGGTCCGCGCGGAAATTTGTAAGGAACTATCTGCTCAGTCGGGAGCTCGAGGCGCTGATCGACGATGCTGAGATCATGATTTCCGAAATCGTCACCAATGCGCTGATCCATGCTGACAGCGATGTCGAAGTGATGCTCCGAGAGTATCCTGACAGAATTTACTTCGAGGTCCGTGACACGGATGCCAGGCCCCCTGTGCCCACCTCCGTTATCCATTCAGATGAGGAGAACGCTGTGGCAGAGCACGGAAGGGGGCTCGACATCGTAGAAGACCTCTCTGCAGCCTGGGGAACCTCCCCTCATGGTCATGGAAAGTCAGTGTGGCTTGATCTCAGAAAGACGGGGGCGTTGCGAATTTCCGGCTGATCATAGTCGCTTCCCTGCCACAGCTGCAGGGGAAGCCGCCACAGGAGAGGTGGCGTGGTGGCCACGTTGACAGCAGTGAATGTCGGGATGCCGAAAGACGTTCCCTGGCATGGCAGGACCGTTTACACCGGCGTCTACAAGCACACGGTTTCCGGGCCGCGGATGGTGCGACGGCTGAACATCGACGGGGACGGGCAGGGAGATCTGGGCGGGCACGGCGGTGAGCAGCGGGCGGTGCTGGTGTACCAGCTCGACTCGTACCGCTTCTGGGCGAAACAGCTGGGGCGCGACGACCTGAGTCCCGGCCAGTTCGGTGAGAACTTCGCCGTCGACGGCCTGCCTGACGACGAGGTCTGCATCCGGGACCGCTACCGCATCGGAGAGGCCCTCTTCGAGGTCACCCAGCCCCGGGTGACCTGTTACCGGGTGGGCCTGCGGATGAGAGAGCCGCGGATGGCGGCACTGCTCGTGGCCCACCACCGCCCCGGCTTCTACCTCCGTGTGATCGCGGAGGGCGAGGTCGATGTCAACGGTCATTGAGATGCCCAGGTAGGTGGCCGTTGGAGGCCCAGGCTGGTGGCCATCAGAAAGCCAGGCGTGTGGCCGGTGGTGTTCCTGGGGTGGGGGTCAGTTCAAGGGGACCACTCCCTTCCCTGCGAGGGCCTCGGCGAGGCGATGCGAGTCCCCGGTGGTGTTCACAAGGTGTGCGTGATGCATGAGGCGATCGGTGCTCGCGCCCGCGAGAGTCTTCGGCATGATCGTGTCGAAGCCCGAGGGGTGGATGTTGCTGGTCACCGCGATGGACCGGCGCTCATAGGCGGCATCGATGATCCGGTAGAACGCCTCGGCGGCGTCCTCACCGACCGGCAGCAGGCCAATGTCATCAATCACGATCAAATCAGCCCGGCAGATCCGGGCGACAGTCCGTGCGGTGGACCCATCGACCTTCGACTTGCCGATCGCGGCGCTCAGCGTCTCCAGAGTGAACCAGGACACCCGCATGTCGGTTTCGATCGCAGCCTGGGCCAGGCCCTCGGTGAAGTGGCTCTTGCCCGTCCCCGACGGGCCGGCGATCACCAAGTTTTCGGCGCGGCCGATCCATTCCAGGGTGGTCAGGGAGTTCTGGGTGGGTTCGGGGATGGTGGAGTCCTCGGCCCGCCAGGAGCCCAGGGTCTTGCCGGTGGGGAAGTTCGCCGAGTGGCGGCGAAGACGCCGGGTGGCCGCGTCGCGGCCGGTGACCTCCTCGGCTATCAGCAGCCGCAGAACCTCGGCGGGGTCCCAGCGTTGGGCTCGGGCGGTGGCCAGGACGTCCGGGGCCGCTTTGCGCATATAGGGCAGGCGCATCCGGCGCATGAGCTTGTCGAGTTCCTCGGGGATCGCGGGCGGGTTGGGAAAACTCATGGAGGTGCCGTTCTCTTGGGTGAGGTGTCGTCAGAATGATGTGGTGGGCTGCGTGTTGGCTCAGTTGCCCAGGGCCTGCCAGCCGATGGTTCCGTTCTGGACGGAGTGGGCTTCGTCCGCGCGGACGACCTCGCCGGCGGGCTTGCTGTCCGCGATGTGTCCCAGGATCGAGAGCAGGTCGTCGTCGGCGAAGCGCCCGGCCGTCGCCGCAAGTCCGAGGGCCTGGTCGACCTTGTCGTTGCCCAGGACGGTGGCCAGCTCGACCGCGCGGGCCATCTTGGCGCGGATACGGACCGCGCCGGCGGGTCCGGCTTCCTTGAGCCAGCGTCCGGCTCCGGGGCCGATGCCCACGAACGCGATCTCCGCTTCCGAGCGGGGCCGCAGCCTGGGCTGGTGGATGCTGCGGCCGTCGGGATGGTCGGGATAGTGGGCGTCGATGATCTGCGGAACACCCGGGGTGGAAAGCCTGTGGCGCCAAATCTCCGAGAGATCACCGGAGTTGGTACGGGCGGTGATGGAGAGTTCTTCGCCGACCACCCGGCACCACACCCTCACGCCGGTATAGCCCGGCGGGGTCGAGTAGCGCACCGCGTTGAAGCTGATCGTGCGGTCCGAGCCGACCAGCCTCTCCTCGCCCAGCGCGAGCGCGAGCGGCTCGATGGGCAGGACATGCAGCGTGGTGCGTTCGACGTCCAGACGGCTCGCGGGTATCTGTCCGGTCGCCCGGTGACGGCGCGAGTTCACCGCATCGCACCAGGTCAGGCAGGCATCGGCGAGATCGGTGAAGGTGTCGTAGGCGGCCAGCAGGTTCGCGCTGGTGGGCACCAGGTCGGCCTTCGCGATGCGGACCGTGGCCTCCGCACCGCCCTTCGACTCAGGGTCGTAGGGCACGCAACTGACCACCTGGCAGCCGTAATGCCGGCCTGCGGCGACCATCTGCGGATGACGTACCGGGATCCCGGCGATGTGCTCGACGGTCACCGTTTTCGCGTTGTCGGTCAGCACATACGTCGGAGCCCCGCCGATCCGCCTGAGCGTGGTGTCCAGGCAGGCCACCAGCGTGCCCAGCGTGCAGTCCCAGACCGGGATCACAACTCGGAACCGCGACCAGGACAGCCACGCGCAGAACAGCCAGGTCCGCCGGCCGCCGATCCGCGGCCCCTCACCCCAGTCGAACTGCAGCCACCGGCCCGGCTCGGGAATCCACGGCCGGTAGGTGCGGCGCTTACCCGCCTTCCACGCGCTCTTCGACGCGTTCACCGCACGCCTCGTCGAACGCTCGCTGCCCCGGTAGCCCATCTTCACGAGCTTCTCGTGGACCACATCGGCGCGGATCGTCGCCTTCGACTGCTCGACCCACTCCTCGACCTTCTCCCCGAACGCGTCGATCATCTTCGGCCGGGGCTCTCGCTCATAGGGATTGCGCCCGCCGTTGCGGGCCTCGACATACCGCTTGACCGTCTTCGGGTCGTGCCCCGTCAAGGCCGCCGCCGACCAGACCGTCCCGGTCAGGTCGTACGCCTCAAGGATTTCCATAATCTCCGTGTCAGACTTCGTCACAGGACCTCTCCGGCCGGTAGCTGATGCGCGCAAACACCAGCAAACGGTCGGAGGGGTCTCCTCCAGTTAAGGAAGTGATCAGGAACACCACTGGTCAGACGGCCATCCACCTGGAATTCCGGTGGCCATCAGCCTGGACTCGGCTGGCCGCACATCTGGACTTTGCCACGGCCGCCGTCAGTCGAGGCCGGCCAGGAGATCGTCAAGGTCGCCACCGGGCCCGAGGCGATGACCGTCGAGGAGATCGACCGGGTGCTCTACCTGCCCGGGCACACTCGCGAGCAGGTAGAGCGGGCCCTGCGGATACCCGCACTCAGTCCCGGTTGGCAGGGCTCCATGCGGACGCTTCTGGAACAGTCCAATGGCGAGGGCCGCGGTTCCTCGGGCAGCGCGGGGCTCAGTGCCGCGGCTACCGCTCCGCCGCCTGCCTGGCGGGGCTTCCGGCCGCTGACCGTCGCACGCATACAGTCCGAGAGCCGCAGTGTGTTTTCCATGCACCTGGCAGCCGCTGACGGCTCCGAGTTGCCGACCGCGCTGCTGGGCCAGTTCCTCACCGTGAAGGTCCAGCCCGAGGGCGACGTGCCGCCGCTGGTCCGCAGCTACTCGCTGTCCGGCCGGCCGGCCGCGGGCGCATACCGCATCAGCGTCAAAGTCGAACCGTACGGTGCCGCCAGCAACGAGTTGCGGGCCCACATCCGCGTCGGCGACCGGTTGGAGGCCACCGCGCCCCGCGGCACCTTCTGCCTGGCCCAGGGCGACAATCCGGTGCTGCTCTTGTCGGCGGGGATCGGCGTGACACCCGCACTGGCCATGCTGCACAGCCTCGCTCACGGCCACTCTGCCCGCCAGGTGTGGTGGCTGCACGGAGCGAGGAACGGCACCGAGCATCCCTTCGCCCAGGAGAGCCGCGACCTGATCGCCACACTCCCCAATGCCCGGTCGACCGTCTACTACAGCAGACCGACCGCGGCGGACCGCGAGGGCGTCGACTACGCGGAGGCGAGCCGCTTGTCGGCCGACCGCGTTCGCGGGCCCGGCCTGCCGACCGACGCCGATGCGTACCTGTACGGACCCGTGGGCTTCATGGACAACGTCACCGCCGCGCTCATCGATTCGGGGCTGGAGGCCGGCCGGATCCATCGCACCCGCGCCCCACCAGCCCCCGGGCCCCGTCGGCAGCGGACCCGAGGTCTCCTTCGCCCGCAGCGGTCTTCACGTTCCCTGGAACGACGTCCAAGAGTCCCTGCTCGAACTTGCCGAAGCCTGCGATGTCCCGGTCCAGTGGTCGTGCCGCACCGGCGTGTGCCACACCTGCGAACTCGCCATGATGTCCGGCACCGTCGACTATTACCCCGACCCCGTCGAGCCGCCGGCCGAGGTCAACATCCTGATCTGCTGCTCCAAGCCCACCGACGACGTTGTCCTGGACCTGTAGCGCAGCCGAATCGTGGTCTGGATGACTTTCATCGGCCTGACCAGTGCGTTCACCGGCCTGTGGCGCCGGCTGCGGATGCGCCGGTCACAAAAAATGGTCGAAGCGGCGGTCAGATCTGGTTGAGGCCACCGTCGACGAAGAGCTCGGCTCCGGTGATGAAGCTGCTCTGGTCGCCGGCGAGGAAGAGCGCGGCGGCAGCGGCCTCGTCAGGGCGGCCCATCCGGCCCAGGGGGATCTGACTCACCAAGAATGCCTGCATCTTGGCGGCCTCCTCCGCGTCGGCAGCCAGGCCGGAGTTGCCAGGGGTGTCGATGGGACCGGGGACGAGGGTATTCACACGGATCTTTCGGCCCTTGAGCTCATTGGCCCAGGTACGAGAGAAGGAGCGGATAGCCGCCTTGGACGCGGCGTAGACGCTAAAGGCTTCGGCACCTGAGGTGGCGGCGGTCGATCCGGTGAGAATCACCGACGCGCCATCGTTGAGCAGGGGAAGCGCCTTCTGAACGGTGAAGAGCATCCCCTTCACATTGATGCCGAAGGTCGAGTCGAAGTGCTCCTCGGTGACCTGCTCAAGAGTGGCGAACTCACCGCCGCCGGCGTTGGCGAACAACACGTCGATCCGGCGACCCTGCTCAGCGACAGCCGCGTACAGACGGTCGATGTCGCCAAGGTCGGATACATCGCTCCGGACGGCGGTGGCGCCCTGGCCGATCTCGGCCAGCGCGGCGTCAAGAGCCTCCTGACGACGGCCGGTGATGAACACGTGTGCGCCCTCACGTGCGAATCGCTTGGCAGTTGCCAGCCCGATCCCGCTGTTACCGCCAGTGACGATGGCTGTCTTGCCCTCAAGCTGTCCCATGATCAAGGCTCCTACTCGGCGTGGATGGCCTTGCCACCCACGCGATGACTGTCGCTACAGGGATGAGTCCCGAACCGGGTGTCACGGGCTCAGTTTTGGACTATACGGTAAAGAACCTGGTTGCGGACCGTGCGGTCAAGAAATGTGACGCGGGCGACGTCGCCCGGGGCGGCTCCGAAGCCGCGCACCAGCCCTGGCAAGGCCGTCTCGCAACCGCGCGCCAGTGATCCCGCACTGGGCCGGATCTCCTGCAGTGGACCGGG
Organism: Streptomyces sp. RLA012; assembly: GCF_056270325.1. NCBI lineage: Bacteria > Bacillati > Actinomycetota > Actinomycetes > Kitasatosporales > Streptomycetaceae > Streptomyces > Streptomyces sp. RLA012. The sequence goes on along the minus strand of NZ_JBWDPA010000002.1, from coordinate 9,709,029 downwards.
CGGCCGACCGGACCCCAATGAGTGAGCCCTTGCAGTGAGCAGACCCTGCAGCAGCACTGTGCACCCCCCGAGGCTGCTATGTCGTGTCAAGCCGCTTGAGTAAGAGCTCGCGCATATAGGCGGTGTGAGGAACCCGGCAGCAAGGCGGGCACAGGTCTCGGCGATCATGAAGTTGCGACGCTCTGTGACCACTGGGGAGACCTGTGCCCGTTCTGCCGTCATGGCTGACCGACCCGCTCTGGGACCAATTCGCGGCGCTCCTGCCGCAGCGCCCGACGGTCGATCCAGCCCATCCGCTGGGCTGCCACCGCCCGCGCATCAGCGACCGGATCGTGTTCGACAAGCTGCTGCAGCTTTTACGGTTTGGCTGCTCGTACGAGGCGATCGCCGACACCACCTGCTCGGCGACCACCATCCGCAACCGCCGTGACGAGTGGATCCAGCTCGGCACCTTCGCCCGGCTCAAGCAGATCGCGCTGGAGTCCAACGACCGGATCGTCGGGCTCGTGCTCGACCAGATCGCCATCGACGGCTCCATCACCAAGGCCCCCGGCGGCGGCGAGGTCGCCGGGCGCTCACCGGTCGATCGAGGCAAGCAGGGCTTGAAACGCTCGGGCATGACGGATGGCTACGGAATACCGCTCGGCAGAGTCCTGGCCGGAGCGAACCGCCACGACTCCCCGCTGCTTGCCCCGACCCTGGACCGGCTGGAGGACTTGGGGCCACTACCCGACAACATCACCGTGCACCCGGACGCCGGCTACGACTCGGACAAGACGCGCACTGAACTCGCCGCGCGCAGTCTGCACGGCCGCATCGCGCACAAGGGCGAGAAGGCGCCGATCCAGGCCAGCCAGCGGTGGCACGTCGAGCGCACCCACGCCTGGCAGAACGCCTTCCACCGGCTCGCCCGCTGCTATGAACGCCGAGCCACGGTCATCGACGCCTTCTTCGACCTCGCGGACACGATCATCACCGTCCGTAGCCTGATCCGCCAGGCATGGACGACCCACCGCTGGGACGACCGCCCGAACCGCCGCCCACGAGCGCACGCCTATCTGCGCGAGCTCTAAGCTCCTTGAACTCCGGCGCTTCGCGCCTCCGTGCCAAGGATGCGTTTCCCTCCCCGGCTGAAGCCGGGGATACCCACGCAAGATTAGGGATGGCATGGCCGCCGGCCATGGACGATTGGTTTCGGCAGACAGGCAGTGGGGGCGCGGTTCGATTGAGGGCCCGCCGGCGCGCAACAGCTCGCGGCAGATGTCGCGTATCTGGCGGTCGTCGACGTGTTGTCCTTCGCGGCTCGGTGGAAGTGGAGTCCGGGACGCGGGTCTTCCGAGCGATGCCCGGCGGGCAGCCTGCGCCCCGCGCAGGAGGACCTCGTCGGCCGCGACCGACGGCCCGGCCAACGCCACCATCGCCCGCGAGCTACGTGTGCACTATGTGGAGGGACTGATGCACCCCGGCGGTCCCGGGGTACTCGTCTGTTGCACCCGGCCGGAACCGGGAGGATCGTAATTCATGGGCACGGGCGCAGTCGGGAAGTTGCCGCACGCCGGACAAGGCCCCCAGCGCAGAGCGGCAAAACATCACAATGCTCTCTGCTGAGCCGGTCACGTTCTCCGGGGAGGGTGTACTCAATGACCCCGTACGGCCTGCCGGAATCGGTTGAAGCGTGCCTGTTCGATCTGGACGGTGTCATCACGAAGACGGCCGTCATACATGCGGCTGCCTGGAAGCAGACGTTCGACGACTTCCTCCTCCGGCACGACGGATCCGGCTTCACGCCGTTCGACGCCACCCAGGACTATGACGAGTACGTGGACGGAAGGCCGCGCACCGACGGGGTGCGCAGCTTCCTCGCCTCGCGCGGTATCAAGCTCCCCGAGGGCTCCCCGGATGACGAGGGGGATACGGTGCAGGGTCTAGGGAATCGCAAGAACGATCTGTTGCTGGAGAAGATCCGCACGAAAGGTGCCGAATCATACCCGGGCACCATGCGCTATATCCGGAGGGTCCGGCAGCACGGCCTGAAGACAGGCGTTGTGTCCTCCAGCGTGAATTGCCGGGAGATCCTGGTGTCGGTGGGGGCCGAAGCGCTGTTTGACGTTCGCATCGACGGGCTGGTGGCCGCGGAGCGCGGGCTTCCCGGCAAACCGCATCCCGATACGTTCCTGGCCGCCGCCCATGATCTGGGCGTCACAGCCCGGGTGTCGGCTGTTTTCGAGGACGCACTCGCCGGGATGGACGCCGGCCGGTCCGGCCACTTCGGCTATGTCGTAGGGGTCGACCGGGTCGGCCAGGCGGACGCCCTGCGCGCCCACGGCGCTGACATCGTCGTGCAGGACCTCGCGGAGCTGGAGCGCCGGGGATGATCACAGACACTTGTTTCGCCGTCGATCCCTGGGCCCTGAAGGAAACGCCTCTCAACTTGGATCTGCTGCCACAGAGCGAATCGGTCTTCGCGCTCTCCAACGGTCATGTCGGCTGGCGCGGAAACCTGGACGAGGGCGAGCCTCATGGGCTGCCCGGCTCCTACCTCAACGGCTTTCACGAGTTGCACCCGTTGCCCTACGCGGAAGGAGGGTACGGCTACCCCGAGTCCGGCCAGACCGCGATCAACGTCACCAACGGCAAAATTCTGCGGTTGCTGGTCGACGACGAGCCCTTCGACCTGCGCTACGGCAGGCTCCGCGCTCACGAGCGTGTGCTGGACCTGCATGCCGGTCTTCTCCACCGCAGCTGTACGTGGACCTCGCCGGCGGGCCACACGGTCCGGGTGCGCTCCACTCGGATGGTCTCCTTCACTCAGCGCTCCATCGCCGCCGTCGCCTACGAGGTCGAAGCCGTCGACATCCCAGTGCGCATCGTGGTGCAGTCCGAACTCGTCGCCAACGAACAACTTCCCGCAGTCGCGGGCGATCCCCGCGCCGCTGCGGCCCTGGAGTCACCACTCGATGCGGAAGAGAACCACGCGCTGGGAAGCCGTCTGAGTCTGATCCACTGCACGCGCAACAGCAAGCTGCGGGTCGCGGCCGCAGCCGACCACACCGTACGGGGGCCCGCGCAGACGCAGACCAGTGTCGAGAGCAACGACGATGTCGCGCGCCTGACGGTCACATCGCTGCTGGCCCCCGGCCAGCAGCTGAGGATCAACAAGCTGGTCGCCTACGGCTGGTCACGCATCCGTTCCTTGCCCGCCGTACGGGACCAGGTGGAAGCCGCGCTCGCAGCAGCCGGCAGCACCGGCTGGCAAGGACTGGTGGACGAGCAGCGGCACTACCTGGACGAGTTCTGGGCACGCTCCGATGTCGAAGTTGACGGAGACGAGGAAATCCAGCAAGCCGTGCGGTTCGCGCTGTTCCACGTGCTGCAAGCCGGCGCCCGCGCCGAGCAGCGGGCCATCCCCGCCAAGGGGCTGACCGGCACCGGCTACGACGGCCACTCATTCTGGGACACCGAGACCTTCGTCCTGCCGCTGCTCACCTATACCTCGCCCGGAGCCGTCGCCGAGGCGCTGCGCTGGCGGCAAAGCACCCTGCCAGCGGCCCGGGACCGGGCGCGGCAGCTCGGGCTGCGCGGAGCAGCATTCCCATGGCGGACTATCGACGGTTCGGAGTGCACCGCCTACTGGCCGGCTGGCACTGCCGCGTTCCATGTCAACGCCGATATCGCGGACGCCGTCATCCGCTACGTCTCCGCCACCGGCGACGAGGACTTCGAGCAGACCAGTGGGGTGGAGCTCCTCGTGGAGACGGCCCGGCTGTGGATGTCGCTGGGCCATCACGACCACCGCGGCACCTTCCACATCGACGGCGTGACCGGTCCGGACGAGTACAGCGCGGTCACCGACGACAACGCCTACACCAACCTCATGGCCGCCAAGAACCTGCGCGGAGCGGCCGACAGCGCCGAACGCCGCCCCCACCAGGCGGCGGCTCTTGGCGTGGACGACGAGGAGACAGCAGCCTGGCGCGACGCCGCGGAAGCCATGCACCTGCCCTACAACGACGAACTGCAGGTGCACGAGCAGCATGCCGGGTTCACCCGCCACCAGCCGTGGGATTTCGCCGCCACCCGGCCCGACCAGTACCCCTTGCTGCTGCACTTCCCCTACTTTGACATCTACCGCAAGCAGGTGGTGAAGCAGGCGGACCTGGTGCTGGCCATGTACACGTGCGACCAGTCTTTCGACACCGAGCAAAAGGCCCGCAACTTCGCCTACTACGAACCGCTGACGGTCCGCGACTCGTCGCTGTCCGCATGCTGCCAAGCGGTCATAGCAGCGGAGGTCTGCCATGAACACCTTGCCTACGACTATGTCGTAGAAGCGGCACTGATGGACCTGAATGACCTGGAGAACAACACTCGGGACGGGCTGCACATCGCCTCACTGGCCGGAACCTGGATGGCCCTGGTCTGCGGCTTCGGAGGCATGCGCCACAACGGCGACACGCTGTCGTTCATGCCCCGACTACCCGAGAAGCTCAGCCGGCTCACCTTCCACATGGGGATCTGGGGCCGCCGCCTGCGCGTGGAGATCAAGACAGGGACCGTCACCTACACCCTGCTGGCCGGCACAACGATGACAGTCCGGCACCACGGCGAAGCACTCACCCTCACCGTCGGCTCCCCTGCGAGCCGCCCCGTCCCCGACTCAACCCTGCGCCCAACCCCCGAACAGCCGCAGGGCCGCCGCCCTGGTCACCCCGGCAGCAACGCGGAGGGCTGTGAAAGTCGGGCGCCGACACACAGCCAAACGACTCCTCGCACTCACTGAGCAGGACACGATCTCAGAAGCGTGTATGTGGGTTGGTAGGTGATTTGTCGTCACCTGAATGTGTGGAACTGCGGCATCCCTGCCGGTCGGCCGGCTTGGGGTGCTGGGCTGAACACTGTGAGCGAGCGCAAGCCCTACAACACCGACCTGTCCGACGCACAGTGGGCGCTGATCGAGCCGGTGATCGCCGCGTGGAAGGCCGCACACCAATCGGTCAGCGGCCACCAGGGCCGGTACGAGATGCGGGAGATCGTCAAGGCGCTCCTCTACCAGGGCCGCACCGGCGGCCAGTGGACCTGCTTCCGCACGACCTGCCGCCGCGTGGCGCGGTGATGTACTACTTCACCAAGTGGGGCGACGACGGCACCGACCAGACCATCCACGACCTGCTGCGCTGGCAGGTGCGGGAGAAAGCGCGGCGGAAGGCGGACCCGAGCCTGGTGGTGCTCGGCCCGGAGCGTGGACGCCGCGGCCGGGGTGCCCGCTCAGTCGACGGGGCGTGATGCGGCAAAAAAGTGCCGGGCCGCAAGCGCGGCCTGGCCGTTGAGTTGGGCCTGGTGATCGCGGTGGTGGTGCTCGCCGCGTCCGTGCACGACAACGCCGCCGGCATCGCGCTGCTGGACAGGGTCGTCGCCGACACCGACACCGTTCAGAAGTCCCTGGTCGACCAGGGCTTCAAGAACGCCGTCGTCGCGCACGGTCAGACGGTGGGCATCGAGGTGGAGATCGTCGAGCGCAACCCGGCCCGGACCGGGTTCGTGCCGATCCCCAAACGGTGGATCGTGGAGCGCGCATACGGGATCTTGATGCTGCACCGCAGGCTGGTGCGCGACTACGAGCACCAGCCGCGCAGTTCGGAGTCGCGGGTGTACTGGGCGATGACCACGGTGATACTGCGCCGGCTGACCGGGGCCACTGCTACGGCCTGGCGCAGTACATGACCGGGGAGCTGACCCTCGGGGCCGTGCCAGCGCGATTGGAGGAACTGGAACGGCAGATCGCCGCGCAGGCCGAGACGACGACGGAGCAGATCGCGCAGCTGACCGCGCGGCTGGACGAGCTCGGCCGGGCCGCCGAGGAGGACCGGATCACCCGCAAGGCGCTGCTGGAGCTGCCCGATCCGGCACCGCCGGCGCCACCGGCCCCGAAGCTGCCGGACCATCCGGCCTACCAGCAGATCATGGCGGTGTTCGCCGCGGCAGACACTCCGCTGCGGGCGCGGCAGGTGTGCGAGGGGATGGACCACCACGCCAGTGCTCTGGCCCGGACGGGGCCGGTCGCGGGCTGGTAGAGGTCGTGGTTGGAGCCCGCTGGAACTCCGGTCCAGCATGGCTTGCATCATCGCGAGGGTGACCAACTCGGCGTCCGTGAGCTGCGGGGCTATCCCCACGGCCGGCCGCCACGGCGCCAAGTCCGGACGCTCCGGCCTGTCCTCGCAAGTCGTTCACCGAGCAGATCCCGCAGATCCCGGCCGGCGCCCGGCTGACCGGGAGGCTGCGCAGTGCGGCCGGGCGCCGGATACGGGACGCCGGCGCCACGGTATCCAGGCCGCCCGCGATCTGCATCTGTCCTGGCCGACCGTGTTGGACGCCTTCAAGGCCGCCGCCCGCCAAGTCCTCGAAGCACCGCTGCCAGAGGTCGAGGTGCTGGGCATCGACGAGAACCGGCGCGGACGCCCCCGCTGGGAACAGCACCTCGACAGCGGCAAGTGGCAGCTGACCAGGGACCGGTGGCACACCGGGTTCGTCGACGCGCTTGGTGTCGGTGGCCTGCTCGGCCAAGTCGAGGGCCGCACCGTCGCCGACGTGCTGGCCTGGCTCGCCACTACCCCCCTGACCTGGCGCAAGAACATCCGGCACGTCGCCATCGACATGTCGGCCACCTACCGCGCCGCCCTGCGCACCGGCCTGCCCCACGCCACCGTCGTGGTCGACCACTTCCACGTCGTGCAGCTCGCCAACAAGATGCTGCCCCCTGGTGCGGCGCCGCACCACCGCCGAAGTCCGCGGACGACGCGGACGCGCCACCGACCGGAATGGAAGGCTCGTCCAGCAGCGGGTTCCACATCTTCGCGAACTGCTCGTCGGTGAGGTCCTCGCGGTTGCGCAGCAGACGCCTGCGAGGGAAGGTCAGACAGACACTGCTGACCGCCTGGATCGCCAAGGAAAGCCTGCGCCACCCCTCCTTGCTCTGGCCCGCACCGGCGCCGATCGCCACCGCATCGGCCAGGCCCGCTACAAGTTCCTCACCTGGTGCGCGGACGCCGACATGCCGGAAGTGCGTACCCTCGCCACCACCGTGGACCGCTGGTGGAACGAGATCGCCGCGTTCATCGACACCGGCCACAACAACGCCAAAAGCGTGGGCATCAACCGCGTGATCAAGCTCGTCGCCCGCGCCGCCTTCGGGTTCCGCAACGCCACGAACCAGCGGCTACGTACGCGCTGCGTCACCACCCGCCGAGCCCGCGGACACCTCCGCACCGCTCAACTTTGAAGACCCGGGAAAGACCCGCTGGTCGGGGAAGCCAGCCGAGGCGGTCAAGGGCATGGTGGCTCTGTACGCGACAGGGAGCAGCAATTCGACAGCAGCTTCGGAGGCACTGCAGCGGCGGGTGCTCGCCGGATGTTCACGGTGCCGGACAGCAGCGCGGGGCATCCAGGAAACGACGAATGGGGTCCAGCTGTCTGGCGGGGACAAAGACGCTGACTACGGGGACAAGCGGTCTGTGGTGGCTGCGCCGTTGTCGGCGGAACAGCACTCAGCCAGGACCCAGGGCTTCGGCGTAGTCGGCGGGCGTCCGTTTCGTGACCACTTGCGGTGAAGGGAGCGCGAGCGGACGGTTCCTGTCTCATGTCCATTGCGCCTCGGTGGCCTGCGTCTCCGCGCACCGTCGGGCGGAGACAGCCGACGGTGCCGGGGGATGATCCCCTGCGTGGCTGAAGAGACAGGTGCAGATGCGGACGACGCTCGTGCATGGGATGAGCGGCTGGGCTGGGCGTTCGGGCTGATAGCAGATGATCCGGCTGCGAGGAGTGCGGCACGATACGGCCACCGCGATCATGAACGTTTGTGACGATGTATCAAGCGCGGTGGCCGTGGAGGCCACGATAGTCGAGCGGGCGTGTCAGAAGTTCGGGACGGCGATGGCGGTGGTCTCGGTCTGCTTCGCGCGATGCGAGACGCGCACGACAGCGGGGAGTTGGTCGCCGGACCGTTGCGACGCCGCCCTGGTCGTTGAGCCAACATGCCCGTGTGGTTGGCCATGGCCTGGGCGAATCAGCCGCTCGGGGACCCGCATCTGGACGGACTGTAATGGGAGCTGCCGCAGGCCCTGAAGAGCTGAACCGAGGGCGGGCTCGCGCCCCGGGCTCTGCCGGGTGGCCTGCCGCCGCTGCTTCCTCGACGCAGCCGATGGCCCCGCTGGCCCGCCGGCACAGGGATCACCGCCCGGATACCGCGCTTGCGGGAGCTTAACTGCGTGCGAAGGCCAGCAGGTCCTGGTTGAACTGTTCGGCGAACTTGGGGATCATCGACAGGCCGTGTGGGGCGCCCGGGTAGACCTTGAAGGTCGCGTCCTTGACCAGTTTCGAAGACTTGTTGCCGGCGGCCACGATGGGAACGATCTGGTCGTCGTCGCCGTGTGCGATCAGGGTGGGGACGTCGAACTTCTTCAGGTCCTCGGTGAGGTCTGTCTCGGAGAACGCCTTGATGCAGTCGTAGGCGCCCTTGATGCCCACCGACATCGACCAGAGCCAGAACTCGTCGCGGGTTCCCTGGGTGACGGTCGATCCCTCGCGGTTGGCGCCGTAGAACGCTGCGCTGAGGTCCTTGTAGAATTGTGAACGGTCCTTTGCGACGCCCGCTCGGATCTCGTCGAAGACCTCGATCGGCAGTCCTTCGGGGTTCGCTTCGGTTTTCAGCATCAGTGGTGGGATGGCGCTGAGCAGTACGGCTTTGGCGACCCGGCCGGAGCCGTGCCTGCCGATGTAGTGGGCGACCTCGCCGCCGCCGGGCCGGTCGAGTGTCCGACCAGGATGGCGTCGTGCAGGTCGAGCGTTTCGATGAGCGATGCCAGGTCGTCGGCGTATGTGTCGAGGTTGTTCCCGTCCCAGGTCTGACCGGAGCGTCCGCCCCCGCGCCGGTCGTGGGCGATCGCCCGGAACCCGTTGTCCGCCATCAGTTTCAGCTGAGGGTCCCATGCGTCGGCGATCAATGGCCAGCCGTGCGAGAACACGACCGGCTGACCCGATCCCCAGTCCTTGTAGAAGATCTCTGTACCGTCTTTGGCAGTGACGAAGGGCATGGTGCGGTTCCTTTCGAAGATATCCAGAACGCCACGCTGGTCCGGATTCCGGGGTCCGGTCGGAAAACTGAGGTCAAGCCGCCGACCAACAGCGGACCTGCGAGAATCGACGGGGAAGGCAGGCGGTCGAAGGCGACCGGAATGAGCACGCCCTCTTAGCCACGGTACTCAAGAGGTAGCACTGGCTTCATTCACGACTCGCGGCAGCCGCAAGGGCGATTCACGACTACTGGAGGCGGTCCTGGCTCAGGGATTCGGCGTAGTTTGATGTCGTCCGTTTTGTTCATGTGAGGCCGAGAAGGGCAAGGGGCCGGGTTTGGGCTCGGGCTGCCCGTCGGAGGCCGGAGGCGATGTTGCGGGCGCCGGTCAGGCGGAGAGCTCCGATCGCGAGGTTTCTGCAGGTGGCCATCGCTCTGGGGGTGTTTCCGGTCCGCAGCTGGGAGGCGTCCTCGCCAGCCGAATTCAGACCCGGCCGACCCCACCGCATAGCCGGGCCGTCGATACACCACTCCAGCGGACGTGACCGAACTTCTGCGTGCCAGGAATGGTCTGGAGCGGAGTTGACCTCACCTGTCACGGTCCTCTGCGGGGTCGGTCGCGACCCGACCGTGCTCCGAGGATGCAGCCACGGGGCTGGGCCCCGGTCCGTCCGGCGGGAAGGCGATCCCGACCTTGCCGAGTGGCACCTCGTGCCCCAAGTCGCAGGTGACGCTCGCCCGCAAGGGCGCGCCGCATTCGTGGTGGGTGAAAAGGAGGGGCGGCCCGGCCGGGTCGGCCAGGTAGCGGTCGCCCCATTGGATGAGGGCCATGGCGACGGGGAGCAGGTCGCGGCCCATTGCGGTCAGGACGTACTCGTGTCGGGTGCGCTTGCCCGGCTCCTGGTAGGGGTTGCGTTCAAGAACGCCGACCTTGACGAGCTCACGCAGGCGCGAGGCGGTGACGGCTTCCGTAATGCCCACCCGTCGGGCGAAGTCGTCGAAGCGCCGGGTGCCGTAGAGCGCCTCGCGCATCAGCAGCATCGCGGAGCGGCTGCCCACAGCGCGCATAGCGCGCTCCAGGGAGCAGCGGTCCGCGGTCCAGCTGTCCCTGTCGGCTACGGGTCCTTCCAGGTGTGCGGTCTTGATGGACATGGCCCAAGGCTACCGCTGGCTTGTGTTTTGCATACCCAGGCCCTAGCCTCCTGGCTATGGCAAAGGATAGTCAGAGGGGGCGGGCGGGCTGGATTCTGCCAGTTCTGTGCGTAGGCGCCTTCATGGCCAGCTTGGATCTGTTCATCGTCAACGTTGCCTTCGGTGACATCGGCCGCGAGTTCCGAAGCAGCTCAGTAGTAAATCTGAGCTGGGTCCTGAACGCCTACGCGATCCTCTACGCGGCCCTTCTCGTCCCGCTCGGCCGCTTGGCCGACCGCTTGGGACAGAGGACCGTGTTTCTAGTCGGCCTTGCCTCGTTCACGGCCGGCAGCGCCGCCTGCGCGGTGAGTGACAACCTGTGGGCACTGGTGGCCTTCCGCGGGATGCAGGCGATGGGAGCCGCCGCACTCACACCCGCCAGCCTTGGACTGCTGGTCGCAACAACGCCTGCTGACCGGCGAGACCGCGCGGTTCGCATCTGGGCGGCGACAGGCGCCCTGGCCGCCGCTGTTGGACCTGTCGTCGGTGGGCTACTGGTCGAGGCGTCCTGGCGATGGATCTTCCTGGTTAACGTTCCCATCGGCCTGGTCGCACTCCTCGGCGCCCACTGGTCAATCCCCGACACCCGGCACAACACCACCGCCGAGTGGCCTGACTTCCTGGGCGGGGGCGTTCTCCTGATGTCGATCGGGACCTTGTCCCTCGCGCTGGTCAAAGCACCAGCCTGGGGATGGGGGAGCCCGGCTGTCATGACCTGCTTCGGGTCGGCAGCGCTGGGAGTCGCCGTCTTCTGGCGCCGCTCTCTGCACCATCCCTCCCCGGTCGTCGAGCCAGACCTGCTGCGGGTACCTACCTTCGCCTGGTCCAACGCGACCGCGCTGGCCTTCAACGCCGCGTTCGCCGCAGATCTGCTCAGCGTCATTCTCTGGATGCAGGAGGTATGGCACTACAGCGCCCTGCAAACGGGATTGGCTGTGGCGCCAGGGCCATTGATGGTGCCGCTCTTTGCCGCACTCGCCCAACGCGTCGCCCACCGCGTCCCATCCGGCGCGATCGCTGCCGCCGGCTGCCTCCTTCTCGCGCTAGGCAACGTCGTTCTCGTGCTCGCCAACGGTGCGGCACGCGGCTACGCCGTCGGGCTCCTACCCGCTTGGCTGGTCATCGGCGCCGGTGTCGGACTGGCGGTCCCAACGATCCTGTCCGCAGCCACGGCGGACCTGCCTCCGACTCGCGCCTCGACAGGCAGCGCCGTGGTCAACATGAGCCGACAGATCGGCGCCAGTCTCGGCGTTTCCCTGCTGGTGGCGATCCTTGCCTCCGCCTCCGTCGCTCATGACGTCCAAGCCGCGTTTGTCTGGGGCTGGTGGGCGATCGTCATCACTGCGTTCGTCGGCGCTCTCACTGCCCTGGGAATGACACCTTACTCACCCAGCATCGCGCCTACGGCCGCCCTCTCCTCGGACACCCCCTGACCTGGCTGAGCTACCACACAGCCAGAACCGAGGGCCATTCATCGCGCCAGACACCGGCGTCAGGTGCCGACACGCCCGCTCCTTTGCCATCGCCCCAACCGCTGCCGCGCACCAGCCCATCGGCACCATCAGTCCGTCACCGGTGCGGATCTGGTACGCGAGGCAGATGTATGTACTCGCCTCCGACCCGCTCCGTCTCTTTTGTTCCAGGATGCGGCGTCCCGGGTGCGCCCGCGCTGGCTGCAAGTCCACCACGTCCGCAAACTTGCCGACCCCGATGAGCCGGAACGGCCGCCGTGGGTACACCTGATGGCGGTGCGTGGAAAGACCTTGGTGGTCTGCGAACGTCGCCATCAGGACATTCACCCGGGGCGGAGTAGCACCCGTCCGGAAATGATCACTGGAGAGCGGTATGCCAGGCGGCCCGTACCGTTCGGGAAGGAGCTGCCGGAAAAAAGGGCCCGAGCCACGCGCACGTCGTCGGCGGCCTACTTCACTCGGCGAGCGGCACGGAGAACCGGACCTGGTGGCAACTCCGGCACCGCGCTCCGTGCCGATTCAACAGGGCCCCGGCACCCGCGGTCGGACTGGAGGTGCTTGCCTGGCGCCTTTCCGGTCGCGCCGCCCGCGCCGCGGTCGAGGTCAACAGGCTCTCCGCCGAGGCCGGCAAGAAGGCGCCAGGTCTGGCTGCGGCTCAGAGCTGACCCGCGGCCACTTCGACCGTCGGGAGAACCCTGAGGCATGGATCCACGACCTCGGCTCCATCTGACGCAAACTCCGATGATGTGTATCCGGAAAGCGCCAGATGCATGGACCCGCAGGAGTTGGATGCAGCGGACCCATCAACCAGTCGCTTGAGGCCAGGGGAGAGAAATGAGCATCCTTCCGGCGGTGCGGCGTGCCAGAGATCTTCGTGCGCGTGATCGTGGGGCTAGTGTCCTTGGAGGTGGTCAGCCCGTACGCCTCCATGAGGTGGGCGACGATCTCGCCGGAGGTCGAGTCCCTGGCGGTGAGCGCGAGGACCGTATCTCTAGCGCGCCGGTCCCTGGCGCGTGCACTGTCACCTTCGGTTCGGCGACGGCCGCGCGGGGCGTCCTGAGTGCCTGACCCATAAAGGTGACAGCGAGCGGGACTGGTCTGCATTGGGGATCGTGGGACTGCGTGGGCAACGGGATCGCCGTACGGTTCAAGTGCAGGGGATGGTCCTGATGCCGCAGCAGAGGACTCGCCGGGCCAACGCCGCAGGCGAGGGCTCTGTGCTACCCGGAATGCCGCGTCGGCGCGGGGGCGGGCCCCGACCCGCCGAAACTCGTTCACCACAGCGGAGCGGTACTGGGAGGATCACGATGATGACGAAGCAGGAAGCGGCGGACGCGGTCCGCAGCGCCCTGATCGAGCCCGGTGTGACCTGGGCGCAGCTGGCAGAGGCGGTCGGCCGTCCGGTCGTCTGGTCCACGGCGGCCTTCCTGGGGCAGCACCCGATGGGGGCCGTGGAGGCCGAAGCCGCCGCGTCCGCCCTGGGCCTGGGCCGGGACGTCGTGAAGGCGCTCCAGTTGCAGCCCACTCGCGGGGCGCTGGGCGCCGCGGTCCCCACTGACCCGACGATGTACCGCCTGTGAGGCGCTCCAGGTGTACGGGCCGACCCTCAAGGAACTCATCCACGAGGAGTTCGGCGACGGGATCATGAGCGCCATCAACTTCCGCATGGACGTCAAGCGCGTGCCGGACCCTGAGGGCGACCGGGTGGAAATCGTGCTCAACGGTAAGTTTCTGCCCTATCAGTGGTGAACAGCGCGCCGGGGTTTTCCCCTTGCCGGGTATCCGCGCCCCTCTGTGAGGCAACGACACGGAGTCAGGAGTCGACATGACTGACGAATCGCGCCCCCCGTTTCCTCCGTTCACCCGGGAGACGGCCATCGAGAAGGTGCGTCTGGCCGAGGACGGCTGGAACTCCCGCGACCCGGAGAAGGTCGCTGGCGCCTACACCGTGGACTCACGCTGGCGAAATCGCGCCGAGTTCGCCAACGGCCGCGAGGAGATCATCGCCTTCCTCACGCGCAAGTGGAAGCGGGAGCTGGACTACCGGCTGATCAAGGAGCTGTGGGCCTTCGACGGCAACCGGATCGCGGTGCGCTTCGCCTACGAGTGCCACGACGACTCGGGCAACTGGTACCGCTCGTACGGCAACGAGAACTGGGAGTTCGACGACAACGGCCTGATGCGCCGGCGCTACGCCTGTATCAACGACCTTCCGATCAAGGAGTCGGAGCGCAAGTTCCACTGAGTGGTGTGCATCGTGAAGTCGCAGGTCACGGGTCTGGTGTGAATGGCGAGTTGGGTACTCGTGCCGGTCGGCGGCCGATGACCATGGCGTAGATCGTCGGGCAGGTCCGGCTCCGGCGGGATGCCGGGTTCGGCTGCGCCCACGACAGGCCCCCGCCTACGATCCGTCAGCAGGTCGGCACACCGTGAGAACGCGGGAGGGCGCGGGGATGCAGGAGCGGCAGTGGATCACCGCCCGCCGGAGCGAACTGGACGCCCTCGCCGAGGAGTTGGCCAAGCAGCTTCAGGAGGTCCAGGTCGAGCGGGACGAACTGGCGATCGCGGAGCGGGTGTTGAACCGCCTGGCCGAGCAGGTCCAGGCCGATGCCGAGGCTGTCGCTCCGGTATCGGCGAAGGTGGCCGGGCGGGCAGTCCTGCTCATCCCGCACCGCAGCGACGCGGCCGACGAGGGCGCGCTGCCCGGCGACTACCGCAAGATCCTGTCGATCGTGCGGGAGGCCGACGGCCCGGTGCAGGTCAGGGCGGTCGGCGAGCGGCTGGGCCTGGACGCCTCGGTGCGCGGCAAGCTGGAACCTTTGCGGGCGAAGATGACCAAGCTCGCCGACCGCGGCTGGCTGCACAAGCGGGGCGACGGCCGGTTCACGGCACGCCCGTAGTCACGCGCGGTGCGCCCGTAACTGACGGGCCCCCAACGGCAGTTGAGTTTGTGTGACGAAAAACAACAGTTCCGTCGAGGGCCCTGACGGCCTTGTCTACACCGCCCGCCTGCCGCTGTCGAGCGCCACCCTGAACCATCTCGCCGACCTGATACGCGGCCACCTCAAGAAGATCGGCTCGCGGTGGCGCGTCCTGCCCGCCGGGAAGATCGCCACCATCGTGCTGGCAGTGCTGCGCTGTGACCAGCGGCCCGGCGACCTGGCCGGCGGCAACGGAGTACACCGCACCACCGTGACCCGATGGGTGAGGGAGGTCGTCGGCCTGCTCGCCGCCCGCGCCCCACGCCTGGACCGGGCCCTGAAGAAGATCACCCGAATGGGCGGCGGCATCGTACTGCTGGACGGATCGGTGATCCGCACCCGGCGCAGAACCGGGAAGGAAAACCGGAAGAACTACTCCGGCAAGAACAAATGCCACGGCCTGCTCGTGATCGCCCTCACTGACGACCGGGGCCGACTGCTGTGGATCTCGGCGGCCCGCCCCGGGCGCACCTCGGAGATCACCGCCTGCCGGCACGACAAGCTCACCCAGAAACTGCGGGAAGCCGGGCTCGGCGCCATCGCCGACCTGGGATTCGTCGGCCTCGACGACGGCGGCCCCGACGCCGACCCGGCGGTGATCACCGGCTACAAGGCCGCCCGGAACCGGCCCCTGACCCGAGGCCAGAAGCTGTCCAACACGGCACTGGCGGCCGTCCGGGCACCCGTCGAGCACGGCTTCGCCCACCTCAAGAACTGGCGCATCCTCGGCAAGGTACGCACCGACCCCTCCTGGGCGACCGCCCTGGTCCGGGCCCTGCTGGTCCTCACGAACCGCGAAGTCGCCCGATGACCGACGATCTTCACCAAAGTCACCTGCCGGCGACCAGCACGAGCATCCCGATGCCCACGCACACCAGCCCCGTGACCAGCAACTTCAGCTTGCACACCTCTCACTGGCCGTTGGGCCGCCGCCCCGACGACCACCCGGGTCTGAGCGAACTCGACCTCTGACGTCGTAGGAGGGTGCGGCCCTGCCGGGTGCGTTCGGCAAGGCCCAGGAATCTGCGGTTCCGGCCGAGAGAGCGGTAGAAGACCAGGCGGCGCTGGGCGGCCTCGGCCACGGTGTGGCCGGCGGCGAGGCCCGGGCCCGCTGCACGGCGTGCAGGATCAATGTCCACGAGGGCCGGGCCGAGCCCGTCGGGCAGGGGTTTGCGGAGAGGTCGCGAAGCGGGCGGCGGGGCCGAAGACCTCTCGCAGGACGGGCAGGTCGCGGATGACCAGGGGCACGCCCTCCGCCAACGCCTCCATCGCGGCCAGGCCGGAACGCTCCTTGACGGCGGTGAAGGCGAAGGCCCCGGCCGGGCCACGAGAGGCGGCAGTTCGCCCTCGGGGATCTGGCCCAGGACGATCGGTGGGACGCCAAGTTCGGCGGCACAGATCTCCCACCGACGCAGTGATCGGCAGGATCTCCAGCGCCGAAGAAGCCGACGCAACGCGTGCCGCCGGTGCCGACGAAGTCATCGTCTCCACCACTGGGGACTTCGCGGACGAAGTACTGCGGCTCACCACGGTCAAGGCGTGCATGTCGCTCACGATGGCGCAGGCGCCGAGACGTTCTACGGTTCCCTGGCCTCCCTGCGCTACGACGGAGTTCTCGCCTACTACGGGCAGACCATCAAGGCGTCGTCGCCGCCGCCGATCGACTTGCTGAGCCTGCCCAAGAGCGTCCTGGTGACCTACTCCGTCGTCCAGCACGACGCCACCACCCGCGAGCAGCTGCTTACCCACACCGCGAACTGTTCCGGTGGGTGGAATCAGGACAGCTCACCGTGCGGATCGGCGGCCGGTACCCCCTCACCGTCGCAGCCCGTGCGCATGAAGACCGCCAGGCGCGCCGCATCACCGGAAAGCTGCTGCCGATCCCGTGACTGCGCGCTACTGCAGGGCTGACCCCGGTATCGGGCGCATAGGGGCCCCGCCGACTGATTATTGACCGCACGGTTCGACTTGACTCCGCCGGCTCCCCGCTCCTGCCGGCGCCAACGCTCCACCGAACGCTCTCACCCTCAGCGCGGCGGCGATCTCCCCGCCCCCCTCGAAGCGGACGACTGCCCCCAGTCGGATCCGCTCCCACGCGACCCTCTCGGCGTCGGTCAGGCCGCGGCGCTGCGCGTATCTCACCGTCCAGCCGTACACAGGACGACCCCGTCAGGCAAACGGCCCCGACATCGCCCGATCAAGTTCAGTAGCGAACTGCGACTGGATTATTAGATTCTCATTCAGTCCGGCGAAATTCGGTGTAGAAACAGTTTTTGAGGCGGCACGCGTAAGCCCTATCATGTATTAGCTTCCCGCATGGAATGGTACGCCGCCTCACCTGATGCATTATCGCCGCACCGAGAGCACCGCACACAGGGGCCAGCAGGTACACCCACAGATCAACCCACGTGTTACTGATGGCGGCGGGAGCGAGGCTCCGTGCAGGGTTCAATCCAGCTCCCGAGACAGGTGCCGCGAGGAAAACCAATATGATCCCCAGTGCACCAGCCGACGCTGCGGCAAATGGCATCAAGCGAGGCCTCTCAAGAAGAACCAATATTAGAGAAATGAGCAGAAAAGTCGCCGCCGCTTCGACTGCCAAGGCTGCCCACGTTCCCGCGGGTCCAGGAACCGTAACCATCAAACGTGAATTCTTGACTCGGTGTCCCCAGATAAACGACACAATCACTGCCCCGGCCACGGCTCCAGCGACCTGGGCCGCTATATAGGCTATGGCACTCTTCGCGCTTATTTTTCCTAGTCGCAAGAAGGCCACAGTAACAGCTGGGTTGATGTGTCCTCCACTGATGCGACCCAACGGGGAGTAGATAATGAGAGTTCCACAGAGAGAGAAGATTACAGCTGTGAGGAGTCTCCGCAAATCCACGCTCGGAACGAGTGTCATCATGGGAGAATCCTGCGAAAAATCCATAACTATTGCGCTTAGGCCAAAAAGCAGCAGGAGCGCGGTCCCGGCAAACTCGGAAAAAACCTCACGCCATCCGACCACATTACCTCCCCTCATGCACCCCAAGCACACTCGCACGAAACTCGGCGCCCGCTTGTATGCTGCGAGGATGCAGAATTTTTAGTGAACAGTCCCACTCAGACTGAATGCAGCCGACGCCTTAAGGGCCGGCCGGTTGCTCGGCGGCGCTAAAAAAGCAGCACCCGCGAACAACCCGGCTCCCAGGTGTTGGCCGTATCAGCTTCGCTTGGTTCGACGGGCTGTCAGTGCCAGAGGTACCCCCAGGGCTGCGAGTCCCGCGGCTGCACCAAGCAACTTCCAGGTGCTCGCACCGGTAGCCGCGAGAGCTGGTGTTGACGGTCCAGAGGTCCGGGCGGCGGCCTGCTCGACGAGGTCGGTGACAGCTTCGGGGTGTGATACCGGGGCGACATGAGAGGAGTGAATCTCAACAGTCACCGCGTGGGCTCGCTTCGCCATCCAGCGTTGGGCCGCCGCCGGAATGTTTTTGTCCTCTGCCGTAATCAAATCGTAGGTAGGAATACTCTTCCACGCCGCACCACTAGCTCTCTCATCCAGAGCTTTGGCGTCCACCGGACGCTGGCTGACTGCCAGAATGGAGGAAACTGACAACGGAAGGTCGGCCGCGAACTGTTTCGGGAACTGGTCCTGCTTGACATAGAGTTCGGTGCCAGTTCCGCCGCAGAGCAGCGGGTAAGACACCTTCTCTAGGGTTCCTGCCAGCGTACTTCCAGGGTACTTGCTCACTAGTTCTGCAGGGCTCTCTCCCTTCTCGGGGAGAAAACCTGCGATTGCGACCAGCGCCTTGACATTCTTGCTGCCGAGCGCCGCCTCGTTGACCACAGCAGCGCCGTATGAGTGACCGACGAGGATGACGGGGCCCTTGATGCTGCGCAAGCCACTCGCCGTATAGGCGGCGTCATACTTCAGGCCACGCAGGGGGTTGGTCGATGCCACAACCGGGTAGCCATCGCGTCGCAGCCGTTTCGCAACCTCGGTCCAAGTTGACGTGTCGAGGTTAGTACCATGGACGAGAACCACCGTAGGCTTGGCCGATCCCTCTTTCGAATTCAGAGAATTCCCATCGCCCGCAGAAGCGGCCATCGAAAGCGAGGAACTAGTGGCCACGAGAGTCGCGATGATGACTACTGTACGTCTCGCCCGAAGGGTGATAGGCGATATGCCTACGTCCATGTTTCCATATCCTCTGTGAGGGGGCAGGGCTTACATCTTCTGAGTCCGTACACCCATAGGCACCCTGCGTGGCGCAATCGGGTGAAATTCATGCACCGAAGCTAGTCTGCCCAGTAATCGTCGAAACGCCATTCTGCAACGATCGCTGTCGGGTATACGTCGACGCCGACCGAGTTGACCAGGCAGGGAAGCCATGTCAGGAGAAGTTCAGAGTTCAACTCAAGGACCAGGAGGACGGACTCGCTCACAACAGTGAGTGGAGCAGCGACTCAGCCCGGATCCACCGGCTTGATTCCCGGTTGATCGTTTCGGGGTCGCGCAGGCCGTGTCGGGGCTGAGTTGCGGATTCGGGCATGGGGTGGCCGCTGGTCTACCCAGCTCTTCCACTTTTTCCACAGGTCTCGGGCCCTTTCGGGCAGGTCGGTCAGGGAGTCAGAGGACGGGTGGTGCATGCACCGTGCTGAACAGCTGGGCGAAGTCCTCGCCCCAGGGCCAGCGTTCGGGCAGGTGCAGGGTGAGGCGGCGGGCGGATCGGGCCAGACGGGCGGGCACGTTGATCAGGTGGTCACGGATGGTGGCGGTGGTCGCCCTGGCATGGAATGTTCCGGCCAGGGCGCCGGCGGCGCGGGTCAGATTGTGTGCCAGGGCCGCCAGGGCGAGCCACGCGGCATTGGCCTGGAAATGCCCGGACGGCGCGTGGGCGAAGGCGCTGTTCTTGACATCGGCGATCACCTGCTCGACGACAGCGTGCCGACGGTGATCACGCTCGGCATCCCTCAAGGCGAGCGGGGAGTCGGTGAACGCGGCGTGGTAGCGCCAGGTGTTGAACAGGGTGCCCTGCCCGACGGGGACGGCGTCAGGGTTCAGGCGCTTGACGCGGCGCACGATCAGACGGGCGGTGACCTGCTGCTTCTTCGGCTTGGAAGTGAACGCGGTGTAGGGGACCTCGGCTATCTCTGCGTCGGAGATCCAGCACTGGCCCTCCTCGTCCCAGACAGCCTTGGGGTACTTGATCGGCGTCCAGGCGGTCTCGTCGATGTGGGCGATGGCGGCCTTGACGGAGGCGTTCATCCGCACGGTGACGGAGAAGCGGGCACCCAGAGCGCGGCAGGCGTTGATGACGTCGGCGCCGTAGAACGCGGAGTCCGCCCGCAGTACCAGCAGGCCGCTCGCGCCGCAGGCACGGGCGGTGCGGATGGTCTCGGCCACGAACGCTGCCGCCCCGCGCGCTGAGTTCGAGGGCCCTTACGCAGCCTGGTGGCGGCGATCACGGGGGCGGACAGGGGTGTGGAGACGATGCCGAGCAACGCGTTCAGGCCCTTGACCTTGCTGTATCCGTAGCCTGCACCCTGTTTGGCGTAGCCGTAGGTGCGGCGGATGGTGTCGTCGATGTCCACGTAGGCGACCTGGTCCGCGCCGGTCAGCAACGGGGTGTGACGGGCCAGTTCGGGCAGGAACCGGCGGGCCACGGCATGCAGTTGCTTCACATGCCCGTGCGTGAAGGAGCGCAGGAACGACCCCAGCGTGGACGGGGCCCGCACCCCGGAGAACAGGCGGCCCATCGCGCCATGCCGCAGCCGGTCCATGTCCTCGATGCTGTCGGCGCCCGCGGCCATGCCGCCCACCAGCGACATCAGCTTCGCGGCGGGGAAGGCGCCGGTGCCGTCCTTCGAGACCGGCAGCCTGATGTGCTCCCCGGCCAACGCCGGCAGACCGCACCGCTCGGCCAGCCGCACCACCGGCTCCAGCCCGCCGTACGCGACCAGGTTCGGATCATCGAACGTGGAAGAGACCGCCGCCGCGGCATGGGAGGATTGCATCTCGGAAGTGCCTTGCCGATCGTGCCTGATGTGGTCCTAGAGAAACCCCATCATCGCAGGTCACAAGGCACTTCTTCGTTTCCGGAGAAACTATCCACAGGCATCAAGCCGGTGGATCCGGGCTCAGTCTGCGCACTTCGGCCCGCGCAGTAGGTCCGGACAGCTCCTACCTCTCCCCCGGGAGCGCCTTACAACTCGGCGCCGCGCGTGCTGAGGGAGACGGACATAGGCTCGTATGAGACCCGCCGGAGGGAGAACATGTCCACGTACGAGCCGGGGCGAATCGGCTTGCTTCTCATCGACACTGTCAACGAAGTCTTCTCCGAAGGAGGAAAGGCCTACCCGGCCTACAAGGAGGAGTTCGAGCGGATCGGTACGTTCGAGAACCTCAAGCGCCTCCTGGCTGGCGCGCGCGAGCTGGGGTTTCCAGTCTTTTTTGCGCCTATGTCGTACACCGAGGAGGACTACACCTCCTGGAAGCACATCTCCGGCATCCACCACGAGATGTTCGACAACCGCGCGTTCGAAGCCGGAAGTTGGGGGGCCGACTTTCACCCCGAACTTTCCCCCGTTGATGGCGAAGTCGTGATCGCCCCACACAAGAACATCGACGTCCTGGCCAACACGGATCTAGAGGTCCAGCTGCGCCAACACGACGTGGAGTACATCGCCATCGCAGGCATGATCGGGACGATGTGCGTGGAGTCGACCGCCCGCAGCTGCATGGAGCACGGCTATCACGTGACCACCTTCACCGATGCGACCGCGGCCGCAGGCGGGCAGCCAGCCTACGACGCAATGATCCTGCGGTATCCGCTCATCTCCCACGCCACGCTCACAGTCGACGACTTCCTCGCGGCGACCCGCAAGGCTCGGAGCTAAGGGCTGTGCCATAACTGCTGGTCACGGATAAGATGATCTTTCTGTAGCTGGTGTGATCGCGTCGTCGGAGCCGTCGTGGATAGCCCCGCTCACCGGGCTGAGTCCGCGTCAGTTCGACAAGTTGGTCACCGCGCTCGGACAGCGTCCTGGGGCCCTCTCCGCCGGAGGCGGAGGAGCGACGTTCACATCTTCGACAAGACATCGTCTCCAGGGCACATACAGCTCAGGAGACCTGTGAGTGTGACCTACTGCGGCAGACGCCCGCGGACGGGGCGGCACTTCTCGTCGCCCGCACCCATTTGTTGAACCCGGAGAACGTCGCAATCTGGAGCTACGCCAGCGAACCCCCAGCCGTCGGGCGGGCCCGCAAGGACGTCGCACGCCGCCTTGCGTAAGCGGGCACACAGGTCGACACCCGGAAGTGCGTTGCAGGTGCCCTGCGGGGACGGGATCAGGAGGCCCAACGCTGCTGCTCGGTGCGGGAGGCGACGGTGTGCGCGGTGCGGACGAACTGCGCCAGGCCCTGGTGCGGCACGCGTAGGCGCCACGACAGCACCAGTTCGCTGTGGGGGAGGTCCAGCACCGGGATGGCCGTGACAGAACGCCCGAGCCGGTCGGTAACACTCTCGCCCACGATGACCACTAGGAGGCCGAGGGCGACCCGGTCGACGATCGTGTCCAAGGAGTCGGGGGGACACAGGGGTTGGAAGGCGTCGTCGCGCTGGAGTTCGGCGGCGGTGACGGCGCTGCGCCCGGCCAAGCGGTGGCCGGCGGGCAGCAGCGCCACCGGTCGCTCGGAGACCAGCTCCGCGACTTCCAGGCCGTCCAGGTCACCGCTGCCGCACATCAGCGCCATATCGGCAGTACCCTCTCGCAGCGCGCGCACCTGGTCGTGGGTGAAGACGATGTCGACGTCCATGGCGCCCGGCAGCCGGCTGTAGGCCTGGAGCGCGTCGGCGAGGCGGCGCGGCCCGCCACCGGATGGCCCGCCGGCACCTTTGGCGCGCAGGGCACCGTCACGCCCATCGAGTCCGGTTACTACGACACCGACCTGCACAAGATCGACGGCGAGTGGAAGATCACCCGGCACCACGTCCTGATGGACGTGAACATCGCGCTGCCCGGCGCCTGATTTTCCTCATCGGCCGCGAAACCTCGCCGGTCGACCCGATACACCTCAAGGAAGGCGAATGATGAAGGCGATCGTGTATCGCAGCTACGGGGGCCCCGAGGTCCTGGAGGTCGCTGAGCTCACGGAGCCGAAGGTGCAGCAGGACAGCGTCCTGGTCCGGGTCAAAGCGGCCGGTGTCAATCCTGCGGACGCCGTCCTGCGCGACGGAGCCGCCGACAGTATCTATGAGGCGATCTTCCCCGTCGTCCCCGGGTGGGACCTGGCGGGCGTCGTGGAGGAGGCCGGACTCGGAGCACCGGAGTTCCGGCCCGGCGATGAGGTCATCGGGTACGTCCGCGGCCAGATCCTGCGCTACGGCACCTACGCGGAGAAGGTCGCCGCCGACGTGCACACCCTGGTACGCAAGCCGCACAATCTGACCTGGGCGCAGGCCGCGGGTCTGCCGCTGGCCGGCCTGACCGCCTACCAGGCGGTCGTGCGCGCGTTGAAGGTGACCGCGGGCGAGACCTTGCTCGTCCACGGCGCCGCCGGCGGGGTGGGCTCCCTGGCCGTGCAGATCGCCGCGGCCCGGGGCGCGCGTGTCATCGGTACCGCCTCCGAAGCCAATCACGCCTATCTCGCCTCTCTCGGGGCGGAGCCCGTGCTCTACGGCGACACTCTGGTGGAGCGTGTCCGGGCGATCGCCCCGGACGGTGTCGACGCCGTGTTCGACGTCGCCGGTCGAGGTTCGCTTGCCACGACCGGCCAGGTCGGTCGCCCCAGCGTCCGTACGGCCTCCGTCGCGGAGTTCTCCCACCCCGGAGTCATCCCCGTCTTCGCCCGTCTCAACGGTGCCGACCTCACTGCCCTGGTGGAGCTGGCCGAGGCCGGCAAGCTCACCGTGCGCGTGGCCGACACCTACCCGCTGGAGCGCGCCGCCGATGCCCAGCGGGCCCTGGCCAGCGGGCATGCTCCAGGAAAGATCATTCTCGAGGTCTCCTGAGGCATGCTGGGCGCCGGCCGCTAGCGGCGCCCGGCCGCAGCACACCCCATCGAGCAGTACTTGAAGGTCTCGTGCATGTGGATGACTCACTCCTCACGGAACCGCGAGTCCTCCCGAACCAATCACACGAAAGTTGCACGACCATGACTGCAAGTGTCACCCGCAGCCCCCTTCTGCGCAGGGCCGCCGCCGGCGTTGTCGCCGCCGGCAGCCTCGCCTTCCTCGGCACCAGCCTGGCCACCGGCGCCAGCGCCGCCCCGGCCGCCCAGGCACAGGCGCCGAGCAGAGCCAGCACCGAGAGCCAGGTTCAGCGGGTCCTCGCGCACTACGTCCGCGACACCGACCACCGCGATGGCGCCGCCCTCAGCGCCCTGTTCACCACCAACGGGTCCGTGAAAATCTCCGCCAAGGACGACAAGGGCGCCTACACCGCCGTCGGCACGCTGACCGGCCGGGACGCCATCTCCTACGCGGTGACGCACCTCCAGGCCCCCCTGGGTGAGCTGGCTTCGGAGCAGCACTCGATCACCGCTCCCGTCACCGAGGTCAAGGGCAACAAGGCCCACCTGAACATGCAGTTCATCACCTTCGCCATCCAGGGCACCAAGGAGCCCGTCGGAGGCTGGCCGGCCGGTACGGCGGGCGTGCAGGGCACTGTCAAGCCCTACGAGTCCGGCTACTACGACGCCGACATGACCAAGGTCCACGGCTCGTGGAAGATCACGCAGCTCCGCATCCTGGGCGACCTGCCCATGGTCCTGCCCGGCTCCTGACCCCGAACCGCCGCCGCCCCATACCCGTCCGTAGACGAGACAGCTGTCGGTGCCCCCGCCCGGACCGTCGTGGCGGCGAAACCGCCGAGTTCGCCTCGGCCGCCCCGGAAGCCGGCGCCTCGGCCCAATCCGCGACCGGCACCGCAGCACATCAACCTCACGCACCGTGACTTTGCCGACTGGTGACAAGGTGCCCCTCGGCACCGCCGCCGACGGTACGGGTCACCCGCTCCACGCAGACACCGCCGGCGGCCGCTACCTCCTGGTGGTCAAGGGCAACCAGAAGAAGCTGCGCAAGCAGCAGCGGCGCCTGCCCTGGAAGCAGATTCCGCTGCAGGCACGCACCACCGGCGCCGGACACGGCCGCCGCGAGGTCCGCCGCCTGAAGGTCTGCACCGTCCGTCCCGGCCTGCTCTTCCCGCACGCCGTCATAGTCGTGGAAACGCTCTTGGCGACCGTTCTCGCGGCTATCCGGCTCAGTCGCCGACAGGCGGGTGTGTACCGCGGCTATCGCCGTCGCGTCGGGCGGTCGATCCTGCTGGGGCTGGAGTTCCTCGTAGCCGGCGACATCATCCGTACAGTCGCCGTCGCACCGACGTACGCAAGCGTCGGAGTGCTGGCCGTGATCGTGGGCATCCGCACCTTCCTCAGCTTTTCTCTCGAGCTCGAGATCACCGGGCGGTGGCCATAGCAGAAGCCAGTGGCCGAAGCCGAAGACTGACCCCGCGTGACGCCGGCGGGCAGCGGAGCGGCGCCATCCCTGCCGTGAATTCCTAGGCCGGAGCTCAGTCTCATCGATCTCAATTGGTGAGTCTGCGGTAACAGATGAGAGTGCAGGCGATGCTCGTGAAGCGAGGAAGTGCTCGGCTTTGCGCTCGTAGCGTCGGTGGAGACGGCAGCAGCCGGCGAGCCAGGCCATGGTGCGTTCGACGGTCCAGCGGTGACCGAGTGGTCCTCCCGGGCGGACTGGACATTGACCGGAACGGTCACGAGCCCGAACGAGATGGCACCTGACCAGATGGTTCGGGGCATAGGGCACCTCCGCAACGACCCGAGCACGATCAGGTGTAGGATTTCGCGGCTGATGTCGTAATCTCACGGGCCGTGTCGTACCGATGTCGTATACGACATCACCGTGAGACTAGCGCGTGGGGTGCTGCTGCTCAGCGCCTCGTCTCGTACCTGGACAGGACCACGCCGCCGGGAAACGTCCGCGCCTCCACCAGGTTCAGGTTCACCCAGCTGTCCAGCGCGGTGAAGAACGGCGTGCCGCTGCCCACCAGGACCGGATGGGCGGCGATCGCGTACTCGTCGATCAGCCCGGCGCGCATGGCCGCCCCGGCGAGCGTTGCGCCGCCGATGTTCATTGAGCGGTGTGCATCGTGAAGTCGCAGGTCACGGGTCTGGCGTGAATGGCGAGTTGGGTGCTCGTACCGGTCGGCGGCCGATGACCATGGTGTAGATCATCGGGCAGGTCCCGGCTCCGGCCCATTCGATCACTTGGGAGCCTGCCGACCGCGAGGGCCCCGAAGTGGCGCCCTGCCGGGGCAACGAGGGCATTCGGTCACGGGACTTCGGGCTCGCGGACGGCGGACCTACGGGATCCTGACAGCCGGCTGGGGCGGCCCGTCGTCAGCCCCGGGTGGCCCGGTTGGCGCCGTAAGCACGGCTGACGGTGTCCACGATGCCTGCCTTCGCCTCCTGGAACTGTGCATCGTCAATGCCGGACTTGCGCAGGAATTCGATGCCCTGCATGGCCGCGAGCAGGCTCAGCGCGGCCTTTTCGATGTCTGTGTCCGACCGGATCTCACCTGCGGCCCTGGCCCGCTGCAGTGCGGTCGTGAAGACGGCGATGATGCGGTCATACGTGCGCCGTGCCGCTTCGCTGACGTCATCGTCCTGCCGGGCCAGCGCGGCGGCCGAGCCGGAGAGGTAACAGCCGTCCTCGGTCAGTCCCAGGCGGCCGCTGTCACCGAAGGTCACCGCGGCCATGAGCCATTCCCAGGCGCTCTCGGCCGACTCCTGGTCCGCCTGCAGCCCGTTCACCTGCTGCTCGCAGTAGTCCCGCAGGCTCTTCACGAACAGACCGTGCTTACTGCCGAAAGCACCGTACAGACTCTGCGACGCCACCCCCGTCGCCTCGCAGAGGTCCGCCATGCTCGTGGCCGCGTACCCAGTGCGCCAGAACTGCCGCCGAGCGGCCTTCAGCACCGTGCTCTCGTCAAATTTTCGTGGTCGCGCCATGGAGAGACTCTACCCCGCAATTTGAGTACACGACCAAAAACGGCGGCGCCGGGCCCTGGCGGGCCGTCCACCCGGAGGCGATGGAGCAGGTTTTTGGTTGTTTAACCAGAAACGGTGTTACGGTGGTGCCATGCCGCGTACTCCTCGGCGGGCCGACGCGACTCCTGAAACGAATCAGGTCGAAACGGTGCTCCATGGAAACCACGAGCATCGGCAACACGGAAAGCGGAACGAACCATGAACGAAAACGACCTCCACGCGCAGCGCGAAGCAACAGCCATCCAGTACTTCCGCCTGGTCGATGCCGCCGATCCGGCACTCCTCGAACTCTTCGCGGACGACGCGCAGATGTTCTTCCCGAAGTTCGGAACCGCCAAGGGCCTGGCGCAGATCGGGGCCTTCGCCCAAGGCTTCGCCCGGGGCATCGCTGACATCGAGCACGACATCGCGCACTTCAACGTCCTCACGTCCGGCGACTACGTCGTCGTCGAAGGGGCCGTCAAGGGAGAGACGACATCCGGAGTGGAGTTCCCTGACGGATCCTCATCCTTCGGACTCTTCTGCAACGTGTTCGAGTTCCAGGGCGAAAAGATCAAGAGGCTCCACATCTACGAAGACCCCGACTTCGCAGGCACCCACACAGACGGAGCGTCCTGGGGTCAGTCCGTACGTGACAGCATGTAGCCGGCACGACCTGTTCGTGACTGCACCAAGGGGACCGATGGGCTCCGCTCTCCCCCCGCGCGTCAGCGGCCAGCCAGATTCTAAGCGAACGGCAGCGGGAGGGTTCGTCAGGCGGCTGCTGCGAGGGGAGTCGGGGCAGCTTCGGTCCGGCGGTTTCGTCGGGTGAGGCGGCGGGTCATGAGGGTGATGAAAGCCCAATGAGACCCGTGCATCATGAAAACTGCACGTCAGACGGCCTGGTGTGCGTAGGCATCAGGAAGCTCGGGCAGGTCCGGAGCGGTAGTCGACCGACAAGATCATCCGTCAGCGGGCGACTCAATGCCAGAAAGTTATGTGAAGTTGCCGCTTGTCAAGCACCCGGCGTCGGGGTGGCGGGTCGGGAGAACAGAACGGGACCCCTGGAAGTTGAGTCGTCGACCAAGACAGACCAACACCGGAGGTCCCGTTGACGGACCAGTGTGGCACGACGGCGCTGACTCAGACCTTCACAACGGCCTGCGGAGTGTTCGCTCCGGGGCATCTCGGCGCCCTGACCCGATATCTCCCCTTCGAATTAGTCGACGATGTCCTTGACCAGCCGGGCCGCCGGGGGCAGACGCGTACGGTGCCGGCCCGGGTGGCGGTGTACTTCGTGCTGGCGCTGGCCCTGTTCCCAGGCGCTTCCTACGGCCGAGTGTGGGACACCCTGGCCGGAGCGTTGCGGCAGGCGGGGCACCTCGTGGCGTCGGTGACTACGGCAGGTCTGGCCTGTGTGCGTCGGCGGGTGGGACCGGACCCGCTACGGGAGTTGTTCGAAGTTGTGGCAGGTCCGCTGGGCCGTCCGTGCACGAGGGGTGTGTCCTGGCGGGGCCTGCGCACGGTCGCGTTCGACGGCTGCCGGTCCACCCGGGTCCCCGAGACCGGCGACAACGTGGCCTGGCTGGGCAGGTACAAGGTCGCCGCCGGGGTTGCCGCCTACCCGCTGCTGGCGGTGATGGCCCTGGCGGAGACCGGGACGCGGGCCCTGCTCGGCGCGGTCGTCGGCCCGTATCGCGGTGAGGTGGAGGCTGCCCTGCAACTGGTCGACCATCTGCGGCAGGACATGGTGGTGCTCGCCGACCGCGGCTTCGACGCGAACGCCTTCATCCGCGCCGTGCACGCCTCACGGGTTGCGCTGCTGCTGCGGATCTGCTCCTCGCGCAGGCCCGCCGTGCTGCAGGTCCTGGCCGACGGTTCCTTCCTGTCGGTCATCGCCGGAGTCCCGGTCCGTGTCATCGCCGCGACTGTCACCGTCACCTGCACGGACGGCAGCACCCATCGGGGCGAGTACCGGCTGGTGACCACGCTGACCGATGCGCGCCGCCACCCGGCCGAAGACCTGCTGGCCCTCTACCACCAGCGGTGGGAGATCGAGGTGACGTTCCTGGCGATCCGTCACACCATGCTCAAGGGCCGCGTACTGCGCTCGGGTGACCCTCAGGGCCTGCGCCAGGAGATGTGGGCACTACTGACGGTCCACCAGCATTTGCGGATGGCGATGCTGGACGCCACCGATGCCGTGCCCGGATGCGATCCGGACCGGGCCTGCTTCACCGCGGCCTTGGTCGCCGCCCGCGACAGCGTCACCCGTGGCGCTGCCATCGTGCCCGACGCCGGCAGCGAGCTGACCGGCCCGATCACCGAGGCAGTCACCGGCGCCCTGCTGCCACCGCGCCGACCACGGATCAGCGCGCGCACCGTCAAGGGCGTCTCCGCTCGTTACGGACACCGCCGGTCCGACGAGGACCACCCCTGCGTCAGCACCCCGGTCACCGCCCTCGACATCATCGTCCACTTCCCTCAGCAGGACACTTCCGTCCCCGCACCGACAACTGCTCTGCCCGGCCGGAACCCGGCCCCGCAGCAGGACCCGCCCGTGACGGCCCAGACGCTGCTGCCGCCCGCGGTCCCGATGCACACCAGCAGGCTCGAGGATGTGCTCGCCGCGATGGGCACCGCTCCGGAGCGTGAGTGGCGGGCCATCGAACTGGCCACCCTGCTACGGCTGGACCGCGGCGACCTGACCGGCGAGCTGATCCGGTGGTCCAGGCGCCAGATCCTCATCAAGACCGGACCGGCCACCTTCAAGATCCCGGACGGACCGCCGCAGCCGTCCAGGCTCGCCGTCCATCCTGAAGACGTCCTCGCGGTCATGGCCACCGATCCTCACCGCCCCTGGCACGCCCGTGAGATCACCGATGCGCTGAACACCGTCAAACACAGCACCCTCGCACAACACCTCAGCGCCTGGGCACGCAAGAACCTGCTGGTCAAGACCGCACCCGCAACCTACCGACTACCCAAACAGCCAGTGCCGGCCGCCTCCACGAGGCCGCTCACCGCCACGAACACGCCGACCCGCAGAGCCGCTTGACAAACAAGAATGAATCATACCTTTCCGGCATTGCTTCCCGGTTCGTCAGCACGAGCAGGGCCCGCACCAGCGCGGTCGCCCAGTTCGGGTCGGTGCGGACCTTGCCGAGGACGCGCCAGTTCTTGAGATGGGCGAAGCCGTGCTCGACCGGGGCCCGCACCGCGGCCAGTGCCTTGTTGGACAGCGTCTGACTGCGGGTCAGGGGCCGGTTCCGGGCCGCCTTGTAACCGGTGATCACCGCCGGGTCGGCGTCCGGAGGACCGTCGTCGAGGCCGATGAACCCCAGGTCGGCTATGGCGCCGAGCCCGGCGGCCCGCAGGTGGGCGGTGAGCTTGTCGCGGCGGCAGGCGGTGATCTCGGATGTGCGTCCGGGCCGCACCGCGGAGATCCCACACCAGTCGGCCGCGGTCGTCGGTGAGCGCGATCACGAGCAGGCCATGGCATTTGTGCTTGCCCGAGTGTGCGCCGTGAGGCGCTCGTTGTTCGAGTGGAGGTGAAAGACCACCGCCATCGTCCTGTCGCAGCAGGGCGGTTGAAGCTGGGGGCAGCCTGAACCGGGAGGTGCCGGGGACGGCGGGAAGCAGCCCCGACAAAGCCGGGCCGTGCCAGTACTGCCAGAGGCGTTGTCACGTTGTTGGGTGCGTGAGTGTCTGATGGTGCGTCGGGGTGTGGTGGGTCTGCGGTCCGGGCCTGTGGCCAGTCCGTGGCGGGCAGGCTGGCAGTGCCGGTGATCTGGTCCCAGATGGCGAAGCGGATGGTCATCTCGGCTCGGTGGTCGAAGGCTGTCATCAGGTGGCGGTGGGGTCGGAAGTGGGGTGAGATGCCGCTGAACGCGGACAGGAACCGCTGGGCTCCACCGGTACTGCGGAATCCCTTCATCGCGCGTTCACGCTGCCTGGTGGGCTGGTGGCTGTTCTCGGCCCGGTTGTTCAGTCCCTTGTGCGAGCGGTGCTCGACGGAGGACATGACCTCACGGTGGGCCGCGCCGTAGGAACGCAGCTTGTCCGTGACGACCACCCGCGGCACCGCACGCGTCCTCTTCATCAGACGGCGGAAGAAGCGCCGGGCCGCGGCCTTGTCCCGCCGGTTCCGCACGAGGATGTCGAGCACGCTGCCGTCCTGGTCGACGGCCCGCCACAGGTACTTCAGCTCCCCGTTGACCTTGATGAACACCTCGCCCAGATGCCATTTATCCCCGGGCCGGGGACTGCGGCGGCGCAGTCCGTTCGCGTAGGCCTGGCCTAACTTGGCGCACCAGCGGCGCACTGTCTCGTAGGAGACGATCACGCCGCGCTGAAGCATCAGCTCCTCGACCTCGCGGAAGCTGAGCGGGAAGGGAAGTACAGCCACACACAGTGCGAGATCACCTCGACCGGGTACCGGTGCCCCCTGTACGACGGCGACGCACTCCCCACCGACAACCCCCCTACAGCAGATCAACCCGAAGATCATCCCACCCGGTCAGCCAACGTGACAGCGCCCCGGATCTGGCCCATGGGCTGCAACTTCATCGGCATTGCAGAACCACCGACCACCCCAGGCTCAAAGCGGATGTCGTCGTCGCGGTCGACGGATTCGCGTCCGATGCCGAGCAGCAGATCGACGACAGAGGCACAGTCTGGGGCCGCGGGGTCGTCGGCCAACGCGAACAGGAACGGCAGACTCGCCGTCGTGCACGCGTACACGTCGCCCTGGCGGTGGGCCGCGCTGTAGAAGTCGCTCAACGCTTTCCGCCGGGTCTCGGAATTGGGCGAGCCCATCGCCCGCAGCCACACGGGAAAGTCGTTGGCGGACCGTACGCATGGCTCATCACCGCCCAGTCGATGCTGGCAAGTAGGGGGCAAGACTCTCCGCGGCGAAGGTGCATTAGGGGCTGAGCTGCGGGACCAGTGCATATAGGACGCTGGGCCGGATTTCCGGCTTGCCGACGTATCCGCAGGCATGCGGGCAGAGCACCCACTTCCAGGGCTGGGCGTACGGGGCTCGCTGGGACTCGGGGCGCGGCCCGGGGTCGTCGGCGGTGCAGCGGCGCTGGACACGGCCACGGCATCCGGTGCGCAAGCCGAAAGCCTCGCGGTACGGGCCGCACCGTTCGGCCTCGATGGTGGCGATCTCCCGCGGGAGGACGGGGTGCGGGGAGGGGCGTCCACTGCTGGCCGGGGGTGCTGGTGAAGACGTGCCGGCCGTCATCGACAAGGTCTCACTGATCGGTTCATCGAATAGTCGGAGGGCGCCCGCGGTCACGCGGCCCTTTCATGTGCTCGTTACGGGCCATCCCCCTTGGGCCGACAGCACTCCGCGCACCTGTCCAGAGTGGTGTCATGCCGGCAGACCACCGACCTCCCCGAATGCACGGAGCTAACTTCTCCTCCCCACCATCGCCGCAGACCGTTCACACCTCGGGGATGGCATGGACGTCGACCGAGTGCAGCAATTCACCGATGCAGAACACCCCGCGATGGGGCACAGTGGAATGGAGGGCCGGATGACCGGGACAGCGCCCTCTCAGGGCACACACCCCGAAGGTGAGCACGGCACTCGAGTGATGTCGCTTGGTATCGGAACAATCCGCACCGGCTCAGGGAAGAGACCTCGCGTCACCAGACCGGAATGTGCTTCGGAAGGACATCCGGTGTACCGAATACTTACTACACCAGTGGTTTGTTATTTCGTGAGGAGCGCCAGGTGGAAATCACGAAGACCGACACGGCCGTTGTGTTCATTGACCCACAGAACGACGTGCTGAGCGAGAGCGGAGCGAACTGGGACGCGGTGGGAGCAAGCGTCACAGAGAACAGGACCGTCGAGAATATGGAGAGAATCTTCGAGGCGGCGAAGGCAGGCGAATATGAGGTCTTCATCTCGCCCCATTACTTCTACCCGACGGACAACGGATGGCGAATGAACGGGCCGCTCGAGACAAACGAGCTCGAGACCCACACGTTCGCACGGTCGGGACAGCTTGATCTGACCGGGTTCCGAAACTCCGGGGCAGACTGGCTGGACCGCTTCAAGCCCTATATCGAAGACGGCAGAACGGTGGTCGCCAGCCCGCACAAGGTATTCGGTCCGGAAACCAACGACTTGGTACTGCAACTACGCAAGCGGGGAATACAAAGGATCATTCTTGGCGGGATGCTGGCGAACATGTGCGTCGAGTCCCATATGCGTCACCTGATCGAGGAGGGATTTGAGGTCGCAGTGGTCAGGGATGCAACAGCCGGACCCCGACACCCGGTCTGGGGCGACGGCTATCAGGCGGCGATCATCAACTACCGTTTCTTCGCCCATGCGTTGCTGTCGACTGACGAAGTACTCGATCGAATGCACTGAGGAGCTCGCAGCCGGAAATAGTGCTCACATAGTCCGATAGTTACGCTTTCAACAGCGTCGTCGGTCGCCTCTCTACTGCGCGGGAGTGCCGTGGAAACATGTCTACCCGACAATAGCCGGTGCTCGGAACGACGTGTCGGTAGCAACAGAGGTTGCCGACCACAAACGAGCGGATTCGGGTCGGCGCGAGAGGGCATACTGTGGAGTTCCAACACATCGTGGAGCTGGTCGGTCGAGCCGTTGACGCCGCCGGCGTAGCCATCATAGTCGTGGGAACGCTCTTGGCGACCGTTCTCGCGGCTATCCGGCTCAGTCGCCGACAGGCGGGTGTGTACCGCGGCTATCGCCGTCGCGTCGGGCGGTCGATCCTGCTGGGGCTGGAGTTCCTCGTAGCCGGCGACATCATCCGTACAGTCGCCGTCGCACCGACGTACGCAAGCGTCGGAGTGCTGGCCGTGATCGTGGGCATCCGCACCTTCCTCAGCTTTTCTCTCGAGCTCGAGATCACCGGGCGGTGGCCATGGCAGAAGCCAGTGGCCGAAGCCGAAGACTGACCCCGCGTGACGCCGGCGGGCAGCGGAGCGGCGCCATCCCTGCCGTGAATTCCTAGGCCGGAGCTCAGTCTCATCGATCTCAATTGGTGAGTCTGCGGCAGCAGACGAGGGTGCAGGCGATGCTCGTGAAGGAGCGGAAGTGCTCTGCTTTGCGCTCGTAGCGTCGGTGGAGGCGGCGGCAGCCGGCGACCCAACCGGCTGGCTCTTGCTGCACCGGCTCCTGGCGCGCGACTACGAAACCCACCCGCACCGCTCCGAAGCCATGATCCATCTCGCCATGACCGACCTGATAGCCCGCCGCCTCACCGGCGAGAACACCATCTCCTGGCGCGACCCGATATCACCGGATCAAATTCGCATCCCGGGATGAAACAACGGGAGAAAGCGACCTCTTAAAGGGCCCCTGGCGCTGCCGGCGCCACCGGCGGGTTGAACCGTGAATACTGCGGCGCGGACGAGACCAGGGCGCCGTCCGGGTGGTCGATCTCGACGACCTTGGCCAACTGGAACTCCACCGTTCTCTCCGCGCCGGGGAATCCAGCGGCGGTGTCCGCACTCCAGTCGATCACCGCCGTACCTGTCAGGTGCAAGGTCCTGCCGATCTCCCAGTCGATGAACAACAGGCCCGCGGCCGGGTTGACGGTGAGATTCCCCAGAGTCATCAGCATCGTGTTCCCTTCGTAATCGGGCCATTGGACCCGTTTCGGGGACAGGCTGGTGACGAAGCCGGGGTTGCCGCCGCGATGGGAGGCATCGGCGTCACCCGCCGTGGAAGCGGAGGCAATGAAGAACGTGTCCGCGGTGTCAATCATGCGGCGCTGCTCCGGGAGCAGTTCGCTGCCCTTCGATACCTGGGGCTTCGCGGGC
Organism: Streptomyces sp. RLA012; assembly: GCF_056270325.1. NCBI lineage: Bacteria > Bacillati > Actinomycetota > Actinomycetes > Kitasatosporales > Streptomycetaceae > Streptomyces > Streptomyces sp. RLA012. The sequence goes on along the minus strand of NZ_JBWDPA010000002.1, from coordinate 9,674,478 downwards.
GCAGGTGCTGCCTCCTGCGGTTCGCGGCTCTGGATGTATTTGGGGCAATTGCCGTATGCCTGGTCCACTGAAAGCCTGAGTCCCCCTGTCGCGGGCACGGTCCGGCCGTTGATCCTCAGTCGTCGACGGTTTTTCAAGTCGATGGCAAGAGTGCCCACAAGTGCAGGTGCCGCCAAGACCGCCGCCAGCGGGTCGACATCCAAAGGGCGCGCTCCGATGAGCACCTCGCGGGGGCCAAGCGCCTGCAGGAATCCCGGCTGTCCGTACACCATGGACGCCCACACTTGACCGTCCGGTGCAGTTGCTCCGACAACCAGGAACCGCAGATCGGCAAGGAAGTCGCGGGCACCACGGGGAAGTCTGTCGCTGATGATCGGCCGCAGGTGATCGGCGTGCTCACGGAATCCTGCGCGGTCCTGAGCGGCCAACTCACCCTTATGGTAGGAGGCCAGATGGGAGCTGCTATTGCGCATAGTGGCATTCCTAACTGCTGTCAGCGCCTTCAGACAGCGGCGTCATACGGGCGGAAGAAGAAATTTCATGCCGCGTATGACCGCGCTAGAGCTGGCTACCCCGCCAAGCCGACGGTGCGGTGGCCGGGAGCGGACGGTTCACTCCAGCGTAGACCCGCAGCCATCGCGAGGCGCCGCAGTGATAGGTGAAGACGCGTATTTGAAATTCGGGCTTACCCGAGGATGTGGCGTTGGGCAGACAAGGTGCGCTCCCAGAGCGGGACGTGGTGACCCTCCGCTACCTCCCCGTGCCTTAATGTGTCCGCGATTCTGGTTTCGCCATCTGCAAAGAAAATCTAAAAGGTCGCACTTATCCGTCTCTGTGTTGCTGTCCCCGGGGGGGCGGGTCTAGCGTGAACACGTTGCGCCCAACGCCGTCTGCCTCGACGCACCACGCCGCCGAGGGGAAAACACTTCCGAGCCTGAGGCAGTGACCACCCCTCCCTCTATCGCAGCGAAAGGGGTTGCCTGCGGGCGGATTGACGCATATTCCGCGCTCGAAGATCCCAGGAGGTCGTCATGCTCCCCACGCACCACAAAACAGCGACTGTTAACGGCCAAAAGGTCTTCTACCGCGAGGCTGGTCCCACTGAAGCACCGGTCGTCCTGCTGCTGCATGGATTTCCCAGCAGCTCACACATGTTCCGCCATCTCATCCCGGCACTGGCCGACCGGTATCACGTGATCGCTACCGATCACATCGGCTACGGCCAGTCCTCCATGCCCAAGGTCGGAGAATTCGACTACACCTTCGACAACCTGGCCAATATTACTGGGGGGTTGCTCGACCAGCTGGGAATCAAGCGCTTCTCCATCTATGTGCACGACTATGGGGCACCCATCGGGTGGCGGCTGGCCCTCAGTCCCTCCTACGAAGTCACCACGATTATCTCGCAGAGCGGCAACGCCTACATGGAGGGCTTCGCCAAGCCCTTCTGGGACGACCTGTTCGCCTACGCCACTGCTCCCGGACCTGACACCGAACCGGGCGCGCGGGCCAAGTTCGCCTCGGAGACGACCCGCTGGCAGTACGAGAACGGTGCCACCGACAAGAGCCTGGTCAGCCCGGACAACTGGCTTCACGACCAGGCCCTGCTGGACCGGCCAGGCAACGACGAGGTGCAGCTGGCACTGTTCCGCGACTACCCGACCAACATCGACGGCTACCCGCAGCTGCAGGAGTACTTCCGCACCAGCCAGGTGCCAGTGCTCGCGGTCTGGGGCGAGAGGGACGAGATCTTCGGGCCGGACGGCGCGCGGGCGTTCTCCCGTGACCTGCCCGACGCGGAAGTCCACCTGCTGCCGGCCGGGCACTTCGCCCTGGAGACGCACCTGGATGCCATCAGCGGCTACATCCACGGATTCCTCGGCCGCGTCCTCACCTGAGGCGCGGACGGAATCCTGGGCTGCACCTGGGCGAAAAGTAGGAGTCATGACCCATGAAACAGCCCACGAGGCGAGCACCCGCGAGACCGGCGGGAGGATTTTCCGGCTGCTCGGTGAGGGCGACACCGACCTGGTCGCTCGGGCCGTGACCGCAAGCGACAGAGAGGGCGGCCAAGAGGCCCGGAACCGGTGCAAGTCGCTTCCCCGTCAAGGCTCTACCAGTTCCTGACATGGGAAGTAGCGGTAAGAAAGGTGGCGTGGTGGCCACGTTGATGGCAGTGAACGTCGGGATGCCCCACGACGTGCCCTGGCACGGCAAGACGGTGCACACCGGCGTGTACAAGCAAACCGTCGCCGGGCCGCAGATGGTACGGCGCCTCAACATCGATGGCGACGGCCAGGGTGATCTGGGCGGGCATGGCGGCGAGCAGCGGGCGGTGCTGGTCTACCAGGCCGATTCCTACCTGTTCTGGGCGAAGGAGCTGGGCCGCGACGACCTGGCGCCCGGCCATTTCGGGGAGAACTTCACCGTCGACGGTCTGCCGGACGACGAGGTCTGCATCGGCGACCGCTACCGCATCGGCGGCGCCCTCTTCGAAGTCACCCAGCCGCGGGTGACCTGCTACCGCGTGGGCTTGCGTATGGGAGAGCCGCAGATGGCGGCCCTGCTCGTGGCCCACCACCGCCCCGGCTTCTACCTGCGGGTGATCGAGGAGGGCCAGGTCGAGGCCGGGCAGGAGATCGTCAAGGTGTCCACCGGCCCCGAGGCGATGACCGTCGAGGAGATCGACCGAGTGCTCTACCTGCCTGGACACACACGCGAGCAGGTCGAACGGGCCCTGCGGATCCCGGCTCTCAGTCCCGGCTGGCAGGGCTCCATGCAGACTCTCCTGGACCAGGCCGACAGCGACGCGGCCGACGGCTCCTCCGGCAGCGCCGGCCTGAACAAGGCCGCCACTGCCCCGCCGCCCAGCTGGCCCGGCTTCCGCCCGCTGACCGTCACGCGCATCCAGCCCGAGAGCCGGAGTGTGTTCTCACTGTCCCTGGCCGCAGCCGACGGTTCAGCACTGCCCACTGCTCTGCCCGGTCAGTTCCTCACCGTGAAGGTCCCGCTCGAGACAGACGTGCCGCCTCTGATCCGCAGCTACTCCCTGTCCGGCGAGCCCGGCACTGGCACGTACCGCATCAGCGTCAAAGTCGAACCGCACGGCGCTGCCAGCAACGAACTACGCGCCCACATACGCGTCGGCGATACTCTGGAGGCCGCCGCGCCCCGCGGAACGTTCTGCCTGTCCAAAGGCGACAACCCGGTGGTGCTGCTGTCCGCGGGAGTGGGGGTGACTCCCGTGCTGGCCATGCTCCACGCGCTCGCGCGTGACCGCTCCCCGCGCCAGGTGTGGTGGCTCCACGCAGCCCATGACAGCACCGAGCATCCCTTTGCTCAGGAGAGCCACGACCTGATCGAAGGCCTTGCGAACGCCCGGTCGAGCATCTTCTACAGCAAACCTAGCGACGCCGACCGTAGGGGCGTCGACTACACAGAGGCCGGCCGGCTCTCGACCAACCGCATCCTCGGACTAGGCCTGCCGACCGACGCCGACGCCTACCTTTGCGGGCCCGTGGGTTTCATGAACAGTGCCACCACCGCGCTCGTCGACGCCGGGCTGGAAACGTCGCGAGTGCACACCGAGATCTTCGGCGCCGGGCCCTCCCTCACCCCGGGAGTGAAAGGTTCCTCGACCGCACCCGCGCCCCACCAGCCCGCAGGCCCCGTCGGCACCGGTCCTTCCGTGTCCTTCGCCCGTAGCGGCCTCACTGTCCCCTGGAACAACAGTCAGGACTCCCTGCTCGAACTCGCCGAAGCGTGCGACGTCCCCGTCCAGTGGTCGTGCCGCACCGGGGTCTGCCACACCTGCGAACTCGCCCTGATGTCCGGCACCGTCGCCTACTCACCTGATCCGGTCGAACCACCAGCCGGAGGCAACATCCTCATCTGCTGCTCCAGGCCCACCGAAGGCGTCGTTTTGGATCTGTAAGTCGACCGGGATGCCGGTGCACAGACTGCATCGTCACTGCGAAGCCTCCACCTCCAGGCCCTTCGGCGAAACCTGGGGCGCAGGTAGTCCGCCGTCCGGCATGTCAGTCCCCACCCAGGACGCCCCAAGAGCCAGGAGTGATCTACCCACGACGACACGTGCCCCTCCTTCGGCGGACCGCGGCAGAGGGCATGCCACACAGGACGGAGATGGTCGACATGGTCGACCCGGTTGAGGAGTTCGACCTGCTCGTCGTAGGCGGCGGAAAGGCCGGCAAGACGCTTGCCATGGATTGGGCCAGGAGCGGCAAACGGGTGGCCATGGTAGAGCGGGGCATGATCGGCGGCACCTGCATCAACGTCGCCTGCATCCCCACCAAAGCTCTGGTAGCCAGCGCCCGCGCCATGCGCACCTTCGCCCGGGCGCGACAGTTGGGGTTTGTGACTGAAACCCCCGTGGCCAGCGCCGAACTGCTGCGCACGCATAAGTCCGGCGTGGTGGAAGGCATGGTCACCATCAATCACAAGCAGTTCGTCGACTCCGGCATGGACTTCATGCTCGGAGAGGCCCGCTTTACTGCGGAACGCACGGTGGAGGTGACCCTGAACAGCGGCGGCACCCGGAGGCTGCGCGGCGCCGAAGCGGTCGTCAACACCGGGACGACCCCACTCCTGCCCGACATCCCAGGCCTGGCGGACGCGCGCATACTCACCAGTGAGACCCTGCTGCACCTGGAGCGGCTGCCGGAGCACCTGATCGTGATCGGCGGCGGCACGGTCGGTCTGGAGTTCGCGGACATGTTCGCGGCCTTCGGCAGCCGGGTGACCCTTGTGGCCCGGGGCACGCGGCTGTTGGCGAGGGAGGACGAAGACATTGCGCAGGCGGTCACCAGCCTGCTAGCCGCCGGTGGTGTTGACGTACTCACCCACCGTTCCACAACCTCCGTCCGACGGGGCGCGGTCGGACGGATCATTGTGGCACTGTCCGACGGCACGGTGCTGAGCGGCGACGAGGTGCTTGTCGCAGTCGGCCGCCGACCCGTCACTGCCGGACTTGACCTCCCGGCCGCCGGGGTCCGGACCACAGCAGCCGGCTTCGTCGCCGTCGACGACCGCCTGGCCACCTCGGCCCCGCACACGTGGGCCGCTGGAGACGTCGCCGGCAGCCCGCAGTACACACACATCTCCCTGGACGACTACCGGATCCTTAAGGCCAACCTTGCCGGCGGTTCCCGCTCCACAAAGGACCGGCTTGTTCCTCACACCACTTTCCTCACCCCGGAACTAGCCCGCATCGGGCTTACGGAGTCCCAGGCCCGTGCCGCCGGACATCAAGTGCGCGTCGCCCGACTGCCGGTGGCCGCCATTCCGCGGGCGCGTACGATGCGGGATACGGACGGCCTCTGGAAGGCCGTGGTCGACGCCCGCACCGACCGCATCCTGGGCGTGGCCCTCCTAGGCCCGGAGAGTGGCGAGACCCTCACCACAGTGCAGACCGCCATGCTCGCCGATCTCCCCTACACCGCCCTCCGCGACATGATTATCACGCACCCCACGATGACCGAGGGACTGAATCTTCTCTTCGCCGTACTCCAGGACTAACTTGAGCTTCGCGGTTTTGGCGGGCCTGTTGTGATCATGCTGCGTGGGTGAGTCCTGCTTGGGCCCAGGCTTGCTGGACGGTCCGGATTTCGGCGTCGGTCAGCTGGCCTGTGGCAGCGGGGAGAAATCGGGCGGCGATGATCACACGGCGGAGCTTGGCGAGCATGTCGGCGAAGGCCGGGTCGGCCTTGGTGGTGTACCAGGGGGCCTGCTCGCGGCGGTCGGCGGCGTCGTTCGGGCGGTGGCCGTGCAGCGCGTACCAGACGACGGTGATCGAGTAGCAGTACAGGCCGAACGGGACGGTGCGACGCACCGCGTTCTCGGTGCGGCTGCGGGCCTGCCCGACGCCGAGCAGGGCGCGGGCCTCGGCGAAGGTGACCTCGATAGACCACCGCCAGGCGTATCTGGTGATCAGCTCGGTGGCCGGCGTGTCGGGGTCGGTGGTGACCAGGGCCAGGTCGTAGCCGGTGTCCGTGCCGTCGTCGTGGATCAGGATCACGCGGACGGTCTGGGTATGGAAGGAGCCGTACCACAGGCACCGGACCTCGGCGATCCGCACCTGGTCGGTGCGGTCATAGCGCTTGACCCGCGCGGTCGTGAAGGTCGCGGTCGCCGCGAGGTCGGCGGGCGTGCCCAGCCGGGCGCCTTTGAGTCGGGGGCGGCCGCGTCTGCCGGTCGGCGGTGGCGCGAGGTCGAACAGCACGGCGTTGGCCGGCAGCCGGGTGGTGAGGGTGATCGCCTCGGGCAGGTGGCGCAAGGCTTTGCCGTGATAGGCGGCGTCAGCCACGACATGCAGTCGCCGGTCCAGGCACACGGCCAGCAACTGGACCATCGACGCGGCGAGTTCGACCTTCGACGGCCCGGTCTTCGGCCGCCACAGCCGGGCTGCCACGGGCAGGCACACCGGCCGGGTGAGGAACGGCAGCTCCACGACGATCCCGACCACCACGAAACACGTCCCCCGCCCGACCGGCTTGGCACCGGCCGCCGCGCCGTCGTGCTGCCACGCGGCACCGAACACCTTCTTCCCGCGCCGCTTGAACAGCGTGTCGTCCACCGCGACCGTCACCGCCGCGCCGTGTGGCAGCAACGTCCTCACGATCAGGTGCGCCAGCGCGATCCCCAGGATCTCAACGTTCCAGCTCGCCCGGGAGAAGAAGGAGTGGGCCCGGTCGTGCGGCCAAGCGCGGGCCAGACCCGCCCCCGTCAGCATCCCGGTCACCGTGCCGGCCCCGGTCTGCGCGACCAACCCGGTCACCATCGCGGTGAAGGTCTCGAAGCTCGGCGCGGTGAACACACGCAGCGTCTCCAACACGGCCAGCAAGGACGCCGGTACCGGCGGACTCGGAAGCATCGGCGGATCCCCTCCCCGGCGTGGTCGCCACACCGCTGATGCTGCCGCCGTCCGGCCTGCGGACAGCCCGAACCAGCCGGCCCGTCACCCGCCGGGGTGATCGTCTGCCGGCTCACGCGCCCCGGACAGTTACCGGCGCGCCCGAAATAGCCGACGCCGCCGCGGCTACTCGGGGAAGGCGAGGGTGTAGTGGAAGCCGTCGTCGCCGACGGCGTGCCGCAAGGTCCGCACGATCGCCTCGGGATCGTCGTAGGGGCCGTTGACGTAGAACGGCTTGCCATCACGACCGAAGCGGATCGGGCTGGGGCCGGCTGGCTCACCAAGCACAACAGCGGCGGCATCGAAGTCCGCCTCGGGAGCGAACCCGAGCTCGCGGGCGTAGCCGGCCGCACCGAACACCAGGGCACGGGCAAGCTCGGCGGGAACCTGTACATGCCCCTCGAAGGCGCTGAAGTAGGCGTGCCGGTGCGCAGCCAGCTGACTCGGGGTCATCGGCTCCGGAGGCAGCGCGTTCTTCACCCCCAGACACCACACATCCAGCAGGAACCCGGCAACCTGGGCCTTCGCGGAGCGCGCGCTGTCCGCGGCGACGAGCACGGCGACAAGGCCGCGTACCTCCTCGGCGTCGGAAGCCCCCGGGTCAAGGCCCGTCCACTGCGACGTACCCTCAAGATCCACACTGCGGCTCCAGCCGGCGTTCACCCAGCAACGCGGCTCGCCACGGCCCGACACCGAGACCTGCACAGCGCCGTTGAGCACCCCGACGACATCCCTGACGCCCACCCCCAGCGTCCTCGCGATCGCCTTCGCCGACCGACCCTGCTGGTCCAGTTGCTGTACCTGCGCTACAAGCCGCTCATCCACGGTCCCACCCTACGGCCGCCGCCAAGGCAACAAACCCCATAGGGTTCGGCTCGTTTCGAGGGACGCCTGACCAGGGAGCCGTGCCGGCTCCGCGCCGCCCGCACGGTGCCGTTCCGCCCGGCGTCAGATCGGGCCGCCTCACCCGGTGTCCGGGAACGAAGGCAGGTCAAGTGGCTGACCGGAGCGGTCCGGCGCGATCTCGGTGCGGGAGAATTGCATGCACTTCGCTTGAAGCGGCGGGGACTGGAAACGGAGCGACAGCCACCGCGCCAGTCCCGACCCTACTCAGGCCCGACGCTGAATCGCCCCGGGTTCGATAGAGATCTCAGATTATGGTTGTGACCTGGGGTTTCGTGGATTCCATGTAGTGGTTGGCTTCGTACTCAACGGGCGGAACGTGCCCTATCTCACCGTGGAGTCGGCGGTGGTTGTACCAGTCGACCCACTCTGCGGTGGCCAACTCGACCCGGGAGAGCGACTTCCAGGGCCGTTGGGGCTTGATCAGCTCGGTCTTGTACAGGCCGATCGTGCTCTCCATCAGGGCATTGTCGTAGGCGTCGCCGACCGATCCGATCGAGGCGGCGATGCCGGCGGCGTCCAGATGCTCGGCGAGCCGGAAACTCGTATATTGCGACCCGGCATCCGAGTGGTGGATCAACTCGCCTGGCTGAACCGGGAGTTGGTCGCGGTCACGTTGCCACACGGCCATCTCAAGGGCGTCCAGGACGAAGACCGTTTCCTTCACAGTGGCCGCGGACCAGCCGACGATCCGGCGGGAGAACGTGTCCACGACGAAGGCGACGTAGACGACACCGGCCCAGGTCTTCACGTGGGTGAAGTCCGCGACCCAGCAGCGGTTCGGGGCGGCAGCGACGAAGTCGCGGTCCAGCAGGTCCGGCGCCCGTTCGGCCTGCCCGCCGGGCAGCGTGGTGATCACGCGTTTACCACGGACCGCCCCAGCGATGCCGAGTTCGCGCATCAGGCGTTCGACGGTGCAGCGGGCCACGCGGCGGCCCTGCCGGTTCAGCTCACGCCAGATCTTCCTCGCCCCGTAGACGTGGTAGTTGGCCTCGAAGACCTCGCTGATCTGTCTCTTCAGTTCGGCATCCCGCACGGTCCTGGCCGAGGGCGTGCTCCGACGTTTGTGGTGGGCGTAGTAGGTAGAAGGGGCGATCCTGCAGTCGTGCTCGGTGAGCGTCCTGCAGATCGGCTCGACGCCGCCGAAGCGGTCCCGGTGCTCGTCGATGAACGCTACGAGCGTGTGTGTGGCCGGTCGAGCTCGGCCGCGAAGAAACTCGCCGCGGCCTTCAGGATCTCGTTGGCCCGCTTGAGTTCGGCGTTCTCCTTCTTCAACGCCTTGAGCTGGGCGGACTCCTCCGTCGTCGTCCCCGGACGTGTCCCCGCATCGATCTCGTGCTGCTTCACCCAGTTCCGCAGCGTCTCGCGGGAGCCGATGCCGAGCTTCTCGGCCACCGCCTGCAGGGCGGCCGTCTCGTTCGGGTAGTCGTCGCCTACCTCGGCGACCATGCGCACCGCACGACGGCGGAGCTCAAGCGGGTAACGGGAAGGTCGTGCCATGACTCGATCCTTTCATGAAATCGAGTCTCCATTCGAACCGGGGCGATTCAGAGTGCCATTCGACGTAGTGGCCTACCTGATAGATCTCGCGGGTGGGCGCAACGCGCTGACTGGCGACTCCTCCTTCCAGGACTTCCAGCCGGACCCCGGAGACGTCGAGCAGTTGTTGCCCGAGGGCGTCCTTGTAGAGAGGGACGCCTACTTCCGTGATGCGGTACCAGGTCGAGCGTTGCGGATCGCGCACCAGCCATACAGGGTGCGCCGGCCCGTGGCGTGTTCCGTCGACAAGGTGGACGCGGTGCTCGCCGGGGGAGACGGCGGAGACGTCGACGACCAGGGTGCCCGGCTGGAAGCTGCGTGTGGTCAGTGGCACCGTCTCGTCCAGCCAGACCTGGACTCGGGATCCGGTCCGCTCGACCCACAGCGTGAGATCTCCCTGGTCGTGCTGGTATCCGCGGACCGCCGGCGCACGGTCGAGGTCACGGTCGAGCAGGTCCAGTAGCGAACTGGCGTGGGCGAGGATCCGAAGGCATTCCCGACGCGACACGCATGGCAGACTCGGCCGGTCCTTGTGGGAACGGTCTCCTTTGAAAAGTCTGAGGGGCCGCGCGTTTTCCGGACAGCTGCCGTGCGCCTGAAATCTACGCTGCGAGCCGCATGTTGCGATGCTCGAGATATGCCTCACGTGGCGTCAAGTATCCGATTGCCGAGTGAAGTCGCATGCGATTGTACCAAAATTCAATGTACCTCGTGATGTCCTGTCGGGCTTCCTCCCGCGTGCTATACGTGATTCGACTCACCCGCTCGTTCTTCAGGGCCCCGAAAAAAGACTCAGCCATGGCGTTGTCGTAGCAGATTCCGGTCCGGCCGGCGGAGCGCCGGAGGTTGAGCTGGTCGAGAGTCTTGCCATATTCGGCGGACATGTAGTTGCTGCCTCGATCGGAGTGGAATATGGCCTTCTTGGCGAGCTTTCGGTTGCGCGCAGCGTTCTTGATGGCTCGGGATATGAGTGGCGTTTGGTAGTGGTCGTCCATGGCGTACCCGATGACTTCTTTTGTGCAGCAGTCGATGACGGTCGCCAGATAGAGCCAGCCTTCGCCGGTAGGGATATAGGTGATATCCCCGACCATCTTTTCTCCTGGCCGTTCTGCGGTGAAGTTGCGGCCGACCAAGTCGGGCACGGGGAACGGCATGTCGGCCTTGGTCAGGCTGAAACGCTTGGGCTTGGGCTGGCAGGGCACCAGGCCCAGCTCCCGCATGACCTGGCGGACGAGCTCCAGCCCGGCCTGCACGTCCCAGCGGCGCAGCTGCGCGTGCACGCGCCGGTAGCCGTAGGTGCTGTCGGAGTCCTCGAATATCTTCTCGATAATGACCTTGAGTTCTTCCCGACGGACAGCCGTGGCGGATTCCGGCCTGTTGCGCCATTCGTAGTAGCCGGAGCGGGAGACGTCGAGCTTGGTGCACATGAAATCTACAGGGAATGCGTACTCCGCTGTGTCGAGTCTCGTCTGATCGATGAACTCGAACTTGTCACTTATCGGTGATCCTTCGCGAAGTACGCTGCGGCTTTTTTCAGGAAACTGTTTTCCATCTCCAGCTCGCGGTTCCGCCGTTCAAGTTCCTTCAGGCGTGCGCGCTCATTTACGGTCAGTTCCGCATCAGCCGAAGGCTCCTGCTGCATCTGATGCTTCTTCACCCAGCCGCGAAGGGTTTCCGAATTGAGGCCGAGCTCCCGAGCAACCTCGGTGACGGTCTTACTCGACCTCAGCGCGACCTGGACGGCTTCCTCGCGGAACTCCGGTGAGTACTTGCTGGGTGGTGCCACAGTTACCTCGTTTCCTTTGAACAGAGATCCTATTGGGTCTCTGTCCGGAAACCTCGGGGCACCTCAGTCCGATGGCGCCCGCGAACAGCTGGACCATGCGGTCCATGTCGCCGTCGCGGTCGGAGATCCGGATCGGGTTCTGCTTCTCCTTAAAGGCGGCCTTGATCAGCACGTCCCCGATTGCCGAGTTGCCCGACCGTTGCTGGACCTCGTCTTCCAAGCGTCGGAAGGCGGCGAAGACGGCTTCGTCGTACAAGTCGGCGCGCAGCGGCGCCTGGCAGGAGTCCACGATCTCCTCGCGCAGCAAACTGAGCAGCACGTCCAAGCCGTGATCCTGGACCGGCGTTGTCTGCTCCTCGGTGAACCCTGCCGGCCCTTCGGCGTGGGCCAGGGGCTGGGCGTCGGTGAGTCTGTGCAGTAGCGCCGATGCCGCTCCTGCGCGCTCGCGCTCGGCCGTCTCGGCGTATTCCAAGAGTCCGTCCACACCGTGCACGTGCCGGTACGGCCGCAGGCGCGGCCGATCTACGGTGAGCTGCCACAGCCAGGGACTCCTGGACGCCCAGCCGCTGCCACTCCAGAACCCTGGGAGCAGATCGACGAGGACCCGGATGCGCGCTACCTGTCCCCGCGTGGCTTCTACCTCCGGTGAAATCGCCCCTTCTGCCATATCCGGAGAGGCTTCGGAGGACGAAATCGCGGCCTCGCCAGACGCTGTGGGCGTGCCTGCCGCGGGGGGTTCGTCGATGTCGTTGGGGCTGTCGATGCGCAGGCCCTCGTGTTCGGTGAAGGCCTTGCTGCTGGAGACGAGCGGGGTATCGGCCGGGCTGGTATCGCTGCGTTCGAGGTCCACTGTCCAGGCCACGAACCGCTCAAGGAGTTGCAGGTCGTCTGGTCCGCCATCGCATGCGGTGACTCCTCGAAGGGTCAGCCGGACCGCGTCGTTGCTGGAGAAGCCATGCGCCTGCCAGGGGCGGAACAGGTACGCGTCAGGAACGGCGAGAAGCGCGGCCTGCGCGTCCTCGATACCCAGATGTCTGTCGACCCACAGGTCCACTGCGGTGAAAGTGGGCCAGTCACCTCGCTGTTTCATCAGGGCATACACCGCTTGAAGCAGTTCCCGGGTCCCGGCGTCGAGCCGTGCGTCGTCAGTCACACGAGGATTCTTCCGCGACCGAGGAGTGTGCGTGACCGCAATTCCTCGACGGCCGGTGATCAGGCTTTCTCACTGTTAGCCGGGGCCTACCGGGCGGCTGTTGTAGCGGATCAGGGGTGCGGGTTCGTGGACGCCGAGGGTGGCCAGGCGGTGTTGTTGGTGGGGGTGGAGCTGGTTCCAGGCGCGTTGCTGGGTGCGGATCCACTTGGTGGTGGTGCCGGGGAATGGGCGGCCGGCGGTGTGGTGGGTGTGGGCTTGGTGGTAGCTGTGGTTCCAGGAGGCCCGCCAGGGTGGGTTCCACCACGGGTCGAGTGCGGTGAGCTGTGTGTCGTGGGGCCAGGGCCGGCTTCTCACCCTCGGCCGCCACGACCCGACCGGCCGCCTCCGCCCCATCGGCCGCACGGTACTGCTGCGCCCCGACGCCGCCCGCCGAGCACCTGACCCCCGCCAGCTCCGGCCATCCCTGGACGGCGCGAAATTCTCCTCGGCATGGGGCACCCGCGACGTCCTGGACACCACCCTCGTCCGTGCAGGTCATGCTGACAGCGGCCGAGCAGCAGCGCGAGGTCAGGGAAGCGCTGCTGGACGGCTGGAACGCTGCCCTGGCCGACACCCGGGTCGAGGCCGAGTGCCGGCAGCTGCTGACGGCCTGGGCCGAGGCCCGGAAGGCAGCGGACATGCCAACCGAGCTGCTGACAGATTTCCTCAACCAAATCATCCTGGGGCACCTGGTTGCTTCTCCGGTCTCGGCCCTCATCTTCGGTGAGCCGGGGGTGGCCGACGGTGAGGCCGTCATCGACCTGCGCAAGAATCTCCGGCTGCCGCCGGCGCTGTCGTCCCTCGTATCCGGGCACGAGCACGCCTCGGCGGAGTTCTGATCGATGACCTCTACACGATGGGCGCGCCGCCGTGCGCGCAAAGCGGTACGGCGGCGCCTGACCCGCTTCGAGGTCCGGCTACGCAGCGCCTGTCCGGGGATCGGCTTCACCGCCCGGATCACAGCCACAGTGCTCACCGAGCCGCCCTACCCCAGCTCCGTCGATGAGATCACAGGGGCAGTGCGCACCACGCTCAGGGAAACTGCGAACGAGGTCTCGAAGACGTGAGACCCGGGCGACCTCGCCTCGGCGCGGGACGTCTGCGGCCAGCACCTCGCCGGACTGCGTCGGCTCCCCACAGACCCTCCCGTCGAGTTCACGGCTGAACTCACACTCGAGCTGCTGCCGGACGACCGCGCCGCAGTGGCTGCGCTGTTGGCCGCTCAGAGGCGGCAGTCCGTGAGCGACATACTGCGACAGCAGAAGACCGATGCACTTGGCGCGGAACTGACGCACCCCGCAGCCCTGTTGGTGCGATGGATCAAGCGGGACAACGCCGATTGGTCCCAACTCCCGGATTTCGCCGCCACGGTGGGCACGGTCGCGGAGGTATTCACCCGGCATCGCCCCGAGAACGAGCGGAGCGTCGAGTACGAGGCCGTCGAAGTGCTGCGTGAATTCCTCGCCAGCTTCCCTGACCACACCCAGAAACGCATGCTCTACACCCTTATGGCCGCAGGAATGGACAGCGCCCAGCGGCCGCACCACTCCGCGAAAGCACAAGCCTTGGTGAATGGTCACGCCGCAGCGGAAACGGGGGGTGCGTCATGAGCAGAGCGGCGGCTATCCGCCTCGGCCTCGAAGGCGTGGTGGGCCGGTGAGCACGTCATTTTGGCGATGGCTGCTGTCGCCCTGGACCAGCTGGCGGGCGTGGCAGCTGGCACGGGCCAGCCACGGCAACCTGTCCTTCGACGCAGCGTGGCGGCGCACCAGGCTTGACAAGCACCCGGACGAAATGCCCTACCAGCAACACGGACATCTCGCGGCAGCTAACGAGATCGACGACCCCGCCACCCGGCAACAGCAGTAGGGGAATGCCGTACGACGAACGACGCTCCAACCATCTGTGCTCAGCAGGCACGACATAACGCCCTACCGGGGCCTAAGGGCCTAGAGAGCCCCTGATGGGGCTTCACACAGACAGGAACCCCAGCGGACAACGCTGGGGTTCCTTTGCGTCTCAGAGGGCCGTACAGAGCCTCTGTGGCTACCGACCAGCCCACCGGCCGTATCCGGTAGCGGGATGCTCAGCAAGCCGTTCTCGCAGATATCCGGTTGTCCACTTGATTTCGAGGGGGCACCCGTCCAGCGTGCTGCGGAGCGTGATTGCCGCATGCGTGGCCCGTTCGCTCAAGATCCGGTCGTGCGCCTCCCGGTCCCCTACGATCGCAGGGTGGGGATGTCGAGAGCTTCCAGAACAGCCCGCACCAAGTTACGCACGGCGCTTGAGGGAACAGCCCATTCGGGGGTGTTGTAGGAACCCTCCATACTGATCCACTGGCCCTTGCGTCTCGCTCATGTCTCTCACCAAATCGGCGGTGAGATCCGGACTCTTGGCCTCTGACCTGGTCTTCCGTGCTCTCTGTGGACCCTACGTACTGGGGTGGTCGTGTTACATACCCCACACGTCGAACCGTCTCTGTTGTGCAAACTCTCCTTGGCCGCAGCGGCTCGTATACGTCAGGATCGGGCCTCATGGACCTGCTGAACACGCTGGTGGACAAGGGGCTTCGGCGCGAGCTGCCGACCCGTGACGAGGCGCTGGCCGTGCTGGCCACGTCCGACGACGACGTGCTCGACGTGGTGGCCGCGGCCGGGAAAGTCCGCCGGCACTGGTTCGGGCGTCGAGTGAAGCTCAACTATCTCGTCAACCTGAAGTCCGGTCTGTGCCCCGAGGACTGCTCGTACTGCTCGCAGCGGCTCGGCTCCAAGGCCGACATCCTCAAGTACACCTGGCTCAAGCCCGATCAGGCCTCGCAGGCCGCGGCCGCCGGGCTGGCCGGGGGCGCCAAGCGGGTCTGCCTGGTGGCCAGCGGCCGCGGTCCGACGGACCGTGACGTGGACCGGGTCTCCGACACCATCAAGGCGATCAAGGACCAGAACGAGGGCGTCGAGGTGTGCGCCTGTCTGGGCCTGCTCTCCGAGGGCCAGGCCGAGCGGCTGCGCGAGGCGGGCGCGGACGCCTACAACCACAACCTGAACACGTCCGAGGGGACGTACGGGGACATCACGACCACGCACACGTACGCCGATCGGGTGGCCACGGTCCAGAAGGCGCACGCGGCCGGTCTGTCCGCCTGCTCGGGGCTGATCGCCGGAATGGGCGAGTCGGACGAGGACCTCGTCGACGTCGTCCACGCGCTGCGCGCGCTCGATCCGGACTCCATTCCGGTGAACTTCCTGATTCCCTTCGAGGGCACCCCGCTCGCCAAGGAGTGGAACCTCACCCCGCAGCGGTGCCTGCGCATCCTGGCGATGGTCCGTTTCGTCTGCCCGGACGCCGAGGTCCGTATCGCGGGCGGCCGCGAGGTCCATCTGCGCACGATGCAGCCGCTCGCCCTGCACCTGGCCAACTCGATCTTCCTCGGCGACTACCTCACCAGCGAGGGCCAGGCCGGCAAGGCCGACCTGGAGATGATCGCGGACGCCGGGTTCGAGGTGGAGGGCGCGGGCGAGGTGACGCTGCCGGAGCACCGGGTGACGGCGGGCGGGAGCTGCGGCTCGCACGCGGAGGCCGGCTGCGGCTCGCACGAGGGCGGCGGGGTCTGCGGTCCGGCCCGTGACCGGGCCACGGCGGAGCAGCCCTCCGAAGCGCGCACGGATCTGGTCGCCGTACGCCGCCGAGGTGCCGGAACGGATCTCGCGCCCAATGCCTGACCTGTCCGTACGGGAACTGCTGGAGCTGGACCGGCGGCACGTCTGGCATCCGTACGGGCCCATGCCGGGCCGGCAGGAACCGCTCGTCGTGGAGTCGGCGAGCGGGGTGCGGCTGCGGATGGCGGACGGCTCGGGCGAGCTGGTCGACGGGATGTCGTCCTGGTGGTCGGCCATCCACGGCTACAACCACCCGGTGCTGAACGACGCGGCGCGCGGGCAGCTGGAGCGCATGAGTCACGTCATGTTCGGCGGGCTCACGCACGAGCCCGCCGTGCGGCTGGCGAAGCGTCTTGTCGACATCACGCCCGAGGGGCTGGAGCATGTCTTCCTCGCCGACTCCGGCTCGGTCTCGGTCGAGGTCGCCGTCAAGATGTGCCTCCAGCACTGGCGCTCGCTCGGGCGCCCCGGCAAGCAGCGGCTGCTGACCTGGCGCGGCGGCTATCACGGGGACACCTGGCAGCCGATGTCGGTGTGCGATCCCGAGGGCGGGATGCACGAGCTGTGGCAGGGCGTGCTCCCGCGCCAGGTGTTCGCGGACGCGCCACCGGTCGCGTACGAGGAGTCGTACGCCGATCATCTGCGCGAGCTGATCGGGCGGCACGCCGATGAACTCGCCGCCGTGATCGTGGAGCCGGTGGTCCAGGGCGCGGGCGGGATGCGGTTCCACTCCCCCGCGTATCTGCGGGTGCTGCGGGAGGCGTGCGACGCCCATGACGTGCTGCTGGTCCTCGACGAGATCGCGACCGGCTTCGGCCGTACGGGCACGCTCTTCGCGGCGGAACACGCGGGGGTCACGCCGGACGTGATGTGCGTGGGCAAGGCCCTGACCGGCGGCTACATGACGATGGCGGCCACGCTGTGCACGGCGCGGGTGGCCGAGGGCATCTCGCGCGGCGAGGTTCCGGTCCTCGCCCACGGCCCGACCTTCATGGGCAACCCGCTCGCCGCCGCGGTGGCCTGCGCCTCGATCGACCTGTTGCTGGGGCAGGACTGGCAGACCGAGGTCAAGCGGATCGAGACGGGCCTGCGGGACGGGCTGGCACCCGCCGCCGAACTGCCGGGTGTCCGGGACGTACGGGTCCTGGGGGCGATCGGCGTCGTCCAGCTCGACCACGAGGTGGACATGGGGGCGGCGACCGCGGCCGCCGTCCGCGAGGGCGTCTGGCTGCGGCCGTTCCGCGACCTCGTCTACACGATGCCGCCGTACGTCACGGGTGACGCGGACGTGGCACGGATCGCGCGCGCGGTGTGCGCGGCGGCGCGGGAGGGATGACATGGACGTTCTGGTGGTCACGGGGACGGGCACGGAGGTCGGCAAGACGGTCACGACGGCGGCCGTCGCCGCCGCGGCTCTCGCCGCCGGACGGTCCGTGGCCGTCCTCAAGCCCGCGCAGACGGGGGTACGTCCTGGCGAGCGCGGGGACGCCGACGAGGTGGCCCGGCTGGCGGGCGCCGTGACCACGCTCGAACTCGCCCGCTATCCCGAGCCACTGGCCCCCGCGACGGCCGCGCGGCGGGCGGGGCTGGCCCCCGTGCGCCCGCGGGAGGTGGCCGAGGCCGCGGCCGAGCTGGCCACGGAGCACGATCTGGTGCTGGTCGAGGGGGCGGGCGGTCTGCTCGTACGGTTCGACGAGGAGGGCGGCACGCTGGCGGACGCGGCGAGGCTGCTGGAGGCGCCGGTACTGGTCGTCGCGTCGGCGGGCCTCGGCACGCTCAACACGACGGAGCTGACGTCCCGTGAACTCCGGCGCCGGGGGCTGGACCTGACGGGGATCGTCATCGGCAGCTGGCCCGACTCGCCCGACCTGGCGTCGCGTTGCAACCTCGGGGACCTGCCGGTCGTGGCCGAAGCCCCACTGCTGGGAGCGCTGCCCGCGGGGGCAGGGGCCCACCCGGTCACCGACTTCCGTGCGAAGGCGCCCGGCTGGCTGGCCGCTCAGCTGGGCGGCACCTGGGACGGCGGCGCCTTCACTTTGGCGCAGGGGGTCTGAGCACCCGGTAAGGGGCCCGGGGGCGCGGGGAACTGCGCGCTCAACCCCCACCAGCCGGCCCGCAGCCGAAGAACCGCCCCCTCACCCCTCACCCCTCACCCCTCACCCCTCACCCCTCACCCAGCAACCGGACCAGCTCGATCCGCGACCGGATCCCCAACCGCGTGAAAACCCCGCGCAGATGGTGGTCAATGGTCCGCGGACTGAGCAACAACCGCGACGCGATCTCCCGGTTGGTGGCACCGTCGGCCGCCATCCGCGCGACCACCAACTGCTGCGCGGTGAGCCGGGCGACGAGGTCGTCGGCGCCCCGCGCGGGCGAGACGGGCTCACCCAGGACACGGAGTTCGGCCCGCGCCGCGGCGGCGCACTGCGGCGAACCGAAGTGTTCGAACGCTTCGAGGGCGCTGTGCAGCCGGTCGCGGGCCTCCGTACGGTGCCGCAGTCGCCGTAGCGCTCCGCCGAACAGCAGCTCCGTACGGGCACGTTCGAAGTCACGGGTGCCCGAGGCATGCAGATCGAGGGCGGTGCGGTAGTGCTCGACGGCCTCCGCGCCGGAGGCGAGCAGTGCCCGGCAGCGGGCGCTGAGGGCCAGGTCGTCGGGGCTGCGGACGGTACGCGCCCAGTGGTCGTAGTCGGCGTGGGCGGCCCGCGCCACCCGGGTGTCGCCGGTGCGGACGGCGGCCTCCACATAGTGCGGGGTGGCGAGATGGCGGATGGCCCGGTGCCCGTGCCCGGGGCCGAATCCGGCGAGGGCGCGCAGCCGGGCCGCGGAGGCGGCGCAGCGGCCGGTGCTCAGGTCGAGGAAGGCGAGCGCGAACAGGGCCAGTGCGGCGGGGAGC
This sequence comes from Streptomyces sp. RLA012, assembly GCF_056270325.1. NCBI lineage: Bacteria > Bacillati > Actinomycetota > Actinomycetes > Kitasatosporales > Streptomycetaceae > Streptomyces > Streptomyces sp. RLA012. The sequence goes on along the minus strand of NZ_JBWDPA010000002.1, from coordinate 9,655,581 downwards.
CCGAGTCCGCGGGCGAGGGCGTAGGAGCGGGCGGACTCGGCGCGCTCCCGGCAGACGTCCTCGTCGCCGGTGACCGCCGCGAACATCGCGAGGGCGGCCTGCAGATGACAGGCCCCGTTGTCCTGGCCGGTGGCGTACGCCTGGCGCAGTGCGTCGAGGATGGCGGCCTCGGCGGCCCGCGGGCGCCCGGTCCAGAAGTCCGCGTACGCCCGGAACTGTTGAGTCGGCCCGGGGCGCGGTGCCGGGATTGCTCCCGGTCCGTTTCCCCGGACCGCTCGCCGAACCCGCCGTACCGATCTCTCGGTAACGGGCTCTCCACGGTGTCAGCCGTCAGGCAGTGGCAGGCCAAGGGGTTGGGATCTTGTTGCCCCGGTAGGTGTAGCGGGTGACCGCCACCTTCTCGATCCGGAAGAACTCAATCCCGTCCGCTGCGATCCGCCAGCGCCCGGTGGCGGCGGTCAGATGGCGGCGGAGTTGTCCCCAGCTCCAGCCGTGGCGGGCTCTCAGCAGGTGGGCGAGTCTCCAGAACGTGAAGTCGTCCAGTTTGCTGAAGGTCCGTTTCGCCACGGCATGTTTGAAGTAGTTGGCCCAGCCTCGCATGATCTGGCCCAGCCGGGTCAGGGTCGATGCGAGGTCCCACTGCGATGTCTTGTGCGTCAGGGCACGGATCTTCGCCTTCAACGTCCGGACGGGCCGGGCATCGATGAAGGTGTAGACGTACCACTTGTTCGTCCCCCTCTTGCGTTTCCACCGGATACGGAAGCCGAGGAAGCTGAACCCGTCACTCATGTGGACCACCTGGGTTTTGGCTGGTGACAGCCGCAGCCCCATGGTGGCCAGCACACGGGCGACGTCTTCGCGCAGCGCTTCGGTGTCCTCACGCGAACCATGCACCAAGATCACGAAGTCGTCGGCATAACGGATGATCCGCCACGTCGGCCGGCCACGGGAGTGCCGGTAGGTTCGCTTTCCCCGGGTGGACATCGTCCCGCCGTCCTTCCACGGCGCCATCACGTGCTCGTCGAGCGCGGACAGCGCGATGTTAAAGATCAACGGCGACAGGATGCCGCCCTGGGGTGTGCCGGTATGGGTGTTGCGCTGCTCACCGAGTTCGGTGAGCACACCGGCCTTGAGGAACGCCTTGACCAGGGCCAGCACGCGCTTGTCCTTGACGCGTGTCCGCACTCGGTCCATGACGAAGGAGTGCGAAAGGTTGTCGAAGGCCGCCTCGATGTCCGCGTCCAGCACCCACCGGTAGCCCCGGGTGCCGAAGTGGTGGATCTCGGCGATCGCGTCGTGCGGCCTGCGCCGGGGCCGGAATCCGTAAGAGACCGGCACGAAGTCGGCCTCAAAGATGGGTTCCAGCACCAGTTTCAGCGCTGCTTGGACGACCCGGTCGGCAAGCGTGGGAATGCCCAGCTTGCGGACCTTTCCCGACCCACCCGGCTTGGGGATCTTTCGTTCCCGCACCGGCAGCGGCCGGAACGAGCCGTCCTTGAGGGCGGCCCGCAGATCATCCAGGAAACCGGGGACCCCGATCTCCTCCTCGACCTCAACGGCCGTCAGGCCGTCGACGCCGGGAGTGTTGGCCCCCTGATTGCCCGCGACCCGGACGAACGCCATGATCAACGTGGCCGGGTCGTACACGAAGTTGAACAAGTCATCGAACCGGCGGCCCGGATCGGCCGCCGCCCAACGGTGAAGCTTGGTCTGCATCCCCGATACCCACGTCCACGACCCGCCAGGTCCCGGACGCAGAGCGCCGCCGTTCAGCAGTGCATCTTCCGGCATTACAGTCTCCAGTCCTTCTCGAAACCGCTGCCGCCCTTCCCCATGCGCGCGGGCTTTCCCCGGCTCGGAGTACTACGGCGGCTCCGCCCCGTCCCAGGCCGATCGGCGGTCGGTGAGCCCAGCCCCAACCCCCGCGCTGGATACGCGGGCTGAGGGCAGACCCGGAACGGTTCCCGTGTTCACAGTGATTCGCTCGTCGAAGTAGGAGCCCGACTATGCCCCTGCGGCATCGCTGCGAGTACGCCGCAGTCCTTCCTCGCAGCCTCCCTGGCAGCTCATGCCCACCGCCTCAGGAGTTCCCCGCCCACACGCTCGACGGGTGCGCGCCGCCCCCGGCCCAGATCCACCAGGTTCGAGCCGGTGCCGCATCAAGGGGGTGTCACACGCCGGTTCCTCGCGTACTCCTCTCCGTCCCGCTAGCCGGACCCGCACCATCTGGCAGTACTGGCACGTCCCGGCGTTGTCAGGGCTGCTCCCACCCTCCCCGGCACCACCCGGCTCAGGCTGCCCCCAGCTCCACCGTCCCGCTGCGACGGGATCAGCGGCGAAGGCCTCTCACCCCCACTCGAACCACTGCGCCTCACGGCGCACCCATGGCCTGCGGCACAGTGACCGCGTCTCCCGCGGCCCGGGCGGAGGCGGCGGCGCGGACGGTCGCGGTGGCGGTCGCAGTGTGGTCGCCGAGCATCAGTGCGGCGATCCCGGAGTGGATCAGCAGGGTGGGGTCGCCCCCGGGCCCGCAGCGCCCGGCCGCTGCCTTGAGCACGTCCCGCGCGTCGTCGTACCGGCCCTCGAAGGCCGCGGCCAGCCCGCCCAGTGTGCCGGGTGGTGTGATGCCGAGTCGGTCGGCGACGCTCGCGGCCTCCCGGCAGCGGCGCAGGTCGCCGGTGTAGATGGCGGCTTCGGTGGCGCGGGCGAGGAGGTGGCCGGCGGCGGCTCGGTCACCGGAGGCGTCAGGGCCGCCGGAGCCGGGACGGCCGTCCGACGCCGCGCAGTTGTCGGACGGCGTGGTGGAGCCGTTGGACCGCACGGTGGAACCGTTGGACTGTTCCGCGGCTCCCGCGTACCGCACCGCGGCCGCCAGCAGTGCGTCGAAGGCGTCCGTCGCGTTGCCCGCACGGAGCGCCAGCAGTCCGCTCAGCGCGTCGTCGTCGGTGGACGCGACGAGGCGGCGAGCCCGGTCGGCGTCGCCGGACCGCCAGGCGTCGGCGGCGGCTCTGCCGAGCAACTGGGCCCGCTCGCGCGGCTCGGGGGAGAGCGCGGCGGCGCGTTCGGCGAGGGCGCAGGCCAGGGTGTGCTCGCCCGCGTCGCGCGCCGCGCACGCCGCCGTGCGAAGTTCGGCGGCGAGGCGTCGGCTGGGACCGAGTGCGGCGGCGCCCCGGTGCCAGGACCGCCGGGGCGACTCGCCCTCGCCGCGCAGCACCCGGGCGAGCAGCTGGTGGACCGCACGTCGGTCGGTCACGGAGGCGGTCTCGTACACCGCTGTCCGGGTCCAGGGATCGCGGAAGACGATTCCGTCCGCCGTGGCGTGGGCGAGTCCGGCCGCCTCGCCCACCACGAGGGGCCGGGTGTCGAGCCGGGCCGCGGTGACGGCGCGCAGGAAGGCGTGGGTGTCGACGGGGTGTTGGTCGGCCGCCGCGAGGAGCAGGAGCAGCCGGGTGGCGTCGGGCAGGGCCCGGACCTCCTGACGGTAGGCCCGCAGAAGCGCCGGCGGCCGGGCCGGAAGCGGGTCGAGACCGGTCAGTTGCCGTTCGGTCAGGACCGAGGCGAGTTCCGCGGCGGCGCGTCGGTCGCCGTGCGCGGCACGCAGAACCCGCACGCGTACGCCTTCGGGAAGGGAAGGACCGAGCCCCGGCTGCGCGGGGTCGTGTTCGGGCCGTGGGGGGTCCTGTTCGCGCTGTGGGGGGTCGTGTTCGGGCTGTGGGAGGTCGAGGCGTCGCCCCGCGGGGCTGAGCTGCGGTGGCGAAGCGGGCGGGAGAGGCGGGGGGTTCACCGAGGTCACCACACGAATGACGTTACTGGCGAGTTAACTGCCCCGTAAAGACCGGCGATTTCGCCGATGCGGCGCGCGTAGACCCCGCCTGACACTCCAGACAACCCCACCCGCATCTGGAGGCACCATGAAACGCCGCATGCGTCGCATCGCGACGTTCTTCTCGGCCGTGGCCGCAGCACTCCTCGTGTCGCTCTCCCTCTCCGCGGCCCCCGCCCAGGCCGCCACCCACAACCCCGTGATCTTCGTGCACGGGCTCAGCAGTTCGGCGAGCAGCTGGAACGACTGGATCGCCGACTTCAAGGCCGACGGCTACTCCGGCTCCGAGCTGTTCGCGTGGTCCTACGACTGGGGTCAGTCGAACGTGACCACGGCCCAGCAGCTCTCCACCGAGGTCAAGACGGTCCTCGCGCAGACCGGCGCGTCGAAGGTCGACCTGGTCGTCCACTCCATGGGCGCGATGAGCGCGCGCTACTACCTCAAGAACCTCGGCGGGACCTCGTACGTCGACGACTTCGTGTCCACCGCCGGGGTGAACCACGGGACCACCGTCGCCGGGTGGTGCACATGGCTGTACACCTCGTGCGCCGAGATGTACACCGGCAGCTCGTTCTTGACCGCGCTGAACTCCGGCGACGAGACGCCGGGCAGTGTCGCGTACGCCAGCTACTGGTCGAACTGCGACGAGCTGCTCACCCCGGACACCAGCGCGATCCTGAGCGGTGCCACCAATGTGGAGGTCGGCTGCATCTCGCACACCGACATGAACAACGACTACGGCGTCTACGAGCAGGTGCGCGCCTTCATCGCCTGACGCCCGGACCGACAGAACCGACAGGACCGACAGGACCGACAGGACCGACAGGGCCGACAGGGCCGACAGGGCCGACAGCAGCGTTGAGCGTGTGAGGGACGTCCTGGGGGACAATCTCGGTAAGGTCCCGTCCTCCCGGGAGGTCCGTCATGCCGCTCAGGTCAGCCGGCTCCGGCACGGTGTCGCGGGACGCCGTGCACCATCCGCTGTTCGCCCGCTACTACGCCCGCCTCAGCGTGACCGCCGAGACCCGGCTGGGTATGGGCGGCGTACGCGACCGGCTGCTCGCCGGGCTGTCGGGTCGGGTCATCGAGATCGGCGCGGGCAACGGTCTGAACTTCGCGCACTATCCGGGCACCGTCTCCGAGGTCGTCGCCATCGAACCCGAGCGCCTGCTGCGGCAGTTGGCCGTGGAGGCGGCACTGCGCTCCGAGGTACCGGTCGACGTGGCGCCGGGCGCGGCGGAGGCGCTGCCGGTCAAGAGCGAGGCGTTCGACGGGGCGGTGCTCTCGCTGGTGCTGTGCAGCGTGCGCGATGTGCCGCGGGCCCTCGCCGAACTGCGGCGTGTGCTGCGGCCCGGTGGCACCGTGCGGTTCTTCGAGCACGGCAGGGGCGGCGGGCGCGTGATGGGGTACGCCCAGCGCGGCCTGGACCGCACGGTGTGGCCACGGCTGAACGGCGGCTGCCATCTGGCCCGCGACCCGGTCGGCGCGCTGCGCGACGCCGGCTTCGAACTCGGCCCGTACCGGCGCGTGCTGATGCCGGAGAAGGGGCCGCGCCTGCCCACCTCGTACTGCGTGCTGGGCACCGCGTGGCGTCCGGGGCTCAGGGAGACCCCCGAGACCCCCACGGCGGCCGCACAGCCCGAGGAGTAGTCACAGACTCCACTGCCGCAGTTCCCGCGCGATCTCGTGCACGGTCGCCTCGCCGCCCTTCACCAGGCGGGCGAGGTCGCGCACCTGCTCGGGTGAGGTGACGACCTTGAGGCCGCTGGCGACGAGATAGGCGTATGCGACGGCCGAGGCGAACATGGCGTTGGAGCGTTCGAGCGCCGGGACGTGCAGCAGGAGCTGGAGCAGCGCGGCGGCGCGGGCGTACGGGCTGTCGTAGACGGGGACGCCGAATATCTCCGCCTCGTGCCGGCTGACGGCGGCGACGAGGGCGCCCCAGTCGGTGACCTGGGGGTCTCCCGGCGTCTTCTGTTCGGCGATCATGAGAAGCCAGGCGAGGTCGACTCTGAGACCGCTCAAGGGATCAGCGACGACCTTCGCGCGAGCCGTCTCGCCTGTCGTCGCGCGGCCGTTCGCGCGGGCCCTCCCGGTCCGGGCCGAATTCCTCGGCGAAGACGTTCTCGTACTGCTTCATGAAGTCGGCGGCGGCATCGACGAAGGTGTGGCCCACTTCCCCGGTGTCCTGTCTGACCAGTTCCTCGATGTAGCGGTTCACGCTCATGCCGCGTGCCAGGGCCCGCTCCCGGGCGGCCCGGGCCGTGCCCTCGTCCACCCGTACGTTCAGCTGAGTCTTCGCCATACCTCGAAGCTAGCGCCGATGTGCTAGCACCCGCAAGGGCGGATCCCCGGGACCGAGACCTCGTGTGGATATCGGGTATCGAGTGTGGGCGGCATCACACTACGCTCGGCCGGGACACAGAAGTCAGGACGTCCATCGCCTAGGAGGCGGTCTTGTCGACACCCGCTGTGGAGCACGCCGTCGGACGAGAGGACGCCGACGGGATCGCCGCCCGCGCCCGCGGTCTGACGAAGGCGTACGGATCCGGCGAGACGACCGTCCTCGCCCTGGACTCGGTCGACGTGGACATCGCACGCGGTCGCTTCACCGCCGTCATGGGCCCGTCGGGCTCCGGGAAATCGACGTTGATGCACTGTCTGGCGGGGCTCGACACCGTTTCCGCCGGACAGGTGTGGCTCGGCGACACCGAGATCACGGGGCTGAAGGACCGCGAACTGACCCGGCTGCGCCGGGACCGGATCGGGTTCATGTTCCAGTCGTTCAATCTGATACCGACGCTGAACGCGGCCGAGAACATCACCCTGCCCATGGACATCGCGGGCCAGAAACCCGACCGGAAGTGGCTGGACCAGGTCATCGACACACTCGGGCTGCGGGACCGGCTGAAGCACCGGCCCTCGCAGCTCTCCGGCGGACAGCAGCAGCGCGTCGCGTGCGCACGGGCGCTCGCCTCCCGCCCCGAGCTGATCTTCGCGGACGAGCCGACCGGCAACCTCGACTCCCGCGCGGGGCTGGAGGTCCTCGGCTTCCTGCGCGGGGCGGTCGACGAACTGGGCCAGACCGTCGTCATGGTCACACACGATCCGGGCGCGGCCGCCCACTCCGACCTGGTGCTCTTCCTCGGGGACGGGCGGATCGTGCACGAGATGCAGCGGCCGACCGCGGAGGCGGTGCTGGAGCGCATGAAGCGGTTCGACATGGGGCGAGCGCCCTTCGCCGGCGGGGATGCGCCCGGTGCCCCGGCCCCTGAGGGCGCCTCCGACGACGTAACCCGGGACCCGCTCGACAAGGACCGAGGAAAGGACTGAGGCTGCCGTGCTGAAGGCGACCCTGCGGAGCTTCCTCGCGCACAAGGGACGGCTGCTCCTGTCGGCGCTGGCCGTGGTGCTGTCCGTGGCCTTCGTGGCGGGCAGCCTGATCTTCTCGGACACCGTCACCCGTACCTTCGACCGACTCTTCGCCTCCACGGCGGCCGATGTGACCGTGTCGCCCAGGAACGACCTCGACGCACAGATTCCCACCGGCGCCACCCCGACGCTGCCCGCCGCGCTCGCGGACCGACTGGCGAAGGTCGACGGCGTGGCGGCCACCCATGTGGACGCGGGTGTCGAGAACGCCACGGTCGTCGACAGCGAGGACAAATCGGTCGGACCGACAACGGGTGCGCCCACCATCGTCACCAACTGGCAGCTCACCGAGCGCAGTCCGGTGAAGCTGACCTCGGGCCACGAGCCGAAGGGGGACGGCGAGGCGCTCCTGGACGCGGACACCGCCAAGAAGAAGCATGTCCGCGTCGGCGACACCCTGTCGGTGCAGGCGCAGCCGGGCACGTTCAAGGTGCGGATCGTCGGTATCGCCACCTTCACCACCACCAACCCCGGTGCCGCACTGGTCTTCCTCGACACCCCGACCGCGCAGACGAAGCTGCTCGGCAGCACGGAGGCCGCCACCAGCATCTCGGTGGACGCGGCACGGGGAGTCGACAACGCGCAGCTCAAGCAGCGCGTCGCCGCCGCGCTCGGCACGAAGACCTACGACGTGAAGACGGCCGACGAGCAGGCCAAGGACTCCGCCGCCCGACTCGGCGGATTCCTGGACGTCATCAAGTACGTGATGCTCGGCTTCGCCGGAATCGCCGTGCTGGTGGGCGTCTTCCTGATCGTCAACACCTTCTCCATGCTCATCGCCCAGCGCACCCGCGAGCTGGGCCTGCTGCGCGCGCTCGGCGCCGACCGGCGGCAGGTGCGCCGCTCCGTGCTCACCGAGGCGCTGCTGCTCGGCCTGGTCGGCTCGACGCTCGGTCTCGCCGCGGGGATCGGGCTCGCCGTCGGACTGATCCAGCTCATGACGGCGTTCGGGATGAACCTCAAGTCCACCGAGATGGTGATCGGGTGGGCGACCCCCGTCGCCTCGTACGTCGTCGGGGTCGGCGTCACGTTCGTGGCGGCGTATCTGCCCGCCAGGCGCGCGGCCGTCGTCTCCCCGATGGCGGCCCTCGCGGACGCCGAAGTCGCCGGGGTGGGAAGGCCGTTGCGGGTACGCGCCGTGGTGGGCTCGGTCGTGGGCGCGGCCGGTGCCGCCGCGCTCGCCGGGTGCGCGGCGGCGTCGAAGACCTCGTCGTCCGCCTCCCTGCTGGGACTCGGGATCGTGCTGACCCTCGTCGCGACGGTGATCGCGGGTCCGCTGCTGGTACGACCGGTGATCCGGGTGCTGGGCGGAGCCTTCCCCGCCCTGTTCGGGTCGGTCGGCCGGATGAGCCAGCGCAACGCGCTGCGCAATCCACGGCGCACGGGGGCCACCGCGGCCGCGCTGATGGTGGGCCTCGCGCTGGTCGGCGGGATGTCCGTGGCCAGCGCCTCCATGAGCAAGTCCTTCGACCAGCAGATCGACAAGACGCTGGGGGCCGACTTCATCGTCCAGAACAGCAACTTCGTGCCGTTCACTCCGGAGATCACGGACAAGGTGCGGGGGACCGCGGGCGCCGGGCTCGTCGTCCGCCAGCGGTTCACACCGGTCGCGGTGCGGCTGCCGGACGGCAAGCGGATCGAGACGACCGCATCGGCCTACGATCCGCGGCTCGACGACGTCGCCCACATCGCGTACGACCAGGGGGACACCGCGGCGGCGCTCGGCGACGGGCACCTCGCCATGGCCGCGAAGTTCGCACGGGAGCACGGCGTGCGGGTCGGCAGCACGATCCCCGTCGAATTCCCCGCCGGACGCAGGGCCGAGCTGACGGTGGCGGCGCTGACGGGTCAGGACGCCGTCCAGGGCTTCGGGATGCAGGGCGGCCTGTACTTCGGCTTCGGCACGATCGAGAAGTACGTGCCCGGCGGGCAGGACTCGGCGCTGTATGTGAACGCGGCCCCCGGCACGAACGCCGACCAGTTGCGCACGCGTCTGGAGCAGACGCTCAAGCCGTATCCGCAGGTGCAGGTCCGCGACCGGGCGGACTACAAGAAACTGGTTCACGATCAGATCGCCGTGCTGCTCTACCTCGTGTACGCACTGCTCGGACTCGCCATCGTCATCGCGGTGCTCGGTGTGGTGAACACCCTCGCCCTGTCGGTCGTCGAACGCACCCGCGAGATCGGGCTGTTGCGCGCCATCGGGCTCGCCCGGCGCCAACTGCGCCGGATGATCCGGCTGGAGGCGGTGGTGATCGCCGTGTTCGGCGCCGTCCTCGGTCTCGCGCTGGGGCTGGTCTGGGGCGTGTGCGCCCAGCGGGTCCTCGCGCTCCAGGGCATGAAGGCGCTCGCCGTCCCCTGGACCACCATCGTGGCGGTGGTGGTGGGTTCGGCGGTCGTGGGCATCGTGGCGGCGCTGCTGCCGGCGCTGCGCGCGTCGCGGATGAACGTACTGGCGGCGATCGCGCACGAGTGATGTACTCGCGTCCGCCCCTCCCCCCCTTCACCCCCCTTCACCCGCTGAGCGTTTCGGCTTTCGCCCACTGAGCGTTTCGCCCACTGAGCGTGCATCGCCTGTGGACGCACCTGTGAACACCCCCGTGACCGAGGAGAGTTCGTGCCGACGCCCCTGCCTCCCGTCCGCCCTTTCCGTTTCGGCGTCAGCATGCTGGATCCAGCGCCCGGTGACGAGTGGCGCGCGAAGTGCCGCCGGGCCGAGGAACTGGGCTACGACGTGATCCTGGTCCCCGACCACCTCGGCATGCCCGCCCCCTTCCCCGCGCTGGTGGCCGCGGCCGACGTCACCGAACGGCCGCGGCTCGGCACCTTCGTGCTCAACGCGGGCTTCTGGAATCCCACCCTGCTGGCCCGCGAGGTGGCCACCACGGACGCGTTGACGGGCGGCCGCCTCGAACTCGGGCTCGGTACCGGATACGTCCGGGCGGAACACGACGCGGCGGGCCTTCCCTGGGGTTCGGCGGGTGAGCGGGTCGACCATCTCCGGCGTACGGTCGAGGAGTTGGACCGCCTCCTCGGCTCGGACGAGCTCCCCCACTCCCGGCCTCGCGTGCCGCTGCTGATCGGCGCCAACGGCGACCGGATGCTGCGGCTCACCGCCGAACACGCGGACATCGCGGCGTTCACCGGGGCGCGCACCGGGCCGGACGGCAGGCTGAAGCCGCTCACGGCCGCGGAACTGGACGAACGCGTCGGCCGGTACCGGGAGCTGGCCGAGGGACGCAAGGAGCCCGCCGAGTTCAATGTGCTGATCCAGATCGTCGTCGTCACCGACGATCGCGGCGCCGCGATTCAGCCGTGGCTGCCCCGCATTCCGCAGCTGCCCGAGGACGAGGTACTGGAGCTGCCGATCGTCCTGGTGGGAACGCTGGATCAGATCGTCGAGCAGGTACGGGCCCAGCGGGAGCGCTACGGGTTCTCGTATCTGACGGTTCTGGAGCCGAACATGGAGGTGTTCGCTCCGGTCATGGAGGCGTTGCGCGGCGAGTGACCGTTCTCCCGGCATTCCCATATAACCCGCATAACCCATATGGAGGATTACGCGATGAAATAAACCATTTTTATGATCTCGTGCTGCCATAGTGCGGCCATGGAGCCGACCCGTACGTCCTCCGACGCCGACCGGTGCCAACCGGACCGGCGGGGGCACCCCCGCCGCGGCGTCCGTGGCGTCCGTGCCCTCCGTGGCCTCCGAACCGGTCGTCGTACGGCTCTCGCCCTCGCCCTCTCCGGTGCCGTCGGGATCACCGGTGCCGCTGTCCTCGTCGGCACCTTCCCCCACGGGGACCACCGCTCCCCCGCCCACCCCGGCACCCTCGCCACCGGCCCCTCCGCCGCCTCGTCCGGCGTGGCCCCGTCCCCCGGCGCCAGGGGCATCGGCGACCCGCTGCTGCCGCTCGACGGCAACGGCGGCTACACGGTCCGCCGCTACACGCTCGACTTCGACTGGCGGGCCCCCGGGACACCCTTCGACGCCGGGACCACCATCAGCGCCACCGCCACACAGGCCCTGTCCCGCTTCGACCTCGACTTCGCGGGCAACACGCTGCACACGGTCACCGTGGACGGCGTACCGGCGACGGCCGTACGCGACGGGGACGAGCTCGTCGTCACTCCCGCCCGGCCGATCCCCCGGGGCGGCACGTTCACCGTGCGGGTTGCCTACACCGCCGACCCGACCCGGCGACGGCACCGCGGCGACGCGATCGACGAGTACGGCTGGGTGCCCACGCCCGACGGCACCGTGGTCTATCCGCAGCCCAACGGCGCCAGGATGATCTTCCCGGCGAACGACCACCCGAGCCTGCGGGCACCCATCACCTTCCACATCACCACTCCACCGGGCCTCGGCGCGGTGGCCAACGGCCGGCTCGTAGGGCGCGACCGCCGCCCCGACGGACGGGTCCGCTGGACGTACGACTCCGAGCAGCCGGTCGCGGCGCAGCTCGTCCAGATGGCGATCGGGAAGTTCACGTTCGTCGAAAGCACCGGTCCGCACGGGCTGCCCGTCCGGGACGTGGTCCCGGACGGCCTGGTCACCGACACCGAGGCGTACCGCTCGCTCACCCCCGAACACCTGACCTGGCTGGAACGACGGCTCGGCCCGTACCCCTTTCGGCGCTACGGCGTGCTGGTGGGCGACACCGATCTGCCGGTGGCGCTGGAGACCCAGTCGCTGTCGCTCGTACCGAGGGGCGACCTGCAGGGTGACCGGGTCGACGCCGAGCGTGACCTCGTGCACGAGCTGACCCACCACTGGACCGGCGACAGTGTGGCCCTCCGGCGGTGGTCCGACCTGTGGCTGAGCGAGGGGCACGCCCGCTTCTACGAGCGCCTCTACTCGGACGCGCACGGCGGCGCCGGCATCGAGGACGCGATGCGGGCGGCGTACGAGCAGCACGACCAGTGGCGTCACGACGACGGGGCACCCGCCGAACCCACCGAGCCGACGCTGTTCAGGCAGATGCGCTACGACGGCTCGGCGCTGGTGCTCTACGCCCTCCGGGAGAAGGTCGGCGAGGGGACCTTCTCCCGGATCGAGCGGTCCTGGGTGACCAAGTACCGGGGCCGGGCCGCCGGCACCCGGGACTTCGTCGCGCTCGCCTCCGAGGTCGCAGGCGAGGACCTGAAGCCGTTCCTGACCCCGTGGCTGTACGGGCTCCACACCCCGCCCATGCCGGGGCACCCCGACTGGCAGGTGGACCCGGTCCAGGACTGAGCGGTCACCCCACCGGAGCCCCACCGCATCGTGCGGTTCGGGGCCCCTCTTCGAGGCCCCGCCGGAGCGGACGTTCTGCCGCCGACCGGGTGGCCTCTGCCGGGCTGCTGGGCCACACCGGTGACGCTTGGCGCGACGTCGCGTGTCGGGCACGGAAACGTACGAGGGGTGATGCAGAGGGCAACTCCTTTGTCCTGATTGCGACGATCACGGTTGGAGACCCTTGCGATGACGAAACGTTCCGCCCTGCGTGTCCCCAGCGCCGTACGCAGGCGCCGCCGCACCGTCCGCGTGACCACCTCGGCCGCGCTCCTGGTGCCGCTGCTGGTCGGCCCGGCGGCCTGCTCCGGCGGGACCGGCGACCGGCGCCTGCAGAACGCCTTCACGGAGGCCGCGGACGAGTACCACGTGCCGCGGAGTGTGCTCCTGGGTGTGGCCTACCTGCAGTCGCGATGGGACTCCCGGCCGGGCGCCCCGAGCGTCGTCGGCGGGTACGGGCCGATGCATTTGGTGGACGCCCACCTGGCCCGGACCACGAGCCCGGACCCGGCGGCATCGCACCGCGGGAGTGCCCAGCCGTCCGAGGGGGCGGCGGGGCCGTCGGCCTCGCCCGAGGCGACCTCCTCGGGCAGCCGCTCCGCCAAGCCGGCGGACCTGCGCCGGGCCGCCCGCCTGATCGGGGCCCCGGCGGGGCGACTGCGGACGGACGCCGCCGCCAATGTGCGCGGCGGCGCGGCCCTGCTGGCGGAGACCCAACGGCAGCTCGGCAAGCCGCTCAGCACCGACCCGGCGGACTGGTGGGAGGCGGTGGCGCGCTTCCCGGGCACGGCCGACACCACGGCGGCGGCGACGTACGCGAACGACGTCTTCGCGGTGATCCGCAAGGGCGCGCAGCGCACCACCGACGCGGGGCAGCACATCACCCTCCCCGCCAGCCCGGGCGTGCGCCCGCACTCCGCCGGCCCGCAGGGCGCACGGCGGCCGAAGGAGGTCGAGTGCCCTGCGGAGCTGTCCTGCGACTGGCTCGGCGCGCCGTACGTCGAGATCGACGACGAGGGCGACTACGGCAACCACGACCTGGCCGACCGGCCCAGGGACCAGAAGATCGAGTACATCGTCATCCACGACACCGAGGCGGATCTGCCGTCCATGCGCCAGACCGTGCAGGATCCGACGGAGGCGTCCTGGCACTACTCGATCCGCTCCAAGGACGGCCATGTCACCCAGCACGTCAGGACCAAGGACGTGGCCTGGCACTCCGGGAACCAGTTCGTGAACGCCCGCTCCATCGGCATCGAGCACGAGGGATTCCTCAGACAGCCCAACGCCTGGTACACGGAGCAGATGTACCAGGCCTCGGCCCGCCTGGTGCGTTACCTGGCGAAGAAGTACGACATCCCGCTCGACCGGCAGCACATCTTCGGGCATGACAACGTGGCGCCCCCGACCGCCTCGACCGTCCCCGCCATGCACGACGACCCCGGCCCCTTCTGGGACTGGCGGCACTACTTCGACCTCCTCGGCGCGCCCCTGCGGGCCACGGCCGGACCGGACAGCGACATGGTCACCGTGCTGCCGGACTTCGCCACCCACAAGCCGCTGTTCACGGGGTGCACCAAGAGCGGTGTGCCGTGTGCGCCGCACGGCTCCAGCGCCGTACGTCTCCACACCAGGCCGGACGACAAGGCCCCGCTGATCCAGGACCCTGGCCGGCGCCCGAACGGCGACGACTCCACGGAGGACGTCAACGACCTGGGGTCGCGGGCCTCCGCCGGACAGACCTACGCGGTCGCCGGACGCAGCGGCGACTGGACGGCGATCTGGTACCTGGGCAAGAAGGGGTGGTTCAAGAACCCGAAGAAACACCCGACGGCCGTCGGTGCGACCGGCCGGATGGTGACTCCGAAGGACGGCTTGGACGAGATCCCGGTGTTCGGGCGCGCCCTCCCTGAGGAGGACGCCTACCCCGAGGGAGTGGAGGAGCAGACCGAGTCGCCGCTCCCGTACAGCCTCCTCGCGGGCCAGCGGTACGTGACGCAGGCCCACCCCGTCGGTACCTACATCGACAGGTCGTCCTTCGTCGACACACCGAACATGGTGGTGAAGGGCCGGGAGGAGTACTACGAGATCCAGTTCGGCCACCGGATCGCCTACGTCCGGGCGAGCGACGTGGACGTGGTGGACACACCGGCCGCGGCGAAGCCGCCGTCGGGACACCCGACAACCCCTCCCCGACAGTGACGGGGCCCACCCCCGCCGGGATACGGCGCACGCCACTCGTATGCAGTAGGGCGGGATCTTTACGCGGCCCACCGGCGGCGCGGCCCCCTGGCGCCGTCGAGAGCCACTCCCGCCCCACGGCGATCGAGTTCGAGTGGCAGCCCCCCGATGATCGGCTAAGACTGAGGCAACGGCTTTGCGACCGAACAACAGAACTCCACCCCTTGACTTCCGGATTACTCGCTCCGGCCATCAAAAAGCGCGAGTGCAGGGCGCCGACCGTGATTACGGGCGACGCGCGAAAGTTCCTCGAGGAGCTCGCATGGAGGACAAATCCGTCGAAGTGTTGACGCCGGGCACGGGTGAATCCGCGATCGACAAAAGCAGGTGCACCGGCCCGAATACCGGCATCGAGAGAAATCTCGCCGAGGTGCTGGCCGATGTCATCAACGTCGAACGAGTGTCGCTCGACAGTCACTTCTTCGACGACCTCGGCGCCAATTCGTTGGTGATGGCCCAATTCTGCGCACGGGTCAGGAAGCGGACCGACCTTCCCTCGGCGTCGATAAAGGACATCTACCGGTACCCGACGATCCGAAGCCTGGCGACGGGGCTCGCGGACAGCGCGCCCACCGCCACCGAGCCGTCGGTTCCGGTGCCGGCCGAGGCGGTGACCAAGGCGAGCACGGCGCGGTACGCCGTCTGCGGGACGCTGCAGTTCCTGCTTTTCCTGGGTTATTCCTCCGTCGTCGGACTTGTCACCGACCGAGGCTACGCTTGGGTCTCCGCCGGCTCGGACCTGATTGGCATCTATCTGCGCTCGTTGGTCTTCGGTGCCGCCGGCTTCGTCTGTCTGTGCACCTTCCCGATCGTGGCCAAATGGCTTCTCGTCGGCCGGTGGAAACCGCGTGAGTTCCCGATCTGGGGAATGACGTATCTGCGCTTCTGGACCGTCAAAGTGCTGATCCACGCCAACCCCATGATCTTCTTCGTCGGCAATCCCCTGTACGTGCTGTATCTGCGAGCCCTGGGCGCACGGATCGGCAAGGGGGTCACCATCCTCTCCCGCAGCCTCCCGGCCTGCCCCGACCTGCTCACGGTCGGCGCCGGATCGGTGATCCGCAAGGACTCGTTCTTCCTCTGCTACCAGGCGCACGCCGGCCGTATCCAGACCGGCCGGGTCACCCTCGGCCGGGATGTGTTCATCGGTGAGAAGACCGTGCTCGACATCGACACGTCGATGGGCGACGGAGCGCAACTCGGTCACACGTCGACGCTGTACAGCGGCCAGGCGGTCCCGGACGGCCGGCACTGGCACGGGTCCCCGGCGCAGCCCACGGAGCACGACTATCTGAGGATCGAGCCGGCCAAGTGCGGCAGCCTGCGCCGGGCCGCCTTCGGCTTCATCACCGTGCTTCAGCTGTTCTTCGTCTACGTGCCGCTGACGGTCGGGGGCGCGTACATGCTGATCAACCTGCTTCCGGCGCTGCACAACCGGCTGGGCCCGGGCTCGGTGGGGTACACCTCATCGTCTCTCTACGTCGACGCGCTGGCCCTGTCCTTCGTGCTGTTCTTCGGCTTCGTCGTCGTGGGCCTGGCCGTCCTGTTCACCGTTCCGCGCCTGCTGAGCCGGGCCATCAAGCCGGACAAGGTCTACCCGCTGTACGGCTTTCACTACTCGGCGCACCGCGCGATCGGGCGCATGACCAACTTGAAGTTCTTCAAATGGCTGTTCGGTGACAGCTCCTACATCGTCTACTACTTGCGCGGCCTCGGATACGACTTGTCCCGGGTCGAGCAGACCGGGTCGAACTTCGGCACGGAAGTGCAGCACGAGACCCCGTATCTGGTCACCGTCGGCAGCGGAACGATGGTCGCCGACGGACTCTCCATCGTGAACGCCGAATTCTCCAGTACGTCTTTCCGGGTGTCCCGCGCCTCGATCGGGCCGCACAACTTCATCGGGAACAACATCGCCTATCCCTCCGAGTCCAGGACGGGCGAGAACTGCCTGCTCGCGACGAAGGTGATGATTCCGCTCGACGGCGTGGTGCGCGAGGGGGTGGGCCTGCTCGGCTCACCGTGCTTCGAGATTCCCCGGTCGGTCGAGCGCGACTCCCGGTTCGACCATCTCCGGGACGGCGAGGAGTTCCGCCACAGCCTCGCCGCGAAGAACCGCTACAACCTCCGCTCGATGGCCCTCTTCCTACTCGTACGGTGGTTCTACTTCTTCGTCCTCACGGTGGTCGGCCTCTCGGACGTCGATCTCTACGATTCCTACGGCCATGTCCTGATCGCCGTGTTCCTGGTCTTCAGCCTTGCCTTCACTCCTTTCTACTTCGCACTGGTGGAGCGCTGCATCGCCGCATTCCGCACGCTGGAACCGAAGTTGTGTTCCATCTACGACCCGTACTTCTGGTGGCACGAGCGCCTCTGGAAAGTGCCGGACACCTACCTCAATGTTTTCAACGGAACTCCCTTCAAGAACATGATCTGGCGAATGCTGGGAGTCCGGCTCGGCAGCAGGGTTTTCGACGACGGCTGCTATTTGACGGAGCGGACGCTCACCACCATCGGCAGCGACTGCACGCTCAATGCGGGAAGCAAGATCCAGTGCCATTCGCAGGAGGACGGCACCTTCAAGTCCGACCGCAGCACGATCGGCGACGGCTGCACCCTCGGTGTCGGCGCCCATGTGCACTACGGCGTGACGATGGGCGACGGCGCCGTGCTCGCCTCCGACTCCTTCCTGATGAAGGGCGAGGAAGTCCCGGAGCGCGCTCGCTGGGGCGGAAACCCCGCCACGGAGACGCGAGACGCCCCCTATCAGCCGGCCGCGTCGGCACGGGTGGCACAGCGGGAGCGTGTCGGTCAGCACGCACAACCGGCCGACCGACACGACCGGCCCGCAGAACCGCCAAAGGAAAAACGACGGCTGTGGCGCCGCCCCGACCGGCTGCCCACAGCGCCGTGGCGACCGTGAGTGGACGGGACGATTCGATGGGAGTGCACGTGGAAGCCGACCGGGAGTTCTGGCGCGGCGAGCTCGTAGCCGGTGGATTCACCGCGATCCCGCGGTGGACACACCATCCGGTGACGGGCGTCGCCGAGCACGGGACGAGCGTCCCGGCAGACGTCGCGGGACCTTTGCGCCGGCTGGCGGAGGAGCTGGCGGTACCGCTCAGCTCGGTGCTGCTGGCCGCGCACGCCAAGGTGCTCGCCGCGCTGTCCGGTGAGCGCGAGATCGTGTCGGGCTATGTCGCCGCCGAGGGCGGACGGCCGTTGCCCTGCCGGCTGACGACCGAACCCGATTCATGGCGGGCGCTGCTGCTGAACACCCGCCGAGCCGAGTCGGAACTGCTGTCGCACCAGGACTTTCCGGTCGATGGTCTCAGGCGCGAGCTGGGCCTGACCGAACCCGCTTTCGAAGCAGTGTTCGACCCGGGTGGTGTCGGCGGTGACCTGGCCGAGGACACCGTGTTGTGGGTGGGGTTCGCCCGGCAGGACGACCGGCTCGTGCTGCGGCTGCGGTACCGGACGGACGCGCTCGACGCGGACTGCGCCGACCGCATCGCCGGCTATCACGTCACCGCGCTCGCGCTGATGGCCGCCGAGCCGGACGCCGAGCACGCGCGGCAGAGCCTGCTCTCCCCCGAGGAACTCCGCTTCCAGCTCGACGGACTCGCCGGACCGCGCCGGAAGCTGCCGGACCACCGGCTGCACGAACTGTTCGAACAGCGGGTGCGGGCCCACCCGGACACCGTCGCGGCCGTACACGGTGAACGGCGGTGGACCTACCGCGAGCTCAACTCCCGGGCCAACCGTCTGGCACGCGCTCTGCTGGCGCGGGGGCTGCACCCGGAAGGCGTGGTCGCGGTGGTGACCGAGCGCAACCTGGACTGGCTGGCCGCGGTCCTGGCGGTCTTCAAGGCCGGGGGCGCCTACCTGCCCATCGAGCCGCACTTCCCCGCCGGGCGCATCGCCACCACGCTCTCCCGTGCCGAGTGCGCCCTCGTACTGACCGAACCCGGCAGCACCACCACCCTCGACCACGCCCTCGACTCCCTGCCCGGAATCCGCACGGTCCTCGTCGACAACGCCTACGAGGAGGATCACGCGGACGGTGATCTGGGCATCGTTGTCAAGCCCGACCAGCTCGCCTACATCTACTTCACCTCCGGCTCCACCGGGGAGCCCAAGGGCGCGATGTGCGAGCACGCGGGCATGCTCAACCACGTCCACGCCAAGATCGACGACCTGGAGATCGGAGAGGGACAGGTGGTCGCCCAGACCGCGCCCCAGTGCTTCGACATCTCCCTGTGGCAACTGGTGTCCGCGCTCCTGGTCGGCGGGCGGACCCTGCTGGTGGAGCAGGAAGAGATCCTGGACGTCCAGCGGTTCCTCGACAGGATCGTCGACGGCCGGGTCGCCGTCCTCCAGGTCGTCCCCTCCTACCTGGACGTCGTGGTGTCCTGCCTGACGCGGCACCCCCGCGAGCTGCCGGACCTGCGGTACGTGTCGGTCACCGGCGAGGCGCTGAAGAAGGAGCTCGCACAGCGCTGGTTCGCCGCCCAGCCCGGGATCAAGCTGGTCAACGCCTACGGGCTGACCGAGACCTCGGACGACACCAACCACGAGATCATGGACCGCGCGCCCGCCGGAGGCCGGATCCTGCTGGGGACCGCGGTCAACAACGTGCACGTCTACGTCGTCGACGAGCACCTGACCCCGGTGCCGCTGGGCGCCCCCGGTCTGATCGTCTTCTCCGGCGTCTGCGTCGGCCGCGGATACATCAACGACCCCGAGCGCACCCGACAGTCCTACCTGGCCGACCCGCACCGCGCGGACGCCCGGCTGTACCGGGGCGGCGACTACGGCCGCTGGCAGCCCGGCGGCAAGCTGGAGTTCCTCGGCCGCCGGGACACCCAGGTGAAGATCCGTGGCTTCCGGATCGAGATCGGTGAGATCGAGAACACCCTGCTGCGGGTGCCCGGTGTGCGCGACGGTGCGGTGGTGGTGGCCGAGCGGGCCGACCAGAGCAAGCACCTGGTGGCGTTCTACTCCGGTCCACAGCCGCTGGAAGCCGAGGTCCTGCCGGACCGGCTCGGCGAGTCACTGCCCGAGTACATGGTCCCGTCGGCCTTCCACTGGCGGGAGAGTCTGCCGCTGACGGCCAACAGCAAGATCGACAGGAAGACCCTGCGGGCCCTCGCCGGAGAGCTCGACGTCGTCCAGGACGACTACCACGCGCCGAACACACCGACCGAACAGTGGCTGGCGGCCGCCTGGGCGAAGGTGCTCGGCATCCCGCAGCACCGGATCGGACGGCGGGACCACTTCTTCGACCGGGGCGGCACCTCGCTGTCGGCGGTGAAACTGGCGGTCGCCCTGGACCGAGCGGTGTCCCTCAAGGACGTCACCCGTCACCCGGTCCTCGCCGATCTGGCCGGTCTGGTCGACGGCCGGTCCGAGCCGCGTTCCGGGCCGCTTGAGCCAGTGTCGCAATCCCGGCCGCTCCAGTCGCCGTCGACATCGTCGACATCCCGGCCGCTCCAGTCACCGCCGGGATCCGGGCCCCTCCAGTCACCGCCGGGATCCGGACCGCTTCGGTCGCTGCCGGAATCCGGGCTGTTGCAGCCACTGTCGGAATCGGACGGTGGGCAGGCCGCCGCCCTGGTGTGCTTCCCGTACGCCGGCGGCAACGCGGTGAACTTCCAGCCGATGGCCAGGGCACTGCCGGACGGCGGTCCCGCGGTGTACGCCGTCGAACTGCCCGGTCACGACGTCACCGCCGAGAGCGAGCCGTTCGCACCGATGGCACAGGTGGTCGAGCAGGTCGTCGCCGAGATCATCCGACGTGGCCTGACCAGGGTCCTGCTCTGGGGCCACTCCGCGGGCACCGCGTTGGCCGTGGAGTCGGCCAGAAGGCTGCGGGAGCGCGGGGTCGACGTCCAGCGGGTGTTCCTCGGCGCACAGCTGCTCGGCGACGCCGCCGACCGGCGCGCCGCCATCGGCGAACTGACCGCACTCGGCGACGCCGAGATCGCCGCGAGGCTGAGCGCGGACGGCGGCTACCCCGAGCTCGGTGAACTGGGCGCGCGGCACGCCGAGCACGTCGGTGCCGCCTACCGGCACGACTGCGTGTCCGCACACCGCTATTTCGCCGACGCGCTGGACAGTCCGCCGGCGCCGAAACTGTCCGTGCCGGTCACTGTGGTCGTCGCCGCCGACGACCCGAGCACGGCGCACTACCCCCGCCGCCATCGCGACTGGCAGCTCCTGGCCGAACAGGTCGACCTGCACGAGCTCGGCGACGGCGGCCACCACTTCCCCCGCACCCGTCCGGCCGACGCGGCACAGGCCGTGCTGCGCGCCGCCGAACTGTTCGCCTCCTCCTGAGTGGCGACGGAAAGGAAAACGAGATGTCCTCCACCTCCACGGCGTCGCTGGTCGACGTGGAACGGAAACCCGGCAGGCCTCCGCTCCTACGGGTCGAGGCCGCCGGCCATGCGCCGAACTGGGCGGCCGAGCACCGGGACGCGCTGCGCGCGGTCGTCGCCGAGCACGGCTGCGTCCTGGTCCGCGGCCTCGGGCTGCGCGACGCGGCCGAGACCGGCGCCGTCTTCTCCAGGCTGGCCGCCGGTCTGATGACCGAGAAAGAGGTCTTCGCGCCCCGCGAGACCTACTCCGACGGGGTGTACTCCTCGACGAAGTGGCCGCCGAACCAGCCGATGTGCATGCACCACGAACTGAGCTACACGCTTGAGTTCCCCGGCCTGATGATGTTCGCCTGTCTCAGCGCGCCCACCGACGGCGGAGCGACCGCGGTGTCCGACTCACCGACCGTGCTCGACGCACTGCCCGCCGAGCTGACCCAGCGGTTCGAGCGGGAGGGCTGGCTGCTCACCCGCAGCTACAACGACGAGATCGGGGCGTCCCTCGCCGAGGCGTTCGGCACCGAGGACCACGCCGCCATCGAGCGCTACTGCCGCGCCAACGCGATCGAGTTCGAGTGGGGTCCCGACGGCGGACTGCGCACCAGCCAGCGCCGCAGCGCCGTGGTACGTCACCCGGTCAGCGGCCGGCGCTGCTGGTTCAACCAGATCGCGTTCCTCAACGAGTGGACGATGGCCCCCGAGGTACGCGAGTACCTGCTGGACATCTACGGCGCCGACGGACTGCCGTTCAACACCCGCTTCGGCAACGGCGACCCGATCGGTGAGGACGTCGTGGAGCTGCTCAACAGCGTCTACGAGGCCAACACCGTGCGCGAGCCGTGGCAGGCCGGCGATCTGATGCTGGTCGACAACGTTCGCACCGCGCACAGCAGGGAGCCCTTCGAGGGACCGCGCGAAGTGCTCGTCGCCCTGGCCGACCAGGTGCGTCTGGCCGACTGCTCACCGACCGTCGAGGTGACCTCACGATGACCACCATCGGTTCCACCGCAACGGAGTCCGCGATGGCCGCGCCTATCACCGTGCCACCGTTCGCGGTGATTTCGGGTGCCCAGGTCCAGCGCGCCCTGCACGGACGCGAGCAGCAGATCGTGGAGTTGGTCGAGGCCACCTACCAGGTGCACGGCGCCGGTGATTCGGTGAACCCGCCGTCGTACTTCCTGCGCTTCCCCGACCGTCCGTCCTCGCGGATCATCGCGCTGCCCGCCTCGATCGGCGGGGAGGTACGGGTGGACGGTCTGAAATGGATCTCCAGCTTCCCGGAGAACGTGAAAGCGGGCATTCCGCGGGCCTCGGCCGTGCTGATCCTCAACGACCACGACACCGGCTACCCGTTCGTCTGCATGGAAAGCTCGATCATCAGCGCCACCAGGACGGCCGCGTCGGCAGCGGCGGCCGCCGACCGGCTCAGCCGCGGCCGGCCGCGCCCGGCACGGGTCGGGTTCTTCGGTACGGGCCTGATCGCCCGCTACATCCACACCTTCCTGGCCGGCACCGGCTGGTCGTTCGACGAGATCGGTGTGCACGACCTGTCCGCCGACAGCGCGGCGGGCTTCCGGTGCTACCTGGAGCAGGCCGGCGCCACCGGCCGGATCACCGTGCACGACAACGCCGAGCAGCTGATCCGAGGCAGCGACCTGGTGATCTTCGCCACCGTCGCCGGTCAGCCGCATGTCGGCGACCTCTCCTGGTTCGCCCACCATCCGCTGGTGCTGCATGTGTCGCTGCGCGACCTCGCGCCGGAGATCCTGCTCGCCTCGACCAACATCGTCGACGACATCGAGCACTGTCTGAAGGCCGACACCTCGCCGCATCTGGCCGAGCAGCTCACGGGCAACCGGGACTTCGTGCACGGCACGCTGGACGACGTGCTGGCCGGACGGGTGACGGTGCCGACGGACCGGCCCGTGGTGTTCTCACCCTTCGGCCTCGGGGTACTCGACCTCGCGGTCGGCAAGTACGTCTACGACGAAGTGGCCCGGCGCGGAGAGTTGCACGTCGTCGACGACTTCTTCCACGAACTGAGCCGGTACGGATGAGCGCGCCCAGAGCCCAGGAGGCCTGCGCGGGGCTGATCCGAGGAGAGATCACCGGTCAAGTCGCCGCAGATCAGGCCACACGAGACAGCGGCCCCTGACGCAGGGCCCCGTCCGGCCCGGTGGGACACGGGCTCCCCGCCCGCATGAACGAGAAGCCCGCCCACGGTCGGACGGACATTCCGAAAGTGCTCTGCTCCAGATAGAGGAGACCGTCGTGCCCGTCATTTCCGTTCCCCACGCCTACAACGAAGAGGATCTCTACGTCGACCTCCGGTCGATCTTCGGGCACTCGCTCTTCCTGAAGTGTGAGGGCTTCAACTTCGCAGGCTCGATCAAGTTGAAGGCCGCGCTCGAGATGGTGGAGGCCGCCGAGCGGGATGGAGTCCTGACACCGGATTCGATCCTGGTCGAGTCCTCGTCCGGAAACCTCGGCGTGGCGCTGAGCATGATCGCGGCGAGCAAGGGTTACCGGTTCCTGTGTGTGACGGACTCCCGCGGCAATCTGTCGACCAGGATGATGATGGAGGCGTTGGGCAGCCAGGTGCACATGATCGCCGGGCAGGAGGAGGCCAACGGCGGTTATCTCGGCGCGCGGATCGAGTACGTCCGTGCGCTGTGCGCCTCCGACGACCGGTACGTGTGGCTCAGCCAGTACACCAATCCGAGCAACTGGATGGCCCACTACCGCAGGACGGCGCCGGAGATCGCCCGCCAGTTCCCGGAGCTGGACGTGCTGTTCGTCGGGGCCGGCACCACCGGCACCCTGATGGGGTGCGCGCGCTACTTCCGGGAGTGGCGCCGCCCGGTGCGGGTCATCGCCGTGGACAGTGTCGGCTCGGTGTCCTTCGGCGGTTCGCCGGGCCGCCGGATGATTCCCGGCCTGGGAATGAGCATGCGTCCGCCGCTGCTCGACGAGTCCTATGTGGACGAAGTGATACGGGTCGAGGAGGCGGACACGATCCGCACCTGCCACCGTCTGGCCAGGCACGGATTCCTGTTCGGCGGCTCCACCGGCACGGTGGTCAGCGGCGCGACGGACTGGTTGGCCCGGCAGGACGGGGGCGAACTCAGCGCGGTGGCCGTCGGCCCGGACCTCGGAGAGCGCTACCTCGACACCATCTACCAGGCCAGCTGGCTGCGGGATCTCTACGGCGAGGACGTACTCAACCCCGAGGAGGAGACCACCGGTCCCTGGACGGCCTCCCCCACGCCGCCGACAGAGTGGCGCCGCGGGCGGGACCTGCAGCCCGGCGACCCCAAGGGCAATCCACGCCCTCAGCTCCAGGACCGTAAGACCTAGGACCGCGGCTTGCGGCTTGCGGCTTGCGGCTTGCGGCTTGCGGCTTGCGGCTTGCGGCTTGCGGCTTGCGGCTTGCGGCTTGCGGCTTGCGGCTTGCGGCTTGCGGCTTGCGGGAATCCAGGACCGGGCCCGCCCCTCTGTCGACCCCCGGCGGGGAAACCGTTCGCCAGATGGCCCGGAGTTTTGCTTGGCTCACGCCATGAGCGATCTCCACATCCGCCGCGCCACCCTCGCGGACATCGACACCGTCCTGCGGTTCTGGCGCGAAGCCGCGGAGGGAACGAGTATCAGCGACGACCACGACGGAGTGGCCCGACTCGTCACCAGAGACCCCGAAGCCCTGCTCCTCGCCGAGCGCGACGGCCTGCTCACCGGGACCGTGATAGCCGGCTTCGACGGCTGGCGCTGCTCCGCGTACCGACTGGCCGTACACCCCGACTGCCGTCGGCAAGGCATCGCCACCGCCCTACTGGAAGCGGCGGGACGGCGATTCATCGCCCTGGGCGGGCGACGGGTCGACGCCATGGTCCTGGAAGCCAACGCACGCGCACACCACACATGGGGAGCGAGTGGTTACCATCGCGAGGACCACTGGCGGCGCTGGGTAAAACCACTGTAGCCACCGGCAGGATCCCCGGGGAGGTGCGTGAGCTCGCCCGACATGACGGCCGACGCCGCTCGCCGCCACCGAGCAACGTCGCGTACGGCCAGGGGGTCCGCCCTCCCCACCGAGCGACTTTGCCGATCCTTTACCATGGGGGAACCGGCGGCCGATCATGGGACGGAGGTGACCCGATGACCGAAGTACTCCTCCTCCTGGTGGCGGTCCTGCTCTCCCTGGCCTGTGGCGCCTTCGTCGCCGCGGAGTTCTCGCTGACCACGGTCGAGCGCAGCGAGCTGGAGCGCGCCGTGGAGCGGGGCGAGCGAGGGGCGTCGGGTGCCCTCAAGGCCGTACGGAACCTCACCTTCCAGCTGTCCGGCGCCCAGCTCGGCATCACCGTCACCAACCTGGTCGTCGGCATGCTCTCCGAGTCGTCGATCGCCAAGCTGATCGCGGGTCCGCTGGAGTCGATCGGCATCTCGCCCTCGGCGTCGAACTCGCTGGCGCTGGTCGTCGGTACGGCCCTGTCGACGGTCTTCCTGATGGTCGTCGGCGAGCTCGTGCCCAAGAACTGGGCGATCTCCGCACCGCTCGCGGTGGCCAGGCGGGTGGCGACGCCGCAGCGCTGGTTCAGCGCCGCGTTCCGGCCGTTCATCAGCCACCTCAACAACACCGCGAACCGTGTCGTACGCCGTTTCGGTCTCGAACCCGCCGAGGAGCTGGCCTCCGCGCGCGGACCCCAGGAACTGGTGGCCCTGGCCCGGCACTCCGCCAAGCAGGGCGCCCTGGAGGCGGACACCGCCGAGCTGTTCGTCCGTACGCTCAATCTGGCCGATCTGACCGCGGAGAACGTGATGACCCCGCGCGTCCAGGTCATCGCGCTGGACGTCCAGGCGACCTGCGAGGACGTGGCGAACGCGACACGGGCGACCGGGCTGTCCCGCTTCCCCGTGTACCGCGGCAATCTCGACTCGGTCGTCGGCGTGGCGCACATCAAGGACGTGCTGGCCGTGCCGGCCGAGCGGCGGCCCCGGACCCCCGTCTCCCAGCTCATGCGCGAACCCCTGTTCGTACCGGAATCACTGACCGTCGACCGGCTGCTCGACCGGCTCTCCGGCAAGCGCACCATGGCCGTGGTCATCGACGAGTACGGCGGTACGGCCGGGGTCGCCACCCTGGAGGACATCGTCGAGGAGGTCGTCGGCGAGGTCCGCGACGAGCACGACCCGCACGAGACGCCCGACCTGGCTCCTGCCGGCACGGACGAGGAGGAGCGGACGCTGTACTCGGCCGACGGATCCGCCCGCACCGACCAGCTGGCCCGCGTCGGACTGCGGGTGCCGGACGGACCGTACGAGACACTGGCCGGTCTCCTCGCGACCGAGCTCGGCCGTATTCCCTCCGTCGGGGACACCGTCGAGGTCGCCGGGTGGCGGCTCGACGTGGTGGACGCCTCGGGGCGGCGCGCCGCACGGGTGCTGCTGCACGCGCCGCGCGACGGGCAGCATCCACGCGAGGGGCGGCAGCCACGTGACGAGCGGGGGTCGCGCGGCGAGCGGCAGCCGCGCAACGAGGGGAAGCCGCGCGACGAAGACAAGCCGCACGAGGAGAAGCCGCGTGACGAGGGGAAGGAGGCGCGATGACCGCCGTACAACTGCTGATCGGGCTGGCGACGCTGATCGTGAACGCCTTCTTCGTGGGGGGCGAGTTCGCGCTGATCTCGGTCCGCCGCAGCCAGATCGAGCCGCACGCCGACCGGGGTGACCGGCGGGCGCGCAGTGTGCTGTGGGGTCTGGAGCACGTGTCGGCGCTGCTGGCGGCCGCGCAGCTGGGCATCACCCTGTGCACCCTGGTCCTGGGCATCGTGGCCGAGCCCGCGATCGCGCACCTGCTGGAGCCGGTGTTCCACGCGATGGGCGTCTCCCAGAGCGCGGGCCACGCGATCTCCTTCGTGATCGCGCTCGCCCTGGCGACGTATCTGCACATGCTGCTCGGCGAGATGGTGCCGAAGAACATCGCGCTCGCGGAGCCGGTGCGCACCGCGCTGGTGCTCGGCCCGCCACTGGTCGGACTCTCGCGTGCGCTGCGCCCGGTGATCTTCACCATCAACGCCTTCGCGAACGGGCTGCTGAAGCTGCTGCGGGTCGAGACGAAGGACGAGGTCGCCGCGGCCTTCTCCGACGACGAACTGGCGCGGCTGGTCAAGGACTCCGGCGCGGCGGGGCTCATCGACGGCCGTGCCCAGGAGCGCCTGTCCGACGTGCTGGAGCTGGGACGCCGGCCCGTGCGCGATGTCGTGCTCCCGCTGGAACGCATCGTCTACGCGCGCGTGGGCGTCACCCCGGAGGAGCTGGAGCGGCTGTCCACCGAGTCCGGCTTCTCGCGCTTCCCCGTCGTGGACGAGGGGCGGCGCATCGTCGGCTATCTGCACGTCAAGGACGCGCTGGACGCGGCACCGCGCGACGTGCCGTTCCAGGTGCAGGACATGCGGCCCATCGCACGGGTACGGGAGAGCACCCCGCTGGACGACGTACTCACGGCGATGCGGCGCAGTCGTACGCATCTCGCGGCGGTCATGGGCAGCGACGGACGGCTGGCGGGGCTGGTGACGATGGAGGACGTGTTGAGGGAGCTGTTCGGCCAGACGGTGTGACTAGCCCGGAGCCGGCGGGCGTCGGGGGCTTCCGGGCTCCGGTGAGCGTCGGCGGCTTCTGGGCTCTGACGAGCGTCGGGGGCTTCCGGGCTCCGACGAGCGTCGGCGGCTTCGGGGCTCCCACGGCTTCCGTGGCTCCCACGCGCCCGTGGCGCCCGTGGCTTCGGGGGCCCGGCCGACCGGCGGGTATGCGTGCGGGTTAACATCTTGTCCGCCATGCAGACGAATGCCACCTACACCAGTCTTGTCGCGCTCGGCGACTCCTTCACCGAGGGCATGTCGGACCTCTTGCCCGACGGCTCCTACCGCGGCTGGGCCGATCTCCTCGCGGGCCGGATGGCCGCGCGAACGCCCGGTTTCCGCTACGCGAACCTCGCGGTGCGCGGCAAGCTCATCAAACAGATCGTCGAGGAACAGGTGGACGTGGCCGTCGCGATGCGGCCGGACGTGATCACGCTGGTGGGCGGCCTCAACGACACACTGCGGCCCAAGGTCGACATGGGCCGTGTCTGCGGGCTCCTGGAGGAGGCCGTGGAGCGCCTCGCCCCCGCCTGCGAGCGGCTCGTCCTGATGCGCAGCCCGGGCCGCAACGGTCCGGTGCTCCAACGGTTCCGGCCCCGCATGGAGGAGCTCTTCAGCGTCGTCGACGACCTCGCGAAACGGCACGACGCCCTCGTGGTCGACCTCTACGGCGCCCCCTCGCTCGCCGACCCCCGGATGTGGGACGTGGACCGGCTGCATCTGACGGCCGAGGGGCACCGCCGGGTCGCGGAGGCCGTCTGGCAGACCCTCGGCCACGAGCCCGAGGACACGGACTGGCAATCGCCGATGCCGCCCACGGCGCCGCCCGGCTGGGTCGCCCGCCGCACCGCGGACGCCCGCTTCGCCAAACAGCATCTGCTGCCCTGGATCGGGCGCCGGCTGACGGGACGCTCATCGGGGGACGGCCGGACAGGCGCCCACTTTAGCGCTGAGCTGGGCAAAGCCTTCTGGGTCACCCCTGCAGACCACACAAACCCCGGCCCTGTGACGGACTGGCGACGGGTGGAGCCCTAACCCGGAGCCCCGCCCCGCTGCCATGCACCGTTAAACGCAGGGCCTCACCCGCACGACACCTGCGGCCGACGCACCGACGTCACGCCGCAAGTCGTACAGCATCCTGAGCGAGGACCTGCGTCCTGCCGACCTCAACGACCGGCCGCCTGTAGCTCACGGCGAGCCCGGAGCGTGTGATGAACTCCACCAGTTCGCATCGCAGCACACCCAAGGCCGGAACAGCCGCTACGTCCAGGGCAGCAGCCAACGCGGGTATCTCGGCAGCCACCTCGCTGTCGCGCCACATGGAAGCGGCCCACGGGATCGGCCACGGATACGCGCGGCAGGTCCGCCCCATCGTCGTCGAGCTTCTGATCCCGGCTGGGGCTATGGTGCGGGTGGGGAGCCATGATCTTCCTCCGGCGGCGCGATGTTCAGAGGCTCCGAAGATCCAAAGTACTCGCCGCTTGGCCTAACCGGAATTCACGTGTAGAGAGATGCCAGCCCGCACGTCATCAGGTCCGATCAAGGTCTGATCAGTTGCACCAGCACCGCAACGTCAACGGCGACCCAACCGCGCACCTACGCATTACGAGGACCATGCGCGTTCGTGTTAGGTCGTGCCTCGTCGTGCTGTCCAGTGACGTTTTGCCTGATCAGAGCACATGCAACACGTTGACCAGTACTACCCCGTGATGCGCTGTCCAAAGGCGTCTGTCCACCGACTGTCCACCGGCGCGGCCGTCACAACGATCGGCCAGGTCACCGAGGCCGCAGGCGAAACCGCCGCCCATGAGATCGATAGGGACGAGGAAAGCTGCTTGTCCGAACCACACAATCACTCCTGGCCGACGGTTCGCCACAGTCTCTAGACGTCCCCGGAAACAGTGCAGGCACGGCCTCCAGTGATCACGGAGTTTCGAGTTCCCTGATCACCGAGAAGGCCGTGCCTGCTCCCGCATCTTCACCGATCCCCGCGTTTGTGGTCCCCATGAGCAGCACCGCGAACGGCGCACAGGCCGCCCAGTTCGCCTGCGAGAACCGGACGGTCATCGAGGGCTCGGGCCCACGTCCCCTGTCGGGCGCGGTCCTCCTTCGGCTGACCTGCGCCGAAGGCTACCGAGAACCTTGTGGGGGGGTTGTCCAGCCGTGGGCCGGGCGTCCCTTTTCGCTATCTGGCGGCGCGGGGCGAGGCGCGAGGTTTTGCTCTTCCGGATGAGGCCGAGGGTGAATCAGTCGGCGGAGGTTGAGGGCGGCGGCGCGGGGTGCAGCCAGATGTTGTCGGCAAAGACTCCGCAGAAGAGAACCTGGCGGCTACCCCTGGTGACGAGCCAGACGATGGCCCGCTCGACAGGCGGCCGCCATGGGCGGTACTCGTCCCAGACGGCGTCGGGTGGCGGGCGGCGGCCAGCAACTGGTGCTGAGGGTGGACGTTCACGGTGCGTCCGGTCTTGGATGTTGTGGTGCAGCGTCCTCGCAGGAGACAGCCACTGCAGACCCGCTAAGCCGTTCACGGTCTCTCGCACTCCTACCGGTCCAGTGGGAACGACCCAGCACGATCATGGATTTCCAGGATCTGTTCCCGCTTGAAGGGCATCTCGAATAGAACGCGCCGTTCGGTGTTGGGGCGGTGAACATGTCCTGAGTGAGAAAGCCGTACACCAGAATTGACGCGCCCGTAGGTGGTCCGAAGTGCGAAGCCGGCACCACGAACCAGGAAATGATCAGGCTGATGACCAGCGCTGCCCAATACGGAGGCAAGATGCGCCAGGCGCGTCGGCGCAGGAACTGGGCGACGCCGCCCGACCGCCAACCGTGACGCGCCGGGGAGATCGCCAGGGAAAAGCCAGACAGCACCAGAAAGAAGACGACGGCAAGACGCCCGAACATCAGCCCATCCAGCCATGGAGGCGCCGAACTGTCGGGATACCCCGGGAACGTGTACAACCAGCAGTGGAACAGGACCACGTACAGCGCCGCCAGGCCGCGGA
The DNA here is from genome assembly GCF_056270325.1 of Streptomyces sp. RLA012. Classification (NCBI taxonomy): domain Bacteria; kingdom Bacillati; phylum Actinomycetota; class Actinomycetes; order Kitasatosporales; family Streptomycetaceae; genus Streptomyces; species Streptomyces sp. RLA012. The sequence goes on along the minus strand of NZ_JBWDPA010000002.1, from coordinate 9,624,796 downwards.
GACCATCCAGACCCAGCACTTACCGACGGACGTGTGCTCCGCTCGCCCTCTCCTCCTGCCCCGCTGGGACGGCCAAGTCAAGAGCGCTACTGACCGGACGGCTCGAATCCACTGAAATCGTTCAGCCCTTTTTCTGGGCACCGCATTTGCAGCAGGCCGCCGACGCCTCGACGGTCGCTGCACGATGCAACCTACGACAGGCGCATGCCCACCGACCCGTTTCCCTGGTAGTACGCCGGGCGGCACGGTGCCCACCCACAATGACTGATACGTGACGTCCGGCTGAGCAGTTCAACAGACAAGCCGACACGGTCCTCATCTCGCCCGGGTGGACCTGCGCTCATGCAGAGAAAAGGCCGTAAGGCGTCGTTGCCGGTGGTGCTGATCCTGGTCTTGGGCCGGGTACCGTTCTTGCGCAGGCGGACCGGACGGCCGTAGCGGCGTCCGTCCCCAGTTCACTTCAGCCGGTCCGGTCAGCAGATGTGGGGCAGTGCCGGCGAGCTCTTCCAACGCGGCCCGCACCGCCTCGGCCCGCGTGCTGATGAACGCGCACCATGGTGAAGTCCACCGAGACGGCCCCGGTCAGATCCTCGTCAGCGTCGGCCTGACCGTCAGCGCGGTGAACACTCGTTTGGTGTGCCGTCGATGGCCCGCATCCGCCGGAGGTTGCAGGCACCCTTCCAGTTGCGATACCTCCCCGGTGGAGGGACCCACTGCGATCGTCCGGAACCTCGTGACGATCGCATCGACCACCTTACGGTGGTCCCGCCACCAGCCACCCCGCTCCGGCGTCCGGTCGCCCACATTGCCGTCAACCACTGCCGTCATCCCACGCAGAAGCCCCGCCGGTTCCGGCGGGGCTTTGAACCGTTCCGGGTTTGATCGAGGCTCGATCTTTTGGAAGGATCGAGTCCGTTATGGCGAAGCAATACCCGAAGGAGCTCAAGGAGCGGGCCGTGCGTCTGGTCCTGGATACGCGTGATCAGTACAAGACGGAGTCCGCGGCGATCCGGTCGATCGGAGCGAAGCTCGACATCGGGCCGGAGTCCCTGCGGAACTGGGTGCGTCAGGCCGAGGTCGACGCCGGTGCCCGGACCGGGACCACGACCGAGGAATCCGCCCAGCTCAAAGCGCTCAAGAAAGAGGTCGCCGAGCTGAAGCGGGCGAACGAGATCCTGAAGGCCGCAGCGAGTTTCTTCGCGGCCGAGCTCGACCGGCCACACACACGCTCGTAGCGTTCATCGACGAGCACCGGGACCGCTTCGGCGGAGTCGAGCCGATCTGCAGGACGCTCACCGAGCACGACTGCAGCATCCACCCGTCCACCTATTACGCGTACAAGAAACGTCCCACGTCGGCCCGTGCCCTGCGAGACGCGGAACTGGCGCCGCTGATCGTCAGCATCTACCAGGACAACTACAGCGTCTACGGAGCCCGCAAGATCTGGGCCGAGCTCAAGCGCCAGGGCCATCAGGTGGCCCGGTGCACCGTCGAGCGGCTGATGAAGGCCGAGGGCCTGGTCGGGGCGGTGCGCGGCAAGAAGGTCGTCACCACCCAAGTGGCGGACAGGGAGGCCGAGCGGGCTCCGGACCGGCTCAGCAGGCAGTTCGTGGCCAGTGCTCCGAACCGGGTATGGGTCGCGGACTTCACCTACGTGGCCACCTGGTCCGGCACTGTCTACGTCGCCTTCGTCGTCGACACCTTCTCCCGCCGGATCGTCGGCTGGTCCGCAGCGACGAACAAGCAGACCCCGCTGGTGCTGTCCGCACTGGAAATGGGGCTGTGGCAGCGTGACCGGGCCGGAAACCCCGTCACCGCAAGGGAGTTGATCCACCACTCCGATGCCGGATCGCAGTACACCAGCTTCCGGCTCGCCACCCACCTGGCCGCCGAACAGATCGCCGCGTCCATCGGCACCGTCGGGGACGCCCTCGACAACGCCCTGATGGAATCGACCATCGGGCTCTACAAAACCGAGCTCATCAAGCCGCAGCGGCCCTGGAAAGCCCTGAGCAACGTCGAGTTGGCCACCGCTGAGTACGTCGATTGGTACAACCACCGTCGACTCCACGGTGAGATCGGCCACGTCCCACCCGCCGAATACGAAACCACCCACTACCAGAACACGCAAAAACAGCAGGTCACAGCCACAATCTAGAGTCTCTACCGAACCCGGAACGGTTCACTTCGCGTATGCCTCACGTGCTTGGCTGTAGTCGGGACAGAACTGGTTCAGCTCTGGCCGCTGCTCCCAGAGAGCCAATCGACCAGCTTCTCGAACTCTGCGCCCAACCGGTCCGCATGCACGTCGGACAAGTACTTCTCACGGGGATACGTGTCGACGTCGTAGTCAATGAGTCTTTCCCAGTAAGCGCTCGTCGCTCGCTGTGATCGCGATGCTGGCGCTGCGGCCCGCGTGGTCCCCAAGTCCGGGCAGGCGTAAGGCCCCTGGTAGGAACGATCTTGCGAAGAAAAGATCCGACCGAGGGGCCTCACGTGTCGATCAGTGTCACATACACCGCCGTGCTCGATGTGAAGCGGTCCACCGCCGAGCACCTGGCCCGGCTGCTGCGCGATCACCGCATCGTGGCCGGGACCCGCAAGGGGCGGCGTGCGCTGGGCTGTTTCAAGCAGGCCGTGCTCGTGCTGCGCTGGTTCCTCGACGGCACCCGACTGGCCCAACTCGCCTGTGACAACGGCCTGTCGGCCTCCACCGCATACCGCTACCTCCACGAGGGGCTGACCGTTCTGGCGGCCGGGGCACCGGACCTCGCCACCGCGCTGGAGCGTGCGAAGGCAGCCGGGCTGACGCATCTGAACCTCGACGGAACGGTCATCCGCACGGACCGCGTCGCCGCCCCCGGCCCCAACGGCGCGGACCTGTGGTGGTCCGGAAAACACAAGCACCATGGTGGGAACGTGCAGGTCATCTCCACCCCGGACGGCTGGCCGATCTGGGTCTCACCGGTTCGCCCGGGCAGGGAGCACGACACCACCTGCGCCCGCCACCACGGCCTGACCGACGCCCTCAACCGGATCGCCGCCGAGCTGGACATGCCGACCCTGGTCGACCTCGGCTACGAGAACGCCGGCGACGGGTTCCGCCACCCCGTCAAAAAGCCCGCCGGAGGCGAACTGACCGAGGCCCAGCAGACCTACAACAAGGTCATCCGCGGCATCCACGGCGTCTGCGAGCGCGCCAACTCCCTGCTCAAGACGACCTTCAAGGCCCTGCGCAGAGTCAGCCTCGACCCCAGCCGCATCACGAAGATCGCCGCCGCAGCCCTCGTCCTGCTCCAGCTCGAGTACGACCGCACCATCTGAACGATCACACAACGTCATGATCCATTACTGGGAAAGGCTCAATGGCCGACACCTGAACCCGGATCCACCGGCTTGATTCCCGGTTGATCGTTTCGGGGTCGCGCAGGCCGTGTCGGGGCTGAGTTGCGGATTCGGGCATGGGGTGGCCGCTGGTCTACCCAGCTCTTCCACTTTTTCCACAGGTCTCGGGCCCTTTCGGGCAGGTCGGTCAGGGAGTCAGAGGACGGGTGGTGCATGCACCGTGCTGAACAGCTGGGCGAAGTCCTCGCCCCAGGGCCAGCGTTCGGGCAGGTGCAGGGTGAGGCGGCGGGCGGATCGGGCCAGACGGGCGGGCACGTTGATCAGGTGGTCACGGATGGTGGCGGTGGTCGCCCTGGCATGGAATGTTCCGGCCAGGGCGCCGGCGGCGCGGGTCAGATTGTGTGCCAGGGCCGCCAGGGCGAGCCACGCGGCATTGGCCTGGAAATGCCCGGACGGCGCGTGGGCGAAGGCGCTGTTCTTGACATCGGCGATCACCTGCTCGACGACAGCGTGCCGACGGTGATCACGCTCGGCATCCCTCAAGGCGAGCGGGGAGTCGGTGAACGCGGCGTGGTAGCGCCAGGTGTTGAACAGGGTGCCCTGCCCGACGGGGACGGCGTCAGGGTTCAGGCGCTTGACGCGGCGCACGATCAGACGGGCGGTGACCTGCTGCTTCTTCGGCTTGGAAGTGAACGCGGTGTAGGGGACCTCGGCTATCTCTGCGTCGGAGATCCAGCACTGGCCCTCCTCGTCCCAGACAGCCTTGGGGTACTTGATCGGCGTCCAGGCGGTCTCGTCGATGTGGGCGATGGCGGCCTTGACGGAGGCGTTCATCCGCACGGTGACGGAGAAGCGGGCACCCAGAGCGCGGCAGGCGTTGATGACGTCGGCGCCGTAGAACGCGGAGTCCGCCCGCAGTACCAGCAGGCCGCTCGCGCCGCAGGCACGGGCGGTGCGGATGGTCTCGGCCACGAACGCTGCCGCCCCGCGCGCTGAGTTCGAGGGCCCTTTACGCAGCCTGGTGGCGGCGATCACGGGGGCGGACAGGGGTGTGGAGACGATGCCGAGCAACGCGTTCAGGCCCTTGACCTTGCTGTATCCGTAGCCTGCACCCTGTTTGGCGTAGCCGTAAGTGCGGCGGATGGTGTCGTCGATGTCCACGTAGGCGACCTGGTCCGCGCCGGTCAGCAACGGGGTGTGACGGGCCAGTTCGGGCAGGAACCGGCGGGCCACGGCATGCAGTTGCTTCACATGCCCGTGCGTGAAGGAGCGCAGGAACGACCCCAGCGTGGACGGGGCCCGCACCCCGGAGAACAGGCGGCCCATCGCGCCATGCCGCAGCCGGTCCATGTCCTCGATGCTGTCGGCGCCCGCGGCCATGCCGCCCACCAGCGACATCAGCTTCGCGGCGGGGAAGGCGCCGGTGCCGTCCTTCGAGACCGGCAGCCTGATGTGCTCCCCGGCCAACGCCGGCAGACCGCACCGCTCGGCCAGCCGCACCACCGGCTCCAGCCCGCCGTACGCGACCAGGTTCGGATCATCGAACGTGGAAGAGACCGCCGCCGCGGCATGGGAGGATTGCATCTCGGAAGTGCCTTGCCGATCGTGCCTGATGTGGTCCTAGAGAAACCCCATCATCGCAGGTCACAAGGCACTTCTTCGTTTCCGGAGAAACTATCCACAGGCATCAAGCCGGTGGATCCGGGCTGAGTGGAACGCCCATCCATCGAGGCTGCCACCCACTGTTGCCGCCAAGATCCGCACATGCCCCGCCAGTGAATACCTGGCGGAGCATGTGAATTGATTCGGGAATGCTCTTGTCCGTCGCTATGAACGACCGTCAGGCAGACATATCCCGTTCGTTCCGAAAAACGGCGACAGTGCCGGGCTCACCCTCGACCAATCTCTCATAGAAAGATGGATCATTCGCCCACTCCTTGAAGGTGATCAGCGAACTTCCGACGCGATCCTGCGTCATGGCGTTTGCGGTGTAGTTCACGACCCAATGGGCAGGCAGTGATCCGTCCGACACTCGAAACAGCGGACTCGGGTACCAGACAGGATAGGGGAGGTCCCGCTCATCGAGAAGGTAGTACCAGAAGGCTTCCTTCAGCGCAGTGATCGCATGGACGGTGTACTCCTTTCCGACGGAGAGAGGGAACACTTTTTCTCTGGTCAATCCCCATTTGGAGTCGAGCATGGGCAGAGGTAGTTGCCCTCCGGAGTTACTGATTACCTGTACCTTCATCTTACGTTTGGCTCCATCTGTGGAAAGTCACGCTTGAACTTGAACTCGACATTCATCCCGGTGTCGAGATTCCTGAACCAGTGAACGTTTCGGATGGCTTTCCCTTTGGCGTCGTCCAACGTGGACTCCATCTTCACCCACTCGCCCGGACCATAGTTCGCCTCCAGCCTGGGAGCATCGCCGAGGTCTCGGATGATCACCTCTCCCGCACCATGCTTCGCCGCACGCAAGGTGATCTCGTCATAGTAATCATGGGGAACCTGATCGGGGATCGCCCCCTTGCGCACTGCACCGCTGGCGGGCGATTCAGCGGCTTCACCCTCTGCGGATCCGGCGGCACCGCCCAGATATCCCAGCAGGGCTATGCCGATGGCTTCTTCGATGACGTTGCCGCGTGCGACGGCCCGGGCCTTGCTGCTGCATTCGGCGGCGTTGTAGACGCAGTAGGTGGCCGCGATCTCCTTGGCCTTCTTGACGCTCTTGCCGCCGTGCAGCACGTAGAGGTAGGCCTGAGCGCATCCCTCTCGCCCGTAACAGGCGCTGCCGTTGAAATGGGTGTTTTCGTGGGCCGGATTGAACCAGAAATCGCCTTCGGTACCCTCGCCGATACTCCTGGGGGACCAGAAGTTGTCCGCCAGAGTGTTGAGGTCGTTCGTGACGGGGGTGTTCACCGCCACCCAGGTCTTCTTCGCCGCGTGGGAGCGCTTGTAGATGTTGCCGCGGTGGTAGTCGGACGTGCCGGTCTTCGCGTCGTAGCCGACTTCCTGCTGCTCGTGCTTGCTGCAGTACTTGACGTCGTACTGGCAGGAGTTGGGCTTGGAGCCGATCTCCGTGCCCGCCGGGTCGGAGTAGGTCAGCGGGTTGTTGTTGGCGTAGCTGTAGCCGTTCATCTGCTGCGGGTCGCCGGCCGTGAAGACCGGGTCGACCGACAGGAAGCGGCCGGTGGCGGGGTCGTACTCGCGGGCGCCGAGGTGGGTGAGGCCGGTGGCGGTGTCGGTGGTGCCGCCGACGAAGCCCTTGGTGCCTGTCCAGGTGTTCGACGCCGTGCCACGCGATCCGCCGAACGGCAGGCTGCGGCGCTGGGTCAGCGCCTGGGTGCCGGCGTTGACGGACAGCTGGGCGGTGCCGTGGTGGTCGGCCAGGGTGAAGGAGATGGTCCCGTCGTTGGCCTGGACCGCCTGGTGGCCGCCGCCGAGGCTGAAGTAGCGGGTGCCCTTGGCGGTCGTGGCGCCCTTCGCCAGCGTGATCTCCGTGGCGCCCAGATAGAGCGTGGTCTCCGTCGGGGTGCGGCCGATCAGACGGTTGCCGTCGGCGTCGTACAGGTACTCGGTGACCTTGTCGCTGCCGCCCTCCACCGGCTGGGTGACCTTGGCGAGATGGCCCTCGGCGTCCCAGTCCAGGGTCTGGGAGGTGCCGTTGCCCAGCAGCCGGGTGTGGGTGTAGCCCGCGACGTCATAGCCGAAACTGTCGGTGGACTTCACCGTCCCGGTGGTGGTGTCCACCGAGCCCAGCGTGTGCGGCCGGACCGCGCCCGGATCGGGGTAGTGGTAGCTCCGGCCGGTGTCGGAGGCGCCGGTCGTGGTGGCGTGCTGGGTTTCGGTGAGCCGGTTGCCGACCTTGTCGTAGGTGTAGGAGGACCAGTACGGGGCCGGGCCGCCGAGCACAGCGGTGGTGGGTGTGGCGGCACAGCCGGTGGCCGGCTGGGCCCAGGCCTCGCTCACCCGGCCGAGGTAGTCGTAGTCGAAGCACTGGTTGTCGGTGCCGGAGCGGGAGGTGTCGGAGACGGACAGGACGTTGCCCGCCTCGTCGTAGGAGTAGGTGTTGTACTGGTCGACGCCCGCGATGTCCTGGCGGTCCACCCGTGAGGTGGCCAGCCGCTGGGTGCCCCACTGGTAGGTGTTGGTCTCGTAGGTGGACTTGCCGCCGTTGGCGGCCAGCGAGTACTGCAGCGGCTTGCCGGTGAGGCTGTAGCTGGTGCTCGCGGTCAGGTTCAGCGGGCCGCTGACCTTGACGGGCCGCAGGGTGTTGTCCTCGTAGGTGTAGGCGACGGTGTCGGCGGCCAGGTCACCGGCCTTGGGATAGCCGACGCCCTGCACCGTGCCCGAGGCGTTGTAGGTGGTCGCCGACAGATAGGTGCCCTGCAGCGCGCCCTCGGCCGACGGGATCGTCACCGAGGTACGCAGCGGCCGGTACAGCCGGTCGTAGGCGACGACGCTCGTCTTGTACTCCTGGGTGCCCACGTAACGCGAGCTGGACGCGAGCTGACCCTTGGCGCCACTGATCGTGTCGTAGACCCACTTGGCGCGCAGCGTGCCGGTCGAGGAGGTGTCGCGCAACTCGGTCTTGCGGCCCAGACCGTCGTAGACGGAGGCGAGGACCGTGCCGCGGGCGTCCTTGGTGCTGGTCAGCTGGGAGCGGTCGTCGTACTCGTTGTGGCCTGCGCCCTTGTCGGGGTCGGTGGTGTCGGTGAGCCGGCCCATCAGGTCGTACGTCCACGTCCAGGCGTTGCCCGCCGGGTCGGTGACCTTGGTCAGTTCACCGCGTGGGCTGTAGTCGTAGGCGGTGGTGTCGTAGGCGGCGTCGGCGGCACGGGCGTGCAGCAGGCGCAGTTCGGTGGTGTTGCCGCGGGCGTCGGCGAGGGTGGTCTGCGCCGTGCCGCCCACCGGCGGGATGACCGTGGTGCGGTCGCCGCCGTAGAGGGTCTTCGTGACGCCGAGGACCGCTCCGCCGTCGCCGTTGCCGGCGATCTGCCGCAGCTCGGTCATCCGGCCCAGGCCGTCGTAGGTGTAGCGGTTCTGGGTCTCGACGCTCAGCGCCTTCTCGGGCTTGAAGAGGGTCGTGGACGGAGCAGTGGTGTCGGTGTAGTAGGTGGCGAACTCCTTCGCGACCAGGCCACGTTCGTCGTAGAAGGTGTCCGCCAGCAGCGTCCCGCCCTTCGGGCCGGGGGCCTGCGTCTGGCGGGGCCGCAGGAAGCCGTCGTAGAAGGCGTACGAGGTGTCCTGCACCCCCGAGTTGCCGATGGTCTTGGTACCCACCGCCACCGGTTTGTTGTCGATGATGGTGTAGCTGAACTCGTAGGTCGGAGTCTGTCCGGTGAGCCGGTCCGCCAGCCACACCTTGGTGTTGCGGCCCAGTGCGTCGTAGGCGTAGGTGATGACCTTGCCGTTGGTGTCGGTCTCCGTGAGCGGCTGCCCGCGCAGCCCTTCGTAGGCGGTGGTCGACGTCTGGGCTGTGGTGCTGTCGCCGGCCGTGGCAGGCGGGGTGGTCACCGTGCTGCTCGTCGGGAAGCCCGTGGTCGGGATGTACGCGGTGGTCGTGGTCCGTCCGTCGGTGCGGGCGGTCCTGGTGAGCGTGCCCGCGGAGGTGACCGTGACGTCGGCGGTCAGATCGGTGGTGGTCAGCGCCCGTCCGTAGCCGTCATAGGTGGAGGCGGACTCCAGATAGGCCGCGCTGGATCCGCTGTATGCCTTGAGTTTCGCGGTCCTGGTGGCGTCGCCTTTCGTCGCCGCGGCGCCGTACGCCCCGCCGTCGTAGGCGGTGCGGACGTCGGACATCACATCGGCCGGGCGGCTGGTGCTGACGTCGCACGCCTTGGCGACCGTCTCGACCCGTACGGGGGCGTCGACGGGGACGCTGCCGGAGACGTAGGTGGTGCGGGTGCACTGGTCGTCCTTCGCCGTCGCCGTGTCACCCAGATCCTCGCTCTGGGTGACCAGGCCGGTGGTCGTGTCGTGGGTGTCGGACCCCGACGTAATCCGCCACTTGTCGCCCGCCCCGTCGTCCAGCGAGGTCCACGACTTGCTGGAGGCGTTGCCGGTGAGGTTGGCGGTGACGGTGCCCCAGGTGCGGACCTTCTTCGCGGTCTGCTGGTACCAGGGCCGGTTCACCGTCTTGGAGAGCACATTGCCGCCGGGAGCGGAGTAGGTGACGGTCTTGTACGCGAAACCGGCCTGCGACTCGTGGTCGGTGATCGGGTCGCCCTCACCCGTGTCGAGGGTGACCGACACGCTCTTGGTTCCGCCGGAGGACGTCTTGCGGTCGCCGTCCATGCCGCGCAGGAAGTAGGTGTCTGTCTGCGACTTCATGGCCGACGCGCCGCCCTGGCCGCCGGTGCGCACTCGTACGTGGCCGTAACCGCGCCACTGTGACCAGGTCTTGGACTTCTCCTTGGTCATCCCGTCGTCATCGTCGTAGTGCCAGGCGGCGCCGTCCAGGTAGTCGTACATGGTGACCTGGTCCGGCGCGCCGCCGGTACGGTCGGTCGAGGTGACCGTGTCGACCACGTACTTGTTGAACCACTGCAGGTCCGGGTCGTCGGTCGTGCTGCCGCCGATGTACTGCGGGAAACACCGGGTGGTGTTGGTCTCCGGGGTGGGCAGCGCGGCGGCGTCACAGACCGGGGCCGAGTAGCCGACGTCGATCTGGCCGCCGGACTCGTCGGCGACGGTGGACAGCCGGGACTTGATGTACGGGGCGTAGCCGTCGCCGGTCTTGTCGAGCCGGTTGGCGAGCTGGGTGTAGGCGAGGGTGACCTTCGGCAGGGTGACCGAGGTCGTGGCGTCGTAGCCGGTGCGCTCGATGGAGTCGAGCAGCAGCTGGTAGTCGGTGTCGGCCATGCCCCACCGGTGGGTGAGTTTCCAGCCGTCGACGTTGCTGTAGGAACCGGACACCAGCACCTGGGTGGTGACGCCGGTGAGCCGCTTGCGGGTGAAGAACGCCGGGGAGGATCGGCCCTTGTCGCAGTCGGTGCCCGCGTCGCAGTTCAGATCCCACGGGGTGTCGTACCAGTACTGGGCGTCCGTGGAGATGGACGAGCACGTGGTCGAGCTGTCGGGGATGCACCGCTCGCTGCTGGTGAAGTCGACCTTGGCCAGCGCCTTCGTCGAGTACATGGCGGTGGACTTCAGCCCGTACTCGATCCGGTCCACCGTCCCGCCGCGTACATACGGCGTGTCGTCGGCGGCGGTCAGGTTGCGGCCGTAGGAGTTGGTCTCCTTGTCGTAGTAGTACGCGACCGCGTTGCCGTGCGGGTCCACGACGTAGTCGAGGTTCCAGCGCCAGCCCTGCTGGCACCAGGACGCCGCGAACGTCGAGGCGTTGCACGGCTCGGCGGCGTTGTTGCCGAAGACCGGCACCGTCCATGTCGAGTCGGTGGTCTCGTTGCCGCTCGCCCAGCCCGGCAGCCGGTTGTAGCCGAAGTAGTACTGGGTGCCGTCGGGGGTCGTCACCCGCCAGTACTCGTCCTTGCGGGCACCGTTGGAGCGCACGTCGGTCGACGAGCCGTAGATCCGGTCGATCTTCGTGCCGTCGTCGTTCTGCAGCTTGAAGGAGTCGGTGCCGTTGGGCACCAGCTCCCCGCCCGAGCCGTTCAGCGACAGCGTGGCGTTGTCGTACGCCCAGCACAGGTCGCCCGGCTTGTTCCCGTCGGCGTTGGTCGCCCCGTCGTCGGAGCAGCTCTTGTAACTGCGCTCGATGAAGCCGGGCGACAGGTCGAAGCCGTCACCGACCCACGACGCCTGGTTGTTGGTGTTGCCGGTACGGCCGTCGACGCCGCCGGAGGAGTACGAGAGTCCGACCTTCGGGGTCAGCCCGCCGGGTACCTGCGGCACCGCCATGTCGTACGACCACGCGAACGAGCCGCTGCTCTGATCCGTGCTCCAGGTCGACGAGGCGGACAGGGACGTGGCTTTGTAGTCGCCCGTGGCGCTGCTCGCCGAAGCGGTCGCCGCGAGGACGGTCGCCGTACTCGCGCTGAGCGCGACAGAGTCCGCGGTCAGCGTCTGCTTCTCGGTGTCGTTGACGCTTTCCACCGGCTGGGTCGTACGGCACTGCTTCTTCTGCGGCGTCGTCAACGCACACGCGGGCAGCCGGACCAGGGTCAGCCGAGACGCGTAACCGCCGCCGTACAGTCCGGCGAACGAGGAGTAGTCCAGCCCGGCGCGCACCTTGCCGGCGCGCGTACTTTTCTGACGGGGAGTCAGCGTGAAGACCGGTCCGTCGACCCCCGTCTTCCGCGCCGCTTCGCGGGACAGCGCGCTCACGGTATAGGTGCCGGTGGCCGCGTCCGCGGACCGCTTGACCCGCGTGTCCAAGGTAAGCGGTAGCCCCTTGACCCGGGTCGCCTCCGGCCGCAGCGTGACCGCCGCCGCGCTCGCCTTCGGCCAGCTGGTGGCCGGCGCCTCGGCGGGCGTACGGGGCCCCTTCATCACCTTACGGGGCACCGCCTTGCCCGCCGGGCCACCGGGGACCGGCGACTCGGCCTGCGGCAGCGCGGGCTTGCGCCAGCCCTGGGCGACGGCGGGTACGCCCGACGCCTGTAACAGTGTCGCGGTCAGCACGGCGGCCGTGGCCATGGCCACCCGGCGCCATGGCCGGCCTGTTCTTATGCGTGGTCTGGTCTTCATGCGGGTCTGTCTTCCTCCCGTTGAGTACTCCGCGGGCAGCGGGGAGCCGCGCACTGCGCAGTGAGCTAGTTGGCCTGGGAACGGGCCGACCGTGTGCGGCGGCCGGCCCGTTCCCGGTGGCTGAGCCGGTCAGTCGCCGCTGGGGACGGTGGTCTCCACGCCCGGCGCGCCGACGGCGAGGTGATCGATCTGGGTCTCGGTCAGTGCGCCCTGGAAGACCCAGACGTCGGAGAGCGAACCGGGGAAGTACTGGCCGGACGTGGTCCCGGTCGTGTCACGGCCGAGCTGCAAAGTCCTCGCGGCCTTGTAGGTCAGTACGTCGTCGGCCCATGACACGGTGTCGGTGCAGCTCGCGTCGTCCTGCACCCCGTCGTCGTTGCTGTCGGCGCATGCGGTCTCCTGCAGCTCGCCGTTGACATAGAGGCGGACCTCTTTGGAGAAACCGTCGTAGACAAGAGCCACGTGGTTCCAGTCGGTGGGGCCGTAGAACATGCCGTTGCCGATGTCGGAGACAGCGGCAGAGTCGCTGTCGGAGTCAGCCGTGACGATCCGCCAGCGGCCCGGATCGGTGGCCGGGGTGGCGCTGGGTTCGTAGCGCACCGCGAACGCACTCTTCTTGGATCCGGGAGCGCTCATGACGGTGACCGGACTCGTCGGAGTAGCGGCCGCCTGGACGAAGGCGCTGACGGTGAAGCTGGCGCTGGTGTCGACCGGCACCACGGGAGCCGCCGCGTAGTCGTCCGTGCCGTCGAGGGTGACGGTGCCGTCGACCCCGCCCAAGCCGGCGTCGACCCCACCTGTCCCGGCCTGGGCGCCGTTGTAGAGGGTCATGGCGTTACCGGAGGACGAGGCATCGGGCGAGGTCAGCGGGGTGCCGGTGGCCGTCTCGAACTTCCAGCGGCCCTTGACCACCGCGCGCTGCTTGAACAACTGCTGCACCTCACCGGCCGACACCGGGCGGTCGAACAACCGCACGTCGTCGATCTGGCCGGGGAAGAACGAAGTGGGCGAGCCCTGGAACGCACTGGCGCCGATCTGCAACGCGCCCCCGGCGTACCAGGTCGAGGGCAGGGCAGTGGTGCCGGCCAGGCTCCCGTTGACGTACAGCGAGAGCTTGTCGGCCTCGGTGTCCTGCACGCCGACCAGATGCGTCCATTCACCGCCGTACGCGGTGGTGCCCTCGGGCTGCAGGGCCCGCACCACCGTGGAGTCGGCGGTATCGGCGCTGTGCTGGTTGAACACCCAGCGGTCGTAGGAGCTGGAGTAGTACAGCTCCGGCCCCGTCACCACGTTGCCAATCTGCGAGGCGACGGTCGCGGCGTGGGTCGGTTTGGTCTTCGGCAGCTTCACCCAGGCCGAGACGGCGAAACTGTACGAGGTATTGATGTGCGGGCCGCCGGTGGTGGCGTAGTCGTCAGTCCCGTCCAGCGTGAGCGCGTTGCCGTCCACCCCGGCCGCGCCCGTCGTCGCGCCGCCCTTGAGGACCGCGGGGTTCACATCGGCCCGGCCGCTCAGAGCGGTCGCGTCGGCAGCGTCGTCCATGTGGAAGACCGCGCGGGCCGGACGGCCGCCGATCGAGTTCGAGCTGTACAGGCTCGCCACGTCGGCCGCCGACAGCGGCTTCTCGAAGGTCTTCACCTCGTCGATGGCGCCGGGGAAGGGCGCCGTCGGCGTGCCGCTGAGGAAGCTGCCGCCGATCACCATGCCGCGCCGCGCGTTCCAGGCCGTGGAGTAGGCCGTGGACCCGGCCGGCGCACCGTTGACGTACAGCTTCAGCAGTTGCTCGCCGGCGGAGTAGATGCCGACCAGATGCGTCCACTCCCCGGCCTTGACTCCGCCCGCGGCGGCCTGCATGGCTCGGACGGGGGTGCCGGAGGCGGTGTCGGAGCTGTACTGGTTGAACACCCAGCGGTCGTACCCCTTGGAGTAGTACAGCTCGAAGCCCGGTGCGTTGTTCCCGCGTTGGGAGGCCACGACGGCCGCTCCGGACGGCATGGCGGACAGCTTCACCCAGGCGGACACCGAGAAGCTGACGTCGGTGTTGATGGTGGCGGTGTCGGTGGCGGCGTAGTCGTCGACGCCGTCGAACTGCACTGCCTTGCCGAACTTGCCCTCCACGTTCGGTGTCGGGCCGTTGTGCAGGGTCGCGGTCTGCTCGGGTGCGCTGCCCGCCGCCTGGGTGGCGCCGGCCGCCTCGTCCATGGACCAGTCGGCACGCTCACGCTGCCCCGACTTGACCCGGAACTGGTAGGTGCGGATCTCGGAGCCGTTGCCCGCGGCGTCGAAGGACCGCGCCGTGAAGGTGTTGAGGCCCGGCTTGAGCGGCAGTACCGGCACGGTCTTTGCCGCTCCGCCCGAGGTGGTGACCGTGTTGGCCGAGACCGGGTCGCCGTTGAGGCCGAACCAGTACTTCGTCACGTCGGAGACGGCCCCGGTGATCACGAAGTCGCCGTACTGACCCACTCCGTCGTACCAGGGGTCGTCGGGGTCGTCGGGATTGGAGGACGGGTAGATGGCCGAAGAGATGGCCGGCGCCTTCGGCACGCTCGTGTCGTACACGAAGTAGCAGGCGGTCGGATCACCTGTGTACGACCACGGTGAGTACTGGGCCCCGTCGTAGGACTGGACGTACCAGTTCACCGTCTTGTTAGCGGGGATGGAGGACGGCAGGGTGATCGCGAAGTCCGAGCCGGATTTCTTCGCCGTCGTCAGACCGGACTTCCAGCGGGTGACCACACCCTTGCCGTCACCGGTGTCCCAGCTCGCCCGGAACTCTACGGAGACGGAATCGCCGTCGGGATCGGTGACGTCGTTCGCGTAGATCTTGCCCAGAGTGCGCACCCGTGCGGCGGCTGCGGGTTTCTTGCACGATCCGCCGTACTCCATGGTCAGCTGCGACATCTTGACCTGCGGCGGCGGACGGTTGTACTGCACGCGCAGATAGGCGTCGTCCGAGAACCGCTTCCAGGCGTTTCCGTCGGTCTCGCTCGCGGCCTTCATGCCGAAGGTCATCGTCGACCACTTCTTGTCCGCCGCCTGCTGCACCGCGGACTTCACGTCGAACTCGGCGTCCTTCGCGGCGCAGCCGGTGAATCCGTAGGCGAAGGACTCCGTCTTGAGGTGATCGATCCAGAAGGCGTCGTTGTCCTGCGAGTTCCAGGTCGTCGAGGAGGAGATGTCCTTGGTGCGCCACAGCTCCACGCCGCGGGCGGAACAGGACGCCGACCAGGTGTTTCGGACCACGAACTCCGCCTGCAGCACGGTCCGGCCGGCGAACTTGGAGGTCGGGATGCGGTAGAAGAGCCGCTTGGTGTCGTAGGGCGCGCAGTACGACCAGTTGCAGTACCCCAGGCCCGCGTCCGAGTCGAAATTGAACTTCCACTGGGGCGACGACGCCCAGTATTTGGAGGCCATCGTCCACGCCGCGGCCTTCGGGGAGTACCACTGGGGGTCGATGAACACGGGGTACACCGTGTCCTTGCCCCTGAGTACGCCGGTGTCCGGCGTCAGCACCAGCGCATCCTGCGCGGCAGGAACGTCCACGCCGACCGGCGCCACATTACCGGACTCCGCGGCGACGGCCTCGGAGGCGTCCGACCTGCCCTCGGAGGCGGTGGGGCTGGCGGTGGCAGTTGGGCTGGCGGTGGCGTCGGTGCCGGCAGCTGCGGCTACCGAGCTCCGTGAGGTGCTCGGCGACGCCGTTCGGGCGAGTCCGGTGGGGGACTGGGGCTGGGACTGCGTCGCAGTGCCGGGCGCCTCGGTGCTGGAATCCCACATCACGGGGCGGGGAGCCTCGAAGACCGCACTTCCGGCACCCTGGTCGATCGCTGCCAGGCCGCCGTCACCGGTCTCCTTGACCTGCATGCCGTAGGCGTCCAGCTTCAGGCGTAATTCGCTCAGCTCCGTGCTCGCCGCAGCCTCGGCCGATTTGACGACCAGAAGCTGGCTGAAGCTGTCCTGCTGCGCCGTCATCCGCAGATCGACGCCGGGCAGCACATCCGGATAGGTGGCGGTGTTCCCGTTCAGCTCCGGGGAGGGCAGGTCCTTGGGCCAGGACAGCGCCAGTTCACGGCCGTTCTTCGCCATCCGCACCAGCGGGGCCGAACCCCCGCCGGAGAACGTCAGACCGACCGTCGTGGCCTTGGGTACCACCGCTCCGTTCGCGCCGCGGGTCAAAGTGGTGTCGATGTCCCGCCACACGCCATCCACCCGGGTCCGCACCGGACGCAGATGCTCCCGGGCTTCCAAGTGCCCCTCCGGGGTGGCGTACACCTCGCTGCTTTCACCGCGCAACGAGAGGATCTCCACCGGCTTACCCGTGCGCGCCGCCTCGGCCAGCGCTTTGGTGTCCTCGCCCCCTCCAGCGGTCTCAACCGCCCCGCCCGTTTCGGTGGTCTCGACGGCCTTGGCGGCATCGACGGCCGAGGTATCGGCGTTCTCGCCGACCACTGCCATGGCGCTGTTGGATGCGCTCGCCGCCAGCACTAAGGCCGCGGAGAGCACCACGCCGACTGAGCGCAGCCGACGTCTCCCCCCGTGCGTATTCATATGAACTGCTCCCCCACCACGCCGCGTTGGGCTATGACCGGATGTGTTCGATCAAACGATCAAGTCGCAACATACGGACACCTCCAGCCCGCTAACCAGAGACTCACAAGTGGACAAAGCCCACAAGATCCACTAATTAAACGAAGTCGGGGCGTGAAGTACTTCACGTTTACTCCACAAAATCGCCACGATTCGGCACCAGTGGCCCAATTTGTCATGTACGCCTGCGCCAGCACGCCCCCGAACATCCGAAGCGCGGATGACCCGGCGCTGACACAGCAGATGGCGACCATCATGGCGATCGAGGCGACCGCGATCAGCGTGCCCGTGCCGACCGAGCCGGAGAGGGCGGAGACCGGCAGCGTCCCCCTCCGCCGGGCCGGGCTCGGGAACGAGACATGTCGGTTCTTCGACGTTGAGCGGTGAATCCGTTCCGGAATTGGCGAATCCGGGCCACTCGAAGCACCAGCAGGACCTGGTCACGACCACCTGAGCTGGCCCAAATCCGCCAATCGCTGTCTTGCGCGACGGCCACGTCGCACGGTCGCCGGTGTGTGCACCGCCTAAGGGCGTGCAGATAGGTGTGTGCTCATGGGCGGCGGTTCGGGCGTTCGTCCCAGCGGTGGGTCGTCCATGCCTGACGGATCAGGCTACGCATGGCGAGTCGTCCTCGTGGCCCGCGACGACGGGGAACTCGCAGCCCCCTCCGTCGATCTGCCAGTAGTCCCACCAGGTCTCCACCCCAGCTCGCCAGGGGCGAAGTGACGGTTGTACTCGTGCGGGGCCTGGCGGCGCGGATCGCCTCGGCGAGGTCCCCCGGCTCGCACCGGGGGACTCACACGGTAACTCGCTCTTTGGCCATGGCGCTTGCGTCTCCCTCCTGTATCTCGGCCTCACGTTTCCTGCGGCGTGACGCAATCGGGGAGCCGACCGCCGCAGCCGCGCCGCCAGGTTGACGCTGGCTGCTCCTGCATCATGTTGCTGACTACCCGTTGTCCGTCGGAAGCGCCGACCCTTCGTCGGCAGCCCACTCCACCGTCACACGGGAATCACCGTTCCAGCGTGCACCCTGGTATGGGGCCTTACGCACGGTCACGCGGTCGATGGCAAGGCGCAGGAGGCTGCGCCGCATGTCCAGCTCTGCCGCTTCCCACGTTTCCCGCAACAGTTGGCCGTCGTCCACGATGCTCGTGTCGATGACGGCACGTGGGGCCACGGCGTCCAAGTGCTTCTGCGCGGCCTCCACGGCGTCAATCGCGTCACGATGCAGCGGAGCGAAGTAACGGGCAGCCGGACCGTCGTACAGCCCGGCCTGCCTGTCCGCCATGAGGCGCCCCAGGGACGATTCCGCAGCGTCGAGGGCTTCCCGTGCTCCCCTCACCTCTTCGGTCTCCTCGGGGAGCGTCAGAGCCGTCCAGCGCTCCGCGATCTTGACCGCCAGGGCGTCGGTCGGTTCCAGCGCCGTGACGACGTTGAGCCAGCGGCCGACGATCCCGTTCGAGCGCGTCGGCGTACGCGGACGCTGGGGCCGGGCAGATGCCGCACGCCCGCTCCTTCTCGCACTTGTACGAGAGCCCACGGAAGGTCATCGCGAGCTTGCACCCGTCACAGCGCAGCAGGTCCGTGAGGAGGTGAGATGCCTTGCCAGGGCCCGGAGTTCCGTCGCCAGCCAGCGGACGGACTTTGCCCGCCGCCACGCCCTGTGCATGCCGCCGGCCAGCCTCATCCACCAGCTCCGTGCGCAGGCTGACGCGCTCCCCTGCCTCATTCCGGTAGGCGACGAGCCGCCGCCCCTCCTTGATCACCTGCCATCCCGCGTAGGCAGGGTGCGAGATGGTCCGGCTAATCGCTGCGTGCCGCCACGCGCCCCCAGACTGCCCCGGAATGCCTCGCGCGTTCAGGTCACCGGAGATCGTCCGCGCAGATTCGCCACCGCTCACCCTCCGGAAGATCTCCAGCACGATTTGGCTGTGTCAGGGTCAGGCACGAGCTGACGGCGCTTGCCGATGATCTCTACGCGGTAGCCGTACGGGGGCTGAGCCGTAACCCACTGCCCGTCTTCCCGCTGCTGCTTGGTGTCCCTCGTACGCGCGGAAAGCTGATCGCTGTATTCCTTGGCGTCCATCGCCCGGTTCAAAATCCAGCGCTTGTCTCGCTCGTTCGCGGAGTCAAGGCTGTCGACCCTGTTGCCCATTCGGCTACGCGGCGAGGCTGAGTTCGAGTCGGGCGAGGTGGCTGGTGTGGCGGCGGTCGAGTGGTTTGCCGTTCCACCAGGCGTTCAGGCGGATGAGGTTGAGGGCGACGGCGCTGTGGACGTGTTCGAGGTGGGTCTTGGCCAGGCCGCGGTAGCGGGCCCGGCGGCTGTCGGTGACGGCGAGGGCCTGTCGGATGGTGCCCTCGACGCCGGAGCGTAGGGCGTATGCGTCCTGCCAGTGCCGGTCGGCCTGCTCGGCGCGGGCGGTACGCAGGGCTTCGGTCAGCGGGCGCGGGTTCAAGGTGAGCTGGCGGAAGCCCCGGCGGCTGGTGGTGCACAACTCGCGGACCGGGCAGGGGCCGCAGGCCGGTTTGGTGAAAGCGACCACGATCATCGGATAGCCGTGCTGGGTGCACGGGCTCCAGGAAGAGCTGGTCTGCCCCTGGGGGCAGGTGACCTGCTGGTACTTCCAGTCGATGGTGAATGCGTCGGCCTGGAAGCCGGCGTTCTCGCGGGCCTGGCGGGACTGGTCGAGCAGAACCGGGGTGATCAGTGCGATGCCGTAGGTCTGGCGGGACTTCACGATCAGGTCGGCGCTGGGGTAGCCGGAGTCGAGGTAGTGCTCGCCCGGGAGCAGGCCGCGGCGCTGCAATTGCTGGTGGATGCCGTCCAGGGCCTTGGTGTCGGGGACGGTGGAGGCGGTGGTGGCCACGTTCGTGATCAGGTTCGGGGCGGTGCGCTCCTTTTCAGGCGCGCCCGTGCAGCTCTCGCTCACGTGCAGCTTGAACCCGTTCCAGAACGTGTCGCGCTTGGCGGACCAGCGGGTGTCGAGGTCGTAGGGGGAAGCGATGCGCAGATGGCCGGGCGGAAGCCCGTCACCACCCTCCTCGGTCCTGGTGCGCCGGGCCACGACCTCGCGCCCGCCCCGTGCGGTGGTGCGGGTGTAGTTCTGCAGCAGCACGGTGCGCAGGGTCTGCACCGCGGGCAGCTCTCGCAGCCAGGGTTCGGAGCGTGGATCGTAGACGGCGCTGAGCAGGGCGAAGCCGTCGCGGGCGTAGGTCAGCGCGAGCTGGTCGCGCTTGGTGGCGGAGGAAGGCATGCGCCAGGTGTCGATCCGGGTGTCGTAGCGGCGCGACCAGCCGGGCACGTCCAGCACGCCGGCGACCCAGTGCGGCGCGGCCACCGTCAACGCCTCCACCGCCGCCCGCACGCTCTCCCCTGCCAGCTCCAGGCGGTTCAGGTCCCGCACCGCGGAGACGATATGGGTGGAGTCGGTGCGCTGCTTGCCCCCGGCACCGGCCAGACCCTGCTCCGTCAGCCTGGCCAGCAGCAGGTCCAGGACCTTCTCCTCCAGATGGTGCTCGACCACCCGGGTACGGAACTGGGACAGCACGGTGAAGTCGAAGCCGGTGTCGGTCAGCTCCAACCCGAGCGCGTAGGCCCACGAAAGCCGGTCACGCACCGCCTCAGCGGCTTGGCGGTCCGTCAAGTTCTCCGCCATCTGGAACACCGTCACCAACGCGAGCCGACCCGGGGACCAGCCCGCCGGCCCTGTCGCGCCAAAAGCCTCCGCGAACTCCTCGTCCGGGAACAGTTCCCCCAGCCGGTCGCGCACCGCCACCGGCAACGGCACCTGCCGCCCGTAGTTCTTCGCCCGTACCGCCCGCGCCACCACGGGATCCGGCTCCGGCCACGACCGCGGCTCCATCGACACGCCCATCCCACCCCACGACCGGGGACCAGGAAAGAACCGACCGCACCACCAACCCTGCCAGCACCACCAAGCCGCTGTCAGCCTTCAACTGCCAATAGGCAACAGGGTCGCTGTCGACCCTGTTGCCCATTCGGCTACGCGGCGAGGCTGAGTTCGAGTCGGGCGAGGTGGCTGGTGTGGCGGCGGTCGAGTGGTTTGCCGTTCCACCAGGCGTTCAGGCGGATGAGGTTGAGGGCGACGGCGCTGTGGACGTGTTCGAGGTGGGTCTTGGCCAGGCCGCGGTAGCGGGCCCGGCGGCTGTCGGTGACGGCGAGGGCCTGTCGGATGGTGCCCTCGACGCCGGAGCGTAGGGCGTATGCGTCCTGCCAGTGCCGGTCGGCCTGCTCGGCGCGGGCGGTACGCAGGGCTTCGGTCAGCGGGCGCGGGTTCAAGGTGAGCTGGCGGAAGCCCCGGCGGCTGGTGGTGCACAACTCGCGGACCGGGCAGGGGCCGCAGGCCGGTTTGGTGAAAGCGACCACGATCATCGGATAGCCGTGCTGGGTGCACGGGCTCCAGGAAGAGCTGGTCTGCCCCTGGGGGCAGGTGACCTGCTGGTACTTCCAGTCGATGGTGAATGCGTCGGCCTGGAAGCCGGCGTTCTCGCGGGCCTGGCGGGACTGGTCGAGCAGAACCGGGGTGATCAGTGCGATGCCGTAGGTCTGGCGGGACTTCACGATCAGGTCGGCGCTGGGGTAGCCGGAGTCGAGGTAGTGCTCGCCCGGGAGCAGGCCGCGGCGCTGCAATTGCTGGTGGATGCCGTCCAGGGCCTTGGTGTCGGGGACGGTGGAGGCGGTGGTGGCCACGTTCGTGATCAGGTTCGGGGCGGTGCGCTCCTTTTCAGGCGCGCCCGTGCAGCTCTCGCTCACGTGCAGCTTGAACCCGTTCCAGAACGTGTCGCGCTTGGCGGACCAGCGGGTGTCGAGGTCGTAGGGGGAAGCGATGCGCAGATGGCCGGGCGGAAGCCCGTCACCACCCTCCTCGGTCCTGGTGCGCCGGGCCACGACCTCGCGCCCGCCCCGTGCGGTGGTGCGGGTGTAGTTCTGCAGCAGCACGGTGCGCAGGGTCTGCACCGCGGGCAGCTCTCGCAGCCAGGGTTCGGAGCGTGGATCGTAGACGGCGCTGAGCAGGGCGAAGCCGTCGCGGGCGTAGGTCAGCGCGAGCTGGTCGCGCTTGGTGGCGGAGGAAGGCATGCGCCAGGTGTCGATCCGGGTGTCGTAGCGGCGCGACCAGCCGGGCACGTCCAGCACGCCGGCGACCCAGTGCGGCGCGGCCACCGTCAACGCCTCCACCGCCGCCCGCACGCTCTCCCCTGCCAGCTCCAGGCGGTTCAGGTCCCGCACCGCGGAGACGATATGGGTGGAGTCGGTGCGCTGCTTGCCCCCGGCACCGGCCAGACCCTGCTCCGTCAGCCTGGCCAGCAGCAGGTCCAGGACCTTCTCCTCCAGATGGTGCTCGACCACCCGGGTACGGAACTGGGACAGCACGGTGAAGTCGAAGCCGGTGTCGGTCAGCTCCAACCCGAGCGCGTAGGCCCACGAAAGCCGGTCACGCACCGCCTCAGCGGCTTGGCGGTCCGTCAAGTTCTCCGCCATCTGGAACACCGTCACCAACGCGAGCCGACCCGGGGACCAGCCCGCCGGCCCTGTCGCGCCAAAAGCCTCCGCGAACTCCTCGTCCGGGAACAGTTCCCCCAGCCGGTCGCGCACCGCCACCGGCAACGGCACCTGCCGCCCGTAGTTCTTCGCCCGTACCGCCCGCGCCACCACGGGATCCGGCTCCGGCCACGACCGCGGCTCCATCGACACGCCCATCCCACCCCACGACCGGGGACCAGGAAAGAACCGACCGCACCACCAACCCTGCCAGCACCACCAAGCCGCTGTCAGCCTTCAACTGCCAATAGGCAACAGGGTCGCTGTCGTACTCAAAGATCAGGCGGCCGGGCTCGGTGCCGTCTGCCGGGTCGATCACGTCGAGGACAGCACGGGCACCTTGGCGAGAGAACCGGTCCACCTTATAGCACCACAGCGCCGAGGTCTCATCGTTCCGTAGCGCTGCTAGCGCCTTGTCGAAGTCGGGACGCTTGGCATCCGCCTTGTAGCCGGACGCCAGGTCTACCCACACATGACGGACGGTGTAGCCGTTGCGGTCGGCCCAGCGACGCCCGGAGGCCTCCTGCGCGTCGATGGACTGCTCTCGGCGGTGGTCGTCCTCCCGCAAGTTCTTGCTCTTGCGCAGGTAGAGATCTATCAGAGGGTCGACGGCCATCGGGGATGGTGCTCCTTGTGCTCGGATTGCGCCGCCCCCCTTGCCGTACCCGCCCTCTGCCCTACGAGCAGGGAACTTGGGGGGTCACACCATCCGGTGACGGACGCCCGGCCAAACGGCCGGAGCTGCTGCCGTACGAGGGTCCCGTGGGATAAACAGCGGAAGAAGGCGTGTGTCCGAAGGGAGCCCCATGCCCACCACCGTGATCAACCTCAAGGGCCACATCCACGAATTCGGCCCCCGGCTCGAACACGCCCCCGCGGACCTCGTCTACATCGGGCGGCGCTGGACCATGGGCCACTGGGACCTCCCGCAGCATCCGCTCTACAACCCGTTCGCCTACGACACCGCCACCAAGAAGCGCGACGGCACCCGTGCGGAGATCATGGAGAAATACCGGGCGTATCTTCTCGAACGCCCCGACCTGCTCGCCCTGGTGCCCGCCCTGCGCGGCAAGACGCTGGCCTGCTGGTGCGTGCCCGAGCTGTGCCACGGCGACATCCTGGCAGAGATCGCGGACGGCCCCGCCCCGGCCTCGTAGGTTCCCGTGACCTGTGGAGCGTTTCACGGAGAAAACGGCAGCAATGCCCCCGCAGGCACCACCCACCGCAGAAACGAGCAAGGCACCGGCGGCCAGGACAAGAGCGGAGACGATCGCCGGCCACCCCACCCGCCGCCCGCCCGGTCGCGGTGCAGTCATCGCTCAGCCCCTGCCCGACCAGGCTGGTCCGTGGGGCTGACTTCAGTGTCCGAGATTCCCCGGACGCCCGCTCGTCGGCCGCCCGGGAAGCCTCCGACCTGGTCTCCCTGGACTGTACGGACGGTCCGGCCCCCCAAAGACGCCGGGTAAACTCCGTACACGTGACTGCCACGCCCGCAAAGCCCCGTATCCCCAACGTCCTCGCCGGACGCTACGCCTCCGCCGAGCTCGCCACGCTCTGGTCCCCCGAGCAGAAGGTGAAGTTGGAGCGTCAGCTCTGGCTCGCCGTACTGCGGGCGCAGAAGGACCTCGGGATCGAGGTGCCGGACGCCGCCGTCGCCGACTACGAGCGCGTGCTCGACCAGGTCGACCTGGCCTCGATCGCCGAGCGCGAGAAGGTCACGCGGCACGATGTGAAAGCGCGGATCGAGGAGTTCAACGACCTCGCCGGGCACGAGCACGTACACAAGGGCATGACGTCCCGTGACCTCACCGAGAACGTCGAGCAGCTGCAGATCCGGCTCTCCCTGGAGCTGATGCGCGACCGTACGGTGGCCGTGCTGGCGCGGCTCGGCAAGCTCGCGGGCGAGTACGCCGAACTGGTCATGGCGGGCCGCTCGCACAACGTGGCGGCGCAGGCCACCACTCTCGGCAAGCGCTTCGCGACCGCCGCCGACGAGCTGCTCGTCGCGTACGGCCGCGTCGAGGAGCTGCTCGGCCGCTACCCGCTGCGCGGCATCAAGGGCCCGGTCGGCACGGCACAGGACATGCTGGACCTGCTGGGCGGGGACGCGGCGAAACTCGCGGAGCTGGAGCAGCGGATCGCCGGGCACCTCGGCTTCTCGCAGGCGTTCACCTCGGTCGGCCAGGTCTATCCGCGCTCGCTCGACTACGAGGTCGTGACCGCGCTGGTGCAGCTGGCGGCGGCGCCGTCCTCGCTCGCCAAGACGATCCGGCTGATGGCCGGGCACGAGCTGGTGACCGAGGGCTTCAAGCCGGGCCAGGTCGGCTCCTCGGCGATGCCGCACAAGATGAACACCCGCTCCTGCGAGCGCGTCAACGGCCTCATGGTGATCCTGCGCGGCTACGCCTCGATGACCGGCGAGCTGGCCGGCGACCAGTGGAACGAGGGCGACGTGTCCTGCTCGGTGGTGCGCCGGGTCGCGCTGCCGGACGCGTTCTTCGCGCTGGACGGTCTGCTGGAGACGTTCCTGACGGTGCTCGACGAGTTCGGCGCGTTCCCGGCGGTCGTGGCGCGTGAGCTGGACCGCTACCTGCCGTTCCTCGCGACGACCAAGGTGCTGATGGGCGCGGTGCGCGCGGGCGTCGGACGCGAGGTCGCACACGAGGCGATCAAGGAGAACGCCGTCGCCTCCGCGCTCGCGATGCGTGAGCAGGGCGCCGAGCGCAACGAGCTCCTCGACAAGCTCGCCGCCGACGAGCGCATCCCGCTGGACCGGGCGCGGCTCGACGAGCTGATGGCGGACAAGCTGTCCTTCACCGGCGCCGCGGCCGACCAGGTCGCCGCGGTCGTCGGCCGGATCGAGGAGATCGTGAAGCAGCACCCGGAGGCCGCGGGCTACACGCCGGGGGCGATCCTCTGACGCGGCTCACTCCCGCGGACCTGGAGGCCGCCCGCGACCGGCTCGTGCCGGATGTCGTCGCGGACGGCCTCCAGGTGCTTTTCTGCGGCATCAATCCGGGGTTGATGACCGCGGCGACGGGCCACCACTTCGCCCGTCCCGGCAACCGGTTCTGGCCCGTGCTGCATCTGTCGGGGTTCACTCCCCGGCTCATGAAACCGTCGGAACAGGGCGAGTTGCCGTCGTACGGGCTCGGCATCACGAACGTGGTGGCGCGCGCGACCGCCCGGGCCGACGAGCTGACCCCGACGGAGTACCGCGAGGGCGGACGCCTGCTGAGCGCCAAGGTGGAGCGGCTGCGGCCGGACTGGCTGGCGGTGGTCGGCGTGACGGCGTACCGGGCGGCCTTCGACGACCGCAGGGCGGTCATCGGCCCGCAGGAGCGGACCATCGGGGCCAGCCGGGTATGGGTACTGCCCAACCCCAGTGGGCTCAACGCCCATTGGACGGCGGCGACGATGGCCGAGGAGTACGGACGCCTGCGGGTGGCCGCCGAAGGCTAGGGCCGGTCACGGTGGGGCGATCTCCGCGACGGGGGCGAGCAGCCCGAACTCCTGGTCGGCGCCGAGCCGGGAGCCACCGAGAGCGGCCCAACGGCCATGGCGCGCAGGAAGACGCCGTTACCGGCTGATGTGGTCCGACTCCCCCACCATGACCTTGTACTACCGGCCGGCACTGACAACTCGTACTACCGGCCGGCACTGACCATTGGCGTCCCGTCAGGCGTCGCGGCGCCGTACGCTCCACGCGCCCGCCGCGAGGGCGGCCGCCGTCCAGGCCGCGGTCACCGTGAGCCCGGTCCACGGTCCGAGGGCGCCGTCCCAGGTCGCGTGGAGGACCACTTGGCCCGCTCTGTCGGGCAGGAAGTCGGCCGCACCGCCCGACAGTCCCCCGATCACGAAGGAGACGATCAGGAGGAACGGGACCAGGATGCCCAACGTGGCGACCGCGCTGCGCAGCACCGCCGTGAGCCCGGCGGCGAACAGGGCCATCAGGGCCAGGTAGAGGCCGCAGCCCACCGCCCCACGCACCCCTTCGCCCCAGGCCGGCCCACTCGCCCCGGTCCCGAGGGCCGCCTTGCCCACGACCAGGCTCGCCAGCCCCGTCACCAGACCGACCGCCAGCATGGGCACCCCGATCGCCGCCGCCTTGGCCACGAACCACAGCCCTCGCCGAGGCACCGCGGCCAAGGACACCCGCAACGCGCCGCCCCGGAACTCGGCGGCGACGGCCTGCGCGCCGAACGCCACCGCCGCGATCTGCCCGAAGCTGACGCCGAAGAACACCGAGAACAGCGGGTCTACGTCCTGGCCCCCGGAGTCGTCGAGGCCGGCGAGCGCCGAGAACACCGCCGTCGTGAGGAGCACAGCGAGCAGTGCCGCCACCAGCGACCGCAGCGTGCGGATCTTGATCCACTCCGCGTGGAGTACGGGTGGGAACGTCATGGTCGGACCTCCTGGGGCCCTGTCGGGGACGGCGCGGCGGCGAACTCGGCCTCGCCCGCCGTCAGATCCAGATAGGCCTGCTCCAATGTGCCCTCCTGCGCCGCGAGTTCGAGGATCGGCAGCCCGGCGGAGGACGTGAGGTGCCCGATGTCCTCCACGCGCGCGTGCGCGACGGTCCACCGTCCGTCGTCGCCCTCGACGGCCTCGTGCCCGTGGCGCGCGAGCAGGACGCCGAGTGCGGCACCGTCCGTGCTGCGCACTCTGACCCGGGGCCGCACGCGCGCGTGGATGAACTCCCGCAGGGGGGTGTCGGCGAGGAGCCGGCCCCGGCCGAGGACGACGAGGTGATCGGCGAAGGCCGCGGTCTCGCTCATGAGGTGGCTGGAGACGAGTACCGTGCGGCCCTCACGGGCCAGTCGGCGCAGCAACTCGCGGATCCAGATGATCCCTTCGGGGTCGAGCCCGTTCGACGGCTCGTCGAGCAGCACCACGGGCGGGTCGCCGAGAAGCGCGGCGGCGATGCCCAGACGCTGTCGCATGCCCAGGGAGTACGTCTTCGTCCGACGCCGCGCGACGGACGCGAGGCCCGCCTCCGCCAGCACGGCGTCCACGCGGCGTTCGGGGATGCGATGGGTCGCGGCGAGCGCCCGCAGATGGTCGCGCGCGCCGCGCGCACCGTGCGGGGCCCGCGCGTCGAGCAGGGCCCCGACGACGCGCAGGGGTTCGTCGAGTCCGGCGTAGGCACGGCCGCCGACGGTGGCGGTGCCGGAGGTGGGCCGGTCCAGGCCCAGTACCAGCCGCATGGTGGTGGACTTCCCGGCGCCGTTGGGTCCGAGGAAGCCGGTGACGCGGCCGGGAAGCACGCTGAAGGTGAGGTCGTCCACGGCGCGCCGACCGCCGTACGCCTTGGTCAGGTTCTGGACGTCGATGCTGGTCATGGCCTCAGCGTGGCGACTGCCGACCGATCGGCGCCTCCCCCGCGGGTGGAGACCGTCTCCCCCGCACGGGGGAAGCCCGTTGCCGCTACCGGCTGACACGATGACGCGATGGCCCGCTTTCTGCGCCCGCTGCTCCGGGGGACGACGTACACGCGCTTGCTGCATCTGTGGGTGCCGATGCTGTTCGTCAGCGTGTGGCTGTTCATCGACATGTCGAGGCCGTGGGTGCCCGCGGTGCTCCTGCTTCCCCTGGGGCTGATCCCGGCCGTCCGGCTCGGTGAAGGGGTGCAGGCGCAGTTGCTGCTCACGCCGGACGAGCGAGGGAGCGGGGACGCGGGCATCTCGGTGGCGCCCTCGGTCACCTGGCGGGACCGGTGGCGGACCGTGCTCTGGCTCGAAGTACGGATGGGCCTCGGGGCGGTGGCGATGGGCGTCACCGTCTGGATGCCCGCGGCCTCGGTCGAACTGGCCGGAGCCGCGTCCGGCCGGCCGCCGGCCACCCCGCTGCCGGGCGTGTCGCTCCCGCAGTGGGTCTGCGCCTTGCTCGTGCCACTGCCGCTGCTCGCCCTGTACGGGGCGGTGGTCGGCCTCGGCGCGCTGATCACGGTGATCGCGCGCCGGCTGCTGGGCCCTTCGCCCGCCGAGCGGCTGGCCGCCCTGGAGGAGCGCACCGAGCAGCTCCTGGAACGCACCCGCATCGCCCGTGAGCTGCACGACTCGATCGGTCACGCGCTGACCGTGGCGGTGGTGCAGGCGGGCGCGGCGCGGGCGGCGGCGGACCCCGTCTTCACCGACCGGGCCCTGGGCGCCATCGAGGACACCGGCCGGGCCGCTCTGGAGGACCTGGAGCGGGTGCTGGGGGTGTTGCGCGAGGCGGGGCGCCCCGTGAGCGGCCGGCCCACGCTGACCGAGGCCGACCGGCTCCTGGAGTCGGCGCGCACCTCGGGTGCCGAGGTCGACGCAGAAGTGACGGGCCCCTTGGAGACCGTGCCGGGACCGGTGTCCCGGGAGGGCTACCGGATCCTCCAGGAGTCCCTCACCAACGTGCTGCGGCACGCGGGGAGCGTGCCGGTCCGGGTCCGTATCGCGGTCGACGGCACAACGCTCGGCCTGGAGGTCCGCAACCCCCTGGCCGCCGAAATCCCGGGGCCCGGCCGGGGCAGCGGACTGCGCGGCATCCGGGAGCGGGCGGCACTGCTCGGCGGGCAGGCACGAACAGGTCCGGAGGACGGCGACTGGAGGGTGCACGTGGAGCTGCCGTTGCGCTGACGCACGCCGATCGAGGTCTGCCGAACACCGCGAGCCAGGCCGATCAAAGTCCACCGAACACCGCGAGCCAGGCCGATCGAGGTCCACCGAGCACCATGATCCACTCCGATCGAGGCCCGCCGAAAGTCGTGATCTAGGCTGGCCGGATGCCGGTCACCGTTCTCCTCGTCGACGACGAACCTCTCGTACGGGCCGGTCTGCGGGCCGTCCTGGAGGCGCAGCCCGACATCGAGGTGGTCGGCGAGGCGGCCGACGGTGCCGCGGTGATCCCGCTGGTACGACAGCTGCGGCCGGACGTCGTCGCCATGGACGTCCGGATGCCTCTCCTGGACGGCATCGAGGCGACGCGCGCGGTGCTGCGGACCGTGAGCGATCCGCCGAAGATCCTCGTGGTGACGACGTTCGAGAACGACGAGTACGTCTACGAGGCGCTGCGCGCGGGCGCCGACGGGTTTCTGCTGAAGCGGGCGCGCCCGGCCGAGATCGTGCACGCCGTGCGCCTCGTGGCCGAGGGCGAGTCGCTGCTGTTCCCCGCGTCCGTACGGCGGCTGGCGGCCGAGTACGGGGACGGCGCGGGCGATCCCGCCGCGCGGGTGGCCATGGAGCGGGCCGCACTGACCGAGCGGGAGGCGGAGGTGCTGCGGCTGATGGCACGGGGGCTGTCGAACGCGGAGATCGCCGGGCAGCTGATCGTCGGCACCGAGACGGTCAAGTCGCACGTCAGCGCCGTGCTGGCGAAGCTGGGGGCCCGGGATCGTACCCAAGCGGTGATCGCGGCGTACGAGTCGGGGTTCGTGGCCCCGGGCTGAAAGCGACCCGCGGGTAGCAAAGAGTGTCCCCGGCTCTCGCGGGGGTGCGCCGCGCCGAGTACGATCCGGCCAACACGCGCGCGAGCTGGGAGGACGGACGTTGGGGCAGTTGACCGGCGGGGACCCCTCTCTGCTGCGAAGGATCAATTCCGCGGTGGTGCTGCGCGCGTTGCGTGCCACGGACTGCGCGACCCTCACCGAGATCACCCGGGTGACCGGATTGTCCCGGCCCACGGTCGAGGGCGTCGTCGAGGGGCTGATCGAGGCCGGGCTCGTGGTCGAGAAGGCCGCCGAGGAGGGCGCCGCACGGCGCCAGGGGCGTCCCGCGCGACGGTTCAGGTTCAGGGCCGAGGCGGGCCATCTGCTGGGCCTGGAGATCGGCCCCCATCGCGTCGCCGGGCTGCTCGCCGATCTGGACGGCCGGGTGCTGGGCGCCATGTCCAAGGACGTGGACGAGACCGCCTCGGCGGACGAGCGGCTGGAACGGCTGCGGACGGCGGTCGCCGAGCTGCTGCGCCGGGCGGGCGTCGCCCGCAGCTCACTGCGGGCGGTGGGCGTGGGCAGCCCCGGCATCGTCGAGGCGGACGGCACCGTACGTCTCGGCACGGCGCTGCCGGAGTGGACGGGGTTGCGGCTGGGCGATCGGCTGAGCCGTTCCTTCAAGTGCCCTGTGCTGGTCGAGAACGACGCCAACGCGGCGGCGGTCGCCGAGCACTGGAAGGGCTCGGCCACGGAGTCGGACGACATGGTGTTCGTTCTCGCCGGGCTGAGCCCCGGCGCCGGCGCGCTGATCGGCGGGCGGCTGCACCGGGGGTACGGCGGCGCCGCCGGCGAGATCGGGGCGCTGCATCTGCTGGGCCGCGAGGCGACTCCCGAGACGCTGCTGTCGACCACGGACGAGCCGCTGCACCCGCTCGACGAGCAGGCCGTCGCCGAGGTCTTCACGCTCGCCAGGAGCGGTGACCTGCGGGCCCGCGCGGCGGTCGACCGCTTCATCCAGCGCCTGGTGCACGACGTGGCGGCCCTCGTCCTCGCCCTCGATCCCGAACTGGTCGTGATCGGCGGCTGGGCGGCCGGTCTGGACGGGGTGCTGGAGCCGCTGCGGCGGGAGCTGGAGCGCTACTGTCTGCGGCCCCCCAAGGTGGCGCTCTCGCTCCTGGGCGAGGCGGCCGTCGCGACGGGCGCGCTGCGGCTGGCCCTCGATCATGTGGAGGAGCAGCTGTTCGCGGTGGAGGGGACCGTGACCGCGCATCGCTGAGCGGCGGTTCGATCAGCGCCGCAGAAACGTCACGCCCCGGAGTGCTCCGGGGCGTGAGGGGTTCGGTACGACGGGCGGCACGCCGGTTGTCGTGCCGCCCGGGAAGC
Source organism: Streptomyces sp. RLA012 (assembly GCF_056270325.1). Lineage (NCBI taxonomy): Bacteria > Bacillati > Actinomycetota > Actinomycetes > Kitasatosporales > Streptomycetaceae > Streptomyces > Streptomyces sp. RLA012. The sequence goes on along the minus strand of NZ_JBWDPA010000002.1, from coordinate 9,593,867 downwards.
CCGGCTCAGGAAGCCCGGCGCTGCGGGTCGTGGTGGATCTCCACGCCGCCGACGTCACCGAAGGTCAGCCGGCAGGTGTCGGCGCGGTAGGTGGCCACGGAGACCGCGGCGGTGCGCCCCTCGGCGAAGAAACGGGTCGTGACGACGAGGACGGGCGCCCCGGGCAACCGGTCGAGTTCCTTGGCGTCGTCCGCGCGGGCCGAGCCGAGTTCCACGGCGCGGTCCTGGCCCTCCAGGTCGAGGCGCTGCAGTTCGCGCAGCACGGCACGCGCGCGTGCCGCCCCCGAGGGCGCGTCGACCGCGGAGAGGTCGGACACCGAGGACGCCGGGACGTAGAGCAGCTCGGCGGCGACCGGCTGACCGTGGGTCACCCGGGAGCGGCGGATCGTGTGCACCTCGTCGTCGTGGGCCGTCTCCAGGACGTCGGCCACGGCGGCGGGCGGGACCGCCGCCGCGCAGTCCGTGGACTGCCAGGCGTCGTCGGCCGCGCCCGGCCACACTTCCTGCTCGGAACCGACGGCCACCCCCACCCGGGGCGGAGCGACGGTCGTGCCCACCCCGCGGCGGCGCTGCAGACGCCCTTCCAGTTCCAGCTGCTCCAGCGCCTGGCGCAGCGTGGCACGGGCGACGCCGAACCTGGCCGCGAGGTCGCGCTCATTGGGCAGGATCTCGCCCACGGAGAATTCGGAGTCCAGTGCCTGGCTCAACACTGTCTTGAGATGCCAGTACTTCGGCTCCGGCACCGTTTCCAGCTGCGTGGTCCCCACCCTGTCCTCCGCAATCGCCGTGGCCCGGCGGCGTTTTAGCGCCCTTGTTTATTAAAGGTTCTTACACTATCCATGCGACGATAGGGCCGCCCTCACCCTTGGTCAAGACCAATCCTCGATCCCTTGTGGTTTGCTCAGCCGTCTCGCCGCGGAGCGTTCACAGGGCGTTCGCGCTGGGCGACGTTCCCGACACAACGCCGAAAGCCCCCGTCCAGAAGACAGGGGCTCGCGGGTTCGCCCCGGTGTCGCGGTGGCTACCGGCTGCCCAGGGACACCAGCTTCTCCGGGTTGCGCACGATGTAGATGCACTGGATCCGGCCGTCCACGGCGTCCAGCTGGAAGACGCTGTCGGGCTTGCCCTCGGACAGTGCGAGGAGCGCGGCGCCGCCGTTGACCTCCAGGAGGCGGAACGAGAGGTCCGAGACGCCCTTCTGGGCCACGCCGTAGAGGAAACGGCCCACCTTGTCGGCGGACTGGATGACCCGCAGCGGCGCCTTCGCGAGTCCACCGCTGTCGCCGACCAGCCGGACGTCCGGGGCCAGCATGGCCACGAGCCCCTCCAGGTCGCCCTCGGCCGCCGCGGCGAGGAACCGCTCGGTCAGATCACGGCGTTCGGCCGGGTCCACCTCGTAGCGCGGCCGCCGTTCCTCGACGTGCTTGCGTGCCCGCCCGGCGAGTTGGCGCACGGCGGGCTCGCCGCGGTCGAGGACGGCGGCGATGTCCGCGTACGGGTAGCCGAACGCCTCCCTGAGGACGAACACCGCGCGCTCCAGGGGCGACAGGGACTCCAGGACGACGAGGACGGCGAACGAGACGGAGTCGGCGAGCACGGCCCGCTCGGCCCCGTCGGGGACGGTGTCCCCGAAGTCGGTGACATACGGCTCGGGCAGCCACGGCCCCACGTACGCCTCGTTGCGCGACTGCACTTGGCGCAGCCGGTCGATGGCGAGCCGGGTGGTGACGCGCACCAGGTAGGCGCGTGGTTCGCGCACCTCGGTCCGGTCGGCGCCGAACCAGCGCAGCCAGGCTTCCTGGACCACGTCCTCCGCGTCGGCCACTCTCCCCAACATGCGGTAGGCGACGCCCATCAGGACGGGACGGTGCTCTTCGAAGACCTCGGTCGCGGTGTCGATGGCCACGGTCCCATCCCATCCGACCCGTCCCGCCGTGTCCAGGCGGAATCGCCGTCTCGCCGAGCGGAAGGGGCCGCGGCTCGATGGCGGCACATGGGTACGGACTCCCGGGGACCGGGGGCTACCCGTCGGTAGCAGTTGCTGACAAGCTGTCTACGAAGATGTCTCCCAGCGTGTCACCAGACGAGGAGCAGCATCATGTCCGCCACGGTCTCCGTCAGCCTCCCCTCCGCGCCCGGCCCGCGGACCGTGACCATGTCCTACGCGCGCGTGGGCACCGGGGAGCCGCTGCTCCTGCTGCACGGCATCGGCCACCACCGGCAGGCCTGGGACCCGGTCGTCCACATACTGGCCGCGGAGCGCGAGGTGATAGCCGTGGACCTGCCCGGGTTCGGTGAGTCCCCGGCGCTGCCCGACGGGCTCACGCCGGACCTCGGGACGGTGGTGCCCGCGCTCGGCGCGCTGTGCGAGGCGCTGGAGATCGGGCGTCCGCACGTGGCGGGCAACTCCCTGGGCGGCCTCCTGGCCCTGGAGCTGGGCCGTGAGAAGCTCGTACGGTCCGTCACCGCTCTCTCGCCCGCCGGGTTCTGGACGCCGGTCGAGCGGCGCTACGCCTTCGGCGTGCTCATGGCCATGCGACAGGGCGCGCGGCGCCTGCCGCTCCCGGTGGTCGAGCGGCTCTCGCGGACGGCGGCCGGGCGGGCCGTCCTGACGAGCACCATCTACGCACGGCCCGGCCGTCGTTCACCCGATGCGGTCGTCGCCGAGACGCTCGCGCTCGCCCGTGCCGAGGGATTCGCCGAGACGCTCCGGGCCGGCTCCACGGTCCAGTTCTCGGACGACATCCCGGGCCTGCCCGTCACGGTCGCCTGGGGCACCCGGGACCGGCTGCTGGTGCGCCGGCAGGGGATCCGCGCCAAGCACATCATTCCCCGGGCCCGGCTGGTGCGGCTGCCCGGCTGCGGCCACGTCCCGATGAACGACGACCCGGCCCTCGTCGCCCGCGTCCTTCTCGACGGCAGCCGCTGAGGGCTCGGCACCGACCGCCGAGGACTCGACGTCACTCGTCGAACGCCTGGCGGCAGCCGCTGGGCGGCGCCCGGCCGGGCTCGGCGCGCCGGAGCCCAGAGCGACTCCGGCGCCGACCAGCGCGCTGCCCGCGGCCTGCGCGGCACCGTACGCGCCGGTGCCGACGAGCGGCGCGGTGCAGGCCGCCGCGACCGGGATGAGGCCGGAGAAGAGCGTGGCGCGCTCCGCGCCGATGCGCTGCATGCCCATGTACCAGCACACGAAGCCGACGACCGTGACGACCGCCGCCTGCCACAGCAGCGCGGTGGCCTCGGTGGCGTCCGGCTTCCGAAGCCACGCGCCGCCGCCGGTGAGGATCCCGGCCACCGCCGATTCGACCGCGGCGATCCCGCAGACGGTGGCCGACAGCAGCCGTGGACCGAGCGGGCGCAGCAGGGGCACGGCGAGGACCGCGAAGCCCACCTCGCCGGCCAGCGCGCACAAGGAGTACGCGATTCCCGCGCCGTCGGTGTGTCCCCATCCCTGGACCGTGCAGGCGCCCACCGCGACGAGCAACGCCCCGTACAGGACCCGCCCTTGTGGACGACGGTTGTCAAGAAGGGGCACGACAACGGCCACCACGACGGGGGCGCAGCCCACGAAGACGCCTGGAACCGCCGGTTCCGCGGTGCGTTCCGCCGCGATCACGGCGAGGTTGAAGCAGACCATGCCGATGGCCGCGAGCAGCGCGAGGCGCCCCCACTGACGTGCCACGAGCCGCCCCAGCGGTGCCGCGCCGCCCCGCCCGACCAGCGGCAGGAGCAGCACACAGGCGGGTACGTGGGCTGCCGTCCGACCTGCGGCCGCGAGGCCGTAGCGCAGGAACTGGCCGCCCGCGTACGGGTAGTGGCCCAGGACGCTGTTGGCGGTGAAGGAGCCTCCGACGAGGACACAGGCGAGGGCGGCGAGCAGCGAGCCCCGGGTGGTGGCGTTCATGGCGGTGACGCTATGAGCGGACGCGGTCCGGTTTAAGGTCCACTGTCATGACGCCATCGGGGACCACTTGACGCCGTCCGGTACCCGTCCGGGGGAGGCGCCCCGCCCCGCTCGGCCGGACTCCGCGCCGTGGACGGCCGCCTGGGAGCTGCTCCTGCCGGCCGCTTCGGCACCGCCACGCGCGCGTGGGCGCACGCTGCAGGCCGCGCTGCGCGAGGCGGTGCGCACGGGCCGGCTCGCGCCGGGCACCCGGCTGCCGTCCAGCCGTGAGCTCGCCGCCGATCTCGGGGTGTCGCGGGGGCTGGTCACGGAGGCGTACGAGCAGTTGACCGCGGAGGGGTATCTGCGCAGCGACCGGGGCGCGGGGACCTGGGTCGGCGGTGCCGTCCGGGCCGCGCTCCCCCGCGCGCGTGATCTCGCGCCGCGCTCCGCCGGGGCCCGCGCCGACTTCCTTCCGGGGACACCCGACCTGTCCCTGTTCCCGCGCACGGCCTGGGCGGCCGCCCAGCGCGGGGTGCTCGCCGAACTGCCCCACCATGCGCTGGGCTATCCGGATCCGCGCGGTCTGCCCCGACTGCGCACCGCCCTGGCCGAACTGCTCGCGCGGCGCCGTGGCGTGGCCGCGGAGCCGGAGCACGTCATCGTGGTCTCCGGGGTCGCGCAGGCGATGACCCTGCTCGGATTCGTGCTCCACGCGCGCGGGGAGCGCGCTGTCGGTGTCGAGGACCCCGGAAGTCCGGAGCACGGTGCCCTGTATGCCGCGACCGGCGTCGACACCGTACCGCTGCCCCTGGACGGGGCGGGGCTGGAGACCGGGCCGCTGAAGGCGTCGGGTGTACGGGCCGTGGTGACGACGCCCGCCCACCAGTTCCCCTCGGGGATCGCGTACTCGGCGCGGCGCCGCGCGGAACTCCTCGACTGGGCCCGCTCGGTGGACGGTCTGGTGATCGAGGACGACTACGACGGGGACTTCCGCTACGACCGTACGCCCGTGGGGGCACTGCAAGGGCTCGACCCCGAGCACGTCGCCTACACGGGCTCGGTCAGCAAGTCGCTCGCGCCGGGGCTGCGGCTGGGCTGGCTGCTCGTACCGGCGTCGCTCGCCGAGGCGGTCGTCGAGCGCAAGCGCACCATGGATCTGGGGAACCCCGTCGTCGACCAGGCGCTTCTTGCCCGTTTTGTGGAGCGGGGCGACTACGACCGGCACCTGCGGCGCTGCCGGCGCGCCTAGCGGGAGCGGCGCGACACACTCGTGTCCGCCCTGGAGGAGCACTTCCCCGGCACGGAGGTGTCCGGGATCGCGGCGGGTCTGCATGCCATCGCCGTACTGCCCGAACGGTACGGACCACAGGACGACTTCCTCGCTCGGGCCGCGGCGGCCGGAGTGGCGGTGCGTCCGCTGACGGACTACGGGCGGGCGGTCGACCACGGCGGCGTACGACTGGTGCTCGGTTACGCGCACCAGTCCCCCGCGCGGATCCGCGAAGGTGTCCGGCTGATGGCCGCGGCGGTGCGTTCCCGAGGCACCTGACGCGGGCCTGGAGTCGTACACCGGTCCGCTTGCGCTCGGGGTCAGTTGTTCACTTGTGGTTTCCGTGTGCGCTGCGGCGCACCAGTAGTTGTGGCCTTGCACACCGGCCGACTCCGTCCCTGGAGGCGCATTCATGTCACACCGTCCGCAAAGCCCCTTCCCCGGTCGTCGCAGCGTGCTGCGCGGCTCACTCGCCGCGTCGGCGGCACTGGCCCTGCCCACCGCGCTCGGCGCGGCGCCGGCGTTCGCGCTGTCCGGGCGGCCGAAGGCGGGGTGGGGCGTCCAGGCCGGAGACGTGACCGCGAACTCCGGACTGGTGTGGGTCCGCTCCGACCGCCCCGCCCGGATGATCGTCGAGACCTCCGCGACCGAGTCGTTCCGCAACCCGCGCAGGTGGCACGGTCCGCTGCTCGGCGCGGACTCGGACTTCACCGGTACCACGCGGCTGCGCGGGCTGCCCGCGGGCGAGCAGATCCACTACCGTGTGCTGCTCGCCGATCCCGACGACCCGCGGCGTACCGGCGAGCCGGTGGCGGGCACCTTCCGCACCGCGCCCTCCAAACGGCGGCGGGACGTCCGGTTCGTCTGGTCCGGCGACCTGGCCGGGCAGGGCTGGGGCATCAACGAGTCGATCGGCGGCTACCGGATCTTCGACGCGATGGCGAAGACGGACCCGGACTTCTTCCTGTGCAGCGGCGACAACATCTACGCGGACGGCCCGATCTCGGCCACCGCGGCGCTTCCGGACGGCAGCCTCTACCGGAACGTCACCACCGAGGAGAAGTCGCACGTCGCGGTCTCCCTGGCCGACTACCGGGGCAACTTCCGCTACAACCTGCTGGACTCGGCGCTGCGCCGGTTCAACGCCCAGGTGCCGAACATCATCCAGTGGGACGACCACGAGGTCCGCAACAACTGGTACCCGGGCGAGGTCATCGGCACCGGTACCCCCTACCCGGCCGGCACGAAGCTCGACGACATGGCGGTCCGCGCCCGGCAGGCGTTCTCGGAGTACTTCCCGATCTCCACGATCAGCGGGCGCCCGGACGGCCGGATCTACCGGACCGTCCACCACGGTCCGCTCCTGGACGTGTTCGTGCTGGACATGCGGACGTACCGGAACGCCAACTCGCCCGACGACCAGACCACGGACCCGCAGGGCATCCTCGGCCGTGAGCAGCTGGAGTGGCTCAAGCGCGAGCTGGCCGCGTCACGCGCGGTGTGGAAGGTCATCGCCGCCGACATGCCGCTCGGCCTGGTCGTGCCCGACCCGGTCGAGGGCAAGCCGAACATCGAAGCCGTCGCCCAGGGCGACCCGGGCGCACCGCTCGGGCGCGAACTGCAGATCGCCGAGCTGCTGCGGTTCATCAAGCACCGGCGGATCACCGGCACCGTGTGGCTGACGGCCGACGTCCACCACACCTCCGCACAGCACTACGACCCGTCGCGGGCCGCGTTCAAGGACTTCGAGCCGTTCTGGGAGTTCGTCTCCGGACCGCTCAACGCGGGTGCCTTCCCGGCGAACGCGCTGGACGGCACCTTCGGCCCGGACCGGGTCTTCGTGAAGGCGCCGACCGCCTCGAACGTCTCGCCCGCCGAGGGCTACCAGTTCTTCGGTGAGGTCGACATCGACGGGGACAGCGGGGAACTGACGGTACGACTGCGCGAGTACGACGGCACCGTGCTGTTCACTCAGGTGCTGCAGCCGGGGCGTGTGGGCCAGTAACTCCCGCCGTCTCCCGTATCCTCGAAGTGTCGGGCCGCGCACCGGAGTCATCCCCCGGTGCGCGCTCACGTCACCGAAACCGGTAGGCGAGCAGGTCTTCGCAGGTCAGGGCCGATTGTCAGTGGTCGCCCCTACGGTTTTCCCATGACGCGATCACTGCAGGCCGTGGCCTACCCCCGACACTCCGCGCCGGAGTCCGCACCGGGCGTACGGCGCTGGGGACTTGAGACCTCGCGGGGCGCGCCCCCCGCGGGGACCGAGGACCATCCGCGGTTCTTCGCGGACTTACTGACCTCGCCCCGGGTCGCCGCGGCCGGGCCGCTCGCGGACGTGGCGGCGGCGCGCTACCACCAGCGGCAGCCGCGGGCCTCCCTCGATCCGGTGGTCACGGGCAATCGCGACCGGCTCCGCTTCGAGTCCCATGTCGACGTCAACAACCCCCTGCGCGAGGCCCTCTCGCGGATCGGAACGGACGATCCGCTGCATCCGCGGGCCGAGTTGACGGGGCCGGGCGCGGCACGCCTGGACGGGGATGCGCGATGAATTCCCTGTTGGAGACGGTGCGCAACGGGCGGACGGCCGAGACCGTGACCCTGCTCGACGGGATGACGGACGCCGAACGCCGCGCGCTCGTACCCGAGTTGAAGGCGCTGCGCAGCGAGTTGCGCAGCGCCCCGTGGAACGCGGCGTCCCGCCGCGCCTGGCCCACGCTCCATCTGGCCGGGGCCGCCTGCCAGACCGGCGCCGCGGGGGTGGCCGCCTGGATCTCGGCGGCCGACATGCAATGGGCCCAGGCCTCCCCCGCCGTACTGCTCGATGTGCTCGGCGACCGCGAGCCCGAGTGGCTCGCGGATGTGACCCACCGGCTGGCACAACGCCCGTTCGCGATGGGCAGTGTCCCCTACGAACTGATGGCCGGTCTGGTACGGCTCTCCGGCTGCCCGGTGCCGACGACCGACGCCTATGTGCAGGGCTGGATGGAGCACATCGGAGCGGTCTGGCAGCGCGGGGACACCGTTCTGGACCGGCTGCGGAAGGACCCGTATCTGCGGGAGCTCGTCGCCGCGCTGTTCGAGATCGACGGCATCGGCAGCCGGGTGGAATGGCGGTACGGCGAGGGGTCGAACAGCTGGACGTACGCACTGGCGCGGCTCACCCAGGAGGGCGCCCTCGACCGCAAGGTGATGGTCGACGCCTGCTTCGCCCGGCTGTTGCGCGGCGGCGCCGCCACCGAACTGCGGGCGTTCCTGAACCTGTTGACCTCCTTGGACCTCACCGCGGACGAGCAGCGCGAGCGTGCGGCGGACTGGCTGGCGCTGGCGGCGGAATCCGTGGTCCCGGTGGCTTCCCAGGCCCAGTCGGTGCTCGCCTCCCTCGCGCTCGAAGGGACACTGCCGCCCGGGCAGCTGGCCGAGATGACCTCGTGCGTGCTGTTCCGGACGGAGAAGAAGCTGGTACGGGCCCAGCTCATTCTGGTGGGCAAGGCACTCAGGCGCGATCCGTCCACCGCGGCCGAGGTGGTGCCCGCGGTGGCGCGGGCCTTCGGACACGAGGACACGGACCTGCAGGAGCGTGCGCTGAAGCTCGTGGAGCGTCATCTCGGCGGACTCCGGGCCGAGGGCGCCCTCCGGGAGGAACTCGCCGACGCGGCGGCCCGGTTGAGCCCGGGGTTGCGGGTGCGGGCGGAGCAGCTGCTCGGTGGCGGGCCATCGGCCGCCGCCCCCGAGGCCCACGAAGAAGTACTGCCTCCGGTGCCGGAGCGGTGGCGGCTCGCACCCGCTCCGCAGACGCGGGCCGAAGTCGTCGAGGAGTTGGGCTCACTCCTGGGCTCGCGAGGCGAACTGAGCGCGTTCGAGCGCACCTTGGACGGACTCGTGCGCCATGCGTACCAGGACGGGCAGGGGCTCGCGGAGGCCTTGCGGCCGTGGGCCTCGCGCGGCTGGTGGGCGACTGCCGCCCCGGAGGACATCGACCGATACTTCCGGGGCAACAGCCACAGTCTCGAACTGATCCTGGCGACGCTGCTGGGCCACACCCGCACCGCGTTGCTCCACGACATCGTGCGGCGCGGCGCCACGGGCCCCGGTTGCGTGCACTCCGGGGTCGCCGATGCGTTCCACGCCCGTCTGCGGGAGGTCGCGTACCGGCTGCGTACCGACCCACAGCCGTTCCTGTTGTCCACGCCGAGCTGGTCGACCGGACTGCTGGAGCCCGAGGACCTGGTGTCACGGCTGGAGACCTACCGGCGGCTGGACGCACGGCCCGGAGCAGCCGACTTCGCCCAGGCGCTGCTGCGACTGCGCGAGGACGACCGAGCGGGCGCCGAGGCGGCGGCGGACCGAGCGCAGCGGCTGGGCACCGCCGAGGGCGAGCGGCTCGCCCGGTGGCTCACCGACGAGAGCCCGGCGCCGCCACCGGGCAGACGTCGGACGTCGGGGGTGCGCGTGCTGGTCGAACTCGGCGAACTGGCGCAGCCACAGCACTCGTTGCCACCGGAGTTCCAAGCGCTCGGCCGCCGGGTGACCCCCTTCGCGGCACACCGGTACTGCGGCCACCGGGTCGGCGGGGAGGCGCGGCACTGGCTCGGCGTCCTGCCCGGCCGACGGGAACTGGTGGCGGCGCGGATGCTCCGGGACCTCTCCTCGCTCGCCGTGGAGGACACCCGGGGCGCGGCCGCGATCCTCCCCCGCCTCGCCGAGGCCGACGGCGAGGCGGGCGAGTGCGTGCACCTGTGTCTGGCGTACGGGCTCGGGGCGCGGCATCCGGAGGACCGGCTCGCGACGGTGGACGCGCTGCTGGTGCTCGCCGCACGAGGGCAGCTCGACGCGGGGCGGCTCGGAGCGGATCTCGGGCAGTTGGTGCGCTCGGGGGCCGTGAAGCCGTCGCGGCTCGCGGAGGCGATACGGACGGCGGCGGCGACCGGCGCCCGCGCCACCGTCTGGACGGTGCTCCGCCAAACGCTGCCGATGCTGCTCGCCGACCTCGCGGCACAGGGGGCGGCGAAGGAGGCGGCGAAGGGGGCGGCCGGCGCGCCCCCGCGCGGGCTCGGGGATCTGCTGGCGGTCGCCGCGGAGTGTGCCGAGCGCTCCGGGGCGCACGGTGATCTCGCTCATCTCGCGCAGACGGTCGGCCGGGGCGGCTCGTCCAAAGTGGTGACACAGGCCCGGCGGCTTCGGGACACGCTGACCCTCCCCACCGCCGCTGCGCCCGTCTGACCAGGCGCGTAACCCACGCGATCCGATGGAGGCAAATCAACCGCAAAAAGAACCACAAAAAGGATAGAACGACACTTTACCGATCAGTCACAGACCGTTCGTGATCACGCAACACCACTCCTTCACAGTGACTGCATGACTCCAGACATGTCTGATGTGACCCGGGCGAAGCACGGTCGCCCCGTCCACCACTGGCGACGGGACGTGGTCGAACTCGCCGCGCTGTTCACGGCCGTCGCGGTCGCCGACGCCGTCGCCAACCTGATCGGGCACGGCCCCGACGGCCCGGCCCTGCTGGTGATCTCGGCCGTCATCCTGGTCGCCACGGCCGGATTCCACACCTGGTGGGCACGCCGCCACGGCCACGCGCCCCCCACGGGCGATACCGGCGCCCGGATGCTCGCCGACGGGCGACGCGCCGGGCAGGCCGAAGAGGCCCCTGCCGCGCCGGAGGCCGTCACCGGAGCGACGGCGCTGTGGCGGATGCGGACGACGGTGAAGGACGAGCCGGGTTCGCTGGCCGCGCTGTGCACGGCGCTGGCACAGCGGCAGGTCGACATCCTGAGCCTGCAGACACATCCGCTCGCGGACGGCACCGTGGACGAGTTCCTGCTGCGCGCCCCCGCGGAGCTGGCCGCCTCGGAGGTCACCCGCGCACTCTCGCTGGCGGGCGGCACCGAGACCTGGATCGAGCGGGCCGACGCCCACGATCTGGTGGACGCGCCGACGCGCGTGCTGGGGCTGGCCACTCGCACGGCTTTGGACGCTGCGGAACTTCCGCTGGCCCTCCGGCAGTTGCTCGGTAGGTGCACCATTCGTTCGCTGCCCGCCACGTCTCCGGGGTCGGGTCGAGCGGAAGAGGGTGTTCCGGTCGAAGGGGTGCTGGAAGACACGGTGATGCGCTTGCGCGCGCCGGAGGGTGGGGTGATCACGCTGGAACGGCCGTATCTGCCGTTCACGCCGACCGAGTTCGCTCGGGCACGGGCGTTGGTGGAACTGGACGCGCGGCTGGGTCCGCGCATCCCGCGCAGCCAGGACATGCTGACGCTGCCGGAGGGCAACTCGATCACGGTGCGTCGCGCCGACGTCTCCGACCTCGACGCGGCGAAGGCGATGCACGAGCGCTGCTCGTCGGGCACGTTGAGCATGCGCTACCACGGGCCGGTCGGTGACGTGGACCGTTACCTCAACCACCTGCTCAGCCCGCGCTTCGGACGCACCCTCGCCGTGCAGACGGCGTCGGGACGCATCGTCGGGCTCGGCCACCTCCTGTGGGACGGCGACGAGACGGAGATCGCGCTGCTCGTCGAGGACGACTGGCAGCGGCGCGGTATCGGCAGCGAACTGCTCAACAGGCTCGTGACGATGGCTGTCGAGGCGAGTTGCGAGAGCGTGTACGCCGTCACGCAGGCCTCCAACACCGGCATGGTCGCCGCGATGCGCGGACTGGGGCTGCCCCTCGACTATCAGATCGAGGAGGGCACCCTGGTCGTCACGGCCCGCCTGGACGCGACCCCGGTGGCGTCCCGACCGCCGTACGACCAAGGACAGAGGCAGACGCAGACGCGCACGCAGAAGAATTGAATCCTCCCCTCCCTAAGGGAGGGGATTCCTGGCTCAGGCAGCCATCCGGGGCGGCGCCCCGGATGGTCTTATGCCCTCGACACCAGCCGGGTTGAGACCAGCCCGGACAAGCATCACGCGTGCGGAGTTCTTGTCCCGTGGGGACACGGTGTTGCACACGGTGCAGGTGTAGATGCGCTCTCCCAGCGGCAGTGCGTGCTTGGCTCTCGCTCCGCAGTGCGCGCAGTCCATCGTGGTGTGCGCGGGGTGTACCAGGTGCACGATGCGTCCGTGCTTGCGGCCCATCTCGATCAGGGCCTGTCTGGTGGCGCCGATGGCGGCGTCGGCGGCCTTCTTGGCCATGGTGGTCCTGGCGAGGAACTTCGGCTTGAAGTCCTCGACAGCGATCGCGTCGTGGTCGGTCACGACCTTCTTCGCCCACTTGCGCCCGGTGTCCTGCCGCCGGCGGGCGATCTTCTGGTACGTCTTCGCCTGCCACTTCCTGGCCTCGCGGTAACCCTTGGAGGCCGCTTGCCCCTTGGCGGGCTTGCGGCGGGCCATCATCCGGTCGTACCGGGACAGCTTCTCCTTGGCCCTGCGCCCGTGCTGGGCGTGGGGGAGGTCGTGGGCGTCGCTGGTGGTGGTCGCAGTCTCCTTCACACCCCAGTCGATGCCGATCACGCGGCCGGTCCCGGGGAGCGGCCGCACCTCGGCGGGGACGACGAAGCTCGCGTACCAGTGCCCAAGGCTGTCCTGATATACGCGCACCGATGACGGGTCGGCCGGAAGGTCTCGCGACCACACCACCGTCAAGGCGATGCCGCCCGCCAGACGCAGCCTGCCGTCTTTGAGGCGGAAGCCGCGCCGGGTGTAGTTCAGCGTTGGCAGCGTCTCGCGCTTCTTCTTCCACTTCGGCATCCCGGCCCGGCGGTGCTGCGGAACCCGACCGCGGATGTCCTTCTGAGCCTTGGCCTTGGACCTGCCGAAATCCCGGATGAGTTGCTGCTGCGGAACGCTGGAGCCCTCACGCAGCCACGGCGTGCGAGCACGGGCGTCGGTCAGCATCTTGTCGAGCTGCGCCGGGCCGCAGGTGCGCTTGTCGGTGCCCTCGGGACGGTTCTTGTTCCAGGCGTGGGCCTGCTTCGACTTGGCCACGCACTCGTTCCACACCCACCGGCACCGGTCCCACTCCGCCATCAGCAGCATGTGGGCGGTGGACGACACGCGAAGCCGGAACGTGTACCGGGCATGCCCCGCTCCGTCGGCCCCTGCCGCTTCCGCCACACCCTCACCCCCGCCCGAAGTTCCGGTCACCCACCCCTGCCGGACGACCATACGTACGAGATCCACACGCCCGCGCCCCTGTCTTGTCACGATCACACCCATCAGCGAACATGAGCACATATGTTCGCCCACACTCGGCTCCGCCGAGCAAGTCGCAGCGGCGCTCCGCGCCCAGGAAGCGGGATGCGGCGACGCTCCGCGTCGCTGTCACGGGATGCGATTCCTCCCCGGCGTAAACGCCGGGGCCTCCTCGCAAGAGACCAGGTGAACAAGTAGGACACGGGCGAGACGCCGAGCGGCGAGCGGCGAGCGGCGAGCGGATCGTACGGAACGGTCCGCCGCCGGTTCCGCTCCCTCGCGAGGAGAAGCGGGCACGACGTCGAAAGGCCCCTCGCATTCGTGCCGTGCCCGGGGCCTCCCGCCGCCCGGCCACCGCCGGACCCGCGCACTTCTCCCCCGAGGTCCGCCCCCGGCTCCTTCCCCGCTTACCCCAGCGCGCCGTCCAGGTCGGCCCACAGGTCCTCGGTGTCCTCCAGCCCCACCGACAGGCGAAGCAGCCGGTCACCGACCCCGGCGTCCCGGCGGTCGTCCGCGGCCACGATGCGGTGGCTGATGGACGCCGGATGCTGGATCAGGCTGTCGACGCTGCCGAGGCTCACCGCGGGGGTGATCAGGCGGACCCCGGCGATGACCGCGTGCGGGTCGCCGCGCACCTCGAAGGCGATCATGGCGCCGCCGATGCGCGGATAGTGGACGCGGGCGACGCGCGGGTCGGCGGTGAGCCGGCGGGCGAGTTCCGCGGCGGTCGCGGACGCGGCCCGAACCCGTACGGGCAGGGTGGACAGTCCGCGCAGCAGCAGATAGCCGGCCAGCGGATGCAGCACACCCCCCGTGGCGAAGCGCACCTGGCGCAGCTGTCGGGCGAGCTCCTCGTCGCAGGCCACCACTCCGGCCATGACGTCCCCGTGTCCGCCCAGGTACTTGGTGGCGCTGTGCAGGATCAGTCGCGCGCCCTGTTCGGCGGGGCGTTGCAGCACCGGCGTGGCGAAGGTGTTGTCGACGAGCAGCGGGACGGCGCCGCAGGCGTGCGCGACGGCGCGCAGGTCGAGTTCGGCGAGCGTCGGGTTGGCCGGGGACTCGACCATGACCAGCCCGGTGTCGGGGCGCAGGGCGTCCGCGATGCCGGCCGGGTCGACCCAGGTCACCTCGGAGCCCAGCAGTCCGGCGGTGAGCAGGTGGTCGCTGCAGCCGTAGAGGGGCCGTACGGCGACCACATGGCGCAGACCTCTCGCGTTGCGTATGAGCAGTACGGCGCTCAGCGCGGCCATGCCGCTGGCGAACGCGACCGCGCTCCCGGTGCCTTCGAGACGGGCGAGAGCGGTCTCGAAGCGGGCGACGGTCGGGTTGCCGAGGCGGCCGTAGACGGGCGGCCCCTCGGGTTCGGCGCCGTCGGCCGCGAACGCGTCGATGCGGGCGGCCTCACCACGGCTGTCGTACGAGGGATAGGTCGTGGACAGGTCGATCGGCGCCGCGTGCAGCCCCTGCCGGGCGAGATCCTCCCGCCCGGCGTGCACGGCCTCGGTGGCGAGCGCACGGGCCGTGGGCGCGCCCTGGCCGGTTCCGTTCAGCCGGTCCTGGGTGTCGGACGAGTCGGATGGGTCGTACACCACGGTTTCCATGGGCAGCAGCCTGAACACCGACCGGGGTCGAGGCGCTGAACTCCGTGTTACGTTCGGGCCATGGCCGAATCCGTCGTACTCGATCCGGTGGATCTTCATCTGCTGCGACTGCTGCAGAACGACGCACGGACGACGTACCGCGATCTCGCCGCGCAGGTCGGCGTCGCCCCCTCGACCTGCCTGGACCGGGTGACCAGACTGCGCCGCGCGGGAGTCATTCTCGGCCATCAGCTGCGACTCGATCCGGCGAAGCTGGGGCGGGGCCTGGAGGCCCTGCTGTCCGTGCAGGTGAGGCCGCATCGGCGGGAGCTGGTCGGCCCGTTCGTGGAGCGGATCAGGGAGCTGCCGGAGTCGCGGACCGTCTTCCACCTCACCGGGCCCGACGACTATCTCGTGCACGTGGCGGTCGCGGACATGGCCGACCTGCAGCGACTGGCCCTCGACGAGTTCACGTCCCGGCGTGAAGTGGCCCGCGTCGAGACCCGGTTGATCTTCCAGCAGTGGGACTGCGGCCCACTGCTCCCACCCGCCGCACCGGCCGCACCCGTCCCACCCACCCCATCCGCCCCGTCCGCGACTACGCCATCGTCGAAATCAGGCTGATCACGGCTCGGAGCCCGTCCGCCCGAGCTGACGTGGCGCCTGTCCTCGTATGAGGATGTCCGTATGTCAGAGACGACGCGCATGTCAGAGACGAAGAGCCCGCTGCCCCGCGAGGTCGCCGACGCGTATGTCGACGACCTCGTCGCCCTCGACCCGGTCCTCGGTACGTACCTCGGTGTGAAGGAGAGTTCCGGCAGGCTTCCGGACCTCTCGCCCGCGGGACTGGAGGCCGTCGCGCAGCTGGCGCGGTCGACCCTGGTGCGGCTCGACGAGGCGGAGCGGCGAGCGGGCGCGGACAGCGGCATCGAGCGGCGCTGCGCCCGGCTGCTGCGCGAACGGCTCACCGCCGAACTGGCCGTGCACGACGCCGACGAGGGGCTGCGGTCCGTCGGCAACATGGACACCGCCGCGCACTCCGTGCGCGAGGTGTTCACCATCGCGCCGACCGAGACGGACGAGGACTGGGCCGCGATCGCCGAACGGCTGCGCGCGGTGCCGGCCGCGCTGGCCGGGTACCGCGCGTCCCTCGCCCTCGGTCTGGAGCGCAAGCTGTACGCGGGCCCGCGCCCGACCGCGACCTTCATCGGGCAGCTCACCGAGTGGTCCGGCCCGGACGGGCAGGACCACGGCTGGTTCGAGGAGTTCGTGTCGGCGGGCCCCGACGCGCTGCGCGAGGAGCTGGACGCGGCCGCCCGGACGGCCACGCGGTCCCTGGTGGAGCTGCGGGACTGGATGCGTGACGTGTACGCGCCCACGATCGCGGGCGCGCCGAACACGGCGGGCCGTGAGCGATACGCGCGCTGGGTTCGCTACTACAACGGTTCGGACCTCGACCTCGACGAGGCCTACGCGTACGGCTGGGCCGAGTACCACCGGCTGCTCGCCGAGATGAGGACCGAGGCCGAGAAGGTCCTGCCGGGCGCCGAGACCCCGTGGGCGGCGCTCGCGCACCTGGACGAGCACGGCAGGCACATCGAGGGCGTCGAGGAGGTCCGGGACTGGCTGCAGGGCCTGATGGACCAGGCAATCGACGCGCTGGACGGCACCCACTTCGAACTCGCCGAGCCGCTACGGACGGTGGAGTCCCGCATCGCCCCGCCGGGCGGCGCCGCGGCCCCGTACTACACCTCGCCGTCGGCGGACTTCTCACGGCCCGGCCGGACCTGGCTGCCCACGATGGGGCTGACCCGCTTCCCCGTGTACGACCTCGTCTCGACCTGGTACCACGAGGGCGTGCCCGGCCATCACCTCCAGCTCGCCCAATGGGTGTACGTCGTCGACGACCTCTCCCGCTACCAGGCCACCGTCGGCCAGGTCAGCGCCAACTGCGAGGGCTGGGCGCTGTACGCGGAGCGGCTGATGGACGAGCTGGGCTTCCTTCAGGACGCGGAACAGCGGCTCGGTTACCTGGACTCGCAGATGATGCGCGCGGCGCGGGTCGTCGTCGACATCGGCATGCACCTGGAACTGGAGATTCCGGCGGACTCCCCGTTCCATCCGGGCGAGCGCTGGACGCCCGAGCTGGCGCAGGAGTTCTTCGGCGCGCACAGCAGCCGTCCGGCGGACTTCGTCGAGAGCGAGCTCACCCGCTATCTCTCGATCCCCGGTCAGGCCATCGGCTACAAGCTCGGCGAGCGGGCCTGGCTGCTGGGCCGCGAGAACGCGAAGAAACGGCACGGGGACGCCTTCGACGCCAAGGCCTGGCACATGGCGGCCCTGTCGCAGGGGTCGCTCGGCCTGGACGACCTGGTCGACGAGCTGTCCAAGCTCTGACCGGCACCGGCACCGGCACCGGCGGCGGCCCGGCGCACAGCGGACCGGCGGCGCCCGGCGCACCGCACGACGTGAGCCCGGCCGCCGGGGCGCCCTCGCGACCGTCCGGTGCGCCGGCCACCGAGCCCCCCGGCGCACCGCTTCTCAGTCCTGGACGCCCCGCTGCCGTACGACCGATCCCGTTCGGCCCTTCACGACCTCCAGCTGGGCGTGCACGCGCCGTCGCAGGTCGGCGACATGGCTGACGATGCCCACGCTGCGGTCGCGCTCCCGCAGTGAGTCGAGCACGTCGAGGACCTCGTCGAGGGTCTGCTCGTCGAGGCTGCCGAAGCCCTCGTCGATGAAGAGCGTGTCGAGCCGCACCCCACCGGCCTCGTCCGTGACCACGTCCGCGAGGCCGAGGGCCAGCGCGAGCGAGGCGAAGAACGTCTCGCCCCCGGAGAGCGTCGCCGTGTCGCGCTCCCGGCCGGTCCAGGCGTCCACGACATGCAGGCCGAGCCCGCTGCGGCCGCGTCCCGCACGGTCGTCGGAGTGGACCAGGGTGTAGCGCCCGGAGGACATGCGCCGCAGCCGTACGGTCGCGGCGGCGGCGACCTGCTCCAGGCGGGCGGCGAGGACGTACGACTCCAGGCGCATCCTGCGCTCGTTCTCCGCCGAGGTGCCCGCGGCCAGCCCGGCCAGGCGTGCCACCCGGTCGTACTCCTCGCGCAGCGGCGCGAGACGGCGTACGGACGTGTCCGCGCGCGCGGACAGCCGGTCGAGTTCGGCGCAGCGCCGGGTGGCCGCGTCCTGGGCGGAGGCGGTCTCCCGCAGCCGGCGGGCGGCGGCCTCGGCGCCCCCTTCCGCGGCGGGCAGGTCGACGGCCGGCTGCTGGGCGGCGGCGGCCGTGTCGGCCTCGGCGAGCACGGCGCGTACCGCGGCCTCCTCCGACTGCCAGGCGTCGAGGCGCCGTTGGAGGTCCCGGTGGGCCGCGTCGTCGAGGAGCGCGTCGGCCGCGGCCTGCGGGGTGTCGAACCCGGCGCGGAAGGCGGCGTCGGACAGCCGTGCGTCGGCGTCCTTGAGGCGCTGCGCGGTGTCCTCGGCCGCGCGCACGGCGTCCGCCGCCTCCGTGAGCAGGGCGGCCTGCCGCTCCAGCTGCGCGGCGCGTACGGCGACGCTGTCGGCGGCGCCTCGGGCGCGCGCCAACTCCTCCTCCAGCACGGCGCTTTCGCGGTCGTTGCGCTCGCGGTGGGAGACCCGGGCGGCGGCGCGCAGCGCCACCTGCTGCTGGGCTTCGACCCGCCGTTCGTGTTCGAGTTCGGCCTGCGCGAGTCGCTCGCGCGCGGTGTGCAGCCCGGAGGCGGCGGTGCGAGCCTCGGTGTGTTCCCGCTCCAGCTCGGCCGCCTGTTCGGCGAGTCGCTCGGTCGGCGCGTCGCCCGCCTCGGCGGTCGCGGCGGCCAGCGCCTCGCGGACGACGCCGAGCCGACGCTCGTCCTCGGCGGCCTGCTCGTCGGCGAGCCGGTGGGCGGCGAGGGCTTGCTCCTCGGCCTCCCGGTCGACGTGTCCGGCGATCTTCCGCGCGGGCGCGGGGTGTTCGGTGCCGCCGCACACGGCGCAGGGCTCGCCGTCGACGAGACCGGCGGCGAGTTCCGCGGCGATGCCCTGCAGGCGCTGTTCCTTCAGGTCGAGCCAGTGGACCCGGGCGTCCGTCGCGCGTTCCCGGGCGGCGAGGGCCCGGGCGCGGGCGTCGTCCGTGTCCCGGGCGAACTGGTCGCGCTGCCGGGCCGCCCTGAGCCGCGCCTGAGCGGGATCGCGCTGCACATGGAGCTGCTCGGCGCGCGTCGTGGCCTCCTGCGCGGACTCGATGCGCGCCTGGAGTCCGGCGCGGGTCGCCTCCCAGGTGGCGAGCCAGCTCTCGGCATCCTGGCGGACGTCCTCGTCCTCGCGCTCCTGGCGGTCCAGGGAGGCGCACTCCGTGGTGAGTTCGGCGAGGCGGCGTTCGGCTCGGCGCGCCGACGCAAGGCCGCCCAGCTCCTCGGCCGCCTTGCGCGCCGCCGCGGCGAGCCCCGGCGCTCCGTCTCCGGCGAAGGTCTCCGGCAGGGCGCCGCGGGCGCGTGCCTCGTCCGCGGCCGCGCGCCGGTGCTCGGCCTCGGCGGCGTCGCGCAGGTCGAGCGCGGGCGCCACCGCTTCGGCCTTCCGCGCCCGCTCCATGCGCGCCTGCGCCTCCCGGTGGGCGTCGGCACGCTCCTCCAGCCGCGCGGCGCGCTCCCGCGCCTCCGTGAACCGGCGCTGCAGCCGCGCCACTTCGCGTACGTCGTCGAGTACGCGATCGGCGGCGGCCTGCGCCGACTCGGCGGCCGTACGCGCGCCGTGCGCGAGGGCCAGCCGCTCGCGGGCCGCGCTGCGGGCGACCGCGGCCCAGGTCAGCACGGACTCGGCGAGGCCGGGGTCGCCGGGCGCGAGCTCGGGCAGCGCCACCTCGACGATGTCCCCGGCGGCCTGCTGCATACGGTGGGCGTCGGCGAGCAACGCCGCGTCGCCGTCCCGTACTTCGGCCTCCGTCGCGCGGCGCCGCTCGGTGAGGCGCTTCTCGACCTCGGCGAAGCGGTGCGTGTCGAAGAGACGGCCGAGCAGCTTGCCGCGGGCCTCGGCGTCGGCCCGCAGAAAGCGCGCGAAGTCCCCCTGGGGCAGCAGGACGACCTGGCAGAACTGCTCGCGGCTCATGCCGAGCAGCTGGGTGATCTCCTCGCCGATCTCCTGGTGGGAGCGGCTGAGGTCCTTCCAGGAGCCGGCCGGCGCGTCGTACTCGCGCAGCCAGCCCTGTGCCTTCTCGGTGGTCGTGCCCGTTCCACGCTTCTTGGGACGGGCCCAGGGCGGCTGCCGGGTGACCTCCAACCGGCGTCCGGCGACGGTGAGTTCGAGACGGATCTCGGTACGCGTCGCGGGCGCCGCGTGGTCGCTGCGCAGGGTCATGCCCTGGCCGCTCTGGCGGGCGCCCGGCACCGCCCCGTACAGCGCGTAGCAGACGGCGTCGAGGACGGACGTCTTGCCCGCGCCGGTCGGGCCGTGCAGCAGGAAGAGCCCGGCGGCCGACAGCTCGTCGAAGTCGACCTTCTGTGTGGTGCCGAAGGGCCCGAAGGCGGTGATGTCCAGGCGGTGCAGCCTCATCGGGCTCCCTTCCGGCCGAGCGCGCGCGGTGTGGTCACCGGGCGACCTCCCGTACGGCCTCGTCGGCACGGACGGTGTCGAACGCGTCCCGCAGCACGGCCTGTTCGTGGGCGTCGGGTCCGGCGCCGCGCACATGCGCCACGAAGTCCTCCGCGATCTGCTGCTCGCTGCGGCCCGCGAGCCGCCGGGCGTACGAGACGTCGGGGTCCTCGGGGGCCCGCTCCGGGTCGAAGACGAGGCTGAGCGTGTGCGGGAAGCGCTCGGTGAGCCGTGCCATGGGCTCGGCCGGGCGCACCGGGTCGGTCAGGGTCGCCTCGACCCACGCGTCCTCGTGGCGCTCCAGCCGCGGATCGGCGAGCAGGTCTTCGAGGTGTCCCCGGAGGCGGGCCAGCTTCCGGGGGACGGGGCAGTCGATCCGCTCCGCGCCCAGGGAGCCGTCGGGGCCGAGGTCCACCAGCCACATGCTCTTGCGGTGGTCGGCCTCCGAGAACGAGTACGGCAGCGGGGAACCGGAGTAGCGCACGCGCTCGGTGATGGTCTGGCTGCCGTGCAGGTGGCCGAGTGCCGCGTAGTCGACGCCGTCGAAGACCCCGGCGGGCACGGCGGCGACCCCGCCGACGGTGATGTCCCGCTCGCTGTCGCTGGCCGCCCCGCCGGTGACGAAGGCATGGGCGAGGACGACGGAACGGGTGCCCGGCGCGCGGGTGGCGAGGTCGGCGCGGACCCGGTCCATGGCGGCGGCGAGCACCGCCTCGTGATCTGCCTTGTCGACCCCGAACTCGTCCTTCACCAGAGCCGGTTCGAGGTACGGCAGTCCGTAGAAGGCGACGTCGCCGTGCGTGTCGGCGAGCACCACGGGGGTGCCGGAGGCCGCGGGCTCGGTCCGCAGATGGATGCCCGCCCGGTCGATGAGCCCGGCGCCGACGCCGAGCCGGCGCGCCGAGTCGTGGTTCCCGGAGATCATCACCGTGGGCACCCCGAGGTCGGCCAGACGGTGCAGGGCGTCGTCGAAGACCTCGACGGCGGCCAGCGGCGGCACCGCCCGGTCGTACACGTCCCCGGACACGACGAGCGCCTCGACGCCGCGCTCACGCACGGTCGTGACGAGGTGACCGATGTACTCGGCCTGGGCACCGAGCATGTTCACTCGGTGGAAGGCCCGGCCGAGATGCCAGTCGGACGTGTGCAGAATCCTCATGATCCCCGAGACTAACGGGCGGGTCGGACATCACGGGCGGCTACTCCCGTATCGGTCCGCGCTGTCCGCCTATGCGTCCCCGTACGCCTCTCCACCCAGTTCGAACCCGGCCGTCCCGGCCGTCGCATCGGCGAGCCACGCCCGGAAGGGCTCGACGTCGGTGTCCGGCAGTCCGATCTCGATCGTGACGGCCTCGCCGTAGCGCACGTCACGGACCTCGCGCCCGGTGGACCGCAGGTCGTTCTGTATCTTGCCGGCGCGCTGGTGGTCGACGGTGACCGTGGCCAGCTGGAAGCGTCTGCGGGTCAGTGTGCCGAGCGCGTCCAGCGCCTCGCCCACCGATCCGCCGTACGCCCTGATCAGTCCGCCCGCGCCGAGCTTGACCCCGCCGTAGTAGCGGGTGACGACGGCGACGACGTACCGCATGTCGCGGCGCAGCAGCATCTGCAGCATGGGGACGCCCGCGGTGCCGCCCGGTTCGCCGTCGTCGCTCGCCTTCTGGACGGCGGCGTCGGCTCCGATGACGTACGCGTAGCAGTTGTGCGTGGCGTCCGCGTGCTCCTTGCGGACGCCCGCGATGAAGTCCTGGGCCTCCCGCTCGGTGGCCGCCGGGGCGAGGGCGCACAGGAAGCGCGAGCGGTTGACCTCGGTCTCGTGCACACCCGCGCGGGCCACTGTGCGGTACTCGTCCTGCATCGGCCCAGCGTATGCGCTCCCAGCCCGGGTCCGGGACGGCGGACCCGAGGCGGCAGGACCCCTGCCGTCGCCCGGGCCGCGGTCCAGCCCCTGCCCATGGCTGCTCCCCCACCGCGGTCGGCCCCGGCGCGGTCGGCCCCGGCGCGGTCGGTCCGGGCGATGTGGTGGATACTCGCTCCTCGTTGCCCGAAGCCGGATCGCCGGCCCGACCGATCGCAGGGAGATCGCAGCATGACCGGCACCCAGGTGGACAGTTCGGACTCCGCCGAGCCCCGAGAACGGGAACCCTCAGCAGCCGCGCCACGCTGGCGGGCATGGCTTCTGGAGGGGCTCAGCGAGCAGTCGGCCAGGCATCCCGGGCCGCACGCCACCCCGGACGCGGAGCACCAGGGCCACAAGTGGTGGCGGGTGATGTGTCTCACCGGCGTCGACTACTTCTCCACGCTCGGCTACCAGCCGGGTATCGCGGCCCTCGCGGCAGGCCTGCTCTCCCCGCTCGCGACGCTCGTCCTGATCGCGCTCACCCTGCTCGGCGCGCTGCCCGTCTACCGTCGGGTCGCCAAGGAGAGCCCGCACGGCGAGGGCTCCATCGCGATGCTGGAGCGGCTGCTGCCCTGGTGGGCCGGGAAGATCTTCGTCCTGGTGCTGCTCGGCTTCGCGGCGACGGACTTCCTGATCACGATCACCCTCTCCGGAGCGGACGCCTCCGCCCACGTCGTGGAGAATCCTTTCGCTCCGCACTGGATGCACGGCGGGAACACCTGGATCACCCTCCTTCTGATAGCCGCGCTGGGCGCGGTCTTCCTGAAGGGCTTCAAGGAGGCGATCGGCATCGCGGTGACGCTCGTGGCCACCTATCTCACTCTCAATGTCGTCGTGCTGGGCGTCTCCGCCTGGCAGGTGCTCAGCCACCCGGTCAAGATCGGCGACTGGACCGACGCGATGACGGCCGAACACTCCTCGCCGCTCGCGATGATCGGCGTGGCGCTCCTCGTCTTCCCCAAGCTGGCGCTCGGCATGTCCGGCTTCGAGACGGGCGTGGCGGTGATGCCGCAGGTCGAGGGCGACCCGACGGACACGTACGAGAAGCCGACGGGCCGGATCCGCGAGACCCGCAAGCTGCTCACCACGGCCGCCGTGATCATGAGCTGTTTCCTGCTGCTCTCCAGCCTGGCGACGACGATCCTGATCCCGCAGGACGCGTTCGAGAGCGGCGGCCCCGCGAACGGCCGCGCCCTCGCCTACCTCGCGCACGAACACCTGGGCGAGGCATTCGGCACCGTCTACGACCTGTCGACCATCGCGATCCTCTGGTTCGCGGGTGCCTCCGCGCTCGCCGGTCTCCTCAACCTCGTACCGCGCTATCTGCCGCGCTACGGCATGGCCCCCGAGTGGACACGCGCCGTCCGCCCCCTTGTGCTCGTCTTCATGGTGGCCGCGGTCCTCATCACGCTGTGGTTCGACGCGAACGTCGACGACCAGAGCGGCGCCTACGCGACCGGTGTCCTGGTCCTGATGCTCTCGGCCTCCTTCGCCTCGGCGGTCGCCGTGCACCAGCGGGGTCACCGCCGCGCCGCGGTCGGCTTCGCCGCGATCACCGCGGTCTTCGGCTACACCCTGGTCACCAATGTCATCGAACGCCCCGACGGCATCAAGATCGCGCTGATCTTCATCCTGGCGATCCTGATCACCTCGTTCGCCTCCCGCGTGCGCCGCGCCTTCGAACTGCGCGCCGCCGAGGTCACGTTCGACGAGACGGCGGCCCGTTTCGTCGACGAGGCCGCGGCCGACGGACCGCTGCTGCTGATCGCGAACGAGCCGCACGAGCACAGCACCCGGGAGTACCGCGCCAAGGAGTACAGCCAGCGCGAGCAGACACACATCCCGGACGGCCGGCCCGTGCTGTTCCTGGAGGTCTTCGTGACCGACTCCTCGGACTTCACCGCCGATCTGACCGTGCACGGCGACGAGAAGCACGGGGTGCGCAGGCTGCGGGTCGAGGGCGCGACCGTGCCCAACACGATCGCGGCCGTCATGATGCGACTGCGCGACCACACCGGCCAGGTCCCGCACGCCTACTTCAACTGGACCGAGGGCAACCCCCTGAGCCAACTGGTCCGCTTCCTCGTCTTCGGCGACGGCGAGGTCGCCCCGGTCACCCGCGAGGTGCTCCGCCGCGCCGAGCCGGACCCGGAGCGCCGACCCCGGATCCACGTGGGCTAGCCGTCGGTTCTCACGCCCCGGTCTCCCGGTCCTCAACCCTTCTTCTTGCCCCGCGGCACGGTCATGTCCGTCAGCAGCGCCGTGCCCGGGGCGAGCGCGTCCCAGGAACTTCCGTGCCAGGCCAAAATGGCTATCGCGGAGGTCGGGAACTTCGTCCGTACGTCGTCCAGCGCGTCGTCGAGACTGTCCCCGGCCAGGTCCAGCACCAGCTCCTCCAGCCCGGGGTTGTGTCCGATCAGCAGCAACGTCCTGATCTGGTCGGGGACTTCGTGCAGTGCTGTCAGCAACTCGGACACGTCGGCGGCGTACAGCCGTCGATCGAGCCGTACGGGCGGCGGGGTGCCCCACTCCCGCGCCGCCAGCTCCCAGGTCTGGCGGGCGCGTACGGCGGTGGAGCACAGGGCGAGGTCCGGCAGGCAGTCCGCCTCGGCGAGGGCGCGTCCGGCGGCCGGGGCGTCCCGGCGGCCACGCGGGGCGAGCGGCCGCTCGTGGTCGGCGACGCCCGTGGGCCAGGCCGACTTGGCGTGTCGCAGGACGACGAGTCTGCGCAGGGGGCCGCCTCCGGCACGAGCGATCACCGCTGCGCCCCGATGTCACGGGTGAGTTCGAGCCCGAGGAGACGGTCCGCGTAGGCGTACGTCTCGAAGCGGGCGCCGTCCGGCATGTCCTCGGCGTGTTCGACGCGCCGCAGTACCTCAAGCACGGCGGGCACGTCGAGGTCGTCCTCCCAGGCGGCACGCAGCTCTTGCCGTACCTGCTCGGGGACCGGCTTGGACGGCCGGGTGGCCCAGCCGGCGACGGCCTTGCGCCAGCGCGCGAGCGTCTCCCGGGCACCGTCGAGGTCGGCGGCGGCCATGTCGACGGGCTGTCGGCGCGGGGCCGCCAGCAGGACCATCCGGAGCAGCGCCGGGTCGGCCGTGCCGCTCACCGGGGCGACCTCGACCCGGATGCCCTCGGGAGCGGGGGTATGGGGAGCGGGGTCCTTGGGAGGGCTGTCGTCGGGCGCGGTGTCATCGGGAGCTGTGGCGTCGGGCGTGAGTACATGGAGGGCCGGGCCCAGGCCGCCGTGGTCGCCCTCGGCCCGGCGGATGCCGAGCGCGTCGGCGCGCGCACGGAGTCCGGCCGGCGGGTCGGCCACCGTGACGACGGGTGTTCCCCCGATCTCCAGGGCCCTGGCGAGCACGTCGGCGACCAGCAGCACCCGCAGGGCGGACAGGTCGTCCCGCTCCAC
This sequence comes from Streptomyces sp. RLA012, assembly GCF_056270325.1. NCBI lineage: Bacteria > Bacillati > Actinomycetota > Actinomycetes > Kitasatosporales > Streptomycetaceae > Streptomyces > Streptomyces sp. RLA012. Next base: position 9,568,094 of record NZ_JBWDPA010000002.1, on the reverse strand, counting down.
GTGCGCTTCGACGCGGGTCAGGCCCCGACGGGCGCGGACGGCATCGATGGGCTCGCCCGTTCGGGCGTCGGTGATACGCAGCACGGGGTGAGCGTAGGCGGGCGGGGGTCCCGGTGCGGGGAGGTGGGACCCAATTCCGGACATGCGCAGTCGCCCCGGGACCCGAGGACGCCCACGTGGGCGGGGTGCTCCGCACCGATTCGAGGGCTGCCGCGCCCGGGCGGGTGAGTGGGACCACCCCGGTGGTGTAGCCCGCTGCACCAGGGGTTCGGGAGGGCGCTCCCTCGTGACGGCGGCCGGGAGACGGAATCGTTGTTCCCGGCCGAGGACAACCCGCTGACCTCGGAAATCACCCCTCTCACCCATCCCCCGTACGGAAGGAAACACCCCCCATGAAGACGTTGCTCTCGTCGAAGCCGGTCCTCTGGTTCCTGTTCCTCTTCAACCTCGTCGTCGCCGCGGCCGCGCCCTTCGTCGTCGACGGTGCGCAGGGCCTCATGACGGCCGTCGGGATGGGTGTCGTCTCCCTCGGGGCGGGCGTCAGCCTCCTCAAGGACCGCGGGCGGACGGCCTGACGGTCGCCGTCGAGTTCCCACCGCACACGCCGCGCCCGGAAGAGGACCGCACCCCATGACCATTCGTGTCCTGCTCGCCGACGACCAAGCCCTCCTGAGAGCGACGTTCCGCATCCTGATCGACTCCTGCTCCGACATGGAAGTGGTCGACGAGGCCTCCGACGGCCGGGAGGCGGCCGCGCTCGCCCGCGCCCACCGCCCCGACGTCGTCCTCATGGACGTCCGGATGCCCGGCGCCGACGGGCTCACCGCGACCACCGCCATCTGTGCCGACCCCGATCTCTCCACCACCCGTGTCCTCATCCTCACCACCTTCGAGACCGACGAGGACGTGGCCCGGTCCCTGCGGGCCGGAGCCAGTGGCTTCCTCGGCAAGGACGTCACCGCGGACGCGCTCCTGAACGGCATCCGCACCGTGGCCGCGGGCGACGCGCTCCTCTCCCCCCGGGCCACCCACACCCTGGTCACCCGCTTCCTCGCCGCTCCGGCGCCCAGCGCCCGGCTCGCGCTCCCCGACGCCCTGGAAGCCCTCACCGCCCGCGAGCGGGAGGTGACGGCACTGGTGGCCGAGGGCAGGTCCAACGACGAGATCGCCGAGGAACTCGTCGTCAGCCCGCTGACCGTGCGCACCCACGTCCACCGCGCCATGACCAAACTGCGCGCCCGGGACCGCGCACAACTGGTCGTCATCGCCTATCAGTGCGGCCTGGTGCAGGTCCCGCGCTCCCCGGAGTGAGCGGGTTCGACGGCGCGGGGCCCGTCGCGGGCACACCGGCACCCTCCGCGACACGGCCGCTCCTTCCGTAGAGAAGAACCTTCTGTTATAGGTAGAATCATATTCTCACAGGGGAGAGGCGGCGGCATGCAGGGTCTCAAGGACAAGGTCGTCCTGATCGCCGGAGCGGCCACCGGGCTGGGTGCCGCCTCCGCGGAGCGGCTGGCACAGGAGGGCGCCAGGGTCGTGGTGGGCGATCTCGACCTCGCGGGGGCCGAACGGACCGCGGCGGCCATCGCGGACACCGGCGGTCGGGCGGTCGCGGCACAGTTCGACATCTCCGACGACTCCTCGGTCGGGGAACTGGTCGCTGCGACGGTGCGGGCCTACGGAGGCCTGGACGCCGTACACATCAACGCCGGCGACATGAGCGCGGTCCAGAAGGACACCGACGTGGTCGACATCGACCTCGCGGTGTGGGACCACACCATCGCCGTCAATCTGCGGGGTCACATGCTCGTCAGCCGCCACACCATCCCGGCACTCCTGGAGCGGGGCGGCGGAGCGATCGTCTACACGTCCTCCATCGCCTCCTTCACCGGGGACCCGAGACGCCCCGCCTACTCCGCGACCAAGGCGGGCATCAACGCCCTCACCCGCCACGTCGCCTCACGCTGGGGCACGGAAGGCATCCGCGCCAACGCCGTCGCCCCCGGGTTGATCCTGACCCGCGAGATCAAGGAGGGCGCGCCGCCGGACATGCTGAAGGCGATGCTCGCCCGGACGCGCAGCACGCGTCACGGCGAGAGCGGCGACGTCTCCAGCATGGTCGCCTACCTGCTGTCCGACGAGGGCTCCTGGATCAACGGACAGGTCATCAACGTCGACGGCGGCACCGTCCTGCGCTGACCCCGCCCGCCGGCCCCGCCCACCGATCCCACCCACCGACTCCACCCTTCTCGCCATCAGCATGCGAGAATGCCGTATGTCAGATTGAGAGAATGTGACTTATGCCACTCTCTTATTCATGGTGGCCTGAGGCAACGGTGAGCAGGATGGTCACGTGTCAGGAGAAGGCGGAACGGCTGGTCGCGACCACTTCAAGAGAGGGCAGGACTAGTGGACCTGGACTTCACGGACGACCAGACGGCACTGCGCGACACGCTGCGCACGTTCTTCGAGAAGGAGTCGTCCACCGCGGCCGTGCGGGCGGCGGAGCCACTCGGGTTCGACGCCGCGCTGTGGCGCAAGGTCGTCGATCTGGGGCTCGGCGCGATCGCCGTACCCGAGCAGCGCGGGGGCGGCGGCGCCGGCTTCGTGGAACTCGCCATCGCGGCGGAGTGCCTGGGGCAGTCACTGGCCCCCGTACCGCTGATCGAGGCGGCGGTGGCGAACGAGCTCCTCGCATCGCTGTCCGTCGCGAGCCCGTCGCTGCCCGACGGGCCGGACGCCCGGCTGGAGCCCCTGGCGGCACGCGCGGTCGCGGGCGAACTCCTGGCGACCCTGGCCCCACGGCCGGCGACCGGTGACACCGCCCGGCTGGTTCCGGCGGGCGCGGTGGCCGATCTCGTCGTCCTCCTGCGGGGTGACGAGCTCCTCCTGCTCCGGCAGCCGCACAGGGGCCCCGCCGCGCCGGCCGGCGCCGTCCACAACCTCGGGGCGCTGCCGCTCGCCGACTGCCGCGTCGACGCGGAGAACACCGTGGTGCTGGCACGCGGGCCGGCCGCCGTCCGCGCCCACCGCCGCGCACTGAGCCGGTGGGAACTGCTGACCGGCGCGGCGCTGTTCGGCCTCGGTTCGAAGGCCCTGGACATCGGCATCGACTATGTGATGCAACGCAAGGCGTTCGGCGTGCTCATCGGCACCTTCCAGACGATCCAGCACCGCCTGGCCGACGACGTGATCGCCCTGGACGGCGCGCGACTTCTGGCCTACGAGGCGTCCTGGGCCCAGGACGAGAACCTGCCCACGGCCGACACCCTGGCGACCATGGCGTTCCTGTTCGCCTCGGAGACCGCCTTCAAGACGGCGTCGGAGGTTCTGCACTTCCACGGCGGATACGGCTACACGCTGGAGTACGACATCCAGCTCTACTTCCGGCGGGCGAAGGCCTGGTCACTCGTCGCGGGCGACTCCCGCGCGGCGTACGCGCGGCTCGCGCAGCGCGTCTTCGACGAGGAGCGGGCAGAGGACGCCCTGACACCAGCGGGACCGAAGGAAGCGCCGGCAACACCAGCAGCACCGACGGAAACATCGGAAGCATCGCAAGCATCGGAAGAGAGGGCGGGCTGACGATGGACTTCCGCGAATTCGACGAACTGGCCTCGCACCGCGAGGCGGCCTGCGCATGGATCGAGGCACATGTGCGACCCGAGTGGGTGGAGGAGCAGCGCGTCTCCGGCACGCACCAGACACCGCAACTGCACGCGCTGCTCGCGCGCGACGGGATCCTGGCGGCCGACTGGGCGCCCGAATACGGCGGGAGTGACGTCGATCCCGGCTTCGCCCGGGCGGTGTTCGACGAACTCGGCCGCATGGGGCTCGTATCGGACGGGTGGTCCACTACCTCCATGGTGCTGCGCACCATCGAGCACGTGGGAACCGAGGAACAGAAGCGCGAGTACCTCCCGGCCGCGCTCCGTGGAGAGACGCTGATCGCCCTGGGGTACAGCGAGCCGGACTCCGGCTCGGACGTCGCCGCGGCGAAGACCACCGCGGTCCGGGACGGCGACGAGTGGGTGATCAACGGCCAGAAGATGTTCACCAGCACCGCCCAGTTGTGCACCCACGTGTTCGTGCTGGCCCGCACCGATCCGGACGTGCCCAAGCACAAGGGGCTCTCGATGTTCCTCGTGCCGACCGACAGCGCGGGGTACGACATCCAGCCGATCCACACGCTCGGCGGGCAGCGCACCAACGCCACGTTCTACGCGGACGTACGGATCCCGGACTCCGCGCGTCTCGGCGGGGTCGACGAGGGGTGGAGCGTCATGCACGTCGCCCTCGTCCACGAACGTTCGGCCGCCAGCCCCGGTTCGGAGGGCGCGTCCCCGGTCGAGGATCTGGCGCGCTGGGCCCGCACCACGCGACGCCCCGACGGGAGCACCGTCCTCGACGACCCGCTGGCCGCCGAGCGGATCGGCAGGATGGTGGTGGACGAGGAGGTCACACGCCTCCTCGGTCTCCGGAACCGATGGCGCGCCCAGAAGGGCGAACTCCCCGGTGTCGAGGGCTCGATGTGGAAGCTGTTCACGACGGAGGCCGCCCAGCGCCACTACAGCGACATCCTCGACATCCTGGGCGCCGAGGGCGTACTGGCCCCCGAGGCGGCCGACGCTCCCCGTGGCGGCAAGTTCGAGGAGGGGTTCCGGTCGGCGGTGGTCGGCACGATCTACGGCGGGACGAGCGAGATCCTCCGGGAGATCATCGCGGAGCGCCGCCTCAGACTCCCCAGGAACCGATAGGAACCGACAGGAAATAGGACCCGAGAGGGAGCGCAGAGGCCGCAGAGACCACAGGGATGGCGAGACAAGGACACCGCCACCGCGCGCCCCCGACCCCCGACCCGCGACCCGCGACCTGCGACCTGCGACCTGCGACCTGCGACCACACTGCACCGCGGCGACAGCGTCAGGCTTCGTCGGAGTCTTCGCGCTCCGGTTCGATTTCGTCCTCGGCGTGCTCGACGAAGTCGTCGGCCAGACGATGGCACAGCGTGGCGAGTTGCCCCAGCTCTTCCGGTGACCAGTCCGCCAGCGCCACCGACATTCCCCGGCAGCTCGCCTCGCGGACACGGTCGACGGCGTCCTGCCCGACCGGCGTGAGCTCGATGCGCTGGGCACGACGGTCGGCCGGGTCCGGGACCCGCGTCAGATAGCCCGACTTCTCCAGCTGCTTCACCTGCCGGGTCACATGCGACGCCTCTACGGACAGCAGGTTCGCCAGCTCGCTGGGCCGCAGGGAACCGGTATCGGCGATCTGCCGCAGCAGCGCCACGGCGGCTCGGTCCAGCGGGAGTCCGGCCAGCGCCATGAGGCGCTCGTGCTGGCGAACCCTGCTGGTCAGATACGAGATGCGGGTGAGCGCCCGCTCGATCTCGGCCAGGTTCGTCAACGCGTGACCGGCTGCCGCCGACGGTGGTGTGGACATGCGACGACTTTAGCGTCTACTTGCATGAGTCAAGTAACTCGACGCCTCCCGCGGCCGGGCTTCAGTCGCCGGGCTTCACTGGCCGGGCTTCACTGGCCGGGCTTCACTGGCCGGACTTCACTGGCCGGACTTTCGCGGGTCAGGAGTCGAGGTCGTCGGCGAAGTGCCGGAACCCGTGCCGGTCCCGGTGCATGCTCCACAGGAAGTCCGCGAGCGTGGCGGGGTCCTTCCTCGGGTGCCCGGGAACGATCGCGCCGGGGATGACGAGCTGGGCGACATGAATGCCGTCGTCGGCGAGCGCGCCGTGCAGCAGGTGGCCGTAGGCGCTCTCGGCGGCGAAGGCGATCGAGGTGCCCGCGCGGTCGGGATGGGGAACCACGGCGGTACCGCCGTTGACGAGGAGGACGGTGCCGCGGCCGAGCGCCCGCATGCCGGGCAGCACCTGGTGCACGGCCACGGCGGGCCCGTAGACGGAGAACTCGATCGGGGCCACCAGGTCGGCGGCCGTCGTCTCCAGGACGGGCCGCATGAACTCCCGCTGCGGAACCGGGCTGTACTGCATCACTTCGATGGGACCCAACTCCGTGGTCGCGGCGTCGAGGGCCGCCCCCAGTGCGGAGGGATCGCGGACGTCGGCGGCGAATCCGCGTGCTGTCAGGCCTTCGCCGACAAGGTCGGCGGCGAGGGCTTGTGCCCTGTCCTCGTCGCGTGAGACGAGGGCGACGTCGAAGCCCTCGCGGCCGAACCGCCGTGCGACGGCGGCGCCGAGGCCGGGTCCGGCTCCGATGATGGCGATGGTGGTCATGGTCGTTCTTCCTTGGGGCCTTGGGGTGGGGCGGCGTACGAGGGAGGTGCGAGGGACGGAGGAGATGCGTACGAGATGCGTACGAGGGGAGCATGCCTCCAGTCGGTGGCGGCCGCTCGTGACGCGCGTCACTTCTGCGGGGCGGGCTTCAGCGTCAGCGCGGCCGCCGCGGCCACGACCAGCAGCACGGTGGAGATCAGCAGGCTGACCCGCATGCCGTGCACGAAACCGGTCCGATGCGCGACGAGAGCGCCGAAGACCGCGACGGCGAGCGCGCCGCCGACCTGACGGCTGGTGTTGAGCACGCCGCTCGCGGTGCCGGCCCGCTCGGCCGGAACGTTCTCCAGCAGCACGGCGGTCAGCGAGGGCACGGCCATGGCGCCGCCCACCCCGACCGGGACCATCAGCAGGGCCGGCAGCCAGGTCGCCGAGGTCGACGGGGCGACGCACAGGACGACCATGCCGACCGCCATGAGGAACAGGCCGAAGGCGATCGGCACCCGCGCACCGAACTTCTCGGCGATCCGGGCGGCCACCAGGTTCATGAAGGCGGTCACGATGGTCATCGGCAGGAACGCGAGGCCCGTACCCAGGGACGACAGGCCACGCAGCTCCTGGAAGTAGAGGCTGAGCAGGAACACCAGACCGTAGAAACCGACGGTGAACGCGAAGCCGCCGAGCAGCGGGATCACGACGCCACGGGAGCGGAACATGTCCAGCGGCACCATCGGGTGCTTCCCGCGCGCCTGGGACGCCAGGAACACGACCAGCGCCAGTACCGCGACGCCGAGCGCGAGCAGCACCCGCGGCGTGCCGAAACCGTCGGCGCCGGCCTCGATCACGCCGTACGTCAGACCGCACATCGCCAGTACCGCGGCCACCTGCCCGGTCCGGTCGAGCGGGGCCTCCTGGCGCGGTGAGCGCGCGATACGGCTGAACAGGACCAGCGCCACCACACCGACCGGCAGATTGATGAAGAAGATCGCCCGCCAGCTCAGCAGGGTCAGGAAGCCGCCGAGCACCGGTCCGGCCGCCGACGCGACCGCGCCGCCCATCGCCCAGAACGAGATCGCCCGCGCCCGCTCGACCGGGTCCGGACAGGCCTCGCGGATCAGGGCCATCGACGCGGGCAGCATCACCGCGGCGCCCGCTCCCTGCACCAGCCGCGCCCCGACCAGCACGCCCAGGTTCGGCGCCAGCCCGCAGGCGACCGAGGCGGCGATGAACACCGCGAACCCGGCCGCGTACGCCTGCCGCGCACCGATCCGGTCGGACAGCGCCCCCGACGACAGGAGCAGCCCCGCGAACATCAGCGTGTAGCCGTCCACCACCCACTGCAGGCCGGTGATGCCCCCGCCGAGATCGTCCCTGATCGCGGGCAGCGCGACATTGACCACGAGAGCATCGAGCGTGACCACGAAGAAGCCGAGCACGGCCGCCGCCAGCGCCGCACCTGCGGCGGAGCGACCTGGCCCGGAGGCGGCGGCGAGGCGTGACCGCGCTGGAGTGAGCGGGACTGACATCGGGACTCCTGCACAGGGGAAGGGATCTTCACTGGGCTTCCAGCCTGCTGTTCGCGCACGCATCCAGGCAGACCGTGCCGTGCCGGGGAGCCGTACGCGGGGGTGTGACAGGTCCCCCCAACCCCCGCCCGTCCGCTCCGCCCCGCAGGCCGTGGACCGCCGCGCTCCCGCCGGACGCACGGACGCCTTGGACGCCCGGACGGGAATCACCGGGTACCCCGCACTGTTTCTCGGCTGAGCCCGCAGGGCAGTTCCCCGCCGACTCACGTCAGCACATTGACGTCCACAACAGTTCACGACAGTTCGTGACAGGTCATGGCAGTTCATGACAGTTCATGACGGGAAACCTAGGAGGCCGACCGTGTACGGCGACCCGGCAACGATCCGCAAGATCCTGACCGAACTCGGCGACACCTGGGCGATCGTCGGCCTCTCGCCGAACGAACGCCGGGCGGCGTACGGAGTCGCCGACGTGCTGCGGCGCCACGGCAAGCGGATCGTCCCCGTGCACCCGAAGGCCGAGACCGTGCACGGCGAGAAGGGGTACCCCTCGCTCGACGCGATCCCGTTCGACGTCGATGTCGTCGACGTCTTCGTCAACAGCGGCCTCGCCGGGCCCGTCGCCGACGAGGCCGCGGCCGTGGGCGCCAAGGCCGTCTGGTTCCAGCTCGGCGTCATCGACGAGGCAGCGTACGACCGGACCCGCGCCGCCGGACTCGACATGGTCATGGACCGCTGCCCCGCCATCGAGATCCCCCGGCTCGGCTGACCGGTGTCCACCCTGAGTTTCCGGCAGCCGGACGACGACACCGACCTCGAAGACTGGCGGTACGTCCACAACGTCATCGTCCCGCCCGCCGCCCTGTCGCTCGACGAGGTCCGCGAACGTGCGGGACGCAACCAGCTGGAAGTCGCCCGTCTCGGCGACGTCGTGGTGGGCTGCACGACCGTGCGCCCGCCCAAGGACGGCAACGCGACGGCGACGGTGATCGCCCGGGTGCTGCCCGACCACCGTGGGCAGGGATTCGGCGAGCAGCTCTACGAGCGCGGCCTGGGGCAGGCGCGGGCGCTGGGCGCCGACGTGATCGAGACGGTCGTACTGACCGCCAACGAAGCGGGGCTGCGGTTCGCCCTTAAGTACGGATTCGTCGAAGTCGAGCGGTACGTGCTGCCGGGCGAGACCGCCGAGTGGATCGACCTGCGGCTGGCCTGACCCGTGTCCCGTCCGGTCACCGTGCCCGGTCGAGGAAGGCCGCCACGGTTTCCGTGAAGCGCCGGGGGTCGTCCAGCCACGGGAAGTGGCCGGCCCCCGGCTGGACGATCAGCTCGGCCTCGGGGAGCAGCTCCGCGACGGCCGCGGCCACGCGCGGCAGCGGGCCGCCGTCCAGCGCGCCCGCGAGCAGCAGGACCCGCGCGCCCGACGCGGCGACGGCGGCACGGGTCGTGGCGGGCTCGAAGGCGCCGGCGGACGCGTACCGCTCCGCGGCCTCCTCGTTGGTCTCCGCGACCTCGGTCGCCGCGTGCGCCCGCGCGGTCGCGTCCCAGCGGCCGTAGAAGAACGGGGAGACGGCGTCCCAGTCGGCGTCGTCCACCGAGCCCGCCCGGATCCGTTCGTAGGCGGCGTACGCGTCCTCGAACCACGGCTCGGCCGTGCGCAGCGCGGCCGCCTCCCGGCGGTGCTCCTCGGTGTAGTCGATGCCGAGGGCCCGCGCGCGGCCGGTGACCAGCGTGAGAGTGCGGACGCGACGCGGATACCGGGCCGCGTGAAGCAACGCCAGGTCGCCGGCCGCCGAGTGGGCGAGGAGATCCACCTCCTCCAGCCCCAGGTGCGCCCGGAACGCCTCGACGTCGTCGACCTGCCGGTCGCAGCGGTACGTCGCCGGGTCGGCCGGGACCGCCGAGTCGCCGGTCCCCCGCAGATCGAGCAGGAACAGCCGCCGGTGCCGCGACAGCCCACCGAGATCACCGAGGTAGGCGGAGGCACGCATGGGGCCACCGGGCAGACACAGCAGCGGTTCGCCCTCGCCCACCGCGTGATAAGCGAGTTCGGTCCCGTCGGGAGCGCGGAAGATCGGCATGCCGTCATCCTGACGACCGCCCGCGACGCACGGCAAGCGAATTGAGGTCCGGCACCCCGCCGCCGGCCTCGGCGCCCGGAGCATCGGTCTCGGCGCCCGGGGCATCGGCCTCTCCGCCCGGGGCGCCGGTCTCTGCGCCCGCGCCCGCACACGCACCTTCACTCGGGCACACACCGCCTTCGTCTCCAGTTCGCCCGGCGGACGCCTCGGCTCGCTTCCATCGAGGGATGGACCACATCACGTTCCTCGTGGCGGTCGTCATCGTCACAGCGCTGGCTTTCGACTTCACCAACGGATTCCACGACACGGCGAACGCGATGGCGACGTCCATCGCGACCGGGGCCCTCAAACCGAAAACGGCGGTCCTGATCAGCGGCGTCCTGAACATCGGCGGGGCGTTCCTGTCCACCGAGGTCGCGAAGACGATCTCGGGCGGCATCGTGGACGACACCCTGGTCACGCCAGGCATGATCTTCGCGGGTCTGGTCGGGGCGATTCTCTGGAATCTGCTGACCTGGCTGCTCGGGCTGCCGTCCAGTTCCTCGCACGCGTTGTTCGGCGGACTCATCGGGGCGGTGTGGGTCGGCGCGGGTGAGCACGGCGTGCACTTCAGCAAGGTGGTCGAGAAGGTACTCATCCCGGCCGTGGCCTCGCCGGTGGTGGCGGGCGTCGCCGCACTGCTGGCCACCTACCTCGCGTACAAGATCACCTCACGGGCCCGCCCGGACTCGGTGACCAAGGGGTTCCGGCTCGGCCAGATCGCCTCCGCCTCGCTCGTCTCGCTGGCGCACGGCACGAACGACGCGCAGAAGACGATGGGCGTGATCACGCTCACGCTGATCTCGGCGGGAGCGCTCGGGCACGACGCCGGTCCCCCGGTGTGGGTCATCGCGTCCGCCGGTCTCGCCATCGGCCTGGGCACCTATCTCGGCGGCTGGCGGATCATCCGCACCATGGGCAAGGGGCTCACCGACATCCAGTCGCCGCAGGGCTTCGCGGCCGAGGCCGCCGCCACGACCGTGATCCTCACCTCCGCCCACCTCGGTTTCGCGCTCTCCACCACACAGGTCTGCTCCGGCGGCATCCTGGGCGCCGGTCTGGGCAGGCGACTGGCCGAGGTCCGCTGGGGCACGGCCGGCCGCATGGTGATCGCCTGGCTGGTCACCCTGCCCGCCGCCGCGCTGGTCGGCGGGGTCTCGGCGAGCGTGGTGAAGCACGGCGGCACCTTCGGCACCGTGGTGATCGCGCTGTGCGCCGCCGTCGTCGCCACGTTCATCGTGATCGCCTCGCGCCGCAACCCGGTGCACGCGAACAACGTGAACGACACCCACGAAGTCACCGTCCGCACCACGGCGCCGACGAACGTCGGCACGGCCGCCTGACCCAGGGGAGTACGTACGATGCATCTGGACTGGACCGCACTCGGCGAGGTCACCGCGGTGAGCATCGGAGTGACAGTGGCCGTGGTCGTTGTCTTCGCGCTCGGTGTCCTGGGTATCGCTCAGGTCGAGGCCGCGCGCGAGAATGACGGCGGCGGCACCCACGCCCTCGGCCTCGCACAGGCCGGGCTCTGCTTCCTGGCCTGCGCGGCCGTCGTCGCGTACGGAATTTATCTGATCGTGCCGCAGTTTCACTGAAGCAAAGCCGGGGAGGGCGCGATGACGCCATTGCTGACGGGTCTGACCGTCGATTACAGCGACCACGACGATCCCGTACTCATCCGGCCGGACGGCAGTCCGGTGGAGACCTGGCGGGAGAATTACCCCTACCACGAGCGCATGGAGCGCAAGGAGTACGACTGGCACAAACGCCTGCAGCAGATCGAACTGCTGAAGCTGCAGAGCTGGATCAAGGCGACCGGACGCCGTCTCGTCATCCTCTTCGAGGGACGCGACGCGGCCGGCAAGGGCGGCACGATCAAGCGGTTCACCGAGCACCTCAATCCGCGCGGAGCGCGGGTGGTGGCTCTGGAGAAGCCGACCGAGCGCGAGCGCGGACAGTGGTACTTCCAGCGGTATGTGGAGCATCTGCCGACCGCGGGCGAGATAGTGATGTTCGACCGGTCCTGGTACAACCGGGCCGGGGTCGAGCGGGTGATGGGCTTCTGCTCGGACGACGAGTACCGGCGCTTCATGCGGCAGACGCCCGCCTTCGAGCGGATGCTCGTCGACGACGGCGTGGATCTGATCAAGTTCTGGTTCTCGGTGTCGCAGGGCGAGCAGCGCACCCGTTTCACGATCCGCCAGGTCGATCCCGTACGGCAGTGGAAGCTCAGCCCCATGGACCTGGCCTCACTCGACCTCTGGGACCACTACACCGCCGCCAAGGTCGCCATGTTCCGCGAGACGGACACCGGGCAGGCGCCCTGGACCGTGGTGAAGAGCAATGACAAGAAGCGGGCCCGTGTCGAGGCGATGCGCAGCGTCCTCGCCCGCTTCGCCTACGCCGACAAGGACGAGGAGGTCGTCGGCAGCCCCGACCCGAGCATCGTGGGCGCGGCGGCGAACCTGCTGGAGGCGGGCGAGGACGACACCGGCGACTGAGCACGGCGCACGCGGCTGAGTACGGTGCACGGCACAGCCTCAGTCGTGCGTCGGCCGGTCGTTGATGCGGTGGTCGGCCAGGCTCAGCGCCTCGTCGACCACCCGGCGCAGATGACCGTCGCCGAGCGAGTAGATCACCCGGCGGCCCTCCTTGCGGGTGTTCACCAGGCCGGCGAGACGCAGTCGGGCCAGATGCTGGCTGACGGCCGGGCGTGCGGCGCCGCACGCCTCGGTGAGCGTGGTGACATCGGCCTCGCCGCCGGTCAGGGCATGCAGCAGGGCGAGACGGGTGCGGTCGCCCAGGAGGGCGAGAAGTTCGGCGGCCAGCGCGAACTGTTCCTCGCCGGGGGTACGCGGGTGCGCATCATGCGCAGGTGACAGGTGCATGCGTGCGCTCATACGCACATAATGGTCCCGTGGGCACCGACACGTCCACTCCCGCGCACCGGAAGGGGACCCCCGTGAGCGACCAGCACGACGAACAGGGCCACGACCAGGCCGAGGGCCACAGCCATGCCCACGATCACGGCCGCTCCGGACACGACCACGCGAGGGCACATCCGCACCCACACCCACATCCGCACCCGCACCCGCACCCGCACCCGCACAGCCACACGCCCTCCGGCCCCCTGCCGCGTCTGCGCCACCTCCTCACCCCCCACTCCCACGAGACCGGCGACAAGCTCGACCCCGCGCTGGAGTCGTCGGCGCGCGGTATGCGCGCCCTCTGGGTCTCCCTCGCCGTCCTCGGTACGACCGCCCTGGCGCAGGCGGTCGTCGTCGTGCTCTCCGGCTCGGTCGCGCTGCTCGGCGACACCGTGCACAACGCCGCCGACGCGCTGACGGCCGTACCCCTCGCCATCGCCTTCGTACTGGGCCGCCGCGCGGCGACGCGGCGCTTCACCTACGGCTACGGCCGGGCGGAGGACCTCGCGGGCATCGTGATCGTGCTGACGATCGCCGCGTCCGGGACCTTCGCCGCCTGGACCGCGGTCGAGCGGCTGATCGACCCGCGTCCCGTGCACCACGTTCCGGTCGTCGCGGCGGCCGCGCTGATCGGATTCCTCGGCAACGAGTGGGTCGCCCGGCACCGCATCCGCGTCGGCCGCGAGATCGGCTCCGCCGCACTGGTCGCGGACGGCCTGCACGCCCGTACGGACGGATTCACGTCGCTGGCCGTGCTGGTGGGCGCGGGCGGTGCGGCGCTCGGGTGGCAGCTCGCCGACCCGCTGGTGGGGTTGGCGATCACGGCCGCGATCCTGCTGGTGCTGCGCGACGCCGCCCGCGAGGTGTTCCGGCGTGTGATGGACGCCGTGGACCCGGAGCTGGTGGACGTGGCCGAACGGGCGCTGCGCGAGGTCCCGGGTGTGCGCGGGGTGGGTGAGCTGCGACTGCGCTGGATCGGACACCGGCTGCGCGCCGAGGTGGCGGTCGTGGTGGACGGCGAGGCGAGCGTACGGCAGGCGCACGGCATCGCCGTCGAGGCCGAACACGCCCTGCTGCACGCCGTACCGAAGCTCACCGCGGCCCTGGTGCACGCCGATCCGGCCCCCGCGCCGGGCGAGACGGACCCGCACCTGGCGCTCGCGCACCACGCGCCCGCGTAGGCCCTCGAACCGTCAGGCGATCCCGATCCCCAGCCCCTCCAGCACCACCGCGTTCGGCAGCTCCGCGAACGCCTTCCCCGGCACCAGCAGCTTCCCGCGCCGCCGGCCGCTGCCCACCAGGACGTACGGCAGGTCGACGACCGCCGAGTCCACCAGCACCGGCCAGTCGTCAGGCAGTCCGATCGGGGTGATGCCGCCGTACTCCATGCCGCTCTCGCCGGTCGCCGTGTCCATCGGCGCGAACGAGGCCTTGCGGGCGCCGAGTTGGCGGCGGACGGCGCCGTTGACGTCGACGCGGGTGGTGGAGAGGACCACGCAGGCGGCGAGCGTGGTCCCGCCGCCGCGCTTGCCCGCGACGACCACGCAGTTGGCGGACTGCTCCAGCAGTTCCTGGCCGTAGTGCTCGACGAAGGTCGCGGTGTCGGCCCACTCGGGGTCCGTGTCGACGTACACGATCTGGTCGGCGGGGACGGTCCCGCGCCAGTGGCGTACACCGTCCGCGACCGGGCGGGTGAGCTCGTCGAGGCAGTCGGGGGCGGGTACGGCGTGATCGAAGTGTCCGATGGGAGCGCGCATGACGGCACGCTAACAGCCGCTCGGGCACGCCCGGCCGGGTGTCTCAGTGCACGAGCGGGACCGATACCGCCATGACCATCTCCACCGGGACGTCACCCTTGTTGGCGTACGTATGAAGGGTGTCGGCCTCGAAGGACACGCTCGCGCCCTCGGGGACGAGGTACTCGACCCCGTCGACGGCGAGGGTGAGTTCGCCCGCCGTGACATGGACGAGTTCGACCGTTCCCGTGGGGTGCGGATCCGAGGGGCTGCCGTCGCCGGGCATCAGCCGCCAGTCCCACATCTCCAGGGGCCCCGGCGCCTCGGTGCCCGCGAGGAGGCGGCTGTAACTGCCCGCGTCCGTGTGCCAGAGCCGTACGGCCTGGTCTGCCGGGACGATCCGGACCTTGGGCCCCTGCTCGTAGTCGAGGAGGGTCGTGACGCTGACGCCGAGGGCATCACCGATCTTGACGATGGTGCCGATGCTGGGGTTGGTCCTGGCCTGCTCGATCTGGATGAGCATGCCGCGGCTGACTCCGGCGCGGCCGGCGAGCGCGTCCAGGGTGAAGCCGCGCTCGGCACGCCAGCGCTTGACGTTGCGCGCCAGGGACTGGGTCAGCAGGTCGAGATCCGACACTTTCCGTCCACTATCTTTCGTCCAATATTCTAAATAGCATAGTTCAATAGAATGAACTATGCTGTGGTGCACCTGATCGTTCACTGAACTGTACTGCGAGGCCGGTCATGACAGCACTCTTCGCCCTGGCCACCAGCCTCCTGTGGGGCCTGGCCGACTTCGGCGGAGGCCTGCTGACCCGACGTACGCCCGCGCTCACCGTGGTCGTCGCCTCCCAGTCGATCGCTGCGGCGGTGCTGGGCGCGATCGTGGTCGCGACCGGCGGCTGGAGCGAGGCAGGACCGCAGCTGTGGTTCGCGTTCGCCGCGGGACTGGTGGGGCCGGTCGCGCTGCTCTCCTTCTACAAGGCGCTCGCCCTGGGCCCGATGGGGGTCGTCTCACCGCTCGGCGCCCTGGCCGTGGCGGTCCCCATCACCGTGGGGCTCTTCCTCGGGGAGCGCCCCGGCCTGACGCAGGTGGCGGGCATCGCGGTGGCCGTCGTGGGCGTCGTCCTCGCGGGCGGTCCCCAGCTGCGGGGCGCCCCGGTGCAACGGCAGGCGATCCTGCTCACGCTGATCGCCGCGCTCGGCTTCGGCACGGTGTTCGTGCTGATCGCCGAGGCGTCGTCGTCGGTCACCGGGCTGTTCCTCGCGCTGTTCGTGCAGCGCGTGACCAATGTGGTCACCGGTGGCGCGGCGCTCCTCGTCGCCGTGCGGCGCGGCTCCCCCGCCCTCCCCGAGGGCGGCTTCCCCTGGCGCTCCCTGCCCGCGCTCGCCTTCGTCGGCCTCGCGGACGTCGCGGCGAACGGCACGTACGCGGTCGCCGCCCAGCACGGCCCGGTCACCGTGGCCGCCGTGCTCGCCTCGCTCTATCCGGTGGTCACGGCCCTGGCCGCGCGCGGCTTCCTCAGCGAGCGGCTGCGCGGGGTGCAGGCGGCGGGCGCCGGCCTGGCACTGGTCGGCACCGTGCTGCTCGCCACGGGCTGACGCAGAAGGAAGCAGAAGGAAACAGAAGGAAGCAGAAGAGAGGGGAAGGGAGGGGAAGGGAAGGGAGGGGAAGGGAAGGGAAGGGAAGGGGAAGGGAGGGGAAGGGAGGGGAAGGCAGGGGACTTCAGGACGACTCGACGTCCAGTTCCGCCAGCCGTGCCACGGTGTCCTCGTCCAGCTCCGACAGCGCGAGCAGCTGCTCCGGCGTCACCCCGTCGGGAATCGGCACCGGCGCGGGCGTCCGCAGCGGCGGCTGCCACCCGTCCGCCGAATCCCAGCGCCGCACGACCCGCGCCGGGGCACCGGCCACGACCGAGTGGTCCGGCACCGCGCCGCGTACCACCGCGCCGGCCGCCACCACGACGTTCCGCCCGATCCGCGCCCCCGGCAGGATCACCGCGCCGGTGCCGATCCAGCAGCCGGGCCCTATCTCCACCGGCTCCATCCGCGGCCACTGCTTGCCGATGGGCTCGTGCGGATCGTCGTAGGAGTGGTTGGTGGACGTCACGTACACATACGGACCGAAGTAGCAGTCGCGGCCGATCGTGACCGTGGTGTCGGCGATGACATGGCTGCCGCGGCCGAGCACGACACCGTCGCCGACCCGCAGGATCGGGTCGGGCCCCAGGTCGAGATCGGGCATCAGACCGGCGGTGAGGGTGACCTGTTCGCCGACGATGCAGTGGGCGCCGAGGTGGATCCAGGGTTCGCCGAAAACGGTGCCGAGCGGGAAGGCGAGTCTGGTACCTGTTCCCATCGCGCCGAAGCGCAGCCGCCCGGGGTGCTCCGCGGTCACCGAACCCGTGCGCTGCACCCAGGCCCAGCCCGCGTGGACGGCGCGCTGCACGAGGCGGCGCCGCCATGACGAGAACACGTTCTTGCTCCTGGGCACCCGCTCACGGTACTCAGGGCGACCTGGGCCCAGCAGAGATCACGACTGTGATCTTCACCCCACCGGGACGGGCACGATGGCATACGGTGCCGCTGTACCGGCCGCGAGGCGGCGACGACGAAGACACGGCCACGACGAGGAGACGGCGATGACGCAGCGGGCGCTGATCATGGGGATCGGCGGCAAGGACCCGAAGGTGGACCCGGAGTCGTTCACGGCACCGACGTCCGTGGTGATCGGGGACGTCACCCTGCGCGCGGGCGCGAGCGTCTGGTACGGCGCGGTGCTGCGCGCCGACTTCGGCCCGATCGTCATCGGCGCCGACAGCAACATCCAGGACAACTGCACCCTCCATGTCGACCCCGGCTTCCCGATCACGGTCGGCGAGCGCGTCTCGGTCGGCCACAACGCCGTGCTGCACGGCGCCACGGTCGAGGACGACTGCCTGATCGGCATGGGCGCCACGGTCCTGAACGGGGCGGTGATAGGCGCCGGTTCCCTGGTGGCCGCCCAGGCCCTGGTCCCACAGGGCATGCGGGTACCCCCGGGATCACTCGTCGCCGGTGTCCCTGCCAAGGTCAGGCGCGAGCTGACGGAGGAGGAACGCGAGGGCCTCACCCTCAACGGCACCTTCTACGTGGACCTGGCGAAGGCCCACAAGGAGGCACTGGGCGGCTAGAGGCCCTGGAGCGCCTACTCGGCAGCCGCGACCGGCTCCCGCTCCCCGGTCTCGATCTCCGCCGCCGCCTTCTTCGCCTTGCGCTTCACGATCAGCATCGAGGCAAGTCCGATGAGCACGG
Source organism: Streptomyces sp. RLA012 (assembly GCF_056270325.1). Taxonomy (NCBI): domain Bacteria; kingdom Bacillati; phylum Actinomycetota; class Actinomycetes; order Kitasatosporales; family Streptomycetaceae; genus Streptomyces; species Streptomyces sp. RLA012. Next base: position 9,550,250 of record NZ_JBWDPA010000002.1, on the reverse strand, counting down.
CCAGTACGAGTCCGACCCACGAGAACCGCTTCAGCCAGGACTCGGCGACGACACCCACGTAGTAGATGACCGCGGTGGTACCCCCGGCCCAGATGATCCCGCCCAGCACATTGGCGATCAGGAACTTCCAGTACGGCATCTTCAGCACACCCGCGAGCGGCCCCGCGAAGATCCGCAGCAGGGCGATGAAGCGGCCGAAGAACACGGCCCACATGCCCCACTTCTGGAAGGACCGCTCGGCCGTCGCGACATGCCCCTCGCTGAAGTGTCTGGGGAACTTCGCGCCCAGCCAGGCCAGCAGGGGGCGCCCGCCCTTGCGGCCGATGGCATAGCCGATCGAGTCGCCGACGACGGCGCCGACGACGGCGCACGCCCCGAGGATGACGGGGTTGATGCCCGAGTGCTGCGAGGACAGCAGCGCCGCCGAGACCAGGATGATCTCGCCGGGCAAGGGGATGCCCAGGCTCTCCAGACCGATGACCAGGGCCACCAGCGCGTAGATGCTGACCGCGGGCACCGTCTCGAGCCAATGCTGGACGTCCAACGCCGGTTCCTCCCGAATCGCACACTTCCCGGCGTGCGCCCGCGCCGGGCGCACGCCGGGAAGCCTACCGCTCAGCCTCGCGCGGCGGCGTCCCACAGGTCGCACCGATGTTCCTGGTGGACGGTCGTGCTCACGACATTTCCGCCCCCGGACGGCGCCGGATGTTCGGCGAGCGGGTAGCGCCGCAGCACCCGCTCGCCCAGCTCGGCGCCCCAGACCTCCTTCACCACCGCCGGGTACCGCTCGGCGGTGAGCGGCGTGCCCGTGTTGTCGAAGCGGCTGAAGGCGAACAGCCGGCCCTCGTCCTCGTTCGCCCCGTCCAGTACCGGGACCCCGACGGCGGCCCCCTTCGCGTACGCCTCGAAGGGCTGCACGGGCAGGAAGGCGCCGCCGACGACGGGCCCCCGGTCGAATCCGCCCTGCGCGGCGAGGATCTCCTCGGCGGACTTCCCCCGCAGACACACCACGGAGAGATCGGCGCAGCCCGCCTTCCTCGCGAAGGCGGCACCGGCCGCGACGGCCGCGTCATGAGTGCGCGCCGCGCAGTTCCCGTACGCACCGCTTTCCACGATCCCCGCCCGGTACAGGCCCTTCGAGGTCGGCGCGGCCAACTGGGTGCAGACCGAGCGGCCACCCGCCGACTCGCCCGCGATGGTGACGCGGCCCGGGGCACGCCAGACCATCACCGGCCGGCTTCCGGTGCCTTCGGGGACGTACCCGCCCCTGGGGACGTACACATTGAGGTCGAGGCAGTCCTCGGTGTGACTGGGCCGCTCGTAGCCGGGGTCCCCACTGGACGTCTGTACGGACGGCGGCGACGAGCGTCGCGCCCGCCACCAGCGTGCGCAGACGGCCGGTGCGGACGCTGTGCCCCCTGTTCACGTGTCCACCTCCACGCTGCCGCGCAGCCGCAGGTCCCGCGACGACGAACCCGCCCACACCGTGCGCCGCCCGGTGCCGAGGACCCAGTCGTGCCGGTGCGCGTCCCAGGAGGACAGCGTGCGCCGACTCAGGCGCAGCGTCACCCGGCGCCGCTCCCCCGCCCACAGCGCGAGCCGCCGGTATCCGGCCAGCGCCCGTACGGCCTGGTCGAGCCGGAGGTCCGGCGACGGCCCCAGGTAGACCTGCGCCACCTCGATGCCGGCGCGCCGGCCGGTGTTGCGCACGGTGAAGGCGACCTCCCGCCCCCGGACCCGCAGATCCTCGTACGCGAACGAGGTGTACGAGAGTCCGTGCCCGAAGGGGAACAGCGGGCGCACGCCCTGCGCGTCGTACCAGCGGTAGCCGACGTGGATCCCCTCCGAGTACTCCTCGGTGCCGTTCACGCCCGGATAGCGCCGCGGGTCGCCGGCGACCGGGTGGTGGGCGTCGTCGACCGCGAAGGACTGGGTGAGCCGGCCGCCGGGGTCGCAGTCGCCGAACAGGACGGCGGCGGTGGCGGCCGCGCCCTCCTGGCCCGGGTAGTACATCTGGAGCACGGCGGCCGTGCCGTCCAGCCAGGGCATGGACGTCGAGGAGGAGGTGTTGAGCACGACGGCCGTCCGGGGGTTGGCCGCGGTGACGGCCTTGATCAGCTGCTCCTGGTTGCCGGGCAGCGCGAGGGTGGCGCGGTCCAGGCCCTCGGTGGCGTCCTCGTAGGCGAAGAGGACGACGCTGTGGGCGGCGCGCGCGGCGTCGACCGCCTCGGCGACGTCCTGCGCGCGGGTCGCCCCGGTGATGCGCCGCAGCCGGAAGAGCTGTCCCACGTCGACGCCCTGGGCGGTGATGGAGACCTGGTGCCTGCCCTGGGAGAGCTGCAGGGCCTTGCGGCGTACGGCGAGTCCGTCGGGCGCCACGGAGACCAGACCACCGTTGAAGAACTCGCCGAAGCCGGGCAGCGGCGGGAAGAGCTCGACGCCGTCGACGACCACCTTGGGCCGGATGCCGGAATAGTGGATGACGAAGGTCCACTCGTCGGCGTCCGCGACGGTGAGCGTCCCGGTGTACGTGAAAGTTGTTCCGGCGGCGACGCTCTGGCCCTCGGTGTCGATGCCCGAGGTCAGCGCCCCGCCGGGGATCGCCTTGCCGAAGAGGTCCTCGCCGAGCGCGTACGCCACCCGCGCTCCGTGTCCGGCGCGGGAGCGGATGGCGTCGAGCGGGCTGTCGGCGTGATCGGGGACGACATGGGCGCTGCCGCCGCCGCTGACGAACGGGAGGGAGCCGGTGGGGCCGACGACGGCGATCGTACGGGCGGCGGCGCCGGTCAGCGGCAGCACGTGGCGCTCGTTGCGCAGGAGGACCGCACCGGCCTTGGCGACCTCCAGGGCGACGGCCGCGCCCGCCTTCGGGTCGCGGTCGGGCCGGGTCGGGGCACTGCCGTCGAGCAGCCCGAAGCGGTCCATCACGGCGAGGACGCGGCGTACGGCCCGGTCGACGTACGACTCGGCGACGGCGCCGCCGCGCACGGCCGTCGCCAGGGCGGTCCCGAAGTACGTCCCGCCCGGCATCTCCATGTCGAGGCCCGCGGTGAGCGCGGTCACGGTGCTGTGGGCGGCGAACCAGTCGGTCATCACCCAGCCGTCGAAGCCCCACCGCTCGCGCAGGACGTCGGTGAGGAGCGTCTTGTTCTCGCAGGCGAAGGTGCCGTTGACCTTGTTGTACGCGCCCATGACCGCGCCGGTGCGGGCGGCGACGGCCGCCTCGAAGCCGCGCAGTTCGACCTCGTGCATGGTCTGCTCGTCGACCCGCACGTCGACGGACATGCGGTCCTGTTCCTGGTTGTTCAGCGCGAAGTGCTTGACGGTCGCGATGAGGCCCTCGCCCTGGATGCCACGGATCTCGGCCGCCACCAGATCCCCGGCCAGCAGCGGATCCTCGCTGAAGGTCTCGAAGTTGCGGCCCGCGTACGGGGTGCGGATGAGGTTGACCATCGGGGAGAGCAGCACGTCCTGGCCGAGGGCGCGGCCCTCGCGCCCGATGACCTGCCCGTAGCGGCGGGCCAGGCCCGGGTCGAACGCCGACGCGAGCAGGACGGGGGCGGGCAGCGCGGTGGCGTGCCGGGTGACGCGGACACCGGCCGGGCCGTCAGCGAGCCGGAGCGGGGGGATGCCGAGACGGGGGACTCCGGGTACGTATCCGGCCTGGCCGAGCGAGGCGGGGTCGGTGGCGCCGTGCAGCAGGGATATCTTCTCGTCAAGGGTGAGCCGGGCGATCAGACCCTCGATGCGAGGGCCTGCGCCGGATCTGGACTCCGCGGGGGCGAGCGGCGCGGAACCGGTGGTGGTGGCCGCCGCCGCGACCGCGATGGCGCCGCCCAGCAGACGCAGGGTCGAACGCCGGGAAAAGGTGTGGGACATGAGCCGTCACTCCTTCGGTGCGCGGGACACGTCATTGTGAACCGTGTGTACACGCGATGCACACACGCCGACGGCAGCCGCCGCGTTCGGCCCATGAACGCCCTGCGCTCCGGTCCGCACCTGCCGTGTCGTCAGCCATCACGGGTACGGCGGAAGACTAGGACCACTGGTGACTCGTGCCAATGAATTGAACAGAAACGGCCGACACCCCGCCAACAAGCGAAGCGACCCCCGTAGGCCCCACCGAAGGGATCATCGATGGGGCCTACGAAGAGGCCTGCGGAGGGACTCGCGGGGCGGCTTGTCGAGGGGTTCGTGGAGGAGCCTGTGGAAGGGCTTGCGGAGAGGTCACCCCGCCGCGGGACCGGCCGCCACCACCAGTTCCGCGTTGCGGTCCCCGGCTCCGCCCGCCCAGCCCTCCTGGACACCGGCCGTCATGCCCGCGGCCAGGCCGGGAGCGTTGTACGCCAGTTCCCGGTACAGGGAGGCGAGACCCACCGCCGACAGGTCGTCGAAGTCCGGGGCCGTGCGGTGCGGGGCGGCGGACTCGACGAGGGTGGTGAACAGGGACACCGTCCCGTCCCCGTTGTCGGCCAGTTCGATGAGCCGGGCGTGGTGCGGATAGTCCACGTGGGAGGCGGTGTTGACCTCCCAGAAGGAGCGGGCGGGCGTCGTGTGCGGGTGCGGTGTGATCCGGTTGACGTGACTGTGGCCGTTGATCCAGGCCACCACGTTGGGGAAGCGGCCGAGCAGGGCGATGACCTCCGCGCCGTCGTGCCGCGGCTCGTCCGTGCGGGCGGCGTCGGGGCGCCGGGTCATGCTGGGGCTGTGGTGGTGGCTGAAGACCAGGATGTGGGCGTCGTCGGCCCCGGGGTTGCGGACGAGCCGGCCGTCCGCGTCGTAGGACCGGGAACTGTGCGCTGCCAGGGTCTTTTCCAGCCAACGGAGTTGCTCGGTGCCGAGGGAACCCTCGTAGTGGCCACTGCGGTACGTCGTGTCGATGCTGACGCCGAGGACGTTCTCGGCCACCCGGAAGGTGTAGTACATCCGGTCGCCGTCCAGATTGTCCTGCGTATAGCCGTGGCCGACCGGACCGGCACCGGTGTGCGCGGGATCGAGGTGCGCGGCCAGATAGTCGTGCGGGGTGCACAGCCGGCGCCGCTCGTCGGCGGTCACGGTCCGCGCCGAGGCCGCGTTCCTGGTCAGGATGGCCTTGAGCACCTCGCTCTTGGGATCGTCGCCCGACCCCAGGGCCTGGGCGTAGGCGGCCGCGTCCGCGGCGGGGACCGACAGCAGTTTGCGGGTGCCGACGGCGAAGTCGTTCAGCTCGGGTGACAGACATCCGCCGGGCAGATCGTCGTGGTTGCCGACCGTGGAGTACCAGGGGATGCGCACCCCAGGGCTCGTCACCGGTCGTGTGACCGCGTCGAGGAAGCCGGGGATCAGGGGCAGCCCGCGCCGCTTGTCCAGGTCGCGCACGGCCGGGTCGCCCGGGTGCCAGTACAGCGGAAGGCCGGAGTTCTGCGCGCCCTCGTACGTCGTCGGGTCACCGGTGTTGGGGGTGATCCGGCCCCCGCTCATCACCGTGAGGAACCACTCCAGTTCGATCGCCGAGTTGTTGTCGACGTTGTCACCCGTCGTCATCACGAAGGCGGGGCGCAGCCCGGTGTACGGACCCCCGCCGAGCGCGTTCACCTGCTCGACGAGCGCGACCGCCCCCGCCACCGTCAGCGCCTCCTGCGCCCGCCACGAGGAGGCACCGCGCGCCCTCAGGAACTCGGTGCGCAGCGGGTTCTGCACATCGGCGAGATGGAGGTCGGTGAACTGCACGAAGCACGCGAGCGCGGTCCGCCGGTCCTGGCGCCCGCCACCGGGAGCGGCGAGATCTCCCCGTACGACCAACGGCCAGCCGGGGCCCGAGACCAGCCGGCGGTAGGTGGTGGTGTGCGCGGAACCGCCGAGTCGGGCCGTCGTCTCCAGAGTGGTCGCGGCGTACGGCACCGGCCGCGGGGCGCTGCGGACCGGCTGCCGGGCGACGGTCTGCACGACGGGCTGGACGGCGGGGTGCGGGCGCTGTCGCGGCAGCGCCACGCCGGCCGCCCCCGCACCGGTTCCGGCGACGGCGGCACCGGAGGCGAGGAGAAACCGGCGACGGTTGATGGCTGATACGGGCGCGGATACGGGTTCGGTTCCGGCCATGGGGCGACCCTCCGGGGCCTCGGAGCGAATCACTGAACGGAACCACTCATTCAGGCCACGGGGACACGGGCGTGGCGTCGCCGTGAACGCCTCCGGAACAGGCGGAACGCGACGCGACCCGCACGTTTCCGACGGCGCCGCCCGGCCACCGGGAGGGCCGACCCGGGCCGTTCCGCCACCGGTGGCAAAGTCCCTTGACGCAGGTGATGTTACCGATAACATCACATGGTCTGGGAACGCTCCCAAGCCCTACGTCCGAGCCCGAGCCCCAGCCCGAGCTCAAGCTCGGGCACCCGCACCCGCACCCGCACATCGCCGCAACCGACGCCCTCCTCCTCCCCCAACCCCGGACCGGAGAAGTCCCGATGCCGCATCTCCTGCGCGTCCCCGCGCCCCCCGCACCGCCCCTGACCGGCCACCTCCCCTTCGCCGACGCCCCCGGGGTGCCCGAGCCCGTCGAGGTGACCAGCCGCTATCTCACACGCGGCGGTCGCCCCTGGTTCCCGGTCTCCGGCGAGTTCCACTACTCCCGCTACCCGGCACGGGAGTGGGAGGAGGAGCTGTTGAAGATGAAGGCGGGCGGGGTCACCGTCGTCGCCAGTTACGTCGTCTGGATCCACCACGAGGAGGTCGAGGGTCACGTCCGCTTCGACGGTGACCGCGATCTGCGGCGCTTCGCCGAACTGTGCGCCCGGCACGGCCTGGACTTCATCCCGCGCATCGGCCCCTGGTGCCACGCGGAGGTCCGCAACGGAGGCTTCCCCGACTGGCTGACGGCCCGCGCCCGCACGCCCCGCACCGACGACCCCGCCTATCTGGAGCCCGTACGCGGCTGGTTCGCGGCGATCGCCGAACAGCTGCGCGGACTCGACCGGGCGCACGGCGGTCCGATCGTCGCGATCCAGATCGAGAACGAGCTCTACGACCAGCCCGGCCACCTCCTCACCCTGAAGCGGATGGCGCAGGCGGCCGGACTGAGCGCGCCGCTGTGGACGTCGACGGCCTGGGGCGGGGTCCGGCTGCCGCCCGACGAACTGCTTCCGCTGTACGGCGGCTACACCGAGGCCTTCTGGACGGAGGCGGACGGCGGCTGGCCGGACACCTGCCGCAAGCACTTCTTCTTCACCCACCAGCGCGACGACGAGGGCATCGGCGCCGACCTGCGCCCGACGACCGTGCGCGGCGGTGACCCCGCCCCCGCGGACCGCTTCCCCTGGGCCACCTGCGAGCTGGGCGGCGGGATGGCCGTCGCCTACCACCGCCGGCCGCGCGTGGAGCCCGACGACATCGGCGCGCTCGGCCTCACCAAGATCGGCTGCGGTTCGGTCTGGCAGGGCTACTACATGTTCCACGGCGGCACGAACCCGGTCGGTGAACTCAGCACGCTCCAGGAGTCCCACGCCACGGACTACCCCAACGACCTGCCCGTCCTCACCTACGACTTCCAGGCACCCCTCGGCGAGTACGGCCAGGTCCGACCGTCGTACCACGCACTGCGCCTCCAGCACCTGCTGCTGGCCGACTTCGGCGACCTGATCGCCCCCATGGAGTCCGTCCTGCCCGAACGGCAACCCACGTCCCAGTCCGACCGGGAGACCCTTCGCTGGGCGGTCCGCAGCGACGGCACCTCCGGCTTCCTCTTCGTCAACAACCACCAGCCGCACGAACCCCTGCCGGCGCACTCCGGCACGACCTTCGAGGTCGGCTTCCCCGACGCCCCCGCCCTGACGTTCCCCAGCACCCCGGTCACCGTCCCGGCCGGCGCCTACTTCTGCTGGCCGCTGCGCCTCGACGTCGCCGATCTACGGCTCGACTGGGCCACCGCCCAGCCGGTGTGCCGCGTCGAGGACCACGGACGTACGGTCCTGGTGCTGGCCGCCACCGACGGTGTTCCGGTCGAACTCGCCCTGGACGCGGACACGGTGGCATCCGTCGACGCGCCCTCCGGAGCGGTCGACCGGGCCGACGGCCGTGTTCTGGTCACCGGTCTGCGTCCCGGTACCGACGCCCTCGTCCAGGTGAAGACCGCGGACGGCAACGACATCGGTCTGCTCGTCCTCGACGCCGCCACCGCCCGCACCGCCTACCGGGGTACGGCGTGGGGCGCCGAGCGGCTGGTCCTCTCCCCGGACAGTGTCGTTTTCGACCAGGACGAACTCCGCGTGCACAGCTCGGCGTCACGGCCCTCCTTCGCCGTACTGCCCGCGCCCGCACCGCCGTTGACGGTGGCCGGGGCGCCCCTGTCGGCGACGGCCGACGGCGTGTTCACCCGCTGGACGACCGAGGAATGGGCCGACGGGGACACCGCGCCCGCCGCCACCCTGGTGCGTCCCGCGGGCCCGCCGCCCGTGAGCGCGACCGGTCCGCTGGGCCGGGCGAGCGCCCCGGCGGACGAGCACTTCGCCACCTCCGCGGCCGAGTACCACGTGAAGCTGCCGGACGACCTCCCGCACCGGCCGTCCGGCACCCTCCTGCGCATCCACTGGACCGGCGACGTGGGCCGCGCGTATGTCGGCGACACCCTCGTCGCCGACCAGTTCTTCTCCGGGCGCGTCTGGGACATCGGCCTGGACCGGCTGCCCGTGGCGGCCCCGCGCCCCCGCGGTCTGCGGCTGCGGTTACTGCCGCTGGCCGCCGACGCTCCGGTGCACCTGCCCGAGCGGGCGGGCGACGTCACGGGCCGGGCGGCCGTGTGGCGCGTCGAGTGGGTGACCAGCCGCGCCTGGGCGGTCCGGGCGGGCTGACGAGGGGGAGGCGGACCCGGCGGGCCTATCCTGTGGGCCTGCCGGGCGGGTCGGGACCGACCGCCGCCACGACGTCGGAGGATGCGCCCCCATGAACCGAGGTGCCACGGACGGCGCCGCCTCCACAGGACCCGGGACACCTGGCGAGCCCGGGACACCCGGCGGACCCGAGGCACCCGGTGGGCCCCGGGCGGCAGGCGGGCCCGACGCCCCCAGGGGACGCAGCCGGCGCAGCTTCGCGGGGGCGCGTCCGGTGATGGACGACGTGGCCCGCCTGGCCGGTGTCTCGAAACAGACGGTCTCCCGGGTACTCAACGACAGCCCCGCGGTACGTCCCGAAACCCGGGAGGCGGTACGGGCGGCCATGCGCGCGCTCGGCTACCGGCCGAGCCGCAGCGCTCGTTCCCTGGCCAGCGGCCGGACCCGGATGCTCGGAGTGATCTCCTTCGACGCGGCGCGCTACGGGCCCGCCTCCATCCTGAACGCGATCAACGCCGCGGCCCAGGAAGCCGGTTACCTGGTCAGCTCGATCGCGCTCGACACGGCCGACCGGGACACCCTGGTACGCGCCGTGCGTACGCTGTCGGCCGAGGGGGCGGACGGTCTGATCGCCATCGCCCCCCAGCGCTGGGTGGGCAGGGCCCTGGCGGAGGCGGAGCTCGACGCCCCCTTGATGGTGCTGGAGAACGACCTCGGGGACGACGCCTCCTATGTCACCGCCGACTCCCACGACGGAGCGCGTCAGGCCACCGAACACCTGCTGTCGCTCGGCCACACCACGGTCCGGCACATCGCGGGCCCCACGGGCTGGCTGTCCGCCGAACGCCGCGCCGAGGGCTGGCAGGCCACGCTTCGGGCGGCGGGCGCCGAGGTCCCCGAGCCGCTCTTCGGCGACTGGAGCGCGGACTCCGGGTACGAACTGGGGCGCCGGCTGGCCGCGTGCCCGGACGTCACGGCGGTGTTCGCCTCCAACGACCAGATGGCGCTCGGTGTGCTGCGCGCCCTGCACGAGGCCGGGCGCCGCGTCCCGGACGACGTCAGCGTCGTCGGTTACGACGACATCCCCGAGGCCGCCCACATGCTGCCCCCGCTGACCACCGTACGCACGGACTTCGCGGCGACCGGCCGCCGCTCGCTGCAGCTCCTGCTGGCCCGCATCGACGGGTCGGACGAGCCGCGTCCCGATCACATCGAGCCGGTCCGGCTCGTGGTCCGCCGCAGCACGGGCCCCGCGCCGCGATAGCGACGGCGGGACAGGCCGGCGGGTCCCGCCCGGCGCTCGCCGGAGGGGACCCCTGCCGCCCCGAACGCTCGGCTCAGCCGTTCGGCCGCAGTGTCCACACGACCGTCATCTCCCCCGTCACGGCGCCGTCCCCGCGCTGGATGGTGATGGCGACGGGGAACTCGGGGCGACGGCCCGCGTCGAGTTCGGCGACGACCTCGGCGACCGGGCGGCCGAGGGTCGCGGTGGCCGTGACGGGCCCCATCGCGAGCTTCTTGTAGGCGATCTCGGCGCTGACCGCGAGCGGCACGGCGCGCGACAGCTGCTCCCCGAACGCGGCGAGGACGATCGCCCCGCTCGCCGACTCGCCCAGCGTGAACATCGCTCCGGCGTGCGGACCGCCGACGTGATTGTGGTAGTCGCTCTGGTCCGGCAGGGCCACCACGGCCTTCTCCGGAGTGGTCTCCACGAAATCGAGGTTCAGCGTCCGGGCCATCGGCACCGTGGCGGCGAGCATCTCGCCGATCGTCATCTGGTCTGCGCTCATGAACAGCATGTTACCCATGGGTAGGAAATCTTGACCAGCACCGGGTGGTGATCGTCGTATCAATACGCCGCACGTGGCCGGGAGAACGTACGCACGCCCCCTCCGGATCCTGACCGGTACATGGCTGACGAGCTCCAGTGACCGAAACGTGTCACAGCCGCCACTAGATGAATGAGTCCAAGGGATGGCCTGCGGACATGAGACGAGGGCGTCCAATGTCAGTGTGTGAAGACAGACCTGGACACCCTCGCAACGGCACTCTATGCCCGGATCGACGACGAGTTGAAGGCTTCGCCGTGGCTGGCCCCGTACCGGCCCGCCGTCGGGATCGCACCCACGCTCAGTGACGCCGAACTGGTCACGCTCGCGGTCACGTCGGCGCTGCTCGGTTACACATCCGAGCGGCGCTGGCTGCGCCGCGTCGGGCGGGATTTCGGCCACCTCTTCCCCTACGTGCCCCAGCAGTCCGGCTACAACAAGCGGCTGCGCGCCGCGTCCTCGCTGCTCACCAGCATGATCCGGATCCTGGCCCGGGACACCTCGCTGTGGAGCGACGACGTGTGGCTGGTCGACTCCACCCCGGTCGGCTGCGGATGCTCCCGCGAGACGGCCAGACGCTCGGACCTGGCGGGCTGGGCCCAGTACGGCTACTGCGCGTCGCACTCACGGTACTTCTGGGGGCTGCGGCTGCACCTGGTGTGCACGCTGGGCGGGCTGCCGATCCTGTTCGCCCTCACCGGCGCGAAGGCCGACGAGCGCGAGACACTGCGCGACATGCTCGACACCGCGCCCGATGTCGAAGCAGCCCGCCCCGGGCAGACGATCATCGGGGACAAGAACTACTACGGCCGCGAGTTCGAGTGCGATCTTGCCGAGCGTCACCTGGAGTTGCTGCGGCCGGCCCGCAAGGGGGAGGCCGAACGGGCCGGAGCACACCTGTTCAAGCCGCTGCGGCAGGTCATCGAGTCGATCAACCAGACCTTCAAGGGGCAGCTCGACCTGGAACGACACGGCGGCAAGAGCCCGGCGGGGGTGGCGGTCCGCGTTCTGTGCCGGATCCTCGCGCTCACAGCGGCGATCTGGCACAACGACAAAACCGGACAGCCGATCAAGCGGTCACTGACCGCCTACGATCACTGACCGCAACGACACCCCTTGGACTCATTCATCTAGGGTGGTCGCCCATGTGGCCAGGACAGCAGCCGCCCGGGGGCGAGCAGAACCCGCAGGACCAGAATCCGTACCAGCAGCCGGGGTACCAGCAGCCGAATCCGTACCAGCAGCCCGGGTATCAGCAGCCCGGACAACCGCAGCCCGGACAACCGCAGCAGCCCGGGTATCCGCAGCCCGCCCCCTACGGCCAGCCGCAGTGGGGAGCTCCTACGGTCCCCCTCGGGCCGCCCCAGGCCCCCGGTGGGCCGGACGGCGGTAGAGGTGGCGGCGGCAACAGGACGAAGGTCACCGCGATCGTCGCGGCCTCGGCCGTCGTGATCGCGGCGGGCGTCACCGGCTTCCTCGTCCTGGGCAACGACAAGAAGGACGACCGCGCGGGCGGCGACGCGTCCAAGTCGCCCACGGCGTCCGCCACCGCCTCCCCCAGCGCGAGCGGGAGCGGCGAGAACCCGCGCGGCACCGACGAGGAGAAGCCGACGGTCGCGGGCTGGAAGGTCGTGGTGAACCCCAAGTGGGGCACCGCCTTCGACGTCCCCGCCGACTGGAACGTCCGCACGCCCGGTACCTTCATCGGCTTCGAGGACGAGAAGAAGGGTGACGGTTCCGCCCTCATCGGCATGTCCGCGCCCGCCTTCCTCCAGGAGAAGTGGTGCACGTCCGACGACAACAAGGACGGCCGTACGGACGACACGGCGCTGGCCGCGACGGGCACCAAGGGGCAGAGCGGTGCCAAGAACACCGACGACGTGGCCCGCAACGACTCGGCGTGGTGGGTCTTCGGCGGCTACACCGACCAGGAGACCGCGTCGAAGAAGCTGCTGAAGATCGGCAAGGCCGAGCCGTACACGACCGCTTCGGGCATCAAGGGCAGCGTCGCGACGACGTACTCGGCGGGCGTCCCCAAAAAGGACAAGTGCGACTCCGACGGCAAGGCGACGACGTTCGCCTTCAAGAACTCGGCGGGCGACTTCGTGTCCTGGACGTTCTACGGTGCCAAGGGCGTCAAGGACGAGGTGCCGGACGCCACGGTGCGGAAGATCCTCGGCACGGTACGGCTGTACGGCGACCCGACGGGCACCTGAACGACCCTGCGACCCGGCGCCGGAACGACCGTACAACCCGGCGCCGGAACCACCGTGCGGTCCGGCGCCCGAACCGCGGTACAACGGATTCCTGAGCCCGCCGTCCGGGGGTCGGCCGGGCGCGGCTCAGGCGTGTCCGGTCCTCGCGCAAGCGGTTTGGCAAGCCGGGGCCGCGGCGGCGATAGTCGGCCCGTGACCCCTGCCGCCAACACCTCCCGCGACCCTCGCCGCCCGTCCTGGGCGGGCCGCAATTACACCCTGCTGACCGCCGCCGCGGTCGTCACCAACCTGGGCAGCCAGGGCGCGCTGATCGCCGCGGCGTTCGCGGTGCTCGACGCGGGCGGCGACGGGGCTGACGTCGGGCTGGTCGCGGCGGCGCGGACGCTGCCGCTGGTGCTCTTCCTGCTGATCGGCGGCGCGGTCGCGGACCGGCTGCCGCGCCATCGGGTGATGGTCGCGGCGAACGTCCTGAACTGCGTCTCGCAGGCGGTGTTCGCGGTCCTCGTCCTCGCCGGTGAGGCACGGCTGTGGCAGATGATGCTGCTGTCCGCGCTCGGCGGCACCGGGCAGGCGTTCTTCAGCCCGGCCGCCGAGGGCATGCTGATGTCCACGGTGAGCGGGGAGCAGGCGAGCCACGCCTTCGCCATGTTCCGGTTGGCGATGCAGGGCGCCGGCCTGGGCGGCGCGGCTCTGGGCGGGGCGATGGTGGCCGTGGTCGGGCCCGGCTGGGTGCTCGCCGTGGACGCGGTGGCGTTCGCGGTGGCCGGGGCGCTGCGGTCGTTCCTCGACGTGAGCCACATACCGCCGCGCGAGCCCGGCGGCGGGCTGCTCTCCGATCTCCGCGAGGGCTGGCGGGAGTTCGTCGGACGGCCGTGGCTGTGGACGATCGTCGCCCAGTTCTCCGTCGTGGTCGCGGTCGTCGGCGCCGCCGACGCGGTGTACGGTCCACTGGTCGCCCGGGACAGCCTCGGCGGACCCGGGCCGTGGGGGCTCGCGCTCGGCGCGTTCGGCGCCGGAACCGTCGGCGGCGCGCTGCTGATGACCCGCTGGAAGCCGCGCCGCCTGCTGTTCGCGGGCACCCTCTGTGTCTTCCCGCTCGCCGCCCCGGCCGCCGCGCTCGCCGTGCCGGTCCCGGTGGGTCCGCTGTGCGCGGTGATGTTCGTCAGCGGTGTGGCGATAGAGGTGTTCGGGGTGTCGTGGATGACCTCGCTGCACCAGGAGATCCCCGAGGAGAAGCTCTCCCGCGTCTCGGCGTACGACTGGTTCGGTTCGGTCGCGATGGTCCCGCTGGCCACGGCTCTGGCGGGCCCGGCGGAACAGGCCTTCGGCCGTACCGCCGCCCTGTGGGGCTGTGCGGCGCTGGTCGTCGTGGTCACGGCGGCGGTGCTGTGTGTGCCGGACGTACGGAATCTGACGCGGCGGACCAAGCCGGTGGCGCAGAGGGTGGCGACGGCGGAGGCCGAGTTCTGGTCAGCCGATGCTGAAGGCTCCGCCGGGCGGCTCGGGTGAGGGGACCGCTTCCTCGTCGCGCACCGGGTCGGCGGCGCCGATGAACTCCCGCAGCGCGGGGCCGTGTTCGACGCGCGCGGGGAAGGCGTCGGCGGCGGTGCGGCGGGCGAGGGCGGCCGTGTCGAGCGGGCGGTGGGAGGCCACCAGTACCGCGTTGCCGAAGCGCCGGCCGCGCAGTACGCCCGGTTCGGCGATCAGGGACAGCTCTTCGAACACGGTCGCGAACGTGGCGAGTTGGGAGCGCAGGAAGGCGAAGGGCGCGGCGTCGGCGAGGTTGGCCAGGTAGACGCCGTCCTCGCGCAGCACCCGCTCGGCGGCGCGCGCGTACGTCGTGGAGGTCAGGTGCGCGGGCACCCGGGAGCCGCCGAAGACGTCCGCGATCACGATGTCGGCCGAGGCGGGCGCGGCGGATTCGAGCCAGCCGCGGGCGTCCGCGCCGTGCAGCGTGATGCCCGCGTCCTCGGGTACGGGCAGGTGCTCGACGACCAGGTCCAGCAGGCCCCGGTCGGCCTCCACCACGTGCTGCCGTGAACCGGGCCGGGTCGCGGTCACATAGCGGGGCAGCGTCAGCGCTCCGCCGCCCAGGTGCAGCACGTCCAGGGCCCGCCCGGGCGCCACGACCGTGTCCAGGACGTGCCCGAGCCGTCGTGCGTACTCGAACTCCAGATGCGTCGGTTCGTCCAGATCGACGTACGACTGCGGTGCGGCGTCGACCGTGAGCAGCCACGCCCGCTTCCGGTCGACGTCCGGCATCAGCTTGGCGGTCCCGTGATCCACGGTCCGTGTCACGGGTATCGGCTCGTCCACGGGTCCATTGTGCCGCCGGTGCCGACCATGCGGTGCGGCCGTCGGTCGAGTGTGGCCGGGCGGGGGCACTGGCCATCGGCACGAACGGGTGCCCGCTCCCCTCGGAGCGGGCACCCGTGTCCTGCCCCCGGCCGTCAGCCGACCGAGGTCACCGTCCCCGCGCCGACCGTCCGGCCGCCCTCGCGGATCGCGAAGCCGAGGCCCGGCTCCAGCGGTACCTCGCGCCCGAGCTCGACCGTCATCGTGACGGTGTCGCCGGGCCGGGCGACCGCCCGCTCGCCGAGGTCGACATCGCCGACCACGTCCGCGGTGCGGATGTAGAACTGCGGCCGGTACCCGGTGGAGACGGGTGTCGTACGACCGCCCTCGCGCCCCGACAGGACGTACACCCGGGCCGAGAAGCGGCGGCTGGGCACGACGCTGCCGGGCGCGGCGACGATGTGCCCGCGGCGTACGGCGTCGCGGGGCACCCCGCGCAGCAGCAGCGCCACGTTGTCCCCGGCCTGTGCCTCGTCCATGGGCTTGCCGAAGGTCTCCAGACCGGTGACCACCGTGTCGACGGCGGCGCCGAGCACTTCGACGCGGTCGCCGACCCGGATCGTGCCGCGCTCGACCGCCCCGGTGACGACGGTCCCGCGCCCGGTGATCGTGAGCACGTTCTCCACCGGCAACAGGAACGGCGCGTCGAGGTACCGCTCGGGCATGGGCACATAGGTGTCCACCGCGTCGAGCAGCGCGTCGATCGCCGCCGTCCAACGGGGGTCGCCCTCAAGGGCCTTGAGACCGGACACCCGTACGACGGGTACGGACTCGCCCCCGTAGCCGTGCGCGGAGAGCAGCTCGCGGACCTCCAGCTCCACGAGGTCGGTGAGCACAGCGTCGTCGCCGTCCTCGACGGCGTCGGCCTTGTTCAGCGCGACGACGATGTGGTCGACGCCCACCTGCCGGGCGAGCAGCACGTGCTCGGCGGTCTGCGGCATGATCCCGTCGAGCGCGGAGACGACGAGGATCGCCCCGTCGAGCTGCGCGGCGCCGGTGACCATGTTCTTGATGTAGTCGGCATGGCCGGGCATGTCGACATGCGCGTAGTGGCGGGTGTCGGTCTCGTACTCGACATGCGCGATGTTGATGGTGATGCCGCGCGCGGCCTCCTCCGGAGCGCGGTCGATGCGGTCGAAGGGGACGTACGTGCCGGAGCCGCGCTCGGCGAGGACCTTGGTGATGGCGGCGGTCAGGGTGGTCTTCCCGTGGTCGACGTGACCCATCGTGCCGATGTTCAGGTGTGGTTTGGTGCGGACGTATGCCGTCTTGGGCATGGCGGTACCTCGAAGCCTCTTCAGTGTCAGCGGAGCTGAGTGACGGCCCCGGCGCGAAGCGGCCGGGACGGGGACCCCAAGGACTTGCCGACCCTCCCCCTGCGGGGTCCGCCGGACGATCCGGGAAGGGTCAGCTTCGGGCGCCGTCGACGGCGGCCACGATGATCGGGACGGCAGCCTTCGGCGCATCCGCGACTGCGGATGCTGCGAAGAGGAAGGCGTGCCGGAACATGACGCGATCATCGCCGACGGATCCGGCCACGTCGAATGGTTTTTCTCGCCACGCGTGCCCGTGTGGCGAGCGTTTCTGAGGGTGTCTCAGGGGCCGATGTTCTTGAGGGCCTCGCGTACGGAGAGGGGCGCGAGCCGCCCCCGTTCCCGGGCGACGAAGTCCCGTACCGCCTCCGGGTCCGTCTTCGCGTACTCGCGCAGGCACCAGCCGATCGCTTTACGGATGAAGAAGTCGGGATGTCCGGACTGCCGTACGCAGTAGGCGAAGAGCCGCTCGGTGTCGGTCGCCTCCTTGTAACGGAGCTGGTGGAGCAGGGCCGTCCGCGCGACCCACCGGTCGTCGTCAGCGATCCACGCGTCCATGTCGCTCCCGAGCTTCGGATCGGCGGCCACCAGGCCTCCCACTACGTGGGAGGCGAGTGCGTCGACGGTGTCCCACCAGGAGACCGTGCCGACGAGCCGACGCGTCACCGGGAGGAAAGCGGAAGAGAGTTGCCTCACATGGCGGCGCAGATAGTCGACGGCGAAGTAGTGGTACTCGCGCTCCGGCAGCGCCCAGCAGCGCAGGGCCACAGCGGTGCAATCGGCCTCTACAGGGACCCCTGTTCCCAGGAGGACCGTGCGGGACAACGCGCGGCGATCGGACGTGGTCAGGCCGAGGAAGGGGGCGACGTCCTTCATGTACGCGCGCATGGACGCGGCCCGTTCCGGATCGGCGGCCGCGGCATAGGTCGCGGTGAGCCGTTCGAGCACGGTGTCGGCGAGGGAACTGTTCGGCACCTCGAACCGCGCACCCGATGTTCCGGAAGCTGTGACGCCCATGAGGGGAACCATACGGCGATCACACACACGGGTCGGTTACTGTCGCCGAATGCTCGATGCCACCACCCGCTCTGGGGGCACCGCCACAGCCGTTCCCCCGGCTCCCGCCGCTGAGCTCTCCCTGGCCGCGGAGTTCGCCGTCTCTACGCCCACGGGCCTCGCCGCCCGCTGCACAAGAGTCCTGCTCTCGCCCTGGTCCCGGCTCTCCCTGCTCCTGGTGCTGCTCGCGGCGGCCGCGTCGAGCGTGCTGCTCTTCGAACCGCAGCGGCTGCTCTCCGACGGCTGGCCGCCACAGCTCAGCGGCGCCGCGGCTGCCACGGTGTTCGCGGTGGCGTACGGGCTGTGCACGGTGGCGTTCGTACCCCGGCCGCTGCTCAACCTCGCCGCGGGCGCGCTCTTCGGCTCCCAACTGGGCCTCGGCACCGCGCTCGCGGGCACGGTGCTCGGCGCCGGTGTCGCGTTCGGGCTCGGCCGGATCCTCGGGCAGGACGCGCTGCGCCCGCTGCTGCGGGCCCGCTGGCTGAAGGCCGCCGACGGCCAGCTCAGCCGGCACGGCTTCCGCACGATGATGATGGCCCGGCTGTTCCCCGGAGTGCCCTTCTGGGCGGCGAACTACTGCGCGGCCGTCTCCCGCATGGGCTGGCTGCCGTTCCTCCTCGCCACCGCCCTGGGATCGATCCCGAACACCGCCGCGTACGCCGTCGCGGGCGCCCGGGCCTCCGCGCCGACCTCCCCCGCCTTCCTGATCGCCATGGGCTTCATCACGCTGCCGGCCCTGATCGGCGGGGTGGTGGCCTGGCGCAAGCGCCACCACCTGCGCGGACACTGATCAGCCTCCGGCACGGCAGCCGGCGAGGAGCGGTGCGGTCCCGGGTCGTCCCGGGTCGTCCGTCCGGGACCGTCCGGGGTTACACGGCCTCCAGCACCATGGCGTTGGCGAGTCCGCCCGCCTCGCACATCGTCTGCAGGCCGTAGCGGGCTCCGCGCTCGCGCATCGCGTGGACGAGGGTGGTCGTCAGCCGGGTGCCGCTCGCGCCGAGCGGGTGGCCGAGCGCGATGGCCCCGCCGTGCACGTTGACCCGGGACAGATCCGCGCCCGTCTCCTGCTGCCAGGTCAGCACGACACTCGCGAAGGCCTCGTTCACCTCGAAGAGGTCGATCTCGCCGAGGGTGAGCCCCGCCCTGCGGAGCACCTTCTCGGTGGCCGGGACGACGCCCGTGAGCATCAGGAGCGGGTCGGAGCCGGTGACGGCGAAGCTGTGCAGGCGGGCGAGCGGGCGCAGGCCGAGCCGGGCCGCGGTCTCGCTCGACGTGATGAGCACGGCCGACGCGCCGTCGTTGATCGGGCTCGCGTTGCCCGCCGTGACCGACCAGTCGATCTGCGGGAAGCGCTCGGCGTAGGTCGGGTCGTAGTAGGCGGGCCTGAGCCCGGCGAGTATCTCGGTGGTGCTGGCGGGCCGGACGCTCTCGTCGCGCGTCACGCCCTCCAGGGGCGCGACCTCGGCATCGAAGAGGCCGTTGTCCCACGCCGCGGCCGCCTTCTGGTGGGAGCCGACCGCGAAGGCGTCCAGCTGCGCGCGCGACAGCCCCCACTTGGCGGCGATGAGCTCGGCACTGATGCCCTGCGGCACCAGGCCCTCGGGGAAGCGCGCCGCGATCCCGAGGCCGAAGGGATCCGCCGCGCCTCGGACGTTCGAGCCCATCGGCACGCGGCTCATCGACTCCACACCGCAGGCGACGACCATGTCGTACGCCCCCGACAGGACGCCCTGCGCCGCGAAGTGCACGGCCTGCTGGGACGAGCCGCACTGGCGGTCCACGGTGGTCGCGGGCACCGTCTCGGGAAAGCCCGCCGAGAGCACGGCGTACCGGGTGATGTTCGCGGCCTGCTCGCCCACCTGGCTGACGGTGCCGCCGATGACGTCGTCGATCAGCGCCGGATCGACTCCGGAGCGCTCGACGAGGGTGCGCAGTGTGTGGGCGAGGAGCTCCACGGGGTGGATGTGGGCGAGGGAGCCGTTCGGCCTGCCCTTGCCGATGGGGGTGCGTACGGCTTCGACGATGACGGCGTCACGCATGGTTGATCTCCAAACTCACCGAGTTTGTTTTCCAAACCCACTAGGTGACTCAAGAGTAACTCAGTGGGTTGGACAAACCAACCCACCCCCTAGACTGGTGGCATGAAGGACGCCCGCCCCTGTTCGATCGCCGACACACTCGCTCTCGTCGGCGAGAAGTACTCCCTGCTGGTACTGCGCGAGGTGTCGCTCGGCGCCACTCGCTTCGACCAGCTCGTCCGCAACATCGGCGCACCGCGCGATGTGCTCACCGCCCGGCTGAAACGACTCGTCGAGGCCGGCGTGCTGGAGAAGGTCGAGTACAGCGACCGCCCGAAGCGCTACGAGTACCGGTCCACCCAGGCCGGTCTGGAACTGGAGCCGGTGCTGCACACGTTGATGGCGTGGGGCGACCGCCATCTCCAGGAGGGCGGTTTCCGTCCCATGGTGCTGGAGCACACCTGCGGCCATGAGCTGGTCCCGCAGGTCGTGTGCCGGGAGTGCGGCGAGGTGGTCGAGCACGGCCATCTGACGGCCCACCCGCAGACCCCGGGCTGGACGACGACGGGGCCTGCGGTGGCGTAGGGACGGACCTGCGGTGGCGCGGGCCCGGAAGAACCCCCGTAGGGGCCAATCGGTCCCCACGAACCCCCGTAGGGGCTAATCGGTCCCCACGAACCCCCGTAGGGGCTAATCGGTCCCCTTGTAGACGTCGAGCCGTCCGCACATCCCGAACCTGCCGTGCGCGGACGGCTGTTCGGCCCGTACGAGGGCGTCGGCGAGGTGGGAGACGTCGCCCCGCTCCAGCCGGTCGAGCTGCTCCCCCGTGGCCGCGGCGGCGGCCTCGGCGCCGCGCCGCCACCGCTCGCGCCACTCGGCGAGCCGGGGCCGCACCAGCGCGGCGGCGGCCTCGGCGCCGCGCCGCCACCGCTCGCGCCACTCGGCGAGCCGGGGCCGCACCAGCGCGGCCGCGGCCCGGTGGAACGCGGCGAGCGGCTCCGGCCCGTCCGCCTCGCGCAGCGCCCGGTACCCCTCCAGGGCGAGGTCGCGCCGGGCCCGGGCGACCCGCTCCTGCTCCTCCTCGGGCGCGTCGGCCGGAATGACCGTCGCGGCCGCGTACGTCCCGGGGTCGGTCAGATACTCCGGGGGCAGCGTGAGTACGGCGTCGCCCGCCTCCGGCAGCCCGTTGTTCTGCATGAGAACGGTGATGCGCAGATCGTCCTCGTTGACGAGCCGGTGGATGGTGCCCGGCGTGAACCACGCGACCGTGCCGGGTTCGAGCGGCGTGACCTCGTACCCGGACGTCGTCAGCGTCTGCACCGCTCCGCGTCCGCCGGTGACGACGTACGCCTCCGCGCAGGTCAGATGCAGATGAGGCGTTCCGCCGGAGACTCCGTCGGCCGCGGGCCAGTCGTACACGCACAGGTGCGAGACGGCGACGGCTCCCGGCAGTCCGGTGAACACCGGGGTCTCGTGCAGGTCGCTCACCACGGGTGCTCCTCCAGGTATGTGGCGACCTCCTCGCGCTCCCAGGCCCCGTCGGCCACCACGACCCGGTAGCGGCGGGTGAGGGTGTCGCCGGGGGCGAGTTCGAGCTCGTCGAAGAAGGCGAACGAGGGGGCGACGGCGGCGAACGGGTCGTTGCGCACGAACCAGTGGGCCGGGTGGGCGCCCACCTCCCCGGCATGGTCGCTCTCGGGGGCGTGCACGAACACGAGGGTGGCATGGCCGTCGGCGCCGTCGTGCTCGCCGGAGTACGCGAGCCAGGGCGCCTGCCGCCCCATCAGGCCGGGCCCTTCGGAGTCGGGCCCGATGATCCGGCCGTCCCGGAAGGCACGCGGTCCGCGCCAGAACAGGCCCGTGTAGCCGGCCATCTCCCGCCCCGCGGTGGTCGGACTGCCGAAGCGCAGCGGTTCGTCGCGCCGGTTGGTGACCGCGGTCGTCCAGGTCAGCGCCCACGAGCCGGCCGCTGGATCGACGTCGTGCACCTCGACGCGGCGCTCCTCCTCGGCCCACAGCTCACCGTCGTACGGATGCCAGGTCAGCCGCTCGGCGATGACCGCGCGGGCCCCGTCCGAGGCCACCTCGTCGAAGCCGACGTGGGCCATCGACCCGACGCGCTCGGGGAGTTCGAGGTATCCCTCCCCGTGGACGTACGTGTTGCCGCCCCACAGGTTGGCACCGGAGAGGTGCGAGGCCGTCATCTGGAGGCCCTTGTGCCAGCGGTGGTCGTTGGGCCGGTAGTCCGTGACGACGTCGCCCGCCAGCGTCCTGAGGGGATGCAGATACGGCTTCGGGGCCTCCCAGGCCGCCTCGGGCCGGTAGACGTAACTCAGCAGCTCCACGCCGGTGCCGGTGTCACTGATCGTGATGCGATCACCATGGGCGTGGACGATACGCAGCGCACCCTGCGCGGACCCGGTCACGCCGACACCTCCTGGCTCACGGTGGACGGGGACTCACCGGGGGCCGCCGTGGACGCGGCGGGCGGCGCCCAGCCCGGCGCACCCCCGTGCAGGGCCGTGTAGAACGGATCCCCGGGACCGACGTCCCCGGCATGCACGGTCGTGTCCGTGAACGCCGACTTGTAGAGCGCGGTGATCAGTTCCAGGCTGGTGCGCCCGTCGGCGCCGCTGCTGCGCGGCCGCTCGCCCGCGCGCATGCTCGCGACCAGCTCCCGCAGCTGCTCCAGGTGCGAACTGGGTACATCCGGACCGAAGTCCCGCCAGGCCGCCACGTCCTCGTCGGACACGTCAGGGGCCGGGGTGATCCGCCAGTTGTCGTTGCTGTGGCCGTAGAGGTGGGTGAGCTCGACGGTGGCGCGTTCGCAGTCGATGCGGATGCGGCTCACCTCGTCGGGGCTGAGGACGCTGTTGACGATCGTGGCCAGCGCGCCGTTCTCGAAGCGGACGAGGGCGGTCGAGACGTCCTCCGTCTCCACGTCGTGCACCAGGCGCCCGGCCATCGCCCGCACCTCGCTCCACGGCCCCATCAGGTCCAGGAGCAGGTCCATCTGATGGATGCCGTGCCCCATCGCGGGCCCGCCGCCCTCGGTCTCCCAGCGGCCGCGCCAGGGCACGGCGTAGTACGCGGCGTTGCGGTACCAGGTGGTCTGGCAGTGCGCGACGAGCGGGCGGCCCATGGTCCGCTCGGCGATGAGGCGCCGCACATGCCGGGAGCCCGAGCCGAACCGGTGCTGGAAGACGATGGCCGCGTACGGGCCCCGGTCCTTGCCCTCCTGCGCCTCGACGGCGTCGAAGTCGGCGAGCGTCAGGACCGGCGGCTTCTCGCACCACGCCCAGGCTCCGGCACGCAGCGCGGCGACGGTCTGGTCGCGGTGCAGGGTCGGCGGGGTGCAGATGGCGACCAGGTCGGGCCGCTGCTCCCGGAGCATGCGGTCCAGATCGGTGTACGCGTGCGGGATGCCTGTCTCGGCGCAGAACTTCTGAGCGGCGTCCTCCGCGATGTCGACCGCGGCGACGATCTCCGTCTCGCCCTCCTCGGCGAGCCGGGCGAGCGCGGGAACATGGCTCCCGCGCGCGATGGCGCCCGTACCGATGACGGCGGCCCTGACGCGGCGGCCCTCGAACGGGAGCGCGGGACGGCTGGTGGCGGCCTCGGGGCTGTTCGACGAGGTCGCGGGGCTGGTGGCGTTGTTGCGGGATGTGCTCATGTGCGTGATCAGCGCTCCATCGGACGTGACGTCAGACGTTGGCCAACGCATGGTGTCACCGAAGCGGAACCGGCGACAGCAAGCGCTTTCTCTCCCGCGCAACGTATGCGGCGGTCCAGCGGCAGGTCAACACCCCGGTCACACGATGGACAACGTTGCCGCCCGCCCCGGGGCGCGGTCGCGCACGTACCGCGGATGTACGGCTGCGAAACCCCTGTGGTCGGACTGTCACAGCGGGACGCTACGCTGCCCCCAACACCCGTGATCACCGCCCATCGCGGCACGGCGTGTCCGCCGCCCTCCTCGATCAGCGCTTGGACCACCTCACTTCATGTCTTGGTTTGAATCCCTCATCCTCGGACTCGTCCAGGGGCTGACCGAATTCCTTCCCGTCTCCTCCAGCGCGCATCTGCGCCTGACCGCGGCGTTCTCCGGCTGGGAGGACCCAGGAGCGGCCTTCACCGCGATCACCCAGCTCGGCACGGAGGCCGCGGTACTGATCTACTTCCGCAAGGACGTGGGCCGGATCCTCGCCGCGTGGTTCCGCTCGCTCACGAACAAGGCGATGCGCAGCGACCACGACGCCCAGATGGGCTGGCTGGTCATCGTCGGCTCCATACCGATCGGTGTGCTCGGTCTGACCCTCAAGGACCAGATCGAGGGCCCCTTCCGCGATCTGCGGATCACCGCGACGATGCTCATCGTCATGGGCGTCGTCATCGGCGTCGCGGACCGGCTCGCGGCGCGCGACGAGACCGGGGGGAAGCACCGGGCGCCCAAGCAGCGCAAGTCCCTTGAGGACCTGAGCGCCAAGGACGGCCTGTTGTTCGGCCTCTGCCAGGCGATGGCACTGATCCCCGGCGTCTCGCGGTCCGGCGCGACCATCAGCGGCGGTCTGTTCATGGGCTACACCCGTGAGGCCGCGGCCCGTTACTCCTTCCTCCTCGCCATGCCGGCCGTGCTCGCCTCGGGCACGTTCGAGGTCAAGGACGCCACCGCGAGCGGCGAGGTGTCCTGGGGGCCGACGATCTTCGCGACGGTCATCGCGTTCGCGGTCGGTTACGCCGTCATCGCGTGGTTCATGAAGTTCATCTCGCACAAGAGCTTCATGCCGTTCGTCTGGTACCGGATCGCGCTCGGTGTGGCGGTGATTGTGCTGGTCAGCATGGGTGCGCTGAGCCCGCACGCGGGCGAATCCGGCGGCTGAACCAGGGCCGCGCAGGTAGCGGTATCTAGCATTTCCTAGCGCCTGATTGCAGCACCACGCCATGATCATCTCCCACTTGTCTCCCACTCATCTCCCACGGGGGAGGCGGGATACGCCCTCTTAGGGCGTGTGCGTCCGCAACGTAGGGGATGACGCGGAAGGGCCCGCACTCCGTGCGGGCCCTTCCGTATAGAGGGTGGAACGGGTCATCTGAGGTTCATGTCCGGCCTAGGCCGCGACCCTCTCCATGAGGAAACGCAGCCGTTCGTCCACCGTGTCCCAGGCATCGCCGGTGAGGGCGTCCAGCGCGGCGGCCGTGAGGGTGAGCCGGCCGAGGCGTGCCTCCACGCTTTCACACGTTGCCGTACGGGCCGGTCAAGGCGCTCATGCAGACCGACCCTCGGGCCGGTCACCGTCGCGGCCTCCAGCTCCAATAGCGAGCGGCGAGCAGTGCCTCGCGGGCTGCACAACGCCGCATCCAGGACCCTGCGGGCGGCGCCGGCCTGGATGACCATCATGCTGACGTTGTGGGTGACGCCGCGCCGACGAACGCCATGCACGGATGGCCGAGTTGGAGGGACGGAGGGCGGAGGAACTGCGCCGCGCCGCCGAGCAGGAGCGGGCCCGGATCGCCCGCGAACAGCCGCCAGATACGTATCCCGGACGCCACCGCGGCCAAGGGAATCAGGATGAGGAACGGCACGTACTCGGTCGGGACGTCGGGCAGTTCCGGATTGCGGGCCAGGAGACTGATCACGAGCAGGCACGCCGGGACGCTCGCCAGGGTCGGCACCGGGTACGGGCTGTGCACGACGGCGCTGTAGGTGGCAATCACGAACATGTAGAAGATGCTTCGCGCCAGGCTGTCCGGGGCCATGAGCAAAGCGGCCACGACGCCCCACAGAACGGTCAGCGGGAAGCGCCGACGCAGAGCCAGCGGCACGGTGGCCACGAGCATCGGCCCGACCGCGCCGAACCACGTGCTCGCTCCCTCCGGGCGCACCCGCAGCACCCCCACTCGGCAAGCCACGCGTCCACCTCGTCCGCGCCGAGCACGCCCGGCTCCAGCGGAACCCCTAGAACCGTCCAAGTGTCGCTGGCGAACCAGTCGGGCGCCGGGAACGGCTCGGCCACGGAAATGTCCGGATCCCCGACGCGAAACCGGTAATGCCCGCAGTGAACTTCCAGATGCGGGGAGAGGGACTGGAGGGTCATCAGGCCGATCCCGAACCTGCCGGTGGATTCCGCCTGCTCTGCCTTGCTTGTCAGCCAGGGCATCGTCAGGGCCGGAACGTCCGGCAACCGTACGGGGCTGCCGTTGTGGGCGACGAGGAGTTCCTGTCCCCTCGTCAGAATGCGTACGTCCGTGGCGCCGAGGTCCTCGGCATTCTGCACGATCTTCGAGAGTCCCTGGAGACGGTCGCTCGACAGATTACCTGCGTGATCTCGGGTACGTCTCAGCGCGTGCCGTACTTGACCGTCCAGTCGCGCGAACCGGCTACCGAGTCGCTCGACCGCCGCCTCAGTCGCCGCCTCACCCTCCGGCTCCGGTATGACGGCTCCTTCTGGGATGCCCTCCATGGAGAAGAGCGCATCGGCGGACGCAATTCCCCACTCTTCCGCGGCCCTTCGACGCACCGCTTCCCCGTGCTCATCCCTGTCCCCGCTTGCCTCGGCGCTCCCCCACGACACAGGGTGCTGAGACCAGCGCAATCAGCGCATGCCAACGCAAGGACCTGCCGCCGTACGATCCGAGCCCAAAGAGCAGCCCCGGCACGCTGTTCGACGGGTTGAGCCCGGCAAGCCACCTACACCATTGGCTGACCTCAACACGACCAGGTTCGGGTGGTGGAACCCGAACGGGCGACGGGAAGCGTTCCGAGCCTATTCATCGGCCCTACCTTGGTGGTCTGCCCGCAGCTCGTCGAGGTGGAGCCGAAGCTCGTGAAGTACACGCTGACTGAACAGCAGGCTGCCATGCTCCGCCAGATCGGTGCAGCGTCCAGTGCCGTGCCCATCGCTCCCAAGAGTTCGAACACGGCTTGGGCCCTTGAGCAGCGTGGGCTGATCAAGCGGAACTGGCGCGGTAGCGGGCACGTCGCAGTGGTGACGTCGGACGGCCGCTACTACCTCAAACACGGCAAGCATCCCAAGGAGGTCCAAGCCGAGAAGGAGCGCTTGGCCGGTGATGCCGAACAGGCCGAGCGCGCTCCTACCGACGGAGCCGAGCTGATCGCTCGACTGCAGTCCGCGACTATCTGGAAGCTCACCGTCCCTGATCCGGGCCCGCAGACCCGGGGGCGGTGGCGGGCGGCCTCCTACGACGCGCTCCATCACGATCACGTGCCAGGCGAGCTCAAGCTGCGCTGGACCGGACGGCAGCGTGGCGACTGCGTCTTCACGTTGGTCGACGAGGAAGCCGAGAGAGCTGCGCAACCGCCGCCGGTACCGACCATCGACGTCCCCGACGTGCTGGGCCGTCCCCATCAGCTCGTCCGTGCCACGTGCAAGGCCCTCGGCAGGTCCAAGACCGTAGTCGACACCCGCGGGACGCCCGAGGTCATCCCTCTGCACGTGTCGCGGGAGCGGGCCGACCGTGCCCTGCGGATCATGCACGCGCTCCTTACCGAGGCGGAAAGCCGCGGCTACCAGGTGGAGACCCGGACCGATCTCCATCGCGGCCAAGCCGAACACCAGATGGTCATCGTCATCCGCGGACACGCGCTCCCGCTCGCGATCACAGAGCAGACGACCAAGGTGCCACACGAGCCGACCACTCAGGAGATCCGCCAACAGCTACGCAATCCTTGGACGCGTATCCCCAAGTACGACCACGAGTTCAACGGACGCCTCGAACTCGGTGCGCCCGCCAAAAGCTGGTACCAGCATTCGTACACCCACAGGGACAGCGCACGGTGGACGCTGGAGTACCGCCTGGGGCACCTTCTGCACGATCTCGAACAACGTGCCGAGGCGGCCGAACGACAGCTGCGGGAAGAGGAACTCCGCAAGGCCGAGCAGCGACGCCGCTGGTACGCGGCTGTTGCGCAGGCACGGGTGCGACAAGTTGAGCGGCATCGAGCGAATGTCCTGGTCGAGCAGATGGAGGCACGGCGTCGGGCCGACGAGATCCGCGCCTTCTGCCGCGCGGCCCGCACGAGAGCCGACGGCGCATCCGCTGCGGCGGAGGAGCTGGAGTGGCTGCAGTGGGCTGAGGCGTACGCAGACCGGATTGATCCACTGTGCGCGCCGCTGGGAACTCCGCCGGATCCCCCGGCCAGCCGTGAGGCTCTGCGCGAACTCCTTCAGGGCGATCTCTACACCCATCCCTGGCCGTTCGACAGCAAGGGGCGCTGGGCGCCGCCCGAAGAGGATGTCGCACGCCCCCCCTGATCAGGTAAGCGCCTCCGCCCTGTCTGTGAAGGGACAGGGCGGAGGATCGTTCATGCGGCGATGGTGAGCGGAACGCCCAAGCGCTCCCAGGCACTGAACCGTTCCGGGTTTGATCGAGGCTCGATCTTTTGGAAGGATCGAGTCCGTTATGGCGAAGCAATACCCGAAGGAGCTCAAGGAGCGGGCCGTGCGTCTGGTCCTGGAGACGCGTGATCAGTACAAGACGGAGTCCGCGGCGATCCGGTCGATCGGAGCGAAGCTCGACATCGGGCCGGAGTCCCTGCGGAACTGGGTGCGTCAGGCCGAGGTCGACGCCGGTGCCCGGACCGGGACCACGACCGAGGAATCCGCCCAGCTCAAAGCGCTCAAGAAAGAGGTCGCCGAGCTGAAGCGGGCGAACGAGATCCTGAAGGCCGCAGCGAGTTTCTTCGCGGCCGAGCTCGACCGGCCACACACACGCTCGTAGCGTTCATCGACGAGCACCGGGACCGCTTCGGCGGAGTCGAGCCGATCTGCAGGACGCTCACCGAGCACGACTGCAGCATCCACCCGTCCACCTATTACGCGTACAAGAAACGTCCCACGTCGGCCCGTGCCCTGCGAGACGCGGAACTGGCGCCGCTGATCGTCAGCATCTACCAGGACAACTACAGCGTCTACGGAGCCCGCAAGATCTGGGCCGAGCTCAAGCGCCAGGGCCATCAGGTGGCCCGGTGCACCGTCGAGCGGCTGATGAAGGCCGAGGGCCTGGTCGGGGCGGTGCGCGGCAAGAAGGTCGTCACCACCCAAGTGGCGGACAGGGACGCCGAGCGGGCTCCGGACCGGCTCAGCAGGCAGTTCGTGGCCAGTGCTCCGAACCGGGTATGGGTCGCGGACTTCACCTACGTGGCCACCTGGTCCGGCACTGTCTACGTCGCCTTCGTCGTCGACACCTTCTCCCGCCGGATCGTCGGCTGGTCCGCAGCGACGAACAAGCAGACCCCGCTGGTGCTGTCCGCACTGGAAATGGGGCTGTGGCAGCGTGACCGGGCCGGAAACCCCGTCACCGCAAGGGAGTTGATCCACCACTCCGATGCCGGATCGCAGTACACCAGCTTCCGGCTCGCCACCCACCTGGCCGCCGAACAGATCGCCGCGTCCATCGGCACCGTCGGGGACGCCCTCGACAACGCCCTGATGGAATCGACCATCGGGCTCTACAAAACCGAGCTCATCAAGCCGCAGCGGCCCTGGAAAGCCCTGAGCAACGTCGAGTTGGCCACCGCTGAGTACGTCGATTGGTACAACCACCGTCGACTCCACGGTGAGATCGGCCACGTCCCACCCGCCGAATACGAAACCACCCACTACCAGAACACGCAAAAACAGCAGGTCACAGCCACAATCTAGAGTCTCTACCGAACCCGGAACGGTTCAGAGATGTCGGGTGGCGTCTCCCAGGAGACACGACCGGGGCGCCACAGGGACGCCGTTCGTACTTCGCTGCGGCTCTTCTGGAAGGCCCGGTTGGCGCTTCCGCCACCTGCTGGGCTTGGAGATTCCGGCCGCATTGCGGCGTTGATCGCGGGCCAAACGCCTCCACCCGCCGCTTCAGCGGCGTGGCCGTCAGCGCGCTACTGGTAGACGGTGGTGATCGGCGTGGAGACTCTGGCTCCGCTGCTGGGGGCGGCGTAGGAGATGGTCCACACGGCGGATGTCTTGTTCGGGTAGCCGTACAGGTAGCCGCCGTTGTCGCAGCCGTAGTTCAGGCGCTGTCCCGCCAGCGTCGCGGTGCCGCCCCCGGCGAACGAGCAGCGGGCGCCGTTGGCCAGGACGAGGATGATCGGTTCGATGTCGGGTCCGCCCGGCATGTGGTTGTTGTTGCCGGGAAAGCCCTCAGCGACCGACAGCTCGACCATGCGGTCGGGGGCTCCGTCCAGACACAGCGCGTTGGTGTCCGAGGGATCGGAGTCCGGTGAGAAGCAGGGGTCGAGGATCCGGTCGCCGGCGGTACAGCGCCAGGCGTCGGTGCGCATGGTGGACTCGGCAGTCCCGAAGCAGGAGCCGCTGGCCCAGTCGGTGATGGTGATGCCGGTTGCCGGGGTACCGCCCGGTGACCAGGGACTGAGGGTGACCACCTGGGTCTGCGCCGGCGCGGACGAGACCGCCGCGGTCGGGGTCTGTGACTCGCTGGTGGCTGGATGAGCGAGGCGTGACGTGGTCGCTGCCGGTTCGGCGGCAGGCGTGGAACGGGCCGCAGTTGCCTGTGGGGAGTGGGTGGCGCTCGCGGGGGCGTGGCTCGGGGCCAGCGCAAACCAGGTGCCCGTCGCGGCCGCGGCAAACACGGCGGCCGCGGCGACGATGAGCCATGCGCGCCTGCCGGGACGGCGTATGTCGGGAGCGGGCCAGGCGGGGTCTTCCACGGTCGGGGGGTGCCACTGCTCGGCGATCAAGTTCGGGACCTCGGTCGGCCGGTCGTGGACATCTCCAAGGACCTGGGTCGCCTGCTCGCCGAGCAGTTCGCCGGTCTTCTGTGCCACGACGGCGCACGACGGCTGGTAGGCCGGGTCTTTGGCGAGACACGCCGTTACCAGGCTGAGCAAGTCATCGGGGACGCCGACGAGGTCCGGCTCGCCGCTGAGGACGCGGAACGCGACGGCCTCGGCGTTGCCGGTGCCGAAGGGGTGGCGGCCGGTGGCGGCGAAAGCGAGCAGCGCACCCCAGGCGAAAATGTCCCCGGGCGGCCCGGTAGTGCCGTCCCGGTAGTACTCGGGGCTCAGCCAGCCCGGAGTCCCGGTCAGCATGCCGGTGCGGGTGACCGCGGTGCCGTCGGCGACGTGGGCGATGCCGAAGTCCAGCACCCGCGGCCCGTCCGGGGCCAGGATCACGTTCGCGGGCTTCAGGTCGCGGTGGACCACTCCGGCGGCGTGCACGGCTGCGAGTGCCCCGGCCGTACCTGCCGCGAACAGGTGCAGCTGGATCCCGGTCAGTGGCCCGTGTACCGCCGTGTGATCGCCGAGCGTCGAGCCGGGTACGTAGGCAGTCGCCAGCCACGGAATGTCCGCTTCGGGATCGGCCTCCAGCAGCGGTACCAGGCACGGACCCGAAACCCGCCGCAGCACCGTGACTTCGCGCCGGAACCGGGCCCGGAACTGGTCATCCGCCGCCTGCCCGGCGTGCACAGCCTTCACCGCTACCCGCTCGCCCCGCTCCCCCACCGCGGCGTACACGGTGCCCATCCCACCCGCGCCCAGCACCCCGACCACCCGGAAACGCCCGATCCGGGCCGGGTCCGAAGCACGACGAGCAGCAATCCGCGACACGAACAAGACCCCTGCCGAGAACGATTATGGACGAGATGTGAACCCTAGCGGGGATCGCCGACGCCGCACGCCAGTTGGCAACAGACGGGGTCCGTCCATGCCTTGCTCGCCCGGTCGGCCGCATAGCATCCGGCAGGCTCCCCACCACATTTGCCAGACGCCGCCCGGCGGTGGGCCTGTTGCTCCCCGAGCGGTCCACCCCTTGACCAAAAACTCCCCCCAGCAGCTTTTCGTAACACATACTGCTTGTCGCCTCACGTGCCACAGGTTGTACGGCGTGGTGATGGCACGGAATCCGTCGGGCTGCTCCGGGAGCACCATGCACGTCACCCACGCCAAAGTGGCTAACTTCCGCGCTTTACGTGACGCGGAGATCCAGATCGACGCGTCGACGACACTGGTCGTGGGCCGGAACAACAGCGGCAAGACATCATTCGTCAATCTGTTCGAGAAATTCTTCAGCCCGAGCGACGATGTCAAGTTCGTCCTTGAGGACTTCACCACGAGTCGCATTGCCGACCTGGAGCACGCTCGCCGACAGTTCACCGATGCCGCGCAGCTGGACACTGCGGGCGACCAAGAGGCCGCTGGAGCCCTGCGGAGCAAGGCGCTTGAGCTGGTGCCGGCCATTCGTCTCTCGATCACGGTCGAATACGACGAGGAGGACGATCTCGCCCCCATCAGCGCCGCGATCCTCGATCTTGACGAGACCTGCCGCAGTGTCCGCATCGTTGCCACGCTGGCTGCCGGCGACCCGGTGAAGCTCCTTGCGGACTTCAGCGAAGCCGCTCGCCGTGCTGGGAGCCAGTTCGACAGCTACAAGTGGCTGCGTCGGAAGTTCAACGAGTACTTCACGGCGACATACCGTGCGGTGAGCCCCGTCGATGACTCGGTCAGCCGTGAACTCTGTCAATCCCCTGGTTGCGTAGAGACGTTGGTTATGCGGCCCGGCCTTCCTGATCGGTCCGAGCTCGCGCTTCCTGGATGATCCGTTCGAACTCGGCGGGTGGCTTCCCCCCGGCCGCGCTGTGACGGCGTTTCGTGTTGTAGAAGTCCGCGATCCACGTGGCGGTCTTCAGCCGGGCCTCGGTGCGGGTGGCGAAGGTGTGCCGGTGGATGTACTCGACCTTGAGGACCGAGTGGAACGACTCCGCGGCGGCGTTGTCCAGCGCCGACCCGACGCGCCCCATCGACTGCACCACGCCCCACCTGCCGCACAGCTGCTGGAACGCCTCGGACGTGTATTCGCTGCCGCGGTCCGTATGGAAAATGACGCCGTCGACCTGGCCGCCCCGGGTCGCGATCGCCATCTGCAGGGCCGCGCTGACCAGCGCGGCGTCGTGCCGCGCGCCCATCGCGTAGCCAAGGGCGCGGCGGGAGAAGGCGTCGTGGACGGATGCGAGGTAGAGCTTGCCCTCTCCGGTCTCGATCTCCGTCATGTCGCCCCACCACAAGACGTCGGGAGCGATGGCGTCGAACTTGCGTCGCACCAGGTCAGGAGCGGTCTTCCGCTTGCCTGGGCGGGTGAGCGAGCGGCGTCGACGAGGCGGCTTGCGGCCCTGCAGGCCGAGTTCGGCCATGATCTCGGCGACGGTGTTCTGCGACACCTGCCAGCCCTCCTCCCACAAATCCAGCGTGATCCTCGGCGAGCCGTACGTCCGGCCGGAGCAGTCGAAGAAGTAACGGATCCGCTCGGCCAGCTCTGCGCGTCTGATCTCGCGTTTTGTCGGCTCGGACGGCCTGCGGCGCCACTTGTAGAACCACGCCTCCGACACGCCCAGGGCCCGACAGGAGGTGCGGTGCGAAATGCTGTGCACGGTCTTCTGGTCGCTGATCACCCCGACAAGCAACGCCGGGTCCGCCACAGCTACTTCACCCACAAGACCATGCAGCGTTTGAGCACATCACGCTCCATGGCCAGCTCCTTGTTGTCCTTCTTCAGCTGCGCGTTCTCCCGCCGCAGCCGCGCGAGCTCCTCGCTCTCACCCGTCGCCGTGGCCCCGCCGGCCCTGCGAGCCCGCGACACCCAACTCGCCAGCGTGGTCTCGTTGATCCCGAGATCCTCCGCGACCTGCGCGATCGGCTTGCCGGTCTCGGCGACGATCCGCACAGCCCCCTCACGGAACTCCGCGTCGAACTTCCGCCTCTTGCCTGCCATGACCCTCAACTTCCCCTGCAGTCAGGGTCTCTACGCTACGAGGGGAAGGTCACGATGTGCCGGCGGACCCGGGCCGAGGGGCGTTCGGCCCCGAGTTGCAAGAGACCTACGGCCAAGACTACTTCGAAGGTGTCACTGTCCTGCTCGATCTTCTTGGCCATCCGGTACAGCTGCTGGTGCAGTCGTCGCTGCGGCTCGGCCGCCAGTTCTTCCTGCGACCATCGCATCCACTTGCCGGCCCAGGTCTCGTACGCCTTGCGTTCCTCGGAACTGCCGCGCTCCAATTCCAGCTGGTTCTCCTCCCCACCAGCCTGGATGTCGACAGCTTGACGATCATTCGACGTGTCGTCGATCAGTCCGGGAGGCTGCGGACCGACCATGGTGGCGGCCTCGGCGGACACCCTCCCTTGCAGGATCGCCGGCAGCGGCGGTGCTTCTTTGGGCGGACGGTGCTTGACCACCAGGATGCGAGGGTCAGCGTCCGCAGCACGGCGCACGATCCCGTCGGGGGCATCCGCGAGCCACACCGTTTCCGGGTACTTGGCACAGTTCCGGACGGTCTTGGAGATGGCACCCCGCACCAGCTCCTGCAGGCAGTCGATCAATACGCGAGTGTCACGGACGGCTTTGGGATCGCTGCCATCACGTACTGCCGGGCGGGCCATCACATCCCCCAAACGCCTGCCACTGTGGCAAGCCTTTCAGGATCCATGGCCGCTGCACGCCAGGCAATGTGGCGGGACTCACGCACAACCATTTCCGGACATGAAGACGGTCCGGTGTATGAGGTGCCCCGAGGTTTCCGGACAGAGACCCAATAGGATCTCTGTTCAAAGGAAACGAGGTAACTGTGGCACCACCCAGCAAGTACTCACCGGAGTTCCGCGAGGAAGCCGTCCAGGTCGCGCTGAGGTCGAGTAAGACCGTCACCGAGGTTGCTCGGGAGCTCGGCCTCAATTCGGAAACCCTTCGCGGCTGGGTGAAGAAGCATCAGATGCAGCAGGAGCCTTCGGCTGATGCGGAACTGACCGTAAATGAGCGCGCACGCCTGAAGGAACTTGAACGGCGGAACCGCGAGCTGGAGATGGAAAACAGTTTCCTGAAAAAAGCCGCAGCGTACTTCGCGAAGGATCACCGATAAGTGACAAGTTCGAGTTCATCGATCAGACGAGACTCGACACAGCGGAGTACGCATTCCCTGTAGATTTCATGTGCACCAAGCTCGACGTCTCCCGCTCCGGCTACTACGAATGGCGCAACAGGCCGGAATCCGCCACGGCTGTCCGTCGGGAAGAACTCAAGGTCATTATCGAGAAGATATTCGAGGACTCCGACAGCACCTACGGCTACCGGCGCGTGCACGCGCAGCTGCGCCGCTGGGACGTGCAGGCCGGGCTGGAGCTCGTCCGCCAGGTCATGCGGGAGCTGGGCCTGGTGCCCTGCCAGCCCAAGCCCAAGCGTTTCAGCCTGACCAAGGCCGACATGCCGTTCCCCGTGCCCGACTTGGTCGGCCGCAACTTCACCGCAGAACGGCCAGGAGAAAAGATGGTCGGGGATATCACCTATATCCCTACCGGCGAAGGCTGGCTCTATCTGGCGACCGTCATCGACTGCTGCACAAAAGAAGTCATCGGGTACGCCATGGACGACCACTACCAAACGCCACTCATATCCCGAGCCATCAAGAACGCTGCGCGCAACCGAAAGCTCGCCAAGAAGGCCATATTCCACTCCGATCGAGGCAGCAACTACATGTCCGCCGAGTATGGCAAGACTCTCGACCAGCTCAACCTCCGGCGCTCCGCCGGCCGGACCGGAATCTGCTACGACAACGCCATGGCTGAGTCTTTTTTCGGGGCCCTGAAGAACGAGCGGGTGAGTCGAATCACGTATAGCACGCGGGAGGAAGCCCGACAGGACATCACGAGGTACATTGAATTTTGGTACAATCGCATGCGACTTCACTCGGCAATCGGATACTTGACGCCACGTGAGGCATATCTCGAGCATCGCAACATGCGGCTCGCAGCGTAGATTTCAGGCGCACGGCAGCTGTCCGGAAAACGCGCGGCCCCTCAGTACCTCTCTCCAGGTCCTGCCGGGCTATGGACGGAGCAGCGGCCGCAGCACGGCGCATCACGAGACGGCACAGGCCGCGCTGTCGCAGGTTCTAGCGCAAGCTGATGTCGTGGACAGACCAGCCGCGGGCCGTCATCGCCTCGACGTACGGTTCGGCTCGTGTGCGGTGCGCGGCAAAGGCGAGCAGGTGAGTGGGGCGGGTGGCGCCCACGAAGACGAGTTGTGCCGCGCGCTGGATCGTGACCAGGGCCCGGGAGGCGTCCTGTTGTCGGCTCAGGAGTCCGAGGACCTCGTGTACGTCGTGCTTCTTGCCGCTGCGTTCCAGGCATTCGAGGATGAGTGTGGCCGCGTGGGTTTCGCCCTTGGCGCTCTGGATCGATCCGGCAACCGACGCCACCACGCCCTGGTCCGCATCAGCCGGCGCATCAGGCAGGGGCGCTGGCTGGGCGACGTACGGGATGTGGGCAAGGGGATCTGCGAGACGGGCGACCCCCTTCAAGGGGCTCTGAGTCAGGTCCGGCAGCAGCCGCAGAAGCCGGGCGGTGAGGACAGTCCATTCGACGTGGCTGTCGAGTGGGCTCGTCAGCATGTCGTGCAGGAGCAGGCGTGCCCGGCCTCCGGCGGTGGCCGGGTCTCGGTCCAGTCGTCTCAGCGGGGGCAGACCGCCGGAACTGGCAAGTCGGGCTACGTCACGGACTGCGTTCCACAGGAGCGTGACGGCTGCGTGGTTGTCGCCGGATTGCCGCTGGGCCTGGGCGGTACGTGCCGTCGTGATGAAACTGCCGGTTGTCTGGACCGGCGTGGCGGTGAAGCCGGGTACGTAGCAGGAGAGGGATTGTGGAAAGGCCTTGGCGCTTCCCCGCGTGAGGCGGGCGCCCAGGACGCGGGGCGGGTTGTCCAGCAGCAGCTGGCGGGGGACCGTGGCCGCTGCCATCCGTTCGAAGGCCGGTACGACCTCGGCGACGGTGTCGTCGTCGAAGAGCAGCAGGGCGACGGTACCGTCGTGGCCGCCGCCATCGATGCGTTGGCGGCGGTGGACCGTGAGGTCGCTGGCGAGTGCTGCGATCTTGCTGCCGAACCGGCGGCTGACGGGGAGTTGGGCGGCGTGCGGCAGGGGAAACGACGAGGGCTGTGCGGCATCCGGTGCGTCGGCGAAGATGCGCTGGTTGACGTCACCCACACGCTGCACGACCGTGCCCGGCGGGCCGAAGACCTTGTCGAGCAGGCGTTGCTGGAGGTCGCTGGTGTCCTGCATTTCGTCCAGGAGAACGAAGGGAAAGCGGTGGGCGACAGCCAGCGCGAGCTGGGGGTGATGAAAGAGGTGGTGCTTGGCGAGGGCGAACATGTCGTGGTAGCGGAAGACGCCTCGCTCGGTGAGCGCTTCCTTGAGAGCGGCGAATTGTTGGCCACTGTCGCTGGACGCTTTGAAGGGCGGGGTGACCCTGTTGCCTATTGGCAGTTGAAGGCTGACAGCGGCTTGGTGGTGCTGGCAGGGTTGGTGGTGCGGTCGGTTCTTTCCTGGTCCCCGGTCGTGGGGTGGGATGGGCGTGTCGATGGAGCCGCGGTCGTGGCCGGAGCCGGATCCCGTGGTGGCGCGGGCGGTACGGGCGAAGAACTACGGGCGGCAGGTGCCGTTGCCGGTGGCGGTGCGCGACCGGCTGGGGGAACTGTTCCCGGACGAGGAGTTCGCGGAGGCTTTTGGCGCGACAGGGCCGGCGGGCTGGTCCCCGGGTCGGCTCGCGTTGGTGACGGTGTTCCAGATGGCGGAGAACTTGACGGACCGCCAAGCCGCTGAGGCGGTGCGTGACCGGCTTTCGTGGGCCTACGCGCTCGGGTTGGAGCTGACCGACACCGGCTTCGACTTCACCGTGCTGTCCCAGTTCCGTACCCGGGTGGTCGAGCACCATCTGGAGGAGAAGGTCCTGGACCTGCTGCTGGCCAGGCTGACGGAGCAGGGTCTGGCCGGTGCCGGGGGCAAGCAGCGCACCGACTCCACCCATATCGTCTCCGCGGTGCGGGACCTGAACCGCCTGGAGCTGGCAGGGGAGAGCGTGCGGGCGGCGGTGGAGGCGTTGACGGTGGCCGCGCCGCACTGGGTCGCCGGCGTGCTGGACGTGCCCGGCTGGTCGCGCCGCTACGACACCCGGATCGACACCTGGCGCATGCCTTCCTCCGCCACCAAGCGCGACCAGCTCGCGCTGACCTACGCCCGCGACGGCTTCGCCCTGCTCAGCGCCGTCTACGATCCACGCTCCGAACCCTGGCTGCGAGAGCTGCCCGCGGTGCAGACCCTGCGCACCGTGCTGCTGCAGAACTACACCCGCACCACCGCACGGGGCGGGCGCGAGGTCGTGGCCCGGCGCACCAGGACCGAGGAGGGTGGTGACGGGCTTCCGCCCGGCCATCTGCGCATCGCTTCCCCCTACGACCTCGACACCCGCTGGTCCGCCAAGCGCGACACGTTCTGGAACGGGTTCAAGCTGCACGTGAGCGAGAGCTGCACGGGCGCGCCTGAAAAGGAGCGCACCGCCCCGAACCTGATCACGAACGTGGCCACCACCGCCTCCACCGTCCCCGACACCAAGGCCCTGGACGGCATCCACCAGCAATTGCAGCGCCGCGGCCTGCTCCCGGGCGAGCACTACCTCGACTCCGGCTACCCCAGCGCCGACCTGATCGTGAAGTCCCGCCAGACCTACGGCATCGCACTGATCACCCCGGTTCTGCTCGACCAGTCCCGCCAGGCCCGCGAGAACGCCGGCTTCCAGGCCGACGCATTCACCATCGACTGGAAGTACCAGCAGGTCACCTGCCCCCAGGGGCAGACCAGCTCTTCCTGGAGCCCGTGCACCCAGCACGGCTATCCGATGATCGTGGTCGCTTTCACCAAACCGGCCTGCGGCCCCTGCCCGGTCCGCGAGTTGTGCACCACCAGCCGCCGGGGCTTCCGCCAGCTCACCTTGAACCCGCGCCCGCTGACCGAAGCCCTGCGTACCGCCCGCGCCGAGCAGGCCGACCGGCACTGGCAGGACGCATACGCCCTACGCTCCGGCGTCGAGGGCACCATCCGACAGGCCCTCGCCGTCACCGACAGCCGCCGGGCCCGCTACCGCGGCCTGGCCAAGACCCACCTCGAACACGTCCACAGCGCCGTCGCCCTCAACCTCATCCGCCTGAACGCCTGGTGGAACGGCAAACCACTCGACCGCCGCCACACCAGCCACCTCGCCCGACTCGAACTCAGCCTCGCCGCGTAGCCGAATGGGCAACAGGGTCCGGGGTGCCATCAGGGCCCGTCGCGATCAGGTCTCCGGCGTCGCAGACGTAGCGGGCCTCGGCGACGAGTGCGGGGCCATTCGTGCGGTGCCCGAGTGCGGTGTTGAGTTTCCGGAACCGGGGGTGGCGTTCGAGCAGCCGGAGGGCTTCGTCCGCGTAAGTGTCGTCGTCTACGGTCTGGACTTCAATGCCCCGGGACCGTAGGGCCGGCAGGGCGAGGAAGGTGTTGGTGAAGGCCTGGATCGTGCCGATGAAGTGCGGGTACTGCAGCAGGCGGCGTCCCGCCGGTGTGGCGGTGAGGCGGTGGGTGATCTCGTCCTTGGCCGTGTTGGTGTGGGACAGGACGCAGATGCCGCGCGTGGGCGAGGTCCATCCCTGGCTCAGGAGGGCGAGTTTGAGGCCGATCAGGCTGGTCTTGCCCGAGCCGGGAGCTGCTTGCAGGTCCAGGGATTCCGCGCTTTGGATGAAGTCCCACTGTTCCTGGTGCGGCAGTTCGAGGCCGAGTTGCTGAGCGAGTGCCTCGACCTTGTCCTTGATGAAGACGTCGGGGGCGTAGAGGGGTGTCATCGCTCAGACCTCGCTGCACAGATACGTGAAGGCGGCCACGAGGTAGGGCGGCAGATCGCCATCGGTCACCGAGGTGGTCTGCAGGAGGCGGGCCGCGTGTTGGGCGGCGATCGGCTTGTTGCCCCGGCCCATCCGCAGCGGCTCATAAATGTCCAAGGCCGCCTTCTCCAGCGGGACGTTGCTCTCTCGCCACTTCTTCACCTCCTCATGCGCCAAGCGGTCCAGCTCGGCGAGCCTGTCCGCAGTGGGCCAGGTGGTCTTGGAGGCGACAGCAGCGCGGACGGCCTGGTGCATGAGGGTCGCCATGGTCCAGGAGGCTGCGGCCAGGTCGTACTCCAACGTCCAGTGGTCGGAAACGAAGGTGCGCACGTGGCCGCTGTCCTTTTCCTTCAGCGCTGCGACGTGATCGGCGATCTGCTGCCCGGTCATCTCCGCCGAGCACTTCAGCTGCTTGCGCATCTCCTCCGAAGTGCCAGCGGGCACCAGGTCCCGGTCCCGGATGCAGGCAGGCCACCGCGACCGGTATCTGCTCGCCCTCGCGCTGGAAGATCCGGCTGTAGCGGAAGAGACCGACGCCGCCGACATTGACGACGCTGACGCCGCATTCGCTGAACGACCGGCCGACAGCCTGTGCGAGGGCGGGCAAAACGATGGCTTCGGCGTCGCCTTCGACGATGGCGACGCTGCGGGCGAAGAACAGGTTGGCCTTGGTCACGTCGAGGAAGCGGGTGAGGAAGGCGTAGTCGCCCTCGTCGAGACAGGTCAGTCCCGGGGCCAGGCGGAAGGTCGATCCGCGGGCGACGAGCGTGAGGTGTTCGACCGGGATGGCCGAGGCCAGGTTGGGGCTGTGGGTGGTGAGGACGACCTGGACCGGCGGCGTCCGGGTCGTCTTGGCGGCCTCGGCACGATCCCGCAGGAGGTCCATGATGCGGGTCTGCAGCTGCGGGTGGAGGTGGGCTTCGGGTTCCTCGATCAGCAGCAGGGGTGCGAAGGCGCTGTTGCTGAGCAGCACCAGTTCGGCAGCCATGAACAGAGCGTTGTTGTAGCCCAGACCGTGCCGGGTCCACTCCCCCGTTCCCGCGAACAGCGTCAGCTCCAGCCGCTCCAGCGCACGGGCCAGGGTGGCGTCACCGGCGACGCCGATCTCGGCGCGCAGGACGTCGGAACCGATGGAGAACTTGTTCAGGTAGCCGGTGTTAATGTCGTTCCGGGCCGCGGCCACCGCCTCGTTGTCACCGATGTGGCGTTCCGCGCGGCGCAGGATGCCGACCAGGGTGGTGGCGCTGTCATCCTCCTTGTCGAAGTCGTCCGCGCCCTGGGCGCGCATGGCCGGGTAGCCGGCGAGGATCTGCGACAGCCGCGATCCCCGGCCGGAGCGCAGTTCGGCCTCGGCATCCCGCAACGGGCGCAGGTAGGTGGCCTTCAGCAGTTCGCGGGCGGCACCGTCCAGAGCGGGTCCCTGCCCGTCGCGTCCCGTGCGAGTGGTTACCGAGACCCTGTGGGGAGGCAGCGGCTCCATCAGCTCCGCTTTGACGGTGACATAGAGGGCGACGTTGCCGTCGCCGTCGGTGGTGAGCAGTTCCAGGAAGACCGCTTGTTCTTCTGTCGTCAGGTTCTTGAAGCCACAGGTGATCTTGAAGGTGCCTGCTCGGCCGCCCGGTCCGACGTGGAAGTCGTCGCGCGTGATGCGGTAGAAGTCAGCCGCGGTCGTCAGCAGGCAGAGGCGGATCGCATCGATGATGGCCGTCTTGCCGCTGTCGTTC
The DNA here is from genome assembly GCF_056270325.1 of Streptomyces sp. RLA012. Taxonomy (NCBI): domain Bacteria; kingdom Bacillati; phylum Actinomycetota; class Actinomycetes; order Kitasatosporales; family Streptomycetaceae; genus Streptomyces; species Streptomyces sp. RLA012. Next base: position 9,509,244 of record NZ_JBWDPA010000002.1, on the reverse strand, counting down.
TCGCCGACGAGGACGTTCGTGGCGGGACCGAAGTCCAGGCACAGACTGGCGTCGTTGTCACCGTCCTTCTGCGGCGCCGCGCCGAAGATCCGGAAGTTCTCCGCGTACAGGCAGGCAAGGTACAACGACGTCCCCCGAGCGGTGAGGCCCGAGCCCCGGATGGCCCAGGCGGCTTCAACCGCCTCAAGTGCCCTACTCGTGTGCGGTTCTGACGCATCATACGATTCATCACAACACTTGGGCCTCGTTAGGAGAATCCGCTCCCAAAGCTGGAAATAGACACCTCAGATCGTCGACTCCAGCAGCAGGGCGAGATCGTCATTGCGGCACGGCCTGCAAGGAGACGGTGCGCCTGCCGAAAAACTCATCCGTCCTGGTGGGGGCTGGTGTACGGGTGGTGTCGAGCGCGGGCGCTTGGGCGGGTGCTCTGGGCACCTGGTGAGTGCCCCGGCAGGATGGCCGGTCGTGCTGCTTCGACTTGCCTATCTGGCTGTGGCGAACGTGTTCGCCCTGCTGCGGCTGCTGCCGGTGAGCAACCAGAACAAGGACGCGGAGACCCTCGCGCTGCGTCAGCAGATCACGGTGCTGGAACGCCAGCTCGGCCGGGATCGGGTGCGGTTCGCCCCGAGTGACCGGGTGTTCCTGGCCGCGCTGCTGCACCGGCTCCCGCGCGGTGTGCTGCGCCGGGCTCGGCTGCTGGTGCGCCCGGACACTGTGCTGCGCTGGCACCGTGACCTGGTCCCGCGCCGCCACGCGGCCCGTTCCCGGCCGGGGCGTGCGGGACGGCCACGCACGGTGCGCTCGATCCGCGCTCTCATCCTGCGTCTGGCGAGGGAGAATCCCGGGTGGGGGTATCGGCGCATCCACGGTGAGCTGCTGGTCCTGGGCGTACAGGTGGCCGCCTCCACGATGTGGGAGATCCTGAAAGAGGCGGGGATCGACCCGGCACTCGAGCGGGATTCCAGCACCTGGACGGACTTTCCGCGCTCCCAGGCCGGTGCCCTGCTGGCCTGCGACTTCTTCGAGACCATCACTCTGTCCGGGACGCGGCTGTACGTGTTCGCCGTGCTCGAGCACGCCAGCCGGCGCATCCGCGTCCTGGGCTCGACGGCGCACCCGACCGCCTCCTGGGCGGCGCAGGCCGCGAAGAACCTCGTCATGGACCTCGAGGACACCGGCTGCCGGGCACGGTCCTCATCCGGGACCGCGATCGCGACGGCACGTTCCCCGCCCTGTTCGACGCCGTCTTCAAGGACGCGGGGATCGGCGTCGCGCTGACCGGCGTCCGGATACCGCGCATGAACGCGCTCATTCAACGCTGGGTACAGACCTGCCGGCACGAGCTGCTGGACTGCACCCTGATCTGGAACCAGCACCATCTGCTCCACGCCCTGCGCGAGTTCGAGCAGCACGACAACTCCCACCGGCCCCACCAGGGCATCGCAGGCGCCCGACCACTGCACGCTCTGCCCCCACCGATCACCGATTCGGAGCAGCTCACCCACCTCGACATACGCCGACGTGACCGCCTCGGCGGCATCCACGAGTGCCGACATGCAGCCTGACCTGCACGGACGAGATCCTCGGCAGGGACAGGGAGCAGTTCACCGAACGCGACCGCACCGGGCAGCGGGCACGGAGCGCGAACTGCGTGAGGATCAGGCGGCCTTGAGGCGCGCCGCGATCGTCAGTGCGCGCTGCGCCCGGCCAGCGGTCATAACCCAGTCCAGGTCGCCCGCCGTCGTGGGCGGGGGCCAAGAAAGTCCCGTGCCTGCCGCGGGCGTTGCCCTCGCACCTTGTCCTTGGCGTCCCCATGCCTCGCCTGCGGCGTTCAGGCTGGTGCGGGTGGCGGGAAGTACGTGGCGCGGAACTCGGCGAGGGTCTGCTCCACATCGGCGATGGTCAGACGCCAGAAATCCCAGCCGTCGATCTTGTTGCTGCCGGTCGCGGCCCTGGCGGCGGTGGTCGGGGTGCGCCAGGGGCGGCCCAGGACTTTGATGTGGCCCTCGTGGTTCAGGACTGCCTGGTGCGCCTTCTTCTCGTGCCGGCCGGTGAGGGTGATGCCGGCCTTCAGGTCGTCCGGGTCCAGATGTTCCAGCAGGTCTTGCAGGTCGACTCGGGAACGTGTCGGGTCGATGGTGGGTGTGGTGCCGGGCGTCGTTGCGGCCGGGGTGGGCGCGGCGGCGGGCCGGTCGCAGGCGCGCTGCAGGGCCAGGGCCATGGCGGCTGCCGAGCTGTATGGCGCCTTGGGTCCCACCTTGTCGTCGATCAGCTGCTGGATGTCGGTCTTGTCACCGTAGCGGGCGAGCACGCCGACCTCCCGCATGAGGCGGCTGCGGAGCGGGACGAGGTGGGAGTCGTTGAGCGCGAGGATCCGTATGGTTTCGTCGGCGCGGCACAGGCCGCGTTTCGTTTCGGCCAGCGAGTAGGGGGTGTTGCTGCGCCGGGCGTAGCCGGCGCTGTCGAAGCCGAGCAGGTCGGGGTCGCTGTGGTGGGCTGGGTCCAGGAGCAGCGGCTGTTCGCGGTCCAGGTCGTCGGCTGACGTGCGGGCGCGGGTTCCGCCTACGAGCGGGAACTGGCTGCCCTTGGCGCGGCCTTCCCGGACACCGTTGTAGCGGGCTCCGCCGCTGTTGCAGTGTCTGCAGGCGATGCGGTAGTTCGACACGTCGTAGGCCAGCCACCAGTAACCCGGGTGGCCGGGCACGTCGAGTACTTCGGATTTCGGCCGGTAGTGGTCGACGGTGATGTCCGCGCGCACGATGAGGGTCTCGCAGTACCAGCACTTGTCGCCGACGAGTTCGAGGAGCAGGTTGCGTACGGCGTCCTCGGTCCAGTGCATGGTGAATGTGCGCTTGGTGCCGGCGGCGACGGCGGCCCTGACCGCGTCGAGGGTGCGTTTGGCCTTGGTTGCCCAGGCCGGCGGGGCGGTGAGCCCTTGCATGTTCACGTGTCTCATCAGCGTCAGATCACCGACGAGAAGCGCTCGTGGAACAGCTCGGCGACCAGGGCCTGCAGTCGTTCGGGCGAGGGCGGGTTGGGGCCTTGTGCGGCCTCGAGGAGCGCGAGGCGTCTGCGGTGGAGCTCGGCGAGGAAGGCCGCTACGAGCGGATCACGGTCGGAGTTGGGAAAGTCCATGGTCTCCAGCTGGGCGGTGACATCGCGCAGTGCGGCCTGTTTGACCGGGTCGCCGTCCGCCTCGGGGAGCAGCGCGTACTGGCGGTCGATCAGTTCCTGGGTGTGCTCGTCCAGTTGGGTGGGCAGGTCGAACAGGTCGGTGGTCAGCAGACCGCCGGCGCCTTGTCCGCGCGGGTTGGCCCGGGGTATCACCGCGGTGGCTTGGCCCTCCACGTCGGTGGTGACGACGCGGATCTGCTCGCGGGTCATGTTGGCCACCAGGAGCGGTTCGTGGGTGGCGGTGAGGAACTGCGAGTGCTGGTGGGGTCCCAGCACGCTGCGCACGGAGGAGTACCAGCGCCGGCTCCACGCAGGGTGGAAGTGGGAGTCGGGTTCGTCCAGAAGGAACAGCGACTCATGCGCCCGCTGCAGTCTCAGCAGGCCCAAAATGGTCAGAAGTTGCTGCTCCCCCGAGCTCAGATCGTCCAGGCCGACGGTGAGCACGCCGGGTTTGTCCAGGCGGACACCGACGGTGAGGTAGCCGGCATCCAGCAGGGTGGCCAGCAGGCCGAACATCGACAGGTCGCTGTCGAAGAGGTTACGGAAGGCGCGGACGTCCTCCGCCGTGCCCAGGACGATCTGGAACCCGTCGGCCGGGCTGCCGGCCCCGTCCACCGGGTCGGCGTCGGGGATAAGACCGAACCGCCCCGATTCAGCGGCGGCCGCGAACAGGGTGCGGGCGGGCCCGCCCAGGCCCCAGTACGGGAGGGCGGCCAGGTGCGGAGCGCGTGCGGCGCGCGGCGCGCGGATCCGCAGGACCGCGGAGGCCACCCGCTGCAGGTAGGAGTGGCGGCGCAGGTAGGTGCCGAACGAGTCGGACCAGTGAGTGGTCTGCGCGAGGAGCAGCAGCGGCAGATGCGCGGGCGTGCACAGGAACACCGGCGTGTACAGCGGGCAGTTGATGGGCAGGGTGAGCTGCTCGGTCCACAGCTCTCCCTCGTCCGACAAGTGGTGTGCGCGCCACTCCTCGAAGTCCTTCATCCACTGCCGCCGCCATTGGCCGATCCGACGCGCAGCGAAGCGGCGGTACTGCTCGAACTCGCTGGTCCAGGGGGCCTGAGCATGCGCCTGGTAGCCGAAGACGTGATCGGGCAGATGCTGCGCCCACACCGCGCGGGCCACACGTATCGGCCGGCCCAGGGAGGTACTCACAGTCAGCTCGGGAGAGCTATCGGGGGACGTCTGAACCACCCGGACCCTCCTGTCCTGGACCTCGTAGTCGAGCTCGAAGGCGAACCCCGCACGGCGCCCCGGCCGGTGCAGGGCACCGAAGATCTCGGCGAGCGCGTGCAGGACCCGCGACTTGCCGCCGCCGTTGGGGCCGATCAGGGTGGCGATGGCATGGCCGCCGTCGAGGGCGCCCGTGAGGTCCAGCTCGAAGTGGTGCAGGCCCCGGTAGGAGGGAAGGCTCAGTCGCAGCAGCCGCACGGCATCCCCCCGGTCGTGGCGCCCCTGGTCGCCATCACCGCTCCGCCTCACCATCTGGGCTGTCGGCGTGCACGCCGTAGGGGCGCAGCGCTTCGGTCAGGGAGGCGAACTCGGCCAGGGCGGCGCCCAGTTCAGCGGTGATCTCCTGGGCCATGCGGTGCAGGTCGGCCTCGGGCTCTTCCAGCGTGAAGGGCCCGGGCGGGGGTTCGGCGACCTGAAGGTCCAGGTTGACACCGCTCCTGGCGAGCAGCTCCTGGACCGCGAAGGACCGGAAGCGGGGTGTCTCGACTCGTTCGCTGCGGGGCCGTCCGGGCCCGTAGGCGGACACGAAGCCGCCGTAGTCGGGGCCGGCCGGCGCCATGGGCTTGGCCGTCGCCGTGTGCGGGGAGCGCAGGTCGTACACCCACAGCCGTGTCGTGGACGGGCTGCCGTCGGGGCGCGGGTCGGGCTTGTCGAAGAACAGGACGCTGGCCTTGACGCCGCCGGCGTAGAAGATTCCCGTGGGAAGCCGCAGCAGGGTGTGCACATCGCACGCGGACAGCAGGCGCCGCCGGATCAGCTCACCGGTCCCGCCTTCGAACAGCACACTGTCGGGCACCACGACAGCGGCGCGGCCGTCGGTCTCCAGCAGGCTGTGGATGTGCTGGAGGAAGTTGAGCTGACGGCTGGTGGTGAGGGTCCAGAAGTCCTCCCGGTAGGGCTCCTCGCTGGTGGAGCGGCGGCCGAACGGAGGGTTGGTCAGGACCAGCGTCGCCCGCTTGACCGGCGGGCGGGCCAGCGCGTCCCCGACGGTGATGCACGGGTGGGCCTCGTCGGCCCGGGTGACGCCGTGCAGGACCAGGTTCGTCGTGGCCAGCCTCGCGGTGGCGTCGACGAGTTCGGTGCCGAAGAAGGCGCCCTGGTCGAGCCGCTTGCGCTGGGCCGCGGTGACACCTGAAGGAAAGTGGTCGACCAGGTAGTCGAAGGCTTTGATCAGGAAACCGCCGGTGCCGCAGGCCGGGTCGGCAACGGTGTCGTCGATGCCGGGCTGGACGCACTGCACGATCGCCTCGATCAGCGGCCGGGGGGTGAAGTACTGGCCGGCGCCGGTCTTCGTGTTCGCGCTCATGCGGACCAGCAGCGCCTCGAAGACGGCACCGATGTCGCCTGCGGACCACTGGTAGCGGTCCACCACGTCGACGATCAAGCGGTGCAGGAGGGCAGGCTCCGGGATGCGGTTTTGTGCCCGCCGGAAGAGCAGCCCGAGCGTTCCGGGCCGGGCGGCGAGCAGGTCCAGGATCTGCTCGTAGACCGGGATCAGGTGGTCGCGCTCGGTCGAGGTGAGCTGCGCCAGGCGTCGAAACCGAGTACGTCCTGCCCGTTGAGGGGGCGTTGGCGTTGTTCGTGGGCGCGCTTGAGGACGATCAGGCTGGCCAGCTGCTCGATGTACTCCAGGCCCGAGGTGCCGTTGTCGCGCAGCACGTTGCCGAAGTTCCACAGCCGGTCCACCAGGGCCTGGTCGTATCCGGGGCGGGAGGAGATGGTGGGGTTCACAGCACAAACTCCTGTTGCCCGGACGGGGAAAGCGGAGGGGGAAGGTGACCGGTGAAGGCGCGTTCCAGGAGGTTACGCCGCAGCCGTCCGGCCACCACGAGAGCGCGTTCGGCGGCCGCGGAGGCCGCGTTCAGGGCCGTGGTGTGCGCCTGGACCACCGCGACCAGATGGTGCTGCTCGTCTACGGGAGCGACGGGCACCGGCATGAGCCGGATCCTGGTCAGGCTGATGGACGCCTGCCCCACGCTCTGGGTGGCGTTGCGGTTGCACCACTGGAGGCCGAAGCCGTTGGCGTGCCAGGCCAGCAGGACGGGGTGGAGCTGATGGGCAGTGATCCGGACACGGAAAAGCTGGCTGTTGAGGACGCAGTGGGGCAGCTGCTCCTCCCAGATCCAGCCGCGGCCCAGGCTGTCGCTCGATCCGCCGCCGGTCAGCAGCACATCGCCTGCCCGCAGCCGGGCTTCCTGGGCCCGTGGTGGGGGAGCCGGATCGTGCGGACGTCGTCCAAGTCCAGGCGGCCGCGCTGCACGTTGGCGACCCGCAGGCAGGAGACGTCCACATCGGCGGGATTCCACTCCTGCTTGCCGGGCGGGGTGATGCCGCGGGTGACCTCGGCGACGTCGTGCAGGCGGGTCCATCGCCAGTGCGCGGGCAGATGGGGCAGTGTCCCGTCACCGGCACCCGCCACCCGGGGCAGGCTCGCGGGAACGCGAGCGGTTTCACCAAGAGCGCCGCGCCCTGCCCGCGCGGTCAGGGTACGGCTCAGGACGTCGGCCTGGTCGAGGGCGTTGCCGGTGCGGATCGTGGTGGCGTCGATGCGGGCGAGGTGGTCCTCCAACAGGCCGACGATCCGACGCTGTTCCACCACAGGGGGCAGCGGCAGCAGGACGTCGGCCAGATTACCCTGGTTGATCCGCCAGATCGCTGCGCCGCCCTGGCGGGCACGTGCCTCGATCTGGCGCCGCATGACCGGCGACTTCCACAGGTGTGCGAGGTAGCGCGGATCGATGGCATCGGGGCGTACGCGCACTCGGATCATGGTGTCGGGGATGGCCGTTGGGGTCGGGGGATCGTCCACCAGGGCGCCCTCGCCGACCAGGGAGAGTGAGCCGTTGACCCGGCCGACCAGCACATCCCCGTGTTCGGCCAGCAGTATCGCGCGGCCGTCGTCACTGCGGGCGCTGCTCTTGGACTGGGTGAAGTCCACCCTCGCTGCCCGAAGCGCCGTCATACGCAGTACGGGCAACCCGTCCTCGCCGGGGCGCGGGGACCGGCCGTTGACCAGCGGTTCGCTCAGCACGTCGGCCAGCCGGACGACCCTCCAGCCAGCAGACACCTCATTCATCACGCCAGGGCCCTGTGCAGTTCGTCCAGGAGGTCGATCGCGGCGTCGGGCCCGAAGGCGTCAAGGAAGCCGTCCGTGCCGCCGCGCGCCGAGAAGGGGACGCCGTCCAGATACGCCGGGGCGAAGCGGGTCTCGGCGGCCACCACGTCCGCGATCTTCTCGATCCACCACAGCTGGGCGGAGCTAAAGGGCCCGGCCCGCTCAATGAACTCGGCCAGACGCCAGCGCACCGTCTCCGCTTCTCGGCGACGCCTTTCGGATGCCGTCACCCGCAAAGGGGCCGGCCGGTCGTACAGGCCGAGCAGCGCCTCTTGGAGTTCGGGGTTCTCGGCGAGCGGGAAGAGGGCCACGCGCCGCTCGTCCTCGACGGCTTTCTTGCCTCCCGCCCGGCGCAGTGGTGCCAGGTGATCCGAGTCGACCGAGTCGAGGAGACGGGTCACCAGTTCCTGCAGCGGCTGGCCCGCCAGCTTCCGGATCTCGGCGCCGTCGGCGTCACTGAGCGCGGGGATGAGCCGGGCTAGCCTGATGGCGAGTTCGGCCGTCTCCTGCGGCGTCACCAGGCCCTCCGTGGCACGGTTCAGCAGGCGCTCCAAGGCGACCCGCCCCGCCTGCCCGGATGCATCAGTCAAATTCACCAGCGGCTGGAGGTGACGCGAAGCGCCCACCGCGTCGACGACCACAAGCTGCGTCTTGGCAACCGCCCCCGGGGTGACGGCTCGTAGTTCCGCGGACGCGATGGTCTGAGTCCCCAGGGCCAGCAGCTGCTCGTAGTAGGCGGCGGAGCGCACCTCGCGCAGGATCAGCAGGCACTCGATCGCCCGCATGTCACTGAACCCGGAGGTCAGATCCGTCACGACCGCGATCCGGAACTGCGGTGTCGTGCGGAACTCCCGCAGCAGGTGCACCGCATGAGCGTCGCGGTGCGTGATCCGCCGGCAGAAGACGTCCCCGGCGCCGAACACGTCGCAGATGCGCTCAACGACCTCGTCCGCATGCGGTCCGTCCTGCGCCAACACCACGGTCTTGGGGACCACGCCGAGCGCGCCGCCCTGCTGCGTCCGGTCGGGGAACAAGGTCGGCAGCGCGTCACGGAAAGCCGTCACCACCGCGGCCAGGTGCTCGGAGGGGATAGCTCGCGCCGGGCCCTGCCCTGCGGTGGAGGCCAGCTCCTCGTCCAGGTCCTCGTACCGGGCGCGGCGCGAGCTCCTGGCTTCCACACCGACAGCGTCGACGGGGGTGGCGAACGCCGGCTGCCCGTCGTCGGTGACCCGGATCTCGTAGACGGAGCAGTCCACGGCGACGCCGTCGGCGACGGCCTGTTCATAGCTGTAGGAGTCAACCAGGTTGCCCTTGAAGAATCCCAGAGCGGTAGCGGTCGGAGTCGCGCTGAAGCCGACGACAGGAGCGTCGAAGTATTCAAGGAGGGCACGCCGCTGTCCGTAGAGGGCGCGGTGGCAGTCGTCGACGATGACGAGATCGAACGCGTCGGGCGGCAGCGCCTCGCAGTAGGTCACTTCCAGGGGTGTGGCATCGGGATGCGCTTGCCGTTCGGCGGTCTCGTACGCCGACACGCGGTCGGATCCGTCCTCGGGTGCCGGCGTGCCGGCGAGTATCGCCGATAGACGCTGCACCGTGGCCACGGCCACGGAAGCCGACGAGTCCAGGCCGTCCGCGGTCAGCTCCTGGACGTGGTACACGTCATCGAGAGGGCGCCCTCCGTCCGGCATGCTGAACTGGCGCAGCTGAGCGATCAGTTGCTTTACTGCCAGCTTTCGGTCGGCCACGAACAGGACCCGGCCCGCGCGCGCGTACCGGAGCTGCCGGTAGGCGGTGAACACCCCGGTGAAACTCCGCCCGGAGCCGGTGGCCATGTGCACCAGCGCCCGCCGCTGACCGGCCGCAAGGGCCTGCTCGATGGCCCGCAGCGCCCCGTGCTGGGGGTTGCGGAGCTGGTCGAATCCCTCGTCCTGCCGCAGCAGGTAGGCGGCCTGTCGGGCCCGGTAGGTCGGCGCCGCGCTGTCCGCCTCCGCCTCGCGCTGCCAGCGGGCCAGCGTGCGGGGCTGGTGGAAGCCGCTGACGAGGCGCGCGTGCGGTTCGGGGTCATTGGCGTCGCAGAACAGCAGACGCCGGCCATCGCTCACATACCGGTACGGCAGCGGCGAGCGCCACACGGACCACGGCAAGGAGCCCGCCGGGGCCTCGGCCAGTGCGCCCGCCTGCTCCATGGCGTCGGTGAGATCGGCACCGTCCCGCTTGCACTCGACGATCCCGACCACCTGTCCACCGACCGTCAGCAGCATGTCGGCGCGCCGTCCTCCAGCCAGGCGGGGCTCCACCAGGACGCAGCCCAGGGAGCGGTTGAGCTGAGTCTCCTCACCAGCGCCCAGCACGTCCCATCCCGCCTTGGCCAGCCTGCGCTGCACTTCCGCGGCAATGTCGGATTCGCGCAGCGGCTCATGGGCGGCATCGCGCGCGCTGACGATCAGCTGTTCACGTTCGGCGACAGCCAGGGTCACCGGCGAGACGCGCAGGTCGAATTCGCGGCGCAGACGGGGCAGGTCCTCTTCCAGCGCAGCGACCCGCTGCGCCAGAACACTCAGATCGGACGCAGCGGCGTGGACGAAGTTCATAGACTCCGCGTCGCCGGTCAGGGCGCGGAAGAACCAGGCGGCCAGCATGAAGCAGCGCTCGACCAGATGCGCCGCCGCCTCCCGCCCCTCGCGTGTGCTGCCGTCGAAGCGGTGAAGGTCGTTGAACGCGTCCAGGACCTGCGGCACGAGCACCCCGGCGCGAGACAGGATGTCCAGACGGGCCGGCTGATCACCCGCGGGCAGGCGCACCCCGGTCCGGTGGCCGACCTCAGCGGCGAGAACCTCACCGAACTGGCGTGCCGCCGCCACCGCATCAGCGGGAGCAGTAGCCGCGCGGGCCTCACAGGATGCGCCGTGAAGAACAAGAAGAGGCTCGTAGGGAAGCAGGAACCCGAAATTGGCTGACGCGAGAGCCAGGTCCGTGAACCGGCTTTCGAGCACGCTCGGCTCCAGAGCCACGCCGACCCTCCCTACCTGCACTGCGGCGCCGCAGAACGGAAGATTTCAAGTCCAGTGAGACGGTCGTGACGCTATGAGGTTTGTGGTGCGGGTTTCCTGCGCTTGGCCGGGTCGTTGATCCAGGCCGTCTGGGGTATCTCGGGTGGTCGGGGGCGGCGGCCGAAGCGTTCGGGGTGGTGGGTGTATGCCTCGGCGAGGGTGACCGCGCGCTGGTCGCGGACCTCCTCGGCGGTTCCGAAGTGGACGGAGGCGGGGGTGTGCCAGCCGATGCCCGAGTGCCGGTGCTCGTGGTTGTAATACGCGATGAACGCGTCGAACCACTCGCGGGCGTGGGCCAGCGAATCGAACCGTTCGGGGTAGTCCGACATGTACTTCGTGGTCTTGAACTGGGCCTCGCTGTAGGGGTTGTCGTTGGAGACCTTCGGCCGCGAGTGCGACCGCGTCACGCCCAGATCGATCAGCAGCTGGGAGACCTTCTTCGACGTCATCGAGGTGCCGCGGTCGGCGTGCACGGTCTGAGGCACGATGCCGTTGCGGGCGATGGTCTCGCGGATCAACTCCTCGGCCCGCACCGCCGATTCGGCCCGCTCGACGGTGTGCCCGACGATGTATCGACTGAAGATGTCGATGATCACGTAGGCGTGATACCAGACGCCCTTGACCGGTCCGGCTGCCTTGGTGATGTCCCAGGTGAACACCTGCGAGGGCCCTGTGGCGACCAGCTCGGGCACCGCCTTGGCGGGATGGGTGGCCTGCCGTCGGCGCTCCCCGGACTGATCCTGCTCGCGCAGGATCCGGTACATCGTCGAGACGGAGCAGTGATAGCGCCCGGCATCCAGCTCGCGGGCCCAGATCTGTGCGGGCGCCAGCTCGGCGTACTCGTCGCCGTTCATCAACTCCAGGACCGCAGCCCGCTCTTCGGCCGTCAGGGCCGACGGCTGCACCTGCGGGGCACGTGCTCTGCGTGGCGGCGGGGGCCGGAGCCGGCGGTAGTGCGTGGCGCGGGAGCGGCCGGTCAGCCGGCAGGCGGCTGTGACGCCCAGCTGAGCCTCGACGCTGGTGAACGCTTCGTCCACGACAGGGGCGGCGGCAGGCTTCAGTCCGCGCTCTCGGAGATCATGTCCAAGAGCGCGGAAGCTTTTCCCATCACCTCGAGCGCGGCCTTGTTCCGGGCCAGGTCCTTCTGCAACCGCTCCACCTGCTGCCGCAGCTTCTCGTTCTCCACCTCCGCGGCAGACTTCTTCGCGCGGGCCGGGCTGGTCCGGCGGTCGACCAGGTTTTCCATGGCCCCGGCATCCCGGGCGGTCCGCCACTCCTTGACATGCGAGTGGTAGAGCCGTTCCCGGCGCAGGACCGCACCCTTCTCGTTCCTGGGCGCGGCGTCGTACTCGGCGACGATCCGCAGTTTGTACTCCGAGGTGAAAGTGCGGCGCTTCGGCCTCGGCGCCGGGTCGGACCCGACGGGCTCTGTGCTGGGCATAAGGGACGGTTCTCCTGTCGTGCCCTCTCAGGCTAACCCCGCAGAACGGGATGTCTCACCCAAGGCTGACAGAGAGGGGAATCCGCTACAGAACGGCTCTCACCCTACCGTCCGGCCCCTGCGCACTGACCGACCGGGACTCACGTGCGGGCGCGGTGCGGTTCGCCAAGGCATACGCGGGCCGGGTACCGGGGCGAGCCCGTGACCGTCCATCAGCGCTGCACGGAAGTGATCCAGAACCAGTTCTCAGGCGTCGCCGACAATTAACATAGAGTGCGTGAAACTTGAAATCGAACGCATTAAGAAGAAATGCACATCGGGGACTCCGCGCGATGGAATCGCGGAAGCATGGCAACACTCTCGGCACCACCGGCCCATGCATGGTTGGCCACACAGCCACGCTCCGGCCCTCCAGCCAGGGACGACACACAGCGTTCGTCAAGGACCGTTCCCCGTCCCGACCCTGCGACGCCTGCCGAGCGCCCCAGCAACTCATCGACCGCAGCCGCGGCCGCTGTCGCCCTCCGTCCGATCCCCGCACCGGCCATCCAAACCGGGGGCACCGTTGCCGCGTCGATAGCCGCACACCGCGCAGGACTGGCTCGCAAGGCGGCAGCCGGTGCCGAGCAGGCACCCCGCCCAACCCACAGTGGCCGCGAACCGACGCCCCAGACCGCAGCCGCACAGCGCACGGATGCCGATGCCCTGGCCCGAGGGCGCTTGGGTCCCCGGGGGGACCGGACGACGGGCCGGCGCTGCCGGAGTCCACGGAGCTGCCTCACTCCCCTGCTGGCCGTCGGAATGCATGCCGCGATTTGCCCCGCCCAGCGACGCCGCGATCCAGCATCACGGCCGTCGCCGTCGGGGATGTACACCTTGGCAAGGAAATCACTGACAAAGCCACCAGGCAGTTCCAGTGAGGCCATGTAGCTCAACAGCGTGCGCGCCGCCTCACCTTGTTGACTCGTCAGTAGGTAAGGCAGTGGCCGGATGCGGTCTTCGGCGCAACCTTCCCAACGCGCGCCGAAGACCGCCGGTCACTGCGCGTACCCCGTCTGGAGCGACAGCGCGCCACCCGTTTCACTCGAGCAGCGCAGCATCAAGAGCCCCCGCAGCAACCTCCAGGGCCCGCGTCACCACCGTCCCCGCACGACAGTTCGGAACACTGACGAGGGTTGGCGTACCCCTGACCGTGGTTCCGGGGACGAGGTAACGGGCGCTCTGCCGCCTCATCGCTGGTCGAGCGACGCGACCCCGGCTGCCATGGCCTTCTGGGCACCGGAGGCGAGGTTACCTGGGGCGCCGATGCGGCCCAGGGCGTCCCACTGCTCGGGGGTGACCAGAACATCGATCTTGATGTCCTCCACGGGACCGAAGGTGCCGTCGGCGCGCTTGTCGAAGAACGTGCCGCGGCCCGCCCCAGGGTTTCATGTGCTGACACGGTGCTGACGTGTCAGCACCGAACTGCCGTGATTCCTGGCTGCCGAGCCCCTCCAGCTCCCGCACCGAACCCGTGCTGCTCCGGAAACACGGCCACGGGAGGAAGATCCGGGGCGCTCCTGGCTGAGGTCTCCCGGCCGTCAGGCGCGCAGCAGGGTGACGGTGCGCCCGGAGGGCGTGGTCCGCTGCGAGAAGGCGGTGCGCTCGTGGACCGGGGCTGCCTGCGGGCGGGTGTCGAAGACGACGAGGGTGCCCGTGGACAGCTCCATGCGGTCCAGGTAGTCGTCCAACTGTGCCAGCCCCTCGGCGAGGGGGTCGGTGCGGCCGTGGCGCCACACCTTCAGCTCCAGCGCCTCGCGCTGCACCGCCCGCGAACCGTCGGCAGCGGTGTACGGCTGGCGAATCAGCAGGTCCACGCGCCGCCGGCCGACCCCGTACTCCCGGTCGATGAAACCCGCCCCGTTCACGATCCGGTGCAGGTAGGCCATCATCACCAGCTGTGCTGCGGCCTCCGGGTAGGTCGAGGCGGTGGCCAGGATCTCGCCGTTCTCCCGCCAGAACTCGGCGAAGGAGCACAGCAGCTTGTCCATGTCGATCCGGCCGTCCGGCAGCCGGAAGCTGCTCGGGGCGGCGACGACCTGGCCCTCCGTGTTGTTTCCCAGGACCCGGACAATGACCTCCTGGTAGATCGGATTGGCCACTCGCACCGGCGCGTCCGGAGCGACCAGCCCCAGGTCGCGTACGTACGCCAGATCGTCGTCGTACGTGTCCGTCGGCAGGAGCAGCTCGCCCGCGATCACCGGCTGGATCACCCGCCGCACCCGGTCCTCGCCCAACCTGGCGGCCAGCGAGTCCAGATGCGTCGCACGCGCCAGGATCAGCCGCTCCTTCGCCTCCTCCATGTGCTCGGCCGTGATCGGCGTGTCCGACGGCACCCCCATCTCCTCGACGACCTCCCGGGCCAGCGCGTTGACCAGCCACGGCTGTCCCTGGGTAAAGCTGAAGGCACGCTCCAGCGCATCCACCGTGAAATCCTGGCCCGTCTGCGTGGTGTGCTGCCCGTACAGCTCGGCGACCTCGGCCTCGGTGAAGTCGCCCAACCGCAGCGACGCCACCTTGATGTTGAACGGACTCGACGTACCAAGGCGCCCCGGATCCCCGCCCGAGGCCGCCTTGTAGTCACGCACATCCCGCAGCCCGCACAGCACCACCGCATGCGGGAAGCCGCCACGGCTGACAGTGAAGCCATCGCGCAACTGGCGCAGCACACTGCGCAGGCTCTCCCCCCGCAGCGCGTCGATCTCGTCGAAGAACAGCACCAGCGGACGCGGACAGCTCCGCACCCACTCAGCCAGCCCCCGCGTGAGCCGGGACCCGGGCACCGCGTCGGGCCAGGATGCGGGGGGCGCGAGCTCATCAGGCAACCCCGCGGACTCCGCGGACCGCCGAATCGCCTCCAGCACCAGCAGCTCGGCCTGGCCGTAGTCCTCCCCGGCCACCTCCGCGCTCTCGCACGAGAAGTGCAGCGCCGCGTACCGGCCCGAGGCCGTCAGTTCCAGGGCCATCGCCGCCAGCACCGTCGTCTTCCCGGTCTGCCGTGGCGCGTGCACCACGAAGTACTGGCCCTGCTCGATGTACCCGCGGGCCCTGGGCAGCCGCTCCTGGGCCGGCACCATGTAGTGACGCGTGGGGACGCACGGCCCGGCCGTATTGAAGTAGCGCATACCGCGCACGCTAGCCGACGGCACCGACAACCTGAGGCGACCGTGCACCCGACCACCGGCTACACCGCCCCGTACGGGCACGAGTGCCAGAGCAGCGGTGCCCCGGTGCGGGGATCACCCGGCGGGCAGACGCAGAAACGCGGCCAGCGCCCGCTGGGGTGCGGTGACCGCTGGAGCGCCTCCGGCGACAGCCAGGGCATGCAGGTCACCGCGGCACAGCTCTTCGCGTGCCGATCAGCTCATCCGGGGCACCGCTGTCGTCCCAGTCGGCCTCATGCATCCTGCCCTTGCCGAAAATCTCATCCGGGCTGGTGAGCGACCGAGGCGCGCACTGCGGCCAGTGCCTTGTTGGACAGTTTGGCCGCGGGTCAGGGGCCGGTTCCCCGCGACCACGAACGCCGGAAAGCGGCTGTACCTGCTTCGTCACGGCGGCAAGGAGTGGCTGGATGAAGATCGACACAGTCGCATCGCCGTGGAGACCCGCATGGGCCGCGAGGTCGCCGGCGTGGATGGTCTCTACTCGCACGTTGCCCTGGCCATGGAGCAGGAGATTGCCGATTCGCTGCAAAGCAGGTGGTTGCGCCGTTCGTGGTCGGCGAGGGAGGGCACTGGAAAGGCGCCATCTCCCACTGCTCTACCATTCGATCTTGAAAAGTGGTGGAAACCAGCAGGTCAAAGCCGCTCAGGACACGTCGACATAGTTTCGTTCATGAAGTTCATCTCGCACAAGAGCTTCATGCCGTTCGTCTGGTACCGGATCGCGCTGGGCATCGTCATCATCGCGCTGGTGGCGACGGGCGGGCTGAGCCCGCACGCGGCGGAGTCGGCGGGCTGAGACTGCGGCACACCGCTCGGGCACGCCGCTCGGGCACGCCGTTCGCCACTGCCGTCGCCACGTGGACACCCCCTTCGTACGCGCATCCGGTGCGGGCCGTGGGCCAGCAGGCCCGCACCCAACGCCCACCTGCGTGAGGCGAGTTCGGGGTCGCGGGGCGGTGTGACTCCGCCGATGCGCTGCCTCATGGCGCGCGACGTTGCGCTTCCGAAGTCGAAGCGCATGGCTGAGGAGTGGGCGGCTCCCAGCGAAAGGTACGCGCTCGGGCACGGAGAGGCACTCGCTCGGCTCGACATCCGCGCCGAACGGCACCGCCCCTCTCGGCTGCCGGATGCTGTTGGCGAATCCGGTCGGTCATGTCGGCTGCCCAGCATGTGTGCCGGAAGTCGTGAGCACTAAATCGATTTAGTGCTCACGACTTCCACGGAGGATGGCTCCGCTGCGGATTTGCCTACAGGGTCCGGCTGCCGGGGGGCCGGACACCGCGACCGCCGACGCCCCGGCCTCCGGCACCCTGGCCGTCGGCGACCCCACCGCGGGTACGGACCCGAGCGCAGGCCCCGGCGCAGGTACCCCCGCGCCCAGCCACCCCGTACGCGGCTCGGCCACCCGCCGTCCCCTCATGGCGGCGCTGGATCTCCTCGGCCGAGGCTGGACGCTGCGCCTGAGCATGAAGCCCCACGGCACCAGCCGCCCCGATCGGCTTCCGCGAGCTCCGGCGCCGCTGCGACGACATGTCCTCCAGCGCCCTGCCCAGCCGCCTCACGGAACTCCGCGAGACGGGCATCGCCGCGTCGACGACTTCAGCCAATTCGTTTTTGTTGGCCTCAACGGCTTCGACAACCCCGCCGGCCTGGCACCTCACCCCGCTCGGCAGCGACCCGGTCGCGGCGACGGCCCTCGTTCGGACTGGTCCCGCGTCTGGGCCGAGCGACGGTGAGCGGGCCTCGACCGGCCGCGCGAACGTCCGGCGACCGGCGCCCCGGGCGGCTACTCGGGCGGCGACTCGGGCCTTCTTGCCCCCGGAGCGACAGAGCCCGCTCCCGTCGATTCCCCGCCCTCCACGTCCTGCCACGCCATTCCACTTCGGCCGTGACGAACCACATACGGGCTGAGTAGCCGCCCGGTAGCGCAGTGTCAGTCCTTGCCCCTAGGCTGGTCTCATGTCCCCCGATTTCATGCCCTCTGGTTCCGTGCGGTCCGCTGCCGCGTTAAACGAGCAGATCCGCGCCCTGTGGACGCGCGCGGGCGGCTCCCTGTCCGCCCAGGAGCGGGCGGAGTACGAGCTGCTGGTCGTGAAGTGGGCGGAAGCGATACGCGGAGAGATCATCGAGGCGGCGTGAGACCGGGCAGGGGAATCTGCGCGCAGCCCGAGGGGTGACCACCCCCCGTCGAGGCTCACCGTCCCCCGGACACCCGCAACACCGCCCCCGTCGTGTACGACGCCTCGGGCGACATCAACCACGCGATGGCGGCGGCGACTTCCTCGGCCTGACCCACGCGGCGCAGCGGAATGGACGAGGCAGCCCGCTCCGCGCGGCCCGGATCACCGCTCGTCGCATGCATCTCGGTGTCGATCATGCCGGGCGCGACCGCGTTGACCCGGATGCCGTCCGGGCCGAGTTCCTTGGCGAGACCCACCGTGAGGGCGTCGACGGCGGCCTTGGTGGCCGCGTAGTGGACGAACTCCCCGGGGCTGCCGAGCGTGGCGGCCGCCGAGGACACATTGACGATGACACCGCTCCCCCAGGCCGCCATGGACCGGGCGGCCCGCCGCGAACACAGCAGTGTGCCCAGGAGGTTGACGTCCAGCACGCGCCGCAGATCGGCGGGGTCGGTGTCCGCGAGTCTGCCGAGCGGACCGGTCACACCGGCGTTGTTCACCAGCCCGGTGACCGGGCCCAGCCGGTCCGCCGCCGTGTCGAAGAGCCGCTCGACGTCATCCGCGTCGGAGGTGTCCACCCGCACCGTGACACAGCGTGCCCCCGCCGCGCGGACGGTGCTCGCGGTCCACTCCGCCGCCGCGCCGTCGCGCACGTACCCCACCGCCACATCGTGACCGTCCGCCGCGAGCCGCGCACAGGTCGCGGCACCGATCCCCCGGCTACCGCCCGTGACGACGGTGACATGACGTGTCATACGTGCCTCCTGGTGGCGAACTGGCGATCCGGGTCCACAGCGAGCTCGTACTTGTTTTCGATCACTCTACGATCGCGGACGCACCCCGGGCACCGATGCCCACTCGAACCGGGCACGAACACGTCGTTCACACCGAGCGGGCGCGGGTGCGCCAACACGCCGCCCTCGACCGATCAGTAGGCAGCGAGTGCTGTGTCTATGCGCCGCGAAGTGCCCTTGTGCGTGACCCACCTGCTCAGGGTCTCCAGCTCCGACCGTGCCGTCCGGTCCCCGATCCGGGCCAAGGCGACGATGCCCGCCTCGGCCACTTGAGGCGAGCGGGGAGCGTTTCCGGACCGATGGTCCAGGGAGGTCTCGACGAGGCCGACGAGGGCATGGACCGTGTCCGGCCGAGGCGGAAGGAAGGAGAGCATCCAGGCGAGTCCGCGCAGAACGTGGGAGTTGTAGGGGTCGAAGCGTGCGTTCACATCGAACGGAAGGTGCGGATGGCCGAGAAGCGGGATTGTTCGATCCAGACCAGCCAGTTCGAACCACCTCAGTACCGCTCGCCGTGCCTCCTCCGGGCCTACGGCGTCCAGCAGGCTCAATCCGGTCCGTTCCCATTTCGCCGACGGTGCGCCGGCGGTCGCGGGAGCGGCATGGGCCAGCAGCCGTTGCCACGACTCTCCTCCGGCTGTCGCTTCCTTGAGCGCCTGCTCGGCCCACGGTTCCCCGGGATTGAGCACCGGACCGGGGAACTTGGCCAGCAGTTCGCGCATCCCGGGTTCAGTGCCGTTCGCGGCCACCTGCGTGCGCCGGCAACCTGGCTGGTTCGCCGCCGCGTTGGTGCGCCGAAAGGCCGCCAGTATCGTCGGATCGGGAGTACGCCCGGCGGCGAGTTCCGCATCGGCCAGTTCCCAGACCCGATGGTTCGACCAGATGAAGCACTGGTCTCTCAACCGGGAGAGCTGGTCACGGCGTTCGGCAGCAAGCAGATCCCCGTCGAGACCGCGGACAACTCCAGAGGCGACCATGAGCAGTTCGGTGCGGAGGTAGTCCAGGTCCCGCCTGAACTCCCCCGCCGTCCAATCGTCTTCCACGTGGCCGTGCCAACGGGCCCATATGCCCGCGAGCTCAAGCCGGTCCTTGTCGGGCAATGCCCGCAAGAGCTCCATGTTCTCGCGCCCCACGCCCGTCATGGAGCCGTTCTGGCACGCGGCCCGCATGACGGCGCGGGACAACTCCTGCAGCTCGCCACGCTCCGCGAGGGCCCGGAACCGGGCGGCCTGTTCTGCGACCAATTGAGTGTTCCGCATCCACCTGCTCATGATCGGGAGAGTAGACGGGGCCACTGACATCGAACGTGTCCCCGCCTCGTCCCAGCATGAGCCCGCCAGCCCGGCAGCCCGGCAGCCCGGCAGCCCGGCAGCCCGGACCACGATCTGCGGCCACCCCGCGATCGTGGATACGCCGGCGCGCCCTCGCCGAGCGGGGTACCGGCGCGCATCTCCTGAGGGGATCAGTTGAGTTTCGTACAGTTCAGACCTCCGCCGGGCGCAACCCACAAGGGGCAGCCCCAGGTATCGGTGCCGTCGGTGATCGTGCGGTAGATCTCCTGCTGGAGGGTGGGACCGGTGCAACCGTTCCCGAGCACGAACCAGTTGGCAGGGGACCAGGGGAACGGGGCGACGACCCACCGGATACTCAAGCTCTTGCAGACGTAGTCGGCCGAGGCCGTCGTGGAGACCGAGGCCGTCGTGGACACCGAGGCCGCCTGGGCTGCGGGGGCCAGTGCAAAACCCCCTCCGAGAACTAAGGCTGCGCAGGCGCTGAGGCGTAAGGCCAGCTTCACGTGAGTCTCCCGTCTTCGACCCCGGGCCACGCTGACGCGGGGTTCGTGTGACGAGTCTCGGCGGGAGGGGCCTAGGAGAATTCTTAGAACCTATGAAATAAGTGATCATTTGGGTGGTCGGCGGGCCGCCGAGGGCAGCGTGGGACGTCGAGCCGCTGAATGTGCTGGGTACACCGGCGCCGCGGCAGGGCAGGCAGGGCGCTCGCGCACACACGTCCCAGTGCCGGCCACAGGCCTTTGTTCGGGACTGCGGCCGGCACGGTGGTCAGGTCAACGCGCCGTGTCGCGGAGGAGGACGAACGTGCCGCGGCTTTCGTCGCCGTTCGGCAGGCGCCAGTCGGCAACGACATGTCCTCGCGCCTCCCCGGCCGTGATGGTGCGGGGAACCTGCTCGTCGGGCTGAAGGACACGGATCACGTCGATGGTCAGGGTTCCCGCCAACCCACCGTCCGGCCCGTCTTCTTCCTTGGTCTCCACCACGACGGCGGTGCGGTGCTGCCCGTCGTCGACGGCCGTCGACACGACCACGGTCGAGAAGCCGACTCCGGTGAAGTGATTCGTGACGGAGGGGGCGGGCGTGTCGGTCTCGCTCTGAGCCTGCGGCACGGCGCGGCCCTGGAGGAGACCGAGAAGTTGAGCGACGAGGACCGGGTCATGGGTCCCGTCGTACACCCACCGTCTTCCCAATACCCCGTGCTCGGTCGTGCCGATGAGCGCCTGATCGGCTCCGTCGAGCGGCGCCCCGCGGTAGCTGAGCGGCACGTGGTAGGAGCGCGGTCGCTCGCCGGACGTGTCCGTGACCACCATGAACTCGATTCCCACCTCCCCTTGCGGATC
This sequence comes from Streptomyces sp. RLA012, assembly GCF_056270325.1. Classification (NCBI taxonomy): domain Bacteria; kingdom Bacillati; phylum Actinomycetota; class Actinomycetes; order Kitasatosporales; family Streptomycetaceae; genus Streptomyces; species Streptomyces sp. RLA012. Next base: position 9,488,428 of record NZ_JBWDPA010000002.1, on the reverse strand, counting down.
ATCGAGCCGGAAACCACCAGCCTTGCTCAGGTGCGGCTCACTCGCCGTGTCGACGTACCACGGCTGCCTGGGCAGCCAGCCCGCGAGCAGCTCCAGCTTGCTGGGCGTCAGTGTGGTCCTGTGGATGACAGCCATGCTTCGTGAACGTCGTCCGCCGGCACGGGATTCCCCTCAGACGCGGCAACAACCGGGTTACCCCCAGTCGCGTTGGCCTGCGGCGATGGCGCGAGCGCGTCGCCTTTGACAAGTGGATACGCGAAACGGCGGTTACTGGATAAAGTCGTCTCGTTACACCTGGTTGTGGGGACAACCAGAGCGCCTCGGGGAGGGCCCGCAACACATGAGTCGTCGGTCTACCGGCTTGGTCGGAGTCTGGGCAGAAGTACAACGCCAGCAGCAGCGTCAGCAGGAAGTCGAAGCCAGACGGCGGAGGCAGGAAGCCCAGCAAGCACGTGCCTACCAGCGGCGGGCCGCCCAGAGCCACCGCGAGTACCGACAGGCGGAGGCACTGCGTCGCACGGAGGAACTGGACGCACAAGTTGCGTCGCTCCAAGGTCTTCTCGCCTCGGGTTGTCAGGCTCCGCCTTTCAGGGCTTCGTCCCTCACGCGCCCCGAAGAGGTCCAGCCCTTCGCTCCAGGGCCGTTGGCACAGCCCGTGCCCATGCCGGACTTCAACCACTACCAGACGCAGAGCGGGTGGACTGCCGGTCGCCGGGCCCAAGCGCAGGCCGAAGCACGGGCGCGCTTCGAGCGGGACTGGAGCGCCGCCCGGACGGCGGAGACTCAGCGGCAACATCAACTGGCCGCGTACCAACGGGAGTACCAGCAGTGGGCAGATGCCCAGCTGGCGGATGTGCGGCGGCACAACGCCGGCGTCGTCGAGGTGACCGAAGGTGTGAGGCGTCGCGATCCCGACTCCGTGGTCGAGTACTTCTCCGCCGCGCTCTATGCCTCGACCGCGTGGCCGGAGGGTTTCCCCCGTCAGGTGGCGGCAGCCTACGATCCGGCAGCTCGCCAGTTGGTGCTGGACTGGGAGTTGCCCGCCGTCGGCATCGTCCCCGAGGTCAAATCGGTCCGGTACATGTCCGGGGTGGACCAGGACAAGGAGACCCCCCGACCGGCAGGCCAGCGGCGGGCCCTGTACCGGGAGGTTCTCGCGCAGTGCATGCTCCTCGTCCTGCACGAACTCTTTGCCGCGGATGAGCCGGGCGCGCTCGAGTCGGTGACCTTGAACGGGTTCGTGGACGGGCATGACCCTACGACGGGCCGACCGGGCCACATCTACCTGGCGACCGTCATGGCGTCGCACTCGACGTTCCTCGACCTGCACTTGGCGCAGGTCGACGCGGGCAGCTGCCTGGCCGACGCACTGCACGGGCAGCTCTCGGCCCGGCCCGACCAGCTCACGCCGGTGCGGCCCAGCCGCCGGCCGCAGGACGTCGGGAACCGGGTCGTGGCTCATGGCGGCGATGAGGAACCCGACCTGTACGACATGGATCCGATCGCCTTCGAGAATCTCGTCGCCGATCTCTTCCGGACCATGGGGATGCAGGCGGTCACCACCCAACGCTCCAACGACGGCGGGGTGGACGTCGACGCGCTGGATCCGACACCGATCCGCGGCGGCAAGATCGTCGTGCAGGTCAAGCGCTACCGCAGCACGGTACCGCCCACCGCTGTGCGTGACCTGTACGGGACCGTGCAGGACGCCGGCGCCAACAAGGGCGTCCTGGTGACGACGTCGGGGTTCGGCCCTGGCTCGCACACCTTCGCCAACGGCAAGCCGCTGGAACTGATCTCGGGTACTGAACTCGTCGACCTGCTGCATCGCCATGGGCTGCGTGGACGACTGGGCGAGGGCGGCCGTCGATCCTCGACTCGGCCGACCCCGTCGGGTGCTCCGGACCTCCGCCTGCCCGACGACTACAACGTCCTGGGCATGTCCTGGACCGGAAGCGTCGCGTTGGACGTGTGTGCTCTCGTCTGCCGCGGCAATCGCGTCCTCAGCGACGAACACTTCGTCTTCTTCAACAATCCGCGGACACCGGACGGCTCTGTACGTGCCCTTCCGGCCACCGCGCCCGACAAGGCCGCGATCTGTGTGTCCTTCGACGGGTTGCCCGAGGAAGCCGACCGATTCGTGCTCGTGGCCGCCATCGACCCCGAGGTCAACCCCGAGGCAGACCTCTCCGGTTTCACGGACGCCCGCATCCGCCTGCTCGGCCCGAGCCTCACCGAGCTGGGACAGCTCGAAGTCTCCGACGGCCGGCCGGACGAGACCGCCTTGGTGCTCGGTTCCTTCCGCCGACGGTCGAACGGGGACTGGGACTTCGTCCTGGGCGGCAAGGGCTACACGCGTGGGCTCGCAGAGCTCGTGCAGGATTTCGGCATCGAGGTGGAGTAGATCCCCCATGGGTCACAGTCGCTGCACGGCGTGGTGAGGCCGAGCGCGCCCGCACCGACTTCGGGTACCACATGATCCGCACCACGCCCGGCACCAGACCCGGAATGGCAGCAGTCGGGCTTCCACGCGGAGGGGAAACGTCCTGTTCACGGGATCAGGGGCGGCAGGAGCAACACGCCGTGGCTGCCGAATATCGGTGCACTCCCCTTGGCTGCGCACGCCCTGTGGTCAACACTGAGCCGATGACGCAGCGTGTGGAGCTCGCGACCGTGATGGACCGGTTCGCGGTGGACGGACTCGTCACCGAGTATGCGGTGGCGGTCGACGACGGCAACTGGGAGACGTACCGGAGGCTGTTCGCACCGGACGGACGCGCCGACTACCGGTCGGCAGGCGGCATCGAAGGCGGTGCCGACGAGGTGGCGGGGTGGCTGGCGCGGAGCATGGAGCTCTTCCCCATGCGCCAGCATCTGATCGTGAACCGGCGGCTGCGGTTCGGGGTGCTGGACCAGGACACGGGCGACACGGCCCGGATCCAGGCGGACTACATCAACCCGATGCGGTTCGCGGGTGACGACGGCGGCTCCACCGCGCCCGACTTCGTGTGCGGCGGCCGGTACGCCTTCGGGCTGGTGCGTACGGATCTCGGCTGGCGCCTGCGCGAGGTCGTCGTCCAGGAGAAATGGCGCCGCACCCCACAGCCCCACCAGGAACCCGCCGCCACCTGAGCGGATCACCCCGGCCTGACAGCCCTGGCCGAACGGTCCCGGCCGAACAGCCCTGACCTCGAAGCCCTGACCTGAAAGCCCTGGCAGGAGGCCCTCTGTCGGAGATCGTCTCCGACGCGCACACTGGAGGCATCCCGCGGGGAGGGAGGCACTGTATGAAGAGGCCCGAGCGTTGGTCCGGCCGCTGGCCCGACAGATGGCTCGGCGGTGGGTCCGCCCTTTGGCTCGCCTCCCCCTGGCGGCGCGCGATCGTCGCCGCGCTGGCCGGCGCACTGCCGATGTTCGCCTTTCCCGCCCCGTCCTTGTGGTGGTTCGCGTACATCGCCCTAGTGCCCTGGATTCTGCTGGCCCGCTCGGCCCCGACGGGGAAGCGGGCGGCGTACGACGGCTGGTTCGGCGGGCTGGGTTTCATGCTGGCGGTGCACCACTGGCTGCTGCCCAGCCTGCATGTGTTCACGGTGGTGATAGCGGCGCTGCTCGGTGCGCTGTGGGTGCCCTGGGGCTGGCTCGTACGACGGTTCCTCGCCGGGGTGCCGTCGGGCGGGCGGGTCGCTGCCGCGCTCGTCGTGCTGCCGTCGGGGTGGCTGATGGTCGAGCTCGTCCGGTCCTGGCAGGGCCTCGGCGGGCCCTGGGGGCTGCTCGGGTCGAGCCAGTGGCAGGTGGAGCCCGCACTGCGGCTCGCGTCGGTCGGCGGGGTGTGGCTGCTGAGCTTCCTGGTGGTGGCGGTCAATGTCGCGGTCGCCGTACTGGTAGCGGTGCGCGAGTCCCGTATGCCCGCTGTCGCCGGACTGGTCGCGACGGCCGCCGCGACCTCGGCGGCCTGGGTGTGGTCGCCGCGCCCGGACGTGGACGGCCAGGTCAGGATCGCCGTCGTACAGCCCGGGGTGGTCGGCGGCAAGGACAGCCCCGAGAAGCGCTTCGCGCTTGAGGAATCGCTCACCCGTACGCTCGCCGGGCAGGACGTCGACCTGGTCGTCTGGGGCGAGAGCAGCGTCGGTTACGACCTGGCCGACCGCCCCGACCTGGCGAGCCGGGTCGCCGCGCTGTCCCGTCTGACCGGCGCCGACATCATGGTGAACGTCGACGCGCACCGTTCCGACCGGCCGGGGATCTACAAGAGCTCGGTCCTGGTGGGACCGCGGGGCCCGACCGGCGACCGCTACGACAAGATGCGGCTGGTGCCCTTCGGCGAGTACATACCCGCGCGTTCTCTGCTCGGCTGGGCCACCTCGGTGGGCAAGGCGGCCGGTGAGGACCGCAGGAAGGGCACCGAGCAGGTGGTGATGAACGTCGGGCACGGGCTGCGGGTCGGCCCGTTGGTCTGCTTCGAGACGGCATTCCCCGACATGAGCCGGCATCTCGCCCAGGACGGCGCCGAGGTGCTCCTCGCGCAGTCCTCGACCTCGACCTTCCAGCACAGCTGGGCGCCCGAGCAGCACGCCTCGCTGGCCGCGCTGCGGGCCGCCGAGACGGGTCGTCCGACGGTGCACGCGACGCTGACGGGTGTCTCCGCCGTCTACGGTCCGAGCGGCGAGCGGATCGGCTCCTGGCTCGGCACGGACGCGAGCGCGGCGGCGGTGTACGACGTGCCGCTGGCGCGGGGCGTCACCCCGTACGTCCGGTTCGGCGACTGGCCGGTGCACGCCGCTCTGCTGATCCTGGCGGCCCTGTGCGCGACGGAGGGGGCGCGGGCGCTCAGACTGCGGCGGACCGCTCCCGCACCGCGTGCACCACGCGCTCGCACAGTTCATGGGTCGCCAGCGCGTCACGGGCGCTGAGCACCTTGCCCGCGCGTACGGCGTCGAGGAAGGCGAGCACGCCCTGCTCTATGCCGCGCTGCCGGGCCACCGGTACCCAGTCGCCGCGCCGCCGCACGGACGGCTGCCCCTTGTGGTCGATCACCTCGGCGAGGTTGACCACCTGACGCTTGGTGTCCTGCCCCGAGACTTCGAGGATCTCCTCGGCCGAGCCGCTCAGCCGGTTCATCACACCGAGCGCCGTGAAACCGTCCCCGGCGAGTTGCAGCACGACGTGGTGCAGCAGGCCGCCCTCCACGCGGGCCCGCACGGTCACGTCGTCGATCGGCCCGGGCGCCAGGAACCGCAGGGTGTCCACGACGTGGATGAAGTCGTCGAGGATCATCGTGCGCACGTCCTCGGGCAGCCCTATGCGGTTCTTCTGCATCAGGATCAGGTCGCGGGGATGATCGGCACACTGCGTGTACCCGGGCGCGTGACGCCGGTTGAAGCCGACGGCCAGGCTGATGTTCCGCTCCTCCGCGAGCCGCACCAGACGCTCGGAGTCGGCGAGTTCGTACGCGAGCGGCTTGTCGACGAACGTCGGCACGCCCGCCTCCAGGAGCCGCGTCACGATCTCGGGGTGCGCGACGGTGGCCGCGTGCACGAACGCCGCGTCGAGGTTCTGCGCCAGCAGATCCGACAGGTCGGTGTGCCGTTGTTCCGGCGGCAGGCGGAGGCTGTCGCCGACCCGGGCGAGCGTCGCGGGCGTCCGCGTCTGCAGATGCAGCTCGACCCCCGGCTGGACGCCGAGCACGGGCAGGTACGCCTTCTGCGCGATGTCGCCGAGTCCGATACAGCCGACCTTCACGGGGCCCTCCTTCAGTCGCCGACGCGGGCCTCGCCGGAAGCATACGGCCGCTGCGGCGGCCGCCGGTCGACGATGCCGTCGAAGCTCCGCAGGAACAGCGCGACCCGGCCGCCGTGGCAGGCGGGCAGGGACTCGGCGACAGTCGGGGGGTAGGAAAAGCCCTGGTGAACAGCCGCGCGCTCGAAGAAAATACGGGCATGACGAAGCAGCGCACCAAACCCGCCACCAACGCCGACGAACGGTCCATGCTGGAGGGCTGGCTCGACCACCACCGCGAGACCCTGGAGATGAAGTGCGCGGGCCTCGACGACGCCCAGCTCAAAACCGCCTCGGTCGAGCCCTCCGAGTTGTCCCTGCTCGGTCTGGTGCGGCACATGGCGGAGGTGGAGCGTGGCTGGTTCCGCAAGGTTCTGGTGGGCGACGATCCGGGGCCGATCTACTACAGCGAGGAGGACCAGGACGGAGAGTTCCATCTCACCGACGCGGACACCTGGGACGAGGCGTACGCCACCTGGCAGGCCGAGATCGGGATCGCCCGGCGCAACGCAGCTCGTTTCGCGCTGGACGACGTCGGCAAGGTCAGGAGCAGGTTCTCCGAGGACCCCATCAACCTGCGGTGGATCTACACCCACATGATCGAGGAGTACGCGCGTCACAACGGTCACGCGGATCTGATCCGGGAACGGATCGACGGCGCCACCGGCGAGTGAGGCAGGGCTCATGGCGGCGGGTCACCGTGCGGGCGCCGGCGCCCTCCGGAGGTGCGGAAGGATCACCCGTGTGGGGCATCCTCCACTCGTCCGCTCCCCAAAGCGGGCCGGACACACCAGAGTTGAGCGGGTGCATCGAACGACGACCGCCGCAACGCTCCTGGTCACCGTGGCCACCGCCGCCCTCTCCGGCTGTGTGACCGTCCAACGACCGCCCTCGCCCGCCCTGCCGCCCTCCCCCGCCCTGCCGTCGCCGCGTCCGGAGGGCAGAGCCGGGCCGCAGATCGTGCAGGCACCGGCGCGCGAGGCGCTGGAACTCATCGGGCCGTCCCGGAAGCCGTCACCGAGCGCTCCGGCGCCGCACCGTACGCCCGTCCCGGCACCCGCCGCCCCGCAGGCCCCGCCGCGCCACCCGGGCGCCGCCCATCACCCACACCCGCAGCCTCACCCTCACCCACTGCCCCATCGGCCCGCACCCCGCACCGACGTCGCCCCCGAGCAGCCGAACAACACCGACGTGTGTGCCCTCGGCCGGAAGTACGGAGGCTGGAAGGCGGACAGTCCGGAGGCGGTCATCTGCAAGGGGTCGTACGGGCATTGACCACGGCCGGTGTCCGCAGGATCTAGGGGCGCTGTCTCGGCGGCCCCAGGGTCTCCCCTCCGGACCCGCCGAAGGGACCGGGCCGCTCGACGGTGCCGGACCCCTCGACGGTGCCCGGCCCCTCCCCCGGCCCTCCGTGCGAGCGGCCCTCCCCGTCGAGTCTCAGCTCCAGACGGCCGATCGCCGCCCGCACACCGTCCCCGTAGGGGTCGTCCCCGAGGGCGCCGACCGCACCGCGGGCCCGGCGCAGATGGCTACGGGCGGCTTCGGAGCGACCGAGTTTCACATAGTCCGCCGCGAGGTTGAGGTGCAGCGACGGGTAGAACGCGCGCACCGCGAGCGACTGGTGGTGCTCGGCCACCCTGCCGTCGGTGAGCTCCTCGGCCGCCGACAACGCGCGCAGGTCCCAGGCCAGTTCGTCCGCGGGATCGTCCTGTGTGTCCGCCATGTAGTGCGCCAGGGTGCAGCGGTGCAGGGCGTCGCCGTCCTCACCGATCTCCGCCCACAGGTCCAGGAAGCGGCCCCGAGCCTCCTCGCGGTCGCCGCCGTGGTGCAGCATGACGACCTGTCCGATCCGGGTCATCATGGCGTCCGGCGCCACCTGCTCCTGTTGCTCCGCCACCGCGTCCTCCAGGCTCGTCACTGTCCCTTCCGACGCTAACCGGACCCACTGACAATCACGCTCAGGCGCCCCGTACACCGCCGGCCCGGCGCCGTGACGACCGGCCCGGACCCCCACCCGGCCCGGCCCCGATCAGCCCAGGTCCCGATCAGCCCCGGGCCGGAAAACGTCAGTCGGTATCAGCCCAGGTCCGGGATGCGCCAGTCGATCGCCTGGTGCCCCTGCGCCGCGACCGCCTCGTTGATCTGCGTGAACGGGCGGGAGCCGAAGAACTTCTTGGCGGAGAGCGGCGAGGGGTGCGCGCCCTTCACCACGACATGCCGCTCCTCGTCGATGAGCGGGAGCTTCTTCTGCGCGTAATTCCCCCACAGGACGAAGACCGCCGGGTCGGGCCGCTCGGCCACGGCCCGGATCACCGCGTCCGTGAACTTCTCCCAGCCCTTGCCCTTGTGCGAGTTGGCCTCACCGGAACGCACGGTCAGCACCGCGTTCAGCAGCAGGACGCCCTGCTCGGCCCACGGCATCAGATAGCCGTTGTCCGGGATCGGGGTGCCCAGCTCCTCCTTCATCTCCTTGTAGATGTTCCGCAGGGAGGGCGGGGTCTTGACTCCGGGACGGACCGAGAAACACAGGCCGTGGCCCTGGCCCTCGCCGTGATACGGGTCCTGGCCGAGGACCAGCACCTTCACCCGCTCGTACGGCGTCGCCTCCAGCGCGGCGAAGACCTCCTCGCGCGGCGGGTAGACCGGGCCCTTGGCGCGCTCCTCCTCGACGAACTCGGTGAGCTCCTTGAAGTAGGGCTGCTGCAGTTCGTCACCCAGGACGCCGCGCCAGGACTCGGGCAGCATGGCGGTGTCGGTCACGTCAAGTTCCTCCGATGTGCGGTCACTTCCAGGCCTCAGAACCTACAGGCGACCACTGACAATCGGCCCCGCGCCCCATACCGCCCCCACTGGACCTGCCGGTGGTCCGCCCGTGGCCGGGCGGCGATCTACCAGCTGGTCTTGCGGTGCAGCTCCCACATCATCATGATCGTCGAGGGGTCCAGGGCCTGCTCGCCGCCCGAGATCTCCTCGTTCGCCGCCACGAACTGCCTGCCCTGCCACAGTGGCAACAGCCGGGCGTCGTCGACGAGGATCTGCTGGGCCTCCTCGAACTCCTCGACCACGGCCGCGCGGTCGCTCTCGCGGCGCGACGCGGGCAGCAGGATGTCGGTGATCCGCGGCGCCGGATAGGGCGTGCCGAGCGCGTTCTGCCGGCCCACGAAGGGCGCGATGAAGTTGTCGGCGTCCGGGAAGTCGGGGAACCAGCCACGCCCGAAGACCGGGTACTCGCCATTGCGGTACCCCTCTTCGTACGTCTTCCAGGGGCGGCCGTTGAGCGAGACACGGAACAGGCCGGAGTCCTCCAGCTGGCTCTTGATCTCCTGGAACTCCGGGGCGGTCTCGGACCCGTAGCGGTCGGTCGTGTACCAGAGGGTGAGCGGGACGCGGTCGGTGATGCCCGCCTCCAGGAGGATCTGCCGGGCCTTGGACGAACTGGGGTCCCCGTAGTCGTCGAAAAAGCCCGTGGTGTGCCCGGTCAGGCCCGCGGGGACCATGGAGTACAGCGGTTCGACGGTGTCCTTGTAGACCTTGTGCGCGATCGCCGCCCGGTCGACGATCTGGGCGACCGCCTTGCGGACCGCCGGCTTCCCGGCCCACGGGTCCTTCGGGTTGAACACCAGGTAGCTGATCTCGGTGCCCGCGCCCTCGACGAGCTGGAGGCCTTCCCGCCCGGCGTGGCTCCGGAGCGAGACGACGTCCTTGGAGGCGAGGCCACGGAAGGTGACGTCGATCTTCTTGTCCCTGAGTGCCTCGACCATCTGTGCCGAGTCCTGGAAGTAGCGGATGGTGACCGCGTCGTTCTTGCGCCGGGCGAAGCCCTTGTAGTGGTCGTTGCTGACCAGTTCGGCCCGTTTGCCCTCCTCGTAGGAGCGCAGGCTGTACGGCCCGGACCCGAAGACCTTGCCGTCCTTGCGCAGCGAGCGGGCGGGGTAGTCCTCGGGGTCGACGATCGACATGGCCGGCGTGGCGAGGACGAACGGGAAGGTGGCGTCCGCCTTGTTGAGGTGGAAGACGACCTCGCGCTCGCCGAGCACCTGGATCCGGTCGAGGCTGCCCAGCAGCCCCGCGGGACCACTGGGCAGGTTGATCTTCCTGATCCGGTCGATCGAGTACTTGACGGCCTCGGCGTCGAGCGGGTCCCCGTCCGAGAACCTCATGCCGGAGCGCAGCTCGCAGCGGTACGCGAGGTTCGTGGCGTCCGTGAACGCGCAGCTCCGGGCGGCGTCGGGCTGGGGCGCCGCCGCCCCGGAAGGGTAGCTCAGGAGCGTCTGGTAGATGTTGCGGAACAGTTCCCAGGAGCCGTCCCAGGAGGCGGCCGGGTCCAGCGTGCTCGGAGAACTGGTGGTGCCCACGACGATCGGTCCCTTGTCGTCGGACGACCCCGGGGAGAGGACGCCGCACCCGGCCGCCAGGGCCATGGACGTGACCGCCACCAGTTGCCGCAGACATCGGTTCCGGTTGAACACGCGCACGCTCCTCGATCTGCCGTACCAAGGGTCGGCAGACCATACCGCAGCGCCCAGCCGGGCAACGGGTGTTCCTGGCAGGGCACTTGATCAGCGCGTTTGTGACTACGTTGTCATTCGACTGGGTGTCTCTCATACGCCGACGCGGGCGCCGATTCTGTCCATCGGCACCCGCGTCGAAGCTCAGTTCGTCCTGTTTCGGGGCTCCCCGTCAGCCCACCCCGGCGTTCAGGAAGATGCCGCCGTCGACGACGAGCGTCTGCCCGGTGATCCAGTCCGACTGCGCCGAGGTGAGGAAGGCCGCGGCGCCCCCGATGTCGGAGGGCACGCCGAGCCGGCCGAGCGGGTAGGACGCGGCCGCCTCCGCCTCCCGGCCCTCGTACAGGGCCAGTGCGAACTTGGTCTTGACGACGGCGGGCGCGATCGCGTTGACCCGCACCTTGGGCGCGAACTCGTGCGCCAGCTGCACGGTCAGGTTGATCATGGCGGCCTTGCTGATGCCGTACGCGCCGATGAACGGCGAGGGCGAGATGCCCGCGACGGACGCGATGTTGACGATCGCGCCGCCGTTCTCGCTCTGCCAGGCCTTCCAGGTCAGCTGGGCGAAGCCGAGCGCCGAGATGACGTTGGTCTCGAAGACCTTGCGCGCCACGTCCAGGTCCAGGTCGGCCATCGGGCCGAACACGGGGTTCGTACCGGCGTTGTTGACCAGGTAGTCGACGCGGCCGAAGACCTCCATGGTGCGCTCGACGACCGCGGCCTGGTGGGCCAGGTCGTGCGCCTTGCCGGCGACGCCGATGACGCGGTCGGCACCGAGCGCCTCGACGGCCTCCTTCAGGGCGTCCTCGTTGCGGCCCGTGATGCACACTCGGTCACCGCGCGCGACAAGGGCCTCCGCGACGCCGTAGCCGATGCCGCGACTCGCGCCCGTGATCAGCGCGACCTTGCCGGAGAGTTCGGGAAGGGTGGTCATGTCCGTGTCCTTTGGCGTCAGTTGAGCGGTCCGCCGGCCACGTACAGCACCTGGCCGGAGACGAATCCGGCGGCCTCGCCGGTGAAGAAGGCGATGGCGTTGGCGATGTCGTCGGGGTTGCCGACGCGCTGCACGGGGATCTGGGTGGCGGCGGCGGCCTGGAACTCCTCGAAGCCCATGCCGACGCGCTCGGCGGTGGCCGCCGTCATGTCGGTGGCGATGAACCCGGGCGCGACGGCGTTCGCGGTGACGCCGAACTTGCCGAGCTCGATGGCGAGGGTCTTGGTGAGGCCCTGCAGACCGGCCTTGGCGGCGGAGTAGTTGGCCTGGCCGCGGTTGCCGAGCGCGGAGGACGACGACAGGTTGACGATCCGGCCGAACTTCGCCTCCACCATGTACTTCTGGCAGGCCTTCGCCATCAGGAAGGCGCCGCGCAGATGCACGTTCATGACCGTGTCCCAGTCGGACGCGGCCATCTTGAACAGCAGGTTGTCGCGGAGCACGCCCGCGTTGTTCACCAGGACGGTCGGCGCGCCGAGCTCCTCGGCGATGCGCGCGATCGCGGCCTCGACCTGGGCCTCGTCGGAGACGTCGCAGCCGACCGCGAGGGCCTTGCCACCGGCGGCGGTGATCTTCTCGACGGTGTCCTTGCACCCTGCCTCGTCGAGGTCGATCACCGCGACGGCGCGGCCCTCGGCGGCCAGTCGTACGGCGGTCGCGGCGCCGATGCCGCGCGCGGCACCGGTGACTACGGCGACACGCTGCTCAGTGGTGGACATTGCTGGTTCTCCTCGCCCTTGAAAAGCCCTGCGGCCTGACATGCCCTGCGGCTCACACGGTACGCCCGTCCAGTGAGCAACCGCTTAGTACCTTCAGCAGACGTGACGCTAGAAGCCCTGGCACCCGGTGTCAACGGCACACGGCGCACGTGTGATCCATCACCTGACCAGCAACTGGAGCAATCGCTCCGCCTCCGCCTGCGGATCGGCGGTGAGCCCGGTGTGCACGGGGCCCGGCTGCACGACCGTCGAACGAGGTGCGATCAGCCAGCGAAAGCGCCGTCCGGCATCGTCGCCAGCGGCCTGACCTGCGGCTTTCCCACCCGCACAGACCCCTTCGACCGCCCGCAGCGCGGCCCGTACACCGGCCACGTCGGCCTCCGGATCCAGGGCCAGCAGCTTGGTCTCGTCCAGATGCGTACGCACCCCGACGAAGGACTTGGCGCGGCAGTACACGAGTACGCCGGCGTTGAAGCACTCGCCACGTTCGACGCGCGGCACGATCCTCAGCAGCGCGTACTCGAAGACGTCCCGCTCGCTCACTTGGCCCCCTCGATGCCCGTGTGGCTCTCGCTGCCCTTGATGCCTTCGATGCCTGTGATCCGCTCGTGGATACCGGCGGCGCGCGCCAGCAGTGGCCGGGCGTAGGCGCGCCGCAGCGCGTCCGTCGAGTCGAAGCCCGGTTCGTCGGCCAGCCACTCCTCCGGGATCGCGGCGGTCACCTCGGCCAGCAGGTCCTCGGTCACCAGCGGCGCCAGCTCGGCCGCCGCGGTGGCGACGTCCGGGGCGAAGGGCGCGAGCGCGTGGTCGGCGGCGTCGTAGGGCTTGGCGGCGGAGGCCGCCGCGCCGGGCCAGTGGTGGTGCCAGATCATGGTGGCGCCGTGGTCGATGAGCCACAGGTCGCCGTGCCACATCAGCAGGTTGGGGTTGCGCCAGGAGCGGTCGACGTTGTTGACCAGCGCGTCGAACCAGACGACCCGCCCGGCCTCCTCCGGAGTCACCTCGAAGGCGAGCGAGTCGAAGCCGATCGCGCGGGAGAGGTAGTCCATCCCGAGGTTCCGTCCGCCGCTCGACTTCAGCAGCTCCTGAACCTCCTGATCGGGTTCGCCGAGCCCCATGACCGGGTCGAGTCCGATCGTCACCAGGCCGGGCACGCGCAGGCCGAGCCGACGGGCGAGTTCACCGCAGACGACCTCCGCGACGAGTGTCTTGCGCCCCTGCCCCGCGCCGGTGAACTTCATGACGTACGTCCCGAGATCGTCGGCCTCGACGAGCCCCGGCAGCGAGCCGCCCTCACGCAGGGGCGTGACGTAGCGGGTCGCGATCACTTCTCTGAGCATGTGGCCAGGCTATCCGGCAGCCGATCTTTCAGAACGCGTGTCCCGAGCACCTCGTCGGCACCGCAGTCGTACGGCTCATCGTGGCTGTCGTACGGCTCATCGTGGCTGTGGTGGCTGATGGGACCAATCGGCCTGACCGAGTTTCATGGCCAGTTCACGGCGCGTACTGACGCCGAGTTTGACGTAGGCGTGCTGGAGATGGTTGTCGACCGTACGTACGGACAGGTGTAACACCTCGGCGATCTCCTTGCTCCGCAGGTTGGCGGCAGCGAGAAGGGCGATCTCGCGTTCACGTTCCGTGAAGGTGTGGGTGGCCTCCGCGGTCGTGAGGATGGGAGTGCTCACCCCGGGACACCGGGCGGCGAAGGAGCGGGCCAGTTGGCCCGCGGTGGTCGCGCGGCGGGAGTGGCCCGCCCGGCGCCATGCCGCGGCGGCCGACGTCGCGGCTTCGGCGGCGAGCAAGTACGCCCCGATGGTGCCGAGTTCGTCCACCGCCGCCATCAGCCGGTCGGGATCGTCGGCGGCCAGAGCGGCGCTGAGGTGGACACGGGCCGGGGCGAACGCCCCGTCGCAGTGCCTGCTCAGCTCGGCCAGACGTCCGGTGACCTCCTTGGCGCCGCCCAGTCGGGCGATGTCCGTCAGAAGCAGCATCTCCGAGGTGAGTTGTCCGGTCTCGCGGGCGTCCGCGGCGGCCTCGGCCAGTACGCTCCGGGCTTGAGGCAGGTGACCGCGGGCGGCTTTGAGCCATGCCTCGCCCAGGCGCTCTTCACCTGCCTGGTGGCCCATGACCGGGTAGGTCCGCATCTTGACCAGGGCCGCCTCAGCGGTGTCGAAGTCGCCGAGCAACGCGGCCGCGGCGGCCAGGCCTCCCCAGGACTGGAACAACGGCCGGATCTGGTGATGGATCTGGCCCTGGGCGATGGCCTCGGCGTACCAGCGGCGTGCGGTGGCCGCGTCGCCGGCCAGCCATGCCGCCCTGCCCCGGAAGGCCGCGGCCCATCCGCGTGTCTGGGCCGAGTCGGTGTCCACCAGGTCGGTGAGGATGCGGTCCGCCACGTTCGCGGCCTCCGCCAGATTCCCCGCGTCGGTCAAGGCGAAGATCACCGGCACCAGTTGCGACGCCGGGTGTGCGGGGCCCAGTGTCCGATCGTTCGCCTCCAGGTGGGCGGCGTGGCTCGACCGTCCCCAGTCGACCGCCTCGCGGGTCCGTCCGACGTAGGCCAGCCCTGCCGTCCTGGACATCGCCGCGACCAGCCAGGAGTTGATGTCCTGGGACTCCTCGATGTCGGCCTCCAGGCCGTCGAGCAGCGCCAGGCCCTGGGCCGGTCGGCCGGAAACAGTCATCAGGGACGCCTCGTTGAGAGTGAGGAGGCGTCGACACGCACGGCCGGTGACGTGCCGACGGGCGGCCTCGTTGACCTCGAACGCCTTCTGGGTATGTGCGGCGACCCAGAAGAGGTTCCAGGTGCGGACCATCGCCGCGGCGGTTCTGTCCTCCTCCGACGCGGCCCGGCTCTGGGCTTCCGCGAGCATCTCTTCCGCCGGCTGCCAGCGCCCGAGCTGACAGAGGGAGTCTCCTTGGAGGAGGAAGGACCGGTACGTGCGGTCCGCCTCGGGAAGAGTCCGCAGCAGGGCTATGACCTGTTCGTAGTCGTGAACATGGCGGGCCAGGGCGGCTGCCCGGAGGAGCAGCCCGGGATCGGCCGTGCCGGTGGCGGCCAGACGGTAGATGGCCACACGCAGGGCGTCGTCGTGGCGCCGGCCGCCGTGCGCGCCGATCCTCTCGACCTGCTGGAGCAGCAGTGTGCGACGGCGTACGAGCGAGAGGTCCTCGCGCAGAGCCTCTCCGTAGAGCGGGTGGCCCAGGACGACGAGTGCGCGCCGCTCGTCCTGTTGGACGTGGACCAGTCCGGCCTCGTCCAGTTCGGCCACCATGTCCATCGACGCGGCTGAGGCCGCGTCGGCCAACGACACCGGCCCGCACACCGCGAGCAACTCCAGAACTCTGCGCGCGGCGGGTTCCACGGCGGTGAGGCGTGCCCTGATCAGCTCGCCGAGCCGTGGCGTGGTCGGCAGTGCTCCTTCGGCGAGTGTCCAGATCTCTCCGTCGCTCGACAGCGTCTCGGCTTTCAGCGCTCCGTGCACCAGCTCACGCACGTACAGGGCGTTGCCCCCGGAGGCCTCGAACAGGCGGTGGACGGTGCGGTGGCCCAACGGCGCGCCGAGCGCGGCGCGCAACAGTCGTTCCGCCCCGTCCTGATCGAAGGGTTCCAGGTCGATCCGGCAGACCGAATCCCCCCGGGCAAGTGCCTCGACCGCGTCCGAGACCGGACCGCCGGTGCGCACCGTGGCGATCAACCGGATCGCGCCGGCGTCGAGCAGATGGCGCAGAAGCGCGGCCGACGCCTTGTCCAGCAGGTGCAGGTCGTCCACCAGGACCACCCGCCGTCGGTCTCCTTGAGGGCCGGCCAGCAGCCCGGCGATCTCGGCGAACCCGGAGACCGGGTCGGACAGGTCCACGCCTGCCGGTATCAGATGGGCGACCGCGCCCATCGGCGCGGCCGCGGCCGCGGCGCTCGCGGTGACCCGGATCCCCTTGGACTCTCCGTCCAGGGCCCGGGTGAAGAGTTCATCGGCCAGTCGCGATTTGCCCACTCCGGCCTGCCCGAAGACCACCACGGTGCGGCACGAACGCCCGCGCCATGCCCACTCGAAGGCTTCCAGCTCCCGGTCCCGTTCCACGAACGGCCACGGCGACTCCAGCATGCCCACTCCAGACTTCGCGGCACTACTGACACGAGTTCCCTCAGGCTGGCACGCCGGTGGCGATGTACGGAGGCGGCAGGGCTGAGCGACGGTGAGTTTGCCGTCGGGCCGGGGCGGCACGGCAGAGATCTTCATGCGGGGAGACGGGGAGGAAGAGCATGACGTTCCGCCTGAACCCCGTCACCCGGCAAGGCCCCGCGATGTCACTGCTCACGCTCCTGCCCCTCACGTCCGTCGACGATCCCCTCCTGACCACCCGTGACCCGGGGCGCATCACCTCCGCACTCGGCCGATGGGGCGCCCGGTTCGACCGCCGGCCCGTGCGAGACCTTCCACGGGACGCCACCGACACCGATGTCCTGGACGCCTACCGCGACGACATCGCCGCCTTCATGGAGCACCGCGACCTGAGGCACACCGAGGTCGTCCGCATGGTTCCCGACGACTCGGCCCATCATCGGACGCACCCCCCTCCTGATCCTGAAGCAGAGCCGCGTACGACACCCCGACCGCGTGACCGGCCCCCGCCGGGGGTGTGCGGGCAGACGCTCCTCGCCGTCGAGCGACGGTCTCCGCGATCGCGGCGCCTGTCGCCCCGCTGTCAATTCGGTCAAGAAGTCCTCAACCTCCTGAACAGGGCAGACGGGCTGACCGTACTTCTTTATGGATCACCATCACATCCGTTGAAGGGAACGTCAGCATGGCCAGCGAATCGCTTCACCCCGTCCCGGCCCCGTCCCGCCGCACCGTCGTGGCGGCGGTCGGCACGGCGGGACTCGCCGTCGCGCTGACCGCGTGTGGGTCGGACGACAAGTCCTCCGACTCCTCCAGCAGCTCGAACTCCAGCTCCAGTGCCGGCGCGAGCAGCGGGGGCGCGGCCGCGACCGGCACGGTCCTCGCCAAGACCACCGACATCCCGGAGGGCGGCGGCAAGGTCTTCGGCGACCAGGGCGTCGTGGTCACCCAGCCGGCCGCCGGCACCTACAAGGCCTTCTCGTCCAAATGCACCCACCAGGGCTGCGCGGTGAAGGACATCTCGAACAACGTGATCACCTGCCCGTGCCACAACAGCCAGTTCTCGGCCACCGACGGCAGTGTGAAGAAGGGGCCCGCGACGCAGCCGCTGGCCGCCGCCAACATCACCGTGGACGGGGACTCGATCAAGCTCGCGTGATCCCGTTCCCACCGGGCCGGGATTCAGCGGCGCGGTCGTTTGAAGCAGGCCAGCACCTCGTCGGTCACCGTGATGGTGGCGACGAGGGCGAGCGTGTTGCGGATCATCGCGGGGGTGTAGTCGGACGGCACCCCCGCGATGGCGTCCGCGGGAACGACGGCGGTGTAGCCGCGGTTCACGGCGTCGAACACGGCGTTGGGAACGGCCACGTTCGCCGAGACGCCGGTCACGACGAGAGTGCGGCAGCCCAGGTTGCGCAGCAGGGCATCGACGTCGGTGCCCGCGATCGGCGAGAGCCCGTGCAGACGTCGTACGACGAAGTCCTCCTCGGCGACCTCGATGGGGGCCGCGATCCGCACCGCCGTGGTCCCCGAGAGCTGCTGCACAGGCAGCCGTTCGGCCGCGCGGAACAGCCGGGCGTTGTGGTTGGCACCCCGTCCGTCGGGCCGCCGCTCGGCGATCGCGTGGATCACCTGGACTCCGCTCTCGTGGGCGCCGGCCACCAGCCGGGCCACATTGGCGAGCGCCCCCGACGAACGCGCCTCCTTGGCGAGTTCGGGCAGCGCGCCGTCCGGGCCCACGACGCCCTGCTGGCACTCCACGGTGAGCAGTACCGTGGTGGCGGGATCGAGGAGTGTGCTGAGCTGTTCGTACGAGGGCACGGTTCCCCCTTGTCGTCGAGGGTCGGGGCGGGCGAGCGTAACGACCATTGCGTGTGGACGGAAGACGGCCCATGCTTTTCTGACGCGATGTCAGAGGATCTCTGTCGATGCCGAAGATCGACGCAACTGCCCGATGCGGAAGATCGACGCGGAAGATCGACGCACAGAGTCGACGTGGAAGAAGAGGTGACCGCATGACCGTCACTCAGCGCAGGGGTCGGAAGATCATGATGACCCCGGGCGAACTGGACGAGTTCCTGACCACCCAGCGCACCTGCCGTGTCGCGACGGTGTCGACGGACGGCACCCCGCACGTGAGTGCCCTCTGGTTCGTCTGGGACGGCACCTCGCTGTGGCTGTACTCCGTGGTACGCAGCAAGCGCTGGACGGAGCTGCGCCGCGACCCGCGGATCGCCGTGGTGATCGACACCGGCGAGGAGTACGGGGAGCTGCGCGGCGTCGAGCTGTCCGGCACCGTCGAGTTCGTGGGCGAGATCCCGCGCACCGGTGAGCTGTGCGCCGAACTAGACGTCCCCGAGACTCTGTTCACGCGCAAGAACTTCGGTCTGGAGGAGATGCCGCACGACGGGCGCCATGCGTGGGCGCGCCTGACCCCGACGGCGATCGCCTCCTGGGACTTCCGCAAGCTGCCGCCCCTGTAGGACTCGCCCGGGCCGTCACCCCGGCCCAGGGCCGGCGGCTCGGTCGGCGCTCAGCCGACGCTCTCCCCCGCCGCCCGCAGCGCCGCGACCGCCGCCCTGATCGACGGGCGGCGGTCGGCGTCCGCCCGCCACACGACGTAGACATGGCGCCGCACCCGCTGGCGAAGCGGCACCGTGAGGACGCCCTCGGGCATCGGATGGCGTCCGAGCAGCGGCGCGATGCAGACACCCAGCCCCGCGGCGACCAGGCCGAGCTGTGTATGCGTTTCCGCGGCGCGATGGCCGATGTGCGGCTCGACGCCCTTGGAACGCAGCGTGAACATCAGCCACTCATGGCAGAACTCGCCCTCGCCCCAGGTGATCCACTCGTCCTCGGCGAACTCTTCGAGATCGACCTCCGCCCGGTCCGCGAGCCGGTGCCCGACGGACATCGCCACATCGGCCGGATCGTCCAGGACCGGGGCCTTGACCAGGCCGTCCGGCAGCGCCATCGGCTTGTTGTACCAGTCGAGCACGACCGCGAGGTCGAGATCGCCCCGCACCACGCCCGCGACCCCGGCCTCGGGCTCCAGCTCCCGCGAACGCACCCGCAACCCGGGGTGGTCGGCGCGCAGCGCGGCGAGCGCGGCGGGGAACAGCCCGCGCGCGGCGGTCGGGAACGCGGAGAGCCGCAGCTCGCCGATGACCTGCCCGCGCTGCGCCTCCAGGTCGGACTGAGCCAGCTCGACCTGCGACAGGATGCGCGCGGCATGCTCCGCGAGCAGCCGCCCGGCGTCCGTGAGGCGCACCCCCCGCCCGTTCTTGGCGAGCAGCTGCTGCCCCACCTCACGCTCCAGCTTCGACATCTGCTGGGAGACGGCCGAGGTCGTGACGTGCAGTCCCTCGGCCGCTCCGCTCACCGAACCGTGCCGGGCGAGGGCGTCGAGGGTACGCAGGCGCTCCAGGTTCAACATGTAAGTAATACTACGAGGTACCGCTCGAAAAATCTCGCTTGTGCTACGAGATTGCTGTGCTTCATCGTGGACCGTATGAGCTCCGTCGCCACTCCTCGAAGCGCCACCGCCGATGCCACCGTCGATGCGACCGGCAACGCCACCACCGACCCGGCCTCACTCCGCCGCCTCGCCCTCGACTGGCGGATCCGCTTCGGCGCCCTCGCCCTGATCTGGGGTTTCAGCTTCCTGCTCATGAAGGTCGGCACGGAGGGCTACGCACCCTTCCAGGTCACCCTCGGGCGGCTGGTGTTCGGGACGGCGGTGCTCGCGGTGGCGATGGCGGTGAAGGGGGAGCGGCTGCCGCGCGGCGCACGCACCTGGGGCCATCTCGTGGTCGCGGCCTTCCTGCTCAACGCGCTGCCGTTCTCGCTCTTCGCCTACTCCGAGCTCACGATCCCGTCCACGCTCGCGGGCATCTGCAACGCGACCTCGCCGCTGTGGGGCATGGCGCTGTCCCTGGTCGCTCTCTCCGAGGACCGGCCGACCCGCCGCAGGGTCGCCGGTCTGGGCATCGGCTTCATGGGCGTTCTGACGGTCCTCGGCGTCTGGCAGGGCTTCCACGGCCTGGACGCCGCGGGCACGGCGATGGCTCTGCTGGCCTCGCTGAGCTACCCGATCGGCTGGATCTACGTCCGGCGCACCTTGGCCGGCACCACTCACTCGCACCTGTCGATGACCGGCGCCCAGCTGCTCCTGGCCACCGCCCAACTGGCCTTCGTCACCCCGCTGTTCACCACCCTGCCGAGTCACTTCCCGGTCGTTCCGCTGCTGGCGATCGTCGTCCTGGGAGCCCTCGGCACGGGCCTGGCCATGCTCCTCCAGTACGGCGTGGTCGCGGAGGTCGGTCCCACGACGGCCCAGATGGTCACGTACTTCGTCCCGGTCATCGCCACCGCCGCGGGTGTGGCGATCCTCGGCGAGTCGCTGACCTGGTCGACGCCCGTCGGCGCGGTGATCGTGCTCGCGGGCGCGGCGCTCACACAGACCAGAGCCCGCCGCTGACTCGGCCGCGGCGACGCACGCGTCGAGCCCGAGCGCGTACGAGGCAGACGCACCGGCGCACGGGCTGACGTCCCCGCGGTTCAAGCCAGACCCATCCGTCGTACGGGTCGGACGAACGACATACGGGTGAGGCGACTGACATACGGGGAAGGCGACTGGCGTACGGGCGAGACGACCGGCGTACAGGTAGGACGACCGGCGTACGGGTCAGACGTACCGGCGTACGGGCGCCGAGCCGATGGCCGAGGCGACGGCGTCCGCCAACGGCCCGATGTCGTGCGGCGTGAGGGTCGAGACGGTGATCCTGATCCCGGGCGGCGCGTTCATCCGGAAGCGCGCCCCGGGCGCGACGGCCCAGCCGGCGTGCAGCAGCCGCGCGACCGCTCCGGTCTCGTCCGGGACGGGAACCCAGACGTTCATGCCGCTGCGCCCGTGCGCCTCGATACCGCGCTCCTTGAGGGCGTCGATCAGCGCCTCCCGGCGCCGCCCGTACGCCGCCGCCACGGCCCGGACGTCCACCGCGCCGCTCGTCCACAGGTGCGCGACGGCCCGCTGCAGCAGATGGCTCACCCAGCCGGGCCCCAGCCGCTGCCGCCCATGCACCCGATCCACGGTGACGGGATCCCCCGTGAGCAGGGCGAGTCGCAGGTCGGGGCCGTACGCCTTGGCCACGGAGCGCACCAGGACCCAGCTGTGCGTCACCCCGGCCAGGGGGTGCAGCGGCACGTCGACGATCCGATGCCCGTGGTCGTCCTCGACGAGCAGGACCTCCGAGTGCCGCTTGAGCACGGACCGCAGGGCACGCGCGCGTGCGGCGCTCACCGCGGCACCGGTCGGGTTCTGCGCCCGGTCCGTGACGATCAGCGCGCGGGCCCCGCCCTCCAGGGCACGTCGTACGTCCTCGGTAAGCGGACCCTCGTCGTCGACACGCACCGGAACCGTACGCAGTCCGAGTGCCGGGACGAGGTCCAGGAGACTGCCCCAGCCGGGATCCTCGACGGCCACGGTGTCCCCGGGCTTGAGATGGGCCACCAGCACGCGCTCGATGGCGTCGAGTGATCCGGAGGTGACGACGACCGGCCCGTCGGGCACCCCGTCCGCGTCGAGGTCGGCGCGGGCGAGCCGGGCCAGCCCCGGTTCGACGGCCGCCTCCCCGTACAGCACGGGGTCCCGGTCCGACCCTCCCGCCGCCACCGCGAACGCCTCGGCGAGGCCGGGCAGCAGGGCGCGGTCGGGGTTGCCGTCCACCACGTTCCGCACGCCGTCCGGCACCTCGATCCGGATGTACTCGCGTCCCGTCGTGGCGGGCTTGGAGCGGACCCGGCTGCCGCGCCGGCCCGCCGTCTCGATGACCCCGCGCTCGCGCAGGGTGCGATAGGCGGCGGCGACGGTATTGGGATTCACCCCGAGCTGTTCGGCCAACTCCCGCATAGGCGGGAGCAACTGACCCGGTTCGAGCGCTCCGGCGCCCACCGCACGCTCGACGCTCGCGGAAATGTCTGCTGCACGACGGCCTTCGATTCGGTACTCTCCTAGCACAAAGCAGATTATGCACTAGTGCAATGGAGGACGCAATGGCGGACGCGATGCCGGAGACAACGACAGGGACGACGACACAGACAGAAACCCGACCGGGGACGACGCGGCCCGCTGCCTACACGCCGACCGACCGCACCGTCCCCACCCGCTCCAAGGAGCGTGCCGTGTACGACCACGAGCTGGTCCACGCGGTACTGGACGAGGGCTACGTCTGCCACCTCGGCTTCGTCCGGGACGGCGCCCCGGTCGTGCTCCCCACCCTGTACGCCCGGGCCGGCGAGCGCCTGTACGTGCACGGCTCGACGGGTTCGCGCCCGCTGCGGATGACCGGTCAGGCCGACCCCGGGCTGCCGGTCTGCCTGACCGTCACCCATGTCGACGGCCTGGTCCTGGCCCGGTCCGCCTTCCACCACTCGATCAACTACCGCTCGGTGGTGGTGCACGGCATCGCCCACCAGGTGACCGACCCGGAGGAGAAGCGCCGGGCCCTGGACGCGCTGGTCGACAGTGCCGTCCCCGGCCGCTCGTACGACTCCCGCCCGGCCAACGCCAAGGAACTGGCCGCCACGGCCGTGATCCGTCTCGACCTGAACGAGGTCTCCGCGAAGCTGCGCACCGGCGGCCCGAACGACGACGCGGAGGACCTCGGCCTCCCCCACTGGACCGGAGTCGTCCCCCTCACCAAGGGACACGGCACCCCGATCCCCGCCGACGACCTGGCCCCCGGCATCGAACTCCCCGACTACCTGACAACCCCGTGACCACCTGACATCCCTGTGAGGGTGTCTCAGACGAGCGCCCGCTCCTGCTCGGGCACCCCGCGGGTATCACCCCGGGCGCTCCTCGCCTCGGCCACCGCCAGCCCGGCGACCGCGCCCAGCATCAGCAGGGTGCCCGCGAGCGTGGCCACGGACAGTCGCTCGCCGAGCAGCCCGACGGCCAGTACGGCCGCGCTCACCGGCTCCAGAAGCATGATCACGGAGACGGTCGCGGAGCGGACGACGGCGGCGCCCGCGAAGAACAGGGCGTAGGCCAGTGCCGTGGGAACGGCGGCGATGTACGCCAGCAGAACCAGCACCTGCGCCGGGCGGGCGGCGTGCGGGACCAGCCCCTCGGCCAGACCGAGCGGCAGCAGGCAGACAGTGGTGACGGCGAACGCCCACACCGTCGCGCCGGACCCGTCGACCCGTCCGGCGCGGCCCCACCAGCGGGTGAGCAGTGTCATCGTGGAGTACCCGGCCGCGGACACGACCGCGAGCACGACGCCCCAGGGACGCACCGTCGCGCCCCCGCTGCCCAGCACCAGCACCCCGAGCCCGGTGAGCGCCCCGACGACGGCGACGGCGCCGCCGCGCCCGAGCCGCTCCCCCAGGGTCAGCCGCGCGCCGAGCGCGATGAGCACGGGTCCGGCGCCCAGCGTGACGACGGTCGCCACCGCCAGCCCGGTGGCCTCGACGGCGGCGAAGTAGGCGGTCTGGAAGACGGCGAGCCCGCAGCCCGTGACGCCGATCCGCAGCGCCTTGCGCCGGAGTGGCTCCCGCACGACGGGCACGACCGGCCTGCGCCGCCGCAGTCGCGCGGCGAGCAGCAGGACGAGTCCGCCCGCACAGCGCCAGAAGGAGAGGGCGACCGGCCCCATGTCACTGGCCCGGTAGACCAGTGACGCGGCCGCGCCCGCGGTGCCCCAGGCGGCACCGGCGACGATCAGATAGAGGAGACCTCGCCCGAGGGACAGGCCGGAAGCAACACCGGAAGCAGCGTTCGGCACGTGTTCTCTCCGCAGATACACAGGTGCGCGCATGCACAGAAGGCAGATGCGCGGAAGTTCGGGAAGGGACCGCGTCGCAGTCCGTGCCGGGTCGGCAGGGACGTACGGAAAGGTCCTCGGACTTCTTCTGCGGGCAGCGCCGTTCCCCCGGCGACTCGGCCGGGCGAGGATTACGGAAGGCCCGCCTCAGGCGGCGGGAGGCGGCAGAACGAGCGTCGAAGGCATGGTCAGCACCCTAGACGGCGGTCGTAGGGGCCGACAACTCCCGTTCGGCGCCCTTGCCGCCGCCCGCGACCGGGCCGTCCGAGGGTTTCACGGGCGCCGACGACTGCGCGATGAACGCCCCCATCAGCACCACCGCGCCGCCGACGATCTGCGGCGCCGAGAGGTGCTCACCGAGCAGGACCCAGGCGAGGACGGTCGCGATGACCGCCTCCAGGCAGGCCACGACGCCCGCGACCTGCGGAGAGAGCCTGCGCACGGAGAGCACTCCGGTGACGTACGCGACGACGGTGGCGATCAGCACGATCCAGGCGAGGAGCAGCGCGGCGGGGACGGACGTGCCGTTCATGTCCGCGCCGCCCCCGAGCACCGACCAGTCCATGGTCCAGGGACGCGCGACGACCGTCAGGACGAGGGCACCGGCCAGCATGCCGTACGCGATGACACCGAGCGGGTCCGGTGCCTCGGCGCCCGCGTCGCTGCCCTGGTCGGACAGGACGAAGTAGCCGACCTGGCAGCAGGCGGCGCCCAGCGCGAGCAGCAGCCCCACGGAGTCGAAGCTCAGCCCCGACCACACCTGGACGACACAGGCCAGTCCGCCGACCGCGAGGACGACCCCGAGGGCCGCGGCGCGCGTCACGGGACGGCGCTGCACGAACCGCACCCAGCCGAGCACGAGCGCCGGCGCGAGGTACTCGACGAGCAGCGCGACGCCGACGGGGACACGGGAGATCGCGGCGAAGTAGCAGGCCTGGACACCGGCCACGGCGAGCAGTCCGAACCCGGCGAGCAGTGCGGGCCGCCGGCGGACGAGTGCACGATGGCGTACAGCCAGCGGCAGCATCAGCAGGGCGGCGCCCGCGGCTCGCAGCCACACCACGTGGAGCGGGTCGAGACCCGCCTCGATCAGCGGCTTCGCCGCGACACCCGATCCGCCGAAGGCGACCGCCGACGCCAGGGCGAGGCCCAGGCCGACGCCCTTTCCACGGTTGCCCTGACTGCTCTGAGACGTATGCACCGGCACATGATGACAGGCGACGACATGAGCGTCACCCCCGATGACACCTGTCTCAACGGCTGGACCGGACGACCGGACGCGACAGCCGGACCGGACGCCGGACACGATGGCCGGGCCCGGCAACCGAACCGGACGGCCGAACCGGACAGTCGGACTCAGTGGCCCTGCTCGCCGCCCCCGGCGTACCCCTCGAATTCGAAGTCGAACTCATGTGTGCCCTCGGCATCGAACGACGCTTCGAGCGCGGCCTCGATCCGCAGCAGCAGCGCCCGGGCGTCGACACCGGCGCGCCCGAGAACCTCGACGGCCCGCGACTGCGGGTCGGAGACGATCCCGGCGAGCAGATCAAGACAGCGGGCCCGCTCGTCGCCCCGCAGTTCGGCCCGCCCGCAGGCCCCCTCCATGGCACCGGACGCCGCGGGAGACCAGCCCGCCTCGGCCACGACGCGCACGGCGCCGGAGTCCTCGACGGCACTCTGCCAGCGCAGGCCGTAGCCGATGCTTCGCTGCACGAGATAGCCGAGCAGCCGGGCGACCTGCGGGGCGCCGTCGAAGACGGCCCGCACCCGCGGATCCGCCTCCAGCAGCGAGTGCAGCAGATGCGCGGTGTCGATCTGCCGGTCCCCGTCCCGCAGCGCCCGCCTGCGCGCACCGGAGACCACCGAGGCCAGCTCGGCACCGAGCCTGGCATCGAGTTCCGTGCGGGGGGAGCCGCTCTCGGCGGCCGCTTGCTGAGGAATACGCGGTGACACGACCCCCACCCCATCAGTTTCTTCGGTGCTGGGCATCCTCGGTGCGCAGCATTTTCGCGTCCGACACTGGGTGGGCATCCGTGCGTACGTTCTCCTCCTTACGGATGACTTCGCGTCGTTTTCCCCCTGGGGCGTGCACCGCCCCGCTGCGGCTCTCGTCCCTCACGGACATGGAGAGCAGGTGCTGGCTGGTGGCCCTGACCGCGGTCGACGGCAGGCAGTACGTGTACCGGATGTACGCCCCCGCGAACGCACTGCTCGCCGACCTGTTCTGGGAAGCATGGCACTGCCACGACGAGGGGCCCCACCCGCGCGCGTGGGACCTGTTCGGCGCGACGGTGAAACGACGGGTGGGCTGACGCCACCTCCACACTTTCTGACGGTTCATCAGTATTGAATGTTTCGGGCACCCCGGATACGTTCCGCGACACCGTAGCTGCGCCGGGCGCAGCGCCCGACACGAAGGGGTGGTCGCATGGCCGAAGTCAGCGCGGAAACACGTATCGAGGCGCCCGCCGACAAGGTGTGGGCGCAGCTCACGGACTTCTCCTCGTACGGGAAGTGGAACTCGACCCACACCAATTTCCCCAAGGGCGGCCCCACCTCACTGGAGGTGGGCGGCACCTTCGCGGAGAACATGAAGCTCATGGGATTCCCGGCCGAGGTCGACTGGACCATCGAGGAACTGGAGCCCGCCCGCCTCCTGGCCATCCGCGGCAAGGGCCCGATGGCGGTGACCGTCGCCACCCGCTACACCCTGACCCCCGACGGCGACGCCACATCGGTGCGGATCGACGGGGAGTTCACCGGCGCGGCCGTCTCCCTGATGGCCGGCAAGCTCAAGGACTCGGCGACGGCCGCCCTCAACGAGTCCTTGCGCAAGCTGGGCGGACTGGTGACCTGAGTCCGGCACCCGGTCCACGACTCGTGCCTGATCCGGGACATGCGCCTGGTCCATGACCCCCACCCAGCCCCCGTACGCGGAAAGGCGCCCCGCGGAGACACTTCCACGGGGCGCCGTCACGTACCACAGCATGCCCGTCAGTCCTCGTCGGCGAGGATGAGGTACAGCTTCTTGCGGGCTTCGTTGATGACCGCCAGCGCCTTGTCGCGCTGGTCCTTGCTGCCGGTCTTCCAGACCTGACCGAAGGCCTCCATGAGGCCGAAGCCGGCCTGCCGGATCTCGTGCAGCGTCTCCCAGTCGACCCCGCGCCCGGCCTCTTCCCAGGGCGCGTCGGGGCCGGCGTCGGCCGTGGCGCGGCCATCGTCGGTGAGCGAGAACAGATTCTTGCCGCCCTCGGCCGCGCTCGCGATGAGGCCCTCGTCCTCCAGCAACTGGAGGGTCGGGTAGACCGAACCGGGGCTGGGCTTCCACGCCCCGCCGCTGCGCTCGGCGATCTCCTGGATCATCTCGTAGCCGTGCATGGGCCGGTCCTTGAGCAGGGCCAGGATCGACGCGCGTACGTCACCGCGCCGCGCCCTGCCCCGCGGTCCGCCGCGGCCACCGCGCCCGCCCCAGGAGCCCGGGCCGAAGCCGGGTCCACCGAAACCGAAGCCGGGGCCGCCAGGGCCACCGCCCGGACCTCCCGGCCCGAAGGGCCCGAAAGCCCCGCGCCGCCCCTCGAAGCGGCTCCGGTCACGCGGGCCGGGCCCGCCGTGCCGCCCATGGCCACGCTCGAATCCAAATTCCTGTCCTTGGGAACGCATCGCCATCACTCCATTCATTCGTTGATCGGTCGCGATGCTTCAACGATATATCGGAATAGCTCGCCTG
Organism: Streptomyces sp. RLA012; assembly: GCF_056270325.1. Taxonomy (NCBI): domain Bacteria; kingdom Bacillati; phylum Actinomycetota; class Actinomycetes; order Kitasatosporales; family Streptomycetaceae; genus Streptomyces; species Streptomyces sp. RLA012. The sequence goes on along the minus strand of NZ_JBWDPA010000002.1, from coordinate 9,460,758 downwards.
ACAACCCCAGGTTCCGCAGCCCGGGTCCGACCCGGGCTGCAGCGCTCTGGGCAGGACATTCCGTCGAGGCGAGAATCGGGGCATGGGGGATCAGGGCATGGGGGATCAGGGCATCAGGGATGTCGGTTCGTGGTCGCTCGACGAGTCCTGGGACTGGGTGACCGAGACGGCGCGTCTCGGGGACGCCTCGGTCCGGGACCGCCCGTCGTGGGTGCCGCCCGTCGAGGAGGAACTGGTGCGGGCCGCGCGGGCCGGCGGGCTCAGCCAGTGGCACCCGTTCACCAGCCACAACCACCTGAGGTTCAGCACCGAACCACCCACCTTCACCTCCGCGGACGTGGATGCGGACGTGCTGGTCCTGCCGGGTTCCGTCTCGTTCGACAAGGGCGGCCCGGACGGCAGCCCCGTCTTCCGAGTGTGGTCCGGGCTCCTGATGGGCACTCCCGACCCCACACTCGTCCTGACCACGCCCGACGCCTCCATCGCCGTCACGGCCCTGGAGCGGCTGCTGACCGGGGACAGCCCCGACGAGTGAAGCGGGGGCGCGGCGGTCGCCGACCAGCGACCCGCACCGCCCGCGGAGGGTCCAGATCCCCGGGATTGGCCTTGTCCCGCGGCCCGCTCGGGCCACTAGCGTCGGGGCATGCGGATTCGAATCGTCGACGCCTTCACCGACCGTCCCTTCACCGGCAACCCGGCCGGAGTCCTCCTCCTGGACTCCGACGCCTTCCCGGCGGACGCCCGGCTCCAGAGCGTGGCCCTGGAGGTCAACCACGCGGAGACGGCGTTCGCGCACCGCCTCCCCGAGGGTGGTGCCGCCGACTGGGCGCTGCGCTGGTTCACGCCGGTCGCCGAGGTCGCGATGTGCGGGCACGCGACCCTCGCCACCGCACACGTCCTGCGCACCACCGGCGCCCACACGGGACCCGTGCGGTTCGCCACCCTCAGCGGCGTCCTCATCGCCACGCCCCACGAGGACGGCTCTCTCACGCTGGACTTCCCCACCGCGCCGCTCACCCCGGTCGGGCTCCCGGACGGCGTCGCCGAGGCCCTGGGCGCCGAGCCGCTCACGACCTTCGACACCGGCCCGAACATCGGCGACCTGCTGATCGAGGTCGCCGACGAGAAGACGGTCCGGGGACTCGTCCCCGACGTCAAGGCCCTCGCCCGGTACTCCGAGCGTGGCATCATCGCGACCGCCCGCGCCGAAGACCCCGCCCAGGGCTACGACTTCGTCTCGCGCTGCTTCTTCCCGAACGTCGGCATCGACGAGGACCCGGTCACCGGCAGCGCCCACACCGCTCTCGCGCCCTACTGGTCCGAGCGTCTGGGCCGCCCCGACCTGACCGGCCTGCAGGCCTCCCCGCGCTCCGGCCTCGTCCGCACCGCACTGCGCGGCGACCGTACGCTGCTCACCGGCCGCGCGGTCACGGTGATCGACGGCGAACTGCTCGCGTAACGGCACACGAAAGGGGCGTACGAGAGTGTCGTACGCCCCTTGAGGACCCGCCTTGAGGACCCGCTCACGCGCTTGCTCAGGCAGTCGGCAGCCAGCTCACCTTCCCCGCCAGCAGCGCGTACCCCACGAACGCCCCGATGTCGAGCAGCGAGTGCGCGACCACGAGCGGTCCGACCCGGCCCCAACGCCGGTACAGACAGACGAAGACCACGCCCATCGCCATGTTGCCGACGAAGCCACCGAAGCCCTGGTAGAGGTGGTACGAGCCGCGCAGTACCGCACTCGCCACCAGCGCGGTCCCCGGCGTCCAGCCCAACTGCCCGAGCCGGCGCAGCAGATACCCGACGACGATGACCTCTTCCAGTACGGCGTTCTGCACGGCCGACAGGATCAGCACCGGGTACTTCCACCACACGTCGGGCAGCGCTTCGGGCACCACCGTGAGGTTGCCGCCGAACGCGCGGGCCGCCAGGTAGAAGGCGATCCCCGTACTGCCGATCACCGCCGCGATCGCGGCCCCGCGTCCGAGGTCCGGCCAGGGCCGCGTACGGTCGAAACCGATCACGCGCAGCCCCTCACCCTCCCTCAGCAGGAGATGCGCGACCAGCGCGACCGGCACCAGAGCCGAGGCGATTCCGAACAGCTGCCAAGCCAGATCCAGCCAGGGGCGGCCCGGCGCGGCCGAGGCGTTGAGGGTGGCCGCCTGATCCTTGAGCCCCCCCGGTTTGGTGACCGACCCGATAAAGCTGATCAGCGCCGACACTCCGCTCGCACCGAGCGAAAGGCCCAGAACGAGCAGAGTCTCGTCCCGGAGAATCCGTCGCGTCAGCCGCTTCTCGGGAAAAGAATCGGCCACCGACCCCGCCTCCACCTGCACTCCCGCCTCCAGTTGTGTAATCCGGCCTCATCCCCATCTTCGCCCCGCTAGGGTCTCGAAAGAAGTTGCGAAGATCGTGCGCGACAGGCCGTCGGGGGGACGGACGCCGTACGGGGCGTACCTCCCCTTTTTCTCTGCCTCACGGCTGTTTCTTACGGCTGCCTCGCGGCTCCGACTCAATCGCTCCGACTCGATCGCTCCAGCTCGAAGGCTCCGGCTCATACAGGGAAGGGCACCACCTTCATGGGACGTCACAGCTTGCCCGACGAGTACGGGGCGGGCGCGGCCGACCCCCGTCCACGCGCGCGCCGCCGCACGGTGGCCATCGCGACGGTGCTGGTCCTCACGGTCGCCGGGGGCACCGCGGTCGCCGTCCAGAGCGGTCTGCTCTCCTTCGGTTCGTCCTGCCGGGACAACGCCGTGCACCTCAAGATCGCCGCGTCCCCGGACGTGGCGCCCGCGCTGCGGGCCGCCGCCGACCACGCCCGCGACCAGAACATCACCTCCGACGGTCACTGCATCGCCATCACCGTGACCGCCCGCGAGTCGTACAAGGTCGCCGACGCACTGGAGGCGGGCAATACGTCCGACGCGCAGGTGTGGGTACCGGACTCCACCCTGTGGGTGGACCGGGTCTCCGGGAAGGGCAGGGCGACCGGGGTGGCCCAGGCGGGGAACATCGCCTCCTCACCGGTCGGCGTCGCGATGGTTCCGTCGGCCGCGAAGCCGCTGGGATGGCCCGGCAAGACATACACCTGGACCGAGTTGGCCGGCGCGTCGATGGCGAACGACCAGCTGAGGCTGGGTGCGGCCGACCCGGCGCGCAGCGCGACCGGTCTGCTCGCGCTGACCCGGTTGAGCACCGCCGCGGCCAGGACCAAGGACGGTGACACCCAGGCCGCGGCGATGGCGAAGGCGCTCTCGCAACGCACCTCCGACAGCGACAGCCAGGTCCTGGACACCCTCCCCCGCGACTCCTCCGGCACCGAGCAGGGCAATCCGAAGCGCAACCAGGCGCTGATCCTCTCCGAGCAGTCGGCATTCGCGTACAACTCCTCGGCCGACGGCGGCAATGGTCTCGACCTCTTCTACCCCAAGGACGGATCTCCGCGGCTCGACTACCCGTTCACGCTCGTCGACGAGGTGCGGCTGAGCACCGACCAGAACCGTGCGGCGCTGCGCTTCATGACGCTGCTGGGTGAGCCGGACGGGCTGCGGATCCTGGAACAGCACGGATTCCGCACGGACGACGAGAAGGTCTCGGCCGCGCTCGTCGCCAAGGCCGGCGGCCGCGCCCCGCAGCCGTTCGCGAGCGCCGCGGCCGAACCCGCCCCGGCCAAGGCGCTCGACGAAACCCTCGGCACATGGACGATCACGGTGCAGAGCGCCCGGATCACCACGGTCGTCGACGCCTCCGGGTCCATGGCGCAGCCCGTGCCGGGCACCGGCCAGACCCGTATGGACGTCACCAAGGCGTCCCTGCTGCAGGCGCTCGCCACCTTCACCCCGGAGGACGAGATCGGGCTGTGGAAGTTCTCCACCCGCCTGGACGGCGACCGCGACTACCAGGTGCTGGTGCCGACCGAACGCCTGGGCGACAGCACGCGCGCGGGCACGGGTACCCAGCGCGACAAGCTGTCGGCGGCCTTCAGCGCCCTGGAACCCGTCCCGAACGGCGCGACGGGCCTGTACGACACGACGCTCGCCGCGTACAAGGCGGCCACCTCCTCGTATGTGAAGGGGAAGTTCAACGCGGTGGTCCTGCTGACCGACGGCGCCAACCAGGACCCGGGAAGCATCTCGCGCTCGGCCCTCGTCACCCGGTTGCAGCAACTCACCGACCCGCAGCGCCCGGTGCCGCTGATCGCGATCGCGGTGGGCCCGGACGCCGACAAGCAGGAGGTCGAGGAGATCGCCAAGGCGACCGGCGGCTCGGGTCAGCAGGTCAACGACCCCGCGCAGATCCACGCGGTGATCCTCAAGGCCATCGTGGCGGCGAGCAGCCAGAGCCAGGGCTGACACCCACCCACCGCGGAGACACCGGCACCAACACCGGTTCCCCAGGAACGGACACCGACACCGGGCCACCGCCCCAAGAACAGACACCCGCACCGGGCCACCGCCCCAAGAACGGACACCGGCTCCGGCTCAGCCCAGCGGCACCGGCTCCGGCAGCCCCACCGGCCAGGTGTGCACCGGCTCGCCGAGGTGCATCAGCTCGCCGTAGCGCCGGGTGGTCGCCGCCAGCGCAGCGTCCCTGCCGAGGCCCTTCTCCAGCGCCTGATGGAAGGTGGCCGCCTGCCAGGTCGCCCCGTTGGCGCGCAGCCGGCACCGGTCCTCGATCACGCCCAGGTAGAAGTCCCGGTCGGCGGGCTCGACACCCCACGCGTCCAGCCCCCCGGCGGCGAGCGGCAGCAGCTCGTCCCGGACCAGGTTCACGGCCTCGACCCGGGTGGTGCCCCCGTACCGTCCGCGCCGCGGCCATTCCAGGCTCGCGTCGATGCCATGGCGGCAGGCCGCGTCGAAGTTGGCGGCGGCGGACTCGAACGGCAGCCGTGTCCACACGGGCCGCGGCTCCTCGGCGAGCGCCCGGACGAGCCCGTAGTAGAAGACCGCGTTGGCGACGACATCGGTGACGGTGGGCCCGGCGGGCAGCACACGGTTCTCCACGCGCAGGTGCGGGACACCGTCGGCGATGCCGTACACGGGCCGGTTCCAGCGGTAGACCGTGCCGTTGTGCAGCGCGAGTTCGGCCAGCCTGGGGATGCCTCCGGCGTCGAGGACCGCGAGCGGGTCCTCGTCGTCGCAGACGGGCAGCAGAGGCGGGAAGAAGCGCAGATTCTCCTCGAAGAGGTCGTACGCCGAGGTGATCCACCGCTCGCCGAACCAGGTGCGCGGCCGCACCCCCTGGGCCTGGAGCTCCGGCGGCCGGGTGTCGGTGGACTGCAGGAACAGCGGCGGCCTCGACTCGCGCCACAGCTCACGGCCGAACAGGAAGGGCGAGTTGGCACCGACGGCGACCTGCGCGGCGGCAACGGCCTGCGCCGCGTTCCACACGTCCGCGAAACGCGCCGGGGTGACCTGGAGGTGCAACTGCACGGAGGTGCAGGCGGCTTCGGGCGCGATCGACTTCGACGTACAGACCAGCCGCTCCACGCCGTCGATGTCGAGCGCGAAGTCCTCGCCGCGGGCGGCCACGATCTGGTCGTTGAGCAGGGTGTAGCGGTCCACGTCCGACAGGTTCGAGGAGACCAGGTCGTCGCGGTCGAGCGTCGGCAGAATCCCGATCATCACGATTCCGGCGTCGACTTCCCCGGCTTTTCGATGGGCATATGCGAGCGAGATGCGCAGCTCCTCGGCGAGCCGGTCGAATACCCGGCCACCCAATCGATGTGGGGCTATGTTTACTTCCAGATTGAACATGGCAAGTTCTGTTTGAAAGTCTCGGCTCGCAATCCTTTCCAGTACTTGCGCATTCATCATCCTGGGCATGCCGTCAGGTCCGGCGAGATTCAGCTCGATCTCCAGACCCATGAGATTCCTCGGACGATCGAACCGCTTCTCCTCCAGCAGCCGCGCCAGCCCCGTCAGGCACTGCCGGAGCTTGTCGCGGTAGCGCTGGCGATCAGACAGGCCGTACGGCCCTGCCACGACCTTCTCTCCCATCGAAGCGTCCCTCCTCGAATGGGCAGGCCGATCCTCCGGCCCCTGCTGTCCCGCAGGATGATGCCCAGGCAACACGATCGATAACGCCCTGTACAGCCTTGTCGACCGCTACGCTGGTACCCGTTGTCCAGAGGCACATTCACGGGGCATGGACCACAGCACACTTTCAGCCTGACACGATCTCGTGAAAAACGCCGACGAGAATCGGCCGACCGCTCAGGCGAAGTATTCCGAGGTCACCGTCGGGCGGTGACGCAAAATCGGGATGAACCTCTCGTTTCGTCGACCGAATACCGCCTTGCTCTTCATATTCGCGACGGCTAGATGAAACACCGTATGAACACGCGTCGTATAAACTCCGCGAACGAGGCAGAGAGTTGGCGCTCGCGGTCCGAGGTCCTGTCGTCGAGGTGACGTGCGGCAGGCGACACCCTGTCGGCAGATCCAGACCCCTCGCCCCTCCGACCCCGAGAGCTGACAGCGCCGTCCGCCCCCGCCCTCGCGTCACTGTGCCTGTCGAATGAGAGGCGACCCACCATGCCGCTGCATGTCCCCCCGGCTCCCGCGCCCGCCCTGCGCACCGTCCTCACGGCACTCGGTTCCCCCACCGCCGTCCGCGAGGCCCGTACCCCGTCCCTGCGCATGGCGCAGGGACCCGTCACCCCCGAACTCCCGCTGCCCGTACATGTCCTGGACCGGGTCACGCCGGCGGGCGCGTCGGCGGGCGCCTCGACCACCCGGCTCGCCGGGTGGCGCTTCCTGATCCGTTGCGGCGACCGCTCGGTGGCAGCCGCCGACACCATGCTCACCGCCGACGGCTGGGCCTTCTCGCACTTCTTCGAAGGCCCGTACATCGCGGCCACCGAGCGCGCCCTGCGCCAGGCCGAGAACATGAAGCAGCCGTACCAGCCCCGCCTGCTGTCCGTGCCCGAGCTCTACATGCTCACGCTGTGGCTGCACGGCGACTGCACCGCGGACGGCGCCGACGGACATCCGGCCGCCACCGACCTCCTGGTGCCGCTCGCGCCCGCCCCGCCCGGCATCGCCGCACACCGCCCGCACCGCGTCGCCGAACTCCTGCCGGTCCTCACCCACCGGCTCACCCCCGCCCCGCTGCTCAGCTCGCCCGCATAAGCGCTCGCCCAGGCACACACGCGCCGCTCGTTGCCCCGCCGCCGCTTCGCCGGCAGCGGGGCACGGTGCTGCCACGGTGCGTCCAGCCTCCGAGCGAGCCCCCGTCGAGCCTCTGAGCGAGCCCCCCGTCGAGCCCCCAGAGCCGGCCGCTCGTCGAACCCCGAACCGGGCCGCTCGTTCGGGCCCAGCAGCGCTCGTACGAGGGGAAACGCGCCCCCGGCTCCCCTCGGACTAGCCCCATCCGACCACCGCGAACCCCCCGAAGGGACCGTGCAGTTGGAATGAACCGTCCGCTCGGGTGATGCGTCTCCAACCTGTGAGGAGCGGTGCCGCGAAATCCCTGCGGATTGACGCCCGTAGGGCAACACTGGGTTCCAAACACACACCAACGGGGGGCGGCCATGAGTACTTCGAGCCGCGGGACAGACACCACAGCCATCACTCATCTCTCATCCCAGCGAAAGATCCCATCCATGTGCCAGCACCAGCCACCGTGTCCGACAGTCGAATCAGCCGACCGGGAGTCCGCCCGCCTCGTGGCGCACCACCCGGAGCAGGGATGGAGCCTGCTGTGCAACGGCGTGCTGCTCTTCGAGGACACCGGTGAGCTCCTGCCGGACGGCCAGATCATCGCCCCGCACCGCCCGCTGGGCAGCGAACACGTGATGACGGCCGCCTGAGCCGCACAACCGGGTGGCCGGACCAGCCGCCCAGACACACGAGGGGCCGGCCCGGAGACGTACTCTCCGAACCGGCCCCGACGCATGTCCGAGGGTGATCACTCCCCGTAGCCATCTACGTTCTGAGCGCTGATCAGTCCTCGTAGGCGTCCAGCGGCGGGCAGGAACAGACCAGGTTCCGGTCGCCGTACGCCTGGTCGATGCGCCGCACCGGCGGCCAGTACTTGTCCGCGGCCGAGACCCCGGCCGGGAACACGGCCTCCTCACGGGTGTACGCGTGCTCCCACTCCCCGCCGAGCGCGGCGGCGGTGTGCGGGGAGTTGCGCAGCGGGTTGTCGTCGGCCGCCCAGACACCCGAGCCGACCTTGTCGATCTCCGCACGGATGGCGATCATCGCCTCACAGAACCGGTCGAGTTCGATCAGGTCCTCGGACTCGGTCGGCTCGATCATCAGCGTGCCGGCCACCGGGAAGGACATCGTCGGCGCGTGGAAGCCGTAGTCGATCAGCCGCTTGGCGATGTCGTCGACGCTGACGCCGGTCGCCTTGGTCAGCGGGCGCAGATCGATGATGCACTCGTGCGCGACCAGTCCGCCCGGGCCGGTGTAGAGCACCGGGAAGTGCGGCTCCAGGCGCTTGGCGATGTAGTTGGCGGACAGCACCGCCACCTGCGTGGCCCGCTTGAGGCCCTCGCCGCCCATGAGACGGACGTACGCCCAAGAGATCGGCAGAATGCCCGCAGAGCCCCAGGGAGCGGCCGAGATCGGTCCCACACCGGTCTCGGGACCGGCCGCGGGCTGCAGCGGGTGGTTCGGCAGGTAGGGCGCCAGGTGCTCGCGCACACCGACCGGGCCGACACCGGGACCGCCACCGCCGTGCGGGATGCAGAACGTCTTGTGCAGGTTCAGGTGCGAGACGTCACCACCGAAGTGGCCCGGCTTGGCGAGCCCCACCAGCGCGTTGAGGTTGGCGCCGTCGACGTACACCTGCCCGCCCGCCTCGTGCACCTGCGCACAGATGTCGGCGACGTGCTCCTCGAACACACCGTGCGTCGAGGGGTACGTGATCATCAGCACCGCCAGCTCGTCGCGGTACTGCTCGATCTTGGCCCGCAGGTCCTCGACGTCGATCTCGCCGTCCTCGGCGGTCTTCACGACGACGACCTTCATCCCGGCCATCACGGCGCTCGCGGCGTTCGTGCCGTGCGCGGAGGACGGGATCAGACACACCGTGCGCTGCTCGTCGCCGTTGGCGCGGTGGTAGCCGCGTACGGCGAGCAGCCCGGCCAGCTCGCCCTGGGAGCCCGCGTTCGGCTGGAGTGACACCTTGTCGTACCCGGTGACCTCGGCGAGCCGCTCCTCCAGCTCCTGGATGAGGGTGAGATAGCCCTGCGCCTGCTCGGCGGGCACGAAGGGGTGCAGCTGGCCGAACTCGGGCCAGGTGACCGGCTCCATCTCGGTGGTCGCGTTGAGCTTCATGGTGCAGGAGCCCAGCGGGATCATGCCGCGGTCGAGCGCGTAGTCACGGTCGGACAGCCTGCGCAGGTAGCGCAGCATCGCGGTCTCGGAGCGGTACTGGTGGAAGACCGGGTGCGTGAGGTAGTCGTCGGTGCGCAGCAGCGCCGCGGGCAGCGTTTCCTCGGCGACGGCGTCCAGGGCCTCGATGTCACCGTCGACGCCGAAGGCGGTCCAGACGGCGCCCACCTGCTTGCGGGCGGTGGTCTCGTCGCAGGCGATCGACACATGGTCGGCGTCGACGAGGTGGAGGTTGACACCCTGGTTGCGCGCGCCGGCCACCATCTCGGCGGCCCGGCCCGGCACCCGCACGGTCAGCGTGTCGAAGTAGGCACCGTGCACGACCTCGACCCCGCCCGCCTTCAGGCCCTCGGCGAGGATCGTGGCGTACCGGTGCGTACGCCGCGCGATGGTCCGCAGGCCCTCGGGCCCGTGATAGACGGCGTACATGCCGGCCATCACCGCGAGCAGCACCTGAGCCGTACAGATGTTGCTGGTCGCCTTCTCGCGCCGGATGTGCTGCTCGCGTGTCTGCAGGGCGAGCCGGTACGCCTTGTGTCCGTCGGCGTCCACGGAGACGCCCACCAGCCGGCCGGGCAGGCTGCGCGCGAAGTTCTCACGCACCGCCATGTATCCGGCGTGCGGACCGCCGAAGCCCATCGGCACTCCGAAGCGCTGGGTCGTACCGACGGCGATGTCGGCGCCGAGCTCACCCGGCGAGATGAGCAACGTGAGGGCAAGCAGATCGGCGGCGACGGTGACGACCGCGCCGAGCTCGTGCGCCTGCTCGACGACGGGCTTCAGGTCGCGTACGGCACCGGAGGCGCCCGGGTACTGGATCAGCACGCCGTTGATCTCGCGCCCGGCGATCTCGGCCGGGATGCCCTCGCCCAGGTCGGCGACGACGACCTCGACACCGGTCGGCTCGGCGCGGGTCTCGATGACGGCGATGGTCTGCGGCAGGGCGTCCGCGTCGACCAGGAAGAGGCCCTTCTTGTTCTTACCCATGCGCCGGGACAGCGCCATCGCCTCGGCGGCCGCGGTGCCCTCGTCCAGCAGGGAGGCGCCGGAGGTCGGCAGTCCGGTCAGCTCGGCGACCACGGTCTGGAAGTTGAGCAGCGCTTCGAGCCGCCCCTGGGAGATCTCCGGCTGGTACGGCGTGTACGCGGTGTACCAGGCGGGGTTCTCCATGACGTTGCGCAGGATCACCGGCGGCGTGAACGTGCCGTAGTAGCCGAGGCCGATCATCGAGTCGAGCACCTGGTTGCGGTCCGCGAGGGAGCGCAGCTCGGCCAGTACCTCGGCCTCGGTGCGCGCGCCCGGCAGCTCCAGCGCCTCGGCGTTCTTGATGACGTCCGGCACCGCGGCGGCCGTCAGCTCGTCGAGCGAGCCGTACCCGACCTGCGCGAGCATCTTGGCCCGTGCCTCGGAGTCGGGCCCGATGTGGCGCTGTTCGAAGGGGATTCCCTGTTCGAGCACGGAGAGCGGAGTGCGGTGGGCGGTCATTGCGGAGGCCTCCTGGTCTGACGCGACCTTCGAGGGGCACCCCGGCGCGGGTACCCCGACGGCCTCCCCCTCTGTCATCTCAACCTGAGAGCTTCACCGGCCCGCCCGCTCGCTGCGACCCGGCTTTCACCGTCGGTGAGAGCGAGGGCCATCGACCCTCGCCCTGCTTTCCAGAGTGACCTCGTCCGTGCGGTACGTGAGCCTGAGAGATTCCGGGGAGGATTTGCTCCTTCGGCGCCTCCGATGGTGTCTTGGAGGACTCTCCCGCGCGGGGTCAGCAGCCGCCTGCCAGCCTACCAGCGAGGGCAACGCACGAGCTTTCGAGTGGCCACCTTCCTGAATGTGCTCTTTTGTAGTGCTTACGGATGAGTTGCCAGCGAATGGAGGGACCGTGCAGACCGACATCGATCCGCGCAACCTGATCGGCCGCAAGGCGCTCGACCGAAATGGCGCCAAGATCGGCACGATCGACGAGGTCTATCTCGACGACGCGACCGGCGTCCCGGAGTGGGCGGCCATACGCACCGGCCTGTTCAGCAGGGACGCCTTCGTGCCTCTGGAGCCCAGCGAAATCGTCGAAGGCACGCTGCACGTCCCCTTCGACCGAGCGCTGATCAAGGACGCCCCCGATTTCGGCGTGGGCCGCCATCTCTCCCCCGACCAGGAACTCCAGCTCTACCACCACTACGGCCTGGACGTAGCGCCCCCGCCGCCGCCCGCGGACCGGGACTTCGGCCGTCTGGCGGGCACGGACGAGGGTTGACCCGCCCCGAAAGGGGCGCGGGGAACCGCACGACCAGCCACAAACAACCCGCGGCGCCGAACCGACTTCACCCCTCACGGCGATCGCTGACCACCCCCACCACCAACGGCAACGGCTCCGCCAACTCCAACGCAACGTCATCCGTACGAAACGTCCGCACACGCCCGGGCTCGGAGTAGGGCGTCTCGAACCGCACGGTCACCCGCCCCAGCCCACTCCCCTGCACCCACCCGTGCCCGTACTCGACATGCCGCACGTCATGCCCGGCGGGCCACCGCCGCTCGGCGGGCGGCACCTGCTCGGCGCCCGGTTCCTCCTCGTCCGGATGATCCGGCACCGTCGACTCCTCCACGGCGGCCTCCGCCTCCGCGTGGGCCTCCGCCTGAGCTCTGGCCTGGGCGAACAGATCCTCCTGCGTGTAGTCGGCGAGCCCCGACACGCCGACCCCCAGCAGCCGTACGCCCCCGGTCGTGTCCACCGCCTCCAGAAGCCGGGCGGCGGCCTCCCCCACGACCGCCGGGTCGTCCGTGGGCCCCCGCAGCGTCTCGGACCGGGTCAGCGTCGAGAAGTCGTATCTGCGCACCTTCAGCACGATGGTCCGCCCGGACAACCCGGCATCCCGCAACCGCCGCACACACCGGCCGGCGAGCCGCTGCACCTCCAGGCCGACCCGCACCCGGTCGTGGATGTCCACGTCGTACGTGTCCTCCACCGACACGGACTTCGTCTCCCGCTCGGCGACCACGGGCCGCTCGTCCTGCGCCAGCGCCATCGCGTACAGCGCGTGCCCGTGAGCCTTCCCCAGCAGCCGTACGAGCTCGTCCTCGCCCGCCTCGGCGATCTCGTCGACCGTGGTGATCCCGGCCCGGCGCAGATGGTCCCCGGTCGCGGGCCCCACACCCGGAAGCGTCCGCACCGACATCGGCCCCAGCAGCGCGCGCTCCGTCCCCGGGTCGATCACCACAAGACCGTCGGGCTTGGCCTGCTCCGAGGCGATCTTGGCGAGCATCTTGGAGGCGGCGAGCCCCACCGATCCCGTCAGCCCCGTGACGGCCCGGATGTCCGCGCGCAGCTTCGCCCCCGCCAACCGCGCGGAAGCATCGTCCCAGGCCGCTTCGCCGGCCTCCAGATCGACGAACGCCTCGTCCAGGCTCAGGGGCTCCACCAGCGGCGACAGCGCCCGCAGCAGCCCCATCACCTGCTCGCTGATCTCCCGGTAGAGACCGAAGCGCGGCACGAGATACGCGGCGTTCGGCGCCAGCCGGCGCGCCTGGGCCATGGGCATCGCCGAGTGCACCCCGAAGACACGCGCCTCGTACGAGGCGGTGGCGACGACTCCGCGCGGTCCGAGCCCGCCCACGACGACGGCTTTCCCGCGCAGGCTCGGCTTGGCCGCCTGCTCCGCCGAGGCGAAGAAGGCATCCATGTCGAGATGCAGGATCGTTGGCGCGGTTCTCACATCTCCGATGCTGCCCTACGCCACTGACAATGCCTCTGCGGGCCTCAGACGGCCCGGTTGCGCCGGCGCGCCAACTCGTCCGCCGGATTGTGCCCGAGGAGCGTCTCTCCCGTGTCCACGCGCTCCCCGTGCAGCTGCGAGAGTGCGTTCTCGACGTCCCGCCACACCACGCCCACGGCGATCCCGAAGACGCCCTGCCCGCCCTGCAACAGGGCGTGCACCTCGTCGGGCGAGGAGCACTCGTACACGGTCGCGCCGTCGCTCATCAGCGTCATGCGCTCCAGATCCCGGAAGCCGCGCTCCCTGAGGTGCTGAACCGTGGTGCGGATGTTCTGCAGGGACACTCCCGTGTCGAGGAACCGCTTCACGATCTTCAGAACGACGACGTCCCGGAAGCTGTAGAGCCGCTGCGTCCCCGACCCGTAGGCGGGCCGCACGCTGGGCTCGACCAGACCGGTTCTGGCCCAGTAGTCGAGCTGCCGGTACGTGATACCCGCGGCGGCGCACGCCGTGGGTCCGCGGTAGCCGACCTCCTCGACGACCGCCCCTCCCTCTTCGGGCTCACCAGTCACCGCTGTCGGCCGCTGCGGAACGTGACCGGCCGCGCTGCCGTGAAGCGGGTACGGGCCACCCTCCCCCAGACTGCGTCCGGGGGCACCCCCAGCCGTACCGTCGCCGCTGCTTCTCACGCCGACCTCCGTCCTTGACCTGCCTCCTCGACGGTAGGCAGTCACCAGGGGCGCGTCAACGATCGCCACACTCGGCACGCCGAGTGATAATCACCCTAGGAGTGGTTTCCCGTGTCCCACCGCGGGGAAAGGCTAGCCGAATGCTCTCGGAGCGAGCCGCAGCGCGCCACACCGGCCCGGGGCAATTGCCGCTCGAAACCCCTCCGCTCCGAGGGTCTCTCACGGGGCGGTGCCACGCCTTCGACGACCCCGGATCCTCAATGGTCCTCGGTCCTCGAAGAACCCCGGAGTCCGATCGCCCACCCGGTGGACGACCGGTCCCGTCACGGGCCGACCGGCCCCTTCACTGGCTGTTGGTCCCGAAGTCCTCGGGCGAGATCTGGTCGAGGAACTCGCGGAACTTCTCCACCTCGTCCTCCTGCTCGTCCGGGATCGCGATGCCCGCGTCGTCGAGTACCCCGTCGCTGCCGTAGATCGGCGTTCCGGTGCGCAGCGCCAGCGCTATGGCATCGGACGGGCGGGCACTGACCTCGACCCCGCTGGCGAACACCAGCTCCGCGTAGAAGACGCCCTCGCGCAGATCGGTGATGCGCACTTCGGTGAGCTCCTGGCCGACGGCTTCCAGCACGTCCTTGAAAAGGTCGTGGGTCAGCGGTCGCGCGGGGGCCATGCCCTGCTGGGCGAAGGCGATCGCCGTCGCCTCCCCCGGTCCGATCCAGATGGGGAGGTAACGGTCGCCTCCCACTTCACGCAGGAGCACGATCGGTTGGTTGGAGGGCATCTCGACCCGGACACCTACGACATCGAGCTCGTTCACACAGCAACCCTAGGCCGTGCCCGGGACGTTTGGGTAGTCGGGCACAGAACGGGTGGCCGATCCGGGCTCCCGACCGAGCGCTCGCGGTCAGGGCAGCCGCACGCCGAGCGCGGTCTGCACCAGGGCCGCGTGCAGCTTTACCGTGAGCCCCGCCAGTTCCTTCGTACGGGCTTCCGCATGCGCCCTGGTCTGCGGATTGCGGTGCCGCCGCAGCGGGGCCACCACCTGGTCCACGAGCCCCGCGTCCCGCTCGGCCGCGGCCTTCATCGCACACAGATGGCGCGGCTCGATCCCGAACCGCCCCAGCTCGACGACGAGCGCGGCGACCGTCACCGCCTCGGCGTCATACGCCCCGTCCGGCAGCGGGGCGACCAGCCCGTACGACTCCCACTCCTGAAGTTCCTGCTCACCGATCTCGGCGGCGGCCAGCAGCTCCGCACGGCCCACCCGGGCCGCGGTGGGCGCCTCCGGCTCCCCGAAGAGATCACCGAACGCGCCGAGCGGCTCTCCGTCGCCGGAGTCGCGCTGCCGCCCCACGGACGGCAGCCGCACCGGTTCCCCGCGTTCCAGGGCGTCCAGGTACTCACGGATCACCTTCAGCGGAAGATAGTGGTCCCGCTGCATCCTCAGTACGTGGCCGAGGCGCTCCACGTCGGCCGTGCTGAACTTGCGATACCCCGAGGGGGTCCGCTGCGGCTCGACGAGCCCCTCCGACTCCAGGAACCGAATCTTGGAGACCGTGACTTCGGGAAACTCGTCGCGCAGCGCGTTCAGCACCGCGCCGATGCTCATCAGCCCACTGTCCACTGCGGCGGTACCGCTCCCGGCACCGCCGCTCGGTGATCGAAGCATGGACCTTCCTGGGGGTCCCCCCGGACGGAGTCCGGGGGAGGGTCAGATACCCCGCTGGCTCGCGTAGAAGACCAGCCGGTACTTACCGATCTGCACCTCGTCGCCGTTCGACAGCGGGACCGAGTCGATCCGCTCCCGATTGACGTACGTGCCGTTCAGGCTGCCCACGTCGGCGACCGTGAACGAGCCGTCCGCGGCGCGACGGAACTCCACATGGCGGCGCGACACGGTCACGTCGTCCAGGAAGATGTCGCTCTGCGGATGACGCCCGGCCGTGGTCAGCTCGCCGTCCAGCAGGAAGCGGCTGCCCGAGTTCGGACCGCGGCGCACCACCAGGAGCGCCGAGCCGAGCGGCAGCGCGTCGACGGCCGCCTGTGCCTCCGGAGAGAGCGTCGG
This sequence comes from Streptomyces sp. RLA012, assembly GCF_056270325.1. NCBI lineage: Bacteria > Bacillati > Actinomycetota > Actinomycetes > Kitasatosporales > Streptomycetaceae > Streptomyces > Streptomyces sp. RLA012. The sequence goes on along the minus strand of NZ_JBWDPA010000002.1, from coordinate 9,444,947 downwards.
CATCTGCGTCTGGCCGGTGATCTCGGCATCGTAGGCCTCAAGGCCGGAAATGGAGATCGTGGACGTCGTCTCGGACGCACGCTCCGGTACCGCTCCGGGCCGCAGCGGCGCGCCGCAGTTGGAGCAGAAGCGGCTGTTCTCCGCGTTGCGGTTACCGCACCTCGTACACACCAGGGCCGACATGGACGGATCCTCCTGCCGCGGCTGCCCTCCAGGGGCATGGGACGCATACGGGTCGGAGGCGAACCCTCCACCCGTACTTGAGGTTGACGGTTCCCCGAAACCTATGCGTCCGGACTGGGCAGGGTCAACAGACGGCGCGCCCTGACCACCGGAAATGTCTCCGACCTGGTCCCTGAACAGCGGGCGCTCGCCGCTCTGGCCCTCGGCGTCTCCATGGCGTGGTGCACGGTGTCGAGCAGTCGCGTTGTCGCTGCCCTCTCCTCGTGCGCTCTTGCCGAACAACTTCGCAAACAACTTCACGGGCGATTCCCCTTGACCGAAACAGACCCGCCCGTGGGGCAGGACGAACCCTGATTGAACACACCGGTCGACCCGGACATCCTCACAACGTCCGTATCCACCAGACAGTTTCCACCACGCACCACCCATTCGGTGCGCCGACCCCCCGCAACCTCATGCCCTCGCCGGGCGGCCCCCATGCACCCCCGGTTCACCGGGAGGACGACCGAGCGTAGTCAGGCTGCTCTGCCGCTCGCAAGGCATCCACAATGATCTTCGTCGCACGCTCCACCGTGACGGTGGCCTGCTCCTTCTCAAGAGTCTGCACCACCCCTCCGGGGATGTTGAGTGCCGGCTCCAGGTCCTGCGGCTTGCCGATGACCTTGAAACGATAGGGCTGGGTGATCTTGTTCCCATCCACGCTCACGCCCTTGCCGGAGTCGCTCAGATAGGTGCTGGCGACAACCCGTACGCCGTTCACCTGGATCGCCTCCGCGCCGGCCGCGCGCAGCTCCTGGATCGCGTCAAGCAGCATGTCCGCCTTGACCGTCCCCTTCGTGTCGTTGATCGTCAGCGTGATGCCGGGTCCCTGCGCCGCCACCGTGCCCGCCAGAATGCCGAGTTGCCTCTCCTTCTCGACCGTCTGCTTGCGCGCCTCGGCAGCCTGGTTCGAGCTGTTCTCCAGCTCGGTGCGCTGATCTTCGAGACCCTGCTTCTCGTCTTCTAGACGCTGCGTACGGTTGTCGAGTTCATCGAGGATGCGTACGAGATCTTCCTGACGTGCACCGCGCAGGGCACTGCCGCTGTCACTGTTGGAGGCCACCTGGACGGCCAGACCGAAGCCCAGGCCGAACAGGAGCAGCGCGACGATGAGTTGCGCCCGTGTCACCCGCGGCGGCCACACGCCCTTCGCGAGCCGCTGCCGCCCGGTCAGCGAGGGCTCGCCCGGCGCTTCCTCCTGCTCGGATCCGGAATTCTCGGGAGCCGCGGCCGGAACCTCTTCGGGAAGTTCCTTGCGCAGCCGGTTCTCGGGTGTCTCGTCCTCGCTGCTCATCGGCCTCACGCCCGGAACACGTGCCGGCGGATCGCCGCGGCATTGGAGAAGATGCGGATACCGAGGACGACCACGACGCCGGTGGAGAGCTGGGCACCCACACCCAACTTGTCGCCCAGGAAGACGATCAGCGCGGCGACGACCACGTTCGACAGGAAGGAGACCACGAAGACCTTGTCGTCGAAGATGCCGTCGAGCATCGCCCGCAGGCCTCCGAAGACGGCGTCGAGCGCCGCCACCACGGCGATCGGAAGATAAGGCTCGACGACCGCCGGAACCTCGGGCCGGACCAACAATCCAGCCACGACTCCCACGACGAGGCCCAGTACGGCGATCACGATGTGCCCTTCCCTGTGCTCGGCTGCGCTGTACGTACGATCACACTCGGTGCTGCGGACAACCGGACGTCGTCCTCGACGGAAATGGCGGTCCGGATGCCGAAGTTCTCCTGCAGGGCGTGCAGATACAGCCCGTCGGCACTGTTCTGGAACCTGGTGCTGAGCCGCTTGCCGTCCCCCACCGCCAGCACCGTGTAGGGCGGCACGAGCGGCTTGTTGTCGACCAGTATCGCGTCACCCGCGGCCCGGATCGCCGACAGCGCCGTCAGCCGCTGTCCGTTGATCGAGACGGCCTCCGCACCGGACTCCCAGAGCCCGTTGACGACACGCTGCATGTCACGGTCGCGGACCCGTCCGGTGTCGGAGAAATCACTGGTCTCGCGGGGATCGCCGTCACCGCCCTGGGTGGCTTCCTTGGCGTCGTTCACGACGAGTTTCACCCCGGGCCCATGCACGGCGACGGCACCCGACAGAATGTCCACCAGGTCGGCCTGGTCGCCGCCCCCCTGTTTCTTCAGCGCCTCGCGCTGCCGGGCGCTCACGTCGGCGCGCAGGGTGTCGACCCCGCCCTCCAGCTTGTCCGCGGACGCGGTCTCCCGCTCGATGCGGTCGATGAGCTCCTGACGCTCCTTGGCCACGACCGGGGCCGAGATCCGTGCGTTCGCCGCTCCCACGGTCACCACCAGCGCCGCGAGGACGAGACCGACCGCGAGACCGAGCTTCGCCCGCACCGTCTTCGGCATGCCGCCGGTGCCCTCGGCCTCCTTGCGGGCGGCCGCCTCGGCATATCCGTCGTCGAGGCTGTGGTCCATGACGTTGGTGAGCAGCGACATGGAGGCGTCCGGGCGCGAGGGGCGCGGAAGTGTGCTCCGAATGGGGGGCTGCTGCGGCATGCCGCACATCGTCGCACGTGGCGGGCCCTACCTCCGAATGGCCCCACCGACGTGCCGGACAGGCCCCCTTGGGGGCACTTGTCCGGCACGCGCGCGTGGCTAGCGCCCGGCGCTGTCCACGACAGCCGCCCACTCGTCGAGCAGCGCCTCCGCGGAAGCGTCGTCAGGGCCTTCGGCCCACAGATGCGTCACCGCCTCGGCGGGGTCGGGCAGCACCATCACCCAGCGCCCGTCGGTCTCCACAACCCGTACGCCGTCGGTCGTGTCCACGAAACGGTCCCCGGCCGCCTCCACGACCCGGCGCATCACCAGTCCCTTGACGGCCCACGGAGTGGCGAGATCACGCTTCAGGACATGCGCCCTCGGAATCCGCGCGTCGATCTGGCTGAGCGTGAGCTGCGTCCGCGCCACCAGCCCGATCAGTCGTACGAATGCCGCCGAGCCGTCGAAGACGCTGCTGAATTCCGGAATGATGAACCCGCCGCGCCCGTCACCGCCGAAGATCGTCGACTCGTCGCGCCCGACCCGCGTCAGGTCGTCCGGCGACGTCGTCGTCCACTCCACCTGGGTCCCGTGGTACGCCGCCACCTGCTCGGCGATCCGCGTGGTGGTCACCGGCAGCGCCACCCGCCCGCTGCGCCGCTCCGCGGCCACCAGGTCGAGCATGACGAGCAGGGCCCGGTCGTCCTCGACGATCCGCCCTTTCTCGTCGACCAGCGAGAGCCGCTCGCCCACCGGGTCGAAACGGACCCCGAACGCGGCCCGCGCGGACGCCACGATCTCACCGAGCCGCACCAGACCGGCCCGCCGCGTGTCCGCCGTCTCCGTGGGCCTCGACTCGTCGAGACCGGGATTGATGGTCAGCGAGTCCACCCCGAGCTTGCCCAACAAACTGGGCAGCACGAGCCCGGCACTCCCGTTCGAGGCATCCACGACCACCTTGAGCCCGGATTCGGCGATGCCCGTGGTGTCGACATTCCGCAGCAGCGACCCGGTGTACGAGTCGAAGACGCTGGCCGGGAAGTGCAGATCCCCGATCTCGCCCGGGAACGCGCGCCGGTACTCCTGCCGCGCGAACACCCGGTCCAGCTTCCGCTGTCCCCCCTGCGACAGATCGGCGCCCTGACCGTCGAAGAACATGATGTCGACCGAGTCCGGCACTCCGGGGGACGTCCGGATCATGATCCCGCCGGCGCTTCCCCTGGCGGTCTGCTGTCGCGCCACGGGCAGCGGTACGTTCTCCAGGTCACGTACCTCGATGGCACTGGCCTGCAGCGCCGAGATGACCGCCCGCTTCAGCGCGCGGGCGCCACGGGAGTGATCGCGGGCCGTCGTGACGGTGGACCCCTTCTTGAGCGTCGTCGCGTACGCCCCCGCGAGGCGCACGGCGAGCTCCGGAGTGATCTCCACATTCAGGATCCCGGAAACGCCACGGGCACCAAAGAGATGCGCCTGACCGCGCGACTCCCAGATCACCGAGGTGTTGACGAAGGCGCCGGCCTCGATGGTCTTGAACGGATAGACGCGTACGTTTCCCTGAATGATCGATTCTTCACCGACGAGACATTCGTCGCCGATGACAGCGCCGTCCTCGATCCGCGCGGCCCGCATGATGTCGGTGTTCTTCCCGATCACGCAACCGCGCAAATTGCTGTGCTGCCCGATGTACACGTTGTCGTGCACCACGGCCCGGTGCAGGAAGGCACCGGTCTTGACGACGACATTGGAGCCGACGACGGTGTGCTCGCGGATTTCGGCGTCCGCCTCGACCTTGGCGTAGTCGCCGATGTAGAGAGGACCCCGCAGCACGGCATCGGGGTGTACTTCGGCGCCTTCGGCGACCCACACTCCCGGAGAGATCTCGAACCCGTCGATCTCGACGTCGACCTTGCCCTCCAGGACGTCTGCCTGGGCCTTCACATAGCTCTCGTGGGTGCCGACGTCCTCCCAATAGCCCTCGGCGATATAGCCGAAGACCGGCTTGCCTTCCTTCATCAACTGAGGGAAGACATCGCCGGACCAGTCGACGGAGACATCGGCCTCGACATAGTCGAAGACCTCGGGCTCCATGACGTAGATACCCGTGTTCACCGTGTCCGAGAAAACCTGGCCCCAGGTCGGCTTCTCCAGGAAGCGCTCGACCTTGCCCTCTTCGTCCACGATGGTAATGCCGAATTCGAGGGGGTTCGGTACACGCGTCAAACAGACGGTGACCAGTGCACCCTTTTCTTTGTGGAAATTGATGAGATCGGTGAGATCGAAGTCGGTCAGGGCATCACCGGAGATCACGAGGAAGGTGTCGTCCTTCAACGCCTCCTCGGCGTTCTTGACGCTCCCGGCGGTACCGAGTGGCTTCTCCTCATTGGCATAGGTGAGCTCCATGCCGAGCTCCTCGCCATCACCGAAGTAGTTCTTGACCAATGAGGCCAAGAACTGGACAGTAACGACGGTCTCGTTGAGCCCATGCCTTTTGAGCAGCCGTAGCACGTGCTCCATGATCGGGCGGTTGACCACGGGTAGGAGCGGCTTGGGCATGCTTGAGGTCATGGGACGAAGGCGTGTGCCTTCGCCTCCGGCCATCACGACGGCCTTCATGTCGGAAGCGTCCTCCTTGAAGAGACGACGGTCTAGCCGACTTCACCCGCCTTCATTGTCCCGCAGCTTTCGAGCGCGGGCCATCGGGGCACTTCAGCCGCCCAATCGGGCCGAGCTCAATCGGCCATGGCGTCCGCCCTGAGAAGCCGGCGGACCTGCACCACGTAGAGGACTCCTGCCCACCAATAGAGGGTTGTACCCCATCCGGCGAACGCCCATCCGAAAATCGCAGCAAGTGACGCAAGCCATCCACTTCCGTCACTGAGCAGCAAGAGCGGAAAGGCGTACATCAGGTTGAAGGTGGCCGCCTTCCCAAGGAAGTTGACCTGCAGGGGCGGATAGCCGTGGCGCCGGAGGACGGCCACCACAACCAGCAGCATCAGCTCGCGCGCCAGAAGTGCAGCCGTCAACCACAGCGGAAGAATCTCGCGCCAGGTGAGGCCCACGAGGGTGGACAGAATGTAGAGCCGGTCGGCCGCGGGGTCGAGCAGCCGGCCGAGGCTGCTGATCTGGTTCCAGCGACGTGCGAGCTTTCCGTCCAGGTAGTCGCTGATGCCGCTCAGCATGAGCACGAGCAGCGCCCAGCCGTCGCTCTTGGGACCGCCGAACTCCGGCCTGAGGATCAGCCACAGGAAGATGGGCACGCCGACCAGGCGCGCCATGCTGAGGATGTTCGGGATGGTGAGGACCCGGTCCGTCTGGACACGGGTCTCCTGGACCTCCACCCGGGGGCCTCCTGTGGGAAACGAGCCAACGATGCCCCCTGACCTTACCCGCAGCTCTCACACCGCGGCGCGGAGGGGTGCGACCGCAACCGGGAAACAATCCTGGAGCCAAACTCACGAGGCTGTCGGTGAAAACAAAAAAGCTCCGGCTCTCGGGCTGTATGCCCAAGAGCCGGAGCTCTAAAAGAAGTTCGGCGGCGTCCTACTCTCCCACAGGGTCCCCCCTGCAGTACCATCGGCGCTGTAAGGCTTAGCTTCCGGGTTCGGAATGTAACCGGGCGTTTCCCTCACGCTATGACCACCGAAACACTATGAAACTGTAACTACCGCACCATACCCAGTGGCCCCGGGGCATGGGGTTGTTCGTGGTTTCAGAACCAACACAGTGGACGCGAGCAACTGAGGACAAGCCCTCGGCCTATTAGTACCAGTCACCTCCACACCTTACGGTGCTTCCAGATCTGGCCTATCAACCCAGTCGTCTACTGGGAGCCTTAACCCCTCAAAGGGGGTGGGAATACTCATCTCGAAGCAGGCTTCCCGCTTAGATGCTTTCAGCGGTTATCCCTCCCGAACGTAGCCAACCAGCCATGCCCTTGGCAGGACAACTGGCACACCAGAGGTTCGTCCGTCCCGGTCCTCTCGTACTAGGGACAGCCCTTCTCAATATTCCTACGCGCACAGCGGATAGGGACCGAACTGTCTCACGACGTTCTAAACCCAGCTCGCGTACCGCTTTAATGGGCGAACAGCCCAACCCTTGGGACCGACTCCAGCCCCAGGATGCGACGAGCCGACATCGAGGTGCCAAACCATCCCGTCGATATGGACTCTTGGGGAAGATCAGCCTGTTATCCCCGGGGTACCTTTTATCCGTTGAGCGACGGCGCTTCCACAAGCCACCGCCGGATCACTAGTCCCGACTTTCGTCCCTGCTCGACCCGTCGGTCTCACAGTCAAGCTCCCTTGTGCACTTACACTCAACACCTGATTACCAACCAGGCTGAGGGAACCTTTGGGCGCCTCCGTTACTCTTTAGGAGGCAACCGCCCCAGTTAAACTACCCATCAGACACTGTCCCTGATCCGGATCACGGACCCAGGTTAGACATCCAGCACGACCAGAGTGGTATTTCAACGACGACTCCCACACGGCTGGCGCCGCGCTTTCAAAGTCTCCCACCTATCCTACACAAGCCGAACCGAACACCAATATCAAACTGTAGTAAAGGTCCCGGGGTCTTTCCGTCCTGCTGCGCGAAACGAGCATCTTTACTCGTAGTGCAATTTCACCGGGCCTATGGTTGAGACAGTCGAGAAGTCGTTACGCCATTCGTGCAGGTCGGAACTTACCCGACAAGGAATTTCGCTACCTTAGGATGGTTATAGTTACCACCGCCGTTTACTGGCGCTTAAGTTCTCAGCTTCGCCAAGACGAATCTTGACTAACCGGTCCCCTTAACGTTCCAGCACCGGGCAGGCGTCAGTCCGTATACATCGCCTTACGGCTTCGCACGGACCTGTGTTTTTAGTAAACAGTCGCTTCTCGCTGGTCTCTGCGGCCACCCCCAGCTCAAGGAGTAAATCCTCTCACCAGTGATGGCCCCCCTTCTCCCGAAGTTACGGGGGCATTTTGCCGAGTTCCTTAACCATAGTTCACCCGAACGCCTCGGTATTCTCTACCTGACCACCTGAGTCGGTTTAGGGTACGGGCCGCCATGAAACTCGCTAGAGGCTTTTCTCGACAGCATAGGATCATCCACTTCACCACAATCGGCTCGGCATCAGGTCTCAGCCTCAATGTGCAACGGATTTACCTATCACACGGCCTACACCCTTACCCCGGGACAACCACCGCCCGGGATGGACTACCTTCCTGCGTCACCCCATCACTCACCTACTACAGGTCTGGACCGTCGGCTCCACCACTTTCCATTCCCCGAAGGGTCCGGAACGGCTTCACGGACTTAGCATCGCCTGGTTCAATGTTTGACGCTTCACAGCGGGTACCGGAATATCAACCGGTTATCCATCGACTACGCCTGTCGGCCTCGCCTTAGGTCCCGACTTACCCTGGGCAGATCAGCTTGACCCAGGAACCCTTAGTCAATCGGCGCACACGTTTCTCACGTGTGTATCGCTACTCATGCCTGCATTCTCACTCGTGAACCGTCCACCACTGCCTTCCGGCGCGGCTTCACCCGGCACACGACGCTCCCCTACCCATCCATACAGGCGTTGGCCCTATTGTATGAATGACACGACTTCGGCGGTACGCTTGAGCCCCGCTACATTGTCGGCGCGGAATCACTAGACCAGTGAGCTATTACGCACTCTTTCAAGGGTGGCTGCTTCTAAGCCAACCTCCTGGTTGTCTCTGCGACTCCACATCCTTTCCCACTTAGCGTACGCTTAGGGGCCTTAGTCGATGCTCTGGGCTGTTTCCCTCTCGACCATGGAGCTTATCCCCCACAGTCTCACTGCCGCGCTCTCACTTACCGGCATTCGGAGTTTGGCTAAGGTCAGTAACCCGGTAGGGCCCATCGCCTATCCAGTGCTCTACCTCCGGCAAGAAACACACGACGCTGCACCTAAATGCATTTCGGGGAGAACCAGCTATCACGGAGTTTGATTGGCCTTTCACCCCTAACCACAGGTCATCCCCCAGGTTTTCAACCCTGGTGGGTTCGGTCCTCCACGACCTCTTACAGCCGCTTCAACCTGCCCATGGCTAGATCACTCCGCTTCGGGTCTTGAGCGCGCTACTAAAACGCCCTATTCGGACTCGCTTTCGCTACGGCTTCCCCACACGGGTTAACCTCGCAACACACCGCAAACTCGCAGGCTCATTCTTCAAAAGGCACGCAGTCACGACGCACCGAGTAAACTCGATGCGCGACGCTCCCACGGCTTGTAGGCACACGGTTTCAGGTACTATTTCACTCCGCTCCCGCGGTACTTTTCACCATTCCCTCACGGTACTATCCGCTATCGGTCACCAGGGAATATTTAGGCTTAGCGGGTGGTCCCGCCAGATTCACACGGGATTTCTCGGGCCCCGTGCTACTTGGGTGTTTCTCAAACGAGCCGTTGACATTTCGACTACGGGGGTCTTACCCTCTACGCCGGACCTTTCGCATGTCCTTCGCCTACATCAACGGTTTCTGACTCGTCTCACGGCCGGCAGACCGTAAAAGAGAAATCCCACAACCCCACATACGCAACCCCTGCCGGGTCTCACACGCATATGGTTTAGCCTCATCCAGTTTCGCTCGCCACTACTCCCGGAATCACGGTTGTTTTCTCTTCCTGCGGGTACTGAGATGTTTCACTTCCCCGCGTTCCCTCCACATACCCTATGTGTTCAGGTATGGGTGACAGCCCATGACGACTGCCGGGTTTCCCCATTCGGAAACCCCCGGATCAAAGCCTGGTTGACGACTCCCCGGGTACTATCGTGGCCTCCCACGTCCTTCATCGGTTCCTGGTACCAAGGCATCCACCGTGCGCCCTTAAAAACTTGGCCACAGATGCTCGCGTCCACTGTGCAGTTCTCAAACAACGACCAACCACCCACCACCCTGCCGCACACGGCAAGTTCACTGGGGCGGCACTGAAGGCAGCCATGATCGGCCGAACCCTCAGACACCCAACAGCGTGCCCGGCACCCCTGCCGCTTCCCTCATTCGTTCCACGCCCCGAAGAGCAGTACTGGAAGGAGAAGACAGTCAAGTGCACCGAATAATCAACGTTCCACCCATGAGCAACCACCGTCGAACATCTGCCGACGTAATGGCCCTGGACCACCGGGCAAGCCCGGCAGCCTAGATGCTCCTTAGAAAGGAGGTGATCCAGCCGCACCTTCCGGTACGGCTACCTTGTTACGACTTCGTCCCAATCGCCAGTCCCACCTTCGACAGCTCCCTCCCACAAGGGGTTGGGCCACCGGCTTCGGGTGTTACCGACTTTCGTGACGTGACGGGCGGTGTGTACAAGGCCCGGGAACGTATTCACCGCAGCAATGCTGATCTGCGATTACTAGCAACTCCGACTTCATGGGGTCGAGTTGCAGACCCCAATCCGAACTGAGACAGGCTTTTTGAGATTCGCTCCGCCTCACGGCTTCGCAGCTCATTGTACCTGCCATTGTAGCACGTGTGCAGCCCAAGACATAAGGGGCATGATGACTTGACGTCGTCCCCACCTTCCTCCGAGTTGACCCCGGCAGTCTCCTGTGAGTCCCCATCACCCCGAAGGGCATGCTGGCAACACAGAACAAGGGTTGCGCTCGTTGCGGGACTTAACCCAACATCTCACGACACGAGCTGACGACAGCCATGCACCACCTGTACACCGACCACAAGGGGGCGACCATCTCTGGCCGTTTCCGGTGTATGTCAAGCCTTGGTAAGGTTCTTCGCGTTGCGTCGAATTAAGCCACATGCTCCGCTGCTTGTGCGGGCCCCCGTCAATTCCTTTGAGTTTTAGCCTTGCGGCCGTACTCCCCAGGCGGGGAACTTAATGCGTTAGCTGCGGCACCGACGACGTGGAATGTCGCCAACACCTAGTTCCCACCGTTTACGGCGTGGACTACCAGGGTATCTAATCCTGTTCGCTCCCCACGCTTTCGCTCCTCAGCGTCAGTAATGGCCCAGAGATCCGCCTTCGCCACCGGTGTTCCTCCTGATATCTGCGCATTTCACCGCTACACCAGGAATTCCGATCTCCCCTACCACACTCTAGCCTGCCCGTATCGACTGCAGACCCGGGGTTAAGCCCCGGGCTTTCACAACCGACGCGACAAGCCGCCTACGAGCTCTTTACGCCCAATAATTCCGGACAACGCTTGCGCCCTACGTATTACCGCGGCTGCTGGCACGTAGTTAGCGGCGCTTCTTCTGCAGGTACCGTCACTTGCGCTTCTTCCCTGCTGAAAGAGGTTTACAACCCGAAGGCCGTCATCCCTCACGCGGCGTCGCTGCATCAGGCTTTCGCCCATTGTGCAATATTCCCCACTGCTGCCTCCCGTAGGAGTCTGGGCCGTGTCTCAGTCCCAGTGTGGCCGGTCGCCCTCTCAGGCCGGCTACCCGTCGTCGCCTTGGTGAGCCACTACCTCACCAACAAGCTGATAGGCCGCGGGCTCATCCTTCACCGCCGGAGCTTTCAACCCACCCAGATGCCCAGGCAGGTATTATCCGGTATTAGACCCCGTTTCCAGGGCTTGTCCCAGAGTGAAGGGCAGATTGCCCACGTGTTACTCACCCGTTCGCCACTAATCCACCCCGAAAGGCTTCATCGTTCGACTTGCATGTGTTAAGCACGCCGCCAGCGTTCGTCCTGAGCCAGGATCAAACTCTCCGTGAATGTTTTCCCGTAATCGGGACGACACCACGAGAGCGGAACCCCCCGAGGAATAATCGGAAGGTTCACAGCGTCCTCGCTGTGCGCCTACCGGACAATGCCCGGCAGGACTTTTTCAAAGGAACCACGCCCCGACCGATCGGCCGGAGACGGGGTATCAACATATCTGGCGTTGATTTTTGGCACGCTGTTGAGTTCTCAAGGAACGGACGCTTCCTTTGTACTCACCCGAGAGAATCTCTCAGGCTTTCCTCCGGGCGCTTCCCTTCGGTCTTACTGTCTTGCTTTGTTCTTGCGTTTCCGACTCTATCAGACCGTTTCCCGACCCGATTTCCTCGGTGCTTTCCAGGTTCCCGCTTTCGCGTTTCCCTTTCCGGCGGTTCCAAACACTATCAGCGATTTTCCGTCTCTCTGACCATGGCCCTGCGAACATGCAGAACCAGACCCCGAGATAGGATCTGACAAGTTGGGTGCTGCCAGGCCACGACACTTGATCGCGTCGCTCGGCCCCAGGCAGGGATACAACTGTACAGGGGGGTTTGGAGCGCGCGCAAATCGATTGCGCGGTGGTCCGGGGCCGCCAACCGGGTCCACTCGTGCGGAACCGGTAGTTCATATGACATACCCTGCTCAGCAGTGCGCCGTCCGGGACAGGCAGTGACGGCCCATATGTATCTCCACCCCTGGGAGGCTTCCCATGACCACCGTGACGTCCCCTCTTGCCGGACGCGCCATTGGACTCACCGCGGTACCGGACCCCGTCTTCTCCGGGGCGATGGTAGGCCCCGGCACGGCGATCGACCCCGTGCGTGAGCCCGCGGAGGCTGTTGCCCCTGTGGACGGAGTGATCGTCTCGCTTCACCCCCATGCCTTCGTCGTCGTCGACGGGCAGGGCCACGGCGTACTCACTCACCTGGGTATCGACACCGTGCAGCTCAACGGCGAGGGCTTCGAGCTGCTCGTCAACAAGGGGGACACCGTAACGCGCGGTCAGGCGGTCGTGCGCTGGAACCCGGCCGCCGTCGAGCAGGCCGGCAAGTCCCCGATCTGCCCGATCGTGGCACTTGAGGCGACCGCCGACTCTCTCTCCGATCTCCGCGAGGACGGCGATGTGAAGGCCGGCGACACGCTCTTCGGCTGGCAGTGACATCAGCAGCACTGCCGTCGTAGACAGCAGGTTCGAAACCACCGCGGCGGCGGGACCCGCCGCACTATCGGAGACGGGTGAAATGGAGACAACGTTGCGAGGCGTCGGCGTGAGCCACGGTGTGGCGATCGGCGAGGTTCGGCACATGGGAACGGCGGTTCTTGAGCCGCCTGCCAAGCAGATCCCGGCGGAGGACGCGGAGCGCGAACAGGGGCGCGCCCGCAAGGCCGTCGAGGCTGTGGCGGCCGACCTGATGGCGCGCGGCAACCTGGCCGGGGGCGAAGCCCAGGCGGTGCTCGAGGCTCAGGCCATGATGGCCCAGGACCCCGAACTGATGGCGGACGTGGATCGGCGTATCGCCGTCGGCAGCACCGCCGAGCGTGCGGTCTACGACGCTTTCGCCTCGTACCGCGCGTTGCTGGCGGGTGCGGGTGAGTACCTCGCCGGTCGTGTGGCCGACCTCGACGACGTGCGGAACCGTATCGTCGCCCGGCTGCTCGGGGTGCCCATGCCGGGTGTCCCGGACAGCGATGAGCCGTACGTCCTTATTGCTCGTGACCTCGCGCCCGCGGACACGGCGCTGCTCGACCCCACGCTCGTCCTCGGTTTTGTCACCGAGGAGGGCGGCCCGACCAGCCACAGCGCGATCCTGGCGCGGGCACTCGGTGTGCCCGCCGTCGTCGCGCTCCCCGGCGCCGGTGAACTCGCCGAGGGCACGGTGGTCGCCGTGGACGGCAGCACCGGTGAGATCTTCGTGGAGCCGAGCGCCGAGAAGAAGGCACAGCTGGAGGCCGCGGCGGCGGAGCGGAAGGCGGCGCTGTCGGCCTCGACCGGTCCGGGTGCCACCTCCGACGGGCACAAGGTGCCGCTGCTGGCCAACGTCGGCGGGCCCGCCGATGTACCGGCCGCCGTGGAGGCCGGGGCCGAGGGTGTGGGTCTCTTCCGCACCGAGTTCCTCTTCCTGGACGACAGCAAGCAGGCACCGTCCGAGGAGAAGCAGGTCGAGACGTACCGGAAGGTGCTCGAAGCGTTCCCCGAGGGGCGCGTCGTGGTGCGTGTGCTGGACGCGGGCGCCGACAAACCGCTCGACTTCCTCACTCCCGCCGACGAGCCGAACCCGGCACTGGGTGTGCGGGGTCTGCGCACCCTGCTCGACCACCCCGACGTACTGCGCACCCAGCTGACGGCGCTCGCGAAGGCCGCGGAGGGGCTGCCGGTCTACCTCGAGGTCATGGCTCCGATGGTCGCGGACCGTACCGACGCCAAGGCGTTCGCGGACGCGTGCCGTGCCGCCGGTCTGAAGGCGAAGTTCGGCGCGATGGTGGAGATTCCGTCGGCCGCGCTGCGGGCTCGGTCGATCCTGCAGGAGGTCGAGTTCCTGTCCCTCGGGACCAACGACCTCGCTCAGTACACCTTCGCCGCCGACCGGCAGGTGGGCGCGGTGTCCCGGCTGCAGGATCCGTGGCAGCCCGCGCTGCTCGACCTGGTTGCCCTGTCCGCCGAGGCGGCGAAGGCCGAGGGCAAGAGCTGTGGTGTGTGCGGCGAGGCCGCGTCCGACCCGCTGCTCGCGTGTGTGCTGACCGGTCTGGGGATCACCTCCCTGTCCATGGGTGCCGCGTCGATTCCCTATGTCCGGGCGACGCTCGCCAAGTACACGCTGGCGCAGTGCGAGCGGGCGGCCGCGGCCGCCCGTGCCGTGGACACGGCCGAGGAGGCACGCACGGCGGCTCAGGCGGTGCTGTCCGGCGAATAACCGAGACAGCTCGTCGATCGACGAGTGCGGAGGGGCGCTCCACCTGCGGGTGGGGCGCCCCTTTGGTGTTCAGTGCGTGTGCCCCGGCGTCTCCCCTTCGGTTCCGAGATCGGGTGGTGCGCAGTAGTCGACGCCTGATTCCGGGGAGACGAGGTCTCCGGACTCGACATCGGTGCAGTAGGCGTCGAAGACCTCGCCCGCGGTGAGGGGGGCGAGGCCTTCTCCTCGCAGCCGCCATCCGTAGACGCGGTCGGTCGCATCAGGAGCGGTGGTGCGCATGACGAGTCCTCCGGCACTGCCCGTGGCGATGCCGAGGGCGAGGACGGTGGTGAATTCGAGGGCTTCTGCCTCGTCGAGGCGGGTGGTGCCTTCGGCGTCGTCGTCGGCTCGCAGCACGGCGACGAGTGTTTCCGGCGTCGCCGAGACGCTGCACACAAGATGGCGCTCGCCGGGGCTCGCGGTGTCGAGGACGCGGGTGAGCAGGTGGGAGGCGTGGGCGAAGGACGCGCGGCCGATGTCCTCTCCGCAGGACGCGCAGTTGCCGATGCGGGCCAGGAGCGTGGTCGCGTACTCCCAGGTCGCTTTGCGGACGGCTTCGTCGACGAGGTCCGGGACGAGCTCCGCGAGGGGCTGTCCCTCGTACGGAACGGTGGGGCCCGTGGCTGCGAGTTCGGCGGTGAAGCGCGTACGGCTGGCGGCGGCGTCGGGTTCCAGGCCGCTGTGGGCGCAGAACTCCGCGTATTCCTCGGGATCGAAGAGTGCCACGGTCGTGTGGCTGCCCTGGGCCGCCAGGGTCCGGAGCAGGGATTCCACCTGTTGGAGATAGGTCATGTGGTCGTCGAAGGTGAACGTGCGGTAGCGCCGCATCACCGTGAAGTCGTGCTCGTCGGTCAGCAGACCGATGGTGCCGGCGATTTCGCGGCGCAGGACGCGCCGCATGGTCTGGTGCTCGGTGTGCGCCATGTTTCCCCCTGTGCGCAGTCGATCAGTGCTCACTCACAGTAACTGGCGGCACTGACAATGCCGTGCGGGCAAGGTGGTCGCGCACCAGTCGGTGCTGGAACAGGCTGGTCACGGCGATGGTGGCGCCGAAGGCGGTCCAGCCGAGGGGGCCTGTCGCGATGGCCGCGGTGACGGCGAGTGGCCCGATGCTGCGTTGGGCGGACTGGGCGAGTCCGTGGACGCCGAGATGGGCGCCCTGGGCCGTGTCGGGTGCGAGGGTGACGGAAAGTTCCCAGGAGACGGTGGCGTGGAGCATCTCCGCCACCGTGAAGGCCGCCGCGGAGGCGGTGAGGAACAAAGTCGCGGCGACGGCTCCGCCGGTGGCCGAGAGCGCCATGGTGACGCCTCCCAGGGCGAAGACGACCGAGAGGGGGAGCAGCAGGTTGCGTGCCGCCGTGGTCGTGGCGCCGAGGCGGGCGAGGGGAACCTGGAGGGCTACGACCATGACGTTGTTGAGGACCATCAGCAGCGGGGCGAGGCCGTGCGGTGCGTGGGCGGAGTGGGCGATCCACAGGGGCAGGCCGACCTTGAACACGGCGTCGTCGAGGAAGAGGACCGTCTCCGTGGCGACGTACGCGAGATAGGTGCGGTCACGCCAGGGGCCTGCCGGTCTCGACGTGGGTGCGGGGTCCTTCGATGTGGCGATCACGCGGTTCAGGGACGGCGGTTCGGCGCAGCGCACCGTGAGGAGTGCGGCGGCGGCGAAGGAGACGGCGTCTCCTGCCAGGAGCCACTGGTAGGCCGTGGTGGTGCCGATGGTGAGGGCCGCCGCGGCGGCGAGGCCGCCCAGTGCCCAGCCGGCGTTGGCGACCGTCCTGTTGGCGGCCTGGTAGCGGACGCGGTCCGGTCCGGAGACGCGGGTGGCGTACAGCTTGGTGAGGACGTTGGCCGCGCGGTCGCCGAGGCTGCCGACCGCGGAGAAGGCCAGCAGCAGGGCGTAGTTGTGGGTGGTGAGCAGTGCGAGGGTGGCCAGGGCGCGCAGGATCTGCAGGGCGATCAGGACGCGGGTGAGGGGCAGGCGGTCGGCGATACGGCCGCCGAGTGGTGCTCCGGCGATTCCGATGGCTCCCGAGATCGCGGCGAGGGTGCCGACCTGGGCCAGGGACAGCCCTGTGACGTAGGTGAAGTATAGGACGGAGACGGACGCCCACAGACCGCTGCCGATCCGGTCGACGAGGGCGATCCAGAGCATTCTTCGGCCGTCGGAGCCTCCTGGGATACGTATCGACCATGCGGCTGCGCGGCGGATGGGTCCCACCGTTCCCCCTTGCTTCCATTTATGTATTGATACATATTTGGCAACGTGGCAACACAATATGGGATCAGTGGTACGACGGCCAAGGGGATTGCCTCGTCCGTCGAACGGGGCGTGGCCGAAGGGGCATTGGGGCCGGGAGCGGCGCTGCCTCCGGTACGCAGGCTCGCCGACGAGCTCGGCGTGAGCCCTGGGACGGTCGCGACGGCGTACAAGGAACTGCGACGGCGCGGGATCGTCGTGACACGCGGGCGCGGCGGGACCGTGGTCGCGGCGGCGCCCGCGGTGGCGTCGCGGCGCCCCCCGAAAGTGCCGGACGGACTGCGCGACTTGGCGGGGGGCCACCCGGACTCGGAACTGCTGCCGCACGTGGTGCCGCCTTCACGGCTCTCCCCCGGCGCGCGGTCGCATCGCAGCGCGCCCCGTCTGGCACGGCTGGAGGAGGCGGTGCGCGACTGGCTGGGGCCGGACGAAGTTCCGGCGGACCATGTGACGTTCGCGCACGGCGCGCTGGATCTCATCGGGCGGCTGTTGTCGGTGGAGCTGCGCCCCGGGGACGCCGTCGCCATGGAGGACCCTGGTTACCACCATCTGCTGGATCTGGTCACGGCCCTGGGATTGCGTACGGTCCCGGTCGCCGTGGATGACGAAGGGATGCGCCCCGAGGCGCTACGAGATGCCTTGCGGGCAGGTGTACGAGCGGTGGTGTGCAGTCCGCGCGCGCAGAATCCGTACGGCGGATGCTTCTCGGCAGCGCGCCGGGACGCGCTGGTCGACGTGCTCCAGAAGGAGGCCGATGTCCTGGTCGTGGAGAACGACCACGCGTCCGCCGTCGCCGATGCGCCTCTTCATACGCTCACCGCGGGCGGCCTGGCGCGCTGGGTGCATGTGCGGACGGTGAGCAAGTTCCTGGGGACCGATCTGCGGTGGGCGGCGGCGGCCTGCGATCCGACGACTCTGGGCCGGCACGACGGCCGGATGCTGCTCACCTCCGGATGGGTCAGTCATCTGCTCCAGGAGACGGTGTTCGGGCTGCTGACCGACGACGGCACGCGCGCGTTGGTCGTACGTGCCCAGGACACGTACGCGCTGCGGCGGAACACGCTCCGCCGCGAGCTCGTGGAGCGGGGCATCGAGGCCCACGCCGTGAGCGGAATGAACGTCTGGGTACCGGTGCGGGACGAGTCGGCCGTCGTGAACGGGTTGCGGTCGTACGGATGGTGGGTCGCGGCGGGTGCGCGGTTCCGGCTCGCTTCCGGGCCCGGTGTCCGGATCTCGGTCGCGGAGCTCGGACCCGCCGACGCGGTACGCCTGGCCTCGGACTTCGCTGCCGTGCTCGGCGAGTCCGAGGCCACCTACGGGGGTTGATCAGCTGCGCTCGCGGGCCAGGTCTTCGTAGAAGCGCAGTAGCTCCACGTTGTCCACGGAGCCGACGTTGACCGCCTTCTCCAAAGGTGCCCCCTGGAGCAGGCGTTTGACGGGGACCTCGATGCGCTTGCCCGTGAGGGTGTGGGGTACACCCGGGACCTCGATGACCTCGTCGGGGACGTGACGCGGGGAGAGCTGTTCGCGGATGGTCTGCTTGATGCGGTTCAGAAGGGCCTCGTCGAGCGCGGCTCCGGGGGCGAGGTGGACGAAGAGGGGCATCCAGTAGCCGCCGTCGGGCTGTTCGATGCCGATGACGAGCGACTCCTTGATCTCGGGGAGGCGTTCGACGGCTTCGTAGATGTCGGCCGATCCCATGCGCACGCCCTGGCGGTTGAGCGTCGAGTCGGAGCGGCCGTGGATGACGACGGAACCCCGCGAGGTGACGGTGATCCAGTCGCCGTGCCGCCACACTCCGGGATACGTGTCGAAGTAGCTGTCGTGGTAGCGGCTGCCGTCGGGGTCGTTCCAGAAGTGGATGGGCATGGACGGCATCGGGTTGGTGACCACCAGCTCACCGACTTCGTCGGTGAGGGGCTTGCCGCTCGGGTCCCAGGACTGGAGGTCGGTGCCGAGGCCGGCCGCCTGGAGTTCGCCGACGTACACCGGGAGCGTGGGCACGGCGCCCGCGAAGCAGGAGCACACATCGGTGCCACCGCTGACGGAGGCGATCCACAGGTCGTCGCGGACCTCGTCGTGCAACCAGCGGAAGCCGTCGGGCGGCAGGGGTGAGCCGGTGGTCGCGACGCACTGGACGCGCGTGAGATCGAAGTCGCGGGAGGGGTGGACGCCCGCCTTGCGGCATGCCATGACGTACGCGGCGGACGTGCCGAAGAGGGTGGCTCCCGTGCGTTCGGCGATGCGCCACTGGGCGCCTGTGTCGGGATGGCCGGGGCTGCCGTCGTACAGGACGATCGTGGTGCCCGTGAGCAGGCCGGAAATGAGGAAGTTCCACATCATCCAGCCGGTGGACGTGTACCAGAAGAAGCGGTCCTCGGGGCCCAGGTCGCAGTGCAGGCCCAGCTGTTTGAGGTGCTCGACGAGAATGCCGCCCTGCGACTGGACGATGGCCTTGGGGAGGCCGGTCGTGCCGGAGGAGTAGAGCACCCACAAGGGGTGGTCGAAAGGCACCTGTTCGAAGACGGGCGGCACGTCCGCCGCGATCAGGGCCGACCAGTCCAGGGTGCCTTCGGGGGCCTCGGTGCCGAGCAGCGGGATGTGTACGACGGCGCGCAGGGTGGGCAGTTCGCGGCGCAGCTCGGCGACCACGTCGCGGCGGTCGTGCTCCTTGCCGCCGTAGCGGTAGCCGTCGACCGTGAAGAGCACGACGGGTTCGACCTGCTGGAAGCGGTCGAGGACGCTGCGTGCGCCGAAATCGGGGGCGCAGGACGTCCACACGGCTCCCACGGCGGCCGTGGCGAGCAGGGCGACCACGGCCTGCGGAACGTTCGGGAGATAGCCGCTGACGCGGTCTCCCGGACGTACGCCCAGGGCGCGCAGCTCGGCGGTCAGGGAGCCGACCTGGCGGCGCAGCTCGGACCAGCTCACCGGGGTCGGCTCGTGGGTCTCGTCGACATACAGGAGTGCTGGTTCGTCCGTGCGGGTCTCGGCCGCGCGCAGGGCGTGTTCGGCGTAGTTCAGTGTCGCCCCGGGAAACCATGCGGCGCCGGGCATCGAGCGGTCGCCGAGCACGCGCGCGTAGGGGGTCGAAAACCGTACGTCGAACCATTCGGTGACGGCTTTCCAGAAGGTGTCCAATTCGTCCACCGACCAGCGGTGCAGCGCCGCGTAGCCGCCGTAGGACGGTGCTCCGTGGTGCTCGGCCGCCCAGGCCTGGAACTTCGTGATCTGCGCCTGGGCGACGCGTTCCTCGGCGGGCTGCCAGAGCGGCGAGGGGTTCGCGGTGGACATGAAGCGGCTCCCGGACTGTGGGCGTCGGTCGCGCACGAGCTGGGGTGTGCGCGTCACGCGGCTGACACGGACGATGCCATGTGATCGACTTCCGCACCAGGGTGCGCCATAGATCGTCGCGGGGGTGAAGAAGTACCCCCGCCACGGGTGAACGGGAGTTGAACGACTCACTCATTTGGCGCAGGCAATGGCAGGGTGAGCAGCATGAACGGTCGTGACCTGGTGCGTTCGATGAAGACGGTCGGTTCGACGGGGGCGGCCCAGGGGTTGCGTACCGTGCGGGCCGCATGGCGAAGGAGGCGTGCCGACGCCGTCGGTCTGCCGCGGCGTGGTGCCGAGCGCGCGCGGGTACCGGGCCCCGTGCAGGGTGTCGAGCCGGGGCCGGGGGGCGGTCTCGTGCGGTTCGCCCGGTCCGAGCTGCGGATCACGGTCGCGGTGAGCGGAGCGGTGTTCTGGGGCTGGGACGGAGCGGGTCCGGAGCCGTCGTACGCGCTCGCGGGCCGTTGTCCGGAGCCGGACCCGCGGGCCGTCCTGGAGCCCGACAAGGACGGTGGCTGGCGGGTCGTGGCCGAACGGGTGACGGTCGTCGTCTCGCGGCACGGCTCGGTCGAGGTGCGTACGCCCGGGGGTGTGATGCTGCGCCGCGATCTCCCGCCCCGCTGGTGGGAGCCGGTCGAGGGAGGCGGCGCACGCTGGATGCAGCGCTCCGAAGTGGGCGCCGACGCACGGTTCTTCGGCCTGGGCGGGCGCGCGGCGGGCCCCAGGCTGCGCGACGGGACGTACCGGCTGTGGAACACGGATCCCGGGCACGCCTTCACACCGGGTGACGATCCGCTGTACATCACGATGCCCGTGCAGATGGTGGTCGCCGACGCGGGCACACACCTTGTGTTCCACGACACCTCGTGGGACGGCACGGTGGCCCTGCGCGGGGGCGAGGAGGGCGCGGGCTCGGGGCACGACCGGGCCGGGACGTGTGAGCTGCGGATGGACGGCGGCCCGCTGCGCTGCTGGGTGGTGGTGGGCACCCCCGCGCGCGTGCTGCACGCCTGGGCCTCGCTCACGGGGGCGCCCGCGCTGCCGCCCGCCTGGGCCCTGGGGCACCATCACGCGCGCTGGGGCTTCGGCAGCGAGCAGGAGGTGCGGCGGATCGTCGCGGGCTATCAGGAGCGCGGTCTGCCGCTCGACGCCGTCCATCTGGACATCGACCACTACGACGCCCACCAGGTGTTCACGGTCGACCGGGAGCACTTCCCGAAGCTGCCGGCGCTCGCCGAGGAGCTGCGCCGCGACGGTGTCCGGCTGGTGTCGATCGTGGACCCGGCGGTCAAGGCCGAGCCGGGCAACGCGGTGTACGACAGTGGCCTCGCCGAGGACGCCTTCGTGCAAGACGCTTCGGGACGGCTGGTACGGGGTGTCGTGTGGCCCGGGGAGTCGGTCTATCCGGACTTCACCAGCGCACGCGCGCGTGCGTGGTGGGGGCGTCTCTACGAGGAGCGGCTGGCGCAGGGGTTCGCGGGGTTCTGGCACGACATGAACGAGCCCACGTCGTTCACGGCGTTCGGGGAGTCGACGCTGCCGCGGTCGGCGCGGCACTCCCTTGAGGGACGCGGCGGTGATCATCGCGAGGCGCACAACGTGTACGCCCTGGGCATGGCCCGGGCGGCGTACGAAGGCCTGCGTGAACTGGCCCCCCAGGAGCGGCCGTTCCTCTTCTCGCGCTCCGGGTGGGCCGGGATGCAGCGCTACGGAGGGACCTGGTCCGGGGACGTGGCAACGGGCTGGCCCGGACTGCGGGCGTCGCTGTCGCTGGTGATGGGGCTCGGGCTGTGCGGGGTGCCGTATTCGGGTCCGGACGTGGGCGGTTTCGACGGAAGCCCCTCGCCCGAGCTGTATCTGCGGTGGTTCCAGCTGGGCGCGTATTTGCCGCTGTTCCGTACGCACGCGAGTCTGCGGGCCGGGCGCAGGGAGCCGTGGGAGTTCGGCGACGACGTCCTGGGGCACGCGCGCGTGGCGCTCCTTGAGCGGAAACGGCTGCTTCCGTACTTCATGACGCTGGCGCATCTCGCGCGCCGCACCGGTGCGCCGTATGTGCGGCCCGTGTGGTGGGGCGCGCCCGAGGACCGGGCGCTGCGCGACTGCGAGGACACCTTCATGCTCGGCGACTGTCTCCTTGTGGCGCCTGTGCTGGATCACGGGGCGGACCGGCGCGCGGTGCAACTGCCACGGGGGCGTTGGTACGACACGCTCACGGAGGAGGCGTACGAGGGGCCTGCCCAGGTGTTGATCGACGCCCCCTTGTCGCGGATTCCGGTGCTGGCCCGCGCGGGTGCGGTGCTGCCCGTCAGGGGCGACGACGGCGGTCTGGAGCTGGAGGTGTGGGCTCCGGCGCGCGGGCGGGTCGGGGGCGGGCTCGCCGTCGCGGACTCGGGTGACGGCTGGAACGAGCCGGAGGTCGAACGCTATGTGGCGCGCTGGGAGGGGCAGCGCGTGGTCGTACGACGGAACGGAGAGGGCGGCCCGAGCGAGCCTGCCTATCCGGTCCGGGTGCGAGGGCTCGGGGCGTCGTGACGAGGCTCTGAGGACGGCTACGGGCTCCCTCGGGCTCTCCTCAGACGTACCGTCCCCCGAACCAGGCCCGCACCGCCAGGGTGTGCAGCGGGAAGGCGAGTTCGGCCGGCCTGCGCAGCAGCTGCCAGCCCTCGGTCTCGTCCGTCGCGACGGACGGCGGCAGTTCGGCGGCCGGGCGCTCCGGGAGGAGCCCGAAGAGCAGCAGGTGGCCGGCGGGCGAGCTCATCGCGTCGGCGAGCCGCACCTCGCGGCTCGCCACGTCGATACCGGTCTCCTCCTTGAGTTCCCGGACGACGGCGTGCCGCCAGTCCTCCCGGTGGTCGATGAAACCTCCGGGCAGCGCGACGCCCCCGCGCGCGGGGGCGATGGTCCGGGTGATGACCACCAGGGCCGCGCCCCTGGCGTCGTACACGGGCTGCAGGGCCACCGCGACCGGCAGCGGATTGCGGTAGGCCACGGTGCCACAGACGGCGCAGGTGCGGGGCCAGCCGGAGATGCCCTCTCCGTAGAGGGCTCCGCAGCTCGAACAGTGCGAGTCCGGCGCGAAGTCGGCGGGTGGATGTGGGGTTGCGGACACGCCGCGGACTGTAGCCGATCACTCCGGGGGAGTCTTCAGGTGTGTCATCACGAACGTCTTCGTATGGGGCCCGCCCGTCTCATGTGAAGGCCCGCCCCGTCGTCACGGGGCGGGCCGGCCCGTGTCAGGGGGACGAAGTCAGTGACGCCCTGGACACCGGGAAGTCGAAGTAGGTGTCCGGATACGGCTCGGGCTTGTACGTGTAGTGCCACCACTCCTCGGCGAGGTTCACGAATCCGAGGTTTTCGAGGGTGCTCTTCAGGAGCAGCCGGTTGGCGAGCTGCACGCCCTGTACGCGCGGGTCCAGGGTGTGGGCGAGGGTGTCGAAGCAGTCGAAGCCGGTGCCCATGTCCACGGAGTTGTCGGGGAAGCGCTCGCCCTGGGGCGCGAAGCAGGGCACAAGGGGCTCTCCGGGGACGTACGGCCTGGTCGGCTTCGCCGGAAGCCTGACGATCGTGAGGTCCATCGTCGAGCCGCGGCTGTGTCCGGACTTCTCCGCGATGTAACCGTCCTCGAACAGACGGGTCTTGTCCACCTGCGGATAGAACTCGGGCTTCATCGTCTGGTCGTCGAGGTCCTCGGCCCAGCGGACGAAGTGGTCGACGGCGCGCTGCGGCCGGTAGCAGTCGTACACCTTGAGCGTGTAGCCCTCGTGCACCAGCGCTGTTTGAGCCTTGTGGAGCGCTTCGGCGGCGGGCCGGGTCAGGATGCAGATCGGCTGCTGGTAGCCGTCGATGCGCTCCCCCACGAAGTTGTGGGGCGTGAAGTAGCGCATCTCCTGGATGATCGTGGGGTCCACGGAGCTCAGGGCCACGAAGTCCTCGGGGGCCTTCGGCTCGGGCGTCGCGGTGGCGGTGGCCGAGGCGGCGGTCAGGGCCAGTAAGGCGGCGAGCGTGGTCACCAGGGCACGCGCGGCGGTGGAGAGTCGTGTCATGTCCTGGTGACTATCAGGTGCGCGGTCCGTCTGGGAAGGGATCACATACGGTCGGGCGCCATGGAGTGACGAAGGTCGACGATGTCCCTGAAGGGACGGGCGAGAACCTTACCCGTGGGGATCCAGGAGTGGCTGCCGCGGAGGTACGGCCGGAACCACCCCCGTGGGCCCCGGCCGTACCTCCCGATACTCCGACGCCCAGGAGGCCTGTGCGGTTCTCGCCATCGCGCTGCCTATTTTCCGATGCCCGTGGCACACTTCTGACGTTCCGTCAGATCCGGGTCATGGAGGGGTCTTGTCGCGTACACGCACACCTGTGGTCACCGGATGGTTCGCCGGGGAAGGAGGCGAATTCCATCTCCTCGGCACACGCTGCTCGGCGTGCGCCTCGGTCTTCTTCCCCCGCGAGGACGCCTTCTGCCGCAATCCGGGCTGCCGGGGCGGTGAACTCACCGAGGTCCCCCTGTCCCGGCGCGGCCGCGTCTGGTCGTACACGGACAGCAGATACCGGCCACCGTCACCGTATGTGACCGACCCGGAACTCTCCTGGGAGCCCTACGCGTTGATCGCGGTGGAGCTGGAATCCGAACGGATCGTCGTACTGGGCCAGACGGTTCCCGGGATCACCGTCACCGATCTGACGGTGGGCATGGAGGTGGAGGTCGTCCCCGGTGTGCTCAACGAGGACGAGGAGACGACCTGGACGACGTGGCACTGGCGGCCGACGGGGGTGCCGGCGTGAAGGGCATGGGACGCACGGGAGGGGTGACGTCATGAGCGGCGACGTGGCGGTGCTCGGTGCGGGCATGCACCCATGGGGCAAGTGGGGGCGCGGCTTCGTCGAGTACGGGATCGTGGCGGCGCGCGCGGCGCTGGCCGACGCGGGGGTCGACTGGAGGGATGTCGGATCCGTCGTCGGCGCCGACACCGTGCGCGGCGGCTATCCCGGGTATGTGGCGGGAGCGACGTTCGCGAAGGCCCTGGGCTGGCAGGGAGCCCGGGTCACGAGCGTGTACGCGGCGTGCGCGTCGGGGGCACAGGCCATCGGTACGGCGCGGGCGCAGATCCTCTCGGGCCTCGCGGACGTGGTGCTCGTGGTGGGCGCGGACGCGGCGCCCAAGGGGTTCTTCCGCCCGGCGGGCGGGGACCGGCCGGACGATCCCGACTGGTTGCGGTTCCGGGTCCTCGGGGCGACGAATCCGACGTACTTCGGGCTGTACGCGCGGCGGCGGATGGCCGTGCACGGGGACACCCCGGAGGACTTCGCACAGGTCAAGGTGAAAAACGCCGCCCTGGGGGCACTGAATCCGAACGCGCGCTACCGCAAGAGGGTCACCGCCGAGGAGGTGGCGGGCTCCGCTGTCGTCGCCGATCCGCTGCGACTGCTGGACATCTGCGCGACCTCCGACGGCGGCGCCGCCCTGGTGCTGTCGAGCATGGAGTTCGCGCGACGGCACGCAGCCGCGGACCCCGTACGGATCCGCGCGGTCTCCACGGTGACGCCGCGCTACCCCAACACCGTGCTCGATCTGCCCGACATCGCCACGGACTCCGCGGTCTCGGTGGAGCCCGCGGCCGACACCTTCCGGGCCTCGATCGCGCGGGCGGCGTACGAGGAGGCGGGCATCGGTCCCGAGGACCTCTCGCTCGCCGAGGTGTACGACCTCTCCACGGCGCTGGAGCTGCAGTGGTACGAGGACCTGGCGCTGTGCGGGGAGGGCGAGGCCGCGAAGCTGCTGAGGGAGGGCGCAACGGCACTCGGCGGGCGCATACCGGTGAACGTCAGCGGCGGACTGGCCTCCTTCGGAGAGGCGGTTCCGGCGCAGGCCATAGCCCAGGTGTGCGAGCTGACATGGCAGCTTCGGGGCACCGCGGGTGACCGGCAGGTCGCGGACGCGCGCGTGGGGATCACGGCGAACCAGGGACTGTTCGGTCACGGGTCGTCGGTCATCGCCGTCCACTGAGGCGGCAGCCGGTCGCGTGCAGTGGGTGAACAGCCGTCGCGCACCCCGGCGATCGCCCTCCGCGGACGCTCGCCCCGGAGGCGGTCCGTACTCGGTGTGACGAGCTCGGAATGGTGCGTGAACAGCTTATGAATCGCGCCCGGGCGTACGCGGGTGGCGCCAGTATGCTTCCGTGCCCTCCTGGACGGATACTGTCCGCTTCGCCTTCCAACCGGTCGTCAATCTGACGACCGGAGGGGTCGCGGCGCTGGAGATACTCGCCCGTCCGGAGTCCGGTGACATCCTCGCGCAGGCCCGCCGCGATCCCGAACTCGACGGCCGACTGGCGGCGTTGGCGATCCGCGCGGCGGTCCGCAGGGAGACGATGCTGCCGCTGCACGTGAATGTGTTCGCCGGAACGCTGGCCGATCTCGGCGGGCTCACCGCACTGCGCGAGGCGGTCCGCGCGGCCGGACGGCTGCCGTGGGAGGTGACCGTCGACATCGGTCCGCCGTACACCCATGTGCCGCAGCACGCACTGCTGGAGGCCGTGACCACCATACGGAGCGAGGGCTTTCGGATCTGTGCGGACGGGGTGGGCGACGGTGACATACCCCTGCGGTTGCTCACGGATCTGGCGCCCGAGTTGGTGAAGCTCGACGTGTCCCTGCTGGCCAGGCCCGCGGCGGTGCGGGCGATGCGAACGCTGTGCGAGCAGTTGGGCGCGCTGCTGTCCGTGGAGGGCGTGGAGACGGAACTGCAGTGTGCTGCGGCGGTGTCGGCGGGTGCGCAGTTGGCACAGGGCGAGTTGTTCGCACCACCCGCTCGGCGGCCCGTGGCGGACGTATACGTTCCGGCCCTCCCTCCCGGCGTCGCGGCGACGCCCCTTTCGGGGCCGTCGGTACGGCAGTTCGTGCGGCCCGCCGCGCTGCTGCCCGCGACCGCGTCCGCGGGTCAGGTACGCGCGCTGCTCACCGGATCCCCCGACGTGTCGGGGGTGCTGCTCGTGGACCCCTCCGGGATCCCGGTCCGGTCGATGCACCGGTCACGGTTCCTGCTGGCCATGTCGGGGCCGTACGGGCACGCCCTGTACGCCGACCGGCCGGCCGCCAAGCTGGGTGATCCGCCGCGTACGGTCGGCGTCGACGCCACGGCGTGGGAGGTTCTCGACGTGGTGGCGGACGGCGAGCGTGACCGTACGTCCGACGATGTGGCGGTCGTCGACCACTTCGGGCGGTGCGTGGGCGTCGTACGCCTGGCCGATCTCGTACGGGCGCTCTCCGACAGCCGGGTCGAGGAGGCGGCGGGTCTCAATCCGCTGACGCGGCTGCCCGGGTCGGACGCTATCACCGCGGAGGTGGACCGGCGGATCGCGGACGGCCGGATGTTCGCGCTCAGTTGGCTCGATGTCGACCACTTCAAGCAGGTCAACGACGGAGCGGGGTTCGCGGCGGGCGACGAACTGATCCGCGCGGTCGGGCGGACGCTGCAGCACGCGGCGTACGGGACGACCCGGGTGGGGCACATCGGCGGCGACGACTTCCTGGTCCTCGCGGACCCGGACGCCCTCGACCCGCTGGCGAGCTCGGTGCTCGACATACCGTGGTCGGCGGGCGGGCGGATCGTCACGCTGTCGCTGGCCACGGTCCTGTGCGCGCCGGGCAGCGTGACCGACCACCGACAGGCGGCCGCCTGTCTGGCGCCGCTCAAACAGGCCGCGAAGGCTCTGCACGGGGCGAGTTGGGTGTTGGGGCGGGCGGGGCTGCCCGGCCATGAGGTCCGGCGTGGTTCGGGGGCGCCGCGGGCGCAGGCGGGCTGAGCGGCGGCATTCAGCGAAGAGCAGCGAGGAGCGCGGGGCCTGAGCGCGGACGACACCGACGTTCGCCGTCGATCCGAACCGAGGCGACCACCGGGACGCCGCAGGCCCCCAGAGGGCCGCACAGGGCGCCTGCCGACGGCCCGGCCGACCAGCGGGACGGACAGGACTCCGCCCGAGACGCGCGATCCCCGACAACCGTGTGACGGGCGGGGCGCGAGGGGCGGCCGACTGAGACCCGCGGCCATACGGACCCGCACCGTGGCCCGCACCGTGCACCGATCTTGGCCTGTTCACGGCCCCCAAACCATTGCCGTCGCCGACCTTGACGCCCCCTGGGTGCCGGTGAACACTTCCCGGTGTCAGTCGGCATCGCCGCATTCGGGCGTCTTCAGGCACCGCGCCGCTCGGGTTTCCGACCTGTTCCAAGGGCTGTGCCCCACGGGCGATTCCGCTGCGACGGCACGCTCGTCACGGACGCCGGGCGGGGCTCGGGACCTCCCTGCCTTCGGCTGAAGTAGCCATGGGAAACGCACCCCGCACGGTGGCCCGGAGCGGTCCGCTCCGGGCGAGGCCTAGGAGCCGCCATGAGCAACGGCGACATTTTTGTCGGCGAGTTGATCGGCACTGCGATTCTGATTCTGTTCGGCGCGGGCGTCTGCGCCGCCGTAACCCTCAACAAGTCCAAGGCGCAGGGCGCCGGCTGGGTCGTCATCGCGTTCGGGTGGGGTTTCGGCGTGCTCGCCGGTGCCTACACCGCGGCGCCACTGTCCGGCGGTCAGATCAACCCTGCCGTGACGATCGGTTTCGCCATCGAAGGCTCGACGAAGTGGGAGGACGTGCCCTTCTACATCCTGGGCCAGTTCGCCGGCGCCATCGTCGGAGCCACGCTCTGCTGGCTGCTGTACCTCGGCCAGTTCAACCTCAACGCCGACGAGGAGAACGCCATTGAGACCCTGGGCATCTTCTCGACCCGGCCCGAGATCGACAATCCCGTGCAGAACCTGATCACCGAGGTCATCGCCACCGCCGGCCTCATGCTGCCCATTCTGGCCATGGTCGGCGGCCACAAACACGTGGCGGGGATCGGCGACGCGGGGCTGCCCGTCCAACTCATCGCGTTCCTCGTCGTCGGCATCGGTCTCTCGCTGGGCGGCCCCACCGGGTACGCCATCAATCCGGCCCGCGACCTGGGGCCGCGCCTCACCCACGCTTTGCTGCCGATTCCCAACAAGGGCACTTCGGAGTGGAGCTACTCCTGGATCCCGGTGGTCGGCCCGATCGCCGGCGCCGCCATCGGAGCCGCGATCTACAACGCGGCCTTCTGACGAGCACGCAGCCTTCTGACGCAGAGGACACAAGGGGACGTCATGACGGAGAACGCCGAGAAGTACGTCGCCGCAATCGACCAGGGCACCACCTCAAGCCGCTGCATCATCTTCGACCGGGGCGGCGCGATCGTCGCCGTCGACCAGCGTGAGCACCGCCAGATCTTCCCCAAGCCCGGCTGGGTGGAACACGACGCCACCGAGATCTGGTCCAAGGTGCAGGCGGTCGTCGCGGGCGCGATCGCCAAGGCCGGGCTGCGCGCCGGCCAGCTGAGCGCGCTCGGCATCACCAACCAGCGCGAGACGACGGTCCTGTGGGACCGCGCCACCGGCAAGCCCGTGCACAACGCGATCGTCTGGCAGGACACCCGGACCTCCGCGCTCTGCAACGAGCTGGGCGGCACGGACGGCCAGGACCGTTTCCGCGAGCAGACGGGGCTGCCGCTGGCCAGTTACTTCTCCGGCCCCAAGGCGGCCTGGCTGCTCGACAACGTGCCGGGCCTGCGCGCGCGTGCCGAGCGCGGCGAGATCGCCTTCGGCACCATCGACTCCTGGCTGATCTGGAACCTGACGGGCGGCACGGACGGCGGGCGGCACGTCACCGACGTCACCAACGCCGGGCGCACCATGCTGATGAATCTGGAAACCCTCCAGTGGGACCAGTCCATCCTCTCCGCGATGAACGTCCCCGAGGCGGTGCTGCCCGAGATCAAATCGTCGGCCGAGGTGTACGGCACCGCCGTGGGCCAGCTCGCGGGTGTCCCCGTCGCATCGGCCCTCGGCGACCAGCAGGCGGCCGTCTTCGGGCAGGCCTGCTACGACGTGGGCACGGCCAAGAACACCTACGGCACCGGCAGCTTCCTGCTGCTGAACACCGGCAACCGGCCCGTTCCGTCGAAGAACGGGCTGCTCACGACCATGGGCTACAAGATCGGCAGCGAGGCTCCCGTCTACTGCCTCGAAGGGTCGATCGCGATCACCGGCGCCCTGGTGCAGTGGTTCCGCGACCAACTCGGCATCATCCGCAGCGCCGACGAGATCGAAACACTGGCGGCGAGTGTCGACGACAACGGCGGCGCGTACATCGTGCCCGCGTTCTCGGGCCTGTTCGCCCCCTACTGGCGCTCGGACGCGCGCGGTGTCGTCACCGGGCTCACGCGATACGTCACGAAGGCGCACCTCGCCCGCGCGGTCCTGGAGGCGACGAGCTGGCAGACCCGTGAGGTCGTGGACGCCATGTTCCAGGACTCCGGGGTGCAGATCACCACCCTGAAGGTGGACGGCGGCATGACCAAGAACCATCTGCTGATGCAGCACCAGGCGGACGTTCTCGGGGTGCCGGTGATCCGTCCCCGGGTGTCCGAGACGACATGTCTGGGCGCGGCCTACGCGGCGGGGCTCGCGACCGGCGTGTGGAACGACCTCGACGAGCTGAAGTCGCACTGGCGGAAGGACGTCGAGTGGACGCCGTCCATGGAGGCCTCCGTACGCGACCGCGAGTACCACAACTGGCGCAAGGCGGTGGAGAAGAGCTTCGGCTGGCACGCGGACGACGTCAGCTGAGAGACGTCAGCTGAAAAAGGGCTCCACGCGCGCGTGGCTCATGTGATAGCTACGCGCGTGTGGCACGGCTGCGGCCCGTACCCCGGTCGGCGGGGGTACGGGCCGTATGCGTGGCACGAACCGTAGGCGTGGCTCAGGTGGTGACCGGTTCGCGTCGGCCGGCTCCGTACTCCATCGCGTGCTGGACCACCTCGATGAGGACCTCCTTGGCCGACTCCCGGTTCCGGGCGTCGCACAGGACGACCGGCACGTCGTCGTCGAGGTCGAGGGCCCGGCGGACGTCGTCGGTCGGGTAACGGGACGATCCTTCGAAGCAGTTGACGCCAATCACGAACGGTATGGAGCGCCGCTCGAAGTAGTCGACGGCAGCGAAGCAGTCCTCCAGGCGACGGGTGTCGGCGAGCACGACGGCACCGAGGGAGCCGGAGGCGAGCTCGTCCCACAGGAACCAGAAACGATCCTGCCCGGGTGTCCCGAAAAGGTAGAGCACCAGGTCCTCGCGGAGTGTGATGCGGCCGAAGTCCATGGCGACGGTGGTGGTGTGCTTGTCCTCCACACCGCTGGTGTCGTCGACGGGTCGGCCCGCCTCGGTGAGCACCTCCTCGGTGCGCAGCGGTTTGATCTCGCTGACCGCGCCGACCAGGGTCGTCTTGCCCACACCGAAGCCACCGGCCACCAGGATCTTGAGCGTGACGGGCTCGACCGGGGGCTTGCCGCGTTCAGAACGCCCGAAGATCATCGATCTCTACTCCTGCTTGATGGGGTGTCGTGCGGCGGGGGACCGTAGCCCCCACCGCCGGGGGTTTCGATGACGAGTACGTCGCCGGGGCCGACATCCGTCGTATCACTTCCGCCAAGTTCGGTGACCGTGCCGTCCGCGCGTTCCACCCGGTTGGCACCGAGCGCCCCGGGCTCTCCGCCGGCCATGCCGTAGGGCGGGACCCTGCGGTGCTGGGAGAGCGTGGAGACGGTCATGGGCTCGTGGAAACGGATGCGGCGCACGGCACCGTCCCCGCCGCTCCAGCGCCCCGCCCCGCCGCTGCCGGGCCGGACCGCGAACTCGTCGAGCCGGACCGGCAGTCGCCACTCCAGGATCTCGGGGTCGGTGAGCCGCGAGTTGGTCATATGGGTCTGCACGACGGACGCGCCGGGGAAGCCGTCACCCGCGCCGGATCCGGAGGCGACGGTCTCGTAGTACTGGTACCGCTCATTGCCGAAGGTGACGTTGTTCATCGTGCCGGACCCCTCGGCCTGTACGCCCAGGGCTCCGTACAGCGCGCCGGTGATCGCCTGGGAGGTCTCCACGTTGCCCGCGACCACGGCGGCCGGGGCCTCCGGAGCGAGCATCGAGCCGTGCGGCACCACGATGTCGAGCGGGCGCAGACAGCCGTCGTTGAGCGGGATGTCGTCGGCGACCAGAGTACGGAAGACGTACAGGACGGCGGCGTTTACCACCGAGAAGGGCGCGTTGAAGTTGGTGGTGAGCTGCGCAGACGTACCGGTGAAGTCGACCGTGGCGGAGCGTTTTCCGCGGTCCACGCGGACGCGGACGCGAATGACGGCCCCGGCGTCGGTCTCGTAGGCGAACTCACCGTCTTCCAGGGCGTCGATGACGCGGCGTACCGCTTCCTCGGCGTTGTCCTGTACGTGTCGCATGTAGGCCTGGACGACGTCGAGCCCGAAGTTCTCGATCATGCGGGCGACTTCGTCGACGCCCTTCTGGTTGGCGGCGATCTGGGCGCGCAGGTCGGCGAGGTTGGTCGTCGGGTTGCGTGAGGGGTAGGGCGCCTCGGTGAGCAGACGGAGCGTCTCGGCCTCGCGGAAGCGGCCGTCCTCGGCGAGCAGCCAGTTGTCGAAGAGGATGCCCTCTTCCTCGATGGTGCGGCTGTTCGCCGGCATGGAGCCCGGGGCGATGCCGCCGATCTCGGCGTGATGGCCGCGTGAGGCGACGTAGAACAGGATGTGCTCACCCTCCGTGTCGAAGACCGGGGTGATCACGGTGACGTCGGGGAGATGGGTGCCGCCGTGGTACGGGTCGTTGACCGCGTAGGTGTCGCCCGGCCGCATCGTGTCGCCGCGCCGCCGGACGACCTCCTGGACGCTCGTACCCATCGATCCCAGGTGGACGGGGATATGGGGGGCGTTGGCGACGAGACTGCCGTCGGGGTCGAAGAGGGCACAGGAGAAGTCGAGGCGCTCTTTGATGTTGACCGACTGGGCGGTGGACTCCAGGCGGGCGCCCATCTGTTCGGCGATGGACATGAACAGGTTGTTGAAGACCTCAAGGAGAACCGGGTCCGCTTCCGTGCCGAGATCGGAACTCTGCGTAACCGCCACGCGTTCCATGAGCAGATGCCCGTCGTCGGTCGTCGCGGCCCGCCAGCCGTCGTCGACGACGGTCGTCGCGCCGGCCTCGGTGATGATCGCGGGGCCGGTGACCGTTTCGCCGGGGGGCAGTTCCTCGCGGCGGTGCAGGGGTACGTCGCGCCAGGCACCGCCCGTGTGGAGGCTGACCGTTTCCGGGGTGGCCGAGCGGCCTTCGAAAGAGGCCAGGGCGGAGAGGTCGGGGGGGTCGGTGAGACCGGTGGCTTCCACGGAGAGTGCTTCCACGACGACCGGACGATCGAGGATGAAGGAGTAGGTGGCGCGATGGCGTTCTTCGAAGGCGTGGGCCATGGTGTCGGGCTCGGTGAGCTCGACCGTGAGCGCCGTGTCCGTGCCGTCGTAGCGGAGTTGTGCCCGCCGGGTCACCCGGACACGGTCCTCGGGTACGTCCTCGCCGAGGAGTTCGGCACGGGCGGTGCCTTCCAGGGCGTCGGCGATCTTGAGGATGCCCGGCATCGCGGAGGCCTCCAGAGGCACCTCCACGGACTGCTCACGCATGGCTGTCGTGTCGGCGAGCCCGATGCCGAGAGCGGAGAGCACACCGGCCATCGGCGGGACGAGGACGGTGCGGATGCCGAGCGAGTCGGCGACCATGCACGCGTGCTGACCGCCCGCGCCGCCGAAGGTGGTCAGCGCGTACCGGGTGACGTCGTGGCCCTTCTGGACCGAGATCCGCTTGACGGCGTTGGCGATGTTGGCCACGGCGATCTGCAGGTAGCCCTCCGCGACCTGCTCCGGTGTGCGGTCGTCACCGGTCTGCTCGCGGATCTCGCGGGCGAGCACGACGAAGCGGTCGCGGACGAGTGCGCCGTCGAGCGGCTGATCGCCGTCGGGGCCGAACACACACGGGAAGTGGGCCGGCTGGATGCGGCCGAGCGCGACGTTGGCGTCGGTGACGGTGAGCGGGCCGCCACCGCGGTAGCAGGCGGGTCCGGGGTCGGCGCCGGCCGAGTCGGGGCCCACCCGGTAGCGGGAGCCGTCGAAGTGGAGCACCGAGCCGCCGCCCGCGGCGACGGTGTGGATGTCCAGCATGGGCGCGCGCAGCCGGACCCCGGCGAGCTGCGTGGTGAAGACCCGCTCGTACTCGCCCGCGAAGTGCGAGACGTCCGTGGACGTGCCGCCCATGTCGAAGCCGATGACGCGGTCGAAGCCGGCGAGCTGCGACATCCGGGCCATGCCGACGATGCCACCCGCGGGCCCGGAGAGGATGGCGTCCTTGCCGCGGAACTGACCGGCTTCGGCAAGGCCGCCGTTGGACTGCATGAACATCAACCGCACGCCCTGGAGTTCATCGGCGACGTGCTGGACGTAGCGGCGCAGCACGGGCGACAGGTAGGCGTCGACGACGGCCGTGTCGCCCCGTGGGACGAGCTTCATGAGTGGACTGACCTCGCTGGACAGCGAGATCTGTGGGAAGCCGATCCGCTCGGCCAGCTCCCCGACGGCCTGTTCGTGGGCGGAGTGGAGATGGCTGTGCATACAGACGACGGCGACGGCGCGGAATCCGGAGTCGTACGCCGCCTGGAGAGGCCCGGCGAGTGCCTCCAGGTCGGGGGCGCGCAGGACCGTGCCGTCGGCGGCGATCCGCTCGTCCACCTCGATCACGCGCTCGTACAGCAGCTCGGGCAGTTCGATGGCGCGGGCGAAGATGTGGGGGCGGTTCTGGTAGGCGATGCGCAGGGCGTCGCGGAAGCCGCGGGTGACGACGAGGAGGGTGCGCTCCCCCTTGCGCTCCAGGAGGGCGTTGGTCGCCACTGTGGTGCCCATACGGACCGCATCGATATGCGCTTCCTGGGCTTCCTGGGCGCCGCCGAGAAGTTCGCGTACGCCCGCCACAGCCGCGTCGGCGTACCGCCCCGGGTTCTCGGACAGCAGTTTGTGCGTAAGCAGACGGCCGTCCGGGCGTCGCGCGACGATATCGGTGAAGGTGCCGCCTCGGTCGACCCAGAACTGCCAGCCTGTCACGTCTGTTCCCCGCTTCCGCCCAGATCAGAGCACCCGGAGGCCATTGATCACGTCGCGCAGAATACTCTCGTCCGGCAGTTCGGCAGGGGGTACGGGACGTGTCACACGAACCATTTCCTCGGTCACGAGGTCCCCGATGAGGACGCGGACCACCCCGATGGGGAGATCGAGTTCGGCCGCGAGTTCGGCGACCGACTGGGGGGTGTCACGGCAGAGTTCGACGATGTCCACGTGCTCCGGGGACAGCGAATGATCCTCTTCGGGGTCGTCCGCGTGGGGCTCCGTGACGACCACCGCGATCAGATCGAGGCGATGCTGGGCCGGACTGGTGGTGCGGCCGCGTGTCATGGCATAGGGACGGACCACCGGCCCGGCATCGTCGTCGAACCAGTGGCGTTTTCCCCGACCGTCTCCGCTCATGCCATCCCACTACCCACCCGAGGGCAGATCGGTGCGCGGAGCGGCGGCCAGATGTACGCCGACCCGCTTCACCAGGAGCGTCATCTCGTAGGCGACCTGTCCGACATCGGAGTCGGCGTCGGAGAGCACGGCCAGGCAGCTGCCGTCACCGGCGGCGGTGACGAAGAGGAAGGCCTCTTCGAGCTCGACGACGGTCTGCCGGACACCGCCCGCCTCGAAGTGGCGGCCGACACCCTTGGCAAGGCTGTGGAAGCCGGAGGCGACGGCGGCCAGATGCTCGCTGTCCTCCCGGCTCAGATCCTTGGAGGCCCCGGTGGCAAGGCCGTCGCCGGAGAGCACGATCGCCTTGCGGATACTGGCGACACGGTCCACCAGGTCGTCGAGGAGCCAGTTCAGCTCGCCCGACGTGTTGCTGCTCGCGCTGGGTCCTTCGGCCTTCGGTGCGGTCATCGACCGTCCCCCTTTTCCGTTCCTGGTGCTGTGCCGCCCTGGGCCCCGTCGCCCGCGGCGTTCTCCTCACGGCCGCGCTGCCAGCCCCGTTGGAGCGAGGCCATCCGGCTGCGTACCTCGTCGGCGTCGCGATCGGCGACGCCCGCCGCGTTCCCGGTGCGGGCCCTGTCGCGCTCGGCACGCCGTGCGGGTCCGTCCTTCAGTTGCGGGGCCAGATTGGCCTGCCGGACACGGCGGGGCAGTGGGCTCGTACCTGATTGTGCCCCTTGCGTCGCGGCGACGGAGTCCGGGGTGGCGTCGGCCGTTCCGGATGACGAGGTGGTACGGCGGATGCGTTGGGGGAGAGCGGGGGCTTCTCGGAGGCCGGACGCCTCGGATCGAGAACCGGGCGTCTCGGGTCGTAGGCCCTGGGTCTCGGACCGGACGCCGGACGCCTCGAATCGGCGACCGGGGTTCTCGGAGCGGTCGATGCCGCGGCGTATCGGGGCCTCGGTGCGCTCGATGCGTTCGGCGCGCCGGGCGAGCGGTGGCTTTGCGCCGTCCCGCTCCGCCACCCCGATCCGGTCCACCGGTTCGAGGACCGGATCGAAACCCTCCACCGACTCCGGCGCCGCCGAGGGCTCTTGGCCCGTCTCGCCACGTCGGGGCCTCGTGCGGGTCACCGGACGACCGTGCGAGCTGACCAGCTTGGGTGCTCCGCGGCGCGGCAGCGGGACCGGAGCGTCCGGGTGCTCGTCACCGGAGCGGGCCGCCGCCTCACTACCGCCTCCGCGGGCCTGCTGGTGCGGTGGGTGCTGCTCGACGGGCACACCGGCGATGGAGCGGCGTGGCCGGAACAGACCGTCCTGCTCGGCGTCCCCGTCGTTGAGAGCGTTCGCGAAACCGCCGAGGGCGTCCAGGTCGACCGGGGCTTCCAGCTCGACCGGCCCGTCCAGGATCGAGGCGGGCATTCCGGGGAGCCGCACCGGGACCTCGGAGAGCGCCGCCTTGCGGTCCTCCTCGATCTTGCCCTCCTTCGAGGGCAGCGCGCGGTCGAGGCGGAAGCCGATGCCGTTGGTGTCCGGGACGTCGTCGGAGAGCAGTGCGTCGGGAATGAAGACGACAGCGGTGGTACCGCCGTACGGGGACGGTTGGAGGGAGACCCGGGCGTTCTGCCGCTGGGCGAGCCGGCTGACCACGAAGAGACCGAGCCGGTCGGTGTCGGACAGCTCGAACTCAGGAGTCTCGGCGAGCCGCAGGTTGGCGTCGAGGAGCGCTTCGGCCGCCATGCCCAGGCCGCGGTCGTGGATCTCCAGGGTGAAGCCGTTGGCGACGCGCTCACCGATGACCTGTACGGCCGTGTGCGGGGGCGAGAACACCGTGGCGTTCTCCAGGAGTTCGGCCACCAGGTGGGTGAGGTCGGCGACCGCGGGCCCGGTGACCGCGACGCGGGGCAGTCGGCGCACCTCGATGCGTTCATAGTCCTCGACCTCGGCGACGGCGGCGCGGACGATGTCCATGAGCTGGACCGGCTTGCGCCACTGCCGGGACGGGGCTGCGCCGGACAGGATGACCAGGCCCTCGGCGTGTCGGCGCATACGCGTGGTCAGGTGGTCGAGGCGGAACAGATCGGCGAGTTCGTCGGTGTCCTCGGTCCTGCGCTCCATGGTGTCGAGGAGGGTGAGCTGCTTGTGGAGCAGGACCTGGCTGCGGCGGGCGAGGTTGACGAAGACCTCGGAGACGCCGGCGCGCAGCTCGGACTGCTTGACGGCGGCCTCGACGGCGGCACGCTGCAGGGTGTTGAGGGCCTGGCCGACCTCGCCGATCTCGTTCTTGTCGTACTCCAGTCGCGGCGCTTCGGTCTCGACGTCGACCTGTTCGCCCGCGGAGAGCCGGCGCATGACGCTGGGCAGCCGGACGCCGGACGCCTCGTGGGCCTCCAGACGCAGTCGGCGCAGGTCACGGATGAGGCTCCGGCCGATGCGTACGGACATGACGAGTGAGACCAGCAGGGCGATGAGTCCGAGGACACCCGCGATGACCGCCTTGACGATGACGCCCGTGGCCACGGGCCGGACCCGGTCCTGATAGCGGTCGCCGGCCGTGTCGTCGAGATCGCCGAGTTCGTCGAGCACATGCCCGGCCACCTGGTCCCAGCTCTTCGCGGTGACGCCGTGGGGCGGGCCGGCCGGAGAGGTGACGACGGCCTGCTCGGCCACCCGCAGGGGCGCTGTGTCGGCGTTTCTCCAGTAGCGCTGGAACCGGTCGCGGTCCGAGGAGGGCAGCAGCGGCAGGCTGATGTCGTAGAGCAGGGTGCGCTGGGCCACGAGGTCGGAGATGTCGCGGATCTCGTCGCCGGTGACGCGGCCCGCGACCAGCGCGGAGCCGAGGAGGGCGTCCTCGCGGGAGAGCAGTTCACGGGCGGTGTCGACATTGACGAGGGCGCGGCCCTGCTTGTCCATCTCCACGTTGTCGACCACGTGGAGGTTGGTCACCAGGGTGTAGCAGGGGTCCACGAGACGGTTGTAGAGGTCGAGGGCCTGGGCACGGTTGACGGTGCCGTCCTCGACGCTGCGGCGCAACGAGTCGATGCCGTCGAGGGCGTCCAGGATGGAGGTGAGGCGCTGTGAGGTGCCCTCGTTCATTTCCTCCCGTACGTCTTCGTCCGTGGCGTTCTTGCGGACCTTCGCCACGGCCCGGTCGGTCGCGGTCCGACTGCGCCTCAGCTCCGCGAGCGCGTCGGAGGCACGGGGGTCGGCGAGATAGACGAGTGTCTGACGGCGTTCCTGCTGGAGGACACGGACGGTGTCCTCGGTGGGGTAGCCGATTTTCTCGACGATGTCCGTCACATTGAACAGCTGGTTGGCCTCGCGCCCGGTGAGTACCGTCGCGAAGGCCCAGATCCCCGTCAGGGAGAGGAGCGGCACGAGGAGCAGCGCCACGATCTTCCGGCGGATGGACTTCCCGCGAAAGCGCATGGCCTCCCCCAGCTCGGCCCCCTCCGGCCCGGGGCACACCTGTGTGTCAACAAACGGCGTGAGCCTACTACTGACGCATAGGTAACTCGAAGGCCTGTCCGGGCGCACGCCCGGCGCGAAGGAGGTGCGACACGGGCGCTCAGAGGAACTGAAGATGGGCAGTTGTCCGTTCATTGGGGGAGATTGCCTCCCTGAATCCGGCATGTGGAACCGGAACGCATCGGACCGGCGAACTTGGTCAGTTGGCCGGAATTTTTCCCCAGTTGGGAATCTTCGGGACACACCGTTCGTCCTTCACTACGGGAAATGGGGGCGGAATCGGCCGTAGGAGCCGCATGCCGCGCCCAGGCGGCGTAAAACAGCGCAAGCCGGGCAACCACTGGGGAGCCGGGGTCACATGACACCCGTGCGAGGGTCTGCTGGGCGGTGGGGAGTGACGAGTTGATGGGCACGGCGGAGCGGGGTGGGGCGCCCGGGATCGGCGTTGCGGCGCCCGTGAGGACGCGAGCGGCCGCTCAGACACCGGATCGCGACATTCCGGTGGACGGGCGCGACCGGTCGCATGGGGACGATCGGACGCGCGGGCGGCTCGCGACGACGGACGGACTCGACGAAGTGAACGGACAGGGCGTCGTCACGGACGAGCGCGACCGGTCGAGCGGGCAGGGCGTTGCCGGGGACGGAAGCGACCGGAAGAGCGGGCGGGCGGTCGCCATGGACGAAAGCGAGCCGGTGAGCGCGCAGGCCGTGGTCGGTGGCGGGCACGAACAGAGGGACACGCGGGGCACCTCCACGGCCGGACAGCAGGCCGACGGACCGGCGGGTGACACCGGGGGGTACGAGCGCGTGGATCGGCAGGACATCACTGCCGGTGGGCGCCAACACCCCGACGGACAGGGCGTTGCCGCCGGTGGGCACCAGCACCTCGGCGGACGGGCCGGGACAGCCGTCGGCCGCCGCCATGTCGGCGAGCGGGCCGAGGCAGCCGTTGGCTATACGGACGTGCGCGAAGAGCAGGCGTACTACCGGCCGTTGTGGATCGAGGAGCCCGCGCGTCGGCGTCGGCTGCCCGACCCGGTGCGTACGGCGGCCGTCCGGGCGGTGCTCATCATCGCCGTGACCCTGATCCAGGCGGTGATCGCTTTCCTGTGCACACTGGCCGAATCCTGGCTGGCCTTCCCGATGGTCCTGAGCGGCGTGGCCAGCACGGTCGTGGCCACCTGGGCCGCCCTCGACGTATGGGTCACCCGCCAGGTGTGGAATCAGCGCAACGGAGTGGTGTCCGAGCCGAGCAGCACCGCACGGACCCTGCGGCGTGAGCGGCGCCGGGCCCGCCGGCAGGCCCGTACGGCGGCGCGTGCGCAGGAGCGAATACGGCGACAGGGCGGCGCCGGGCAGTTGTCGCACCCCTGACCACGGGGCTGCCCGTACCCACACGGCTCACTCGTGCCTGAGACTCACCCGTCGGCCCCCCAGGGGGCCGTCAGGTGGTCCGAGGTGCCGTCAGACGGTCGCGGCGTCGGCCGGCTCCGCCGGGCCCTCGCTGCGGGCAAGTTCACGACGGGCCTTCATGAACGGGCGCGGGCGGTCGATGGAGAGCACAGCCGTCGTACGGCCGTCGCGTTCGTACCGCGCGAGGAAGCCGCCTTCGGCGGGTGCACCGTCGCCGAGGGCGCCCTCGGCGATACGGACGGTGTCCGCCCGCTGCCGACGCCCTGCGAACTGGATCCGCGCGCCGTACTGGTCGGACCAGAAGTAGGGCAGCGACCGTACGGTCTCCAGGGTGCGGCCGGCGAGCAGGTTGCCCACCGCGACACGGGGTTGTTCGGTGGCGGAGGTCCAGTGCTCGGCACGGGCGCCTGCGACCCGGGCGACGTCGCCGACAGCGACCACCTGCGGCAGTCCGGTCACACACCCGTCGTCGCACAGCACACCGTCGTGCAGAGCGAGTGTCGAACCGGCGAGCCAGCCGGTGTTGGGGGTGGCGCCGATCCCCACGATCACGACGTCGGCGGGCAGGATCCGGCCGCCCGAGAGCTCCACACCGGTGACGGAGCTGCGCGCCACGCCGTCCCGGGGGCGCCCCGGACCGGCCGCGTCGCTGCCGCGTCCCTCTGTGACACCACTCCCCCGCAGCCCCGCGACACCCGTGCCGGTCACGAGGCCGACGCCGCCGCGGCGGTGCAGTGCGGCGCACACGGCGGCCATCTCGGGGCCGAGTTGGGGAACGAGCGGCAGCGGGGCGGCCTCGACGACGGTGACATCGTGACCGAGTCCGGCGCAGGAGGAGGCGGTCTCGGCGCCGATGAAGCCACCGCCGATGACGACGACCCGGCGCGGGCCCCGGGAGAGCTCGTCACGCAGGGCGCGGGCGTCGTCGAGGGTGCGCAGGGTGTGCACGCCCGCGAGGTGGTCGCCCGGGAGACGGCGGGCCGAGGCACCGGTGGCGATGACCACGCCGTCCGTGGAGACGGTGCGCCCGTCGTCGAGAAGCACGGTGCGACCGCGCGGGTCGAGGCCGCGGGCGCGGACGCCGAGCAGCCACTCGGCGTCGAGTTCGGCGCTCTCCTCGGCATCGGTGAGGGCGAGTTGGGTCTCGTCGGCGCGGCCGGTGAGGAAGTCCTTGGAGAGAGGCGGGCGGTCGTACGGACGGTGGGGTTCGTCCCCGACGATCACCAGACGCCCGTCGAACCCCTGGGCCCGGAGCTCTCGGGCGGCGTACAGCCCGGAGAGGGAGGCACCGACGACGGTCACGGTCCTCATGAGGCGCGTTCTTCGTCGCACACGGTCACAGCGTTCATGCGGCGGGTGCCCTCCTCCGCGGCCAGGTGCACGTGGATGATTCCGTCGTCGACGGTGACGCGGTGGGTGCGGACGGGGCGGCGTGCGGGGAGGCACGTCGGCCGACCCGTACGGAGATCGAATGAGGCGGCGTGCAACGGGCACTCGACCAGACAGCCCTCCAGCCAGCCCTCCGAGAGGGAGGCGTCCTGGTGGGTGCAGGTGTCGTCGATGGCGTACAGCTCGCCGTCGGCGTTGAACACCGCGATGGGCGGCGTGGTGTCGACACGGACGGATCCGCCCGCGGGGAGGTCGTCGAGGCGGCAGACGGGAATCATGGGCCCCCCTCTCGGTCCTGGACTCTTCGTCCGGGACCTCCTGGTCCAGGTGGGTCCGGAGACCTTTCGGGTTCCGGACGCTTCGGTAACATGATGTTTCGCATGGCGCACGAGGGAGCGCTATGCGCAACAGAATCCGCGCGGGGGTCCCGTCACGTCAAGGGCTTCCCGCATTTGCGGCCCGAACAGGACCGCCAGGTGGTGAGAGTTGAGCTATGACCCGCACGCAGAAGCAGGCTGAGCACACGCACACCGAGGAGACTCCCGAGAAGCAGAACGGCAGGGGGACGGGCAGCGCCGTCCAGTCGGTGGACCGCGCCGTGAGCGTGCTGGAGATCCTCGCCCGGCTCGGCGAGGCCGGGGTCACCGAGATCGCCGACGAGCTGGATGTGCACAAGTCCACCGCCTTCCGCCTGCTCGGCGTCCTGGAGAACCGCGGTCTGGTGGCCCAGGCCAAGGACCGCGGGAAGTACTACCTGGGGGCCGCCGTACTGCGCCTGGCGGGAGCGGCGGCGGTGCGCCTCGACATCTCCCAGGAGGGCGTCCCGGTCTGCCGCGAACTCGCCGACGAGCTGGGCGAGACCGTCAATATCGCGGTCCTCGACGACGACGCGGCGGTCAACATCATGCAGGCCCGCGGCACGGCGTCGGTCACGGCGCAGAACTGGCTGGGCAGGCGCACCCCGCTGCATGCCACCTCCAGCGGAAAGGTGCTGCTCGCGCACATGCCGCCCACCCTGCGCGAAGGCCTGCTCGCGCGTTCGTTGGCACGGTTCACCGAGCGCACGATCACCGGCACGGCCATGCTGCGCGCCGAGTTGGAGGCGGTGATCGAGCAGGGCTACGGGGTCACCATCGAGGAGCTGGAGCTCGGCCTCACCGCGGTGGCCGCGCCGATCCGGGCGCACGACGGCAAGGTC
The DNA here is from genome assembly GCF_056270325.1 of Streptomyces sp. RLA012. NCBI lineage: Bacteria > Bacillati > Actinomycetota > Actinomycetes > Kitasatosporales > Streptomycetaceae > Streptomyces > Streptomyces sp. RLA012. Next base: position 9,402,079 of record NZ_JBWDPA010000002.1, on the reverse strand, counting down.
ATCGCGGCGATCAGTGTGTCGGGGCCGGTGTACCGGCTGAACTCCGATCGGCTGCCGGAGCTGGCGAAGCGGACGGTGGCGGCGGGGGCCGAGCTGTCGCGACGGATGGGGTACGGCTTCTGAGAGCCGCCGAGTGCGTCGGTGAGCTTCACCGCCGGCCGGGACCGCCGCCGACGGAGGCCGACGGAGGCCGACAAGCGTATCGGCCGTCCGTGAACTGCGGGCCGCATGTGGCTGGTCGCGCGGTTCCCCGCGCCCCTGTGGGGGCGGGCCCGGGATTTTCCAGGGCCCGCCCCCTTTGTATGTCCGGCACGTTTCGGGCGCCCGGTTCCTTTTGCCAAGGGTTAACGCCCACCCCTTGACGGCTCCATGACGGCGTTCTCAATATGTTCCTCATCGCGCAACCCATCGTGCATTGCGCAACAGCAGAGGAGCTTGTCGTGCCACACGAGGTCCGTGCCGTAGTCGCCGTCGAGAAGGGCGCACCCGTCGAGGTGCAGACGATCGTCGTTCCCGACCCGGGCCCCGGTGAGGTGCTCGTCAACGTCCAGGCCTGCGGGGTCTGCCACACGGATCTGCACTACCGGGAGGGCGCGATCAACGACGGCTTCCCCTTCCTGCTCGGCCATGAGGCGGCCGGCACGATCGAGGCGGTCGGCACCGGCGTCACCGATCTGGTCCCCGGTGACTACGTGGTCCTCGCCTGGCGGGCGCCCTGCGGCACCTGTCGTTCCTGTCGTCGCGGCCGCCCCTGGTACTGCTTCGACTCGCGCAACGCCACCCAGCCGATGACCCTCCTCGACGGCACCCCGCTCAGCAACGCCCTGGGCATCGGCGCCTTCGCCGAGAAGACCCTGGTCGCGGCCGGGCAGGCGGTGAAGATCGACCCCGCCGCCCGCCCCGAGGCCGCGGGCCTGATCGGCTGCGGTGTGATGGCCGGATACGGCGCCGCGGTCAACACCGGGAACGTCGGGCGCGGCGACACCGTCGCCGTCATCGGCTGCGGAGGCGTCGGCAACGCGGCGATCGCGGGTGCCTGTCTCAACGGTGCCATGAAGGTCATCGCCGTCGACATCGACGACAAGAAGCTGGACCAGGCGGAGAAGTTCGGCGCCACCCACACGGTGAACTCGCGCGGCACGGACCCGGTCGAGGCCGTCCGCGCGCTGACCGACGGTTTCGGGGTCGACATCGCCATCGACGCGGTGGGCCGCCCGGAGACGTACAAACAGGCCTTCTACATGCGCGACCACGCGGGTGTGCTCGTCCAGGTCGGCGTCCCTGACCCCGAGATGAAGATCGACCTCCCGCTGATCGACCTGTTCTCGCGCGGCGGCGCCCTGAAGTCCTCCTGGTACGGCGACTGCCTGCCGAGCCGCGACTTCCCGTTCCTCATCGACCAGTACCTGTACGGGCTGCTCGACCTCAACGCCTTCGTCAGCGAGACCATCTCCCTCGACCAGGTCGAGGAGGCGTTCGCGAAGATGCGCCGGGGCGAGGTGCTCCGCTCGGTGGTGGTCCTGTGAGCGCCGAGGAGGTGCTCGTCGACGCCGCCCCCACGCTCGCGGAACTCACCGGCGCGCCCCTCCTGCCGTACCCCGCGGACCACGGCATGTGGGCCGCTACGCATCCCGGCCGCAAACCCGACGGTGAGTTGACGGACGGCCGGCGCAAACCCGCAGTCGGGATCGAACACCAGGTGATCCACAACCCGGGCCGCACCTGGGGCAGTTGCTCGCTCCACGTCCCGTTCCCGGACACGGTCCGTGCCGGGGACACTCTCTTCCACGGCGGACCCGGCGCGACCGGGCGCTCGTACTCCGACCGACCCACCATCGAGGCCTCCCTCCACAAGCGGCTGCTCACGCTCCCCGGCAACACGGTCGTACGGACCGGGCACGGCGCGGACACCACCGTCGCCGCCGAGCGCCCGAACGTTCCCGCTCACTGACTCCTCAGCGCGTTCACTCCCCACCCCGGCAAGGAGGGGCATGTCCAGCACGCCCGCACCCCATCCCCGTGTCGTCGTCATCGGCGCCGGCATCGTCGGCTGCTCCCTCGCCGACGAGCTGACCGCCCGCGGCTGGACCGACGTCACCGTTCTCGAACAGGGACCGCTGCCCGCCCCGGGCGGCTCCACCTCGCACGCGCCGGGCCTGGTGTTCCAGACCAGCCCGTCCAAGACGCTCACCGCGTTCGCCCGGTACACCGTGGAGAAGTTCAACACCCTCCGGGTCGACGGCGTCCCCTGCTTCAACCCGGTCGGCGGTCTGGAGCTCGCGACCACCCCCGAGCGCCTCGCCGACCTGCACCGCAAGGCCGGTTACGCCGCCTCCTGGGGCATACGCGGCGAGATCGTCAGCGCCGCCCGCTGCAAGGAACTGTGGCCGCTCATCGACCAGTCGGCCGTCCTCGGCGGCTTCCACACCCCCGACGACGGCCTGGCCCGCGCCGTGCTCGCGGCCCGCGCCCAGCGGGAACGCGCCACCGAGAGGGGCGCCCGCTTCCTGGACCGCCACACCGTCACCGGCATCGAACAGGAGGACGGCAAGGTCACCGCCGTCGTCACCGACCGCGGCACGTTCCCCGCCGACCACGTCGTCTCCGCGGCCGGCTTCTGGGGCCCGGTCATCGGCCGCATGGCCGGGGTCGACGTACCCCTGCAGCCACTCGCACACCAGTACGCGAAGACCAAGCAGCTCCCCGAACTGGCCGAAGCCACCTCCGAAACCACCTCGGACGGCACCTCCGAAGCCACCTCGGAAGCCACCTCCGAAGGCACCGCCCCCACCTCCACCGACGCCTCGAAGCCCATCCTCCGCTTCCAGGACCGCGACCTCTACTTCCGCGAGCACCACGACCGCATCGGCATCGGCAGCTACGCCCACAAGCCCCTCCCCGTCGATCCGTTCGGGATCCTCCCCTACGACGAGGCGCGCGCGAACGACATGGAGATGCCGTCCTCGTACCCCTTCACCGAGGAGGACTGGGCGCCGAGCTGGGACGACTGCCGCTGGTTGATGCCCGCCCTGCGCGAGACGGAGATCGAGGAGGGCTTCAACGGAGTCTTCTCCTTCACCCCCGACGGCATGCCGGTGCTCGGGGAATCGCGCGGGCTGCGCGGTTTCTGGCTGGCCGAGGCCGTCTGGGTCACCCACTCCGCGGGCGTCGCCAAGGCGGTCGCCGAGTGGATGGTCGACGGGCGCGCCTCCATCGACCTGCACGAATGCGACCTCGCCCGGTTCGAGGACGCGCAGCGCTCACCGTCGTACGTCCGCGAACGCGGTGCGCGGCAGTTCGTCGAGGTGTACGACGTCCTGCACCCCCTCCAGCCGATGGAACAGCCCCGTCCGCTGCGCGTCAGCCCCTTCTACGCCCGGCAGCAGGAACTCGGCGCGTACTTCCTGGAGGGCGGCGGCTGGGAACGCCCGCACTGGTACGAGGCGAACGCGCCGCTCGTCGACACGCTCGGCCCCCTTCCCGAGCGCGACGCCTGGTCGGCCCGTTACTGGTCGCCCGTCGCGGCCGCCGAGGCGAAGGCGACCCGCGAGAAGGTCGCGCTGTACGACATGACGCCGCTGCGCCGACTCGAAGTGACCGGCCCCGGCGCCCTCGACTTCCTCCAGCGCATGACCACCAACAACCTCCGCAAGAAGCCCGGCGCGGTCACGTACACGCTGCTCCTGGACGAGACGGGCGGCATACGCTCCGACCTCACCGTCGCGCGCCTCGCCCGCGACCGCTTCCAGATCGGCGCCAACTCCCCCACCGACCTGGACCGGCTGACCCGGCACGCACCGGACGACGTGCGGATCAGGGACATCACCTCCGGCACCTGCTGCATCGGCGTCTGGGGCCCGCTCGCCCGCGCTCTCGTGCAACCGCTGACCCGCGACGACTTCTCGCACGGGGGCTTCGGCTATTTCCGCGCCAAGGAGGCGTACCTCGGGCACGTCCCGGTGACGGCCATGCGGCTGTCGTACGTCGGCGAGCTGGGCTGGGAGTTGTATACGTCCGCCGATCTGGGGCTCAGGCTCTGGGACACACTGTGGACCGCGGGTCAGGAGCACGGCGTGATCGCGGCCGGGCGCTCCGCCTTCAACAGTCTGCGGCTGGAGAAGGGCTATCGCGCCTGGGGCGTGGACATGACCGACGAGCACAACCCGTTCGAGGCGGGGGTCGGCTTCGCGGTCCGGATGGAGAAGGACGGGTTCGTCGGCCAGGAGGCGCTGCAGGGCCTCGACACGGAGGAACCCGCACGCAGGCTCACCCCGCTCCTCCTCGACGACCCCGTCTCCGTCGTGCTCGGCAAGGAGCCCGTCTACGTCGACGGCGCCCCGGCCGGCTATGTGACCAGCGCCTCGTACGGCTACACGCTGGGCCGCTGTGTCGCGTACGCCTGGCTGCCGACGCTGCCGACCGGCACGGGCGTGCACATCGAGTACTTCGGCGAGAAGGTCGCCGCGACCGTCGCCGAGGAACCCCTCTTCGACCCCAGGATGAACCGAATCCGCTGCTGAATCCGATCAATAGACATGAGCCCGGCCAAAAGGCCACAAGCCATGAGGAGGCCCCTGTGTCCCCCACGTACGACGTGATCGTGATCGGTCTCGGCGGTATGGGCAGCGCCGCCGCCCACCACCTGTCCGCGCGCGGCGTCCGCGTGCTCGGCCTGGAGAAGTTCGGTCCGGTGCACAACCGCGGCTCAAGCCACGGCGGTTCGCGCATCACCCGCCAGTCCTACTTCGAGGACCCGGCATACGTCCCGCTGCTGCTGCGCTCGTACGAGCTGTACGAGGACCTGGAGCGGGCGACGGGCCGGGAGATCGCCACCCTGTGCGGCGGTGTGATGGTCGGGCGCCCGGAATCGCGGACCGTCTCCGGCTCCCTGCTCTCCGCCGAGCAGTGGGACCTGCCCCACGAGATGCTGGACGCCTCCGAGATCCGCCGCCGCTTCCCGACCCTGAACCCCCAGGACGACGAGGTCGCGCTGTACGAGGCACGGGCCGGGCTCGTCCGCCCCGAGAACACCGTCGCCGCGCACCTCCAGCTCGCCACCCGGCAGGGCGCGGACCTGCAGTTCGAAGAACCGATGACCCGCTGGGAGCCGTACAGGGACGGAGTGCGCGTCCACACCGCGGAGAACACCTACACGGCGTCCCAGCTGGTGATCTGCCCGGGCGCGTGGGCGCCGCAGCTGCTCACCGATCTCGGGGTGCCGTTCACGATCGAGCGACAGGTCATGTACTGGTTCCAGCCGAAGGGCGGGGTCCAGCCGTTCCTGCCCGAGAACCACCCCATCTACATCTGGGAGGACGCGGCCGGCGTCCAGGCGTACGGCTTCCCGTCCATCGACGGGCCGGAGCTCGGCGCCAAGGTCGCCTTCTTCCGCAAGGGGGTCGTGACCACCCCGGAGACCATCGACCGGACGGTCCACGAGGGCGAGATCCGGGCCATGGCCGATCACATGGCCCGGCACATCCCGGACCTGCCGGGCGCCTTCCTCAAGGCCGCCACCTGCATGTACTCCAACACCCCCGACGAACACTTCGTGATCGCCCGTCATCCCGCACACCCGGACTCCGTGACCGTGGCCTGCGGTTTCTCCGGGCACGGCTTCAAGTTCGTGCCGGTCGTCGGCGAGATCCTCGCCGACCTGGCCATGACCGGCGCCACCGATCACCCGATCGGCCTGTTCGACCCCCACCGCCTCGCCGCCGCGCCCGCCTGAGGAGTACGCACGTGACGACGACCCCCGTCCCCCCGTCCCCCCTCTCCCCCAGCCTGATCGCCACGCTCCCCGGGCACTACTACACCGACCCGGAGATCTTCCGGCAGGAGCAGGAATCCCTGTTCGAGTCGATGTGGTTCTGTGCCGTCCGCTCCGCGGATCTCGCCGGGCCCGGCGCCTTCCGCACCGTCCAGGTGGGCCGGGAGAGCGTCCTGATCACCCGCTCGCGCACAGGTGAGCTGCGTGCCTTCCTTAACATCTGCCGTCACCGCGGGGCCCGGCTGTGCACCGAGGAGTCCGGCGAGGTCCGGCGCAATCTGCAGTGCCCGTATCACGCCTGGACCTACGACCTCGACGGCAAGCTGGTCGCCGCGCCGAACCTGATCAAGATGCCGGACGTCGACCGCGTCGAGTACGGCCTGGTCAAGGTCGCGCTGCGCGAGTGGCTCGGCTATGCCTGGGTGTGCCTGGCCGACGAGCCGCCCTCCTTCGAGGAGACGGTGCTGGGCGCGGCCGTGGAGCGGCTGGGCGACGCGGCCGCCATCGAGCACTACGGCACCGAGGAGCTGGCGCTGGGCAAGCGCATCACCTACGACGTGAAGGCGAACTGGAAGCTGATCGTCGAGAACTTCATGGAGTGCTACCACTGCGCGACGATCCACCCCGAGCTCGTCGACGTCCTCCCGGAGTTCGCCGACGGCTATGCCGCCCAGTACTACGTCGGGCACGGCGCCGAGTTCGGCGAGGACATCCAGGGCTTCACCGTCGACGGCAGCGAGGGGTTCGGCCGGCTGCCGGACCTGGCGGACGACCAGGACCGTCGCTACTACGCGATCACCGTGAAGCCGACGGTCTTCGTCAATCTGGTCCCGGACCACGTCATCCTGCACCGCATGTTCCCGCTCGCCGAGGACCGCACGATCGTGGAGTGCGACTGGCTCTACGCACCGGAGGTCGTGGAGTCCGGCGCGGACGTGACCAAGTCGGTCGAGCTCTTCCACCGGGTCAACGAACAGGATTTTGAGGCCTGTGAACGTACGCAGCCCGCCATGACCTCGCGGGCGTACCGGAAGGGTGGTGTCCTGGTGCCCACCGAGCACCACATCGGGATCTTCCACGCGTGGCTGATCCAGCAGCTGGGAGGTCACGGTGCCTGAGGCACACGACCGACTGGGAGGCCTCCGTGCCTGACCTGTTCATTGACGGTACATGGCGGGGCGCTCTCGACGAGCGCACCCGCGAGATCCGCTGCCCGGCGGACGGCTCCCTGGTCGGCGTCGTCGACGAGGCGGGCGGCAAGGACACCGTCGAGGCGATCGCCGCCGCGCGCCGCGCCTTCGACGAGGGCCCCTGGCCCACGACACCGGCCGCGGACCGCGGTGACCTGCTGCTGCGCGTCGCCGACCTCCTCCTGCGGGACAAGGACGCGCTCGCCCGCGCCGAGTCGCTCGACACGGGCAAGCGGCTCGTCGAGAGCGAGTACGACATCGACGACATCGCCAACTGCTTCCGCTACTTCGGGCGGGCGGCCGCCGCCGAGACGGGCCGGGTGGTCGAGACCGGTACGGCGAGCGTCGACAGCCGTGTCGTCTACGAGCCCGTCGGGGTGTGCGCGCTGATCACCCCCTGGAACTATCCGCTCCTGCAGACGGCCTGGAAGGTCGCCCCGGCGCTCGCCGCGGGCAACACCTTCGTCCTCAAACCGAGCGAGCTGACCCCGCACTCGGCGATCCATCTGATGCGGCTGCTGGAGGAGGCGGAGCTGCCGGCCGGAGTGGCCAACCTCGTCCTCGGCGCGGGCCCCGAAGCGGGGGCCCCGCTCGCCGATCATCCGGACGTCGACCTGGTCTCCTTCACCGGCGGGCTCCAGACCGGGCGGCGGCTGATGGCCGCCGCGGCCGGGACGGTGAAGAAGGTCGCCCTGGAGCTCGGCGGCAAGAATCCCAACATCGTCTTCGCCGACGCCGACTTCGAGACGGCGGTCGACATGGCGCTGACCGCCGTATTCCTGCACTCCGGGCAGGTCTGCTCGGCCGGGGCTCGGCTGCTGGTCGAGGACTCGCTGCACGACCGGTTCGTCGACGAGGCCGTCCGGCGGGCTTCGCGGATCCGGCTCGGGGGCCCGTTCGACGAGCGGGCACAGAGCGGGCCGCTGGTCTCGGCGGCGCATCGCGCCAAGGTCGAGGCCTATGTCGCCAAGGGTCTGGAGGACGGTGCGGTGCTGCGATGCGGTGGCGCGCGCCCGTCCGGCCCCGAGTTCGAGGCGGGCTTCTACTATCTGCCGACCGTGCTGGACGAGTGCTCCTCCGACATGTCCGTGGTGCAGGACGAGTCCTTCGGGCCGGTGCTGACCGTGGAGCGCTTCAGCGGCGAGGCGGAGGCCTTGCGGCTCGCCAACGACACGATCTACGGGCTCGCGGGCGCCGTCTTCACCACCGACGAGGCCAAGGCCCAGCGCGTGGCGGCCCGGCTGCGGCTCGGCACGGTGTGGATCAACGATTACCACCCCTACGTCCCCCAGGCCGAATGGGGCGGTTTCAAGCAGTCCGGCTTCGGGCGCGAGCTGGGACCCTCCGGCCTTGCCGAGTACCGCGAGGCGAAGCACATCTGGCGCAACACCGACCCGTCCCCACAGGGGTGGTTCGCGTAACCCCCTGATGATCCCCCGGTGACGTCCGGATGATCTGATCCCCTGACTCCCCCCACCCCACCCGCACGAGCCGCGCCCCTCTCCCCCGATCCAGGAGGCCGCTCATGACCACCCGTCCACCCGCGACCGAGCAGAACGACGACGCCGAACTCTCCGAGTTCGGCTACAAGCCCGAACTCAAGCGCACCCTCGGCAACTTCCACACCTTCGCCGCCGGCATCAGCTACATCTCCATCCTCACCGGCACCTTCCAGCTCTTCTACTTCGGCTACGGCAGTGGTGGTCCGGCCTACTGGTGGTCGTGGCCCATGGTGTTCATCGGCCAGTTCATGGTCGCGCTCTGCTTCGCCGAGCTGGCCGCCCGCTATCCCGTGGCCGGCTCCGTCTACAACTGGTCGAAGAAGGTGGGCAATCCGCACATAGGCTGGCTCGCGGGCTGGATGATGCTGCTCGCGTCGATCGTGTCGATCTCGGCCGTGGCACTCGCCTATCAGTTGACGCTTCCCCAGATCTCCTCCACCTTCCAGTTCGTGGGCGACGGCACGGGCAAGTACGACGTCGCCACCAACGCCGTACTGCTGGCGGCCGTCCTCATCTTCTTCACCACCCTGATCAACGCGTTCGGTGTGAAGCTGATGGCCACCATCAACACCGCGGGCGTCTTCATCGAGCTCATCGCCACCGTCGTACTGATCATCCTGTTCGCGGTGCACATCACCCGCGGCCCCCAGGTCGTCATGGACACCCAGGGCACCGGGAACGGACAGTCGTTCGGCTACCTCGGCGCGTTCCTGGTGGCCTCGCTGGCCTCCGCGTATGTGATGTACGGATTCGACACCGCCTCGTCGCTCGGCGAGGAGTGCCTCGACCCGTCGCGCAACGCGCCGCGCGCCATCATCCGCGCGATCGTCGCCTCGTTCGTCCTGGGCGGGCTCGTGCTGCTGCTCGCGCTGATGAGCGTCTCCAGCCTGAAGGGCGACAAGCTCTCCACGGACGGTCTGCAGTACATCGTCCTCGACGTGCTCGGTCCGACGGCCGGCAAGGCCATGCTGTGGTGTGTGCTGATCGCGGTCACGGTGTGCGCCCTGGCCGTGCACACGGCGGCGATCCGGCTGGCCTTCGCGATGGCCCGGGACAACAACCTGCCCGCCTCCTCGAAGCTGGCCAAGGTCAACCCGCGCTTCCAGACCCCGGTGCTGCCGACCGTGATCATCGGCGTCCTCGCACTGGCGATCCTGGTGGTCAACATCCGTCAGCCGCAGATCTTCACGGTGGTCACCAGCATCGGCATCATCATGATCTACCTGGCGTATCTGCTGGTCACCGGCCCGATGCTGGTGGCGAGGCTGCGTGGCACATGGCAGCCGGCGGGTGACGGCAAGTTCTCGCTCGGCCGCTGGGGACTGCTCGTCAACATCGTCGCCGTGCTGTGGGGCGCGGCCATGACGGTCAACCTCATCTGGCCGCGCTCCGCGGTCTACAACGCGAGCGCCCCGTACCACTGGTATCTGCGCTGGGGCGCCGTCCTGTTCGTGGGCATCGTCGCGGGCGGCGGCTTCGCCTACTACTGGTTCGTGCAGCGGCACCGGACCGGGGTGCTCGCCGAGCACCAGCTCACGGCCTCGGCCGCGCCGACTGCCGTCGCGACTCCCCTGACCGACTGAAGGACACCGTCACACGACCGACTGAAGAGCAACTCAAGGAGGTCAACTCCCCATGAATGCCGATGAGTTCGACTATGTCGTGGTCGGCGGCGGCACCGCGGGCAACGTGGTCGCGGCCCGGCTCTCGCAGGACCCGTCCGTCACCGTGTGCGTCCTGGAGGCGGGCCCCAGCGATGTCGGCGACGAGGACATCCTCAAGCTGGAGCGCTGGATGGGGCTGCTGGAATCCGGCTACGACTGGGACTACCCGGTCGAGCCGCAGGCCAGCGGCAACAGCTTTATGCGGCACGCCCGCGCCAAGGTGCTCGGCGGCTGCTCCTCGCACAACTCCTGTATCGCCTTCTGGGCACCCGCGGAGGACCTGGACGACTGGGCCGCCGCGGGCTGTACGGGGTGGAGCTCGGCCGAACTCTTCCCACTCTACCAGCGGTTGGAGTCGAACGACGCTCCCGGCGACCACCACGGCCGCACCGGCCCGGTGAAACTGCGCACGCTGAAGGGCGAGGACCCGTGCGGCACCGCCCTGTTGGAGGCGTGCGCGCAGGCGGGCACCCGACCACCGCGTTCAACACCGGCAGCACCGTGGTCCGTGGCGCCAACTGGTTCCAGATCAACTCCGACGAGAACAACATCCGTCAGTCCTCGTCGGTCGCGTATCTGCATCCGGTCATGGGCAAGCGCCCGAACCTGGAGGTGCGCACCGGGGTGCGGGCCAAGAAGCTGGTGCTCGACGGCCGCCGCTGCGTGGGCGCGGAGTATCTGGACCCGGACCTGATCCACACCCGGACGGTACGCGCCCGCCGCGAGGTGATCGTGTCCTGCGGGTCCATCGACACGCCCAAGCTGCTGATGCTGTCCGGCATCGGGCCCGCCGCGCATCTGCGCGAGGTGGGGGTCGAGGTGGTGGTGGACTCGGCGGGCGTAGGCGAGAACCTCCAGGACCACCCCGAGGGCGTCATCATGTGGGAGGCCGAGCAGCCCATGACCACCACGTCCAGCCAGTGGTGGGAGGCGGGCATCTTCTACGACACCGAACCGGGCCTGGACCGGCCCGACCTGATGTACCACTACGGCTCGGTGCCGTTCGACATGAACACGGCGCGGCACGGGTTCCCCACCTCCGAGAACGCGTTCTGCCTCACGCCGAACGTCACACGCGCGAAGTCACGCGGCACGGTACGGCTGCGCACCCGGGACTACCGGGACAAGCCGATGGTCGATCCGCGTTACTTCACGCACGAGCACGACGTGCGTGTGATGACGTACGGACTGAAGCTGGCGCGGAAGATCGCGTCGCAGCCCGCGCTGAGCGGCTGGGCGGGCGCCGAGCTGGCCCCCGGTCCGGACGTCCGGACCGACGACGAGTTGCTCGACTACATCCACAAGACCCACAACACCGTCTACCACCCGTCCTGCACCGTGAAGATGGGCGCGGACGACGACACCTCGGCCCCGCTCGACGCGCGGCTGCGGGTCAAGGGGGTCGAGGGGCTGCGGGTCGCGGACGGTTCGGTGATGCCGGATCTGATCTCCGTCAACCCCTGCATCACGACGATGATGATCGGCGAGAAGTGTGCGGACCTTTTGAAGGAGGACCGCTAGGCCCCTTGAGGTGCAGGCCTCTTGAACATCCGCGTCGCCGTGATCTCCGTGTGCACGGCTTCCCCGGCGGGAGCCTCACGCGGGAGCCCCGGCCGGAGGTGTTCCTCGACGCTGATGTACTTCAGCCCGGCCCGCAGGTCGGCGTCGTTGCGCAGCCTGATGACGAGGGGGAACTCGGCGAGCGCGGTCGTGTCGAACAGGCCGGTGGTGTACAGGAGCTGGACGCCCAGCGCGTCCGAGACGGCCCTCTGCAACTCCAGCAGATACGTCGCGTTCGCACGCCCGATGGGGTTGTCGAGGAAGAGCGTGCCGGCGTGCCGCTGCTTGTCGCGGCCCCGGTCGTTGCTGCGCAGCGCGGCCATCGTGCAGTACAGCGCGATGGCCGCGGTGAGCAGCTGGCCACCGGAGAACACGTCGCCCATCTGCCCGACGGGGACCCGCTCGGCGCGCAGCACCGCGTCCGGCTTGAGGATCTCGACGGCGACACCCTTGGGCTGCAGTGCCGCGCCGACTCCGCGCAGCAGCAACGACATCCCGTCGCGTCGCATGTCGGAGTTCTTCTTGACCGCCGCGCGGGTGGCCTCGTCGACGACCTCGCCGAGCCGCTCGGTGAGCGTGGCCTGGTCGGGCTCCTCGAAGCGGATCCGCAGGAACTCCTGCCCGGACCACTCGCCGAGCCCCTCCGGCAGCCGGGACAGCCGCTGCGCCGACCGCAGGGTGGCGAGCGACGACTCCACCAGCCCACGCAGGCGGTCCACGATCGAGTCCCGGTTGCGTTCGAGCTGCGCCAGCTCGTCCGTCAGCACCCGCAGTCGGGGGGCGAAGGCGTCCGCCCACTTCTGGGCGTGCTCGGGCAGCGCGGACGCGGGCAGCTCACGGATCTGCTGCCGGGCGGGGGTGCGCACCTGCTCGTACCGGGTGGCGTTGGCATGCCGTACGAGGATGTCGCTCGCCTCGCGCACGGAGCCCTCGGCGGCGGAGAGCTCGGCGGCGCAGCCGCGCAGGGAGCGGCGGGTCTCGGCGGCGGCGTGCCGTGCCTCTTCGAGGGTGCCGGGGTAGGGCTCGGGCTCCTCCTGCTCCTCGTCGGAGTGCTCCCGCAGCAGGTCCCTGAGCAGGGCGGCGGTCTCGTCGAAGCCACCGGCCGCGTCCTCGGCGGCGCGGTGGGCGTCGAGCATTTCGGCGTGCGCCTCGCGGGCCTGCCCGAGCGCTTCGGTGCGGGAGGCGAGTTCGCCGGTGGCCGTGCGCAGCAGCGACTGCGCGTGCTCGGCGTCGCGCGGGATCAGCTCCTGCGACAGCTCGGTGTGGGCCTCGCCGTCCTCGGGCGCGTGCCGCTCGGCCTCGCCGCGCAGCCGTCCGAGCTGCTCGCTCGCGGTCGACATCCGGGTCTCCAGGAGCTGCACCAGTTCTTCGGCGCGGGCGGCCGCGGCCTGCCGGGACGGGCCGTCGGAGCCGTCGGGCGCCTGAAGGAGCTGTGCGGCGCGGGTGCGCACCTTGTTGCTGAGCCGGTCCAGCTCGGCGAGGGCCGCGCTCTCGTCGCCCTCGGCCCGCGCCTGCTCGGCGCGGAGGTCGGCGCCGACGCCGACCTTCTCGTACAGCTGTGACGCGGCCCGGTAGGCCTCGCGCAGGGCGGGCAGCGAGGGCCTGGCCGCGTCCGGCTGGTCCTCCGGTACGTCGTCGGGGGCGCCGGCGATCTCGGCGCGCTCGGCGCGCAGGGCGCGGGCCGTGCGGCGGGCGTCGTCGGCGGCGCGCTGGGTGGCGCGGCGGTCCTCGTCGGCGGCGCGGGCGCGCTCCAGGCAGACCTGGGCGCGGGCCTCCGACTCGGTGGCCTCGTCGGCGAGTTCGCGCAGCTTGACCTGCCAGCCGGCCCGTTCACGCAGTCGGAAGGCGAGTCCGGCGAGCGCGTCGGCGGCGCGTCGGGCGCGCTGGGCGGCGTCCTGACGTTCGTCCCGGACGAGCGCCGCCTCGGCAGCGGCCTCGTCGGCCTCGGCCCGCACGGTGCGTGCCTCGGCGAGCTCGGCCTCGGCCTCCTCGGCGAACGCACGGGCGTCCCGGGCCGCCGCGGCCAGCTCGACGAGCCGACCGGCGGGGCAGCCGGTGCGCCAGGACGCGAGCCGCGCGGCGAGCTCCCGGTCCTTGCCGAGCCGGGCCGCGAGGGTGCGGATCTCCTCGTCCCGCTCGGTCGCGCGGGTGCGCAGGGCCTGTCGTTCCTCGTCGGCGGCGTGCTCGTCGTGCATGGCCGGGTTCGGGGGGACGAGGAACACGCCGCTGTCGCCCGTGTCGGGGGCCGGGGTGGGGGCGAGCAGCGCGGCGGCCGTACCGACGGCGACGGTGGAGCGCGGCAGCAGCGCCGCTTCGCTGAGCACCTCACGGGCCCGGGCGTGGGTGTCGGGGTCGGTGATGATCACGCCGTCGACGAGCTCGGGCCGGGCGGCCAGTACGCGCGCGTGGTCGACGGGGTCGACGGCCTGGGCGAGGTAGCGCCAGCCGGGCAGCGCGGGGATGCCGTGCTCGCCGAGGTATTCGACGGTGGCGAGCACGTCCGGGCCGGGCGGCAGCAGTCCGCCGTCACCGAGGGCGCCGAGGATCCGGGCGTCGTCGGCCGCCGCGGTCCGCAGCTCGAAGAGCTGGCGCTCGGCGGAGGCGACGCCGCCGTCGAGCAGCTCGCGCAGTTCGTCGGCGTACTGGTCCAACTCCTCGGGGGTGAGGGTGCCTTCGGTGGCGGCCCAGGTGTCGCCGTCCTTGCCGTGACCGCCGGCGGCGGCCTGCCGCGCCGGGCGGGGGCCTCCCCGTCCGTCCTTGTCGGCTCCCCGGCCGGAGGCGTCCGCCGCGGTCCGGGGCACCGGCACCCCGGCGCGCCCCGTGCCACCGGCACCCGTCCCACCGGCACCCGGCAGGCCGAGCAGTTCCGTGAGCCGTTCCTCCCCGGCCAGCGCCTCCGCCGTACGCCGCTCACCGTCGTACGCACGCTCGGCCGCCGTCGCCGCGTCCGCCGCGCGGGCGGCCGTGAGCTCGGCGCGGGACTCGGCGGACGCCGCTTCCCGGGCGTGCTCCGAAGCCCGCCGCGAAGCCTCCCGGGCGGTGTCCCAGACCGCGACGGCCGTCTTCTCGGCGTCGCTGGCGGCGAGGGCGGCGCGGGCCGGGTCGGCGTCGGGGGCGCTGTCGTCGAGCCAGCCCGCGCGCACCGCCTCGGCCGTCTCCTGCTCGACCTCGCTCAGGCGCTGGCGCAGATGTCCGATCTCGCTGCGGGCGCGCTGTGCGGCGGTGGCCGCGGCGGTCGAGTCGGCGTGCGCGGTCTCGCCGACCTCCTGGAGTCCTGCGGACCGCTCCTCCTCCTCGTTGGCGAGTGCCTCGGCGCCTTCGGCGGCGCGGTGCAACGCCCGTACGAGGTCGACGGCGGCCTTGGCGCGGGCGGCGAGCGCGGGGGCGGCGTCCCGCTCGGCCTCCAGGATCGCGGCGGCCACGCGCGCGGAGCGGTCGGCGGCGGCGCGGTGCCGCAGCACGAGCTCGGCGGCCTGCCAGGAGGAGTGCAGGGTGCGCGCGTCGGCCAGCTCGCGCTTCTGGGCGGCCGCGGACTTCTCGGCCCCGGCGAGCGCCAGCGAGGCGTGCCGGTAGGCGATTTCGGCGGCGATGAGGGAGCCGCGCTCACGGGCGCCCTCGGCGTGGGTGACGGCGTACGCGGCGGCGGTCACGCGCTGTGCGAGCTCACCGGCGCGGACGCGCTCCCGTACGGCCCGGGCGGACAGCCGCCGGGCCAGCGTGCGGGTGCGGCGCTCGGCGCCCGCGTGGATGTCACGCGCGCGGGCCCGTGCCTCGGCGGCCTCGACGATCCGGCCGAGCAGATCCACCGAGCCGGCGGTGAAGTCCCGTTCGGCGATCAGCTCGGCGCGCCGCCCGAGTTTGTTGCCGAAGCCGCCGACCAGGTCGGCGAGCCCGTCGGTGTCCCGGGTGTCGGTGACGGCGCGCAGCAGCAGGTCGGTGAAGTCGGAGTCCTTCTTGACGGCGAAGAGACCGGCGGCCTCGCCCTCGTCGGCGTTCATCTCCCGCTGGTAGCGGAAGAGTTCGGGGTCGAGGCCGAGATCCGTCAGATGCTCGTTCCAGCGGTCGTGGATCTCCTCCCAGTGCACTTCGAGGTGCGGATAGGCCTTGCCGGCCTCGGTGAGGGCGTCCCGGAAGCCCTTCATGGTGCGCCGCCGCCCCTGGGCGCCGGACGCGCCCTCGACGGGCGCCCGGACGGCGGTCGCCTCGGCGACGGGCAGGTTGTCCAGGCTCAGCCCGGGGCCGGGCCGGAAGGAGTACCAGGCTTCGGCGAACTTCCGCGGGTCGTTGGAGACCTGCCGCCCCCGCCACTCGCTCGCCTTGCCGACCACGACGCACTCACCGGTCAGCGTGTGCTGCCACTCCAGCGCGACATGACCGCAGTCGTCGGCGAGCAGGAACTTGCGCAGCACTCCGGAGCTGGCGCCGCCCAGGGTGTTGCGGTGGCCCGGCAGCATCACCGAGAAGATCAGCTTGAGCAGCACCGACTTGCCGCCGCCGTTCTCCAGGAAGAGCACGCCCGCGGGCGCGGGCCGGCGCGGCGGCCCGACGGGCTCCTCCTCGAAGAACTCCGCCTGGGTGGGCGCGGGATCGGGCACGGGCTCGCCGACACCCCGCAGGTCCAGCACGATGTCGGCATAGCGCGCACCGGCAGGCCCGATGGAGTAGAGGCGGACCCGGGACAGCTCGTACATGGCGGCGGACTCTCGTAGTAAGTCTTCGGATACGTGCGGAAGGTCGGGAAGGTCAGGACTGGACTGGACTGGAGAGGAAGGTCGGGACAGGTCGGGCGAGGTCAGGAGTGGAACGGCAGCCCGGCGTCGGCCACCAGTTCCAGGTCGTCGGTGTGCTCGGCGGGCAGCAGCGTCGGGGTGCCGTCGGTCACCGGGACGACGCCCAGTTCGAGGAGCTCGGCCATCGCGGCGCTGCCCGCCATGTCACGCACCTGGAGCTGATAGCGGGCCGTCGTCCGGTACGTCCCTCCGGAGTCGTCCCCGGTCCGCTGCAGGAATCCGGAGTCGGTGAGGAACGCGACGGCCTTGCCGATGATGCCGGTGGTCGAACCGGCCAGTCTTCGCGCGTCCTTGGTGGCGCCGGTGGAGCTGCGTCGCGCCCAGATCCGCCAGGCCGCCTCCAGGCCGGGCGCCTCGGTCGCCGGATCGGTGTTCTCGCCCTGCTCCTCGGCGCGCTCCTCCAGACGACGACAGGCCTGTCGTACGAACGCGTCGACGCCGTTGACCGAGACGCGCCCGATGTATCCGTCGTCCGCGAGGTCCTCCGGGCGCGGGAAGGCCATCGCGGCGACGGCGAGGTGGGCGAGGCCGTGCAGAAAGCGGTCCACGGAGTCGGCCGAGGTGCGACGCGCGTAGTCGCCCATCCGCACGGCGAACACCGAGTCCTCGGCCGCGGTCACCGCCATCCCCGCGCGCGGGGACACCTCCAGGACGACCAGTCCGAGCCCGGCGGCCACAGCGTCGGCGAGCCGTGCGAACGGCGGGTCCTCCCGGTACCGGCGCAGCAGCTCCGCGTACTCCTGGTCCCGCGCCGGCTGCAGTTTGGGCTGCAGCCCGAAGGCGACGAGCCGCGCCGCGTCGGCGGCGTCGGCGGGCGTGACAGGTGCGTTCGCCGGCGCGGCGACGGCATCCGGCTCACTCCACTCGACGTGCTGCTCGGTCACGACTGGGGCTCCTTGTGCAGAGTTACGAGGCCGGGGGCGCCCCTGAACGGGGCGCGGGGCTGTGACATGTGCGGCTCCGCCGCGCGGGCGCGACCAGCCACGGCGGATCCGCAGGTCGCCGACAACCCGCAGCTCCCCGACGCTTCCAACGACATCACTTCCGATCCGCCGCCATCCCCGCCGCGTCCAGCAGGGCCATCCCCACGATGAGATCGGCCCCGCCGAACTCCGGGTCGTCCAGCTCCACCCCGTCGTCCACGGCGAACAGCAGCTTCTCCTCCCCCTGCCGATAGGCGGTACCGACCGGCGGGCTGGCCGCGTGAACGGCCAACAGGGCGACGAGGTAGGGCAGTTCGGGGTCCCGGCGGCGCGCTTCGGCAAGCAGCCCGGACAGCCGTCGCGGCGCGTCCGCCGGCAGATCCAGCAGTTCCATCGCGGAAGCGAGCTGCTCCTCGCTGAACCGGCTGTCGTCCGGAGTGGCGATGAGGTCGGGCTCGGGCATCTCCGCACCGAGGTGCTCCCGCTCCATGGGCGGCGTCAGCAGAAGGTCGACAAGGTCCCCCACCCGGACGGAGACCGGTGTCCGCAGCCCCGTCCCGCGGGCGAAGAACGCGTCCGTCACGCGCCGCGCCCGCGCGACGGGCAGCGGCAGCACGGGGGCGACGAGGTGTCCGTAGAGGTCGATCCCCGAGGTCGTCATGGGCGTGGCGAAGGCCTGCCGGTCCTGCTCGGCGCGGAAGAGGGGACCCGCTTCCAGGAGGCGTGACTGCAGTTGTGTATGCCGTCGGATGCAGTCCTTGACGATGTCGACGAGCTCGGCGGCGCGGCGCTTCTGTTCGGGGTCCTCGGACTCGTCGCGGGCCTTGCGGATGTTGGTGAGGATCGCGTTCTCGTGGCGATAGCGGTCGGCGACGTGGTCGAGCGCCTCGGCGATCATGTCGGGCACGGTCTGGAGCCAGTCGACGGCGCGCACATTGCGGCGGGTCGCGTCGAGCGCCCGGCGGAGCGTCTCGGAGTACTGGACGGTCCGGTAGCGGGCCTGCTCGGCGGCGAGCTGCGCGTCGGCGAGCCGGCCGCGGCTGATCAGCACCTCCAGCTTGACCTCGGCGGCGATCTGCGCGCTGGTGACGTCGGTGTCGAGGGCGCCGACGAGGACGTTGACCGCTTCGTCCGTCGTGCGGAGGTAGACGCTCCCGCCGTACCCGGGCACCTCCTCGATCAGCTTGAAGTCGTAGTCGCGGCGCACATAGGAGCCGTCGGGTGCGAAGGTGCCGTACACGGCCCGGAAACCTCGGTCGACACTGCCGACGTTGATCAGGTTCTCCAGGACCCATCTGGCCACGCGCTCGTGCTCGGCGACGGGTCGCTGCGGGGCCTGGGCGGCGATGCGCGGGATGAGCCGGGCCACTATCTGGTCGTGGTCGGCGCCCGTGTCGAAGTCCATGTTCAGTGTGACGAGGTCGATGGCGGCGAGGGCGACCTCGGCCATCCCGTAGACCGTGTACTCACCCGCGAGATTCGCCTTGCGCACATCGAGGTCGTGCAGCGGCGCGGTGCAGGCGAGCGCGCGCAGCCGCCGCGCCAGGCCCTCGTCGGCGGCCGGGCCCGAAGCGGGGCGCGGCCCCGCGCTGAGCTGGGGCGGAACGCTGTCCGTCGATGCAGGCGAAGTCACGGTGCACAGACTAGGTCCTCGGTCTGACAACGGTCGAAACGACGCAGAAGCGACCGCGGTCACACCGGCCCTCACCTGCGCCGCGAGCCGCGCCCACAGCCCGCGGGGGCCACGCGTACGACAGCGCCGGGGCCCCACCGGAGCCGCGAGGCCGACCGCCGCCGCGGCCCGCGAGAGGCACGCAGGGGCCGTACGTCGCGCCGGTCCCCGCCCGCTCAGTCGGTCCCCTGCGCCCCGTCGGCGACCCGTCGCCCGTACGCCTCCACGACCCCGGTGAGGGAGTCGTCGAGATAGACCGCCAGCAGGTGCTCGGCCTCGTCGCGCTCGCCCGCCCGGAGCGTCTGGAGGATCTCGTGATTGCGCGCGAGGTACGGCTCGTGCAGCCGCTGTGGATCGGCCACCACGTGGAAGGCGAGGCGCAGTTCGGCGAAGACGCTGCGCATCAGCTCGTCGGTGCGGGCGCTCCCGGCGAGCGCCACCAGCTCCCGGTGGAAGTGGATGTTGGCCGTACCCACTCCTTTCCAGTCACCTTCGCCCGCCGCCCGCTGCCCGTCGGCGACGGCCCGGGCGAGGTCGTCCACGGCGTACGGGGGCTCGCCGAGGCCGCGGACCACCGCGCACTCGACGAGGGTGCGGGTGCGGTAGATGTCCTCGACGTCCTCGATGGTCAGCACCCTTACGAAGACCCCGCGGTTGAGCTCGTGCACCAGGAGCCGTTCGTGCGTGAGCAGCCGGAACGCCTCGCGCAGCGTGTTGCGGGAGACGCCGAGCGCCCCGCCGATGCTGTCCTCGGACAGTCGGGTCCCGGGCGGGAAGTACCCCTCGGCGATACGGCTCCTGAGGATGTCCGAGACTCGCTCGGCGGTGCTGGTGCGGCCCAGCAGGGCGCGATCGTCGGCCAGTCCCGTCAGTTCTGCCATGCCCGGAATTCAATCGCAGAAATAAGAACGAAACAACACGGGTATTGAGGGATCGTTCAACGATCCTCTACCTTGTCGGTCAGGCGCCCACCGCTCCACCGCTCGACCGCACAGCCGCCACAGAACAAGGCATGGCACGGCACGGCACGGCACGGCACGGCACGACCGCACGGCACGGCTCAGTCCTCAAGCACCCTCCGTCCCTCACTGCGAGGTGCCCATGAGCACGACCCCCGGCACGACGCCCGGTACGCCCCCTCCCACCCAGGCCCTGACCGCCGGCATCCGGCCCGGCTCGGCCGAACCCACCGTCCAGGAAGGCCCGTTCACCTGGCTGCAGGCGCTCGGTCCGCGCGGCCGCCGGGCCTTCGCCGGCGCGTTCGGCGGCTATGCCCTGGACTCGTACGACTACTTCACGCTGCCGCTGAGCATGGTCGCGCTGGCGGCGTACTTCGGCCTGGACAGCGGCCAGACCGGGCTGTTCACCACAGTCACGCTGGTCGTCTCGGCGGTCGGCGGTGCGATCGCCGGAGTGGTCGCGGACCGGGTCGGACGCGTCAAGGCGCTGATGATCACCGTGGCCACCTACGCGGTGTTCACGGTGGCCTGCGGTTTCGCGCCCAACTACGAGACGCTGTTGGTCTTCCGCGCCCTTCAGGGCCTCGGTTTCGGCGGGGAGTGGGCGGTCGGCGCCATCCTCGTCGCGGAGTACGCGAGCGCCAGGCACCGGGGGCGCACGCTCGGCGCGATCCAGAGTTCCTGGGCCATCGGCTGGGGACTGGCGGTGATCGTCTACACACTGGTCTTCCAGTTCCTCGGCGACGACCTGGCCTGGCGTGTGATGTTCTGGACCGGCGCGCTGCCCGCGCTGCTCGTCGTCTGGGTACGCCGCCGGGTGCAGGACGCCCCGGAAGCCGCCGCGGTGCGCGAGAAAAGCGCCGGGAGAGGCTCGTTCACAGCGATCTTCAAGCCCGCCTCGGCCGACGGCCCCGGCCTGCTGCGCACCACGTTCTTCGCGGTCCTGCTCTCCACCGGTGTCCAGGGCGGCTACTACACGCTGGCGACCTGGGTGCCCACCTACCTGAAGACGGAGCGCGGCCTGTCCGTCGTCGGCACCGGCGGTTACCTCACGTTCCTGATCTCCGGAGCCTTCATCGGCTACCTCACCGGCGGCTATCTCACCGACAGGCTGGGCCGCAAACGGAACATCCTGCTCTTCGCGATCCTCTCGGCGGCCTGCATCCTCACCTACGCCAACATCCCGAGCGGCGCCGACACGCTTCTCCTGGTGCTCGGTTTCCCGCTCGGCTTCTGCATGTCGGCGATCTTCAGCGGCTTCGGCTCGTTCCTCAGCGAGCTGTACCCGTCGGCGGTGCGCGGCACGGGGCAGGGCTTCACGTACAACACGGGGCGGGCCGTGGGTGCCGCCTTCCCGACCACCGTCGGCTTCCTGGCCGACAGCTGGGGTGTGGGCGGCGCCCTGGTCTTCGGTGCGATCGGCTACGCCCTCGCCGCCCTGGCCCTGATCGGGCTCCCCGAGACCCGTGGGAAGGAACTCCTGTGAACCACACCGTCCAGGACCAGCCGTTGAGCCTCCTCCCGGACCAGCCGCCGCATCTCGCCCAGGACCGTCAGTTCCTCACCCAGGACCGCCCGTTGAACCCGCTCGGCGAGCACGCGCACGCGTGGACCCCCAAGAAGGCGCGCGCCCGGTTCCGTTCGGGCGTGTCGGGTCCGACGGCCGGCCTCGCCGCGGGGCACACCCAGGCCAACCTGATCTCGGTGCCCGCCGACTGGGCCTACGAGATGCTGCTGTTCTGCCAGCGCAATCCGCAGCCCTGCCCGGTCCTCGACGTCACCGACGCCGGCTC
The DNA here is from genome assembly GCF_056270325.1 of Streptomyces sp. RLA012. Lineage (NCBI taxonomy): Bacteria > Bacillati > Actinomycetota > Actinomycetes > Kitasatosporales > Streptomycetaceae > Streptomyces > Streptomyces sp. RLA012. Next base: position 9,380,256 of record NZ_JBWDPA010000002.1, on the reverse strand, counting down.
CTGGACCACCCCGCTCGCCGAGGGCGCGGACCTGCGCACCGATCTGCCGCGCTACCGGGTGTGGGAGCACGGCGAGCTGGTCGACGAGCCCACGGACGTGGTCGACCGCTGGCGCGACGACCTGGTGTCCTTCCTCATCGGCTGCAGCTTCACCTTCGAGTGGGCCCTGACCGAGGCGGGCGTCCCGATGCGCCACATCGAGCAGGGCCGCAATGTCTCCATGTACGTGACCGGACGCCCCTGCCGTCCGGCCGGGCGGCTGCACGGCCCCATGGTCGTGTCGATGCGCCCGATCCCGCCCGAGCACCTGGCCACGGCGATCAGGGAGAGCAGCCTCATGCCCGCCGTGCACGGCAGCCCGGTGCACTGCGGGGAACCCTCGGGCCTGGGGATCGGGAATCTCGCGCGCCCCGACTTCGGCGACGCCGTGGTGGCCGAGCCGGACGACATCCCGGTGTTCTGGGCCTGCGGGGTGACACCGCAGGCGGCCGTCATGGCGTCCCGCCCGCCCTTCGCGATCACCCACGCACCGGGCCAGATGTTCCTCACCGACGCCCGGGACGAGCAGTACCGCGTGGTGTGAGGCGGCCCGGAACCGCCTTCAGCGGCCTTGAACAGCACCAAGCGGCTTGCACGGCGCCAAGTGGCTTGCACAGCACCAAGCGGCTCGCGCAGCACCAAGTGGCTTTGCCCAGCGCCAGAAGGAGAGACTGCACGTCATGACCCCCATCGACCTCAACGCCGACCTCGGCGAGGGCTTCGGCCGCTGGCGGCTGACCGACGACGAACAGCTGCTGTCCGTCGTCACCAGCGCCAATGTGGCCTGCGGCTTCCACGCCGGGGACGCGACCACCATGCGGCGGGTGTGCGAGCTGGCCGCCGAGCGGGGTGTACGGATCGGCGCCCAGGTCTCCTACCGCGACCTGGCGGGTTTCGGGCGGCGCGCGATGGACGTGCCGCCCGACGAACTGGCGGCCGAAGTGGCCTACCAGATCGGCGCCCTGGAGGTCTTCGCGCGCGCGGCGGGCGCCTGTGTGTCGTACGTGAAGCCGCACGGCGCGCTCTACAACCGCGTCGTGCACGACGAGGAGCAGGCGGCGGCGGTCGTCGAGGGCGTGCTGCTGGCGGACGCCGCCCTGCCCGTCCTCGGTCTGCCGTCGTCCCGTCTCCTGAAGCTCGCGGAGCAGGCCGGACTGCCCACCGCCACCGAGGCGTTCGCGGACCGCGCCTACACCGACCAGGGCACCCTGGTGCCCCGCACCCAGGCGGGCGCGGTGATCACGGACGCCGAGGCGGTGGTCGAACGCTCGCTCGGCCTGGCCCACTTCGGAGTGGTCACGTCGCACTCCGGGGAGCGCGTCCCGGTCCGCGCCCGGTCCCTGTGCCTGCACGGGGACACCCCGGGCGCGGTGGACCTGGCCCGTCGGGTCCGCGCCCGTCTGGAGTCCTCGGGCGTCCGCGTGGAAGCGTTCGTATGAGGGCGCTTCCGGCCGCCGACGGCATGACGGCGTCTCCTGTCGGCGCCACCATGAGAGTGCTGCCCGTCGGCGACCGCGCCCTGCTCGTCGAGGTCTCCTCGGGAGAGGCGGCCCAGGCCCTGCACGCCGAACTGCTGCGCCGCCGCGCGGAGGGCTCCCTGTCCGTCCGGGAGATCGTCCCCGCGGCCCGCACGGTGCTCCTGGACGGCCTGGACGAACCCGGGCGACTGGCGGCACAACTCCCCACCTGGGAAGTCCCGCCGCCCGCCGCGCGAACGGAGGGGGCGATCGAGATCCCCGTACGGTACGACGGTCCCGACCTGACGGACGTCGCGGCGCTGTGGGGGGTGCCGGAGCACGAGGTGCCGAAGATCCACTCGGCGGCCGAATTCCGTGTCGCCTTCTGCGGGTTCGCGCCCGGCTTCGGCTACCTCACAGGGCTGCCGTCCCGCTACGACGTTCCGCGCCGGGCGACTCCGCGGACGGCTGTTCCGGAGGGTTCCGTGGCGCTCGCGGGCCCGTACACGGGCGTGTACCCGCGCTCGTCACCGGGCGGCTGGCAGCTGATCGGCACGACCGACGCGGTGCTGTGGGACCACGCGCGCGTGCCCGCCGCGCTGCTCGCCCCGGGGACGCGGGTCCGGTTCGTACCGGCGGGGTGCTCATGACCGACCGGGCCCTCGCCGTCGTCCGGGCCGGGGCTCTGACCACCGTGCAGGACCGTGGCCGCCCCGGCCACGCCCATCTCGGCGTTCCCCGCTCCGGCGCGCTGGACGCGCCCGCGGCGGCGCTGGCCAACCGCCTCGTCGGCAACCCCGTGGCGGCAGCCGTCCTGGAGACGACCCTCAACGGCTGTGGCCTGCGTCCGCGTTCGGTGATCACGGTGGCCGTCACGGGCGCGCCCTGCCCGGTCACGGTGGACGGCCGTCCGGCGCCCTGGGGAGCGCCCGTACGTGTCCCGGCCGGAGCCTTGCTGGACGTCGGCCCCGCGCACGCCGGAGTGCGCAGCTATGTGGCGGTGTCCGGCGGAGTGGCCGTGGACCCGGTCCTGGGCAGCCGCTCCACCGACCTCCTCTCGGGCCTGGGCCCGCCGCCCCTCGCGGACGGCACGGTGCTGCCCCTGGGGTGCCCCGACGGCGTCCACGCGCGCGTGGACGTGGTTCCGCACCCGGGGCCGCCCTCGGAGCTGGTCCTGCGCGTGACACCGGGCCCGCGCGACGACTGGTTCACGGACTCGGCCCTGCGCACCCTGGCGGCGAGCACCTACCGGGTGTCCTCCGCGAGCAACCGCATAGGGCTGCGTACGGAAGGGCCCTCACTGGAGAGGGCCGTTTCCGGCGAACTCCCCAGTGAGGGCATGGTGCTGGGCGCCGTTCAGGTGCCGCCCGACGGCAGACCGGTCGTCTTCCTCGCCGACCATCCGACCACCGGGGGGTACCCGGTGATCGCGGTGGCCCGCGCGGCCGACCTTCCCGCGGCCGCTCAGGCGGTCCCGGGCACGCCGGTCCGGTTCATGGTCGTACGCCGTCGTTGAACGAGCCCACTCCCCCGGGCGCCGTCATGCCGCGTCCGGCTGTTCCACCGCCGAGAGCGCGGCCAGCGCGGACGCCACGGCGTGCGAGGCACTGAGGTCGAGCCGGGCGCTGGTGCCGCGTGCCCGGTGGCGTACCTCGGCCGCGGCCAGGGTGAGCAGCTGCGGCAGCAGGTCGGTGCACCGCCGGGCCACCCACCCCGTGCCCGCGGTGGCCAGCCACCACAGGCCGGCCGACCGCGTGGGCGCGGGGAACTCGGGCTCGGCCGAGGGCGCCGCCCCGGTGGCGATGCCCTCCTGGGCGAGCAGCGCGTGGAAGCGCAGGGCGAGTTGCCGGTGCCCCCGCTCCCCCGGGTGCAGACGGTCCGCGCTCCACATCGCCCGGTCCGTCAGCCAGGCGCCCTCCGCCGCGTGCAGATGCACGGCTTCGTAGCGCTCGGACAGGGCGTGCACGACCGTGTTGACGGCCCGTTGCCGCCGGGCCAGCGGCCGGGCCAGCGCGCCCGGCAGCCCGAGCATCGCGCCGGGGTCCGGCAGACAGGCGGTCAGCAGGACGGCGTCCTGGCCGCGGAACGCCGCGTACACCTGGTCGAGCCGAGCGGCCACGGCATGGATGTCGAAGGTGCACCGCAGGGTGTCGTTCACCCCGATCACCACGGACACCACGTCCGGGCGCAGGGCCAGGGCCTCCGGTGTCTGCCGTTCCAGGACATCGCGGGTCTGGGCGCCGCTCACCGCCAGGTTGGTGAACTCCACGAACCCGTCGAGGCCGTCGGAGGGACCGTCGGACAGCCCCTTGGACAGCCCCCTGAACACCCCGTCGGACAGCCCGTCCGCGAGCAGCGCGGCCCAGCCCCGCCAGGCCTCGCCGACCGGGTCGCCCACGCCCTCGGTGAGCGAGTCCCCGAGGGCCACGAACCGGAGGGGTCTCATCCGACGCCCTCCTGGAGGCGGGGCCGGGTCTCGACCACCGCGTCGTGCGCGGCGAGGAAGGCCTCCACGGCGGTGTCCCAGCCGAAACACTCCGCACGCGCGCGTGCCGCTTCCCTGCGTGCGGTCTCGGGGCGCCCCAGGAGCAGCCGCACCGCGTCCGCGAAGGAGTCCCCGCTGTCCGCGGCCGTGGCCCCGGCGGCCCCGACCACTTCCGGAAGGGCCGAAATCGCGCTGGCCACCACGGGCGTGCCGCAGGCCATCGCCTCCAGGGCGGCCAGCCCGAACGTCTCCGCGGGCCCCGGTGCCAGGCACACGTCGGCGGAGGCCTGCAGCGCGCCGAGCAGGCCGCGGTCGGCGACATGCCCGAGGAAGGTCACCGGCAGCCTCCGTTCCCGGGCCCGCTGTTCGAGGCGGGCCCGCAGCGGCCCGTCCCCGGCGACGACGAGCACGGCCCGCACGCCACGCCGCAGGAGCGCCTCCAGGGCGTCCAGCGCCGTACCGGGCCGCTTCTCGACGGACAGCCGGGAGCACATCACGAGCAGCACCTGGTCCCCGCGCGCGTACCGGTCGCGTACCCCGGAATCGCGCAGCCCGGGGTGCCGGCCGACCAGATCGACGCCCAGCGGTGCCCGTACGACATTGCGGGCCCCGATGCGCACGAACTCCCGCTCCGCGAACTCCGTGGTGCACACGACCCGTGCGTAGGTGTGTGCCGTGCGGATGTTGAGGGCGTCGGAGGCCCTGCGGGCCATTCCCTCGGGCAGCCCCCAGGTCCGCAGCACACCGTCGGCGGTCTCGTGGGAGACCATGACCGCGGGCACCCGGGCCCGCCGTGCCCACACCCCGGTCCAGCGCAGGGTGGTCCGGTCGGAGACCTCCAGCCGGTCGGGCGCGAGGGACTCCAGGACGCGGGCCACGCGCCGCTTGTCCGTCAGGACCCGGTAGCCGCCGGTCCCGGGCAGCAGCGGCCCGGGCAGCGTGATCACCCGGCCCTGCTCGGTCTCGCGGTCGCTCGCGCGCTCGCCGGGGACGATGAGCACCGGCTCGTGCCCGGCGCTCCGGTAGCCGGCGCCGAGCTCCCGCAGCGCGGTGCGCAGGCCACCGGAGGCGGGGGCCACGAAGTTGGCAAGCCGTACGATGCGCAGGCTCATGCCGCCACCACCGTCCGCGCGGAGAGCACGTCGGCGTAGTGGTCGATGAGCTGGTCGCCGACGGCCGCCCAGGTGCGGCCCTCGACGGTGGCCCGCGCGGCGGCCCCGTAGGAGGCCCGCAGCGCCGGATCGGCCGCCAGCGTCCACACCGCGTCGCGTACGGCGGCTCCGTCGCGCGGCGGCACCAGCAGCCCCGTACGGCCGTGTGCCACCAGGTCCAGCGGTCCGCCCGCGGCGGGCGCCACGACCGGCACACCGCTGGCCATGGCCTCCTGCACGGTCTGACAGAAGGTCTCGAAGGGGCCGGTGTGCGCGAAGATGTCCAAGGAAGCGAAGATCCGGGCGAGTTCGTCGCCGGTGCGACGGCCGAGGAAGACGGCGCCGGGAAGCGCCTCGCGCAGGGTCGTCTCGCTGGGCCCGTCGCCCACGATCACGACCCGTACGCCGTCCAGGCCGCAGGCTCCGGCGAGCAGTTCGACCTGCTTCTCGGGGGCGAGCCGGCCGACGTAGCCGACGATCAGCTCGCCGTTCGGCGCCAGTTCGCGCCGGAGGGCCTCGTCCCGGTGTTCGGGGCGGAAACGGACGGTGTCCACGCCACGCGGCCACAGCCGCACCCGGGGCACACCGTGTGCCTCCAGGTCCTGCAGGGCCGCACTGGACGGGGCCAGCGTCCGGTCTGCGGCGGCGTGGACGGAACGTATGCGCCGCCAGGCCGTGCCTTCGCCGGCACCCACGTACGTACGGGCATATCCGGCGAGGTCGGTCTGGTAGACGGCGACGGCGGGGACGCCGAGCCGGGCGGCGGCCGCCATGCCGCGGACGCCGAGGATGAAGGGACTGGCCAGGTGGACGATGTCGGCGCGGTGTTCGGTGATCGCCGCGGCGACACGTCGGCTGGGGAGGGCGACGCGGACCTGGGGGTAGCCGGGGAGCGGTAGGGAGGGGACACGGACGACAGGGCACGGCGCGAGGGCGTCGGGCCCGTGCCCGGCGGCGGTTGCCGGGGCGACGACGAGGGGAGCGTGACCGCGATCGACGAGGTGCCGGGCGGTCTGGAGCGCGCAGTGGGCCACGCCGTTCACATCGGGGGGAAAGGATTCGGTCACGATGACGACACGCATACCCGTGTTGTCGCCGCGCTGGACGTGGCCGCGTCAACGTGGATCTTTCCTGCCGGGAAACGCCCCATGAGCGTTGTACTGCACGCTTTTCCAGGTCAGCCCGCGGCCATGCCTTACTGACCCCCGAGTCACTTCATGTTCATACAGCGGGTGCGTCGGGCCCTATGCGGCTGCGTACGGCTGTCTGGACCTCCGCCTCCTCGGCCGGATCCGCCGCCAGCCGGCGCAGCTGATCGACGACCCGCGCGTCACCGGTTTCGGCGTGCCGTGCGGCCACCTCACGGGTCGACTCCTCGCAGTCCCACAGGCACTCGACGGCGAAGCCGGCGGGGAAGGAGGGGTCGGTGGCGGCGAGGGCCCGGGCGGCTCGACCGCGCAAATGGGACGAGGCGGTTTCGCGGTAGACATGACGCAGCACGGGGGCGGCGCAGACGATGCCGAGCCGCCCGGCTCCGTCGACGAGGGTCCACAGCGTGGGCGCGTCGGGGCCCTCGCCGCGTACGGCTTCGCGCAGCGCGCCCAGGACCAGTTCGCTGTCCTTGGTGCCGCCCCGGCAGGCGAGCATCCGTCCCGCGGCGGCGCCGAGGGCGTCGGGCCGGTGCGCCCAGCCACGCGCCCGGTCGACGGCGGCGACACTGCGCATCCGTTCGAAGGCGTCGACGGCGGCGTCCATGACCGCCGTGGTGCCGTCGGTCACCGCCGCCTCGATCAGGCCGAGGGCGTCGGGATCATTGCTGTCGGCGAGATAGCGCAAGGCGGTACAGCGGGCTCCGTCACCGCCGCCCCGGGCCGCCTCGACGATCTCCGGCCGGTCCTCGGGGCCCGCGACGGCCGTGAGACAGCGCGCGGCCGGCACATGGAGTGCGGCTCCCCGGTCGAGGCCCTGCTGGGCCCACTCGAACACGGCCCGCACGCTCCATCCCGGACGGGGTCCGGTGGGGCGCAGTTGCCGCTGCCATCGGTCGAAGGAGCCCTGTTCCTGGGCGGCACGCACGCGCGTGCCGATGGACGGGCGGGGATCGTCGGCCCACAGCCGCCAGGGCCGGGGTTCGAAGGCGTCCCGTACGTGGGCGGCGAGGGCGGCCTCGCCCTCCGGGTCTGCCGGGAAACGGGCGAGCACGGGTGCGGCGAGGGCGCGCAGGCCCGCGTCGTCGTCGCGCAGGGCCAGCTCGTCCAGCGCCCAGGCCCAGTTGGTGCCCGAGGCGGCATAGCCGCGCAGCAGTTCCAGGGCGTCCCGCCGGCCGTACGAGGCGAGGTGGCCGAGGACCGCGAGGGCGAGCCCCGTGCGTGACTCGCAGTCGTCGAGGACGTCCTCGGCGTCGAAGAGGTGCCGCTCGATCTCGTCGAGCTCGCCGCTCAGATCGAGGTAGAGACGGGCGTAGTACAGAGAGCGGTTCTCCACCTGCCAGTCGTGGCGGGGGTCCCTCAGCACACAGTGGTTCAGTGCCGCGAGCGCTTCGGCGCGCGGTGCGGTGAGCGCGTGCAGCGTGCCGTCGCCGCGGCCCCTCTGGAGCAGGCCGAGCAGCGTACCGCTGGGCGCTATGACCGGATCGAACATGGGAAACAGCCTCACATCAAGCGTCGACGCAACCGGGATCCTGCATTACCTGGCCGCGTGACAACACGTCGGAGCGCCCGCCGTTTCTTGCTTGCTGTAGACCATCTTCCTCTGCCTCTCGTCGGTGGCCCATGCGGGCCGCATCACGGCCCGCGCGGTGCGGCAACACCTGCCCAGCCATCGCGTCCGTGAATCACGACGTCATGATGACTCGGCAGTTCTTCTTGCCGCGACCGTATTTCCGGCGGCCCCGTACCGCCTCCCCCGTTTTTCGTGTTCTGGCTGGTCAGCGTGTTCGGATCAGTGTGCGCCAAACAATTCGAGCAGTTCCGTCTTGCCGAACATACGCGCGGTGTCCACGGCCGAGGGAGTGCCCGCGGCCGGGTCGGCGCCGCCGTCCAGGAGCGCTCGGATGACCGCCTCCTCGCCCTTGAAGACGGCCCCGGCGAGCGGGGTCTGGCCTCGGTCGTTGATGCGGTCGGCCTCGGCGCCGCGCTCCAGCAGGGCGCGTACCGCCTCGGCGTGACCGTGGTACGCGGCGAGCATCACGAGCGAGTCGCCGCGGTCGTTGGTGAGGTTGGCCGGAACGCCCGCGTCGACGTATGCCACGAGCGCCTCGGTCTCGCCTCGGCGCGCCAGATCGAAGATCTTGGTCGCCAGCTCCACGACTTCGGGGTCGGGGGCTTCACTCATCGGCCGGACCACCTCTCACAAGAACAAGGACGACGACAACGACGTCACGGGGGACTGCGGGAGCGTACGACAGCCGGTGGGCCGTCATGCGCAGGCCCGAACGACGGCTGGATGCGCGGCCGTACGGGTGAATCGTCAGCGTACTGGCTCCGGCGGCACATGACCGGCGCCCGCCGAGGCAAAGATCACCCCGGGCCGCACAAGAGGCAACAGGAGGCGACAGACCTGCTCAGGCGGCCCGGCCGGCTCCACCGATCGAGTGAAATCCACCAAATTTCACCCACTTGCACCTTTTATCGTATGGATACATCCTGTGATCCTGGAACAACTCATGGTGACCGTCCCCACGAACCAGGAGAACTCAAATGATTCTGTCCATGTCAGGTGTGGTCCTGCTCGGCGTCGTCGTCTTTCTCTTCTTCCGCAAGGACGGCCTCAAGGCGTCGCACTGCCTGGTGTCGACCTTGTTCGGCTTCTACCTGGCCAGCACGGCCATCGCCCCGAGCATCAAGGCAGGCGGCGAGAGCCTGGCGAGCCTCCTCGGCGGCATCAAGTTCTGACCCCGCCCCTCCCGTCCGTACGCACCTTCAGGAGACAGCAGTGGCCCGGCGCCCTCTCCCCCGCATCCTCAGCACCGGCACCGCGCAGATCGCCCGAGGCCGGGAGCTGGCCCGGACGGCGGCCGACAGCGCCACCGACGTTCTCCACCCACTGATCACGGTCACCCGTGGACTGCGTCGGCTGGCAGGTGCCGGATGGCGCAAGTGGGCCGACACCCCCAAGGACGGGCGCGGGCCGCTGCTGTTCCTTGTGGCCTCGGTGATCCTGGTCGTGGCACTGGTGCCGTACGGACCGCTGCTCGCCGCCATCACCCTGATGGCGGCGGCAGGGTGGACGGGCCGTGGCCACGCCTCGTCGGAGCCCGCCGGCCCCGACGAGGCGCAGATCCAGCGCCTCCAGTCGCTCTACGAGGCCCTCGTCCCCTACTTCTCGGCGGCCGAGGACCCGGAACCCCTCTACGCCCACGGGGGCGACTGGGCGAAGGCCTTCCCCACCCATGACTTCGACGGCGACGGACGCGTGTCCCGGCTCCTCGTCCGCTACCCGGCGTACTTCAAGGACGGTGAGGCGGAGTCCCGCGCCCGGATCGAACAGCTTCTGCACGCCAAGTCGGGCCGCGGCCGCGAGTACCACTTCGACTGGCACGAGGAGGCCAACGAACTCACCGTCACCGTCCTCCCGCCGCTGCCCACCGACATCGCCGCCCAGCGCTTCGTCACCGCCCCCGGCGAGACGGTCCTCGGCTTCACCGACCCCGCCGACGTCCAGCGCACCCTCCCCCTCACCCACGGTGAGGAGCAGCGTGACGTTCCCCCGGTCGTCTGGCGCACCGGCATCCGCTCGACGGAACCGCATCTGCTGGTCGCGGGCGGGCCGGGCAGCGGTACCACCACCCTGCTGCGCTCCATCGCCCTCCAGGCCCTTCAGTACGGCGATGTCGTCATCGTCGAGGGCGGCGGCACCGGCGAGTACGCGTGTCTGACCGGCCGGGAGGGTGTCCTCGCCGTCGAATCCGGCCTGGGCGGGGCGCTCGCGAGTCTGGAGTGGGCCACGCACGAGACGGAGCGGCGGCTGATCGCGGCGAACCGTGCGCGGCAGGCGGGGCATCCCGCCCCCGACGACACCAAGAACCCGCTGTGGATCCTGCTCGACCGGCCCAGCGCGCTCGGCCACTTCGCCGCCGCCGACGGCCGCAACGATCCCCAGTCCCTCCTTCAGGTCCCGCTCCGCCACGGGCGCGCGGCGGGCGTCACGGTCGTCATCGCCGAGCAGTTCGACGACCTGGACGCGCTGAGCGATGCCGTACGCCAGCACACCCGCGCGCGCGTGGTCCTGGGGCCCGCGTCCTCCGCCCAGCTCGAAGCCGTGCTGGGGGCGCCGCCGCACACCACTCCGACCCGGGATGTGCCGCCGGGCCGCGGGTACGCCCGGCTGGGCGCCGGTCCCGTGCTGCGGCTTCAGGTTCCGGCCACGCCGGATCCCTACGACGACGCGACGAGCGAGGCCCATCGGCGGGCGGTGCTCGCCCTGCTGCCGGAGCGGACCACTCCGGCCGACGCGGCACCACTGCCGGCGGAGGCAGCCGTGGCAGAGGGCTGAGCCCGGAATCGCGGGCCGGGGCACGGCTTTCAGGGGCGCGGCCCCCGGGAGGCTGAGGCTAAGCCACGAACGTACGGGGAGCCTCGCTTCCCGTACTCGCCCCCGTTTCCACCAGCCGCGCCGCCGCGGCCAACCGCGCCACCGCCTCGTCAGCCACCGCACCCCCCACCGTGAACGGCAACCGCACATACCCCTCGAAGGCCCCGTCCACCCCGAACCGCGGCCCGGACGGCACCCGCACCCCCACCCGCTCCCCCGCCTCCGCGAGCCGCGACCCGGACAGCCCACCGGTCCGCACCCACAGCGTCAGCCCGCCCCGCGGAACGGAGAACTCCCAGTCGGGCAGCTCACGGCGGAGGGCGGCGACGAGTGCCTCCCTGTTCTCCCGGGCCTGCTCGCGCCGGATCTCCACGGCCTGCTCCCAACCCCCGGTGCTGAACAGCCAGTTCACGGCCAGCTGCTCCAGCACGGGGGTACCGAGGTCGGCGTACGCGCGCGCGGCGACAAGGCTGCGGATCACCTCGGGGGCCGCACGCACCCACCCGATCCGCATCCCCGCCCAGAACGCCTTGCTGGCCGAGCCGACGGTGATGACCGTGGAGCCCGCGGGGTCGAAGCCGCACATGGGACGCGGCATCTCCAGCCCCTCCTCCAGATACAGCTGGATCATCGTCTCGTCGACCACCAGGACGGTCCCCGCCGACCGCGCCGCGTCCACCAGGCGACGCCGCTGGTCCTCGTCCGCGAGGGCCCCCGTCGGGTTGTGGAAGTCGGCGACGACATAGGCGAGCCGGGGCGCGGCGTCCCGCAGCACCTGGCGCCAGCGGTCCATGTCCCACCCGGCGAGCCCTTCGGCCATGGCGACGGGGACGAGCCGGGCGCCGGCCTCGCGCATCAGCTGGAGGATGTTGGCGTAGGAGGGCGACTCGACGGCGATGCGTTCGCCGCGCCCGGCGAAGAGATGACAGATCGCGTCGATCGCGCCCATCGCGCCCGTCGTCACCATGATCTGCTCGGGCATGGTCGGGATGCCGCGTGCGGTGTACCCCTCGGCGATCATCGCGCGCAGCGCGGGCAGCCCCGCCGGATAGTCCCCGTGCGTGTGCGCGTACGGCGGCAGTTCCTCCAGGGCGCCCTGCACGGCCCGGGTGAGCCAGGGCTCCGGCGCGGGGAGCGACGCACAGCCCAGGTCGATCACGGAGCCGAGGGCCTCCGGCGGCAGCGGTTCCAGACCGCGCGCGGGCAGCGGGTTCCCGGCGGGGACGGCGGTCCAGCTGCCCGCTCCCCTGCGGGACTCCAGGAACCCTTCGCCGCGCAGCGCCTCGTAGGCCGCGGCGACCGTCGTACGGCTGACGGACAGGGACAGTGCGAGCTCCCGCTCGGCGGGCAGCCGCGCGGCGACCGGAACCCGGCCTTCGAGCACGAGCAGCCGGATGCCGTCGGCGAGCGCGCGATAGGCGGGCGGGCGGCGGGTGCCGGGCCCCGCGGGGCGCTCCTGCTGGGAGTTGAGCAGCCGGGCGAGCTGCGCGGCACCTACCGCCGAAGTCCACTGCGTCATGATTCCCAGTCCACCTTCCTCGGATTGGCCTTGGATGGCGCCTCCTACCAAGCCACAGAATGACACGAGACAGTCCACTGGCACCACCACGGATCACCATCACAGGGGGAACCTCTTGTCCACGCGCGCAGACTCCACGGCCTCCACGGGTACGGAGGCCGCGCGGCGGCTCCCGCGTCGCCTCGTCCAGCTGTACGTCGGCCTCGCCCTGTACGGCGCGAGTTCGGCCCTGCTGGTGGAGTCGGGCCTCGGTCTGGAGCCCTGGAACGTGCTGCACCAGGGGCTCGCCGAGCTGACCGGCCTGACGATCGGCGAGGTCTCGATCGTCGTGGGCGCGGCGGTGCTGCTCCTGTGGATCCCGCTGCGCCAGCGCCCGGGCCTGGGCACGGTCTCGAACGTGTTCGTGGTCGGCATCGCGATGGACGGCACCCTCGCCCTGGCACCGGACGCACACACCCTGGCGGTACGGATTCCGCTGCTGCTCGCGGGCATCGTGCTGAACGGCGTGGCGACGGGCCTGTACATCTCGGCCGCCTTCGGCCCGGGTCCCCGCGACGGTCTGATGACGGGGCTGCACCGGCGCACGGGACGCTCGATCCGGCTGGTGCGCACGGTCCTGGAGGTGGCGGTCGTCGCGACCGGGTTCGCGCTCGGCGGCACGGTCGGCATCGGCACGGTGCTGTACGCCGTCGCGATCGGACCGCTCGCCCAGCTCTTCCTGCGCATGTTCGCCGTCCGCCCGGCACCGGGCGGCAGCACCGTCGTTGCCGTCGGTCAACCGGAGCGCGCGATACTTCCAGGGTGAGCCCGCGCATACGTCACCCGTACCTCGACCACCCCGGCCCGATCGCCTTCGCCCACCGGGGCGGTGCGGCGGACGGTCTGGAGAACACCGTCGCCCAGTTCCGACGCGCGGTGGAGGCGGGTTACCGCTACATCGAGACGGATGTGCACGCGACGTCGGACGGCAGGCTCGTCGCCTTCCACGACGCGACCCTGGACCGGGTGACGGACGGCGCGGGCCGGATCGCGGACCTCCCCTGGAACGACGTGCGCCACGCGCGCGTGGCGGGCAAGGAACCCGTCCCCCTCTTCGAGGAGCTTCTCGAAACCTTCCCCGACGTGCGCTGGAACGTCGACGTCAAGGCCGAACCCGCACTGCACCCGCTGCTGAACCTCATCGGCCGCACCGACGCCTGGGACCGTGTCTGCGTCGGCTCGTTCTCCGAAGCGCGGGTCTTCCGCGCCCAGCGCCTGGCCGGACCTCGCCTGGCCACCTCGTACGGCACCAAGGGTGTCGTGGGGCTGCGGCTGCGCTCGTACGGCATCCCGGCCGCGCTGCGCGACTCGGCGGTCGCCGCCCAGGTGCCCGAGTCCCAGTCGGGGGTTCCGGTGGTCGACCGGCGCTTCGTCCGCGCCGCCCACGCGCGCGGCCTGCAGGTCCACGTCTGGACGGTCAACGAACCCGATCGGATGCACCGGCTCCTGGACCTGGGAGTCGATGGCATCATGACCGATCACATCGACACGCTGCGCAGGGTCCTGGAGGACCGGGGCACCTGGGTCTGAGCCCTCTCGCGCGGTCCGTTCAGCGGAAAGCGAGGGGCACGGGTGGGCACCGAGACCGTGCGGGCACAGACAGTCGACGGGGCCGCCGAGCGGCGGCGCGAGCAGCGCGGCTGGTACTTCTACGACTGGGCCTGCTCGGTCTACTCGACGAGCGTGCTGACCGTGTTCCTGGGCCCCTATCTGACGTCCGTCGCCAAGCACGCGGCGGACGCGGACGGTTTCGTGCACCCGCTGGGGATCCCGGTCCGTGCCGGCTCCTTCTTCGCGTACGCGGTCTCGGCCTCGGTCATCCTGTCGATCTTCGTGATGCCGATGGCGGGCGCGGCCGCCGACCGCACCGGCCGCAAGAAGCCACTGCTCGCGCTCTGCGCCTATCTGGGCGCCGCGGCCACCACGGGCATGTTCTTCCTGGACGGCGACCGCTATCTGCTCGGCGGTCTGCTGCTGATCGTCGCCAACGCCTCGGTGGCCGTGTCGATGGTCCTCTACAACTCCTACCTGCCGCAGATCGCCCCGCCCGAGGAACGCGACGCGGTCTCCTCCCGCGGCTGGGCCTTCGGCTACGCGGCGGGCTCACTGATGCTGGTCGTGAACCTGATCCTGTACACGGCCCACGACACCTTCGGAGTCTCCGAGTCGACGGCCGTCCGCATCTGTCTCGCCTCAGCGGGCATCTGGTGGGGCGCTTTCACCCTCGTACCGCTCAAGCGGCTGCGGGACCGCCCCACGGCGTCCGCGGGCCGGGCGTCCGGGCACGGATGGCGGCAGCTGGCGGCCACCGTTCGAGACATGCGGGGCACACCACTCACGCTGGCCTTCCTGTTCGCCTATCTCGTCTACAACGACGGCATCCAGACGGTCATCTCGCAGGCGTCCGTGTACGGGTCGGAGGAACTCGGCCTCAGCCAGTCGACCCTGATCGTCGCCGTGCTGCTCGTCCAGGTGCTCGCGGTCGGGGGCGCCCTGGGCATGGGACGGCTGGCGCGGACGTACGGCGCGAAGCGCACGATCCTCGGCTCGCTCGTCGCCTGGACCCTGACACTCGGCGCCGGATACTTCCTGCCCGCGGGCGCGCCCTTCTGGTTCTTCGCGCTGGCCGCGGGGATCGGCCTCGTCCTGGGCGGCAGCCAGGCACTCTCGCGCTCCCTGTTCTCCCATCTCGTACCGAGCGGGAAGGAGGCCGAGTACTTCTCCGCGTACGAGATGAGCGATCGGGGGATGAGCTGGCTCGGCCCCCTTCTGTTCGGTTTGACCTATCAGCTGACGGGAAGTTATCGGGACGCGATCATCTCGCTCGTCGCCTTCTTCGTCATCGGATTCGCGCTGCTCGCGCGGGTTCCGGTGCGACAGGCGGTGTACGACGCGGGTAATCCAGTACCGGACAGGATTTAGCACCTGAGACCAAAGGACGGTAGTGTACGCGTTTGGCCTGCCAGGCGTACCGTTACTGCGCGTCAAAGATACTGAAGCGTTGGGTGACATCTGCTGCCAGATGTGACAAACCGGGCGCCGGTGGGTACAACAAGGGGCGGCTACGACGGCGACGCATGACCCGGAACGGGAATCTTCACCGCCGACCGGACGTTGACCGGATGACGACGACAGCGACACCTGTCCTGTGGGCGACAAGCCCGGGAGGCACGATTCATGAGTGAGCGAGCTCTTCGCGGCACGCGCCTCGTGGTGACCAGCTACGAGACGGACCGCGGCATCGACCTGGCCCCGCGCCAGGCCGTGGAGTACGCATGCGAGAAGGGGCACCGGTTTGAGATGCCCTTCTCGGTCGAGGCGGAGATCCCGCCGGAGTGGGAGTGCAAGGTCTGCGGGGCCCAGGCACTCCTGGTGGACGGCGACGGCCCTGAGGAAAAGAAGGCCAAGCCCGCGCGTACGCATTGGGACATGCTGATGGAGCGGCGCACCCGAGAGGAACTCGAAGAGGTCCTTGAGGAGCGCCTGGCCGTTCTGCGCTCCGGCGCGATGAACATCGCGGTGCATCCGCGGGACAGCCGCAAGTCCGCGTAACCCCTCCGGGGGTTGGGTGGCATACCACGCACGCAGCCGCGGACGCCGTACCTGATGGGTACGGGGTCCGCGGCTCTGTGCATTGGGCGCGGCGTCGCCCGCGCCCAACGAAGGGGCGCGGGCCCACAGGCCGGCGTCAGCGATTCAGCGGGGGGCGCGGGCCCTGGTCCGTGGCCGGGCCCTGGGGGCCCTCTTCCCTGATGACCTCGCCCGGGACGACCTTGCCGTCGGGGCGGTGGATGCGGGCCTGCTGGAAGGCGTCTCCGACGGAGCCCGGCGCGGCCTCGCGGATCTTGCGTTCGATGGTGCGCTCGGCGTACCGGCTCAGGGCCTTCTGGACCGGCGGGATCAGCAGGAGCAGGCCCACGACGTCGGAGATGAGGCCCGGGATCATCAGAAGGAGGCCGCCGAGCATCATCAGCCCGTTGCCGTTGCCGCCCCCGGTGGTGGGGGCCACCCCGCTCTGCTGCTGTTGCAGCGTCTCGGTGAGGTTGCGGAAGGCACGGCGGCCGGCCCGCTTGATGACCACGGAACCGAGGACGAAACCGGCGACCAGCAGCAGGAAGACGGTGAAGCCGCTCGCGGCACTCGCGACCATGGTCAGCAGCCAGATCTCCAGCACCAGCCAGGCGGCGATGCCGAGCGGCAGGAAGGTGCGCAGCCGGGATCGCCGCGGCCGGGCGGGGTATGTGGGAGTCGGTGCGCCAGTCGTCATGCATCCAGTGTGCCTGGGCACAGCTCAGTACGGGATAAGCGGATGATCAACCCTAGCTGTGGATCTGTGGATCGAGACCCTGAGGATTCACGACCCCAAGAAGACCCCGAGAAACCCCGACAAGGCCCCGGGAAGAGGAATCCCGGTCACCAGGAAGAGGAGTCCCGGCCCTAGGGAGTGGGCCTACGGCCGGTGATCCGTCCGACCCGCTCCCCCACGCCCCATGTGGTGACCCGCCACAGGGCCTCCACCAGGATGTCGCGGCTCATCTTGGAGTCACCGAGTTCCCGCTCGACGAAGGTGATGGGCACCTCGACGACATGGAAGCCCGCCTTGACGGCACGTCGGGCCAGGTCCACCTGAAAGCAGTACCCCTGGGAGGCGACTTCACCGAGTCCGAGGCCTTCGAGGGTCTCGCGGCGGAAGGCGCGGAAGCCTCCGGTGACGTCCCGGATCGGTACGTCGAGCATCAGCCGGGAGTACATGCTGCCGCCGCGCGAGATGAACTCGCGGGACTTGGGCCAGTTCACGACCCGCCCGCCCGGCACCCAGCGCGACCCCAGCACGAGGTCGGCGCCCTTGAGGGCGGTCAGCAGCCGGGGCAGTTCCTCCGGCTGGTGCGAACCGTCGGCGTCCATCTCGACCAGGACGCCGTAGCCGTGCTCCATGCCCCAGCGGAAGCCCGCCAGATACGCGGCGCCCAGGCCCTCCTTGCCCTTGCGGTGCAGCACCTGCACATGCTCGTCCTCGGCCGCCAGCTCGTCGGCGAGCTTGCCGGTGCCGTCGGGGCTGTTGTCGTCCGCCACGAGAACGTGTGCATCAGGCACCGAGGCTCGGACCCGGCCGACGATCCTCTTGATGTTCTCCGCCTCGTTGTAGGTCGGGATGATCACCAAGGCCGTGCCGAGCGGGCCGAACCGCCTCCCCTGGGCTGCTGCCGCGAGGGTCCCGTCGCCGTCGTTCACTACTGCCCCTTCATGTCCGTACGCAGAGGTCCACCATAGTGGCCGCAGCCTGCACCGACGCGTCAGCGCGTCAGTACGGGGGTGTCTATTCGACAAGAGCCGGGTAAGAGGGGACCCGCCGTGCCGGTCACCGCGCTGCGGATCGGGGCCCGGCGCCCTTCGGGCCGACCTGGGACCCGCTGGCTGCGGGTCGACCGAAAGCCGTTGTCTACTGGACGTCCGGGCCCCACCCGGGTCACACCCTTCCGACAGGCATGAACGTTCCCTCGCCGCGGCACGAGCGCTGAGCCTGGCTCCCAGCGGTGGTGCGCCGGTGCGGCACACCACCCCTGACCCAGCGGCGCTCCGGCGACTGCTGAACGTTCCCCGGTCGGACGTCCGGTGGTGGACCCGGCCGAACCTATCGGCCCCCGGCGGCCAGCTGTCAACACCCGTCTGAGCTGCCCGTTTTTCCTCCCTCACCAGGTCAGCGCGGAGGATGCGCAGGTCGCGCGACGGGGCGGCGGCGGACGGCCGCCGCCCCGTCGCCCCAGGAGATCACTCGCCCGGCCGTACAAAGACCGTGCGCCCGCCGACGACGGTGCGCAGGCACACCGGCAGGTCACCGCCGGGGCTCAGATCCGGCAGTCCCGGGGTGCCGGAACGGGGGTCGGTGGACCAGCGGGCGACCCGGTCGTCGGGGGCCTGCACGACCAGTTCCTCGGTGCGCCACACGGCGTAGTCGGCGGGCGCTCCCGGCACCAGGACGCCCGCGTCGTCCCGTCCGACCGCCCGCCATCCGCCGCGCGTATGCGCCGTGAACGCGGCGCGCACGGACACCCGGTGCTCCGGCGTGCGGTGGAAGGCGGCGGCGCGCACGGTGCCCCACGGGTCGAGGGGGGTGACGGGGCTGTCGGAGCCGAAGGCGAGCGGGACGCCGGTGCGCAGCAGGGCCGCAAAGGGGTTGAGGGTACGGGCCCGCTCGGCGCCCAGGCGCTGGGCGTACATGCCGTCCTCGCCGCCCCACAGCGCGTCGAAGGCGGGCTGCACGGAGGCGGTGAGGCCCAGTTCCGCGAAGCCGGCGACGGTCTCCGGGGTGAGCATCTCGGCGTGCTCGACGCGGTGCCGGGCGGCGCGCACACGGGCGAGGCCGACCTTCTCGGCGGCGGCGCGCACGCCTTCGACCACGGCGGCCACGGCGGCGTCCCCGATGGCGTGGAAGCCCGCCTGGAGGCCCGCCTCGGTACAGGCCACCACATGGTCGGCCACCGCGGCGGCGTCCAGGTAGGCGGTGCCGGTGTGGTCGGCGTCGGTGTACGGCCGGTGCAGGCAGGCGGTGTACGAGCCGAGGGAGCCGTCGACGAACAGGTCGCCGGCGGCGCCGATCGCGCCCAGCTCACGGGCCTTGTGGACATCCTGCTCGGCCCAGTAGCCGACGACCCGGGGGCCCGCTTCCTCGGCGGCGAGCCGCAGCAGGCCGGTGAGGTCGTCCTCGGAGGAGATCTCCGGTCCCGCGCACTCGTGCACGGAGCCGATGCCGAGCGAGGCGGCGTGGGCGAGCGCGGCGCGCTGGGCCCCGGTGCGCTGGGCCGGGGTGACGGCGCCGAGCGCGGCGGCGCGTACGGCGTGGTGGGCGTCCCGGGTGAGTGGGCCGTCCCGGTGGCCGACGCGCTCGGTGATGCCCGGCACCAGGTCGAGCAGGGCCGTGGTGACGACGGCCGAGTGCACATCGATACGGGAGAGGTAGAGCGGGCGGTGGCCGGTCGCCTCGTCGAGTTCGGCGCGCGTCGGGGGTCGGCCGCCGGGCCAGCGGGCCGCGTCCCAGCCGTGGCCGAGCAGTACCCGGTCGGTGGGGCGGGCGGCGGCGAAGTCGCGTACGAGGGCGAGGGCCGCGTCCAGGGAGGGCGCGTCGGACAGGTCGAGGCCGGTGAGCGCAAGCCCGGTGGCGGTGGTGTGCACATGGGCGTCGGTGAAGGCGGGGGTGACCAGCGCGCCTTCCAGGTCCACGACCTCGGCGACCCCGTCGGCGAAGGCGTCGGCGGCGCCCTCCGAGCCGACCCAGGCGATCTGTCCGCGTTCGACGACCATCGCGGTGGCGAAGGGATCGGCGGGGCTGTGGACTTCTCCACCGCGCAGCAGCACGGTGTCCGACGTGGCGGTGCTCTCACTCATGGGGAACAGTCTCGCGCCTGGCGGCGACCGGCCGTCGCCCGGGTGGGTCAGATGCGGGGCGGCCGCGCCTCGTACGGCGTCGACAGCACCACCGTCGTACGGGTCGACACGCCCGCGAGGGTGCGCATGCGGGCGAGAAGCTCCTCCAGTTCGTGCGGGGTGGAGACCCGCACTTTGAGGATGTAGTTCTCGTCGCCCGCGACGCTGTGGCAGGCCTCGATCTCCGGCACGCCCGCGAGGCGTTCGGCGATGTCGTCCGGGGCGCTCGGGTCGAACGGCTTCACCGAGATGAAGGCGGTCATGGGCAGCCCGACGGCCTCCGGGTCCACGACCGCGGCATAACCGCGGATGACGCCACGCTGTTCGAGCCGGCGCACCCGTTGATGCACGGCGGACGTGGACAGGCCCGTGGCCTTGCCCAAGTCGGTGTAACTCATCCGCCCGTCTGCGACGAGCAGCTGCACGATCTGTCGGTCCAGCTCCTCCATGGCGCAAGAACCTACAGGGCCCTTGATCTCCTCGGATACCTCAGCGGCGCAGGTCATAACCGGTTTGTGATGTGGATGAGAGCGGGCTGTGAGGCGCCCGGGCCCAATCCGGGATACAAAGCGGGGGACGAATCCACCGCGCCCGGCATCTGCGGTCGGCATGTGACGAATGCCACAGTGCCGCACCAGGGTGCGTGATGTTCTCGTGATTACCGCAGAGACGGGACGGGAAGTGCTTGCTGTGGTCGAGGTCGCAGTGCCTTGTCGGCCCACCCGAGGGGGAGAATCCCATGCAGAGTCTTAAGCGCCCTGGTCGTACCGCGTCCAAGCGGCCCCAGCTCGTTGTCGAGCCCGAGCCGGAGGGCGTCGAACCGGACGCCGTCGACGGTGAAGAGCTCGACGCCTACGACACGTTCGAGATGTTCCGGGTGATCTGCCCGGACTGTGACCAGCCCATCGCGCTCCTCGCGGACGAGGAGATCCTGCCCGAGCACGCGCTGTGCGCCTCGCCGTGGAACCCGTTCGGGCTCACGGTCTGCGCCGGTACGGGCCGTACCGCGGCCGAAGCCCGTCCCGCGGACGAGTCGACGGAGCCTCAGGAGCAGGACACCGCCCTTCTGTTGACGCTCCCTCAGGGGCTGGACTGGCGGACGCAGCCTTTCTCGCACGTCGGCGGCCCGGGCTCGCGCCCGATGCGGGTCCCCGAGATGCGCCGCCAGGCCGCCTGACCGGCCCTCGCGCTCAGCGACCGGCGCCCGGTCCCTCCCAGTAGCTGCCCTGCACCATGGCTCGCAGACTGCCGTGGTGCAGGATCAGTATGTCCGGATCCCGTGGGACGGCGATCTCGCCGAAGTACACCTGGCGGTAGGCGACACGCAGCATGACGATCGCGTGCCGCAGCGCCGCGTACAGGGTGTGGAATTCCATGTCCCGCGGTGTGTGGCCGGTGAGTTCGGCGTAACGACGCTCGACGCGGTCGCGGCGCAGGAAGTCGGGCAGCCCGCGCTGACCGAAGCCGACGGTGAGGTCCTGGAAGAAGCGGTGCAGATAGATCGTCCAGCCGAGGTCGACCTCGCGCGGGGCCAGGGCCGCCATCTCCCAGTCGAGGACGGCCGCGGGTTCGAAACCGTCGTAGACGACGTTCCCGATGCGCGCGTCGCCCCAGTTGAGCACCGTCTCTCCCTCGTCACGTGGCCACAGCCCGTCGAGCCGGTCGAAGGCGCTTTCGATGAGAGGCGAGCGTGACAATCCGTCAATCACCCATTCGTAGTAGCCGCGTTGGGCCGCCACGTGCTGACGCAACGGGCTGCCTTCGCCCCGCAGGGCCAAGAAGTCCGCTTCCGGCAGCGGGACTTGGTCGTGCAGCCGGGCGAGGAGTCCTATCGACGCGGCCTCCAGGTGCTCGCGTTCCCGGCCGCTCGCCGCGTGCAGCCAATTCCCTTCGTACGTATAGGGCATGACGTCCGGTGGCACCCGCCCGTCGACCCGTTCCATGACGAAGAAGGGCGCGCCGAGCGGGCCCGGGTCCTCCTCCAGCCACAGCACCCGCGGTACGGGGAGATCGGTGTGCTCGGCGACCAGTTTCATCGTGCGGTACTGGCGGGGCAGGTCGTAGACGGGGAAGACGGTGTACGCCGCCGGGTCCGCCGCCAGCCTCAACGCGCAGGCGGTCAGCGGTGGTTCGGGGTGCCCGATGTCGAAGAGCAGGGTCTCGCTGGACATGCCGTTGGACGCGGGGACGGTCACCTCGACCGCCTCGGCGCCGGGGAGTCGTGCGGCGAGCCAGGCGGTCAGCCGGCGGGTCAGTTCCTCCGGGTCGCGGGTGGTCGTGCGCGGGCGGGGTGCCGTGGCCATCTCACTCCCCCTTTCAGGGCGCGACCGAGTCGAATCCGGTGAAGCCGCTCGGGTCGTGGCGGCCGAACGAGCCGTGCTCGAAGATCCCGTGGCCGACCTGGCCGTCCAGCGTGCAGCGGGCGGCATGGTCGATCACCCCGTACGCGGCGCGGGGATGCGCGGCCGGGTCCGAGAGGTCGAAGAGGCGCCGGTCGGTCCAGCCGGGTCCGCGCCAGGTGCCGTGCTGCCAGTCGTCGGCGGGCGGATAGCCGGCGCCGACGGCGAGCGGCGAGGAGGTGAGCACCTCCACGTCCAGTTCCATCGGGGTGCGATCGGCGGGACGGGTGAGGTGGATGACGGCGGACGTGGGGTGCCGAGTGCCGGAGCGGTAGGTGATGTCGGTCCGCGGCCAGCCGAGCTGGAGGTCACGCTCCCCGTTGCGTACGAGCGTCGCGTCGTTCAGCGTCCGGTGGCCGTCGGCGTCCTCCTGGACGGCGACCATCAGGAACCGGTCCTCGAAGCGGACCGGGCACCACAGCCAGTGGAAGCCCTCCGTCGGGTGCTCGTCCGCGAGCCGGCCGCCCTCCTCCCCCGGGATCGGACGCACGCCCCAGCTGCGGTCGCGGGTGCCGGTCCAGCGGCCGCGATCCAGGCGTATCTCCTCGCCGCCGACACGGATCCGGCCCTCGCAGTGCCCCGCCTGCACGAAGCGCTTGCCCTCCAGCGTGAGCCGGCCGCCGCGCCGCTGGAGGTGGTGCGGTTCCCACAGCGCCGGGAACTGCGCCGTCCAGGTGATCTCGTACGACAGTCCGTCGGGGTCGGCGGGATCGGCCGCGCAGCTCAGCACGAACTTCTTCAGGGGACGCTCGACGAGGATGCGGAGCGGGCCGACGGACAGGTCCGTCCGATCGTCCCCGAGCGCGTCCGACGCGCGCACCGCGTGCAGGCGGTCGCCGAGCCGCAGAGTGGCGTACGCGTCGATCACCCCGACGTTCGGATAGACGCCGAGCCCCAGGATCAACAGCGCCCGGCCCTGGTGGTCGAAGACATGGAAGATGCAGCGGTCGTACGCGTTCCGGTCCCCGGTCGCGACATGCTTCATGGACAGGGGCACCTGGTGGACGGGGTACTCGTCGAGGGCAACGGGACGGTCGTCGGGCACGGCAAGCCTCCCTGGGCGCACGGCGGTTGACGTCCCCGGAGGGGTGCGGCCCCCGGCGGCGCCAGATGACGGTACGTCAGATGACGGCCCTGGGCCAGATACCGCGGCCCGGGCCCGCCCCCCGTTCGGGCCCGTCGCGAACCCACGCTCGATTTCGGGGGCCGGTGACCTGCCCGCCTGTTCACGCGTTGCCCTGGTATGACCCCCACATATTCAGCGACCGAGCAGCGCCGGGTCTTTGTCCCGGCGTCGGCAGAATCGGTTCGGCAGACACCACCGCCGCCCCCACCGGCGGTCCAGGATCCCCCCATCTACCGCGCCCTGATCCGCACCTGGGCCGATCGCGGGCGCACGCTGCCGGGGCGCCACGACCCGGAGTGGGTCCGGCTGGCGGCGCCCTCCTTGCTGCACGGCTACGGGCAGTTCAGTGTGACTCCGGACCCGCGAGGTGACGGGCGATGACCATCCGCTGGATCTGATTGGTGCCCTCGACGATCTGCAGCACCTTGGCCTCACGCATATAGCGCTCGACGGGGAAGTCCACGGTGTAGCCGTATCCGCCGAGCACCTGGACGGCGTCCGTGGTGACCCTCATCGCGGTGTCGGTGCACAGGAGCTTGGCCATGGCCGCCTGCTTGGAGAACGGCCGGCCCGCGTCGCGCAGCCGTGCCGCGGCCAGATAGAGCGCCCGGCCCGCCTCGATCTGCGTCGCCATGTCCGCGAGCATGAAGCGCAGTCCCTGGAAGTCGGAGATCGGCCGGCCGAACTGCTCGCGCCCGGTGGCGTACGCGACGGCCTCGTCCAGGGCTGCCTGGGCCACGCCGATCGCACAGGCCGCGATGCCGAGCCGCCCGGAGTCGAGCGCCGCGAGGGCGATCGCGAAGCCCTGGCCCTCGTCGCCGATGCGCCGGGCGTCGGACACCCGCACACCGTCGAAGTGGACCTGCGCGGTGGGCGAGCCCTTCATGCCCATCTTCTTCTCGGGCACGGCGGCGCTCAGCCCCTCGGCGTCGCCAGGCACCAGGAAGGCGGTGATGCCGCGCGGCCCCTCGCCGCCGCTGCGCGCGAGCACGGTGTAGAAGTCGGCGACCCCGCCGTGTGTGATCCAGGCCTTGGTACCGGTGATCGCCCACTCTCCCGCGCCCGGGCCGGAGGCACCCCCCGCGTCCCGTACGGCCTTGGTGCGCAGCGAGGCGGCGTCCGAGCCGGAGGACGGCTCGGAGAGGCAGTACGCGCCGAGGAGGCCGCCGCCGAGCATCGCGGGCAGATGCTCGGCCCGCTGCTCCTTGGTGCCGTAGGTCGCGAGGGCATGGCAGGAGAGGGAGTGCACGCTGACGCCGAGACCGACGGTGAGGCGGGCCGCGGCGAGTTCTTCCAGGACCTGGAGGTGGACCTCGTACGGCTGGTCGCCGCCGCCGTACTCGGAGTCGTACGGCAGTCCGAGCAGCCCGGATTCCGAGAGCAGTCCGAAGATCTCGCGCGGGAAGTGTCCGGCGTCCTCCTCCTCGGCCGCCTTCGGGGCGATCTCGCGCTGCGCGATGTCGCGGACGAGCGAGATCAGATCCCGGGCCTCGTCCGTGGGCAGTTGACGGTCCACCGGCTGCGGGGCGCGGTCGGGCATGGCGACGCTCTCCTCCCTGTCGGGCGTATCGGCGGACGCGCGCCTGGGGTGGGGCCGCGCCGCCGGGTCTCACTCGGCCCAGCCGATGCTGCCGCTCCGGGGTGGAGAACGGCCTGATCAGCGACTGTGGCGCTGTGAGTATGCCCGTTCGAACGCATCGCGTCACCAGGTGACGATCACTTACCGGAAGAAAGGGAATCCGCCCCACCGCATCAGATTGGTCCGAACCATTGACGCACTGGTCTAGTCCTCCTATCGTTCCCCCAGCACGTCATCGCGTTCATGCCAAACAGCGCGCGTTCCCCTCTCCCCCACGAGGAGACACCGATGCTCGTCCCGCACCGCCCCCGCATACCCGTCCGGGCTCTTCTGTCCGCCGCCTGCTGTGCCATCCTCGGCGCGGGGCTGCTGGCCGGCGCCGGAACCGCGACGGCCGAGGAGTCCGGCACGGCCAAGGCCGCCGGCACCACCGAGGCCGCCGGCACCGCCAGGGCCGCGGCCGGATCCAAGGTCGTCGGCTACTTCACCGAATGGGGCGTCTACGACCGGAACTACCACGTCAAGAACGTCGAGACGTCCGGCTCGGCCGCCAAGCTCACCCACATCAACTACGCCTTCGGCAATGTCACCGGCGGCAAGTGCGCCATGGGCGATGCCTACGCGGCGACCGACAAGGCCTACACCGCCGACCAGTCGGTGGACGGCGTCGCCGACACCTGGGACCAGCCCCTGCGCGGCAACTTCAACCAGCTGCGCAAGCTGAAGAAGAAGCACCCGAACCTCAAGGTGCTCTGGTCCTTCGGTGGTTGGACCTGGTCGAGCGGTTTCGGCGAGGCCGCCAAGAACCCGGCCGCGTTCGCGCAGTCCTGCTACGACCTGGTCGAGAACTCCAAGTGGGCGGACGTCTTCGACGGCATCGACATCGACTGGGAGTACCCGAACGCCTGCGGCAACACCTGTGACACCAGCGGCCGGGCGGCCTTCAAGAACGTGCTGGCGGCGCTGCGGGCGAAGTTCGGCTCCGGCAACCTGGTCACCGCGGCGATCACGGCCGACGCCACCGCGGGCGGCAAGATCGACGCGGCGGACTACGCGGGCGCGGCGCAGTACGTCGACTGGTACAACCCGATGACGTACGACTTCTTCGGTGCCTGGGACGCGGCCGGCCCCACGGCTCCGCACTCGCCGCTGAACTCGTACACCGGTATCCCGAAGGCGGACTACCACACCTCCGCCACGATCGCGAAGCTCAAGGGCCTCGGCATCCCGGCCTCGAAGCTGCTGCTGGGCATCGGCTTCTACGGGCGCGGCTGGACCGGCGTCACCCAGGCGGCCCCCGGCGGCACGGCCACCGGTCCCGCGGCGGGAACGTACGAGCAGGGCATCGACGACTACAAGGTGCTCAAGTCGAAGTGCCCGGCGACGGGCACGGTCGGTGGCACCGCGTACGCCAAGTGCGGGACCAACTGGTGGAGTTACGACACCCCGTCGACCATCGCGGGAAAGATGACGTACAAGAACCAGCAGGGCCTGGGCGGCACCTTCTTCTGGGAGCTCAGCGGCGACACCTCGAACGGGGAGTTGATCAAGGCCATCAACTAGCCGATGCAGCAGGCGAGTCGGGGCAGGAGGCGGTTGCCCCCGCCCCGACTCAGGCGTCCCGGCGGGCGGACTGCGGGGCCCGATAGGAGGAGTCGAGCTCCTCGACCGCGCGCAGCGCGCCGCCCAGCATCTTCACCAGCAGCTCGCACATGGTCTCGCGCGTCAGGGCCGGACGGCCGATCCAGTCGAGGGTCGCGCCCTCGACGCTGCAGAGCCAGCCGAGCAGCGCCATGCGCGGCAGCGGCGCGATCTTGCGCCTGCCGTACGCCCCTTCGGCGATGGTCTCGACGATGACCTCGCGCACGCCGTCGCGGATGGCCTGCACCTCGGTGTCGAAGCCGACCCCGCCGGTGATGATCGTGCGGTACGCGGCCTGGTTGTGCTCGGCGTAGCGCAGATAGCTGTCGATGGTGCGGTGCACCCGCTCGACCGGGGGCAGTTCGAGGCTGCCGGCGGCCCGGGAGACCAGGTCCGCGACCGAGTCCTCGACGATCGCCAGGTAGTAGCCGCGCTTGGACTTGAAGTAGTAGTAGATCAGCCCTTTGGCGACATGCGCCTGCCGTGCGATGTCGTCCATCGACAGCGCGTCGTACGACGTGTCGGCGAACAACTTGCGTCCGATGGCGATGAGTTCGGCGCGGCGCGCCAGTGAGCGATCGGTGCCGCGCGCCCGGGGGCGGTCGACGGCGCGTTGTTGACTATGATTCAATTCCGGCCCTAGTCTCCGACTGCCAGCGGGACGTTGGCAGTATGGCAGACCGATACCACCTGCTCGTTCGACTCCGATCGACTGGCAGGTCCGGCTTCCGGAAGGCCGTTCTCCGGAAGATCGGCTACAGCGGGCCGAGCGCCGGGTTCACAGCAGGCCGAGCTGGGTCACGAGCATCGCGAGGACCACGACGAGGGCCCAGCCCGCGACATGTTCGAGGATCTTGGGGCCGTCGTCCTTGGGGCCACCGGTGCGGGCGCGGAGTCGGGTGTCGGTGGCGGGGGTCGCGGTCATGGCTTCTCGCTGACGTAGAGGTGCGGTCGGATTCCCCCGCCTCCCATCGGCTCCCCACCGACCCCACCACCTTGCCACCGGAACGGGTTTCAGCGGTAGAGACCTTGGTCACGCCGGCCACCCCGACGGGACACTTCGGACACGCCGGACACTTCGATCACCTTCGAATCGCCCGGTTTTCCGCAACGGTGCTCCAGGAGTGTGTGTCTCCTCACACGACAGTGGACAGCCAACCGAAAGGTCCCCGATGAGCACGTTCCGGACGCCTCGCCGCAGAGCCCGCCTCACTCAGGCGGCCGCGATCACGGTGGCAGCCGCCTTCACGGGTCCGGTCTCGCAAGCCGCCACTTCCCCCTCCTCCTCCGCCGCCTCCGCCGCCGCTTCCCCGGGAGCCGCCGGCCTCGGCGACCCGGTCTTCCCGCTCGACGGCAACGGCGGCTACCAGGTGAACCGCTACCTCCTCGACTTCGACTGGCAGGCGCCCAGGACGCCCTTCGAGGCCGCCACGACCGTCAAGGCGACCGCCACCCAGGCGCTGTCCCGCTTCGACCTGGACTTCGCGGGCAACACCCTGCACACGGTGACCGTGGACGGGACGACCGCCAAGGCGGTACGCGGCGATGGGGGCACCTCCCGCTCGGGCGAAGCCGAGAGTGGGGGAGAACTGGTGATCACCCCGGCGAAGCCGCTCGCCAAGGGCAAGTCCTTCACGGTCAAGGTCACCTACACCGCCGACCCGACGCAGACAAGGCACCGCGACGACGCCATCGAGGACTACGGCTGGATCCCCACGCCGGACGGTACGGTGCTGTACCCGCAGCCCAACGGCGCCAAGATGATCTTCCCGTCGAACGACCACCCGAGTCAGCGCGCCCCGATCACCTTCCGCATCACCACCCCGCCGGGCCTCACGGCCGTCGCGGGCGGCGAGCTCACCGGCCGCACCGAGCAGGCCGACGGGCGCGTGAAGTGGACGTACGACTCCGAGCAGCCGCTCGCGACCCAGCTGGCCCAGCTGGCGATCGGCAGGTTCACCTTCGTCGACAGCACCGGACCGCACGGGCTGCCGATCCGCGATGTGGTCCCGGACGGCCTGGTCGCCTCCACCGAGCAGTACCGCAAGCTCACCTCCGAGCACATCGCGTGGCTGGAGGAGCGGCTCGGCCCCTACCCCTTCAACCGGTACGGCCTCCTCGTCGGCGACACCGACCTGGGTGTGGCCCTGGAGACGCAGACACTCTCCCTCATCCCGAAGGCCGACCTGCTCGGCGACCAGGTCGGCGCCGAGCGGAACCTGGTGCACGAGCTCACCCACCAGTGGACCGGCGACAGCGTCGGCATCAGGACCTGGTCCGATCTGTGGCTCAGCG
This sequence comes from Streptomyces sp. RLA012, assembly GCF_056270325.1. Taxonomy (NCBI): domain Bacteria; kingdom Bacillati; phylum Actinomycetota; class Actinomycetes; order Kitasatosporales; family Streptomycetaceae; genus Streptomyces; species Streptomyces sp. RLA012. The sequence goes on along the minus strand of NZ_JBWDPA010000002.1, from coordinate 9,351,572 downwards.
AGGGCCACGCGCGCTTCTACGAGCGGCTGTACTCGGAGGCGCACGGCGGCGACAGCTTCGAGGCCACGATGAAGACGGCGTACGCCAACCACGACCAGTGGCGCCACGACTACGGCGCCCCGGCCGAACCGACCGAACCGAACCTCTTCAAGCGGATGCGCTACGACGGCTCGGCGCTGGTCCTGTACGCGCTGCGCGAGAAGGTCGGCCAGGAGACGTTCGGGAGGATCGAGCGGGCCTGGCTCACCCGGTACCGCGGGAAGATCGCCAGTACGCAGGACTACGTCGATCTGGCGTCCGAGGTCGCGGGCCAGGACCTCGACGGCTTCCTGCACCCGTGGCTGTACGGCGCGAAGACCCCGCCGATGCCCCATCACCCGGACTGGGTGGTCAACCCGGTCCAGGGCTGAACGCGCGGGGGCGGCCCCTGATCACCGCACGAGGGGCCGCCCCCCGCTCACCGGATGCCCACCGCCGCGAGCGCCTTGCTCTGCCGCTCCGACGGATGCGCCGGGAAGTACAGGTAGCAGACCCCGCCCGTACCGGAGGCGACGTTCCCGGAGGCGTTGTACCTCTTGGTACGGAGCCAGATGTTCTCCCACTCGCGCCGCTTGTAGACCCGGCGCACGGCCTCGTCGCTCGGCGCGGCGGGGTCATTGGCGATCACATCGCCGTCCGCGGTGAACCCGATGACGGTCATGAGGTGGCCCGAGGTCCCGTAACCCGCCCCGGTCAGCTCGGACTTCAGGAACGACTGGGAGGTCATGGCCGGGATGCCGGCGGCGATCAGCGTCTCCAGGTCGGTGAGCGAACCGAGGCGGGTGACCACCCCCTGGAGGTCCTTGTACGTGGCCGCGTACGCCGCGTTGAAGGGCCAGTTGCCGCAGCCGCCGTACTGGTGGTCGTAGGTGAAACGGGCCGCGTGGCAGACCTGCGGGTCGGCGAAGTCCGGGTTGACCCAGGCCAGTTGCCCGGCCGTGGGCCCGCGGCCCCAGTGCTCGATGATCATCTGCGAGGAGGTGGGGCTGCACCAGGCCTCGCCGCCGTTGTCGTACTCGGGGTACTGGCCCGCGTGGATCTCCTGCGAGTAGCGCGGGACCGTCAGCTCCTGGGCGAGGCCGGGCGTGGAGGCCGGGACCGTGAAGCGGTCGGGGACGTCGGAGCCCATCGCGCCGAGCCGCCACACGGTGGGCGTGATCTTCGCGCCCGGGGTGCGGTACAGGGTCAGCCGCAGTCGGTACGAGACCAGGCGCAGACCCGAGGCCGCGTCGTCGATGGCGAAGGTGTCGGTCCAGATACTGCTCCTGCCGTCCTTCTGGTCGTCGACGGAGGTCCGCTTGATGTCCGCGTCGCCGGCCGCCCAGCGGCCCATCACGTACCAGGGGGTGTCCGTGCCGTCGGAGTACGTGCCCTTCAGCTCCACCTGGATCCAGGTGCCCGCCGGGGTGTCCGCGTTCCAGGAGGCGATGGCCTCGGTGGCGGGCACGGCGAGCCGGCGGACCGGGGAGGTCCAGGTCGCGTACTCCCAGGTGGCGGTCTTCCCGGTGTGCGGATCGGTGTAGTCGGCGCTGCCGGCCGGGGCGGCGATCACCAGACCGGGACGGAGGCCCGCGACGGCTCGCGTGCCCTTGGCGGTGCCGGTCCGCCAGTCGGAGTACGAGGTCCAGGCCCGGTTGTCCACGAGGACCGGCGTCGCCGCCGAGGACGCCTGCGCCGTCCTGGCCGGGGCTGCCGCCGCGGGGCCCACGGCCGCGGTCACCGCGCCACCGGTGGCCGCGGCGGCGACCGCGGCGGCCAGGACGGTTCTGCGGGACGGCTCTGAAGCTCTGGTCATGGGTGGGGGACCCCCAGTTCGTCCGGAAGCGGCGGTTCCCAACTATGGACGGCCGGAGGCGACTTCTGCCAGCACCCCGGCCTGTGCCACGCCCACAAATATTGGTCGGGACCACTGGCATGACCTGCGGCGCCGTGGCTCCGGCGGGGGCCCGCCGACCGCCACTACAGTGATCCCGTACATGGGTCCGTGCGCCCGCACCCCACCGCACCCCGGGAACCGTCATGCACGATCTCGCCCCGCGCCTGCGCGGGCTGCCGCCCTCCTGCGGACCCGTCCGCCTCATCGGCGTCGACGGGCACGCGGGCTCCGGGAAGACCACCTTCGCCGGACGGCTGGCCGCGGCCCTGGGCGACGCGCCCGTACTGCACCTCGACGACATCGCGACGCACGAGGAACTCTTCTCCTGGACCGGACGACTGCTGCGCCAGGTGGTGGAACCGCTGAGCCGGGGCGAAACGGCGCGCTATGCCCCGTACGACTGGACGGCCCGCGCCTTCGGTCCGGTGCGCGAACTGTCACCCGCTCCGGTGATCCTGCTGGAGGGCGTCGGTGCGGGCCGCCGGGCGCTGCGCCCGTATCTCGCGCGACTGCTGTGGATGGAGTTGCCGCGCGACGAGGCCTGGACGCGCGGGCAACGGCGGGACGGCGCGGCACAGAGCGCGTTCTGGGCCGGGTGGGTCGCCGCGGAGCGTCGGCATTTCGTCGAGGATCCCTCAAGACCCTTCGCCGATCTTCTGGTGCGGCAGTGTTCCGAGGGGTACGAGGTGTTTTCGGGGCCCGCTGGGACCCCTGGACCAGACCAGCTCATCACGCACCGTGACGGACCATCCGCAGTGTGCTGAACTTGTGAAGACCCTTGCGGGAGAAGTTCCCTCAGTGCCTCAACTCGGCTTGACCGGGGGGCCGTACAGGACTTACGTTCTGAATGTGCGGTCTTTCGAAGCCGCTCTCAGACGCGAAGCCCCCGGTTGTTCCCCCGTGATCGGGGGCTTCGTTCTGCCCACACCCTTTCTTTTCGGGCGCCGCGTGCCGCGATCCGCTCACCCTCGGTCACCGGGTGAAGTGCGCCCCATCCGCTCCCACCTCGTGGAACGGTGTGTGCGGCACCCTTCGGCCCGCCCATGAACCGCAGGTACGATGCCTCTCGGTGCGACCTTCGGACGGCTGCTCAGCGCACCGAGGCAACTCCCGTCCGCGGCACAGCGGTTCGACCAAGGCTGCCGACGGGCACCGGCCCGTTCGGAGAACCATCGGGGGCACGGTTTGTGGGGGACGTGATGGACTTCGGCACGCGGGGCCCCGAGGCCCCGGCCGACCTCGCCTGGATGCGAGGTGTGGACGCCTACACGATGGGCGCCTATCCACAGGCGGAGGAGGAATTCCGCACCGCGGTCCGTATGGACCCGGGCATGGCGGACGGCTGGCTCGGACTGCACGCGCTACGGGTGGACACGACAACAGCGCTGCTGCGGATGTTCCGGCACCGGGACCGCTTCGGGGAACAGCGCTCGCGGCACCGCCGCACGCTCAACTCCTGGTACTGGCTGGGCTGGTGGGTGCAGCCGGTGCTGGAGAGCCCGCGCGATCTGCTGCTCGCGCACGCCTCGCACTGGCTGGACGGCCGTCATGTGCCGGAGCTGGACCGGGCGCTCGCGGGACTGCCGCCGGTCGACGCCGATCACCAGGTGCGGTTCCTGCACGCCTGCCGGGCCTATCTGGTCAAGGACTGGGAGCAGTTGGTCCGCCATACGGATCCGCTGATCGACGATCCCATGCTGGGCATAGAGGCGGGCCTCTTCGGCGGCATGGCCCGGGTCCGCCTGGAGATGTTCGGCCAGGCGGAGCCCCTCCTCTCCTCCGCCCTGATGCGCTGCCGCAGCGAGCAGCCGCAGCGCAAGGAGCTGCGGTACTGGCTGGCGCGGGCGCACGAGGGCACCGGGCGGTCGGCCGCCGCACTGCCGCTGTACCGGGCGGTGCACCGGGTGGACCCCGCGTTCATGGACACCTCGGCCCGACTGGCCGCGATCTCCGAGGGCGACGGCTACGACGATGCCGCCGCGGACCTCGCGGCGATCACCCTGGCCGGGGTCGGGCAGGACGTGATGGACGGCCCCGACGGCATCGATCCCCTGTTCGGAACCGAGGGCCGTGATCTCAAACTCTCGGAGCCCGATCCACTGCCGCCGGGCGCGCTGCCGCCGGAGACCGACGTGGTGCGCGAGAAGGCCGTGGTGCCGGTGCAGCCGCTGCCCGCCGGGCCCACCGACCCGGCCTTACTCGAAGAGGCACTGACCGAACTGGAGCGCATGGTCGGGCTGGAGCCCGTGAAGCGCCAGGTCAAGGCGTTGTCGGCACAGTTGAACATGGCGCGGCTGCGGGCCGGGCAGGGTCTGCCGGTCCAGCCCCCGAAGCGGCACTTCGTCTTCTCCGGGCCCTCGGGCACCGGGAAGACGACCGTGGCCCGCATTCTCGGCCGGGTCTTCTACGCGCTGGGGCTGCTCGGCGGGGACCATCTGGTGGAGGCGCAGCGGGCGGATCTGGTCGGCGAATACCTGGGCCAGACCGCGGTGAAGGCCAACGAACTGATCGATTCGGCGATCGGTGGAGTCCTCTTCGTGGACGAGGCGTACGCGTTGTCCAACTCGGGGTACGGCAAGGGCGACGCCTACGGCGACGAGGCGCTCCAGGTGCTGCTGAAGCGGGCCGAGGACAACCGCGACCACCTGGTCGTCATCCTCGCCGGCTATCCGGAGGGCATGGACCGCCTGCTGGCCGCGAACCCCGGGCTCTCCTCCCGCTTCACCACCCGCGTCGACTTCCCCTCCTACCGTCCCCTCGAACTCACCTCCATCGGCGAGGTGCTCGCCGCCGAGAACGGTGACATCTGGGACGAGGAGGCGCTGGACGAGCTGCGCTCCATCGCCGGTCATGTGGTCGACCAGGGGTGGATCGACGAACTCGGAAACGGACGGTTTCTGCGTACGCTGTACGAGAAGAGCTGCGCGTATCGGGATCTGCGGCTCTCCGGGTATCCGAATACGCCGAATCGGGACGACTTGTCGACGCTGCGGTTGCCGGATCTCATGCAGGCGTACGGGGAGGTGTTGTCGGGGCGGGGGCCGCAGGACCCTTCGGCGACGTAACGACTTCTCCGCCCCCAGACCCCCCGGGGTCGTCTGTCGGCTGCGGGTGGGTGGGGGCTGGTCGCGCAGTTCCCGGCGCCCCCACCCCCCACTCCCCACCCACCCCCTACTCCCCACCCACCCCGGTCCGCACCACCCAGCCCGTCCGGCGATTGAGGACGAGGCCGTTCAGGCCGAACGGGGGTCTGGGGGCGGAGCCCCCAGGGACGGGTAGGGACGGCGGAGGCTAGGTCGCCAGGGCCTCCTCCGGGGTCTGGCTGGCCCTGGGGTCCGTGAGCGGCGCGGCCACGGCGGCAACGCCCCGGTGGGCCGGGTCACGCACCTCACCGACCAGGAGCTCCAGGACGTCCTCCAGCGCGACCAGGCCCAGAACCCTGCCGGACGCGTCCGCGACCTGGGCGAGGTGCGTCGCGGCACGACGCATCACCGTCAGGGCGTCGTCCAGCGGGAGCTCGGAGCGCAGGGTGGTCATGTGCCGCCAGAGGTGCTGCGGAACCGCCCGTTCGGACTCCTCCAGATCGAGTACGTCCTTCACGTGCAGATAGCCCATGAAGGCACCGTTCTCGGCGACCACCGGGAACCGGGAGTACCCGGTACGGGCGGTGAGCGCGACGACCTGCCCGGGGGTGACCGAGGGGCCGACGGTGACCAGGGAGCCGTGGTCCAGGAGGACGTCCGTGACCGGGCGGGAGCCCAGCTCCAGGGCGTCTTCGAGGCGCTCCTGCTCCTCCGGGTCCAGCAGGCCCGCCTGTCCCGAGTCCTCGACCAGGCGGTTGAGCTGCTCGCTGGTGAAGACCGCCTCGACCTCGTCCTTGGGTTCGACCCGGAAGAGCTTCAGGATGAGGCGGGCGCAGGCGCCCAGGGCGACCGTGACCGGGCGGCACAGCCGCGCGAACGCGACCAGGCCCGGGCTCAGCCACAGCGCCGTCCGCTCGGGCGCGGCCATCGCCAGATTCTTCGGCACCATCTCGCCGATGACGAGGTGGAAGAAGACGACGAGGCCGAGCGCGATGACGTATCCGAGGGGGTGGATCACCCCTTCGGGGAGGTGGACCGCCTCGAAGACGGGCTCCAGCAGGTGCGCCACCGTCGGCTCGGCCACCGCACCGAGCGTCAACGAGCAGATGGTGATCCCGAACTGCGCCGCCGCCATCATCTGCGGCAGCCGCTCCAGTCCGTACAGGACCTGTCGGGCCCGCGCGGACTCCAGCGGTTCGATCTGGCTGCGCCGCACGGAGACGAGCGCGAACTCGGCACCGACGAAGAAGCCGTTGGCGAGCACCAGCAACACGGCGAAAAGGAGTTGGAGCACGCTCATCGGACGGCCTCCGGCGCGGGAGTCGCGTCGGCGGTCCTGATCAGCCGGACCCGCTCGGCCCGGTAGTGCCCGACCTGGCGCACGGACAGCCGCCAGCCCGGGAGCTCCGCCTTGTCCCCGGGGGCCGGGATACGGCCGAGGAGATCGGCGACGAGGCCCGCCACGGTCTCGTACGGGCCCTCGGGCACGTCGAGGCCTATGCGCTGCAGGACGTCGACCCGGCAGCTGCCGTCGGCGTCCCAGGCGGGCCGGCCGTCCTCGGACGGCACGACGGCGAGTTCGGGCAGGTCCTGCCCGTCGTGCTCGTCGCGCACCTCGCCGACGAGTTCCTCGACGATGTCCTCCAGGGTGACCACGCCCGCCGTGCCGCCGTACTCGTCGACGACCACGGCGATGGGCTGCTCGTTGCGCAGCTGCTCCAGGAGGGGCCGCACGGGCAGGGTCTCCGGGACGAGCAGCGGGGCCTGGGCGATCCGGCCGACGGGCGTGCGCAGCCGGTCGCGCGCGGGGATCGCGAGGGCGTCCTTGAGGTGCGCCATGCCGACGATCTCGTCGATCCGATCCCGGTAGACGGGGAAGCGGGAGAGGCCGGTGGCGCGGGTGAGGTTGACGACGTCCTCGGCCGTGGCGGAGGACTGGAGGGCGCTGACCCGTACCCGCGGTGTCATGACGTGCTGCGCGGTCAGGTCGGCGAGCGAGATGGTCCGTACGAAGAGGTCCGCGGTGTCCTGCTCCAGCGCGCCGGCCTGGGCCGAGTGCCGGGCCAGGGAGACGAGTTCGCCGGGGGTGCGGGCGGAGGCCAGCTCCTCGGCGGGCTCGACGCCCAGGGCCCGTACCAGCCGGTTGGCGACCGTGTTGAGCGCGGCGATCACCGGCCGGAACAGACGGGAGAAGACGTGCTGGGGACCCGCGACGAAGCGGGCGACCTGCAGCGGCTTGGAGACCGCCCAGTTCTTGGGCACGAGTTCGCCGATCACCATCTGCACGGCCGCGGCGAGCAGCATGCCGACGACCACCGCGACGCCGGAGACGGCGCCCTCGGGCACTCCGAGGGCGGTGAAGGGTCCGTGCAGCAGTTCGGCGAGCGCGGGTTCGGCAAGCATGCCGACGACCAGCGAGGTGATGGTGATGCCGAGCTGGGTGCCGGAGAGCTGGAAGGACAGTTCCTTGAGCGATTCGACGACCGTACCGGCCCGTCGGTCGCCTTCGGCCGCGGCCTTCTCGGCGTCGGGCCGCTCGACCGTGACGAGGCCGAATTCGGCCGCCACGAAGAAACCGTTGGCCAGAATCAGCAGAAACGCCGCCCCAAGGAGCAGCAGGGGGATGGTCATGATGCCGCCGCCTCGATATGTCGGGAGGGGGCGGCGCAGGTACTACAGGACGATCCGTCCATCGCTGGAGGGAGTCACTCCTCGGGTAGCAGGGGGCCTCTGAGTCACCGGGTGGCACATCAGCGGCGGAGGCGCAACGAAAACGCCTCCGCCAACAGATTAATCAAGACATGGGCCCGGACGGCAGGGTGGAAGGCCTGGAGTCAGCCGTGATGTTGCTCGGGATCGCCGACGGAGCGGGCCTCGGCGAGCGAGCGCAGGGCGCGGGCGTCCTCGATCGCGCGCTGCTTGGCGATGCCCGGCTGGATGCCGAGCGCGGGCAGGCTGGTGCCGTCGCTGAGGTCGAGGAACACCCAGGGGTCACCGGGGCGCAGGTTGACCTGGACGATCTCCGCCCAGTCCAGGTGCCGCCTGCTGGTGATATTGACGACAGTGACCCCGGTCTCGTCGGCGACGACCTTGGGCCGGGAGAGCATCAGGAGCACGCCGAAGAGCAGCGCGCCGGTGAAGACGAAGCTGAGCCGCTCCCCCGGGCTGAGCTGTTCGAGGAGCGTCGCGACGGTCGTGATGACCGCGAAGATCGCGACGCCCGCGGTGAGCAGCACGGCCCGGGTGCGGGAGGGCCGGAAGGTGACGGGGAGCGTGGGAAGGTCGGGCATGGCGTCGGTGGAGGTCCTCAGAGGCGGCAGGCGTGGATGGCCGTGGTCAGGATGGCCCGCGCGCCGAGCGCGTACAGGTCGTCCATGATCCGCTGGGCCTCCTTGGCGGGCACCATGGCGCGGACGGCGACCCAGCCCTCGTTGTGCAGCGGCGAGATGGTCGGCGACTCCAGGCCGGGCGTGAGGGCGACGGCCTGCTCCAGGTGCTCGGCGCGGCAGTCGTAGTCCATCATCACGTACGTCCGGGCGACCAGGACGCCCTGGAGTCGGCGCAGGAACTGCTGCACCTTGGGCTCCGCGTCCTCGGAGGCGTCGGCGTCGACCCGGCGGATGACGACGGCCTCGGACTTCATGATCGGCTCGCCGAAGACCTCCAGGCCCGCGTTGCGCAGCGAGGTGCCGGTCTCGACGACGTCCGCAATGACCTCGGCGACACCGAGTTCGATGGCGGTCTCGACGGCGCCGTCGAGGTGGACGACGGAGGCGTCGATGCCGTTCTCCGCGAGGTGCCCCGCGACGATGCCCTCGTACGAGGTGGCGACGGTCAGGCCGCCGAGGTCCTCGACGCCCTTGGCGGTGCCGGGCTTGGTGGCGAAGCGGAAGGTGGAGCGGGCGAAGCCGAGCGGGAGGATCTCCTCCGCCTTGGCCCCGGAGTCGATGAGCAGGTCGCGGCCGGTGATGCCGATGTCGAGACGGCCGGAGGAGACGTAGATCGCGATGTCGCGGGGGCGGAGGTAGAAGAACTCGACCTCGTTGCCCGGGTCGACGATCCGCAGTTCCTTGGACTCCCGGCGCTGCCGGTAGCCGGCCTCATGCAGCATCTCCGCCGCAGGTCCTGACAGGGAACCCTTGTTGGGGACGGCGATGCGCAGCATGAGGTCGGCTTCCTTTGTTCGTGCGTACGGTTCGTGCGTACGGGCTCGTACGTACGGGTTCGTGCGTGCTGTTCGCTCGTACGTGCGGGACGGTGGGGCTACGGCTCAGAGGTGGGCGTACACGTCGTCGAGGGAGATCCCGCGCGCCACCATCATCACCTGGACGTGGTAGAGGAGCTGCGAGATCTCCTCGGCGGCGGCGTCCTTGCCCTCGTACTCGGCCGCCATCCAGACCTCGGCGGCCTCTTCGACGACCTTCTTGCCGATGGCATGGACGCCCTTGCCGACCAGTTCGGCGGTGCGCGAAGTGGTGGGGTCGCCCGTGGCGGCCTTCTGCTGGAGCTCGGTGAAGAGCTCCTCGAACGTCTTCTTGGACATGATGCCGCCCACCCTACGCGCTACCGCCCCTGCCTCAGTGCCAGGGTTCGGATACTGAGCGCAGTGTGGCCGCGGTCGCCACGGCGGCGGTCACCGCCTCGTGTCCCTTGTCCTCGTTCGAGCCCTCGATGCCCGCGCGGTCGAGGGCCTGCTCCTCGGTGTCGCAGGTCAGTACGCCGAAGCCGATGGGGACACCGGTGTCGATGGAGACCTGGGTGAGTCCCTGGGTGACGCCCTGGCACACGTACTCGAAGTGCGGGGTGCCGCCGCGGATGACGACGCCGAGCGCGACGATCGCGTCGTAGCCGCGTCCCGCGAGGACCTTGGCGACGACCGGGAGCTCGAAGCTGCCCGGGACCCTGAGCAGGGTCGGCTCGTCGATCCCCAGCTCGTGCAGGGCGCGCAGCGCGCCGTCGACGAGGCCGTCCATCACCTTTTCGTGCCACTGTGCCGCGATCACCGCGACGCGCAGGTCGCCGCAGTTGCGTACGGACAGTTCAGGTGCACCCTTGCCGCTCACGTCTCTCCTCAGTGCTTTCTTGCTTGTTACTGGTTACCGCAGGCGGACACGGTGGCCGTGTCCAGCCAGGGCAGGTCGTGTCCCATCCGGTCCCGCTTGGTGCGCAGGTAGCGGAGGTTGTGCTCGCCCGCCTGGACGGGCATCGGCTCGCGCCGGGTGACCTCAAGGCCGTGCCGGACGAGCGCGTCGGTCTTGTCGGGGTTGTTGGTCATCAGGCGCAGGCTGTGGACGCCGAGGTCCTCCAGGATCTGCGCGCTCGCGCCGTAGTCCCGGGCGTCGGCGGGCAGGCCGAGTTCCAGGTTGGCGTCGAGGGTGTCGCGGCCGCGCTCCTGGAGCTCGTACGCGCGCAGCTTGGACAGCAGGCCGATGCCGCGTCCCTCGTGACCGCGCAGATAGACCACGATGCCCCGGCCCTCGGTCTGGATGCGCTCCATGGAGGTCTGGAGCTGGGGGCCGCAGTCGCAGCGCAGCGAGTGGAAGATGTCGCCGGTCAGGCATTCGGAGTGGACGCGGACGAGGACGTCCTCGCCGTCGCCGATCTCGCCGTGCACCAGCGCGACGTGCTCGACGCCGTCGACGGTCGAGCGGTAGCCGTACGCCGTGAACTCGCCGAAGGCGGTGGGCAGTTGGGTCTTGGCCTCGCGGCGGACGGTGGGTTCGGTGGTACGGCGGTAGGCGATCAGGTCCTCGATGGAGATGATCGTCAGGCCGTGCTTGCGGGCGAAGGGGATGAGCTCGGGCAGGCGGAGCATGCGTCCGTCCTCCCCGGCGATCTCGACGATCGCGCCGGCCGGGCGCAGCCCCGCGAGCCGGGCGAGGTCGACGGCGGCCTCGGTGTGGCCGTTGCGGACGAGGACGCCGCCGGGCCTGGCGCGCAGCGGGAAGACGTGGCCGGGGCGCACGAAGTCGCCCGCCCCCGCCTCGCCGCCGGCCAGCAGCCGCAGCGTGGTGGCCCGGTCGGCCGCCGAGATGCCGGTGCTCACACCGTGCGCGGCGGAGGCGTCCACCGACACGGTGAACGCGGTCTTCATCGACTCGGTGTTGTCCTCGACCATCTGCGGGAGCCGGAGGCGGTCGAGTTCGTCGCCCTCCATGGGCGCGCAGATCAGCCCGCGGCACTCGCTCATCATGAAGGCGATGATCTCGGGGGTCGCCTTCTCGGCGGCGATGACGAGGTCGCCCTCGTTCTCCCGGTCCTCGTCGTCGACGACCACGATCGGACGGCCCGCCGCGATGTCGGAGATGGCCCTCTCGACCGGGTCGAGCGCGAAGTCCGAAGCGTCTTGATCGTGTCCGGTGCTGTACCAGACGGGTGCCATGGTCATGCGGGGACTCCTTCCAGGACGGGCTGCCCGGCCTTGCGGGAGCGCAGCCACCAGTCGCGCATGCCCGACAGGACGAGCGCGCCGTAGACGACGTAGACAAAACCGGAGAAGGCGTAGCCGTTGGCGAAGTTGAGGGGGACGCCCACCGCGTCGACCAGCAGCCAGGCGAACCAGAACTCGACCATGCCGCGGGCCTGCGCGTACATGGCGACGATCGTTCCGACGAAGATGTACGCGTCCGGCCAGGGGTCCCAGGACAGGGTCGGGTACGCGTGGAACAGAGCGCCGACCGCGAGGGTCCCGACGGCCGCGGCGCCCACCATGTACGCACGCTCGCGCCAGGTGGCGAACCGTACGGTGACGGAGCCGTCGCCGCCCTCCGCCCTGCCGCGGTTCCACTGCCACCAGCCCCACAGGGCGACGACGATGACCACGACCTGCTTGCCGGCGCTGCCGGTGAGGTGGCCCACGAAGGCGCTGAAGAGGATGACGCCGGACAGGAGCTGCACGGGCCAGCTCCATAGGGAGCGCAGCCAGCCCAGCGCGAGGGCGATCAGACCGATCGTGTTGCCGATCATGTCCGACCACATGATGTGCTGTCCGAAGAGCGTGAACGCCTCGGAGTTCAGCCAGTTCACTGCGCGCTCCCCCGGGTGTCGGGCAGCGCGACCGGCTGCTCGCCACGGGAGCCGAGCAGCCGCTCGACGTACTTGGCGATGACGTCGACCTCTAGGTTGACCGGGTCGCCGGGCTGCTTGCGGCCGAGCGTGGTCAGGTCGAGGGTGGTGGGGATGAGGCTGACGGTGAAGAAGTCGGGGCCCGCGTCGACCACCGTCAGGCTGATGCCGTCGACGGTGATGGAACCCTTCTCGACCACATAGCGGGAGAGGTCCGCGGGGAGCGAGATCTTGACGATCTCCCAGTTCTCGGACGGCTTGCGCTCGATGACCGTGCCCGTGCCGTCGACATGGCCCTGGACGATGTGCCCGCCGAGGCGCTCGCCCACGGCCATCGGGCGTTCCAGGTTGACGCGGGAGCCGACGGACAGGGCACCGAGGCTGGAGCGGTCCAGGGTCTCGGCCATGACATCGGCGGTGAATTCGTCGCCCTCGTGTTCGACGACCGTGAGACAGACACCGTTCACGGCGATGGAGTCACCGTGCTGTGCGCCCTGCGTGACGACGGGGCCGCGCAGACGGAAACGTGAGGCGTCGTCGAGCATCTCGACGGCGGTGACCTCACCCAGCTCTTCGACGATTCCGGTGAACACTTCCCGGGTCCTCCTGCCTCATGGGGCACGGACTCCGGGGCCTGTCGATGACGACAGAATGAGCGGACTGCGACACCGGGAGCGACAGCCGCATGGGACATGCCCCGAAGGACACGTCGAAACAAACGGCAGCGCGCACGAATGCCCGCCCGCCGCGCACTGCCTCCCATCCGGACTTTAACCGTCGGTCCAGGAATTCCACCTGGTCAACCGGCCGCTGGAAGCGACCGGGTCGCGGACTATAACCGCCGGTTCGGACTTTCACCGACCCCGGAGTGCGCTGCTTCTGGTACAGCATCAGTGTGCCACGCCTGATCCACGTCCACGCAAGGGATCGCCTGTGGATTGCCTCACAGGTCGTCCGGACGGACTTCCATGGACATTCGACGGGCTTCTACGGGCTTTTGCGGGCCTCCACGAGCCTCTACGGGCCGCTACGGAGATACGCGACTGGCCAACTCCCTTGAGATCTCTCACACTTGGCGGTGATCCACATATTGATCGACACCCGTTGACGCTCTGGTCTAGTCCTCTTAAAGTCGGCGATCAATGGTTTGTTGAAGCCGAAGTGACCTACTCGCCCCCCTGAGCGACCCGGCGGCGGTGACGGTGGCCCTTGCCCCGCCGCCGGGTCTCACTTCTCAGAGGTCGGCTCTTCGCCGGCGGGCCGTCCGGCGTTTCAGGACCGGGGGCGGGGTGCGAACAGGTCGTTCTGGGCGCCGTCACGGGCCGTCAGGAGCGCGCCGCGCAGCACCGCGCCCCCGCCCAGCTCACTCGCCCGCACCTCCACCGGCAGCGGCGACATCCGCACAAGCCGCCGCGCGACCCTCGCGGCGAGCACCTCCCCGCCCGCCTGCCCCACCTCCCCGCCGAGCACCACGCACCCGGGGTCGAGCACGGCCACGACGGACGCCGCGCCGATGGCGAGGCGGTCGGCGAGGGCCGAGAGAAAGCGGTCGGCACCGGAGGCCGACCCGGTCGCCACCGCCGCACGCACCAGCGCCGCCGCCCGCGGCTCGCCGGGCGACTCCGGCGCCACCAGCCCGTGACCCGCCGCGAGTTCCGTGATCGCGGCGGACCCGGCCAGGGAGTGGAAGCCCCCCTCACAGTCCGTCGCGGAGGGCAGCGTCGACGTACCCGGCACCGGCAGGAAGCCGATCTCACCCGTGCCGCCGGAGGCACCGCGGCGGAGTCGGCCGTCCAGGACGACGGCCGCGCCGGTGCCGTGGCCGAGCCAGAGCAGGACGAACGTGTCACGGTCGCGGGCGGCGCCCTCGCGCTGTTCGACGAGGGCGGCGAGGTTCGTCTCGTTCTCGACGATGACGCGGGCGGGCAGCCGTTCCTGGAGGGCGGCGACCAGCCGGCGGTGCCACTCGGGCAGGCCGGAGGAGTCACGGAGTTCGCCGGTGGCGGGATCGATGAGGCCGGGGGCCCCGATGCCGACCGTGTGCAGGCGCTCCGCTCCCGCCTCCTTGGCCGCGCGTTCCACCAGCGTGACCGCCTGCTCGACGGCGGGGCCGGTGCCGGTGTCGTCGGCGATGGGCACGGAGGCCCGCGCCAACTCCGTACCGAGGAGGTCGGAGACGACGACCGAGACGCCCTCGGTGCGGACGTCCAGGGCGGCGAGATGGGCGCGGTCGGCGACGATCCCGTAGAGGCGGGCGTTCGGGCCTCGGCGCTGCTCCCCGGACTCCCCCACCACCCTGATCAGCCCGGCCGCCGTGAGGCGTTCGACCAGGTCGGCGACGGTGGGCCGGGACAGTCCCGTGAGCTGCTTCAACTGCCCGGCCGTCAAAGGGCCTTCCTGCTGGAGCAGGCGCAGGGCGAGGCGGTCGTTGATGGCCCGGGCGGTGCTCGGTGATGCGGGCATGCCGGGATCCTCCCAGATCAGCGGGGTCCATCGGCGCGGGCCCCCGGATGTACGGCCCCGGCCGCGGGCGGCCGGTATCTCGCCTATCTATCAGGCAGGGTTCCTGATAGTTTACGCCCGCAGCGCGGGGGACAGCGGCCGGAGGGGCGGGAAAATGAGTGACGTGGTCCACGACCTGGGTGAGGCGAAGCGGGCGCGGTACGCCGTGGCCGCCGTCTTCGCGGTGCACGGCGCGGTGACGGGCTCGTTCGCGACCCGTGTCCCGTGGATCCAGGACCACGCCTCCGTGAGCACGGGCCAGCTCGGGCTGGCCCTCGCGTTCCCGGCGATCGGCGCCTCCGTCGCGATGCCGCTGGCGGGCCGGATCAGCCACCGCTTCGGTGCCCGCACCGCGCTGCGCGGACTGATGTCCCTGTGGACGCTGTCGCTGATCCTCCCGTCGCTCGCGCCGAACCTGTACACGCTGTGCCCGGCCCTCTTCGTCTACGGCGCGTCGGCGGGCATGGCGGACGTGGCGATGAACGCGCTCGGCGTCGAGATAGAGAACCGCCTCGGCAAGTCGATCATGTCGGGGCTGCACGGCATGTGGAGCGCGGGCGCCCTGGTCGGCTCGGCGGGGGGCACGCTCGCCGCGCACCTCGGCTCGGACGCGCGCCTGCACCATGCGCTGGCGGCCGTGGTACTCACCGCCCTGGGCCTCATCGCCTGCCGGTGGGTCCTGGACCTGCGGCCGACCGAGGACGAGGCCCCGCCGCCGCGCTTCGCACTGCCGCCCAAGTCCGCCCTGCTCATCGGCGCGGTCGGGTTCTGCGCGGTGTTCGCGGAGGGCGCGAGCCTGGACTGGTCGGCGGTCTATCTGAAGGACGAGCTGGGCACCTCGGCCGGTCTGGCGGCGGCGTCGACGACCGGCTTCATGCTGACCATGGCGCTGGCCCGGATCGTGGGCGACGCGGTGGTCAATCGGTTCGGCGCGGTGCGCACGGTGCGGGCCGGCGGCGGGCTTGCCGTGCTCGGCGGGCTGCTCGTCGTCGTCGCGAACCACCCTGCCGTGGCGATGGGCGGCTTCGCCCTGATGGGTCTCGGTATCGCGGTCGTCGTACCGCTCTGCTTCGCGGCGGCGGGCCACAGCGGACGCAACCCCAGCCAGGCCATCGCGGGTGTCGCCACCATCACGTACACCTCGGGCCTGGTGGCACCGAGCGCGATCGGCACGCTGGCCCAGGCGACGAGCCTGATGGTGTCGTTCGGGCTGGTCACCGTGCTGGCGTGCGGCCTCGCCGTGTTCGCGGGGGTGCTGCGCGCGGGCGAGCGCGACCGGCCGAAGCTCAGTCCCGCGAGCGCAGCAGTTCCCGACCCACGGCCCTGAAGCGGTCGCTCCACGGTGTCGGGCGCAGCGTGGCGGCGTCGAGCCGGACGAGGACCCGCGTGCCGTGCGCGTAGGTGAGGGCGCCATCGGCCGAGCAGAAGCGGAATCCGTACGTCAGTCCGGTGTTCCCCAGGCGCTCCAGCCAGAGGTGGACGGCGTACTCGCCGGGGCGGTTGATCGGGGCCTCGTAGCTGATCCGCAGTTCCTTGACGGCGTTGCAGAAGTCGCCCGCCGCCTCCCAGTCGCCCTCGTAGGCCAGGAAGCCCTGGTCGTTCCAGAGAGCCGTCCAGGCGCGTTCGACCATGACCGGGTAGCGGGCGTTGTGGAGCAGGCCGAGTGCGTCCAGGTCGTCGAAGTGGACGGTGACGGGGAGGAGCCGCCCGTAGGAGAGGGCGGGTGCGGCGGGGGCTTCGGCGGTCACGGGCGGGGCTCCTGAGGGTGCCGGTGGGGACGGTGGGACACCCCCATCCTAAGCGGTCGCTCAGGAGCCCCTGATCAGGGAGTTCGTACGCGCTCGGTCAGCCGGCGATCGAGTCCAGCTGTTCGGCGGTGGGTCGCAGTGCCCACAGGTCACCGCCGGGCGGTGCCTCCAGCTCGGGCACCGCGGCCCGCGCCGCCCGGTCCCCCGCGTCGGCCGCCGCGTGCACGACGTCGCTCGCCGCGTAGCGGTGGAACTCCAGCTCCGGATAGGGCCACGGCGCGGCCCCCGTGGCCGCGGGCAGCAGATAGTCGACCGCCTTCGCCAGGGTCTGGCCGTCCGGCCCCGCGTACGACCACAGGTTCACGCCGACGTGCCGGCCGATGGCCGCGAGGCGGGTGTAGGCGACCAGGTCGAAGGTCGAGTAGTGCCAGCTGCGGGTGCGGGTGAGCTCCTGCGGCTGGCTGCCGTCGGCGGCCACCTGCGGGTCGATCCGCCTGTGCTCGGCCCCGAGGACGGTCCGGCGGGCGAGGCCCGTGTCGCCGGTCGCGTAGGCCAGGGCGGCGAGCTGCATGTCGTAGAAGGTGCCGTGGTTGTTCTGGGCGGCACCCTCCTCGCCGCCGAAGGCGCTGTTCTCCAGCCAGTCGCGGAAGTCGGTGTTCCAGGCGCGCATGGCGGTGCGGTCGCTCTTGGACCAGCCGGGGGCGCCCGTCTCCAGGATCGCGATCGCGTCCAGGACGCTGGTGTAGGACTGCGAGAAGTCGATGATGCCGATGGCCCGGCCGTCGTACTTGCACGGGATGAACTGCCCGTGGTCCAGGTTCGGGTTCATCCGGGTGGCCGGGGCGAGGAACCAGGTGCGCAGGACGGTGGCGGCCTTCTCGGCGTACTGCTTCCTGCCGGTGTAGTACCAGGCGAGCGCGAGGTCGTACGTCGAGTCGAAGACCTTCTCGACGTCCTGGCGGTCGGTGCCGGTGTCGACCTCCGGGTTGCGCTGGCCGTCGCGCTGGACGTAGGGGCAGCCCCAGGGGTTGTCGGCGGTCTTCGGCTGGGAGGGCCACCAGTACGGGGCCTGGCTCAGGTAGTCGTGGACGTCGCCGCCGGGTGCGGGCTTCGGCTTGTCGACGACCGTCCAGGGGCCCTGGGGCAGCCAGTTGTCGGCGCGGGCCGTCAAGTCCTTGAGTGTGCGCTTCAGTTGGGGATCCCCGCGGTCGAGGCGGAGCCGGGTCTGCTGGAGCCGGGTGCCGTCGAGGACGGCGGTCCGGGGGACCTTCGGCGCCGGGTGGGCCGAGGCGGAGGGAACGACGACCGCCGCGAAGGTGGCCACGACGGCGAGGAGGACAGCCAGACGGGGTCTTGCACTCATCGAGCCTCCGAACATGAATGTGAACGCAGTTCATGAGTAAGACCGTGCGAGCGTAGGACCGCCAGGTAGCCGTGACAATGGTCCGGACGAAGTTTCACGTAGGAAGAAAGCGAAACTCACCATGGACCTCGGCGTGCGCTGGAAACTGCACGGCGACGGGCGGACGCCCGCGCCCGGAGCGGTCGTCCGACCCGATGAACGCCTCTCGTGGCCGCGCACGATCGGACTCGGCGCCCAGCACGTGGTGGCGATGTTCGGGGCGTCCTTCGTGGCGCCCGTGCTCATGGGTCTGAACCCGAACCTCGCGATCATGATGTCCGGCTTCGCGACGGTCATCTTCCTGCTCGCCACCCGCGGCCGGGTGCCCAGCTACCTCGGCTGTTCGCTCTCCTTCGTGGGTGTCGCAGCGGTGATCCGGGCGCAGGGCGGCACCAGCGCCACGGTGACGGGCGCGGTGTTCGTCGTCGGCGTCGCGCTGTTCCTGGTGGGACTGGCCGTGCAGCGGTTCGGGGCGCGGATCATCCATGCCGCGATGCCACCGATCGTCACGGGCGCGGTCGTCATGCTGATCGGCTTCAACCTGGCACCGGTGACGGCGTCCACGTACTGGCCGCAGGACCAGTGGACGGCCCTGCTCACCATGCTGCTCACCGGTCTGGCAGTCGTCTGCCTGCGCGGTTTCTGGTCACGGATCGCGATCTTCCTGGGCCTGATCTTCGGGTACGGGATCTCCTGGGTCTTCGACCGGATCTTCGGAAAGATCCACTCGGTGGACGCGAGCGGCAAACTCACCGACCACTGGCGGCTGAACCTCTCCGGCGTCGGCAAGGCGGACTGGATCGGGCTGCCGTCCTTCCACGGCCCGTCCTTCCAGTGGTCGGCGATCCTCGTCGCGCTGCCGGTCGTGATCGCGCTGGTCGCCGAGAACGCGGGGCACGTCAAGGCCGTCGGCGAGATGACCGGCGATCCGCTGGACGACAAGCTGGGCACCGCGATCTCCGCGGACGGTGTCGCCTCGATGCTCTCCACGGCGGTCGGCGGTCCGCCCAACACCACGTACTCCGAGAACATCGGCGTGATGGCCGCCACCCGCGTCTACTCCACGGCCGCCTACTGGGCCGCCGCGGGCTTCGCCCTCCTCTTCGGCCTCTGCCCCAAGTTCGGCGCGATCGTGGCCGCGATCCCGGGCGGCGTGCTCGGCGGCATCACCGTCATCCTGTACGGCATGATCGGCCTGCTCGGCGCCCAGATCTGGCTGAACGCCCGGGTCGACCTGCGCAACCCGCTGAACCTGGTGCCGGCCGCCGCGGGCATCATCATCGGCGTCGGTGGCGTCACCCTGAAGTTCACGGACAACTTCTCGCTCAGCGGCATCGCGCTCGGCACGCTCGTCGTGATCACCGGGTACCACGCGCTGCGGGCGATGGCCCCGGCCCACCTCAAGACCCAGGAGCCACTGCTGGACTCCGGCACGTCCTCTTACGACGAGGCCGACGATCAGCGCGCCAGCTCATAGGCGTACTCCGCCGAGAAGGTTCCCGGCGTGCCCTTGCAGCCGTCCGACTCCCCCGGCAGCTTCACCCACAGATAGGCGTCGATCCGTGCCTCCCCGGTGTGCAGGGTCGGCGCCCGGCCGATCTTCCGGCCCGCCGGATCGCACCACTCCCCGTCGGCCGGGGCGCCGTTGCCGTTGCGGCTGGTGTCTATGACCGCGCCCAGGCTCGCGGGACCGCCCAGCGCGGACAGTACCTGCCGGGCGTACCTGACCTCGTCGCTCGTACGGTGGAAGTTGGACACGTTGGTGAAGACGCCGTCGGAGGAGGCGGCCGAGGCGGCGCCCGCCTGTTTCAGCAGGGCGGCCTGTCTGCCGGGCGGGTTCCACGCGGAGTGGCCGGCGTCGTAGTAGACGCGGGCCCGCGGATCGGCGGCCTTGAGGACGCGGCCCGCGCGGGCCAGCGAGGCGAAGCGGGCGGCCCGGTCACGGGCGGGGAGGCAGCCGGCCTGGGCGATCGAGTCGGGCTCCAGGACGACGATCACCTCGTCGTCCCCGAGGCCCGCCGCGAAGTCGTCGATCCAGCCGTCGTACGCGGCGAGGTCGGGCGCGCCGCCCTGCGAGGCACCTCCGCAGTCGCGCTGCGGGACGGCGTACGGCACGAGGACCGGGACCCGGTCCTCGGCGGCGGCGCTCGCGGTCACCGCCGCGACCCGCGCGGTGATGGTGGCCGGAGCGAAGTCCGCGAACCAGACGGCGGCCGGGCGGTCGGCGATCCGGGACTCGATGACCGCGCGCCGGAAGTCACCGGGATGGGCGGCGACCCAGTCGAGGACCTGGGAGTCGGGGTGGCGGTAGAGCAGGGCGGGGGCGATCACGGGCGCCGGCTCCTCCCGGCTGGGGAAGGGCGTCGGGCTCGGCTTCGGGGAGGGGGCGTGCGACGACGAGAGTGGTGCGGACGAGGCCGAGGACGAGGCCGGTGCCGGTACGGGGGTCGGTACGGCGGGCCGCGGCTGGAGGCTGGGCGAGCGGGCCACCAGCGGTGTCGCCGCGGCGGAGGGGCGCCCGCCGTCGAGCGCGGACATCATCCCCGTCACCGCGCCGACCGCGACGACGACCGAGGCCGCCGCGACCATGGCGGCACGCCGGGCCGCCCGCCTGCGCTCGGCCCTGCGTGCGGCCAGGCGCTGGGCACGTAAGCCTGACACGTGGTGCTCCCCCCGGTTTTCCGCCATTTCCCGCTGTCGCCTGCCGCTCCCGGCCGGCCCCTGCCCCCGCCGTTCCAGGCCGTTCCGGGGCCGGTTCCGCGCCCCCGACACCCGCATGTTCCCCCGTTCTGGGGATGCGCCCGGCCAGGCGGCACTCCGGTCAGCCTAGGACTGGGACCCTGCCCCCATGACGCAGTTGGAACAGTTCGCCCATTCCGTGCGCGCCGTGGACACGGTCGTCTCCCGGATGCGCACGCTGGGGGCGGGCCTGCCGGAGCGGGACGGGGTCGCGGTCTTCAACCGCGTCTACCTCGCCGTCACCGAGGAGGTCGACCGACGTCTGGACGCCGGGGAGTTCCCGGACGGCGAGGCCGCGGTCACGCTGGATGTACGTTTCGCCGAGCGCTATCTGAGGGTGGCCGAGGAGGGGTCCCCGACCGCCTGCTGGCGTCCGTTGTTCCAGTTCCGGCGCCATCCCGGGGTACGCCCGCTGCAGTTCGCGCTCGCGGGTGTCAATGCGCACATCGGGCACGATCTGGCGCTCGCCGTCGTGGACGCCTGTCGTACGCTCCACTGCGAACCGGCCGACCTGGAGGACGAGTTCGACCGCGTGGGTGACCTCCTCGTCTCGCTGGAGGAGCGCGTCCGCGAAGATCTGATGCCGGGCCCCGATCTCCTCCAGATCGCCGATCCGCTCACGCATCTGCTCGGCTCGTGGAGCCTGGAGCGCGCCCGTGACGCCGCGTGGTCCGCGGCGCGGGCGCTGTGGGCCCTGCGCGGACTCCCCTGCCTCGCCCAGGAGTTCGCCGACCGGCTCGACGCCGCGGTGGGCCTGACCGGCCGGATGCTGCTCACGCCGCTGGGTGACTGATTCCGGCCCCTCCCGGCGCCCACCTCGAACTCCTTTGTGAACGTTATACGTTCGAGCTGAGAAGATCTCTCGCGAAGGAGCACACAGTATGGCGACGCGGCTCGGGCTGGGCCTTCCTCAGATGCGGCAGTACGACATCGGAAAGGACGTGCCCGACGTGGCGCGGGCCGCCGAGCGGATCGGTTACGAGAGCCTGTGGGTCTTCGAACGGGCCCTGTTTCCGGAGCCCGCCACCCAGGGCCTGTACGGCATGAGAGGCCTCCCCTGGCCCGACCAGTACCGGAGCGTGGCCGAACCGCTGGTCACCCTCACGCTGGCCGCCGCGGTCACCGAGCGGGTCCGGCTGGGCACGAGTGTGCTGATCGCGTCGCTGCACGTGCCCATCCAGCTCGCCAGGGCGCTCGCCTCGCTGGACGCGGCGAGCGGCGGCCGGGTGGTCGCGGGCCTGGGCACGGGATGGTCGTTGGACGAGCACGCGGCCGCGTCCGTCCGGCCGTTCGAACAGCGCGGGCAGATCCTCGACGAGCTGATCGAGGTGTGCCGGGCGGTGTGGGGACCGGATCCGGTGTCGTACCACGGGCGGCGCACCCGGATCACCTCGGCCGTGGTCGGCCCCAAGCCCGCCCGGCCCATCCCCATACTGCTCGCCGCGGGCACCAGGAAGGCGCAGCGCAGGCTTGTCGACCACGCCGACGGGTGGCTTCCGGTCGGCCTGGACCTCGAAGAACTCGCCGCCCAGTGGCGGCAGTTGCAGGAGCTGGCCGCCGAGCGCAGACGTCTCAAGCCGCTGCGGTCGGTGCTGCGGATCAACGCGCAGTACCAGGCCAAGGCGTACGGCGGCGCGGACCGCAATCCCTTCCAGGGCAACGCCGACCAGATCGCCGAGGACCTGGCCGTCCACTCCGAGATCGGCCTCGACGAGATTCTCCTCGATCTCCAGGGCAGTCTGCGGGACGCCGAGGAGCTCAAGGACGTGGCCGCCAAGGTGTACGAGACGGCGCGGACGGCCGGGGTCTGAAGCGGTTCAGTCCTCCGGGAGTTCCACCGGCGCGATCTCGTCGTAGACGTCGCCGGGCCCGGGGTTGGTCGGGTCGGTCGCCCCGCCCAGCTGGTGCATGACACCCCAGACCGCGTTCAGCGCGGTCTGTACGGCGCCCTCGGCCCAGCCGGCCGTCCAGGAGATGTCGTCACCGGCGAGGAAGATGCCCCGCTTGTCCTCGGGCAGCGCGTCCTGCATGAAGTGCGTGAACAGACGGCGCTGGTAGCGGTAGTGGCCCGGCAGGTTGGCCTTGAACGCGCCCATGAAGTAGGGCTCGTTCTCCCAGGAGACGGTCACCGGGCTGCCGATGATGTGCTTCCTGATGTCGACCTTCGGGTAGATCTCGCCGAGCGACTTCAGCATGACCTCCATCCGCTCGTTCGCGGACAGCGGCAGCCACTTCAGGCTGTCGTCGCACCACGTGTACGAGAGGCAGATGACGGCGGGCTTGTCCGGGCCCTCGTCCAGGAGGTAGGTGCCGCGGGTCATGCGGTCGGTGAGCGTCATCGACATGACGTCACGGCCGGTCGGATTTCCCCTGTCGTCGACGGCCTTGTCCAGCCAGAACGGCCGGTCGACGGGGACGAACAGCTTCGAGCTCTCCATGTAGTGGGTCCGCTCGATGGCGGTCCAGTGGTCGATCGGGAAGAGCGAGTCGTCACAGGCGATCTTGGAAAGCAGCATCCAGGACTGGGCGGTGAAGATCGCCGCCCTGAAGGTGCGGATGTCGCCGTTCGCGTCCGTCACCGTGATCCGGTGGCCCGCGGTGCGGTGCAGCCGGGTCACGGCCGGGCGCGGGGCGCCGTCGTGCAGCGTGGCGAGCGAGGTCCCGTACGCCCAGTGCACGATCTTCTCCGGCTCGCGCTCCCACAGGCGCAGCGGGAGCTGCTGGGAGCCGCCGACGATGCCGCGGTGGTGGTCGTCGGCCTCGGTGTAGACGACCCGCAGGATCTCCAGGATCGAGTTCGGGAAGTCCGTGTCCCAGCCGCCCGTGCCGAAGCCGACCTGGCCGAAGATCTCGCGGTGCCGGAAGGACTTGAAGGAGTCCGAGTCGCAGAGGAATCCGTAGAAGGTCTGGTTGTCGAGCTTCTCGACGAGCTTCGCCCAGATCTCGCGGATGCGCGGCACATCGCGCTCCCGCATGGCCTGGTTCATGTCGGAGAAGTCGGCGCCCTCTTCGAGGCAGGCGTTCCAGGCGTTCATCACGTCGCGGTAGACCTGCGGCAGGTCGTCGACGGTGGTCGCGTAGTGCGACTCGCCCTTGAGGTCGACGACCGTGGAGGGCGTGGACTCGGCGAGGGGGTTGGGGAACGGCCGGGTCTCCAGGCCCACCAGGTCGATGTAGTGCTGGAGGGCGGTGGAGGAGGGCGGGAAGCGCATGGCGCCCATCTCGGCGGTGAGGGAGGGGTCGCACCCCTCGAAGCCCACGGTCCGCAGGCGCCCGCCGATCTCGTCGGCCTCGTACACGACGGGCTTGAGGCCCATCTTCATCAGCTCGTACGCGGCCACGATGCCGGACAGGCCACCGCCGATGACGGCGACCTCGGTGCCGTGCTCGGTCGCGGGTATCTGGCCGAGGCCCGCCGGATGGGCGAGGAAGTCGTCGTACGCGTACGGGAAGTCCGGGCCGAACATGGTGATCGGCGGCTGCTGCGCGTCGGCGTGCTGGACGGCGGTGGGCACCGTGGACGTCATGGGGTACGGACTCCTTGCGGGAACGCTGGTGAGGGGAGGCGCCGGGGGCGGCCGGGTGTCAGACGAGCGACCCGTAGAGGCCGGGGCGGCGGTCCTTCAGATACGGGTTCGCCTCGCGCGAGGCCGCGAGGAAGTCGGGGTCGGCGTCGGCGAGGACGAGTTCCTCGCCGCGTCCGGCCCGGGTGCGGGCGATCCCGTCGGGGCCGGCCAGCGTGGACAGTCCGACGAACTCGAACTCACCCTCCGGGCCGACCCGGTTGACGTAGGCGACGTACATCTGGTTCTCGAAGGCGCGCACCGGGACGACGGACTCGGCGACGAACTGGAAGGGGTGCATCTGCGCGGTCGGCACGACGAGGAGGTCGGTGCCGGCCAGGGCGTGCGCGCGGACGTTCTCCGGGAACTCGACGTCGTAGCAGATCATGAGGCCGACACGGAGGCCGTTCAGCTCGGCCTGGACGACGGGCTGCTCGCCGGGCGTGAAGTGGTCGCGCTCGAAGCAGCCGAAGAGGTGGGTCTTGCGGTAGTTCGCGAGCCGGGTGCCGTCGGCGGAGATGAGCTGCGCGGAGTTGTAGACCGTCTCGCCCTCGCGCTCGGGGTAGCCGTAGACGACGGCGACGCCGTGGCGGCCGGCGATCTCGGCGATCGCGTCGGCGGAGTCCCCGTCGGCGGGCTCGGCGAGGCGGGCGATGTCGTCGCCGATCGCGTACCCGGTGAGGAACATCTCCGGCGCGGCCACGAGCCCGGCGCCGCCGGCCGCGGCGCGGCCCGCGGCCTCGTCGAGGACCTTCAGGTTCTCGACGACCGAGCCGGGGCGGCCGGAGCTCTGGAGCAGGGCTGTGCGCATGCGTGATCCTCACCGGTACGGAGGGGGTTTCGGGGGCCGTTTAGACGGTACGGGCGGGGGGCTCGGGGGGACAAGGCGGAGCCGTTGCGTGCCGGTGGCCGAATCGTTGCGTGCGACCGGCCTTGGGCGGTGATTCGTTGCGCGTCCTCGGGCGGCGCCCGGAACCCCCTGAGGCGCAGGTCACAGCCGCCGTGACGAGCCGTCCCGGCCTCCTGGCCCGGGTCCGGTTCTCACAGCTCGCGCAGTCGCCGCACGATCTCGCGCAGCAGCTCCGGGTCGGCCGCCGGGCCGCCGCCCGCGGCCGGCCGCGGCGGTGCGTCGATGCGCACCAGACCGGCCTCGGCCAGGTCGCCCAGCAGCACGCGTACGACGGTCAGGGGCAGGTCGGCATCGGCGGCGAGCTCGACGACCGGGCGGGGACCGTGGCGCACCAGGGCCAGCAGGGCGGCACGGGCGTGGTCGACACCTGGCCGGCCCTCTTCCGTCGTCAGGGCGGTGACCCGCGACATCAGATCGATCGTGTGCCGGTCCGAGGGCCGGGTCCGGCCCCGCGTCACGGTGTAGGGCCGCACCATCGACCCGGTCTCGTCCTCGTACCAGTGGTCGTCGGTCACTGCCGGGTCAGGGGCCCGCGGGGTCCGCGGCGGACCGTACGGCGGCGGTCATGTGGCGGCCGACGCGGCGGACGAGCAGCGCCATCTCGTGGGCGAGCTGTCCGACGTCCGTCTGCACCTCGCTCAGGACGGCCAGCCGGCTGCCGTCGCCCGCCGGGGTGATGAACAGGTAGGCGTCGTCGAGCATCACCATGGTCTGGCGCACCTCCCCCGCCTCGAAGCGTTCGCCTGCCGAGCGGGCCAGGCTGTGGAAGCCGGAGCAGACGGCGGCGAGGTGCTCGATGTCCCGTCTGCGCATCCCGACCGAGCAGCTCAGCGGGAGGCCGTCGGCGGTGAGGAGGACGGCCTGCCTGACATGGTCGGTCCGTGCCACGAGGTCGTCGAGCAGCCAGCCGAGATCCGTGCCGGGTGCTTCGGGGGCGGTGGCCGGGGGCTCGGAGTGCTCGGGGGTCTGGTCACGGAGCATCGTCGGCGTCCGTCCCTTCCTCGGTGTCGGTTCGCTGCGCGGGGCCGGATCCGGTGGACAGTCCCTTGCGTCCGCGATCGAGGCCGCGCTGGAAGGCGCCGAAGACCGCGCGGACCTCCTCGGGGGTGACCTCGCGCTCCGGCGTGTGGTCGGCGGGCGGGCCCTCGGTGCGCAGTTCGGGGGCGAGGGAGGTCTGCCGGACGCGGGTGGGCAGGGCGGGCGGGCTGCTGGCGGGAGCGCTTTCCGGTACGCGGTCCACGTGCCGCTCCCGCGCCTCCCGCTGTTTCTGCAGCACCGCGGTACCCGTCCGGGCGGTCCGAGAGGTACGGGAGGTACGGGAGGTACGGGAGGTACGGGAGGTACGGGAGGTACGGGCGGTACGGGCGGGCAGGTCCCGCCGGTCCGTGTCCGTCACCGCTTCCGGCCGCCCGGGTTCGACCGGCGCGAGGACCGCCTCCGGCAGCAGCACCACCGCCGTCGTCCCGCCGTACGGCGACCGGCACAGCGTGACCTCGATGCCGTGCCGTGCGGCGAGCCGTCCCACCACGTACAGCCCGAGCCGGTCGTGCCGGGTCGGGTCGAAGTCGTCCGGCGTGCCGAGGGTGCGGTGGGCCTCCTCGATCTGTTCGGGTTCGAGACCGAGGCCCCGGTCGTCGATCTCCAGGACGAACCCGCCCCCGGCCCGGCCGGTGCGCAGGGTGACCTGGCTCCCGGGCGGCGAGAACACGGTGGCGTTCTCGACGAGTTCGGCGATCAGATGGACGACGTCGGCGACGGCGTCCGCCGCGACGCCCACCTCCGGCATCGGCGGGACCACGACACGCGCGTACTCCTCGATCTCGCCCACCGCGGAGGACACCACGCGGGCGATCGGCACGGGCCGCCGCCATCTGCGGCCGGGCGCGGAGCCGGAGAGGATGATCAGGCTCTCCGCGTGGCGTCGCATCCGGGTGGTGAGGTGATCGATCCGGAACAGGTCGTCCAGGACGTCCGGGTCGTCGGTGCGCCGCTCCAGGGTGTCGACGAGTTTGAGCTGGCGGTGGACGAGGGCCTGGTTGCGGCGGGCGATGTTGAGGAGTACCGCGAACAGCCCGCGGCGCAGGGTGGCCTGTGTGACGGCGGCCTCGACGGCCGCGAGGCGGGCGGTGTTGAAGGACCGGCCGACCTGGCCGATCTCGTCGGCCCCCGCCTCCCCGTCGGCCAGGGGCGGTGCCTCGGTGGCGGCGTCCACGTCCTCGCCCGCGCTCAACCTGCGCATCACATCGGGCAGTTGGTGGGTGGTCAGGAGGTCGGCGGCGTCCCGCAGCGTCTCCAGGCGGCGCGAGACGCGCCGGGCGCCGCGTACGGCGAACCACAGGGACAGCCCCACGGCGGCGAGTCCGAGCACACCGACGATCGCGGCCCTGGCCAGCTCCTGGTAGGCGAACGTCCGTCCGCGTTCGGCGGAGTTGACGGCCGACCGCGTGCACAGCTCCATGTACCGCTTGACGGCCCGGTCGGTGGTGGTCCGCCAGGAGCCCGCCACGACGGCCTCGCCCGCACCCCGCGCGCCCGCCCGCAGCAGGGCGTCCTCGCCCCGCGTCAACTCCCGGTGCAGCGAGCCGCGCCGGAACGTCTCGAAGAGCGCGCGCGAGTCGGCGGGCAGGTCGGGCACATAGGTCCGCTCGAAGACCCGGCGGTCCTCGATCGTGGCGGTGAGCGTGTCGTACTGGCGGTCGGTGAGCGATCCGGCGGCCCGTGCCCCGGCGACGAGGGCGTCCTCGCGCGACACGAACTCCCGCACCCGCACCAGCTCGATGACGACCTGGGCCTCGCGCGCCAGCTGTCCGGCCTGCAGCGCGGTGAGCGCGGACTGGACGTCGAAGCCCGGCTCGACGAGGGCGCCGTACTCGGTGACGGCCCGGTCCCAGGAGATGCCGCGGGACAGCACACGCCCCCGCAGCCCCTCCAGTCCGTCGAACGAGCGCAGCACGGCGTCGAGCGTCTGCCGCTGTCTGCCGGAGAGCCGGCCGCGGTCCCCGTCCCGGATCGCGGTCCGCATGGCGGTCACGGCGCGGTCGGTGCGGCGCTGCTGCTCCATCAGGTCGAGGGCCGCCGCCGTACGGTGGTCCGCGCCCAGGTACGCGGCCGCGAGCCGCCGTTCGATCTGGATCTGGCCGATCGCCGTGTCGACCGGCGTGCCGAAGGCGTCGTACACCCCCTGGACCCGGACGAGCGCGCGCAGTTCGCCGGTGACGGACACCATGGCGAAGGCCCACAGCGCCATGAGGGCGAGCACCGGGGCGAGTGCGAGCGCGACGATGCGCGTACGGACCGTGGTGGGACGGCCGAAGGGCCTGCGCATGGACTCCCCAGAACGGCAGGACGGTCGGGTTGGCCGGGCTACGGTTGGTTACCCATCGGTGTTACTCGTTGGTGCTACTCATTGGTGCTACTCGTTGGTAGAGAGTGCGGGTCAACTTACGGGACGGCACACCGGGGCCGCAATGGCTTCCTGGACCGACTCCCGGTTCGACGCCCGGTCCCACCCCGGTCGCCGCCGGCACCCGGCCGTGCTCGGTCAGTCGGTGAAGTCCGCGCGGGGCACGGCGAAGGTGGTGACGACGGCGGCGTGGTCCGACGGCCAGTCGTTGCCGGCGACATCGGGCCAGGACCGCGGGCTGCCGCTGACGAGCGCCCGGGAGTCGAGCACCGTCAGCCCCCGGTGCAGCACGAAGTCGATCCGGTCCTGCGGCTCGGGCCGCCCGCTGCCGTCCTCGTGCTCCGGGTGGATCGGCGACCAGGTGTGCCCGGGCTCCCGCACGGGGTCGGGGTGGGCCTCGCGGTAGGAGTCGCGCAGTCCCGCCGCCTCGGCGGCCTTCGTCACGGGCCACTCGACGTCCGGCCAGTCCAGGTGCGAGGGGGTGTTGAAGTCGCCGACGAGGACGACGGGGACGGTGGTGTCGGCGGTGGACTCGGCGATCCGCCGCAGGATCTCCCTCATCTGCTCCAGCCGGACGCCCTCGTGGGCGATCAGTTCGGCCGCCGGGAGCCCGTCGAAGCGGGCCTCGTACGGGCCGTACGGCGTGTAGTCGAGGTGGGCGCTCCAGAGGTCCACCTCCTGGCCGCCCGCCAGCCGGACGCGCACTCCGGTGCCGCCGTAGAAGCCGACGTCCAGGTCGCCGTGGCGGGCGGTGATCGGGTACCTGCTGATGATGCCGAGGTTCTCGCCGGCCCGGTGGTGGTGCCAGCCGAGGGCCGCGGCCAGCTCCTGAGCCGAGGTGCCGTACGTCTCCTGGAGGCCGACCACGTCCGCGCCGCTCGCCGCGATGACCTTGAGCTGCTTCTCGCGGTGGTCGTCGACCTTCGTACCGCCGTACCAGAGGTTCCAGCTCATCACCCGCAGCTCACGGGGCGCGACCATGGCGCGCAGCCGGGCCGGGGTCACCTCCTCCAGGCTGGTCAGGACGGTGCGTCCGGGGACGGAGGCGATCGGCGCGAGCGAGGGCACGGCCAGCACGACGCACCCGGCGGCCTCGGCGGACGCCACGCCCGTCTCGGTGTCCTCCACGGCCACACACGCGGCCGGGTCGACGCCGAGGGCGCGGCAGGCGGCGAGGTAGGGATCGGGGGCGGGCTTGGTGCGTTCGGTGTCGTCGGCGGTGACGGAGACCGCGAAGTGCTCGGCGCCGAGGGCTTCCAGGACGGTGTCGGCGACGGCGCGCGGCGACGCGGTCACCAGGGCGGTGGGGACGCCCGCGCGGACCAGTTCCCCGAGGAGCCGCAGGGCCCCCGGGCGGGGCACGATGCCCGTGCGGACGCGGTCCGCGAACTCCCGGTGCAGCTGGGCGGCGATCTCCGCCGCCCCGGCGCCCGTGCTCGCGTCCAGCCAGGCGGCGGTGTACTCGACGGGCCGGCCGAGCACCTCCGGCTGGTCGGCCCCGGTCACCCGGCGCCCGAGCCCGTCGGCCACCTGCTCCACCGCCTCCCACCACAGTCGCTCGGTGTCCACGAGCGTGCCGTCCATGTCGAACAGGACGGCCTGGAGCGGGAGGTGGGGGGAGGTGGTGCGGAGGGTCACGGTGCTCTCTTTCATTCGGCGGGCATTCAGAGCGGGCATTCGGTGGGGGCATTCGGTGCGGGGGTTCCGGGTCGCTGCGCGTGCCCCGGGCTACCGGGTGCGCTCGGCGACCAGCACCGGGCGTTCCGGCAGGCTCACCGTCACGGCGGCGCCCGAGCCGAGCGCGGCGGCCTCGTGGGTGGGCAGGTCGGCCTTCACCTCGGTGGTGTCCGCGAGCCGGACGGTGACGCGGGTGACGGCCCCGAGGAAGGCGGTGGCGACGACACGGGCGCTGCCGGCGTCGTCCGCGCGCACCCGCACCGCCTCGGGCCGTACCAGCACCTCCACCTCCGTCGCGGCGGGCGCGTCCCCGTCGACCGGCAGCCGCTGCCCGAGCACCTCGACCACGCCGGAGTCCAGTCTCCCCGGAATCCGGCTCATCGTGCCCACGAACTCGGCGACGAACGCGGTCGCGGGCCGCCCGTACAGCTCGGCGGGCGCGGCACACTGTTCGAGCCGCCCGGCCCGCATCACGGCGACGCGGTCGGCCATCGACAGCGCCTCCTCCTGATCATGCGTCACGAACAGTGTGGTGATGCCGAGTTCCTGCTGGAGGCGGCGGATCTCCTCGCGGAGCGTGAGCCGCACCTTGGCGTCGAGGGCGGAGAGAGGTTCGTCGAGCAGCAGCACCCGCGGACGCAGGGCGAGCGCACGGGCCAGCGCGATGCGCTGCTGCTGACCGCCGGAGAGCTGGTGCGGGAAGCGCTCACCCTTGTCGGCGAGCCCCACGAGATCGAGCAACTCGGCGGCGCGGGACCGCCGTTCGGCCGTACGCACCTTGCGCATCCGCAGTCCGAACGCCACGTTGTCGAGGGCGCTGAGGTGCGGGAAGAGGCTGTACGACTGGAAGACCATCCCGGCGTCGCGGCGATGGGCCGGAACCCGGGTGACGTCCTCGCCGTCGACCAGCACCGCGCCGGAGTCGGGGTGTTCGAACCCGGCGAGCATCCGCAGCGCGGTGGTCTTGCCGCAGCCGGACGGGCCGAGCAGGGCGAGGAGTTCACCGGGCCGGACGGTCAGGTCGAGGCCGTCGAGGGCGACGGTCTGGCCGAACTCCCGGCGCAGTCCGCGGAATTCTACGGTGGCGGCCTTGGCGTCGGCGGCCTTCTCAAGCGTGGTGGCAGTCATGGTTCATCCCCGGGAGGCCGAAGCGGAAGCGGAACGGGAGCGCCCGCCGAGCCCGGCGAGCGAGAGCAGCAGGGCCCAGGTGACGAGCAGGCTGAGCACGGAGACGGCGACGGAGAGCTGGGCCTGCGAGCCGCCGACGCTGTAGATCCACACGGCGAAGGGCTGGAAGCCGAGCAGCTGGGCGACGGTGAACTCGCCGAGCACCAGGGCCAGCGTGAGGAAGGAGGCATTGAGCAGCGCCCCGCGCAGATTGGGCAGCACGACCCGCACCAGCGCCTGCGGCCAGTTCGCCCCGCAGCTGCGCGCGGCCTCGACGAGGGTGCGTACGTCGACGGCGCGCAGCCCGGCGTCCAGGGCCCGGTACACGAACGGCAACGCCATCACGACGTACGCGAGGACGAGGACGACGGGGAAGTCGGGGTTCTGCAGGGCCACGAACGTCTCGAACAGCGGGGTGCGGGAGAGGTGTTCGGGGCCCCACTTGAGGACCGTGGCGATCCCGGCGACGAACGCGATCGGCGGGACGACCAGCGGCAGCGAGCAGATCACCTCGACGACGGGCCGCAGCTTCGGCGCGCCGAGCCGCAGCGCGACCATCGCGGGCACCATCAGCAGCAGCACCACGGCGATGGTGGCGGCGGCCAGTTCCAGCGAGAGCAGCAGGCTGGAGACGAAGCCGTCGGCGGAGACGATCTGGCTGTACGCGTCGAAGGTGATCCCCTGGTTCGGCACGTCGACCGTGAAGATCACGGACGCGGCCAGCGGGACCAGGAAGTAGAGCCCGGCGCCGACGAGGACGACCCCGCGCCAGGGACGTACGCGTGCCGTCTTGTTCAGGCTTCCAGCCATCGCGCGCTCCGTCGTTGCAGGGGCAGATACACGGCCATGACCAGGCCCGCGACAAGGACCATGTCGAGGCTGAGGGCGAGCGCCACGTTCTCCTGGCCGACCAGGACGTTGCCGGAGATGGCGTCGGCGATCTGCAGGGTGACCAGCGGGACCGCGCTGCCCACCATGGCGGCGGCGGTGGCGTACGCGGCGAAGGCGCTCCCGAAGAGCAGGACCAGGCCGCCGAGGAGTGAGGGCGCGAGGACGGGCAGTGCCACGTGCCGCCAGTACTGGACGGAGGTGGCCCCGTTGTTCTGCGCGGCCTCGCGCCACTGGGAGCGCAGGCCGTCGAGGGCGGGGGTGATGGTGAGGACCATCAGCGGGATCAGGAAGTACAGGTAGACGATGACCAGGCCCCAGAAGCTGTAGAGGTTCCAGCCCTTGTCGGTCAGGCCCAGGTGCCGGGTCAGGACACCCGCGTTGCCGAGCGTGGCGACGAACGCGAAGGCCAGCGGGACGCCGCCGAAGTTGGCGAGGACACCGGACGCGGTGAGGACCGCCTCGCGCAGCGCGCGGAAGCGGGAGGTCACCACGGCCTGCGCCAGCAGCAGTCCAAGGACGGTGGCCACGGCCGCGGAGACGGCGGACAGCTTCACGCTGCCGATCAGGGCGGTGAAGTAGGCGCCCTGGAGCGAGGCGGTCAGATTGGCCGTGGTGTACGAGGTGGCGCCGGTGGTCTGGTCCTTGACCGTGAAGGCGCCGTTCAGCATGGCCAGGGCGGGGATCCCGAAGGCGATCGCGACGAAGACGAGCAGCGGGAGGACGGCGAGCCGGCCGGGGGCGCGGCGCCGCCGCCGCTGGGGAGCGGCGGCGGGCACCACGTCGGCCTCGGCCTCGGTGAGGGCGGTGGTCATCCGGAGACGGCCTTGCCCCAGCCCTGCGCGAGGACCGTCTTGGCCTTGGCCTGCTGGGCCTCGGTCGGGAAGCTGGGCGTGCCGGAGACCTCGGGGAGCTTGGCGGCGGCGGTCTTGTCGAGGGTGCCGGCCGTCTCCATGGCGGTCATCAGGGCCGGGCGGGCGTAGCCCTTGAGCCAGAGGTTCTGGCCCTCGGCGCTGTAGAGGTACTCCTGCCACAGGCGGGCGGCCGCCGGGTGCGGGGCGTCCTTGTTGACGGCCTGGGAGTAGTACTGGGAGAACTTGCCGTCCGAGGGGACCGTGACCGTCCAGTCGACGCCCTTGGACTTGAACTCGTCGGCGTAACCGGCGTTCAGGTAGTCCCAGTCGATGCTGATCGGGGTCTCGCCCTTCTCGACGGTGGCCGGGGTCGACTCGACGGGCGTGTAGTTGCCGTTCTTCTTCAGCGTGGCGAAGAAGTCCAGGCCGGGCTGGATGTCGTCGAAGGAACCGCCATTGGCGAGTGAGGCCGCGTAGACGCCGCCGAAGGCCGAACCGGACTTGGTGGGGTTGCCGTTGAGGGCGACCTTCCCCTTGTACTCCGGCTTGAGCAGGTCCTTGAAGGTCTTCGGGCACTCCTTGACCTTCTTGGCGTCGCAGCCGATGGAGATGTAGCCGCCGTAGTCGTTGAACCAGCGGCCCTGCGCGTCCTTCTGGCCCTCGGGGATGTCGGCGAAGGCGGTCACCTTGTACGGCGCGAGCAGCCCCTGCTGGGCGGCGCTGAGCGCGAACGAGCTGCCCAGGTCGAGGACGTCCGGGGCACGGTCCTGCCCCTTCCTCGACGTCACGGCGTTGATCTCGTCCTGGCTGGAGCCGTCCGGGTTCTCCACGTCGATCTTGATGCCGTACTTCTTCGTGAAGCCGTCGATCAGGGCGCCGTAGTTGGCCCAGTCGCGGGGCAGGGCGATCGCGTGCAGCGCGCCCTCCTTCTTGGCGGCCTTCACCAGGGCGTCGAGGCCGCCGAAGTCCGCGGCGGAGGTCGCGGTGGCCGCGCTCTTGCCGTCGGCGGTGGTCGCCTTGTCGTCGGGGGCCGCGCCACAGGCGCTGAGGGCGAGGGCGGCGGCGACGGCGATGCCGCCGGTGAGGACGGCGGTCCTCGGCAGGAACACGGTCACGGTCTCTCCAGGAGTACGCACGAGGGTTCGGGTAATGCGGAGAACTTGTCTGAACAAGTTGGCCCCAGTAGGCCCGCCGTCGGTGTCGTGTTCGTAAACACCGGAGAAACCCTGAGCCCTGATTCCCTGCACAATCCCGGCCGGTGTGGATCACGGTCGGATCTCGATTAGGCTGATCACGCTGTGCACAGCAGTCGAGTCAGAGGGGAAGCATGCCGGCGCGACACGAGGAGATCGCCGACGAACTGCGGCGGGCGATCGACCGCGAGGAGTACACGGTGGGCAGTCTGCTGCCCGCGGAGACGGACCTCGCGGCCCAGTACGGGGTGGCGCGCGGCACGGTCCGCCAGGCCGTCGCGGCGCTGACCGCCGAGGGACTCATCGGCTCCCGCCAGGGCGCCCGCCGCGTGGTCCTCGCGAGCCGCCGCAGCCAGAGCTTCGCCGAACTGCGCAGCTTCGCCCAGTGGGCGCGCGCGATGGGGCGCGAGGCGACGGGACACGTCGTCGAGCAGGAGCACCGCCCGGCGACGACGGAGGACTCCGTACGCCTCCAACTCCCCGAGCGGACCATCGTGTTGCACGTCCTGCGGGTCCGCGGTCTGGACGGCGAGCCGGTGCTCCTGGAGCGGACCGTGTACGCGGACTGGATCTCCCCCGCCGTCGAGGCCATCGAGCCCGACTGCCCCTCCGTCACCCAGCGGCTCTACGAGGACACCGGCCTGGTCTTCGCCTACGGCGAGCACGTCATCGACGCGGTGGCGGCGGGCGCCCAGGACGCCGACCTCCTCGGCGTCCGCCGCACCAGTCCCCTCCTGAGGGTCCGCCGCGTCACCACCACCCGCGAAGGCCGCCCGGTGGAGTGGTCCGACGACCGCTACCGCTCGGACTCGGTGAGCTTCAGCGTCCACAACTCGATCGGCAACAACGCGTTGGCGAGAAAAACAGCGGAGTAAGGGTTCCTTGCCGGAGGGCGCAGGGTGCAGCGCCCCGTCAGGGGCGCGGGGCTGTGACATATAGCGGCTCCGCCGCGGGGCGCGCCCAGCCGCAACGAACCCGCACCCGAACAACGCGCCCCCAGCGGAGCGCCTACGTGGGCGACCCCGAAGAAAACCGCCGCAGCAACGGAGACAACACCAGCACCGACTTGGTCCGCTCGACGAACGGCTCCCCGGCAATCCGCTCCAACACCCGCTCGAAGTGCCGCATGTCGGAAGCGAAGACCTGCACCACCGCGTCCGCCTCCCCCGTGACGGTGGACGCGGCCACCACCTCCTGGTACCGCTCCAGCCCGCGCTGGATGGTCTCCGGCGAGGTGTTCCGGCGGCAGTAGATCTCGACGAACCCCTCCGTCTCCCATCCCAGCGCCGCCGGATCCACCCGCACGGTGAATCCGGTGATGGCTCCGGTGGCCCGCAACCGGTCCACCCGGCGTTTCACGGCAGGAGCGGACAGGCCGACCAGGTGGCCGATGTCGGCGTAGGAACGGCGGGCGTCCTCGGCGAGGGCGTGCACGATGCGTTCGTCGAGATCGTTCAGCACTGCGGGTGTTTCACTTTTCTGATGGTGCGAGACGGGAGCGGCGATAGCCGTAACTGAAGTAGAACACGAGCCCGGCGGCCATCCAGACTCCGAAGACCACCCAGGTGACGGCCGCGAGGCTGCCCATCATCCACACGCACAGCGCGAAGCCGATCGCGGGCAGCAGCGGCGACAGCGGCACCCGGAAGGTGCGCGGCATCTCCGGGCGCGTCCGGCGCAGCACCACGACGGCGACATTGACCAGTGCGAAGGCGAAGAGGGTGCCGATGCTGGTGGCGTCGGCGAGTTGGCCGAGCGGGATGGCGGCGGCGAGGACACCGCAGAACAGCGAGACGATCACGGTGCCTGCCCGCGGCGCCCCCGTCCTCGGGTGGACGCGCGAGAACACCTTGGGCACGAGCCCGTCGCGGGACATGGCGAAGAGGATGCGGGTCTGGCCGTAGAGCACGGTCAGGACGACGCTCGCGATGGCGATGACGGCACCCGCGGCGAGCAGCGTGCCCCAGAACGACTGCCCGGTGACGTTCTTCATGATCTCGGCGAGGGCGGCCTCCGAGTCGTTGAACTTCTGCCAGGGCTTCGCGCCGACGGCGACGGCCGCGACGACGACGTACAGCGCCGTAACGACGACCAGCGAGAGCATGATCGCGCGCGGCAGGTCACGCTGGGCGTTCTTCGCCTCCTCACCGGCCGTGGAGGCGGCGTCGAAGCCGATGTACGAGAAGAACAGCGTGGCCCCGGCGGCGCTGACGCCCGCCATGCCCAGCGGCATGAAGTGCTGGTAGTTGCCGGACTCGAAGCCCTGGACGCCGATC
This sequence comes from Streptomyces sp. RLA012, assembly GCF_056270325.1. Taxonomy (NCBI): domain Bacteria; kingdom Bacillati; phylum Actinomycetota; class Actinomycetes; order Kitasatosporales; family Streptomycetaceae; genus Streptomyces; species Streptomyces sp. RLA012. The sequence goes on along the minus strand of NZ_JBWDPA010000002.1, from coordinate 9,315,187 downwards.
GCGCAGAACAGCAGCAGCGCGACGATCTTCACGGCCACCATGATCGTGTTGGCGCGTGCGGACTCCTTGGCGCCGCCGAGCAGGAAGGCCATGGCGAGCAGCACGACGATCAGGGCGGGCAGGTTGAAGACGCCGCCGTCACCGGGCGGGGCGGAGAGCGCGCTCGGGATGGTGACGCCCATCGTGCCGTCGAGCAGCTCGTTCAGGTGTTCGCCCCAGCCGACCGCGACCGCGGCCACCGACACGCCGTACTCCAGGACCAGACACCAGCCGCAGATCCAGGCGATCAGCTCGCCGAGCGTTGCGTACGCATACGAGTACGAGGAGCCGGCGACCGGGATGGTGCCGGGCCGGCTCGGCGTACGAGAGGGCCGAGAACAGCGCGGTGAGACCGGCGATCACGAAGGACAGGGTGACCGCGGGTCCGGCCTTGGGGACGGCCTCGCCGAGGACCACGAAGATGCCGGTGCCGAGGGTGGCCCCGATGCTGATCATGGTGAGCTGCCACAGTCCGAGGGAGCGCCTGAGCGAGCCGCCCTCACCCTGGCCACCCTCGGCGACCAGGCGTTCCACGGGTTTGCGGCGCATGAGGCGCGCGCCGACACCCGGGGACGGTGCGGCGGACGGTGTGCGGGACTGCGGGGGTGCGCCTTGATCGAGCACGCGGTGGCTCCCTCGTCGCTGCCGGTCGGTACGGCGGGGACCGGCGGCACCCCCGGCAGCGGGGACCCACCGAGCGGGGTCCCCGCCACGCCATGTACAGCGCTCGACCCTACGAGTCCGGCCTTCACGGGCGTAATGCAGCAACCTTGCGCATCTCCGCAAGATCGTTGCGTTCCTCGCAGCTCGGCGCGTGTTCGTTGCGCGGGGCCATTCGACGGTTGCGCAGGCCCCCGTACGGCGATCCGCGGCGGGTACGCCGACGGCCCCCGTGGGCGCACCACAGGGGCCGTACGACGGTGGAACGGGTCAGCTCCAGCTGGCGTGCAGGGGCTTGCCCTCGGCGTAGCCGGCGGCGCTCTGGATGCCCACGATCGCGTTCTCGGCGAACTCCTCCAGGGAGTTGGCGCCCGCGTAGGTGCAGGAGGAGCGGACGCCCGCGATGATCGAGTCGATCAGGTCCTCGACGCCCGGGCGGCCCGGGTCGAGGAACATCCGCGAGGTGGAGATGCCCTCCTCGAAGAGGGCCTTGCGGGCGCGGTCGTACGCCGACTCCTCGCTCGTACGGTTGCGGACCGCGCGGGCGGAGGCCATGCCGAACGACTCCTTGTAGAGGCGCCCGTTGGCGTCCTGCTGGAGGTCGCCCGGCGACTCGTACGTCCCCGCGAACCAGGAACCGATCATGACGTTGGACGCGCCCGCGGCCAGCGCCATGGCGACATCGCGGGGGTGGCGGACGCCGCCGTCGGCCCACACGTGCTTGCCGTACTTCTTCGCCTCGGCGGCGCACTCCATGACGGCCGAGAACTGCGGCCGGCCGACGCCGGTCATCATGCGGGTGGTGCACATGGCGCCGGGACCGACCCCGACCTTGATGATGTCCGCGCCCGCCTCGATGAGGTCCTTGACCCCCTCCGCGGCGACGATGTTGCCCGCGGCGATCGGGACGTGCGGGTCGAGCGCGCGGACGGTCCTGATCGCGCTGATCATCGACTCCTGGTGGCCGTGTGCCGTGTCGATGACGAGCGTGTCGACGCCCGCGTCGAGCAGCTGCTTGGCCTTGCCCGCCACATCGCCGTTGATGCCGACGGCGGCCGCTATGCGCAGCTTGCCGTGCGCGTCGGTGGCCGGGGTGTAGAGCGTGGCGCGCAGGGCGCCCTTGCGGGTGAGGATGCCCGCCAGCTTGCCGTCGGCGTCCACGGCGGGGGCGTAACGGCGGTTGGCGCCGTCCAGCTTGTTGAACGCCTCGCGCGGCTCGATGTCCGCGTCGAGCAGCAGCAGGTCGCGGGACATCACCTCGTTCAGCTGGGTGAAGCGGTCCACGCCCGTGAGGTCGGCGTCGGTGACCACACCGACCGGGCGGCCGTCCTCGTCCACGACGACGCCCGCGTTGTGCGCGCGCTTGGGCAGCAGCGCCAGCGCGTCGGCGACGGTCTGGTGGGGGGCCAGGACGATGGGGGTGTCGAGCACCAGGTGGCGTCCCTTGACCCAGGAGACGACCTCCGTGACGACCTCGATCGGGATGTCCTGCGGGATGACGACGAGGCCACCGCGGCGGGCCACGGTCTCGGCCATCCGGCGTCCCGCGATCGCGGTCATGTTGGCGACGACCAGGGGGATCGTGGTGCCCGTGCCGTCCGGGGCGGTGAGGTCGACGCCCTGCCGCGAGCCGACGGCGGAGCGGCTGGGGACCATGAAGACGTCGTCGTACGTCAGGTCGTACGGAGGCTGGATGTCGTTGAGGAAACGCACGTGCTGCACATCCCGGTCGATCAGAGGTGGCCCCCGGACCGGTCAGCCAGGGGGAAGAGCACGTACTTCATTGTCCCATGACGGCCTGGCTGTCGTGCCCGGACGGATCATCCAGGCTGGTCAGGGGGCCATTGGGCGGATCCTCCAAGGGCCAGGACGACCGACAGCGCGGCGTCGTGCTCCTCGTAGTGCCCGGCGGCCGATTCCAGCACCTCCTGGGCGATCTCCCACTCGTCGGGGCGGGCCTTGGCGAAGGGCCGCCAGCCGCTCACCAGGAGGAGGCGGCCGGGGCTGGCGGGGCCCCAGTCTGGGTCGCCCAGGCAGTCCGCGAGGGCGTCCCAGTTCCGGCCGAACCACTCCGGCAGGTCGAGGGCGCGTACACAGCGCTCCATGAAGCCGGCCTTGTCCAGAACTCCGGTCAGGTCGAGCACGGTGACCTGCCATCCGACCGCGCGTGCCGCGCGGAACACCTCCGTCAACGGGCCGTCCGTCATCTCAGCACCGCCTTGAACGACTTGTTGTGATCACCGCTGTAGTAGATCTCACCGCCCTCCCCGGTGACAATGCGGCGGGCTCCCCGATCACGCGGGCCGGGCGATTTGACCGTGTACTCGTGGTACTCGTGGCCATTCCGCCGCGGCCCGCGTGCGCGTCAGGTGGTGAAGCGGTGGGTGCCGGAGCCGACCTGATACACCGCGCAGCCGTCCTCCTGGCGCAGGAGCGTCGCGTGGGTGTGGGTGACCGTGTCCGGATCGTCCGCGGGGATCCATACCTCGGCGGTGGTGTTGGGAGGCACGGTGCACGTCAGGACGAAGCCGCCGGACCGCTGTCGCCACTGCGTGGCGATCGGGCCGTGGACCGAGGCGAACGTGGCGCGGGCGGAGGTGACCCCGCCGCCCGGGCGGGGGCGGACGACGATCTCACGGTAGCCGGGCCGGCCCGCCGAGATGCCGGCGATGTTCGTGTACATCCACTCGCCCACCGAGCCGTACGCGTAGTGGTTGAAGGAGTTCATGGCCGGGGTCTGGAAGCTGCCGTCGGGCTGGATGGAGTCCCAGCGTTCCCACATCGTGGTGGAGCCCTTGTCGATCTGGTAGCCCCAGCTGGGGAAGGAACGTTGCTGGAGCAGCCGGTAGGCGACGTCGGTGTGGCCGGTGTCGGTGAGGACGGGCAGCAGCCGGGGCGTACCGAGGAATCCCGTGGACAGGTGCCAGTCCTTGGCTTCGATCAGCGCGACAAGACGGTCGGCTGCCGCCTTCCGCAGCGCGTCCGGCAGCAGGTTCATCGACAGGGCGAGGACATAGGCCGTCTGTGTGTCGCCCTTCACCTTGCCGGCGGCGGTGACGTAGGCGTTCTGGAACGCCGTGCGTATGCGCTCGAAGAGGCCGAGGTAGGGGGCGGAGTCCTTGCCGAGTCCGTCGGCCATCCGGGCCGCGAGGTCGGCACTGTGCGCGAAGTACGCGGTGGCGATGACGTCCTTGGGTGTCTCGTCGGAGACGTTCAGCCAGTCGCCGTATCCGGCGGCCGGCCGCAGCAGGTCGGCGCTGTTCTTCTCCAGGTACTTCAGCCAGGCCAGGACGGACGGCCAGGCATCCTCCAGGACCTGCCGGTCCCCGTACGCCTGGTAGAGGGACCAGGGGACCGTGACGCCCGCGTCGCCCCATCCGGCTACGCCGTTGCCGACCGTGCCGACCATGGGCGCCACGTCCGTGAAGGCGCCCTCCGCGGTCTGGGCGTCGCGCAGGTCCACGAGCCACTTGGTGAGGAAGCGGGCCGACTCCATCGTGTACGCGGCCGTGGGCGCGAAGACGTTGATGTCGCCCGTCCATCCCAGGCGCTCGTCGCGCGCGGGTGTGTCCGTGGGGACGGAGAGGAAGTTGCCGCGCTGGCCCCAAGTGATGTTGCTGTGCAGCTTGTTGAGCATCGGGACGTCGGTCTCGAACGCGAAGGTGAAGGGGGCGGACGTGTGCATCACGCGACCGGTCACGGCCTTCGCCGAGGGGGTGCCGGGGAACCCGGTCACCTCGACATAGCGGAAACCGTGGAAGGTGAAGCGCGGCTCGTACGTCTCCTCGCCGCCGCCCTTGAGGGTGTACGTGTCGGTGGCCGCGGCGGAGCGCAGATTCGCGGTGTAGAGGGTGCCGTCCGGGTTGAGGACCTCGGCATGCCTCAGCCGTACGGTCGTTCCCGCGTCACCCGAGACCCGCAGCCGTACCGACCCGACCATGTTCTGGCCCAGATCGAGGACGAAGACGCCCGGCTCGGGTTCGGTCACCTCCTTGACCGGGAGTTCCTCGGCCACCCGGACCGGGCCGTCCACCTGCGCGACGATTCTGTCGGGAGCGGCGTCGCCCGCGGCGCGGACGTCGAGCCAGGTCCGGTCGTCGAAGCCGGGTGAGGTCCAGCCGGAGGTCTCCTTGCGCGCGTCGTACGTCTCGCCGCCCAGCAGGTCGGCGGAGACGATCGGCCCGGAGGTGGCCCGCCAGTCCGTGCCCGACGTGATGCGCTCACTCGTCCCGTCGGCGTACTCGACCTCCAACTGCGCCAGCAGGGCGGGGCGTTCGCCGTACTGGTGAGGTCCGAACATACCCACGTTGCCCGCGTACCAGCCCGGGGCCACATACGCGCCGATGGCGTTGGCGCCCGGCCGCACGAGGGTGGTGACGTCGTACGTCTGGTACTGGACACGTTCGCGGTAGTCGGTCCAGCCGGGAGCGAGCTGGTCACGGCCCACACGGCGGCCGTTGAGGTGGGCTTCGTAGAGACCGAGCGCCGTGGCGTACAGGCGGGCGCGTGACACCTTCTTGCGCGGCAGCGCGAACTCGTGCCGCAGCTGGTTGGCGGCGTACGAGGCCGGGACGACCCGTCCCCACGGGCCGGCTCCCCAGGCGGCCGCCACCTTCGCCGCCCGCCAGCCGCTGTCGTCGAAGCCCGGCTCGCGCCAGCCGTCGGCGGGTTCGCCGTCCGTCGACCTCCAGGAGGCATCGGTGACGATCCTCTGTTCGCCGGATGCCGTGTGGAGGGTGAGGACGGCGACCAGGCCGGCGGGGCCCTCGGTCGCGTTGGTCGCGGAGACCGCGAGGACGTTCGTCCCGGAACGCACCTGGGCGAGGACGTCGACGACGGCCGGCCGACGCCAGCCCTCGTTGTCCGTCGCCAGATCGGTGCGGGCCACCTCGGTGCCGTTCACGGAGACGGCGTACACGTTGTCGGCGGTGATGGCCAGGGTCGCCGCCATGACCCCGTCCGGGAGGTCGACGGCGCGACGGAACCAACGGGTGGCCGCGGGCGCGCTGTTGGCCGGTTCGCCTTCGGGGAACCAGATCCACGCGCTGCCCTCCAGCGACGGCGCGTCCGTGAGAACCGCAGGAGCGGAGATCCATTCCGCGGACCACTGCGCGGCGTCCATGAGGCCCGTCTCCCACCACGCCGGCGCGCTCCAGCCGGAGGCCACGCCCTGGGCGTCCCATACGCGCACGGACCAGAAGTAGCGCGTCCGCGGCTCCAGTTGGGGGCCCGTGTACGGGACGAGGACGGACTCGCCGGAGGTGACCTTTCCGCTGTCCCAGACATCCGGGTGCGACAGGCCCGACGCACTGGAGGCGACGCGGATCCGATAGGCGCTCTGCCGCGCGCCCGGCCGGTCCGAGGCCATCGGCCAGCTCAGCCGCGGGTGTCGCGCGTCGAGGCCGAGGGGGTGTTGAACGTACTCGACCGTCGGCGCGGTGACGCGCAGGGCGCCGTGCCGGGTCCGCGCCTGGGCCGGCATGGACGCCGGTTCGGCCACCGCTGATCCGGCGTCGGCGGCCGCGGCGGCCACTGTGGCAGCCGCGGCCGCCAGGATGTTCCTCCTGCTGATCACTACGGCCCCTCACGTAGAAACGATGAATCGATTCACGGCGTGAAGGTAGGGGCGTACGGGATGAGGGTCAATGAGTGTGCGGGGTTTTCTTGACAAGTCATCGGGCAGGCACGCTCCTTCGCTGGAGCCTGACGCATCCCCGGTACGCGGGCACGGGCAATTGAACGGTTTCAATCGACCCGCCTCATCGCGACTTCCGAGGGCGGCGGGGCGGGCCGGCGCCGGGCGCACGGCTTGACGGCGGTGCCACATCCGAACCCCACCCTGTGACTCAGATCACATAAAGGCCGTGCTGCAAACGAGAGAGCTTCCACGTCGAGGAGGGGTGACAGGAAGGGAGCAGCATGTGGATCTGGCATCTGAGTGGAGACTGGGAGCCGGCCGCGATGAGGTCGTGACGGCGGAGATCGAGTTCCATGACTTCGTCGCCACCCGGTCAGCCGCTTTGTTCCGCGGCGCCCTCGCCTTGACGGGGAATCGTGACGCGGCGGAGGACCTGGTCCAGGAAACCCTGGAGCGGGTCTGCCGCAAGTGGCGCACGATCACCGCCAAGGATGTTCCGGACGCCTATGTGCGGCGGATCATGGTGAACCTGGCCAACGACCGGTGGCGGAAGTTCCGCCGCACGGCTCCGCACCAGGACAGCGGCGACAGGGCGGCCCCGGGGGACGAGTACGGGCGTATAGACAGCAGGGACCAGTTGGTCCGCGCCCTGCAGCGTCTGCCGATGCGTATGCGCACGGTCGTCGTACTGCGGTACTTCCACGACCTGTCCGATGCCGAGATCGCTGCCGACCTGAGGATCTCGCCGGGCACCGTACGGTCCCAACTCGCCCGCGCCATGGAAAAACTCAGAAGCCAGTTCCCCACGCTCGCCGACCCTTCGCCGAAGCAGCCCACGGAAGGAACCCGATGACTTCGTATGATTCGCCGCCTTCAGGCTGCGCCGGTAACACACCCTTCGAAGAGGAACTGGTGAACGCCATCAACGACTTCGTGAACGCCTCGGACACGCCGGGCTTCGATGCCGCCGCCATCGCACGCCGGGCCCGCCGCAGGCGGACCACCGCCATAGCCGGCGTAGCCGCCGCCCTCATCGTGGCCGGCGGCGGCACCGCCCTGGCCTCCGCCCTCACCCACAGCTCGAAGCCCGCCGCTCCCACCAAGGTCACCACCGCCGCCTCGAAACCCGCCACCACAAAGACCACCCAGCCCGCGAAGACCACCCAGCCCACCCAGCCCACCGACAACGGCGAGGGTGACGCCGTGCTCCTTGTCATCGACGCACGCGGTGGCAGCAGCTCCACCAAGCTGGGCGGCCTTTCCCTGGAGATGGCCCAGATGTACATCACGAAGCTCGATCTCAAGCTGGGCACCGTCAGCAAGACGGCCTGCAACGGCACGCCGAACACGGTGGTCACGGTCACCCCGCACAGTCCGAAGGCCGCGGTCGCGGGCAAGGACACGGTCAACCTGACCGTCTGCTCCGGCTGACCGCAGACGCCTCCCGCCCTGTTCCTCCCGGCCCCGGTGCCAGGAGGAACGGGGCGCCGTCGAGGCGACCCCAACCGGTCACGCAACGGCGGCCGCAAGAGGCCCACCGCGTCGGCGCGTCCGACCCAAGCCCCTGTGCGGCGGCCGCCCCCGGCGAAGGCGAGTGCCGCATCGACGGCGTCACGAGAGCGCGTGTCACCAGCAGCAGGAAGACCGCAGGTCGCCCATCGGTTCGGAGCGAGCAGCCCAAGCTCCCCGACCTCGCGGCGCAAGCACCTGCTCGCGCTCCATGAGGCCGGCGCCGAAGGAGCCTCGATCTCGACGCCGCGGCCCACTGACGCCGACCGTCCACATCCCGCCGGCCCGGTACGGGACCGACGTCGGTCGGCCGCGCGGGAGGGAAGCCGGGCGAGACAGTGACAGCCCTGCGGGGACGCCAGGTCTGCCCGAGGAGCCAGACCGGACAGCCCTTGCAGCCACGCCCGGTCGCCCGGAGGGCACAAACCGGTCGGGCCCCGAGGGCACAAGCCGGACGGCGTGGAGAGGCCACCGCCTGTCAGCCCGGAGGAACCGCGGCATCGCGACCCGAAGAAGGCCACGGCGGCTCCGCCCCACAAGGCACAAAGCCCAGCCCCTCCCCCAGACCAGTCACAGCACCGGCCCACGCCCGGGGAAAGGCACAGCCATCAGCCGGGGAAAGGCACAGCCCCCACCCCGCACGCCAAGCCGAGGCAACACCCCTGACCGACGCCCGGAAACCTACGGCCGTCATCCCCGGCGTGTCACGGCCCGTCCGGGTCCGCGCGGTTCAGGGCCGGGCGGGGCGTCGGGCCCGCCGTCATCAGATAGTCCGCGGCGGACGTGTCCGTCACCAGGCTGGTGACGAGCCCGGACCGCAGCACCGCGTCGATGGCGGCCGCCTTGCGCTGTCCGCCCGCGATGGCGACGACCTCGGGGATGCGGCGCAGCCGGTCGGCCTCGACGGTGATGCACCGCTCGCCCAGGTCACGGCCGACCCGCCGGCCCTCGGCGTCGAAGAGGTGCGCGGACATCTCGGCGGCGACGCCGAGGGTGGCGTAGTGGGCGCGCTCCTCCTCGGTGAGCATGTCGTGCACCGTCGAGATGCCGGCCTCCCAGGAGCCGATCGACACACAGGCGACCGTGACCTTGTCGAAGTACTCGAAGGCGCGGGCGATCCCCGTCTGGCTGCGCAGCGCGGCCGCGGTGGCCACGTCGGGCAGCAGCATCGGCGCGTAGATGGGGTGGGCGTCGCCGCCCGACACCTGTGCCGCGCGCCGCACCGCCTCCACCGAACCGCGCTCGGCGGTCCCGGCGTCGTACACACCCGTCAGCTGCACCACCGTGCACGGCGGCAGCCGGTCGAGGGCGGCCGCCATGTGGATGGTGGAGCGACCCCAGGCCAGGCCCAGTACGTCGCCCTCGTTGACCAGCTCGCCGAGCAGGTCGGCGGCGACTTCGCCGAGGTTCTCGGGGTCGGGCGACTCCTCGGCGTCGGCCGGGGACTCGACCACGACGGCGTGCCGCAGGCCGTAGCGGGCGCGCAGCGCGTCGGAGCGCTCCGCGTCCAGCTCGGCGGGCACCCGGATCTCGATCCGCACGAGATCCCGTTCGAGAGCGGTCTCCAGGACCCGGGCCACCTTGAAGCGGCTGACGCCGAACTCCTCGGCGATCTGGATCTTGGACTTGCCCTCAAGGTAGAAGCGGCGGGCCATGGCCGCCGCCTGCACCAGCTCAGCGGGTCCCATCCGCATGGCTGACCGGCCCGCCGACATACCCGACACGGCGCTCTCCTCACTGCTGTTCACACTCTGGGTTCGCCGTTCATCCTTGCAGATCCGGCGTACTTGATCAGCCCTGATGGGCGCCGTTCACGTTCCCTTGGTTCAGTGGTCGCACGCCCACGCCGCATGGGCCGTCACCGCCTGAGCCTGGGTGCGCAATGCACGTACCGCGTGGGCCGGGTCCGCCGCCCCGTACACCGCCGAACCGGCGACGAAGACGTCCGCGCCCGCCTCCGCGCACCGCTCGATGGTGGACGCCGAAACACCGCCGTCGACCTGCAGCCACAGTTCGAGGCCGTGCTTGCCGATCAGCTCACGGGTGCGGCGGATCTTCGGAAGCATGATGTCCAGGAACGCCTGGCCCCCGAAACCGGGCTCGACCGTCATGATCAGCAACATGTCGAGCTCGGGGAGCAGATCCTCGTACGGCTCGATGGGGGTCGCGGGCTTGAGCGCCATGGAGGCGCGGGCGCCCTTGGCCCGGATCTCGCGGGCGAGCCGCACCGGCGCGGCGGCGGCCTCGGCGTGGAAGGTGACCGAACCGGCACCCGCTTCCACGTACTGGGGTGCCCACCGATCGGGGTCCTCGATCATCAGATGACAGTCCAGCGGCGTGTCCGTAGCCCGGGCCAGGGACTCTACGACCGGTACACCGAGCGTGAGGTTCGGTACGAAGTGGTTGTCCATGACGTCGACATGGAGCCAGTCCGCGCCCTCCACCGCCCTTGCCTCCTCGGCAAGACGGGCGAAGTCCGCGGACAGGATGCTGGGGTTGATCTGCACTGCCATGCCCCAAGCGTGCCATGCCCCGGGCCGGTTGCTCTCCTCGGTCCGGCCCCGGGGTCCCACCTTGGCCGTACCGGAGCCGGAGCCGTACCGTACCGGAGCCGTACCCGCGCCATACCTGGGCCGCACCCGCGCGCCGTACCCGGGCCGCACCGTTGAGCCTCACAGATCCAGCACGACGGCCTCGCTGGGCCTGGAGCAGCAAATGAGGATGTTGCCTTCGGCCGGCGGCTCGACCGGATCCGGGGAGTAGTCGACGGCGCCGGACATCAGCGCGAGTTCGCAGGTGTGGCAGACGCCGGTGCGGCACGACCACTGGACGGGGACGTCGCAGGCCTCGGCGAGTTCGAGCAGGGAGTCCCGCTGGTCGTCCCAGGGCACGGTGAGCCCACTGCGCGCGAAGGAGACGGCGGGACCGGTACCGGCGGGGCCCGCGGGCCGATGGGGCGCGGGTGCGGTCGAGTCGCCTCGCACACCCGGGGTGAGGGAGGCCCCGGCGCCGAAGATCTCGGTGTGCACCCGGGACGCCTGCAGCCCGGCCTCGACGAGCGCGGCGGTGACGCCGTCCATGAAGCCCGCGGGCCCGCAGAGGTAGGCGTCGGCCTCGGTGGGCAGACCGAGCCCGAGGATGCGGTCCGCCGAGAGCCGGCCCGCCTCCGTGTAGTCGACGCCCCGGCGGTCCGTGTCGTTCGGTCTGCTGTAGTAGATGACCGACCGGGCGTTCGGCAGGAGTCCGAGCAGCTCGCGGCTCTCCCTGGCGAAGGGATGCTCGGTGCCGTCACGGGCCGCGTGCAGCCACCACACCCGGCGCGAGGAGCGGTCCCGCGCGAGCGCGTGCAGCATGGCCAGCACGGGGGTCACCCCCACTCCCGCGGACAGCAGCACCACCGGGTTGTCGCCCTTGGACAGGAAGAACGTTCCGCGGGGCGCTGCGGCGTCGAGACGGTCGCCGACCCGGACGTGGGCGCGCAGCCGGTTGCCGGCCGCGCCGTGCGGTTCGACCTTCACGCTGATCCGGTACGTGCCGGTGCCGGGCTCGCCGGACAGTGAGTAGCTGCGGATCAGCGGCGGCGCGTCTCCCCCGGACCGGACCTTCACGGTGAGGAACTGCCCCGGCAGCGCGGTCGGCAGCGCCGAGCCGTCGGCCGCGGCCAGGACCAGCGAGAACACGTCCCGGCTCTCGGGCCGGATGTGGGTGACCGTGAGGGGGCGGAAGCCCGGCCAGCCGGGTGGCGGGGCGCCGCCCGCCGCCGTGAGCCCGGCGCTGCCGGAGGAGCCGGCCGTATCGCCGTCGGCCTGCTCCAGGAGCGTACGCATGGAACTCTGCCATCCCGGGCTGAGTGCCGGGATGCGCAGCGCCCGCTCGACCTGTTCACGAGTGTGTCCGGGCAGGTAGAGCACCCCGTCGATCTCCTCGACGGTCATCGCCTCCGGGCCGGTGGAGACCTTGACGATCTCCTGGCCGGCCTCCACCCGGCCTTCCTCGATCACCCGCAGATAGAAGCCCGGACGGTGGTGGGACACCAGCAGCGCCGCCATCTGCGGCTCGCCCATGCGCAGTCCCACCCGGTAGCAGGTCACCCGGGGCTGTGTGACCTCGAAGAGCGCGTCCCCGATGCGGTACCGGTCCCCGATGCAGACCTCGCTGTCCGGCAGACCGTCCACGGTGAAGTTCTCACCGAGTGGCCCGGCTCCAGGTCCTCGCGTCCCAGCTCCTCGGCCCAGAACCGGTAGGAGTCGGTCTGGTACACCAGCACCGCCCGCTGCTCGCCGCCGTGCCCGCCCAGATCGCCCTGACCGTCCCCGTCGATGTTGAGCCGCCGCACCATCCGCGGCCCGGTGACGGTCTGCTTGTACACCCCGGTGTGCACCGTCCTGCCGTGCCAGGGCACGTCCTGGGGCATCCCGACGTTCACCGCCGTCAGCCTGGCCACCACGCCACCCGATCGTTCCGCCCCGCGCCTCGGTCCCTGAAATGGATTCCTGTGTCGTCCTTCGTCGAAATAAAAGGCATGGTGTAACTCTTTCGATGGAGTCATGCATCATGCATGGATCTGGCTTCGGTACGTTTCCAGCAGGCGGAGCCAGATTTCACTGGCGGTCGGATAGCTGGGTACGACATGCCACAGCACGGAAATCGGGACTCTGGCGACAATGGCCGTCGTGGCGGAGTGGACGAGTTCCGCGACTCCCGACCCGACGAACGTCGCGCCCACCACCGTGTCGGTCCCCCGGTCGATGACCAGTTCGGCGCGCCCGAGGTAATCCTCACGCATCACATAGGTGCCGGCCAGGGCGGCCATGTCGTACTCGACCGTCGCCACGTCGAGCCCCTCCGCACGGGCCTGTCGCTCGGTCATGCCGGCCGATCCGACCTCCGGGTCGGTGAAGGTCACCTGCGGGTTGCCCCGATGCCCGTCGGCGGCGCCCAGCGCCCCGCTCGGCGCGTCGGCCGGCGTCCGTCCGGTGGCCCGGGCGGCGATCACCTCGCCGGCGACCCGCGCCTGGTACTTGCCCATGTGGGTCAGCAGCGCCCGTCCGCAGACATCACCGACCGCGTACAGCCAATGGCCGCCCACCGCCCGTACGGCCTGCTCGTCGTCGACCTCCAGAAAGCCCCCGTCGGGGCAACCCACCGACGACAGGCCGATGTCCTGGGTGTTCGGTGTGCGGCCGGTGGCGAGCACCAACTCGTCGGCGACGAGCGTGCTGCCGTCGTCCAGCCGGACCGTGACCTCCGCGCCGTGCGGCCGCCCGACTCCCGTGTCCCGCGGATCGTCGCGTCGTACCTCGGTGATCGATCTGCCGGGAAGCAGCCGCACTCCCGCGGCGGTCAACTGGTCGGCGACCATGCGTCCGGCGAAGGGTTCCGCCCGCGGGAGCAGGCCGGCGCGCCGGTACACGACGCTCAACTCCTCGACGCCCAGCGCCCTCAGCCAGGTCGCCGCCTCGCACGCGACCACCCCACCGCCCAGCACGACGACCCGGCGCGGCACCTCGTGCAGATTCGTGACGTCACGGGAGGTCCAGGGGCGTGCCTCGCTCATGCCCGGGATCGTCGGTACGGCGGTGCAGGAACCGGTGTCGATGACCACCGCGTGACGTGCGGTCAGTACACGCGTGCCGCCCGCGGCCCTCTCGACGGCCACCGAGCGTTCCCCGTCGAGTCGCCCGTACCCGCGTACGACGTCGATGCCGACGCCGAGCGCCCAACGGATCTGCGAGGAGTCGTCCAGCCCGTTCACGACGGCGTCCCGGCGGGCCAGTACCGCCGGGACGTCCAACCCTCGGCCGGCGAGCAGCGAGGCCACACCCGGCACATGCCCGGCATTGCCCAGCAACTCGGCGGGCCGCAGCAGGGCCTTGCTGGGCATGCACGCCCAGTACGAGCACTCACCGCCCAGCAGCTCGGCCTCCACCAGCACCGCGTCCAGACCCGAGAACTGCGTCGCGTACTGAGCCGCGTTCTCGCCCGCCGCCGCGCCGCCCAGGACGATGACGTCCCACTCGGAGCGATCAGGATCCACATGCGCTGCCATCATTCACGCCCTCGTAACCGGCATCGTTCACGCCCTCGTACACGAGAATTATGAAATCAGAGGACGGCGGCTCTCATATTTCTTCCGGGACGGCGATACCTACTCCTCGCGCTCGAGCTCCGCCTGAGCGCGCTGGGCATCGAGTTCTTTCTGGGCTGCCGCGTAAAGGTCGTGAACGAATTTCTCGGCCTTTTCTCCGGCCTTTTCTCCGGATGAATCACGCGTGAGATCCTTCAGCCGATCGACCCACATGTCGGCGGATTCAGTCATGTCAGCCTCCCATCCCGGACGCCATGACGTACTAAGGTTTGCCTGGGTTGCCCTTCCCCACAGGGAAAAGGCTACGCCTTCAGCCTGTTCTTGGCGCTGGGAGGTCACGCCGTCCGGCGGATCAGCGCCAGATACATGGCGTCCGTCCCGTGCAGATGCGGCCACAGCTGTACGTCGGGACCCTCGCCCAGCGCCGGGACGCCCGGAAGGAGCGGGCGGGCGTCGAGAAGTTCGGCGGAGCCGCCCTCGTAGTGCTTGAGCACGTCGTCCACGACCGCGCGGGTCTCGGCGAGGTGCGGCGAGCAGGTCGCGTACCCGACGACTCCGCCGATCCGCACGGAGTCCAGGGCCGTGCGCAGCAGCCCCCGCTGGAGCGGCGCGAAGCCCTCCAGATCCTCGGGGCGGCGCCGCCAGCGCGCCTCGGGACGGCGCCGCAGGGCGCCCAGACCGGTGCAGGGCACATCCATGAGCACACGGTCGAAGGTGCCGGGCAGCCACGGCGGGCGGGTGCCGTCGGCGGCGATGACCTGGTAGGGGCCGGGGTTACCGGCCAGCGCCTTGGCGACCAGACCGGCCCGGTGCGGCTGTTTCTCGGAGGCGAGCAGCACGGCGCCGCGCTCGGCGGCGATCCCGGCGAGCATGGCCGCCTTGCCGCCGGGTCCCGCGCAGCCGTCCAGCCACGCCCGGTCGGGCCCGTCGAGCGGGGCGTTCGCGAGGGCGAGCGCCACCAGCTGGCTGCCCTCGTCCTGGACGCCCGCACGGCCCTCCCGCACGGCGTCGATGGCACCCGGCTCGCCGCCCTCGGTGAGCCGCACGGCGTACGGCGACCAGCGTCCCGGCAGCGCGGACTCCTCCCCGAGGGCGTCGAGGAGTTCGTCGGCGGTGGAGCGCCCGGGCCTGGCCACGAGCGTGACCTCGGGCCGCTCGTTGTCGGCTTCGAGCAGATCCTCGATCCCGGCGCGAGGGCCGCCCAGCGAGTCCCACAGCGCCGAGACGACCCAGCGCGGATGCGAGTGCACGACGGCGAGGTGGTCCTCGGGGTCCTCGTCGTAGGGCGGCGCGACCTGCTCCAGCCAGCCGTCGAGGTCCTGCTGGGCGACCTTGCGCAGGACGGCGTTGACGAACTTGGCACGCCCGTCGCCGAGCACGACCCGGGCCAGCTCGACGGAGGCGGAGACGGCGGCGTGGGTCGGGATGCGCGTCCCGAGCAGTTGGTGCACACCGAGGCTGAGCACGTCGAGCACGGGCGGGTCCACCTCCCGCAACGGCCGGTCCACGCAGGCCGAGATGACGGCGTCGTACGTGCCCTGGCGGCGCAGCGTCCCGTACACCAGCTCGGTCGCCAGCGCCGCGTCCCGTCCGTCGAAGCCGCCCTTCTCTCGCGCCTTGCGCAGCAGCGGCGGAAGGACGAGGTTCGCGTACGCGTCCCGCTCGTCCACGGCCCGCAGCGCCTCGAAGGCGAGCATGCGGACCGGGTCCTTCTGGGGACGGCGGTAGGGCTTGCCGGGCTTGCGCGGCCCACGGGACTGCTCACTCACGAAAAAGGTGCTCCGGATCCTGGATGGTTCGACCCGTCCAGCCTACGTCGGCACGGCCGCGCGCGATCGATACGGTCCGGGCCCGCGCCCCGCGGGAGAACGCGGACGTCCGCCCGCCGCTCAGCCGCCCGGGATCACCAGTCCCGTCTCGTACGCGATCACGACCGCCTGGGCCCGGCTGTCCAGGTCGAGCTTGGTCATGGTGCGGTTGAGGTGGGTCTTGACGGTGGCCTCGCTGATGCAGAGACGGTCGGCGATCTCCAGGTTGGACAGGCCCCGGGCGGTCAGCTTCAGCACCTCGACCTCACGGGAGGTCAGCACGCCCAGGTCGGGTGGCGCGCCGTCCTGGGCCGGTCCGTGCTGCCGGGCGAAGGCCTCGATCAGCCGGCGGGTCACGCTGGGCGCGAAGAGGGCGTCGCCGCCGTCGACCGCGGCCACCGCGGCGAGCAGCCGCTCGGGGGCGTGGGCGCGCCCGTCGGGTTCGGGCCAGCCCTGGGCCGCCCGTGACACATGCCCCAGCAGCATGGCCACCGCGGTCATGGCCAGCGCGATCAGCGTGTCGACGACGAACGGCCGGGGCGTCCTCAGGCGCATCGCCGCAGCCTAGCTCCGGATCCCGGACGGTGCGTCAACCTCGGGCGCTACCACGGGAGTTGTACAACCTCGCGGCTACCACGCACGGTGCGGCGGAAGTTCCACCCGCGGTGGGACGCCGCGGCCGGGCCCCCTCTCCTACCGTCAGGACACAGCGGCACCACCCGTCGAGCGGAGCCGCAAGGCCCATGGGCTGTCCGGGGTGCCCGACCAGGGAACCGGCCCACGGCCCAAGGAGCCGGCATGACCCTGCGCAAGCGCATCGCCCTGGCCGCGGCCGTCCTCGCCCTGGGCGGCGGCCTCGCCGTACTGCCCGCGACCGGGGCATCGGCGACGACGTACACCTGCCACTACTCGCTCTCCGGCGACTACGCGTACGCCGGCTACTACGAGGACGTCAAGGTGCAGCCCTCGGCCGGCGTCGTGACCGCCGCGGGCATCGAGGCACAGTGCCTGCTCCGCCGGTCGGGCTACAACCCCGGCACCATCGACGGGGTCTTCGGAACCAACTCCCAGGCGGCGGCCACCCAGTTCCAGAAGGACATCAACCCCTACTGGAACGCCGACCTGGACGAGGACGGCAAGATCGGCCCGCAGAGCCGGCCCTGGCTGCGCCGCTTGGCCCACCTCTGAGCTGTCCGCACCGCCCGATCCGCCTGATCGCCCGATCCGCCCGATCCGCCCGATCCGCCCGATCCGCCAAAGAGCTGATGGCCCGCACCCACCGGGGGAGGTGCGGGCCATCGCGGTACGGCCGTGCACGGACGGGCCAGGGCCCTGTCCGGCCTCACGGTGCGTTCCCGCCGGTCAGACCCCGAGCCGCTCCCCGGAGGCGATGCGCACCCCGCGTGCCCAGTCGGCGGCGCGCATCGGCTTCTTGCCCTGGGCCTGGACCCAGAGGAGTTCGACGGCGTACGAACCGGTCCCCACATGCACGTTGTTCTTGCCGACGGACAGCTCGCCCGGCGCGAGGTCGGTGCGCTCGGGCACGGGCGCGGCCTGGATGAGCTTGAGCCGCTCGCCGCGGAAGACCGTCCAGGCACCGGGCGCGGGAGTGCACCCGCGCACGACCCGGCCGACGCGCAGCGCCGGCGTGGACCAGTCGACGTGGGCGTTCTCCACGCTGATCTTCGGCGCCAGGGTGACGCCGTCGACGGGCTGCGGTACGGCCTTCAGGGTGCCGTCCTCGATACCGTCCATGGTCGCGACGAGCAGCCCGGCACCGGCGAAGGCGAGCCGGGTGAGGAGATCCCCGCTGGTGTCGGTGGGCCGGACCTCCTCGGTGACGGTCCCGTACACGGGCCCCGAGTCGAGCCCCTCCTCGATGAGGAAGGTGGAGGCACCGGTGATCTCGTCCCCGGCCATGATCGCGTGCTGCACGGGGGCGGCGCCGCGCCAGGCGGGCAGCAGCGAGAAGTGCAGATTGACCCAGCCGTGGGCCGGCACGTCGAGGGCGACCCGGGGCAGCAGCGCCCCGTAGGCCACCACGGGACAGGCGTCGGGCCCGATCTCCCCGAGCCGCGTCAGAAAGTCCTCGTCCCGTGGCCTGACCGGCTTCAGCACCTCGATCCCGGCCTCCTCCGCCCGTTCGGCGACCGGGCTCGCGACCAGCCGCCGACCGCGCCCGGCCGGCGCGTCGGGCCGGGTGACGACGGCGGCCACCTCGTGCCGCCCGGAGGCGATCAAGGCGTCCAGAGCGGGAACGGCGACCTCGGGGGTACCTGCGAAGACGAGCTTCATGGGTGGCGGTTGGCCTCTCGGGCGGGAACGCTTCAGAGCCCTGTACGCACGCCGGCAAGGACGGGGTACGGGGCAGCGCACCAGTCTAAGCGGCGATGGGGCGTGCGGGCTCGGGTGCCGTTCGGACCCCGTACACACGAGCCCCTTCCGAACACGCGATCCCCTTCTGGAGATCCACGCGAGCCGACGGCGCACCGGGGGCGTACGCCCCCGGACGCGCCCTGTGCATATGCCCTTACGCCCCCGCAGCGTGACCACTCACCCCCGAACGCGTTGGTCAAGAGAGAGTTGACCACAACGGGCCGCGATCGCGGCCCGATCCTTTTCAACGCCGGTTCGAGAGGCTTGTTCATGGCCGACCACGCAACCCACGACGCCCAGGCTCGGGCCAGCCTGCACTTGCTGGTGCGGGACATCGAGCGGGTCCGCCGGCAGGTGGACGCACTGCGCACGCTCACCGCCCAACTGGGCAACGTCTACCGCCCGCGCCGCTCCGGCCCCTCCACGGGCTTCGTCGTCTACGGACGCGCCCCCGCCCCGACCGTCCGCCTCGCCCAGGAGCTGCGGGACAGCGTAGAGACCCTGGTCACGGCCGCCGTGGACTTCGACCGCTCACTGGGCTTCTCCTGGGACGCGGTGGGCTCGGCCCTCGGGGTCACCAAGCAGGCGGTGCACCGCCGTTACGGCGCCCGCCGCGCCGCCGCCCAGGCCGCCGCCGACGCCGAGCGGGCCACGGAGACGTCGGGCACCCGCACGGTCGCCGTCAACACCGGCATCCCCGCGGTACCGACGGTCCCGGCGGCCCGGTCCATGCCGACCCAGCCGACGGCGGGCAGCCCGACCCTCCGCGACGAGGCAAGGCCCACGGCATTCCCGGGCCCGCGCAACGGCTGACCCGCTCCTCGGCTGCCTCCCGGCACCGCCGAACCCGGGAGGCAGCCCTCAGCCCCACGTCACCCGATGTCCGGCGGATCGATCCGGATCCGTACGGGCTCGCTCCCCCCACGCGCCATCCGCGCCGCCTGCGCGGCCTTCAGCGCGGCCGCCAGCGCCGCCCCGCTCCCGGGGGGCACCCGGACAAGCACCCGCTCCCACCGCTCACCAGGCGGCGGCGCCCCCACCCGCCGCGGCCGCCCGGCATCCGTGACCGGCAGCGGCACCGGCCCCAGCACCTCGGCATCACCGGGAAGTTCGACCACGGCGAGAAACCCGGCGAGCGCCTCCGCCGTACCCGAGACGGCCGCCATCCGGGACACCGGCGGAAACCCCAGCTCGGCCCGCTCGGAGAGCTCACGCACCGCGTGCCCGACGGGATCCCACCGTACGAGCGCCTGCACGGGCCGCAGCGTCGGCTCCGCGACGACCACGACCGTGCCCCCCGCCCCCTGCCCGCGCACCAGCGCCGCCGCCCCGATCCAGCGCCGCAGCGCGTCCTCACCGGCCCGCAGATCGGGCCGCGACAGCATCGCCCAGCCGTCGAGCAGCAACGCGGCCGCGTACCCGCCCTCGGCGACGGGTTCGGCCCCCGGTGTGCTCACCACCAGCGCGGGCGCGCCCGGCACCGTGTCGAGCACCTGCTCCCGCCCCGAGGTCCGCACGGGCACGGCCGGAAAGGCCCGCCCCAGCTCCTCCGCGGTCCGCCGCGCCCCCACGACCTGGGCCCGCAGCCGGAAGCCGCCGCACTCCGGGCAGTGCCAGGCCGCCTCGTCCCGCCCGCACCACGCGCACACCAACGCCCCGGCGTCCCGGGCTTCCAACGGCCCGGCGCAGTGCCGGCAGCGGGCCGGAGCCCGGCACTGCGCACAGGCCATCCGCGGTACGTACCCACGCCGCGGCACCTGCACCAGCACGGGCCCGTGCCGCAGTCCCTCTCTCACCACCTGCCAGGCGACCGTCGGCAGCCGGGCGGCCCGCGCCGCCTCGTCGCGCGCGAGATCCCCGTCCCCCACGGTCCGCACCAGCGGCGCGCTCGCCCGCACCTGCTCCCGCTCGGCGACCAGCGGCAGCGCCCACCCGCTCTCGACCAACTGCGCGGCCTCGACGGTGCAGCCCCAACTGCCCAGCAGAAAGGCGCACTTGTCATGGGCTGCGCGCAGCAGCAGCACTTCGCGCGCATGCGGCTGCGGCGCGTGCTGCTCGCTGTGGCTGTCGTCCCCGTCGTCCCAGATGACGACGAGCCCCAGATCCCGTACGGGCGCGAACATGGCGGCCCGGGTCCCCACGACGGCCCGTACGGACCCACGCCGCACGGCGAGCCACTCCCGATACCGCTTCTCGGGCCCGGCCTCGGCGGTGAGCACCGCGTGCCGCCCCTCTCCCAGCAACGAGGTCAGCGCGGCATCGACACGAGTGACAGCCCGCCCGTCCGGTACGACCACGAGTGCGCCCCGCCCCGAGGCGAGCGTCGCGGCCACGGCTCCGGCGATCTCCTCGGCCCAGCCCGGCCCCGGCAACGCGTTCCACACGGCCCGGGGCGCCCCGCCCGCCGCGAGCGACTCCAGAAAGGCGGCCCCCCGCCCGTACCGCGCCCAGGACCCGGCCTCGGGCACTCCGGGAACGGGGAGCGGCGCCGGGGAGGGCTTGCCCTCGGCCCGTGCGTTGCGTGGTGGCACGGCGAGCTGCAGCACATCCGCAAGACTCCCGGCGTACCGATCGGCGACGGCTCGCGCGAGCCCCAGCAGCTCGGGCCCGAGCACCGGCTCGGGAGACACCACCTGGGCCAGCGCGGCGAGCGGCCCGGAGTAGTCGGACTCGGCGAGCCGCTCGACGAGGAACCCGTCGATCAGGCCCCCGCCTTCTCGCCGTCCCTCCCGCACCCGATGCCGCCCGGCCCCGAACCGCACCCGCACCCGCACGCCCGGCTGTGCCTCGGCGTCCATCTCCTCGGGCACGGCGTAGTCGAAGTACCGATCGAGATGGAGCACACCTTTGTCGACAAGGACACGCGCGACCGGCAGCTCCTTGGCGAGCGCGGCTCCCCGCCACGTCCGCGGCTTCGCCTTGGGTGCCCTGGCCTGCCGCACCCCTTCCCGAATCAACGCAAGCTGCTCGGGCGGCGCACCCTCCGCGCCGCCCTCACCCCACCCGTTCGCGCTGCTCACAGCAACATTCCTACCAGACCCCACTGACACCGCCGCGCGCCCGAGATCAGGCCGGCCACGGATCGCGAACGCCCCGAGGGCGCTTCTGCCATGGGCCACTCGGCCATACCCGTCCAAGGACCGGCAGCAGGATTCGAACCTTCGAGGGGATCACCCGGAAGTACCCGCGACCATCGCACCGGACGTCACGACGCCGGCTCTCCCGAGATCCAGGCGGCAGCGGACCATGATCCAGATTCATCGCGCACCCTTGGGCGCACTCCACCGAAGTAACCGCGGCCATCGCACCGGGAGACCCCGACCCTACGAACCCCGACCCCACCCGCACCACCGATTTACCCACCCGCCGCGACCGGCCCCTCGCTGACTCCCGCCGGGAAACGCTGAGGCCCGGCGCCCCCGAAGGGGTACCGGGCCTCACCGTGCAGGCGTTGCTTACAGGCCGACGGCCTTGCGCAGGGCCTCCACCCGGTCCGTGCGCTCCCACGTGAAGTCGGGGAGCTCGCGGCCGAAGTGGCCGTACGCGGCGGTCTGCGCGTAGATCGGGCGCAGCAGGTCGAGGTCGCGGATGATGGCCGCCGGGCGGAGGTCGAAGACCTCGGCGATGGCGGTCTCGATCTTCTCGGCGTCGACCTTGGCGGTGCCGAAGGTCTCCACGAAGAGACCCACGGGCTCGGCCTTGCCGATGGCGTAGGCGACCTGGACCTCGCAGCGGGTGGCGAGACCCGCGGCGACGACGTTCTTGGCGACCCAGCGCATCGCGTACGCGGCCGAACGGTCGACCTTGGAGGGGTCCTTGCCCGAGAAGGCACCGCCGCCGTGACGGGCCATGCCGCCGTACGTGTCGATGATGATCTTGCGGCCGGTCAGGCCCGCGTCGCCCATCGGGCCGCCGATCTCGAAGCGGCCGGTCGGGTTCACCAGGAGACGGTAGCCCTCGGTCTCCAGCTTGATGCCGTCGTCGAGGAGGGCCTTGAGCTCCACCTCCACCACGAACTCGCGGATGTCGGGGGCAAGGAGGGATTCGAGGTCGATGTCGCTCGCGTGCTGCGAGGAGACGACGACCGTGTCCAGGCGGACCGCCTTGTCGCCGTCGTACTCGATGGTGACCTGGGTCTTGCCGTCGGGACGGAGGTAGGGGATGGTCCCGTTCTTGCGGACCTCGGAGAGGCGGCGCGACAGACGGTGCGCGAGGTGGATCGGGAGCGGCATCAGCTCCGGGGTCTCGTCCGTCGCGTACCCGAACATCAGGCCCTGGTCGCCGGCGCCCTGCTTGTCGAGCTCGTCCTCTTCTTCACCTGCGGCGGCACCCTCGACCCGCTGCTCGTACGCCGTGTCGACGCCCTGCGCGATGTCGGGCGACTGCGAGCCGATCGACACCGACACACCGCAGGAAGCTCCGTCGAAGCCCTTCTTCGACGAGTCGTAGCCGATTTCCAGGATCTTGTCGCGGACCAGCTGGGCGATCGGCGCGTACGCCTTGGTGGTGACCTCGCCGGCCACGTGCACCAGGCCGGTCGTGATCAGCGTCTCCACGGCGACCCGGGACTTCGGGTCCTCGCGCAGAAGCGCATCGAGAATGGTGTCGCTGATCTGGTCAGCGATCTTGTCGGGGTGGCCCTCGGTCACGGACTCCGAGGTGAACAGGCGACGGGACACAACGCTCCCTGTGGTTGCAGCGGCTGCTGGCTGATCATTGGCGGACGGGACGAGAGCTGCGCTCGGCGTCGTCCGAGAACAGTTTATCGGTCACACTCGCCCGCAGGCCCCCCTGTCTCGCTTCTCGGAAGCGCTGTGACCTGCGGCACGGGCATTCTGTGCCATGACAAGCGGTCTGCACCAGGGTCGTCACACTCGATTTCACGAGATTGGACGCGCCTGTTGGGGTTAATGAGACTTTCATATGAGACGGCGTGTCACCAGGTCCCACACAGTCTCGGCCAGTGCCTCCTTGGGGCCGTACGGCACCGGGGTCTCACTGCCGTCCGCTCCCAGCACCACGGCCTCGTTCTCCTCGGAACCGAAGGTCTTGCGCTCGCCCACCTCGTTCACGACGAGGAGGTCGCACCCCTTGCGTTCCAGTTTCGTACGGCCGTTGGCGAGGACGTCGTCCGTCTCCGCGGCGAAGCCGACGACCACCTGACCGGGGCGGGGACGGTCCGCCGAGATCTCCGCGAGGATGTCCGGATTACGGACCAGAACGATCGGCTCCGGTTCCTGGCCGTCCTTCTTCTTGATTTTCCCGGCGGCGTACGCGGCCGGACGGAAGTCCGCGACCGCCGCCGCCATCACCACGGCGTCGGCGTCCGAGGCCGCCTTCAACACCGCCTCGCGCAGCTGTACGGCGGTCCCGACCTGGACGATGTCCACGCCCGCCAGTTCCGGCAGCCCGGTGTTCGCGGCGATCAGCGTGACCCGGGCGCCCCGCGCGGCCGCCGTGCGCGCCAGGGCGTACCCCTGCTTGCCGGAGGAGCGGTTGCCGAGGAAGCGGACGGGGTCGAGCGGCTCGCGGGTGCCGCCCGCGCTCACGACGACATGGCGGCCGGCGAGATCGGGCTCGGTCGCACCGCGCGCCAGCACCCTGCGGCAGACCTCGAAGATCTCCGCCGGATCGGGCAGCCGTCCCTTGCCGGTGTCGACACCCGTCAGACGTCCCACCGCGGGCTCGATGACGACGGCGCCCCGGCGGCGCAGCGTCGCCACGTTCTCCCGGGTGGCCGGGTGCTCCCACATCTCGGTGTGCATGGCGGGCGCGAAGACGACCGGGCAACGGGCGGTGAGCAGGGTGTTCGTGAGGAGGTCGTCGGCCAGGCCGTGGGCGGCCCTGGCGAGCATGTCGGCCGTCGCGGGGGCCACCACCACCAGGTCGGCGTGCTGCCCGATACGGACGTGCGGGACCTCGTGGACGTCCGACCAGACCTCGGTGGCGACGGGGTGGCCGGAGAGCGCGGACCAGGTGGCGGCGCCCACGAAGTGCAGGGCGGAAGCGGTGGGGACGACGCGTACGTCGTGGCCCGACTCGGTCAGCCTGCGCAGCAGTTCACAGGCCTTGTACGCGGCGATGCCACCGCTGACCCCCAGCACGACCTTGGGCTTGTCCACCGTCTCTCCCCGAACTCGGAAACGTACGACTCCATGACACACCACAGGCCCGACGGTCGCGCCGCCGGGCCTGGGATGAGTGATTGAACGACTACTGCGCGGGGCCCTCGACGGCCTCGGACGTCAGCAGACCCGCGTTGATCTCGCGCAGGGCGATCGACAGCGGCTTCTCGTGGACGTGGGTGTCGACGAGCGGACCGACGTACTCGAGGAGGCCCTCGCCGAGCTGCGAGTAGTACGCGTTGATCTGGCGGGCACGCTTGGCCGCGTAGATCACGAGGCTGTACTTCGAGTCGGTGGCCTCGAGGAGCTCGTCGATCGGAGGGTTGATGATGCCCTCGGGAGCGGTGATGGAAGAGGACACGCTCTGCCTTCCGAAAGGTGGAAAATGACCTGAAAGATCAAACAACTTCCACCAAGGCTAGCAGCTCGCGCGCCACGTCCTCGACGGAGGTGTTGACCAGGGTGACATCGAACTCCGGCTCGGCCGCCAGTTCGATCTTGGCGGCCTCCAGGCGGCGCTCGATCACCTCGGGCGGTTCGGTGCCCCGCCCGGTGAGCCTGCGCACCAGCTCCTCCCAGGAAGGCGGAGCCAGGAACACCAGCAGAGCCTCCGGCATGGACTCGCGGACCTGCCGGGCACCCTGAAGGTCGATCTCCAGGAGGACCGGGACACCGGCCTCCAGGTGTTCGAGGACGGCCGTACGGGGCGTCCCGTAGCGATTGCCGGCGAATTCGGCCCACTCCAGCAGCTCGCCGTTGGCGATCAGCTTGTCCATCTCCTCGTCGGAGACGAAGAAATAGTGCACTCCGTGCTTCTCACCGGGGCGCGGCTTACGGGTCGTCGCCGACACCGAGAGCCATACCTCGGGGTGTTCCTTGCGCATATGAGCGACGACCGTGCTCTTACCGACCCCTGAGGGGCCGGAGAGCACGGTCAGCCGCGGACGTTCACTCATGCAGCGATTATTCCAGCAATCCCGGTATGCCCAGGACTCAGGCGCCGGAGCCGCCGAACTCGCGCTCCAGGGAAGCGATCTGGTTCGAACCGAGGCCGCGCACGCGGCGGCTTTCGGAGATACCGAGTCGCTCCATGATCTGCTTGGCGCGGACCTTGCCCACGCCCGGCAGGGATTCGAGGAGAGCGGAGACCTTCATCTTGCCGATGACGTCGTTCTCCTGGCCCTGCTTGATGACCTCGTGAAGGGAGGCGCCGGAGTGCTTGAGTCGATTCTTGACCTCGGCCCGCTCCCGGCGAGCCGCGGCGGCCTTTTCGAGCGCGGCTGCGCGCTGTTCAGGGGTAAGGGGCGGAAGAGCCACGCCTACGTCACCTCGGATGTCGAACTGTCGGATACGGACCGGTGAGGAACCTAGTCGCCCCACACCTGGCGAGCTACGAGCAACACGCTTGCCCATTCGCTCTCGACGGAGACTAGCGGGCAAGTGCGCCAGAGTCAGCGAGAACAGAGGAAAAGTCCTGGTCAGCCTCCCTGGAGCCGGACATTTACGACATACTGCCCCGGATTTGAGGATGTATTCAGACTCGGGCCGCTCCGGAGCCACTCATCGGAGGACTGTCGACCGCCCCTCGAAGGTCTCAGACGGCGGCCACGGCGGCCCTGATCTCCTCCGCGAAGCGGTCCGCGGACTCCCGCAGCGCGAGGACGTCGGGTCCGTGACGCAGAACACCTCGGCTGACGTTCGGGACGACATTGCGCACCGCGGCGCCGAAGACACCCGCGAGATCCCCGGCCTCGGCCCCCTGGGCGCCGATCCCGGGCGCCAGGAGCGGTCCGTTGATGTCCAGGTCGTAGGAGGAGAGATCCCCCAGCGTGGCGCCGACGACCGCTCCGAAGGACCCCAGGGGCGTCTCTCCGGCGTTCTCCTCGGCAAGGTGGGCCAGCATGGTCGCTCCGACGTCGCGGCCGTCCCCGCGGACCGCGTGCTGCACCTCGCCGCCCTCCGGGTTGGAGGTCAGGGCGAGCACGAAGAGCCCGGCGCCGTTCTCGCGGGCCAGCTCGACCGCGGGCCTCAGCGAGCCGTAGCCCAGATACGGCGAGACGGTCAGCGCGTCCGAGAAGAGCGGCGCGTCCTTGCGCAGGAAGGTCTCCGCGTACGCGGCCATGGTCGAGCCGATGTCACCGCGCTTGGCGTCCATCACGACCAGCGCCCCGGCCGCCCGCGCCTCCTCGACCGACTTCTCCAGTACGGCGATGCCGCGCGACCCGAACCGCTCGAAGAACGCGCTCTGCGGCTTGAGGACCGCGACCCGCTCGGCCAGCGCCTCGACGACCGTGCGGCTGAACCGCTCCAGGCCCGCGATGTCGTCGCCGAGTCCCCAGTCGGTGAGCAGGGAGGCGTGCGGGTCGATGCCCACGCACAGCGGCCCGCGCTCGTCCATGGCGCGGCGCAGACGTGCGCCGAAGGGTTCCGGGCTCATGCCGCCCACCTCGCTCATACGGACTTCCTCACGTCGGCGCCGACCGCGTCGGCGAGGGTGGCGTACGGGCTCGTGCGAAGGCGTGCGGCGAGCCCCTTGTGGATGCCGCGGCCCCAGAACGGACCCTCGTAGATGAAGGCGCTGTATCCCTGGACCAGCGTGGCGCCGGCCAGGATGCGCTGCCAGGCGTCCTCGGCGTTCTCGATGCCGCCCACGCCCACCAGGGTGATCCGGTCGCCCACGCGCGCGTAGAGGCGGCGCAGCACCTCCAGGGAGCGTGCTTTCAGCGGCGCCCCGGAGAGCCCTCCGGCCTCCTTGACCAGAGAGGGTTCGGACTTCAAACCGAGTCCCTCGCGCGCGATGGTCGTGTTCGTGGCGATGATCCCGTCCAGGCCGAGTTCCACGGCGAGGTCGGCGACCGCGTCGACGTCCTCGTCGGCGAGGTCGGGCGCGATCTTGACGAGCAGCGGCACACGGCGGTCGGTGACCGCGCGGTCGGCGGCCTCGCGAACGGCGCTCAGCAGCGGCCGCAGCGCTTCCGTGGCCTGCAGATTGCGCAGGCCGGGAGTGTTCGGGGAGGACACGTTCACGACCAGGTAGTCGGCGTGCCGGGCGAGCCGCTCGGTCGACTTCACATAGTCGCCGACGGCCTCGGCCTCGGGGACGACCTTGGTCTTGCCGATGTTGACGCCCACCACGGTCCTGAAGACGGCCGTACGGGCCGCCAGGCGCTCCGCCACGGCCGCGGAGCCCTCGTTGTTGAACCCCATGCGGTTGATCAGCGCCCGGTCCGGCACAAGGCGGAACAGCCGCTTCCTGGGGTTGCCGGGCTGCGGCTCCCCCGTCACCGTGCCGATCTCGACATGGTCGAAGCCGAGCATCGACATCCCGTCGATGGCGACGGCGTTCTTGTCGAAGCCCGCCGCGAGGCCGAAGGGACCGTGCATCCGCAGCCCGAACGCCTCGGTGCGCAGTTCCTCGTGGCGGGGCGCGAGCGCGGCGGCGATGAACGTGCGCAGGACGGGGACGTGGACGGCGAGCCGGATCCAGCGGAAGGCGAGGTGATGGGCCTTCTCGGGGTCCATCCGCTTGAAGACGAGGTGGAAGAAGAGCTTGTACATGGTCATGTCCTCGAAAGGGCCCGCTGAAGGAGCCTCATGGCTGAAAGGGCCTCATGGCTGAAGGGACCTCATGAAGAGGGGGACACCGTTTCCGGTGTCCCCCTCGGGGCCGCTAGTCGCGGGCCGCGGTCAGATGCTCGGCGTGTTCCTGGAGCGAACGCACGCCCACGTCGCCGTGGTTGAGCGCGTCGATGCCCTGGACGGCGGCGGCGAGCGCCTGGACGGTCGTCAGGCACGGCACGGACCGGGCCACGGCCGCCGTACGGATCTCGTAGCCGTCGAGGCGGCCGCCGGTGCCGTACGGCGTGTTGACGATGAGGTCGACCTCGCCGTCGTGGATCAGCTGGACGATGGTCCGCTCGCCGTTCGGGCCGGTGCCCTCGGACTGCTTGCGCACGACCGTCGCGTTGATGCCGTTGCGCTTGAGCACCTCGGCCGTGCCGGAGGTGGCCAGCAGCTCGAAGCCGTGCGCGACCAGCTCGCGGGCCGGGAAGATCATCGAGCGCTTGTCGCGGTTGGCGACGGAGATGAACGCGCGGCCCTTGGTCGGCAGCGGACCGTACGCGCCCGCCTGCGACTTGGCGTACGCCGTGCCGAACACCGAGTCGATGCCCATGACCTCACCGGTGGAGCGCATCTCCGGGCCGAGCACCGTGTCGACGCCGCGCCCGTGGATGTCGCGGAAGCGCGACCACGGCATGACGGCCTCCTTGACGGAGATCGGCGCGTCGAGCGGCAGTTCGCCGCCGTCGCCGTGGGCCGGGAGCAGCCCCTCGGCCCGCAGCTCGGCGACGGTCGCGCCGAGCGAGATCCGGGCGGCGGCCTTCGCCAGCGGCACCGCGGTCGCCTTCGAGGTGAAGGGCACGGTGCGGGAGGCGCGCGGGTTGGCTTCGAGGACGTACAGAATGTCGCCCGCCATCGCGAACTGGATGTTGATCAGGCCACGGACACCGACGCCCTTGGCGATGGCCTCGGTGGAGGCCCGCAGACGCTTGATGTCGAACCCGCCGAGCGTGATCGGCGGCAGTGCGCACGCCGAGTCGCCGGAGTGGATGCCGGCCTCCTCGATGTGCTCCATGACACCGCCGAGGTACAGCTCCTCGCCGTCGTACAGCGCGTCGACGTCGATCTCGATCGCGTCGTCGAGGAACCGGTCGACCAGGACGGGCCGGGAGGGGCTGATCTCGGTCGACTCGGCGATGTACGAGGACAGCCGCGTCTCGTCGTACACGATCTCCATGCCCCGCCCGCCGAGCACGTACGAGGGCCGTACGAGGACGGGGTAGCCGATCTCGTCGGCGATGGCCTTGGCCTCGGCGAAGGTGGTGGCCGTGCCGTGCTTGGGGGCCGGGAGACCGGCCTCCGCGAGGACCCGCCCGAAGGCGCCGCGGTCCTCGGCGGCGTGGATCGCCTCGGGGGGCGTGCCGACGACCGGCACGCCGTTGTCCTTGAGCGCCTGCGACAGGCCCAGCGGGGTCTGGCCGCCGAGTTGCACGATCACACCCGCGATCGGGCCCGCCAGCGACTCGGCGTGGACGACCTCCAGCACGTCCTCCAGCGTCAGCGGCTCGAAGTAGAGGCGGTCGGAGGTGTCGTAGTCCGTGGAGACGGTCTCGGGGTTGCAGTTGACCATCACGGTCTCGTAGCCCGCGTCGCTGAGCGCGAAGGAGGCGTGGACGCAGGAGTAGTCGAACTCGATGCCCTGGCCGATGCGGTTCGGGCCGGAGCCCAGGATGATGACGGCCGGCTTCTCGCGCGCCGCGACCTCCGTCTCCTCGTCGTAGGAGGAGTAGAAGTACGGCGTCTTCGCCGCGAACTCGGCGGCGCAGGTGTCGACCGTCTTGTACACCGGACGCACGCCCAGCGCGTGCCGCACCTCGCGCACGACGTCCTCGCGCAGCCCGCGGATCTCGCCGATCTGCGCGTCGGAGAAGCCGTGCCGCTTGGCCTCCGCCAGCAGCTCCGGGTCCAGCTTGTCGGCGGCGGCCAGCTCGTCCGCGATCTCCTTGATCAGGAAGAGCTGGTCGACGAACCACGGGTCGATCTTCGTCGCCTCGAAGACCTCCTCGGGTGTGGCGCCCGCGCGGATGGCCTGCATGGCGGAGTTGATCCGGCCGTCGGTCGGGCGAACGGCCTCCCGCAGCAGTTCGTCCTTGTCGCCCGGCTCGCCGACGAACGTGAACTGGCTGCCCTTCTTCTCCAGGGACCGCAGCGCCTTCTGCAGCGCCTCCGTGAAGTTGCGGCCGATCGCCATGGCCTCGCCGACCGACTTCATGGTGGTGGTGAGGGTGGAGTCGGCGCTCGGGAACTTCTCGAAGGCGAAGCGCGGGGCCTTCACGACCACGTAGTCGAGCGTCGGCTCGAAGGAGGCCGGGGTCTTCTCCGTGATGTCGTTCGGGATCTCGTCGAGCGTGTAGCCGACTGCCAGCTTCGCGGCGATCTTGGCGATCGGGAAGCCGGTGGCCTTGGAGGCCAGCGCGGACGAACGCGAGACACGCGGGTTCATCTCGATGACGATGACCCGGCCGTCCTCGGGGTTCACCGCGAACTGGATGTTGCAGCCGCCGGTGTCGACGCCGACCTCGCGGATGACGGCGATGCCGATGTCCCGCAGGATCTGGTACTCGCGGTCGGTCAGCGTCATCGAGGGCGCGACGGTGATCGAGTCGCCGGTGTGCACGCCCATGGGGTCGAAGTTCTCGATGGAGCAGACGACCACGACGTTGTCGTGCTTGTCGCGCATCAGCTCCAGCTCGTACTCCTTCCAGCCGAGGATGGACTCCTCCAGGAGCACCTCGGTGGTCGGGGAGAGCGTCAGGCCCTGGCCCGCGATGCGGCGCAGCTCCTCCTCGTCGTGCGCGAAGCCGGAGCCGGCGCCGCCCATGGTGAAGGAGGGGCGGACGACCACGGGGTAGCCGCCGAGCGTCTCGACACCCCCCAGCACGTCGTCCATGGAGTGGCAGATCACGGACCGGGCGGACTCGCCGTGCCCGATCTTCGCCTGCACCGCCGCCACGACGCCCTTGAAGAGATCGCGGTCCTCGCCCTTGTTGATGGCCTCGACGTTGGCGCCGATCAGCTCGACGCCGTACTTGTCGAGGGTCCCCGCCTCGTGCAGCGAGATGGCCGTGTTGAGGGCCGTCTGGCCGCCCAGGGTGGGCAGGAGCGCGTCCGGGCGCTCCTTGGCGATGATCTTCTCGACGAACTCCGGGGTGATCGGCTCGACATAGGTGGCGTCGGCGATCTCCGGGTCGGTCATGATCGTCGCCGGGTTGGAGTTGACCAGGATGACCCTCAGGCCCTCGGCGCGCAGGACGCGGCACGCCTGGGTGCCGGAGTAGTCGAACTCGGCGGCCTGGCCGATGACGATCGGGCCGGAGCCGATGACCAGGACGGACTGGATATCGGTGCGCTTAGGCACGCTGGCCCTCCATCAGGGATACGAAGCGGTCGAACAGGTAGGCGGCGTCGTGCGGCCCCGCTGCGGCTTCGGGGTGGTACTGGACGCTGAAGGCCGGCTGGTCGAGCAGCTGCAGCCCCTCGACGACCTGGTCGTTCAGGCAGACGTGGGAGACCTCGGCGCGACCGTAGGGGGTCTCGGAGACCTTGTCGAGCGGCGCGTCGACGGCAAAGCCGTGGTTGTGCGCGGTGACCTCGACCTTGCCCGTCGTACGGTCCTGCACCGGCTGGTTGATGCCGCGGTGGCCGTACTTCAGCTTGTAGGTGCCGAAGCCGAGGGCGCGGCCGAGGATCTGGTTGCCGAAGCAGATACCGAAGAGCGGCGTCTTGCGGGCGAGGACTTCCCGCATGACGGCGACGGGACCGTCGGCGGTGGCCGGGTCACCGGGGCCGTTGGAGAAGAAGACCCCGTCGGGGTGCACGGCGTACACGTCCTCGGCCGTGGCCGTCGCGGGCAGCACATGCACCTCGATGCCCCGCTCGGCCATGCGGTGCGGGGTCATGCCCTTGATGCCCAGGTCGACGGCGGCGACGGTGAACTTCTTCTCGCCGAGGGCGGCGACGACGTACGCCTCCGTCGTGGCGACCTCTTCGAAGAGGCTGGCGCCCTTCATCTCGGGGGCCTGGCGCACCTCGGCGAGCATGGTGCCCTCGTCGGGCAGCGCGTTGCCGGAGAAGATGCCGACGCGCATGGCGCCGCGCTCGCGCAGGTGGCGGGTGAGGGCTCGGGTGTCGACACCGCTGATGCCGACGACGCCCTGGCTCCGCAGCTCCTCGTCCAGCGAGCGCCGGGCGCGCCAGTTGGAGGGCACGCGCGCGGGGTCGCGCACGACGTATCCGGCGACCCAG
Organism: Streptomyces sp. RLA012; assembly: GCF_056270325.1. Taxonomy (NCBI): domain Bacteria; kingdom Bacillati; phylum Actinomycetota; class Actinomycetes; order Kitasatosporales; family Streptomycetaceae; genus Streptomyces; species Streptomyces sp. RLA012. Next base: position 9,283,078 of record NZ_JBWDPA010000002.1, on the reverse strand, counting down.
ATCCGCTTCGACTCGGGGTCCTCGTCGTTGACGCCGGTGTTGCCGACGTGCGGGGCGGTCATCACGACGACCTGACGGTGGTACGACGGGTCGGTGAGGGTCTCCTGGTAGCCGGTCATCCCGGTGGAGAACACGGCTTCGCCGAAGGTCACCCCCACGGCCCCGTAGGCACGGCCACGGAACGTCCGGCCGTCCTCCAGGACGAGTACGGCGGAAACCTTGGCGGCTCCCCTGGTGGAGGTCGTCATCGTGCGCCTTCCGTGTCGATGCTCTTGTTGATCATGGCGTTGAGGGTGTCGACCCACTCGGTGTGCTCGGCGGCGCGGTCGGAGCGGAAGCCGGAGTCGATCAGCTTGTCGCCGTGCGCCCAGGTGACGACGAGCAGACCGCCCTCGCTGAGCACCTTCCCGGCGATGCCCTTGCCGAGCAGGGCTTCGCGCAGTGCCTCGGCCGGGATGAAGAAGTCGGTGGCCCCGGGGCGTACGACGTCCAGTCCCGCGTCCGTGAGCGTGAGCTCGACCCGGCTGCGGGTGCCCAGGCCGTGTGCCACGATGCGGTCCAGCCACTGCCCGGCCGTGGTGGAGCCGTGGTAGCGGCCGCTCATGCTCAGTGTCACCGGCCCGAGGTCTTCCGGCGCGGTCGGCAGCTCCGGCAGGTCACCCTGAAGGGTGCCGCGCCACTTCCAGCCCTCTCGCATCAGCCAGTAGACGAGGGCGACGAACAGGGCGAGGCCGACGAGCCAGCCGACCCGGGCGGCCCAGTCGGTCACTTCGGCCGACTTCTGTTCGGCAGCCACGGAGGCGGCCATCGGGATGAGAGGTGTCACGCGAGCTTCCCGTCGACGAGGGTGGCCTTGCCCCGCAGCCAGGTGTGCGTGACCCGGCCCGGCAGCTCACGGCCCTCGTAGGGAGTGTTGCGGCTGCGCGAGGCGAAGCCCGCGGGGTCCACGGCCCCACGGTATGCCGTGTCGACGAGCGTGAGGTTGGCGGGCTCACCTGCCGAGACGGGACGTCCATGACCGGCGGCCCGCCCGATCCGCGCCGGTTTGACCGACATGCGGTCCGCGACACCGGCCCAGTCCAGCAGTCCGGTCTCGACCATCGTCCGCTGCACTACGGACAGGGCCGTCTCCAGCCCGACCATGCCCATGGCGGCGGCGGCCCACTCGCAGTCCTTGTCCTCGTGCGGGTGCGGCGCGTGGTCGGTGGCGACGATGTCGATGGTGCCGTCGGCGAGCGCCTCGCGCAGGGCCGTCACATCACGCTCGGTGCGCAGCGGCGGGTTGACCTTGTAGACCGGGTCGTACGTGCGGACCAGTTCGTCGGTGAGGAGGAGGTGGTGCGGGGTCACCTCGGCGGTGACGTCGATGCCCCGCGACTTGGCCCAGCGCACGATCTCGACACTGCCCGCGGTGGACAGGTGGCAGATGTGGACGCGCGAGCCGACGTGCTCGGCGAGCAGGACATCGCGGGCGATGATCGATTCTTCGGCCACCGCGGGCCAGCCCTCGAGCCCCAGCTCGGCGGAGACGACGCCCTCGTTCATCTGGGCGCCCTCGGTGAGGCGGGGCTCCTGCGCGTGCTGCGCGACCACACCGCCGAAGGCCTTCACGTACTCCAGGGCCCGGCGCATGATCACCGCGTCGTCCACGCACTTGCCGTCGTCCGAGAAGACGGTGACGCCGGCCGCGGACTCGTGCATCGCGCCCAGCTCGGCGAGCTTCTTGCCCTCCAGGCCGACCGTGACGGCGCCGATGGGCTGCACATCGCAGTAGCCGTGCTCCTGGCCGAGCCGGTAGACCTGCTCGACCACACCGGCGGTGTCGGCGACCGGGAAGGTGTTGGCCATGGCGAACACGGCGGTATAGCCGCCGCTCGCCGCCGCCCGCGTACCGGTCAGCACGGTCTCGGAGTCCTCACGGCCGGGCTCGCGCAGATGGGTGTGCAGGTCGACGAGGCCCGGCAGGAGGACCTTGCCTTCGGCCTCGACGACCTCGGCGCCCTCGTCCGAGAGGCCGGTACCGACCGCCTCGATGACGGCGCCGTCGATCAGCACGTCCTGCGGCTCGCCGCCGAGCACCCTCGCACCACGGATCAGGATCTTGCTCATTCTTACTTCTCCTCGGTACGCGTGTGGGTGACGGCGGGCTCGTTGCCGCCCAGGAGCAGGTAGAGCACGGCCATGCGGATCGAGACGCCGTTCGCCACCTGCTCGACGACGGTGCAGCGGTCGGAGTCGGCGACCTCGGCGGTGATCTCCATGCCGCGGACCATCGGGCCGGGGTGCATCACGATGGCGTGCTCGGGCATCTTCGCCATGCGGTCGCCGTTGAGGCCGTAGCGCCGCGAGTACTCGCGCTCGGTCGGGAAGAACGCCGCGTTCATCCGCTCCCGCTGGACGCGCAGCATCATCACCGCGTCGGACTTGGAGAGGGTGCTGTCGAGGTCGTACGAGATCTCGCAGGGCCAGGACCCGACGCCGACCGGCACCAGGGTGGGCGGGGCGACGAGGGTGACCTCGGCGCCGAGCGTGTGCAGCAGGTCGACGTTGGAGCGGGCGACCCGGCTGTGCAGGATGTCACCGACGATCGTGATGCGCTTGCCGGACAGGTCCTGGCCGATCCCGGCGTCCCGGCCGACCAGGCGGCGGCGCATGGTGAAGGCGTCGAGCAGCGCCTGCGTGGGGTGCTGGTGGGTGCCGTCGCCGGCGTTGATCACCGCGGCGTCGATCCAGCCGGAGGTGGCGAGGCGGTAGGGGGCTCCGGAGGCGCCGTGCCGGATGACGACGGCGTCGACGCCCATGGCTTCGAGGGTCTGGGCGGTGTCCTTGAGGGACTCGCCCTTCGACACCGAGGATCCCTTGGCGGTGAAGTTGATGACGTCCGCCGAGAGGCGCTTCTCGGCGGCCTCGAAGGAGATCCGGGTGCGGGTCGAGTCCTCGAAGAAGAGGTTGACGACGGTGCGGCCGCGCAGGGTCGGCAGTTTCTTGATCGGCCGGTCGGCGACCCGGGCCATCTCCTCGGCGGTGTCGAGGATCAGGACGGCGTCGTCACGGGTGAGGTCGGCGGCCGAGATGAGATGACGCTGCATCTGTCAGGCTCCGTAAGGCAGTTCAGGAGAATTCGGGCAGGCGGGCGCGCGGCGGCGCACTCGGGGGCGTACGGCAGTGGCGCACACCGGAGTGCGGCTGCTATGCGTCCGGGGAGTTCCGCTTCACACCGAGCAGCACGGTGTCGCGACCGTCCTCCTCGGCGAGCTGGACCTTGACCGTCTCCCGCAGCGACGTGGGGAGGTTCTTGCCGACGTAGTCGGCGCGGATGGGCAGTTCGCGGTGGCCCCGGTCGACGAGGACCGCGAGCTGCACGGCGCGCGGACGGCCGATGTCGTTCAGCGCGTCGAGCGCGGCGCGGATGGTGCGGCCGGAGAAGAGCACGTCGTCGACGAGGACGACCAGCCGGCCGTCGATGCCGTCACCGGGGATGTCGGTGCGGGCCAGCGCACGCGGCGGGTGCATCCGCAGGTCGTCGCGGTACATGGTGATGTCGAGCGAGCCGACCGGGATCTTGCGATCGGTGATCTCCTGGAGCTTGTCGGCCAGTCTGCGGGCCAGGAAGACGCCCCGGGTCGGAATGCCGAGGAGCACCACGTCGTCGGCGCCCTTGGCGCGCTCGACGATCTCGTGGGCGATACGGGTCAGCACCCGCGCGATGTCGGGAGCCTCCAGAACGGCCCGCGCATCGGCTTCGTACTGCTGCTTGTCGTGCTCTGTGTCCATACGAAACGGACCTCCTTCTCCGCCTCACGGGACGGATCATTAAAGGACGTCGGATTTGCGCCATCCACGCTACCAGCCCGGCAACGCGCCTGATCACCCCCCTTTGAGCCACCATCGGTGACCCCCGCCGAAGGGCCGGTCCGGACCATTCGGCTTGACGGGGAAGAGTAACGCTGCGTAACCTCACAGTGAGTCACCAGAGTCACCAGCCGCGCGGCGGAGCCGCACGTTGATACAGCGTCCGGGGAGCTATATGTCCAGCGAATACGCCAAACAGCTCGGGGCCAAGCTCCGGGCCATCCGCACCCAGCAGGGCCTTTCCCTCCACGGAGTCGAGGAGAAGTCACAGGGACGCTGGAAGGCGGTCGTGGTCGGGTCGTACGAGCGCGGCGACCGCGCCGTCACCGTGCAGCGCCTCGCCGAACTGGCGGATTTCTACGGGGTCCCCGTGCAGGAGCTGCTGCCCGGCACCACTCCGGGCGGCGCCGCCGAGCCGCCGCCGAAGCTCGTCCTCGACCTGGAGCGCCTCGCCCACGTGCCGGCCGAGAAGGCAGGCCCCCTGCAGCGCTACGCCGCGACGATCCAGTCGCAGCGCGGTGACTACAACGGCAAGGTGCTGTCGATCCGCCAGGACGACCTGCGCACCCTCGCCGTCATCTACGACCAGTCGCCCTCGGTCCTCACCGAGCAGCTGATCAGCTGGGGCGTCCTCGACGCCGACGCGCGCCGCGCCGTCGCCCACGACGAGGGCTGACCCCTTCGGGCAGTTCAGCAGAAACGTGCCGCCGGGGTGGCCGGAACCGAGAGGGTTCCGGCCACCCCGGCGGTTTTGTGCGCGCCTCAGGGAGCTCCGACGCCCCTCTGGGCCCGGGAGTGCCCCAGGTACGCCGGAGGGCCCGCAGCGACTGCTGCGGGCCCTCCGTGATGGCCTCTACGAGTGGCGGCCAGGTGCGGCCGGGCGACAACGGCACACCTCCGCCGGTACCCGCCCTCCCGCCCCGCGGCGGAACGCCTACGCCTCGTCGCGGCGCAGCGACGGCTTCAGGTCCTTCAACCGGCCCAGCAGACCGTTCACGAACGAGGGGGACTCGTCCGTGGAGAACTCCTTCGCCAGCTGCACCGCCTCGTCGAGCACCACGGCGTCGGGGGTCCCGTCGACCCAGATCAGCTCGTAGGCGCCGAGGCGCAGGATGTTGCGGTCGACGACCGGCATCCTGTCCAGCGTCCAGTCGACGGCGTAGGTCGCGATGAGCTCGTCGATCCGCTTCGCCTTCGGGGCGTAGCCCTCGACCAGCTGCATCGTGTACTCGCTGACCGGTGGTTGCCGGGTGTCGGTCCGGGAGTGCCGGATCCAGTCCGCGAGGACCGTCAGGACGTCCACGCCGCGCTGGTCGCCCTCGAAGAGGATCTGGAAGGCGCGCTTGCGGGCCGTGTTGCGGGCAGCCACGGTTAGCTGTTCACCCGGCCGAGGTAGTCGCTCGTGCGGGTGTCGACCTTGATCTTCTCACCGGTGGTGATGAAGAGCGGGACCTGGATCTGGTGGCCGGTCTCCAGGGTGGCGGGCTTGGTGCCACCGGTGGAGCGGTCGCCCTGGACGCCCGGCTCGGTCTCCTGGACGACCAGCTCGACGGCGGCCGGCAGCTCGACGAAGAGCACCTCGCCCTCGTGCTGCGCGACCGTGGCGGTGAAGCCCTCGATCAGGAAGTTCGCGGCGTCGGCGACGGCCTTGCGGTCGACCATGAGCTGGTCGTAGGTCTCCATGTCCATGAAGACGAAGTACTCGCCGTCCATGTACGAGAACTGCATGTCGCGCTTGTCGACAGTGGCCGTCTCGACCTTGACGCCGGCGTTGAACGTCTTGTCGACGACCTTGCCGGAGAGCACGTTCTTCAGCTTGGTGCGCACGAAGGCGGGGCCCTTGCCGGGCTTGACGTGCTGGAACTCGACGACGGACCAGAGCTGGCCGCCTTCGAGCTTGAGCACCAGGCCGTTCTTGAGGTCGTTCGTGGAAGCCACGGTTGCGGAATCTCCTGGACTGACGTGGACGACCCCGGGGCACGCGCGTAGCTCTGAGGCTAGAGCGCGAGCAGTTCCTTGGTCGTAATGGTGAGTAGCTCGGGTCCGCCGTCCGCCTCGGGGCGTACGACGAGCGTGTCATCGATCCGGACACCGCCCCGGCCCGGGAGGTGGACCCCCGGTTCGACGGTGACCGGCACGCAAGCGTCCAGTTTACCCATGGCGGCGGGGGCAAGCTGCGGGTCCTCGTCGATTTCGAGCCCCACACCGTGCCCGGTCAGCGGAGGAAGGCCTTCCGAGTGGCCCGCGGAGTCGAGTACCTGGCGGGCCGCCCGGTCCACGTCACGGTAGGCGACGCCGGGCGCCAGCGCCTCGCGTCCGGCACGCTGGGCGGCGAAGACGAGGTCGTAGAGCTCGATCTGCCAGTCGGCGGGCGAGGTGCCGATCACGAACGTACGGCCGACCTCGCAGCGGTAGCCGCGGTAGGTCGCGCCGAGACAGACGGACAGGAAATCGCCCTCCTCGACCCGGCGGTCGGTGGGCCGGTGCCCGCGCCGCCCGGAGTTCGGGCCGGTGCCCACCGAGGTCGCGAAGGCGGGGCCGTCGGCGCCGTGGTCGACGAGGCGGCGCTCCAGTTCGAGCGCGAGATGACGCTCGGTGCGGCCGACGAGGATGGATTCGAGGAGCTCCCCCAGCGCCTGGTCGGCGATCTCGGCGCCGATCCGCAGACAGGAGATCTCCTCCTCGTCCTTGATCACCCGCAGCTGCTCGACCGCGCCGCACAGATCGCCGAGGCGCAGCCGCGGGGCCACCGAGCGGATGGCGCGGTGCCGGGTCACGGTCAGATGGTGTTCCTCCACCGCGAGGGAATCGGCGCCCTGGCCGAGGGCGACATCGGCGGCGGCGACGGCGGGGTCACCACCGGCGCGCGGCAGCATCTGCATGCGCAGCGCCTCGTCGGGTCGTCCCTCGTCGGCCTCGCTGCTCGGCGGCCCACCGCAGAACAACAGGTCCTCGCCCCTGCCCAGCAGGAGAACGGCACCACGCGGGGCGGCCCCCGCGAGATACCTCACGTTGGCCGGGCGCGTGACCAGCGCTGTCGCACTCCCGCCCGCGGTACAGCGCTCCCGAAGCCGCTCGCGGCGCGCCGCGTACACCTCTGACATAAATCGAGCCTACGAGCGCTGGGGCGATGTCGCCGTTCCAGCGGGGCCGGATGGGCGGCAGGGACGGACAGATGCACCGCTGTTGCCCGATGGCATGGTGCGCGCCGGCGTCGTGCCCGTCGCCGGGTCACTCCTGAGGCGACCGGTCTACCACTGGGGTGGGCTGGCGATGGAGCGGGCGAGTACGTCGTCCAGGACGCGGGCCGTGGTCGGTATGTCGAGCTGGGAGTTGTCGATGATGGGCAGCCCGGAGCCGTACCAGCCGGCCATCCGGCCGTGGATGCGGGCGACCTCCTCGTCGGAGAGTCGGCGGTTTCCGGAGCGCTCGGCGTTGCGCTCCAGGACTATCTCCAGGCCGGGCAGGAGGACCACGGGCAGCAGGCCGGGCCCGACATGCCGCTTCCAGCCGCCGAGGCCGACGACCGGGCGGTCCGGGAAGACCGCGTCGTCGAGGATGCAGGAGATGCCGTTGGCCAGGAAGTTCCGCGCGGCGAAGCCACAGGTGCGGCGGGCCAGGCGGTACTGCGCCTCGGAATGGTCGTTCCACCCCGACTGCGGGTCGGCGAAACCCGAGCGCACCCATTCACGTACGTCGTCGAGGCTGATGTGGGCCGTCGGGACCCGGCGGTGGTCCGCCCAGTACTTGGCGACGCTGGTCTTGCCGGCGCCGGCGGGACCGATGAGCAGCACCGCGAGCGTGGTCGCCGTGGGGTCGGAGACGCCCGTGGCGGGCGGCGCGCTCGGCATGCCGACGGGACCGCCCGGGGGAAGCTGCACATGCCCCGTGGTGTCCGCTGCGGGCGGTACCAGCGGCACGGGGGCGTGCTGCGGGGGCGCATGAAGCTGCGGTGCGTGGGGGGGAGGCGGCGGGGCGGGCGGACTCGTGGGTGCCGGACCCGGGTGCCCGCCCGGGTGTCCGGGGTGGTGCGCGGCCGGCGACCAGCCGGCGGCGGATCCGTGCCCCGGCTGGTGGGGCGGCGGCAGCGGAGCCCCCACTGCGTGCTGCATCCGGTGCCACTCCGTCTCGTGTCTCTTGGCTCATCGCCTCCGGAACGCCTCAGTCGCGACAGGCGATTGACGCTACCGAACGGTACCTTCCCCGGCCGTCGTTGTGTGAACGGCCGGGGAAGCTGTGGAGTGCCGTTCGAGGCCGGGCAGAACGGGCCGACTGCGGGCCCGCCGGGAGCTACTCCCCCACTTCGCCGTAGGCGGCGAGGAGCACGGCCGGGTCGGGTCCCTCCAGGACGGTCGGCTTGGCCAGGCCGTCGAGGACGATGAAGCGCAGCACATTGCCGCGCGACTTCTTGTCGACCTTCATGTTCTCCAGGAGCTTGGGCCACTGGTCGTAGCGGTAGCTCAGCGGGAGGCCGACGGATTCCAGGATCGTGCGGTGACGGTCGGCGGTCGCATCGTCCAGCCGGCCGGCGAGGCGGCCGAGTTCGGCGGCGAAGTGCATACCGACGGCGACGGCCGCGCCGTGCCGCCACTTGTAGCGCTCGTTCTTCTCGATGGCGTGCGCGAGGGTGTGGCCGTAGTTGAGGATCTCGCGGAGCCCCGACTCCCTGAGGTCGCCGGAGACGACCTCGGCCTTCACCTTGATGGAGCGCTCGATGAGCTCGGCGGTGTGCGGGCCCGCGGGCGTCCGCGCCGCCTCCGGGTCGGACTCGATGAGATCCAGGATCGCCGGGTCGGCGATGAAGCCCGCCTTGATGATCTCCGCCAGCCCCGACACGAAGTCGTTCACCGGGAGCGAGTCCAGCGCCGCAAGGTCACAGAGCACACCCGCGGGCGGGTGGAAGGAGCCGACGAGGTTCTTGCCCTCGGCGGTGTTGATGCCGGTCTTGCCGCCCACCGCCGCGTCGACCATGCCGAGCACGGTGGTGGGGACCGCGATCCAGCGCACCCCGCGCAGCCAGGTCCCCGCCACGAAACCGGCCAGGTCGGTGGTGGCACCGCCGCCCACACCGATGATGACGTCGGTCCGGGTGAAGCCGGACTGGCCCAGCGCCTTCCAGCAGTAGGCCGCGACCTCGGCGGTCTTGGCCTCCTCCGCGTTCGGCACCTGGATGGCGACGGCCTCGAAGCCCTGACCGGCCAGGTCGGCGCGGAGCGTCTCACCGGTCTCAGCGAGCGCCTCGGGGTGGACGATCGCGACGCGCTGGGCCTGGTCGCCGATCAACCCGCCGAGTTCATCGAGGAGTTGACGGCCGACCAGGACCTCGTAGGGGTCGGTGCCCGCGGTGCCGCCGACCTGGATACGGGTCACTGCCTCGCTCATGCTTCCTTCAACTCCAGTGCGTCGAGGACCGCCTGGGCGACCTCTTCGGGGGTGCGGCCGTCGGTGGGCACGACCGCGCGGGCGACTTCGGTGTACAGATGACGGCGCGCCTCCATCAGCTCGCGCCACTGCCGGCGCGGGTTGACGGCGAGCAGCGGACGGGCCGCGTTCAGGCCGGTGCGCTGGACCGCCTCCTCGACGTCCATCGAGAGGTAGACGACCCGGTGCCCGGCGAGCAGCGCGCGGGTGTCCGCGTCGAGGATCGAGCCGCCGCCGAGCGCCAGCACGCCGTCGTGCTCGGCGAGCGCCCGGTGCACGGCCTGCTTCTCGACGGCGCGGAAGACCGGCTCGCCCTCGTCGACGAAGATGTCGGCGATGGTGCGGCCCTGCTCGGCCACGATGTCGTCGTCCGTGTCCCGGTAGACGCAGCCCAGCCGCTCGGCGACCAGCACGCCCACGGTGGACTTGCCGACGCCCATCGGGCCGACGAGGACAACGCGCGGAGCGGTCACCGTACGACCAGGTTGTCGAGGTACGACTGGACGTTGCGGCGGGTCTCCGGGACGCTGTCGCCGCCGAACTTCTCGGCCACCGCGTCCGCCAGGACGAGGGCGACCATGGCCTCGGCGACGATTCCGGCGGCCGGGACCGCACAGACGTCGGAGCGCTGATGGTGCGCCTTGGCGGCCTCGCCGGTGGCCACGTCGATGGTCGCCAGCGCGCGCGGCACGGTCGCGATCGGCTTCATCGCGGCACGCACGCGCAGCAGCTCGCCGGTGGTCAGACCGCCCTCGGTGCCACCGGAGCGGCCGGTGGTGCGCCGGATGCCGTCCTCGGTGTGGACGATCTCGTCGTGCGCCTTGGATCCGGGCACACGCGCCAGCTCGAAGCCGTCGCCGACCTCGACGCCCTTGATGGCCTGGATGCCCATGAGCGCGGCCGCCAGCCGGGCGTCGAGGCGACGGTCCCAGTGCACGTGCGAGCCGAGGCCCACCGGCACTCCGTACGCCAGCACCTCGACCACGCCGCCGAGCGTGTCGCCGTCCCTGTGGGCCTGGTCGATCTCCGCGACCATCGCCTTCGAGGCGTCGGCGTCGAGGCAGCGCACCGGGTCGGCGTCGAGCCGCTCGACATCCGAGGGCTTGGGGTAGACGCCGTACGGCGCCTTCGCCGCGGCCAGCTCGACGACGTGCGAGACGATCTCGATCCCGGCCGTCTCCTTCAGATACGAACGGGCCACCGCGCCCAGCGCCACACGGGCCGCGGTCTCCCGCGCGGAGGCGCGCTCCAGGATCGGCCGTGCCTCGTCGAAGCCGTACTTCTGCATGCCGGCGAGGTCGGCGTGGCCGGGCCGGGGCCGGGTCAGCGGCGCGTTGCGGGCCACCTCCGCCAGTACCGACGGGTCCACCGGGTCGGCCGCCATGACCTGTTCCCACTTGGGCCACTCGGTGTTGCCGACCATGACGGCCACCGGGGAGCCGAGGGTGAGCCCGTGCCGGACGCCGCCGAGGAAGGTGACCTCGTCGCGCTCGAACTTCATCCGGGCACCGCGCCCATAGCCCAGGCGCCGCCGGGCGAGGTGGTCCGCCACCATCTCCGTGGTGATCGGCACGCCGGCGGGAAGGCCCTCCAGCGTCGCGACAAGTGCGGGACCGTGGGATTCCCCCGCGGTCAGCCAGCGCAACCTGCTCAACGATGCTCCTCATGCTCGCGCCCCGGTACTGCTGCTGCGTACACGCGTCCTCGCGTACGGCGACGGTGCGCCCGGGTGCGCGGCCCAGGCCCGCCACCTCCGATCCTCCCACGTCCCGGCTCGTGGCTCGGTCGCAGGTCCATCAGGCGGACGGCATCGGGCCCGGTGGGACCGCGCTCAGCGGCTCGCGAGCGCCTGCTCGCCCGCCTTCCGTATGGCGTCGAGCGGTGCCGGGGAACGCCCCGTCATCTGCTCGACCTGCAGCACCGCCTGGTGCACCAGCAGGTCGAGCCCGCTGACGACGGCACCGCCGTACGCCGACCAGCGGGCCGCGAGGTCGGTGGGCCAGGGGTCGTACAGCACGTCGAAGAGGGTCGTGGGCCGCTCCGGGACCGCCGCGGCCAGCGCGTCCGTCGTGCCCGCCGGGGTCGTGGCGATCACCAGTGGCGCGCGCAGGGCCCGCTCGGCGTCGGCCCAGTCCTCCGTACGGACCTCCACGTCGAGCCGCTCGCCCCACTGCCGCATCTCGGCGGCGCGCTCGGCGCTGCGGACGTACGCGACGACCTCGCCGGTGCAGATCCGCGCGAGCGCGGCCAGCGCGGAGGAGGCGGTGGCGCCCGCGCCGAGGATCGCGGCGGAGTCCACCTGCTCGATCCCGCGCTCCCGCAGGGCGGCCACCATCCCGGGGATGTCGGTGTTGTCGCCGGTCCGACGGCCGTCGCCGGTGAACACGACGGTGTTGACCGCCTCGACGGAGGCCGCCGTCTCGCTGATCTCGTCGAGCAGCGGGATGACGGCCCGCTTGAGCGGCATGGTCAGCGACAGGCCCGCCCACCCGGGACCGAGGTCCCCGAAGAAGCCGGGCAACGCCTCCTCGTCGATCTCGAAACGGTCGTACGACCAGCCGTCGAGTCCCAGTTCCCGATACGCGATGCGGTGCAGCACCGGGGAAAGGGAATGGGCGACCGGTGAGCCGAGTACCGCGGCCCTTCGGGCGTCAGTTGCCCGCGTTCTCATTGAACTTGTCCTTGAGCCTCTGGAAATCCGCATAGGTCTTGGCGAATTCGGTATTGCTCTGGCCGTCGGTCGCCACGAAGTAGATCCAACCGTCACTCGTCGGGTTCAACGTCGCCTTGAGCGCGTCGTCACCTGGGTTGTCGATCGGTCCGGGCGGCAGGCCCTTTCGCGTGTAGGTGTTGTACGGGCTCTTGTTGCTGTTGATCTCGGACTCGCTGATGTGGATGTTGCTCTGGCCCTTCAGGTAATTGAAGGTCGAGTCGAACTGCAACAGCTGGTTGGTCTCGGTGTTCGTGGGCTTGAGACGGTTGTAGACCACTTCCGCCATCTTACGGAAGTCGTCGTGCGTCTTGCCCTCGGCCTGGACGAGGCTCGCGACCGTGACGACCTGCAGCGGGTCTTTCAGCTTCAGTTCCTTGGCCTTGGCCACGAGGTTGTACTCGGCGTACTTCAGGCTGGCCTTCGCCACCATCTGCTTCAGGACCGCCTCGGGCTTCATTCCCTTGGCGGCGGGATAGGTCGCCGGGTAGAGGAACCCTTCCAGCGGATCCTTGATCTCCTTGCTGCTGTTCGCCCAGCTGGGAAGTCCAAGAGTCTTGTACTGCTTCTTGGCGACGTTCTTGGTGGTGCCGTCCGGGAGATCGAGCTTCTTGTCGATGTCCTGGTAAACAAGGACGTTGCGCCGTCCGGGGGCGACGATCACATTGTTCTGGCTCTTGGGGTCGAGCATCAGCTTGACCGCGCTGGCCGCCGACATTTCCTTCTTCAGCACATAGGCGCCGGCCTGGATCTTGTTCCCGTCGGGGTTGTTCTGCTGCGCGGACACGAAGGCGTCGACGCTCTTGACGACGCCGGCCTCCTTCAGCGCCTGCGCGATCGCATAACCGCTGGCACCGTTGGGGATCTGGACCGTCACCTCGCCGGCGCCGTCGCCCGCGAAGTCCGGGGCCACGCCGAAACGATTTTGGTAGAACTGGTAGCCAAAATATCCGACACCGGCGATACCGCCGCCGAAGACCACGACGACCAGCAGGCAGGCGCAGCCGCTGCGGCGTTTCTTGCCCTTGCCGTCCTTGCCGCCCCGGCCTTTCCGGTCACCGCGGCCGGCCTTCGGGTCGTCGTCGTCGAAGTCGTCGTCATCGTCTTCGCCGCCGCCCGCGAAGAAGGCGTGCTCGCCCTGATCGGGACCCGGGTCCCAGTCGGGCTCCGGTTCGGGCTCGGCGCGTCGACGCGCGGGGGGCTCCGGCGGCGGATACGCGTCGGGAGTGCCGTAGTAGTCGGGCTGCTCACCGGTGTACGCGGCGGCCTGGTTGCCGTACGGGTCCGTCGGGTCCGCGGCATACGCGACCTGGTGCTGCGTCCCGTTGTCCCAGCCGCCGTTGTGGTACTGCTGCTGGTCCTGCCCGTTGTACTGCTGCTGCCCCTGATCGACGTACTGCTGCTGCTCCTGGCCGACGTACTGCTCCGCGTACTGCTGGTGCCCCTGGCCGGAGACATGCTGCTGCTGGCCCTGACCCTGACCCTGGTCGTGGTACTGCTGCTGCTCCTGCCCCTGGTACTGCTGCCGACCCTGGGCGTCGTAGTGCTGCTGCTCCTGGCCGTAGCCGCCCTGCTGGCCGGCGGCCCACTCGCCGTACTGCGACTGCTGGTGCTGCTGCTGTTGCGGCTGCTGCGGATAGTGCTGCGGCTGGCCGCCGTAGGGGGACTGGCCGTCGGCGGCCTGTCCTCCCCATCCGCCGTCCCCGTACAACGGGTCCTCCGGATTCCACGGTTCGGAGCCTGCGCCCCGGCCATACTCAGTCATCGATCCCCTAGAGCCGCGAGGCGGTGGTTGCTGCCGCTGGTGACTCGGCTCCCCTCCGCCTCTTTGCTGTGCGGCGGCTGTTCGAACACCACCGCATCGCGCGGAACGTTACCGTATCGCGATCAGATGACCACTTCGACGCCCTCGCCCGGTGCGTTCCCTGACGCCCGTTCGGACTCCAGTGCCTGCTGCAGAATGACCACGGCGGCCGCCTGATCGATGACCGATCTGCCCTTTTTGGACGTCACGCCCGACGCCCGTAGACCCTGACTGGCCGTCACGGTGGTCATCCTCTCGTCGAGGAGACGCACCCCGACGGGCGCGATCGCCCGGGCGAGTTCCTGGGCGAAGGCACGGACCTTCACGGCGGCCGGGCCCTCGCCCCCCTTGAGGGAGCGAGGAAGTCCGACGACGACCTCGATCGGCTCGTACTCCTCGACGAGTTGCTTCAACCGGCGCTGCGCGGCCGGGACATCACGCCCCGGCACGGTCTCCACCGGAGTCGCGAGGATCCCGTCGGGGTCGCACGAGGCGACCCCGATCCGGGCGTCCCCGACGTCGATCGCGAGCCGACGGCCGCGGCGCATGCCCCGGCCGTCCCCGCTCTGCCGCGAGCCGTCCGTGCTCACTTGGCCGTCTCGGCGACGAGCCGCTCGACCGCGTCGACGGCCTCACCGATGGCGGCCGGGTTCTGGCCGCCGCCCTGGGCGACGTCCGGCTTGCCGCCACCGCCGCCGCCGAGGGTCTTGGCGGCCGTACGGACCAGGTCACCGGCCTTGAGGCCGCGCTCGCGGGCGGCCTCGTTGGTGGCGATGACCGTGAGCGGCTTGCCACCCGCCGTGGTGAACAGGGCCACCACGACGGCCCGTCCGCCCTGGATGCGGCCGCGCACGTCGAGGACCAGCTTGCGCAGGTCGTCGGCGCCGGTGCCGTCCGGGACCTGGCCGGTGACCAGAGCCACACCGTGGACGTCCTTGGCGGACCCGGCAAGACCGGCGGCGGCCTGCAGGACCTTCTCCGCGCGGAACTTCTCGATCTCCTTCTCGGCGTCCTTCAGCTTGCCGAGCATGGCGGAGATCTTCTCGGGAAGCTCCTCGGGGCGGCCCTTGACCAGCTCCTGGAGCTGGGCGACGACCGTGTGCTCGCGAGCGAGGAAGTTGTAGGCGTCGACGCCTACCAGGGCCTCGATACGCCGCACACCGGAGCCGATCGAGGACTCGCCGAGCAGCTTGACCAGGCCTAGCTGGGAGGTGTTGTGCACATGCGTGCCGCCGCACAGCTCCTTGGAGAAGTCGCCGATGGTCACGACCCGGACGCGCTCGCCGTACTTTTCGCCGAACTCGGCGATGGCGCCCTGCTTCTTGGCCTCGTCGAGGCTCAGGATCTCGGCGTGCACATCCAGGTCGCGGGCGAGCACCTCGTTGATCTTCTGCTCGACGTCGGTCATGACGGCCGTCGGAACGGCCGCGGGGGAACCGAAGTCGAAGCGGAAGCGGCCGGGCTGGTTCTCGGAACCGGCCTGGGCGGCCGTCGGGCCGAGGGCGTCACGCAGCGCCTGGTGGGTGAGGTGCGTGGCCGAGTGGGCCCGGGCGATGGCCGTCCGGCGACGGGAGTCGATGACGGCCTGGGCCTGGGCACCGACGGTGACCTCGCCCACCTGGACGACGCCCTTGTGGACGTACACGCCGGGGACGGGCTTCTGGCAGTCGCGGATCTCGATGACGGCGCCCGTGTCGACCTTGATACGGCCGGTGTCGCCGATCTGACCGCCGCCCTCGGCATAGAAGGGGGTGCGGTCGAGGACGATCTCGACCTCGTCGCCCTCGGTGGCGGCGGGCGAGGAGACACCGTCGACAAGGATGCCGACGATGCGTGACTCGCCGTCGGTCCGGTCGTAGCCGATGAACTCGGTCTCACCGGCGGCGTCGGCGATCTGGCGGTAGGCGCCGAGGTCGGCGTGGCCGGTCTTCTTGGCCCGGGCGTCGGCCTTGGCCTTGTCCCGCTGCTCCTTCATCAGACGCCGGAAGCCGTCCTCGTCCACGGAAAGGCCCTGCTCGGCAGCCATTTCGAGGGTGAGGTCGATCGGGAAGCCCCAGGTGTCGTGGAGCAGGAAGGCCTTGTCGCCGGCGAGGACCGTGCCGCCGGACTCCTTGGTGTCCGTGATGGCCGTGTCGAGGATGTTCGTGCCGGCCTTCAGCGTCTTGAGGAAGGCGGCCTCCTCGGCGAGGGCCACGGTCTCGATGCGCTGCCGGTCGGTGACGAGCTCCGGGTACTGCTGGCCCATCATCTCGATCACGACGTCGATGAGGTCCTTGACGACCGGACCGGTGGCACCGAGCAGCCGCATGTTGCGGATGGCGCGGCGCATGATGCGGCGCAGGACGTAACCGCGGCCTTCGTTGCCGGGCGAGACACCGTCACCGATGAGCATGACGGACGTACGCATGTGGTCGGTGACCACACGCAGCGAGACGTCGGAGTCATGGGCGGCGCCGTACTCGACGCCCGTCAGCTCGGTGGCCTTCTTGATGACGGCCATGGAGGTGTCGATCTCGTACATGTTCTGCACACCCTGCAGAATCATGGCGAGGCGTTCCATGCCGAGGCCGGTGTCGATGTTCTTCTGCGGGAGCTCGCCGAGGATCTCGAAGTCCTCCTTCGAGGTGCCCTCACCGCGCTCGTACTGCATGAAGACCAGGTTCCAGATCTCCACGTACCGCTCGTCGTTGACGGCCGGGCCGCCCTCGACGCCGAACTCGGGGCCGCGGTCGTAGTTGATCTCGGAACACGGTCCACAGGGGCCGGGGACGCCCATGGACCAGTAGTTGTCCTTCTTGCCCAGGCGCTGGATGCGCTCGGCGGGGACACCGATCTTTTCGCGCCAGATGGACTCGGCCTCGTCGTCGTCGAGGTAGACCGTGATCCACAGGCGCTCGGGGTCGAGCCCGTAACCACCCTTGTCCTGGGGCGAGGTGAGCAGCTCCCAGGCGTAGGTGATGGCGCCTTCCTTGAAGTAGTCGCCGAAGGAGAAGTTGCCGCACATCTGGAAGAACGTGCCGTGCCGGGTGGTCTTGCCGACCTCTTCGATGTCGGGCGTGCGCACGCACTTCTGCACGCTGGTGGCGCGCGACCACGGCGCCTTGACCTCACCGAGGAAGTACGGCTTGAAGGGCACCATGCCGGCGGGGACCAGGAGCAGAGTCGGGTCGTCCGCGATGAGCGACGCCGAGGGAACGACGGTGTGACCGCGCTCCTCGTAGAAGCTCAACCAGCGGCGGCGAATCTCGGCCGACTCCATCAGTGGTCCTCATTCCGGTTGTACGAGTACGTCGACCTCTCGACGTACGTCGGGTTCGTGCGGTTCTCGATGGCGGTGTACCGCCGGGGTGCGGGGAGTTCGCGGTCGACAGGCGCGTTCAGGCCGAGGGCCTCGTCGAGTTCGGCCTCCCGCTGGGCCATGCCGTCGCGGACGTCGAGCGCGAAGTCCTTGAGCCGGTGCCCCGCCTCGATCGCCTTGTTCGTCGCCTGGGCCGCGAGGCTCTCGGGCGTCAGCTGCTTGAGCTTGCGGTTGACCTTGGTGGTGGCCCACACACCCGCGGCTGCGCCGGCGGTGAACCAGAACGTACGGCGGAACATCGCTGCGTCAGTCCTTCTTCCGCTTTCCCCGTCGCGCGGACGGGACGGTGCGGCCCACGATCACCGTACGCCGGGGGGCCTTGGGGGGTACGTTCTCCTTGCGGCCGCCGAGGGCCCGGCGGACGCCGTAGCCGAACGCCGCGACCTTCACCAGGGGGCCGCCGAAGGTGGAGGCGACGGTCGTGGAGAGCGCCGACGCGTTCGACGTGACCTCCTGGACGTCCGACGCGATGGCGTCGACCCGGTCGATCTGGGTCTGCGCGGAGCGCACCGCAGCGGAGGCGTCGGCCAGCAGCGGGACGGCCTGGTCGGTCACGTCCGCCACCAGCTTGGTGGTCGCCCTGAGCGTCTGGGCCAGCCTCGCCAGTGCGACGGCGAGGAAGGAGACCAGGATCGCCCAGAAGACGGCCACCAGGATCCCGGCCACCTCTCCACCGGACACTGTCGCACCCGCTCCCTAGTACGTACCTGAATGTCGTGCCTGAATGTCGTGCCTGAACATCGAAAAGTCGTCCCCCGAGCCTATCGCGCCGGGGCCGCCGCTCCGTACCGCATTACCGGCGGCGCGATCCGGACCTGCCCGAAGCGATTGCACGGAGTGCTTACGGGTCAGTACGCTCCGTGTCCCATGCGAGCTTCTGAGCGCTCCGACCGGTCCCTGCCCGGCAATCTGCCCCTGGAACTCGACGCGTTCGTGGGCCGCTCGGCCGAACTCACGCGGCTGGCCGAGGCACTGGACGCCGCCCGGCTGGTGACGGTGACGGGCGTGGGCGGCGTCGGCAAGTCGCGCCTCGCCGCCCGGGCCGCGGCACGGACCCGGCCGCGCGACGGCGCCTGGCGGGTGGAACTGGCCACCGTGCGCGATCCCGACCTCGTCGCGTACGCGCTCGTGGAGGCCCTCGATCTGACGGACCAGACGTCGAGACCACCGCGTCAACTGCTGCTCGACCATCTCGCGGAGCGCCAACTCCTGCTCGTCGTGGACGGGTTCGAGCATCTGGTGGGCGCCTGCGCGGCGCTGGTGGGTGAGCTGCTGCGGCGCACGCCGGGGCTGCGGGTGCTCGCCGTGGGGCGCAGGCCGCTGGAGGTCGCGGGCGAGCGCCTGTTCCCCCTGGCCCCGCTGACCGGACCGGAGGCCACGGAACTGTTCGCGGACCGGGCGGCGGCCCGGGTGCCCGGGTTCGCGCTGGACGACGGCAACCGGGCGGACGTCCTGGAGCTCTGCCGACGCCTCGACGGGATCCCGCTCGCCGTCGAGCTGGCCGCGGGCCGGCTGAACGCCCTCTCCCCCGCCCAGCTGCTGTCCCGGCTCCGGGACCGCTTCCGGCTGCTGACGGGCGGCGGGCGCGACACGCTGCCCCGGCACCAGACGCTGCGGACGGCGATCGGCTGGAGCCATGAGCTGTGCACGCCCGAGGAGCGGCTGCTGTGGTCGCGTCTGTCGGTGTTCGCCGGGCCGTTCGACCTGGAGGCCGCCGAGTACGTGTGCGGCGGGGACGGGTTGCACGCCGACGACGTCCTGGACGTGCTCGGCGAGCTGCTGGCGCAGTCGCTGCTGACCCGCGAGGAGACGGCCGCCGGTCTGCGCTATCGCATGCTGGACACGGTGGGGGCGTACGGCGCGAACTGGCTGGCGGCCGCGGACGACACGGGCCGGCTGCGCCGCCGCCACCGCGACTGGTACCTGGGCCTGGCCACCTGGTGCGAGCTGGACTGGTTCTCACCGCGGCAGGCCGAGGTGGCCGCGCGGATCGAGACGGAGCTGCCGAATCTGCGCCATGCCCTGGACCACTGCCTCACCGCACCGGGCGAGACGCATCTGGGCCAGTATCTGGCGGGCAGCCTGTGGTTCTACTGGGTCGGCTGCGGCCGCCTGGCGGAGGGGCGGCACTGGCTGGAGCGCGGGGTGGAGCGCGAAGGCGACCGCGAGCAGCCCCGGCTGAAGGCCCTGTGGGTACTCGGCCATGTGGCGATCCTGCAGGGCGACACGGTGCCCGCGCTGACCGCGCTCCAGGAGTGCCGCGAGCAGGCGGAACGCGGCGGCAACCGCACCGCGATCGCCTACGCCGAGCACCGCGTCGGCTGTCTGGCGCTGGTCACCGACGACATGGGGCGCGCGGAAACCCTGCTGCGCTCCGCGCTCGACCGGTATCACGAGCTCGGTGAGCTCAACAGCAATGTGCTGATGGCCCAGGTCGAGCTGGCGATGGCACTGGCCTTCCAGGGCGATCTGCCGGGCGCGGTCGGGCTGTGCGAGGACGTCCGCCGGGTGTGCGAGGACCACGGCGAACGCTGGGCACTCGCGTACGCGCTCTACGTACTGGCGTACGAGGCCCAGGCCGCGGGCGATCCGGCGCGCGCCCGAGCCCACCTGGAAAAGTGCCTGGACATCGGCCACACCTTCCACGACCTGCTCGGCACCGTCCTCGCGATCGAGCTGCTCGCGCTGGTCACGGTGGTGGAGGGCGATCCGGACGAGGCCGCGCTGTTGCAGGGGGCGGCGGCCCGGCTGTGGCCGTCGGTGGGGCTGCCGCTGTTCGGCTCGGCGTACTACAGCGTGCCGCACGAACGGTGCGAGGCGAGCGCCCGGGAGCGGCTGGGCGCCGAGCGGTACGAGGAGTGCGTACGGGCGGGGGCGCGGCTGGGGCGGGAGGCGGCGGTGGCGCGGGCGCTGCGGCGGGCCGGACAGCGGCCGCTCGGTGCGGTGCCCGCGCCGCGCGGACTGCCCCCGGACATGCACAAGCCCGCCGTCTCGCCCACCTCGAAGGGCGGGGAGACGACGGGCTGACGCGCAGGTGGTACTGCGTCCGCTGTAAGACGA
The DNA here is from genome assembly GCF_056270325.1 of Streptomyces sp. RLA012. Taxonomy (NCBI): domain Bacteria; kingdom Bacillati; phylum Actinomycetota; class Actinomycetes; order Kitasatosporales; family Streptomycetaceae; genus Streptomyces; species Streptomyces sp. RLA012. The sequence continues at coordinate 9,262,873 of NZ_JBWDPA010000002.1, read as the reverse complement.
TCAGCGGGCGTAGTACTCGACGACGAGCTGCTCGTCGCAGATCACCGGGATCTCCTTGCGGTTCGGCTCGCGGTCCAGGCGGAACGCCAGGGCACCGAGGTTCACCTGGAGGTAGCGCGGGGTCTCGCCGTCGGGGGCGAAGCCACCGGCGCGGGAGACCTCGAACAGCGTCTTGCTGCGGCTGCGCTCGCGGACCATCACGACGTCGTCGGGACGGACGCGGAAGGACGGCTTGTCGACCTTCTGGCCGTTGACCTCGATGTGACCGTGGACGACCATCTGGCGGGCCTGGTAGATCGTGCGGGCGATGCCCGAACGCAGGACCAGCGCGTCGAGACGGCGCTCGAGCTCGATGATCAGGGCCTCACCGGTCTTGCCCTGGACCTTGGAGGCACGCTCGTAGGCGCGGACGAGCTGGCGCTCGGACACGTCGTACTGCGCGCGCAGACGCTGCTTCTCCAGCAGACGGACCTTGTAGTCCGAGTTCTGCTTGCGGCCGCGACCGTGCTCACCCGGCGGGTAGGGGCGGGCCTCGAAGTACTTGACGGCCTTCGGGGTCAGCGCGATACCGAGGGCACGCGACTTCTTGACCTTGGGGCGGGACTGGTTCGCCATGAACCAAACACCTCATGTTTCTGATGCGAATACGGCTTCACCAGGGTTAGGGGAGGTCGCAATCCGCAGCCCGGGAAACCCTGCGGGCCCGCGATCGGGCCTGCTGGGCAGCCGCTCCTGGGTCTGGGCACATACGTGCAGCACGCGAGTGGCCCACCGACCGTTCCCGGAATCCGGGTGGTGGTGGGCTGCCCGCGACACCTTCGACGGTGCGCGACGCTCCTGGATCCCCTTTGCCTTTCGGCGCGAGGGTTCCGGCTGGATGTCCCGTTCTGGTGGTGCCGACCGGAGCCGGGCACGGGACGCAGCGCTTCGCGTCATGTTACAGGGTGCTCAGGACCGCCCTCTACCGAGGTGCTGCCTGGTCCACTCCACCGCGTCCGCGTAGCGCGCCTCCGCGCCGTGCCGGGTGGGTGTGTAGTACTCCCGGTCCTTGAGCTCCTCGGGGGCGTACTGCTGGGCGGCGATGCCTTCGGGCAGGTCGTGCGGATACACGTATCCCTGGGCGTGCCCGAGCTTGGCCGCGCCCTTGTAGTGCCCGTCGCGCAGATGCATCGGCACCGGGCCCGCATGTCCCTTGCGTACGTCCTCCATGGCGGCGCCGATGGCCGTCGTCGCGGCGTTCGACTTCGGGGCCAGGGCGAGGGCGATGGTGGCGTGGCTGAGGGTGAGGGCGGCCTCGGGGAAGCCGATCATGGCGACGGCCTGGGCGGCGGCGACGGCTATCGGCAGCGCGTTCGGGTCGGCGAGGCCGATGTCCTCACTGGCGGAGATCATCAGACGCCGGGCGATGAAGCGCGGGTCCTCGCCGGCCTCGATCATCCGGGCCAGGTAGTGCAGCGCGGCGTCCACGTCCGAACCGCGGATGGACTTGATGAGCGCGCTCGCCACGTCGTAGTGCTGGTCGCCGTCGCGGTCGTACGTCACGGCGGCGCGGTCGACGGTCTCCTCCAGGGTCTGGAGGGTGATCTCCGGCTCGCCCTTGTCGAGCGCGGCGCCGGCGGCGGCCTCCAGGGCGGTCAGGGCGCGGCGGGCGTCTCCCCCGGCGATCCGCAGCAGGTGCCGCTCGGTGTCCTCGGGGAGGGTGACGGCCTGCTTGAGTCCGCGCTCGTCGGTGAGCGCCCGGCGCAGCAGAGCGCGCAGGTCGTCGTCGGTGAGCGGTTCGAGGGTGAGGAGGAGGGAGCGGGACAGGAGCGGGGAGATCACCGAGAAGTACGGGTTCTCGGTGGTCGCGGCGATCAGCGTCACCCAGCGGTTCTCGACGGCCGGGAGCAGGGAGTCCTGCTGGGCCTTGCTGAAACGGTGGATCTCGTCCAGGAAGAGGACGGTCTCCTTGCCGAAGCCGCCGGTGGCGCGGCGTGCGCCGTCGATGACCGCGCGTACTTCCTTGACGCCCGCGGTGATCGCGGACAGCTCCACGAAGCGTTTGTTGGTGGCCTTGGAGACGACATACGCGAGGGTCGTCTTGCCGGTGCCCGGCGGGCCCCACAGGATCACCGAGGAGGGTCCGGCCGGGCCGCCGTTCCCCTCGCCGACGAGTCTGCGCAGGGGCGAGCCCGGCTTCAGCAGATGCTGCTGGCCCACGACCTCGTCGAGGGTACGCGGGCGCATCCGGACGGCCAGGGGGCTGCTGGACGGGTCCTTCTCCTGGCGTTCTTCTGCTGCGGCGGTGAACAGGTCGGGCTCCACGTGCAAAACCCTATGTCACACCACTGACAACGCCGTCGGCCGCCGGGGAACCGGGGCGGATCAGCTGGTCCAGAAGTCCCACCAGCGGGTCAGGATCAGCATGCCGATGATCCCGATGTGGATGACCGGCAGGACCCAGGTGAACTCGCCGAAGAAGCTCTTCAGCCAGCGCGGGGCCGGCAGGAAGTCGTTGCGGATGTTGGACGAGGTCACGTACCAGAACATGATGATCGTCGCGACCCAGGCCAGCGAGCACCACAGGCACAGCGAGTTGATGCGGTACAGCGACTGGAACTGCAGCCAGGTGCAGAATCCGACGCCGAAGAGGGTGCCGGCGTTGAAGGTCAGCCAGTACCAGCGCGGGTAGGTGGCCCGCGCGAGCAGGCTCATGCCGACGCCGATCACGATGCCGTAGGCGACGAGGCCCAGCATCGGGTTGGGGAACCCGAAGGCCTCGGCCTGCTTGCTCTTCATGATGTTGCCGCACGAGACGACCGGGTTCAGGCTGCACCCCGGCACGAAGTTGGGGTTCTCCAGCAGCTTGAACTTGTCGATCGTGATGACCCACGCGGCGAGCAGACCGGCCGCGCCGGTGACCACCAGCATCAGGGCGAGCGCACGGCTGCCGCCGACCGTCCGGGGACCGTCGACGCGTTCCGGGTCGGTGGAGACGTCCTTGACTGTCGTCTTGCTCATCACGCCGTTTCCGTAGCTTCGAAGGGCCTGCGGGCACCGACATTGTGCCGCACGCGCATGTGTGTCCACCGTTCGATGGGCATAAGAAGGTACGCACGGCCGCCTCGAAACGTTCGGTTCGCCGGGTGTCCGCCCGTTGGGTCGGAACGTCCCGCAGACGACAGACCCACCAGGGGGTCCGGGGGCAGAGCCCCCGGGTAGGGACGGTCAGGGACGGCGAGGCGAGGAAGAGCAGAAGCAGTACGCCTCGCTCAGCCCAGACGGGACTCCAGCTCCGCCACGATCTCGTTCACCCCGACCGCGACCTGCTCACCCGACTCCATGTCCTTGAGCTGCACGACACCCTCGGCGAGATCCCGCTCACCGGCGACGATCGTGTACCGCGCACCGGACCGGTTCGCGTTCTTCATCGCCCCCTTGAGCCCCTTGCCGCCGTAGGCGAAGTCGGCGGCGACGCCCAGCTTCCGCAGCTCCGTCACCTTCGCGAAGAGCACCCGCCGGGCCTCCTCGCCGAGCGGGACGGCGAACACGCTGGTGGACGCGGGGAGTTCGAGCGAGACACCCTCCGCCTCCAGCGCCAGCACCGTACGGTCGACGCCGAGCGCCCAGCCCACCGACGGCAGCGCGGGACCGCCGATCATCTCGGACAGCCCGTCGTAGCGACCGCCGCCGCCCACCGCGGACTGCGAGCCCAGACCGTCGTGGACGAACTCGAAGGTCGTTCGCGTGTAGTAGTCCAGGCCGCGCACCAGCTTGGGGTCGTCCTCGAAGGCAACGCCCGCCTCCGTGATCAGCTCGCGCACCTCCTCGTGGTACGCCTTGCACGCGTCGCAGAGGTAGTCACGGAGCAACGGCGCGCCCACCAACTGCTTCTGGACGTCGTCGCGCTTGTCGTCGAGGACCCGGAGGGGGTTGATCTCGGCGCGGCGGAGTGTGTCCTCGTCCAGGCTCAGACCGCGCAGAAAGTCCTGCAGGGCGGCCCGGTACACCGGACGGCACTCCTGGTCGCCCAGCGAGTTCAGCAGGATGCGGAAATCACGCAGGCCCAGCGACCGGTACGCCTGGTCCGCCAGGATGATCAACTCGGCGTCGAGCGCCGGGTCCTCGGCACCGATCGCCTCGGCACCGACCTGCGAGAAGTGGCGGTAACGGCCCTTCTGGGGGCGCTCGTAGCGGTAGTACGAGCCCGAGTACCAGAGCTTGACGGGGAGGTTGCCGGCCTTGTGCAGGTTGGCCTCCAGCGCGGCGCGCAGCACGGAGGCCGTGCCCTCGGGGCGCAGGGCGAGTCGGTCGCCGCCCTTGGTCTCGAAGGCGTACATCTCCTTGGTCACGATGTCGGTGGACTCCCCGACACCGCGCGCGAACAGCTCGACGTTCTCGAAGCCGGGCGTCTCGATGTAGCCGTACCCGGAGTTGCGCAGCGGCGCGGCGATCGCCTCGCGGACCGCGAGGTACTTGGCACTCTCCGGCGGAATCAGGTCGTACGTGCCCTTGGGGGCCTTGAAGGTGCTCACGAAAGTCTCTCGTCACATTCCTCGTCGGGGAGCGGGCTCGGCGCCGCGCGCCGGGCCGCCCGCCGCCACCTGCCGCAGATACGGATTGGTGGCGCGCTCCTGGCCGATGGTCGTCTGGGGGCCGTGGCCGGACAGCACCACGGTCGAGTCGTCGAGCGGCAGGCACACGCGGGCCAGCGAGCCGAGCATCTCGTCCATGTCACCGCCGGGCAGGTCGGTGCGTCCGATGGAGCCGGCGAAGAGCAGATCGCCCGAGAAGAAGACCGGCGGAATGTCTGATCCGTCGCGGGCTTCGGGCATCCGGAAGGTCACCGACCCCTTCGTATGGCCGGGGGCGTGCGCGACGGACAGCTCCAGTCCGGCCAGCTCCAGCCGGGTGCCGTCGGTCAGCGTCCGTACGTCGTCCGGCTCCCCCACGGTCAACTCGCCCATCAGCGGCATGCCGATGGACCGGCCGAGCGCCCGCTCCGGGTCGCTCATCATGAACCGGTCCTCGGGGTGGATCCAGGCCGGTACGTCGTGGGCGCCGCAGACGGGGACGACCGAGGCCACGTGGTCGATGTGGCCATGGGTGAGGACGACGGCGACGGGCTTGAGCCGATGCTTCTTGAGTGCGTCCTCGACTCCCTGGGCGGCCTGATGGCCCGGGTCGATGATCACGCACTCCTCACCTGCGGCGGGGGCGACCAGGTAACAGTTGGTGCCCCAGGCCCCGGCGGGGAACCCGGCAATGAGCACGATCGTCCTTCGTGGTGGCGTACGCGTGATGCCGTACGGGGTGGGTGGCTGTGGATCAGAGCCTACCGGCGCTGCCGTTTCCTCAGCTAACCCATATACGGTACGGGGCACACGCAGGCGGTCGGCTCACAAGACGCACGCGTCCCACTTGACGTACGAGACGCATGAGGAGATAACCCGGTGGTCACCCAGGAACAGCGGCGGCGTCAGCTCGCCCGGGAGAAGTTCTTGCGGCAGCAGCAGCGGCGTACGGCCGCGCGGCGCAAGTCACACATGCGCAACACGGTGGTCGCGTCGGTCCTCGGCGTGATCGTCGTCGGCAGCGTGGTGTCGTACGCGACCGGGGTCTTCAAGAACGACGACAAGAAGGCCAACGCGGGCGCGGAGGTCACGCCGAGCGCCTCCCCGACCAGCAAGGCGCCGGACCCGTGCGCCAAGGCCGCGGAGGGCACGGTGAAGTCGCTGAGCTGGAAGAAGGAGCCGGCGATGACCATCGACAAGTCGGCGGACTACGCGATGAAGCTGGCGACGACCTGCGGCGACATCGACGTGGCCCTGAAGACGGCGGCCGCCCCGCACACGGTGAACTCGTTCGACTTCCTCGCGGGCAAGGGGTTCTTCGACCACACCAAGTGCCACCGGCTCACCACGAACGGCATCTACGTGCTGCAGTGCGGTGACCCGAAGGGCACCGGCAGCGGCGGTCCCGGGTACACGATCCCGGACGAGAACCTGAAGGACACCACCCTCAAGGGCGGGGTGTACCCGGCGGGAACGGTCGCCATGGCGAACACCGGCCAGGCGCACACCGGCGGCAGCCAGTTCTTCCTCGTCTACCAGGACAGTCAGCTACCGGCCAGCTACACACCGTTCGGAACTATTTCCAAGTCCGGTCTGACGGTCCTCAAGAAGATCGCGGCGGCCGGAGAGAGCACAGGCCAGGGCGACGGGGCGCCCAACGCGACCGTCGTCATCAACAAGATGACCGTGACGAAATCCTGACCGTCAACTGCGAAATTTCGGTCGCGCTGGATGCGGACAGCCGCCCGGCTGGTCGCCTATGTTGGCCGTGACGAAACTGTGGACGATGCCCGGGGGCGCTGAAGCCCCTCGCAGGCATCATGTGGAGGAGGCGCTGTGAGCAGCGACCCGTGGGGCCGCGTCGACGAGACGGGGACCGTGTACGTGCGTACGGCCGACGGCGAGCAGGTCGTCGGTTCCTGGCAGGCCGGCTCCCCTGATGAGGCGTTGGCCTACTTCGAGCGCAAGTACGAAGGCCTGGTTGTCGAGATCGGCCTCCTCGAGAAGCGAGTGAAGACCACCGACCTGTCGGCGAAGGACGCCCAGGTCGCGATCGACCACATTCGCGAGCAGGTGGACGCCCACCACGCGGTCGGTGATCTGGGCGCGCTGAAGGTTCGGCTGGACAAGCTCGTCGCGACGGTCGACGCACGCCGTGAGGAGCGCAAGGTCCAGCGGGCCAAGCAGTCCGACGAGGCGCGGCACGCCAAGGAGGCGCTGGTCACCGAGGCGGAGGAGCTGGCGCAGAGCGACCAGTGGCGGGCGGCCGGTGAGCGGCTGCGCTCCCTGGTGGACACCTGGAAGGGGCTGCCGCGACTCGACCGCAAGTCGGACGACGAGCTGTGGCACCGCTTCTCGCACGCGCGCTCGGCGTTCTCCAAGCGCCGCAAGGCGCACTTCGCCTCGTTGGACGCGCAGCGCGAGGACGCCCGCAAGACCAAGGAGAAGCTGGTCGCGGAGGCCGAGTCGCTGTCCGCCTCCACGGACTGGGGTCCCACGGCGGCCCGCTACCGCGAGCTGATGGCGGACTGGAAGGCCGCGGGCCGCGCCCAGCGCGAGCACGAGGACGACCTGTGGAACCGTTTCCGCGGCGCCCAGGACGTGTTCTTCGCGGCCCGCAGCTCGGTCTTCGCCGAGCGGGACGCGGAGCAGACGGAGAACCTGAAGCTCAAGGAGGAGCTGGCCGAGGAGGCCGAGAAGCTCGTCCCGGTGCAGGACCTGAAGGCGGCCCGGGCCGCCTTCCGCTCCATCAACGAGCGCTGGGAGGCCATCGGCCATGTGCCGCGCGACTCCCGCCCGAAGGTCGAGGGCCGGATGCACGCGGTGGAGCGGGCTCTTCAGGAGTCCGAGGAGGCCGAGTGGCGCCGGACGAACCCGGAGGCACGCGCGCGTGCCGAGGGTCTGACCGGCCAGCTCCAGGCCGCCGTGGACAAGCTCCAGGGCCAGATCGAGACGGCGCGCTCCGCGGGCAACACCGCGAAGGCCGACAAGCTCCAGAGGGAGCTCGACGGCCGGCAGGCGCTGCTGGACCAGGCACTGAAGGGGCTGCAGGAGTTCGGCGGCTGAGTTTTTCCGGCACTACGTAGAGGGGCTCCCGTACGGTGCGTACGGGAGCCCCTCTACGTAGTGCCGATAGGTGTGGCCGATAGGTGTGGCCGATAGGTGTGGCCGATAGGTGTGGCCGATAGGTGTGGCCGATACGTGTCACCGATCGGCGGCCGCCGACCTCAGGATCCGTCGGAGGGCCTGCGCGCCGAGGTCACCCGGTACACGTCGTACACACCCTCCACTCCCCGTACCGCCTTCAGGACGTGCCCCAGGTGCTTGGGGTCGCCCATCTCGAAGGTGAAGCGGGAGGTGGCGACACGGTCGCGGGAGGTCTGGACGGCCGCGGACAGGATGTTGACGTGCTGGTCGGACAGGACGCGGGTGACGTCCGACAGGAGCCGGGACCGGTCCAGGGCCTCGACCTGGATGGCGACCAGGAAGACCGAGGACTGGGTGGGCGCCCACTCGACGTCGAGGATGCGCTCGGGCTCACGGGAGAGCGACTCCACGTTGACGCAGTCGCTGCGGTGAACCGATACACCGCTGCCGCGGGTGACGAAGCCGATGATCGGGTCGCCGGGCACGGGTGTACAACAGCGGGCGAGCTTGACCCACACGTCGTCGACGCCCTTGACGACGACACCCGGGTCGGCGTTGGAGCGGCGCTTGCGGCCGCGGCCGCGCGCGGGCGGGACGCTCTCGTCGATCTCCTCGGTGGCCGCCTCCTCGCCGCCGAGCGCCTGCACCAGCTTCTGGACGACGCTCTGCGCGGCGACATGGCCCTCGCCGATCGCCGCGTACAGCGACGAGATGTCGGGGTAGCGCATCTCGTGCGCGAGCGTGACCAGGGAGTCGCCGGTCAGGATGCGCTGGATCGGCAGATTCTGTTTGCGCATCGCGCGGGCGATGGCGTCCTTGCCCTGCTCGATCGCCTCGTCGCGGCGCTCCTTGGAGAACCAGGCGCGGATCTTGTTGCGGGCGCGCGGTGACTTCACGAAGCCGAGCCAGTCGCGGGAGGGCCCCGCGCCGGCCGCCTTGGAGGTGAAGACCTCCACCAAGTCGCCGTTGTCCAGGGTGGATTCGAGCGGGACGAGCCGTCCGTTGACCCGTGCGCCTATCGTGCGGTGGCCGACCTCCGTGTGGACCGCGTACGCGAAGTCCACGGGCGTCGCACCGGCCGGGAGCGCTATCACGTCGCCCTTGGGCGTGAAGACGAAGACCTCGTTGCGGGACAGGTCGAAGCGCAGGGACTCCAGGAACTCGCTGGGGTCCTCGGTCTCCTTCTGCCAGTCGAGCAACTGGCGCAGCCACGCCATGTCGTTGACGGTGTCCTGGCCCGCGCTGCCCTTGGCCGCCCGGGGCACGTCCGTACGGATCTTGGAGGAACCGGCGACGGTCTCCTGCTTGTACTTCCAGTGCGCGGCGATGCCGTACTCGGCGCGGCGGTGCATGTCGAACGTACGGATCTGGAGTTCGACCGGCTTGCCGTTGGGGCCGATGACCGTCGTGTGCAGCGACTGGTACATGTTGAACTTGGGCATCGCGATGTAGTCCTTGAACCGGCCGGGGACCGGGTTCCAGCGCGCGTGCACGGTGCCGAGAGCGGCGTAGCAGTCCCTGACCGTGTCGACGAGGACGCGGATGCCCACCAGGTCGTAGATCTCCGCGAAGTCACGGCCGCGGACGATCATCTTCTGGTAGACGGAGTAGTAGTGCTTCGGACGGCCGGTGACGGTCGCCTTGATGCGGGCCGCGCGCAGGTCGGACTGGACCTCGTCGGTCACTATGGCGAGGTACTCGTCGCGCTTGGGGGCGCGCTCGGCGACCAGGCGGACGATCTCGTCGTACATCTTGGGGTAGAGGATCGCGAACGCGAGGTCCTCCAGCTCCCACTTGATGGTGTTCATGCCCAGGCGGTGGGCGAGCGGCGCGTAGATCTCCAGGGTCTCGCGCGCCTTCTTCTCCTGCTTCTCGCGCTTGAGGTAGCGCATGGTGCGCATGTTGTGCAGGCGGTCGGCGAGCTTGATGACCAGGACGCGGGGGTCCTTGGCCATGGCGACGACCATCTTGCGCACGGTCTCGGCCTGGGCGGCCTCGCCGAACTTGACCTTGTCGAGCTTGGTGACGCCGTCGACGAGCAGCCCGACCTGGTCGCCGAAGTCACGGCGCAGGGTGTCGAGACCGTATTCGGTGTCCTCGACGGTGTCGTGCAGCAGGCCGGCCATCAGCGTCGCCGGGTCCATGCCCAGCTCGGCGAGGATCGTCGTCACGGCGAGCGGGTGCGTGATGTACGGGTCGCCGCTCTTGCGCTTCTGGCCGCGGTGCCAGCGCTCGGCGACCTGGTAGGCCTTCTCGATCTGCCGCAGCGTCGACGTCTCGATCTTCTGGTCGTTGCTGCGCACTATCCGCAGCAACGGCTCCAGGACCGGGTTGTACGGGTTCGAACGCTGTACGCCGAGCCGGGCCAGACGGGCGCGTACACGGTTGGAGGAGCTGGTGGGGCGCCCGGACTGGGTCGCCGCGGGACGGACCGCCGGGGTGCTCGCGGCGCGCTCGGGAGAGGCCGGCTTGGGGCGTGGCTGCTCGGCCGCCTTGTCGTCCGGCACGGACTGGGCATGCTCGACCGGCCCGCTCGTGGCACTCTTGGCGGGCTTCTCCGCGGGGGCCGAGGCGGGCTCGGGCTTGGCGGCGGTGAGTGGCTGGGCCTCGTCTGGCAAGAGGGCTCCTCGTGCGCGTTCCGGGTCCCCCGGTCAGGCTCCGGAGACCCCATGGTAGCGATCCTGGGCGTCGGACTCGCTTTCGGCCGCTGGGACGGCCTCGTACAGGAGGAACGCAAGAGGCGGGCGCCGGATTCCTCCGGGCCCGCCTCAGCGGTGTCCTACGGGTGTCTCAGGGCTTTCCGGGGGCTTTCACGAGCCTGTCCCCCCCGGTACGGATCCGGGTCCGCTCCTCAGACCTTGAGGAGCGACTCCAGGGGAGCGCCCGAGAGGGCCGGCTCCAGACGGCCGCGGCCGCCGAGGAAGCCGAGCTCCATCAGCACGGCGACGCCCGCGACCTCGGCGCCCGCCCGGCGGATCAGCTGGAGCGAGGCCTCCGCGGTGCCACCGGTGGCCAGGACGTCGTCGACGACCAGGATGCGGTCGCCCACGGCCAGGTCCTCGGCGTGCACCTCGATCTCGGCGGAGCCGTACTCCAGGTCGTACGCCTGCGACAGGGTCGCTCCGGGGAGCTTGCCCGCCTTGCGTACGGGGATGAAGCCGAGCCCGGCGCGGACGGCGACCGGGGCGCCGAGGATGAAGCCGCGGGCCTCCAGGCCGACGATCTTCGTGGCCTCGGTGCGCACGGCGATCTCCGCGAGAGCGTCGGTGAGCGCCGTGAACGCCCCCGGGTCGGCCAGGAGCGGGGTGATGTCCTTGAACATCACACCCGGCTCCGGGTAGTCGGCCACGTCGCGGATACGGCTGAGCAGCAGCGTCGTGATGTCTGCGAGCTCGGTCATCGGCGCTTCCCCGAAGGTCGGCCGCGGCCCCGGCTGCGGGACGCGGGCTGGTTGCGCGGGCCGACGACCGCCGCGGCGGCGTCCTCCGCCTCGTCGTCGTCAAATGGTTCCTCGGAGACCTGGGGCTCCAGGGACTCGCCCTTCGCGGCTGCCTGGGCCCGCTTGGCGAGGACGCGCTTCCTGAGGGCCTTCATCTGCGGCTCGCGCTCCTTGAGGTCGGCGACGAGCGGCGTGGCGATGAAGATCGAGGAGTACGCGCCGGCCGCGAGGCCGACGAACAGCGACAGCGAGATGTCGTTGAGCATGCCCGCGCCGAGGACACCGCCACCGATGAACAGCAGGCCCGCGACCGGCAGCAGCGCGACCACCGTGGTGTTGATCGAGCGGACCAGGGTGCCGTTGATCGAACGGTCGGCGATCTCGCTGTACGTGAAGCGGGTCTGCTTGGTGATGTCCTTCGTCTGCTCCTTGAGGCTGTCGAACACGACGACCGTGTCGTAGAGCGAGTAACCGAGGATGGTGAGCAGACCGATCACCGTGCCCGGGGTGACCTCGAAGCCGACCAGGGCATAGATGCCGACCGTGATGGTGATGTCGTGGATCAGGGCGACGAGCGCGGCCACCGCCATGCGCCACTCGAAGGCGATCGCCAGGTAGATCACGACGAGGACCATGAAGATCGCCAGGCCCTCCCAGGCCTTGTTGGCGATCTGCTCACCCCAGCTGGGGCCGACCAGGTCGGCGTTGATCTTCTCCGAGTTGACGTTCAGGTCCTTGGCGAGCACGTCCTTGATCTGGTCGGACTTGTCCGTGTCGATGCCGGCGATCTGGATGCGCATACCGCCGTTGCCGAGCTTCTGGACGACCGCGTCGTGGCCGGACGCCTCCTCCGCGTACGTCTCGGCCTGGGACACCGAGACCGCGGTCTTCTCGGTGGTGAAGACGGCGCCGCCCTGGAACTCGATGCCCATGTTCAGGCCGCGCACCGTCAGGCCGAGGATGGCCGTGATGGTGATCAGGATCGAGATGCCGTACCAGATCTTGCGCTTGCCGACGAAGTCGTAGCCGATCTCGCCGCGGTGGAGCCGGGCGCCGAGGGTGCCGAGTTTCGACATCTCACGCCTCCTTCGGGTCGACGGGGGCGGAGGGACGGCGAGTACGGCGCAGCGGGGGCTTGGCGCCCAGGGCCTTGGGGTCGAGGCCGGACCACTTGTGGCCGCTCGCGTAGAACTTCCGGCGGGCGAGGAGCGTCATCAGCGGCTTGGTGAAGAAGAACACGACGACGACGTCGAGCACCGTGGTCAGACCGAGCGTGAACGCGAAGCCCTGGACCTTGCCGACGGTGACGATGAAGAGCACCGCGGCGGCGAGGAACGACACGAAGTCGGAGACCAGGATGGTGCGCCGGGCGCGCGGCCAGGCACGCTCGACGGCCGGGCGCAGGGAGCGGCCCTCGCGGATCTCGTCCCGGATGCGTTCGAAGAACACGATGAACGAGTCCGCTGTGATACCGATCGCGACGATCGCACCACAGACGGCCGGCAGGTTCAGCGCGAAGCCGATGGTGGGGCCGAGCAGCGCCATGATCACGTACGTGAGGGCACCCGACACCAGCAGGGAGGGGATGGCGATGATCGACAGGCCCCGGTAGTAGAGCACCAGGTAGATGACGACCAGGGCGAGGCCGATGGCGCCCGCGATCAGACCGGCGTGCAGCTGCTCACCGCCGAGTGCGGCGGTCACCGTGGTGACGCTCGACTCCTTGAAGGTGAGCGGCAGGGCGCCGTACTTCAGCATGTTCGCCAGGTCCTGCGCCTCGGTCTGGTCGAAGCTGCCCGAGATCTCCGCGTTGCCGCCGGTCAGCGCCTGGCTGACGTACGGGTCGGAGACGACCTCACCGTCGAGGACGATGGCGAACTGGTTCTGCGGGGACTGGTTCTGCGCGAGCTTGCCGGTGATGTCGGCGAACTTCTTGGAGCCACCGGACGTGAAGTCCATGGTGACCTTCCAGCCGACGGCACTCTGGGTGTCGAAGACGGCGGAGGCGGTCTTGATGTCCGTGCCCGAGACCTCGGCCGGGCCGAGGATGTACTTCTGCCACTGGCCCGAGGAGTTCTGGCCGCAGGCCACCGTGGTGTCGGTGGGCTTGGCGCCCTCACCGGCCGTGGCGCGGGCCGCCTTCTTCGAGCAGTCGAGCGCGGTGTACTGGGCCTCCAGCTTGGTGGCAGCGGCGCTGGCGCTCGCGCTGTCGGTCGCCGACGGCGAGGCGCTGGAGGAGGCCGAGGAGCCGGCCGAGGCGCTGGCGGAGCTGCTCGCGGACGGCGTGGAGTCGGCCTTCAGGGCGTCGGTGACCGCGCGGCCCTGGGAGGTGGCGGTGGCCGACGGCGTCGCGGAGCTCGACGAGGTCGCCTTGTCCGTGGCCTTCGAGGAGGCGCTGCTGGAAGGGCTGGGCGAGGAGCTGCCCGACGAACTGGCCGACGGGCTGGCCGTCGCCGCCGTACCGGAGACCTCGGTGGTCAGGACCGGACGGAAGTACAGCTTGGCGGTGGTGCCGACCTGCTCCCGGGCCTGCTTGGAGTTCGTGCCCTTGGGGATGTTGACAATGATGTTGTCGGATCCCTGGGTCTGCACCTCGGCCTCAGAGACGCCGAGACCGTTGACACGGCGGTTCATGATGTCGACCGCGGTGTTCATGTTGGTCTTGTTGATCGCGTTCGGCTGGCCCGGCTCGTTCTTCGCCGTGAGCGTGATGCTCGTGCCGCCGGCGAGGTCGATGCCGAGACGCGGGGTGGGGTGCCCGGAGAGGAACATCCCCCCCGTGAGCGCCACGATGGCGATCAGGATGAGGGCCAGCGAGCGCCCCGGCCTGCTCTGGGCGCTCGCGCTCCGGCCCTTCTTCGGTGCTGCCACCTTCTCGTACTCCCTCTCGGGCCGCCGTGCGCGGGGTCAGCGCGTGGACGGCCATGACATGGTGTCGGGATTCCGTGCGAAAACACAGGTCCCGGAGGCGCGGGGCGCAAGCGGATCGCGCCGCGTCCCCGGGGCGTGGCTACTTCGCGTCGGACCCGCCGTCGGTCTTCTTCGGCTCAGCTTCGTCCGCCTCGTCGGCCTTCACCTCGTCGGCCTTCACCTTGGCGGGCTCGTCGGACGGCTCGGCCGTCGCGTCCTTCTTGACGAGGTCGAGAGGCTTGTCGTCGGAGGCGTCGGAAGAGGCGTCGGCGGCGGGCTCGTCGGTCTCGGTGAGGGAGGAGGCGTCGTCCGGGACGACCGACCCGTCGGCTTCCAGATCGTGCTCGACGCCGTGGACGATGCGGTTGTACTCGTCGTCGGTGAGCACCGCGCCGATCGCGTTCTTCGCGAACAGCAGGTCGACGCCCGGGCCGGCGTCAAGGAGGACCGAGTCCTCGTTGACCTCCTTGACAGTGGCGTACATGCCACCGATCGTGCGCACGCCGGAGCCGGGCTGCATCTCATTGCGCATGGAAGCGGCCTGCTGCTGCTTCTTCTTGGCCGACCGGGTCATCAGGAACATGGCCCCGATGAGCACGATGAACGGGAGGAGGGTCACGAGACTCACGGGTCGGAACTTCCTTCTTCGACCGCGATGGTGAGCGGCCTGCTGGATGGGGGTATGTACACCACCGACAAGGGCGGCATCGGCGGAGTCTAAGCGAGTCCGCCGTCAAGGAACAACGCTCAGCATGGCACCGGGGTTCCTGACCCCGCGAGTGCCCGCGCCGTCACGCCCTGAACAGGTCCCCTTGTCCGTTTCCCCCGGTCGACCGGGGGGGTGGTGTCAGGCCGAGATGCGCCCATGCGGCCGGGGTCGCCACCCGGCCACGCGGTGTGCGGGCGAGCAGTCCCTCCCGTACGAGGAAGGGTTCGGCGACCTCCTCCACGGTCTCACGTTCCTCCCCCACCGCGACAGCGAGTGTGGACAGGCCGACCGGGCCGCCGCCGAACAGCTTGAGCAGGGCTTCCAGGACTCCGCGGTCGAGGCGGTCGAGGCCGCGGGCGTCGACCTCGTAGACCTTCAGCGCGGCCGCCGCGATCTCGCGGGTGATGATCCCGTCGGCCTTGACCTGCGCGTAGTCCCGTACGCGGCGCAGCAGGCGGTTGGCGATGCGGGGTGTGCCGCGGGAGCGCCCCGCGATCTCGGCGGCGCCTTCCGAGCCGATCTCGACGTCGAGCAGGTTGGCCGAGCGGTGGATGACGCGCTGCAGCTCGGCGGGCTCGTAGAACTCCATGTGCGCGGTGAAACCGAAGCGGTCGCGCAGCGGGGGCGGCAGCAGGCCCGCGCGCGTGGTGGCGCCGACCAGGGTGAACGGCGGCAGCTCCAGCGGGATCGCGGTGGCGCCGGGGCCCTTGCCGACGATCACGTCGACACGGAAGTCCTCCATCGCCATGTAGAGCATCTCCTCGGCGGGCCGGGACATGCGGTGGATCTCGTCGAGGAAGAGCACCTCGCCCTCCTGCAGGGAGGAGAGGATCGCGGCGAGGTCTCCGGCGTGCTGGATGGCGGGGCCGCTGGTGATGCGGATCGGGGCTTCCATCTCGGCTGCGATGATCATCGAGAGGGTGGTCTTGCCGAGGCCGGGGGCGCCGGAGAGCAGCACGTGGTCGGCGGTCGCGCCCCGCGCGCGTGCGGCACGCAGGACGAGGTCGAGCTGCTCGCGGACCTTCTCCTGGCCGATGAACTCGTCCAGGTCCTTGGGGCGCAGCGCCGCCTCGACGGCCTGGTCCTCACGGTCGGCGGACGCGCCGACGAGCCGCTCGGCGGCGGTCTCGTCGGTCGGGTCGTCCCAGTTCACTGAAGTTCTCCTCGCCGTGGCTTGCCGGCTGCGTGATCCGGCCGGGGTCCGGGGGCTGCCCCGGGAAGACACAGCATGTAGGTGTGCCTGGTGGTCTGGTGGTCGGGCGGCCGGTGGTTCAGCGGGCGCGGTTGAGGGTCTGCAGGGCGGCCTTGAGCAGCTGGCCCACCTGGGGTGTGCCCGCGGCGGCCTCGGCCTGCGGGGCGACCGCGGAGACGGCCTCGTCGGCCTCGCGGGTCGCGTACCCGAGACCGATCAGCGCGGCGTGCAGCTGGTCGCGCCAGCCGGTACTGACCGGGGCGCCGATGCCGGTGCTCGTGCCGAGGGGCTCGCCGAGACGGTCCTTGAGCTCCAGCAGGAGCTTCTGAGCGCCTCTCTTGCCGATGCCCGGGACGGCGGTGAGCGTCTTCTCGTCGCCCGTGGCGATCGCGCGGCGCAGGGCGTCGGGCGAGTGCGTGGCGAGCATGGCCTGCGCGAGGCGCGGGCCGACCCCGCTCGCGGTCTGCAGCAGCTCGAAGGTCCCCCGCTCGTCGTCGTCCGCGAATCCGTACAGGGTCAGGGAGTCCTCGCGTACGACGAGGGAGGTGGCGAGCTTGGCCTGCTGTCCCCTGCGCAGCCCGGAGAGCGTGTTGGGCGAGCACTGGACGGTGATGCCGATGCCGCCGACCTCGACGACCGCGGAGTCGGGGGCGAGGGCGGCGACCGGGCCGCTGACGAAGGCGATCATGCGGTACGGCCTTTCGATGCGTGGGGCGATGCGTGGGGCCCTGTGTGGGGCGCGGTGTCTGTCGCTGCGTGCAGGGCGGCGGCCTGCTGGAGCCGGTTCTGCGCGACGGCCTGCTGGAGCCGGTTCTGGGCGACGGCCTGTTGGAGCCGGTTCTGGGCGACGGCCTGTTGGAGTCGGTTCTGGGCGGGGGCTCGCCAGAGGTGACAGATGGCGAGGGCGAGGGCGTCCGCCGCGTCGGCGGGCTTGGGGGGCGCGTCGAGCCGGAGCAGGCGTGTGACCATCGCGCCGACCTGGGCCTTGTCCGCGCGTCCGCTGCCGGTGACGGCGGCCTTGACCTCGCTCGGGGTGTGCAGGGCGACCGGGAGGCCGCGGCGGGCGGCGCAGAGCATGGCGACGGCGCTGGCCTGGGCCGTGCCCATCACCGTCCGTACGTTGTGCTGGCTGAACACTCGCTCCACGGCGACCACTTCGGGGTCGTACTCGTCGAGCCACCGCTCGATGCCCTGCTCGATGGCGACGAGGCGCGGACCCAACTCGGCGTCCACCGGGGTGCGTACGACCCCGACGCCGCGCATGGTCAGGGGCCGGCCCGCGACTCCCTCGACCACGCCGACACCGCATCGGGTCAGCCCGGGGTCAACACCCAGTACCCGCACCCCAGCCCCCTTCTTCGACCACCTGTTTGTGCAGGCTATCGGGTGCCACTGACAAAGCGACGGGCCGACGGGTGTGTCCCGTCGGCCCGTTCGACTGCTCAGCGCCTCAGGCGTCGACCTTGGCCATCACGTCGTCGCTCACGTCGAAGTTGGCGAAGACGTTCTGCACGTCGTCGCTGTCCTCAAGGGCGTCGATCAGCTTGAAGATCTTCCGCGCGCCCTCCTCGTCCAGCTCGACCTGCATGGTCGGGACGAAGTTGGCGTCGGCGGAGTCGTAGTCGATCCCGGCGTCCTGGAGGGCGGTGCGCACCGCGACCAGGTCGGTCGCCTCGGAGATCACCTCGAAGGACTCGCCGAGGTCGTTGACCTCCTCCGCACCGGCGTCGAGCACGGCGCCCAGGACGTCGTCCTCGGCCAGCTCACCCTTGGGCACGATCACGACGCCCTTGCGGTTGAACAGGTACGACACGGAGCCGGGGTCGGCCATGTTGCCGCCGTTGCGCGTCATGGCGACACGGACGTCCGAGGCGGCGCGGTTGCGGTTGTCGGTGAGGCACTCGATGAGCACCGCGACGCCGTTCGGGCCGTAACCCTCGTACATGATCGTCTCGTAGTCGGCGCCACCGGCTTCGAGACCGGCGCCACGCTTGACCGCGGAGTCGATGTTCTTGTTCGGGACCGAGCTCTTCTTGGCCTTCTGGATGGCGTCGAACAGCGTCGGGTTGCCGGACACATCGGCGCCGCCCGTACGGGCCGCGACCTCGATGTTCTTGATCATTTTCGCGAAGAGCTTGCCGCGTTTGGCGTCGATCACGGCCTTCTTGTGCTTCGTCGTAGCCCATTTAGAGTGGCCGGACATCTGCCTGTCTCCTTCGCGTAACCCATCCGGTACGAACTCCCCCGGACTTCCAGCGACCGGGGGACCCCCAGATCCTACAAGGCCTGTGGTGTCCGGTCCGCGCGCACCATGTCGACGAACAGCCCGTGCACGCGGTGGTCGCCGGTCAGTTCCGGGTGGAACGACGTGGCGAGCGCGTTGCCCTGGCGTACGGCGACGATGTGGCCCTCGTGCTCGGCGAGCACCTCGGCCGCGGCACCCACGGACTCGACCCAGGGGGCGCGGATGAAGACGCCCTCTACAGGATCGCCCTCGACGCCCTCGACGTCGACCGCCGCTTCGAAGGATTCGTTCTGACGTCCGAAGGCGTTGCGGCGCACGATCATGTCGATGCCGCCGATCGTCTCCTGGCCCGAGCGCGGGTCGAGGATCTTGTCGGCGAGCATGATCATGCCGGCGCAGGTGCCGTACACGGGCATGCCGCCCCGCACGCGCGCGCGGAGGGGTTCCAGCATGCCGAAGAGGACAGCCAGCTTGGAGATGGTGGTGGACTCGCCGCCCGGGATGACCAGGCCGTCCACTTCGGCGAGCTCCTCGGGGCGCCGCACCGGCCTGGCCACGGCGTCGGCCGCGGCCAGGGCGATGAGGTGCTCCCGTACGTCGCCCTGGAGGGCCAGGACGCCTATGACGGGGGTGTTCATCAGTGGGGTGCCTTACCAGCCGCGGTTCGCGTAGCGCTCGGCCTCGGGGAGGGTGTCGCAGTTGATGCCGACCATGGCCTCGCCGAGGTTGCGGGACGCGTCCGCGATGATCTTCGGGTCGTCGTAGAAGGTGGTCGCCTTCACGATGGCGGCGGCGCGCTTGGCCGGGTCGCCGGACTTGAAGATGCCGGAGCCGACGAAGACGCCCTCGGCGCCGAGCTGGCGCATCAGCGCGGCGTCGGCGGGGGTGGCGACACCGCCCGCGGAGAACAGCACGACCGGGAGCTTGCCGAGCTCGGCGACTTCCTTGACCAGTTCGTACGGGGCACGCAGGTCCTTGGCGGCGGCGTACAGCTCGTTGTTGTCGAAGCCGCGCAGCCTGGCGATCTCGTTCTTGATCTGGCGCAGGTGGCGGACCGCCTCGACGACGTTACCGGTGCCGGCCTCGCCCTTGGAGCGGATCATGGCGGCGCCCTCGGCTATGCGGCGCAGGGCCTCGCCGAGGTTGGTGGCGCCGCAGACGAAGGGGGTCGTGAAGGCCCACTTGTCGGAGTGGTTGACCTCGTCGGCCGGGGTGAGGACCTCGGACTCGTCGATGTAGTCGACGCCGAGGGACTGCAGGACCTGGGCCTCGACGAAGTGGCCGATGCGGGACTTGGCCATGACGGGGATGGAGACCGCCTCGATGATCTCCTCGATCATGGTCGGGTCCGACATACGGGCCACGCCGCCGTCCTTGCGGATGTCGGCGGGGACCCGCTCCAGGGCCATCACGGCCACGGCGCCGGCGTCCTCGGCGATCTTCGCCTGCTCGGCGTTGACCACGTCCATGATCACGCCGCCCTTGAGCTGCTCGGCCATGCCGCGCTTTACGCGGGCGGTGCCGGTCGCGGCGGTTTCGGCGGGCTGGGCGGAGTTGGAGAGCGTGCTCGACACGGGTGACCTCACTCGGTGAAAGAGGGTTTCTGCAGCACCGAGGAAACGGGACGGGACCAGTCCACAGCAAGGGCCAATGGAGACCCGGTGGATCGTTTTCGCCCCCGCCGCCCCTACCCGTCCCATCCTCAACCCGGGGGCTCCACCCCCAGACCCCCGTTCGGCCTGCACGGCCTCGTCCTCAAACGCCGGACAGGCTGATGATGCGCGCCGGCGCTCTCAAGGGCCGCGGGGAACTGCGCGACCAGCCCCCACCGGCCGTCAGCCAAAAAACTCCGGACGGCCAGGGGATCCGGGGCGCAGCCCCGGCCTTTCAGGGGCGCGGGGAACTGCGCGACCAACCCCCACCCACCCGCAGCCAAGCAACCCGGAGCAAGCGGGGGATCCGGGGCGCAGCCCCGGCCTTTCACCCCGCGGGTCAGGTCGTGGGGCGGTCCGCCAAAGCCGTGGGCGGCTCGTCGTCCATTTCGAAGGCCATGGGGAAGGGCGCATGGCCGGCGAGGCGGAACCAGCGGACCTTGCGGTGCCGGCGCAGCGCGCGGGCGGCGCGTACCGAGTCGTTGTGGAACCGCCGAGCCATCGGCACCCGCCGCACCGCCTGCGCCAGCTCACTCGCCGCCGCGTCCCCGCCCGGCGCCTCCCGCACCGCCTCCACCTGCTGCGGCTCCCCGAAAACGGCCCGCAGCGCCTGG
Organism: Streptomyces sp. RLA012; assembly: GCF_056270325.1. Taxonomy (NCBI): domain Bacteria; kingdom Bacillati; phylum Actinomycetota; class Actinomycetes; order Kitasatosporales; family Streptomycetaceae; genus Streptomyces; species Streptomyces sp. RLA012. The sequence continues at coordinate 9,242,412 of NZ_JBWDPA010000002.1, read as the reverse complement.
CTCAGCTCGCTCTCGGCCACCTCACGCTGTTCCTCCTCCGCCTGCCGCGCGGCGTGCGCCGCCTCGTACAGCACGATCGAGGCGGCCGGATCCAGCACCCCGGAGGTCGCCAGCTCCTGGGCCACCGAGGCGCGGCGCAACAGCTGCGCGTCGAGGGCGGCGCGCGCGGCGTCGATCCGGGCGTGCAGCCGGTCGAGACGCCCCGCGGTCCAGCTCAGATAGAGGCCGATCACGACGAGGACGACGAGGATCCAGATGAGGGTTGCGGTCACGGGCGGCAAGGCTACCCGGGCACGGTCACCCCTCCCCCACGTCCCAGGCGCAACGGAAACCGCCGTGTCCGGTCGAGGAGTCGGGTGTGTTCTTCGAACGGGCGGCCACCCGGTAGCGGTTGCAGTACGAGGCGTGGCACAGGTACGAGCCGCCGCGGATGACCCGCTGGTCGGGTTCCGCCGCGCAGAAGGCGTCCGCGCACCACTCCCACACGTTGCCCGAAGTGTTTTACAGGCCGAAGCCGTTGGGCTCGTACGAGTCCACCGGGACGGTCCCGGTGGCACCGCCGGGGCGGGTGCTGACCCGGGGGAAGTCGCCCCGCCAGGTGTTCATGCGTTCCTGGCCGGCGGGGGTGATCTCGTCTCCCCAGGGACAGCGGCGGCCGTCCGGGCCACCGCGCGCCGCGTACTCCCATTCCGCCTCGGTGGGCAGCCGGGCGCCCGCCCAGGCGCAGTACGCGAGGGCGTCGTGGTACGCGATGTGCACCACGGGGTGGTCCGCGCGCTCGTCCAGGTCCGAGCCGGGGCCCTCGGGCGCGCTCCAGTGGGCGCCCTCGACACCCAGCCACCAGGGCGCCGCGGCGACGGCACCGAGAACGGCCGCCCGCGCGCGGGGATGCAGCAGCAGATGGAACACGAACGAACTGCCGTACCGCTCCGCCTCCGTCACATGTCCGGTCGCCCGGACGAAGTCCGTGAACCGGGCGTTGGTGACGGCCGTCGCGTCGATCCGGAACGGCTGGACGCGCACCGTACGGACCGGCCCCTCGGCGTCGTCCGGGTACCCCTCGCCGAAGGTGTCGCCCATGCGGAACTCGCCGCCGGGCAGCGTGACCGCGTCGGCGTCGGGCGCGGTACGGGGACGGTCGCCCGCTCTCGTGTCAGGAGGCGACACCGGTCCGGACGGTTGGGAAAGCAAACTGGCCTTCCCGCGCGCGGGTGCGCAGCACGGCCCTCCCCCGCCCGAGGCCGCCGTGTCCGACGCACCAGACGCACCAGACGCACCAGACCTGCCGGACGTGCCCGACGCACCAGATGTGCCGGGCTCGTCCGAAGGAACCGGCACGCTCAGTCCCGTGCCAGCCCGAACCGCGCCCGCAGCCCCGTCCGTTCGTCCGCCGCCACCGCCGCCGCCCCGTCCGTCACCGTCTCGTAGACGGACAGGATGTCCGCCCCGACCGTGGACCAGTCGAAGCGCCGCACATGGGCGCTGCCGCGCGCGCGGAGCTCGGTCCGGCGTTCGGGGTCGGCGAGCAGCCGCAGGGCGGAAGCCGCCAGCGCGTCCGCGTCCTCGTTGGCGAAGAGTTCTCCCGCCGCCCCCTGGTCGAGTACCTGCGCGAAGGCGTCAAGATCGGAGGCCAGCACCGGCGCCCCCGCCGACATCGCCTCCACCAGGATGATGCCGAAGCTCTCGCCGCCGGTGTTGGGCGCCACGTACACGTCGACGCTGCGCAGGAAGCGTGCCTTGTCCTCGTCGCTGATCATGCCGAGGAATTCGACGCGCGAGCGCATCTCGTCCGGCAGGGACTCGACGGCCTCCTCCTCGTCACCGCGTCCGGCGACCAGGAGCCGGGTCCTCGGACGCTCGGCGAGGATCTTGGGGAGGGCCTTCATGAGGACGGGCAGGCCCTTGCGGGGCTCGTCGATGCGGCCGATGAAGCCGAGGGTGTCGCCCTGCCACTCGGGCTTGGGCTTGGCGCGGGCGAAGAAGTCGACGTCGACGCCGTTCGGGATGACGACCGCGTCGCCGCCCAGGTGCTCGACCAGGGTGCGGCGCGCGTACTCGCTGACCGCGATCCGCGCGCTGATCTTCTCCAGGGCCGCCTGCAGGATGGAGTACGCCGCGACCATCGCCCGGGAGCGCGGGTTCGAGGTGTGGAAGGTGGCGACGATGGGCCCCTGTGCGGCCCAGCACGCGAGCAGCCCGAGGGACGGCGAGGCCGGCTCATGGATGTGGATCACATCGAAGGTGCCCTCGTGCAGCCAGCGCCGCACCCTGGCCGCCGACAGGAAGCCGAAGTTCAGGCGTGCCACGGAGCCGTTGTACGGCACCGGGACCGCGCGGCCCGCCGAGACGACGTACGGCGGCAGCGGTGTCTCGTCGTCCGCGGGCGCGAGTACGGAGACCTCGTGTCCGAGCCGGATGAGGTGCGCGGCCAGGTCACGGATGTGGAACTGGACGCCGCCCGGCACGTCCCACGAGTACGGGCAGACGATGCCGATCCTCACCGGGTTCCCTCCGCAGGATCCGTTGTCCCCTTGTCGGGATCCTTCCCGGGATCGAGATCCTTGAGCCACAAGCGCTGCAGCATGTGCCAGTCCTCCGGATGTTCGGCGATACCCGTGGCGAAGGCGTCGGCCAGCGCCTGTGTCATGACAGACGTCTTCTCGGCCCGGGTACCTGTCTCGGGGACCTCGACGGGGGGATGCACACGGCCCTGCATCACGGGCGAGTCGTCGTACCAGAGCGTCACGGGGATAAGGATCGCGCCGGTCTGCTGGGCCAGCAGAGCCGGTCCGGCGGGCATCCGGGTGGCCTCGCCGAAGAACTCCACCTCGACGCCCGACGCGGACAGATCGCGCTCGGCGACCAGGCAGACCAGTCCGCCGTCGCGCAGTCGCCGCGCCAGCGTGCCGAAGGCGGTGCCGCCGCTGTGCGGCAGCACCTCCATGCCGAGGCCCTCGCGATAGGCGACGAAACGGTCGTAGAGCGATTCCGGCTCAAGGCGCTCGGCGACCGTCGTGAACGGCGTCTCCAGCCTGGTGGTGACCCAGGCGCCCGCGAGGTCCCAGTTGCCCATGTGCGGAAGGGCGAGGAGGACGCCCCGGTCGGAGGCGAGCGCGTCCGTCAGATGGTGCACGTCCACGGGATCGAAGCCCGTCCGCATCCGCTCCTTGCTCCAGGCGGGGAGGCGGAAGGACTCCATCCAGTAGCGCAGGTACGAGCGCATGCCGGCCCTGGAGAGCTCGGCGAGCCGCTCCGGGGTCGCGTCGGGCAGCACGCGCGCGTAGTTGCTCTCCAGGCGCTGTACGCCCTTGCCGCGCCGCTTCCAGGCGATGTCCGCGACGGTGCGCCCGAGACGCGCGGCGACCGGCTCCGGGAGCTTCTTGACCGTGCTCCAGCCGAGCGCGTACCCCCCGTCCACCAGCCTCTCCCGGAGGCTTGTCACGAGGTGGCCCCGCTGTTCTGCGCCGCGGCCGCGGCGTCCGCCTCCGCGGACTCCCGGCGCACCGTGACGACGCGCTGGACGAGCGTGACGAGACTGCCGACGGCGACGATCCACAGCGCGATGGGCAGCAGCACCTGGATGCCGGGCACACCGAACGTGTGCAGACCCGCCAGACCGGCCGCGACCAGCGAGATCACAAGCCGCTCGGCGCGCTCCACCAGGCCGTTGACCGCGACCGGCAGTCCGATCGACTCGCCGCGGGCCTTGGTGTACGAGACCACCTGGCCACTGGCCAGGCAGAAGATCGACACGGCGCACAGGACGTTGTTGTCACCGCCGCCCGCGTACCAGAGCGCGAAGCCGCCGAAGATCGCGCCGTCGGCGACCCGGTCGAGCGTGGAGTCCAGGAAGGCGCCCCAGCGGCTGGAGCGGCCGAGCTGGCGCGCCATGTTGCCGTCGACAAGGTCGGAGAACACGAACAGAGTGATGACGATCGTGCCCCAGAAGAACTCCCCCCGGGGGTAGAAGACCAGCGCGCCCGCCATCACTCCGGCCGTGCCCAGGAGGGTGACCGTGTCGGGGCTTACCCCCCGGCGGATGAGAAACGCGGCGAACGGTGTGAGGACACGCGTGAAGAATGCACGCGCGTACTTGTTCAGCATGGCCTTCCCGAGGTTCGGTGTCGCCGCGCGGCCCCTGCTGGCCACCGGCTGGCCCATCGTAGCCAGGCGCGCGCATGTACGACGGTCGGGCACCCGCACACCTGTGTCACGGAGGGATGCCATCGGCGTCACGGCGGGATCGCGTCCTCCGTATGGACGCACCGTGACGCGAGTGCAAAGCTCGAAGACACCGCGGGCGTCATCGGAGCCGCACCGCTGGGGTGCCCCCTCTGGGGGAGGATCCGCACGCCCGCGCCCACAGTGACCTCACCGTGCACGGGAGGCAAGACCATGGGCGACAAGGCGAACGCACAAACCGGAGCCGCCGGCAGGGCTACGGCGGCCGACCACCCCGCGTCCGTACGGAATGTGGTGCTGGTCGGCCACAGCGGATCCGGCAAGACGACATTGGTGGAAGCTCTCGCGCTGACAGCGGGGGCGGTGAATCGGGCGGGCCGGGTGGAGGACGGCACCGCCGTCTCCGACTACGACGAGATCGAGCACCGGCAGCAGCGCTCGGTGCAGCTCTCCCTGGTACCCGTCGACTGGGACGGATACAAGATCAATATCCTCGACACCCCCGGATACGCCGACTTCGTCGGGGAACTCAGGGCCGGTCTGCGCGCGGCGGACGCGGCCCTTTTCGTCATCTCGGCCTCGGACGGGGTGGACGGCTCGACCCGGATGGTGTGGGAGGAGTGCGCGGCGGTCGGCATGCCGCGCGCCATCGTGATCACCCACCTGGAGTCGGCGCGCGCCGACTTCGAGGAGATGACACGGATCTGCGCGGAGGCCTTCGGGGCGGACGACCCCGACGCCGTGCTGCCGCTGTACCTGCCCCTGCACGGCGCGCAGGGACCCGACGGGCACGCGACCGTGACGGGCCTGATCGGGCTGCTCTCGCAGCGACTGTTCGACTACTCCTCCGGGGAGCGCAAGGAGGCCGAGCCGGGGCCCGAGCAGCTGCCGCTGATCGAGGAGGCGCGCAACCGGCTGATCGAGGGGATCATCGCCGAGAGCGAGGACGAGACCCTCATGGACCGCTATCTCGGCGGCGAGCAGATCGACGTCAGCACGCTCATACAGGACCTGGAACGGGCCGTGGCGCGCGGGGCCTTCTTCCCCGTCCTGGCGGGCGCGCCCGCCGCCGAGGGCGCCCGTCAGGGCCTGGGCACGGTCGAGCTCCTGGAACTCGTCACGCGCGGCTTCCCGACCCCGCTGGAGCGCCCGGCACCCACGGTGACCACACCGCAGGGACAGGAACGCGAGGTCAAGGCCTGCGACCCGGACGGGCCGCTGGTCGCGGAGGTCCTGAAAACGGCCAGCGACCCCTATGTGGGCCGGGTCTCGCTCGTACGCGTCTTCTCGGGCACCCTGCGCCCCGACGAGACGGTGCACGTCTCCGGGCACGGGCTGACCGACCGCGGCCACGAGGGCCGCGCCCTCCGCGAAGCCGACGAGCGCGTCGGCTCCCTGTCCGCGCCCTTCGGCAAACAGCAGCGCGTGCTGACGCACTGCATCGCGGGCGACCTGGCGTGCGTGGCGAAGCTCAACCGGGCCGAGACCGGCGACACGCTCTCCGCCAAGGACGACCCGCTGCTGATGGAGCCCTGGCAGATGCCGGATCCCCTGCTGCCGCTCGCCATCCAGGCGCACAGCAAGGCCGACGAGGACAAGCTCTCGCAGGGCCTGGGACGGCTGGTCGCCGAGGACCCCACCATGCGCCTGGAACAGAACCAGAACACCCACCAGGTCGTCCTGTGGTGCCTGGGCGAGGCCCACGCGGACGTCGCCCTGGAGCGGCTGCGCAGCCGCTACGGCGTCCAGGTCGACGTCGTACCGCACAAGGTCTCCCTGCGGGAGACGTTCGCGGACCGGGCCGGCGGGCGCGGGCGCCATGTGAAGCAGTCGGGCGGCCACGGCCAGTACGCGATCTGCGAGATCGAGGTCGAACCGCTCCCGAACGGCTCGGGCATCGAGTTCGTGGACAAGGTCGTCGGCGGGGCCGTGCCCCGGCAGTTCATCCCGTCCGTCGAGAAGGGCGTGCGCGCCCAGGCCGCCAAGGGCGTGGCGGCGGGCTATCCCCTCATCGACGTACGGATCACCCTGCTCGACGGCAAGGCGCACTCCGTGGACTCCTCCGACGCCGCCTTCCAGACCGCGGGCGCGCTCGCCCTGCGCGAGGCCGCCGCCGACACCAGGATCCATCTGCTGGAACCGGTGGCCGAGGTGACGGTCCTGATCGGCGACGAGTACGTGGGCGCCGTGATGAGCGACCTGTCGGGGCGGCGCGGCCGGGTCGTCGGCACCGAGCAGGCGAGCGGCGCGCGCACGCTCGTACGGGCCGAGGTCCCGGAGATCGAGATCGGGCGGTACTCCATCGATCTGCGCTCCCTGTCGCACGGCACCGCGCGCTTCAACCGCGCCTACGCACGGCACGAGCCGATGCCGGCCCAGATCGCCGAAAGGATTCGCGAACAGACGCGGGACGCCTAGCGGTTCGGCACTCATCAGGTCGGCGGGCGGCTTCGGCCGTCCGCCGACGAATGTCGGTCGCGGCCGATACTCTGAGAACCTGATCAAGACGATGACCTGATCAACAGGTGTGCGGGGCAGGGAAGTCGGGAAGGCCGCAGGAGCGACACCGGCGGCGATGGGGGCGGGAATGACGGTTCCAACCGGTTTCGAGGACATCTTCGGGCCACAGGTGCCACGGTCGGGCACGGACGAGTTGGCGACGTACGCCCTGGCCTCGGCGGCCTACCGGGACGACGAGGTCGGAAAGATCCTGGAGGCCAACAACGAGTGGCACGAGTCGACCGTCAAACCGAGCCGCAAGTGGGCAACGATCTTCCGGCCCAACCTCGGTGAGGCCTTCTCCCAGGCAGTGGTGTCCCGCATGCTGGGCGTCGGCCGCAGCCCGGTCATCCAGTCCTTCGGCATCGAACCGCAGGCCGTGGTCGAACACTGCCTGGCCGCGAACCGCCTCCGCAAGGAGCGTGACAACCGGCTCGCGGCCGTGATGGTGGTGTGCGGTCTGCTCTTCCTGCCGGGGCTCCTCCTGTGGCTGCTGGTCTTCCAGCTGCGGACCACCGTCGCCAAGCGCGAGGGCAAGCGTGCCCCCGCCCTCGCCACCGCTCTGCTGGTCGCGGTGGGTGCCTTCGCCGTGATCGCCATGATCCGGCTGCCCTTCACCGGCCCCCTCGCCTGGTACGTGCGCGGCGCGCTCGTCGCCCCCGTCGTCGGCTGGCTGCTGGCGAAGCAGATCTGCGAGCGCACGGCGAAGGACCTGCGCGCCCGCTGGGACGCTCTCCTCTCCGGCAGCACCGTGGGCGCCAGGGTTCCCGAATCCGTTCCCAGCAGCCCCGGCGACACCCGGGCCGAGCGGCTGCGCCAGGCGTTCGGCGAACTGCGCGACGAACAGCGGTCGAACGCGGTCTTCTACGCCGGCCGCAAGGGCATCCTCGGCATGGGCACGCGCTGGGGGCACTGGCACCTCGCCGAGGAACTGGTCCCGCTGGCCTCGGAACAGACGCAGAAGGTGGGCTCGCTGAGCGCGGAGCTGGCCAAACACCTGGTTCCGCCCCCGGAGATCGCCAGGTTCCAGAGCTTCGACGTGGTGAGCGCCATCGAGCGGGCCCTGGAGAGGCTCAACACCAGCCCATTGACCACGGGCGGTTTCCCCAAGCCCGAGATACGCCACTGGGTCGTCACGCACGTGCCCGACAGCGCCAAGGCGGTCACCCGCCCCGGCGGCAGCACGGCCCACCAGGTCAACCTGCAGCAGATGCGGGACATCTGCAACAAGCAGCAGTACGACAGCGGTGAACGGCACTACCTCGGTGTCCAATGGACCCTCTGGGACGGCCAGTTGGTGATCACCATGCTCGTCACCGTGACCGTGCTGCACAAGACCCTGCGCATCGAGCTCACCGGCCATGCCCTGGGACCGGTGAACGGCCTCTTCATGGGCAAGCCCGCGGCCAAGGAGAAGCAGGTCTCCAAGACGGTCAAGTTCTGGGAGACCCGCACGGTGAAGCTCCCGCTGGTGGACAACGACGAGGTGGTCCGTCTTGCCGCCCGCGCCCCGCTCACCTGGTACCCGCCGCTCCTCAACTGGCTCGGCGGCTCCCTGGCGCTTCCCGAGCCCTTCGGACTGCGCCACGCCTGGGCCGACCAGCCCTGGAAGCACCGCTTCATGTCCGACGACGTGCTGCGCAGCGCGACCCCCGTGCTCCGCGTGGTGCACGAGGCGGTCATCGAGTTCCTGAAGGGCCACAACGTGAACACCGAGAAGTTCGACGGTCGCACGTCCGCCCTCAGCGGCGCGGTCCAGGACCCGACGCCGAAGAAGGACGACGTGTACGACGCGTGAGCCTCCGGCGGAGGGGAGGCGCCCTGTCACAGGGCGCCCCTCGCTAACGCGTCGGCCAGGCCTCCGCCAGCATTTTGCGGGTGTCCGCCAGGAGCTGCGGCAGGACCTTGGTGTGGCCCACGACCGGCATGAAGTTGGTGTCGCCGCCCCAGCGGGGGACGATGTGCTGGTGCAGGTGGGCGGCGATGCCCGCGCCCGCCACGGTGCCCTGGTTCATGCCGATGTTGAAGCCGTGCGCGCCCGAGGCGGTGCGCAGCGCGCTCATCGCCTGCTTGGTCAGCTCGCCGAGCTCGGCGGTCTCCGGGTCGGTCAGATCCGTGTAGTCCGCGACGTGGCGGTAGGGCACGACCATGAGGTGGCCGCCGTTGTACGGGTACAGGTTGAGCACCGCGTACACCTGCTCACCGCGCCTGACGACAAGCCCGTCCTCGTCCGACTTGGCGGGGATCGAGCAGAACGGACAGCCGTCGTCGGCCCCCGGGCCGGTGGGCTTGTTCTCGCCCTGGATGTAGGCCATCCGGTGGGGCGTCCACAAGCGCTGGAACGCGTCCTGCGTGCCCACCCCGATCTGCTGCTCCGGCTCACTCGTCATGTGGTGCAGCATATTGCTTCGCCCATTCGCGGCGTGTCGGCGGGTGCCGTGCAAAAGGGCCTGCGGCCAAGCTGGGGCGATGGACGACGACAGCCCACAGGCCCGCTGGGAGCGGCGCAGCGAAGTCCCGCTCGGTGTGGCGTCACTGCTGTTTCTCTTCTTCTACGCGGTCCTCGTTCTGGCCCACGACCTGCCCGAGGCGTGGCGGGACACCTGTCTGGTGGCACTGCTCGCCACCTGGGCGCTGTTCGCCGTCGACTTCGCCGTGCGCTGGCGGCTGAGCGGGCAGCGCCTGCGCTTCGTACGGACGCACTGGCTGGACTCGGTGGTGCTCGTACTGCCCCTGCTGCGCCCCCTGCGGATCGTCAAGGTCTACGAAGCGGTGCAGCGTCGGCACGGACAGCCCAGGTTCACCCTGCACGCGCGGGTGATCACGTACGCCACCCTGTCGGTGATGCTCCTCGGCTTCGCCGGTGCGCTCGCCGTCTATCAGCAGGAGCGCACCGCCCCGGGCGCCACGATCCGCACCTTCGGTGACTCGGTGTGGTGGGTCTGCTCCACACTGTCGACGGTGGGCTACGGCGATGTGGCCCCGGTGACGCCGTGGGGACGGGTGATCGCCACGGGGCTCATGGCCTGCGGGCTGGCCCTGCTCGGTGCGGTGACCGGGTCGTTCTCGTCCTGGCTGTTGCAGGTGTTCGCACGCGAGGACGAGACCGACAGGGACAGGGAAAGGCCCCCGGGGAGCTGAGCTTCCCGGGGGCCCGTACGCCATGGGCGTCAGATCTGCGCGCGGTCCTCGACGACCTGCGCGATCTTGGCGATCGCCTCGTCGACCGGGATGCCGTTCTCCTGCGAGCCGTCGCGGTAGCGGAAGGAGACGGCGCCGGCCGCCATGTCCTCGTCGCCCGCGATGACCATGAAGGGCACCTTCTGCTTCTGCGCGTTGCGGATCTTCTTCTGCATACGGTCCGACGAGGCGTCCACCTCGACGCGCAGGCCCTTCTTCTTCGCCTCGGCGGCGAACTTCTGCAGGTACTCCACATGTGCGTCGCCGATCGGGATCCCGATCGCCTGCACGGGCGCCAGCCACGCCGGGAACGCGCCCGCGTAGTGCTCAAGGAGTACCGCGAAGAAGCGCTCGATGGAACCGAACAGCGCGCGGTGGATCATCACCGGACGCTGCTTGGAGCCGTCGGGCCCGGTGTACTCCAGGTCGAAGCGCTCCGGCAGGTTGAAGTCGAGCTGCACGGTCGACATCTGCCAGGTGCGGCCGATGGCGTCCTTGGTCTGGACGGAGATCTTCGGCCCGTAGAACGCGGCGCCGCCCGGGTCCGGGACGAGCGGGAGGCCCTGCTTCTCGGCCACCTGCCGCAGCGTCTCGGTGGCCTCCTCCCAGACCTCGTCGGAGCCGACGAACTTCTCCGGGTCCTTGGTGGAGAGCTCCAGGTAGAAGTCGGTGAGGCCGTAGTCGCGCAGCAGGTTCAGGACGAAGGTGAGCGTCTTGTCGAGCTCCTCCGCCATCTGCTCCTTGGTGCAGTAGATGTGCGCGTCGTCCTGGGTGAAGCCGCGGGCACGGGTCAGGCCGTGCACGACGCCCGACTTCTCGTACCGGTACACGGTCCCGAACTCGAAGAGGCGCAGCGGCAGTTCACGGTACGAGCGGCCGCGCGCGTCGAAGATCAGGTTGTGCATCGGGCAGTTCATGGGCTTGAGGTAGTAGTCCACGCCCTCGTCGAGCTGCATGGGCGGGTACATGCCGTCGGCGTACCAGTCCAGGTGGCCCGAGGTCTCGAAGAGCTTCCCCTTGGTGGCGTGCGGGGTGTAGACGAACTCGTAGCCCTCCTCCTCGTGGCGGCGCCGCGAGTAGTCCTCCATGACCCGGCGGATGATGCCGCCCTTGGGGTGGAAGACGGCGAGGCCGGAGCCGATCTGGTCCGGGATGGAGAAGAGGTCCAGCTCGCTGCCCAGCTTGCGGTGGTCGCGCTTCTCGGCCTCGACGAGGAAGTCGAGGTGCGCCTTCAGCTCGTCCTTGGACGGCCAGGCGGTGCCGTAGATGCGCTGGAGCATGGGGTTCTTCTCGCTGCCGCGCCAGTACGCGGCGGCGTTGCGCATCAGCTTGAACGCCGGGATGTTGCGGGTGGTGGGCAGGTGGGGACCGCGACAGAGGTCCTTCCAGCACAGTTCACCGGTCTTGGCGTCGAGGTTGTCGTAGATGGTCAGCTCGCCGGAGCCGACCTCGACGTCCGCGCCGTCGGCCCCATCCTGAACGGCCGCGGAGCCCTTGATCCCGATGAGCTCCAGCTTGTACGGCTCCGAGGCGAGCTCCTCGCGGGCGTCCTCGTCGGTGACCACACGGCGGGAGAAACGCTGACCGCGCTTCTGGATCTCCTGCATCTTCTTCTCGATGACCTTGAGATCCTCGGGCGTGAACGGCTTCTCGACGTCGAAGTCGTAGTAGAAGCCGTCCTTGACCGGCGGGCCGATGCCCAGCTTGGCCTCGGGGAAGAGTTCCTGCACGGCCTGGGCCATGACGTGCGCGGTGGAGTGGCGCAGGATGTTGAGGCCGTCCTGCGAGGAGATCTCGACGGGCTCGACCTCCTCGCCGTCCCGCACCTCGTACGCGAGGTCCTTCAGCTCGCCGGCCACACGGGCCGCGACGATGGTGCGCTCGCCGGTGAAGAGGTCGGCGGCCGTAGTGCCCGTCGTCACCACGCGCTCTTCCCGCTCGGAATCGCGTTGGATGATCACACGGACGTCTGACACCGGTCTCTCCTGACTGAAGGGGGCAAACCCACCAAGGTCACCCTCTGGGCATGGCACAGCAGTGCCTAGCGATCCTACCGAGCCCGGGGGCCCCTCCGCGAAACGGTTCTCGTCGGCGGCCCCCGCACCCCTCAGTCCCCGCTGCACGCCTCTTCGAAGAAGTCCAGGTTCTCCTGGAGCGACTTCATCAGACGGTCCCGCTCGGCCTCGTCCACCTGCACGGGTGCGACCCCGGAGGCGTCCGTGAGCCTGCGGAAGCCGCCGCGGCTCTCCAGCCGTCCGTGCACCCGCACCGGCAGCCCGACCAGATGGGCATGGCCCGCTATCCGGTACGACTCCTCGTCCAGCGTCATCCGGACGTGCTGGACCTCCGCTCCCGCGATCACCCGAAGCCGTACGGTGCCCTCGCCGCGCGGCTGGGACCTGCGCATCCGCACCACGGCGCCCGTGAGGCGCACCGGCATGGACGGTTCCTCGCGGAGGTAGCGGGCCCCGGCCTCGCGCAGGACGGGCAGGTCGCCGGGCGAGAACTCCACGGCCTCGTCGGGCGCCGCGCAACCTTCGGGGACCCCGGCGGCGGGCGCCCACTCCACGGCGATGCGGGCGCCCTCGGTGCCGCGGACGAGGGCGGCGACGGCCTCGGTGAGTTCGTGGCTGACGCCCGCCTCGACGGCCGCGTCGAAGGCCTCCATGCCGCCGGTGGCCCGCTGGTAGTCGATGGCCTCGCGGGCGGCGTACAGCGCCTGGTGCAGGCGTACGGAGAGCGGCCGGCCGGTGTCGACGGGCACGAAGGCGGTGAGGCGGCGTCCGCCGGGGGCGGCGCCCACGAGGACGTTCTCCAGGGCCGCGGCGGCGGGCCTGCGGTGCCGGGCGCCGTAGTAGCCCGCACGCGCGCGCGTGGCGAGCGCCGCCGCGAGGAGCATCTGGCGGGCTGCCGAGCGCAGCCGCTCCTCGACGCTCCAGGGCGTGGCGCCGACGGGGCCGGTCGGGACGTCCCGCCACCAGCGGATCTCGTCGCTGGGCACGGCGAGCGCGATCAGGATGTCGTGTGCGGACGGCGAGCCGCTGCGGGAGAGTGCGACGAGTGCCTCGCCGAGCAGGTCGTCGCTGTCGGGGAAGGCCCGGTTCTCGGGCACGAGCAGGCTCGTGCCGCCGCCACCGGGCCCTGGTGGTGTCCAGCGGCCGTACCGTCCGGCCGCGCCTCCGCGGCGCTGCCAGCCGTGCCGGTGCAGCAGGGCACTGAGGACGGCGGGGTCGACCTGGCCAGGCTCGGGCGGCTCGGTCCAGCGGGTCTCCACAGGATGTGGCCTGACCGGCCGGAGGGGTTCGTCGATGGGGTTGATGGGGCGGTGCGTCATGGCCTGCCTCCCGTCCCGACCCGCGTCATGATCTCGCACAGCGCCCGGTCGTCGAAGATGCGCGTGGTCGGTATGCGGACGGTGGTCCGGCGCCGGCCGGTGATCGCGTGGCCGGCGAGGTTGATCCAGTAGCAGCAGTGCCGCAGGTCGAGGCGGTCGTGGCTGGCGCGCAGCCAGTCGTCCTGGGACCTGGGCACGAGCATCACGACCAGGATCTTGTGCACCGAGACCGGGGAGCGGGCGAGCTTCGCCAGGTGCTCGTTGTCGAGCGTGAAGGAGAAGGCGGGCCCGGGCGGGTTCGGCGGTATCTGGTAGGTGCACTTGAGCTGCACTTTTATGGTGACTTCGTCGTCGACCGTGTGCCCGGGGGCGCTGTGGCTGACGTGCCAGTCGATGCCGTTGTCGGGAAAGGGCTGGGAGAGCGAGCAGCCGGCGGCCGCCGCGACGGCGTGCAAGTAGCCCACCTGCAAGGTCTCCATGCAGGCGGTGGTGGCGAGTGTGCCGCGATGGGGTGCCGTGCGCTGGGGCAGCAGCCCGCCCCGCTCGGGCTGCGCGAGTGCCATGATTCCAACAGCCTTCCAAGCCAAGTGTTTCCCCGCGACGGGCCGCTGAACTGCAAAGACCCGTACCTCTGTTGTCTCCTTCCGGCGTACGGCGCAAACAGCCCGGGTATCACCAAACAGGCAGAAGGCGGTGCGTCAGCTGCCGTGGGTGAACAAGGAGTTGTGTGCGTATGACGTGCTGGTACGAGGGCCCCTTGGCCGCGTTCGACACGGAGACCACGGGCGTGGACGTCGAGACCGACCGGATCGTGTCGGCCGCCGTCGTCGTCCAGGACGCCCCGGGTTCCCGGCCCCGGGTGACCCAGTGGCTGGTGAACCCGGGAGTGCCGGTGCCCGCGGGCGCGACGGCGGTGCACGGGCTGACGGAGGAACATCTGCAGCGCAACGGCCGCTGGCCGTCGCCGGTGATGGACGAGATAGTCAGGGTGCTGGGCGAACAGGCCGCGGCGGGCCGCCCGCTCGTCGTGATGAACGCGCCGTTCGATCTGACGCTCCTGGACCGGGAGTTGCGTCGCCATCGCGCTTCCTGTCTCGACCAGTGGTTCGAGTCCGCGCCGCTGTGCGTGCTCGATCCGCGGGTGCTCGACAAACATCTGGACCGCTACCGCAAGGGCCGCCGCACCCTCACGGACCTGTGCGCGCACTACGACGTGGTGCTGGAGGGCGCGCACGACGCGGCGGCGGACGCGCTGGCCTCGATGGAGGTCGTACGAGCGGTGGGGCGCCGTTTCGCAAGCCGGCTGGAGCGGCTCTCCCCCGCCGAACTGCACACCCTGCAGGCGGTGTGGCACGCGGCACAGGCGCGCGGTCTGCAGGCGTGGTTCGCGCGCAGCGGTACGCCGGAGGCGGTGGATCCGTCGTGGCCGCTGCGACCTGAACTGTCGGCGGCGGCCTGAGCCCGTGCGGGACAGCGAAAAACCGGTCCGACGACAAGAATCCCGTCCGACAACGAAAAGCCGGTCCGTCTGTGACGGACCGGCTTTCTCCGGGTGGGCGATACTGGGTTCGAACCAGTGACCTCTTCGGTGTGAACGAAGCGCTCTCCCACTGAGCTAATCGCCCGGGAACGCACCGAACAATACAGGTCCCTGCGGGTGTGGTTCAAACCGCTTGCGGGCGAGCCGTCAGGCACCCGCCAGGAGGGCCGCCAGTCCGCGCCGTCCCGCGCGCATCATCAGGGCGTGGTTGGCACGGAACACCGGCCGTCCCGGCACCGCGAACCGCCGCAGCAGGGGCTTGCTCACCCGCACCTCCTGGTCGTACTGCGCGCGGGTGCCGGGCCCCTGGGCGGCGAGCGTCCAGCGCGCCCAGCCGTCGAGGTCGCCCGTCATCGCGATCTCCAGAACCCCGGACGCCGGGTCGCGGCGCACCTCCCGCGCCGCGAACACCAGGTCGTAGGGCAGGAGCGAACGGATGCGCACGGTGCCGCTGCGCTCGTCGATCCGGGTCACCTCACGGACCTCGGGCCACCAGCTCGGGTAGTCGTCGGCCCGTTCGAGGACGGTGTAGACGTGGGCGGGCGGCGCGGGCAGGGCCCAGATACTGCGGAAGCGGTAATGACTCCAGTCCATGGACGGAGTGTGCCCAACCGGACATCTGAGTACGGCATGAGTACGCGCACTCATGCCGAAAAAGGTGACCGGGACCACACTCCCGAGGTATGACCCACCTTCCGCCTCCGGCCGAGGAGTTGCGCCTCCTCGACAGCGAGCTGTGGCAACTCGACGCACGCCGTGCCCTGTTGCTGGCGCGCCGGGCCTGGCTGATCGCCGCGCTCCGGGCGCCCGTCGCCCCGCCGCCCCCTCCCGCCCGTCGGCCCGAGACCACGGCACCCCGCGTCCAGAACGTGCTGCTCGTTCTCGGCGGCATCCTGCTGACCATCGCCGCGATCGCGTTCACGCTCGTCAGCTGGGGACGAATGGGGATCGCCGGGCGGGCCCTGGTGCTCGGCGCGGTGACGGTGGCGGCGCTCGGCGCGCCCGTGTTCCTGCTCCGGCGCAGGCTCGGCTCGACGGCGGACGCGGTGGCGGGGCTGGGTCTCGCGCTGACGGTCCTGGACATGTACGCGCTGCACGAGGTCGCCCTCCCGGGTGTGGACGGCCTCGGGTACGCGGCCGTCGCCTCGGCGTTGCTGGCCGGGTCGTGGGCGGCGTACGGGCTCGCTCTCGGCGGGCCGGCGCACGGGTCCGCGGAACAACCGGTCACCCCCGCGCGGCCCCCGCTGCGCCTGCCCCTGCCGACCGCCCTGGCCGCGGCCCAGCTCCCGCTGATCCTCTGGGCGGCCGCGGCGGACGCGGGCGCGCCCGCGGTGACGGCCGCGCTGCTGCTGACGGCGGCGTTCGACACGGCCGTCGCGCTCCGGGTCGCCCCGAGGTCCGTGCGTCTCGTCGCCGCCGTGGGCGCGTACGGCCTGGGCGGCTGGGGCTCCTTCGCGGCCGGCTGGCTGTCCTGGACGGCCACCGGCCCGAGCGCCGCCGCCCGTGCGGCGGCGCTCCTCCTCTTCGCCGCGGCGATCGCCCTGGCGGCGGCGTGGCGGCTGCCGAACCCGCGTGTCGCCACCGGGGCCGCCGTGACCGGCGGGCTGCTCACGGTCGCCGCGCTCGGTGGCGTCCCGCGTGTGTCGCTGCCCGCGGACTGGACGGTTCCGGCGTATCTGGTGTGCGGCGTCGCCCTGTTGGCGGCCGTTCGCGCCCGGCTTCCCGAGCCGCTGAAGCGCGGCCTCGCGTGGGCCTCGGGCTCGGTGCAGGCGGTCGCGGTGGTGTGGGCGCTGCCGCTGGTCGCCGTGGCTCTGCTCGGCCCGGTGGGCTGGGCCGAGCACGCCTGGTCCGGCTCCCCCTCGACCGCCCGCGAGGCGGTCACGGTCGGCATCCCCTGGCCCGCGTACGCCGCTACGGCGCCCCTCGTCCTCGCGGTCGTGGCCGGTGTCCTGGCCGTGGCCGTCCGCGGTGGCGCATGGCTCCCCCGGGCGACGTGGGGCGCGCTGGGCCTCGCCTGGGCGACCGCGCTCGTCCTGCCCGCGGCCCTCGACATCCCCTACGCCGCCGGGATGGCCGCGCACGGGCTCACGACCCTGGCAGCCCTGGCGTACGCCCGCAGGACGCAGTCGCGCCGGATCCCCTTCCTCCTGGCCGTTCTCACCTCGGTGAACCTCGCGTGCCTCTCCCTCGCCGCCGAGGGCGCGACCCTCGGTGTACTCGCCGCGCTGACCGTGCTGTTCGCCGCGGTGTCCGGGCAGTCACGGCTCGCCCCGGTCGCCGCCCTCACGTACGCCACCGCGCTCGCCTGCGCCGTGGGCGCCTCCCTCGGCTGGCAGCCGCAGCACACCGCGCTGCTGGTCCTTGTCGTGCCGGCCGGCGCGGCCCTGCTCGCGGCGCGCCTCGGCACCTCTCCGGCGACCGTGCCCGTCGAGGTGACCGGGGCCGCCGCCGGACTGCTCGCCCTCGATCTCGCGGTCACCGATCCGCCGCTGCTGGCCCTGGTCCTCGCCCTGTGCGGAGTGATCGCCGCGGGTACCGCCGTACGCGCGGACCGGCGCTCCGTCGGATACGCGGCGGGAGCCCTGTTCCTGCTGGCCACCTGGGTCCGTCTGGCGTGCTGGAACGTCGGCTCCGTCGAGGCGTACACGCTGCCGGTGACCGTCCCCGCGCTGCTGGTGGGGTGGGTCAGGCACCGCAAGGATCCGCGGGCCTCGTCCTGGACCGCGTACGGACCCGGTCTGTCCGTCACACTCGTGCCGAGTCTCCTGACGGCGTGGGTCGACCCGGACTGGCCGCGCCCCCTGCTGCTGGGCGCGGCGGCGCTCGCGGTCACCCTCGTGGGTGCCCGGCACCGGCTGCGGGCCCCGCTCGTCCTCGGGGGCGGCGTGCTCGCCCTGGACGCCCTGCACGAACTCGCCCCGTACCTCGTGCAGATGGCGGGCGCGCTGCCCCGTTGGGTGCCTCCCGCGCTCGCCGGTCTGGCGCTGCTCGCACTCGGAGCGACGTACGAGCAGCGGATCCGGGACGCGCGACGGGTGCGGGAGGTGTTGGAGAGGATGCGCTAGCCAGGTGGTACTACGGCATCTTGTCTCCGAGCAGGGCGAGGTTCTCGATGGCGGCGAGGCCGTACAGGGCGGTGTCGTTCGAACTGACCCAGTTGGCCTCGCTGCCCGGGACCAGGGTGACCGGGCCGCTCAGCGGCTCGGTCTTCCAGGGCGAGGACTCCATGTAGCCGTCGGAGCTGTAGAACTTCGTCCACGCGCGCTGGGTGAGCGTCGCGTCGCCGGTCTGGACGGCGGCGTAGGCGTCGAGGCGCGAGTGGCCCTGGAACAGCAGCAGGGAGCCGAAGTTGGAGCCGTAGCGTGCCGTCTGTTCGGTCTTGGTGGCGTTGAAGTAGCGGCAGTAGTCGAGGTAGACCTCCTTGAACTTCGGCACGTCGACCAGGTCGATCAGTTCGGCGCACAGTTCGTTGAGGCCGAAGACGGCGGAGAGGTGCGAGACCGACACGACCGGCGCGGAGGCGATGGCGAACTTGCCGGTGTCGAGGTCGTAGAGCCCGCTGCCCTGGACGAAACCGTTGGGCTGGGCGGCGATGGTCTCCATTGTCGACAGCACGCGCGCCTTGGCCTTCTCCCACTTCGGGCCCTCGCGCTCCCACTCCGTGAGCCAGGCCGAGACCAGACCGCTCCAGTCGGTGCCGAAGCCGATGGACAGGGCGTGCCGGTCGGGTGTGTACGGCTCGGTGCGGATCTTGCGGATCGGGTCGAGGACGAGGAACGTCTCGTCGGAGTCGACGTTGGCGTGCATGAGGTCGCCGACCCGCTCGTCGGCGGTGAGGTAGTAGTAATAGCGGCGGTAGGTGGTGTTGGCGATGCGCTGCTGTTTGGCGCTGTCGGCGTAGTGCTGCACGCCGTGCCGGGTGCCGAGGCCCGCCCACTGGCCGAGGTGGTAGACGTCGACCTCGCCGGTGTGCCGGGTGAGCGCCTCGGCGAAGCGGAAGATGTCCGAGCGGCCCGAGCGCAGATACGCGAACCACAGCCACAGGTCCGGCGACAGCTCGGAGTTGTCCCAGGCGTACCCGCCGACGTCGTAGCGCCACTGGTGGCGCACGGTGTCGTACGAGTGCATGAAGTCTCCGTAGTCCCAGAAGCCGTACCAACGGCGCATCTCCACCTGGTCCTTGTAATAGGTGAAGAGGAAGTCGAGGTGGTCCTCGATCTTCGCCTTGGCGGCGGTGGAGCGGTCGGGCTCGGAGAAGAGGCCGCCGAAGACCTTGGCCTTGATGAGGTGCCTGGGCGGGGCGGCGAGCTGCGGCAGCACCCTTACGGCCGCGACCTGTTCGGCGAGCGTCTCGGGCGTGGGCGTCGACTCGTTGGCCCAGAAGAGGAGTTCGGAGGTGCGGGCGATGCCGTAGGGGGTGCCGAACTCGGGTTCGTAGTCCTCGTAGGTGATGTTGAGGCCTTCGAGCTGTTCGGCGTAGGTGTCCTGGCCCATGCCGTCGTGGTAGAAGCGCAGGTCCATGGGCTGCGCCTCGGGCGACCAGAGCCAGAGGGTGACCTCGGCCTCGTCGGTCGCCGCGTCGCGGATGTCGAGCTGGGCGGGGTACTTCTCCCAGAAGTCCCTGAGGCCGAAGGAGAATCCGCCGCTCGCCCCGCCGACGTAACCGAAGCCGCTCGCCCGGCGTCCGCCGCCCGCGCCGATCCAGCCGTGGCCCTTCTTGGTGCGCTTGCGCAGGGTGAAGCCGTCGGCGGAGAGCTGGGAGAGGGTGTAGTCGCCCCACTCGGGGATGTACTGCAGGCGTGTCGTCACCCGCTGGTCCCAGGTCGCCGGATCGGGCAGCTTCTCGCCCGCGAACTGTGCCGCCTGCACGGCCGCGCCCGGGTCGCGGCGCAGACCGGTGATGCCCTGCACGGCCTCCCGCAGCAGACCGGAGCCGTCGCCGCCGATGCGGATGTGCCGGTCGTACGCCGCGTCGCGCATCGGCACGTTGAAGCGGACGCCGAGCCCCCGGATGAAGTCTCCGCTCGTCCTCCCCGGCTCCTGCTTCCCGTCGAAGGTGATGGTGTGCACCATCCGGAAGGAGTCGGCGCCCGCGTAGAAGTACAGCCGGATCGAGAACGGCAGCCAACTGCGGCCGCCCTTGCGGTGCTTGCCGTCGATACGGACGACCGCACGGACCGGGCCCTCCTGCTCGACCACGACCTCACCGATGACGCTCTCGAACCGCTCGTACTTCTCCGCGCCCTGGTCGTCGTCCTCGATCTCGGGCTGGCGGATCAGCACCAGCCGGCCGTCCTTGGCGATCTCGGTGGAGCCGCGCTGCACCGACTTGACGAGCGTGGAACCGCTCTTGCCGATCTTCGCGCTGATGACCCCGGTCGAGATGTCGATGGTGCCGCCGCTCTTGTCGACGGTCACCCTCTTGTCGGGGGCGGTGGACGTACCGCCGGCGAGCGTCAGCTTCCCGGAGCCGGAACTCACAGCGTGCGCGGTCCACTTGAGGGAGCCGTCCGGCCAGTACGCGATCGGCCAGGACTGCACCGGCACGTCCTTGCCGTCGCCGTCCGTGAGCGCGAAGGTCTGGTCCTGCTGGTACGCGCCCTTCGGCCAGGGCACACCGACGGTCGAGCCGGGGGCGGCGCCGAGGCCGCCGTCCTCCAGCCAGTCCAGGGTCACCGGGTCGGCGTCGGCGGCCTCGGATCTGCCGGCGGCCTGCGCGTTCGTACCGCCCAGGGCCCAGCTGAACTGCGCGGCGGCTCCGGCGACGGCGGCCGCCCTGAGCAGGGACCTGCGGGGGATGGGAGACATGGCCTTTCCTTTCCGTGCGGGGAAGTCAGGGGCATGACAGAGAGAGGTACGACGCCGGGGGCGCCGACCTGCGAAGAGCTCAGCGGCGGTGGCGCGCCTCGACGGCCACGGCCGCCGCCGCGACGGCCCCCAGGACGGGGACCGCCAGCGGCGCGACGAAGAAGGCGGAGCAGGCCACCACGGCCAGTCCGCCCACGAGCAGGAACGAGCCGGCCGGATCGAGGACCGTACGGCGTCCGGCCTCCGCCAGCAGCACCCGCCAGGAGGCGTCCGGCTCCCAGACGGCCGCCGCGCGCAGCCCGGCCACGGCGAGGCCGATCAGGGCGAACAGTCCGACGGCCCCGACGAGTGGGCCGCCGGGGATCCCGGCGCGCACGGCCTGGACGTCCACCCAGACCGCGGCCGCCGCTGCCCAGCCGGCGACCCCGGCGATCCAGCCGCCCCGGACGGCCGTCCGGAAGTCGGCGACGAACTCCCGCAGGCCGCCCGCCTCGTGGGACGTACGCCGCCGCAGATGCCGGGCCCCGGCGGCGAACGCGGCGGGGTAGGTGACCAGCGGCAGCGAGGCCACCGCGATCCACACCCCGGTGAGCAGACACTCCGCGAACACGGCGAAACGCTCGCCGAAGGCCGATTCGCGGGCTGCCCGGCGCGCCTTCGCCCGCCTCTTCTCCTCCGCCCGCAACTGGCTGGTGGCCATCTCAGCCCTTCAATCCGGAGGTCGCCATACCGTCGATCAGATACCGCTGGAAGGCGAGGAAGAAGAGGAGCACGGGCAGCAGGGCGACCAGCGACATGGCGATCATGCCGCCGTAGTTGGCGACGCCCTCCTGGTCGCGGAACATCATCATGCCGAGCGAGACCGTGTACTTGCCGGGCTCGTTGAGGTAGATCAACGGGCCCATGAAGTCGTTCCAGGCGTTGATGAAGGTGAAGATCGCGCTGGTGATGAGGGCGGGCCGGGACAGCGGCAGCACGATCGACCAGTAGATCCGCAGATGACCGCAGCCGTCGAGCCGGGCCGCCTCGTCGAGTTCCCGCGGCAGGTTCCGCATGAACTGCACCATGAGGAAGACGAAGAACGCCTCGGTGGCCAGGTACTTGCCGATCAGCAGCGGCACATAGGTGTTGACCAGCTCCATCTTCTGGAACATCACGTACTGCGGGATGAGCAGCACGTGGTACGGCAGCAGGAGTGTGCCGATCATGAGGGAGAACAGCAGGTTCCGGCCGGCGAACCGGATCCTGGCGAAGGCGTAGGCCGTCAGCGAGCAGGAGACGACGATGCCGACGACGGAGCCGAGCGCGTAGAAGAGGGAGTTCTGGAAGAACGTCGCGATCGAGATGTCCGCGATGCCGTCGGCGAGGCCCTTGAAGTTGCCGAGAATGGGGCTGGTCGGGAACAGGTCCAGGCTGCCGATGATGTCCCGGCTGGGCTTGAACGAGGCGCCGATGACCCAGATGACGGGATAGAGCACGACCGCGAGGATCAGCAGCGCGCCGATGTGCCAGACCAGCGAGCCGGCACGCCCCCGGCCGCCGACCTCCAGTGGCTTGCGCAGGGTGGTGCTCATCGGGCGTCCTCCTCGTAGTGCACCCACCGCTTCTGGGACCAGAAGAGGACGGCCGTCACCAGCGCCACGGCGAGCAGCAGCATCCAGGCCATGGCGGACGCGAAGCCCATCTGGGACTCCTTGAAGCCCTTCTGGTACAGGTAGCAGGTGTAGACGAGCGTGGCGTCGGCCGGTCCGCAGTAGCCGTTGGAGACCACGTACGCCGAGCCGAAGATCTGGAAGGAGTGGATGGTCTCCAGGAGCACGTTGAAGAAGAGCACCGGCGAGATCATCGGCAGGGTGATGTTCCAGAACCGCCGCAGCGGTCCGGCGCCGTCCACCTCGGCGGCCTCGTACAGCTCCCTCGGCACCTGCTTGAGCCCGGCGAGGAAGATCACCATGGGCGCGCCGAACTGCCAGACGGTGAGCGCGACCAGGCTGTAGAGCACCCAGTTCGGGTCGCCGACCCACCCTCCCGTGTGGAAGCCGAGGAACGACTGCGTACGGTCCACGATGGCGTCGTCGGAGAAGAGCGCGCGCCACACGAATCCGATGGAGACGCTCGCGCCGATGAGTGACGGGACGTAGAAAGCCGCCCGGTAGAAGGCCTGTCCGCGGCGGCTCTGTGCGAGCAGCAGGGCCACCCCCAGCGCGAGCAGCAGCTTGAGCGGGGTGCCGATGACGACGTACTTGGCCGTCACCTCGACCGACTTCTGCCACCGCGGATCGTGGAACATCTTGGTGAAGTTGTCGAAGCCGATCCACTTCGGCGAATTGAAGAGGTTGTAGTCGGTGAAGGCGAAGTAGAGGGAGGCGGCCATCGGGCCCGCGGTCAGCAGCAGGAAGCCCGCGATCCACGGGGACATGAAGAGATAGCCGGCGAGATTCTCCCGTCGGCCCTGCCGCTTTTTGGCGGCGCGGGCCGCGGGGCGTATCTCCGGGGCGTCGGGCGGAGAGTCCTTGACGAGCGTCACGGCGGTTCCCATCAGGCGGCGAGGGCGGTCTTCGCCTCGGAGAAGAACTGCTTGACCGCGTCGGCGACCTTGGTCGTGCCCTGCGACATGTCACCGCCGATGCGCAGGAAGGCGGCCTCGCAGGTGTCGGCGCCCGCCGGGTGCGGGGTGATGGTGCCGAGCACTCCGGCCGCGGCGACATCCTGCTCGTACTTCGCGATCGCCTGGTTCGGGGCGTCGCTCGGCTTGTACGCGTCGAACTGCTCGGTGGTGGCGAGGATGCCGCGGTCGTACCCCATGATCTTGCCGACCTCGGGGTCGTGGACCATGAAGTCGATGAACTGCGCGACCTCCTTGGGGTGCTTGGTGCGGGCGGAGGCGCTCAGCATCAGGGAGGCGAGGTACTGGCCGGTCTGCTTGCCGTCGGTGGTGGGAATCGGCGCGAGGCCGTAGCTGCTGGTGCCCTCGGCGGTGTAGCGGACCGTGAAGTTGTCCCAGGTGAACTCGGAGGCGCCATGGGCCGCCGAGAGCGAGGACTTGGGCTTGTCCTGCTCGACCCGCTTGGGGTCGGTGATGATGCCGGCCTTGACGCGGTTGTAGCCGTCCGTCCACCACTCCGTCAGGTCGGCCTCGTCGAACCCGAGTCCGTCCTTGGTGAAGAACGCCTTGCCGTTCTGGCGGAGATAGAGGTCGTACAGGTACATGATGCTGAAGTAGCCGGTGTCGCCGGGCACCTTCCGGGTGTCGTGGATCTTCTTGAGGGCGGCGAAGTACTCGTCCCAGGTCCAGCCCTGCTCGGGCTTGATGCCCGCCTCCTCAAACACCTTCTCGTCGATGACAAGTGACATGGTGTTGGATCCGACCGGAATGCCGAGCTGCTTTCCGTCGACCTGGCCGACCTTCTCGACTCCGTCGCGGAAATTGTCGAGGCTCAGATTCCCCGCGTCTATCTGCGTCTTGAGGTCGAGCAGTACGCCTCTTTTGTCGTACTTCCGCAGGAAGCCGACCGCGTTCTGGAATACGTCCGGAGGATTTCCACCGGCGGCCTGGGTCTGGAACTTCTCCCAAAAGGCCACGTAATCCTGGAAGTCCGTCTTCACCTTGATCTTCGGGTACTTCTTCTCGAAGAGCGCGATGGACTGGTTGATCCGCTTCGCCCGCTCGTCGGCGCCCCACCAGGCGTAGCGGATCGTGACGGTCCCGTCCCCCGAACTGCCGCTGTCCCCGCCGCAGCCCGTCGTCGCGGCCAGCCCCAGCGTGGCCAGCGAAGCTCCGGCCGCCTTGAGGACCGTACGCCTCTCAACACTCCCGTTGTTACCCACAGTCGGGCCTCCCCGCGACGTCGTTGGCACCTGCATGAATCGTTTCAAGTAAGCGCTTGCTGGCACAAGCTACGGAGGGGTTTCAGGCGCGTCAATGATTCGGACAGGAATTGATGTGAAGCGGTTCGCGAGCACGGTGGCGCACGGCCGGGACACCTGCCGGTCGAGGGCGCACGAGTGCGCAGGTCCGGGGCGCATGGTCGGCGCAC
The DNA here is from genome assembly GCF_056270325.1 of Streptomyces sp. RLA012. Taxonomy (NCBI): domain Bacteria; kingdom Bacillati; phylum Actinomycetota; class Actinomycetes; order Kitasatosporales; family Streptomycetaceae; genus Streptomyces; species Streptomyces sp. RLA012. The sequence goes on along the minus strand of NZ_JBWDPA010000002.1, from coordinate 9,217,832 downwards.
CGGACAGGAAACGGCGGGTCGGGCGGGGTGTGAACGGGGCTGAAAACAATCGGGGGTCGGGCCGGAGAGCGGCACCGGGTGGAACTGAGCGTGAGGGGTTGACGGGTGACTTTCGAGGCGGGGTGGTGGCCCGAACTGGCGTAGATGCGCGGGGGGTTCGCCGCGTGGGCGGTGGGGTGGAGGGCGGTTGAGCGGTCGCACGGCAGGGCGGTTGAGCGGTCGCGCGGCGGGGCGGTTTGACGGTTGCGTGGCGGTCGGGGCGTGGTGCGGTTCTGGGAGGTGGGCGGGGGCGGTGCCGGGTGGTGTGGGGGCGTGGTTCGCGGCCGGGTTGTGCGGGTGGGGGCCGGCGGTGCCGGAGCCGGAACCCGTACCGGTGCTGGGCTCTGGGCTCTGGGCTCTGGCACCGGCAGCAATGGCCGGCCACGGGGCAGCGGGAGCGCGCCGCTCACATGGCATCCGTGCACGGAGAAGGCCGATCGCCGGAGGGCTGGGCACGGGCGAAGACTGGGGCGGCGGCGGGGCGGGGACGCGGGAGCCGAGCACGGTCCCCGGAGACCACCGGGACCCGCTTCGGGCGTCGCGGCCGGCACGCCCCGGGCCTGGATTCCGTGCGCGGAGTCGGCGCTCCCCCGGTGCGGGCGCAGACTGCGGGGCGCGGCGGGGTCCGCGGCGTCGACACAGGTCAGCGGGGTGGCGACAGTGGCGTCGGCGCAGTGGACGGGCTGCAAGCCCGAGTGGCGTCGACTTCCGCGCACCAGGCGCTGCCACGCCGCCGCCCTGACGACTGCGGAGAGTGACCGGTCACAGGCTCACGCCGACGCACCGGCAGGAGGGGGCGAGGGGGCGGGAACGACGAAGGCGACCCGGTCCACGGAGTCCGTGGAGCTGGGCCGCCTGTCGTACTGGTGGGCGATACTGGGATCGAACCAGTGACCTCTTCGGTGTGAACGAAGCGCTCTCCCGCTGAGCTAATCGCCCGGGCGCACGGAGAACATTACCCCATGTCAGGGGGTGGCTCCGACCAGCCGAGAGACCTTCGGGGCAGTACCGGAAGGGGTTCCGTCACTCACTGATGTTCCAGGGCATCTGAAGGCCGAACTTCCAGATGTAGACACCACCCAGGGTCGCGACGATGACGACGCCGACGCTCGTGAGGATGATGTTGCGGCGCCGCACCTTCGGATCGAGCGCCCGCTGCGTCGCCTCCGTGACCTTGCGCTTCGTCCAGCGGAGCACCAGCTGCGCCCAGACGAACTCGGTCGCCCAGATCGCCATGCCGCCGAAGATCACCAGCCACCCCGGACCGGGCAGCGGCAGCATGATCACGCCCGCGCCGACCACCGCGAGCCCCACGACGAAAACGCCCACCTGCCAGCTCAGATGCAGCGCGCGACGTGCCTTGATGAATTCCGGCGCCCGTGAACCGAGCGGTGCCTCGATCTTCGTCTCGTCATCAGCCATGGCGACCTCGCCAGACTCGTCACTCCCCGTATTCATACGGCCAAACCCTACCGGAGAGAAACCGGTCACCGGAATGGCCCTATCCGGCGAACCTACTCTCGGCCGGAAGAGTTACGTAAAGGCACGCAAAACACTCAGAGGGGTTTACAACGGCACCGTAGGTGGCATGTCGATTTCGCCGACGTGCGAATCCCCGAGCGCACACTGAGCGAAAGGCCCTGGCGCTTATGAACACCACGGTCAGCTGCGAGCTGCACCTGCGCCTCGTTGTGTCGAGCGAGTCCTCACTGCCTGTTCCCGCAGGACTGCGGTATGACACGGCCGATCCCTATGCCGTGCACGCCACCTTCCACACCGGAGCCGAGGAAACCGTCGAGTGGGTGTTCGCCCGCGACCTCCTCGCCGAGGGCCTGCACCGGCCCACCGGTACCGGCGACGTCCGAGTCTGGCCGTCCCGTAGCCATGGCCAGGGCGTCGTATGCATCGCCCTGAGCTCCCCGGAGGGCGAGGCACTGCTCGAAGCCCCGGCGCGGGCCCTGGAGTCCTTCCTGAAGCGAACGGACGCCGCCGTGCCCCCTGGCACGGAACACCGGCATTTCGATCTCGACACGGAGCTCTCACACATCCTGGCCGAGAGTTAGCGAGCCCCCCACAGAGCCGCCCGGCGCCGTCCACTCGGGGAGACGGCTCGGGCCTAGACAACCGCATAGGGCACAACCGCATAGGGCACAAGCACCGGCGCCGTCGCCGCGGACTTCCGCGGAGGCGGCGCCGGCGCGCGTCGTCGGGGGCGGGGGCTGGAGGGCACGGTCGGGCGCGGTCGGGGGTCGTAGGGCTCGGTCTGGGGCGAGCCTCGGCAGAAGCGACTCCAGCGCACGCAGGGCGAGGACAGGCCCCACGGGGACGTCCCGGACGCCCACACGGGTCCACGGGACCCGCTGGGCCCCCTCCGGCGCGCATGGCGAGGGCGTGGCTCCGCGGAGACGTCACCGGCCCGCGCGAACGAACATGACCGTGGCGGTGTGCGTGAGCGCGGGCACGCCTCGGCACGGACGATGCCGGTGCGCCTGAGTGGTGTGGGCCTGAGTGGTGGGCCTTGGCAGAAACCACGGCGGCCCTTCGGGGGCGAGCGGGCCGCCGCGGGACCGGCGCCCGCACGGACCGGGGTGGTCCGCGCGCTTCGGTGCCGTATCCACCGGGGCCGACCCCGCTCCCCCGCGCCCGGAAGCCACTACGATCGGCCAGCATCGGCGGGCGCCCGCCCGACCCCCCAGGCCAGGGAGCGAAACGTGCTGATCACCCACGACACCCGGTGCGCCCTCGACACCGTGGTGGATCTGGTGAACACCGCGCCGGAGGACCACACGGCGGACGGGCTCGCCGATGTCGCGTCCCTCGCCGATTTCGTACGAAGCCACCAGATCAGTGACGTCGGCGTCCTGACGGACCACGATCTCGCGGCCGTACGCAAGATCCGCGACCGGTTCGCCGACATCTTCGCCGCCGACGATCCACGGACCGCCGCGGGTCTCATCAACGAACTCGTCGCCGCCGCGGGCACCACGCCCCGGCTCACCGACCACGACGGCCACGACTGGCATGTGCATTACTTCGCGCTGGGCGCCTCGGTCGCCGACCACCTCGCGGCCGACTGCGGGATGGCGCTGGCCTTCTTCGTGGTCGCCGGGGAGCAGGACCGCCTGCGCCGCTGCGAGGCCCCGGACTGCAGACGCGCCTTCGTGGATCTCTCCCGCAACCGCTCGCGTCGCTACTGCGACAGCCGGACCTGCGGAAACCGGCTCCACGTGGCCGCGTACCGGGCGCGCCGCAAGGAGGCGGCGGGCTGACGCACCACCGACCGTACGGCGGATGGATCGAGCCCCTGGACGGCGGCGGCTACGGAGCCCTCGGCGGGTGACGCCAGGGGCTCCGTGTACGGCTCAGAGCAGCAGCAGGTCGTGCAGCGAAGCCATGAGCAGGAGACAGCCGATCACCGCAAGGAAGATCATCAGCGGTGGCTGGGAAAGCGCGTAGAGACAACCTCGCCGCTCCTCGGGAGGGGCGGCGCTGTCGCTCTGTGTTGTGTCCAGCATCTCGCGGCGATGATGACGCAGCCACCACGCGCTACGCGATCAACACGCCCGGAATGACCGGGAGTTCGCCAATATCCGCGATCAGCGGGAGCGAACGTGATCGTTTCCACGCCGTCCCATGATCCTCCGTGTCGTTTCAGTCCGTCATATGCCGGGCCGCTCCGGGCACCGGGCCACTTCGGATCCCGGGCATCCCCAGATCGCGTGCTTCCTCAGATGCCGTGCTCCCTCAGCTGCCGGGCATCCTCAGATGCCGTGCTTCTTCAGGATGGCCTCGATGTCGCTGAAGTCGTCGCCGGCACCGGTGGTCCGGGGCGCCGTCGCGGGTCGGGCGGCCGGGCGGGAGCCCTGGCCCAGCGAGGGCGCCGAGGCCGCGGGGGCCACCGCCTCGCGCCGGGCGGCCCGGGCGGCCGCCTTGCGTTCCTTCCGGGTCCCGCCGCCACGCCGCTCCACCGCCCGCGTGGTCATGAACAGCAGCCAGGCCACGCCCAGCACACCGAAGCCCGCCCACGCGGTCGGACTGAAGGCGGTGTCGGCCACCCAGCCGACGACCCCGGTCATCACCAGGCCGACCGGAACCAGCGAGTAGGCGGCGATACGGGCGGCGGAGAGGAAGCGCTTGCGGTAGGCCGTGACCGCCGCGATGCCGAGGCCGGCCGCGGAGACGGCGGAACAGATGGTCTCGGCAATCATCCGGTCCTCCAGGGCAGGGCTCGGTCGAGCGGGGTCGGTTCGTCCCTTCCATCCTGCACCGCCCGAGGCCCGATATGCCATGCTCCGGGCGGACCTCAGGGACATCTCGGGGTCGGGGTCCTCCCAAGGTCCCGTTTGGGGCACCGCGGCCGGGGCTGGGACACTGGCTGCCATGAACGACTCCTCCGCAGCCCGCGCCACCGCCGTCCTGGACGTCTGGTGCGAACTCCAGTGCCCCGACTGCCGCAGCGCCCTGGCCGACCTGCACTCGCTGCGCGCCCGCTACGGCGATCGTCTGGAGCTGCGGCTGCGGCACTTCCCGCTGGAGAAGCACAAGCACTCCTTCGCCGCCGCGCAGGCCGTCGAGGAGGCCGCGGAGCAGGGGCGGTCCTGGCCGTACGTCGAGGCGGTGCTCGGCCGTGTCGAGGAGCTGGACCGCGGGGGCGAACCCTTCCTGATCGAGGTGGCCCGTGAACTCGGCCTGGACGCCGAGGAGTTCGACACGGCCCTCATCGACGGACGGCACATCCTGATCGTCGACGCGGACCAGGCCGAGGGCAAGGCCATCGGCGTGACCGGCACCCCGACGTACGTCATCGGCGGCGAGCGGCTCGACGGCGGCAAGAGCCAGGAGGGCCTGCGCGAGCGCATCGAGGAGATCGCCGACCGGCTGCTGGCCGAGGGCGCGTAGCCGTCGCCGACGGCCCATGTTCCTCACCGCGGGTCCTGCGATGCGGGTTCTACGGGTTCCGCAGGTTGTCGTGGAAGCGGCTCACAGCAGGTTCTTGTAGAGGTGGTACGAGGTCGTCGCGTAGCCGAGCGACTCGTAGAGCTTCTCCGCCGGGGTGTTCCCCGCGAACACGTTGAGGCCGATGCGGTCCTTCCCGCCGACCACCCCCTGGGCCTCGGCCAGCAGCATCAGGGTGCGTCCGTGACCGCGGCCGCGGTGCTCGGGGGCGGTCTCGACGCCGAGCACGAACGCCATGTCGGGCCAGAGCCCCACCCACAGGGTGCCGACCGGCGTCCCTTCCTGCTCCAGGACGCTGATCAGCGTGTTCTCGGTGGCCAGCCCGTCCGGCAGGAACCGGGTGTGCCCCTGGTCCGCCTTGCGGTACGCCTCGGTCTCGGGCACGCCGCGTGCGATCAGCGTGCGGGCGGAATCCTCCCGCTCGTGCGCCAGCCAGGGCGCGTACTCGGCCTCGGTCATGGGCCGGGCGACACCGCCGGCGGGCGGTGCGGGCGGCGTGCCGTCCAGGCGCTTCACCATGTTCCGGCTGCGCAGGACGTACCCGAGCGTCGTGGCGAGGCGCAGTCCGGCCGCGGTGTCCGCGGACACCGATGTCTCGACGCGCCGGCAGCCCCAGCCGCGCGCCACCTCCTCGGCCGCGAGCACGGCCACCGTGCCCCGGCCCCGCCCCCGGTCCGGTTCCTCGATGTACAGCTCCGCGACCCGGGCCACGGTGGGGCCGTAGTCGGGGTGCGTGGAGAGGTGGATCCCGCCCACGGGACGGCTGTTCACGCACACCGTGTAGCGGCGTGACAGCGCTCCGTCGGCTCCGCGCTGCAGCGGCTCGATCGGCCGCAGGGTGGTGGTCATCAGGGGTGTTCTACCCGCCCCGCGGTCCTTCGTCATCCCGTTTTGCACGCCGCCGGTCCGCGGTCCGCGTCCCACAGGGCCCTGCGAACAGGTGGATCGGTGGACCGATGGACCGGTCCTACAGACCCCTACAGACCCTACGGACCGTACGGACTCTACGGATCGAGGTCGTTCCCGGCCCGCTCGTCGAAGATCCGCATCGCCTTGGCGGTCACCGGACCCGGCGCGCCCGGGAGTTCACGTCCGTCGACCCGGCCCACACCCTGCACATCCCTCAGCGTGGAGGTCAGGAAGACCTCGTCGGCGCGCTCCAGGACGTCCAGCGGCAGGTCGGTCTCCCTGGCGCCGGTCCACTCGACGGCGAGCGCGCGCGTGATGCCGGCCAGACAGCCGGAGGCGACGGGCGGGGTGTGGATCTCGCCGTCGAGGACCACGAAGACATTCGAACCCGTGCCCTCGCACAGCTGCCCGACCGTGTTGGCGAACAACGCCTCGGACGCGCCCTGTTCGCGCGCGCGGGCCAGGGCGACGACGTTCTCGGCGTACGAGGTGGTCTTGAGGCCGGTGAGGGCGCCGCGCTCGTTGCGGGTCCACGGCACGGTGATCACGGCCGTGGAGTCGGGGCGGCGGCCGGACTCGCCGAGGGCGACGACGAGGGTCGGGCCGTGCTCGCCGCGGTCGGAGCCGAGCGGGCCGTGGCCGCCGGTGTACGTGATCCGCAACCGGCCGAGCGGCATCGGGTTGGCGTCCAGGACGGCGGTGCAGGCGCGCCGCACCTCGTCGAGGTCGGGTTCGGGCAGTCCGAGGCCGCGCGCCGAGCGGGCCAGCCGGTCGAGGTGGCGGGTCAGCGCGAACGGCCGCCCGTCGACCGCCTTCACGGTCTCGAAGATGCCGTCGCCCACGGTCAGTCCGTGATCGAAGACGGAGACGCGGGCGGACTCCGTGTCCTGCAGTCCACCGTCGAGCCAGATCTTCACGTCGGAGTCCTTCCACTGTCGTGCGCGCCCTCGAACTCTCCCGACGCTATCGCGAGCAGTCTCGCGGCCTTGAGTTCGGTCTCGCGCCATTCGCGTTCGGGGTCGGAGCCCCAGGTGATGCCGGCGCCGGTGCCGAAGCGCAGGAGGTGCTGGTCGGGGTCGGTCCAGAAGGTGCGGATGCCGACGGCGAGCTCGGCGGTGGCGTGGTCGGCGTCGACCCAGCCGATGGCGCCGCAGTAGGGGCCGCGGGGCGCGGTCTCCAGGGTGTCGATGATCCGCAGCGCGCTGGATTTGGGGGCGCCGGTGACGGAGCCGGGCGGGAAGGCGGCGGTGAGGAGTTCGGGCCAGCCGATGTCGGGGCGCAGTTCGCCGCGGACGGTGGAGACGAGGTGGACCAGGCCGGGGTGCTTCTCGACCGCGCACAGGTCGGGGACGGTGACGGTGCCGGTGGCGCAGACGCGGCCGAGGTCGTTGCGGACCAGGTCGACGATCATCACGTTCTCGGCGTGGTCCTTGTCGAGGAGGTCGGCCTCGGTGCGTCCGGTGCCCTTGATGGGTCCGGACTCGATGGTGCGGCCGGTGCGGCGCAGGAAGAGTTCGGGGGAGGCGGTGGCTGTGTGCACGCCGTGACGGGGCAGGCGGATCGTTCCTGCGTACGGTGCCGGGTTGCCGCGGGCCAGCAGGGCGGTGAGGGCGTCGATGTCGTTGCCGGGGGCGAGGGGTGCGGACAGGACGCGGCAGAGATTGGCCTGATAGACCTCGCCGGCGGCGATGTGGGCGCGGATGCGGCGTACGCCGGCGGTGTACGCACGGTGGTCGAGGGAGGACGTCCAGTCCTCGGCCGCGGGGCCCCGCCATTGTCCGGGCACGGGGGCGGGGACGGGCCGGTGTCGTACGTCGGCGAAGCGGGCGCAGACCAGGCGGCCCTCGAAGTCCGCGCTGACGGCCCAGAAGCCGGTCGAGTCCAGGGCCGCGGGATCGTCGGTGACGTCGAGGAGACCGGTCGCGACGAGGCCACCGAAGCGGGCCAGAGGAGGAAGGTGGAGCACGCAGTCGAGTCTAGGGTGGGTGACCTGTGGGTGCCCTGACCATGTCCTTGGGCGGACAGACCGCAGCACGCTGCGCAAACGCGTTTTTGTGCTGGCCCCGGAATCCGCTAGAGTTCAACACGTCGCCGGGACGCGCAAGCCGAACGGAACCGACAAGCGGACGTAGCTCAGTTGGTAGAGCGCAACCTTGCCAAGGTTGAGGTCGCCAGTTCGAACCTGGTCGTCCGCTCGGACGTGGGGGCTCTCACCGGGCCCCTACACTCCTGGTGGAGTGGCCGAGAGGCGAGGCAACGGCCTGCAAAGCCGTCTACACGGGTTCAAATCCCGTCTCCACCTCCAAGGACGATTAGCTCAGCGGGAGAGCGCTTCCCTGACACGGAAGAGGTCACTGGTTCAATCCCAGTATCGTCCACTGGTCCGCAAGGACTCGATCCGCGAGGATCCCCGCGCGATTAGCTCAGCGGGAGAGCGCTTCCCTGACACGGAAGAGGTCACTGGTTCAATCCCAGTATCGCGCACGCAGTACGCACCACCCGCACCATCTGCAGGTTCACCTGCGCGATTAGCTCAGCGGGAGAGCGCTTCCCTGACACGGAAGAGGTCACTGGTTCAATCCCAGTATCGCGCACCATCCGAAGCCCCCGGCCGTCTCGTACGGCCGGGGGCTTCGTCGTGCCGCCGTGCTCAGGAGGAGAAGAGCATGTGGCCGAAGCTCTTGTGACGCTGGTGGCCGCCGTGGTGACCGCCGTGTCCACCGTGGCCGCCGTGCTGCGGGGCGCCCCAGGCGGGCGCGGGGGCGGACGGGTACGCCTGCGGGGCGGGCGGGGGCGGCGCCGGCTGCGACCACTGGGACTCCACGCGGGTCAGCGACTCCAGCTCGCCGTAGTCGAGAAATATCCCGCGGCAGCCGCTGCACTGCTCGATCTGGACACCGTTGCGGTTGTACGTGTGCATCGGCGCATGGCACTTCGGACACTGCATGCTCGGCTCAACTCCTCGCCGGTCGGTACTGCTTCCGCCAGGACAGACACTGTCCGGCTTCCATCGGTTGCACCCTACGTGGTCGGGCCGGGCGCCAACTCCGGCGGGAGGTCGTCCATTCGCTCGCAGGCGTCGATCACCGCCTGCTGCACCTCGTCCAACGGACGGTCCGCCGCGACGCACTTGGCGATCGCCAGGGCGGCGGTCTGCACGGTGAGGGCGCGGGCGGCGACGTCCAGGGCGGGCCAGGGGTCGCCGTCGGCGGGTACGGCCGGGCCGCCCGCGCGCCGGTAGGCGGTCAGGAAGCGGGTCCACTCGTCGGGCGGGAGCAGGCCACAGGCGTACCAGGCGGCAGGGCGGGCCAGGTCCCAGGCCGGGACGCCCACGCCCAGGTCGTCCACGTCGATGAGGAGCCAGGGACCGGTCGGCGCGGGTCGGCGGACGAGCTGGCCGAGGTGCAGGTCTCCGTGGCAGAGGGTCGTGACGTCCGGCATCGGGGCCTCCGCACGTGCCCAGGCGGGCAGCCCCGCCCAGGCACGGAGCACCGGCGCGGTGGCCGGGTACGGGCCCGCCGCACGGAGCCGGGTGATCGCCCGGGCCGCCTTGGCGGGGCCCCGCATGGGCGGCAGACCGTCCGGCGCGGGGGTCCGGTGGAGGCGGGCCAGCAGCGCCGCGGCCGCCTCCCAGGGGGCCGCCTCGGGGGTCTCCGGGTCGACGGGGATGCCGTACGGCCAGAACGTGACGAGGCGGCCGTGCAGGTCGACGGGGTCCGGGTGGAGCGGAGCGAGGAGCGTGCCGGTGAGGGCGGGGTGCGCGGCGGCTGCGAGGCGGTGGGAGAGTTCGGCGGGGTCGGTGCCGGGGGCGTGGGCCTTGGCCACGGTGTCGCCGTGGCGGACGACGGTGCCGTCGGGCCGGTCGGCGAGGACGGTGTCGGGGTGTGCGCAGGCGGTGCGGGTGGGGTGGGCCGTGGCGCGCGCTCCGGCCGTCAGGGCGGGCAGCACGTCTACGGTCACGGGTCCCCCTGGGGTGCGTGGTCGGTTCCTGGCCGAGCGTACGTTCTTCGCCCCCGCCGCCCCTACCCTCCCCCAAGCTCTCGGCTTCGCTCGAGCAGGGGGCACTCCCATCATCCCTGGGGGCTCCGCCCCCAGACCCCCGCGATCGGCCTGAACGGCCTCGTCCTCACACGCCGGACGGGCTGAAGATGCGGGGCGCGGGGAACTGCGCGACCAGTCCCCACTCCCCCGCAGCCGACGGACTTCAGGGCAGAAAAATGCCCGCGCAGCTCCCCAGCTGCGCGGGCATTTCTGCCGTCCGCCGCACCCCCGTCCCCACGGGGTTTCATGGCCGGATGTCCCCGCCCGGACCGCTCTTCCGGGCCTGGGGCGCCGCTCAGCGCCCCAGCATCACGCCCACGGACGACGCTTGTGTGACCACTGCGTCCCAGCCGCCGAAGACGACTACGAGCAGGGCCGCCAGGGGAAGGACCATCGCCGTCGCCACCAAGGGGTGGCGCTGACCCTGGCGACGCGGGCGGAACGCGGCGCCGTACGCCTTGCGTCCCTGCGTGCGGATCGCCGTCCGCGGTGCCGTGTGGGCCATGGTCCCTCTCCTGACCGAGCATCTGTGTGGTTGGCAGCGGCGAGTGTCTGACCTCGGGGGACGAGTGCTGCACCCGCCGCTTGACCTCAAATCTATGGGTGCGGCGGCGATCGGTCGTCATGCCCTCGTACCGATTGCCGGGCCTCCCGGAGGATGAGCGATGACCTGCGGTGTACTCCCCTGGGTGGAGACGTGGTCCTAGGTCTCAGGGTCTTCCCGGAGAGGGCGCCCGGTGTGCCCCGACTGTTCCGAGCTGTCCTCCCGGGGCACCGGCTGCTCGACCGGCACCGGCACCCGCGTCGCCATGAAACGGGCCGTACGCACCACCGAGCCTCCCCCACTGTCTAAACGGCATGGGGGGACCCCCACCGGGTGACTTCGCTCACTTCCACCACCCCCCGGCGCACCGCCGTCTCCACCCTGCGCCCCGCCCTGCTCGCCACCACCTCGTACGTACGCGTCGTGTCCCCGGCGTCCACGACTGTCTCCACGCGATCACCCTTCACAGGTTCAATCCCCCTTCTGCGACGGACGGTTGGGACCACAGACAGCCCAAAGCGGTCCTGTTCGCACATTCCCTGACCGTCTTTCAAGTTTCCCACCCGGCACTGACAATCGATCGGACCGCGAGGGCGCGGCCTCTGCGCGCGCCCGGCCGCGGAAACGTAAGCTGTGGCTCGTCAAACGGACCGGGCAGCGGGGATGGACATGGCGATGATGCGCCTGAGGCGCGAGGACCCGCGTGTCGTCGGCTCGTTCAGGCTTCACAGGCGGCTCGGCGCGGGTGGAATGGGCGTGGTCTACCTGGGCTCCGACCGCCGTGGCCAGCGCGTCGCGCTGAAGGTGATCCGACCTGATCTGGCGGAGGACCAGGAGTTCCGGTCGCGCTTCGCCCGCGAGGTCTCGGCGGCCCGGCGGATCAGGGGCGGCTGCACCGCGCGGCTCGTGGCCGCCGATCTGGAGGCCGACCGGCCGTGGTTCGCCACGCAGTACGTACCCGGGCCCTCCTTGCACGACAAGGTCGCCGAGGAAGGCCCGATGTCGGCCGCCGACGTGGCCGCCGTCGGGGCCGCGCTCTCCGAGGGACTCGTCGCCGTGCACGAGGCCGGTGTCGTGCACCGGGACCTCAAGCCGTCCAACATCCTGCTGTCCCCGAAGGGGCCGCGGATCATCGACTTCGGCATCGCCTGGGCGACGGGGGCCTCGACGCTCACCCACGTCGGTACGGCCGTCGGCTCGCCCGGTTTCCTCGCGCCCGAGCAGGTGCGCGGGGCCGCCGTCACCCCGGCCACGGACGTGTTCTCGCTCGGGGCCACGCTGGCGTACGCGGCGACCAACGACTCGCCCTTCGGGCACGGCAGTTCCGAAGTGATGCTCTACCGGGTGGTGCACGAGGAACCGCAACTGCACGGCGTTCCGGACGCGCTGGCTCCGCTCGTTCGCGCGTGTCTGGCCAAGGACCCCGAGGAGCGCCCCAGCACGCTCCAACTCTCCCTGCGGCTCAAGGAGATCGCGGCCCGCGAGACACAGGGCCTGGCGGACGTCCGCCCGCCCGCGCCGCGGGGCGATCCCGACCGGCCGACGGGACACCTCGCCGAGCAGTACGCCGAGCAGCCCACCCAGCGCCGCCCGCAGGGCACTTCCGGACCGCGCACGGGCGGGACCAACGGGGGCTCACGACCGGCGCAGTCGGGTTCGCGCCCCGCGCCCGCCCGGGGCACCGGGCGCTCCGGCAGCAGATCCGCACCCCGCAGCGGTGGCGGGCGTCCCGCGCCCCGGACCACCGGGACCGGGCGGCGGCCCGCCAACCCGCGGCTGCTGCGGCAGCGGCTGTTCGTGTTCGTCGTGGTGACGCTGCTCGTCGCGCTGGGGATCGCGGCGGCGCAGGGGTGCCAGGGGCCGGCCCGCGGGCTGGACGACGGGGGCACACGGAAGGACGTACGACAGGAGCAGTCGTCGTCCGCGCCGCTGCCCGGGGATGTGATGGCCGAGGGGTACCGGAGCCGGCCGGACCACAACGGCTAGGGCAGGTCCGGGCCGTGTCGGAGGCGGCCCGGAGCCGACGGCCCAGGGCTGTGGGCGGCCCGTCGCCACCGCGTAGAACGCGACCGCGGCCGCCGCGCCGACGTTGAGCGAGTCGACGCCGTGGGCCATCGGGATGCGGACCCATTCGTCGGCCGCCATCAGGGCCTTCGTGGACAGGCCGTCGCCCTCCGCGCCCAGCATCAGCGCGAGCCGGTCCATCCGGTGCGGGGCCGCCTCGTCGAGGCCCTCGTCGAGGCCCTCGCCAAGGACAAGTGCCTCAGGTCGGCGCCGCCCGGGGCTGAGGACCAGCCGGACTACGGCAACACCACGGACGCGATCGCGGCACTCGCCACCGTCGGCCACCGCGACCACGCGGCTGACACGGTGCGTCGGCCGGCGGGCCACGCCGCGCGATGGGCGGAGCAGAACGGACCGGCCGCGTACGCGCAGCCGACCCTCCACTTACGGGGCATCTTGTTCCAAAAATCTGCTACATTCCCGGCGCACATGAACTGCATGGCACCGGCCTCTCCGGGTGCCAAAGCACGTGCCGATACAAGGAGCAGCACGACATGAACGACAGCACCATCAGCATCCGCGTCGGCGCCGACGGAGCCACGACGATGATCAACCTGTTCACCGTCGAACCCGGCGACCAGGACGAGCTCGTGCGACTCGAGGTCACCGGCATGACGGAAATCGCGAGCAAGACGCCCGGGTTCGTGCGGGGCAGCATTCACCGCAGTCTCGACGGAACCCGCCTCGTGAACTACATCCACTGGGCGGACAACGATGCCTGGCGAAACGCGCACGAGACGCTGCAGGCGAACCCGGAGTACCGCGAGCACATGGAGAACGTCCGGCGCATCGCCACGGCCGATCCCCACCCCTACGAGGTCATCGCGGTCATCGACGGCTCCGGAGCCTGATTTTTCGGGTGATTGCTAAGATCCGTCCATGAGTTCGACAGCCGATGAGAAGTCAAGCGGCGGCCGAGTGCGCGACCCCCGCCCCAACCGCAACCGCACTCTTGCGCTCGACGCAGCGAAGGCATTGCTCGTCGAGAGCGGCTGGGATGCGGTCACGCACCTCGCGGTAGCCGATCGCAGCGGACTCGGGCGCACGACGTTGTACCGCTTCTGGCCCGAGCAGGCGGATCTTCTGCACGATCTGATCGAGAGCGAGCTGCCCTCGAACGAGCTGGTTCCGACGGGAGACCTGCGGGCCGACTTCATCGCCGAACTCCTGCGGCTCGCCGATCGCCTCAATGACCCTCACACGGCCACGATGACCCTCACGGTCATGGAGAGGGCGGCCACGGATCCCCAGTTCGCGAAGCTACAGGCCCGCTGGCACCTCGAAGGCACCAGCGGAGTGCGGGCGCTCATCCGTGAGGGCGTGGCCGCGGGCCTGCTCAGGCAGGACATCGTGACCCAGGATGCCGTGGATCAAGTGGCGGGACCGCTGGTGCTGCGCGGCCTGTTCGCCGCCGAGCCGGTGACGCCGGACTACGTGGAGCGAACGCTCGATCGCTTCCTCCACGAGTTCAGGCCCGAGCGGCGGGAAAATTTGCCCGAATAATTTTTGGTGCAGATTGCTCCAAAAATGCTAGCCTCGCTGCATGAACCGAGCGACCGGCGACAACGACGTCGTCCACGGCAGTCATGAAGCAGCGACGACGCCTCAGACGAATGCCGAGAAACTGGTGGCATTCCAGCAGCGGTTCGTCGACCAGGGCGACGAGAGCGTGGCGGATCTGCTCCTGGATCCCGACTTCAACGTCGATCGGGCCGGACTCACCAGCGCTGTCGGAGCCTTGGCAGCGATCGGCGAGATAGCGCCCTCGCAGCTTCAGAGCGACGAGCTCAGCAAGATCGAGGGCCTGAAGCAGGCGGCCAGGGTCATGCGCTCGGCGTTCGACGAATGGCGCCACCACGACCACACCCTGATAGCCGACGGCGATCTCGTCTCGGGTCACTGGAGCGTGACGGCCCGCCACAGCGGGGAGTTCTTCGGGATCCCGGCGACCGGCCGCACCTTCACCTTCACCGAAGCCGGCACCGCGCGCTTCGAGAACGGCAGGATCAAGGAACTGTGGTTCCTGTCGGACTCCGTCGAGTTCCTCCGCGGTATCGGCTACTCGCTCGCCGGGAAGGCCGCGGGCGACGCCGAGTCGTGGGCTCCCCACCCGAACGTGGACCGGCTTCGGCTCCACTACCAGGCGTTCACGGAGCGCGACCTCGGCACGATCGCGGCGGGTTATGCCGCCGATGTCATCTGGCACGGCGATCACGCCCAGCCGGGTGAGGCGCTCGTCGGCCGCGACGCGGTCATGGAGGTCATCGGGCTGCACCTGGACCGCTCGAACGACAGCGCCAGGCACCAGGTGCAGAGCATCGTCGGCAGCGGCGAGTACGTGATGTCCTACCTCACCTACCGCGCGTCCCGCCCCGACGGCCGCACGATCGCCGGCAACGAATCCCAGATCCACCGGATGAACGCCGACGGCACGATCGCCGAGGTCTGGACCTACCTCGAGGACTCGGAAGGGTTCCGCGAGTGGCAGCAGGAAGAAGGAGCCCCGGCTCCCGACAAGGAGGCGGAGAAGGCCGCCGAGCAGCCTCTCATCACCCGGATGAAGACGGCGGTGGCCGCGGCCAGCGACTCCCTCGACCTCACACTCCTCCACGAGATGATGGCCGAAGACTGCGTTCTGCACGCCGACGGCAACAGCCCCCTCGGCGGCGATCACCACGGCCGCGACACGGTGCTGGCCAACTTCCCGAACCTCACGGCGATCGCGGGCGGCACCCTGGCGCTCGAAGTGACCGACATCATGGCCAACGAGAGCTTCCTCGTGATGCTGAACCGGGCCACGGCAGAGCGGAACGGGCAGGACATGGCCCAGATGATCTGCGTGATCTGGCGGTTCGTCGACGGCCGTGCGGTCGAGATCTGGGATCACTTCGCCGATGTCTCCGCGTGGGACGCGTTCTGGGAGTCGCCCGCCGACTCGAGCGGCGAGGCAGGAACGCGATGAGCGTCGCACTCGTCACCGGCGGCTCGCGCGGTATCGGCCGCGCCGTCGCCCTGCGGCTGGCCGAGGACGGCTTCGACATCGCCTTCACGTTCAAGGAGAACACCGCCGCGGCCGAGGAGGTGACCGCCGCCGTCACGGCGAGCGGGCGTCGTGCCCTCGCCCTCCAGGTGGACGCGGTCGACCCCGACCGGATGAGAGGGGTCGTACAGACCGTGATCGACACCCTCGGCCCCATCACCGTGCTCGTGAACAACGCGGGCGCGGGTGAGGCGCGGCCTCTCGCGGACATCACGACGCAGGAGATCCAGCAGAACGTCACCATCAACTTCGTGACGCCGTTCGTGTTGATGCAGGAGGCGGCGAAGTCGATGAGGCCGGGCGGCCGGATCGTCTCGATCTCCACCAGCCTGACGTCGCTGCTGCTGCCGGGCACGGCGCTCGGCACTCCCGCGAAGCTCGCGGCAGAGGCCCTCACGGCCATCGCGGCGAAGGAGTTCGGACCTCTCGGAATCACCGTCAACGCGATCGCTGCCGGGGCGACCGACACCGAGGGCTTCCGGGCGTCGTCGGGGCACATGCGCGGCGCGATGGAGGCCTCGTCGCCCTTCGGGCGGCTCGGCCGGCCCGAGGAGATCGCCGCGGCCGTCGCCTTCCTGGTGGGGCCCGACGGTGAGTGGGTCAGTGGTCAGACGGTGCGAGTCAATGGCGCACTGGTCTGACGGCGGGGTGACGGAAGGAGCCGCATCCGTGGAGAGCACGCAGTCGGGCCGGGACGGGTCGTTGGCCGGCCGTACCGCGGTCGTCACCGGAGGGAGCTCGGGCATCGGCCTCTCGATCGCCCGGGCGTTTGCCTCCCGGGGAGCCCGCGTCGTCATCGGTGCACGTGACGAGGACAGGGGAGCAGCGGCCGCCGAAGCGATCGGCGCCGAGTTCGTCCGGGCCGACGTCAGCGACGTCGACGAATGCCGCTGGCTGATCGAGCAGATCGTCGACCGGTTCGGGCGAGTCGACATCCTGGTGAACACGGCCGGGATCTTCGACGTCGGCCCCTCGGAGGATTTCTCGGAGAAGCGATGGGACGCCGTGGTCTCGACGAAGCTGAAGGGGGCGTTCTTCTGCACACAAGCGGCGATTCCGTCGATGCGCGAGGCGGGCTGGGGACGGGTCATCACCGTGTCGGCCAATCCCAAGCCCTATCCCGGCGCGGCCGCCTACCGCGCCGCGAACGCGGCCATCGGCGCCTTGACCACCACCTGGGCGCTTGAGTACGGGAGGTCGGGCATCACCTTCAACGAGATCAGGCCCGGGACCAATCCCGCGACGCTCGCGCACACCGTCACGGGCATCCCGGCCGGGAGGATCGGGACCAGCGACGAGGTCACCGCCGCCGCTCTCTACCTGGTGAGCGACGATGCCCGTTACATGCAGGGTGCGTCGCTCGTCGTCGACGGTGGCCTGAGTCTGGGCTGGGCGTACAGTGACTGACCGCTGCGTTCAGCTCCACAGGCGATGAGATAGTCGAACGCCTGAGCCTGCAGCTCCGCGATCCGGGCATGATCAGCCGGATCGCGGAGCTGGGACTTTCAGCGCTGCCCGAGGGACTTCCGAGGGACTTTTCGCCGCCTGACGCGGCAAGCCCCGAAAGATCGGAAAGGGCCTCCGACGCAGGTCAGAGACTTTCTCCGAGGCAAAGCCGCAGGTGGCGGCAGACGAGTCGGGCTGTACGCCGGGAACACTCTCCCCTGCAGGCAGCGACCTGGTGTCTTCCCGTCAAGCACCTCGGAACGCCGCATCAGGCAGGCTCATGATCCCCGACTTCCGGGGTCAGTCAGACCTCGCCCGGGTGGCGTAGAAGGCGACAGCCGAGGCAGCGGCCACGTTCAGGGAGTCGACGCCGGCATCCATCGGGATGCGTACATGCTCGTCGGCAGCCCGTAGCGCTCCGGCCGACAAGCCATCCCCCTCCGTGCCCAGCATCAGGGCCAGCTTCTCGTAACGGCGGTCGGCGAGCTCGTCGAGAGTGATGGACCTCCCCGAGAGGCAGAGGGCCGCGAGCACGAAGCCGTGCTTACGGACGACATCGGCGTCACGCGGCCATGACTCAAGCCTGGCGTACGGGACGGCGAGGACAGCCCCCATGGACACCTTCACGGCCCGCCTGTAGAGGGGGTCGGCACAGCGCGGGGTGAGAAATACGGCGTCCACTCCCAGAGCCGCCGCATTGCGGAAGGCCGCACCCAGGTTGGCATGATCAACGATGTCCTCGAAGATCGCGATACGACGTTGATCAGCACGCTCTTGTAGATCCAAAGGCAACACCGCGCCGGGGTCGGTGTGGTCGTTGACCGCCTCCCTGACGACCAACCGGCGTGCGGAACCCAGCAGATCCTCCGCCGTCGGCAGCGGCTTGCGCTGCATGGAGGCGAGCGCGCCGCGGTGCACGTGATAGCCGGTGACCTGCTCGGCGAGCTCCGGGCTGACCGCGTACACCGGGGCCGGGAGCTCGTCGATGACATCACGCATGACGTCGACCCACTTGGCGGACAGGAGCATCGAGCGCATCTCGTACCCGGCACCCTTGGCCCGTCTGATGACCTTCTCGCCCTCGGCGATGAACAGGCCCTCCACGGGTTCGCGCTTGCGGCGCAACTCCACGTCGGTCAGGCCCGTGTAGTCGCGCAGACGGGGGTCGTCGGGGTTCTCAACGGTGATGAGATCGGCCACAGGGTGATACTGCCTTGTCCTGGGTGCGGTGCCAACGGCTGGGAAGGGGTCGTGTTACCCCGGGTTACGCGGATGCCTTCGGAGTCGGCCGTACCGGTTCGTCCGGGCCCACGTTCACGACCTCGCCGACGACGATCACCGCCGGGGGCTTCACGTCCTGCGCGACGACCGCCTCGGCGACGGTGGCCAGGGTCGCGTCGACGCGGCGCTGGGCGGCGGTCGTGCCCTCCTGGACCAGGGCGACGGGGGTGTCGGCCGACTTGCCGTGCGCTATCAGGGTTTCGGCGATCCTGCCGATCTTGTCGACGCCCATGAGGACGACGAGCGTGCCGCGCAGTCGGGCGAGGGCCGGCCAGTCGACCAGGGAACGCTCGTCGTCGGGGGCCACATGACCGCTGACCACGGTGAACTCATGTGCGACACCCCGGTGGGTGACAGGGATGCCCGCCGCGCCCGGCACCGAGATCGAGCTGGAGATGCCCGGGACGACCGTGCAGGAGATGCCCGCCTCGGCGAGGGCCTGGGCCTCCTCCATCCCACGGCCGAAGACGAACGGGTCGCCGCCCTTGAGCCGGACGACCGACTTGCCCTGCTTCGCGTGCTCGATCAGCGCGTTGTTGATGGCCTCCTGGGCCATGTAACGGCCGTACGGGATCTTCGCCGCGTCGATCACCTCGACGTGCGGCGGGAGTTCGGCGAGCAGATCGCGCGGGCCGAGCCGGTCGGCGATGACCACGTCGGCCTCGGCGAGCAGACGGCGGCCGCGGACCGTGATCAGATCCGGGTCGCCGGGACCGCCGCCGACCAGGGCGACACCGGGGGTGCGGGTGCGGTGGTGGGGGGCCACCAGGGTGCCGTCGCGGAGACCCTCGACCACCGCGTCGCGGATCGCCGCGGTGCGGCGGGGGTCGCGGCCCTTGGCGTTCGCGGTGAGGACGGCGACCGTCACGCCCTCGCTGTGACCGGTCGCCGGAGTCCAGGCGGTCGCCGCGTCGGCGTCGTCGGAGCGGACGCACCAGACGCGGTGCGTCTCCCCCTCGGCGGAGGCTCGTGCGTTCGCCTCCGTGTCGCTGGTGGCGATCAGGGCGTACCAGGCGTTCGCGAGGTCGCCGTTCTCGTACGGGCGCTTCGTCCAGGTGATCTCGCCCGCGTCCGCCATCGCCTCGACGGAGGGGGTGGCCTCGGGCGACACCAGGTGGACGTCCGCACCTGCCGCGATGAGCGCCGGGAGGCGGCGCTGGGCGACCTGGCCGCCGCCGAGGACTACTACGCGGCGGCCGGTGAGGCGAAGGCCTACGGGGTAGGCGGGGTGTTCGGCCATGGAGGTGCGGCTCCTCGTACGGGGCCGCTGCGCTCGCTTGAGCGGCCTTGACGTGCTGTTTTGGGTACGGGTCCACCATACGGCGGGGGCGGGAGGGGTTCTTTTCCCGAGCCCGCCCCTTCCCGGCAGTGACACTGTGCGGCTCCGCCGCGTGGGGGGACTACGCCCCCGAACACCCGCACGGGCGGGTTTATCGTCTTTGTCGCATTTGTTGTGTTTGTTGTGTTTGTTGTGTTTGTTGTGGGTCTACTTTTCGGTGACCCCTGCGGAGTCGAACGTCGCCACCTCGTGCATCGCCCTCGCCGCACTCTGGACCACCGGCAGCGCCAGCAGCGCGCCCGTGCCCTCGCCGAGGCGGAGGTCGAGGTCGATCAGGGGGCGCAGGCCCAGCTTGTTCAGGGCCGCGACATGGCCCGGCTCGGCGCTGCGGTGGCCCGCGATGCAGGCCGCGAGGACCTCCGGGGCGATGGCGCGGGCCACGAGGGCGGCGGCGCCGGCACTGACGCCGTCCAGGATCACCGGCGTACGCAGGGAGGCGCCGCCCAGGAGCAGACCGACCATCGCCGCGTGTTCGAGGCCACCGATGGCCGCGAGGACGCCGATGGGGTCGGCCGGGTCCGGCCGGTGCAGTTCGATGGCGCGGCGTACGACCTCGGTCTTGCGGGCGAGGGTCTCGTCGTTGATGCCGGTGCCGCGGCCCGTCACCTCGGACGGGTCGGTGTCCGTGAAGACGGAGATCAGGGCGGCGGACGCGGTGGTGTTGGCGATGCCCATCTCGCCGGTCAGCAGGGCCTTGTTGCCGGCCGCCACCAGGTCGCGGGCCGTCTCGATGCCCACCTCGATGGCGGCCGTGACCTCTTCGCGGGTCATCGCGGGACCGGTCGTCATGTCGGCGGTGCCCGCGCGGACCTTGCGCGGCAGCAACCCCGGGGTCGCGGGCAGGTCGGAGGCGACGCCCACGTCGATCACGCAGACCTCGGCGCCCACCTGGTTGGCGAAGGCGTTGCAGACCGCGCCGCCGCCCAGGAAGTTGGCCACCATCTGGGCGGTGACCTCCTGCGGCCAGGGGGTGACGCCCTGGGCGTGCACGCCGTGGTCGCCCGCGAAGATCGCGACGGCGGCGGGCTCCGGGATCGGCGGCGGGCACATCCGGGACAGGCCCGACAGCTGCGCGGAGATGATCTCCAGCATGCCGAGCGCGCCCGCGGGCTTGGTCATCCGCTTCTGACGCTCCCACGCCTCGCCGAGCGCCTTGGCGTCCAGCGGGCGGATGTTGGAGACGGTCTCGGCCAGCAGGTCGTGCGGCTCCTCGCCGGGCAGCGCGCGACGGCCGTACGTCTCCTCGTGCACGACCCAGGACAGCGGGCGGCGCTTGGACCAGCCGGCCTGCATCAGCTCGGGCTCGTCCGGGAACTCGTCGACGTAGCCGACACAGAGGTACGCCACGACGTCCAGGTGCTCGGGCAGGCCGAGGGCGCGGACCATCTCGCGCTCGTCGAAGAAGCTGACCCAGCCGACGCCGAGGCCCTCGGCGCGGGCCGCGAGCCACAGGTTCTGGACCGCCAGCGCGGACGAGTACGGGGCCATCTGCGGCTGGGTGTGCCGGCCCAGCGTGTGGCGGCCGCCGCGGGTCGGGTCGGCGGTGACGACGATGTTCACCGGGGTGTCGAGGATGGCCTCGATCTTCAGTTCCTTGAACTGCTTCGCGCGGCCCTTGGGCAGCGACTTGGCGTACGCCTCGCGCTGACGGGCGGCCAGTTCGTGCATCGTGCGCCGGGTGTCGGCGGAGCGGATGACGACGAAGTCCCAGGGCTGGGAGTGGCCGACGGACGGCGCGGTGTGCGCGGCCTCCAGGACCCGCAGCAGCACGTCGTGCGGGATCGGGTCGCTGCGGAAGCCGTTGCGGATGTCGCGGCGCTCGCGCATCACGCGCAGCACGGCCTCGCGCTCGGCGTCGTCGTAGCCGGGGGCCGCCGGGCCGGTGGACTCTCGTACGTCTTCCACTACGGCCGTGCTCTCTTCCTGATCGGCGACCTGGGTGTCCAGGTCCTCCGCTTGCTGTGCGACTACGGACTCCGGGTCCGCGTCGAGCGGCTCCGGTACGGGGGGTGTCCCGGCGTCGGCCCCGCGGGGCGCGGGGACCGGAGCGACGAACTCCGCTTCCGCGACGGGCTCTGCCTCGGTGGCGGGCGCGGGAACGGCGACGGGGGTGTCCTGGCTCCCCTCGGCCACGGCTTCCGCCACCGGGGCTTCCTCGAACGAGGCCTGCCCGGTCGAGGGTTGCGCGATCGAGGGTTGCCCGATCGGGGACTGCTCCTCCGTCGGGAGGGGCGGCACGGTCATGGCGTGCGGCGGGGTCGGGGCCAGATGCGGGGTCGTCGGCACCGAGCCCTCGACGGGCACGAACCGACCGAGGGACTGGTCCCCGGCGGGGTCCGGGGAGGCGCCCTGGAAGTGCTCGCCGTGCGACTGGTTCGTGGCCGCGTGCGGCGCCCGGGCATGGGCCCCGACGCCGACCGGTACACCGGCACCGGCCTCGGCGAACGCGGCGTGCGCCTCGGCGGGGTCCACGAACTGGGCGGCCTGGACCGGGAAGGCCTCGGCACCGGGGACCGTCCGCCCGTGCGAGGCGTCCGCGACGAGTACGGCCCGCGCCTGCGCGTCGTCGGGAGCGTGCCCGGCGGACGTGACCTGTGCGTGCTGGACGGGCGCGGGCTGTGTGGCCTCCGCCGAAGGCACCGCGTTCACACCGCTGTCCGCGAACTGGGCCGCGGGGCCCGGGACATGGGCACCGGCCTCCGCGAACGCGCCTTCCCGCACACCTTCCTGGGCCTCGAAGTGTGCGTCCTGGGCGGTGAACCGGGGCGCCTGCTCCGCCGGGTCGGCGAGGGGCGCGACCGGCTCCGCCACCTCGGCGACCTGAGGCTCAGCGGCGTGCGCCGCCTGCGGGCCCTGGGTCTCCGGTGACTGCTGAGGCTCCTGAGGCGTCGGCGGCTCCTGCATGGGCCGGAGGGCTTGCTCGTGCAGGTACTCCGCGTTCGCGGGGACGTGCGCCGGGGCGGCGTGCTGCGCGGGGGCCTGGGCGTCGACGAGATGCCCGGCGGTGTCGTCCACGGACGGCGCCGCCTGCGGAAGGTCCTGGGCCGTCGGGAAGGCGGTGGGGGCGGAGGGCGCGTCGGGGGCCTCCGGGGCCTGGGGGTCGAGCGAGCCGTCCAGCACGTAGGCGACATCGGGGCCCTGCGCGACCTCGGGGCCTTGGGCGGCCTCCGGAGTCCGCGTGACCTCCTGGGCCTGCGCGGCTTCCGACGTCTGCACGACTTCCGACGTCTGCGCGGCCTCCGGAGTCTGCTGGGCGAGAGGAGTCTCCGTCACCTCCGGCGTGTGCGTGGCATCCGGGGTCTGGGCCGCCTGCGCGAGCCCCACGCCCTCGGCCGCCTCAGGCGTCCGGGCGGCCGCGGCAGGTCCCACGGCCTCGACGTCCTCGGCGGCCTCCGGGTTCCCCTGCACTTCCGCGACCGGTGCCGCCTGCGCGACCTGCGCCGGGTCGGCAACCTGGGCCAGGTCGGCGGCTTGTGCCGCCCCCGGGACGACCGTTTCTGCGCTCGTCCCCTCGGGGCCCACCGGCGGAGCTCCCCACGGCATCGCGCCTTGCGGCGGGATCTCGGAGAGTTGCGGTACGTCCAGGTACTCGGGCCCGGCCGTCGGGGGGCCGGCGTGTCGTGCAGGAGTCGCGGGCATCGCGGCAGGTGCGGGCATGACGGGCGCCGCGGGAGTCACGGGGTTCATGGGGGTGGCCAGCGGCGCGGCCGCGGGGCCGCGGTCGGCGAGCGAGCGCACCGGGCTCGCGGAGCCGTCCGGGGTCGGCGGGCCGAGGTGCAACGGGCGGCGCGGCGCCGTCGGCTGGGGTGCGGGCGCGGGGCCGGGTACGCGCACACCGCCGAGGTCGAGCGAGCCGCTGTCCCGGCCGTCCGTCTCGTGCGGACCCGGCTCGTGGACGAGGGGTTGCGGGGGCGGCGGGGCCACCTCATTGCCCCAGGCGCCCTGCGCACCCGGCATGAGGAGCAGGTCGTCGTCCTCGGTGGGGTTCTCGGAGGGGTCGAGGAAGGTGTACGCGCCCGGGGCGGGGACGCCCGGCTGCTCCACCATGCCTGCGTTCTCCGGCAGCCCCTCGCCCGGGACCTGGCCGGTGTCGGTCATGCGTACCCCTCGCCCATCGGTTAGTGCTTCCAAGTCCTGCTCGCCCGGAACGGCGCACCGACCGCCCCGCAGTGAAGAACGAGCGTGCGTGCCCAGCGGCACGAACGACCGGCCAACAAAGACGACAAAGCCATTAACTGGCATTGTCCCGGTCGTCCGACCCTCGCGGCAGCTTGATCCGCGACGGTTCGCTGTGGACTGCGCCACGTTGCGCGTCCTCCGGTTCTGCCGTACCACACACGCCTCAAAACGGGCGCGTTTTCCGGACATTGACCCACGAAAGGCCGATCATCCGGGAGCGGTACAACGATCGGCCAGCCTACCGCGCGCAGTACGACAACAGGATCACGGGTTGCGATCGGGCAGACGGCCCGTGAGCAGGAACGCGACGCTCCGCTCGGTCTCCGTCCAGGCCCTTGTATCGAGTTCGACGGACTGAATCAGGGCGCATTCGACCTGATATCCGTGCTCGCTGAGATCGCGGCCTACGAGTTCGGCCGCGTCGCGGGTCGCCGCGTGCGTCACGATGCACTGCGGACGGCGGTCGGCGACGGCCGAGACGACCGCCACTCCCCCGCCGCCGACGCGAACGACGTCGGGTTCGGGGAGGTTCTCCAGGACGTGCGGGGCGGTGCCGTGCACGATCTGCATCTGGACGCCGTAACGACGGGCGGAGTCCTCGGTGCGGGCGCAGGAACCGGGGTTGCGGTCGACCGCGATGACCGCCGCGCCGGTGCGCGCGGCCTCGGTGGCGAAGGCCCCGCTGCCGGAGCCGATGTCCCACACGAGGTCTCCGACGCGCGGGCCCAGCCGGGCGAGTTGGGCGGCGCGCAGCAGATCCGTTTCGCCTTCGCCGAGCGCGCCGCCGTACGCCTGGGCGGGCAGCGCCCAGCCGCGCGGTCCGGTGCCCGGGTCGCGTCCGGCGATCCAGCCGCCGTCCTCGGCCGTGGCCACGAAGCCGCCGATGACGATGACGACGTTCGGGTCGCGCCAGGTGTGGTCGGCTGCCTTGTCGGAGGTGAGGATGGTGACCCGCTCGCGGGCGGTGCCGAGTTCCTCGCAGATGACGAAGGTGCGGTGGACGCCCTCCAGGAGCAGGCCGAGTTCGGCGGGGCCCGCGCCGGGCGAGGTGAGGACGGCGACCTTGGTGTGGGCGCGGCACACGTTCACCGCGCGGCGCAGGGTGCGGCGGTGCGCCACGACCACCTGTGCGTCGTCCCAGGGCATGCCGGCGCGGGCGAAGGCGGCGGCGACCGAGGAGACGGCGGGCACGACTTCGACCTCCAGGCCGAACTCGGGGGCCCGCAGGGTGCGTACGACGCCGAAGAAGCCGGGGTCGCCGTCGGCGAGGACGACGGCGCTGCCGCGATGGCCCGCGATACGGCGGGCGGCGAGGGAGACGCTGCCGAGCCGGATGCGTTCGGCGGCCCGGGGTACCTCGGGGAGCGCCAGATGGTGCGCCGCTCCGGCCACCAGGGTGGCCGCGCCGAGGGCTGAGCGCGCCGCGGCGGTCAAGGGCGAGCCGTCCCAGCCGATCACCGTGACCCGGTCGGCCATCGTCGTCAGTCTCCAGAAGGTTTTCGCAGGTCGTCAGGGGGCAAGCCCGTGGGCGGGCTCCGTGAGGGTACCTGGTGTCGCTGGGTGGTGCCGCGGGGCGCCACGGGCCCGTACCGGGTGGGAGCGGTTCTCGGGGCGCGCTGCGAGGCGTCCCCCTGGTTCGGCCCGGGGAAATCCCGGTTTCAGTTCCCGGTTTCAGTTCCAGTCGGAGAACGACGTGAAACCGCCCGAGTCGGCGAGCTGCTCGCCGACTCCTTCGAGATCCTCCGGGAGCAGGCTCCAGACGATGAAGTCGGTGCGGAGGTCCACCCAGCGGCCGTCCTCGGTGCGGGTGTGCGCTATGCAGGCGTTGCGCAGCACGCCCTCGCTGATGCTGCCGATCTTCTGGGCGACCTGCTGGGAGGCGGTGTTGTCGGCCGCCGTGCGCAGTTCGATGCGCTCGAACTTCTGGTCGCGGAAGAGCCATTGGGCGGTGGCGAGCGCCGCCTCGGAGGCATAGCCCTCGCCCCGGGCCCAGGGGGCGATGATGTACGACAGCTCGGTGGAGCGTACGTGCCAGTTCGTCTTGCCGAGCTGCACGATGCCGACCAGGCGCTGGGTGAGGAACTCGGCGACGGCGAGGTCGAGGCCCCGGCCCGCCGAGCGTTCCGTGGGCGCGTACTCGGTGATCCAGTCGCGGGCCGCGTCCTCGGTGAAGGGCTGGGGCACGTCGGTCCAGGCCGCGATCTGCTCGTCGTTCATCATCGCGGCCAGGGCGGGGACGTCGTCCTCGTCGAGCGCACGCAGGACCAACCGCTCCGTGCTGATGGAGATGTCGGGGAAGGTGCTGGTCATGCGCCGCTCCGTAACCGTCGGGGACTTGGGGCCCTCGGAACCTTCGGGCCCGCTGAACTGCCCAGCATGCAGCATGAAGCCACCGAACTGCACCATGGGGGCCTCCCCCACTGTCCGAAGGGCGTGGGGGGTGCCTCCACCAAGTGATCGAGCGGACCCCGTCCGTCGGCGAAGAAGAACTAGAACGACGGGATGACCGAACCGGCGTACTTGTCCTCGATGAACTTCTTGACCTCGGGCGAGGTGAGCAGCTTGGCGAGCTTCTTCACCCGCGGGTCGCTCTCGTTGCCCTTCTTGACAGCGAGGAAGTTGCCGTACGGGTTGTTCGTCGCGGACTCCAGGACGAGGGCGTCCTCGGCGGGCTTGAGGTCGGACTCGATGGCGTAGTTGCCGTTGATCACCGCGGCGTCGACGTCGTCCAGGGAGCGCGGGGTCTGGGCCGCCTCCAGCTCCTTGAACTTGAGGTTCTTCGGGTTCTTCACGATGTCCTTGGTGGTCGCGTCGTTGCCCGCGCCGTCCTTGAGCGTGATGATCCCGTTGGTCGCGAGCAGCTTGAGCGCGCGCGCCTCGTTGACCGTGTCGTTCGGGACGGCGACCGTCGCGCCGCTCTTGAGCTCGTCGACCTTCTTGACCTTGTGGGAGTAGAGGCCGAGCGGCTCCAGGTGCACCGTGACGACGGGCACGATGTGGGTGCCGTTCTTCTTGTTGAAGTCGTCGAGGTACGGCTGGTTCTGGAAGTAGTTGGCGCCGACGGACCCGTCCTCGGTCGCCGTGTTCGGCGTGACGTAGTCCGTGAACTCCTTGACCTCCAGGTCGAGGCCCGCCTTCTTCGCCAGGTTGTCCTTGACGTAGTCGAGGATCTCGGCGTGCGGGGTGGGGCTCGCGGCGACGACCAGCGGACCGCTGGTGTCGGAGGCGCTGCTCTTGTCCGAACCGCAGGCGGAGAGGCCGAGGGTGAGGGCTCCGGCGGCGAGAACTGCAGTGGTGATCTTGGCCGTGTTACGCACGAAAAGTGCCTTTCCTTAAGGGTGGAGCAACCCCGTGGTGGGTAGTACGGGGAAATTTGCGGGTGGTGGGGAGGTGGGGGGAGAAGGAGTGCTCGGGCGCCTCAGGCGACCTTGCCGGTCTCGGCGGTGGCGGGTTGCCCGGTCTCCGCCGTGGCGGGTTGCCCGGCCTTCAGCAGCCGCAGCTTCGGTGCGCCGCCGGACTGGCCGCCGCGCCGGTGCAGGGTGCGGGCCGCGTAGTCGCCGGCGAACTGGATGACCGAGATGACGACGGCGAGGATCGCCACGGTGATCCACATCAGTCCGGTCTCGAAGCGCTGGTAGCCGTAGCGGATGGCGATGTCGCCGAGCCCGCCGGCGCCGACGGTGCCGGCCATCGCGGAGTAGCCGATGAGGGCGACGACCGTGGTGGTCGCGGACGAGATCAGCGACGGCAGCGACTCCGGTACGAGCACCCTGCGGACGACCGTCCAGGTGTTGCCGCCCATCGACTGCACGGCCTCGACGAGTCCGCCGTCCACTTCGCGGACAGCCGTCTCGACAAGACGGGCGAAGAAGGGGATCGCGCCGATGGCGAGCGGCACGATGGCCGCCTCGCGCCCGATGGTCGTCCCGGTGATCGTGCGCGTGAAGTTCATCAGCGCGACCATCAGGATGATGAACGGCATCGAGCGGGCGATGTTCACGACCTGCCCGATGACCCTGTTCGCGAGGACGTTCTGCAGGAGCCCGCCGCGGTCGGTCAGAACGAGCAGGATGCCGAGCGGCAGACCGCCGACGATCGCGATCAGCGTGGACCAGCCGACCATGTAGAGCGTGTCCCAACACGCCTGGGACAGCAGCGGCTGCATCTCCGACCAGGTCACTTGGCACCGTCCTTCGCCAGTACGGGCTGCTCACCCTGAACGTCGATCTGCAGGCCCTGCTCGCGCAGGAATCCGATGGGCACGACGTTCTCGTCGTAGCGGCCGGGCAGTTCGATGCGCATCCGGCCGACCTGCTTGCCGGCGATCGTGTCCATCGCGGCGCCCAGGATCGAGATGTCGATGTTGTACGTGCGTGAGAGCTGCGAGATGACGGGCCGGGTCGCCGCCTCGCCGTGGAAGGTGACGTCGATGACCGTGCGGTCGTCGCCGGAGGCGTCGCCGCCGACCGGGAAGAGCGCGGCGGCCAGCTCCGAGCCGGGCGTCGCGAGCAGTTCACCGACGGTGCCGGACTCGACGATGCGGCCCTTCTCCATGAGCGCGGCCGAGTCGCAGATCGTCTTGACGACGTCCATCTCGTGGGTGATGAGCAGGACGGTCAGGCCCAGCTGTCGGTTCAGGTCGCGCAGCAGCTGGAGGATGGAGCGGGTGGTCTCGGGGTCGAGGGCGCTGGTGGCCTCGTCTGAGAGCAGCACCTTGGGGTCGCCGGCCAGGGCGCGGGCGATGCCGACGCGCTGCTTCTGGCCGCCGGAGAGCTGTGCCGGGTAGACCTTGGCCTTGTCGGAGAGGCCGACCAGGTCGAGGAGTTCGAGCGCCTTGGAGGAACGTTCCTTCCCCGACTTGCCGAGGATTTCGAGCGGCAGCTCGACATTGTCCTGAACCGTGCGCGAGGACAGCAGGTTGAAGTGCTGGAAGACCATGCCGATACGGCTGCGCGCCCGCCGGAGCTCCTTGCCCGCGCGCGGGCCGCGGCCGACGAGCGCGGTGAGGTCCTGTCCGGCGACGGTGACCGTGCCGGCGGTGGGACGCTCCAGGAGGTTGACGCAGCGGATGAG
This sequence comes from Streptomyces sp. RLA012, assembly GCF_056270325.1. Lineage (NCBI taxonomy): Bacteria > Bacillati > Actinomycetota > Actinomycetes > Kitasatosporales > Streptomycetaceae > Streptomyces > Streptomyces sp. RLA012. Next base: position 9,188,921 of record NZ_JBWDPA010000002.1, on the reverse strand, counting down.
GGAGGACTTGCCGGCGCCGGACCGGCCGATGACGCCGTACACCTCGCCTTCGCGGACATGTAGATCGACGCCGTCGAGGGCGGTCACTTCACGGCCGCGCGAGCGGTAGACCTTGCTGAGGCCCGTTGTCGTGATCACTGGGGTTTCCGTCACTGTCGAGTGCGGGGCGCGGGTGTGCGCACGCACGGATGCATTCGGTCGGGAACGCGACACGGTTCTCGCGGTGGCGATGGAACCGGATGTATCCGGGGGAGAACATGTGCGCGGGGCGGCGCCGCTCACGTACGGGGTACGGACAGGGCGCGGCTGTCTCGCTTCGGGGCGCGAGACGGGGCGGTGGTGCGGGGGCCCTCTAGAAGGCGCACATTCGACACATACAACGAGCACCGGGCGTCATGGTCGCCTCGGTCGCAAGGATGCGGTTGCTCGTCGTGGTCATGGGATCAAGTAAAGCAGACACACAGACGGGACCCGGAACCGCTGTCCGTAATGCGGACAGCCGTGGACACCTCGGGGCCCCTGCGGGAGATCCTTGCTCACCCGCCCCTGACCAGCGCCGACACGGGCAAGGGCGCGGTGCCACGAGGTCCGTGTCCGGTCCGGGCACCGGGCGGGCTGTGGCCAACACCACGGCGGTCGGGCTCGGGCGAGGGGCACCACCGGCCGTGGCGACGGGCCGGGGGTGCGGGCACCGGGTCGTTTGGCCCGTAATAGGGTCACGGCATGCTTGATGCCCTGACGATCGCGACCGCCGTCGCCGCGCTCGCGCTCGCCGCCTGGTGCGGCTGGGCCGCCTACCGTGATCAGCCCACCAAGGACTGGCACTTCATCGGCATGGCCGTGGTGTCGCTGTTCGCCGTCGTCCAGCTGGTGATCGGCATCGTCCAGTTGGCGCGCGGCGAGAAGGCGGACCAGGGCACGACGATCTTCGTGGCGTATCTGCTCGGCGCCTTCGCGTGCATTCCCGCCGCGGGCTTCATGTCGCTGGCGGAGCGCACCCGCTGGGGCTCGATCACGGTGGCGGCCGGCGGCGTCGTCCTCGCCGTACTGGAGGTGCGGCTCTATGACATCTGGGGAGGCTGAGATGACGGCCACGGACGAGAACGGGACCGCGCCTCAAGAGAATCAGCAGAATCAGCGGAGTCAGAAGGACCAGAAGGACCAGAAGGACCAGGAGAAGAAGCGCACCAGGCTGATCAGCGGCCCCGGCATGCTGCTGCTCTGGCTGTACGGCGTGATGGTGGTCGGCGCCGTGTCGCGTTCCGCCGTGCAGATCTCGACGGAGTTCGACAAGGCCCCGCTCGCCTACTCCCTGTCGGCGGTCGCGGGCCTCGTCTACGGCTTCATCACCTACTCGCTCGTACGCGGCGGCGAGACGGCCCGCAGGGCGGCGCTGGTGTGCTGCGCCGCCGAGCTCGTGGGCGTACTGACCGTCGGGACCTGGACTCTGGTCGAGCCGTCCGCCTTCCCCGACGCCACCGTCTGGTCGGACTACGGGATGGGTTATCTGTTCATCCCGGTGCTGCTGCCGCTGTCGGCGATGTACTGGCTACGAGGACGCTCCACCGGTCGGTAGAGGACCACCGCGTCCCTTCGTGGCGCGTCTACGCCGTCGTCGCGTACGTTCCCGCCGGCTTCTCCAGGACGATCACGGGGACGCCGTCATTGCCCTTCGAGGTGCCGACCGTCTCGTAGCCCACACGCTGGTAGAGCCGCAGGTTGCCGTCACTGCGGTGGCCCGTGTGGAGCTGGAACCTCTTGGCACCGCGCTCTTCCGCGAGAGCCGCCTCGGCGGCGCGCAGGAGCCGGGCACCGATCCCGTGCCGCTGCATGCGCGGGTGGACGATGAGCTTGTTGATGCGGGCCGTGCCGTCCGGATCCACGGCTCCGCGGACCGAGGCCACCACCTCGTCGCCCAGCCGGGCCACCAGCACCGTGCCGCCCGCAAGCTCCGCCCTGAGCGAGTCGAGCGGCTGCGTGAGCGGCTCGATGCCGTAGTCGCCGTACAGCTCGGCCTCGCTCTGGTAGCAGAGGTACTGCAGCTTGAGGATCTGCTCTGCGTCCTGCTCGGTCGCCGCCGAGATGGTCACGCTCATGCCCATGTGTGCATGCCTCCCGCTCACCTGTTCCACCGGTCGTCCCCCACTCCTATCCCCGTGGTTCGTGGGCCGCAACCACCGGTGCGAGCAATCGACGCAGACATCCCAGGCATCTGGAACGTTCCGGACCCAGACTGCCCTGTGAGATACCCAACTCACCTGCGATCTCGCGGTAGGTGAGGTCCTTCGGGGAGAGCAGCGCCGCCATCAGGCTCGGGCAGCGGCCGGGCAGCCTGCGGACCGCGTCGTGCAGGGCGCGGTGACAGTCGGCGGTCATCGCCTGCTGCTCGGGGCCGGCCCCGCTCTCGTCGGCCGGTTCGGAGATGTACGGCCGTTCATGACGGGCCCTGCGGCGGGTACGGCGGACCTCGGAGCGTACGGCGCGGCGCAGCCAACCCTGTGGGTCCAGGGGCGGGCCGTCCGAGTCGAGGCGCTCCAGAAGGCGCAGCCAGACGGCCTGTTCGAGGTCGCTCTGTTCGGTTCCGGTCGCATATGCCTCCGCCGAGGCCTCGGCGGCGAGCAGCGGGCGCAGGGTGGAAACCATCTCGTGGGTCATATGCGGCGGGACGCGGCCGCCCCGGCACGAGGTTGCCGGGGCGGTCGAGTGTCACCCCATCGGGGTGGCCCGGTCGTCCGTTGACGGGATCAGCCGTTGAGGAAGTCCGCGCGGGCGAGCAGCGCGGTGTCCGAGTTGTCGGAGAAGACGCCGTCGATGCCCGTGGCGAAGTAGGTCTTGAAGGCGCCGAACACGTCGCCGTAGGCGTTCGGGTCGGTGCCCTTGCGGAAGTTCGCGGGCAGGAAGATGTTCTCGTTGCGTATGGTGTACGGGTGCAGGACCAGGCCCGCGCGGTGCGCGTCGGCCACCAGCGTGGTCGGCGTGGTGAGGGCGCCGCTCGCGTCCTTGGGGATGACCAGGTCGAGCGTGGGGCCGATGCCCTGCGCGTACGAGGCGATCCACTTCAGGCCCGCGGGCGTGACGAGGTCCGTGACGGTGCGCGGGTCGCCCGCGGTGACGAAGTCCCAGGGGCGGGTGCCCGCGGCGGACAGCAGCACGACGAGCGGGTTGTCGACGAGCTTGTCGAGGCGCTGGATGCTGGTCGGCTCGAAGGACTGGATGATGACCGGCGAGTTCTTCCTGTCCTTGCCGTGCTTGCGCAGGATCTTCGCGAGCCGCTCCTCCAGGCCGAGGCCGAGCGCCCGGAAGTAGGTGGGGTGCTTGGTCTCGGGGTAGATCCAGACCTGCTTGCCGCGCTTGCGGGTCTGCTCGTCCTGCCAGTGGAGCACCTCTTCGAAGGTGGGGATCTCCCAGCGGCCGTCGTAGAGCGTGTTGTGCGGGCGGTTGGCGGGGATGCGCTCGACGGCCCGCAGGGTCTTCAGCTCGGCCAGCGTGAAGTCCTCGGTGAACCAGCCGGTGGTGGGGATGCCGTCGAGGGTCTTGGTGGTCTTGCGGTCGGCGAACTCGGGGTGCGACGACACATCGGTGGTGCCGCCTATCTCGGGCTCGTGGCGGCAGACGAGGTGGCCGTCCTTGGTGGGCACCAGGTCACCGGCCTCGACGACGTCGGCGCCCATGTCGAGGGCCAGCTGGTACGAGCCGAAGGTGTGCTCCGGCCGGTAGCCGCTGGCGCCCCGGTGCCCGATGACGGTCGGCTTGGGCAGGCTCTTGTAACCGCCGGCGGACCCGCCGCTCCCGTGCCGCTCATCGGCCCTCGCCGCACCCGGCAGTCCGAGGACCGCTCCGCCCGCGCCGAGCACCGCGGCCCCGAGCAGCGCCCGCCGCGCCGTACCCCGGTCCTGCCCGTTCGGCCGCTGCGACTCCGGTGTCCCCGGTATCTCCTGCGTGCCCATGAGCGCTCCTCCTGTTGTCCCCACCACGCACCTGTCAAAGCGCGTCGATCGTAGGTTCCCTTGTGTGACCGGAGGGAGACCTGTGGCGGAACACGTGAGTTCCGCTGGATGTCGTACGGGATGGGAGGAGGTGACGGTTCGTCGGGTTCGGGTCGGCGATGCCGGGTAGTCGGCCGAGAGGGGCGCCGCGTCACCCGTGCGACGCACACACGCCCGGCACATCGTGTCGAACGGGTGACAACCGGTCGACGGAACGCCACGTCAGGTAAACAATCGCCAACAGTGCGTATCCACTCGGTGAACCCGATGTGCAATCACCGGGGGGCCACGAGTATCGTCCTCACCTGCACAGACTCCATACCGATCCCTTGACACCGGAGGGCCCGTTGTCCCGCTTCGCGCTCATCAAGGCAGTGCTCGGACCGATCATGCGCCTGATGTTCCGCCCACGGGTGGAAGGCGTGGAGCACATCCCGGGCGACGGTCCGGTGATCCTGGCCGGCAACCACCTCACGTTCATCGACTCGATGATCCTGCCGCTGGTCTGCGACCGGCAGGTGCTCTTCATCGGCAAGGACGAGTACGTCACCGGCAAGGGGCTCAAGGGCCGCCTCATGGCCTGGTTCTTCACCGGCGTCGGCATGATCCCGGTGGACCGGGACGGCGCCAACGGCGGTGTCGCGGCGCTGATGACGGGCCGTCGCGTGCTGGAGGAGGGCAAGGTCTTCGGCATCTACCCGGAGGGCACCCGCTCCCCCGACGGCCGGCTCTACCGCGGCCGCACCGGAATCGCCCGCCTCACCCTGATGACCGGCGCCCCGGTCGTCCCGTTCGCGATGATCGGCACGGACAAGCTGCAGCCCGGCGGTGCGGGGATGCCGCGGCCGGGCCGCGTCACGGTCCGCTTCGGTGAGGCGCTGGAGTTCTCGCGGTACGAAGGCATGGACCGTGACCGGTATGTGCTGCGGGCCGTGACGGACTCCGTGATGACCGAGGTCATGCGGCTGTCGGGTCAGGAGTACGTGGACATGTACGCCACCAAGGCCAAGGCCGCGTAGCACCTCCGGCGGTTCGGCCGTATCTCGGGTGCGGGTGCGTTGTGGCTGGTCGCGCCCACGCGGCAGAGCCGCACAATGTCACAGCCCCGCGCCCCTGACGGGGCGCCTGCCTAGACCCCGGATTCCAGGTTCTGGCCCTTCAGTAGGAACCAGGCCGCTGCCGCTGTGGCGAGCAGTACCGCCGCTCCGATGCCCGACGCCAGTGCCAGGCCGTCCACGAAGGACGTACGAGCCGCGGTCAGCAGGGCCTCCGAGGTGTGGGTGGGCAGGGTCGCCGCCGCCTGCACCGCGCCGCCCAGGGACTCGTGCGCTCCCGCCGGGGTGCCCGCCGGTCCGACGAAGCCCGCGTAGACGCCGGTGACGATGGAGCCGAGCAGGGCGATACCCAGGGCGGCGCCGAGCTCGTAGGCCGTCTCGGAGACCGCGGACGCGGCGCCGGCCTGCTCCTTGGGCACGCTGGAGAGGATCACGTCGGCGGTGACGGTGAACGAGAAGCCCGCGCCGACACCGACGACCAGCAGCGCCGCGCCGAGCACCGGATAGCCGGTGGACCGGTCCAGCAGTGTGAGCACGGCGAGCGCGAGGCCCACGGCGGCCAGACCGGCGGAGACCACGGCACGGACCGAGTAGCGGCGCGCGACCGAGCCCGCGATCAGCCCCGCCCCCACCGCGCCGATGGCGGCGGGCAGTTCGGCGAGCCCCGCCTCGAAGGGCGGCCTGTCCTGCACGAGTTGCAGGTACTGCGACAGGAAGAAGACCAGTCCGGACAGACCGAACACGGTCAGCAGATCGGCGAGCACCGCCGCCGAGAAGCCACGGTTGCGGAACAGCCGCATGTCCAACAGCGGTACGGGCATCGCGAGTTGACGGCGTACGAAGCCGTAGAGGGCGCCGACGCCGAGCAGGCCCACGGCCGCCGAGGTCCCGCTGAGCCCGTGTGTGGCGGCCTCCTTCACCGCGTACACGATGCCGATCATGCCGACGAGGGAGAGGACGACACTGGCCAGGTCCCAGGGGCCGGGGTTCGGGTTGCGGGACTCGGGCAGCAGCTTGATGCCGACGGGGACGAGGAGCAGCATCACGGGCACGTTGATGAGGAAGACCGAACCCCACCAGAAGTGTTCGAGCAGGAAGCCACCGGCGACCGGCCCCACCGCCGTACCGGCGGAGGCCGTCGCGCCCCAGATGCCGATGGCGAGGCTGCGCTCGCGCGGGTCGTGGAAGAGGTTGCGGATCAGGGCGAGCGTGGCGGGCATCAGGGTCGCGCCCGCGACACCGAGCAGCGCCCGCGCCAGGATCATCAATTCCGGGGTCGTCGCGTAGGCGTTGAGCACGGATATCGCGCCGAACACCGTGGCGCCCGTCAGCAGCAGCTTCTTGCGGCCGATGCGGTCGCCGAGACTGCCCATGGAGACGAGCAGGCCCGCGATGACGAACGAGTAGACGTCACCGATCCACAGGAGCTGCGTGCCGGAGGGCTTCAGGTCCTCGCTGATGTAAGGGGTCGCGAGACCGAGCACGGTCGCGTCGACGGCCACCAGCAGCACGGCGAGGACGAGGACGGAGAGCGCGAGCCATCGGCCCGGTCGCTTCTCCACCTCCGCCTTGTACTCCCCCAAGCTCTCGGCTTCGCTCGAGCAGGGGGCACCCCCATGCTGCAGGGCGCTGGTCATGATCACTCTCTCCGTAGTGCGCCGCCGAGCAGCAGCTCGACGATCATGTAGTGGAAGTCCTTGGCGGCGACCCGGCCCTCGGTCACGGCCCACGCCCCGGAGGCCATGAGCCCGTAGAGCGCCTCGGTGAGCCAGGCGGGGCTGAGGTCGATGCGGAACTCGCCGCACTCCTGGCCGCGCCGGAACAGGGCGGCCATCCGGGCGTCGAGCCGGGCCCAGCCCTCGTTCTGTCCCTCACCCTCGAACAGCTGGTTCTCGGTGTAGAGGAAGGCGAGCAGCCCGGCCACTCTTTCGAGCTCCTTCACCAGCCGGCGCAGGGCCTCCTGAGCGGTGCCCTCGTCGAGGCGGGCGGCATCGAGTGCCGCCTCGCACTCCTCGATACCGAGCGCCTCCAGCGCCCGTACGAGCGCGTCCCGCCCGGCGAACTGGCGGTGCAGCGTGGCCCGGCTGATCCCGGCCGCCTTGGCGACCTCGTCCATGGTGGCGGTGGATTTGCGGGTGAGCAGGGCGGCTGCGCTGCGCAGCACGTGGTCACGGTCGACAGCCATGAGACAACAGTACCCCACGTGAGACATGGATGTCTCATCGGGAGCGTGTGCGTCTCATCCATGTTCCATTTCGTCAGCTTTTGAGGTGCTTGAGTTTTCCGGCGGGCTCAGTGCCAGGGCAGCTGTCCGCGGTGCTCCCAGTACCTGCGCGGGTCCTCCGCGAGCGCGGCAAGGCGGGTCAGCCGGTCCTCGTCCAGGTCGACGACCGCCGCGTGCAGGTTCGAGGCGAGCTGAGCGGTGGTGGCCGCGCCGGAGAGGACGACTCCGGCCCAGGGCTGCCGCAGGATCAGCGCGAGGGCGACCGCGTCGGCGCCGAGGCCCGTCTCCTCCGCGATCGCCCGCACCGCGTCCGGCGCGTACTCGGGGGCCAGGCGGCCGTTGGCCATGCCCTCCTTGACGATCACCGTGAGCCCGGCGTCGTGCGCCTCGGCGAGGGCGGCAGCGGCCGAGGTCTCCAGGACGTTGTACGTGGACTGGACGGTACGGAAGAGAGGCTCGCCGTCGACCGTCACGGCGAGCGCGGCGCGGATGGCGTCGGCCTGGGCGGGCCCACTGGTGGAGAAACCGATCGCGAGGCCCTGGGCGGCCGCCTCGGCGAGCTCGGCGTGGAGTTCCTTGTCGGTGAGGGCCGGGCTGTCAGGGGTCACCGAGTGGATCTGGTAGAGGTCGAGCCGGTCGCCGAGCAGCGCGGCCGTCTCGGCGCGCTGCCGCTCGTAGGTGGCGAGGCTGTGGTCCTTGACCTCGTGCTTCTCGGCGTCCGTGGTCCAGCCGGCCGTGTAGGTGTAGCCCCACTTGCTGCCGATGACCACGTCGTCGACGTCCGGCCGGCTCCTCAGCCAGTCGGCGAGGAACTCCTCCGAGCGGCCGTACGAGCGGGCCGCGTCGAAGTAGCGCACACCCTGGGCGTAGGCGGCGTCGAGGAGTTCACGGGTGCGCTCGCGCAGCGTTTCGACGCCGCGATCCTCTCCGAGGTCATGGTCTCGGCCGAGGTTGATGTAACCCGGGCGGCCGACGGCGGCAAGGCCCAGGCCGATGTGGCAGGTGGGCGTCGTGGCGGTGGCGAGACGGGCGAAGGGCATCGCGGGCTCCGTTCGGTCGGCTCCGGTGCGGCTCCTGACCAACGTAACCCGCGATGACCTTCGCCTCAGAGCTCGGTTGGTGCGGCGATGTGGCGGGTGCGGGATTGTGTGGGTTGCTCGCGCAGTTCCCCGCGCCCCTTTCGGGGCGCCTCCCCTACCGCTTCTTCTTGGCCGTGGCCCATGTGTGCTGGGCCGCCACGTCCGACTTGATCTCGGCGAGCTGGACGGCGACCGCGCTGGGTGCCGTACCGCCGCGGCCGTCGCGGGAGGCGAGGGCGCCCGGGACGTTCAGGACGGAGCGCACCTCGGGGGTGAGGTGGGCGGAGATCTTCGCGAACTGCTCGTCGGTGAGGCCGTCCAGTTCCTTGCCGTCGGCCTCGGCGACCTTCACGCACTCGCCCGCGACCTCGTGCGCGACACGGAACGGCACGCCCTGCTTGACCAGCCACTCGGCGATGTCGGTGGCGAGCGAGAAACCGGCCGGGGCCAGCTCCTCCATGCGCTCGCGGTGCACGGTCAGCGTGGCCATCATGCCGGTGAAGGCCGGGAGCAGGACCTCCAGCTGGTCGATGGAGTCGAAGACGGGCTCCTTGTCCTCCTGGAGGTCGCGGTTGTACGCGAGCGGGAGCGCCTTGAGCGTCGCCATCAGGCCGGTGAGGTTGCCGATCAGACGGCCCGACTTGCCGCGCGCCAGCTCCGCGATGTCCGGGTTCTTCTTCTGCGGCATGATCGACGAGCCGGTCGAGAAGGCGTCGTGGAGGGTGACGAAGGAGAACTCCTTCGTGTTCCAGAGGATGACCTCCTCGGCGATCCGGGAGAGGTTGACGCCGATCATCGCGGTGATGAAGGCGAACTCGGCGACGAAGTCGCGGGAGGCCGTGCCGTCGATGGAGTTCGCCACCGAGCCGTGCTCGAAGCCGAGGTCCCTGGCGACCGACTCCGGGTCGAGACCGAGCGAGGAACCGGCCAGCGCGCCCGAGCCGTACGGCGACACGGCCGTGCGCTCGTCCCACTGGCGCAGCCGCTCCGCGTCCCGGGACAGGGACTGCACATGGGCGAGGACGTGATGGGCGAACAGGACCGGCTGGGCGTGCTGGAGGTGCGTACGGCCGGGCATCGCGACGTCCGGGTGGGCCTCGGCCAGGCCGATCAGCGCGTCCTGGAGCTCGGCGACGAGGCCGCCGACGGTCCGGGCGTGGTCGCGCAGATACATCCGGAAGAGGGTCGCCACCTGGTCGTTGCGCGAGCGGCCCGCGCGCAGCTTGCCGCCGAGGTCGGGGCCGAGGCGCTCCAGAAGCCCGCGTTCCAGGGCCGTGTGCACGTCCTCGTCGGCGACGGTGCCCACGAAGGAGCCGTCCACCACATCGGCTTCGAGCTGGTCGAGGCCCGCGAGCATGCGGGTCAGCTCGTCGTCGTCGAGGAGGTTCGCCTTGTGCAGCACGCGCGCGTGGGCACGCGATCCGGCGAGGTCGTACGGCGCGAGCCGCCAGTCGAAGTGGACGGACGCGGACAGCTTGGCCAGGGCCTCGGCGGGGCCGTCGGCGAAACGGCCGCCCCAGAGCCGGACGTCACCGCTGTTGCTGCTCACTTGCGTTGCTCCTCGAAGGGTTCGGATGTGCCACCGCCTCCCCACCTTTCCAGGTGAGGAGGCGGCTGTCAGGTCAGCGTGTGCGAGGCACCCGTCGGTGTTACCCGAGGTCCCGCTTGGCGGCCATCTTCGACGACAGGCTGTAGATGTCGATGAAGCCCTTGGCGGCGGCCTGGTCGAACGTGTCGCCGGTGTCGTACGTCGCCAGGTTGAAGTCGTAGAGCGAGGTGTCGGAGCGTCGGCCGGTGACGACCGCGCGGCCGCCGTGCAGGGTCATCCGGATGTCGCCGTTGACGTGCTGGTTGGCCTCGTCGATGAAGCCGTCCAGGGCGCGCTTGAGCGGGGAGAACCACTGGCCGTCGTAGACCAGCTCGCCCCAGCGCTGCTCGACCTGCCGCTTGTAGCGGGCGAGTTCACGCTCGACGGTGACGTTCTCCAGCTCCTGGTGGGCGGTGATGAGCGCGATCGCGCCCGGAGCCTCGTACACCTCGCGGGACTTGATGCCCACGAGCCGGTCCTCGACCATGTCGATCCGGCCGATGCCCTGGGCGCCGGCGCGCTCGTTGAGCTGCTGGACGGCCTGGAGCACGGTGACGGGCCGGCCGTCGATGGCGACCGGGACGCCCTCCTTGAAGGAGATGACGACCTCGTCGGCCTCGCGGGCCTCGGCCGGGTTCGAGGTGTACTCGTAGATGTCCTCGATCGGCGCGTTCCAGATGTCCTCCAGGAAGCCCGTCTCGACGGCCCGCCCGAAGACGTTCTGGTCGATGGAGTACGGGGACTTCTTGGTGGTGGCGATCGGGAGCTGCTTCTCCTCGCAGAAGGCGATCGCCTTGTCGCGGGTCATCGCGTAGTCACGGACCGGGGCGATGCACTTGAGGTCGGGGGCGAGAGCCACGATGCCGGCCTCGAACCGCACCTGGTCGTTGCCCTTGCCGGTGCAGCCGTGGGCGACGGTGGAGGCGCCGTGCTTCTGGGCGGCGGCGACGAGGTGCTTGACGATCGTCGGCCGGGAGAGGGCGGAGACCAGCGGGTAGCGGTCCATGTAGAGGGCGTTGGCCTTGATCGCCGGGAGGCAGTACTCCTCGGCGAACTCGTCCTTGGCGTCCGCGACCTCGGCCTCGACGGCACCGCAGGCGAGCGCGCGCTTGCGGATGACGTCCAGGTCCTCGCCGCCCTGGCCGACGTCGACCGCGACGGCGATGACCTCGGCGCCCGTCTCCTCGGCGATCCAGCCGATGGCGACGGAGGTGTCCAGACCGCCTGAGTAGGCGAGTACGACGCGCTCGGTCACGGGATTCTCCTCACAGTGCATTCGCTGACATGCATGAGTATGCAGGAGTCTGCATGGTTCGTCAATCTCCGTTCACTCCAAAGGGGGACTCGGACGGCCCGCACGGTCCGCACGGCCCGCACGGCCCGCACGGCCCGCACGGCCCGGACGGCCCTCACGAACACCGCAACGAAATCTTCGAGAGGCGCTTGAACGATGGAACGCGCTTTCTCGTACCTCTCCCCGAACGCAGGCGCCGCGTTTTTGTAAACCGAGGTTTTTGCAGGCCGACGGACCGCCCGGACGACCACCGGACGGTCCCCCATCCCCGACCCGAGTGAGGCTTCCGCATGTCCAGGGCCCTTCCGAAGTACAACAAGCGCCGCGTCCTGATGATCGGCGGCACCGCCGCGGTCGTACTGTCCGGAGCCGTGATCGCCGGCAACGCCTTGGCCGGGGAGACGTCCAAGAGCAGCACGAACGCCACGACCAAGGCCGCGACCTCCCCGGGCACCGTGAACTGCCCGGCCGTCGCGCCGAGCCTGCCCGCGATCCCCGCCTCCGCGCAGGCCGAGGTCACCCGCAACCTGACACTCCTGGACACCCAGATCGCCGAGGCCAACAAGCGACTCGTCGACACGGTCGGCCAGGGTGGGGCCAACTTCGTCCAGAACGCGATCCTCGGCCCCCTCAAGGACAAGCGGGTGGCGACGATCAACCGCATCGCCACCGCCATCGGCCGCACCGCGGCCAAGCCGACGGGGCTCGACTCGCTCGCTCCCTGCACCCTCAACGCGAACGGCGTGAACACCGGCGGCGCCGCGGCCACCGCCGCCCCGAGCGCGACGGCCACCGAGCAGGCCGGCGACACGGGGAACACCGGGAACACGGGCGATACCGGCAGCACCACGGCCGTCGGCACCATCAGCTGCCCGGACGTCGCGTCGCAGCTGCCCGCGATCCCCGCCTCCGCCCAGGCCGAGGTCACCCGCAACCTGACGCTCCTGGACACCCAGATCGCCGAGGCCAACAAGCGACTCGTCGACACGGTCGGCCAGGGTGGGGCCAACTTCGTCCAGAACGCGATCCTCGGCCCCCTCGCGGACAAGCGGAAGTCGACCATCGACCGCATCGCCATCTCCATCGGCCGCACCGCGGCCAAGCCGACGGGCCTGGACGCCCTCGCGACCTGCACGCTCAACAAGTGACGGATCGGTGAGTGCCGGACCCGTGGCCGCCCTGTCCACCGACCGGGCCGCCACGGGTCCGTCCAGTGCTCCACCCCTTCGCATGCACGACCGCTTCACCGCACCAGTCGCCGATTCACCGCACCGGTTCCTGATTTTCCTTAGACAGGCGAAAGATCTTCCCCGATAATCGGTGGACATGGGAAAGACCTACGAGCGCATCGACGGCAGGCTGCGGACGTTCATCGAGACGCAGCCGATCTTCTTCACCGCGACCGCGCCCCTGTCCGGGGACGGCACGGTCAACCTCTCCCCCAAGGGCCTCGCCGGTTCGTTCGCCGTCCTGGACGAGCGGACCATGGCGTACCTGGACTTCGCGGGCAGCAACGCGGAGACGATCGCGCACCTGCGGGAGAACGGCCGGATCACCCTCATGTGGTGCGCCTTCCAGGGCCCGCCCAACATCGTCCGGGTGCACGGCCGCGGGGAGCCCGTCTTCCGCGACGACCCCCGCTTCAAGGAACTGCTCACGCACTTCCCCGGCATCGACCCGACCCCGCACGGCCTGCGCGCGATCATCGTGGTCACGGCCGAACTGGTCCGCGACAGCTGCGGCTACGCGGTGCCCTTCATGTCGTACGACGAGGACCGCGACCTGCACGCCAAGCGCTTCGCGCGCGAGGACGACGCCTCGCTGAGCGAGTACTTCACCAAGAAGGACCACGTGGCGACGAGCCTGGACGGCCTGCCCGGGCTGCCGCTCCCACTGCCGCCCAGTACGGTCTGAGCCATGCGCCTCGGAGCCGTCGCCCTCGCGTCCGTGTCCCTGCTCGTCCTGGCCCCGGGCGGTCCGCCGTCCCTCCCCGACCGGATGGCCGACACGGGTGGCGGCAGCCAGCTGATCACCGCTCAGGCGCCCCGCGCGGACTCGACGTCGGGCACGCTCACCTGGTGGGACCGGCGCGACGGCCGCTGGGTGAAGGCCGGTTCGGCGGCGGCGCGCTTCGGGACTAAGGGGCTGGTCGAGGGGGGCTCCCGCAGACAGGGGTCGAGCACGACACCCGCCGGTCTGTACGGCCTGCCGTTCGCCTTCGGGATCAAGGCCGCGCCCGCCGGGACCACCGCCCCGTACCGCCGGGTGCGGCAGGACTCCTGGTGGTGCCAGGACAACGACTCCCGTGCGTACAACCGGTGGACCGAGCCCCGCCCCGCCGACTGCCGTGCCGCCGAGTCCGAGCACCTGATCGCGTACGAGACGCAGTACGCACACGCCCTCGTCGTGGGCTTCAACTACGAGCGGCCCGTGCGGGGCCGGGGCGCGGGAATCTTCCTGCACGTCGACGGGCGGGCGGCGACCGGTGGTTGTGTGTCGGTGCCGGCGGACGCGATGCGGCGGATCCTGCGGTGGGCGGATCCGGCGCGGCAGCCGCACATCGCGATCGGGACCGAGGGCGGGGCAACCGCCCTCACCCGCTACTGACGACCGCCGTTCCCCCACCGCGCTGACGGTGTCCGGTGCCATCACGTTCACCTGCTGGTGGGAGGGGAACATGGGACAGGCGCGCAGGGCCCTGCTGATCGGAATCGGGCACGCGCCCGCCACGGCCGGGCTGCTGGAACCGCTCGACGAGGTGGTCGAGGCCGATCTGCGGCTGATGGGTTCGGCCCTGGACGCGGCCGGCTACGAGGTCGAGATCCTGCACAACGTCGGCCTGAGCCGGATCAGGCCCAAGATCTACGAGGTCGCCAGCGATGTCCCCGCCGGCGGCACACTCCTGCTGTACTTCAGCGGCCATGGCGTCCGGGTGGGCCGTGCGGACTACCTCGTGCCCGCCGACGCGAATCCGCCACGGGACGGCGTCTGGCAGGAGCCGTACGTCGGCTCCCTGCTGCCGGCGAACATCAGTTCCCTCCTCAAGGACTGTGCGGCGGACACGGTGCTGTGGCTGGTCGACGCGTGCCGTACGGAGATGACGGGCGACACCGTCGCCTTCGGCAACACGATCGACAACGGCCCTCCGAACGGGGGATTCGCCGTGCTGACGGGCTGTTCGGCCGGACAGCGCAGCGGCTACACCCAGGAGGGGAGCTTCTTCACGCGCGGCCTGGCGGACGCTCTCGGGCCCCTGACACCGGCCCGAACGGTCGAGGACGTGTTCGCCACCGCCCGGGCCAGGACCACGGAGGCCGCCCGCCGGCACGGGCTGGTCCAGACGGCCAGGATCCGCTACGGCACCAACGCCGAGGCGCAGACCCGCGAGAAGGAGATCTGCGAAGGCCGTCCTCTCCTGGAGGCCTGGCTGGAGGCGGCTCGCGGGACATCCCTGTGGGAGCGCGTCAGACCCGAGGACCGGCGCAGCGTGCCGCGCTTCCAGGACTGCGTGAGCGTGTTCGTCGAGCGGTGCGCCCGCACCCTGCATCTCGCCCAGGAACGTCTGCCGCATCCCGACCCCTGGTCGGACGAGGCGTTTCCGGTCCGTGTGGTCCGTGAGCGGCTGCCCCTTCTGCTGCCCGAGTCGGCGACCCTCTCGGCGGTCGAGGCCCTGGTCCTCGTCGCGGCCCCGTTCCTGCGGGAGGCCGCCTGGGCCGACCGGTTGAGCCAGGCCGTCGAGATCGAGCCGTACTCCCTCGACCGGCGCCCGGGCGCCGACGCCCACCGCAGGCACTACGAACAGATCGGCGACCAGCACGCGGGCATCGTGCGGAAGGCGGCCCAGTGCCGCGCCCACGACCGGGTGCAGGACGAGGCGGCGGTCACCATGTGGCTGGTGCACCGCTGGATCGCCGACCGCTTCGAGACGGACGACGAGGCCGTGCCCACGGCACTGGCGGAGGCCCTGGTCACCTCGCTCGGTGTGGCGCGGGACAGGGTGCCCGAAGTGTCGGAGCTCCTGTGCGCGGCCGCCTCGGCCATCGGCCTCGACGCGCCGCTCGACGACCTGTCCGCCCGGCCTCCCGGCAAGGTGGTTCTGCCGGACGGCCATCAACCATGGCGGGTGCGCCCCCTCGCGGCCCTGCTCCGGCTCGCGGCCGTCCTGTCGGTGGACGTCCGGACGTTTCCCGAGGTGGTGGCCGAACATCTGGCCGTCACGGATCCCGTCCTGCCCCAACACGTCGTGGGCATCGTCCGCGGGCTGAGCTGGGAGCGAGAGGGCAACTCGCTGCACCTGGACGCGCCCTGCCCGCACCAGGCCGTCCATGCCGCCCTCGTCGAGATCGCCGACGAAGCGGACCAGCTCGCGGCGCACGTCCTCGATCTGGCCACGGACCTGCGGGAGCCGGAGGCCGCTCTGCTGGCCGCCGTACCCGCCCGGATCACCGACCGCGACGTGCGCCCCGCCAGGATCGGGAACCAGGAGCCGTACGAAGTGCCCCTGCTGCGCTTCCACCTCGCCCAGACCGAGGTCCGCGAACTGCTGATGGGCGAGCAACTGTACGGCGGCGAGCCGCACCTGGCCTTGCGCGAGCTCTACCAGAACGCCATGGACGCCTGCCGGTACCGCGCGATGCGGTGCGCCTTCCTGGAGAGCAGCGGTACGCATCCGGCGGACTGGACCGGGCAGATCGCCTTCACCCAGGGCGAGGACGAGCGTGGGCGGTTCGTCGAGTGCCGTGACAACGGCGTCGGGATGAGCGCGGAATCGCTCAAGCACACGTTCACCCGCGCCGGCAGCCGCTTCGAGCGGTCGAAGTCCTTCCGCAAGGAACAGTCCCGCTGGCTGCGCCATGATCCGAAGCTCAGGCTCTACCCCAACAGCCGTTTCGGCATCGGCGTGCTGAGTTACTTCATGCTCGCCGAGGAAATGACGATCGTCACCCGCCAGGTCAGCCCCGAGGGCATCCCGGCCGAACACGCCCTGCGCGTCGACATTCCCAGCAGCGGCAGCCTGTTCCGCATCCAGCGTCACGACGGTTCGGACGACGGCTGCGCGGAGGGCGGCACGCGCGTGCGGCTGTATCTGCGCGAGGGTCCGGCCACCGCCGGGATGTTCGACCTGACCGTCGAGGAGCCCGGCCATCGAGGAGAGCGGGACCGAAGCGCATGACTGAACCATCCGTTCCCAGCCACGACTTCACCACCGTCTACGCCGAGCAGGACGTGGGTCTGGCCGGCACGCCCTTCACCCGCAGGGCACCCGGCGACGGCGGTGGTGTCGTGGTCGAGGGCAACTGCCCCCGCTGCCACGGCAGAACGGTGACGGAATTCCGGCACGGACTGCCCGGCACCGGCACCAAGGGACTGCTGACCTGGCTCACCGGTGGGCATCCGGCGCCCCGGGCCCAGGACGACGACGCCCTGACCCTTGAGGTGCACTACTGCGAGTGCGGGCATCCCCATCCGAACCTTCCGCCGGACGCCGCCTTCATCGGCTGCGGAGCCAGTTGGCGCATCCAGGCGCTGGTCGACAGCGAGGCGCCGTGAGTGCTCAGTCCGACCGCCGCTGGGCCCAGCTCGCCCGGGAGCTGGAGTTCACCCAGCTGCCCGAACTCCGCAAGCAGGCGGAAGGGTGGCGTACGGGGCTCACGGGACTCACCGCACTGCTCGCGATCCTCGTCACGCTCAAGGGCCGTGACGACCTGGCCCAACTCCCCTCCGCCGCGCGGCACACGGCGACCGCGCTCATCGGGGCCGCCTTCCTTCTCCTCGTCATCGGTTCGGTTCTCGCCGTGCGCGCCGCCCACGGCCGCCCCGGCAGCCGCGTGCTTCTGGCGGGGCAGGCTCTGCGCGCCTGGACCGAGACGGAGACGGTCCGGGTGACCCGATCCCTTCGGTACGCCTCCGTGTGCTGTGTGTCCGGTGTCGCCCTGGTGGCGGCCGCCGTGGTGACCGCGTGGGCCACCACCGAGTCCTCGCCCGACCATCTGGTACGGGTCACGACCACCACCGGTGCGCGCTGCGGCGAGTTCCTCGGGGCCGGGCGGGACGGCGTCACGCTGAAGGAGGACGGCGGAGGCGCTCGTATCACCTTGGCCGCCCGGACGGTCATCTCGGTGACCCCCGTCTCCGGATGCGGCTCCACCGACCGGTGACCGCCGGCTGCTACTCCGGGATGCCGTGGGGCAGCCGGACCGTGAACGTCGTCGCCCCCGGCCGGCTCTCCAGCTCGACGGTGCCCTCGTGCGCCTCCACCACCGCCGCCACGATCGACAGACCGAGCCCCGCGCCACCGCCCGCGCCACCGGTCCGGCGGCGGTCGGCTCGCGTGAAGCGTTCGAAGACGCCGGGTCGGACGTCCGCGGGGACTCCCGGGCCGTCGTCCGCCACCTTCAGCACCACGTCGGCCCGCTCCCTGGTGAGGGCCACCACGACCTTGGTACCAACAGGTGTATGCAAACGAGCGTTGGCCAACAGGTTGGCCAACACCTGTTGGAGGCGGTGGGCGTCGCCGGTCACCGAGACCGGTTCCTCCGGGAGTTCCAGTGTCCAACGGTGCTCGGGGCCCGCCGCGCGGGCGTCGGCGACCGAGTCGAGGACGAGGTGGGTGAGGTCGACGGGGAGGCGTTCCAGGGGGCGGCCGGCGTCGAGTCGGGCGAGGAGCAGCAGATCGTCGACCATCTCGCCCATCCGCGCCGACTCGGCGGCGATGCGTTCGAGGGCACGGGTGACCCCGGGCGGCAGCGGGTCCGGGTGCAGCAGCGCCAGCTCGGCATGGCCGCGGACCGAGGCGACCGGGGTGCGCAGCTCATGGCTGGCGTCGGCGGCGAAGCTGCGCAGCCGTTCCTCGCTCGCGTGCCGCTTCGTCAGCGCGTCCTCGACGTGGCCGAGCATCCGTGCGAAGGCTCCGGAGACCTGGCCCACCTCGCTGCGCGGGTCGGGCTCGGGCTCGCGCGGCGGTAGCGTCACCTCACCGCTGGCGAGCGGGAGCTCGCTCACTCTCGTCGCGGTCGCGGCCACCCGGCTCAGGGGCCGCAGCGACCAGCGCACCCACAGGGCCCCGGCGACTCCGGCGACCACGAGGGCCACGCCGAAGACGCAACCGGCGACCAGTTCCAGGCGGTGCACGGCGGCCCGGACCGGCTCCATCGGCAGCCCGGTGATCAGGACGTCGCCGTCCAGGCCCCTGGCGGCCAGCACACGGTAGTCGCCGAGCGGCGACAGGCAGACGGTGCGGGCGCGGCCGTCCGTGGGGATCCGGGCCAGGGTCCGCTTGTCGGAGGTGGTCAGGGCCACGTTCAGGTCGGTGACCCCCTGGTCGGCGGGCACGACCGCCGCATTGGTGACGTCCCGGCCGACCAGCCGCGCGCCGAAGGTGCCCGTGCTCTGCCGACGGGTGTCGCCGTGCTCGTCGCCGTCGTGGTCCGACGGCTTGACGGAGCCGTGCTCCAAGCTCGCGGGGAACCGTACCCCCACGTCCTGCAACTGTTGGTCGAGGCGGCCGGTGAGGAAGCCGTCCAGTTCGTAGACCGCGGCCACCCCGACGGCGGCGCAGCTGACGGCGAGCAGCACCAGGAGCCCGGCGGTCAGGCGCGCCCGTATGGTGCGCGGGCGAGGCAGCCGGCGTACGCCCGCCCGCACCCGTGGCCACCGGCGCCCCCTCATCGCCCCGCCACCGGCTTGAGTACATACCCGGCACCCCGCACCGTGTGGATCATGGGCTCGCGGCCGGCGTCCACCTTCTTGCGCAGGTAGGAGATGTAGAGCTCCACGACGTGGGCCTGGCCGCCGAAGTCGTACGACCAGACGCGGTCGAGGATCTGCGCCTTGCTGAGCACCCGGCGCGGGTTGCGCATCAGGAAGCGCAGCAGTTCGAACTCGGTCGGCGACAACTCGATCAGTTCGCCGCCGCGGGTCACCTCGCGGGCCTCCTCGTCCATGACGAGGTCCCCGACGGTCAGGCGGGGGCCCTCGTCCAGTTGCCGGGCCATGCCCGCGCGACGCAGCAGTCCGCGCAGCCGGGCGACGACCTCCTCCAGGCTGAACGGCTTGGTCACGTAGTCGTCGCCGCCCGCCGTGATGCCCGCGATACGGTCCTCGACGGCGTCCCGCGCGGTGAGGAAGAGCACACAGACCTCGGGGCGCACGGTGTGCAGGGTGCGCAGCACGGCGAAACCGTCGGTGTCCGGGAGCATCACGTCCAGGACGACCGCGTCCGGCATCAGTTCGCGGGCCTCGGCGACGGCCGAGGCCCCGTCGCCCGCCGTCCGCACCTCCCAGCCCTCGTAGCGCAGGGCGCCCGAGAGGACCTCGGCCAGGTCGGGGTCGTCGTCGACGACGAGGACGCGTACCCGGGTGCCGTCGGGGCGGGTGAGCGCGGGCAGGCCGGTGCCTCGGGAGCGGGGAGTGTTCATCTCGTCCTCCAGGATCGCTCCTCCCGCCGGGTCGCGGCGCCCCCTCCCGCCTCTGAGTTTCCTCTGAGTCGGCGGGGACGGTCGCTCTCGGTTTCCTGTGAGTCCGCGCCGGACGTCCCTGTTCAGAGCTTCCTCAGAAGTTCCGCACGCACAGTTCCCTGGTACCGGCGGAAGGACGGAACTCATGACCACGGTGTACGAGCGGACGGCGCCGTCGCGTCCCGCAGGCGGACGCAAGCGGCCGCGCCCCTCACCCGCAGGGCCGCTGCTGGCCCTGCTCTGGGCCGGCGCCGCCGCGGTGGTCGCCCTGTGGTGGTACGACACGCGGTCGGTGGTGGGACTCGCCGGGTGGCTGACCGACGCCGGGCGGATCGCCGGGCTGCTGTGCGGCTACAGCTGCGCGGTGCTCGTGGCGCTGATGGCCCGGGTGCCCCTCCTGGAGCGGCACATCGGCTCCGACCGGGTGGCCCACTGGCACGCCGTGGCCGGCCGGTACACGGTCAGCCTGCTGGTCGCGCATGTCACGCTGATCCTCTTCGGGTACGCCGCCCAGGACGGGGCGGGCATCGTGCACGAGACGCTGAGCGTGGTGTTCGACTACCCGGACATGCTCAAGGCCACCATCGGCACGATCATCCTCTTCGCGGTCGGGATCACCTCGGCGCGCGCGGCCCGCCGTCGGATCAGCCACGAGTTCTGGTACTACGTGCACCTGCTCACGTACGTGGCCGTGTTCCTCACCTTCTTCCACCAGCTCGCGCTGGGCTCGGACTTCGTGGGCAACACCGCCGCCCAGACGGCGTGGTACGCGCTCTACCTGGGCACGGCCGCGCTGGTCGTGTGGTTCAGGCTGCTCGCCCCGGTGCGGCTCAACCTGCGGCACAGGCTGCGGGTGGAGTCCGTGCACCGCGAGGCGCCGGGCGTCTTCTCCGTCGTCGTACGCGGGGAGCGGCTGGACGCGCTGGACGCCCGGGCCGGGCAGTTCTTCCGCTGGCGGTTCCTCTCGGACGGAATGCGGTGGACCTCGACGCCGTACTCGCTGTCGGCGCCGCCGCGTCCCGACCGGATGCGGATCACCGTGAAGGCGCTCGGCGACCACAGCGCCGCCGTGGGGCTGCTGCGGCCCGGCACCCGGGTCTGGGCGGAGGGCCCGTACGGCGCGCTGACCGCCGAGCGGCGCACCGCCTCCAAGGCGCTGCTGATCGCGGGCGGCGTCGGCATCACCCCGCTGCGCGCCCTGTTCGAGTCGCTGCCCGGCGGGCCCGGCGACGTGACGCTGCTCTACCGGGCGCGCACGACCGAGGACCTCGCGCTCGGCGCCGAACTGGAAGCGATAGCGCGGTGGCGCGGGGCACGCCTCCTGTACGCGGTCAACGGCGCCGACGGGACGCGCCCGCGGTTCACCGCCGAGTCGCTGCGGGCGTCCGTGCCGGACCTGGCCGCGCACGACGTCTACCTGTGCGGGCCGCCCGCCATGGCGCGGGACCTGTACGCGGCGCTGCACGCCGCCGGGGTCCCCGACCGCCGTATCCACCACGAGTCGTTCGAACTGTGAGGTCGCCTTGCACGCCCTGAAGAAGCATCGTCCGCTGCGCCGCGTGACGCTGGCGGCCGCCACCACCGTCACCGGTGTCGTCCTCCTGCTGGCACTCAAGCCGCACACGCCGCCGATCGTGGCGCAGGCGTCGTCGTCCGCCGGACAGTCCCAGTCCCAGTCGCAGTCGCAGTCCCAGTCCCAGTCCCAGTCCCAGTCGCCCTCCCAGTCACCGTCACCCGGGAGCACGAAGAGCACCGGCACCAGGACCGTCACCGGTGACACGGTCCAGACCCGCTGGGGCCCGGTCCAGGTACGCATCACGCTGAAGAACGGCAGGATCACCGATGTGACCGCGGTCTCCTACCCTTCGGACAACCCCCGGGACCAGGAGATCAACAGCTATGCCCTTCCCCAGCTGAGGAGGGAGGCGCTGGCCGCGCAGAGCGCCTCGATCGACTCCGTCTCGGGAGCCACGTACACCAGCGACGGATACAAGCAGTCCCTCCAATCGGCACTGGACTCGGCAGGCCTCTGAACGCACGGCCGTCGCCGACCGTATCTCTGGGCCAGGGGGCCTCTCCCCTAGCCCCGTCCCCCACGGACGACCACGGAGGAACCGTGTCCACGATCGCCGGTGGCCGCGCCGCGCGGCGCCAGACCTTGCGCCGTATTCGCCCACGACGCTCCCCCGCCGTCCCACTGCTGCTCGCCGTCGGGGCGGGCGCGGCCGGGGTGATCTGGCTGTGGTGGAGCAACACCCCGTCCATCGCGGACGACAACAGCAAGATCCTCAACGCGGGCCGGATCACCGGGCTGCTCGCCGGGTATCTGATGGCGCTGGTGGTGCTGCAGATGGCCCGGGTGCCCGCCCTGGAGCGCCGGGTGGGTTCGGACCGGGTGGCGCGCTGGCACGCCATGAGCGGCCGGTACACGATCTGTCTGGTGCTGGCGCACCTCGTGCTGATCATGTGGGGCTACGCGCTGCAGGCCGGCAAGAGTTTCGGCGACATCGTCCAGCAGACCATCGACTCGGTCAACCAGCTGCCCGACATGGGCAAGGCGGCGATCGGCACCGGTCTGCTGTTCCTCATCGGTCTGCTGTCCATCGGCCCGGTGCGCCGCAGGATGGGCTACGACACCTGGTACCACATCCACCTGCTCACCTACGCCGCCGTCTTCCTGACGTTCTGGCACCAGCTGTCCACGGGCAACGAGTTCGCCGTCGAGCCGACCGCCAAGACGGTCTGGTACGGGCTGTACGGGTCGGTGACGGCCCTGGTGATCTGGTACCGCATCCTCTCGCCGATCCGGTTGAACCTGAAGCACCGGCTGCGGGTCGAGGCGGTGATCGAGGAGACCCCCGGGATCGTCTCGGTGCTGATCAGCGGGCGCAAGCTGCACCGCATGGGCGCCGAGGCCGGGCAGTTCTTCCGCTGGCGCTTCCTGGCCCCGGGCATGCGGCTCAGCTCCCACCCGTACTCGCTGTCGGCGGCGCCCCGCCCCAACATGCTCCGCATCACGGTGAAGGCGATCGGCGACCACAGCTCGGCGCTGCGCGACCTGCGGCCCGGCACCCGGGTCTGGGCCGAGGGCCCGTACGGGGCGCTGACGGCGGGCAAGCGCAGTCGCGGCAAGGTGCTGCTGGTGGCCGGCGGTGTCGGTATCACTCCGATGCGGGCGCTGTTCGAGACGCTGCCCGGCGCGGCGGGCGACCTGACGCTGCTCTACCGGGCCAACACCACCCAGGATCTTGCCCTGTGGGACGAGCTGGCGGCGATCGCCGAGGAGCGCGGGGCCCGGCTGATGTACGCGGTGAACAGCCCGGAGGGCGAGCGCCCGGACATCTCGGCCGAGACCCTGCAGCGGAAGCTGCCGGACATCGACCGCCACGACGTCTTCATGTGCGGGCCGCCCGGCTTCGCGCAGCAGGTCTACGAAGCACTGCGCGGCGCGGGGGTTCCCGCCCGCCGCATCCATCACGAGTCGTTCGAGATGTGAGCGACGGGAGTCAGGAGCGATGAAGAAGAGTCACCCTTTGCGGCGTGTCGTACTGGCCGGCGCCGCCACCGTGTCCGGAATCGTCCTGCTGCTGTCGCTGAAGCCCGCCTCCGATCCGGCGTCCACGTCGGCTCAGGGTGCCGCACCCCAGCAGGGAGTGGCGGGGCAGGAGTCACCCCAGGGCGGCAGTGCGCAGCAGTCGTCCACGGGGGCCCAGACGGTCACCGGCGACGTCGCCCAGACCCAGTACGGTCCGGTACAGGTCCGTATCACCGTCAACGGCGGCAAGATCACCAAGTCCGAGGTCGTCCAGATCCCCAGCGGCGGCCGCAGCACCGAGGTCAGCAACGCCTCCGTGCCCAAGCTCAACCAGGAAGCCGTCGCCGCGGGCAGCGCCGACATCGACGCGGTGTCCGGCGCCAGCTACACGAGCGCCGGATACAAGAAGTCGTTGCAGTCGGCGCTCGACAAGGCCAAGGCGAGCGGCAGCGGTTCCTCGGGGGCGACCGGATCAGCCGGGTCGGCGGGGTCGGGTGCCGCCGGTTCCGGTGCCGCCTCCGGGGCGGCCCAGGCCCCCGCCGCACAGGCCAAGACGGTCACCGGCGACGTCGCCCAGACCCAGTACGGGGCCGTCCAGGTCCGTATCACGGTCAGCGGCGGCAAGATCACCAAGTCCGAGGCCGTGCAGGCGCCCAAGGGCGGTCTGAGCGACCAGAAGACCGCGCTGGCCGTCCCCAAGCTCAACCAGGAGGCGGTCGCGGCCGGGAACGCGGACATCGACGCGGTCTCCGGTGCCACCTACACCAGCACCGGTTACAAGCAGTCCCTGCAGTCGGCCCTGGACAAGGCCGGTGGCTGACCCGGATCAGGAGCCGCCCGCGCTGCGGCACGCGGAAGAGGTCATGGGCACCGTCTTCTCCTTCGATGTGCGCGGCGGTGAACCCAAGGCCGTACAGGTCGCGTTGGAGGAGGCGGTCGCCCAACTCCACCGGAACGACGAGGTGTTCAGTACCTATCGCGAGACCAGCCAGATCTCGCGCCTGGCGCGCGGTGAGCTGACGGTCGAGGAGTGCGATCCGGAGGTCGCCGAGGTGCTCGACCTGTGCGCGGAGGCCGAGCGGGTCAGCGAGGGCTGGTTCAGCGCGACGTACGAGGGACGGTTCGACCCGACGGGTCTCGTGAAGGGCTGGGCGGCCGAACGCGCGGCCCGGCATCTGACGGCGGCCGGGGCGAGCGGGGTGAGCGTGAACGGCGGCGGTGACGTCCAGCTGTTCGGCGTGCCCGGTACGCACCGTCCGTGGCGGGTCGGTGTCTCGGACCCGCTGCGTCCCGGCGCGCTCGCGGCCGTGGTCTCCGCCGCCGGGGTCGACGAGCTGTCGGTGGCCACCTCCGGCACCGCCGAGCGCGGCGCCCACATCGTCGACCCGCGCACCGGCCGCTCCGCGGTCACCGACCTGGTCGCCGTGACCGTGGTGGGCCCGCACCTGACCTGGGTGGACGCCTGGGCGACGGCGGCCTTCGCGATGGGCTCCCGAGAGGCCCTGACCTGGCTGGAGTCCCTCCCCGACACGGAGGCTCTGCTGATCACGGCGGGAGACGAGGTCAGATGCACCGGGGGCTTGGCGCAACGCCTGGGGTGAAGTAACCCGCACCCGAGTACGACGGTGGAGGCGCATCCCGACCCGGGGTGCGCCTCCACCGTCGTACAGCTCAATGATTGTTCTGAGCCAACCGCAGCAAATGATCGGCCAGAGCCTGCCCACCCGTCGGATCACGGCTGATCAGCAGCAACGTGTCATCCCCTGCGATCGTCCCGAGAATGTCCTGCAGCTCGGCCTGGTCGATGGCCGAGGCAAGGAACTGGGCCGCGCCCGGCGGCGTACGCAGGACCACGAGGTTGGCCGAGGCCTCCGCGGAGATCAGCAGCTCCGCCGAGAGCCGCCGCATCCGCTCCTCCTTCGCCGACTCCCCCAACGGCGCCCGCGGGGTGCGGAAGCCGCCCTCGCTCGGTACCGCGTAGATGAGGTCGCCGTCGTTGTTGCGGATCTTCACCGCGTTCAGCTCGTCCAGGTCCCGGGAGAGCGTCGCCTGGGTGACGCTCAGCCCGTCGTCGGCGAGGAGCTTCGCCAACTGGCTCTGGGAGCGCACCGGTTGCCGGTTGAGGATGTCCACGATCCGGCGGTGGCGCGCGGTGCGGGTCTGCGGCACGGCAGGCCCGGCGTGCTCGTGATCCTGCGCCTGACTCATCGTCGTCGTCTCATTCTTTGGCTCGTCCGTCCCCGTTGACTACAGCGTCGAGGACGCCGGGAAAGGCCTGGAGGAACGCGTCCACCTCGTCGTCGCTCAGGTTCAGCGGGGGCATCAGCCGTACGACATCGGGGGCGGGCGCGTTGACCAGGAGACCGGCGTCCTGAGCCGCCTGCTGCACCTGCGGCGCGAGCGGCTCGGTGAGCACGATACCCAGGAGCAGGCCCGCACCCCGGACATGGTCGATCATCGGGTTCCCGAGTGACTCGATTCCGTCCCGCAGTTTCTCGCTCGCGGCCTTCACGTTCTCCAGGAGACCCTCGGAGGCGATCGTGTCGAGAACGGCGAGTCCGGCGGCGCAGACGACCGGGTTGCCACCGAAGGTCGAACCGTGATGGCCGGGCTTCAGCAGCTCGGCGGCCCGGCCGAAGGCCACGGTGGCGCCGAGCGGCAGCCCGCCGCCGAGGCCCTTGGCGAGGGTGACGACGTCCGGCAGGACACCTTCGTGGTCCTGGTAGGCGAACCAGGGCCCGGTGCGGCCGATGCCGGTCTGCACCTCGTCGAGGACGAGGAGGCTGCCGGTGGCGGCGGTGATCGCGCGGGCGGCCTTGAGGTAGCCGGGCGGCGGTACGACCACGCCGTTCTCGCCCTGGATCGGCTCGATGATCACGAGGGCGGTGTCCTCGGTGACCGCCGCGGCCAGGGCCTGCGCGTCACCGTAGGGAACGTGTGTGACCTCACCGGGCAGCGGCAGGAACGGCTCCTGCTTGCCGGGCTGGCCGGTGAGCGCGAGGGCGCCCATGGTGCGGCCGTGGAAGCCGCCGTGGGTCGCCACCATGTGGCCCCGGCCGGTCAGCCGGCCGATCTTGAAGGCGCCCTCGTTGGCCTCGGCGCCCGAGTTGCAGAAGTACACCCGGCCCTCGCGGCCGAAGAGCTGGAGCAGCCGTTCGGCGAGTGCGACGGGCGGCTCGGCGACGAAGAGGTTGGAGACATGGCCGAGGGAGGCGATCTGCCTGCCGACGGCCTCGACGATCGCCGGGTGTGCGTGGCCGAGCGCGTTGACCGCGATACCGCCGACGAAGTCGAGGTACTCCTTGCCGTCCGCGTCCCACAGCCGGGTGCCCTCGCCGCGGACGAGCGGCAGCCGCGGGGTGCCGTAGTTGTCCATGAGCGCGCCCTGCCACCGCTGGGTGAGCTCGGCGTTGGTCCCGGTCATTCGGCGTCCCCCTGTTCATCGGGCTGGGCGTCCGGCACGACCATCGTGCCGATCCCCTCGTCGGTGAAGATCTCCAGCAGGATCGAGTGCTGGACCCGGCCGTCGATGACACGGGCGGTGGTGACGCCGTTGCGGACGGCGTGCAGACAGCCCTCCATCTTCGGCACCATGCCGCTGGCCAGCTCGGGCAGCAGCTTCTCCAGTTCGGAGGCGGTCAGGCGGCTGATCACCTCGTCGCTGTCGGGCCAGTCCTCGTAGAGGCCCTCGACGTCCGTGAGGACCATGAGGGTTTCGGCGCCCAGTGCCGCAGCGAGTGCCGCAGCCGCCGTATCAGCATTGACGTTGTAGACATGTCCGTCGTCCTGGCTCCGGGCGATCGAGGAGACGACCGGGATCCGGCCGTCGGCGAGCAGTGCCTCGATCGCGCCCGTGTCGATCGCGGTGATCTCGCCCACCCGCCCGATGTCGACCAATTCCCCGTCGATCTGCGGCTGGTGCTTGGTGGCGGTGATGGTGTGCGCGTCCTCGCCGGTCATGCCGACGGCGAGCGGCCCGTGCTGGTTGAGCAGCCCGACCAGCTCGCGCTGGACCTGACCGGCCAGGACCATGCGTACGACGTCCATGGCGTCCTCGGTGGTGACGCGCAGGCCCGCCTTGAACTCGCTGACGATGCCGTGCCGGTCGAGGGCGGCGCTGATCTGCGGGCCGCCGCCGTGCACGACGACGGGCTTGAGGCCGGCCTGCCGCAGGAAGACGACGTCCTGGGCGAAGGCGGCCTTCAGCTCCTCGTTCACCATGGCGTTTCCGCCGAACTTGATGACGACCGTCTTGCCGTTGTGGCGGGTCAGCCACGGCAGCGCCTCGATGAGGATCCGGGCCTTGGGCAGTGCGGTGTGTTTACGAGTCGAGGACTTTCGCTCTTCTGAGTGATTGACCGTCATAGCCGACTTTCGGAAAGATCTCGGATCAGCCGCCGGGCGGGCGGTGTTGGCCTGCGGAGGCGATGTAAGACTCATCTCGGACACGTCCGGGGCGAGCGGCCGCCTGTGAAACAGGAACCCTCGTCGGCGACGACGAGGACCCGCGACAACCAAGCGGGCACGTCAAGAGGAGTAGGCGCTGTTCTCCTGGACATAGTCGGCCGTCAGGTCGTTGGTCCAGATCGTCGCAGACTCATTGCCTGCCGCGAGGTCCGCGACGATGTGGACCTCGCGGTAGCGCATGTCGACGAGCTCCCGGTCCTCGCCGACGCTGCCGTTCTTGCAGACCCAGACGCCGTTGATGGCGACGTTGAGCTGGTCGGGCTCGAAGGCGGCGGCGGTCGTGCCGATCGCGGACAGCACGCGTCCCCAGTTGGGGTCCTCGCCATGGATCGCGCACTTGAGGAGGTTGTTGCGGGCGATGGAGCGGCCCACCTCGACGGCATCGTCCTCGCTCGCCGCGTTGACGACCTCGACCTTGATGTCCTTGCCGGCGCCCTCGGCGTCCCGGATCAGCTGCTGCCCGAGATCGTCGCAGACCGCCCGGACCGCCTCGGCGAACTCCGCGTACTCCGGGGTGACCTCGCAGGCGCCGGAGGCGAGCAGCAGCACGGTGTCGTTGGTCGACATGCAGCCGTCGGAGTCGACGCGGTCGAAGGTGGTGCGGGTGGCGGCGCGCAGTGCCCTGTCGAGGGTCTCGGAGTCGAGGTCCGCGTCCGTCGTCAGCACGACGAGCATGGTGGCGAGGCCGGGCGCGAGCATGCCCGCGCCCTTGGCCATGCCGCCCACGGTCCAGCCCTCGCCGGTGCGCACCGAGGTCTTGTGCACGGTGTCGGTGGTCTTGATGGCGATGGCGGCCTTCTCGCCGCCGTGCGCGGAGAGCTGGGCGGCGGCCGCCTCGACCCCGGGCAGCAGCTTGTCCATCGGCAGGAGTACGCCGATGAGTCCCGTCGAGGCCACGGCGACCTCGCCGGCGTTGAGGTCCAGCACCTCGGCGACCTTTTCGGCGGTCGCGTGCGTGTCCTGGAAGCCCTTGGGCCCCGTACAGGCGTTGGCGCCACCGGAGTTGAGGATCACGGCGGAGACCTGGCCGCCCTTGAGGACCTGCTCGGACCAGAGGACCGGCGCGGCCTTCACGCGGTTGGAGGTGAAGACGCCCGCGGCGGCGAGGCGGGGCCCGTTGTTGACCACCAGGGCCAGGTCGGGGTTGCCGTTCTCCTTGATTCCGGCGGCGATGCCGGAGGCGGTGAAGCCCTTGGCAGCGGTGACGCTCACGGTGCGACTCCGATCGTGGAAAGACCCGTTTCCTCGGGAAGCCCGAGGGCGATGTTCATGCTCTGCACGGCCCCGCCGGCCGTGCCCTTGGTCAGGTTGTCGATGGCACTGATCGCGATGATGCGGTGTGTCGCCCCGTCGTACGCGACCTGGACCTGAACGGCGTTGGAACCGTAGACGGACGCGGTGGCGGGCCACTGCCCCTCGGGCAGCAGATGGACGAAGGGCTCGTCCGCGAACGCCTTCTCGTACGCGGCCCGTACGGACTCGGCGGTGACCCCCGCCTTCGCCTTCGCGCTGCACGTGGCGAGGATGCCGCGGGGCATCGGGGCGAGCGTCGGGGTGAAGGAGACGGTGACGGGCTCACCCGCCGCGCCGCTCAGGTTCTGGATCATCTCGGGGGTGTGCCGGTGGACGCCGCCGACGCCGTACGGGGACATGGAACCCATGACCTCGCTGCCCAGCAGATGCGGCTTGGCGGCCTTGCCCGCGCCGGAGGTCCCGGACGCGGCGACGATCACGGCCTCGGGCTCGGCGAGCGCGGCCGCGTACGCCGGGAAGAGGGCGAGGGAGACGGCGGTCGGGTAGCAACCGGGCACCGCGATGCGCTTGGACCCCTCCAGCGCGGCGCGGCCGCCCGGCAGTTCGGGAAGGCCGTACGGCCAGGTGCCCGCGTGTGCGGAGCCGTAGTATTTCTCCCAGTCGGCCGGGTCCTTGAGCCGGAAG
Organism: Streptomyces sp. RLA012; assembly: GCF_056270325.1. NCBI lineage: Bacteria > Bacillati > Actinomycetota > Actinomycetes > Kitasatosporales > Streptomycetaceae > Streptomyces > Streptomyces sp. RLA012. Next base: position 9,159,299 of record NZ_JBWDPA010000002.1, on the reverse strand, counting down.
TCGGCGCCCATGTCGACGACGAGGACGTCCGGGCCGAGCTGCTCGGCGGCGGCGGCGGACTGGCCGTGGGGCAGTGCGAGGAACACGACGTCGTGGCCGGCGAGGACGTCCGGGGTGGTCTCCTGGAGGACACGGTCGGCCAGTGGCAGCAGGTGCGGCTGCAGTGCGCCGAGGCGCTGGCCCGCGTTGGAGTTGCCGGTCAGGACGCCGATCTCGACCTCGGGGTGCGCCAGGAGCAGACGCAGCGCTTCGCCGCCCGCGTACCCACTCGCTCCCGCCACTGCTGCGCGTACCGCCATGGAACCCTCCTCCTAGATGGCATGACTATACGTTTCCATGCACGTTTATGCAATCGACTGTCGACGATCACCTCGGCCGGGGTGCGCTCTCGGCGGGGGCCGCGGCGGCGGTGAGGTAACGGGTGAGCATGGCGACGAGTTCGTTCTCGAACCGGGGGAGATCGACCGGGTCCGGGGCGGCGACGAGGTGGTGGACGACGAGTTCGACGACGTCGACGACGAGCCGGGCGGCGATGTGCGTGTCGGCCACCCGGACCTCGGGGTGGCCGACGAGCAGCGCTTCGACGTAGGCGACGCACTCCCGCTCGAACTCCCGGACCATGGCGAGCGCCCCCGCCGTGTGTGGGCCCTGCTCCGCCGGCACCCGGAGCAACTCCGGGTGGTCCCGGTGGCATTCGACCACGGACCCCACGAGCAGACGCATCACCTCCTCCAGGGAGTCGGGAAGCTGTTCCTGGAAGAGGGACCGGGCGTGCGAGATGCCGATGCGAAGGTGGGAGGTCATCAGCTCGGCCAGGATCGCGTCCTTGTTCGGGAAGTACTGGTAGAGCGATCCGATCGAGATCCTCGCCCGCTCGGCGATCCGGTTGGTGGTGCCGACGGCATAGCCGTGGTCCGCGAAAACGTGAGCAGCGGCGGTGATGATGCGCTGCCGGGTCAGCTCGGCGCGCACCTGTCGTGGCTGTTTGCGCGGCTGCAGCCGTCGTCGTCGGGGCGGGCGACGAGTTCGGCGCGGCCGGGCTCGGCCGGTACCGGGACAGCGCGAGCTGGGTGGCACCGGGCGCCGGGCGCGAGCTGCCGCGGGGATGACCCGAGCAGGCGTACGGATACGCCGGGTGGGGCCGGGTCAGGAACGGGAGCCGCGGGGCTGAGCGGGGCGTGCCGTGTTCTACTCCGTGCTCTGCTGCGCGTTCTGCTCCTCGCGCTTCTCCTTGATGCGGGCCTCTTCCTTGCGGACCTCGGCCTGGGTGGCGCGCTCCCGGCGCAGCCACCCGGGGTCCTCCTGCTTCAGGGCGTCGATCTGCTCCGTGGTGAGGGCCTCGGTGACTCCGCCCCGGGCCAGCCCGGCGATGGAGATGCCCAGCCGCGCCGCGACCACGGGCCGGGGGTGCGGGCCGTTGCGCCGCAGCTCCTCCAGCCACGCGGGCGGGTCGGTCTGCAGGGCGTTCAGCTCGGCGCGCGAGACGACGCCCTCCTGGAACTCGGCGGGGGTGGCCTCAAGGTACACACCCAGCTTCTTCGCCGCGGTGGCGGGCTTCATGGTCTGGGTGGTCTGGTGCGACGTCATGTGCCAAGGGTATCGAGCGTGTGCGCGACCTCCGACCACGACCGATAGCCTGGCGAGGTGACAGGCTCGGAAGTACCCCCTTCGTTCCGGCTCGCCTATGTCCCGGGAGTGACGCCCACGAAGTGGGTGCGGATCTGGAACGAGCGGCGGCCCGACGTCCCCCTGACGCTGGTCGCGGTGTCCGCCGCCGAGGCGTTCGACACGCTGCGGGCGCGCGACGCGGACGCCGGATTCGTACGGCTGCCGGTGGACCGGGAGGATCTCAGCGCGATCCCCCTCTACACCGAGACGACGGTGGTCGTGGTTCCCAAGGACCACATCGTGGCGGCGGTCGACGAGGTCACCTCCGAGGACCTGGCCGACGAGATCGTCCTGCACCCCCTCGACGACACCCTCGACTGGGAGCGTCCGCCGGGAGAGCCCGCCTTCGAGCGCCCCGCCACCACGGCCGACGCCGTCGACCTGGTGGCGGCGGGCATCGGGCTCCTCGTCGTCCCGCAGTCCCTCGCCCGTCTGCACACCCGCAAGGACCTCACCTACCGGCCGGTCACCGACGCCCCGGAGTCACGCGTCGCGCTGTCCTGGCCACAGGACGCGACCACCGACCTGGTGGAGGACTTCATCGGGATCGTCCGCGGCCGGACCGTCAACAGCACACGGGGACGCTCGCAGGCCCCGGCGGCGGCCCCGGCTCCGTCGAAGGCCAAGCGTCCCGACGCGGGCGGCGGCGCACGGCGCAAACCCGCCGCCGGCAAGACGACCGGCAAGTCGGCGGGCAAGAACCCGCGCGGCGGCGGCTCCGGGGGTGCCAAGGGCGGCGCCAAGCGGGGCAAGCCCCGCCGCCGCTCCTGACCCGGGTCCGGACGCGTCGCCCGACAACCGTGCGACAGCCCGCCGCTTGCCCCGCGGACACAGCTCGACCGTAGATACGGCTTCTCCGTAGATACAGCTCGACCGCGGACACAGCTCGACCGTAAATACAGCTTCACCGTAGATACAGCTCGACCGTGGACACAGCTCGGTCGTGAACGCAGCTCGGCCGCGGACACAGCTTGACCTGGAGCGCGCTCCAGGTTCTACGGTTTCCTCATGACCAGCGGACAGCCCCTCCCGCAGGAGCCGACGCTCACGATCGCCCAGGTCGCCGAGCGCACCGGTCTCTCGCACGACACGCTCCGGTACTACGAGAAGGCCGGCCTGATCGAACGGGTCGGCCGGACCACCGGCAACCAACGGCGTTACGAGGCGGCCGACCTGGCCTGGCTGGAGTTCCTGCTCCGGCTGCGCGAGACGGGCATGCCGATCGCGGAGATGCAGCGGTACGCACGGCTGCGGGCACGAGGCGACACCACGGTCCCCGACCGGCTGACGATGCTCCGTGAGCACCGCGCCGACCTGGAGGACCGTATCCGCGCCCTGCGGCGCAACGCGGCCGCCCTCGACGACAAGATCGACCACTACGAACGGCTGCTCGACCAGCCGGGATCGGACGACCTCACATGACGCTCATGGACACCGCCACCACCCGCGAGGACCGCTTCGAACACGGCCTGGAGGTCCTCCAGCGCATCGACGGTGAAGCCGGCCGGCGGGTCATCGACTCGCTGTCCGACATCAACCCCGAACTGGGCCACCAGATCGTCGCCTGGGGCTTCGGCGAGATCTACTCCCGGCCCGGACTGGTCCCGCGCGACCGCCAGTTGGTGACGCTCGGCATGCTGACCGCCCTCGGCGGCTGCGAGCCCCAGCTCTACGTGCACATCAACGCCGCCCTCAATGTGGGCCTGACCCCCGAGGAGATCGTCGAGGCGCTGCTGCACTCGGCGGGATACTGCGGCATGCCGAAGGCGATCAATGCGACCCTTGTCGCGAAGAAGGTCTTCGCCGAGCGCGGGCTGCTGCCCGTCGAACAGCAGCCCGCGCCCCCGGCTACCTCTGTCTGATCCGCAGGAACGTCACCGAGTTCACCGCCTCAGCGCTCAATGCTTCGAACGGCAAGATGGGGAGGGGGTCGGAGCGCGTCCATGGGCCGCGCAGCATCGCATGGGACGGAGAGCGGGACGGTATGGGTGAGTTCTGGCCAGTGGTGGACGTGCTCTCGTATCTGGCGGGGAGCTGGCGGGTGGAGCGCGCGGTGCGGGATCAGGCCGGTGGTGCGGAGGGGCGGTTCACGGGGACGACGGTTTTCGGCCCACTGGAGGAATTCGGCCCGCTGGAGGAAACCGGATCTCCGCACGGCCTTCTGCACCAGGAATCCGGCACGTTCGTGTGGCAGGGCACACCTCGGCCCGCCGAACGGACCCTGCGGTTCCTGCCGGGGCCGACCCCGGCGACGGCCTTCGTCCAGTTCTCCGACGGCCGCCCCTTCCACGACCTGGACCTGACCACCGGCCGGCACATCGCCGACCACCCGTGCGCGGCGGACCTCTACCGGGGTGAGTTCACGGTGCACGGGGAAGGCAGCTGGCGCACGGTGTGGCGGGTGGGCGGACCCGCCAAGGACCTCGTCCTCACGACCGACTACACACGGCTGCCCTAGACGCGCTGCATCAGGGCTTCGAGGCGCAGGTTCCAGCGGCCGCTGCTCCCGGTCAGGGTGATCGTCGACAGGGGGCGCACATCGATGTTCCAGTACGCCGACGGCTGGGCCCGGAGCGCGTAGACGAGGGCGGCCCGTACCACCGAGGGTTCGGCCACCGCGACGATCCGGCCGCCGTCGTCGGCGGGCCGGGTGTCGAGCCAGCCGCCGACGCGGGAGACGAAGGACATCAGGGACTCGCCGCCGTGCGGGGCGGAGCGCGGGTCGGCGAGCCAGGCGTCGACCGCCGAGGGCTCGCGGGCCATCGCCTCGCCCAGTGTGAAGCCGCGCCACCGGCCCATGCCGCAGTCGCGCAGCGCGGGCTGGACCATCGGCGCGTAGCCGAGGGCGTCACCGGTGGCACGGCTGCGCGGGGTCGGTGAGCAGTAGCGCAGCTCGGCCGCCGCCAGCGGCACCAGCTCGGGGGCGGCGCGCTGCACGTCGTCCCAGCCGGCCTGGTCCAGCGGCCGGTCGTCCTCGAAGCGTTCGGCGAGCAGCGAGGAGCTGCGCGCGGCGGCGACGAACGTGACCCGAAGATGCATGCGGCGATCGTGGAGCCCGGGACTCCGCAGGTCAAGGGGTGTTACGCAAGGTATATAGGGTATATACGGCGTGCTGAAGCCGAGCTTCGCGTGGTCGCCGTGTGCGCCGTCCGTGGCGAGCAGGATGCGGCTGAAGGCGCGAGGCGGCGACGGGCTTCGGGGGCGCGGGAAACGGCGCGACCGGCCCCCGCCCACCCGCGGACGCAGAGCCGGGGCCGGAGCCGAGGCCGGGGCCAGGGCCGGAGCCAGTCAGCCCAATACCTCGTCGCACGCCCCCCGCAGACGTCGTACCCCCTCCGTGATCTCCTCCGTGCCCGCGACCGCCGCGAAACTCAACCGGAGGTGCGCGGCGGGGGGTTCGGCGCTGAAGTAGGGGCGGCCGGGAGTGACGGCCACACCGGCGCGGAGCGCGGCGGAGACCAGCGCGGACTCGTCGGTGCCGTCGGGCAGGCGCAACCACAGGTGGTAGCCGCCGGACGGGACGTGCGGCAGGTCGAGTTCGGGGAGCGTCACCCGCAGCGCGGTCGTCATCGTGTCCCGACGGTTCCTCAACTCGGCCGCGACGGCGCGCAGATGGCGGGGCCAGGCGGGCGAACCGACCAGTTCGAGGGCGGCCTCCTGCAGCGGGCGCGGCACGAACAGGGTGTCGACGACCTGGATGGCGCGCAGCCGCTCCAGGACCGGTCCGCGCGCGGCCAGCGCGCTCACCCGGAAGCTCGGCGAGGCCGCCTTGGTCAGGGAGTTGACGTGCACGACGACGCCGTCGGGGTCCTCGGCGGCCAGCGGGCGCGGCAGCGGGCCCGCGTCCTCGTGCACGAGACGGCGTGCGAAGTCGTCCTCGATCACGAACGCGCCCGCCTCCCGCGCGATCCGTAGCACCTCGCCCCGGCGTTCGGGGGCGAGCACGGCGCCGGTCGGGTTCTGGAAGAGCGGCTGGCAGACGAGGACCCGGGCGCCGGTGGCCCTGAAGGCGTCGGCGAGCAGGGCCGGTCTCACCCCGCCGGGGTCCACCGGCACCGGAACGGGACGCAGTCCGGCCGCGCGGGCGATGGCCACCATGCCGGGGTAGGTGGGCGACTCGACCAGGACCGGGGCTCCCGGCGGGGCGAGGGCCCTGAGCGCGGTGGTCAGCGCGGACTGGCCGCCCGCCGTGACGAGCACCTCCGCGGCGGTGATCGCGCCGCCGATCCCCCGCGCGAACCACTCGCGCAGCTCCGGGAGCCCGTCCATCGGCGGCCGGGACCAGACGCCGGGGCGGCGGCCCGCCCGGGACAGGGCCGCGCCCATGGCCCGCTCGGGCTGCAGCGAGGGGTGCAGATAGCCGCCGTTGAACTCGATGACGCCGGGCGGCGGGACGGCGAGCGCGACCAGGACTCCGGAGGCGTCCACCGTGCGCGGGACGAGTTCCGTCGCGGCGTCCGCGCTCAGCGCGACCTCCTGCCAGGAGGTGTCCCCGGCGGGCGCGGCGGCGGGACGCGGGCGGGCCCGGAACGCGCCGGCTCCCGGCCGGGTCACCACCAGCCCCTCGGCGGCCAGCTGCGCCAGCGCCCGCGACACGGTCACCGGGCTCACCCGGAACCGCTCGACGAGCTCACGGCTCGACGGCAGCTTTCCACCGGGTGAGTAGCGGTTCAGCTCTCGCCGCAGCTGATTCGCCAGATTTCCCACACTGCTACGCTCGTGCATGAGAGCAGAGAGTAGCGCTATCGACCAGACGGGGATAGCGGTCAACAGCACCCCCGGCCCGCACACACCCGAACTCCGCAGCCCCGACCGCAGCCCTGACCTCCGGACCGACCGCCGCACCCCCACGGACCGGCGCTCCGGCACCCTTCAGGCCGCCCTCGGCGTCGCCGTCTTCTCGCTCACCTTTCCCGCCACCGCCTGGGGCCTCGAAGGCTTCGGCCCGTGGTCCCTCGTCGCCCTGCGCTGTGTCCTCGCCGCCGTCATCGCGGGCGGCTGTCTGCTGGCGCTGCGGGTGCCCGTACCGGCCCGGCGGCACTGGGCCGGACTCGCCGTGATCGCCGCGGGCGTCGTGTTCGGCTTCCCGCTGCTGACGACGCTCGCGCTGCAGACGTCCACCACCGCCCACGCGGCCGTGGTCGTCGGACTGCTGCCGCTGACGACCGCGCTGCTGTCGGCGCTGCGGACCGGGGCGCGGCCCTCACGGTTGTTCTGGGGCGCCGCCCTCGCGGGCGCGGCCGCGGTGATCGCGTTCACCGTGCAGCAGAGCGGCGGGGCGCTGAGCAGCGCGGACGCCTATCTCTTCGGGGCGCTGCTGATCTGCGCGGCGGGCTACACGGAGGGCGGCCGACTGGCCCGGACCATGCCGGGGTGGCAGGTCATCGGCTGGGCGCTGGTGCTGTGTCTGCCGCTGTCGGTGCCCGGCGCGCTGGTCGCGCTGTCGTACGAGCCGGTCCACCTGTCGGCGCACAGTGTGGCGGGCCTGCTGTGGGTGGCGGCCGCATCGCAGTTCCTGGGTCTGGTCGTCTGGTACCGCGGCATGGCGGCGATCGGCATCCCGAAGGCCAGCCAGTTGCAGCTGGCACAGCCACTGCTCACACTGGTGTGGTCGGTACTGCTCCTCGGCGAGCAGCTCACACCGGCCGCGCCCCTGACGGCGGCGGCCGTGCTGATCTGCATAGCGCTCACCCAACGGGCGCGGGGCTGAGCAGCACGCAGGGGCCGGGCCAGCCGGCCGCACCAGCCGTAGAATTGTGGCCACGGACCGCTCTCCCCCAACGGACCGCTACTCCCGCAGATGACGAGGAGACCCTTCACATGCATGCAGACGTGGGCGACAAGCTCGTGCAGCACGGCAGGGTTGTCGGACAGCACGACAAGGTCGCAGAGATCACCGAAGTAATCGGCACCGAGGGCACTCCCCCGTACCGCGTCCGCTTCTCGGACGGGCACGAGGCGGTCTGCTCACCGGGCCCCGACTCCGAAATCCGCCACAAGGGCGAGGGCGAGGGGCGATAACTCAGCGCGCGGGTTCCGCCGACCGCTGATAGTGGTCGGCCACGACCCGCGCCATCGCACCGACGCGGTCGACTCCGACCTCCTTGGCCGAGAAGAAGACATGCCCGCGCACCTGCGGCTGGTCGCGGGCGAAGGCGAGGTGCCGGGAGAGTTCCGCCGGGTCCTGCCAGGCGGCGGTCTGCGCCGGATCACCGGCCTTGTAGAGCGCCTCCCCGACGTACAGCCGCACGTTCGTGCCCTCGGTGACCGCCGCCCACCAGGGCACGAGCTTCGCGTAGTCGGCGGCGGCGAAGCCGAGGTTCCAGTAGATCTGCGGGACGATGTAGTCCATCCAGTTCTCCCGGACCCACTTCCTGGTGTCGGCGTACAGATCGTCGTACGTCTGCACGGCGGCCGCGGTGTCCGAGCCGAGCGGGTCGGTCGTGGCGTTGCGCCACACCCCGAAAGGGCTGATCCCGAACCGCGCGGCGGGCCGGATCTGCCGGATGCGGGCGGCCGTCTCCCGCACCAGCCGGTCAATGTTGTCGCGCCGCCAGGCGGCCCTGCTCGGGAAGCCCGCGCCGTGCGCCCGGTACGCCGCGTCGTCGTCGAAGACCTCGCCCTCGACGGGGTAGGGGTAGAAGTAGTCGTCCCAGTGCACGCCGTCGATCGCGTACTTCCGCACCGCGTCGAGCATCGCGTCCTGAACGAACCGCCGGACCTCGGGCAGCCCCGGGTTGTAGTAGAGCTCCCCGCCGTACGGCACGACCCAGTCGGGGTGCTCGCGCGCCGGGTGCGTCGCCACCAGCCTGCCGGGATCGGAGTGGAGGGCGATCCGGTACGGGTTGAACCAGGCGTGCAGTTCCAGGCCGCGCGCGTGGGCCTCCGTGACCGCCGTGCCGAGCGGGTCCCAGCCGGGGTTCTCGCCCTGAACGCCGGTGAGGTACTGCGACCACGGCTCGTACGGCGAGGGCCACAGGGCGTCGGCCGTGGGGCGCACCTGGAAGAACACGGCGTTGAGGCGGCGGTGGACCGCCGTGTCGAGGTGGTCGAGGAGTTCGGCGCGCTGCCGGGCGGCCGTGAGACCGGTCCGCGAGGGCCAGTCGCGGTGGGAGGCGGTCGACAGCCACATGCCCCGCAGCTCCGTGGCCGCCCGCGACCCGCCGGGTCTGGCGGCACCCGCGGTTCCCGGGGCATCCGTGGCGTCGGCGTCGGTGGTGCCCGGTGCGGTCACCAGGTCCCCCACGGTCGCGAGACCCGACAGCGTCGCCAGCGCGGCCAGTGCGAACGCCCGCCGTGACGCCCGCCCCGCCCCCGTCATCCTCTCCACGACGCCACGCTCCTCAACGCTTCTCCACGCTCCGGATCCACCCGGTCACGGGCCGTCCCACGCCACAGCATGCCCGACCCGGCCGATCGATCATCGATACTTCGGAGTAACGTGCAGAGGACCGGCACGATCGGAGCAGGCACCGAACAACGGGGGTCCTGCCACAGTCGTAGATCAGCGAAGGGGACGATGTGACGGACACCGCGGGAGACATCACACGCGTCGGAGTGGTGGGCTGCGGCCAGATGGGAGCGGGCATCGCCGAGGTCTGCGCCCGCGCCGGGCTCGACGTCAAGGTCGCCGAGACCACCGGTGAGGCACTGGAGATCGGCCGTACCCGGCTGTTCAACTCCCTCTCCAAGGCTGCCGAGCGCGGAAAGATCTCCGCGGACGAGCTGACCGCCACCCAGGACCGGCTGAGCTTCACCACCGACCTCGGCGAGTTCGCCGACCGCGACCTGGTGATCGAGGCCGTCGTCGAGAACGAGCAGGTGAAGACCGAGATCTTCCAGGTGCTCGACCAGGTGGTGACCCGGCAGGACGCGATCCTCGCCTCCAACACCTCCTCGATCCCGCTGGTCCGGCTCGCCGTCGCCACCTCGCGCCCCGACCAGGTCGTCGGCATCCACTTCTTCAACCCGGCCCCGGTGCAGCAGCTCGTCGAGCTGATCCCGGCGCTGACCACCTCCGAGGGCACCCTCAGCCGGGCGCAGCTGTTCGCCGAGAAGGCTCTCGGCAAGCACGCGATCCGCGCCCAGGACCGCTCCGGGTTCGTGGTCAACGCGCTGCTGATCCCGTATCTGCTCTCCGCGATCCGGATGTTCGAGTCGGGCATCGCCAGCCGCGAGGACATCGACAACGGCATGGAGCTGGGCTGCGCCCACCCGATGGGCCCGCTCAAGCTCTCCGACCTGATCGGCCTGGACACGGTGGCCTCGGTCGCGTACTCGATGTACGAGGAGTACAAGGAGCCCCTGTACGCCGCTCCCCCGCTGCTCCAGCGCATGGTGGACGCGGGCCGACTGGGCCGGAAGACCGGCTCCGGCTTCTACTCGTACTAGCGATTGCGGCGACGTCGCCAAGTGGCGCTGTTCCAGGGCGAATTCACCCAGACCAGCGCCCACGGCGGCGCCGCCGTCGGGTGACTCTCGCGGCGCCCGCCAGGTCCCCATCCGCGCGTCCTCGCCCAGCCCACGTGGACTGCACGGGAACACGGCCTATTGGGCGGCATCGACCGACACCAAACCGACCCTGACCTGGGACTTTGCGTCTTTCGAAGCTGTCAGGGCCTTTCCCGCTTACTCAGTGAAATATCCCTGGAAAGTCCCCGGGACAGAGCTGAAAGTCCCTGAAAAGTCCCTGGGAAGTCCCTGGTTCGGAGCGGCCCGACCAGCGCTTGTGAGCCCCGCGCCGGTGTCGCGGGCAACTGGATTCGGACCCGAGACCTACGCATTACGAGTCAGCACATGATCTTCTTGGATCATCTCAACCTTACTCACACTGCGTGATACCAGCAGCCAGGGCGGTCAGGGCGGTGGTGGTCCGGTTCCAGTCTGCTGTGGCTGGAGTGGCTGCTGCGCCGTTGAGGGCGGCTGAGCGGCGGGTGACGGTGACAGCCGCTTCCAGCAGCAGACGGTGCAGTTCGCTGCCTCTTTGTGGGAAAGAGGGTGCAGCAGCCACGACGCCCAGCCTGTCGTGGGGCGCTTGGCTGCCGTCCGCGGTGCGGTATAGCTCGGTGGTGATGTGTTGCCATAGAGGTTCAGGTGGTCCCTCTCCGGTGCTGAGCGCGGCGAGGGCAAGCCGTAGGCGGGCTTCGTTGAATGTCAGGCGGTGGCGCTGTTCTTCCTGCTCGCGCTGTTGCCGGGCTTCTTCCTCCGTGCGGGTGTCCCACCGTGCGGTGGCGACCTTCAGGTCCGGGTAACGCTCGCGCAGTTCAAGAGCGGACGGCAGGTCCGGATCCGCTGGATCGGGCCACGCAGTCACCAGCAACGCGGCGTACTGGTGGGCGTCGGGGCTCAGCGTGGGCCACTGCAAAGTCCAGTACACCGAGTCATCAGGGGAGAACAGGGCGGGGCTGCCTGGCTGGGACAGGAGCCGGGTGACCTGGTGGTCATCACCGCGTTCCAGGACACGCTGGCCCAGTTCTCGGCGGATGCCCGGCCGGGTCAGGAGCACCTCGCCCACCGGTTGCGCAAGCTGGTGCCGGTCGTCGAAATCGGCACGTCCCGCCAGAGTGAGCAGGGCATCGGCGGCTTGGTCGAGCCGCCTGTTCCGTTGTGCAGAGTCGCTGTTGGTGTCGTCTTCGTCGAAGAGCGCGATCGCCTGGGCGAGGATGCGAACCGGCAGTCGCACGGACAACTGCGACTCGCCGGACAGGGTCAGGCCGGCCCGGGGGTGCCGCGAACCCAGAGTCCGTGTCGCCCACGCTACCGCTTCGTCGACGTCTTCGGGTCTCAGCAGGTTCGGAACCTTATGGATCAGGAGCCATGCGGAACGGACCTGCGTGGGGTCATCGGCAGGCGGGATCAGGTCCAGAAATTCTGGCAGCCGCAGATGCTGCGGCCACAACCGCTCCAGCGCGGCCGCCGCCAGGTCCGCGTCACCGCGCCAAGCCAGCGCCCTCAGCAAGGCCAGCCGCGCCGGGTCTTGTTCCAGGACCGGCAGCCTGCCCAGGTCCGCATCGTTGTGCTCGGCCAATGCCCTGAGGCGGGCCACATGGTCCGCGTCCAGTTCGTCGCCGAGTGCTTGGACGGCTAGGCGGCGCAGTTTCGGATCGATCCCCTGTGTCTCGGCCCCTGTCAGCAACTGGTCGTTGAGCTCGGGTAGTTGGCAGGCTCGCGCGATGCGGAGCACCGTGGAGAGCAGCGGAGGCGCAGCCGGGAGGGACAGATGAGGACGCAGCTGAGCGGACAGCCCTGGGTGCTTCAGGCGGTGCAGCACCCATCGGTCCAGTTGGACCGTGTCATCGCTGGACACTAGGTCGAGGAGCCGGTCCACTACGGCCTCGCGCTGCTGATCGCGGAGTGCGGTGAGGTCAGCCAGCAACAGCACTTCGGCATCGTGCCGCAGGACTTCGGCGAACAGCTCTGTATCGTCCACCACCCGCCATGCGGCCACCTCGCGGTGCCGTGCCACAACATGACGGGACGTTCCGTCACCGATCCATAGCAGCTGCCGCTGCGCGGCGTCGTGCATGTGGTGCCGTGCCAGGAACTGGGCAGCCAGGTACTGCTGGTAGCTGTCCTGGGCGAAGGCCCAGCGACGCAGTCCGACCTCGACCATCAGCCCGGAATCCACCAACGCCAGCAGTTCCTGCATCCCGCAGTGGTAGGAGACCCCCGCCGCTCCCGGCTCGTCACCGCCGTCAAGATCAGCCAGTGCCACGTCAGTCTCCATGGCAATCGGGGCGTCATGGATTGAACCGCCCCGTGTCGAATAGAGACTCGATTTCATGAAAGGGTCGAGTCATGGCACGACCTTCCCGTTACCCCCTTGAGCTCCGCCGTCGTGCGGTGTGCATGGTCTCCGAGGTGCGCGACGACCACCCGAACGAGACGGCCGCCTTGCAGGCGGTGGCCGAGAAGCTCGACATCGGCTCGCGCGAGACGCTGCGGAACTGGGTGAAGCAGCACGCGATCGACGCGGGCCAGAGTCCGGGGACGACGACGGAGGAGTCCGCCCAGCTCAAGGCGTTGAAGAAGGAGAACGCCGAACTCAAGCGGGCCAACGAGATCCTGAAGGCCGCGGCGAGTTTCTTCGCGGCCGAGCTCGACCGGCCACACACACGCTCGTAGCGTTCATCGAAGAGCACCGGGACCGCTTCGGCGGCGTCGAGCCGATCTGCAGGACGCTCACCGAGCACGACTGCAAGATCGCCCCTTCCACGTATTACGCCCACAAGAAACGCCTTGAAACTCCCTCCGCCCGTTCCGTGCGCGATGAGGAACTCAAAGAACGGATCCAGGAGGTCTACACGTCCAACTACCGTGTCTACGGGGCCCGGAAGATCTGGCGCGAGCTGAACCGGCAGGGACATACGGTGGCCCGCTGCACCATCGAGCGTCTCATGCGCGAACTCGGCATCACCGGCGCCGTCCGCGGCAAGAAGGTGATCACGACGATCACCGATCCGGCCGCCGGGCGGGCCCCGGACCTTCTCGACCGCGACTTCGTCGCCCGTGCCCCGAACCGCTGCTGGGTTGCCGACTTCACGCATGTCGCCGCCTGGAGCGGTGTCGTCTACGTCGCCTTCGTCGTGGACACCTTCTCCCGGCGCATCGTCGGCTGGTCCGCCTCCACCTCCAAGAAGACCCAACTCGTCCTGGATGCACTGGAGATGGCCCTGTGGCAGCGCGACCGCGAGGACCGCCGGCACACTCCGGGGCAGCTGATCCACCACTCCGATGCCGGGTCGCAATACACGTCGTTCCGCCTCGCCGAACACCTCGACGCGGCCGGCATCGCGGCGAGTATTGGATCAGTCGGGGACGCATACGACAACGCCCTGATGGAGTCCACGATCGGTCTGTACAAAACCGAGTTGATCAAACCCCAACGTCCCTGGAAGTCGCTCTCCCAGGTCGAGTTGGCCACCGCCGAGTGGGTCGACTGGTACAACCACCGGCGCCTCCACGGTGAGATAGGCCACGTTCCACCCGTCGAGTACGAGGCCAATCACTACATGGAATCCACGAAACCCCAGGTCACAACCACAATCTGAGATCTCTACCGAACCCGGGGCGGTTCAGGAGGCGCCGGGCGCCTTTGGCGTGAATGTCGTAATGAGGTCGCATGCCAGCCTCAGCACACCGTCGACGTCGGTGTTGTCAGGATCGGCGAGCCAGGCCAGGACGACTCCGTCGAAGAGAGAGACCACGAATTGCGCGACGACAGATGTGTCGGCGGGCAGTTTGGTGTCGGTAGCGGTCATCCAGGCGGACATGGCCTCGATCCCGAGGGATCGGTAGGAGGTGTACAGATCCGTGGCCACGTGGGCCATCCCCGGCTTCCGTAGTGCCCAGGTGGTCATCTCGTACGGCCTGATCTGGCGGCCGCGTTCGCTCTCTTCGATGACGCGGAAAGCCGCCCGAAGCTGGTCGAGGAGGCTCTTTCCGGCCTCGCTGGCCGTGGCGACGGAATTCTGGAGCTCGGCGATGTCGGCAGTGAGTACCTCTTGGAGGAGCTCGTCCTTGTCCGCGAACCAGTAGTGGACGAGGCTGCCAGGTACCTCTGCCTCTTCGCCGATCCGTCGAATGGTCGCTGCCGCAATACCCTCCCTGTTGATGACGCGGGAGGCGGCTTCGATCAGCTCGGCGCGCCGACCGCTGTCACGGCGTCGGCTCGGTTCACGTTTACTCGCCATAGCCCCATGCTCTCACATTTTGATCAATCGATCTGAACGCTTGACCTGAACGCTTGACCAAGCCAGACTCGTTTCAGCCCAAGGGGGAAAGATGCCATGGCGAGTGAGGCAGTTGGCAGCGACCGGAGAAGATCCCACGACGGGGCGAGACTGAGCCGCGGCTGGGTGGTGTTCCTCTTTGATCGCCGCTGCGGCGCCGATGGCCGCGATGGTGGGAAACGTCCCTCTAGCGATCCGCTACGGGAACGGAGCAGGGGTGCCTGCCGTCTACGTGATCGCTTCGGTGATGTTGTTGTGCTTCTCCGTCGGCTATGTCGCGATGAGCTGGCGGGTGGTGAGCACCGGCGCGTTCTGCACCTACATGGCCCGCTCTCTCGGCAGGCCGGCCGGTGTCGCCTCGGCCTACGTGGCGGTCATTTACTACACCGCTCTGACCATCGGCATGGTCGGCGTGTTCGGTTACCTCAGCGGCCTGGTCCTGGCCAGTTCCGGCATCGACCTGCCCTGGTATCTCAACAGCGCCGTCGCGCTCGTGCTGGTGGCCGACCTGTGGTGCTGCGTCATCGCACCGGTGATCTGCGCGGTCGGCCTGGCCGCCGCGTTCGTGCCGGCCCTGCTGAACTACCTGACACTGACCGATTCGGGCAACGCGGGTGGTCAATACCGACCCGTTGATACTGTGCGCTGCGGCGGTCGCGGGCGTCGTCACGTTGCTATTGCGCCGTCGGGCGACCTGTGCCGCTGGCACAGCCGGAGGTCCGTGCCCGCCGGCACATCACTACCGCGAGCGTGTGACCTATAAGCGAAGCTACTGCTTGGTGGGTGCCGGGCCTGCGGGCCTGGTTCTGGCCCGCAGGTTGCTCGTTGAAGGCGTTCGGTGGCATCACCGGGGCCGTCGAGACACCGAACGCTACGGAACATTCAAGAAACGTTTCTCTGAAGAAGCGCTCGCCAACCGCCCCGCGTTGCCGGCCCCGTCTCCAAGCCTCGGGCCTGCTGCAAGGCTGCTGATCTCCGCGTTCGGCGGCGGCCCGGTGGGCGGAGGAGTGGCCGATGCCCGGGAACAACGGTTACCGCCTGCTGCCTGCGATCTGATGCGGGTGAGCCGGCCATTCCCAAATCTAACGTTTTACACTTCAACACCCTGTAGGAGGAGTCGTGAAGTCGGTGCGTGCGGCGGTGCAAGCCCTGGATCCGCTCACCAAGGCCGGTCTGACGGCATGTCTGGGGGCAGGTCCGCAGGTCACTCTGACGGCGGTGGAGGAAGCCGAGGCCGTGGTGGTTGCGGTCAACTCGGTCGACGCCTCGGCGCTGGATCTGCTGCGTAGTCTGACTGCACCTGCGCAGGCGCGTTTCGTGCTGGTTGCGGACGGCGGCTGGCACGCCGATCCGGCCGCTGTGGCAGAGCATCGGGTGCGGGCGGTGCTGTGGCGAGCAGAGGCGGATGTCGCGGCGCTGGTACGCGCGGTGCGCGTCGTGGCGGTCGGGCAGGCGTGTCTGCCCCCGGTCGTCCAGGGCCGACTGCTGGATCAGCTCGAATACATCCAGCGTGAGGTCCTCAACCCCAAGGGCCTGACTGCCTCTGGGCTCAATTGCCGGGAGATAGACGTCCTGCGTCTGGTCTCGGAGGGAATGACCCTGTCCGAGATCGCCGACAGCCTGAGTTACTCCGAGCGGACCATCAAGAACATCGTGTCCGCCGCCATGATCCGCCTCGGCATGCGCAACCGCGTACAGGCAGTGTCGTACGCCATCCGTGCCGGGCTCATATGACCGGCGGCTTCGGCATCACCAAGTTGTACGCCGCCCCGGATGATTGCCTTGGGGCAACGCCAATCCCGGGCAGACAGAATCGGTCTTCGACGAGGTCGCCACCCTGCTGAACCTCAAGGCGGACCTGCTGTTCTTCCACACCGCCAGCACCTGCTTCGAGCTCGAGGAACCCGACGCCCCCATCGCCGGCGACGATGCGGGCCGCCCCGGCGAGAAGCTCCGCTCCGGATCAGCGGAGGTCAAGGCCGCCCTGTCTCGGCAGCCGCCGTTACACCGAGATTGCCGAGAACATGCGCGTCAAGGAAGTGCGGATCAGCGACACCGACCGGTGCGTCATCTGACACAACCCCGAATCGACCGAACGCGACAAGCACATGCTCGCCCAACTCATCACCTTCCTCCGGGAGTTGGTCGCCGACACCGGCAGGCTCAGCCACTTCAAGCGGGGCGAACTGCGCGGGAAGATCTCCGACAAGCCCGGCCTGAACCGCTACCTGCGCATGACCCAAGGCGGCAAGCTCCGCATCGACACCGCCAGGATCAAGACGGAGGAGGACCTCGACGGCAAGTACCTCCTGCGCTACTCAGACCAGAAACGCCCTCCAGGCGGCCAAACCCATGTCCACGCGAGTCAGATCCCAGATTCGTTCGGCACTCCAGGCCACCGAATTACGTCGAACTCGAGAGCAAGGCAGTTGACTTTTACCATCGGACTACGACCAACCCGACCTGCCGTCACCCCACGCCACCGCCGGAATTGACGAACTACCAGTAGCAAACCGCAGGTGGCCCTGCTGCCTGTGTGGACGCGGTAGGCTTGTCTGGATTGTTGGCAGGCCGCCCCAGATCCGCGTTCGGTATGGTCGCTCTCTCCACGGCCGGGGGCCGTTCTCCCGTGCATAGAGTCGGTGTGACGGCTAACCGACCAGAGAGCTACGGAAACACATGTGAGGTAGGTCACCTTTCGGGTGGCTGGTGGGAAGGCGCCCATGACTGAGCACCATAAGGCTCAAGTCACCGTCGCCATGGAGGCCGAGGCCGGACCGGGATGCGGCTGAGCAGGCCGGTGCCCGGCATGATGGTGCTGCCAGGCATTCGGGGGCTCGTGGCCTTGCGAGGCCATATGCAAGGAGGAACGCGCGTGTCACGCCAGGTACTTACGGTCAGCCCGGAGGGGCCCGACGGCTTTCGGACGATCGGTGAGGCCCTGACCAGGGCGCGCAGTGGCGCGGTCATCAGCGTGGCTCCCGGCACGTACGCGGAGAGCCTTACCATCACCACCGCGGTCACCATCGTGGCCGAACAGACCCGCGGCAGTGTGCAGATAGCCCCGCGTCGCGGCAGCGCGCTGGTACTCAAGGGCGACGCGGTCATGCTCACCGACCTGGTGTTCCGCGGACGTGACGAGAAACAGCCAGTCATCGACGTGCCGAGCGGGCAGGTGGCCATGCACGGCTGTGAGATCACCGGCTCCGCGTGGACGGCCCTGCTGGCCCGCGCAGGCGGTTCGCTCGCGCTGCGGGACTGCCGGGTCAGTAATCCGAGTGGTGCCGGAGTGGTGGTCACCTCCACGATGGAGAGTTCCGTCGAATCCTGCAGCATCGAGCACCTGGGCACCTCGGGGGTGGTCATCGGGGAACGGGGCCGGGTCACCCTGCGTGGCTGTACCGTCCGCGATGCCCGGGGCAATGGCGTACTCGCCAACGGAGAGGCCCAGGGGTCGGTCGAGGAATGCGACATCTCCTCGACCGACAAGCCCGCCGTCGCCCTGGAAGGAAACAGCACCACCCGGGTGCTGCGTACCGTGGTGCACGACACCAGTACAGGAATTCAGCTGGCCAGCCAGGCCAGGACGGAGCTCGAGGACGTGCGTGTCACCGGCACCACCGGCGCCGGCATCGTGGTCAGCGGCGGCAGTGACCCGGTGGTCCGCCGTTGCCGTACGGCACGCACCAAGAGCCATGGCCTCCTGATCACCGACCGCTCCCGGGGGACCTACGAGGACTGCTGGCTGGACGCGGCGGAGGCCTCCGCCCTGCGGGTGAGCGGACACTCCTCTCCCGTCCTGGTCGGCCTGACCGTCAGGGACTGCGCGACGAACGCGGTGTTGCTGGAGGACGAGTCGGCCGCCGAACTGGACCGGCTCGATGTCACCGACGCCCAGGGAACCGGCATTTCCATACGCACGGGCGCCAACCCGCTTGTCAGGCGTGCCCGCATCAACGCCCCGGGCGGCCACGGCGTGGAGATCGTGAAGGACGGCCGGGGCCGGCTGGAGGACTGCACCGTCGAGCGGGCCGGTCGATGCGGCATCAGGGCCGCGGATGACGCAAACGTCTACATCGGTGGCGGAGCGGTCCTCGCACCCGCCGAGAGCGGCTTGTCGATCGGCGCCGACGGCATCATGACGGTGCGAGACCTGGAGATCACCGAGGCCGAGGAGTCAGGTGTCACCGTCGAGGAGGGGGGCGAGATGACCGCCACCCGGCTCCGGGTGGCCGGTAGCGGCCGGCACGGGCTCCTGGTCGCCGACGGCGGACGTGGTTCGTTCAACTCCTGCGAGGTCAGCGATAGCGAGGGTGACGGCCTGCGCATCGAGTCCACCGAACCGGTCTCGGTGGCCAACTGCACCGTCCGGGACAACGGCGGCGGCGGACTCGTCCAGTCCCGGCCCGGTGAGCGGCTGGCCGTCGACGGACTGACCAGCACCGGCAACGGCAAGGGCGACGCCTGGGGACGCGGCGGGACCGGCGCCGGTCCCGCCGGCGAGGACGCACAGCTCAACCGCGAGGATGGGCCGCTGGCCGCCCTCGACGCCCTCATCGGCCTGGACAACGTCAAGCACCAGGTGCGTACGCTGGTCAACCTCACCCGTCTGGCCCAGCGCCGCGCCGAGCTCGGCATGCCCGTCCCGCCGATGGGCCGTCACCTGGTGTTCGCAGGCCCGCCAGGCACCGGCAAGACCACCGTGGCCCGGCTTTACGGGACGATCCTGGCCGAGCTCGGCGCACTGCGTTCGGGACACCTGGTCGAGGTCTCGCGGGCCGATCTGGTGGCGCAGGTCATCGGTGGTACCGCTATCAAGGCCACCGAGGCGTTCAACCGTGCTCTGGGGGGCGTGCTGTTCGTCGATGAGGCCTACACACTTCTCTCCGACGGCCGCGGTTCCGGCGCCGACTTCGGCAGGGAAGCCGTCGACACCCTTCTCAAGCTCATGGAGGACCACCGCGACGACGTGGTCGTGGTCGCGGCGGGCTACTCCGCCGAGATGCAAGCTTTTCTGGCGTCCAACCCCGGTCTGGCATCGCGTTTCTCCCGGACTGTGGAATTCGAGAACTACGCGGTGCCCGAACTCGTGGCGATCATCGAGAGCATGTGCGCCGCGCACCAGTACGTGCTCAACGAAACCACTCGCAAGGCCCTCGCCGTGCACTTCGAGCGTATGCCCAAGGACGCGGCCTTCGGCAACGGCCGTGCCGCTCGCCAGGTGTTCGAGCAGATGGTGGACCGCCAAGCGTCCCGGTTGGCCACGCTCACGGACATGACTGACCAGGACCTCCAGCTGCTGCTCCCCGAGGACGTCGGGGAGGAAGCCGCTCGTGAGGCCGTCGGCAGTCCGGACGGTGACCCGTTGGAGCGCCTGGGCGACCTGGTGGGCCTGGCAGCCGTCAAGCGCGACGTCACCGACCTCGTCAACCTGCTGTCCGTCACCCGTCAGCGGGAGGCCGCGGGGCTGCCCGCGCCGCGCATCAGCCATCACCTGGTCTTCACCGGTCCGCCGGGAACCGGAAAGACCACGGTGGCGCGGCTCTACGGCGAGCTGCTGGTCTCGCTGGGTGTGCTGCCGCGGGGTCAGCTTGTCGAAGTGGCCCGTGCCGACCTGGTCGGCCGGTACGTGGGCCACACCGCACAGCTCACCCGGGAAGTCTTCGACCGGGCCCTGGGAGGCGTGCTGTTCATCGACGAGGCCTACACCCTCACCCCGACGGGGCCGGGTTCCGGGTCGGACTTCGGGCAGGAGGCGGTGGACACCCTGCTGAAGCTCATGGAGGACCATCGGGACGAGGTGGTGGTCATCGTCGCCGGCTACACCGCGGAGATGGAGCGCTTCCTGTCCTCCAACCCAGGCCTTTCCTCGCGCTTCTCCCGGCGGGTGGAGTTCGCCGACTACTCCTCGGACGAACTGGTCACCATCGTGCGCCAGCACGCGGTCGGCGCCGGGTACGAGTGCGTGCCGGGCACGGGTCAGGTGCTGCGCACCTACTTCGAGTCGCTTCCGCGTGACCGGGCCTTCGGCAATGCGCGGCTCGCCCGGCAGGTCCTGGAAGGCATGATGACGCGTCAAGCTGGCCGACTGAGCTCGATGGCCGCCCCTGGGCTGGACGACCTGCGGCTGTTGCTTCCCGAGGACGCCCTGCCCGGGAAGAAGGCGGTGCACGAGTGACCCGACCGCAAGACGGCCCGCGCCTGCGCCCCGGCGGCCCGGGAGCGGGGCTCGTGGCGGTCACCACATACCCCTTCTTCTCCCGAGGTTGACATTATGCGCCGCTCCAGGCTCCGCCACGCATTGCTGGCCCTCGTTACCCTTCTCTGCGCGTCCATGGCGGTGACCAGGGCGGCGGCTGAGGCCGACGCCGCGTCCGGCGACACAGTACGACTGCCCGTGATGCCGTCCCGGCTGGCGGCCGGAGCCGCCTGCACCGGCGGCTCCGCCACGGTGGCCAAGGCCGTTTCCTGGGAGGAGCAGAACCTGCAGCTGACCCGGACCCGGCAGTTCGCTACCGGTGCCGGGGTGACCGTGGCCGTCGTCGACACCGGGGTCTCGCTCAAGGCACCCGCCCTGGTCGGCCGGGTCACCGCCGTGGGCAGGGCGGGCGAGGACTGCGTCGGCCACGGCACCTTCGTGGCCGGGCTGATCGCCGCCGCGCCCATGGACGGTGTCGGCTTCTCCGGAGCGGCCGGCCGGGCACACATCGTGGCTGTGCGGGGGACGGACGAGCGAGGTACGGCGACCGATACCTCGGTCGCGGACGGCATCCGGGCGGCGGTGAACGCCGGGGCCCAGGTCGTCGAGGTATCCCCGGCCCTGACCAAGAGTTCCTCCAACCTCCACGACGCGGTCTCCTATGCCGCCCGCCACGACGCCCTGATCGTGGCCGCCGCGGCTCCCGACACCCCGCGCGACGGCACGTCCTCCGCCCCGCCGCCCGGGGACTACTGGCCGGCGGCCGAAACCGGCGTCCTGTCCGTCGTCGACGTCGATGTGCAGGGTCGGCGCCCGCCGGCCGCGTACACGCCCCGGCACACCGACCTGGCCGCGCCGGGCGACGGCGTGCTGGGCATCGGTCCCAAGGGCCGGGGCCACTTCATTGGCTCCGGACCGTCTCTCGCCGCCGGTTACGCCGCCGCGGCAGCGGCCCTGGTACGGTCCGCCCACCCTGGGCTGTCCGCCGCCGAGACGGCACGCAGGCTGATCACCACCGCATATCCGGCGGACGTACCCCGGCTCGACCTGTACGGCGCGCTCACCTCGGTGCCGGGAGCATCTCCCGACCGGGCGGCGCCGGGCGACGGTTCCTGGCCAGCGCGTGTGGAGACGGATGAAGCCGGCGCCAGGGCGACGCGACGTGCTTTGGTGCTGGCGGGTGCCGGCGTCTGCCTGGTCCTGGTGATCGCCTGGGTCGCCGTGGTCGCCCCGAAGGGCCGCGCCCGCCGGTGGCGCCCGGTCGGAGACGAAGCCTCCACGCCGAGTTGACAGAGGCGATACCTGTCCTCCGCGGGTGAGTCGACCAGGCTCACTCCGCCGCCGGCGTATCCCGACGCGATATCGCCCTGCGCAGTGCTCCGAGCCCCGTGCCCGGTGAGGTACTCGAGGTTGTTTGCGCCCAATGCTTCAGTGCGGCGAGGCACAGCGTCACGGACCGCACATCGATAGGCGGGCCGGTGAAGACGTCTGCGTCACTGCCGAGTTCACGGTCAACCCCGCTCACCAGGTGCTTCAGCCCGGATCCACCGGCTTGATTCCCGGTTGATCGTTTCGGGGTCGCGCAGGCCGTGTCGGGGCTGAGTTGCGGATTCGGGCATGGGGTGGCCGCTGGTCTACCCAGCTCTTCCACTTTTTCCACAGGTCTCGGGCCCTTTCGGGCAGGTCGGTCAGGGAGTCAGAGGACGGGTGGTGCATGCACCGTGCTGAACAGCTGGGCGAAGTCCTCGCCCCAGGGCCAGCGTTCGGGCAGGTGCAGGGTGAGGCGGCGGGCGGATCGGGCCAGACGGGCGGGCACGTTGATCAGGTGGTCACGGATGGTGGCGGTGGTCGCCCTGGCATGGAATGTTCCGGCCAGGGCGCCGGCGGCGCGGGTCAGATTGTGTGCCAGGGCCGCCAGGGCGAGCCACGCGGCATTGGCCTGGAAATGCCCGGACGGCGCGTGGGCGAAGGCGCTGTTCTTGACATCGGCGATCACCTGCTCGACGACAGCGTGCCGACGGTGATCACGCTCGGCATCCCTCAAGGCGAGCGGGGAGTCGGTGAACGCGGCGTGGTAGCGCCAGGTGTTGAACAGGGTGCCCTGCCCGACGGGGACGGCGTCAGGGTTCAGGCGCTTGACGCGGCGCACGATCAGACGGGCGGTGACCTGCTGCTTCTTCGGCTTGGAAGTGAACGCGGTGTAGGGGACCTCGGCTATCTCTGCGTCGGAGATCCAGCACTGGCCCTCCTCGT
Organism: Streptomyces sp. RLA012; assembly: GCF_056270325.1. Lineage (NCBI taxonomy): Bacteria > Bacillati > Actinomycetota > Actinomycetes > Kitasatosporales > Streptomycetaceae > Streptomyces > Streptomyces sp. RLA012. The sequence goes on along the minus strand of NZ_JBWDPA010000002.1, from coordinate 9,136,448 downwards.
CCCAGACAGCCTTGGGGTACTTGATCGGCGTCCAGGCGGTCTCGTCGATGTGGGCGATGGCGGCCTTGACGGAGGCGTTCATCCGCACGGTGACGGAGAAGCGGGCACCCAGAGCGCGGCAGGCGTTGATGACGTCGGCGCCGTAGAACGCGGAGTCCGCCCGCAGTACCAGCAGGCCGCTCGCGCCGCAGGCACGGGCGGTGCGGATGGTCTCGGCCACGAACGCTGCCGCCCCGCGCGCTGAGTTCGAGGGCCCTTTACGCAGCCTGGTGGCGGCGATCACGGGGGCGGACAGGGGTGTGGAGACGATGCCGAGCAACGCGTTCAGGCCCTTGACCTTGCTGTATCCGTAGCCTGCACCCTGTTTGGCGTAGCCGTAGGTGCGGCGGATGGTGTCGTCGATGTCCACGTAGGCGACCTGGTCCGCGCCGGTCAGCAACGGGGTGTGACGGGCCAGTTCGGGCAGGAACCGGCGGGCCACGGCATGCAGTTGCTTCACATGCCCGTGCGTGAAGGAGCGCAGGAACGACCCCAGCGTGGACGGGGCCCGCACCCCGGAGAACAGGCGGCCCATCGCGCCATGCCGCAGCCGGTCCATGTCCTCGATGCTGTCGGCGCCCGCGGCCATGCCGCCCACCAGCGACATCAGCTTCGCGGCGGGGAAGGCGCCGGTGCCGTCCTTCGAGACCGGCAGCCTGATGTGCTCCCCGGCCAACGCCGGCAGACCGCACCGCTCGGCCAGCCGCACCACCGGCTCCAGCCCGCCGTACGCGACCAGGTTCGGATCATCGAACGTGGAAGAGACCGCCGCCGCGGCATGGGAGGATTGCATCTCGGAAGTGCCTTGCCGATCGTGCCTGATGTGGTCCTAGAGAAACCCCATCATCGCAGGTCACAAGGCACTTCTTCGTTTCCGGAGAAACTATCCACAGGCATCAAGCCGGTGGATCCGGGTTCAGGAGTGCTTCGGTCGGTGCCGGATCCGGATTCTGGCGCCGTATCGGGCGGCGGCAGTGTCGTCATCACGCCCCCTGTCTGTTGGGAATGCTCCCGGAGGGCTGAGCGGGTCCCCGGCGCCCGTTGCCGGGTGACGGGAGGATGCCTGGCGCGGAGCAGTGTACGGAGAGGCGGAGTTCCAAGGACCAATGGCTCAGACGTCACTCACCTGTGAGAAGTCGTTGTCCCACCGGACGTGATGGTTAAGTTTCCGCTGTTCAGGCATGATCCCGACGTCGTTGCGGGAGGGTTCGGGCGATCAGTTCGTTCTCGACCATGCGGAGATGACCGGTGACATCGGTGAGGGGGCTGCTGGAAGAGCGCGAGACGGCTGCCCGGGTGCGGGCGGAGGAGCTTCGCGTGGAAGCCGATCGGGTTCTTGCCGAACTCAGGGAGGCGGAGGCGGTGTTGGAGCACCGGGTGATCGCTCGAATGGAGCTCGCCGAGGCCCTGGCCGCTCCAGCCGTAGCGGCGGAGGCGTCGATGGATGAGTCGCGACCGGTGTCGGCCGAGGCGTCCGCGGAAGCAGGAACGGCTCCGGTCGCGGGCTGGATCGTCGTCATTCCAAGACCGCGCGATGGTGTGATTACGGCGGTTTCAGGGCCCTGTGAGTTGACCGCTACCCTGCTCGATGGCCTGGCTCGCGCGGCGGAGTCGGGCGGTGGAGTCGTCGAGCTGCGCCAGCGCTTCGCTCTGCCCCTGCTGCTGGGAATCCTTGGCGAGTTCCTCGGCGTCGACGCCGAGGACCGGGACCGGTTGCACGGCATGCCCAACAGGGCGTGGCAACCGATATCGACGCGCAAAAGGGTCATCGCCGCCGAGCGTGAACTCTTGGCCCTCCTCGGGGAGATTGCCGCCGCCAAGGCCGAGTAACCCGGTGATGTTGGACAGCGCGGGCCCGATGTTGACTTGTACCGGCCGGTTCAACATCGCTTGCCCCAGCCCCGCGAGGCGACTCACCCGTGGCACACCATGATGCCGCCCCCCTTGATGCGGGTGCGGCGGGCGCCCGCGCGACCTGACACGCCTTGGCCTTGGCGGGTGCGGACGTCGGCCTGGTCCTGGCGATCGCCTGGGCCACCGCGCCCGCACCGTTGGGGTGTGCCCGCCGAGGGCACGCAAGAGCCGCGCCCGCCGATGGCGCCGGCCGGGACAAGGCGTGGCCGCCCCTGAGCCGACCGACGACCGGCCGGCCCTACTGAGGAAGTTTCATCGTGATTCGTGCAGGTCAACGGCCCTGGCGTGACGGGCGGTTGGGCTGCTCGCGCATGTCACGAGCGTGATCGCGTCGGGGAGATCATCTGTCGGCCCGCTTCGGGTCGTCTTCCTCGGATCTCCTGCACGCTGCGCACTGGTGCCCCTACCGTGCGTGCAGGGTCGCGACGGCGGCCCCGCGAAGGGAGGGGACATGGCCCAGAACCTGATGGTGTGGCTGATAGAGCGCCGGGTGGTGCTGGAAGAACGCGCCGCGCAGCTGCGCAAGCAGTTGACCGACACCGAGGCCGAAGTGGCCCGGCTCGGGGCCGCCGAGGTCGTCTACCAGCAGTACCAGGAGGATGCCGAGGCCGGGCACCCTGACGCCAGGGCCTGGCAGCAGGCCCTGGAAGAGGCCACCGGCGGCACGCCCGCGGCGCCCCCGCGGCCCGTGGGCACGCCCGGAGCCGCCGGCCAGCTGCTGATTCCCCACCACGGCCCCGACACCGGCACGGACGACCTGCCCGCCGAATACCAGAAGATCATGGAGATCGTCGCGGGCGGCGACAGCCCGCTGCAGGCCAAGGACGTGGCCCGCGAGCTGGGATTGGATGCGGTGCCGGCGAAGGTGGAGCCGGTGCGCGGGAAGCTGCGGAAGCCGACCGAGCGCGGCTGGATCACCCGCACCTCCGCCGGACGCTACCTGCCCCGGTAGCCCGCGACCGACCTGCCACAACGGCCGATTCGGGCCGCAACGCAAGCACCCCCGGCGGGTGTTGGTCCATGCGTGAACAAGAAGACCGGCCCCGCCGAGGGCGACACCGGCCTTGTCTACTCCGTCCGCCTGCCGCTGTCCAGCGCGACCGTCAACCGCGTGGCCGGCCTGATCCGCGCCCACCGCAGACAGATCCGCTCCCGGTGGCGCAAGCTCGACGCCGGGCAGATAGCGCTGATCGTGCTGGCCCACCTGCGCAACGACGAGCGCCTGGCCGACCTGGCCGGCGGGAACGCGGTCTCGGCCTCCACGGTGCGGCGCTGGGTGCTGGAGGTGCTCGGCCTGCCGGCCGCACGTGCCCCCCCGCCTGGACCGCGCGCTGGCCAAGGTGGCCAAGGACAGCGGCTGCGTGGTCCTGTTGGACGGGACGCTGATCCGTACCCGGCGGCGCAGTGGGCGGGCGAACCGGAAGAACTACTCAGGGAAGCACAAGGCGCATGGCCTGCTGTTTCTTGCCCTGACCGATGCGAAGGGGCGGATTTTGTGGATCTCCTCGGCCCGCCGCGGCGCCTGCAGCGAGATCACGGCGGCCCGCTACGAGAAGCTGTGCGCGCGACTGCGCAAGCTGGAGCTTGCAGCGGTGGCCGACCTGGGGTTCGTCGGTCTGGACGAGGGGGCCGAGGAGCAACCGGCGGTCATCACAGGGTTCAAGGCGAGCGGCGGCAAGCGCCTGTCGTCACCGAAGAAGATCGTGAACCGGCTGATCAGCAGCCTACGGGCGCCGGTCGAGCACGGCTTCGCGAGCCTGAAGACCTTCCGGATCCTGACCAAGGTGCGCATGCATCCGCGGCACGCGACCGCGCTGGTGCGGGCCCTGCTGGTGCTGACGCACCACCAGGTGGCTCCGTGACCGATGATCTCCCCGCAATGATCACCGTGATGAGCTGCGCGAGCACCCCAACCACTCGTCACACCAGGACCGTTGACCTGCATGAATCACGATGGAACTTCCTCAATGAATGGCCGCTCAGCCGGCGCTCCACTTCTGGTTGCTTTGGCCGTTGCAGTCCCACAGCTGCAACCGGGCGCCGTTGCCCGTCCGCTGGTCCGTCACGTCAACGCACTTGTCCGCCTGCGGGTTGACCAGATCGTGCCCGGAGGTCAGACGGAACTGCTGAGCGGGATTGCCAGTGCAGGGATGCAGCTGGATCACCGCGCCGTCAATGGTCCAGGCATTGGCGACGTCCATGCACAGACCCAGGGCACGCACAGTCCCGTCACTCATGAAGCGCCAGGTCTGCTGCGCGGATCCGTTGCAGTCCCAGATCTGCAGCGGCGTACCGTCACCCCCGGCGTTCGTCACATCGATGCAGCGGCCCGAGGCGTAACTCCGGATGGAGACGCCGGCGACCTTCTCGGAGCCGCCGGAGAATGTGTCTGGGGAGACGTTTGACGAGGGCTTCTGCGACCCCGACCCGCCGGTCGTCGTCTTCCCGGTAGCTGACGAGGCGCCACTGTGGCCGGCCGACTGCCTACCCGTGCCGCTCGTGGAGTGGTCCGCACCGGACCCGGAGTGCGCTCCCGGGTCCCCGGTGTCATGCGGAGTGGGAGAATGCTTGGCCGGACCGGTCGCTGCGGGCATGCCGCCGTGGGTCGGGGAAGCCGATCCGACGGCACCGTAGACGCTTCCGTCCCCTGGGGAACCCAGGACAGTCCCGGGCGTCGCACCGATCGGAGCCGCGTGGGCGTCATCACCGTCACCGCCCACCAGAAACGGTACGGCCATCAGGAGTGTTCCTACGATGGCCGCTCCGGCCAGCAGGCTCTTGTGCGGTCGCCCTGGCGGATCGGCCGGCGCGGCCTCGGCCATGGCCTCGGGTGCCTCTTCCGCCTCCTCCACGTCGGTGGCGGTGGCGCTCTCCGGCCCCGCCTCGCCCACGTCAGGGGCGGTGGCAGTGGCTCCTGCCGCGTCCGGCTGCTGCGCCGTTGTGGCGAGCGGGGATACGGGCTCCGGCCCGAGAACAGACTGTGTCGCGCCCTCGGCGGCCGACGGAGCCTGGGCCGTTCCGCCGACGACGACGGCCTCTTCCGCCTCCGGTGAACTCACTGCCTGTCCTGTGCGGGGCACCGTCGTGCCCGTGCCCGGTTCCGCGGCCTGGGCAAGTTCCTGCTGGGGGCCCTGAGCCCCTGATGATCTCATAGTGTCCTTTCCAACGGCCAAAGGGGGGAAAAAGGGTGACGAGATGGTGTTCGGGCGGTCCGGTGCCGGTCCCGCGACCGCTGTGGGAGGCCACAGGACCGGGCCGCCGCCTTGGGGGGGCGGGCTGGCGGCCGAAGGTTCACAGCGGGCGGGTCACGTCCCGCTGCGCCTGCCCGTGGCGGCATCGCCTGCCTCCACACGCTCCGTCCGCTCCACCGCCGGATCCGCCGAGGTGGTCCGCACGGGCCGAGATGTAGTGGCGGGGCCGGTGCGGTGGCCGGCTGCGGCGCAGCCATGCCGGAATGCGGTACAGCGACCGGGTCTTGCTGCGACCGCTCGCTGACCCACGCCTTCGCCTCGAACAACCCACCCTGCTGCAGCACCGCCTGCCGCAACGCCTCGTACCGCTGCCGAGGCGATCTGATCGGCGACCCGGGCAGCGTCCGCGATGCGGGCCGGATCTGCGGCACAAGTGTTGGTGTCAGGCATCGTGCCCCTCCTCCATGCCGTCGCCGATCTCGTCACGCAGCCGGTTCCTGGGGTGTCGACCAGGCGTGCTCTGCGGAACATCCGGGACACCAGGACCGAAGATCTCGGCCCAGTCGATGTCCACTCCCGTCAGTTCGGGTACCGCACCGCTCGGTTGTGTGAAGGGCTGGAGCGTCTCCATCACATGAGCGGACATCTGTGTCCGGGCACGTTCCGCCGCCTCGAGCACACTGGCGGCGAGTTCACCAGCCGCCATGGTCCGGTACTTGCCGTCCAGGAATCTGAGTGCCGTCAGCTCGCCCTGATGACCGACCGTGACCTCGACAGCCCGGTCCCTGGAGCGCACGGTGAACGAGGCCTGGCGCAGTTCCGCCTCGGCCCTGGCGACCCCTTCCTGGATCGCTTCGAGTTCGGCCACCGCCTGGGCCAGCCTCTCCTCGATCGACGCCAGGGGCGCCGCGGGCTCCTGAATCCTGTCGTTGCCGTCGCTCATCGTCCGATCACCGCCGGAGCTCCTCCATCGTCCGTGCCCCACACGTCCTCGTCCTCCTGCACCCAGCCGGACCTTTCGCGGTCGCCGGACTCGGTGGACTGGCCGCCTTGACTGCCCGGAGCGCCCATCGGGAGATAGGGCGTGGATGCGGTGACGGGCCGTCCGCCTCGGGTGAAGACCACGTCCTCTTCCTCGTCGGCCACCGCGGCACGCGACCTCGCCCTGCGCAGGGTGGCGCCGTCGCTGTCGCTCAGTACATTGCGGACGCGTTCGTTGTTCGATCCCCCTGCGCCGCCTCCGCCCATGCCACCCATGCCGCCCATGCCACCCATGCCACCGAATGCCATGGGGTTCAGCGGCACTCCGCCGCTGTTCTCACTCGCCGTCGAGGCGGCCGAGCTGGTGGTGGGTGCGCCGACCGCGCGTCCGGCGTAGGGAGTGCTGTCGTACTCCTCGAAGGAGCTGTCGGCGCTGTTCAGGCCGCTGCTGTCCGGGACGGCGGGGGCGGCTGCGAACCCGGCGGGGGTGAAGGTGGCAGGGGGAGCGCTGGAGAAGTCCGACAGGCTCGAGGCGGACGTGCCGCCGTTGAGCGGGGACCCGCTGTGAACGCCGCCTGCGCTACTGCTGCCGACGTCTGTGCCGTTGAGGTCGGTCTTGGCGACCGAGCCGTCCGGCTGCCTGGTGGTGACCGTCCCGTCGGACCCGATGGTCTGGACAGTCCCGTCCGGGAACGTCGTGGTCACCGAACCGTCCGGGTTCAGCAGCGACGTACTGCCGTCCGCATTGGTCACCGCCTCCCCCCGGCCGACGGTCCCGTCGCTGGTCGACCCGTCCGGCGACGTCGTCGTGACCGTCCCCGTCGATGGGTCCACCGTCGACGTCGACCCGTCCGGGAAGCTCGTCGTCAGCGAACCGTCGGAATTCAACATCGTCGAGCCGCCGCTCGGCGTGGTGAGCGAACCCGCCGACGGATTCAGCAGCGAAGAGGTGACCGAGCCGTCCGGCTGCTTGGTGGTGACCGTCCCGTCGGACCCGATGGTCTGGACAGTCCCGTCCGGGAACGTCGTGGTCACCGAACCGTCCGGGTTCAGCAGCGACGTACTGCCGTCCGCATTGGTCACCGCCTCCCCCCGGCCGACGGTCCCGTCGCTGGTCGACCCGTCCGGCGACGTCGTCGTGACCGTCCCCGTCGATGGGTCCACCGTCGACGTCGACCCGTCCGGGAAGCTCGTCGTCAGCGAACCGTCGGGATTCAGCGTCGTCGAGTCGCCGCTCGGCGTGGTGAGCGAACCCGCCGACGGATTCAGCAGCGAAGAGGTGACCGAGCCGTCCGGCTGCTTGGTGGTGACCGTCCCGTCGGACCCGATGGTCTGGACAGTCCCGTCCGGGAACGTCGTGGTCACCGAACCGTCCGGGTTCAGCAGCGACGTACTGCCGTCCGCATTGGTCACCGCCTCCCCCCGGCCGACGGTCCCGCTGCTGGTCTTGCCGTCCTTGGAGGTGGTGGTCAGTGCTCCGGTCGCCGGGTTGAGGAGGGCGAGGCTGCCGTCGGGATAGGTGGTGGCCAGTGCCCCGTCGGTGTTACGGGTCGTGGTACTGCCGTCCGGATTCGTGATGCTGTCGCCCAGGTTCGTGAGTCTGCCGCTGGTGTCGGCAGTGCCGGTGCCGTTGGCGGTCGTGCCGGCTTCGGAGCCGAACACGTTGGCGACGGCGCCGTTCAGCGCACTGGCTGCCAGAGCCCCGACATTGGGGACGGACCCGCCAGTGCCGGCGCCGAGAGCCCACTTGGTGCTGTCAAGGCTCTCCTGGCCGAGCCGGACCTGCTCCTCCTGCCAGGATTGGGACAGGGAAGTGGTGTTCTTTGTCTGCAGCGGCTCGTCGAACTCGCTTGCGGCGTCGAGCCATGCGTTGTTGAGACTCGAGAGCACAGCTTCGGCGGCCGGTATGAGGAGGGTCTCGACGTGGACGTTCCAGTTATTCACGGCAGTCTGGCCGATTTCCGTCCAGTTAGCCTCCTTCGTGAGGTCTCCGTATGTAGGGTGGACCTGCCGGAAGGCCGGGGTGACCGAGTAACCCTTGTGGCCCGGGTAATCTATTTTCATGACCTGCGTGACATTGTTCTCGAGGATCCAGCGGTGTAAGTCATTCAGCACTTCCAGGAGCGCCCGGTGTGGGTCGTGCAATTGATTTCCGGCCCAGATGAACCAAGCGTTGCGGAGTAGCCCGGCCTGTCGGTGGGCGTTCTGGTAGGCCCCGGCAAGGGCGTCACCAAACTTGGAACTGGGCGAGTATTCGCCGATCTTGTTGCTGGCTCGGAAGTTTTTCCCACCGAGTTGGTCCACATAGTTCTCGTAGTTCTTGTAGACCTGAACTATGAGGTTGCGGAAGACCCCGGCCGCCTGTCCCTTCCATGACACGTTCTCGTCGCCCAGCCACTGCACCCACTCCGCCAGCGTGTTGGTCCGGCCCTCGAAGTGCATTTTCGCCCGATCGAATGCCTCGGCCGTACGTTGGAACGAGCGGAGATCGACGGCGTGGGCGTTCGCCACGGACAGACCGTTGTGCTCGAACCCAATCGTGTGATCGTCTGCGAGCAGTGAGTCGAGTGCCGCCTTGGCTCCGGCGATGTACTGCCACACTGGGCGGTCGTCCCACTTGGCCTCCTTCAGCCTTTCCGCCTTTACACTACTTTCAAATTCACCGCCCGATAGCGTGCCGTAGGGTTCGAGGAGTTCCGCCCTGCCCTTTTCATTGTGGGCAACTCCAATGAACACGATCCTCGCCTGCCACATAAGCACTTCGCCGTGCTCGACCGCGTAGAAAGTTAGGTCGTAATCCTCGCCCCCACGCACCATCCAGCCGTTATCATGCTCTGTAACCGCCCTCATAGTTTGCCCGTGAATACCCATGCGGAAGAGCGGAATTCCGTCCTTGCTCTTGAGCTTTTCGAAGAGGCTCTTCCTAGCGGGCATGGGATATCCGGTGAAGCTAGTCACCGCCTCTGCCCACTTGTCATCATCGGGCTGGGTGCTTTCCATGGCAGCGCGCTCCGTTGGGGTAGGAAGGGCGGAGGGGAGCAGGCGACAGGAGTGGCTCGTACTCGCCTATTTCTTGGAGTCGCCCGATGAGGCCGGGCTGCCGCTCAGGTCGCTATCGACATCAGAGAAGATGTCCAGGAGTTTCTGGCCACCGATGGCGGCCAGGCTGTCGCCCTGGGTCTTCAGCAGCGTCTCGATAGTTTCCCTCAGATCGGCGTCTATGTGCTTGAACAGGGAGCCCATGGTGACCAGGACGTCGTCTATCCCCTTGGCGCCGCTCTCGATCCGTTTGGTCAGTTCCGCGCCGTGCACGCCGTCGTCGTTACCCAGCTTGCCGATGCGGAGGAACTGGTTCGGCAGACCCTGGGTGTCCGGCGTGGTGTACCCCTCGATGAGGCTCTTGAGGGCCCGCGGCCCCTGCGCAGGGGCGTCCTCACGGATGTCCTTCGTGTACCTGATGAACTCGTCGAGGTCCTCCTCTACGAAGCGCTTCAGGCCCTCGCTGTTGAGCCGAGTCAGATCTGTCATCGCTTGTTTCCTGATCTGCCGTGCACTGTGCGGCGGCCTGCCGGACGGCGCACGGCGAAGCGAAGGGTCCGGTCCGCCGCTCAGCGGCCGATCGCGACCTCGTTCCACATCTGGGACAGGGAGTTCTCGCTGTACTTGTAGTTTCCGTGGATGTCGTTCAGCAGGTTGGCGTGGGAGGTGAGCAGCTGCTCCATGTTGCCGACCGCTTGGTCCCAGGCGGTCTGCTTCTGGCGGTAGACGTCACCGTCGTTGCCGTACCAGGTCTTCTTGAGCTCGCTGAGTTCCGCCTCCAGGTTCGACAGGGTGGTGGCGATCGCCCTGGTCTGGCTGACCATGTCGTCGGCGGCGTTCTGCATGTGGGAGTAGGCGACGAAGATGTTGCCGTCGGTGAAGTTGTCGCTCATCACAGATCTCGTCTCGATCGTCGGTGCAGGAACGGGGGTTGGCCGGATCAGGACCCGGCAAGCTCATGGAAGACCGTGTCCGAGGCCCTGGACGCCTGGGCGACGGCGTCCCCCGCGGCAGTCTGCGTCCTCTGGTGCTGAGTCAGGCTCGCCGCGAGCTTGTCGATCATGTCCTGCAGGGTGCGCTGGATGACATCGCACTGCCCGTCCCACTTGATGAGCAGTTGTCCGAACTGGGCACCGTCACTGCCCTGGTAGCCCCGGGAGAGGTCGGCGCTGGTGTTGTCCACGTCCTGACGGGACTTCCTGATGCCGGTGAGAGCGGACTCCAAAGCCCGGATGCCGTTCTGGGTCGACTGTGCACTTGACCGCTGTCCATCGCCTGCCATGGGCCTGCTCCTTGATCGGTGGGGCACTGGGAGGATCACCAGAAGGCTAGGACCAACCCGGTTGAGAGCACTCAAACTTGAGGAACATCTGAGCCGTTGGTCCCTCGGACTCTGCCTCTTCGTCACCGTGCCGCTCGCGCCCAGCGCCCGCACCGGCACGCACGCCGCCGCGGACTCTCTGGACGCCACCTGTGTCACCGGCACAAGGGCGCCGCTCGGCAGCATTACGGTGCTGGTGCGGACCAGCCCAGCCGTCGACAGGGGCTCCGGCGACAAGAGTGGCGGCCGTGGTCCCCCGCGGAGCCGAGGGTCGAACAACAGGGCGCGTACACGCCCCGTCAGGCCGACCTCGCCGCGCCTGGCGACGGCGCGCACGACATCGGGCCCAAGGGCGGCAAGCCGCCTCCCTCCTACCCGGTCAGCCGGGCCAGGCTCTCCCCCACCCACGACGGGAAGAGGTCCGGATATCTGCGCGGCAGGTCACACGGTCCGCCGGGGTGAGTGGGAGATCACGCAGCGGCAATTCGGTGCTGGGTGCGAGATCCCAGGCGCGCCGGGCGAGGTGCGGCGTCGTTACGGCCGGCGTGTTCGCCCGTGGCGTGGTTTCGGCGACCATGGGCGACGTACCCCGGCCGCCGTCGGTGGCCACCGGCTCGGCCGGCAGGTATTCCCTACCTCTGCGGTACAGGACCAGTTCCGGCCTGTCCATCCGTCGCCGGAGCCGTGGATGCTGCTGAAGGTGCCGTCCTCGCCGGCCACGGTCACGTTCACGCCGTAGGAGGCCACCTGCACGACGGCCGTCCGCTCGGTCGCGTCGTTTCAGCCGCGGGTTGTGAGCAACTGCCCACGAATCAGGGTCCGTTCCTGCTGCTCGGTGAGTTCCGGGTCCTGCGGGAACCCGCCGTCAGCCCGCCGGCGGCGCAAGGACTCGATCGTCTCCTCGGAGAGTCCGACGCGGGCGGGTTCCTCGTACGTGAACGGCATCCCGGCCGTAACTTTCCCCTACGTTTTCAGCCGCTCATACTTCTCGCCGCATCAACGAAATTCGCCGGCATCGACCGCAATGCCGAAGGCAGGATCGGCACGAGGTTAATGGTTCAACGCTCAGTTGAGAGACATTTGAATAAACGTCCCTGGAAATCTGCCTGTTCGTACATCACTCCGTGCCGTACCCCCACTCTCACCCAGCCGCGGGCGACGAGGACTTGCTCCGTGCCCCCGGAGCCTTCCCGGTGGGCGACGAAGGTCCGTTCGGCCCTCCCGGAGCCTTCCCGCAGGCCGGGGGCGTGATCACAACGGTGCTCCGGCCCGCGGCGGCGTCTGGGTCCAGATCCGGTCCCGACCGCAGCATGGACAGCAGCGGCGAGGGCAGCGCCACCACGTCCGAGTCCGTGTACCCCAGCACCTTCAGTGCGTCATCGGAGGACACCCGGTACTTCACACCGTCCTCGGCCACGAAGTACATCGTGTCGCCCACCGCCGTACCGCCCGCACCCAGCGCCCGGACCAGCGCGGCACGGCCCGGCCGGACCACGACGGCGTCCACCGGCAGGCACGCCGCCGCCGACTCCCCGGGTGCTGCCTGTGTCACCGGGGCCAGAGCACCGCTCGGCACCATGACGGTGCTGATGCGGACCAGCCCGTCCACGGAGTGCACACGGGCACAGGCCGACACACCGTCTGGTACATCGGCCACCCGGGGCGGGGAGTCCGGCAGGCCCGCGTGGGCGGCGGACCGGCTATGGCCCCCGGGTGCCAGATGTGCCCCTAGGACGTCGGCGCTCAGCGGCTCGGCCTCGGGCGAGTGGCCGCCGTAGGCCTTCTCGCGGGTGACCGGGGCACCGAGGACGATGGCGGCCCCGGTGGCTGTGAGCGGTACGAAACCCTCCTCCTGGAGCAGGTAGTACTTCGGGACGGAGCCGGGCACCCGCAGCACGTAAACCCGGCCCACCGTGGCGCGTGCGCCGCCCAGCGACGGTCCGGCGGTACTCCGGCCCGGCACGGCGGGCGGGGAGAGGTCCGGACCGGGGGCCAGGGCGTCCAGGAACGCGGCGGACACTGGGATGGGTGTCACGGAGTCGTAGCCAAGGGAGACGGCCGCGCCGGAGGCCTTGTCGAGCCTGAGCCGGCTGCCCTGCCATACGAGGTACGTCGCCTTGTCCGGGCCCGTCACGACGAGCGTCTGGGCGTCGGTCACCGCCCGGCCGTCCACGGGGGCTCCGGCGACGAGAGTGGTGGCCGCGGTCTTTCCGGTGGCCGCGGTCCGCGCGGAAACGAGGGTCGAGCAGACGTGCCAGGCGCCGCTGTCCAGGTCTTTCGCCGTCGGTACGGAGTCCGGGGCCCCGGGGATGCCGACCGGGGCCCCGATGGGCGTGCCGTGCAGTGCCGCGGGGCTCACATCGGTGGTCTTCAGCTTCTTTCCGACGATCAGCAGGGCGGAGGCGTAGTTGCGGACCGGCCTGAGGCGGCCGTCGAGGAACAGGTAGCGGCCTCCGGTGTCCCTGTTGACGATCAGGGTGTCCGAGGTCCGCCACGAGGTGTTGCCGCCGGGCGAGATGAGCCCGTACACCGCCGCGCCCGCCGAGACGATCACCGCGAGGACGACGCCGATGACCGCGCCCCGGGTGGTACGGGCCAGCGGGCTCTCCGGGGCATCGGGGTCGGCGAGCAGCATGCCGGAGGTGAGCCTGCCCATGGTGAAAGTGTGGGCCTGGACCTGGTCACGCTTGGACTGCATGGGATCGTGTTCCCTTTCGGTTCTCTGTGCCGGTCAGCCGTTGATGGCCCGGAGGGCGCCGAAGACGCCGAGCACCCACAGCGTCAGCGGCAGCAGGCCGATCGCCAGTAGCGATTGCAGCAGTTCGGCCGCGCGGCCCCAGTACGGCAGCACCCGCCGGCCGGGCACCGTCCAGGAGGCGATGGCCAGCGCGGCGGCCAGCGCCAGCAGTCCCACGACGAACGCCGGGCGGTCGGCCGGGGACAGCCGGGCCGCGGTGCCGACGGCCAGCAGGAGCGCTCCCCACAGGCCAGGGACCACGAGGGCCAGACGCTGCCCCACGTTGACCATGCCGCGTCCGTGCAGCAGCAGGAGCAGCGACAGCGTGCCCGCGGTCAGCGCCTCGGGAAGGCCCGGCAGCCGGACGAGGGCCACCAGGCAGCCTGCGCAGATGGCGCCGGTCGCCGCGTACAAGGCCGTCATCCAGCCGGCGGCAAGCTCGGTTCGGGCGGCGACGTCGCTTCCGCTGTAGGGGTCGATTCCCTCCTGCAACTGCTGGGGGCTGCTGGGCAACGGGGGCATCCGCATGCCGGCGAGCTTGAAGGACAGGGCAGGTACCAGACCGCCGAAGACTACGGCCACGGCGGCCATCGCGGCGCCGGCGCTGGCCACCCGCACATCGAAGACGCTCATCAGGGCCCCGACGGAGGCGAAGGCTATCGCGACCGTGGTGGTGGCGACGAAGACCGGGGTGTACACGGCCGCTGCGGCCACCGCCAGCACGGCTCCTCCGGCGGCTGCCGCGCCCGCGGCCAGCAGTCGGGCGCCGAGGACGTGGTGGGCGTCGGGGCCGGAGACCGCGCCACCGGGCAGCAGCCAGCCGGCCAGTGCCATGCACGGCACCGCCAGGAAGCCGAGGGTCGCGCCGGCTGCCGCGTCCCCCACGGCCCGGCTGGCCGAGGCGGCCCCGGCCAGCAGCAGCAGTCCGGCGACGGCGGCCATCACCACGCGGGCAAGGACGGGGCCTCCCGGCCAGGCCAGCACCCCCAGCGCGGTCAGCACGCAGATTGCCACGGCGCTGCGGAGCAGGCGGCGGCCGGCCTGCGGATTCCAGCCGTGCAGCCGGTCGCGCGTGATGCCGGCGATCCCGTCGACCAGGTCGTCGAGCCGCACCTCGGGCAGCGCGTCGGCGGACGGGCGCAGGTAGAGGACCTGACCGTCCTTCAGGTCAAGTGACTCCAGGGTGCCTTCGTCGTCCAGGGGGCTCTCCCCCAGTCGTTGCAGCACCCAGCCACCGTGGTCCAGGCCGTTCTCCTCCAGTTCCTCGCCGGAGTAGCGCAGCAGGGTGGGCAGGAGGTCAGCGACCGGGACGTCGGCGGGTACCGCCAGGTCAATGGTCTTGTCAGGGGCACGGACGGTGAGGTGACACAGGGCCGCCACCGAGTTGTCAGTCATTGGAGAGGCCACACTTCCCGATATTTTCAGCCGCGAGCTTGGTTTTGGGACTTGAATGGATGCAGACTACTGATGTCCCCGAAGCCTTAGTGCACGCCCGGGGGATTTCTCGCTCTCGGCCCGACCCATGAGTCGTGCGCCATGGTTAGGAGCCCGTTTCTTGAGTGTCGTCCTATTCCGTCGCCCTGCCCGCAGGCGCGGGCCAGAAATGCCGGAGGGCGAATTGGCCCTCCAGGAGCCGCCAACTCTGCCGGAAACGGTGCCGGACAGTTCGGCGGTGTGGACCTATCTGCCGATGGGGATGATGTCCGGCTCCATGATGCTGGCGTTCATCCGGCCCGGCGGGAGCGGAGGTGCGCTGACCTACGTGGCGATGGGTGTGATGGTCCTCGCGTCGGTGGTCATGATGGTCGGTCAGGTGATGCGCAAGAGCGGCGAGCGCAAGCAGCGCCTGCGCGGCGAGCGCCGTGACTATCTGCGCTACCTGTCGCAGACCCGGCGCAAGGTTCACCGTACGGTGATCGAACAGCAGTTGGCACTCACCTGGCGTCATCCCGCACCTTGGACGCTGCGTTCGATGGTGCGGACGACACGGCTGTGGGAGCGGCGCACCAAGGACGACGACTTCGCCGAGGTGCGGGTGGCCGTCGGGGACCAGCAGCTGGCGACGCAGCTGTCCCCAGTGTCCGCCAAGCCCGTGGAGGACCTGGACCCCATGTGTGCGCACGCGCTGCGCCGGTTCATGCGGGCCTACAGCACGGTGCCCGATCAACCGATCGCGCTGTACCTGCGGTCCTGGGCCCGGGTACTGGTGCGGGGTGACGAGGCGGCAATCCGCGGCCTGGTGCGGGCCGCCCTGTGCCAACTGGCCATGTTCCATGCCCCGGAGGACCTGTGGATCGCGCTCTGCGTGAGCGACGAACGCCGGGCCGAGTGGGACTGGGTCAAATGGCTGCCGCACAACCTGCACCCGCACGAGCAGGACGGCGCCGGGCCCGCTCGCATGGCGGCGTCCGACCTGGGCGGCCTGCTGGACCTGCTCGGCGCGGAGTTCGCGGAGCGGCCGGGGTTCGACCCCGAGGCCACGTCCGGCCGTGACGAGCCGTTCACCGTGGTCGTGGTGGACGGAGGCCAGGTTCCCTCCGGGCACCGGCTCGACGGCGCGGGCCTGCGCAACGTGGTCGTGCTCGACCTATCGGAGGCCCTACGGTGGCGACCGGGGCGCACCACTTTGCGACTGGACGTGCAGCCGGACGGGGTGCGGCTGGTGCGCACCGACCACAGCCGCAAGGAACAGTCGACCCTACTCGGCCGACCCGACAGCCTGGGCCCGGCCGGCGCGCGGGCGCTGGCCAGGATGCTCGCGCCGTACCGGATGAGTCTGACCGCCGACGCCGCCGAGCCGCTGTCCACAGACGTGCAGTTGACGACCCTGCTGGGCATCTCCGACCTGCATCGTCACGAGCCGGACACGTTGTGGGGGCGTGGCACAGGCGCGGCACGGCTGCGGGTTCCGGTCGCGGTGGGTGCCGACGGGGCCCCGGTCCAGCTGGACATCAAGGAGGCTGCGCAGGGCGGCATGGGCCCGCACGGCATGCTGATCGGCGCGACCGGCTCGGGCAAGAGCGAGCTGCTGCGCACCCTCGTGGTGGCCCTCGCGCTGACGAACTCCTCGGAGACCCTGAACTTCGTCCTGGTGGACTTCAAGGGAGGGGCCACGTTCCTCGGCCTGGACGAACTGCCGCACACCTCCGCGGTGATCACCAACCTGGCGGACGAGGCGGCCCTGGTGGAGCGCATGCGCGATGCCCTCCACGGTGAGCTGATACGACGCCAGGAGCTGCTGCGTGCGGCCGGCAACTACTCCTCCGCGCTCGAGTACGAGAAGGCGCGTGCCTCGGGAACACCGCTGGCGCCGCTGCCGAGTTTGTTCATCGTGGTCGACGAGTTCAGCGAGCTGCTCGCGGCGCACCGGGATTTCATGGACCTGTTCGTGATGATCGGCCGGCTCGGCCGGTCCCTGGGTGTGCATCTACTGCTGGCCTCGCAGCGCCTGGACGAAGGGCGCATGCACCAACTGGAAAGCCATCTGTCGTACCGCATCGGACTGCGCACCTTCTCGGCCATGGAGAGCCGGGGGGTGCTCGGGGTCGCGGACGCCTACCAGCTGCCGTCCCAACCGGGCGCCGGTTTCCTGAAGAGCAGCGTGGAGGAGCTCACTCGGTTCCGTGCGGCGTACGTGTCGGGCGCGTACCGGTCGCGCCGGGGCGCGGTGGTCCAGGCGCGGGTCGCCAGCCAGGTGGTGCCGTGGACAGCGGACTACGTGGTGCCGCGCGCGCCGGTGCAGCAGCCCGAACCGGAGCCGGAGGAGGAGAACGCGGCCTCCCTGCTGTCGGTGGCCGTGGAGCGCCTGCGTGACGCCGGGCCGTCGGCCCTTCAGGTGTGGCTGCCGCCGCTCGACCTGCCGCCCACCCTTGACGGACTGCTGCCCAGCCTGTCCGAGGACCTGCGGCGCGGGCTGGTTTCCGTCGGCTGGCCGGGGCTCGGCGAGCTGAAGGTGCCAGTCGGTGTGGTGGACAAGCCGTTCGAACAACGCCGCGATCCGCTGGTGGTGGACCTCTCCGGCAGCGGTGGGCACGTCGCGGTCGCGGGCGGCTCGCAGAGCGGAAAGTCGACGGTGCTGCGCACCCTGATCTCCGCTCTCGCGCTCACCCACAGCCCCCGCGAAGTGCAGTTCTACTGCCTGGACCTGGGAGGCGGAACGCTGGCCGGGCTGGCCGGGCTGCCCCATGTCGGAGGCGTGGCGAACCGGCTCGACGGCGAGCGGATCAACCGTACGGTGGCCGAGGTGAACACCGTGCTCAACCAGCGTGAGCAGTTCTTCCTGGACCACAACATCGACTCCATGGCTACCTACCGCCGGCGCCGCGCGGCCGGCGAGTTCGAGGACGAACCCCACGGTGACGTGTTCCTGGTGGTCGACGGGTGGGGCACGCTGCGACAGGACTTCGACACGCTGATCCCCACCTTCAACCAGATGGCGGCCCGCGGCCTGAACTTCGGTATCCACCTGGTCGTCGCCACGGCGCGCTGGATGGAGCTGTCCAGCCAGGTGCGCGACCAGGTGGCGACCCGGCTGGAGCTGCGGCTGGGCGATGCCATGGACTCGGTGGTCGACGTCCGCAAGGCGAAAGCGGTGCCGCGCAGTCCGGGCCGCGGCCTGACGACGGACGGCAAGCTGCACTTCCTGGCGGCGCTGCCTCGTATCGACGGCCGGGAAAGCGCCGACGACCTCACCGAGGGAGTGGCCGCACTGGTGGAAAGGGTCGCCGGGTGCTGGTCCGGCCCGCCCGCGCCGCCTGTACGGACGCTGCCGTACCGGTTGCCGGTCTCGGAACTGCCGGAACCCGAACTGGCGGACGGGCTGAGAGTTCCGCTGGGTCTCGACGAGGAGACCCTGTCGCCGGTGTGGCACGACTTCGGCCGTACACCGCACCTGATAGGCGTCGGCGATACGGAGAGCGGCAAGACCAACCTGTTGCGGCTGGTCGCCTCGGCGATCACCGCCCGCTACAGCCCCAGCGAGGCCCGCATCCTGATGGTGGACTACCGCCGCACACTGGTCGAGGCGGTGCCGGAGGAGTACCGGCTCGGGCACGCGGTGTCGCTCGAGGCCCTGCGGGAGTTGCTGGGCGGCTCGGCCCGGGCCCTCAAGACCCGGGTGCCCGGACCGGACATCACCCCGGCCCGGATGCGCCTTGCGGACTGGTGGACAGGGCCCAGGCTGTTCGTGCTCGTCGACGACTACGACATGGTCGGCGGCGGCCTCGCCGTCAGCCACCCGTTTGAGCCGTTCTTCGACCATCTCGCCCTGGGGCACGAGGTGGGGCTGCATATGGTGGTGACGCGGTCCGCGACCGGTGCCCAGCGGGGCTTGAACGACCAGTTGCTCAGGCGCCTGGACGAGGTCAACACGCCAGGGCTGCTGATGTCCTGCCCGCCCTCCGAGGGGTACGTCTTCGGCAACATCAAGCCGCGCAACCTGCCGCCTGGCCGGGCGCAGTACATCGCCCGCCGCAAGGCCGTCCTTATGCAGACCGCGCTGCTGGACGAGCCGACCGAGTGAGGAAGTTCCATCGTGATTCATGCAGGTCAACGGTCCTGGTGTGACGAGTGGTTGGGGTGCTCGCGCAGCTCATCACGGTGATCATTGCGGGGAGATCATCGGTCACCGAGCCACCTGGTGGTGCGTCAGCACCAGCAGGGCCCGCACCAGCGCGGTCGCGTGCCGCGGATGCATGCGCACCTTGGTCAGGATCCGGAAGGTCTTCAGGCTCGCGAAGCCGTGCTCGACCGGCGCCCGTAGGCTGCTGATCAGCCGGTTCACGATCTTCTTCGGTGACGACAGGCGCTTGCCGCCGCTCGCCTTGAACCCTGTGATGACCGCCGGTTGCTCCTCGGCCCCCTCGTCCAGACCGACGAACCCCAGGTCGGCCACCGCTGCAAGCTCCAGCTTGCGCAGTCGCGCGCACAGCTTCTCGTAGCGGGCCGCCGTGATCTCGCTGCAGGCGCCGCGGCGGGCCGAGGAGATCCACAAAAGCCGCCCCTTCGCATCGGTCAGGGCAAGAAACAGCAGGCCATGCGCCTTGTGCTTCCCTGAGTAGTTCTTCCGGTTCGCCCGCCCACTGCGCCGCCGGGTACGGATCAGCGTCCCGTCCAACAGGACCACGCAGCCGCTGTCCTTGGCCACCTTGGCCAGCGCGCGGTCCAGGCGGGGGGCACGTGCGGCCGGCAGGCCGAGCACCTCCAGCACCCAGCGCCGCACCGTGGAGGCCGAGACCGCGTTCCCGCCGGCCAGGTCGGCCAGGCGCTCGTCGTTGCGCAGGTGGGCCAGCACGATCAGCGCTATCTGCCCGGCGTCGAGCTTGCGCCACCGGGAGCGGATCTGTCTGCGGTGGGCGCGGATCAGGCCGGCCACGCGGTTGACGGTCGCGCTGGACAGCGGCAGGCGGACGGAGTAGACAAGGCCGGTGTCGCCCTCGGCGGGGCCGGTCTTCTTGTTCACGCATGGACCAACACCCGCCGGGGGTGCTTGCGTTGCGGCCCGAATCGGCCGTTGTGGCAGGTCGGTCGCGGGCTACCGGGGCAGGTAGCGTCCGGCGGAGGTGCGGGTGATCCAGCCGCGCTCGGTCGGCTTCCGCAGCTTCCCGCGCACCGGCTCCACCTTCGCCGGCACCGCATCCAATCCCAGCTCGCGGGCCACGTCCTTGGCCTGCAGCGGGCTGTCGCCGCCCGCGACGATCTCCATGATCTTCTGGTATTCGGCGGGCAGGTCGTCCGTGCCGGTGTCGGGGCCGTGGTGGGGAGTCAGCAGCTGGCCGGCCGCTCCGGGCGTGCCCACGGGCCGCGGGGGCGCCGCGGGCGTGCCGCCGGTGGCCTCTTCCAGGGCCTGCTGCCAGGCCCTGGCGTCAGGGTGCCCGGCCTCGGCATCCTCCTGGTACTGCTGGTAGACGACCTCGGCGGCCCCGAGCCGGGCCACTTCGGCCTCGGTGTCGGTCAACTGCTTGCGCAGCTGCGCGGCGCGTTCTTCCAGCACCACCCGGCGCTCTATCAGCCACACCATCAGGTTCTGGGCCATGTCCCCTCCCTTCGCGGGGCCGCCGTCGCGACCCTGCACGCACGGTAGGGGCACCAGTGCGCAGCGTGCAGGAGATCCGAGGAAGACGACCCGAAGCGGGCCGACAGATGATCTCCCCGACGCGATCACGCTCGTGACATGCGCGAGCAGCCCAACCGCCCGTCACGCCAGGGCCGTTGACCTGCACGAATCACGATGAAACTTCCTCAACGGACCCCCGATCCTGCACCGATGGGCAACACGAGACCTGCTGGAGAGGGAGTCCACCGGTCCGCGTACCCGGCACGGGCCGTGTCAAGCCGGACCCCGGGCGACGGTGTTGTCAATGGTGATGAAGGTCTACTCGCCCGAGTTCAAGGCGGACGCCGTCGCGAGGAAAGCAGTGCCCCTGCGGGGGCGTCGTAATCCGCCGTAACCACCGCATCCGCATGTCTTTCTCTCCCAGTTTTCGACCGGCGGAAAGGAAGCGAACCAGGCTGCGTGAGTCATTCCGCTCGAGCACCCGAATCCCGTCGGCGAAAAGCTGTGTGCCCGGGCACCGGGGCGCTGGCCGGCGGGTCGCGGACCGGGTTGGTACTGCTCGGTCCGCAAATGCCGCCCAGTCGGCCTGCTCCGACGCGGCCGCCACTGCTCCGGCCGCACTGGCACCCGCTCGCCGGGCGGCTGCGTCGCCCTGGGCGGGGGGCACCCCTCGCTGGGCAGGGACCACGGTCATGAACGTGGGGGGGCCTGTGCGTGCTCCTCCCCGCCCGGCTGTGGCCGGGGCTTTTCGGGGCCGACGGGATCCTACGGCTGCTCCTCTCGGTGGCCCGTCCCCTCGGGCTCATGCGCCGGGTCGGTCTCGGACTCCGGGCGCGCCTGTTCGGTGGTGCGGTGCCGGCTGTGTTCGTCACCGCTCAGTCGCAGGAAGGCGGTGCGCACCGCTTCCGGGAAGAGTCCCGGGTTGCCGCGCAGCAGGGTCACCATGTCGTCCGGGCCGAGGCGGAGAGCCCTCAGCGGCAACTCGATGTCCTCGAGCGTCCAGGTGGCACTGATGCCGGACGAGTAGGCGAGTCCGGCCACATGTTCCCGGCGCACCGGGGTGTCCAGGAGTTCCCGGGAGGCGAGCAGCGCCGTGAGTTCCTGCCCGGCGTCAGCCGGCTCCTCTGCTTCGTCCACCTCATCAGAGGCGGCTTCGTCAGAGGACTCCGCAGACTCCGTGACATGCCCGGTCGAGGCCTGTTCAGCGGATGTGGTCGGTGGCGTACCACCGGGCATGGTGCTGTTGAGGACGCCTTCCTCTCGGCCCCCGTCACTCGGACGGATCGCCATGTCTTCTGTGGTTGCGGGGCGGGCCAGCAGGTACTCCTTGCCCCTGCGGTAAAGGGTCACCTCGCGCGCGCCCGGCCGGACGCGGGGAGTGTGGGTGTCGGCGGTGCTGTTCTCGGCGACGATGGTCACGTTGGCGCCGAGCAGGTCGGCCGCTTCGCGGGCCGCGGCCCGTTCGCTCGCGCTGTCCCCCGGGCGGGGGGTTTGCGTGGCCGTGGCGACGAGCGCACGTTCCTGGTCGGTGAGTCCTGGCAGGGCGGCGACGGCGGACCAGAATCCGTTGTCGTCACCGGTCGGCTCGACGAGCTCGTAGGAGGTGCCGTCCGGTCCGGCCAGCGACGTCAGCCTGGCTTCGGTGACGACAGGGCGCCAGGCCTCGGGGCTGGACGACCAGGGGGGCGTGTCGTACGCCGGCAACGGCGGCCGGACCTGTGCTGTCTTGCCACCACCCTCCGGGTCCGAAGTGCCGGGAACGGGAGCGGGCAGCGGGGGCCGGCGTCGCGCGTCGCCGGCCGGCAGAGCCAGCCGGTAGTGCCGGTCCTTCAACTCCAGCACGATGTGCCCGAGTTCACCGTCGCCGGTGTCCTCCTTCGTCTCGGACGGCACCGGCCGGAACTCCTGGAAGGCCCCGTCGTCGCCCACCAGGGTGATCCGCAGGCCGAAGGCGCGGGCAGCCAGCGCGGGCAGCAGGTCGGCCGTGCCGTGGTCCCAGCCGGCGTCGCCCGCGGTGTCTCCGGGACGGTTCAGCTGCGTTCGGGCGAGAGCGGCGCGCTGTCGGCCGGTCAGCCGGTTGTGCAGCGGCATCCGTCCGGAGTCCTCGAACTCACGGCGCTCAGGGGTGTTTTCGCCGAAGTCCGCGCCGCCGCGTTGCAGTTCGGCGTCGCTGAACGTGTCGCTGCTGTCGGGCGAGGTGAAGTCCAGAAGGTCGACGTTCCCGAACCGGCCGAACTCGTCGGTGAGCAGCTGCCGCAGGCCGGCGACGATGCTCTGCCGGTCCGTCAGAGGTATGCGCCCAGCGAGCTGGCCGGGGTCGGTGTGGTGCAGTCCTTCGGCAAGGGCGTGGAAGAAGGCATCGCCGTCGCGGGGGACGTCCTGGAGCATGTAGAGGTCGTCGCCGGGCGAGAGAAGGTGGCCGGGGATGCCGTGCGGCCGGGTGTAGCGGGCAGGCCCGCCAACGCCGGACTTCACCGCCGGCATCGGCTGGTGACGCACGGGCGGCGGTTCGGCGAGGCCCTGACGCTGTTCCGGCTGACCGGGCGCGGGTTCCTCGGCCGGCAGCTGGTGCCAGCGGGTGAGCCGGTCGGCGGCCGCCCGTACCCGGTGGTGTTCGGCTGCGGCTTTCTCGGCCCGGTCGAGCAGCGGCTGCAGGATCTGCCGCTTCAGCGTCGTCACCCGGTCGCTGCGGGTCAGCTCGGGCGTGCTCTCGGACGGGCTGCCCAGGGAGCGGCGCTTCGCCCAGTAGGCGTCGTCCGCGGCGGCCCAGGCCTTGGCCGCCGCGGTGACCTCGGACCAGGCGTCGGCGACGCGCCGCGGGAAGTTCGCGTCGTCGATCAGGCCCCAGTCCCGGGCGGTGCCCTCCTGCACCAGGACGATCAGCTGGGTCCGTGTCTCGACGGCCCGCGTGCGCACGATGCGGCCGAACGGGCTGCTGGGCGCGTCCACTTCGGCGACGCCGAGCCAGTCGGTCGGGACGGCGAGGACGAAGCTGCGGCCGGCCGGCTTGACGGTCAGCTGGGCGCCGTCCGCGTCGGAGCGTGCCCGGCGCTCGCTCGCGGCAGCGTTCGGACCGGCCAGGGAGGCAGAGGGAACGGCCGAGCCGAGCGAGCCGGCGTCCACCACCGGCTGCGCCCCGAACGCGGAGTCGAACCCGCCGCCGTGAGAGGTCGTGGTGCCCCGGGTCACGGTGTGCCGCTCACTGCTCTCCATGACGGTGTCCGGAACCACCGCGAGCAGTACGGCCCGGGTGAAGTGCGGCCGGGAGTAGAGCCGGTAGGCGCCGTGGGCGCGGCCCGCCTCGCTCAGCCCGGGGACCTGGTAGCCGTCGGGGCTGCCGCTCTCCTGGAAGAAGGCCGCCAGTGCCGCGTCCCCGACGGCGCTGTCCAGGGCCAGTGCCGCGCCGCTCCCGGGCCGGGTCAGCCCGGTACGGCGAGCCCGCGCCACGGCGTCCTGGAGTTCGGCACCGGTCAGTTCGTGCGGGCCGTCCCCGGCGGGGGCCAGCGAGGTGCCGTATGCCTGCGCGAGGGCCAGGACACCGGCGTCCCGCAGGGCGCCGAGGCCGACATTCCGGCGGACGTGGAAGCCGCTGGACGGGGCCCGGAACGGTCCGTGGGTGCCGTCCGGCAGCGGCAGGGAGCGCCAGGCTTCGATGTCCGCGCGGCTGACCTCGGGCTTCCGCCACAGCGTGACCGAGGGGTCGGGTCGCGGTACCGCGGGCGGCCCGAGCGGATCGTCCGGCAGGCCGCCGGTGCCCGGTCCGGGGACGGTCATGCTCAGCGGCACCTGCTCCCGCAGCGTGCCCACCTCGTTCTCCGAGTGCAGCCTGGTGCCGCCTGGGACGTCGAGGGTCAGCCGCAGCTGGTAGCGGGTGAGGTACTCGGCGTACGGCTCGTCCGCGTAGAAGGTCTGCCGCCTGGTGCGGGTGCGCGAGAGGCCGCGGGAGGTCTCCTCGGTACCGGTGACCGTCCCTTCGTAGGGCGCGCGGACGGCGGTCGGGTCGCCCGGCCGCGAGGTGGCGTCGGAGGGCAAGGTCGCCACTGCGTGCGCCAGGCTCACGCCGGCCGCCCGGAGCGTGCCTCGGGACGTGCTCTCCTGTTCGGTCACGGTCGCGATCCGGGTGTCCTCTATGACCGCTCCGTGTCCGATGCCGTCGAACCGCCTGTCCACCACCTCCAGTTCGACGTGCAGCAGGCCGGTCCGGCTACCGATCCGGATCCCCGCGACCCACCGCCCGGCCCGGGCGGGTGCCGAGGTGCCGGTGGAGGTCATCTGCTCGCGCAGTGCCCGTACGGCCCGCGGGGTGAGCAGGGAACGCGCCCGCTCCCGGCCCGCGTCGTCCACGCCCCACTCCCGCAGCTGCCGGTCGAAGTGGGTCTGCACCGCGGTGGTGTCGAGGGAGTTGACGGGATACGAGCTGATGGGGTGGTCGGGCCACCAGGTGCCCTGGGTGGTCCACTCGTTCGAGGCGTAGCGGGGCACCTCGCCCAGCCTGTCGTCCAGGAGCCCGAGCCGGTGCGCGGCCTTCTCGGGGACGTGTCCGAGATAGCCCCCCGGGACCGTGAGCCGCGTACCGGCCGGTCCCTCCGGGTAGAAGCGGGCCAGCACCAGGCGCAGCGGTCCCTCCAGACGCACGGAGGCGACGATGTCGTGCTGGGTGTCACCGGACACCAGGACCTTGAGGCCGCCGTCGTCGACATTGACGTCCGAGGTGACCGTGCGGGTGACGCTCGTGACGACGGCCGAGGAGTGGCCCCGGCGCAGCTGGAGGCCGGAGAGCGTGGTCAGTTCCGTTCCGCCCGGACGGGTGGTGGCGCTGCCGGCGAGACCCGCGGCCAGGCCGGAGCTCCTGGCCTCGGTCTCCGATCCCCCGATCCGCAGGTCGCTGCCTATGGCCAGCTCCGTGGCCATAGCGAAGGGATCGGACACCGCGCGCAGGTCGAGGACCCGCACCCGGTGCACCACGTCGCCGACCCGGTGGCGCAGGACACCTTCCGCGAACAGGGAGATCCGGGACCCGGCGCGCCCGGACCGCTGGTCGAACCCGGCGGTGACGGAGTGCGCCCCGAAGATGCGCACCATCGCGTCATGGAGTACGGCGCCGCTCCTGGCGAAGTGCCAGGCCGCGCCGGACTGTTGTGCCATCAGGTCCTCGGCGGCGCGGGCGAGCGCGGCGGGCGCGCCGACGGCGACGGTCTGGTGGGGCTGGTCGCCGAACTCGTCCGGCCCGTGGTCCTCGGCCGCCGCCGTGAGATCCCCGGTCAGCAGCGCATCCGCCTGCTCGCGGGTCAGGGGCTGCTCCGAGGGGGCCGCCGTCGCGGGGGGCGGGCCGGCCGGGGAGTGCACGTCCGGTACGGCCAGCACGACCCGGCCGCTGAACGGCTCGCCCGAGGCGCGTCGGACCAGGTCGGTGCTCTCCTGGGGCCCGGTTCCCAGCATGCCGAGGGAGAGGATCCTCGGTCCGGTGCGGTAGCGCCGGAACCCCTCGATGCCGGCGGTGAGTTCCAGCCGGTAGCCGAAGAGATGGGACGGGCCGGCGCTGGCGGCGAGCGGTTCGTGCGTGACGGTGGCGCCGTACTGCGTCTCCCGGCTCCTGGAGCGTGCGGACACGGGGCCCGCCGAGGCGTTGCCCACGCCGCCCTTCAGCCTCACGCCGAAGGCGGTGCTGCCGGTGTGCGTCACGGTCTGGGAGCCGACGACGCGCTCCGCGCCGGGTGCGGCGGCTCGCAGCCGGAGGTCGTTCTGGGTGCCGAGGTAGCGGCGTCCGGTCAGCCGGCCGCCGACCCGCAGTGTGAGGTGGGTGCCGCGGAACGTGCCGGGCGGGACGTCGAGCCCGATCGACAGTCCGGTGGTGGTGAGCACCTCGAGGTTGGCGGCGAGGCCGTGGTGCGAGAGGGCATTCGTCACGCGCAGGGTGTTCTCCAGCGCGGTGGCGTAGTGCTGTGGGCTCTGCCAGCGGGCGTCGGCCGGGTCACCGAAGTCCGCGAGCGGCGCCAGCGCCTCCGGGCACAGGTCGGCGACGGCGCGGATCACCCGGTCGGTGAACTCCCTCGGCAAGTCCTGGGGCCGGTCCCCGCCGCCGACCGTCGCGCCGTCGTCGTAGGTGAATGCCTCGGGCCTGGTCATCCCGAGCAGGGTGGGATGGTCGTCGGTCAGGTTGAACGGGGCGTAGGGCTCGTTGCCGCTGCGTGCGCGCAGGGTGGTGCCGTCGTCCCAGCCGGCGAGGCGCCGCGCCTCGGTGTGCGTCATCCGGTCCAGGCTCCAGGTGTCGAAGCGGATGACGTCGTCCGTACCGCTCCTGCGCACGTAGACGGTCTTGCGGACGCGGTAGAGCACGGTCGGGACGTTCTTCGCCCGGCCGACGATCTTGCGGCTTCCCGAGCCGCCGGATCCGCTGCCCTGGGTGTCGCTGCGTTCGCGGCTCCCGGTGAGCCCGAGCCTCACCCTGCCCAGCGGGCCGACTCCGAACTCGACGCCGGCGGTGAGGGACGCGCCCCACGAGGAGGTCCGCGACAGGGTCTGCTCGTTGCCTGCCGTCTGCTGCACGGTGCTGCGCATCTCGGCGGCCCGGCTCTCGTGGACCAGCTCGGCCTCGCCCGGCACGACCCGGTCCACGACGAAGGCCCCCAGCGGTGTCCCGTCGTCGTCGAACAGCACCTCCGTGGCGACGGCGCCCCTGGCCAGGCGGTCCGCCGTCCGGTGGAAGTTCTCGGTGCTGAAGAACTCGGAGAGGTACGCGTGGGCCGCGCTGCCGGGCCGCACCCCCAGCACTGCCGCGACCTGGTCCCGCAGCCGCCTGACCGGTCCGTAGCCCTCGGTGTGCACCAGCCGGTAGTCGGGCCGCGCGTCCAGCGTCATACGGGCCGGGACGCGGCCGGGGCCGGGGGGCGTGGTGAGACTGTCCGGCAGCCGGACCGCCAGCCCGTTGCGGACCGTGAAGCCGAAGGAGGCTTCGGAAGCGGCGGCTTCGCTGGGAGCGGCTTCTCCGGCACCGGGTTCGCGGGCGACCGTGGAGGCGTCGTCCTGTCCGGGGCGGGTCCCTGCGGGGCGTGTCCCGCCGAGGAGGGACACCTCGTAGCGCACGTCGTCCAGGTGCAGGTGCGAGCCCTCCGCCATGCGGGTCTCGACCTGGCTGAGGGTCTGGTCCTGCATGCCGTACTGGTACGAGCGGGTGACGCCCACGTTGGCGCTGACACCGCCGGTCCCGGCCAGCCCCCCGCCCGGCAGGAAGGCGACGCCCGCCCCGATCCCCCGCCTGGTGCTCGCCGTCCCGGCCGTGCCCGCGCCGGTCTGGCTGCGCTGGCCCGTGTCCACCTTGAGCGGCTGCTCCCGGACGTCTTTGAACCGCTCCCAGTTGCCGTGCGGCCGGGTCACGACGCGCAGCCTCACCCCGCCCGGGTCCTCGCCGAACGCCGGTGACTCGTAGCCGTCGCCGTGGAGGACCTGCGGGGTCGTCTCCAGGGCACGCCGCAGATCGGCCAGCGCCTCGTCGAGCCCGGGTACGGAGGACGGGTCGCCGTAGCGCCCGCCGAGCCGCTCGCCGATCTCCCGGACGACGAGGCCGCTGCCGCGCAGGGTGACCTGGCTGTGCCCGTAGCTGCGCTCCTCGGTGCCGCCGGTGCCGCCGGTGCCGTATCCGGTCAGGTACTCCGGCAGGCGGCTGCCGTCGGTGAAGCGCACCGGCCCGCCCTCGGACGAGGGGGGCGGCGCGGGCATCGAGACGTCGATGCGCACCGGCCGGTGGACGTCGAGCGCCGCCTGGGTGGAGGGGAAGAAGCGGTCCCGCGCGTCGCGGTCGATGGCTTCCGGCGCGAGGTCTGACAGTGAGCCGTCGCCCCTGCCGGACTGTTGGCCGTCTTCCGGCGCACCGTCCACTTCCTCCGGCCCCGAGGACTCGGAAAGCTCGGAGGACTCGAAAGGCTCGGAGAGGTCGGAGAGGTCGGAGAGGTCGGAGAGGTCGGACGAGCGGTCCCGCACCGCTCCGTCGCCCTCGTCAGGCTCGACGGCCGGCTCACCGTCCGGGTCCGGCCGCCGAGGGGTCGGGTAGACGTCGACGATGAGGCCGTTCTCGATGGTCAGCTGCAAGTCCATGGTGCCGAACCTGCCGTGCACGGTGGTCTCGCCGGGAGCGGGGGGCGACGAGGTGGTCAAAAACGCCATGTACGCGGCGTAGCGCAGGTCCTGGCGGGTCCACCCGCTGGGGAAGGTGTCGGTGCGCGGCGCCTCCGGAGCGAGCACACGGGCGAGTGCGGCGTTCACTTCGTCCTGCATCCACGTGACGACGCTGGCCGGCGGGTCACCGGCGTCCGTGGGATCGGGTTCGCGGAGCGTGCTGGGCCTGCCGAGCGGGTTCGTCAGGGCGAGGGCGTGCTCGATGACGGCCCGCCCCCGCGTCTCGTCGGTACCGCCGAGCGGCTCCCACTCGGTCGCGGTCGGCCCGTCCCCGCCCAGCTGCCGGGCGATCCAGGCGAGATCCTCGGGGTCCGGCCGTACGCCGAGGATCTCCGGCAGACGGCCCAGGATCCGCGTCCGGTCCGTCTCGGGGTCCGGCTGCAGCCGGACCCTGTAGTGCGCCGACTTGAGGCTGCGGGCGAGGGCCAGGGAGATACGCACCAACGGCGCCCCGTCCGCTCTCGCGACGTTGGCGTAGAGCCTGGTCACCGTCTCCTGCATGCTTCGCCAGATCTCGGGCACCCGGTCGACGGCCTCAGGCGCGGACTCCAGGTGGATCCGGGCGGTGAGGTCGAGTCCTCGCTGCCCGTCGGCGAACAGCACGTGCCGGACGTCGAAGCCGAAGCCCCGCCCCTCACGCGCGAAACTCACCGACCCGGACATCACCTCACCGATCGGGTGCTCCTGCGGCCAGGGGCCGACGGACCGTGTTCGTACGACGAGGGCGTGCTCGATGGCGGCCCGCCCCTGCGTCTCGTCGGTACCGCCAGGCGGTACCCAGTCGGTCGCGGCCGGCCCGTCCCCGCCCAGCTGCAGGGCGGCCCAGGTGAGATCCTCGAGGTCCGGCCGTATTCCCAGCAGCTCGCCTTCGAGGAGCCGGTCGAGGACTTCCGGGTCCACCGGGACGACGTGATGCGGCGCCTGGTCCCTCCCGACGCGGACCAGCCGGACCAGCGGTGCCCCGTACGCCTGGATGACGTCGCCGTAGCTCTCGCGCGCCATCGTCTCCAGGTACGCCCAGAGCTTGTCGGCGATCGGGTCGCCGGGCTGGGCCTCCAGATGGATGCGAGCCGTCAGGACGAGGCCTCGGTACCCGTCCGGGAACAGCACGTGCCGGACGTCGAAGCCGTAGTCCCGGCCCTCCCGGGTGAGCACCGCCGGCACGGGCGCGGTCTCACCTATCGGCCGCGCCAAGGGCCATAGCCTGTGCGGCTGCGCCGGGGTGGGCCGGAAGGCGACGGTCTGCCCGTCCCGGACCAGGCCCTCGATGCGCACCCCGTCGACCTCGCCGACCCAGTGGTAGGTGCGGCCGTCGTCCAGCAGGTGGACCGTGCCCGCGTCCTCGGCGGCGGCGTGCGCCTTGCGGACCGCGTCCAGCACCTTGTGCCGGGACCACGTGGCGGGAAACATGGTGTGCTCGGTGCCGTCCCGGTGCAGCCGCCAGCGGGAGGGAACGGCGGGTCGCATGTCGTCGAGGCCCACGGATCTCACGTTCGGATCAAGGAAGTAGACCGTGGCCCGGTAGGTGCCATTGTCGAACGCCGTCCCGGGGAAGATCCTCAGGCCGTGGAATTCCTCATGGTTCTTTCTGGGCGCGTGGTACACACCGGTCCGGGTGTGCCGATCGCCGAACCTCGCCACCTCCTGGGCCCGCAGCCCGATGCCCGGCCCCGTCCTCGAGACGGTGACCGGCGCTGGCAGGTACGCCGGAGGGAGGACGTCCGGCTGGTCGTCGGAGGGCCGGAAACCGGTGGACACCCCCTTCTCCAGCTCCCCGGTGATCCGCACCCCCCCATACTCGCCCTCCCACACGTAGACCTCGGCACGGCCCTGGACCGGAACAACCCTCCCCGTCCGCAGCGCATGCAGATACGCCTGCTCCGCCGCGTACACCGCATCGTCCGAGGTCCAGTACGCCGGGAACATCATCTGCCCCCGCGCCCCCGGACGCGCCCCCACCTCCAGCTCACCCGCGAGCGGATGCGACAACGTCAGCGAACCCCCGTCCCGGCGCCCGCCCACACCCTCCCCACCGGCGTACTCGGCGCGAAACGTCCCGTTGCGGTTCTCCGTTCCCTCCAGCACCTCCGGCCGCGGACGCGACGACATACCCTGCGGCAGAAGATGACCACCCACCCCCGACCGATCCCCGTACAACACGGCCCGCCGGGTGTCGACGGAGAAACGAGCACGGGTCGGCAACCCGTCCCGCCGGGGTGCGAGCGTGTCACGGCCCTCGAAGTTGCGTTGCCCGTCGAATCGCCCACCGCCCGGGTAGCGCCCCAGGACAGCCTCGATGGCCGAACTCAGCTGCCGCAGATGACGCGGCGGGATCCAGGCGCGTCCACGCGTTTCGGCCTCGTGCAATGGGTAGTCCATGTCGACGTTCACAAGGCCCCAGTCGTCCACGCGTGAGGGGCCGTCCATGAGGGCCTGGTCGTGATAGAGCGGGCGCACTACCCAACGTGAACCCTCGCCCTCTGACCGCTCGTCCTTTGGCGGCCGGCGTTCACGGTACTCGTCGTGGAAGCCGAGCAAGTGGCCCAACTCGTGGGCCAGTGTCGTGGCGTCGGTACTGAGTAACCATGCTTGGGAATTCACCCGCTTGTCCGACGCGTACAGACGGACGACGTGGGCTCGGACGTCCTCGGGGTCCGACACGAACTCCAGATCCACCCGGAGAAGGTCCCCGTTGGGCAGCCGAAATCCCTGGTTGTAGTGGGCCTCGACACCTTGCCTGGCGCGCTCGGCCACCTGGTCGAGGCGCTCCCCCTCGATGGGCTCCTGGGGCGCCAACCGCACCCGCACCAGCACGCGGGTGGCGAACTCCCCTGTCCGCAGTTCGTAGCGCCGCGCCTCGTAACGGCGCGGGGAACCCTGCACAAGGCCGTTCCACACGAAGCCTTCCCCGGCTCCCCACTTCAGCAGCTCCTCTTTCGGCGGCACCACCTCGCCGTGCCCAACCTCCACCGCGCCGACGAACACCGAAGGGTCGACGGGGGAGGGCGTCTGCGGAGTCCCGTCAGCCTCGTGCCGCTCCTGCGGCACAACTGACGCGTCCTCAGAATCCGACACCGACTCTGGAGCATCGCTCTCCCTGGGAGGCGATGTACTCGGCTTGCCGATACCAGCCAGCATGGCTTCCACATCGTCCGACCAGGACAGCCTCAGCGCGTAGGGCGACGCGTCCTCAGAATCCGACAGCGAATCCGAATCCAGGCTCCACTCGCTGGGTGGGGCGCTGGGGGTCTGCTGGGCCGCTGTGGTCTCCTGGGGAAGCGTTAGCCGGACCGAGTAGTGGTTTTGCTCCGAGTTCAGGATCAGATGGAGCGTGGGGGTGACCGTCGAGGGGTCGGTCATGCCCAGCGGCGGCAGGAGCAGCCTGTAGCCCCTGTCCGGGTGGCGGGCGTCTACCACTTCCAGCTCGATGGGCTCGTTGATGGCCCAGGCGATGACCGGGGAGATCAGGTCGCCGGCCTCGTTGTTCCACCGGCCGCTGGTCGCGATGGTGTCGAGGAGTTCGTCGATGTTCGTGCCGAAGGTTTGGGCGTGCTCGGTCACCCGGGCCAGGTTCTGTGGGTCCAGGATCCAGTTCGTCACCCGGTGGCGCAGCTCCAGGGCGGTCTCGGTGGTGGCCTCGAGGCCCAACCCCACGTTGACCGCGTGGAACAGGCAATCACCATCCCGCGGCACGTCGACCACCCGACCGTGTACTGCCTGGCCGGCGGGGGCAGGCTGCTGGCCGACGCCCACCTCGTCCGGATGTGACGGCGTACCCGGCGGCTGCTCCGTCGCAGACCCCTCCAGCCGCCGTCGCTTAGATTGGCGCGCCAGTAGCTTCGAGGGAGGCGGCTCATCGCCCGCCCCGGGCTTCTTCACCCATCCCTCTTCGCCGGCTTCGGGCTCGACGGCTTCCGGTGCGAGGCTCACGTGTGAGTCGTCGTCCGGGCCCGGTCGTTGGCCGCTCTCCGGCACGCCGTCCGCTTCCGCCGAGGAGTCACGTGGCACTGAGGACTCGGAAGGACCGGAGGACTCGGAGGCCCGGAACGGCTCGGAGGGGTCGGATACTCCGGCCGAGTGGTCCGGCACCGCTTGGTCGCCCTCGTCCGGCTCGGCGACCGGACCGCCGTCCGGGTCCGGCCTCCGCTCCGCCTCGGCGGGCGCGTCAGCGGCGGCCGGGGGCTCCGCAGACCGGGGGGTCGCGGTATCGGCGGCTTGCGCGTCGCTCTCCGGGAGCAACCCGAGATCGAATTCCGCAAGCCCCATGTCGAAGTCGTCGTCGAAGTCGGCCGGAGAGACCGTCGCGGGGACCGCGGGGGACGGATTTCGGTTTTCCTGCGACGCGCGGGTCGCGGCATCGCCCTCGGACTCCTCGCTCGACAGGTCCGACACATCCTCGCCGTCCCACGGTTCCGAGCCGACAAAGCCGTCCAGGAGGTCGATTACGGACTCAAGCCTGGAATCGGACTCGCCGTCCTTGAAGCCGGAGTCCGCCGGGTCGGGTTCGCGCAGCGTGGTGGGCCGGCTGAAGGGGTCCGCCAGACCGAGCAGGTCCAAGGCCCGCCGCACCGGTGTTCCCGGCTCCGGCCTCGTCCGGTTCGGGACCCAGCGCGCCGCAGTGGATCGCGTCGCGTCCCCGGCGGCCCGGTAATCGACCGCGGGCGCCAGATCGGCCCCTGCCGCGTCGCCATGCTGCGCCTCTTGTGCCCCGTCGCCGCCATCGGGGTCCGGGAAGGAGAGGAGGTCGCCGGTCTCGACGACAGCGCTCCCCTCCGCGTCGCCCGGAGGGGCCACCGGTGCCTGCCAGTCGGCGGTGAACCAGTCGTGCTGGGCAGCGCCGAGTCCCGGAAGCCCACCGGTCGCGGGCCGCTCGATGTCGAGTCGGCCGGGCTGCCAGTCGACCTCACTGGTCTCCGGATTCCACTGGCCGGTACGCCTTTCGTGGGAGTCGTAGACCGTGACCACAGCCTCTGCGGCGATGGCGTCGGTGAAGGCGACCTCCTGCTCCGCGCGGTACGGGCTCCGCTCTCCCGTCCGCTCGATGCTGGCGTTGATGTCGATCCCGATAGGGTCGATATTGCGCGACGCGTCGATCTGGTAGCGGTAGCGACGCTGCAGGAACCAGAGGTCAGAGTTGCGGGTCGTCGACACGAAAGGGCCTGCCCCCACGCCCTGCGCCCAGTCCCGGAGGGTGAGGAGGACGCCGGTGTCCCTGGCCCTGAAGCCCTGCTGGAAGACCTGCTCCGGCGGATCGTCCGTGAAGCGCCACAGGACCTCGTCGCCGTCGCTCAACGCCATGATGACAAGGTCGTCCGGGTGCACCAGGGCGGGGTCCACCGCGGGCGGCAGATCGAACGCGGACGGCTCGGGTGCGGACGGCTCGGGTGCGGTCGGGTCGGGCAGGGTGGTCCCGGCGCCGCGGTGAAGGTAGGGCGCGAGGACGTCCGCGATCTGCTGGAGATGGTCGGCGGTCAGGACGAAACGCTGCTCCTGGGGCGCCGTGAACGGGCCCATCAGGCTCGACTCGTCCTCTGCGAGTACCTGCTCTCCCCGCCCGCCGGGGGTGAGCAGCGCCTGCGGGTCGGCTTCATCGTCGAGGACGCCGAACCCGTGCACGATCTCGTGGACGTACGCCGCGGGGCGCACCTCGGTGAACCAGGTGTCCTGGCGCATGTTCCTGCCCTCGGGCCGGCCGCCCGACAGCCGGACCACGCTGTGCGCCTGCCGCTCCGACTTCACGAACTTCACGGCGACCTCGAGCCGCGGGCCGGTCCCCGCCCGGCTGACAACCGGGCCGGAGGCGAACGCCGGCAGCCGGTATGCCCGGCTGTTGACCAACCGGTCCAGACCGGACACCAGCCCACTCATCACAGCGGCCACCTGCTCCGCGTCCGCGTCCCCTGTCACGAGGTGCACCCGGCGCGTCAGACGTACCGTCTCCCCCGCCCGGTCGTTACGGAACAACTCCCAGACATAGCCGACCTGCGTACGCTCTCCCGAACCGGCCCGCCGCTGCACCCGGGGTCGCCCGTCGCCCTCCGCGACCAACTCGAACGGGTCCGTGAACGGGATCCACCGGTCGCTCTCCACCTGCCCGGAAGCCACCCGCACACCCCGCCCACCGGCGGCACCACCCTCCCCCTCACCCGCCACGAACCCGGCCAGAGGGACCGCCTCGCCCGTCGACGGCCCGTCCTCACCAGACGCCGGGACCGCCTCGCCCCTCACCCCGGTGTAGTCCACCGCAGGCGCAACATCAGCCCACCCCCCGTCACCGTCGCTCCCGCCCCCGCCCTCTTCCCCGATCCGGCCCCCCTCCGCAAGCAACCCGCCATCGGGTCCCGCAAGCCCCATCTCGACGTCGTCGAACTCGGGGTCGTAGCCGGCCAGAAGGTCCGCCTCGCCCGTCCCCGCGGCGTAGTCCACCGCAACGTCGGCCGTGGCGGTACGGCGCGTGAACAAGAACACCTCGTCGTCATCGTCCCCGTCGGCATCCGGTGTGTCCGGCCGCCACCCGGTGGCAGACGCCTCGCCTTCCGCGGGCTGGGCATCGATCGCGCGGCGCATGTCGGACAGCTCCTCGGCGCCGGGCCGGTCCCCCAGCCGCGGCCGCTTCGCCTCGGGCTCCTCCTGCTCCGTCCCGCCCGGCCCGCGCGCGGTGTGCCGGGCGTGCTGTCCGTCGCTCGTGCCGACGGTCCCGATGGACTGCTGGAGGAGCTCCCCCATCAGGAAGTCGGTCTCGTCCTCCGTGAAGAGCGGCGGGTCCGGCGACAGGGTTTCCGCACCGGACAGCCCCCGCTCGGACGACCTGTCCAGCTGCTGCGAATCGCCCGGGTGCCCCAGGCGGTAGTCGACCGCCGGCGCCGCATCAGGCCCGGTCTCAACATCCTCCCGGCCGCCGCTGCCAGCGCCCCGCCCGAAGGAACCGCGGTGGAGGTAGGGGCTCAGGGCATCCGCGATCTGCTGCAGATGATCGGCAGTGAGGACGAAAAACCGCTCATCAGGGGCCGTGAACAAACCCATCAGGGTCGATTCACCCCCGGCAAGCACCTGCTCGGCACGCTCCCCGGGAGTGAGCAGGACACGCGGGTCGGCCACATCGTCCCAGACCCCCAGGCCGTGGACCAGTTCATGGACGTAGGCGGCGGGGTGCACACCCGTGAACCAGGTGTCCTGCACCATGTTTTGCTTGGGGCCCGGCAGACCGTCGGAAACCGTGACCACCGTGTCCGCGTCCTCGGGATAGTCCACGAACTCCACCCCGACCTCCAGCCGCGGCCCAGGCAACTGAGGGCCAACGACCTGATCGGGCTGGAACGTCGGCAACCGGTACCCGCGCCGGTTGACCAATTCCTCCAGGGCCTGGGACGCACTCCGGCGGAGAGCCTCCACCCGAGCCGGATCCACGCCTTCCACGGGGACCAGGCGGACGCGGCGCGTCAGACGGATGGTCTCGTGCCCCGGCATGCCACCGCCGTACCATTCCCAGGAGAATCCGACCTCCGTCCGTTCACCCGACCGGACCTTCTCGCCGGAAGCAGTCGTCGTCATCCGCTCCACACGAGGCCGGGTGCCGTCCCCGCGAGCAGTGAACACAAACGCCTCGGCCTCCGCAGCCGACCGCCCCTCCCCAGCCGACGATCCCCTGCCGTGAACGGAACCGTACGGAATCCACCGATCGGAAACCACGCGGCCCGAACCCAACAGCGCCTGCCCCCCATCCACCCCTGAGTCACCCGACGCTTCACCCACAAACTCATGATCGTCCCGGTGCACCGACCCCTCGTCCACCGCAGACCGCATACCGGTGGACTCGGCTATCGGTATGCGAGTCACTCCGTCCCGCGACTGCAGCTGCCCCGCACCCCACTCAACCCGGCTGGCCTCCGGATTCCAGAAACCGGTACGGTCCTCGGCACTGTCGTAGACGCTGATGACAGCCTGTCGATCGATGGAGCCGGTGAATATGATCTCCGACTCGGCGTAGGTGTTCCGCCACGTCCGTGGGAGACGGCCAAGCGCCTTCTGTTTCGCGATGGTGAGATCGAGGTTTACGCCTGTGGGGTCAGAGTTACGGGACGAGTCGACCTCGTAGCGGTAGCGCTTGTTCCTGAACCACAGGCCAAAATCCCGGGTGGTCGCGACAAACGGCGCAGGCGCAGTCGTCGTCATCGCCCAATACCACAGCGGCACGATCTCCCCGGGGCCGCTGGAGTGAAATCCGTTTTGGAAGACCTCTTCCGGAAGATCATCCGAGAACCGCCACAACCGCTCCCCATCGACCGTGACCAGGGAGGGATGATCTTTGGGGTCCACCATGCCGAAGTTCACCGCAGGCCGCGCGTCCGGGTCCAACAATTCCCCGGCCTCCTCGACCCCCCTCCATGGAGTCCTCCCCCCGCTCCATGGATCTCGGCCCTCCCAGCTCGAACAGCGAAGCCGAACTGGCCGACGCCTCCGGGCGGAACGATCCGTCAACCCCGTCGATACTGCTCGTGTTCAGTCGGCTGGGCTCGGGCACTGTGGGAATCCGGTCCGGGGAATCCGACGACCGGTTCACGCCGCGGGCAGGAGCGGAAGCCGGGGTAATGGTCTGCGACAAGAGCTCAGAGGAAGAAGCGACGCCCTGGACCGGAACGGTCGCGGTCGCGTCCACCGTCTGGACCGGGGCTGCGGACTGCGGAACCGTAGCGGCAGCGCCTGCCTCCACACGGTCTGTCCGATCCACCGCCGGATCCGGCGAGAGCTCCTGAAGAAGATCCTGGCCAGAGTTGATGTGCTCCTGACCGCCGGTCGGACCGGTCGGGAGGGTGTCTTCCCTCTCGCCCTGATCGTCGTCCGATATGGGGTGGTCCCCAAACCCCGTCACGTCGGAGTCGTCGGTCGGGTCGGAGTTTTCGGTCGGGTCGTAGTCCGCGCGGGGTGCGACGGCGGAGGGTGGACGGTGGTCGGGGCCGCCTGGTTTCGGGACGCCGGCGTGGTTGTCGGGGTGGAGGTTGTGGTGGAGGTAGGGGGCGAGGACGTCGGAGATTTGCTGGAGGTGGTCGTCGGTGAGGACGAAATCCTGCTCCTCGAAGGGCGTGACCTTGTCGGTGAGCTCGTCCATCAGGCTGGACTCTCCCGGGGACAGATCCTGTTCGGCACGTCCGCCCGGGGTGAGCAGGACCTGGTTGCCGGGCTTGTCGTCCCGGATGCCGAAGCCGTGGAGGATTTCGTGGAGGTGTACAACCGCGGGGGAATCGGTGTACAGGGCGTTTTGATGCGTCTGGCCTTCCTCCGGCGTGCCCTCGTAGGGTTTGGGCTTGCCGTTGTGGACCTTGATTTCGGTGTGCGCGTCCTTCGGGGAGTCGACGAACTCCACGGCGAGCTGCAGGACAGGAC
This sequence comes from Streptomyces sp. RLA012, assembly GCF_056270325.1. Taxonomy (NCBI): domain Bacteria; kingdom Bacillati; phylum Actinomycetota; class Actinomycetes; order Kitasatosporales; family Streptomycetaceae; genus Streptomyces; species Streptomyces sp. RLA012. Next base: position 9,098,619 of record NZ_JBWDPA010000002.1, on the reverse strand, counting down.
CGGTTGCCACCCCGTCGGCGTCGTCGGCCCGACGCAGGCGGTCGTGCGGCTGGTTCACCCACCAGTCCAGTTCCTCGGCGAGGTTGTCCTTCAGCGCGGTCACCTGTTCGGGTGTTGCGTCCTGGACGTCGAGGTGGACCCGCCGGTATAGGTAGAGGGTTTCCTGCCCTTGGGGATCGTGGTGCAACTGCCAGGTGTAGCCGACCTCTGTCCACTCCGACGACTTCTCAGGCGCCCGCAGGGCAGGCCGCCACACCTGAACAGGCCGCCCGTCCACCTCCACCTCAACATCCTGTCCACCCTCCTTCGTGAACTTGAACGCGTTACGGAAGGGAACCCACCGCTCGGTCCGCACCTCACCCGAAGGCACCGGACGAATATCGACGATCCTGCCGCTCTCGACCGTCACGTCCAGCAGTACCCCGGCAAACCGCCCGGAGAAGGTCGCCGCATCGCGGCCTTCCGGGTCGCGTATGACAAGCGCTGGACGCTGCGCCACCTGGTACGCCGCGAAACGCAGATCCTCCGGGGACCAGTCGGTGGAGAAGGTGCCTTCCGGAAACCGGGTGCGCGGGGCGTCGGGTGCGAAGGCCCTCGCCAGTTCGTCGTGATACAGGCTCATCCCGGTGACGACAGGGGTGTCCGATGTGCCGGTGTCCGAGGGGTCGGGCTCCTGCAGGGTGGTCGGCAGGGCGAAGGGGTCCGTCAGGGTGAGGGCGCGTTCGAGGGCCGTTCGGCCCGTCACGGGATCCGTGCCGTGGGCCGGCCGCCATTCGGCCGCCGATGGGACGACGGCGCCCACCGACCGGGCCAGGGCTTTGAGGTCATCTGACGTCGGCCAGACGCCCAGAAGCCCCGGCAGGACGTCCCTGAGCTCCTGGTCGCTTGGTGCGTGGGGCCCGGCGTTGATGAGGTGGTGCGCCGTGTGTGGGCTGTTGGTGAAGGCCAGAGACAGGCGCACCAGCGGTGCCCCGTCCGCGCGGACGACAGGGCTGTAGATGTGGGCAACCGCCGCCCTCATGCGTTGCGACAGAGCGGTGACCGCGGCGGGGTCGGTGCCTGGCCCGGCGGCGAGGTGGACCCGGACTGTGAGGTCGAGGCCCCGCTGCCCGTTGGCGAACAGCACGTGCTGGACGTCGTAGCCGAAGATCCGCCCGCCAAGTGTGAAGCCCGCCGGTACGACGTCCGTCTCACCGACCGGACTGTGCTCGGGCCATCTGAGATGCGGCTGTACAGGGGTGGGCCGGTAGGCGACGTGCTGGCCGTCCCGGACCAGGCCCTCGACACGGACACCGGAGGCCTCACCGACCCAGTGATAGGTACGGCCATCCGGCATCCACCTGCGCACGCCTGCGTCGTGGGCCCGCTCGACGATCTTCAGCACCGTGTAGGTCGGCCAGTAGTCGGGGAACATGGTGTGGTCGTCCCCGTCCCGGTGCAGCCGCCAGCGGCTGGGGAAGTCGGCCAGCGGGTCCGTGACGCGCAGGGCAGGGTCCAGGAACCAGACGTTGGCCTGGTAGGTGCCGTTGTCGAACACCGTCCTAGGGATGATCTTCAGGCCGTAGTCGCGCTCCTTCTCCTCGCGGGTGCGCTCCTCCCCCTCGGGGGGCCGGTGGTGGGCGCCGGTGCGGGTACGGCGGACGCCCAACCGGGCGACGTCATCGACCCGCCGCCCGAAGCCCGGGCCGTTCTGGGGGTTCCGTGGTTTCTTCGGCGGCGGTACGTAGGCGGGGGCGATCAGACCGCGGGGTTCCCGGACCATCCAGCGCTGGTAGTCGTCCTGCTCGGACTGGTTGTTCGAGGGCCGGAAACCGGTGAACACCCCCTTCTCCAGCTCCCCCGTGATCCGCACCCCCCCATACTCGCCCTCCCACACGTAGACCTCGGCACGCCCCTGGACCGGAACGACCTTCCCCGTCCGCAGCCACTGCAGATACGCCTGCTTCGCCGCGTACACCGCATCGTCCTCGGACCAGTACGCCGGGAACATCATCTGCCCCCGCGCCCCCGGACGCGCCCCCACCTCCAGCTCACCCGCGAGCGGATGCGACAACGTCAGCGAACCCCCGTCCCGGCGCCCGCCCACACCCTCCCCACCGGCGTACTCGGCGCGAAACGTTCCGTTGCGGTTCTCCGTTCCCTCCAGCACCTCCGGCCGCGGACGCGACGACATACCCTGCGGCAGAAGATGACCACCCACCCCCGACCGATCCCCGTACAGCACGGCCCGCCGGGTGTCGACGGAGAAACGAGCACGGGTCGGCAACCCGTCCCGCCGGGGCTCCTTGCGGAAGAACGCGGTGGCGTCGCGGTCCTGTGGACGGGCAGCACGCAGCAGTATTGCCCCCTCGATCGCCGCACCGATCTGCCGCAGATGACGCGGCGGAATCCACCACCGCCCCGGGACCTGCGGGAATTGATCGCCGTCCGGGTGGAAGGGGTCTTGCTCCCTGTCCACCGCCGGGCGCCCCCAGTCGTCTACGAACATGGGGCCGTCCATCAAAGCCCCGTCCCCGGGCACCGGGCGCCGACCGAACCAGGGGCTGTCCCGGTACTCGTCATGCAACCCCAGCAGGTGCCCCAGCTCATGGGCCAGCACTTCGGTCACCGTATGGAGCGCCCAGTTCTCGTTGTTCTCGCGATCGAACTCGACATGTACGTGGACGGCGTGATGAGCGGTGTCAGGATGCCGGACGAACTCCAGGTCGAGCCGGAACAGGTCACCGTTGGGCAGCCGGGAGCCGTTGTTGAAGTAGCGGTCGACACCTTCCTGAGCACGCCGGGCGAGCAGGCCAAGCTCCTCCTCCGTGATGGGCACGCCGTGTTCCGGTTTTTGGGGGGCGAGGTATACCCGGATCACGGCACGGGTACCGAACCCTCCCTCCCGTAGCCGGTACCGCCGCGCTTCGAACCTCGTCAGGAAGGAGGCCCCCAGGAAGCTGGGGAGGGCGGACTCCGGCACCTCCGGCGGCAACACCTCGGCACGGGCGACCTCCACCCCGCCCGCGAATCCTTCTGTCGCGTTGGCGTCCCACTCATCCGGCTGCTCCCGGCCGACGGTCAGGTCTGCCGGGAGGGTGTCTTCCTCATCCGGCACGTCGGTGTCGCGGTTCCCCGGGTCCTCGTGCGCGGCTTCCGGCACGGGTCCGGACGACTCGGTGGGGAAGACGAGCGTGAACCGCGACTCCGGGCCCCGGGCCGGGACCCACCTGCCCAGCCAGTCCACAACAGAGCCCCAAAGACGCCCGGCCCAGGCACCCAACGCAGTGATCTGCTCCCAGAAGCCCCGCAAATACCCGGCAAGGCGACCCGTCGAGGACGACGCACCGGAATCTGCCATGTCGGAGTTTTCGGTCGGGTTGTGGGGTGCGCGGGGTGCGATGGCGGAGGGTGGCCGGTGGTCGGGGCCAGCTGGTTTCCGGACTCCGCCGCGGTTGTCGTGGTGGAGGTAGGGGGCGAGGACGTCGGAGATTTGCTGGCGGTGGTCGTCGGTGAGGACGAAAACGTGTTCGTCGGTGAGCGTGCGGGGGAAGTCGCCCATCAGGCTGAGCTGTCCCTGGTCCAGTACCTGTTCGGCGCGTCCGCCTGGGGTGAGCAGGACCTGGTTGCCGGGCTTGTCGTCCCGCAGGCCGAAGCCGTGGAGGATTTCGTGGAGGTGTACGACCGCGGGGGAATCGGTGTACAGGGCGTTTTGATGCGTCTGGCCTTCCTCCGGCGTGCCCTCATAGCCTTTGGGCTTGCCGTTGTGGACCTCGATTACGGTGTGCGCGTTCTCCTTTGAGTCGACGAACTCCACGGCGAGCTGCAGGACAGGACCGGTTGCCACCCCGTCGGCGTCGTCGGTCCGACGCAGGCGGTCGTGCGGCTGGTTCACCCACCGGTCCAGTGCCTGGGACAGGTTGTCCTTCAGCGCGGTCACCTGTTCGGGTGTTGCGTCCTGGACGTCGAGGTGGACCCGCCGGCGCAGGTGGAGGGTTTCCTGCCCTTGGGGATCGTGGTGCAACTGCCAGGTGTAGCCGACCTCTGTCCACTCCGACGACTTCTCAGGCGCCCGCAGGGCAGGCCGCCATACCTGAACAGGCTCCCCGTCGTCGCCCTCGACCTCGACATACTGTCCACCCTCCGCGGTGATCTCGAACGCGTTACGGAAGGGAATCGACCGCCAGGTCCGTACCTCGCCGGAACGTACCGGTTCGCCGGGAAGGGGTTCAGGGTCCGCCAGGGCGGGTCCGTCATCACTGGGCGGGCCGTCCCAGCCCATGAGCGCCGCCGCGACCTCGTCCACGCGCGACGAAAGGACCGCGTTCACCTCGTCCGAGCGCGCGGTGTGCTGCTGCCCGCTCTCCAAGGTTGGGGGTGACGGTTCCTGCACGCCATCGAACACCTCGCCCACGGTGGCGGGCCGGTCACCGGTGGCTGTGCCGTTCGCCTGGGGCGATGGCAGCGAGGCACCAGGCGCTGTGGTCGCCGGGGTGCTGCTCTGCGGAACACTGCTGCCCTGGGCGCCGGGCCGGATGCCGGGCTGGCTGCCGGTGGCCGAGGACCCGGTGGCCGAGAGCCCGGTGGCCAAGGACCCGGTGGCCGGGAGCCCGTTGGCCGGGGGCTGGTGGTCCTGGGCCTCGATGTCGTGGGCGTTGGTTTTGTTGCCGGAATGTCCGGTGTTCGAGGTGCTTACGGTGGTGGGTTGGTTACTGGTGGCTGTGCTGTTGGTGGGGGGCGATGACAGCGAGGCGCCAGGCGCTGTGGTGGCCGGGGTGCTGCTCTGCGGAACACTGCTGCCCTGGGCGCCAGGCCAGATGCCAGGCCGGATGCCGGGCTGGCTGTCGATGGCCGAGGTCCCGGTGGCCAGGAGTTCGGTGGCCAAGGACCCGGTGACCGAGGACCCGGTGACCGAGGACTCGGTGGCCAGGAGTTCGGTGGCCGGGGGCTGATGGTCCTGGGCTTCGGTGTTCTGGACGTTGGTCTTGTTGGCGGAGTGTCCTGTGTTCGAGGTGGCCGCGGTGGTGGGCTGGTTACTGGTGGCTGCGTTGTTTGTGTGGGGCGATGGCAGGGCGGTGCCAGGCGTGGTGGCCGCCGGGGTGGTGCTGTGCGGATCGCTGATGCCCTGGGTGCCGGGCTGACCACCGGCGGCGGCCAAGGACTCGGTGGCCGGGGGTTCGGTGGCCGGGGGTTGGTGGTCCTGGGCTTTGGTGTCGTGGGCGTTGGTGTTGTTGCCGGAGTGTCCTGTGTCCGAGGTGCCTACGGTGGTGGGTTGGTTACTGGTGGCTGTGCTGTTTGTGTGGGGCGGTGGCAGTGGGGCGCCAGGCGTTGTGGTTGCCGGGGTGCTGCTCTGCGGAACACTGCTGCCCTGGGTGTCGGGCTGGCTGCCGGGCTGACTACCAGTGGTGGCCGGGGACTCGGTGGCCGGGGGTTGGTGGTCCTTGGCTTCGGTGTTGTGGGCGTTGGTGTTGTTGCCGGAATGTCCTGTGCCCGGGGTGCTGGGGGTGCCCGGGGTTCTGGGGGTGGTGGTCGGTGTGTGGTGGCTGTCGGGGTCGTCCGCGAGGGCGGCCGGGGTCTCGGGGGAGCTGATCGTGGTGGGTGGTGGGTTGAACAGGGCGTTGTTGATTGCGAGGCCGCTGTTGTGGGCGCCGCCGGCGAGTACTTGGTGGGATTTGCCGCTGATGCCGGCGCCCAGGAAGGTGTCCCAGGTGGTCGCCCATTTCCCGGTCAACAGGCCGCCGCCGACCACCTCGGCCAGCGCTTCCGCACCACCCTCGGCGACGAAATGGTTGGCGTTCCGACCCGCCGTGTGGACTGCGGTACCGGCCGACGGCAGGTTCCCGGCGTCGGGCCGGCCCACCTCCTTGGCGACCTTGGACGTGACGTCCCCGGCAACGTTCTTGGCCACCGGGACCGGGAGGGCGGCCCCCTTGAAGATGCTGCCGAGCCTGGAGCCGGTGCCGGCGATGGCGGGCATGAAGGCGCCGGCCAGGGCGCCGAAGAGGGCCTCGCCTCCCAGCGCGCCCCAGTCGAAGCCGGTGAAGCTGCCCTCGCCCGAGGTGAAGGCGATCATGCCCAGCCGGACGATGAAAGCCTCGAGTGCCTCCTCGAAGGCCTCTCCGGCGATGTGCAGCAGGTGTGTATGCCGGATCAGCCAGTCCAGGACGGTCAGCACCGCGACCCGGCTGCGGGCCTTGGCGACGGCGGCGTTTCCGGCGCCCGAACCGCCGCTGAAGGCGGCCGCCGCCGTGATGAACGCCAACTGGATCATCAGCCGGATGGCTTCGGCGATGATCTGCCATTTGGACTCAAGGATGTTCCACGAGGTCTTCGCCCGTGCGTCGGCGATCTCGTCCACCTGCTGGGCGAACTGCTTCAGGTGGTTCGTCCCGCCGTCGTTCACGAGCAGGCCCATGGCGCGCCGGTAGTCGTTGCCGACCTGCGACGGCAGACCCTTGCTGGCGGTGACGATCGAGTCCTCGATGGCGTCGGACAGGCCGCGCAGATCGTGGGCCAGCCGCCGGTGGGGGCCGGCGCTGCTACGTGCCAGATCCTCGTCTGCCTGGATGAGCCGTTCGCCGATCAGGACGAACAGCATGTTGTTGACGCCGTTTGAAGCATGGATCGTCATGGTCGGGTCAGTGCCTGCCGCTGTGGGTGGTGGACGCGTTGCCCGCCGTGTGGATGGCCTCTATCTGGCTGGCCTGGGTGGCCAGAATGCTCGTCGCGTTGTCGCTGGTGCCCGCCGCGACGGCCACGACCGCCTCCGACAGCGTCCGGGTGGTACTCATCGCCATCTCGGTTTCTTTCTTCTCCTGCGGACTGACGGCCTTGAAGAAGCTGTCATCGACCCCGGGCCAACCACGCGTCGCGTCCACGTCGTTGACGAAGTCCGCCAGGATCTTCCGCGCGGCGGCGGCGATCCGCTCGATGGCCTCGGCACTGCGCTGCACCTGGCCCGCATCGGCGGTGTAGGAGTTACTGCTGTCAGACATGACTGTCCTCGTCCTCGTCCTCGGCGTCACTCAGGACGGTGCGGACCCGTTCGGGTGGTCGGCGACCCGTCGGCGTTGAGGGTGGTGGTACTGCCGTGGAGGTCGGTCAGACTACTGACCGTGGTGTCGGTCGTAGTCGTGGACACGGCGTCATGAGACCGGAGAGGTCGGTGGTCCCGCTGATGCCGTCCGTGGTGTCACTGTCGGTGAACAGGTCGCCGGAGCCGGATGTGCCGGTGGCCAATAAGTAGTTGAGGCCGGTGGTCTCCGTGGTCAGGGTGGCAGAGTCGGTGTCCGTCGTGGTGTCTACGCTCAGGGCGTCGTTCAGACCCTCACTGACCCCGCCCATCCCGTCGCCATATTGTTGACGCTCTGGCCCATCTTGTCGAGGGTTTCCTTGATGCTCTCGCCGGTCTCCTCGGTGAGCATCTCCTCGTACCGTAGAGGCCGTTGCTGAAGACTCGGTTTCTGTTTCCGCTGGCTGCTGTGCCTGCCATCAGGTGACGAAAGCGGGCCTGCGTACGGGGTCGGGGTCGTCGTAGTAGCGGTCGTAAACCCCGGTGAGGGCGGCGGAGACCGGGGGGTGCCCCTATGAGGAAGTTCCATCGTGATTCATGCAGGTCAACGGTCCTGGTGTGACGAGTGGTTGGGGTGCTCGCGCAGCTCATCACGGTGATCATTGCGGGGAGATCATCGGTCACGGAGCCACCTGGTGGTGCGTCAGCACCAGCAGGGCCCGCACCAGCGCGGTCGCGTGCCGCGGATGCATGCGCACCTTGGTCAGGATCCGGAAGGTCTTCAGGCTCGCGAAGCCGTGCTCGACCGGCGCCCGTAGGCTGCTGATCAGCCGGTTCACGATCTTCTTCGGTGACGACAGGCGCTTGCCGCCGCTCGCCTTGAACCCTGTGATGACCGCCGGTTGCTCTTCGGCCCCCTCGTCCAGACCGACGAACCCCAGGTCGGCCACCGCTGCAAGCTCCAGCTTGCGCAGTCGCGCGCACAGCTTCTCGTAGCGGGCCGCCGTGATCTCGCTGCAGGCGCCGCGGCGGGCCGAGGAGATCCACAAAAGCCGCCCCTTCGCATCGGTCAGGGCAAGAAACAGCAGGCCATGCGCCTTGTGCTTCCCTGAGTAGTTCTTCCGGTTCGCCCGCCCACTGCGCCGCCGGGTACGGATCAGCGTCCCGTCCAACAGGACCACGCAGCCGCTGTCCTTGGCCACCTTGGCCAGCGCGCGGTCCAGGCGGGGGCACGTGCGGCCGGCAGGCCGAGCACCTCCAGCACCCAGCGCCGCACCGTGGAGGCCGAGACCGCGTTCCCGCCGGCCAGGTCGGCCAGGCGCTCGTCGTTGCGCAGGTGGGCCAGCACGATCAGCGCTATCTGCCCGGCGTCGAGCTTGCGCCACCGGGAGCGGATCTGTCTGCGGTGGGCGCGGATCAGGCCGGCCACGCGGTTGACGGTCGCGCTGGACAGCGGCAGGCGGACGGAGTAGACAAGGCCGGTGTCGCCCTCGGCGGGGCCGGTCTTCTTGTTCACGCATGGACCAACACCCGCCGGGGGTGCTTGCGTTGCGGCCCGAATCGGCCGTTGTGGCAGGTCGGTCGCGGGCTACCGGGGCAGGTAGCGTCCGGCGGAGGTGCGGGTGATCCAGCCGCGCTCGGTCGGCTTCCGCAGCTTCCCGCGCACCGGCTCCACCTTCGCCGGCACCGCATCCAATCCCAGCTCGCGGGCCACGTCCTTGGCCTGCAGCGGGCTGTCGCCGCCCGCGACGATCTCCATGATCTTCTGGTATTCGGCGGGCAGGTCGTCCGTGCCGGTGTCGGGGCCGTGGTGGGGAATCAGCAGCTGGCCGGCGGCTCCGGGCGTGCCCACGGGCCGCGGGGGCGCCGCGGGCGTGCCGCCGGTGGCCTCTTCCAGGGCCTGCTGCCAGGCCCTGGCGTCAGGGTGCCCGGCCTCGGCATCCTCCTGGTACTGCTGGTAGACGACCTCGGCGGCCCCGAGCCGGGCCACTTCGGCCTCGGTGTCGGTCAACTGCTTGCGCAGCTGCGCGGCGCGTTCTTCCAGCACCACCCGGCGCTCTATCAGCCACACCATCAGGTTCTGGGCCATGTCCCCTCCCTTCGCGGGGCCGCCGTCGCGACCCTGCACGCACGGTAGGGGCACCAGTGCGCAGCGTGCAGGAGATCCGAGGAAGACGACCCGAAGCGGGCCGACAGATGATCTCCCCGACGCGATCACGCTCGTGACATGCGCGAGCAGCCCAACCGCCCGTCACGCCAGGGCCGTTGACCTGCACGAATCACGATGAAACTTCCTCACTGAGAACGCATCAGCCCTGCCCCGCAGGGGCACTGCTTTCCTCGCGACGGCGTCCGCCTTGAACTCGGGCGAGTAGACCTTCATCACCATTGACAACACCGTCGCCCGGGGTCCGGCTTGACACGGCCCGTGCCGGGTACGCGGACCGGTGGACTCCCTCTCCAGCAGGTCTCGTGTTGCCCATCGGTGCAGGATCGGGGGTCCGTTGGGGACGGCGTGAAGTCAGCGCCGCTCGGCGAAGCAGACCAGGGTCCATGATGGTGACGTGGTGGCGCTGCCCTCGCCGCTGTCGTCCATGCTGCAACCGCCTGACGGCGCCGGATGTGGCGGTGCCCCGTCCTGATCGCTCTGCCTGTCTGTGAGACGGCGCCCGCGGATCGTGGTCGCTAGCGTTCGTCCCGGTGGCGGGTGGGGGGTTCCGTGCGGGAGGCCGGGCGGACGGGGGCGCCTGATACCCATCAATTCGGAGCTCAGTTCTTCCTCAAGCGGGAGCGTTCTCATGTCAACCGGCTTTAGAGTCTTGCTGATTCTCGTGAGCGGCCCGTCTGTCAAGTGGTCGCCTGACCCGCGCCCTTCCATCCGCCGGCCTGACCTGACGAGCCGAGGCCTTGCATGTCCGGCGACCTGACAGATGGTTACGTCTGCGTCGGCTACGGCCACATAACAACGCCTCCGACGGCATGGTCCAGCAGGCTGGGAAGGATGGGGGTGTTGGGGGGGAGGCGGGCGTGGGTTTGTCGAAGGGCGAACGGGTCTGCAGCGTTGTGGCCAGGAGCGGCGGTGCGGCCCTGCGGGCAGGGTGAGATGACCGTGCTCGGATTCGTGGACGGCGGGTACCGCACGATGGCCGACGGTGTACTTGCCGCCGGTGTGCTGGAGGCGGCGCGGGGCGCGCGAACGTGGATGTTCTGGCGCGTGGTGGAGATGTTCCGGTTTTTCGCCCAGCCGGGCATGGCGGTGTCCGCGCTGGCGGGTGTGGACTTCGATGGGGCCGAGATCTTCGGTCCCGCCGTGCTGGATGAACCGCAGAACGCAGCCGGACACAGTGCCAGGAGCCGGTTGCGCGACGAGATCAACGACGACGCCGAGGACGAGGACGAGGACAGTCATGTCTGACAGCAGTAACTCCTACACCGCCGATGCGGGCCAGGTGCAGCGCAGTGCCGAGGCCATCGAGCGGATCGCCGCCGCCGCGCGGAAGATCCTGGCGGACTTCGTCAACGACGTGGACGCGACGCGTGGTTGGCCCGGGGTCGATGACAGCTTCTTCAAGGCCGTCAGTCCGCAGGAGAAGAAAGAAACCGAGATGGCGATGAGTACCACCCGGACGCTGTCGGAGGCGGTCGTGGCCGTCGCGGCGGGCACCAGCGACAACGCGACGAGCATTCTGGCCACCCAGGCCAGCCAGATAGAGGCCATCCACACGGCGGGCAACGCGTCCACCACCCACAGCGGCAGGCACTGACCCGACCATGACGATCCATGCTTCAAACGGCGTCAACAACATGCTGTTCGTCCTGATCGGCGAACGGCTCATCCAGGCAGACGAGGATCTGGCACGTAGCAGCGCAGGCCCCCACCGGCGGCTGGCCCACGATCTGCGCGGCCTGTCCGACGCCATCGAGGACTCGATCGTCACCGCCAGCAAGGGTCTGCCGTCGCAGGTCGGCAACGACTACCGGCGCGCCATGGGCCTGCTCGTGAACGACGGCGGGACGAACCACCTGAAGCAGTTCGCCCAGCAGGTGGACGAGATCGCCGACGCACGGGCGAAGACCTCGTGGAACATCCTTGAGTCCAAATGGCAGATCATCGCCGAAGCCATCCGGCTGATGATCCAGTTGGCGTTCATCACGGCGGCGGCCGCCTTCAGCGGCGGTTCGGGCGCCGGAAACGCCGCCGTCGCCAAGGCCCGCAGCCGGGTCGCGGTGCTGACCGTCCTGGACTGGCTGATCCGGCATACACACCTGCTGCACATCGCCGGAGAGGCCTTCGAGGAGGCACTCGAGGCTTTCATCGTCCGGCTGGGCATGATCGCCTTCACCTCGGGCGAGGGCAGCTTCACCGGCTTCGACTGGGGCGCGCTGGGAGGCGAGGCCCTCTTCGGCGCCCTGGCCGGCGCCTTCATGCCCGCCATCGCCGGCACCGGCTCCAGGCTCGGCAGCATCTTCAAGGGGGCCGCCCTCCCGGTCCCGGTGGCCAAGAACGTTGCCGGGGACGTCACGTCCAAGGTCGCCAAGGAGGTGGGCCGCCCGACGCCGGGAACCTGCCGTCGGCCGGTACCGCAGTCCACACGGCGGGTCGGAACGCCAACCATTTCGTCGCCGAGGGTGGTGCGGAAGCGCTGGCCGAGGTGGTCGGCGGCGGCCTGTTGACCGGGAAATGGGCGACCACCTGGGACACCTTCCTGGGCGCCGGCATCAGCGGCAAATCCCACCAAGTACTCGCCGGCGGCGCCCACAACAGCGGCCTCGCAATCAGCAACGCCCTGTTCAACCCACCACCCACCACGATCAGCTCCCCCGAGACCCCGGCCGCCCTCGCGGACGACCCCGACAGCCACCACACACCGACCACCACCCCCAGAACCCCGGGCACCCCCAGCACCCCGGGCACAGGACATTCCGGCAACAACACCAACGCCCACAACACCGAAGCCAAGGACCACCAACCCCCGGCCACCGAGTCCCCGGCCACCACTGGTAGTCAGCCCGGCAGCCAGCCCGACACCCAGGGCAGCAGTGTTCCGCAGAGCAGCACCCCGGCAACCACAACGCCTGGCGCCCCCCTGCCACCGCCCCACACAAACAGCACAGCCACCAGTAACCAACCCACCACCGTAGGCACCTCGGACACAGGACACTCCGGCAACAACACCAACGCCCACGACACCAAAGCCCAGGACCACCAACCCCCGGCCACCGAACCCCCGGCCACCGAGTCCTTGGCCGCCGCCGGTGGTCAGCCCGGCACCCAGGGCATCAGCGATCCGCACAGCACCACCCCGGCGGCCACCACGCCTGGCACCGCCCTGCCATCGCCCCACACAAACAACGCAGCCACCAGTAACCAGCCCACCACCGCGGCCACCTCGAACACAGGACACTCCGCCAACAAGACCAACGTCCAGAACACCGAAGCCCAGGACCATCAGCCCCCGGCCACCGAACTCCTGGCCACCGAGTCCTCGGTCACCGGGTCCTCGGTCACCGGGTCCTTGGCCACCGAACTCCTGGCCACCGGGACCTCGGCCATCGACAGCCAGCCCGGCATCCGGCCTGGCATCTGGCCTGGCGCCCAGGGCAGCAGTGTTCCGCAGAGCAGCACCCCGGCCACCACAGCGCCTGGCGCCTCGCTGTCATCGCCCCCCACCAACAGCACAGCCACCAGTAACCAACCCACCACCGTAAGCACCTCGAACACCGGACATTCCGGCAACAAAACCAACGCCCACGACATCGAGGCCCAGGACCACCAGCCCCCGGCCAACGGGCTCCCGGCCACCGGGTCCTTGGCCACCGGGCTCTCGGCCACCGGGTCCTCGGCCACCGGCAGCCAGCCCGGCATCCGGCCCGGCGCCCAGGGCAGCAGTGTTCCGCAGAGCAGCACCCCGGCGACCACAGCGCCTGGTGCCTCGCTGCCATCGCCCCAGGCGAACGGCACAGCCACCGGTGACCGGCCCGCCACCGTGGGCGAGGTGTTCGATGGCGTGCAGGAACCGTCACCCCCAACCTTGGAGAGCGGGCAGCAGCACACCGCGCGCTCGGACGAGGTGAACGCGGTCCTTTCGTCGCGCGTGGACGAGGTCGCGGCGGCGCTCATGGGCTGGGACGGCCCGCCCAGTGATGACGGACCCGCCCTGGCGGACCCTGAACCCCTTCCCGGCGAACCGGTACGTTCCGGCGAGGTACGGACCTGGCGGTCGATTCCCTTCCGTAACGCGTTCGAGATCACCGCGGAGGGTGGACAGTATGTCGAGGTCGAGGGCGACGACGGGGAGCCTGTTCAGGTATGGCGGCCTGCCCTGCGGGCGCCTGAGAAGTCGTCGGAGTGGACAGAGGTCGGCTACACCTGGCAGTTGCACCACGATCCCCAAGGGCAGGAAACCCTCCACCTGCGCCGGCGGGTCCACCTCGACGTCCAGGACGCAACACCCGAACAGGTGACCGCGCTGAAGGACAACCTGTCCCAGGCACTGGACCGGTGGGTGAACCAGCCGCACGACCGCCTGCGTCGGACCGACGACGCCGACGGGGTGGCAACCGGTCCTGTCCTGCAGCTCGCCGTGGAGTTCGTCGACTCAAAGGAGAACGCGCACACCGTAATCGAGGTCCACAACGGCAAGCCCAAAGGCTATGAGGGCACGCCGGAGGAAGGCCAGACGCATCAAAACGCCCTGTACACCGATTCCCCCGCGGTCGTACACCTCCACGAAATCCTCCACGGCTTCGGCCTGCGGGACGACAAGCCCGGCAACCAGGTCCTGCTCACCCCAGGCGGACGCGCCGAACAGGTACTGGACCAGGGACAGCTCAGCCTGATGGGCGACTTCCCCCGCACGCTCACCGACGAACACGTTTTCGTCCTCACCGACGACCACCGCCAGCAAATCTCCGACGTCCTCGCCCCCTACCTCCACCACGACAACCGCGGCGGAGTCCGGAAACCAGCTGGCCCCGACCACCGGCCACCCTCCGCCATCGCACCCCGCGCACCCCACAACCCGACCGACGACTCCGACACGGAGGTCGACTTCGACATGGAGCTCGCGGGATCCGACGTCGCGCTGCCCCCGGAGGGGAACACCAGAGCCCCCAATGGCGTCACGGACTACGACGAACTTCAGATCCATGAGGCCTTGGCCCTCATAGCCGAGCCGGGCTCGCCGGACACACAGCCGCACCTCGAACCCCCGGCCCAGGCCCCGGCCAGCCAGACGACCGGCACCGACATCGCGGAGGGCCGGAACGAGGACGCCGTACAGAGCGTGGCACCACCCACACCAACCGTCGCGGACGACGAGGACAAGGAGGACGACGCGGAGGTACCCGAGGAATGGTTCGACCCAGAACTCTTTCCCAGCCAGGCGGCCCCGGAGGCGCTGCCCGCGCAGGACCCGGACCATACTCGGAATGGCCCCATGGACCCAACCGCCGAGCCTGCGATCGAGCCCGACGGTACGACGCCCGCAACTCCTAAACCCGGCCGCCAATACGTCTGGGCTCCGCTGTCCTTCCTGCACGAGAAGGGGCACAGGGACGAGTTCCTGGCCGCTCAGCTCAAGAAGGCAGACGGCACACTGTATCCCCGGACCAGGGTGAATGTCTGGCGGTGGGGCAAGACGACGGCGCCCAAGGAGATCGCCGACCAGATCCACAAACTAGCCGCCGACGCCGGCTACACGGGCGGAGTGGTCAATACGCCGCCGGACCGGAACCTGCGGACGCAGGACGCCGGCGTCTACGTCTGGGCTCCGCTGTCCTTCCTGCACGAGAAGGGGCACACGGACAAGTTCCTGGCCGCTCAGCTCAAGAAGGCAGACGGCACACTGGTTCCCCGGAACACGGTGGCTGCCTGGCGAGGGGGCAAGTATACGGCGCCCAAGGAGATCGCCGACCAGATCCACAAACTAGCCGCCGACGCCGGCTACACGGGCGGAGTGGTCAATACGCCGCCGCTCCAAGACCTGCGGACGCAGGACGCCGGCGTCTACGTCTGGGCTCCGCTGTCCTTCCTGCACGAGAAGGGGCACACGGACAAGTTCCTGGCCGCTCAGCTCAAGAAGCCAGACGGCACACTGGTTCCCCGGACCACGGTGGCTGCCTGGCGGTGGGGCAAGACGACGGCGCCCAAGGAGATCGCCGACCAGATCCACAAACTAGCCGCCGACGCCGGCTACACGGGCGGAGTGGTCAATACGCCGCCGCTCCAAGACCTGCGGACGCAGGACGCCGGCGTCTACGTCTGGGCTCCGCTGTCCTTCCTGTACGAGAAGGGGCACACGGACAAGTTCCTGGCCGCTCAGCTCAAGAAGGCAGACGGCACACTGGTTCCCCGGAACACGGTGGCTGCCTGGCGAGGGGGCAAGTATACGGCGCCCAAGGAGATCGCCGACCAGATCCACAAACTAGCCGCCGACGCCGGCTACACGGGCGGAGTGGTCAATACGCCGCCGCTCCAAGACCTGCGGACGCAGGACGCCGGCGTCTACGTCTGGGCTCCGCTGTCCTTCCTGCACGAGAAGGGGCACACGGACAAGTTCCTGGCCGCTCAGCTCAAGAAGCCAGACGGCACACTGGTTCCCCGGACCACGGTGGCTGCCTGGCGAGTGGGCAGGTATACGGCGCCCAAGGAGATCGCCGACCAGATCCACAAACTAGCCGCCGACGCCGGCTACACGGGCGGAGTGGTCAATACGCCGCCGGACCGGAACCTGCGGACACACAGACCCGGCAACGGCGAATACGTCTGGGCTCCGCTGTCCTTCCTGTACGAGAAGGGGCACACGGACGAGTTCCTGGCCGCTCAGCTCAAGAAGGCAGACGGCACACTGGTTCCCCGGAACACGGTGAATGCCCGCCGAGGGGGCAAGTCGACGGCGCCCAAGGAGATCGCCGACCAGATCCACAAACTAGCCCGCGATAACGGATACAACGAAGATCGCGGGGCGTTCAATGTGCCGCCGCCCCGGAACCTGCGGGCGCGTGGCCGCCGCGACGTCGGGGTTTCGTTGAGGTCCCTGAAGCGGATGGGGTACACGGACCAGGAGGTGGCCGCTCGGCTTCAGACATCAGAGGAGGACGAACCTGTCGGCGGGAATGAGGTGACTGCCTGGCGACGGAGCAGAAAGAGGCCTCGTGCGTACATCGCCGAGCAGATCGACAAGCTAGTCGCTGAGGCCCGCGAAAAGGACAGGAGGGCCGGGGAGCCGCAGGCTGGTACCACCGCTGAACAGCCGGCGGCTAAGCGACGGCGGCTGGAGGGGTCTGCGACGGAGCAGCCGCCGGGTACGCCGTCACATCCGGACGAGGTGGGCGTCGGCCAGCAGCCTGCCCCCGCCGGCCAGGCAGTACACGGTCGGGTGGTCGACGTGCCGCGGGATGGTGATTGCCTGTTCCACGCGGTCAACGTGGGGTTGGGCCTCGAGGCCACCACCGAGACCGCCCTGGAGCTGCGCCACCGGGTGACGAACTGGATCCTGGACCCACAGAACCTGGCCCGGGTGACCGAGCACGCCCAAACCTTCGGCACGAACATCGACGAACTCCTCGACACCATCGCGACCAGCGGCCGGTGGAACAACGAGGCCGACGACCTGATCTCCCCGGTCATCGCCTGGGCCATCGACAAGCCCATCGAGCTGGAAGTGGTAGACGCCCGCCACCCGGACAGGGGCTACAGGCTGCTCCTGCCGCCGCTGGGCATGACCGACCCCTCGACGGTCACCCCCACGCTCCATCTGATCCTGAACTCGGAGCAAAACCACTACAAGGTCCGGCTTCCCGAAGAGGCCACAGAACAGGCATTGGACTCTGCGGCCCCCGCGCTTCTCGACTCACTGCTGCCCGATGACGACATGGAAACCGACACACTGCCCGCCACGGACCACAGGCCGGCCGCCACGCAGGTACCCGCCACCACGTCACAGCCGGACGGGTCGGACGTGGACATGGAGGGAGACCAGGGTGTCTCCCAGAGCCAGAGCCACGGCAGAGCGCTTCCCCCTTGGCTGAACGACTTCATGGACGACGCGCTCGCTGGCCTGCAGCCATCGTCGCCCCCGACCAGTTCCTCTCGTTCGACCGGTTCGACCGGTTCGACTCGCTCTCAGGAGGATGGTGATCCTCGGTCCGCCAGCCCGGTGACCACAACCACCGACGCCGATCCGTCCTCCGCCCTCGCGCCCCGCACACCCCACAACCCGACCGACAACTCCGACATGATCGACGACTTCGACGTGATGGGGTTTGGGGAGTACCTCATACCGGACGACAGTCAGGGCGAGCGGGAAGACACCCCCCCGACCGGCCTAACCGGCGGCCAGGAGCACACCGACCCTGAACAGAATCTCTTTGAGGAATTCCAGGAGCTCGGCCTTCCGCCTTCGACCCGCGTGGAGGGCGGGGGCGGGGATATCCCGGCGCAACTGGACGGCAGCGACCCGAACCAGACGCCCCACAGTGCCTCCCAGGGCCTGACGGACCAGACGCCGAACGGGGACAACCCAGCCCCCAGTGAGAGCGGGCAGCAGCACACCGCGCACTCGAACGAGGTCCTTTCGTCGCGCGTGGACGAGGTCGCGGCGGCGCTCATGGGCTGGGACGGCCCGCCCAGTGATGACGGACCCGCCCTGGCGGACCCTGAACCCCTTCCCGGCGAACCGGTACGTTCCGGCGAGGTACGGACCTGGCGGTCGATTCCCTTCCGTAACGCGTTCGAGATCACCGCGGAGGGTGGACAGTATGTCGAGGTCGAGGGCGACGACGGGGAGCCTGTTCAGGCATGGCGGCCTGCCCTGCGGGCGCCTGAGAAGTCGTCGGAGTGGACAGAGGTCGGCTACACCTGGCAGTTGCACCACGATCCCCAAGGGCAGGAAACCCTCCACCTGCGCCGGCGGGTCCACCTCGACGTCCAGGACGCAACACCCGAACAGGTGACCGCGCTGAAGGACAACCTGTCCCAGGCACTGGACCGGTGGGTGAACCAGCCGCACGACCGCCTGCGTCGGACCGACGACGCCGACGGGGTGGCAACCGGTCCTGTCCTGCAGCTCGCCGTGGAGTTCGTCGACTCAAAGGAGAACGCGCACACCGTAATCGAGGTCCACAACGGCAAGCCCAAAGGCTATGAGGGCACGCCGGAGGAAGGCCAGACGCATCAAAACGCCCTGTACACCGATTCCCCCGCGGTCGTACACCTCCACGAAATCCTCCACGGCTTCGGCCTGCGGGACGACAAGCCCGGCAACCAGGTCCTGCTCACCCCAGGCGGACGCGCCGAACAGGTACTGGACCAGGGACAGCTCAGCCTGATGGGCGACTTCCCCCGCACGCTCACCGACGAACACGTTTTCGTCCTCACCGACGACCACCGCCAGCAAATCTCCGACGTCCTCGCCCCCTACCTCCACCACGACAACCGCGGCGGAGTCCGGAAACCAGCTGGCCCCGACCACCGGCCACCCTCCGCCATCGCACCCCGCGCACCCCACAACCCGACCGAAAACTCCGACACGGACCTCGACTTCGACACGGAGGTCGACTTCGACACGGAGGTCGACTTCGACACGGAGCTCGACTTCGACATGGAGCTCGACTTCGACATGGAGCTCGCGGGATCCGACGTCGCGCTGCCCCCGGAGGGGAACACCAGAGCCCCCAATGGCGTCACGGACTACGACGAACTTCAGATCCATGAGGCCTTGGCCCTCATAGCCGAGCCGGGCTCGCCGGACACACAGCCGCACCTCGAACCCCCGGCCCAGGCCCCGGCCAGCCAGACGACCGGCACCGACATCGCGGAGGGCCGGAACGAGGACGCCGTACAGAGCGTGGCACCACCCACACCAACCGTCGCGGACGACGAGGACAAGGAGGACGACGCGGAGGTACCCGAGGAATGGTTCGACCCAGAACTCTTTCCCAGCCAGGCGGCCCCGGAGGCGCTGCCCGCGCAGGACCCGGACCATACTCGGAATGGCCCCATGGACCCAACCGCCGAGCCTGCGATCGAGCCCGACGGTACGACGCCCGCAACTCCTAAACCCGGCCGCCAATACGTCTGGGCTCCGCTGTCCTTCCTGCACGAGAAGGGGCACACGGACAAGTTCCTGGCCGCTCAGCTCAACAAGGCAGACGACACACTGTATCCCCGGAACACGGTGAATGTCTGGCGGTGGGGCAGGTATACGGCGCCCAAGGAGATCGCCGACCAGATCCACAAACTAGCCGCCGACGCCGGCTACACGGGCGGAGTGGTCAATACGCCGCGGGACCGGAACCTGCGGACACAGCGGACACACAGACCCGGCAACGGCGAATACGTCTGGGCTCCGCTGTCCTTCCTGCACGAGAAGGGGCACACGGACAAGTTCCTGGCCGCTCAGCTCAAGAAGGCAGACGGCACACTGGTTCTCCGGAACACGGTGGCTGCCTGGCGGTGGGGCAAGTTGACGGCGCCCAAGGAGATCGCCGACCAGATCCACGAACTAGCCGCCGACGCCGGCTACACGGGCGGAGTGGTCAATACGCCGCCGGACCGGAACCTGCGGACACAGCGGACACACAGACCCGGCAACGGCGAATACGTCTGGGCTCCGCTGTCCTTCCTGCACGAGAAGGGGCACACGGACAAGTTCCTGGCCGCTCAGCTCAAGAAGCCAGACGGCACACTGGTTCCCCGGCCCACGGTGAATGCCTGCCGGTGGGGCAAGTTGACGGCGCCCAAGGAGATCGCCGACCAGATCCACAAACTAGCCGCCGACGCCGGCTACACGGGCGGAGTGGTCAATACGCCGCCGGACCGGAACCTGCGGACACACAGACCCGGCAACGGCGAATACGTCTGGGCTCCGCTGTCCTTCCTGTACGAGAAGGGGCACACGGACGAGTTCCTGGCCGCTCAGCTCAAGAAGGCAGACGGCACACTGGTTCCCCGGAACACGGTGAATGCCCGCCGAGGGGGCAAGTCGACGGCGCCCAAGGAGATCGCCGACCAGATCCACAAACTAGCCCGCGATAACGGATACAACGAAGATCGCGGGGCGTTCAATGTGCCGCCGCCCCGGAACCTGCGGGCGCGTGGCCGCCGCGACGTCGGGGTTTCGTTGAGGTCCCTGAAGCGGATGGGGTACACGGACCAGGAGGTGGCCGCTCGGCTTCAGACATCAGAGGAGGACGAACCTGTCGGCGGGAATGAGGTGACTGCCTGGCGACGGAGCAGAAAGAGGCCTCGTGCGTACATCGCCGAGCAGATCGACAAGCTAGTCGCTGAGGCCCGCGAAAAGGACAGGAGGGCCGGGGAGCCGCAGGCTGGTACCACCGCTGAACAGCCGGCGGCTAAGCGACGGCGGCTGGAGGGGTCTGCGACGGAGCAGCCGCCGGGTACGCCGTCACATCCGGACGAGGTGGGCGTCGGCCAGCAGCCTGCCCCCGCCGGCCAGGCAGTACACGGTCGGGTGGTCGACGTGCCGCGGGATGGTGATTGCCTGTTCCACGCGGTCAACGTGGGGTTGGGCCTCGAGGCCACCACCGAGACCGCCCTGGAGCTGCGCCACCGGGTGACGAACTGGATCCTGGACCCACAGAACCTGGCCCGGGTGACCGAGCACGCCCAAACCTTCGGCACGAACATCGACGAACTCCTCGACACCATCGCGACCAGCGGCCGGTGGAACAACGAGGCCGACGACCTGATCTCCCCGGTCATCGCCTGGGCCATCGACAAGCCCATCGAGCTGGAAGTGGTAGACGCCCGCCACCCGGACAGGGGCTACAGGCTGCTCCTGCCGCCGCTGGGCATGACCGACCCCTCGACGGTCACCCCCACGCTCCATCTGATCCTGAACTCGGAGCAAAACCACTACAAGGTCCGGCTTCCCGAAGAGGCCACAGAACAGGCATTGGACTCTGCGGCCCCCGCGCTTCTCGACTCACTGCTGCCCGATGACGACATGGAAACCGACACACTGCCCGCCACGGACCACAGGCCGGCCGCCACGCAGGTACCCGCCACCACGTCACAGCCGGACGGGTCGGACGTGGACATGGAGGGAGACCAGGGTGTCTCCCAGAGCCAGAGCCACGGCAGAGCGCTTCCCCTTGGCTGAACGACTTCATGGACGACGCGCTCGCTGGCCTGCAGCCATCGTCGCCCCCGACCAGTTCCTCTCGTTCGACCGGTTCGACCGGTTCGACTCGCTCTCAGGAGGATGGTGATCCTCGGTCCGCCAGCCCGGTGACCACAACCACCGACGCCGATCCGTCCTCCGCCCTCGCGCCCCGCACACCCCACAACCCGACCGACAACTCCGACATGATCGACGACTTCGACGTGATGGGGTTTGGGGAGTACCTCATACCGGACGACAGTCAGGGCGAGCGGGAAGACACCCCCCCGACCGGCCTAACCGGCGGCCAGGAGCACACCGACCCTGAACAGAATCTCTTTGAGGAATTCCAGGAGCTCGGCCTTCCGCCTTCGACCCGCGTGGAGGGCGGGGGCGGGGATATCCCGGCGCAACTGGACGGCAGCGACCCGAACCAGACGCCCCACAGTGCCTCCCAGGGCCTGACGGACCAGACGCCGAACGGGGACAACCCAGCCCCCAGTGAGAGCGGGCAGCAGCACACCGCGCACTCGAACGAGGTCCTTTCGTCGCGCGTGGACGAGGTCGCGGCGGCGCTCATGGGCTGGGACGGCCCGCCCAGTGATGACGGACCCGCCCTGGCGGACCCTGAACCCCTTCCCGGCGAACCGGTACGTTCCGGCGAGGTACGGACCTGGCGGTCGATTCCCTTCCGTAACGCGTTCGAGATCACCGCGGAGGGTGGACAGTATGTCGAGGTCGAGGGCGACGACGGGGAGCCTGTTCAGGCATGGCGGCCTGCCCTGCGGGCGCCTGAGAAGTCGTCGGAGTGGACAGAGGTCGGCTACACCTGGCAGTTGCACCACGATCCCCAAGGGCAGGAAACCCTCCACCTGCGCCGGCGGGTCCACCTCGACGTCCAGGACGCAACACCCGAACAGGTGACCGCGCTGAAGGACAACCTGTCCCAGGCACTGGACCGGTGGGTGAACCAGCCGCACGACCGCCTGCGTCGGACCGACGACGCCGACGGGGTGGCAACCGGTCCTGTCCTGCAGCTCGCCGTGGAGTTCGTCGACTCAAAGGAGAACGCGCACACCGTAATCGAGGTCCACAACGGCAAGCCCAAAGGCTATGAGGGCACGCCGGAGGAAGGCCAGACGCATCAAAACGCCCTGTACACCGATTCCCCCGCGGTCGTACACCTCCACGAAATCCTCCACGGCTTCGACCCGCGGGACGACGAGGTCCTTTCGTCGCGCGTGGACGAGGTCGCGGCGGCGCTCATGGGCTGGGACGGCCCGCCCAGTGATGACGGACCCGCCCTGGCGGACCCTGAACCCCTTCCCGGCGAACCGGTACGTTCCGGCGAGGTACGGACCTGGCGGTCGATTCCCTTCCGTAACGCGTTCGAGATCACCGCGGAGGGTGGACAGTATGTCGAGGTCGAGGGCGACGACGGGGAGCCTGTTCAGGCATGGCGGCCTGCCCTGCGGGCGCCTGAGAAGTCGTCGGAGTGGACAGAGGTCGGCTACACCTGGCAGTTGCACCACGATCCCCAAGGGCAGGAAACCCTCCACCTGCGCCGGCGGGTCCACCTCGACGTCCAGGACGCAACACCCGAACAGGTGACCGCGCTGAAGCACAACCTGTCCCAGGCACTGGACCGGTGGGTGAACCAGCCGCACGACCGCCTGCGTCGGACCGACGACCCCGACGGGGTGGCAACCGGTCCTGTCCTGCAGCTCGCCGTGGAGTTCGTCGACTCAAAGGAGAACGCGCACACCGTAATCGAGGTCCACAACGGCAAGCCCAAAGGCTATGAGGGCACGCCGGAGGAAGGCCAGACGCATCAAAACGCCCTGTACACCGATTCCCCCGCGGTCGTACACCTCCACGAAATCCTCCACGGCTTCGGCCCGCGGGACGACCAACCCGGCAACCACGTCCTGCTCACCCCAGGCGGACGCGCCGAACAGGTACTGGACCAGGGACAGCTCAGCCTGATGGGCGACTTCCCCCGCACGCTCACCGACGAACACGTTTTCGTCCTCACCGACGACCACCGCCAGCAAATCTCCGACGTCCTCGCCCCCTACCTCCACCACGACAACCGCGGCGGAGTCCGGAAACCAGGCGGCCCCGACCACCGGCCACCCTCCGCCATCGCACCCCGCGCACCCCACAACCCGACCGACGACTCCGACACGGACCTCGACTTCGACACGGAGGTCGACTTCGACATGGAGGTCGACTTCGACATGGAGCTCGCGGGATCCGACGTCGCGCTGCCCCCGGAGGGGAACACCAGAGCCCCCAATGGCGTCACGGACTACGACGAACTTCAGATCCATGAGGCCTTGGCCCTCATAGCCGAGCCGGGCTCGCCGGACACACAGCCGCACCTCGAACCCCCGGCCCAGGCCCCTGCCAGCCAGACGACCGGCACCGACATCGCGGAGGGCCGGAACGAGGACGCCGTACAGAGCGTGGCACCACCCACACCAACCGTCGCGGACGACGAGGACAAGGAGGACGACGCGGAGGTACCCGAGGAATGGTTCGACCCAGAACTCTTTCCCAGCCAGGCGGCCCCGGAGGCGCTGCCCGCGCAGGACCCGGACCATACTCGGAATGGCCCCATGGACCCAACCGCCGAGCCTGCGATCGAGCCCGACGGTACGACGCCCGCAACTCCTAAACCCGGCCGCCAATACGTCTGGGCTCCGCTGTCCTTCCTGCACGAGAAGGGGCACAGGGACGAGTTCCTGGCCGCTCAGCTCAACAAGGCAGACGGCACACTGTATCCCCGGACCAGGGTGAATGTCTGGCGGTGGGGCAAGACGACGGCGCCCAAGGAGATCGCCGACCAGATCCACAAACTAGCCGCCGACGCCGGCTACACGGGCGGAGTGGTCAATACGCCGCCGGACCGGAACCTGCGGACGCAGGACGTCTACGTCTGGGCTCCGCTGTCCTTCCTGTACGAGAAGGGGCACACGGACAAGTTCCTGGCCGCTCAGCTCAAGAAGCCACACGGCACACTGGTTGCCCGGAACACGGTGAATGTCTGGCGGTGGGGCAAGACGAGGGCGCCCAAGGAGATCGCCGACCAGATCCACAAACTAGCCGCCGACGCCGGCTACACGGGCGGAGTGGTCAATACGCCGCGGGACCGGAACCTGCGGACACAGCGGACACACAGACCCGGCAACGGCGAATACGTCTGGGCTCCGCTGTCCTTCCTGTACGAGAAGGGGCACACGGACAAGTTCCTGGCCGCTCAGCTCAAGAAGCCAGACGGCACACTGGTTCCCCGGCCCACGGTGGCTGCCTGGCGAGTGGGCAGGTATAGGGCGACGCCCAAGGAGATCGCCGACCAGATCCACAAACTAGCCGCCGACGCCGGCTACACGGGCGGAGTGGTCAATACGCCGCCGCTCCAAGACCTGCGGACGCAGGACGCCGGCGTCTACGTCTGGGCTCCGCTGTCCTTCCTGCACGAGAAGGGGCACACGGACAAGTTCCTGGCCGCTCAGCTCAAGAAGCCACACGGCACACTGGTTGCCCGGAACACGGTGAATGCCTGTCGGTGGGGCAAGACGACGGCGCCCAAGGAGATCGCCGACCAGATCCACAAACTAGCCGCCGACGCCGGCTACACGGGCGGAGTGGTCAATACGCCGCCGGACCGGAACCTGCGGACACACAGACCCGGCAACGGCGAATACGTCTGGGCTCCGCTGTCCTTCCTGTACGAGAAGGGGCACACGGACGAGTTCCTGGCCGCTCAGCTCAAGAAGGCAGACGGCACACTGGTTGCCCGGAACACGGTGAATCTCTGGCGGTGGGGCAAGACGGCGCCGCTCAAGGAGATCGCCGACCAGATCCACAAACTAGCCCGCGATAACGGATACAACGAAGATCGCGGGGCGTTCAATGTGCCGCCGCCCCGGAACCTGCGGGCGCGTGGCCGCCGCGACGTCGGGGTTTCGTTGAGGTCCCTGAAGCGGATGGGGTACACGGACCAGGAGGTGGCCGCTCGGCTTCAGACATCAGAGGAGGACGAACCTGTCGGCGGGAATGAGGTGACTGCCTGGCGACGGAGCAGAAAGAGGCCTCGTGCGTACATCGCCGAGCAGATCGACAAGCTAGTCGCTGAGGCCCGCGAAAAGGACAGGAGGGCCGGGGAGCCGCAGGCTGGTACCACCGCTGAACAGCCGGCGGCTAAGCGACGGCGGCTGGAGGGGTCTGCGACGGAGCAGCCGCCGGGTACGCCGTCACATCCGGACGAGGTGGGCGTCGGCCAGCAGCCTGCCCCCGCCGGCCAGGCAGTACACGGTCGGGTGGTCGACGTGCCGCGGGATGGTGATTGCCTGTTCCACGCGGTCAACGTGGGGTTGGGCCTCGAGGCCACCACCGAGACCGCCCTGGAGCTGCGCCACCGGGTGACGAACTGGATCCTGGACCCACAGAACCTGGCCCGGGTGACCGAGCACGCCCAAACCTTCGGCACGAACATCGACGAACTCCTCGATACCATCGCGACCAGCGGCCGGTGGAACAACGAGGCCGACGACCTGATCTCCCCGGTCATCGCCTGGGCCATCGACAAGCCCATCGAGCTGGAAGTGGTAGACGCCCGCCACCCGGACAGGGGCTACAGGCTGCTCCTGCCGCCGCTGGGCATGACCGACCCCTCGACGGTCACCCCCACGCTCCATCTGATCCTGAACTCGGAGCAAAACCACTACAAGGTCCGGCTTCCCGAAGAGGCCACAGAACAGGCATTGGACTCTGCGGCCCCCGCGCTTCTCGACTCACTGCTGCCCGATGACGACATGGAAACCGACACACTGCCCGCCACGGACCACAGGCCGGCCGCCACGCAGGTACCCGCCACCACGTCACAGCCGGACGGGTCGGACGTGGACATGGAGGGAGACCAGGGTGTCTCCCAGAGCCTGACGGACCAGACGCCGAACGGGGACAACCCAGCCCCCAGTGAGAGCGGGCAGCAGCACACCGGGCGCTCGGACGAGGTGTTTCGGACGCTCATGACCGGTAAGAGCGGGCCGCTGTGAGGGTGGAGAACGCCGTTGACGAACGGGGTCCAGCAGAAGGACGCCATGCCACCACCTTGCCGTCCCTAAGCTTGGCGCTTATGCAGCTTTGCGGCTTGTGATGGCTGCCGCGAGGTTTGGTGCGTCTTTGAACTTGAGCGGTGCGCGTCTGGTGCGCGCTGACCGTCCGTCACGCCTTGTGATGGGTGGGGTGGTTGTTGGCCCTGGATGCAGGACGCCCGTGGTCCTGGGTGATCATTTCTGTTCTCGACGCAGAAGGATCACTGGGGAGCCACGGGCTTGGTCAACGATACGACGTTGCTGCTGGACCTCGACGGGGTGTCCGTCATGCGGGTCGAGCGGTGCGAGGACGGTGGGCGCCGGGTCCACCTGGCCACGGCAGACGACTCGGCCAGGGCCTGCCCGGTCTGCGGGGTCTTCGCGTCCCGGGTGAAAGGCTCGGCGACCACCCGGCCCCGTGATTTCCCGTACGTTGTCCCGGCTGCCCGCGTGTGCCGACGGCCCGCTCCCCCGGTGCGGGTCTTGTGGACCACACCGTTGATGATCTCGCGGTCCTCGACGCGGGATGGCCCGTCACAGCCGGCGGTATCAGGAAAGCGAGTAACCTCCGCTTCTAACCGGTGAGTTCACGTTGACGCACACGCCACCGTGATCCACCATCCGTCCGTCGCCCGGTGATTTCAGTGGTTGAACTGGAACCAGTTGATGTTACCGAGGTCGGTGCCGCCACCTCCGCCGGCCACCACATACAGCTTGTGCACGCCGGTGGCGGACCTGGTCAGGTTCACCGTTTGATTCGTCCAGGACTGCCAGCCACCGGTGTTGCTGATGGGCACGGTGGCCAGCAAAGGACCTGTCGGGCTGTCGAGGTGGTACTCGAACGACCCGCTCACACCGGAAGCGGAGGCTGTCCTGGTGAGGACACTGGTGGGCGACGACGAACCGAAGTCCACGTCGTAGTAGCCGACGTAGTCGCCCGCGGCGATCCAGCCGACGTCCTGGCCGCAGCCTGTGTCGCTGCAGTGCTCCAGGCCGGTCCCTTGCTGATCGTCGTAGTAGGAAGCACCGATGACGTTGTACGGGCTCTGAGTCGCTGGAAACCGGTCACCCGCCCCGTAGGCGAACAGCGGTGTCTTGCCGTCGCCGACGTTGATGGGCTGCTGGTCCGCGCTCTGCATCCAGGTCACCGGCAGCGTGCCCGTGGGGTTGTAGTCCCCCAAGAGCACATCCGCGACCCCGGCACCCTCGGTCCCCGGAAGCCATGCTTCGACGAGGGCGTCCCACTTGGGCAGTTCGCTCGCGATGTCGAGCGGCCGTCCCGAGACCATGACCACGACCACCGGCACGCCCGAAGCCTCCAGGGTGGCGAGGGTGGACAGGTCCTCGTTGTCCAGGGCCATCGAGCCGGGCCGGTCGCCCTTGTACTCCGCGTACGGGGTCTCTCCCACCACGGCGATGGCGGCGTTGTAACTGCCGTCGATACCGCTCCCGTAGCGGTCATAGGTGACCGTGGTGGACGGTGACACCGTATTGCGGATGCCTTGCAGGATCGTCGTACCCGGGGTGACGTTGCCGCTCTGGCCCTGCCACGACATGGTCCAGCCGCCGCTCTGCTGGCCGATGTCGTCGGCGCTCTTGCCTGCGACGAAGATCTTGCCCGCGGTCTTCGGCAGCGGCAGGATGCCCCACTTGTTCTTCAGCATGACCTGGGACTCCCTCACCGCCTGACGAGCGATCGCACGGTGGGCCGAACTGCCCACCGTGCCGGTGTAGTTGCGGTCGGTATAGGGGTGTTCGAACAGACCGAGTTCGAACTTCTTGGTGAGAATCCGGCGGTTGGCGTCGTCGATGCGGGACATCGGCACCCGGCCGGCCTGGACCTCGCTCTTGAGGGTGGAGACGAACAACTTCCACTGGTCCGGGACCATGACCATGTCGATGCCTGCGTTGATCGCGGTGTCGACCTCGTCGGCGGTGAAGCCGGTCTGCCCGTCGATCTGGTCGATGCCGTCCCAGTCCGAGATGGCGATGCCCGAGAAATCCAGCTCACCCTTGAGTACATCGGTGATGAGGTAGTGGTTGGCGTGCATCTTCACGCCGTTCCAACTGCTGTACGAGATCATGACCGAGCCGACGTTCTTGGCGACGGCCTCGCGGAACGGCGCCAGGTGGGTGGCCCGCAGTTCCGTCTCGCTCAGTGCGGTGTCGCCCTCGTCCACGCCGTCCGTGGTGCCGCCGTCACCGACGAAGTGCTTGGCGGTGGCCATGACCGAGCCGGAATCGGAGAGCTTGGAGCCCTGCAACCCGGTGATCATCCTGGTCATCGACGTGGCGATGTCGGGGGTCTCGCCGAACGACTCATACGTCCTGCCCCACCGGTCGTTGCGCACCACGCACACGCACGGGGAGAAGTCCCAGTCGATCCCTGTACCGGAGACCTCCTCCGCGGTGGCCCGGCCGATGCTCTGTGCCAGGGCGGGATCACGGGTGGCGCCGAGGCCGATGTTGTGCGGGAAGATCGTCGCTCCGTACACGTTGTTGTGGCCGTGTACCGCATCCACGCCGTACATCATGGGAATGCCAAGCGGAGTGGCCAGCGCCGCGCCCTGGAACGAGTCGTACATGTCGGCCCAGGCTGTCGCGGTGTTGGGTGAGGGCGCCGAGCCTCCGCCGGACAGGAGCGAGCCGAGGCGGTAGTCGGTGATGTCGGCGTTGGTGACCGACTTACGCTCGGCCTGGGTCATCTGGCCGATCTTCTCGTCCAGGGACATCCGGCTGAGCAGGTCCTCGACCCGGACGGACACCGGCTGGCTCGGGTCCTCGTATGGCGGCACCGCAGCCGCAGCCGCAGCCGGGCCGGCGGTCAGAGTAGGGATCACAAGCATCAACGACGCGGCCACCAACAGCCTGCCGCGCCACCGAGCGACGCTGGGCAGTTGCATACGCTCTCCTAGGGTGAACTGCCGGGGAAACCATGGCTGAGAGAACCGGGGAGCCGATCAGTGAGCCTGGCCGCCCCGGCCGGGACCGCTGGACCGGTCACCGTCTATGGGGACGAATTGCGGGACGTGCTGGAGAAGGTGCCGGGTGAGCAGCTCACTGCGGGGATAAGGCGGTGCGGCGCTGTTGGGGCTCCGCGGACAAACTGATCCTGCGGACCGTGAGTGAGCTCAGCGAACTCGCGCCGCGAGGACGGCTTCACGCGAGAGACGGCTGGGGATGACGGCTGACATGCTCTTGCGTCATGCCCCGTCCACTGGTTGGGCCACTCGGCGCCCGCAGCCGCTCGGCATACCGATCGCGGGACCTTCCCCTGTTTTCTCCGGGGAAGCCGGCCTCCCCGGGTCATGGGGTGAGATCCCGGGGCGGCCGACCGGCCGCCCCGGGACGGGGGGATTTGCCTGGGGCGGCCGGACGACCAACACCGTACGATGCCCACCAAGGTCTTTTGAGCAGTCAGTCCGCCAAAAGGGCCGAATAGGAAGGCGGATCAGCCCGTCCGGACACGAACAACGCCGGGCCCGCGGAAAGACCCACGCCCAAGCCCTCCTACACCTCGCCTGAACCGTTCCGGGTTCGGTAGAGACTCTAGATTGTGGCTGTGACCTGCAATGCCGGTGATTTAGTGCATCGGTGCAGGTGGGCGCCATACGGATGGTGATTTTGGGTGCGTAGGCCCCTGGGGCGCATGCAGAGATTCGCCCCGATCTGATGATGCGCCAGATGATCTCGGGACATGGCAACGGGGCTCCCGGTAGGACAGAAGATCGACCAAGATCCGACTGTCTGCAAGGGAGTCCCGTTGGGCGCTCAGTCTGCCATCACTGCTGCCTCAATCGTCATGCCGACGCCCCGTCCGATGTCTCCTCGAAGTCCCCGTAGGCGGTTGGAGCCGCAGTTCGGCGACCGGATCCGGCTCGGCGTACTCACTGAGGAGATCACCCCCGAAGTGGTCGACGAGGTACTGGAGTTGACCGGAAGGGCAGAGTGCCGTCGCAGGCTTCTGCCAGCCCGCGCGGTGGTCTACTTCGTCCTGGCCCTGTGCTTGTTCAGCAGCTCCGACAGTGCCGGGCCACCGGGATACCGGGTGGTCCTGCGAGCCCTGACCGAGAAACTGCGGCACCTGCCCGGCGGCCTCGTCCAGCGCCTGCCCACCAGTTCGGCCCTCACCAGAGCCCGCCAGCGCCTGGGCGACAAGCCGTTCCAGGCGCTCTTCGAACGCCGGTGCGGCGCCCAGGCGACACCCGCGACCCCGGGAGCGTTCGCCTTCGGCCTGCGGCTGGTCGCCTGGGACGGCACCGCGCTGGACGTGCCGGACACCCCGGGGAATGCCGCCGCGTTCGGATTCACCGGCCGCGACGGCACCAACAAGAGCGGAAACCCTCAGGTCAGGCTTATGGCCCTGATCGAATGCGGCACCCACGCCATCATCGACGCGGCCTTCGACTCGATCGCCAGATTCAGCGAGCACAAGCTCGCCCGCCGCCTGCTCGCCTCCCTGCGGCCCGGCATGCTGCTGCTGGCCGACCGCAACTTCGCCGGCCATGAACTGTGGGGCCTGGTCGAGGCGACCGGCTGCCACCTCGCCTGGCGGATCAAGAAGAACCTCGTCCTGCCACCCCTGTGGGTTCTGCCCGACGGCTCGTACGTGTCCGTCATGCCCACCCCCGCCGAGGGCCAGCGCCTGGGCAACGCCCGCTTCCACGGCCGCACCCCGACGGGACTGCCCGAAGGACACCTCGTGCGCATCATCGACTACACCGTGACCGTCCGGTCCCAGGACAGGCCGGCCCAGGTGGAGAAGTTCCGCCTGGCGACCAGCCTGCTCGACCACCGGCAGGCGCCCGCACGGCAGTTGGCCCAGCTCTACCACCAACGCTGGGAGATCGAGAACGGCTTCGCCGAACTCAAAAACCGGCTGCGCGGCGCCGGCTTCATCCTGCGCTCCAAGACCCCCGAGCTCATCTGCCAGGAGATCTACGCACTCCTCACCGTCTACCAGGCACTATGCGCGCTCAAAGTCCACGCAGCCGAACAGGGCGAGGTCGATCCCGACCGGATCTCCTTCACCACGACGGTGCAGCTCGCCCGGCTCACGACCGCCGGACAGACCGCAGCGAACCCGCAGACCCTGTGCGCCGCCCGACTCGAAGCAGTCCAGGAACTCCTCAACGACCTCCTGCCCTCACGCCGTGACCGCCGCTGCCAACGACTGAAGAAGCCACCGAGGAACACCTTCGAAGCCAAACGCCGGGACGAACCCCGCCCTCCGAGCCAAGTCAGCTACTCACTCAAAGTCACAGGGAACCCAGGACACCTATCCTCACCTGCGAAAACACCCTAAATCACCGGCATTGCTGTGACCTGCTGTTTTTGCGTGTTCTGGTAGTGGGTGGTTTCGTATTCGGCGGGTGGGACGTGGCCGATCTCACCGTGGAGTCGACGGTGGTTGTACCAATCGACGTACTCAGCGGTGGCCAACTCGACGTTGCTCAGGGCTTTCCAGGGCCGCTGCGGCTTGATGAGCTCGGTTTTGTAGAGCCCGATGGTCGATTCCATCAGGGCGTTGTCGAGGGCGTCCCCGACGGTGCCGATGGACGCGGCGATCTGTTCGGCGGCCAGGTGGGTGGCGAGCCGGAAGCTGGTGTACTGCGATCCGGCATCGGAGTGGTGGATCAACTCCCTTGCGGTGACGGGGTTTCCGGCCCGGTCACGCTGCCACAGCCCCATTTCCAGTGCGGACAGCACCAGCGGGGTCTGCTTGTTCGTCGCTGCGGACCAGCCGACGATCCGGCGGGAGAAGGTGTCGACGACGAAGGCGACGTAGACAGTGCCGGACCAGGTGGCCACGTAGGTGAAGTCCGCGACCCATACCCGGTTCGGAGCACTGGCCACGAACTGCCTGCTGAGCCGGTCCGGAGCCCGCTCGGCGTCCCTGTCCGCCACTTGGGTGGTGACGACCTTCTTGCCGCGCACCGCCCCGACCAGGCCCTCGGCCTTCATCAGCCGCTCGACGGTGCACCGGGCCACCTGATGGCCCTGGCGCTTGAGCTCGGCCCAGATCTTGCGGGCTCCGTAGACGCTGTAGTTGTCCTGGTAGATGCTGACGATCAGCGGCGCCAGTTCCGCGTCTCGCAGGGCACGGGCCGACGTGGGACGTTTCTTGTAC
The DNA here is from genome assembly GCF_056270325.1 of Streptomyces sp. RLA012. NCBI lineage: Bacteria > Bacillati > Actinomycetota > Actinomycetes > Kitasatosporales > Streptomycetaceae > Streptomyces > Streptomyces sp. RLA012. Next base: position 9,066,270 of record NZ_JBWDPA010000002.1, on the reverse strand, counting down.
GCGTAATAGGTGGACGGGTGGATGCTGCAGTCGTGCTCGGTGAGCGTCCTGCAGATCGGCTCGACTCCGCCGAAGCGGTCCCGGTGCTCGTCGATGAACGCTACGAGCGTGTGTGTGGCCGGTCGAGCTCGGCCGCGAAGAAACTCGCTGCGGCCTTCAGGATCTCGTTCGCCCGCTTCAGCTCGGCGACCTCTTTCTTGAGCGCTTTGAGCTGGGCGGATTCCTCGGTCGTGGTCCCGGTCCGGGCACCGGCGTCGACCTCGGCCTGACGCACCCAGTTCCGCAGGGACTCCGGCCCGATGTCGAGCTTCGCTCCGATCGACCGGATCGCCGCGGACTCCGTCTTGTACTGATCACGCGTCTCCAGGACCAGACGCACGGCCCGCTCCTTGAGCTCCTTCGGGTATTGCTTCGCCATAACGGACTCGATCCTTCCAAAAGATCGAGCCTCGATCAAACCCGGAACGGTTCACTCTTCACAGCGGCCGTTCCTTCACGCGACGTTGCTCGACACCTCGAAGCGTGAAGAACGGCCGTCCTGCTGTCTCAGGAAGAAACCAAGATCAGCAGGTCGGGTGACCCGGCGAGGTTAAACAAAAAGCTACGACTCTGCAGCGGAATCGGATCCCCATGGTCCCCAGGCCGGCGACCGGCGAGTCCTGCGCGGAGGCTGCTGGAACCTCGGAGCGCGTTATGCCCGGTCCGCGTGCCGCAACGCGCACATCCCTTCGAACCGCAACTACTACATCACCTTCCGGCTGGCCCTGACCGTCCCCGAACCCGACCCCGCATGGGTGGGCGGGCCCAATCCACTTCCCTGGAGCGGCTGATGTCCAGTCATCGCGGTCCGCTCTCCTCGACGGCCATCGGCGGTCTGATCATGGCTGCCGGGCTCGTCGGAATCGTGGTCGGCCACATCTCTGCCAAGGGCTGGAGCTGGTCGGGTCTGGTCAGCGATATCGGCACTTCGGTGGGCGCGGAGCTCGTCGCTGTCGCTGTCACCGTCCTGATGATCGACCGCCTGGCCGAACGGCGTGAGTCCCTCAGGCTGCGCCAGCAACTTGTACGCGAAGCAAGCAGCACGGACCACGGCCTCGCCCTCCGAGCGGTCCTCGAACTGGACGTCCGCGGCTGGCTCGCCGAAGGGGCGCTCGTCGAAGCACGTCTGCGGGACGCAAACCTCCACGACATCGTGCTCGAGGGCCAGGACCTCCACGGAGCCGACCTGGTCGGCGCAAACCTCCGCAAGGCCAACCTCTCGCGGGCCAACCTGACCGACTGCAACTGCAACAATGCCGATCTGTCCGAGGCCGTGATCGAGATGACCGACTTCACCAGGACCCGTCTCCAGGACGCCCAGCTCCATCATGCAGACATGGCCCAGGCGATCCTGCGGGCCGCCGACCTGGCCGGGGCCAACCTGGCCCACTCCGACCTCACCGAGGCGGACCTGCGGGGAGCAGTGCTGCGCGGCGCCGATCTGACCGGCTGCCTCCTGGACAACATCCGCATGGACTCGACCACCACCTGGGACGAGACGACACGCTGGCCCGCCGGCTTCTCGCCACAGGCCGTCGTCGGCGCGCCGACGTGAGCGTGTTCCGGCTCCGTCCACCACGATGTGCCCGATCGCAAAACAAGGAGGAACCCATGCAGTTCATGCTCATCGCCTACGACGGCACGGACGAAGGCGCCCTGGACCGACGCCTGGCCGCACGTGAAGCGCACATCGCGCTGGGCGACGAGCTCGTCGCTGAAGGCCACATGCTCTTCGGTACCGCCATCCTCGACGACAAGGACCGGATGATCGGGTCCATGATCGTCCTGGAGTACCCGTCGAGGGCCGAACTGGACGCCTGGCTCGAGATCGAGCCATATGTCGTCGGGGACGTCTGGCGGACCATCGAGGTAAAGCCGGTGCGCGTCGGCCCGTCCTTCGTCGGGCTGCACAAGTAGCGCCGATTTTCGGTGAGCAGCGGGTGTCGGGCCGTCAACGCTTGTGGGCGATCACGAGATACCGGCCCCGCGTTCCCGGCATTCCGGGGGCGACGGCAGCGTCCGACCAGCGCCCGTAGTCCGCGTCCGGATCGCCGTACGCACCTCCGCCTGCGCGGAGAACACGTGGACCGACCGGCGGCCACATCACGGCAATTCCGCGGCTATCAGTCCGCTGCCGCTTCACCCGTCGCTGACGCTCACGGCAGTTCGCCTACGGCAGACGCCCACGACTTGAGACCTGCGCGGACACCATGCCAACGTACGGGTGCTGGCAAAACCGCAGCTCAACGAGAGGATGATCCAGCGCCTTGGACTGCTACGCCCGAGATCAACAGTCACACCTCAGCACCCCCTGAGGCAGCCAATACGCGCGCTACCAGAATTTTCCGGTTTCACCAAGCCCAGACTTCTCCGGATCGTGATGGCATCAACGTTTCTGACCCTGGAGACCGGAGATGCACGACCAGATCGCATCCACGCATGAAGCCGCGTTCTTGAACCTGAACAAGGCCGCCGAATACCTTGGCATTTCACCGAACACCCTGTATGTCTGGCGTCACCGACGGCAAGGTCCGCCGAGCTTCCGCATGGGCCGCCGCGTCATGTACAGGATCTCGGCGCTCAATGAGTGGGTCATAGCGCAGGAGCAGGCGGATTCACGTTCCAACGATGCTCTCAATCCTCTCACCCAGAAGCCGATGAAGCGCGCAGTACGCACTCCTTGAAGGCTACCCACGAGCCGGAAGACGGTGCGTCGATCTTTCGGATTCCCGGCACGCGACTTCCCACCATGCCATACGACCATACGCAACTGAGTTCATAGGAGAACATTCCCTTGGCGGGGTACATAGAAGACCGCTGGCTCAAGAAGAAGCCCAACAAGGACACCGGTAAGCGGGAGCGAACTGCCCTGTGGGGCCAGGGCAAGCGCTACCGGGTAAAGGGCATCCTGGGCGTCCGGGACCGCTCGTTCGACACGAGCGAGGACGCGAAGCAGTGGCTCGCCAAGGCGCAGACCGACACCACACGTGGCGAATTCGTCGACCCCCGAGACGGGGCGATCCCCCTCGCCCCGTACATCGAGAAGCACTGGTGGCCGAGCCGATCAGACGAACCGTCGACCGCCGCCCCTATGCGCAGCAAGATCTGGAACCACATCATCCCGTTCCTGGGTGCAACGGCGCTCCGGGACATCGACGCTGCCGTGCTGCGCGTCTGGAAGGCCCAGCTGCTGACACGGGTCGAGGCGTCCACGGCCCAGGTGATCTGGATCCACCTTTCCACGATCCTCGAAGCCGCTGTAGACGACGGCCGCCTGGTCAAGAACCCCTGCAAGGCCAGCCGGACTGTCAAGGCGCCCAAACCCGCGAAAAGGAAGGCCAAGGCATGGGCCGGGCCGACCGTGGATGCCGTCCGGGCGGCCCTCCAGGATCGATACCGCATCGCGGTGGACCTCGGTGTCGGCCTCGGCCTGCGCCAAGGCGAGGCGTTCGGACTCGGCGAGGAGGACCTGGACTTCGATGCCGGTGTCATACGCGTCCGCCGACAGCTGCAGTGGGACTTCAAAGGAAGGCCGTACTTCTGCCTGCCCAAGGGCGGCAAGACGCGAGACGTTCCCCTCTCCCTCAACCTCGCCAAGCGTGTCCAGGACCACCTGCGCCGCTTCCCTTCAATCTCCTGCACCCTCCCGTGGCGCAACCCTGAGCCGCCGACGACCGAGCTGGAAGCGCGACAGCGTAAACCGATCAGCGTCCGGCTGGTCCTGAGCTCCCCGCAGGCCAATCGAATCAACTACTCGATGTGGAGCAAGCGAAGCTGGCGGCCCGCACTCGCGGCGGCCGGTGTCGTGAAGAAGGTCGGCGAGAAAGCTGAGACGTACGGAGGTCGCAGCCGTCGGTACCCCGTCTACGAACTCTCCCGCGGGGACATGTTCCACGTCCTCCGGCACACGTACGCGAGTACCCAGCTCGAGGCCGGCGAGTCGATCGTGAGCGTGTCGGAGTGGCTCGGGCATGCCTCGCCGCAGACCACGCTGACGCACTACGCTCACTTCATGCCCGGGGCGGGCAAGCGGGGCCTCGCCGCCATGGACGAGTGGTTCGATCAAGATCCACAACCGAATGTCCCTGAGAAGTCCCTGGGCGCCCCACAGGCCCGAAGCAGGCCATGAAACCGCAGGTGGCAGCGGTAATCGCGTACACTGACAACGTGTACGAGGAGTACAAGGAGCCCCTGTACGCCGCTCCCCCGCTGCTCCCCCGCTGCTCCCCCGCTGCTCCCCCGCTGCTCCAGCGCATGGTGGACGCGGGCCGGCTCGGCCGGAAGTCGGGCTCGGGCTTCTACACCTACGCCTGATTCCACACAACTGCCCGATTCCGTACGGCCGCCCGATTCCGTACGTCCGCCCCATTTCGTACGGTCGCCTGGTCGCATACGGTGAGACTCAGGCGCACGCGGGCCCGGCACCCCTTTCGGTGCCGGGCCCGCTTCATTCACACGCCGTGTGCGTGCCGGGCTCGCATATGCCCCTCGCACACGCTCCCCACGCGTCCACCAGGCGAGTTGACTTTCCGTGCGCATCCAAGGGATGTGACGACTACGGAAAGGAGCGGACACGTGACCGCCGACCCGGAGCATCCCGTGGTCCAAGGAGAACTCGCAGAGTTACGCCGTCGCCTCGACGTGGCCTACGCACGCGTCGAGGGAGGCCATGCCCTGCTCAGCCACCGCGCCGAACAGACCGCCAAGGAGGTCGACGACCTGAGCGCACGGGTCGTCGCCCTGGAACACACCCGCTGGCCACTGCCCGCGATCGCGGCCCTCACGGCCGTGGGCGCGCTCGCCGTGGCGGTCTGGCAGGCCCTCGGACACTAGCGTTCCGGACGCCGTGGGGGATCCGATCGATCAGGGCAACGCGTCCTGCCCGAGCCTGAGGTGATGCAGGAGGAGTAGCGCGGCAGCCATGTTGGCGGCCGGGACCTCGCCGCGAGCGACCAGGTCGGGAACGACCTTGAGGGGAACCCATTCCCGACGGTCGGACTCGAAGTCGTCCACGGGGTGTCCGATGTACGCGCCTTCGTCGGCCCAGTAGATGTGGTGCCGGGCGTCGGTGAGCCCGTTGGAGGGCTCGACGCTCATCAGATGGCGCAGGGGTCCCGGTCGCCAGCCGGTCTCCTCCTCCAGTTCGCGTGCCGCCGCGACGGCGATGTCCTCGCCGTCCTCGACGACACCCGCGGCGAGTTCCCAGCCCCAGCTGTCGGTGATGAAGCGGTGCCGCCACAGGAGCAGCACCTCATTGGCCTCGTTCACCACCGTGGCCACGGCCACCGGCCGCAGCCGTATCAAAAAGTGATCGAGGTGCCGACCGTCCGGCAGCTCAACATCTGCGAGATTGACGCTGAACCAGCGGTTTGCGTACACAGTTTGTTCGTTCTGTTTCGTCCACTGCACGGTTCTGCCACCTTCCGCCGAGTAGATGGCAATATCGCAGCAGGAGCGAGGTGACAGCAGGCGCACAGCAGCGCACAGCGGACCGTACGACGGCGGACTCGGTGTTCTAGAGCGGTACGCGCAGTGCTCCGTCGATGAGTTCGGCGGCCTCGGCCGTGCCCGCACAGCCGCTGCGCACCAGGTGTTCGCGTACCGCCCGGAGTCTGTCGCGCAGTCGCTGGGACTCCATTCCCCGTGCCTGCTCGGCCATTTGGACCGCGGTGGCCACCGCCTTGTCCGCGTTGCCCTGGCGCAGCTCGATCTGACTGAGCATGGCGAGCCGGTGCACGCGCCCCCGGTCGTGCGCCGGGGTGTCCACGGCCGCCACGGCGTGCGCCGCCGCGGCCACCAGGTCGCCGAGGCTGAGCAGGGCTTCCGCCACCTGCACGTTGACCAGGCCCGGCTGGACATAGCCGGTCTCGTCGGGCTCGTAACCGCGCCGGATGCGCTCGGCGGCCTGTTCGGCCCGCCGGATGCAGGACAGCGCGCTGCTGCCGTCGCCGAGGTGCGCGTACGCCTTGGCCTGCATCGCGTAGAGGTCGGAGGCGAGCGCCGGAGTGATGTGCCGTCCGGCGGCGCGCAGCGCGGCCTCCGCGAAGGCCACGGCCTGCCGGTGCTCGCACATGAACAGCGCCTGGTTGACGAGCAGGGCTATGACATACGCCCCCAGCCCTCTGTCCCCGCTGGCCTTCGCCAGTCTCAGCGCCTGGTGGAAATAGCGCTGGGCGAGGCCGTGCGCGTCGGAGTCGTACGCGCAGATGCCCGCGATGGCGACCAACCCGCCCGTCGCGCGGTGGAGTTGGCGGCCGGTGGCGTCGGTGTAGCTGCCACGCAGCAGGGGCGCGGTCTCCGCGTTGAGGAAGCCGACGATCCGGGTGCGGGTCGCGACGCCGCCCGCCTTGCGGTACATCTGCTCGTAGTGGGCACGGGCCGCGCGCAGCATCTCGATGTCGGCCATGCTCACGTGCTGGCGTCCGCCGCGCGAGACGTCCACGTCCTCGGGCGGGTTCTCCCACTCCCACACGGGCATCACGGCGGGCGTGCCGGTGACGGCCGGTGCGCCGAGGAGGTGCGGGCGCTGCTGTTCGTCGGAGCGCCACAGCGCGGTGGCGCGCTCCACGAAGCCGGAGAGCGAGGTGCCGTGCGGGGCGGACGGCTCGCCGGGCACACCGAGGCCGATGTCGTCGAGTGTGACGGGCCGGTGCAGGCGTCCCGCGAGCACTTCGCAGATCAGGTCGGGAACCTGGCCGCGCGGGCGCTGACCCTTCAACCACCGCGCCACGGCCGTATGTTCGTATCTCAGCGCGAGGCCGCGCGCCCTCCCCGCCTGGTTGACGTGCGCGGCGAGTCCGCTGTGCGAGATACCGGCCTCGTCGAGTATCGCGTCGAGCAGAGTGTTGGGCTGCATGCGGGCCCCCGGGTGGCGCGGTGGCGACAGTGCGGTCAGAGTAATCCGTCCCTGTTGCTTATGGGTCCCCCTTCACACGGGGTGTGAACGGAATGCCCGTATCCGTACGGTGTGCACGCTGTCGCAGAGCGTTTCGGGCCTGTTGACTGAAATGCCTCGCAAGAGGCCGGCCGGGCCGCCGGCTCCCCCTCACACAGTGCGGCGGCCCGAATCCGCGCCGTCCGCCCAGCCGCCTGCCCGACACTCCGTGGCGGGGCGGACGGCTCCGCCGGTTCGCCCCGCCGGCTCGCTCCGCCGAATGTGCCGGGTCACTGTGGCTTGTTCGTCGGGTGCGGGTGCTTCGTGGCTGGGCGCGCAGTTCCCCGCGCCCCTAAAAAGCCTTGCGCTCGCGTGACCTGATGCGCTGGGGGCTGGCCCTGCTGCGTCGGGATGCAGTTGCGGTCGTTGCGGAGGATCAGGACGGCGACGTCGTCCGCCGGTCTGCCGCCGGTATGGCGCAGCAGGCGGGTGAAGACGGTTCTGAGCACGCTCTGCGGGGAGACGGGCTGGGTGCGGACGGCCTCGGCCAGGGTGGCGGGCAGCGGGAAGAACCGGCCCTGGGCGTCGCGGGCGTCCTCGACTCCGTCGGTGTGCAGGAACAGGGCCTCGCCGGGGAGGAGTTGACCGCAGCGGGCGGGCTCCAGCTCGGCCGGGAGCGGGAACGCGCCGAGCGGCGGCAGCGGTTCGACGCGGGCGAGCGGTTCGACGCGGCCGGCGCTGAGCAGATACGGCGACGGGTGACCGCAGTTGAGGGCGTACACCTCGCCGTCGCGACGGATCTCCAGGAGCAGTACGGTGACGAACTCCTCGGCGACCGAGCTGTCGGGATCAGGACCGGACGAGGGATGCTCGGCCCGGCTCCGCTCACCCAGGTGCCGGGCGAGGGCGCGTTCCAGCCGCCGGAGCACACGGCCGAGGTCGGCCTCGTCGTGCACGGCCTCGCGGAAGCTGCCCAGGACGGCCGCGACGGTTGCGATGGCGCCGAGGCCGTGTCCGCGGACGTCGCCCATGACGATCCGTACACCGTGCTCGGTGGCGATCACCTCGTACAGATCACCGCCGATGTTGGCGCCGCGGTCCGCGGAGAGCTGGGCCGCGGCGACGTTCAGCCCGTCGATGCGCGGGGGCAGCGGCCGCAGCAGCACGCTCTGGGCGGCGCCCGCGACCTTGCGGATCTGCTGTAGCTCCCGCAGCAGCGTCGCTCTGACGTGCAGGATCAGTCCCGTGCCGACCGCGAAGAAGACGGCACTGGTGACGATCCGCGCCTCCAGCCCGTCCCGCTGGGCGAGTGGGCAGCTCATTTTGTACGTGATCGCGATCGCCCCCCAGACCGTGGGCAGCCCCAGGCTCAGCACGCGCCGCAGCGGCCACCGCTCGGCCCTGCGGACGGTCTGGTCGAGGCCGCCCCGCAGACCACCTCGGTGAATCGCCCTGGTGAGTCGCACTCGGGGTCTGCCCCGGCGCACCGCCCGGACGAGCCCGGCCCGCAGACCGTTCCCCCGGCGCCGCGCCGGGAGGCCCGTCCGGGCCGGCCCCCGCGAATTCGTCCGGGGCCTCGCCCTACGGGGAGCCCCAGCCTTGATACGGATCATGCCGATTGGCCCCCCCATTGGCCTGACAGCGCGGACAGCCTCCGAGAGGCCGGTCCGATTCTGTCGACCGCATGCTCCGATCGAGCCGGATCACCCCGACTTGCCACCCGAAAGAGTGACTCACCTTCGGATCCATGCATTTATGCAGGTGGGCGCCGGGGTGAGCGCCCCTGGAAGGGGAGCGGGGAACTGCGCGCCCAGCCACGAGCGACTCGCGGCCAACAAACGACCCACAGTTCCCCGGACATTCCCCGCCGGAGCTAGCCCCGGAGCACCGCCCCCGTACGCTCGCCCGCGAGGGCCACCGCCGCGTCACGCGCCGCGGAGGCCTCGTCGACGGTCAGCGTGCGATCGGCGGCACGGAAGCGCAGCGCGTACGCCAGGGACTTCTTGTCCTCGCCCAGCTGCTCGCTCTCGTACACGTCGAAGAGCCGGATGGACTCCAGCAGTTCACCGGCACCGTCGCGCAGCGCGGCCTCGACGTCCGCGTGTGGGACGTCACGGGAGACGACCAGCGCGACGTCCTGCGTGGCGACCGGGAACGTCGAGATCTTCGGGCCCTTGGGGACACCCGCGCTCGCCTGCTCCAGCGCGTCCAGGTCCAGCTCCATCGCGCAGCTGCGATCGGGCAGACCCAGGGACTTCACCACTCGGGGGTGCAGCTCACCGGCGTACCCGATGACCTGCTCCGCGCCGTCGAGGACGACGGCGAGCTCGGCGCAGCGGCCCGGGTGCCAGGGCCCGTACTGGCCGGAGCGGACGAGGAGTTCGGTCCCCGCCTCGCGGGCCAGCGAGCGCGCGGCCTCGATGGCGTCGGCCCAGTCGGCCGGGCGGCCCTTGCCCCACCAGCCGGCCTGCTCGCGGGCGCCCGCGAGGACGACGGCGGCGTGCCGGGGCTGGACGGGGAGCGCAGCCGTGAGGGACGCGATCTCCTCGTCGGTGGGACGGCGGTCGACGGGCAGCCGGCCCGCGACGCGCAGCTCGTTCTGCGGCTGGAAGACGAGCCCGGTCTCGAAGAGCGCCAGGTCGTGGCTGCCGCGCCCGTCGTTGCGGCGCAAGGCCTGGAGCAGGCCCGGCAGCAGCGTCGTACGGAGCGCGGGCTCCTCGTCGGAGAGCGGGTTGACCAGCTTGACGACCTTGCGCTTCGGGTCGTCGGCGGCCAGGCCGAACTGGTCGAGGACGTGCTCGCCGATGAACGGGTAGTTCAGCGCCTCGACGTAACCGGCGCCGGCCAGCACGCGGCCGATCCGGCGGTGCAGCCGCTGCCGGTCGGTGAGGCCCAGGCCCGCGGGGGGCTTGGGGAGCGTGGAGGGCAGGTTCTCGTAGCCCTCCAGACGGATGACCTCTTCGGCCAGGTCGTTCGGGTCGGTCAGGTCGGGCCGCCAGGACGGCACGGTGACGATCAGCTCGTCCTGCCCGTAGACGTCGCAGCCGACCTGCTGGAGGCGGCGGACGACGGTCTCGCGGCCGTAGTCGACACCGGCCACCTTGTCCGCGTGGTTCGCCGGGATGGTGATGGTGTGCGGCGCGGAGGGCGCGATGACCTCGGTGACCCCGGCGTCGGCGGTGCCGCCGGCGAGGAGCACGAGGAGGTCGACGGTCCGCTGGGCGGCGGCCGAGGCGGCCTGCGGGTCGACGCCGCGCTCGAAGCGCTTGGACGCCTCGGAGGCCAGCTTGTGGCGGCGGGCCGTGCGGGCGATGGAGAGCGCGTCGAAGTGCGCGGCCTCGATGACGACCTCGGTGGTGGTGCCCTCGGTGTCGTCGATCTCCGTGTCGGCGCCGCCCATGACGCCCGCGAGGCCGATGGGGCCGCGGTCGTCGGTGATGACCAGGTCCTCGGCGTCCAGCGTGCGAGTGACGCCGTCGAGGGTGGTGATCTTCTCGCCCTGCGCGGCCCGGCGCACACCGATCGCGCCCTGGACGCGGGTGCGGTCGTACGCGTGCAGGGGCTGGCCGACCTCCAGCATCACGTAGTTGGTGATGTCGACGGCGAGCGAGATCGGGCGCATGCCCGCCTTCTGCAGGCGGCGGCGCAGCCAGATCGGGGAGTGTGCCTCGGGGTCGAGACCGGTCACCGTACGCGCGGTGAAGCGGTCGCAGCCCATCGGATCGGAGACCTGCACCGGGTAGCCGAAGGCGTTCGGGGCGGGTACGTCGAGCAGCGCCGGGTCGCGCAGCGGCAGGCCGTAGGCGATGGCGGCCTCGCGGGCCACGCCGCGGATCGACAGGGCGTAGCCACGGTCGGGCGTGACGGCGATGTCGAGGACCTCGTCGACGAGCTGGAGCAGCTCGATGGCGTCGGTGCCGACCTCGTGCTCGGGCGGCAGCACGATGATGCCGCCGCTGCCGTCGTCGCCCATGCCCAGCTCGTCGCCGGAGCAGATCATGCCGTGCGAGGTGTGGCCGTACGTCTCGCGCGCGGCGATCGCGAAGTTGCCGGGCAGAACCGCGCCCGGCAGGACCACGACGACCTTGTCGCCGACGGCGAAGTTGCGGGCGCCGCAGACGATCTCCTGGGGCTCACCGGTGCCGTTGGCCTGGCCGACGTCGACCGTGCAGAAGCGGATGGGCTTCTTGAAGCCCTCCAGCTCCTCGATGGTCAGCACCTGGCCGACGACCAGGGGGCCCTTGAGGTCGGCGCCGAGCTGCTCGACGGTCTCGACCTCAAGACCGACCGAAATGAGCTTGGCCTGGACGTCGCGCCCGGTCTCCGTCGCCGGCAGGTCGACGTACTCCCGCAGCCAAGAAAGCGGGACCCGCATCAGATCTCCATCCCGAACGGCCGGGTGAACCGGACGTCACCCTCGACCATGTCTCGCATGTCTTCGACGTTGTGGCGGAACATCAGCATCCGCTCGATGCCGAACCCGAAGGCGAATCCGCTGTACTTCTCCGGGTCGACGCCGCAGGCGACCAGCACCCGGGGGTTGACCATGCCGCAGCCGCCCAGCTCGATCCAGCCCTCGGAGGAGCAGGTCCGGCAGGGGCGGTCGGGGTTGCCGACGGACTCGCCCTTGCAGACGTAGCAGAGCATGTCCATCTCGGCGGACGGCTCGGTGAAGGGGAAGTAGTTCGGCCGCAGCCGGGTCTTCATCTCCGGGCCGAAGAGCGACTGGACCATGTGGTCGAGGGTGCCCTTGAGGTCGGCCATGGTCAGGCCCTCGTCGATGGCGAGGAGCTCGATCTGGTGGAAGACCGGGGTGTGCGTGGCGTCCAGCTCGTCCGTGCGGTACACACGGCCGGGGCAGACGATGTAGACGGGCGGCTCGCGGTCGAGCATGGCGCGGGCCTGCACGGGCGAGGTGTGGGTGCGCAGCACCACGCCGGACTCACCATGGCCCGCGGCGGAGCCGCTGTCGGACTCCGTCTTCGGGCCCTCGACGAAGAAGGTGTCCTGCATCTGCCGGGCCGGGTGGTCGGGCGTGAAGTTCAGGGCGTCGAAGTTGAACCACTCCGCCTCGACCTCGGGGCCCTCGGCGACCTCGTATCCCATGGACACGAAGACGTCCGCGACCCGCTCCATGAACGTGGTCAGCGGGTGGCGGGCGCCGGCCGGTACGCGGTCGTACGGCAGCGTGACGTCCACCGCCTCCTCGACCAGCACCCGGGCGTCACGCTCGGCCTCCAGCTCGGTCTGGCGGGCGGCGAGGGCCTTGTTCACGGCGCCACGGGCCTGGCCGACCAGCTTGCCGGCGGCCGCCTTGGCATGCGGGGGCAGGGCGCCGATCTCGCGGTTGGCGAGGGCCAGCGGCGAGGTGCCGCCGGTGTGGGCGACCTTGGCCTCCTGGAGCGCGTCGAGGTCACCGGCGGCGGCGAAGGCGGCGAGCGCCTCGTCCCGCATGCGCTCGATCTCTTCCGGTTTCAAGGCCTCGACCTCTACAGGGTCGTACGACTTATTCGGTGCCGACATCTCTTCCCGTGCTTCCGGTTGGCTGGCGGATGGTCCCCGTCCCGACTCGGGGGACGCATCGTCCCTGAAACGGGGACGCAAAGGTGCCAAAAGCCGAGTCTAACGGGGTGGGAGCCCGCCCCGGACCGGGTGTCCGAGCGGGGCTCCGGAAACGACCGCGCCCGTGGGGCCGCTTCGGCGTTACAGCAGATACGCCGGGGTGCCCACGGGCAACGTAAATCGGAACTCGGCACCGCCGCCGGGGGCGCGGCCGACCGTGATGGTGCCACCGTGGGCCTCGACGATGCCCTTGACGATGTACAGACCGAGGCCCGTGCCGCCGCGCTTGCTGCCCCGCCAGAAGCGGGTGAAGACGCGGTTCATGGACTCCTCCGGAATGCCGGTGCCCTCGTCGCTCACGGTGACCGACGTGGCATCGTACGCCGCCTCTTCCCGGTCCTCCCGCTCGTGCGGGGACACCGAGGGCGTGACGTCGATGGTGACAGTTCCCTCGCCGTGCCGCACCGCGTTTTCGAGCAGGTTGCTCAGTACCTGGTCGATCTTGTCGGGATCGGCCCAGAGCGGCGGCAGGGGCTGCTCGATGCGCAGCAGGAAGCGGTCGGCGGGCTGGCCCGAGGTGACGTACGCCTGGATGTGGCGCCCGACGGCCGCGCCGATGTCGACGGGCTGGCGGCGCACTTCGAGGCGGCCGGAATCGATGCGGGAGATGTCGAGCAGCTCGGCGATGAGCCGGGTGACCCGGTTGGCGTCGGCGTCGACGGTCTCCAGCATGAGTTTCTTCTGGTCGTCGGTGAAGCGTTCCCATTTGGCGAGCAGGGTGGCCGTGAAGCCCTTGACGGAGGTGAGCGGGGAGCGCAGTTCGTGGGCGACCGTGGCGATCAGCTCGGCGTGGCTGCGTTCGGTGCGGCGGCGGGCCTCGGTGTCGCGCAGCGAGACGACGACACGGCGGACGGGCCCGGTGGGCCGGGTGCGCACATAGCGTGCGGTGACGAGCACCTCCCGCCCTCCGGGCAGCAGCAGGTTCCGCTCGGGCTGTCCGACCCGGATCGCGAGCCCGCCGTACGGGTCGGTCAGCTGCCACCAGCGGCGGCCTTCCAAGTCCTCCAACGGGAGCGCCGCCTCCAGATGGCGTCCGAGGGCGTCGGCGGCGGAGACGGCGGTGATACGGGCGGCGGCGGCGTTGAAGCAGATCACCCGGCCGTCCTCGTCGGCGACGACCAGCCCGTCGGGCAGGTCGTCGGGCTCGACACCCGGTTCGGTTCCGCGATCGGCGCCCTGATCAGCACCGAGTCGGCCGTCCTGGCCGTCGCGTTGATCGTCGCTCCGGGACGCGGGCGTGTCGCGCACGTCCCGTGCGCGCGGTGCGCTCTTCGCACCGCTCGTGCCGACACCCATCCCCGTACCCCACCTCTCGTCTGGCGCAGTGGGCCCCCGAGCCCGTCACCCTACTAGCTGTCGGTGACGGAGCGGCACCCTGCGGAGGCGCGCTGTGCACGGGCGGACGCGTAGAGACATACGGCGGCGGCCGTCGCGAGGTTCAGACTCTCGGCCTTTCCGTGGATCGGTACGCGCACGACGGCATCGGCCAGCGCGCGCGTCTCCTCCGGGAGCCCCCAGGCCTCGTTCCCGAACACCCAGGCGGTGGGCCCGCCCATGGTCCCCTTGTCCAGCTCGTCGTCGAGGTCGTCCTCGCCCGCGCCGTCGGCCGCGAGGATCCGTACACCTGCGCCCTTGAGGCCCTCCACGGCTGTCTCCACGGGCACCCCGACGGCCACCGGCAGGTGAAAGAGGGAACCGACCGAGGCCCGTACGGCCTTGGGGTTGTACAGGTCGACGGACGCGTCGGTCAGTACGACGGCCTCGGCGCCGGCGGCGTCCGCGCACCGCAGCACGGTGCCGGCGTTCCCGGGGTCGCGGACGTGCGCGAGTACGGCGACCAGCCTGGGCCGGGCCGCGAGGATCTCTTCGAACGGGGTGTCCAGGAACCGGCAGACCCCGACGAGCCCCTGCGGAGTGACGGTGGTGGAGATGTCGGCGATCACGTCCTCCTCCGCGAGGTGCACCCGGGCCCCGGCGGCCCGGGCGTCCCCGACGATGTCGGCGTAGCGCTCGGCGGCCTCCACGGTCGCGAACAGTTCGAGGAGTGTGGCGGCCCCGTCGACGCGGTGTGCCGCCGCCTCGCGCACGGCCTGCGGTCCCTCGGCGAGGAACAGCCGCTCCTTGCCCCGGAAGTTCCGCCTGGCCAGCCGCCGCGCGGCCAGGACGCGGGGCGAGCGCGGGGAGATCAGCTCGGGGGCGGCGGGCATGGGGTCACCTCAGGGGTTTGCGGAAGGTCGATTTACGTCGATTTACGGAGGGGGCGATACGTACCCGCCGTCGACATCTGCGTCTGCTTCCGCGGGCTGCGGCGAATGTTTTCGGCCTGGGGTGATGGGACCACCGCCGCCTGACGGACCCCGAGGCTCGGTCCGACAGGGCTTCGACCAGCCCACGTCGACCGGGACGGCGTCCCGGCGACGCGCCGGGACGCGGCCCGCCGGTGCCGGATCGGTCGACCCCGGCCCGGCGGAGCCCGAACGCACCGGGACCCGCAAGCCGTGAGGCAAGCGGGTCCACAGCGGCGTACGGCTCAGGCGAGCGCGAGCGTCACGCGGCCTTCGGCGCGTTGACGTCCGACGGCAGCGCCTTCTGCGCGACCTCGACGAGCGCGGCGAACGCACCGGCGTCGTTCACGGCCAGCTCGGCCAGGATCTTGCGGTCGACCTCGACGTTCGCGGCCTTCAGACCCTGGATGAAGCGGTTGTACGTGATGCCGTTGGCGCGGGCAGCGGCGTTGATGCGCTGGATCCACAGCTGACGGAAGTCACCCTTGCGCTTCTTGCGGTCGTTGTAGTTGTAGACCAGCGAGTGGGTGACCTGCTCCTTGGCCTTGCGGTACAGACGCGAACGCTGACCGCGGTAGCCCGAGGCGGCTTCGAGGATCGCCCGGCGCTTCTTGTGGGCGTTGACTGCCCGCTTGACGCGTGCCACTTGTTAACTCCTTGTAGCGGGGCCGTGGTTGTCGTCACATGGCCCGAAATCGATTGGGTCCCGGTCGGAGGTCAGGCGCGCCCTGCGCGCCCGACGTCACTTGCCGAGAAGCTTCTTGATCTTCTTGGCGTCGCCCGGGGCCATCTCGGCATTGCCGGTGAGACGACGCGTCAGACGGGACGACTTGTGCTCGAGCAGGTGGCGCTTGCCGGCGCGCTCACGGAGCACCTTGCCGGAGCCGGTGACCTTGAAGCGCTTGCTGGCACCGCTGTGCGACTTATTCTTCGGCATAGCGCCGTTCTCTCCTCGTCAGTGGCGTTCCGATGCCCGGTCGTTAAACCGGGCACGGTGGAACGTCATGTATGTATCGGTTGACATCCCTGGACTCACGTCCCGGGGATTCCACGGACTGTCGTCCCGGACCCCCCGGAGCCCTCACCCTGGGATCAGGCCTCGGCGGAAGCCTCGGCCGGGGCCTCGGCGGTCTCGGCCTCGGTGGTCTCGCCCTCGGCGAGTTCACCCTCGGCGAGCTCACCGTCGGCGGCGTTCTGCGAGCGACCGGGGTTGGCCTTCGCTTCGGCCTTACGAGCCGCCTGGGCCTCACGGGCCTCGGCCATCGCCTCGGTCTTCTTCTTGTGCGGACCGAGAACCATGATCATGTTTCGGCCGTCCTGCTTCGGGTTCGACTCGATGAACCCGAGGTCCTCGACGTCCGACGCGAGACGCTGCAGCAGTCGGTAGCCGAGTTCCGGCCGGGACTGCTCACGACCGCGGAACATGATCGTGATCTTGACCTTGTCGCCCTGCTTGAGGAACCGGACGACGTGACCCTTTTTGGTGTCGTAGTCGTGCGGGTCGATCTTCGGCCGGAGCTTCATTTCCTTGATGACCGTGTGCGCCTGGTTCTTGCGCGCCTCACGGGCCTTCATGGCCGACTCGTACTTGAACTTGCCGTAGTCCATGAGCTTGCAGACCGGCGGACGCGCGCTCGCCGCCACCTCAACCAGGTCGAGGTCGTACTCCTGCGCAAGCTCCAGCGCCTTGGCAAGCGGAACAATCCCGACCTGCTCGCCGCTGGGACCGACAAGTCGCACCTCGGGAACGCGAATCCGGTCGTTGATGCGGGGCTCGGTGCTGATGGATCCTCCTCGGTAGCACCACACGGCGGTCTGGCGGACAGCCGCGTATGTCTCTGATGACATGTGGACCAACCCCCGCGGGGCATGAAAAATGCCCCGGACGGTACACAGGCGGGGCTCCAAGGAATACCGGAACACCGCCGCGGTGAACCGCGGGGCGCACATTCGGGCGACTCCACCGTCCGTACGGAACGGTGGTGGCCGCCTGACCGGGAGACCCGCCATCCCTGAGGACGGTCGGGTGGGAGATCGGAGCCTCCACTTGTGGGCCGAACACACTGACATACGTCTGGGCGCATCCGGCCGGTCGTTACACAAGGTTAGCAGCTCCCCCGGGCACGCGCTAACCGAGCGCCTTCCGGCTCCCGCGAACGGGGGCCCGTGTGCCGGGCCCTATCGTGTGGGACATGAGTGACACCCCTCCCCAGAATCCCGACTTCGACAGCATGACCCGCGACATCGCCGAGGTCCCCGCGGTCGAGGTCCTCGTGACGGTCGCCGTCAACCTGATGAGCGCCGCCGCCGTGAAGCTCGGTCTGACCGAGGAGGGCGACAAGTACAAGGACCTCGACGAGGCGCGCAAGCTGATCCACGCGCTCGCCGGGCTGCTCGACGCGAGCACGACCGAGATCAGCTCCTTCCACGCGTCCCCGCTGCGCGACGGCCTGAAGTCGCTGCAGCTGGCGTTCCGCGAGGCGTCGATCGTCCCGGACGAGCCGGGCCAGGGCCCGGGCGAGAAGTACACGGGCCCGGTCTACGGCTAGGGCCTGATCCGCCGGAGAGGCCTTGGTTCCTCTTCCTCTTCCGCTCCCGCTTTCTACTGACGTACGTACAAGGGCTCGCCCGGTGGCGTCGTCCCGGCCGGCAGCAGTGCCAGGTCGAGGCCGCGTACCAGGCGGGCCCTCAGTGTCTCGTCGGCGGCGAGCCGCTCGGCGAGCGCGCGGGCGGCCTCGGCCGGGGCCGCGGACGGGTCCAGTACGAGCGCGAGGGTGCCGTCCGCCTGGCCGGGCCCCAGGTGGGCGCGGAGTACGGCAGGCTCGGCGGCCACGGCGGCGCGTACCGCCCCGACCACGGCGGGATCGGCGAGCGGGTCCGCCGTCGTGCGCCCCTCGGCGAGGGCGAGCAGCGCCGAGCCGCTCAGCTCGTACGGCACCGGACCGGCCAGGTCGAGGACGACCGTGTCGGCCTTCTCGTGCGCGGCGGCCTGCAGGGCCTGGTGCAGGGGTACGGCCACGGGGCGGGCCGCCGGGTCCCAGCGGGCCAGCGACTCGGTGGAGGTGAAGGCGGGCAGGGCCGTGCGGTGGCCCGCCTTCAGGGTCGGCACCGCCATGTCGCTGGTCTTCTCGTGGCGCAGTCCGTTCTCGTCCTGCTCCACCTCGCCGAGCACGGCCACGACGGGCACGAGAAGCCGGGCGCCGCTGAGCGCCTCCAGGACCGGCCCCACGGCGGTGCGGTCCTCGGCCCAGGCCGCGAGTGCCGCGCTCAGCCGGGGATCGGCGGAGCCGTCGTCGTCGGGGAAGCCGGAGTCGGGAATGTTCTTGTTCGCCACGGTCCCCGACCCTATCGGGGGAATGCTGCTGCGGTTGTGCGGGTCCCGAAACCTGGCGTTGACGGCTTTCACGGGATTCTCAGCGTTCGCTGACCCACCTCTAACATGCGTCTAACGCCGGGCACAGGCGTGACCCCGAGCATCGCGGAATGGCCCCTCACAGAGCTCGTCGGCGTCACAACCGCCCCTCCGGACGAAGGACCCTTGCCTACATCGTGGTGGCTTCCACCGTCCTCGTGGGCGGTACGGCGGCCGGTGCCGTGTACGTGAAGGCACAGGCGCACGACCGCGACGGCCTCGTATCCTCCTCCTCGGCATCGCCGGACACATCGACCCCGACGCCGTCCCCGGCGTCGGCGGCCGCGAGCGAGGAGGCATCGGTGGAACCTGTGACGGAGGCCTCGGCGGAGCGGGCCGCGCGGCTGGGCAAGGCGATGGACGCCGTGACCGTCGAGGACAGCACCCAGGTCTCGGTCGCGGTGCTCGACGTCGCCTCCGGCGAGAGCGCCGCGTACGGCAAGGGGACCTTCGACACGGCGAGCATCGTCAAGGTCGACATCCTGGCGACGCTGCTGCTCCAGGCACAGGACGCGGACCGGCATCTGACGGCGACGGAGAAGACGTACGCCACCGCGATGATCACGAACAGCGACAACGCGTCCGCGTCCGCGCTGTGGGACATCATCGGGCAGGCGGGCGGCCTCGACGCCGCGAACAAGCGGTTCGGGCTGACCGGTACGTCCGGCGGGGACGGTGCGCTGTGGGGGCTGACCCAGACCACGGCCGCCGACCAGCTGACCCTGCTCCAGCAGGTGTTCGGGGACGACTCCGAACTCAGCGAGGCCTCGCGGACGTATCTCCAGGGGCTGATGGGCGAGATCGCCGCCGATCAGCACTGGGGGGTGTCGGCGGCGGCCGACGGCACCGCGTGGGCGCTGAAGAACGGGTGGCTGGCGCGGAGTACGACCGGGCTGTGGGACATCAACAGCATCGGGCAGGTCACTGTCGACGGGGACGACTACCTGGTCGCGGCGTTGTCCGACGGCAACTCGACGAAGGCGAAGGGGATTTCGGTGGTGGAGGCGGCGGCGAGGGCGGCGGTGGCCGCGTTCGGCTCCGCGTGAGTCCGGGGGAGGCCGGGGGTCCGGGGGTCCGGGGGTCCGTAAGGGTGCGGGGTGTTCGGTTGGGTGCGGGTTCGTCGTGGCTGGTCGCGCAGTTCCCCGCGCCCCTGTCGGGGCGCCTCTGGCCGAGCCCCTCTTACAGGGTCTCGCCTGACACGTCCTGACCCGAGAACCTGCGGCCTCGCCACAGGAGTACCGACGTGGCCAGCAGGAGCACACCCGCGCCGCCGGCCACCGGGCCCAGCCAGCCGGACGGCTGGTCGTCCTCCTCGGGGGCGTCCGGGCCCGTGCCGAAGTACTTCTGACCGTACGCGGCCGCGCGCGTGTTCTCCGGCTTGAGGCGGGCGCCCGCCGCGATGGCGGCCGCGGGGTCGACGAAGCCGAAGCCGCGGGAGTCGTCGCGGCCGCCGCTGGGGGTGTCGCGGGCGGTGTCCTCCAGGAGCTTCTTGATCTGCGCCGGGGACAGGCCCGGGTGGGCCGCCTTGACGAGCGCGACCGCGCCGGAGACGAACGCGGAGGCGGCGCTGGTGCCCCAGCCCTCGTAGTACCTGTCGTCCGGATCGGCGATGACCACGTCCACGCCGGGGGCGCTGACCGTGGCGTACCAGCGGCGGGTGGAGAACGAGGCGCGGGTCCCGTTGCTGTCGACGGCCGTCGCGGCGATCACGCCCGGGTACGCCGCCGGGTAGGAAATGTGGTCGCCCTTCTCGCCGCCGTTGCCCGCCGAGGCGACGACGACGGCGCCCTTCTTCAGGGCGTACTGGACGGCGGCGTCCTCGGACGGCTCCGGGTGGGCGGACTTGGAGTCGTCGCCGAGGGAGAGGTTGATGACGTCGGCGCCGTGGTCGGTGGCCCAGCGGATGCCCTCGGCGAGGGCGTTGCCCCGGGTGTTGCGGGCCCTCGTACGGGCGGTGTCGCCGTCTTCGAGGATGACGCGGACGGGGAGGATCTTCGCCTCCGGGGCGATGCCGAGGACTCCGTCGCCGTTGCCGACGCCGTGTCCGTGGCCGGCGATGATCCCCGCCATGGCGGTGCCGTGCCGGGCCCAGGCGCGGTCACCGCGCTGCGCCCCGAAGCCGACCATGTCCTTTCCCGGCAGGACGTTGCCGACCAGGTCCGGGTGCTGGTCGTCGACGCCCGTGTCGAGGACCGCGACGGTGATGCCCTGCCCCTTCGTGGTCCGCCATGCCTGCTGGGTGTGCATCGCGTCGAGGGCCCACTGCTGGGCGCGTATGCCGTCGGCGTGCGCGGCGGTGGACGGGAGCAGGGCGAGGGAGGCGGCCAGCAGCACGCTGAGGACCCCGGCCCGGTGAGGGGCCCTGGGAGTGGCTCTGCGAGTCGTTCTGCGGGTTGCCTCGCGGGGGACCCTGCGGGTGGCCTTGCGGGTCATGACGGCTTCTCCGTGGCCGAGCCGACGGTCTTGCGGAGGCTTCGCTCGACGCGGTCGGCGAGGCCCTGCGCGTCGTTGCCCAGGCCCGCCTGGGCCGGGGTCGTGGTCGAACCCGGCTTGATGGCGTCCTCGGCGGGCTGCGGGGCGGTGACGACACGGCCGTCGGCGAAGCCGGAGACGGCGAAGACGACGACGGGGGCGTCGGTGAGGACCGACACCGTCCAGGACGCGCGCTGGGCGTCGCCGAACCCGGCGGCGACGGTGTCCTTGGCGGCGTACGCACGGGGCATCAGGTCGCTGCGCCGGTCGAGACCGTCCCGCTGGAAGCGGGCCTTCAGGGAGGTCATCACCGCCGCGTCCGCGTTGGTGAACAGCAGGCCCACGGTGGTGACCTGGCTGTGGGTCGCGTCCGTGTAGGTGGCGCGCAGCAGCCGCAGACAGCCGACCGGGGCGAGGACCTTGCGCAGGAGCGGGTCGAAGGCGTTGGCGCAGCCGCTGTCGGGGGCGACGGCGATCCGGGTCCAGGTGCGGTCGGCGCCGCCGGGGCCCGCGCCCTGGCCCTGCACGGTGGGCGGGAAGAGCTGGTCCACGGGGACGCTGTGCCACAGGCTCCCGGCCGCCACGAAGGCAGTGCGCGCGCTGTCCGCGTCCGGGTCGTTTCCGGTCAGCCAACTCCCGGTCACGGCACCGCCGATGAGGCCGAGGCCCAGTACGGCAGAGGCCGCGGCCGTCACGGCCCGGTGCCGGGTGCGCGCGCCGACGGGGCGCGGGCGGGCGGTGTCGCCGTCGTACGACCTGTACGCGTCGTAGGACTCGTAGATCTCGGGCTCCGCGAACGACACGAAGGGGCGTCCCGTGCCGGGGGGTTCGGTGGGCGGCTCCGCGGGGACAGGCCGCAGTCGCCCGGTTGTCTCGGTGGTCCCGTCCTCGGGTTCGGCGGTCCGCGGACCGGACGGCGGGGCGTCGGGAAAACGGGCGGAGGGCGGGGGCGGGGGCGGGGGCGGCGACACGGGGGCGGTACGGGTGCCGGGGAAGCCCGGCGGCTCGGGGGCGTCACCGGCACCCGGCGCCGCCGAAGGCGTCGTCGTGGCGACGGAGGCATCGGCGGAGGGCTTCGAGTCGTGCCAGAGCCGGAAGGGCCGCGGTGCGCGGGCGCCGGAGCGCGGCGCGGGGCCGCGGGGGGCCGGAGCCGCGCTCCCGGCGGAGCCGGACGGGGCCGGCCGCCGGGAGTCGCCGGCCGGGCGCGGTGTGTCCGTGGTGGACGCGCCGGGCGACAGCGGCGTACGGGGGGCGCCGCCCGCGCGTGCGGCCGCGTCGGCGGAGGTGCCGGTCGGCTCGGGCCGCCGGGACTCGCCGGCCGGGCGCGGCACGGCGTCACGGGTGGCACCGGGGCTCTGCGTCCCGCCCGTGGAGGGGCCGGACGGTGGGGTCATGGCGTCGTCCGCCGAGGACGACCGGTCCCGGCGGGGCGGGCGCGGAGCGGGGACGTCCCGTGTGGCGGAAGGCTCCGCCGGGCGGCGCGCGGGGGGCCGCGGGGCCGCCTCCGAGGACGCCTCCTCGGGACTCGGCATCGACCAGGACTCACCCACCACGGACGGCTCCGTCCGGCGGGGTGGCACAGGCTGCCAAACGGGCGCCGAAGGCATCTCCTCCGGACCCGCAGGCGACCAGGAATCACCCGCCCCCGACGACTCCACCCGACGGGGCGCCGCAGGCCGCCAAGCGGGCGCCGAAGGCATCTCTTCCGGACTCGCAGGCGACCAGGACCCACCCGCCTCCGCCGACTCCACCCGGCGAGGGGCCGCAGGCTGCCAAGCAGAGGCCGAGGATGTCCCCTCCGGGCTCGCTGGCGGCCAGGACTCACCCGTCACGGACGGCTCCGTCCGGCGGGATGGCGCAGGCTGCCAAGCGGGCGCCGAAGGCGTCTCCTCCGGACTCGCAGGCGACCAGGACCCACCCGCCTCCGCCGACTCCACCCGGCGAGGGGCCGCAGACCGCCAAGAAGAGGCCGAGGACGCCTCCTCCGAGCTCGGAGGAGGCCAGGACCCGCCTTCCACCGACGACTCCACCCGACGGGGCGCCGCAGGCCGCCAAGCGGGCGCCGAAGGCATCTCTTCCGGACTCGCAGGCGACCAGGACCCACCCGCCTCCGCCGACTCCACCCGGCGAGGGGCCGCAGGCTGCCAAGCAGAGGCCGAGGATGTCCCCTCCGGGCTCGCTGGCGGCCAGGACTCACCCGTCACGGACGGCTCCGTCCGGCGGGATGGCGCAGGCTGCCAGGCAGAGGCCGAGGGCGTCTCCTCGGGGGTCGGCAGTGACCAGGGCTCGCCGCCCACGGGTGGCTGTGCCGAGCGGGGCCGCCAAGTGGCGCCGGAGGGCAGGTACTCAGGGCGGGGCGGTAGCGCGTCTCCCCTCCCGGCAGGCCGCTCAGGCCTCCCGGCAGACCGCTCGGGCCGCTGCGGAGCCGCCGGGGGCGGTGGCGCCGCGGCGTCGGGCGCGGGCGGTGTTTCGGGCCGCTGCGGGGTGGCCGGACGAGAAGGCGCGGAACTCCCCCGCCCGACGGACTCTCCGAACCCCGGCGCCGAAGCCGGACGAGAGGACATCCCGGAAATCCCCTGCCCAGCGGGCGCCTCGGACCCCGGCGCCGAAGCCGGCCGGGGCGGCACGCCGTCCCGGCGCGCAGAAGCCCCTCCGGACCGCGGCGGACCCGCAGGGCGCGACGGCGGAACACTCCCGCCGTCGCGATCCCCCGCCCACGACGGGGACACCGGACGGGAAGGCGCTCCAGGCCCCCACGCAGGGCGGCGCAGCATGCTGTCGCCGCTCGCCGGGGCTCCCGACCGCGGCGACGACGACGGGCCGGAAGACACCGCGTCACCACCCGTGGAGGACGCCTCGGACCTCGGCGCGGGCGCCGTACGGCGCGGTGTGCTGTCGTCCCCCGCCGGCGGTCCCGACCGCGGCGACGACGACGGGCCGGAAGGCGCTGCCTCACCGCGCACGAAAGACGCCTCAGATCTCGACCCGGGCGCCGGACGGCGCGGCGCGCTGTCGTCACTCGTGAGGGATTCCGTGCCCGTGGGAGTCGTCGTCTCCTCGGGGGAGTCTCCCGGTGGCTGTGCCGGGCGGGGTGGGGTGGCCGGGCGTGGCGGGATGGAGGCGCGGCGCGCTTCCGTACTCATGCACCCCCCGTTTCCTCGTACCCGGGCAACCGACCCGGCCCGGAGTCCGCCGGGCCGTTCACCTGTACGGAAGGAACCACCTCGGCGACTCATCCGTCACGAGCACGCATACCCGTACCGACGGACCGTCATCCCGGACACGACCCGCCCGGACAAGGTCGTTCCTCCCTGCGTGCGCGTCACTCTACGGGTTGACATGGGCAGGGAGGGAACCAGTCCACGACCCCGCGGCATCTGCCCGGAACGTCCCCCTACCCTGCAGTAATGGAGTCTGGCAGGCTTCGGGCATGACTGCCCGCGCCGCAGACCGGGCCCGCTACGACCGGGCCACCGCTCACCTCGACGCCCCTCTCGCGATCGTGGACCTGGAGGCCTTCGACGCGAACGCCGACGATCTCGTCCGCAGGGCCGGCGGAAAGCCGATCCGGGTCGCCAGCAAGTCCGTGCGCTGCCGCGCCCTGCTCGAACGCGTCCTGGACCGGGACGGCTTCGCGGGGATCATGTCCTTCACCCTCGCCGAGTCGATCTGGCTGGCCCGCTCCGGCTTCGACGACATCCTGCTCGCCTACCCCTCCGTGGACACCGGGGGCTTCGCCGAGCTGACCTCCGACCCCAAGCTGGCGGCCGCCGTCACCGTCATGGTCGACGACCCCGCCCAGCTCCGGCTGATCGACGAGGCCCGCCGGGGCGGCACCGAAGTCGTGCGCGTCTGCCTGGAGTTGGACACCTCCCTCAAGCTGCTCGGCGGCCGGATCCGGGTCGGGGCGCTGCGTTCGCCGCTGCACTCGCCCGCCCAGGTCGCCGACATGGCCCGCGCCGTGGTCGGCCGCCCCGGGTTCAAGCTGGTGGGGATCATGGCGTACGAGGGGCATATCGCGGGCGTCGGCGACGCCGTCGCGGGGCGGCCGTTCCGGTCGCGTGCGGTCCGGCTGATGCAGGCCACCGCCCGTAAGGAACTCGCGCAGCGGCGCGCCGAGGTGGTCCGCGCGGTACGGGCCGTGGAACCGGACCTCGAATACGTCAACGGCGGCGGCACGGGCAGTGTGCAGCACACGGCCGCCGAGGACTCGGTCACCGAGATCGCGGCGGGATCCGGACTGTACGTTCCGCGGCTGTTCGACAACTACACGTCGTTCAGCGGACGTCCGGCCGCGCTCTTCGCCCACCCCGTCGTCCGCAGGCCGGGCGTCGGGGTCGTCACGGTGCTCGGCGGCGGCTACCCGGCCTCGGGCGCCCCGGGCCCCGACCGGCTGCCCGTGCCCTACCTCCCGGAGGGGCTGCGCTACGACCCCCAGGAGGGCCCCGGCGAGGTGCAGACGCCGCTGCTCGGCTCCCCCGCGGACGACCTGCTCATCGGCGACAAGGTGTGGTTCCGGCACGCCAAGGCCGGCGAGCTGTGCGAGCGGTTCGACTCACTGCACCTCGTCGAGGGCGACACGGTGACGGAGACCGTCCCGACGTACCGCGGAGAGGGCCACACCTTCCTCTGAGGCCGGGGTCGCCACCACTGAGGCCGGGGCCGCTACCGCGACGGGCCGATGCTGCTCCCCACTCCCCCGCCCGGGTCCGCGTCGCCCACCGGCCGGATCCCGTCGGTGATCCTGTCCATGTCGGTGAGCGGCGGCCCGTCCGCACCCGCGTCGAACGCGAAGCGGACGATGACGAGCGCCTGCGTGCCCACCGTGGACGGGAACGCCAGTGACTCGACGTACCCGCCGGGCCCCACCCCGGTCCTGACCCGCCAGCGCACGAAGTACCCGGCGCGGCCCGCGACGGCCGCCGAACCCGCCGCCACCTGCCGGTGGGAGGTGATGCCTCGGTAGGGGCGGCCGTCGAGGAGGTCGCGGTCGTACGCGGTGCGCGCGGCGTCCGTGATGTCGTGCTCGGCGAGGACCTTGGGGGACTTCTCGTCGTTCGCGGTGACCGTGCGCGAGACGACCCTGCCGTGGCGGCAGACTCCGGGGTCGCCCGGACAGTCGTAGGTGCCGGGAGTGGTCATCACGACATCGTCCTCGGCCACGTACCGGGGCCGGACCCAGCCGTCGAGCAGCGGCAGGGTGATGCCGTTGAGCTCGTCCACGACGACGGACGGTCCGGACGTG
Source organism: Streptomyces sp. RLA012 (assembly GCF_056270325.1). NCBI lineage: Bacteria > Bacillati > Actinomycetota > Actinomycetes > Kitasatosporales > Streptomycetaceae > Streptomyces > Streptomyces sp. RLA012. Next base: position 9,040,321 of record NZ_JBWDPA010000002.1, on the reverse strand, counting down.
GACGGGGCGGGTGACGGGGAGCCGGTGCCCGCGGGCGCGGCGGTCTCCGCGGGCGCGGCGGACGGCGTGGTCCGCGCGGCCGCGTCACCGCCCCCGCCGGCGTCTCCGTTGCGCCGCAGGAGTACGGCGCCCGTGACGATCGAGGTGACCAGGACGACTCCGGCGACGACGAGCGCCACGGCCTTGGCACGGCGTGGGCCGCCGCCGACGGGTTCCGGCGGCGCCAGGGGCACTTGGGCGGCCTCGGACTGCCGCCGGTGGTCGGTCCACGCGCTGCCGTCCCACCAGCGCTCGACGAGCGGGTACGACGGGTCGCGGTACCAGCCGGGCGGTGGCGTCATGCTCATCCCGGCACTCTAGGACCCACCCCGAACGTCAGTACACGGTGCTTCCGTGGACGGTGTCCTTCTGGTCGGGTACGACCGAACCGTCGCCCCTGAGGACGGGTTCCTTGCCGCCGTCGGTCGCGTTGTACGCGTTGGTCGAGCACGGATACGGCTCCGGCCTGCGCGGCAGTGGGGCGATGAACATCGGGTTGATCACCCAGCGGCCGTCGGCGTCGTCGTACGCCCGGCACATGAGTTCGCTCTTGTTGCGGTTGAGGACGAGGTGCGCCCCGGTGGCGTCGCCGACGAAGGTCACGTCGGTGTCGGCGTCGCCGGCCGCGAGCGCGGGGCGGTGGCGCGGGTCCTGCCGCTGCCAGGCCGCGGCGCCACGGACGCCGTAGATCTCCTGGTTGATCCAGCAGCGCTTGCCGTCGATGTACGGGATGGCCTCGCCCCGGGTCGCGGGTACGCCCCCGCAGCCCTGGTTGGAAGTGGTGATCCGGCCGTGCCGGTCGAGGACCGACCGGATGGCGATCGTGTGCCGGGCGTCGATGCCGACGCCGCGCGACCAGACCTCGGTGACCGGCTCGGAGCCCGCCGAGACGACATAGACGTCGAATCCGGCCCGCTGGAGCGTACGGATCAGATCGCGCTGCTGGTCGTAGTGGCGGACGTACGCGGGGAGGGTGTGGGTACCGAGGGTCCGCGTCGCGCCGAGGGGTGCGGCGAGGGCCTCCGCGCGGGCGTGGCGGGCGTACGAGGTCAGTTCGGCGATCGTGCGGCCGGCCAGGAGCTGGGGCACCCAGGCGTACTGGGGCAGGGTCCGCCGGTGGTTCCAGGTGCCGGCGAAGGCGGCGGCACCGCTCATGGTCCGGCCGTTCTCGCGGATTTCGAGGATCTCGTCGGTGCAGCGGGGCTCGGCCGAGGTGGGGAGGGGCACGCCCACGGCCGCGGTGGTGCCGCAGGCGGCGGTCAGGGCCCGGTCCGCCGCGTCCGTGAGCCACTGGCTGGTGTCCCGCCAGCGCGCGGGGCGGAGGATCCTGTCGTGCCGCAGGGCCCAGGTGAGGGTGGCGTCGGTGACGTCGTTCCTGGTGACCGTGTTGTCCCAGTCGAAGACGGCGACCGGGGAGGTCTCCCCCGCCGGAGCGAAGCCGACAGCTTGGGGGAGGCCGCCGGGGCGTCCGGCGCAGCTGCCGCGTTCGTCGATCACCTGTTGGAGGTGGGCCCGGTTGTCGCCGTACCAACTCCCGGACAGGCGGGGGCAGTTCCGGTGTGCCGTCGCGGCCGGGGCGGTGGTGGCGGCCGCCAGGGCGGTGGCCGCCACCAGAGTCCACGCGAGAAGGTGTCGCATACGACGTGGACCGTACCGTTCTGTCCCCTACAGGGGCGTGACGTACGCGCCCGAGATCCCTCCGTCCACCAGGAAGTCGGAGGCGTTCACGAAGGAGGAGTCGTCGCTGGCGAGGAAGGCGACCGCCGCGGCGATCTCCTCGGCCTCGGCGAACCGGCCGACCGGGATGTGCACGAGACGGCGCGCGGCCCGCTCCGGGTCCTTGGCGAACAGTTCCTGGAGGAGCGGGGTGTTCACCGGCCCCGGGCACAGGGCGTTGACCCGGATGCCCTCGCGGGCGAACTGGACGCCCAGTTCGCGGGACATGGCCAGCACACCGCCCTTGGAGGCCGTGTAGGAGATCTGCGAGGTCGCGGCGCCCATCCGGGCCACGAAGGACGCCGTGTTGATGATGGAGCCCTTGCCCTGGCGGCGCATGTAGGGGATCGCGGCCTTGCAGCACAGGTAGACGGAGGTGAGGTTGACCTCCTGGACGCGCTTCCAGGCCTCCAGACCGGTGTCCAGGATGGAGTCGTCGTCGGGCGGCGAGATGCCCGCGTTGTTGAAGGCGACGTCGACGGAGCCGTAGGTGTCGAACGCCGTCCTGAAGAGCGCCTCGACCTGCTCGGGGTCGGTGACGTCGACCTTGACGAAGATCCCGCCGACCTCGTCGGCGGCGGCCTTGCCGCGGACCTCGTCGACGTCGCCGCAGACGACGTGGGCGCCCTCGGAGGCGAGCCGGCGCGCGGTGGCGAGACCGATGCCGCTGCCGGCGCCGGTGATGACGGCGGTACGGCCGACCAGGCGGCGGCAGATGTTCTCTTCGGTCGCGGTCGCGGTCGGTTCGGTGGCTTCGGTCACTGTGCGGGGCCCTCCGTGCTGATGAAGACGTTCTTGGTTTCGGTGAAGGCGGTGAGCGCGTCCGGACCGAGCTCGCGGCCGATCCCGGACTGCTTGAAGCCGCCGAAGGGGGTCCAGTAGCGGACGCTGGAGTGGGAGTTGACGGACAGGTTGCCCGCGCGGACGGCCCGCGAGACGCGCAGCGCCCGGCCGACGTCACGCGTCCAGATGGACCCGGCGAGGCCGTACTCGGTGGCGTTGGCGAGCCGGATCGCGTCGGCCTCGTCCTCGAAGGGCAGGACGACGGCGACGGGGCCGAAGACCTCCTCGACGGCCACGCGCGCGTGCGGCTCGACGTCGGTGAGGACCGTGGGCGGGAACCAGAAGCCGGGCCCCTCGGGGGCCTTGCCGCGAATGCCGGGGATGCCGGCGGTGTCGGCGGTGTCGGCAGGGACGTAGGACCGTACGCGCTCCAGTTGCGCCCGGGAGATCAGCGGGCCCATCTGCGTCTGCTCGTCGGACGGGTCGCCGACGACGACGGACTCGATCGCGGGGGCGAGGAGGTCCAGGAAGCGGTCGTAGGCGGAGCGCTGGACGAGGATGCGGGTGCGGGCGCAGCAGTCCTGTCCCGAGTTGTCGAGGAAGGACATGGGGGCGGCTGCCGCCGCGGCCTCGATGTCGGCGTCGGCGAAGACGATGTTGGGGCTCTTGCCGCCGAGTTCGAGGGTGACGCGCTTGAGCAGGGCCGAGCCTTTCGCCAACACCTGTTTGCCCACAACCGTTGACCCGGTGAAGACGATCTTCGCGACACCGGGGTGCTCGACCAGCGCGTTGCCGGCGACCGGGCCCGCGCCCGGCAGCACCTGGAAGAGGTGCTCGGGAAGGCCCGCCTCCAGGGCGAGTTCGGCCAGCCGCAGTGCCGTCAGCGGTGTCGTCTCGGCGGGCTTGAGGACGACCGCGTTGCCGGCCGCGAGCGCCGGGGCGGTGCCCCAGGCGGCGATCGGCATCGGGAAGTTCCAGGGCGCGATGACCGCCACGACGCCGAGCGGTTCGAGGATGGTCACGTCCAGACCGCCGGGCACGGGGATCTGGCGGCCGGTCAGCCGCTCCACTCCCCCGGCCGCGTAGTCGAGCAGATCGCGTACGTTGCCCGCCTCCCAGCGGGCGTTGCCGATGACGTGCCCGGCCTCGCGGACCTCCAGCCGGGCGAGCTCTTCGAGGTGGTCGTCGACGACGACGGCGAAGCGGCGCAGCAGCCGGGCCCGCTCGCCCGGCGCGAGGGCCGCCCATCCGGCCTGGGCCTTCGCGGCCCGTACGACCGCCGCGTCCACGTCGTGCGCGGTGGCGCCCGGGACGGTGGCGAGAACCTCCTCGGTCGCGGGGTCGAGTACCTGGAGTTCGGACTGCTCGGACTGCTCGGACTGCTCGGACAAGAAGGGCCTCACATGCGTTCGAAGGAGCGGCGCAGCTCCCAGTCGGTCACCGCGGCGTCGAAGGCTTCCAGTTCGACGCGCGCCATGTTGCGGTAGTGCGCGACCACCTCGTCGCCGAAGGCGGCCCGGGCGATGGGGCTGTTCTCCCAGAGCTCGGCGGCCTCGCGCAGGGTGGTGGGCACATGCGCGTACTCCGCGGTGTACGCGTTGCCCGCGCACGGCTCCGGCAGCTCCAGCTTCTGCTCGATGCCGTACAGGCCGGCCGCGACGAGTCCGGCGACGGCCAGGTGCGGGTTGACGTCACCGCCGGGCAGCCGGTTCTCGAAGCGCATCGAGCGGCCGTGACCGACGACACGCAGCGAGCAGGTGCGGTTGTCGTACCCCCAGGCGACGGCGGTCGGCGCGAAGGAGCCGGGCTGGAAGCGCTTGTACGAGTTGATGTTGGGGGCGTAGAGGAGCGAGAAGTCGCGGAGGGCGGCCAGCTGCCCGGCGAGGAAGTACCGCATGACCTCGGACATCCCGCCGGGGTCCTGGGCGGAGCCCGCCATCACATTGGTCCCGTCCGCGTCCGTGAGCGAGAGGTGGATGTGACAGGAGTTGCCCTCGCGCTCGTTGTACTTCGCCATGAAGGTGAGCGAGACGCCCTCCTGGGAGGCGATCTCCTTGGCGCCGGTCTTGTAGATGGCGTGCTGGTCGCAGGTGACGAGGGCCTCGTCGTACTTGAAGGCGATCTCGTGCTGACCGGGGTTGCACTCGCCCTTGGCGGACTCCACGGTCAGCCCCGCGGCCTGCATCTCGTTGCGGATGCGGCGCAGGAGAGGCTCGATACGTCCGGTCCCGAGCACCGAGTAGTCGATGTTGTACTGGTTCGCCGGGGTCAGACCCCGGTAGTGCGCGTCCCAGGCCTGCTCGTAGGTGTCCTTGAAGACGATGAATTCGAGCTCGGTGCCGACCTGGGCGGTGTAGCCGAGTTCGGCCAGGCGGTCGAGCTGGCGGCGCAGGATCTGGCGGGGCGCGGCCACCACCGGGGAGCCATCGTTCCAGGCGAGGTCGGCGACGAGCAGGGCGGTGCCCTCGTTCCAGGGGACCCGCCGTAGGGTGCCGAAATCGGGGTGCATGGCAAAGTCGCCGTAGCCCCGGTCCCACGAGGACATGGCGTAGCCGTCGACCGTGTTCATCTCGGTGTCGACGGCGAGGAGGTAGTTGCAGCCCTCCGTACCGTGTTCGAGGACCTCGTCGAGGAAGAAGCGCGCGGCGAACCGCTTGCCCTGCAGCCGCCCCTGCATGTCGGGGAAGGCCAGGACCACGGTGTCGATCTCGCCGCCCGCGACGAGGGCGTGCAACTCCTCGACGGCGAGCGGGGGTGTGCGGTCTGCCACCGGAAAAGCCTCCTTGGGTCAGCCGAGAGCCATAAGGTATTGCCGAGAACCATTGCTTGGGAAGGGGGCACGACGAGATGACGCGGGCGGAGGCCGAGGGCGGCTTGGACGACCGGCTGACGCCGGTGCTGCGGCCGGTGCGGGCGGGCAACGGTTTCGAGGAGGCGCTGGAGCAGATCCTCCAGGTGGTCCGGCTGGAGCTGGTGCCGGGCGGTGGGCGGCTGCCCGCGGAGCGGGAGCTGGCGGAGCGGCTCGGGATCAGCCGGGTGACGCTGCGCGAGGTGCTGAAGGTGCTCCAGGACCAGGGTCTGGTCGAGTCGCGGCGCGGACGCTACGGCGGCACGTTCGTGGTGCCGAGGGCCGACACGCCCGGTGAGGACGAGCTGCGGCGCCGGTTCGCCGAGGTCGACATCGAGGACGTACTGCGCTTCCGCGAGGTGCTGGAGGTGGGGGCGGCGGGGCTGTGCGCGACGCACGGGCTCTCCCCGGAGCAGGCCGAGCGGCTGCGCGAGGCGCTGGCCCGCACGCACGAGGCGCCGCTCACGGACTACCGGCGCCTGGACACCCTGCTCCATCTCACCCTCGCGGAGCTGAGCGGTTCGCCGTCGCTGACGGCCCAGTACGCGGCCGTCCGCGCCTCCGTGAACGACCTGCTCGACTGCATCCCGCTGCTGGTGCGCAACCTGGAGCACTCCCAGCGCCAGCACACCGCACTGGTCGAGGCCGTGCTCGACGGGGACGCGGACGGGGCACGGGAGATGATGCGGGAGCACTGCGCGGGAACGGCGGCGCTCCTGCGGGGCTTCCTGGCGTGAGCCGGCGCCGGGTACCGTGCACACACCGTCAAAGGTATGAGTGCATTCCATTGAATCCGGTTGGGAGCGCGGTGTGGACAGTGCGGGTGGTGCGGGCAGTGCGAGTAGTGCGGCCGGTGTGGGCAGACCGCTGATCGGCGTGAGTACGTATCTGGAGGCCGGGGCGCGCTGGGGCGTGTGGGAGCTGGAGGCCGCGCTGCTGCCGGTCGGCTATCCGCGGCTCGTCCAGGCCGCGGGGGGTCTCGCCGTGATGCTGCCGCCGGACGACCCGGCGCACGCCGCTTCGGCGGTCGCCCGGCTCGACGGCCTGGTGATCGCGGGCGGCCCCGATGTCGACCCGGTCCACTACGACGCCGAGCGCTCCCCGCGGACCGGGCCGCCGGCCCCCGAACGCGATGCCTGGGAACTCGCCCTGATCCGGGCCGCGCTGGCCGCCGGCACCCCGCTCCTCGGCATCTGCCGCGGTATGCAGCTCCTCAACGTCGCCCTCGGCGGCACGCTCGTCCAGCACATCGACGGGCATGTGAAGGACGTCGGAGTCTTCGGGCGGCACGAGGTGACGCCGGTGGCGGGGAGCAGGTACGGGGTTCTCGCGCCGGAGCCGTGCGCCGTGCCGACCTATCACCACCAGGCGGTCGAACGCCTCGGCGAGGGGCTGACGGTTTCCGCGCACGCCTCGGACGGAACGGTGGAGGCGATCGAACTCCCCGGTCCCGCCTGGGTGTTGGGAGTCCAGTGGCATCCGGAGATGGGCGAGGACCTGAGGGTCGTGCAGGCGTTGGTACGAGCCGCTGCTTGAGCCGGGCAGCTCTTTTTGCGTCCGGGAGCGGAGCCCCTGGGGATGGGATGGGACGGCAGGGGGGCGGGGCGAGGCAAGTTCGTGGTCTACGCGCCGCGTGTCAGCGACAACAGGTCCCGGGCCGGCCCCGTGGGCCGGTGCCCCGTGGGCCAGACCGCCCGCAGATCCCGGCGGAGCCGGACGTCGGACAGCGGGATGTTCACCAGCCTGTGGGTCGACAGCTCCTCGCCGAGGGCCAGCTCGCTCAGCACGGCGGGCCCCGCCCCGCTGACCGCCGCGGCCTTGACCGCCGTCGTCGAGGAGAGCTCGATCAGCGGCCGGGCCAGACCGCCCAACGCCGCGTCGAGGACCTGCCGCGTCCCCGAACCCTCCTCCCGGAGGATCAACGGGGTCGTGGCCAGCTCCGCCCCGGCCAGGGACGCCCGGCGCCGGGCCCACGGATGCCCCGGGGCCGTCACCACGATCAGACGGTCGTGGGCGATGACCGTCGAGTCGAGGCCGGCGGGCACCGACAGCCCCTCCACGAAGCCGAGGTCCGCCTCCCCCGCGAGGAGCCGCTCGGCGACGGCCGTCGAGTTCCCGGCCAGCAGCGACACCGCCGTGTCCGGCCGCTGCCCGCGCAGCGCGATCAGCCACCCCGGCAGCAGATACTCGGCGATCGTCATGCTCGCCGCCACCCGCAGCCGCGAGTCCCGCCGGTCCCGCAGCGCCTGCGCCCCCGCGTCGAACGCCTCCGCCGCCTCCACGACCCGCCGCGCCCAGTCGGTGACCAGTGCCCCGGCGTCCGTGAGGCGCGAGCCCCGGGGCGAGCGGTCGACGAGCGCCACACCCAGTTGCCGTTCCATGGAACGGATCCGGCTGCTGGCCGCGGGCTGGGTGATCCCCAGTTCCCGTGCCGCCCGCCCGAGACTCCCGAGCCGGGCCACCGCGAGCAGCAGCTCCAACGCCCCGAGATCGGGCACCCGGTGCGCGATGCCGACCGCGACCGGCCCCCCGGCGTCCCTGGCCCCGGCACCTTCGGCCGGTTCCCCCGACCGGCCGCTCTCCTTCGGTCCCGCAGCGCTCGTACCCATAAAGCCAGCTTATGCCCCCATAGACCCGTGCTCCCTGGTGGGGACCTCGTCCCGGCGCGACCGTGGACCCATGGTCACCGCAGCCCAGCCCTTCCGACCGATCCCCGCCTCCGCCCTCGCCCCCGCCTCCACCGGAACCGCCGAGACCCGGCACCCGCGCGCCGCCGCCGTCCGTCACCTCGGTCCGAACTGGTACGCCTCGGTCATGGGCACCGCCATCGTGGCCACGGCGGGCGTCGGACTCCCCGGCGACGTCCCGGGCCTGCGGGCCGGCTGCGCCGCCGTCTGGGTCCTCTCGGCCGTCCTGCTCATGGCCCTGCTCGGCGCCCGCGCCCTGCACTGGAGGCACCACCGCGACCAGGCCCGCGCCCATCTCCTCGACCCGGCCATGGCGCCCTTCTACGGATGCCTGTCCATGGCCCTGCTGGCCGTGGGCGGCGGCGCCCTCGTCGTCGGCCGGGACTGGATCGGGACACGGGCGGCGGTCACCGTGGACGCCGTACTGTTCACCACCGGTACGGCCGTCGGCCTGGCCGCCGCCCTGACCATCCCCTACCTCATGGTCGTACGCCATCGCATCCGGCCCGACCAGGCCACCCCCGTCTGGCTGCTGCCCCTCGTCGCGCCCATGGTGTCGGCCGCCCTCGGGCCCCTCCTCGTCCCCCATCTCCCGCCGGGCCAGCCGCGGGCGACCCTGCTCCTCGGCTGCTTCGCGATGTTCGGGCTCAGCATGCTGGCCGCCTTCGTGATGCTGCCGGTGATCTTCACCCGGCTGATCACCGCGGGGCCGCTGCCGCTCGCGCTCACCCCGACGCTGTTCCTCGTGCTCGGTCCGCTCGGGCAGTCCACGACCGCGGTCGGCAAGTTCGCGGACTTCGCGCCGGGCGTCGTACCGGCCCCGTACGACCAGGGCTTCGAGATGCTCGCCGTCCTCTACGGCGTCCCCGTGCTGGGCTTCGCGCTGCTCTGGCTGGGGCTCGCCGGCGCGCTGGTGGTGCGGGCCCGCCGGCAGGGCATGGGGTTCGCGATGACCTGGTGGGCGTTCACCTTCCCGGTGGGGACCTGCGTCACCGGCGCGGAGGCACTGGCCCGGCACACCGGGCTCGTCGCCTTCGACGGGCTCGCGATCGCCCTGTACGCGCTGCTCGTGGCCGCCTGGTGGGTGACCGCCGTCGGCACCGCGCGCGGTCTGGTCAGCGGCGAGCTGCTCGCAGCGCCGCGCTGAGCCCGCCCGGCGCGCTGAGCCCGCCCGGCGCCTGTGCCAGCGACGGTCCGTACCAGGTGAGCAGGCGGCCGTCGACGAGCGCGCAGGGCACGCCCTCGAACGCCTCGGGTCCGTCGTCGGCCGTGAAGCGGTACGGCTCGTCGGGCAGGACCACGAGATCGGGGGCCGCGGCCCGGAGTTCGGGGAGGGGGACGCGGGGGTAGCGGTCCGCGTGGTGGGCGTACACGTTGTCGACGCCCAGGCGCGCCAGCATGTCCCCGGCGAAGGTGTCCCGGCCCAGGACCATCCAGGGGCGGCGCCAGATCGGCACGATCGCGGTCGTACGGCGGTCGGGAGCGGGCTGCCGCGCCCACGCCGCCTCCGCCTCGCCGAGCCAGCGCGGCCGGGTCCGCGCCCCGCACGCGTCGAGCACCCTGGCCAGCTCGCGGAAGGCCTCCGGTACGTCCCGCACCTCGGTGACCAGGACCTCGATCCCCGCCTCCCGCAGGGCGGTCAGATCGGGCTCGCGGTTCTCCTCCTCGTTGGCGATCACCAGGTCGGGGGCGAGCCCCACGATCCGGTCGATCCCGGGGTTCTTGGTGCCGCCCACGCGCACGACGTCGAGGTCCGGCGGATGGCTGCACCAGTCGGTCGCACCCACCAGGGCGCCGGGGACGGTGACGGCCACGGCCTCGGTCAGCGAGGGCACGAGCGAGACGACACGCACTCCGGTGGCCCCTCTAGGCACTGCGGGAGGTCTCGTCGTCATCGCGGGAAGTCACGTAGATATCGCGGGCAGTCTCGTAGGTGTCGCGGGAGGTCTCGTGGGTGTCGCCGGAGGTCTCGGGCACGGCACCAGTATCGCAACGGCTCCCGCGGGAACGGCTCAGCGCCTGCCGAAGCTCTGCCGGTCCTCCACCGCCTCGATGTGGTCGGCGACCTCGACCACGACCACCCGGGTGTCCGGCACGGTCGCGCGCCACCGGTGCCGCACTCCGCCCGTGAGGTACAGCGTGTCGCCGCGCCCCAGCCGGTGGGCGCGGCCCTCCGCCTCGACCTCGACGGCGCCGTCCGCGACGTACATCAACTTGTCGTTGCGGTGCTGGAGTTCACGGCCCTCCTCGTGGTCGCCGGTGAACTCCGTGGCGTGCAACTGGTGGTGACCGCGCACGAGGGGGCGCATATGGGCGTCGGGAGTGAACTCGGCGCCGGCATCGGCGCGCACGACATCGACGCTGCACGCCGGGTCGGCCGCGGCGAGCAGCTCGACGGCGGTGGTGCCCAGGGCGTCGGCCACTCTCTCCAGGGAAGTCCGGCTGGGCCGGGCCCGCTCGTTCTCGACCTGGCTGAGGAAGGGCACCGACAGGCCGCTGCGCTCGGCCACGACGGCGAGGGTGAGCTCCAGCGCCCGGCGCCGCCGCCGCACTGCCGCGCCCACCCGAAGGGGCTGTTCTTTGTGGTCGCCCATCGCTCCGGCTCCCTCCCACGCGTCGTCGGTCCGCTGCCTCGGTCTGACACTTCGACTGCTGCTTCGCTCATGCTTCGGTCTCGTGCCTTGGTCTATCGCATCGCTCTACAGCATCGCTCCAGTGGCTCTACAGCATCGCTCTAGCGCTTCGGTGCACCGCTCCGGTCCACCACTTCGGCACACAACTTCTGATGAGTTGTTTGCACCCTACGCATGTTCGGCAAACCGTTTCATGCACCCGTCACATCGCTGACACATCGGAGGAGCCCGAGGGTCACAATTCGCGCCAATAGACGAGTTGTCCCGACTCCCCCGGCGCCGCGCCCTCCCGCGGCACGAAAAGGCTGACCAGCAGGGCCGGATGCCCGTCCGTGGCGGTGAGCAGGCCCGCCGAGGGGGTGGCGAACGGGCGACTGCCGCCGTGGGTGCGGATGGTCAGCCGATCAGCCCGCCCGGTCGTCGGATCATAGGCGTACGTCCGCCACCTGCCGAAGCCCCCGCACCCACGCTGACTTTCCGTCAGAAACAGTCTTCAGCCGCCGAGTTCGAGGGCCGACGGGCCGCTGATGCTGCCGCCGCTCCCCCGCGGCTCCAGGGCGCGGGGGAGCCACCGGTCGGGCACGGCGTGCCAGGTCGCGAAGTCCTTGAGCCTGGCGCGGAGTTCGCGGTCGGTGTCGCACCGGGCCCGGTGCGACCGGTGGGCTCGACCGTGCCGTCGTGCGCGGAGGCGATGTCCGGCGTGCCCTCGGCGCAGCGCGAGAGGACGCGCGGTGCGCCGTGGGCGTGGGCGGCCTTTCCGGCCGGCCGGGCGCCGAGATCGGGGGAGCCGCGTACGGCGATGTGGTTGTCCGGATCCTTTTCGTACACAAGGACGTATCCGCCATGGCCGTCGGCGGCCACCCCTCGACGCACGTCCGTCCGGCTACCGCGGAGTCATCCGCCCCACCACGTCCGGGTGCTCCTTCAGCCATGCCGCGACGGCGGCCTCCTCATGACCCTGGCCGCGCTGCTTGATCTCGCTCTCCAGGGAGCCGAGTTCGGCCTCGCTCATCCTGAAGTTCTTGATCCACTCGGTGAGCTGCGGATACCGGTCCGGGAACTTCGCGCTGGAGATGGTCCGGATGGTGTTGCCCTCGCCGAAGAGTTTCTTGTCGTCCGCCAGCTTGGTGAGCCCGTACTCGCTGTACGCCCAGTGCGGCGACCACAGGACGACGGCGACCGGCTGCTTCTTGGCGTACGCGCGCTTCAGCTCGGCCAGCATCGCGGGCGTGGAACCGTCGACGACCTTGTACTCCTTGTCCAGGCCGTAGCCCGGGAGCACCTTCGTCTTCAGGAGGTTCATCTCGCCGGTGCCCGGTTCGATGCCGATGATCCGGCCGCCGAAGGTGCCCGCCCTGCCCTTCAGATCCGCGAGGGACTTGACGTCCTTCACGTACGAGGGCACGGCGATCTCCAGAGAGGTCGGCTCGTACCAGGTGCCCAGGTCTCTCAGGTCGTTCTTGTGCTGATCCCAGTAGTTCGACTGGGCGTACGGCAGCCAGGCGTCGAAGTTGAGGTCGAGGTCGCCGGAGGCGAGGCCCGTGTAGACGGGACCGACGTCCATCTGCTTGAGGTTGAGCGTGTAGCCGCGCCGCGCCAGCACGTTCTTCCAGAGGTAGGTGACGGCGACGTCCTCGTCCCAGGGGAACCAGGCCACGTCCAGCGGACGCCTGGTCTCGGCGGCGGCCGTGGAGCTCTTGACCGGGGCCAGCTTGTCGACGACACCGGGGTTCCGCTTCAGCCAGGCGCGCACGGCGTCCTGCTGCTTGCCCTTGCCCGCCTTGTTGATCTCCGCCTCAAGGCCGGTGAGCTGCTGCTCGGTCATCCGGAAGTTCTTCAGCCACTGGCCGACGACCGGGTTGTCCTGCGCGAAGCCCTTGCGGGAGAGCGTGTGCACGCCGTCGCCCTTGCCCCAGGCGCCCTTCGGGTCCTTGAGCTTCTTCAGGTCGTAGTCGCTGTAGGCCCAGTGCGGCGACCACAGGGTGACGACGATCGGCTCCTTCTTGGCGTACGCGCGCTTCAGCTCGGCCAGCATCGCGGGCGTGGAGCTGTCGACGACCTTGTACTCCTTGTCGAGGCCGTACGCCTTCAGGACCTTGGTCTTGAGCAGGCCCATCATTCCGGCGCCGGGCTCGATGCCGGTGATTTCACCGCCGAAGGTGGCCGCCCTGCCCTTGAGGTCCGCCAGGGAGTCGACGCCCTTCATGTACGAGGGCACGCTCAGCTCCAGCGAGGTGGGTCCGTACCAGGACCCCAGGTCGTCGAGCCGGCTGCCGTACTTCTTCCAGTACTGCTCGTGCGTGGTCGGCAGCCAGGAGTCCGTCTCGAAGTCGATGTCGCCCTGGGCCATGGAGGTGTACAGCGGGCCCGCGTCGAACTGCTTGGTGTCGACCTGGAATCCGCGCTCCTGGAGGATCTCCTTCCACAGGAAGGTGGAGGCGACGCCCTCGTCCCACGGGATGTAGCCGATGGTGATCTTCTTGCCCCCGCCGACGTTCTCGCCGTCCGCCGCGGTGGACGACGTACCCGAACCGCCGAAGATGCCCATGCCGCCCGCGACCAGCGCGAGCACGACGACGCCGGCCATGGCGACGGCGGGACGCGGGCGGTAGGACCAGAGCTTCAGTCCCTGCGCGGCCCGCAGTCTGGCGGCGGCGCGGCGGCCGAGCGGGGAGACCTGGGCGCCCAGCGCACTGGTCATGCGGTCGAGGTAGATCGCCAGGATGACGATGGCGACGCCCGCCTCGGAGCCGAGGCCGACGTTCAGCTGCCCGATGGCCTCGTTGACGTCGCCGCCGAGGCCGCCGGTGCCGACCATGCCCGCGATGGCGGCCATGGACAGGCCCAGCATGATGACCTGGTTGACGCCCGCCATGACGGTCGGCAGGGCCAGCGGCAGCTGGATGCGCAGCAGGGTGTCGCGGGGTGTGGTGCCGAACGCGTCGGCGGCCTCGACCAGTTCCTTGTCGACCTGGCGGATGCCCAGCTCGGTCATGCGGACACCGGGGGCCAGCGCGAAGATCAGGGTGGCCACGATGCCGGCGGGGGCGCCGGTGCCGAAGAAGAGGATCGCCGGGATGAGGTAGATCATCGCGGGCAGCGTCTGCATGAAGTCCAGCACCGGCCGGACGATGCCGCCGACCCGGTCGGAGCGCGCCGCCCAGATGCCCACGGGTACGGAGACCACGAGTGCGATGAGCGTGGCGACGAGGACCAGCGAGAGGGTCACCATCGCGTCCTCCCACAGTTCGAGGGAGTCGATGAAGGCGAATCCGACGAAGGTGAGGACACCGGCGGAGGTGCCGCGCAGCCAGAACGCGATCACCGCGAAGATGCCCGCGAGAAGCAGCGGTTGGGGCGCCTGGAGGACGGCGTCGATACCGTCGTACGCGCCCTGGAAGACGGTCTTGAAGAAGTCGAAGAGCCACGCCATGTGGTTCAGCAGCCAGTCGACGGCGCTGTTGACCCAGTCGCCGAAGGGGATCCTAGGCACCGGCCGTCACCGCCTCGTCCCGAGGGCTGGCACAGCGTGCGGGGGTCCCCTGCTCGTCGGCGAGGAAGGCGACGAGGCACCGGCGGGTGACGACGCCGACGAGTTCGCGCCGCTCGTCGAGGACCGCGACCGGGTGGGTGAGGCGTGCGCTGATCGCGCAGAGGTCCACGAAGGAGGTGTCGGGGGTGGCGGTCTCGCAGTCGCAGTCCGCCTCGTCGCCGCGTACGTCGGTGTCCATGACGGCGTCGGCGGTGAGCACCCGGGCGCGGTCGACGTCCTGGGTGAAGGCGGCGACGTAGTCGTTCGCGGGGCGCACCAGGATGTCCTCGGCGGTGCCGGTCTGGACGATGCGGCCGTCGCGCATGACGGCGATCCGGTCGCCCAGTCGCATGGCCTCGTTGAGGTCGTGGGTGATGAAGACGATGGTCTTCTTGAGCTTCTTCTGGAGCTCGATCAGCTGGTCCTGCATGTCACGCCGGATCAGCGGGTCGAGGGCGCTGAACGACTCGTCCATCAGCAGCAGGTCGGCGTCGGTGGCGAGCGCGCGGGCGAGGCCGACGCGCTGCTGCATACCGCCGGACAGTTCGTCGGGCCAGGACTTCTCCCAGCCCGCGAGCCCCGCCAGTTCCAGGGCCTTGGTGGCGCGTTCCCTGCGCTCGGCGCCCGGTACGCCCTGGACCTCAAGGCCGTACGCCGCGTTCTCCAGGACACTGCGGTGCGGGAAGAGCGCGAAGTGCTGGAAGACCATGCTGATCTTCTTCGAGCGGACCTCGCGCAGTGCGCGGGCGCTGAGCCCGGTCAGGTCCTGGCCGTCGAAGCGCACCTGTCCCGCGGTGGGTTCCAGGAGTCCGTTGAGCATGCGCAGCAAGGTGGACTTGCCGGATCCGGACAGGCCCATGACGACGAAGATCTGGCCGGGTTCCACCGTGAAGGAGACGTCGATCACGGCGGCGGTGATGCCGTCGGCGCGCAGCTCCTCGCGGTCGGCTCCCTGCCGGAGCCGCTCCATCGCCTCTTCGGGTCGTCTCCCGAACACCTTGTACAAACCCTCGGCCTCAAGCCTGGCTGACACGTGTGCCTCTCGTTCGGACGCTCTGGGCGTTCTGGTTCGGACGCTCCGAGCGCTCTGCTCGGCGCTGTCGGTAGGAACGGCTGAAAACAACCGGGTCCGTTCCGATGCCGCGCCTGCCCTCGCTTACACGCAGCAAACACAGAAGTGGTCCAGGTCACTGTCAGTGGCGTACGGCATGATGCGAGGCGTGACCAGACGCCTGATGCTGCTCGACACCGCCTCCCTGTACTTTCGTGCCTACTTCGGGGTCCCCGACTCGGTGAAGGCCCCGGACGGCACACCCGTGAACGCCGTGCGCGGTTTGCTGGAGTTCATCGACCGCCTGGTCAAGGACCACCGTCCGGACGACCTGGTGGCGTGCATGGACGCGGACTGGCGCCCGCAGTGGCGGGTCGACCTGATCCCCTCCTACAAGGCGCATCGGGTCGCCGTGGAGACCGAGGCCGGCCGCCCCGACGAGGAGGAGGTGCCGGACACGCTCTCCCCGCAGGTGCCGGTCATCGAGGACGTCCTCGACGCGCTGGGCATCGCACGCGTGGGAGTCGCGGGGTACGAGGCGGACGATGTGATCGGCACGTTCACCGGGCGCGCCACGGGCCCCGTCGACATCGTGACCGGCGACCGCGACCTGTACCAACTCGTCGACGACCAGCGGGGAGTCCGCGTCCTGTACCCCCTCAAGGGTGTCGGCACGCTCCAGCTCACCGACGAGGCGTGGCTGCGCGAGAAGTACGGGGTGGACGGCTCCGGGTACGCGGATCTGGCGCTGCTGCGCGGCGACCCGAGCGACGGTCTGCCGGGCGTGCCGGGAATCGGTGAGAAGACGGCGGCCAAGCTGCTCGACCAGTTCGGCGACCTGGCCGGGATCATGGCCGCGGTCGACGACCCGAAGGCCGGGCTGACTCCCTCTCAGCGCAAGCGGCTCGACGAGTCGCGACCGTATGTCGCCGTGGCGCCCAAGGTCGTACGGGTCGCCGGTGACGTCCCTCTGCCGGACGTCGACACCGCGCTGCCGCATACCCCGCGCGACCCTGCCGCCCTGGCGGAACTCGCCGCGCGCTGGGGTCTGGGCGGATCGCTGCAGCGGCTGCTCACGACGCTGGAAGTGTGAGGAGCGACACACTCGTAGCCGGAAAAGCGATGCGGTAGTGGCATTCTCGTCAAGAAGAGTGGCATTCTCAATTTAGGGTAGCCTTAGTTCTAGAGTGGCACTCGACCCTGGATGTCGGGCGACTCGAACCTCGATACAGAGAGCCGGAAGGCTTCTGACACGAGGGGATCAACTCAGGCAGAGGTGCTAACTTAGGTAAGCCTAAGCGAGCGAATGAGGAGGCCGTCATGGCAGAGCGTCCGGCACGCAGGTCCAGGAAGCCGCACTCCGCGCGGGTCGTGCGGACCGAGCGGCTGACGCCGCACATGCAGCGCGTGGTGCTGGGCGGCGAGGGCCTCGCCGAGTTCTCCGCGGGCACCAGCACCGACCACTATGTGAAGCTGCTGTTCGGCCCGGACGGCGTCACCTATCCCGAGCCGTTCGACATGGAGCGGATCCGCGAGGAACTGCCCCGTGAGCAGTGGCCGGTGACCCGGACGTACACCGTGCGCGCCTGGGACCCCGAACTGCGTGAGCTGACGCTCGACTTCGTGGTGCACGGCGACGAGGGCCTCGCCGGTCCGTGGGCGGCACGCGTCCAACCGGGCGAGACCGTGCGGTTCATGGGGCCGGGCGGTGCGTACGCGCCCGACGCGAGCGCCGACTGGCACCTGCTCGCCGGTGACGAGGCCGCGCTGCCCGCGATCGGCGCCGCCCTGGAGGCGCTGCCGGAAGGTGCCGTGGTCCGCGCCTTCGTGGAGATCTCCGGACCCGAGGAGGAGCAGAAGATCAACTCCGACGTGGAGGTCGTCTGGCTGCACCGCGGGGACCGGCCGGTAGGCGAGGCCCTGGTGGAGGCCGTCCACGCCCTCGACTTCCCGGCGGGCCGGGTGCACGCGTTCGTGCACGGCGAGGCGGGCTTCGTGAAGGAGCTGCGCCGGCTGCTGCGGGTGGAGCTCGAGGTCCCGCGCGAGGACCTGTCGATCTCCGGCTACTGGCGCCTGGGCCACAACGAGGACGGCTGGCAGGCTGCCAAGCGGGAGTGGAACGCACAGGTGGAGGCGGAGCAGGAGACGGCCCTGCCGGCCGCCTCCTGACTCCGGACCACTTGGGTCACACAGAACGCTGATACGACCTGAACGTACGGATCGACAGCCACACCGCCGCCACGGCCAGCGCGAGCAGGGCGCCCGAGCGGCCGAGTACCGCACTCCAGTCGGGATGCTCCGACATCGCCGAACGCCCCGCCACCATGGCCCAGTTGAGCGGATTGAAGTCGGCGATGTGCCGCATCCAGCCGGGCATCTGGGACGGGGCCATGAAGGCCGAGGACAGGAAGGTCAGCGGCAGCAGCAGAAACGTGTTGATGCCGATGATCGACTCCCGCTCCCGGACCAGCATGCCCAGCGCGTTGGACAGCGCCCCGAAGACGGTGCCGAGCAGCACCGCGGCGACGATCAGGACCGCGATGCCGCCGATGCCGCCCGGACAGTCCGCGCCGCCCAGCAGACCGAGCAGCACGATGACGACCGACTGCAACGCGGTGATCAGGCCGTTGTTGACGACATTGCCGTTCATCAGGGCCGCCCGGCTGACCGGCGTGGTCAGGAACCGGTCGAGCGTGCCGCGCTGGATCTCGTCCAGCGTGCCCATGCCCGCCCACATGTTGGAGCTGAGCGCACTCATCACGACCACACCCGGGACGAGGTAGTCCAGATACGAGGTGGTGCCGAAGCCGCCGAGTTCGACGACCTTCTTGAAGAGGTTGCCGAACAGGAACAGCCAGATCACCGGCTGGATCAGAGTGATGATCGCGTACGCGGGCTGACGTGCGAACACCATGAGTTGACGCTGCGTCATGTACCAGGTCTGGGAGACGGCGGTGCTCATCGGGCACCTCCGGCGAGGACGAGGTTGTCGCCGCTTTCCGCTTCCGCCTCCGCGTAACGGCGGCCCGCGTAGCGGAGGTAGACGTCGTCGAGCGAGGGACGGGCGACGGTCGCGGCGGCGACGTCGACCCCGGCGCGCTCCAGCGCCCCGAGCAGAGCGGGCATCGCGACGGCCCCGTCATCGGCGCGGACGCTGATGCGACGGCCGTCGAACAGCGTCTCGTGCACGCCCGGCAGCCCGGTGAGGGCACCGTTCAGCAGCGTACGACCGGCCTCGCCGACCGCCTCGCGCAGCTCCACATGGACGGCATCACCGCGGAGTTCGCCCTTCAGGGCGTCCGGTGTGCCCTCCACGACGACACGGCCGCGGTCGACGATCGCGATGCGCTCGGCGAGCCGGTCGGCCTCCTCCAGATAGTGCGTGGTGAGCAGGATGGTCAGCCCCTCCTCACCGGCGAGACGGGCGATCTCGTCCCACATCGCGGTGCGCGCCTCGGGGTCGAGACCGGTGGTCGGTTCGTCGAGGAAGAGCACCTCGGGGCGGTGGACGAGGCCGAGCGCCACGTCCAGGCGGCGCTTCATACCGCCCGAGTAGCCCTTGACCGGGCGCCGCGCCGCGTCGGCGAGCCTGAAACGGTCGAGCAGTTCGTCCACCCGGCGGTTCAGGTCGGCGCCCTTCAAGCCGTAGAGCCTGCCCTGGAGTTGGAGGTTCTCGCGGCCGGTCGCCACCGGATCGGCGCCGGAGTTCTGGGCCACCACGCCGATCGCGCGGCGCACCCTGCCGGGGTGGCGCAGCACGTCGTGGCCCGCGACGGTGGCGGTGCCCGAGTCGGGGCGGGCCAGGGTGGTGAGGATCTTCACGGTGGTGGACTTGCCGGCGCCGTTCGGGCCGAGCAGGCCGAAGACGGTGCCGGTCTCGACGGTGACGTCCAGGCCGCTGAGCGCGGTGACGTCACCCGGATAGGTCTTGATCAGCTGACGCGCCTCGACCGCGGGCGCACGGGTACTGCTCATGACGGGGGCTCTCCTGTGTGAGCGGTGTTCTCGGGTGGGTGTACCGATCCGATCCGCGTGAAGAGCGCCGGGCTATCCTGGGTGTGCCGCACCTCGATCGCCCGGAACTGCCTCACGGCGGGTTCGGTTCGGGGTTCGAGACCCTGGCCGGGCTGCTGCAACAGCCCTGCCGGGGTCCTTTTCCTCCGGCTGTCTCTCTTCTCGGCTACTTCTCTTCGAAGCCGCCTTCCAACTTCACGTACTCCTCGGGGACCTCCCCCGTCTCGCTGAAGCTCCGCCACTGCTCGACGCCGGGAAACGTGCCGTCCTTCAGCTCCGCCAGGAAGCCCCGGACCCAGGTCGCCTCCGCCTCGATCATGTGCAGCTGGTACTCGGACTCGATCAGGAAGAGCCGGGGCAGCGTCTCGTAGAGCTTCTCCAGGCCGCCGCGCAGGCTCGCGGCCCGCACCTCCAGCATGTTGAGCCGCTCCCCCAGCAGGCGTGTCACCTCGTCGGGATGGAGCACGCCCATCAACGAGAGCGCGGATTCGAAGATCGGATACTCCCGCGCCGGAACGGCGAGCAGATCCGACAGCCACTCCACGGCCTCGTCGCGTCCGGCCTCCGTGATGCCGTACAGCGTGCGCTCGGGGCGGTTGCCCTGCCGCTGCACCTCGGCGACCTCGACGAAACCGTGCTTCTCCAGGTTCTGCACGACCGTGTAGAGCGAGCCGTAGTTGATCTTCAGGCTGGTGTCCTTGCCACGGCGGCGCAGGGTCTGGGCCATCTCGTACGGATGCATCGGCTTCTCGGTGAGCAGCACCATGACCGCGAGTGCCAGCGGATTGCCGAGCTTCCGGCGTTTCGTCGCCACGCCGACCCCTCTCCCACTCCGTCGCCGAATATCCGTGGCCGAACATATCGCGTGTCGACAGCGAGCGTCAATACACACGATGTATCGCGATTCCCCGAGGGGCGCAAGGGCGTGAGGAGTTCGGCCCGCCTCCGACACGGCCGTGTCACGCGGGCGAAACAGGGTCTCCCTAATTTCTGTCACCCGACAGGAATCCAGCTTCCCCCTCGCCCCGCCCACCCTTCCGCGCCGAAGGCAGGTGCCACGTGACGACCACCGCCCCCTCCGACGTACGCCCCGATCCGCCGCAGTCCCCCGGCGACGGCTCCCTGGCCGAGTTCGGCTACCGTCAGGAGCTGCACCGCAGCCTCGGCCGGTACGCCTCGTTCGCCGCCGGTTTCTCGTTCATCTCCGTCCTGACGACCGTCTTCCAGTTCTTCGCCTTCGGATACGCGTTCGGCGGCCCCGTCTTCTTCTGGACCTGGCCGGCCGTGCTGGTGGGCCAGCTGATGGTCGCCGCCTGCTTCGCGGAGCTGGCCGCGCGCTATCCGATCTCGGGCGCGATCTACCAGTGGTCCTCGCGCCTGTCGAACCTCTCCTTCGGCTGGTTCGCCGGCTGGATCATGGTGATCGGACAGATCGTGGTGGTCGCGGCGGCGGCGCTCGCACTGCAGATGGTGCTGCCCGCGATCTGGTCCGGCTTCCAGCTGGTCGGCAGCGACCCGGCGCCCACCAGCCCCGACGGCGCGGCCAACGCGGCGGTCCTCGGCGTCGTCCTGCTCGTCCTGACCACGCTGGTGAACGTCATCGACAACCGCGTGATGTCCCTGATCAACCGGATCGGCGTCACCGCGGAGATCGTCGGCGCCGTCCTGATCATCGTGCTCCTGCTCACCCACTCCGAACGCTCCCCCGGCATCACCTTCCACACCGGCCAGGGCAGCACCGGCCTGTTCGGGGCGCTGATGGTGGGCTCGTTCATGGCCGCGTACGTCATGATCGGCTTCGACAGCGCCGGTGAGATGAGCGAGGAGACCCACAACCCGCGCCGCACCGCGCCCCGCACGATCCTCACCGCGCTCGGCGCGGCGGGCCTGCTCGGCGGACTGATCGTGCTCGGCGGACTGCTCGCCGCGCCCAGCCTCACCGACGGGCACCTGGGCGTCGACGGCCTGAGTTACGTCCTGACCAGCAGCCTCGGCGACGGGGTCGGCCGGGCGTTGCTCGCCGACGTGGTGGTGGCCATCGCGGTGGCGACGCTGGCGATCCAGACCGCCGCCTGCCGCATGCTCTTCTCGATGGCCCGCGACCACCAGCTCCCCTTCTCCCGCCGGCTCGCCGAGGTCAACCCGCGCACCGGTATGCCGAGCGCCCCCGCCCTGGTCGTCGGCGTCCTGTCCGCCGCCCTCCTGCTGCTCAACTTCGCCTCCCCGGACGCCTTCCTGGCGATCGGCACCACCTGCATCGTGATGCTGTACCTGGCCTACGCGATGGTGACCGGGCCGCTGCTGGTCCGCCGGCTGCGCGGGGAGTTCACCGCCGACGGCACCGACGAGACGGGCGCCCCGCTCTTCTCGCTGGGCCG
Source organism: Streptomyces sp. RLA012 (assembly GCF_056270325.1). NCBI lineage: Bacteria > Bacillati > Actinomycetota > Actinomycetes > Kitasatosporales > Streptomycetaceae > Streptomyces > Streptomyces sp. RLA012. The sequence goes on along the minus strand of NZ_JBWDPA010000002.1, from coordinate 9,018,640 downwards.
CTGGGGCGTCCCCGTGAACGCCCTCGCCCTCCTGTACGGCCTCTTCATGACCGTCAACCTGGCCTGGCCGCGCGCCGAGGTGTACGACCCGGCGGGCGGGCACTGGTACTTCCAGTGGTTCACGCTGCTGTTCCTCGGCGTGACCCTGGTCGCGGGCGTGGCCTACCGGGCGTACAAGGTCCGGACGCCGGTGCCGGAGGCCCCCGAGGCGGTTCCCGCCTCGTACGCTTGACCAGGTGAGACGCAAGCCCCGGATCCCGCCCTCCCCCCTGCCGCAGCGCGACGGAGTCGACCCCGTGCGGGTCAGGCTGCCGCCGTACGGGGGGTGGGCGACCGTCCGCGAGCATCTGGTGGAGCGGCTCGCGGCGGGAGCCGGGGTGATCGACGGGATGTTCGGGGACGGGCTGATCGTCGGGGCGGACGGGCGGCCGGTCGCGTCCGACGCGGCCTATGTGCCGGGGATGTTCGTGTGGTTCCACCGGGAGCTGCCCGCCGAGGAGCGGGTGCCGTTCGCGCTCGACGTGGTGTACCGCGACGAGCACATCGTCGTCGCCGACAAGCCGCACTTCCTCGCCACCACCCCGCGCGGCAGCCATGTCGCCGAGACCGCGCTGGCCCGGCTGCGACAGGAGCTGGGCCTTCCGGCGATCGGCGCCGCGCACCGGCTCGACCGCCTCACGGCCGGCCTGGTGCTCTTCACCGTACGGCCCGAGGAACGCGGCGCCTACCAGTCGCTGTTCCGCGACAAGCTGGTCCACAAGGAGTACGAGGCGGTGGCCCCGTACGACGCGGGGCTCGCGCTGCCCCGCACGGTCCGCAGCCGGATCGTGAAGGAGCGCGGGGTGCTGGCCGCGCAGGAGGTGCCGGGCGAGCCGAACGCGGTCACACGGGTCGAACTCGCCGACCACCGGGAGGGGCTGGGCCGCTACCGGCTGCTGCCGAGCACCGGGCAGACCCATCAGCTGCGGGTGCACATGAACGCGCTGGGCGTGCCCCTGCTCGGCGATCCGCTCTACCCGGTGGTGACCGGCCCCGTGCCGGCCGGTGACTTCCGGCGTCCGCTCCAACTGCTGGCGCGGAGGCTGGAGTTCACCGATCCGGTCACGGGGCGGGCCCACCGGTTCGTCAGCGAGCGGGTGCTGCGGGCCTGGTCCTCGTACGACGCCTGGGCCCAGGAGCCGTGATCAGGGACGACCGGCGCGGGTGACGGTGATCGCCGACGGCCGGCGCCGGTACCCGGGATCGCCGACGGCCGGGCTCAGTAGCCCCGCCACCAGCGCAGGAAGCGCTGCCAGGCGCCGGGACGGCGTCCGGATCCCGGGGCCGGGGCCGGGGCCGGGGCCGGGGCCGGGGCCGGGGTCGTCCAGGGCGGCGTGCCGGATCGCGGGGCGGCGGCCGCCGGCTCGTCCGTGGTGACCTGCCAGTTCGACCGCTGCCGCGGGACCGGGTTGATGGCCGCCACTTCCTCGACCTCCTGCGGCGGCTGCGGCTCGAAGTACACCGGAAGCTCCACCAGGTGCCGCGACGACATCGAGGAGCGCCAGTGCAACTCGTCCTCGTCGCCGTAGAGTTCGACATCGGGCAGCCGGATCAGCAGTGCTTCGACGCCGACGTCCGCGATGGCACGGCCGATGTCCTGGCCCGGGCACTCGTGGGGTCCGCCGCCGAAGGCGAGGTGGGCGCGGTTGCCCATCATGTTGGCGCTGAGGTCGGGGCGCACCCGGGGGTCGATGTTGCCCGGCGCGATACCGAGGATCAGACCGTCGCCCCGGCGGATCTGCCGGTCTCCCAACTCCGTGTCGTGCTTGGCGAAGTAGCCGAGGACGGCGCTGAACGGCGGCTCGTCCCACAGGGACTGCTCGACCGCCTCGGGGACCGTCATCTGCCCCCCGTTCAGCTGGGCGCGGAAACGCGGGTCGATGAGCACCACGCGCAGCACATTGGCGAGGAGGTTGGCGGTGGCCTCGTACGCGGCGAGCAGGACCAGCCGCAGATGCTGGGAGACCTCGTCGTCGGTGAGCCGGGCCGGGTGGTTGATCAGGATGCTGGTGAAGTCCTCCGTGGTCTCGGCCCGGCGCCGGGCGGTGTGCCGGACCAGGATGTTCATGACGTACTCGTTGCTGGCGATGGCGGTCTCGGTGCCCTTGAGCAGGTCGCGGGTGGCCTGCACCAGCCGGTCGTCGTACTCCTCGGGCATGCCGAGGATCTCGCACATCACGGCCATCGGAAGGTGCTCGGCGAACTGACTGACGAGGTCGGCCCGGCCCTTCTCGCAGAACTGGTTGACGAGGAGCTGGGTCGCGCGGTTGATGTGCCGACGAATGGTGCGGTGGTTGATGGTCGACATGGCGCCCATGACCGCGCCGCGCAGCCGCAGGTGTTCGTCGCCCTCGGCGTGGGAACAGATGGGCTGCCAGGCGATGTGCGGAGCGAGTGGGTGGTCGGCGCCCGCGGTGCCGTCCTGGACGGCCCTCCACAGTCGGCTGTCCCGGGAGAAGTGCGTGGGGGTGCTCACCATGTGCAGGTTCTCCGCATGGCCGAGCACCACCCAGATCGGCACGTCGTTGTGGAGCAGGACGGGGGCCACCGCACCGTGCTCCTCGCGGAGTTGCTCGTACAGGTCTCCCAGTTCGTCCGCCTCGGCGCCGTACAGCCGGCGCAGCCCGCCGGGACCGAGTCCGTGGGCGGGGCAGCCGGGCGGCGGGTCGAGCGTACGGTCGTCCGTACCGGCCGGGGAGTGGGATTCAGGCGTCACGGTGATCGCTCCGAAACTGAAGTGGATTCCGAAACCGGAGTGGATCCGGGTGTCTTGGGGTTGGTCCGGCGTCTTCGGGGTTGGTCCGGCGTCTTCGGGTGGGCCGGGTGCCTTGGAAGTGAAGTGGTCCGGCGTCTTGCGGGGGACGTGGCGGTCGCTGCGGCATCAGGCGCGCGACCGGCGCATCGCGAGCGAGTGCAGGAAGTGCATCAGTGTCATCAGGACGTCCCGGCTGGAGGCCCGGCGGCGCGCGTCGCACTGCACGATCGGGATCTCCTCGGCCAGGTCGAGCGCGGCGCGCAGGTGCTCGACCGGGTAGGTGGGCGCGTCCGGGAAGGTGTTCACGGCGACGACGAACGGCACACCGCGCTCCTCCAGGCGGCCGATCACTTCGAAGCTGACTTCCAGCCGGCGGGTGTCGATCAGGACGACCGCGCCGAGCGCGCCCTCGAAGAGGCCGTTCCACAGGAACCAGAAGCGCTCCTGGCCGGGGGTGCCGAAGAGATAGAGCACCAGCTGTTCCGTGATGCTGATGCGGCCGAAGTCCATGGCGACGGTGGTCGCGGTCTTGGTCTCCGAGCCGTAGTTGTCGTCGACGCCGATGCCGGCCTGCGTCATGGTCTCCTCGGTGGTCAGCGGCTTGATCTCGCTGACGGCACCCACCATGGTCGTCTTGCCGACCCCGAAACCGCCCACGATCACGATCTTCACGGCTGCCTTCGCCGTGTGCGGCAGATGGTCCTCGGCGCGCGGGCCCGTGATCGTGTCAGAGCTTTTGAAGTCCATGCATCACCGCTTCGAGGAGGGAACGGTCGGGGAGCGCCGAGCGGACGATCGGGGCGCGCGCCTGTACCAGTTCGGCCGCCAGCAGCTCGGTGAGCAGGACGGTCACCACGCTGAACGGCAGATTGAGATAGGCCGAGATCTCGGCCACGGACAGAGGTGCCTTGCAGAGCCGGAGCAGCACCGACTGCTCCGGCTGGGTGGTGGGCGACGGCGCGTCGGCGCGCGCCACGATTAAGGTGACCAGGTCCAGTTCGGCCCGCTCGCCGCCCTCGCCCCCGGTGAGCACATACAGGCGCCCCGGGGCCTTGGGGTCCTCTTCCTGACCGTCCTGGCCGTCCTGGCCGTCCTGGCCCTGTTGGCCTTCCCGGTCTTGAGGAGGGCGCTCTTTGGGGGGCTCGGTGAACTCTTCCTTGGGGTAGCGCCGTCGGCGTTGCGGAGGAGTCATACGGTCTGCCCGTTGCGCCGCGGCGGGCTGGTCAGATGGGCGCCGATCCGCGCGACGAGGTCACTCATGCGGTTGCTCATCAGGCCGGGCTCCGCGATCCGGTTGGCGAGCACGGCGAGATAGGCGTTGGCCCCGGCCGACATCAGATAGAAGTAGCCCTGGTCGATCTCGATGAGGACCATGTGCATCGTGCCGTCGCTGCGGGGGACCTCGCCGGCGACGGCTCCGGCCAGGCTCTGCAGGCCCGCGCAGGCCGCGGCGACACGGTCGGCCGCGTCGGGGTCGCCGCCGTAGCGGGCGATGCGCAGTCCGTCGGCGGAGAGCACCACGATCTGCTGGATGCCCGGTACACCGTCGGCGAGATCCCTGAGCATCCAGTCGAAGTCGTCCGTCTGCCGGATCACTTGAGGTCCCCCTCGTCGTCGGCCTCCGGGGCCGCCTGGTTGTTCCTGGTGAGCGCGTTCGGGTCCGGGTCACGCTTGAGGCCTTGCCAGAACGCCTCGACCCACCTCCCCGGTTGGTGCGGCTCCTTCTTCGGGGCGGCGGGCTCGGCTTCCCAGGAGGGCGCCGCGGCCGCGGCCGCCGCTTCCGCCTCGGCTGCCTCGGCCGCTTCGGCGTACCGCTGGCTGAGCGGGATCTTGACCCTGCTGCGGCGCTGCGGCAGGCCGTTGGCCGTCCACTCGGTGACCACGGGGATGTCGTCGTCCCAGGACCCGTCGATCTGCTCGGGCAGCCGCGGTCCGGCGGTCGGGCGGCGCTTCTTCGGCTTCCGGTCGGGCCCCTCGACACCGTCGGTGTCCAGGGTCGCCACGGAGTTCACGCCCACGCCGTGCGCCACACTGAGGGCGACGTTCTTGTCCTTGGCGAGCATGTTGCTCGGCACGACGACGACGACGCGGACACCGCCGTACGCGGACTGCCGGACCGCGATCTTCATGTTGTACATCTTCGAGAGCCGGCCCACTACGGGGATGCCGAGCCGAGGGGCCTCGCCGAGAGTCTGAAGGTCGGTGCCTGCCGCGGCCTGCCGCAGCAGTTCCTCCATCTTTCCGCGGGCCTCTTCGTTGAAGCTGACGCCGGAGTCCTCGATCTCGATGGCGACACCGGTCTGCACCTTGAGTGCGGTCAGGTGCACCTTGCTGTTCGGCGGCGAGTAGCGCGTCGCGTTGTCGAGGAGTTCGGCGACGGCGTGGATGACCGGTTCGACGTGGAGGCCATTGACGTTGACCTCGGCGATCGAGTGCAGCTCGATGCGGCGGTATTCCAGGATCCGGGACATCGCGCCGCGCATCACGCTGAACAACGGCACGGGCTTGGGCCAGTTGCGGCCCGGGCGGCCACCGCCGAGCACCGCGATGGAGTCGGTGAGTCGGCCGATCAGCGCGGTGCCGTGGTCGATGCGCAGCAGGTCGTCGAAGACCTCGGGATTGCGCCCGTGGTCCTCCTCCATCTCGCGCAGTTCCTTGTTCTGCTGGTGGACGATCGCCTGGACGCGCCGGGCGATGTTGACGAAGGAGCGGTGCGAGGAGTCGAGCAGCAGCTTCTCGGTGTCCAGCAGTTGGAGGAAGGTGTGCAGCAAGTCCCGCTGCGAATCGGAGACTTCGGGCAGGCCGGGGTCGCCGACGGCGACGGTGCGCGCCACTTTCTCGGGGTTGCCGCCCCGGTTCAGCCGCCTGACCGAGGCGGGCAGGACTTCCTTGTGGAAGCGCACGATGTCCTGGTCGTGGGCGGCGATGCGCTCTTCGAGGTACGCGGTCCGGCGGGCGAACTCGGCGCGCAGGTCACGGATGACGCGTCCACGGCGTACGGCTTCGGCCGCGACCGCGATCACCAGCAGTGTGGCGATGCCGCCGCACCAGCCGACGGCGGCCCGGGCCGGGCCCGTCACCACGGCGACGGCGGCCCCGGTCACCGCGGCCATCAGTATGGCCGGCAGCAACAGCACACGCGCGTAGGGAAGTTCTCGGCCACCGGGAGGCAATTGAACACTCACCATGTATGCCCTCTGAGACAAATCGGCTGGGGGTCGGGGGGATTTTGTGGGGAAACGGCATGGTCAAACAGAATCTTCGGAACTTTTTGGGAACAAGCGCACGAATACACCTCAACTCGGTGCGCTGCGGGCGAGCTTAGTCCGACCGGATCATCGCCGTGTCATATTCAGCAACCACCTGAAATCGCCCTCGCGGCAGGAGTACCCTCATCCCCATTTGCACGCACAGGATTCACTCGCACACGCTGAGTAGCGACGTACGGGCATACGAAAGCCGCGCCCCACAGGGCGGTACGTCAGATTCCGGCGATCCGCAGCGCCGCGTCGGCGGTGGCTTCGGCGAAGGCCGACACAGGGCGTTCCGGGTCGGAGCGGTGTACGAGAATCACACCTTCGATGAGGCCGAACAGCAGATCCGTCCGCAGATCGAGTTCACTCTTGACGAGCGCGCCACCCGCGGGCGTCGCGGCCAGCAACTGCCGATAGGCGTCCTTCAACTCGGCCCGTACGGCGTGGAAGCCGGCGAAGCGCTCGGCGCGCACCTCGGGCAGCAGATACAGCCCGCCGAGGTTGTGCGGGCCTCCGCAGAGCAGTTCCACATCGGTGCGGCACAGCTCCCAGAGCCGGCCCTCCGGCGGGGTCGCGTCGTCCGCGAGGAGCCCCCGGGCGTAGGCCAGTGAGGGCGTGACCGTGGATTCCAGGAGCTCGGCGAGCAGCTCCTCCTTGCCGGAGACGTAGTGGTACATGGACGCCTGGCGCATGCCCGCCCGCTCGGCGACGGCGCGGGTGGTCGTCGCGGCGTAACCGCGGGTGGTGAACAACTCGGCGGCGGCGTCCAGCAGTTCGTCGCGCGGCGACAGTCCACTGTCCGGCCGCTGCGCGACCCGCGGCCGGCCAACCCGTCGCCCACCACCGGTTCCCATACGTTCGATCCTCGCACACCACCACGCCCCCACAAGGGGCACGGTGAACTGCGCACCCAGCCACACACAACCCGCGGACACGAACCGACGACACCCCCATCAGGGGCACGGTGAACTGCGCGCCCAGCCACACACGATCCGCGGACACGAACCGACAGCACCCCCCATCAGAGGCGCGGGGAACTGCGCGACCAGCCCCCACCCACCCGCAGCTCCAAGCCCGCGGAACCCCGTAGAACCCCGCGGAGCGACCCCGCGGAGCAACCCCGTGAGGCCTCGGTAACCGGACAGCAACACACGAGACACGGCCCCGACCCGCCCCGCCCCTAATTTCTGTCGGGCGACAGAAATAACCCAGGAGCCGGAGGACTCGCCATGGCGACAGCGACCACTTACGGAGCCCGTGCCCACGCCCGCGCACAGGACGGCTCGCATGCCGAAGCCATGCCCGTCGTCCCGGCGAGCACCTGGCCGACGCCCCCCTGCGAGGCGGGCCACCTGGTGTGGGCGGAGACGGTGGCAGGCGGCAACTACACGCACAGAGTGCTGGCCCGCGGCACGGAGCTCAGGCTGACCGACCTCAGGGGCGACGCCTGCGCCCACCTGCTCCTCCACTCCGCCGACCGCCCGTGGGAGCGCCTGAACGTGGCGGACACGGTCAAGGTCCAGTGGAACGCCTATCTGGGCGAGGGGCAGCTGCTCCTCTCCGACCAGGGCCGCGTCCTCGCCTCGCTGGTCGCCGACACCTCCGGGCGGCACGACGCCCTGTGCGGCACCTCCACCCTCGTACGCAACACGCGGCGCTACGGCGACGGCACCCCGCAGTCCGCGTTCCCCGCCGGGCGCGAGCTGTTCAAGCTGGCCGCCGCCAAGAACGGCCTCGAACCACGCGATCTGCCGCCCTCGCTCTCCTTCTTCCAGGGCGTGGAGGTCCGCGACGACGGCTCACTGGACTTCACCGGTTCGGCGGGGCCGGGCGGCAGCGTGACCTTGCGCGCCGAACAGGACGTCACCGTGCTGATCGCGAACGTGCCGCACCCCGCCGACCCCCGTACGGAGTACGTCAGCACTCCGCTGGAGGTCCTGGCCTGGCGCGCGGCGCCGACCGAGCCCGGCAGCCCGCTGTGGGAGGCCACGCCCGAGGGCCGCCGCGCGTTCCTGAACACCGCCGAGTTCCTTGCCGCGAGGGGGATCGCATGACCCGCACGACCGAACCGGCCGACACGACCGACCCGGCCCGCACCACCGTCCCGGCCCGCGCCGCCTGGTCCGCCGTCGTCCGCGCCGGCGAGACGCTCACCGTCACCGACCTGCACGGCAACCAGGCCGTCGACTTCCTGGTGTACGACGCCCACGACACGGCCGTCCGCTACAGCGCGCCCGACACGATCCACGCGCAGGGCAACCTCTTCCTCACCACCGGCAGCGTGCTGATGTCCAACGAGCACACCCCGCTGATGACCGTGGTCGAGGACCAGGTCGGCCGGCACGACACGGTCGGCGGCGCCTGCTCCAAGGAGTCGAACACCCTCCGCTACGGCCACCACACCTGGTCCCAGCACGCCTGCGTGGACAACTTCCTCGCGGAGGGCGCCAAGTACGGCCTCGGCAAGCGCGACCTCGTCTCGAACATCAACTGGTACATGAACGTGCCGGTCGAGAAGGACGGCACCCTCGGCATCGTCGACGGCATCTCGGCCCCGGGGCTCAGGCTGACGCTGCGCGCCGAGTGCGACGTCCTCGTGCTGGTCTCCAACTGCCCGCAGATCAACAACCCCTGCAACGGCTTCGAGCCGACGGCCGTCGAGATGACGATCAGCGGGGCGGGCACCGCATGAGCCCCCGGGACTCCGCGCCGGGCTTCGACACCCTGCTGGTCGCCAACCGGGGCGAGATCGCGGTACGGATCATCCGCACGGCCCGCGCACTCGGTCTGCGTACGGTCGCCGTGTACTCCGACCCCGACCGCTCCGCCCCCCATGTCCGGCTCGCCGACGAGGCGGTACGGCTGGGTCCGGCGCCCGCCAAGGAGTCGTACCTCGATGCCGACCTGGTCCTGAAGGCGGCCAAGGACACCGGCGCCGGGGCGATCCACCCCGGGTACGGCTTCCTGTCCGAGGACGCGGGCTTCGCGCGGCGCTGCGAGGACGCCGGGATCGTGTTCGTGGGGCCGACGCCGGAACAGCTGGAGCTGTTCGGGGCGAAGCACACGGCACGGGCGGCGGCGCAGGCCGCCGGGGTGCCGCTGGCGCCGGGCACCGGACTTCTCGCCGGCCTCCCGGAGGCTCTGCGGGCGGCCGCCCGTATCGGCTATCCCGTGATGCTCAAGGCCACCGGCGGTGGCGGCGGCATCGGTATGTCGGCATGTCGCTCCGCCGATGAACTGACCGAGGCATGGGACCGGGTACAGCGTGTCGCGGCGGCCTCCTTCTCCTCCGCCGGGGTCTTCCTGGAACGGTTGGTCGAGCGGGCCCGCCATGTGGAGGTCCAGGTCTTCGGCGACGGCCGGGGCCGTGTCGTCACCTTCGGAGACCGCGACTGCTCGCTCCAGCGCCGCAACCAGAAGGTCCTGGAGGAGGCCCCGGCACCAGGACTGCCGTCCCACGTGCGCGCACAACTCACCGCTGCGGCACGCGATTTGTGCGCCTCGGTGGACTACCGCTCGGCCGGAACCGTCGAGTTCGTCTACGACGCCGCGCGCGAGGAGGCGTACTTCCTGGAGGTCAACACCCGCCTCCAGGTGGAGCACCCGGTCACCGAGGAGATCTACGGGGTCGACCTCGTCGCCTGGATGCTGCGGCTCGCGCGCGGGGAGTCGGAGGTCGTACGGGATCCGGGGGCGCCCCGGGGTCACGCCGTCGAGGCCCGGGTGTACGCCGAGGACCCCTCGCGCGACCACCGGCCGAGCGCGGGCCTGCTGACACGGGTCGAGTTCCCCGGCGACGTCCGCGTGGACGGCTGGGTGGAGACGGGCACCGAGGTGACCACGTCGTACGACCCGATGCTCGCGAAGGTCATCGCGTACGGGCCGGACCGGGCGCACGCCCTGGAGCGCCTCGACGAGGCGCTGGCCAGGACCCGGGTGGACGGCATCGAGACGAATCTCGGGCTGGTGCGGGCCGCGCTCGCCGACCACTCCTTCCGGGAGGCGACGCACTCCACGGCGACGCTGACCGGGGTCACCGATCCCACCCGGCGCATCGAGGTCGTGTCCGGCGGGACACTCACCACGGTCCAGGACTGGCCCGGCCGCACCGGCTACTGGCAGGTGGGCGTACCGCCGTGCGGCCCGATGGACGACCTGTCCTTCCGGCTCGGCAACCGCGCCCTCGGCAACCACGAGGGGGCACCCGGTCTGGAGTGCACCCTCAAGGGGCCGACGCTGCGCTTCACCCATGCCACGACGGTCTGCGTCACGGGCGCTCCGGCGCCGGTCACCGTGGACGGCACGACGGTCGCGCAGTGGGAGCCGGTGACGGTGCCCGCGGGGGCCCTGCTGGAGGTCGGCGCCCCCGCCGAACACGGCCTGCGCACCTACGTGCTGTTCGCGGGCGAGGGCCTGGACGTGCCGGCCTTCCTCGGCAGCGCGTCCACCTTCACGCTGGGCCGGTTCGGCGGGCACGGCGGCCGGACCCTGCGGACGGGGGACGTGCTGCACGGCGGCTCCGCCACGGACGGCGGAACACCCGTGCCGCCCGCCGACCGCCCCGCCTTCGGCTCCCGGTGGCGGGTCGGCGCGCTGGAAGGCCCGCACGCCGCACCGGAGTTCTTCACCGAGGACGACATCCACGACTTCTACGCCGCCGACTGGAAGGTCCACTTCAACTCGGCGCGCACGGGCGTACGGCTGGTCGGGCCGAAGCCCCGCTGGGCACGCACCGACGGCGGCGAGGCGGGCCTGCACCCGTCCAACATCCACGACACGCCGTACTCGGTCGGTGCCGTCGACTACACGGGCGACATGCCGGTGCTGCTCGGCCCCGACGGCCCCTCGCTCGGCGGATTCGTCTGCCCGGCGACGGTCGTCAGCACGGAACGCTGGAAACTCGGCCAGCTGCGCCCCGGCGACACCGTGCGCTTCGCTCCGCTCGCCGACGACGGCTCGCGGCGGCCCGCGATCGTCGACGGCGGGGTGCTCGCACGGGACGGCGACGTGACGTACCGCCGCAGCGGCGACGACAACCTGCTCGTCGAATTCGGACCGCCGCAGCTGGACCTGGCGCTGCGCATGCGGGTCCACGCGCTGATGGAGGCGGTCGCCGAGGCCGCCCTCGACGGCGTCACGGACCTGACACCGGGCATCCGCTCCCTGCAGATCCAGACCGACCCGCGCAGGCTGCCTCAGCAGGAACTCCTCACCGCCGTGCGGGAGACGGTCCGCACGCTCCCGCCGAGCGACCGGCTGGTGGTCCCCTCCCGCACGATCCACCTCCCCCTGTCCTGGGACGACCCCGCGACCCGCGAGGCGATCGCCCGCTACATGGCGGGCGTCCGCGACGACGCGCCCTGGTGCCCGTGGAACATCGAGTTCATCCGCCGTGTGAACGGCCTGGACTCGGTGGACGACGTGTACCGCACGGTGTTCGACGCGGAATACCTCGTCCTGGGCCTGGGAGACGTGTACCTGGGCGCGCCGGTGGCGACCCCGCTGGACCCGCGCCACCGCCTGGTGACCACCAAGTACAACCCGGCGCGCACCTGGACCGCCGAGAACTCGGTCGGCATCGGCGGCGCCTATCTCTGCGTCTACGGCATGGAGGGTCCCGGCGGCTACCAGTTCGTCGGCCGTACGACCCAGGTGTGGTCCGGCTGGCAGCAGCGCGGCGCCTTCGAGCCGGGCTCACCCTGGCTGCTGCGCTTCTTCGACCGCATCAAGTGGTACGCCGTCGAGCCCGACGAACTCCTCGACCTGCGCGCCGACATCATCTCGGGCCGCTTCGTGCCCCGGATCGAGGAGGGTGTCTTCTCGCTGGCCGAGTACGAGGCCTTCCTCGCCGCCCACTCCGAGTCGATCGAGGAGTTCCGGGCCCGGCAGGGAGCGGCGTTCACCGCCGAGCGGGATGCCTGGGAGGCGGCGGGCGAGTTCGCCCGCGCGGACGCCGCTGACGCCCCGGCGGCGCCCCCCGCCGAGGTGACCGTCCCCGCCGGCGGCCGTCTGATCGAGGCCGAGTTCGCGGCCTCCGTGTGGCAGCTGAACGTCGAGCCGGGCGACCGGGTGACGACCGGCCAGCCCCTGCTGGCGTTGGAGGCGATGAAGATGGAGTCCAGGGTGCCCGCCCCGATGGACGGAGTGGTCCAACAGGTCCTCACCAGGCCGGGCGCCCAGGTCGAGGCGGGCACGGCACTGGTGGTCCTGGTACCCGCAGGTCCCACAGCGCCGTGAAAACGCCCCGGTGGTGTGTGCCCGCCGGCCCGCAGTCGAAGAACCAGGAGCAACCCATGTCCACCCTCACCCGAGTCCGCATGGCGTACACCCGCATCGAAGCCGTCGACCGCCCCGAGATCTGGATCGACCTCCGCCCCCGGCCGGAGGTCGAGAAAGAAGCCCAGGCCATCGACGCCCGCCTCGCCGCGGGCGAACACCTCCCCCTGGCCGGCAAGCTCCTCGCCGTGAAGGGCAACATCGACGTGGCGGGCCTGAACACCACCGCCGGCTGCCCGGCCTACGCGTACACCCCGCAGGGCGACGCCCCCGCGGTCGCCCGCCTCCGCGCGGCCGGCGCACTCGTCCTGGGCACCACGAACCTGGACCAGTTCGCCACCGGCCTGGTCGGCACCCGTTCCCCGCACGGCGCCGTGCGCGGCGCACTCGACCCGGCCCGCATCAGCGGCGGCTCCAGCTCGGGATCGGCCGTGGCGGTGGCCCTCGGTGTCGTCGACCTCGCCCTCGGTACCGACACGGCCGGCTCCGGCCGCGTCCCCGCCGCCTTCAACGGCATCGTCGGCCTGAAACCGACCCGCGGCGTCGTCCCGACGACCGGTGTCGTCCCGGCCTGCGCCTCACTCGACTGTGTGACCGTCTTCGCCCGTACGCTCCCGGAGGCCGAGCAGGCCCTCGCGTACATGGCGTCCCCGTCCGGACGCGAGCTTCCGGCGCTCCGCCCGCGCACCCCCGGCCCGTGGCGCGTCGCCGTCCCCCCGACGGCACAGCTCGGCGAGCTGGACGAGGGCTGGGCGGAGGCGTACGAGGCCGCCGTGGCGCAGCTCGTCACGGCCGGGGCCGAGCTGCGCACGCTCGATCTCACCCCGTTCACCGAGGCGGCGGCGATGCTCTACCAGGGCGCGTTCGTCGCCGAGCGCTACACGGCGGTGGGCAGCTTTGTCGACAAGTTGCTCGCCGAGGGAGACGCGGATCTCGACCCGACCGTCGCCGGGATCATCACCCGCGCCCGGGACATCCCGGCCCACCAGCTCTTCGCCGACCAGGACCGGCTGGCCGCGCTGCGCCTGCGGGCGCTCGCCGAACTCGGCGACGCGGACGCCCTGTTGCTGCCGACCGCACCCGGCCACCCCACCCTCGCGGAGGTCGCCGCCGACCCGCTGGGCACCAACGCCCGACTGGGCCGCTTCACCAACTCCACGAACCTCTTCGACCTGGCGGCCGTAGCCGTCCCGGCCGGTCTCACGCCCGCCGCCCTCCCCTTCGGCGTCATGCTGATCGGCCCCGCCTTCACCGACGAACGCCTCGCCCGCATCGCCACGCTGCTGCGGCCCGAGCCGTGTGTCGCCGTGGTCGGCGCCCACCTGTCCGGCCAGCCGTTGAACCCCCAGCTCCTCGCCCTGGGCGCCCGGCTGGAACGTACGACCACAACGGCGCCCGGCTATCGTCTGCACGCGCTCTCCACCACCCCGCCCAAGCCGGGCCTGGTCCATATCGGCGAGGGCGGGGCCGCCATCGAGGCCGAGGTGTGGCGGCTGCCCGCCGAAGGTCTCGGGCGCCTGCTCGCCGAGCTGCCCCGGCCGATGGCACTGGGCCGGGTCGAACTCGCCGACGGCACGTGTGTGCCCGGCTTCCTGTGCGAGCCCGGCGCTCTCGAAGGCGCCGAGGACATCACCCGGTACGGCGGCTGGCGCGGCTACCTCCGGGCACGCGGCTGAGCCGCCGCAGTCCCGGCCCGGGTGACCCACGTACCGGAGCACAGAAGTGCGCCGCCCCCGACAGCGGGGCGGCGCACCAGGAGCGACCGGGCTCGGCTCAGCCCACCGACGAGTAGGCGACCACCCCGCGCAGCAGGCCGTCGACCGCCTTGCGGGCGTTCTTCGCGACCGTCGTGCCCTCGCCGCCGGAGACGGGCGCGGCGGCCGAGATCTGGCCCAGGACGTCGATGACCTGCTTGCACCAGCGGACGAAGTCACCGGCGGGCATCTCCGCCTCGCGCAGCACCTCGTCGAGGCCCTTGCCCGAGGCCCATTCGTAGGCCGCCCAGGCGAAGCCGAGGTCCGGTTCACGCTGGCCGACACCCTCGGTCTGGGTGATCCGGAAGTCCTCCTCCAGGGCGTCGAGGCGGCCCCAGATGCGGACCATCTCGCCGAGCGCGGCCTTGGCCTTGCCCGACGGCAGCTTCGGCGCCATGGCGTCGTCGCCGACCCGGGACTCGTACACCAGCGCCGAGACGCAGGCGGCGAGTTCGGCCGGATCGAGTCCTTCCCAGACTCCGGCGCGCAGGCATTCGCTGGCCAGCAGGTCCAGTTCGCCGTACAGCCGGGCGAGCCGTCTGCCGTGCTCGGTGGCCTCGTCGCCGCGCAGGTAGTCCAGCTCGGTGAGGAGGGCGACGATCCGGTCGAAGGTGCGGGCGATGGTGTTCGTGCGGCCCTCGATACGGTTCTCCAGCTGCTTGGTGTCGCGCAGCAGCCGGTGATACCGCTCGGCCCAACGGGCATGGTCCTCACGGTCGTTGCACCCGTGGCAGGGGTGGGCGCGGATCTCCGTGCGCAGCCGGGCGATCTCGCGGTCGTCGGCCGCCTCGGAGCGCCTCTTGCGCAGCCGGTCGGGGACGATGTGCCCGGCCTTGGTGCGCAACGCCGAGGCGAGGTCGCGACGGGACTGCGGGGAGCGCGGATTGAAGGACTTCGGGATGCGCATCCGCTCCAGTGCCTCGACCGGCACCGGGAAGTCCATCGAGGCCAGCCGCTTCACCTGGCGCTCGGCGGTGAGGACCAGCGGACGCGGGCCGTCGTGGTGCTCGAAACCCCGGTGGCCGTTGGACCGGCCGGCCGGCAGCCCCGGATCGAGGACCAGTGCCAGGCCCGCGAACTTGCCGGTCGGGACATGGATGATGTCACCGGGCTTGAGCTTCTCCAGCGCCACGGCCGCCTCGGCGCGCCGCTGCGCCGCGCCCTGCTTGGCCAGCTCCGTCTCGCGGTCCTTGAGCTCGCGGCGCAGCCGCGCGTACTCCTCGAAGTCCCCGAGGTGGCAGGTCATGGACTCCTTGTAGCCTTCGAGCCCCTCTTCGTTGCGCTGCACCTGCCGGGAGATCCCGACGACCGACTTGTCGGCCTGGAACTGCGCGAAGGAGGTTTCGAGCAGCTCCCGCGAGCGGTGCCGGCCGAACTGCTCGACCAGGTTCACCGCCATGTTGTACGAGGGCTTGAAGCTGGAGCGCAACGGGTAGGTGCGGGTGCCCGCCAGTCCCGCCAGATGGTCCGGGCTGAAGCCGCGCTGCCACAGCACGACGGCGTGGCCCTCCACATCGATGCCGCGACGCCCGGCACGGCCGGTGAGCTGGGTGTACTCGCCGGGTGTGATGTCCGCGTGCTGCTCGCCGTTCCACTTGACGAGCTTCTCCAACACCACCGAGCGGGCCGGCATGTTGATGCCCAGCGCCAGAGTCTCGGTCGCGAACACGGCCCTCACCAGGCCGCGGACGAAGAGCTCCTCGACGACCTCCTTGAACGTGGGCAGCATGCCCGCGTGGTGGGCCGCTATGCCGCGCTCCAGGCCCTCCAGCCACTCGTAGTAGCCCAGGACGTGCAGGTCCTCGGGGGGGATGGAGGCGGTGCGCTCCTCGACGAGCTCGCGCACTCTGGCGCGTGCCTCGTCGTCGTTCAGTCTCAGGCCCGCGTACAGGCACTGCTGGACGGCGGCCTCGCAGGCGGCGCGGCTGAAAATGAACGTGATCGCGGGCAGCAGGCCCTCGGAGTCGAGCCGTTCGATGACCTCGGGCCGGCCCGGTGTCCAGATCCGCGAGCGCTGCCGGCGCTCGCGCTCCCGGTCGGCCTCGCGCATGGCGCGGCCGCGTCTGCGGTCCTGGTACGAGGGACGGCTGGCCTCCATGCGGGCCAGCCGGGTGAGGTCGGGGTTGACCGCCTTCTTGTTGCCCTCGCCCTCCTCGAAGAGGTCGTACATCCGGCGCCCGGCCAGCACGTGCTGGAACAGCGGCACGGGCCGGTGCTCGGAGACGATCACCTCGGTGTCACCCCGCACGGTGTCCAGCCAGTCGCCGAACTCCTCCGCGTTCGACACCGTCGCCGAGAGTGACACCAGGGTCACCGACTCGGGGAGGTGGATGATCACTTCCTCCCAGACGGCGCCGCGGAAGCGGTCCGAGAGGTAGTGCACCTCGTCCATGACCACGTAGCCGAGGCCGAGCAGGGTCTGCGAACCCGCGTACAGCATGTTGCGCAGCACCTCGGTGGTCATGACGACCACCGGGGCATCGGAATTGACGCTGTTGTCACCGGTGAGCAGACCGACCTTGTCCGCGCCGTAACGGCGGCACAGATCGGCGTACTTCTGGTTCGAGAGCGCCTTGATCGGCGTGGTGTAGAAGCACTTCTTGCCCTGCTGGAGGGCGAGGTGGACGGCGAACTCGCCGACGATCGTCTTGCCGGAGCCGGTGGGCGCGGCCACGAGCACACCCTTGCCCGTCTCAAGTGCCTGGCAGGCCTCGATCTGGAAGGGGTCGAGGCCGAAGTCGTACATCTCGCGGAAGGAAGCGAGCGCGGTGGCCTGCTCGACAGCGCGCCTGCGTGCTGCCGCATACCGCTCGGCCGGTGAGAGGTCCTCTGTCATCGTGCTTTCGAGACTACCGGCCGCCACTGACAACAGGACGATCAATATCCGGATCAGAGCCGACGGGAGCGAGAATCCCGCAGCTCAACACCGGGTCGACGGTCCGGCAGCCGGCCCGCGGGCACCTTCGCCCGGCTTTTCGCCGGTCGGCCTGACAGCGGCCCCCACCTCGACGGCGAGGGCGACCACTCTTCGCGATGGCTCAATGGCTCAATGGCTCACTGACGAGTGTGGCCCACCAGTCAGCACTGGTGGGCCACACTCGTCAGTCGTTCGTCCCGCGGCAGCGGATCGGTCAGCTCAGGTCACGTCAGGTCACGTCGTCATAGCCGTTGACCCGGTCCCCGGTCGACTGCTCGGGTATGGCCCGACTGGCCGCCACGGACTCGACCTCGCCGATGGCCTCCGGCGTGAGGTCGAGGTCGGAGGCCTCGTCGTCGGCCGGGCCCTCGGCCTCGCGGCGCCGCTTGCGCCTGTCGTTGAACAACGAGAAGACGGTCGCCACGAAGTACAGCACCCAGATCGGTCCGGCCAGCGCCAGCATGGTCAGCGGGTCGGTGCTGGGGGTGGCCACGGCCGCGAAGACCGTGATGCCCATGATCATCCCGCGCCACCAGCTGAGCATGCGTCTGCCGGTGAGCACCCCGGTCAGGTTCAGCATGACCAGGAGCAGGGGCAGCTCGAAGGAGAGACCGAACACGAGCACCATGCGGACGATCAGGTCGAGCAGGTCGTCGAGGGGCAGCTGGTTGTCGAGGTCCGCGGGCGAGAAGCCGAGCAGCACGGTCGCCATCGTCGGCAGCGTCTTGTACGCGAAGAAGGCACCGCCCAGGAACAGCGGGACGCCCGTACCCACGAACGCCATCGCGTACTTCTTCTCGTGCCGGTGCAGACCCGGAACGATGAAGGCCCACAGCTGGTACAGCCAGATCGGTGAGGCGAAGATCACACCGGCCATCAGCGAGACCTTGAGCGCGAGCGTGAACGGCGTCAGCAGACCGTTGAGCACGATGCGGGCGCAGGTACCGCTCCGCTGCTGGGCCAAGTCGGAGAAGCTGGACTTGCACCCCACCGCATCCAGAATCGGGTTCGTGAAGAACTCGATGATGTTCTTGTAGTAGAAGGCAGCGACGACCGTGACGACAACGATGGCCAGGACGGCCTTCGCGAGCCGGTTGCGGAGCTCACGAAGGTGCTCCGCAAGGGGCATCCGTCCCTCGGGATCCTTCTCCTTCTTGCGGGCAGAGTTGAGCAACCCACGTCCTCATCTCGTGCGGCGGGCCGGAGGCGTCCGGCCCTGCGTCAGCGCTTGTTGGTCGTGTCCGTGGGCTCGGTGACCGGGCGCGAGCTGGTCACGTCGCCGGGCGCGGCCTGGATGGTGCGCTGAGCCGGGGTCTGCTCGTCCGCGTTCGGCGGGCCGGCCGGGGCGGGGTTGCTGCCCTCGTCCTTCATCGCCTTCGCCTCGCTCTTCAGGATGCGCGCGGACTTGCCGAGAGAGCGCGCCATGTCCGGAAGCTTCTTCGCGCCGAACAGCAGGATGATGACGACGAGGATGAGAATGATCTCGGGAGCTCCGAGCCTTCCGAACATAAGTCTTTACCTTCTCACCGAGGCGGCTGGGTCGGGGTGCTGTCCGATCGGCCGGACATGTGTCCGATCGTCGTGTTGACAGCGATCGTAACGCTCAGGGGTGAACGCGGGGCAATCCCTGTGCGTACTCCCAGTTCGCGGCCCGCGCCTCGTTCTCCGGACCGCGATGTGAAGCGTACCTGCCCTCACCGACAAGGTGACAGGCTCAAGTGACTCATTGCGCAACCCTTGGAAGACTCATACCGGGATCCGGTGAAGGTCACAGGGAATCCGCGGAGCGCGCCGCGCCGACGGTCGCCCGCTCCAGGTCGTCGGCCGCGCTGTTGATGCGGCGCGCGGCATCCGTGACCTGCCTTCCCAGACGCTCCGCTTCCACGAACACACGGATGGCGAGCACGCCGAGGACGGCGATTCCCAGAAAACCCACAGCGATCGCGAACATCGGCCAGAACATGACGCCGAGCCTAGAGCGTCGAGTGCAGACGCAGTGTGCGCACCCCGCCGCCGGTGAGGAGTTCGACGATCCGCTCCCCCGCGGGCTTGCGGACGGCCGAGCCGCACTCGGGGCAGGTGAAGGAGTAGAAGGTGGTGCGGCTGGAGGCGCCGATGGCCAGCATCAGGGCGCTCGCCCTGAGCTCCAGACGGGCCCGGCAGTCGGGGCAGCCGGCCTTGAACAGCACATCGGCGACCCGGCGCATCCCGGCGAACGCGGTCACCACCGTCATCTCCGCCGCGCCCACCGACGCACCGGCCTGCTCCCCGCCACCCGCCCCGGACCCGACCCCGGCCTTCGCCGAGCCGGCGGCCCGCTCCTGGGCACCGGTCCTCTCCGACGCACCAGACATCGACGACGTGGTCAAAGCCCCTGCTCCTGCCTGTCGTACGGTCCGTCCTGAACTCCCTCTGGCCCGTCGTAGGCCGCGAGTGCCTCGCGAGCCGCCCGGCGGGCGCTGTCGGCCAGCTCCGGCGGCGACACGATCCGGCCGTCGCGGCCCAGGCGCAGCGCCAGCCGCCGCAGCGACGTGGGGTCGGGGGTCCGCAAGGTAATACGCAGCCCGCCGTCCGGCAGCTCATCCGCGCTGTCGTGCGGGTAGTACTCCGCGACCCAGCGCCCGCCCGGACCGACCTCGACGACCACCTCGGGGTCCTCGGCGGCGGGCTGCACAAGCCCCTCGGAGAGGTCGCGCAGTTCGATCTCGGGCGGCGCGGAGGGCTCGTCGAGGATGCGGATCTCGGCGACCCGGTCGAGCCGGAAGGTGCGGCGCGCCTCGGAGCGGCGGCACCAGGCCTCCACATAGGTGTGGCCGACGCTGACCAGGCGGATCGGGTCGATCTCGCGCTCGGAGAGCTCGTCACGCGAGGGTGAGTAGTAGCGGATCCACAGCCGGCGCCGCTCGGAGATCGCGCGGTCGACGTCCGCGAAGACCCCGCCCTCGGACTCGAAGGTCACCGAGAGCCGGGAGCTGGCGCCCGCCGCCTCGCCCGAGGCGGCCTCCACCTTGGCGGTGGCGCGCAGCAGGGCCTGCCGGTCGCCCTCGCGCAGCCCGGGCAGCGTGGACACCGCGCGGGCGGCCACGAGCAGCGCGGTCGCTTCGTCGGCGGCGATGCGCAGCGGCTCCGCGACATCGTCGGGGTTGTGCCACCAGATCCGGTCGCCGTCGGTGTCGATGTCCAGCAGATCGCCGCCGCGGAAGCTGGTCCCGCACAGCGGCAGTACGTCGAGGTCGGAGATCAGCTCGTCCTCGGTGATCCCGAAGGCGCGGGCGACGTCACCGACGCGAGCGCCGGGGCGCTCGCGCAGATAGGTCACCAGGGAGAGCATCCGCCGGGTCTGGTCGATCGCGTTCGTGGGCCTGGCCGGTTTTCCTGCCACTTTCCTACGTTCCCCCTCAGCCCTTGGCCACGGCGCGCAGCCGGTCCACGACGTCGGCCCGCAGTTCGGCGGGCTCCAGAACCACCACGTCGGGCCCGAACTCGACGAGCCAGGCGTCCAGGCCGTGCCCGTACGGAATCTCCAACTCGTCCCAGCCCTCCCCCAGTTCCCGTACGGAGACGGCCTTGGCGCGCAGCGGGTAGCCGGAGCCGGTGCGCAGCCGGATCCGCGCGGAGCGGTCGGTGATCTCGCCCGCCCAGCTCGCGACGGTCTCGCGCACGGTGACGACGTCGGGCACCTCGACGGTGTAGCGCCCGGCGCGGGCGCGGACCTTGCCGGTGATCCGAGAGAGCCTGAAGACACGCTCGGCGCCGCGGTCGCGGTCCCAGCCCGCCAGGTACCAGTGGCCGCGCCAGCACTCCAGGGCCCAGGGTTCGACCTGACGGGTCTCGGGGTGCGCGGCGGTGGCCTTGCGGTACTCGAAGACGACGGGGCGGCGGTCGCGGCAGGCCAGCATCAGCGGCTCGAAGGCCGCCTCGTGCACGGGGATGTGCGGTTCGAGGGCGCCGTGGGCCTCGTAGGGGTCGACGTCCTCGGGGAGCCCGGCGGCGCGCAGCTTCTGCAACGCACCGCTCGCGGCACCGGCCAGCCGGGCCTGCTGCCAGACCTTGGCGGCGAGGCCGAGGGCGGCGGCCTCCTCGGCGTCGAGGGTGATGGGCGGCAGCCGGTTGCTGTCGCGGCGGGCGAGGTAGCCGACCTCGCCGTCGAGGTTCTCCACCGTCTCGATGACCAGGCCGAGCTCGCGCAGATCGTCCTTGTCGCGCTCGAACATCCGGTTGAAGGAGTCGTCCGAGCCAGCCGCGCCCCTGCCCGGCCTGAAGGCCTCGACATAGGCCTCGATGGAGTCGCGCAGTTCGCGCTTGCTGAGCGGCCGCCGCGTCCCGAGCAGACACAGCGCGAGGTTCATCAGCCGCTCGGCCTTGGCAATGGCCATCGACGCCCTTCCCTATGGTGCTTCCGACCGATGACCGTACCGCTCCGGAGTGTCGCGGCAAAAGCCGAGGGTCCATGCCTGCACAGGCATGGACCCCAGATGATCAGCTCTGGTCACTTCTTGATCGCACGGTGTACGAAGATCGACCACAACCCAGGATGCGGAACCGGTCCCCGAGGTCGTCCGACCGGGAACCGGTTCCCGACCTTCGATGTCAGACCGCGACCAGGTCGCAGACGAAGATCAGCGTCTCGCCGGGGCCGATGCGGGCGCCGGCACCGCGGTCGCCGTACGCGAGGTGCGCGGGAATGGTCAGCTGGCGACGGCCGCCGACCTTCATGCCCTGCACGCCCTGGTCCCAGCCGCTGATGACCTGGCCGACACCGAGCTGGAACTCCAGCGGGGTGCCGCGGTTCCAGGAGGCGTCGAACTCCTCGCCGGTGGAGAAGGCCACGCCCACGTAGTGGACCTTGACGAAGTCGCCGGCCTTGGCGACCGGGCCGTCTCCCTCCCAGAGGTCCTTGATCTCGAGGTCCGCCGGGGGCTCGCCGCCCGGGAAGTCGATCTCGGGCTTCTCGATGCTCACGTCTCTAGCTCCTGCTTGTTCGCGTAAAGGCCTTGAGGCAACACCGACACTCTCACATCCCCGCAGGCGTTACATCTTCGCCAGGATGTCCACCGAGAAGACCAGCGTGGAGTCCTTCTTGATGCCACTGCCGCTCGGCGGATTGTCGCCGTAGCCCAGGACCGGCGGAATGACGATGAGCACACGGCTGCCGACCTTCTTGCCCGTCAGCCCCTGCGCCCAGCCCTTGACGACCTGCTGGAGCGAGAACGAGGTCAGCGAGTTCCTGCTGTACGTGGAGTCGAACTCCTTGCCGGTGTCCCAGAGCACGCCCTTGTACTGCACCAGCACACTGCTGTCGGCCGCGACCTCGTCGCCGTCGCCCTCGATGACGTAGTTCGCCACCAGCTTCGTCGGCGCCGTCGCCTTCGGTACGTCGATGGAGGGGGCCTTGCCGTCGGTGTTGGTGCCGACCTTGGGGAGCGCGGCGTCGTTCTGCGCGACGTCCTTGCCCTTGGCGGAGCTCGTCGCACTGAAGGTGTTCTGGATGTCGACGACGAACACCAGCGTGTCGGTGCCCTTGATGCCCGCCTGCGTGTTGCCCTGCGTGCCGTAGCCCCAGGTGGGCGGCACGGACATCTCGACGCGGCTGCCGACCTTCTTGCCCACCAGGCCGTAGCGCCAGCCGTCGATGATGCCGCCCTGCGCGAGCTGGATGACCAGCGACGTCTTACGGTCGTAGGAGTTGTCGAACACCTTTGCGGTGTCCCAGACCTGGCCGAGGTAGTTGGCCTGGATGTAGTCGTTCTCCACGACCGTCGCCCCGCCGCCCGCGATGACCGTCTTGACCGCGAGGTCCTTCGACGGGTCACCACTGCCCTTGGCAACGGTCGGCTTCTCGCCGAACTTCGTCCCGGCGGTGATGCCCGGCAGCGGACCGTCGACGATCTTCGGCGGCGGCGCCGAAGACGACGAAGCGGAGGCCGAAGGGGACGGGCTGCTACTGCTGCTGGACTTGGCCTTGTCCGACTTGTCGTCACCGCATCCGGCGAGGGTGACCAGTCCGGCGGGTACGGCAATGAGGAGGGAGCGTCGGCGCACGGTGGGGGCCTCGTATCGATCGATCTTGGTTGATGGCGTGCGCGCAACTCTACGACGTGAGAAGGGCGCCGTACGGAAAACGTACGGCGCCCCGCGTTGCGTACCGGAACCACGTCCGGAACGCGACGCGTCACATTCCCGCGATCAGCTTCTCCACCCGATCGTCCACGGAACGGAACGGGTCCTTGCACAACACCGTGCGTTGTGCCTGGTCGTTGAGCTTGAGATGGACCCAGTCGACGGTGAAATCGCGGCGCTGTTCCTGAGCGCGCCGGATGAAGTCCCCGCGCAACCGGGCCCGAGTGGTCTGCGGCGGCACGGACTTGCCCTCGAAGATCTTCAAGTCATTGCAGATCCGGGCGGCTTGTCCCTTCCTTTCCAGCAGGTAGTACAGGCCACGACGACGGTGGATGTCGTGATATGCGAGGTCTATCTGGGCGACCCGCGGGTGCGACATCGTCATGTTGTGCTTGGCGCGGTACCGCTCGATGAGCTGGTACTTCATGACCCAGTCGATTTCGGTACCGATCCGGTCGAGGTCCTCCGCCTCGATCGAGTCGAGCGTACGGCCCCACAATTCGAGCACCTGCTCGACCGTGCCGGTACGGATGCCGCGGCGCTCACAGAAGTCCACGGCCTTCTCGAAGTACTCGCGCTGCACCTCCAGCGCGGAGGCCTCCCGGCCACTGGCCAGGCGCACCTTGCGCCGGCCCGTGATGTCGTGGCTGACCTCGCGGATCGCCCGAATGGGGTTCTCCAGGGTGAGGTCGCGCATCACCGTGCCCGCCTCGATCATGCGCAGCACGAGGTCGGTGGCACCCACCTTGAGGAGCATGGTGGTCTCGGACATGTTCGAGTCACCGACGATGACGTGCAGCCGGCGGTAGCGCTCCGCGTCGGCGTGCGGTTCGTCGCGGGTGTTGATGATCGGCCGGGAGCGGGTCGTCGCCGAGCTGACGCCCTCCCAGATGTGCTCGGCGCGCTGGCTCACGCAGTACACGGCACCGCGCGGAGTCTGCAGCACCTTGCCGGCACCGCACAGCAGCTGCCGGGTGACCAGGAAGGGAATGAGAATGTCCGCGAGCCGGGAGAACTCCCCGTGCCGGGCCACCAGATAGTTCTCGTGGCACCCGTAGGAGTTGCCCGCCGAGTCGGTGTTGTTCTTGAACAGGTAGACGTCGCCCGCGATTCCTTCCTCGTGCAGGCGTCGTTCGGCGTCCACCAGGAGTCCTTCGAGAATGCGCTCGCCGGCCTTGTCGTGGGTGACGAGTTCCGTCACGTTGTCACATTCGGGTGTCGCGTATTCCGGATGTGATCCCACGTCGAGATAGAGGCGGGCACCGTTCCGCAGAAAGACATTGCTGCTGCGGCCCCATGACACGACACGGCGGAAGAGGTACCGCGCCACCTCGTCGGGAGACAGGCGCCGCTGTCCCCTGAACGTACACGTGACGCCGTACTCGTTCTCCAGCCCGAAAATGCGGCGGTCCATGACTGAACATTACGCCCGATCCCCCGAGCTGAAACGGGGTTCGACAGCACGGTTTGGATCATTTTCCGATGAGACCGCAACAACATCGCCGTCCCCGGTAGCTGCGAGGACCCGCCCCGTGGCCAGCAGAACCACCAGTGCGGCGGCCCCCGCGACACCCGGTACGGCGAAGCCCCACACCGCCCCGCCCCGCTCGACGACGGGTCCCGCGAGGCCCGTTCCGACCGACGCGCCCACGGTGAACGTCGTCACAAGCCAGGAGAACGCCTCGGTGACGGTGCCCCTCGGCGCGTGCCGGTCCACGATGATGAACGCGCAGGCGATGCAGGGTGCCAGGAAGACCCCGGCGAGCGCGGTGAGGGCCGTCATGGCGACCGCTCCCGGCATCAGCATGAGCGGGAGGTAACACACCGCCAGAAGAGCGACGAGCGCACGCAGTCGCCGCTCGGGCGTCCCCGTCCACCGCCGCGCCCCGTACGCCGTACCGCCGACGAGCGCGCCGAGGCCCAGGGCCGCCATCAACCAGCCGTAGACCGCGTCCCCGCCGTGATCGTCGGCGTACGACACCGCGGCGACCGTGATCGAGCCCAGCGCGATCCCCACGAACAGGAACGCGCCGAGCAGCGCCAGCAGCCCGGGCGAGCGCAGCGCGCCGAGCCAGTGCGCCTCGCGCGGTGCCGAACGCCACGCGCGCGAGGGCGGCGAGAGAACCACGGAGAGGGCGCCCAGCACCCCGATGACGTTCAGGATCAGCAGGGCAGCCCGGGCGGACCAGAGCGAGGCGCACAGGGTCAGCAGCAGCGGTCCGACGGTGAACATGACCTCCTGCGCCACGGCGTCCATCGCGTACGCGGTGTGCACCTGCTCCTGCCCGCGCAGGACGGAGGGCCACAGCGCCCGCAGACCGCCCTCCAGGGGCGGTGTGAAGAGCCCGGCGACGACCATCGAGAGATACGCCACCGGCAGCGGGTCGGTGCCCGAGAACGCGAAGACGCCCATCCCGAGGGCCGAGACGAGCGCGGCCGGCAACTGGACACGTGGCTGCCCGTACAGATCCACCAGCCGCCCGAGCAGCGGCTGCCCCACGGCGTTGCCCACCCCGTACACGGCCGCGAGGGCACCGGCCAGGCCGTACGTCCCGCCCTGCGCCCGGACGAAGAGCACGACGGCGATGGCGGCGGTGGCGTTCGGCAGCCGCCCCGTGAGCGTGCCGGCGAGCAGCCGTGCGGCGTGCCTCGCCCTGAGGATCTCCAGGTATCCCGCGGCCATGTCGTGCCCTTCCGGTAGCGCGTGACGTCCGACGGCCCCTCACGAGGTTTTACGTATAACGTCCTGGGTCATACGTACCATGTGCCCAGTCCGCGAGTCCAGACGAAGGAGCAGGTCGCCGGTGGCACGAGGTAGTACGCGCCCCACGAGCCGTGACGTCGCGCAGGCCGCCGGGGTCTCCCAGGCCGCGGTCTCCCTGGTGCTCGGCGACAAGTGGCGCGGCCGGGTCTCCGAGACGACCGCGGAACGCGTCCGCGAGGCCGCCCAGGAGCTCGGCTACCGCCCGAACCTGGCCGCCCGCAACCTCCGCCTGGGCCGCACCCGCACCGTGCTCCTGGTGGTCCCGGCGCTGACCACCGAGTTCTTCGCCGGCGTGTACACGGGAGCGGCCCGCATCGCCGCGGAACACGGCTTCGGCGTGGTCCTGTACCCCTCCCCCGAGGGCGTCGGCCCCGCCCGCGACCCGTTCGGCTCGGCGGCGGCCGCCCTGGACGGCGTCATCGCCTCCTCCATGGCCGCCGACGCCCTCACGGCGATCCGCGGCGACCAGCTCCCCCTGGTGATGCTGGACAGCGACCCGGAGGGCAGCCTGGGGGCGGCGACGGTCAATCTCGACATCAGGGACGGCGTACGCCAGGTGGCCGAGCACCTCCTGGCACTGGGCCACCGCCGCTTCCTCCACCTGGCCGCGGACATCCCGTCCTGGACCTTCGAGGTACGCGCCCGAGAACTGGCCGCGCGGCTGAACCGGGTCCCCGGCACCCACCTGCGCACAACCCGAGCCCCGATCTCCATCGAGGACGCCCTGTCCGCCGCGGAGGCGGCCCTCACCGCCCCCGGCGCCCGGCCCACCGCCCTGGTCTGCGACGACGACAAACTCGCGGCAGGCGCCTACAAGGCGGCCCGCCGCCTGGGCCTCGACATCCCCGGCGACCTCTCCGTCACGGGCCTGGACGACCTGGCCCTGGCCCGCGCCATCGACCCCGAACTGACCACGGTCCGCCTGGACGCGGAACTGTTCGGCGAACGCGGCATGGGAGCCCTCCTTGCCGTCCTGGACGGCCGAACACCTCCTGTGGGCGACATCCCGGTCCACCTGGTCGTACGAGGCTCCACAGCCCCACCACGCTAGCCGGACACCCCCAAGCCCCCACCAACCCGCAGTCGCTCATACGCAGAAGGGGCCGTGTCGGTACATCCAAAGCCCGTCGCATACGTCCGGATCTGGAAACGGCTCCCCATGGGGCGACGTCTGATCCGGCGGCGACGGCCTGGATGTACCGGCACGGCCCCGCCCCACCCACCGGCAGTCGGCGGGCAGGGCAAAGTCGAGGGTTCACTCCTCGTCTTCGGCGTCCTCGGCCTCCGTGGCGGTCTCCGCGCCACCCGCCTCCAGCAGCCGGGCCAGCTGACGCCCGACGATCCGCTTGAACTTGCGCTGCTGCGGACGCGTCCGGTCCAGGATCGCGACCTCCAGGCGCTCCGCGGGAATCTCCCGCTCGCCGCCGTTGGGCTCCCGCGACAGCGACTGCACCGCCAGCTTCAGCGCCTCCGCGAGCGACATACCGTCCTGGTGACGCTGGTCCAGATAGCTGCTGATCTGCTCGGCGTTACCACCCACCGCGACGGACCCGTGCTCGTCCACGATGGATCCGTCGTGCGGCAGCCGGTAGATCTGATCGCCCTCGGGCGTCTCGCCGACCTCGGCGACGACGAGCTCCACCTCGTACGGCTTCTCGGCCGCGGAGGAGAAGATCGTGCCCAGGGTCTGGGCGTACACATTCGCCAGACCTCGCGCCGTCACATCATCACGGTCATAGGTGTAACCCCGCAGGTCGGCATAACGCACACCACCGATCCGCAGATTTTCATATTCGTTGTACTTACCGGCGGCCGCGAAGCCGATCCGGTCATAGATCTCGCTGAACTTGTGCAGCGCACGGGACGGGTTCTCGCCGACGAACACGATGCCATCGGCATACTGCAGCACAACGAGGCTGCGACCGCGGGCGATGCCCTTGCGGGCGTATTCCGCCCGGTCGGCCATGGCCTGCTGGGGTGAGACATAGAACGGCGTCGACACCGGTTATCCGTCCCTTTCTGTCGAAGTCACAGGGTCACCTGGATAAAAAAGAGGCCCGGCTCAGAGCAGCGCGGCCCGCGGCCCGTCGGGCTGCTCCAGACGCCGCTCCAGGATCGCGCGGGCGATCTCGGAGGACTCGTCGTCGGTGAGCCTGCGGAAGCCGTCCTCGGTGATCACGGTGACGATGGGGTAGATCCGGCGGGCTACGTCGGGACCACCGGTCGCCGAGTCGTCGTCGGCCGCGTCGTACAGCGCCTGGACGACCAGGGTCGTGGCCTGCGCTTCGGTCAGGTCGTCGCGGTAGAGCTTCTTCATGGCACCGCGCGCGAAGATCGAGCCGGAACCGGTGGAGGCGTAGCCCTGCTCCTCGGAGCGGCCGCCCGTGACGTCGTAGGAGAAGATGCGGCCCTTTTCGCGGTCCACGTCATAGCCCGCGAAGAGGGGGACCACGGCGAGGCCCTGCATGGCCATGGCGAGGTTGGAGCGGATCATCGTGGAGAGGCGGTTCGCCTTGCCCTCCAGGGAGAGGGTGGTGCCCTCGACCTTCTCGAAGTGCTCCAGCTCCAGCTGGAACAGCTTCACCATCTCGACGGCCAGACCGGCCGTACCGGCGATGCCCACCGCCGAGTACTCGTCGGCCGGGAAGACCTTCTCGATGTCGCGCTGGGCGATCATGTTGCCCATGGTGGCCCGCCGGTCACCGGCGAGGACGACTCCGCCGGGGAACGTGGTGGCGACGATGGTCGTGCCGTGCGGGGCGTCGATGACGCCCTGGACGGGCGGCAGCTGCCGCTTGCCCGGCAGCATCTCCGGCTGATGCTCGGACAGGAAGTCCATGAAGGACGACGACCCGGGCGTCAGGAAGGCAGCCGGTAGACGCCCGGTGCTACGAGTGTTGGCTTCCACGGGGATCCTTCCAAGTAGGCGGCAGCCCGACGAACAGCGTCGGGATCATCTCCCAACTTGCCGATGGCCGAATTGCAGTTGAAGCACGGTACGCCACGGACCCTACCCGTCTCATGGCGGTGATCCACATGAACTGCGAGACCTTTCAAACGGATCACGCGGAACCCATATGGAAGGCGCGACACCCTATATCTCGCGCACGGCATCGCGCGCGAAGGCTGCTCGCGGTCCGGCCTCCCGCACCGCGAGCAGCACTTCACACCCAGCCCTTCGGGCGCTCAGTCGCTCCCGAATCGAACCTTCGAATCGAAGGGAAAGGCGGCCTACTGGCCACCCTTCTGTACAAAGGAGCGCACGAAGTCCTCCGCGTTCTCCTCCAGGACATCGTCGATCTCGTCCAGTACGGAGTCGACGTCGTCCGACAGCTTCTCCTGGCGTTCCTTGAGGTCGTCCGATACCTGCGCGTCCTGCGCCTGCTCCTCGACCTCCTCGGTGGAACGCGTCGCCTTCTGCTGTCCGCCGCCGGTGTCCTTGGTCGCCATAACCCTCACCCCGCTCGGTTCGACGTTCTTGATCAGACCCTACAAGCAGGGTCCGACATCGGCCCCGCAGTTGTCACAACGTCCGGGGGCCACCTCGATGATTCCCGGACGCCGCGTCTTTCCACCCCGTTGCGCCACCTGGGCCGCAGGGCCCCGGCGGCCCCCTCAGCCGCCTGACAGGACCCTGACCAGGTCTTCCGCCGTGCGACAGCGGTCGAGGAGTTCCTTGACGTGATTACGCGTTCCGCGAAGCGGCTCCAGGGTTGGGACGCGCTGGAGCGAGTCCCGGCCCGGCAGGTCGAAGATCACCGAGTCCCAGGAGGCCGCCGCCACGTCGTCCGCGTACTGCTCCAGACAGCGCCCGCGGAAGTACGCACGGGTGTCCTCCGGCGGCTTGGTACGGGCCCGCTCGACGTCCTGCTCGTCCAGGAGCCGCTTCATCTTGCCGCGCGCCGCCAGACGGTTGTACAGGCCCTTCTCGGCCCGAACGTCGGCGTACTGGAGGTCGACCAGGTGCAGCCGCGCCGCGTCCCAGTCGAGGCCGTCACGGCGCCGGTAGCCCTCCATGAGCTCCCGCTTGGCGACCCAGTCGAGCTCGCCCGACAGGCTCATCTGGTCGTTCTCCAGCCGGTTCAGGGTGTCCTCCCAGCGGGCCAGGACGTCCTTGGTCTGGTCGTCGGCGTCCGCCCCGAACCGTTCCTCCACGTATTTGCGCGACAGCTCGAAGTACTCCATCTGAAGCTGTACGGCGGTCAGCGTACGTCCGCTGCGGAGCGTGACGAGCCGCTTCAGCGTGGGGTCGTGCGAGACCTGGTGCAGCGTGCGGACCGGCTGGTCGACCGCCAGGTCGACGGCGATGAAGCCGTCCTCGATCATGGACAGGACCAGGGCGGTCGTGCCCAGCTTCAGATAGGTGGAGATCTCCGACAGGTTCGCGTCGCCGATGATCACGTGCAGCCTGCGGTACTTCTCGGCGTCCGCGTGCGGCTCGTCGCGGGTGTTGATGATGGGGCGCTTCAGCGTGGTTTCGAGGCCCACCTCGACCTCGAAGTAGTCGGCCCGCTGACTGAGCTGGAAGCCGTGCTCGTGCCCGTCCTGACCGATACCGACGCGGCCCGCTCCGGTGACGACCTGGCGTGAGACGAAGAACGGCGTGAGGTGGCGCACGATGTCCGAGAAGGGGGTCTCCCGCTTCATCAGGTAGTTCTCGTGCGTGCCGTACGAGGCGCCCTTGTTGTCGGTGTTGTTCTTGTACAGGTGGATCGGCTGGGCGCCGGGGAGCTGGGCCGCGCGCTCCGCGGCCTCCGCCATGATGCGCTCGCCGGCCTTGTCCCACAGGACGGCGTCCCACGGGTTGGTGACCTCGGGAGCGCTGTACTCCGGGTGCGCGTGGTCCACGTACAGCCGTGCCCCATTGGTGAGGATGACATTGGCCAGGCCGATGTCCTCGTCGGTGAGCTGGCTGGAGTCGGCGGCCTCGCGGGCGAGGTCGAAGCCTCGCGCGTCCCGCAGCGGGTTCTCCTCCTCGAAATCCCAGCGGGCGCGGCGCGCCCGGTGCATCGCCGCCGCGTACGCGTTGACGATCTGGGACGAGGTGAGCATGGCATTGGCGTTGGGGTGGCCGGGGACGGAGATCCCGTACTCCGTCTCGATGCCCATTACTCGCCGTACGGTCATGCGGCCCTCCTTGCCCGGCAGCGCCCTCGGTCGGGGGCGCTGCTCAAGTACCGCTGGTTCTCCGGTGCGTGTGCGGTGCCCGTCCCCGCACTGCGCGACTCGGCGGTACGAAAGAGCCTAGAGCGCCTCTGCGCTGGTGGGGAGATCATTTGCGTCATTGCTCTGCTCCAGCCGTGCCCCGGAAAACAGTCGGCTGCGGGTACCCGTGGAGGGCACCCGCAGCCGCCCTGTCTTTTACAGGTACTGACCGGTGTTCGCCACCGTGTCGATGGAGCGTCCGGTGTCCGCGCCCTGCTTTCCGGTGACCAGCGTACGGATGTAAACGATCCGTTCGCCCTTCTTTCCGGAGATTCGGGCCCAGTCGTCCGGGTTTGTGGTGTTCGGCAGGTCCTCGTTCTCCTTGAACTCGTCCACGCAGGCCTGGAGGAGGTGGGAGACCCGAAGGCCCTTCTGGTTCTGTTCGAGGAAGGCCTTGATGGCCGCCTTCTTGGCGCGGCCCACGATGTTCTCGATCATGGCGCCGGAATTGAAGTCCTTGAAGTACAGGACTTCCTTGTCGCCGTTGGCGTAGGTGACCTCCAGGAAGCGGTTCTCCTCGGTCTCGGCGTACATCTGTTCCACGGCGGTCTGGATCATGCCGTGGACGGTGGCCGCCCGGTCCCCGCCGTGCTCACCGAGGTCGTCGGAGTGCAGCGGGAGGCGCTGGGTGAGGTACTTCGCGAAGATGTCCTTGGCGGCCTCGGCGTCCGGGCGCTCGATCTTGATCTTCACATCGAGTCGTCCGGGGCGCAGGATCGCGGGGTCGATCATGTCCTCACGGTTCGAGGCACCGATCACGACCACGTTCTCCAGGCCCTCCACGCCGTCGATCTCGGCGAGCAGCTGGGGGACGATGGTGTTCTCCACGTCCGAGCTGACGCCCGATCCACGGGTGCGGAAGAGGGATTCCATCTCGTCGAAGAAGACGATGACGGGGGTGCCCTCGCTGGCCTTCTCACGAGCACGCTGGAAGACGAGGCGGATCTGCCGCTCGGTCTCGCCGACGTACTTGTTCAGGAGCTCGGGGCCCTTGATGTTGAGGAAGAAGCTCTTGCCGGTGGCCTGGCCGGTGACCTCGGCGACCTTCTTGGCCAGCGAGTTGGCGACCGCCTTGGCGATGAGCGTCTTGCCGCATCCGGGGGGCCCGTACAGCAGCACGCCCTTGGGCGGCCGCAGTTCGTGCTCCTTGAAGAGGTCGGGGTAGAGGTAGGGGAGCTCGACCGCGTCGCGGATCAGTTCGATCTGGTTGCCCAGGCCGCCGATCTGCTCGTAGCCGATGTCCGGAACCTCTTCGAGGACGAGCTCCTCGACCTCGCTCTTGGGGACAACTTCGTAGACATAGCCGGAACGGGGTTCGAGAAGCAGGGCGTCGCCGGGGCGGATGACGACGTCCAGGAGCGGCTCGGCGAGCCGTACCACCCGTTCCTCGTCGGTGTGCCCCTGCACCAGGGCGCGCTCGCCGTCCTCAAGGATCTCCTTGAGGGTGACGATGTCGCCGACGCTCTCGTACTCCATGGCCTCGACCACGTTGAGAGCTTCGTTGAGCATCACTTCCTGGCCGCGCCTGAGCTCTTCGAGCTCCACGCTGGGGCTGACGTTCACCCGGAGCTTGCGGCCCCCGGTGAAGATGTCCGCCGTGCCGTCCTCGTTCGCCACGAGGAAGACACCGAAGCCTGCCGGCGGCTGTGCGAGCCGGTCGACCTCTTCCTTGAGGGCCACGATCTGGTCGCGGGCCTCACGGAGCGTGTTGGCGAGCCGCTCGTTCTGTGCGGACACGCCGGCCAGGTTGGTCTGCAGCTCGACGATCCGCTCTTCGAGAATCCTCGTGTGCCGCGGAGAGTCGGCGAGCTTGCGTCGCAGGACGGCGATCTCCTGCTCAAGGTAGGCAACCTGCCCGGCAGGGTCATCGGACCCTCGTCCCGGGCGGATGCCGCGGTTCATGTCGTCGTCGTGGGCTGCCACGGTCCTCACCTCCTCCAAGGGGAGCTGGACGCTTCCAGACCCTACCTGGGTGGGTGTCGATTGAAACCCCTAGATCACAAAGACTGTCGGGGTGTGTCCGATCTTCACCCTTGCGCTCTCCCTCACGCCAGGGGAATACCCACCGAACATGATTGGGAAGCGGACGGAGGTAGGGTCGAACTGTTCAACACCCGTCAGAGCTGGCCCGATTCCCCAGTCCTCGGATCGCTCGACGCAGGAAACGGCAGGAGAAATGATCGTGCAGCAGGAGGCCCAAGCCGACAGCGAGGCGCTCGAGGTCTGGATCGACCAGGATCTCTGTACCGGTGACGGGATCTGCGCCCAGTATGCACCGGAGGTCTTCGAGCTGGACATCGACGGCCTGGCCTATGTGAAGAGCACCGAGGACGAGCTCCTGCAGGTTCCGGGCGCCACAACGCCCGTACCGCTGACGCTTCTGCGCGATGTCGTCGACTCCGCGAAGGAGTGCCCGGGCGACTGCATCCACGTACGTCGGGTTTCGGACAGGGTCGAGGTCTACGGCCCCGACGCGGAGTGACCCGAGGGGCACTCCGCGTCACGACATGTCTCTTTTCTCACATGCTTCTCATACGCTCTGGGCCCCGGAGGGTGTCGAGCGGATGAACGTGCCGTTCTTCCACTGCCACTTGGCCCGGTCCTGCACGTCCGGGCAGCAACTCGGCACGTCGGCCGAGGAGTAGCCGAGCAGGGTCGCGGTGACGGCGCCGTCACGCACCGCGAAGTCCGTGACGCTCAGGCGGTCCTTCGGGTCGACGAGGGTGGCCACGACGCGGGGCTTCTTTGCCCCCGCACCCTGGGTGAGGACGTACACGCCGTTGGGCGGAGTACCGATGCCCGCTTCGCAGCGGACCACGGCCACCGTCTCCGGTCTGCCGTCGCCGTCGAGGTCCCCGGACGCCTGCTTCTGCACGAGAACCTTGGCGGACCCGCACTCGATCGGGAACGTGACATCGGCGGGGTTCGGGGGCGCGGTCGCGGCCGGGGCGGGCTTCGCCTCGGGGCCTGGCTGGGCCGCTGTCGCGGAGCCGGGCTGGACGACCGAGGAGAGGGCGACGACTCCGGCCAGGGCGGTGGCCGTGGCGAGCCAGTGGATGGGGCGGGTGTGCGTGTGTGCCAGTTCCGGGACGACGGGTTGCTGCACTAGGAGCGTCTCCTGGGAGGGCCGTGACGGAGGGGGTGGAGTGGCCAGCATGGTGCCACACGTCACAGTGCCACGGAACGGCGGGGTCCGGATTTCTGGCGGCACGTCAACGAAAAGGGGCCGTGGCCCAGTTGCGGAAGAGCGCTGTGGCCGAGTTCCGGAGTGCTGCCGGGAACTCGGCCACAGGTGCGGTGCGTTGGGTACGTCGACGGCGTGGGCGCCGACCGGGTCAGCGGCCCGAGGCGCCGTCGGCGTTCGGACCGGTGTAGTCCTCGCCGTACGCGCCCTTGGCGGGGCGGCGACGGCGCATGGGCGGCTCGACGCCGTCCGCGAGGCGGCGGGCGGTGAGCAGGAAGCCGGTGTGTCCGATCATCCGGTGGTCCGGGCGGACGGCCAGGCCCTCGACGTGCCAGTTGCGGATCATCGACTCCCAGGCGGTCGGCTCGTTGAACGAACCGATCTCGCGGATGGATTCGACGGTCCGCGCGAGCTGGGTGGTGGTCGCCACGTAGCAGCAGAGGATGCCGCCGGGGACGAGCGCCTTGGAGACCGCCTCCAGGCACTCCCAGGGGGCGAGCATGTCGAGGATGACGCGGTCGACCTCGGTGTCCGACAGATTGTCCTGGAGGTCGCCGACGGTGAGCTGCCAGGCGGGGTGCGGGCCCCCGAAGTAGCGCTCCACGTTCTGCTGGGCGATCTCCGCGAAGTCCTCGCGGCGCTCGTAGGAGTGCAGCATGCCCTGGTCGCCGATGGCGCGCAGCAGGAAGCTGCTGAGCGAGCCGGAGCCCACGCCCGCTTCCACGACGCGCGCGCCGGGGAAGATGTCGGCGAAGGCCAGGATCTGCCCCGCGTCCTTGGGGTAGACCACGGCGGCGCCGCGGGGCATGGACAGGACATAGTCGGGGAGCAGGGGGCGCAGCGCGAGATAGGCGACGTTCCCCGTGGTGCGGACAACGCTGCCCTCGGGAGCACCGATCAGCTCGTCGTGCGGGAAGGAACCCTTGTGGGTGTGAAAGTTCTTCCCCGCTTCGAGCGTGAACGTGTAGTGGCGGCCCTTGGGGTCGGTCAGCTGAACCTGGTCCCCGACCTTGAAGGGCCCGCGCCTGCGGGCGGCACCGGTCGGTTCGGACATGTGACCAGCCTACCGGTCCCCGCACGGGGCGCCGACCACGCGGCGGAGCCGCACGATGTCACCGCCCCGCGCCCCTTTGGGACGCGCCGCAGCACCGGGGGCTCGACGGATTCGCTCAGGAGGGGCGGGCCATGGCCTTCACGAAGGCTCGCTCGACGTCCGCGGCGGACAGGACTCCGTAGATCTCGCCCGAGTCCTCGACCACCAGGTACTCGGTCGCCGGGGTGGCACGCAGGGCGTCCAGGAGGGCCTCGCCGGCGAGTTCGGCGGACACGCGCATACCGTCGGTGAGGTCCTGGGCGAGGCCACTGACGGCGACCCAGGGGCGGCGGTGCTCCGGTACGCCGACGATGGCGGCCTCGCGGACGAGGGAGAGCGGTTCGCCGTGGGCGTCGACCACGACCAGGGCGCGGGCGCCGGCGTCGTTGGCGCGGCGCAGCGCCTCCGAGAGCGGGGTGTTGGTCTCGACCGGGACCGCGCGCCGGGTGAGCGAGCGGGCGCGCAGCTCGGGCAGGTGTTCGCGCAGCCGGGCCATGCGGAGGCTGTTGCCGGCGCCGGTCCAGATGATCGCGGCGAGGATCGCGGCGAGCAGCGCGTCCGTGACCGTGTCCATGCCGCCCATGTTGTCCTGGGTGTCGCCGAGCGCCCCGGACTGGGTGAGCAGGGGCAGTCCGATCAGTACGGAGACGGCCAGGGCGCGGCCGACCCAGGCGGCGGCGATCGTGCCGCTCATGGGCTTGCCGGTGATCTTCCAGACGACGGCGCGGAGCATCCGGCCGCCGTCCAGGGGGAGGCCGGGGAGCAGGTTGAAGGCGGCCACGATCAGGTTGGAGATCATCAGGCCGGCGAGCAGCACGCCGGGGACCGTGCCGGGTTCGACGGCCTGCAGGGCGAGATAGAAGAGGCCCGAGAGGACGAGGGAGAGCAGTGGTCCGACGAAGGACAGCACGAACTCGCGGCCCGGGGTCTCGGCCTCCTTCTCGATCTCCGAGACCCCGCCGAAGAACTGCAGCTGGATCCGGCGTACCGGCAGCTTGAAGCGCAGGGCGGCGACCGTGTGGGCCAGCTCGTGGACGAGGACGGAGGCGTAGAAGGCGACCGCGAAGAAGAGGGAGACGAGATAGCGCAGGGCGCCGAGTTCGGGGAGTACGCGGTCGAGCTGGCCGCCGAACACCCAGGTGATCAGCGCGGCCACGAGGAACCAGCTGGGCGCCACGTACACGGGCACGCCGAACGGCCGCCCCATCAGCAGCCCGCCACCGGGCTCCCGGCCGCGCCGCGGGGGCCGCCCCTTGCCGGTACCGGCACCGGTACCGCTCCCGGAGTGGGCGAGGGCACGGTGATGCGCGGCGGTGTCGCCCTCGGACGCAGACTCGGCTCCAGCACCGGGCTCGGGCTCGGGCTCGGGCTCGGGCTCGGGCTCGGGCTCGGGCTCGGGAGAAGGATGGTGGTGGGCCTGGTCGGGGTTCGAGGGAGCGTCGGGGGTCTCGTCCGAGGGAGCGGCAGCGTTGGCGTGTGTCTCCGCCTCGCTCGAAGGGCTGACGTCCGCCGCGTCGGGAGCGGGGGTGGGGACGGGTCCGGAACCGCCGGGGTGGGTGGGCGGCGTCGGCCCGGAGGGGGGCTCGGGTCGCTCCGGGCCGGGGCGCGTGGCGTCCGCAGCCGGGGCCGAGGGAGCCCGCTGCTCCCCGTGGCGCTCGGTCGCTTCGTCGGTGCCGGACCGCGGCTGCCCGCTCCCGCCGCTCTCGTCCACGATGTCCCCTCGTTCGAAGCGTCTCCCGCTCCCGATCATGCGAAGCAGGAGGGTATGGGTCGATGGTATGCGGCCGTCGCGACGCGTTCCGCCCCGGCACCCCCTCTGTTTTCCACTCCGTCGCACAAGCACGCACCAGCAACGGCCGTGCACTCACTGTCAGTGGCGGGCCGTAAGGTCTGTGGTCATGGAAACCAGCACCGGGGGCGCCGTACCGCCCGAGCCCACCGAAGCCGTCACGGCCCGCACGGCCCTGCCGCCGGCCTCGCTGTCGCCCTCGCGTGCCAGTGACTTCATGCAGTGTCCGTTGCTCTACCGGTTCCGGGTGATCGACAAGCTCCCCGAGAAGCCGAGCGAGGCGGCCACCCGGGGCACGCTGGTGCACGCGGTGCTGGAGCGGCTCTTCGACGCCCCGGCGACGGAGCGGACGGCTCCGCGCGCCAAGTCGCTCATCCCGGGTCAGTGGGACCGACTGCGCGAGACCCGGCCGGAGGTCGTGGAGCTGTTCGCCGACGACCCCGAGGGCGAGCGGCTGACGCGCTGGCTCGGCGAGGCGGAGCGGCTGGTGGAGCGCTGGTTCAGCCTTGAGGACCCGACGCGGCTGGAACCCGCCGAGCGCGAGCTGTTCGTCGAGGCCCAGCTCGACTCCGGGCTGAAGCTGCGCGGCATCATCGACCGCGTCGACGTGGCCCCGACGGGCGAGGTCCGGATCGTCGACTACAAGACGGGCAAGGCGCCGCGGCCCGAGTACGCCGAGGGCGCGCTGTTCCAGATGAAGTTCTACGCCCTGGTGGTGTGGCGGCTGAAGCAGGTGGTTCCGCGCCGGCTCCAGCTCGTCTATCTCGGCAGCGGCGACGTGCTGACGTACGACCCCGTGGTCGCGGACCTGGAGCGGGTCGAGCGCAAGCTGCTCGCCCTGTGGGAGGCGATCCGGCAGGCCACCGAGACGGGCGAGTGGCGACCGCGGCCCACCAAGCTCTGCGGCTGGTGCGACCACCAGGCCGTGTGTCCGGAATTCGGTGGTACTCCCCCGCCGTATCCGCTGCCGGTCGGGGCGCCCGAGTCGAGCCCGACCGAGCAGGGCAGAATGGGGCCGGACTAGCGAAGGAGACTTACGTGGCCATCCGCGTCCTACTGGTCGACGACCAGCCGCTGCTGCGCACCGGCTTCCGGATGATTCTGGAGGCGGAGCAGGACATCGCGGTCGTCGGCGAGGCCGGTGACGGTCTCCAGGCACTCGATCAGGTACGTGCCCTGCAGCCCGATGTGGTTCTGATGGACATCCGTATGCCGAGGATGGACGGGGTGGAGGCGACCCGGCAGATCACCGGGCCCGGGCGGGACGGACCGGCCAAGGTGCTGGTCCTGACGACCTTCGACCTCGACGAGTATGTGGTGGAGGCGCTGCGCGCCGGGGCCAGCGGCTTCCTCCTCAAGGACGCGCCGGCCAATGAGCTGGTGCAGGCGATCCGTGTGGTCGCCGCCGGCGAGGCGATGCTCGCGCCGAGCATCACGCGTCGGCTGCTGGACAAGTACGCGGGCCATCTGCCGTCCGGCGACGAGCCCGTGCCCGACACCCTGCACACCCTGACCGAGCGCGAGGTCGAGGTGCTGAAGCTGGTGGCGCGCGGTCTGTCGAACGCGGAGATCGCGGCCGACCTGTTCGTCAGCGAGACCACCGTGAAGACACATGTGGGCCACGTCCTCACCAAGCTGGGGCTGCGCGACCGGGTCCAGGCCGCGGTGTACGCGTACGAGAGCGGGCTGGTGCGTCCCGGCGCGCAGTAGCTCCGGCGGCGGGCCGACCGCGAGAACACCGAGGGCGCTCCTTCCAGTTCCAGGAAGGAGCGCCCTCGGTGTTGGTACCGCCGGTGTCAGCCCTTGCTGATCTCCCAGAAGCGGAACACGGTCGAGGCGTCGAGGCAGTTCTCGAGGCCGTAGACGTTGTCCCGCACGATCGCGTACTGCTTGGCCTGCCAGATCGGGAGGACCGGAAGGTCCTCGGCCACGATGTCCTGGATCCTGCCGTACTCGGTGTCGGTCGAGGCGCGGTTGCTCTGGGCGGTCGTCCTCGGGATGAGTGAGCCGGTGATCGCGCTGTTCGCGTAGTTGTTGCTCAGCACGTTGCCCTTGCCGAAGAAGGGGGCGGTGAAGTTGTCGGGGTCCGGGTAGTCGGGCACCCAGCCCTTCACGTACACGCCGTACTTGCCCTGGGCGATGCCCTTCTCGTACTGCTCGTACGCGACGGACTTCACCGTCGCGTCGAACAGCCCGCTGGCGTTGAGCTGTCCCGCGATCGCCTTGAACTCCTGGTCGGTGGCGGGTCCGTAGCGCGACGGGGTCGACCAGAGCGTCAGCCTGACCTTGCCGGTGATGCCCGCGTCCCGGAGCGCGGCGGCGGCCTTCGCCTTCGAGGGGCGGGCGCCGTAGGCGTCGAAGAAGGCCGTGTTGTGGCCGGTGATCCCGGCCGGGACGATCGAGTAGAGGGGTGTCGCCGTGTTCTCGTAGACCTTGCTGACCAGGGCCTCCCGGTCGAGCAGGTAGGCGATGGCCTTGCGCACGCCGAGCTTGCCGGTGACCGGGTGGTCCATGTTGAAGACCAGGTGCTGCACTTCGGCGCTGGTGCCCTCGACGACGTTGACGCCCTTGCCGGTGGAGGTGTCGTTGCTGATGTCCGCGATGTCGTCGGCGGCGAGGCCCCGGTAGGCGATGTCGATCTGGTTGCTCAGCAGCGCGTTCTTCAGGGCGGCCTGGTCGCCGTGGAAGAACTTCAGCGTGATGCCGGAGTTCTTCACCTGGCCGGTGCCCCGGTAGCTCCCGTTGACCGAGAAGACGGCCCGGTCGTCGCTGAAGGAGTCGAGCTTGTAGGGGCCGGAGCCGACCGCCTGGTTGTCCGTGCGCAGTCCGTTCGCCGCGTACTGCCGGTGGTCCACGATCGAGCCGGCGCCGGAGGCGATCTTGCTGGGGAAGGTGGCGTCGGCGTGCTTGAGCCGGAAGACGACCGTCTTCGCGTCCGGGGTCCGCACCGTGTCGAGCATGGGGAACATGACGGCCGGACCGGCGGGGTTGTTGATCTTCAGCATACGGTCGAAGGAGAACTTGACGTCCTTCGAGGTGAGCGCGTCACCGTTGCTGAACTTCAGGCCGTCCTTGAGCGTGCACTTGTAGACCCTGGTCGCGGTGTCCGCGAACGCGCACTCCTTGGCGGCTTCGGGCTCCGGCTCCGTGCCGCCGTCGGGGAAGCTCAGCAGCGACTGGAAGACGTTGTTGAAGAGGAGCCAGGATCCTGGGTCGTAGCCGGATGCCGGGTCGGTGGCCAGGACGTCGTCGGACATCCCCATCACCAGGGAGGAGCCGGTGCTGCCGGTGTCGCCCGTTTCCGAGCCGCATCCGGCGAGCAGACCGGCGGCCAGCCCCGTCACGACGGACAGAACTGGCCACTGGTTGCGCATGTTCACGTGCACGTGCCTTGTCATTGTTTCTCAGGAGCGCCGCGTCTCGCGGGCGCCGTACCTCGCGGGCGGCGTCGTGTCTTCTGCCGCCCTGCCTCGCCTCAGGCGCCGGGTCCGCGGACCCGGCGGCCGAGAAGAAGGGGTCAGCCGCTCACGCCGCGGCCGAGCTCCCACAGCTGGAGGGTCGAGGAGGAGTTGAGCGCCCACTCGGAACCCGTGATGTCGTCCCGCGTGGCGATGTACTGCTTGCCCTGCCACAGGGGCAGGAGCGGTACGTCGTCGGCCACCTTGTCCTGGATGTTGGTGAGGCTCTTCGACGCGGTGAGGCGGTCGGCCTCGCGACGGGAGTCCGGGATCAGCTTGGTGCGGATCTCCGTGTTCACGTACGGGGAGCCGAGGGTGTTGTCCTTGTCGAGGAACGGCGCGAGGTAGTTGTCGGCGTCGGGGAAGTCGGGGAACCAACCCATGCCGTAGACCGCGTACGTGCCCTTCTGCTCGGCCGGGCGGAAGGTCGCCCAGGGCGTGCCCTTGATGTCCACCTGGAACAGGCCACTGGCGTTCAGCTGCCTCTTCAGCTCCTCGAACTCCTGCTTGGTGACCGTGCCGTAGTGGTCGGTCGTGTAGTGCAGGGTGAGCTTGATCGGGGTGGTGATGTTGGCCGCGTTCAGCGTCGCCTTGGCCTTGGCGACACTCGGGTCGCCGTACTTGTTGAAGAACGAGTTGGAGTGGCCCGTGATGGTGGCCGGGACCATGGAGTACAGCGGATCGGCCTGGGAGCCGTACACCTTGGAGACGAGGCCGCCGCGGTCGATCACCTCGGCCATGGCCTGGCGGACGGCCTTGTTCTTCACCGTCGGGTCATCGGTGTTGAAGCCGAGGTAGCGGATCTCCAGACCGGGCATCTCGACCAGGTCGATGTCACTGTTCGCACCGGCCGCGCCCAGCTTCGTGATCTGAGTCGGCGTCATCGCGCGGGCCATCAGGTCGATGTCGCCCTTCTGGAGCGCGGTGCCCATGGCGTCGGCGCTCTCGAAGGAGCGCATCGAGACCTTGTTCGCCTTCGGCTTCAGCAGACCCTTGTAGTTCGGGTTCTTGGTGAAGGTGATCTCGACGGCCTCGTCGTTCTTGACGTCGGCCTGGAGGGTGAACGGGCCGGAGCCGTCGACCTCGAACCCGTCGCGCAGCTTGCCCTTCTCGTAGTCCTTGGGGTTCACGATGCCGGCGACCGGGGTCGACAGCTTGAAGGGGAAGGTGGCGTCCGCGCTCTTGAGGTGGAAGATCACCTCGCGGTCGCCCTGCGTCTCGACGGTGTCGATGGTGGACAGCAGCGCGAACACGCCGCTGTCGGCCTTGAG
The DNA here is from genome assembly GCF_056270325.1 of Streptomyces sp. RLA012. Lineage (NCBI taxonomy): Bacteria > Bacillati > Actinomycetota > Actinomycetes > Kitasatosporales > Streptomycetaceae > Streptomyces > Streptomyces sp. RLA012. The sequence goes on along the minus strand of NZ_JBWDPA010000002.1, from coordinate 8,976,761 downwards.
CGCCATCGCACGGTCGATCGAGAACTTCACGTCCTTGGCGGTGATCGGGTCACCGCTCGCGAACTTCAGGCCGTCGCGCAGCTGGCAGACATAACGCTCGTTGCCGGAGTCGGTGAAACGACAGCTCTCGGCGGCCTCGGGCTGGGGATCACCGTCACCGCGGGGCTGGGTCATCAACGTCTGCACGGTCTGGCGCAGAATGTTCCAGGTGCCGACGTCGTACGCGTATGCCGGGTCGAGAGGAGCCGGGGCATCCTTCGATGCGGTGAACCGGTCCGTGGTGCCCACGACGATCGCGTCGCCGCTGCTGCCCCCGCTGTCGGAACCGCCACACGCGGCGAGCACCGGGGCGAGCAAGCCGACAACGGCCGGCAGCACCAAAGTCTTGCGGTTCATGCTCGAGTTTCTCCAGAGCTGTCGTGTCCGTGTACCCGCCAAGCAGGGGTGGTGCCAGCGAGGCACGGGAGTTATGGCGAGGTTCTCGCGACGACATTAGTCCGCACCACCAGGACGGCCCGCAGAGACCGTAGTTGAGTTCCCATCACGCTGCGAAACCGGGCGCGGACGCACCGATAACCCGACAGCGGAAGGATTCGTGCAGCCTTCCACCAATCGGGACACAAGGACACACCGGCCACCCCCGAATGAGGGGCGCAGACACAGGAGCGGCCGAATGTCGACCCCCCTCGAAGTGGCGAAAGTCACACCCTCAATTCGACGGGAGAGTACCGGAATTCGGCCATCCGGCCACGGATTGTGAATAACCCGCTGCAGGTCCGGGGGCTTACCTGCGGATACACCGCGGTTAACCACACATTCGGCGATGCACGCTGGGTCAACGCCTAGCGCATTTCCGTCATCAGGCCACGGAGAAAGGGCAGGTCGACCTCTTCGAGAGAGGTCACGACCGTGCGCCGGGTCGCGGCGGCGATCGGCGCGACCGAGGGTACGGCGACCACCCGGCAGCCCGCGGCCTCGGCCGCCGCGACGCCCGTGGCGGTGTCCTCGATGACGGCGCACCTGTCCGGAACGGCACCGAGCCCCGCCGCCGCGAGCAGATACGGGTCGGGGAACGGCTTCGTCCGCTCCACCTCGTCGCCCGCGACGGTCAGCGCGAAGTACTGGGGGCCCAGAGAGGCCAGGACACGGTCGATGATGCGCCGGTGCGAGGCGGAGACCAGGGCGGTGGGGATCTCGTGCGCGGCGAGCTCCGCGAGGAGCCTGGCCGCACCGGGCATCAGCGGCAGCGCCCGGTCGATCCGGTCCTCGAAACCGTCGTTGAGCAGCACCGTGAGCTCGGCGAGGGTGATGTCGGCCCCGGTGGCCTCGATCAGGAAGCCGGCGCTGCGGGTCATGGGCCCGCCGACGACCACATGGCGCCAGGAGTCGTCGAGGATGTGCCCGAGAGCCTTGAAGACCTCGACCTCGACGTCCCACCAGAAGCCCTCGGTGTCCACCAGAGTGCCGTCCATGTCCAGGAGCACGGCCTGCAGTGCGGAGCCTTCGGCCGTACGGGTACCGAGCGCGGGGACCGTGGTGGTCATCCTGGCGCACCTCCTTGAGGGACGAGCAGGCCGGTTCCCGCTGGGGGAACCGGCCTGCTGTGGACCGTCCAGTGTACGACGGCGTCAGGTGAAGTGCCTGTTGTGCCTGAGGGCAATGTCTCCGAAGGGGAGACCCCGTCACCTCCGGAGGGGAGACCCCGTCACCTCGCGTTGAAATACTTGGCTTCCGGGTGGTGGATCACGATCGCGTCCGTGGACTGCTCGGGGTGCAGCTGGAACTCCTCGGAGAGCTGGACGCCGATGCGCTCGGGCTCCAGCAGCTCGGCGATCTTGGCCCGGTCCTCCAGGTCGGGACAGGCACCGTAGCCGAGCGAGAAGCGTGCGCCGCGGTACTTCAGGTCGAACATGTCCTCGACGACCGCCGGGTCCTCACCGCCGAAGCCGAGTTCCGCACGTACGCGCGCGTGCCAGTACTCGGCCAGCGCCTCGGCCAACTGCACGGACAGGCCGTGCAGTTCGAGGTAGTCGCGGTAGGAGTTCGACTCGAAGAGCTTGGCGGTCTCCTCGCCGATCCGGGAGCCGACGGTGACGACCTGGAGGCCGACGACATCCGTCTCGCCGGATTCCTCGGGCCGGAAGAAGTCGGCCAGACACAGCCTCCGTCCGCGGCGCTGGCGCGGGAAGGTGAAGCGGGTGCGCTCGTTGCCCTCCTCGTCCAGGAGGATCAGGTCGTCGTCCTTGGAGACACAGGGGAAGTAGCCGTAGACGACGGCCGCTTCGAGCAGGTTGTCGGTCTGCAGTCGGTCCAGCAGCCCACGCAGCCGGGGCCGGCCCTCGGTCTCGACGAGTTCCTCGTACGTCGGTCCGTCGCCCGCCCTGGCCTGCTTCAGGCCCCACTGGCCCTTGAACAGCGCGCCTTCGTCGAGCCAGGAGGCGTACTCCTTGAGCTGGATGCCCTTGATGACGCGGGTGCCCCAGAACGGCGGGGTGGGCACGGGGTTGTCGACGGCGACGTCGGAGCGGACGTGGCCCTCCTCCGGGTGCTCCTCCACGACGGTCTGGGCGGCGGCCCGCACCCGGCGCTGCTTCAGCTCCGGCAGCACGGCCCCCGGCACTCCCCGCTTGACCCCGATCAGGGCGTCCATCAGGCGCAGGCCCTCGAACGCGTCGCGGGCGTAGCGCACCTCGCCCTGGTAGATCTCGTACAGGTCCTGCTCGACGTAGGCCCGGGTCAGGGCCGCGCCGCCGAGGATGACCGGGTAGTCGGCGGACAGCCCGCGCTGGTTGAGCTCCTCCAGGTTCTCCTTCATGATCACCGTGGACTTGACCAGCAGGCCCGACATGCCGATGACGTCGGCCCGGTGCTCCTCGGCGGCTTCCAGGATCGCCGAGACGGGCTGCTTGATGCCGAGGTTGACGACGTTGTAGCCGTTGTTGGACAGGATGATGTCGACGAGGTTCTTGCCGATGTCGTGCACGTCGCCGCGCACGGTGGCCAGCACGATGGTGCCCTTGCCCTCGGCGTCCGACTTCTCCATGTGCGGTTCGAGGTGGGCCACCGCGGTCTTCATGACCTCGGCGGACTGGAGCACGAACGGCAGCTGCATCTGGCCGGAGCCGAACAGTTCGCCGACCACCTTCATGCCGTCGAGCAGTGTCTCGTTGACGATGTCGAGGGCGGGACGGGTCTGGAGGGCCTCGGTGAGGTCGGCTTCCAGGCCGTTCTTCTCGCCGTCGATGATGCGCCGCTTGAGACGCTCGTCCAGGGGCAGCGCGGCCAGTTCCTCGGCCTTGCCGGCCCTGAGGGACTTGGTGGTGGCGCCCTCGAACAGCGCCATCAGCTTCTGGAGCGGGTCGTAGCCCTCGGCACGACGGTCGTGGATCAGGTCGAGGGCGGTGCTCACCTCCTCCTCGCTGAAGCGGGCGATGGGAAGGATCTTGCTCGCGTGCACGATCGCCGAGTCCAGGCCCGCCTTGACGCACTCGTCGAGGAAGACCGAGTTGAGCAGGATGCGGGCGGCCGGGTTGAGGCCGAAGGAGATGTTCGACAGGCCCAGCGTGGTCTGCACGTCCGGGCGGCGGCGCTTGAGCTCGCGGATCGCCTCGATGGTGGCGATGCCGTCCTTGCGGGACTCCTCCTGGCCGGTGCAGATGGTGAAGGTCAGGGTGTCGATGAGGATGTCGGACTCGTGGATGCCCCAGTTCGTCGTCAGGTCCTCGATGAGCCGCTCGGCGATGGCGACCTTGGTCTCGACGGTACGGGCCTGGCCCTCCTCGTCGATGGTCAGCGCGATCAGCGCGGCGCCGTGCTCCTGCGCCAGCTTGGTGACCTTCGCGAAGCGCGACTCGGGGCCGTCGCCGTCCTCGTAGTTGACGGAGTTGATGACGGCCCGGCCGCCGAGCTTCTCCAGGCCGGCGCGCAGGACGTCGACCTCGGTGGAGTCCAGGACGATGGGCAGCGTGGAGGCGGTGGCGAAGCGTCCGGCGAGCTCCTCCATGTCCGCGACGCCGTCCCGGCCGACGTAGTCGACGCACAGGTCGAGCATGTGCGCGCCCTCGCGGATCTGGTCGCGGGCCATCTCCACACAGTCGTCCCAGCGGGCCTCCAGCATGGCCTCGCGGAACTTCTTCGAACCGTTGGCGTTGGTGCGCTCACCGATCGCCATGTACGCGGTGTCCTGGCGGAACGGGACGGTCTGGTACAGCGAGGCGGCGCCGGGCTCCGGCTGGGGGCTCCGCCGGGTCGGTGCCATCCCGCGCACCCGCTCGACGGTCTGGCGCAGGTGCTCGGGGGTCGTACCGCAGCAGCCGCCGATCAGGGAGAGGCCGTATTCGCGTACGAAGGTCTCCTGGGCTTCCGCCAGCTCGGGCGCCGTCAGCGGGTAGTGGGCGCCGTCCCTCCCCAGCACCGGCAGACCGGCGTTCGGCATGCAGGACAGCGGGACGCGGGAGTGACGGGCCAGATAGCGCAGGTGCTCGCTCATCTCGGCCGGGCCGGTGGCGCAGTTCAGGCCGATCATGTCGATGCCCAGCGGTTCCAGCGCGGTCAGCGCGGCGCCGATCTCGGAGCCGAGCAGCATGGTGCCGGTGGTCTCCACGGTCACCGAGACGACGAGCGGCAGGACCAGGCCGGTGGCGTCCATCGCGCGGCGGGCGCCGAGGACCGCGGCCTTCGTCTGAAGGAGGTCCTGGGTGGTCTCCACGATCAGCGCGTCGGCACCGCCGGCGATCATGCCCTCGGCGTTCTGCTGGTAGGCGTCGCGGAGGCTGGTGTACGGGGCGTGGCCCAGCGTCGGCAGCTTGGTGCCGGGGCCCATGGAGCCGAGCACCCAGCGCTGCTGTCCGGTGGACGCGGTGAACTCGTCCGCCACCTCGCGGGCGATGCGCGCCCCGGCCTCGGACAGCTCGTACACGCGCTCGGGAATGTCGTACTCGCCGAGCGCCGAGTGGTTGGCGCCGAAGGTGTTCGTCTCCACACAGTCCACGCCCACCGCGAAGTAGGCCTCATGGACGGAGCGGACGATGTCGGGGCGGGTCACGTTGAGGATCTCGTTGCAGCCTTCGAGGTTCTCGAAGTCCTCCAGCGTCGGGTCCTGCGCCTGCAGCATCGTCCCCATCGCGCCGTCGGCGACCACGACACGCTCGGCGAGCGCCTCGCGGAGTGCGGCGATACGGGTCCGGTTCTCGGCGAGCTCGGACGGAAGGGACGGGTTCGGCAACGAAGCCATGAAGGTGCTCCCTGGAGTGCGACGGCTGTCGGCTTTGCGCTTCCCATGGAAGGCGCACGCCGTCAGGGTAGCCCGGAGCAGCGTCACAGGGTCAGTGGCATCCACAGGACGGACTGGCGTGACGCCCGTATCGAGGGTGTTAAGACAGACCGAACATGTTGCGAGCATCCATTAGCGGGAGCTCGGCAACGAACGGTAGTGTTCGACATTGCCGAACGGGACTAGCGGACTCGCGCCCCGGCGGTCGAAGGGGACGGAGGCAGTACGGCGATGGCACGGAACATCCAGTCGCTCGAACGGGCGGCCGCGATGCTGCGGCTGCTCGCGGGCGGCGAGCGGCAGCTCGGCCTGTCCGACATCGCCTCCTCGCTGGGCCTGGCCAAGGGCACGGCCCACGGCATATTGCGCACGCTCCAGCAGGAAGGCTTCGTCGAGCAGGACGCCGTCTCCGGGCGCTACCAGCTGGGCGCCGAACTGCTGCGGCTCGGCACCACCTATCTCGACGTGCACGAGCTGCGCGCACGGGCCCTGGTGTGGACCGACGACCTGGCCCGCTCCAGCGGCGAGAGCGTCTATCTGGGCGTCCTGCACCAGCACGGCGTGCTGATCGTGCACCACGTGTTCCGGCCCGACGACAGCCGTCAGGTGCTGGAGGTGGGGGCCATGCAGCCACTGCACTCCACGGCCCTGGGCAAGGTCCTGTCGTCCTACGACCCGGTGGCGCACAGCGAGGTCCTGGAGGCCGAGCGCAAGACGTTCACCCCCCGTACGACGGTCGAACTGGAGCAGTTCGAGGGGGTGCTCGACCTGACCCGCGCGCGCGGGTACGCGGCCGATGTCGAGGAGACCTGGACGGGCGTCGCCTCGGTCGCCGCACCCATCCACAACCGGCGGCGGATGCCGGTCGGCGCGGTGGGCATCACGGGGGCCGTGGAGCGGGTCTGCACGGACGGGGAGCTGCGCCCCGAACTGATCGCGGCGGTCCGCGACTGCGCCCGCGCGGTGTCGCGGGACCTGGGCGCCGGGCGGTTCTGAGCCCCGCGCGACGCGCTGCACCCCCGTACGACGACAGGCCGGTACGTCACCGACGTGCCGGCCTTTTCGCGCGTGCGCGCGGCACGCCCGTTCACGTGTACGGGCGTCGGGACGCCCACCTCAAGATCGATAGCACACAGCAATCAATAACGATCGAGTTTTCGATAACAGAACCCTTGACGAGCTGGTAACACCAGAGCAAGACTCCCGTCCATCGGTCGGCATTGTCGAACACCTACCGGCAATACGAGTTAGAGTGTGACAACGCCATGGGCCGTCATCGCCCTCACCCCCGAGGGCGCGAACCACCGGAGGGACCCGGGGTTCGGCTTCCCCTGGACGAAGGACAAAGGAGTCGCGGGTGTCCAGCTCCGACATCTTCATCGGCGAGACCATAGGTACCGCCATACTCATCCTGCTCGGCGGCGGCGTCTGCGCCGCCGTCACGCTGAAGGCCTCCAAGGCCAGAAACGCCGGCTGGCTCGCCATCGCCTTCGGGTGGGGTTTCGCGGTCCTCACGGCGGTGTACACCTCCGCGCCGCTGTCCGGCGCCCACCTGAACCCGGCCGTGACGCTGGCGCTGACCATCAAGGACGGCGGCTGGGACAACCTGCCGGTCTACTGGGGCGGCCAGCTGCTGGGCGCCATGATCGGTGCCACGCTGGTGTGGGTCGTGTACTACGGGCAGTTCCACGCGCACCTCACCGACCCCGAGATCATCGGAGCCTGTGACGCGGAGACCGCCGGTGCCAAGTCCGTCGAGGCGGAGGAGAAGGGCGCGGGCCCCGTGCTCGGCATCTTCTCGACCGGTCCCGAGGTCCGTAACGCGGTGCAGAACCTCGCCACGGAGATCATCGCCACCATCGTGCTGGTACTCGCGATCCTCACCCAGGGTCTGAACGACAAGGGCAACGGCCTGGGCCCGCTGGGCGCCCTGATCACGGCCCTCGTGGTCGTCGCCATCGGTCTCTCCCTCGGTGGCCCCACCGGCTACGCGATCAACCCGGCCCGTGACCTCGGTCCGCGTATCGTGCACGCGCTGCTCCCCCTGCCGAACAAGGGCGGCTCCGACTGGAGCTACGCCTGGGTTCCGGTCGTCGGCCCGCTGATCGGCGGCGCGATCGCCGCAGGCCTCTACAACGTCGCTTTTGCTTAGAGCCCCCGGGTCCTCCGAGACCCCCGGGCCTCGGACCTCCTTGCACCGCAAGGTTTTCCGAGCCGTAAGCAATACGCCGTCAGGCCGTGAGCAACACGCCGTGAGCCAGCCTCTTTCATACGGAACCTTCAGGAGCACACCGTGACCGACGCACACACCGCCGGCATCGCTTCCCACGGCCAAGGGCCGTTCATTGCCGCCATCGACCAGGGCACCACGTCCAGCCGCTGCATCGTCTTCGACCGCGACGGACGCATCGTCTCCGTCGACCAGAAGGAGCACGAGCAGATCTTCCCGAAGCCGGGCTGGGTCGAGCACAACGCCACCGAGATCTGGACCAACGTCCAGGAAGTCGTCGCCGGGGCCATCGAGAAGGCCGGCATCACCCGCGACGACATCAAGGCCATCGGCATCACCAACCAGCGCGAGACCACCGTGCTGTGGGACAGGAACACCGGCGAGCCGGTCCACAACGCCATCGTCTGGCAGGACACCCGCACCGACGCGCTCTGCAGGGAGCTCGGCCGCAACGTCGGCCAGGACCGCTTCCGCCGCGAGACCGGCCTGCCGCTCGCGTCGTACTTCGCCGGCCCCAAGGCCCGCTGGCTGCTCGACAACGTCGAGGGCCTGCGCGAGCGCGCCGAGGCCGGCGACATCCTCTTCGGCACCATGGACAGCTGGGTCATCTGGAACCTGACGGGCGGTGTCGACGGCGGTCACCACGTCACCGACGTCACCAACGCCTCCCGCACCATGCTGATGAACCTGCACACCCTGGCGTGGGACGAGAAGATCGCCGAGTCCATCGGCGTCCCGCTGGCGATGCTGCCGGAAATCCGCTCCTCCGCCGAGGTCTACGGCGAGGTCACCGGCGGCCCGCTCGGCGAGCTGCTCGGCGGCATCCCGGTCGCCTCCGCGCTCGGCGACCAGCAGGCGGCCCTGTTCGGCCAGACCTGCTTCTCCGAGGGCGAGGCCAAGTCCACGTACGGCACCGGCACGTTCATGCTGATGAACACCGGCAGCAAGATCATCAACTCGTACTCGGGCCTGCTCACCACGGTCGGCTACCGCATCGGCGACCAGGCTCCGGTCTACGCCCTCGAAGGCTCCATCGCCGTCACCGGTTCGCTGGTGCAGTGGATGCGCGACCAGATGGGCCTGATCAAGTCCGCCGCCGAGATCGAGACCCTCGCGTCCTCCGTCGAGGACAACGGCGGCGCCTACTTCGTGCCGGCCTTCTCCGGTCTGTTCGCCCCGTACTGGCGTCCCGACGCCCGCGGTGTGATCGCCGGTCTCACCCGGTACGTCACCAAGGCGCACATCGCGCGCGCCGTCCTGGAGGCCACCGCCTGGCAGACCCGTGACGTCAGCGACGCCATGACGAAGGACTCCGGCGTCGAGCTGACCGCGCTCAAGGTCGACGGCGGCATGACCTCCAACAACCTGCTGATGCAGACCCTGGCCAACGTCCTGGACGCCCCCGTGGTGCGCCCGATGGTCGCCGAGACCACCTGCCTCGGCGCCGCCTACGCCGCCGGTCTCGCCGTCGGCTTCTGGACCAACACCGAAGACCTGCGCGCCAACTGGCGCCGGGCCGCGGAATGGACCCCCAACATGGACGCGGAGACCCGCGACCGTGAGTACAAGAGCTGGCTCAAGGCCGTGGACCGGACCATGGGCTGGCTCGAAGACGAGAACTGACGAGGAGTAAGAACCCGCAATGACCAGTCAGTCCACCCTGCAGACCGTGCCTGCCCTCGGTACGCACCCGGCCTCCGGCTCCAACCCGAGCCGCGCCGAGACCCGGGAGCAGCTCTCCAAGGCGACGTACGACCTTCTCGTGATCGGCGGCGGCATCCTGGGCATCTCCACCGCCTGGCACGCCGCGCAGTCCGGTCTGCGGGTGGCTCTGGTCGACGCCGGCGACTTCGCCGGCGCCACCTCCTCCGCCTCCTCCAAGCTGCTCCACGGCGGTCTGCGCTATCTGCAGACCGGCGCGGTGAAGCTGGTGGCGGAGAACCACTTCGAGCGCCGTGCGGTCTCCCGCCAGGTGGCCCCCCACCTGGCGAACCCGCTCACGTTCTACCTCCCCGTGTACAAGGGCGGGCCGCACGGCGCGGCGAAGCTCGGGGCGGGCGTCTTCGCCTACTCCGCGCTGTCGGCGTTCGGCGACGGCGTCGGCCACCTGCTGTCGCCGGCCAAGGCACAGCAGGACGTGCCGGAGCTGCGCACCGAGAACCTCAAGGCCGTGGCCGTGTACGGCGACGACCAGATGAACGACGCGCGGATGGCGCTGATGACGGTCCGCGCGGCCGTCGAGTCGGGCGCCGTCGTGCTCAACCACGCCGAGGTGACCGGCCTGCGCTTCACCAGGGGCCGGGTCACCGGCGCGGACCTCAGGGACGCCACGAACGGCGCGGAGTTCGGCGTCAACGCGCATCTCGTCCTCAATGCCACCGGTCCCTGGGTCGACCACCTGCGCAAGATGGAGGACCCGAACGCGGCGCCCTCCATCCGCCTCTCCAAGGGCGCGCACCTGGTCCTCAAGCGCACCTCCCCCTGGAAGGCCGCGCTCGCCACCCCGATCGACAAGTACCGCATCACCTTCGCCCTCCCCTGGGAGGACATGCTGCTGCTCGGCACCACCGACGAGGCGTACGAGGGCGACCCGGCGGACGTCGCGGTCAACGAGAAGGACATAGCCCAGATCCTGGACGAGGCCGCGTTCTCCATCCGCGACCAGCAGCTCTCGCGTGATCTGATCACGTACTCCTTCGCCGGTCTGCGGGTGCTGCCCGGCGGCCCCGGCGACACCTCGAAGGCCAAGCGCGAGACGGTCGTCACGGAGGGCCGCGGCGGGATGCTGTCCGTCGCGGGCGGCAAGTGGACCACCTTCCGGCACATCGGCCGTACGGTCATGAAGAAGCTGGAGTCGCTGCCGGGCCACCCGCTGGGCGAGGACTTCGAGCCGATCTCCGAACTGCCGAAGAAGCTGCCGCTGCCGGGTGTCGCCAACCCGCGCGCGGTCGCCCACCGCCTGCTCGTCGACGGCCCGGCGCCCGGCCCGCGCATGGGCGCCGACACCGCCAAGCACCTGGCGACGCACTACGGTTCGCTGGCCTTCGACATCGCGCGGCTGGCGAACGAGAACCCGGAGCTCGGCAAGCGCGTCCACCCGGACGCCCCGGAGATCTGGGCACAGGTCGTGTGGGCCCGCGACCACGAGTGGGCCGAGACGGTGGACGACGTACTGCGCCGCCGTACGACGCTGACGATCCGCGGCCTGGCCACGGACGAGGTCCGGGGCAAGGTGCAGGACCTGCTCGACAAGAAGTGACCGGACCCCGGAACCGGATTCCGGGCAGATGGTCCGATCGGCTTGAGGGGCGGCTCCCACGGGGGGAGCCGCCCCTCTGCGTGCGCCGCCATGGCAGAGCACCCGTCAGCCCCCCGAATGCCTCGCGCGCCCCCTGCCTCCGTACCGCGTTCGGCCGCTCGCACTACGGATGCCGGATACAACGGCGAACGGCACAAGACAGGACCAATCGGACCTGGGGGATCGGGCACGATGGGCGGCTGGTGGCGGAGTGCGCGCACGCGGCGGCGCGCGGTCTTCGGCGTGTGCGCGGCGGCGCTCGTGGCACTCGTGGCCGTGGTGCACGACGCGCACGACGAGAACACCGCGGGTGTGCTCGTCTCCGTGATCGCCGCCGTGGTGTCGGTGGCCGCGTTCCTCGCGGACGCGCTGCGCGACGGCGCGGACGCGCCACGGCGGTCCGCCGACGTACGCCGACGTACGCCGACGGACCGCCGACGCCCTCGCCGAGGCGGTACGGGAGCAGTGGGCGGCCGAGGCCAGGCTGCGCAGGCTGCAGGACCCCGGGCCGCTGGACGTCCGCTGGGCCCCGGCCGACCGGGGGCTCGCCGACCATCCGGAGAACATCCGCCAAGGGGTACCGGTGTCGAGCGGCCGGTCGACGGCCCGTCGGCGCAGGAGTGCCTCGACATTGCCCGTTCACCCTGGTGACCCCACATAATGGGCTAAGACATCGGATGTCTCATCGGCATCCGGAGTGAACAGGGAGGTCCGCCATGGCAGTCACCGATGAGGCGATCGAGAAGATCAAGGGCATGATCGTCTCCGGCACGCTGCGCCCCGGCGACCGGCTGCCCAAGGAGAGCGAACTCGCCGCCGACCTCGGGCTGTCCCGCAACTCCCTGCGGGAGGCGGTGCGCGCCCTCTCCCTGATCCGGATCCTGGACGTACGGCAGGGCGACGGCACATACGTCACCAGCCTGGATCCCCAGCTCCTGCTGGAGGCGCTGAGTTTCGTCGTCGACTTCCACCGCGACGACACCGTGCTCGAATTCCTGGCGGTACGCCGGATCCTGGAGCCCGCGGCGACGGCGATGGCCGCGTCGAGGATCAGCGAACAACAACTGGACGCGCTGGCCTCCCAGTTGGACGCGCTGGGCGCCGCTCCCTCGGTGGAGGAACTCGTCGCCTGTGACCTGGAGTTCCACCGGGGTATCGTGCAGACCTCCGGGAACTCGGTCCTGTGCTCGCTGCTGGACGGTCTGTCCGGGCCCACCACCAGGGCCCGCATCTGGCGCGGTCTGACCCAGGAGGACGCGGTCAGCCGCACCCTGCACGAGCACCGGGCGATCCTGTCCGCGCTGCGCGACCGCGACGCGGAGGCGGCCCGCTCCTGGGCGACCGTGCACATCGCGAGCGTGGAGCAGTGGCTGCGCTCGACCCTGTGAACCGGCCCCCGTGAACTCGTGAACTGATGTCCGGAGCCGGGCGGCAGGACGAACGGGGTCCGCGGGCACGCCGTCCGTACCCATGGCACTGGCCGACAGCAGCCCGCGGCCGCGATTCCTGTCAGCGATCACTCCGGCCGCCGCCGGTGTTCCGCCGTCGGTGAGCCGACCGAGCACGAGGTCGGCGGAGACCTCGGGAGCGACGGCGGCCGCGGCCGGCGGGGTGATCGCCAGGGCGCACCGCGACCACCGGACTCCAGCGTCGTGCGGCCGGGGTGTCCGCGCCGCCCGGTACTCCGCGGGACGGCTCGACAGCACCTCCGGGTGCGGTGCGACCAGGAGTGCTCCTGCGGTGCCGAGGCCGTACAGAACCAGGAACAGGTACAAGTACAGGAACGGGTACAGGAACAGGTACAGGAACAGGTACAGGAACAGATCGACGATCCCGGTGCGCCGTACGCGGAACCTTGGAGCGACTCCGTTCACCCCAGGAAGGGTTCCGCAGCGGTCCACCGCCCGTCGCCGATTCGCCCTACCGCCACACGAGTGAGTGAAAGGCGCTGGTCAGCCCCGCCGCACCGACCCCTCACCGCTCGCGCGGTGCCCCGGTTCGCTCACGCGTGTGTCCCGTACCGCTCGCTGGACATCGGACCTCTCATGGTCGTCCGATGTATGACACGGTCTCCGGGCATGGTCCGGGGCTCTCGGTGGGGTTGGCGGGGAACAGCTCGGATGACTGCCGGGTGTTTCGAGGTGACGAACGGGGCAGTGATCCGTTCACTCCCCCGTGCAAGGGGGCTGCGGAGGCCCCCTCGGCACGCCGTAAGGTTGGGGCGTACGTAAAGGGGCACGTCGGAAGGAGGCGCTGGGTGATCGAGCTCGAGGGGGTTCCCGAGCTGATCGACCCGGTCATGGTGGCCGCGTTCGAGGGCTGGAACGACGCCGGCGACGCCGCCTCCACCGCGGTCGCGCATCTCGACAGGGAGTGGAAGGGCGAGGTGTTCGCGGCGCTGGACGCCGAGGACTACTACGACTTCCAGGTGAACCGCCCCACGGTGTGGCTGGACGGCGGGGTACGCAAGATCACCTGGCCGACCACGCGCCTGTCGGTGGTCCGGGTCGGCGGCGAGAAGCCGCGTGACCTCGTGCTGGTCCGCGGGATCGAGCCGTCGATGCGGTGGCGCTCGTTCTGCAACGAGCTGCTCGGCTTCGCGCACGAGCTGGGCGTGGAACTGGTGGTGATCCTGGGCGCATTGCTCGGCGACACCCCGCACACGCGTCCGGTGCCGGTCAGCGGGGTCACGTCCGATCCGGACCTGGCCCGCACCATGGATCTGGAAGAGACGAAGTACGAGGGTCCGACGGGCATCGTCGGCATCCTCCAGGAGGCGTGCACGCACGCGGGCGTACCGGCGGTCTCGCTGTGGGCGGCCGTACCGCACTACGTGTCGCAGCCGCCGAACCCGAAGGCGACGCTGGCCCTCCTCAACCGGCTGGAGGACCTGATCGACCTGCGCATTCCGCTGGGCGAGCTGCCCGAGGACGCGCGGGCCTGGCAGCTGGGCGTGGACCAGCTGGCCGCCGAGGACAGTGAGGTCGCCGAGTACGTGCAGACGCTGGAGGAGGCCCGGGACACCGCGGAGCTGCCGGAGGCGTCGGGCGAGGCGATCGCGCGCGAGTTCGAGCGGTATCTACGGCGGCGGGACGGCGGCGGTCCGGCGGGCCCCGCCCCGGGCGGCCACGCGACGGCGGACGGCAGTGACAGCTCCTCGTATCTGCGGGACAACCCCGGCGGTCGTACGAAGCCGCCGAAACCGCCGAAGGCGGAGCCCGAGGAGGACGACTCCTCGGAGGACTGAAAAAGGCACGACTCCAGCGGAAGGGGCGGTGCGCCTGGCGCGCACCGCCCCTTCCCTGTGTCAGGACAGGTCCTTTCAAGCCGAATTGCACAGGTTTCCCCATTCAACTTGTTTTCAAACCGAGTTGACGAAGACGGGGTGGACGAGTCGTCGTGGGCGTGCCAGGTTGTGCCCCGAAGGCGCGGCCCGGGGACGGGAGTTGACGGCCCCACGGCGACCGAACCGAAGGGAGCGGTGTGCGATGAGCGATCAAGTACAGCCGACGCAGGATCCGGGGATGTCCGGGCCGGGGCCCGACGGAGCGGGATTCACCTATCGAGGAGCCGAGCAGCAGCTGATCGTCGTCGCACGCCCCGAGGCCCGGCTGCGCGCCGGGGGCGAGGGTGTCCGTTCGGCGGCGGGTGCCGACGTATCGGCCCTCACCATGTTCCTCGGCGACGAACAGCTCGCCCTGGAGCCGCTGTTCGGCAGCGAGGAACGACTGCGGCAGTCCGCCGCGGCGAGCTCCGGAAGCGGGCCCGACCTCGCGCTCTTCTACCGGGTGCGCGGCGGCGGGAGCCGCCTTCAGGAGCTGCGGTCACGGATCGCCGCGCTGCCGGGGATCGACACGGCGTACGTGAAGCCCGGCGCCCTCCCCGCCTCGGTGGGGCGAGCCACGCAGGGCGCGGCGAGCACGGACGACGACCGGCAGGACGACCGGCAGAAGGAAGGGGCGCCCGTCACCCCGGACTTCACCAGCCGCCAGGGCTATCTGTGTCCGGCGCCGGAGGGCATCGACGCGTACTGGGCCTGGCTGCGGCCGGGCGGTACGGGCCGGGGCGTGACGGTGATCGACGTGGAGGGGGCCTGGCAGCTGGGGCACGAGGACCTGACCGGGAAGCTCGCGGGAGTCGTCGTCGGCACGCCGCTGACCGACCTCGCCTGGCGCAACCACGGCACCGCCGTCATCGGGGTGATCGGCGGCGACCGGGGCGGGTCCGGGATCACCGGCATCGCGCCGGAGGCCGTGACCGCGGCCGCGTCCTTCCAGGGCATCGGCACGGCGGCCGCGATCCACGCGGCGGCCGAGCGGCTGGGCCCCGGTGACATCCTCCTGGTCGAACTGCACGCTCCAGGGCCGCGGTTCGACTTCGAACAGCGCGACGACCAGCGGGGGTACATCGCGGTCGAGTGGTGGCCGGACGACTTCGCGGCCGTCCGGTACGCGACCGCCAGGGGCGTCCTCGTGGTGGCGGCCGCGGGCAACGGCGCCGAGTCGCTCGACGACGCGGTCTACGAGCGCCGCCCCGCCGAGTTCCCCGCGTGGTGGCGCAACCCCTTCAACCCCGCCAACCCGTCCTCGGGCGCGGTCCTGGTCGGTGCTGGCGCACCGCCGCCCGGCACCCACGGCCGCGACCACGGCCCGGACCGCTCGCGGCTCGCGTTCTCCAACTACGGGGCGCGGGTGGACGCACAGGGCTGGGGACGTGAGGTCACGACGACCGGCGGCTTCTGGGACCGGCCCGGCGACCTGCAGGGCGGGGCCGAGGAGATCGGCTGGTACACGGACACGTTCTCCGGGACCTCCGCCGCCTCCCCGGTGGTGGTCGGCGCTCTGGCCGCGCTGCAGGGCATGCTCAAGGCGGCGGCTCAGGAACCGATGTCCCCGGAGCGTGCCCGCGCGGTGCTGCGGGCCACGGGGTCCCCGCAGCAGGACGCGCCGGGCCGGCCCGCCTCCCAGCGGATCGGCAACCGGCCGGACATCAGGGCGGCGGTCACCCGGCTGCTGCCGGAGGCGGTCGGCTCGGGCCAGGCCGAGCGGTACTGGGACGAGCTGCTGCCGTACCCGCGCGAACTCCCGCCCAGGCTCCGGCTGTTCGTGGCCGGTGCCTGGCGCAACCTGAACCACCCGTCCCCCGAGATCCGCCAGGCGGTGCACTCCGCCTTCGCGGGCGGGCGGGCCGACGTACGTGTCTGGTTCTCGGACGACGAGATCGTCGGCCTGGTGGTCACGGGCTGACGTACGCATTCGATGATTCACGGAAGGTGGCACCCGTATGAGCACCACCCCGCAGACGAGTCAGCAGCAAGGGCACCAACAGGGCATCCAGCAGGGGCAGTCGGGGCAGCAGGGACCGAGCACGGCGCCGCCCCAGCAGTTCGGGCAGCAGCAGCACTTCGGGCAGCCGATGCAACAGCCGTTCGGCCCGCAGCAGATTCCGCAGCATCTGCAGCAGCAGCTCCGGCAGATGGGTCAGCAGCAGCCGTTCCAGCAACTGCTCCAGCAGCTCGGCGGGCAGCAGCAACAGCAGGCGCAGACGGTGGCGCTGGTGAGCGGGATCGCCCAGCACTTCTGGGACGTGGTCACCCCGCTCCCGGGCCAGCCGTCGATCCTCTACCTGCTCATCGACAACGCCTGGCGCCCGCTGGTGAACCCCAACCAGGTGACGCACGACGAGGTCCAGCGGGCCTTCGCCCACGGGCAGCAGGTCATCGGCATCTACGACGCCAACAGCGACGCCGTACAGGCCGTCATCGTGACCGCGTGACGGCCCGCACGGTCTGACGTGGGGGCGCCGGACGGTACGACCGCCCGGCACCCCCACACATGGGAGTACTCACACCCACGGAAGTACTACAGGGCAACGCCCAGGAGGGCGTCCACGGCGCGGGAGACGACGCCAGGGGCGCCCTCGTCCGTGCCGCCCGTCCCGTGCTGGAGCGCGGCCCAGCGGTCGACCGCGGCGAGCGCGGCCGGGGCGTCCAGGTCGTTCGTGAGGGCCGCGCGGATCTCCTCGACGAGCGCCTCGGCGGGCGGGCCGTCGGGCCGCGACACCGCCGCCCGCCAGTTCTCCAGGCGCGCGACCGCCTCCGCGAGGACGGTGTCCGTCCACTCCCAGTCGGCGCGGTAGTGGTGCGCGAGGAGCGCGAGCCGGATGGCGGCCGGGTCGACGCCGTCGCGGCGGAGCGCGGAGACGAAGACGAGGTTGCCCTTGGACTTCGACATCTTCTCGCCGTCGAGGGCGACCATGCCGGCGTGGACGTACGCCTTGGCCATCGGGAACTCGCCGGTGAGCACCTGGGCGTGCGAGGCGCCCATCTCGTGGTGCGGGAAGGCGAGGTCGGAGCCGCCGCCCTGGACGTCGAAGCCCATCCCGAGGTGGTCGAGGGCGATGGCGACGCACTCGATGTGCCAGCCGGGCCGCCCGCGCCCGAGCGAGCCCCCGTCCCAGCTGGGCTCACCGTCCCGGGCCGCCAGCCAGAGCATCGGGTCGAGCGGGTTCTTCTTGCCCGGACGGTCCGGGTCACCGCCCCGCTCGGCGGACAGCAGGCGCATCGCGGCGGCGTCCAGGTTGGACACCTTGCCGAAGTTGGGGTCGGACTCGACGGAGAAGTACACATCCCCTTCGAGTTCGTACGCCGCGCCCGCGTCCCGCAGCCGCTCGACGAGCGGCACGATGCCGGGTATCGCCTCGACGGCGCCTATGTAGTGCCGCGGCGGCAGCATCCGCAGGGCGGTCATGTCCTCCCGGAAGAGGGCGGTCTCCTGCTCGGCGAGTCCGACCCAGTCGACGCCGTCGCGCTCCGCCCGCTCCAGGAGCGGGTCGTCGACGTCGGTCACGTTCTGGACGTAGTGAACCTGCCGCTTGGTGTCGAGCCACACGCGCTGAACGAGGTCGAACGCGTTGTAGGTCGCCGCGTGACCCATGTGGGTCGCGTCGTACGGCGTGATGCCGCAGACGTAGATACGGGCGACGGGACCGGGGGCGAGTGTGACGAGACCGCCGGTCGCGGTGTCGTGGATCCGGAGGTCGCGGCCCTCACCAGGCAGGGCGGGGACGTCAGAAGCGGGCCAGGCATGCATGTCATGAGCCTAACCGGACGGAACTTCCGTATACGAACCGGATCAGCCCCGATGACCTGGAACACACCCTTGCACGAGGCCGAGCCATGTGTCACACCGGCGGCCACGGGATCGCCGGCCACTCCCCGCTGGGCTCCGGGTGCTTGCCGGACGTGAGCATCGTCACGACACGCGCGCGCGTGGCATCGACTTCGGCAGGTGTGATGAGTTCGGCCAGCCGGGTGGCGAGCGGGCCGCCCGGTGCCAGGCCGTCCCGCAGGGCGGTGAGGACCCCGACCGCCTCCGGGGTCAGCGACTCCCCCGCCCAGCCCCACAGCAGCGTGCGCAGCTTGTTCTCGGCGTTGAAGGTGACCCCGTGGTCGATGCCGTACAGCCGTCCCTCACCCGCGGGCAGCAGATGCCCGCCCTTGCGGTCGGCGTTGTTGATCACGGCGTCCAGGACGGCGAGGCGTCGCAGCCGCACGTCGTCGGCGTGCACGAGCAGCGCGGTCTCCCCCTCGCCGACCTCCGCGAAGCCGATGGCCTTCCAGCCCTCCGCCGGCTCCTCGTCCTCCACCAGGGCGAGCAGGCCGTCCCCGCCGTCCTCGGGCGTGGCCTCGATCCACAGCTGGCACATGCCCTCGCCGTACGGCCCGTCGCGCAGCACGGTGGTCGGCACGAGCCCCCAGCCGGTCGCCTCGGACACCTCGTACGCGGCGACCTCGCGCTGCGCCAGCGTGCCGTCGGGGAAGTCCCACAGGGGCCGCTCCCCGGCGACCGGTTTGTAGACGCAGTGCGCGTCCCGGCCCTCGTACGACACGGAGCAGTACAGCACCGCGTTCGAGGCCTCACGGATCCGTCCGCGTACCTTCAGCTCGCCCAGGGCGAGCAACTCGGCCGTGGTCACGCTCCGCGGCGGTATCCGTTCTGGCGCGGACATACGTGTCCTTCCGGGTCGAGCGGGAGGCTGCACAGCGGGCAGGGCGGCCGGCCCGCGTTGACGACGTCGAGAGCGCGCTTGGCGAAGGCCCTGGCCTGCGCGCCGGTGAGCCGGACGCGGAGCATCGGCGGACCGTTCTCCTCGTCCTGGAGCAGCCTCTCCTCGGCCTCGGCGAGGTCCTCGTCGGAGTCGGCGTCGAGCTCCACCAGCGCCTGCGCCTCGACGATCATGCGCTGCTCGTCACCGTCCCAGGCCAGCGCCATGGTGCCGACCCGGAACTCCTCCTCCACGGGGGTGTCGAGGGGGGCGGTGTCGGACACCTCGGTGGGGGCCACGGCCGGGACGGGGGCGCTGCCGCCGGTGCGCCGGACGACCTCGTCGAGGAGCTCGTCCATACGCTCGGCCAGCGCGGCGACCTGGGTCTTCTCCAGGGCCACGCTGGTCACCCGGGGGCCCGAGGAGGCCTGCAGGAAGAAGGTACGGCGCCCGGGCAACCCGACCGTACCGGCCACGAAGCGGTCCGGGGGGTCGTAGAGGAACACCTGACGGGACACGTCCTGTCTCCATTGGAATCGGCATGTGGACCGGCTGACTGCGTCGGCCCGCATCGGCTGCTGAGAACTTGCTGACAACTACTGCGCTGCTTCGACCGCCTCACCCTACTGCGGCCGACGATCACGGTGCGCCCGCACCGCCACCGACCGGGGCGTCTCCACTCGGGGCCTCCTCGCGCGGCGCCAGGGAGGTGAGGTCGCCGGTGTCCCCGAGGCGGACGAGGAAGGGACGCAGTCGTGTGTAGCGGATCGCGGTGATGGAACACGGTTCTACAGAGATCCGCTGGAAGAGATCGAGATGAAGTCCGAGTGCGTCCGCGACGAGGGACTTGATGATGTCTCCGTGCGAACACATGACGTACACGGCGTCGCCGCCGTGATCGCGCTCCACGCGCGCGTTCCACTCGCGCACCGCCTCCGCGGCCCGCGTCTGCATGGCCCGCATCGATTCCCCGCCGGGGAACGCGGCCGCTGAAGGATGTGCCTGAACGACCTCCATCAGCGGTTCGCCCGCCAGCTCGGCGAGCTTGCGGCCGGACCAGTCGCCGTAGTGCGCCTCCCCGATCCGCTCGTCGGTGTGCGCGCGCAGTTCGGGGCGTGCGTCGAGCAACGGCTGCACGGTCTCCTGGCAGCGCTGCAGGGGGCTGCTGACGACCTCGGAGATGGGCAGCGCCGCGAGCCGCCCGGGCAGCGCCGCGGCCTGCTGGGCGCCGCGCTCGTCGAGGGCCACGCCGGGCGTCCAGCCGGCGAGCAGCCCAGCGGTGTTGGCGGTCGAACGTCCGTGGCGAACGAGAATCAAGGTGGGCATGCGGCCCAGCGTAAACGGGCGGCTCGGGAACCCGGACGGGCCTGTGGACAACGGTGGCCGGAGTGCGGCACCGGCCGGGTGGCGGAAGAATACGCTCCGTGATCGTCGACTCCGCCGTCTACCGCGACGGGCACCGGGCGGAGGCTCCCGAGGACCTCTCCGACGCCCTGGCCGCGGCGCGCGCCGTGGGCGACGCGTTCCTGTGGATCGGGCTGTACGAGCCGACGGAGTCGGAGTTCGACCTCGTCACCGAGGAGTTCGGGCTGCATCCGCTGGCGGTCGAGGACGCCCTCAAGGCGCATCAGCGGCCCAAGCTGGAGGTGTTCGACGACTCGTTGTTCATGGTCCTCAAGCCGGTCTTCTACGAGCCGGAGAGCGATGCCGTCACCACCGGCGAGGTCATGGTCTTCGTCGGGGACTCCTTCGTGGTGACCGTCCGGCACGGCGAGGCGTCGCCGCTCACAGCCGTACGGCGGCGTCTGGAGGCGGACCCGGAGATGCTCCGGCACGGGCCGACGGGGGTGCTCTACTCGATCGCCGACGCCACGGTCGACCACTACCTGGAGGTGGCGACCGAACTGCAGACGGACCTGGAGGAACTGGAGGCCGAGGTCTTCTCGCCGAGCTTCGGGGGCTCGCGGCACACCGCGTCCAGGATCTACACCTTCAAGCGGCAGATCCTGGAGTTCCGGCGGGCGACGGGCCCGCTGGCCGTTCCCCTGAACCGGCTCTCGGGTTCGGGGACCGCCGGCACGGGGGTGCCGTTCGTGAGCGACAAGGCCCAGCCGTTCTTCCGCGACGTCAACGACCATCTGGCCCGCGTGAACGAGTCGGTGGAGGGCCTGGACCGGCTGGTGTCGGACATCCTCGCGGCGCATCTCGCGCAGATGAGCGTGCGGCAGAACGACGACATGAGGAAGATCTCCGCGTGGGCGGCCATGGCGGCGGTCCCCACCATGATCGCCGGGATCTACGGCATGAACTTCGACCACATGCCCGAGCTGCACTGGTTGTGGTCGTATCCGGCGGTGATCCTGGCGATGGTGGCGCTGGAGATCGCGCTGTACCGCCTCTTCAAGCAGCGCGGCTGGCTGTAGACGGAGCCGGCTGTGGCCGTGCGCGTGCCGACGTACGCGCCGCGCGCGAAGCACCACACACCTTGACGAGGCGGGGAGCGCACTTCCCGTCCAGCGTGCGCGCGGTCCGCGCTCGCGCGTCCGGCACGGGACGGGCGCTCTCGGCGCACAGCGGCGCCACGGCAGTGCTCGTGCCCGGGGTGCGGATCAGGCGAACTCGGGTGCCGTTGTCGCGGGGCCGCCCAGCGCGTCGCGGCGCTCGGGCATCTTCAGCGAGACCATCCGGCGCCAGCCGGCGGCACGCTCGTAGACGTAGACGGCGTGGATACCCGCGGTGAGCATCGCCGTCCTGGTCCTCGGCCAGCCGAGGATGCGCCCCATGTGGGCCATCACCGCGAGGCTGACGTCACGGTAGACGCGGATCTCGGCGAGGGCGCATACGCGCAGCGTCCGCTGGATGGCCCGGCCGTGTCCGGCGGACGCGAGGCGCAGCAGTTCCTCGTGGCAGTAGGCGAGGTGGTTGTCCTCGTCGTTGGAGATCATCCGCACCGCGCGGCCGATGTCGGAATGGTCGGCGAAGTGCTTGCGCAGCAGCTCCATCTGCTCGGAGGCGCGCTGCTCGGTGACCCTGCTGTGGGCGAGATAGGTGACGACGTCCGGCACGGTCAGCGGCTGCTCGCATTTGAGCTTGTCGTGGGCGAGGCCGATGCCGTGCCGTTCCAGGAGCATCGTGTAGTCGGTGTCGGCCGGGACCGCGATCGGTTCGAGACCGCGCTTCTTTATGAGAGCGTTGAAGATCCGCCCGTGTTTGTCCTCGTCGGCGCCGTGCCGGGTGATCTTCGGCGCGAGTTCGCGCGCACTCTCCGGTACGAGCGCGGCGATGCGCCCGTTCTCCCATCCCCCTTGCGACTCCCCGCTGGCGGCGATGGAGCAGAAGAGCCGGAACGACTCGTCGTTGTCGAGGATCTCCTGAAACAGGCTCTTGGCCGAAAGCATCACTCGCACCCTCTCTGCAGGCCTCCGCAGAAAACGAGTCAAATGGGATGCCAGGAGCGCGGCAACCGATGTGTCGGACAAATCCGCCGAACGACGGATGACGGGGGAGGCCCGGGCGCGTAACCGAGCGGGCACCCACGCGTTGTTCCCGGTGACGGCCGTGGCGGGGAAGACCCCCCGAGCCCCCACCACGGCCGCAGAAAATCTCCTGCCCGTTACGCCAGACCGGCCCGCTCCAGCGCGTCCGAACCCGCGCGGAGCGAAGCGATCCGTTCCTCCAGCGTGAAGCCCGCGGGCGACACCGTGAGCGTGGTCACCCCGGCCGACGCGTACGCCTTCATCCGGTCGGCTACGCGCTCCACGGAGCCGAGCAGGGTGGTCTGGTCGATCAGCGCGTGCGGAACGGCGGCGGCCGCGCCCTCCTTGTCGCCGGACAGGTACTTGTCCTGGATCTCGGCGGCCTCCTTCTCGTACCCCATGCGCTGGGCGAGCTGGTTGTAGAAGTTCTGCTTGCGGCTGCCCATGCCGCCGACGTACAGCGCGGTGTAGGGGCGGAACGTGTCGGCGAGCGCCGGCACGTCCTTGTCGGCGCCGACGGCGAGCGGCAGCGTCGGACAGACGTCGAAGCCCTCCATGGTCAGGCCGGCCTTCTCGCGGCCCGCGCGCAGGTACCGGAGCGCGGTGTCCTCGATGTGTTCGGCCGAGGGGAAGATCAGCAGGGCGCCGTCGGCGATCTCACCCGTCTGCTCCAGGTTCTTGGGGCCGATCGCGGCGATGTACAGCGGGATGTGCTCGCGCTGCGGGTGCACGGTCAGCTTGAGCGGCTTGCCCGGACCGCCCGGCAGCGGCAGCGTCCAGTGCTCGCCCTCGTACGACAGACGCTCCCGCGTCATCGCCTTCCGTACGATCTCGACGTACTCGCGGGTGCGGGCGAGCGGCTTGTCGAACTTGACGCCGTACCAGCCCTCGGAGACCTGCGGCCCGGAGACGCCGAGGCCGAGGCGGAAGCGGCCGCCGGAGAGCGAGTCGAGCGTCGCGGCGGTCATCGCGGTCATCGCGGGCTGCCGGGCCGGGATCTGGAAGATCGCCGAGCCGACGTCGATGCGCTCGGTCTTGGCGGCGACCCAGGTGAGCACCGTTGCCGCGTCCGAGCCGTAGGCCTCGGCGGCCCAGCACACCGCGTATCCCAGTCGGTCGGCCTCCTGGGCGACGGCGAGATTGTCCGCGTCCATTCCGCCGCCCCAGTAGCCGAGGTTGATCCCAAGCTGCATGGCCGATCCCCTTACCGATCAGTAACGTCCCTTGTGCCGGAGACCCTAGCGCGCTGGTGGGCGCGGCGGCAGGCACCGGTTCCGGGTCTGATCATCCAGGTTGCCCACAGAGTCCCCACGGCGCGAGTTATGGCCAGTAATCTCGGCGTCCATGGAGCAGAGGCATCTCGGCCGTACCGGCCTGCGTGTGTCCCGGATCGGACTCGGCACCCTCACCTGGGGGCGGGGTACCGACGAACATGATGCCGCGGACCTGTTGAAGGTCTTCTGGGAGGCGGGCGGGAACCTCGTCGACACCGCGGACGTGTACGGGGACGGGGAGTCGGAGTATCTGCTCGGACAGCTCATAGAAGGGCTCGTGCCGCGCCGCGACCTGGTCATCTCCACCAAGGCGGGCAGTGTGCCCGACCCGGACCGACGGTTCGACGGCTCGCGCGGGCACCTCCTGGCGGCGCTCGACGCCTCGCTCCAGCGGCTCGGCACGGACTATGTGGACCTGTGGCACATCCACGCCTTCGATCCGGACACTCCGTTGGACGAGACCCTCCAGGCCCTGGACCTCGCGGTCAGCAGCGGGCGCGCGCGGTACGCGGGGGTGTCCAACTTCTGCGGCTGGCAGCTCGCCAAGGCGGCGACCTGGCAGCTCGCCGCGCCCGGGACACGGACCCGGATCGCCAGTACGCAGATGGAGTACTCGCTGCTCCAGCGCGGCATCGAGCGGGAGGTGCTGCCCGCCGCCCTCGACCTGGGCGTCGGTCTGCTGCCCTCCTCCCCGCTCGGGCGCGGCGTCCTCACCGGGAAGTACCGGGGCGGCAGCACGCCGTCCGACTCCCGGGGCGGCTCGGAGCACCTCGCGCCGTTCGTCGCGCCCTATCTCGACGAGGCGGCGAGCGGCATCGTGGACGCGGTGACGACCGCGGCGGACGGACTCGCGGTGACACCGCTGCAGGTCGCCCTCGCCTGGGTCCGCGACCGGCCCGGCGTCGCCGCCCCGATCGTCGGCGCGCGCAACGCGCAGCAGCTCACGGCCGCGTTGTCAGTGGAGACCCTTAGTCTTCCTGACGAGATCTGCCGGGCGCTCGACGATGTGTCGGCGCCGGTGCACCACTATCCCGATCACGACTGGAGCACGCTGTGAGCACGGAGCCCGAGACCACGGAGGAAGCGGAGCCGGGGACGCCGGTCGCGAGCCCTGCCGACGGCCCGCGGGCCACGGGCACCGCACCCTCCGGGGGCGAGGACCTGGCGGACGACGACTCGGTGGACGAGGGCTCGGCGTCGGACACCGGCACGAACCCCGCCGCGGACGGTGCCGTCGAGGGCGCGGCGGACGCCGCCAAGCTGTCCGAGGCCGAGGCCGAGTTGGCGGCCCAGCGCCTGGAGCGGGAGCGGATCGAGCGGCGGAAGGCGGAGAAGCAGGGGCCGATCACGGCCGGGGCCAAGCTCAGCGGGAAGGCCGCCGATCTGCTCGCCGCGGTGCGGGCGGTGGAGAGCGGCGAGAAGCCCGTGGCCACCGCCTTCCGCGAGCCCGAGCCGGCGCCGCGGCGGGCGGCCGCCCCGGAGCCCGTGCGGCGCCCGCAGACCGTGGCCGCACCGCCGCAGATCGTGACCGCACCGCTGCAGACCTCCGGCGCGGCCGCGCCGGAAGCCGTCGCGGCCGTGCGCGCCGTGCTGACCGGGGGCGGCGCACCCGACGCGCTCGCACCGCAGGTCCTCGCGGCCCTCGGCGAGGGCGCGGGCGAGCAGCTGCGCGAGGACCCCTGGCAGTTGCTGCGGGTCGCCGGGGTGCGGCCGGAGCAGGCCGACGGGTTCGCCCGGGCACTGCTCGGCGCGGAGTGCGGCCCGGACGACGAGCGGCGCGGCCGGGCGGTCACCGTATGGCTCCTCGAACAGGCGGCCCTCGCCGGACACACCGCCCTCGACGCCCCGGCGCTCACCGCCGCACTCGCCCAGCGCGCGGTGCCGGACCCCGACGCGGCCGTGCAGAGCACACTCGCGGAGGGCGACGCGCTGGTCTTCCAGGACGCCCTCGACACCGCGCCCCCGGTGCCGGAGGAGGACACCGAGGAGCCCGCGGAGCGCCCGGTCCGCGTCCTCGTCGGCCTGGAGCGGTATGCGCTGGCCGAGGAGAGCCTCGCCGACGGACTGGCCCGGGTGATGAACTCGGTGCCGAAGGCGGACGGTTCCGCCGACGGGTGGGAGCGGGCCGCCACGTCGGCCACCCGCTCCGCCGCGGAGCTGATCCGCGCGGTCGCCGGCCACGGTCTGGTCCTGCACACCGGCGGGGACGCCTCCCAGGCGGAGGCGGCTGCGCTGCTGGATGCCGCGCGGGGCCTCGGACTGCGCGGCTGGGCCGTCACGCACACCACCAGCGGCCGAGACCGCTGCACGGCCCGGACGGCCCCGCACGACCTGCCGGACGACCCCGCGGGCGACCCCGTGGCCGGGCCGGGCACCGGTGTCGCCACCGTCGCGGGCCTCCTCTCCGGCGCCGAGGGCCCGGGCCGGGACCCGGACGGCGCCTTCGATCTCGACCTCCTCGTCGTCCTGGACGCACCGCAGCTGGACGTCGAGACGGCGGCGATGCTCATCGAGTCGCTGCCGGACGGCGCGCGCCTGGTGCTGAGCGGGGACCCCGGGGTGCTGTGGTCGGCGGGTCCGGGGCGGGTCTTCGCGGACCTGCTCGCCGCCCGGGTGTGCCCGCAGGTGGCCTCGCGGACGCCGGACCCCGGTCCCATCGGCGAACTGGTCTCCGGGGTCGGCATCGGCGAGCTCAACCAGGTCGAGGCGCCCGGCAAGGAGGTCGCGATCGTCCCGGTTCGCGACGCCGGCGAGGCGGTGCACCGCACGGTGCAGCTGGTCGCCGACTCGGTGCCGCGCGCGCTCGGCATCCCGGCCGAGCAGACCCAGGTGATCGTTCCGGGGCACGGCGGCGCGGTCGGCACGCGCGCGCTGAACACCGCGCTCAAGGAGCGGCTGAACCCGGGCCCCGGCCGCTTCGGCGGCTTCGACCCCGGCGACCGTGTCGCGTACTCCCCCGTGCCGGGTCGTACGGTGCCGGGTCACGTGGTGAAGGCCGACGCCGAGGGGCTGCACCTGGAGTGCGCGGGTCTCCCCGTGGTCGTACCGAAGGAGCGGGTGGAGCAGTCCGTACGGCACGGCTGGGCGGTCACGGCGCACCAGGCGGTCGGTCTGCGCTGGCCCGCCGCGGTCGTGGTGCTCCCCGGCGACGCCGCGGCGGCCCTGACCCGCCCCTGGGTCTACACGGCCTTCGGCCGGGCCGAGCGCCACCTCTCCGTGGTGCACGGGGTGGAGCAGGCCCTGCAGCGGGCCGTGGCCGAGGTCCCGCAGAAGCCGCGCACCACCCGTCTTCCGATCCTGCTCAAGCCACAGGTCCCGGCGGCGGGCTGAGCCCCGCACGGAAAGTGGCGGCCACCGGGCTCACGGTGACCGCCACCTTCCTGTGACGGGGTGCTCAGCGATCCTGTGCAGCGGTGCTCAGCGATCGGCGTCCAACGGCTCCAGATCCCCGTCCTCGTCCAGCTCGGAGTCCGGACCGAGGTCGTCCTCCAGCTCGTCCTCGTCCGACTCGTCGTCGAAGACCGCGCTGACGTCGAAGCGGCAGACCACGCGCTGCGGGTCGATCCCTTCGAAGGGGGTCTCCAGCCACTCCCCGGGGTCGGCCGGCTCGTCCGCGGCCGTGACCCAGAGTGTGGAGTCGCCCTCCTCAAGGCCGAACTCCTTGTGCCGGGAGGCGATCTCGTCCGGTTCGAACTCGCCGAACAGGACGCCGAGCGCCCCGTGCACCGTGCCGGCCGCCGCGTCGAAGCCCGCGGCCGCGGTGGCCCCGTCCTCCTCCACGGCCTCCACCCGCTGGGCCTGTGCCAGCAGTCGCTGCGGCTCCACCACCGCGTAGTCCCGGCGGATCAGCACGCTCAGCGCGTTCGGTTCCTCGGGGCCCGTGTAGGGCGGCAGCGTGTCGTCGCTGCCGGGGATTTCGAAGGGCGTGACCTCGTCGTAGCGGTCGTAGAGCAGCTCGTCGTACTCCTCGGCCGCGGCGGCCAGCTCGTTGAACGCCTCGTAGACGGCCGGGTCGTCATCGCCCGACCGGCGCTCGACCGCGGCCAGGTGGCGGTCGAGTGCGGTCTTGACAGCCTCGGCGGCGGCGCGTACCTCGGCAGCGGTGGGCTGCACAGCATCAGACATAGTGCAGACGCTATCCGTACACGGCCTCTGCCCGCACAATAGATGCGATGCCGGAATACGAATTTGTCGACGTGTACGTGCCGCGCGGGGTCTCCCGCAAGGAGACGACACGCCTGCTGACGGACCATGCCGAGTACGGACACTGGGAGTTGGACCGCCTCAGCCTGCACCCCGACGGCAGCCGCAAGGTGCGGTTGCGCCGGCGGATCATCCGCCAGGTGCGCGCCACGTGGTGAGCGAAAGCGGCTGAAACGGAACGGGCCCCGGCAGTGCGGGGCCCGATCCGTTCGCTTCGTCACAGGAGACGTCCGTGGCGAAGCGATGACGCCTGCCCCGGTTCGTCCCTGTCTCTCGCCGTGCCGGTCTACGCTCCCGCGCGGGCCCGGCGGTAGAGCAGGGCACCCGCGAGGAGCGCGCCCGCGCCCGCCGGGATCACCGCACCGAGCGGCAGATCACTGCCGGTGTGCGCGAGCTGCGCGGGGCTGTGCGGCGGGGAGACGTTGTCCGTCCCCGGGTGGTTCGGGTACGAGGCGGGCGGCGTCCCCGGGTGACCGGGGTGCCCCGGCGTACCCGGGTTTCCAGGATTCCCGGGCTGACCCGGGTTCCCCGGCTGACCGGGGTTACCAGGCTGACCCGGATTGCCAGGCTGCCCCGGGTTACCCGGCTGACCGGGGTTACCCGGCTGACCCGGGTTACCCGGCTGACCCGGGTTACCCGGCTGACCCGGGTTACCCGGCTGACCCGGGTGCCCAGGATTGCCCGGCTGTCCCGGATTCCCCGGCTGACCCGGGTTACCAGGCTGACCCGGGTGCCCAGGCTGACCCGGGTGCCCAGGATTGCCCGGCTGTCCCGGATTCCCGGGCTGACCCGGGTGGCCGGGGTGACCAGGCTGACCCGGGTGCCCAGGCTGACCGGGGTGACCCGGCTGACCGGGGTGGCCCGGGTGGCCGCCGACGGGCGGGTTGTTGATGTGTCCGCCGTGCCCGACGCCACCGTTCACGCAGTCGTTGCCCAGCGCGCCGTTGCCGACCCCGACCACGTTCACGCTGTTGCCGCAGACGTTGACCGGGGCGTCGATCGGCGCCTGGATGTGGTTGCCGGAGCCGACGCCCGGCGAGTGACCGGCGTGCCCACCGGCGTGGGAGCCACCCCCGGAATGCATACCACCGCCTCCGTGACCGCCACCACCGTAGCCACCACCGTAGCCACCGCCCTCGTGACCACCGTAGCCACCGCCCCCGTGGCCGCCACCCTCGTGACCGCCGTAGCCGCCACCCTGGTGACCGCCCCCGTAGCCACCGCCTCCGTGACCGCCGTAGCCCCCTCCGTGACCGCCGGAGGGCGCCCCGCCGCCATGGTTGACGCATGTGTTGCCGATCGCCGGGTTGAGCACCCCGACGACGTTCACGGTGTTGCCGCAGACGTTGACCGGCACATGCACCGGCGCCTGCACCGTGTTGCCCGACAGCACGCCGGGTGAGTCCGAACTGGAGCCGCTCGCACCCGAGTCGGCGTGTGCGTAGCCGCCGGTCGCGGCGAGTACGCCGGTCGCGGCCGCCACGGTCATCAGGCCCTTGCGGGTGACCTGTCGCATAGCTGAATTCCCTGCCTTAGCCCTTGGCTTGGACCATCCGGAACGCGCACGCATCCGTCCAGTGCGTGCGCCGAAAGCCGGTCGGCCCCGGAGCGCATGGCGAGCGCTCCGAGGCCGACGGGCTCAGACCCTCATGGGGTGAGGCACAACGTCACTTGTTGATGCAGGTGTTGCCGAAGGCGGGGTTCAGCAGCCCGATCACGGAGACCGTGTTGCCGCAGACGTTCACCGGGATGTGAACGGGCACCTGGATGACGTTGCCGGAGACGACACCCGGGGAGTGCAGAGCGGCACCCTGGGCACCCGAGTCGGCGACGGCCAGGCCCGCACCCGCGAGAACCAGACCACCAGTAGCAGCCGCAGCGGCGACGACCTTCTTGATCATTATTCCTCCTT
This sequence comes from Streptomyces sp. RLA012, assembly GCF_056270325.1. Classification (NCBI taxonomy): domain Bacteria; kingdom Bacillati; phylum Actinomycetota; class Actinomycetes; order Kitasatosporales; family Streptomycetaceae; genus Streptomyces; species Streptomyces sp. RLA012. Next base: position 8,947,050 of record NZ_JBWDPA010000002.1, on the reverse strand, counting down.
GTAGGCAAATGCGATCCCAAGCAGCGGATCGCATCACCTGTAACGAGGAGGGAGTACTAGAGCTACGAGCTTATGGTCGCATTCACCCGTCCCGGGTGATCTCCGTACGCACGGGCGAATGCGGGCGTCAACACCTCACGAACTCGGACCTCACGACCTCGAACTTCACGACGCCTCGATGAATCGGTCGAGCACCCGTACGCCGAACTTCAGCGCATCCACCGGCACCCGCTCGTCGACCCCGTGGAACATGCCCGCGAAGTCCAGCTCCGGCGGCAGCTTCAGCGGGGCGAAGCCGAAACAGCGGATGCCGAGGTCGGCGAAGGACTTGGCGTCGGTGCCGGCCGAGAGCATGTAGGGCACGGCGCGCGCGATCGGGTCCTCGGCGGACAGCGCGGTCTGCATGGCGTCGACCAGCGCCCCGTCGAAGGTCGTCTCCAGCGCCTTGTCCGCGTGCACGTCCTCACGCCTGACCTTCGGCCCGAGGACGCGATCGAGATCGGCCAGGAACTCCTCCTCGTACCCCGGCAGATAACGCCCGTCGACGTGCGCGGTCGCCTGCCCCGGAATCACATTGACCTTGTAGCCGGCGCCGAGCTGGGTCGGATTGGCGGTGTTCTGCAGAGAGGCGCCGATGAGCTTGGCGATACCGCCGAGCTTGGCGAGCGTCTCGTCCATGTTCTCCGGGTCGAGCTCGGTGCCGAGCGCGTCACCGAGCTCGTCGAGGAAGTGCCGCAGCGTCTTCGTCACCCGGACCGGGAACCTGTGCCGCCCGAGCCGCCCGACGGCCTCGGACAGCTCGGTGATCGCGTTGTCCCTGTGGATCATCGAACCGTGCCCGGCGGTGCCGTCCACGGTCAGCTTCATCCAGTGCATGCCCTTCTGGGCGGTCTCCACGAGATACAGCCGCAGCTTCTCGTTGACGGTGAAGGAGAACCCGCCGACCTCGCCGATCGCCTCGGTCACGCCCTCGAAGAGGTCGGGGTGCTTGTCGACGAGGTGCCGCGCCCCCCACGTACCACCGGCCTCCTCATCGGCGAGGAACGCGAGGACAATGTCCCGCGGCGGCCTGCGCCCGCTGCGCAGCCGGTCCCGGACGACCGCCAGCGTCATGGCGTCCATGTCCTTCATGTCGACCGCCCCGCGGCCCCACACCATGCCGTCCGCGATCTCGCCGGAGAAGGGGTGGTGGGTCCAGTCCACCGCGTTGGCCGGTACGACGTCGGTGTGGCCGTGGATGAGCAGCGCGGGGCGCGAGCGGTCCTCGCCCTCGATGCGGGCCACCGTGGAGGCACGGCCGCGGTGCGACTCGAAGATCTGCGGTTCGAGTCCGACCTCGGCCAGCTTCTCGGCCACGTACTCCGCGGCCTTGCGCTCACCCGGCCCGGAGTGGTCCCCGTAGTTGCTGGTGTCGATCTGGATCAGCTCGCGACAGAGGTCCACGACCTCGTCCTCGCCAGAGACACTCCTGGCCGTGTTCGACTCGCTCACGCTGTTTCCTCCCACTGTCACTGCTGGTGGTCCCCCCCTCATCCTCTCCCCCACCCCCACCCCGCCCCAAGGCCGGACCCGGCCCGTCACACGCCGTTCACGCGGCGACGGGGCGTGATCGGAGGCCCTCGAAAGCCTGGTAATGTTTTCCCTGTCGCCGCGAGGGGAACCCCGCGCGACAGACACCTTGTCCGGGTGGCGGAATGGCAGACGCGCTAGCTTGAGGTGCTAGTGCCCTTTATCGGGCGTGGGGGTTCAAGTCCCCCCTCGGACACACAGAGAAGTGAGGGCCGCGACCACCAGGTCACGGCCCTCGTTCGTTGTGCCGGTCACGGCTCCCCGGCAGCGCCCAGCACGGCCCTAGCTCGTCGTGTTCGCCGTGTTACGGACAGATGTGGGGCAGATCTCGTCAGGATGACATACCCCCATGTCAGAGCACTGTCACAGCCCCGGAATCAGGGGTTCCGGTGTCCTCGGACGGGCTCCTCGTGTCGCTGGTGACCAGGTACGCGACTAGCGTCGTACTAAAATTCCAGGCTTGTTTGGAGCTGGACCGGAATATCCCCAGGCATACCTGCGGGCCCACCGGCTCCCCGGACGCTCCGGGAACAACACGTGAGGACCCGATGGCAGCCCTCGAGCAAGGCCCTGCACTCGCGCTGTTCGACGAGGAGGTGCACGCGGAGTTCGGCGACCCCGCTCGCTTCTCCGCCTCCGCCGCCGCCTCGCCGCGCACGCTGGTCGACATCCTCGACGCCTCCCTCCGGGCGTACCCGGACGAGCCCGCCCTCGACGACGGCCACCGCCTCCTCACCTACCGTGCCCTCGCCGTCGAGGTCGAAGCCCTGCGGCGGCGGCTGAGCGCCGCCGGGGTGGGCCTCGGCGACCACGTCGGCGTCCGCGTCCCCTCGGGCACCAACGAGCTGTACGTCGCCGTCCTCGCCGTACTGGCGGCCGGCGCGGCCTATGTGCCGGTGGACGCCGAGGACCCGGACGAGCGGGCCGAGCTGGTGTTCGGGGAGGCCGAGGTACGGGCCGTCATCGGCGCCGGGCACGAACTGACCGTCACCGGCCGGGCCGAGGTCCCCGCCGGGCGCCCCGGTGTCGAGCACGACGCGTGGATCATCTTCACCTCCGGGTCCACGGGCAAGCCCAAGGGTGTGGCCGTCAGTCACCGCAGTGCCGCGGCCTTCGTCGACGCCGAGGCGGAGCTGTTCCTCACCGAGGACCCGATCGGACCCGGCGACCGGGTCATGGCGGGCCTGTCCGTCGCCTTCGACGCCTCCTGCGAGGAGATGTGGCTGGCCTGGCGGTACGGCGCCTGTCTGGTGCCCGTGCCGCGCTCCCAGGTGCGCAGTGGCGCCGACCTGGGGCCCTGGCTGGTCGAGCAGGAGATCAGCGTCGTCTCGACCGTGCCGACGCTCGCCGCGCTCTGGGAACCGGAGACCCTCAACGACGTACGGCTGCTGATCTTCGGCGGTGAGGCCTGCCCGCCCGAGCTGGTGCAGCGGCTGGTGACCGAGGGCCGCGAGGTGTGGAACACCTACGGGCCCACCGAGGCGACCGTCGTCGCCTGTGCCTCCCTGATGACCGGCGAGGAGCCGATCCGGATCGGGCTGCCGCTGAACGGCTGGGAACTCGCCGTCGTCGACGACGCCGGGGAGCCCGTGGCGATGGGCGACAGCGGCCAGCTCGTGATCGGCGGGGTCGGGCTCGCCCGCTATCTCGACGCCGAGAAGGACGCGGAGAAGTACGCGCCGTTGAAGTCGCTCGGCTGGGAGCGGGCGTACCGCAGTGGTGACCTGGTCAAGGCCGAGCGGGACGGGCTGATCTTCCTCGGGCGGGCCGACGAGCAGATCAAGCTCGGCGGACGCCGGATCGAGCTCGGCGAGGTCGACGCGGCGCTGCAGGCGCTCCCCGGTGTGGCGGGGGCCGCGGCCGCCGTCCGTACCGCCCGCGGCGGCAACCAGCTGCTCGTCGGTTATGTCGTCACCCAGGAGGGCTGGGACCAGGCCGCCGCCGTCGAGAAGCTGCGCGCCGAGCTGCCCGCCGCCCTCGTCCCCCTGCTCGCCCCGGTCGAGGACCTGCCGACCCGCACCTCCGGCAAGGTCGACCGGGGCGCGCTCCCCTGGCCCCTGGAGGGCCTGGAGACCGGCGGTGCGAAGGAACAGCTCTACGGCACCGAGGCCTGGCTCGCCGAGCAGTGGAGCGAGGTCCTGGGCATCCCGGTGGCCGGCGCCTCCGACGACTTCTTCGCGATCGGCGGCGGCAGCCTCGCCGCCGCCCAGCTCACCACGAAACTGCGCACCCGCTACCCCAGCGCCGCCGTGCTCGACATCTACCAGCAGCCCGTCCTGCGCAAGCTGGCCCGGCACCTGGAGAAGTCCGCGCAGGACGACGGCGCCGAGCGGGTGATCGCGCCGGTGCCGCTGCGGGCCAAGGTGACCCAGCTGCTCCTGCTGATCCCCCTGTTCACGCTGATGGGACTGCGCTGGACGGTGGCCCTGACCGCGCTCGGGAACGTACTGCACCGGTTCGGTCCGTATCCGTGGGCGCCGAGCGCCTCGTGGTGGCTCGTCGCCGCCGGCGCGGCACTGCTCTTCAGCCCACCCGGACGGCTCGCGATCGCGGCGGGCGGGGCGCGGCTGCTGCTGCGCGGCCTGAAGCCCGGGCGCTACCCGCGCGGCGGAAGCGTGCATCTGCGGCTGTGGACCGCGGAGCGGCTCGCCGAGTTCAGTGGCGCGGCCTCGCTGACCGGGTCCTGGCTGGAGCGGTACGCGCGTGCCCTGGGCGCCAAGGTCGGCGCGGACGTGGATCTGCACTCGCTGCCGCCCGTCACCGGCATGCTCAAGCTGGGCCGGGGTGCCGCCGTCGAGTCCGAGGTGGACCTGTCGGGGCACTGGCTGGACGGTGACCGGCTGGAGATCGGCCCGGTCAAGGTCGGCGCCGGTGCGGTGGTCGGGACGCGCAGCATGCTCTTCCCGGGCGCGCGGGTCGGCAAGCGGGCCGAGGTGGCGCCGGGCTCGGCGGTCGCCGGACAGATTCCCACCGGGCAGCGCTGGGCGGGAGCGCCCGCGGGCAAGCTCGGCAAGGCGAAGCACGCCTGGCCCAAGGAGCGTCCGCGCCGGGGCACGTACTGGCGGGCGATGTACGGCGCGACCGGCTTCGCGCTGACCGCGCTGCCCGTGCTCGCGGGCGTCGCCGCCCTTCTGGTGGCCCATGTCTTCGTGAGCGCGGACGCCGGGCTCGGTGCGGCTCTGCGGGGCGCCGCGCTGGCGCTGGTCCCGGCCACGCTCGCCTTCGGGCTCGCGTACGCGCTACTGCTCCTGGTCGGCGTGCGCCTGCTCAGCCTGGGCCTGCGCGAGGGCACGTACCCGACGCACAGCCGGATCGGCTGGCAGGCCTGGACCGTCACCCAGCTGATGGACCGCTCCCGCGAGACGCTGTTCCCGCTGTACGCCGGGCTGATCACGCCGGTGTGGCTGCGGTTGCTCGGTATGAAGATCGGCCGGGGCGCCGAGGTCTCCACGGTCCTCGCCCTGCCCAGCCTGACCACGGTCGGCGAGGGCGCCTTCCTCGCGGACGACACGCTGACCGCGCCGTACGAACTGGGCGGCGGCTGGATGCGGATCGGGCGCGCCGAGATCGGCCGCCGGGCCTTCCTGGGCAACTCCGGGATGACCGCGCCGGGCCGCAGCGTGCCGGACGGCGGACTGGTCGGCGTGCTGTCGGCGACTCCGAAGAAGGCCAAGAAGGGCAGCTCCTACCTGGGACTGCCGCCGATGAAACTGCCGCGTTCGACACAGGACGGCGATCAGAGCCGCACCTACGACCCGCCCGCGCGGCTGCTGTGGGCGCGGGCGCTGGTGGAGCTGTGCAGGATCGTGCCGGTGTTCTGCTCGGCGGCGCTGGCGGTCCTGACGGTCGCCGCGCTCAGCGCGCTGGGCGTCTGGGCGCCGCTGCTGGCCGGAGCCGTGTTCCTGGGCGTCGGCGTGCTCGCCTGTCTGATCTCCATCGTGGCGAAGTGGCTGCTGGTGGGCCGGCACCGGGCGGGCGAGCACCCGCTGTGGAGCGGTTTCGTGTGGCGCAACGAGCTGGCGGACACCTTCGTCGAGGTGGTGGCCGTGCCGTGGCTGGCCGGATCCGTGCCCGGTACGCCGCTGATGACGGCGTGGCTGCGCGGCCTCGGCGCCCGGATCGGCAAGGGCGCGTGGATCGAGAGCTACTGGCTGCCCGAGACGGATCTGGTGACCCTGGAGGACGCGACCACGGTCAACCGGGGCTGTGTCCTGCAGACCCACCTCTTCCACGACCGGATCTTGCGGACGGATACTGTTGTCCTCCGTGAGGGCGCCACCCTGGGCCCGGGCGGAATCGTCCTTCCCGGCAGCACCGTCGGGGCGCGCAGCACGCTGGGACCCGCGTCGCTCGTCATGGCGGCGGAATCCGTCCCCGACGACACCCGCTGGCTGGGCAACCCGATCGAGTCATGGCGTTCCTAGGCCCCGTCGTCAAACTCTCGTCCGCCTGCGACGCCGTGCACGCTCTCTCGCCGCACCGGGCGCAGACCCAAGTACGATCCAGTACGAGGGCCTTCGCCCGGCACGCCGAGAACACGCACCCACGGCAAACACCAGCCGCTCCGCGGCGGGCGCAGGGCCCGCCTCACGGGCGGACGACGGAAAGTTTGACGACAGGACCTGCGCGGCCCGTACGGCGTCCGGGGACGGTGCACCGGCATGTACGAGCACAGCGCAGGGAGCAGACGCAAGCGTGAGCGTTCAGCAGACAGTGGGATCGGACCCGTACTTCCCGGCCAACGGTGATCCCCGCTACCGGGTGCACCGGTACGAGCTCGCGCTGGACTACCGCCCCGGCCCGAACCGGCTGGCCGGTACCGCGCGGCTCAACGCGATAGCGGGCCGGGCCCCGCTCAACGAGTTCCAGCTCAACCTGGCCGACTTCCGGCTCGGCCGGGTCCGCGTCGACGGCAAGGCACCGCACTACACGCACCGGGGCGGCAGGTTGCGCATCCGTCCGCCGAAGCCGATCCGGGCCGGGGCCGCCTTCACCGTGGAGGTGCAGTGGTCGGGCAACCCCAGGCCGGTCGGCAGCCCCTGGGGCGAGATCGGCTGGGAGGAGCTGGAGGACGGGGCGCTGGTGGCCAGCCAGCCGATCGGGGCGCCCTCCTGGTACCCGTGCAACGACCGCCCCGCCGACAAGGCCTCGTACCAGATCTCGATCACGACGCCGTCGGCGTACTCGGTGGTGGCGGGCGGCCGGCTGCTCACCCGTACGACGAAGGCGTCGACCACCACCTGGGTGTACGAGCAGGCGGCGCCGACCTCCAGCTATCTGGTCGGCCTGTCCATCGGGAAGTACCAGACGGTGCTGCTCGGCGACCCGGGGCTCGGCGGCATACCGCAGACCGGGCATCTGCCGGCGCACCTGCTCGCCGAGTTCTCCCGGGACTTCGCGCGCCAGCCCGCGATGATGGAGCTGTTCGAACGGCTCTTCGGGCCGTATCCGTTCGGCGAGTACGCGGTGGTCGTGACGGACGAGGAGCTCGATGTCCCCGTCGAGGCACAGGGCTTGTCGCTGTTCGGCGCCAATCACGTGGACGGGGCGCGCAGGTCGGAGCGGCTGGTCGCGCACGAGCTGGCGCACCAGTGGTTCGGCAACAGCGTGTCCATCGCGGACTGGCGGCACATCTGGCTGAACGAGGGGTTCGCGAAGTACGCCGAGTGGCTGTGGTCGGAGCGGTCGGGCGGACGCCCGGCGCAGCAGCTGGCCGCCCTCGCGCACCGGAAGCTGTCCGGGCTGCCCCGGGATCTGGTGCTGGCCGATCCGGGCCGCAAGCTGATGTTCGACGACCGGCTCTACGAGCGCGGCGGGCTGACCATGCACGCGCTGCGCTGCGCGATGGGTGACGAGGCCTTCTTCCGTATGCTGCGCGGCTGGGCCGGCCTGCACCGGGGTGGCTCCGTCACCACGGCGGCCTTCACCGCGCATGCCGCCCGCTACTCGGCCGAGCCGCTGGACGACCTGTTCGGGGCCTGGCTGTACGCGCCGAAGCTGCCGCCGCTGCCCACCCCGTCCGTGCCTGCCGCACCGACCGCGCCGGTTCCGGCCCGGCCGACGTACCCGCCGACCAACGCCGACTCGGCGTAGGCATAGGCGTAGTAGGTGTAGGCACAGGCATAGGGAGAATGGCGGTCATGACCAGTCGTACCTGCCCGTGCGGGCTGCCCGAGCCGTATGCGAAGTGCTGTGGGCGGTTCCACCGCGGCGAGGCCGTGGCGCCGACCGCCGAACGCCTGATGCGGTCGCGGTACTGCGCCTTCGTACGGGAGGACGAGGGGTATCTGCTGCGGACCTGGCATCCGCGGACACGGCCGGCCCGGGTGGAGTTCGACCCCGGGATGCGGTGGACCGGCCTGGAGATCCTCGACACGGGGCAGGGGTCGGCCTTCCACTCCGTGGGCACCGTGACGTTCCGTGCCTCCTACCGGGGCGGCTCGCTGCACGAGCGGAGCCGGTTCGAGCGGGTCGACGGGGCCTGGGTGTACGTGGACGGCGACTTCCCGGAGTAGGGGCGACTTCCCGGAGTAGGACCTACGGCGCGAGGACGTCCAGCTCCTGGAGCGCGCCGACCGTGATCTCACGGGTGAGTTCCTCGGCGCGGGGCGCGTCTCCCCCGCGGACCGCCTCCGCGACCTGGACATGCAGGGTGACGGCGGCGGGGTCGGGGTCCTCGAACATGACCTCGTGATGGGTGCGGCCCGCCAGGACCTCCGCGACGACATCGCCCAGGCGGGCGAACATCTCGTTGCCCGACGCGTTGAGGATCACCCGATGGAAGTCCACGTCATGGACGAGATACGCCTCCAGCTGATGGCCGCGTGAGGTCGCGACCATGCCGAGGGCGCACTCGGTGAGTTCGGCGCACTGCTGGGCGGTGGCGTGTTTGGCGGCCAGGCCCGCGGCGACCGGTTCGACCGCCGAGCGCAGCACGGTGAGCGAACGCAGCTGGTGGGGGCGGTCGGCGCCGGCCAGCCGCCACCGGATGACCTGAGGGTCGTACACATTCCATTCGGCCTTGGGGCGGACCGTCACCCCCACACGGCGGCGGGACTCGACCAGGTGCATGGACTCCAGCACCCTGACCGCCTCACGCATCACCGAACGGGACACCTCGAAGCGCTGCGCGAGTTCGTCCGTGCGCAGCACGCTCCCCGGCGGGTACTCGCCCGCGGTGATCGCCGGCCCGAGGGCTTCCAGTACATGTCCGTGCAGCCCCCGGCCCCGTGTGGTCATGGGGCCAGCGTACGAGGCGGAGCTCGGGAACAAAAAGTCAGACTTATATGTCACAGACTCTTGAATTCGTCGTACCTAATGAGTTTCAGTGTCGTCGACACCAGATGTCGACGAGAGAGTGACGAGACAGTGAGGCAGCGATGAGTACCCCCCATGTCGTTGTGGTCATGGGCGTCGCGGGCACCGGCAAGACCACCATCGGTCCCCTGCTTGCGGCCCGGCTCGGCGTTCCGTACGCCGAGGGCGACGACTTCCACCCCCCGGCCAACATCGCCAAGATGACGGCCGGGACGCCGCTGACCGACGAGGACCGGTGGCCGTGGCTGGACGCCATCGGCCGCTGGGCGCACGACCGGCACGGGCTCGGCGGAGTGGTCAGCAGCTCGGCGCTCAAGCGCAGTTATCGCGACCGGCTGCGGGCCGAGGCGCCCGGGGTCGTCTTCGTCCATCTGACCGGTGACCGCGCGCTCATCGAGGACCGGATGTCGCACCGTCAGGGGCACTTCATGCCGACGGCGCTCCTGGACTCGCAGTTCGCCACCCTCCAGCCGCTCGAAGCGGACGAGGCGGGTGTCTCCGTGGACGTCTCCGGCGACCCCGGCGAGATCACCGAACGGGCCGTGGCCGCGCTCCGGCGCCTGGCCGCTCAGCCCTCGTCGTAACACCTGGCGCACAAGCACCTTCCGCAGGGGCACCTTCCTGCCCTGCGAGCACTTCCACTTCCGCAGGAGCACCTTCCTGCCCTGCGAGCACTTCCACTTCCGCAGGAGCACCTGCCCCGCAAGCACCTCCCGCAGGAACTCCTCTCCACCGCGCACCTCCCCCGCATACGTTTCTCAAGCAAGGGAATCACCGTGACCAGACTCAGCGTCGAGATGCTGGCAGCGGACGTCGTCGAGCCGATCACCTCGGCGGGCCACGCCCAGCTGGGTATCGCCGTGCTGGCGGGCATCGCCGTCATCGTCCTGCTCATCACCCAGTTCAAACTGCACGCGTTCCTGGCCCTGACCATCGGCTCGCTCGCCCTCGGCGCCTTCGCCGGAGCACCCCTCGACAAGACCATCACCAGCTTCACCACCGGCCTCGGCTCCACCGTCGCCGGCGTCGGCGTCCTCATCGCCCTCGGCGCCATCCTCGGCAGACTCCTCGCCGACTCCGGCGGCGCCGACCAGATCGTCGACACCATCCTCGCCAAGGCCGGCGGCCGCGCCATGCCCTGGGCCATGGTCCTGATCGCCTCCGTCATCGGCCTGCCGCTGTTCTTCGAAGTCGGCATCGTCCTGCTGATCCCGGTCGTCCTCATGGTCGCCAAACGCGGCAACTACTCCCTGATGCGCATCGGCATCCCCGCCCTGGCCGGCCTGTCCGTCATGCACGGCCTGATCCCGCCGCATCCCGGCCCCCTGGTCGCCATCGACGCCGTCAAGGCCAACCTCGGCATCACCCTCGCCCTGGGCGTCCTCGTCGCGATCCCCACCGTGATCATCGCGGGCCCGCTCTTCTCCCGCTACGCCGCCCGCTGGGTCGACGTCCCCGCCCCCGACCGCATGATCCCCACCCGCGCCTCCGAGGACCTCGACCGGCGCCCCGGCTTCGGCGCCACCCTCGCCACCATGCTCCTGCCCGTCGCCCTCATGCTCTCCAAGGCACTGGTCGACATCATCGTCGACGACCCCACCCACATGGTGCAGCGCGTCTTCGACATCATCGGCTCCCCGCTGATCGCCCTGCTCGCAGCCGTCATCGTCGGCATGTTCACCCTGGGCCGCGCCGCCGGTTTCACCAAGGACCGCATCTCCACCACCGTCGAGAAGTCCCTCGCCCCCATCGCGGGCATCCTGCTCATCGTCGGCGCGGGCGGCGGCTTCAAGCAGACCCTCATCGACTCCGGCGTCGGCCAGATGATCCTGGACATCTCCAAGGACTGGTCCATCCCCGCCCTGCTGCTGGCCTGGCTGATCGCCGTGATCATCCGCCTCGCCACCGGCTCCGCGACCGTCGCCACCATTTCGGCGGCCGGCCTCGTCGCCCCCCTCGCGGCCGACATGTCGACCGCCCACACCTCCCTCCTCGTCCTCGCCATCGGCGCCGGCTCACTCTTCTTCAGCCACGTCAACGACGCCGGATTCTGGCTCGTCAAGGAGTACTTCGGCCTCAGCGTCGGCCAGACCCTCAAGACCTGGTCCGTCATGGAGACCATCATCTCCGTGGTCGCCGGCGGGCTCGTCCTGCTGCTGTCGCTGGTCATATAGGGATACGAGGACGAGAGACGGGAGTACGGGGATGAGTCACCCCCTGTTCGACATCGGCGGACGTACGGCCCTGGTCACCGGCTCCAGCCGGGGCATCGGGTTCGCGCTGGCCCGTGGGCTCCTGGAGGCGGGCTGCACGGTCGTCCTCAACGGGCGGGACGCCGACCGGCTCACCAAGGCCGCGGCGGAACTGCCCGGGGACGTCCGCACCGCGGTCTTCGACGTCACCGACGGCCCCTCGGTGGCCGCCGGAGTGGCGGAGGTCGAGGACCGGGTGGGCCCGCTCGACATCCTCGTCAACAACGCGGGCATGCAGCTGCGGGCCCCGCTCCTGGAGTTCACGGACTCGGACTGGCACCGGATCCTGAACACCAACCTGACGAGCGCGTTCCTGGTCGGCCGCGAGGCCGCCCGGCGGATGACGGAACGCGGCCACGGCAAGATCATCAACATCTGTTCCCTGCAGAGCGAGGTCGTACGGCCGGGCATCGCCCCGTACGCGGCCACCAAGGGCGCGCTGAAGATGCTCACCAAGGGCATGTGCGCGGACTGGGGTCCGGCCGGGGTGCAGGTCAACGGGCTCGGCCCGGGCTATATCGAGACCGAGCTGACCCAGCCCCTCGTCGAGGACGAGGAGTTCAGCGCCTGGGTGCGGCGGCGCACCCCGGCCGGGCGGTGGGGCCGTACGGAGGACCTGGTCGGCGGGCTGCTCTTCCTCGCCTCGCCCGCGGCGGACTTCGTGAGCGGGCAGGTGCTGTACGTCGACGGCGGTATGACGAGTGTGCTGTGAAAGGGGCTCGGCGATGCTCGGTTGTGTGATTCACGGGCAGGGCGACCTGCGGGTCGACGAACTGCCGGTCCCGTCCCCCGGCCCCGGCGAGGCGCTCGTCGCCGTCCGGTACGGCGGGGTGTGCGGGTCCGATCTGCACTACTGGCGGCACGGCGGCGTCGGGGACTTCCGGCTGCGGGAGCCGATGGTGCTGGGCCACGAGGTGGTGGGGACGGTCGTGGCGTACGGCGACGGGGGCACCGGTCCCACGCCGGGTACGGCCGTCGCCGTGCACCCGGCGACACCGTGCGGGGTGTGCCCCGAGTGCGTCGACGGGCGGGCGAATGTCTGCCGGGACACCCGGTACCTGGGCAGCGCGGCGCGTACACCGCATGTGCAGGGCGGGTTCGCGTCCCAAGTGGTGGTACCCGCCCGGCAGGTGAGGGAGCTGCCGGTGGGGCTCCCGCTGCGGCGGGCGGCGCTCGCCGAGCCGCTGTCGGTGGCGCTGCACGCGGTCCGGCGGGCCGGTGCGATGAAGGACCGCCATGTCCTGGTGACGGGGGCGGGGCCCATCGGCTGTCTCGTGGTGGCTGCCGCGAAGGCCGCGGGCGCGGCCCGGGTGACCGTGACGGACCTGCTGCCGAAGGCGCTGTCGTACGCCGCCGCCGCGGGCGCGGACACGGTCGTACGGGCCGACGATCCCGCCGATCCCGGGTGGCCCCCGGAGGTCGACGTGGCCGTCGAGGCGTCCGGGGTGGCCGCGGGCCTCGACAGCTGTCTGCGCCTGGTGCGGCGCGGCGGGGTCGTCGTCCAGCTCGGCATGCTGCCGCCGGGGCAGAGCCCGTTCGCGGGGAACCTGGTGGTGAGCCGGGAGATCGAGCTGCGGGGCGCGTTCCGCTTCGACCAGGAGTTCGACGACGCGCTGGTACTGCTCGCAGCCGAGCCCCGCTTCGACTCCCTGGTCAGCGCGGTGGTCCCGCTCGGTGAGGCGGAGTCGGCATTCACACTGGCCGCGGACCGGAGCCGCTCGTGCAAGGTGCTGCTGGACTTCGGGGTCCAGGGGTTCCAGAGGTCCAGGGGCCCGGAGAACTAGAGGACTAGACCTTTAGGAGCTGTCCGGTCGATCGTGTGACCGGGCGGTGGCCGGATCGCCGGTCCGGGCATGGCACGCATCGGGGGCGGGCGCTCGCCGTTGAGCACGCTCGCCCTTGAGCAGCCGCTTCCTCACGACCGGGATCTGTTTCCTGATCGCCAGGACGGTGCCCAGCCGTTGATGAGCACCGTCGCGTACCCACGGGGCCGACGTCCGCAGGTGAGTCGGCAGGATGACCCGCAGGACCGCTCTCGGGGCCTGAGGGGTTCCGCCATGGTCGTGCGGCTACTTCTTGAGCTCGGCGTCGGTGTAGTAGCCGGCCCCGACCAGAACACTGTCGTAGTTGGTCTTGTCGACGCTGACCGGCTGCAGCAGATAGGCGGGCACGACCTTGGTGCCGTTGTTATAGGTCCCGGTGTTGTTGATGTTCGGCTTCCTGCCGTTGAGCACGTCCTGGACCATGCTCGAGGCCACCTCGGCGAGCAGGCGGCTGTCCTTGTAGACGGTCTCCGACTGCTGACCCGCGATGATCGACTTCACCGAGGGCAGTTCGGCGTCCTGACCCGTGATGACCGGGAGGGGCTTGCTGACGGAGCCGTAGTCGTCCGCCTTCAGCGCTGCCAGGACACCGATGGAGATGCCGTCGTACGGCGACAGGATCGCGTCGACGGTCCTGCTCTTGTACGACGTGGCAAGGATGCTGTCCATGCGCTTCTGCGCGGTGGGGCCGTCCCAGCGCAGTGTGGTGACCTTGTTGAGCGCGGTCTGGCCGGACTGGACGACCAGTTGCTTGCTGTCCAGGAACGGCTGCAGGAGGTGTATCGCGCCGTCGAAGAAGTACTTGGTGTTGTTGTCGTCGCTGGAGCCGGCGAACAGCTCGATGTTGTACGGGCCCTTGCCGTCCTCCAGGCCGAGCTTGTCGATGATGTAGCGGGCCTGGAGCCGGCCGACCTGCTCGTTGTCGAAGGAGGCGTAGTAGTCGACGTTCTTGGTGCCGAGGATGAGCCGGTCGTAGGAGATCACCGGGATGTGCGCGTCGGCGGCCTTCTGGAGCACGTTGTTCAGCGACTTGTTGTCGATGGCCGCGATGATCAGCGCACTGACGCCCTGCGTGATCAGGTTGTCGATCTGTGAGACCTGGGCCTTCGGGTCGTTCTGACCGTAGACCAGCTTGGTCTCGTACCCGTTGGTCTGCAGGTCCTTGGCGACGCTCTTGCCGTCCGTGATCCAGCGCGGGGAGTCCTGGGTCGGCATCACGATGCCGATGGTGCCGCCCTTGGAGCCGCCCGAGGTGTTCTGGCTGCCGCAGGCGGACAACGTGAGGGCGACGGAGGCAGCGGCGGCGAGGACGGCTCTGCGGTTGCGCATGATGATCTTTCCTTGATCTTCTCGTCGTCGAGAGAGATAACGGCGTATCTGATGTCTGTGGGGAAGCAGCGGTGGAGCGGACCGGGCAGCCGACGAGCAGGTCGAACGCGAGTCGGCTGTGCGCCGTCCAGGCTCAGGTCCCCACAGATGGATGCCGTACGGGTGGAACCGGGCCCGGACAGCCCTCACTTCGGGTGGAGCGGGGCGCCCGGCGGGTCAGCTCGGCGACCTTGTAGATCCGCACGTAACCGCCGAGGTCGTCGAGGGTCTTGGGTGCACATCTCCATGGGAGTGAACTGCCAGTAGCCCTGAGCGAGCTGGCTGATGCTCAAGTCCCCGCCACATTAGTGCAGTTGGGGCTCAAGAACCTCGGTGTTCGCACAGATCGCCGATCGGTACGTCGGCGTGGCCCCCCACCCTCCTGGGCATCCAGGTCGTGCCGACACTCGCGATCCCGCTGCCGGCGCGCAGTTGAACGCATGCCGAGTCGTACCACGGCGTCACGTTCACGTATGTACTGAATCCGGTGATGCGCAGGGCAGTTACCTCTCGACCGTTCGAAATGCCGCCATGCGTTCAGAACGTTGGCTGACACTAAGAGGGAGGGTGCGGGGTGTCAACGGGTCGAACAGGTAACAGTTCCAGAAAGGTGCCGGAGATCGCTCCGTGAACGCTCGGCCCCTCCGGCCCGTAGGAGTCGGCAAGTGGAACGGAGCCGGCAGGGCCTCCGCCCGGATGCCGGGCCCACACGTTCCCGCTCGTCACTGTCCCCGGAGGTCAAGCCGGGAAGGCCGCGGCGGGGAGGCGACGGACTGCGGCTGCCGCCCTGGGCAACCGACCGGGATCCCCACCGTGCCGGCGGCTTCCCGGACAACCGTGCGAGGGGGCCCTGGTGCCGGAAAGGGCAGACAGTACAGCCCGAAGGGGCAGTGCTGATCACAACGCGACAATGAGGGGAAACGGGTCCATGCAGGGATCGACACAACGCACAACCGGGTGGGCTCGTGACGCCGCAACTGGTCGAAAGGCGGCAAACGGATGACTGGTGAGCTGTACACCGTCGCTGGAAAACAGTTCACAGGGTTTGTCGTGTGCTGGCTGAACGAGCTCGAACAACGGGTGGCCGTATCCGAACCGGCCATGCTCCGCGAGGCGGCTCAGGCCGCGGATCCCGTGGAACGCGCCTATTACGGGGCGGCCTTCCTCATGCAGAACATCGCACCCCAGGTCCTGGGCGACGCGGGGTCCGACGAGGAACTGCTGCTGTTCGCGGTCATCGCGAACTACCACAACGCCCGGCGCGCACAGGACTGGCAAGACTGTTCGGCCTATGTGCGGGACGCGTTCTGCTACCTGCACGAGACCGGAGAGAGGGAGGCTGCCCGCAGACTGCGGCAGCAGGTGTGGGACCGGGCGACCCACGCTACGGACGACCGTGCGCACCGGGTCCTGCGGATCATGCACCGGGCCATGGGGGACGACCCCGCACGCATGGCCGCTCACGATCGCAGCCTGGCACGCTACAGCCACAGGGCGCTGCGCGCCGCGTCCCTGCTCGACCCGGCGGGAGCCGAGGATCCGTGGCGCCTGTTGCCGGCCGTCGGCTAGCACGGACCGGCCGCCCGTCGGCCGGCCCGGACCGGACGCAACCGCTCCCTCCCGCGTCTGTCGGACCACCCCGTGCCGTGCCCGGACCAACGCTCTGGCCACCGCCCGGTCACACCATCGACCGGGCAGCTCCTGAGGGTCCAGGGGTTGGGGGTCCAGGGGCCATGGGTCAGGGGTCCAGTGGGGTGCGGCGGGGTTCGTCGGGCCTGGCCCCGTCGGCCCGGGCCCTGTCGGCCCAGGGCCGCCAGAGCGGATGCTCGCGTTCGGCCCACTCCCTGCTGACCGAGCCCGTGCGCAGTCCGCGTCTGGCCTCCGGGTCGCCGAGGGCCATGCCGATGTGGCCGGCGAGGACGATGCCGATCGTGAGCGCCAGCCAGTCGTGGACGAAGGTCGCCGAGGTGCGCCACATCAAGGGCGTGAGGTGGGTGAACCACATGAGCAGGCCGGTGCCGAGCATGACCAGGGTCGCGCCGGCGATCCAGGCGGCGTAGGTCTTCTGCCCCGCGTTGAACTTGGCCGCGGGGCGGGACGAGGGGTGCCGGTCCCGGCGCAGCGCCGCGCGCAGCCATCTGCGGTCGTGCGGGCCCCAGCGGTTCAGCCGGCCCAGGTCCGCGCGGAAGGCGCGGGAGGCCAGGCCCGCCAGGACGGGGACCGGGAGCAGCAGGCCCGCCCACTCGTGGACCCTGACCACCAGTTCGCGGCGGCCGACGAGCTCCGCGAACGTCGGGAGGTACAGGCAGGCCGCGGTCGCCACGCACACGCCCATCAGCAGGGCTGTCACCCGGTGCACCCAGCGCTCGGCGCGGCTGAAGCGCCGTACGCGCGAGGAGGGCGTGGCGAGGGCCGGGGGGTCGTCAACTCGTGGGTGCATCGTCGCGTCCGTTCGAGCGGCCGACCCATGCGTCCACGTCGTAGCCCCTGTCCTCCCAGTAACCGGGACGGACGTCCTCGGTGACGGTGATGCCGGAGAGCCACTTGGCGGACTTGTAGAAGTACATGGGGGCGACGTAGAGGCGGACCGGGCCGCCGTGGCTGTGGCCGAGGGGCTTGTCCTGCATGCGATGGGCCACCAGGACGTCGGGGCGCCGGGCCTGCGAGAGCGTGAGGCTCTCGGTGTACGCCCCGTCGAAGCAGGTGAAGCGGATCGCCCGGCCGGCGGGGCGCACCCCCGCGGCGTCGAGGAGGTCCGAGAGCCGTACCCCTTCGAAGGGGGTGCCGGGCACCCGCCAGCCCGTGACGCACTGCACGTCGTGCACGAGCCGGGTCTGCGGCAGTGCCTTGAGGTCGGCCAGGGTGTAGGTGCGCGGGTGGTCGACCAGACCGTCGACGGTGAGGCGGTAGTCGGCCGCGCCCTTGTGCGGGACGGACGAGGTCACCGAGTAGTAGCGGAAGCCGCCGCCGTTGGGGAGCAGGCCGGTCAGCCCGGTGGGGTCACCGGCGAAAACGGATTCGAGGCCGCGCTGGAGCGGGGGCGCGACCAGCACACCGAGCGCGCCGAGGCCGAGCGTGCCGAGCAGGACCCGGCGCCCGATGGGCGCCCCGGACTCGTCGGGACGTTCCGGTCCCTGCTCCGCGGACTGTTCAGGGTTCACCCATCCATACGAGCACCCGCGACCCCCTTGACGCCAGCGGCAGCGGGTGCCCGTCAGATTTCCGTAACCAATTCTCAGACAGCACCGGGACATCCCGGACGTCCCGGACATCCGTCAGGGCGTGGACTCCGCCGCCTTGTCCAGCTGGAACGCCTCGTTGCCGAGTCCGACACGGGCGTACACCTCGGGCTTGCGGGAACGCAGCAGCAGGCCCTGGACCAGGCCGACGACCAGGGCGGCTCCGACGAGGGCGGGCAGCAGCCAGCTCAGCGCGGAGTCCGGACCGGCCCCGACGAGGATGTCGAAGTCCTTGACGGTGTAGCCCGCGATCACGAGAAGGGCGACGCCCGCGATCGCCGAGGTGGCCAGGCGCCAGGCCTGGGCCCGGGCGGCACCGCGCCGGGCGAAGAAGACGATGACGGAGAGCGAGGCCGCCGCCATGAGCAGGATGACGCCGAGCGCGCCGACGTTGCCGGCCCAGGTGAACAGGTGCAGTACGGGCGCGGTCGGGTCGCCGGTCGGCTTGTCGTCGGTCACGGCGAAGGCGACCAGCACGACCACGGAGACGGCGGTCTGCAGCAACGAGCCGGTGCCGGGGGCGCCGCTGGTGCCGGTGGTGCGGCCGAAGGCGGAGGGCAGCAGTCCTTCGCGGCCCATGGCGAAGGCGTACCGGGCGACGACGTTGTGGAAGCTGAGCAGCGCGGCGAACATCCCGGTCACGAAGAGGACGTGCAGGACGTCGGTGAACGTGCCGCCGAGGCGTGACTCGGTGAGGAAGAACAGCAGCCCCGCGCTCTGCTTCTGCGCGGCGCCGACGATCCCGGAGGGGCCCGCGGCGACGGTCAGCGCCCAGGAGCTGACCGCGAAGAAGACGGCGACGAAGCCGATCGCCAGGAACATCACGCGCGGGACGAGGATGTGCGGGCGGCTGGTCTCCTCGGCGTACACCGGTGCCTGTTCGAAGCCGGTGAAGGCGGCGATGCAGAAGCACAGTGCGGTGCCGACGCCCGCCCCGGTGAGCGTGTCGGGGTTGAAGGCGTGCAGCGAGAGGCCCTCCTTGGCGGGGTCGGCGACGGCGGCGATGTCGAAGACGACGACGAGCGCCACCTCGACGACCAGGAGGATGCCGAGTACACGCGCGTTGACGTCGATCTTCAGCCAGGAGAGCGCGCCGACGGCGAGGACGGCGACCAACGCCGGTATCCACCAGGCGACTTCGGTATCGGCGTAGGTGGCGAACAGCCCTGAGACCTCGAAGCCGAAGATGCCGTAGATGCCGAACTGGAGCGCGCTGTAGGCGACGAGCGCGACCGCGGCGGCGCCGGCGCCGGCGGTGCCGCCGAGGCCACGGGCGACGTAGGCGTAGAAGGCGCCCGCGTTGTGGACGTGGCGGCTCATCTCGGCGTACCCGACGCTGAAGAGCGCGAGCACCACGCCGAGGATGACGAAGATCAGTGGCTCCCCCACGATGCCCATCACCGCGAATGCCGTGGGCATGACACCTGCGACGACCATGAGGGGCGCAGTCGCCGCGAGGACGGAGAGCAGCAGGCCTCCGGTGCCGAGCCGGCCTGCGTGCAGGGCGCGGTCCTGGCCCTTGAAGGTACTGATGGCGCCACCGGCCGCGGCCGGTCCACCCGTGTTCGAACTGCTCGAACTGCTCGAACTGCTCGATGTGCTCGATGTGCTCGAACTGCCCGTCGTCATCGCGGGGTTGTCCTCTCGGGTTTCGTTCTTGCGGTTGTTTCTTCGGGTTTCGCTCGGGGTCTGGCTCGGGGTCGGGCTCGGGGTCTGACGTGGGATCCGGCTCGGGGTCTGGCGTCGGGTCCGCTTCGGGTGGGTCACGTCGTGCCGAGGGCGCTGTCGCGGGCGGCGCGGAAGGCTCTGTACGGGTCGCGGTCCGGGTACGACCACGGCACCGGGGTGGTCTGCGGCCCGATGCGGTGGAACAGGGCGGCGGCCTCGGCACCCCGGCCCTCGCAGAACTTGGCGTGGGCGAGGAAGTTGAGGTCGAGGAGGCGGCGGGGGTGGTCCTCGCGCTCCCACTCCAGCCACCAGTCGAACGCGGCCTTCATCACCTGGCGGGCGCGGCGGCCGACCCAGTGCCCGGAGGCGACCGGGTCGGCGGGCTCGCTGCCGGAGAGGGCCAGCACGCGATAGCGCTCCGCGTGCGCGACGACGGGGAGGATCGCCAACGGCGAGTCGGCGGGGGCCTGTTCGGCCGCCCAGTTCGCGAAGTCGTAGACCTCGTGGAGCGGGTCCTGCCCCGCCTCGGCACGGCGCTCGGCGAGCCGGGCGACCATCAGGTGGTGGGCGTGGTGGTGGTCGGGGTAGCGGTGGCGCACCTCGTCGAAGAGCCGGACCACGTCGTCCTCGCTGCCGAGCGAACGCTCCAGCATCAGCAGGCCGAGCCAGGGCGTGGGGTCGGCGGGCGCGAGCGCGGCCGCGGCGTGGCAGGCCTCGCGGGCCCGCTCCGGGCGGTCCTTGCCGCACAGGGCGCGCTGGACGGTGGCGCAGGCGAGGAGTACGGCGGCGTCGGCGGACTCGGGTTCGGCGAGCTGCCAGTCCTGGGCCCAGGCGAGGGTGGTGGGCTCCTGCGCGAGGACGGTGACGCGGTGTCCGCGCCGGTCCCAGTCGTCGCCGGTCGCGGCGAGCAGTGCGCGGACCGCGGTCCAGCGTCCCTGCGCCAACGAGGCGCGCACGGCGATGAGTTCGGCGTCGTCGAGGGCGGCGTCGAAGGCCTGGGCCGCGCGTTTGCGGCCGCGGCCCAGGGGAGGGGGTGGCGGGGGTGGCGGGGGTGGCGACACCGCGGGGCTTCCTCACAGACGCGGCCAGTCAGGGAGTGATCACGGACAGCAAACCCTTGGCTGAGGCTTTAAGTCAAGGCCGGGTTGATCCGGTACCCGTTCCAACAGCCCTTGTCGAGGGGGGAGTTGAAAATCGAACCGCCCGCGTCGCGCAGGGGCTGGGTCACCGGTCGCCGCCCGCCCACGTCGTACCGGGGCGGGGCACGCTCCATCGACCCGGCCGCGTCACACCGGGGGCGGGGCACGCTCCATCGACCCGGCCGCGGTATGCCGGGGGCGGGGCCCGGACCACCACCCCGCCCGCGGTATGCCGGGCCGGAGCCCCGGCCGGAGCCGGGGTCCTTTCCGGGGTCAGCCGACCGCCTTCGCCGCCGCGCGGCCCGCGGTACGGCCGGAGAAGAGGCAGCCGCCGAGGAACGTACCTTCGAGGGAGCGGTAGCCATGGACCCCGCCGCCGCCGAAGCCGGCGGCCTCACCCGCCGCGTACACGCCCGTGAGCGGGTCGCCGCCCTCGGTCAGTACGCGCGAGGAGAGGTCGGTCTCCAGGCCGCCGAGGGTCTTGCGGGTGAGGATGTGGAGGCGGACGGCGATGAGCGGACCCGCCTTGGGGTCGAGGATGCGGTGCGGCGTGGCCGTGCGGATCAGTTTGTCGCCGAGGTAGTTGCGGGCGCCACGGATCGACATCACCTGGAGGTCCTTGGTGAAGGGGTTCGCGATCTCCCGGTCGCGCGCGACGATCTCCCGGCGCAGCGCGGCCTCGTCGATCAGCGACTCCTTGGTGAGGGCGTTCATGCCGCGGACGAGGGCGCCGAGGTCCTTCTCGACGACGAAGTCCGCACCGTTGTCCATGAACGCCTTCACGGGGCCGGGTACGTCTGCACGCGCCCGGCCGATCACGCCCTTGATCGACTTGCCGGTCAGGTCCGGGTTCTGCTCCGAGCCCGAGAGCGCGAACTCCTTGCCGATGATCTTCTGGTCGAGCACGAACCACGTGTGGTCGTAGCCGGTCTTCATGATGTGTTCGAGGGTGCCGAGGGTGTCGAAGCCCGGGAAGAGCGGTACGGGGAGGCGGTTTCCTCGCGCGTCCAGCCAGAGGGAGGACGGGCCCGGCAGGATGCGGATGCCGTGGTTGTCCCAGATGGGGTTCCAGTTCTGGATGCCCTCGGTGTAGTGCCACATGCGGTCGCGGTTGATGAGGTGCGCACCCGTCTCCTCGGCGATCGCCAGCATCCGGCCGTCGACGTGCGCGGGCACACCCGAGATCATCTTCTCGGGTGGGGTGCCGAGCCGTTCGGGCCAGCTGGCGCGGACCAGTTCGTGGTTGCCGCCGATGCCGCCCGAGGTGACGATCACCGCCTGCGCCTTGAGTTCGAACGCCCCGGCGACCGTACGGCTGCTGGCCTGTCCGCGCGCTGTGCCCGACGGTTCCAGGATCTCCCCGGTGACGGTGTCGACGGCGCCCGCGCTGCGGGCCAGCCCGGTGACCCGGTGGCGGAACTTCAGCTGGACGAGACCGCGCGCGACCCCGGCCCGTACCCGCCGCTCGAAGGGCGCGACCAGCCCCGGCCCGGTCCCCCAGGTGATGTGGAAGCGCGGCACGGAGTTCCCGTGGCCGTTGGCGTCGTAGCCCCCGCGCTCCGCCCAGCCGACCACCGGGAAGAAACGGACCCCCTGCCGGTGCAGCCAGGACCGCTTCTCGCCGGCCGCGAAGTCCACATAGGCCTCGGCCCAGCGGCGCGGCCAGTGGTCCTCGGGACGGTCGAACGCGGCCGTGCCCATCCAGTCCTGGAGGGCGAGCGCGTGGCTGTCCTTGATCCGCATCCGACGCTGCTCGGGCGAGTTCACGAAGAAGAGGCCGCCGAAGGACCAGTGGGCCTGCCCGCCGATCGACTGTTCCGGCTCCTGGTCGAGGAGGATCACCGTGCGGCCCGCGTCGACGAGCTCCGCGGTCGCGGCGAGCCCCGCGAGGCCCGCTCCGATCACGATCACATCTGCGTCGTAGGCCATGGGCCCGTCCTCTCGGCGTTCCGACGGCTCGTGGAGGCGCATGAAGGCTCATGACGGAGCATGACCGATCATGTCGGCTTCGTCACGAGCCGTCGGCATCGTGGCTGGTTGATGAGACAGTGGTACGGAAGGCGTCAGACATCGGTACTGGTCGATCGGGCACAGTGACGCAACCGACCAGGCGTTGTTACTGATCGGTCAGATCCTTCGGCAAGAGGAGTGACCGAGTCAACTGCCCGGTTCCGGGTACTCCCGTGGGCAGGCCCCGGTTCGTGGCACTACAGTCGGCGGGAATACGCACCTGTGACCCGCTCCGACTCCCGATGTATCGAGGTACCCAGCGTGTCGGTTCTCGTTCTGATCCTCTCGGTGAGCGCGGCCTGTTGTCTGGGCTTCGGCTTCGTGCTCCAGCAGAACGTCGCCTCGCAGGCCCCGCTGAGCGACTTCCTCTCCCCCCGCCTGCTGCTGGACCTGATCCGGGTGCCGCGGTGGCTGGGCGGCATCGGGCTGATGGTGTGCGGCATGGTGCTCGGCGCGGTCGCCCTGGGCAAGGGCGAGATCTCCCTCGTGGAACCACTCCTCGCGACGAACCTGCTGTTCGCGCTCGCGCTCTCCCGCCATCAGACCAAGCACCCGCTGGGCCGGCAGGGCTGGGCGGGGCTCGTGCTGCTCGCGGGCGGAGTCTCGGCGTTCATCGTGGCGGGCCGGCCCATGGGCGGCGACGCGGTCGGCGATCCGCTGCGGCACTGGCTGATCATCGGGATCATGGTCGGGCTCGCGCTGCTGCTCACCACCTATGCCAAGCGCTCCCGGCTGAGCGCCGCGCCCGTGCTGCTGGCGCTGGCCGCGGGGCTGCTGTACGGCGTGCAGGACGCGCTCACCCGGGTCAGCGGGGAGCGGTTCGGCGACGGCGGCTTGAGCGAGCTGATCACCGGCTGGCAGCCGTACGGCGTACTGGTCCTCGGGGTGACGGGCCTGGTGCTGGTGCAGAGCGCCTTCGAGACGGCGGAGCTGCGGATGTCGCTGCCCGCGCTCACCGCGGCCCAGCCGCTGGCCGGGATCGTGTGCGGGGTGGGGTTCCTCGGGGACCGGCTGCGTACGGACGTGGGGGCGCTGGCCTGGGAGGCGGCGGGGCTCGCGGCGATCGTGGTGGGCATCCTGCTGCTGGGCCTGCACCCCGCGATGCCGAGGGGCACCGCGAGGACGGAACCGGCGCGGGACCTTCAGCCGCGTTGAAGGTCGGCCACGGCCTCGCCCCGGAGCGCACCGGCGACCGTTTCGGTCCGGGACTGCTTGGATGGGGACATGAGCGCCGCTGACGAGATCCTCGACATCGTGGACGAGAACGACGTGGTCGTCGGGCAGTCCCCGCGCGGCGAGGCCTACGCCCGCGGTCTTCGCCACCGGTGCGTGTTCATCCAGGCCAGGGATGCCGGGGGCCGTCTCTTCGTCCATCGCCGCACGCCCACCAAGCTCGTCTTCCCCTCCCTGTACGACATGTTCGTCGGCGGGGTCGTGGGCGCGGGCGAGTCGTACGACGACGCGGCCCTGCGCGAGGCCGAGGAGGAACTCGGCGTCTCCGGGCTCCCCCGGCCCGTCCCCCTCTTCAAGTTCCTCTACGACGACGGATCCGGCCGGACCTGGTGGTCCGCCGTCTACGAGGTCCGCTGCGACCTCCCGGTGAACCCCCAGGTCGAGGAGGTCGCCTGGCACGACTTCCTCACCGAGGAGGAGGTGAAGCGGCACCTGGCCGACTGGACATGGGTGCCGGACGGTCTGGCGGCGTACGAGCGCCTGACGGACTACCGGGCGACGGGTACGGACTGAGCCGCCACGGGGCCCCGGTAGGGTCCTGGGCGTGATCGAATTCGTACGGAACGTCCGGCTGTGGTTCGCCCCCGAGGCGGTACGGCAGGAGGGCCGGACGCCCGACTACCGGTTCTCGCTGGCCAACGAGCGGACCTTTCTGGCCTGGCTGCGCACCGCGCTGGCGCTGATCGGCGGGGGCTTCGCGGTGGATCAGTTCCTGCCCGACCTGCGGTGGGCCTGGCGGGTCGGCCTCGCCCTGGCCCTGCTGGCGGCGGGCGTGCTCTGCTCACTGCGGGCCGTCAACCACTGGGTGCGCTGCGAGCGCGCGATGCGGCGCGGGGAGGACCTGCCCGTGTCGCGCTTCCCGGCGCTGCTGGGCATCGCCGTCGCGGTCGTGGCCGTCGCGATGGTCCTCGTCGTCCTCGTCGGCTGGGAGGGATGACCGCGCCCGCCCCGGAGTGCCGTCCCGAGCGGGACCCGGGGCTGCAGCCGGAGCGCACGCGGCTCGCGTGGCGGCGTACGACCCTGTCGAGCACCGTGGCCGCGGTCCTCGCGGCGAAGACGGCGCTGCACGGCGGGCTGTCGGGGACCGGCGTCGTGGCCTGCGTCCTGTGCTGCGCGCTGTGGCTGGGCTTCCTGGCGATCGCACACCGCCGTATCCGCGTACTGGCCGCGTCCGACACCGACGGCCCGCCCGCACTGGCAGCGCGGCACGCGACGGCGGCGACCCTGTGCACGGTCGCCCTCGCCGTGTGCGCGGCGGCACTGGTGTTCTCATCGGGATCAAATGGGGCGTAACGGCGCAAATGACAATGGATGCGGCCCTTTCCGGCGCTAGCCTGAGCCGTCATTTCACGCCACTCACGAAGGCGAGCGCCATGACCACCCTCCACCTGGAGCACTCGGCCCACCAGCACACCCACGGCCCGGACTGCGGCCACGCGGCGGTGCCGCACGGGGACCACGTCGACTACGCGCACGACGGACATCTGCACCGGGAGCACTCCGGGCACTGGGACGAGTGCGAGCCGGGCGGCCATGTCTCGCACGACGGACACGGCCACCGGCACGGCGAGGGCTGCGGACACCCCTCGGTCGAGCACGGCGACCACCTCGACTATCTGCACGACGGCCACCGGCACGCCGAGCACGACGATCACTGGGACGACCACTAGACGCGACGAGCGCACTCGGCGTCTCCCCCGGCCCCCCGGAGGGAGACGCCGATCACGTTTCGCCCACGCGCTGGACGACATACCGACTGGTCGGCATCATGGTCACGTCCTCTTCCCTCGCGCGTAGGAGAAAAGATGAGCCCCGACCACCCGCCAGGTCTCGATCTCGACCGGCTGCGCGGCCTGCTCGACCATGAGCGGCCCGGTCTGGTGAACGGCCCCCTCACCGGCCGGCTGATCGAGGGCGGACGGTCGAACCTCACCTACGCGGTGACGGACGGCACCGCCAAATGGGTCGTACGACGTCCTCCGCTCGGGCATGTGCTGGCCACCGCGCACGACATGAAGCGCGAGCACCGGGTGATCAGCGCGCTGCACCCGACGGCCGTCCCCGTGCCGCGTCCGGTGCTGCTGTGCGAGGACGTGGAGGTGCTGGGCGCGCCCTTCTACGTCATGGAGTTCGTGGACGGCACCCCCTACCGCACCGCCGAGCAGCTCGCCGCGCTCGGCCCCGAGCGCACCCGGAACGCGGTGCTCGGGCTCGTCGACACGCTCGTCGAGCTGCACGCCGTGGACCCCGCCGCGGTGGGCCTCGCCGACTTCGGGCGTCCCGAGGGCTTCCTCGACCGGCAACTGCGGCGCTGGGCCAAGCAGTTGGACGCGTCCAGGAACCGTGAGCTGGCCGGGATCGACGAGCTGCAGGCGGCCCTGGGGCGCGCGCTGCCGCACTCTCCCGCGCCCTCGGTCGTACACGGCGACTACCGGCTCGACAACGTGCTCATCGGCACAGCGAGTGAGGCAGAGAGCACCCCCGGGGCGAACGAGCCAGGGGACGGCGTCGACCGGATCAGAGCCATCCTGGACTGGGAGATGTCCACGCTCGGCGATCCGCTCACCGACCTGGGCCTGCTGGTGATGTACAGCGCGCCGCTGAACCTGCCCGACTCCCCCATCAGCACGACCGCCTCGGCCGCCGGGCACCCGGACCCGGCCGAGATCGTCGAGCGGTACGCCGCGCGCTCGGGGCGCGACGTGTCCGACGTCGCCTGGTACACGGCGTTCGCCTGGTTCAAGCTCGCCGTGATCCTGGAGGGCATCCACTACCGCTACACGCTCGGCCAGACGGTCGGCGCGGGCTTCGACCGTATCGGTGAACTGGTTCCGGTCTTCATCGAGCGCGGCCTGACCACTCTTCAGGAAGGCTGATCCGCAATGGACTTCGCATTCGACGCGCACACCGAGGAACTGCGCGGGAAGCTGCTCGCCTTCATGGACGAGTACGTCTACCCGGCGGAGGCGGTGGCGGAGGAGCAGCGCGCCCGGCTGGCCTCGCCGTGGGACACACCCGCCGTGGTCGGGGAGTTGAAGGCCGAGGCGCGCAGGCAGGGCCTGTGGAACCTCTTCCTGCCCGACGCGGAGTACGGCGCCGGGCTCACCAACCTCCAGTACGCGCCGCTCGCCGAGATCACCGGCCGCAGCCCGCACCTGGCGCCCACCGCACTGAACTGCGCGGCGCCGGACACCGGAAACATGGAGGTGCTCACACAGTTCGCCGACGAGCAGCAGAAGAAGCAGTGGCTGGAGCCGCTGCTCGCGGGCGAGATCCGCTCGGCGTTCGCGATGACCGAGCCGGAGGTGGCCTCCTCCGACGCCACCAACATCACCACGCGCATCGAGCGGTCCTCCGACGGCTCCGCCGAGTACGTCATCACCGGCCGCAAGTGGTACATCTCCGGGGCGATGAACCCGGACTGCAAGATCTTCATCGTGATGGGCAAGACCGACCCGGACGGGCCCGACATCCGCCGCCAGCAGTCCATGGTCCTGGTCCCGCGCGACACCCCGGGTCTCGAAGTCCGGCGCGCCATGCAGGTGTACGGCTACGAGGACCACTCCCACGGCGGGCACGCGGAGGTCGTCTTCGACCAGGTCCGCGTCCCCGTGAGCAACCTCATCGGCGAGGAGGGCGGCGGCTTCGCCATCGCCCAGGCGCGGCTCGGCCCCGGCCGCATCCACCACTGCATGCGGCTGATCGGGATGGCCGAGCGGGCGATCGAGCTGATGTGCCGGCGTGCGGTGTCCCGCACGGCGTTCGGCAAGCCGCTCGCTCAGCAGGGTGTGGTCCAGAACTGGATCGCGGACGCGCGCGTCGCCGTCGAGCAGCTCCGTCTGCTGGTCCTGAAGACGGCCTGGATGATGGACACGGTCGGCAACAAGGGCGCCCACACCGAGATCCAGGCCATCAAGATCGCCACTCCGCGCGCGGTCGTGGACATTCTCGACAAGGCGGTCCAGCTGCACGGCGCGGGCGGTGTCAGCCAGGACTTCCCGTTGGCGGAGCTGTGGGCGAGCGCGCGTACGTTGAAGCTCGCGGACGGCCCGGACGAGGTCCACCAGCGGTCGCTGGCCCGCCAGGAGATCAAGAAGTACCTGTAAGTACCTGTAGAACGGACTGGAGTGGGGAAGGCCCCGGCGTCGCCGCCGGGGCCTTCCCCACTCCTTACGCCTTCACGGGGCTACTCACGCGGGCGAGCCACCCGCCTCAAGGAACTGCCGGTAGACGAGGTCCAGCAGCGCCGCGTACGCGTGTTGCGAACGAGCGATCTCCCGACCGCCCCCCGTGGCGACCTCACCGAGCCGGTCGATCCGTTGCATGAGCTCCGCGAGAACGTCGACCGGCGCCACAGCATGTAGGAGTCCATGAAACTCAGCGTCTTCTGCTGCCTTCCCAGCGCGCATCGGAAAACAGCCCAGAAGCCCCACCAGAACAAACGTTGGTGGGGGTTCCGGGCTGTCACACGAACTTGTCAGGAAGAAGCCCCATCCCCCGCTATCGAGCGCAAAGCACCCTCGATCGCATTACGGAGGTGTCGCCGCGCTTCGCCGGCGTCAGCCTTCCCCACGAGAATCGAAAGCAGTTCGGGATCCGGATAGCCGCTCGTCCCTTCGTCTTTCATTGCCAACACCTGCACCCAGATGACAATCATCATCTCGTTGCATGCCTCGGCCTGCCGCATCCCCTCGCGAGCTTCCAGCGTGAAGCACTCTCGTGCAGAGATTGCCAGTCGATGCCCCAAGGCCAGCAGAAACGTCTCCTTGGAGTCCGATGCCAGAGCCGAGAGAACGTGTTGACGAACGCTCATCCCCCCAGATCCCACCATTCCTCCTCGGTCTTCGGGCTACTACTACCGTAGGACTCACGGGGCAACGAGTCCACGTCATACCCTCTGGATCGCAGTACATAGACTCTTGTATTGCCGTTCATGACCAAACCATCTTCCCCCACGATCAAAGCCTCATGCTGACCCGGCCTCAGCGAAGCGACAATATCGTCGGTCGACTTCTTGCTCCAATGGTCAATCGAGGCCTTATTACTCCTTTCCAACGTCTCGTTGGAATGCAAAGGCCGCAGAGGAGGATCGCAGGAGGAATTGTGTACGAGGACTGGAGTGTTTCCTGCCAGCACATAGTACGTATGGACATCGGCGACCGTGACGTTGTGGACCGTGGCCAGTTCGGTCCAGCGGTGGACCGCGGTGATCCGGACCTCGGTGCCCGTGGAGGTGCTCAGCCATTCGCCCGCGGCGAGGTCGGTGGCGTCGATCCACCTGGCGAGTTCCGGGACCCAGAACGGGTGGCCGTCGGTGGCAGTCACCGAGACGGTCCGCTTGCCGTCCTTCGCGTTCTTCGCGTTCTTCGCGTTCTTCGCGTCGTCCACGGACAGGGTGATCCTGACCAGGTGCTTCAGGCCGTTGCCCGTGATCTCCGCGGTGACCGTCCTGGCCTCGGTGCGGCCGGTCTTCGGGTCGGTGGCCAGGACCTTGTCGCCGGTCCTGATCTCCTCGATGGGCTTGGTCGTGCCGTCGGCCATGAGGACTTCGGTGCCGGGGACGAAGCTGTTGCAGGGGCGTGGACGCTCCGCACCCGCGGCTCCGCCGATGTACGCCAGCAGGGCCTCATTGATGATGCCCTCGATGACCTTGCCCCGCGCCACCTCCTTGGCCTCGTCCGCACACTGCTCGGCGTTGTAGATGCAGTAGGTGGCCGCGATCTCCTTGGCCGTCGCGGCATCGGCGTCGTCGCCCTTGTCCAGCACGTAGAGGTAGGCCTGACGGCATCCCTCACGCCCGAAGCAGGCAGACCCCTTCGTCGAGGACTCGTAGACGGGGTTGTCCCAGAAGTCGTCCGTGAACTCCCCGTCCATCATGCTGGCCCAGTAGTTCTGCAGCTTGTCGACGTCGTTCGTGACGGGGGTGTTCTGGGCTGTCCAAGCCCTCTTCGCCGCCTGGGAGCGCTTGTAGATGTTGCCGCGGTGGTAGTCGGACGTGCCGGTCTTCGCGTCGTAGCCGACTTCCTGCTGCTCGTGCTTGCTGCAGTACTTGACGTCGTACTGGCAGGAGTTGGGCTTGGAGCCGATCTCCGTGCCGGCCGGGTCGGAGTAGGTCAGCGGGTTGTTGTTGGCGTAGGTGTAGCCGTGCATCTGCTGCGGGTCGGTGGCCGTGAAGACCGGGTCGACCGACAGGAAGCGTCCCGTGGCCTGGTCGTACTCGCGGGCCCCCAGGTGGGTGAGGCCCGTCGCGGTGTCCGCGGTACCGCCGACGAAGCCCTTGGTGCCGGGCCAGCTCGTGGGCTCGGTGCCGCGCAGCTCGCCGAAGGGCTCGGTGCGGCGCTGGCTGAGGGCCTGCGTGGTGGCGTCGACGGACAGCTGGGCGGTGCCGTGGTGGTCGGCCAGGGTGAAGGAGATCGTGCCGTCGTCCTTCTGGACGGCCTGGTGGCCGCCGCCGAGGTCGAAGTAACGGGTGCCCTTGGCCGTCGTGGCGTCCTTCGCCAGCGTGATCTCGGTGGTGCCGAGGTAGAGGGTGGTCTCGGTCGGGGTGCGGCCGATCAGACGGCTGCCGTCGGCGTCGTACAGGTACTCGGTGACCTTGGCGCTGCCGCCCTCCACCGGCTGGGTGACCTTGGCGAGATGGCCCTCGGCGTCCCAGTCCAGGGTCTGGGAGGTGCCGCTGCCGAGCAGTCGGGTGTGGGTGTCGCCGATGTCGTCGTAGGTGAAGCTGTCCGTGGACTTGACCGTCCCGGTGGTGGTGTCCACCGAGGCCAGCTTGTGGGAGCCCGGCTTCGGGTAGTGGTAGTCGCGCTGCGTGTCCGACCCGCCCGTGACGCTGTGGTCGGTCTCGCTGAGCCGGTTGCCGACGACGTCGTAGCTGTACGAGTCCCAGTACGGGGCCGGACCGCCCAGCACGCCCGTGCCGGGGGTGGTCGCGCAGGCCGTGGTGGACTGCGCCCACGCCTCGGTCAGGCGACCCAGGTAGTCGTAGTCGAAGCACTGGTTGTCGGTGCCGGAGCGGGAGGTGTCCGAGACGGACAGGACGTTGCCCGCCTCGTCGTACTTGTAGGTGTTGTACTGGTCGACGCCCGCGATGTCCTGGCGCTCCACCCGTGAGGTGGCCAGCCGCTGGGTGCCCCACTGGTAGGTGTTGGTCTCGATCGTCGCCTTGCCGCTGTTCGCGGCGAAGGAGTACTGCAGCGGCTTGCCCGTGGGGCTGTAGGACGTCGAGCCGGTCAGGTTCAGCGGGCCGCTGACCTTGATGGGCCGCAGCGTGCCGTCCTCATAGGTGTAGGCCGAGGTGTTGGCCGCCAGGGAACCCGCCTTGGGGTAGCCGACGCCCTGCACCGTGCCCGAGGCGTTGTACGTGGTCGCCGACAGATAGGTGCCCTGCAGCGCGCCCTCGATCGACGGGATCGTCACCGAGGTGCGCAGCGGCCGGTACAGCCGGTCGTAGGCGACGACGCTCGTCTTGTACTCCTGGGTGCCGACATAGCGCGAGCTGGACGCGAGGTGACCCTTGGCGCCGCTGATCGTGTCGTAGACCCACTTGGCGCGCAGGGCGCCGGTCGAGGAGGTGTCGCGCAGTTCGGTCTGGCGGCCCTGGCCGTCGTAGACGTGGGCGAGGACGGTACCGCGGGCGTCCTTGGTGGTGATGGGCAGATCGCGGTCGTCGTACTCGTTGTGGGTGGCCCCCCTGTCGGGGTCGGTGCTGTCGGTGAGCCGGCCGAGCAGGTCGAACGTCCAGGTCCAGGCATTGCCGGCCGGGTCGGTGACCCTGGTCAGGTCACCGCGCGGCGAGTAGCCGTACGAGGTGGTGTCGTAGGCGGCCTCGGCGGCGCGCGCGTGGAGCTCGCGGATCTCGGTGGTGTTGCCCCGCGAGTCGTTGAGGGTGGTGGTCGCGGTGCCGCCCACCGGCGGGATGACCGTGGTGCGGTCGCCGCCGTAGAGGGTCTTCGTGACACCGAGGACCGCTCCGCCGTCACCGTTGCCTGCGACCTGCCGAAGCTCCGTCTGGCGACCCTGGCCGTCGTAGGTGTACCAGTTCTGGGTCTCCACGCTCAGCGCGTCGTCCAGCTTGAACAGCGTCGTGGAGGGCGCGGTGGTGTCGGTGTAGTAGGGGGCGAACTCCTTGGTGGTCAGGCCGCGTTCGTCGTAGAACGTGTCCGTGAGGAGGGTGCCGCCGCCCGGCCCCGGCGCCTGGGTCTGGCGCGGCCGCAGGAAGCCGTCGTACAGCACGTACGAGGTGTCCTGGGCGCCGCTGTTGCCGATGGTCTTCGTGCCGACCGCGACCGGTTTGCCGTCGGTGATGGTGTACGTGAACTCGTAGCTCGGGGTCTGGCTGGTGGTCCGGTCCGGGAGCCACACCTTGCTGTTGCGCCCCAGCGCGTCGTACGCGTACGTGGTGGCCTTGCCGTTGGTGTCGGTCTGGGTCAGCGGCAGGCCGCGCAGTGGGTCGAAGGTCTCCGTGGTGGTCGTCGAGGTCGTGGCGTCGCCCGGCGTGACGGGAGGTGCGGTGACCGTGGAGCCGGTGGGGAAGCCCGTGGTCGGGTTGTACGCCGTGGCGGTGGTGCGCCCGTCGCTGCGGGCGGTCCGTGTGAGCGTTCCGGCCGAGGTGACGGTGACGTCGGCGGTCAGGTCGGTGGAGGTGAGGATTCGCCCGTACGTGTCGTAGGCCGAGCCGGACTCGATGTAGACCGCGGTGCTGCCGTTGTACTTCTTGAGCTTGGCGACCCGGGTGGCGTCGCCCTTGGTGGCCGCCGCGTCGTAGGCGCCGCCGTCGTAGGCCGTGCGGACGTCGGAGACGACGTCGGCCGGGCGGCTGGTGGCGGCGGCGCACGCCTTGGCCACCGTCTCGACGCGCACCGGGGTGTTGAGGACGGCGCTGCCGGCGACGTAGGTGGTGCGGGTGCACTGGTCGTCGGCGGTGGTGCTGGTGTCGCCGGCGTCATCGGTCTGGGTGACCAGGCCGGTCGCGGGGTCGAAGGTGTCGGAGGTGGAGGTGGTCCGCCAGGCGGCGCCCGCCCCGTCGTCCAGGGAGGTCCAGGTCCTGCCGTTCTCGGTGCCGCTGAAGTCGGCGGTGACGGTGCCCCAGTCACGGACCTTCTTCGCGGTCTCCTTGTGCCAGGGCCGGCTCACCGTCTTGGAGAGCACCTTGCCGCCGGGTCCGGAGTAGTTGACGGTCCTGTAGGCGAACCCGGCCGCCGAGGAGTGGTCCGTGATCGGGTCGCCCTCCCCGGAGCCCAGGGTGACGCTGACGTCCTTGGTCCCGCCGCTGGTGGTCTTGCGGTCACCGTCCATGCCGCGCAGGAAGTAGGTGTCGGTCTGCGACTTCATGGCCGGGGCGCCGCCCTGGCCGCCCGTGCGGACCCGTACGTGGCCGTAGCCGCGCCAGTCGGACCAGGTCTTGAACTTCTCCTTGGTCATTCCGTCGGCGTCGTCGTAGTGCCAGGCCGCGCCGTCCAGGTAGTCGTACATGGTGACCTGGTCGGGGGCGCCGCCGGTGCGGTCCGTGGAGGTGACCGTGTTCACCACGTACTTGTTGAACCACTGCCGCTCGGGGTCGACGGTGGAGCTGCCGCCGATGTACTGGGGGAAGCAGCGGGTGGTGTTGGTCTCCGGGGTGGGCAGCGCGTCCGCGTCGCACGCCGGGGCCGAGTAGCCGACGTCGATCTGGCCGCCGGACTCGTCGGCGACACCGGAGAGCCTGGCCTTGATGAAGGGGGCCCAGCCGTCGCCGGTCTTGTCCAGCCGGTTGGCGAGCTGGGCGTAGGCGAAGGTGACCTTCGGCAGGGTGATCGAGGCTGTGCCGTCGTGTCCGGTGCGCTGGATGGAGTCGAGCAGCAGCTGGTAGTCGATGTCGGCCTGGCCCCAGCGGTGGGTGAGCTTCCAGTCGTCGACCTGGCTGTAGGCGCCGGAGACCAGGACCTCGGTGCTGACGCCGGTCAGCCGCTTGCGGGTGAAGAACGTCGGGGAGTACCGGCCGTCGTCACAGTCGGTGCCCGCCTCGCAGTTCAGGTCCCACGGGGTGTCGTACCAGTGGAACGAGTCGCCGGCGATGGAGGAGCAGGTGGTGGTGCTGTCGGGGATGCAGCGCTCGGAGCTGGTGAAGTCGACCTTGGCGAGTGCCTTCGACGAGTACACGGCGGAGGACTTCAGGCCGTACTCGATCCGGTCCAGGGTGCCGCCGCGGACGTAGGGGGTGTCGTCGGCCGCCTTGAGGTTGCGGCCGTAGGAGTTGGTCTCCTTGTCGTAGTAGTAGGCGACGGCGTTGCCGTGGGTGTCCACGACGTAGTCCAGGTTCCACCGCCAGCCCTGCTGGCACCAGGAGTCCGCGAAGGCGGCGGCGTGGCAGGGTTCGTCGGTGTCGTCACCGTAGACGGGGGTGGTCCAGGTGGAGTCGGTGGTCTCGTTGCCGCTCGCCCAGCCGGGCAGCCGGTTGTAGCCGAAGTAGTACTGCGTTCCGTCGGGCGTGGTGACGCGCCAGTACTCGTCGTTGCGGGCGCCGTTGGAGCGGACGTCGCCGGTGGTGCCGTAGATCCGGTCGACCTTGGTTCCGTCGTCGTTCTTCAGCTTCCAGGAGTTGGTGCCGTTCGGCACCAACTCGCCGCCGGAGCCGTTCAGTTGCAGTACGGCGTTGTCGTAGCCCCAGCACAGGTCACCGGGCTCGTTGCCGTCGGCGTTCTTGACGTCGTCGTCGGAACAGCCCTTGTAGCGGCGCTCGATGTACCCCGGCGACAGGTCGAAGCCGTCGCCGACCCAGGAGGACTGGTTGTTGGTGTTGCCGGTACGGCCGTCGACGCCGCCGGAGGAGTACGACAGCGAGAGGTTCGGGGTGAGCCCGCCCGGGACCTGGGGCACCGCCATGGGGTACGACCAGGCGAAGGAGCCGCTGTTGAGGTCGGTGCTCCAGTTGGCGGAGGCGGACAGGGAGGTGGCCTTGTAGTCGCCCAGACCGCTGCCGGAGTCGGCGACCGCCGCGAGCACGGTGGCCGAGGACGCGCTGAGGGTGACCGCGTTCGCGGTCAGGGTCCGGGTCTCGGGGTCGTTGACCGTCTCGACCGGCTCGGCGGTGCGGCACTGCGCCTTCTGCGGGGTGCTCAGCACACAGGCGGGCAGTTCGACCAGCCGCAGCCGGTCGGCGTAACCGCCGCCGTACGCACCGGCGAAGGACGAGTAGTCCAGCCCGGCACGGACCTGACCGGCGTCCTTCGGGCTCCCGGCGCGCAGCGTGAAGACGGGCCCGTTCAGACCGGCCTTCTTGGCGAACGCGCGGTCCAGGACGCGCGCGCCGACCGTGCCGGTGGCCGCGTCCTTGGCGCCCTTGACCCGCGCGTCCAGCGTCAGGGGCAGTCCCTTGACCCGGGGCACGGACTTCGCCGTCGCGGTCCCGGTCCCGGCTGTCGACAGGTTCACCGTCGCCGCACCGGGCTTCGGCCAGGCGGTGGCCGGCGGTTCCTGCGGGGTGCGGGGGGTCTTCATCACCTTGCGCGGAACGGCCTTGCCCGCGGGGCCTCCGGCGAGTGACTTCTCGGCGGCGGGCAGCGCCGGCCAGTGCCAGCCCTCGGCGAGCGCCGGGGCGGCGGCCCCCTGGAGCAGGGTCGCGGTCATCACCGAGGCCGTGACCAGGGCGATCTTTCGTCGTGGTGAGCGGAACGGGCGCAGAAGTCTGCGTACTTCGGGTCTCATGGTCATCCCTCGTAGTCCCCTGGGCGCTGCAACGGGTGCCGCGGGCACGGCGGCACCGCGGGGTGTGAAGAGCGAACGCGTCCCCGCGACGCCCGATCCCTCGGGAGGGTTCGGGCGTCGCGGGGACGGTGGATGGACGGGAATCAGTCGTCGCTGGGCACGGCGGTCACCACGCCCGGCATACCGACGGCGAGGTGGCTGATCTGCGCGTCGGTCAGCGCTCCCTGGAAGGTCCACAGGTCCGACACGGCGCCCGGGAAGTACTCGCCCCAGGTGCTGGTGCCGGTCCTGGTGCGTCCGAGCTGGAGGTTCTGCGCGGTCTTGAACGTCACGACGTTCTCGCCGGACGAATCGATGTCCGTGCAGCCCGCCACGTCCGGTTCACCGTCCTCGTCCGCGTCGGCGCAGGCCACGTCCTGCAGTTCGCCGTTGACATAGAGCCGCAGGTCGCGGGCGAATCCGTCGTAGACGACCGCCAGGTGGGTCCACTCCTGGACGCTGAAGAACTGTCCGTTCTCCACCTGGGTGGCGGTGGCGGCCGCGCTGTCGGTGTCGGCGGTCTCGATGCGCCAGCGTCCCGGGTCGGTGTCCGTGGAGCCGGGCACGTACCGGACCGCGAACGCGCTCTTGGTGGCGCCGGGCGCGCTGAGCAGGGTGACGTTCCCGGTGGGCTGGGCAGCGGCCTGGACGAAGGCGCTGACCGTGAAGCTGGAACTGGTGTCGACCGTCGGGACGCCGGTCGCGGTGGCCGCGTAGTCGTCCACGCCGTCCAGCGTCAGACCGCCGTCCACCCAGCCGGAGCCGGTCGCGGCGCCGTTGTAGAGGGTCATGCCCGCGCCGGTCGCGGAGTCGTCCGGGGTGACCTGCGGGCTTCCGGTGGCCGTCGCGAACTTCCAGCGGGCGCCGACCAGCGGACGCTGCTTGAACAGCTGCTTCACCTCGTCGCCGGAGATGGCCCGGTCGTACAGGCGTACGTCGTCCGTGTCGCCCTTGAGCGGGCTGCTCACCGCGCCGGCCGCGGTGAGCCCGCTGCCGATGGAGACCGGTCCCCCGGAGGACCAGCGGGCGGTGAAGGCCGTACTGGCCTCAAGGACGCCGTTGACGTAGAGGAGGAGCTTGCCGGCGTCGGCGTCGTAGACGCCCACCACCTGGTTCCACTCGCCGAACCGGCCGGCCGCGCAGTTGACGTTGGCGGCGCAGGCGGTCTGCGTGGCGCGCACCAGGACCGAGTCCGCGGTGTCGCCCTCGGGCCGGTCGAAGACCCAGCCGCCCAGCGCCGAGGAGTGGTAGATCTCGAAGCTCCGCCGGACGGAGCCGAGTTGGGACACGGCGACCATGGCCTTGGCTTCCTTGTCCTTGGGCAGCCGCACCCACGCCGAGACCGCGAAGCTCTGGTAGGTGTCCAGGACCGGGCGGCCGGTGGTGGCGTAGTCGTCCACGCCGTCGAACGACAGGGCACGTCCGTTCACGCCGGTGGTTCCGGCCTTGGCCCCGCCCTTGAGCACGGCGTCGGTGAGCTGACCGCGGCCGGTCACGGCGGTGGCGCCGGCGGTCTCGTCCAGCGGCCAGACCAGCTTGGCGGGCCGGCCGGTGTCGACCGGCTGCTTGGCCGCGAGCTTGGTCACCTGCGCGTCCGTGAGCTGGTAGTCGAAGAGCTGGACCTCGTCGAGGGAGCCGGGGAAGTAGTCGGCGAGCGTGCCGTAGTGGTTGGCCGCGCCCAGGATGGTGCCGCCCCGGGCGTCCCAGGGAGTGGTGAACGGGGCGGTGCCGACGAGCTTGCCGCCCACGTACAGCTTGATCTGGTCGTTGGGGTTGTCGTAGACCCCGACCAGGTTGGTCCACCCGCCGAGCCGGGCCGTGGTGCACGCGGTGTCACCGGCGGCGCAGGCGGGCTGGACCGCCCGCGCGGCCGCTCCCCCGGAGGAGGCGTCGTCGGTGTGCCGCAGGAACACCCAGCCGCCCAGCGCCGAGGAGTAGTAGAACTCGAAGCCGCTGTGGTTCTGGCCGGGCTGGGACAGCGCGACGCTCGGGTGGCCCGGGTCGGTGCCGGGCAGCTTGGCCCACAGCGACACCGAGAAGCTCTTGCCGGTGTTGAGCACCGGGGAGTCGGTGGCTGCGTAGTCGTCCGTGCCGTCGAACGACAGGGCGGATCCGGAGGTTCCCGCCGCGCCGGGGGTGGCACCGTGGAGATCGGCCGGCCAGTCGCCGCCCGCTCCGGTCGCGGCGCTCGCCCCCGCGTTCTCGTCCATCTGCCAGGCCAGCCGCTCGGGTTGGCCGGAGCGTACCCGGAAGGTGTACGTGGTGGGTTCGGAGCCGTTGCCGGCCGCGTCGAAGGCCTGCGCGGTGATGAAGTTGACGCCCGGCTTGGTCGGCATGAACGTGATCGTCTTGACGCCGCCGCCGGTGGTGGTCAGGGTGTTGGCGCTGCTGGGCGCCGTGTTGACGCCGAACCAGTACTTGGTCACGTCGGTGGAGGTGGTGTCGACGGAGAAGGTGCCGTACCGCCCGACGCCGTCCCACCAGGGGTCGTTCGGGTCCTCGGGGTCGGACGCGCCGTACTGGGCGGAGTTGATCACCGGCCCGACGGGCACGCTGGTGTCGTACATGAAGTGGCAGCCGTGGGAGCCGGTGTAGCTCCAGGCGGACCACTGGGCGCTGTCGTAGGAGCGGACGTGCCATTCGACGTGCTTGTTCTTGGGGATGCTGCTGGGCAGCGGCAGCGAGAAGTCCGAGCCGCTCTTCTTGCTGGTGGTCCTGGCGGAGGTCCAGTGGGCCTTCCAGCCGGCGCCGTCACCCGCGTCCCAGGACGCCTGGAACTGCACGGAGACCGCGTCCCCGTCGGGGTCCTTGACGTCGTTGGCGCGGATCGTCGCCGCGGAGCGGATGCGCACCATCTTGTCGGCGGCCACGCACGGGCCGCCCGGGCTCATGGTGAGCTGGGAGAGGGTGATCTTGCTCGGCGCGCGGTTGTACCGCACCCGCAGGTAGGCGTCGTCCGAGAACCGCTTCCAGGTGTAGCGGTCGTCCTCGTCGGTGGCCCGCATCCCGAGGGTGATGGTCGACCACTTCTTGGCCGCGGCGTTGGCGACGGCGTCCTTCACGTCGAACTCCGCGTCGGCGGCGGCGCAGCCGTCGGCGCCGTAGGCGAAGCTGACCGTCCTGAGGCGGTCGATCCAGAAGTCGGAGTTGTTCTGGCTGTTCCAGGTGGTGGAGGACGAGATGCCCTTCGTCCGCCAGAGCTGGACCTCGCGCTTCTCGCAGGAGGCCGCGTGGGTCTCCCTGACGACGAACTCCGCGGACAGGATCGTCCGTCCCGCGAACTTCGTGGTCGGGATCTGGTAGAAGAGCCGCTTCACGTCGTACGGGGCGCAGTAGTCCCAGCCGCAGTAGCCGAGGCCCGCGTCGGACTCGTCGTTGAACTTCCACTGCGGGGAGCCCGCCCAGTACCGGGACACCATGGTCCAGGCGGTGGCCTTGGGCGTGTACCACTGCGGGTCGATGTAGACGGGGTAGACGGTGTCGGAGCCGGTCAGCAGCTCCTTGTCCGGGGTGAGGACGAGTGCGTCCCCGCCTTCCCCGCCGTCGGCGACGTCGACGCCGACCTGCTCGACCCGGCCGGATTCGGCGGCGGTCGGCTCGTCGTCGGCCGCCGCGGTGGGCTCGTCCGTGGCGGCGGTCACCGTCCGGGCGGGGCCGTCGGCGAGGGCCGTCGTGACGGACGACGCCGTCCGCGCTCCGGTCGTCCGCGCCGCCGCGGGGTCGGCGGTCTTGGCGGTCTGCGCGTTCTCGGCGCCCGTGCTGGAGTCCCACATCACCGGGGTCGGCGCCTCGAAGACGACGCCGCCCGCTCCCTTGTCGACGGCCTGGAGGCCGCCGCTCGCGGTCTCGTCGACCGCCATCCCCTCGGCGTTCAGCTTCAACCGCAGCTCGGCGAGTTCCTTGCTCTGCGCGGCCTCGGCCGACTTGACCACGAGGAGCTGTGTGAAGCCGTCGGGCCGTGCCGCCAGGCGCAGGTCCACGCCGGGCAGGATGTCGGCGTAGAGGGCCGTGTCGCCGTCCAGCCGCGGCGCGGGCACGTCACCGGGCCAGGTCAGTTCGAGCGTCCGGCCGGCCCGCTCCAGGCGCACCAGCGGCCGGTCCGCACCGCCTGCGGAGAACTCCAGCCCGACGGTGGCGGCCTTGGGCGCGACCATGCCGCCGTCGGCCTTGGCCAGCGCGGTGTCGATCGGCTGCCATGTGCCGTTGATCCGGGTCCGTACGGCGCGCAGGTACTCCCGCGCCTCCAGGTCGCCCTCGGGGGTGGCGTACACATCGCTGCTCTCGCCACGCAGCGAGGCCACTTCGACGCTCTTGCCCGATCGTTTCGCCGCCGCGATCGCCTCCTCCTCGGAGGCCGCGGAGGTGACGGTGTCGCCCGTGGCGCCACTCGTGCCGCCGCCCTCCTCGGACGACGAGGCCTTCGCAGCCGCCGTTGCGGACTGCGGGCCGGCGACCGCCGCCGCAGGGAGCGCTCCCACCTGCAGCAGCCCCGCCATCAGGGCGACTCCTAGACCGAGTGCGACCCTCCGGCCGGCTCTCGGGTGTTTTCTGGCACCACAGAACATCCGATGACGCTCCCCCCGCTTTGACATGATCAAATCACAGCGGGGAAAAGTTACGGGCGGGTAGTGGCCCAACGGTGAACGATATCCATCGGAATGATGAACTCCGGGGAGCCGACGGCCCCTTGCCCGTCGGGTGTACCCGTCGGCCGTATCCGTCGGCCGTCAGGGACGCAGCGCGCGCAGCAGCAGGTCCGCGAGGTGGTCGGCGACCTGCTGCGGGGTGAGCGGGCCGTCCGGGCGGTACCAGGTCGACAGGTGGTGCACGGAGCCGAAGTGGTAGTCGACGACCAGGTCGGCCGGGGTGGCGGTGGAGAAGACGCCCTTCTTCTGGCCCTCTTCCACGAGTGCCCGGAAGCGCTCGTGGTAGCGGCGGCGCTCGGCGCGCACCTGCTTGTCCTTCTCGGGACTGAGGTGGTGCATGGAACGGAAGAAGATCGCCGCGTCGTCCAGGTTGTCGATCGTGGTGACGACGACATCGGCGGCGGCACCCCGCAGCCGCTCCTCGACGGGCGCCTCGGCGTCCGCGAAGGCGTCGAGGCGCTCCTGCTGCAGGCGCAGCACACGGGCGTACACCTCGTGCAGGAGGTCGTCCTTGGAGCCGAAGTAGTGGTACAGCGCGCCCTTGGTGACGCCCGCCGCCTCGACGATCTCCTGCACGGAGGTGCGGTCGTAGCCCTGCTCGGCGAAGAGCCGGGTGGCGGCGGCCAAGAGCCGCTGCGGGACGGGCGTGCCGTCTCCGTCCGTCGTCCTGGGCACTGCCGCCACCTGCCTTCCGAAGAGTTGTCCGCTGTTACCGGGA
Organism: Streptomyces sp. RLA012; assembly: GCF_056270325.1. Classification (NCBI taxonomy): domain Bacteria; kingdom Bacillati; phylum Actinomycetota; class Actinomycetes; order Kitasatosporales; family Streptomycetaceae; genus Streptomyces; species Streptomyces sp. RLA012. Next base: position 8,906,344 of record NZ_JBWDPA010000002.1, on the reverse strand, counting down.
GTCTGTCACTGAGAGTCCTGGGACCGGGAACGCAGTTCCCGACGGAGGATCTTGCCAGTCGCCGTCTTCGGCAGGTCCGGCAGGATCTCCACGTGCCGCGGATATTTGTAGGCGGCCAGTCTCTCCTTGCAGTACGCGGCGAGCGCGTCCGGGTCCTCGTCGGCGCCCGGCCGCAGGCTGATGTACGCCTTCACGGTCTCGCCGCGGTAGCCGTCGGGGATGCCGACGACGGCCGCCTCACGGACCGCGGGGTGGGTGTAGAGCACGTCCTCGACCTCGCGGGGCCACACCTTGAAGCCGGACGCGTTGATCATGTCCTTCTTGCGGTCGACGACGTAGAGCCAGCCCTCGGGGTCCATGAACCCGATGTCGCCGGTGCGCAGCTCACCGTCGGGGAAGGTCTCGGCGGTGGCGTCGGGGCGGCGCCAGTAGCCGGGCACGACCTGCGGCCCGCGTACGAGGATCTCGCCCTGTTCGCCGAAGGGCACCTCCTTGCCCTGGTCGTCGACGATGCGTACGACGGTGTCGGGGCCCGGCACTCCGACGGCCAGCGTGCCCGAGACCGGGTCGACGGGAGCCTCCAGGCGCGGCGGCACGGAGGCGCAGGGGGCGGTGCACTCGGTGAGCCCGTAGCCGTTGCGGATGTAGGGCCCGAAGCCGGCCCGGAACTTCTCCACCAGGGCGGGCGGCAGCGGGGCCCCGCCGGAGGAGATGTTCACGAAGGAGGAGAAGTGGTCCGGCGTCGCCGCCGGGTGCGCGGCCAGGGCCATGAAGGCGGTCGACGGGCCCACCGTGTACAGGGGCCGGTGCTCGGCGAACGCGTCGAGGACGACCCCCGCCTCGAAGCGGTAGGCGAGGACGAGCGTGCCCGCGCTGTTGAGGCAGGCGGCGAGCTGGCAGACCATTCCGGTGATGTGGAACAGGGGCGCCATCGCGAAGTAGACCGGGGCCTCGGGCAGCCCGAGGCCCGTCCGCTGCCGCTCGGCGTTGTACATGATGTTGCCGTGCGTGTTGGTGGCCCCCTTGGGGGCGCCGCTCGTCCCGGAGGTGTAGCTGATCAGCGCGATGTCGGAGGGCACGGCGTCGCGCCCTTCGGGGGCCTTGTGGCCCTCCTTGGCGACCGCCACCAGATCGGCCGCGTCCGCGGCCTGCGGCAGCCGCTCGAAGGTCAGCACGCGCGCGTCCCCGCGAGTCTGGAAATCCAACTCACTCGCGGTGAGGACGACGCTCACGGCCGAGTCGGCCGCCGTCTCGCGCAGGTACGACTCCCACGCGCGGTCGGAGCACACCAGGGCGCGTACGTCCGCGTCGTGCAGGACGTGACGGACCTCGCCCGACTTGTACATCGGGTTGACCGGCACGACGATGGCGCCCGCCTTCCAGGCGCCGAGCAGCGCGAGCACGAAGTGCGGGGAGTTCTGCAGCAGGATCGCGACCCGGTCGCCGCGCTCCAGACCGCGGGCGGCGAGGTGCCCGGCGACGGAGTCGCTCAGCTCGTCCACCTCGCGGTAGCTCAGCCGCCCGTCGAAGTAGGCGAGCGCGGCGCGCTCCGGGGTGTCCGCCGCGGCTGCGCGCAGGGCGTGGACCAGGGAGTCGGCGGGGCTGACGGGGCCGCTCTGGGCGTCGTCGAGGAGGGCCACCCAGGGCCGGTCGGCGTAGGCGGTCACCGGGTCGCCTCCCACTTCTGCTGGATGTGGTTCATGTTCGTCAGCCAGCGGTCCGGCTCCGTGGCCCGCGCCCGGTAGTACTCGGCGACCTCCGGGTGCGGCAGGATCAGGAAGCGGTCCTCCGCGATCCCCGCGAACAGCGCGTCCGCGACGGCCTCCGGTTCGATGGCGGTCGGCTGGAGGACCAGGTCGCCCGCGCTGCCGGTGGCGTCGAGCATGTCGGTGCGCACGCCCTGCGGACAGATCGCGTGCACCTTCAGGCCGCGGTGGCGGTATGTCAGCGACAGCCACTCGGCGAAGGCGTACGCGCCGTGCTTGGTGACGCTGTAGGGCGCGGCGCCGATCATGGTGAGCAGTCCGGCGGCGGAGACGGTGGACACGAACCGGCCGCTGCCGCGCTCCAGCCAGGCCGGAAGCAGCTCCTGGGCCGCCCGCACATGCGCCATCACGTTGACGTCCCAGGCGAGCTCCCAGACCTTCTCCCCGGCCGACTCGCTGCCGCCGGAGCCGAGGCCCGCGTTGGCGCAGTAGACGTCGATGGTGCCCCCGAGGGCATCCTGGGCCTCGGCCACGATCGTGGACGCGTCGCCGGGAACCGCGATCGCTCCGATCTCCTCGGCCACGGCCTTCGTCCTGGCGGCGTCCAGGTCGTTGACGACGACCCTGGCCCCCTCGGCGACGAAGCGGCGGGCCAGCGCGGCCCCGATCCCGCCCCCCGCTCCGGTGACGACCACTCCCGCATCCTGCACGGCTTCCACCCTCGGTCTCCTTCGACACGACGCGACACAACACGGCTCAGCTGCGGACCAGACTAACCGGTCGGTATGTAACAGGGGAAGGCCCTTCGAAACCCGCCGGCCCGCAGGAGCGCCCCTTCAGGGGCGCGGGGAACTGCGCGACAAGCCACGAAACGCCCGCAGCTTCCGAACGGTCGGCGGGAGCCTTACCGTGCCCATGCCCGCCTTCCGCGATCACGGAGGTCCCCCATGCGCGTATCCCGAAGAGCCTTGATCACCACCACCGCCGCAGCCGGCCTCACGGCAACCCTCACCGCCCCCGCCGCGGAAACCCACGGCACCCCCCTCCGCACCGGCTTCGAGCAGCTCCAGGCGACCGGCTACGCCGCCCTCCGCGGCCGACGGCTGGGCATCGTCACCAACCCCACGGGCGTCACCAGTGGGGGCCCCGCCCGCTCGAGCGAAGCCGAGAGTGGGGGAGTACGTCACATCGTGGACGTCATGCATGCCGACCCCCACGTCGACCTGGCGGCCGTCTTCGGTCCGGAACACGGCTTCCGCGGCACCGCGCAGGCGGGCGGCTCCGAGGGCCGCTACGACGACCCGGCGACGGGACTGCCCGTCTACGACACGTACCTGAAGAGCGGTCGGCCGCTCGCCGACATCTTCACCGCCTCCGGCGTGGACACCGTCGTCTTCGACATCCAGGACGTGGGCGCGCGCTTCTACACGTACATCTGGACGCTGTACGACTGCATGGAGGCGGCCCAGCTGGCGGGCAGGCGCTTCGTGGTGCTCGACCGCCCGAACCCGGTGACCGGGCGGACGGCCCTGGGGCCCGTGCTGCACAAGGAGTTCGCGACCTTCGTCGGACGGCAGCCGATCGCGCAGGCGCACGGGATGACGGTGGCGGAGCTGGCGCGGCTGTTCAACAAGGAGTTCCTGGCGGCCCCGGTGGAACTGGACACCGTACTGATGTCGGGCTGGCAACGGTCGGACTTCTACGACGCCTCCGGGCTGCCCTGGGTGCCGCCGAGCCCGAACATGCCGACGGCCGACACCGCCCTCGTGTACTCCGGGACCTGTCTCTTCGAGGGGACGAACCTGTCGGAGGGGCGGGGCACGACCCATCCCTTCGAACTGCTCGGCGCGGAGGGCGTCGACGGACGATGGGCGCTCGAAGCGAACCGGCTCGGCCTCCCCGGCGTGCGCTTCCGGGAGGCGTACTTCGCCCCGACCTTCTCCAAGTTCCAGGGAAAGACGATCGGCGGCGTACAGATCCATGTGCACGACCGGGCCGCGTACGACCCCGTCCGCACCGGCATCGCGCTCCTGGTGACCGCCAAGAAGGTCTGGAGCGGCTTCACTTGGCGCTCCGACCTCTGGATCGACAAGCTGACCGGTTCCACGCGTGTGCGCACGATGATCGACGCGGGCGCGACGGCCGACGAGGTCGTGGCGGCCTGGCAGGACGAGCTGCGGGCCTTCCGGCTGATGCGGAAGGAACATCTCCTCTACGGATGAGTCGTGATGTATGGCCAACCCTCGGCCCCGGTAGGACGATGCGTCCACATCGCACCGCCTTCGGGGGACGAGGGGGCTTTTGCCATGGCGGATCCGACAGTCAGTGTTTCTCCTTACTGGGAACTGACCTTCGACGCGGACGGGGACGTGGACGGCCGGGAGAGAGACCGGCTGCTCGCGGAGGTCGTCCGGCGCAAGGTGCGCGACCTGATCGTCTTCGCGCACGGCTGGAACAACGACCGGTCCGGCGCGACCCGGCTCTACAGCCAGTTCTTCGCACCCGTGCCGGGCCTCGCGCCGCAGGCGCGCCTGGGGTACGTGGGCGTGGTGTGGCCCTCGATGCGGTTCTCGGACGAGCCGATCCCCGACCTCCCGCCGTCGGTGGCCGCCGAGGTCTCCACCGACCTCTCCGGGGCCGCGGGGCCGGCCCTCGACAAGAACACCCGGCAGGCGCTCCTGGAGGTGTTCCCGGGCCGTGCGACGGTGGTCGAGCAGATCGCCCGCCTGCTGGACCAGCGGCCCGACGAGGGCCCTTCACTGGAGGAGTTCGGCCGTCTCGTACAGCTGCTGGTCGAGGTGGCGCCGCAGAGCCCGCAGGCCGCGTTCGCGGCGGACACGCTCACGGCGGGATCGCCCGAGGGCGCCCCGCAGACGCTCTTCGGGGACACGGCCACGGTCTGCGGCGAGTTCGCCCAGGCACTGGCCGGGACGCATGCTCCCGGCGAGGCCTCGTTCGCGCTGCCGCGGCTGTGGGACGGGGCACGCGAGCTGCTGCGCCAGGCCACGTACTACGCCATGAAACGGCGCGCGGGGACGGTCGGCGAGCGCGGACTCGGGCCCGCGATCGGACAGCTGGCGAGCGCCGCGCCCGGCGTGCGGGTGCATCTGGTCGGACACAGCTTCGGCGCCCGGCTGGTCTCCTTCGCCCTGCGCGGACTGCCCGAGGGAGTGGGCACGGTGAAGTCCGTGACGCTGCTCCAGGGCGCCTTCTCGCACTACGCGTTCGCGGCCCGGCTGCCCGACGACGCACGGGCGAGCGGCGCCCTGCGCGGCCTGCAGAGCCGCATCGACGGCCCCTTGGTGTGCTGCTACTCCCACTTCGACTCGGCGCTCGGCACCGTCTATCCGCTGGCCTCGAAGATGGCGGGCGACGACCGGTCGGTCCTGGGCGTCGACCTGAACCCCGGGCACCTCCTGGGTGCCAGGTGGGGCGCGATGGGCCATGACGGGGTGCAGGCGGTGCCGGGCACGAAGACGCTCACGCTCGCCGACGCGCTGCGCGCGAAGCTGCCGGTGTCGGGGTGCGTGAACGTCGACGCGTGCGCGGTGGTGAAACGCGGTGGGCCCCCGTCGGGAGCCCACAGCGACATCTGCCACCGGGAACTGGCCCAGGTGGTGCTGGCGGCGGGTCGCGTGCAATGACCCGCCGCCGCAGGGAAGTGGCCGGCGTGCTCCGGGGTCACCGGTGCGACGTGTACTCCACCACCTGCTGATAGGTCGGCCGGTTCTGCCAGGTCATCTTGCCGTGCTTGATGCCGCCCAGCGCCCGGTGGACGATCGAGTCGGCGCACCACTGGTCGCCCGCCGAGCACTGGTCGTCGCCGGGGTAGACCTGGGCGGCGGTCAGGCCGGCCGCCGTCTTGAGGGTGCTGATCAGGGTGTCCCGGCAGGCGCTGAGGCTGCCGGCGCCGCAGTACTTCTGCGCCAGTCCGCCCTGCACCGACTCACCGAGCACCGCCCTGATGTCCTTGTCGACATAGCTCCACCAGCCGTACTGGAAGGAACTTCCGGCGTGCGCGCCGGTCGGGCCGTGCGCGGCCGACGGCGACTCGTCGATCGGGAGGTTGTTGGTCATGGCGGTGTACAGGTCGGTGCCGAGGCCCGGCTGGAACTCGGCCTTCACCAGCAGCGGCCACCAGGCGTCCAGGATGCGGATCGCGTCGGCGTTGGCATAGGCCTTCGAACCGGCCGAGGTCTCCTTGCGCTTGGCGCCGGCCGTCACCCAGTCGGACAGCTTGGTCACGGCCGCCGCGGCCGTGGTGTCGGTCACCGTGGAGCTGTTGACGACCTTCAGCAGCTTCGGCAGCACGTCCTCGGCCCGGAGATCGGCGAGCGCCGCGTCGGCCATGGCCTTCACCAGCGCCGTTCTGGTCACCCCGCCCGCGGCGACCAGCTTCTTCACCCGGTCCTCCAGGAGGGTGCCGCGGTGCACGGAGCCGTCACCCCAGGGGGCCGTGGTGTAGTCCTTGGCCTGTTTGTTGTTCCAGGAGATGTAGTAGTCCTGGTCGATGGAGTTGGGGTGGGCGGACGCCGGCGTGTACGAGGCGGTGTTGGTGGTCGGGTTCCAGTTCTGCCACTCGTACGCGGCCTGCGCCCAGACCGGGAACTCGGCGTCGACACCGCTCGCCCGCACCGGGTTGTCGCCGCTGTTGTAGTACGCGGTGTGCGAGGAGTCGGCGTAGAACCAGTTGAAGGTGTAGTTGATGTGCTGCACCGCGCTCTGGAACGTCTGCGGGCTCTTCACGTAGTCCGGGTCGTTCAGCATCTGGAAGCCGATGATCGAGTCGGCCTCGTGCATGTAGGAGGAGCGCAGGGTGGTGTACGCGACCTTCTTGCCGCCGACCGTCGCGCGGTACTCCACGGGGCCGTACTTGGTCCGGTAGACCTGCATGCGGTACGAGCCGGCCGCGGTGCCGTCGGCCGTGGTCGGCTTCCAGGAGTTGGTCTGCTCGATCTTGTCCATGGCCGTGCAGGTGCCGTGGTAGAGGTAGTGGTAGTCGTCCTGGCACAGCTCGACGGCGTACGTGTCGATGATGTCCTGGCCGGAGGTCGTCGCGCTCCAGGAGTAGTCCTGGCCGCGGCCGAGTTCGACGTACATGCTCAAGCCCGCGAAGGAGGCGCCGCGGGCGCTGATGCCCGGGCCCTGGATCTCCTGGAGCAGCAGCAACTGTGGCGCGAAGTAGCCGGTCTGCGGTCCGAAGACGGCGATCGGGTGGCCGCTGGCGGTGTATTTGCCGCTCACCACGAGGGCGTTGGACATACCGCGCTTGGCCGAGGTGAGGCTGGTCGCGGCCGCCGTGGTGGAGGCGCTGGTTGCCGTGGCGGTGGCCGCGCTGCCGGTGCGGTCGTAGACCAGTGGCTCCTGGGTCACCGAGCCGGTGTCGGGCAGCGCCTCGCCCTGGGCGGTGTCGGGCTTCGTGGCGTACGGGAAGCTCTCGCCGTTGTGGACGGTGAGCGTGGCCTCGGGGTCGTTGCGCTCGCGGAAGGACTCCCAGACCTTGGTGCCCTCGGTGACGCCGTACTTGGACTGGGCGGCCAGCAGCGAGATGGCGTTGTTGACCTCGCCGCCGCCTCCCGAGCCGAACAGCGCGCCGATGACGGAGGCCAGCGCCACCAGGTCGGTGATCTTGAAGTGCTGGATGGTGCCGGCGTTGGTGATGGAGTCCTTCCAGCCGGTCAGGACGTACTCACCGGGGAAGTAGCGGCCGCTGTCGGAGGCGTCGATGTAGGAGTTGATGCCGTCGAGGTAGGCGTTGGCGTCGGCGAGGGCCTGCTGGCCGCGGGCCCCGTTGTTCGCGATGGCGTTGTCGATCTGGGTCTGCAGATCGGCCTCGCTGTAGGGCGCGGTGCGCCAGAACTCCTGCTCAAGGCCCTGGTTGGAGGCGGCGCCGCCGGCGAAGGGGGTCAGCTGACCGCGGCCGACGTGCCGGAAGACGTCCATCAGCCACAGCCGGTCCTGGGCGGCGGCGTACCCGGCGCCGTACTCGGTGCCGTAGCGGGTGGTGCCGGTGATGTGCGGCACACCGGTCTTCTTGTCGCGGACGATCGTCACGTCGGTCCGGCCGCCGGGCTTCGTGGTCGAGGCGACCTGGTCGGAGGCGACTCCGAAGGACGCGTCGTTGAAGAAGTCGTTGATCTTGGCGTCGGTGAGCGTGGAGTAGCCCGAGGCCAGGTTGTTGTACGGGCCGAGCTGGTCCTCGGCGTGGCTGGGCTGGATGCCGAAGGCCTGGTTGAGGAGGATCTCGGCGAGGGTGGCGTTGCCGTTCTGGCCGGGCGGGAGGATGTCGGAACACTGGCTGCCGCCGTCGTTGGCGGACAGCAGCCGGCTATGAGGGCGCAGATGGGTGGGTCAGCGGGGACAGCAGAGCGGCTATGAGGGCGCAGATGGATGCCGCCCCCAGGAACTTGGTGAATCTGCGGGGAGTTCTCAGTCTGTCGGGTGTGGTGCGTGGGGTGCGCCGAGGCATGGGCTGCTCCTACCGACGGGGGTGGGGCCGGACGTTACCGCCGGTATCCCCGAGTTTGAAGATGAACATGCGTCAACTTTTCAAGGATCACGGGGTTGTTCGGGGATCACCGGCCGGTGCGGAGCCGTGACACCCCGGCCCATCCACAGCCGTTTCGACAGGTGACCGACAGGGAGGGGAGGTAGTCCGGAGGGGGTTCGAACGGTGACTGATGGCGCTCATCGGAAATTGGATGGAGCCGAATCGCGTGTCGATACGTCTACTCGGCGACGTCCTTACGACGACGACGCCGAAGTGACCGAAGTACAGGTGCAGGTGTGACGGAGGTGCAGGGCGATGGCCGGGTTCCGGAGTCTGGCGAGACAGGTGCGAGATCCGAGGAGTGATCTGGCACTGCGGCGCTATTCACTGCGCAAGTGCCTTGAAAGGTTCGCCCCTTACGGGCATCGGGCGACCTGGGACCATCTGTGCTCCCGGGCCGGATTCGATCCCGAGGACCGCTCCCCCGATCCTGCGCGGCTCGTGGCCGCACTGGACGAGCTGGAGGAGGCCCGCTCCGTCTGGCTCGCCTACGAGGTCGAGTTCGCCGAGCGTCGCAAGAAGGAGAAGCACGACGGGCTGCGCCGGCCGGGCAGTGTGGACGACTGGCACCGGCTGACCTGGGGCGGTTTCGGCGTCGCCTGGTGCGACGATCCGCGGATCCACCCGCACGCATCACTGGCCGAGGTGCTGCGCCGGCTGATCGCCGCGCTGGAGCGCGAGCCGGGGGCGGTCTGCCCGGTCTGCGCCGGTGAGCGCCTCACATGGAAGTACGACCTGGCCCACGAACCCTCGACGGGCCCCGTCTGCACGAGCTGCGGAATTGTCGTCCCGCGGCCCGTCCTCACGCCCGAGGCACTGGCGGAGGCCAGGCGCGGGCGACTGCTGGTCTCGGTGTGAGCGCTCGGCCGGATTGAGCGGCGGCGGCCGGGTTGAGCGGCGGCCGGGGTCGAGCGGCCGCGGCCGGGTACGGGAACTGCGGGTGAGTCGTCGGCCGCGGGTGGTTCGTGGCCGGGCGCGCAGTTCCCCGCGCTCCCTTTGGGGCGCACCCTCGGAGGCATGGTGCAGGTGTGTGTGAACGGAGCCCGGGGAGCCGGTGACGGTGTCGGAGTGCCGATGTCTCCCGGGGACATGGCCCGGTCCGTGGTCGAGGCCGTCGCGTCCGGGGCGTCGGATGTCCATGTCCACCCCAAGACCCCCTGCGGCCGGGACACCTTGTCGCCGAGGGTGGTCACGGCGACCCTGGAGGCGATACGGACACGGGTGGACGTCCCGGTCGGCGTGACCACCGGCGTGTGGGCCGAACCCGATCCCGCCGCCCGCGTGCGGCGGGTCCGTTCCTGGACCGTGCTGCCCGACCACGCCTCGGTCAACTGGCACGAGCCGGGCGCCGAGGAGCTCGCCGGGGCACTCCTCGACCGCGGGATCGGCGTGGAGGCGGGCATCTGGTCCGGCACGGACGGCGCCGCCCGGTTCGCGAGGTCACCGCTGGGTCCGCGCGTACTGCGCGTACTGGCCGAGGTGACGGACACCTCCCCAAAGACGGCCGAGAGGTCGGCCCACGCGCTCCTCACCGCGCTCGGCACCGCCCACGGACGCCCCGTCCTGCTGCACGGCGAGGAGGGCGGCACCTGGCCGGTCCTGAGACTCGCGGGGCGGTTGGGGCTCGCGACCCGGATCGGCCTTGAGGACACATTGGTCCTGCCGGACGGGACGCGGGCGGAGTCCAACGGCCGGCTGGTGGCGGAGGGGTTGGTCCAGTACCACGCGGCCCGGCGCTCGCCCTAGGGCGGGACGCCCTGCCACCGGGCTTGCCCGAACGTTCGACGCTACCAGCCGCAAATCCGCTCGCTCCACTCCTTTCCCCTCGGGACAGTTGGGGGTGATGAATCCCAGCTGAGGTACCCCGTGGAACCCGAGGAGTCCCGATGTCGACGCTGCGCGTCACCGCCGAAGTGCTGACGATCCATGAGCATCCGAACGCCGACGCGCTCGAACTGGCCCAGGTGGGCCTGTACCGGGCCGTCGTCGCCAAGGGCGCCTATCGCACCGGCGAGAGTGCCGTCTACATCCCGGAGCAGTCCGTGCTCCCCACCGGGCTCATCGAGGAGCTGGGCCTGACCGGGCGCCTCGCGGGCAGCGCCTCGGACCGGGTCAGGGCCGTACGTCTGCGCGGTGAGCTGTCGCAGGGAATCGTGTGCCGCCCGAAGGCGCTGGCGCACATCGACCTGGCGCGGGCCGCGGCGGACGGCACCGACTTCGCCGAGGCGCTCGGCATCGTCAAATGGGTGCCGCCGATCCCGCCCACCATGAGCGGCGCGGTCGAGTCCGCGTCCGATCTGCTGCCCTGGGTGGACATCGAGAACATCCAGCGCTACCCGGACATCTTCGCGCCGGGCGAGCCCGTCGTGCTGACGGAGAAGCTGCACGGCTCGGCCTGCCTGCTGACGTATGCGGCGGACGGGGCGCGTGTGCGCGTCTCCTCCAAGGGCTTCGGCGCCAAGTTCCTCGCCCTCACCGAGGATCCGCGCAATCTGTACTGGCGCGCCGTCCACGGCCACGGCGTCGCGGCAGCGGCGGCCCGGCTCGCCGAGCGGCTCGGCGCACGCCGGGTCGGCATCTTCGGGGAGGTGTACGGGGCGGGCGTACAGGACCTGTCGTACGGTGCCGACGGCCGCCGGGAGACCCTCGGCTATGCCGTGTTCGACGTGTCCGCGGAGATCGACGGCGAGGTCCGCTGGCTGGACGCGGCGGCGCTGCTGAACGGCGAACTGCCGCTGGTACCACGGCTGTACGAGGGCCCGTACGACATCGGTCGCGTCCTGGAGACCGCCTCCGGCCGGGAGACCGTCTCCGGGCGCGCGCTGCATCTGCGCGAGGGCGTGGTGATCCGGCCCGCCACCGAGCGGTACAGCCCCGTGACCGGCGGCCGGGCCATCGCCAAGGCGGTCAGCCCGGCGTATCTGACGCGCAAGGGCGGCACGGAGTACGAGTAGAGCGCCGCGGGTGACGGATTACACGGCATGCGCATACGAGTACGCGGGCTCCCTCCGCCGCTCCGAGTGCTGTTCCTGCTCCTAGCACTGCCCCTGCTCCGGTTCCGGCTCCTGTTCCGGCTCCTGCGCCTTCTGGCGCACGGAGGTGCGCTCGACCATGAGCCGGGAGCCGGTCAGGCGCTCACCGAAGACGTCGTCCGGGTTGGACAGTACGCAGTTCTCCAGGGACAGACACCCGCACCCGATGCAGTCGGTCAGGTGATCCCGCAGCCTGCCCAACTGCCTGATGCGCTCGTCGAGTTCGGAACGCCAGGTCTGCGACAGCCGGGCCCAGTCCTCGCGGGTCGGGGTGCGCTCCTCGGGGAGTTCGGCGAGCGCGTCGCGGATGGTGGCGAGCGGGATGCCGACGCGTTGCGCGGCCCGGACGAAGGCGACGCGGCGCAGCGCGTCGCGGTGGTAGCGGCGCTGGTTTCCGGTGGTGCGACGGCTGCTGATCAGGCCCTTGGACTCGTAGAAGTGCAGTGCGGAGACGGCGGCGCCGCTACGGGCCGACAACTGGCCGACGGTCAGCTCGTGGATCTTCTCAGGGATCTGGGGCACCCCTCCAACCCTACCCAGTTCGTCACACGTCCGGTCCGTTGACATGCGCCCCGCATCCGACCATGCTAAGCAGTTGCTTAGACATGGCGATGTGGGAGGACAGCGAGATGGCAGAGCCGAGGACGTTCGCGACGGTCGACGAGCTGCGCGCCGCGGTGGGCGAGCAACTGGGGTACAGCGACTGGACCGAGATCGAGCAGAAGCGGATCGACCTCTTCGCGGAGGCGACCGGCGACCACCAGTGGATCCACATGGACCCCGACAAGGCGGCGGCGGGCCCCTTCGGCACGACCATCGCGCACGGCTACCTCACCCTCTCGCTGCTCCCGCTCTTCGGCCCGCAGCTGATCAAGGTCGAGGGCGTGAAGATGGGCGTCAACTACGGGACGAACAAGGTCCGTTTCCCCGCGCCCGTGCCGGTCGGCTCACGACTGCGCGCCACCGCGAGGATCACCGGCGTCGAGGACGTGACCGGTGGCGTCCAGGTGTCCGTGGCGTTCACCGTGGAGCGCGAGGGCGGCGACAAGCCGGTGTGCGTCGCGGAGTCGGTCTCGCGGTACTACCTCTGAGCCCGCGGCTCGTTCCGGCGGGCCCCGGGGCTACTCCTTCGCCCCCACCATGCGCAGGACGAGGTCGGCGTAGAGCGCGCCGACCTCGTCGGGCGTCCGCGGCCCGTCGACGTTGAACCAGCGCGCCACGTCGATGCAGAGCGAGAGCACGGCGAGCGTGGTGCCCGGCACGTCCGGCACGTCGAAGTCACCCGCGGCGACACCGTCCGCGATGATGCCGCGCACGGCCGCGTCGGTCTGCCGGCGCAGCGCGACGATCTCGGCCCGCGCCTCCGGACCGAGCGCTTCGAGCTCGTACTGCACGACCCGCGCGGTGGTGTGCTGCCCGGCGTGCCACCGTACGAAGGAGCGCACGGCGTCGGTGAGGCGCTCGGCGGCGCTGCCCCCGCCGTCCGCCGCGGTGCGCACGATGTCGAGCGCCTTGTCGTGCCCGATCCGGCTGATCCGGTGGAGCAGCTCTTCCTTGGTCTTGTAGTGGATGTAGAGCGCGGCCGGGCTCATTCCGGCGCGGCCGGCGATGTCGCGGGTCGTCGTCGCGTGGTATCCGCGCTCGGCGAAGGCCTCCACGGCCGCGACGAGCAGCCGCCTGGCCGCGTCCGGGGTGACCTCGGCCCACGGCTGCATCTCGCCACCGGCCGTCTCCTGCGCCGTACTCATCGCTGGTTCGCCCCTTCCACTGACAGGGTGAACACCATACCTCTGAACCTGAGCGAGCGCTTAGTCTCGCCGCTCAGAGTGGATCAGAGCTTGCGGGTCAGAGCTTGTGGGTCAGAGCTTGTGGATCAGAGCTTCTCGAAGGGGTCGTACACCCGCCCGCCGGAGCGGGTGGCGTCCTGGCGGTCACGGATCACCTTGGCCAGCGTGAAGGACGACGTCACCAGGTAGAGAACGGCGATGGCCAGAAAGGCCCGCACCCAGGCGTCGGCCTGCAGCTTGAAGATGCCGATGGCGGTCGCCGCCATCGCGACCGAGAAGGAGGCCACGGCCTGGCCGTAGAAGGCCGCCGTGTTCTGTTGCTTGACCGGTGTCTCACTCATGGGACAAGGGTCGGCGGACGTGCCGGCCACCACATCCGCGCACCTACTCAGTACCGCCCGCGGGCGTACTCAGAAGGACGTCGGAGGGATTCAGAGGGATCCAGGGAGATTCAGAAGGCCGACACCCCGGTCAGCGCCCGCCCTATGACCAGCTTCTGTATCTGGCTGGTGCCCTCGTAGAGGGTCATCACGCGGGCGTCGCGCAGCAGCTTGCCCGCCGGGTACTCGTCGATGTAGCCGTACCCGCCGAAGACCTGGAGGGCGTTGTTCGCGGCGCGCACGGCGGCCTCGGAGGCGAAGAGCTTGGCCTTGGAGGACTCGGTGGCGAAGGGCAGCCCGCGGTCGACGAGATCGGCGACCCGCCAGGTCAGCAGACGTGCCGCGTCCACGTCCACGGCGATGTCGCTGATCAGCTCCTGGACGAGTTGGTGATGGGCGATGGTCCTGCCGAACTGCTCCCGCTCGGTCGCGTACCGCACGGCGGCGTCCAGCGCGGCCTGGGCGATGCCGACGCACCCGGCGGCGACCGACATCCGGCCCTTGGCCAGGGCGGACATCGCCACGGAGAACCCCTTGCCCTCGGGTGCCAGCAGGGCGCTCGCGGGCACCCGTACGTCTTCGAGGACGAGCTCGGCGGTGGCCTGGCCGCGCAGGCCGAGCTTGCCGTGGATGGTGCGACGGGTCAGCCCCGGGGTGTCCGTGGGGACGAGGAAGGCGGAGACGCCCTTGTGGCCCGGGGCGTCGGTGGACCGGGCGAAGAGCAGCACGACATCGGCCCAGGTGCCGTTGGTGATGAACATCTTGGTGCCGTTGACGACGTAGTCGTCGCCGTCGCGCACCGCCCTGGTCGACAGGTTGCCCGCGTCCGAGCCGGTGCCGGGCTCGGTGAGGCCGAAGCAGCCGACGTACTCGCCCGAGGTCAGCCCCGGCAGCCACCGCCGCTTCTGCTCCTCGCTCCCCCAGTACGCGATCGTCTTCGCGACCAGGCCGAGCGAGACGGAGACGATGCCGCGCACGGAGGAGTCGCCGCGGCCCAGTTCCTCCGTCACCAGGCAGTACGCGAGATGGTCGCCGCCGCTGCCGCCGTACTCCTCGTCGACGGTGAGTCCGAGGAAGCCGACCTCGCCGAGCTTCTTCACCAGGGCCCGGTCGACTTCCTCCGCCCGGTCCCACGCGACGACATGGGGGGCGATCTCGCGGTCCACGAAGTCCTTGGCGAGCTGCCGGACAGCGGCCTGCTCCTCACTGAGTTCCAGATTCATGACAGATCACCCCACACTGAGACGGACCGTGAAATCCGTACATTTTCCACACATTTAAATTAGCACTGCTAGTTTCTGTAGGCAGCCCTACTATGTGCGCCATGGCCCGACCGCGCAAGCCCCTCCTCAGCACCGACCGCATCGTCGAGACGGCCCGGGCCCTGGTGGACGCCGAAGGTCTGGCCGCCGTCTCCACGCGCCGGCTCGCCGCCGAACTGGGGGTCAGCGGGCCCTCCCTCTACAACCACTTCCGCACCAAGGACCAGATCCTGGAGGCGGTGGCGGACTCCGTGAGCGCGCAGGTCGATCTGTCGATGTTCGAGGACGGGCGGGACTGGCGTACCGCCCTGCACGACTGGGCCGTCTCCTATCGGGCGGCGCTGCGTGACCACCCGAACATCGTGCCGGTCCTCGCGCGGGGGCCCGGGCGGCGGCCGGCCGGGCTGCGCCTCGCGGACGCGGTCTTCGGGGCGATGGTCGACGCGGGGTGGCCGCCGGCGCAGGCCACGTCCGTGGGTGCCCTGATGCGGTACTTCATCATGGGCTCCGCCCTCGGGTCCTTCGCCGGTGGGTTCGTCGACGACGAGACCGCGTACGATCCCGCCGACTATCCCCATCTCGGGCAGGCGCATCTCCTTGCCGAGCAGCAGGAGAAGGTGGATGAGCGGGCGTTCGAGGTGGGGCTCAGGGCGTTGCTGGACGGGTTGGTGGAGCAGTTCGGGAGGGTTGGGGACGAGGACGGTTGACGCCGGAGAGCCGTCTTCCGCCCCCGCCGCCCCCACCCGTCCCATCCCTACCTGGGGGCTCCGCCCCCAGGGATGGGTGGCGGGCGAGGTGCGTCGGTGATCGTTCGGTGGGGGCCGAAACGTGAAGGGCGGATGCTGGGGAGCATGACGAGGTCGAAGGACCCGGCGGCACCGGCACTGGCCGCACTGGCCACCCTGCTCGCCGACGAAACCCGCGCCACATTCCTGCTCGCCCTGCTCGACGGCCGCGCCTGGACCGCGGGCGAACTGGCCCGGCACGCCCAGGTCGCCCCGTCCACCGCCAGCGAACACCTCGGCAGACTCGTCGCGGGCGGTCTGCTCACCGAGGAACGACAGGGCCGACACCGCTACGTACGACTGGCGGACACCCGCGTCGCCCAACTCGTCGAGGACCTCACCGCCCAGACCGCCCCCGACACCGCCCGGCGCCCTCGCACACTGCGGGAGGCCGGCGCGGACTCCGCGATGGCCCGCGCCCGCACCTGTTACGACCACCTCGCCGGCCGGCTCGGCATCACCCTCACCGACGCGCTCACCCATCGCGGACTGCTCCGCCAGGACACCGGGTTCGCCCTCACCGACGCGGGCCTGCGGTGGTTCGACGAGGCGGGCATCGGCCTGAACCGCGAGGGCCGCCGCCCCCTCACCCGGGCCTGCCTCGACTGGACCGAGCGCCGCCCCCACCTCGCGGGCACCGCGGGCGCGGCCCTGTGCCGGCACGCCCTGGACGCCCACTGGTGCATGCGCATCGGCTCGGAGCGCGCGGTCAAGGTCACGCCGACGGGCGAGCGGGCCTTCGCGGAGCTGCTGGGCATCGACCCCACCACACTCCGCTGAACCCACCCGCCGACCCGCCCCCAAGCCCCCCCCCAAGCACCCCGCACGCACCCACCACCCCTCACCACCGCGTCCGAAATCCGCGAGCCCCCGCGCCCGCGCCCCACCTAGCCTCAGGAGCATGATGAACGCCTCCTCCCCCGGGCCCGCCCGCCGTACGGATCTGCTCGCGGCCGGCGCGGCGACCGTCACCGTCGTGCTGTGGGCCTCCGCCTTCGTGTCGATCCGCAGCGCGGGCGCGGCGTACTCACCGGGTGCGCTGGCACTCGGGCGGCTGCTCGCGGGGGCCGTCGTGCTGAGCGTCATCTGCCTCGTACGCCGGGAGGGGTGGCCACCGCGCGAGGCCTGGCGCGGGATCGCGCTGTCCGGCCTGCTGTGGTTCGGCTGCTACATGGTCGTGCTCAACTGGGGCGAGCAGCAGGTCGACGCCGGTACGGCGGCGCTGGTGGTGAACACGGGCCCCATCCTCATCGCCCTGCTCGGCTCACGGCTGCTCGGTGACGCGATGCCGCCGCGGCTGCTCGCGGGCATGGCGGTGTCGTTCGCGGGCACGGTGGCGGTGGGGCTGTCGATGTCCGGCGAGGGCGGTTCCTCGGTGCTCGGGGTGGTGCTGTGTCTGCTCGCGGCGGTCGGCTACGCGGCCGGGGTCGTCGCCCAGAAGCCGGCGCTCGGCCGGGCGAGCGCGCTCCAGGTCACGACCTTCGGCTGCCTCGTCGGCGCGGTGGTGTGCCTGCCGTTCGCGGGGCAGCTGGCGCACGAAGTCGCGCACGCGCCCGCCTCCGCCGGCCTCAACATGCTCTACCTGGGCATCTTCCCGACCGCGCTGGCCTTCACCACCTGGGCGTACGCCCTCGCGCGCACCACCGCGAGCCGCATGGGCGCGACCACCTATGCGGTGCCCGCACTTGTCGTGGCGATGTCCTGGCTGTTCCTCGGCGAGATACCGGGTCTGCTCACGCTGGCGGGTGGCGTGCTGTGTCTGGCCGGGGTCGCGGTGTCACGTTCCCGGCCGAGGGCTGCCACCCCGGAGCGTGTCCGAGAGCCCTCTGCGTCCTCTGCGCCCTCTGCACCCTCTGCGTCCTCTGCACCCTCCGCGTCCTCTGAATCCCCGGAACCCCCGGAACCCCCGGAACTCCCGGAACTCCCGGAACTCCCGGAATCCCGACGCGAGCCGGAACGGGCGTGACACCGGCGAACCCGTTCAGAACTCCACCACCGCCCGTCCCCCCTTGCCCGCCAGCATGTTCGCGAACGCCCCCGGGATCCCCTCCAGGCCGATCCGCTCGGTCACGAGCATCCCCAGGTCCAGGCGGCCCGCGCGCACGTGTTCCGCCAGCACCGGGAGGTCCCGCGCCGGGTCGGAGTTGCCGTACACGCAGCCGGAGAGCGTGCGGCCCCAGTGGAAGAGTTCCAGCGCGTTGAAGGTGACCTGCTGGTCCTTGCCGCCGATGCCGACGACCGTGGTGCGGCCGCCGCGGCGGGTGGAGTCCCAGGCGGCGCGGATGGTCACCGCGCGGCCCACGCACTCGACGGCCACGTCGACGCCCTGCCTGCCGGTGCGGGCACGGATCTCGCGGGCGGTGGTGTCGGAGGCGACGACGTAGTCGGTCGCGCCCGCCGCGTGGGCCAACGACTCCTTCTCGGGGGAGACGTCCACCGCGATGATCTGCGACGCGCCCGCGATCCGGGCGGCCTGGAGGGCCGCGAGGCCCACCCCGCCGACCCCGAACACGGCCACGGTCTCACCGGGCCGGACCTTCGCCGAGTGGTGGACCGCACCGTAGCCGGTGAGGACGGCGCAGCCGAGGAGGGCGGCGTCGGTGAGGGGGACGCCGTCCGGTACGGGCAGGACGCAGCCGGCGGCCACGACGGTCTCCTCGGCGAACGCGGCGACGTTCAGCCCGGGGTGGAGGTCGCTCCCGTCGGAGGCGCGCCGCGCGTACACGTCCCCCGCACCGTTCAGCGCGTTGGCGCACAGCCACACCTCCCCCAGCAAGCAGGCGGGGCAACTGCCGCAGGAGGGAGCCCAGTTGAGGACGACACCGGCACCGGGGGCGACCCCCGTCACGCCCTCCCCGACGGATACGACGGTGCCGGCGCCCTCGTGGCCCAGGACGGCGGGGACCGGCACCCGCATGGTGCCGTCGGACAGGGAGAGATCGGAGTGACAGACCCCGGCGGCCGCAAGCCGGACGCGTACCTGGCCGGGGCCGGGTGCGGGGAGGTCGATCTCGGCGATCTCCAAGGGAGCGCCCACGGCGGGTAGTACGGCAGCGCGAACCACGTAAAAGCTCCTCGGGCTCTAGAACTGAAGGGACTTCGTCTGGAGGTACTCGGACAGGCCGTGCGAGCCAAGCTCGCGTCCCACCCCCGACTGCTTGTAACCCCCGAACGGGGCAAGGGGGTTGAACCGTCCGCCGTTGATGTCGACCTGCCCGGTGTCGAGCCGTCGCGCGAAGGCGACCGCCTCGGTCTCGTCGCCCGCCCACACCGCGCCCGCGAGCCCGTACACCGTGCCGTTGGCGATCCGGACGGCGTCCTCCTCGTCCTCGTACGGGATCATCGCCAGTACCGGCCCGAAGATCTCCTCCTGAGCGATCGTCATCTCGGGGGTGACGTCCGCGAAGACGGTCGGCCGCACGAAATATCCCTGCTCGCGCGGGGATTCGGGGCCGCCGGCGACGAGCCTGGCCCCCTCGGCGACGCCCTTCTCGATGTAACTCCGCACTCGTGCACGCTGCTTGGCGTTGACGACCGGGCCGATACGGTCCGCGTACTTGGCCGCGGCGGTCGCGGCCAGCTCGACCGCCTCCTCGTACCGCGTGGCGTGCACCAGCATGCGGGTCCAGGCGCTGCAGGTCTGGCCGGAGTTGGACATCACGTTGGCGACACCGACGTTGACGGCCTTGGCGAGGTCGGCGCTGGGCAGGATGACATTGGCGGACTTGCCACCGAGTTCGAGGGCGACCCGCTTGACCGCCGCACCCGCCGTGGCGCCGATCCGGCGCCCCACCGCCGTGGAGCCCGTGAAGGAGACCAGGTCCACGTCCGGGTGCTCGGCGAGGGCTTGACCCGCGACCGGGCCGAGGCCGGTGACGAGGTTGAGGACACCGGCCGGGACACCCGCCTCCGCGACCGCCTCGGCGAAGAGCTGGGCGGTGAGCGGGGTGTCCTCGGCGGGCTTCAGGACGACCGTGCAGCCCGCCGCGAGCGCGGGGGCGACCTTGGCGACGATCTGGTGCAGCGGGTAGTTCCAGGGCGTGATCGCGCCGACGACGCCGACCGGCTCCTGGTAGACGGTCGAGTTGCCGACCTTCTCCTCGAAGGCGTACGTGGCCGCCAGTTCGGCGTACGAGCCCGCGACGAGGATCGGGACACCCGCGTGGACCGTCTGCGAGAACTGCGGCGGCGAGCCCAGCTCGGCCGTCACGGTCTCGGCGATCTCGTCCTTGCGGGCGACGAGCACGTCACGCAGGGCGGCGAGCCGCGCGGCCCGTTCGGCGGGCGGGGTCGCGGCCCAGGCCGGGAAGGCGGCGCGCGCTGCCCGTACGGCGGCGTCCACGTCCTTGGCCGTGCCCGCCGGAACCCGGCCGATCACCTGTTCGTCGACCGGGTTCACGACCTCGATCGTGTCCGTGCCGGCGGCGGGGCGCCAGGCGCCGTCGATGTACATGCCGTCATGTGCCTTCATCGTGTTCCTCCCGGGCGGGGGCGCGTCGTCCGCCTCGTAACGTCGTCCGACCCACAAACTAGCGATGTTAGTTTTCAGGCGCCAGACGTCTTCCCGCGCCTCACCCTGCTCACCTCACTCGTCCAGGTCCGGCAGCCGCGCCGGAGCGGGGCAGATGCGTTCGCCTTGCCGGTCGAAGACGAACAGATGGGCGAGGTCGACGAGGAGGGGGACCTGCATACCGTGGCGGAGTTCGAAGTCGGGGGTGGTGCGGACCACGAGGTCGCCCGGGAGACGGCCCTCGGGCGGGATCGCGTCGGCGCGCGAGGGTTCCGCGTCGGCGGGGTGGTCGAGGACCACCACAGGTCCGGCCCGCACCCCTCCCCTGCGTTCCCGGAGGCGGTCCAGGACGCCGCCCTCACGGCGGCGCCGCCGGGCCGGGCGGACCGGGCGCGGCGCCTCCAGCTCCGGTACGACGGCGGGCCGCGAGCCGGTGTCGAAGTGGACGAGCACCTCGTGTCCCTGGAACTCCACGTGCTCGACGAGACCGCTGATCGCCACCTCGCCGGGCCGGGCTTCCGACGGCTTGGCGATACGGACCGCCTCGGAGCGCAGCCCCACGATGACCTCGCGCCCCTGCTGCACCCGCAGCAACCGGTGGTCCAGGGGCCAGGGCTCGCGCAGCGGCAGACACTGCTTGCCGAGGCTGATCGTCATGGCTCCGTCGAGCGGGGCCCGGATCAGGCCGCGCAGCAGATTGATGCGCGGGGTGCCGATGAACGCGGCGACGAAGACGTTCGAGGGCAGCGCGTAGACCCTCCGGGGGGTGTCCAGTTGCTGGAGGACGCCGCCGCGCAGCACGGCGACCCGGTCGCCGAGCGACAGCGCCTCGGCCTGGTCGTGGGTGACGTACACCGTGGTGACGCCCAGTTCCCTGGTGAGGCTCGCGATTTCGGCGCGCAGGCGATTGCGGAGCTTGGAGTCGAGGTTGGAGAGCGGCTCGTCCATCAGGAAGGCGGAGGGGTGGCGGGCGATCGCGCGGCCCATCGCGACGCGCTGGCGTTCGCCGCCCGACAGCTGGTGGGGGAAGCGGTCGAGGAGTTCCTCGATGCCGAGCATCCGGGCGGTGGCGTCGACCCGCGGACGGGGGTCCTCGCCGGGGCTCTCGATACGCAGGGGGAAACCTATGTTGTCGCGGCTCGTCATGCTCGGGTAGAGGGCGAAGTTCTGGAAGACCATCGCCATGTCCCGCTCGGACGGCGGCAGGTCGCCCGCGTCCTCGCCGTCGAGGCACACCTCGCCCTCGGTGACGGCCTCCAGCCCGGCGATCATTCTCAGCACCGTCGACTTGCCGCATCCGGAGGGCCCGAGCAGCACGAGGAACTCACCGGGCCTGATGTCCAGCGACAGCCGGTCCACCACGCGGACACCGCGTGTATACGACTTGCTGACCTGGTGCAGCGAGATGGCGCGTGTCATGAAAGGTGCCCCCGAGGGCTCACAGGGCGCTGTCGCTCCGCGGTCGAACATCCCGAACGGGTCGTACGGGACGTGTGAGTCACGGAAGTTAACGGACCGCACACGCCTGGGGGAAGACGCTCGGCGGGGTGTCGGGCGTGTCGGTTACGACCGGGAGAAAACGGACGATCGGATACCGCCCGACCGAATGTCGCCCGACTGGATACCGCACACCCGGATGCTGCACACCCGGCTACCGCCCAACTGGATGCCTCCCGACTGGATGTCGCTAGATGTCGCTCTTCCCGCGCGAGGGCGCCTCAGGGCGCACAGCGGGCCCGGCCCGGTCGGGGACTGTTCGGTCGGGGACTGTTCGGTCGGGGACGGTCCGGTCGGGGACGGTCCGGTCGGGGACCGTCTTGCCCGGCGAGCGCAGCGCGATCCCCGAGGACAGCACCAGCAGCGCGCCGAGCATCACGAACGGCGCGGCCACGCCCGCGACCCCGGCGACCAGGCCCGCCCCGGCGGGCGCGGCGACCTGGCCCAGGCGGTTGCCGGTCAGCCGCAGCGCGAGGGCCGTGGAGCGGGCGTCGTCGGGGGCGGCCTGTACGACGGTCGTCATGGACAGCGGCTGTCCGACGCCCAGGCAGAAGCCGAGGACCAGGAGCATCGCGGCCAGCGCCCACACCGGCACGGGCAGCGCGAGCCCCGCGCACAGCACGCCCGCCGGCAGACAGGTCACGGTGAGCAGCGCCGCCCGGCCGAGCCGTCGCAGCATCGGCGTCATCACCAGCCGACAGGCTATGGTCGCCGCCGCGCGCAGGCTCAGCAGCAGACCGATCACGGACGGCGCGATGCCCCGGTGCTCGCCGACCACCGGCAGATACGCGGTGAGGATGTCCGTCGCGGACAGTACGGCGAGGCTGATGAAGATGCCGGCGGGTACGCCCCGGGCACCCAGGATGCGGTGCACGGGGACGCGGTCGCCCCGCGCCGTACGGGAGCCGGCGGGCAGGCGGTGTTCGATGCGCCACAGCGACGTGAACGAGACCGCGGCGATCGCGCCCGCGACGAGCAGGGCCTGTGCGCTGCTGCCCGCCCGGTCCGGGCCGCCGATCAGGGCGCCCGCGGCGATCGGTCCGACCAGTTGGCCGAGGGAGGCGCCGATGGTGAAGTGACCGAAGTTGCGGTCCTGTTCGTGCGGCGCGGACTGGCGGGCGACGATCGACTGCGCGCCGATCACGAAACAGAGGTGGCCGAGCCCCATCACTCCGCTCCACGCGGCCATGGTCGTGAGCGAGCCCGCCGTTCCACTGAGGGCACAGCCGCCCGCGATGAGGACGACCCCGACGGGCAGCAGCGGGGCGCAGCGGCCGTGGTCGGTACGGCGGCCCAGCGGTACGGCGGCGAAGAGGGGAAGCAGGGCGTAGACGCCCGCGATGACGCCGATGGCACGCTCGTCCGCGCCCAGCGCGAGGGCCCGGTAGGAGACGGCGGGCCGTGCCATCGACACCGCCCCCTGCGCGAAGCCGAAGGCGATGACGAGGCGGAGCAGCCAGCCGCGGTTCCCACCGGGCCTCATGGTCGGGACCTCCATGCAGAGCGTTGGTGATCGTGAGCAGTCGCGAGTGGCCCTTGGCGATCGCGGGTGATCGGCCGGTGCCGATGACTCAGATGATGCCGAAGAGGATTCCGGCCCCGAGCACCACCAGCGACGTCAGCGCCGCCCACTTCACCACGAACCTGGTGTGGTCGCCGAACTCGACCTTCGCCATGCCGACGAGGACGTACACGGCGGGCACCAGCGGGCTGGACATGTGCAGCGGCTGGCCGACGAGCGAGGCGCGGGCGATCTCCAGGGACGAGACACCGTGTGCCTGGCCCGCTTCCGCGAGGACGGGCAGGACGCCGAAGTAGAAGCCGTCGTTCGACATGAAGTAGGTGAGCGGGATGCTCAGGACGCCGGTGACGAAGGCCATGTGCGGACCCATGCCGTCGGGGATGTTGGAGACCAGCCACTTGGACATGTGGTCGACCATGCCGGTGCCCGTCAGGACGCCGGTGAAGACGGCGGCGGCGAAGACCATGCCGGAGACGTTGAGGACGTTCTCGGCGTGGGCGCCGAGGCGGGCCCTCTGGTCGGGCATGTGCGGGAAGTTGACGGTGAGCGCGAGCGCGGCGCCGAGCAGGAAGAGGACCGGAATCGGCAGCCACTCCATGATCATGGCGGTCAGCAGGGTGACCGTGAGCAGCGCGTTGAACCAGTAGAGCTTGGGACGCAGGGTCGCACGGTGGGGGTCGAGTCCCTGGAAACCGTCGTCCTCGTCGGGAACTCCGGCATCCGCGTCCGTACCGGAGCCCGAACCGCCCGTACGCGCCGCCTTCTTGACGCCGCCGGCACCGACACCCGCACCCGCACCTACGAGCACGGTCTCGGTCTCGGTCTCGGTCTCCGGCTCCAGCACCTCGTCCAGCGTCAGCACACCGAGCCGCCGGCGCTCGCGGCGACCGAGGACGTACGAGAGGGCGAGGACGCCCAGCAGGCCGACCGCGAGGGCCGGGATCATCGGGACGAAGATGTCGCTGGCGTCGAGCTTGAGCGCGGTCGCGGCGCGGGCGGTCGGGCCGCCCCAGGGGAGCGTGTTCATCACGCCGTTGGCCATCGCGGCGACGCCGGTCATCACGACCAGGCTCATCTTCAGGCGCTTGTACAGCGGGTACATCGCCGAGACCGTGATCATGAAGGTGGTCGAGCCGTCGCCGTCGAGGGAGACGATCGCGGCGAGGACCGCCGTGCCGACCACGATCCGCAGCGGGTCCGCCTTGCAGAACTTGAGGATCCCCCGGACGATCGGGTCGAAGAGACCGACGTCGATCATCACACCGAAGTAGACGATCGCGAACATCAGCATCGCCGCCGTGGGGGCGAGGCTGGTGACGCCGTCGATGACGTAGTCACCGAGCTTGGCGCCCTTTCCGACGAAGACACAGAAGAGTGCCGGGATCAGCACGAGCGCCGCGATCGGCGACATCTTCTTCAGCATGATCAGGACCAGGAAGGTCGCGATCATGGTGAAGCCGAGGATGGTCAGCATGAGTGGACTGCCTAACGTTCGCCCTTGAACTCCCACCAGGGGCGGTGGTGCGACGACGTTAGGTCGGGTCCGAACGCGTTAACAAGACGTTGACACGCGAGCAATAAGCGCAAAACTCCAGGTCACAGCCTTGTGTCGGCGAGCGTCACGCCTCTAGGGGCATGCGGCGAGCTCCACCGGCACCCCGTTGAGCACCGCCGTGCCCGACAGCGGGTCCAGGAGCGAGCCGTCGAGGAGTTGGTTGACGTTGACGCCCGGGTCGAGGGCCGCGTGGCTCATCCGGGTGCCGGGACGGTCGTGTCCCCAGCCGTGCGGCAGACTCACCACCCCGCGCCGTACGGCGTCCGTGACCTCCGCCGGGGCGATCACCTCTCCCCCGGCGCCCTTGACGCGCACGGGCGCCCCGTCCGCCAGGCCGAGGCGTACGGCGTCCTCGGGGTGGATGTGCAGGGTGCAGCGGTTGGTGCCGCCGGTGAGGGCGGGGACGTTGTGCATCCAGCTGTTGTTGGAGCGCAGATGACGGCGGCCGACGAGCACGATCGCCGCCGGGCGCTCGCGCAGGGCCGCGCGCAGCCGGGGAAGATCGTCGACAATCGGTGCCGGCAGCAGCTCGATCTTTCCGCTGCGCGTCTTCAGCGGCTGCGGCAGCCGCGAGCGCAGCGGTCCCAGGTCGATCCCGTGCGGGTGGGCGAGCAGTTTCGCCAGGTTCAGGCCGTCCGGCCGGGCACCGAAGCCCTCGCCGTACGGGCCGAGGCGCAGCATCATGTCGAGCCGGCGTTCGGGACCGCTCTCGCCGGTGAGCCGCGCGGCGAGGTCCTTCGGGTCGCGTCCGTGGACGGGGCCGTGCGGGTCCTGGACGGCCTTGCCGAGGGTGGAGTCGATGACCATGGTGTCCACGGCGGACGGGTCGGCGCCGTGCGTGCCCGTCGCGGCGAGCACCAGCCGGGCGAGGATCTCGGTCTCGGCCATACGGCCCGGTTCGAGGGGGACGGCGGGGCGGTTGTAGCGGACCTGGTTGCGTACGGCGAGGGTGTTGAAGGCGAAGTCGTGGTGGGCGCTCTGCGAGGGCGGGGGCGGCGGCAGTACGACGTCGGCGTGGCGGGCGGTCTCGTTCAGGTACGGGTCGACGCTGACCATGAAGTCGAGCGAGTCGAGGGCCTTGTCGAGGCGGTCGCCGTCGGGTGCGGAGAGTACGGGGTTGGCGGCCACGGCGATGAGGGCGCGGATCGGGCTGCCCTCCGGTGTGGCGGTGTCGATCTCCTCCGCGAGGGCGGCCAGCGGCAGTTCGCCCTTGGCCTCCGGATGGCGGCTCACCCTGCTGTTCCAGCGGCCGAGCGCGAAGCCGCGGCCGGGTCCGGCGGGGCGCGGTGTCCTGTCGGTCGCGGCCTGCGGGAAGAGGGCGCCGCCGGGCCGGTCGAGGTTGCCGGTGAGGATGTTGAGGACGTCGACGAGCCAGCTGGCGAGGGTGCCGTGCGGGACGGTACAGCTGCCGATGCGGCCGTAGACGGCGGCGGTGGGCGCGGCGGCGAGTTCACGGGCGAGCGCCCGGATGGTGTCGGCGTCCACGTCACAGGCCTCGCTCGCGGCCTGCGGAGTGAAGTCCCGTACGGCGTCGGCGAGTTCCTCGACGTCCTGGACGTGCGGGGCGAGGTCGCCCAGGTCGACGAGCTTCTCCTCGAAGAGGACGTGTGTCATCGCGGCGAGCAGCAGGGCGTCGGTGCCGGGGCGGACGGCCACATGGCGGTCGGCGAGTTTGGCGGTGCGTGTCGTACGCGGGTCGATGACCGTGAGGGTGCCGCCGCGGGCGCGCAGCGCCTTGAGCTTGCCGGGGAAGTCGGGGGCGGTGCACAGACTCCCGTTGGACTCCAGGGGGTTGGCGCCGATGAGAAGGAGATGGTCGGTGTGGTCGAGGTCCGGCACCGGGATCGCGTTGGCGTCGCCGTAGAGCAGACCGCTCGACACGTGCTTGGGCATCTGGTCGACCGTGGAGGCGGTGAAGACACTGTGGGTGCGCAGCGCGCCGAGCAGGACGGTGGGGTAGAGGGCCCCGGCCATGGTGTGCACGTTCGGGTTGCCGAGGACCACACCGAGGGCGTGCGGACCGTACTGCTCGATTACCGGGCGCAGGCCCGCCGCGACCGCGTCGAAGGCTTCCTCCCAGGTGGCCTCGCGCAGCTCGCCGTCCTCACGGACGAGGGGGGTGCGCAGCCGGTCGGGGTCACCGTCGGCCGCGCCGAAGGAGGCGCCCTTCGGGCAGATGAACCCCTTGCTGAACACGTCGTCGCGGTCGCCGCGGGCGCCGGTCACACGGGTGCCCTCGATGGTGAGCGTCAGCCCGCAGGTGGCTTCGCAGAGGGGACAGACGCGCAGAGCGGTGCGGGAGTCGGAGTCGGAGTCGGGGGTGGCGCCGGAGGTGCGGGACACGGGTCCTCCCGGAGGACGGTGACGGCGGTGGCACACGGACTGGGGGCGAGCATACCGACCGGTACGGATGGAAGGGAGGGCTTGCCGGGGGTGGGGTCGGAAATTCGCGCCCCGTTCGCCGGTCGGCACGGCTCGGCACAGCACGGCTCGGCACAGCACGGCACAGCTCAGCGCCGAGCGGTCGGCAACCGGCGACGAACGGTCAGCGGCCGACGGCCGACAGGCGTCGATTCAGTGGGTTCAGTTCAGTCGGTTCAGTTCAGTCGGTTCAGTTCAGTCGGTTCAGTCGGTTCGATCGCATCAGTCAAGTCAGTCGAATCGGTCGAATCAGTCGAGAACCCTGGCCAAATAGGCGCGCAGCAGCTGCCGCGTCTCGTCGATGATCCGCTCGTCTCCCTCCGGAGCGACCCGGAAGGCCAGATGGACCAGGGTGTCGGCGGCCTCCACGGCGACCAGGAAGGTGCGGCGCAGATCCTCGTCGGGCGTACGGTCGAGATAGCTGGAGAGCAGTTCGGTGAGGCGGTCGGCGACGCGGGTGTTGGGCTCGGCATAGCGGGAGCCGACCGGTATCTGGTTGCCGAAGTCGACGAGGGAGAAGCCGGGGGCGGTGCGTTTCATGGCGAGGTACTCGTCGAGCACGGCGTCCATGGCCACGCGCCAGCCCCCCGCGTCCGTCTCCTGGAGGCGCTCGGTGACGCGTTCGGTGTAGTGCTCCAGGTTGCGCTGGGCGAGCGCGTCGGCCATGGCGCGCTTGTTGCCGAAGAAGCGGTAGACGGAGCCGATGGGGACGCCCGCACGCTGGGCCACGGCCCGGGTGCTCAGGGCGTCGTAGCCGACCTCGTCGAGGAGGTCGGCGCAGGCGTCGAGGATTCTGGTCAGACGTTCGGCACTGCGCCGCTGGACGGGCGCACGGCGTAGTGAGGTCGCTTGAGGCACGGGCTTCATGATGCCTTTCCGCCGGGGTCCGGTGAACCTCCGGTATGCGTACGGTCCGCGGTTCCGCCCCCGCTCACCGTCACCGCCGATGTCACCGCCGATGTCACCGCCGATGTCACCGCCGGTGTCACCGACCGTGCGGCCGACCCTGTGGCCGACCGTGTCGACGTGGGCGTCGCGGTGGGCGTCGACGCCGCCTTCGACGCCGTGATGTCCGCCGTGCTCTCCACGGGCTTGCCGCGCACGGCCCACGCCGTGCGGTCGTCCGCGTACAGACGCGCGGTGACATGGTGAGTACCGCGCGGAACCAGGCTGCCCGCGAGGTGGTACTCGGAGGTACGGAGAGTGGCGAGGATCCGGCCGTCCAGATACAGGAGGGCGATGCCACGGCCGGCCACGGCCCGCGACTTCGTGCCGAGGGGCGAGAAGAGGAAGTGGTGGACGGTCAGCCGTACGTCCCAGCCGTCGTCGGAGTCCGGCAGGACCTCGATGGCGACCTCCGGTGCGCTCTTCTTGTCGACCTCACGATAGTGATGCCCCTCCTCGTCCGTCTCGTCCAGGATCTTGCCCACGGGCGAGGCCGACACCCGGTCCCTCTGCTCGTGCGCCTCGCCGGTG
Source organism: Streptomyces sp. RLA012 (assembly GCF_056270325.1). Taxonomy (NCBI): domain Bacteria; kingdom Bacillati; phylum Actinomycetota; class Actinomycetes; order Kitasatosporales; family Streptomycetaceae; genus Streptomyces; species Streptomyces sp. RLA012. Next base: position 8,877,861 of record NZ_JBWDPA010000002.1, on the reverse strand, counting down.
CCGCAGCCCGCCGATCCGCCGAGCAGGGCACAGACCGCGAGCGCGGCGAGCAGTCCACGCTTCCACGACATGCCGGGGAGATTAGAACAACGCTCTGACAGGCGGATCCCCCTGAAGTCGGGTTCTTCGGACGTACGGCCAACCCTGGGGTGTAGACCGCGCGGAGGTTCCCGAGGTCACACTCCTCCGCCCACGCCACCCGGCCCACCCGTACCGCCCGCGCCGTCCACACCGCCCATGGCCGATCCCGTGCGGTGCGGCGCGTTCGCCGCCCGTCCCCTCTTGCGCGCGAAAAAGCTGAATCCTACGGTGAAGCATAGGAATCAGACGGGTAGGAATCACAGGTAGCAGTCGCAAGGGAGCGATCATGAGCGGGGACGCCAGGAAGACGGCCGAAGGGCTGACCTACCTCTCCGGATTCGGCAACGAACACAGCTCGGAGGCGGTCCCCGGAGCGCTGCCGCACGGCCGCAACGCGCCCCAGCGCGCCCCGCTCGGGCTGTACGCGGAGCAGCTGAGCGGTACGGCGTTCACCGAGCCGAGGGCGCACAACCGGCGCTCGTGGCTGTACCGGATCCGCCCGTCGGCCGCACACCCCGCGTTCACGCGGACGGACAACGGCGCGCTGCGCACGGCTCCCTTCACCGAGACCGTGCCCGACCCGAACCGGCTGCGCTGGAACCCGCTGCCGGAGCCGGCGGCGGGCACCGACTTCCTGGCGGGCCTGTGGACCCTGGGCGGCAATGGCGACGCGGCCCGGCGCACCGGCATGGCGGTGCACCTGTATCACGCCAACTCCTCGATGGACCGCGTCTTCAGCGACGCCGACGGGGAGCTGCTGATCGTGCCCGAGCGCGGCGGGCTGCTGCTGCGCACCGAGTTCGGGCTGCTGCACGTGGAACCGGGTCACGTGGCGCTGATTCCCCGGGGGGTCCGCTTCCGGGTGGAGCTGCTCGACAGCGCGCCGGAGGGCGGGCCGCGCCCGACCGCGCGCGGCTATGTGTGCGAGAACTACGGAGCGCCGTTCCGGCTGCCCGACCTCGGCCCGATCGGCGCCAACGGACTCGCCAACGCGCGGGACTTCCTCGCCCCGGTCGCCGCGTACGAGGACGACGACACCGCGGCGGGCCCGGTGAAGGTGGTCAACAAGTTCTGCGGCAACCTCTGGACGGCGACGTACGACCACTCGCCGCTGGATGTGGTCGCCTGGCACGGCAACCATGTGCCCTACCTCTACGACCTGCGCCGTTTCAATGTGATCGGCACCATCAGCTACGACCATCCGGATCCGTCGATCTTCACGGTGCTGACCTCACCGAGCGACACCCCCGGTCTGGCCGAGGTCGACTTCGTGATCTTCGCGCCCCGCTGGCTGGTGGGTGAGGACACCTTCCGGCCGCCGTACTTCCATCGGAACGTGATGAGCGAGTACATGGGGCTCGTCGAGGGCGCGTACGACGCGAAGACGTCCGGTCCAGGGGGTTTTGTGCCGGGCGGCGGTTCACTGCACAACATGATGTCGGCGCACGGGCCGGACCGGGAGACCTTCGACCGGGCCAGCGCCGCCGAGCTGCGGCCGCAGAAGATCGACGACGGGCTGGCGTTCATGTTCGAGACACGGTGGCCGGTGACCGTCACGGCGCAGGCGGCGCACGCGGACCATCTGCAACACGGTTACGACGACGTGTGGCAGGGCCTCCAGCGGCACTTCCGCCCGTTGCGCTGAGCTGCGGCGACCGGTACGGATAGCCCTCGTGACCTCCTTCGCCCCTGACTCGATCGTCCTGAACCGCAAACTGCCGCTCTGGTATCAGGTGTCGCAGTCCCTGCGCGCCTCGATACTCGGGCGCTCGCCCCGGGAACCGCTGCGCCTGCCGACCGAGGAACAGCTGGCCGGGCACTACGGAGTGAGCGTGCTCACCATGCGGCAGGCGCTCAAGGAGCTGGAGGACGAGGGGCTGATCACCCGGCATCGGCGGCGGGGCACGTTCATCGAGCCGAGCGCGCAGCGAGGGGCGCCCGTGCGGCTGCTCGGCTCGGTGGACACGATCGTCGCGCAGCAGTCGGGCATGACGACCGAGCTGCTGGACCACGGCAGGGTGCCGGTGCCCGCCGAACTCGCCGAGCACTTCCCGGATCTGGCCGAGGTGGGGACGTACCACCGGCTGCGCGGCGACGAGAAGACCGGCGAGCCGACGAACCACGCGCGCAACTACGTGCGCCCCGAACTGGCGGCGCTGATCGACCCGCAGGACCTGCTGCGCTGGCCCATGACCAAGGTGCTGCGGGATGTGGTGGGCGTGCGCATCAGCCGGATCACCGACACCGTGGAGGCCCGGCTCGCGGACCCGGAGACCGCCCGGCTGCTCCAGGTCCCGCTGCTCAGCCCGATCCTGCACTACACGGGCGTGGTGCACGGCGAGGACGGCCGCGCCCTGGACGTGGCCCGCATCCACTACCGCGGTGACCGCTTCTCCTTCACGGTCACCCTCGACGCCCACTGACGATGACGTACGAGACCGGTGCGCACCGCCCACGTCGTACGATGCCGGGCGTGACGCACGACGACGCTCCGCTGCTCGCGGACCTCATGCCGTGGTCCGTCGCACCGCCGAGGCTGGGCCGGGGGTGGCCGACGGCGCCCGACGCCGCCTCCCTGAAGGCACGCTGGGACGCCTTGGTGAAGGCCGGGGGCCCCGACCGGGAGGCGCTGTTCGAGCCGACGCGCTCGCGCACCCTGCACTCGGCGGTCGGGCAGTTGCCCGGGCAGTCCAGCGGCACGGAGAAGCTGGTCCGGGCCACGGGGCCGGGCCCGGAGCCCGTTCGGGTGCTGCGCGGTCCGTTCGACGAGCAGTGGCTGATCCCCGACCACCGGCTGATCGACGCGGCGCGCCCCGAGCTCTGGCGGGTGGCGGACGAGCGGCAGGTCTTCGTGGTCGAGCAGACCGCCGCTCCCGAGTCCGGCGGGCCCCTGCTGCTGGCGACGTCCCTGCTGCCCCTGCTGCGCCCGGGCCGGGTCCGGCCGCTGTACCGGCGGCCGGGCGGCGCGGAACCCAATCTGGCGCCGGGCCTGCTGGAGCACCTGGGCGCTCGCCTGGGCCGCTCCCCCGAGCCCATGGACGTGCTCGCCTGGAGCGTGGCGACCGTGCGGCCGGGTCCCGCCGGGCAGGTCGTCCCGCTCACGGGGGACAGCGACCTCTGGGCGCGCGGCGTCGAGCTGGGGCACCGGACGCTGTGGCTGATGCGCCGCCACGGCGAGCGCCCCAAGCTCCCCGGCGGGCGCCGCCCGTACGTCCGTGCCCCGCTGCCGTCACGCCCTCTCGACGTGCACTACGACCGTGACGAGAAGGCACTCCACCTCGGCGAGGGCCGCATCTCGCCCGTGCCGCCGGAGGCCTGGGACTTCGAGGCGGGCGGGGTGCGCGTCCTGGAACAGTGGTTCGCGGCGCGCCTCACGCCCGCCGAGCCGGGCACCCTGGAGGCGATCCGGCCCGCCACCTGGCCGCAGACATGGACGTCCGAACTGCTGGAACTCGTCACGGTGCTGACGCTGCTCGCCGAACTCCGCCCGCAGCAGGCCGCGTTGACGATCACCTCGCCCGTCACCCGCGCCGAGCTGCGCGCGGCGGGCGTCCTCCCGGCGCCGGACGCGGCACGTCGGCCCGCGTCCGTCCTCGACCACCACGAAGAGGGCCCCGAAGGGCAGTTCGCCCTGATCTAGCCCGACCGCTCACCCCAGCCCGACCGCTCGTCCCAGCCCGACCGACCGGTCCGGCCGATCCGGCCCGGCCCCCGCTAGCCCTTGGGCTCGAAGGCGTCCAGCACGCGCCGTTGCTGTCGAACGCGTACATCCCCACCGACAACCTGCCCGACTGGCTGCGCACGCTCGCCGAGTGGAATCCGATCAGCGCGGTGACCACGGCGCTGCGGGAGCTGTTCGGGAACGCGCCGGTGCCGAGCGACGGCGCCTGGCCGGTGACGCACCCGGTGGCCGGGGCCCTGGCCTGGTGCGCCGTCATCCTCGCGGTGTTCCTGCCGCTCGCCGTCCGCCGTTACGCGACCGGTGGACGGTGAACTCGTCGAGTACGCGGGGAGAGCGGGTACGCGAAGCGAGTCGAGGACCGCCGCGCGCCGCCGGGTGGGGACGAGGCGCGCGTGAAGGGGTGGTGACGGGGGTCTACCCGCGCTCGGGGAACACACCGAGGCATCGCTGCGTGCCGTGGGGACGACGGGCGGCGAGAACGCAGCGCTTGCGCCGGACGGTGTGTTCGCCCGAGCGCGGGTCGGTTACCGCACGACCGTGCTATTGGCCGCCGAACAGCGAACGACGCAGCCGCCTCAGAGGGGCGAAGAGCGAGACCCGCCGCACACGCGCGCCCCTCCCGCTGCTGTCGCGCGCGGTGTCACGCGAGGTGAGCTCGCGCATCAGCGAGGTCGCCTCGGCCGTCTCGCGCTGCGGGACGGCAGGGCCGCCCAGCACCGCCAGATGGCGGTCGAGGCGCGTGCTGGTCGCGCTGCTCCCACAGGTGATCGCAGGGACACGTGCCCTGCTGCGCACTGTTATCTGTTCCATGTCTCTCCCCACCCGTACGAGTCCACCCGGCCCGGGCAGGCTAACCCTATCGCTCCCTCGTGGCACTCGTGTATCGCAGGCGAAGGATTCACCTTCCCCGTAAGGGTGTTGACGGTTACTCTCCGAATCCGACCGATTTCAGGGCGAGTTGCGCAACTGGCGCGGTGGTGGGCTGCGCCGAGCCGCCCTGCGGCTCGACAGTGACAGCGAGTGACGTGGCGTTCGTATTCAGTCCGGTGGCCATCAAGGGCGTGTCGCCCTCGAAGAGCCCCAGGGAGCGCGGTTGCGCCTGGGGGCGCATGAGCCACAGCTGGCGTACGCGGCCTCCGGACGGAGTGTCCAGTCCGCTCAGTGTCACGACGGCACGCCGCTCCGATGCGGAGGCGACCACACCGATTCCGCGCCCCTGTGCGTCCCGGTCGCTCGTCGCGCGGGCGTCGGGCGCGGCGAGAACGTGGGCGATCTCACGTGCCTGGGCCCGCTCCTGGTCCAGCTTGTCCTGGGTCTGCGTCGCCTGTACGGCGAAGAGGGACGCCACGACGAGGGCCGCGGCGGCGGTCGCGGTGGAGAGCGGGGCGAGCAGCGGACGGAAGCGGGAGCTTCGGGCGCGCGCGGGTCCGTGCGCCGCGCGCCCACGGGGTGCGCCGTTCGGCAACGCCTGCGAGGGATGCGCCGGGTGCGATGGCCCCGGCGCCTCCTGCGGAGTCGTGCGTACGGCCATCAGGACCCGGTCGCGCATGGCGGCCGGGGCCGGGGCCGCCGTGGACCAGGCGAGCCGCACCGCGTCCTCGCTCAGCGCCCGCACCTCGGCCGCGCACTGGGGACAGTCGCGCAGATGCCGCTCGAAGCGGGCGCGTTCGTCGGGTTCCAGGGCGTCGAGGGCGTAGGGCGCGGCCAGCGAGTGCAGATCGCGGCGCAGCAGACGGTCGAGGACGCTCATACGACGCCTCCCAGAGATTGCGGAGCGCGGCTGGGCAGTTCCAGAGCGCGGAGACGAAGGTGTCGGAGGCCGGCCCTCATGCCGCACCCCCCAGGCAGTTGCGCAGCCGCGTCAGCCCGTCGCGCATCCGCGTCTTGACCGTGCCGAGGGGCAGGGAGAGCCGTTCGGCGACTTCACGGTACGTGTAGCCGTCGTAGTAGGCGAGGGTGACGGACTGTCGTTGCAGAGCGGTGAGCCGGTCAAGGCAGCGGCGTACCCACTCGCGTTCGAGCCCGGCCTCCACCTCCTCGGCCACCTGGTCGAAGGCGGGGTGGTGGGCGCGCTGCCCCTCCCGCTGCTCGCGCTCGGTGGCCGCGCGGGCGCTGCGGACCCGGTCGACGGCCCGGCGGTGCGCGAGGGTGAGGATCCAGGACAGGGCGCTGCCCCGCCCGGGGTCGAACCGCGCGGCGGAGCGCCAGAGTTCGAGCAACACCTCCTGGGCCACCTCCTCCGACTGGGCCGTGTCCCGCACCACTCGGCGCACCAGCCCGAACACAGGTCCTGACACCAGCCCGTACAGCTCCTCGAATGCCTTCTGGTCGCCTCCGGCCACCAGCACCAGAAGTTCGTCCGCCTCCACTCGTTCCCCCCTCTCCGGCCGCGCGCGGCCTGTCCCTTCAGCCATGTCTTCGTAGCGAGCGCTCCCGCGGATGGGGTTACGGATCAGCGCGCCCAAAACGCGGGTCGGATGCCAAAGAGTGATGAGAGGTCCGTGAGAGCGCCGTGAAAGAAACCTGCCCGCCGATGAGACGAGTCGCGAAACCCGCCGTAAGAACGTTTGGGATTCGACCAATCCACCCCGGCGACCGCTCCGAATGGCGTGCGTCAGGCAATTGGGAACTGAGGACGGACGGCATGACACCTTTCTCCAGGAGTGGCTCGGGACGCAGGAGTCTCGCGACCCTCGTCTGTGGTGCGCTGGCCGCCGGGGGGCTCGCAGCCGCCGGCGTCGCCGCGCTGGACCCCGGGGCGGCCTCCGCCTCCAGCCACCGGGAGGCCCCGCTCATCTCGGGCACTCCCCAGTACGACAACACCGACCTGTATGCCTTCGTCAGCCCGGACAAGCCGGACACGACGACGGTCATCGCCAACTTCATCCCCTTCGAGGAGCCGGCCGGCGGACCGAACTTCTACACGTTCGCCGACGACGCCCAGTACGACATCCACATCGACAACAACGGTGACGCGCAGAGCGAGCTGGTGTACCGGTACACCTTCAAGACGCACCGCAAGAACGGCGACACGTTCCTCTACAACACGGGCCCGGTCAACAGCCTCGACGACCCGGACCTGAACATCACGCAGACCTACGACATCGATCTGCTGCGGCTGCACAAGCAGAAGCTGGTCTCCAAGACGAAGGTCGCGGACGACATCCCGGTCGCGCCGTCGAACGTCGGCAAGGCGTCGATGCCGGACTACACCAAGCTGCGCAACCAGGCCGTGTACAAGCTCGCGGGCGACTCGACGACCTTCGCCGGTCAGGCGGACGACCCCTTCTTCGCCGATCTGCGGGTCTTCGACCTGCTGTACGGCGGCAACCTGTCCGAGGTCGGGCAGGACACGCTCAGGGGCTACAACGTCAACACGCTGGCCCTGCAGGTGCCCAACTACATGATCCAGGAGTCGTCGCACCAGCCGATCGTCGGCATCTGGTCCACCGTCCAGCGCAAGGACGCCCGCGGTGACTGGTCGCAGGTCTCGCGCCTGGGCAGCCCGCTGGTCAACGAGGTCGTCAACCCGCAGAAGGACAAGGACAAGTTCAACGCGTCCTCGCCCTGGGATGACGCGCAGTTCCTGAAGAACGTCACCAACCCGGAGCTGCCCAAGCTCATCGAGGCGATCTACAAGATCAAGGCGCCCGCCGAGCCCCGCAACGACCTGGTCGACGTGTTCCTGAAGGGTGTGAAGGGCCTCAACCAGCCGCCGTACGTGCGTCCGGCGGAGGAGCTGCGCCTCAACACCTCGATCAAGCCCAGCATGCATCCCAAGCGGCTCGGTGTGCTGGACGGCGACAAGGCGGGCTTCCCGAACGGCCGTAGGCTCGCCGACGACGTGATCGACGCTTCGCTGCGGGTCGTCGAGGGCGAACTCCTCGGCCAGAAGACCGGACTGACGGACGCGGTCGACAAGAACGACCAGAGTTTCGAGAAGTCCTTCCCGTACGTGGCCGAGCCGACCTCGGGTTCGCGCGGACCGCTGGCCAAGGCCGGCAGCGACGTCAAGAACCAGCTGGGTGACGCCCTGCAGTCGGGCTCCGGCAGCACCAACACCATGCTGATCGCGGGCTCCGCGGCGGCGGGTGTGGCCGGGGTCCTGCTGATCGGCGCCGGCGTGATGTGGTGGCGCCGGCGTATGTACCGCGCCTACTGACCGGCCCGGTTCACCGACTGGCGCGGCCCGCACCCAACCATCCCCCACGGCGCGGGCCGCGCCGCCCCACCCCCACTACGACCGTTCACCCCAAGGACTTTGAGGAGAGGGCATGTCCCCGCGTACGAACGAGAGCGCGCCGGACGGCGAACCCGACGAGGTGAGCGCGGCCGACGAACAGGGGCTCGGGCGGCAGGCCCCGTCAGGGGCGCGGGGAACTGCGCGACCAGCAACAGCCGACCGGCAGCCTCCGGACGGCGCTTCCGAACCTTTCGAGCCTTCCGAACCGGAAGCCGAGGCCGACGCCAACGCCGACGCCGACGCGAAAGTCGGTGCCGACTCGGCCGGGGATGAGACCGGGGCCGGGGCCGAGGACGCCGAAGTCGAGCCCGTGCCCGTGCCCGTGACCGACGAACGCGTGACCGACGAACGCGTGGCCGCCGTCAAGCGGGTGTCCACCTCGACGCGTCGCTGGCGCGCGGCCCAACTCGGCTTCTGCGCGGCCTCGTTGGCCGTCGCACTCACCGCCGGGGCCGTGGTCCTCGGGGCCCTGAAGGACGGTTCGGACGCCACGGTCGCGTCCGCGTCCAGCGCGGTGTCGCCCCAGTTGCTCGCCAGTGGGGACCTGGACACGAGCATCACCTCTCTCCAAGCCCATCTCCGTACCCAGCCGAAGGACTTCGACGGCTGGGCGACGCTGGGGCTCGCCTATGTGGAGCAGGCCCGCACCAAGGGCGACCCCTCCCGCTACCCGCAGGCCCAGCAGGCACTGGACCGCTCCCTGAAGCTGCGTCCCGACAACGAATCGGCGCTCGCCGGCCGTGCCGCCCTCGCCGCGGCGCGGCACGACTTCACCGGCGCCCTGACCTACGCGGACAAGGTGCTGAAGGAGAACCCCTACAGCGAGCGCGCCCTCTCCTCCCGTATCGACGCCCTGGTCGAACTGGGCCGTTACGCCGACGCGTCGAAGGCGGCGGACGTGGCCGACGCACGCCGCCCGGGCGTCCCCGTCTTCACCCGGTACGCCTATGTCCATGAGTTGCGCGGCGATGTGAAGACCGCCCGCCGCGTTCTCGAACAGGCCCTCGACACGGCGACGAGCCGGGGCGACATCTCGTACGTGGCGACGGCGCTCGGCCAACTCGACTGGAACCAGGGCGAGTACGCCTCCGCGCTGACGTACTACGCGCGGGCGCTCGCCGCCGACGACACCTACCTCCCCGCGCTTGAGGGCCGGGCCCGCGCCCAGGCCGCGCAGGGCGACCGCGCGGCGGCGATCAAGGGCATGGAGCAGGTGGTGGAGCGCTATCCGCTGCCCCAGCCCCTCGTGGAACTCGGTGAGCTGTACGAGGCCCGCGGCCGGGCGGGCGACGCCCAGAAGGCCCAGAACCAGTACTCCCTGGTGACCGCCTGGGTCTCGCTGGCCCACTCCTACGGCGTCAACGCCGACCTCGACACCGCCCTCGCCGCCGCCGACCACGGTGACCGCGCGGACGCGCTGCAGGCGGCCCGCGCCGAGTGGGCCCGCCGCCACACCGTGCACACGGCGGACGCGCTCGCCTGGGCGCTGCATGTCAACGGACGCGACAAGGAGGCCCTGCCGTACGCCCGTCAGGCCACGGCCACCGGCTACCGCAACGCGTCCTTCCTCTACCACCGCGGCATGATCGAGCGCGCCACGGGCCACGCGTCGGAGGCCCGCGCCTCGCTGAAGTCGGCCCTCGACCTGAACGCCGGTTTCTCGCCGCTGGGCGCCGCCGCGGCCCGCAAGGCACTGGGGGCGACCCGGTGAAGTCCCCTCGAACGCGCGGCCCGCGAGTGAAGTCCCCTCGTCCGCACCTGAGGTCGCGTCGCCTCTTCGCCTCCTGCGCGGCCGTCCTCACCGCCGCCTGCGCCCTCGTGCTGGTCCCCACCGGGGCCGCGAGCGCGCATCCGCTCGGCAACTTCACCGTCAACCGGTACGACGGTCTCGTCGCCGCCCCCGGGCAGCTGCGCGTCGACCACGTCGAGGACCTCGCGGAGATCCCGGCCACCCAGGCGAAGCCCGACATCGAGAAGCTCGGGATGACGGACTGGGCCCGGCAGCGGTGCGAGACGGCCGCGCACGGCAGCAAGGTCACCGTCGACGGGCGGGCGGTTCCGCTCTCCGTCGGCACCAGCCAGGCGAAGCTGCGGCCCGGACAGGCAGGGCTCAACACCCTGCGCGTGGAGTGCCGGCTGACGGCCGCGCTCCCCGAGCAGGACGACAAGCAGGAGAACAAGGGGGCGAACAAGGGGGACACGGTCTCCCTGGGCTTCCACAGCGCAGGGGCCGACCGGGGACCCGGCTGGCGCGAGATCACCGCGCGCGGCGACCGTATGACGCTCGCCGAGTCGGACGTACCGGCCAAGTCGGTGTCGCACGAACTGACCAGCTATCCCAAGGCGCTGCTCTCCTCCCCCGCCGACACCGCCACCGCCTCCCTGCGGATACGTCCCGGCGGCCCCGCCCTCGTCGAGGAGGGGACTCAGGCGCCCGGCGCCTCCGTGCTGCCCCGGGGCGCCGACCGCTGGACCGAGGCGCTGAACAACCTGGTGGCCCGCCATCACCTCACCGTCGGCTTCGCCGCGCTGGCCCTGCTCATCTCCGTGTTCCTGGGCGCCATGCACGCGCTCGCGCCCGGCCACGGCAAGACCCTGATGGCCGCGACGGCCGCGGCCCGCGGCGGCAAGGCGGGGCTGCGTGACGTCCTGCCGCTGGCCGCCTCCGTCACGGTCACCCACACCCTGGGTGTGGTCGCCCTCGGCCTCCTGGTGACGGCCGGCTCGGCGGCGGCGCCCTCCGTGATCGCCTGGCTCGGCATCGCGAGCGGCGTCCTGGTCGTCTTCGCGGGCGCCACGCTCGTACGCCGGGCCTGGCGCAACCGGACTCACCAGCGGGGGCACGGACATGTGCACCCGCACGGCCACGATCACGATCACGGGCCTGAGCACGACCACGGACATGCGCACGACCACGAGCATGCGCACGACCACAGCCACGGGCACGGTCACGACCACGCGGACCACCCTCACGAGCGAGCCGAAGAGCACGAACGCCCCCTGGTCCTCGCACACGCCTCCGCGGCGGCGGCCGACACACCCCGCGCCCAGGGGCACACGCACGGGCGCGCACACGACCGCGGGCACGACCACGAGCACGGGCACCACCACGACCACCCGCATCCCCACCCCCACGCTCACACCCCCGCCGCCTCCCCCACCCTCGAACACACCCACGGCGGTTTCACCCACACCCACGAGGTCGCGCCCACCCTCCGCGGCACGATCCTGCTCGGTTTCGCCGGCGGTCTCGTGCCCAGTCCCTCGGCCGTGGTCGTCCTGGTGGGCGCCGCGGCGCTGGGACAGGCGTGGTTCGGCCTTCTTCTCGTCCTGGCGTACGGCGTCGGCCTCGCCCTGACGCTCACCGCGGCCGGGTTCGCCGTCGTCAAGCTGGGCGACGGGATGAACCGGGCGCTGGCGAAGGGCCCCCGGTGGGCCGGGGGCCCGACCGCGGCCCTGATCCGCAGAACCGCTCCCCTCGGATCGGCCTTGATCGTCGTCGCCCTTGGGGCTGGATTGGTGTTCAAGGGGGCGGCATCCGCACTCGGCTGAGCTACTTTTGGGGAGAAATCACGCGGATGTGCAGCGGATACGAATGGGGGGACACCCGTGTCCGAAGATCCGGGCAGTGAACGTCTGATCGCGGGTCGCTACCGGCTCCTCTCTCCCCTGGGCGAGGGCGGTATGGGGACCGTGTGGCGCGCCCACGACGAGGTGCTGCACCGCGAGGTCGCCGTCAAGGAGGTCCGCGCGCCCGCCGGGATCCCGGTGCACGACGTCGAGCGGATGTACGCCCGTCTGGAGCGCGAGGCCTGGGCCGCGGCCCGGGTCGCGAACCGCAATGTGGTGACGGTGTACGACGTGGCCACGCAGGACGGTCGCCCCTGGGTCGTGATGGAGCTCGTCCGCGGGATCGCGCTGTCCGATCTCCTGGACACCGAGGGCCCGCTGTCGCCGCAGCGTGCCGCGCACATCGGTGCCGAGGTGCTCTCCGCGCTGCGGGCCGCGCACGAGGCCGGGGTCCTGCACCGGGATGTGAAACCGGCCAACGTGCTGATGTCGAACGACGGCCGGGTCGTCCTCACGGACTTCGGTATCGCGACGGTCGAGGGCAGTTCGGCACTGACCATGACGGGCGAGGTCATCGGCTCGCCCGAATTTCTCGCCCCGGAGCGGGCGCTCGGCCGTACGCCCGGGCCCGAGTCCGACCTGTGGTCGCTCGGTGTGCTGCTGTACGCGACGGTCGAGGGCAACTCGCCCTTCCGTCACAACACCCCGCTGAGCACGCTGCGGGCCATCGTGGACGAGCCGTTGCCGCCGCCGCGCCGCGCGGGGCCCCTCACGCCCGTGATCGAGGGGCTGTTGCGGAAGGAGCCGGCCGAGCGGCTGAGTGCCGCGCAGGCGGAGAGCGATCTGCGGCTCGTCGGCGCGGGCGGTTCCCCGTCCTCGGGCCCGCCCACCCCGACCGCCCGGACACCGACGATCTCCTCGTTCTCCCAGCCCGCGCCGGCGCCACCGGGGTTCGGACCTCCGGGACCGCAGTCCGGGACCTACGCGCGGGGACCGCAGCCGGGCTACACGCCGTACCCGCCGCCCACCGACACCCCCAGCAGCACGGAGCCCGTCCGCAACCGTCGCGCGGCCGTCGCCGTGATCGCGGGCGTGATCGCGCTCGCCCTCGCGCTGGGCGGGCTGACGTACGCGCTGGTGAACCGCGACAACGGCGGCGGGGACAGCAACAACAGCAGTAGCGGGAGTGGTCCCAAGAGCGGGTCCGGCGACGGGAGTTCGCCGTCCGCGAGCAGTTCCGGCGGGAGCGACACCGCCGCGCCCGGCGGCGCCGGTTCCTCGACCACCCCGCCCGCCAGTGCCCATGCGAGTACGCCGCCCGCCCAGTCCGTGCAGGTGACGGTCGCGGGGTCGCACACCGACTACTCCGGTTCCTGCCCGCCTCCGCAGGCCCAGGCGCCGACCTTCACGGCGACCTTCACGGTGGGCCGGGTGCCGGTGGACGTGCAGTACCGCTGGGTGCTGAAGACGGGCGAGGTGTCCGACCCGGGCTGGAAGACCCTGTCGTTCCCGTCGGACGGTGGCAGGACCAAGCAGAAGTCGATCTTCTTGACGACGTACGACACGAGCGGGACCTTTCAGAACGAGATCAGCGTGGAGGTCCGCAGCCCGGTGGAGGTGACGTCCAACTCCCTGCCGTTCTCGGTGACGTGCGTGACGGAGACCCCGTCGGACGAGGCCTCCGCTTCCACATCGCAGTGAGCGGTGGTCAGGCGCCCGAGGTGAAGACCGGCAGATAACCGCCGGAGTGGCCGGCCGCGGTCGGGTGGTACGACTCGGTGATGTTCAGCAGGTTGAGGCTGTGCAGCCAGGCGCTGCCGGAGCAGAGTTCGTGCCCGGTGAAGGTGGACCTGACGTCGCCGAAGGTGAAGCCGTGGTCGGCGGCGCGCTTGGCGAGGGCGCTGTCCAGGTAGTCGGCGGCGCCGTTGATCGCGGCGCGCTTGGTGTCGGAGAGGCCGAGGCAGGTCGCGCCCAGTTGGTAGAACCTGGGGTAGCCGACGACGACCACATGGGCGGCGGGCGCCTTCGAGCTGATCGCGGAGTAGACGGAGTCGAGTTGGGCGGGGAGCGTGGAGTCGACGTATGCCTTGGCGGTGGCGATGCGGGACAGGCAGCCGCTGTCGGACTGGAGCACACACGTCACCATGACGTCCGCGAAGCCCGCGTCATTGCCGCCGATGCTGATGGAGACGAGGCCCGTGGAGGAGCTCAACGGGCCCAGCTGGTTGGCCAGGACATCACCCGTACGAGCGCCCGAGCAGGCCGTGAAGTCGAACGACGAGGGTGAATGGGCGGCGGCCCAGAGGTAGGGGTACGCCTTCGTGCTGCGCAAGCAGTCGCCGCTGGAACTGATGTAGCTGCCCGCGCCGACACCGGACGAGTAGGAGTCACCGAGGGCCACATAGCCGGTGGCCGCGACGGTTGGGGACGCCTGCGCCGTCACGGCCCCGGTGAGGGCGACACCGACGGCGAGGAGGAGCGAGGTCACGTATGCCGTAATTCGGGAACGTCTCATGGAACCTCCCTTTAGCAGGATCTCTGCCACAACTGTGGTAGCAGCTACGCGTGTTGACAGGAAGTGTCCATGCCAAAGAGTTTTCGACTCCTACCGGCGTCCCCCGTGCCGCCGGAACGTGTTCACCGCATATTCCATTACGTGTTCATGACAGCCCCATGGCGGGGCGTCAATTCCCTTGAGCCACACCCATAGATGACCGAAGCTTTACTCGGTCTTGGTCGGAACGCGACGCTCCAGGACTGTGTGCGCGACGATGCGCACACCCCCCACAGCCGTGCGCCGAACCCGGGCGCGCGCTGCCAAGAGGAGGACTCCCTCGAATGGCACCACTGCGTAGCAAGAAGGCCCGGAGCGGCAGGAAGATCCGGATCGCCGCCATCACCACCGTGGCAACCGCCGCCCTCGTGGGCGGGTTCACCGCACTTCCCGCCCAGGCCGCCCCGGCCGAGGGCACGGTGCTCGCCGCCGGCTCCCCCACCGCGGTCAAGGACAGCTACATCGTCACACTCAAGAAGGGCGCGGGCTTCAAGGCCGCGTCGAGCGAGGGCAAGGGCCTGATCAGCGCGTACGGCGGCACGGTGAAGAAGACGTTCGGCGCCGCGCTGAACGGCTACACGGCCACCCTCTCGGCGGGCGAGGCCCGCAGACTCGCCGCCGACCCCGCGGTGGCCACGGTCGAGCAGAACCAGACGGTGCACCTCACCGACACCACCCAGTCCAGTGCCCCCTGGGGCCTGGACCGCATCGACCAGACCTCGCTGCCGCTGTCCGGCACGTACACCTACCCGGACACGGCGGGCAGCGGCGTGACGGCGTATGTCATCGACACCGGCGTACGGATCACGCACTCCCAGATCAGCGGCCGGGCGTCCTACGGTTACGACGCCGTGGACGGCGACAGCACCGCCCAGGACGGCAACGGCCATGGCACACACGTGGCCACCACCATCGCGGGCTCGACCTACGGCGTCGCCAAGAAGGCGAAGATCGTGGCGGTGCGCGTGCTCGACAACGCGGGCTCCGGCACCACCGCCGGCGTGATCGCGGGCATCGACTGGGTGACCAACAACCACAGCGGTCCCTCGGTCGCCAACATGTCGCTCGGCGGCGGCGCCTCCACCTCGCTGGACACGGCCGTGTCCAACTCCATAGCGAGCGGCGTGACGTACGCGATCGCGGCGGGCAACAGCAGTGCCAACGCCTCCTCGTACTCCCCCGCCCGGGTCGCCGCGGCCATCACGGTCGGCGCCACCACCAGCACGGACGCCAAGGCCAGCTACTCCAACTACGGCTCCGTCCTGGACGTCTTCGCCCCCGGCTCCTCCATCACGGCGGGCTGGAACACCAGTGACACCGCGACGAACACCATCTCCGGTACGTCGATGGCCACCCCGCACGTCGCGGGCGCGGCCGCCGTCTACCTCGCGGGCCACACCTCCGCCACCCCGGCGCAGGTCGCCACGGCGCTGGTGAACGGCGCCACCACCGGGAAGGTCACCAGCCCGGGCACCGGCTCCCCGAACCGGCTGCTGAAGATCGTCCCGTAGCACGTCAACCGGCTCGACCCGCACGACAGTTCCCCGGAGGCAGCCGGCGCCTCCGGGGAACACGCGGTGAACAATGGCGTCGAAGGTTTGAAGTCGGCCAAGAAGCCCGTGTGAACGCCACCGCATCTTGACGGCCGCCCGGCCACTGCGCGACATTGAAGCCCGGCATCCGGCGCTTCAGGGGGCAAAGTCGCCCATGCAGACCATAGGTATCAAGTCACCTTCGCCAGACAGTGACGAGCGACCGGGGCGGGATCCGGGGAAGGACCCGGGGCGGGATCCGGGGAGGGATCTGATCCCCTTGCTCGCGGGCGTGGCCGTGGCTGTCGCGGGGGTCGGCGCGGTGCTCGCGCTCGCCGACGTGCACTCCTCCCTGCGCGGCCCGTTCGCACTGTTCTTCCTGATCGCCACGCCCGGCGCCGCCATCGGGGCCGCGCTGCGCGGGCTGGATCCCTTCGCCCGCACGGTGGTGTCCGTCGCGGGAGCCATCGCCGTCGACCTCCTCGTCGCCCAGGGCATGCTGGCGGTGCACCGGTGGTCGGTCGGCGGCGGGATCGCGGCCGTGACCGCGATCAGCGCCCTCGTCCTCCTGCTCGCGGGGGTACGGCGGTTGCGCGGCCGTGCGGCGAGAAGACAGGCCTCCTGACGTGGACATCAGCGTGTACCGCCCCGGCGAGCTGAGCGGCGCCGACCGGGCGGCCTGGACGGCTCTGCAGTCGAAGGCCCATCTGAACGGCTCGCCCGAGCTGGCGAACCCGTTCCTGTCCCCCGAGTTCACGCTCGCGGTCGGCCGCTGCAGACGCGGCGTGCGGATCGCGGTCGTCCGGGAGGGCGACGAACCCGTGGCGTTCTTCCCGTTCCAGAGATCCACCGCCGGCGTCGGCCGGGCCGTCGGCTTCGGCGTCTCCGACTGCCAGGGGCTGGTGCACCGCCCCGACTTCGACTGGGACACCCGGGACCTGCTACGGGCCTGCGGGCTCTCCGTCTGGGAGTTCGACCACCTGGTGCAGGGCCAGGCGCCGTTCGAGGCGGGAGCCTCCGGCACCTTCCCGTCCCCGGTCATGGACCTCGACCGGGGCTACGAAACGTATCTGCGCCAACTGCGCGCCCAGTCGCCGAAGTTCACCCGGACCACCCTCGCCAAGGAGCGCAGGCTCGGCCGGGACGCCGGCCGGGTCGACTACGTCCACGACGAGCGCGATCCGGCGGCCCTGCGCACGCTGATGGAGTGGAAGTCCGCGCAGTACCGCAGAACCGGGCGCAGCGACCGCTTCGCGCACGCCTGGATCGACCACCTGGTGCATCAGCTCTACCACACCCGCTCCGAGCCGTTCACGGGCGTTCTGTCGGTGCTGTACGCGGACGGCAAACCGGTCGCCGCGCACTTCGGGCTGAGCACCGAGCTGATCTTCGCATGCTGGTTCCCGGCCTACGACCCGGCGTTCGCGAAGTACTCGCCGGGGCTGATCCTGCATTTACGGATGGCCGAGGCGGCCGCCGCCGACGGAATCGCCTATCTGGATCTCGGGCGGGGCCAGAAGGAATACAAGGACTCCCTGAAGACACGGGACCTCACCGTGTCCGAAGGGTGGGTGACGCGTCGTCACCCGATCGCGGTCGGACACCGGGCGCGACGCGCTCCGGTCCGGGCGCTGCGCAACATGGTGCTGTCGCGGCCCGAACTGTTCGAGCCGGCCGACAGGGTTCTCAAACGGATGGGGAAAATCCGTTCGAGTCGTTAGGTAATGGTCAAACCAACAAAAACGTGAGGCCTCGTTCCAGGTCTTGCCATAGGTACGCAATCGTCAATACCGTCATACATCTCACCCGCATCGGGCCATCACGTACATGCGATCAAGGGGAGGGCTCAAGATCGCGACGAGGGCCCGGCGCGGGACGCGGTAGGGGGGTGCCGTGCTCGGTGACCACATGTGCCGAGTCGTGCCGCGAGACCGGTTTCCGCATCCGGAATTCCGTCTTCGGGTTCCGTCTTCGGAATCGGCCAGCTTTGCCAACTCACCCGACATGCACGGAGATCTATTTCGCCATGCCGTAAGTGAGAACCCCCCTTTCGAACCGGACAAAGAGCCGGACCGCCCAGGGGCGGGCGGTCCACCGGACGAGAGGGACCAGACTCATGAGTTCAGTCCTGCGCCCAGCCGTATCGGGCGATGATCCGTTAATGGCCGGCAAATACCGGCCGATCTCCTCTCACCTGGCCATAGCGCCACCGGTGAGCGTCGTGATTCCCGCCATGAATGAGGCGGAGAATCTCCCCTACGTCTTCAAGACCCTTCCGGACTGGATACACGAAGTGGTTCTTGTGGACGGCAATTCCACCGACAACACCGTCGAGGTGGCCCGGGAGCTGTGGCCCGACGTCAAGGTCGTCGAGCAGCACGGCAAGGGCAAGGGCGACGCGCTGATCACCGGGTTCGAGGCGTGCACCGGCGAGATCATCGTGATGGTCGACGCGGACGGCTCGGCCGACGGCCACGAGATCGTGTCGTATGTGTCCGCGCTGGTGTCCGGGGCGGACTTCGCCAAGGGCTCCCGCTTCGCCAACGGCGGCGGCACCTCCGACATGACGCCGATCCGCAAGCTGGGCAACAGAGTGCTGTGCGCGGCCGTCAACGCCAAGTTCGGCGCCCGTTACACCGACCTCTGCTACGGCTACAACGCTTTCTGGCGACACTGTCTGGACCAGATCGACCTCGACTGCACGGGCTTCGAGGTGGAGACCCTGATGAACATCCGGGTGGTCAAGGCGGGGCTCAAGGTGCAGGAGATTCCCAGCCACGAGTACCTCCGCATCCACGGCACGAGCAATCTGCGGGCCGTGCGGGACGGGTTCCGGGTGCTCAAGGTGATCATGGGTGAGCGTTCCAACCGGCGCGCGCTGCGTCGCCGGCCGCACGCCGCCCAGCTCAGCTCGGGCCAGGGAGAGGTGTCTTGAGCGGATCCCACATCTCCGTGGTGATCTGCGTCTACACCGAGGACCGCTGGGAGGACATCCTCGCGGCGGTCTCCTCGGTGCGGGCGCAGTCATTGCCCGCCCTGGAGACACTCCTCCTCGTGGACCACAACGCCACGCTGCTGGAGCGTCTGAGCAGGGAGTACAAGGAAGTCGAGGATGTGCGGGTGCTCGCCAACGCGGGCCCGCGCGGTCTGTCCGCGGGCCGCAACACCGGGATCGCCGCCGCGCGCGGCGAGATCATCGCGTTCCTCGACGACGACGCCGTGGCCGAGCGGGACTGGCTGCGGCACTTCGCCTCCGGGTACGCGGACCCGCGCGTCATGGCCGTCGGCGGTCGTACGGTGCCGATCTGGGCGTCGGGGCGCCGGCCCGCCTGGTTCCCCGAGGAGTTCGACTGGGTGGTGGGCTGCACCTACAAGGGGCTGCCGCCGGGCCGGGTCCAGGTCCGCAACGTCCTCGGCGGAAACGCTTCTTTCCGTCGTACGGCGTTCGACGCGGCGGGCGGTTTCGCGACCGGCATCGGCCGTGACGGCGACAAGCGTCCGCTGGGCTGCGAGGAGACGGAGCTGTGCATCCGGCTCACCCGCGCCCGCCCGGACGCCATCCTGCTGATCGACGACCGCGCGGTCATCCACCACCGGGTCCCGGAGCCGCGCGAGCACTTCGGGTACTTCCGCACCCGCACCTACGCCGAGGGCCTGTCCAAGGCCCTGGTGGCCCGCAGTGTCGGCGCCGACAAGGGACTGGAGTCGGAGCGCCGCTACACGACCCGGGTACTGCCCGCCGGGGTGGCCCGCGGCCTGCGCGACGCCCTGCTCGCCCGCCCGGGCGGCGCGGGCCGGGCCGGCGCCATCGTGGCCGGGGTTCTCACGGCGGCCGGCGGGTACGTACTCGGCAGCGTGCGGGCCCGCAGGGGCGGCGCCACGTTCACCGTCGCCGGGATCGAGAGCGTGAGCGGTCCGGGACGTGAGGGGGCGGCGGCATGAGCACAGGACGACCCCCGCGGGTCGCGGGGGGTGTGGCGGCCCCATGACCGACACCCCCGTACCCATCCTCATGTATCACTCCATCGCCGCCGCGCCCAATGACGCGACGCGTGAGCTGTCCGTCGGGCCCGAGGCGTTCGCCGAGCAGATGGCACTGCTGGGGGACCAGGGGTTCACCCCGGTCGACACGGCGGCGCTGGCGGCGGGTTGGCGATCCGGCGGCCCGCTGCCGAAGCGGCCCGTGCTGATCACCTTCGACGACGGCTACGAGGGCGTGCACCGGCACGCCCTTCCCACGCTCGCCAAGCACGGCTTCGCGTCCACCCTGTTCGTCTCCACGGGGTGGATCAAGGGCGCGTACGACACCGGGGGCGGCCTCGACGCCATGCTGAGCTGGGCTCAGGTGCGCGAACTCGCCGCCGAGCAGGTCGAGATCGGCGGGCACAGCCATACGCACCCGCAACTCGACCAGCTCACCGACGACGCGCTCCGCTTCGAGGTGCTGCGCTGCCAGGAGATCATCGCCGACGAACTGGGCGCCCGCCCCGTCTCGTTCGCGTACCCCTACGGCTACTCCAGCCGCCGGGTGCGCCACATGGTGCGGGAGGCGGGCTTCGCCCAGTCGCTCGCCGTCGGCAACGGCCTGGCGCACCGCCGCCAGGGCCCGTACGCCCTGCAACGCGTCACCGTGCGCCGCAGCACCGGTACGGAGGAGTTCGAGCGGCTCGTCGAGGGCCGCGCGATCGCCCGCAACTTCGCCCGGGACCGCGCCCTCACCAAGGGGTATGCCATGGTCCGAAGAGCACGACAGGTCCGCCGGAAGGCCATCCGTTCCCGTGTCTGACACGACGACCACAGCCCAGGCCTCAACGCCCACCGCCGAGGCGCCCGAGCAACGGCCCGGACGCCGCCTCCGCCTGCCCGGCCGGGGCCGCAAGGACGGCGACGGCGGAGGCAGTCAACTGTTCCGCAACGCCTACGCCCTGATGCTCAACACCGGGATCTCCGCGGTGCTCGGGCTCGGCTACTGGCTGGTCGCCGCCCGCTACTACTCCGACTCGGCGGTCGGCCAGGGCTCCGCCGCGATCGCCGCGATGAAGCTCCTCGCGGGCCTCACCGCGGTGACCCTGACGGGCGCCCTGGCCCGCTTCATCCCCGTCGCGGGCCGCGCCACCGGACGCCTCATCTTCCGTACGTACGCGGGCAGTTCGGTGATCGTGGCGCTGGCCGCCGGGGTCTTCCTGCTGACCCTGAACATGTGGGGACCCTCGTACCGCTTCCTGCACGGCCCGCTCAGCGGTGTCGGTTTCGTCCTCGCGGTGGTCGCCTGGTCGGTGCTGACGCTGCAGGACGGCGTACTGACCGGGCTGCGCAGCGCGCTGTGGGTGCCGGTGGGCAACACCGTGTTCTCCGCGACGAAGCTGGTGCTGCTGATCGGCCTGGCCGCCGCGATCCCCATGTCGGGTGTCTTCGTCTCCTGGGTCGCCGCCATCGCCCTGTCGGTGGTGCCGCTGGGGCTGCTGGTCTTCCGGCGGCTGGTCCCCCGGCATGTGAAGGCGACCGAGGACCGGGCGAACGCGCCCACCCTCAAGGAGGTCGGCCGCTTCCTCGCGGGCGACTACACCGGCTCGCTCTTCTCGCTCGCCGTGGTCTACCTCGTCCCGGTGATCGTCGCCTCGCAGGTCAGCTCCGCCGACAACGCGTACTTCTACATCACCACGACCATCGGCGGCACGGTCAACCTGCTCGCCATCAACATGGGCGCCTCGCTGACCGTCGAGGGCTCCCACGACCCGGCGCGGCTCGCCTCGAACACCCGGGCCGCGCTCAAGCGGATGGCCCGGATCATGCTGCCGGTGTGCGGGCTGCTGTTCGTCGGCGCGCCGTTCATCCTGCACGTGTTCGGCGACGGCTACGCGCACGCGGCGACCCCGCTGCTGCGCTGGTTCGCGGTCGGCGCGCTGCTGCGGGTCGTCATGGAGACGTACTTCGCGGTGCTGCGCGCACAGAGCCGCACCTCCGGACTCGCCTATCTGCAGGGCCTGTTGTGCGTGCTCGTACTCGGTCTGACGGTGATCCTGCTGCCCCGGATGGGGCTGACCGGAGCGGGCGTCGCGGAGATCTCCAGCCTCGCGGTGATCGTGTCGATCGCGGCGCCCAAACTGTTCAAGATCGTACGGACCGCGCCGCCCGCCGAACTTCCGGCGGGCGCGGCGCCGGACGGGGACCTCGCCGACCTGGGTGCGCGCGAGGTGCCCGCCGCCGAGCCGCGCGAGGCGAGGCGCGGACCGGCCTGGGCCCTCGACTCCGACACGCTCGCCCTCGGCGTCCACGTCGACTTCGACCACCAGGAACGCCGCCCGGACGTCCGCCCGGGCCCCGGCACCCCGCCCACCGGCACACCTCAGGTGCGCCAGGACCACCGGCCCACCTGGGCACTCAAGCCGCAGCTGCCACCGGTGGGGCTGCCCGTGGAGGCGCGAGAGCCCGGCTCGGAGGCATCCCTGGGACCGGCGGAGGCCCCGGAGGTCGACGCCCCCTTCGAAACGGACGGTTCGGCCACCGCCCCACCAAAGGCGCGGGAAACCGCGCGACCAGCCACGGACGACCCGCATCCGGCGGACCGCACGACCCCACCCCCACCGTCCCTGCGCGACCGCCTACGACACCCCTCCAAACCCGGCGTGATTCTCGGCTGCCTCCTGATCTCCGCCCTGCTCCTCTACTGGGTCCCGGCCCTCTCCCTCAACGACGCCTCCCTCGACCGCATGGGCGGCCTCGGCCTCATCTCCGTCCTCCCGCTGCCCACCCTCGTCGGCGCGGCGCTCCTGATCACGGTCTTCGCCTCGCTGCTCTGGATGAACAGCGAGCACAGGGGCCTGCTGCTCATCACTCTGCTCGCCACCGTCGTCTCGCTGCACGCGCTCCCCTCGGTCATCGAGACCGAGCCACGGTTCGCGACGGCCTGGCAGCACCTCGGCTTCCTCGACTACATCGACCGCACCGGATCCGCCGTTCCCGACCTGGACGCCCGCTGGAGCTGGCCGGGCTTCTTCGCGGCGGCCGCGTTCGTCGCCAAGGCCTGCGGGGTCAGCGACCTCACCGAGGTGATCCGCTGGTGGCCGCTGACCATGCAGCTGCTCTACCTGGCCCCGATGTTCCTGCTCGTGCGTTCGATGCGGGCGAGCTGGCGCGCCAAGTGGACCGGCATCTGGATCTTCGTGCTGAGCGGCTGGGTCGGCCAGGACTACTTCTCCCCGCAGGGCTTCACCTATCTCCTCTACCTCGCCTTCGTGGCGATCCTCCTGGTGTGGTTCCGGGCGCCGCGCGTCCTGTGGACGAAGGCGCGCCCCGGCGAGGCGGAGGTCGAGCCGACCGACCGGCGCCAGCAGGCCGTGCTCCTCATGGTGCTGATCGGCCTGTTCACGGCGAGCGTCCCGGCACACCAGCTGACCCCGTTCGTGATGCTGGGCGTGCTGGCGGTCCTCGTCCTGGTGGGGCGCTGCGAACTGCGCGGCCTGCCCATCCTCTTCGCCGTCCTGGTCTCCTTCTGGATCGGCTTCATGGCCGAGCCGTACTGGTCGGGGCACTTCAACGATCTGTTCGGCGGGGTCGGCGGCGTCGGCAGCAATGTGTCGACCTCCGTCTCCGGCCGTATCCAGGGCGGCAGTTCGTCCCACAAACTCGTCCTCTACGCGCGCGTGCTGCTCGCCGGCGGTGTGATGGCCTTCGCCTGCTGGGGCTGGTGGCGGCGGCGCGACCACAAGTACCGCGAACGGTCGCTGCTCGTCCTCACCTTCGTCCCGTTCCTGGGCTTCGGCATGCAGTCCTACGGCGGCGAAATGGCCCTGCGGGTCTTCATGTTCGCCCTGCCGGGCGCGGCGCTGCTGGCCGGGCTCGCCCTCTTCCCGCGCACCGGCGTCACCGCGAAGGAGCGTGAGAAGGACCGGGTGAGCCTCGCCCCGCTCGCCGCCCTCATGGCGGGGCTGCTCCTCATGGGCGGCTTCCTGGTGGTCCGTTGGGGCAACGAGTCCTTCGAGCGGATCAGGCCGGGCGAGGTCACGGCCATGAACTACGTCTACGCGCACGACGACCCGACCGTACGGCTGCTGTGGCTGAGCAACGACACGGTCAACAACGTGACGCCCGCCATGCCGTGGGGCGCCCGGGACATGGAGAAGGTGCAGTACGTGCCGACCCTGGCGCCGACCGACCCGGTGCTGGTGTCGGGTCTGGTCAAGTCCCTCAAGGACGCCGGCCCGAACTCGTACCTGATGATCAACCGCAGCCAGGTGGTCTATCTGCAGCTGGACGTGGGCTATTCGACGACCTGGGAGTCGCGGCTGATCCGCAACCTCGACGACCGGCAGGATCTGAAGAAGGTCCTCGTCAACAGCGACGTGACGATGTACGCGCTGCGCCGGCAGCCCGAGGGCAAGGTCCCGAAGCCGAACCCGGGGCCGATCGGTCCCCAGATCACCTGGACGCCGTGGTCGGTCGTCGGCGCGCTGGCGGCCGTGGCGCTCGTCCTCATGCTGACGGCGCGGGAGGTCGTACGGGCCGCGGTGCGGCCGAGCGTGCGGCAGCTGCGGTGGCTGCAGAGCAGCTTCTGGTTCTCGCTGCCACTGCTGGCGGTGCTGCTGGCTTCGCTCGTACAGCGGTTCCTGACCATGAAGTAGTACGAGGTCCAGCCAGGCGGAGTGGCTCACCCGGACCCGGGATCACGGGTTCAGCGGGTGAGCCACTTCACTTCGTACGCCTTCATGTCGAACCGCTTGCCGTCCACCTGGGCGCTGATGGACCGGTCCAGGGTGTTCACGACGAGGACGGCCTTGTCGGTGGCGAGGACGCGGACGTTGGGCACGTCGTCCGGGGCCACGGACACCGTCGTGTACTCGGTGCCCGGCGGGAACTCCTTGCCGAAGCGCGAGACGAGATCGAACATCGGGAGCGCCGCTCCCCCGCCGGCGCTGTCGGTCGGTGTCCACAGGCAGCCCGCGCAGTCGGTGCCCTGCTTCTTCTCCGGGTTCCAGTAGAAGCCGGAGGTGGCGCCGCCGCGGGCCATCGCCATCAGACCGGCTGCCTGGACGGCGACACGACGGGTCTCGGACCAGCCCTTGCGGTCGTCCTTGCCGTCGGCGGGCTCGACGTAGTACTCGGCCCACCACAGTGGCAGGCCGTGGGTCTGCGCGCGCACCCACTCGCTGACGGCGGTGAACTTGTCGGTGGCCGCGAACTCGTTCGGCAGCAGGTCGTCGTCCTTGGTGTAGCTGGAGCCGTCGACCACGACGAAGTCGGCGCCCGCCTTGTGCTTGTTCCAGTAGTCGAAGGCGTCGAGGACCCGCTGGTCCATGGTGCCCCAGGTGCCCTTCAGGGTCGTCGACGCGTTCTCCGTCTGGCGCGGGTCGAGGCTGTCCATGACGAGGTAGGGCCCGCCGACCAGGATGTCCTTGTCGACCTTCTTCAGCGCCTTGTAGACGAGGTTGTAGAGCTTGGTGTAGCCCTCGTAGTCCCAGCGGCCCTCGCTGTTGTTCCAGAAGCCCTTGAACTCGTTCCAGACGATGAAGTGGCGGACGTCCGGATAGCGCTTGGCGACGGTCGCGGCGAGGTCGGCGAAGTCCTGGAAGTGGGCCGGGTCCGGGGCGGTCTCCAGGGCGGTCTGGCTCCAGTTCGTGTTATTCGCGCCGGACTTGCCGCCCTTCATCCAGTCCGGGGAGCAGCACAGGGTGATCACCGGGGTGCCGCCGGTCTCGCGGACGAAGTCGATACGGCGGTCCATCTCCGTGAAGTCGTAACGCCCCTTGGAGGGCTCGGGGTTGCCCGCGCCCCAGCCCATGATGTGCTGGATCTGCGGCATCGACCGCTTCTGCAGCAGCCCCTCGACGCGCCGGGTCGCCGCGTCGCTGCCCTCGTCGGCGCTGTACTGGGTGTGGGTGAAGCCCCAGCCGGCCTCCGGCTGCGGCGTCTGTGGCGGGGTGACCGGGGTGCCGTGCACCTTGGCCCCGTCGCGGGTGGTGCCCGCGTTGCTCGCGCCGTCTCCGGGCAAGGTGTTGAGCAAGGTCACCACCAGGGCCAGAGCGGCCACTCCCACGCCGAGCAGCGCGGTGAGCCGCCACCGCCGTGCCCCCGAATTCCACCCATGACGTCCCATCATGGGCAACAGTAACGGCGTGCATCGGCCGCGGGACAGGTCTTGTAGGACCACAGCCGTGTAACAGGACGGAGGGGAGCAGAGGGGATACGGGCAGACACAGCCGACACACAGGACGCACCGCGGAAACCGGGTGCACGGGGCGCCCGCGTGACGGATCATGGCGGCATGTCTGCCAACCCACACGACGCTCTGCCGATCCGGCTCAACGTCGACGACAGCGACTCGCCGTCGGACGTCGTCGACGCGCTGTTCCTCGGCCGCTTCGCGACGGGCGAGCAGCCGCACTCGCACGCGGCGAACATCGACCGCGTACGGTCCGGGGCGACGCTGCTCCCGCCGGGCGCCCGCGTGCTGCGCTCGGCCCGCGACGACGACCGCAGCGCCACGCTCGCCGAGGGCGACGGCTGGACCCTGCTGGTGTCCCGCTGGAACCGCGGCGCCGATGTCACGGTCACCGCGACCAGCGTCGAACTGGCCGAGAAGATCCTCGACCAGGCCACGGACGGCGCGGCCGACGAGCCCGAACCCCAGCCGGAGAACGTGACGATGGGGTTCTGGTACGTCTCCCCGCGCCGCGGCCCGCACCGCACCACCCGCCAGATCTCGGCGGGTACGTGGGAGGAGGTGCGGCCGAACTACACGGCGCCGGTGGCGGACGCCATGGACCACCTGATGAAGACGACGCCCGAGGACATCGCGGGCCGGCTGCTGCTGCTGCACGGTCCGCCCGGCACGGGCAAGACCTCGGCCCTGCGCACCCTGGCCCGCTCCTGGCGCGACTGGTGCCAGGTGGACTGCGTCCTGGACCCCGAGCGGCTCTTCTCCGACGTCGGCTATCTGATGGACATCGCGATCGGCGAGGAGGACGGCACCGGCAAGGGCCGCTGGCGGCTGCTCCTGCTGGAGGACTGCGACGAGTTGATCCGCGGCGAGGCCAAGCACACCGCGGGCCAGGCGCTCTCGCGGCTGCTCAACCTCACCGACGGACTCCTCGGCCAGGGCCGCAACGTACTGGTGGGCGTCACGACCAACGAGGACCTGGAGCGTCTGCACCCCGCCGTCGTCCGCCCGGGCCGCTGCCTCGCCCGGATCGAGGTCGGCCCGCTGACCCGCTCCGAGGCGGTCGGCTGGCTCGGCACGGAGGAGGGCGTCGGCCGCGAGGGCGCGACCCTGGCCGAGCTGTACGCGCTGCGCCGGGGCACGACCCCGACGTCGGTGCCGGACCAGCGGGAGGGCGCGGACGCGGGGCTGTATCTGTAGCCCGCCGCATCTGTGGCCCACCTCTGTGGCCCACCTCTGTGGCCCACCGCATCTGTGGGCCGCCGCGTCCGTGGCCCGCCGTCGGCATCCGCAGCAGGGTGCTTTGATGGAGATATGACCCTGTTCGTCGGCACGTCGGGGTGGCAGTACAAGGACTGGCGCGGCGTCCTGTACCCGGCCGAGGTGCCCGTGCGGCTGTGGCTGGAGGAGTACGCGGCAGGGTTCGCCACGGTCGAGATCAACAACGCCTTCTACCGGCTGCCGTCGCGGGAGACCTTCGAGAGCTGGCGGGAGCGCACCCCGCCGGACTTCGTCGTCGCCCTCAAGGCGAGCCGCTATCTGACCCACATCAAACGGCTGCGCGAGCCGGCCGAACCCGTGCACCGGCTGCTGAGCCACGCCGCCGGGCTCGGCGACCGCCTGGGCCCGGTGCTGCTCCAGCTCCCGCCCACGCTGCACGCCGACCCCGCCCTTCTCGACGAGTGCCTCGGCCGCTTCCCCGCCGATGTCCGGGTCGCGGTCGAACCCCGCCACGACTCCTGGTGGACGCCCGACGTGCGCAAAGTACTGGAGTCACGGGGCGCCGCCCTGTGCTGGGCCGACGTACGGGCCCGCCCGGTGACCCCCCTGTGGCGGACCGCCGACTGGGGCTACCTCCGCTTCCACGAGGGCCGCGCCCGGCCGTGGCCGCGCTATGGCCGACAGTCCCTGACGACCTGGGTACAGCGCGTCACGGACACCTGGTCCGAGGACCGCACGGTGTACGCGTACTTCAACAACGACCCCGACGCGGCGGCGGTCCACGACGCCGTGACCTTCGCCCGCGCGGCCAGGGCGACGGGCCTGACGGTGACCCGCACGCCGGACGACCGGCTCGACGGGAGGGGCTAGGGGCGGGCTAGGGGGTGTCGTAGGCCGCCCGCAGGGCATCCCGTACGGCGTCCAGCGCGGCGGACTCGGAGAGGCCGAGGCGGCGCGCGCGCTCGGCGTACGCCTGTGCCGCCGACGCCGCCTCACGCTCCGCCGCCGAACCCGCGGCGGCGACGAACGTCCCGTTGCGGCCACGCGTCTCGATCACCCCGTCCGACTCAAGGGCCCGGTAGGCCTTGGCGACCGTGTTGGCGGCGAGGCCGAGCTCCTCGGCCAGCCCCCGTACGGTGGGCAGCTTGTAGCCGACCGGCAGTACCCCGGAACGGACCTGTTCGGAGATCTGGGCGCGCACCTGCTCGTACGGCGCGCCCCCCTCCTCGATGTGGATCTTCAGCGTCACGGAGCGATTGTCCCGTACCGGAAGGAAAATGAGAGGCACTCGCACACACCCCGCGCGTAGCGTCCGTCCTCATGACTGTGACCGTTCGCGAACTGCTCAGCGGGAACCCGGCAGACACCGGGGGCTTCGCCCGTATCCGTCACCTGGCCCTGCCGTACATGATCCACACCGGCGAGTCCGTGGCGTACGACGTGGCGCACGCCCACCCTGACGCCCACTACCGGCCGCTGCTGGCCGAGGAGGACGGCGAGCTCGTCGGCACGGCCCAGGTCGGTCTGGTGTACGACAGCCCCGCCCCGGGGCACGCGTACCTCCACGTCTATGCGCACCCCGGGCGGCAGGGCCGCGGCGTGGGCTCGCTGCTCGTGAGCGCCGGCGAGGAGCGGCTGGCCGCGCTGGGCGCGAAGAAGATCCACACCTGGGTCCTGGACCGGCCCGCGAACCGCGCCTTCGCGGAGAGGCGCGGCTACCGCGCGAGCCGCTCCGCGCACTTCCTCCGCCTCGACCTGGCGAACGGCACCCTGCCCCCGCTCACGGAACCGCCCGAGGGCGTCGAGCTGCGCACGGCCGCGGACTTCGCGGACGACCCGCGCCCGCTGTTCGCGCTGGACGCGGAGACCCTGCTGGACGAACCGAGCGACATCGACCGCGAGTTCACGGACTACGAGGCCTGGCTGGAGGAGACCTGGAACCACCCCCTCTTCAGCCATGAGCTGACCTCGGTCGCGGTGGTCGACGGCCACCCCGCCGCGTTCAGCGCGGCCCGCACCGACGGCGGCACCCGCTACGGCACCGTCATGACCGGCACCGCCCGCGCCCACCGCGGCCGCGGTCTCGCCAAGCTCGCCAAGAACGACTCCCTGCACCGCGCCCGTGCCGCCGGCCTCACGGAGGCGTTCACGGGCAACGACTCCGACAACGGGCCGATGCTGGCGATCAACAAGTGGTTCGGCTACGAGGTCTGCGCGACGGAGGTGCAGTATGTCCGCGAACTCGGCTGACGCACCGGGCACGGTGGCGGTCGTCCTCGTCAAGTCCGGCCGTACGAAGATCTGTTACCCGGCCCGGCTGCTCGCCGACGACGGCAACCGCGTCGTCGTGCGCGCTCCGTGGGCGGGCGAGGGCGTGCGCGACTTCGGCTTCGTACGCTTCGAGCCGGGCGATGTCTTCACCGAGTACTACTGGCGGGACCGGTGGTACGCGATCAAGGAGGTCCGGAACGCCGAGGGCGTGCGCAAGGGCTGGTACTGCGACATCACCCGCCCGGCCGCCCTGGCCGGCGGCGAACTGGTCGTCGAGGACCTCGACCTGGACCTGTGGCGCTCCGCGGACGGCACGGACGTACGCCGGCTGGACGAGGACGAGTTCGCCGCGAGCGGCCTCGCGAGCAGCGATCCGGCGGCCGCGGCCGCCGCACAGGACGCCCTCGACGCGCTCGAACTCCTGGCCCGCGAGGGCGGCTTCGAAGCGCTGCTCGACTAGGGCCCGGTCAGACCCGGGCCACCAGCGCGTACCGCTCGTCCGCCACCTCCCGTCCCCACAGCCGGGCGTCGTCGGACAGCCGCTCCACGCGGAGGTCCGCGGTCAGGGGCTCCAGCAGGGTGGCCAGCCGGTCGGCGGGCATACCGACCGGGCTCACCGTCCCCCACACACCCTCGACCAGGACGAGCCGCCCTCCGGGGCGGAGCAGCCCGCGCCAGTGCCGCAGGACACGCGCGGGGTCGGGCAGGGCCCACAGCACGTGCCGGACCAGCACGACGTCGAAGCGCTGCTCGCCCACGGGCGGTGCCGTCACATCACCGACGAGGAACACCGCGTCGCGTCCGGCCAGCTTGGCGCGGGCGAGGTCGACCATGCGGGGCGCGAGGTCGATCCCGGTGACGTGGTGTCCCCGCTCGGCCGCGAGGAGCGAGAGGCTGCCGGTGCCGCAGCCGAGATCGAGTACATCGCAGGAGACCTCGGGCAGCCAGGCGCGCAGTCGCCGCGCCCAGGCCTCCCGCACGGCGGCGTCGCGCAGCCCGTGGTCCGGCTCGTCGTCGAAGGTGGCGGCCTCGGCGTCCCAGTCGACGTCCGCGCCCGGATGCACGCCACCCCGGCACTGTTCGGCACCGCTCCGGCTTGGATTCATGTCGTTGTAACTCGCCATGTGCCCCAGGGTGACACCCACCACTGACAGTCGAATCGTGACAGCCGCCACAGACAGATCCCGATCGATGAGGAACTCTCCCGGAAAGGGTCTACCTCCGTACCCCAGCGGATCCCGGTAGGCACAAGGAGGCAGCCATGCGCCGTGTGACCGTGCAGAAGCCCCTGAGGAAGTCGGACTCCCGCCGGGTGCGGGACGAGGCCGACGAGCGCCCGACCGAGCGCCCGGAGGTCCGAAAGGACATCCACCGCACGTGGTGGCCGGACGGGTGAGCCGCCCCGGCGGCCGTCGCCGTCGAGCGGACCGCCCGAGGCTTGCAGCCGTCACCCCACGCCCGTGACAGGGCCGTGGGTGGGGCGGCGCTCGCGGGCGCTCAGAACGGTGAGACGGGGCCACGCGGCCCCGCACCGATCTCTCTGACCAGCGCGGCGCGCCGGGCGAGGGCGTCGGCGAGCTCGCCGTCGCACCACGATCCCCCGCGACGATGCCGTGCGCCGCGGCGCACAGGACGAAGCCGCGGTGCGGCAGGTCTTCGGTGGCCAGGGCCGAGTGGGCGGTCGGCATACCGGACACGAGCCGGACGACGCCGACGATCAGTGAGAGCGCGGCGATGGTCTGCAGCGGGTTCCTCACTCACAGCACTCCGGCCGGCACGGACAGCACGGCGGGGAGCAGCCCGGCGAGAAGCGGTCCGGCGAGGAGCAGCAGCCCGGCGAGCCGGTGACCGTGTTCCTTCCGGGCGGAAGACCTCGCCGAGGCGGAACCCGCCATTCACGTGCGGGTAGAGGCCGATGAGAACCGCCGGCACGTGCGGGGTCTCCGCCGGCCGGACCCGTACCAGGACACCCGGGACGAGTGTCGAGATCGCCGAGCCACGCGAGCGACCCGGTCGGCGCGAACAGGTCGGTGCCGTCGATGTCGGTTCGCGCCATGCCCTCAGCCTGAGCGCGGAGCTCGCCGTCCAGCAGACGACGAGTGGCACATCGAGAAGCTGTTCGTCGGTATGAACATGGACAACGCTTGCGCACGGGGCTGCGACCCGCAGCCGCTCATGACCGAGCCCGCCTCCCCTCCGCTTCCCTCAGCCCTCGGTTAGCTCTGCCTTAAGGCGGCCATAAGGATCTCCCCCGCCCTCCTCGAACAGGCGATTTCACGGTTTCTTGGGGCTAGCTTGCTGATCACCCCACGTGCTCCGGACCGTTTTGATCGAGGAGTCCACCCATGCCTGGTCGCCGCAAGGTCGCCGCCGTCGCCGCGGCCGGCCTCGCCCTGACCGCCCTCGCCGCGACGCCCGCCGCCGCGCACGGCACGATGGGCGACCCGGTCAGCCGGGTCTTCCAGTGCTACGCGGAGAACCCCGAGAGCCCCAGGTCGAACGCCTGCAAGGCGGCCGTCGCGGCCGGCGGCACCCAGGCGCTGTACGACTGGAACGGCATCCGGATCGGCGACGCGAACGGCAGACACCAGCAGCTCGTCCCGGACGGCAAGCTGTGCAGCGCGGGCAACGACGAGTTCAAGGGTCTGGACCAGGCCCGCGCCGACTGGCCGACGACGAGCGTGAGCAGTGGCGCGTACACCTTCAGGTACCGGGTGACGGCCCCGCACAAGGGCACCTTCGACGTCTACCTCACCAAGGCGGGTTACAACCCCTCCAAGCCGCTGGCCTGGGCCGACCTGGACCTGGCACATCCGGTCGCCACGAAGACCGACCCGACGGCGACGAACGGCTACTACACCTTCTCCGGCACCCTGCCGCAGCGCTCGGGCAAGCAGCTTCTCTACGCGGTCTGGCAGCGCTCGGACAGCCCGGAGGCCTTCTACTCCTGCTCGGACGTCACCTTCGGCGGAGGCGGAGGCTCCGGGGACGGGAGTTCGGGCACCAGCGGTTCCAGCGACAGCGGCTCCGGCAGCAGTAGCTCCGGCAACGGCGGTACGGGAAGCAGCGGTACGGGAAGCAGCGGTACGGGAAGCAGCGGTACGGGAAGCAGCGGTACGGGAAGCAGCGGTACGGGAAGCAGCGGTACGGGAAGCAGCGGTACGGGAAGCAGTGCCACCCCCGTACCGACCGCCCCGGCGTCGACCGCCCCGGCACCCACCGCCTCCGCGCCCTCCGAGGAGCAGATAGCGGCCGGTGCCGACAAGTCGACGGTGCGGCACGACCACCACGACGGCACAGCCACTCCGGCGGCCGTTACGAACACCTCCATCGCTCCCGGCGGCTCCGCCGACCGGCCGGAGGCCGCCGGCGCCTCGCGGCGGGACCTCGCCGAGACCGGCGGCGGCTCCGGCACCCCGTACCTCGCGATCGGCGGGGCGATCGCGCTGGCTCTCGGCGCGGCAGCGCTGTTCTCCTCGGTCCGCCGTCGTGAGAGGACCGACAGCCGGCACGGTCGCTAGGCCCCGCACACTCCGGGGCCCGCGTACTCCGGGGCCCGCGTACTCCGGGGCCTGTCCGGCGGCTCAGGCCGGACAGGCCCCGGCCATGGGGCGACGCCCATGGAGGGTCAGCTGAACACGGAGGCGCAGTTCGTGGTGGTGGCGTGCGCCGGGTCGAGGGCGTTCGCCGCCTCGTGGAAGGCGATGCGGTCGAGGAGCCCGATGGCCGCGTGTTCGGAGAGGTCGAGCGGACACAGGTCCTGCAACAGCACGTTGTGGACGTCGGATCCCGTCAGGAACTGGGAGCGGTACGGCGTGACCACCTCGTCGTACTTGGTGGCGATCACCGTGTAGTGGACGCCCGCGACGGTGTCGCCGCCGGCGTTGAGCTTGGTCAGGAACGCGGATCCGACGATCTGGTCGGCGAGCGCGGGCGTGGCCGTGGAGAGCAGGTCCTCGGCGCCGGGGAAGTACGGGAGCAGGTTGGTGAGGCCGTCGAGGGTGGTGCCGTGGTTGTCGGGCGCGATGCCGACGAAGGTGTTCACCTTGGCGGCCCCGCCGAGGAACTTGAGGTAGTAGCGGGGCATCATGCCGCCCTGCGAGTGGCCGACGAGGTCGGCCTCGGCGGCGCCGGTCGCGGCGAGCACCTTGTCGACGAACACCTGAAGCTGTTCCGCCGACTTGTCGATGGGGCCGAGGCCGTTGAAGACGGGGACGCCGGGCAGTTGCCCGTAGTCGAGGGCGAAGACGCAGTACCCGCGGCTCACCAGATAGGGCCCGAAGGCCAGCCAGTTGTCCACGGAGTTCGCGAAGGTGCCGTGGACGAGGACGACGGGTCGGGGATGCGTGGCGGAGGGCTTGCAGGAGTAGTCGTTCCAGCCTCCCCCAAGCTGTCGGCTTCGCTCGAGCAGGGGGGACCCCCAGCTCGGCGCGGCGGCGTGGGCGGTGGCGGCGGGGACGACGGCGACCACGGCGGTCAGCAGCAGTGCGGTGAGGGGTCTGAGCAGGCGTTTCCAGGGCAGCATCGGGTGATCTCCTTGCGGCTCAAGGGAGTGCGACGACGTACGCCCTGTGATCCGGATCACGAGGATGCTGTTCACTCGTCAAGTTACGGGCGAGTAGCGCAAGTGTGAAGTTACGCGTCAGTAAAAAACTTTCGACGACAGCCGGCGGCAGCCTCGACCGCCGTAAAAAATCTGATGAACTGTCACCAGGCGGGCCGGATCGGACCATAGGGCGCGATTCTCGCCAAACGGTCGAGCAACACACGCACTTCACCCTCGCCGAGCAGTTCGCCCCACGCCCGCACGGCATCGGCGGCCGCCTCCTCCGCCGCACGGGTGCAGGCCCAGCCGCGTTCGGTCAGCACGACGAGCCGGGCGCGCGCGTCGCCGGGGCACGGGCGCCGCTCGACGTACCCCTTGCGCACGAGTTCCTCGACGAGCTGACTGGCGGCCTGCTTGGTCGTCCCGAGGTGGGTCGCGAGGTCGGTGACCGTCGCGCCGTCCGGGGCGAGCCGGGTGAACGCGAACCCGTACGCGGGCCGCCCCTCGAAGCCGCGAGCTTCGACGCCGTCGTTGATGCGCCGCGTGAGGTCACCCGCGGCGGCGAGCAGGGCGGCGGCCAGGGCCATGGCCTCGGAGTTCTTCACGGGTGCATTGAAACACCCTTGACGGATTGGTCAAGCTGCTTGACCATGACGCCACATGGTCAAGCAGCTTGACTATCTACTCTCTACGTTTCCTGGAGGCAGCCATGCCCGTCATCCACCCGTCCGATGCCGTCGTCCACGAGATGCACGGCGCCCGCTTCGTCTCGTACGCCAGTCCCGGCAGTGGCAGCAGGGAACTGTGCGCCTGGCGGGGCGAGATCCCCGCCGGCACCAAGGCTCCCCTGCACACCGTCAGCCGTGAGGAGATCCTCCACATCCTCGAAGGCGAGCTGGTGATCACGCTCGACGGACACACCGAGCGGGTCGCCGCGGGCGACACGCTGATCATCAACCCCGGGGCGACCTTCGGCGCCGAGAACCCGACCGACCGGACCGTGATCACCTGGGTCACCACGTCCATCGGCCTGCAGGCGGAGCTGGCCGACGGCACCCGCATCACCGCGCCCTGGGCGAACTGACGTACACGTCGGGAGCGTTACGCCGCCGACGTCCCCGGGAGCACCGCATGGGGGCCGAGCTTGGCCCGCGCGCGGGGTGACGGCGCGGACCCGGGGCTCCCGCAGCGCCGTCAGGCGAGCGCCCGCACCCGGATCAGCGGGGCGAACTCCGCGGCGCCGCGGCCGACGTACCGATCGGCACCCCGCGGATCCACCGGCGCGCCGTCGGGCGGCAGCGCCGCAAGACCTCGGGTCCGTGGCCGGCGGGTCCGTGTGATGCCGGTGTCGGGGCGGTGGTAGAAGATCAAGCCGGTGGTGACCGTCCGGCGCAGACAGACAGACAGACCGGCCGTCCGTCCGTGCCGCGGCGCTCGGCGGCGATGGCCCCGGCCCGGGCCGTGACCTTCTCCCGGGTCTTGCGGTGGTGACCGCCCGCCGCACACTTGTTCACCTTCCCACCGGCCCGGGCCGGGATCCGGCGCACCCGACGCACTGGACCCGGGTCTGTCTCACCTCTCCCGCACCGGGCGGCGACGGGCCACTGGGGTGGTCCTCGGCGACAACGACACCCCTGCGCGGCGCGGGTCCGGGGGACTGGCCCGAGATCCGCCTTTAATCGCGCCGGAGAGCCGAAACGCCGGGCGCGGAGAACGCTGACGGGCGCGGATCTCCGAGCCATGCCCCCCTGCGCTTGAGGGAGATTGCAATGAGCGGCACGACAACCTTGCCGACACCGGCCGGTCCCTACCTGGACAAAGGACAGCTGCCCGCCGACTTCTACGCCTACGAGGACCTGCTGTCGGACAGGGAGCGGGAGAAGCTCGGGTCCGTCCGCGAGTTCCTCCGCACGCAGGTCGCACCGATCGTCGACGACTACTGGGCCCGGGCCGAGTTCCCCTTCCAGCTGATCGGGGGCTTCGGAGGGCTCGGGCTGATGGACTGGGCCGACCCGGACTCCCCGGAGTCCAAGCCGAGCAACCTCTTCGCGGGCTTCCTCGCGCTGGAGTTGGCGCATGTCGACGCGTCCGTGGCCACGTTCTTCGGCGTGCACACGGGTCTGGCCATGGGCACCATCCTCACCTGCGGCTCCGACGAGCAGAAGCAGCGGTGGCTGCCGGCGATGAGCCGCTTCGAGAGGATCGGCGCCTTCGGGTTGACCGAGCCGCACGGCGGCTCCGACGTGGCCGGTGGCCTGGAGACGACCGCGCGCCGCGACGGCGACGTATGGATCCTTGACGGCGCGAAGCGGTGGATCGGAAACGCGACGTTCGCCGACCTGGTCGTCATCTGGGCCCGTGATGTCGAGACCCGTCATGTGCTGGGCTTCGTCGTGGAGAAGGACACCCCCGGGTTCACCGCGACGAAGATCGAGCACAAGATGGCGCTGCGGATCGTGCAGAACGCCGACATCGTGCTCGACGGCTGCCGCATTCCGGAGGCCAACCGGCTGCAGAACGCGAACTCGTTCAAGGACACCGCCAACATCCTGCGCCAGACGCGCAGCGGCGTGGCGTGGCAGTCGGTGGGAGTGATGTTCGCCGCCTACGAGATCGCCCTGCAGTACGCGAAGGAGCGCGAGCAGTTCGGACGCCCGATCGGCGGCTTCCAGCTCGTGCAGGACCTGCTCGTGAAGATGCTCGGCAACGCCACGGCCTCGTGCGGGATGATGGTGCGCCTGGCCCAGTTGCAGGACGCCGGGGTGTTCCGGGATGAACAGTCCGCCCTGGCGAAGGCCTACTGCACCGTGCGGATGCGCGAGAGCGTGGGGTGGGCGCGGGAACTGCTGGCCGGCAACGGCATCCTCCTCGACTACAAGGTCGGCCGCTTCGTCGCCGACGCCGAGGCCATCTACTCGTACGAAGGCACGCGGGAGATCCAGACCCTCATCGTCGGACGCGCCGTCACCGACGGCCTCAGCGCCTTCGTGAGGTGACGAGGATGACCACCGAATCCGTCTTCACCGGCCTGAAGGTCCTCGACGTGTCGAGCTACATCGCGGCACCGGCCGCGGCCACCGTGCTCTCCGACTTCGGAGCGGACGTCATCAAGATCGAGCCGCCGGGGCTGGGCGACCCCCAGCGGCGGCTGAGCTCCGTGCCGCCCAGCCCCCGGGCACAGGCCAACTACAGCTGGCACCTCGCCAACCGCAACAAGCGCGGCATGGTGATCGATCTCAAGTCCCCGGCGGCCACCGGGATCCTCAAGCGCCTCGTCGAGTGGGCCGACGTGGTGATCACCAACTTCCCGCAGGGCACACGCCAGAAGCTGCACCTCGGCTACGAAGAGGTCGCGGGCTGGAATCCGCGGGTCGTCTACGCCGACATCACCGGCTTCGGGGATACCGGCCCCGACGCCGGGCAGCCGGGCTTCGACCTGACCGCCGCCTGGTCGCGCAGCGGGCTGCTGGCCTCCACCCGGGACGCGGGAGCCCCGCCGACGGTGCCGGTCTGGGGCAGCGGCGACTACATGTCGGCGATCGCCATCTACGCGGCGATCGCAACGGCCCTGTACCGCCGTGAGCGGACGGGGCAGGGGGCCAGTGTCGGGACGTCGCTGCTCGCCGCGGGTGTCTGGGCCACGGGAACGCTCGTGGCCGGCGCGCTCGCCGACGGCACGCCGTTCGAGCTGCACGACCGGAAGGCGCCGGCGAACCCGCTGATCAACCCCTACCGGACCGCGGACGACGAGTGGCTCATGCTGGTCGCCTCACCCTCGCACTGGCCGGGACTGACACGGGCCGTCGGGCACCCCGAGCTGCTGGAGGATCCCCGTTTCGCGGACTTCGAGGGCTTCGTCAAGAACTCCGCCGCGCTGAGCGAGCTGCTCGACACCGAGTTCCGCTCACGGCCCTTCGCCCACTGGAAGGACGCCCTGACCCGGGAACGCGTCACCTACAGCCTCATTCAGACGCCGGAGGAGGCCGCGCGGGACCCTCAGCTGCGCGCGAACGACATCGTCGTACCGCTGGAAGGGGTCCCCGGGCTGAAGGAAACCGTCAACAGCCCGGTCAACCTGAGAGGCGTACCGAAGGTCCCGGCGAAGCGGGCACCGGACCTGGGCGAGCACAACGACGAGATCCTCGCCGAGCTGGGATTCGGCCCCGCCGAGATCGCCGAGCTGCGCGCCCGGGGAGCGATCCCCGGCATCCCGGAAGCGGAGGGGCCGCGATGAGCACGGCGTCCGGAGCGGCCGACCTGGTGCTCCACGAGCGCCGCGGCGGCGTGCTGACCATCACCCTCAACCGCCCGGCGCAGAAGAACGCCGTCGACCACGAGGTCGCGGTACAGCTCGCGGCGGCCGCGGATCTGCTCGACGCGGATCCGGAGCTGTCGGTCGGCGTACTCACGGGCGCCGGCGGGGTGTTCAGCGCGGGCATGGACCTGAAGGCATTCGCCAAGGGCGAGCTGCCGGTGCTCCCCGGCCGGGGATTGGGCGGGCTCACCCGCACGACGGTGCGCAAGCCGTTGATCGCCGCGGTCGAGGGCTGGGCGCTCGGCGGCGGCTTCGAGCTGGTGCTCGCCTGCGACCTGATCGTCGCGGCGGAGGACGCCCGCTTCGGGTTTCCCGAGGTCATGCGCGGTCTCGTCGCGGCAG
The DNA here is from genome assembly GCF_056270325.1 of Streptomyces sp. RLA012. Lineage (NCBI taxonomy): Bacteria > Bacillati > Actinomycetota > Actinomycetes > Kitasatosporales > Streptomycetaceae > Streptomyces > Streptomyces sp. RLA012. The sequence continues at coordinate 8,839,348 of NZ_JBWDPA010000002.1, read as the reverse complement.
AGGGCGGACTGGTCAGGCTTCCGCGCCGGCTTCCGTACCACCTCGCCGTGCGTGTACTGCTCACGGGGGAACCGCTGACCGCCGCCGAAGGCAAGGAGTTCGGGCTCGTCAATGAGCTGACCCCGCCCGGCGCCGCGCTGGACGGGGCCCGCGAGCTGGCGGAGCGCGTCGCGCGGAACGCACCGCTCGCGCTGGCGGCCGTCAAGGAGGTCCTGCGCGAGACGCAGGGCCAGAACGAGAGAGACGCCTTCCGGCGCCAGGACCAGCTCACGAGCGAGCTGGTCGCCAGCAAGGACGCGCGGGAAGGCGCACGGGCGTTCGCCGAGAAGCGTGCCCCCGTCTGGCAGGGCCACTGATGCCGGCCACGTCAGCCGCTTCTCTTCCTCTCCCCCGCAACCCGTCCGTGTCCGACTCCGGCCGTATCCGACTCCGGGAGCAGTGACCAGCCATGAATACGCACAACGCCGTCCACCGCGTGGCGATCGTCGGGACCGGCACCATCGGCGCGAGCTGGGCAACGCACTATCTCGCCCGAGGCCTCGACGTCACGTCCACCGACCCCGACCCCGCCGCCGAGGCGGCCCTACGGTCGTTCGTGGCGGCGGCATGGGACTCGGCTGCCTCGATCGGGCTCGCGCCCGGAGCCTCGCCCGATCGCCTGAGCTTCACCACGGACCTGCGTCAGGCCGTCGCGGACGCCGACTTCGTACAGGAGAACGCGCCGGAGCGCCCGGAGCTCAAGGTCCGGCTGTTCGCCGACATCGACGACGCCACACCGCCGGACGCGATCATCGCGTCGAGTTCGTCGGGCATCACGATGAGCGTCATCCAGGCCGAGTGCCGACGTCCGGAGCGGACAGTCATCGGTCATCCTTTCAACCCCCCGCACATCGTCCCGCTGGTCGAGGTCGTCGGCGGGACGAGGACCGCCCCGGAGACGATCCGGGACGCCATGTCGTTCTACACCGCGGTCGGCAAGAAGCCGATTCACCTCAAAAAGGAGCTTCCCGGGCACGTCGCCAACCGGATCCAGGCCGCGCTGTACCGCGAGGTCGTGCACCTGGTCCAGGAGGGGGTGCTCGACGTGGCGGACTCCGACGACGCGGTGTCCTGGGGGCCGGGGCTCCGATGGGGCGTCATGGGTCCCCATCTGCTGTGGCATCTCGGCGGAGGAGCGGGCGGCATCCAGCACTTCATGGACACCCTCATGCCACGGATGGTGGCGTCCTGGCAGGAACTGGGCACCCCCGAGTTCACGCCCGAACTCAGGGAGAAGATCGTGAGCGGCGTCCTGGACGAGGCGGGCGGCCACTCGGTGGATGAACTGGCCGCCCGGCGCGACGCGATGCTCTCGGCCCTGCTGACCGTGCGCGCCCAGCACGACCCGTCCGGCCCGCCGAGCGCCGCAGCCGGCCGCCCGGCGAAGGAGGGATCATGACACAGCGCCAGGAAAGACTGTTCGTACTCGAAGCCAGCAGTGGCGGTCGACTGTTCTCCGTGCACCCCGACGGCTCCGACAAGAAGGTCGTCGTCACCGGGTGCAGGATCCCCGACGGAGTCGCCGTCGATGCCGTGGCCGGGCACATCTACTGGACGAACATGGGCTTCCCCCCGGAGAACGACGGCTCGATCGAACGCGTGGACCTGGACGGAGGCAACCGGACGACGATCCTCCCCAGCGGTGTCACGCACACGCCGAAACAGCTCCACTTCGACGCCGCCGGCCGGAAGCTGTACTGGGGTGATCGCGAAGGCATGCGTGTGATGCGCTGCGACCTCGACGGCTCGGACGTCGAGACCCTCGTACAGACGGGACAGGGAGAAGACGACCGTCGCGACGAGACCAGGTGGTGCGTGGGAGTCGCCGTCGACCCCGTCGGCGGACACCTCTACTGGACACAGAAGGGCCCGAGCGACGCGGGACTCGGGAAGATCCTGCGGGCCGGAATCGACCTGCCCGCCGGGGAGAGCGCGGCCGAACGCGGCGACATCGAGGTGCTGTTCGAGGGGCTGCCGGAGCCGATCGACCTGGAGCTCGACCTCACGCGGCGCATGCTGTACTGGACGGATCGCGGGGACCCGCCGCGGGGCAACAGCGTGAACCGTTCGCCGATGGACCCGCCGGAAGGGCGGCGGACACCCGAGATCCTGTTGACCCACCTCATGGAAGGCATCGGCCTCGCCCTCGATCCGGACGACGGCCGCGTGTACGTGACCGATCTGGGCGGGAACGTCTACGCGGCCGATCTCGACGGATCGAACCAGCGGGAGATCCTCATCCTGCAGGGCAACCTCACCGGCATCGCCCGCGCCGTGCTGCCGACCTGAACGAGGGTCTGGCCGCCGGGTTCCCGTCTCTCGGGAAGACGCCGCCGCGCCGACCGGAGCCGGAGACCGAGAACTCCGCGCGGTCGGTCGGAATTCACCGAGCCGGTCGGCCAGGGCGGCGGGACGTACAGCCTCCGGCCGAAGCGTCGGCGGGCCCGGTCCGCGGCGGCTTCGGCGGCGCGGGCGCGATCGTCGCCGCGGGCGGTGGCGATCTCGCCGAGGTCCCAGGCCATGGTGCCGACGACGGTACGGCGGGTGCCGCGCACCTGAACCGTGCCCCGTACTTCACCGACTCTCGGACTGACCAGGTGGGCTGTGAACTGGGCAGATGCGTCGCGTAGGTGTCCGTGACGGGGTGGGCTCGTTGGCGAGGGCGGTCTCGATCGCGCCTGCGTGCAGGGCTGAGCACACTGGTTGGCGAGCTGACCAGTGCGTTGGTCAGGGAGTTGACCTCCGTCTGGCGGCGGTGCGGATGTCGTCGCAGAGCGCGTGCATAGGATCGCCGGCATGACGCTGCGACCTGTTCTGGTGAACATAAAGGCTCTTGATGACTCGGCGGTCGGCCGGTTCTGGGGGGAGGCGCTCGGCTGGCGTGTCATCGACGAGGAGCCCGGCGTGACCGCCGTCAAACCCGTCGGCTTCGACTGGCTGGACCCGGTCACTGTCTGCGTCGATGTCGTTGCCGTCCCGGAACCCAAGACGACAACAAAGAACCGTGTGCACCTCGATCTCGCCACCACCTCTGCGGCCCATCAGGCGGAGTTGGTCGCGCGTCTCCGGGCTCTCGGTGCGACACCCGTCGACGTGGGCCAGGGCGATGTGCCGTGGACGGTCCTCGCCGACCCGGAGGGCAACGAGTTCTGCGTCCTCGCCCGGTCCTGACGCGGAGCCTTGACGGCACCCCGACAGGTGAGCCTTGTGTGCTCATGCGCCATGGCCCCGGGTGGGTCGGGCTGCGGCGTCTCGGTCGATTCGGGCGGCGAGAGCTTGCGTGTCGGGGGCGAGATCGGCTCGCTGTCGTCCTTGAGAGTCTCATCAAGCGGGAGGCAGTCCGGGAAGCACCGTTCCCGGTGTACGCGGCGAGCACGCTTCCCAGCGCCCCGCTGACCACGGGCGAGTTGAGGATGTCGATGATGGGGCCGCCCCAGCGCCGGAGTCTTCCGGGGCCGGGAGAGCCGTTGGCGGCCTCGCTTTCGAGGCGCGTGGCAAGCTGGGTGAACTCGATCGAGGGTGTCTTCCTCCGGCAGCTCCAGTACCGGTGCAGCCTGCCGCGGGGCGCGGGCGAGCATGACGACTGCCGCAGAACAGGCCGAGCTCCGGCGTCAACAACGGTGAGGTCCCGCTGACCCAAGTGGTGTCTTCAGCCGTTGTCCACGCTTGACCACCCTTGTGCAGGACGGTGGTGAGACGCGCGAGCCCTTCAGGTCCGTAGCCGTCGGCGACGGCGCGGTCAATGGGCGACGGCGCGGTCAATGACGGTCTTCGCGGCGGCGAGTGGGCGTTCGGTGCAGCCGGCGCATGCACACGATGCCCTGAGAGCGGTGACGTCAGCCTCTCACCCGCCTGGGTATGGCGGGTACCTACGGCAGACCCGCGGTCCCCCAGGACCTCAGGTCCGCTGCGTGGAACCGGGGCGGACCATGCCGGTCTCGTAGGCGACGACCACGAGCTGGGCGCGGTCCCGGGCGCCGAGTTTGGCCATGGCCCGGTTCAGGTGGGTCTTGACGGTCACCGGGGTGACGAAGAGTCGCTCGGCGATGTCCTGGTTGGACAGGCCCGTCGCCACCAGCGTCATCACCTCGCGCTCCCGTGGCGTCAGCGCGGCCAGCCGCTCCGGATCGGTGGGACCGTACGCAGCGGGCTGCGAGAGGAACCGCGAGATCAGACCCCTGGTCGCGGCGGGAGACAACAGCGCCTCCCCTCCGCGACGAGGCGGACGGCGTCGAGCAGCTGCATCGAGTCCCAGAAGGCATTCGATCTCCTGGACCAGCGCTTCCCGGGCTCGGCGGCCGACGGAGCGAACGCCCGCATCGTGTCCATCGCGCCGAGCGGAGACGGATCCACGGCCTGTGCCGCCGTTTCCTTCAAGACAGCTGCCGCCGACCTGACCGATGCCGGCAAGGAACACCTTGAGCACGCCGTCGACCAGGCCCGGGACGCGGGCTTGACCGTCGAGATCGGCGGAGACGCTGGGCGACGCAGCCGGCCGTGGGCGGGTCCGCCGAGGCGATCGGTATCGCAGTCGCGGCGGCGGTCCTGCTGATCGCCTTCGGGTCCATGGCCGCCGCCGGGCTGCCGCCGCCTCATCTGCCTGACCCTGATCCCGGCCCTCCTCGGCTTCTGGCCCAACGCCGTGCTCGCGCGCCGGGTCCGAAAGGGACTTTCAGCTCTGTCCGAGGGACTTCCGAGGTACTTTCGGCCGCCTGACGCGGCAAGCCCCCCCCGGAAGATCGGAAAGGGCCTCCGATACAGCCCAGAGGCACTTTCCGAGACAAAACCGCAGGTGGCGGCAGACGCGTCAGGCTGTACGCCGGGTCCTTGGCAAAGGCAGTCAGCCCGCGAGGGCGGCTGGACGTACAGCCTCCGGCCCGAAGCGTCGGCGGGCCCGGTCCGCGGCGGCCTCGGCGGCACGGGCGCGATCGTCGCCGGGGTCCAGGGAGAGCTGACGGTGGGCGGCGGTCGCCGGCAGCAGGTCGTCCGCGCGAATCATGAAGGCGCGGACTCTCGCTCGCTGCAGCCCGAGGGCATTCAGCAGACCCAGGGCAGTCGCGGCGAGGGCGGGTGAGTGGTTGGTGGGTTCCGGCAGCCCGCGGGTACGTGTGGTGGAGCTGCGGTCGGCGTAGCGCACCCTGAGGGTGAGTCGGCCCGCAATCTGGCTTTCACCGCGCAGGCGTCCGCCGATCCGATCGGCGAGTCCCAGGACTGCTCGGTGCTGCTGCGCCGGGTCCAGGCAGTCCCGCTCCAGCACGAGGTCGGCGGTCAGGTGTGCCGCCGGCTCCGACGGGGCGACCGGGCGGGGGTCGTGCCCACGGGCACGCTCGGCCAATAGCCGGGCCGAGCCCGCTCCGAGCAGTCGCTGCAGGGTTGCCGCAGACAGGTCGGCTACCTGGCCGATGGTGTGCAGTCCGTATCTGCTGAGTGTGTCCGCTGTGGCGCGGCCGATCCCGGGCAGTGCGGTGACCGGGCGGGGGTGGAGCCAGTCGGCGGCCTGCCCGTCGCGGATCCAGGTGGTGTGTCCCGGCGCGGAGGCGTCGGCCGCCATGGCCGCCAGCATGCGGTTGCCCGCGAGCCCGGCGCTGCTGTCGATGCCGTAGAGCGCCTTCAACCTCATCATCGTCGTCTGGACCAGGTCGTAGGGGGACAGGTCGAAGTACCGGAGTGCCGACGTCAGGTCGAGCTGGACGGCGTTGGGCGGGACGGCCTGGACGTGGGGCGTGATACCGGACATCAGTTCGATTACGTCGTCGTACTGGGCCTCACTCAGTGCCGCGTGCAGGTGGAGGTGGGCAATGTGCCGCAGGCGTGTGGTCGTCCCGTTCATCCCGCGCTCCCGGGGCTTCGGTGGCCGAACTTCTTCAGATCGGCCGAGCGAGTACCGGCCGGTTGCAGGTCGGCGTACGGGTGGAGGCGGGCACCGGTGGTGCCGTTGGCCAGGGTGCGCTGTGGCTGGGCGGGGACGGGTTGCGACTGTCCCGGAGCCGGCTGGGCGGGGGTCGGGTGCGGGCGGTCGGCGCCGAGGAGGGCGAGGGCGGCCTCGGGGCCGTTGTCGCGGCGGGCGGCGGCGATCTCGTCGAGGTCCCAGGCCATGGTGCCGACGACGGTACGGCGGGTGCCGCGCACCTGAACCGTGCCGCGCACCAGCAGCAGTCCGCTGTGGAAGACGGTGTGCGCGCAGGCCGGGTGGGAGTCCTCGAAGAAGGCCAGGTCGACCAGGCCGGAGCCGTCCTCCAGGGTGACGAAGATGACCCGCTTGCCACTGGCGATCGGCGGGGTCTGCGTGGAGGCCCGTACACCGGCGACCAACACCCGCTGCCCGGCACGAAGTTCGGCCAGATGGGCCGCGTCGGTCGCGCCGATCTCGCGCAGCAGTCGGTGGTGGTGTTCCATCAGGTGCTTGGAGACGTCGATGCCGAGGGTGTTCAACTCGGCACTGAGAGCCTCGCGTCCCGTCATCTCCGGCAGACCGCTCGGCTCCGCCCCGCCCACAGCTCCTGTATCGATGGGGAGTTGACCCTCGTGCGCGGCCCGGTTGCGGGACTGGCGGTGGAGTTCGGCGATCTGGAGCAGCAGATCGCGGCGCGTGAGGCGGCCGTCGTGGAGGCAGTTCAGGGCGCCGATCTCCGCGAGGCGCTCGGCGACCGGTCTGCTGGGACGGGCCCGCTGCCAGAAGTCCGACAGCGATCCGTACGGCTGCCCCTCCTCGATCCGCGCGCACTCCTCCTCGCTGATGCCGTGCACCGCGGACAGCGCGAGCCGCGCCCCCCACCGCTCTCCCCCGGCCTTCTCCACGGTGTGCTTCACCTTGGAGCGGTTGATGTCGACGGGCAGCACCGGCACCCCACGCCGACGGGCGTCGGAGACCAGGACCCGCTTGGGCCACATCCCGGGGTCGTGTTCGAGCAGACCCGCCAGCAGGAACGCCGGGTGGTGCGCCTTGAGCCAGGCGCTCTGCAGGGCGGGTACGGCGAAGGCGACCGCGTGCGCCCGGCAGAAGCCGTACGCGCCGAAGGCCTCGACGGTCTTCCAGACCTCGTCCCGCACGGCCGCGCTGTAGCCACGCGCGCGTGCCAGGCCGTGGAACCAGTCCCTGATCCTCGGCAGCCGGTTCTTGTCGCCGAGCGCCCGCCGGGCGATCTCCGCCATCGCCCGGTCGCAGCCGGTCATCACATGCAGCGTCTCGATGATCTGCTCGTGCCAGATGGTCACGCCGTAGGTGTCGGAGAGGACCGGTTCGAGGTCCGGGTGGGCGTAGGAGGGTGTGCCACCGTGGCGGGCGGCGATGTACCGCTCGGGCATGCCCCCGGCGACCGGGCCGGGACGGAAGAGGCTGATGTCGGCGATGACGTCCTGCGGGTCACGGGGCTGCAGCCGGGACAGCAGGTCCTGCTGACCGGGCGACTCCAACTGGAACAGGCCCAGGGTCTGGCTCTCCTGGATGAGCTTGAACGCGAAGACGTCGTCGAGCGGCACCTGCCGCTGGTCGTCCAGGTCGATGCGGTCGCCGGTGGTTCGTTCGATCTCCGCGACGGCGTGCGCCATGGCGGACTGCATCCGCACACCCAGGACGTCGAGCTTGATGTTGCCCAGCGCTTCGATCTCCTCCTTCGCGGCCATGGCCATGGGGTAGTCGCCCTGCGGGGTGGGCTGCACCGGTAGCCGGTCCAGGAGGGTCGCGTCGCTGATGACCACGCCGCAGGGGTGCATGGCCATGCCGTGGACCAGGGAGTCGAGGCCCTCGGCGAGCTCCCACAGCGGTCCGTACCGGTCCGCCTCGGCCGCCAGCTGACGCAGCTCGGGCAGTTCGGCGAGCGCGCCGGTGATGTCGGAGGCCCGCAGATGCGGAAAGCTCTTGGCGATCCGGTCGACCTCTGCGGGTGCGATGCCGAGCGCGAGACCGGTGTCCCGCAGGGCCCGGCGCGCCCGGTAGGTCTCGGGCATCGCGGTGACCGCCACCCGCTCCTTGCCGAACCGGTCGAAGATCGCGTCGTAGCACTCCAGCCGTCGGGCGGACTCCACGTCGATGTCGATGTCGGGCAGCGAGGCCCGGCGCACACTCAGGAAACGTTCGAACAGCAGACGGTGGTCGAGCGGGTTGGCGGTGGCGATGCCCAGCGCATGGCAGACCAGCGAGCCGGCGCCCGAGCCGCGGGCCGCCACCCGGATGCCCTTCGCCCGGATGTCGGCCACGACCTGGCCGACGGCGAGGAAGTACGAGTCGTAGTGCAGCTCGGAGATCACGTCGAGTTCCTGGTCCAGCCGGTCGAGCGCCACCCGGTCGCGGTCGAGGCCGCGCCGGGCCAGGCCGGCCTCACACTGCCCGCGCAGCAGTTCCGCGGTTCTTCCCGGCTCGGCGCCGAAGAGCGACGGTTCCGGGAAGTGCCGGGCGCCGAGCCCGAGGTCCGCCACCGGGTCGACGGTGCACGCGGCCGCCGTGGCGGCGGTGTCCGCCATCAGCCGGCGGGCCCGCCGGACGTCCGCTCCGGCGCATTCGGCGACCATCCGCGCCACGCTCGCCATCCCTCCCTCGTCCTTGAGCCAGCGCTGCCCGCTGTCCAGGCGGCGCCGGTCGATCGGCCGCAGCAGCCGCGCCGCGTCCAGGACGTCCGCGAGACGGTGCTGGTCCGGGTCGGCGTAGCGGACGGCGTTGGAGAGCACAGCGGTCGTACCGGTGAGGTCGGCCAGCGCCAGGGTGCGGGCGGCCAGCCGAAGGGATCCCGGACCTGTGCCGAAACGTTTCTGCGCAACGACCTCCAACCGGACCCCCCTCCCGAAGATCTCCTTCCAGGGCGCCAGCAGCTTCATCGCGACGTCCTCCCGGCCCACCGACAGCGCCCGCACCGGCTCCGAGAGCGGGCCGAGCAGCACGGTCAGGCCGGGGCCGCCGTATGCGCGCAGCGCCTCCCACGGCACCACCACCGGCGCCGCGCCGGACGCGGTACCGGCATGGGCGGCCGACGTGATGCGGCACAGCCGCGCCCATCCCGCCCGGTCCTGCGCGAGCAGCACGAACCGCAGCGGCGGTTCGATCACGTGCGCGCCGCCGCGCGCCGGGGTGCGGCGGCGCTGGGCGGGCGGCGGGGGCGCCATGGCCTCCACCGCCAGATCGACGCCGAAGAGGGGCCGGACCCCGTCCTTCGCACAGGCCTGCGCGAACCGCACGGCACCGGTGACCGTGTCCCGGTCGGTGAGCGCGAGCGCCGTCATGCCCCGCTCGGCCGCCCGCCGGACGAGCTGCTCGGGATGGGAGGCCCCGTAGCGGACGGAGTAACCGGACGCGACGTGCACGTGGCCGAAGCCCGCCATGCCGCACCTCCATCACTCCACCCCTTTTCAGCCATACGCCCGATATGTTCATCGCACGCTCGTTCGATTACTCTAACTCCATCCACCCTGGTCAGCGATACGATTCGAACATGGAATCGATTCTTTAATGTGTGGGGTGACGGCCGAAACGGGTGTCGTCTCGTCACCTCCACGACTGCGCAAAGGAGTTGGGGTGAGTACCAAGGGCGCCGACGGGTGGGGCGGTCGGGAATCTTCTCTTGAGTTCCACGGGCGATGACCGTCAGTGACAACAAGGAAGCCGAGCGTCACTGTCCGAGGTGGCCTGCGGTCGTCAGCCGATCGAGCGCGCGAAACCGGGCGGCGGGAGTGAGCCCGCACTCGCGCGTCACGCGATCCCTCTCGACGGGCCGCGTCACAAACACCGGTCCGCCCGGTCCTGAACAGGGAGGACGGTCGTGTGTCAGCCGAGCTGGGCGCCGAGGGCCGCCAGTGCCTCGGTGACCGGCTGGAAGAAGGTCTCGCCGCCCGAGGCGCAGTCGCCGCTGCCGCCCGAAGTGAGGCCGAGGGCGGTGGAGCCCGAGAAGAGCGGGCCGCCGCTGTCACCGGGCTCGGCGCAGACGTCGGTCTGGATGAGTCCGTCGACGATGTCGCCGTTGCCGTAGTTCACGGTGGCGTCCAGACCGGTGACCGTGCCGCTGCGCACCTGGGTCGTCGAACCGCTGCGCGTCACCGACTGCCCGACCGTCGCGTCACCCGCCCGGGTGATGGGCTGCGCGGAGCCGTTGTAGAGGTCGACCTCGCTCGGGTGCTCCACGCCCGAGCGGTATCTGACCAGACCGAAGTCATTGCCCGGGAAGCTGGACCGCTCGTTCGTGCCGATCTGCCGGCCGGCGGCGTCCGACCAGGTGGAGATCGCCTCGGTGCAGTGCCCGGCCGTGAGGAAGTACGGCTGCCCGTCCTTGACCACGTCGAAGCCGAGCGAGCAGCGTCCGCCGGCGCCGGTGATCGCGTCGCCGCCCGCGATGAAGGGCTCGAACTCCCCCTTCGTGCGGCGGAGTTCGGCTTTGACGCCGAGCCCGGCGACGACCTCGGTCAGCCGGGCGAGGGCCGCGCCGCCGACCGTACGGTCGGCGGTGACGACGACCTTGCCGGTCCCCGGGTCGGTCGCCCAGGACGTGCCGGGGATGGTCGCGTCCCTCTTGAGCGTCGCGAGGGCACTCGTCAGCCCGGCGAGGGAGTTCCCGACGATTCCGGCCTCGACTCCGCCCGCCCCGGCTCCGCCCGCCCCGACTCCGGCCGTCCCAACTCCGCCCGCCCCGACTACGCCCGCCCCACCCCCGGCCGCCCCGACGCTGTGCACCGAGGCACGGTCGAGCACATGGACGACGAGATGCCCGGCCTTCGCGTCGTCATACGGTCCCGCCGCGCCGGTACCCGACTCCTCGCCGGGCGTCGGGGCGAGCTTTCCGGCCACCCCGACCGAAAGGGTGTGCGGTACGGCGGCCCTCGGTGTCGCGCTCACATTTGCGGTCTGGAAGGTGACTCCCGCGGCGACCAGGGTGGCGACACCCGCGCCCGCCACGGCCGCGTGCCACCCGGATATGCGTCGGTGCTTCACTCACGTCCTCCTGGGGGGCCGGTCGCAGTGGTCGTGGGGGACCTCCGGGACGGAAGGCATAGGGAAGGCATAGGGAAGGCGTACGGAACCGTAAGGCGTACAGGTGCCCACTATTCCGAGGCCCGCAGGAGGCTCACAAGGTCGACTTCGGGAGGCGCGCGCAGCAACGGGCGTACGCCCCCGGCGCCTCGACCCCGAGTGAGCGCACCTCGTGGGTTCGCAGGGCAAACACCGGCCGCGAGTGACCGGTGTGCGACCCGCGAGGTCTCAGCCTGTCCGGATCACGACCCTTCGGAGTCCGGATCCGAAGGGGGCGCGGAGGTCGGCAGTTGCTCCTGCACCGGTTGCTGGACCACGGGCGCCCCCTGCCCGGTCGCCGCCGGGGCCTGCGGGGCCGCCTGGGCCTGCGGGGTCTGCGGGGGCTGTGCCCGTTCCAGGAACCGCAGGAGTTCCACGGGGAAGGGAAGGACGAGCGTGGAGTTCTTCTCGGCCGCGACCGCCACCACGGTCTGCAGCAGCCGCAGCTGGAGCGCGGCGGGCTGCTCGGACATCACTTCGGCGGCCTCCGCGAGCTTCTTCGACGCCTGGAGTTCGGCGTCCGCGTTGATGACCCGCGCGCGCCGTTCGCGGTCGGCCTCGGCCTGCCGGGCCATCGACCGCTTCATCGTCTCCGGCAGCGACACGTCCTTGATCTCGACCCGGTCGATCTGCACCCCCCAGCCCATCGCCGGACTGTCGATCATCAGCTCCAGACCCTGGTTGAGCTTCTCGCGGTTGGACAGCAGATCGTCCAGATCGCTCTTGCCGATGATGGAACGCAGCGAGGTCTGCGCCATCTGCGAGACCGCGAACTGGTAGTCCTCGACCTGGATGACGGCGTCGGCGGCGTCCACCACCTTGAAGTAGATGACCGCGTCGACCCGGACCGTCACGTTGTCCCTGGTGATGCCGTCCTGCGCGGGCACGGGCATCGTCACGATCTGCATGTTGACCTTGCGCAGCTTGTCGACGAAGGGCACGACCATGGTGAACCCGGGCCCGCGCACCTCCGAGCGCAGCCGGCCGAGGCGCAGCACCACACCGCGTTCGTACTGTTTGACGACACGGGCTCCGGCCATCACATAGACCAGCCCCACGGACGCGACGGAGACTCCCGCCGCCACCAGCTCCTCGACCATCACGGCCCCCCAGGGTCCGAAGTGGGCGCATCAGGCACGTACAGCGTCGGGCGCGTACCAGGCGTCAGGTGTGTGCTTCGACGGTAACTCCGGCACCCGAACAAGGGCGAGCCCCCGCACGACAGTTGCGTACGGGGGCTCGCCCACTGCTGGCTGCAGGTTCGGCTGTGCGGGTGCGGAGGGGGACCGTCGATCAGCCGACGCTCACGCCGTAGTAGCTCAGCGCCTCGGTGACCGGCTGGAAGAAGGTCGTACCGCCGGAGGTGCAGTTGCCACTGCCGCCGGAGGTCAGACCGTAGGCGACGGTACCCGAGTAGAGCGGACCGCCGCTGTCGCCGCCCTCGGCGCACACGGTGGTCTGGATCATCTGGTAGACCACGTCGCCGCTGCCGTAGTTGACCGTGGCGTTCAGCGCGGTGACCCGGCCGCTGTGCGTGCCGGTGGTCGAGCCGCGACGGTAGACGGTCGTGCCCACGCTGGGCGTGGCGGCGCTGCTGATGGTCTGGGTGCCGACCGAGCTCGGGTGGGCGACCGTCGAGGTGTATCGCACCAGCGCGAAGTCGTTGGTCGGGAAGCTGTAGCTGACGTTCGTGCCCAGCGTGGTGGACTGGCCCGAGTTGGAGTACCAGGTGGAGGCGACCTCACCGCAGTGGCCCGCGGTCAGGAAGTAGTAGGTGCTCCCGCTGTGCACGTTGAAGCCGAGCGAACAGCGGTAGCCACCGCCGTAGATGGCGTCGCCGCCGGTGATCAGCTTCTTGAACTTGCCCGCTGTGTGCTTGATCGTGAGGGCCGCGGAGTTGCCGCCCGCGTCCTTCTTGATCTTCGCGATCTCGGCCTTGGAGACCGTGCTGTCGACGGTGACGACCACGCGGTTCGTCTTGGCGTCGACCGCCCAGGCGGTGCCCGCGATGTCGGAGTTGAGGACCGACTTGTTCACCGTGCTCAGCTGGGTGGCGCTGAACGTCTGGACGTCGGATGCGTTCGCGGTGGGGACGGAGAACGCGGCGGCGGCCAGGAGTCCGGTGGTCACGGCGATCAGCCGGGTCCGTCTCGCTATACCGCTACGGGGGGTGGTGCGCTTGATCCTCACTTTTCGTTCCTCCCAAGGGGAAGTAGGGGGCCCGCGTGGGGTCGGGGCCCGTGAGGCGCAGCCGGGAACCGCCCGTCCGGATTCCGGACAAGCCGTGCTCCTGACAAGCGCTGTGGGGGAGTATTCGGCGGCACGGCCGACCGGCGCAAGAGCGCCTTTCGGCCGTGCGACGTTCAACTTGTGTACCACCAGGGGGAGTTGATCTCCCGGCGTAGTTGTGCGGATTGTGTTCAGATCAGCGTGCGCTCCCCCGCCTCGACGGCCGCGCTCAGGGTGTTCCCCGGCGGCGGGAGGGGGCAGACGAAGTGGTCGGCGAACGCGCAGGGCGGGAGCACGGAACGGTTGAAGTCCACCGTCGTACGCCCCTCGGCATCGGGTGCCGCGGGGCGCAGGAACCGGAAGCGGTAGCTGCTGTCCCCGCTGGTGGCGTCGGCGAACACGGCCCACAGCGAACCGTCCCTCTCGACCGACACCTGGAGCGTGAGGTCCTCGCCGTCCAGGGTGAAGGCGAGGATGCCACCGAGCCCGAGGCCACGCGTTCGACCGTCCGCGTTCTCCACGCGTACGGTGCGGTCCTCGCCGTACGGCGTGAAGTGCCCCGGCACCGACCAGCGCGGATCGTACGAGGTCGCCCGGATGCCCTTGAAGGCCGCGCGCGTCTCGGCGGCGGGGTCGAAGTCGCGTACGCCCCAGACCCCTTCGCGCACCAGGACGACGAACCGGCGCTCACCGAGCCCGACGCGCGCCCCGGCCGCCGGCCCGAGATCGGCGTCGAGGCCGACCTCGCCGGTGAAGGGCTTTCCGTCCACGCTCAGACCGTCCTCGGAGGACGCTGTCAGCACGACCCCGTCCTCCTCGGCGGCCCAGCGCCCGGGGATGTCCGGAAGTCGCCCGTCCGGATAGTCCTCCAGCCAGTGCGTGCCGGTGAGGGCCGACGGGCCGTAGGGCGCGGCAACCGTCTCGGTGCGGCGCTCGTGCCACTGCTTCCAGGCCTCGGCCGCGCCTTCCGACCCGCCTTCGAATGCGTCTTCGGGTGCGTCTTCGGGTGCGTCTTTCGTCATGTGATCAACCCTTCCACACGGGTTCCGGCAACCCGAGGTGCGAGCGCAGCGTCGTGCCCGCGTATTCCGTGCGGAAGGCCCCCCGCTCCTGGAGCAGCGGGACCACCCGGTCCACGAACTCGTCGAGTCCGCCGGGGGTCAGCTGGGGGACGAGGACGAAGCCGTCCGCGGCCTCGGCCGTCACGAACGCGTCGAGTTCGGCGGCGACCGCCTCCGGGGTGCCGATGAAGGACTGCCGCCCGGCCGCCTCGATCACGGTCTGCCGGATGGACAGCCCCTTCGCCCGTGACAGGGAACGCCACTTCTCGGCCACCGCGAGGGGATCGCCGACGCGGACACGCCCCTGCGCGAGGGCTGAGCCCGACTCCGACTCCGGTTCCGAGTCCGGGCCCGGGTCCGGGCCCGGACCCCGATCAGGACCCAGATCCGGATCGATGTCGGGCAGCGGCCCGTCCGGGTCGTACGAGGAGAGGTCGACGCCCCAGATCTGCTCCAGGGCGAGGATCGCGTTCCGCGGGGAGATCTGCCGCCGGCGGATCTCGGCGGCCCGTTCCTGCGCCTCGGCGGCGGTGTCGCCGAGCACGACGGTGATGCCGGGCATGATCTTCAGGTCCTCGGGCGCCCGTCCGTACGCCGTGAGCCGCCCCTTCACCTCGGCGTAGAACTCCCGGCCGGCCTCCAGGGTCCCGTGCCGTGCGAAGAGCACGTCCGCCGTGGACGCGGCGAACTCCCGGCCCTCGTCCGAGTCCCCGGCCTGGATGACCACGGGGTGGCCCTGCGGTGAGCGCGGCAGGCCGAACTCGCCCGCGATGTCGAAGTGCCGCCCCCGGTGCGCGAAGGGCCGCGACACCCCTTCCGGTGTCCAGGAGTCCCACAACTCCCGTGCCGTGGCGACGAATTCGGCGGCCCGCGAGGAGCGTTCCGACCGGTCCAGGAAGCCTCCGCGCCGGAAGTTCTCCCCGGTGAAGGCGTCGCAGGAGGCGACCACGTTCCAGGCGGCCCGGCCGCCGCTGAGGTGGTCCAGGGTGGCGAATCTGCGGGCGAGTTCGTACGGCTCGTTGAAGGTCGCGTCGACCGTGGCGGCGAGCCCCAGCCGCTCGGTGACGGCGGCGAGCGCGTTGAGGACGGTGACGGGCTCCGGCCGTCCCACGACGTCCAGGTCGTGGACATGTCCCCTGTGCTCGCGCAGCCGCAGCCCCTCGGCGAGGAAGAAGAAGTCGAACAGACCGCGTTCGGCGCTACGCGCGAGGTGCTCGAAGGAGGCGAAGTCGATCTGGGACTTGGGGCGCGCGTCGGTCCACACGGTGCTGCCGTTGCCGTCCGGGAAGTGCGCCGCCAGATGCATCCGCCGACGGGGCCCCGTGGTCCGTACGGTCATGACGCTCCCCCTGTCACGGCGTACTGGTTGGCGGGCCGGGCCAGCCCCAGGTGCTCCCTGAGCGTGCTGCCCGGATAGAAGGTGCGGAACAGACCGCGGTGCTGGAGCAGCGCCACCGTTCCGTTCACGAGCCGCTCCAGGTCACGGCGCGGCTCGACCGGGGTCAGATGGAAGCCGTCGACGGCCCCGGACTCGTGCCAGGCGGCGATCAGTTCGGCCAGGTCGACCGGGCCGCCCCGGTACAGCGGTCCCTGCGGGGTCGGCCGGGGACCGCCGCCGCCTCCCCCGAATTCCCGGCTTCGCTCGAACAGCGGGGACCCCCATCCCGGCTCGGCCACGTGCTCGCCGCCACTGAGGTCGACGATGAGCGAGCCGAGGACCCGAAGGGTGTCGGGGTCACGCCCGAACTCCGCTGCCGCGTCCCTGAGTTCGGACCGGACGGCACGGGCCTGCGCGGGCTCCGCGACCCGGACGAGCGCCACATCGGCGTACCGGGCGGCGGTCCGCCGGGCGGGCCCCTCGGTGGCGTCGACGACCCGTACGGGGTGGCCCTGCGGGGGCCGCGGCACGATCGAGGGGCCCTTCACGAAGAAGGTGGCGCCCTGGAAGTCGACGTGGTGCAGCTTGTCCCGGTCGATGAAACGGCCGCTCGCCGTGTCGCGTATCTCGGCGTCGTCCTCCCAGCTGTCCCAGAGCCGGGCTGCCACCTCGGCGACCTCCCCGGCCTCCCGCCACAGCGCGTCGGCCGGCGCGCTGTGGCGGCGGCCGAAGAGGCGGGCCTCGCCCTCGGTCGTCGACACGTCGAGCTGCCAGCCCGCCCGGCCACGGGCGACCCAGTCGAGGGTCGCCACCGCCGCCTGGACGTGGAAGGGCTCGGTGTGGGTGGTGGTCACGGTCGGTACCAGGCCGATCCGGCGGGTGGCGGGCGCGAGGCGGGCGAGCACCGCGAGCGCGTCGGGCCCGGGGCGCGCGAAGCCGTCACCGAGCGTCACGAAGTCGAGCCCGCCGCGCTCCGCGAGCTGCGCCGCCTCGACGTACGGGGCGGCATCGAAGGCCGCCTGGTGATCGAGGGCGGCGGCCAGGTGCAACAGCCCCCGGCCGTGCGGTGCGGTCATATGGATGAACCCTTTCTACGGCGAACAGATCAGAGGACCTTGGAGAGGAGGACTTTGGAGAAGAGGACCTTGGAGAGGAGTGACCGCGTCCGTTCGTGCCGCGGCCGGTCGAGTACGTCACCGGGGTCGCCCCGCCCGACGCGATCCGTCCGCCGAAGAGCGGCAGCACCGGGTGCGGTGGTCCAGGCGGGGCGCGGTCAGACGACGGCCCGACAGGACAGGTCGCGCAGGAACGTCAGCGCGGCCCGCGCCGCCGCGTCGTTCTGCCGGAACGCCGGGCCGCCGGTACGCGGCCGGGTGAACGCGCCCGAGCCCCGGGCGTCGGTGTGCGGGCCGAGCGCGAAGCGCCGGGGGTGCGGAACGCCGGAGCGGTCCAGCACCCGGCCGTCGGCTGGGTCGACGGCGAGCAGCCCCTCCGGGGTCCCGGCCGCCCCCTCGGCGTACAGCTCGCGCAGCAGCGTGTCGCGGGTCCGTTCGACGGTGGGCTCCGGCAGCCGTGCCTCGACGAACGCACGGGCCTCGACCGTCGCGCCGGGCACGGTGGCGCTGCCCGCCCGGAAGACCCCGTCCTCGGCGGTGACGGTCATGCCCGCGCCCACGAACTTCAGGATCCCGGCCCGTGACAGGGCGAGCATCTGCCGCAGTCGCGGTCCGGGCGGCCCGGACGCGAGAAAGCTGAAGAAGCCGTGCCACCAGGACCCGATGTCGCCGAGCCGGACCAGCTGACCGTAGACGGAGAGCAGCCCGAGGAAGACGGCCAGGTCGGGGCTGTACGAGGGATCGTGGCGCCGCCGCAGATCGTCCTCGATGTACGCCCGCACTCCGGTCTGGAGTTCCTCGTACGAGGCGTGGCGCACCCCGTCCAGCGGACGGTCGAGGGCGGCGAGGTCGAGCCGGTCGGCCGGATCGGGCACGGCGGAGGCCACCAGGGTCAGGATCTCGGCGCCGTCAGCGGCCGCGTACTTCTCCTCGAAGTCCGCCCAGGTGATCGCGGTCCGCTCGGGGTGGGCCGCGAACAGCCGGTGGTAGTGCGCGAACCCCAGCTCCTTCTCGACCAGCGGCCAGACGTCCCGCCGGAAGTCGAACCCTCCCCCACTCTCGGCTTCGCTGGAGCGGGGGGACCCCCATGGGCGCGCGAGCAGCTCCTCGACCTCGCCCGGGCCGAAGAACCTCGGCAGCGGCGGCCGTTCACCCGTCCAGTCGTAGCCGATCTTGGAGTGGTAGGGGACACCGCGCCGGGAGCCTACGTACAGGATCGGCTCCCGCCCGGACGGGTGGTAGGTCTCCCCCTCGTACCGTCCGCCGCGCCCCTCCGTGAGCAGTGCCATCAGGTCGACGAAGGCGAGTCCGAAGCCGCGGACGAGTACCGGTTCGCCCGGTTCCAGCGACGACAGGTCGCTGTCGGCGGTGAAGTCCGGCGGCAGGTGGACCAGGCCGTGCCGACGTGCGTACGCGGCCAACTCAAGCTGTTCTTCGTCGAGTTCCGCGTCCAGATGGCCGAGCGTGAGCACGACGAGATCGGCGAGGAGCGGACGGGTCCGGCCCTCCAGCCACACCTGCTGACGGCCCTCGCGGGGCCCGCCGACCCGCAGCGCTCGCCGTGCGTGGTGCCGGACCGTGGTGCCCGGCGGCAGCGCGGCCACCGTCCGTTCGTACACCCAGCGCAGATACGCGCCCTGCCGCTGCCGGTCCGCGAAGACGCGCCCGTCGAGGTCCGCCCACTCGTGCAGGGTGGGGCCTTCGAGGACGGGCCCGGTCATGGCCACCGTCTCGTCGGTGAACATGGTGACGTCCTGGGCCTGCGAGTTCATCCACAGCAGCGGCGACTGCTGCTCGCGCCAGATGCGGCCGCCGCCCGGCGGATAGGGGTCGACGAGATGGATGTCCAGACCGTCGGTGCCCGCACCGGCGTACAGCTCGGGCGCGTTGGCGCAGATCCGCTCCAGGAGACCGGTCCCCCGCGGCCCGGCCCCCACGATCACCAGCGACGGCCTCATCGGGTGCGCTCCGCACCGCGCGCGTAGTGCAGCGGGGCCGCGTCCCGCGGAACGGATGCGGCGACCTCGGTAAGGGTGTCGGAGGGCATACGAAGGCTCCGTGATGCATCGATGCGTCGATTCGAACGCGGGTGGTGCCCTCACACGGAGCGCCGCGAGGCGCGTACGGCCGAGCCCCTCAGCAGAGCCGTTCACCGAGACTACGGGGACGTTTCCCCTCACTGTCAAGGTTGTCCACACTGTGAGCCGTACGTCTCAGCACAGTTGACGCGGAAACGGATAACTGTTCCACTTGGGCGCATGAATCGGCAGCAGTGGCTGGTCACGCGCTCCCACATCGACTTCGGTCGAGTGTGGTCCGCATCCTGTTGAGCTGACCTCCCACGCGCCGCCGCCCGCTCCTGACGGGCGCCTTCGCGTTCTCCCCGCCTTCTTTTCTGCCTTCTGCCTCCCGCCTTCACACGCACACCCCTCCCCTCGTATTTCCTCTCCCCTCGCACTTCCTCTCCCGCCTCGACGGGCTGTGCCATTCCCCGCGCCCCGCGCAGGAGCGCCCCGAAGGGGCGCGGGGAACCGCGCGCCCGGCAACCCGTCACCCGCGGCTTCCGGACGACCGGATATCAGCGAGCCAACACAGCCGTACGCCGCCGCGGCACCGTACGCGCCCCGATCACCCGATCCATCAACGCGGCAAGCACCTCCTTCACCGAGGCCCGATCCCGCGCGTCACACTCCAACACCGGTACGTCATCGCCCAGTTCGAGCGCCTCCCGCACCTCGTCGAGCGCGAACCTGCGAGCACCGTCGAACCGATTGACGGCCAGCACGAAGGGAGCCCGGTGCGCCTCGAAGTAGTCGAGCGCCGGAAAACAGTCCTCGATACGGCGCGTGTCGACCAGTACGACCGTCCCGAGCGCCCCTTCCACCAGGTCGTCCCACAGGAACGAGAACCGGTCCTGCCCGGGCGTACCGAACAGATAGAGCGCGATCGACGGATCGAGCGTGATCCGCCCGAAGTCGAGCGCGACGGTCGTGGTGGTCTTGGACTCGACTCCCTCCAGCGAGTCGACGCCGAGCGACACCTGGGTGATCGCCGCCTCCGTGTCGAGGGGTTCGATCTCGGAGATGGCACCGATGAAGGTCGTCTTGCCGACCCCGAGTCCACCGCTGACCACGATCTTCACGGCCAGCGGCACGATCTTGTCAGAGCGCCCGGACATGGTCCCTGATCCTCTCGAGCGTGTGGAGCGGCAGCTCCGCGGGTTGGTGACAGGCGAGCCGCCCGGAAACGATCAGGTCGGAGATCAGCACCTTGGCGACGCCGAGCGGTACGCCGACGGCGTCGGCGATCTCGGCGACGGTCGTGGGCCGTTCGCACAGCGCGACGATCTGCTGCCGCTCAAGGGCGAGCGGTTCGTCCGACACGCCCACGGCGACGACCAGCGTCTCCAGGCGCAGATCCGCCTGCGCGGGCTCGGACCGGCCGCCGGTGATGATGAACGGCCGTACGAACGTGGCGTCGTCCGTGTCTTCCTCCGCGCCCTCCATGGGATGTCCGCCGCTCACCGTGGCAGCACCTGGCGCAGATCGGCGATGAGCATCGGGGTGAGCAGATCACCCGCCCGCTCCGCGAGCACCGCCATCTCGTAGCCGACGAGCCCCAGTTCACCGCTGCTGTCGGCGAGGACCCCGAGACAGCTGCCGTCCCGGATCGCCGAGACGAGCAGGAACCCGCGCCCCATCTCGATCATGATCAGCTTCACCCCGTCGAAGCTGTACCGCTTGGACGCGCTGCGCGCCAGGCTGCTCAGCCCGGACACGATCGCCGCGAGATGGTCGGCCTCGGTCCGCCCGAGCCCGTCCGACACCGCGATCAGCAGCCCGTCCGACGAGACCGCGACGGCATCGCGCACCCCGTCGGTGTTCCGGACGAAGTTGGCGAGCAGCCAGTTGAAGGTCTGCGAGTCGTTGTGCGTGTCGAGGGTGGTCACTTGCCCTCACCCTTCTCGGCCGCCGTCTTCGCCGCCGCCGTCTTCTGCGCCGCCGTCCCGGAACCCGCTTGCGCGGACTTCCCCTTCTCCCGTTCCTTGCCCCGTTCCTTCTCCTTCTCCATCTCCACGCTGATACCGCCCC
Source organism: Streptomyces sp. RLA012 (assembly GCF_056270325.1). Taxonomy (NCBI): domain Bacteria; kingdom Bacillati; phylum Actinomycetota; class Actinomycetes; order Kitasatosporales; family Streptomycetaceae; genus Streptomyces; species Streptomyces sp. RLA012. Next base: position 8,818,445 of record NZ_JBWDPA010000002.1, on the reverse strand, counting down.
GCATGTGGGCGCTGCGCAGGGTCGAGAGCATCCCGGAGATCTCCTCGGGGCTGCGGTCGGGGGTCGGTTCGGCCGGTGCCGGGCGGGAGGGGCGGTCGGTCTCGCTCACGGCTTCCGAGATCGCGCTGCGCCGCGGCCGCTTGACGAGTCCGTTGCGGGTGCGTGCGGCGGAGGTGCCCCGGGCGGGCTCACCGCGCCGGGCGGGAGTGTCCGCCGTGGGCGGGGCGGCTTCGTCCTGCGCGTCCTCGCGTGTGCCGGCGGGCTTCCCCGCCCCCACCGGGACGAGTTGTCCGGCGCGCTCCTCGGGCACCGCGGAGGGCCCGTCGGCCGCGCGGCGCGGCGCGGGCAACACGGCCTTGCCCTTCGGCGCGGCCACCGCCGGGGCGGCGTCCGTGAGCAGCGCGCCGGGAATCAGCACCCGGGCGACGACGCCCGCGGCCGGCGCCTCGCCGAGCCGCACCTCGATCCCGCACCTCCGGGCGAGCGCACCGACCACGAAGTGGCCCAGGAACCGGGTGGGTTCGGCCATGAAGCTGGCGGTGCCGGAGAGCCGTACGTTCGCCTCGGCGAGTGCCTGGGTGTTCATGCCCAGCCCGTGGTCGACGATCGCGACGAGATAGCCGGCGCTGGTGAGCCGTCCCTCGATCTCGACGTCGGAGTCGGGCGGCGAGAAGCTCAGCGCGTTCTCGACCAGTTCGGCGAGCAGATGGGCGATCTCGGCGACGACCGACCCCGTGATGTGGGTGGGTTCGATCCGCCGCAGGGTGACCCGCCGGTACTCCTCCACCTCGGAGAGCGCGGCCCGCAGCACATCCGTGACGGACAGCGGCGTCGCCCAGGGCCGGGGGCTGGACTCCCCGGCGAGCACGAGCAGGCTCTCGGCGTTGCGGCGCATACGGGTGGCGAGGTGGTCCAGTTCGAAGAGGTTGGCGAGGGTGGCCGGGTCGGCGTCCTCGTGCTCCAGCTTGTTGATGAAGCTGATCTGGCGGCGTACCAGGTTCTGGTTGCGGCGTCCGAGGCTGACCAGCGAGTCGGTGGCGTTGCGGCGCAGCACGGCCTGTTCGGTGGCGAGGTCGAAGGCGGCACGCTGCACCCGGTCGAAGGCCTCGGTGACCTCCCGTACCTCGGCCCCGGCCCGGTCGGACACCGCGAGCGGTGCGGGCGGCTCGGGGTGCTCGCCGGAGGAGGCGGCCTGTACCCGGGCCACGGCCCGCGGCAGTCGCAGGTCCGCGACCTCGCGGGCCTGCTGGGCGAGGTCGGTGAGCGGGGTGGAGACGGACCGTACGCAGTCCAGCGCGAGGGCGCCGAGCGCGACGATCGTGCCGAGCGCGAGCAGGACGAACAGCAGGAGATCGCGCTGGGCGGCGCTCTCCAGTTCGGCGGCCCGCTTCTCGACGTCGGTGCCGAGCGAGATCTGCACGTCCCGCAGCCCGTTGATGGTCGAGGTCATGCTGTCCCACCAGTCCTGCGGTGGAACATCGTGCGCGCCGAGCCGCCCGCCGCCGTGCGCCGCGACGCTCTCGTACGACAGCGCGCGCTCGGCGTCGGGTGTGGTGAGCGCGGCGTCCAGGCGTCGCCGCTGTGTGTCGGTGGCCACGCGCGGGAAGTCGGCGAGGGCGGCGAGCCGTCCGGCGCGGATCTCCATGAACCGGCTGTAGTCGTCACCGCGGAACCGCCCGGCGCGCACCGAGCCGAGCACGATGGCGCGCTCCTCCCCGGTGAACTCCTTGGCGTTGCCCAGCACTTGCAGGGTCTGGTAGGCGTCGCGGAGGGTGCCGTCGTGGACGTCGTCGAGGCCGAGGCCGAGCCGGTCGAGGACGGTGATGGTGGTGGTGAAGTAGTCGAAGGTGTCCTTCACCACGCCCGTGCCGTCCTCGGCCTTCTTCCGGATTCCGGTGAGGCCCGTCAGCCGGCCGAGGGACTCGCGCACGGACCCGGCCGCGGCGTCGCCACGGCCGGTCAGCGCCAGGTCGAGCCGGGCGCGCGCCGCGTCGGTCGCCGTGCGCTGGGCGGGCAGCTTGGCCTTGAACTCCCGTACGCCGCCCACGTATCCGGTGGTGAGCCCGCGCTCCTTCTGCAGTTCGTGGACGAGGCCCTGGAGGGTGATCTCCAGGCGGGCGTTGTCGGCGGTGGCGGCGGCGTTGCGATAGGCCGCGATCTGCTCGGCCGCGGCGGTGCCGAGCAGCGCGAGCAGGACGGCAAGGGCGAGGATCAGGATCCTGAGGAGCCTGGTGCGGATGGTGCGGGTGGTGCGGGTGGCGCGGGGAGCCGTACGGCCCTTCCCGCCACGGACGCGGACGCCGGGCACATGCCCGGTCGCCGCTTTCGGTGTGACGTCCACTGAAGTGCCTTAGGAGGAGGACGAGTTGCTGGCAGGGCAGAAATGGTTCTGCTCCGGACCAACGACTCTCACAGCATCCCGGTCACCCGATCATGTTTTTGTTTTACACCCCGGAAACAATGGAATTCCCGTCCGGGCAGGTCGGACTTGCGCGGCGATGCGATCGCGCACGTCGCCGTATACGGGTTCGGTCACAGTCCGCAATCGCAGCACGAGCAGCACTCACAGCATTCGCAGGCATCACAACAGCTGCAGTCGCAGTTGCCGAGACAGCCCTCGCGCCTCTTGCGCGACCACGGCCCCTCGAACTCGTCGGCGCAGCACACCTTGCAGGTGCAGCACAGCCCGATCGCGGCCGCGCACCCGGCCCAGAAGCCGCGCCTGCCGGGCCCGGGCGGCTGGAGGGAGGGACCGCCGCCGAAGGGGTTGCCGCCCCCGGCGTAAGGATTCTGCCCGTCGTTCGGATGGGGCGGGCTCTGCGGGTTGTACGGGCCACCGTGCTGCGGCGGCCCGAAGGCACCGTCCGGCACGAGAAGCCCTCGAACCTCCTCCTGTCCCTCATGCGCGCCAGGCGATCCGTGCGCCTCCTGCGACCCGTGCGCCCCGTGTACCTGATGCCCGCATCCCGACGTCCCGAACGCCCGGTCCACCGACCGCCTCAGCTCGTGCGCGAGCAGCAGGTGCGCCAGGGTGCCGTCGACGAATTCCACCTCGCGCAGCGCGAGCCGTATCCCGTGCAGGGCGTCGTCGGCCAGCCGCCGCGCCTCGGCGAGCGAGGTACCGGTGGCCGTGAGCGGATTCCACGCTCCTGACGCGGCGTCTGCTTCCCTGTCCTCCACGGCGTCCAGCAGATGCGCGAGCCGCCCGAAGAGCCGTCCGGCCTCGGCGAGCGGCTCGGCGTTGCCCGGCCGCCCGGCCAGGACGGCCGTGTGCGCGAAGGCGGCGGCGGTCGCGGTCTCGGTCGGCTCGGTGACGGCTCGCAGCGGTGTTCCGAGCCCGGCGAGTGCCTCGATACCGACCTGCCGGTCGACGGCGTCGACGAGCACGGCGGTATCGAAGCCGACGGCGGATCCGCCACGGGCCCCGGCGCGCCCCCAGCTCGCGGCGACCCGGCGGGCGGCGAACGCCACCGGCCTGCGGGCCAACAGCCCGTCCCCGTCCGCCATGTGGTCGCGCACCTTGGCCGAGGCCAGCACCAGCGAGACCGCGGCGGCGAGCCGGGCACCCTCGCCCTGCGCGACGGACGCGGTCCGCATGCCCCGCAAGGGACACGGCCCCGCCGTACGCCGCCACCCTCCCCCGGCGCGCTCGGCCTGAGCCTCCGTCAAAACCGATATCAGCAGCCCGTCATAATTGGTGACAACCCGCGCGAACTGCCCATGGTCCCCGCGCAGTGCGAGACACAGACCACACAGATGCGCCATCCACTGGGTTTTGAGCCCTTCACCGAGGCGGTGGCTGCAGGGCCTCACTATTCCGAACATGACACTCCCCCGAGCCTCGTAGGACGTTGAGCTGCGGCGTCGTACCCACCGCCCCGTTCACCCGTACGTCCCAGCCATCACCCGATCGCCGTCGAGAATCATATTTCACTCTTAGTCAGCAGCCGTACCGGTCAATACCCTTGGGACACGCGGGCTCTCGACGAATTCGCTGTGCACCAGTACCGTCACGAAACCCCCGCGCGGCGTCTATCCACTTGGCGCGACATCCGCATCATGGACGACCATGGGGATGCGGAAAGCAAGAAAGACCGCTGTGAGAGGAGGCGTCCATGGGATCGGTGCGCAAGGCGAGTGCCTGGCTTGGCCTCGTCGACGACAACGATGACGAGCGTTACTACGACGACGACAACTACGCCGAAGGACAGGACTCCGGCGATGCCTGGGTCACGGACCCGCGCGTGAAGGTCGCGTCCGAGACGGCGGAAGGGACAGGCCGCCGGATCGGCACGGTCACCCCGGACAGCTTCCGGGACGCACGCGGCATCGGCGAACTCTTCCGGGACGGTGTCCCGGTCATCATCAACCTCACGGCCATGGAGCCCTCCGACGCCAAGCGCGTGGTGGACTTCGCGGCCGGCCTGACCTTCGGCCTGCGCGGCACCATCGAGCGGGTCGCCACCCGGGTCTTCCTGCTGACCCCGGCCAACACCGAGATCGTCAGCGGCGAGGCCCCGGGACGCCAGACGGGCGGCTTCTTCAACCAGAGCTGAGGCAGGGCCGCTCACCGGCCCTGCTTCGCCGGTGCTCGACTCACCGAAAGGCGTCGAGTCCGGTGAGCGCCTTGCCCAGCACGAGCTGATGCATCTCGACGGTGCCTTCGTAGGTGAGCACCGATTCGAGGTTGGTCGCGTGGCGCATCACGGGGTATTCGAGCGAGATCCCGTTGGCGCCGAGGATGGTACGGGCGGTCCGGCAGATCTCGATCGCCTCGCGTACGTTGTTGAGCTTGCCGAAGCTGATCTGTTCGGGACGGAGCCGTCCCGCGTCCATGCGCCGCCCCAGGTGGTGGGCGAGCAGAATCCCCTTGTGCAGTTCCACCGCCATGTCCGCCAGCTTGGCCTGGGTGAGCTGGAAGCCGCCGATGGGCCGCCCGAACTGCTCGCGCGTCTTCGCGTACGCGACGGCGGCCTCGAAACTGGTCCGCGCGGCTCCCATCGCGCCCCACACGATCCCGTACCGCGCGTGCGACAGACAGCTGAGCGGCCCCTTGAGCCCGGTCACCCCCGGCAGTACGGCGTCGGCGGGCAGCCGTACGTCGTCGAGCACGAGCTCACTGGTGACGCTCGCGCGCAGGGACCACTTGTGCTTGATCTCGGGAGCGGAGAACCCTGGGCTGTCGGTGGGCACGGCGAACCCGCGGATCCCGTCCTCGCTCTGCGCCCAGACGACCGCGACCCCGGCCACCGACCCGTTCGTGATCCACATCTTCCGCCCGTTCAGCACCCAGTCGCCGCCGTCGCGCTTGGCGTACGTCCGCATGGCGCCCGGGTCGGAGCCGTGGTCGGGCTCGGTCAGTCCGAAGCACCCGATGACCTCACCGGCGGCCATGCGCGGCAGCCATGCCTGCTTCTGCTCCTCGCTTCCGAACCGGTGAAGGGCGTACATGGCGAGGGAGCCCTGTACGGAGACCAGGGACCGGATGCCCGAGTCGGCGGCCTCCAGTTCCAGACAGGCGAGCCCGTACTGGACGGCGGTGGCCCCGGCACACCCGTACCCCTCCAGCGACATCCCGAGGGCCCCGATCCCGCCCAGCTCGCGCGCCAGCTCCCGGATACCGGGCAGCTCGCCCTTCTCGTACCACTCGGCGACGTACGGCAGCACCCGGTCCGCGGCCCATGCCCGTACGGTGGCCCGGATCGCCAGGTCCTCCGGCTCCAGGAGGTCGTCGATGCCCAGGGGGTCGGCGGGGTCGAAGGGGGGCAGCTTCGGGGACGCGGACATACGACAGCCTCCGGCACACTGAAAACTAGCACCGCTAGTTACGGTCTCGCCCGACGGTACGACGCAGTGTCCCGCACGTCCAGTACCTCCCCCGCCGCACCGGTGATCAGCCCCCCACGGGAAACCCGCGCGTGTCATCGTGCCCGCACGAGTGGTGCGCGGCTGGGAGGCGGGGGCCGGGGCGGGTCAGGCCGAGACCCGGGATTCGGCGACCTCCCGGGGCGCCGGGATCTCCGCCGGGCCCGCCGCGGGCACCCCGCACTCCATGACCCGCGGCAGCCTCAACGCCATCACCGCCCCCAGCAACAACAACCCCGCGCTGACCAGCAAGGTCACATGCAGCCCGTGCACGTAGGAGTCCCGAGCCGCGTGCCGCAGGGCATCCCCACGAGTCCCGCCGAGCCGCGCAGCGACGTCGTACGCCTCGCCCAGCGAGTGCCCCGCCGCAGCGGAGTCCCCCGCGGAGACCCCCGGTACGGACGACAGTCCGGGCGCGTACGCCGCGTTCATCACACTCCCCAGGAGCGCGATACCGATCCCGGCGCCCAGCTGGTACGAGGTCTCGCCGATCGCCGCGGCCCCGCCCGCCTGCGCCGGCGGCGCCTCGCTCAGCATCGACTCGTACGCCCCGAAGAGCGTCGTCTCCAGCCCGAATCCCAGCAGCACGAAGCCGAAGAACAGCAACCCGGTGTTGTCGACCGCGCCCATCGCGGTGAGCATGACCACCGCGACCGCGGTGAGACAGAACCCGAAGCAGACCATCGCCCGCGGTCCGAACCGCCGCAGCAGCCGCGCCCCCGCGAGCCCCGCGGCCATCGCGGCGAAGGTGAGCGGCAGCAGTCGCAGCCCGGTCTGCAGGGGCGAGAGTCCGAGCACCAGCTGCAGATACTGCGCGGCGATCAGCTCCAGCCCGACCAGCGCGAGCATGGCGAGGACGATGCACCCCACCGACGTACTGAACGCGGGCCGCGAGAACATCCGCAGGTCCACCAGCGGGCACGCGCGGCGCCGCTGCCGCCGTACGAAGGCGGCCATCAGCGCGCCGCCCCCGAGCAGCGGCACCAGTGTGAAGGGACCGAACGGCGCCTCGCCGCCGCCGAGCCGCTTCACCCCGAGTACGAGCCCGAAGAGCCCGGCGGCGGCCGTCAGGGCCCCCACCACGTCCCAGGGACCGTCGCGGTCGCCGTACGACTCGGGCAGCAGCAGCCGCCCGATCGGCAGGCTGATCAGCATCAGCGGGATGTTGATGAGGAAGACGGATCCCCACCAGAAGTGCTCCAGCAGGAAGCCTCCCAGCAGGGGCCCGACCGCCGCGCCCACCGCGGCGACCGCGCTCCAGATGCCGATCGCGAGCGCCCGCTCCCGCCGGTCGGGGAAGACCTGGCGCAGGATCGACAGGGTCGCGGGCATGATCATCGCGCCGCCGACGCCGAGCAGCGCGCGGGCCCCGATCAGGACCTGAGCGCTGTCGGCGAGCGCGGCGATCCCGGAGGCGATGCCGAAGAGCCCGTATCCGAGGAGGAGGACGCGTCTGCGGCCGACCCGGTCGCCCAGCGTGCCGAAGAGGATCAGCAGCGAGGCACAGACGAGTGGGTAGACGTCGACGATCCAGAGCAGTTCCATCGCGCCGGGCTTGAGGTCCTCGGTGACGGCGGGCACCGCTACATGCAGCACGGTGGCGTCGAGGGCGACGAGCAGCAGGCTGACGCACAGCACCACGAGGACGACCCAGCGGTTGGCACCGGCCCCGGCCTCCCGACGGCGACGCACAGCGGCCGTGGTCGTCCCGGACATGACGTACCTCCCAGATGTTCCCTCGCGTTCGGCGATCCGCTGGGTGGGGACTCCCTGCGGCTGCGGCGGGAGGAGCGGACTCCCGGGCGCCTGGGCCCAGCACAAAGGCGAGTGAGCGGCCAGCGTACGCGAGTTCCTTCCCTATACACGTGGCGGACCTCTCACGTTCTCTCTGCCAGGGATGTGGCGTACGCCACGCTTCCCCTGGTCCACCACGCCCCGGACGGCCGGCCGGTTCCGTACGCCGTCGATAATCGGGCCCGTGACCGATCTTGAGACGCCTGTCGCGACGCCGCCCCGCGCGGGTGCCCTGCGCCGGGCCGCGCCCGCCCTCCTCGGGTACGCCGCGGTGCGGGCCCTGGGCGTGCTCACCCTCGTCCTGTGGAGCGCGGCCGACGGCAAGAGCGCCCACAAGCTGCTGACGGCCCGCTGGGACTCGCTCTGGTACACCCGCGTCGCCGATCTCGGCTACGGCTACGAGGTCCGGCTCCCGGGCGGCGACGTGCACTCGAACCTCGCGTTCTTCCCGCTGCTGCCCTGGCTGGAGCGGCTCGTCTCGGCGATCACGCCCCTGTCGTACGCGGATGCCGGGCTGCTCGTCAGCACCCTCGCCTCGCTCGCCGCCGCCTGGGGGATCTTCGCCGTCGCGGACCATGTGTACGGGCGCCGGGTGGGCGTCTGCGCCGCGCTGCTCTGGGCCGTGCTGCCCGTCGGCGTCGTGCAGTCGATGGCGTACAGCGAGTCCCTGTTCACCGCGCTCGCCGCCTGGTCGCTCCACTCGGTGCTGACCGGCCGCTGGGTGACGGCGGGCCTGCTCGCCGCGCTCGCCGGGCTGACCCGCCCGGTGGGGGTCGCGGTGGTCGCGGCACTGTGGGTGGCGGCGATCGCCTCGTTCGTGCGGGATCGGAGCGCACGGACCGAGCACGGCGCCCCCGCGCTCCGGCGCGCCCTCGGCATGCTCCTCGCGCCGCTCGGCGCCGCCGGGTACGTCCTGTGGGTCGGCCGTCGCACGGGCAAGGGTCCGCTCGGTTATCTCGACGTCCAGGCGGGCTGGCGCAACGGATTCGACGGCGGGTACGCCTTCGCCCGCTTCGTGGGCGAGAAGTTCACGTCCTTTCCGTCGGCCCTGGCCGGCGTCGGGCTGATCGTCGGGGTCGCGCTGGTCGTCCGGCTGTTCGTGGCATGTGTGCGACAGGGACAGCCGCTGCCGCTTCTGGTGTACGCGGGGGTCGTCACCGCACTCGCCCTGTGCGCGTCGAGCTACTTTGGCTCGAAACCGCGCCTCCTGCTGCCCGCCTTCCCCCTTCTGCTACCCCTCGCGCTCCCCCTGGCCCGACTGCATACGCCCAGGTCAGCGCTGATTCTCGGCGGCGTGGCGGCGGCCTCGGCGGCCTACGGAGCCTTCTGGCTGAACGGCACCGGTCCCCCATGAACACCTCCCCGGCGCCAGGTGAGCACTGGGTGAGCAGCCGGAGAATTCCACCCCATGATTCGGTGAACGAATTCATAAGTGCCATAAAACGGAGGCCGGAACCGATCAATGGAATTGAAGGCCCCAGCGCGCCGGAGATTAGAGAATCATTGGAATTAATCATCACCCTGAGAGGAATCCCACATCACATCGTCATCACAAAGCGAGTGATTGGGCCTGGAACGCAGCTCACTCGCTGTAACGTCGATTGAGTGCGTACCGAACGAAACCTCACCCGTCTGGACCGGGTCTTCGCCCGGTTGGACCGTGAGCCGGAACGGCCGGCCCACATCGATGTGCCGAAGATGAGCCGGCACAGGGTTGTGCTCTTCGGAGCCACCCTGGCCTTCTACGTGGCCATCGTGTGGGCCGTGGCGATCACATCGTGGCTGGTCCGGTTCGACTGGCAGGTCATGTTCTTCCGCCCGTATCAGCAATGGCCGGAGATCCACGCGTTCCTCGATTACTACGTGGTGCTCGGCCAGCGCGGGCCCACCGCGGTGATGGTCGCCTCCTGGCTGGGCTGGCGCTCCTGGCGGCAGCACACCCTGCGCCCGCTGCTCACCCTGGGCGCCTCGCTGCTGCTGCTGAACATCACGGTCGGTGCCGCCAAGCTGGGCATGGGCCGCCTCGGTCCGCACTACGCCATCACGATCGGCTCGAACGAGATGGGTCTGGGCGGCGATATATTCCCTTCGGGCCACACCGCGAACGCCGTCGTGACCTGGGGAATCCTGGCCTATCTGGCCTCGACCCCGCGGGCCCGGCGCTGGCTGTCCGCACTGTCCGCCGTGACCTCGCTCGGCGTCGGTCTCACCACCGTGTATCTCGGTACGCACTGGCTGAGTGACGTGGTGCTGGGCTGGGCCGCCGGTCTGCTGATCCTGCTGGCGCTGCCGTGGTGCGAGCCGCTGATCGCCCGCGCCGAGACCGGGCTCTTCACCCTGCGCGACGTCTGGCGCGCCCGCCGCGGCCTTACGGCGCCCGTCCCGGCCGAGGCACCGGTCGCGTCCCCGCTCGGTGCGCCCGTCCTGGTCAAGCAGCCCTCCTCCGTGGACGACGAGATGCCGGCGCGCGAGACCGTGGCCGCCGGCCGCCCGCCCCGGCCGCCCGCCTATCTGGCCCCCGGGCCGCACACGGCCCGCTCGGAGCGCACCCCGGTCACCCCGGTCGGCAGCCGCCGCCCGCCGCATTCGGACCGCGTGGCACGCACCACCACCACGACCTCGGCCCGCCCCCTGACAGGCGGCTGAGGCGCGACAGCGCGACCATGGAGGACAGCGGGGCCGGTACGCACAGCCTCCCCGCACGGTGAAGGCCCCCGGCTCATGACGAGCCAGGGGCCTTCACGCATGTCGACGAGAGGCGGCCTCCGCGGACGCGGCTCCCGCCGGCTCAGCCCTTCCAGCAGCGGGTCACCCGGCCGTCGGCGACCTCGAAGTTCAGCCGCCCCGCGCGGTACTCCATGGTGATGATCGCGCCGGGCGGCAGCGAGCGCACCGAGGACCAGCCGTGTTCCCGGGCGCGGTGCTCGGCGTTTCTCGCCTCCAGCCCGACGTAGGCCTGCGGATTGTCCTGGGGTTCTGCGGGCGGGGTGGGAATGGGTGCCATGAGCGCCACGTTAGGCCGCCGACCGTGGCGGGGGAAGCCCGGATCGGCACCGGGCGTCACCCGTTCCCCTCCGGTCACGCTTCTGTCACAGGATCACGACACGCGTTTCGGCCGAACTCCATCACACGTACGAGCGGTTCCGTACGTGTCCCGCACGCCTTCGAACGTAATTCGGGACTACCTTGACGCCGTCCCGAATAACCCAATGGAAAGCGCGAAGACCCCCATGGCGACCGCCGTGGAGACCCCCATGGAGACTCCTATGGGTCAAGCCCTTCCATTCCGATTTCGGGGTATGTCGCGGAAGCTGACCCCGCATAGGAAATGCACGGTTCCAGCACAGAACCCCCGCACGCCCTCTGCCGGAGCACAGAACGACGCGAGCACCATGGCGTGAGCTTCAGGCGGGCCCACGACGCGACGGCGAAGGGGCGAGCAATGGGCACGGACACCGCGCAGGCGACGGCGCGATCCGTCCATGTGACCAGGCGGCCGGGACGGCTGGTCGTGGACTGGCTGACCACCACGGACCACAAGAAGATCGGCCATCTCTACCTGATCACCGGCTTCGCTTTCTTTCTCGTCGGTGGCCTGATGGCGCTGCTGATGCGTGCCGAGCTCGCCCGGCCCGGCCTGCAGATCATGGACAACAACCAGTTCAACCAGTTGTTCACCATGCACGGCACGATCATGCTGCTGCTGTTCGCGACCCCGACCTTCGCCGGATTCGCCAACGAGATCATGCCGCTGCAGATCGGCTCCCCGGACGTCGCCTTCCCCCGCCTGAACATGCTGTCGTACTGGTTGTTCCTCTTCGGCGGTCTGATCGTGCTCGGCTCGCTCGCGGTGCCCGCCGGCCCCGCCGCCTTCGGCTGGTTCGCCTACGCGCCGCTCAACAGCCTGGAGCGCTCGCCGGGGATCGGCGCCGACATGTGGATCATGGGCCTCGCGCTGGCCGGCTTCGGCACGATCCTCGGCGCGGTGAACTTCATCACGACCATCGTCGGGATGCGCGCCCCCGGCATGACGATGTTCCGGCTGCCCATCTTCACCTGGAACATCCTCTTCACCTCGATCCTCGTCCTCTTCGCGTTCCCGGTGCTCGCGGCGGCGCTGCTGGTCCTGGAGGCGGACCGGCGCTTCGGATCGGTGGTGTTCGAGGCGGCCAACGGCGGCGCGCTGCTGTGGCAGCACCTCTTCTGGTTCTTCGGGCATCCCGAGGTCTACATCATCGCGTTGCCGTTCTTCGGGATCGTCACGGAGATCCTCCCGGTCTTCAGCCGGAAGCCGGTCTTCGGCTATCTGACGCTGGTCGCCGCGACGATGGCCATCACCGGTCTGTCGATCGTCGTGTGGGCGCACCACATGTTCGCGACGGGCGCGGTGCTGCTGCCGTTCTTCTCCTTCATGTCGTTCCTGATCGCGGTGCCGACAGGCGTGAAGTTCTTCAACTGGAGCGGCACGATGCTCCAGGGCTCGCTCTCCTTCGAGACGCCGATGCTGTGGGCCGTCGGCTTCCTGGTCTCGTTCCTGTTCGGTGGTCTGACCGGGGTGATCCTGGCCTCGCCGCCGATGGACTTCCACGTCACCGACTCGTACTTCGTGGTCGCGCACTTCCACTACGTCGTCTTCGGCACCGTCGTCTTCGCGACCTTCGGCGGCTTCTACTTCTGGTGGCCCAAGTTCACCGGCAAGATGCTCGACGAACGGCTCGGCAAGATCCATTTCTGGACACTCTTCGTCGGCTTCCACACGACGTTCCTGGTGCAGCACTGGCTGGGCGCCGAGGGCATGCCGCGCCGGTACGCGGACTATCTGGCCTCCGACGGCTTCACGGCGCTCAACACCGTCTCGACGATCGGCTCCTTCCTGCTGGGCATGTCGACACTGCCGTTCCTCTACAACGTCTGGAAGACGGCCAAGTACGGCACGAAGGTCGAGGTCGACGACCCCTGGGGCTTCGGCCGCTCCCTGGAGTGGGCGACCTCGTGTCCGCCGCCCCGGCACAACTTCGTCACGCTGCCCCGGATCCGCTCCGAGTCCCCGGCGTTCGACCTGCGTCATCCCCTGTACGGGGCGTCGGCTCCGCGGTCCGCTCCAGAGCCCGGGACAATCGGTCCCGGACCGTCCTGATCGCGCCGGTGAGCCCGGCCGGCTCCAGCACCTCGAACTCGAAGCCCGTCAGCATCACGTGAATCACCATCACGTCGAGGTTCGCGGCCCCGGTGCGCAGAACGCAGCTGTCCTCCCCGGAGGCTTCCAGGGTCCCCACCGAGGGTGAGATCCGCGCGGCCGCCTCCTCCAAGGGCACGAGGAGCCGGACTACGGCCTGTGCGGCGTACGCGTGTGTGGAGACGCCTTTGGAAACGTACGCCGCCAGGTCCTCGGCCGGGGGCGTACGGGGCGTGAAACACGGTCCGTGCGGCGGACTGGGGGTGATGCGGTCGACCCGGAACGTGCGCCAGTCGTCGCGGTCCACGTCCCAGGCGACCAGGTACCAGCGGTGCTCGGTGCACACCAGGCGGTGCGGTTCGACGGTACGGCGGGTCGGGGAGCCGTCGTGGTCGCGGTACTCGAAGCGCAGCCGCTCGCAGTCGCGGCACAGATGGGCCAGCTCGGTGAGGACGGCCGGGTCGACGGCGGAGGGCCCCGGGCCCCGCAGCATCGGCACGGTGAAGGCGTTGAGCGCGCTCACCCGGCGGCGCAGCCGGTTCGGGAGCACCTGTTCGAGCTTGGCGAGGGCGCTTACGGAGGTCTCACCGATGCCTTCGATGCCCTGCCCGGCGGCCGTGCGCAGCCCGACCGCGACGGCCACCGCCTCGTCGTCGTCCAGCAGCAGCGGTGGCAGCTCGGCCCCCGCGCCGAGCTGGTAGCCGCCGCCCGTGCCCGGGCTGGCGTTGACCGGATAGCCCAGCTCGCGCAGCCGGTCCACATCGCGGCGGACCGTACGGGGCGTCACGCCGAGGCGCTCCGCCAGCGCGGCCCCGGACCATTCGCGATGGGCCTGCAGGAGCGAGAGCAGCCGCAGCAGCCGTGCCGATGTCTCCAACATGCCTGCGAGTCTGCCTGCCCTTGCGGACAGCCGCTGTCCGCAAGGGGCTGAGGCCGGGCCGTACATCAGGGCTCGTACGACAGTTGCGCCAGGTCAGGGCTCGTACGACCGCTGCGGCAGGTCAGGGCTCGTACGACAGTTGCGGCACCTCGAAGCAGTCGCTGTTCATGTCGCCCTGGGAGACCCAGCCCCTGCCGTCCTCCCAGCGGGCCACCGACACACACGTCCTGCGGGTCTTCGGGGGCGCGGGCAGGTGCTCGAAGGAGACGGGGACCAGCAGGCCGCCCGCGGTGTACGGCTCGCCGCGGTTCACGAAGCGGTCGACGCACGCGCGCGTGACGCCCGTTTCCGCCCGCGCGCAGGACTTCGCCGCGTCCGTGAACCACATCGCGGCCGCCCAGCCCTCCAACTGCCACTGGGAGTGCGTCGGCAGGCCCTTGGTCGCCTCCCGGAACGCGCGGACGGACGCGTCGGAGGTGTCCTCGTAATTACGGCTGGATCCGGTCGCCCACAGGGCGTTGCGGCAACGAGGGGCGTCCTTGTAGTCCTCGGGGACGGTGGACGTCCAGTTCTGCACGTTGGTGACCTTGGCGATGACCTCGGCACCGACGTCGTCCATCGCCTCGCACAGTTGGGCGTTGCCGTGCGTGTCGAGGGCGTCGAAGACGAGGTCGGCGCCCTGGTCCTTCAGATCGGCCGCGGCGGCACGGAAGTTGGGCAGCGCGAAGTCGACCTGTTCGGTGACCACGTGGTAGCCCTCGGCCCGCAGGCCCCGGGTGACGAGCCGGGCGTACGCGGCCGACGCGGACTGGTTGTAGGAGACGACGGCGGCCGTGCGGGCGCCCTGGGCGCGCTTGAAGTAGCGGTAGACCTCGGTGCCGCCGTACAGCTTCCCGCCCCAGCCCGGCGTCCCCTCGCGGGGCGCGAGGCTGCCGTAGATCCCGTAGAGGTGCGGATAGGTGTCGTAGGCCGCGCCGATGGGCTGGCCGCCGATGTCGGGCACGCGCGCGCGGGACACCCGGGAGGCGCCCGCGTAGTCGAATGCGGTGGTGGCGACGAGGGCGACGACCTTGTCCTCGTCGATCAGCCTGTGCACGCACTCGTTGTCGCCGACGCCGCTGCCGCCGTCGTCACAGGTGCGCACCTCGACGGGCCGGCCCGCGATGCCGCCGTGCGCGTTGAGGTACTCGAAGTAGGCCTTGGCCCCGTCGCGCGGGCCGGTGAACGCGGAGCCGCCGACGGGGCTGGTGGCACTGGTGACGATGCCGACGCGGAGCGGGACGGTGCTCGGCAAAGTGGGTGTGGCCCGGTGTTCGAAGTCGCTCTCGGGGAGGCGGCTGCCGCAGGCCGTGCCCAGTACCAGCAGCAGGCCCGCGGTGAGAACTCCCAGGGGGCGCACGGTCGCTCAGCAGCCGGCCGGGGTCGTCGATCCGTCGCCGCTCAGCGCCACCAGCGCGCACAGGGTGTTGTCGGAGACCTTCCAGGTGCCGCCCTCGTCGACGGCCGTCCCGGCGGCGTTCGGCAGCGCGGTCGCGCCCTTCAGGGTCAGCGCGTACGTCACCTCGGCCTCGGTCGCCGAGGTGAACACGACCTTCTGGACCTGGGCGGCGACCTGCCGGCCCCGCTCGTCCCCGCTGAAGCCCTGGACGACCGCGGTCATCCTGTCGCCGTTCTCCAGGTAGGTCAGCTTGTCCTTGACGGGGACGGACGGGGAGAAGAACTTCTCCCAGTTCTGCTTGACCTGTTTCTCGGCCGCCGCCGGATCGGCCGGGCCGGTCGGGCTGGGCGACGCGCTGCTGGACCGCTCCACGGAGGGCGTGGGCACCGGAGTCGAACTCCCGCCGCCGGTGCTGTCGCTGCACGCCGTGAGGGCCGCGGCGAGGACGAGAACGGACAGCGCCGCCACCCCCTGGCCGTTGCCCCGCCTGAGGTCGCTCCCGAGAACCATCTGGCTCACCACCGGGTGTCGGTCCGGGCCGACCGCGCCCGGAGCTTTCAGGGTCAGCTTCCAGAAGGCATAGTGCAAGCCAACGGTCGACATGGACAGACACACGACGTCTGGGAGCCCGGATGCGGACATCTCGACTGCGGAGCGTGCACCCCGTCCGGTGGGCCGGTTGGGCCGCGCTCGCCGCCGGAGCGGTGCTGTGCGTCGTCGGCTGGTACGGCATCTCGGGCGAGCGGTACGCGGAACGGCAGTTGCCCTACCTCGCGTCCTGCACCGTGCCCGGAGCCGCGCTGATCATCGCCGGCGCGGTGCTGCTCACCCACGGCGGGAACGCGTCGGCGGCGGCCCGCGTCGAGGAGTTGTACAGGCTGCTCGTGGCGGCCGAGCCCGCCGACGCGGACGGGTCCGGGCAGGCCGCCGTGGCACCCGTCGCCGTCAGCGGGCAGCTGCTGATGGTGCCCGGCGGCACCCTGTGGCACCGCGCGGACTGTCCGCTGGTCGCGGGGAAGCCGGAGGCCGTGCCCGTGGACTCGCGGGTCCTGGCGAGCGGGGAGTTGGGCCCGTGCCCGATCTGCGAGCCACCCGCGTCGGACCGGCCGCTACCGTCGGACCAGCCGCTACCGCCCGGACAGCCCCTACCGCCCGGACCGCCTCCCGCGCCGGAGCGGTGATGGCCGGCTCCCTGACGTACGACCTCACACTGGCCGGACTCTCGGTCGGCGGAGCGGCGGCGCTGACCGGCATCGGACTGGTCGTCACCCACCGGGCGACCGGGGTGCTCAACTTCGCGCACGGTGCGATCGCGATGGTGTGCGCGTATCTGCTGCGGCAGTTCACGGTCGAGTGGGGCTGGCCGCTCGCGCTCGGCGCCGCGGTGACACTGCTGCTGGTGGCCCCGGCGATCGGCGTGGTCCTGGAGCGCTTCGTGTTCCGCCCCCTGTCCGTCCTCGGCGGCGACCCGGCGCAGACGCTGGTCGCGTCCCTCGGCGTCTTCGTGCTGCTGGTCGGCGGGGCCGTGCTGGTGTGGGGAACCGGGGCGCGCGCGGACGCGCCGACCCTGGTCCCGGCGGATCCGTGGGGGCAGTTGGCGGTGGCGGTGGTCCTGGCGGCCGGGGTCGCGGCGGTGACACGCCGGACCCGTTTCGGCACGGAACTGCGGGCCGTCGTCGACGACCGCCCGCTCGCCGCGCTCGGCGGCATCGACGCGGACCGGGTGGCCGCGGCGGGCTGGGCGTTCGGGTCCTTCACGGCGGGCCTGACGGGCGTACTGCTGGCGCCCTCCGTACGACTCGATCCCTACGGCATGCCACTGCTCGTCATGGAGGTCATGGCGGTGGCCGTCGCCGCCCGGATGCGCAGCCTCCCGGTGGCCGTCGTGGTGGCGCTCGGTCTCGGTGTCGCGCAGAGCCAGCTGACCCGGCTGCATCCGGCTGGCTGGGCACAGCCGCTGCTCCAGGCGGTGGGCGCGAACCTGTTCGTGGTGGCCCTGCTGGTCGCGGCGCTCGTGCTGCCGGGGATCGGCGACCGGGACGCGCTGCCCCGCACGGCGACGGCCCGCGTGGCGACACCGCCCGGCGCGTGGATCGTGGCGGTCGTCCTGTTCCTGCTGCCGCTCGGCCTCGCCGGCTCGGACCTGCACACGTCGGTGCAGGTGCCCGCGCTGGGTGTGGTGCTGTTGTCCCTGGTCGTCGTGACCGGCCGGGGCGGTCAGATCTCGCTCGGGCAGGCGGCGTACGCGGGTCTGGGCGCCCTGTTCACCGCGCTGCTGGCCGCGGGCCGCTTCCCGGGCCTGCCGCGGCTGCCGGAACTGGCCGCGCTGGCGGTGGCGGTGGTCCTGGTCGCCCCGCTCGGTGTCCTGACCGGCTGGCCCGCGATCAGCCGCCATGGTCTGGCACTGGCGCTGGCGACCTTCGCCGTGGGCGTGGGAGTCAGCCGGTTCGTCTTCGCCCAGCCGTACGCGACGTCGGGCCTGTCCCTCGGCCGCCCGACGGGCTTCGACGGCGACCGTGCGTACTACGTGCTCGAACTGGGGCTGCTGGCGGCCGCGTTGCTGACGGCGGGTGCGCTGCGCCGGGGCCGCACGGGCCGTGCCCTCGCGGCCATGCGCGACCACGAGGCGGGGGCGTCGGCGGCGGGCGTACGGGTCCCTTCGCTGAAGCTGACGGCCTTCGTGGCCGGCGCCGCCCTGGCCGCGCTCGGCGGCGGGATGCTCGGCATGGGCCTGCGCGCCTTCGACGCGACCGCGTACGACCCGGTGCGCGGTCTGCTGTGGTTCGCGGCGGTCGTGGTCCTCGGCGCCGACAGCGTGCTCGGCGCGCTGGCCGCCGCGGCGTTGCTGGTGGGGCTCGACGCGGGGGCGCGCGGCGGGGTGGCGGCGGCGCTGATCGGAGTGCTCGCGGTACTCGTCGGGCGCTTTCCCGGTGGCCCGTACGAGGCGCTGCGCACGGCCGCTTCCCGGCTGCGGTGGCGCCGCGAGGTCGCCCTCACCGCGTGGGGGGCACGGGTACGGGAGCGACTGCGGCCGGTGCGGCCGGACCGGGCCGGGGGGCGCGGCCCGGTGGAAGGAGCCACGGCAGGGGGGCGCCTCCCGACGAGAGGAGCCACGGCGGCACGGCCCACTACCGCCGCACGACCCGGTACCGCGCCGCGGCCGGTCTCCGCACCGCGGCCGGTCTCCGCGCCGCGTCCGGTCTCCGCACCTCGTCCGATCTTCGCACCTCGTCCGGTCTCCGCACCTCATCCGGTCTCCGGGCCTCGTCCGACCCCCGCACCCGGGCCAATCCCTGCGCCCGGACCCATCCCCGCACCTGGTCCCGTCCCGGGCCCTCGTCCGGTGCCCGGCTCCGCCCCGCCTCCAGCCCATGCCCCTCGTCCAGTGCCTGCTCCCACCCCGCCCCCAGTCCAAGGCCCGGGCCCGGGCCCGCTGCCCGTCCCCGCCGCCGTGCCGGGCCCCGCCCGCACACCGCGGCGCGCCGCCGCCGGACCCCGCCGTTCGCGCGCTCCGCTGGCCCCCACCGTCCCCCAGCCCCTGTACGCCCGCCGACTGCACGTCAGCTACGGCGGTTTCACCGCGCTCGGCGGTGTCGACCTGGAGGTCGGGCCCGGTCGCGTCACCGCCGTGGTGGGCCCCAACGGCGCCGGCAAGAGCACCCTGTTCCACTGTCTCGCCGGGACCCTGCGCCCGTCGCACGGCCGGGTGTTCCTGGGCGACCGGGACATCACCCGGTCGGCCGCGCACGCCCGTACCCGGCTCGGCATCGCGCGGACCTTTCAGCAACTGGCCGTCTTCCCCTCGCTGACCGTGGCGGAAAACGTTCGGGTGGGGGCGGAGCAGGGCCGGGCGGCCGACCCCTCCGCCGTGGAGCGGGCGTTACGGCTGTTCGGCCTGGACGGCCCGGTGGCGGCACTGCCCGCCGCGGGGCTGCCGACCGGGACGCTCAGACGGGTCGAGCTGGCGCGGGCCCTCGCGGGAAGTCCGCGGGTGCTGCTGCTCGACGAGCCCGCCGCGGGCCTGGACACCGCCGAAGTGACCGCGCTGGCCCGCGTGCTGCGGGCGCTCGCCGCGGACGGCACCGCCCTGCTCGTCGTCGAGCACGACCTCGATCTGGTCGCCGACCTGGCCGACGTCGTCCATGTGATGGCCGCCGGACGCGTCGTCGCCTCCGGTCCGGCCGACCGCGTACTGGAGACGAGGCCCGGCGGATGAGCATCTCCCTGCGCCACGCGCGCGTGCGCTACGGCCCCCTGGAGGCCCTGCACGGCGTGACGCTGGTGGCGCCCGGCCCCGGCCTCACGGTACTGCTCGGCCGCAACGGCTCGGGGCGTACGACCGTGCTGCGCGCCCTCGCGGGAACCGTGCCGCTGGCCGCCGGGGCCGTCGTCTGGGACGGCGCGGACGTGACCCGGCTGTCGGCGTACGAACGGGCCCGACGCGGTCTGTGCCTGGTCCCCGAACGCCGGGCCGTCTTCGGCACGCTCACGGTCCGCGAGAACCTGGAGCTCGCCGCGCCCGACTTCGCCCCCGCCCTCGCCGCCTACCCGCAGCTGGCGGCCCTCCTCCCCCGCCGCGCCGGCACGCTCTCCGGAGGCGAGCAGCGCATGCTCGCCCTCTCCCGCGCCCTGCTGGCACGCGCGCGCGTGGTGCTCGTCGACGAAGCCGCGCAGGGCATGTCACCGGCGGTCGCGGCCCGCACGTACGACCTCCTGAGCGGCCTCGACGCCTGCGTGGTGGTCGCCGAGCAGCGGCTGCCGCCGGGGCTGCGCGAGCGGGCGGACCGGACGACCTACGTCCATGAACTGCGTCGCGGTGCGGTGGTGTTCAGCGGGGAGGCGACCGAAACGCGCCGCCCGGGCCCTTCGGGCTGACGAGCGGGGCCACGCCGCGCCACGCACCGATCGCGGCCGCCACGCCACGCCCAGGGCCCCGCCCGGTCGAACGACCGAGCGGGGCCCGTGCCCGGGGGCTGGGGGAGCGGGGCTCAGAGGTCGAGCCGCTGCCCGGGCACGATCAGGTCGGGATCACCGCCGATGACCGCCCGGTTGGCGGCGTAGATCTTCCGCCAGGTCGTGCCGTGCCGCTCCGCGATGCCGCTCAGGGTGTCGCCGCCGCGGACGGTGTAGTCGCCGCGGGAGGCGGCGCGGTTCGTGTGGCCGGATGTGCGCGCCGGTACCTCGGCCGCCCTCTCCGGGGCCGACCTGGGCGCCGACTTCGCGGGGCGCGACGCGGAACTCGACTTGGAGGACGACTTGGAGCTCGACTTGGAGGATGACTTCGTTGTCGACTTCGTTGTCGTCGTCGACTTGGGTGTCGACTTCGTGGCGCCCGAGGACGCGGGCGCGCTTCCGTACGCTCCGGCCCGCGCCGAACAGGTGGGCCAGGCGCCCCAGCCCTGTGCGTTCTGGACCTTGGTGGCAACGGCTATCTGGGCGGCCTTGGAGGCCTTGTCGGCGGTCGAGGCGTAGGCGGTTCCGCCGTACGCGCGCCAGGTGCCGGCGGAGAACTGCAGTCCTCCGTAGTAGCCGTTGCCGGTGTTGATGTGCCAGTTTCCGCCGCTCTCGCACTTGGCGATGCGGTCCCACACTCCGCTGTCGGCCGCGGCGGCGTTGCCGGTCGCGGCGAGCAGTCCGAGCGGGGCGAGCAGAGCCGCCCCGGCGAGGACCGCCGTCGTACGCGTCGTACGAACCTTACGAGTGTTATCGGCACATGCGGACATGTAGTTCCCTCTCGAAACACCCGGGATCCCCCAAGGCGGGGCGCGACTTCCTGCGTGTATGACGCGGTCGTCGTGCTCCGCCCCGTCCGCCGGAGGTGGTGCTGCGAACCCGTGGTGCGGTTCGGCCGGCGGACGTGTCCCGAGCGGTGCTCTGTGCACACAGCCGAGGAATCTATGGAGCCGGTCGCCCCGATATCAACCAACTCCATGTCATTCGAGGCCAGTTCATGGTTACCGCGGGTATCGGCGATTTTCAGCCACCCACTTCATAGGCTGATTTCAGGATTTGTCGACCAGCCGCTCAAGTGACCTGTGACCCACTTCACGGAACCAACTTCCTTGACACCGCACGAAGTTGGCTCGGAGTAACAGATTCCGCACGCGGTCTCACGCTGCGCGCCGGATGGTTCGATTCCATTCGCCCTCGGGCGTGACTCCGGCCACAGATCGCCCGTTGTCATCTTCATGAGCCGGGGCCCCCGGCTTCATGGGCCGGGAGCCACCCGGCATCGCCACGCACCGCATCCCGAGGAGCCACCCGTGCCGCGCATGCTCGACGTCAGCGACGACGTACGCGCCGAGATCGGCGACGAAGAAGCCGACCGGCTGCTCGCCGGAGAGAACGCCCCGGGCAGTTACGACTGCACGTCCTGCCGCACCCCGGGCGACTCGGAACAGGAGCGCACCAGCACCGTCCTGTTCATCGGCGACGAGACCGCCGTCCTCGCCTTCGCCCACGCCACCTGTCTGCCCTCACAGGTCGTCCAGGTCACCGAGGAGCAACTGCAGGGCGCCGTCCGCTCGATCAACCCCGAAGGCGGCGTACCCACCCAGGCCGCGGCCGAGCAGGCCGTGCTCGGAGTCACCAGCGGACTCGTCCTCATCAACGGCGAGTTGCACCCCGCGCTCGTCGTCGAGCCGACCGGGCCCATCGTGCGCCCCGGCTCGACGGACATCGGCGACGACTTCCTGCCGCTCCTCATCGAGCAGGGGTTCATGCCGGTCACCGAGCTGAGTTCGGTGCCGTCGGTGCTGCACGGATGGTCCGTGCTGCTCGCCATGGGGCAGCTGCACGCCGTGCTGCAGCCGGGCAACGGAGGCGGCTCGCCCGTCGCCTGGTGGCAGGCGCACCAGGCGCTGCAGGTCGCGGAGAGCTGGCGGGCGGCGGCCAACAAGCACCAGCAGGTGCTGCTGTTCGCGGCGCCGGTCGGGTCGATCGGACGGCAGCCGCGGGAGGATCTGCTGCGGGACGCGCTGGACAAGGCGGCGGCGAACGGGAAGCTGGTGGCTGCCGCGATGCCGCTCGCCGGAACGTGAGCGTGAGCGTTCCACTGGGTTGAGCCGGGCGACCGGGGTGCGTTGTCGGCTGCGGGTCGGGGGGGCTGGTCGCGCAGTTCCCCGCGCCCCGTCAAGGGCTTGCGCCCCTGACGGGGGCCGGGCGAAAGCATCGTGGTGGCCGCATCTGTTGGGCGGCGGGGTCGTTGGCACATACGTGCACACCTACGACGCCCCCCGCCGCCAGACCTTCCAGCCGATCGCGGCCGTGCGAACGGCTCAGGATCCTCCGGGCGGCCCCTCGGCCACGCCGATCTACGACGCGCTCTACGCCGAGTGGGTCAGATGCTTCAGAGCCCTGCCCGGCGACCGCCACGGCGAGGAGGAGCTCGGCTTCACGGCTTTCGGGAGCCTGACGCACGGTTCGGGCGCGTACGGCTCGTCCTCGTACTCCTCGTACAGCGCGGGGGCGTACTCCGCGCGCCACGGCGGCTCGCAGCACGGCCACACCACCACGGCGACCGCCGTCTGGCAGCCGGTCGGGCGTCTGCACGGTACGGGCCTGCACCACATCCCGGCGGCGCTGCCGCCCGCACCTCGCAGGGGGCTCTGAGCGGCAACGGTCGAACGGGTGAGGGGCGGCTCCCATGGGAGCCGCCCCTCACCCGTCACCACGTCACTTCTTCTTGGTACCGCGCTTCTCGCGCACCCGTACCGAGATGTGCAGCGGCGTCCCCTCGAAGCCGAACTCCTCGCGCAGCCGGCGCTCGATGAAGCGCCGGTAGCCGTGCTCGATGAACCCGGAGGCGAAGAGCACGAACCGCGGGGGCTTGGTGCCCGCCTGCGTGCCGAAGAGGATGCGGGGCTGCTTACCGCCGCGGACCGGGTGCGGGTGGGCGGCGACCAGCTCGCCGAGGAAGGCGTTCAGACGGCCGGTCGGGACGCGGGTCTCCCAGCCGTCCAGGGCCGCCTCGATCGCGGGGACCAGCTTCTCCATGTGCCGGCCGGTGCGCGCCGAGATGTTCACCCGGGGCGCCCAGGCCACCTGCAGGAGTTCGGTCTCGATCTCCCGCTCCAGGTAGTAGCGGCGCTCCTCGTCGAGGGTGTCCCACTTGTTGAAGGCGAGGACGATCGCGCGACCCGCCTCGACGGCCATCGTCACGATGCGCTGGTCCTGTACGGAGATGGTCTCGGACGCGTCGATCAGGATGACCGCGACCTCGGCCTTCTCGACGGCCGCGGCCGTGCGCAGCGAGGCGTAGTAGTCGGCGCCCTGCTGCAGGTGGACGCGCTTGCGGATGCCCGCCGTGTCGACGAACTTCCAGGTGACGCCGCCGAGTTCGATGAGCTCGTCGACCGGGTCACGGGTGGTGCCCGCGACCTCGTTGACGACCACGCGCTCCTCGTTGGCCACCTTGTTCAGGAGCGAGGACTTGCCGACGTTCGGGCGGCCGATGAGGGCGATGCGGCGGGGGCCGCCCACCGCGGCGCCGAAGGTCTGCGCCGGGGCCTCGGGCAGGGCCTCCAGGACGGCGTCCAGCATGTCGCCGGTGCCACGGCCGTGCAACGCGGAGACAGGGTGCGGCTCGCCGAGGCCGAGGGACCAGAGGTACGAGGCGTCGGCCTCGCCGCTCGGACCGTCGACCTTGTTGGCGCACAGGACGACGGGCTTGCCGGCCTTGCGCAGGAGTCGTACGACCGCCTCGTCGGTGTCCGTCGCGCCGACCTTCGCGTCGACGACGAAGACGACCGCGTCGGCCGCCTCGATCGCGTACTCGGCCTGTGCGGCCACGGACGCGTCGATGCCCAGGACGTCCTGCTCCCAGCCGCCGGTGTCGACGAGCTTGAAGCGGCGGCCCGCCCACTCGGCCTCGTAGGTGACGCGGTCGCGGGTGACGCCGGGCTTGTCCTCGACGACCGCCTCGCGGCGGCCGATGATCCGGTTCACCAGGGTCGACTTGCCGACGTTGGGACGGCCGACGACGGCGAGGACGGGCAGCGGGCCGTGGCCCGCCTCGTCGATCGCGCCCTCGACGTCCTCGATGTCGAAGCCCTCTTCCGCGGCGAGCTCCATGAACGCTGCATACTCGGTGGCCTCGGCCTCGCCAAGCGCCCCGTGCTCGTGCTCGGCCTGGCCGGCCGAGCCGTCGGGCTGGATGTGGTCGTTCATGAAGTCCGTACCTCGTCGTTCATTCGTGGTGATCGGTGGACCACCCGCATATCGGGTGATCCACTACTCAAGTGTCGCCTAGTGCCCGGTGGGGCGCCCGGCGTTTTCCGGGCGTCCGGTCAGACGCCTGGCGTGGTCAAGGTGGGCGCTCAGCTGCTTCTGGATACGGTCGGTCGCCTCGTCCAGCGCCTTGCGGGTCCGCCGTCCGCTGCCGTCGCCCGCCTCGAAGGGATCCCCGAAGACGACGTCGACCCGGCTGCGCAGCGGGGGCAGCCCCTTGGTCAACCGGCTGCTCTTCTCGGAACTTCCCAGGACCGCCACCGGAACGATCGGTGCCCCGGAGCGGACCGCGAAGTAGGCGAGCCCGGCGCGCAGCGAGGCGAAGTCGCCGTCGCCCCGGGTGCCCTCGGGGAAGATCCCGAGCACGCCGCCGCCCGACAGGACGCCGAGGGCGTCGGTGATGGCGGTGCGGTCGGTGGTCTCGCGGTCCACCTTCAGCTGGCCGATGCCGAGCAGGAAGGGGTCGAGCGGGCCGATGAACGCTTCCTTCTTGATCAGGAAGTGGGTGGGCCGGGGCGCCACGCCCATGACCATCGGGCCGTCGATGTTGTGCGAGTGGTTCACGGCGAGGATCGCCGGGCCGGTCGCGGGGACCTTCCAGGCGCCGAGCACACGCGGCTTCCACAGCCCGTACATCAGGCCGACGCCAATACGGCGCCCGATGTCGGCGCCCCTCTCGGAGGGTGGGGTCACTTGGCGTCCCGCTTCTCCTCGACGAGGGTGACGACGCACTCGATGACCTGCTGGAGCGTGAGGTCGGAGGTGTCCACCTCGACCGCGTCGTCCGCCTTGGCGAGCGGGGAGGTCTTCCGGCTGGAGTCGGCCGCGTCCCGCTTGAGCAGGGCCTCGCGGGTGCTGTTGACGTCCGCGCCCTTCAGCTCACCGCTGCGGCGGGCGGCCCGCGCCTCCGGGGAGGCGGTGAGGAAGATCTTCAGATCGGCGTCCGGCAGCACGGTGGTGCCGATGTCGCGTCCCTCGACCACTATGCCCAGCTCGGCGGCGGCCGCGATGGAACGCTGCAGCTCGGTGATCCGGACGCGCACCTCGGGCACCGCGCTGACCGCGCTCACCTTGGAGGTGACCTCCTGGGTGCGGATGGGGCCCGCGACATCGGTCCCGTCGACCGTGATGGCTGGTGCGGACGGGTCGGTGCCGGAGATGATCTCCGGCTTCCCCGCCACGGCGGCGATCGCGGTCGGGTCCGTGATGTCGATGCCGTTGCTCACCATCCACCAGGTGATCGCCCGGTACTGCGCGCCCGTGTCCAGGTAGCTGAGACCCAGCTGCGCGGCCACGGCCTTGGAGGTGCTCGACTTGCCCGTGCCGGAGGGGCCGTCGATGGCGACAATCACTGCCGGGGCGGTCCGGGCGGCGCCGTTTTCCACGGTGGAGACACCTTCCTGGTGCGGGGTGGAGGTCTGTGCGGGGCACGATCGCGCCCCGCACCAGGTTACTGGCTCCACGGACCCCGTATTACTGGCCCTTCCCGGGCCCACGACGCGGGAAGGGTCACAAGCCCGGTAACGGCCGAGAGCCGGGCAAGCCCCGGCGTCGCCCCGCGGCGGCTACTGCCGCAGCGCCCAGCCCCGCACCGATCCTCAACGCCGCGCTCGCACTGCTCGGCGCCAGGGCGCCTCCCAGGCTTCGCACGGCTGCGCCGGCCTCCGGCCGTCGGCGACAGTCGATGAGCCATCGCCACAGCTCGCCGCGCAGGCCACCCGTGCCGGACGACGGCCTTACTGCCGCAGCGCCCAGCCCCGCTCCCGCAGGGCCGCGCTCAGTACCGGCACCGCCTTCGGCTCGACCATCAGCTGCACCAGACCGGCCTGCTGTCCGGTCGCGTGCTCGATGCGTACGTCCTCGATGTTGACCCCGGCCTTCCCGGCGTCGGCGAAGATGCGGGCCAGCTGGCCCGGCTGGTCGTCGATGAGGACGGCCACGACCTCGTACGCGCGCGGAGCGGAACCGTGCTTGCCGGGGACACGGACCTGGCCCGCGTTGCCGCGCCGCAGGACGTCCTCGATACCGCTCGCGCCCTCACGGCGCTTGGCCTCGTCGGAGGACTGGAGGGCGCGCAGGGCCTGCACCGTCTCGTCGAGGTCGGCGGAGACGTCCGCGAGGAGGTCGGCCACCGGGCCCGGGTTGGCGGAGAGGATGTCGATCCACATCCCGGGGTCGGAGGCCGCGATCCGGGTCACGTCACGGATGCCCTGTCCGCAGAGCCGTACGGCCGCCTCCTCCGCGTGCTGCAGACGCGCGGCGACCATGCTCGACAGCAGGTGCGGCATGTGTGAGACGAGCGCGACCGCGCGGTCGTGGGCGTCGGCGTCCATGACGACGGGGACGGCACGGCAGTGCGACACCAGTTCCAGGGCGAGGTTCAGCACCTCGGTGTCCGTGTCCCGGGTGGGGGTGAGCACCCAGGGGCGGCCCTCGAAGAGGTCGCCCGTCGCGGCGAGCGGGCCCGACTTCTCGCGGCCCGACATGGGGTGCGAGCCGATGTACGGGGAGAGGTCGAGGCCGAGCGCCTCCAGCTCGCGGCGCGGGCCGCCCTTGACGCTGGCGACGTCGAGGTAGCCGCGCGCGACCCCGCGCCGCATGGCGTCCGCGAGCGTCGCCGCCACATGTGCGGGCGGGGCCGCCACGATCGCGAGGTCCACGGGCCCACCGGGCGCCTCGTCCGTGCCGGCGCCGAGCGCGGCCGCCGTACGGGCCTGCTCCGGGTCGTGGTCGGTGAGGTGCACGACGACGCCCCGCTGGGCGAGCGCGAGGGCCGCCGACGTACCGATCAGCCCGGTTCCGATGACGAGCGCGGTCCTCACTGGGCGATGTCCTTGCGCAGCGCGCCGGCGGCGCCCAGGTAGATGTGCGCGAGGTCGGCGCGGGGCTTGTCGGACTCGATGTGCGCGAGAACACGTACGACCCGGGGCATCGCGCCCTCGATGTCCAGCTCCTGCGCGCAGATCAGCGGCACGTCGACGATGCCGAGCCCCCGCGCCGCGGCCGCCGGGAAGTCGCTGTGCAGATCGGGCGTCGCGGTGAACCAGATGCTGATCAGATCGTCCGTGGTGAGGCCGTTCCGCTCCAGGATGGCGGTGAGCAGCTCGCTGACCTGCTCGTCCATGTGGCCGGCCTCGTCCCGTTCCAGTTGGACGGCGCCCCGGACCGCTCGTACCGCCACGGTGTCACTCCTCGCTGAGCCGATCTGCGTGCTCGTCGCATCTCGTCGTGCTCGTCGCACTCGTCGTTTCTCGTCGTATCTCTTCGTGCCTCGTCTTGTCACACCAGCGTAGTCAGGCCACAACGCGTGAGTGCGCGGCGCCCGCCTGACGAGACGGCCGCCGCGCACCGGGCACGGCTCAGAACGACTGCTGCTGGATGATGTCCTCCAGGGAGGAGCCGGCCTGCGGGAGCTCTCCGTCCGGGGTCAGCTTGTCGACCGCCTGGGGCAGGTGCTGGGCGATCTGGTCGGCGGCCTGCTGAGGGCTGACGCCGGCCTGTTCGGCAACCTTGTGGAGCGTGTCGTTCGGCAGCGCCTGGGCGATCTGCGCGCCGCTCACCGCTTTGTTCTCGCCGGTACCGACCCACGACTGCGCCTGCTCCATCAGTCCGGACTTGGTGAGCATCTCCATCAGTCCGCCCAGCGGGCTGCCGCCGCTGCCGCTCGAACCGCCGCCGCTCAGGGCCCCGAGCAGGGCGCCGAGGACGTTGCCGCCGCCGGAAGAGCCGCCCTGGCCGCCGAGGAGACCGCCGAGCAGGCTGCCGAGATCGTTTCCCGCCATGGTCACGCCTTTCGAATGGGCGGCCGGGAGCAGATCACTGCCCGGCCTCGGATGCTGCCAATGTCACCTGAATCGGCCTATTCCGCTACTTGGGGTGAGAACGCCCCAGTGCGCCTCTGGACGTGGCGGCGCCGGTCCGCTCTCATGGGGCAGGACACTCGCCTCGGGGGAGGCCTGTATGAAGCGCTCCGGACCTCTGCTCACGCTGCTCGCGGGGCTGGTGCTCGCCCTGTTCATGCTGACGCTCAACGCGACGACCGGGACGAGGAGCACATCGTCCCAGCAGGAGGCGTCGCCCAGTCCGCCACCCACTCCCAAGGTGTCGGCGAGCCCGACGCCCACCGGAACGACGGCGCCTTCCGCGATCCCGTCCGCTTCGAGGAGCACACCCGCGAACGCCGACTACGCGGGCCGTACCGACGACGAGTCCTCCTCGGTCGCCGTCTCCCTGCGCGACGGCAGGGCGATCGCGTACTTCTGCGACGGCCGGAGCAAGGAGTCGTGGCTGAAGGGTGACGTCAAGGACGACGGCACCATGAAGCTCACCGGCAAGCACGGCGCCACACTGGACGGCACGCTCAAGGACGGCAGGAGCATCCGCGGCACCGTCGACCTCGACGGGCAGCGCTACGCCTTCACCGCCGGCAAGACGGTCAAGCCGTCCGGGCTGTACCGCGCGACGGCCACGGTGCGCGGCGCCAAGATCGACGGCGGCTGGATCGTGCTGCCCGGCGGCAAGCAGGTCGGCGTCCTCGACCGTGACGGCACGCCAACAGCGGCGCCCACGATCGACCCGCGGACCGGCGCCGTGACGGTCGACGGACAGACGATCACCGCACAACCCGTGACTCCATGACTCCACGTCTCTATGTCTCCACATCTCCACATCTCCACATCTCCATGTCTCCGCGAGTCCGCGGGTCCGATGCCCCTCTTCCGGCCCCTCTTCCGGCCCCTCTTCCGGCCCTCCTCATCTTCCGCAGGGAGCGTTCATGACCGTGGATCCGAACGCCGCCACCCAGGGCTTCCCTTCTCACCCGCCGGCCCACCGGCGCCCGAGCGCGGCCCGCTATCTCGTCCCGGCCCTGGTCGCGGCGGCGGTCGCGGTCGGTCTCGGCGTGTACGGCAAGGAGCACGACCCGACGGGGACCGCCTTCAATCTCGCGGGGTTCAGCAGCACCGCAGCGGTGAAGTCATGGCTGGCGACGACGGCGTTCGCCTTCGCGCTCGTGCAGCTCGTCTCGGCGTTCATGGTCTACGGGAAACTGCCGGGTCCGAGCTGGGCGCCGGTGCTGCACCGCTGGTCGGGGCGGGTCGCGTTCCTGGTGGCGGTGCCGGTCGCGGTGCACTGCCTGTACGCGTTGGGCTATCAGACGTACGAACCGCGCGTGCTGTGGCACTCGCTCCTGGGTTGCTTCTTCTTTGGTGCATTTAGTGCCAAAATGCTCCTGCTCCGCTCGGAGCGACTGCCCGGCTGGCTACTGCCGCTGGTCGGAGGACTCGTCTTCGTCGTCCTCACGGCCATCTGGCTGACGTCGGCTCTCTGGTTCTTCCGCACCTTCGGAGTGACGACATGACCAACCCCCCGGCGCGGCGCACGGTACTCGGAACGGGCGCGGCCGCCGCCCTGCTCATGGGGTGCAGCAAGTACGGCGACAACAGCAGTTCGTCGGAGTCCTCCCCCACCGCGGCCGCGTCCCCCAACGCGTCCACGGTCGGCTCCGCCGCCCCCTCCGGCGGTCAGGAACTGGCCAAGACGAGCGACATCCCGCTCGGCGGCGGCAAGGTCTTCAAGGACCGGAAGGTCGTGGTCACCCAGCCGAAGAAAGGCGAGTTCAAGGCCTTCTCCGCGATCTGCACCCATCAGGGCTGCACGGTGAACCGCGTCGCCGACGGCACCATCGACTGCCCCTGCCACGGCAGCAAGTACCGCATCGCCGACGCCTCGGTGGCCCATGGCCCGGCCACCCGTCCGCTGCCCGCGGAGAAGATCACGGTAGAGGGAAATTCGATCCGCCTGACGTGAGCCGGCGCGTACGCTCCTGGCCATGCATGACCATGACGAAGCCCTGGTGCGCGACCACACGATCTACTCCTGTGTGATGGGCTCGCGCGCCTTCGGCCTCGCCACGGACGACAGCGACACGGACCGTCGGGGCGTGTTCCTCGCCCCGACACCGCTCTTCTGGCGCTTCGAGAAGCCGCCGACGCACGTCGAGGGTCCGGCCGAGGAGCAGTTCAGCTGGGAGCTGGAGCGCTTCTGCGGTCTCGCGCTGCGCGCCAACCCGAACATCCTGGAGTGCCTGCACTCCTCCTTCGTCGAGTACGTCGACGACACGGGCCGCGAACTCCTCGCCCTGCGCGAGGCGTTCCTCTCCCGTCGGGCGCACGACACGTTCACCCGTTACGCCCTGGGCCAGCGCAAGAAGCTGGAAGCGGACGTCAGGCAGCACGGCGTCCCACGCTGGAAGCACGCCATGCACCTGCTGCGTCTCCTCATGAGCTCCGGCGACCTGCTGCGCACCGGCGCCCTGACGATCGACGTCGGCGACCGGCGCGAGGCGCTGCTCGCGGTGAAGCGCGGCGAGGTCTCCTGGCCGGAGGCCGAGGCCTGGATGTCCCGGCTGGCGGACGAAGCGGACGAGGCGGCCACGCGCAGTCCCCTTCCCGCCGAACCGGACCACGCCCGCGTCGAGGACTTCCTCGTCCGCGTACGCCGCGCCTCAGCCCTCCAGACGGACCCTGACGACGAACGCGTGCAGGGCCTCGTACACGGACGGCACGTCCGGCAGCCCTGACCCGTCCTGCGCCGCGTCCAACACACCGTGCAGCCGCTCCACGTCGTCGGCCACGCGCGCGTGGTCGACGTCCGCGTCCCCGTGCTCCCGCTCCGCCTTCGCGGCGATCAGGTCGGGCAGATACGCGGGAGCCTCCCCGACCTCCCCGACCAGCGTGCGCAGATCGGCCCGCACCTCGCCGCTGCGCATCAGATGGATGCCGGTGAGCAGCACCCGGAACGTGTAGAGCAGCGGTTTGAGTTCGCCGGTCTTCTCGAAGAGCCGCCACTGGGTGGCCGCGAAGCCCCGGTAGTGGTGGGCGTGATGGCTGGTGAGGACCCCCGGGGCGAGCGAGACCAGCTCGCGGTGCGCCTCCCCGCTGTGCACGACCAGCGGCGACAGCAGCTGCTCCAGCACATAGCCGTTGCGGCGCAGCATCAGCCGTACGAACTTGCGCAGGTCGTGGGTGACGAGGTCCATCTCGACCCCGTCCCGGTCCCACATCCGCGACCGGGTCTCCTCCGGCTCGCGCAGGCCGACCAGTTCGGCCGTCGGCAACAGGTGCACACCCCGCAGGTCGACATCCGAGTCGCGTGACGGGAAGCCGTACAGATGTGCCCCGGAGACGGTGGCGAACAACACCGGGTCGGGCTGCTCGGCAACCACTGCCGTCAAGTCGATGGCCAGGACGTCGTCGATCATCGCTCAAGCATCCCAGAGCGCCCCCAGGGACATGAGGTCGCTCTGGTACTCGATGCGGTCGGCCCACTCGGTCGGCCAGACGTCCGAGCCGTGGTGCGCGCCCGCGAACGCGCCCGCCAGGCAGGCGATGGAGTCGGAGTCGCCGGAGGTGCAGGCCGCGCGGCGCAGCGCGGTGACGGGCTCGTCGACGAACTGCAGGAAGCAGAGCAGCCCGGTGGTGAGCGCCTCCTCGGCGATCCAGCCGGCGCCGGTGGCCAGGCACGGGTCGCTCTCCGGCGAGGCGGTGCGTACGGCGTCCCGGAGGCGGTCGAGGGCCTCCAGGCACTCGACCCAGCCGCGCTCGATGAAGTGCTCCGGCGTGGGGTCCTGGCTGCGGGTCCACAGGTCGCCGAGCCAGCGGGAGAGGTAACGGCCGCGGTTCTCCTGGGCGTAGGAACGCAGGAGTCCGACCAGTTCGGCCGGTTCGGCGCCGCCGGCGAGGAGCCATACCGCGTGGGCGGTGAGATCGGAGGCGGCGAGCGCGGTCGGATGGCCGTGGGTGAGCGCGGCCTGCAACTGAGCGGCGCCCGACCGCTGTTCGTCACTGAGCCCCCGTACGAGCCCCACGGGCGCCACGCGCATGTTGGCCCCGCATCCCTTGGAGTCGATCTGGCTGGCGTCCTGCCAGGGGCGGCCCTCGGTCTTCAGCAGGTTGCACGCGACCAGGCAGGTACGGCCGGGCGCCCGGTTGTTGTCGGGCGACTGGTACCAGTCCACGAACTCCTCACGCACCGGCCGTTCCATCCGCAGCGGTGTGAGCAGCCCCCGGTCCATGGCCGTGCGCAGCCCCCGCCCCAGCGCCAGCGTCATCTGCGTGTCGTCCGTGACGATCGCGGGCCGCGGCAGCTTCATCTCCCGCCAGGGGCCGCACTTGGCGAGGATCGACGGTACGTCGCTGAACTCGGTCGGGAATCCCAGCGCGTCGCCGAGGGCGAGACCGAGCAGGGACCCGGTGGCGGCGTGCTTCGCGAGCGTCGGGGTGGTGGTCATTCAGGGCCGTCCTTCCGAAGGGGGACGCAGCAGGGGCGGGTGCAGGGCGGTGGCGCCGCCCGCGCGGTAGAGCGCGGCGGGTTTGCCGCGGCCTCCGGTGAGGCGAGCGGCCCCCGGGACCCGTTCGACGAAGCCCGGCGTGGCGAGGACCTTGCGCCGGAAGTTGGGCCGGTCGAGCGCGGTGCCCCACACCGTCTCGTAGACCCGCTGCAGCTCGCCGAGGGTGAACTCGGGCGGGCAGAAGGAGGTGGCGAGACAGGTGTACTCGAATTTGGCGCCGACGCGTTCGTGGGCGTCGGCGATGATGCGGTCGTGGTCGAAGGCGAGCGGACCGCAGGCGTTGTACGGCAGCCAGCGGGCCTGTGCCGCGTCACCGCCGCCGTGCGGCTCGGGCAGGTCCGGGAGCAGCGCGGCGAACGCGACGGAGACGACCCGCATTCTCGGATCGCGGTCGGGCTCGCTGTAGGTCCGCAGCTGTTCCAGATGGAGGCAGGAGACGTCCGACAGCCCGGTCTCCTCGGCGAGCTCGCGCCGGGCGGCCGTCTCCGCGGACTCCTTCGGCAGCACGAAGCCGCCGGGCAGCGCCCAGCGGCCGGCGTACGGTTCCTGCCCCCGTTCGACGAGCAGCACCTCCAGCTCGCCCGCACGGACGGTCAGGACGGCGAGATCGACGGTGACGGCGAAGGGTTCGAAGGCGTACTTGTCGTAGCCCTCGGGGGCGAGACCTCCCCTTGCGCGCAACTCACCCGCCCCCGATTCCGCACGAGCGACAGCCACTTTAATAGTCACTGCGACTATAAAAAGGCGGGCCTGCCCCCACAAGCCCCCGGACGCAACCGCGGCGCATCCGTGGCAGAAACCCCTCAGCGGCCCCTGGAGCGCGCCGGACGGCCGCCTCGCACCCCGAACGCCCGGGAGGGGCGGGAGGGGCGGGAGGGCGGCCGGAGGGCCCACACGGCCCTCCAGGGCCGCGGGGCGGACCCTGGGCGGGCAGGGCCTAGAGGTCGACCTCGCGCATGAGCATCCCGACCTCGGTGTTCGACAGGCGGCGCAGCCAGCCCGACTTCTGGTCGCCGAGGGTGATCGGGCCGAAGGAGACGCGCACCAGCTTGTCGACCGGGAAACCGGCCTCCGCGAGCATGCGGCGCACGATGTGCTTGCGGCCCTCGTGGAGGGTCACCTCGACCAGGTAGTTCTTGCCGGTCTGCTCGACGACCCGGAAGTGGTCCGCCTTCGCGTACCCGTCCTCCAGCTGGATGCCGTCCTTGAGGCGCTTGCCCAGGTCGCGCGGGATGGGGCCCACGATGTGCGCGAGGTAGACCTTCTTCACGCCGTACTTGGGGTGGGTCAGCCGGTGCGCCAGCTCGCCGTGGTTGGTGAGCAGGATGACGCCCTCGGTCTCGGTGTCGAGCCGCCCGACGTGGAAGAGCCGCGTCTCGCGGTTCGTCACGTAGTCACCGAGGCACTGCCGGCCCTCCGTGTCCTCCATGGTCGAGACCACACCGGCGGGCTTGTTCAGCGAGAAGAACTGGTACGACTGCGTGGCCACGGTCAGCCCGTCGACCTTGATCTCGTCCTTCTCCGGGTCGACGCGCAGACCCTGCTCCAGGACGATCTCGCCGTTGACCTCCACCCGGGCCTGCTCGATCAGCTCCTCGCAGGAGCGCCGGGAGCCGTAGCCCGCGCGCGCGAGCACCTTCTGCAGGCGCTCGCCCTCCTCCTCGGCCCCGGGGTGGGTCCTGGGCGTCTTGACCTCCGGCTTGCCCGCGTACCGGTCCCGGTTGCGCTCCTCGGCCCGCGTCTCGAACTCGCGGGAACGCGAGGGCTCCGTACGGCCGCCGCGCTGCTGGCCCTGCTTGGGGCCGCCCTTGGCGCCGCCGCGGGCCGCGTTGCCGCGCCCTGACTTCGGGCCTTCGTGGGACGCGGCGGGGCCTACGTCGTAGCGGCGCTCCTCGGGGCGGGGCTTGCCGGCGCGCTTCGGCTGGTCGTCGCGCCCTCCCGCGCTCCTCGGCTGGGAGCCGCCCCCACCGGTCCCCCGGGGGTTGCCGCTCCCACCGGTCCCGCGAGGACTGCCGCTCCCACCGGTCCCGCGGGAACCGCCGCCTCCACCGGACCCGCGGGGACTGCCACCCCCACCGGTCCCGCGGGGGTTGCCGCGCCCGCTGTTCCTGCCACTACCACTGCCACTGCTTCGCATCAAAGTTCCGTCGTCGTCGTGTCGTCTGCATCTGCATCCGGTGCATCCGGATCGAACGACGGGACCCCTTCCAGCGTCTCGGCCTCGATCGCGTCCGCCTCGGGGAGGAAGGGCGCGAGCTCCGGGAGCTCGTCCAGACCGCGTAGGCCCATTCGCTCCAGGAAGTAGTTCGTCGTCACGTACAGGATCGCACCTGTTTCGGGTTCCGTGCCCGCCTCCTCGACCAGACCGCGCTGCAACAGGGTGCGCATCACACCGTCGCAGTTCACTCCGCGGACCGCCGAGACCCTGGATCGGCTGACCGGCTGGCGGTACGCGACGACCGCCAGGGTCTCCAGCGCCGCCTGGGTGAGCCGGGCCTGCTGCCCGTCGAGAACGAAGCGTTCGACGGCCGCCGCGTACTCGGGCCGGGTGTAGAAACGCCAGCCCCCCGCGATGAGCCGTAGCTCGAAGCCGCGGCCCTGAACGGTGTACTCGTCGGCCAGCTCGCGCAGCGCGTCCTTGATCTGCCGCTTCGGCCG
This sequence comes from Streptomyces sp. RLA012, assembly GCF_056270325.1. Taxonomy (NCBI): domain Bacteria; kingdom Bacillati; phylum Actinomycetota; class Actinomycetes; order Kitasatosporales; family Streptomycetaceae; genus Streptomyces; species Streptomyces sp. RLA012. The sequence goes on along the minus strand of NZ_JBWDPA010000002.1, from coordinate 8,783,056 downwards.
CTCCAGGATCTTGGCGAGGTGCTCCTCGGTCGCGGGTTCGTCCACGACCATGAGGACGGCCTCCAGGGCGGGCTTGAGGTCGAGGTCGGCGACGGTGCGCAGGCCCCCCGGGGTGTCGGTGGTCTCCTGGCTCACGCCTTCTCCTCCTTGGCGCCGTCCTTGGTCTCGTCGGCCTTGGCCGGCTCGGGTTTCGCTTCTTCGGGGGGTCGGTCGAACTCGTCCGTCACCTTCGGCTGATCGTCGTTGTCCCCGCCCGTCCAGCGCACCATCAGCTCCCCGAGGGCCTCCTCCTGGTCGAGGGCGACGGCCTTCTCCCGGTAGAGCTCCAGGAGGGCCAGGAACCGGGCCACGACGGTGAGGGTGTCCTCGGTGTCCGCGACGAGCACGCGGAAACTGGCCTCCCCGAGCGCCCGCAGCCGCGCGACCACGATCCCGGCCTGCTCCTGCACACTCACCAGCGGGGCGTGGATGTGGTCGACGTACACCTGCGGCTTCGGCTTGGGCTGCATCGCCTTCACCGCGAGCCTGGCGAATCCTTCCGCCCCGATGCTGATGACCACCTCGGGCAGCAGCTCGGCGTGGTGGGCTTCCAGCCCGACGGTACGGGGGTAGCGGCGGGCCTCTTCCTCCAGCCGGGAGTTGAAGATGTCCGCGATCTGTTTGTACGCGCGGTACTGCAGCAGCCGCGCGAACAGCAGGTCCCGCGCCTCCAGCAGCGCCAGGTCCGCCTCGTCCTCGACCTCGGCGGCGGGCAGCAGCCGTGCGGCCTTGAGATCGAGCAGGGTGGCCGCGACGACCAGGAACTCGGTCGTCTGGTCGAGGTCCCAGTCGGGGCCCATCGCCCTGATGTGTGCCATGAACTCGTCGGTGACCTTGGACAGCGCGACCTCGGTGACGTCCAGCTTGTGCTTCGAGATCAACTGAAGCAGCAGGTCGAACGGCCCCTCGAAGTTCGAGAGCCGCACCTTGAACACCCCGTCATCGCCCCCACCGGAGGCCTCGGCCTGCACGGGAGGCTCGGGCAGCGGCTCGTACGCCGCGTCCGCCGAAGGTCCGGGAGGCTCGGGCGGCAGCCCGGGCGCCGCATCGGAGGAAGGAGGTGCAGGGGCCTCGTGCGCGGAAGGCCCGGGCGCCGTCGCCGCCGCGGCCTCAACCGGCTCCTCAGCCGACTCGCCCCGGCCTCCGTCGATCCCCTGAGTCGGTTCGACCCGGCCCTCGGCCATCTCTTCCGCAGACCCGGCCCGGCCTTCGGCCATCTCCTCGGCCGGAACCGGTGTCGTGCCCGGTCCCCGTCCCAGCGCACGCCGACGGCCGGCGGAGCCGGCTGCGGGGGCAGGGACGTCGTTCGAGGTCATAGCCGTCGCAGGCTACCGCTACCGCCCGCGCAGCCGTCGTACGAGGATGCTCGCGTCACCGCGGGATTCAAGATCGGCGAGCACCACGGCGACCGCCTCGCGGACGATCCGCCCGCGGTCGACCGCGAGCCCGTGCTCCCCGCGGAGCACCAGCCGGGCGTGCTCAAGGTCCATGAGCTCCTCGGCGGACACGTACACCGTGATCTTCTCGTCGTGCCGCTCCCGCCCGCTGGGCCGCCGGTTGGCGGCGCGGGAACGCTTGCCGCGGGCGGACTGCCCGCCGCCGGCTTCCTGGGTCGCCTGGCGCCGCGCCGAGCGCTCCGGGGCCGTACCCCGGCTGCGGGACTCCCCCGCGTCGGCGTCGGAGTCGGCCGCGACGTGTTCGTCGCCCTCCCCGTCGCCGCCCCGCACGGGCACCGACTGCGGCACGTCCTCCCCGGCGGCGGCCGGGTCGCTCTCTCCGGCCGGAGCCGGTACCCGGGCCTCTCCGTTGGCCCGGCGGGTGGGAGTGGATGCCTGGAGCGCCATGCCCCCGGTGGTACGGAACAGTTCGTCGGCCCCCGGCAGACTCACTCGGCGTGACACCGGGCGAGCACCTCCCTGGCGAGCTGGCGATAGGCGGCGGCACCGACGGAGTTGGAGGCGTACGTGGTGATCGGCTCACCGGCGACGGTGGTCTCCGGGAAGCGGACGGTCCGGCCGATCACCGTGTGGTAGACGTGATCGTCGAAGGCCTCGACCACGCGCGCGAGCACCTCACGGCTGTGCACCGTGCGGGAGTCGTACATCGTGGCGAGGATGCCGTCGAGCTCCAGCTCGGGGTTGAGCCGCTCCTGGACCTTCTCGATGGTCTCGGTGAGCAGCGCGACACCGCGCAGTGCGAAGAACTCGCACTCCAGGGGCACGATCACCTTGTGGGCCGCCGTGAGGGCGTTGACGGTGAGCAGGCCGAGCGAGGGCTGACAGTCGATCACGATGTAGTCGTAGTCGGCCATCAGCGGCTTCAGCGCGCGCTGCAGCGTGGACTCGCGCGCGACCTCGGACACCAACTGCACTTCGGCGGCGGACAGGTCGATGTTGCTGGGCAGCAGGTCCATGTTCGGGACCGCCGTCTTCAGGAGCACCTCGTCGGCCGCCATGCCCCGCTCCATGAGCAGGTTGTAGACGGTGAGGTCGAGCTCCATCGGGTTGACGCCGAGGCCCACGGAGAGCGCGCCCTGCGGGTCGAAGTCGACGAGCAGGACCCGGCGTCCGTACTCCGCGAGCGCGGCGCCCAGGTTGATGGTCGACGTCGTCTTGCCGACGCCGCCCTTCTGGTTGCACATCGCGATGATCGTCGCGGGGCCGTGGCTGGTCAGCGGACCCGGGATCGGGAAGTAGGGCAGCGGGCGACCGGTCGGACCGACGCGCTCACGGCGCTGACGGGCCGCGTCGGGCGCGAGCGTGGCCGCGTACTCGGGATCGGGCTCGTACTCGGCGTCGGGGTCGTAGAAGTGCCCCTCGGGCAGTTCGTCGTAGTCGGCGAAGTGGGTGCGGTTCTCGCCACTTCCGTTGCCGGCCATGGCGTTCACGTGATGGCCATCCATGCTCGGGTGTGCTGTCTGAGTCATCCGGGGACTCTGATGGGCTGCGAAGGTTCGGACAGCGACGGAGCCGACAGCCTCGAGCCCCGTGGGGCCCTGGCCCCGCGCCGGCATTCCTGGTTGACCACCCCCGGGAGTAAATGTCGACTCATTCACAAGTCGTCTTACCTCCTTGGTGACCAGGAAACTTCTAGATAGGTCAGCGTGGCACCATGCCGACGATTGGCGACTCTATGGCGTGTCACCGCTCCGCAGCAACACAATCCGCCGTACCCGACCCGATGTGTCGGCAACCGAACACCCCTCTGTCAAGGGCGTAAGGCCGTCGCACAGCAGGTTTCACGGGTGTGCGAATCGGTTAAAGAGTTACGTTCGTGGCGAGTTGAACGAGTGTCGCAAAGTGACCCGACACACATCCGGCCGGACCTCACTGGGCAAGGTCCGGCCGGGTGCGGAGCGTTGACGACCTGTGTTGACGTATCGCCTTTTGCCGATCGATGGGTCAGCCGGCCGCCCGTCCGGTCACCCTTCGGCGGTTCAGCCGAGCAGGGAGTCGAGCTCCACGTACTCCAGCCCGTGCGCCTCCGCGACCTCGCGGTAAACGACCTTGCCGTCATGCGTGTTGAGGCCCTTGGCCAGCGCGCGGTCGCGGCGCAGCGCCTCGGCCCAGCCGCGGTTGGCCAGTTCCACGATGTACGGCAGCGTGGCGTTGGTCAGCGCGTACGTGGAGGTGTTGGGCACGGCGCCGGGCATGTTGGCGACGCAGTAGAAGACCGAGTTGTGGACCGGGAAGGTCGGCTCGGCGTGGGTGGTCGGCCGGGAGTCCTCGAAGCAGCCGCCCTGGTCGATCGCGATATCGACAAGGACACTTCCCGGCTTCATCCGCGAAACGAGCTCGTTGGTGACCAGCTTCGGGGCCTTGGCGCCCGGGATGAGGACGGCGCCGATGACGAGGTCGGCCTCAAGGCAGGCCTTCTCCAGTTCGAAGGCGTTGGAGACGACGGTCTGGATCTTCGTGCCGAAGATCTTGTCCGCCTCCTTGAGCTTGTTGATGTCACGGTCGAGCAGGGTCACCTGGAAGCCCATGCCGATGGCGATCTGCGCGGCGTTCCAGCCGGAGACGCCGCCGCCGATGACGACCGCCTTGGCCGGCAGCACACCCGGCACACCGCCGGGCAGCACACCGCGGCCGCCGTTGGCGCGCATCAGGTGGTAGGCGCCGACCTGGGGGGCGAGGCGGCCCGCGACCTCGGACATCGGGGCGAGCAGCGGCAGCGCGCGGGTGGCCAGCTCGACGGTTTCGTACGCAATCGCCGTGGTACCGGACGTCAGGAGCGCGTCCGTGCACTCCTTGGAAGCGGCCAGGTGCAGATAGGTGAAGAGGGTCTGGTCCTTGCGGAGGCGGTGGTACTCCTCCGCGATGGGCTCCTTGACCTTCAGCAGCAGGTCGGCGGTGGCCCAGACCTCGTCGGCGGTCTCCAGGATCTGCGCACCGGCGGAAACGTACTCGTCGTCCGTGATCGAGGAGCCGACACCGGCGTTGCGCTCGACGACGACCTGGTGGCCGTTGCGCACCAGCTCGTGCACACCTGCGGGGGTGATGGCCACCCGGAACTCGTTGTTCTTGACCTCGCGGGGGATGCCGACCTTCACGTCGATCACGGTCCTTGGCTCAGAGGGTTCTGGGGCTGTGCACGGCCGGGGCGATGCAAGCCGGGGCAATGCATGTCATACCCGGATACATGGGGGCGCACCGGGAGACACCACGAAAGAGCGCGGCGGAGCCAGTCTAATGAAGGGGTTCTCTCTGTCTAGCCTTTCAATGCGTCAATCTTCGTCGGATGTACTACGGATTTCGTAGGCGTTAGCGTCTTGTTCCGTGCCTTCTGCGCCTGCCACGCCCTCCGCACCTTCCTTGCCGCCGTCGCCGCCGTCGCCGCCGTCGCCACCGTCGCCGCCCTCGTCTTCCGTGCCTTGCCCGCCCTCCGTGCCTGCGGTGCCTTCCCCGGTCGTCGCGCTCGCCGGAAGCTCGTCGCCCAGCATGCGTTCGGCCGCCTTGCGGTGCAGCCGCGCGGCGGCGGGGTCGCCGAGCCGGTCCAGGGTGTCGGCCAGCCGGAGCTGCAGCGCGGCCTGCAGCCGGAGGTCGTCGGCGCGGCGCGCCCACTCGACCGCCTCCTGGCAGGTGCGCAGCGACTCCTCGGGCCGTCCCGCGTACTCCTGCACCCGCGCCAGCTCGCTCAACGCCCGCGCCTGGGCGGCCACATCGCCGTTCCTGCGGTGCCCGGTGACGGCGGCGCGCCAGTTGCGCAGCGCCTCGCCGTAGCGGCCCGCGTAGGTGTGCACGGTGGCGATACGGCCGTACAGCCGGGCGGCGTCCACACCCTCGTCCCGCGCCAGCCGCTGGGCGAGCGCCCTGCCGTACCAGTCGGCGGCCCGGTCGTAGTCCCCCAGCTCCTGGTGGGCACCGCCCACGGATTCCATCGCGCGGCCGGTCGCGTACGGGTCGTTCGCGGCGCGTCCGGCGTCCAGGGCGGCCCGGTAGCGGGCCAGGGCGTCGTCCGTACGGCCGGTCTGCGCGTCCAGGTCCGCCAGGTTCAGCAGGGCCGCGGCCTGCTCGCGGGCCAGGCCGCGGCGCTCGGCGACGTCCAGGACGAGCCGGTGGACGACATACAGCTCGGGCGCCGCGGCCCGGGTGCCGAAGTGGGCGACCATCGCCCGCACCAGCGCGGCCATCAGCCGCCGGGCCAGGGTGTCCAGCTCCCCGTCCGCGACCGCGAGCCGGGCCGCGGCCAGCAGCGCGGGCTGCCGGATGCGCAGCCAGTCCTCGGCCGCCCTGGGGCTGGGGAAGCGCAGCTCGCGGGGCAGTTCGGCGAGCTTCTCGCGGGCGGGCGAGTCGGTCTCGGTGATGGCCCGGCAGGACACCAGCAGCCGTACGGTCCGCTCCAGCATCCGGGCGCGGGCCAGCTGCAGCTCCGCCGGACGGTCGTGGGTCTCGGTGAGGGAGCGCAGCAGCGGCTGCAGACAGCCGGGCACCTCGTACTGCGGCAGCGGCGAGTCGACACGCCGTACCAGGCCGAGCCCGACGAGGTCGTCCAGCGTGGCCCGGGCGGCGTCCACCGAGCAGCCGGCGAGCGCGGAGGCGGTGTGCGGGTCGACGAGACCGGCCGGGGCGAGGGTGAACAGTCGCAGGGTCCGCGCGGCGGCGGCGGACAGCGCGCCGTAGGCGAGCCGGAAGATCCGGGCGAGCGGGGTGCCCTCCTCGCCCTCGGTGCGCAGCTGCTTGGCGAGGTCGGCGACGGCCGAGGTCGGTCGGGCCGCGAGCCAGCCGCCGGCCAGGCGCAGGGCGGCGGGCTGGCCCGCGCACTCCTCGACCAGTCCTTCCGCGGCGAGCGGGTCGACGGTGATGCGCACCGAGCCGGTGAAACGGTCGACCAGTTCGAGCGCGGACTTGGTGTCGAGGCCGCCCAGGGTGCAGGGGCGGACGTCCGCGATGCCGGTCAGCGGCCCTCCGGAGACCGCGACGACCAGACACTCGGGGGTCTCCGGCAGCAGGGCGTCGACCTGTTCGGCGTCGGCCGCGTCGTCGAGCAGAAGCAGGGCGCTGCGGGTGGCGAGTGCCTCGCGCACCGCCTCGCTCAGGTCGTCGGCGGCGGCCCCGGCCGGTGCGGGCAGCTCCAGGGCGGTCAGCAGCTCCCGAGCGGTGCGTTCGGTGGGCACGGGGGTGCCGTCGGGGTCGGTGAGCCGGGCGCGCAGCACCCCGTCCGGGTAACTCCCCGCAACCTGCCGTACGAGCTCCTCGGCGAGCGCGGTGCGGCCCGAGCCGGGTCTGCCGGCGATGAGCAGCACGCGCGCGCGAGGCGCCTTGCGGCCGGCCAGGGTGTCCAGGCCCGCGCGTTCGATGTCCGCCCGGAGTTCCTTCAACTCTCTTGGACGGCCGAGGAACTGACCCTCCGTGGGAGCGGACCCGGCGGCCGGACGCCGCCCTCCTGACGACACCTTCGTGCCGCCTGTGCCCACCGCCTGATCCGCCACGGGCCACGCTCCCGTCCCACTGCGCGCGCAAGCCCGCCGGGACTCCGGTTCGGGCGTTTCCAGAGCCTAGTTCACGCTCTGCGACGATCCGTGCGGAGCGCGGCGGCGACATCCCCTGATCGGATCAACCGATCGTAGGACTGATATGTGCCGTTCCCCGTCGGATCGCGGGAGAGCGGGCGCCGGCGCGTGTCAGGCCTCGAAGGGGCGGGCCGGCCAGGGCGCCTCCGCCGGGCGCAGGGTGTCCAGTCCGTCGCCGTTGCGCGCGGCGAGCAGGGAGAGGACACCCACCACGAGGCAGTTGTTGTGCAGGTCGCCGGCGAGCACCCCGCGGACGAGTTCGTCGACGGGGACCCGGGCCAGCTCCATGTCGGCCTCTTCGTCCTCGACCTCGAAGCGCTCGCCCTCCGCCTCGGAGAGATCACGGGCGAGGAAGATCCGGACGGCCTCGGAGCAGCCGCCGGGCGTGGTGTAGACGTCGGTCAGCACGCGCCAGCTCTCGGCCTTGACGTGCGCCTCCTCGTACAGCTCGCGCTGGGCCGCGTGCAGCGGGTTCTCGCCGGGGATGTCGAGGAGTCCGGCCGGGATCTCCCACAGCTTGTGGCGCACGGGGTGCCGGTACTGGCGCAGTACCAGCACGCGGTCCTGGCCGTCGAGGGCGACGACGGCCACCGAGCCGGGGTGGACCTGGTAGTCGCGGCGGGCGACCGAGCCGTCGGGCATGACCACGTCGTCGGTGCGGACGGAGGTCTTGTTGCCGACGAAGGGGGTCGCGGTGGCCCTGACTTCCCACTCCTCGGGGGTGTCCTTGATCGTCATGTCGCCCTGTCCCTCCTACGCACCGAACGAAAACCGGGGCACGTGTCCCAAAAGACCCGTACCCCGGCCACCGTACAGCCCCTGTGTCACTTGCCCGTCTTGCGCTCCACGGCGGCCTTGACCAGGCCCGCGAAGAGCGGATGCGGGCGGGTGGGGCGGGAGCGCAGCTCGGGGTGCGCCTGGGTCGCGACCAGGTAGGGGTGCACCTCGCGCGGGTACTCGACGTACTCCACCAGCTTGCCGTCCGGGGAGGTGCCGGAGAACTGCAGACCGGCCTTCTTCTCCAGCTCGCCGCGGTAGGCGTTGTTCACCTCGTAGCGGTGGCGGTGGCGCTCCTCGACGTACTCCTTGCCGTCGTACACCTCGCGCACGATCGAGCCCTCTGCCAGCTTGGCCGGATACATGCCCAGGCGCATCGTTCCGCCCATGTCGCCCTCGCCCGCCACGATGTCGAGCTGCTCGGCCATGGTGGAGATGACCGGGTGGGCGGTGGCGGAGTCGAACTCGGTGGAGTTGGCGTCCGGAATGCCGGCCAGATTGCGCGCGGCCTCGATCACGATGCACTGCAGGCCCAGACAGAGGCCGAGCAGCGGGATCCTGTTCTCGCGGGCGTACTGGATCGCGCCGACCTTGCCCGAGACACCGCGGTCGCCGAAGCCGCCGGGGATGCAGATCGCGTCGACGTCACCGAGCTGCTTGGCCGCTCCCGCCGGGGTCTTGCAGTCGTCCGAGGTGACCCACTTGATCTTCACTCGGGCCTTGTTGGCGAAACCGCCGGCGCGCAGGGCCTCGGTGACCGAGAGATAGGCGTCGGGCAGGTCGATGTACTTGCCGACGAGCGCGAGGTTGATCTCGTGCAGCGGGTTGTGGACGCGGTCGAGCAGGTCGTCCCAGGCCGTCCAGTCCACATCGCGGAAGGGCAGGTCCAGCTTGCGGACGACGTACGCGTCCAGGCCCTCGGTGTGCAGGACCTTCGGGATGTCGTAGATCGACTTGGCGTCGATGCACGCGACCACGGCCGCCTCGTCGACGTCGCACATCAGCGAGATCTTCCGCTTGATGGCGGTGGGCACCTCGCGGTCGGCGCGCAGCACGATCGCGTCCGGCTGAATACCGATGTTTCTGAGGGCCGCGACCGAGTGCTGGGTCGGCTTGGTCTTCAGCTCACCGGAGGGGCCGATGTAGGGCAGGAGCGAGATGTGGACGACGAACACGTTGTCCCGGCCGACCTCGTGCCGCACCTGGCGGACGGTCTCCAGGAAGGGCAGCGACTCGATGTCGCCGACCGTGCCGCCGACCTCGGTGATGACGACGTCCACGTCGTCGGTGGCCATGCGCCGGATACGGTGCTTGATCTCGTTGGTGATGTGCGGGATGACCTGCACGGTGTCGCCCAGGTACTCACCGCGCCGCTCCTTGGCGATGACCGTCGAGTACACCTGGCCGGTGGTGACATTGGCCGAGCCGTCCAGATCCACGTCGAGGAAGCGCTCGTAGTGACCGATGTCCAGGTCGGTCTCGGCCCCGTCGTTGGTGACGAACACCTCGCCGTGCTGGAACGGGTTCATGGTGCCCGGGTCGACGTTCAGGTACGGGTCGAGCTTCTGCATGGTGACCCGCAGGCCCCGCGCCTTGAGCAGCGCGCCCAGGCTGGAGGCGGTCAGGCCCTTGCCGAGGGAGGAGGCGACACCCCCGGTGACGAAGATGTGCTTGGTCGTCGTGGCTGTGCTGCTTCGAAAAGCAGCGGGCGGCATGGCCAAAGGGGGGCTCCCGTGGTCGCGGTCTGGAGTGCGTACCGGCGTGGTGTCCGAAGATCTCCGGAGGTGCCGTCGCTGCGGTTCGGGGGTTTCATGCCCACCGGTCCACGGGCTACCAGGGTATCAGCGACGCGACGAGGCCGCTTCCGGCCACGCTCCGCACACGTGCGGGCACAGCCCTCACACAGCACTCACTCGATCGGACCACTCGGGTTGCCTGGAGCGGCACGCGGATCTTCCAGGTGCGTCGTATCCTGCTCGGACACTCGCTGCCGAGCCCGGCCGGCACACGGCACCATCCCCGCCCGTATCCCGGAACAACGAGAGCTCGTCAGTTCGTTTCGCAACGACAATCGCACCAATAATTTGACGTTCCGCAACGACGCTTTACCGACGTTCTAACGTTCTAATATCCAATCTTCTAACGTTTTAACGTTCCTGTTCCCTGACCGCAGAGCGACCGCCCCTCGGGGGCGACGTGGCCGTTCGACTGGAGATGCACGTGGCCGGGCGCATCGAGGACTATGCACTCATCGGAGACATGCAGACCGCAGCACTGGTCTGCCGGGACGGCACGGTGGACTGGCTGTGCCTGCCCCGCTTCGACTCCCATGCCGTCTTCGCAGGACTGCTCGGCACGGAGGAACACGGATTCTGGCGGCTCGGGCCGGCCCACGCCGCCGACGCCGAGCCACCGACGGCGGCGCGCCGCCGGTATCGCGGCGACTCACTGATCCTCGAATCCGAGTGGGACACCCCGCGCGGCACGGTCCGTGTGACCGACTTCATGCCGCCGCGCGACGGCGCGCCACAGCTGATCCGGATCGTGGAGGGCGTCACGGGCCGGGTCCCGATGCGCTCCGCGCTGCGGATGCGTTTCAGCTACGGCCGCGTGGTGCCCTGGGTGCACAAGCACGAGGGCCGCACGGTCGCCGTCGCCGGACCCGACTCGGTCTGGTTCGACACCGCCTGCGAGACCTACGGCAAGGCGCTGACCACGTACGCGGACTTCACGGTGGCGCCCGGTGACCGGATCGCGTTCACCATCTCGTGGGAGCCCTCGCACAAGCAGCCCCCCGCACTGCCCGAGCCGGAGCAGGCCCTGGAGGCCACCGGGGAGTTCTGGCGCGAATGGGTCGAGCAGTGCACGTACCACGGCCCCTACCGCGAGGCCGTCGTCCGCTCCCTGATCACCCTCAAGGCCCTGACGTACGCGCCCACCGGCGGCATCGTCGCCGCGCCCACCACCTCCCTCCCGGAGGAGATCGGTGGCGTACGCAACTGGGACTACCGCTACACCTGGCTCCGCGACGCCGCGATCACCCTCTCCTCGCTGCTGCGCACCGGCTACCGCGAGGAGGCCCGCGCCTGGCGCGAGTGGCTGCTGCGCGCCGTCGCGGGCGACCCGGAGAGCCTGCAGATCATGTACGGCATCGCGGGCGAGCGGGAATTGGGCGAGGCGGAGCTCGACTGGCTTCCCGGGTACGAGAATTCGAGGCCCGTACGGGTCGGCAACGGCGCCGCGCACCAGCTCCAGCTGGATGTGTACGGCGAGGTCATCGAGGCCCTGCACCTGGCCCACATGACGGGCCTGTCCCGCAACGACTACGCCTCGCTCCTCCAGCTGAAGCTGATCCGCTACCTGGAGGACCACTGGGACCAGCCGGACGAGGGCATCTGGGAGGTCCGCGGCCCGCGCCGCCACTTCGTGCACTCCAAGGTGATGGCCTGGGTCGCCGTCGACCGCACGATCAAGCTCATCGAGTCCGGTGACGCGGACGGCCCGCTGGAGAAGTGGCGCGAACTGCGCGACGACATCCACCGGGACGTGTGTGAGAAGGGCTACGACAAGGAGCGCAACACCTTCACCCAGTCGTACGGCTCCAAGGAGCTGGACGCCTCGCTGCTCCTCATCCCCCAGATGGGCTTCCTGCCGCCCGACGACAAGCGCGTGATCGGCACCATCGAGGCGATCCAGCGCGAGCTGTCCACCTCGGACGGCTTCATCCTGCGCTACCCGACCACCGGCGAGGACGCGGGCGTGGACGGCCTGGAGGGCGACGAGGGGGCCTTCCTGGCCTGCTCCTTCTGGATGGCGGACGACCTGGCGATGATCGGCCGCGTCGACGAGGCCCGCAAGCTCTTCGAAAAGCTCCTGGCCCTCCGCAACGACCTGGGCCTGCTGGCCGAGGAATGGGACCCCCGCCTCCAGCGCCAGGTCGGCAACTTCCCGCAGGCCTTCAGCCATGTGCCCCTGATCGACACCGCACTACGGCTGACGGCGAGCGGGGCATACGGCGGCTGACGACGAGCGACAACACAACTGCCCGCGCTACCTTTCCCGAGGAGCGCGGGCAGCGGCTTTCCCAGGGGGCGCGGGCAGCGGCTTTCCCAGAGGCCCCGGGGGCCCGGGCTCAGCGACTTCCCAGAGGACGCGGGCAGCGGCTTTTAGGGGCGCGGGGAACTGCGCGACCAGCCCCCACCGGGCCGCAGCCTCACACGAGCCCCTAGGCTGAAATCATTCCTGTCCCCTCCTGAAAAAAAGGGGGCACCCGCGATGTCCCCCTTCACAAAGGCCTACACCCGCCTCACCACCCTGCGCACACAACTGACCGGCGACGCGTTCAGGCCGGATGACCCCGGCTACGACAACGCCCGCACAGTCTTCAACGGCATGATCGACCGCCACCCCGCAGTGATCGCCCAGTGCGAGACCACGGCGGACGTAGTCCACTCGGTCCGCTTCGCCCGGGACCTGGACCTCCACATCGCGATCCGCGGCGGCGGCCACAGCGTCGCCGGCATGGCGCTCAACGACAACGGCCTGGTCGTCGACCTGCGCCGTATGCACAAGGTGACCGTCCACCCCGGCTCCGAGACGGTACGGGTCGAGGGCGGCGCCCTCATGAGCCACCTCGACCGCGCCACCCGGCCCCACGGCCTGGCGACCACCGGCGGCCGGGCCTCCGGCATCGGCGTCGGCGGCCTCGTGCTCGGCGGCGGCACCGGCTGGCTCGACCGGGCCTTCGGCCTCCCCGTCGACAACCTGCTCGGCGTCGACCTGGTCACGTCCGACGGCTCGCAGGTCCGGGCCACCGACCAGGAGAACCCGGAGCTCTTCTGGGCCCTGCACGGCGGTGGTGGCAACTTCGGCGTCGCCACCGCGCTGACCCTGAAACTGCGCCCGCTGCCGGAATTCTCGATCGCCCTGCTGACATACCGGCCGGAGACCGCCCCGGACGTGGTCCGCACCTACCGCGAGATCATCGCGGCCGCCCCGCCGGAGGCGGGCGGCGGCATCATCCGCAAACGGCTGCTTTGCGCACTCCTGGCGTACGCGGGCGGCGAGCAGGACCTGCGCAGGCTCGCCCAGCCGCTGCTGGCGCTGCCGCACGAGGCCGAGATCCTCACCGCCCTCCCCTACGCCGACCTCCAGCGCATGCCGGACGACCCGCCGGGTCTCAGGAACCACTCGTCCGCCGAGTGCCTGACCGGCCTGCCCGACGAGGCCGTGGACGCCTTCTGCGACCTGGGGAACGCCATGCCGGTGTCCGCGGGCACCCGGCACCTGCTGTTCCCGCAGGGCGGCGCGGTCGCCTCCGGCCCGGCCCGCTTCCCGGTGCCGTACCGGAACGCGCCGTGGATCGTGCACCCCTTCGGGAGCTGGGCGGACCCGGCCGACGACGAGCGCTGTGTCCAGTGGGTCGAGGACGTCCGCGCCGCCTTCCGGCCGTGGAGCACCGGCGCGGCCTGCCTCACCTTCATCGGCGACGAGGGCGCGGACCGGGTGGTGGCCGGCCTCGGCGCCGGGAACATCCGACGGCTGGCCGCGGTGAAGGCCGCGTACGACCCGGACAATGTCTTCCGCTTCAACCACACCGTCCTGCCCGCGTAGCGAGCGGCGGGGGTCTCGGACATGCCTCCGGAACGCCTCCACGGGTACCGTCCGCTGCATGGACAGCCGTTTGGACAGCCGTTACGACACCCAGGGCGCCGGAATCACCGTGCAGCGGGCTCTGGAGCTGCCCGGGCTGCGCGGCGGGCTGCCGGAGATCCTCGCGGGCGCCGACCGGCTGGGCCGCACCGTGCGCTGGGTGCACGCGGGCGAGGTCCCGAACATCGCCTCGCTCCTCAAGGGCGGCGAACTGCTCCTCACCACCGGTTACGGCCTCGGCACCCGCCCCGCCGACCAGCGCGCCTTCGTCCGCACCCTGGCAGAGCGGGGCATCGCGGCGCTCGTCGTGGAACTCGGCCCGCGCTTCACCCGGCTGCCCGCGGCCCTCGTGGAGACGGCCCGCTCCGCCGGTCTCCCGCTCGTCCAGCTGCACCGTGAGGTGCCCTTCGTGGCGGTCACGGAGGAGATCCACACCGAGATCGTCAACGGCCACTACGCACTGCTGCAGCAGGCGGAAGAGGTGCACCGCCGCTGTACCGAGGCCCTCCTCGGCGGCGGGGGCATCCCCCAGGTCCTCGGCATCCTCGCGGAGTTCAGCGGCAACCCCGTCTTCCTGGAGACCCCGGACGGGCAGCTCCTGTACGCCGCCGGGGCCGGCTCCGCGGGCGCCGATCCGCTCCAGGTGTGGGAGGGGCTGCGCGGCCAGCGCAAGGAGCAGCCGCCGGCCGGGACGACGCTGGTGGACGTGCCGGGCGGCGGCCCCGGGACGGGTTCCGTACGCGCCCGGCTGGTCCTCCTCCCGGTCAGCGCCCCGATCGCGCCCGTGCACCGGATCGCGGCGGAGCGGGCCGCGGGCATCCTGGCCGTCGTCCTGATGCAGGCCCGCCAGGAGGAGGAGCTCGCGGCGCGCGGCCGCGGCGACTTCCTGACCGACCTGGCGGAGGGCCGCATCGAGGCCGAGGACGCGCCCGCGCAGGCCCGGGTGCTCGGCTTCAAGCCCGGCACCGGCCCGCTGCTGCCGGTCGTGATGCGGCTCGCCGACGGCCCCTCCCCCGGTGGCGGCTGGGCCGTCCTGGCGCGCGCGGTCGCGGAGGAGCTGGCCTCGGTGGGGGTACCGGTCCTGCTGGGCGTACGTCCGGTCGAGGGCCGCGTCCCCCTGTTGCTGGGCCTGCGTTCGGAGTCCGAGCGCGCGGCGGTCGCGGACCGGGTCGCGGCGGCCCTCCGGGCGGGCGTGGAGCGCGCGGGCATGCAGCGGCCCGGGGCGCAGCCGCCGGTGGTGGTGGTCGGGGTCGCGGGCAGCTGGGCGACGGCCTCGGCGGGACTGCGGCACGCGGCGGAGACGGCGACGGCGGCACAGGGTCTGTCGGACCGCCCCTGGTACGACGCCCGCCGCCTGGACATCGACCTCCTGCTGTGGCGCCTGCGCGACCACCCGGACCTGGAGGCCTTCGTGGACCGCGCCATCGGCCCCCTCCGCGATCACGACCACCGCTCCAAGCCGCCGCTGCTGCCCACCCTGGAGACGTACTTGGCCCACGCGGGCCGCAAGGCCGAGACGGCCCGCGAGCTGCACCTCAACCGGCAGACCCTCTACAACCGCCTGGCCCGGATCGGGGAGTTGCTCGGCACGGACCTGGACGACCCGCAGACGGTACTGGCGTTGAGCCTCGCACTGCGCGCACGAAGGCATGTGTCCTGAGCCGCCGAGCAGCGTGCGCTAGGCAAGGGGCCGGGTCTGGGTCAACTCGTCGTAGACACTCAGCACTTGGGCGACGGTCTCGTCCTCGGTGGGCCAGGTCGCGGCCTGCCGCACCCCGTTCTCCTTGAGCAGCTCCCGGCGAGCGGTATCCCCGAGCAGGCTTACGACGGCGTCGGCGAGGGCCTCCGCGTCCGCGCACGGGACGAGTTCGGCCGCGTCGCCGACCAGCTCGGGGATACCGCCCACGGCGGTCGCGACGAGCGGCACGCGCGCGTGCAGGGCTTCCTGGGCGAGCACCGAGCGGGATTCCCAACCGCTCGTCAGCACCGCGAGATCGGCGGCCAGGAGCAGCTCGGAGACGTCCTCGCGCCGCCCGACGAGCCGGACCGGCAGCTCCTCGTCCTCGATCCGCCGCTGAAGGACCGCCCGCAGCGGCCCCTCCCCGGCGATCACGAGCAGCGGCGCGGGGTCGAGGCCGCGCCACACCCGCGCCGCGTCCAGCAGGGTGTCGTATCCGCGGTGCCGGTCGAGGGAACCGACGGCCATGAGCAACGGGCGCCCGGTGGCGCCGAGTTCGGCCCGCGCCTTGTGCCGGAGCCGGTCGGGATCCCCGTACTCGACGGCCTTGCGCGGCGTCGGAAACGCGACGGCGGCGAGCCGGGCGTCCCGCGCGCCCCGCCTGCGGGCACGGTCCACGAGATCGGAGGAGGTCCCCAGCACCACGGCGGCGGCCTTGGCGACCCGCCGCTCCAACAGGCGCAGCAGCTGGGCCCGCGCCCCCTCCGCGTGCGAACGGGTGTGCCAGGTGACGACGAGCGGGGTGCGGCGTCCGCCGAGCGCGAGCACGGCCCGCAGCGCGGCGTGCAGCCCGTGCGCGTGCACGAGGTCGGCGTCCCCGCAGACCGTCCGCAGCGCGGCCACGGAGGCGGGGTCACTGCTGCGCGGTACGGGGACGTGCTGGGCACCCACACCGGTGAACCCGTACGCGTGATCGGCCTCGGCGGGAGCGCACACGGTCACCCGCACACCTCGGGCGACGAGCCCCGAAGCCAGCGACCGCACATGCGCGCTGCTGCCCGCGCTTCCGCCGCCGAGCACCTGCACGGTGCGCAGCGGCGACTGGCCGTGCAGTGAGTGGCTGCTCACGTGGCTCACGTGGCCGGGGCTCCTGGTTCGGCGTCGGACGGTCACGAAGAACGTACAGAAGGATGTGCAGAGGGGGGTGAACCGCACGTCGTGCTCCGCGTACTACGCCAAGGATGCCAGGCCGCACGGGTGTTCCGGGACCGCCACCGGAGCGCGGTACGCGGCGCACCGGCCAACTCGACGACACCTGTCACCCACACGAGTGAAAAGTGCGACGTCTTTACGACGGGGCCCGCTCACCTCGTCACGACGGGCCCGCTCACCCCAGCGGCCGGGCCGCCACCGCGCCGATCTTCTCCCCGTACCCCGTCGCGGCCACCAGGTGGCGCTCGGGGTCGGTGAAGTGACCAGTGGGGCGGTCAAGCTGTCCACACCGCGGAGCGGTGGCAGAGCCCGTCGCGGAGCGGCGCAGAAGACTACCACCCCACCCCACCCCACCCCACCCCGCCGGGACGGCTACCGGTCGCCCCGGGCCGTGGCCAACAACTCCTCCGCATGCGCCCGCGCCGTCTCCGAGTCCTCCTGCCCCGCCAGCATCCGGGACAGCTCCCGAATCCGTTCCTCCCCCTCCAGCACCTTCACCCCGGAACGGGTGACGGACCCGTCGTTCGTCTTCTCCACGAGCAACTGCCGGTCGGCGAACGCGGCCACCTGCGGAAGATGCGTCACCACGACCACCTGCGCGCTCTTGGCCAGCTTGGCCAACCGCCGCCCGATCTCCACCGCGGCCTTGCCGCCGACCCCCGCGTCGACCTCGTCGAACAGATAGGTCGGCACCGGATCGGTCCCCGCGAACACGACCTCCACCGCGAGCATCACCCGCGAGAGCTCACCACCGGACGCGCCCTTGGCGATGGGCCGCGGCGGCGCTCCCGGGTGCGGAGCGAGCAGCAGCTCGACCTCGTCCACACCCGCGGGCCCGTACGCGACCGTACGTCCGCCGAGTTCCACGCCCTCGGGGTCGTCGCTCTGCCGGATGTCGAACGACACGCGCGCGTGCGGCATGGCGAGCGAGGCCAGCTCGGCGGTCACGGCGGCGGCGAACCGTTCGGCGGCCTCCGTCCGGGCGTCCGTCAGCGCCTGCGCAAGGCCGCCCAGTTCGGCCCGCAGCGCATCCCGCTCACCCGTCAGTTCGTCGATCCGCTCGTCGTCGCCGTCGAGTTCGAGGAGCCGCGCGGCGCCCTGCTCGGCCCAGGCCAGCACGGCGTCGATGTCCTCGCCGTACTTCCGGGTCAGCTGGGTCAGCGCGGCCCGGCGCTCCTCCACGGCCGAGAGCCGCAGCGGATCGGCGTCGAGGTCGTCGGCGTACCCGGCGAGCTCCCCCGCCACATCGCGCAGCAGGATGTTGATCTCCCCGATGCGCCCGGACAGGCCGGCGAGGGCGGAGTCGTGCGACCGTACGGCCTCCAGGGCCCGGTGCGCGCCCGCGACGAGCGTCGCCGCGTCGATGCCCTCGGGGTCCTCGGGATTGCCCGCGAGCGCGGCATGGGCAGCCGTGGCGGCGGACGCGAGCGCCTCCGCGTGCCCGAGCCGCTCCGCCTCCGCCGACAGTTCCCCGTCCTCGCCCGCGCGCGGCTCGACCGCGGCGATCTCGTCGAGTCCGAAGCGCAGCAGGTCGGCTTCCTGGGCCCGCTCACGCGCGCGCGTGGTGATCTCGTCCAGCTCGGCCGAGACGGCCCGCAGCCGCCGGTAGGCACCCGCGTACTTGGCGAGCGGCACGGCGACCGCGTCCCCGGCGTACCGGTCGAGCGCCTGCCGCTGCCGGGACAGCTTGAGCAGCCCCTGCTGGTCGGTCTGCCCATGCACGGCCACCAGCTCGTCGGCCAGCTCGGCGAGCACGCCCACCGGCACGGAACGGCCGCCCAGGTGCGCCCGGGAGCGCCCCTCGGCCGAAACGGTACGGCTGATCAGCAGCGCACCGTCGTCGAGCTCGGCGCCCGCCTCCTCGGCCCGTACGACCGCCGTACCGCCCGGGGGCACGGTGATCCGCCCCTCCACGACGGCGTTCTTGGCGCCGATCCGTACGAGGGCGGGGTCCGCGCGCCCGCCGAGCAGCAGCCCGAGGCTGGTGACCACCATCGTCTTGCCCGCACCGGTCTCACCGGTCACGGCGGTGAAGCCGGGCGACAGCTCGACGACCGCGTCGTCGATGACTCCGAGCGACCGTATCCGCATCTCCTCCAACACGGACACGACCTTACGAGGTCCGGCCGAGGATGTGCGACGGCCCCCGCCCCGCAGCCACGTAGCCGCAGGTGACAAGCACCCACAAAGGGCACCTTGTCACCCACGGGAGTGTCGGTGCGGCGTCACCCACGGGGGTGTCAGTGCGGCGCCCCGCGCCACCCGGAGACCGGCAACGCGAACTTGGCCACCAGCCGATCGGTGAACGAGGCGTGGTGCAGCCGAGCGAGCCGTACCGGCACCGCCCCCCGCCGCACCTCCACCCGCGCCCCCGGCGGCAACTCCACCGTCCGCCGCCCGTCGCACCACAGCACACCCGGCGGAATGTGCGGCAGCACCTCCACGGCGAGCACCGAGTTCGGCGAGGTCACCAGCGGCTTGGCGAACAGCGCGTGCGCGCTGATCGGCACCATGAGCAGCGCCTCGACCTCCGGCCACACGACGGGCCCGCCCGCGGAGAACGCGTACGCCGTGGAGCCGGTCGGCGTCGACAGGCAGATGCCGTCGCACCCGAAGCCGGTGACGGGCCGCCCGTCGATCTCCAGGACCACCTCCAGCAGCTTCTCGGCGGAGACCTTCTGCACGGCGGCCTCGTTGAGCGCCCAGTCGGTGTGGACGATGGTGCCGTTCTGGTGCACGACGACGTCGACGGTCATCCGTTCCTCGACCTCGTACGCCTTGGTCACCACCCGGTCGACGACCTTGTCGAGGTCGTCGCGCTCGGCCTCCGCGAGGAAGCCGACGCTGCCGAGGTTGACGCCGAGCATCGGCACCCCGGAGGCACGGGCGAACTCGGCGCCGCGCAGCAGTGTGCCGTCACCGCCGAGCACGATCAGCAGTTCGCAGCCGTCGAGGCACTGTGGAGTGGCCTCCTTCACCAGCTCCACCTCGGGCGGCAGCGGCAGGTCGGCCGCCTCCGCCTCCAGCACCCGCACCCCGATCCCGGAGCGCAACAGCCCCTGGACCACGAGTTCGGCGCTGCGGATCGCAGCGGGCCGCCCGGTGTGGGCGAGCAGGAAAACAGTACGATCTCGGGTCTGTGTCAACGGGGCCCCTCCGCCACTGCACGGTCAACGTCGGCCGGGTCGAGTTCGGGTGCCTCGGCACGCAGCCACAGAAAGTACTCGACATTGCCCGAGGGTCCGGGCAACGGACTCGCGGTCACGCCCTTCACCCCGAGCCCCAGTTCCGCGGCCCGCCGGGCCACGCCGCGCACGGCCTCGGCGCGCAGTTCCGGACTGCGTACGACTCCACCACTCCCCAGCCGTTCCTTCCCCACCTCGAACTGCGGCTTGACCATCATCACCAGATCGGCGTCGGGTGCCGCGCACCGCACGAGGGCGGGCAGCACCAAGCCGAGCGGGATGAAGGACAGATCCCCGACAACAAGATCCACGGGCTTCCCATCGATCGCCTGCAACGTCAACTCGCGTACGTTCGTACGGTCCTTGACGGTGACGCGTTCATCGCTCTGCAGAGACCAGGCAAGTTGACCGTAGCCGACGTCCACGGCGACGACCTGGGCGGCACCCGCGCGCAGCAGCACATCGGTGAAGCCTCCGGTGGACGCTCCGGCGTCCAGCGCACGCCGTCCCTCGACCTTCAGCCCCTGGGGCACGAAGGCCGCCAGGGCGCCCGCGAGCTTGTGCCCACCGCGCGAGACGTAGTCGGGGTCGCTGTCGTCCTGGGCGACCACGATCGGGGCGGCGGTCTCCACCTGGGTGGCGGGTTTGGTCGCGAGGGTCTTACCGACGCTCACCCGGCCGGCGGCGATCAGCTGCCCGGCGTGCTCACGCGAGCGGGCGAGCTTACGGCGGACCAGCTCGGCGTCGAGGCGGCGGCGTGCCACTCCTGCCACGTTCGGTTCAGCTCCTGCGGTCGTACGGCCATTGATAGGTGTGACCCAAAGGGTCTCATTGAGGGGCGGTGGTCGGGTGACGGGTGGGAGCCGGAGGTCCCGGGCGGGCGTCGAGCGCGGTCAGCGCGTCACGCAGCCCCCGGTGTACATCCTCGTACACCTCGACGTGCCCGTCCGTGGCGAGGTGGTCGGCGTCGCCCAGCCGGTCGAGCTGGGCGTCGACCTCGGCGTTCCCGGTGGGGACGCGCGGAATGTTCAGCGGCGCCGGGGCTGCAGGGTCGTACTCGGGTTCGACTCCGCCCTCGGTCTCGACACCGGCATCGACCGGAACCTCCGGCTCCGGCACCACGTCCTGCGGAGCCCCGCTCTCCGGTACTGACTCGTCCATGCCCCGACGCTACCCCGAAGCGCTGCGGTACCGTCGACCGCGATGGCCACGATTGAGGAGTGCCGCAGCGCACTCGACAAGCTCTCGGACAACATGGCGGGCGCCGACGGGAACGTACGCGAGGCGGCGGCCCTGGACCGCTCGCTGAGTTGCCGTATCACCGACCTCGACATCACCTTCGTCGGCCGTCTCAAGGACGGCCGGATCGAGGTGCTCGACACCCTCCAGGGCCCACCCCGGGAGAAGGCTCAGATCAGACTCGCCATGTCCGGCGACGACCTGGTCGCCATGGTCTCCGGGGAGCTGAACTTCGCGAAGGCCTGGAGTTCGGGCCGAGTGAAGCTGGAGGCGGCCCTCCTCGACCTCTTCCGCCTCAGGAAGCTCCTGTAGGCACTCCTGCACACGGCTTCCGCAAGCGCCTCCCTACGGCGCTCAGGGAGCTTCGCCGGTGACCGCGGCGGCGACCGCCCGCGTACGGACCTTCCGCGCCGCCGGCACCACCAGCGGGGTCCCCGTCTCCGGGTCGTCGATGACCTGGCAGCGCAGCCCGAAGACCTCCTCGACCAGCTCGGCCGTGACGATGTCGTTCGGTGTGCCCTCGGCGACGACCCGGCCGTCGCGCAGGGCGATCAGATGGGTGGCGTACCGGGCGGCGTGATTGAGGTCGTGCAGGACCGCGACCAGGGTGCGCCCCTGCTCCTCGTGGAGTTCGGCGCACAGGTCGAGCACGTCGATCTGGTGCTGGATGTCGAGATAGGTCGTCGGTTCGTCCAGGAGCAGCAGTGGGGTCTGCTGGGCGAGGGCCATCGCGATCCACACGCGTTGCCGCTGGCCACCCGACAGTTCGTCGACATAGCGATCGGCCAGTTCCGCGACACCGGTCGAGGTCATCGACTCCTGCACGACCCGCTCGTCCTCCGTCGACCACTGGCGCAGCAGCCCCTGGTGCGGATAGCGGCCCCGGCCGACCAGATCGCCGACCGTGATCCCGTCCGGCGCGATCGACGACTGCGGCAGCAGCCCCAGCGTCCTGGCCACCTTCTTCGCGGGCATCGACTGGATGACCTGCCCGTCGAGCAGCACCCGCCCCGCGGAGGGCTTGAGCATCCGCGAGAGGGCACGCAACAGCGTGGACTTGCCGCAGGCGTTCGGACCGACGATCACGGTGAAGGAGTTGTCGGGGATCTCCACCGACAGCTTCTCCGCGATGACGCGCTGGTCGTAGCCGAGGGTGACGTTGTCGGCGGACAGGCGGTTCACAGTGCTCCTTTGGATGTTCTCGTGCGCCGAGATGTTCTGGTTCGACGAGGCGTTCTGGTCCGCCGGGGCGTTCTGGTCCGCCGGGCCGTTCTGGTCCGCCGGAGCGCTCATATCCGGCCCGCCTTGCGTTCGGTGACCAGCAGCCACAGCAGATAGATCCCGCCCAGGACCCCCGTCACGACACCGACCGGCAGCTGGTCGGCGCCGAAGGCCCGCTGCGAGGCCCAGTCCGCGACGATCAGCAGGGTCGCGCCCATGCACATCGACGGCACCAGGTTCGGTCCCGGCATGGGGGCACCTCCCGCGCCTTTAAGGCAGCGGGGGAGGGTCAGCCGCCGGGCGAGCTGCGGCGCGGTGAGCGCCACGAAACCGACCGGGCCCGCGGCCGCGGTGGCACCGGCGGTGAGCAGCACGGCGGACAGCATCAGCAGCAGTCGTACGCGCTCGACGCGCACCCCGAGGGCGTACGACACGTCGTCGCCCATCTCCATCATCCGCAGCCCCCGCGCGTTGCCGAGGACGAGCGGGACGAGAACGGCGCACATCACGAGCAGCGGCCAGACCTGGGCCCAGTCACGGCCATTGAGGGAACCGGTCATCCAGACGACCGCGCGGGCCGCGTCGACGATGTCCGCCTTGGTGAGCAGATAGCCGTTGACCGCCGTGACGATCGCGGAGACTCCGATACCGACCAGGACCAGCCGGTATCCGTGCACACCCCGCTTCCAGGCGAGCAGATAGATGGCGAGTCCGGTCACCAGACCGCCGACGAGCGCTCCCAGGGCGACCTGGTTGGCGCTTCCGGAGAACAGCACGATCATGATGAGCGCGCCGGCCGTCGCCCCCTGCCCCAGACCGAGGACGTCCGGACTGCCCAGCGGATTGCGGGAGACGGACTGGAAGATCGCCCCGCCGAGACCGAGCGAGGCCCCGACCAGGAGGCCGACGAGGACCCGGGGCAGCCGCAGGTCGTTGACGATGAACTCCTGGCCGGCGTCCCCGTTGCCGACCAGCGTCTTGAGGACGTCGACGACCGGGATCGGGAAGTCGCCGGTGCCGATCAGCACCACGCTCGCGGCGAGCGCGGCCACCAGCAGCAGCACGACGACGGTGAACGCCCGGACGTCGAGCCGGACCGACAGGCCGCCGCGCGTACGAAGGGGTCGAGTACCTGTGGTGGTCACAGCTGCGCCGTCCTCCGCCGTCGTACGAGATAGATGAAGACCGGCCCGCCGAGCACCGCGGTGACGATGCCGACCTGCAGTTCCGCGGGCCGCGCGATGATCCGCCCCAGGACGTCCGCGCCCAGCAGCAGCACGGGCGACAGGACGGTCGCGTACGGCAGGATCCAGCGCAGGTCGGGCCCGGTGAAGGACCGTACGACATGCGGAACCATGAGCCCGACGAAGACGATCGGCCCGCAGGCGGCGGTCGCGGCGCCGCACAGCACGGTGGCGGCGGCCATGGACAGCGCACGGGTGCGGTTCAGGTTGGCGCCGAGCGCGCGGGCGGTGTCGTCACCCATGGCCATGGCGTTCAGCGGCCGGGCGAGGGCCAGCGCGACGACCGTGCCGACCAGCAGGAAGGGCAGCACCTGCCTGATGGTCGAATCGGTGGCCGAGGCCAGCGAGCCGACCGTCCAGAAACGCATCTTGCCGAGCGCCGCGTCGTCCATGATCATCACGGCCTGCAGATAGCCGTAGAGCGCGGCGCTGATCGCGGTGCCCGCGAGCGCGAGCCGCACCGGGGTCGCTCCCCGGCTGCCGCCGAGGAACCACACCAGGGCCCCCACCGCGGCCGCACCGAAGAAGGCGAACCACACATAGCCGTTCAGGCTCGTGACACCGAAGTAGGTGATGGCGGTGACGACCGCGGCGGACGCGCCCGCGTTGATCCCGAGCAGTCCCGGGTCGGCCAGCGGATTGCGGGTGAGCGCCTGCAGGACCGCGCCCGAGAGCCCGAGCGCGGCGCCGACGAGCAACCCGAGGACGGTACGCGAGATCCGGTCGTCGACCACGACGTCGGCATACGTCCCCGAGTCGTGGAACAGACCGTGCCAGACCTGGTCCAGGGGCAGCGCTTTCGCGCCGATCGCGATGCTCGCGAGCGCGACGAGCACCAGCACGGCGAGGGACACGAGAAGCCCAACGACGCGTATCGCCCTGCGGCTCGGGGGCGCGGGGGCGGTCTCCGCGCGCTGTTCGGGGGGACTGTCGACCAACACGCAGTTAGGTTAGCCTACCCTCGCTCACGCATCGATCCCCGGTGACTACTCATCACCACCGACGAGCCCGCCCGCTCGCCGACGAGCCCGCCCACCGAAGGGCCCCTCGGACAGGCCGCCCCACGGACAGGCCGACCCCGAGAACAGGCCGCCCCACCCGGTCAGACTCCGAGTCGCGCCAGCGCCTTCTCCCCGTCCAGCTCGCAGGTACCCGCCCCGGCCGCCGTCCATGCCGCCGCACACAGCGCCCGCAGCCCGTCCAGGGCCCCGCCGTCACCCGTCAGCTCAAGGCGGCGCTCGCTCCCGGCCGACGCCGTCCAGCCACCGCACCGGAACCCGCCGTCCGCCGCCACGACCTCCGGCTGCCCGGTGAGCAGCCCGCGCAGATCGGCGTCCACGTACGTCGGCCGGTGCTGCGGCGGGGCGGCCAGCAGCTGCGCACCGTCCGTCACACCGGTCAGCACGAGCAGCGAGTCCACCTCGCCGTTGAACGCGCCCTCGATGTCCGTGTCCAGCCGGTCGCCGACCACCAGCGGCCGCTTCGCCCCGGTCCGCAGGATCGTCTCGCGGTGCATCGGGGGCAGCGGCTTGCCCGCCACCTGCGGCTCGGCGCCCGTGGCGATGCGTACGACCTCCACCGCGGCCCCGTTCCCGGGCGCGATCCCGCGTGCGCTCGGGATCGTCAGGTCGGTGTTGGACGCGAACCACGGCACCCCGCGCGCGATGGCGAAGCAGGCCTCCGCGAAGCGCCCCCAGGCCAGATCGGGACCGCCGTACCCCTGCACGACCGCCACCGGACCGTCCTCGGCCGACTCGACCGGCTCCAGCCCGCGCTCACGCAGCGCGACCCGCAGCCCCTCCCCGCCGATGACCAGCACCCGCGACCCGGCGGGCACCTGCTCGCTGATCAGCCGGGCCGCGGCCTGCGCCGAGGTGATGACGTCATCGGCGCCCGTCGGTATGCCCAGTTCACTCAGATGCTCCGCCACCGCGTCCGGCGTCCGCAGCGCGTTGTTCGTGACATACGCGAGGTGCATCCCACCGGAGCGGGCGGTGCCGAGCGACTCGACGGCGTACGCGATCGCGTTGCCGCCCGCGTACACCACCCCGTCCAGATCGAGCAGAGCCGTGTCGTAGGCCTCGCTCAGGTTCTGCCCACTGCTTTCGGGCCGCGTCCTGACGGTCTGGCTCATTGCACATCGCTCCTCGTTCTAGCTCTTTCCCTCGATCATCGCGCATGGCACCGACACACAGTGACGATCACACTTACGATGCCTCAATGAACTATGCAGGTCCCGCGGAGGAAACCCCGGCGCGCAGCGGCCTCGAACTGGCCCCGTTCCGGGGCCTGCGCTACGACCCCGACCGGGTCGGCAGCCTCGCCGCCGTGACATCCCCGCCGTACGACGTCGTCGTACGGCCGGACGGTCTGCTCCACCTCGAATCGGCCGATCCGCACAACATCGTCCGGCTGATCCTCCCCCAGGACACGACCCCCACCGCCCGTAACCGCCAGGCGGCGGACACCCTGCACGACTGGCTGTCCAAGGGTGTCCTGACCACCGACCCCGAGCCGGGCCTGTACGTCTACGAGCAGCACGACAGCGGCCTGCTGCAACGCGGCATCATCGGCGCCCTGCGCCTGTCGGAGCCGTCCGACGGTGTCGTCCTCCCGCACGAGGACGTCATGCCCCACGTCATCGCGGACCGCGCGGCCCTGATGCGCGCCACCTCCGCCAACCTCGAACCCCTCCTGCTGACCTACCGGGGCAATGGTTTCCGGGTCGGCGCCGCCGCCGTCATCGAGCGCACCGCCGAGCGCGATCCGCTGCTCGCGACGACCACGGAGGACGGTTTGAGCCACCGGTTGTGGGCGGTCACCGACCCCGTCGACCTGGCCGAGATCCAGACGGACCTGGAACATCACCAGGCCCTCATCGCGGACGGTCACCACCGCTGGGCGACATACCTGCGGCTGCGCGCCGAGCACCCCTCACCCAGCCCCTGGGACTACGGACTCGTACTCCTGGTCGACACCGTTCGCTACCCGCTCCGCGTGCGCGCCATCCACCGTCTTCTGCACGGCGTGCCGGTCGAGGAAGCACTGGGCGCTCTGACGGACTCGTTCCGCGTACGCCACCTCGACGTCACCCTCCCCGAGGCCCTGGAGGCCCTCGCCGAAGCGGCCTCCGAGGGCAACGCCTTCCTCCTCGCGGGCGACGGTTCGTTCCACCTGGTCGACCGCCCGGACCCGGACCTCCTCACCCGTACGGTCCCCGCCGACCGCCCCGAGGCCTGGCGCACCCTGGACGCGACCGTCCTGCACGCCACGCTCCTCGACCACATCTGGGGCATCCCCGAGGACTCGCCCGCCCACATCGCCTACATCCACGACACGGCCGCCACGGTCGCCAAGGCGGAGCACGACGGCGGCACGGCCGTCCTGCTGCACCCGGTCCGCGAGGAGGTCGTACGCGACCTCGCCCGCCAGGGCGTCACGATGCCCCGCAAGTCGACGTCGTTCGGCCCGAAGCCGGCGTCGGGGCTGGTGCTGCGGGCACTCGCCCTCTGAAACGCCGAGCGGCGGGCCCCTTCCGGGTCCCGCCGCTCATCTCATTCTCCGTACGCCTGGGCGTCAGCTCCGAGAAGCGTCCTCGTCGCCGTCCTCGACGACCGGCGCCTGCTCGACCTTCACAGCAGCCTCGCCGCCACCGTCGACGTCATCCTCGATGCCGTCGTCCTCATCCTCTTCGTCGTCCTCGTCTTCGTCGTCCTCGTCGTCCGCGAAGCCTTCGTCCTCGACATCGACATCGACATCGTCCTCGACGTCAACGTCTACCTCGGCCTCGATCTTGTCCTCGATCTCCGGCTCGTTCTCGTCCTCGTCCTCGTCGTCCTCATCCTCGACGAGCACGTCGACGAACTCGACGCCGTCCAGCTCGGCGAGCCGGTCGGAGGCGTCGGTGCTGCCGTCCTTGTCGGACTCGACGGCCTTGGCGAACCACTCGCGCGCCTCGTCCTCACGACCGGCGGCAAGAAGCGCGTCGGCGTACGCGTAGCGCAGTCGCGCGGTCCAGGGCTGTACGGAGTTCGAGGCGAGCTCCGGGCTCTGGAGAGTCACGATGGCCGCGTCGAGCTGCCCCATGTCCCGCCGCGCGCCGGCCGCCACGAGCCGCATCTCGACCTGCCCGGCCTTGTCCAGCTTGTGCACCTCGGGCGCACCGGCCATGTCCAGCGCCTTCTCGGGCCGGCTCATGCCTCGCTCACAGTCCGCCATGACGGGCCACAGGTCCACGTTCCCGGTCATACGGCGGGCGGCCCGGAACTCCGCGAGCGCCTCGCTGTACTTCTGGTTCGCGTACGCGGCGAACCCGGCCGCCTCACGTACGGCGGCGACACGCGACGCCAGGCGCAGGGCGATCTTGGAGTACGCGTACGCACCCTCGGGGTCCTCGTCGATGAGCCGGGCGACCATCACCAGGTTCCTGGAGACGTCCTCCGCAAGCCCCTTCGGCAGGCTGAGCAGTTCCTGCCGTACGTCGGCGTCGATCTCCTCGCCCGTGACGTCGTCCGGGATCGGCAGCCGCTTGATCGGCTCACGGTCCCGGTCACGCTCGTCACGGCCACGGAAGCCGCCGCCGCGCCGGTCGTCACGTCCGCGGTCGTCGCGGCCACGGAACCCACCGGGACGGTCGCCCCGGTCGTCGCGACGCGGGCCACCGCGTCCATGGTCGTCGCGGGCGCGGAATCCACCGGGACGGCTGTCGTCGCGCCGGTCGTCGCGCCGATCATCACGCCGGTCGTCACGGCGGACGGCCGGACGGTCGCCGCCGCGGCTGTCGTCACGACGGAACCCACCGCGATCACCACTGTCACGACGATCGTCACGACGGAACCCACCACGGTCATCGCCCCGACGATCGTCACGCCGATCATCACGGCGGTCGTCACGGCGGACGGCCGGACGGTCGCCGCCACGGCTGTCGTCACGACGGAACCCACCACGATCACCACTGTCACGACGGTCATCACGACGGAACCCACCACGGTCGTCCTCACGACGCGGACCGCTGGGCCGATCCTCACGACGCGGACCACCACTGGGGCGATCGTCACGCCGGAACGCAGGACGATCACGGTCCCCGTCTCGACGGAACCCACCACGGTCATCGCCCCGCCGGTCGTCGCGTCGGTCGTCACGGCGGACGGCCGGACGGTCGCCGCCGCGGCTGTCGTCACGCCGGAACCCACCGCGATCACCACTGTCACGACGATCGTCACGACGGAACCCACCACGGTCATCGCCCCGACGATCGTCACGCCGATCATCGCGCCGATCATCACGGCGGTCGTCACGGCGGACGGCCGGACGGTCCCCGCCACGGCTGTCGTCACGCCGGAACCCACCACGATCACCACTGTCACGACGGTCATCACGACGGAACCCACCACGGTCGTCCTCACGACGCGGACCGCTGGGCCGATCCTCACGACGCGGACCACCACTGGGGCGATCGTCACGCCGGAACGCAGGACGATCACGGTCGCCATCCCGGCGAACGCCACGGTCACGGTCGTCACGACGCGGTCCGCTGGGGCGGTCGTCACGGCGGAAGGCCGGGCGGCCACCGCGATCGCCCTCGCGCCGGTCGTCACGGCCACGGATACCGCCGCCACCACGGTTGTCATCACGCCGGCTGTCGTCGCGACGGAAACCACCACGGTCCCCACCACGGTCCCCACCACGGTCCCCGCCACGGTCTCCGCCGCGTTCACCACCACGGTCCCCGCTTCGGTCACCGTCACGGCGGTCGTCGCGCCGGCCGTAGCCGCCACGCTCTGCCCCGCCGCGATCGGACGCACCCCGGTCGTTGTCGCGGCGCGGGCCTCCGCGGTAGCCGCCGCGGTCACCACTGTCCCGGCGGCGCTGATCACGCTCCGGTCGATCGTCGGGAGAGTTGGTGGACATGGGTGACTCCTGTCTTCGGTACCGCAAGTCATTCTCGCGCAGCCGGGTACCCAGCGCGCTTCGGAAAAACAAAAAAAGACCTTTGGTCCCAGCGAGTCGCTGGGACCAAAGGTCCTCCAAAGATTGTTCGGCGGCGTCCTACTCTCCCACAGGGTCCCCCCTGCAGTACCATCGGCGCTGTAAGGCTTAGCTTCCGGGTTCGGAATGTAACCGGGCGTTTCCCTCACGCTATGACCACCGAAACCCTTTCAGACACCCCACGATAAAGCGGGGCCTCGAACGGGCAGCGAACAAGCACACTATTCAATTGATTAGTGGAACTGTTCAGCCAGCACAACCGTTCGTTGTCTGGGAACTACACAGTGGACGCGAGCAACTGAGGACAAGCCCTCGGCCTATTAGTACCAGTCACCTCCACACCTTACGGTGCTTCCAGATCTGGCCTATCAACCCAGTCGTCTACTGGGAGCCTTAACCCCTCAAAGGGGGTGGGAATACTCATCTCGAAGCAGGCTTCCCGCTTAGATGCTTTCAGCGGTTATCCCTCCCGAACGTAGCCAACCAGCCATGCCCTTGGCAGGACAACTGGCACACCAGAGGTTCGTCCGTCCCGGTCCTCTCGTACTAGGGACAGCCCTTCTCAATATTCCTACGCGCACAGCGGATAGGGACCGAACTGTCTCACGACGTTCTAAACCCAGCTCGCGTACCGCTTTAATGGGCGAACAGCCCAACCCTTGGGACCGACTCCAGCCCCAGGATGCGACGAGCCGACATCGAGGTGCCAAACCATCCCGTCGATATGGACTCTTGGGGAAGATCAGCCTGTTATCCCCGGGGTACCTTTTATCCGTTGAGCGACGGCGCTTCCACAAGCCACCGCCGGATCACTAGTCCCGACTTTCGTCCCTGCTCGACCCGTCGGTCTCACAGTCAAGCTCCCTTGTGCACTTACACTCAACACCTGATTACCAACCAGGCTGAGGGAACCTTTGGGCGCCTCCGTTACTCTTTAGGAGGCAACCGCCCCAGTTAAACTACCCATCAGACACTGTCCCTGATCCGGATCACGGACCCAGGTTAGACATCCAGCACGACCAGAGTGGTATTTCAACGACGACTCCCACACGGCTGGCGCCGCGCTTTCAAAGTCTCCCACCTATCCTACACAAGCCGAACCGAACACCAATATCAAACTGTAGTAAAGGTCCCGGGGTCTTTCCGTCCTGCTGCGCGAAACGAGCATCTTTACTCGTAGTGCAATTTCACCGGGCCTATGGTTGAGACAGTCGAGAAGTCGTTACGCCATTCGTGCAGGTCGGAACTTACCCGACAAGGAATTTCGCTACCTTAGGATGGTTATAGTTACCACCGCCGTTTACTGGCGCTTAAGTTCTCAGCTTCGCCAAGACGAATCTTGACTAACCGGTCCCCTTAACGTTCCAGCACCGGGCAGGCGTCAGTCCGTATACATCGCCTTACGGCTTCGCACGGACCTGTGTTTTTAGTAAACAGTCGCTTCTCGCTGGTCTCTGCGGCCACCCCCAGCTCAAGGAGTAAATCCTCTCACCAGTGATGGCCCCCCTTCTCCCGAAGTTACGGGGGCATTTTGCCGAGTTCCTTAACCATAGTTCACCCGAACGCCTCGGTATTCTCTACCTGACCACCTGAGTCGGTTTAGGGTACGGGCCGCCATGAAACTCGCTAGAGGCTTTTCTCGACAGCATAGGATCATCCACTTCACCACAATCGGCTCGGCATCAGGTCTCAGCCTCAATGTGCAACGGATTTACCTATCACACGGCCTACACCCTTACCCCGGGACAACCACCGCCCGGGATGGACTACCTTCCTGCGTCACCCCATCACTCACCTACTACAGGTCTGGACCGTCGGCTCCACCACTTTCCATTCCCCGAAGGGTCCGGAACGGCTTCACGGACTTAGCATCGCCTGGTTCAATGTTTGACGCTTCACAGCGGGTACCGGAATATCAACCGGTTATCCATCGACTACGCCTGTCGGCCTCGCCTTAGGTCCCGACTTACCCTGGGCAGATCAGCTTGACCCAGGAACCCTTAGTCAATCGGCGCACACGTTTCTCACGTGTGTATCGCTACTCATGCCTGCATTCTCACTCGTGAACCGTCCACCACTGCCTTCCGGCGCGGCTTCACCCGGCACACGACGCTCCCCTACCCATCCATACAGGCGTTGGCCCTATTGTATGAATGACACGACTTCGGCGGTACGCTTGAGCCCCGCTACATTGTCGGCGCGGAATCACTAGACCAGTGAGCTATTACGCACTCTTTCAAGGGTGGCTGCTTCTAAGCCAACCTCCTGGTTGTCTCTGCGACTCCACATCCTTTCCCACTTAGCGTACGCTTAGGGGCCTTAGTCGATGCTCTGGGCTGTTTCCCTCTCGACCATGGAGCTTATCCCCCACAGTCTCACTGCCGCGCTCTCACTTACCGGCATTCGGAGTTTGGCTAAGGTCAGTAACCCGGTAGGGCCCATCGCCTATCCAGTGCTCTACCTCCGGCAAGAAACACACGACGCTGCACCTAAATGCATTTCGGGGAGAACCAGCTATCACGGAGTTTGATTGGCCTTTCACCCCTAACCACAGGTCATCCCCCAGGTTTTCAACCCTGGTGGGTTCGGTCCTCCACGACCTCTTACAGCCGCTTCAACCTGCCCATGGCTAGATCACTCCGCTTCGGGTCTTGAGCGCGCTACTAAAACGCCCTATTCGGACTCGCTTTCGCTACGGCTTCCCCACACGGGTTAACCTCGCAACACACCGCAAACTCGCAGGCTCATTCTTCAAAAGGCACGCAGTCACGACGCACCGAGTAAACTCGATGCGCGACGCTCCCACGGCTTGTAGGCACACGGTTTCAGGTACTATTTCACTCCGCTCCCGCGGTACTTTTCACCATTCCCTCACGGTACTATCCGCTATCGGTCACCAGGGAATATTTAGGCTTAGCGGGTGGTCCCGCCAGATTCACACGGGATTTCTCGGGCCCCGTGCTACTTGGGTGTTTCTCAAACGAGCCGTTGACATTTCGACTACGGGGGTCTTACCCTCTACGCCGGACCTTTCGCATGTCCTTCGCCTACATCAACGGTTTCTGACTCGTCTCACGGCCGGCAGACCGTAAAAGAGAAATCCCACAACCCCACATACGCAACCCCTGCCGGGTCTCACACGCATATGGTTTAGCCTCATCCAGTTTCGCTCGCCACTACTCCCGGAATCACGGTTGTTTTCTCTTCCTGCGGGTACTGAGATGTTTCACTTCCCCGCGTTCCCTCCACATACCCTATGTGTTCAGGTATGGGTGACAGCCCATGACGACTGCCGGGTTTCCCCATTCGGAAACCCCCGGATCAAAGCCTGGTTGACGACTCCCCGGGGACTATCGTGGCCTCCCACGTCCTTCATCGGTTCCTGGTACCAAGGCATCCACCGTGCGCCCTTAAAAACTTGGCCACAGATGCTCGCGTCCACTGTGCAGTTCTCAAACAACGACCAACCACCCACCACCCTGCCGCACACGGCAAGTTCACTGGGGCGGCACTGAAGGCAGCCATGATCGGCCGAACCCTCAGACACCCAACAGCGTGCCCGGCACCCCTGCCGCTTCCCTCATTCGTTCCACGCCCCGAAGAGCAGTACTGGAAGGAGAAGACAGTCAAGTGCACCGAATAATCAACGTTCCACCCATGAGCAACCACCGTCGAACATCTGCCGACGTAATGGCCCTGGACCACCGGGCAAGCCCGGCAGCCTAGATGCTCCTTAGAAAGGAGGTGATCCAGCCGCACCTTCCGGTACGGCTACCTTGTTACGACTTCGTCCCAATCGCCAGTCCCACCTTCGACAGCTCCCTCCCACAAGGGGTTGGGCCACCGGCTTCGGGTGTTACCGACTTTCGTGACGTGACGGGCGGTGTGTACAAGGCCCGGGAACGTATTCACCGCAGCAATGCTGATCTGCGATTACTAGCAACTCCGACTTCATGGGGTCGAGTTGCAGACCCCAATCCGAACTGAGACAGGCTTTTTGAGATTCGCTCCGCCTCACGGCTTCGCAGCTCATTGTACCTGCCATTGTAGCACGTGTGCAGCCCAAGACATAAGGGGCATGATGACTTGACGTCGTCCCCACCTTCCTCCGAGTTGACCCCGGCAGTCTCCTGTGAGTCCCCATCACCCCGAAGGGCATGCTGGCAACACAGAACAAGGGTTGCGCTCGTTGCGGGACTTAACCCAACATCTCACGACACGAGCTGACGACAGCCATGCACCACCTGTACACCGACCACAAGGGGGCGACCATCTCTGGCCGTTTCCGGTGTATGTCAAGCCTTGGTAAGGTTCTTCGCGTTGCGTCGAATTAAGCCACATGCTCCGCTGCTTGTGCGGGCCCCCGTCAATTCCTTTGAGTTTTAGCCTTGCGGCCGTACTCCCCAGGCGGGGAACTTAATGCGTTAGCTGCGGCACCGACGACGTGGAATGTCGCCAACACCTAGTTCCCACCGTTTACGGCGTGGACTACCAGGGTATCTAATCCTGTTCGCTCCCCACGCTTTCGCTCCTCAGCGTCAGTAATGGCCCAGAGATCCGCCTTCGCCACCGGTGTTCCTCCTGATATCTGCGCATTTCACCGCTACACCAGGAATTCCGATCTCCCCTACCACACTCTAGCCTGCCCGTATCGACTGCAGACCCGGGGTTAAGCCCCGGGCTTTCACAACCGACGCGACAAGCCGCCTACGAGCTCTTTACGCCCAATAATTCCGGACAACGCTTGCGCCCTACGTATTACCGCGGCTGCTGGCACGTAGTTAGCCGGCGCTTCTTCTGCAGGTACCGTCACTTGCGCTTCTTCCCTGCTGAAAGAGGTTTACAACCCGAAGGCCGTCATCCCTCACGCGGCGTCGCTGCATCAGGCTTTCGCCCATTGTGCAATATTCCCCACTGCTGCCTCCCGTAGGAGTCTGGGCCGTGTCTCAGTCCCAGTGTGGCCGGTCGCCCTCTCAGGCCGGCTACCCGTCGTCGCCTTGGTGAGCCACTACCTCACCAACAAGCTGATAGGCCGCGGGCTCATCCTTCACCGCCGGAGCTTTCAACCCACCCAGATGCCCAGGCAGGTATTATCCGGTATTAGACCCCGTTTCCAGGGCTTGTCCCAGAGTGAAGGGCAGATTGCCCACGTGTTACTCACCCGTTCGCCACTAATCCACCCCGAAAGGCTTCATCGTTCGACTTGCATGTGTTAAGCACGCCGCCAGCGTTCGTCCTGAGCCAGGATCAAACTCTCCGTGAATGTTTTCCCGTAATCGGGACGACACCACGAGAGCGGAACCCCCCGAGGAATAATCGGAAGGTTCACAGCGTCCTCGCTGTGCGCCTACCGGACAATGCCCGGCAGGACTTTTTCAAAGGAACCACGCCCCGACCGATCGGCCGGAGACGGGGTATCAACATATCTGGCGTTGATTTTTGGCACGCTGTTGAGTTCTCAAGGAACGGACGCTTCCTTTGTACTCACCCGAGAGAATCTCTCAGGCTTTCCTCCGGGCGCTTCCCTTCGGTCTTACTGTCTTGCTTTGTTCTTGCGTTTCCGACTCTATCAGACCGTTTCCCGACCCGATTTCCTCGGTGCTTTCCAGGTTCCCGCTTTCGCGTTTCCCTTTCCGGCGGTTCCGACTCTATCAGATCCTTTCGGACCCGATTCCCTGCCGGTGGGATTTCGTCTCCGTGCTTTGAGCGCTTTCGTCTCGCGGCCTTTCGACATTCACTACGTTAGCCGACTCCCTCCGCAACTCATAATCGAGTTCAGCGAGATTGAATTCAGACGTGCAGGCACGCCGAATTGACCCCCGCTGAGGGGAAGTCGTAGGTAGTGGGTTGGCCACTTCCGGCTGCTGGCTGAACGCCGTACCCGGTTCAAGCGGCTCGGGCTACATTACGGACCCGTCCACGGACGCGTCAAGTTGAGCGACGGCGTGGCGTATGGGCCCGATAAGGACTCACGGTGAGGTCGTTGTCGACCCAGAAGCGCCACGGGTGGATGCCCCCGTCGCCGGCCACTCCCGTGCGCGGACCGTTGCATACCTGGTCGGAGGGGACGGGGGTGCCCGTGAGGAGGGTCAGTGGGGAGCCCTCGGGGGCGCAGGCGTCGGTGCCGTCGAGGGACCGGTCCACCCCGAGTGCCGTGGCGAGGCGCGCGGGCCCTTTGGCCAGTTCCTTGTCGTTTCGGGCCGAGAGTCGACGTTTGCGAGCGAGTTCGGCACCCTCGATGATCTCCCCGGCACGGAGGAGAACCCCGCTCGGATTGTCCTCCGGACCGCACACCAGGTTCATGCAGAACCACATGCCGTAGGTGAAGTAGACGTATACATGCCCGGGCGGACCGAACATCACGCCGTTGCGGGCCGTGCGGCCGCGATAAGCGTGCGAGCCGGGGTCGTTCGGGCCGTCGTAGGCCTCGACCTCCGTGAGGCGGAGTTCGATCGGACCGTCCGGTGTGGTGCGCACGAGGATGCGCCCCAGCAGGTCGGGCGCGACCTCCAGTACAGGGCGGTCGAAGAAGTCCCGGGTGAGGGGCGTACGGTCAGGGGCCGCGATCATGGCGTACGAGCCTAGTCCAGTGGTCCGGTCGCCCGGTCGGGTGGGCACGGACGGGGACCGGTGTGTACGCGTGCGTGCCTGCGGGTGGTCAGGGAGCGTCTGCCTTGGAAAGGTGGGGCACGGAACCGGCCGCGGTCGGATCGCGTTTGTAGGGATCAAGGATCCAGACGGATGTACGACGGAACACAGGCATTGCCTGGGGAGGAAGAGACATGGGGTTCAAGCGGCTGCTTGCGAGCCTGGGGGCCGGTGGGGCTTCGGTCGAGACGGTGCTGACCGAGGTCAACGTCGTTCCGGGCGGTGTCGTGCAGGGTGAGGTGCGGATCCAGGGCGGATCCGTGAACCAGGCCATCGAGGGGCTGTCGGTCGGGCTCCAGGCCAAGGTCGAGGTCGAGGGGCACGACGACCAGGAGTACAAGCAGGACATCGAGTTCACGAAGCTGCGCCTCGGTGGGGCCTTCGAGCTGCAGGCCGGTGCCGTGCACGCGGTTCCCTTCGGGCTGGAGATTCCGTGGGAGACACCGATCACCACGATCGACGGGCAGAGCCTGCGCGGGATGCACATCGGTGTGACCACCGAGCTGGAGATCGCGCGTGCCGTGGACTCCGGTGACCTGGACCCGATCAATGTGCACCCGCTGCCGGCGCAGCAGGCGATTCTGAACGCCTTCATCCAGCTGGGCTTCCGCTTCAAGAACGCGGACCTGGAGCGCGGCCACATCCGGGGCACCCGGCAGAAGCTGCCCTTCTACCAGGAGATCGAGTTCTTCCCGCCGTCGCAGTATCGCGGGCTGAACCAGGTGGAGCTGAGCTTCGTCGCGGACGACCACACCATGGACGTCATCCTTGAGATGGACAAGAAGCCGGGGCTCTTCAGTGAGGGCAGCGACTCGTACCGCTCCTTCCAGGTGGGTCTGCACGACTACCAGGGCACGGACTGGGCCGCGTATCTGAACCAGTGGCTGTCCGAGGTCGGCAGCAAGCGCAGCTGGTTCTAGGCTCGGGGTCGGGAGATTCCGCCGTTCAGGAGGTTCTGACGTGACCGAGCTCAAGAGGCCGCCGCTTCCCCACGACTTCCATCCGCCCGTTCCGGCCTTCACCGTCACCAGTGAGGACGTCGAGCCGGGCGGAGTGCTGCAGGACGCTCAGGTCTACGCGGCCGGCAACACCTCGCCGCAGCTGAGCTGGGAGGGCTTCCCCCCGGAGACCAAGAGCTTCGCCGTGACGTGCTTCGACCCGGACGCTCCCACGGGAAGCGGGTTCTGGCACTGGGTGCTGTTCGACATTCCGGTCTCCGTGACGGAATTGCCGACGGGTGCGGGCAGCGGGAAGTTCGAGGGGCTGCCGGAGGGCGCCGTTCAGGTGCGCAACGACTACGGGTCCAAGGACTTCGGTGGCGCCGCGCCGCCGGCCGGGGATCCTGCGCATCGTTACCTGTTCACGGTGTACGCCGTCGATCAGGAGAAGCTCGGCCCGGACGCCGAGGTGTCGCCGGCCTTCGTGGGATTCAATCTGCGGTTCCACACGCTGGCGCGCGCCCAGTTGATGGGTGAGTACGCGTCTCCCGCGTAAAGCGTTGAAGACGCACGTTCACTGAACGTTTGCCCGCCTCTGGTCTTGGAAGTGATCAGGGGCGGGCATTTTTATTGCGTTGTCCATCTCGGCGTGCCCGGCCAGAGTTGATCCAAGCCCGCCAGGCGGTGGGCCGGTGCGCACGGGAGGTGGGCTGGATGCGGGACACGCTGGTTCTGAACGCGAGCTTTGAGCCGCTGTCGACGGTGACGTTGAACCGAGCCGTCGTTCTGGTGCTGCAGGACAAGGCTGTCGTTGAGCAGGCCCACCCCGAACTCCGTATGCGCGGCGCCGCGCTGGACATACCCGTGCCGCGGGTGATCAGGCTCTGCCGGTATGTACGGGTGCCCTTCCGAAGACAAGCGCCGTGGTCCAGGCGTGGCGTGCTGGTGCGCGACCGACATCGGTGCGCGTACTGCGGCAGGCGGGCCACGACGGTCGACCACGTGGTGCCGCGCGCGCAGGGTGGTCAGGACTCCTGGCTGAACACGGTCGCGTCCTGCGCGGAGGACAACCACCGCAAGGCGGCCCGCACGCCGGAGCAGGCAGGTATGCCGCTGCTGCGGCAGCCGTTCGAGCCGACGCCCGCGGACGCGATGCTGCTGACCCTGGGCCAGGACGACCTCGACGCCCTGCCGGAGTGGCTGGCCCAGCCCGCGGCCTGACCGCCTGGTTCGTACGACGATGGGGCCCACCTCCGCCAAGAGGTGGGCCCCATCGTCGTACGAACCAGGTCGTCAGTCGGTGACGGACGGCTTCTCGCGGCGCTCGGCGCCTCCGGTTCCGTTGCCCGAACCGCCGCCCATGGGGCCGAAGTTGCCCATGGCGCCGCTGAGGCCCTTGAGGGCGTCGCCGATCTCGCTGGGCACGATCCAGAGCTTGTTGGCGTCGCCCTCGGCGATCTTGGGGAGCATCTGGAGGTACTGGTAGGCCAGAAGCTTCTGGTCGGCGTCGCCGGCGTGGATGGACTCGAAGACCGTACGGATGGCCTGGGCCTCGCCCTCGGCGCGCAGGGCGGCGGCCTTGGCCTCACCTTCGGCGCGCAGGATCGCGGACTGCTTCTCACCTTCGGCGGTGAGGATCTGCGACTGGCGGATACCTTCGGCGGTGAGGATCGCGGCGCGCTTGTCACGGTCGGCGCGCATCTGCTTCTCCATCGAGTCCTGGATGGAGGTGGGCGGTTCGATCGCCTTGAGCTCGACACGGTTGACGCGGATGCCCCACTTGCCGGTGGCCTCGTCGAGGACTCCGCGCAGGGCCGCGTTGATCTCCTCACGGGAGGTGAGGGTCCGCTCCAGGTCCATGCCACCGATGATGTTGCGCAGGGTGGTGACGGTGAGCTGTTCGATCGCCTGGATGTAGCTGGCGACCTCGTAGGTGGCGGCGCGGGCGTCGGTGACCTGGTAGTAGATGACCGTGTCGATGTTGACCACCAGGTTGTCCTGGGTGATCACCGGCTGCGGCGGGAACGGGACGACTTGTTCACGAAGGTCGATGCGGTTGCGGATGGAGTCGATGAACGGGACCACGATGTTCAGGCCCGCGTTCAGGGTCCGCGTGTAGCGACCGAAGCGCTCGACGATGGCCGCGCTGGCCTGTGGGATGACCTGAATGGTCTTGATCAGGGCAATGAAGACCAACACCACCAGAATGATCAGGACGATGATGATTGGTGCCATCGATGCTCCCCGTACCCTTCTCCGCCTCGGTAATTCCGAAAGATCTTATGGTTGTTGAAGATCTTGCTCGACGAGTGTGGCAGACCGTCGTCTGCCACGTGGGGCGTTCGGTTCACTTGCGTCGCACGAGGTCACATGACAATCGCCGTGGCTCCTTCGATGTCCACGACGTCCACCTCCTGGCCCACCTCGTAGGCCTGTCCGGCGTCGAGGGCGCGCGCGGACCAGATCTCTCCGCCGAGCTTGATCCGGCCGCCGCCCGAACCGTCCACCCGTTCCAGGACGATGGCCTGTTTGCCCTTCAACGCGTCCACGCCCGTGACCAGTTGGGGCCGCTGCGAGCGGTGCCGGGCCGCGACGGGGCGTACGACGGCGATGAGCGCCACCGAGACGACGGCGAAGACGAGCACTTGGAGGACGACACCACCGCCCAGGCCCGCGGCGACCGCCGCCGCGGCGGCGCCTGCGGCGAGCATGCCGAACTCCGGCATCGCGGTCACCACGAGCGGGATGCCCAGCGCGGCCGCGCCGACCAGCCACCACACCCATGCGTTGATGTCGTTCACGTGGTCATGGTAGGTCCGCGAGCCTGGCGCGGACAGGGCGCAGATCGGTTGAGAAGGGGCTCGTACTAGGTGTTTCGTGCCGGAGGGTTCGTACGGGGCACTTCGTACGTGTGTTTACGGTCGGTCAGGCCATCGGCAGACCCTGCGCGGTCCAACGCTCGCCGACCTGTTCGACGATGAGCGGGAGGCCGAAGCAGAGGGAGAGGTTGCGCGAGGTGAGTTCGAGCTCCAGCGGGCCCGCGGCGAGCACTTTGCCCTGACGGATCATCAGGACATGGGTGAAGCCGGGGGCGATCTCCTCGACGTGGTGGGTGACCATGATCATGGAGGGGGCGATCGGGTCGCGGGCGAGGCGGCCGAGGCGGCGGACGAGGTCCTCGCGGCCGCCGAGGTCGAGGCCCGCGGCGGGCTCGTCGAGCAGGAGCAGCTCGGGGTCGGTCATGAGCGCGCGGGCGATCAGGGTGCGCTTGCGCTCGCCCTCGGAGAGGGTGCCGAACCTGCGGTCGAGGTAGTCGCTCATGCCGAGGCGGTCGAGGAAGGCGCGGGCACGCTGCTCGTCGATGTCCTCGTAGTCCTCGTGCCAGCCCGCGGTCATGCCGTACGCGGCCGTCAGTACGGTCTGCAGCACGGTCTGGCGCTTGGGGAGCTTCTCGGCCATGGCGATACCGGCCACGCCGATGCGCGGGCGCAGTTCGAAGACGTCGACCTTGCCGAGGGTCTCACCGAGGATGGTGGCGGTGCCCTGGCTGGGGAAGAGGTAGCTGGAGGCGAGATTCAGGAGGGTCGTTTTTCCGGCGCCGTTCGGTCCGAGGATGACCCAGCGCTCCCCCTCCTTGACCGACCAGGAGACCTGGTCCACCAGAGCCCGGCCCTCCCGGACCACGGATACGTCCTCCAGCTCCAGTACATCGCTCATGAGCGCGTTGTCTCCCATTGCAGTCTCGGCCGTCGCTTACGTCTGTGGACGCAGCCCCCAGGGAAAACCTACGCCACCGGTCGGTCGCTCCCATCCATCGGCCGGTCCTTAGGGTGGAGGCATGCTCTCGGAACCACGCTCAGGACGTCTGGCCGCTTGGGGAAATGCCCTTTTCGCCGGACTTGTTTCGCCGGATGACGCGGTACTCGCCATCGTCGGTGAGGACGCGGTGCACCGGGTCGAGGGGCTGCCGGGTGAGTCCGGGCCCGTCGGACTCACGCTCGTCCTCGGCCGGCTGCGCACGCTCGGGGTGACCGGACTGCGGGTCGCGCTGCCCGCGCCGGGGCATCCGCTCGGGTTGAGCGGGCCGCCGGACTTCAATGCGCGCGCCCTCGATGCCGAGGAGGCGGTGATCTGTCACGGCGGTGCGCTCGGGCTCGTCCCCGAGGTGTACGAGGCCGGGCCCGCCGGTGATGTCCATGTCGAGGTCGTCTGGCACTGCCTCCCGGTGCGGGAGGCGCCGCCCGCCGATGTGCCCTCGCTCGGTGAGGCCGAGCGGGAGCTCGCGGAGGCGCTGCGGGACGCGACGGAGGTGTTGTCGCGGCTCGACGTGGCCGGGTCGGGGCCGGTTGCCGAGGCGGCGATCGATGCGTACCGGGCGCGGGCCGAGCGGGGGCGGGAGGTGTTGGCGCCGGGGTATCCGCCGCGTGCGGTGCGGGTGCTGGAGCTTGCGCAGCGGGTGGGGCTGCTGGTCTCCGTCGCGTACGAGAACGGGCATGGTGGGGCGGTGAGTGCGTCGGAGATGTCTGCGCGGGCGTTGGCGCTGCGGCCGGTTGAGCGGACGGCTCGGCGGGCTCAGGTGGCGGCGTACAACGC
Source organism: Streptomyces sp. RLA012 (assembly GCF_056270325.1). NCBI lineage: Bacteria > Bacillati > Actinomycetota > Actinomycetes > Kitasatosporales > Streptomycetaceae > Streptomyces > Streptomyces sp. RLA012. Next base: position 8,741,630 of record NZ_JBWDPA010000002.1, on the reverse strand, counting down.
GTTCGTGGAGGAGCGGGAGCGAGGGGTTCACTGAGGGCCGTTCCTCGCCCCCGCCGCCCCTACCCTCCCCCAAGCTCTCGGCTTCGCTCGAGCAGGGGGACCCCCATCATCCCCAACCTGGGGGCTGCGCCCCCAGACCCCCGCACACAGTGACCGGCCTCCCAGGTGTGTCTGGGAGGCCGGTGGTCATGACGGGGACCGTGTGGGTGTCAGTGGTTGAGGCCCAGGTTGCCGAAGGCGGGGTTCAGCACGCCGATGACGTTCACGCTGTTGCCGACCGCGTTGACGGGGATGTGAATCGGGGCCTGGATGACGTTGCCCGAGACGACACCCGGGGAGCCCTGGGCGTTGCCGCCCGCCCACGAGCCCTCCGTCGCGGACGCCATACCGGCACCGGCGGCGACCAGGCCGCCGGCCACCATCGCGACAGCCGTGGCCTTCTTCAGGTTCTTCACTTCTGAGCCCTCCCTAGCGATCACCGCGGCAGCCGCCGCGGCACGCACTGGAGAACGGCCGGGATCCACGGAGGATGCGCCATCCGGGTGACATACACACGACGGTATGAATCTCAGCCCGGAGCGGAACCCTCCGCGTTGCCGCCGCCACACGGGTGATCAGCCCGCCGCCCCATGGCGTACGGCCCAGAGTGCGGCCTGCGTCCGGTCGGCCAGGTCGAGCTTCATCAGGATGTTCGAGACATGCGTCTTGACGGTCTTTTCGGAGAGGACGAGCGCGCGTGCGATTTCGCGGTTGGAGCGGCCGTCCGCGATCAGGCCGAGCACCTCGCGCTCCCGTTCGGTGAGCGAGCCGCCTCTCCCCTGGCCCGAGTTGGCCTCCTCCTGGGACAGCAGGGCGCCCGCGACCTCGGGCTGCAGCAGGATGTGCCCGGCGTGCACCGAGCGGATGGCTCCGGCGAGGGCGTCGGGGTCCACGTCCTTGTACACATACCCGGCGGCGCCCGCGCGCAGGGCAGGCACGACCGTGCGCTGCTCGGTGAAGCTGGTGACGATCAGCACGCGCGCGGGGTTGGCGAGTTCGCGGAGCTTGCGCAGCGCCTCGATGCCGTCCATGCCCGGCATCTTGACGTCCATGAGGACGACGTCGGGCTTCAACTCCTCGGCGCGGGCGACGCCTTCGGCTCCGTCGGACGCCTCTCCCACCACCTCGATGTCGTCCTGCACTTCGAGGAAGGTGCGCAGGCCCCGGCGGACCACTTGGTGGTCGTCGACCAGCAGCACCTTGATTGCGTCAGCCACCAGGGACCTCCATCTCGATCGTGGTGCCCTTTCCGGGCGCCGATTCCACGGTGAGCGTGCCGCCGACGCCACTCGACCGGTCCCGCATCGACACCAGGCCGAGGTGGCGTCCCGCGGCGCGTATCGCCGTGGGCTCGAAGCCGCTGCCGTCGTCGCTGACGCGCAGGACCGCGCCGGGTCCGCGCTTCTCCAGGGTGACGTCGACCCGGCCCGCTCCAGAATGCCGCAGCGCGTTGTGCAGGGCCTCCTGGGCGACGCGCAGCATGGCCTCCTCCTGGGCGGCGGGCAGCGCCCGCACCCCGCGGCCGGCGAAGGTGACGCGCGCGGAGTGGGCGCGGTCGAGGACCTGGATCTGGGTGCGCAGGGTGGCGACCAGGCCGTCCTCGTCGAGGGCGGCGGGGCGCAGCTCGATGACGGCGGCGCGCAGTTCCTCGGTGGCCTCGGCGGCGAGCGCTGCCACCTGGTGGAGCTCGCCCTTGGCGCGGGCGGGGTCGCGGTCGACGAGGGCGACGGCTGCCTGCGCGGTCAGGCGCAGGGAGAACAGCTTCTGGCTGACCGCGTCGTGAAGTTCATGGGCGAGCCGGGAGCGCTCCTCGGCGATGGTCAGCTCACGGCTGCGCTCGTACAGGCGGGCGTTGGTCAGGGCGATCGCCGCGTGCTGGGCCAGGATCGTGAGGAGTTCCTGGTCGTCCTCGGTGAAGGCGCACCCGTCGCCCGGCTCGGAGCGGTCCTTCTTGTTCTTGTTCGCCAGGAACAGCGCGCCCATGACCTCGTCGCCGTCGCGGATCGGCAGGCCCAGGAAGTCGGACATGTCGGGGTGGGCGGCGGGCCAGCCCTCGAAGCGGGGGTCCTTGCGGACGTCCGCGAGGCGCTCGGGGCGGGCCTCGTGCAGCATGGCGGCGAGGATGCCGTGCTGGCGCGGAAGCGGGCCGATGGCCTTCCACTGGGCGTCGCTGACGCCGTCGACCACGAACTGGGCGAAGCCTCCGTGGTCGTCCGGGACGCCGAGCGCGGCGTACTGCGCGTCGAGCAGCTCGCGGGCCGAGGCGACGATCGTCTTGAGGACCTCGCGCACCTCCAGGTGCCTGCTCATGCCCAGCAGCGCGGAGCTCACCGCGTACAGACCGGACCGGGGGCCTTGGCTCATGTCCCCAAAGTACCCGCGGGGTGTGACAGTGCGTATCCGACCTGTGGTGGCCGCCGCCTGGGCCGGTGGACCTAGGCCGAAGGACCCCGCGTCTTGGGGCCCGCGCACGAGGCGGTGGGGGTCGCCGGGTTCCTAGGTTGAAGGCACCCGCCGGGAGCGGCGGTGAGCGGACGAGGGGACGGACGTCATGCCGGTAGCGATCATCACGGGGGCTTCGAAGGGGCTGGGGAGGGCGCTCGGCGCGGCTCTGGCGGAGCGCGGCTGGGATCTGGTGCTGGACGCCAGGACCGCGGGGGTGCTGGCGGAGACGGCGGTGGCGCTGTCCACGTACGGGACCCGGGTGGAGGCCCTGCCCGGGGACGTCACCGACGCCGGGCACCGTGCCGAGCTGGTGGCGGCCGCCCGCGGGCTCGGCGGCGTCGATCTGCTGGTGAACAACGCGAGCGCGCTGGGCGCCGAGCCGCTGGTGCGCCTGGAGGAGCTGAGTCCGGACGGGCTGCGGCGGGCCCTGGAGGTCAATGTGGTCGCGGCGCTGGGCCTGGTCCAGGAGGCGCTGCCGCTGCTGCGGGCCTCGAAGACCGGGGCGGTCGTCGCCGTCAGCTCGGACGCGGCCGCGGAGGCGTACGAGACGTGGGGCGGGTACGGGGCGTCCAAGGCCGCTCTGGACCACCTCGCGGCCGTGCTCGGCGCGGAGGAGCCCGGGCTGCGGGTCTGGGCGGTGGACCCCGGGGACATGGACACGGACCTGTACGCGGCGGCCGTACCGGACGACGAAGACCCGCGACCGGCGCCCGTCCGTGTGGTCCCGGCCTTTCTGCGGCTGCTGGACGAGCGCCCGGCGAGTGGCCGGTACTCGGCGCCGTCACTCCTGGAGGTGGCCCGGTGAAGAGGACGACCGCCGCGGCCCTCGTGGGGGTGCGATGACGATCGCCGTGCGGGTTCCCGAGGAGCTGTCGGCACGGGTGCCGGCCGAGCAGCGTGGGCCCGGGCGGGACCGGGACTCCGTACGGATGCTCGTGTCGCGGGGTACGGAGGTGTCGCATCACGCGTTCGTGGAGCTGCCGCGGCTGCTGCGGGCCGGGGATCTGCTCGTCGTCAACATCTCGCCCACGCTGGCCGCCGCCGTGGACGGGTGGATCGGGCACACGCGCGTGGTGGTGCATTTCTCCACGCGGGGTGATGACGGGCGGTGGGCCGTCGAGCTGCGGGATCCCGACGGAAGGGGCACCACGCGTGCGCGTGCGGGCGGGCCCGCGGGGATGGAGGTGCGCCTCGCCGGGGACATGGGGCTCGTCCTGGAGGAGCCGCTGACACCGTGCGGCTCCCGGTTGTGGTGGGGGCGGGTGTCGGATCCGGACGTGCCGGGGCTGCTGCGTCGGCACGGGCGGCCCATTCGTTACTCCTATACGGAGCGGGATCAGCCGCTGTCCGTCTATCAGACGGTGTTCGCGCTGCCGTCCGCCGACGGCGGCGGGAGTGCGGAGATGCCGAGTGCGGCGCGGCCCTTCACCGCGCGGATGGTGGCGGAGCTGGTGAGCCGGGGCGTGCAGTTCGCACCGATCACGCTGCACACGGGTGTCGCTTCGGCGGAGGCCCACGAGCCGCCGTATCCGGAGCGGTACGAGGTACCGGGGACGTCGGCGCGGCTGATCAACGCGGCGAAGGCAGGGGGCGGCCGGATCGTCGCGGTGGGGACGACGGCCGTACGCGCCGTCGAGTCGGCCGCGGGCCCGGAGGGAGTGGTCCGGGCCCGGAAGGGCTGGACGGACCTCGTGGTGACCCCGGAGCGGGGCGTACGGGTGGTGGACGGGCTGCTGACCGGGCTGCACGAGCCGGAGGCCTCGCATCTGCTGATGCTGGAGGCGGTCGCGGGCCGGGCGGCGGTGGAGCGCGGCTACGGCGAGGCGTTGAGCGGGCTCTACCTCTGGCACGAGTTCGGGGACGTGCACCTCGTCCTTCCGGACGAGGACTCTCACCCTGAGCATTGCTCCAGCAACCACAGGTGAGAATTCCTCAAGGGTGATGTGACCCCGCACATAGGGCGCACATCACATACGAAGGTACATAGGAGATAAAGGGGTCCTGGGTGAGCGGGGCAGACGTGACAGTCTGCCCCGATTTGCCCTTCCTGGGCCTACTACCGGGCTTCGTACGTCACACCTTTGCCACAGTATTTTGCGGCCGCTAAGAATGGCTCCGTCGCTCAGCGCCGCGGGTTCCACCCCGAGGCGCCAGCTCCGAAAACACTCCACCCCCACCGGAGCGAGAGCGACCTCCGCGCTATTCGAAGAGGTCCATCAGCCATGCCCAAGAACACCCGCACTCCTGGACATAGTCCGAAGCTGACCCAGGTCCACAAGCTCTCGATCGCCGGTGTCGCCACCCTCGGTGCCGCGGCCCTCGCGTTCTCGCTGGTGCCCGGTGCCTCGGGGACCACCACGACGACCGACGCGGCCGCCTCCTCGGCCCCGGTCGTCTTCAGCGGGCAGCCGATCAAGGACGTCAAGGCCAGCGTGACCGACCAGCTGGCGGGCGCGAGCCTGAAGACCCAGGCCATCGCGGCAAAGAGGCAGGCCGCCGACGCCGCCGAGAAGAAGGCCGCCGCCGTCCTCGCCCAGCGGAAGACCGCTGCCGCGGCCACCGCCAGGACGACCGCCGAGAACACCCGCGCGCAGGAGCCCGCCGCGAGCCGCTCCACGCAGCGCATCTCGTTCGAGACCGTCGCCATGAAGACGTCCACCAACAACCTCGACGGCTGGATCCGCCAGTCGCTCGCCATCATGGCGAAGCACCGCATCCCCGGCACGTACAACGGTCTGTACCGCAACATCATGCGGGAGTCCTCGGGCAATCCGAGGGCCATCAACGGCTGGGACGTCAACGCGATCAACGGCATCCCGTCGAAGGGCCTGCTGCAGGTCATCCAGCCGACGTTCAACGCATACCACGTCTCCGGCACCTCGTGGAACATCTACGACCCGGTCGCCAACATCACGGCCGCCGCCAACTACGCGGCCCACAAGTACGGCTCGATGGACAACGTCAACAGCGCGTACTGAGGCCGGCGCGGACCTCTGACACGTGACGCCGAAGGGCGGCACCCCGGTGTGGGGGTGCCGCCCTTCGGCATGGGTGCGAGCGGGGGCTACTTGCGCATGACCTCGGGCTCGTGGCGGCGCAGGAAGCGGGCCACGAGGAAGCCGCAGATCACGCCGAGGACGATCAGGGCGATCATGTCGAGGGTCCAGGCGCCGGTGGTGTGCTCCCACAGCGGGTCCGTCCGGCCCGGGTTGTTCTTGTCCGGGAAGAGCACGTTGAGGTCCAGGGTGGTGCCCGCGGCGGCGACCGCCCAGCGCGACGGCATCAGGTACGAGAACTGGTTGACGCCGATCGCGCCGTTCAGGACGAACAGACACCCGGTGAAGACGACCTGGACGATCGCGAACATGACGAGCAGCGGCATGGTCTTCTCGGCCGTCTTCACCAGCGAGGAGATGACCAGGCCGAACATCATCGAGGTGAAGCCCAGCGCCATGATCGGCAGGGTCAGTTCCACCTTCGTCGCGGCGCCGAGGAGCAGGCCCTCCTTCGGGACCGTCCGGCTGCCGAAGCCGATGGCGCCGACCAGTGCCCCCTGCAGCAGGGTGACCACGCCGAGCACGACCACCTTGGACATCAGGTACGCCGAGCGGGACAGGCCGGTCGCGCGCTCCCGCTCGTAGATCACCCGTTCCTTGATCAGCTCACGGACGGAGTTGGCGGCGCCGGCGAAGCAGGCACCCACGGCGAGGATCAGCAGGACGGTGGTGGCGGTGCCGTTGCCGATGTTGGTGCCGTTCTTGGTGAAGCGCGGCAGCAGGTCGTCGCCCGAGTCGATCAACAGGCTGACCGAGCCGAGCACCACGGGCAGGATCACCGTCAGCGCCAGGAAGCCCTTGTCGGACACGATCACCGACACATAGCGCCGCACCAGTGTGCCCAGCTGGGAGAACCAGCCCTGCGGCTTCGGCGGCTTCATCGCCTGCGGCGGCGTCACGTTCGCCGCCTGCGGGGCGACGGCGTCGATGTCCGCGGCATACATCTGGTAGTGCTGCGAGCCCTTCCAGCGGCCCGCCCAGTCGTAGTCGCGGTAGTTCTCGAAGGCGGAGAAGACGTCGGCCCAGGTCTCGTAGCCGAAGAAGTTGAGGGCCTCCTCGGGCGGACCGAAGTACGCCACCGAACCGCCCGGTGCCATCACCAGCAGCTTGTCGCAGATCGCCAGCTCGGCCACGGAGTGCGTGACGACGAGGACCGTACGGCCGTCGTCGGCGAGACCGCGCAGCAGCTGCATGACATCGCGGTCCATGCCCGGGTCGAGGCCGGAGGTCGGCTCGTCCAGGAAGATCAGCGAGGGCTTGGTCAGCAGCTCCAGGGCCACCGAGACGCGCTTGCGCTGGCCACCGGAGAGGGAGGTGACCTTCTTCTCCTTGTGGACGTCCAGTTTCAGCTCGCGCAGCACCTCGTCTATGCGCGCCTCGCGCTCCTCGCCCGTGGTGTCGGCGGGGAAGCGCAGTTTGGCCGCGTACTTGAGGGCCTTCTTGACGGTCAGTTCCTTGTGCAGGATGTCGTCCTGCGGGACCAGACCGATGCGCTGGCGCAGCTCGGCGAACTGCTTGTACAGGTCCCGGTTGTCGTAGAGGACGTCACCCTGGTTGGCGGGGCGGTAGCCCGTGAGCGCCTTCAGGAGCGTCGACTTGCCGGAGCCCGACGGGCCGATGACCGCGACGAGCGACTTCTCCGGGACGCCGAAGGAGACGTCCCGGAGGATCTGCTTGCCGCCGTCGACCGTGACGGTCAGGTGGCGGGCCGAGAAGGAGACCTCACCGGTGTCGACGAACTCCTCTAGGCGGTCGCCGACAAGACGGTACGTCGAGTGGCCGACGCCGACGATGTCGTTCGGCCCGAGCAGCGCCGAGCCGCCCTTGGCGATCGGCATACCGTTGACGTACGTGCCGTTGTGCGAGCCGAGGTCGCGGATCTCGTAGCGGCCGTCGGGCGCCGCGTGGAACTCCGCGTGGTGGCGCGAGACCTGGAGGTCGGAGACGACCAGTTCGTTCTCCAGGGCACGGCCGATGCGCATCACACGGCCGAGGGCCAGCTGGTGGAACGTGGTCGGGCTGCGGTCGCCGTAGACCGGCGGCGCCCCCGCGCCACCACCGGGTCCCTGCTGCTGCGGCACGCGCGGCGCGGACTGCTGCGGCTGCTGACGGCCCTGCTCCGGGGTCTGCTGCTGCGGCGCCGGCTGCTGAGCCCAGGCGGGGCCCGCGCCCTGTGCCGCGTACGGCTGTTGCTGGGGCTGCGCGACGGCGGCGGCACCGGAGAGGTTCAGGCGCGGGCCGTCGGTCGCGTTGCCGAGGTGCACGGCCGAACCGGGGCCGATCTCCATCTGATGGATCCGCTGCCCCTGCACGAAGGTGCCGTTGGTGCTGCCGTGGTCCTCGATGACCCAACTCCGGCCGCCCCAGCTGATCGTGGCGTGACGCCAGGAGACCCTGGCGTCGTCGAGCACGATGTCCCCCTGCGGATCACGTCCGAGGGTGTATGGCCTGGCCGCATCGAGCGTCCAGGTCCGTCCGTTCAATTCCAGTACGAGTTCCGGCACTCCATGCCCCACTGAGTTGTCCCCCGATGAGTTGTCCCCCGAGTTACCCCCATCACAGGGAGTCTAGGGATGTCGAACATCGGGGGGAACTATTTCAGGAGCAGCCCCCTGACCGAAAGTCGGGCCATACGGCGTCCGCGTACGGGCGGGGTTGCCCGTTTCCGTTGACGGGGTTGAAACCGGACCGGAGAGTGGTAATCCCCCGCGAGGGGGACATCCACGGTGGTGACACCGCGGCGCGGATCGGGGGGTCTGACAATGAGCATCGACACCGTGGGACACGGCAGGCGTCTGCCGTGGGGGGATATGCTGTTGTCCGCGATCGCCTCGGTGAGTTGGGCGTTGATCGCGATGGCGGGCACGGCCGCGCTGGGCCTGCATCTGGTCGGCGCGGACGCGGCGGGTTCGCTCGGGCCGATGACCGCGGCAGTGGTGGCCCTTGGGGCGAATGGTGCGGTCAAGCCGGCGGGCGACGTGTCGGCCTTCGGCCTGAAAGGCGCGGAGGCGCACACGGCCATCCAGATCACGCCATTGGGCGTGGGGCTGGTGGGTGCGCTCCTGCTCTCCTTCTTCTTCCTACGGTCCTTGCGCGGCGCGGGAGTCGAGATCGCGCCGTTCGAACTCCTCGCGCGTGCGGGCACGGTGGTGCTGCTGTTCGTCGCGACCCTGGGCGGGCTCGCCTGGGCCGGGCACGACGTCATCACGATCGACGGCGGCAATCTCGGTCTCGACCAGGTGACGGGCGGCGGCGGACTCGGGAACATCACCGACAAACTCCCCGGCGGACTCGGGGACCTCGGCGGGCTGCTGCCCGACAAGATCGGCGACCTGGTGAACGCGCAGGCGGCCGTGGGCTTCACCGTCGACACCGTGCCCACGCTGCTCGGCGGCGCGGCCTGGGCGGCCGGAATCCTGGTGATCGCCCTGCTCGCCTCCCGGCGCACCCCGCTGCCGCGCGGCTGGGAGGGCGTGCACCGGGTGGTGCGGCCGGCCGCGTCCGCGCTGGTCACGGTGATGCTGGTGGCGGTGGCGGCGGGGCTCGCGGCGGCGGCGTACGCGGCGATCGGCGACCCGCATCCCAAGCTGATCGCGGGCGCGGCGCTGCTCGGGGCACCCAACGGGGTGTGGCTCGGCGTCCCGATCGGTCTCTTCGTCCCCTGGGACGGCAAGGCCACCGGCGAACTCGCCAAACTGCTCCCCGACCCCCTCGACAAGTTGCTGAGTGTCGACTCCGACCAGCCCGTCACCCTGGGCCGTCTCGCCGAACTCGACGGCCGGGTGTGGCTGCTGGGAGTGGCGACGGCGTTGATGATGCTGTTCGCGGGCGTCCTGGCGGCCACGCGTACGCCTTTTGCAGGGCAGCGGGCTGCGGCACCGGGGGGAACACCGACTGCTCCGGATGTACGAGGGCCGGGTGCCCTCGGTTTCGTGGGACGCTGCGCTCTTCGGCTCGGGATCGTGACGGCGCTGGCGCTGCCGCTGCTGGCGTGGCTGACGGATGTGTCCGTGGACGCCTCGCTGTCGGTGTTCGGCATCGACGCGTTCGGCGCCGGGATCCAACTGCACGGACACCTGGGCATGGCGCTGCTGCTCGGCGCCGCATGGGGTGCGGGCACGGGGGCGGCGGGGGCACTGCTGGCGTGCGCGAGCGGGGCCGCGGGACGGCGGGCGGCGCCGCTGGCACTGGGTGACTCCGGTCCTCCCCTTCCACCGGTTCCCCCGGTTCCCCCGGTTTCCCCGCTCTCTCCCGACCTCCCGCCGCAGCCAGGGCCGTACGCGCCGAACACGCCGTACCGGCCGGCGAATCCCGACACCAATCCGTATCTGCGGCTGCCCGACGGTTTACGGGGGCCGGCGGACGGAGGGCCGCCCGAGCGAACACGACCGCCCGACGACGTGTACGGCGCGCCGACGGTCGTCCGGCCGATGACGCCGCCACCTGGGCCGCGGCACCGACGGCCGCAGCGGCGCGATGTGCCGCCTCCGCCGCAGCCCCCGCCCGACCAGGGCCCGCCTCCGCCACCGAGCCCCCGGCGACGCGACTGACGCCACCCCCGGGCAACGCGCTCGACACCGCTTCGACACCCAGTGTTCCCTGTCCGCGGAGCGGACCTGGGCGGCGGCAGGCACTGGGTGCCGGATACGGTGGAACCACCATGAGCGCTTCGCAGACCCACGAGGTCCCCACTGTCCTCGTCAAGATCTTCGGCAAGGACCGGCCGGGCATCACGGCCGGACTTTTCGACACCCTCGCCGCCTACTACGTCGACGTGGTCGACATCGAGCAGGTCGTCACCCGGGGCCGGATCGTGCTGTGCGCCCTCGTGACGGAGCCGCCCGCCGGCATGGAGGGTGATCTGCGGGCCACCGTCCACAGCTGGGCGGAGTCGATGAAGTTGCAGGCGGAGATCATCTCCGGTCTCGGCGACAACCGGCCGCGTGGCCTCGGACGGTCCCTCGTCACCGTGCTCGGGCATCCGCTCACGGCGGAGTCGACGGCCGCGATCGCCGCGCGGATCACCAAGACCGGCGGCAACATCGACCGTATCTTCCGGCTCGCCAAGTACCCGGTGACGGCGGTCGAGTTCGCGGTGTCCGGTGCGGAGACCGAGACGCTGCGCACCGCGCTGGTGACGGAGGCGGCGGCGCTCGGTGTGGACATCGCGGTGGTGGCCGCGGGGCTGCACCGGCGGGCCCAGCGCCTGGTCGTCATGGATGTGGACTCGACGCTCATCCAGGACGAGGTGATCGAACTGTTCGCCGCCCACGCCGGGTGCGAGGACGAGGTCGCCGAGGTGACGGCGTCCGCGATGCGCGGGGAGCTGGACTTCGAGCAGTCGCTGCACGCGCGGGTGGCGCTGCTCAAGGGTCTGGACGCCTCGGTGGTGACCAAGGTGCGCCAGGAGGTACGGCTGACGCCGGGTGCGCGCACGCTGATCCGTACGCTGAAGCGGCTCGGCTTCCAAGTGGGTGTCGTCTCGGGTGGGTTCACCCAGGTCACCGACGATCTCAAGGAGCGGCTCGGTCTCGACTTCGCGCAGGCCAACACGCTGGAGATCGTCGACGGGAAGCTGACCGGCAAGGTCGTCGGGGAGATCGTGGACCGCGCGGGCAAGGCGCGGCTGCTGCGCCGGTTCGCCGCCGAGGCGGGGGTGCCGCTCTCCCAGACCGTGGCGATCGGTGACGGTGCCAACGACCTCGACATGCTCAACGCGGCCGGTCTCGGTGTCGCCTTCAACGCCAAGCCCGTCGTCCGCCAGGCCGCGCACACCGCGGTGAACTTCCCCTTCCTGGACACCGTCCTGTATCTGCTGGGCGTCACCCGCGAAGAGGTCGAGGCGGCGGACATGCACCTGGACGACCACTGACCCTGGACGGCCGCCCGGACCGTGCGGGGTCGTCGTAGGGGTCGTGCGGGCCGTAGAGGGCGTGCGGGCCTTAGGGGGCGTACGCACAGCAGTCGCACACATACAGGTCGTAGCCATACAGGTCGTAGCCATACAGGTCGTACGCAGTCGCCCGCGCGGACGGTCGTACGCGGTCGTACTCCTGGGGTCGTACGTCGACGGGGGCCCGGCACCGTGATGGTGCCGGGCCCCCGGTCCGTGCAGGGGTGGGTTACTGGGTCGGCGCCCAGTAGTCGAGCAGCGTGCACACTCCCGGCTCCAGGGATTTCCAGGAGCTCTCGAAGGTGAGCACGGCGAAGGCCGCGGTGTGGAAACCGTGGTCGGTCATCCGGGCGCGGGTGTCGCCCTCGGCCTGCCCGGCCAGGATGTCGGCGAGGCCCTGGATGCCGGGGTTGTGGCCGATCAGGACCACGTTCTGCGCGTCGTCCGAGGTTTCGTTGAGCACGGCGATCAGCTCGCCGGGCGAGGCCTCGTAGAGCCGTTCCTCATAGACCGTTTTCGGCCGGTGCGCGAGCTCATGGACGGCGAGCTTCCAGGTTTCACGGGTCCGGGCCGCGGTGGAGCAGAGGGCCAGATCGACGGGGATGCCGGTGTCGGCCAGCTTGCGGCCGGCGACGGCTGCGTCCATACGGCCCCGGTCAGCGAGCGGCCGCTCGTGGTCGGACACCTGTGGCCAGTCGGCTTTCGCATGCCGGAAGAGAACAATCCTGCGGGGTTCTGCGACGCTCATGAGTCCCAGCTTCGCATGAAACACGCCATGCGGCGCAGACAGTTGACGGCCTCCCCCAAGGGTGCTCAGGGGGTCTGGCGCAGCACGGTCTGCTGGATGCGCTCGAAGAGGTGACTGATCGAGGGGTCGCCGGTCGCGGCGTGCGCATCCGCCGGGTTCAGTATCAGGAGGAGCAGGGCGGCGAAGGCGAGGGCGGGCAGGGCGAGGGCCCACCAGGGAAGCCGGATGTCGACACTGCCCGTGGTCGCCGGGTGGGGCCGGGTGTGCGTACGGGCCGACATGCCGCCTCCGCGAGTCTTCGAGTGCTCCGTGGGCCGCGTCCTCGCGGCCACATCTCGAAGTTACGGAATCCGGGGCCCTCAACCCATCCGGTGATCCACCCACTTGACCCTGACACTCACCCCCTAGGGGATGGGGGGTTAGCCCCACCTCCGGCGTCCCGGGGGGCGTGGGAGGTGGTGGTTACGGGGAGGCGATCGAGGCGATGATGCCGATGATCACAGTGATGGCCAGCATCGCGCCGAGCACGAGCAGCAACTTCTTCTGGCCGTTCTGGGGATTCGGGTCGAGCGCAGGCATACGGCCAGTCTCGCACCCTTCGTCCGCACTCCCACCGTCGGGGGGCCTCACGGCCGGGGGCCGCGCGCGGCCTCGTCCTCCACGGTGCGGTCGCGGCCCGCGAGGACGCCCGTCGCGATCTGCGGGACCATCAGCGCGGCCATGAGGGCGAGCGGCAGTCCCCAGCCGCCGCTGTGCTGGTAGAGGACACCCACGAGGAGGGGCCCGGGGATCGAGAGCAGATACCCGGTGCTCTGCGCGAACGCCGAGAGCTTGGCGACGCCCGCGCCGGTCCTGGCCCGCATCCCGACCATGGTGAGGGCGAGCGGGAAGGCACAGTTGGAGACACCGAGCAGCAGGGCCCAGGCCCAGGCGCCGCCGGCCGGAGCGGCGTAGAGGCCCGCGTATCCGGCGAGGCCGCAGACGGCGAGCGCGACCACGATCGGTCCCTGGTGGGGCAGACGGGTGGCGAGGCGCGGGATGACGAAGGCCAGCGGCACACCCATCACCATCGTGACCGCGAGGAGCAGCCCGGCGGTGCCCGCGGAGACCCCGGCATCGCGGAAGATCTGCGGCATCCATCCCATCGTGATGTACGCGGCGGTGGCCTGGAGCCCGAAGAAGACGGCGAGTGCCCAGGCGGTACGGCTACGGGTGATGCGCAGCCCGTCGCGCTCCGGCGGAGCGGTGTCCTTCGTGTGCGTCCGCTCGGCGCCGTGGAAATCGGCGTCCCGCGCGCGGACGAGGGCGATCCACGGCAGTACGGCGACCGCCGCCGGTCCCGCCCACACCGCGAGCCCCGACCGCCAACTGCCGCCCAGGGCATCGGTCATGGGCACGGTCACCGCCGCCGCGGCCGAGGTGCCCAGGGCGAGTGCCATCGAGTAGAGGCCGGTCATGGAGCCGACCCGGTCCGGGAACCAGCGCTTGACGATCACCGGCATCAGGACGTTGCTGACGGCGATGCCCATGAGTGCGAGGGCGCTGGCGGCCAGGAAGCCGACCGTGCTCCCGGCGTACGGCCGGATCGCGAGGCCCGCCGCGATGGCGGCCATTCCGGCGCAGACGACCGCTCCGGGTCCGAAACGGCGGGCGAGTCGCGGTGCCGTGACCCCGAAGACGGCGAAACAGAGCGGCGGTACGGAGGTGAGGAGTCCCGCGACGCTGCCGCTCATGCCGAGTCCGTCGCGCACCTCTTCGAGAAGGGCGCCGAAGCTGGTGATGGCGGGGCGCAGGTTGAGGGCGGTGAGGACGATGCCGACGGTGACCAGCCGCGTCATCCACGCGCGCGTGGGCTGCGATCGGAGCTGCGCGCTCTCGACGGAACCGCGTACGGGTGTGGACGTCATCGTCCCGGTCTCCTCGCTGGCCATGACGCCCATCATAGAATCATGGGATGATTGGCTGTCCAATCCCCTTGCGTTAATCTCCGAAATCTCCGGCCCCGCGCGAACGATCACACCGGGCCCGTTTCGAAGGACCGCCATGCCGCTGAGCCATCCCCGCCGTTCGGCGCTGTCCGAGCAGGTCATCGCCGAGCTGCGGAACCAGATCACCTCGGGCGAGTGGCCGGTCGGCTCCCGTATCCCCACCGAGCCGGAGCTGGTCGAGCAGCTCGGCGTCGCCCGCAACACGGTCCGCGAGGCCGTCCGCGCGCTGGCCCACAACGGCCTGCTCGACATCCGCCAGGGCTCGGGCACCTATGTCGTGGCGACCAGCGAGCTCGCGGGCGTCATGCACCGGCGCTTCGCCGACGCCGATCCGCGGCACATCGCCGAGCTGCGCGCCACCCTGGAGTCGAGCGCGGCGAAGCTGGCCGCCGAGCGGCGCACCGAGCGCGATCTGAAGCAGCTCGACGCGCTGCTCGTGCGCCGTGAGGAGGCCTGGGAGTCGGGCGACGCGGAGGCCTTCGTGGCCGCCGACGCGACCTTCCACCTGGCCGTGGTGGCCGCGTCCCACAACGACGTCATGACGGCGATGTACGCGGACCTGGGCGAGGTGCTGCGCGACTGGCTGCGCGAGGACGTCGGCGGGAAGCTGACGCCGGAGACGTACATGGACCACGCGCGGCTCGTCGACGCGATCCGCGCGGGCGACACGGAGGCGGCGGGCGCGGAGGCCGCGGGCTACCCGTTCCAGTGCCGCCCGGGACGGCTCGGCCGGGCGGATCCGGGAGTCCCGCGCGTCACGACCGGCGGCTGAGGGGACCGGGCCCGCGGCGGCCGACGGGCACCGTCACTTCTCGTGGCTGACCCACACCGACCGGACCTCCATCCAGCACCGGCCGGTCAGCCGCACCGTCATGGCGGGGCCCGCCTCGACCGGGTCGCCGTCGGTGTCGAGGTCCCACCAGCGGTCGCACTCGATGTGCAGGGCGACCCGGTCGGTGTCCGGGTACGGGTTGTGGCAGTACGCGGTCACGTGCGAGCCCTCCACCGTGGTGCGGCACTCGGCTCCGAACGGCTGGGGGACAGCGGATCCCGCATGCCCCGCGCGCGCGTGGGGCATCGCGTCGTACGGCAGAACCATGATGAGGGTGACAGCGGCGAACACCGGGGCAAAACGGCGGGACAGGCGCACAAGGGGGACCTCCTCGGCCGTACGGCTGCGGGGCGGTGCGTGGTTCCAGCGTGCGCGGTACGGTGCCCGGGGCGCCCGGCCGACTAGGCCGAACGGGCGACGCCCCGCTCCCCGCGCGCTGCGGGAATCGGGGCGTCGGCCATGTGGGGGAAATCAGGCACCGATGGCGTGCAGTCCGCCGTCGACGTGGATGATCTCGCCGGTGGTCTTCGGGAACCAGTCGCTCAGCAGGGCGACGACACCGCGACCGGCCGGCTCCGGGTCCTTGAGGTCCCACTCCAGGGGCGCCCGGTTGTCCCAGACGGAGGCCAGCTCGCTGAAGCCCGGGATGGACTTGGCGGCCATGGAGCCGATCGGGCCCGCCGAGATCAGGTTGGAGCGCACGTTCTGCTTGCCCAGGTCGCGGGCGAGGTAGCGGTTGACGGCCTCCAGGGCGGCCTTGGCCGGGCCCATCCAGTCGTACTGCGGCCAGGCGTACTGCGCGTCGAAGGTGAGGCCGACGACCGAGCCGCCGTTCTGCATCAGCGGCAGGCAGGCCATGGTCAGCGACTTCAGCGAGAAGGCGGAGACGTGCATGGCGGTGGCGACCGACTCGAACGGGGTGTTGAGGAAGTTGCCGCCGAGAGCGTCCTGCGGGGCGAAGCCGATGGAGTGCACGACGCCGTCGAGCCCTCCGAGCTCCTCACCGACGATGTCGGCGAGACGGGCCAGGTGCTCGTCGTTCGTCACGTCGAGCTCGATGACCTTGGTGGGCTTGGGGAGCTTCTTCGCGATGCGCTCGGTCAGCGTGGGCCGCGGGAACGCGGTCAGGATGATCTCGGCGCCCTGCTCCTGGGCCAGCTTGGCGGTGTGGAAGGCGATGGAGGACTCCATCAGCACACCGGTGATCAGGACGCGCTTGCCCTCGAGGATTCCACTCATGGTGATCAGTGACCCATTCCCAGTCCGCCGTCAACCGGAATGACGGCTCCAGTGATGTACGAGGCGTCGTCCGAGGCGAGGAACCGCACCGTAGCGGCGATCTCCTCGGGCTGCGCGTACCTGCCGAGCGGCACCTGGGCGACGATGCCCGCACGCTGCTCGTCGGTGAGCGCCTTGGTCATGTCGGTGTCGACGAAACCGGGCGCGACGACGTTGAAGGTGATGTTGCGCGAGCCGAGTTCACGGGCGAGCGAGCGCGCGAAGCCGACCAGGGCGGCCTTGGAGGCGGCGTAGTTCGACTGCCCCGCGGAGCCGAGCAGCCCCACGACCGACGAGATGAGGACGACCCGGCCCTTCTTGGCACGGAGCATGCCGCGGTTGGCGCGCTTGACGACCCGGAAGGTGCCCGTGAGGTTGGTGTCGAGGACCGAGGTGAAGTCCTCCTCGGACATCCGCATCAGGAGCTGGTCCTTGGTGACGCCGGCGTTGGCGACCAGGATCTCGACGGGGCCGTGCTCGGCCTCGATCTCCTTGTAGGCCTGCTCCACCTGTTCGCTGTCGGTGATGTCGCACTTGACGGCGAGGCAGCCCAATGCGGTGAGGGCGGCCGGCGGCTCACCCGAACGGTATGTGATCGCGACTTTGTCGCCGGCATCGGCGAACGCGCGGGCGATGGCGAGGCCGATGCCCCGGTTGCCTCCGGTGACGAGAACCGAGCGGCTCAACGGATCACCCTTTCCATAGCAGTCTGAAACCCCTGCAAGACAGGCGCCTTCCTTGGAAATCTATCGGTCCCCTCCGCCTCCCGGAGAATCGGGCACCGACAGTGGCGCGGGGCCGCTCCTGTCGGGTTTCTACAGTCGGCGCCCCTGGTGGCCCGCCTACGAGTCAGTCCGCCATGCCCGGCGCGTAGGCAGCCAGCCCGGCCTCCCGGGCTGCATCGAGCATCCGCTTGTCGTAGGTGATCAGGGAATCAAGAGCCGTACCGATGGCCAGCGCACTCGCCACATGGATGGCGTCGAGGGAGCGCAAGGCGGCCGGAACCCTGGTCGCCAGGTCACGAACCTCCTCGGTGAGGAGGATCTCGGTGACCATGCGGTCCAGATCGGCCAAGGCGTTCGGGAAGGAGCCCACCTTGTCGAGTTGGCGAATCGTCTCCACGACACCCACCGTGCTCGTGGCCATGGGCAAGCCGGGCCGCTGAGCCAGGAAGCTCCGAAGGGCGGGGGCATTGGCGCGACCGGTCAACAGGGTCAGCAGCGCCGAGGAGTCCATGTAGATCACCGGTCGTCGTCCTCCCGCTCCGCAAGGAGGAGCTCCACCGGGTCGGGCGCGTCTGCCGCGAGGTCGTACCGCGGCATGCGGTCGAGATCGGAGGTGGTGGCCGCTTTGAGGCGGATCTTCCCTTGAGCGACCAGGTCGGAGTAACGGGCCACCGGCCCGGAGCCGGGCAGCAGTATGGCGATGACATTGCCGTGGCGGGTCACCTGGACTGCCTCACCCTTTTCCACGCGGGCGAAGACGGCGCTGGGGTTGTACGAGAACTCTCGGACGGAAATGGTACTCATGCCGGACTCCCTCACCGAGGCAGAAGCATTGTGCCTACATCACCTCAACAGTACCCACATCTTCGTTGTCGTTCAGCCGTCCAGCCGCTCCGCCGGGGTGACGAGGGTGGTGTACGGGATGGCACACCACTCACCGCCGGGGTACGGCGACGAGTGGCGCGGGCCGGGCGACGACCGCCTGTCCCGTCACGGGAAACACGGGCGCCGTCGCGCCGATGAGGTCGTCAGGCGCCGACCGCGGAGCGCGCGGTGTCGATGGTCTCCGCGAGTGCCGCGACATCCTCGTTCAGGGCTCTCCAGGGGCGTCCGAGATCGACGACATGCCGCCAGATCCGGAGCCGCCCCTCCCCCACCGGTACCTCCACGACCCCGGGCCTGCCGGAGGCGTACACGAGATGGCCCTCGGCAACGCCCAGCCGCACGCAGTACGCCGTCATCTGGTACAGGTCGTCCCGCTGGGGCTTGATCTTGAACTTGGCGTCGAGGACGACGGCCTGACGGAGCACGCCGTCGTGCGGGGACGGCAGATAGTGCACCAGGTCCGGTTTGAGTACGTGCCGTCGCCCGGCGTCGAGGAAGAAGTTCCGGTCCTGCGGTTCGGGCCTGCCTCCGACGCGCAGTCGCAGGGCCTCGCCGACCGCCCGGGCCAGGTACGCCTCGAAGAGCCGCCACATCGTGACGAGCAGCCCGTCGACGGCGATCTCGCGGCCGTCACCGAGTTCGTACGAGGCGCCGCGCAGCACGAGTTCGGCGAGGGCGAGGGCATGCGCGTAGCGGGCGTTGCGGCGGTTCGGTGTCCAACGGGGTGCGGCGGCTCCGGGGGGCAGGGGACGGACGCCGTCCAGGCGGGCGGTGAGCCGTTGGAGCGAGGAGCGTGCGCCGGGATCGAGGCCGGAGACGCGAAGGAGGCGGCGGGCCGCGGCGAGGAGGAGGCGGTTTTCCGGTATGTCGGGGGTGTGGTCGTCATAGGTGACTTCCAGGGGTACGGGGACGCCGGGTCTGCGGCGGAGCTGGTCGGCGTGGCGGATGCGGCCTCGGACGACGGGCAGGGTGTCGTGCGTCTCCCGGTAGTCGTGCAGGACGCCGTGCAGCAGGGCGCGGTCGGTGGCGGAGGTGAAGGCGTGCGCGAGGGCGGGGAGCAGATCGGGACGCGGCTCGGCAGTGACGGGGCGCGGGTCGAAGGTGACGCGTTCGGGGGCGTACGAGATGAGGTGGAGGAGCCGGTCGACGGGGACCTTGGGGGTGATGGTCAGCTGGAGGGCGCCGTCACCCGACCCGAGTCGTACGGCGCCCACCCGGTCCTTGGCAGACAGTCGCCAGCGGCCGGTGCTCTCGGGGTGCATCCGCACGATGTCCTCGTACGCGGCGAGCGTCGCGGCCTGGGCCGGGGTGAGTACCCAGGAGGACCAGCCGCCGCCTTCCGTGAGCCGAATGCGCAGAGCGGTGTCGCGGCAGTACGCCGGCGGCACGGGTCTGGCGGTCATGAGACTTCGGCGTCCGTGGAGTCGGCCGACGGGGGAAGGATGCCCAGCCGGTCGCGCAGGTTGCCGAGCCCGTAGACCGTGTCGACGTTGGTGTTGTCGCCCCAGTGGTGCTCGGTGAGGAGGGGGATTATCTGGGTCTTCCACAGGCGTTCGAGGGCGCCGTCGCCGCTGTGCGCCAAGTCCTGCATGAAGTAGGAGGGGCCGACGCGGAAGGAGCGGTCGCCGGGGCTGCTCTCGGTGAGGAGACGGTTGATCTCGTCGAGGAGGCGAGCGTACGCGTTGTCGTACGTGCCGTCGTACTCCTCTCCCCGTTCCTTCGCCTTGTCCTGTGCCTGCCGCCGCAGCCAGGAGTCCAGCAGTCCGGACACGGGCGGGGTGTCCGGGTGCAGTTCCATGAAGGAGAAGCGGCGGCGCATGGCGGCGTCCATGTATGCCACCGAGCGGTCGACGGTGTTCATGGTGCCGAGGACGCAGAGGTTGGGCGGGAGGCGGAAGCCACGGCCGTCGTCCGAGCCGTAGAGGAGGTGGACGCGTTCCTTGCGGTATTCCAGGAGGAAGTACAACTCGCCGAAGATCTTGGCGAGATGCCCCCGGTTGATCTCGTCGATGACCAGCACGAAGACCTCGGCGGGGCGGGCTTCGGCCTCGTCGGCGAGTTTACGCAGCGGGCCTCGTACGAGGTCGTAGCCGAGCCCGCCGTCTCCTTCGCCCTGCTTGCTCAGGCGGGGGCGGATGCCTTCGAAGAAGTCCTCGTAGGCATAGGCGGGGTGGAACTGGACGAGACGTACGTTGGTGGCACTGGAGGCGCCTGCCAGGTGCCGGGCGAGGGCGAGGGCAGTGTAGGTCTTCCCGGTGCCGGGCGGGCCGTGGAAGATCAGTTGTGGGCCGGCGCGGAGGAGTTCGACGCAGTCCTGGAGCCAGGTCGTGTCCGACATGTGGAGCTTGGCTGCCAGTTCGTCGGTGGCGTCAGGGAGTCTGGCCGGTCCCTTGGGGGCGGGGGCGGAGGCGGTCCCGGGCGTGCCGCCGATGAGGGCGAGGACCGTCTCCGCGTACTCGGTGGCTTCGAGGACCTGGGAGTCGGCGTCGGCGACCACGTCGGCCAGTCCGGACGGCAGGTCCTTGAGGAAGTCGAGGGGGTGGTCGAGGTTGCGCCACTCCACGCGGCGCTCCAGCCGGTCCTCGGCGAACACGGTGGTGCCGCTCACCTCGCCGACATAGGTGTCGTAGCCGTCGACGCACAACACGATGTCGCGTTCACGCATCCGGGTGAGGAACGCGTGCAGTTCGCGGGCGAGGAGTTCGCGGCGGACGGGCGGGGTGCTGGGGTGCGAGACGTCGACCAGTTCCCGGATGCGCTCGGGGCGCATGCCCGGTTCCGGCAGGGTGGGAAGGCCCGCCCCCAGGGTGATGACTCCGTGCTCGCGCCAGGGACCGCGAATCAGGGGGACGGCGGTGGTGGCGTCGACGCCACGGACGATCCAGAGCTGGCGGGGCGGCTCCTGGCCGGTCCCACCGTCCTCGTCCGGCTGCTTGGCCGCGAGGAGCGCGTCCCACACGGGCAGCCGCCGGTCGGGGAGGGCTCGTACGGTGTCGAGACTGCTGCGACCGTGGTCGAGCACGCCCTCGGCGTCGAGCAGGCCGCGCCAGGCGTCGAGTTCGTGGGGCAGCAGAGGCAGTCCCGCTCCGGCGCTCCCGTCCTCTCCGAGCGCGAGGTACCAACCCGCGGAACGTGTGCCTCGCAGGACTGGTCCGAGGACGCCGGGGTCGACGGTGAACTCCCTGGCCAGGTCTTCCAACGCGACCCAGTTTCCCCCGTCGGGGAGCTGTTCCAGCGCGGTCGCCGCCACGGCGCAGAGCTGCTGCTGGCGTTCCCACTCCCGGTAGCGCTGACGCGCCTGACCATAGAAGTCCACCGGGTCGGGCCATCGACGGAGGGCTTCGTGCCCGATTCCGGTCAACTCCCAGCGTCGCCTGCCCCGGTACAACCATCCCGCCTTGCCGAGGCTGATCGCCGCCCGGTTCACATATCTTCCGAACGGGGTGTTGTTCTCCTGCGGTGACGCGTCCACCGCGCGCTCCCAGTCCGCCTCCAGCCGCGGGTCCGTCTCAAGGACGCGGGGCCAGAGTTCCTTGAACTCCAGACCGTCCTGGAGCGCCTCCCGCTCCAGGACCGTGGCGGCAGTGTGCAGTGCACGGGCGACGACGGTGTTGATGCTGGGCACGGCGTCCATTCTTCGCAGCGTACGGGTATGGGCGTCGTCGCCTGCTACGAGTGCGGGAGCGGGCGACTCCTGTTCAGTCGAGGCCGACCGGTGTCATCGGGGTGACAGGGGTGTCGTCGGGGCCATTGGTCTGGACGAGGAGAAGGTCGCCGACCGTGGCGTCGCGACCTAGGCCCAGAGCAGAGACGGGGACCGCGCCGGGGGCCTCGGCCGTGCCGATGGGTTGGAGTCGGAGCTCACCCTCCGCGCCTTGGAAAGCCAGGACCGCCCAGACCTCGTCGTGGCCGATACGGGAGACGACGCTGCCGAGCCGGTCGGTCAGAACCGCACAGACGACCGTGAACCGCTGCTGCTCCAACCGCGGAAACGCCGAGATCTGCTGGAGCACACCAGGCAGGGCGAGAGTCCCCTCCAGCAGCCGCTGGACGGTCTCGCGGTCCGGGTCTCGGCCGTCACCTGTCTCGGCCGGGGCAAAGTGCACCAGGGGCAGGCCGTCATCGAGTGTGCGCTGCCACTTGGGCAGCAGGAAGTCGATGGCCAAGGCCTCGTCGCGGGTCGGTGTGTGCACCCCGTCGCCCTCGCCGAACTGGGCGAGCCAGGCGTTGACGTCCCCCCAGCGCCATACCGGGGAACGGCCTGCCATGCCTTCCGGGTCCGGGAACGGTAGCTTGTCCTGCCGCCGCTCGCCGTTCACCCACTGCTGGACGTTCTGCCGGCTACGCTCGGCGCGCTCGGCGATGTCGGAGACGCCGACGAGATCCGGGTCGGTACGCAGCAGGCGCAGGGCGGGCAGCGCCTTCCGTAGCCGCACGACAATGCGGTGCGCGGCAACGATCGCATCGTCACCACTCTCGGAGACGTCAAGAAAGTGCCGGTGACGATGGCGGCTCAGCAGACCATCAAAGATGTCGTGGACGATGCCGACCGCCGCATCGTCGTCCACACTGATGCCATCCACGACGAAGTGGAACTCGTACTCCATCACGCCCCAGCCCCCCATACACGCGCCTGTTCGTTCTTCCTGGTTCCTGTGTTCCAGCGCCTTTCGCTCCAGGGAACGCCCCCTGGAGCAAGCCTCGCCGAGTTCGACGGTGTTGTCAATCGCCAACACCGCCGCGCAGGGCCGCGCGCGGGTCGTCTGGCGGCAACGGGCACCACTTCGCCTTGCGCCGGATCCGGCGGGCCTCCTGACTGGGGTTCTTGGGAGTGCCACCTACACGGATCACCGTGCAGTGGTCGGGGCACGGGCAGTACAGCGTGCCCCAGTGAGCCTCTGACCTGAGAACCCACCCATCGGCGACGAGCCGCTTGAGGACCTCCTTGATCTCCTTGCTCGGATGGTCCGCCGCAGCGACCTCGCGTCCGACCACATGCGCCTCCAGAAGCCGTCGCCCGTCGAAGAGTTGACCGTCAACCCCACGAGGTCGATAAGCCTACCCGGCACCACTGACAATCAGCCAAACCCATAACTCACCGATCAGAGCGGGACATTGCGGAAGATGATCGTCAACTTCGCACGAACGGGACGCGGCAGCAGACCTGCTTGCCGACCGGCGTCGGGGCCACGCCCCAACCTGGGGCGAGCAGGTCGAGGAGTGGTAGCCCCCGCCCGGACTCCGCGTCCGGGTCGTCGAGCCGTACGCCGCCGCGCCGGGGTCGAGTGTCGCGGCACGGATCATGGAGGCAGACCCACACGGCGTCCGGGGCGCCTGCCCTGATCCCAGGCGGCGGCTCCACCTCCACCTCTGCGACCAGAGGGGCGAAGTCGCCGCAGGCGCGGACCGCGTTGCCGTACAGCTCGGAGAGGACGAGCTGCACGGTATGCGCGAGGTCGGCGTTCACGCCCGCGTCGAGCAGGGTCTTCTCGGTGAGCCCCCGGACGCCTCGGAGGTTGCGCGGGGTGGCGGAGAGATGGAGGACGAAGCCGGCGGGGGTGGGGGTGGGGTACCAGCCGAGCGTGGGGGGCATGGGGCGGCTCCTTTGCGCAGGCGCCGTGGCGCGGCAGCCAATTGCCGCACGACTACGGCAACTTGACCTCAGAGTGATGGACCGCGCGCAAATATTGCAACCTTGTCACCCGAATTGCATAACCGATGCTTTGTTCCCATCGACGTGCAATATGAGTCGGTGCCATGCTGGCGCCATGCCAAACGCACGCCCTGTCCCCACCGTCCGTCGCCGTCGCCTCGGTGAGGCCCTGCGCCGGTACCGGAACGAGGTCGGCATGAGCCTCGACACCGCCGCGGGGACGATGGGCTGGATCGGCCCGAAGCTCTCGCGCATCGAGACCGCCAACGGATACATCCGGCCGAGTGAGGTAGCTCCGCTCCTCAAGGCCTACGGGGTGGTGGACGGGGAGATCGTCTCGGCACTGGAGGGGCTGGCCAAGGACGCCAGGAAACAAGGCTGGTGGCAGACATACAGCGGCATCGTCTCGCCCACCTATGCGGACTACATCTCGCTGGAATCCGACGCCGAGAGTGTCCACGAGTTCGCCCCTCTCCTGGTCCCAGGCCTCCTGCAAACCGCCGCGTACGCGCGCGAGACCATCGCCGCCAACGCCATCACCCGTACGCCTGAGGAGGTTGCCGCCCTCACGGAAGTCCGCCAAGCCCGCCAGGCGGTGCTCACCCGCACCGAGCGCTCCCTGAAAGTGTGGGCGGTCATTCACGAAGCCGTCCTGCATCAGCGCTTCGCCGTACGCCCCACCACCATGCGAGACCAGCTACGACGCCTGTTGGACGTCTCCGAGATGCCCAATGTGACGCTTCAGGTCATGCCACTCGACGCCACTCCTCATCCGGGAAGTGTGGGCGGCTTCAGCCTCGTCGGCTTCCCTGGCCCCATGCCAGATGTCGTCCTGCTGGAGAATCTCATCGGATCGTCTTACGTTGAAGGCGTCAACGAAGTGCACACCTTCGCCGATGCCTTCGAACGCATCGTCGCCGCTGCCCTGCCGACTGACGATTCGTTGGCCTTGATCGCCCGGATGGAAGAGAGACAACGCAAGTGAACGACGAGCGCAAGGCGGAGCTGTACGCCTACGACCTCTCCACAGCAGCCTGGCGGAAGGCGTCCGCCAGCGGAGGCGAGGGCAACTGCGTCGAAGTCGCCGACCTCCCCGGTGGCGGCAAAGCCGTGCGCGACTCCAAGCGTCCCGAGGCCCAGCCCCTGCGGTACACCGCATCCGAGTGGGCCGCGTTCCGGACCGGTGTGATAGCCGGGGAACTCTGAGAGACAGCACGGAACGGGCGGGCACGGGAGCCGTTCCCGTGCCCGCCCGTTCGCGTACCACTACTGCTTCTCGTCCTCGTCGAACATGCCCAGCATGTCGAGTTGCACGTCGACGCCCTCGACCTCGTCCAGGCCGAAGAGGCCGCCGCCCAGCTGGTCGGGGGCGGACTTGCCGCGCCGCTTCTTCTTGACCGGAGCCAGCGGGCGCTGTGCACGGCTACCGACCTGGGCGACCCGGGTCAGCGGGCTCGCGCCGGGGGCGTGACGCGGGCCCTGCGCGGGGGGTGGGGTGAGGGAGTCGTGCGTGAAGGGACGGCCCTCGGCCATCGCCTCGTACACCCGGACGATCTCCTTGTTGTTCTCCTCGAAGAGGTCCGGCTGCTTGTTCTTGAACGCCCGGAAACTGTCCAGGACGAGGTCCACGTCCGCGCGCTCGATGCCGTAGAGGTGGAAAAACGCAGCGTCGAGTTCGGCGCGGATGAGGAAGCGGCGTTCCGCGTCCCAGACGAAGGGCGGGCCGTCGTCGCCAAGGTATTTGGCCCAGGAAGCCATCTCATAGGACGTGTAGGTGAGTTCGAGGACTCGGGGGCGGATCCAGTCTGCGATAGGAGCGCCTTGGGACCAGGGGGCGGAAAAGTCGTACACCTGTGGGCGCAGCACAGGTAGCTGTTCGAGGATGAAGTACGACAGTGACACCCCCGCATGCTTGTTACGCGCGGCGAAGTCCAGCACTCTGCTGCTCAGATTGGCCAGGAGGAGCCAGGCCGACTCGGTCTGAGGAAGGATCAGCGGCAGCTTGTCGCCCGCCGCGCTCCGGGGCACAGGTGCAACGATCAGGGTTCGCTCATCCGCCGATCGACAGACATTACGGCGGCCGAGCATCCAACCATGCGGCCAAGAATGGTGATTCTGGCCAAACTCCGTTGCCAAGCGCTCCTCTACCAGGCTTTCGGCAACCCAGTGTCGAGGCATAGGCAGTTTGCGCGGATCCCTGTGCGCTGAGGTATCAAACTGCGGCAGCGTACCTTTATTTACCTGAGCTTGCGTTGCACCTTCATATGTTGCGAACCGGCTATCGAAGTGATGGACAAACTTCCCCTCGTAAAGCGGAAGGTATCGTTCGTTATCTAGCTCGTAAACGGTTCCGTTCTGGCTAGCGCCAGCAGCTGCAAGCTTCTCGGCGCTACAGAAGAGCTTGGACGCATTAGCCATGTCGAACATGCGCAGGGGGTTGATTCCCCAAGGGTTCGACAAGGTATTACCTTGCTTGTCACGGCTCCACAAGATTGGTACTCGCATCAGCCCCTCCAACAAACGCAAGTGCTCCGGGCTCTCACAAATCGGCGCCGTCCCCGTGTTCGGGTTGATTCGCGCGAACCCCTCCTCACCCAGCGTGAACTCTCGCGCGTCCAGCTGATCCGGGCGCCGCGCCCGGAACGCAAGCCGGACGACCTCGTGGTGCTCAGCGAGGTCGCGGCCAGCCATCGTGAACAGGCAGAACGCCACCCGGTTGGTGACTGCCGGAAACAGCTTCTCCTCGTTCTCCATGTCCAGCACCGCCACCATCTGACGCTGCTTGACCAGATCCACGAAGAACGGCCCCGTCGTCTTGTCCGTAGCGATCCCTGTAGGCAGCACCAGCCCTGCCATGCCCTCCGGGCCGATCAGCTGCCGTGCCTTCTCCGCGAAGACCGCGTACGTGTTCACGTCGCCAAAGCCGGTCTTCGGGAACAGGCCCGACTTCCGGTACATGATGACCTGCCCTTTGGACTCCCGCTGGTCGAACTGGTACTCCACGTACAGGCGGCGGTCGCCCTCGTTCGGGCGGCCCTCCTCGTCCACACTGTGGGCGAGGTCCTCGATCATCCGGTCGCGGATGCTGGCTGTGTCGGCCGCCGCGATGCGCTCGTCGCGGGCGGCGAACCACTCCTTCTTCTGGATTTTCACGCGCTCCCACGGCGGATTGCCGAGCACCGCGTCGAAACCGCCCTGCCAGCCGGTGTCCGGGTTGGCGTCAAGGGCGTCCGTGTCCTCCACGCGGAAGACGCGCGGGAACTCCAGATGCCAGTGGAAGAACTGGTTACGGCGGACGATGTCGGCGAGCATCAGCTCGGCGGCTTCGTCCTCCAGCGGCTTGTCCCCCGCCGTCTCCACGTCACGCAGCACCTTGGTCGTGATGGCCGTGGAGACACCTTTCTGCTTG
Organism: Streptomyces sp. RLA012; assembly: GCF_056270325.1. Taxonomy (NCBI): domain Bacteria; kingdom Bacillati; phylum Actinomycetota; class Actinomycetes; order Kitasatosporales; family Streptomycetaceae; genus Streptomyces; species Streptomyces sp. RLA012. Next base: position 8,714,679 of record NZ_JBWDPA010000002.1, on the reverse strand, counting down.
GGCCACAGGAAGGCCGCGCACCACACGTCGGCAACCCGCTTCATCTGGCGCAGCTCGGGCCGCCGCTCGAACTCCCTGTGCAGGCGGGCGTGATGGCGTACCTCGGCGAGGCTGTGATCCGCCACCTTGGCGATCTTCTCGGCCTGCACCCGCACGGTGGCGGTGCTGGTGCGGCCGACCCGCTCGCCGAACGGCAGCTCTTCCTCGCCCCGCCTCTCCTTCTCGTTCTGCTGGCGCAGCGAGGTGACGACGGACTGATCGTCGCCCTCCAACTTCTCGAACGCCCCGTCCGGGATGCCCTTCTCCAACGCGGCCGGGGTGGCTCCCAGCAGAGCGTTGCCGGTCTTGATGCGGTCGTCCAGGTAGGCGAGGGGCTCGCCAGGGGTGAGGGACTCCAGCCAGAGCGAGACCTTGGCGAGTTCGGCGGCGAGGGGGTTGATGTCGACGCCGTGCACACAGTGACGTACGACCTTGGCCATCGCCTCACGGACCAGTTCGGGGGCGGGCTGGGTCTCCTCGTGGATCATGCGCGCGTACCGGTGCGCGATGCGCCGGGCCGCGGCGACCAGGACGTGGCCCGAACCACAGGACGGGTCGACGAAGTTGATCTTCAGCAGGTGGTCCGGGACGCCTGAGGCGGCGTAGCGCTCTATGACCGGGTTCAGCGCGTTGTCGAGGAGTTTCTCGATCAGGACGACGGGTGTGTAGTACGAGCCCGTCAGTTTGCGCTTGTTGCCCGCGACGAGGTCCTTGAGTTCGAAGAGCTCGTTCTCCGGCTCACGGACCGGGACGAGTTCCAGGAGGGACTCGTAGACGCTGCCCAACTCCTCCGCGCCCAGGTGGCGGTAGTCGACGCGGGTGGTGCGGCCCTTGTCCTTGGTGCGGGAGAGCAGGCGTACGGCCTCCAACAGACGCTCGTTGGGGAGCTTCGCCGCGCGCAGCGGTTCGGCGCCGCCCGGCAGGCGCGTGCGTGCGGTGTCCTGGCCGGTCGCGTCCGGCTCCGGCAGGAAGTAGAGGCCACCGAGCGCGGGCAGCGCGAGCGTCGGCTCGCCGCCGTCACGGCCGAGGGCGTTGAGGACGCGTACGATCCCCTGCCACAGGTCGGTGTGGTGGTCGCCCTTCCGGCGGGAGGCGATGCGGCGCAGGCGGGTGGTGGAGAAGTAGAGCGCGTAACGGTCACGCGCGTCTTCATTGGCCTTCACCTGGGCCCTGGTGGCCCTGGGGCCGGGGCGCTCCAGCAGCGCGTCGCGGTCCTCGGCGACGAAGAGGAAGATCAACTGGTAGGCAAGGCGCAGCAGTTCGTGGTGGAAGTCGTCGAGGGCGCGGCGGCCGCCGTCGGTGATCGCGTCGGCGAGGTCGCGGTTGTTCTGGAGGAAGCCGGTGCCGAGGATGGACAGGGCCTTGGCGACCTGGTCGCGCAGCAGGTTACGGGAGCGGATACCGGTCTCGACGGCATGGTCGCGCCACCACTCCAGGCGGCAGTCCGCTGGGGTGAGCGGGGACTCGTCCGGGGCGCTGCCCTCGGCGCCGTCCTCGTCCTCCCCTTCCTCGTCCTCGGTGGCGGCGGCGCCCCGGCGCTTCTTCTCCGGCTTGGGGAGCAGCTCCAGGCGGGAGGCGTGCAGCAGCGCGTACAGGAGGAGGAAGTCGGAGAAGTCGCCGCCGCCGAAGATCGCTTCGAGGTCGAACTCGACGTAGGCGGAGCCGACGAGCGCGGTCGAGTCACGCAGCAGACGCAGCACCCGGCCGTTGGAGAGGATGCCCCACAGGTGGTCCGGCGAGGCGTTGAGCAGCTCCTGCATCATCGACTGGGGGACCCGGGTGCTGCCGCCCGACCAGCGGTCGAGGGGGGTCTTCCAGCCGAGGAGGTGGACGGGGACATGGTCTTGCCACTGGTGGCTGACCTTGTACGGGTCGCGGTGGCCGGGGACGGTGATGCCGCCGCGGCGGGCGGCGAGGCGGCCGTAGCCCAGCTCCTCCAGGAGGGTCAGAAGCCATACACGGGTCGCTTTGGTGGGGTCGACCTGATCGCCGAGTTCCTTCAGCTCCTCCTGGAGGGAGGTGTACGCGGCGCGCAGGGCGTTCCATTTGCGGCTGGCCGCGTCCTCCAGGCGTACGCCGCGTCCCAGTCCGTAGCTCGCGGGGCCGCTGCCCGGCAGTTCCGGGTCACCGGAGCGGATCTTGCCGAGGAGGTCTGCGGAGAGCAGGGCTCCCTCGACGCGTACGGCGGCGGAGGCGGGGAGGCGGTCGAGGGTGGGGGCGGTCACCGGTCTCCTCCGGGGGCGGTCTGCTGGGAGGCCGAGACGGTCTGCCGCGCGGCCGGGGCGTTCAAGTACACGTACACGCCGAGCAGGTCCGGATCGCCGGACTGCTCGACATCGATCCGGCGGACGGCGGCGGCGCCGCGCTCGCGGCCGCGCTGTCCGGCGGCCTCCCGGACTCGCTGGTGGGCGTCGCGCAGCTGGTCGGCGAGAAGCCGTCCGCGGGCGGCCAGGTGGTCGCGTACCTCGTCGTCGCCCAGTTCGGCCGCGGCGCGGCCGGCCTGCTGGTCGCGCAGGGCCGGCAGGGTGTTGAGGTCGGGTGTGGCGGTGAGCAGGGCGGCGGTCTCCTCGTCGGGCAGCCAGACGCGACTGCCGTCGTCGGCGGTGCGCCAGGCGAGGACCTGGGCGTCGTCGGCGACGAGGACGCGCGGTTCGTCGGCCGCCGTACGCCGGGGCAGGGTCAGGCGGAAGCGGTAGCGGGCCAGCAGCAGGACGGTACGGCGGTCCACGGCGGCGGTGCGGATCACGCCGAGGCGGCGGGCCGGGCGCTCCTCGGGCGGCAGACTGGTGTCCACGGCCGAGTCCAGGAGGTAGCGGGCCAGGGCGCGCACGGCGGGATCCGTACGGAACAGGGCGTGCTCGCCGCGGGCGACCGGAAGGTCCTCGCGGAAGACGAGGTCCCGGGGGGCGGACCTGGAGCGTCCCTTGGCCGTTGTCTTGGAGGCTCCGCCGGGCGCCACCGCCTGGTCGGCGTCCTCGTAGAAGCCGAGGGCGTGCTTGACGCCGGTGGGCAGCGGGCCGACCGGGGCCTTGAATCCAGGGGCGCGGGTGTCGCCGATCGGGTGGGCACCCAGTTGGGACAGGGCTTCTCGGGTGAAGGAGGCGATGTCACCCGGATCACCCAACGCCTGCCGCAGCGCGTCGAGTTCCGCCTCGACCTCCTCAGGACGCAGGCCGGAATGGGCGAACTTGGTGAGCACCTTCGACTCGCGTTCGGCGGCCGACTCCCACTCCTTGTGCAGGGCCTCGCGGGCGCGGCCGAAGTCGGGATCGGTGTCGAAGTCGAGGGTCAGCTGGCCTTCGGGCTGCTTCCCGCGCAGCAGCAGTGCGCTGGCGAGGGCTTCGAGGACTCCCCGGCCCTGGTCGGGCACGAGGACGGCCACGCCGGTCTGGTCGGCGATGTCCTTGTGCTTCTGGATGAGGACCTTCAGGACAAGGCCGTCGATACCGGTGTCCGTGTCGTAGACGGTGATCTCGCGGACGCGGCGTCGCGGCTGGCCGAAGCGGTCGACGCGGCCGGCGCGCTGGAGATGGCGGGTCGGGTTCCAGGACAGGTCGTAGTGGATGACGGCGCCGAAGTGCTCCTGGAGGTTGACGCCCTCGGAGAGGCAGTCGGTGGCGACCAGGACGTGCCGTCCGCGCCTGGCGGTCAGCTCGTCGATACGGGCCTGCCGTGCGTCGGGGTGGAGGGTGCCGGTGACGGCCTCCACGCTGGCGCTGCGGCCCAGTTCCTCCTTGAGGTGGTGGGCGACGTACTCGGCGGTCGGGATGTAGTGGCAGAAGACGATCGGGTCGTAGCCGTCGACCAGTTGTCGCTTGACCCGGTCGATGAGAGTGCGCAGTTTGGCGTCGTGCTCGGGGCCGGTGAGGGTGTCCGCCCGGTCGGCGAAGTCGGTCAGCGCCTCGCCCGCACCGGCCGCGTTCCGGGACTCCCCGGGCTCGTGGAGGAGGGAGCCGGGGATCACGTCCATGCCGTCGGCGGTCTCGTCGTCGGAGAGTTCGAAGGCGGCGGCCCGGCCCAGCTTCTCGGCCTCGGCCTTCGTACGGGTGGCGGCGATCAGGGAGCGGGCGCGCAGTGTCGCGGCGGCCGCCGCGGGTGAGGACAGGACGCAGCGCAGGAGAGTGAGAGCGGTCCACCAGGACATGCGCTGCTGGTGATCGCCGCCCGGGCCGCGCACCTGGTGGCGGGTGTGGGCGAGTATGTCGGCGACGAAGCGGGCGTAGCCGGCGTCGAGCCGGTAGATGGCGTCCTGGGTGTCCCGGTCCTCGGGAAAGGGCGTGTCCTGCCCGATGTACCGCTTGATGTCGTGGCGGCGGCGCTGCACGAAGTGGCGGGCCAGCCGGTCACGGTCGGCGGAGCGAGTGGTGTCCAGGGTGCGCAGTGACGGGTCGAGGAGGCCGGTGAGCTTGGCGAACGCCTGAGGATCGCCGCTGTGCGGGGTGGCGGTGACCAGGACGAGGTGGCGGTCGCGCTCGGTGCGGTCGGCGAGCTTCGACAGCAGCTCGTACCGTTTCTGCGGCTCGTCTCCGTTGCTGGTCCCGACGCAGGTGTGCGCCTCGTCGACGATCAGCAGGTCGGGGCAGTGACGACTGAAGGCGTCGCGGCGCTCGTCCTGCTTGATGAAGTCGGTGGAGACGACGGTGATCGGATAGTGCTCGAAGATCGACCGGTTGGGGTCGTCGATCGCCTTCTGGAGTCGGGCAGCGGTGGACGGCAGTACCAGCTCGGCCTCCATCCCGAACTTGTCGTGCAGTTCACGCTGCCACTGCTCGGCGAGCGAGGGCGCGCACAGGACGGTCATGTTGCGGGCGGAGCCCTGCTCGATGAGTTCCTTGGCGATCAGCCCGGATTCGATGGTCTTGCCGATACCGACGTCGTCGCCGATGAGGAGGCGTACGGGGTCCATGCGCAGCGCCATCATCAGCGGCACCAGCTGGTACTGGCGGGGCTGCACCGCGACGGAGGCCAGGGAGCGGAAGGGACCCGCGCCCGCCGTGGAAGCGACACGCAGGGCGGTGCGCAGCAGCGAGGCGGAGGCGAAGTCACCGGCTTCGCCGGGCACGGCCACGGGGTGGCCGAATCCCGGTTCGCGGACCTCCTCCGGGAAGAACGCGGCGACGAACTCGCGGTCGCCGTCGAGGGGTTGGGCGAGAACCAGGTCCTCGGTGGTGCCGGGCAGGACGACCCAGTCGCGGTCACGTGCGTGGACGAGAGTGCCGGGTGCGCGGCCGGTGGCGGTGGTCATCGCGAGCCTCCCGCCTGGTCGCGGCCGATGCCGAAGACGTCCGGGTATGCGCGCACGGTGTCCTTCCAGTCGGGTTCGGCTCCGGCCCTGATGACCAGCCAGCCGTCGTCCATCATGCGGTTCTCGTCCTGCTCGGTGAGCCGGTGGGCGCCGTCGTGCTCCAGGAACACGGCGACGTCGGCGCCGGGGAGGCGGTAGACCACGTCTCCCACAGGGGTGGCCGTCTCGTCGGGGAGGCGGTGGCCGCCGTCGGAGAGAAGGCGAAGGAACGCCTCCACGGGGGTGTCCCGCGCGGGCCGGTCCCGGGCCTGAAGCGCTCGGGCAGGCGGCGCCTCGACCTTCGTACGGGACTCGTCTCCCGTACGGGAACGGGCGAGCGCGACCAGCCAGGGTGCGGCGCGGTGGCGGTCGATCTGGCGGTGAAAGCCCTGGTTGGAATACGACAACAGGCAGTCGTAGCAGCCGAGTTCGCAGCGCTCGACCGCACCCTCCGCCCGGTCGAGGTCCTTGCCCTGTTCGTCGTAGTGGATGATGCGCAGGGCTTCCTTCGCCACCTCCGCGAGGGCGTCCTCGTCGTCGTACAGCCGCCGCAGCACGCCCGCACCACCCTCGGCGCTCTCCACGAGGAGGGTCCGGCCGCGCCGCTCGGCGTCGGGGAGGTTCTCGCTCTCCAGCTCGGAGTCCTCCAGCTGGAAGTGCGCCTCGATACCGCGCTCCAGCGCGTAGCGCAGGGAGACGGCGGTGATGTCGTCCACCGGTTCGGACAGCCGCAGCACGGCGATGTTCTTGGTGTCCTGGACGTAGGGGATGACCTGGAGGGTGCGCTGTGCCTTGTCGAAGGAGGCCAGGGACTCCTCCTCCACCGACTGCTCCTCCAGGCGGGACGCCCTGCTCTCCGACAGCCACTTGCCGCTCACCGGGTCCAGCCAGAAGCCGTGGCCGCCGCGGTCCTTGCCGTCCCGCTTCCGGTAACCGAGGTTGAGGACCCGGACCCCGGCCGAGTCCCCGTACGAGACCTCGGCGAGCGGTGCGCCGTCCGCGCCGTGCACCCGGGCCTCGTATGCACCGCCGGGGGCGTACCGGTAGACGGTCCGCAGGTGGAAGCCGCGCTTGAGGCGCTCCTCCTCGTCGGAGGAGATACGGCGGCGCGGCTCTGCGTGCACCTGGGTGAGCTGCATCAGCTTCGGCAGGGTGCGGTGCAACGGGACGTCGCAGTTCTCGCAGCGGTCGGCTCCCTCAGCCCGGTCGTGCCAGTAGCCGCAGGCCTCGCAGAGTCGTATGTCGCTGGTGGCGACCTGCCCCGGCCGGTCGCCCATCGGGACGGTCACACGGTCGATGGTGTAGCGGTTGCCCTCGTGGTAGATCAGCGCGCCGGGCCCGAACTCGCCGACCGCGATGAAGCGGGGGCGCTGGATGTACGCGCCGTTGCGCTGACCGTACTTCCCCGCCGAGCGCTCTCCCGGAACGTACGCGGCGAGCGGCAGGCGAGGGAAGGAGTAGCCAGGCAGGAAGCCCTCGGAGGCGAAGTAGCGGTAGGTGTAGAAGTCGCTGTACGACTCGCTGTCGGACTCGTTGCGCAGCAGCTTCAGCTGGTTCTCGGCCTCCGCGCGCCGGCCGGCCGCACGGTCGCGGTCCCGGCGGCTGAGGGAGAGGTCGTTGGCGCGGCGGTGCTGCTGCTCGACCTCGGTGCGGGCGGTGCGGTAGAGGCGGCGCCAGCGCTCGCACGACGCGTCGAGGCTGCCCTGCGCCTGGCGCACGGTGCGCTCGATCCAGCCGTCGTACCACCAGGAGGACGCGGACAGCTCGTCGTGGAGGGGGGCGAGGACGTCGGTGGCGCGGCGGACGGCGCGCAGCCGGGCGGGCTCGCTGTCCAGGGAGCCCCGGACGGTCGGCAGGAGCTCCAGCGGCCAGCTCCGGTCCCCGCCCGAGGCCTCGGCGTCCACGACGTCGGTGAGGCGGCTGCCCAGATGGACGCCTGTCTCCGCCAGCCAGAGGGCGTGGACGTGGGAGCGGATCAGCTCCTCGTTGGCGAGGTCGAGGCGCGGCGGGGTCACGCTGCCGGAGACCATGAGGCCGGGGCGCCGGAAGTAGTACTGGTCGTGGGGCGAACCGGTCGAGCAGTAGGTGGTGACCAGGGCGGGCTGGCCGCTGCGGCCCGCGCGTCCGGAGCGCTGGGCGTAGTTGGCGGGGGTCGGTGGGACGTTGCGCATACCGACCGCGTTCAGGGCGGCGATGTCGACGCCCAGCTCCATCGTCGGAGAGCAGTAGAGGATCTCCAGGTCGCCGTCGCGGAAGGCCTTCTCGCGGACGAGACGGGTCGGGGCGTCGACCTGTGCGGTGTGCTCGTGCGCCCTGATCCCGGTGAGCCCTCGCGCCCCGGCACGATAAAGGTCACGAAAGTAGGGGTTGACCTGCAGTTCCGCGTCCGCGTCGGTCACCTTGCGCACCGGGTCGGGCTCGGGACGGGTGCCGTCCCCGGGCAGCCAGCGCAACGCGGAGGCGCGCAGTTGGTGGGCGAATGAGCCGTCGCGCTCTTCCTGGACGACGGCCAGCAGACCGCATTCACGCAGCACACGCATCAGATCGCGGATGACCGCGTCGGCGTCCGCGACCGGGATGCGCTTGCCGGTCCGGCCGGGCAGGGCCGCGAACTGGCCGATGCGGCGCAGATAGCGGCCGTACGCGCCGAGACCGCTGAGGTGCACGGTGTCCGCGGCCGTGCCGGTCTGCCCTCGCCCCGGATAGGCGAGGCGGGAGCGCACGCGCGGCTCGCGCGTGGACAACGCCCACGGGTTGACAAGGTGGGCCTCACTGACGCTGCCGAGCCGGTCGAAACCCTCCTGGGTGAGAGGCTCCACCTCCACCGCGAGAGCGCGCCGCAGCTCGTCGAGGAGGTCGCGGGCCAGTTGCTCGCGATGGGCGGGTGTGTCACCGGTCAGCAGGGGATGACAGCCCTCCCAGCACTCGGGATCGGCGGCGATCTCCGCGAGATCGGTGTACTCGAAACGCAGCAGACCGGTCTGGGACAGGTTGGGCATGGTGACACGCCAGCCGCGCTCCAGGTCGGCGTACACACGGTAGGAGAGCAGATCACGCAGGGCGGAGTGGGCGAGGTCCCGTTGGTGGAACTTGGCGCCCGGCACCCTCGCGTACGCCTCCATGGGCAGGCCCAGCGCGTCGAACACGGCTTGCGGGAGGCGGTCGTGGGTGAGGCCCTGCTCCCCCGCTGCCTCCAGTGCGCGGTACAGGGCGCCACGGACCTGGGTGACGAGGGCGAAGTCGTTGAAGTGTCCGGCCTGGAGGCTGGCGTCCTGCCGGTTGTCGACGAAGGTGAGGAGCTTGCGCGCGTTCTTCTTCAGCTCCGGCTGGGCGCGCAGGGAGCGCACCACGCGGGAGCTGATCAGCGAGACCGCGGAGCTGCGGCCCTCTGCGGAGAAAGTGCCCAGCTTGGCGAGGTCCTTGAGGCGAAGCTGCTCGTAAGAGGTACGGCAGTGCAGGCAGAACCGGAACGGGGCGGCGACCCACCAGGCCCGAAGGCCCGTGCCGGGCTCGGTGGTACGGCCGTCGGGGCCGAGCCACATCTCCTGGGGCACGTCGTCGGCGCGGGCCTTCAGAACCGACGACGTGCCGTCGTCGTCCGTCTCGACCCAGCTGCCCGGCAGACGGCGGAAAACCGCGTCCTCATCGTGCTCGTCCGGCCAGGGCCTGTCATCGCTGACGTAAAGGAAACCGTCGCCGTCGGTGGCCGGCGCGTCGGGGTCCTGACGGGCCTCGAAGAGCTCGCCGTCCTGCTCGGTGGGGCGGCTGACCACCAGGTACTCCTTGCCGCAGTCGCGACAGAAGTGGAGCGGGACGAGCGGCTTGTCCGGGTGGTCGGGAACCCTGGTCTGGTACTGGCTGGTGAGGTGGCGACTGCCGGGCGGTTCGAAGCTGACGTAAACCGTGTCGCCCTTGGAGAGGAACTGGTGCAGGCGGAAGGCGAAGAGGGGCCTGCCCCGCTCCGGGTGTCTCGCCTGCGCACCGGCGCGAAGCATCTCCCTGATGGCACGGCGGCAGACGTCGGCCGGCTCCAGGCTGGCCTCGACCAGCAGGTCGGCCGCCTGCGGGATGGTGAGGGGGGCCTGGCGGACAAGGCGCCCGGTGCCCGTCTCAGCGGCGAGCCCAACGGTGTCCTCGACCCAGACGGCCAGCGGGTCGCGGCGCAGCGTGTCGTAGTCGGTGGAGAGAACGGCGGGAGTGGCGGCGGCCCGGCGCACCGCATCGCAGAGAGACCCGCGGGGATGGACTCCGGGCGCGGCGTCGGAGCCGGGGTCCGTGGACCGCTCCAGAGTCTCGCCGATGACGCGGTCGGGGCGGATCTCCGTACCGAAGAGGCGGGTGGCGACCTGGGAGATCTCCCTCTGGGCCTCGGCAAAGGTGTCCGCCGTAGCCATCGTGGCCGAGGTGCCGATGCACTGGAGGTCCGGAGCCTCGCAGGCGTCACGCAGCCGACGGACCAGGAGAGCGACGTCGGCTCCCTGCCGGCCCCGATAGGTGTGCAGCTCGTCGAGAGCAAGGAAGCGCAGGCCACGGGCCGCGCCGATCAGCTCCCGCCGCTCGTCGGGACGGGTGAGGAGGTACTCCAGCATCACGTAGTTGGTGAGCAGGATGTCCGGCTTGTTCTTCAGGACCTGGAGCTTTCGCGCACTGTCCTCCTGCCCGGTGTAGCGGGCGAAGGTCACCTTGCGGCGCTCCTCGGGGACGCCCCATTGGAGATAGCGCTCCAGTTCGTGCACCTGGCTGTTGGCGAGCGCGTTCATGGGGTAGACGACGATCGCCGAGATGCCGTCCGGATTCGGGTTGCGGAGTACGTGGTCGACGATCGGCACTATGTACGTGAGGCTCTTACCGGAGCCGGTGCCGGTCGTCAGAACGTACGAGTCACGGCCGGCGGCTGCCGCGATGGCCTCGCGCTGGTGCTGATGAAGGGAGAGCGTGCGGGCTCCCGGGTCGTCCTCATGTTCCTTGTGCCGGAAGTAGTCCCGGCACAAGGGGTGCAGAAGATCGTCGTCGCACAACTGGGCCACAGTGCCACCGCCGCGGAAACTGGGGTTCAACGCCAGCTTGGGGTCGGGCCAGCGGGTCTTGCGCCGCCTCTCCTCTGCGAGGTGCGCTTCGATCTCCGGATCCCGCACAGCGACGAGTGAGCTGGTGAACGCCTCGTACTCGGCGACGAGGTCGTGATGGACTCCGAAGACGTCCACGGTTGGTCGGGCCCCCTTGAATCCGCTTGCTCATACATCACGCCCCGTGGCCTGACCACTCGGCCGACCCGCTTGCCGCGAGGCCACCGACGCAGGTGAACCAGCCTACTGTCCCCCTCGGACACTGCGGCCCGAGCCTTCACGCCTTGCCTGTCGGCGAGAGTTCACGCACATCCGTATCTCGGAGGAAAACGGCCGGTGAGCCGTGATTCACTGCCAGCGACGGTCATTACGGCAGAGCCACTGCGAAGGGAATCCCACCCGTGCCCCATGAAGTCGATCAGTCATTCCTGGCACTGCCCCTCAGGTCCCTGGCCGACGCCGCGCTGGCGCGCGCGCGTGCCCTGGGCGCCGAGCACGCGGACTTCCGGTTCGAGCGGGTGCGCAGCGCGTCCTGGCGGCTGCGGGACGCCAAGCCCGCCGGGTCGTCGGACACCACGGACCTGGGGTACGCGGTGCGGGTGGTGCACGGCGGGACCTGGGGGTTCGCGTCGGGTGTGGATCTGACGATGGACGCGGCCGCGAAGGTCGCGTCGCAGGCCGTGGCGATGGCGAAGCTCTCGGCCCAGGTGATCAGGGCGGCGGGTTCCGACGAGCGCGTGGAGCTGGCGGACGAGCCGGTGCACGCCGAGAAGACATGGATCTCGTCGTACGACATCGACCCCTTCTCCGTGCCGGCCGAGGAGAAGGCCGCGCTGCTCGCGGACTGGAGCGCGCGGCTGCTCGCGGCCGACGGCGTCAACCACGTCGACGCCTCGCTGCTGACCGTCCATGAGAACAAGTTCTACGCCGACACCGCCGGAACCGTGACCACCCAGCAGCGCGTACGGCTGCATCCGCAGCTCACCGCCGTCGCCGTCGACGAGTCCAGCGGCGAGTTCGACTCCATGCGCACCATCGCGCCGCCGGTCGGACGCGGCTGGGAGTACCTCACGGGCACCGGCTGGGACTGGGGCTCCGAGCTCGAACAGATCCCCGAGCTGCTCGCGGAGAAGATGCGGGCACCGAGCGTCGAGGCGGGGCTGTACGACCTTGTCGTCGACCCCTCCAACCTGTGGCTGACGATCCACGAGTCCATCGGCCACGCCACCGAGCTGGACCGCGCGCTGGGCTACGAGGCCGCGTACGCCGGCACCTCCTTCGCCACCTTCGACCAGCTCGGCAAGCTGAAGTACGGCTCCGAGCGGATGAACGTCACCGGCGACCGCACCGCCGAGCACGGCCTCGCCACCATCGGGTACGACGACGAAGGGGTGGCGGGGCAGTCCTGGGACCTGGTGAAGGACGGGACCCTCGTCGGCTACCAGCTGGACCGGCGCATCGCGAAGCTGACCGGCTTCGACCGGTCCAACGGATGCGCGTACGCCGACTCCCCCGGGCACGTGCCCGTGCAGCGCATGGCCAATGTCTCGCTGCGGCCGGATCCCGCGGGGCTCTCGACCGAGGACCTGATCGGGGGTGTGGACCGCGGCATCTACGTCGTCGGTGACCGGTCCTGGTCCATCGACATGCAGAGGTACAACTTCCAGTTCACCGGTCAGCGATTCTTCAAGATCGAGAGCGGTCGGATCACCGGGCAGCTGCGGGATGTCGCGTACCAGGCCACGACGACCGACTTCTGGGGTTCGATGGCCGCGGTGGGTGGTCCGGGGACGTATGTCCTGGGCGGTGCCTTCAACTGCGGCAAGGCCCAGCCGGGTCAGGTCGCGGCGGTCTCGCACGGCTGCCCGTCCGCCCTATTCAAGGGCGTCAACATTCTCAACACGACGCAGGAGGCCGGTCGATGAGCGCTCGCTCCAGCCAGCAGAACAAGCCGCACGAGGTCGTCGAGCGCGCCCTCGAACTCTCCCGCGCCGACGGCTGTGTCGTGATCGCCGACGAGCACTCGACCGCCAACCTGCGCTGGGCGGGCAACGCGCTGACCACGAACGGGGTCACACGCGGACGCACCCTGACCGTCGTCGCGACCGTCGACGGCCGTGAGGGCACGGCCTCCGGGGTCGTCTCGCGGTCGGCCGTGACCGCGGACGAGCTGGAGCCGCTGGTGCGGGCCGCGGAGGCCGCCGCGCGCGGCGCCGGCCCCGCGGAGGACGCCCAGCCGCTGGTCACGGGCGTACCGGAGTCCCCCGACTTCACGGACGCGCCCGCCGAGACCTCCTCCGCCGTCTTCGCGGACTTCGCCCCGGCGCTCGGCGAATCGTTCGCACGCGCGCGTGCGGGCGGCCGCGAGCTGTACGGCTTCGCCAACCACGAGCTCGTCTCCAGCTATCTCGGTACGTCGACGGGGCTGCGCCTGCGGCACGACCAGCCGAACGGGACGCTGGAGCTCAACGCCAAGTCGCCGGACCGGACGCGCTCGGCGTGGGCGGGGCGGTCCACGCGGGACTTCAAGGACGTCGACCCGGCCGCTCTCGACGCCGAGCTGGCGACCCGGCTCGGATGGGCCGACCGGCGCATCGACCTGCCCGCGGGCCGCTACGAGACGCTGCTGCCGCCGACCGCCGTCGCGGACCTGCTGATCTACCAGATGTGGTCGGCGGCGGCCCGGGACGCGGCCGAGGGCCGGACCGTGTTCAGCAAGCCCGGCGGCGGCACCCGGGTCGGCGAGAAGCTCACCGAGCTGCCGCTGACCCTGCGCAGCGACCCGAACGAGCCGGGTCTCGAGTCCGCGCCCTTCGTGCTCACGCACTCCTCCGGCGACGACGCGTCCGTGTTCGACAACGGGCTGCCGCTGGCCGCCACGGACTGGGTCAGCGCGGGCACGCTGAGCCATCTGTCCACCACCCGGCACAGCGCGGGCCTGACGGGGCTGCCCGTCGCCCCGACCATCGGCAACCTGATCCTGGACGGCGGCGAGGACCGCTCCCTGGAGGAGATGGTCGCCGCCACGGACCATCGTGGGCCCTGTCTGCTGCTGACCTGCCTCTGGTACATCCGCGAGGTCGACCCGGCCACGCTGCTGCTGACCGGGCTGACCCGGGACGGCGTCTACCTCGTCGAGAACGGCCAGGTCGTCGGCGAGGTGAACAACTTCCGGTTCAACGAGTCGCCGGTGGACCTGCTGGGGCGGGCCGTGGAGGCGGGGCGGACGGAAAAGACATTGCCGCGCGAATGGAGCGATTGGTTCACTCGTGCTGCGATGCCCGCGCTGAGGGTGCCCGACTTCAACATGAGCTCTGTCAGCCAGGGCGTATAACCTCGTACCTGATTCACGAGACCACTCAAGGAGATACGAGAACCGTGACGGACATCGTCGACGAGCTGAAGTGGCGGGGGCTGTTCGCCCTGTCCACCGACGAAGATGCTTTGCGCAAGGCGCTCGCGGACGGTCCCGTCACGTTCTATTGCGGCTTCGACCCCACCGCGGCCAGCCTGCACGTCGGCCACCTGGTGCAGGTCCTCACCATGCGTCGCCTTCAGGAGGCGGGCCTGCGCCCGCTCGCCCTGGTCGGCGGCGCGACGGGCCAGATCGGCGACCCCCGCCCGACGGCCGAGCGCACGCTGAACGACCCGGAGACGGTCGCGAACTGGGTGACGCGCCTGCGCTCGCAGATCGAGCCGTTCCTGTCCTTCGAGGGCGAGAACGCCGCGGTCATGGTGAACAACCTGGACTGGACGGCCGGCCTGTCGGCCATCGAGTTCCTGCGGGACATCGGCAAGCACTTCCGCGTCAACAAGATGCTGACCAAGGACTCGGTGGCCCGGCGCCTGGAGTCCGAGGAAGGCATCAGCTACACGGAGTTCAGCTACCAGCTGCTGCAGGGCATGGACTTCCTGGAGCTGTACCGACGCCACGGCTGTACGTTGCAGCAGGGCGGCAGCGACCAGTGGGGCAACCTCACCGCGGGCCTCGATCTGATCCACCGGCTGGAGCCGCACGCCAGCGTGCACGCGCTGGCGACGCCGCTGATGACCAAGGCGGACGGCACCAAGTTCGGCAAGACCGAGGGCGGCGCCATCTGGCTCGACCCCGAGATGACGACGCCGTACGCGTTCTACCAGTTCTGGCTGAACGTGGACGACCGGGACGTCTCGACGTACCTGCGCATCCTGTCCTTCAGGTCCCGCGAGGAACTGGAAGAGCTGGAGAAGCAGACCGAGGAGCGCCCCCAGGCCCGCGCCGCCCAGCGTGCGCTCGCCGAGGAGCTGACGACGCTGGTGCACGGCGTCGACCAGACGGCCGCGGTGATCGCCGCGTCCAAGGCCCTCTTCGGTCAGGGCGAGCTGACCGGGCTCGACGCGAGGACGCTGGCCGCGGCACTCTCCGAGGTGCCGCACATCCAGGTCGCCGAGCTCGGCCCGGTGGTGGACCTCTTCGCGGAGGTCGGCCTGGTGGCCAGCAAGTCGGCCGCGCGCCGCACGGTGAAGGAGGGCGGTGCCTACGTGAACAACGCGAAGGTCACCGCCGAGGACGCGGTCCCCGCCAAGGAGGACCTGCTGCACGGGCGCTGGCTGGTGCTGCGCCGCGGCAAGAAGAACCTGGCGGCGGTGGAGGTCACCGGGGCCTGAGCGCTCCGCTGGAGGAACGGTTCGGAAACTGCGGGCCGTCTGTGGCTGGTCGCGCAGTTCCCCGCGCCCCTTGAGGGGCGCTGTACCGCACCGGACTTCACCGATCCCGCTTGGACGGGGCCTGAACACGACGAAGGGGGCGTTCTCCCGCGTGGGAGACCGCCCCCTTCGTCGTACCGGCCCATCGGGCCTTGCGGCCGCCCGTCAGGCTCTCTGCTTGTTGCCCCGCAGCGCCATGTACGCCATGTCACCGAGGAAGACGATGATGATCGCGGCCACGAGCTGGAAGGCGTGGCGGCTCCAGTCGATGCCTCGGGTCTCGGCGACGCCGACCGCCCGGGCGATCGCGTTGCCGACGATGGCTCCGAGGATGCCGAAGATGGTCGTCAGCCACAGCGGGCTGTGCTGCTTGCCCGGAAGGATCGCCTTGGCCAGCAGGCCCAGCACGAAACCCACGATGATCGCCCACAACCAGCCCATGCCTGCCTCCTAGTACGGCTCTACGTGAGCATTAGGCCCAGTCTCGGCCTGTCCGCCATACGGCGCATGTCGGGCGCGGCCATACGCGGTACGGCGCATCATGTCCCCTCAGGAAGGACCCCACCCGGTCTCGTTGGCGACGCAGCCGCGGCGTAACGTGGAACCTGTTCGGGCCTGCTTCCCTGACCGGGTTCGGGACCGGGTACGGGCCTGGGAGAGTCCGACACAGGGCAGGTGGTGGAACATGATGCGGAAGCGGAGCAAGAGCGAGGTCTTCCGGATCACCGGGGCCAGGCAGGGACTCGACGAGGACGTCCGCGGCAGGCAGCGTCGCTATGTCATCTCGATGTCCGTCCGCACGGTCTCCGTGATCCTCGCCGCCACCCTCTGGAACGTCGAGCGGCACGTCGCAATCGTCGCACTGGTGCTCGGGATACTCCTCCCCTATGTCTCCGTGGTGATCGCCAACGCCGGCCGTGAGAACGCGCCGTCGCTGCCCTCCACGTTCGTCACCGTCCCCGGCCCGCCGATGATCGCGCCGCCCCGGCCGGACGCCTTCGCGGAACCCGTCCCGGAGGACGTCGCGGCCGACCCCGGGGCACGCCCGGGGGGCGAGCCGCGCGAGCGGAACTGAGCCCGAGCCGGCCCCCGACCGGTTCCGGGCCGCCCCTCGGCCGACCGCGGAGGGTCCGCCGAAAACGGAATCCAACCGCGTACCAAGCTCAAGAAAAGCTCAGATCAATCATGTTGTTCCGGTGCCGGGCGGCGGGCTACCCGTGACATACTTCGTACGCGCTCCGCATCCCCCGTCGGAGCGACAGACCGACGCCGGGCAGCTCCCCCCGTGGCTGCTCGGCGTCGCCTTTTCGGAGCCGTCTAGGGTTGAGTCGTGATTTTCCCGCTCCCCGACACGTCCCCCGCCCCCGGCACTCCGCAGTGCTCCGCCAAGGGCTGCCGCACCGATGCCGTGTGGGTACTCGCCTGGAACAACCCGAAGCTGCACACGCCCGAGCGGCGCAAGACATGGCTCGCCTGCGAGGAGCATCGCGAGCACCTGTCCAAGTTCCTCGGTGTGCGGGGCTTTTTGAAGGACGTGGTCCGGCTGGAGGACTGGGAGGAGCCTGACGCCCTCTGAGGGGCGCGGGGAACTGCCGCGAGCAACCAGGGACGGTCCGCGGCTTCCGGACGGCCCTGGACACCCCTGCGCCCTGCCTTGCCCGATGTCTTGCCCGACGCCTTACCCGCCTATCGCCGACATCGGTCTGTCCGGCTGCAGGAACGACGGGTCGTCCAGGCCCGAGCCCGCCTTCTTGCCCCACATCGCGAGGCGCCAGACGCGGGCGATCTCCTCGTCGGGGGCGTCCGAGCGGAGCGCGGCGCGCAGGTCGGTCTCCTCGGTGGCGAACAGGCAGTTGCGTATCTGGCCGTCGGCCGTCAGCCGCGTACGGTCGCAGGCCGCGCAGAACGGGCGGGTGACCGAGGCGATCACGCCGACGCGGTGCGCGCCGCCGTCCACGAGCCAGCGCTCGGCCGGGGCGGAACCGCGCTCGCCGGCGTCCTCCTCGGTGAGCTCGAAGCGCGTACGCAGCGAGGCGAGGATGTCGCCGGCGGTGACCATGCCCTCGCGCTTCCAGCCGTGCTGGGCGTCGAGGGGCATCTGCTCGATGAAGCGCAGCTCGTAGTCGTGCTCCACCGCCCAGGCCAGCAGGTCCGGCGCCTCGTCCTCGTTCAGGCCCGGCATCAGGACCGAGTTGACCTTGACCGGGGCGAGGCCCGCGTCGCGGGCGGCTTCGAGGCCTTCGATGACGTCGTGGTGGCGGTCGCGGCGGGTGAGGGCCTTGAAGACGTCGGGACGCAGGGTGTCCAGCGAGACGTTCACCCGGTCCAGGCCCGCGGCCTTCAGGGCGGTGGCGGTGCGCTTGAGGCCGATGCCGTTGGTCGTCAGGGAGATCTGGGGGCGGGGTGCGAGGGCGGCAACGCGCTCGACGATGCCGACCAGGCCGGGGCGCAGCAGGGGCTCGCCGCCGGTGAAGCGGACCTCGGTGATGCCGAGGGAGGTGACCGCGATGTCGATGAGGCGGACGATCTCGTCGTCCGTCAGCAGGTCGGGCTTGGCCAGCCACCGCAGGCCCTCTTCGGGCATGCAGTACGTGCATCTGAGGTTGCACCGGTCGGTCAGCGAGACACGCAGGTCGGTAGCCACTCGGCCATAGGTGTCGATGAGCACTGGGGCCCCCTCCCTCGATGCGATCACACGTGCCGGACACGATCGAGCGTACGTGACGTGACCGACATCGACGGCGGCCGTGTCCCACGAGACGCGACGCGGCCGCGTCGTAGCTCTCTACGACGCGGCCGTCGGCGACGACATGCGGGATTCAGTGTGCTCCGGTGCCTGTCAGGGACCGCACCTCCAGCTCGGCGTACTTGCCGGTGTCCGGCTCCTCCTTGGACAGGATCGTGCCGAGCCAGCCCAGCAGGAATCCGACCGGGATCGAGATGATGCCCGGGTTCTCCAGCGGGAACCAGTGGAAGTCGACGTCCGGGAACATCGAGGTGGGCTTGCCGGAGACCACCGGTGAGAACAGCACCAGGCCGACCGCCGTGACCAGACCGCCGTAGATCGACCACAGCGCGCCCTGGGTGGTGAACCGCTTCCAGAAGAGGCTGTAGAGGATCGTCGGCAGGTTGGCGGACGCGGCGACGGCGAAGGCGAGCGCGACGAGGCCTGCGACGTTCAGGTCGCGGGCGAGGGCCCCCAGGCCGATGGACACGGCTCCGATGGCGATCGTCGCGTAGCGCGCGGCGCTGATCTCCTGTTTCTCCGTGGCCTGTCCCCTCTTGATGACGTTCGCGTAGATGTCGTGCGCGAAGGAGGAGGACGAGGCCAGGGTCAGGCCCGCGACGACCGCGAGGATCGTGGCGAAGGCCACGGCGGAGATGGAGGCGAGCAGGATCGCGCCCCAGTTGGAGTCGACGCCTCCCAGGTGCAGTGCGAGGAGTGGTGCCGCCGTGTTGCCCGCCTTGTTGGAGGCGATGATCTCGTCCGGTTTGATCAGCGCGGCGGCGCCGAAGCCGAGGGCGAGGGTCATCAGGTAGAAGGCGCCGATGAGGCCGATCGCCCAGTTCACGGACTTCCGCGCGGTCTTGGCCGTGGGCACGGTGTAGAAGCGGATCAGGATGTGCGGCAGGCCCGCGGTGCCCAGGACCAGCGCCATGCCCAGGGAGATGAAGTCCAGCTTGGTGGTGGACGTGGCGCCGTACTTGAGGCCGGGCTCCAGGAAGGGCGCACCCTTGCCGCTGTTGTCGGCCGCCTTGCCGAGCAGGTCGGAGATGTTGAAGTTGAACTTCAGCAGCACCAGGAAGGTGAGCAGCAGGGCGCCGAGGATCAGCAGGACGGCCTTGACCATCTGCACCCAGGTGGTGCCCTTCATGCCGCCGATGGTGACGTACACGATCATCAGGACGCCCACGAGGGCGACGATGCCGACCTTGCCGCCGTCGCTGGTGATGCCGAGGAGCAGGGAGACGAGGACGCCCGCGCCCGCCATCTGGGCCAGCAGATAGAAGATCGACACGACGATGGTGGAGGTGCCCGCGGCCGTACGGACCGGGCGCTGGCGCATGCGGTACGCGAGGACGTCGCCCATCGTGTACCGGCCGGAGTTGCGCAGTGGTTCGGCGACCAGGAGCAGGGCCACCAGCCAGGCGACCAGGAAGCCGATGGAGTACAGGAAACCGTCGTACCCGAAGAGGGCGATCGCACCCGCGATGCCGAGGAAGGACGCGGCGGACATGTAGTCGCCGGAGACGGCCAGGCCGTTCTGGAAGGCGGTGAACTGGCGGCCGCCCGCGTAGAAGTCGGCCGCGTCCTTGGTCTGGCGGCCCGCCCAGACGGTGATGACGAGGGTCGCGGCGACGAACACCGCGAAGAGGCTGATGATCAGCGGCCGGTGCTCGCCGGCCTCGCCGGCCGCCAGCAGTGTCGTGGTCGTGGGGCTCATGCGCCGCCCTCCATCCGGGCCTTGATCGCCTCGCCCTTGGGGTCCAGCTTCGCGGCCGCGTACCGCGAGTACCACCAGGCGATGAGGAACGTGGTGAGGAACTGGGCGAGTCCGAGTACCAAGGCGACGTTGATGTTGCCGACCACCTGGGTGCCCATGAAGTCGCCCGCGTAGTTCGAGAGCAGGACGTACAGCAGGTACCAGGCGATGAAGCCGACGGTCAGCGGGAAGGCGAACGAGCGGTGCGAGTGGCGCAGTTCGGCGAACTCGGCACTCTCCTGCACCTCGATGAACTCCTCGGTCGAGGGAAGCCGGGGATCGGCCTTCGAGGGGGGCGGTGCGTCGGTGGCCACGAAGTCTCCTCGCGTTGCGGGTGCGGTTGCGACGGTGAACGGGGGCGAGTCGGGGCTCGCGGACGGGAACGGCTCGGGTGCGGACATACGGTTCTGACCTCACAGTGACCTGGATCACGTGACCGAGTGCGATGAATTCACTCCCGTGCGTGATCCAACAGGGGGCTCGATCGTCCACGGGCTCCCTGCTCAAGGTCACGGCGCCACGCGTGGACCGGTTCAACTCCCCCGACTTCTTTCGGAAGTCGTCCCCGGAAGTCATTGCTGGCCAGGTCGGACGGGAGATAGCTTCGGCCTGCACCGCTTCGTCATGTACCTGCCCGAGCACCACCCGTGTTCGGGCAGCTCCGTTTTCCGGATGATATGGAGACCCCATGGCTCATCTGCGCTTGCGCTCCAGACGTCGGCTCGCCCTCGCCGTGCCGGTCGTCCTGTCGCTCACCGCCTCGCTCGGGTTCCTGCCGGGCGCCGCGTCGGCCGCCCCTCTCACCATGTCGGCCACCACGCGCGCGGACGGCCGCGACCTGGCGTACGTGGTCAACACCAGGTCGGACCACGGCACGATCCGGTCGGTGGAGAAGGCGATCACCGCGGCGGGCGGCACCGTCGTCATCGCGTACGAGAAGATCGGTGTGATCGTCGTCCACTCGGCCAACCCGGACTTCGGCAAGCAGATCCGCGCGGTGCGCGGGGTGCAGTCGGCGGGCGCGACCAGGACGGCGGCGCTGACCGCCGCGGGGACGACGGACGAGGGCGCGGCGCAGATGCTGTCCGCCGCCGAGGCCGCGAAGGTCTCCCGGACCGCCGCCCCGGGCGAGGAGCCCCTGGAGGCCGACCAGTGGGACCTGCGGGCGATCGGCGCGGACAAGGCGGCGAAGATCAACCCGGGTAGCAAGAGCGTGACGGTCGCCGTGATCGACGTCGGTGTCGACGACACCCACCCGGACATCGCCCCGAACTTCTCCCCCTCCCAGTCCGCGAACTGCGTGGGCGGCAAGCCGGACACCACGTACGGTGCCTGGCGGCCCGTGGACGCCGACCACTACCACGGCACGCATGTCGCGGGGGAGATCGCCGCGGCCCGCAACGGCATCGGCGTCGCGGGCGTCGCCCCCGGTGTGAAGGTCTCGGGCATCACCGTGGCCCAGCCGGACGCGGGCCAGCTCTTCTATCCGGAGAGCGTCGTCTGCGCCTTCGTCTTCGCCGCCGACCACGGTGTGGAGATCACCAACAACAGCTACTACGTGGACCCGTGGCTCTACAACTGCCTCGACGACCCCGACCAGCGGGCCATCGTCGACGCGGTCAACCGGGCCCAGCTGTACGCCCAGAGGAAGGGCACCCTCAACGTCGCCGCGGCGGGCAACTCCAACGACGACCTCGACTCCGACGCCCTCGTGGACGCCTCCAGCCCCGACGACTCGACCGCCGTGACCCGCACGGTCGACCCGCACAAGTGCTTCGACGTGCCGACCCAGCTGCCGGGTGTCGTCACGGTCGCCTCGACCGGCGTCGCCGGCGCCAAGTCGTACTTCTCCAGCTACGGCAAGGGTGTCATCGACGTCGCGGCGCCGGGCGGCGACAGGTACCAGATCCCGGACACGCCGTCGCGGAACGGCCGCATCCTGTCGACCATGCCGAACAACCAGTACGGCTTCCTGCAGGGTACGTCGATGGCGACGCCGCACGTCGCGGGCGTGGCCGCGCTGCTGAAGTCCACGTACCGCTGGGCCTCCCCGGCCCAGCTCCAGGCGCTCCTCAAGGCCGAGGCGGACAACCCGGGCTGCCCCACCGCCCCGTACGACGGGAACGGCGACGGCGTGGTGGACGCCACCTGCGTGGGCGGCAGGCACCTGAACGGCTTCTACGGGGCCGGGATCGTCAACGCGCTGCGGGCGGTCAGGTAACCCGGCTGCCCCGGTAACCCGACCAGCCCTCCAACAGGCTTCCGCACGGCCCGTACCGCGAGTTCTCGCACGGGCCCGTACCGCTGAACTTCCGCACGGTTCCTACCGCGAGTTCTCGCACGGCTCGCACGCTCGTACCGCGAATGAACTGGAGACTCCATGACCGCGCCTCACAAGCGCTCCCGTCGCGCCATAGCCGTCCCGCTGGGGATGGTCACGGCGACGGCCCTCGCCTTCCTGCCGAACATCAGCGCGGCGGCGGCCGACACCGACAGTGCCGCCGCGCAGACCGCCACGGCGACGACGGCGGACGCGACCGCCCTCAGCTATGTGGTCAACGTCCGCCCCGGGCACGGCACTTCCGCCTCCGTGAAGAAGGCCGTCGCCAAGGCCGGCGGCACGATCGTGACGTCGTACGACCAGATCGGCGTGATCGTCGTCCACTCCTCGAACGCCGACTTCGCCAAGACGATCCGTCACGTACGCGGTGTGCAGTCGGCCGGCAACACGCGCAACGCGCCGCTGCCCGCGCAGTCGACCACCGACATGGGCGCGCCCCAGGTGCTCACCGCGGCGCAGGAGAAGGCCGCGAGCGCCGAAGCCGCCGCCGGGCAGGACCCGTTGGAGCCGCTGCAGTGGGACCTGCCCGCCATCAAGGCGGACAAGGCGCACGAGAAGACCCTCGGCAGCAGCAAGGTCACCGTCGCCGTGATCGACACCGGTGTCGACGACACACACCCGGACATCGCGCCGAACTTCGACCGCGCCGCCTCGGTCAACTGTGTGACGGGCAAGCCGGACACGACCGACGGGGCCTGGCGGCCGACCGCCGCGGAGAGCCCGCACGGCACGCATGTGGCGGGTGAGATCGCGGGCGCCCAGAACGGCGTCGGCATCACCGGAGTCGCGCCCGGCGTGAAGGTCGCGGGCATCAAGACGGCCACGACGGCCGGCTACTTCTACACCGAGGCCGTGGTCTGCGGTTTCGTGTGGGCGGCCGAGCACCACGTCGACGTGACCAACAACAGCTATTACACCGACCCCTGGTACTTCAACTGCAAGGACGACCCGGACCAGAAGGCCCTGGTCGACGCGATCACCCGCGCCACGCGGTACGCGGAGCACAAGGGCACGGTCAACGTCGCCGCGGCGG
The DNA here is from genome assembly GCF_056270325.1 of Streptomyces sp. RLA012. Classification (NCBI taxonomy): domain Bacteria; kingdom Bacillati; phylum Actinomycetota; class Actinomycetes; order Kitasatosporales; family Streptomycetaceae; genus Streptomyces; species Streptomyces sp. RLA012. The sequence continues at coordinate 8,691,746 of NZ_JBWDPA010000002.1, read as the reverse complement.
GCAACGAGAACTACGACCTGGCCGCCGACTCGATCACCGACCCGGTCTCCCCGAACGACGGCACCCCCTCGGACCGGGTGATCGACCCCTCCAAGTGCTACGACATCCCCACCCAGTTGCCGGGTGTGGTCACGGTGGCCGCGACGGGCGCCAAGGGCATCAAGTCGTCCTTCTCCAACCACGGCCTGGGCGTCATCGACGTCGCCGCGCCCGGCGGCGACTCGACGCGCTACCAGACCCCGGCCCCGCCCGCCACCAGCGGCCTGATCCTCGGCCCGCTGCCCGGCGGCACCTGGGGCTACATGGCCGGTACGTCGATGGCGTCCCCGCATGCCGCCGGCGTCGCCGCCCTCATCAAGTCGACCCACCCGCACGCCTCCGCCGCCCTGGTGAAGGCACTGCTGTACGCGGAGGCCGACGCCACGCCGTGCACCGACCCGTACGACATCAACGGCGACGGCAAGGTCGACGCGGTGTGCGAGGGCACGAAGAACCACAACGGGTTCTACGGCCGGGGCACCGTGGACGCGCTGGACGCGGTCACGAAGTGACCCCATGAGCGTGCGGGGCCGGGGGGGGCGCCCCCTCGGCCCCGCGCGCCATGTTGATTCCGTACACCCGGCATAGTGCCTGTATGACGCGATCGGATGCCGGTACGGAGTTCGTGTGGGCGGCGCTGGGCGGCGACGCCGCGCTGCTGTCCCGGGTGTCGTCGGTGGTACGGGCGGGAACGCTCGACGCCCGGCTGCCCGTACGGGAGCTGGCGCGGGCGTGCGTGGGTGCGTGCGCGCTCGCGGGCGCCGAGCTGGCCGCCGTCCGCTCCGGAGGGGCCGTTCCCGAGGTGCGGGTCGACGACGGGGCCGTGGCGACGGCGTTCGTGAGTGAGCGGCATCTGCTGATCGACGGTCGGGCGCCCGTCAGCTTCGCTCCGCTGTCCCGGTTCTGGCGGACCGCCGACGGCTGGGTACGGACGCACGCCAACTATCCGCACCACCGGGCGCGGCTGCTGGGCGCGTTGGGGCTGGGCGAGGACGTGTCCGTGGAGACGGTCGCGGCCCTGCTCGCCGAGCGGTCCGCCGCGGAGGTGGAGGACACCGTGTACGCGGCCGGGGGCCTCGCCGTCGCCCTGCGTACGGCCAAGGAGTGGGCGGAGCACGGACAGGGGGCGGCGGGGGCAGGCAGGCCGCTGCTGACCTCGGAGCGGGCCGACGACGCGCCCGCGGGAGCGCTCGCGCCGCTCACCGGGGATCCCCTGCTGCCCGCCGCGGGCGTACGCGTGCTGGACCTCACCCGGGTCATCGCGGGCCCGGTGGCCACCCGCACCCTCGCCCTGCTGGGCGCCGACGTCCTGCGCGTGGACTCGCCACGGCTGCCCGAGGACCCCGACGCACACGCCGACACGGGCTTCGGGAAGCGCTCCACGACGCTCGACCTGAGCGTGCGCGCGGACCGCCGTACCTTCGAGGAACTGCTCGCCGGGGCCGACGTCGTGGTCACCGGATACCGGCCCGGCGCCCTGGACCGCTTCGCGCTCACGCCGGAAGCACTGGCCGGGCGCCGACCCGGGCTGGTGGTGGCGCAGTTGTCGGCGTGGGGCGGGTACGGGCCGTGGGCCGGGCGGCGGGGCTTCGACAGCCTGGTGCAGGTCGCCACCGGGATCGCGGAGATCGAGGGGCCCGCACAGCGGCCGGGCGCGCTGCCCGCGCAGGCCCTCGACCACGGCACGGGATACCTGCTGGCCGCCGCGGTGCTGCGGGCGCTCACCGAGCGCACCCGGGAGGGCGGTACGCGGCTCGTACGGCTGGCGCTGGCGCAGACGGCCGAGTGGCTCGTGAGCGGGCTCACGCGGCAGGACGAGTCGCCCGCCGGCGCCTCGTACGAACCGGCCTCCTGGCTCGCCGGGGCCGACAGCGCGCTGGGCCGGCTCAGGTATGCCCGGTCGCCCGTCTCCTTCGCCGGCGGACCGGCCGACTGGGCACGGCCGCCGGAACGTTGGGGGACCGACGCGGCCCGGTGGGAGACCGACGCGGACCGGTGAGGAACCGACTCCGATCGGTGAGCAACCGACGCGGGCCGGTGAGGGACGGACTCGGGCCGGTGAAAGACGGACTCGGCCCGGCGGGCGTGAGCGGCGGCCCGACCGGAAACGTACCTATGAGCGGAATGCCGAACCACCGCTTGTTTCCCCGCACTTGCCCGGTTCTGTGCCGACTGGTGAAGATCTTGGGGTGGCCTTGATACGACCGACAGCCGAGGCGGCCGACGCGAGCGGTCCGGCGCGGCGCCCCGCCGCCGGCCGGGCCGTCGCCGTACTCGCCCTGGTGGCCGTGGCCGCCCTGATCCCGTTGCTCGGCCCGCGCCCCGCGCTGCACGGCACCGGCGAGGCGGCGGCTCCCGGAGTCGGCGGGATCGCCCTGCTGCGCGCGGTCCTGTTCGCCGCGCTGTGCGTCCCGGCGGGCGAACTGTTCGCGGCCCGGCTGGCCCGCCGGGTGCCCGGCGCGCCCCTGGAGCACGCGCCCCGCAGCTGGGCACCGTACGCCGCGGCGGCCGGGTTCGTCGCCGCGCTGGGACTCGCCTCGGTGGTGGCCACCGGCAATCTGCTGCCGCACCACCTCTCCGACATGGACGTCGGCGGGCTCTACCGGACCCGGGACGGCAAGCTCGCGCTCCTGGAGGTCAACGCGTTCCTGGCCGCCGGGCTGTGTGCCCTCTCCCGCCGACCGGCCGCCCAGGTGTGGCCACTGGCCGCGGTGGCCGTCGCCGAGGCGCTGCGCGCCCACCCCGCGCCGGAACACGGCCCGCTCGTCGGCTCCGCTCTGACGCTCGTCCACGTGACCTGTGCGGCCCTGTGGACGGGCGGCCTGCTGCACGTCCTGCGGATGCTGCGCGCCTGGCGCACCTCTTCGGAGGCGGCCGCCGCGTCCGGTGCGGCGCTTCTGGGCCGCTACGCGCGCGTGGCGGCCGTCCTGTTCGCGACGCTCACCGCGACGGGCGTGTGGAGCGCGCTGCGCCGGATGCCGCCGGGCACCGTCCTGGACCAGCTGACGGCGACGTCGTACGGGCGCGCCCTGCTCGCCAAGCTGGTACTGGTGGCCACCGTCGCCGTACTGGCCCTGCTCGCGCGGCTGCGGCTGCGCCGGGCCACCGACCCGCTCAGCGCCTGCGTGCCCGCGCGCGCGGAGGTGGTGGCACTGGGCCTGGTCGTGACGGTGTCGGGACTGCTGACGGCGCTCCCGCTGCCCATCAGATGGTCATGAGCAGCTGATCTCTCGGACGGTCAGGAGCGGATGATCCCCCGGACGTTCAGGAGCCGTTGCTGACGAGCACCTTGAGGGCGGTGCGCTCGTCCATCGCCTTGTAGCCGTCGGGCACGCCCTCCAGGCCGACGGTCATGTCGAAGACGGGCGACGGGTCGATGGTGCCGTCCAGGATGTCGGGCAGCAGTTCCGGGATGTACGCCCGTACGGGCGCCACACCGCCGCGCAGCGCGATGTTCCGGTCGAACATCACCCCCAGGTCCAGCCCCGTCCCGCTGCCGTGCGGCACTCCGACGAAGCCGATGGCGCCGCCGTCGCGGGTGATGTTCACGGCCGTCCGCATGGACTGTTCGGTGCCCACCGCCTCCACGACGGCGTGCGCGCCCTGTCCCCGGGTCAGCGCGCGCACGGCCTCGACGGCCGCCTCGCCGCGCTCGGCGACGACGTCCGTGGCACCGAAGGCACGCGCGATGTCCGTACGTGCCTGGTGGCGTCCGAGCGCGATGATCCGCTCGGCGCCGAGCCGCTTGGCGGCCAGCACGGCGCACAGTCCGACGGCCCCGTCCCCGACGACGGCGACGGTGGCGCCCTTGCGGGCCCCCGCGCCGAGGGCCGCGTGGTGGCCGGTGCCCATGACGTCGGAGAGGGTCAGCAGGGCGGACAGCAGGTGGTCGTCGGAGGCCGCCTCCTTGGGCAGCTGTACGAGGGTGCCGTCGGCGAAGGGAACCCGGACGGCCTCGCCCTGTCCGCCGTCGTACCCGACCGCGCCCCAGAAGCCGCCGTGCTCGCACGAGGTGGTGAGACCCTCACGGCAGTGGTCGCAGACGCCGTCCGACCACATGAAGGGCGCGACGACCAGGTCACCGCGGCGCACTCCGGTCACGTCGGAGCCGGTCTCCTCGACGACGCCGAGGAACTCGTGCCCGATCCGCTGCCCCGGCTGCCGCGCCGCCTCACCGCGGTACGCCCACAGGTCGCTGCCGCAGATGCAGGAGCGCAGCACCCGGACCACCGCGTCGGTGGGCAGCTGCACCACGGGCTCGGGCACGTCCTCCACGCGCATGTCGAACGGGGCGTGGATGGTGGTGGCGCGCATGACGAGGATCCTTCTCGGCCGAGGTGCTTGTTGGATGCGCTCAGGGGGTGGTTGAGCGCATCCAACCGTACGCCGCCCTCGCCGCGGATTGCGCGCCGAGGGTGCCCAGCACTCCGCTGACCAGCAAGAACTGGGCGGCGGCATACGTCATCATGATCCAGAAGTCCGGCCTCGGAAGCTGCGGCCAGTGGGCGACACCGGCGGCGATGAGGGTGTCGGACGCGGGAAGAGCGCCCCGCCCGCGACGGGCCCGAGCTGGATGCTTCGGGCCCACCATCGCGGTCAGCAGCACGCTTTGACGCCCTCCCCTGCCCGAGAGCAGGAGATTCCGGTCCGTACCGCTACGCGGCACCACCACGGGTTCCTGTTTCACGGGCCCTTGCCGACCGGTGAAGGTCGGTCTTACAAGGCCTCCGCAGGCCTGACTTCCCGCCCGTCCGGCGGTAGGTCCGAAAGCTCCGCTGTCGGACAAGGCGATGCCAGCCCAGACGCTGAGCCCCTCCGGACAGGATGCCCTGCACCTCCACCCCGAAGGGTGGACCCCTGGGCAAGCGTTCGGTAGCTCGCGACGGGGATCCGAAGGGCGGCGAGCAGCGGCATCAGGAGCGGCTTGGCGACGAGGTGCCCCGGGGCGAACCCGGCGGCGAGGGAGACGAGGTCCACGACCACCGCGAGGCCGAACACAACGAGCAGCACGCGCGCGTGCCGTGGGCTCACGCGACGGGCTCCGTGACCGGCTTGGGCGCGGCGGCGGCCGGCGCCGGCTGCCAGCCGGGCCCGCGCAGGACCCGACCGACGCGCTCGCGCCAACCGGCCGCCGCCCTCAGGTCCCTGGCGATGGCGGCGTACTCGTGGGTGGCGACGCGCAGCGGGTTGTAGGTGTCGATGTTCTTGGTGAGCCCGTAGACGGGCCGCTCGGTCTCCGCGACGAACGATCCGAAGAGCCGGTCCCAGACGATGAGGATCCCGCCGAAGTTGCGGTCCAGATAGCCGCCCTGGGAGGCGTGGTGGACCCGGTGGTGCGAGGGCGTGTTGAGGACGAACTCGAACCAGCGGGGCATCTTGTCGATGCGTTCGGTGTGGATCCAGAACTGGTACACGAGGTTGGCGGACGAGCAGAACGCCAGCGCGGCAGGGTGCACGCCGAGCGCGATCAGCGGCAGGTAGAAGGGCCAGACCGTCCAGGTCGTCCAGGGCTGGCGCAGCGCGGTGGTGAGGTTGAACTTCCGGCTGGAGTGGTGGACGACATGACAGGCCCACAGGATGCGGATGACGTGATGCCCGCGGTGCGACCAGTAGTAGAAGAAGTCCTGCCCGAGCAGCATCAGCGGGACGGTCCACCACAGGACGGGCACCCGGAGCGGCGTCAGCTCGTAGACCGCCGTGTAGAGCGCGACGATCGGGATCTTCCAGAGGAAGTCGAAGACGAGACTCCCGAGCCCCATGCCGACGCTCGTCGCGGCGTCCTTCGCCTCGTACCCCGCTCCGTCCTCGTCCGGATGGAACCTGACGCTCACCATCTCGATCACGGTGAGCAGCACAAAGGCGGGTATCGACCACAGCACGACATCGGGCAGGTTCGGCATGGGTGCACCGTAGAACCGCCGGTCGGCTGCGGCTAGACGTTGTTACCCACAAGTATTACCGGGGGTACGCGCTTGCTTCTTGGTGATCTCCGCCAAGGGCCCCGCCCATGACCCGGGCAAGGACCCCGGCAAGGGTCCCTGCGGATCCGGGCCGCCGGCCGTCACACCCCCGCCGCCCCCAGCAGCGCCCCCGCCGCGTAGGTGACCCCCATCGCCAGCGCACCCCCGACCACGTTCCGCAGCACCGCGCGTCCCGGGTCCGCCGAGCCCAGCCGCGCGCTGCTCCAGCCGGTGAGGACGAGCGCGGCCGACACGGACACCACGGTGACTCCCACCCGCCAGTCCGGCGGGGGCAGCACGATCGCCAGCAGGGGCAGCAGGGCGCCCACCGTGAAGGACAGGAAGCTCGCCCAGGCCGCGTGCCAGGGGTTGGTGAGGTCGTCGGGGTCGATGCCGAGCTCCACGCGCGCGTGCGCCTTCAGGGCGTCCCGTTCCGTGAGCTGCAGCGCCGCCTCGCGGGCCACCTCCCGGGACAGCCCGCGATCCTGGAGCAGCTCCGTCAGCTCCTCCAACTCGGCCTCGGGCTGCTCCTTGAGTTCCCTCTTCTCCACGGCCAGGGCGGCGAGTTCCGAGTCCCGCTGGGTGGAGACGGACACGTACTCCCCCGCCGCCATCGACATGGACCCGGCGAGCAGCCCGGCCAGTCCCGCCGTCAGCAGCGCGGAGCGGTCGTCCGTGGCGCCGGCCACGCCGACGACGAGGCCCGCGGTGGAGACGATGCCGTCGTTGGCGCCCAGGACCGCGGCCCGCAGCCAGTTCAGCCGCGAACCGAGGCTCTCGCCGTGGGCCTCTTCGTGGGCCTCTTCGTGGGCCTGGTCGTGCGTGGGTTCCGTCACAGAGGGAGGATCGCACCCGGGGCACCCACAGCGGCGTACCGCCCCATCCGTCACCAGACCCGGACGGAGGCTCCCCTCGCGAACACCGGGCTGGTCGCGTCGGCGGGCGGCTTCTCCAGGGGCTCGGCCAGCTCCCGCACGGTAGGTCCCGCCTTCGCCGCGATCGGGTCGAGCAGGTCCAGGTCGAAGCCGTACACCCGCGCGGCGTTGCCGCCGACCATCGCCGCGATCTCCGCCCGGGGCAGGCCCGCGTACGCGAACCGCAGGCCCTCGCGGGAGTAGGGGTGGGTGCCCTCGTCGTGCGGGTAGTCGCTGCCCCACATGATCTTGTCGATCCCGATCCGGTGGCGCAGCGGCACCTCGTGCGGGCGCATGAAGCTCGCGCCGACGAAGCAGTTGTCCCGCCAGACGTCCGAAGGGCCCTTGCCCATCGCCGCGGCGAGTCCCGCGCCGAACTTCGACTCCGCCGTCGACCTCTTCGTCGCCGCCGCCGACAGCCGCCCGTGGTAGTAGTCCAGCATGTCGAGCACCCCGGGGATCCAGCCCGAGCCCTGCTCGGTCAGCACCAGCTTCAGGCCGGGGTGGCGGCGGAAGGCGCCGCCGAAGATGAGGTGCCAGAGCGCGCGGTGGGAGAACCAGGTCGTCTCGACCATGAAGACCGCGCGGGCCGCCGGTTCCTCGCCCAGCGGCGGGGACGCCGAACCCGCGTGGTGGTTCACGGGGACGCCCAGTTCCTCGCAGACCGCCCAGATCGGGTCGTACGTCGACGAGTACAGCTCGGGCAGTCCCGAGCCCGGCGGTGTGCCGGGGAGCAGCAGGCCGCCCTTGAGGCCCGCCCGGGAAGCCCAGCCGATCTCCTTCACCGCCTCCTCCACGTCGTTCAGGAGGATCTGGAAGACGCCCGCCCGGCGGCCCGGCGCGGCCGCGCAGAAGTCCGCGAGCCAGCGGTTGTGGGCGCGCAGGCCCGCCCAGCGGCGTTCGAACTCCGCGGCCGTCGGCGCGGGCGCCATCAGGGAGGCCGACGGGAAGAAGGGCGGGATGGTGTTGGGGAACACCACCTCCGCGACGATGCCGTCCTCCTCCAGCTCCGCCAGGCGCCGCTCGGAGTTCCAGTTCTTGTCGGCGGTGTCGGCGAGCAGGTCCTCGTACGGATTGACGTAGCCGGCCGCCCACGCGTCGAACGCCTCGTGGTGTTCCTTCGCCAGGTAGGGCCGGTAGTCCAGGAGGTCCGCTCCGGCATGGCAGTCCGCCGAGATCACGGTGTACCGGTCGGTGACGGGATCGGTGACGGGATCGGTGACGGGGCCGGTCCTGGGGGCGGTCACGGCGTCGTCCCCAGGACCGGGAAGTCGTGGTCGGTCAGCCAGTGGCGGCCCACCTCCCGCGAGCGCGCCCAGGACGCCTCCACGGCCGCCTGGCCGTCGCTCTGGCCGAGATCGGCCGGGGTCGGGCCGATCCGCCGGGCGAGCGGGGTCAGCGTCTCGACGTCGAAGCCGAAGACGTCCGCGGCCGCGAGACCGAGCATGCGGCGGGTCTCCGCCACGGGGATGTCGTGGAAGGTCTTCGACAGCCACGCGCGCGTGTCGGGCCAGGTGCCTTCGGGGTGCGGGAAATCGCTGCCCCAGAGGATGTTGTCGACACCGATCTCGTAGCGCTGGGCGAGTTCGCGGCGCTTGGTGTTCGTCGCGCAGATGAAGAGCTGCCGGTCGAGGTACTCGTGCGGGGGCCGCTTCAGCCCCTCGAAGGGCGACAGCTTCTTGCCGCCGTGCGCGCCCAGATAGAGGCGGTCCATGAACCAGAGGAGGTTCGGCAGCCACCAGCAACCCGACTCCGCGACACCGAACTTCAGCCCCGGGTGGCGTTCGAGGACGCCCGACCAGAGCAGGAACCACAGGGGCCGAGCGGGCCACCAGGTGACTTCGGAGACGAAGATCCCCAAGTGGTCGCCGTACTCGTGGCGCGGCGCGGCGCCGGAGTGGGTGACCACGGGCATCCCGCACTCGGCCGCCGCCGCCCACACCGGGTCGTAACGGCGGTCGTGGTAGGGCTCCTTGTCGACCCACATGGCGGGGATCATCAGGGCGCCGAGTCCCGACTCCTTGGCGCGGTACACCTCCGCGACGACCACGTCGGGGGACGCCGTGATCGGCAACAGGGCGACCCCGCAGTGCCGTTCGGGGTTCTCCCCGACGAACTCCGCCAGCCAGCGGTTGTGGGCCTGCGCGCCCGCCATGCCGAGCTGCGGGTCATGGTCGCCGGAGAGGCCGAGGCCCACGCCGAAGGGGGCGGCCGTGCGGCTGTCCACGGCATCGGCGTCCGGGAAGACCACCTCCCCGGCCACACCGTCGCCGTCCAGCTCCTTGAGGCGCTGCGCGGTGTCCCAACCGCCGCGCAGGCCCTCCTCGTTGTCCTGGAACCACTTGTCCGCGAACGCGTCGTTGCGGATGCCGAGGCGGGTCATCTCCGCGCGGCGCCGGCCCTGGCCCGCGAGGAACTCGTCGAAGTCCCGGTGGAAACGGGCGTCCAGATAGGGCCGGTACTCCTCGGTCGGGAGCCCGGCGTGGCAGTCGGAGGAGATGATCAGGTAGGGGTCCCGGTCGGTCATCGTCCGCCTCCTCAGTCCAGAATGAAGTGCTCTAGGTACGACGGGTCGGCCCGGTCGAGCATCGACTGCGACCTGGCCCGGATCTGCCGGTCGCTGTGCTCGCTCGCGGGCAGCAGCCAGAAACGGCCCTCCCCGATGCCGTCCGCCACCAGGTCGGCGACCTCCTCCACCGGCGTGAACCGCACCTCCTGTCCCGCTTCCCTCATCGCGGCCTCCCACTGGTCGAGGCTGCGGTACGGGGTCTTCCTGGGGCGCTGTTTCGCGTACCGGGAGGGCCGGTTGCGGTGCGACTCCCACAGGCCGGTACGGAGCATGTGGGGCCCGGGGAAGAGCACGGACGCCCCCACGCGCGCGTGCTCCGCCTTCAGATGCGCGTAGAGGGACTCGGTCATCGTCACCACGGCCGCCTTGGTGACGGCGTACACGGAGGCGGTCGGCAGCGGGGCGATCCCGCCGTCGCCGGACGAGGTGTTGACCACGTGGCCCGGCTCTCCCCCGGCGATCATCCGCGGCACGAACGCCTGAATGCCGTGGAAGACGCCCCAGACGTTGACGGCGAAGGCCCACTTCCAGTCGTTCGCATCGTGCTCCCACATCCGGCCCTCGGCGCCGGAGCCCACCCCGGCGTTGTTGCACAGGACGTGCACGGCGCCGTACTTCTCGTACGTCTCGGCGGCCAGCGCTTCGAGCTGTTCCCGCTCCCCGACGTCCACCACGCGCGCGTGCACCTCGGCGCCGTCCTCCCGCAACCCGGAAGCCGCCTTCTCCAGGGCGCCCTCCTCGACGTCCGCGAGGACCACCTTCAGACCGTCGGCCGCGAACCGCCGGGCCATGGCGAGCCCGATGCCGCTCGCCGCGCCGGTGACGACGGCGACCTGCCCCGCTCGGAGGTCCATCAGGCACTCCCCTCCGGCGGGCCGTCCAGGATCTGCCGGGGATCGTCGTAGCGCTGGTGGATGTACGGGAGCAACGCCTGCCCGTCGACCCGCTCGACGACCTTGCCGCGCTGGTCGGTGGTCTTCTCGCCGATGGTGATCTCAAGGAGCTCACGCACGGGGAGGTCGGCGACCGGGTCGTACATCGACTCGCGCAGCACGACGTCCCCGGTGACGCGTTCCAGCCTGCGGACCTTCTCGTTGCGCAGGCAGTGCACGAGCACCGGGTCGGTGTCGAAGCCCGAACCGTCCACCGAGGGCAGGAACTTGAAGTAGAAGTCGGTCTTCTGGACGGGTTCGGGCAGCGGCAGGTCGCCGCTCACCGCACCGCGCACCTCGACGAACGCGATGCCGTGCCGGGCGAGCACGGCGCGTACGACGAGACCGTCGCGCTCGACCGTCACCTCGCCGAGTTTCTTGGGCTCCCCGAAGACCTCGCGGCCGCCGATGAGGGCCCGTTCGTGGGTCATCGGCATGACGAGCGGATACCAGCCCTCGACACCGTCGTGCGCCGCGGCCACGGCGAACGAGCCCGCGCCGAGCGGGTATCCGGGCAGCTCGACCTTGCTGATGTTCACTCGCACCAGGGGGCGCCCGGTGGGTTTGAGCGGGGGCGGCAGGACCGCCGCGACCGCGTCCGGATCGCTCTCCCAGAGGGCCACCACACCCGTGGACCAGATGTCGGGGAGCCTGGCGCTCGCGGTGCGCGCGGCGGCGATCTCCGCCTCGGTCCGTGCGCCGTACCTCACTCGTGCCATGTCCGTACCGCCCTTCGTAGGCGCTACCTGCTGGGGCGCGCAGCACGCTTGCACCGCGCGCGCGAAAGGTCCATAGCCGTGCGCTCCGGGCTTGCCCCGGGCCGAACCAACCGTCCGCCCGGGCCTCAGTAGCACCGCGCGTACGGACGACCTGTACGGACGACGTCGTCGGGGTGGTGCGGCGGGCAGCCGCGGGCCGGCCGCGTCAACTTCGGGCCGCCGTGCCCGATTACGGGGTCCACGCGCGCGTGGCCATGTCCCGGGCCCTCAGGGGCGCCGGATCGGGCCGGGCGGCGGTCTGACTGTCAGTCGCGGCCCGTATCCTCAGTGACCATGCTCGAAGACCTGACGACCGCAGCGTCCCCAGCCCCTTGGCCGGCCGCGTATCCGCAGGGGTACGCGGTCGTCGACGTGGAGACCACCGGGCTCGCCCGGGACGACCGGATAATCTCGGCCGCCGTCTACCGGCTGGACGCGCGCGGCGAGGTCGAGGACCACTGGTACACGATGGTCAACCCGGAGCGGGACCCGGGCCCGGTCTGGATCCACGGTCTGACGACGGACGTGCTCGAAGGCGCCCCGCTCTTCCAGGACATCGCCGAGGAATTCGCCGACCGGCTCGCCGACCGCGTACTCGTCGCGCACAACGCGGTCTTCGACTGGTCGATGATCGCGCGGGAGTACGCGCGCGCGGAGCGTGAGGCGCCGGTGCGCCAGCGGCTGTGCACCATCGCGCTGGCCAAGGAGCTGGGCCTGCCACTGCCCAACCACAAGCTGGAGTCGCTGGCCGCGCACTTCGGCGTCGTACAGCGGCGGGCGCACCACGCGCTGGACGACGCGCGGGTGCTGGCGGAGGCGTTCCGGCCGAGCCTGCGGGCCGCCGCGCGCGACGGGATCCGGCTGCCGCTGCTTGAGTGCCGGCCGCTCAAGGAGTGGTCGGAGAGCCCCGCGACGCCGCGCATCGGACAGCAGTCCGGCGGCTACTCGGCCGGGGGTCACGCGGCCGGCGGTTACCCGTCCGGTGGTTACCCGTCCGGGAGTTGGCGCCCCTCCCGCAAACGCCCCGCATGCCCCTATCCCAATCCAGGGCGTTACGAAACGGGCAAACCGCTCAAGCAGGGCATGAGGGTCGCGTTCTCCGGAGACACCTCCGTCGACCGCGAGCTGCTGGAGGACCGCGCCGTCGAGGCCGGGCTGCACGTCGCGACGAGCCTGTCCCGGCTGACCAGCCTGCTCGTCACCAACGATCCGGACTCCAGTACGTCCAAGGTGGTCAAGGCCAAGCAGTTCGGGACACCGGTGATCGACGAGGCGGCGTTCGGCCAGCTGCTGCGTGACGTGGAGCCGGCCACGGAGAAGTGACGGGGCCACCCACGGACGCACCGGCACGCTGACGAACTCACCGGCGCTCCGACGGACGCACCGACACAGTGACGGACGCACCGACACGGTGACGGACGCACGGGCGCGCTGACGGACGTACGGGTGATTGCCGGGCGACTCGCCCGGCGCCCGCTCGCCCGCGCCGCGTCGGCGTCCCACCCTGTGGCGCATGGCCAGATGCGAAGTGTGCGGCAACGACTACGGCATGACCTTCGAGGTGCACGCGCAGGGCGCGGTGCACGTCTTCGACTGTTTCTCCTGCGCGATCCACCGGATGGCCCCCATCTGCGAGCACTGCCGGGTGCAGATCATCGGCCAAGGGGTCGAGGTCGAGGGCCACTGGTTCTGCGGCGCGCACTGCGCCCGCGCCGAGGGGAAGGTGGGGATCATCGACAGGGTCTGAGAGCACCCGCCGACGTCCGGGCCGACATGCACCCCCCTGAATTCGCCCCACGACCGAGTTGTACGGTCGTGGGGTGTACCGCTTCCTGTTGTCCCGGCAGTGGGTGATTCTCACCCTCGTGGCCCTCGTGCTCATCCCCACGATGATCAAGCTGGGCTTCTGGCAGCTGCACCGTCATGAGCACAAGGTCGCGCTGAACAAGGTGATCTCCCAGTCACTGACGGCCACACCGGTGCCCGCCGAGTCGCTCACCGCGCCGGGGCGGCACATCAAGCACGCCGACCTGTACCGCCGGGTCACCGCGAAGGGCACCTTCGACACCGCGCACGAGGTCGTCGTCCGGCGCCGCACCAACGCCGACGGCGAGGTCGGCTACCACGTCCTGACCCCGTTCGACCTGGACGACGGCCGGGTGCTGATCGTCAACCGGGGCTGGATCGACTCGGACGGCTCGCAGACCACGTTCCCGAAGATCCCTGCGCCCGCCAGGGGCGAGATCACCGTCACCGGGCGGCTGATGCCGGACGAGACGACCGGCGACAGCGGCATCAAGAACATCCAGGGCCTGCCCGACCGCCAGGTCATGCTGATCAACAGCGAGCAGCAGGCGAAGAGCCTCGGCAAGCAGGTCCTCGGCGGGTACATCGAGCAGACCGCGCCCGCGCCCAAGGGTGACTCCCCCGAGCTGATCCCCGATCCCGAGCACAACGACATCGGTCCGCACATGGCGTACGCGATCCAGTGGTGGCTCTTCTCCGCGGGCGTACCGGTGGGCTGGGTGATCCTGGTCCGCCGAGAGCGCCGCGACCGGGCGGAGGCCGCCGCCGCCCCGACCGCGCCGGAAGCGGCCCCGGCCGTCGTATAGCCGCCGTACAGCCGCCGTACAGCCGCCGTACAGCCGCCGTCCGGGCCGGCCGGTGAGCGGCTCCGCCGCATTCCCACCTCACGAAGCATCACCCGGTCGGCCCCCGGCCCGATTGGCCCCGGCCCCCGCCGGGAACTCGCCCCACGTGCACCCACGCATCGAGGACTACGCGCTCATCGGGGACGAACAGACCGCCGCGCTGGTGGGCCGGGACGGCTCCGTCGACTGGCTCTGTCTGCCCCGGTTCGACTCCGCGTCCTGCTTCGCCAGACTCCTGGGCGACGAGGACAACGGCCACTGGCAGATCGCGCCCAAGGGGGCGGGCCCCTGCACCCGACGCGCCTACCGGCCGGACTCACTGGTGCTCGACTCCGAATGGGAGACGGCCGAGGGCACCGTCCGCGTGACCGACTTCATGCCGCAGCGCGAGCACGCCCCCGATCTCATCCGCGTCATCGAAGGCCTCAGCGGCCGGGTGACGATGCACAGCGCACTGAAGCTGCGCTTCGACTACGGCTCGGTCGTGCCGTGGATGCGCCGGACCAACGGCCACCGGGTGGCGATCGCGGGCCCCGACTCCGTGTGGCTGCGCAGCGAGCCCGAGGTACGCACCTGGGGCAAGGACTTCTGCACGCACTCGGAGTTCACCGTGGGACCGGGCGAGCGGGTCGCCTTCGTCCTGACCTGGCACCCCTCGCACGAGTCACGCCCCCCACTGGTCGACCCGTTCGAGGCGCTGCGCTCCAGCGTCGAGGACTGGCAGGCGTGGGCGGCGCGCTGCCGTTACGACGGCCCGCACCGGAACGCCGTCGTGCGCTCCCTGATCACGCTCAAGGCGCTCACCTACGCGCCGACCGGCGGCATCGTGGCCGCCCCCACCACCTCGCTCCCGGAGGAACTCGGCGGCGTCCGCAACTGGGACTACCGCTACTGCTGGCTGCGCGACTCGACCCTCACCCTGGGCGCGCTCCTGTCGGCCGGGTACCACGAAGAGGCCGAGGCCTGGCGCAACTGGCTGCTGCGCGCGGTCGCGGGCGACCCGGCGGACCTCCAGATCATGTACGGCCTCTCCGGTGAGCGCCGGCTGCCGGAGTTCGAGCTGCCGTGGCTGCCCGGCTTCGCCGGCTCCTACCCGGTGCGGATCGGCAACGAGGCCGTCAAGCAGCTCCAACTGGACGTGTACGGCGAGGTCATCGACTCGCTCCAGCTGGCCGTGCGTTCGGGCCTGTCGTCCAAGCCGCACATGTGGCGGCTGCAGTGTGCCCTGATGGACTTCCTGCGGACGGCCTGGCGGCAGCCGGACGAGGGGATCTGGGAGGTGCGCGGCCCACGCCGGCACTTCGTGTACTCCAAGGTGATGGCGTGGGTGGCCGCCGACCGTGCCGTACGCGCCATGGAGACCGCTCCGGGGCTCGTCGGCGACCTGGACGGCTGGCGCACGATGCGCGACGAGGTGCACGCGGAGGTGTGCGAACAGGGCTTCGACACCGAGCGGAACACCTTCACGCAGTCCTACGGTTCGCGCGAACTCGACGCCTCGCTGCTGCTGATCCCCCGCGTCGGTTTCCTGCCGCCGGACGATCCGAGGGTCGTCGGCACCATCGACGCCGTGCGCGCGGAGCTCGAACGCGACGGCTTCCTGCTGCGCCGCTACAGCGCCGAGGGCACCGGTGTCGACGGGCTCCCGGGCGGCGAGGGCACCTTCCTCGTCTGCTCGTTCTGGCTCGCGGACGCGCTGCACATGACGGGCCGTACGAAGGAGGCCCGGGCGCTGTTCGAACGACTGCTCGGGCTCGCCAACGACGTGGGGCTGCTGTCCGAGGAGTACGACCCCGTCGGGCGCCGCCAGCTCGGGAACTTCCCCCAGGCGTTCAGCCACCTCGGTCTGGTGGGGACGGCCTTCAACCTGTTCGTGGACGAGCAGCCGGGAGGAGTCGAGCGGACCGGATAGGGGAGGATGGGGCCATGGATCTTGGACTGAAGGACCGTGTGTACGTCGTCACGGGAGCCACCCGTGGTCTGGGCAACGCCACCGCCCGCGAGCTCACCGCCGACGGCGCGAAGGTGGTCCTCACGGGGCGCGACGAGAAGAGCGCCGCCGGCGCGGCGTCCGCGCTCGGCCCGAACGCGGTCGGGGTGGCCGCCGACAACGCCGACCCGGGGACCCCCGACCGGCTGATCGCGACGGCCCGAGAGCACTTCGGCGCCTTCGACGGCATTCTGATCAGCGTCGGCGGCCCGCCGCCCGGCTTCGTCGCGGACAACACGGACGAGCAGTGGACGGCGGCGTTCGAGTCCGTCTTCCTGGGCGCGGTGCGGCTGGCCCGCGCGGCCGCCGCGGAGCTCGGCGAGGGCGGCGTCATCGGCTTCGTGCTCTCCGGCTCGGTGCACGAGCCGATCCCGGGCCTGACCATCTCCAACGGTCTGCGCCCCGGCCTCGCGGGCTTCGCCAAGTCCCTCGCGGACGAACTGGGCCCGCGCGGCATCCGTGTCCTGGGCCTGCTCCCGGCCCGCATCGACACGGACCGCGCGCGGGAGCTCGACGACCTCTCCGCCGATCCGGCGGCCGCCCGCGCGGCCAACGAGTCCCGCATCCCGCTGCGCCGCTACGGCACCCCGGAGGAGTTCGGCCGCGCGGCCGCGTTCCTGCTCTCACCGGCCGCGTCGTATCTGACCGGCATCATGCTGCCGGTGGACGGCGGCGTGCGGGGAGGGTACTAGGCCGACCGGGCCCAGCGGCCTCGTACGGCGCTCAACCGACCCTCTCGGCCCGGTGCTTGACCCCGCGGAGGCGCACCTCCGCGGGGAACGCGGCGAGGCCCGCCGAGTCCCGGGCGTGCGCGAGCGCCTCCGTCGTCAGCAGGTGCAGCGCGTAGCCGGGGTCCACATGCGGTTCCAGCAGCAGCTGCACCCGTGTGCCCGGAGCATCGCGCCGCCCGGTCAGCTGGACCTGGGCCCGTTCGACGCCGTCCAACCGTCCCGCCTCGTCGGCCAGTACGCCTTCCAGGGCCCGCCCGCGCAGCAGCGCCCCCTCGCCGTCGCCGGTGTCGACGAGCACCTCCGTGAGCCGGCGGCGCCGCAGCACGGCCGCCAGCCACCACAGGGCGAGCAGGACGAGGACCGCGAGAACGGCGATGACGGTCGGCCACCACCAGCCCTGCTCCCGCCACCGGGTCCGCTCGGCGGCGCTCAGCAACACGTCGTGCCGCCCGTGGTGGATCCACCAGGACGGTGGCCGCGCCCCCAGTCCCACGGCGAGCACGGAGCCGCCGAGAACGAGCAGCGCGAGTCCGACGATTCCCAGCAGAACACGGTTGACGATCCCGAGCACCGTCCTCACCCCTTCCGGCCGGGGCGCACCACATGCACCGACAGGGCGGGCGGCCGGGCGAGCCCGAGCCCCCGGATGCCGTCGGTGAGCGTGGCGTCCACGTCGGCACGTACGTCGTCGAGCTCGCGGAAGTGCGAGACCACCCGCACGTCGACCTTCCTGCGCCTCATCCGCACCCGGACCGACCGCACCCCGGAGACCTCCATGGCCCGGTCGCGCAGCGCCGTCGCGGCGGCACCCCGGTGCAGTCCGGCCCGTACGTCGGGGTGGGTGCGTCGCATCGGCAGGACATCGCGCACCCCCGGGGTCACGGCGAGGACGATCAGCCAGAGCCCGAGCGCCGCGGCGACGCCGCCGCCGACCAGCACCCAGGTGTCGTCCAGGGGCCGTTCGGCGAGCTGTCGGGCCAGGGACCTGCGCCAGTGCAGGGCGGGCCGGTGGGCGCGTACGGCCGCGATGTCGTACAGGAAGACGCCCGCGGCGACCAGGATCAGCAGCGCGAGGATCCCCGCGGGGACCCGGCGCGCCGACCAGAACCGCCCCTGTCCGTCGTCGTCGGCAGCCGCGGTGGGCGGTGGGCCGTAGTCGGCCGCGGGTGCGGACCCGCCGGGTTCTCCCTCGGCCGGCGCGCTCTCGGACGGCCCGCCCCGGGCCGCCTTCTCCAGAACGGGCATACGTCGGGTGGTGTTCTCCGAGCCCTGGGGCTCGCTCATCGCGTCCTCCCCTGTGCCACGCCGGCCGCCGGCACCAGGTGCAGCCGCTCCACCTGAACCGTCACCTCCGGCACTTCCATCCCCGCCAACGCGTGTACCCGCTCGGCGACATGACAACGCACCGCGTTGCAGCGGCCGCCGATGTCGGAGGGATAGCCGAGTTCGAGGTGGACGCGGACGCGGGCACTTTCGTGGTGGACGACGACGGTGGCGTGCGGGGACGCGGCGTCCGGGGGCAGTGCCTCCAGGGCCTCGCGGGCCGCCTGCGCGGCGATCTTCGCCACGACCCGGTCGGCGATCCGCGTCGCGCCGCGCTCGGCCGCGGCGACGGCCGTCACGGGCCGTCGGGACTCACCGGGCGGGCCGGTCACGGATGTCACCGCCGACGGTCGTCACGGGGACGGAAGAAGTCACCGAGATCCAGGTCCCCTTCGAGGAAACGTCCGACGACGAATCCGACGGCACCCAGGGCGGCGACGAGCAGGAAGGCCCCGAAACCCCCGAAGTACCCGGCGAAGCCCAGCGCCATTCCGGCGATCATGCCGATCACGGCCAAGCTCATGTTGCGCTCCTCAGCGGTTCGACGGCCGGGATGTCGTCGGCGGTCCGGTGGCCGGGATGTCGTGGGCCGTTCGATGCCCGGGTCGGTCACTGGAGCCGCGTCTCCGGCTCCTCATCTTCTTCCTCGGGAAGCTTCACATCACTCACCGCGATGTTGACCTCGACGACCTCAAGCCCCGTCATGCGCTCCACGGCCGCGATCACGTTCTCGCGGACGGCACGGGCGACGTCCGCGATCGACACCCCGTACTCGACGACGATCTCCAGGTCGAGGGCGGTCTGCAGCTCCCCGACCTCGGCCTTGACGCCTCTGCTGACGGACTTCGAGCCGCCCGGGACCCGGTCGCGCACGGCCCCGAAGGTACGGCTCAGCCCACTCCCCATCGCATGCACACCGAGGACGTCACGGGCGGCGAGTCCGGCGATCTTCTCCACGACTCCGTCGGCGATCGTGGTCCGCCCCCGGGTGGCGGGATCACCGCCGCCGCGTTTGGTGACTCCGGGCCTGCGGGACTGGGGCGCTTCCTTCTCGCCCTCAGGGCTCTCCGTCCGGTTCCGCTCCGTCATGTCGGTCATGGCCGCACGCCCCTTTCGGTCGTCCTTCTCCGCCCACAGTAAGTGGGGTGGCGCGTCGGCGCGCCACCAATGCGGCAGGCTGGAGGAATGACGGCGGACCGGTGGACGCAGGCGGTACGACAGCAGCTCGGGCTCGGACGGCTCCTCCCGCTCGGGCATGCGCGCGACGGCGCGTGGATCACCGAGGAGGCGGCGGACACGGTCCTGCGGCGCGCGGCGGCCAGGGTGCCCGGCATCCGCCTCGGCACGCTCCGGATCGGCCTCGCGCACCCCGACGAGGTGGACGACCCCGCCGTCCCGCCGCCGCCCAGCGCACTGCCGCCCGGGCCGCTGCGCATCACCGCGGAGTTCACCGCCTCGACGGACCCGACGGCGCCCGGGGTCGAACCGCTTCCCACCACGGCGGCCCGGCTCCGTCTGCCCCTGGCAGAGACGGCGACGGAACGTCTCGGCCTGACGGTCACGGAGGTGGACCTGCATGTGGCGGAGCTGCGCGACACGCAGGAACCCCTCACCGCCGTACAACCCGACGGCCCACGCCCGGCCGCCGTACCGACCACTGCCGACGAGGCCCGGGCGGCGACCGCCGCGCTGTCCGTCCGGGGCGTACTGCATCTGACAGACGTGCTGGGCCACCCGGTCCGCATCACCGAGGTCCACGGCGGTGGGACCGCCCTGCCCCGCCGCCACATCCGCGTCGAACTGGCGGTGACGACGACGGAGCGAACGGTGGACGTGGCAAGAGCCGTCCGAACAGCGGTCACGGACGCACTGACGGACACCCCCTCAGTGACGGTACTGGTGACGGCCGTCGAGTAGAGCGCCCCTCAGTCCCCCATGCCGGCCAGGTCCCGCAGCCGCCGGGCCTGAGCCGCCCGCTCGGCGACCCGCTGCTCCTCGTACGTCCGCTCCTGTGCCCCCCGCAACAACGCCTTCGTCTCGACGACCGCGTCCCGGGGCGCGGCCAGCACCGCGGCGGCAAGGTCCCGCACGGCACCGTCGAGCTGATCCGCGGGCACGGCGAGATTGGCGAGCCCCGTGCGCTCGGCCTCCTCGGCCGCCACGAAACGTCCCGTCGCGCAGATCTCCAGCGCACGGGCGTACCCGACGAGGCTCACCAGCGAATGCGTACCCGTGAGATCGGGCACGAGCCCGAGGCTGGTCTCCCGCATGGCGAACTGCACATCGTCGGCGACGACACGCAGGTCACAGGCGAGGGCCAGCTGGAAACCCGCGCCGATGGCGTGCCCCTGCACGGCGGCGATGGAGACGACGTCGCTGCGCCGCCACCAGGTGAACGCCTCCTGGTACTCGGCGATGGTCGCGTCGAGTTCCGCGTCGGTGCCGCGCGCGAGGTCGATGAACGACGGCTCGCCGTCGAAGCCCTCGGGCGTGAACGCCTGCCGGTCGAGCCCGGCCGAGAACGACTGGCCCTCGGCGCGCAACACGACCACACGGACGGTGCCCGGCAGTGACCGCCCGGCCTCCGTCAACGCCCGCCACAGAGCGGGACTTTGGGCGTTGCGCTTGGCCGGATTGGTCAGCGTCACCGTGGCGATCGCGTCGTCGACGGTGAGCCGTACGCCGTCCTTGTCGAGTACGGGGTCAAGATCCTTGTCGAGCGAAGCCATGGGCTGCCTCCGATGGGTGCGGTCGGATCAGATACGTACCTCATGGCGGGCATGAGGTAACACACCTAAGTGACTGCACAGTAACCACCCGGTCGATCATCCGACCGACCGGGT
Organism: Streptomyces sp. RLA012; assembly: GCF_056270325.1. Taxonomy (NCBI): domain Bacteria; kingdom Bacillati; phylum Actinomycetota; class Actinomycetes; order Kitasatosporales; family Streptomycetaceae; genus Streptomyces; species Streptomyces sp. RLA012. The sequence goes on along the minus strand of NZ_JBWDPA010000002.1, from coordinate 8,671,036 downwards.
GGCCACCACCGAAGCCGATGGGGACGCCCGGCCTCAGGCCGAGGCGGCCTTCTTGCCCCGCGTCGCTCCGCCACGCCCTCGCAGCGTGACGCCCGACTCGCTGAGCATCCGGTGCACAAAGCCATACGAGCGGCCGGTTTCTTCGGCCAGCGCCCGGATGCTCGCACCGGAGTCGTACTTCTTCTTCAGGTCTGCCGCGAGCTTGTCGCGCGCGGCGCCGGTCACCCGGCTGCCCTTCTTCAGAGTCTCGGCCACCCGTGCCTCCTCATGGGAAGTGCGCTCTGGACTTCTCATGATCACCCCTCAAGGGCTTCATGGCCACCCATTCGGCAAGGTCCGTGAGACAAGGTTTTGACGACAGGAGCCCGTACACACAAGTGGAATCACAGACTCCGCACTGACTTGTCCGTACGGCCGAACGGGTTCTCCCGTGAAGTGCCAGGTCAGCGACGCAAGACGGCCGAGCCCTTGAGAACAAAGGGCTCGGCCGGCAAATCGATGTAGGACACACCTCGGTACGAGGAGATCTCACACAGATGATGGATCACGGATCGGCCGAATGATCCATACACAGTGGATCAGTCATTCGATCAAGCCGCGCGGACACCTCGTGAAAGCGCGGAACGGCACGGGCGACGGCAACGCCATCGGCCCAGTCGGCTCAGGCGAGGGCCACCAGGTCCGCGTAGTCGGCACCCCACAGGTCCTCGACGCCGTCCGGCAGCAGGATGATCCGCTCGGGCTGCAGCGCCTCCACGGCGCCCTCGTCGTGGGTGACGAGGACCACGGCGCCCTTGTAGGTGCGCAGGGCGCCGAGGATCTCCTCGCGGCTGGCCGGGTCGAGGTTGTTCGTCGGCTCGTCGAGGAGGAGGACGTTGGCGGAGGAGACCACGAGGGTCGCGAGCGCGAGCCGGGTCTTCTCGCCACCGGAGAGAACGCCGGCCGGCTTGTCGACGTCGTCGCCGGAGAACAGGAACGAGCCGAGCGTCTTGCGGACCTCGACCAGGTCGAGGTCGGGGGCGGCGGAGCGCATGTTCTCCAGGACCGTGCGCTCGGGGTCGAGGGTCTCGTGCTCCTGGGCGTAGTAGCCGAGCTTGAGGCCGTGACCCTCGATGACCTCGCCGGTGTCGGGCTGCTCGGCGCCGCCGAGCAGCTTCAGCAGGGTCGTCTTGCCGGCGCCGTTGAGACCCAGGATGACCACGCGCGAGCCCTTGTCGATGGCCAGGTCGACATCGGTGAAGATCTCCAGCGAGCCGTACGACTTCGACAGGCCCTCGGCCATGAGCGGGGTCTTGCCGCAGGGCGCGGGCTCCGGGAAGCGCAGCTTGGCGACCTTGTCGGAGACGCGGACCGCCTCAAGGCCGGCGAGCAGCTTGTCGGCGCGCTTGGCCATGTTCTGCGCGGCCACCGTCTTGGTGGCCTTGGCGCGCATCTTGTCCGCCTGCGAGTTCAGTGCGGCGGCCTTCTTCTCGGCGTTCTGCCGCTCGCGCTTGCGGCGCTTCTCGTCGGCCTCGCGCTGCTGCTGGTAGAGCTTCCAGCCCATGTTGTAGACGTCGATCTGGGCGCGGTTGGCGTCCAGGTAGAAGACCTTGTTGACGACCGTCTCGACGAGGTCGACGTCGTGGGAGATCACGATGAAGCCGCCGCGGTAGGTCTTCAGGTAGTCGCGCAGCCAGACGATCGAGTCGGCGTCGAGGTGGTTGGTCGGCTCGTCGAGCAGCAGCGTGTCGGCGTCCGAGAACAGGATGCGGGCCAGCTCGACACGGCGGCGCTGACCGCCGGAGAGCGTGTGCAGGGGCTGGCCGAGCACACGGTCGGGCAGGTTGAGCGCGGCGGCGATGGTGGCGGCCTCGGCCTCGGCGGAGTACCCGCCCTTGGTGAGGAACTCCGTCTCCTGGCGCTCGTACTGCCGCATGGCCTTGTCGCGGGTGGCGCCCGAGCCGTTGGCGATGCGCTGCTCGTTCTCCCGCATCTTGCGCAGCAGGGCGTCCAGGCCGCGCGCGGAGAGGATGCGGTCGCTGGCGAGGACGTCGAGGTCGCCGGTGCGGGGGTCCTGGGGCAGATAGCCGACCTCGCCGGAGCGGGCGACGTTGCCGGAGGCGGGGATTCCCTCGCCGGCCAGGACCTTGGTCAGGGTCGTCTTGCCCGCGCCGTTCCGGCCGACCAGGCCGATGCGGTCGCCCTTGGTGATGCGGAAGGTGGCGGACTCGATGAGGATGCGGGCGCCGGCGCGCAGCTCGATACCGGAGGCGGAGATCACGGACAGACTCCAGGGCAGGGTCGTTGGCGGGGTGGACGGCTGAGGACGTTCCCGCCGTCTAATGCGCGAGGAGAATGGCCATGGGCCAAGTCTAACGGGGCCGTGCAACCACTTTTTCTGACTGCGGGTGTTCGACACTGTGACGCTCGCCCCGTCGCTCGTTGGCCAGCGGCTTGCGGTGCGGGGTGATTCTGCCCAGGTCGTCCACGGCGACGAGTTCCGTGGTCCAGCTGTCGGTGAGGGCGCAGGGCTGCGCGATCAGCAGCGCCGCACCGTGACGTACCGCACGTTCGGGGGCGAAGGCGCAGCCGTGCCGGGCGGGCAGGGTCCAGCGCAGGTCGCCGTCGGCGATGCGGTAGGCGGCGACGCGCCGCGGGGTGATCACGGCGAGTACCTGGGCGCCCAGGGGCCGCAGCACTCCGGCCGCCCGGTGGTCCGCGAGCCAGCGGGCGGCCCCGGGAAGGGCCCGGTGCCAGCGCACGGCGCTGCCGTCGCCGCGCGCGGTGTCGGTGACCAGTCCGTCGTCCCAGAGCGCGATCGCGTGCCCGCGCGCGGGGACCACGGCCAGCGGACGGCGGCCCTCGCGGGCATAGCTCCAACGCGGGCGGCCGGTCGCTTCGTCGTACGCCTCCACGGTCGTCCACGTGGTCCGCAGCGTGGGCTGGCGGGGGGCGCCCTGCTCGTGCTCCACGCGCGCGTGGAGCACGAGTCGGTCTCCGTAGGGGGCGGGGCGGGTTTCGTGGGCCGCGGTGAGCAGCAGGGCGACGGCGACGGGGAGGAGCGCACGGGCCGTACCGCGGCGGGCGGCGGGAGGAAGGAGCCGGGGGGCCGGGGAGCCCGCGGTGGCCGGAGCGGACCCCCTGGCCTCCGCCGCCTCGATCGGCACAGCGCTCACCTCGCCCCCTCGGCCGCCACTCGCCGCCACCGCCCATGGATCAGGCGCAGAGCGTAGGCGGGGGCGGCGGGAGCGCCCGCCGGGACACGGCGGGCGGCCGGATCGGGTAGCCCGTTCGGCCCTCCGCCCGGCGCCGGGGCCCGGCGGACGTACGAGGATGGCGCCACGGTGCGACTCAGGAAGACGTATGCCGACTTGTACAAATGAATGCGCATCTACGCGGACGTATCCAGCATGGTGAGGGCGAACGCGGACATACACGGAGGGTGGTGTGCCCATGCAGTTCGACGACGACGCGGACCTGGACACCTCCGAGGTGCAGGATGTACGTGGCAGTCGGATCCCCGGCGGCAAAGCGACCGTCGGCGGCGGCCTCGTCGGCCTGATCGCCCTGCTCCTCGGGCTGTTCCTCGGGGTGGGGCCCGACCAGCTCGGGCTCTCCTCCGGCAACGACCACCCCGCGGCGACCACCTCCTCGCTCGCCCAGCTCCAGCAGAGCTGCCGGACCGGACGGGACGCGAACAGCAAGGCGGACTGCCGCATCGTGGCGGTGGTCAACAGCGTGCAGGACTTCTGGAGTCAGGAGTTCGAGCGGCGCGGCGGTACGTACACGCGCTCGCCGACCGTCTTCTTCAGCGGGCGGGTGGCCACCGCGTGCGGCACCGCGACCTCGGCGGTCGGGCCCTTCTACTGCCCCGCCGACCGCAAGGTCTATCTGGACCTGGGCTTCTTCGACGATCTGCGGGGCAGGTTCGACGCCTCCGGCGGCCCGTTCGCACAGGCCTATGTGGTGGCGCACGAGTACGGGCACCATGTGCAGGACCTGATGGGAACGCTGGGCAGGGCCCAGAGCGGCGTCACGGGGGCGAACAGCAACTCGGTGAAGGTGGAGCTGCAGGCCGACTGCTACGCCGGGGTGTGGGCGCACCACGCGACGACGACGAAGGACCCGTCGACGGGCAGGCCGCTGATCATCGGCCTGATGCCGGCCGACATCCGTGACGGCCTGAACGCGGCGGCGGCCGTCGGCGACGACCGGATCCAGCAGGAGTTCCAGGGCCGGGTGACCCCGGAGACCTGGACGCACGGCTCGTCCGCGCAGCGGCAGCAGTGGCTCTACCAGGGCTATCGCACGGGCGACATGGCGCAGTGCAACACCTTCCGCTGAGCCCGGACGCGGCGTGGGCCCGGGGCGGCCGTCGCCCGGCGGCGTTGTCAGTGCCCGGTGCAAGACTGGGCAGCGGGTGACATTCCGGCCCGGCAGGACGAGTTCCGGTGGGAGTGATCGGCATGGCAGGTATGGACGGCGGGCGCCCGAGCATTTGCCCGACGCTGCTGTACGTGGACGCGAAAGCGGCGATCAGGCAGCTCACCGAGGCCTTCGGCTTCACGGAGGCCTCGGTGTACGAGGGTGAGGACGGCACGGTGCTGCACGCCGAGCTGGTGCAGGGCAACGGCGTGGTGATGCTCGGCTCCAAGGGCCGCGGCGGCGTCTTCGACGGCGCGATGAAGGACGCGGGCCCCACGGGGGTGTACGTGGTCGTGGACGACGTCGACGCACACCACCAGCGTGCCGTGGACCACGGCGCGGAGATCCTGATGCCCCCGACCGACCAGGACTACGGATCGCGGGACTACATGGCCCGGGACACCGAGGGCAACATCTGGAGCTTCGGAACCTACGCCCCCGAGATACGGGCCTGACGCCGCCCCCGGCCGACGCGGTCCGTCGGGCACGCGGGAATGCGGGAATGCGGCGTCACCCCCTAGCTGCCCCCGGTGTGCACCTGGAAGGCGGCCCGGCGTACGGCTTTGGCGAGCGCCGGGTCGGGGTGGGCGGCCGCAAGCGCGACCAGGACCTGGACGGTGCGGGGATGGCCGACGGCGCGCACCTCGTCGAGGAGTGCGGGCACGGTGGGCTGCACCGCGGACTCCAGGTGGCGCACGAGAAGCGGGGCCTCGCCGTGGTCGGCGACGGCCGCGGCGGTGTCGACCCAGAGCCAGGTGGACTCCTCCCGGGTGAGCATCTCGTGGGCGTCCTCAGGGTCGTGGCCGTCGTGCTCGGCGAGCCACAGCAGGGCGTAGGGGCGCAGCCAGGTCTCCTCGGCCACGGCGCGCACATCGGGTTCGGCGGGGGCGCCGACCACGCGCAGCGCCTCGAAGGCGAGGCCGCGGGTGAGGGCGTCCTCGCCGCGGGCGGCTTCGAGGAGCTCGGTGACGGCGCTGCCGACGGGCCGGGCGGCGAGCCAGGCGCGGTATTCGGCGCGGGCCGCGTTCGGGCGCAGCTGGGCGCAGCCGCGGAGCATGTCCTCGGCGGGCTGTTCGATGTTGCCGGCGGGGCTCTGCGCGGCGACGCAGATCTGCTCCAGCTTGACCCAGACCGCCCAGCTGCCGAGCGGGGTGAGCGTGGCCTGTCCCTCGGCGCAGGTGAGCGCGCCCACGGAGGCGAGGGCGTGCAGTGCCCAGTCGAGGAGGGGGGCGAGGGGGGCGTCCGCGACCTCCGCGACCTCGGCGACCTCCGGGACGGGCTCCGGCTGCGGACCGTAGGGGATTTCGCAGCGCTCGGTGCGCAGTTCGGTGACGCGCTGTTCGAGCAGGTCGAGGAGCTGCTCCACGGGGACGGGCCCGGCGGAGAGCTGGAGGAAGGAGAGCACCTGGGGCATCGCGGAGACGACCTCGGCGACGGCGGACGCCTCGCGTTCGGCCGGCTCCGGGTAGGCGAGCGACCAGGCGTCGAAGAGGGCGACCCAGCCGCGCAGGACGGCGCTGTCGTCGCGGTTCCAGGCGCGCAGTCGCCAGCCGGGGCGGGCGATGTCGCCGTGCACCTCGACAAGGCCCGCGAGGCGTGCGGTGTCCCAGTCCGCGCGGACTTGAGCCGGGGTCAGCCTCAGCTCCTCGGCAGCCCGTTCGGTGGTTGCGTCGGAGAGCGTGCCCTTGCCGTCGGGGGTCGCGCCGTCGCGCCCGGTGCCGAGCGAGGCGTCGGCCCAGCGGGCGACACGGGCCGCGGCGGCGAGGCCGGTGCGGGCCATACGGGCCAGTTCCGCGGGCGGCGGAGTGCCCTCGGGGGGCCGGGGTGCGGGTCGGCGCGAGCTGCGCTGGGTCACCGCTCGGGAGGCGGCGGCCAGGGGGCGCGGGCGGACGAGTCGGAGCCTGGAGTCGCGCGGGTTACGGGACGTCACGGGTGCAGTCTTCCGGTTGACGGTCCGAAAACCCAAACGGAATGTCACAGCAGGCGACAGGGGTGGCCAATGCACAGGGTTCCGAGGGGGCTCGACACGTGTGAGCGGAGCCCTGTACGAGTTGGCCGGGGCCGAACCGGAAGCGTATGTGCGGGTCCTCCCGGGGGTGTGTGCCGGGGGGGGCGGTGGTGCGGGCTTCGCGGAGCGGTGAGCCGGGCGGATGAGGGGCGGTGATCAGGACGTTCACATCAGGGGCGTGAGGAAGCGGCGCAGGCTCTCTTCGTAGTCCGAGGCGACGTTCCACATGGCGCCGTGCGCGGCGTGCGGGACGGTGTGCAGGGACACCAGGTCCGGGCGGCGCTCGGCGAGGCGGCGCGAGGGGCCCCAGGGGGCGATGGTGTCGTCCGGACCGTGCACGATCAGGGTCGGCACCTTGAGCCGGCCGGGGTCGGCGGCCCCCTGGATGCGGTCGCTGTGCAGGCCGGTGCGGCCCTGGGCGGCACGGACCGCGAGGGGCAGCAGGGCGCTGGGGGTGTGGCGGGCCGAGGCGAGGGCGCGCAGGGTGGCCTCCCAGTCCAGGACGGGCGAGTCCAGGATCAGCCCGGAGATCTGCTCGCGCAGGGCCGAGTGCGCGGCGGTGCGCAGGGCCATGGTGGCGCCGGTGGACCAGCCGTACAGGACGACGTCGGCGGCGCCGTGGCGCACGGCGTACCGCACGGCGGCGTCCAGGTCGCGCCACTCGGTCTCGCCCAGGTGGCTGAGGCCGTCCGGGGAGCGGGGTGCGCCGAGGTCGCCGCGGTAGGCGAGGTCGAGCACCGGGAGCCGGTTGCGGTGGAGGAACTCCATCACGTTCATGGGGTGCTCGCGGGTGGAGCCCAGGCCGTGCACCGTGATCACCCAGGTGTCGCGGACGCCGGGCACGAACCAGGCGGGCAGCGGGCCGAGCTCGCCGGGGATGTCCACGTCGGCGTGGTCGAGGCCGAGCGCGGTGCTCGGGTCGCCGATGTACAGGTTCGGGGTGAGCCACACCTTGTCGCCGGGCTCGACGGTGCCGTGGGTGACACGTTCCAGGCGGCGTACGACCGTGTCGGCGCTGTGCGGGGCACCGTCCAGGACGGGGCCGACGACCGCGTGCGAGCCGTCGCCGCCGAGGCCGTACGTTCCCGGGCGCAGCGAGGCCAGATCCCGGGTGAGGGTGATCTGTCCCGCCCCCGTGGCGTGCACGGTGAGCCGGGGCTCACCGGGCAGGGGCCTGCCGGGCGGTGCCTTCAGCGCGGCGTCGCTGGCGAACCGGCCCGCCGCCACGGAGGCCGCGCCCGCGGCCAGGGCTACGGAGACGGCCGCGGCCGTCGCTGTGACAGTACGCACGTGTTCAGTGTCCCGGCGGAACCTCCGGTCGGCCAGCGGAGGCCGGGGCCCGTGGGGGCGGGGGGCTCGTCCCCGGGTGGTGCCGTGGCGGAGGGGGCGGCGAGAAAGAGAGGGTGTCCGCCCCGGCGTGACGAAGGGATCCGGTTCCCGCGGGCGGGGCAGCGGCGCGACGGAGTGCCGCGGCGGCGCCACGCCACACGCGGGCGCCCTGCGGGCGAGGCACCGCCGCCGGAGGACGCGTCCGCGGCACTGGCGCGCCCCCGCACAGCCGGGGCACCACCGCGTGCGGCCCGCCGGGCAGCCCTCCCGCTCAGGCCGCTCAGGCCGGTCGGGGCGGTCGGGGCGGTCGGGGCGGTCGGGGCGGTCGGGAGTGCGATCTCGCTCCCCGGTGCGCGCCGCTAGGCCCGCTGCCCGTACCCGCGCAACCGCTCCCCCGCCTCCGTCACCTGTTGCCCCGACAGCAACGCGGGCGACAGCCCCGGTACCGCCGACGCCAGGAGCCAGACGCGGCACATCCATTCCAGTTGGGCGGTGCGGTCGTACGCCTGGCCCAAGGTGGCTCCGTAGGCGATGGTGCCGTGGTTCTGGAGGAGGCAGGCGGTGCGGTGGGTGAGGGCCTGGAGCATGTTCTCGGCCAACTCCGGGGTGCCGTAGGTCGCGTAGGGCGCGACACGGACCGGTCCGCCGAGGGCGCCCGCCATGTAGTGGATCAGGGGAAGCTCGGTGACGAGGGCCGAGACGGCCGTCGCGTGCGCGGCGTGGGTGTGGACGACTGCGCGCGCGTCGGTGCCACGGTATATCGCGAGGTGCATCGGCAGTTCGCTGGTCGGAAGGAGCGAACCGCGCATCTGCCGCCCGTCGAGGTCCACCCCGACGACGTCGTCCGGCGTCAGCCGGTCGTACGGCACTCCCGTCGGTGTGACCAGGACCGTGTCGCCGACCCGTACCGAGACATTGCCCGACGTACCGACGACCAGCCCGTCGGCCACCGTCCGGCGGGCCGTGGCGACGAGTTCGTCCCACGCGTCCGCCACCTCCCGCTCCCGCGCACCCGGTGCGCCCTCCGCCACGTCCCGTGCGTCCCGCGCGTCCCGCCGCTGCTCAGCCATGCCGCGATCCTGCCAGGCACGGATGTCAACCCGCCGTCGGCGAGGGCACTTTAGGGCGGAAGTCGAGCGTCCGTAAGGGCACATAGCGGCGGATACCGCACGCCGGGGGTGATTGGCTGGCGATCGACGGGCTTTCGGTGATCTTCCAATAACCTCTGGGGGATTTGTCACGCACGTCGCCATTCCGGGGGGACATATGGCTCGTGACCGCACACCTTTCCTTCGCCGCACCCGCGCCGTCCACCGTGTTCGCGCCATCCACAGTGTTCGCGTCGTCCGTCGCGTCCGCGCCGTCGCGGCGGCGGCCGCCGTTGCGGCGCTCGCCGCCGCCGGGACCGCTCTCGCCGAGGTTCCGGTCTCGGCGGCGGCCAAGCCCAGGGGACACGACGTCTCCTCGCACCAGAAGAACGTCGACTGGCAGAGCGCGAAAGCGAAGGGCGCCCGGTTCGTCTATGTGAAGGCGACCGAGTCCCACACCTACCGCAACCCCTACTTCCGCCAGCAGTACGACGGGGCGCGCACCGCCGGGATACTGCGCGGCGCCTACCACTTCGCGGTGCCGGACAGGTCGTCCGGCACCGCACAGGCCGCGCACTTCGTGCGCAACGGCGGCGCCTGGCGCGCGGACGGCTGGACGCTGCCGCCCGCGCTCGACGTCGAGTACAACCCGTACGACAAGAAGCAGAAGTGCTACGGCCTGAGCAAGGCCGGGATCGTCAGCTGGATCCGGGCGTTCAGCGACGAACTGAAACGGGAGACCGGCCGCCGTCCGGTCATCTACACGACCACCCACTGGTGGAACACCTGCACCGGCGGCAGCGACGCCTTCGCCGCGAACCACGCCCTGTGGCTCGCCCGCTACGGCTCGGCGGACACGGGCGCGTTGCCGGCCGGCTGGTCCACCTGGACGTTCTGGCAGTACGACAACAGCGGCACGCTCCCGGGTGACCAGAATCTCTTCAACGGATCCGTCGCCCGGCTCAAGCAGTTCACCCAGGGCTAGCGTCTCCCGGAAACCCGGGCGGAGCCTGAAATTCCGCTTCTGTTCGAACCGTCCGCACCCCTTCCAGCCACCCCTCCGGCACATCGGTCATCACCGCCGGGGGGGTTCTCTGGCATGTGAGACATCCTGACGCCTGCTCTAGTTCATCTTCCGTTCATTCAGGTTGCCTACGGTCCACCTGCCACTGACGTCCAATAGAAGCCTGGGTTAATGGAACACATCACGCTCCTCCTCGGAATCGTGATCGTCACCGCTCTCGTGTTCGATTTCACGAACGGTTTCCACGACACTGCCAACGCGATGGCGACGACCATCTCGACCGGCGCTCTGAGGCCCAAGACGGCGGTGGCCATGTCCGCCGTGCTGAACCTCGTCGGTGCGTTCCTCTCCGTGGAGGTCGCCAGGACGATCTCCGGCGGGATCATCGACGAAGAGGGCATTCGCACCGAAGTGATCTTCGCGGCGCTCGTCGGCGCCATCCTCTGGAATCTGCTGACCTGGCTTCTGGGTCTGCCCTCCAGTTCCTCCCACGCCCTCTTCGGCGGCCTGATCGGCGCCGCGGTCATGTCGGCCGGCTGGTCGTCGGTGAACGGCTCGACCGTCGTCACCAAGGTGCTGATCCCCGCGGTCGCCGCGCCCCTCGTGGCCGGACTCGCCGCGATGCTCGCCACCCGGCTGACGTACAGGATCGGCAACCGCGCCGACGACAAGGCGACCGCCAAGGGCTACCGCGCCGGCCAGATCGCCTCCGCCGGCCTGGTCTCCCTCGCCCACGGCACGAACGACGCCCAGAAGACGATGGGCATCATCACCCTCGCCCTGGTGACCGGCGGCGTGATCGCCCCGGGCTCCAACCCCCCGGTGTGGGTCATCGTCTCGGCCGGTACGGCCATCGCGCTCGGCACCTACCTGGGCGGCTGGCGCATCATCCGCACCCTGGGCAAGGGCCTCACCGACCTCGCGCCGCCGCAGGGCTTCGCCGCCCAGACCAGCGCGGCGACGGCCATCCTGGCCTCCTCGCACATCGGCTTCTCCCTCTCCACCACCCAGGTCTGCTCCGGCGCCGTGATGGGCTCGGGCCTCGGCCGCAAGGGCGGTGTGGTCCACTGGTCGACCGCGACCCGGATGTTCGTCGCCTGGGGTCTGACCCTGCCGGCCGCCGGTCTGGCCGGTGCCTCCGCCGAGTTCCTGACCGAGCAGGGCACCTGGGGCATCGTCCTCACGGGCGCGCTGCTCGTCGCCGGGTCCGGCACCGTCTGGAAGCTCTCCCGCCGCCGGCCGGTCACCATCGACAACGTCAACGAGATCGACGAGATCGACGAGGTCAACGAGGTCGATGCCGGGCCCGCGGGCGTCGTCACCAGCGCGATCGTCACCGGCGGCCCGACCGGCGATCTGTCCGGCGACCTGTCCGGCGACCTGAAGACCACCATCCCGTCCCCGGACGCGGAGCCCACCCGCCCGGCCACGGTGTAAGGAACGAACAGCATGCACATCGACTGGGCAGCTCTCGGCTCCGTCTTCGGAGTCAGCCTCGTGACCACCATCGGCCTCGTCGGCCTCTTCACCCTCGGCATCGTCGGTCTCTCCCGACGCGAGTCCGCGTCCGCCCAGGGCAGCTCCGCGGCCCTCGCGGTCACCGGCGCGTACGTCTGCTTCGCGGCGTGCGCGGCGGCGGTGGCGTACGGCATCTTTCTGATCGTCGGCAAGTAACCCAAAACGGGCAGCACTTCGGGTGGGGTGCGGGACGGATCGCCGTCCCGCACCCCGCCTGTATGTGGGCCTTCGCACACTCTCCCCGCGCAGGTCAACAGCAAGTTGACGGGTCTTCCAACCCGTGGTGGACTGCCGGAGCCAAGTACGGCGACAGGAGAGGAAGCCGGTGCGAATCCGGCGCGGTCCCGCCACTGTCATCGGGGAAGGAACTCCCCGGGAGCCAGGAACTCTCCCCGCCGGTCTCGTCGAACCAGGGCGCGGACACCCTGAGTGAGGACATAACGCCATGCGCGGCTGCCCAAGTGCCCTGCGAGCGGTTCCGCCCGACCTGACGGCCGGCTGACCCCGTGCGTGCCGATCGCGTCTTCGCGTACGGCGCCGCCACCGGCCTCCTCGGTGACCTGCTGCTCGGCGATCCCCGCCGGGGGCATCCGGTCGCCGCGTTCGGCCGGAGCGCCGCAGCCGTGGAGCGGGTGCTGTGGCGGGACCACCGCGGGTGGGGCGCGCTGCACACCGCCGTGTGTGTGGGCGGTGCCGCCGGGCTCGCCGCCGTCGCCTCCCGTGCCGTACGCCCCTCCCGTACCGCTTCGGTCGCCCTGACCGCGGCCGCCACCTGGGCGGTCGTCGGGGGCACCACCCTCGGGCGGGAGGCCCGGGCCATCGGCGACGCGCTCGCCGACGGTGAGATCGACACGGCCCGGGAGCGGCTGCCGCATCTGTGCGGGCGCGACCCCCAGGCCCTCGACGCCGACGGCATCGCGCGCGCCGTCGTCGAGTCCGTCGCCGAGAACACCTCCGACGCCGTGGTGGGCGCCCTGGTGTGGGGGGCCGTGGGCGGAGTTCCCGGGCTCGTGGGCTTTCGGGCCGTCAACACCCTGGACGCCATGGTCGGTCACAGGTCGCCCAGGTACCGGCGGTACGGGTGGGCCTCGGCTCGGCTCGACGACGTCGCCGGATGGCCGGGGGCACGGCTCACCGCCGTGCTCGCCACTCTCGCGGGCGACAGTCCACGAGGGGCCGTACGGGCCTGGCGCACCGATGCCGTCAAGCACCCGAGCCCCAACGCCGGTCCCGTGGAGGCCTCGTTCGCGGGGGCCCTCGGGGTACGGCTCGGCGGCACCCTCTCGTACGGCGGGCGGGTCGAGCACCGGCCCGTGCTCAACGGCGCGGGGCGCGCCGTCCATGTCGACGACATCGAACGGGCCGTACGGCTGTCGAGGCGCGTCGGCTGGCTCGCCCTCGGCGTGAGTGCCGTCGGACGGCTGACGGCACAGCGGCTTCTCAGGAAGGGGCGTACGTCATGAGCGGCGGTCTGCTCGTCGCCGGGACCACCTCCGACGCCGGGAAGAGCGTCGTGACCGCCGGGATCTGCCGGTGGCTGGTGCGGCAGGGCGTCAAGGTCGCGCCCTTCAAGGCGCAGAACATGTCCCTGAACTCGTTCGTGACCCGCGAGGGCGCCGAGATCGGGCGTGCACAGGCCATGCAGGCGCAGGCCGCCCGGGTGGAACCGACCGCGCTCATGAACCCCGTGCTGCTCAAGCCGGGCAGCGACCGGAGCAGTCAGGTCGTCCTCATGGGAAAGCCCGTGGGCGAGATGAGCGCTCGTGGCTATCACGGCGGGCGGCAGGAAGCCCTCCTGGGAACCGTGCTGGACTGCCTCGCCACCTTGCGGGGCACGTATGACGCGGTGATCTGTGAGGGGGCCGGAAGTCCCGCCGAGATCAATCTGCGGCGGACCGACATCGTGAACATGGGGATCGCGCGCAATGCGCGGCTGCCCGTGCTCGTCGTCGGCGACATCGACCGCGGGGGTGTGTTCGCCTCGTTCTTCGGGACGGTCGCCCTGCTGTCGCGCGAGGACCAGGAGTTCGTCGCCGGGTTCCTCGTCAACAAGTTCAGGGGGGATGTCTCCCTGCTGGAGCCGGGGCTCGACATGCTCCACGGCCTCACCGGGCGGCGTTCGTACGGCGTCCTGCCCTTCCGGCACGGCCTCGGCATCGACGAGGAGGACGGGCTGCGGATTTCTTTGCGGGGAGCGGTCCGGGAGTCCCAAGTGGCCTCCCCCGTGGGCGAGGACGTGCTGCGCGTCGCCGTCTGCGCGATCCCGCTGATGTCCAACTTCACGGACGTGGACGCGCTGGCCGCCGAGCCGGGTGTCGTCGTGCGGTTCGTGGACCGGGCCGAGGAACTGGCCGACGCCGACCTCGTCGTCGTCCCCGGAACCCGGGGGACGGTGAAGGCGCTGGAGTGGCTGCGTGAGCGCGGCCTCGCCGACGCGATCGCGCGCAGAGCCGCCGCGGGGCGGCCGGTGCTGGGCATCTGCGGCGGTTTCCAGGTCCTCGGCGAGCACATCGAGGACGAGGTCGAGTCGCGCGCCGGTCATGTCGACGGGCTCGGACTCCTGCCCGTCCGGGTGCGGTTCGCACGCGAGAAGACCCTGACCCGGCCCGTCGGGGAGGCACTCGGCGAGCATGTCGAGGGCTACGAGATCCATCACGGTGTCGCCGATGTGACAGGCGGCGAGGCGTTCATCTCTGATGACCATGGACACAGCCTGGACGGGTGCCGGGTCGGCGCCGTCTGGGGCACGCACTGGCACGGCTCGCTGGAGTCGGACGGCTTCCGGCGTGCCTTCCTGCGCGAGGTGGCGGCCGCCGCGGGCCGTCGTTTCGTGCCGGCCGCCGACACGTCGTTCGCGGCGCTGCGCGAGGAGCAGCTGGACCGGCTCGGCGATCTGATCGAGGAACACGCGGACACGGACGCGCTGTGGCGGCTCATCGAGTCGGGCGCGCCGCAAGGACTGCCTTTCATTCCACCGGGAGCGCCCGCATGAACACAGTGTTGTTGTTGTCGACCGCCGACACCGATCTGCTGGCGGCGCGTGCCTCCGGCGCCCCGTACCGGATCGGCAACCCGACCCGGGTGGATGTCGAGGGCGAACTGCCGTCCCTCGTCGAGGGCGCGGACATCGCCGTCGTACGACTCCTGGGCGGCAAGCGTGCCTGGGAGGAGGGCCTGAACAAGCTGCGGGCCTCGGGCATCCCCACCGTGCTGCTCGGCGGGGAGTCCGTGCCCGACGCCGAGCTGATGGCCGAGTCCTCGGTGCCCGCCGGTGTCGTGGCCGAGGCGCTGCGCTACCTGGTCGAGGGCGGCCCGCACAACCTCACCGAGCTGGCCCGGTTCCTCTCCGACACCGTGCTGCTCACCGGTGAGGGCTTCGAGGAGCCGCGGAAGATGCCGGAGCACGGCGTCCACGGCGAGCGCGCCTTCGTCGAGGGCCGCCCGACCGTCGGCGTGCTCTTCTACCGGGCCCACCAGCTGTCCGGCAACACCGCGTTCGTCGACACGCTGTGCGACGCGATCGAGGCGCGCGGCGCCAACGCCCTCGCCGTGTACTGCGGTTCGCTGCGCGGCGCGGACGCGGGCCTGTACGAGATCCTCGGCAGGGCCGACACGCTGGTCGCCACCGTGCTCGCGGCGGGCGGCACACACGCCTCCGAGGCGTCCGCGGGCGGCGACGAGGAGGCCTGGGACATCGGCGCGCTCGCCGACCTGAACGTCCCCGTGCTGCAAGGGCTCTGCCTGACCTCGTCCAGGAGTGCCTGGGACGCGTCGGACGCCGCCCTCTCCCCCATGGACGCGGCGATGCAGGTCGCGATCCCCGAGTTCGACGGCCGCCTCATCACGGTCCCCTTCTCCTTCAAGGAGCAGGGTCCGGACGACGTCCCGGTGTATGTCGCGGACCCCGAGCGGGCCGCGCGCGTCGCCGGAATCGCCGTACGGCACGCCCGGCTGAAGCACAAGCCGAACGCGGACAAGAAGCTCGCGCTCGTCTTCACCGCCTACCCGACCAAGCACTCCCGGGTGGGGAACGCGGTCGGCCTCGACACGCCCGCGTCGGCGGTACGGGTGCTCGACGCGCTGCGGGACGCCGGGTACGTCGTCGAAGGGCACCCCGACAACGGCGACGAGTTGATCCACCGGCTCATCAACGCCGGTGGCCACGACGTCGAATGGCTCACCGAGGAGCAGCTCGCCGCCGCCCCCGCGCGCGTGCCGCTCGCCGACTACCGGGCGTGGTTCGACAAGCTCGACCCGGACCTGCGGAACGGGATGCTGGAGGCGTGGGGCGAGCCGCCGGGCAGCCTCTACGTGGACGGCGACGACATCGTCCTGGCCTCCCTCCAGTTCGGGAACGTCGTGGTGATGATCCAGCCGCCGCGCGGCTTCGGCGAGAACCCGATCGCGATCTACCACGACCCGGACATGCCGCCGTCGCACCACTACATGGCGGCGTACAGGTGGCTGGAGGCCGCCACATCGGAGGGGGGCTTCGGCGCGGACGCCGTCGTGCACATGGGCAAGCACGGCACGATGGAGTGGCTGCCGGGCAAGGGACTCGGGCTCAGCGGCGGCTGCGCGCCGGACGCCGTCCTCGGCGAACTCCCGCTCGTCTACCCCTTCATCGTCAACGACCCCGGCGAGGGCACCCAGGCCAAGCGGCGCGGCCACGCCACGGTCGTCGACCACCTCGTACCGCCGATGGCCCGTGCGGACACCTACGGCGACCTGGCGAAGCTGGAGCAGCTCCTCGACGAGTACGCGCTCGTGTCCGACCTGGACCCGACGAAGGCCCCGGCCGTCCGCGCGCAGATATGGACACTGGTCAAGGCGGCCGAACTCCACCACGACCTGCATGTGGAGGACCAGCCGGACGACGCGGCGTTCGACGAGTTCGTGATGCACATCGACGGCTATCTGTGCGAGATCAAGGACGTGCAGATCCGCGACGGTCTGCACATTCTCGGCGGCGGTCCGGAGGCCGAGCCGCGCGTCAACCTCGTGCTGGCCGTGCTGCGCGCCTCCCAGGTGTGGGGCGGCACCGCGAACGCGCTGCCGGGGCTGCGGGCCTGCCTCGCCGAGTACTTCGGCCTGGTCGAGAAGGAGCTGCTCGCCGAGCCGGGCGCGCCGGTGAAGGTGCCGGTCGAGCTGACGGACCTCGTCGAGGGACCGGCGCGGACCGGGGCCGACGCCATCGACCTGCTGGAGCAGCTGTGCCGCCGGATGGCGGCGGGCATGGAGGAACGCGGCTGGGACACCTCCGCCGTCCCGGCTCTCGTCCGCGAGGTCCTGGGAACCGAACTCCCGGACGCCGTCGCTGTGCTGGAGTTCGCCTGCCGTGAGGTGGTGCCGCGCCTGGCCCGGACGACGGACGAGATCACCCACATTCTCAAGGCACTTGACGGTGGTTACGTCCCGGCGGGCCCGTCGGGTTCGCCGACCCGCGGGCTGGTGAACGTCCTGCCGACCGGCCGCAACTTCTACTCCGTCGATCCCAAGGCGATCCCGTCCAGGCTGAGTTGGGAGGTCGGGCAGTCGCTCGCCGACTCGCTGGTGCAGCGGTATCTGCAGGACACGGGCGAGTACCCGAAGTCGGTCGGGCTGACGGTCTGGGGCACGTCCGCGATGCGTACGCAGGGCGACGACATCGCGGAGATCCTCGCGCTGCTCGGCTGCCGCCCGGTCTGGGACGACGCCTCGCGCCGTGTGACCGGCTTCGAGGTGGTCCCGCCGGCGGAGCTGGGACGGCCGCGCATCGATGTCACGGTCCGTATCTCCGGCTTCTTCCGGGACGCGTTCCCGCACGTCGTGGGTCTGATCGACGACGCGGTGCGGGCGGTGGCCGAGCTGGACGAGTCCGCCGACCAGAACTACGTCCGGGCGCACGCCGACGAGGACACCGCCGAGCACGGTGACCGGCGCCGCGCCACCTCCCGCATCTTCGGCTCCAAGCCGGGCGCGTACGGAGCCGGGCTGCTCCCCCTGATCGACGCCCGCAACTGGCGCTCCGACGCCGACCTCGCCGAGGTGTACGCGGTGTGGGGCGGCTACGCCTACGGGCGCGGGCTCGACGGGCGGGCGGCGCGCGGGGACATGGAGATCGCGTTCCGGCGGATCGCCGTCGCCGCGAAGAACGTCGACACCCGCGAGCACGACCTCGTCGACGCCGACGACTACTTCCAGTACCACGGCGGGATGGTCGCGATGGTGCGGCACCTGACGGGGGCGAGCCCGGAGGCGTACGTCGGTGACAGCGCCGTACCGGACCAGGTGAAAACCCGCACGCTGGGCGAGGAGACCCACCGCGTGTTCCGTGCCCGGGTGGTCAACCCGCGCTGGATGGCCGCCATGCGACGGCACGGCTACAAGGGCGCCTTCGAGATGGCGGCGACCGTCGACTACCTCTTCGGGTACGACGCCACGGCCGGGGTCGTGGACGACTGGATGTACGAGAAGCTCAGCGCGGAGTACGTCTTCGACCCGGAGAACCGGGACTTCATGAAGAAGTCCAACCCCTGGGCGCTGCGCGGCATCACGGAACGACTGCTGGAGGCCGCCGACCGGGGGCTGTGGGCCGAGCCGGACGCGGACACGCTGGAGCGGCTGCGCGCCACCTATCTGGAGCTCGAAGGCGACTTGGAGGGCGACGACCAGTGAGTACCCCGTTCCCGTTCACGGCCGTGGTCGGCCAGGACGACCTGCGGCTCGCGCTGCTGCTGAACGCCGTGTCGCCCGCCGTGGGCGGTGTGCTCGTCCGCGGTGAGAAGGGCACGGCCAAGTCCACGGCCGTACGCGCCCTCTCGGCGCTCATGCCGGGGGTGGACGTCGTCGCCGGGTGTCGGTTCTCGTGCGACCCGGCCGGGCCCGACCCGGCGTGTCCCGACGGGCCGCACGAGCCGGGGGCGTTCGCGACCCGGCCGGCCCGCATGGTCGAGCTGCCGGTCGGCGCCTCCGAGGACCGGCTCGTGGGCGCGCTCGACATCGAGCGGGCGCTCGCGGAGGGCGTGAAAGCCTTCGAACCGGGGCTGCTGGCCGACGCGCACCGCGGGATCCTGTACGTCGACGAGGTCAATCTCCTGCACGACCACCTGGTCGACCTGCTGCTGGACGCCGCCGCCATGGGCGCCTCGTACGTCGAGCGCGAGGGCGTCTCCGTACGGCATGCGGCCCGTTTCCTGCTCGTCGGAACCATGAACCCCGAGGAGGGCGAGCTGCGGCCGCAGTTGCTCGACCGGTTCGGGCTGACCGTCGAGGTGGCGGCCTCGCGGGAGCCCGATCAGCGGGTCGAGGTCGTGCGGCGCAGGCTCGCCTACGAAGACGATCCGACGGGTTTCGCGGAGCGCTGGGCGGACGAGGAGTCCGCCGTACGGGCCCGGATCGTGGCGGCACGCGAGCTGTTGCCGTCCGTGCGGCTCGGGGACCCGGCGCTGCGGCAGATCGCGGCGACCTGTGCGGCCTTCGAGGTGGACGGCATGCGGGCCGACATCGTCATGGCCCGCACCGCGACCGCGCTCGCCGCGTGGGCGGGGCGCACCGAGGTGCTCGCCGAGGACGTACGGCAGGCGGCGCTGCTCGCGCTGCCGCACCGGCGGCGGCGGAACCCCTTCGACGCGCCGGGACTCGACGAGGACAAACTCGACGAGACGCTGGAGGAGTTCGGGGGCCAGGACGGCAACGGGGACGACGACCCCGATCCGGACGGACCCGGTGGGGGCGGCCAGCCGCCTCAGGACGGGCCGGACGGCGACTCCCCCGCCGGTGACGTGCCGGCGCAGGGCGAGCCCTCCGAGGACGAGCGTGCGCCGGCCGCGCGGGGCGGCGGCGAGCAGTCTCCCGTACGGGCCGCCGAACCCTTTCGCACGAAGGTGCTGAGCGTGCCGGGACTCGGCGAAGGTGCCGCCGGGCGGCGTTCGCGGGCGCGGACCGAGCACGGGCGGACCACCGGGTCGCGGCGGCCCCGGGGCGCGCTCACCAAGCTGCACCTGGCGGCGACCGTGCAGGCGGCGGCCCCGCATCAGCGGGCGCGCGGGCGGTCGGGGCGCGGTCTCGTCGTACGGCGGGACGATCTGCGGCAGGCCACCCGGGAGGGCCGTGAGGGCAACCTCGTGCTGTTCGTGGTGGACGCCTCCGGGTCGATGGCGGCGCGGCAGCGGATGAGTGCCGTCAAGGGTGCGGTGCTGTCGCTGCTGCTCGACGCGTACCAGCGGCGGGACAAGGTGGGGCTGGTGACCTTCCGGGGGAAGGACGCCGAAGTCGCGCTGCCGCCCACCTCCTCCGTGGACGCGGCGGCCGCCCGCCTCGAGTCGCTGCCCACGGGTGGGCGGACGCCGCTCGCGGCCGGGCTGCTGCGCGCGCACGATGTGCTGCGGGTCGAGCGGCTGCGGGATGCGGCGCGGCGGCCGTTGGTCGTCGTGGTGACCGACGGGCGGGCCACCGGTGGTCCTGAGCCCGTGGCACTCGCCGAGCGGGCGGCGCGGCTGTTCGCGGCCGACGGGGTCGCCTCCGTGGTCGTCGACTGCGAGGCGGGGCCCGTGCGGCTCGGGCTCGCGGGGCGGCTCGCGGGTGAGCTGGGCGGCACGGCGGTGACGTTGGACGAGTTGCGGGCCGACGCGATCGCCGGGCTGGTCAGGGATGTGCAGGGGACTTCGAGGAGGGCCGCGTAATGCCGCAGGGGCAGCCGAGTGTCGTACCGGACGACGGGCTGACGACGCGTCAGCGTCGCAACCGGCCGCTGGTCGTGGTGCATACGGGGATCGGGAAGGGCAAGTCGACGGCCGCCTTCGGGCTGGCGCTGCGCGCCTGGAACCAGGGGTGGCCCATCGGGGTGTTCCAGTTCGTCAAGTCGGCGAAGTGGAAGGTCGGGGAGGAGAACGCGCTGCGCGTGCTCGGCGCCTCCGGCGAGGGCGGGTCCGTCGACTGGCACAAGATGGGCGAAGGGTGGTCGTGGGTGCAGCGCGACTCCCAGATGGACAACGAGGAGAAGGCCCGCGAGGGCTGGGAGCAGGTCAAGCGGGACCTCGCCGCCGAGACGTACAAGCTGTATGTGCTGGACGAGTTCGCCTACCCCATGCACTGGGGGTGGGTGGACGTCGACGAGGTCGTCGCCGTGCTGCGGGACCGGCCCGGGACCCAGCATGTCGTGATCACCGGGCGCAACGCTCCGGAGAAGCTCGTCGAGGTCGCGGATCTCGTGACGGACATGTCCAAGGTCAAGCATCCGATGGACGCCGGTCAGAAGGGGCAGAGGGGCATCGAGTGGTGACGTCCGTCCCTCGGCTGGTCATCGCCGCGCCCTCGTCGGGCAGCGGCAAGACCACCGTTGCCACGGGGTTGATGGCGGCCTTCGCCTCGCGGGGGCTCGCCGTGTCCCCGCACAAGGTGGGGCCCGACTACATCGACCCCGGGTACCACGCGCTCGCCACCGGGCGCGTGGGGCGGAATCTCGACGCGTATCTGTGCGGTGCGGAGTTGATCGCGCCGTTGTTCGCGCACGGGGCGCGCGGGTGCGATCTCGCGGTCGTCGAGGGTGTGATGGGGCTGTACGACGGGGCCGCCGGGGAGGGGGAGCTGGCGTCCACGGCGCAGGTGGCGAAGTTGCTGCGGGCGCCGGTGGTGCTGGTCGTCGACGCGTCCTCGCAGTCCCGGTCCGTGGCCGCGCTGGTGCACGGGTTCGCTTCCTGGGATCCCGAGGTGCGGGTCTCGGGGGTGATCCTCAACAAGGTGGGGTCGTCGCGGCATGAGGAGATGCTGCGGGAGGCCCTGGACGAGTCCGGGGTGCCGGTGCTGGGGTGCCTGCGGCGGGCCGCGCAGGTGGACACGCCCGCTCGGCATCTGGGGCTGGTGCCGGTTGCCGAGCGGCGGGCGGATGCCTTGGATGCCGTGGGGGCGATGGCTGAGCAGGTGCGGCGCGGGTGTGATCTGGAGGCGTTGTTCGCGTTGGCGTGTAGTGCGGGTGCGTTGGTGGGTGGGGCTTGGGATGCGGCTGAGGCTGTTGTTTCTTCGCCCCCGCCGCCCCTTCCCGTCCCCACCCTGGGGGCTGCGCCCCCAGACCCCCCTCATCGGCCTGGACGGCCTCGTCCTCAAACGCCGGACGGGCTGAAAGATCGCGGGACCGGGCTGCGTGCGGCGCCCCGAATCGCCGTAGCCGGTGGGGCCGCCTTCACCTTCTCCTACGCCGAGCATGCCGAGTTGCTGACCGCCGCGGGAGCCGAAGTCGTCGCCTTCGACCCTCTGCGGGACGAACAACTGCCGGACGGTACCGGCGGGTTGGTCGTCGGTGGCGGGTTTCCCGAGGTGTACGCGCCCGAGCTGTCCGCCAATGAGCCGTTGCGGAAGGCCGTGGCCGAGTTGGCGTTCGGTGGGGCGCCCGTCGCCGCCGAGTGTGCCGGGCTGCTGTATCTCTCGCGTGAGCTGGACGGGCAGCCGATGTGCGGGGTGCTCGACGTCTCGGCCCGGATGAGTGAGCGGCTCACGCTGGGTTATCGGGATGCCGTGGCCGTGAGCGACAGCGTGCTCGCCGTCGCCGGGACCCGGATGCGGGGGCACGAGTTCCACCGGACCGTCGTCGAGCCGGGCGCCGGGGCGGCTCCCGCATGGGGGGTGCGCACCCCTCAGCGGCGCGTCGAAGGTTTCGTACAACAAGGTGTGCACGCGAGTTATCTGCACACGCACTGGGCGTCGCAGCCCGGTGTCGCCCGTCGGTTCGTGGAGAGGTGCCTGACGTCATGAGCAGCAAGCTGATCGGAATCGGGGTCGGCCCCGGTGACCCGGAGCTGGTGACCGTCAAGGGCGTCAACGCGCTGCGGGCCGCCGAGGTCGTGGTGGTGCCGGTGATGGCTGCGTCTGATGGAAAAGACGGCGGAGAGCGGGGGCGAGCGGAGGCGACCGTCCTGCACTACGTGCCCGGGGAGAAGGTCGTCCGGGTCGTGTTCGCGCTCAACGAGCGGACCGACCGGGGGCGGCGCGAGGCCGCCTGGGACGCCGCCGGCGCGCGGGTCGCGGAGCTGCTCCGGCGGCACGCGTCCGTCGCCTTCGCGACCATCGGCGATCCGAACGTGTACTCGACCTTCACCTATCTCGCGCAGACCGTCGGGGAACTGGTTCCCGGCACGGTCGTCGAGACCGTGCCGGGTATCACCGCCATGCAGGATCTGGCGGCGCGGTCGGGGGCCGTGCTCACCGAAGGGACCGAGCCGCTCACCCTGGTGCCGGTGACCGCCGGGGCCGCCGTGCTCAAGGACGCCCTGAACGGGCCCGGCACCGTCGTCGCGTACAAGTTCGGGCGGCAGGCGCACGAGGTCGCCGAGGCGCTGCGGGTGACGGGGCGGCTCGACGACGCCGTGTGGGGGTCCGCACTCGGGCTGGAGGGCGAGTCCATCCGGCCCGCGGCCGACCTCGACGGCGAGCCGCTGCCGTATCTCTCCACCCTGATCGCGCCCGCCCGGCGCGACGGCGGGCGCGGCGGGAAACTGTGAGCCCCGGAGCGTCACCCGCTTCCGGCGAGGCCCACCACCAGCCAGATGAAGCCCGCTCCCGCGATCGTGCACAGCAGGGTCGAGCGGGCCGGGTGCTCGTGGTGTGCCTCGGGGAGGATCTCGGCGGCGGCCAGGTACAGGAGTACGCCGCCGAAGAGGCCGAGATAGCCGCCGAGCACCTGCTCCGGGATGGTGAGGAACAGGGTGGAGGCGGCGCCGATCACCGGGGCCACCGCGTCCGCGAACAGCATCGTGATCGCCTTGCGGCGCGCGTTCCCGTACAGGCTCGTGATCGTGTACGTGTTGAAGCCGTCCGCGAAGTCGTGGGCGATCACCGCGAGGGCGACCGCCAGGCCCATGCCGCCGCCGACCTGGAAGGCGGCCCCGATCGCGACGCCGTCCATGGCGCTGTGGCCGACCATCGCCGCGGCGGCCGTCAGGCCCACCTCGGGCGCGCGTCCGCCGTTCTCCTCGCCGCCGTGCGCGGCCTGCCGGGCGGCCAGCAGACGTTCCACCAAATGGGCGAACAGGAACCCGGCGACGAACAGCAGCAGGGCGGCCGGTACGCCGAACACCTCCTCGCCCGCCGCGTTCAGCGCCTCCGGGAGCAGATCCAGGCCGACGACGCCGAGCATCAGCCCGCCCGCCAGGCCCAGGACCAGGTGGCGGCGGTCGGTGACCCGCTGTGCCGTCCAGCCGCCGGCCAGCGTCATCAGGAACGCGCCGAGCGCGACGAAGACCGCCATGGGCCCTTGGTATCCGATCACACCCCGTTCGCGCACATCCGGCGACAACCTCGCGGCCGCTGACGCCCCCACCGACGCGCCCGCCGACTGCTCGCAGCACCCGATTCATCCGTAGGAGAGGACCGATTCCCATGGCCGATGCCCCCACCGGCAAGGTGACCTTCGTCGGGGCAGGGCCCGGCGCCGCCGACCTGCTGACGTTCCGTGCCGCACGCGCCATCACCGAGGCCGACATCGTGATCTGGGCGGCCAGCCTGGTACAGGCCGAGGTTCTCGAACACGCGCGCGAGGGCGCGGAGATCCTGGACTCGGCGACGATGTCCCTGGAGGACGTCGTGGCCGTCTACGAGCGGGCGGCGGCCGGGGGGCTGCGGGTGGCCCGTATTCACTCCGGCGACCCGGCTCTCTGGGGCGGTACGCAGGAGCAGCTCGACCGGTGCGCGGACATCGGCATCGCCACCGAGATCGTTCCCGGTGTCTCCTCCTTCTCCGCCGTGGCCGCGCTCGCCCTCCGCGAGCTGACGATTCCCGAGGTCGCGCAGTCCGTGATCCTCACCCGGCTCGGCGGCGGCAAGACGCCGATGCCGCCCGGGGAGGAGGTACGGGAGTTCGCGCGGCACGGGACGACCATGGCGCTGTTCCTGTCGGCGGCCCGCAGCGGCCAGCTCGTACGGGAGCTCCTGGAGGGCGGCTATCCGACGTCCACGCCGGTCGTGGTCGCCCACCAGGCGACCTGGCCGGAGGAACTGATCGTGAAGTGCACGATCGAGACGCTGGAGGAGACCGTCAAGGAGCACAAGCTCTGGAAGCACACCCTCTTCCTCGTCGGCCCGGCCCTCGACGCGAGCGGCACCCGCTCGCACCTCTACCACCCCGGTCACTTCCACGGCTTCCGCAAGGCCGACCCGGAGGCTCGCAGGGCCCTGCGCGCGCAGGGTACGAAGCCGTGATCATCGTCGTCGGTACGGGGACGGGGGCGCCGCTCCCCGCGGACGCCGAGGCCGCCGTCGCCGGGGCCGGGCTCGTCGTGGGGGCCCGCCGTCACCTGGCGGGCGCACGGCTGCCGGAGGCGTCGGAGCGGATCGTCCTCGGGCCACTGGCTCCCGCGCTGGACGCGATCGAACAGCATCTGGAGAAGCGGGACGGCCACGTCGTGGTCCTCGCCTCCGGTGACCCCGGGTTCTTCGGGATCGTACGGGCGCTGGCCGAGCGGTTCGGGGCCGAACGGCTGGACGTACGACCCGGTGTCTCGTCCGTGGCGACCGCCTTCGCGCGGCTCGGGCTGCCCTGGGACGACGCGGTCGTGGTCAGCGCCCACGGTCGCGCGCTGCGCACGGCCGTCCATGTCTGCCGCTCGCACCCCAAGGTGGCGGTGCTCACCGGGCCCGGATCCGGGCCCGCCGAACTGGGCGCCGCCCTCGCCCACCGCTCCACCGGCCGCGTCCTCGTCGTGGCGAGCGCCCTCGGCGACCCCGAGCACGAGCGGGTGGAGCGGGTCACCCCGGCACAGGCCGCGGCCCGCGACTGGGGCACGGCGGTGAGCGTCGTCCTGTGCCTGGACGAGTCACGCGCCCTCGCCCCCGTGCGCACGGTCGCCGGACCGCCGGCCGGACCCGCCCGATGGGCCCTGGACGAGCGCGAGTTCGCCCACCGCGACTCGATGATCAGCAAGTTCGAGGTACGGGCGCTCGCGCTCGCCCGGCTCGGGCCGCGCCTGGGCGAACTGGTCTGGGACGTCGGCGCGGGCTCCGGGTCCGTCGCCGTCGAGTGCGCGCGGTTCGGGGCCGCCGTCACCGCGGTGGAGAAGACACGGGACGGCTGCGACCGGATCCTCGCCAACGCCGAGGCGCACGGCGTCGACGTCCGGGTGGTGCACGGGGCCGCACCCACCGTGCTGTCCGACCTGGACGATCCGGACGCCGTGTTCATCGGCGGCGGGGGGCGCGAACTGCCCGCCATCGTGACCGCCTGCGCCCGCCGGGCCCGGCGGGCCGTCGTGGTCGCCATGGCCGCGCTCGACCGGGTTCCGGCGGCCCGGGAGGCGCTCACCGCCGCCGGCTTCGACTGCGACGGCGTACTGCTGCAGTCCTCACGGCTCGCGCCGCTGCCCGGGAACGTCACCCGGCTCGCGGCCACCAACCCCGTTTTTCTACTGTGGGGCGTCCGGCCTCCGGCGCGTACCGAAGGAGTCCTCGATTGAATCCTCGCCTCCGCGAACGGAGGTGATTCCTGGCTCACGCTGCCTCTCGGACCGGCGGTCCGTCAGGTCTTCCACGATCAACACCAGCCGGGTTGAAACCAGCCCGGGCAGCTCACCTGCTGCAAGGTCACACAACTTCAAGGAGACTCCGCGTGCTTGGCTCTCGCGACGCATCGTCTGCGATTCACGCTACCAGCACGCCGGTCCGCCCTGGGGGCGAACCGGCTTTTCCTGCCCTGCTGCGCAGGTGTCCGATTCCTCCCCGGCCTGAAGGCCGGGACGTCCTCGGAGGGATCCAGTGATCGGCCTGATTTCCGCCACGGCGGCGGGCGCGGCTGCCCGTGACCGGCTGGCCGCGGCCTGGCCCGCCCGTACCCGGGTGTACGACGGGTCCGCGGAGTCCGCCGGGTCCGTCGGGTCCGTCGGGGACGCCGTGCGGCGGGCCTTCGCGGAGTGCGACCAGCTGGTGTGTTTCCTCGCCACGGGGGCGGTGGTGCGGCTGGTCGCGCCGCTGCTGGGCGACAAGGCCTCCGACCCCGGGATCGTGTGTGTCGACGAGGGCGGGCGGTTCGCCGTGTCGCTGGTCGGCGGCCACGGCGGCGGCGCCAATGAACTCGCCCGCGAGGTGGGCGAGTTGCTCGGGGCTGAACCGGTGGTGACGACGGCGACGGACGCGGTCGGGATGCCTGGCCTGGACACGCTCGGGTTCCCCGTGGAGGGGGAGGTCGCCGCGGTCACCCGGGCGCTGCTGGACGGCGAACCCATCGCCCTGCGGGCCGAGTTGGCGTGGCCGCTGCCGCCCCTGCCGGTCGCGGCTGAGGGCGCGTACGGCATTCGGGTCACCGACCGTGCCGTGGCGCCCGGCGAGCGCGAGGTGCTGCTGCGGCCGCCCTCCCTCGTGGTGGGGGTCGGGGCGTCCAAGGGCGCTCCGGTCGCGGAAATCCTCGGCCTCGTCGAGGACGTACTCCGTGCCGCCGGGCTCTCCCCGAAGTCCGTCGCGGAGCTGGCCACCGTCGACGCCAAGGCCGAGGAGCCCGGCATCGTCGGGGCCGCCGAACGACTCGGGGTGCCCGTGGTGACGTACTCCGCCGAGGAGTTGGCGGCGGTGGAGGTGCCGAACCCCTCGGACGCGCCGCTCACCGCCGTCGGCACGCCGTCCGTGGCGGAGGCCGCCGCCCTCGTACGCGGCGGCGAACTCCTCGTCCCCAAGCGGAAGTCGGCGCGTGCGGACGGGCGGCCCGCGATGGCCACCTGCGCCGTCGTGCGCCGCGTCGGACGCGGGCGGCTCGCGGTGGTCGGGCTCGGGCCCGGCGCCCGTGATCTGCTCACCCCGCGGGCGAAGGCGGAACTGCGGCGGGCCTCCGTGCTCGTCGGGCTCGACCAGTACGTCGACCAGATCCGCGATCTGCTGCGGCCCGGCACCCGGATCCTGGAGTCCGGGCTCGGCGCCGAGGAGGAGCGGGCGCGCACCGCGGTCGCCGAGGCGCGGCGCGGACAGGCCGTCGCGCTGATCGGCAGCGGCGACGCGGGCGTGTACGCGATGGCGTCACCCGCGCTCGCCGAGGCCTCCGACGACATCGACGTGGTGGGGGTGCCGGGCGTGACCGCCGCGCTCGCGGCCGGGGCGATCCTGGGCGCGCCGCTGGGCCACGACCATGTGTCGATCAGCCTCTCCGACCTGCACACTCCGTGGGAGGTCATCGAGCGCCGGGTGCGGGCCGCCGCGACGGCCGACATCGTCGTGACCTTCTACAACCCGCGCAGCCGGGGCCGCGACTGGCAGCTCCCGAAGGCGCTCGCGATCCTCGCCGAGCACCGGGAGCCGAGCACACCGGTCGGGGTCGTCCGCAACGCCTCCCGGCCGGACGAATCGAGCCGGGTGACGTCGCTGGGGTCCCTGGATCCGGCAATCGTCGACATGATGACCGTGGTGACCGTGGGCAATACGGCGACCCGTGAGATCGCCGGACGCATGGTGACACCGCGCGGCTACCGCTGGCAGGAGGAGCCCAAATGAGCCGAGTGAGCCGGGTGTTCCCGGAGAACCGGGTCGTGCACCCCATCGAGCAGGAGTCCTTCCGGCGGCTGCGTGCCCGCCTGGACACCTCGCACTTCCCGCCGCTGACGCGGGCGGTCGTGGAGCGGGTCATCCACTCCGCGGCCGACCTCGACTACGCGGACGACCTCGTCACCGACGAGAACGTCCTGGAGAAGGCGCACACGGCGCTGCACGCCGGGGCGCCGGTCGTGGTGGACGTGGAGATGGTCGCGGCGGGCATCACGCGCCTCGACACCGTCTGCCGCCTCAAGGACGCCAAGTCCGGCCCGGGGCTGACCCGTTCGGCGCACGCCGTCCGGCTCGCGTTCGAGGATGTCGGGCCCGGCGCGCTCTGGGTGATCGGCTGTGCGCCGACCGCCCTGGAGGAGCTGCTGACCCTCGACGCCGGTCCGGCGCTCGTCATCGGGCTGCCCGTCGGCTTCGTCGGCGCGGCCGAGTCCAAGGCCGCGCTGCGCGAGAGCGGACTGCCCGCCGTCAGCAACCTGTCCGAAAAAGGCGGCTCGGCGGTCGCCGCCGCCGCCCTCAACGCCCTGCTGTACCACCCCGTGACCAAGGAGTTCTCGTGACCACCCCGCCCCCCGCCCTGCTCATCGCCGGACACGGCACCCGGGACGAGGCCGGAGCCGAGGCCTTCCGGGACTTCGTACGGCAGTTGGGGCGCCGCAACCCCGAACTGCCCGTCGCCGGCGGGTTCATCGAGCTGTCGCCGCCGCCGCTGGGCGACGCCGTGACCGAACTGGTCGAGCGGGGGGTACGGCGGTTCGCGGCCGTCCCGCTGATGCTGGTGTCCGCCGGGCACGCCAAGGGGGACATCCCGGCGGCGCTGGCCCGCGAGAAGGAGCGGCACCCCGGGATCTCCTACACGTACGGGCGTCCGCTGGGCCCGCACCCCTCGCTGCTGGCGGTGCTCGAACGGCGGCTGGACGAGGCGCTCGGCTCCACGGCCCGTACGCCCGAGGACCGTGCCGACGTCACCGTGCTGCTCGTCGGGCGCGGCTCCACCGACCCGGACGCCAACGCCGAGGTGCACAAGGCGGCGCGGCTGCTGTGGGAGGGGCGCGGGTACGCGGGCGTCGAGACGGCCTTCGTGTCGCTGGCGGCGCCGGACGTCCCGTCGGGCCTGGACCGCTGTGTGAAGCTGGGCGCGCGCAGGATCGTCGTGCTCCCCTACTTCCTCTTCACGGGCATCCTCCCCGACCGGGTGCGGCAGCAGACCGAGGGCTGGGCGGCCGCGCACCCGGACGTCGAGGTGCGGTCGGCCGACGTCATCGGCCCCGAGCCGGAACTGCTCGACCTGGTCATGGAGCGGTATCGGGAGGCCGTGCGGGGCGACCTGCGGATGAACTGCGACTCCTGCGTCTACCGGATCGCGCTGCCCGGCTTCGAGGACAAGGTGGGGCTCCCCCAGCAGCCGCACTTCCACCCGGACGACGACGGGCACCACCACGGCGCGCACCACCACGGGCACCAGCACGGCGGCCACGCACATGCGCACTGAGGGCGCGCCCGGGGGCGACGCACACGATCTGCGGCACCACGGGGACGCCGAGGTGCGGGACGACGGTTCGGCACTCATCGATCTCGCCGTGAACGTCCGCGCGAACACGCCTCCGGCATGGCTGCGCGAGCGCGTCGCCGCGTCGCTGGACGGGCTCGCGGCCTACCCGGACGGGCGGGCCGCGCGGGCCGCGGTGGCGGTGCGGCACGGGGTGCCGGTGGAACGGGTGCTCCTGACGGCGGGCGCCGCCGAGGCCTTCGTGCTGCTGGCCCGTGCCCTGAAGGTCCGTCGACCGGTCGTGATCCATCCGCAGTTCACCGAGCCGGAGGCGGCGTTGGGGGACGCGGGCCACACGGTCGACCGGGTGCTGCTGCGTGAGTCGGACGGCTTCCGGCTGGATCCCGCGGCCGTGCCCGAGGACGCGGACCTCGTCGTGATCGGCAACCCGACCAATCCGACGTCCGTGCTGCACCCGGCCGCCGCGATCGCCGCACTCGCCCGGCCCGGGCGGATGCTGGTGGTCGACGAGGCGTTCATGGACGCGGTGCCGGACGAGCGGGAGACACTGGCCGGGCGGACGGACGTGCCCGGCCTGGTCGTGCTGCGCAGCCTCACGAAGACGTGGGGGCTGGCGGGGCTGCGGATCGGGTACGTCCTCGCCGCGCCCGACACGATCCACCAGCTGTCCCGTGCCCAGCCCCTCTGGCCCGTCTCCACGCCCGCTCTCGCCGCGGCCGAGGTCTGTGTGTCGTCGCGGGCGCTCGCGGAGGCCGCCCACGCGGCTCGGCGGGTCGCTGCGGACCGGGCTCATCTCGTCGCCGGGCTCCGGGAGTTCGAGCCCGACGGGTTGCGGGTCGTGGAGCCCGCCGACGGTCCGTTCGTGCTGATCCGGCTGGCTCGGGCGGCGGATGTACGGCGGCGGTTGCGGGGGCTCGGGTTCGCGGTGCGGCGTGGGGACACGTTTCCGGGGCTCGGGGAGGAATGGCTACGGTTGGCCGTACGCGACCGGGCCACCGTCAACGGGTTCCTCCAAGCCTTGGACCGAGCCATGACAGCCACCGGACAATGACCCGGGGCTCCGCTCCCGGACCCCCATCGGCCTGAACGGCAACGAACCGGCCGCCCCGCTCGTCACCCTCCGTCGACCACGGAGCGTCAGCCGACGACCCGGCCGTTCAGGACCACCCGGCGCGGAGCCGCCAGTACCCGTACGTCCGCGCGCGGATCACCCTCGTACACGACGAGGTCCGCCGGTGCCCCCTCGTCGAGCCCGGGCCGTCCGAGCCAGCGTCGCGCGCCCCAGGTCGTCGCCGACAACGCCTCGACCGGCGGGATGCCCGCGGTCACCAGTTCGGCGACCTCGCCCGCGACCAGCCCGTGGGCCAGTGAGCCGCCCGCGTCGGTGCCGACGTACACCGGGATCCCGGCGTCGTGGGCGGCGCGCACGGTGTCGTAGCGGCGTTCGTACAGGCGCCGCATGTGCGCGGACCACCGGGGGAACTTGGCCTCGCCGCCGGTCGCGAGCCGCGGGAAGGTGGCGATGTTCACCAGGGTCGGGACGATGGCGACGCCGCGCTCGGCGAAGAGCGGGATGGTGTCCTGCGTGAGGCCCGTCGCGTGCTCGACGCAGTCGATGCCCGCCTCGACCAGGTCGCGCAGGGAGTCCTCCGCGAAACAGTGCGCGGTGACCCGGGCGCCCAGGCGGTGCGCCTCGGCGATCGCCGCCTGCACGGCCGTGCGCGGCCAGCAGGCGCCGAGGTCGCCCGTGTCGCGGTCGATCCAGTCGCCGACCAGTTTCACCCAGCCGTCGCCGCGCCGGGCCTCCTGGGCGACGTAGGCGACCAGGTCCTCGGGCTCGATCTCATGGGCGAAGTTACGGATGTAGCGGCGGGGGCGGGCGATGTGACGGCCCGCTCGGATGATCTTCGGGAGGTCGGCGCGGTCGTCGATCCAGCGGGTGTCGGAGGGCGAGCCCGCGTCCCGGATGAGGAGGGTGCCGGCCTCACGGTCGGTGAGGGCCTGCTTCTCGGAGACGTCGTCGGGGACGGGCCCGTGCGCGTCGAGGCCGACGTGGCAGTGCGCGTCGACGAGACCGGGAAGGGCCCAGCCCTCGACGGTACGGACGTCACGGGCGCCGGGGCGCTCGTACGAGATCCGGCCGCCGACGACCCACAGGTCGTCGCGGACGTCGTCGGGTCCGACGAGCACCCGCCCCTTCACGTGCAGCACCGCCTGATCGCTCATGGGAAGAACCTTAGTTCTGCGACTGCGGGTGATTCGTGGCCGACCGCGCCCCTACGGGGCGCGCTTTACTGGCCCTGGCCCTGGGTCTCTTCCGGTGTTGAGGTTGTCGACCGTCTTGAAGGCGTCGGCCTACACCTTGTCCTTCAGTCAGCCCTGGACGACCGGGTAGTCGATGACGACGGCCTGGGCCTGCCCGGAGCGCAGACCGCTCAGGACCGCGTCGGAGGACTCGAAGGAGACCGGGTCGAAGCCCTTGCCCTGCTCGTACTCCTCACCCGTGGTCTGTGCCTGGGCGCCGAGCTTCCTACCCTTGGCCTTCACATTGTAAGGAAAGGTTTGACTTACTCAAATCAATCCGATGGCCGTTGGGCCGTTCGGCCTCAGAAGTCATGCCCGAAGAGGCCTGCGGCCGTATGACCCATGGGGTGCCCGGACCCGCCGGGACCGCCGGATACGCTCAAAGCTGCGCATTGGCACCCGTGAGCGAAGAGAGCACCGCCGTGACCCACCCCTTCCTGGACCTGGCCCCTCTGAGCGCCGCGCGCTTCGCGGCGATCGAGGACCGTGTGGCACGGCTGCTCTCCACCGAGCAGAACGTCGTGGTCATGCAGGGCGAGGCACTGCTGCCGCTGGAGGGCGCCATTCGCGGCACGGCCGGGCCCGGCACCACCGCGCTCAATGTGATCACCGGGCCGTACGGGCAGACCTTCGGGGACTGGCTGCGGGACTGCGGGGCGACGGTGATCGACCTGACGGTGCCGTTCCATACGGCGGTGACGGCCGCGCAGGTGCGCGACGCCTTCGCCGCGCATCCGTCGATCGACTTCGTCTCGCTGGTGCACGCCGAGGCGGCGACGGGGAACACGAACCCCGTCGCGGAGATCGGCGAGGTGGTGCGCGAACACGGCGCGCTGTTCTACCTGGACGCCGTCGCGTCCATCGGTGCCGAGCCGGTGCTGCCGGACGCGTGGGGAGTCGACCTGTGCGTGATCGGGGCGCAGAAGGCGATGGGCGGGCCGGCCGGGGTGTCGGCCGTGTCCGTGAGCGAGCGGGCGTGGGCGCGGATGGCCGCCAATCCCGGGGCGCCGCGTCGCTCGTACCTCTCCTTGCTGGACTGGAAGGAGAGGTGGGTCGACGGCGGGCGCAAGGCGCTGCTGCACGCGCCGGCGCAGTTGGAGATGCTGGCGCTGGAGGCGTGCGTCGAGCGGATCGAGGGGGAAGGGCTCGACGCGGTGATGGGCCGTCACGCGGCGGCCGCGGCGGCCACGCGGGCCGGGGCGGTCGCCCTGGGCGGCGGGCTTGAGCCGTATGTGTACGACGCGGGGGACGCGGCGCCGGTCGCGACGACGCTGCGGGCGCCGTCCGGGGTCGATGCGGGGGTGCTGGTCGCCAAGGCGCTGGCCGCGGAGCCGGGGCTGCCGTTGGCGGCGGGTGGGGGTGCGCTGGCGAAGGAGATGATCCGGGTGAACCACTACGGTTCCGATGCGACGCCGGGGGTCGTGTATGCGTGCCTCGCGGCGTTGGGGGCCGCGCTGGCCGAGTCCGGGCTTTCGGTGGACCTGGAGGCGGCGCGACGCGCGGTGCCGGAGGCACGAAGCTAGACAAGTGCGTTTGTCGGGTGCGGGTGGGTGGGGGCTGGTCGCGCAGTTCCCCGCGCCCCTCGAAGCCTTGGGCGCAGGCCCGGCTCCTTCAGCCTGTCCGGCGTGTGAGGACGAGGCCGTTCAGGCCGACGCGGGGGTCTGGGGGCGGAACAACCTGTTCACCGGACCCGAGCGCCCCATGCTGGAGAGCCGGCTCGCCTTCCACCGTGCGACGCTCGAACTGAAAGGCGCCGGGCTCGTCCAGCTCGGCACAACGGTCACGCGGACATCGTGCGCGAGCGTATCGACGGGCTCACCGGAGCCTGATTCCAAATCCTGGATCAGGGATCAGGGATCAGGGATCAGGGATCAGGGATCAGGGATTATAAATTCCACATCCCGACGCTTATTCGGATGTCAATTCCAGCGCAGTCTCCCATATTCTCCTGCCCGCTCCCGGCTCCCCTAAACGCAAAGATTTAACGAACACCGAGCGATGGAATCCGGGTGCATCTCGTGGCTGTTTCGTGGCCATTTCATGGCTGTGACACACTCCACAGCGCGCCCACTTTCTCCCATATCCACCGGGCGAATCCGCGCATTTCATCACCCATCGCACCGCCCTGCACGGTCGCGTGATAACACATGGACGCGCTGCACGTAACCCCGCCCGGCGATGCGATTTGAACTTTCTCTCGGTAAATTCAATCCGCATGAACGCCGCACCAGCAGACCTGCAAGCGGAATTCCTGGAAATTCCGGAGGACCTTCGGATCGACCGTCCGGAGGTGGCGGACGGAGCCGCCCTCTGGCGTATCGCCAAGGATTCCGGAACCCTCGACCTGAACTCCTCGTACAGCTATCTGCTGTGGTGCCGCGACTTCGCCGGCACCTCGGCGGTGGCGCGTGGGGCGAGCGGTGAACCGGTCGGTTTCATCACCGCGTACGTACGGCCGGAGCGTCCCCACACGCTCCTGGTCTGGCAGGTGGCCGTCGACGCGGCGCAGCGCGGCCGGGGCCTGGCCGCGGCGCTGCTCGACGGCCTGACCGCCCGGGTCGCACGCGAGCGGGGGCTGGCCGCGATCGAGACCACGATCACGCCGGGCAACACCGCCTCCGAGCGCCTGTTCACCTCGTACGCACGGCGCCACGGCGCCTCGGTGGAGCAGGAGGTGCTGTTCGGCCCCGCGCTGTTCCCCGACGGCCCGCACGCCCCCGAGGTGCTGTACCGCATCGGCCCTCTGTCGCTGTGAGCCCCACGCCTGCCTCCCTCCCCCACGCCCTGAGGAGCGACACCGTGACCATGACCCAGCCCGACCTGAGCGTCTTCGAGACCCTGGAGTCGGAGGTGCGCAGCTACTGCCGTGGCTGGCCCACCGTCTTCGACCGGGCGCGGGGCAGCCGGATGTACGACGAGGACGGGCACGAGTACCTCGACTTCTTCGCCGGTGCGGGGTCCCTGAACTACGGGCACAACAACCCCGTACTCAAACGGGCCCTCATCGACTACCTGGAGCGCGACGGCGTCACCCACGGCCTCGACATGTCGACGACCGCCAAGCGTGCCTTCCTGGAGACCTTCCAGGATCTTGTGCTGCGGCCGCGCGATCTGCCGTACAAGGTCATGTTCCCGGGGCCGACGGGCACCAACGCCGTGGAGTCCGCGCTGAAGCTGGCGCGGAAGGTGAAGGGGCGGGAGTCGATCGTGTCCTTCACCAACGCCTTCCACGGGATGTCGCTCGGGTCCCTCGCCGTGACCGGCAACGCCTTCAAGCGGGCCGGTGCCGGTATCCCGCTCGTGCACGGCACCCCGATGCCGTTCGACAACTACTTCGACGGGCAGGTGCAGGACTTCCTCTGGTTCGAGCGGCTGCTGGAGGACCAGGGGTCGGGGCTCAACCGGCCCGCCGCGGTCATCGTCGAGACCGTGCAGGGCGAGGGCGGCATCAACGTGGCGCGGCCCGAGTGGCTGCGTGCCCTCGCCGACCTCTGCGAGCGGCGCGACATCCTGCTCATCGTCGACGACATCCAGATGGGCTGCGGGCGGACGGGGGCGTTCTTCTCCTTCGAGGAGGCGGGGATCGTGCCCGACATCGTGACGGTGTCCAAGTCGATCAGCGGGTACGGGCTGCCCATGTCGCTGTGCCTGTTCAAGCCCGAGCTGGACATCTGGGAGCCGGGCGAGCACAACGGCACCTTCCGCGGAAACAACCCCGCGTTCGTCACCGCCACCGCGGCCCTGGAGACGTACTGGTCCGACGGCTCCGCCATGGAGAAGCAGACCCGCGCGCGAGGTGAACAGATCGAGCAGGCGCTGATCTCGATCGCCGAGGAGAACCTCGCCGACATCAAGGAGTACCGCGGGCGGGGTCTGGTCCGGGGCATCGAGTTCCACGACAGGACGCGCGCGGACCGGGTCGCGCGGCGCGCCTTCGAACTCGGCCTGCTCATCGAGACGTCCGGCCCGGAGGGCGAGGTGGTGAAGCTGCTCCCCGCGCTCACCATCACGCCCGAGGAACTGGACGAGGGCCTGCGCACGCTCGCCCGCGCCGTACGGGAAACCGTTTGAGAGAGGGGTTGTTCAGCACGTGATCGTCCGTTCGTTCAAGGAGATCGAAGACACCGACCGGCATGTGAAGGCCGCGTCCGGTACCTGGGAGAGCAAGCGCATCGTCCTCGCGAAGGAGCGGGTCGGCTTCTCGGTCCACGAGACCGTCCTGTACGCGGGCACGGAGACGTCGATGTGGTACGCGAACCACATCGAGGCCGTCGTGTGCGTCGAGGGCGAGGCCGAACTCACCGACGACGAGACCGGGAAGAAGTACACGATCACGCCCGGCACCATGTACCTCCTCGACGGGCACGAGCGGCACACGATGCGGGTCAAGGAGGACTTCCGCTGCGTCTGTGTGTTCAACCCGCCCGTGACCGGACGGGAGGACCACGACGACAACGGCGTCTACCCCCTGCTCACCGAGGAGGTGTGACACAGAGATGACAAAGATGACAAAGATGACCACTCTGACCGATCTTTACCCCAGCCGCGGCGCCACCGAGGTGTCGGTCCCGCGCCGGGACCCGGTCGTCTGGAGCGCGCCGGGCACGCCCGGGCCGATCTCCGGTTCCGACCTGGCGGCGTACGAACGTGACGGCTTCCTCGCCGTCGAGGAACTCATCGGCGTGGACGAGGTCGCCGTCTACCGGAGCGAGTTGGAGCGGCTCGTGGCCGATCCGGCGATCCGGGCCGACGAGCGGTCGATCGTCGAGCCGGCGTCCCGGGAGATCCGGTCCGTCTTCGAGGTGCACCGGATCAGCGAGGTGTTCGCCGCTCTGGCGCGCGACGAGCGGGTCGTGGGCCGGGCACGGCAGATCCTCGGCTCCGACGTGTACGTCCACCAGTCGCGGATCAACGTGAAGCCGGGCTTCGGGGCCGGCGGCTTCTACTGGCACTCCGACTTCGAGACCTGGCACGCCGAGGACGGGCTGCCGAACATGCGGACCGCGTCCGTGTCGATCGCGCTGACGGAGAACCACGACACCAACGGCGGTCTCATGATCATGCCGGGGTCGCACCGGACGTTCCTCGGCTGTGCGGGGGCCACTCCCCGGGACAACTACAAGAAGTCGCTCCAGATGCAGGACGCGGGTACGCCGTCGGACGAGGCGCTCACCGCGTTCGCCGAGCGGCACGGCATCAAGTTGTTCACGGGCCGGGCCGGTTCGGCGACCTGGTTCGACTGCAACTGCATGCACGGCTCGGGGGACAACATCACGCCGTTCCCGCGCAGCAACGTCTTCATCGTGTTCAACAGCGTGGAGAACACGGCGGTGGAGCCGTTCGCGGCCCCGGTCCGCAGGCCCGAGTTCATCGGGGCGAGGGATTTCACACCGGTGGGGTGACTCTGTCATGGCCGGCGGAGTCGGCCCGCGGCGAAGCCGCAATCAGGCACAGCATCGGGGCGAGGGATTTCACACCGGTGGGGTGACTCTGTCATGGCCGGCGGAGTCGGCCCGCGGCGAAGCCGCAATCAGACACAGCATCGGGGCGAGGGATTTCACACCGGTGAGGTGACTCTCACAGCCATGCCGGCGACTGTGCCTCTCACAGCCACGCCAGTGACGCCGCCCGCTCCAGTACCTCGCGTACGGCGCCGGTGTCGCCCGCCGTGCCCCGCGGCACCTCGTCGGGCGCGTACCGTCCGCCCACCAGCAGGCAGAAGTCGACCGGATCCAGGACGAGTTCGGCCCGCACCGGCTCGTCCTCGGAGCCCAGCACCCACTGGGTGTCCGGGACCGACCGGGCGTCCCGGTCGTCTCCCCCGGTCACCGAGAGGAGCACCGGGGGCGCGGTGGGTCCCAGGGCCGCGCCGAGGACACCGACGGCGAGCCGGACGAGTCGCCACAGGTGCGGGGCGAGCGGCGGGGGCACGGCGAGGCCGAGGGCCCGCCCGATGTCGTCGGTGTGGATCCACGTCTCGAAGGCGCGCACGAGGAAGTGGTCGGCGACGGGCAGTCGTATGCCCATCAACGTCGTGGCCCGGGCGGCCCGCACGGGGTCCAGTGCCTCGGGCGTGGCGAGCAGGGCCCCGGCCCGCGCGGTCCACGCCGCGACGGTCTCCTCGGGCGTGCGCCGCCGCTCGTACGCGATCACCTCGGCGGTCCGGGCGGCCCAGGCGTCCGCCCAGCCCGGCCCGTCGTCGACCGGGGACTCCGGCCCCGGCGCCACGAGCCCGAGCCGTGTCGCCAACGGCTCGTCCGCCGCGATCAGATGGGCGACGGTGGCGTGTACGTCCCAGTCGTGGACGACCGGCGTACCCCAGGGCCCGGTCGCGTCCACCTCCCGCAGCAGCGCCCGCAGTCCGGTGACGGCGGCGGCGTAGGGAGCGGCGTGCGGGGCCACGTGCGGCGCCGCGGGACGAGCACGCAGGGCGAGCGCGAGTACGCCGCCGGGGGTAGCGGAGGCTCCGTTTCCCGAGGCCGGGAGCGCGGCGCCGTTTCCCGGGGCCGGGGCGCCGTCCAGCAGTCGGACCGCCTCCCGCAGCCGCGCGGCCTCCGTGGCGCAGGATGCGCAGCCGGCCAGGTGCGGTGGGACCGTCCTCGCCTCGGCAGGTGTCAGCGCACCGACGGCCCAGGCGGCCAACAGCTCGCGTACGCCTTCGTGCTCCGTGGCCATCATGCGCCCCCTCTCTCCGCCCTTAGCGCTGCCGTCGTCACCATCATGCGCCCCGTTCCAACGCCGGGTCCGGTGGATCCGCCAGGGATTCCGCCAGCTTGCGCAGGGCCGAGCGCAGCCGGGTCTTGGCCGTGCCCTCCGGGATGCCGAGTTCCACCGCGGCCTGGCGGTAGGTGCGGCCCGCGAAGTAGGCGAGGTGGACCACCTCCCGTTGGGGCTGCGGGAGTTCGGCCAGGGCGCTGTGCAGCAGGAGCGCGCGTTCGCGGTCCACGACCGTCTCGTCGGGGCCGGGGCCCGTGTCGGGGATGGCGTGCAGTGCCGAGTCGTCCGCGCGGGCGTCCTTGCGGTGCCGGGCCTCGCCGCGCACCCAGTCCACGGCCCGCCGGTGGGCGAGCATGGACAGCCAGGTGCGCAGCGAGCCGCGGCGTGCGTCGAAGGCGTACGGCCTGCTCCACAGGTGCGCGAAGACCTCCTGTGCCACATCCTCGGCGGCGGCCGGGCTGCGCGTGACGCGCGCGGCGACCCGCTGCACGAGGGCGCCGTACGCGGCGTACACCTCGGCCAGCGCGGTCTCGTCCCCGTACACCAGCCGCCGATGCCATTCGTCGTCCGTGAGCGTCGGCTCCACCAACACCACCACCCCTTGGTGCCTTCCTAGCGCCCTCCCCGATCCCGCGCCAGGGGTCAGCCGGACAGGACGTCCAGCAGCCGGTCGACATCGGCGGGATTGTTGTACAGATGGAAGGCCGCACGCAGGTTGCCCGCGCGGTCGGAGACCTCGACTCCGGCCTCGCTCAGCTCCCGCTGCCGGTGGCCGAGTCCGGGCACGGACACGATGGGCGAGGCGGGCGCGGGCACCGGCGCGTGGCCCAGTCCCCGCAGCCCGGCGCGGAACCGGTCGGCGAGGGCGAGGTCGTGGGCGCGTACGTTCGCCACGCCCAGTTCCTCGATCAGCTCCAGCGAGTGCCGGGCGCCCGCGTAGGAGAAGAGGCTGGGGCTCTCGTCGAACCGCCGCGCGGAGTGGGCGAGTTCCTCGACCGGGCCGTAGCAGCTGTCCCAGGGCGCCTGTCCCGCGACCCAGCCGGCGAACACCGGAGTGAGCCCGCCGAAGTCCTCCGGGACGACCAGGAAGGCCACGCCCCGCGGGCAGACGAGCCACTTGAAGGCGACGGAGGAGACATAGTCGTACGCGTCCGCCTCGATCGGCAGCCATCCGGCGGCCTGGGACACATCGATGTACGTACGCGCCCCGTACTCGCGCGCGGCCCGGCGGATGCCCTCCAGGTCGGCGATCCGCCCGTCCGCGGACTGCGCGGCGCTGACCGCGACGAGTGCCGTGCCGGGGCGCACCGACTCGGCCAGCCGCTCCAGCGGTACGGCGCGGACCTTGAGGTCGCCGCGGACGTGGAAGGGGGTCACCACGGAGCTGAAGTCGGCCTCGGCGGTGAGGACTTCGGCGCCCGGTGGCAGGGCGGCGGCGATCAGGCCGCTGTAGACGGCGACCGAGGCCCCGGCCGCCACCCGGCGTTCCGGGACCCCGGCGAGCCGGGCGAAGGTGGCGCGGGCGGCTTCGACGTCGGCGAACATGTCGGACGGCCGCCCCGCCGCGACGGACTCGACGGCGACGCGCATGGCCTCGACCGCGCGCGCCGGCAGCAGTCCGCAGCTCGCGGTGTTCAGATAGGTGTTCTTCGGGGCGAACTCGGCTCGGACCAGGCTCTCGAAGGTCTCCATGGGTCCACTCTGCGGCCCCGCGCACCCCTCGTCCATTACGGAATGTTGCGCGGTTCCGCTAAGGAACGCTTATACGTCCGCCCCGACCTGCGCTTTTACCCTGGCGGTAGGGCCTTTACGGCTGCGGTACGGCGCATCCGTCCGGACCGCAGGCCTCCGCGTCGGCGGAACCGTCCTGGATCAGCTTCAGCGGCGGGCGCTCGCCCCACGCCTGGGTCAGGGCCTGTGTGAACACCTCGGCGGGCTGGGCGCCGGAGACGCCGTACTTGCGGTCGAGAACGAAGAACGGCACTCCGTTCGCGCCCAGCTCGGCGGCCTCGCGCTCGTCGGCGCGCACCGCGTCGGCGTACGCCTTCGGGTCGGCCAGCACCGTGCGGGCGGCGTCGGCGTCGAGCCCGGCGGCGACGGCCAGCTCGACGAGCCGCTCGTCGTCGTCGAAGACGGTCCGCTCCTCGGCGAAGTTCGCCTTGTACAGCAGGCCGATCAGTTCGTCCTGGCGGCCCTGCTCCTTGGCGAAGTGCAGGAGGCGGTGCATGTCGAAGGTGTTGCCGTGGTCGCGGCCGCGGGTGCGGTACTCCAGGCCCTCGGCGGCGGCCTGCGTGCCGAGGTTCTCCTCGCCGGCCTGCGCCTGCGCCTCGCTCATGCCGTACTTCTTGGTCAGCATCCCGATGACGGGCTGGATGTCACCCTTGGCACGCCCGGGGTCCAGCTCGAAGGAACGGTGCACGACCTCGACCTCGTCACGGTGCGGGAAGCCGTCCAGCGCCTTCTCGAAGCGCGCCTTTCCCACGTAGCACCAGGGACAGGCGATGTCCGACCAGATCTCGACGCGCATGTCTTCGGCTCTTTCCAAGTCGTACGGATACGGGCGCCTCCGAGGGCGTGAGTGTGTGAACGTTCAAACGGCCGCTTTCATTCCCCTGTGTTTCGTTCCCCTGTGTTTCGTTCCCCTGTGACGGTGTAGCGCAGGAAGAAGTGGTGGTCGCCCTCGGCGGGCGGGTTCTCCGGGTCCGGGAACCAGCCCTGGCGGGCGTAGAAGGCCTGGGCGCGCTCGTTGTCCACGTGCACGTCGAGCGTCGCCGACCGCTTGCCGTCGGCCAGCCACTGCTCCACACAGGCCGTGTGCAGCGCGGTGCCGATGCCGTCGCGCCAGCGGTCGGGGGCGACATGGAACTGGAAGAGCTTCACAGTGTCGGCCGGGGCGTCCTCGGCCGTACGGAAGGAGGCGATGCCGACGAGTCGGCCGTCGCGCACCGCGCACAGGACATGGCCGTCAGGGCGTTCGATCGTGCCCCGCCAGCGCGCGGGCCAGTCGAAACCGTCCTCCGGCAGGCCGTCCGGATAGTAGGTGGCGCGGGCGCGGACATGCAGCTCGGCGATGGCGGCGGCCTCGCTGGGCAGGGCGGTCCTGATCACGAGGGAGCCGACGGTACGGTGCGTTCTGATCACGCAGCGGAGGACGTGACACGGCGCGGTCGCGGTTCCGGTCCGTCCGAACTCGGCGCGGGGGCACCCCCGAGGGAGCGGCGTCGGTCAGCTGCCGTCTCTCAGGTCCTGGGGCCAGTTCGGACGGAACTCGATGCCGTCGTACGTCACCACGCACCCCTCCCCCATCGGCGACTGCGTCATGAACCCGACCAGCGCGTCGGAGGTCTCCTTCTCGTCGCCCAGGGTGAAGAGCCGGATGAACGTCCAGCGCTTGCCGTCGCGGGAGGCGTGGAAGGCGAAGGCACGCCCCGTGCGGCTGATCCGCAGCCAGACGGAGCTGCCGTCCACGGTGAAGGAGTTGGCGTCGTCGGAGTGCCCCCGGGTGACCACCGTGCAGACGGTGGGCACGTCCGGGGAGTACTCCAGGCAG
Organism: Streptomyces sp. RLA012; assembly: GCF_056270325.1. NCBI lineage: Bacteria > Bacillati > Actinomycetota > Actinomycetes > Kitasatosporales > Streptomycetaceae > Streptomyces > Streptomyces sp. RLA012. The sequence continues at coordinate 8,629,099 of NZ_JBWDPA010000002.1, read as the reverse complement.
AGCTTCGCCCAGGCCCGCTCCCCCACGTGGACGTAGAGGACCCCCGCGTCGAAGGCCGCGCCGAAGCCGACCGTGACGCGGGCGATCAGCTGGAAGTCCCCCTCGGGCGCCCCGAGCAGGCGGGGCGCGTCGGAGGCGGGGTCCAGTGCCTCGTCGGTGGGCGGTACGAAACGGTCCTGGCGGGGTCCCGCCCAGCCGGTGAGTATCCCGTCCTCGTACGACCAGTTCCCGTCAGGGCCGTAGGTGCGGAGGGAGAAGGGAAGTTCGGGAAGTTCGACGTCCATTCACCAATCCTCTCAGGCCCACTGCCGCGCCCCCGAAGGGGCGCGGGGCTGTGACACATGCGGCTCCGCCGTGTGGGCGCGATCAACCACAGCGAGCCCGCAGCCTGCGAACAACCGCAACCCCAACCGGCGCTGTCGGCGGAGCCCTACCGCTCCAAGTGACCGTCGTAGCGTCGCGGCAACCCCAGCGGGTTGTCGTCCCGCAGCTCCGGCGGCAGCAGGGCCTCGGGGGCGTTCTGGTACGCCACCGGCCGCAGCCAGCGCTCGATCGCCGTACCGCCGACCGATGTCGAGGTCGACGTCGTCGCCGGGTACGGGCCGCCGTGGTGCTGGGCGGGGGCGACGGCGACACCGGTCGGCCAGCCGTTGACCAGGACGCGTCCCGCGAGCGGCGTCAGCTCGGCGAGGATCTCCGCGCCGCGGCCTTCGCCCGCCGCCTCCTCCGTCGACAACTGCACGGTCGCGGTGAGGTTGCCGGGGAGGCGCGAGAGGACCGCGCTGGCCTCGGACTCGTCCTCGTAGCGGGCGACGACCGTGAGCGGGCCGAAGCACTCCTCCAGGAGCAGGTCGTGCTCGCCCTCGGTGGCGAGCTTGTGCGCGGGCACGGTCAGGAAGCCGGGGCTCACCGTGTGCTCGCCGCCCGCGCCGGGGGTCACCGGTGACTCCACCTCGGGGAGTTCGGCGCGCTCGGCGACACCCGCGATGAAGTTGTCGCGCATGCGGTGGTCCAGGAGGACGCCCGCGTCGGTGTCGCTGACGGCGTCGGTCAGGGACTTCACCAGACGGTCGCCCGCGGCGCCCGCGGGGGCCAGGACCAGGCCCGGCTTCACACAGAACTGGCCGACGCCCAGCGTCATCGAGCCCGCGAGCCCGGCGCCGATCGCCTCGGCGCGTTCGGCCGCCGCGGCCTCGGTGATGACGACGGGGTTGAGGGAGCCGAGTTCGCCGTGGAAGGGGATCGGCGCGGGGCGCGCGGCCGCCGCGTCGAACAGGGCCCGGCCGCCGCGCACGGAGCCGGTGAACCCGGCCGCCGCGACCAGCGGGTGCTTGACGAGTTCGACGCCCGCCTCGAAGCCGTGCACGAGGCCGACGACACCGGCCGGGATGTCGTGCTGGGCGGCGGCCCGGCGCAGGACGGCCGCGACCAGCTCGGAGAGCGCCGGGTGGTCGGGGTGCGCCTTGACCACGACCGGGCAGCCGGCCGCCAGCGCGCTCGCGGTGTCACCGCCGGCGACGGAGAAGGCGAAGGGGAAGTTCGAGGCCGAGTAGACGGCGACGACGCCCAGCGGCACCTTGTAGCGGCGCAGGTCCGGGATCGGCGGGGTCGCGGTGTCGTCGGGGTGGTTGATCACGACGTCGAGGAACGCGCCCTCGTCGACGATGCCGGCGAAGGCCCGCAGCTGGTAGCAGGTGCGGGCGAGTTCGCCGGTGAGCCGGACCGGGCCGAGCGCGGTCTCCGCGTCGGCGGCCTCGACCAGATGTTCCCTGGCCCCTTCGAGCAGGTCCGCGGCGGTCCGCAGGAAGGCCGCGCGGACGGTGCGGTCGGCGAGGCCCCCCCGGGCGGCGTGCGCGGCGCGGACGGCCTCGTCGACCTCCTGGGCCGTGGCCTCCACCGCAACCTGCTCGCGCTGCTTCCCGGTACGGGGGTCGACACTCCAGACTGGTGCTGCTGCCACCGCGGGTCCCTCCAGATGTAATGCCGCAGTTCTTGTCTCACCCACCAGCGGTGTTCGATATACTGAACGCTGTCTCTGATGGTGAATATGATGCGGAGACTATTTCCCGTCGAACGAGGGGGTCAAGGGCGATGTCGGCAGGCGAGACAGGCGGCGGAGCGCAGGTCAAGTCCGCGGTACGGACCGTGGAATTGCTCGAGTACTTCGCCGGCCGGCCCGGTATGCACTCCCTGGCGGCGGTCCAGGAGGCCGTCGGCTATCCGAAATCCAGCCTCTACATGCTGTTGCGCACCCTCGTGGAGCTCGGCTGGGTCGAGACGGACGCGACGGGCACGCGGTACGGCATCGGCGTACGGGCGCTGCTGGTCGGCACCTCGTACATCGACGGCGACGAGGTGGTCGCCGCGGCCCGGCCCACCCTGGACCGGCTCTCCGACGACACCACGGAGACCATCCACCTGGCGCGCCTGGACGGCACGAACGTCGTGTACCTGGCCACCCGCCAGTCGCAGCACTATCTGCGCCCCTTCACCCGGGTGGGCCGCCGGCTCCCCGCGCACTCGACCTCGCTCGGCAAGGCGCTGCTCGCCACCCACACCGACGAGCAGGTCCGCAAGCTGCTGCCCGAGACGCTCGCCGCCCTGACCGAGCACACGATCACCGACCGGGAGAAGCTCATCGAGGAGCTGCACCAGGTCCGGGAGCAGGGCTTCGCCGTGGACCGCGAGGAGAACACGCTGGGGCTGCGCTGCTTCGGCGTCGCGATCCCCTACCGCACCCCCGCCCGGGACGCGATCAGCTGCTCGGTCCCGGTGGCCCGGCTCACCCCCGCGCACGAGCAGATGGTCAAGGACGCCCTCTTCGACGCCCGCGACCGGCTGACGCTCGCCACCCGGAGGCTCTGAACCATGGAGGTCGCACTCCGCCCGGTCCACGACAGCGATCTGCCGGTCTTCTACCGGCAGATGAACGACCCCGAGTCCCTCCGGATGGCCGCGTTCACCCCCAGGGACCCGGCCGACCGTGACGCCTTCGACGCCCACTGGAAGCGGGTCCGCGCCTCGTCCGCCGTGCTGCGCACGATCCTCGCGGACGGCGATGTCGTGGGCAGCGCCGCGGTGTACGGGGAGCCCGGCGAGCGCGAGGTCACCTACTGGATCGACCGGGCGTACTGGGGCCGGGGCATCGCGACGGCCGCGCTGCGGGACCTGCTGGCCGAGGTGCCCGAGCGCCCGCTGTACGCGCGGGCGGCGGCCGACAACGCGGCGTCGCGGCGGGTGCTGGACACGTGCGGGTTCCGGGTCACCGCGGAGGCCCGGGGGTACGCGCACGCACGCGGCGAGGACACGGACGAGGTCGTGCTCACCCTGGAGGGCTGAGCCGGACTTCATGTGAGCCGGACTTCATGAACAGCGCATGAGAAATGCGGGCGGAAGGGAACGATTCGCTCCCGTCCGCTCGTCCTTCTGAGCGCGATGAACAAGACGATCAGGCGTGCCGCCGTCTTCACTCTGCTGCTCGTGCTCTCCCTGCTGATCAGGGCGACCTGGGTGCAGTTCTACGACGGCAGGGCACTCGCGGACAACAAGCACAACCGGCGGAACGCGATCGAGCAGTACGCGAACCCGCTCGGGAACATCATCGTGGCCGGCAAGGCGATCACCGGCTCCGCGGAGACGAAGAACAGCGACCTCAAGTACCGGCGGACGTACACCGACGGCAGTCTGTACGCGGCCGTCACGGGCTACAGCTCCCAGGTGTTCGGCGCGACCCAGCTGGAGGGCATCTACCAGAACCTGCTCGACGGCACGGACAACCAGCTGAAGAACCCCCTCGACACGATCACCGACAAGCGCGCCAGTCCTGGTGATGTGGTCACGACCATCGACCCGGATGTGCAGAAGGCCGCGTACAACGCGCTGGGCGACAAGAAGGGCGCGGCCGTCGCGATCGACCCGACGACCGGCAGGATCCTCGCGGTCGTCTCCACCCCGTCGTACGACCCCTCGCAGCTGAGCACCGGCGACTCCGCCGCCTGGACGAGGCTGACGAAGGACACGGACAAGCCGATGACGAACCGGGCGCTGCGCCAGCCGCTGCCGCCGGGCTCGACGTTCAAGCTGGTCGTCGCGGCGGCGGCGCTGGAGGACGGGCTGTACAAGGACGTGGACGCCGGCACGGACAGCCCGAATCCGTACACGCTGCCGAACACGAGGACCGACCTGGCGAACGAGAGCGCCTCCGCGCCCTGCGAGAACGCCTCGATCCGGGTGGCGCTCCAGTACTCGTGCAACAACGTCTTCGCGAAGATGGCCGTCGACCTCGGGCAGGACAAGGTCAGGGCGATGGCGGAGAAGTTCGGCTTCAACGACAGCTCGCAGGACGTGCCGGTGCGGGCGTACCCGAGCGTCTACCCGTCGAACATGGACGAGTCGTCCACGGCGCTGACCGGCATCGGCCAGTTCGACGTCACGGCGACCCCGCTGCAGATGGCCATGGTGTCGGCCGCCATCGTCAACGACGGCAAGCTGGTCTCGCCGCACATGGTGTCGCGGACCAGTGACGCGAGCGGCAATGTGGTGAAGAACTACGACGACAGCACGCGGAGCGAACAGATCGTCAGCTCGACGACCGCCGAGCAGCTCCAGTCCGCGATGCAGACGGTCGTCCAGGACGGCACGGGGACCAACGCGAAGATCTCCGGCGCGACCGTGGGCGGCAAGACCGGTACGGCCCAGCACGGCGAGAACAACAGCAAGACGCCGTACGCCTGGTTCACGTCGTACGCGAAGTCCGACTCGGGCGGCAAGGAGGTCGCCGTGGCGGTCCTGGTCGAGCAGTCCGACGCGGCGCGCTCCGAGGTCAGCGGCAACGGCCTGGCGGCGCCGGTGGCGAAGGCCATGATGCAGGCGGCGCTGAAGAACTAGGTGCCACTGCCCCGCGCCCCGTCATTCGGAGGCGCGGGGCAGCCCCCTACTTCACATTGAACAGCTGCTCGATCGGGTCGATCGCGAAGTACACCAGGAACATCGCCGAGGCCGCCCACAGCAACCAGTGGACCTCCTTCGCCTTCCCCAGCACCGTCTTGATCAGCACATAGGCGAGGAACCCGGCCCCGATGCCGTTGGTGATCGAGTACGTGAACGGCATCACGGCGATCGTCAGGAAGGCGGGGATGGCGATCTCGTACTTGTCCCAGTCGATGTGCTTGACCTGGGTCATCATCAGGAACCCGACCGCGACGAGCGCGGGCGCCGCGGCCTGCAGCGGGACGATCGTGAGCAGCGGGGTCAGGAAGAGCGCGAGGGCGAACATTCCGCCGGTGACGAGGTTCGAGAAGCCGGTGCGCGACCCCTCGCCGACGCCGGCCGCCGACTCGATGTACGACGTCGAGGACGACGCCGACGCCGCACCGCCCGCGACCGCCGCCGCGCCGTCGATGAGCAGCACGCGGCCGAGGTTGGGCACCTTGCCCTCCTCGTCGAGCAGGCCCGCCTCGGCGCTGATGCCGACGACCGTGCCCATGGTGTCGAAGAAGTCCGACAGGACGAGGGTGAAGACCAGCAGGACGACCGTGATCGCGCTGGTCTCGCCGAACGCGCCGAACAGGCTGAAGTGACCGAGCAGTCCGAAGTCCGGTGAGTCCACCACGTCGTCGGGGACCTTCGGCGTGGTCAGGCCCCAGCTCTTGATGTCGGCGGCGGAGTCGATGACGATCGCCACGATCGTCATGGTCACGATGCTGATCAGGATCGCGCCCTTGACCTTGCGGGCGAGCAGCCCGATGGTCAGCAGCACGCCGAGGCAGAAGACGAGGACCGGCCAGCCGCCCAGCGTGCCGGTGCCGCCGAGTTGCACCGGCACCGTGGTGTTCGCGACGTCCGGGATGCGGGTGACGAACCCGGCGTCGACGAAACCGATGAAGGCGATGAACAGGCCGATACCGACGCTGATCGCCTGCTTCATCGGCTGCGGTATCGCGTGCATGACGGCTTCGCGCAGGCCGGTCACCACCAACACGCAGATGAGCAGGCCCTCCAGGACGATCAGACCCATCGCGTCGTCCCAGCTCATCAGCGGGGCGATCTGGAAGGCGACGACCGCGTTGAGACCGAGTCCGGCGGCGAGGGCGAGCGGGAGGTTGCCGCCGACGCCCATGACGATGGTCATGACCGCGGCCACCAGGGCGGTGGCGGTGGTCAGTTGGACTGTGTCGAGCTGGTGTCCGAACTTGTCCTTGGCGCTACCCAGAATGATCGGATTCAGGACAAGAATGTAGGCCATGGTGAAGAATGTGGCGAAGCCGCCGCGTATCTCCCGGCCGAAGGTGGACCCCCGTTCGGAGATCTTGAAGAACCGGTCGACGCTGTTCGCCGGTGGTGGCGCGGAACTTGGCCGGTCGGCCACCTTCTGGGTTTCGGACATGGCTGATACTCCTTGTGACCTGCGTGCTGGGTGTGCGGATGCTGGCTGGATTGTTCCCTCGTTGAACCGCTTTCAGGTTTTCACCGTGTTACGGAATCGAGTTCGGCCCGCCATACGCTGTTCGAAGCCCTGTACGCATCGCTGGTACGCTCACGCATCTCGCCCCACAGGGGCACCGTTCCTTCACGGGTGGCGCACGGGGGCCGTATACGCACACACCCGCACCGGTCGCTCGGAAGCCGCAGCAGGGAGAGGTAGCCGTGGGCACTGTCGTCGACGACGCCGCCTCCGAGGAGTTCCACGCCTTCTTCGAGCGGCACCATGCCGAACTCGCCCGCTTCGCCCATCTGTTGACCGGCGAGGCGGACGCCGCCGACGATCTGGCGGCCGACGCGCTGCTCGCGCTGTGGCACCGCTGGGACCGGGTGCGCGCGGCGGACCACCCGGTGGCGTACGCCCGTGGTGTGGTCGCGAACCTCGCCCGCACCCGGATCCGCAGCGCGGTGCGCGAGCGCAGACGGATCACACTCTTCTGGTCGCAGCGCGAGGACAGGACCGAGAACCCCGACATACCGGGCAAGATCGATGTCCAGGAGGCGCTGCGCAGACTGCCGTTCCGCAAGCGCGCGTGTGTCGTGCTGCGGCACGCGTTCGACCTCTCGGAGAAGGACACGGCGCTCGCCCTCGGTGTTTCCGTGGGTACGGTTAAGTCTCAGACGTCGAAGGGCATGGCCGAGCTGAAGCGGCTCCTCGGCACCGACGAGGCCCCGATGCGGGTGCACGCCGTTGTGCTGCCCACGGGTGGAGCCGGAGGAAGGGACCGATGAGGGAGGCGCAGGACGTGCACGACGAGCTGCGCGCCAGGCTGCACGATGCGGCCGAGGCGCACGAGCCCGACCGCGCGCGCATCCTGGCCCGGGTCGAACGCGGGATGTCCGGCGCCCCCGAGCGGCGCCCCCGGCGTGCGGCGCGTCCGCCGATGCTCGGCTGGGCGCGGGTCGCGGGCGCCACGGCCGCGGTCGCGGGCGTCCTCGCGGTGGGCGGCTACTGGGTGGCCGCAGCGGTGCAGGAGAACAACCCGCCGCAGCAGACGGTCGCGGTCTCGCCGACCCCGGCGCTCTCGCCGGACGCGACGAGCCGGGCGCCCGTCGTACCGCACCCCTCGCACACCTCGGGCACCCCGAAGCCGTCCGGGAAGGCGAGCGCCTCCCCCTCGGACACCCCCTCGGCCGCGCACTCCTCGCCCACCGCGCCCGAGGCGCCCGCCGCGGGCGGCCAGGACGGCCCGCTGTGGTCCGACGGCTCGGTCGACCCGCACAGCAACGACTTCTGGGCGCAGAGCAATGTGACCCTCAAGAACGCGGGACAACTCACCGCGCTCACCGTCGAGTTGAGGATCAAGGACACCGGCGGGGTCAGCGACGCGGGCTCCTGGCGCTCGGCGCCCGAGAGCGACTTCACGACGACGGTCGTCGAGAAGGACGGCTTCCTCGTCTACACCTGGGTGCTCAAGGACGGCCACACCCTCGCGGCCGGCGAGTGGGTCTTCGCGGGCCAGTACAACCACACCCGCGGCGGCCGGGACGCCAAGGACGACAGCTACACGGCCCACGCGCGGACCGCGGACAAGGCGCCGGCCGTGGCGGGCGACTTCGCCGCCGCGCGCGGCGACAACGGCGACTCGTAGAAAATCCTCCGATCGGCGGCGTCACCGCCCTCGGTATCACGGGCACGGGGGACGCGGTCACCGAGGACGGATTCGTACCGTGGAGACAACCACATGTTCGCTTTCGACGTCCCTAACAGTGCCTGGGAGTCCGGCAGTTCGCCGTATGACTTTATGGGTCTGCTGGCCTGAGCCCCCCTCGGAGCCAGTCAGAGGAACGCCCCCGCCGGTGACGACCGGCGGGGGCGTTTCATTCTCGTGGGTCGGTTCATGGTCCCTGCGGTGGCGTCCGGTACTCAGAAGCACGGGGCGTTCCTTTCCTAGGGAATGGGGCTGAATGGGGCTGAATGGGGCTGAGACGAAGCGGGCCGGAGGGGCCGCCCCGGCCCGCTTCCGCTCCCTGGTCGCCGCGGTGGTGGAGAAGGTTGCCGAGACCACCGAGGTTCTCGCGAAAGGCGGTCGAAATTTTTCGCCCCGCTCGCCCCGTCCCCATCGATTGACGCCCTGTTCCCCGCTGGTGACACTCCGAGGGCAGTGCACTCAACAGAATCCACCAGACCCCCACAGGATGTGTCATGCGACGCCGGACCGCCCGCACGCTCCTGATCCCCCTCCTCGCGCTCCTCCTGGGCCTGCTGGCCGCCCCACCGAGCCCCGCGTCACCGTCACCGTCACCGTCACCGTCACCGTCGGGAGCACCGCACGTGAACCGACCGAAGTACGCCGGCTATCTCTTCGCCTACTTCACCGGCGAGGGCACCGTCGACGGCGAGCAGATCCGCTACGCGCTCAGCCGCGGCAACGACCCCCTGCACTGGCGGGAGCTGAACGCGGGCAGTCCCGTGCTGACCTCCACCATCGGGGAGAAGGGGCTGCGCGACCCGTTCGTGATCCGCTCCCCCGCGGGCGACAAGTTCTTTCTCATCGCCACCGACCTGAGGATGTACCAGAACTCCAGCGGCAGCTGGGACCACGTGCAGCGGCACGGCAGCAGGTCCATCATGATCTGGGAGTCCACCGACCTGGTCCACTGGACCGACCAGCGCCTGGTGAAGGTGGCCCCCGACAACGCGGGCAACACCTGGGCGCCGGAGGCCTACTGGGACGACAGCCTCGGTGAGTACGTCGTCTTCTGGGCGTCGAAGCTGTACGCCGACGACGACCCCGACCACACCGGATCGACGTACAACAAGATGCTGTACGCGACCACGAAGGACTTCCGCACCTTCGGCGAACCGAAGGTCTGGGACGACCCGGGCTACTCGGTGATCGACTCGACGGTCGTCAAGAACAAGGGCAGTTACTACCGCTACACCAAGGACGAGCGCGATCCCAGCTCGTCCAGCCCCTGCTCGAAGTTCATCACCGGGGAGAAGTCCACGTCGCTGACGAGCACGACGTACGACTTCGTCTCCGACTGCATCGGCAGCGGCTCGATCGACCGCGGTGAGGGGCCGACGGTCTTCAAGTCCAACACCGAGAACAAGTGGTACCTGTTCATCGACGAGTACGGCAACCGCGGTTATGTCCCCTTCGAGACGACCGACCTCGACTCGGGCCGGTGGACCATGTCGGCGGACTACCAGCTGCCCGCGAGCCCCCGGCACGGCACGGTGCTGCCGGTGACCCGGGCGGAGTACGACCGGCTGCTGGGCGCCTACCCGGCGACCGGGACGTCGGTCGTGGACGCGACGGCGAAGGGTCAGAAGGGGTACGCCGTCATCACCGAGTCGGCCTCGAAGGTCGTCCTGCCGATGAACCCGGACGCGGACCTCAGGCAGCTGGCCCCCGCCCTCGCGGTCGGCGCGGGCGCGAAGGTCAGCCCGGCCCCGGGCACACACCGGGACTTCCGCACCCCGCGGACGTACACCGTGACGGCGGCGGACGGGACGAGCCGGACCTGGACGGTGGAGGCGCTACCGACCCGCAGCCCGGTCCTCCCCGGCCTCAACGCCGACCCGGACGTCCACTACCTGGACGGCCGGTACTGGATCTATCCGACGACGGACGGCTACCCGGGCTGGAGCGGGACGAGCTTCAAGGCGTACTCGTCGAAGGACCTGGTCCACTGGAAGGACCACGGTGCGATCCTGGACCTGGGACCCGATGTGTCCTGGGCGGACAAGAACGCCTGGGCACCCGCGATCGCCGAGCGCGACGGCAAGTACTACTTCTACTTCTGTGCCGAGCAGCAGATAGGGGTCGCAGTCGCGGACTCCCCCGCCGGCCCCTTCAAGGACGCGCTGGGCGCACCCCTGGTGGCCAAGGGCCGGTTCACGGGCCAGATGATCGACCCGGCCGTGTTCACGGACGACGACGGGCAGTCGTATCTGTACTGGGGCAACGGCCACGGGTACGTGGTCCCGCTGAACGACGACATGGTGTCGTTCGACGCCTCGCAGGTGAAGGACATCACGCAGACCGGCTTCCGCGAGGGATCCTTCGTCGTCAAGCGGCAGGGCACGTACTACTTCATGTGGTCCGAGGACGACACCCGCAGCGAGAACTACCACGTCGCGTACGCGACCGGACCGTCCCCGCTCGGTCCGTGGACCAAGCGGGGCACGATCCTGTCCAAGCGCCCGGAGTACGGCATCAAGGGCACCGGCCACCACTCCGTGGTGAACGTCCCCGGCACCGACGACTGGTACATCGTCTACCACCGGTTCGCCCTGAACGGCCCCGGGAAGGCGGGCGGGGACGGCACGCACCGGGAGACCACCATCGACCGCATGGAGTTCGCGGCCGACGGATCGATCGAACCGGTAGTGCCGACCCTGGGGTCGATCCGCCCCGTGCGGACCGAGTACTGAGTACTAGCTGACGAAGTACGTCGGGTTCGGGACCTTGAACGTCTTGTCGGCGTAGCCGCCGTCGAGGTCGGAGTACTGGTCGCCGAAGTTGGCGACGATGTCGTACCCGAGGGACTCGATGTGCTTACGGGTGCCGGACTTGTACTGCACGGTGGTGCAGTTCCAGGCGGCGGCCGTGGCGCAGGCGCTCAGGTAGGCCGGCGGGTTGGCCGCGTCCTTGAGGAACATGTGGGCGGCGTCGAGGTTGATGTCGGCGCCGGCCTTCTTCAGGTTCGTGACCGCGTCGACGCGCTGCGACTCCTTCAGGCCCGAGTTGTAGAAGACCTCGACACCCTTGGACTTGGCGTACGCGACGAGTTCGGGGGTGCCGAAGACGGCCGGACGGTCGGCCTGGGCCACGTACGCCGCCCAGGAGGCCGAGTTGTACGTGTAGTTGGTCTTCTTCTCGTAGTCGAGGGAGAGCAGCAGCGTGTCGTCGATGTCGAAGACGACGGCGGGCTTCTGGCCCCGGTGCTTCGCATTGTGCGCCGCCTTGTCGATGTAACGCTTGGCGTCCGACTCCAGGCGCGACAGGTCCTTGGCGTACTGGCTGTCCTTGGACGCCTGGTACACGCCGTTGCTGTCGAGCGTGGTGCCGTAGTAGGTGTCGATGTCCTTGACCAGGAGCCCGATGTTGTAGGGCTCGTGGGTCGAGTTGGCCGTCGACTGGCCGGCCGTGGCGACGCCCGTGCCGTAGAGGGCGCCACCGGCGACGGCACAAGCGGCAGCGATGGCTGCCGCTCTGAGGGACTTCCGCATGGATTCTCCGGATCTGTGTGATGGGTGACCAGGTCATTCCGCACCAGGTCAGGGACTGTCTACGCGCATCACGCATGTCATGCGAGAGGCTTTATCCGATCGAGACCTCACCCACAGAAACCGACCCCACCACTCCACCGGCCGGGGCAACCGCCTTGCGTCCATCACGGTGCGCTGCCGGGACCTGCAGGCGGTGTGGGGCAGCTCTGTCACCGTCACTCCGAAAGGATCTGAGAATTGACCGACGGATTCGACCTGGCCGCCGGGTCGCACGGCCCCCGATGAGAATGCGTCGGCGTGCGTGCGGGAAGCGGTCGGTCCTGCCGCTTCCCGCACGGAGCTGTTGCCGAGAGCTAGTTCATCGTGGCGCCGATCGTCGTGCTGCCCGTCGTCAGGAACGTCGTCGCGGGCAGGGACCCGTCGGACTTCCGGGCGTTGTACGTCGTCGACGCGTCCGTGGAGACGAAGGACGGCGTGGCGATGCCCGAGTCCCAGTTGTTGCCGGCGGACGTGACCGAGGACCCCTTGGAGACCGCCGCGCCGCCGTTGCTCACCGCCAGGTTCTTGCCGAGCTTCGCGGAGCTGGTGGCGAAGTAGTAGCCGTACTTGCCGTTGGCGTACGCGGTGGTGCGGTTGATGACGATCGCCCCGGTGTTGGAGTTCTCGGTGAAGCCGCTGCCCGCGTCGTCCCAGGCGGCGGAGTTGTTGACGACATGCGCGACGACCTCGCCGTCGCCGCCCAGCTTGTAGCCGTTGCCGTCGCCCGCGAAGGCCGAGTCGCCCCAGCGGTTCTTCCCGTTGCCGAAGGACCAGGTGTGCTCGACGGTGACGGGGGACGAGAAGGACCAGAAGTCGATGCCGTCGTCCGCGTTGTTGTACAGGCGGGCGCCGGTGATCAGGTTGCCGGTGCCGGAGCCGAACTTCACGGCGACGCCGTCCGCGTTCTCGCCATGGGTGGCGGCGTCGTAGTTGCCGTACGCGTCGATGCTCTTGACCGTGTTGTTGACGGTGCCGTCGCCCGTGAGTGTGAAGCCGGAGTCGCCACCGTTGATGGTCTTGATGTTGTTCCAGTTCGTGCCGGTGCAGGACTGGCAGACGACCGCGCTGTCCGGGGAGTTCTGGAAGGTGAGGTTGGAGACGTTCCAGTAGTCGGCGGTCAGCTTGAAGATCCAGTCCCCGGCGGGCAGCGACGAGCCGTCGATCTTCACCGACTCCGAGCCGTACGCCTGCAGGGTGACGGGGCTCGACGAGGTGCCGTTGACGGTCGACTGGAGGGTGGCCGTCGGGTAGTACGTGCCGGCCCGCACCTGGATGACGGTGCCGGCGGTGGCGCTCTTGATGGCGTTGGTGAGGTCGGCCGTGGTGCTGACGACGACGGTCGCCGCCTGGGCCTGGGTGGGCAGGACGGCGAGTCCGGCGCCGAGCGCCAGGGTGGCGCCGAGGGCGAGAGCGGTTCGACGAGACATGGAGTGCGGTCCTTTCGTCGATACGGGTTGAGGGAGCTACTGCGGTCGGTGCGGGGACATCACGGACACCAGTCGCCCAGATACGCCGCACGCGTGTGCGACAGGGCTTCCGTGTCCGTGAGCTGGGGGCGGTTCTCCGGCACGGTGGTCTCCGCGCCGGGTCCGGTGTTGCGGTACTCGCGAAAGCGCATGGACTGCCAGGGGTAGGCCTCGCGCATGTCGATGTAGGGCGCCACCGCGTCGATGCCGGGGCCGAGTTCCGTCTCGCGTACCACCAGGGACGGCCAGGTCGTCGTCTCGTACGACGGCACCCACGGCCGCGCGATCTTGTACGCCCCGTCCTCCGCGCCGGAGGTGACCCGGCTGCGGACCGCCAGGAAGCCGTACGGATTGGCGCGGGCGGTGGACGGCGCGAAGACCATCCCCTCGGGCTTGAAGGTCACGTCCCGGTCGAGGGTGTGGAAGTGGCAGCGCTCGAAGACGGCGGTGGCCCGGCCGAAGACGAAGTCGACGTCGCCCTCGACGTAGCAGTCTCGGTAGTACTGGCGGTCGAAGGCGGTCAGGGCCGTGGTGTCCGCGAACAGGGTGTCCTGGTGCGCCAGCAGCCGGACACGGGTGAAGGACGAGCGGTCCCCGGTGACGTACGCCGCCACCGCCTGCGTCCCCGTGATGTCCGGGTGGTCCGCGCGCAGCCAGTCGTTGGCGAGCGTCAGCCCGTGCACGGTCAGTCCGGGCGCCGCCGAGGTGAAGGTGGCGGAGCCCGCGGTGCCGTACGTTCCCGAGCCGTCCGGTTTCTGCGTGCCGTTGGCGTGGTCGCAGACGATGACGGCGTCGCGCGGGTCGCGGGTGGCACCCCGCAGCGTCAGACCCGCCTTGTCGGCCGGGATGTTCACGACTTCGCGGTAGGTGCCCGGGTGCACGACGATCGTCCGGCCGGCACCGGTCACCGCGTCGACGGCGGCCTGGACGGAGTCGCCGGGGCGGACGTGCACGGTGGGACGGGGAGCGGCGGCGGAGGGGGCCGCCGCCAGGGCCGTCGGGCTCCCGGCCACCACCCCGGTCGCCGCGGCGAGAAAGGCGCGTCGGCGCATCTCAGCACCCCTCCCACGGCGTCCAGTCGCCGAGGTACGCCTCGCGGGTCGCCGACCCGGCTTCCTCGGCGGTGAGTTGGGGCCGGTTCTCCGGGACGCCGATCACCGCGCCCGGCCCGGTGTTCCGGTACTCGGCGAAGCGCTGGCTCTGCCACGGATAGGTGTCCGACATGTTGGCGTAGGGCTCGACGGCGTCGATCCCGGCGGCCAGGCGGGTGTCACGGACGGTCAGCATCGGACGGGCGGTGGTGTCCGAGCCGGGCACCCAGGGGCGGGCCAGCTTGTAGGAGGCGTCCGGGGCCTCGCTGCTGACGCGGCAGCGGGTGACCAGGTAGCCGCGCGGGTTGGCGAGGGCGGTGGAGGGGGCGAACACGAAGCCGTACGGGGCGGATGCCAGGTCCGTACGGTTCAGGGTGCGGAAGTGACAGCGCTCGAAGACGGCCGTCGCCCGCCCGAAGACGAAGTCCACGTCACCCTCGGCGTAGCAGTCGCGGTAGTACTGGCGGGCGAAGACACCGAGCGCCGTCGAGTCGGCGTACAGCGTGTCCTGGTGACCGAGGAACCGGCAGTCCACGAAGGCCGAACGGTCGCCCTGGACCTTGACGGCGACGGCCTGGGTGCCGGTGATCTCGGGATGGTCGGCGCGCAGGAAGTCGTTGGCGAAGGTGATCCCGCGGGCGGTGAACCCGTCGGCCTGCACGGTCGTGGTGGCCGATCCGGTCGTGCCGTAGGTGCCGCCGCCGGGCTTCGGGGTGCCATTGGCGTTGTCGTACACGACGACGACGTCACGGGGCTCCCCGGAGGCGCCGATCCAGGTCATCTCCGTACGGGCGACGCCGACGCCGACCGTCTCGCGGTAGGTGCCGGACGCGAGGACCAGCGTGTATCCGCTGCCGCTCGCGGCGGTCACGGCGGCCTGGACGGTGGTGTGGTCGCCGAGACCGCCGGGATGGACGTACAGGGTCCGCTCGGTGAGACGGGCCGACGGTGAGCCGTAGCACCCGAAGGGGGAGCGCCCCCGGGCCCGCGCGGGGGCCGCGAGACCGAGCGCCAGAGCGGCTCCGGCACCGGCGGCGAGGAAGGTTCTGCGACTGGGGGTGGTGCGGGAGAGCATGACGATGCTCCTTCGCTGTGCGGCGGCTCAAGAGCCCCGCGGGCTCCGCGGGGAAAGGGGCCGGAGCGGCGCGCCCTGGGTGATGGGCGGGTGCGGAGCCGCTCCGGCCTGACCAGGAGATGGGTCGCAGGTGGGTCGGAGGTGGGTCGGAGGTGGGTCGCAGGTGGGTCGCAGGTGGGTCGCAGGTGGGTCGCAGGTGGGTCGCAGGTGGGTCGCAGGTGGGTCGCAGGTGGGTCGCAGGTGGGTCGCAGGTGGGTCGCAGGTGGGTCGCAGGTGGGTCGCAGGTGGGTCGGTCAGGCGTGGGTCCGGCGTCAGGCGTGGGTCAGCAGATCTTTCCGGCGCCCGCGCCGCGGTCCACGATCCGGGGCACCGCCCGCGGCGGGTCGACCTCGGTGCGCAGGGTCGGCGTCCATCCGGCCCCGGACTGCAGCGTCTCCGCGGGGATCTCCGCGTTGTGCACGGCGATCAGGTCGGTCGCCACCCCGTTGACGTAGTTGTCGGCGGCGGTGAGCGGCGCCTCCTTCCACTTCTTCAGGACGGTCGCCGCGCTGACCCCGGCGGCCAGGGTGAACGCGTTGTGTTCGGCGACGAGTTGGGACTCCATGCCGATGCCGTAGCTGTAGGCGTAGCCGACGTCCGCGACGAAGTGGTTGTTGTACGAGTCGACCTGGCCGAAGCGGACGCGTGGCGCGCGCTCGACGAGGTTCGAGAACAGGTTGTGGTGGAAGGTGACCTTGAGGTGGCCCCGGTCGACCGCCGCGGTGGAGGCGCTGTCGCTGTTGCCGATGAGGATCGTCTTGTCGTGGTCGGTGAAGACGTTCCAGGAGGCGGTCACGTAGTCCGCGCCCTTGACGATGTCCAGTTCGCCGTCGTGCTGCTCGTAGATCCGGCCGAAGTACGTGGGCAGCGTGCTGTCGGGGTGCTCCCCGTCGGTGAAGGTGTTGTGGTCCAGCCAGACGTGCGTGGAGCCGTAGACCACGGCGCTGTCGTACTCGGAGTTCCAGTTGCCGACGGAGGTGTCGGTCGGGTCCCACTGCGGGAAGCAGTCGAGGGGGCTCTCGAAGGTGAGGTTGCGGACGATGACGTTGTCCACGGCCTCGATCTGGAGGCTGGCGCCCTTGAAGCCCGCGTCCTCGCCGAGGCCGACGAGGGTGGTGTTGGCGGGGATGTCCGCCTTGATGGCGGTGTCCTGGTCGGCGGCGGAGGCGCGGCGCAGGCCCTCGGGGCTGTCGTCCGGCTCGGCGTCCAGGTTCGTGCCGTACCCCCAGTTCTCCGGCGAGTACTTCTGCAGATAGGCGTCGAAGTCGTAGCCCGGCGCGGCGAAGGAGTCGCAGCCCTCGGCGTTGGCGTCGATCGTGCCCTTCACCTTGATGATCTTCGGCGCGGTACCGCCGTCCTTCAGCGCGGCCTTGAACCCGGCCCAGGTGGTGACGGTGTACACGTGCGCGGCGTCGGCCGCCGCACCGCCGCTGGTCCCCGTGCCCTCGGAGCCCCAGCCGTCACCGGCGGCGAGGGTCTGCCGGCCGAGGTCGCCCGACCGGGCCTGGGCCTGGGCGGTGGTGCCGGTGACGGCGAGGGCCAGGGCGGTGCAACCGACCAGCAGGGCCGTCGTCGCCGGCCCCGCTGTGGCATGCGCATGCCATCTCTGTGTGTTCAATGTGCGGCTCTCCTTCTGGCTGAGGGTTCTGTGGAAGGGGGTTACAGGGTGGCGTCGGGCCAGGTGATCCAGGACTCGGGGACTTCCTCGTCGAGCCGGCGTACGTCCCGGTGTGCCAGCACCCGGCGATGCAGCAGCTCGGCCGCGACAAGACGGGCCACGGCGATCGCGCCCGGCGGGTTGAAGTGCGTGTTGTCCTGCTCCGTCGCGGTCCAGTTGAAGTACTTCTTGGTCTCCTCGACACCGAGCCGCTGCCACAGGGCGATCGACAGGGCCTGGATGTCGAGCAGCGCCACACACGCGTCCTCGGCGAGCGCGCGCACCGCCGCCGGGTAGTCGCCGTGGGTCGGCACCGCGTTGCCGTCCGCGTCGAACTTTCTGCGCTCCACCGAGGTGGCCAGCACCGGCCGCGCACCACGGGCCCGCGCCCCGTCGACGTACTGACGCAAGTAGTCCTGGTAGGTCGTCCAGGGCTCGGTGTAGCGCGTCGGGTCGGCGCTCTTCTCGTCGTTGTGCCCGAACTGGATGAACAGGAAGTCGCCCGGGCGGATCGCGTCGAGGATGACGCCGAGCCGCCCCTCGTCCACGAAACTCTTCGAACTCCGCCCGTTCACGGCGTGGTTGGCGACGCCCAGGTGCTCCCGCAGGAAGAACGGAAGCGCCATGCCCCACCCGGTCTCGGGCGCGGCGTCGGCGTACTTCTGGGCGGCGGTGGAGTCGCCGGCGATGTAGAGGGTGCGGCGACGCTGGGTGGCTTGTGCGGTGCCGGTTGCCGCAAGGGCGACGGGAACGGCGGCAAGGGCCGCCGAGGTGACCTGTCTGCGGGTGAGGGACACAGGGGTGTGCCTTTCAAGCAGAGGGCAGAGGGTGGACCCGCGCCCCGTTTTCAGGGGCGCGGGGCTGTATCAATGTGCGGCTCCGCCGCGTGGGCGCGACCAGCCACGCCCGGCCCGCGGTCGCCACACAACCTCGAAGACCACGAACCGACCGCACCCGGCCCGACCAGCGGAGCTAGTGGTCGCCTTCCAGTCCGCCTGCGCCTTGTCCAACTGATCGGCCAGCGTGTCCAGGAACTGCTTCGCGCTCATCTTCCCGAGCAGCAGCTTCTGGAAGTTCGGCTCGTTGTCGGCCTTGGAGATGGTGTTCCAGTCCGGCAGGTAGTACGGCAGCTGCACGATCTTGGTGCCGGCCCCGTTGAGCGCCTCCGCGGCCAGCTTGGTGGGCTCGGCCTGCTGCACCCAGGCGTCCTTGGCGGCCTCGGTGTTGGCCGGGACCTGCCCCGCGGACTCGTTGAACTTGGAGTTCTCCGCGGCCGAGACCGCGAACTCGATGAACTTCCAGGAGGCCGCCTTGTTCTTGCTGGACTTGAACAGGCTCATCCCGTCGACCGGGTTGGACACCTGTACGCGCGTGCCGTCGTCCTGCGTCGGGTTCGGGACACCGCGGAACTTCTCCACGCCCAGCGCCTTCACATGGTCCTGGTAGGAGCCGAGGTTGTGGCTCAGCATTCCGATGGTGCCGCTGTCCCACTGGGCGACCATCTTGGTGAAGTCGTTGTTGACGTCGGCGGACGGGGTGTCCTTCTTGTACAGGGCGACGTACTTCTCCAGGGCGGCCACGTTCTTGGGGTCGTTGACGGTGGTCTTGTCGCCGTTCCAGAACGAGGTGAGGCCGGTCTGGCCGTACACCGCGTCCAGGGCCGGCGCGATGGCCCCCTCGCCGCCACGGATGGTGAAGCCGAACTTGTTCTTGCCCTGGTCGGTGAGCTTGTCGGCGGCCTCGTAGAACTTCGACCAGGTGGTCGGCGCGTCCAGGCCGGCCGCCTTGAACAGGTCCGTCCGGTACCACAGCGTGCCGTTGTTCGCGGAGGTCGGCACCTGGTACAGGGTCTCGCCGCCGCCCGCGGACCGGCTGACGTCGAGCAGGTTCTGGCTCAGCCTGCCGTTCAGCGAGCTCTTCTCCAGACGGCTGTCCAGCGGCTCCAGCGCTCCCTGGACGGCGACCTCGGCGAGCATCGCGGTCCCCACGCCGCCGACATCGGGCAGGCCGCCGCCCTGGATCGCGGTGTCGTACTTCGACTGGGCGCTCGCCGCGGGGATCCCGACGTAGTTGACCTTGATGTCCGGGTACTTCTTCTCGAAGTCCGCGATGATCTGCTTCCAGATGTCGGTGCGCACACCGCCGTTGTTGTCCCAGAAGGTGATCTCGCCCTTGCCCGAACCCTCGTTGCCCTTGTCCCCCGCCGCGCCGCTGCCGTTGTCGCCGCAGGCGGTGGCGGTGAGCGCAAGCACGGAGCCCAGGGCGACGACCGTCGCGGCACGCCCGGTTCTGTGGATGTTGATCTTCATTGATCGGCTCTCTTCTTCTGGATCCAACGGGGTTGTGGGGTCTTGTCAGCGGTACGGGAACTGTCAGTGGCGCGTCGGCTCCCCACAGGCGTACGGATGAGCCGGCTTCAGGAAGGGGTGATGCGGAACTGCGTGAACGAGGCGGCGCCGGCGTGTCCCGCGCCGACGGGCGCGAGCGCGAAGAGTCCGAGCAGGGCGCCGACCCAGCGCCAGGGGGTGGCGGCGAAGACCTGGCCGGAGGGCCGCCGGCCGCCCCCGACGTCGTACGAGAAGCGGCAGCGCGCCCCCGTCCCGCTCTCGATCCACAGCCGGGCCCGCCCCTCGGGCGCCTCTCGCGGATGTGCAGCGTCGCGCTCCCTCCCCCACTGCCCCAAAGGCGTGGGAGGTGCCCCCATGGCGACCGACTCGGCGAACCGGTGCACGAGGCGCACCGACCCGTCCGCCTCCCGCTGGAGCCCGATCCAGCTGAAGGCGTCCCCGAGCACCGCGAGCCCCGCCCGCGCCCCCGGCTCCTCGCTGTCGAGGCGCAGTTCCACCTCGACGGTGACGGGGATGCCGGGTAACCGCTGGGTGAGGACGTTCGGCAGTTTGCGCAGGTCGTGCGCGTCCACCGTCCGGACGCAGCTCAGTCGAAGCCCGTCCCCGGAGTGCTGGGTGGCCCAGCCGTCGTGGGGGTCCCCCCTGCTCGAGCGCAGCCGAGAGCTTGGGGGAGGGTTGGCGGTCCACTGCCACTGCCGTCCGAAGCGGCCGCCGGGGAAGTCGTCGTCGGTGGCGGGCGCGGAGAGCGGCTGTGGTGGCAGCCGCGGCTTCTTGTGCACGGCGACGGGGGCGCCCTCATCGCCGAGCACCGGCCAGCCCTCGGCATCCCAGCGCATCGGCTGGAGGTGGACGACCCTCCCGTACGGCCCCCGCTGCTGGAAGTGCGCGAACCAGTACTCCCCGGCCGCCGTCCGCACCCAGCCGCCCTGGTGGGGGCCGTTGACCTGGGTGTCCCCCTGCTCCAGCACCACCCGCTCCTCGTACGGGCCGAAGAAGTCGCGTGAGCGGAAGGCGCCCTGCCAGCCGGTCTCCACTCCCCCGGCGGGTGCGAAGATCCAGAACCAGCCGCCGTGCCGGTAGGCCTTGGGGCCTTCGAGGGTGAACCAGCCCGGGATCCGGTCCGCGTCGACGATCACCTTGCCCTCGTCGAGCAGCCCGGTGCCGTCGGGGCGCATCCGGTGGCCCGTGAGCCGGTTCTTCACACCCGCGCGGGACCTGGCCCAGGCGTGCACGAGATACGCCTCGCCGGTCTCCTCGTCCCACAGCGGGCAGGCGTCGATGAGCCCCTTGCCCTCCTTGACCAGGTGCGGCCGTGTCCAAGGGCCCCTGATCTCCGGGGCGTTGACCTGGAAGATGCCGTGGTCGGGGTCGCCCCAGAAGATCCAGAAGCGGTCGTCGTGATGCCGGAGGGACGGCGCCCACACTCCGCAGTCGTGCCGGGGCTTCCTGAAGTCCCTTGCGGGTTCGAGGAGTTGGAGTGCGTGTCCGACGAGCGTCCAGTTGACCAGGTCGCGGGAGTGCAGGAGCGGCAGGCCGGGCGCGCGGCCGAAGCTGGAGGCGGTGAGGTAGAAGTCGTCGCCGACGCACAGGAGATCGGGGTCGGACCAGTCGGCGTCGAGGACGGGGTTGCGGTAGGTGCCGTCCCCGAGGTCGGCGCTCAGCGCGCTGTTCATGGGCTCACCGCCTTCCGTACCAGGGCTGCCGCCTCGTCCCGGCCCAGAGCGCCGTCCGCGACGACGGTGACGACCCGGCGTACGACCGTCTCCCCGGCCGGGACCGGCAGCCGCTCGGTGTGCGCGAGGGAGGAGCCGACGCCCGGGTACTCGGCGGTGCGCACGAACCACGGGTCGCGGCGGGTCGGTCCGGTGGCCCCGGCGAAGACGAGGGTCCAGCCCGCGCCCGCGAGGGCTAACCAGTCGGCGCGAGCGCCGTGGACCGCCTCCTCGCCCTCGATGTCGGAGGTGAAGACGCGCGGCGCCCGTGCTTCCCTGCGGGCCCGCCAGAAGAAGCCGCCGTAGGCCGCGCCGGGCCGCCCGTTGGTGGCCGGGCTGCCGAGGGAAAGGTCCTTCGGGGTCGTGTTCGTGAGCGAGAACGTGAAGTCCAACGCCCAGGCGGTGCCAGTGAGTTCGGTCGCGGCGACCGTACGGCGCTCGCGCAGCAGCTCGCCGCCCGCGGCCACCCAGCGCAGCTCCTCCACGAAGCCGTCCGGGTCGCGCAGCTGGAAGCCGGAGTGGCGCTGCGCGCCGTGGTTGGCCAGCTCGGTGGGCCCCTGGTCGCGGACGTAGGTGCGCCCGCCCCAGAAGTTGTACCCCTCGACGTCGGGAACGGCGACACCGACGCCGAGATGGTGAATGTGGTCGGCGGGGGCGAGTTCGGTGACAGCCGTGCCGGCCAGGGTGGTGACCGGGTGGAGATACGGGCGTGGCGAGAGCCGGGGCGCGAGTTCGGGCCGGGTGACGTAACGCCCGACCGGGCGGCCCGCGACACGCAGGACCAGCGAGTCGGCGTTCTGCGCGGGGTTCATGAGGTGCTCACCTCGTTCGGGAGCGCCCAGGAGGCGCCCAGCTCGGAGTAGAGGGCGAGGGTGTCGGCGGCGGCCGCGACGAGCCCGTCGATGCCGGGCACGACCCGGCGGTTCTCCTCGGGGAGCAGCCGCCAGGCGCCGGCGGGCAGCGCGCGCGGGTCCGGCGCCTGCCGGATCGCTTCCACCACCCTCATGAAGGCACCCGTCGAGTCCGGCGCGACCAGCAGTTCGGCGCCGTCCACCAGGTGCGCGACCAGGTTCTCCAGCAGGTCGGTACGGCCGTACTCGATCTCCTCCGGGCCGCGCCCGGACCGCTGCACGAGCACGCGGTCCTGCTTGTACCAGAAGGTGATCCGACCGCTGCTGCCGTGCACCAGGACGTACGGCTCGCCGGGCCGCTCGGCGCAGAGCGTGGCGGCGACGGTCACCCGGCTCCCGGCGGTGGTGATCCGCACGCAGGACGTGTCGTCGGACTCGATGTCGTTGGCGCGCAGCAGCTCGGTCTCGATCGACTCGATGTCCTCGGCGCGGGTGGAGCCGTTCAGGGCGAGGGCGGTGGCGACGGCGTGCGCGAGGGGGTTGGTGAGCGCGCCGTCGACCACGTCCACGCCGTTCAGACGGCGCCTGCCCGCCCAGGGTGCCCGCCGGTAGTACGCCTCCTCGCGTGCCCAGGCGCCCGCCCCGCCGACGCCGGCCACTTGGCCGATCACACCCTGCGCGATCAGTTTCCGGATCGCGGGCACGGCGTGCGAGCCGAGCGACTGGAAGCCGATCTGGCAGACGACCCCGGCCGCCGCGACCCCGTCGGCCATCCGGCGGAACTCGGCGTACGAGGGCGCGGGCGGCTTCTCCAGCAGCAGGTGTACGCCCTTGGCGGCGGCGATCAGCGCCAGGTCGGTGTGGGTGGGGATGGGCGTGCAGATCACGGCGATCGCGGCGTCGGTGGAGTCGAGGAGGGCGCCGAAGTCGGCCGACTGCTCGACCTGTTGCCCGTTCAGTTCCTCTGCACTGAGCGGGGTCAGCTCGCAGACTCCCGCCAGCCGTACGAGCCCCTTGTCCTGGAGCCGGCGGATGTTCTCCAGGTGCCAGCGGCCGTGACCGCGCGCACCCGCGAGAACGACGGGCAGCGGCAGTTGCCCGGTGGGCGTGTTCAACGGGAATTCCTTGGCGGGCCTCATCCCTTCACCGCCCCTGCGCTGAACCCGGTGATCAGCCACTTCTGGATGAAGGCGAAGACGATGACGACGGGGACCGCGGCGATGATGCCGCCCGCGGCGAGCGCGCCCAGGTCGACGCTGTCGGAGCTCATCAGGGTGTTGAGGCCGACGGGGATGGTCTGCTTGCTCTGGTCGCTGAGGAACATCAGGGCGAACAGGAAGTGGTTCCAGGCGTGCACGAAGGCGAAGGAGCCGACGGCGATCAGCCCGGGCCGCAGCAGCGGCAGCACGACGATCCGGAAGCCGGTGAAGCGGTCGCAGCCGTCGACCCAGGCGGCCTCTTCGAGCGAGTACGGGACGTTCCTGATGAACCCGCTGATGAGGATCATCGACAGCGGCAGCTGGAAGACCGTCTCGGCGATGATGACGCTGCCCAGCGAGTTGATCATCTGGAGCTTGGCGAAGATCTGGAAGAGGGGTACGAGGAGCAGCGCGCCCGGCACGAACTGGGAGCAGAGCAGCGCCAGCATGAAGCCGCGTTTGATCCTGAAGTCGAAGCGGGCCAGGGCGTAGCCGCCGGCGAGGGCGACGAGGGTCGTCATCACCAGGGTGGCGACGGCGATGAGGACGCTGTTCTGGAAGTAGGTCCCGAAGCTGCGCTCGGTCCACACCTTGTCGAAGTGCTCGAAGGTCATGGGCCACGGCACGAGCGAGGTCGAGCCGGCCGGGCGCAGCGCGAAGAGCAGGATCCAGTAGAAGGGGATCAGGGTGAAGAGGAGGTAGAGGGAGAGCGGGAGGTAGATGTGCCGGCGCGGGACCTCGTCCCAGGCGCGGCGCTTCCCGCCGGGGCGCCGACGGGGCTCGTCGGCGGCCGGGGCGGGCTCCGCGGGGGCGCTGATCGTGGCGTCCTCGGTGATCACTTGTCCCCGCCTCCGAACTTGCTCAGTCGCAGATAGACGACCGAGCAGAACAGCAGAATCACGAACGCGACCGTGGTGAGGGCGGACGCGTAGCCGAAGTTGTGGGCGTCGACGCTGGTGTTGGCGATGTAGAGCGGGAGGGTCGTCGTCTCGCCCGCGGGACCACCGCCCGTCAGGGTGTAGAGCAGGTCGACGTTGTTGAACTCCCACACCGCGCGCAGCAGCGTGGACAGCACGATGGCGTCCTTCAGGTGCGGCAGGGTGATGTGCAGGAACTGCCGGAAGCGGCCGGCGCCGTCGACCTCGGCGGCCTCGTACAGGTCCTTGGAGACGGACTGCAGGTCGGCGAGGATCAGGATCGCGAAGAAGGGGACACCGCGCCACAGGTCGGCGACGACGGCGGCCGGGAAGACGGTGGAGGTGTCGGACAGCCAGCTGGTGCCGTACGAGCCGATGCCCGCGTCGGCCAGGTAACGGGTGATGCCGGTCTGGGAGTTGTAGAGCAGCACCCAGATCGCGGAGGTCAGCACTCCGGAGACGGCCCAGGGCGAGAAGACCAGCGCCCGGCCCACGGCCCGCCCCACGAAGGTCTGGTTGACGATCAGCGCGAGCGCGAGCCCGAACAGCAGTTGCAGGCCGACCTCGACGAAGACCCACTTGGCGCTGAAGGTCAGCGTGTCCCAGAACTGGGGGTCGTCGGTGAAGGCGTGGGTGAAGTTGCCGAAGCCCGCGAAGCCGTTGCGCCACGGTTTGGTGGGGTTGTAGTTCTGCAGGCTGTAGTAGAAGACGCTGATGACCGGGTAGGCGATGAAGCCCAGCATCAGCAGACCCGCCGGGGCGATCAGCAGATACGGGAGCTTGCGGGGCGTCGCCGAGCCACGGCGCCGCCGGGGTGGCGCGGGCTGTTTCGCCACGGCTGCGGCTTGGGCCATGACTGTTCTCCGTTCTGGCGGGTGCCGTGGAACGCTTGCTGTACACCAACAGGAAGCGCTTGCTACGTACACATGGGTGAAGCGCTTGCTGTTTGCCGGTCACTGTTCGCTGATGGCGATTGCTGTTCGAGCTGTCGATCGGGTGGGGCTCAAAGGCGGGCGGCCCTCGCGGGCGCGCTCAGCCCGCGTACGGGTCCGGCACTTTCCCCGGCCGGGCCAGGAACGCGAAGTCGCAGCCGGTGTCCGCCTGGGTGATCTGCTCGTTGTAGAGCGCGCCGTAGCCGCGCTCGTACCGTTCGGGCGGCGCCGTCCACTGCGCCCTGCGCCGCTCCAGCTCCAGGTCGTCCACGTTGAGCTGGAGCGACCGCGCCTCGACGTCGAGGGTGATCGTGTCCCCCGTACGGACCAGGGCGAGCGGTCCGCCGACGTAGGACTCGGGCGCCACGTGCAGCACACAGGCGCCGTAACTCGTGCCGCTCATCCGGGCGTCGGAGATCCGCACCATGTCCCGTACGCCCTGCTTCAGCAGGTGGTCGGGGATGGGCAGCATCCCGTACTCCGGCATGCCGGGACCTCCCTTGGGCCCGGAGCCCCGCAGGACGAGCACGCTGTCCGCCGTGATGCCGAGCGACGGGTCGTTGATGGTCCGCTGCATGGTCCTGTAGTCGTCGAAGACGACCGCGGGACCGGTGTGCTTGAGCAGCTGCGGTTCGGCGGCGATGTGCTTGATGACGGCGCCGTCGGGGCAGAGGTTGCCGCGCAGTACGGCGACTCCGCCCTCGGCCGCGACCGGGTTCTGCCGGGTGCGGATGACGTCGTCGTCGTGCACCTGGGCGCCGGCCAGCTGCTCGCGCATGCTGTCGTAGGACACCGTCGGCCGGTCCAGGTGCAGCAGATCGGTGATGCGCGAGAGGAACCCGGGCAGCCCGCCGGCGAAGTGGAAGTCCTCCATCAGGTACTTCTGGCCGCCGGGCCGGACATTGGCGAGCACCGGCACGGTCCGCGCGATCCGGTCGAAGTCGTCGAGCGTGAGCGTGACACCCGCCCGGCCCGCCATGGCGATCAGATGGATCACGGCGTTGGTGGAGCCGCCGAGTCCGAGGACGGTCGTCACCGCGTCCGCGAAGGCGTCCTCGGTGAGGATGTCGGACAGCTTCCGGTCCCGGCGGACGAGTTCGACGATCCTCAGACCCGCCGCGGCCGCCATCCGGTCGTGCCCGGAGTCGACGGCGGGAATGCTGGACGCGCCGGGCACGGTCACCCCGAGCGCCTCGGCGGCGGCCGTCAGCGTGGACGCCGTACCCATGGTCATGCAGTGCCCCGGAGACCGCGCGAGCCCGCTCTCCAGCTCGGTCATCTCGCAGTCGCCGATGAGTCCGGCGCGCTTGTCGTCCCAGTACTTCCACATGTCGGTGCCGGAGCCGAGGACCTGGTTGCGCCAGTGACCGGGCAGCATCGGCCCGGCGGGCACGAAGACGGCCGGCAGGTCGACGGAGGCGGCCCCCATCAGCAGGGCGGGCGTGGACTTGTCGCAGCCGCCCATCAGCACCGCGCCGTCCACGGGATACGACCGCAGCAGCTCCTCGGTCTCCATCGCCAGCAGATTGCGGTACAGCATCGGGGTCGGCTTCTGGAAGGTCTCGCTGAGGGTGGCGACCGGGAATTCGAGGGGGAAGCCCCCGGCCTGCCACACCCCCCGCTTCACGGCCTGCGCGCGGTCGCGCAGATGGACGTGACAGGGGTTGATGTCGGACCAGGTGTTCAGGATCGCGACGACCGGCTTGCCGAGGTGCTCCTCGGGCAGGTAGCCGAGCTGGCGGGTGCGGGCCCGGTGGCTGAAGGAGCGCAGACCCGACGAGACGCCGCTGCCGTACCACTGGTGGCTCCGCAGCTCCTCCGGGCGCCTGCGCTCCTTTCTTCCCCGGCTCACATGGACCACCCCGCGGCGATGGCGGCGACCTCCGCGCGCTCGGGCTCCGGCAGTTCCCTGCTCGGCGGACGCACCTCGCGGCGGCACAGGCCGAGCGAGGCGAGGGCCTCCTTGACCACGGTGACGTTGTTGGCGGAGGTGTTCGCCGCGCGCAGCTCCTCGAAGCGGCGGATCTGTTCCCACACCTTCATGGCGGCCGGGTAGTCGCCGGATCGAAGCGCTTCGATCATGTTCAGCGAAACGGCCGGGGCGACGTTCACGAGCCCCGAGGTGAAGCCCGTGGCACCGGCCGAGAAGTAGGAGGGCGCGTACGGCTCGGCGAGTCCGGCGACCCACACGAACCGGTCCAGCCCCGCGTCCCGGGCGAAGGCGGCGAAGCGGGCGGCGTCCGGGACGGCGTACTTCACACCGATGACGTTCGGGCAGACATCGGCGAGGTCGGCGAGCCGGGCGCCGGGCAGCACCGGGTTGCGGATGTAGGGCACGACACCCAGCTCGGGCACGGCCTCGGCGATGGCCCGGTGGTAGTCGACCCAGCCGCCCTCCGCGACGTACGGATGGACGGGCTGATGGACCATCACCATCTCCGCGCCGAGCTCCCGGGCGTGCCGGGCGGAGGCGACGGCGGTCGGCACGTCGTGCCCGACCCCGACGAGGATCGCGGCGCGGTCGCCCGCCTCGTCGATCGTCAGCTCGGTGACGAGCTGCCGTTCCGCGGGGGTCAGGGCGTAGAACTCACCGGTGTTGCCATTGGGGGTGAGGGTCCGCACGCCGCCGTCGAGCAGCCGACGCAACAGGGCCCGGTGGGTGTCGCGGTCGATCGTGCCGTCCTCCGCGAAGGGAGTCACGGGGATCGCCACGACCTCGGCGAGCGCCGCCCGCTGGGTCTCGTACGTCGCTGTCATTCCTGTCCGTCCTCTTCCTGGGCCGCGGGGAAGGCCCGTCGCACGAACGACTCGATGTGGGCGTGCAGCGCGCGGGCCGCGCCGTCGGCGTCCCCTTCGAGGGCGAGGCGCAGGATCTCCCGGTGTTCGCCGGCCTCGCGCTCCCAGGAGGGGTCGGCGGCCCAGGCGACCGCCGACACCAGGGCCGCCTGGTCGCGGACCTCGTCGAGCATCCGGCCGAGCAGCGGGTTGCCGCAGGACACGTACAGGGCGCGGTGGAACTCCCGGTTGGCCAGCGAGCGTTCGGCGGTGTCGGAGGCGTCGTCGGCACGGGTCAGCGCGTCGCGCGCGGCGTCGAGCGACGCCTCACGCCGTACGGTCCGGCGCAGTGCCTCCGGCTCCAGCAGCAGCCGTACGTCGTACACCTCGCGCGCCATGTCCGCGTCCACCATGCGCACCGTGACGCCCTTGTACTGGTTCATCACGACGAGCCCGGTACCGGCCAGGGTCTTGAGCGCCTCGCGCACGGGCGTCTTGGACACCCCGAACTGTGCGGCGAGCTCGGTCTCGACCAGGGCCTGTCCCGGGGGCAACTGCCCGGTGAGGATGCGGTGTTTGATCCCCTCCAGCACGAACTGCGTGCGGGACGGGATCGGGGTGGGCACAGAGGTCATGCGCGCCTCTCGGATCTCGCGTGTCGGATCCCGCATGCCGGATCGCGGTATCCGATCTCATGTATCGCGTCTCATATATGACGTACGAAGTACGACGCGATGAAAGTAGGAGCGCGCCTGTGTTTCGTCAATGCTTCCGGCAAAAGAAGTGCGGACGACGCGTGGACGGGGGCCCTCGCGCTACGGCTTCCAGCCGGGGTCGCGGCCGCTGAGCCCGATCACCCGGTCGAGGAGGGGCGCGTCGTCCGGCACCTGCACCACGGGGCCGAACACGCCCCCGCCGGCAGCGTCGGCCGCGGCGGCGAGGAAGCCGTACGCCGCCCGGAGCGCGGCCGCGTCGGGCTCGTACTCCTGGCCGGTGGCCCGGGCCAGGTCCCAGCCGTGCACCACCAGTTCGTCGGCGGCCACGGCCGCGGCGACCGCGCCCGGCAGGTCCACCCCGCCCGCACGTGTGTGACCGGTCCAGGCGGCCGGGTCGCGCCAGGCCTCGGCGAGTTCGTCGAGCGCCTTCGGCAGGGTCTCCCGCCAGCCGGGGGCGATGTCCGGCACGACGGTGCTCGGGCTGGTGTCGGTGGTGGCGCCCAGGTCCTTGCGCCCGGCGTCACGGAAGGCGACGGACAGCCCGGCCAGATGCCCGAGCACGTGCTGCACCGCGTACTCCGGGCAGGGCGTGACGCCGTCGAGCTGCTCGTCCGTCACGCCCGCCGCGAGGCGCGCCACGATCAGGGCCTGCGGCCCGAGGTCGAAGGTGTCGAAAGTCCGGTCGTCCTTCATCCGCTGCTCCCCAGATCTTGAGCTCTGCTGTGACTGCACTCCGGAGGCAGACCGGGACCACGCCCGGAACTCATCGCTCCCGGCCCAGGAGGCCCAGGAGACAGGGCACCTGCCCGATCCCCGCCCACCCTCCTTAGCGCCACGCTCACCTGCCATGACATGGACGGTGGCGCGTGTTCTGAGGGACCGCAACGCGGGGTTGTACCTGACCGGAGTGGTGGTCTCCGGCTTCGGCTCGTCGGCGATGTGGCTGGTGTCGGGCGTCTGGGTCAAGGACCTGACGGGCTCGAACGGCCTGGCGGCCCTGTGCGTGTTCGCCCTCTGGGCCCCCACGCTCGTGGGCCCCCTCCTGGGCACGCTCGCGGACCGCGCCCGCCGCCGGCCGCTGCTGATCGGCACGAACGTGCTCCTGGCCGCGCTGCTGCCGACCCTGTTCGCCGTGGACGCGCCGGACCGCCTGTGGATCCTGTTCGCGGTGCTCCTGATCTACGGCGCGGTGGGCGTCGTCCAGGATGCCGCCGAGTCCGCGCTGCTGGCCGCGGCGGTCGACAGGAGCGTCCTCGGCGATCTCAACGGCCTGCGCATGGCGGCCAACGAGGGCATGAAGCTGGTAGCTCCCCTGGCCGGGGCGGGCCTGTACGCGGCGTACGGCGGCGCGCGGGTCGCGCTCCTCGACGCGGTGACGTTCGCGCTGGCGGCCGGGGTGTGCGCGCTGCTGCGGGTCCGGGAGGCGCCGCCCGCTGTCGACGCCTCGACCTGGCGGTCCCGGACGGCCGCGGGCGCCCGGTACGTGTGGGGCCACCCGCGACTGCGGCCGCTGATCCTGGCCGCCGCCACGACCATGCTCTTCGCGGGCCTCAACGGCGCCGCGGTCTACGCCGTCGCCGAGGGGCTGGGCCATTCCCCCGCGTACGTCGGCCTGCTCTACGTCGCCCAGGGCTTCGGCTCGGTGCTGATCGGCCTGGTCTCGGGCCCCCTCCTGCGCCGGCTGGGCGAGCGCCGCTTCGCCGTGTACGGCATCGCGCTGACGGCGGTCGCGAGCGGGTTGCGCGCGGTGCCGTCCGACACGGTGGCCCTGGTGTGCGGTGTCGCGAACGGGGTCGGTCTGCCCTGCGTGCTGATCGCCGCGTACACCGCCGTGCAGCGAGAGACTCCGGGGCCGCTGCTCGGCCGTACCGCCGCCACCGCCAACACCCTGATGTACGCCCCGAACGCGGTGGGTCTCGCCGCCGGCGCGGCCCTGGTCGAACTGGTGGACTACCGCCTCCTGCTCCCAACCCTGGCCCTCACCCGCCTCCTGACCCTGCCCCGAAACTTTTAGGGGCGCAGCCCCGTCCTCAGGGGCGCGGGGCTGTGACATTGTGCGGCTCCGCCGCGTGGGCGCGACCAGCCCCCACCCACCCGCACCCGAACAACGCACCGCACGGGGTCTGGGGCGAAGCCCCAGGGATGGGACGGGTGGGGGCGGCGGGGGCGAGGAAGGTCGACGGTGCTCAGCCCACCGCGGCCAGCACCGACCGCACCGCCTCCAGATCCCCGTCCGAAGCCAACCCCGCGTGATACAGCCGCAACTCGGTCGCCCCCGCCGCCACCGCCCGAGCCACGTCCTCGGCAAGGGTCCCCGGACTGCCCCCCATCCCCGACACGACCGTCAAGTTGGCGGCCAGCACCGCCCCGTCCCGCGCCGCCGCCCGCTCGGCGAAGGGCGTCAGCAGCCCCGGCCCGCCCGCACACGGCACCACCACCCCGTCCGCCACGGACAGGATGTGCCCGGGATCGACCCCGGCGTTCGCCCCGCAGTGGTACGACACGGGATCGGCGTGCAGCAGCACCTGGAACCCGTCCGGCGCGGCCGCCCGCACCGCCCCGACCGCCGCCTCCTGGAGCGACCGGGCCACCCCTTCCCGCCACGCGCGCGTGGCCCCCGCCGTCTCGCCCCCGAGCAGCTTCTCGACCGCGGGCCAGCCGCCGTCCGAGGGCACGGCGCCCCGCCACACCGGCTCCAGCGCCTGCCGGACGGCCGCCGCCAGGTCGTCCGCGTCGAGCCCGTACCCCCCGTACCCGTCCCGGCAGGCCGGGCAGAAGCACAGCGACATCAGGTACTGCCCGGCGTCCCCGAGCCCCACTCCGGCGATCTTGTCGTGCGCGTGCAGATGCGCGAGCCCGTACCACCCGAGCGACTCCAGCTCCGTACCCCGCGCCCCGGGCCGCACCGCCGCCTCCGCCGCGAGGCCGACGAGATACGCCCGGGTGTCGGCCTGCGCGATGCACGGCGCCCACCCGTACCGGTCGCCGTACGCGTTGACGACGGAGGTGGACGGGTGTTCGGCCCCCAGCCGGGAGTTGTGCGCGAGGACGACCCAGGTGTGGACGTCGAGTCCGGCCTCCGCGAGCGGGGCGGCGGCCGCCCCGTACGCGTCGCCCGGCGCCCATTCCCCGGCGGCGTACGGCCGCAGCGCGCGCCCCTCCCACCGGGAGTCGTCCATCGGGTACAGGACGGCCGCGTGCGAGGCCGTCACGATCCGGTGGCGTGGATGACGAGGGGTCAGCGCCCGTGTGGAGTGGTACGCGGACGCGAGCGTCACCTGCCGGACCCCCAGCCCCGCGATGCGCTCGGCCGCCCGCGGATCCCCGACGACGTCCCACGGATAGACGAAAGCGGACGCCTTCACCGGCCCTGTCCCTCGGCGTCGACCGGCTCCAGCAGCGCGTACCCCCGCTCGATGAGCTGCGCGAGCTGCTTCACATGGTCCTCGGTCGGCTCGTGCAACGGCGGCCGCACCTCCCCCACGTCCAGCCCCCGCAGCCGTACGCCCGCCTTGACGAGTGACACGGCGTAGCCGCGGCCCCGGGCCCGCAGATCGACGAAGGGGCGGTAGAAGCCGTCCAGCAGGCGGTTGACCACCTCGTCGTCACCGGCGTGCAGCGCCGCGTGGAACGCCAGCGCGATCTCGGGCGCGAAGCAGAAGACCGCCGACGAGTACAGCGTGATCCCGATGCCCCGGTACGCGAGGCCCGTCAGTTCGGCGGTCGGCAGCCCGTTGAAGTACAGGAACTCGCCGGGCGCCTCAGTGCGCACGGCGCTCACGATCCGCTGCATCAGGTCCAGGTCGCCCAGCCCGTCCTTGAACCCGACGACCCCCTCGGTGCGGGCCAGTTCGACCACGGTCTCGGGCGTGAACACGGCGTTGTCGCGCTGGTACACCACGATGTCCAGCGAGGTCGCGGCGGCGAGCTCCCGGTAGTGCCGCAGGAGCCCTTCCTGCCCCGCCACCACCAGATACGGCGGCATCGCGAGCAGCCCGTCGGCCCCGGCCTGCTCGGCCAGCCGCGCGAACCGTACGGCGAGCGCGGTCCCGTATCCGGCGCCCGCGACGACCGGGACCCGCCCGGCGGTCTCCTCCACGGCCGCCCGCACACAGTCCTGGAACTCCTCGGGCGCGAGCGCGTGGAACTCCCCGGTGCCGCAGCAGGCGAAGACGGCGGCGGCACCGTTCTCGACGCCGCGCCGTACGTGCGCGCGGTAGATGTCGAGGTCGAGGGCGCCGTCGGGGCCGTACGCCGTGACGGGGAAGAACAGCGGCCCGCTGGGGATGCTGAGCCGAGCGGCAAGGGGGGCTGACGTCACGGACTCTCCCTGGGGCAGGTGCTCACGCACACTACAGCCGGTGCATGTTTCTGATCCACGTCCATATTTCTGAACGCGACCACGCTAAAGCGCGACCTTGCGGCCGGTCAAGCGCGCAAACCCCAATAGGGGCCCAATAGAGCAGCGAATTCACCGCCTCCGCGTGACACTTGACGCAACGGGGCGACGCTCTTTAGCGTGTCCATGGATGTGAATGCCGTACACGCATACGGCCACCCGCGTGGCCGTGAGGAGACAGCCGCATGCCCGCTCCCCGCACCGTTCTGCTCACCGGCGCCGCCGGCGGACTCGGCACCCTGATGCGCGGGCTGCTGCCGGGGTACGGCTATGACCTGCGCCTCCTCGATCTGCTGCCCGTCGAGGGCGAGCCGGACGCGATCACCGCGGACCTCGCCGACCGGGCCGCCCTGCGCGAGGCCGTGCGGGGCGTCGACGCGATCATTCACCTCGCGGGCATCTCCCTGGAAGCCTCCTTCGACAAGATCCTCAAGGCGAACATCGAGGGGACGTACAACCTGTACGAGGCGGCGCGCGAGGAGGGCGTGCGACGCGTCGTCTTCGCCTCCTCCAACCACGCCGTCGGCTTCACCCCGCGCCCCCGCGGCGAGGCCCCCTTCGACGACAGCGCCCTGATCCCCATCGACACCCCGCGCCGCCCGGACACCTTCTACGGCCTCTCCAAGTCCTTCGGCGAGGACCTGGCGCAGTTCTACTGGGACAAGCACGGCCTGGAGACCGTCTCGGTCCGCATCGGCTCCTGCTTCGCCGAGCCCACCAGCGTGCGCATGCTCTCCGTCTGGATGAGCCCCGAGGACGGCGCCCGCCTCTTCCACGCGGCGCTCACCGCCGAGGACGTACGGCACACGGTCGTCTACGGCTCGTCCGCCAACACCCGTCTGTGGTGGGACCTCTCGACGGCCAGGGCGCTGGGCTACGAGCCGCGGGACGACTCCGAGCCGTACGCCGAGAAGCTCGTCGCCGAGCAGGGCGAGCTCGACCCGGACAACCCGGACCACGCCCACCTGGGCGGCCACTTCACCACGCACCCGCCGATCTGGCCGCACTGAGGCGGCGGCGGGCGGACCGGAGGGCGGGCGGGCACCGAACGGGCCCGCCCGCCCCCGTATTCGGGCACGGGCGCTGCCCGATACCACGCCCGCACCCGCTCCGCCCCAGGTCCGCAGCGGCCACCCGGCACGCCGAACGGGCACAGCCGGGCATCATCGGTCACGCAACAGACCTGGTCACCGCCGCGCACCCGCTGTAGAACTTCCCCCAAGGCCCGCACGGGCCCGAACGGGCAGCGGGAAGCGGAACGCGGGGAGCGAGGGAGCAGATGTCGGCCATGACCGCGGAGGAACGCCAGCGGGAGATCGTCAAGGCCGCCCGCCGCACGGGCTCGGTCGACGTCACCGCCCTCGCCGCCGAACTGGGCGTCGCCAAGGAGACCGTACGGCGTGATCTGCGCGCCCTGGAGGACCACGGTCTGGTGCGCCGCACCCACGGCGGCGCCTATCCCGTGGAGAGCGCCGGGTTCGAGACGACGCTCGCCTTCCGCGCCACCAGCCACGTACCCGAGAAGCGCCGGATCGCGAGCGCCGCGGCCGAACTGCTCGGGGACGCCGAGACCGTCTTCGTCGACGAGGGGTTCACCCCGCAGCTCATCGCCGAGGCACTCCCCAAGGACCGGCCACTGACCGTGGTCACCGCCTCCCTGGCCACGGCGGGCGCCCTCGCCGAGGCCGACCGCACCACCGTCCTGCTGCTCGGCGGCCGGGTCCGCCCCGGCACGCTCGCCACCGTGGACCACTGGACGACGAAGATGCTCGCCGGCTTCGTCATCGACCTGGCGTACATCGGCGCCAACGGCATCTCCCGCGAACACGGCCTCACCACCCCCGACCCGGCGGTCTGCGAGGTCAAGGCGCAGGCGATCAGGGCCTCCCGGCGCACGGTCTTCGCGGGCGTGCACACCAAGTTCGGGGCGGTCAGCTTCTGCCGTTTCGCGGAGATCACCGCGGTGGAAGCGATCGTCACGAGCACACTGCTTCCGACGCCGGAGGCGCACCGGTACTCCCTGCAAGGCCCCCAGGTCATCCGAGTCTGAAAACCAAACTCACGCACTACAAGGGCACGCCCCCATCCATCGACGCCCTTTATCTCCCTATACGTCCAGGAGCGATCCATGCGAACCCAGAGCCGACGGAGGTCGCGCGCACTCGCCGCGGCCGCCGCAGGGACGCTGCTCGCCCCGCTGCTCTCCGGCTGTTGGGTCGGAGCGGGCGGGTCGGGCTCAGGCGGCGACTCCATCAACGTCCTCATGGTCAACAACCCCCAGATGGTGGAGCTGCAGAAGCTCACCAAGGCGCACTTCACCAAGGAGTCCGGCATCAAGGTGAACTTCACCGTGCTGCCGGAGAACGACGTCCGCGACAAGATCAGCCAGGACTTCGCCAACCAGGCCGGCCAGTACGACGTCGCCACGCTCTCCAACTACGAGATACCGATCTACGCCCGCAACGGCTGGCTGCACGACATGGACACCTACGTACGCCAGGACAGCGGCTACGACGAGCAGGACATCCTCGCCCCCATGCGGCAGTCCCTGACGGCCGACGACGGCAAGCTCTACGGGCAGCCGTTCTACGGCGAGTCGTCCTTCCTGATGTACCGCAAGGACGTCTTCGCCGAGAAGGGCCTGACCATGCCCCCGCACCCCACCTGGGAGCAGGTGGGACAGCTGGCCGCCGAGGCCGACGGCGCCCGGTCCGGCATGAAGGGCATCTGTCTGCGCGGCCTGCCCGGCTGGGGCGAGGTCATGGCACCCCTCACCACCGTCGTGAACACCTTCGGCGGCACCTGGTTCGACAAGGACTGGAAGGCCCGCCTCGACTCCCCCGAGTTCGAGAAGGCGACGAAGTTCTACGTGGACCTCGTCCGGGGGCACGGCGAGGCCGGCGCGGCCCAGTCCGGCTTCGCCGAGTGCCTCAACAACATGACCCAGGGCAAGACCGCCATGTGGTACGACGCCACCTCCGCGGCGGGCTCCCTGGAGGCGTCCGACTCCCCGGTCAAGGGCAAGATCGGCTACGTACCCGCGCCCGTCGAGAAGACCAAGTCCTCCGGCTGGCTCTACACCTGGGCCTGGGGCCTGCAGAAGGCCTCCCACAACTCCGACAAGGCCTGGAAGTTCATCTCCTGGGCCTCCAGCAAGCAGTACGAGCAGCTGGTCGGGGACACCATCGGCTGGTCCAACGTGCCGGCCGGCAAACGCGCCTCCACGTACACGAACGCCGCGTACACCAAGGAGGCCGCCGCCTTCCAGGAGATGACCCGCGAAGCCATCGAGGGCGCCCGTCCGCGCGACCCGGGGGTGCAGCCGCGCCCCGCGCCCGGCATCCAGTTCGTCGGCATCCCCGAGTTCACCGACCTCGGCACCAAGGTCTCGCAGGAGATCAGCGCGGCCATCGCCGGACGCCAGTCCGTCGACTCGGCCCTGAAGAAGTCCCAGAAGCTCGCCGAGAAGATCTCCAAGGAGTACGAGGGACGATGACCGCCACGACAACGGCCCCCGTGGCCGCGACTCCCGTACCCACCCTGGGAAAGCCGTCCAACCGGCTGCGCGCCTGGGCCACCCGCGCCCCGCTGCTCCCCGCCCTGATCTTCATGGTCGCCGTGACCCAGCTCCCCTTCGTGGCCACCTTGGTGATCTCCTTCTTCGACTGGAACGCGCTCTACCCCAAGGCCCGCCACTTCACCGGCCTCTCCAACTACTCGGACGTCCTCACCGACCCCGATCTGCGCCACTCCGTCTGGACGACGATCCTCCTGACGGCGGCCGTGGTCGTCGCCAGCCTGATCCTCGGCCTGGGTCTGGCCCTGCTCCTGGACCGCAAGTTCCGCGGCCGGGGCATCGTCCGTACCCTCCTCATCGCCCCCTTCCTGGTGGTCCCGGTCGCCGCGGCGCTGCTCTGGAAGCACGTGCTCTACAACCCGGAGTACGGGCTGCTCAACGGACTGCTGCACTACGTCGGCGGCCCCCAGCCGGACTGGATCTCCAACACCCCGCTGCTGGCGGTCGAGGCCTCCCTGGTCTGGCAGTGGACGCCGTTCATGATGCTGATCCTCCTGGCCGGCCTGCAGAGCCGCGACCACCAGCAGGTCGAGGCGGCCCGGGTGGACGGCGCGAGCGACTGGCAGGTCTTCCGCCATCTCACCCTCCCCCACCTGCGCCGCTACCTCGAACTGGGCGCCCTGCTGGGCTCGATCTACATCGTCCAGAACTTCGACGCGGTCTTCACCCTCACCTCGGGCGGCCTGGGGACGGCGAACCTCCCCTACACCGTCTACCAGAGCTTCTACCAGGCCCACGAGAACGGCCTCGCCTCCGCC
Organism: Streptomyces sp. RLA012; assembly: GCF_056270325.1. Taxonomy (NCBI): domain Bacteria; kingdom Bacillati; phylum Actinomycetota; class Actinomycetes; order Kitasatosporales; family Streptomycetaceae; genus Streptomyces; species Streptomyces sp. RLA012. The sequence continues at coordinate 8,591,886 of NZ_JBWDPA010000002.1, read as the reverse complement.
GCGGGCGTCCTGGTCGTCATCGGTTCGATCATCATCGCGACCTTCGCGCTGCGCGTGGTCTCGTCCCTGTTCCGCGAGGAGGTGTCCCGCGCATGAGCGCCACCACGATCCGCGTACGACCCCGGCGTGCCCGGGGAACGGGCCTGGGCCTGCTGGCCTGGCTGCTCGGTGTGCTGTTCTTCCTGCCCATCGCCTGGATGGCCCTGACGTCGTTCCACTCGGAGTCGGACGCGGCGACCAACCCGCCGTCCTTCGGCGCCGCGCTCACCCTCGACGGCTACCGCGACTTCTTCGGCACGGGCGGCGGCGCGAGCCCCTGGCCCGCGCTGCTCAACTCGACGGTGGCGTCGGTGGTCTCCACCCTCTGCGTCCTCCTGCTGGCCTTCCCGGCGGCGTACGCGCTCTCCATCCGCCCGGTGAAGAAGTGGACGGACGTCCTGTTCTTCTTCCTCTCCACCAAGATGCTGCCGGTGGTGGCGGGCCTCCTCCCGATCTACCTCTTCGCCAAGAACACCGGAATGCTGGACAACATCTGGCTCCTGGTCATCCTCTACACCTCCATGAACCTGCCGATCGCGGTGTGGATGATGCAGTCCTTCCTCGCCGAGGTACCGGTGGCGGTGATCGAGGCGGCCCAGATCGACGGCGCGAAACTGCCGACGATCCTGGCCCGAGTCGTCGCCCCCATAGCCCTCCCCGGCATCGCGGCCACGGCCCTGATCTGCTTCATCTTCAGCTGGAACGAACTGTTGTTCGCCCGCGTGCTGACCGGTGTGGTCGCCGAGACGGCCCCCGTCTTCCTGACCGGCTTCATCACCAGCCAGGGCCTGTTCCTGGCCAAGGTGTGCGCCGCCTCGCTCGTCATCTCCCTGCCGGTGCTCGCCGCGGGGTTCGCCGCCCAGGACAAACTGGTCCAGGGCCTGTCCTTGGGAGCCGTGAAATGAAGGCCGCCGTCATCGAGTCCGTGGGCCGCGCCGTCGTCACCGAGGTCCCGGACCCGACGCCGGGCCCCCGCGAGGTCGTCGTCGAGGTCGCCGCCTGCGGCCTGTGCGGCACGGACCTGCACATCCTCCAGGGCGAGTTCGCGCCCAAGCTGCCGATCGTGCCGGGCCACGAGTTCGCCGGCGAGGTGGTCGGGGTCGGCGCCCAGGTCACGGAGATCTCGATCGGCGACCGTGTGGCGGTGGACCCCTCCCTCTACTGCCACGAGTGCCGCTACTGCCGTGCGGGCCACAACAACCTCTGCGAACGCTGGGCCGCGATCGGCGTGACGACGGCCGGGGGTGCCGCCCAGTACGCGACCGCCCCCGTCGCCAACTGCGTCAAACTCCCGGACCACATCCGCACCCAGGACGCGGCGCTCATCGAACCGCTCTCCTGCGCGGTACGCGGCTACGACGTCCTGCGCTCCCGTCTCGGCTCGCACGTCCTGATCTACGGCTCCGGGACGATGGGCCTGATGATGCTGGAGCTCGCCAAGCGCACAGGGGCGGCGAGCGTGGACGTGGTGGACCTGAACCCGCAGCGCCTCGCCACGGCCCAGCAGCTGGGCGTCTCCGCGTCCGCGGCGAGCCCCGACGAGCTGGACCGCCCCCAGGGCTGGGACGTGGTCATCGACGCGACCGGCAACGCGGCGGCGATCCAGGACGGCCTGGACCGGGTGGCGAAGGCGGGCACCTTCCTCCAGTTCGGCGTGGCCGACTACGCGACCCGGGTCACCATCGACCCGTACCGCATCTACAACCAGGAGATCACCATCACCGGCTCCATGGCCGTCCTCCACAGCTTCGAACGCGCGGCGGAGCTCTTCGCCGGGGGCGTCCTGGACCCCGACATCTTCATCAGCGACCGCATCCCCCTGACCAGCTACCCCCAGGCCCTGGACCAGTTCGCCTCCGGCGTGGGCCGAAAGATCGTGGTGATCCCCTAACCTCCTTCGCCCCGCCGCCCCTACACCCGTCCCATGAAGATACGCGCCGGCGCCCAAGGCTTTTAGGGGCGCGGGGAACTGCGCGCCCAGCCCCCACCCACCCGCAGCGGAACAAAAAAACGCTCCCCGGGGTACGGGATCGGGTAGGGGCGGCGGGGGCGAAATCCCTCGCGGAAGCGGCCCCGTCCCCCAACCGAACCAACAACCCCTTGGGTAAGGGAACGGTAAAGCGCCTCCGGTCGTTACCTCAGTCATGACAGCTATGACCCCCGGCTCGAACATCCCTCTCCCCGTCACCCGCGTGACGGTGGACGTCGCCGCCCCGGTGCGGCTCGACGTATCGGGCCTGCTGCTCACCGCCGACGGCAAGGTGCGCTCCGACGACGACTTCATCTTCTACAACCAGCCGAACGGCCCCGGCGTGACGTACCGCTCGGGCGGCGGCACGTCCCCGGACGCGATCACGGTCGACACGACCACCGTCCCCCCGGGCATCGAGAAGATCGTCGTCACCGCGAGCCCGGACGCAGCGGGCCAGACCTTCCAGGGCATCGAACCCACGGCCACCATCCGCAACGCGGACGACAACGCCGTACTGGCCTCCTTCACCCCGCCGCAGCTCGGCACGGAGACGGCCCTGGTGATCGTCGAGATCTACCTCCGCAACGGCGCGTGGAAGGCCCGCGCGGTCGGCCAGGGGTACGCCAACGGCCTGGCGGGCATCGCCACCGACTTCGGCGTCACGGTGGAGGAACCGGCCCCGACCCCCGCGGCCCAGCCCACACCCACGCCCACGCCCGCACCCGCACCCGCCGCGCAAACCCCCGTGACCTCGCCGGTCCCTGCCACCCCGCCCGCCCCCGCAGCCCCTCCCACCCCTCCCGCCTCCGGGAAGATCAACCTCGACAAGGGCCGGGTCAGCCTCCAGAAGAACCAGACCGTCTCCCTGGTCAAGGGCGGCCGCCCGCTGCTCTCCCAGGTCAAGATGGGCCTCGGCTGGGAGCCGGCGTACCGCGGCAAGGACATCGACCTGGACGCCTCGGTCATCGCGTACGGCCCGCAGCGCAACCACATCGACAGCTGCTACTTCGGCAAGCTCTCCATCCTGAACGGTGCGATCAAGCACTCCGGGGACAACCTCACGGGCGAGGGCGGAGGCGACGACGAGGTGATCGTCGTGGACCTCGGGCGCATCCCCCAGGAGGCCACCGGCCTGGTCTTCACGGTCAACTCCTTCTCCGGCCAGAAGTTCACCGAGGTCGCCAAGGCCTACTGCCGCCTCATCGACGCCGCCACCGGCGAGGAGCTGGTCCGCTTCGACCTCACCAGCGCCGAACCCCAGACGGGGGTCATGATGGCCAAGCTGATCAAGCAGTTCTCCGGCGAGTGGGAGATGACGGCCTTGGGCGACTTCGTGAAGTCCCGTACGGTCCGCGGCATGGTCAAGCCGGCGGCCCAGTCCCTCTGACCCTGCGACCGTCACCGGGGCGCGAGCCCCACGCACCCGCGGCCGCCCACTCGCCCAAGGGGCCGTGCCGGTGCGTCCAAAGCCCGTCGCGTACGTTCGGATCTGGAAACGGCTCCCCATAGGGCAACGTCTGATCCGGCGGCGACGGGCTGGACGCACCGGCACGGCCCCGACCCACCCCCGGCGGACAGCGCAGCGCACCGCAGCGCACCGCACCGCAGCGCACCGCCGAAGAACCCCCCGCCGCTACGGCCGCAGCCCGTCCGTCAGCAGCGACAAGTACCGCCGAATGTACTTCCCCTGCCCATTGGCGAGCTCCGACGCGGTGGCCACCCCGTGCGCCAGCCGTAGAACCTCGATCGGCTCGATGTCCTGACGCAGGGTTCCCTCCCGCTGCGCCGCCTCGACCAGCCGCTCCGCCGCCCCCTTCATGGACGTGCCACAGGCCGTGAGCGCGGCCCTGCTGCCGTCCGTGACGGCCGAGCCCAGCAGGGCCTTCATTCCGCGTACCTGGATCGTGCCGACGCACAGCTCATAGAGCCACTCCGCCAGCGCCTCGCCCGGAGGCAGCTCCTTCGCGATCTCGTCGGCCCGCGCCCCGAGCGCCTCGATCCGGTCGACGTAGGCCGCCTCCAACAGCGCCTGCCGCGTCGGGAAGTGCCGGTACAGCGTGCCCGACCCGACGCCCGCCCGCTTGGCGATGTCGTCGAGCGACGCACCTTCCCCATGCTCGGCGAACGCCTCGGCCGCCACCTTCAGCAACCGCTCATAGTTCCGCCGCGCATCCGCCCGCATCGGCTTGGCCTGCGTCATTCAGATCCTCCTTGCCAACCGGGGACTGCCTCCGTATCTTATCGAGCATTAAACGGAGACAGCCCCCGCTTACCTCTGCGGGCAGTTAGCGCTGCCCGCACACCACTCACCGGGGACACAAGACAGGGAGCATCCCATGTCCACCCCGTCGGCACCGTCCACCCCGTCGCCCACCAGCCCACCCGAGGCCACCGACGAGCACCCCGCCCGGCTCGGCACCGTCCTCTTCGTCATCGTGACCGCCTACCTGATGGTCGGCGTGGACGCTTGAGTCTGATCACCCGTTCCGAAGTCCCTCAGAAGCAGACGCGGGTCTACCTTTCCCTCAACCAGCAGGTCAGGCAGGGGAACGGCATTCGTCGGTTCGGGGACGGGTACGGACTCGACGCCTTCGAGTGCGGCCACCACGCGCGCCCAGGTGCCATCTTCCTCCCAGCGCAGCCACCGCTTCATCAACGATCGACCGCTACCTCTCGACAAGGCCTCCCCCGCCGTGTTCCAGGAGGCTGCGTCACGGCCCTTACACAGGATGACCTCCACGCATTCCCTCAATGGAAGTTCCGTGGACTTTCTCGAGCCCCTACCAGTTTTCTTGACCAGCGGCTCGATCTGGGCCCATCGCTCGTCGGCTACTCCTACAGGAATGCCGAGGCCATTGGCCTTGAACCAGGCTCCCACCGAGCACTCGGCTTGGGATCTCCTCAGGGGTACCGGGCTCATGATGGTCACGGTGATATCAGCCAGGTCGACGAAATCGGCTTTGCTCTCCTGCGGCATGTTCGGCATCTCCACTTGAGCCATTTCTGCAAGGGCCCTTAGATCTCGTGCCTGCTGTTCTGCCGCTTCCGTCTCCCTCTGCCATGCGACGGCCTCTTCCCGAAGTTTCTTCAGACGCGCCGATTCTTCCCGCAGAGGCCCCACGGCCTGAGACAACAGGTCCTGTGTTTCCTCGTCACTCAGCTCCATCTGTGCGGTCTGGAGGGATGTGGAGCGCATGACGGTTGCAATAGCCTTCTGCTGCACCATGATCTGCGCGTCAAGTTCCTCAATGCGCTCCACATGCCCTTTATGGGCGCCGAGCGTCACGTCAACCCATTCAGCGGCCAAGCTCCGCAGATCCTCAGGATCTCCCAGAAGCCTGGTTACCTTCCCCCAGACCTCCGCCTCGATTCGGTCGGCGTCGATCTGGCTACACGAGCAGGTTCCCGCTCCCGCAAACTTCCGCTGCTTAGCGGAGCACACATAAGTGCGCACGCCCGTGGTGAACTGAACAGTTCCCACGTAATAACCGCCGCAGAGGGCCGTCATGGGGCGAGCCTCGAAGATCATGGCCCCAACGTCGTGCCTCACCGGGCAGGCCCACAAACCGCCCGACGCGCCATCAGCTTACGGGGCCATGATCACTCGCCCCGTAGCACCTCCCGTCCCAAGCCTCTACGGCCGGCGGCGTGCCCAAACCGCGCCACTACCAGGGCAAAGGCCAGACCCCCTTGGCCGAGGGCGGGTGCTCAGCAAACTGACCACGCTTCTCTGGGAAGAAAATGGGGAAGGTCGTCCATCGCTTCGGAAGGCACGAACACCGGCCGTGTGAGCAGGTGGTCACCTGCCCGCTGCACGTCGATCACGACACCCAGTGTGTCCGACCCGGGTACGCCTGCGTCCATGTAGGAGAGCTCCGAATAAGAGATTCCGCGGGTAGGGGCGCGGTCGCGAGCGCTGCGATACCGCCGCCCGGACCAGCGGAACATGCCCCACGCCTCCGAATTTGTGTTAGAGCGCACTCCAACTCCTAGTTTCGGCGCATGCGATACATCAAACTCGGAACGACCGGACTGGAAGTCTCTGCCATCACCCTCGGCTGCATGAGCTTCGGCGAGCCGGACCGGGGCGGCGAGCCCTGGTCGCTGGGCGCGGACGCCAGCCGGGACATCATCAAGCAGGCCCTCGATGGCGGCGTCAACTTCCTCGACACGGCCAATGGGTACAGCGCCGGAAGCAGCGAGGAGATCGTCGGCCAAGCGGTCAAGGACTTCACCCGGCGCGAGGAGGTCGTTCTTTCCACCAAGGTCTGGATGCAATGCCGCTAAGTTAGGCGGCTCGTGTCGTCCGCCTGACGATGGGGCAGGGGGGCAGCCGTCTCGCTAGGGTGCGGTTCGTGGCGCGAGTTGGGCAGGTCAGTGGGGACGAGCCGTCGGGCGGGCGGCTGACGGACCACATCGAGTTGGGTGTGCTCGCCCGTACGTTTCCCCGGGATCTGCTGGAGGAGGTCCTGGACGTCACGGGTCGGCGGGAGAGGCGGGTGCGGCGGCTTCCCGCTCATGTGATGATCCGTTACGTGATCGCGCAGGGCTTGTTCTTCGGGAGCGGGTCGGAGGAGGTCATGCGCCAACTGGTCGGTTCCCTGCGGCATCTGGGCTCGTGGAGTGACGACTGGCAGGTGCCCAGCACTTCGGCGATCGCGCAGGCCAGGGCCCGGCTGGGGGCCGAACCGCTGCGGGAGTTGTTCCGACGCGCGGCGGTCCCGGCGGCCGGACACGGCACCAAGGGCGCGTGGCTGGCCGGCCTGCGGCTGATGTCGATCGACGGAACCGGCCTGGACGCGGCCGACACCGAGGCCAACGTGGCCGCGTTCGGACGGATGAACTCCGGGCCCAAGGCGTCGGCCTTTCCCAAGGTGCACCTGGTCACCCTGTCCGAGTGCGGTACCCACGCTGTGGTCGCGGCGGAAATCGGCGGCTGCCGGACCGGGGAGCGTACGCTGGCGGCCGGTGTGCTGGACGCTTTGGAGCCGGACATGCTGCTGCTGGCCGACGCCGGTTTCTACAGCTGGCAGCTGTGGCACGACGCCGCCGCCACCGGCGCTGCCCTGGTGTGGAGGATCGGCGCCGGTGTGAGTCTGCCCGTCGTTCGTGCCCTGCCCGACGGCTCCTACCTGGGCCTGCTCTTCGACCCGTCGGTCAAGACCGCGCGCCGCCAGGCACTCCTGACCGCCGCCCGGGCCGGGCAGGAGGTGCCCGGGGAACAGGCGCAGCTGGTGCGGGCCGTGGAGTTCACCGTGCCCGACCGAAATCCCGACGGGGAACTGGTCTGCCTGATCACCACCGTCCTGGACCCCGCCCGGATCAGCGCCACCGAGCTGGCCACCGCGTATGCCCAGCGGTGGGAGCACGAGTCGGCGCTGGACGAGATCAAGACGCATCTGCGTGGTGGCGGCCAGATCCTGCGCAGCAAGTCTCCCGACATGGTCGAGCAGGAGATCTACGGACTGCTCCTGGCGCACTACGCGGTCAGGGACCTGATGTGCCAGGCCGCGGACGAAGCAGGCCACGACCCCGACCGGCTGTCATTCGCCCGCTCCGTCCGCGTCGTCCGCCGCCAGGTCACCGACCAGGCGGCCTTTCCCCCCTGAACACCTGCCCACGGCAACCGCCCACACCCTCGCCGAGATCACCGAGCGGCCCAACCCCCGGCGTCGCCACCGCACCTACCCCCGCGTCATCAAACGCGCCCGCCACAACTCCTACCGCGTGAAACGCCCCACCGACGTAGCCCTCAAACACACCGGACCACCCACACCGCAACTCATCCGAGCCACCTAACTTAGCGGCATTGGGTCTGGATGCGGATGCGCCCCGGCCCGAACGGCGCCGGGCTGTCCCGCAAGGCGATCTTCGCCGAGCTCGACGCCTCCCTGAAGCGGCTGGGGACCGACTACATCGACCTCTACCAGATCCACCGCTGGGACTACGACACCCCGATCGAGGAAACCCTTGAAGCGCTGCACGACGCGGTCAAGTCCGGGAAGGTCCGCTACATCGGAGCCTCTTCCATGTACGCCTGGCAGTTCGCCAAGGCCCTGTACCTGGCTGACCTGAACGGCTGGACCCGGTTCGTGTCAATGCAGGACCACTACAACCTCATCCACCGAGAAGCAGAGCGGGAGATGCTCCCGCTCTGCGCCGACCAGGGCATCGGCGTGATCCCGTGGAGCCCGCTGGCGCGAGGCAGGCTGACGCGGGTCCGGGACACCGCCACGGCGCGTGCCGAGACCGATGAGGGCGGCAAGATCCTCTACCGCGACGGGGACCAGGCAGTGGCCGAGCGCGTCCACGAGATCGCGGGCAAGCGGGGTCTGTCCCCGGCCCAGGTCGCCCTGACCTGGGTCATGCGCAACCCGGCGGTGACCTCGCCCATCGTCGGGATCACCAAGCCGGCCCAGCTGGCCGACGCACTCGCCGCGGTGGACGTCGAACTCGACGAAGCCGAGGCTGCCTACTTGGAGGCGCCCTACCAGCCGCACGAGGTCGCCTACCTGGAGGAGTCCTTCTACAAGTCGCGCCCGGTGGCGGGCTCCCGGTAGTCCGGGCTACCGCCGGCCTTCGACGAGTCCTTGGCCCCGGCCTTCACAGCCCTGTGGTGGGCCCGGCGGTGCTTGCGGGCGGGCAGCGCGCAACTGCATGATCTGGGCACTGCCCGCCAGCGCGGTGAGCAGGATGCTTGCCACTGCGGCCAGCAGCAGGGCGACGCGCAGCGGAACGTGCCCGTGGGCACCGAGTAGCTGACGTCCACCGACTGCTCCTGAGTTTGGTCAATTGGTAAGAGATTTCGCGGGTAGGGGCGTCAGGCTGATGTGACGCGGGCACCGGGATCCGTTTTGACGTGGGACTCCTACATCTCTACATCTGAAAACGGAGCACCGGTGCCCGCCGTCGAAGCATGGGCGATCGAGCCCTTGTGGGTCCAGTTTGAGGCCCTCCTGCCACCGCATCTCGAGACACATCCGTGGGGCTGTCACAACCCACGGATCCCGGACCGGATCGTGTTCGACAAGCTCGTCGCGAAACTCGTCTTCGGCGGCTCGTACGAGAAGCACGCCGATCAATCGTGCTCGGCAACCACGATGAGAACCCGACGCAACGAGTGGATCGCGGCCGGTGTCTTCGCAGGGCTGGAGCAGATCGTGCTGGAGACCTACGACCGTGTCGTGGGCCTGGACCTGGCCGACATCACCGTCGATGGGCAGATCACCAAAGCGCCCTGCGGTGGCGAGGTCGCCGGGAAGTCACCGGTTGACCGAGGAAAACTCGGGATCAAGTGGTCGCGGCTGACCGACGGACGCGGGATCCCACTGGGCTGTGTCGTGACCGGCGCGAACCGGCACGACTCCCCTTTGCTGCGCCCGACGCTAGAGAAGCTCGGGCGTTTCGAGCTCGCGTTGCCTGAGCAGATCACGGTGCACCTTGACGCGGGCTACGACTCCACGGTCACCCGCAAACTGCTGACCGATCTCGGCTGCGAGTGGCGGATCCAGCCCAAGGGCGTCGTGATCCCGATCAACCACACTCGCCGCTGGGTCGTCGAGCGCACCAGCTCCTGGTACAGCCGCGGCTTCAACTTCACCCTGTCCTGCACGGAACGTCGAGCGGTCGTCATCAACGCACTGCTCGCGTTGATGACCGCGATCATCGTGATCCGACGCCTCATCCGCGAAGCCCGGACCAGCCAACGCTGGGACACACGGCCAGCCCGCCGACCATGACGCCTTGTCCTCTACCCGCGGAATCTCTTAGAACAACGCGCTGTACGCGTTCAGCGCCGGCTGCCCGCCCAGGTGGGCATAGAGCACGGTGGAGTCCCGCCCGATCTCCCCCCGCGCCACCAGGTCCACCATCCCGGCCATCGACTTGCCCTCGTAGACGGGGTCGGTGACCATCCCCTCGGTGCGCGCCGCGAGCCGCATCGCCTCCAGCGTGGCCTCGTCCGGAATCCCGTACGTGCCCGCGTGATAGCGCTCGTCCAGCTCGACGTCCGCCTCCGTCAACTCCTTCCGTACGCCGATGAGCTGCCCCGTGCCGTGCGCGATCCGCGCGATCTGCTCACGCGTGCGGGCGGGCGCCGCCGACGCGTCGATCCCGAGGACGCGCCGCGGCGGCCCGCCCGCCTCCTCCAGGGCGGCGAACCCGGCGACCATGCCCGCCTGGGTCGACCCGGTCACCGAGCAGACCACGACGGTGTCGAAGAAGACGCCCGACTCCGCCTCCTGCTCGGCCACTTCATAGGCCCACCCGGCGAACCCGAGCCCGCCCAGCGGATGGTCCGACGCCCCCGCCGGAATGGCGTACGGCTTGCCGCCGCCCTCCTCGACCTCCCGCAGCGCCTGCTCCCAGCTCTGCTTGAAGCCGATCCCGAATCCGGCCCGCACCAGCCGTACGTCGGCGCCGGCGAGGCGGCTGATGAGGATGTTGCCGACCTTGTCGTACACGGAGTCCGGCCATTCCACCCAGCTCTCCTGCACCAGCACGCACTTGAGCCCGGCGCGGGCCGCGACGGCCGCGACCTGGCGGGTGTGGTTGGACTGCACGCCACCGATCGAGACGAGGGTGTCGCAGCCCTGGGCGAGCGCGTCGGCGACCAGGTACTCCAGCTTGCGGGTCTTGTTCCCGCCGTACGCGATACCGGAGTTGCAGTCCTCCCGCTTGGCCCACAGGGAGGCACCCCCGAGGTGCTGGGTCAGCCGCTCCAGGGGATGCACGGGCGAGGGCCCGAAGAGCAGGGGGTAACGCTCGTACGAGGAAAGGGACATGGGTCGAGCCCGCCTTCTCTACAGCGCCGTGTCAGGCAAGTCACCGTATCGCTCGATGATCTCCCGGGCGAAGACCAGCAAGTCACTCACCCGTTGACCGCTGGGTTGGATCGAGGTCCACAGCTCCAGGTTCTCCGGTCGGTTGTCGTCACGGATGCCGTTCTTGTGGTGCACGCTTTCGACGCGCGGTCGAAGCTGTCTACCCAGGATCTGCTCCATCACCAATCGGTGTTCGGGAACGCGCTTTCCGTTCACCCAGAAGATTCGATAGCCGTTCTGCAGACTGCCGCGAACCTTGCGACCGTCAAGACCGTTCTTGCCGCGTCGCAAGCGCGTGTAGTGCAAGTGACAGTACCCGCGGCCGCCGCCGTAACGCTCCCGTCCACACCCTGCATAACTGCAGAGAGTGCCACGCCGGGTCCATTCGAACTGCGTTGACGACGGTGAGCCGTACCTCTGCAAACGTCTGTAGTGCGTATTGCACAGCCCTCGTGCCTTGAGGGGCCTCGGACATCCCTCCACGCCACACGGCCGGGGCGGGGAGACAGCCCTCCCAGCAGGGGGACCACCACCGCTCGGATCGCCGTAAGCGAGCCAACGTTGGTAGTGCAAATTGCAGTATCCCCGCCCCTTGTGCGGCCTTGAGCACTCGTCCATTTCACACAACCTGGTTGCCATTAGGATAGGTTGGCGAACTAATGCCCGTTCACTCAAGCCATGGCCAGAGCCCGTCACTACCACGCTCAAGCAAGGGAACCATCCGGAAAGCCGCGTCCGAGAGCCCCCCGAACGTGTGCCGGTTGCCCGTCCCGGACGGGCCGTGGCCCGCCCGGTACCCGGCCAGGTTCCAGGTGTAGACCGGAACGTGCGCCGGGACCTGCTCGGTCGGGTCCCCGTAGTGGCTGTACGTGGCCTGCTCGTCGGTGACGATGAGCACCCGGTCGTGCTTCCTGTAGTGCGCGCGCACCGCCTCGCTCGTGTTGGTGCCCCCGAGGTCACCGAAGCGCTCCAGCACCTTCAGCACCGACTCGCCCTTCTTGAACTTCAGCCGGTTGCTGCTGGTGCCGAACTCGACGAGATCCGCGTCCGCCGCCCGCAGCGCGAGCGCCGTGCCGAAGATCGCCGCCGCGTCGGCCCGGTTGAGCTCCGAGCGCTCCGACAGCCGCGAGTAGAACATCGAGCCGGACCGGTCGACGAGCACGAGCGTACGTCCGGGCAGCGCCGGCACGTTGGCCAGCGAGTGGCCGAGCGCCTGCTCCAGCGGGTACGACCAGCGCAGCGAGGGCGCGTGCCGGTACGCGGCGAGGTAGCGGAAGGGGAACTGCCGCGAGCGCGCCACCTCCGCCGGGTCACTGATCCTGGCGGCGACCTGAGCCGCCACCTCGTCGCTGACCCCCGCCTCGTCGAAATTCCGTAGGTTGCGAACGAGCGACGTCGCACCCATGGACGGGATCACGGCCTCCCAGGCCGCCTTGTCCATCGGTCCCTGCAGCCAGCCGGCCAGCGCCTCCCAGGTCATCCCCGCGTCCGCGAGGCGCCGCACGCCGTGCGCGCCGGTCACGACCTTGCGCCGCTTGGCGGGCCGCAGCGTCATCAGGTCGCGGTGGGCCGCCACCACGGGCAGCGACTTGGGCACCACCGCGGTGTCCGGGTGGTGGCGCCGGTCGAGGGCGTACTGGAACAGGTCGCTCTGCCACGGCTTCGCCGGGTCGGGCGCCGCGTGCACCAGGTTGAGGATGTCGCCGAAGCGGTAGCCCTTGGCCGCCGTGTCGTACTTCAGCAGCGCCTTCTCGCCGTAGAGACGTCGTACGGCGTCGGCGATGCCCCGCTTGACGGGCTTGGGCACATTGCGGCCGTACTGGGAGGTCCAGTAGGCGAGCAGCTCGCCGGGCTCGTCCGGGCGGCGCAGCACGGAGGCGATGACCTGCCGGTTGGCCGGGCCGTCGGTGGCGCCGGCGTCGAGGCGTGCCTTCACGTACTCGGCGGCGCCCACCAGCGAGGCCGTCCGCAGGTTGCCCTCGCCACGCAGCCAGCCCAGCAGGGCGGCCGTCCACGACGGGTCGGCGACGGCAAGCTCGCGCACGAGCGTGGCGAACCGGTCGTCGCGGGCCCCGCCGGTCTCGTAGAAGGTGTTCTGCGAGACGAAGTTGGCGATGGCCAGCAGGAAGAGCTCGGAGCGCGCGTCGCGCTCCTGGCCCCGGCCGCCCTGGTGCGTGCGCAGCACGCGGCCGGTCGACGTCACACGGGAAGTGGGCTGCGCCTTGGCCGCCTTGGTATTGAATCGTGCCATGATGAATTCCCCCGAATTCTTTCCACGACGGTGAAGTCGTGTTTCGGAGGGAGGCACAGCAAATGGAGGGGGCCCGAGTTCAGGGGTCGGCGACGGACTTAGCCAGATGCTCTACCCAATTGAGCTACAACGACCCGAAGTCGATGACGGGACTTGAACCCGCAACCGTCCGATCCAATGAAGTAACCGTTGCCTGCGCACCGGGCACCCACCATGAGCTGCGCCTCCCGAGATCAAGTCGGCGGCGGCGTGGATTCTTTGAGAGAGAAGTAGCCGCAGCCCGCGCACCGGGAGGTGCATGAAGTTGTGGTGTCCAGAGTTCAAGGCCGGCGGAACCGACGTAGGTGCTCTAACCCCTGAGCTACACCGGCGCGTTGTACCGGTGGCGGGACTCGAACCCGCGGCCGCCCCATTATGAGTGGAAGTAGGTCCTGCCTTCGCACCTGGACATGCATCACTCTAGGAGGCGTACCGCGGGACGGGCGAGCGAATTAATTCCCCGGGAAACGGCGGGGAGTTCAGCCGCGCTTCTGGCGCTTCCAGGGACCCGTGATCGCGAGCATGATGCCCGGCTCCTGGATGTTGGCGAAGAGGGTCCTGCCGTCGGGCGAGAAGGTGACGCCGGTGAACTCGCTGTAGGCCGGCTCCGCCTCGGTGCCGATGTTGAGTTCGTTGCGGGCGATCGGGTAGGTGCGGCCGCTGTCGGTGGCGCCGAACAGGTGCTGGATGCCTGAGCCGTCCTCGGCGATGACGAGGCCGCCGTACGGGGAGACGGTGATGTTGTCGGGGCCGTCGAAGGCGCCGTCGACGGACGGGTCGGGGTTCACGCCGATCAGGACCTTCAGGGTCAGGGTGCGGCGCTTGGGGTCGTAGAACCAGACGGCGCCGTCGTGTGCCTGACCGGGGCTCTCGGTGCGGGCGTAGGAGGAGACGATGTACACGCCGCCGTCGCCCCACCACATGCCTTCGAGCTTGCGGGCGCGGGTGACCTGGCCGTCGGTGAACTGCTTGCGGACGGAGACGGTCTTCGCGTCACGGTCGGGGACGTCGATCCAGTCGACGCCGTACACCGTGCCGATCTTGGTGGCGCGGGAGAGGTCGTCGACGAACCGGCCGCCGGAGTCGAAGCACTTGAAGGCCTGGAGTGCGCCGGCGTCGTCGGCGAGGGTGGCCAGCTGCCGGTGGCCGTGCTCGAAGCCCTGCGGCGGGGTCCAGCGGTACAGCAGGCCGTTGGGGCCCGAGGCGTCCTCGGTCAGGTAGAGGCGGCCGCGCTTGGGGTCGACGACGACGGCCTCGTGGGCGTAGCGGCCGAGCGCCTTGATGGGCTTGGGGTTCTTGTTGCGGCGGCGGTCCTTGGGGTCGACCTCGAAGACGTAGCCGTGGTCCTTGGTGAAGCCGTTGGTGCCGGCCTTGTCCTCGGTCTCCTCGCAGGTGAGCCAGGTGTCCCAAGGGGTGTTGCCACCCGCGCAGTTGGTGGCGGTGCCCGCGATGCCGACCCATTCGGCCACCTTGTCGCCGCGTACCTCCACGACCGTGCAGCCGCCGGCCGCGGCCGGGTCGTAGACCAGGCCCTCGGTGAGCGGCACCGGGTGGGGCCACTGGGCGCGGGGGCCGGCCAGCTCGTGGTTGTTGACCAGGAGGGTGGTGCCGCGCGGGCCGTCGAAGGTGGACGTGCCGTCGTGGTTGGACGGCGTGAACTCGCCCGACTCCAGCTTGGTCTTGCCGCTGTAGGTGATGACGCGGTAGGAGAACCCGGCGGGCAGCGCGAGCAGGCCCTTCGGGTCGGGGACCAGCGGTCCGTAGCCGACTCCGCCGTGCCGGTACGCCGACTCGTCGCTCTCTCCCACGCTCTCGGTTTCGGTGGAAGCTAGGGCGTTCGGGGCGGTGGCGAGGGCGCCGACACTGCCGGCCAGGGCGATACCTGCACTGGTGAGCGCGGATCGACTGGCGAAGTCCCTGCGGGTGAGCGACATGAGTGTCTCCCGTGACGGTGAAGGATGACCGTGGAGGGTGGCCGAGGGCATTGCGGCCACACAGTCCCGCCCGCGTCTGAACGGGAGTTGAACGCCGGGCGACTTCACCGGCCTCGCTTCCATGAATCCGTAAGGACTCCCCCACGGGCCCCCAAAGTCCACCGAGGCCCAAAAGCCGGGCCACCCGGGCCACCTCGCCCGCCCTTCCGGGGCCGGGCCCGCGCCCGGCCCGCCCCCTCAGCCCCCCCAGTCCCCTAGCTCCGCCTTCCCCTCCCTCAGCCCCCTTGCTGCGAACGTGCCTTGAAGGCGGCCTTCCGGGCCTCCTTGGCGACCTTCTTGTCGGGGTGCAGCCGGCCCATCGCCTCCAGGACGTCCGGGGTGGCCGGGTGGTCGACGCGCCAGGCCGCGGCGAAGAAGCCGCCGTGCTGCTGGGCCAGTCCCTCGACGAGCCCCAGCAGCTCGGCGGAGTTGCCCTCCGCGGCGAGCTGTGCGGCGAGCGTGTCGATGGTGAGCCAGAAGACCATCGCCTCGGACGGCGCGGGCACGTCGGCGATGCCGTGCTCGGAGAGCCAGACCCGGGCGAGTCCGCCGAGCTCGGCGTCGTCGAGGACCTCGCGGAGCGCGGGCTCGGCCTCCAGGCCGACGAGCGAGAGCGCCTGCTGGCAGCGCAGCCGGCGAAGGGGCGCTCCGGTGTCGCCGCCGCGCGCCGCGGCGAGCAGTTCCCGTGCCGCGCTCAGGGGCTCGCGCCGGGCGAGCCACTGCTCGGTCTCGGCCTGGGCGGCGGTCGGCGGGAAGACGGAGGTGCCGTCCAGCAGCGCGTCCGCGCCCTTGTCCGCCAGGTCCCCCACCGCCGGCGCGGCGAGACCGGACTCCAGCAGCCGGGCGCGCAGCCCGTACAGGCCCAGTGGTGTCAGCCGTACCATCCCGTAGCGCGATACGTCCGTGTCGTCGCCGGAGGCCGCCGACTCCTCGGTTTCCTCGTCGGGCTCCGCCATCAGCGCCTCGTCGAGCGGCTGGTAGTGGACGAGTCCGACGGGTTCGAGCAGCCGGAACTGGCCGTCGAGGCGCATCATCGCCTCCGACACCTGCTCCAGCACGTCGTTGGTGGGTTCCGCCATGCCGTCGGGCACGATCACCGACGCGGCGAGGGCCGGCAGCGGTACCGGCAGCCGGCCCGCTCCGCCCTCGTTCACGGTCAGCAGGTAGAGGTTGCCGAGCACGCCGTCCAGGAACTCGGCCTCGGCCTCGGGGTCCCAGTCCAGCGAGGAGAAGTCGATCTCCCCGCCGCCGTCCATCGCGTCGACGAGGTCGCCGAGGTCGGGCACGCTCGCGTCGGCCAGCACCGTCTCCAGCGCGGCGAGCCACACCCCCAGGGCGTCCTGCGGCCCCCCGGAGGTGAGCAGCGCGAGGTCCGCGCCCGCGGCGACCGCGCCTTCCTCCTCGTCCACGATCTCGACGAGCCCGGTGTCGACGGCCACCCGCCAGGCCTCACCGGCGAGGGCCGCCGCGTCGTCGCCGCCGAGCCCGAGCACGTCGGCCGCCCCGGGAAGCTGTTCCTCGACGAGTTCGCCCCCGGCGCCGACCCGCGTGTCCGGACCGGCCCAGCGGGCCAGCCGCGCGGCGCGGGAGAGCAGCGGCGTGGCGAGCGCGTCCCGCGCCAGCTCCGCTTCGGAGTGCAGCCGCACCGGCGGCAAGGGGGAACTGTCTGACATCGGCTGGGTTCTCCTCCGAACAATCAGGACCCGGACAGCGGGACAGAACGGCCCGAACCGCAGGACCGGACGCCCCGTCGAGCAGGACCGACCAAGCATGACAAGCGTGCCGAGCGGGACATCCACCGGGGTCCGGCGGCACATCCGGCAGGACAGCCGTCGCAGCCCCGGGGCCACCCCGGATCCGAGGATCCGGACGCCGCCCAGGAACACCGCGCGGACGGCTCAGCCTAGACGGATTTCCACCCATGCCGCCCGGTTCATGTCCCTGTCAGGCGCAGTACACCCCTGAAACCTTGACAACTCCCCGCACCACACACGAGATTGACGCGCGTAGAAGTTCACCGTGCGCCAGCTTCATCACCTTCTACGCGCGTCACCGGCCCGCACACAGGTCGCGCCACCCCCCACCTGCTCCACCCTCGTCGTCCCGGCGCTCACGTAAGTCCCCGGAGGGATTCCCTTGCCGAGCAAGAGAACCGCGCGCATCGGCGCGCTGACCGTTGCCGCGGTCTGTTCCACCGTCTCCGCCGTGGTGCTCACCGCACCCGCCCACGCGGACACCGTCCACATCCACGACATCCAGGGCACCACCCGTACGTCCCCGTACGCGGGCCAGAAGGTCACGGACGTGGCCGGCATCGTCACGGGCGTGCGGACCTACGGCTCGTCCAGGGGTTTCTGGATCCAGGACCCGACCCCGGACGACAACCCGGCCACCAGTGAGGGCGTCTTCGTCTTCACCAGCTCCACCCCGAAGGTCGCCGTCGGTGACTCGGTCACCGTCACCGGCACCGTCTCGGAGTACGTGCCCGGCGGCGCCTCCACCGGCAACCAGTCGCTGACGGAGATCACCAAGCCGACGATCACGGTGCTGTCCTCCGGCAACGCGGTCCCCGCGGCCACGGTCGTCAACAGCCGTTCCGTGCCGGCCGCCTACACCCCCGCCGGTGACACGGCCGCGAGCGGCTCGATCAACGCCCTCACGCTGCAGCCGAAGAAGTACGCCCTGGACTACTACGAGTCCCTTGAGGGCATGAACGTCCAGGTCGCCGACACCCGTGTGGTCACCGCCACCGACCCGTACACCGAGCTGTGGGTCACGGTGAAGCCGCGCGAGCACACCACCCGCCGCGGCGGCACGCTCTACGGTGCGTACACCTCGCAGAACACCGGACGTCTGCAGATCCAGTCGCTCGGCTCGACCGCCGACTTCCCCGTCGCGAACGTCGGCGACGAGCTCAAGGGCACCACCGCGGGCCCGCTCGACTACAACCAGTTCGGCGGCTACACGCTCGTCGCGAACCAGCTGGGCACCCTGAAGAAGGGCGGCCTGGAGCGCGAGACGACGAAGAAGCAGTCGCGCGGCGAGCTGGCCGTGGCGACGTACAACGTCGAGAACCTGGACCCGGGCGACGGCACCTTCGCCGCCCACGCGGCCGCGATCGTGGACAACCTGCAGTCGCCCGACATCGTGTCCCTGGAGGAGATCCAGGACAACAACGGCGCGACGGACGACGGCACGGTCGCCGCCGACCGGACGGTCACCAAGCTGATCGACGCGATCGTCGCGGCGGGCGGCCCGAAGTACGACTGGCGTTCCATCGACCCGGTCAACGACAAGGACGGCGGCGAGCCCGGCGGCAACATCCGCCAGGTCTTCCTGTTCAACCCGGAGCGGGTCTCCTTCACCGACCGCGCGGGCGGCGACTCGACGACCCCCGTCGGTGTCACCAAGGTGCACGGCAAGGCCCAGCTGACCGCGTCCCCCGGCCGGATCGACCCGGCCAACACGGCCTGGACGACCAGCCGCAAGCCGCTGGCCGCCGAGTTCGTCTTCCGCGGCAAGACGGTCTTCGTGATCGCCAACCACTTCGCCTCGAAGGGCGGCGACCAGGGTCTGACCGCGCAGTACCAGCCGCCGACGCGGAGCTCGGAGACCCAGCGCCACCTTCAGGCGACCGCGGAGAACGCCTTCGTCAACGAGATCCTGAAGGCGCAGAAGAACGCCGACGTCATCGCGCTCGGCGACCTGAACGACTTCGAGTTCTCCGACACGACGAAGATCCTGGAGGGTCACGGCGAGCTCTGGTCGGCGATCAAGTCGCTGCCGAAGAGCGAGCGTTACACGTACGACTACCAGGGCAACGAGCAGGTTCTCGACCAGATCCTGGTCAGCCGGTCGATTCGCGAGGACTGCGACTTCGACTACGACAGCGTGCACATCAACTCGGAGTTCTCCGACCAGATCAGCGACCACGACCCGCAGGTGCTGCGGTTCAAGCCGTAGTCCTGCAGGGGGCTGCGGTTGGGGCCGCAGTCCGGGCAAGGGAAGGGCCCGGCCCCGTCGTCCGGGGGGCCGGGCCCTTCCCTTGCCCGGTGCCGGCCCCGCTCGGTACCGGCTGCCCGGCGTCAGGCTGCGAACACCTCGTTCAGCCAGCCCTGCCAGGCGGCCTCGTTGTGCTTGGCGTCGGCGTCGGACGCGAAGTCGTGGACGCTCATCCCGACCGGCGCGCCCCAGTGGTTGCGCCCGAAGAAACGGATGAGGGCGTCATCGGTACGCAGCCCGATGAAGTACGGGTTGCGGAAGTCGACCACGGCGTCCAGGGCTCGGCCCTCGGGCCCCCGGGCCCGTACGCGCGCCCCCTCGGCCGTGTCGTCCGCGAGACCGAGCGCCCGCCCGACGGCGGCGAAGGCGTCGGACGCCGTGGACGTCCCCGGCCCGTCGAAGGTGGCGAAGGCGACCGGACGGCCCCCGAAGTGCGTCACGTACTCGCGCAGGGTGTGCAGATAGAAGTCCGTGTGCCGGCTCGCGCCGTCGTACTGGTTGTCCCAGTCGTCGACGAAGATGCCGCTGTGCACATACCGCACCCAGGACCGCCGGCCCTCGTCACGCGGTTCGATGGTCTCGTCGATCTGGTTGAGGGTCTGCTGGGAGATGCCCTGGACGTCCTCGACCCGGCTGGTCAGGCGGTGCGGCGGGTCCCAGTTGGTGAGCGTGGAGCCGAAGGGCCCGGTACCGCCCTGGCGCGGCTCGAACTCCATCGGCCACAGCCAGCCGCCGGTGCCGCTGGTGATCGCGTCCCACATCTGCTCCGGCGTGGCGTCGACCTCGAACTCGCGGGCGATCTCGAATTCCTTGGACATGATGGTCTTTCTCCTGGGGTTCAGCCCTGGGCGGGCGGGGTCGGAGTCGGAGTCGGAGTCGGAGTCGGAGTCGGAGTCGGAGTCGGAGTCGGGGTCGGGGTCGGGGTCGGGGTCGGGGTCGGGGCGATCGGAGCCGGCCTGACGGCGGACTCCGGCCCGATGACGGATTCGGACTCGACGGCGGACCTGGTCTCGACGGCGGACTCGGTCCCGACGGCGGACTCGGTCCCGACGGCGGATTCCGGCTTGAGCGTCGGGTGGACGGCGACGACGATCCGGTGGTCACGCCCGCCCTCCGCGTTCCCGTCGTGGTACTTGCGGATGAGCGCGCCGACCCCTTGCGTCAGCTCCTCGATGAACGCGGCGCGATCGGCGGCGGAGGCGAAGGTCACCTCGCCGTCGAGCGCGTAGGTGGCGAGCCGTTTGCGGGCCTTCGCCGCGCCGGTGATCAGCGAACCGACGTCCCGGACCAGCCGGGCGCCGAGCGCGAGCAGCCAGCGGGCCGAGAGCTGGTCCCGGAAGCGGTCCGGGTCGGGCTGCACGGCGGCGAGCGCGAGCGGCGAGATGACGTACGACGCCGCGGTCGCGCGCATCAGCCGCTCGGTGACATTGCCCTTGCGACGCTCGCCCGCGAGCTCGACCAGGCCGTGCCGTTCCAGCGCCTTCAGGTGGTAGTTCACCTTCTGTCGCGGCAGCCCGACCTTGCCGGCCAGCATGGCGGCCGAAGCGGGCCCTGCGGCGAGCTCGGCCAGCAGCCGGGACCGTATGGGGTCCAGCGAGACGGCGGCTGCTTCTGCGTCCTCGATCACGGTCACGTCCAACATGACTCCACCGTCCCACCGAAAACTTTTTTTGTCCAGGCGGATCGAGTTGTCGGTGGAAGGAACCGGGGAAGGAACCGGGGGAGGAACCATGGAGGAGCGAACCGGTCCGGTTCGGCCCGATCCGGACGGCCCCGGCCGAAAAGACCTGGCCGCTAGGCCCTTAGGTCTGCCGCCCGCCCTCGTCGAGACGCGCCAGCCGGGTCTGGAACCAGTCCAGCCTGGCCTGCAGCAGCGCCGCCTCGGCGACCAGCTCGGACACCCCGAGCCCGGCGGGCATGTCCAGGTCCGCGACCGCGGACCCGCTCCCGGCACGGACCCGCAGCCCCTCACCGGCCAGCCGCGCGAACCCCGCGAGCGACACGGACGTACGACCGCGTACGCAGCCCGCGCAGGCCGCCGTCAGGGCGCGCCGGCCGGGCCGCCCCCAGCCCGCGTCCGCGAGCGCGGCGGCCACCGCGCCGCACGCGCAGGGGCCGACCGTCGCGGTCCG
Source organism: Streptomyces sp. RLA012 (assembly GCF_056270325.1). Taxonomy (NCBI): domain Bacteria; kingdom Bacillati; phylum Actinomycetota; class Actinomycetes; order Kitasatosporales; family Streptomycetaceae; genus Streptomyces; species Streptomyces sp. RLA012. Next base: position 8,570,656 of record NZ_JBWDPA010000002.1, on the reverse strand, counting down.
CACCCGCTGGCGGGCGTATCGGAAGCCCCGTTCGAAACGGATGTAGGCGCCGAGGACGGAGACCTCCAGGAGGACGGCCGCCCGGTGTTCGGCGGTGCAGAGCATGGCCTCGGCCGCGGCCGGGTCGTGCACACAGTGGAAGCCGCAGTCGCAGCGGCGGTGCGGCGCCCGGTGCCGCAGCCCGTAGACGCAGCGCGCCTCGTCCAGCACTCCGTACGGTTGCGCGCCGCCCAGCGAGACGCCGGTGAACCCGGCCCGGGTGCCGTCCTGGGACAGCACCGGGTGGGCGATCTTGTATCCGGTCGGCGGCTCCGTCGGGCGTTCCTCGGGGAGCCGCAGCCTCATCGGGCGACCGGGACCTCTTCGGGCACGGACGCCTCCAGCTCCTCGATTTCCTCGGGAAGCTGGAGATTGTCTTCGTCCGCGCGAGTCTGCTCCTCCGCGACTCCGGTGGCGAGTGCCTTGCCCAGCCTCATGACGCCTCCCGCGATCTGCCGTCGACTTCCGTCCTCGCCATGGTGACCCATGAGGGGCCGAGTTGGCACCAGGGCCTTGAGAAAGCCACCACCAGGTAGCGCTGCTTCCCTTTGCCTCGTAGGAGAATTAAGTGGAGCTTCACAGTGGGGGTGTCGACACTACTCGTATGACGACCTCACCCATCTCCTCCACCTCCTCCGCTTCCTCGGCCCCTCCCGCCTCCTGCGCCCCTCCCTTCGGCCGCGCGCTCTGTGCGATGGTCACGCCCTTCACCGCGTCGGGCGCACTCGACCTCGTGGGTGCGCAGTCGCTCGCCGACCGGCTGGTCCGCGAGGGCTGCGACGGCCTGGTCCTGTCCGGCACCACCGGCGAGTCGCCGACCACGACGGACGCCGAGAAGTCCGCGCTCGTACGGGCCGTGCGCGAGGCGGTCGGCGACCGGGCCACGATCGTCGCGGGCGTCGGCACCGCGGACACCCGGCACACCGTCGAACTGGCCCTGGCGGCCGAAAAGGCGGGCGCGGACGGCCTGTTGGCCGTCACGCCGTACTACAGCAAGCCCCCGCAGGACGCCGTCGAGGCCCACTTCCGCGAGATCGCCGACGCCACCGGGCTGCCGCTCGCGCTGTACGACATCCCGGGGCGCACCGGCACCCGGATCGAGCCCGACACACTGATCCGGCTCGCCGGGCACCCCCGGATCGTGGCCGTCAAGGACTGCGCGTACGACCTTCTCGGCACCCAGAAGGTGCTGGGCCGCACGGAGTTGGCGTACTACGCGGGATGCGACGAGCAGGTGCTCGCGCTGCGGGCGGTCGGCGGGGCCGGGTACATCAGCACGGTGGCGAACGTGATCCCGGGCGCCTTCCGCGCGATCCTCGACGCGTTCGGGGCCGGGGACACGGCGGAGGCGGCCCGCCGACAACAACGGACCATCCCCCTGGTCGAGTTGATGATGGCGGCAGGCCTGCCCGGTACGGTCACGGCGAAGGCCCTGCTCAACGGTCTCGGCCTGCCCGCCGGACCGGTCCGCGCGCCGCTGCTGCCCGCCGGCCGGGAGGTGACCGACGGACTGCTGGCGGCGTACGAACGGCTGGCCACAAGCGGCTGACGACGTGCGGCGGATGGCCTGCGAACGGCTGACGACCTGCTGATCAGCGCGTGGCGAAGACCGGTGTCCAGCGCCCGGCGGCGCCGTCCTCGCCGCCGCGGAAACCGCTCAGGGGTACCTCCTTGTCGCTGCCCAGGGTGACGAGCACGAGCCGGTTGTGGAACTCGTTCGAGCCGGGCGTGATGTCCCAGGCGATCAGGCGCTTGTTGTCGACCCAGGCGAGCAGTTGCTGCCCGCGTACGGTCGTGGTCCGCCTGCCGGTGACGGGGTCCAGGATCTCGGAGGCCGTGGTTTTCGCGCCGCCCGCGAAGTCGCCCGCGGCGTGCCTGCCGTCCGGGGACAGCCGCGCGTCGACGTACCAGGGCAGGTGCGCCTCGTTCGCGGGTGCCTGGACCCGGTTGCCCCGGAAGTCGTAGAAGTGCTGGCCCGGTGCCGTGGTGAACCCGGTGTGGACGAGCTTGCCGTCGTGGCTGAAGCCGAAGTCCTGGCGGTCGTTGAGGCCGCTGCCGTCGCCCGACGAGACCTCGCTCCAGCGCGCCGCCGCGCCGGACGCGACGTCGACGACGTAGAAGCCGGTCCGACCCGGCTCCTGGTAGTTCGGCCAGCGGCTGGACTGGTTGCCCGACAGCGTGACATGCAGGTCCGGGTTCTTCTTGTAGGTCGTCGCGACGAGTGTGCGGCCGTCGGGCGAGAACGCGACCGCTCCGACGGTGTGATCGACCGGAATCCAGCGTTCCACCCTTCCGGTGAGCAGGTTGAGCAGTCCGATCCGCCGGGCGGGCAGGCTCCGCTCCAGGACGGCGGCGGTCCGCAGGCCGGGAGCGACCGCCACGAACGACCACTTCGTCTTCTCGTACGTACGGGTGCGCGCGTCGAGGAGCCAGTACGTGCGGACGTCGGCGTGGTGCGTGGCCGACAGCTTGACGTTCGTCTCCGTGCAGTACGCGGCCGGCGCGACTCCCCCGGCCGCGATCAGGTCGCGCGGTGGGGTCTGGCCGGGAAATCGGACGGCATTGCGCCGGTTCATCTCCGTGGCCGGGCGGACGTCATCCCTGCCGACGCACGACGACAGCCACGGTGGGCACCGCTACGCTCAAGACCGTACGGTCTTGAGGAAGCAGCCAAGGAGCCGGGCCACGCGACCTCGGGCAGATCCTCGAATTGACGTCCTCGTCTGTGCTAACGCAGGCGATTCCGGTCCGCACCGCTACGCGGTGCCACCCAGGGTTCCTGCTTCACAGGCCCTCGCCCTTCCCTCTCGGGAGCTGGTCTTACGCGGGCCTCCACAGGCGTTACTTTCCGCCCGTCCGGCGGTAGGTCGGACAACTCTGTTGTCCGACAAGGCGATCCTACCTCCGCCACTGCCCCCCGCCAGGCCACAGTGACGGAGATGCCCTCCGCCTCCACCCTAAGGAGTGGAGCACTGGGCAAGTGTTCGATAGTGCAGGACGAGCACGGTGCGCTGCCGGGCGGTGAGCCGGGCCAGGGCCGCGCGCATCACGACCCGCAACTCCGCGGTGGACGAGGGGTCCGCGTCGTGGAACGCGCCCTCGGGCGGCTCGGCGACGCTCAGCTCCCGCCGGGGCCACTTCAGCCGCCAGCGGCTCACCTGTTGGCGGTACAGGACCTGCCGTACGTACGCTTCGGGCTCGTCGATGCGGTGCCAGCGCCCCGCGGCCTTGATCAGGGCGTTCTGCAGCAGGTCCTCGGCGGCATGCCGGTCTCCGCCGCTGAGCAGGACGGCCGTCTTCAGCAGCGCGGACGACCGGTTCGCCACGAACTCCCGGAAGCTCTCCTGTGCTTCGGCATCCATCGTCACCTTCATCTTCCCCGAGGGTCATCGCCGACGGCCCTGGCGGCCCGCCCCTGTGTCTCTTGGGACGCGTGCGGACGCCCGGCGCTATGCCTCTGGGGCACGATCAATTCCCCGGCATCCGCGCGAGGGCGTGAAGAGCCTCTCGTTCCACGGTCGTATGCGCCGGTCCATGGGAGATCCTCCTGGGCCGGCGCGCCACCGTACGCGGGGCGCTGCCGCTTCTCGAGGAGGTTGTCCGTCCACAGCGGACCACAAAAGACAGTGGCAAGGAGGTTACCCACTCCTTGCCACTCTCAACTTATAGCGCACTGGGGGGCTTGCGGCAAGACCCCGGTCCTGCCGCAGAATCACCGGCCGAGGCCGGAATCCGCGGAGAATCGGGAGTCGCGAAGTGCGTGTGTTGTTGTCGACGTATGGGTCACGCGGGGACGTCCAGCCGATGGCGGGGCTCGCGGTGCGGCTGCGGGAACTCGGCGCGGAGGTGCGGGTGTGCGCGCCGCCGGACGAGGAGTTCGTGGAGCTGCTGGCCGGTGTCGGCCTGCCGCTGGTGCCCTTCGGCCGGTCGGCGCGCGAGCTGACGACGGCGACGCCGCCCCCGTCGCCGGCGGATCTGCCCCGGCGCGCGGCCGAGCTGACCGCCGGCCAGTTCACCGCGGTCACCGCGGCGGCCGAGGGATGTGACGCGCTGGTGGCGACCGGCGTGATGTCGGCCGCGGCCGGCGCGCGGTCGGTGGCCGAGAAACTGGGCATCCCCTCCGTGTCCGTGACCTTCCAGCAGCTCACCCTGCCGTCGCCGCGGCGCCGACCGCTGGCCTATCCGGGCCGGCCGCTCCCGCCGGAGGTGACCGACAACCAGGTGCTGTGGGACCTGGACGCCCGGAACATCAACGCGCTGTTCGGCGAGGCGCTCAACACCAACCGGGCGTCGATCGGCCTGCCCCCGGTGGACAACGTCCGCGACTACGTCATCGGCGACCAGCCGTGGCTGGCCACGGACCCGACCCTGGACCCGTGGCAGGAGACGCCGGACCTCGACATCGTACAGACCGGCGCATGGCTCCTGCCGGACGAACGCCCGCTCCCCGCCGAGCTGGTGGCGTTCCTGGAGGCCGGCGAACCACCGGTGTACGTGGGCTTCGGCAGCATGCCCATGCGCGCCTCGCAGGATGCCGCCCTGGTGGCCGTCGAGGCGGTCCGCGCGCAGGGCCGCCGCGTGCTCGTCTCCCGTGGCTGGGCCGACCTGGGCCTGATCGACGACCGGGACGACTGCTTCGGCGTCGGCGAGGTCAACCAGCAGGCGCTGTTCGGCCGGGTGGCCGCCGTCGTGCACCACGGCGGCGCGGGCACCACGACGACAGCCGCCCGGGCCGGCGCGCCCCAGGTGGTGGTACCCCAGGCGGCGGACCAGCCCTACTGGAGCGACCGGGTGGCCGACCTGGGCATCGGCGCGGCACACGACGGTCCGACCCCGACCTTCGAGTCCCTGTCGGCCGCGCTCAAAACGGCCCTGACGCCTGAGACCCACGCACGAGCGACCGCCGTGGCCGGCACCGTCCGCACCGACGGGGCGACGGTGGCCGCGAAGCTGCTGCTCGACACGGTCGGCCGGGAAGGGCCGCCCGTGTCCGCGTGAACACACGGGACCGCGAGCCAGGACCGTCCCGACGCCTTACACGCCTTACACGCCTTACGCCTTACGCCTTACGCCTTACGCCTTGTCGAGCGCCATGGTCGCGAGCGACCTCAGATCGGAGCTGCTTACGTGAACCCTTTGACCACCAGCGCGTTCGACCTTCCCGACCGTCTCTCCGCCAAGGCCGACCCAGCGCTGACCGCCGGCGACGAGCAGCACTTCGCGGCCGTCGCGGAGTGCCTGGAGCAGTCGATCGCCGAACTGACCGAACGCCTCGACGCCGAGCGCCGGGCGCCCGGCGTCATCGGCCGGCAGGCGATGGACCGGGACATCGAGATCCACCGGCTGACCGCTCGCCTGCGCGCGCTGCGCCGCTTCGGTCTGGACCTGTGCCTCGGACACATGGTCGGCGCGGAGGACCCCGAGCCCGTGTACGTCGGAAGACTCGGTCTGACGGACAGCGCGGGTCGTCGGCTGCTGCTCGACTGGCGCTCCCCCGCGGCCGAGCCGTTCTTCGGAGCCACCCACGCCAACCCGATGGGTCTGGCGAGCCGCCGCAGGTATCGCTGGACCCGCGGCCGGATCAGCGACTACTGGGACGAGGTGTTCACCGCGGACGGGTTCGCCGGGCATGCCGCGCTCGACGACCAGTCCGCCTTCATCGCCAGTCTGGGCGGCAACCGGTCGGCACGGATGCGAGATGTGCTCGGCACCATCCAGGCCGACCAGGACGCCATCATCCGCGCGGGATCCCGCGGCGCTCTCGTCGTCGACGGCGGTCCGGGTACGGGCAAGACCGTCGTCGCTCTGCACCGCTCCGCCTATCTCCTCCACTCCGACCCCCGTCTCGGTCACCGCCGGGGCGGCGTGCTGTTCGTCGGTCCGCACCGCCCCTACCTGGCCTACGTCGCCGACGTCCTCCCCAGCCTCGGAGAGGAGGGTGTGCAGACCTGCACCCTGCGGGACCTCGTCGACGAGGGAGCCGCGGCAGCGATCGAGTCCGACCCGGACGTGGCCCTCCTGAAGTCGTCCGCGGACCTGGTGCGGGCGATCGAGACGGCCGTCAGGTTCTACGAGGAGCCGCCCACCAAGGGGATGACGGTCGCGACCCACTGGTCCGACATCCGACTGAGCGCCGACGACTGGGCCCTGGCGTTCGAAGCTGCGGAACCCGGTACTCCGCACAACGAGGCACGCGAGCAGGTCTGGGAGGAGCTGCTCACGATCCTGGGAGACAAGCACGACGAGCACGACGAGGCCAACGAGGCCAACGAAGGCGACGAGGACAACGAGCACGACGAGGGCGCCTCGCCCGGGCTGCTCCGGAGGTCGCTGCTGCGCAACAGGGAGCTGCTCACGGCCTTCGACCGCGCGTGGCCGCTGCTCGAAGCGGCCGACCTCGTCGGAGACCTCTGGTCGGTACCCGCCTACCTGCGCAAGTGCGCTCCCTGGCTCAGCCCCGACGACGTGTCGCGGCTGCAGCGCGCGGACGCCCGGGCCTGGACGGTGTCCGACCTGCCGCTCCTGGACGCGGCACGGCAGCGGCTCGGCGACCCGGAGGCGGCGCGACGCAGGCGTCGGCACAACGCCTCCGTCGCCGCCGAACGTGAGCGCATGGCCGGCGTCATCGACAACCTGCTCGACGCCGATGCCGACGGTGAAGGTGCGGTGACGATGCTGCGCGGGCAGGACCTGAAGGACACCCTGGTCGACGAGACCGTGTCGCCCGGCATCGAACCGGACCTGCTCGCCGGTCCGTTCGCGCACATCGTCGTGGACGAGGCCCAGGAACTGACCGACGCGGAGTGGCAGATGCTGCTGCTCCGGTGCCCGTCCCGGAGCTTCACCATCGTCGGGGATCGTGCCCAGGCCAGGCACGGGTTCACGGAGTCGTGGCAGGAACGGCTGGAGCGGATCGGGCTCGACCGGATCCGCCTGGCTTCCCTGAGCGTCAACTACCGGACGCCGGAAGAGATCATGGCGGAGGCCGAGCCGGTCATCCGGGCCGTGCTCCCGGACGCCAACGTGCCGACCTCCATCCGCAGCGGCGGTGTCCCCGTCGTCCACGGATCCGCCGCGGATCTGAGTTCGGTCCTCGACACCTGGCTCGCCGCGCATGCCGACGGGATCGCCTGCGTCATCGGCGATCCGGCGTTCCGGGCGAGGTCCCGGGTCCGGTCGCTGACCCCGGAGCTGTCGAAGGGGCTCGAGTTCGACCTGGTCGTCCTGATCGACCCGGAGTCGTTCGGCAAGGGCATCGAAGGGGCGGTCGACCGCTATGTCGCGATGACCCGGGCGACCCGGCAACTCGTCGTCCTCACGAGCTCATGAGCTCATGAACATGAAATGGTTCCCCGCACCCCGGAAGGGGCGCGGGGAACCATACGACCGGCCACGAACAACCCACGGCCGATGACGAACCCCTCAGTTGTGGCTGTGCAGAACCTCGTTCAGGCCGCCCCACACCGCGTTGTTCGGCCGCGCCTCGACGGTTCCGGTCACCGAGTTGCGGCGGAAGAGGATGTTCGACGCCCCGGACAGCTCGCGAGCCTTGACGATCTGCCCGTCGGGCATGGTCACGCGGGTGCCAGCGGTGACGTACAGCCCCGCCTCGACCACGCACTCGTCGCCGAGGGCGATACCGACGCCCGCCTCGGCGCCGATCAGACAGCGCTCGCCGATCGTGATGCGGACGTTGCCGCCGCCGGAGAGGGTGCCCATGGTGGAGGCGCCGCCGCCGATGTCGGAGCCGTCGCCGACCACGACCCCGGCCGAGATGCGGCCCTCGACCATCGAGGTGCCGAGCGTGCCCGCGTTGAAGTTCACGAAGCCCTCGTGCATGACGGTGGTGCCCTCGGCGAGGTGCGCGCCGAGCCGGACGCGGTCGGCGTCGGCGATGCGGACGCCCTTGGGGGCGACGTAGTCCGTCATGCGCGGGAACTTGTCGATGGACGTCACCTGGAGGTGCAGCCCCTCGGCGCGGGCGTTGAGCCGCGCCTTCTCGACGTCGTCCACGGCGACCGGGCCGAGCGAGGTCCAGGCGACGTTGGCGAGGTGGCCGAAGATGCCGTCCAGGCTCTGGCCGTGCGGCTTCACGAGGCGGTGCGAGAGCAGGTGCAGCCGCAGGTAGGTGTCGTGCGCGTCGATCGGCTTCTCATCCAGTGAGGCGATGACCGTACGGACCGCGACCACTTCGACCCCCCGGCGGGCGTCGGGCCCGACGGCTTTGGCGGCGCCTTCGCCGAGCAGCTCGACGGCACGCTCGGCGGAGAGCCGCTCGGTGCCGGCCGGGCCGGGCTCTGCGGACAGTTCGGGCGCGGGGAACCAGGTGTCGAGGACGGTGCCGTCGGCCGTGAGGGTGGCGAGGCCTGCGGCGACGGCGCCGGTGGTGCGAGTAGCAGTCGTGTCGGTCATGGGTGAAACCTAACGCGGCCCGGGCCGCGCGGGCGAACCGATCCACCCGGCATCTCACGTGCCGAGCGCCCCGTACGCCCCCCTGCGGGGCGACCCGGCGGGAGCCCGCCCTGCCACCGCACATCCCACCTCACATCCCCCCGCACCGCCCCCTCCCCCTCAGCCGATCACCCGCCCCAACGCCTCCCGCGCATACCCCTCGTCGTACGTCGTCCCCGTCAGCAGCACCTGCAGACAGATTCCGTCCACCAGTGCGACGAGCGCCCGCGCGGTGACGGGGTCGGTGCGGCGGGCGAGGGGTTCGGCCAGGCCCTGGACCCATTCGGCGGCGACGGGGCGCAGGGCGGGGCGGCGCAGCGCGGCGAGGTAGAGCTCGTACTCCAGTTCCACCCCCGTACGGTCGCCCGCGAGCCACTCGCCCATCAGCCCGGCGAGCTCGCCGGCGAGGTCGGCCCGGGGGTCCTCCAGCGCGCCGCGCGCGGCGACCACCTTGGCGAAGCCCTCGTTCGCCTGGCGCAGCGCGGCGACCATGAGTTCGTCGAGGGTCTTGAAGTGGTACGTGGTGGAGCCGAGCGGCACATCGGCCTCGGCCGCGACGGAGCGGTGGCTCAGCCCGGCGAGCCCCTTGGCGCCCACCACCCGGATCGCCGCGTCGATGATCCGCTGCCGACGTTCGGGGTCGTAACGGCGGGGCGCCATCAGTGGGCTCCGCCGAGGTTCAGCACCACGACCCCGCCGATGATCAGCAGTATCCCGGCGACCTTCGTGAAGTTGAGCGCCTCGCCGAGGAACACCATGCCGATCGCGGCGATGACGGCGGTCCCGGCGCCGGCCCAGATCGCGTACGCCGTGCCGACCTGGACGGTCTTCAGGCACTGCGCGAGCAGCACGAAGGCGACGACGTAGCCGAGGACGGTGACCAGCGACGGCCAGGGCCTGCTGAAGCCCTCGCTGTACTTCATGGCGGTCGTGGCGGCGACCTCGGAGGCGATGGCTCCGGCGAGCAGCGTGTATCCCATGTGTACGAGTGTACGCATCGATGCGTACGCACGTACACAAAGAGGCCTGCCCGACTCGGTCGCCGGTCGAGAACCTGACACCGGAGGCGGGCGAGCGCGGACCGATCATGGGCGTGAACGACGACTCGATACCGGCGCCGGGACGCCGGTCGATCCCACCCGTGCCGTCCGACCGGCGAAATCGTAGCCGTACAAGGTCGGCCGTTCCCCCAGTACGGCCTCGCACAGCCGTATCTGAGTGGGCGTCAGCCGGGTGGTCCACCTGCCGGCCCGCGAGGCGTCCAGCGAGGCGCTACGGCTCTCTCGTCCCGGATACGTACTCCTCGCCCAAGTACCCGCACAGCCACCAGAGTTGGGCCTCCGGATCCGCCACCAGGCCCTCGAAGCACAGCTCGTACCAGCCGTCCGGGCCCCGCTCGCGGGCGTGCCTGCGCGTGGCATCCAGCCCGAGTTCGCGGAAGCGTGTCTCCTCGCGGCCGGTGATCCACCGTGCGAGCCCGGCCCGGTTGCCGCGCTCCTCCGGATCGCCGAAGCCCAACCGGCTCTCGTAGGCGGGGAGTACGAAGTCGCGTCGCGATGAGCCCGGACTTGGATCACACTGAGAATGCAATGTGAAGCCACCGCGTGAAGCCATCGCGCCCATGAACGCGCATGAACCCCCATGAATCCCCATGCGGCCACTGGATCAGTGGGGGAAACGGCTGCTCAGACCTCACCGGGTCCACTACTGTTTCACCAGTCGCGCACCCGGTTTCCACGGCTACCGCCGTTCCGTGTGTCTGCGCCCCCCTTTCTTGTACTGAGATCAGTAGACGAATCCGCGTGCGCCTCGGGCGACGCTGGAGGAACGCGCATGCCAGAAATAACGCCGGAGCCCGACCCCGACCCCGAGCCCGGGCCCGACCAGCCCGTGCCCACCTCGGAGGAACCCGCCTGGCGCCCCACTCCCCAGGGCACTCCCTACCCGGCGGAACTGCCCGCCTTCGTCGAGCCCCCACTGCCCTGGGTGTCCGGCGAGATCCCGGGCGAGGGACGGCTGCCAGGCACCCGTCGGCTGTGGTTGGCCGGCGGGCTCGCGGTGGCGGTTCTCATCGCCACCGCGACCGCCATCGCCGTACTGGACAGCAATACTGACGCCGCGTCGAAGAAGGAGGCGAACCACACCGCCTCCGACACGGACGTCCCGTTCATCCCCGGCTTCTCCGCCTCGGCCGACGGCACGGACAACGCCCCGGCCGGCAAGGCCGCCCTGTCCTCCCCGCGACCGTCCGGCTCGGGTTCCGGCTCCGCCTCCGCCTCGTCGGACGCGGCCTCGCCCAAACCCTCGGAACAGGGCTCCGACTCCGAGCAGGTCCCCGGCGACACCGCACCGTCGAAGACGCCCTCGCCGAGCAAGTCTCCGACGTCCAAGCCCGTCTCCTCGCGGAAGTCGCTCCAGTCGGTCAACTACCCCGACCGGTACTGGCACCTGAGCAACGGCCTCGTCCGTCTCGATCCGGTGGGTTCGGGCAGTTCGGAGTCGACCAGGCAGGAAGCCAGCTTCAAGGTGGTGCCGGGGCTCGACAACTCCAACTGCTACTCCTTCACCACCGCCGACGGCAGCTATCTGCGCCACCGCAACTTCTATCTGCGCGCAGACCGCAACGACGGCTCCGGCCTCTTCCGCAAGGACGCCACCTTCTGCCCCCGGACGTCCCCGTACACCGGCGCCGTCATGCTGGAGTCGATCAACTACCCCGGCCGCTATCTGCGCCACCGCAACTTCCAGCTCCGCCTGGAAAAATACGACAACACCCAGCTCTTCCGCGCGGACTCGGCCTTCCGCGTGGTGAACGGCTGGACCTGAGGCGACCTGACCCGACCGCAGGAACAGCCGTGGCCCCCGGCAAGCCGCCGGGGGCCACAGTCGTGTGCGCAGGTGCGGGTGGACTCAGACGTTGAACCCGAGCGCCCGCAGCTGCTCGCGTCCGTCGTCCGTGATCTTGTCCGGGCCCCACGGCGGCATCCAGACCCAGTTGATGCGCAGTTCGTTGACGATGCCGTCCGTGGCGGACTTGGCCTGGTCCTCGATGACGTCGGTGAGCGGGCAGGCCGCGGACGTCAGGGTCATGTCGATCGTCGCGATGTTCGCGTCGTCGATGTGGATGCCGTAGATCAGGCCGAGGTTGACGACGTCGATGCCCAGCTCGGGATCGACGACGTCGTACAGCGCCTCACGGAGTTCTTCCTCCGAGGCCGGCTTCGTCGTCAAGGTCTCGTTCTCGCTCATGCCGTCTTCCTCTCGGCGCTCCCGCCCAGAGCCTGGGCCGTCGCGTCCTTCCACGCCATCCAGCTCAGGAGAGCGCACTTGACCCGGGCCGGGTACTTGGAGACGCCGGCGAACGCGACCGCGTCCTCCAGCACCTCCTCCATCGCGTCGTCGGGCTCGATCCGGCCCTTGGACTGCATCAGCTCCAGGAAGGTCTCCTGGATCTTCTGCGCCTCGGACACGTCCTTGCCGACGAGGAGGTCGTTCAGCACGGACGCCGAGGCCTGGCTGATGGAGCAGCCCTGGCCCTCGTACGAGATGTCCGCGATCTGCTCGCCGTCGTACTTCACACGCAGCGTGATCTCGTCGCCGCATGTCGGGTTGACGTGGTGCACCTCGGCATCGCCATCCCGCAAGCCCCGCCCGTGCGGGTGCTTGTAGTGGTCCAGGATGACTTCCTGGTACATCGAATCCAGCTTCACAACGACTAACCTCGCGTCCTGTCGTCCGTTGCGCGGTCATCCGGCCGGGGGTCCGGGGGTTGTCCCCCGGGATGGCACAGCACGTCTCAGCCGCTCCTCAGCCGAAGAAATTCCGGACGTGCTCCAGGCCTTCGACCAACGCGTCGATCTCGGCCGGCGTGGAGTACAGATAGAACGACGCTCGCGTGGTCGCAGGAATTCCGTAGCGCAGGCAGACCGGGCGGGCGCAGTGGTGGCCGACCCGGACCGCGATGCCCTGCTCGTCCAGGACCTGGCCCACATCGTGCGGGTGGATGTCACCCAGCGTGAACGAGATCGCGGCGCCGCGGTCCTCGGCCGTGGTCGGGCCGATGATCCGCAGGTCGGGGACCTCACCGAGCAGCTTCACCGCGTACTCGGTGAGCGCGTGCTCATGGGCGAGGATCTTGTCCATGCCGATCGAGTTCAGATAGTCGATCGCCGCGCCGAGGCCGACCGCCTGCGCGATCGGGGGCGTGCCCGCCTCGAACTTGTGGGGCGCCGGGGCGTAGGTCGACGAGTGCATCGACACGGTCTCGATCATCTCGCCGCCACCGAGGAACGGCGGCAGGTCCTCCAGGAGCTCCTGGCGGCCCCAGAGGACACCGATGCCCGTCGGACCGCACATCTTGTGGCCGGTGAAGGCCACGAAGTCGGCCTGGAGAGCCTGGACGTCCAGCGGCATGTGCGGCGCGGCCTGCGAGGCGTCGATGCAGACCAGCGCGCCGACCTCCTGGGCGCGGCGCACTATGGCCTCGACCGGGTTCACGGTGCCCAGGATGTTCGACACCAGCACGAAGGAGACGATCTTCGTCTTCTCGGTGATGATCTCGTTGATGTTCGACAGGTCGAGACGGCCGTCGTCGGTCAGGCCGAACCACTTCAGCTTCGCGCCGGTGCGCTGCGCCAGCAGCTGCCACGGGACGATGTTGGAGTGGTGCTCCATCTCCGTGATGACGATCTCGGTCTCGTGGTCGACCCGGTAGGGCTCGTCGGCCCAGCCGAGCATGTTGGCCACGAGGTTGAGCGACTCGGAGGCGTTCTTGGTGAAGATCACCTCGTCGCGGCTCGGCGCGTTGATGAACGCGGCGACCTTGTCGCGCGCGCCCTCGTACAGCGCCGTGGCCTCCTCGGCGAGCACATGCACACCGCGGTGGACGTTGGCGTTGTACTGCTCGTAGTAACCACTGAGAGCGTCCAGCACCTGGCGCGGCTTCTGCGAGGTCGCCGCGTTGTCCAGGTACACGAGCTTCTTACCGTCGTGGACCAGGCGGTCCAGGATGGGGAAGTCCTTGCGGATCGCCTCGGTGTCGAGGAGGCCCGGCAGCTGCGTCACGCGGATACGCCACCCTTCGTGGTGTAGGCCTCGTAGCCCTCGTTCTCCAGCTTGTCGGCGAGTTCGGCGCCGCCGGACTCGACGATCCGGCCGCCGGAGAAGACGTGCACGAAGTCGGGCTTGATGTAGCGCAGGATGCGCGTGTAGTGGGTGATGAGCAGGGTGCCCACCTCGCCGGTCTCGCGGACGCGGTTGACGCCCTCGGACACCACGCGCAGAGCGTCGACGTCCAGACCGGAGTCGGTCTCGTCGAGGATCGCGATCTTCGGCTTGAGCAGCTCCAGCTGAAGGATCTCGTGGCGCTTCTTCTCACCGCCGGAGAAGCCCTCGTTGACATTGCGCTCGGCGAAGGCCGGGTCCATGGAGAGGCGCTCCATGGTCTCCTTGACCTCCTTCACCCAGGTACGCAGCTTGGGGGCCTCGCCGCGGACGGCGGTGGCGGAGGTGCGCAGGAAGTTGGAGACGGAGACACCGGGGATCTCGACCGGGTACTGCATCGCCAGGAACAGGCCCGCGCGGGCGCGCTCGTCGACGGACATCTCCAGGACGTTCTCGCCGTCGAGGGTGACGGTGCCGCCGGTGATCGTGTACTTCGGGTGGCCCGCGAGCGAGTAGGCGAGGGTCGACTTGCCGGAGCCGTTGGGGCCCATGATGGCGTGCGTCTCGCCCTGCTTCACGGTCAGGTCGACACCCTTGAGGATCTCCTTCGTGGCGTTGTCGGCCTCGACGGTGACGTGCAGGTCGTGGATTTCAAGCGTAGCCATGGGTTCCTCAGGACTCCTGGGTGAGGGAGACGAGCACATCGTCCCCTTCGATCTTTACGGGGTATACGGGGACGGGGCGCGTCGCGGGAAGGCCGGACGGTTTGCCGGTGCGGAGGTCGAACGCGGAGCCGTGCAGCCAGCACTCGATCTGGCAGTCCTCCACCTCGCCCTCGGAGAGCGAGACGTTCGCGTGCGAGCAGATGTCGTTGATCGCGAACACCTCCCCCTCGGTCTTCACCACCGAGACCGGCGTGCCGTCGAGCTCCACCCGCTTCGGGGTGTCGTCCTCCAGCTCGCTCAGCCCACAGGCGCGTACGAACGTCGACGAGACAGTCATCAGACGGACGCCTCCAGCTCCTCGTCGATCTTCACGAGGAGCCGCGCTTCGATGTCGTCGACACCGATCTGCTGGACCAGCTCGGCGAAGAAGCCGCGGACCACCAGTCGGCGGGCCTCGTCGGCGGGGATGCCACGGGCCATCAGGTAGAAGAGCTGTTCGTCGTCGAAGCGGCCGGTGGCGGAGGCGTGACCGGCGCCGACGATCTCGCCCGTCTCGATCTCCAGGTTCGGCACGGAGTCGACCCGGGCGCCGTCGGTCAGAACCAGGTTGCGGTTCATCTCGTAGGTGTCCGTGCCCTCGGCCTTGGCCTCGATGAGGACGTCGCCGATCCACACCGCGTGCGCGCCCTCGCCCTGGAGCGCGCCCTTGTAGGCGACGTTCGACTTGCAGTGCGGGGTGTTGTGGTCGACGAAGAGGCGGTGCTCCTGGTGCTGGCCCGCGTCCGTGAAGTACAGACCGAACAGCTCGGCCTCGCCGCCGGTGCCCGCGTAGGCGACGCGCGGGTGGAGGCGTACCAGGTCGCCGCCGAAGGTGACCACGAACGACTTGAAGGTGGCGTCCCGGCCGATCAGCGCGTTGTGCTGGCCCACGTGCACGGCCTTGTCGTCCCAGTCCTGGACGGAGACGACGGTGAGCTTGGCACCGTCGCCCAGGATGTAGTCGACGTTGGCGGCGACCACGGCGTCACCGGTGTGGTCGATGACGACGACGGCCTCGGCGAAGGCTCCGAGTTCCACGACCTGGTGGCCGTAGGCGACGCCGCCCTCGCCGTGCACGGCGATGCGGATCGGCTCGGTGAGCACCGTCTCCTTGGGGACGGTGACGACACCGGCCTTCTCGAACGCCGAGTACGCCTGGGCGGCGACACGGTCCACCGGGGTGCCGGCCCTGCCGAGCCGGGCGTCGTCGCGGCCGACGGTCTCGACGATGACGCCCTCGGGCGCCTCGATGTCGACCTTGACGCCGTCGCCGGTGGCGACCGCGGTGCCGTCGTGCAGCCCGCGCAGCCGCTCCAGCGGGGTGAACCGCCATTCCTCCTCACGGCCATGGGGGACCGGGAAGTCGGCCACGTCGAAGGACGGGGGCGCGCTCATGCGCGTGGCGACGGTCGACTCGGCGGCCACCGCGATCTGGCCGGCGGTGGTGGACCCCACCGGAATATTCTGGGCCTCAGCCATGGCTGTCGGTCTGCTCTCTTTCCTACGTCGGAGTTCGCTGGCTGCTTGCGGAGGCCGGGGCTTAGCCGACCGCGCCTTCCATCTGCAGCTCGATCAGCCGGTTGAGCTCAAGGGCGTACTCCATGGGCAGCTCCTTGGCGATCGGCTCGACGAAGCCGCGCACGATCATCGCCATCGCCTCGAACTCCGTCAGACCACGGCTCATCAGGTAGAAGAGCTGGTCCTCGGAGACCTTGGAGACGGTCGCCTCGTGGCCCATGGACACGTCGTCCTCACGGACGTCGACGTACGGGTACGTGTCGGAGCGGGAGATGGTGTCGACGAGCAGCGCGTCGCACAGCACGTTCGACTTGGAGCCGTGGGCGCCCTCGCCGATCTCGACCAGACCGCGGTAGGACGTACGACCGCCACCACGCGCCACGGACTTCGACACGATGTTCGACGACGTGTTCGGCGCCATGTGCACCATCTTGGAGCCGGCGTCCTGGTGCTGGCCCTCGCCCGCGAAAGCGATGGACAGGGTCTCGCCCTTGGCGTGCTCGCCCATCAGGTAGACGGCCGGGTACTTCATGGTGACCTTGGAGCCGATGTTGCCGTCGATCCACTCCATGGTCGCGCCCTCGTACGCCACGGCGCGCTTGGTGACCAGGTTGTAGACGTTGTTCGACCAGTTCTGGATGGTCGTGTAGCGGCAGCGGGCGCCCTTCTTCACGATGATCTCGACCACCGCGGAGTGCAGGGAGTCCGACTTGTAGATCGGCGCCGTACAACCCTCGACGTAGTGGACGTAGGCGTCCTCGTCGACGATGATCAGCGTCCGCTCGAACTGGCCCATGTTCTCCGTGTTGATACGGAAGTAGGCCTGGAGCGGAATCTCGACCTGCACGCCCTTCGGCACGTAGATGAAGGACCCGCCGGACCACACCGCGGTGTTCAGCGACGCGAACTTGTTGTCGCCGACCGGGATGACCGTGCCGAAGTACTCCTTGAAGAGCTCCGGGTGCTCCTTCAGGGCGGTGTCGGTGTCGAGGAAGATGACGCCCTGCTCCTCCAGGTCCTCACGGATCTGGTGGTAGACGACCTCGGACTCGTACTGGGCCGCGACACCGGCGACGAGGCGCTGCTTCTCCGCCTCGGGGATGCCGAGCTTGTCGTACGTGTTCTTGATGTCCTCGGGCAGGTCCTCCCAGGACTCCGCCTGCTTCTCCGTGGAGCGCACGAAGTACTTGATGTTGTCGAAGTCGATGCCCGACAGGTCCGAGCCCCAGTTCGGCATCGGCTTCTTCTCGAAGAGGCGCAGGCCCTTGAGGCGGAGCTTGGTCATCCACTCCGGCTCGGACTTCTTCTGGGAGATGTCGCGGACGACGTCCTCGTTGATGCCTCGCTTGGCAGAGGCACCGGCCACGTCGGAGTCGGCCCAGCCGTATTCGTACGTACCCAGACCCTCGAGCTCGGGGTGGGCAGTCTCCTCGATGGGGAGCGTCATGCGGGGTTCCTCCCGGCGGTGCTTGCAGATGCGTTGAGGCCATGGAAATCGGATTCGGAAATCTTGGAAATCTTGGAAATCTTGGGGATGAACGTGGTGCACACACCATCGCCGTGGGCGATGGTGGCCAGCCGCTGCACATGGGTGCCGAGCAACTGGGAGAAGAACTCGGTCTCCGCCTCGCACAGCTGCGGGAACTGCTCGGCGACATGGGCGACCGGACAGTGGTGCTGGCAGAGCTGCTCGCCGACCGGTGCGCTACGCGCCGTAGCAGCGTACCCGTCCACGCTCAAGGCCTTGGCCAGCGCTTCCGTGCGCTCTTCGGGCGCGGCGGCCTCGACGGCCGTGCGGTACGCCTCCGCCTGGGCGGCCATCCGGGCGCGGGCGAAGGCGGCGACCGCCTCGCCCCCGCCCTCACGGGCCGCGATCCAGCGCAGCGCGTCCGCGGCGAGCTTGTCGTAGGACTGGTCGAAGGCGTCCCGGCCGCAGTCGGTCAGGGCGAACACCTTGGCGGGACGGCCGCGCGTACGCGCTCCGTAGACCCGTTGCTCACGTGCTTCCACGACGTCGTCGGCGACGAGGGCGTCGAGATGACGGCGCACCGCGGCCTGGGTGAGTCCCAGCCGTCCCGCGAGATCGGCCACCGTCGAGGGGCCGTGGTCCAGGATGGACCGCGCGACTCGGTTGCGGGTGGACCGCTCCCCGGTCGCGAGTTCCTCCTGAGGGGCCCCCACAGGGGTCTCCCGAGTCTCGCCAACGTTTTTCACAACGCCATTGTTGCGTAATTCCTCAGAGACTGACAAGCCGCGTCCTGAGGGGTGGACGGTGCCGTACGTCACTTAGGTATACCTAAGATGACCTGCGGAAACGATCTTTGATCGATCAATCCACTGGCTTCCGGCCGGGCTCTCGGGAAGACTCGCGAACCATGTCGACACCGCCTCCCACCGGCCCACTCGTCACGCGGGACACCCTCGCCACCCAGCTTCACTCGATCGGCGTCCGGCCCGGCGAAACGCTTCTGGTGCACTCCTCACTGAGCTCCCTCGGCTGGGTCAACGGCGGCCCGGTCGCCGTGGTCCAGGGACTGCTCGACGCGCTCGGCCCCGACGGCACCGTGGTCGTCCCCACCCAGTCCGGCGAGCTCTCCGACCCGGCGCTGTGGAGCAATCCGCCCGTGCCCGAGGAGTGGTGGTCGACCGTCCGGGCGACGATGCCCGCGTACGATCCCCTCGTCACGCCCTCGCGCGGGGTCGGAGTGATCCCGGAGACCGTCCGCACCTGGCCCGGCGCCCTGCGCAGCGCGCACCCGCAGACCTCCTTCGCGGCTCTCGGCCCGCGCGCGGCGGAGATCGTCGAGGAGCACGCGCCCGACTGCCGGCTCGGCGAGCGCAGCCCGCTGGCCCGTCTGGAGGCCCTGGACGCCCGGGTGCTCCTGCTCGGCGCGGGCTACGACACCTGCACCAGCTTCCACCTCGCCGAGTACCGCATATCCTCGCCCCTCGTCGAGGTGGGACGCCCGGTGCGGACCCCGCAGGGGGCGACCCGGTGGGAGGTCGTCACCGAGGTCTCGGTCGACTCCGACCGCTTCGACGAACTGGGCTCCGACTTCGAGCGGGACCGTCCCGTCGTACGGGGCCGGGTGGGCGCGGCCGACGTACGCCTGTTCCCGGTGGCCGACGCGGTGGCGTACGCGGCGCGCTGGCTCGCGCTGCATCGCCCCCGTGAGCCGTACCTGGATGCGGCCCCCGGCTCCCGGGCGCCCCGGAGGCGTCCTTAGACTTGCTCCTCATGCGAAGCGAGCCCGTGGTCCAGGTCCAGGCCCTGGTGAAGCGGTACGGCACGAAGACCGCGGTGGACGGCCTGGACCTGGTGGCCGAGGCGGGCATCACCGCCGTACTCGGCCCCAACGGCGCGGGCAAGACGACCACGGTCGAGACCTGCGAGGGGTACCGGAAGCCGGACTCCGGCACGGTGCGCGTCCTGGGCCTCGACCCGGTGCGACAGTCCGGGCAGCTGCACTCCCGCATCGGTGTGATGCTCCAGTCCGGCGGGGTCTACTCGGGCGCCCGGGCCGACGAGATGCTCCGGCACGTGGCGAAGCTCCACGCCCATCCGCTGGACGTGCCCACGCTCATCGAACGGCTCGGCCTCGACAGCTGCGGCCGTACGACCTACCGGCGGCTGTCGGGCGGTCAGCAGCAGCGCCTCGCGCTCGCGATGGCCGTGGTCGGACGCCCCGAGCTGGTCTTCCTCGACGAGCCGACCGCGGGCCTCGACCCGCAGGCCCGCCGCGCCACCTGGGACCTGGTCCGTGATCTGCGCGCCGACGGTGTCTCGGTGATCCTCACCACGCACTACATGGACGAGGCCGAGCAGCTCGCCGACGATGTCGCGATCATCGACGCGGGCAGGGTCATCACACAGGGCTCCCCCGAGCAGCTGTGCCGCGGCGGCGCCGAGAACACCCTGCGCTTCACCGGCCGCCCGGGCCTCGACGTCGGCTCCCTGCTCAAGGCCCTGCCGGCCGACTGCACGGCGGCCGAGCTGACACCCGGCTCGTACCGGATCGGCGGCAAGATCGATCCACAGCTGCTGGCGACGGTCACCTCCTGGTGCGCGCAGCACGGCGTGATGCCGGAGAAGATCTCGGTCGAACGCCACACCCTGGAAGACGTGTTTCTGGAGCTGACCGGCAAGGAGTTGCGCTCATGAGTGAGGCTCAATTGCATCTCGGCCGGGGGTCCGGGGGTTGCCCCCCGGGAAGACACAGCCTGGAGCTGACCGGCAAGGAGCTGCGTTCGTGACCACCGCCGGCATGTACACCCCGAAGCCGGGGGCGGCCCCGCTGCCCCGCATGATCCGCGCGCAGGCCGCCCTGGAGACGAGGATGCTGCTGCGCAACGGCGAGCAGCTCCTCCTGACGGCCGTCATCCCGACGCTGCTGCTGGTGCTGTTCAGTTCGGTCGACATCATCGACACCGGCAAGGGCGAGGCCGTCGACTTCCTGGCCCCCGGCATCCTCGCGCTCGCCGTGATGTCGACGGCGTTCACCGGCCAGGCGATCGCCACCGGCTTCGAGCGGCGGTACGGGGTGCTGAAGCGGCTCGCCGCCTCCCCGCTGCCCCGCTGGGGCCTGATGACCGCGAAGACGGCGTCCGTGCTGGTCACGGAGGTCCTCCAGGTCGTCCTGCTGACGGTGATCGCCTTCGCGCTGGGCTGGTCGCCGCACGGCAACCCGCCAGCGGTGCTGCTTCTGCTGATCCTCGGTACGGCCGCCTTCTCGGGCCTCGGCCTGCTGATGGCCGGCACGCTGAAGGCGGAGGCGACACTGGCCGCCGCGAACCTGGTCTTCCTGCTGCTGCTCGTGGGCGGCGGCGTGATCGTCCCGATGGACAAGTTCCCCTCCGGCGCCCAGGACGTGCTCGGTCTGCTGCCGATCTCGGCGCTCTCGGACGGACTGCGGGACGTCCTCCAGCACGGGGCGGGCATGCCGTGGGGCGATCTCGGGATCCTGGCCGTGTGGGCGGTCGTGGGCCTGGCAGCCGCGGGCAGGTTCTTCCGCTGGGAGTAGCGCCGCGGCTCTGGGAGCCGGTACGGCGGGCACCCGTCGAGGTGGCGATTTGCGTGGGTGCGGGGGTCTCGTGAAGGCGTGCACAAGCGGCCGCCTACGATGGGGCCCGTGCCAAAAGTGACCCGAGCCGACGCCGTAGCCTTCGCGCGCAACCCGCTCGCCCTCATCGCCGAACGCTGGACCCCGACCCCCCGGACGGTGCGACGCGCGGCCCTTGCCGCGCTCGTCATGTCGGTGGTCATCGTGGTGACCGGCGGCGCCGTGCGGCTGACCGGTTCGGGCCTCGGCTGCCCCACCTGGCCCGAGTGCGCCAACGGCTCGCTCACCCCCACCAGCGCGATGGACTTCCACGGCACCATCGAGTTCACCAACCGCATGCTGACCTACGTGCTGTGCGCGGCGGTCGGCTGGGCGATCATCGCCGCGCGTTCCGAGAAGCCGTGGCGGCGCGACCTCACCCGGCTCGGCTGGGCGCAGTTCTGGATCGTCATGAGCAACGCGGTCCTCGGCGGCATCGTCGTCCTGGTCGGCCTCAACCCCTACACGGTCGCCGCGCACTTCCTGCTCTCCACGGTGCTCATCACCGTGGCGACGGTCATGTGGCAGCGCACCCGCGAGGGCTCCGCCCAGCCCCGCCCGCTGGTCGGCAAGGCGGTGCGGCAGCTCGTGTGGTTCCTGGTCGTCGCCACTGTCCTGCTGATCGCGGTCGGCACGGTGGTCACCGGCGCGGGCCCGCACGCGGGCGACTCGAGCGAGGTCGACCGCATGCACGTGAACTGGGAGAACGTCGCCAAGCTGCACGCCGTGCTGGCCTGGATCGTGGTCACGCTGACGTTCGCCCTGTGGTTCGTCCTCAAGGCCGTCGACGCCCCCAAGGGCCCCCTGGACCGCACCCGCGACCTGTTCCTGATCCTTCTCGGCCAGGGCGTCATCGGTTACGTCCAGTACTTCACCGACCTCCCGGAGGCCCTGGTCGGCCTCCACATGTTCGGCTCCTGCCTGGTGTGGATCGGCGTCCTGCGCGTCCTGCTGTCGCTGCGCGAACGGCCCGAGGCCGTGGCGGATCTGCCGGGGCCCGCCACGGAGTCGGCGCTCACGCGCGCGTGAGTCACGCGTAGGTGCTCACCAGGTCGTCGATCGCGGGGCCCAGATAGCCGCGCGTCAGCTCGGCCCGGCGTCGCAGCCACTCCTCGGTGTGCGGCGCCGGATCCTCGTACCGCCGTCGCCATATGTCCTCGACCACGGCGACCGGCGCGCCGAGTTCCGGCAGCAGCTCCAGTGCCTCCCGCTTGGGGATCAGACGGCCCTCCCTGAGGGTGACGGTCGCACGGGCGAAGGTCACCATCCCCAGATCGACCCAGATGTCCCGCTCCCAGAGCGCGGCCTTGCGCACCGCGGGCCGCCAGAACTCCCTCTGCTCCCGTACGACGAAGGCGTCGAGCTCATGGTCGGGAGTGGGCGGCAGCAGATCCTCCGGCGGCTTGCCCCGCAGCACCAGGCCGAAGGCGTACAGCTCGCGGCGGGTGACCGGGGTGACCGGGCGCCTCAGCGGATGGTTGTGGGCCCAGGTGACGTACGACCGCTCGGTGTCGGCCATGGTGTCGGGGGTCAGATAGCTGCAGTGCAGCTTCTCGGCGAGCGGTTCGTCGGCGCGCAGCCGCCGGTGCAGCCGCACCCCCTGGCGGACCGTGGCCGGCGAAACGGGTCCCTCCAGGACCGCAATCAGGTCGAGATCGCTGCGTCCCTCCTGGTAGTCGCCCCCGGCGAGTGAACCGTGGGCCCACAGGGCCACCGGCGCGAGCGCACACAGTTCGGCGGCGAATCGATCCAGGAGTCGAGCAGTGGCGTAGGCGGTCATCCGCACAGTCTGAAGCCCTCCGGCGCCCAGCGGGAAGGGGCTCAGTCCACGCCGTACACCCGCCGTGCGTTGCCCGCCGCGATCAGTCCCGCCACCCGTTGCGCGTCCACCAGCGACCAGGCGCCCTCGGCGACCCAGGCACCGAACACCCGGGCGAGCGCCTCACGGAAGAGGCGGGCGCCGACCACATGGAGCTCGGGCAGGCCGTGGGCTCCGCTGGAGAAGAGGAGCTTGCCGAAGGGGGCCAGTTCCAGGATCTCGGAGAGGACGGCCACCGCCCGGGCTCCCGTACGCACGAGTGCGGCCCCCAGGTCGGCGTAGACATGCGGGAACACCCCGGCGAGGTGCGCCGCGTGGCGGTGGTACGGGTAGCCGTGCAGGAGGACGAGATCCGTGCCGAGCCCGGCCGTGGCGCGCGCGAAGTCGGTGAGCAGGACCGGGTCGGTGCGGTCGATGCGCAGGCCGGGTTCGCCGAGGCCGGCGTGGAGTTGGAGGGGCAGGCCCGAGGCGACCGCGATCCACAGCAGGTGGCGCAGCAGGACGGGGTCGCTGAGGGTCCCGCCCACCCGGCGGCCCGCGAGCCAGCGGCCCGCCGCGCCCCGCACCTCTCCCGGCCCGGGGGGCTCGGGCGCGAGCGCCAGGCCGTGTCGTCCGCCCGCGACGGAGGTGAAGGCGACGGCGTTCGCGGCGGCCCCGTGGACGGACTCGGCGAGATTGGCGAGAAAGGACTCGACGGTGCCCGAGGTGTCCGCGACCTGTTCGGCCAGCAGTTCCAGACGGACGACCTCGTGGGCGTGGGCGGCGCCCGCCGAGGCCATCTCGCTCGGCCCGGTCAGATCGCCGGGCAGCCCCGTGTCGACGAGATACGTGGTGATGCCGCTGCCCCGCAACAGCCTGCGGCCCGCTTCCAGGACGCCCAGTTCGCGGCGCCGGGCCAGATAGCGGGCGGGCGGGCAGTGCGGCTCCAGACCGAGCAGGGGCGGGCACCAGCGGCGTACCGCGAAGCCGGTCTGGGTGTCGAAGAAGGTGGTGCCGGGGGCCGGTGGGCCCTCGGTTCTGGCGAGGTGGGCCTCGAAGGTGCCGAGGCCCAGCTCCGTCCTCAGTACGCCGTGGCAGTACTGGTCCACCAGGGACGGCATTTCGATCATCCGGACTCCCCCGCGACTGGACCGTGCGTTCTGCACGTCCTAACGGGTGAGACGGGCGTCAGGTGTTGCTTGGGGCCGTATTGCCCCCCACCGGGTCAGCCGTTGCTCGGAGCGCCCAGCTGGATTCCCGCCATGCGCTTCCACTCGTACGGGCCCGTCCTGACCCTGGCCGCGAACTCGCCGTCGAACGTTTCGTGAACAGTGAGGTCGGCCTTCTTCACGGCCTCTTCGGCGATCGCGTAGGTGGGGGCCACCAGGTCGCCCCAGCCGCCGTCCGCGCCGACGAGCACGATCCGGGCGCCGCGCCGCCCGATGTACTCGACGTGTCCCTCGGCTCCGCCGTGCTCCTTGGCGAAGGCGTTGATCTGCTTGGCGAGCTTGGCCGCCCTGCGCTCGGCCTTGACGTCCCGGGCGGCGCCGGTGGTCTCGTCAACCTGCTGCGTGTCTGCCATGGTCAGGATGCTACCGACGGGTAGATCAAACGGCGACGGGCGGGGTGCGTGGCCTTGACCACGCACCCCGCCCGTCCGGGACCGGGAAGCCGTACTAGCGCAGGAAGGGGTCCACCGCGACCGCGACGAAGAGGATCGACACATAGGTGATCGACCAGTGGAACAGCCGCATCTCCTTGAGCTTCCCACCCGTCACCTCGGACTTGGCGCGGTTCTGCAGACCGTGCGCCTCCCACAGCCAGAACGCGCCCGCGCCGAGCGCGACCACGGTGTAGAACCAGCCCGTGTAGCCGAGCGGGGTGAGCAGCAGTGAGACCGCGACCATCACCCAGCTGTAGATGACGATCTGGCGGGCGACCACCTTGTTGGAGGCGACGACCGGCAGCATCGGCACGCCCACGCGCGCGTAGTCGTCCTTCACCTTCATGGACAGCGGCCAGTAGTGCGGCGGCGTCCAGAAGAACATCACGAGGAAGAGGACGACCGGCGCCCACGACATCGAGTTGGTGACGGCCGACCAGCCGATGAGTACCGGGAGGCAGCCGGCGATACCGCCCCAGACGATGTTCTGGGAGGTACGCCGCTTGAGGATCATCGTATAGACGACGACATAGAAGAGGAGCGCTCCGAGTGACAGCCAGGCGGACAGCCAGTTGACGGTCAGCCCGAACAGCAGCGTCGAGACGACCGCGAGCGAGATCCCGAAGGCCAGGCACTCGCGCGGGCTGACCATGCCGGTGACCAGCGGCCGCTGCGAGGTGCGCTCCATCAGGGCGTCGATGTCACGGTCGATGTACATGTTGAGCGCGTTGGCACCGCCCGCCGACAGGTAGCCGCCGAGGCAGGTGAGCAGGACCAGTTTGAGGTCGGGCACACCCTGTTGCGCCAGGAACATCACCGGAACGGTGGTGATCAGCAGCAGTTCGATGATCCGTGGCTTGGTCAGCGCCACGAACGCCTTGACACGGGCCCCGAACGGCCGGTGGCTCGGGCGGCTGCTCGTCCCGAGCACCCCCGCTGGACGGGATTCGACGGCCGTCACGCACACCCCTGACAGAGACTTCCCAGCAAGCCCCCAGGTGTGAACTCCCCGTAAAGGCTCGCGCGTACCACGCCACTGTAGACGTTGCCTATACCCCGACCTTCGCGGGGGTGGGGTCGTGTTGGGGGTGGCCCCACCAGGGGCGCGAGGAGGCTCGCGCAACGGGCGTGAGGAAACTCGATTGAGCACTCTTACGAGCGGCTCCGTATTCAGTTGCCGAACATGGATCGGACCGGTCGGGAGGCGGATCCCGGAGAGTCCCGGCAGTCTGGAATGACTCGAAAAAACGCGCGTACTTACGGGGGTAGGCTCGACAACGGCCGGTGGGCGCCCCAGTACACCGGTATTCGACATGTGGAACATGTGGAGAGGAGCCCTGACCCAGGGTGAGCACCAAGCCGACCACCACAGACCTCGAGTGGACCGAGTTGGACCAGCGGGCCGTGGACACCGCCCGCGTCCTGGCCGCCGATGCCGTACAGAAGGTCGGCAACGGCCATCCCGGTACGGCCATGAGTCTGGCGCCTGCCGCGTACACCCTCTTCCAGAAGGTGATGCGGCACGACCCGGCGGACCCCGACTGGACCGGACGCGACCGCTTCGTGCTGTCCGCGGGCCACTCGTCCCTGACCCTCTACACCCAGCTCTACCTGGCCGGGTTCGGCCTGGAGCTGGACGACCTGGAGGCCTTCCGCACCTGGGGCTCCCGCACTCCGGGCCACCCCGAGTACGGGCACACCCCCGGCGTGGAGACCACCACCGGCCCGCTCGGGCAGGGTGTCGCCAACGCGGTGGGCTTCGCGATGGCCGCCCGCTACGAGCGCGGTCTGTTCGACCCGGACACCGCGCAGGGCGAGTCCCCCTTCGACCACTTCGTCTACGCGATCGCCGGTGACGGCTGCCTCCAGGAGGGCATCTCCCACGAGGCGTCCTCCCTGGCCGGTCACCAGAAGCTCGGCAATCTGGTCCTGCTGTGGGACGACAACCACATCTCGATCGAGGGCGACACGGAGACCGCGGTCTCCGAGGACACCGTCAAGCGCTACGAGGCCTACGGCTGGCATGTGCAGCGCGTCGCCCCGAAGCCGGACGGCGACATCGACCCGCACGCCGTCTACAACGCGATCCAGGCCGCGAAGAAGGTGACGGACAAGCCGTCGTTCATCGCGATGCGCTCGATCATCGCCTGGCCCGCCCCCCACGCGCAGAACACCGAGGCCGCGCACGGCTCGGCGCTCGGCGAGGACGAGGTCGCGGCCACCAAGCGCGTCCTGGGCTTCGACCCGGAGAAGTCCTTCGAGGTCGCGGACGAGGTTCTCGCGCACACCCGCAAGGCCCTCGACCGCGGCCGTGAGGCCAGGGCCGAGTGGGACAAGGGCTTCCAGGAGTGGCGCACCGCTCAGCCCGAGCACGCCGCCGAGTTCGACCGGGTCGCCGCGAGCGAACTACCGGCCGGCTGGGAGGAGAAGCTCCCGGTGTTCGAGACGGGCAAGGGTCTCGCCACCCGTGCCGCGTCCGGCAAGGTGCTCCAGGCCCTCGGCGCGGTCATCCCCGAGCTGTGGGGCGGCTCCGCCGACCTCGCGGGCTCGAACAACACCACGATCGACAAGAACTCCTCGTTCCTGCCGGCCGACAACCCGCTGCCGGGCGCCGACCGGTACGGGCGCACGATCCACTTCGGCATCCGCGAGCACTCCATGGCCGCGGAGATGAACGGCATCACCCTGCACGGCAACACCCGCGTCTACGGCGGCACCTTCCTGGTGTTCTCCGACTACATGCGCAACGCCGTACGGCTGTCCGCGCTGATGCACCTGCCGGTGACATACGTGTGGACGCACGACTCCATCGGCCTCGGCGAGGACGGCCCGACCCACCAGCCGGTCGAGCACCTCGCCGCGCTGCGCGCCATCCCCGGCCTCAACGTCGTCCGGCCCGCGGACGCCAACGAGACCGCGGTCGCCTGGCGCGAGGTCCTCAAGCGCTACACGAAGGTCTTCGGCAAGGGCGCCCCGCACGGCCTCGTGCTGACCCGTCAGGGCGTACCGACGTACGAGCGCAACGAGGACGCCGCGAAGGGCGGTTACGTCCTGTTCGAGGCCGAGGGCGGCACGCCCGAGGTCATCCTCATCGGCACCGGTTCCGAGGTGCATGTCGCCGTCGAGGCGCGCGAGCAGCTCCAGGCCGCGGGCGTCCCGACGCGGGTCGTTTCCATGCCGTGCGTGGAGTGGTTCGAGGAGCAGGACCAGGGGTACCGGGACAGCGTCCTGCCGCCGTCGGTGAAGGCACGCGTCTCGGTCGAGGCCGGGATCGGTCTGACCTGGCACCGGTTCGTCGGGGACGCGGGACGCATTGTTTCGCTGGAGCACTTCGGTGCTTCGGCCGACGGCAAGGTCCTCTTCCGCGAATTCGGTTTCACTGCCGAGAACGTCGCATCCGCCGCCCGGGAATCGATCGCCGCAGCCCAGCGCTGACGCCGATATACGACACGTAGGAGATGCAATTTCCATGACAGACGCACTGAAGCGCCTCTCCGAGGAAGGCGTCGCGATCTGGCTGGACGACCTGTCGCGCAAGCGGATCACGTCCGGCAATCTTGCCGAACTGATCGACCAGCAGCACGTCGTGGGCGTCACCACCAACCCGTCGATCTTCCAGAAGGCGATCAGCAGCGGAGACGGCTACGAGCAGCAGCTCGCCGAACTCGCCGCCCGCAAGGTCACCGTCGACGAGGCCATCCGCATGATCACGACGGCGGACGTCCGTGACGCCGCCGACATCCTGCGCCCGGTCTTCGACGCGACGCAGGGCCAGGACGGCCGGGTCTCCATCGAGGTCGACCCGCGCCTGGCCCACAACACCACCGCGACCATCGCCGAGGCCAAGCAGCTGGCCTGGCTGGTGGACCGCCCCAACACACTCATCAAGATCCCGGCGACCAGGGCGGGCCTGCCCGCGATCACCGAGGTCATCGGCAGGGGCATCAGCGTCAACGTCACGCTGATCTTCTCGCTGGAGCGCTACCGCGAGGTCATGGACGCCTACCTGGCGGGACTGGAGAAGGCCAAGGCCGCGGGCCTGGACCTCTCCAAGATCCACTCGGTGGCGTCCTTCTTCGTGTCCCGCGTGGACACCGAGATCGACAAGCGGCTGGACGCCCTGGGCACCCCCGAGGCCAAGGCCGCCCGCGGCAAGGCGGCGCTCGCCAACGCCCGGCTCGCCTACCAGGCGTACGAGGAGGTCTTCTCCTCCGACCGCTGGGCCGCCCTCGACAGGGCGCAGGCGAACAAGCAGCGCCCGCTGTGGGCGTCGACCGGTGTCAAGGACCCGGCGTACAAGGACACCCTGTACGTCGACGATCTGGTGGCGCCGAACACGGTGAACACCATGCCGGAGGCCACCCTGCAGGCGGCCGAGGACCACGGCGACATCACCGGCAACACCATCGCCGGTACGTACGAGCAGTCCCGCGCGGAACTCGACGCGGTCGAGAAGCTCGGGATCTCGTACGACGACGTGGTCCAGCTCCTGGAGGACGAGGGGGTCGAGAAGTTCGCGACGTCCTGGAACGACCTGCTCAAGTCCACAGAGGCGGAGCTCAAGCGCCTCGCCCCTTCGGAGGGCTGAAACCTTGTCAAGCAGCAACCCGCTGCGTGACCCCGCAGACCGACGGCTCCCGCGTATCGCGGGGCCGTCGGGCCTGGTCATCTTCGGCGTCACGGGCGATTTGTCACGCAAAAAGCTGATGCCTGCCGTGTACGACCTCGCCAATCGCGGGCTCCTGCCGCCGGGCTTCTCGCTCGTCGGCTTCGCCCGCCGCGAGTGGAAGAACGAGGACTTCGCCCAGGAGGTCCACGACGCCGTCAAGGAACACGCCCGTACGGAGTTCCGCGAAGAGGTCTGGCAGCAGCTCATCCAGGGGATGCGCTTCGTCCAGGGCACCTTCGACGACGACGACGCGTTCGAGCGGCTGCGCGCCACGATCGACGAGCTGGACAAGGCACAGGGCACGGGCGGCAACTTCGCCTTCTACCTCTCCGTGCCGCCGTCCGCCTTCCCGGTGGTCATCAAGCAGCTGAAGAAGCACCACCTGGCCGATCAGTCGAACGGCTCCTGGCGGCGCGCGGTCATCGAGAAGCCCTTCGGCCACGACCTGAAGTCGGCCGAGGAACTCAACGCGATCGTGCATGAGGTCTTCGCCTCGGACCAGGTCTTCCGCATCGACCACTACCTGGGCAAGGAGACCGTCCAGAACATCCTGGCGCTCCGCTTCGCCAACACGATGTTCGAGCCGATCTGGAACCGGTCCTTCGTCGACCACATCCAGATCACCATGGCCGAGGACATCGGTATCGGCGGCCGGGCCGGCTACTACGACGGCATCGGCGCCGCCCGCGACGTCATCCAGAACCACCTCCTCCAGCTGATGGCCCTCACCGCGATGGAGGAGCCCTCCTCCTTCGACGCGGACGCCCTCGCCGCCGAGAAGACCAAGGTGCTCGGCGCGGTCCGGATCCCCAAGGACCTGGGCCGCGACACCGTGCGCGGGCAGTACGCGGCCGGCTGGCAGGGCGGCGAGAAGGCCGTCGGCTACCTCCAGGAAGACGGCATCGACGCCAAGTCGAAGACCGACACCTACGCCGCGATCAAGGTCGAGGTGGACAACCGCCGCTGGGCGGGCGTCCCCTTCTACCTCCGCACCGGCAAGCGTCTGGGCCGCCGCGTCACCGAGATCGCGGTGGTCTTCCAGCGCGCCCCGCACTCCCCCTTCGACCACACGGCGACGGAGGAGCTGGGGCAGAACGCGATCGTCTTCCGCGTCCAGCCCGACGAGGGTGTCACGGTCCGCTTCGGCTCCAAGGTGCCCGGCACCTCCATGGAGATCCGGGACGTCTCGATGGACTTCGCCTACGGCGAGTCGTTCACCGAGTCCAGCCCGGAGGCGTACGAGCGACTGATTCTCGACGTCCTGCTCGGCGACTCGAACCTCTTCCCGCGCACGGAGGAGGTCGAGCTGTCCTGGAAGATCCTCGACCCGATCGAGCAGTACTGGGACAAGCACGGCAAGCCCGCGCAGTACCCCTCGGGCACCTGGGGCCCCGTCGAGGCGGACGAAATGCTCGAACGAGACGGACGGAGCTGGCGTCGCCCATGAAAATAGACCTCACCGACTCCAATGCCAGCAAGATCAACAAGGCGCTGGTGCGGGGCCGCCGCGCCATCGGCACCCCCGCCGTCGGCATGGTGCTGACCCTCGTCATCGTCACCGACGAGGAGAACGCCTACGACGCCCTGAAGGCCGCCAACGAGGCCTCCCGCGAGCACCCCTCGCGCACCCTCGTGGTCATCAAGCGCGTCTCCCGCTCCGCCCGCGACCGCACGAAGTCGCGCCTCGACGCCGAGGTGCGGGTCGGCGCGGACGCGGGCACCGGCGAGACGGTCGTCCTGCGGCTGTACGGCGAGGTCGTCAGCCACGCCGACTCGGTCGTCCTGCCGCTGCTGCTGCCGGACGCGCCCGTCGTCGTCTGGTGGCCGGTGAACGCGCCGACCGACCCGGCCAAGGACCCGCTGGGCGCCCTGGCCCAGCGCCGGGTCACCGACACCCACGCGGCCGAGGCGCCGGTACGGGAGCTGGGCGCCCGGGCCGACGCCTACACCCCCGGGGACACCGACCTCTCCTGGACCCGCATCACGCCCTGGCGCTCGATGCTGGCCGCCGCCCTGGACCAGGTCACCTGCGAAGTGAACGCGGTCGAGGTGGAGGGCGAGGAGTTCAACCCGAGCGTGGAACTGCTCGCCATGTGGCTCGCGGACCGGCTCGACGTCCCCGTTCAGCGCCTGCGTTCCGCCGGCCCCGGCCTCACCGCCGTCCGGCTGGACACCAGCTGCGGCCCGATCGCCCTGGACCGCGCCGACGGCACCCTCGCGACCCTCTCCATCGAGGGCCAGCCCGACCGTGCGGTGGCGCTCAAGCGCCGCGACACGTCCGAGCTGATCGCGGAGGAACTGCGCCGGCTCGACCCGGACGACACCTACGCGTCGGCACTCCGGTACGGCGTGGACCGGCTGAACGGGCCGGCGACGGCCGGGACCGCCGAGGAGGAGTCGGCCACGGTCAAGGGAGCGGCAGCGGCCAAGGCCACCGCCGCCAAGGCGCCCGCGAAGAAGGCCCCGGCGAAGGTCACCGCGAAGAAGGCGGCCGCCAAGTGAGCACGCCGCAGCTCGTCGTGCACCGCGACAAGGAGCTGATGGCCCAGGCCGCCGCGGCCCGGCTGATCACCAAGGTCGTGGACGCGCAGGCCTCGCGCGGCTACGCCTCGGTGGTCCTCACCGGCGGGCGCAACGGCAACGGGCTCCTCGCGGCGCTCGCGGCCGCGCCCGCCCGGGACGCCGTCGACTGGGGCCGTATCGACCTGTGGTGGGGCGACGAGCGGTTCCTGCCCGCCGGCGACCCGGACCGCAACGACACACAGGCCCGTGCGGCGCTCCTGGACTCGGTGCCGGTGGACCCCGCTCGGGTGCACTCGATGCCCACGTCCGACGGCCCGTACGGCGCCGACGTGGACGCGGCGGCGGAGGCGTACGCGGCCGAACTCGCGAAGGCCTCCGGGCCCGAGAACCACGGTTCCGTGCCCTCCTTCGACGTGCTGATGCTCGGTGTCGGCCCCGACACCCATGTGGCCTCGCTCTTCCCGGAGCTGCCCGCGGTGCGGGAGACGGAGCGGACGGTGGTGGGTGTGCACGGCGCGCCGAAGCCGCCGCCGACCCGGGTCTCCCTCACCCTCCCCGCGATCCGTTCCGCCCGCGAGGTGTGGTTGCTGGCGGCCGGCGAGGACAAGGCACAGGCCGCGGCGATCGCCCTGTCGGGCGCGGGCGAGGTACAGGCTCCGGCCGCGGGCGCCCGCGGCCGCTCCCGGACCCTGTGGCTCCTGGACGCGGCGGCGGCATCCCAGCTCCCGCGCTCCCTGTATCCCCCGGCGTCGCCGTGAGCTAGCACCATCGGGGTGGCAGGGGCGTCATCTCGCCCCTGCCGCCCCGATATTTTTATGCTTCAGGGGCGCGGGGAACTGCGCGCCCAGGTAGGAGCGGCGGGGGCGAAAACCCTAAGGGCGTGGCTGCTGGTACGGATTCCCCGACCACGGCGGCGCATAAGGCTCGCCCTGTCCATAAGGGGCGCCCTGCACATACGGATTTCCCTGCGTATACGGATTTCCCTGGACGTACGGATTCCCCTGCGGCGGCACATTCCCGGCACCCGGCGCATGCCCGGCCCGCGGCGGCGCCACCGTCACAGGATGCGCCCCCAGCCGTATCCCGTGCCGCCGCCGCAACCGGAACATCTCCCACGCGGCTATCCCCGTGACCGTCACCGGCGCCCCCAGGATGAAGACGACCCCCATCCCCAGACTGAGCCCGTGCAGATCCCCCGTGGCAAGGTCCGGAAGTGCCATCAACCACGTCGTCACCGTGGCGAGCAACGGCGGCAGACACCGATGCACCGCAGCCGTACCGAAGAAGTTGCCCGACACCTTGACCGCCCCCGAGGCGACGAACCAGGTCAGCCAGATCGCCACCACGCCCAGCAGCAGGGCGAACCCTCCGACCCTGGCGGCCATCCACCAGGTCAGCACCGTCAGCACGATGGAACCGACGAAGGCCAGCAGCAGCTTGAACGAGTTGACGAGCGGCACCCGCAGCTGACGGACCGTCCCGGTGCGCCGCCAGACGAAGAGCATGACCCCGACGGTCAACGGCGTGATGAACAGCAGCACGGCGGACGCCGTCAGCATGTTCTGCAACATCTCCGCGAACGCGAAGCCGCCCTCCACGAAGGTGTAGACACCGACCGCCGCGACCGCCCCGGCAACGACCCGCACCCGCTTCAGCCGCTCCACACCGGGATCGACCGCGTCCGGGATCCACGCCGGATGGAACACGGCCTCCGCCACCCGCTTCGGCTTCAGGAACGACCGTGCCGTCAGCGAGCCACCCGTCCAACTTCCTTGTGAACCCGCCAACTTCCGCTCCCCCGAGCCGTCACCTTCCTGATCGCCCGGGAGTCTACGGGAAGCGGGCGGACTCCCGCCGCCCGCTTACCCGCGCTCACAGCCTTCCCCCGGGTGTCCTCTTCAGCCTTCTAACGACCGCGCAGCTCCCGATACTTGGCGACCAGCGCCTTCGTGGACTCGTCAAGGCCCGGCACCTCCGCACCCTCGGTCAGCGCGGGCTCGACACGCTTGGCGAGCACCTTGCCGAGCTCGACGCCCCACTGGTCGAAGGAGTCGATGTTCCAGACCGCGCCCTGGACGAACACCTTGTGCTCGTAGAGGGCGACCAACTGCCCGAGCACCGACGGAGTCAGCTCGCGCGCGAGGATCGTCGTCGTCGGGTGGTTGCCCTTGAACGTCTTGTGCGGGACCAGTTCCTCGGGCACCCCCTCCGCCCGGACCTCGTCGGGCGTCTTGCCGAAGGCCAGCGCCTGGGTCTGCGCGAAGAAGTTCGCCATCAGCAGGTCGTGCTGGGCGACCAGCCCGGGCAGCAGATCGGCGACCGGCTCGGCGAAGCCGATGAAGTCCGCCGGGATCAGCTTGGTGCCCTGGTGGATGAGCTGGTAGTAGGCGTGCTGCCCATTGGTGCCGGGCGTGCCCCACACCACCGGACCGGTCCCCCACTCCACCGGGGTGCCGTCGCGGTCCACCGACTTGCCGTTGGACTCCATGTCCAGCTGCTGCAGATACGCGGTGAACTTGGACAGGTAGTGCGAGTACGGCAGTACGGCGTGCGACTGGGCGTCGTGGAAGTTGCCGTACCAGATGCCCAGCAGGCCGAGGAGCAGCGGCACATTGGACTCGGCGGGCGCGGTGCGGAAGTGCTCGTCGACGAGGTGGAAGCCGTCGAGCATCTCGCGGAAGCGGTCGGGCCCGATGGCGATCATCAGGGACAGACCGATCGCCGAGTCGTACGAGTAGCGTCCGCCGACCCAGTCCCAGAACTCGAACATGTTGGCCGTGTCGATGCCGAAGTCCGACACCTTCTCCGCGTTCGTGGACAGTGCCACGAAGTGCTTGGCGACGGCTTCCTGACCGGCTTTCAGCTCGGCCAGCAGCCAGTTGCGCGCCGAGGTGGCGTTGGTGATGGTCTCGATGGTGGTGAAGGTCTTGGAGGCGACGATGAACAGCGTCTCGGCCGGGTCGAGGTCACGGACGGCCTCGTGCAGGTCGGCGCCGTCCACGTTCGACACGAAGCGGACCGTGAGGTCACGGTCGGTGAAGGAGCGCAGCACCTCGTACGCCATGGCCGGTCCGAGGTCGGAGCCGCCGATGCCGATGTTGACGACGTTCCTGATGCGCTCGCCGGTGTGGCCGGTCCACTCACCCGAACGGACCCGCTCGGCGAAGCCGGCCATCTTGTCGAGCACGGCGTGCACGCCCGGGACGACGTTCTCGCCGTCGA
Organism: Streptomyces sp. RLA012; assembly: GCF_056270325.1. Classification (NCBI taxonomy): domain Bacteria; kingdom Bacillati; phylum Actinomycetota; class Actinomycetes; order Kitasatosporales; family Streptomycetaceae; genus Streptomyces; species Streptomyces sp. RLA012. The sequence continues at coordinate 8,535,807 of NZ_JBWDPA010000002.1, read as the reverse complement.
CCTCGATCACCGCGTCCCGCGGGGCGCGCAGCGCGGTGTGCAGCACGGCCCGGTCCTCGGTGACGTTGATCTTCTCCCCGCGGAACATCGCGTCCCGCAGCCCGAAGACGTCCGTCGCCGCGGCCAGCTCGCGCAGCAGCCGCAGCGTCTCGTCCGTGATCAGGTGCTTGGAGTAGTCGACGTGCAGATCACCGACCTGGAGGGTGTACCCGGATCCGCGCCCGGGGTCGGTTGCGAACAGGTCCCGCAGATGACTCCCCGCGAGCTCCTCGCGGTGCTTGGCCAGAGCTGTCCACTCGGGCGTCTGGTTGAGCCTGGCACGGCTGTCTGCGTTCATCTCTGACTTCCGCCTTCTTTCCTGCGTGTGCTGCTCTGCCTACCTCGCCCCGCTACCGGTCCCCAACCTAATTGATCAGGGCTTGACGTGAGCTGTCGTAGCGCCGTCGTCCGGCTCAACAACAGATACGTCCGGCTTGAGCGCGGGTATCAGCGAGATGACGGCGAGCACGAAGAGCACGGCGGCGAACAGCGCGGGCCCGTTCAGCCCGTACGCCCCCGCCACGGTGCCGCCCAGCAGGGCGCCGAGCGGGGCCCCGGAGGTCGAGGCGGTGCGGAACGCGGAGCTGATGCGGCCCACCATCTCCTGGGGGCTGCGCTGCTGCATCAGCGTGACCTGGTTGACGTTCCACACCATCCCCATGGCCCCGAGCAGCATCATGCCGACGAGGAGGGCGCCCAGGTGACGGACGGTGCCCAGGAGCACCAGCGAAGCGGTCTGGACGCTGCCGCCCAGCAGCAGGGCACGCACTCGCCCGAAACGGCGTGCGATCCGCTGGGCGAGCGCTCCCCCGGCCAGGCTCCCCGCCGAAAAGGCCGTCATCGCGGCCGCGAACCCCGCGTTCCCCGCGTGCAGCCATCTGGTCACGTGCAGTACCAGCGTGGCGATCAGGGCGCCCATGCCGATGTTGCACAGCAGTGTGGCCATGCAGGTGGCGCGCAGTGTCCCGTCCCGCCACAGGGCGCGCAGGCCCTCCGCCACCTCGGCCCGCAGGGTGCTCCCGGCCGGCCGGGGCTTCCGCTCGGGTGCCCGGATCCGCAGGGAGGCCACAAGCGCGGCGGCCAGCAGATAGGTGGCCGAGTCGGCCGCGAACGGCATGGCGGCCCCGACGGCGAGCAGCAGCGGCACGAAGGGGGCGGCCAGGAAGCCCCCGGCGAACTGCTGGCCGGTCATCAGCCGGGCATTGGCACTGCCCAGGGCCGCTTTGTCCACCAGGGAGGGCAGCAGGGCCGTGGACGCGTTGTCGAACAGCGTCTGGAGGGTGGTCAGCGCCAAGGCGAGCGCGATGAGCAGGCCGATGGACGCGTGCCCGAGCCCGACGACGAGGGCGAAGCAGGCCACCAGTAATCCCCGTACGGTGTCGACCGCCCACATGGCGCGCCGCTGGTCCACCCGGTCCGCGACCGCGCCGCCCAGCAGCCCGAAGACCAGCCAGGGAAGATATCCGCAGGCCGTGACGGAGGCGATGACGAACGGATCGTCCGTGAGCTGCACAGCGAGCAGCGGCAGCGCGGCCGTGCGCAGCGCGTCCCCGAACCGCGAGACCACCGCCGCGCTCCACAGCCGCCCGAATCCCCCGCGCCACGCGAGCGCTCGCACACCCGCCGCCTGGACTGTCGTCACCATGCCCCCTCCGATTCCACCACTGCGAGAACCGTAGAGGGCAGCACTGACAATCGGTCCCGGCACAAGCGCCTCGACCGCGTGAAACGGCTCCGGCCAGGCACCTCGGTGCCCGGCCGGTTTCAATTCCTAGATTTCGCCCCGCAGTTTGGCGAGCGCCTCGGCGAGGATCGCCTCGCCGTCCGCGTCGCTGCGCCGCTCCCGTACATAGGCGAGGTGCGTCTTGTACGGCTCGGTGCGCGGCGGGTCCGGCGGGTTGTCCCGGTCCTGTCCGGCGGGAAAGCCGCAGCGCGGGCAGTCCCAGGTCTCGGGAACCTGCGCGTCGCTGGCGAAGCTGGGCACCGTCTCGTGCCCATTGGAGCACCAGAAGGAGATGCGCAGCCGCGGCGCGGACTCGCCGCGCTCGGCCTCGCCCATCGGCCCCGCCCCGACCCGGCTTCCTCGGATCGCGTTGCCACTTGCCACGGTCGTAACTCCCTGCGTGATGGTGCCGCGAAGCGAGTCGGCGTGACGCTTCGCTGCGAGCGCCTCAGTCTACGTAAGGCCCAACGCGCGTCCAGTGATTGGAGTTACACCCCCGCCCCTAGACGCAAGCCCCATGATAGGCCGCGCCCGCGGGCGCGTACCGGACATGGGGCCATACGTGCGGAATGTGCTTGCGTAATGTGCAGTTGTGCTGCCGTACCGGTGCCGGTCGGAGATCAGTTGTTGACCTTCATCAGAATGCCGAGCACGACGATGCAAACGAACCAGAGCAGACCGATCACCACGGTGATGCGGTCGAGGTTGCGCTCGGCGACCGAGGAGCCGCCGACGGAAGACTGCATGCCGCCACCGAACATGTCGGAGAGGCCGCCGCCCTTTCCCTTGTGCATCAGCACCAGCAGCATCAGCAGCAGGCTGAAGACGATCAGGGCGATCGAGAACCCCAAAACCACGGCTGGACCAACTTCCTCGGAACTGAATGGACGACGGGGGCCGAAATCCTCACCCGAAACGCTCGGCGTTCCAAATGCTGGTTTCGGCCCCCCAGGGTACGACGGATCTCAGCTAGCGCCTACTCACTGATCGCGGAACCGGACGATCTTGACGAACTCGTCGGCGTCCAGGGAGGCGCCGCCGACCAGCGCACCGTCGATGTCGGGCTTCGCCATGATCTCGGCGACGTTGCCGGACTTCACCGAGCCGCCGTACTGGATGCGGACCTTGTCGGCCAGCTCCTGGGAGTACAGCTCGGCCAGCCTGCCGCGGATCGCCGCGCAGACGTGCTGGGCATCGTCGGAGCCGCACACCTTGCCGGTGCCGATGGCCCAGACCGGCTCGTAGGCGATCACGATCGACTCGGCCTGCTCGGCCGGGACGTCCTTGAGACCGCCGTCGACCTGGGAGAGCGTGTGCGGGACGTGATTGCCCGCCTCCCGGACCTCCAGCTCCTCGCCGACACACAGGATCGGGGTCAGGCCGTGCTTGAAGGCGGCCTTGACCTTGGCGTTGACGATCTCGTCGGTCTCGTTGTGGTACTGCCGGCGCTCGGAGTGGCCGATCGCCACGTAGGTGCACTTCAGCTTGGACAGCATCGGGCCCGAGATCTCGCCGGTGTAGGCACCGGAGTCCTGCGCCGAGAGGTCCTGCGCGCCGTACTTGATCTTGAGCTTGTCACCGTCGACCAGGGTCTGCACGGAGCGCAGGTCGGTGAAGGGCGGCAGGACGGCGACCTCACAGGCCTCGTAGTCCTTGTCGGCCAGGGCGAAGGCGAGCTTCTGGACGTGCGCGATGGCCTCGAGGTGGTTGAGGTTCATCTTCCAGTTGCCCGCCATCAGCGGCGTACGAGTGGTCATGCGGGGTCAGTCCTCCAGTGCGGCGAGGCCGGGGAGCGTCTTGCCCTCGAGGTATTCGAGGGAGGCGCCGCCACCGGTCGAGATGTGGCCGAATGCCGTCTCGTCGAAGCCCAGGATGCGGACGGCCGCGGCGGAGTCGCCACCGCCGACGACCGTGAAGGCCGGCGAGTCGAGAAGGGCCTGGGCGACCGCCTTGGTGCCCTCGGCGTAGTCGGGGTGCTCGAAGACACCCATGGGCCCGTTCCAGAAGACGGTGGCTGCGTCGGCGAGCTTCGAGGCGTACAGCTTGCGGGATTCCGGACCGATGTCCAGGCCCTGCTGATCGGCCGGGATGGCGTCCGCGGCGACGTTGGTGGGGTTGGCCGGGGCCTTCGTCTTCAGGTCGGGGAATTCCGGGGCGACCAGGACGTCGACGGGGAGGACGAGCTCGACGCCGTTCTTCTCGGCGCGCTCGATGTACTCCTTGACGGCCGGGACCTGGTCCTCCTGGAGGAGGGAGATGCCCACCTCGTGACCCTGGGCCTTGAGGAAGGTGTACGCCATGCCGCCGCCGATGAGCAGACGGTCGGCCTTGCCGAGCAGCTGGTCGATGACGGCGAGCTTGTCGGAGACCTTGGCGCCGCCGAGGGCGACGACATAGGGGCGCCGGACGTCCTCGGTGAGCTTCTTCAGGACACCGACTTCGGTGGCGATGAGATAGCCCGCGTAGTGCGGAAGGCGCGCCGGGAGGTCGTACACGGAGGCGTGCTTGCGGTGCACGGCGCCGAAACCGTCGCCCACGTAGACATCGGCCAGGGCGGCGAGCCGGTCGGCGAACTCACCGCGCTCGGTGTCGTCCTTGGACGTCTCACCGGCGTTGAAGCGCAGGTTCTCGATGACGGCGACCTGGCCGGGCTGCAGGCCGTTGACGGCGTCGTGGGCGGCGGGGCCGACGGTGTCCTGGGCGAACGCGACGGGGGCGCCGAGGAGTTCGGCGAGGCGCTCGGCGGGCTGCAGCAGGGAGAAGGCCGGGTCCGGGGCGCCCTTGGGGCGGCCCAGGTGCGAGGCGACGACCACCTTGGCGCCCGCGTCGGCGAGGGCCTTGACGGTCGGCAGGACGGCGCGGATACGGCCGTCGTCGGTGATGAGGCCGTCGGCCAGCGGCACGTTCAGGTCGGCGCGGACGAAGACCCGCTTGCCGTCCACGCCTTCGGCGAGAAGTTCGTCGATCGTCTTCATGAAGGGGACTCCTTGGGAGGGCTCTTTTGTCCGGGAGGGCTGATCGATCCGTGCACAGAGCAGGGCTCGGACAACGCGGCTGTGCGCTGCCCGAGCCCTGCTCTCACATCAGAGGTGCCTGCTCCGGGACTTAGAGCTGGCCGCCGACGAAGACCGTGAGGTCGACGAGGCGGTTGGAGTAGCCCCACTCGTTGTCGTACCAGCCGAGGATCTTCACCGTGTTGCCCTCCTGGACCATGGTCAGCAGGGAGTCGAAGGTGCAGGAGGCCTGGTCGCCGACGATGTCCGAGGAGACGATCGGGTCCTCGGTGTAGGTCAGGTAGCCCTTCAGGTCGCCGTCGTCGGCGGCCTTCTTGAACGCGGCGTTGACCTCGTCCTTGGTGACCTCGCGCTGCAGCGTCACGACGAGGTCGGTGGCGGAACCGGTCGGGACCGGGACACGCATCGCGATGCCGTCGAGCTTGCCCTTGAGCTGCGGGAGGACCAGGGCGGTGGCCTTGGCGGCACCGGTCGTGGTCGGGATGATGTTCTCGGCGGCGGCGCGGGCGCGGCGCAGGTCCGAGTGCGGGAAGTCCAGGATGCGCTGGTCGTTCGTGTACGCGTGGACCGTCGTCATCAGGCCCTTGACGATGCCGAAGTTCTCGTCGAGCACCTTGGCCATCGGCGCCACACAGTTGGTGGTGCAGGAGGCGTTGGAGATGACGTGGTGGTTCGCCGCGTCGTACTTGTCCTGGTTGACGCCCATCACGATGGTGATGTCCTCGTCCTTGGCCGGAGCCGAGATGAGGACCTTCTTGGCGCCGCCCGCGATGTGCTTCTCGGCGTCGGCCTTCTTGGTGAAGATGCCGGTCGACTCGATGACGATGTCGACACCCAGGTCGCCCCACGGGATGTCGGCGGGGTTGCGCTCGGACAGCACCTTGATGGTGTGACCGTCGACGGTGATCGTGTCGGCGGTGTGCGTCACCTCGGCCTGGAGGCGGCCCAGGATGGTGTCGTACTTCAGAAGATGAGCAGTGGTCGCGGTGTCACCCAGGTCGTTGACAGCCACGATCTCGATGTCAGCACCCTGCTTCAGCAGCGCGCGGAAGTAGTTACGACCGATGCGGCCAAAGCCGTTGATGCCTACGCGGATCGTCACGAACCGATCTCCTCGTTGGTACGCCGGCTCAGTGCCGGCGAGTTTGTATGGGATGTCCCCGACCGCCTACGACCCTACCTCCCTGAGACCTCTGCGGTGACATCGAGATGCCCCATACACGGCAGGGCGTTCCGTACCCACCAGTAGGGGTACGGAACGCCCTCGATGTTGACGAGAAAGTCACACCGGGTTAGTTCTTCAGCGCCGCGAGCGCCTTCTTGACGAGGGCCGCACGGTCGGCCGCCCCGGTGACCTGCTCCAGGCCGAAGCCCAGCAGCACGGTGTCGTCCGTGCCGACCCCTCCGTACGTCTTGAACAGCTCTCCGTAGCGCGCCCAGTCCTTGAGGACGGCGGGGCTGCCCGGGGGCGGACCGGAGGCGCTCCAGGGTCCGAGGGAGGTCTCGAAGCCCTCGGTCTCGGTGGCCGCCCCGCCGACGACGAGGGAGGCGTCGTCCGCGAGGACCCCGTGTCCACCGGTGTTCGGGTCGGTGATGTAGCTCAGCGAGACGTCGACCGACTTCCCTGCGTACGCGCTGAGATCGAAGTTGACCTGCTGCCACCCGGCGGAGGCGCCGGTGAAGCTGTTCCACGCGCCGCTGGTGCCGGTGTTGGCGCAGCCGGTGGCGCTCACGGTCAGATACCGCTCAAGGAACGGGTGCTCCCCGACCAGGAATCCGGCCGCGCACTCCGAGGGGACCCTGGTGCTGGTGGCGCCGCCCGCCTCGGGGAGCGTCGTCCAGTCGTCGGCCCCGGTGGTGTGCGCTTCGAGGACGGCGTGGTCGTAGCCGGGCTCGGTGTCCCACAGGATCCGGGTGCGCAGCGTCGGCTTGTCGGCCGCGCTGACACCGGTGAGGTCGATGGTGCGGGTGAGACGCTTGTAGGCGTCGTCGGTGTGCACCGCGGCCGCCATGTACGAGCCCGTGTAGGGCCCGTACGGGTTGACGGTGCCGAGGAACTGGCCCGCTCCCGTGCTCGACGCGAACTGCGGGTACTGCGCGGCGGACAGCGAGTCCGACGTGACGCCGTAGGTGCCCGCCGCGTTCAGCGGGTTCCCGGGCGCGTCGCCGAGGGCTCCCGTGAAGCCGGTGAGTTTCCCGGCGCCGGTGAACCCGGTGGCCCCCGCGGTGGACGTACGGGAGTAGGCGCCCAGGTAGTACTGGCTGAAGTCGTTCGACAGAGTGCCGCCGCCGAGGTCGACGCTGCCGCCGGCCGACTCGCCCGCCTCGATCATTTTGCCGCCCTCGTTGAGGAAGGCGCGCAGTTGGAGCTGGGTGGCGTTGCCGGGGCGCACGGCGCCGGTGTAGTGGACGACCGTCTTGAAGTGGTCGAGCACGCCGAGCGCGTCGGGTGCGCCGAGGGTCGCGACGTCCCAGACGAGGGGCTTCCTGCCGGCCGCCTTCAGGGCGTCGGCGTAGGCCTGCGACTGGGTGGCGGTCGCGCCCTCCTCGGCGACGACCAGGGTGTCGGCGGCGGGCCGCTGGGCCACGGTGTAGGTGAAGTGTGTGCTGGAGGTGGGCTTCCCGCTCTTCGTCTCGCCGGTGAACCAGACCTCGACCTTGTCGCCCGGTTCGCCGTCCTTCACCTTGGCGCGGTACTCGTCGAAGTAGAGGTTGTCCCCGCCGCCGTAGGTCTCGCCGCCCTTCCATGCCTTGAGCGCCATGTCCCACGTGCGGCCGCCGTTGACGCGGTACTTGAGCTCCTTGTCGCGCACGGACTTACGGGCGACGACGGAGACCTCCTGGTCGGCGCCGCGGGAGTACGACGTCGTGAAGGGAGCCGGGGTGAAGTCGGGCGCGTCGAGGCCGACCGAGGACGACGGCTGGTCGGGGTGCGCGGCGGTCTCGGCGACGGAGAGCGCGAACGGGACGTTCTTCTCGAACTCCTGCTCGATCAGCTTCTCGTCGTCCGGGAAGGTGAAGATCGAGGCGCAGTCGGCCGCGTTCCAGGCGTCGTTCGGGTCGATGTCCGACGCGGTCTGACAGGTCGACATCTCGGGGGTGAACATCGCCGTGCCGTTGACGTTGCCCGCGTGGCCGTCCGCCTCGCCGTTGGTGGTGTAGAGCTCCGAGGAGACCTGCGGGTGGTACCCCGGGATCGCCGAGTTCTCGGGCGTTCCGGCGAGCGCCTTGTAGAGCACGTCGTCCGGGGTCGGAGTGGCCACCTGCCAGCCCACTCCGTAGAGGAGCAGTTCGGCGGCGGAGTGGTAGTTGATGCCGTACGTGAAGCCGATCCGCTTCTCGAAGGTGTCGAGCGCCCTGGTCTCGGGCTCGGAGGCGGGGCTCGCGCCGCGGTAGGTCTCACTGGTGGGGCTGGGGGACGAACCCTCGTCGTCGTAGCCCCACTTGAAGGCGAAGTTGCGGTTGAGGTCGACGCCGTCGCCGGTGGAGATGACCCCGTCGCCGTTCACGTCCCGCAGGTTCTTGCGCCACTGGCGCGTGTCCTCGCTCTGGAACGTGTAGTCGTAGCCGTCTGGGTTGGCCGACAGGACGAACCACAGTTCGGTCGAGTCGACGATCTTCTTGATGCGCTTGTTCGTGGAGTAGTTGTCCAAGTAGTAGTGCATCAGACGCCGTGTCATCTCGGGCGTGATCCACTCGCGCGCGTGCTGGTTGGACATGTACAGCACGGACGGCTTGGAGCCGTCCTTGGTCTTCTTCGCGCCCTTGGTCAGTTTGAGCGCGAGGATGTCCTGGCCGTTGACGGTCCTGCCGATGGAGACGACCTTGGTGAGGTCGGGATGGGCCTCACCCGTCCTGACGATCTCCTCCTGGAGATTGCCCTTGCCGCTGTACGGGCGGAACACCCCCTGGGCGGCGTCCGCGACGCGGTCCTCGGCCTTCGCGGAGAGCGTGTGCTCGGTGAGCTCGACGCCCTGCTTCTCCAGCTTCCCGGCCTGTTGGTCGGTGACGTAGACCTCGACCGTGCTCCTGCCGTTCTTCCAGGTCGTGTCGCCGAGTTCATGGCCGTCCTGCCCGGCCGCGAGCAGCAGGGGTACCTGCTGCTTCGTGATCTCCGCGTGGAACACCTTCACGGCGTTGGCGTCGGGCTTGGGTGAACCGCCGCTCTGCGCCTGAGCGATGGGCGCCATACCCGCACCGCCCAGCAGGAGCGCGCCCGCAGCCAGGATCGCTCTCGCTCTTCGTCTCATGAGCCCCCCTTGGATCAGTCCGCCACAGCAGCGAACAGATGCCAGGCTCATGACACTTCATGGTCAAGTCAAGGGCGCCTCGCAGGTGGGGAAACGCCGGTGCCGATGTCCCCAAGTGGGCATCGGCACCGACGTGTTGGGCTTCGGACGATCAAAGCGGCTGATCACCCCGCGATCTCGCCGGGTGGCCGCCCGCCGATTTCGCCGAGGAACATCCCGCGATCTTTCGGGGCGACAGCCCGCGACCCTTCGAAGGGGTCGGTCGACAACCCTTCAGTCGGCAATCGTTCGGGGAGCCGACGATCCTGCGAGGGGGTCGGTCGGCAACCGTTCGGGGGGCGGCCGGCGATCCTGCGAGGGGCGGCCCGTGATCCTGCGGGGGGTCAGCCGACGAGGTTGTCCGCCATCTCCTCGGTGAGGTTCGACTCCGTCCCGGGGATGCCCAGATCCTGGGCCCGCTTGTCGGCCATCGCCAGCAGCCGACGGATACGGCCGGCGACGGCGTCCTTGGTCAGCGGCGGGTCGGCGAGCGCGCCCAGTTCCTCCAGAGAGGCCTGCTTGTGCTCCATGCGCAGCCGTCCCGCGGCCGCGAGGTGCTCCGGCACCTCGTCGGCGAGGATCTCCAGGGCGCGCTGGACGCGGGCCCCGGCGGCGACGGCGGCGCGCGCCGAGCGGCGCAGGTTGGCGTCGTCGAAGTTGGCGAGACGGTTCGCCGTGGCGCGGACCTCGCGGCGCATCCGCCGCTCCTCCCAGGCCAGCACCGACTCGTGCGCGCCGAGACGGGTCAGCAGCGCGCCGATCGCGTCTCCGTCCCGTACGACCACCCGGTCCACGCCGCGCACCTCGCGGGCCTTCGCGGCGATCGACAGTCTGCGGGCGGCGCCGACGAGTGCGAGCGCGGCCTCCGGGCCCGGGCAGGTCACCTCCAGGGAGGAGGAGCGGCCCGGCTCGGTGAGCGAGCCGTGCGCCAGGAAGGCTCCGCGCCAGGCCGCCTCGGCGTCGCAGGTGGCCCCCGAGACCACCTGCGGCGGCAGGCCCCGGATCGGGCGCCCGCGGCCGTCCACGAGCCCCGTCTGACGGGCCAGCTGGTCGCCGCCCGCGACGACGCGTACGACATAGCGGGAGCCGCGGCGCAGACCGCCCGGCGCCATCACGATCAGTTCGGAGCTGTGGCCGAAGATCTCCAGGATGTCCCGCTTCAGCCGGCGCGCCGCCATCGCGGTGTCCAGCTCCGCCTCGATCACGATCCGGCCGCTCACCAGGTGAAGGCCGCCCGCGAACCGCAGAATGGCGGAGACCTCCGCCTTTCTGCAGCAGGTCCGGGTGACGGGAAGCCGGGAAATCTCATCCTTCACCGCTGCCGTCATCGCCATGGGCCGATCCTTCCATGCATCCGAAAAATACGGTCGTACGCGGCGGCCAACAGCTCCGGGTCGTGCCGCGGAGATCCGTCGGTCCGGGCCACCGGCGCCAGCTCGACCGCGGCGCCGAACCGCTTGGCGGCATCGGAGAGTGAGTCGCGATCGGGCACGGCGGCCTCGTCGGCCAGCACCACGTCCAGGGCGAGTTTAGGGGCGTGTCGTCCCAAAACCTCCAAATGACGCTGCGGGGAGAAGCCCTCGGTTTCTCCGGGCTGCGGGGCGAGGTTCAGGGAGAGTACCCGGCGCGCCTTCGTCTGCGTGAGGGCATCGAGCAGCTCGGGCACGAGAAGATGCGGAATCACCGAGGAGAACCAGGAGCCGGGGCCGAGCACCACCCAGTCCGCGTCGAGGACCGCCGCCACCGCCTCGGGGACGGCGGGCGGGTCGGCCGGCACGACGTGCACGGACTGCACCTCGCCGGGCGTCAGCGCCACGGTCGCCTGCCTCCGTACCGTCTCGACGCCCTCGGGCCGCTCCGGGTCGTGCCCCTTGACCAGGGCCTGGAGCTCCAGGGGCACGGCGGACATGGGCAGCACCCGGCCGTGTGCGCCAAGCAGCCTGCCGACCAGGTCCAGGGCCTGGACATGGTCACCGAGCTGCTCCCACAGGGCGACGATCAGCAGATTGCCGACCGCGTGCTCGTGCAGGTCGCCCTTGGACTGGAAGCGGTGCTGGATGACACGGGCCCAGGTCTGGCCCCAGTCGTCGTCGCCGCACAACGCGGCCAGCGCCTTGCGCAGGTCGCCGGGCGGGAGCACACCCAGTTCGTCGCGCAGGCGCCCGCTGGAGCCGCCGTCGTCGGCCACGGTGACGACCGCGGTGAGGTCGCCGGTGATCCGGCGCAGCGCGGCGAGCGAGGCGGACAGCCCCATGCCGCCGCCGAGGGCGACGACCTTGGGCTGGGCGCCACGGCGGCGCGGCTTCCCGCCGCGCGCCTCGGCGGGCCTGTCACCGTGTCCCTCGGCGGCGACCCGGCGCAGCCTGCTCAGCCGCAGTGCGGCACGTCCGGTCACTCGCGCCCCATGTCCCGGTGGACGACCACGGTCTCCACGCCCTGCGAGACGAGGCGGGCGGCGAGCTTCTCGGAGGTGGCGACCGAGCGGTGCTTGCCGCCGGTGCAGCCGACGGCGATGGTCACATAGCGCTTGCCCTCGCGCCGGTACCCGGCGGCGATGAGCTGAAGCAGCTCGGCGTAGCGGTCCAGGAACTCCTTGGCCCCGGGCTGGTTGAAGACGTAGGCCGCGACCTCCTCGTTGAGGCCGGTGAAGGGGCGCAGCTCCGGGACCCAGTGCGGGTTGGGCAGGAAGCGCATGTCCACGACCAGGTCGGCGTCGACCGGCAGGCCGTACTTGAAGCCGAAGGACATGACGGTGGCCCGCAGCTCGGGCTCCTCCTCGCCCGCGAACTGGGCGTCCATCTTGGCGCGCAGCTCGTGCACGTTCAGGCTGGAGGTGTCGATCACCAGGTCGGCGTCGCCGCGCAGCTCGCGCAGCAGCTCACGCTCGGCGTCGATACCGTCGACGATGCGGCCGTCGCCCTGGAGGGGGTGCGGACGGCGCACGGACTCGAAGCGGCGCACCAGGGCCTCGTCGGAGGACTCCAGGAAGACGATCCGCCGGGTGACGTTCTTCGACTCCAGGTCGGCGAGGGACTCACGGAGGTTGTCGAAGAAGCGGCGACCGCGTACGTCGACGACGACCGCGATCCTGGCCACGTTGCCCTGGGAGCGGGCGCCGAGCTCCACCATGGTGGGGATCAGCGCGGGCGGCAGGTTGTCGACGACGAACCAGCCGAGGTCCTCCAGACACTTGGCGGCCGTCGACCGGCCCGCTCCGGACATCCCGGAGATGATCACCAGCTCGGGGATGGCGGCGTCGGGTACCGCGGCCGTCTCCATCGTCGTACTTCCCTGTGTTCCGTCGGTGGTCTGCGGTGCGTTCTCTTGCTGCTCTTGTTGTTCTTCTTGCTGTTCTTCTTGCTGCTGTTGCTCTTGTCGTTCGTTCTCGCTCATGTCTCCTGCCCCCGTCGCTCGTTCGAGGCGCCCGCGGACACGGGCTCCCCTGAGGAGCCCGCCGTCGTTTCGGGCTCCTCGTCTTCCATGATCTCTCCAGTGGCCGTGTTCACGGCGGGTGCGGCCGGAGCCGCCTGGGCGAGGGCCACGGCGATCGCCTCGGCCGTCTTGCGGCCTATGCCGGGAATCTCGCAGATCTGGTCGATCGTCGCGGATCGCAGCTTTTTCACGGAGCCGAAGTGCTTGATCAGCGCCTGCTTGCGGGCCTCGCCGAGACCCGGCACTTCGTCGAGCGGGCTCGCCTTGAAACGCTTGGCCCGCTTGGTGCGCTGGTAGGTGATGGCGAAGCGGTGGGCCTCGTCACGAACCCGCTGGAGCAGATACAGGCCCTCGCTGGTGCGGGGCAGGACCACCGGGTCACCCTCGTCCGGCAGCCAGACCTCCTCCAGTCGCTTGGCGAGGCCGCAGACGGCGATGTCGTCGATGCCGAGCTCGTCGAGGGCTCTCTTGGCCGCCGCGACCTGCGGCTGGCCACCGTCGACGACCACGAGCTGCGGGGGGTAGGCGAAGCGCTTGGGGCGGCCGTCGTCCTCCGTGAAGGCGTTCACGACGAAGGCGCTCTCACCATTGGGGACGGCTTTCTCACCATCGGGGACGGCTTTCTCACCATCGTCGATGGCGTTCTCGCCATCAGCGACAGCTTTCTCACCATCGTCGACGGCGCTCTCGCCGTCCGTCCACTCGCCGGTCCGCTCCTTCTCGGCGAGGTAGCGCCTGAAGCGGCGAGTGATCACCTCGTGCATGGAGCGGACGTCGTCCTGGCCCTCGAAACCCTTGATCTGGAAGCGGCGGTACTCGCTCTTGCGCTGCAGTCCGTCCTCGAAGACGACCATGGAGGCGACCACGTCGTCGCCCTGGAGGTGCGAGATGTCGTAGCACTCGATCCGCAGCGGGGCGCTGTCCAGGTCGAGGGCCTCGGCGATCTCCTCCAGTGCGCGCGAGCGGGTGGTCAGGTCGGAGGCGCGCTTGGTCTTGTGCAGGCCGAGCGCCTGGAGCGCGTTGCGCTGCACCGTCTCCATCAGCGCCTTCTTGTCACCGCGCTGCGGAATACGGAGGGAGACGTTCGACCCGCGGCGCTCGGTCAGCCACTCCTGGACGGGCTCCACGGGATCGGGCAGCGCCGGGACGAGCACCTCCTTGGGGACGGAGTCGCCCGTCTCCTCCCCGTAGAGCTGCTGAAGCGCGTGCTCCACGAGGTCACCGGTGGTGACGGCCTCCACCTTGTCGGTGACCCAGCCGCGCTGACCGCGCACCCGGCCGCCCCGCACATGGAAGATCTGCACGGCCGCTTCGAGCTCGTCCTCGGCGACGGCCATCAGATCGGCGTCGGTCGCGTCGGCGAGCACGACCGCGTTCTTCTCCATGGCCTTCTTCAGGGCCTCGATGTCGTCGCGCAGCCGGGCCGCCCGCTCGTACTCCATCTCCTCGGCCGCGTCCGTCATCCGCTTCTCGAGACGGCGGATGTACGTCCCCGTGCGGCCGGCCATGAAGTCGCAGAACTCCTCGGCCAGCTCACGGTGTTCCTCGGCGGAGACCCGCTCGACGCAGGGGGCGGAGCACTTGCCGATGTAACCGAGGAGGCAGGGGCGGCCGGTGCGGGCGGCATTCTTGAAGACACCGGCCGAGCAGGTGCGGACCGGGAAGACGCGCAGCAGCAGGTCCACGGTGTCGCGGATCGCCCACGCATGCCCGTACGGACCGAAATAGCGCACGCCCTTGCGCTTCTGGCCGCGCATGACCTGCACGCGCGGGAACTCCTCGTTCATCGTCACCGCGAGGTAGGGATAGCTCTTGTCGTCGCGGTACTTGACGTTGAACCGGGGGTCGTACTCCTTGATCCAGGAGTACTCCAGCTGCAGCGCCTCGACCTCCGTCGACACCACCGTCCACTCCACGGACGCCGCCGTGGTGACCATGGTGCGGGTACGCGGGTGCAGGTTCGTCAGGTCCTGGAAGTAGCTCGCCAGGCGCTGGCGCAGGCTTTTCGCCTTTCCGACGTAGATCACCCGGCGGTGCTCGTCGCGGAATCTGTACACCCCGGGAGTGTCCGGGATCTGTCCCGGCTTGGGGCGGTAGCTGGAGGGGTCGGCCATGTCTCACACCCTACTGGCGAGGACCGACACCGCGACGGCCTCCCGCCCCGCCTGCGCTCCTTCCCCGGCCCCGGCCGGTGCGGACCGTCCACGGGCCGCACGGTGACGCTCGGTGACGTCACGCTGAGCGGCGGGGCATGTACGCGGCGGCGGTACGGCGGGGTGCGTAGGTTCCGCATCAGGTGTTGTCGGGGCTTGGTCAACACGCTTCAATGCGGGGGAACTCGGGGGCGTGGACGGCGACAGGCGCGTGTGAACAAGCCCCGCGCGCCGGCCGGGCGCCCCTGAGGGACCCACGACTCGACGGTCTGACCAGCCGTTGTGAACATTCACAGAAAGGCCCCTGCATGCGGCACGGCACACAGCACGCGGACGTCGCCTCGGCAGAACTGGAGACGGCCCTCGCCGGCGGCCCCTTCCATGTCGCGCTGCGCGCCGCGATAGCCGCCCGCGGCCTGCCGCTGCAGCGCGTACAGCACCATCTTTCGCGTTACGGGGTCAAGGTCGGGGTGACGAGCCTGAGTTACTGGCAACAGGGCGCCCGGCGTCCGCAGCGCCCCGAGTCGCTGCGCGCCGTACGCGCCCTGGAGGAGATCCTCCAGCTCCCGGACGAGTCGCTGATCCGGCTGCTGGCCAAGGACGACGAGCGCTCCGCCCCGCAGCGCCCCGTCGGCCGCTCGTACCGCTCCCTGGTGGAGGCCTCCGGAGTCCTGGAACAGCTCCTGGCCGAACTGGAGTCACCGCTCGACGGCGGCCTGCACACCATCGGCCATCACGAACGGGTCCGGATCGGCGCGCACCGCGAGCTGCTGGCGCGCGAGTCGCACCACATCGTGCGCGCTCACAAGGACGGCGTGGACCGCTATGTGGCCATCCACCACGGCGACCCGGGGTGCGCCCCGGAACGCACGGCGGTCCACGCCCTGGAGAACTGCCGTACGGGACGGGTGCGATGGCATCACGACACCGGAGTACTGGTGGCCGAGCTGCTTTTCGACACCCGGCTGCGCGCAGGCGATACGTTCCTCTTCCGCTACGCCTTCGAGGACGGCACAGCCGGTGCGTCCAGCGAGTACGTGCGCGGGTTCGGCTTCGCGGGCGGGCAGTACGCCCTCCAGGTGCGGTTCGACGAGGAGGCGCTGCCCGTGCGCTGTCACCGGTTCGCCCAGCACTCGGCGGCGGCCCCGCGCAGCGGCCGCCAGGAGCTGCCCCTGAGCGGGCGCCATCGCTCGGTGCATCTCGTCGAGCCGCGGGTGCGGTCGGGCATCGTGGGGATCGGCTGGGACTGGGAGTGATCCCGGCCGGTCAGGGACCCGCGACGATCTTCCCGCCCTTCGCCTCCACGGACAGCTCCTGCAAGGGCACGGTGGCCGGTGCCCGCAGCACCTTGCCCGTCGCCGCGTCGAATTCGCTGCCGTGGCACGGGCAGACGAGCGTCGTGCCCTGAAGCTTGTTGATGGGGCACCCGGCGTGCGTGCAGATCGTGCTGAACCCCTTGAGGGAACCGTTCTCCGCACGGCTGACCACGACGTTCTCGTCCCGGTACAACTTGGCGGACCCCTTGGCGATCTCGCTCTCCGCGCCCAGCTCGACCGGCGCGGTCGGCGTCGCCGGAGTCCCGCCGCCACTGCCGCCACTGCCGCCGGAGCACGCGGTGAGGACGATCCCGGCGACCGGGGTGAGCGCCGCTCCTCGCAGGACGGTACGGCGGGCAGGCATGGTGTCTCCACGGGTCGGGGCCAGGTGCCTCTCGACGATACCGGTACGGATCATTCCGCCTTGAGGGGGTTCCTGGAGGCGTGGGTGACAACACGTAAACGTTTGCGCAAGCGTTTACGTGCGGCGTTGGATGCGGTACGTTCCCGCCCCAGAAGACCGCGGAACACCGGCAAAGGCCGCTGAAGGCCTACGCGGGCCGCCGAAGGCCGACATACGTCGGTCAACACCGGCGATGGCCCGAAAGGCACGACCAGGAGGGGCGACGCGATGGCAACCATGGTCGACGTGGCGGCGCACGCGGGGGTGTCCGTGGCGACCGTCTCCCATGTGCTCAACGACACGCGCCCCGTGCTGCCCCACACGCGCCAGGCCGTCCTGGACGCCATCGAAACGCTCGGCTACACGCCCAACACCCTGGCCCGTTCGCTGGTCACCTCGCGCACCCGGTCGATCGGACTCGCGGTGTCGGCGATCAGCAACCCGTACTTCACGGAAATCCTCCAGGGCGTCGAGGCCGGCTCCCTGGAGCACGGCTACAGCCTGCTGCTCGCCGATCCGCACGACGACCCGCGGCACGAGCGCAAGGTCGTCCAGCTGCTGCACGAGCGACGCGTCGACGGCCTGATCGTCGCACCCTCGGCGGATCCTGACGCACTCCTGCGCTACCTCGGCAAGCACGACGTGCCGACCGTGTTCCTGGACCGGCTGGTCAAGGCGCCGGCCGACCGCCCGTCCTTCCGCTTCGACCAGGTCTGCGCCGAGAACGCGGAGCCCATGGCGCGGCTGGTCACACATCTCGCCGAACGGGGCCACCGACGCATCGGACTCGTCGCGGGCCTGCCCGGGCTCAGCACCACGGCCGAGCGGATCTCCGGCTACCGCCACGGTCTCGCCGCCGCCGGGCTCCCCTACGACGAACGACTGGTGGCGCACGGTGACTCCGAAGCGGCGGCCGCCGAGCGCGCCACCGGCACCCTGCTGTCCCTCGCCGCCCCTCCCACCGCGCTGGTCACCGGGAACAACGCGATGACCATCGGCGCCCTGCGCACCCTGCGCGAGCACAGTCTGTCCGTCCCGCACGACCTGGCACTGTGCTGCTTCGACGACTTCGCCTGGGCGGATCTGTTCGAGCCCCGGCTGACCGCGATCTCCCAGCCCAGCAAGGAGATCGGGGCGCAGGCCGTCCGACTGCTCCTGGAACGGCTGGCCGCGCCGGGCCGCGCCGCCCGCACCGTGCGGCTCCCCTGCGCCTTCGTCCACCGCACCTCGTGCGGCTGTCCGGAACCACCCAGGGAGCCCCCCAGGAAGCCCGGCCCGCCCTGGCGCACTCCCCAAGGCGCCACGAGCAGCCCCACAAGCCCCCCGGGAAGCCCCATGAGCTCCCCGAGTTCCCCGAATCCAACGAACCCCGAGAGCCCCGAGAGCCCCGAGAGCCCCGAGAGCCCCGAGAAAGGATCCCTGTTGTGATCGTCGTCGCCGGTGAGGCACTGATCGACCTGGTACCGCAGGGCGCGGGCGCGCTCGTGAGCCTGCGGCCGGCGCGCGGTGGCGGCCCCTACAACACGGCCGTGTCACTGGGCCGCCTCGGCTCCCCCACCTCTTTCTGCTCCCGGGTCTCGTACGACTCCTTCGGCGAGGCACTCCTGGGCGGGCTGCGTGAGGCGGGCGTCGACGTGTCCTCCGTGCAGCGCGGTACGGAGCCGACGACCCTCGCGGTCGCCTCCATCGACGCGGACGGCTCCGCCGCGTACTCCTTCTACGTCGAGGGGACGGCCGACCGCCTGTTCGCGGCGCCGGACCAGCTCCCGGACTCCACCAGGGCGGTGTCCTTCGGCACCTGCTCGCTCGTACTGGAGCCGGGCGCGAGCGCCTACGAGGAGCTGATGCGAACCGCCGCCGCGCGCGGCGTGTTCACCACGCTCGACCCCAACATCCGGGCCGGGCTGATCCCCGACGCGGACGCCTACCGGGCCCGCTTCAAGAGCTGGCTGCCGTCGGTGTCCCTGCTCAAGCTCTCCGAGGAGGACGCGCTGTGGCTGGGCGGCACCCCACGTGAGTGGCTGGCGTCCGGTCCCGCGGCGGTCGTGATCACCCAGGGCGGCGACGGGATGACGGTGTTCACCCAGGACGGCTCCGTCCACTCCGTGCCCGGCGAGCCGGTCGAGGTCGTGGACACCATCGGCGCGGGCGACACGGTGAACGCGGCCCTGCTGCACGGCCTGGCCGCGCGGGACGCGCTGTCCGCGGCGGCACTGGCCGGCCTGGGCGCCGACGGCTGGAGCGAACTGCTGCGGTTCGCGGCCCGCGCGGCGGCGATCACCTGCTCACGAGCGGGCGCGGAACCCCCGTACGCCGCTGAACTCGGCGCTCCCTGAGCCAGCCGGATCCCTCCTCTTGGCCCAGACCGACGGGTCTGTCCCCGACGACCGGCGGGGACAGGAACAGTGACAGGGCAACCGACCGGGCAACGGACGGTGCCCCACGGGGAGTTCTCGTGGGGCACCGTCCTTTTGGAACTTGGCAGGCCTTGTACCAAGGCCGCTTGACTCAGGCCTTGCGGGCCCGCGTGGTCTTCTTCGCGGGAGCCGCCTTCTTCGTGACCGTCTGCTTCCCGACGGTCTGCTTCGTGGCCGCGACCGCCTTGTTCGTGGCCGTGTTGTTGACGGCCTTCGTGGTCGTCTTCCTGGCCGTCGACTTGGCCGCGACCGCTTTCTTGGCCGCCGTCTTGCGAGGGGCCGGCACGGAGGCGGCGTCGCTGACCCGGTCCGCGCCCAGGATCTCGCGCAGGAACTTGCCCGTGTGGCTGGCCGGAACCCCGGCGACCTGCTCGGGCGTGCCCTCGGCGACGACGAGACCACCGCCGTTGCCACCCTCCGGGCCCATGTCGACGACCCAGTCGGCGGTCTTGACGACGTCGAGGTTGTGCTCGATGACGATGACCGTGTTGCCCTTGTCGACCAGGCCGGAGAGCACCGTGATCAGCTTGCTGATGTCATCGAAGTGCAGACCGGTGGTCGGCTCGTCCAGCACGTACACCGTGCGGCCCGTGGAGCGCTTCTGCAGTTCGCTCGCCAGCTTGACGCGCTGCGCCTCACCGCCCGACAGCGTCGGCGCGGACTGGCCGAGCCGGACGTAGCCGAGACCGACGTCGTTGAGCGTCCTCAGGTGGCGGGCGATCGCGGGGACGGCCTCGAAGAAGCCGAGGGCCTCCTCGATCGGCATGTCGAGGACCTCGGAGATGGACTTGCCCTTGTAGTGGACCTCCAGGGTCTCCCGGTTGTAGCGCGCCCCGTGACAGACCTCGCAGGGGACGTACACATCCGGCAGGAAGTTCATCTCGATCTTGATGGTGCCGTCGCCGGAGCAGTTCTCGCAGCGGCCACCCTTGACGTTGAAGGAGAAGCGGCCGGGCATGTAGCCCCGCACCTTCGCCTCGGTCGTCTCGGCGAACAGCTTGCGGACGTGGTCGAAGACCCCGGTGTACGTCGCCGGGTTCGACCGGGGGGTTCGGCCGATGGGTGACTGGTCGACGTGCACGACCTTGTCGACCAGGTCGTCGCCCTCCACGCGCGTGTGCCGCCCGGGGACGTTCCGGGCGCCGTTGAGCTCGCGCGCCAGGTGCGTGTACAGGATGTCGTTCACGAGCGTCGACTTGCCGGAGCCCGAAACACCCGTGACCGCCGTGAGCACGCCCAGCGGGAAGGACACATCGATGTCCTGGAGGTTGTTCTCGCGGGCGCCGTGCACCGTCAGCCTGCGGCTCTGGTCTGCCGGCCGGCGGACGTCCGGGAGCGGGATCTCCTTCTTGCCCGACAGGTACTGGCCGGTCATCGACTCGGCGTTGTCGAGCAGCTCCTTCAAGGGACCGCTGTGCACGACCTTGCCGCCGTGCTCGCCCGCGCCGGGGCCGATGTCGACGACCCAGTCGGCGACCTTGATGGTGTCCTCGTCGTGCTCGACGACGATGAGCGTGTTGCCCATGTCACGGAGTCGGACGAGGGTCTCGATCAGCCGGTGGTTGTCGCGCTGGTGCAGACCGATGGACGGCTCGTCGAGGACGTACAGGACGCCGACGAGGCCGGAGCCGATCTGGGTGGCCAGGCGGATGCGCTGGGCCTCGCCGCCGGAGAGGGTGCCGGCCGCGCGGTTCAGCGACAGGTAGTCGAGGCCGACGTCGACCAGGAAGCGCAGCCGTTCGTTGACCTCCTTCAGGACACGCTCGGCGATCTTCTTGTCGCGTGCGTCGAGCTTCAGCTCGCCCAGGAAGTCCGCACAGTCGCTGATCGACATCGCGGAGACCTCGGCGATCGACTTCCCCATGACTGTGACGGCGAGGATCAGCGGCTTGAGGCGGGTGCCCTCACAGGTGGGGCAGGGCACCTCGCGCATATAGCCCTCGAAGCGCTCGCGGCTGGCGTCGCTCTCGGCCTCGCTGTGCCGCCGCTTGACGAAGGGGACGGCCCCTTCGAAGGCCGTGGTGTAGACACGCTCGCGCCCGTACCGGTTGCGGTAGCGCACCTCGATCTGCGTCTTGTGGCCGTAGAGCAGGGCCTTCCTGGCGCGCTGCGGCAGACCGGCGAAGGGGATGTCCGTCCGGAATCCCAAGGCGTCCGCGAGAGCGCCGATGAGCCGCCCGAAGTAGTCCTTGGTGTGCCCGTGCGACCAGGGGTGGATGGCGCCCTCGTCGAGGGACTTGTCCTCGTCCGGGACGATCAGCTCGGGGTCGACCTCCATGCGCGTACCGATACCCGTGCACTCGGGGCAGGCGCCGAAGGGCGAGTTGAAGGAGAAGGAGCGGGGCTCCAGCTCCTCGAAGGACAGATCGTCGTACGGGCAGTACAGGTGCTCCGAGTACATGCGCTCGCGCTCGGGGTCGTCCTCGGGGAGGTCGACGAAGTCGAGCACGACCATGCCGCCGGACAGGCCGAGGGCGGTCTCCACGGAGTCGGTGAGGCGGCGCTTGGCGGAGTCCTTCACCGTGAGACGGTCGACGACCACCTCGATGGTGTGCTTCTCCTGCTTCTTCAACGTGGGCGGCTCGGTGAGCTGGATCGTCTGACCGTCGACCCTGGCCCGGCTGTACCCCTTGGTCTGGAGATCGGCGAAGAGGTCGACGAACTCGCCCTTGCGCTCGCGCACCAGCGGCGAAAGGACCTGGAAGCGGCTGCCCTCCGGCAGCTCCAGAACCCTGTCCACGATGGCCTGCGGCGACTGGCGCGTGATGGGCCGGCCGCACTCGGGACAGTGCGGCTTGCCGATGCGCGCGAAGAGCAGACGCAGGTAGTCGTAGACCTCGGTGATGGTGCCGACCGTCGAGCGCGGGTTGCGCGAGGTCGACTTCTGGTCGATGGAGACCGCCGGGGAGAGGCCCTCGATGAAGTCGACGTCCGGCTTGTCCATCTGGCCGAGGAACTGCCGGGCGTACGAGGAGAGCGACTCCACGTAACGCCGCTGCCCCTCGGCGAAGATCGTGTCGAAGGCCAGCGAGGACTTGCCCGACCCCGACAGGCCCGTGAAGACGATGAGCGAGTCGCGCGGGAGGTCGAGCGAGACATTCTTCAGATTGTGCTCGCGCGCTCCACGGACGATGAGACGGTCGGCCACGCCGGTCCGCACCTTTCTTGAGAGAAGTGACAGGGGCCGAGGCCCCCGTCTTTCTCAGACTAGGGGGAGCCACTGACAGCGCCGGTTGCTTTCCCTGGTTCACAACAATCCCGGACCATCCAGCATGCCCGACGCCGCATCCGAGGGTATAGCACGTGCATTCGATTTGCGGGGGTGGTGGACCACCTTCACCCGAACGTGTGGCGGGGCTAGGGTCGACCTCATGATTGATCATGTGCGCGACCTGGCGTCTGTACGTGACGCGACCGAACGGCTGCTCAGCGCAGCCGCCGAACTGGACAACGCTTCCGCCGCCGAGCCGTCACGGCTGCCGGGCTGGAGCCGGGGGCATGTGCTCGCCCACCTCGCCCGCAACGCGGACGCGCTCGTGAACGTCCTCGCCGGGCGCCCCATGTACGCCACCGGTGAGGCCCGCGACGCCGACATCGAGCGGGACGCGCCGCGCCCCCTGGACGCCCAGCTCACGGACGTGCGCGAGAGCGCGGCCCGGTTCCAGGAGGCGGGGGCCGCGCCCGCGGACTGGTCGCGCACGGTGGAACTGCGCAACGGGGTCGTCGACTCCGCGGCCCGGGTGCCGTTCCGGCGCTGGGTCGAGGTCGAGCTGCATCACGTGGATCTCGGGATCGGGTACGAGCTCGAAGATCTTCCGGAGGAGTTCGCGGAGCGGGAGATCGAGTTCCTCGCCGACCGCTTCACGGGACACCCCGAAGTGCCGTCCACCCGGATCACGGACTCCACGCGTGCGTGGAGCACGGGACGCGACGCCGAGGGCGACGCCGAGGTCACCGTGACCGGTTCCGCACCGGAGCTGCTCGGCTGGCTCTCCGGCCGCCGCGACGGTTCGGGGCTGAGCACCGGCGGCGGGCCACTTCCGGTGCTTCCCCCGCTATAGGCTGCGGTCATGACGTACAGCGGAGCGGTGAAGGTCGGCGGACCCGCCGATGTGCACGAGCTGCAGAACCTGATGATCTCCAAGGTCGCGGTCGGCCCCATGAACAACAACGCCTATCTGCTGCGTTGCCGGGCCACCGACGAACAACTGCTGATCGACGCGGCCAACGACGCCGGCACGCTGCTCACACTGATCGGTGACGACGGCATCACGTCCGTCGTCACCACCCATCAACACGGCGACCACTGGCAGGCGCTCGCGGAGGTCGTGACGGCCACGGGCGCCCGTACCTACGCGGGCCGGGACGACGCCGAGGGCATCCCGGTGCCGACCGACGTCCTCGTCAACGACGGCGACACGATCCGGGTGGGGGACGTGGAACTCACCGCGCGCCATCTCGTGGGTCACACGCCGGGCTCGATCGCCCTCGTCTACGACGACCCGCACGGGCACCCCCATGTGTTCACCGGGGACTGCCTCTTCCCCGGTGGTGTGGGCAACACCCACAAGAACCCGAAGGCGTTCGCCAGTCTCATCCACGACGTCGAGACGAAGATCTTCGACGTACTGCCGGACGAGACCTGGGTCTACCCGGGGCACGGCAACGACACGACACTGGGCGCCGAGCGGCCGCAACTTCCGGAGTGGCACGCGCGGGGTTGGTGAACACGCGCCCCGTGTGAATCGAGCACACGCGCCGGTGCCACGCGCGCGCTCCCGGCGCACGCGGTGGTGCAGTCCACTGGAAGCAGCCCCGCACAGGTAGACGGCTCCTGATGCGGAACGGGCCGCCGGCCTTCGATCCCCGCCCTCGGCCGGCGGCTCCGGCGAAGTCGGGCGAAGCAAGCCGGAGCAACCGGCAGAGCGACCGGCCGCCCCTCGGCAGGACCCGTCACCGAGGCTCCCCGGTAGGACAATCGGCCGGGCTTCTCATCGAGTGTTCACACGACCGCAACACCCGTTCCCACGATGCGAACATTTGCCGCTGTGACCTCGACAAACGGCATACCGCACTGTCACTCTCCCGCCATGCATCTCGCCCAACGCGCCCTGCGCCGCACCGCGTCCGCCGCCACCGTCGCCCTGCTCGCCGTCGCCGTGGGCTGTGCCCCGCAGCCGGAGGACAAGGCATCCGCCAAGGCCTCCGGGACAACCGGGGAAGCCTGCGCGAAGGGCGCGTTGGGCACCCAGACGTCCGGCAAGCTGACCATCGCGACCGACGAGCCCGCGTACGAGCCGTGGTTCAAGGACGACAAGCCCGCCAACGGTCAGGGCTTCGAGTCGGCGGTCGCGTACGCCGTGGCGAAGCAGCTCGGCTACGACAAGGACCATGTCGTCTGGCAGACCGTCCCCTTCAACAAGGCCTTCGCGCCCGGCGTGAAGACCTTCGACTTCGACATCAACCAG
Organism: Streptomyces sp. RLA012; assembly: GCF_056270325.1. Taxonomy (NCBI): domain Bacteria; kingdom Bacillati; phylum Actinomycetota; class Actinomycetes; order Kitasatosporales; family Streptomycetaceae; genus Streptomyces; species Streptomyces sp. RLA012. The sequence continues at coordinate 8,511,553 of NZ_JBWDPA010000002.1, read as the reverse complement.
GTGTCCATCAGCGCCGAGCGCAAGAAGGCCGTGGACTTCTCGTCCGGCTACTACGACGTCCGCCAGGCCGTCATCGCGCTCAAGGGCTCCAAGGCCGCGAAGGCGAAGGGCATCGCGGACCTCAAGGGCGTGAAACTGGGCGCCCAGGTCGGCACCACCAGCCTGAACTACATCAACGACGTGGTGAAGCCCACCCGGCAGCCGGCCGCGTACGCCAAGAACGACCAGGCCAAGTCCGCGCTGAAGAACGGCCAGGTCGGCGCCATCGTGGTCGACCTGCCGACCGCCTTCTACATCACGGCGGCCGAGGTCACGGACGCGAAGATCGTCGGGCAGTTCGAGAACACCGGCGGCACGCCCGAGCAGTTCGGGCTCGTCCTCGACAAGGGCAGCGCGCTGACCTCGTGCGTGACGAAGGCCGTGGACACCCTGCGCCAGGACGGCACCCTCGCCTCGATCGAGAAGCAGTGGCTGTCCGAGGCCGTCGACGCTCCGGTACTCAAGTGACCGTCGCCAAGGAGCAGTCGGGAGAGGACTCCGGCGAGGGCGACATGCCCGAGGCGTACGTCCCGTCGCGGCGGCGGATCGAGCGGGAGCGCTACAAGCGCACCCGGGCCCGCCGCGCGACGGCGATCGCCGCGCTCTCCACCCTGGTCACCGGCGTTGTCCTCTACCTCGTCGTCGTCAGCGCGCCCGGCTGGCCGCGCACCAAGGAGACGTTCTTCAACGGACAGTACGCGCGCGAGGCCTTCCCCAAGGTCCTCGAAGGGCTCTGGCTCAACGTCCGGCTGCTTCTGATATGCGGCGTCGCCGTCCTCGTCCTCGGCATGCTGATCGCCGTCGCCCGCACCCTGCGCGGCCCGGTGTTCTTCCCGATCCGGGCACTGGCCGCCGCGTACACGGACTTCTTCCGCGGACTCCCGCTGATCATCAACCTGATGATCGTGGTCCTCGGCGTCCCGGCCCTGCGGCTCCAGGGCGTGACGGTCGACCCGGTACTGCTCGGCGGCACGGCGCTGACCCTGACGTACTCGGCCTACGTCGCCGAGGTGTTCCGCGCCGGCATCGAGTCCGTCCACCCCTCGCAGCGCGCCGCGGCCCGCTCGCTCGGGCTCACCAACCGGCAGGCTCTGCGGTACGTCGTCCTCCCCCAGGCCGTGCGCCGCCAGGTGCCGCCGCTCCTCAACGACCTGGTGTCCCTCCAGAAGGACACCGGGCTCGTGTCGATCGGCGGCGCGGTGGACGCGGTGCGCGCCGCGGACATCATCGTGGGCCGCAGCCTCAACTACACGCCGTACATCGTCGCGGGACTGGTCTTCGTCGCCCTGACCATCCCGATGACCCGCTTCACGGACTGGATCACGGCCCGGATGGACCGCCGTCGAGCCCAGGGAGGGACCATATGACCGGCACTCCGGTACTGCGGATGGAGTCCGTCCGCAAGACCTTCGGCGACTCGGTCGTCCTGCGGGACGTCGGCCTGGAGGTCGCCCCGCACACGGTGACCGCGCTGATCGGCGCCTCCGGCTCCGGCAAGTCGACCCTGCTGCGCTGCGCGAACCTCCTGGAGGAGATCGACGACGGCGCGATCTGGCTGGACGACGAGGAGATCACCGACCCACGGGCCGACCAGGACGCCGTACGCCGCCGGATCGGCGTGGTCTTCCAGGCGTACAACCTCTTTCCGCACATGACCGTGCTGGAGAACATCACGCTCGCCCCGCGCCGTGTGCACGGCGTGGACCGTGCGAAAGCCGAGGCGCACGCCCGTGAGCTGCTCGAACGGCTCGGGCTCGGTGCCAAGGCCGGAGAGTATCCGGACCGGCTGAGCGGTGGCCAGCAGCAACGGGCCGCGATTGTCCGCGCACTGGCCGTACGTCCTCGGCTGCTGCTCCTCGACGAGATCACCGCCGCCCTCGACCCGGAGCTCGTGGGCGAGGTCCTGAGCGTCGTGCGGGACTTGAAGGGCGAGGGCATGACCATGGTGCTGGCCACGCACGAGATGGGCTTCGCCCGCGAGGTCGCGGACCAGGTCTGCTTCCTGGACGGCGGTGTGGTCCTCGAACGCGGCACGGCCGAGGAGGTCTTCGGGAGCCCGCGGCAGGAGCGCACCCAGCGGTTCCTGCGCCGGATCGTGGAGGCGGGGCGGCTCTGAGTCGCGCCTCGGTGGCGGCGCGGATCAGGCGAGCAGCTCACTGCCCCGGGGTATCTCCGCCCAGCGCCGCGGCGGCCCCTCGACCGCGCGGCGGTCCGTGACGCGTACGCCGCCCCGGTGCGAGGCGTACGCGACTTCGTGGGCGCCCCACATGCCGGACGGCTTGTCCCGCCGCCAGAAGCGGTACAGCCAGTGGAGGCCGGGCTCGTCCCCGAACACGAAGCCGATCTCCTCGTGGCACTCGCTGCGACCGTCGCGCGAGAAGTCGCCGAAGGTGCCTCCCTTGGCGTTGAAGTAGAGCCCGTAGGCGGTGGTGCCGGGTGAGAGGGCGTTGAGCACGTGCGGCGTGCTCACCCGGAAATGCGCGGGGTGTATCAGAACGCATCCCCCGGGTACTCCGGTGACGCCCACGAAGCGCTCGGCGAGCTCATGGTCGTCGGGATCGAACCCGTGCGGCCCGGTGCCGTACCGACCCGGCTCCCGGTCGAGATCGAGTACGGGAGTGGCGGCCGGATCGGCGCCCAGGCGGCGGATCGCCGTCTCCTCGTCGATCTCCGCCACAAAGGCGATCGAATGGCCTCCGAGATGGATGTCGTGGAAGACGGCGGCCCTGAGGTCGGCGTCCTCCTGCGCGGCGCGCTCCTCCGGAGTGAGCGGCACGGCGTTCGGCAGCGCCTCGAACAGCGGGGCCAGCTCCGTGGTGAGGGCGAGGCGCCCCGGTGACCGGCCGCCCGTCTGGGGGCTCCAGGCGTCCGCGCCCGCGGCGAGCAGCAGCTCCGCGCGCCCTGCGGCCGTGGCAGACCGCCTCCCACAGCGGGGTGCGTCCTTCCCGCGCTTCCACCTCCACGTTCTCGACGTGCCGCAGGAGTTCGGCGACGACCTCGGGCACGCCGTGCTCCGCGGCGTGGTGCAGGGGGTCTCCCCGGACCAGGAGTCGAGTTCCGCCAGAGGGTCGGCTCCGTGCGCGAGGCGTGCCCTGACGAGGTCGACGTCCTGCCATCCCGCGTGGCCCATGGCCTTCCAGTCCCCGCGCTCCCGCTGCGGCGGAGGAGCGGCCGGTCGGCCGCCACGTCGCCTCGCAGGGCCGACGACGGCCTGCGCCATGATCTCCGAAGGGCCCGTGCTGACGACCGTGAAGGCCTCGGGCTCGTCTCCGTGCTCTTCAGGGGGCGGCGGTGCGGTCTCCGGCCGGATCCGCACCACGTCGGCGGCCGCGGCCCGCAGCGCCGTCGCGTCGATCTCCGTACGCGTCTCGGGCACACCCTGGTCGGGCCATTCGACCACCAGTTGCATGGACCCTTCCGGGGGCAACTGTGAGAGATGCAGCTCGACTTGGTGGTGGAACCCGCCGCCGCCTCCGCCCTTGAGCCGGAGCGTGGGCCGGGGCGGTGCTTCCTTGGGCGCGGGCCGCACCTGCCAGGCGGTGAGCATGACGCGCACCTCAGGTCCGGCGCCGAGCTCGATGACCTGCGGCAGCTGGGCGGGCACGAACCAGTCCGCGGGCGCCAAGGACTCGTCCGCACGCGGTGGGTAGCTGCCCAGTCGGTGGTGTGTCTCCGGCTGCGGCTCGTCGGGCGGGTCGGGTTCGATCAATCCGTCGAAGAAATCCATGACTTGATCGTGGCACCCGCCACCGACAATCGGACTCCGCGCATCCGCTTGCCCCGTCGTCAGGCGTCCGCCTGCCCCGTCCCCGCCAGCGCCGCGATCCGTTCCACCGCGAACGCGTATCCCTGCACCCCGCACCCCGCGATGACCCCGTCGGCCCGCCGCGAGACGTACGAGTGGTGCCGGAACTCCTCGCGCCGGTGGATGTTGGAAATGTGGACCTCCACCACCGGAAGGCCGTCACAGGCGTTGAGCGCGTCCAGGATCGCGACGGAGGTGTGCGAGTAGGCGGCCGGGTTGATCACGATCCCGGCGTGGTTCAGGCGCGCTTCGTGGATCCAGTCCACCAGCTCACCCTCGTGGTTCGACTGACGGAAGTCCGCCGTGCCGCCGTGCGCGGCCGCCGCCTTGGCGCACAGGGCCTCCACGTCGGCGAGGGTGTCCGAGCCGTAGATCTCCGGCTGGCGTTGTCCGAGGAGGTTCAGATTGGGCCCGTTGAGGATCATGATCGGGGCGTTGGCGAGGGTGCGGGGCACAGTTCCTCCGGTCCTTCCAGGTCTGCCGGCCCGTTGAGGACCGCTGCTCGGACCCGGTTTATCACGGTGCGAAGGGGAGCTGACGGCCCGTACCCTCCCGTCATGACCGCGCCCGCGTACCCTCCCAAGCCCTCTCCCGGAGACCGGATGGCCGTGATCTCGCCCTCCGCCGGCCTGCCCGGGCTCTTCCCCCTCCCCCACGAACTGGGCCTGGAGCGGCTGCGCAAGGAGTACGGCCTCGAACCGGTCGAGTATCCGGCGACCCGGAAGATGGGCGCCACGCCGCGGGAGCGGGCCGACGACATCCACGCGGCCTTCGCCGACCCCGACGTCAAGGCGGTCATGGCGTCGATCGGGGGCGAGGACCAGATCACCGTGCTGCCGCTGCTGGACCGGGAGTTGATCCGGGCGCATCCGAAACCGTTCTTCGGGATGAGCGACAACACGAACCTGCTGGCGTATCTGTACAACACCGGGATCGTCGGCTATCACGGTGCGACCGTGATGACCGCGTTGGGCCGGCCGGGTGCCCTGGATCCGCACACCGCCGAGTCCCTTCGGGCGGCGCTGTTCACCTCGGACGCGTACGAACTCGCCCCCGCCGAGCGATGGGGCGACGTCAACCGCGACTGGGCGGACCCGGCGACCTTCGACGCGGAGCCGGAGACCCGGCCCGGCACCGGATGGACCTGGCTGAACACCGACCGGCTGGTCGAGGGGCGCGGTTGGGGCGGCTGCCTGGAGATCGTCGGCTGGCTGCTGATGGCCGACCGCGAGATCTCGCACGACCTCTCGGTGTACGAGGGCGGAGTGCTGTTCCTGGAGACCTCGGAGGAGATGCCGAGCGCCACGGAGGTCTTCCGCACACTGCGGAACATGGGCGAGCGCGGGCTGCTCCAGCGTTTCTCCGCGCTCCTGATGGGCCGCCCCAAGACCTGGTCCTTCGAGCACCCCAACAGCCCGGAGGAAGGCGCTCGTTACGCCGCCGAACAGCGCGAGGCCGTGCTCCGCGCCATGCGGACGTACGCTCCCGACGCCCTGATCGTCTTCGACGTCGACCTCGGTCACACCGACCCTCAACTCGTCATCCCCTACGGGGGCACGATCCGCGTCGACGGCCCCGCCCGGCGCATCACCGTCACGTACTGACACACGTCGCGCTCCCGCACGCCCCCCGTAACTCTTGGTCACCGTGGGTAGTTGACGCGGCATGCACGACGTACGCACCGTAAGCGCGCCCTCCATGCTCCGGCTCGCGGCCGCCTCGCTCGCCGGGACGGCCATCGAGTTCTACGACTTCTTCGTCTACGGGACCGCGGCCGCCCTGGTCCTCGGTCCCCTGTTCTTCCCGACCTTCTCCCCACTGGCGGGGACGTTGGCGGCCTTCGCGACGTTCGGTATCGGGTTCGTCGCACGCCCTCTCGGTTCCGTGCTGTTCGGGCACATCGGGGACCGGCGCGGGCGGCGGCCGGTACTCGTCGCCTCGTTGTTGCTGACCGGCGCGGCGACCGTCGCGGTCGGCTGTGTACCGACGTACGACTCGATCGGTACGGCCGCTCCCGTGCTCCTTCTCGTGCTGCGTTTCCTGCAGGGCCTCGGGCTCGGCGGGGAGTGGGGCGGGGCGGTGCTGCTGATCGCCGAGCACGCTCCCCCCGAGCGGCGCGGGCTGTGGTCGAGTTTCCCGCAGATCGGCCCCTCCGTGGGGTTCGTGCTGGCCAACGGAGTGATGCTGGTGCTGTCGGCCACACTGTCCGACGCGCAGTTCGCGGCGTGGGGGTGGCGGGTGCCGTTCTGGGCCGCGGGCGTGCTCGCGGCGGCGGGGCTGTGGCTGCGCAGCTCACTCGCGGAGAGCCCGCGCTTTCTGGAAATGGAGGACCACGCGCGCGTGCCGCTCGCCGAGGTGGTGCGCGACCACTGGCGGCTCGTCCTGCTGACGGCCGGTGGACTCGCGGTCGGCTACGCGGTGTTCTACGCGGTGACGACCTGGGCGCTCGCCTACGGCGTCGAGCGGCTCGGGGTGAGCCGCACCGTCATGCTGGCCTGCATCATGGCCGCCGTGGTGGTGAAGGGCTCCGTGACACCCGTGGTGGCCCTTCTCGGCGACCGCTACGGGCGGCGGCCACTGTGTCTGGTGGGCTGTGCGGCCTCGGCGCTGTGGATGTTCCCGATGATCGCGCTGCTGTCCACCGGCGAACCCCTGCTGATGTTCCTGGGCTTCCTGGTGGCTCTGCTCGCGTTCATCACGATGTTCGCCGTGATCGCCGCGTATCTGCCGGAGTTGTACGAGCCTCGGGTGCGCTGCACGGGCGCGGCGGTGGGCTACAACCTGGGCGGAGTCCTGGGTGGCGCGCTCACGCCCATCGTGGCGACGGCGGTGGCCGAGGGAGAGCGGGTGCCCTGGGGAGTGGCCGCCTATCTGACGGGCATCGCGCTGCTCAGCCTGGGGTGCTTCGCGCTGCTGCCGGAGACCCGGCCGGTTCCCCGGCTGGCCGTCGCACCGGCCACGGAGTGAACACCGGCCGCGGAACGAGCACCGGCCACGGTTCCGGCCGGTACTCCTCGGCCGCTGGGCCTCGGTTGCTGAGCCTTGGCTGCTGAGCCAGCGCCGACTGCCGAGCCGGCTTCGGTCAGGGGTTGACCGCCAGCTCCAAGTACGCCGCGAACAGCACCAGGTGCACGCCTCCCTGGAGGGGTGTCGCGCGCCCGGGTACCACCGTCAGGGAGCTCACCACCACGGTGAGCACGAGCAGCACCATATGGGTGGGGCCGAGGCCCAGCACGAGCGGGCCGGAGAGCCAGACGGAGGCCAGGGCGACCGCGGGGATCGTCAGGCCGATGCTGGCCATCGCGGAGCCGAGGGCCAGGTTCAGGCTGGTCTGCACCCGGTCGCGACGGGCCGACCGGAGCGCGGCGATGGTCTCGGGGAGCAGTACGAGCAGCGCGATGATCACGCCGACCACGGACTGCGGCATGCCGGCCGCCTCGACCCCGGACTCGATGGTGGGCGACACGCCCTTGGCCAGGCCGACCACTCCGACGAGGGCCAGAGCGAGCAGCCCCAGACTCACGCCGGCGTCACGAGCGGACGGGGCGTCGGCGTGGTCGTCCACGTCGATCACCACACCCTGGCGAGTGATCGGGAGGAAGTAGTCGCGGTGGCGCACGGTCTGGGTCGTCACGAACAGGCCGTACAGCACGAGTGAGGCGAGCGCGGCGAAGGTGAGCTGGGCCGTGGAGAACTCCGGGCCCGGCTTGCTGGTGGTGAAGGTCGGGAAGACCAGGCTGAGCGTGGCCAGCGTCGCGACGGTCGCCAGAGCGGCGCCGGTGCCCTCCGCGTTGAAGACGGCGAGCCCGTGGCGCAGGGCGGCGACGAGCAGGCACAGTCCGACGATGCCGTTGCAGGTGATCATCACGGCCGCGAACACCGTGTCGCGGGCGAGGGTGGAGCTCTTGGCGCCGCCGTCCGCCATCAGGGTGACGATGAGGGCCACCTCGATGATCGTGACGGCGACGGCGAGGACGAGGGAACCGAAGGGTTCGCCGACCCGGTGCGCGATCACTTCGGCGTGGTGGACGGCAGCCAGCACCGCCCCGGCAAGGACCAGTGTCACCAGCACGACAACCGCGGCGGGCAGGTCGCGCCCCCAGGTGAAGACCAGCAGGACCACCGCGACCGCTGGCACGACGGCTGTCCACTGTGCCAGGAGTGACCGGAGCCGAACGATCATGCAGCGATCGTCGCAGGCGTGGCCGGGCCCCGCATTCCGGTGATCGTCCGGCCGGTCACCGGGAGGTGTGCGGGGTGCGGTACCCCGCACACCTCCCAGGGGCGGTGGTTGTCACCGCCGACGTGGTCAGACGTCGATGCTCTTCGTCGGAGCCCCCTGAGCGCCCTCGGCGGCCTCACGCGCCGCCTGCTTCCTGGAGGCGATCAGGCTGGTGATCGTCGTGACGACCAGGACCGCGCAGATCACGCCGAGCGAGACCGGTATGGAGATCTCGGGGACGTGGACGCCGGACTCGTGCAGCGCGTGCAGCACCAGCTTGACGCCGATGAAGCCGAGGATGACGGACAGACCGTAGCTGAGGTGGACCAGCTTCCTGAGCAGGCCGCCGATCAGGAAGTACAGCTGGCGCAGACCCATCAGTGCGAACGCGTTGGCCGTGAAGACGATGTACGGGTCCTGGGTCAGGCCGAAGATCGCGGGGATGGAGTCGAGCGCGAAGAGCACGTCCGTGGTGCCGATCGCGAGCATCACGACCAGCATCGGCGTCATGACGCGCTTGCCGTTCTGCTCGATCCACAGCTTGGTGCCGTGGTAGCGGTCGGCCACTCCGAAGCGCTTCTCGGCAGCCTTGAGCAGCTTGTTCTCCTCGAACTCCTCCTCCGGCTCGTCGGCCCGGGCCTCCTGGATCAGCTTCCAGGCGGTGTAGATGAGGAACGCGCCGAAGATGTAGAAGACCCAGGCGAAGTTGGAGATGATCGCGGCGCCCGCGGCGATGAAGATCGCACGCAGGACGAGCGCTATGAGCACACCGAAGAGGAGCACCCGCTGCTGGTACTGCGTGGGCACCGCGAACTTCGCCATGATCAGGACGAAGACGAAGAGGTTGTCGACGCTCAGCGACTTCTCGGTGATGAAGCCGGCGAAGAACTCACCGGCGGGCTCGCCGCCGGAGAAGACGAGTAGTCCCAGTCCGAACAGCGCGGCCAGAACGATCCAGACGATCGTCCAGATTCCGGCCTCCTTGATCGATACGTCGTGCGGCTTACGGCCGATGAAGAAGTCGACCGCGATGAGGGCGGCAAGGCCCATGATCGTGAGGACCCAAAGGGTCACGGAAACATCCACTGCGCCTCCGGCAGTAGTAACGGCAAATGTCAGCGTCGTCGCTACCGGAGGTCTCTTCCACCCGTGACAGGAGTGGCGCGTGATACGCCAGCTGCCCACGGGCCGACGCCCCGGGATCTGGCCAGATCCGTATTGACGGGTACGCCGCAGCAGGTAGGGAGTACTTCCCTCCGTACGAAAAAGAGTACCCGAATCGCCAAGTAAAGGTAAAGAGATTAGTAAAAGAAGAACCAAATCCCCTGGTCAGAGGCACTTTACGGATGCTTGGTGAAGTGCCCGCGAGGTCAGCGGTTCCAGGGGCGGCGGGCCGCCGCGACCTGCGAGAGGACCTGCTGGAGCACCTGACTGCCCGGCGGGACGAGCGCGGGCTCGTACGTCCAGGCATGTCCCACCCACGGGTCGGCGAGGTGGTCGTCGGGTACCGGGGTGAGTCGCAGCAGCGAACGCCAGAGGGGGTCGAGCAACGGTCCGTAGGCGGCGGCGTCCTCCCGGTCGGCCACCATCATCAGATGGACGCCGACGGCAGGTCCCTCGTCCGCGAGATAGCGCAACTGCGTCACGGCGCGGTCGTCGAAACCGTGCGGAAAGTCGTTGACGATCAGCAGTTGCTCGGCGGTGTCGAGGTCCGGCGGCAGCGAGTCGGCTGCACCACCCCGCACCGCCATCTGCACCAGGTCGACGCGCTGGGTGAGGCGGGCCAGGACGTCGGCCACACCCGCGGCGCCTGCGGCGGGCGGGCCTTCGAGCACTCCGGAACGCACCAGTGGCACCAGGGACGGGGCTCCCGAACCGGCCGGGTCGATGACATGCACCGTGAACTCGCCCGCGGGGTAGACGGCGAGCAGCCGCGCGGCGTGCGCCACCGCCGTGTCCATGGCCAGGCGGTGCAGTTCATCGGCGTCGGCGAGCGAGTCGTCGAGGCCGGCCCGTCCGCTGTCGATCCACAGGCCGCGCTCAAGAGGCAGCCGGACCAGCATCGGAATGCTCAGGCCCTCGCTCTCGGGCAGCCGGAGGTCACCGAGACGCAGTGCCATGGGGATCTCCATGGGCACCCGGTAGCCGTGCCAGACCGGGCTGTCCCAGCGCGCGTACGCCGCGGGCAGCGCGGGCTCGACGACTTCGGCCTCGGCGGTGAGCTGGGCGAGGTCCCGGTCGAGCGCCGCGCGGGCCTGGTCGACCAGCTGGGCGTGCTTGGCCTGGGCCGCCTCGCGCGCGGCGTCGCCCTGTCCGCCGATCCGGCTGCGCGGGTCGGAGAGGACCTTGTCGAGCTCCTGCTCCATACGCGAGTCGGCGAAGTCGACGGCGCTACGGTAGGCGGCCGTGGTGCGTGCCAGGTCCTCGAACATGCCCCACACCTGGTTGTAGAGCCGCTCCTCCATGGACCAGCCGGTCGCGTCGCCCGCGACGGGCTGTGCGGGCCGGCCGGGCGGGGCCGGTGGTGCGGTCGGTGGCGGTGTGGGCGGCGCCGTGGTCTGGCGGCCGGGATGGCTGTAGTCGACCGGGCCGCCGCCTGTGGGCGCGGACGGCTGGCTGACGGCGGAGGGGTCGGGCTGCGCGGATCCTGCCGCGTAGCCAGACTGCGGCACGGTGGCACCCTCCGGGTAACCCGTCTGCGGCGGCACGGCTCCTTGCGGAGCGGGCGCGTCGTACGGGGACTGCTGCGGCGCTACGGTCCCGGAGGCGCCCTGTGGTCCGGCGTACGGCTGGTCCGGTCCCGGGGCCGAGGCGGCCGCCTGTCGTGAGCGGTCCGTGTCCGCCGTGCGCGGTGGGGGTGCCGACACCGAGCGTGCCAGTCCCTGGGCCACCGCTTCGTTGATACTGCCTGCGAGTTGCCGGGCCTGGGGCAGGCCCTGGTCGGTGAGGAGTTCGGCGAGGCCGCCCGCATACCCCTGGCCGACCGCGCGCACCTTCCAGGCGCCCTGTCTGCGGTAGAGCTCCAGGGCGACGACGGCCGACTCGGCGTCCAGGCCGGTGATCGTATAGCTGGCGACCTCGGAGCCGTCGAGGCCGGTGACGGCGACGAAGGGGGCGGCGACGGCACCGAACCGCACGGGGCCGCCGACTCCCGTCGGCAACGCGAGCAGCACATGGACGCGGTGCACGGGCTCCGGCAGGGCATCCAGATCGAACGCGAGGCGGTGGTCGGCCGCCGCCTGCTTGGAGACCTCGAGGCCGGGCAGGGTGGGCGCGCCCGGGTGGGCCACCCATTCGACGCCCCGGACCTTGCCCTGCTCGTCACCGAGCGTGGCCCCGGCCACGATCGGCCTTCCGGCCGATACGCGGACCTCAAGACGGACCTGGGAGAGCGGGTGGTTCTGTCCCCGGACCAGCTCGGCCGTCATCGCCTTGTCCCCCTGTGTCGCTTCGTGTGCCGCGCGCCGGGCCGCCTACAGGTGCGGCAGGATCGCGGGCATCAGGTCCTGGAACGTACGGCCGTTGGCCGGAGTACCGAGGGCCGTCATCTGCCAGCCCGCGCCGGCGCGGTGCACCTTCGCCATGATCTGGGCGGTGTACTGGCCGCCGCCCGCGAGCGTGTAGCGGGCGAGCTCCTGGCCGTTGGTCTCGTCGACCAGGCGGCAGAACGCGTTCTGCACTTCCTGGAACGTCTGGCCCGTGAAGGAGTTCACCGTGAAGATGATCTGGTCGATGTGGACCGGGACGCGTTGGAGGTCGACGAGGATCGCCTCGTCGTCGCCGCCCTGGCCCACGCCGCCGACCAGGTTGTCACCGGTGTGTCGCACGGAGCCGTCGTCGCTGACGAGGTGGCGGAAGAACACCACGTCGACGGGCTGCTTGTCCGCGAACAGCACGGCGGAGGCGTCGAGGTCGATCTCCCGGGTGCGCGAGCCGAAGAGGCCGCGCCGGGGAGCCGCCTGCCAGCCGAGCCCCATGCGCACCGCGGTCAGGGTACCCCCGTCCTTCTTCTGCAGGCTGATGGCCTGGCCCTTGGTCATGTTGACCGTCACGCGCTGTTCCCCTCTCAGGCTGTCCCCTGTTGCCGCGGAGTCCGCGGATGACAAGAACACTACGCAGCGCCACCGACAGTGCCGAACCCTGGGGCGCGCTTTGTGTCGGTCTTGCAACACAGCGCGTATATGCCGAGGTCCGGCACGGTCGGCGGGGCCTCAGGCCAGGCCCGCCTCCTTCATCTGACGCAGTTCCTTCTTCATCTCCGACACCTCGTCGCGCAGCCGGGCCGCGATCTCGAACTGGAGGTCGGCCGCGGCCGCCCGCATCCGCTCGGTCATCTCCTCGATCTGCCCGGCGAGTTCGGCCGCCGGGCGGTCGGTCGGCACCGCGTCCTTGGCCTTGCCCTTGGCGGACTTGGCCGCCTTGCCGCCGAGCGAGGGGACGGGTGCCTTGGCTCCCTTGCCGTCCTTGCCCTTGCGGTAGCCCGAGCCGAGCAGCTGTTCCGTGTCGACGTCCTCGCGGGCGATCTGCGCCACGATGTCGTTGATCTTCTTGCGGAGGGGCTGCGGGTCGATGCCTCTCTCCTCGTTGTACGCGACCTGCTTCTCCCGGCGGCGGTTGGTCTCCTCGATGGCCTTCTCCATCGCCGGGGTGATCCGGTCGGCGTACATGTGGACCTGGCCGGAGACATTGCGCGCCGCGCGGCCGATGGTCTGGATCAGCGAGGTGCCCGAGCGCAGGAAGCCCTCCTTGTCGGCGTCGAGGATCGACACCAGGGAGACCTCGGGCAGGTCGAGGCCCTCACGCAGCAGGTTGATGCCGACCAGGACGTCGAACTCACCCGCGCGCAGTTCCCGCAGCAGTTCGACGCGGCGCAGGGTGTCGACGTCGCTGTGCAGATAGCGCACCTGGATGCCGAGCTCCAGGAAGTAGTCCGTAAGGTCCTCGGCCATCTTCTTGGTGAGCGTCGTGACCAGGACGCGCTCGTCCTTCTCGGTGCGCTTGCGGATCTCGTGCACCAGGTCGTCGATCTGACCTTCGGTGGGCTTGACGACGACCTCGGGGTCGATCAGGCCGGTGGGGCGGATGATCTGCTCGACGAAGCCGTCACCCCGCGAGAGTTCGTACTTCCCCGGGGTCGCCGACAGATAGACGGTCTGCCCGATGCGCTGCTGGAACTCCTCCCACTTCAGGGGACGGTTGTCCAGCGCGGAGGGCAACCGGAAGCCGTGGTCCACGAGGGTGCGCTTGCGGGAGGCGTCACCCTCGTACATGGCACCGATCTGCGGGACCGTGACGTGCGACTCGTCGAGGACGAGCAGGAAGTCGTCCGGGAAGTAGTCGATCAGTGTGTTCGGTGCGGAGCCGGGTTCGCGGCCGTCGAAGTGCATCGAGTAGTTCTCGACGCCGGAGCAGGAGCCGATCTGGCGGAGCATCTCGATGTCGTACGTAGTGCGCATGCGCAGGCGCTGGGCCTCCAGGAGCTTGCTTTGCTTCTCCAGCTCGGCGAGGCGCTCGCCCAGCTCCTTCTCGATGTCGTTCACCGCGCGCTCCATGCGCTCGGGGCCCGCCACGTAGTGGGACGCCGGGAAGACGTAGACCTGGTTGTCGTCGCTGATGACCTCGCCGGTGAGCGGGTGCAGCGTGGAGAGGGCCTCGATCTCGTCGCCGAACATCTCGATACGGACGGCGAGCTCTTCGTAGACCGGGAAGATCTCGATGGTGTCGCCGCGGACCCGGAAGGTGCCGCGTGCGAACGCCACGTCGTTGCGCGTGTACTGGATGTCCACGAAGCGGCGCAGCAGGTCGTCGCGGTCGATCTCGTCGCCGACCTTGAGGCTGACCATCCGGTCGACGTACTCCTGCGGCGTACCGAGGCCGTAGATGCAGGAGACCGAGGCGACCACGATGACGTCGCGGCGGGTGAGCAGCGAGTTGGTCGCGGAGTGGCGCAGTCGCTCCACCTCCTCGTTGATCGAGGAGTCCTTCTCGATGTAGGTGTCGGACTGCGGGACGTAGGCCTCGGGCTGGTAGTAGTCGTAGTACGAGACGAAGTACTCGACCGCGTTGTTCGGCAGCAGCTCGCGGAACTCGTTCGCCAGCTGGGCGGCCAGCGTCTTGTTCGGTGCCATGACGAGCGTGGGGCGCTGGAGCTTCTCGATCATCCACGCGGTGGTGGCGGACTTGCCGGTGCCGGTCGCGCCCAGCAGGACGACATCCTTCTCACCCGCGCGGATGCGCTCTTCCAGGTCGGCGATGGCCGCCGGCTGGTCACCGCTCGGCTGGTAGGGGCTGACGACCTCGAAGGGCGCCACCGAACGTTCGATCTTTGATACGGGCCGCATGTGTTCCACCGTACGACCCCGCACTGACAACGGGCCCGGATCACCTGTTCTGGGGGGTGCGGGAGCTGCGGTGTCCGCGGTCCCGGCCGGACCGGGGCGGGGGACGGCGGCCCGGGTACGGGGCCACGGTGTGCGCCGGGACGCCGGGCCGGCGCTGCGTGGGCGTCCAGTCGGGCTTGCCCATGACCATCAGCGGGTCGAACATCACGACGACGCCCGCCAGACACAGGAAGACCAGCGGGCCGATCAACATGGGCGCGAGGAGCGCGGCGGCCGAGTCGCCGCCAGGGGTGCTGGACGTGCCGTGCAGATGGACGCTGAGGGCTGCCATGCCCGTGTAGTGCATGCCGCTGACAGCCAGCCCCATCACGAGGCTGGCGCCCACGCTCCAGAGGAATCCCCGGACCTGTCCCGCCGCCCAGAGAGCGGCGGTGGCGGCGACGACGGCTATGACCACCGAGGCGGAGACGGTGAAGGTGTTGTATTCGAGGTTCCCGTTGAGGCGCATGCCGGCCATGCCCAGGTAGTGCATCGTGGCGACTCCCAGACCGGTGATGGTGCCCCCGGTGAACAGCGCCGTTCCGGTGGCACCCCGGTACCCCACGATGAAGATCCCGATACCGACCATCACGATGGCCACGCCGAGGCTCGCGAACGTCGTCGGTCTGTCGTAGTGGACCGGGGTCTCCTTTACGGTGAACCCCATCATGGCGATGAAATGCATGGTCCATATGCCCGAGGCGATCGCCACCGAGCCGAGCGCGAGCCAGCCGGCCCGCCAGGAGCGGGCGACGAGCATCGATCTGGTGGTGCAGCGCAGTCCCAGCGCTCCGCCCAAGCAGGCCATGAGATACGCCACCACCGGTGTGACGAGTCCGTAAGTGAAGCCGTCGACCGTGCCCTGCATGCGCGGTTGCCCTTCCCGCCCTGTTACACCGAAATTCCCGGAAATGCCCCCACCCTCGGGTCCGCAACAACGGCCAGGGTTGAGGCAGAGAGTATGACCCTCACCTGAATGGTCGAACGATTTTCCGGCAAAGAATCACGACCTCGCCCCACTTGTGCGATGCCAGTGAGCGGTCTTGGTCAACTCCATTCAACCCGTGTCCATCCCGCACTCCTCCTCCGTCGACTCTCTGCTGTCACTCTTGATCTGTCCGTGACCGCTCGACGTGAGGAGTACATATGCACGCGCGCGTTGCCGCCACCACGACCGTCGCGCTGCTCGGGGGCACCGTGCTGATACTGCCCAACCCGCATGCCCGGGCCGGCTCCCACAGCAGGCCTCCGCTGGTCGTCTCGCACCGCGGTGCGTCCGCCTACGCGCCCGAGAACACCCTCGCTTCCATCGACAAGGCCGCCGCGATGGGATTCGGCTGGGTCGAGAACGACGTCCAGCGCACCAAGGACGGCGAACTCGTCGTCCTGCACGACGCCACCCTGGCGCGTACGACCGACGTCGAGCAGGTCTATCCCGACCGGGCCCCCTGGAAGGTCAAGGACTTCACCGCGGCGGAGATCGCGCGTCTGGACGCGGGCAGCTGGTTCGGCCTCCGGTTCGCGGGCACGCGCGTGCCGACGCTGAAGCAGTACATGAACCGTGTCTCGCACAACCACCAGAAACTCGTCCTGGAGATCAAGAACCCTGAGCTGTACCCGGGCATCGAGCGGCAGACCCTCAAACTTCTGAGCAACGAAGGCTGGCTCGATCCGGACCATCTCAGCCACCGGTTGATCGTCCAGAGCTTCAGCGCGCAGAGCGTGCGGACGGTGCACGAACTGCGCCCCGGCATCACGACGGCCTTTCTGGGCAAGCCGTCGGTCGCACGGTTGGAGGAGTACGCGCGGTTCGCCGATCTGATCAACCCGGACCACAGCTCCCTCTCAGCCGACTACGTTTCCGCAGTCCACTCCTGCAACGGACCGCACGGCAGGCCGATGCGGGTCTTCGCCTGGACCGTCGACGACGCGGACACCGCTCGCCGCCTGGCGGGCCACGGCGTGGACGGCATCATCACGAACAAGCCCGACGTGATCCGGAGCGCTCTGCAGCAGACCTGACCGGTCCCTCGTGGGCCTCCCGCCCGGAGTGCGGACGCCGGGCGGCATCGGTGCCGCGGGCGTTGTCAGTGGCGGGCCGTACGGTGGGTCGCATGGACAGCGATGGGCAGAGCGAGGGGCAGGACGGGCAGCGGGTCGTGTGGGCCGTCGTCGGCACGGACATCGGTCCGCTGCTGCTGGCGGCGACACACGACGGCCTGGTGAACGTGGTCTTCCACGCCACGGACGCGGTGCGGGCCAAGGCTCTTGAGCGGCTCACGGCGCGCCTGGGCACCGAGCCGGTCGAGGCGCCCGGGTCGCCGCTCCTGGCCGAGGCGATACGCCAGGTCGCGGCGTACTTCGCGGGCGAGCGGCGCGACTTCGAGCTGCCGTTGGACTGGGCGCTGATCTCCGGGTTCAACCGTCAGGTACTGCGCGAACTGGCCGCGGGCGTTCCGTACGGCGCGGTCGTGGGCTACGGCGACCTGGCCGGGCGGGTGGGCCAGCCGGGTGCGGCCCAGGCCGTGGGGGTCGCCATGGGCTCGAACCCGCTGCCGGTCGTCGTGCCGTGCCACCGGGTGGTGGAGAGCGACGGCGGCATCGGGGGGTTCGGGGGCGGGCTGGAGACCAAGCGGAAGCTGCTGGCACTGGAGGGAGTGCTTCCGGAACCACTGTTCTGACGGCACGGAAACGGATCCGGAATCGGAATCGGAATCGATGCCCCGGATCCGGGACCGGTGAGCACGGCTCGGGGACTGGTGAGAGCACGGCCCGGGGATCAGTCAGCACGGCTCGGGGACCGGTCAACACGGCTCGGACTTGTGGCCGGGTCCGCCGCGGTCCATGTCCGCCGTGCGCGGCGCCTGCCGTGCCCGCCGGCAGCCGTCCGTGCGGTACCGGCGTTGCCGACAGCGCCCGGCGCACGCAATATCCCTTGTTCGCACAGGGGTGCGGGCTGGAAACTGCGCCGGTGACCCGAGCCCGTTCCGCCCCGTCCGAGTGTTCGTCGTGACCTCCGTCGGACGGCAGATCGCCGTTCCCGTGGACGCCGAGGGGATACCGGCGCTGCGACGCCGTATCACCGCCGTACTGATCGCCGGTCAGATCCTCGGCGGGCTCGGTGTCGCCACCGGCATCGCGCTCGCCACCGTGCTGGCCAAGCAGGTCAGCGGCACCGAGTCGCTGTCCGGGCTCGCGCCCACCGCGACGGTCACCGGGACGGCGGTGCTCTCCGTGCCGCTGGCGGCGCTGATGACCGCGCGCGGGCGTCGGCCGGGGCTCGTGCTGGCGTATCTCATCGGCGCGACAGGGGCGGGCGTCGTCGTGATCGCCGCGTGCGTCGGGAGTTTCCCGCTGCTGCTGCTCGGCATGGCGGGGTTCGGCGCGGCCTCGTCGGCGAACCTCCAGGCGCGGTTCGCGGCCGCCGATCTGGCCGAGCCGCAGCGGCGCGCCCGGGCCATCTCGAACGTGGTGTGGGCCACCACGATCGGAGCGGTGCTGGGGCCCAACATCGCCGCGCCCGCCGGACGCAGCGTCTCCGGGCTCGGGATACCCGAGGCGGCGGGGCCCTTCCTGTGGGCGGCCGGGGTCTTTCTCCTCTCGGCGCTGCTGATGGCCGTACTGCTGCGTCCCGATCCGCTGCTGACCGCCCGGGCGCTCGCACCCGTCGAGGAGCAGTCGGCGGACGCCCGTTCCATCCGGGCCGGCTTCGCCGCCGTCGCCGCCTCGCCGCGGGCCCGGCTGGCGCTCGTGACGGTGGCCGTCTCGCACACCGCGATGGTCTCGATCATGTCGATGACCCCTGTCGACCTCGGACACCACGGGGCGAGCATCGATCTGATCGGGCTGGTCATAAGCGGCCACATCGCGGGCATGTACGCGTTCTCGCCCCTCATGGGGCGGCTCTCGGACCGGTTCGGGCGGTTGGCCGGGATCGGGCTCGCGGTGGCGCTGCTGGCCTGCGCGGCGCTGCTCGCGGGCACCGCGGGCGGCAGCCACGGACAGACCGCCGCGGGACTCTTCGTGCTGGGCCTGGGCTGGTCGTCCGGGCTCGTGTCCGGCTCGGCGCTGCTCACGGACTCCGTGCCCCAGGCCGCACGGGCCGCCGCCCAGGGGGTGTCCGATCTGACCATGAACACGGCGGCCGGTGTCGGTGGAGCGACCGCCGGCCTCGTCGTCGCACAGGCGAGCTACGGGTGGCTGAACCTCGCCGCCGCGTGCCTGCTGCTGCCGCTGGGCGGGCTGGCGCTGTTCACCCGGAGTCGACGCCTTCGGTGATCCAAGGCCCTCAGAGGCTGATGTGGTACGCCTTGCGGAGCGTCTCGTGCACGGTCCACGTCGTACGGTCGCCCTCGCGCAGCACCGCCCCGTCGCCCGGGCCCACTTCGAGCACCTCACCGCCTTCGACCTCGATCGTGGCGCGGCCGCTGACGACGACGAAGAGCTCGTCGGCCTCGGTGTCGGTCACCACACCGGGCGTGATCTGCCAGATGCCGCGCAGTTGCTTGCCGTCGGCCGACTCCCACAGCACCCTGCCGGACACCACCGGGTCGCCGGAGACGATCTGGGCCGGGTCCAGGGGCTCCGGTTCCAGCTCGGCGTCGGGGATGTGCACGGCGAAGGACGGGGTGGCCTGCGGGTTCGTGGTCATGAGCGGTCACCTTAAAGGCATTCGAGAAAGACCTCACGCGGAGGGTGGCCGGCAGGTCGGGCCGGTAGCAGACTCCGCCCTGCGCACAGCCGCTGGCGTCCGAGAGCACGGAGCCGAAGGGACGGCGATCACGCATGAGCGGAAGCGGAAACAGGGCAGTCGCGTATCTCAAGCCGGGTGCGGTCGAGGTCAGGACCATCGACTATCCGACGCTTGAACTGCAGGACGGGCCGGGAGTGGCGCCCGAGAACGTCGGCCGCAAGTGCCGGCACGGGGTCATCCTGAAGGTGCTCGCCAGCAATATCTGTGGCAGTGACCAGCACATGGTGCGAGGCCGTACGACCGCGCCCGAGGGGCTGGTCCTCGGACACGAGATCACCGGAGAGGTACTGGAACGCGGCCCGGACGTCGAGTACATCGAGGTCGGGGACATCGTCTCGGTGCCGTTCAACATCGCCTGTGGGCGGTGCCGCAACTGCAAGGAGCGCGACACCGGCATCTGTCTGAACGTCAATCCGGCCCGGCCGGGAGCCGCCTACGGCTATGTCGACATGGGCGGCTGGGTCGGCGGCCAGGCCGAGTACGCCATGGTCCCATACGCGGACTTCAACTTGTTGAAGTTCCCCGACCGCGACCAGGCACGCGAGAAGCTCCTCGACCTGACCATGCTGTCGGACATCTTCCCGACCGGCTTCCACGGCGCGGTCACCGCGGGCGCCGGGGTCGGTGCGACGGTGTACGTCGCGGGAGCGGGCCCGGTCGGTCTGGCCGCGGCCGCGTCGGCGCAGCTCCTGGGTGCCGCCGTCGTCATCGTCGGGGACCTCAACGCCGAACGCCTGGCCCAGGCACGGAGCTTCGGCTGCGAGACCGTGGACGTCGCCCAGGGCGCCGTGGAGGACCAGATCGCGCAGATCCTCGGGACACCCGAGGTCGACGCGGCCGTCGACGCGGTCGGCTTCGAGGCACGGGCCCACGGCCCGAACGCCCCCGAGGCCCCCGCGACCGTCCTCAACTCGCTGATGGGCGTCACGCGCGCGGGCGGTGCCCTCGGCATTCCCGGGCTGTACGTCACGGACGACCCCGGTGGGATCGACCAGGACGCGCGGACCGGGACACTGCAGATACGGCTCGGCCTCGGATGGGCGAAGAGCCATCGCTTCACCACGGGGCAGTGCCCGGTGATGCGGTACCACCGGGGGCTGATGCAGGCGATCCTGCACGACCGGGTGCACATCGCCAAGGCGGTCAACGCGACCGTGATCGGCCTGGCGGACGCGCCCCGCGGCTATGCCGAGTTCGACCAGGGCGCGAGCCGCAAGTACGTGCTCGATCCGCACGGGGCTCTGAACGGCGTACGGCCGGTCTGACCGCGTGTCTCCCGAAGGGGTGCTCCCGCGCGCGGGAGCACCCCTTCCACCATCTCGGCGAGGGCTACTCGTAGTGCCGTGCCTCGAAGACGTTGCCGTCCGGATCACGGAAGTAGAAGCTGCGCTTGGCCATTCCCCGGGCACCGAAGGAGTCGTACGAGAAGCCCGAGACGGGGACGGAGCGTTCCTCCAGACGTGCTCGCAGCGCGTCGAAATCGGCCTCCTGGAGGGACAGGCATACGTGGTTGACCGGGTGTCCCGCGCTGTCGGCGCCTCCGGGGACCATGTTCATGTAGGCGGCCATGGGGAGCGCCATGAGGTCGAAGATCGTCTCTTCGTTGAGGCGTACGGAGGGAAACGGCGCCTTCCCCCCGGCGTATTCGGCGACCCTCACGGGTGCCAGGCCGACCACCTTCTCGTAGAAGCCGGCCGCGGCGACCGGATCGCGCACCCAGAGGACGACATGGTCAAGACATGGCGAGTTGTCCGTCATGCCCCCAGGCTGGTGTCGTACGCCGCAGGTCGCAAGGGTTTGACCGGGCGCGCCGCCCGCCAGAGATGAGGAAAGGCAAGGCGACGGACAGGAGGCAGGCGCGTGATCGTGGTGTCCGAAGAGGTGCGGGAGGCGCTCGACGCGCGTCGGCCGGTGGTGGCCCTGGAGTCGACGATCATCGCGCACGGTCTGCCCCGCCCGCGCAATCTGCAGGTCGCGCTGGAGCTGGAGGACGTCGTACGGCAGGAGGGTGCCGTACCCGCGACGATCGCCGTGCTGGACGGCCGGCCCCATGTCGGACTGGACAAGGAACAGCTGGAGCGGGTCGCGAACGAGGACGGGATCCGCAAGCTGGGGCACCGCGATCTGCCGCTGGCGGTGGCGGCGGGCGCGAGCGGGGCGACGACCGTGTCCGCGACGGCGCTGCTGGCCGCTCGCGCGGGTGTCCGTGTGTTCGCGACGGGCGGGCTCGGCGGGGTGCACCGGGAGTGGACGGTGACGCAGGACGAGTCGGCCGACCTGGGCCTGCTGGCGCACACCCGGATCACGGTGGTGTGCGCGGGCGTCAAGTCGATCCTGGACGTACCTGCGACGCTGCAGCGACTGGAGACGCTGGGCGTCGCGGTGGCCGGGTACGGCACCGATCACTTCCCCGGGTTCTATCTGTCCGACTCGGGACATCCGGTGGACTGGACGCTGGACTCCCCCGGGCAGGTGGCGGAGGTCATGCGCGCGCAGGACGCTCTGGACGGCCCGGAGTCGGCGCTCATCGTCGCGAACCCCGTCCCCGAAGAGGAGCAATTGGATCCCGCGCTCCACGCGCGCGTGCTCGCCGAGGCGCTGCAGGCGTGCGAGGCGGAGGGCGTGACCGGGCAGGCCGTGACGCCGTTCCTGCTCGACCATCTGGTGCGGCACACCGACGGCGCGTCGCTGAGCGCCAATCTCGCGGCGGTACGCGGCAACGTACGACTCGCTGGGCGGATCGCGGCGGCCTGGGCCGGAATGTGAACGGGAAGGATCGCGGCGGCCCGGACCAGGGGGTGAGCCGAGCGGACCGGGACAACGCCGGGCGAGGCACGGACGCGGCGACGGGCAGGGCGGCAGGTGCGGCAACAGGCGCGGCAACGGGCGCGCTGCTCGTCGTCGGTGACGTGGTCACGGACATCGTCGCCCGGCATCGCGGGCCGCTCGCCGGGGGCACCGACACGGCCGCCGCGATCCGCACCCTGCCGGGCGGGGCCGGCGCCAACGTCGCGTGCTGGGCGGCGCATTGGGGCTGCGCCGAGGTACGGCTGCTGGGCCGGGTGGGGGCGGATGCCGTCACGTGGCACGAACGCGAACTGGCTGCCTGCGGTGTGCGTCCCCGCCTCGTCGTCGACCCGGAGGCACCTACGGGGACGGTGATCTGCCTGGTGGACCAGGGTGCCTCGGCCGAGCGGACGTTCCTCACCGACAGCGGGGCCTCCCTGCGCCTCGAACCCGACGACTGGTCGCCCGCGTTGCTCGACGGTGTCGCGCGGTTGCATCTGTCGGGCTATCTGTTCTTCTCCGAGCCCAGCCGGGCGCTGGTGTCGGTGGCCCTGGAATCGGCACGCGCACGTGGCGTACCGGTGAGCCTGGATCCGGCGTCGGCAGGGTTCCTCAGGGAACTGGGCGTGGACCGCTTCCTCGCCCTCGCCGAGGGCGTCGACCTGCTGCTGCCCAGCCGCGACGAGGCGTTCCTGCTGACGGGCCTGCCCGATCCGGCCGACGCGGCGGCCAAGCTGAGCCGCCACGTCCCGCTGGTCGTCGCGAAACAGGGCGGCGAGGGAGCTCTGGTGGCTCGCTCGGGCGCCGTACGGGCCCGCGTCCCGGCGGCGCCCGCGACGCCCCGGGACACCACGGGCGCCGGTGACGCCTTCACCGGAGCGTTCCTCGCCGCTCTCCTCGGGGGCGCCGAGCCCGAGGATGCCGCGGTGGAGGGGTGCAGGGCGGGAGCGATGGCGGTGGAGCGGGTCGGGGCGAGGCCGGAGGCGGCAGCAGCCCGGTGACCGCCCTACCTACGCCCCCACGCCGAGATCATCGGAGCCGTCGCGAGGTCCATCGAGCCGGTGGCCACGTTGGCCAGGTGGCGGTCGATGTCCTGGTGGGTGGCGAGGCCCGCGGTGACGAGCTGATCGCGGATCTGACGGACCGTCGCGGTCTCCAGGGCGGTGCACGCGGGCGAGGTGACGGGGAAATAGGCTTCCGCCTCCACTTCGCGCAAGCCCGCCTCACGCAGCAGGCGCGGAAGTTTGCGGCCGTAGGCGAGGTCGGCGCCGCGCTCGGCGAGCAGCTTGCGAAAGCCCTGGCGCAGCCTGTTCGCGAGTTGTTGCTCGGGGCCGTGCTCGTCGGGGCAGAGCAGGGGCTGCAGGGCGGGGTCGGCGTCCTCCAGGAGAAGCCTGCCGCCGGGCCGCAACGCCTTGACCATCGATCGCAACGCCTGCTCCCGGTCCGGCACATGGACCAGGACGAGCCGTGCGTGCACGAGGTCGAAGCCCTCCCCCGGCGGTTCCTCGGCGCCCACGTCGTGCACCTGGACCTCGACCGGCGGGCGGGCCGCCGAGGCCGCCCATGACGTGTCGATGTCGGTCGCGACGACCCGTCCGGTCGGGCCGACCTTCTTGGCGAGCCAGGACACCACGGACGTGCCGCCCGCGCCGACCTCCCAGCAGCGCCAGCCGGAGCCGATGCCGAAGCGCTCGATGTGCCGGAACGTCGTGGGGTCGAACAGAGTGGCGAAGGCGTCGAAGCGCTGTCCCGCCTCGGTCTTCCGGTTGTCGAGGAGATACCCGTCGGTTCGCGTCATAGAGGGATCATCCCAGTTGGCCCGCTTGTCCGGAATCGTCGACGCTCCCGATGTCCGCACCTGCCCATCGCCTTGGGCACCGCCACCGCGCCGCCGCGCCCGACACTCCGCCGACGGCCTTGTCCGTCCCGTCCGAGTCCGTTCGCCGTCACAAAACGAAGCGGAATATTCCGTTCCCACAGGCTTTCCCGGCGATCGAATTCGCCTGGCAGACTGGCACGCCAGGGCGCAAAGTGCGGCGCAGGGAGATCCACGCAAGGAGATCCATATGTCCATGGCAGGGAATCTGCGGAAGGTCACGAGCCTCGGCAGGGTCGGTGGCTTCCGCAAGGTGGCACGGCTGGCCCGACGGCGCCTTCGCGTCGACCTGAGTCACCCCGCCCGGTCCCCGCTGGGCTCCGCCGTGGTGAACTGCGTGGCGTATCAGGACGGTGCCAGGGTCCCGGGCGGCCGCGATCTCGTCGACACCGTGGAGCGGATCCGCAAGAGCGACGAGGGCTTCGTGTGGCTCGGGCTGCACGAGCCGACGGACCAGGAGTTCGCCGGCATCGCGGATCTCTTCGACCTGCACCCGCTGGCCGTCGAGGACGCGGTGGAGGCGCATCAGCGCCCGAAGCTGGAGCGGTACGGCGAGACGCTGTTCGCGGTGTTCAAAACCGTCTGCTATGTCGAGCACAAGGAACTCACGGCGACCAGTGAGGTGGTGAACACCGGCGAGATCATGGTCTTCGTCGGATCCGACTTCGTCATCACCGTGCGGCACGGACGGCACGGTTCGCTGGGCCCGCTGCGCGAGGAGTTGGAAGCCGAGCCCCGCAAGCTCGCCAAGGGCCCGGCCGCGGTGCTGCACGCGCTCGCGGACCATGTGGTCGACGACTATGTGAGCGTCACGGACTCGGTCCAGGAGGACATCGACCAGGTCGAGGCCGATGTGTTCGCCGAGAACGGCGCGCGGGCCGACGCGGGCCGCATCTATCAGCTCAAGCGCGAGCTCCTCGAACTGAAGCGGGCCGTGGTCCCGCTCGCCCGCCCGGTCCAGGAGCTCTCCACCCGGCCGATACGGGTGGTCGCCCCGGAGATCCAGGCGTACTTCCGGGACGTCTCCGACCATCTGCTGCGGGTCACGGAACAGATAGCCACCTTCGACGAACTGCTCAACTCGATCCTTCAGGCGCACCTCGCGCAGGTGACGGTGGCGCAGAACGAGGACATGCGGAAGATCACGGCATGGGCGGCCGTCATCGCCGTGCCCACGATGGTCTGCGGGGTGTACGGCATGAACTTCGACAACATGCCCGAACTGCACTGGAGGTTCGGCTACCCCATAGTCATAGGCGTGATCACCGTCGCCTGCCTCGTCCTGTACCGGGGATTCCGGCGCAACGGCTGGCTGTGAGACACCCTTCGCCCGACCCGGCCCACCACCGCAGTCGGCGCAGCCGGTGCGTCGGTGCGGTCGGCATGGTGGTCGGCATGGTGAGTGCGGTCGGTGCGGTCAGGGTGGTCTGCACAGCCAGCACGGTCGTCACAGCCGGCGCGGTCAGTACGGTCCGTGCGTCGCGCTCCTCGCGTAGACGCTCTCGACCCAGGCGGCGAGCTGTTCGTCCGTCAGGTGCTGGGCCAGATCGGCCTCGCTGATCATGCCGACCAAGCGCTTGTTCTCGATCACGGGAAGTCGGCGGATCTGGTGCCCCTTCATCTCCTGGAGCACCTCCCCGACATCGGCGCCGGACTCGATCCAGCGCGGGGTGCCCTGGGCCATCTCGCCCGCGGTGACCCGGGCCGGGTCGTGGCCCATGGCCACGCAGCCGACGACGATGTCGCGGTCGGTGAGGATGCCGCAGAGCCGTTCGTTCTCGTCACTTATGGGCAGCGCGCCCACGTTGAGCTCACGCATCAGCTGAGCGGCGCGGTCCAGGGTCTCGTGGGCGGGAATCCACTGAGCGCCATGGTGCATGATTTCTCCGGCGGTGGTCATGAAGTACCTCCCGGTGCCGGACGGCCGGCGCGGCGCGGAACGCACCGCTAGTCCCGGCGCCCTACATTCTTGCCGCGTCCTCGGGAATGCGCACCCGGAAGTTCCCCGGCGATTCGCACCCGGCGGCCGGGGACGCGCGGCCGGAGGCCCGGACGGGGAAACCCACGGCCTTCCGCGGTGCGGCGCGGAAGACCAGGCAGCCCCCGTCGCTCTTCGCGCCGGGCGGGTCGATGCCGAGGTGCTTGTGCGAGAGCTTGTGCGGGCGGCGAGCTTGTGCGGGCGGCGAGCTCGTACGGGATGCGGGCTCGTACGGGATGCGGGCTCGTACGGGATGCGGGCTCGTACGGGATGCGGGCTCGTACGGGATGCGGGCTCGTACGGGATGCGGGCTCGTACGGGAAGCGAGCTCGTACGGGATGCGCTGGTGCTCGTCGGGGCTCCGGCGGTGCCGCTGAGCTCGATCGAGGTGGGGGGACGGGGGGTGTCAGCCGTTCCAGGCCGGGTGGCGTGGATCGTCCGCGCGTACGAGCACGTCGGCCGTGGCACCCGGGTCCACTTCCGTCTCGTAGCGGTCGAAGGCGGGGAGGGTCCAGTGCTCGGGCTCCGGAGTGCGGCGGCGAAGGGCGCCCGGGGAGAGGAGGACATGGACGCTGAGGTCGAACGGGAACCAGTGCCGTAGGAGGAAGGGGCCGTGGAGCAACAGCAGCCCGCTGGGCGGGAGTTGGACGTAGGGGCTTCGGGTGGCGCGGTCGGTGGCCGGGTCCCAGAGGTCGGGCAGGACGCGGCCGTCACCGCCGGGGTCGAGCGGTCCGAAGACCTCGCGCCACAGGGCGCCGGTGTCGAACCAGCCGTTGTAGTAGGCCTCGGCGTCCTCGTGACCGTATTCGAACCGGAGCGAGGCGGGGCGCAGGAAGCCCTCGGTGCCGACGACGAGCGAGGACCGGCCACGTATACGCAGCGCCTCGGAGACCCGATGCGCGAGGTCGCCCGGGCGGCCGGCCGGGGGTCCGTCGAAGGCGATCCGCGGCCAGGGGCTGCCGTCGTCCGGTTTCAGGTCGAGCAGCCGCTCGGCGAGGAGGTCGCCGAGCCGTTCCCAGGTGATCGCTTCGAGTCGCACAGGGCCCATGATGCCGCGCTCACGCGGCGTGCTCGTGGGCGCGGCGGCGGGCAGCGGCCGGCGGCCGCGAGGAAACACGGGAAGGGTGTGGTGTTCGGGCGCGGGCCGGGGCGAGGAGAGGGATCACCATGCCGGTCCGCCTGTCTCCCACGGTGTCCCCCCCCACTCCCCCACTTGCCTCCCCCCGCAGACGGGCATCGCCCCGATGGACACACGGGGTCGAACATGTCGGGGTCCAGTCCCTCGGCGGGGTGGGTCTGCGACGGCTCGCCCCCGGCCGGTATATCCGTTCATGCATCCATACCGCTCACGCCGTCCCCAGGTCGCGTGCACGGCCGTGGCCTGGCCGCCCACGGCTCCGGCGACCGACCCCGGATCCGCGGCATCACCCCGCCCGTCTTGAGCCCAGTCCGTCCCGAGCCCCGGACGACGTAGAACCCGGCACGCAGGAGGGAATGAACCGCGTATGGCACCGATCTCAACTCCGCCACCCCGCGGCGGACTTCTCGTCATCCAGCCGCTGAAGAAGCGGCGCTGCACCGAGTGCCTGACCGGGCCGCTGACTCTGCTGGTGCTGGAGGAGGGATCGCCGCGGTGTCTGGACTGCGCCGATCTGGGGCATCTGGTGTTCCTGCCGCGGGGCGACACGGCGCTGACGCGGAGGTCACGGGAGGGCAGCGCGCTGTCGGCGGTGGTCGTGCGGTTCAACCGGCGACGGGGCCGGTACGAGCGGCAGGGCGTCCTCGTCGAGGAGGCGGCGCTCGCTCTGGCCGAGGAGCGGTGCCTGGCGGACGCGGAGGCGCGACGGCGACGCCGGGCGCGGGACGCGCGACGGCGGGAGGCGGAGGACCTGCGGTTCACGGAAGCGTTCGCGCGGGAGATACACCGGCTTTTCCCCGGCTGCCCGGCCGACCGGGCGCACGCGATCGCCGCATACGCCTCGGCGCGCGGGAGCGGGCGGGTGGGGCGCAGCGCGGCGGGGCGTGCGCTGTCCGAGGTGGCGGTGGCCGCGGCGGTGCGGGCCTCCGTGCGGCACACGGACACCCCGTACGACCAGTTGTTGATGAGCGGCGTGCCACGGCACGAGGCGCGCCGTCGGATCGCCACCACGGTGGAGGCGAGGCTCCAGGGCTGGCGCGACGAACTCACGGCACGCGCGTGACCGAAGGACCGGCGGATGAGCAGCGGACAGGAGAGAAGAGAAGCGGATGAGTGGTGGACGGGGAAGAGGCGGATGAGTGGGGACGTGGGAGAAAAGGAGTGGTCGGCGTTTGTGCGGCACGTGGACCGGCACGGGCGGGCCGTGTGTGTGGCCTGATCTGTGGGACGCCGCGCCGGGGAGTCCGGTGCCGCGGGCATCGGTCGTGAACGCTCGCGCATGTGTCCGCACGGCTCGGCCATGGTCACTGTCGCCGTACGGGATTTCACTTGTGGTGACGGCGGGTGCCGTGCAGCATCTGTGGCTTCGGGGATCGACGCGGGGGTTGTCATGATCGATGGACCGTATTTCGTGCTGACCGTGCTGGGGGTGCTCGGCTGCGGGCTGGTGGCCGGGGTGTTCTGCGGGTTCTCGACGTTCGTGATGCGGGGGCTCGCCGAGCTGCCGCCCGCGCAGGGCGTGGCGGCGATGAACGCGATCAATGTGGCCGCGCTGCGCCCGCCGTTCATGCTGGTGTTCGTCGGGTCGGCCGGGCTGTGTGCCGTGCTCGCCGTGGTCACCTTCGTGCTGCTGCCCGACGAGGGGACGGTGGAGCTGCTGCTCGGCAGCGCGCTGTATCTGTTCGGGTCGTTCGGGGTGACGGCGGTCGCGAACGTCCCGCGCAACGGCGCACTGCTCGGGATGGACCCGAGAACGCCGGAGACCGCGGTGTACTGGCGTTCGTACGTGCGTGAGTGGACCATGTGGAACCACGTCCGCGCGGTCGCGTCGGCCGCCGCGGCCCTGTCGTACACACTCGCTCTCACCTGACGCTCTCACCTGAGCGGCGGGGCCCACGGAGGCGACGTATCGTGGCGGAAAAGGAGTGCCGCCCGAAACCGTGGGCCGATGACGCCCGATGGCCGCGCGGCCCCGCACCGGTACGCGTACACAAGGGAGACGGCCATGGCCGATCCCAAGGGATTCATGACCACTCCGCGCGAGGAGTACCCGCGTCGGCCCATCACGGAACGGGTGCGGGACTGGAACGAGGTGTACGTCCCCGGTGCGCTGCTGCCGATCATCAGCAGACAGGCCGACCGTTGCATGGACTGCGGAATTCCGTTCTGTCACGACGCCTGTCCGCTGGGCAATCTGATCCCCGAGTGGAACGACCTCGTCTCGCGCGAGGACTGGCGGGCGGCGAGCGACCGGTTGCACGCGACGAACAACTTCCCCGAGTTCACCGGTCGGTTGTGTCCCGCGCCCTGCGAGGCGGGCTGTGTCCTCGCGATCAACCAGCCCGCGGTGACGATCAAGAACGTCGAGGTCGCCATCGCCGACCGTGCCTGGGAGGACGGTTTCACGCCCCCGCGCCCGCCGGACCGGCTGTCCGGGCGGACGGTCGCGGTGATCGGGTCGGGGCCCGCGGGGCTGGCCGCGGCACAGCAGTTGACCCGGGCCGGGCACACCGTCGCCGTGTACGAGCGGGCCGACCGGATCGGCGGACTGCTGCGCTACGGGATACCGGCGTTCAAGATGGAGAAGCGGCACCTGGACCGGCGCCTGGAGCAGATGCGGGCGGAGGGAACGAAGTTCCGTACGTCGACGGCGATCGGCCGGGACGTCGGAGCCGCCGAGCTGCGGGCGCGCTATGACGCCGTCGTCCTCGCCGTGGGCGCCACCGCCTGGCGTGACCTGGACGTTCCCGGACGGGAGTTGGACGGCATCCATCAGGCGATGGAGTATCTGCCGCTCGCCGACCGGGTGTGCGAGGGGGATCTGGAGGCCTCGCCGCTGTCCGCGGCCGGGAAGCATGTCGTGATCGTCGGCGGTGGTGACACCGGGGCCGACTGTCTGGGGACCGCCGTGCGTGAGCGGGCCGCGTCCGTGACCCAGCTCGACATCTATCCGCTGCCGGCGACGGCGCGTGACGAGGATGTGGAGCCCTGGCCGACGTACCCGAAGATCTACCGGCTCTCGGCCGCGCACGAGGAGGCCGGCGTCCTGGGGACGGCGCCCGCGGCGGACGCGGACGCACGGCTCTTCGCGGCGTCCACGCTCCGCTTCACCGGGGACGCGGACGGGCATGTGCGCGCGCTGCACCTCGTCGAGGTCGACGAGCGGCGCCGCCCGGTCCCCGGCTCGGAGCGGACCCTTCCCGCCGACCTCGTGCTGCTCGCCCTCGGTTTCTCGGGGCCCGACCGGCACGACGGTCTGATCGACCAGCTCGGCCTGGCCCTCGACGCACGCGGCACGATCGCCCGCGACCGCGAATTCGCGACCAACGTTCCCCAGGTGTACGTCGCCGGGGACGCGGCCCGCGGGCAGTCCCTCATCGTCTGGGCCATCGCCGAGGGGCGGTCGGTGGCGGCCGCGGTGGATCGCGCCCTGGCGGGCGCGACGCAGCTGCCGGCGCCGATCGGGCCCTACGACCGCCCCATGACCGCCTAGCCGCCCGCCGATGGCGCGTCCCACCATCGGCGCAGCCCACCCACCATCGGCGCAGCCCACCCACCGTCGGCGCAGCCCGTCAGCGGCGCTCGTCCGTGCCCGCCACCTTCGCCGTCGACAGTGCCACCCGGTTCCATGTGTTGATCGTGAGGATCAGGGCCAGGACGTGCGCGAGCTCCTGCTCGTCGAACACCGCGGCGGCCTGCGCGTAGACGTCGTCCGGGACGCCGCCGTCGGCGACCAGGGTGACCGCCTCCGTCAGGGCGAGGGCCGCGCGCTCCTTCTCGGTGAAGAAGTGCCGGGCCTCACGCCACACCGCGACCATGTGCAGCCGGTCCTCGCTCTCGCCCGCCTTGCGCGCGTCGTTGGTGTGCATATGGAGGCAGTACGCGCAGTGGTTGAGGTGCGAGGCGCGGATCTGGATCAGTTCGACGAGGGCCGGGTCGAGCCCCGCACGGGCCGCCGCGTCGAAGCCGACGAGGGCGCGGAAGACCTTCGGAGCGGACTTCGCGAAGTCGAGGCGGGTGCTTTCGAACTCGTGACGGGTGTTTTCGGCCACAGCCGCACCAACACCCAAATTCGTCCCGCTCGTCGTATTCATCGTATTCATCGCATTCATCGTATTCATCGCGTTCGTCGCGTTCGTCGTGTTCATCGCGTTCGTCGTGTTCATCGCGTTCGTCGTCATGGATATGAATCTACGGGCCGAAAAGACCGCCTGTAGGGTGCATTTTCATGGCAGATTCATGGGTCAATTCCGCCGAGCGGATCGGTGCCGACCTGCATCTGGAGCTGTCCGGACCGGGCGGGCGGCGGGCCGCGCTGATCCGGGCGCTGCGCGAGGCCGTACGGAGCGGCAGGCTCCCTCCGGGCACCCGGCTGCCGCCGTACCGCTCGCTCGCCGCGGATCTGGGCGTGGCGCGCAACACGGTCGCCGACGCGTACGCCGAGCTCGTCGCCGAGGGCTGGCTCACCGCCCGGCAGGGCTCGGGCACCCGGGTGGCCGAGCGCGCCGAACCACTGGGCACCCCCGCGCGCGTACCGAAAAAGGCACCTCCACGCGCGCGTGGACCCCGGCACGATCTGCGGCAGGGCACGCCGGACGCGTCCTCGTTCCCACGGGCCGCCTGGCTCGCCTCGTACCGGCGGGCGCTCCAGCAGGCACCCAACGAGGCCTTCGGGCCGGGAGATCCGGCGGGCCGCGTCGAACTGCGCCAGGCTCTCGCCGAGTACCTGGCACGCGCGCGTGGTGTGCGTACCGAGCCGGGACGGATCGTGATCTGCTCCGGCTTCGCGCACGCCCTGCGGCTGCTCTTCCCGCAGGTCCTGCGCGGACCGCTGGCCGTCGAGTCGTACGGCCTCGGCTTCCATCGTGAGCTGCTGGCCGCCGCGTCCGTACGGACCGTGCCGCTGCCCCTGGACGAGGACGGCGCCCAGGTGGGCGAGTTGGACCGGGAGCGGGCCGTCCTGCTCACGCCCGCACACCAGTTCCCGACCGGTGGTCCGCTGCACCCGGAGCGGCGGGCCACCGTC
Organism: Streptomyces sp. RLA012; assembly: GCF_056270325.1. Classification (NCBI taxonomy): domain Bacteria; kingdom Bacillati; phylum Actinomycetota; class Actinomycetes; order Kitasatosporales; family Streptomycetaceae; genus Streptomyces; species Streptomyces sp. RLA012. Next base: position 8,479,549 of record NZ_JBWDPA010000002.1, on the reverse strand, counting down.
GTCGACTGGGCACGCGCGCGAGGCGGGGTGATTCTGGAGGACGACTACGACGGCGAGTTCCGCTACGACCGCAAGCCCGTGGGCGCCGTGCAGGGACTGGACCCGGAGCGGGTCATCCACATCGGCTCGGTCAGCAAGAGTCTGTCGCCCGCGCTGCGGCTCGGGTGGATGGTCCTTCCGGAGCGGTACGTCGACGCCGTCCTCGCGGCCAAGGGCGAGCGGGAGGCCTGGGCGAGTGTCCTGGAGCAGTTGACGCTCGCGGACTTCCTCGCCTCCGGGTCGTACGACCGCCATGTGCGCCGGATGCGGCAGCGGTACCGCGGGCGGCGTGACCGGCTCGTGGCGGCGCTCGCCGAGCGGGCGCCGCACATCGAGGTCACCGGGATCGCGGCCGGGCTGCACGCGGTGCTGCGGCTGCCGCCCGGGACCGAGCGATCCGCGGTCAAGGCCGCGACCTGGCAGGGCGTCGCGCTCGACGGGCTCGCCGAGTTCCGGCATCCAAAGGCGGCGACGTCCGCACCGGACGGGCTGGTGGTGGGGTACGCGACGCCTCCCGAGCATGCGTACGGGGCGGCGCTGGAGGCGTTGTGCGCCGCCTTGCCACCGGGAGCCGAAGCGATTCCTCCGGTTCCGTCCTCCGCTGGCCAAAAAGCGACCTCCAACTGACATGGAAAACAACGGCGGTGGGATCATCGAAGACAGCAGGAGGTGTGTCGCCGCCTCGGCCATGAACCGGTCGGCACGGTGATCCGCCCCCATCCTTCGTTCCGCCGTCAGGCGCAGGGCCACCCCCGCGCGTCTCCCCTGTTGGCGGTCGGTCCTGGAGGGTGATGGATGACGACGCTGGACGAACGGCAAGAAGACGGTGCGCGCGACGGGGACGGGTTCAGGGGCAGGAGCGTGCTCGGGGCACGCGGCCTCGGCGCCGTCCCGTTGAACCAGCCCGCGGCCGCGCTGCCCCACCTCGCGGGTTCCAAGGCCGCGCACCTCGCGCGAGCGGCCCGCGCCGGGCTACCGGTGCTTCCCGGGTTCGTGATACCCCACGAGAATCCCCCGGGGACACCCCACGAAGCGGGCGGCGATCCGGCAGCTCTCCGGAGCGCCTGGCACGAGCTCTCCGACGGTGGTGCGCGGCCCCTCGTCGTACGGTCCTCGTCCCCGCAGGAGGACACGCAGGAGTCCTCCCTCGCGGGCCAGTTCGCCTCCGTGCTCGACGTACGCGGCTGGCGGGACTTCCGTACGGCGGTACGGACCGTGCTCGACTCGGCCCACCGGCCCGACGGCAGTACGGCGCCGATGGCGGTGCTCGTGCAGCCGATGCTCAGGGCCCGGGTCGGAGGCGTGCTGTTCGGGGCGGATCCCGTCGAGGGACGGGCCGACCGGATGCTGGTGAGCGCCGTCCGGGGCGGGCCCGACACACTGGTCAGCGGTGAACAGCCCGGCACGAACTACTGGTTGAGCCGCTGGGGGCGGGCGCTGCGGACGGAGCCGCCGCACGGTTCCGCGCCCGTCGACAACCCCCGACCGCCCCACGACACATCCCCGCTGCCCCACCCCGAACCCACGCTTCTCGCAGATCTCGCGGATCTCGCGGACAACCCCGCGCCGCTCGCCGACGAACGCACGCTTCCGGTTGACGGACTCCCGCTCACCCCCTCCGAACTGCGTCGGCTGGCCCGGCTCGCGCGGCACGCCCGGCGGGTCTTCGGCGCCCCTCAGGACATCGAGTTCGGCTTCGACGAGGACGGGCGGCTGTGGCTGTTCCAGAGCCGTCCGATCACGGCGATGGCGGCGCGGCCGCCGCGCGGGGCACGGCTGCTCGGGCCGGGTCCGGTGGCGGAGACGCTGCCGGGGCAGTTGGAGCCGCTGGAGGAATACCTGTGGCTGGCGTCCATGGCACGCGGGCTCGCCGCCGCGCTGGACATCGGGGGCAGTGCGCCGCGCCGCCTGCTGCGGACGGTGCCGGTCGTCACGGCGGTCGGCGGGCGCGCCGCCGCCGAGCGGCGCCGCCGCGGGGTCGGGCCGCCGAAACACCGCCGACTCGCGTTCCTCAACCCGGCGCCGGGCGCCCGCCGCCTCGGTGCTGCCTGGCGGGTGGGCCGGCTGACCGCGGCGCTGCCGGGCCTCGCCGTGGACCTCGTGGCCGATGTCGACCGTCGGCTCGCCGAGACCCCGACGCCCGCCGGACTCCCCGACCCCGCCCTCGTCTCCACCCTCCGCTGGAGCCGCGCCGCCCTGGTCTCCCTGCACGCCCAGGAGGCACTGGCCGGTGCGCTGCTCCCGGAGCACGACACCGTCACGGCGGCGGGCGCGGCCCTCACCGCCCTCGCGGAGGCCCGCGCCCTGGGCCTGTCCGACGACCACGTCGTCGCCGCCGAGCCGGTGGTGCTGACACTCGTGCCGCCCAGTCTGCGGGGCGAGGTGCGCCTGCCGGACGACCCGCAGGCCTCAAGGCGCGCGGCCGGCGCCTCCCACGAGCGCCCGGAACCCGACTCCCCGCCGCGGAGGGACGGTTCCGGCACCGCCCTCCCCCGCACTTCCCGCCCCCCTGCCTCCCCCCTCCCCCGCACCTCCCTCCCCCGCACCTCTCTCCCTCGCACCTCCGCGCCTCCGCTTCCCCCACGCGAAGCCCTCCGTCTGCGGGTCCGCTGGGTTCAGGAACTGCAAGTGCGGCTGGTGCGCGAGGGGGCGCGCAGGCTGGCGGTCCGCGGGGACCTGAGCGCCCCGGAGCGGGTCGGACTGCTGCGCGGGCGGGAGTTCATCGCCGCGCTGGAGGGCGAACGGTTGCCCGGAGACGTGAAGGAGCGGCTCCCCCCGGCCGCCTCCGCCCCGCTCCCGGACGTGTTCCGGCTCGCGAACGGCGGCGTGGTCGTCGCCGCACAACGGCGGACCGGCGCCGGCGCGGCCGCCGGCCGGGGCGTGGCCGGCGGACGCGCCGCCGGTACCGCCTGGGACGGCACCGGGCCCCGGCCCCCGGACGCCGTACTCGTCGTGCGCACCCTCGACCCGGCGCTCGCGCCCCTGCTGCCCGGCCTCGCGGGGCTGGTCGCCCAGACCGGCAGCCCGTTGTCCCATCTCGCGGTGCTGGCCCGTGAGTTCGGCCTGCCCACGGTCGTCGGCGCGGCCGACGCGGTACGCCGCTTCCCGCCGGGTTCGCGCCTCATGGTGGACGGCGCCACCGGTGACGTACTCCTGGAAGCGGACCCGCGCCCCGTGGAGGACGGTCTCCGCCCCCCGGCCCAGGCGGGCCCCCGATGAGGCGCGTCGCCTATCTCTTCGGCGGCCTGGCGGCCGCGGGCGCGGGCACGTACGTCGTGGTCTACCTGTACCGGTGGCAGTGGCAGCGGGCCATCCTGTGCGGGGTGTTGCTGCTCGTGGTCGAGGTGATGCTGCTCGGGATCGTGCTGCTCGGCCGGCTCTCCCGGATCGAGGAGCGGATCCGGGAGAGCCGGCCGGCGTCAGCGGGACGTCCTGGCCCGGCTGCGGGAGGAGCGCACGCCCGGCGACCGGTTCCGGTGGCTGGAGGACGAGCCCAGCAGCCGCTCGTACGTCTTCGTGCCGGTGCTCATGGTCACCGGCGTGCTGCTGTCCGGGCTCGCCTGGCTGGTGCAGCGCGTCGCGTCGGTCACGGCCCGCCCCTCGGCCGAGCGCCGGCTCGCGGGGCGGCTGGCGATCCTGGCGGCGCCCGACCTGCCTTCGCTCGCCCCTCCCGCGCTCACGGTTCCGCTCCGTCCGAAAGACCGCCGCCCGGCCGACACCGTCCGAGGCGTCACGGGTGTTCCGGGCGCCCGGGACAGCCGTGACGCCAGGGGCACGCGCGACGCCCGTGACACCTCGGGCGACCCGGGCGACCCGGACTACGCGGACGACCTGCCACCGTTGCGCCCCCGGCGCGACCGCGGCCGGACCGTACGTCTGGTCGTCGTCGCCGTCGTCGGCGCGGCGCTGCTCGGCGGGCTCGTGGTCGGTCTCGCGGAACTCACACAGACCCGCGAGGAACACGAGGACGACTCGGCGGCGACCTCCGTACTCGTACGGATCGACATGCGCGGCAAGGACATGACGGCCGAGCGGCGGACCCTCGCCGCGCACCAGGTCTGGGAACGCTGCCGGGACTCGACGTCCGTACCGCTGAACCAGGCCACGCTCGGCAGCCTGGGCGACGGTCTGTTCGCCGGGGTCGTGCGGCCCGCGCTGACCGACCACGACCGGATGCGGCTGACCGGCTGTCTGGAGGACACCGCCCTCGACCGCACCCACCTCATAGTGGTCGGCATCGGCGACACGGACGCGGACGACGACTGAGCCGCTTCGACGCACGCGCGCACCGGCCCCCTGTCAGCGGCCCGGGTTAGGATGCGAACACTCCTCCTGTCCCCGACCACCCCGGGTCGTCCATGGCCGCGTTCCGCGCCGCGCTCCCGCCCCAACTGCCCCTTCCGACAAACCGATCACGTCGACTACGACGATTACACCGGTTGCATGGGTTACATCGGTTGCATGGGTTACATCGGTTGCATGGGTTACATCGGTTGCATGGGTTACATCGGTTGCATGGGTTACATCGGTTGCATGGGTTACATCGGTTGCACCGACTTGGTCGACCAAGTCGAAAGCTCCGACCACTTCGGCTGCGTCGACCACTTCGGCCGCATGGGCCTCACGAGCCTCATGGATCTCACCAGCCTCACCAGCCGTTTCAACCACACCAGTTACGTCTCCTACGTCGCATCGCCCTGCGCTCACTCATCGGAGTCGCGGTCGGCTATCTCGCCCTCTGGGCCGCCGGGGCGCTCGGTATCCTGGCGCTGTCGTACTGGGCGCGCGAGGAGACACCGTCGCCGGGTGGAACGCACGCGGTGCAGGGCATTCATCACTTCCAGCCCGTGGACGCCCAGCGAAAGGTGTGGCGGGGCAGCGCCCCCTCGCCCGCGGGCTACCGGGCACTGGCGCGGCTGGGGTTCGGCACCGTCGTCGACCTGCGCGCCGAGGACTTGAGCGCGGCCCAGCTCGCCGCGCCCCGCAAGGCCGGACTCGATGTCGTACGGCTGCCCGTCCGTGACGGACAGACCCCGACGCCCCGCCAGGTGGAGCGTTTCCTCAACCTGGTCGGCGGGGCGTCGGGGCCGGTGTTCGTGCACTGTGGTGCGGGAGTCGGACGGACGGGGGCGATGGCGGCGGCGTATCTCGTGCGGGTCGGAGAGCTGTCGCCGCCTGCGGCGGTCCGGCGCAACCTCGCGGTCGGACCGCCGTCGATCGAGCAGATCTACTACGGGCTGAGCCTCGGCCGGGACCGGTCTCGGCAGCCACCGCTTCCGGTGATCGCGGTCAGCCGCTTGGTCGACGCTCCGCGCCGCATGCTGTCGTGGTTCTAGGAACTTACAGATCGTACGGGCCTCACAGGCCTCACAGATCCCACAGGCCTTACAGATCCCACAGGTCTCATATCGCGATAAGTGATCAATTCGACACCAATTAGCAAGTCAGCAAGAAAGGTCACAAGACGGGTCAGGGAAAGATCAGGAGAGAAGGAAGTCCGCCACCCCCGCCTTGGCCCCCTGGATGAACGCGGTCATCTCTCCGGGTGTGTAGATCAGCGCGGGCCCGTCCGGGTCCGCCGACTGGCGGACGGCGATGCGCCCGTCCGCGAGCTTCATCGCCTCCAGACAGTTGCCGCCGTTGCCTCCGCTCCAGGGCTTGTGCCAGCCCTCACTGCCCAGTTCACGGGCGGGCATTCCGTTGTAGATCCGCTCATTGCGTATCCGCTGCTTGATGTTGTCCATTCACAGCTCCTTGCGGAGATCCTGGAGGATCTCCTTCGTGCGATGTGCCGTAGCGGCCTGAGCCGCCATGCGGTCCATGACCTCAAGGTGGGTCGCCACCTCGGAACGCTCGTCCAGATAGACGGCGCCGGTCAGGTACTCGCTGTAGACCATGTCCGGGAGTTCCGGCATGGCAAAGCGAAACAGCACGAAGGGCCCGTACGTGCCGGGGTGCGGCCCCGTGGAGAACGGGACGACCTGAAGCGTCACGTTGGGCAGTTTCGTGACGTCGAGCAGTTTGTCGATCTGCGCACGCATCACCTCGGGACCGCCGACGGGGCGGCACAGGGCCGTCTCGTCCATCACGACCCAGATCCGGGGCGCACCCTCACGAGTGAGCAGACCCTGGCGTTGCATGCGCAGCGCCACATGGCGCTCGATGTCCTCGGGTCTGGTCTGGCCGATGGCGCCGGACTCCAGGACGCCACGGGCGTACTCCTCGGTCTGCAGAATCCCGGGCACGAAGTGGGGTTCGTACGAACGGATGAGGGTGGCCGCGCCCTCCAGGCTGACGTACATCGAGAACCAGCCGGGCAGGATGTCGTGGAAGCGCTGCCACCAGCCGGGCCGGTTGGCCTCCTCGGCCAGTTGGACGAAGGCCTCGGCCTCGTCGTCGGAGATCCCGTACGACTTCAGCAGCAGCTGGAGGTACGGGATTTTGAGCGCGACCTCGGCCATCTCCATCCGCCGGACCGTGGCGGGCGCGACCCGCAGGACGCGCGCGGCCTCCTCACGCTTGAGACCCGCGCGTTCCCGCAGGTCCAGCAGGCGCCGACCGAGAACGACCTGACCGACCGTCGGCGCGGACCGAGGTTCGCTCACGTCCCACCTCCACTGAGTACCGAATGAGTCCCGAACGACACCGAGTACCAAGAGTTCCGAACAGGCACTGCCCCGAGCGGACACAGACACAGAGACGGGCTCCGAGTTCCGACAGACCGATTCCGCGTCCTGACAGACCGGTTTTCAGTCCTGACAGACCGGCTCTGAGTCCTGACAGGCCGGACGGCGCCGTTCGGGGTCCTCTTCGTCTTCTTCGACGATCCCAACTGGCGCCGCTCGGCGTGCTGTTGCGAGCAGTGTGCCACGGCCCTTCTCCGAGTCACATGGCACTCTGCAATTTTCAGAGTGACACTTGCCAAGTGTCCACGGCGGGGCGATAGTGGCAAGCGTGATTCCGTCCGCGCCCTTAGGAACAGACGCCGCCGAGAACCGCTCCGGTCTGCGTGCCACCGCAGGGGTGCGCCCCGGCGCGGCCGCCGTGCGCCGGTTCCGCTTCGAGCTGGCCGCACATCCGGGTTCCGTGGCTCAGGCCCGGCATCTGACGCGGGCCCGCCTCGCCGGCTGGGCCGTGTCCGAAGACACCTGCGACACAGCGGTCCTCGTCGTCTCCGAGCTGGTCACCAACGCCATCGTGCACAGCGCGAGCGAGCGTGTGGTGTGCGAGCTGCACGATGACGACGACCTGGTGCGGATAGCCGTACGCGACGAAGGATGCGCTCCGGGTGAGCCGCACCCCTCGCCGCAGCGCCCCGAGGAGGAGCACGGCAGGGGCCTGCTGCTCGTCGCGGCCGTGTGCCGGTCCTGGGGCGCCCAGGACACCGCGCCGGGACTGCTGGTCTGGGCGGATCTGCCGCGCTGCCCCGCAGGGACGGCCGCCGGAGCCGACGAGGCCCGGTCCGACCTCGGTTGGGGCGCGAAGAAGCCGACGGCCGACGGCCGGGGCGCCGGGACGGACGCGTCCTGGGGAACGGAAAACATCGGGGTCCCCCTGATCGCGCGACGCCGGAATTGGGGGAGGCTGTGAGGGGTACGTCGGCAGCAGGACCCGGAGCTCCGGTCCTGAGCCTGGACACGCTGGTCCGCCTGAAGCGCGAACACACGGTGTCCCGAGCGTTTCGACGTCTCCCCGTGCCCGAGGGCATGACCGTGCCGCTGGGCTGCGACGCGGTCGCGATGCCCGCCCGGTTCGGACCGCTGCTGCTGCCGCGGCTGCCCCGCGTGGGCTGTGTGTACGCCGACGGGGCGCACTGGTGGTGGCTCGTGCCCTCCGAGTCCGATGTGGCGCTGGAGTGGCCCGCGCCCGCCCACTACGCCACCGGCGCGGTCGTACCGGACTCCCCGCACGCCCCCGGACTCATCCATCGGCCGGACGGCACCCTGCCGTACACCCCGCCGATCCCCCTCTATCTGGCCCTGTGCCGGGTCACGGGCACGACACCCGTCTGGTCGCGTCCGATCAGCGCTTGACCGCTCCGGTCGGCGCTCAGCGGTTGAACCTCCGGTAGGGGGCTGCCGAGCGTGTCCGAAGTGCGCCGGTCGCCACCCATCCTCTGCCACCACCACGAGTGGAGCACCGCGTTCCTGGGGAAGGCACCCGTCATCCGTTCCCGGGGAGGCCGATGGTGGGGAAAGCAGCAGGGAAATTAGTGGACGAGTCGGCGCGTGAGTCAGCGAACGAGTCCACGGACGAGCCGGCGAGCACGTCGACGAACGACTCGGACAGCGAGTCGGCGCACGACTCGAAGAACAAATCGACAACCGACTCGACGAACAAGCCGACGACCGACTCGACGAACAAGACAGCGAACAAGTCGACGAACAGGTCGGCAAACAGGTCGGCAAACAGAAACGCACGCAAGAAGAAGCGCGACCGCGACGACGACAAACCGGCGCCGTCCGCATCGGAACGCCTGCTCTTCGGCGGCCCGCTCCGCTACGACATGGGCTGGTCCCAGCACTCCGACGCGTTCATGGAGTTGAACTTCCGCGCGATGGTGACGCGGCTGCCGTCGCTGCTGGCGTCCAGTTTCCGGCTCGCCTGGACCGCGGACCGCCGTGCCGCCCGGATCGTGCTGAGCGCCGAGCTGGCCCGGGGCGCCGCGCAGGCGGTGAGTCTGCTGGCCGTCAACAGCGTGCTGGGCCGGCTGATGACGGGCGGCCCGGTCGAGGACCGGCTGCGCGGCGCGGTCCCGGCACTGATCACGGTCGCCGCCGTCATGCTGTTCGCCGCGCTGCTGCGGGCGGCGTCGACATACGCCACCGGGCGCCTGGAGCCCAAGGTGGAGCGCGTCGCGACCGAGCTGTACCTGGAGCGGGCAGCCGCCGTCGAACTGTCCGCGATCGAGGACGACGCCTTCCACAAGCTGCTGGACACCGCGCAGTACGGCGCTTCCTCGGCCCGCCGCATGATCGCGATCGCCACCCGCGTCGTGAACGCGATGATCTCCCTGATCGCCGCCGCGGGCGTACTGACCGTGCTGCACCCCGCGCTGCTGCCGCTGCTCGTGACGATGACTCTGCCGAGCGCGTGGAGCTCGCTGACCATCGCCCGGCGCCGCTACGAGTCCTTCCACACCTGGGTGCAGCACGCCCGCGCGGGGCACCTGATCAGCAGTCTGCTCACCGAGCCCGCGGCCGCGCCGGAGATCCGCGTGCACGGCGTCGGCCCGTTCCTGCTGCGCCACTTCCGCTCGATGTCGGAGACCGCCGAGGCCGAACAGGCCCGCCTGGCCCGTCTCTCCGCCCGTACCGGCCTGGTCGCGGCCGCCTGGACGGGCATCGCCACCGTGGCGACGTACGCGACCCTCGGCGCACTGCTGCTGGCCGGGGCGATGGCGCTCTCCGTCGCCGGTACGGCCGTGATCGCGATCCGCACCGGCTCCGCGAGCCTCGACACGCTCGTCCTGGAGGTCAACTCCCTCCACGAGGAAGCCCTGTTCGTGGGCGATCTGCAACGTCTGTACGTCGAGGCGGCCGAACGCGCGATCCCGGTGGGTGGCGCCCCGCTCCCCGAGGATCCGAGCGAGATCCGCTTCGAGAACGTCACGTTCAGCTACCCGGGCGACTCCACCCGGCCCGCGCTCGCGGACGTCAGCCTCAGCATGCCGCTCGGCAAGATCGTGGCGCTCGTCGGCGAGAACGGCTCGGGCAAGACGACCCTGGTGAAGCTGCTCGCGGGCCTGTACGCGCCCGAGCGGGGCCGGATCCTGTGGGACGACGTCGACGCGGCGACCGCGGACCGGCATCAACTCGCCGAACGCATCGCGATGGTGGCGCAGGACTTCAAACGGTGGCCGTTCACGGCCCGCGTCAACGTAGCCGTCGGGCGCGCCTCGGCACCGCTGACCGACGAGCGCGTGGCCTCGTCGGTGGCGGAGGCCGGGGCCGAGGACGTGGTCGCCGACCTGCCCCGCGGCCTGGACACGCTGCTCGCCCGCGGTTTCAGCGGCGGTCACGAGCTGTCGGGCGGGCAGTGGCAGCGGCTGGGGATCGCGCGGGCCGCGTACCGTCGCGGCCGCATCCTGATCGTGGACGAGCCGACCGCGGCGCTCGACGCCCGGGCGGAGCTGGAGGTCTTCGAGAAGATCAGAGCGTTGGCGGGCAGCGGCCAGACGGTCGTCCTCATCACGCACCGGCTGGCCTCGGTCCGCCACGCCGATCTGGTGCACGTCCTTGAGCAGGGCCGTCTGGTGGAGTCCGGCAGCCCCGACGAACTGCTGGCCACGGGGGGTGTCTACGCCGAGTTGTACGCGCTGCAGGCCGAGCAGTTCACGACGAAGCTGCCCACGAAGGTGCCCGCTCCCAAGGCGGGCTGACCCCGGCCGACCTCACTCGACGAGTTCGCCGCCCCGCACGATCACCAGGAACGCGTCCGAGGCGAGGTCCATGACGACCTCCGCGGCCTGCCCCTGGAGGCGGCACGCCTGCGCGAACTCCTCCGCGGGCCACGAACCGCGCGGCCCACCGGCGGGAAAGCGCTCCAGCACCATTCGCCCGTTCACCCTGCACCTCCATGTAGCGCCGTACTCATGGCGCTGTACTCATAGAGTTAAACGCCAAAGGCAGGGTGAACGGCTCGCCAAGTGACGGTACTGAGACATAGTCAACACCTGTTCACTACGGCGCTGTGAGGAAACTCTCGGCCCGCGCACGTTTCACTGCGCGACTTCTCCCGTCCCACTCCTTCATGTCGGTCCTCCGCACCCGTCTCCGTGCCTGCCGCCATGCCCCGCCGCCGTACCCGGCTCAGTGGTCGTACTCGTCGTGGTACCGGATCCGCTCGCTGCCGGCCGGTGCCCCGAGGGCCGATGCCCGTCCCGGGGGTTTCTCCCACTCCTCCTGCCGGCCGAGTGCCGTGAGGTCCAGCAGGGTGGTCGTGGAACCGAGCCCGTCGAGGCCGCGCCCGTACGTCGAGTAGGTGTGGAAGACCCGGTCGCGGTCCCGCAGGAAGCAGCTCACGCCCGGACGTTCGTAGGGCTCGTCGTCGACCTCGACGGACACCAGGAAGTCGTGGTTGAAGTCGCCGTCGTACGACGAGTACCAGGGCACCGTCCAGCCCATCCGGGCCTTGAAGGGCAGGATCCTGGTGTACGGCGCCCGGGACACCGCGGCGAACTCCGTCCCGCGGGCCCGTAGATGGGCGAGGTGTCCGATCTGGTCGAGGAAGGCCGAGCAGCTGCGGCAGCCCGCGTCCCACTCCGGCGCGAACATGAAGTGGTAGACGACGAGTTGATGGCGCCCTTCGAAGAGGTCGAGCAGCGTCGCCTTGCCGTCGCCGCCCTCGAACACGTACTCCTTGTCGATCTCGACCATCGGCAGTCGCCGCCGCTCCGCGTTCAGCGCGTCCCGCGCGCGTGTCGCCGCCTTCTCCTTGAGCAGCAGTTTCTCGCGCGCGGCGCGCCACTCCTCACGCGAGACGAGCTGGGGAAGCGTCATGTGCCCTCCTACGGAACCGGTGCCTTCGGTGTGGTGACCGGGCGCGGGGGCGGAACTCATCGGCGTACGGCCAAGATTTTCCGCACAGGATTTTCCGCACAGGATTTCCGTGACAGGGCCCTGGAGGCTCCGGATCAGGATCAGGATCAGGATCAGGTGTCGTACTCCTGGATCCGCTTCCCATGGCTCCGGTCGACGAGTGCGGGCAGCCGCTCCTCCAGCTCCCCCACCGTGGCCGGCAGATCGATCGTCAGCAGTTCGCGGTCCCGCATCAGGACGCGCCCGTCGACGATCGTCGTCGTCACATCCCCGCTGCGGGCGCTGTGCACGAGCGTGGCCGCGAGATCGTGTACGGGCCGGGTGTGCGGGCCGGTGAGGTCGACGAGGACGATGTCGGCCCGTCGTCCCGGCGCGAGGCTCCCGATCCGCTCTCCCAGGCCGACCGCCCGCGCGCTCTGGAGCGTGGCGTGGTGAAGGGCTTGACGTGACGTCAGCCATCGTGGATCACCCTCGGCCGACTTCTGCACGAGCGCGGTGAGCGCCATCGCCTCCCACACGTCCAGGGAGTTGTTGGACGCGGCCCCGTCCGTGGCCAGCCCGACGGGGACGCCGATCTCACGCAGGGCCCGCACCGGGGTCGGGTCCCAGGCGAACTTCAGATAGCCGCGCGGTGCGGTCGCGACGGCGACCGGTCCGCTCGCGCCCTCCAGTACCGGAAGGTCGCGGTCGACGATGCCGGTGCCGTGTGCGATGAGGAGACCGGCCGCGTTGTCGAGGAGCCCGGCGCGTCGCAGGATCTCGATGGGCGTCCGGCCGTACCGGGCCAGGCTGGTGTCGGTCTGCGCACGGCTCTCGGCCGCGTGCAGGTGTACCGGAAGGCCGTGCTCGCGGGCGAGTGCGGCGGTCGCGGCGAGATCGGCGTCGGCCACGGTGTACGGGGCGTGCGGGGCGAGCGCGGTGGTGACACGGCCGTCGGCGGCGCCCCGGTACCGCAGTGCGAACTCCAGTGACCTCTCCCGGCCTTCGGGTCCCTGCGAGGAGAAGAACGCCTCGCCGAGGTGGGCGCGCAGCCCGCTCTCGGCCGTCACGGCGGCGACCACGTCCATCGAGAAGTAGTGATCGGCGAAGCAGGTGACACCCCCGCGGATCATCTCGGCACAGGCGAGTCGCGCACCCAGCTCCACGTCCTTCTCCGTGAGGTTGGACTCGATGGGCCAGATGAAGTCGTTGAACCACTCCTCCGCGGGCAGATCCTCGGCGATCCCGCGCAGGGCGACCATCGGCGTGTGGGTGTGGCAGTTGATCAGGCCGGGCATCGCCACCCGACCGCGGGCGTCGATGCGCTCGACGGCGTCCGGGAGGCGCCCCTCGGGGGTGACCGACTCGACGACCCCGGCCCGGGTGACCGACTCGATGACCCCGTCCCGTACGACGATCGACGCGTCCTCGACGAACCCGATCCCCTCGTTCTCGTCGTGCACGAGGGCGGTGCATCCGGTGATGAGGAGATCGGCGGGGCCCGATACGGACGGGGTCGTGGCAGCCGGCGTCATCGCGTCACCGTACGACGGTGTCGTGCCGCGGGGGGACTTGAACCGCGGATCCCGTCCCAGCCCTGTCGCGGCGGCGCGTGCGCGCGCACCCTGGCGTCATCGGAGTCCGCCTCGACCGACCCTCGAACATCCCTCGACCGATCCTCACCCGACCCTTGCCTGATCCTCACCCGGCCCTTGCCTGATCCTCGAACATCCCTCGACCGATCCTCGCCCGACCCTCGCCCGACCCTCGATCAGCCCTCGAACGGAGTCCGCATGCTCCTCGCCACCTGGAACCTGGAGAACCTCTTCCGGCCCGGCGGTCCGTCCGGGCCGAAGGACAAGGCCGCCTACGAGACGAAGCTCGCCGCCCTGGCCTCCGTGATCACGGAACTCGACCCGACCCTGCTGGGGGTCCAGGAGGTCGGCGACCCCGGCGCGCTCGAAGACCTGACCGGACTGCTGAACGGCGACTGGCACATCGCCCTGTCCGAGCACGCCGACGACCGGGGCATCAGGGTCGGTTTCCTCAGCCGAGTGGCACCGCGCGTCCTCGCGGACACGACCGCCTTCCCCGAACTGCTGCGCCCCGTGCAGAGCGACGACGCCGGGGGTACGGTCGCGCGGACGGGCCGCGGCTTCCTGGCGGTGGAGATCGCGGTCGGGGGTCTGACGCTGAAGGTGGCCGTCTGCCATCTGAAGTCGAAGCTGCTGTCGTACCCGGGCGGACGCTTCCAGCCGCGGGACGAGGGCGAACGGGCCCGCTACGGCGCGTACGCCCTGTACCGGCGCGCCGCCGAGGCCACGGCGCTGCGCGCGCTGGCCGACACCCTCCTGGCCGGGGAGGGCGAGACACATGATGTGGCCGTGCTCGGCGACCTGAACGACGAGGTGCAGGCCGCGACCACCCAGATCCTGCTCGGGCCGCCCGGCTCCGAGATCGGCACCCCCGGCTACGACCGTCCCGACCGGGGCGACGCGACGCGTCTGTGGGACGTGGCGCCGCTCATCCCGGCCGACCGACGTTACTCGCGCGTCAACTCCGGGCGTCGCGAGCTGATCGACCACATCCTGGCCGGCCACCGACTGATCCACCGGATCACCGCCGCGGGCACGGGCGTACCGGGCACGGCGGAGCCGCGGCTGCCGTCGGTCGGCCCGGACCCGGGCGAGCGGCGCGGGGCGCCCGGGTCGGACCATGCGCCGGTGTGGGCGCGCGTGGCGGTCTGATCGTCCGGGACACCGGCGGTGGTCCAAGGCCGGCGAGCGGACCTAGGCCACCAGTCCGGCCCGCTGCCGTCCCTCGGCCAGTTCGTCGAGCAGTCCGGCCCGCTGCCGTCCCTCGGCCAGTTCGTCGAGGAGTTCGGCGATCCGTTCGGTGTGCTGGGGTGTGAGCCGCCCGGTGTCGTCGAGTTGTACGGCGCACGCGGTCGTGGTGTCGACGAGCCCTTCGAGGGTGGCCGCGATCTCGTCGGTCCCCTCGGCGTGCCGTGCCAGGGCGGGGAGTTCGGCGGCGGCGAGGTCGATCGCGGCGCGTGCCTCGGCGAGCGCGCGGTAGGCCTCGCGGCGCAGGGTCCAGCGGCCGGCCCGGTCGTCGGTCGTACCGTCGCTCAGCACATGGGCGAGGTACGCCTGCGCGGCCTCGGCTGCCCGGGTCAGCCGCGCCCGTACCGCTCCCCCGCGCTGCCCGAGCGCCGGCAGATGCCCGACGAGCAGCACGATCACGCAGGCCAGCGATGTTTCGCCGATGCGGCTCCAGGAGGCCTGCGGCTCGCCTCCCACCATCACCAGGGAGAGCACGAGCACGGTCACGACGGCGGTCTGCGCCGCGAAGTGCCGGGTGGCGACGGGGATCAGGGCACCGCACAGCGCCACCAGGGCCACGAGCCCGGCGGGCCTCGGCAGCAGGGCCGCGAACCCGGCGAAGACGACGGCGCCGAGCACCGTCCCCGCCGCCCGGCAGATCACCCGCGAGGCGAGCGGTCCGAGGTCGGGCTTGACCAGGAAGACGGCGGTCGCGGGCAGCCAGTACCAGTGGGAGTGGCTGCCGTACCAGCGGGCGTGGTGCAGGGCCTGTGCCACGGCCACGCCGGCACCGAAGCAGAGGGCGACCCGGTACCCGTACTCGCGTCCTCCGGAACCGAGGGCCGTACGGACGAGGGAGGCGACGGTACGACGCCGGGTGTGCAGGGAGTTGTCGGAGCCGCCCCGGTCGAAGGCGTCGGCCGCGTGCAGAAGGGCGTCGTCGAGGGCGCGCAGGGCGGGTGCGACGCGGGTGCCCCCGCGCGAGCGGAGCCGAGCGTGGGGGAAGGTGGGAGCGGGCAGCGGGCCGGCGTGCGTGTTGCTCCGTACGGCGACGGCGAGCCGTCGCGGGCCTTCCACGGCCCTGGCGGACACCGCCTCTCCCGCCCAGGCGAGCGCGGTCGCGGCCTCGGCGAGCGGAAGCGCGGCGGCGTACTGCGCGTGCAGCCGCCGCTCGGCCGCGGAGCCGGCGTACCGCCGCAGCCGGGGCCCGCCCAGCGCGTCCTGGGCGTGGTCGAGCGCGGCGGTGAGGGCGACCCGGCGCCCGGTCGCGTCCGGCCCTCCGACCGCTTCGAGCAGTGCGGCGACGGCGTCGTACACACCGGCGACGGCGGCCCGCTCCCCGTCGAACCGGTAGTCCCCGGCGGTGGCCCCGGGCGTCGGCAGCGCGAGTCGCAGCACGAGCAGCCACCCGGCCCCGGCGACGAAGAGGAGCGCCCGCTGCCATCCGGGTTCGGGCAGCGGCATCCCGGCTCCGATGGCGGCGGCGACGAGCAGTTGCGTACCCGCTCCGCTCGCGACGGGCCCGACGGCGCTGACGGCTCCGGCGAACAGCCCGAGCACCGTGAGAAGAAGGGTGAGCGTCACCGCGCCGACGTGCTGACCGGCGTACGAACCCACGAGCAGTCCACCGGCTCCCGAGAGCGCCGGTGCCCCGAGCCGTTTGACCGCCGCCCGGCGGCTTCCCGGCCGGTCGTTGATCCCGGTGAGCATGGCACCGAGGGCGGCGACCACCCCGGCAGAGGTATGGCCGCTCAGAACGGCCACGAGCAGCAGCGGCCCGGCGGCCAACGCCCCCCGCACGACCGCGTTCCAGGGCACGGGGCCGCGCTGTGCGCGCAGGGTGTGGGCGAGCCAGGGCGGTACGGCGACGCTGAGGCGGGACACGGGACTCCTGTCGGGCGAGGGCGGAGTGCCTTCGGGCGACGTCGGCCGGGCTGCGTAGTCCCTACGGTAGATCGCGTTGCTGGAGGAAATGGAACGTACGCATTTCCGGAAGGTGACGCATCACAGGGATGCCGCGTTCTTTATGAACGCAATCGAGGACGGGTCCGGTTTGTCGCTGAACAGGGAGCGGGTAGCGGGTAGCGGGCCCGCGTCGTTCCCGAACGGGGAGCGGGTCCGAGGGCGTAGCCGGCCCCCGGACCCTGTGATGCCACCCATGCGGCACGCCGGCACACTTGAGGACCCAGGTCAGTCGTTATGTCGCCGCGTCCTGCCTTTGGACCACCACGCATCGAGCTGCGCGGACTGGACTTGAACCAGCATTTCGGCGTACTAGGGCCTGGGCCCGGTCGATCCGGCGATCGGCGGCGAATACTGAGTCTGGAGCAAGAGTCTGAGATTGATCACGGTCTGCCTCTGCCGAATTGGGCTACCGCGGCGCGTGGGCACTGGGTGGAGTGCCGTCTGGTGCCGCGGGGAGGATTCGAACCTCCACTGGAACCGTGCATTCACGACAAGCTTCAGGTTCAGCTTGCGCTCCTCGCGCACCCCGGCCGTGGTGCGTTGTGGCCGGGGAGTTCTTGAGGCTACCCGAACAGGTAGCCGAACACGGAGTCCCCGACGCGCTGGTCGACGACGTCCACGCCATTCGCCTCTTCCCGGGCGAACTTGACGGCCTGCTGCAGCTTCTCCACCCGGTCGAGAAGTTCGTTCACCCGCCGCGCGGGCAGCGCGCCGGAGAACTTCACGGTCGTCCAGTACCCGACGGGAATGTCCTCGTAGTACACCTCGACCTGGGCGGGGTGCTTGTCGGTGGCCTCGGCCTTGACGTGGTTCCGCGGGACCTTCTTCGTACGAAGCGTCCGTACCGGCTCGGTCTTCCACGCGTCGGTGGAGGGATCCTGCACCCACGACTCGGAGGCGTCGAGAACGGGCAGCTTCCGCACAAAGGTGTTGAGGTCGGTGAGCTGCTTCTCGAGGAAGAGCAGATACGACACGGGCACGTCGGCGACGAGCACCCGCCCGTCCACCTTCACATCCGCCCGGGCCGTGCAGTTCGCCCAGTCCTTGGTGGCGGTCACATCGAACAGTCGCGTGAGCGTCCCCGCGGTCTCCCGCAGCACGTCCTCGGCCTGCACCTGCACCCGCGTCGACTCGGGCGGCAACTGCTCGCCCTCCTCGTCCTTCGGCTGATACGTCCGCGAGATACCGGCCAGCAACGCGGGCTTCTGCAGCCCATGATGAGCGGACGTCAGGTCCTGATGGGACTTGGACTTGATGCCCTTCTCCACTGCGATGATCTGATTGAGTTTCGCCACGTGAGAGACGTTAGCAGTGCCAACTGACCGACTTCGAAGGAATATTCGGCGGTAGAGCTCCGCCTCCCTTGCGGTCGCCACACAGGATGGCGCCTGCTTCGGTGCGCCCTTGTGCGCTCTCCTGATGCGCGCCCTCCACTCATACGTTCTTCTGTCATGAACTGGCGGAGAGTCTGGCCCTACTGGGGACTCATCACCTTCATCGCCGCCATCACAGGCTGCTTACCACCGATGTCGGCCCCATCGGGCTGACCGGCCTCTTCGCGTTGAGTCCCTTGTGGTTCCTGGTGCAGGCCCCGGTTCCTTGCGGCGCCCCCATCCGGAGGCAAGGCCAGACGTGTCGAAACAACGCTCATGGTCTGCTGCGTGGCTGTCACTACGAGCAGCACAAATGGCAGCGTCTGCGCACACTCGCCGCACGCCCTGGGCTTCGTCAGACGGGTCGTGAACTCTTCCCCGACCGCAAGACCGGTCTGGCCAGCCTCGGAGCCATCGTCGCGCTCGTCTGCACGCTGACGACGACCGTGTTGGCGGTGCTGGGCAAAGGGGGCGCATAGGCCCGCACCGGCGGCCTCTCCCCTGCCGATCTGGAGGCGACACTGAGCTGTGGAGCCCCACCCAGGCGCCGCCAGAACCGCCCCTACGACAACTGCGGCGTCTGCTACCCGTGCCTGGTACGCCGCTCGGGCCTCCTGCACGCGAACGGAGCGGACGGCACCCAGTACGAGGCTTCCCCCACGTCCCCTCACCTGCGCCGCGAGCGCACCCGCGACTGGCAGGCCCTGCGCCGCTGGCTGGACGTGCCCTACGGCCCCCTCGACCTGATCGCCGACCAGCCCATGCCCCCCGGGACCGAGGCCGCGCCGTGGCTGGACGTGATCGACCGTGGCCGAACCGAGCTGCGCGCTCTCGTACGAGCGATGTGACCCGCGCCGGACAGGTGCCGTGCTCCACGCCATGACCAGCGACGAAACGTCTTGATGCGGGCCCTTGTCCCCGGACCGATTCGATCCCACCCATCCTCCGCCACCCCCGAGGACTGTGGGGCACCTCGTGGAAGCGCGCCGAGGCTCACCCGGCTGTCCGTACCTGCCCCGGTACGAAGTCCGAGAGAGCGGGAGCGAGTTGACCTTCTTGGTAGCGGGCTCGACCGACTCCGAGGAGCGGGGGCCAATTCTCGTGGCCGGTGATCAGGACGGTCGGCTGTGTCTGCGGGAGACGGTGGAGTGCACCGGGCTCCCGGACGAGTGCGTCACCCTACGCCTTGACACGCGCTCGGCACTCGCCCTGCAGCTCGCAGTCCGGGACGCACGTTGCTCCGGGGAGAGGAGAAGGGGGACGACGCGCGGGAGTGATGCGACATCGGGGAGCCGGAGGGGCTCGCGTACCGGATCGGGGGTGCGAGCGGAGACCGCGCGAGGACGAGTGACTGGTGGACAACCCCTATGCCGACGCCGGGGTCCTCGGCCCGGGATAAAACGAGTGCGGTCGCGGTCCGCCGCCCTCATCATGGGCAGGTCGCCCGCCCAGCCGAAGATCACCGGAGTTCCCGTGCTCACACGCGTCACCGCCCCCAGCCTCTTCCCGCCTCCCGCGTACGCTCACGCGTCGGTCGTCGAGGCGGGCACACGGCTCGCGTTCCTGGCGGGGGCCGTGCCGCTGGACGCGGTGGGGGAGATCGTCGGCGTGGGTGATCCCGTACGGCAGGCCGAGCAGGTGATCGCCAATCTCGGCGAGCAACTGCGCGCGGTGGGCAGCGACTTCGCGCACGTCGTGACGACCGATGTGTATGTGGTGAGCAGTGAGCCCACGGTGCTCTCCGACGTCTGGCGTGTCGTCGAGGCGTCCGGGCTCAGCAGCGGACCCCACTCGTCGACGCTGCTCGGGGTGGCCTGCCTCGGGTACACGGGGCAGCTGGTGGAAATCACGGCGACGGCCGTCGTGCCCGGGCCCCAGCCCCAGCCCTAGTCCGACGAGCCCGAGGCCGACTCTGACTGTCAGTCCCAGTTCGACGACCGTTCCCACGACCGCGCCCCGTCCCCCTCCAGGAGCCCACCCCACCGTCACCCCTGGCCACCCCACACCCTCCGCTTCGGCAGCGGCCGCGCATAGCTTCCCGCCCGGCTCGTCGTCAGCCCCAGGGCGACCAGGGACTCGGCGAGTTTGACCGCCGCGGCGACCCCGTCGACGACGGGCAGACCCAGCTTCTCCCCCACGGCGCGTCGCAGCCCGGTCATGCCGGCGCAGCCGAGGACGAGGACCTCGGCGCCGGCCTCCCGGGCCCGCTCCGCGGCGGTCACGAAGGCTTCCTCCGTGCGCTGGGCGTCGCCGAGGTCGAGGACGCCCAGGCCGGTGCCGACGACGGTGGCGCAGTTCTGGGCGACTCCGGCGGCGTGCAGGCTGTCCTCGATCTGGCCGCGCGACCGCTCCAGGGTGGTGACGACTCCGTAGCGGCGGCCGAGCAGACAGGCGAGATGGGCGGCGGCCTCGGTGATGTCGACGACGGGCACGTCGACGAGTTCGCGCGCGCCCTCGCGTCCGTGTTCGCCGAAGCCCGCCATGACCACGGCGTCGTACGGTCCCTCGTACGTCCGCAGGGTGTCGAGTACGGCCGCGGCGGAGAGGTAGCTGTCGAGCCAGCCCTCGGCGGACTCGGGTCGCCGTTACAGCTCCGTAAAACACCCCCGCAGTCGGCGAAGATGGCCGCATGACGAAGATCGAACCCCTGGGCGCGGTCCGCGAGCGCGTCCTGGCCGCACTCCGGCAGGAGATCATCGCGGGGCGGCTGCGCCCCGGCGACCGTCTGGTCGAGCGCGAGCTGGCCGAGCGCTTCGGGGTCTCCCGGGTCCCCGTGCGCGAGGCGATCCGCGCGCTCGTCGCCGAGGGATTCGTTCACTTCGAAACACCGCGCCGCACGGTCGTACGCCGGCTCACCCCGACGGACGTCGCCGAACTCTTCGAGCTGCGCGAGGCACTGGAGGTCTACGCGGCCGGGCTCGCCGCGTCGCGGGCGACCCCGCAGGATCTGGCGGAGGTCGAGGCACTCCTCGACAGCGCGGCCGTCGCCACCGAGGCCGGGGACGCGGAAGCGATCACCGACATCAACAGCCGCCTGCACGAGCGCATCCTGGCGATGGCGGGCAACGGTCTGCTGATCTCCGTACTGGAACCGGTCGCCGGCCGACTGCGCTGGCTCACCCGGCAGAACGAGGAGTGGGCCCAACTCCTCATCGAACACCGCGAGTTGTACGAGGCGATCGCGTCCGGCGACCCGGCGCGCGCCCGCGCCCACGCACTCGCCCACGTGCAGACCAACTACCGCTCGACGGTGCGGCAGCTGTTCGGCGAGGGTGAGGAACCCCGTTAGGCGGAGGAATGTGTTCCGCTAGACGGAGGAATGTGTTCCGCTAGACGGAGGGACGTGTTCCGTCACACGGAGGGACGTGTTCCGTCAGACGGACGGACGCGTTCCCGTCAACGCTCCGCGTACTTGTCCGTCGCCGCCACCAACGCGTCCACCACGCCCGTCGCTCCCATGGTGTGCCCCACGTCGTCCACGACGACCAACTCGCTGTCGGGCCAGCCGTGGTGCAGCCGCCACACCGTGCCCAGCAGATTCCCGAAGTCGAGGCTGCCCTGCACGAGCGTGCCCGGGATGCCCTTCAGCAGGGGCGTGTCACGGAGCACGACGCCCTCGTCGTTCCCCTCCCCCAGGAAGTGGTCGCTGCCGAAGTAGTGCGTGACGGTCCGTGCGAAGCCCATGCGGAACTCCGGGTCCTCGTAGCGCTCCACGGACCGCGGCGGCGCGGGGATGATCGCCGTCTCCCAGTCGGTCCAGGCCCGCGCCGCCCGCGCCCGCACCTCGGGGTCGGGCGATTCGAGCAGCCTGCTGTACGCCGCCGCCAGATTCCCGTCCCGCTCCCCCTCGGGCAGTTCGGCGAGAAACCGCTCGAAGGCCTCGGGGAAGATCTGCCCGAGGCCCCTGGTCAGCAGGGCGACCTCGGCGTTCGACCCGGTGGCCACCGCGGTCAGCACCAGCTCCGACACGGCCTCCGGATGCGTCTGCGCGTACCGCAGCCCCAGCACCGAGCCCCACGACACCCCCCACACCAGCCACCGCCGGATGCCCAGGTGACGCCGCAGCAGCTCAAGGTCCCCGATCACATGCGCCGTCGTGTTGACGCTCATGTCCGTCCCGTACGCGCTCGCGTGCGGCGTGGAGCGTCCGCAGCCGCGCTGGTCAAGCAGCACGATCCGGTACTTGACGGGGTCGCAGTAGCGCCGGAACCCGGCACCGCAGCCGGACCCCGGACCGCCGTGCAGCATGACCGCGGGCTTGCCGTCGGGGTTCCCGCAGACCTCCCAGTAGACGTGGTTGCCGTCACCGACGTCGAGCATTCCGTGGTCGTACGGATCGATCTCCGGATACAGGCCCATCGGGCGAGACTAGCCCTCGTACGGCCGCGTCGGCAGCCCCGCCTCCCCGGCCGCCGTACGCAGCACGTCCCGCAGCATGTCGGGCGTCAGCAGTCCGGTGAACGTGTTGCGCTGGCTGACGTGGAAACACCCGAAGAGCTCGATCGCCCCTTGCTCGTGGCCGGAACCGAGCATGACCCGCGCCCCGTGCGCGAACACCGGCCGAGGCCGCGGAACCGTCCATCCCGCCGCGGCGAAAGCGGGCAGCGAGGCCTGCCAGCCGAAGGCTCCGAGCACCACCACCGCCCGAAGCGTGGGCCGCAGCAGCTCCAGCTCCCGTACGAGCCACGGTCGGCAGGCGTCCCGTTCCGCGGGCGTCGGCTTGTTGGCGGGTGGCGCGCAGTGCACGGGCGAGGTCAGGCGTATGCCGTACAGTTCCAGTCCGTCGTCCGCGCTCACCACCGTCCCGCGCGAGGCGAGCCCCACGTCGTGCAGCGCCGCGTAGAGCACGTCCCCGGACCGGTCCCCGGTGAACATCCGCCCGGTCCGGTTCCCGCCGTGCGCCGCGGGGGCGAGCCCGACGACGAGCAGCGAGGCGTCGGCCGGTCCGAAGCTCGGGACCGGACGGCCCCAGTACGTCTGCTCGGCGAACGCGGCGCGCTTGGTGCGGGCCACTTCCTCGCGCCACGCGACCAGCCGCGGACAGGCCCGGCACCCGCAGATCCGCGCGTCCAGATCACGCAGATCGACCAGTTCACCGAGTTCACCCGGTTGGTTCAGTTCACCCGGTTCATCCAGGTCGCCGACGTCCATGTCCCCACCGTACGACCAAGTCGGTGAACGTCAGCCGGTGGGCACCGGTCGGTGGGCACCGGTCGGTGGACGTCAGTCGGTGGACGTCAGTCGGTGGACGTCAGTCCGTCGGCTGCTCGGCGGGGCGCAGGCCGGCGCTCCACTTCTCCTCGATCCGGCCGAACTTCCACACCGCGACGGCGACGATCCAGGTGACGAAGAACAGACCGACGATGACGAAGCCCAGGACGTTCAGGTCGAGGCCCGCGACCCAGTCCCAGAAGAAGCCGTGCAGACCGAGTCTGTCCGCGAGCAGGCCGAGCAGTTCCACGGTGCCGATGATCAGGGCGACCGCGACGGACAGGCCCGTGATGGTGAGGTTGTAGAAGACCTTGCGCACCGGCTTGGAGAACGCCCAGCCGTAGGCGAAGTTCATGAAGGACCCGTCGATGGTGTCCAGCAGCGACATACCCGCGGCGAACAGCACCGGCAGACACAGGATCGCGTACCAGGGCAGCCCGGAGGCGGCGCCGGAACCGGCCAGGACCAGCAGGGCGATCTCCGTGGCGGTGTCGAAACCGAGGCCGAAGAGCAGGCCGAGCGGGTACATCTGCCACGGCTTGGTGATCGATTTCATCACCCTGCCGAGCAGCCGGTTCATCAGCCCGCGGTTGTTCAGCTGCTCCTCCAGCGCCGCCTCGTCGAAGTGGCCGGTGCGCATCCGGCGGAACACCTTCCAGATGCCGACGAGGATCAGGAGGTTGATCCCGGCGATGAGGTAGAGGAAGGCCCCGGAGACGGCCGTACCGATCAGACCGGTGACGCTGTGCAGCTGGGAGCCGTCGTCCCGGACGGGCCCGGCCAGTGCCTTGACGCCCAGCGACAGCAGGAGGGCCAGCGCGAAGACGACGCTGGAGTGCCCGAGCGAGAACCAGAAGCCGACGGAGAGCGGGCGCTTGCCCTCGCTCATCAGCTTGCGGGTGGTGTTGTCGATGGCCGCGATGTGGTCGGCGTCGAAGGCGTGCCGCATGCCCAGGGTGTAGGCGGTCACGCCGATCCCGATGCCGAAGCTCTTGGTTCCGATGCTGTAGTGCTCGGGCGCCACGATCACCACCAGGGTGAACCAGCCGATGACGTGCAGCGCGAGGACGAAGGCCGCCATGCCGCCGAGCCGGGCCCATTCCCCGCGGGTCATCGAGGTGCGGATCCGCTGCCAACGCGAACCCGCCGATGCGGCACGCTGTGGGGAGGCGGGAGCGGGAGCGGTGACCATACGTGCCTGTCTTTCTTCGTACTGCGAGCGCCGAAGCCACTTTCGAGCACAGCTGTCGCAGCTGCAACCAATTCGCAGTAAAGCCACCGGGGCACGCCGGGCCGAGACTCTTCTAGAGTCGAGGCATGGCTTCTGAGGGTGCGGACGTCGAGCAGAGCGACGAGAAGAACGACGAGGAGCAGGCGGTGGCCGCCGCCGAGGCCGCGCGTCCGGCCGGCGGCGAGAGCGTGCGGGTGGACAGCTGGATCTGGTCCGTACGTCTGGTCAAGACCCGCTCGATGGGTGCGACCGCGTGCCGGGGCGGGCATGTCCGGGTGAACGGCGAGCGCGTCAAGCCCGCGTACGCCGTGCGCGTCGGCGACGAGGTACGTCTGCGACAGGGGATCCGGGAGCGGATCCTCATCGTCAAGCGCGTGATCCGCAAGCGGGTCGGCGCGCCCGTCGCGGCCGAGTGCTACGTCGACAACAGTCCGCCGCCCCCGCCGCGCGAGGCGGTCGCCCCGGCGGGCATCCGCGACCGCGGAGCGGGCCGCCCCACCAAGCGCGACCGCCGCGATATGGAACGCCTCCGGGGCCTCGGCGGTGGTCCCGAGGCCCCCTGAACCCGAGGCTCATGCAACCCACGGCTCACCGAACCCGTGGCTCACCGAACCTGTGGCTCAACCCACGGCTCACTGAACCCGATGGCGCCGCACCAACCGGATCAGCTCGGCGTTGTGCCCCCGCCGGGCCCAGGCGATCAGCGCGAGCGGCAGGATCAGGATGAGCGGGGTGGCCACATACGGGCCGTGGATGACGGTGACGTTCACGATGAACGCGCCGACCATCAGCCCGCTGAGCGCCACCGCCGCCACCGAGGACAACAGCGGGATCAGCAGCGCGACGCCACCGGCGAGTTCGAGTGCGCCGATGGTGTACATCCCCGTGCTGCCCCAGCCGAGCTTGTCGAAGCCCTCGGCGGCCGACGGGTCCGCGATCAGCTTGGGCAGCGCGCTCGCGAGTACGTAGAACAGACCGAGCACGATCCGCAGGGCGCTCAGGGAGATGCGTGCGCCACGACTCCGCACGGTGCCGGAGGAGGAGGCGGACGAGAGGGAAGGCGAGGGAGAAGCGGACGAGGCGCTGTGCGAGGAGGTGTGGCCGACCGTGGTGACGGGGACGGGGACGGTGGTCTCGGACATGGAGGTCTCCTGTGCGAAGCGGTACGAGGTGCTGTCGCAGAGGTAGACCGGGCTCGTGTCCTGAACTCATCGCCGTGGCAGTGGAATGTGCCCGGGATCAGACTCTGACCGCCCGCACCCACACCCCGTCCTCGGTCAGACAGCGCTCCACCCGCAGCCCCGCCTCGCCGAGCGCTTCCTCGAACCGCTCCTGCGTCAACGGTCTGGACGTGAACGTCTGCGTCCATGTGGCGTCGGGGAACACATACTCCGCGCGGACCGAGTTCACCCCGTCTCCCACCGGCTCCGCCGACAGGATCCGTACGGTGTATCCGGCGGGGTCGACCCGCTCGCGGGGCACGTTCCGATGCCAGTCCTCGCCCTCCCGCTGGATCAACACACAGCCGCCCTCGGCGACATGGCGTGCGCAGACGTGGAGCAGGGCGCGTCGCAGGTCGGCGTCCCCGGTGTGCACGAGGAACGACGCGAGCATCACCACGTCGAAGGTCTCGCCCAGATCGAGGTCCTCGATCGGGCCGCATATCGTGCGCGCCCCGCGCACCCGCTCCAGCATCTCCGCCGACTCGTCCACCGCCGTGACCGTGAACCCGCGCTCCAGCAGCGGGTGGGTCATCCGTCCCACCCCGCACCCCAGCTCCAGAATGTGCGCGTCCGCGGGCACCGCGGCGGAGATGATGTCCGGCTCCGCGCCGATGGGCAGGCGTGCGTACAGCTCGACGGCGCAGCCGTCCGGTGTGATCGCCCCGGGTCCGGTCCCCTGATGTCCTTCACGCATTCGCATGTTCATATCCGTCCAACGGGCGGCCCACGTCCGTCCGTTCCTGTCCCCCGCTCACCCGAACGAGTGAGATTGCCGGGACAAGCGGACCAGCGGGCAGGCGGACAGGCGGGCTGGAGGACTGGCTGGCGGGCTGGCTGGCGGGCTGGCGGGCTGGCTTACAGCGCGAACCACCCATACCCGGCATACCAGTGCCCGCCCCCACGCAGATGGTCCCCCACCGCCCGCTCCACCGTGCTGCGGCGCGGCAGCGTCCCCACGGGCAGCTCCGGATCGCCGAAGACGAACCCGACCGGCACGCCGTCGTCCGGGGTCGTCTCCTGGTACGCGATCTCGAAGCGTTCCTGGAAGCGGATGATGTTCGAGTCCGCCGGCAGATACCGCCCGAGCTGCGCATCGAGGAGCCAGGAGTGGCACACGGCGACTTCATGGCGCTCTTCGGGGTAGTGCCGGGCGAAGAAATCACGTGCCAGCGCGAGCGACCGTTCGCAGGCGGCGGGCGACAGCGGGCCCCGGAAGTCGGCTATGTGCAGGCTCAGACAGGGGTCGCCGGGGTCGGCGTCGAGGCCTGCCGCCGCGACGGCCCGCCCCGTGCGCCGGCCGAGCCGCGCCCGCTGGAACTGCAGTCGGCCCAGCTGGAACAGCTCGCCGTGGAAGGGCAGGGCGGTCCACCAGGGGAAGAGCAGTCCCGGCGTACCCATCCGTCTGCAGTGCACGCTCACGTGCCGCCCCAGATCGGCCAGGGTGCGCCGGGACACCTCGTCGGAAATGCCGCGCCCCCGGTGGTAGGCCCGCACGTACGGGAGCGCCGCGACGAAGACGTACAGGTGGAAGCAGCGCCCGAGCGGCCCCGTCGACGCGGGGAACGCGGGCGGTTCCCATCCCTTTCCGATCTCCCCCATGTCCCGTACGAAACGGTCGACGCACCGCGCGAGGAGCGTCATCGCCTCCGGGTCGGCCACCAACCGGGCGCGCAGCGCGACGAGTTCGTTGATGTGCTCATGGGCCACGGTCAGGTCGAGCAGGATGTCCGGCAGCTCGTCGGCGTCCGGCAGCGTCGCCTCTGCCCGGGGGGTGTCCTCGCCCTCCAGGTCCCTCAGCCACTCGGCGAGCCTCGCGTCCGCCCGCAGCGCCTCCAGCAGCACCCGCGCCTCCCCTCGGTCCGACCGCTGTCCGCTCGTCTCGGTCTCTTGGTCAACGTGCACGACGAAGAGTACGTTTCCAGTAGGAGCAGTGGTCAGGAGTAGCGGTTACGGAGCGATGGCAACCAAGTAGCGGTACGGAGCCGTGGTCACGGAGCGGTACTCAGGGAGTAGTGGTTCCGATGCGTACAGGCAGTGAACCGACGACAGCGCGCAGTGCTCTGCGGCTGCGCTTCTGGCTGAGTGTCTGGGGCCTGCTCTGGACGATCTTCGGTACGGCCGCGTTCGCGCTGACCGGACGGCCCGGTTGGGCGGCCGCCTGCGGGGTGCTGTGGCTGATCGTCACCGTCGACATGACCATGATCCTGCGGCACATCCACCAGGGTCCGCACTACCAGCCGGGCCGTGACATCCCGCCGTACCGGCCGCCGGAGCACCGCCACCCGTGACGGGGCCGGCGGATCCCGGGGACCGCCGGGGCCCTCACGAGTCGAAGCGTGCCGCTTGCAGGTACTGCGGCTTCGGGTCCAGCGCCGCCGCCAGTCGGAAGTGCCGCTTCGCCTGGTCGGGGCGGAGTTGGCGCTCATAGGTGCGGGCGAGCGCGAAGTGAGCGAACGCGTTGTCCGGCTCGCGCTCCAGGACGATCGTGAACTCCAGCTCGGCGGGCCGCAGTTGCGCGGCGGCGAAGAAGGCACGCGCGCGCAGCAGGCGGGCGGCGGTGTTCTCCGGATGCGCGGCGATCACTGAGTCGAGCAGTTTCACCGCGCCCCGCGGGTCCCGCGCGGCGAGCAGTTGCTCGGCGGCGCGGAAGTCGATGACATGCGTCTCCGGAGTACGTCCGGTCGATCCGCTGGTCTCGGGCACGGCTGAGTCCTTCCCTCGCTGCACGGATTCAACGCCCCCGTCGAGGGCGGCTATTCCTGGCGGGAGTGCGCGCGGCGGACGAGATCCGCCCATACCTCCCCCACGCGCCGCTCCAGCTCCTCCAGGGGTACGTCGTTGTCGATGACGACGTCCGCGATCTGCAGGCGCTTGTCGCGGGTGGCCTGGGCGGCCATGCGCGCGCGGGCGTCCTCCTCGGTCATGCCGCGCAGCCGGACCAGACGGTCGAGCTGGGTCTCGGGGCTGGCGTCGACCACGACCACGAGGTCGTACAGCGGTCTGAGGGCGTTCTCGGCGAGCAGCGGGACGTCGTGGATCACGACGGCGTTCTCGGCGGCGGCGCTCTCCAGTTCGCGGGAGCGGGCGCCCACCAGGGGGTGCACGATCGAGTTCAGGACGGCGAGTCTCTCGGGGTCCGCGAAGACGATCGAGGCCAGTCGGGGGCGGTCCAGGCCGCCGTCCGGCGCGAGTACGTCCGCGCCGAAGGCATCGACGACGGCCGCGAGCCCGGGAGTTCCGGGCGCGACGACCTCCCGCGCGATCCGGTCCGCGTCGATCAGCACCGCGCCGTGCCGCACGAGCAGCCTCGACACCTCGCTCTTGCCGGCGCCGATACCGCCGGTCAGGCCAACCTTCAGCATGCCCGAGAGCTTAGGGCCTGCCGGTGACAAGCCCTCCACGGGCCCCTGAGAGGGGCTCGACCTCCGCAGAGGGCGACCCCGAGGAGCGCGCCCCGACGTGGGCCTAGGCGTCGCCTTCGCGCTCCGCCAGGAAGCGCTCGAACTCCAGCCCGATCTCGTCCGCCGACGGGATATCCACCGGCTCGGCGAGCATGTTGCCCCGGGTCTCGGCTCCGGCGGCGGCGTCGAACTGGTGCTCAAGGCCCTGTACCAGGGAGACGAGCTCCTCGTCGCCCTCCTGGATCTGCCGGTCGATCTCCGTCTGGGTGCGGTGCGCCTCGGTGCGCAGGGAGTGCGCGATGGCGGGGAGCACCAGGCCCGTCGCGCCCGTGATGGCCTCCAGGGCGGTCAGTGCCGCGTCCGGGTACGGCGAGCGGGCGATGTAGTGCGGAACGTGCGCGGCGATGCCCAGGACGTCGTGTCCGGCCTCCATGAGGCGGTACTCGACGAGCGACTCGGCGCTGCCGGGGACCTGCGCCTCGTCGAAGGGGCTGCGGTGGCCCGGCACCAGCTCGGTGCGGTTGCCGTGCGGGGTGAGGCCCACGGGTCGGGTGTGCGGGACGCCCATGGGGATGCCGTGGAAGTTCACCGAGAGACGGACACCCAGCCGTTCCACGATCTGCTGGACGGCGGCGGCGAAGCGCTCCCACTCGACGTCCGGCTCGGGGCCGGAGAGCAGCAGGAAGGGCGCGCCCGTGGCGTCCTGGACGAGGCGCACGTCGAGCGTGGGTTCCTCGTAGTCGGTCCAGCGGTCGCGCTTGAACGTCAGCAGCGGGCGGCGCGCCCGGTAGTCCACGAGCCTGTCGTGGTCGAAGCGTGCCACGACCTGGTGAGGCAGCGTGTCGAGCAGACGGTCGACGACCTGGTCACCCGTTTCGCCCGCGTCGATGTATCCGTCGAAGTGGTAGAGCATGACCAGACCGGCCGACTCCTGGGCGAGTGCCATGTCCACCACGGCCAGGCCCTTCGGCTCCCATGCGTACAAACCCTGCGGATCAAGCACTGTGACCGCTCCTCCTCGTGTTCGTACTGCACAACATGGTGCGCAGCGCGGGCATTCCCCGCCCGCGCTCGATCACCAGTGCTTTCTTACCGGCTTCTTGGCCCCCTACGACCTCTCGGCCCGTCAGCCGCTGCTGGAAGGGTCCTCCACACGAGCACGTACTCGCGCACGTGCTCGTGTGGAGGAGCATGCTCGTTTTACGACGAGAGCACGCGCGCGTGGAGCGCGGTGACCGCCTTGCGTGCGGAGGTGAACGCGCCGTGCTGCCAGGCGTCGGTGTAGCTGAGCCAGTCGCCCGCGAAGTAGACGCGTCCGGTGGGCTCGTTGAGCGGCTTGTAGCGGGGGTCGTCGGGGCCGCCGGGGGTGCTGTGCCAGGCGGCTTCCAGGTGGGGCGTCTGGCGCCAGTGGTGCGAGAAGGAGGAGGCGAGTTCGGTGCGGTACTTCTCGCCGTAGATCTTCACGCCGGCCGCCACCGCGCGCTTCTCGCGGTCCTTGGGTGTGAGCTCGGCGTACGAGTCGGCGTCGTCACCGTAGTTGTAGTAGCCGATCATCACTCCGCGCGCGCCGTGGAAGCCGTACGAGGGGTGCCAGATGTGCGTGACGTCCTGGTCGGTCTCGGTGATACCGCCGTAGATGTTGTGATCAAGCTCCCACCAGCGGGAACGGTATTCGAGCCCGATCTTTGCCGCCGACGAGGGCGTGATGGCCCGCAGGGCGGTCTGCACTCCGGAGCCGAGGTTGTGCGGGATCTTGGCGAAGATGTTGGGCGGGAGCGCGCCGATGCAGTAGTCGGCGTCGATCACCTTCGTACGGCCCCCTTGGGTGTAGGTGACCGAAACACCGCTCCCCTTGTCGGTGATTTTGGAGACCACGGCCCCTGTACGGATGCGGTGGCCGCCTATCGCCCTGGTGAGCGCGCGCGGTATCCGGTCCATGCCACCCACGGGCTGGAACATCAGCATCGCCTGGTCGAAGCCGAACTCGAAGGAGAAGTAGCGGCCGACACCGGTGGCGAGGACGTCGGAGGCGGACGGGACGTCGCCGAGGAGTACTCCGGGGGTACCGGCGGCGGCCGGGACGGTCGTGTACCCGCGGCGCTCGCCGCCCTCGTACGCCAGGGTGTCGCCGAGTTCCCCCCAGTCCTTGAGGAACTCGACGAGTTTCTCCTGGTCGGTGGCGGTCAGTTCCTTGTCCAGGGCGCCCTTGTCGGTGGCCTTGGCGAGCAACTCGGAGACATGGCCGTACACATCGGCCTTCGCGGTGCGGTACCGCACGGGCTTCTTCATCCCGGTGGACTCGTTGAAGAGGTAGGCGTCCGCGTTGACGTTGGTGAACACCTCGATGGGGACGCCGAGTTCACGGCAGTAGTCGAGGGTGATCATCCACTGGGGGATGCGGGCGGGGCCGCAGTTCATGTACTGGCCGTCGCTGAAGCGGGCCGTCTGGGTGTTGCCGTACAGGTCGGTGGTGGAATCGCCGCCGCGGACCGTGAAGTTGCGGCCGCCGGTGCGGCCTCTGGCCTCCAGGACCGTACAGTCGTAGCCCGCCTTGCCGAGTTCGTACGCGGACGCGAGGCCGGCGATGCCGCCGCCGACGATGACCACCTTGGCGGCGCCGCGCCCGGTGAGGGTGAAGTCGCCCGGCTGCGGGGCGCGGAAGGACTGCTCGCGCTGGGCCGCCTCGGCCGTGGGGGCGAGGCCGAGGGCGCCCATGGTGGCGAACATCGTGCCCGCGCCGCCCGTGAGACCCACATTGCGCAGGAACGAACGCCGACTCGTACCAGGACCGCTCTGAGGTTGTGCCATGACGGGGGCTCCCCTTTCGATCTTGAACGACCGGGGAAGCCTCCCAACGGCGGGTTACGGCCCATCAGTTACTCGTGTATCCCGAACGTTTCTGCAAGCGCACGCGTGCAGCCCACTGGACGCCCAAGCGGACGACCGGGAACGACTGGGGAGGAAACGCACTGAGGGCCCGCACCCAGTCGGGTGCGGGCCCTCAGTCATGCACTACTGCCCGGCAGTCACGGACGACTGCCTAGCGGTGAGCCGTGTTCAGCTCTGGCCGCCGGCGAGCTTCTCGCGGAGAGCCGCCAGGGCCTCGTCCGATGCCAGGGCGCCGGAGGTGTCGTCCGACTCCGAGGAGTACGAACCACCGCCGCCACCGGAGGCCGCCGGAGCCGCACCGGCGGAGCCGGCACCCTCGGCCTCGGCCTGAGCGTCGGCCTCGCGGGACTTGATGACCTGAGCCTGGTGCTGCTCGAAGCGCGACTGCGCCTCGGCGTACTGGTGCTCCCACGCCTCGCGCTGGGTCTCGTAGCCCTCGAGCCAGTCGTTGGTCTCGGGGTCGAAGCCCTCGGGGTAGATGTAGTTGCCCTGGTCGTCGTACGACGCGGCCATGCCGTACAGGGTCGGGTCGAACTCGACCGAGGCCGGGTCGGCACCGAAGGACTCGTTGGCCTGCTTCAGCGAGAGGCTGATGCGACGGCGTTCGAGGTCGATGTCGATGACCTTGACGAAGATCTCGTCGTTGACCTGGACGACCTGCTCCGGGATCTCCACGTGGCGCTCGGCCAGCTCGGAGATGTGGACCAGACCCTCGATGCCCTCGTCCACGCGGACGAACGCACCGAACGGAACGAGCTTGGTGACCTTACCCGGGACGACCTGACCGATCTGGTGCGTCCGGGCGAACTGCTGCCACGGGTCTTCCTGCGTCGCCTTGAGCGACAGGGAGACGCGCTCGCGGTCCATGTCGACGTCGAGGACCTCGACGGTGACTTCCTGGCCGACCTCGACAACCTCGGAGGGGTGGTCGATGTGCTTCCAGGAGAGCTCGGAGACGTGCACGAGACCGTCGACGCCACCCAGGTCCACGAAGGCACCGAAGTTGACGATCGAGGAGACGACGCCGGAGCGGACCTGACCCTTCTGGAGGGTGGTGAGGAACGTCTGGCGAACCTCGGACTGGGTCTGCTCCAGCCAGGCACGGCGGGACAGGACCACGTTGTTGCGGTTCTTGTCCAGCTCGATGATCTTGGCCTCGAGCTCCTTGCCCACGTAGGGCTGGAGGTCGCGGACTCGACGCATCTCGACGAGAGAAGCCGGCAGGAAGCCACGGAGGCCGATGTCGAGGATGAGACCACCCTTGACGACCTCGATGACGGTACCGGTGACGATGCCGTCCTCTTCCTTGATCTTCTCGATGGTGCCCCAGGCGCGCTCGTACTGGGCGCGCTTCTTCGAGAGGATCAGGCGGCCTTCCTTGTCCTCCTTCTGGAGAACAAGGGCTTCGATCTCGTCACCGACGGCGACGACCTCGTTCGGGTCGACGTCGTGCTTGATCGAGAGCTCGCGGCTCGGGATGACACCTTCGGTCTTGTAACCGATGTCGAGCAGGACCTCGTCCCGGTCGACCTTCACGATGACGCCGTCGACGATGTCGCCGTCGTTGAAGTACTTGATCGTCTCGTCGATCGCGGCGAGGAAGGCTTCCTCGTTACCGATGTCGTTGACCGCAACCTGCGGAGTGGTGGCGGTGGTCTCGGTGCTGCTCGTCATGTGGGAAAGGGCTCCGGTACGGACAGAGAGTCGTAGGTACTGCTTACGCCGGGAGCCCGTTTCGCCCTGTAGAAGCCGGACGGCCAAGGAAGCGCCAATCCGGTGACCCGGAGGCGCCTCGAAAACCGAGGGGACATACATACAGATGCGAGCGCAGCCTGCTACGTCTGAGGAGCGCAGGCCCGCAGCGCAACTTGTAGCATACGGGGGCAGCCGGGCAGGGTCAATGCGCGAAGGCGCACACCCGGGGCGGATCGCCGCATACCCGGCACAAAACCTGTCTCACGAGGCCACGCGGGCCGTACGCAGCCCCTGCCGTGACACGCCCGAGACCAGTTGGACGAGCCCGCAGACTAATACGAGGGAGCCGATCATCCAAGAGCCCGACATCCAAGAACCGGAACGCTCCGAGGTCCGGGAGCCCGAACCCGCAGAGCCGGAGGCGACCCGCCGCGACGCCGACGTCACGGAGAGCTCCCGCGCCAACCGCGGCTGGTGGGACCGGAACGCGGACGACTACCAGACAGAGCACGGCACGTTCCTCGGGGACGACCGTTTCGTGTGGGGCCCCGAGGGCCTCGACGAGGTGGAGGCCGAGCTGCTCGGCCCGCCGGAGGACCTCAAGGGCAAGGACGTCCTGGAGATCGGCGCCGGCGCGGCCCAGTGCTCGCGCTGGCTGGCCGCCCAGGGGGCCCGTCCGGTCGCCCTGGACCTCTCCCACCGCCAGCTCCAGCACGCGCTGCGCATCGGCGGCCGGGTGCCCCTCGTGGAGGCCGACGCGGGCGCGCTGCCCTTCGCGGACGGCTCCTTCGACCTCGCGTGCTCGGCGTACGGGGCGCTGCCGTTCGTCGCCGACCCGGTGCGCGTCCTGAAGGAGGTGCACCGGGTGCTGCGCCCCGGCGGCCGCTTCGTCTTCTCCGTGACGCACCCGATCCGCTGGGCGTTCCCGGACGAACCCGGCCCCGAGGGTCTGTCCGTCTCCTCCTCCTACTTCGACCGCACTCCCTACGTCGAGCAGGACGAGGAGGGTCACGCGGTCTACGTCGAGCACCACAGGACGGTCGGCGACCGGGTGCGGGACGTGGTGGCCGGGGGCTTCCGGCTGCTCGACCTGGTCGAACCGGAGTGGCCCGCCTGGAACACCCAGGAGTGGGGCGGCTGGTCCCCGCTGCGCGGGAACCTGATCCCCGGCACGGCGATCTTCGTATGCGTACGAGACTGAACGGGTGATCCGTTACGAGTCCCTGGACGCGCTGCCCGTACGCGGCGCCCTGCCCGCCCTGAACGACGCCCTGGAGGGCGGCGGCGCCGCCGTGCTCGTGGCGCCGCCCGGGACCGGCAAGACGACCCTCGTGCCGCTGGCGCTCGCCGGACTCCTGGACGGCGCGGGGCCGGGGTCCGGGGTCGTGGTCGCCGAGCCGCGCCGGATCGCCGCCCGGGCCGCCGCCCGGCGGATGGCGTGGCTGCTCGGCGAGAAGGTCGGCGAGAGCGTCGGGTACACCGTGCGCGGGGAGCGGGTGGTGGGGCCACGCACCCGCGTGGAGGTCGTCACGACGGGAGTGCTCCTCCAGAGGCTCCAGCGGGACCAGGAGCTCGCGGGCGTCGACGTGGTGGTGCTCGACGAGTGCCACGAACGTCATCTGGACGCCGACACGGTCGCCGCGTTCCTCCTGGACGTCCGCGCCGCGCTCCGCCCCGAGCTGCGGCTCGTGGCCGCGTCCGCGACGACGGACGCCGCGGGCTGGGCGCGGCTGCTCGGCGACGCGCCCGTCGTCGCGGCGGAGGGCGTGTCGTACCCCGTGGAGGTGGAGTGGGCGCCTCCGGCACGGCCGGTGCGGCCGCCGCACGGCATGCGCGTCGACCCGGCACTGCTGACGCATGTCGCGTCGGTGGTGCGGCGGGCGCTCGCGGAGTGCGAGGGGGACGTCCTCTGCTTCCTCCCCGGGGTCGGGGAGATCGCGCGGGTGGCGGGCGGGCTGGGAGATCTGGGCGGCCGGGTCGACGTGCTCCAGGTGCACGGGCGGGCGCCCGCCGCCGTGCAGGACGCGGTGCTGTCACCGGGGACCGGCGCCCGACGCCGGGTGGTCCTGGCGACCTCCGTCGCGGAGTCGTCGCTGACGGTTCCGGGGGTACGGGTGGTCGTCGACTCCGGGCTGGCGCGGGAACCCCGGGTGGACCACGCACGCGGGCTGAGCGCGCTGACGACGGTACGGGCCTCGCAGGCAGCCGGGCGGCAGCGGGCGGGGCGGGCCGGACGTGAGGCGCCTGGGCGGGTGTACCGCTGCTGGACGGAGGCCGAGGACGCCCGTCTGCCGCGTTTCCCGGCCCCGGAGATCAAGGTGGCCGACCTGACGGCGTTCGCCCTGCAGACGGCCTGCTGGGGCGATCCGGAGGCCACCGGGCTGGCGCTGCTGGACCCGCCGCCGGGCGGGGCGATGGCGGCGGCGCGTGCAGTCCTGACGGCGGTGGGTGCCGTGGACCCTGCCGGCCGGGCCACGGAACGGGGTGTGCGCATGTCCCGGCTGGGTCTGCACCCCCGGCTCGCCCGGGCGCTGCTGGACGCGGCCCCCGTGGTGGGCGCGGACCGGGCCGCCGAAGTGGTCGCCCTGCTGAGCGAGGAACCGCCGCGGGAGTACGGCGACGACCTCGCGTCCGCCTGGCGGGCCGCCCGGCGCGGCGGCGACCCCTACGCCGCCCGCTGGCACACCGAGGCCCGACGCCTCCGCTCCGCGTCGACAGGACGTTCCCGCCCCCACGCCCAGGACGGCGCCCCCGGCGGTGGGCCCGAAGGTGGTCCTCGGCCGTCCGGCGGGGGCGACGATCGCGTGGCCGGGCTGGTGGCCGCGCTGGCGTTCCCCGAGCGGCTGGCCCGCGCACAGGGCGGCTCCTGCCTCATGCTCAACGGCACCCGTGCCGACCTCGGCGACGGCTCGGTCCTGCGCGGCGCGCCCTGGCTGGCGGTCGCCGTGGCCGACCGGCCCGTCGGTGCCGGGCACGCGCGCGTGCGGCTCGCCGCGGTGGTCGACGAGGACACGGCGCGGCGGGCCGCGGCACCTCTGTACAGCGAGGACGACGAGGTCCACTGGGCCGACGGCGATGTCGTCGCCCGGCGGGTCGAGCGGCTCGGGGCCGTGGAGCTGGCGGTGCGTCCGCTCAGGAACGCCGACTCCGGGCTCGTACGGGAGGCGTTGCTCGAAGGGCTGCGGGAGGACGGGCTCGGCCTGTTGCGGTGGTCCCCGGACGCCGAGGGACTGCGGCGGCGGCTCGGGTTCCTGCGGCTGCACCTGGGTGAGCCCTGGCCCGACGTCTCCGACGACGCCCTGCACGCGCGCGTGCAGGAGTGGCTGGAGCCGGAGCTGAGCCGCGCCCGGCGGCGGGCCGATCTGGCACGGATCGACGCCGGGCAGGCCCTGAACCGCCTGCTGCCCTGGGCCACGGGCGACGCGGCCCGTCTCGACGAGCTCGCGCCCGAGCGGATCGAGGTGCCCAGTGGGTCCAGGATCCGGATCGACTACGGCAACCCGGAGCAGCCGGTGCTCGCCGTCAAGGTGCAGGAGATGTTCGGGCTGGACGAGTCCCCGGCCGTCGCCGGTGTGCCCGTACTCGTCCATCTGCTCTCGCCCGCCGGTCGCCCCGCCGCCGTCACCGCCGACCTCGCCTCCTTCTGGAAGGACGGTTACAAGGCGGTGCGGGCCGAGCTGCGCGGCCGGTACCCCAGGCATCCGTGGCCCGAGGACCCGGCCACCGCCCGGCCGACCCGGCACACGAACGCGCGCCTCAGGCGCTGACCGGCTCCGGTTCCGCCGCCTCGGTGGGGGCCGGGTCCCCGGGGCGGCGGCTGCGTGCCTCCAGGTAGAGGGCGAGGGACAGCAGGGCGGCGCCCAGGAGCAGGAAGCCCCACGGCAGGTACGACGTCAGCAGGAGGACCAGGGTGCGGTTGGACTTCACGAGGGCGACCGTGTGCTTGATGTAGTCCTCGCGCATCTTCACGTGGCCGGCGAACGCGGTCACCTTGTCGCGGTCCCCCAGGAGCGTGCCGCCGCGCAGCTCCTCCTTGTGGATCTCCTCGCCGTAGACGGGTGCTCCGGTGACCGGTTCCA
This sequence comes from Streptomyces sp. RLA012, assembly GCF_056270325.1. Lineage (NCBI taxonomy): Bacteria > Bacillati > Actinomycetota > Actinomycetes > Kitasatosporales > Streptomycetaceae > Streptomyces > Streptomyces sp. RLA012. The sequence goes on along the minus strand of NZ_JBWDPA010000002.1, from coordinate 8,442,102 downwards.
CCCAGAACTTGCGGACGGTCGTGTACCAGCGTGTCGTGCCCGTCCTGGCGACCGACTCCGGAGTGATGCCCTGCACGGGCATCACCTTGGGGAACGCGACCTTCGTCCAGGGGATGGTCTGCTCGAAGTAGTACACCTTGACGCCGCGGAAGGTCTGGGTGCCCTTGTAGTGGATGGGGGCCGAGGTGCGGGTCTGCGCGTCGAAGTACTCGTAGTCCCGCTTCTCCGTCTGGAAGGGCCACTTGAACTCGATGCCCTCGCGTGTGACGGGGTCGCCGTCGACCGACTCACCGGTGGCGTGGACGGGGTCCTGGGAGTGCGCGTCGAAGATGTAGCGCTCGGGGAGCTTGGAGACCATCTTCCCGTCGGGCCCCTGGACGTAGGAGAGGGTGTCCCAGACGACGACGTCGCGGCCCGCCGTCCTCTCGATGCGGTCGGAGGCCTCGACGTTGCCCTTCAGGGTCTGTACGACGGTGACCTTGGGGACCTTCTTGGCCTGCATGGTGCCGTAGTCGAGGAGGGTCGCGTCCTTCGCCTCCAGGACCATGTCCTGGTACTGGTTGGCGGGGATCTTGGCCAGCCGCGGGAAGGCGTACCAGCGCAGCAGCGGGGACAGCGCCGCGAAGAACACGGCGAAGGCGAGCAGGATCAGGCTGGCCTTGCGACGCATCTCGGCGTCCCTCCCTGAGCGTTACGGGTGTGCGGGCACGGTCGTCAGCAGCGGCTTGGGCGAGGTCTTGCCGGCCGGCGAGCCCATGGCCGTGATCGTGAGCACCAGGGCGAGTGCCACGGCGAGACCGGTCGCGGCGGCGATGAGGGCGCGCATGCGGGGCCTCCCGGGGACGGAGGATCAAGAACCGATACGTGGACCGATACGTGAACTGATACGTCGTCAGGTCGGGCACCGTAGCAACGGCGGGGCGAAATGAGAACACGTTGCACACACAGACAAGGGCGCCCCTCCGCCCGGAAGCGGAGGGGCGCCCTTGACGCGCGTACGGCCTAGGAGGCGGCCGCGGCGACCGTCAGCTCGACGGTCAGCGTCGCACCGCCCGTGGTGGTGATCCGGAGCAGGAACGTACCGGCCGCGTCGTCCGCGTACAGCTTCGGGAGCTTGAGCGCGCCGTCGGTGTCCGTCGTGAGGTCCGTGAGGGTGCGGATCGCCTTGCCGTCCGCGTCCTTGAAGTACGGACCCTTGTCGTTCGCGGTCGCGTCGTCCGCCGACTTGACGAGCGTCGCGGTGGCCGCGACCTTGCCCGCGACAGCGCCCTTGTAGGTGGCCTTCACCTCGACCTGGTCGGCGAACTCGCCGCCCGGCACACAGGTCAGCGCGGCGTCGCCGGTGCGGGTGAGGGCGTCGGCCTGCCGCGCGGTGACGGTGGCCGTGTAGTCGAGACCGCCCAGGACACGGCCCACCACGAGGGCGCGGACCGTGAAGTCGCCCGCCTTCTCGCCCGCGACGAGTGCGGGCGCGGCGGCCGTGCCCGTGCTGTCGGTGACGACCGTGGCGAAGCTCTCGCCGCCGGTGAAGGTGGCGTCCGTGTCCCCGATGATCATGAACCGCACCCGGACCTTCGGCACGGCCTTGCCCGCCTGGGTCTCCGCCCGCACGGCGACCTTGGTGCCGAAGGCGCTGCCCGCGGTCGCGGTGAGCTTCCCGGTGTTCGCGTCCTCGATGTGGTCCACCGTCTGGGTGGGCGTGGGAGGCGCGGGAGACGCCGGAGGCGTGCTCGGCGAGGACGAACCCGGCGGGGACTGGCCCGTGCCGGGGCTCGTCGAGCCGCCGCCCGGCTTGGGCGTGCCGGGCTTTGTGGTGCTGGGCGCCGAGGTGCTCGGCGTCGACGGCGAGGACGGGGCGGTGCTCGCCCCGGAGCCGTCGTTGCTGCTGTGCGAGGGCACTGTGCCCGTGCCGTCCGGCACCTCGTGGGTGCCCTTGCGGTAGTACTCCAGCCACGACAGGACCGTGTTGAGGTAGGCCGTCGAGTTGTTGTAGTTCAGGATCGCGGCGTTCATCTGCGACTGCACCGACAGGTCGCGGTCGAACCGGCACAGGTAGTGGCCGGCCGCGAGCGCCGCGTCGTAGACGTTGTTGGGGTCCTCCTTGCCGTCGCCGTTGCCGTCCCGGCCCGCCCACTCCCACGTGGAGGGGATGAACTGCATGGGGCCCACCGCGCGGTCGTACGCGGCGTCGCCGTCGTACGCGCCGTTGTCGGTGTCGGCGATCAGCGCGAAGCCGTTGCCGTCCAGTTTGGGGCCGAGGATCGGCGAGTACGTCGTGCCGCTCGCGTCGACGCGGCCGCCACGGGCCTGGCCCGACTCGACCTGGCCGATGGCCGCGAGGAGCTGCCAGGGCAGATTGCAGCCCGGCTTGGACGCGCGCAGGGAGGTCTCGGCCTTCTTGTAGGCATCGAGGACGGTCGCAGGTATGCCGGCCTCGGCCTCGCCCACGGACGTGGGCGCGCCTACGGTCGGGCTCGCCGACGGACTCGGGTTGGGACTGTTCAGCGGCGGCAGGTCGGTGTAGTACGGCGAGTTGCCCGTCGCGCCGCCGCCCTCACCGCCGGTGCTCGCCTCGGGTGAGGACTGGGTACCGGTGGGGGTCTGGCCGCCGAGCTCGTCGCCGACCACTCCCGGGGCCTGGGATGCGGACAGGGCCGCGACCGCGAGCGCGGCCACAGCAGTGGTCGCCGCGCCCTTGCGCAGTCTGCCGAAATGCGCCGCCATTCAGTGAACCCCTCCCATGGACAACCGCCCGCGCTCTGCGCGTTCGCTGGCTCAGTGACCCAGGTGACCCTACGACAACTTCCGTCGCCCGGGCACCCGTTCGCGCCCGGTTTTCACCAGTTGGCCATGTGTGATTGTCCGAGAGAACACCAGCCGCGGGACAGAGCGTTCGAGCGTTTTCAGACGTCCCTCATACTGAGTGCCGGTGATCACCGAGGCCGACAAGTCCGGTCGAAGTCAGCCACAGGGGGACGACTTGCCCTTCACTCTCAGCCACGCGGCAGCCGTACTGCCCGCCGTACGCGGCGACGGAAGCGGACGCGGACGACTGGTGCCCGCGGCCCTCGTGGCCGGTTCGCTCTCTCCCGACATGACCTATTACGCGGCGAGCGTGCTCCCCGGAGCGATGGAGTTCGGCGAGTTCACGCACTCGTTCACCGCCGTCCTCACCTTCGACGTGCTCGTCTCCTGGGCACTCGTGGGCGCCTGGCTGGTGCTGCGCGAGCCGCTGGTGGCGCTGCTGCCACGGGCCCTGCAGGGCCGTCCCGCGGGGCTGCTGCGCTGCGGGACACCTCGCCGGCCTGTGCGTCCGTCGTCTGCGCTGTGGTGGTACGTCTCGGCGGTACTCGGCGGGCTGACGCATGTCGTGTGGGACGCGTTCACGCACCACGACCGGTGGGGGGTACGGCTGTTTCCCGTCCTGGGGCGGAGCGTCGACGGCATGCCGGTGTTCACCTACGCGCAGTACGGCAGTTCGGTGGTCGGGGCCGTCGTGATCGTGGCCTTCGTGGTCGTCGCGCTGCGCCGGGCACCCTCCGTCGAGCCGGTGGGGGTACCAGCACTGGCGCGTTCCGACCGGTGGCTCGCGGCCGCCGTCCTCGGCTGCTGCGCTCTCGTGGGCGCCGTGCAGCGGGCCTCGCGCTGGTGGGCCTACTGGGGTTCCGGCGCGAAGCCGTGGGAGCTGATCCCGGCGCTGTGCTTCGGCGCGGGCGCGGGTCTGGTGCTCGGCCTCGCGCTGTACGCCCTCGGGGTCAGGATGTGGCGTCCGGCTCCGGCTCGTCCCGGCCCGGCACCGGCCCGTACGGAGCCGAACCGTCGGACACCTCGTTGACCTTGTTCTCCGGTGTGGGCCCCTGGACGAGGCCACGCCCCTGGTTGAGGCCGCGGTGGACGGCCTGGGCGAGGCGCTCGATGGTGCGGACCCCGTACGCCATCGTCGGGTTGTCGTGGGAGAGCACGACGATGCGGTACGTGCGGTCGGCGCCCGTGAACGCGCCGACGCTGTGCACCCGCCAGCCATGGGTGGACCGGGGCAGCCAGCCGTTCTTGATGTGCGCCCTGAGACCGGCCGGCATACCGGCGGGGACGCCCCAACGCTGGTCGCTGCGTACCTGGTTCAGCAGCTTCAGACCGTAGGCGCGGCTCGTGAGGAACGAGCGGGCGTCGGTGAGCACGCCCAGCAGCCGCATCTGGTCGGCGGCCGTGGTGCGGGTCAGGCCCCAGTACCCGGCAGGGCCGAGCTCGGTGCGGCGGGTTCCGACGCGGTGCAGGAAGCGGTCCAGGTAGAAGCGGCCCAGGTCGGCCCACAGACGCACGGCGGCGTCGTTGTCCGAAGCGGTGATCATGGGGCGTACGTTGGCGTCCTCCCACTTGGTGAGAGTGCGCCGCAGCTCGTCCGCGCGGCGCAGGGTGCCCTCCATGATCGTGACCTTGGCGACGCTCGCGGAGTCGTACTGGCGCTCGCTCGCGAGGGCGCACGTCAGACCGGTCCTGTCGTCGTGCACCGCCACGGAGACGGTGCCCTGGCGTGACGACAGCGCGGCCCGGATGTCGCGCGACAACCGGGCGGCGAGGTCGGGATTGCGGGTGGAACGGCAGGCTGCGGGCACCTGGGCGGTGCTCGCGCTCGCGGCCACTGCGGGTACCGGCGCGAGCAGCGCGGAGACGACGGCTGTGGCTACGGCCGTACGGCGGTGGACCATGCGTATACCCATGCCCGCATCCTTACGGTCCCCTTGCGCGGGGGGCGTCTTTGCGGGGGCCACGCGGGTGACGGTTCCTTCCGGGGGTTGAGCAGGCCATCCCTCACCCTGCGCTTCCGGCTCACCGGAACGGGGGCTTGCCCTGCGGGCGGCTCGCAAGACACACACCGGGTGCGCCCCGCGGGTGGCACGGGGCCTCTGCCCTGCGGGCGGCCTCCAGAACCGAGAGATGGTGCCACTCGGGCTGAGAGCCGGCCTGAGGGCCGGGGCCGAGGGCTTGGTTCAGACCGAGGGCTTGGCCCAGGCAGCGCTTGCTTCTGCCGGTGGTGCCGGACCGGGCCGGGCCAGCCCGGGGCTGGACTGGGCCGGGGCTAGGTCGGGGCTGGACTGGGCCGGGGCTGTGGTCGTGGCCCGATCCGGCGCTGCTACACCCCGCGCCCCTCGGAGCCCACTCCTACCCCGCAGTCGCCCGACGGCCGGAAGCCACCCCCGGCCGCGCTCCCGGCCGCCGCAGGCCACCCCCAGCCGCCCGATGGAACCGGAGCCCCCTGCACACAGTCGCCCGACCGCCGAAAGCCACCCCCCCAGCCGCCCCACCGCCGGCGGCTAGTGCGCTGCTGACTCCCAGTCCGGGCCCGAGCCGATGGAGACGTCCAGGGGCGCTCGGAGGTGCACGGCGGACGCCATTTCGTGGCGGACCAGTTCCTCCGTCTCCGCGCGCTCCCCGGGGGCGATCTCCAGAACGATTTCGTCGTGGACCTGGAGGAGCATGCGGGACTTGAGACCGGCCTCGCGCAGCGCCCGGTCGACGTTCAGCATGGCCATCTTGACGATGTCCGCCGCCGTGCCCTGGATGGGCGCGTTCAGAGCCATGCGCTCGGCCATCTCACGGCGCTGGCGGTTGTCGCTGTTCAGGTCGGGCAGATAGCGGCGGCGGCCGAAGAGGGTCTCCGTGTACCCCGTGGCGCGGGCCTCGTCCACGACCCGGCGCAGATACTCCCGTACGCCTCCGAAGCGCTCGAAGTACGTGTCCATCAACGCACGCGCCTCGCCCGCGTCGATGTTCAACTGCTGGGACAGACCGAACGCCGACAGCCCGTAGGCAAGGCCGTACGACATCGCCTTGATCTTGCGGCGCATCTCCGCGTCGACCGCCGCACGCTCGACGGAGAACACCTGGGACGCCACCGTCGTGTGCAGGTCCTCGCCCGACGTGAACGCCTCCAACAGGCCCTCGTCCTCGGACAGATGGGCCATCACACGCAGTTCGATCTGGCTGTAGTCCGCGGTCATCAGGGACTCGAAGCCCTCACCGACCACGAAGCCACGGCGGATCGCGCGGCCCTCCTCCGTACGGACCGGGATGTTCTGCAGGTTCGGGTCCACCGACGACAGCCGGCCCGTCGCGGCCACCGTCTGATTGAACGTGGTGTGGATCCGGCCGTCCGCGGCGATCGTCTTGATCAGCCCCTCGACCGTCACCCGCAGCTTGGCCTGCTCACGGTGGCGGAGCATGATGACCGGCAGCTCGTGGTCGGTCTGCGTGGCCAGCCAGGCCAGCGCGTCCGCGTCCGTCGTGTAACCCGTCTTCGTCTTCTTCGTCTTGGGCAGGTCCAGCTCGCCGAAGAAGACTTCCTGGAGCTGCTTGGGCGAGCCGAGGTTGAACTCGTGCCCCACGGAGGCGTGCGCCTCCTTCACCGCCTGCTGCACGGCACCCGCGAACATCTGCTCCATGGCTTCCAGGTGCGCCCGGTCCGCCGCGATGCCGTGCCGCTCCATGCGGGCCAGCAGAGCCGACGTCGGCAGCTCCATGTCACGCAGCAACTCGGCCGCGCCGACCTCCGCCAGCTTCTCCCCGAACGACTCCCCCAGGTCGAGGATCGTGCGGGCCTGCGCCATCAGCGACTCGGCCTCGGCCTGGTCGTCCGCACCGAAGGCCAGCTGACCGTCGGCCGCGGCGGCGGGCCCCAGCTCCCGGCCCAGGTACTCCAGCGACAGCGCGTCCAGCGCGAAGGAGCGACGGCCCGGCTTGACCAGGTAGGCGGCGAGCGCGGTGTCCATGGACACGCCCCCGACCGTCCAGCCGTGCTCGGCGAAGACCCGCATCGCCCCCTTGGCGTTGTGCAGCACCTTGGGCTTCTCGGGGTCGGCGAGCCACTTCGCGAACGCGTTCTCGTCCGCCTCGTCCAGCTGCGAGGGGTCGAACCACGCCGCCGCCCCGCCCGCCGCCGCGAGCGCGACCTCGGCCACCGAGCCCGAACCCAGCGCCCACGTGTCGACGGTCGCCATGCCCAGGACCGCCTCACCGTGCTCGGCGAGCCACGGCTTCAGCTCACCCGCGCCCAGCACCACCCCGTCCAGCTCGACACCCTCGGCGACCGGCGCCGCGGCCTCGGACTCCTCCGCACCCGGGTCGACGGCGAAGAGACGCTCGCGCAGCGACGGGTTACGGATCTCCAGGGTGTCCAGCACCATCACCACCGCCGTACGGTCGTACGCCGCGCGCTCCAGGTCGGTGACCGTCTTCGGGAGCTCCACGTCCTTCACCATCTCCGTGAGACGGCGGTTGAGCTTCACCGCCTCCAGATGGTCACGGAGGTTCTGCCCGGCCTTGCCCTTCACCTCCTCGACGCGCTCGACCAGGTCCGCGAACGAACCGAACTGATTGATCCACTTCGCGGCCGTCTTCTCACCGACCCCCGGGATGCCCGGCAGGTTGTCCGACGGGTCGCCGCGCAGCGCCGCGAAGTCGGGGTACTGCGCCGGCGTCAGCCCGTACTTCTCGACGACCTTCTCCGGAGTGAACCGGGTCAGCTCGGAGACGCCCTTCGTCGGATACAGCACCGTCGTGTGCTCGGACACCAGCTGGAAGGAGTCGCGGTCACCGGTGACGATCAGGACCTCGAAGCCCTCGGCCTCGGCCTGCGTGGCGAGCGTGGCGATGATGTCGTCGGCCTCGAAGCCGTCGACCGCGAACCGCTGCGCGTGCATCGCGTCCAGCAGCTCGCCGATCAGCTCGACCTGCCCCTTGAACTCGTCCGGGGTCTTCGAGCGGTTCGCCTTGTACTCCGTGAACTCCTCGGAGCGCCACGTCTTGCGCGAGACGTCGAACGCCACCGCGAAATGCGTGGGCGCCTCGTCGCGCAGCGTGTTCGCCAGCATCGACGCAAAACCATAGATTGCGTTCGTCGGCTGACCCGTCGCGGTCGTGAAATTCTCCGCGGGCAGCGCGAAGAACGCGCGGTACGCCAGCGAGTGCCCGTCCATGAGCATCAGCCGCGGACGGCCCGTACCTGCGGTTTTCTCGGTCTTCTTCGATGCTGTTTCTGCCACGCCCCCGATCCTGCCACGCCCCACTGACAGTGCGGACCTTCCGGGACCGGCCACAGGCATTGTCAGCGGCGCGTGCGAGGATCGCCGATGTACTTCATACGTGCATGCGAAGGGGGTCACCGATGGCCAGCAAGCCGCCGACAACGGATCCGGCTCAGGACGCGCCGCAGATCGTCGAGCCGAAGCACGCGGCGGCCGGGCTGCCCGCCATCGGACACACCCTGCGCATCGCCCAGCAGCAGATGGGCGTGCGCCGCACCGCGCTCACCCTCCTGCGCGTCAACCAGAAGGACGGCTTCGACTGCCCGGGCTGCGCCTGGCCCGAGCCGGAGCACCGGCACACGGCGGAGTTCTGCGAGAACGGCGCGAAGGCGGTCGCCGAGGAGGCCACCCTGCGCCGGGTCACCCCGGACTTCTTCGCCGCCCACCCGGTCACCGACCTCTTCGGCCGCAGCGGCTACTGGCTGGGCCAGCAGGGCCGCCTCACCCACCCCATGTACCTGCCCGAGGGCGCCGACCACTACGAGCCGGTCTCCTGGGAACGCGCCTTCGACATCGTCGCCGAGGAGCTCGCCGCCCTCGACTCCCCCGACGAGGCCCTCTTCTACACCTCCGGACGCACCAGCAACGAGGCCGCGTTCCTCTACCAGCTGTTCGCCCGCGAGCTCGGCACGAACAACCTGCCGGACTGCTCGAACATGTGCCACGAGTCCTCGGGCTCCGCCCTCTCCGAGACCATCGGCATCGGCAAGGGCAGCGTCCTGCTCGACGACCTCCACAAGGCGGACCTGATCATCGTCGCCGGGCAGAACCCCGGCACGAACCACCCGCGCATGCTCTCCGCGCTGGAGAAGGCCAAGGCCAACGGCGCGAAGATCATCTCCATCAACCCGCTGCCCGAGGCGGGCCTGGAGCGCTTCAAGAACCCCCAGACCCCCCAGGGCATGCTCAAGGGCGCCGCCCTCACCGACCTGTTCCTGCAGATCCGCCTCGGCGGCGACCAGGCCCTCTTCCGCCTCCTCAACAAGCTGATCCTCGACACCGAGGGCGCCGTCGACGAGGAGTTCATCGCCGAGCACACCCACGGGTACGAGGAGTTCGCGGCCACCGCCCGCGCCGCCGACTGGGACGAGACCCTCACCGCCACCGGCCTGGAGCGCGCCGAGATCGACGAGGCCCTCCGCATGGTCCTCGCCTCGAAGCGCACCATCGTCTGCTGGGCCATGGGCCTCACCCAGCACAAGCACTCCGTGCCCACGATCCGCGAAGTCGTCAACTTCCTGCTCCTGCGCGGCAACATCGGCCGCCCCGGCGCCGGCGTCTGCCCGGTCCGCGGCCACTCGAACGTCCAGGGCGACCGCACCATGGGCATCTTCGAACGCCCCGCCCCGGCCTTCCTGGACGCCCTGGAGAGGGAGTTCGGCTTCGCCCCGCCGCGCGAACACGGCTACGACGTCGTCCGGGCCATCCGCGCCCTGCGCGACGGCGACGCCAAGGTCTTCTTCGCCATGGGCGGCAACTTCGTGTCCGCCTCCCCCGACACCGAGGTGACCGAGGCCGCCATGCGCCGGGCCCGCCTCACCGTCCACGTCTCGACCAAGCTCAACCGCTCCCATGTGATCACCGGCGCCCGCGCCCTCATCCTGCCCACCCTCGGCCGCACCGAGCGCGACCTTCAGGGAAGTGGCGAACAGTTCGTGACCGTCGAGGACTCCATGGGCATGGTCCACGCCTCACGCGGCCGCCTGGAGCCCGCGAGCACACACCTGCTGTCCGAGCCGGCCATCGTCGCCCGCCTCGCCCGCCGCGTCCTCGGCAAAGCCTCCCGCACCCCCTGGGAGGAGTTCGAGAAGGACTACGCGACGATCCGCGACCGCATCGCGCGCGTGATCCCCGGCTTCGAGGACTTCAACGCACGCGTCACCGATTCTGCCGGTCGCCCTGCGGGCTTCGCCCTCCCGCACGCCCCCCGCGACGAACGCCGCTTCCCCACCACCACCGGCAAGGCCAACTTCACCGCCGCGCCCGTCGAATACCCCAAGCTCCCCGAAGGCCGCCTGCTCCTGCAGACACTCCGCTCGCACGACCAGTACAACACCACCATCTACGGCCTCGACGACCGCTACCGGGGCATCAAGAACGGCCGCCGGGTCGTCCTCGTCAACCCCGAGGACGCCCACGCACTGAAGATCACCGACGGCTCGTACGTCGACCTCGTCGGCGAATGGCAGGACGGTGTGGAGCGCCGCGCGCCCGGCTTCCGCGTCGTGCACTACCCGACCGCCCGCGGCTGCGCCGCCGCCTACTACCCGGAGACCAACGTCCTCGTCCCGCTCGACGCCACCGCCGACACCAGCAACACCCCGGCCAGCAAGTCCGTCGTGGTCCGTCTGGAACAATCGACAACCGACTGAGCGTTTGCTCAGCCAGTCAGCCAGAGAGATCGACGACGATCGGAGCCGGGCCCCATGGGCGAGCAGAGCCACGTGAAGTTCCCACAAGAGATCATCGACGAGTACGCCTCGCTCGGCGTCGACCTGCCCGCCCTCTTCTCCGCGGGCCACCTCGGCACCCGTATGGGCGTGCAGATCGTCGAGGCCTCCCCCGACCGCGTCGTCGGCACCATGCCCGTGGAGGGCAACACCCAGCCGTACGGCCTCCTGCACGGCGGCGCCTCCGCCGTCCTCGCCGAGACCCTCGGCTCCGTCGGCGCCATGCTGCACGGCGGCAGCTCCAAGATCGCCGTCGGCGTCGACCTCAACTGCACCCACCACCGCGGCGCCCGCTCCGGCCTCGTCACCGGCGTGGCCACCCCCGTGCACCGCGGGCGCACGACGGCGACGTACGAGATCGTCATCACCGACGAGAACGACAAGCGCGTCTGCACCGCCCGCCTCACCTGCCTCCTGCGCGACGCGCCCCCCTCCGACACCCCCCACACACGCCCCCAGCCCTGACACCCGCCCCCGCGACGAGCTCCCTCCCAGCCCGCCCCCGGCAGCCGCGTACGGCGGACCGGGGGCGTCTGCACAGATACCCCCGCGCACCGACGGCCGACGGACAGCGGCCGGCAACACACCCCGACTTCGCGGGACTTCACGCCCGGATCACACCTCATGCACCCCTTACCGCGCACGCAGGGACAACTCACAGGATCACGTGGGTATTTCCGTGGCCGAGCGTTCCGGACTCCCCCTCGACACCCAGTTCCCTTTTCTCGACGTAACGCTGTGTAACACGCACGCAATACAGCATCAGAGTTTCATCTTCGACCACTTGTACGGCCACGATCTCTCCGCACTCCTCCACGCGACCTGCGACGGCGCCCGCCCCGCACCCTCGCCCACGCACAACCGGAAGTGCAGATTCTCAACATGTGGACGACGAAGAATTTCCGCCAAATCGGCCGAGAGCACCCTCCTCCGAAGCTCCCCAACCGGAACGGCATAACAAGAAAGTCACAAGCCAGCCTACGGCGATGCCCGGGCCCACAGACAGGCTTAGAGTCACGGCCAGTCACCGCGCCGCCGGGCGCGTCTGCAGCACGGCTCGGTATCACCCAGTACGGCCCGGCGAGACACACGGCAGCTCAGCAGGGCTGCTGCGCCAGGGAGAGGATTCAACGTGCGACAGCGTTCTTTGGTCATACTCACCTCCGTGCTCACCACCGGAGCACTCACGCTGACCGCCTGCGGTTCGCGTGATGACAGCGGGGACAAGAGCAGCAGCAGCAAGACCGAGATCATCATCGGCGTTGACGCTCCGCTGACCGGTCAGAACTCCGCCACCGGCCTCGGCATCCAGGGCGGTGTGCAGATCGCCGTCGACGACGCCAACAAGAACAACACCGTTCCCGGCGTGACCTTCAAGGTCCAGCCGTTCGACGACAAGGCGATCCCGGCCAGCGGCCAGCAGAACGCCACCGCCCTCGTCAACAACGAGAAGGTCCTCGGCGTCGTCGGCCCGTTGAACTCCGGTGTCGCCACGCAGATGCAGCAGGTCTTCGCGACCGCCAACCTGGTCGAGATCTCGCCGTCCAACACGGCGCCCGAACTGACCCAGGGCAAGAACTGGCAGACGTCGAAGTCGCGTCCCTTCAAGACGTACTTCCGCACCGCCACCACCGACGCCCTGCAGGGCGGCTTCGCGGCCGAGTACGCGTCCACCACGCTCAAGAAGAAGAACGTCTTCGTCGTCGACGACAAGCAGACCTACGGCGCGGGCCTGGCCAAGCTCTTCAAGGCCGGCTTCGTCAGCAACGGCGGCAAGGTCGCGGGCGAGGACCACGTCAACACCGGCGACACCGACTTCTCGGCCCTCGTCACCAAGATCCAGAAGTCCAAGGCCGACCTGGTCTACTACGGCGGCCAGTACGACGAGTCGGAGAAGCTGACCAAGCAGCTCAAGGACGGCGGCGTCAAGATTCCGCTGTTCGGCGGTGACGGCATGTTCAGCGACACCTACATCTCGACCGCCGGCAAGACCTCGGAGGGCGACCTGGTCACCTCCGTGGGCGCGCCCGTCGACTCCCTGCCCTCCGCCGCGGACTTCATCAAGAAGTACAAGGCCTCCGGCCTCAAGGGCGACTACGGCACCTACGGCGGCTACTCCTACGACGCCGCCACCGCCATCATCAAGGCGATCGGCAACGTCGTGAAGGACGGCAAGATCCCCGACGGCGCCCGCGCCAAGATCGTGGACGAGGTCCAGAAGACGAAGTTCGAAGGCATCGCCGGCCCCGTCTCCTTCGACGAGTTCGGCGACACCACCAACAAGCAGCTCACCGTCTACCAGGTCGTGGACGGCAAGTGGAAGGCCGTGAAGAGCGGTACGTTCAACGGCTGATCCGATCCGAACCCAGCCGAACCCCAGCCGAAGCCGGCCGGGATCAGCTGATCCGATCCGCCGCTAGCTAAACCCCAGGGCCGCGCGGCCACGACCACACGTCACCGCGCGGCCCGCCTCATATCCCCCCGTTCACACTCCCCACCCACATGGAGGCCATGCGGTGAACACCCTGCCGCAGCAGCTGGCCAACGGGCTGTTCCTCGGCTCGATGTACGGGCTGATCGCCATCGGCTACACGATGGTGTACGGCATCGTCCAGCTCATCAACTTCGCCCACGGCGAGATCTTCATGACCGGAGGCTTCGGCGCGCTCACGGTCTACCTGTACGTCCTGCCCGACGGCACATCCATGTGGATAGCCCTCCCAGCGATGCTCATCGGCGGTGGCCTGGTCGCCGTACTCATCGCCGTCGGGGCGGAACGGTTCGCCTATCGACCTCTGCGCGGCGCGCCACGCCTGGCACCCCTCATCACCGCCATCGGCCTCTCACTCGCCCTCCAGCAGGCCGTCTTCAACTGGTACCCGGACGCCAAGACCGACCGCAACTTCCCCCAACTCGACTTCGGGCCCTGGAAGATCGGCGACGTCAGCGTCCAGAGCGGCTCCGTCTTCGTCATCATCGCCGCCCCCCTCTGCATGGCGGCCCTCGCCATCTTCGTCCGCATGTCCCGCACCGGCCGCGCCATGCAGGCCACCGCCCAGGACCCGGACACCGCCCAGCTCATGGGCATCGACACCAACCGCATCATCGTGATCGCCTTCGCCATCGGCGGCTTCTTCGCCGCCGTCGCCGCCGTCGCCTACGGCCTGCGCTACGGCACCGTCAAATACGACATGGGCTTCCAGATGGGCCTCAAGGCCTTCACCGCCGCCGTCCTCGGCGGCATCGGCAACATCTACGGCGCGATGATCGGCGGCCTCGTCCTCGGCCTCGCCGAAACCATGGCCACCTCCTACATCGACGGCATCCCCGGCATGCAGCAGCTCGGCGGCGGCGGCTGGTCCTCCGTCTGGGCCTTCGTCCTCCTCATCCTCGTACTGCTGTTCAGACCACAGGGTCTGGTCGGCGAACGCGTCGCGGACAGGGCGTGACCACCATGGCAACCACCGAGAACACCACGGCACCCGAGACCACCACGGACACCCCCCGCGGCCTCGTCGCACTCCCCCAGAACGCCGCCCGCGCCCTCATCGCCGTCGGCGCCGTCGCCACCATCGCCAGCACCTTCATGTCCTGGACCTACACGTCCGACTTCCCCGGGGACCTCACCTACTACGGCTCCCCGGCCGGACTGCAGATCCTCGACCTCGTCGCCGGCGCGATCACCCTGCTCTTCGCACTCACCCTCTTCGGCATCCGCGGCCTGCGCTGGCTCAACCCGGCAGGCGCCACCGCGCCCGTCGTCCTCGCCGCCGCCTCCGCGTTCGCCGTCAGCTGGTTCAGCGCCATCGCCATCGCGGTCGACCTCAAGGGCCTCGTCGCCCTCGACCCCGGCGCCTACATCGCCGCCATCGGCTCCCTCATCGCCCTCATCGGCACCCTCGCCCTCCCCAGCCCGGGCAACACCTTCAAGGACTGGGTCAGCAAGCCCGAGCGCATCCCCGCCGCCGCCGAGCTCCCCGGCTGGGGCGAACGCCTCGTCATCACCGGCGCCACCGCCCTCGCGCTCACCGTCTTCACCTACGGCATCGGCGTCGACCCCGACGCCAGCGAAACCTTCATCGGCTACCTGCTGCTCGTCATCTTCGGCACCTGGGCACTCCAGGCCGCCGGACTCTTCGACCGGTTCGCCACCCTCAACGCCCGCCACAAGGGATTCGCCACCTCCATGGCGTTCCTCGCCGCGGCGATCTTCCCCTTCGTCGAGAACAACGAGCACAACGCCAACCTCGGCGTGAACATCCTCGTCGTCGCCACCGTCGCCCTCGGCCTCAACATCGTCGTCGGCCTCACCGGACTCCTCGACCTCGGATACGTCGCCTTCCTCGGCGTCGGCGCCTACGCGGCCGCCCTCGTCTCCGGCTCCGAGTTCTCCCGCTTCGCCGGCGTCCAGTTCCCCTTCTGGGCCGCCATGCTCACCGGCATGGCCGCGTCGCTCGTCTTCGGCGTCCTCATCGGCGCCCCCACCCTGCGACTGCGCGGCGACTACCTCGCCATCGTCACCCTCGGCTTCGGAGAGATCTTCCGCATCAGCGTCAACAACCTCGACGGCTCCTCCGGACCCAACATCACCAACGGCCCCAACGGCATCTCGATGATCCCCGACCTCAACATCTTCGGGTTCAACCTCGGCAACGCGCACGACATCGGCTCGATCACCCTCGGCCGCTTCGCGAACTACTTCCTGCTGATGCTGATCATCACCGGCATCGTTGTCGTCGTCTTCAACCGCGCCGCCGACTCCCGCATCGGCCGCTCCTGGATCGCCATCCGCGAGGACGAGACCGCCGCCACCGCCATGGGCATCAACGGCTTCCGCGTCAAGCTCATCGCCTTCGCCCTCGGCGCCTCCCTCGCCGGCCTCGCCGGCACCGTCAGCGCCCACGTCGGCTACAGCGTCAACCCGGCCCCGTACCAGTTCGCCGGCTCCGTACCCCCGAACTCCGCCTTCCTGCTCGCCGCGGTCGTCCTCGGCGGCATGGGCACGGTCAACGGACCCATCCTCGGCGCCACCCTGCTCTACCTCCTCCCCGAGAAGCTCAGCTTCCTCAAGGAGTACCAGCTCTTCGCCTTCGGCATCGCACTCGTCGTCCTCATGCGCTTCCGCCCCGAAGGCATCATCGCCAACCGCCGCCGCCAACTCGAATTCCACGAGAGCGACGACACCCTCGACATCCCCGATCAAGGCCTGCCCGACTCCACCGTCGGCGTCACCAAGGCAGGGGCGTGACCCACATGACCACCACCACGGCCACCAGCCCCGTCCTCGAAGCCACCGGCGTCACCATGCGCTTCGGCGGCCTCACCGCCGTACGCAACGTCGACCTCACCGTCAACACCGGTGAAATCGTCGGCCTCATCGGCCCCAACGGCGCCGGCAAGACCACCTTCTTCAACTGCCTCACCGGCCTCTACGTGCCGACCGAGGGCAAGGTCTCCTACAAGGGCACCGTCCTCCCGCCCAAGCCCCACCTCGTCACCAGCGCCGGCATCGCCCGCACCTTCCAGAACATCCGGCTCTTCGCCAACATGACCGTCCTGGAAAACGTGCTCGTCGGCCGCCACACCAGGACCAAGGAGGGCCTCTGGTCCGCCCTCCTGCGCGGCCCCGGCTTCCGCAAGGCAGAAGCCACCTCCCGCGAACGCGCCATGGAACTGCTGGAGTTCATCGGCCTCGACCACAAGGCCGACCACCTCTCCCGCAACCTCCCCTACGGCGAACAGCGCAAGCTCGAAATCGCCCGCGCCATGGCGAGCGAGCCCGGACTGCTGCTGCTCGACGAACCGACCGCCGGCATGAACCCCCAGGAAACCCGGGCGACCGAAGACCTCGTCTTCGCCATCCGCGACCGGGGCATCGCCGTCCTCGTCATCGAGCACGACATGCGCTTCATCTTCAACCTGTCCGACCGCGTCGCCTGCCTCGTCCAGGGCGAGAAGCTCGTCGAAGGCACCTCCGAGGTCGTCCAGGGCGACGAACGCGTCATCGCCGCCTACCTCGGCACCCCCTTCGAGGGCGCACCCGGCGCGGAGGAACTCGCCGAGGTCGAAGCCGCCGAGGCGGCGGACGCCGCGGAGACTCCCGAACCCGCGGAAGCCCCCGAGGCCACCGACACTCCTGAGGCCGTCGAAACTCCTGACGCCGTCGAAACTCCTGAGGACGCCGTGAACGACGCCGCCACGGAGAGCACCACCAGCAAGGAAGGAAACGCCCAGTGACCGCACTGCTGGAGGTCGAAGACCTCAAGGTCGCCTACGGCAAGATCGAAGCCGTCAAGGGCATCTCCTTCTCCGTCGAAGCCGGCCAGATCGTCACCCTCATCGGCACCAACGGCGCCGGCAAGACCACCACCCTGCGCACCCTCTCCGGGCTCCTCAAGCCCACCTCGGGCCGCATCACCTTCGACGGCAATCCCCTCAGCGGCATCCCCGCCCACAAGATCGTCTCCCTGGGCCTCGCCCACTCCCCCGAGGGACGCCACATCTTCCCCCGGCTGACGATCACCGAGAACCTCCAGCTCGGCGCCTTCCTGCGGACCGACAAGGCAGGCATCGAGAAGGACATCCAGCGCGCCTACGACCTCTTCCCCATCCTCGGGGAACGCCGCAAGCAGGCCGCCGGAACCCTCTCCGGCGGCGAGCAGCAGATGCTCGCCATGGGCCGCGCCCTCATGTCCCAGCCCAAGCTGCTCATGCTCGACGAGCCCTCCATGGGCCTCTCGCCGATCATGATGCAGAAGATCATGGCCACCATCGCCGAACTCAAGGCCGGCGGCACGACCATCCTCCTCGTCGAGCAGAACGCCCAGGCGGCGCTCTCCCTCGCCGACCAGGGACACGTCATGGAAGTCGGCAACATCGTGCTCTCCGGCTCCGGGCAGGACCTCCTGCACGACGAGTCCGTCCGGAAGGCGTACCTGGGCGAGGACTGACTCCCTCCCTCAGACGTACGAAGAGGCCCACGCCCCTGGCCGGGGGTGCGGGCCTCTTCGTATGTACCGGACTCTGATCGTCCCTGCTCAGTCCTTCGAGGACTTCTTCTCCTGGGCGTCCACGATGACCGCCTCGGCGACCTGCTGCATGGACATACGCCGGTCCATGGACGTCTTCTGGATCCACCGGAAGGCGGCCGGCTCCGTCAGGCCGTACTCCGTCTGCAGCACGGACTTGGCCCGGTCCACCAGCTTGCGGGTCTCCAGCCGCTGGCTGAGGTCCGCGACCTCCTTCTCCAGCTGCTTCAGCTCCGTGAACCGCGACACGGCCATCTCGATCGCCGGCACCACGTCACTCTTACTGAAGGGCTTCACCAGGTACGCCATCGCGCCGGCGTCGCGGGCACGCTCGACGAGGTCGCGCTGCGAGAAGGCGGTGAGCATCAGCACGGGGGCGATACCCTCCTCCGCGATCTTCTCGGCCGCGGAGATGCCGTCCAGCTTGGGCATCTTCACGTCGAGGATCACCAGGTCCGGCTTGTGCTCACGGGCCAGCTCCACGGCCTGCTCCCCGTCCCCCGCCTCGCCCACGACGGCGTAGCCCTCTTCTTCGAGCATCTCTTTGAGGTCGAGACGGATCAACGCCTCGTCCTCGGCGATGACGACACGGGTCGTCAGCGGAGGCACGTGCGACTTGTCGTCGTCGGCGACGGGCTGGGGCGACTCGGGGGCGGTCACGGGGGCTCCTCGTTCAGGGCGGGGTACTGCTGACAAGAGCCTACCCAGCTGCGGTATGGTGGTGTCACGGCGGGTGACCGCTGACCTTCGTTTCGAAGGGGCCCCGGTAGCCCAGCGGTAGAGGCCATGGATTCAAAACCCATACAGCGTCGGTTCGAATCCGACTCGGGGCACTTTTCCTTGGATTCCAAGGTCACCACAAAAAAGCGGATGTTCCCATTCTCGTGAACATCCGCTTTTTGCTGCGCACGGTCACGATCAGTCGCGCAGAGTGGCCACATGTACGACATGGGCACACGCAAGCGAGCTCTGACACTCGTCACTCAGGGGCGCAGCCTGAACTCCGTGAGCAAAGAGACCGGGGTCTCCAGGTCAGCGATCCGTAGCTGGCAATCACGTATCGACCCGTTACCGCGCATGCGGCGCACGCCGTGCCCAAGATGCGGTCCAGCGACTGAGCCACCCTCCGACACGGCGGCCTACAGCTACCTCTTGGGGCTCTACCTCGGTGACGGCTGTATCAGCCCCGGCATGCGAGCGGGCTACGTTCTCCGCATCGCATGCGCCAACACTTGGCCAGGCCTCATCGAAGCTTGCGCTGTCGCCATCGAAGCGATCAACCCCGGCAAGAAGTCGAACCGGGTCCAAGCAGTCGGGTACGTCTCGGTCGTCGGATACAGCCAGCACTGGCCCTGCCTCTTCCCCCAGCACGGCCCCGGCAAGAAGCACGACCGCCCGATCATCCTCGAACCCTGGCAACAGGAAATCGTCGACGCCCACCCGTGGGAATTCATCCGCGGGCTCATCCACTCCGACGGCTGCCGCATCACCAACTGGACCGAGAAGGTCATCGGCGGCGAGCGCAAGCGCTACGAGTACCCCCGGTATTTCTTCTCCAACAAGTCCGACGACATCCGGAAGCTCTTCACCGACGCCCTCGACGGGGTGGGCGTCGAGTGGACGACACTGGCGCGCGGCAGCGACCCGTTCAACATCTCCGTCGCCCGCCGTGCCTCCGTCGCCCTCATGGACGCCCACGTGGGCCCCAAGTACTGACCCCAACCACTGACCCCAAGGTCGAACCAGTGCTACTTGGGGCTGTCATCCTCTCCGATGTGGTGGACGCGTACCAGATTCGTCGTGCCCGACACCCCGGGCGGCGAGCCGGCCGTGATGACCACGATGTCGCCCTTCTCGCAGCGGCCGTACCTCAGGAGCAGCTCGTCCACCTGGTCGACCATCGCGTCGGTGGAGCCGACGTGCGGGCCCAGGAACGTTTCTACACCCCAGGTCAGGTTCAGCTGGGAGCGGGTGGCCGGGTCCGGGGTGAAGGCCAGCAGGGGGATCGGCGACCTGTAGCGCGACAGGCGGCGGACCGTGTCGCCGGACTGGGTGAAGGCGACCAGGAACTTGGCGCCGAGGAAGTCGCCCATCTCCGCCGCCGCGCGGGCGACCGCACCGCCCTGGGTGCGGGGCTTGTTGCTGTCGGTCAGGGGCGGCAGCCCCTTGGCCAGGACGTCCTCCTCGGCCGCTTCGACGATGCGGGACATCGTCCGGACCGTTGCCACGGGGTACTTGCCGACGCTCGTCTCGCCGGAGAGCATCACGGCGTCCGTGCCGTCGATCACGGCGTTCGCCACATCCGACGCCTCCGCTCGCGTGGGGCGGGAGTGGTCGATCATCGAGTCGAGCATCTGGGTGGCGACGATGACCGGCTTGGCGTTGCGCTTGGCCAGCTTGATGGCGCGCTTCTGGACGATCGGGACCTGTTCCAACGGCATCTCGACGCCCAGGTCGCCTCGCGCGACCATGATGCCGTCGAAGGCGGCGACGATGTCGTCGATCGCCTCGACCGCCTGGGGCTTTTCGACCTTGGCGATGACGGGGAGGCGGCGGCCTTCCTCGTCCATGATGCGGTGGACGTCGTCGATGTCGCGGCCGCTGCGTACGAAGGACAGGGCGATGACGTCGAAGCCGGTGCGCAGGGCCCAGCGGAGGTCCGCCTCGTCCTTGTCGGAGAGGGCCGGGACCGACACGGCGACTCCCGGCAGGTTCAGGCCCTTGTGGTCGGAGACCATGCCGCCTTCGACGACGGTGGTGTGGACGCGGGGGCCGTCGACGGCGGTGACTTCGAGGCAGACCTTGCCGTCGTCGACGAGGATGCGTTCACCGGGGGTGACGTCGGCCGCGAGGCCCGTGTAGGTGGTGCCACAGGTGAGCCGGTCGCCTTCGACGCCTTCTTCGACGGTGATGGTGAAGGTGTCTCCGCGTTCAAGGAGTACGGGGCCTTCGGTGAAGCGGCCGAGTCGGATCTTCGGGCCTTGAAGGTCGGCGAGCAGTCCGACGCTGCGGCCGGTCTCGTCGGAGGCCTTTCGCACGCGCTGGTAGCGCTCCTCGTGTTCGGCGTAGGTGCCGTGGCTGAGGTTGAAGCGGGCTACGTCCATTCCGGCGTCGACCAGGGCTTTGATCTGGTCGTACGAGTCGGTGGCGGGGCCCAATGTACAGACAATTTTTGCTCGACGCATGGTTTGAGCCTAGGCCTTACCGGCCGGTAGGGAATTGGCCCAGCATGACTACTCAACAACCTTTACGTGAAGCCTTATTGACAACAGTTGAATTGTGCGCAGGGGTGCTCTGATGAGCGGATCGGGGCTGCGCGGCATCCCGGCGCCGCATGAGTCCGGGGATGCATATATCTATGCCTGTGCCGCCGCCCGTCCGGATCGGTCGGTGGTGATGCAGATCCTCAAGGCGACCGCCATAGATCCTCATGACAACTTCAGGACGGGGGAAACGACCGAGCGATCCGGGCACCATTGACCATGGTCCCAAGCGTCCCCCGAATGCGCATGTGTTGATTACGGAGGGGGCTGGACGAAGAAGAATGCCACCCGCGCGGTTATGGCCGGCGCCGCGCCTCTGGCGGGCCATGGCAGTCGCGCCGAATTCCTTCGCGGCCGCGGGGAAACCGGCCGGGACGGTGCACCCGATACATCGCCCGCCGGACCTCACCACCACGGTCAGCAACGGCAAGGCGGCTTTCGTGCGGGATTCGCACAAGAGGGTGTACGGCGATTCCGGTGTCACCCTGTCGCTTTCCGTCGCGAAGGGCCACACCTGGACGGGCACCTTCACGTAGCTGAAAGGTGCCCCAGTCGCAGAAGAGCGGGTGGCTCGCGCCGGGCTCGCAGGGGTACTCCATGAAGTGGAAGACCACCCGCACGAAGGGTGACTGCTCGGGCGAGCAGACCCTCGGTTCGGGCACCGCCAAGCTGCCGGCGAAGTCGCCGTACATCAAGCACTCCTGATGACGCGTTGAGGTGGTTGAGGTAGTCGAGGTGGCGGTGAACAGAAATCTGCTCGTGCCGGTCGGCGCTCTGGCCGTGCCGGCGGCGGTCCTCAGCGGCTGCACGTCCTCGGAGGGCCGGTCGGTGGCCTCGGCCCACTCGTCGACGCCATCGACCACCACACCGAGCCCCACTCCCACTCCCACTCCGAGTCCGAGCCCGAGCCCGAGCCCGAGTCCGAAGGCCTCAGCGCTCAGCGATCCGCTGGGAAGCCCTCTGCCGTTGGGGACGGTGGTCCTGGCGCCTCTCGGTGGGAGCCGAGTTTCCGTCGCCCCCCATGAAGCCGTCGTGCCCCGCCCTTACAGCTCCGGCGGTGCCATCGTGAATCGGGCGTTGACCTGGGCGTAGACGTGCTGGCGTTGGGGTTCGAGGTCGAGGGGTTCGGTTTCCTCGGGGGCGGCTCCGGCGAAGGACACGGAACGCATGGCGCGGCCCGGGGCGGCGGCGTAGGGCTGGGTGTTCTCGGCGCCGATGTCGGCGAGTTCGACGAGGGCGGCGAGGGTGGTGCCGAGGGCTTCGGCGTATTCGCGGGCGCGTTGGACGGCTTCGCGGACCGCTTGCTGGCGGGCTTGGCGGTGGGAGGGCGAGTCGGGGCGCAGGGCCCACCAGGGGCCGTCGACCTGGGTGAGGTCGAGGTCGGCCAGTCGGGTTGTCAGTTCGCCGAGTGCGGTGAAGTCGGTGAGTTCGGCGGTGATGTGGACGCGGCCGTGGTAGGCGCGGATGCGTTCGCCGCGGCCGTGTTTGGTGAGTTCGGGGCTGATGGAGAAGGCGCCGGTCTCGACGCGTTCGACGGCGTCGCCGTAGGACTTCACCAGGTCCAGTGCGGTGGCGTTGCGGTGGGTGAGGTCGGCGAGGGCTTCTCGTCGGTTGGTGCCGCGGGCGCTGACGGTGATGCCGATGCGGGCGATTTCGGGGTCGACTTCGAGGTGGGCTTCCCCGCGGACGGCGATGCGGGGGGATTCGGGGGTTCCGTAGGGGACTGCGGGTCGGGGTTCCTCTGCGGTGGGGGCCATACGTCCCACTCTGTCACCGGAAGGGTGGTCGTGGTGCTCGCTGGTCACCAGATGGAAACCTCCAGGACCTGTTCTGGAGTGTCATGTGTGGGTCAGAATCTACGCGCGTCGTTGACCATTCCCCAAGGAGCCATAGACATGCCGTTGAATCGCCGGAAGTTCTTGAAGAAGTCCGCCGTGACGGGTGCGGGGGTGGCGTTGACCGGTGCGGTCGCCGCTCCGTCCGCGCAGGCGGCCCCGGCGGCGACGGGCCGGAAGCCCGCGAAGAAGCGGTACTCCCTCACGGTGATGGGCACGACGGACCTGCACGGGCATGTCTTCAACTGGGACTACTTCAAGGACGCGGAGTACAAGGACACCGCGGGCAACGCGCAGGGTCTGGCGCGGATCTCGACGCTGGTGAACGCGATCCGCAAGGAGAAGGGGCGTTGCAACACGCTCCTCCTGGACGCGGGCGACACGATCCAGGGGACCCCGCTGACGTACTACTACGCGAAGGTGGACCCGATCACCGCCAAGGGCGGTCCGGTGCACCCGATGGCGCAGGCGATGAACGCGATCGGGTATGACGCGGTGGCGCTGGGCAACCACGAGTTCAACTACGGCATCGAGACGCTGCGGAAGTTCGAGTCGCAGTGCCGTTTCCCGCTGCTGGGTGCGAACGCGCTGGACGCGAAGACGCTGAAGCCGGCCTTCCCGCCGTACTTCATGAAGACGTTCCGCGTGCCGGGTGCGCCGTCGGTGAAGGTGGCGGTGCTGGGGCTGACGAACCCGGGTATCGCGATCTGGGACAAGGCGTACGTCCAGGGGAAGTTGACGTTCCCGGGCCTGGAGGAGCAGGCGGCGAAGTGGGTGCCGAAGCTGCGGTCGATGGGTGCGGACGTGGTGGTCGTGTCGGCGCACTCCGGTTCGTCCGGGACCTCGTCGTACGGTGATCAGTTGCCGTACGTGGAGAACTCGGCGGCGCTGGTGGCGCAGCAGGTGCCGGGGATCGACGCGATTCTTGTCGGGCATGCGCATGTGGAGATCCCGGAGCTGAAGGTCACCAACACCAAGACCGGTAGGACGGTGGTGCTGTCCGAGCCGCTGGCGTATGCGGAGCGGCTCTCGGTGTTCGACTTCGAGCTGGTCTTCGAGAAGGGGAAGTGGCAGGTCGAGTCGGTGGCGGCCGGGGTCCGCAACTCGAACTCGGTGGCCGACGACCCGAAGATCACCCGGCTGCTGAAGGACGAGCACGATCTGGTGGTGACGTATGTCAACCAGGTCGTCGGCACGGCCACGGACACCCTGACGACGGTCGAGGCGCGTTACAAGGACGCTCCGATCATCGACCTGATCACCAAGGTGCAGGAGGACGTGGTCAAGGCGGCGCTGGTCGGCACGGAGTATGCGTCGCTGCCGGTGATCGCGCAGGCCTCGCCGTTCTCGCGGACCTCGGAGATCCCGGCGGGCAAGGTGACGATCCGGGATCTGTCGAGCCTGTACGTGTACGACAACACGCTGGTCGCGAAGGTGCTGACGGGTGCGCAGGTGCGGGCGTACCTGGAGTACTCGGCGAACTACTTCGTGCGGACGGCGGCCGACGCGGTGGTCGACACGGAGAAGCTGACGAACGCGAACAACCGTCCGGACTACAACTACGACTATGTGTCGGGGCTGCGGTACGACATCGACATCGCGCAGGCGGAGGGTTCGCGGATCAAGAACCTGACGTACAACGGTGCGGCGCTGGACGACGCGCAGCAGTTCGTGTTCGCGGTGAACAACTACCGGGCGAACGGTGGCGGTGCGTTCCCGTATGTGGCGTCGGCGAGGGAGGTCTGGTCGGAGTCGACGGAGATCCGGACGCGGATCGCGGAGTGGGTGACCGCGAAGGGTGTGCTCGACCCGAAGGAGTTCGCTTCGGTGGACTGGAAGCTCACGCGGGACGGCACGCCTGTCTTCTGAGTCCTGCCCGGGGCTCTGAGAGCTTCCGGGGTGATACGTCCACGACGCCGGCGATGGTTTTCGCGCCGGCGTCGTCGGCTTTTCGCGTGTCGGGGATGTGCCAAGGGGTGTGCCCGGGTGTGCCGGGGTGTGCCGGGATTTTCCTAGCGTCCGTCGACGAGCGGTGTCAGGGTCTGGGTGGTGTGGCGGGCGGTCGGGACCTGGAGCTGGGGTTCGAGTCCGAAGGTGGTGAAGGCCGTCCGGCGCGGGAGCGGGTAGGGGTCCTTGCCGGTCAGTGAGTTGAGGATGGTGGCACTGCGCCAGGCGGCGAGGCCGAGGTCGGGGGTGCCGATGCCGTGGGTGTGGATCTCGGCGTTCTGGACGTAGACGTGGCCGGTGACGGCGGGGGCGAGGACGAGGCGGAACTGCTCGTCGATGCGGGGGCGTTCGGCGCTGTCACGGCGCAGGTAGGGGTCGAGTCCGGCGAGGATCCGGCCGAGGGGGCGTTCGCGGTAGCCGGTGGCGAGGACGACGGCGTCGGTGGTGAGGCGGGTGCGGACGCCTTGCTGGGCGTGTTCGAGGTGGAGTTCGACCTTGGTGGTGGCGACGCGGCCGGCGGTACGGACGGTGACGTCGGGGGTGAGGACGGCGTCGGGCCAGCCGCCGTGGAGGGTGCGGCGGTAGAGCTCGTCGTGGATGGCGGCGATGGTGTCGGCGTCGATGCCTTTGTGGAGTTGCCATTGGGAGGCGACGAGGCGGTCGCGCACGGGTTCGGTGAGGGCGTGGAAGTAGCGGGTGTAGTCGGGGGTGAAGTGTTCGAGGCCGAGCTTTGAGTACTCCATGGGGGCGAAGGCCTCGGTGCGGGCGAGCCAGTGGATCTTCTCGTGTCCTGCGGGGCGGTTGCGCAGGAGGTCGAGGAAGACTTCGGCGCCCGACTGTCCGGCGCCGATGACGGTGATGTGCTCGGCGGTGAGGAAGCGTTCGCGGTGGGCGAGGTAGTCCGCGGCGTGGATGACGGGGACGCCGGGGGCTTCGACGAGGGGCTTGAGGGGTTCGGGGATGTGGGGTGCGGTGCCGACGCCGAGGACGATGTTGCGGGTGTACGTCCGGCCGAGTGCCTCGGCTTCTCCGTCGCTGTCGAGTTGGGTGAAGTCGACTTCGAAGAGGTTGCGTTCGGGGTTCCAGCGGACGGCGTCGACCTGGTGGCCGAAGTGGAGTCCGGGGAGGTTGCCCGCGACCCAGCGGCAGTAGGCGTCGTATTCGGCGCGCTGGATGTGGAAGCGCTCGGCGAAGTAGAAGGGGAAGAGGCGGTCGCGGTCCTTGAGGTAGTTGAGGAAGGACCAGGGGCTGGCGGGGTCGGCGAGGGTGACCAGGTCGGCGAGGAAGGGGACTTGGAGGGTGGCGCCGTCGATGAGCAGGCCGGGGTGCCAGTCGAAGCCGGGGCGTTGTTCGTAGAAGACGGTGTCGAGTTCGGGGAGGGGGTGGGCGAGGGCGGCGAGGGAGAGGTTGAACGGGCCGATGCCGATGCCCACGAGGTCGCGGGGCGCGTCGGGCTCGTGGGGTGGGGGGAGGGGCGTCGGGCTCATCGGGGTGTGTGTCCTTCCACCAGTTTCAGGAGCGCGGCCAGGTCGCCCGGCCGGGTGTGGGGGTTGAGGAGGGTGGCTTTGAGCCAGAGGCGGTCGTCCAGCAGGGCCCGGCCGAGGACGGCGCGGCCTTCGTGGAGGAGGGTGCGGCGGACGGCGGCGACGGTTTCGTCGGAGGCTTCGGCGGGCCGGAACAGGACGGTGCTGAGGGTGGGCGGGTCGTAGAGCTCGAAGCCGGGGTGTGCCTCGACGAGGTCGGCCAGTTCGCGGGCGCGGGCGCAGACCTGGTCGACGAGCGCGCCGAGTCCGGCCCGCCCGAGGGTCTTGAGGGTGACGGCGATCTTGAGGATGTCGGGGCGTCGGCTGGTGCGCAGGGAGCGGCCGAGGAGGTCGGGGAGGCCTGCTTCGGTGTCGTCGTCGGCGTTGAGGTAGTCGGCGCGGTGGTCCAGGGCGGCGAGGTCGTGGGGGTCCTTGACGACGAGGAGGCCTGCGGCGACGGGTTGCCAGCCGAGTTTGTGCAGGTCGAGGGTGACGGTGTGGGCGCGGTCGAGTCCGTGGAGCTTGGTGCGGTGGTGGTCGCTGAAGAGGAGGCCTCCGCCGTAGGCGGCGTCGATGTGGAGGCGGGCGCCGTGGGCGGCGCAGAGGTCGGCGATGTCGGGCAGGGGGTCGATGAGTCCGGCGTCGGTGGTGCCGGCGGTGGCGGCCACGAGGAGGGTGCTGCGGGAGCCGTGCCCGCGGCGGAGCCGTTGATCGCCGAAGTCGGTCAGGGCTTCGTCGAGGGCGGCGAGGTCCATGGTGCCGGCGGGGGCGGGGACGACGACGGGGTCGGGCAGGCCGAGGAGCCAGGCGGCGCGGGGCAGGGAGTGGTGGGCGTTGGCGCCGTGGATGAGCCGCACACCGGCGTGTGCCTCCCGGGCGAGGAGGAGGGCGAGTTGGTTGGACTCGGTGCCGCCGGTGGTGACGAGGGCGTCGGCCGCGTTGATCTCCTGGGCGAGGGTTCGGGTGACGAGTGCTTCCAGTGCTGAGGCGGCGGGGGCCTGGTCCCAGGAGTCCATGGAGGGGTTGAGGGCGGAGACGGCGAGGTCGGCGGCGGTGGCGACGGCGAGGGGTGGGCAGTGCAGGTGGGCGGTGCACAGGGGGTCGGCGGGGTCGGCGGCGCCTTCGGCGAGGGCGCGGACGAGGACGTGCAGCGCGTCGGCGGTTCCCCGTTCGGGCAGTACGTCGCCGACGGTGTCCCGTACGCGCCGGGCCACGCTCTCGGGTCCGCCCTTGGGCAGCGGTCCCCCGCGGGCTTCGCTGCCCTCGCGCAGCGCGTCGAGCACGGTGTCGAGCAGCGGCCGCAGCGCGCCGGGGCCGTCGGGACCTGAGGCGAGGGGCGGCGTGCTCATGGGGCGTCCTCCGGTGGGCGCGCGGCAGGGGGAGTACAAGCCTGTACGGGGAAGGGGGCGGCGCGCCCTGAAAGGTCAACGATCCGACCCGAAAGGGGGTACTGCCGTGCGGAGGAAATGTGGGCGTCGGGCGGGGGTGCTACGCGGGTTGGCGGACGGATTCCCTCGCCCCCGCCGCCCCTACCCGTCCCATCCCTGGGGGCTCCGCCCCCAGACCCCCGAGATCGGCCTGAACGGCCTCGTCCTCAAACGCCGGACGGGCTGAAAGATCCGGGCCTGCGCCCAAGGCTTTCAGGGGCGCGGGGAACTGCGCGACCAGCCCCCACCGGCCGTCAGCCAAAAACCTCCGGACGCCCGGGGGATCCGGGGCACAGCCCCGGCCTCAGGGGCGCGGGGAACTGCGCGACCAGCCCCCACCGGCCGTCAGCCAAAAACCTCCGGACGCCCGGGGGATCCGGGGCACAGCCCCGGCCTCAGGGGCGCGGGGAACTGTGCGGGCAACGCCCGCCCACCCGCAGCCGATGAACACGGGGGCGGGTGGGCGGGTGGGATGGTCGGGCCGGTGGGTCGGCTAGGTGTTTCGTACCTTCAGCGCCCGTGCGAGGTCGTCGAGTTGGTCGACGAGTTTGCGGCGCAGGGCGGGGATGGGGTCGGCCTCGCGCAGACAGGCCTCGCCGAGAGCGAGGGTTTCGGGGGTGACGGAGTGGGCCGGGAAGGCCCAGCGTCCGGCGGCCTCGGCGATGGCGGGGCCCCGGCGGGCGGCGAGGGCGACGGCTTCGGGCCAGTAGCGCTCGACGTACTCCCGTACGAGGTCTGTCTGTTCGGGCTGCCAGAAGCCCCGCGCGGTGGCGGTGAACAGGTAGTTGGAGAGGTGGTCGGAGCCGAACATCTCCGCCCAGGCGCGTCGTTTGGCCTCGGGGTCGGGCAGCGCGGCGCGGCAGCGGGCGGCGCCCTCCTGGCCGGTGGCGCTGGGGTCCTGGACGAGTTCGGCCTCGATGACGGCGTCGTCGACGGCGCCGAGGACGGCGAGCCGGCCGAGGATGCGCCAGCGCAGTTCGGGGTCGAGTTCGGGGCCGCCGGGGACGGTCCCTTCGGAGAACCAGGCGCTGATGGTGTCGGGGTGGGCGGCGACGTCGATGAAGTGGCGTACGGCGGTCAGGCGCAGGCCGGGGTTGGAGCCGTCCTCGGTGCGGCGGATGAGGTCGCGGCACAGGTCGGTGAGGGTGGCGAGGGCGGTGGGACGGTCCTCGGCGGGGAGGTAGCGGTCGGCGACGTGGGCGGCGGCGAACGTCAGGACGCCCTGGACGAGGGCGAGGTCGGTCTCGTGCGGGAGGTGGGCGCGGGCGGCGTCCACGTAGGCCATGGCGGGCAGTTCGCCGTCGCGGACGGCGTCGCGCAGGGCGTTCCAGACGACGGCGCGGGTGAGTGGTTCGGGCAGGCCGGACAGGGCGGTGCGGACGGTCCGGAAGGAGTCGGGGTCGAAGCGGACCTTGGCGTAGGAGAGGTCGCCGTCGTTGAGGAGGAGCAGGGCGGGGCGGCGGCCCGTGCCGAGCTCGACGGATTCGGCCTGCGGTACGTCGAGTTCGAAGCGGTCGCGCGGGATCAGTCGGTTCTGCTCGCCGGGGACGGTGTCGTAGGCGCCGACGGCGATGCGGTGCGGGCGGCTGCCTTCGCGGTCGACGGTGAGGTGCCAGTGGCCGTCGGTCTCCTCGATCACGGGCCTGAGGGTGTCGACGCCGGTGGTGCGCAGCCAGGCGTCGGCCCAGGCGTGTACGTCGCGTTCGGTGGCGGAGGCGAGGTTGTCGATGAAGTCGGCGAGGGAGGCGTTGGCGAACTTGTGGCGGGCGAAGTGGGCGTTGATTCCGGCGAGGAAGTCCTTCTCGCCGAGCCAGACGACCAGTTGGCGCAGGGCGGAGGCGCCCTTGGCGTAGGAGATGCCGTCGAAGTTGAGCATGGCGGACGCGGTGTCGGGGACGGCGTCCGGGTCGGGGGCGACGGGGTGGGTGGAGGGGCGCTGGTCGGCGTCGTAGCCCCAGGCCTTGCGGGAGACGCCGAAGTCGGTCCAGGTGTCGGTGAAGCGGGTGGCTTCGGTGAGGGTCTGGTAGCCCATGTACTCGGCGAAGGACTCGTTCAGCCAGATGTCGTCCCACCAGCGCAGGGTGACGAGGTCGCCGAACCACATGTGGGCCATTTCGTGGGCGATGACCATGGCGCGGGTCTGGCGCTCGGTGTCGGTGACGGCGGAGCGGTAGACGAACTCGTCGCGGAAGGTGACGAGGCCGGGGTTCTCCATGGCGCCGGCGTTGAACTCGGGGACGAACGCCTGGTCGTAGGAGTCGAAGGGGTAGGGCTCGTCGAACTTCTCGTGGTAGCGGTCGAAGCAGGCGCGGGTGACGTCGAGGATCTCGTCGGCGTCGGCGTCGAGGTGGCGGGCGAGCGAGCGGCGGCAGTGGATGCCGAAGGGCAGGCCGCGGTGCTCGGTGCGGACGGAGTGGAAGGGGCCCGCGGCGACGGCGACGAGGTAGGTGGAGATCAGGGGGGTGGGGGCGGCCTGCCAGCGGCCCTCTCCGAGGTGTTCGGTGACGCCGTTGGCGAGGACGGTCCAGCCGTCGGGGGCGGTCACGGAGAGCGCGAAGACGGCCTTCAGGTCGGGCTGGTCGAAGGCGGCGAAGACGCGCTGGACGTCTTCCATGAACAGCTGGGTGTAGACGTAGGTCTCGCCGTCGGTGGGGTCGGTGAAGCGGTGCATGCCCTCGCCGGTGCGGGAGTAGCTCATGGCGGCGTCGACGCGCAGTTCGTGCTCGCCTGCGGTGAGGCCCTTGAGGGGCAGGCGGTTCTCGTCGAGGGTCTCGGGGTCGAGGGGCTGCCCGTCGAGGGTGATGGAGCGCAGTTCGGCGGGCTTCAGCTCGACGAAGGTGTCCGCGTCGGCACGGGCGGTGAACCGGATGACGGTCAGGGAGTCGAAGGTCTCGTCCCCGCGGGTCAGATCGAGTTCGATCCCGTAGTGGTGGACGTCGAGGAGCTGGGCACGGGTCTGCGCTTCGTCGCGCGTCAGTACGGACATGGGGACATGCTGCCTGATGGCTCCGACAGGGCACAGAGGTGGACCGGTATGCGATGTTTGCCCCTGCCCTTTCACGCCGGGTGCGTCCGGTGGTCAGGGGGTGCGCCCCTGTTCCCGTGCGCCGGTGTGGCCGTCGCGTTGCCCGGGGACGCGGGTGTCGGGGTGCGGGCGGCCCGGGGCGGGCGGCGCCGTGTGTTCCTTGAGCCGGGTGCGCAGCTCGCGCACCTCCTCCTCCAGGGCCCGGCGGCGCTGGTGGGTGTCGTACAGGTAGCGGACCTTGGTGCGCAGGGCCCAGGGGTCGACGGGTTTCATGACGAGGTCGGCGACGCCGAGGCCGAAGGCGGTGGCGGACAGTTCGGTGTCCGGGCCGAAACCGGTGAGCAGGATGATCGGAATGTGCTGGGTCTGTTCCAGGCGGCGCATGTAGCGCACGACGTCGAGGCCGCTGACGCCGGGCATGCGCACATCGAGGAGGAGCAGTCCGACGTGGCCGCGCAGGACTTCCTTGAGGGCGCCGTCGCCGCTGGTGGCGCGGGTCATGAGGTGGCCGAGCGGGGCGAGGGCGCTTTCGAGCGCGTAGAGCGTGTCCTCATGGTCGTCGACGATGAGGATCCTGGCATCCGACGGCATGGCCCGACATCCCCTCGATCGGGCACACACCGGCCTGGGCCGTACGGACGGCCGGCGTGCGCCCTCGGGCCCGTACGGACGGGTGGCATGTGCCCCTGGCCTGATACCTGACAGGGAGTGCTCACGCAGGATGCACGCTGGGGGCGCCCGGTGTCACTCCCCCGTGGCCGTGCCGGGCTGTCCGGCGCCGTCCGCGATGCGCTCGTGGTGGCGGATGACCTCGGCGATGATGAAATTCAGCAACTTTTCCGCGAAGGCCGGATCCAGCTTGGCGTTCTCGGCGAGGCTGCGCAGCCGGGCGATCTGGTGGGCCTCACGGGACGGGTCGGCGGGCGGCAGCTGGTGCGCGGCCTTGAGATGGCCGACCTGCTGGGTGCATTTGAAGCGTTCGGCGAGCATGTGGACGACGGCGGCGTCGATGTTGTCGATGCTGTCGCGCAGCCGGGCGAGTTCGGCCCGCACGGCGGGATCGACCTCGCCGCCCGGCCCGTCGGCCGCGTCATGGGTGCCGTTGGTGTTGCTGGTGGTCATGAGGACCCACCCTACGTGGCGTGCAGGCGCTCGATCATGGGCGGATCGTCGGGGTCGGGTATGCGGTGGCTCCAGCCGCCGGGGAGGGTGCGGCCCTGCTGTTCGCGGAAGCGGACCGGGGGGATGCCGACGCGACGGGTGAACAGCCGGGAGAAGTAGGCGGGGTCGTCGTAGCCGACCCGTCGGGCGACGGCGCCGACGGGCAGTTCGGTGGCGGCGAGGAGTTCCTTGGCGCGGCCCAGGCGGATGCCGAGGAGGTAGTCCTTGGGGCTGCAGCCGGCGCCGCGCCGGACCGCGGCGCGCAGTTCGGCGGGGGTCATGCCGTGCCGGGCCGCGTGTTCGGCGACGGACAGGGGCTGGAAGGCGTCGCGGGCGAGGGCGTGCAGGACCGGGTCGCCGTCCGGGGCGAGGTCGGCGCGGGCGCGGCGCAGGGCGACGAGGAGTTCGTGGACGGCGGCGCCGGTCTCGACTTCGAGGAGGGGGTTGCCGCGGCGGGCGGCACGGGCGATGCGGCCGACGGTGGCGCGGGCTCCGGCCGCGTCGGAGAGCGGCACGACGGGACGGTCGGGTTCGATGTAGCCGAGTTCGGTGTACGTGGCGGTGGCGGGCCCGGTGAAGTCGACGAAGCACTCGTCCCAGCTCGGGTCGGGCCCGTAGTGGTGGGGTACGCCGGGGGTGAGCCAGAGCAGGGCGGGCGCGGTGACGGCGTGGCGCTGTCCGTTCGGGGCGCGGAACCAGCCGCCGCCCGCGCTGACGACGACGGCCACGTGGTGGTCGAGGGTGCGGGGGCCGACCGTGGGCAGTTCGCCGTGCTGGAGGCCGACGCCGAGGCAGGCGAGGCCGAGCCGGTGGTGGGCGGGAGCGGGCGTGAAATACCGCATCCAGGTGTGGTACATCGCGCTCCCCCTCCTCCCACCCCCGCGGCCGGCGTCCGGCTTCCCCGTCCTCGCCCTCGCCCTCACGTCCGGCGCCCTCGTCCCGCTCGCGCCGTCGGCGTCACTCTTTGGTCCAACCAGAGCCGATCTTTGTCCATGGACGCGGTCACCGCCAGGGGTGAGGGTTGGGCGCATGAGCGAGTTCACGGTGGGGGACACGGATTTTCTGCTGGACGGGCGACCGGTGCGGCTGCTGTCCGGCGCGCTGCACTACTTCCGGGTGCGTGAGGAGCAGTGGGGGCATCGGCTGGGGATGCTGCGGGCGATGGGGCTCAACTGTGTGGAGACGTACGTCCCGTGGAATCTGCACGAGCCGCGCCCGGGCGAGTTCCGTGACGTCCGGGCGTTGGGCCGGTTCCTGGACGCGGCGCGGGAGGCGGGGCTGTGGGCGATCGTGCGCCCGGGCCCGTACATCTGCGGGGAGTGGGAGAACGGCGGGCTGCCGCACTGGCTGACGGGGCAGCCGCGCACCCGGGACGAGGAGTATCTGGGGCATGTGGAGCGCTGGTTCCACCAGGTGCTGCGCGAGATCGTGCCGCGGCAGATCGACCGCGGTGGCCCGGTGCTGATGGTGCAGGTGGAGAACGAGTACGGCAGTTACGGCTCCGACCAGGTGTATCTGCGCCGTCTGGCGGAGGTGCTGCGCGCCGAGGGGGTGAGCGTCCCGTTGTTCACCTCGGACGGCCCCGAGGACCACATGCTCGGCGGCGGCTCGATCCCCGGCGTCCTCGCGACGGCCAACTTCGGCTCCCGCGCGCGTGAGGCCTTCGAGATCCTGCGCCGGCACCGGCCCGAGGGTCCGTTGATGTGCATGGAGTTCTGGTGCGGCTGGTTCGACCACTGGGGTGGCGAGCACGTGGTGCGGGATGCCGGGGACGCGGCGGAGGCGCTGCGCGAGATCCTGGAGTGCGGGGCTTCGGTCAACCTCTACATGGCGCACGGGGGGACGAACTTCGCGGGCTGGGCGGGCGCGAACCGGGGTGGCGGCGCGCTGCACGAGGGTCCGCTGGAGCCGGACGTCACTTCGTACGACTACGACGCGCCCGTCGACGAGCTCGGGCGCCCCACGGAGAAGTTCTGGCGCTTCCGGGAGATCCTGGCCGAGTACGCGGACGGGCCGTTGCCCGATCTGCCGCCCGCGCCGACGCCGCTCGGCGCGTCGGCGGCGGTGGCGCTTCGGGAGTGGGCGTCCCTGGACGCCGTACTGGAGACGCTGGGGGGCCCGGCGGCCGAGTACCCCGTCCCGCCGACCTTCGAGGAGCTGGACGTGGACCGGGGCCTGGTGAAGTACGAGGTGACCGTCCCCGGCCCGCGACAGCCGTACCCGCTGCTTCTGCGCGGGCTGCGGGATCTGGCGGTGGTGTACGTCGACGGGGTGGCGGCCGGGGTGCTCACCGAGGACGAACCGCGGCTCAAGGAGCCCGTCGCGGGGCACGCGCGCGTGGAGATGTGGGTGGAGTCCCTGGGGAGGGTCAACTACGGGCCGCGCTCGGGCGAGCCGAAGGGCATCACCGGGGGGCTGCTGCACGAGCGGCAGTATCTGCACGGGGTACGGGCACGGGGGCTGCGACTGGACTCGCTGGACTCACTGGACGACGTCGACCCGGTCCCGTTCGGCGAACTCCCCGCGGACGGCGCCCGCGGCCTGTACCGGGGCACCGTCACGGTGCGCGGCGCCGGGGACGCCCTGCTCGAACTCCCGGGCTGGACCAGGGGGTTCGTGTGGATCAACGGCTTCGATCTGGGCCGCTACTGGTCCGTGGGCCCGCAGCGCTCGCTGTACGTCCCGGGTCCTGTGCTGCGCGAGGGTGTCAACGAGGTGTGGGTGCTGGAGCTTCAGGAGGCTCCGCGGCTTCCCGAGCCGTCGTCGTCGCCGGTGCTGCGCGGCCCGGCCCGGGGCTGACGGTCGGGGGCCGGGCCCGGACCCACCTCCTTCCGCGCGCACAGCAGGACACGACACGCGCGGCAGGACACGCAGGGCAGGGCGCCCGCGACCGTGGCAGGCCGCGGACGCCCACAAACCCGCGTGTGGCGTCAGAGGGTCAGAGCGTTGCCGCGGCGCTGGCTATGGCCGATGCGAACGTCGAGACCTCGGAGTAGACGCCCGGGGCGTTGGCGCGGGCGCAGCCGATGCCCCAGCTGACGATGCCGACCTGGATCCAGGCGTTGGCGCTGTCCCGGCGGAACATCGGGCCGCCGGAGTCGCCCTGACAGGTGTCGACGCCGCCCGCCGCGTAGCCGGCGCAGATCTCGTCGCTCGCGACGAGGCCGCTGTAGCCGCTGTAGGCACGGCAGGTGGCGTCGCTGACGAACGGCACGGTGGCCTTGAGCAGGTAGCGCTGCTGGGCGCCGCCCTCGGAGGCCGAGCCCCAGCCGGCGATGGTGAAGGTGCCGGTGTTGTACGTCGTGGTGGTGGCGATCTTCAGGGTGGACTGCGTGGTGATGGGCGAGGCGAGCTTGATGAGCGCCCAGTCCTTGCCGTTGCCGTTGTAGCCGGGGGCCCGGTAGACGTAGGTCGACTTGACCTGGACACGGCCGGTGGTGGACTGGAGGTCGACAACACCGGCGGTGGCGGTGATGCTGGTGTTGGCGCCGGTGCCGGTCACGCAGTGCGCGGCGGTGAGCACGATCTGCTGGGTGTAGAGCGCGCCGCCACAGCCCATGGAGAGCCGGACCATGAACGGGAACTCACCCTGCGCGGCGCGGGTGCCGCCGACGACGGGCGCGGGCGCGGCCTGCGCGCTGGAGAGGGGCTGGAGCGAGACGGCCGCGAGGAGGACGGCGCCGACGGCGAGCGCTCTCTTGACGCCGGTGAATCTCTTCAGAAACTTCAACGTGCTTCCCTTCGTGGGGGGTTGAACGTGCGGCGGGGAGCCGCACGTCACGCACAGCACTGGGCCGCGGCACCGGTGGCGCCGACCGACCCGGGCTTATGGCATGTTCCTGCCAAGCTGTTGCGGATTATGGAGAGCACCCCGCAACCCCGGCAAGGGCCCCATTCCGGCCACACCCGGTCCACCGCGCCCGCCCGCACCCCGCCGCCCGGCGGGCCCCGGCCTACAGTGGAAGTCAGTTCCGGCGTCTTCAGGGGGTGCGGACGTGGCGAACGGCGGACCCGTCAAGCACGGCTACCCGCATCTGGACAAGGTGCGGGCCTCGATCACCGCGCTCTACAAACGGCTCTCGTACGACACCGTCCACACCTTCGCGACCAGCCTGACCGGCGCCGCCGTGGCCTTCGGCGACACCGACGACCTGCACCTGGGCGCCCAGCGCGTGGCCCGCGAGATGGTGCATCACTACCACCTCCCGGACGCCCGGATGATCGTCGGCTTCCGTGAGATGGAGCTGGCGGCGAACGTCGAACTGACCGCGGGGCCCGAGTACTTCATCGAACTGAACGACCGCTTCCGCACCCACCGCCGGGACATCGGCGCCGCCCTCGCCCACGAGGTCATGCATGTCTACCTGCACCGCCTCGACCTCTCCTTCCCCGGCACGGCCGACAACGAGATCCTCACGGACACCGCGGCGACGTACCTCGGGGCGGGCTGGCTGCTTCTCGACGCCTACCGCGAGGACGAGATGACCTCGCAGAAGTTCGGCTATCTCACCCCGGAGGAGTTCGGCTACGTCCTCGCCAAACGCGCCCTGGTCTTCGGCGAGGACCCCTCCATCTGGTTCACCAGCCCGCAGGCGCACGACGCGTACAAGAGGGGCATGGCCAAGGCTCTCGGCGACCAGCAGCAGCCCCCGCTGACCGCGGCCGGCTGGGCGGGCCGCCGCCGTTACGCGAAGGACCGCCGCCACGCCCAGGACCACCACGCCCCGGCCCCGCACCCCGGGGTCGCCTACGCGTTCACCCCCGACAGCCGGGGCCCCCTGCGCGTCTCCTTCCCCTGCCCGACCTGCCACCAGCGGATCCGGGTGCCGGTACGCGGCCGGGTACGGGCACGCTGCGCGCTGTGCAGGACGGTGCTGGAGTGCGACACGTAAGGCACGCGGTAAGGCACGTAAGGAACGTGAGGGGTGAGACAGAACACCCCAAAAGGCTTTGCCTCGCGCGTCCTTCGCAAGCGAGGGTCGAAGGATGAGCACGAACGACCCCACGGCGCGCCTCTTCACGGCCGTGTACGAGGGTGACGAGGACACGGTGGTACGGCTGCTGCGCTCCGGCGCGAGTCCGGAGTCGGTGGACGAGGACGGCCAGACGGCGCTGTATCTGGCGGCGGTCAGCGACCGGCCCGGCGTCGTACGACTGCTGCTGGCGGCCGGGGCCGCGCCCGACCGGCTCAGCCAGGGCACCGACGCGCCGCTGTGCGGGGCGGCGTGCGGCGGACACACGGAGGTCGTACGGGCCCTGCTGTCGGCCGGGGCCGGTCCGGACACGGTGGAGGAGTTCGGGTTCACGGCGCTGACGTGGGCGGTACGGCTGGGCCGGGTCGCGGTGGTGAGGGAACTGCTCGCGGCCGGTGCGGCCCCCGACCGGCCGGGCCCGACCGGTGAGCCCCCGCTCGTCGAGGCCGCCCGCCGCGGCTCGCCCGGCTGCGTACGCGCCCTGCTGCGCCAGGGGGCGCGGGCGAGGTCGGCGGCCCTCGCGGAGGCACACCGCTGGCTCGCCCTCGACGTGGAGAGCGAACTGCGCGCGGGTCTGGAGCGGTCCTACGGTCCCGGCCACCCGTCCGCCACCCACTGCCACCGGGAGGACGGCGGCGTCACGGTCACCGTCCAACTCCTCGGCCCGGCGGGCGCCCCCGTCGCCGGCGACGACCAGCAGACGGGCCACGCCGCGATAGTCACTCTGCTCGAAGCCGCCCTCGGCATGGCCGCCCCCGCCGTCGAACTGGCCGCCCGCGCCCTGCGCTGCGCCGACCCCGGCAACGACGACTGGACCGAGGCGGCGACGGCACTCGGCCGTCGTACGGACGACGACACGTTCCGGGCGGCGGTCCAGTGGTGCCGCGGCACCGACCCGCTCCGGCAGGCCTTCGGGGCGGATGTACTGGGGCGCTCGCGCACCCCCCGCGGCCTGCCGGTGCTGCGCGCGCTCTCCCGCGAGACCTCGGTCCCCGCGGTCGCCCGCGCCGCGGTCACAGCCCTCGCCCGGTACGGCGACCCGGCCGCCCTCCCCGAGATCCTCCGCCACGCGGGCCACCCCGAGGCCGAGGTCCGCCGAGCCGTCGCCACCGCCCTGCGCGCCCTGCCGCCCGCCGACCACCCCGAGGCGGTCGAACACCTGCGCGCCCTCGCCGAGGACTCCGACGCGGAGGTCCGCGACCGGGCGACTCGCACGTCGGCGGGACCGGGGCGGGGGATCAGGGAGGCCCGAGAGACCCGGGAGACGCGAGAGGCCCGCGAGGCCAGGGCGGCCCGGGAGGCTCGGGACGTTTGAGGTCGCGCACCCGCGACACCCGCCACACCCGCTACCCCGCCCCGTACACCGCCCCCGGGACCTCCGCCCGCGCCAGCAGTTTCAGCGCCGTGTCACCGGCCTCGGACGGAGTCCAGCGGGCTCCTTTGTCCGCGGTCGGCCCCGGTCGCCAGCCCTCCATGACGGTGATGCGGCCGCCCTCGGTCTCGAAGACGCGGCCGCTGACGCCGGCGCTCGCGTCCGCCCCGAGCCAGACGACCAGCGGCGACACGTTCTCGGGTGCCATCGCGTCGAAGGAACCGGCGTCCGGGGCCGCCATCGTGTCCGCGAAGGCGCGTTCGGTCATCCTGGTGCGGGCCGCGGGGGCGATGGCGTTGACCTGGACGCCGTAGCGCCCCAGCTCGGCCGCGGCGACCAGGGTCAGCCCGATGATCCCGGCCTTGGCGGCGCTGTAGTTCCCCTGCCCGACCGAGCCCAACAGCCCCGCCCCGCTGCTGGTGTTGACGACCCGGGCCCGCGGCGGCCGTCCCGCCTTCGCCTGGGCCCGCCAGTGCGCCGCCGCGTGCTTCAGCGGCAGGAAGTGCCCCTTGAGGTGGACGCGCAGCACCGCGTCCCAGTCGTCCTCGTCGAGGTTGACGAGCATCCGGTCGCGCAGGAACCCGGCGTTGTTGACGAGGGTGTCGAGACGGCCGTACGTGTCCACAGCGGTACGTACGAGGGATGCGGCGCCGTCGGTGGTGGCGATGTCGCCGCCGTGGGCCACCGCTTCCCCGCCCGCGGCACGGATCTCGTCCACGACCCGTCCGGCCGGGCCGTCCGGTCCTGGCGTGCCGTCCAGCCCGACCCCGAGGTCGTTCACGACGACCCGTGCCCCCTCGGCGGCGTACCCGAGGGCGTGCGCGCGGCCGAGTCCGCGCCCCGCGCCCGTGACGATCACGACTCGCCCCTCGCACAGCAGCGGTGCACGTGCACTCATCTCAGTCCTCCTTGTTGGCTGTCGCGGCATCGAGGAAGGCCGGTCGCTCCCCGCCCCCGTGGACGAGCAGGGAGGCTCCGCTGATGTACGCGGCGGCGTCCGAGGCGAGGAACACCGCTGCCTCGCCGATGTCCGAGGGCTGGGCGAGCCGGCCGAGCGGCACGGTCCGGGAGACCGCCGCGATGCCGTCCTCGCCCCCGTAGTGCAGATGGGACAACTCGGTGCGGACCATGCCGACGACGAGGGTGTTGACCCGGACCTCGGGGGCCCACTCGACGGCCATCGAACGGGCCAGGTTCTCCAGCCCCGCCTTGGCCGCCCCGTACGCCGCCGAACCGGGCGACGGACGTGTCCCGCTCACGCTGCCGATCATCACGATCGAGCCCCTGGCCCGCCGCAGGTGCGCGTAGGCGGCGAGCGAGGCGGTCAGCGGGGCGACGAGGTTCAGCTCGATCACCCGTGTGTGCCGCTCGGTGTCCGCCTGGACCAGCGGCCGGTACGGGGCGCCGCCCGCGTTGTTGACCAGCACGTCGAGCCGGGGCAGCGCGTCGAAGAAGTCCTGCACGGCGGCCGGGTCACGGAGGTCCACGGGCGCGAACTCCGTGCCCTGCAGCGGCACTTCGGGCGGCCTGCGCGCGCAGACCAGCACCCGCGCGCCCGCCTCGACGAAGGCTCGCGCGATCCCGGCCCCGACCCCGCGGGTGCCACCCGTGACGACGACGGTCCTGCCGCCGAGATCCATGCCGTCCGCGTTGTCCACAGGGCCTCCCGCGTGGGTGCGATCGCTGCTAACTTCGAGAGTGCACCTAACAAACGTTTGGTGGAACGGTCCTGAGGTGGAAAGGTAGCTGATGCGTCCATGGGTGTCTCCACCTCGTCCCCGGAAAAGGGGATTTCCGTCGTCACGGTCGACTTCCCGCCGGTGAACGCGTTGCCGGTGCGGGGCTGGTTCGACCTGGCCGACGCCGTCCGTGCGGCGGGCCGCGACCCGGCGATCCGGTGTGTCGTGCTGACGGCCGAGGGGCGCGGTTTCAACGCGGGCGTGGACATCAAGGAGATGCAGCGCGACACCCAATACATCGGGAACGGCGGGAACGGCGGGAACGCCGGGGATCCCGAGGGCACCGGAGGCATCGGGGGCCGGCGCGCGCTCATAGGGGCGAACCGCGGCTGCTTCGAGGCCTTCGCCGCGGTGTACGAGTGCGAGGTGCCGGTCGTCGCGGCGGTGCAGGGCTTCTGTCTCGGCGGCGGGATAGGGCTGGTCGGGAACGCGGACGTGATCGTGGCGAGCGAGGACGCCACCTTCGGCCTGCCGGAGCTGGACCGCGGCGCCCTCGGCGCGGCCACGCATCTGTCCCGTCTGGTTCCCCAGCACCTGATGCGCGCCCTGTACTACACCTCGCGCACGGCGACGGCCGCCGAGCTGCACGCACACGGCTCGGTGTGGAAGGTCGTACGGCGCGAGGACCTTCGGGACGCCGCCCTGGAGCTGGCCCGTGAGATAGCCGCCAAGGACGGTCTCCTCATCCGGCTCGCGAAGGCCGCGATCAACGGCATCGACCCCGTCGACGTGCGCCGCAGCTACCGCTTCGAGCAGGGCTTCACCTTCGAGGCGAACCTCAGCGGAGTGGCCGACCGCGTCCGCGACACCTTCGGAAAGGAGGGGGCCCAGAAGTGAGCGACAAGACCATGACGTCCGACGAGGTGGTTTCCCGGCTGCGCAGCGGGATGACCCTGGGCATCGGCGGCTGGGGTGCGCGCCGCAAGCCGATGGCCCTGGTCAGAGCGCTGCTCCGGACCGAGATCACCGATCTCACCGTCGTCGCCTACGGCGGCCCGGACGTCGGGCTGCTCGCCGCCGCCGGCCGGATCCGCAAGCTCGTCACCGCGTTCACCACGCTCGACTCGATCCCCCTCGAACCGCACTACCGCGCGGCCCGCGAGAGCGGGGCCTTCGAGCTGATGGAGGTCGACGAGGCGATGTTCATGTGGGGCCTGCACGCCGCCGCGAACCGCCTGCCCTTCCTCCCCGTCCGCGCCGGGCTCGGCTCGGACGTGATGCGGGTCAACCCCGGCCTGCGGACGGTCACTTCGCCGTACGCCGACGCCTCCTCGGGGGTACGGGAGGAGCTCGTCGCGATGCCCGCCCTGCGGCTGGACGCGGCCCTGGTCCACCTGAACCGCGCCGACCGGCTGGGCAACGGCCAGTATCTGGGCCCGGACCCGTACTTCGACGACCTGTTCTGCGAGGCGGCCGACGCCGCGTATGTCTCCTGCGAGCGGATGGTCGACACGGCGGAGCTCACCAAGGAGGCCGCCCCGCAGACCCTGCTGCTCAAGCGGTCGAGCGTGACGGGCGTGGTCGAGACGCCGAACGGCGCGCACTTCACGTCCTGCGCCCCCGACCACGGACGCGACGAGCCCTTCCAGAAGCTGTACGCCACCACGCCGTACGCCGAGTTCGCCGCACGCTTCCTCGCGGGCGACGAGCAGGCCTACCAGTCCGCCGTACGGACCTGGCACAAGGAGCAGCGTTGAGCGCCGCGCCCGCGTCTTCACCCGCGCTCGGACCCACGCCCCCGGTCACCCGGGCCGAGTACTGCGTGATCGCCTGCGCCGAGGCCTGGCGGGACAACGGCGAGGTGCTCGCCAGTCCCATGGGCCCGATCCCGTCCATCGGCGCCCGCCTCGCCAGGCGCACCTTCTCCCCCGACCTGCTCATGACCGACGGCGAGGCGATGCTCGTGGGCGTGGACGGGACCCCGGAGGGCTGGCTGCCGTACCGGCAGCACCTGACCATGGTGACCGGCGGGCGCCGGCACGTGATGATGGGCGCCAGCCAGCTCGACCGCTTCGGCAACCAGAACATCTCCTGCATCGGCGACTGGTCCCGGCCCACCCGTCAGCTCCTGGGTGTGCGCGGCGCACCGGTCAACACCCTGAACAACCCGACCAGTTACTGGGTCCCGAGACACTCCCCGCGTGTCTTCGTCGCGAAGGTCGACATGGTGTGCGGGGTGGGGTACGACCGTGCCGCCGCCGCGGGCCCGAGCGCCACCCGCTTCCATCGCCTCCCGCGGGTGGTGAGCGACCTCGGTGTCTTCGACTTCGCCACGCCCGACCACTCGATGCGTCTCGCCTCCCTGCACCCGGGCGTGACCGTCGAGCGGGTGCGGGCGGCGACGGGCTTCGAGCTGTCCGTGCCCGAGGAGGTGCCCTTCACCCGTGAACCGACGCCGAAGGAGCTGGAATTGATCCGCGAGGTCATCGATCCGGGCGGCACCAGGGACCGCGAGGTACCCGACCCCGCCGCTCGCACGGGTGGGGCCGGCAGCTGATGGAGACCGCGTTCACCCGTCTCGTCGGCATCCGCCACCCCCTCGTGCAGACCGGCATGGGCTGGGTGGCGGGCCCCCGGCTGGTGTCGGCCACCGCGAACGCGGGAGCGCTGGGCATCCTGGCCTCCGCGACGATGACGCCCGACCACCTGAAGGACGCCATACGCGAGGTCAAGTCCCGCACGGACGCGCCGTTCGGGGTGAATCTGCGCGCCGACGCCGGGGACGCGGGCGAGCGGGTGCGGATCATCATCGACGAGGGCGTACGGGTCGCGTCCTTCGCCCTCGCCCCCTCCCGCGAGCTGATCGCCGAGCTGAAGGAGGCGGGCGTGGTCGTCGTCCCGTCCATCGGGGCGCGCCGGCACGCCGAGAAGGTGGCCGCCTGGGGTGCGGACGCGGTGATCGTGCAGGGCGGCGAGGGCGGTGGCCACACCGGAGAGGTGGCGACGACGGTGCTGCTGCCGCAGGTGGTGGACGCGGTGGACATCCCGGTGGTGGCGGCGGGCGGTTTCCACGACGGGCGGGGGCTGGTCGCGGCGCTGGCTTACGGGGCGGCGGGCGTCGCCATGGGCACCCGTTTTCTGCTCACCTCGGACTCGACGGTCCCGGCGGCGGTGAAGGCGAAGTACCTGGCGGCGACGGTCAGGGACATCACGGTCACGACGGCCGTGGACGGCCTCCCGCACCGCATGCTGCGAACGGACTTCGTGGACACCTTGGAGAGGGCGGGCCGTACGAGGGCCCTCATCCAGGCCGTCCGCCGGGCCGCGGGCTTCCGGCGGATCTCCGGGTTGTCCTGGTCGCGGATGGTCCGCGACGGTCTCGCCATGAAGCACGGCAAGGAGCTGACCTGGAGCCAGGTGCTGCTCGCCGCGAACACACCGATGCTCCTCAAGTCGTCGATGGTGGACGGGCGTACGGACTTGGGGGTGATGGCGTCGGGGCAGGTCGCCGGAGTGATCGACGACCTGCCGTCGTGCGCGGAGCTGGTCGAGCGGGTGATGGCCGAGGCCCGGGAAACTCTCGACGCCCTGGCGGTCGTGGGTGCTTCAATGCCCGGGTGACTCAGACCATAAGAGAGCCTTGGGGCCTCAGTGTGTTCGGTGCGGGAAGCGTGCGGGCGGAACCTCAGCTGGTGCGGGTGAAGTTGGCGGTCGATGTGCTGGAGCCGTCGCCCGACAAGGCGTTCCAGGAGGCGGGCTCGGCGGTGTCCCGCCTGCGCGAGACACTGCGCGGTCACGGGATACCGGACGCGTCGGTCTCCGGATCCAAGCTGTCGCTCCACTCCGAGTACGACGGCTACGGAACCGGCCGGAAGTTCCTCGGCTACCGCTGCCAGGCCTCGTACGTCATCGAGATCGAGACGATCGACGACCTGCAGCGGCTCATCGTCGACGCGGTCGACGCGGGCGCGAACCGGGTCGACGACGTCGTCTTCGACGTACGCGACAAGCCCGCGCTGCGCGACGAGGCCCGGCGCCGGGCGGTGGACGCGGCCCGCCGCAAGGCGGAGGTGTACGCGGAGGCGGCGGGCGTCCCGCTGGGCACGGTGCTGCACATCCAGGACGTGGACGCCGAGTCATGGGAAATACGCAGTCACCGGGGACACGGCGGTGGGGGCGGAAGCTCGGAAGGCGACCTGGCACCCGGCATGGTCGAGGTCCACGCGGGCGTACTGCTGGGCTTCTCGCTCGGCCGCTGACGCCCGCGCCCGGCCTCAGAGCCGTTCGATGATCGTCACGTTCGCCTGGCCGCCGCCCTCGCACATGGTCTGGAGGCCGAACCGGCCGCCGGTGCGCTCCAGTTCGTGCAGGAGGGTGGTCATCAGCTTCACGCCGGTGGCGCCGAGGGGGTGGCCGAGGGCGATCGCACCGCCGTTGACGTTGACCTTCTCCGGGTCGGCGCCGGTCTCCTTCAGCCAGGCGAGGACGACCGGGGCGAAGGCCTCGTTGATCTCGACGAGATCGATGTCGTCGAGGGACATGCCGGTCTTCTTCAGGGCGTACGCGGTGGCCGGGATGGGGGCCGACAGCATGCGGATGGGGTCCTCGCCCCGCACGGAGAGGTGGTGGACACGGGCACGCGGGGTCAGCCCGTGCTCCCGTACCGCCCGCTCCGAGGCCAGC
Organism: Streptomyces sp. RLA012; assembly: GCF_056270325.1. Lineage (NCBI taxonomy): Bacteria > Bacillati > Actinomycetota > Actinomycetes > Kitasatosporales > Streptomycetaceae > Streptomyces > Streptomyces sp. RLA012. Next base: position 8,397,655 of record NZ_JBWDPA010000002.1, on the reverse strand, counting down.
AGCATCGCGGCCGCACCGTCGGAGACCTGGGAGGAGCAGGCGGCGGTGATGGTGCCGCCCTCCGCGACCGGCTTCAGGCCCGCCATCTTCTCCAGCGAGGTGTCCCGGCGCGGGCCCTCGTCGACCGTCACCTCGCCGTACACCACGGTCTCGCGCGCGAAGCGGCCCTCGTCGATGGCGCGGATCGCCCGCCGGTGCGAGCGGAGGGCGAACTCCTCCTGGTCACGGCGGCTGATGCCCCACTTGGCGGCGATCATCTCGGCACCGAAGAACTGGTTGACGGGCCGGTCGCCGTAGCGGGCCCGCCAGCCCTCGCTGCCGGCGAAGGGGCCCTCGGTGAGGCCCAGCGGTTCGGCGGCCTGGCGGGAGGCGAAGGCGATGGGTACCTGGCTCATGTTCTGGACGCCGCCCGCGACCACCAGGTCCTGGGTGCCGGACAGGACGCCCTGCGCCGCGAAGTGCACGGCCTGCTGCGAGGACCCGCACTGCCGGTCGACGGTGACGCCCGGTACCTCCTCGGGGAGTCCGGCCGCCAGCCAGCAGGTGCGGGCGATGTCCCCGGCCTGCGGCCCTACCGTGTCCAGGCAGCCGAAGACGACGTCCTCGACGGCCGCCGGGTCCACGCCGGAGCGCTCGACCAGCGCCTTGAGGACATGCGCGCCGAGGTCGGCGGGGTGGACACCGCTCAGACCTCCCCCGCGTCGCCCGACGGGCGTGCGGACCGCTTCGACGATATAGGCCTCGGCCATGTCAACTCCCGTGTCGATAAGGGTTGATAAGGGTTGTTCCCGGCGGTTCCGGCGGTTCCGGCGGTTCCGGCGGTTCCGGCGGTTCCGGCGGTTCCGGCGGTTCCGGCGGTTCCGGCGGTTCCGGCGGTTCCGGCGGTTCCGGCGGTTCCGGCGGTTCCGGCGGTTCCGGTGCTCGTCACTCCCGTACGGAGATCCCGTCCAGCACCATCGACAGGTACTGCCGGGCGATCTCCTCGGGGCTGTGCTGTCCGCCGGGCCGGTACCAGGACGCGGCGACCCACACGGTGTCGCGCACGAACCGGTAGGTGAGCCGGATGTCGAGGTCGGCCCGGAAGACCTCGGCGGCCACGCCGCGCTCCAGCGTGCTCAGCCACGCCTTCTCGAAGTTGCGCTGCGACTCGGCGAGGAACGCGAAACGCTGCTGGGCGGCGAGGTGCTTCGACTCCTTCTGGTAGATCGCGACGGCGGCGCGATGCCGGTCGATCTCCCGGAAGGACTCGGTGACCAGGGCCGCCAGGGTCTCCCGGGGGCCGAGTTCGGCCTCCAGGACGGCGTCGTAACCGTCCCAGAGCTCGTCGAGGAAGGTCCGCAGGATCTCCTCCAGCATCGATTCCTTGGAGTCGAAGTGGTAGTAGAGGCTGCCCGCGAGCATCCCGGCCTGGTCCGCGATCTTGCGTACGGTCGTGGCGTTGTAGCCCTGCTCGGCGAAGACCTCGGCCGCGGTGCCGAGGAGTTCACGGCGCCGCTCGGGGGTGGCGGTCACCTGGGGCTTCTTCTTGGTAGGCACGGTTCCATTGTGGTCCCAGGGGTGCCGACCGCCCGCGCCCTAGGCATGTTGGCTGCTGACGGAGACCACTTCGCCCGTCATGTACGAGGAGTAGCCGGACGCCAGGAAGACGATCACGTTGGCCACCTCCCAGGGCTCCGCGTACCGCCCGTAGGCCTCTCGACCCGCCAGTTCGTCGAGCAGTTCGGGGGTGGTCACCTTGACCAGATGCGGGTGCATGGCGAGGCTCGGTGACACCGCGTTGACACGCACCCCGTACGCGGCGGCCTCGACGGCCGCACACCGGGTGAGCGCCATGACCCCGGCCTTGGCGGCGGCGTAGTGCGCCTGACCGGCCTGGGCGCGCCAGCCGATGACGGAGGCGTTGTTGACGATCACTCCGCCGCCGGTTTCCCTCATCGCGCGCAGCGCCGCCCTCGTACACCGGAACGTGCCGTTCAGTGTCACGTCGAGCACCTTCGACCACTGCTCGTCGGTCATGTCGACGAGAGCCGAAGTGCCGCCGAGGCCCGCGTTGTTGACGACGATGTCCGGACCGCCGTGCAGATCGGCGGCCGTGTCGAAGAGGGCCTGGACCTGTTCCTCGTCGGTGACGTCACAGGGCAGCGAGGCGATCCGCGCGGCGCCGAACTCCTCGGCCAGGGCCGCCGCGCTCTCCTTGAGCCGCCGCGCGTGCGCGTCACTGATCAGTACGCGCGCCCCCTCCTCCAGGAACCTGCGCGCCGTGGCCCCGCCGATGCCCGCGCCCGCGGCCGCCGTGATGACGGCGGTGCGCCCTTTCAGCAGCCCGTGCCCGGTGACATACGCCGGACTCTCGACGTCGTTCATGACTCCACGCTAACCTACCAAACACTTGTTAGGGAAGGTTGCCGCCGAGACCGCCCGAAGGGTGCCGCGATGGACCTCACGCACTCCCCCGCCGACGAGGCCTTCCGCGCCGAGGCCCGGGCCTGGCTGACCGCCCATGTGCCGTCCGTGCCCCTGCCCTCCCTCGAAACCGAGGAGGGCTTCGCGGCGCACCGCGCATGGGAGGCCGAACTCGCCGCGGACCGCTGGTCGGTGGTGTCCTGGCCGGCGGCGTACGGCGGCCGGGACGCGGACATCGTGCGGTGGCTGGTCTTCGAGGAGGAGTACTACGCGGCGGGCGCGCCGGGCCGGGTCGGCCAGAACGGCATCAGCCTGCTGGCGCCCACCCTCTTCGACCACGGCACGCGGGAGCAGTGCGCCCGGCTGCTCCCCTCGATGGCCACCGGAGAGGTCGTCTGGGCGCAGGCGTGGTCCGAGCCGGAGGCGGGGTCCGACCTGGCCTCGCTCACCTCCCGGGCGGTGCGTACGGACGGGGGCTGGCTGCTGAGCGGACAGAAGACGTGGTCGTCGCGGGCCGCCTTCGCCGACCGCGCGTTCGGCCTCTTCCGCAGCGAGCCGGACACGCCGAGGCCCCACCAGGGCCTGACCTATCTGATGTTCGATCTGCGCGCGCCCGGTGTCACCGTCCGCCCCATCGGCCGTCTCGACGGCAGACCGGCCTTCGCCGAACTCTTCCTCGACGAGGTCTTCGTCCCGGACCAGGACGTGATCGGCGAGCCGGGCGGGGGCTGGCGGGTCGCCATGTCGACGGCGGGCAACGAACGCGGTCTGACGCTGCGTTCACCGGGCCGTTTCCTCGCCGCCGCCGACCGGCTGGTGGCCCTCTGGCGCGCCCGCGCGGACCCCTCGGACACGGCGCTGCGCGACCGGGTGGCCGACGCGGTGATCGGTGCCCGCGCCTACCAGCTCTTCACCTACGCGGGCGCCTCCCGCTTCCTCGACGGCGAGAGCATCGGCCCGGAGGCCAGTCTGAACAAGGTCTTCTGGTCCGAGTACGACATCGCGCTGCACGAGACGGCACTCGATCTCCTCGGCGCGGAGGGCGAGCCGGCCGACACGGACTGGTGCGAGGGATACGTCTTCTCGCTGGCCGGACCGATCTACGCCGGCACCAACGAGATCCAGCGCGACATCATCGCCGAGCGCCTGCTCGGTCTCCCGAAGGGCCGCCGCTGATGCGTTTCCTCCTCGACGCCGAGCAGCAGGCCTTCGCCCGCTCGCTGGACGCGCTGCTCACCGCGGCGGACACCCCCGCGGTCGTACGGGCCTGGAGCACGGGCGATCACGCACCCGGTCGCGCCCTGTGGTCCCGCCTCGCGGACATGGGCGTCTTCGCGCTGGCCGTACCGGAGACGTACGAGGGAGTGGGCCCCCTTCCGGTGGACCTCGCCGTCGCCTTCGTGGAACTGGGCCGGCACGGGGTGCCGGGCCCGCTGGTGGAGACGGTCGCCGCCGCCGCGCTGCTCACCGGACTGGGCGGACCGGACGGGTCGGGCCCGGCCAAGCGGCTGCTCCCGCCGCTGGCCGCGGGCGGGACCGTCGTGACGCTGGCCCTGCCGGGCGGGGGGCCGTACGTCCTGGACGGGGACGCGGCGGATGTGGAGCTGACGGTGACGGGAGGCGGCGAGCACGCGGAACTGCACCTGGCGCAGGGGCGGGAGCCCGCACGGCAGCGAGAGCGGGCGGGAAAGCCGGAGCAGGCGCGCGACCAGGTGCGGGCAGAGGCCCGGGAGCAGGCGGGGGCACGGGCGTCGGTTCGCACACCCGCACCACCCGCACTCCCCGCGCCACAGGCACCGAAAGCACCGCAGGCACTGCAGGCACCACAGGCACCGCAGGCGCCAGTTGCGCTACCTGCACCACCGGCACCCTCCGCCCCACCAGATCGTCCGGCCCCCCGTCCAGCCCCCCGTCCCTCCCTCGACCCGGCCCGGCGGCTCACCCTCCCCCACCCCGGCCGTGAACTGCTCGCCATCGGCGCCCCTGTCGACCGTGCCGCCGCCCGGGCTCTCATCTGGGCCCGGCTGGCCACCGCCGCGCAGGCCCTCGGCGTAGGACTCGCCCTGCTCGACCGGACGGTGGCCTACGTGCGCCGGCGCACGCAGTTCGGTGTCCCCGTGGGCTCGTTCCAGGCGGTCAAGCATCGCCTCGCCGATGCGAAGATCGCCCTGGAGTTCGCGCGGCCGCTGCTCTTCGGCGCGGCCCTGACCATGACGTCCGCCGACGTGGCCGCCGCCAAGGTCGCGGCCTGCGAGGCGGCGTACGCCACCGCGCGCTCGGCGCTGCAGCTGCACGGAGCGATCGGCTACACCGCGGAGTACGACCTGTCGCTGTGGCTGACCAAGGCGCGTGCCCTGCGCACCGCGTGGGGCAGCCCGGCCGAGTGCAGGGCGGCCGTGCTCGGGGGGGATGCGCGCCGCTGGTGACTTCCTGGGGGCTCCGCCCCAGACCTCGGGTGTGCACTTTGGGTGCGGGCGGGTGCGGGCGGGTGGGGGCCGTTCGCGCGGTTCCCCGCGCCTCTGAGGCCGGGGCTGCGCCCCGGATCGCCCTGCCCGTCCGGGTTTGTTTGTCTGCGGGCCGGTGGGGGCTGGTCGCGCGGTTCTCCGCGCCTCTGAAAGCCCTGCGCGGCCTCGCGCCTCAGCCTGTCCCGACGGGCGCTCAGGCTCCCGGTGTCAGGGCGACCACGGCGGTATGACCCGTCGCGTGCAGCACGGCTTCCTCACCGGTCAGCAACACGGCGTCGTACCGCCGAAGAAGCGCCCCGGCCACCTCGGCGCTCCCGTCGAGCGCGACGACCAGCACGGCCGGGCCCGCCGGGACGGCGAGGGGGCGCCGGGAGTCGGCGACCGTGACGGTCGGGGCCACCCCGCCGCCCCTGCGCCACATGACGTTGAGGTTCACCACCGGGCCCCCGATCAGCCGGCAGTCGGTCGGCAGGTCACCCGGGAAGCCCTGCGGCACGAACCGTGTGTCGACACGGCGGTGCGCGCCGCCGACGGTCAGCTCCATCCCCTCGCCCTCGACCATGGTGAGGATCCGGTCCACCCCGGCGAACGCCGAGAACGGCCCGTCGGCGTCGACGTCGGCCAGGCTCACCCGCCACACGAAGTCACCCATGTCCGCGCCCTCGGGCCGGGCCGTGATCTCGCGCGTCACCCCGCCGCCGTTCCTCCAGGGCACGGCGATCCGCCCGGCGGCGGGCAGCGCGCGCACGGTCACTGGACGATCCCCCGCGCCCGCGCCGCCGTCAGCCACTGGGGGAAGTCGCCCACGATCCGGTCGTACAGCTCGGCGTCGGAGACCTTCCGAGGGTCCGTACCGGCGTGGAAGAACCCGGCGTTGTCGACGACCCGCTTCTGCGGCACCGGCAGCTCGTCGAGTTTGCGCAGGAATTCGAACTGCCGGCTCTCCGGGTCGCCGAACCCTATGAACTGCCAGAACAGCGGGAGCTTCGCCGCCTTGCACAAGTACCGTTCGGCGGCGAGCTTGTTGATGGGGCCGCCGTCGGTCTGGAAGACGACGAGGGCGGGGTCCTTGGAGCCGCTGTCCAGGTAGTGGTCGATGACGGCGTCCATGGCCAGGTGGTAGCTGGTCTTGCCCATGTGGCCGAGACCCGCCACGATCTTCTCCACCCGCCCCTGGTGGTTGTCGAGCGCGATGTCCGTCACCGCGTCGATGTCCGTGGAGAAGAAGACGACCGGGACGGTGCCGTCGTCGTCGAGATGCGCCGACAGGCCGAGCACCCGGTCCGCCAGCGCCTGCACGCTGCCGTCCCGGTAGTACGGCTTCATCGAGCCGGAGTGGTCGACCACGAGATACACCGCGGCCCGCTGTCCGCTCAGCCCGTGCTTGGTGAGGGAGACACCGGCGCTCTTGTACAGACTGACCAGCGCGGGCGCGGTCTCCTCCACCTTGGTGAGGCTGATTCCGGCCATGCGGGGCTCCCATCGCGCGAGGGTTGCGGAAACGCCGAGATGCCGAGATTACGGCACCGGCAACCCCTGCTGTCCCACCCTCACCCCGACGTTCGCTATTTTGTTCGCCGCCGACCCCACCGGCTCATCGTCCCCCTGATCTACGTACCCGCGAGGAGCCGGCCGTGGAATCCGAGCCCACCGAATCCACCGAATCCACCGAATCCGCCGTCACCACCTGCTATCGCCATCCCAAGGTGGAGTCCCATGTCCGCTGCACCCGGTGCGACCGCTACATCTGCCCCGACTGCATGCGCGAGGCGTCTGTCGGACACCAGTGCGTGGAGTGTGTGAAGGAGGGCGCCCGGTCGATCCGGCAGGCCCGCACCACGTTCGGCGGCCGGATCTCGACCGTGCCCGTGGTGACGTACATACTGATCGCGCTCAACGTGCTGGCCTACGTGGGCGAGGTGGTGCGTCCCGCGATCGTGGACCGGTTCGAGATGCTGGGCGCGGGGCTGGCGGGGCCCGACGGCGGGCACTACGTCTGGCAGACGCAGTACCCCTCCGACTTCCACCCGGAAGGGGTGGTCGACGGGGAGTGGTACCGGCTGCTGACCGGCGCGTTCCTCCACCTGCCCCCCACCGAGGGCACCTTCGGGATTCTGCACATCGTGATGAACATGGTCTCGCTGTGGAACCTGGGCCGGGTGGTGGAGGCCCAGCTCGGCCGGGTCCGCTACCTCGCGCTCTATCTGCTCTCGGCGTTCGGCGGTTCGGTCCTCGTGCTGGTGATCGCGCCGGACACGCCCACGCTCGGCGCGTCGGGCGCCGTCTTCGGGCTGGGCGCCGCGTACTACGTGATGGCCCGCCGTCTCGGTGCCGACATGGCCGCGGTCAACCGTTTCATGGCGGGTCTGCTGCTCTGGCTGCTCATCTCGGCGGGGCTCACCTCCTGGCAGGGCCACCTCGGCGGGCTGCTGGCGGGCGGCGTCGTCACCCTCGCGTACGCGTACGCGCCGCGGGACCGCCGCCGCAACCTGGTCCAAGGGGCCGCGTGCGTGGGGCTGTTGGTGCTGCTGGTCGTGCTGACCGTCGGGAAGGTGTCCGCGCTGACGAGCGGAGCGGCCTGAGCGCTCCCTAGGCTGAGCCCATGAAACGTGCTCGGCTGCTCCTGCTCGCGGTCCTCCCCCTGGTCGCGGCGGCGGTCTACTTCTTCACCCCCGGCCTCTCGGACGCGAGCGGGGCCGCCGGGCGGGCGGCGGGCGCCGGCCTCGCCGCGCCGGACAAGAAGGAGTTGGCCCAGCGACTCGTGGCGAGCGCCGAGAACTCCACGCTCAACTGGCGCAGCGCGTACGCCTACATCGAGGACATCGGCGACGGCCAGGGTTACACCGCGGGCCTCATCGGCTTCTGCACCGGCACCCACGACCTGCTCGTCCTGGTGGAGAAGTACACGAAGGACCATCCGGACAACGGCCTCGCCCGCTATCTCCCCGCCCTGCGCAAGGTCGACGGCACGGACTCCCACGAGGGCCTCGACCCCGGGTTCACCGCGGCCTGGCGCAAGGAGGCCTCGGTGGCCGCCTTCCGCAAGGCCCAGGACGCCGAGCGGGACCGTGTCTACTTCGACCCCGCGGTCCGCCGCGCCAAACTCGACGGCCTCGGCACACTGGGGCAGTTCATCTACTACGACGCCATGGTCATGCACGGGCCCGGCACGAGCGCCAACAGCTTCTACGGGCTGCGCCGACGCGCCATGGCCCAGGCCGACACCCCGGCGGAGGGCGGCTCCGAGAAGTCGTACCTCGACATCTTCCTGGACATCCGCCGCGCCGCCATGAAGTCCACGAACGCCCACCGCGACACGACCCGCGTCGACACCGCCCAGCGGAAGTTCCTCTACGACGGCAACCTGGACCTGCGTACACCACTGGAGTGGAAGGTGTACGGGGAGACGTACAAGGTGCCATAACGGCAGGGCACGGCTTGGGGCACCCCCAGCCCGTCCGGCGTTTGAGGACGAGCCCTTGAGGCGATCACCCGCACAACCGCCGGAGGTACGACGCACCACGGCGCCCACCGTCCGGTCGGGGACAAGGCAGGCGCCGCGTTCAGTTCCGTACGCCGTTGTACGGGACGTCTGTTGGGGTGGAGCGTCGGACCGCTTGTGGCCGTCGGACCCCTTGTGGCCGTCGGACCCCTTGTGGCCGTCGGACCCCTTGTGGCCGTCAGACCATCAGGGAACGGTCCGTGGGGCGGATCGGGGCCGGCAGGTCGCTCGCTCCGGTGAGGAAGCGGTCGACCCCGCGGGCGGCCGAGCGGCCCTCCGCGATGGCCCAGACGATCAACGACTGGCCGCGGCCCGCGTCACCGGCGACGTACACGCCGGGGACGTTGGTCGCGAAATCGGCGTCACGGGCGATGTTGCCGCGCGCGTCGAGCTCCAGGCCGAACTGCGAGACCAGGCCGTTCTCCACGTCGGTCCCGGTGAAGCCCATGGCCAGCGTCACCAGCTGGGCGGGGATCCTGCGCTCCGTGCCCGGCTTCTGGGTCAGCTTGCCGTCGACGAACTCGACCTCGACGAGGTGCAGCCACTGGACGTTGCCGTCCTCGTCGCCCTCGAAGTGGGTGGTGTTGACGGAGTAGACCCGCTCGCCGCCCTCCTCGTGCGCGGAGGTGACCTTGTAGAGCATCGGGAACGTCGGCCAGGGCTGGCCCGGGTTCCGCTCCTCGCCCGGTCGCGGCATGATCTCCAGCTGGGTGACCGAGGCCGCGCCCTGGCGGTGGGCGGTGCCCACGCAGTCCGCGCCCGTGTCGCCGCCGCCGATGACCACGACGTGCCTGCCCTCGGCGGTGATCGGGGGCGCCACGTAGTCGCCCTCCTGCACCTTGTTGGCCAGCGGCAGGTACTCCATGGCCTGGTGGATGCCCTTGAGCTCGCGGCCGGGGGCCGGGAGGTCACGCGCGGTCGTCGCACCGGCGGCGATGACCACGGCGTCGTACCGCTTGCGCAGGTCCGTCGCCTTGAGGTCGCGGCCGATCTCGATGCCCGTACGGAAGCGGGTGCCCTCCGCGCGCATCTGCTCGATACGGCGGTTGATGTGCCGCTTCTCCATCTTGAACTCGGGGATGCCGTAGCGCAGCAGGCCGCCGACGCGGTCGGCGCGCTCGTACACGGCGACCGTGTGGCCCGCCCGGGTGAGCTGCTGGGCGGCGGCCAGACCGGAGGGCCCGGAGCCGATGACCGCGACCGTCTTGCCCGACAGGCGCTCGGGGATCTGCGGGGCGACATCGCCCGTGTCCCACGCCTTGTCGATGATCGAGACCTCGACGTTCTTGATGGTCACGGCGGGCTGGTTGATGCCGAGCACACACGCCGACTCGCACGGGGCCGGGCACAGCCGACCCGTGAACTCCGGGAAGTTGTTCGTGGCGTGCAGACGCTCCGAGGCGGCGGACCAGTCCTCGCGGTAGGCGTAGTCGTTCCACTCGGGGATCAGGTTCCCCAGCGGACAGCCGTTGTGGCAGAACGGGATGCCGCAGTCCATGCAACGGCCGGCCTGCTTGGAGATGATCGGGAGCAGCGAGCCCGGGACGTAGACCTCGTTCCAGTCCTTGACCCGCTCGGCGACCGGACGGGTCCTGGCGACCTCGCGGCCGTGGGTCAGAAAGCCCTTGGGATCAGCCATTGGTCGCCGCCTCCATCATCTTCTCGGTGATCTCGGACTCGGAGAGTCCGGCTCGCTCGGCGGCGTCCTTGGCGGCGAGCACTGCCTTGTACGTGCTGGGGATGATCTTGCTGAAGCGGGCCGCACCTCCATCGGGGCTGTCCCACTCGGCCAGGAGCTTCTCGGCGACGGTCGAGCCGGTGTCCTCCTGGTGGCGGCGCACCACGTCGTGCAGCCACTGCTTGTCGGTGTCGTCGAGCGCCTCGACGGCGCCCAGGTTGCCGACGTTGACGTTGTCGCGGTTCAGGTCGACGACGTACGCGATGCCGCCGGACATACCGGCCGCGAAGTTGCGTCCCGTCTCGCCCAGCACGACCGCGTGACCGCCGGTCATGTACTCGCAGCCGTGGTCGCCCACGCCCTCGGAGACCACCGTCGCGCCGGAGTTGCGGACGCAGAAGCGCTCGCCGGTGCGGCCGCGCAGGAAGAGCTCGCCGCCCGTCGCGCCGTACGCGATGGTGTTGCCCGCGATCGTCGAGTACTCGGCGAGGTGGTCGGCGCCCCGGTCGGGACGGACGATCACCCGGCCGCCGGAGAGGCCCTTGCCGACGTAGTCGTTGGCGTCGCCCTCCAGGCGCAGCGTGACACCGCGCGGCAGGAAGGCGCCGAAGGACTGGCCCGCGGAGCCGGTGAAGGTGATGTCGATGGTGTCGTCGGGCAGCCCCGCGCCACCGAACTTCTTGGTGACCTCGTGGCCGAGCATGGTGCCGACCGTGCGGTTGATGTTGCGGATCGCGACCTGGGCGCGCACCGGCTGGGCGTCGGCCTGCGAGTTCGCGGCGAGCGCGTCGGCGGCGAGCTTGATCAGCTCGTTGTCGAGCGCCTTCTCCAGGCCGTGGTCCTGCGCGATGACCTGGTGGCGCACCGCGCCCTCGGGCAGCTCGGGCACGTGGAAGAGCGGGGACAGGTCCAGGCCCTGCGCCTTCCAGTGGGTGATCGCCCGCTCCACGTCGAGGTTCTCGGCGTGGCCGACGGCCTCCTCGATGGTGCGCAGGCCCAGCTCGGCGAGGATCTCGCGGACCTCTTCGGCGATGAACTTGAAGAAGTTCACGACGTACTCGGCCTTGCCGGCGAAGCGCTCGCGCAGCACCGGGTTCTGGGTGGCGATGCCGACCGGACAGGTGTCGAGGTGGCAGACGCGCATCATGACGCAGCCGGAGACGACGAGCGGCGCGGTCGCGAAACCGAACTCCTCGGCGCCGAGCAGCGCGGCGATGACGACGTCACGGCCGGTCTTCAGCTGGCCGTCGGTCTGTACGACGATGCGGTCGCGCAGGCCGTTGAGCAGCAGCGTCTGCTGGGTCTCGGCGAGGCCGAGCTCCCAGGGGCCGCCCGCGTGCTTCAGCGAGGTCAGCGGGGAGGCGCCCGTACCGCCGTCGTGGCCGGAAATGAGCACCACGTCCGCGTGTGCCTTGGAGACGCCCGCGGCGACCGTGCCGACGCCGACCTCCGAGACCAGCTTCACGTGAATCCGCGCCTGCGGGTTCGCGTTCTTCAGGTCGTGGATCAGCTGGGCCAGGTCCTCGATGGAGTAGATGTCGTGGTGCGGGGGCGGGGAGATGAGGCCCACGCCCGGGGTGCTGTGCCGGGTCTTGGCGACCCAGGGGTAGACCTTGTGGCCGGGCAGCTGGCCGCCCTCGCCGGGCTTGGCGCCCTGCGCCATCTTGATCTGGATGTCGTCGGCGTTGACCAGGTATTCGGAGGTCACCCCGAAGCGGCCGGAGGCGACCTGCTTGATCGACGAACGGCGGGCCGGGTCGTAGAGCCGGTCGGCGTCCTCGCCGCCCTCACCGGTGTTGGACTTGCCGCCCAGCTGGTTCATGGCGATGGCGAGGGTCTCGTGCGCCTCCTTGGAGATGGAGCCGTACGACATGGCGCCGGTGGAGAAGCGCTTGACGATCTCGGAGACGGGCTCGACCTCGTCGATCGGGATCGGCTGCCGGTCGGACGTGAAGGCGAACAGGCCACGGAGCGTCATCAGGCGCTCGGACTGCTCGTTCACCCGGTCGGTGTACTTCTTGAAGATGTCGTAGCTGCCGGAGCGCGTCGAGTGCTGGAGGCGGAAGACCGTCTCCGGGTCGAACAGGTGCGGCTCGCCCTCGCGGCGCCACTGGTACTCGCCGCCGATGTCGAGGGCCCGGTGGGCCGGGGCGATGCCGGAGGCCGGGTAGGCCTTGGCGTGCCGTGCCGCGACCTCCTTGGCGACGACGTCGAGGCCGGCGCCGCCGATCTTCGTGGCCGTGCCGCTGAAGTACTTCTCGACGAAGGCCTGGTCGAGGCCGACGGCCTCGAAGACCTGGGCGCCGCGGTAGGAGGCGACGGTCGAGATGCCCATCTTGGACATGACCTTGAGGACGCCCTTGCCGAGCGCGTAGATCAGGTTGCGGATGGCCTGCTCGGGCTCGATGTCGGTCAGGAAGGTGCCGGCCCGGACCAGGTCCTCGACCGACTCCATCGCCAGGTAGGGGTTGACCGCGGCGGCGCCGAAGCCGATGAGCAGGGCCACGTGGTGGACCTCGCGGACGTCGCCCGCCTCGACCAGCAGGCCCACCTGGGTGCGCTGCTTGGTGCGGATGAGGTGGTGGTGGACGGCCGCGGTGAGCAGCAGCGAGGGGATCGGCGCATGCTCGGCGTCGGAGTGCCGGTCCGAGAGGACGATCAGACGGGCGCCGTTGTCTATGGCGGCGTCGGCCTCAGAGCAGATCTCCTCGATGCGCGCGGCCAGCGAGTCGCCGCCGCCGGAGACCCGGTACAGACCGGACAGCGTCGCGGCCTTCATGCCGGGCATGTCGCCGTCGGCGTTGATGTGGATGAGCTTGGCCAGCTCGTCGTTGTCGATCACCGGGAAGGGCAACGTGACGCTGCGGCAGGACGCGGCGGTCGGCTCCAGCAGGTTGCCCTGCGGGCCCAGCGAGGAGCGCAGCGAGGTGACGAGCTCCTCGCGGATCGCGTCCAGCGGCGGGTTGGTGACCTGCGCGAACAGCTGGGTGAAGTAGTCGAAGAGCAGGCGAGGGCGCGCGGACAGGGCCGCGATCGGGGAGTCCGTGCCCATGGAGCCCAGCGGCTCGCCGCCGCTCTTGGCCATCGGCGCGAGGATGACGCGCAGCTCTTCCTCGGTGTAGCCGAAGGTCTGCTGGCGGCGGGTGACCGAGGCGTGGGTGTGCACGATGTGCTCGCGCTCGGGCAGGTCGGAGAGCTCGATCTCGCCGGCTTCCAGCCAGTCCGCGTACGGCTTGTCGACGGCGAGGGCGGCCTTGATCTCGTCGTCCTCGATGATGCGGTGCTCGGCGGTGTCGACGAGGAACATCTTGCCTGGCTGCAGGCGGCCCTTGCGGACGACCTTCGCGGGGTCGATGTCGAGGACGCCGACCTCGGAGCCGAGGACGACGAGGCCCTCGTCGGTGACCCAGTAGCGGCCGGGGCGCAGACCGTTGCGGTCGAGGACCGCGCCGACCTGGACGCCGTCGGTGAAGGTGACGCAGGCCGGGCCGTCCCAGGGCTCCATCATCGTGGCGTGGAACTGGTAGAAGGCGCGGCGGTCCGCGTCCATGGAGTCGTGGTTCTCCCACGCCTCCGGGATCATCATCAGCACGGAGTGCGGGAGCGAGCGGCCGCCGAGGTGGAGGAGTTCCAGCACCTCGTCGAAGGAGGCGGAGTCGGACGCCTCGGGCGTACAGATCGGGAAGACCCGCTCCAGGCCCTTGCCCCCGCCGTGTCCGTTGTCGCCGGAGCCGAACGCGTCGGAGACGAGCTGGGACTCGCGGGCCTTCATCCAGTTGCGGTTGCCCTTGACCGTGTTGATCTCGCCGTTGTGCGCGACGAAGCGGTACGGGTGGGCGAGCGGCCAGCTCGGGAAGGTGTTGGTGGAGAACCGGGAGTGCACGAGCGCGATCGCGGAGGCGAAGCGGCGGTCGGACAGGTCCGGGAAGAAGGGCTCCAGCTGGCCGGTGGTCAGCATGCCCTTGTACACGATGGTGCGGGCGGAGAGCGAGGGGAAGTAGGCACCGGCCTCGCGCTCGGCGCGCTTGCGCAGCACGAACGCCTTGCGGTCCAGGTCGATGCCGGTCGAGGCGCCGTCCGTGACGAAGATCTGCCGGAAGGCGGGCATCGTGGAGCGGGCGGTGGCGCCGAGGAGTTCGGGGGCGACGGGCACCTGGCGCCAGCCGAGGACGGTCAGGTCCTCGTCGGCGGCGATCGTCTCGATCCGTGAGACGGCGTCCTCGATGCCCTCCTCGGGCAGGAAGGCGATGCCGACCGCGTAGGCGCCGGCCGCGGGCAGCTCGAATTCGGCCACCTCACGGAAGAACGCGTCGGGGACCTGGGACAGGATGCCCGCACCGTCGCCCGAGTCGGGCTCGGCGCCGGTGGCACCCCGGTGCTCCAGGTTGCGCAGCACGGTGAGCGCCTGCTCGACCAGCGCGTAGCTCGCCTCACCGGTGAGGGTGGCCACGAAGCCGACGCCGCAGGCGTCGTGCTCGTTGCGGGGGTCGTACATACCCTGCGCAGCAGGGCGAGCATCCATGAAGGACCACTTCTGGCCATTCGCGGAGTGCTGGGACGGCTGGCGCGGCGTACGCATCGGCTCTCCCGTCGTCGTCGTGGCATATGCGATTGCCGAGGGACGACGTTGGCCCTCTGCTGAAAGGTGCAAAATTTCGTGCAGGTTACATGATGGAATGCTTCTCGGGAACCGGATACTACGTTCCAGCATGCGGACACCGAGGGGTGGCGTGGGGGTACCGCGCACGACGGTGGAGTTAAGGGGACCTAAGCGGACAGATCAATGCCCGTGGGCCCGGAGCTCGGCGGGCAACGTCGCTCACCGTGCTGACGCGGCGCAGGCCTCATTGCCCACGGCGCTTACGGCTCATGCCCAGTGGTTAAGCGATCGAAACCAGCGAGTAACGGCTACTTATGCAGTCCCTTGCATAAGTGCTCGGCCATCATCCTACGGCGGTACCGAACAGACCGCCCAGGACGTAGGTCACACCCGCCGCGGCACCGCCGAGCGCGAGCTGCCGGATTCCGCTGTACCACCAGGATCGAGCCGTCACCCGGGCCACGATCGCGCCGCACGCGAAGAGCCCGATCAGCGCGAGCAGCAGCGCGGGCCACAGGACGGTCGCACCGAGCAGATACGGCAGTACGGGGAGCAGCGCGCCCAGGGCGAAGGAGCCGAAGCTGGACACGGCGGCGACGGCCGGGGAGGGCAGGTCGCCCGGGTCGATGCCGAGCTCCTCGCGGGCATGTATCTCCAGGGCCTGCTCGGGGTCGCGCGAGAGTTGTCCGGCCACTTCGCGGGCGAGCGCGGGTTCCACGCCGCGCGCCTCGTACAGCGCGGCGAGCTCGCGCTCCTCGTCCTTCGGGTGCTTTCTCAACTCCCGGCGTTCGACGTCGAGTTCGGCCTCGACGAGTTCGCGCTGGGAGGCGACGGAGGTGTATTCGCCGGCGGCCATGGAGAAGGCGCCGGCGGCCAGGCCCGCGAGCCCGGTGATGACGATCGTCCGGTGGGAGACGGACCCGCCCGCGACACCCGTCATCAGGGCGAGGTTGGACACGAGCCCGTCCATCGCGCCGAACACGGCCGGGCGCAGCCATCCGCCGTTCACATCCCGGTGGGTGTGGTTGTCGCGGTGCGCCTCGTGCAGTGTCGCCTTGGTGTCGATGATGGACATACCGGTCCCCCAGTGGTGCGGTTGGACTGTTTCTACTTTTTGACAACTCCAAAAGTACGCCGGTAATTTCCCGCTCGCCAGCAAGGAAAGGCTGGGCTAACCTGCGGCTTTACCCTTTCGTGCTCATCCGTGTATGAGCCCGCACAGATGTCGACCGGGTGAATGCGGGGCCGCGCGAGGCTCTCCCGGGCCCCTGCGGTGGGACACATCCCCAAAGGGCTCTGCGCCCTGAGAGGAGAGGCACCGTATGGCTTCCATCGCCTGCATTCCCTCCGTCCCGGCCCCCGGGGACGCCGCCGGTCTCCGCGATCGGGCGCGCGGCGCGCTGCTCGGTCTCGCCGTCGGGGACGCGCTGGGCGCGCCCGCCGAGAACATGAAGCCGTCGGAGATCCGTGCGAAATGGGGCCGGATCACGGGCTACGTCACCGAGCACCCGGCCGGCACGGACGACACGGAGTACGCGATCTTCTCGGGGCTGCTGCTGGCCCGGCACGGTTCGGCGCTCACCGTGACGCATGTCGAGTCGGCCTGGCACCAGTGGATCGCGGACCGCGACGAGGGTCCGTTCCGCGGCGCGGGCTTCAGCGAGCGCGGCACCCTGGAGAACCTGCGCCGGGGTCTGGCGGCACCCATCTCGGCCCAGCACCGGCACGCCTGGAGCGACGGCCTGGCGATGCGCGCGGCCCCTTTCGGCGTGTTCGCGGCGGGCCGTCCGGCGGAGGCCGCCCGGCTGGTGGCGATCGACGGCTCGGTGAGCCACGACGGCGAGGGCATCTACGGCGGCCAGGCGGTCGCGGCGGGCGTCGCGGCGGCGATGGCGGGGGCCTCCACGATCGCGGTGGTCGCCTCCGCGCTGGCCGTGGTCCCGGACGACTCCTGGACGGCCCGCTCGCTGCGCCGCGCGGTCGCGGTCGCCCACCGCGGGGAACGCGCGGTCCGCTCCGCGGTCGTCATCGGCGGCTACCCCTGGACGGACCTGGCCCCGGAGGCCGTCGCCCTCGCCTTCGGGGCGTACGCCGCCGCCGACGGGGACTTCACCGAGTCCGTCCTCACCGCCGTCAACATGGGCCGCGACGCCGACACCACGGCGGCGGTGGCGGGCGCGCTGGCGGGCGCGACCCGGGGTGCCACCTCGATCCCGGCCCCCTGGGCGGCCGCCATCGGCCCGGCGCGCGGCAGCTGCCTCCCCTCCATGGCGGGCCACCACGTACTGGACGTGGCGGAGCTGCTGACGCCGGGGGACGACGGAAAGTGGGGGACCAGGGGCCCGGCACGGGACCGGGTACGACTCGTACGCGACCCCGGCTCTCTGACGCCGACCCCACCCCTGGCCCCGCCCCCGGACCTGTACACCCTGGCCGGCGACTACGTCCTGATCACCGATGACGACGAGGTGCAGCCATGAGACCCGGACTGGTGGGAGACGAACCCGGTGCCGGGTCGGCCGCGGCGCCCGACCTCGGCAGACCGGTGGCGGACCCGGACGCGGAACCGGACGCGGAGGCCGGCGTCCCCGCCCCCGACGCGCGCCCCCGCCGTATCGAGGGCCTCCTCCTCGGCCTCGCGGCGGGCGACGCCGCGGGCTGGCCCGCCGCCCGGCACCGCGCCGCCCGCATGCCCGAGTGGACCCGCCGGCTGACCCGTGAGCTGGACACGTTCGCGGAACAGAACGCGACCACGACGCTGCCCGTGCCGATCGCCCTGAACCAGCCGCCGGAACCACTGCGGCTCGGCCCGTCGGACGACGCGGAATGGGCGGCCTTCGCGGCGGAGGCCGTCCTGCGCGGCGGGGACAGCAGCGCGCTCGGCGATCTGAGCCGGGAGCGCCGGATGCGGGCGTCCATCGACCTGTCCTGGAACGCCGTCGCCAGCGAGGTCGCCGCGGCCGCCGAACGCGCCCCCGAGGTCGAGTCCGCGCTGCTCCCGCTGCGCGCCCGGATCTCCGTACGGGCCGGGCTCGGCAACCTCGCCACCGGTCTGCGCCCGCCCGCCACCGGCCACGACAACCCCCACTACTTCGACGACGCGGCCTGCGTACGGGCCTGTGTGCTCGCCGTGGCGCACCCGGGAGACCCCCGACTCGCCGCCGAGCTCGCCGAGTTCGACGCCCGCTACACCCAGGACGGCGACGGTGTGCACGGCGCCCGCGCCATGGCCGCCGCCCTCGCGCTCGCCCTCGCCGGGGCCGATGTCGAGGCCTGCGTGGACGCCGCCCTCGCCGAACTGCCCAAGGCGACGGAGATCGGCCGCAACGCCCGGCACGCGCTGAAGCTCGCCCGCGCCAGCGCGGACACCTTCGCCCTGGTCCCCCTGCTGGAGCACCAGATCGTCGACCACGTCTACAGCTACGGCATCGCGGCGGCGGAGACCGTCCCGGTCGCCCTCGCCCTCGCCCTCGCCGCGCGCGGCCGGATCGCGGAGGCGGTGCCGGCCGCCGCCTGTCTGTCCCGGGTCGCGGACTCGGCCCCGGCCCTGGCGGGCGCGCTCACCGGCGCGCTCGGCGGCGGCGCCGCGATCCCGGCCTCCTGGCGCGACGCCTGCCGTGTCCTGTCGGGGTGCGCGCTCCCCCGTCTCACCGGCACCGACCTCGTCGGACTCGCCGACTTGCTGGAAGCGACGGGACTGGCCACCCCAGAGGGATGATTCGGGCATGACGCCCAAAGGAGAAGGATCGGCAACCCTCGACGAACGGATCACCGGAGCGCTCGTCGGAGCCGCCGTCGGCGACGCGCTCGGCGGCCCCGTCGAGGGCTACACCCCCGAGCAGATCACCGAACGGCACGGCGGCCGCGTCCACGGCGTCGTCGGCCCCTGGAACGGCGACGCCTGGCGCACCGCCCGCCCCATCGCCCCGTACCACAAGGGCGACGGGCACGTCACCGACGACACCCTGATGACCCACGCGCTGGTACGGGTGTACGCCACCGTCCGCGACCACCTCGACGCCTACGCCGTCGCCGGGCACCTGGTGCCCGACCTGATGACCAACCCGCGCTGGATCCCGGAGCTGGAGGCCGAGGCGCTCCCCCTCCAACGCGTCTTCCTCGCCGAGAAGTGGCTGGTGGCCCGCCTCCACTACGGCCATGTGGACCCCCGGGAGGCGGGCACCGGCAACATCGTCAACTGCGGCGCCGCGATGTACATGGCGCCCGTCGGCCTGGTCAACGCCGCCAACCCGGCCGGCGCCTACGCCGAGGCGCTCGACATCGCGGGCGCCCACCAGTCGTCGTACGGGCGGGAGGCGGCGGGCGTCTTCGCGGCGGGCGTCGCGGCGGCGTGCGCGCCCGGGTCGACCCCGGACTCGGTCGTGGCGGCCTGTCTGTCGGTGGCGAAGGACGGCACCCGGTCGGCCGTCGAGGCGGTCTGCGAAGTCGCCGCCCGGCACACGGACTTCGAGTCGGCGCTGCGCCCGCTCCGGGAGGCGGTGACGCCCTACGACACGGTGGGCCCGGACTACCGCGCCCCGTCCCTCGGCGCCCGCCGCCCCTCCCGTCTGCACTCCATCGAGGAACTCCCCGTCGCCCTGGGCATGTTGGTGGTGGCCGGCGGCGACTACCGGCACGCGGTCCTCGGCTCGGTGAACTACGGCCGCGACTGCGACTCCATCGCCACCATGGCCGGCGCCCTCGCCGGCGCCCTCGGCTCCGAGGTCCCCCACGACTGGGCCAAGACGGTCGCCGAGTCCAGCCGTCTGGACCTGCACGCCCCGGCGGCGGCCCTCACCGCGGTGGCCCGGGAGATCTTCGAACGGGACGTACGCCGCCGCCGTGCCCACGAGTCGGCGTACGCCGAGCTGACGGGGACCCCGCCGTGCTCCGACTGACCTGGGTCCAACCGGAGGACCTCCTCGGCCACGAACTCGCCCAGGCCCACCAGGACGGCCGCGCACCGGAGGCGATCGCCGCCCGCTGGCGCGCGGTCGGCGGTCCGGAGGCCCCACCGCGCGCGGGCGCGTCCGCGACCGCGGCCTCGCGGTATGTGCGCACACTGGCCCGGGACCTCCTGGACGAACTGGCGGAGCTGCCCAACGCGTTGGCGGACACGGAGCCGACGGACCTCGCAGGGATCAGAGCCCACTGCCCGGACTGGCCCTCGCCCCCGGCGGGAGGCGGCACCCGCCCCGCGGCAGGCGGCCGGTCGGCGCCGGTGAGCGCGCCCCCCTCGGCCCCCACCCGGGAAGGCCTGGAGGCCGCCTGGCTGGGCAGAGCCGCAGGATGCCTCCTCGGCAAACCGGTGGAAAAGCTCCCCCTGGACGGCATCCGCCGACTGGCCCGAGCCACCGGCAACTGGCCCCTGCACACCTGGTTCACCGCCCGAGGAGTCCCCGCCGAGCTCCTTCGCACCCACCCCTGGAACAGACGCTCGGCCCCCACCTCCCTCGCCGAGAACATCGACGGCATGCCCGAGGACGACGACCTCAACTACCCCCTCCTGAACCTCCTGTTGCTTCAGCGCCACGGCACCCGCTTCACCACCACCGACGTGGCCCGCCTCTGGCTCGACGAACTCCCCGCCGGCCGCACCTTCACCGCCGAACGCATCGCCTACCGCAACCTCCTCACCGGCATCGAGCCCCCGCACACGGCCCGCCACCGCAACCCCTTCCGCGAATGGATCGGCGCCCTGATCCGCGCCGACGTACACGGCTGGACCAACCCCGGCGACCCGGGAGCCGCCGCGGAACAGGCCCACCGCGACGCCACCCTCACCCACACCGCGAACGGCGTGTACGCGGCGATGTTCACGGCGGCCACCATCGCCGCGGCGGCCACCGGCGACAGCGACGTCCACGCCTGCCTCCGCACCGGTCTCACCGTCGTACCCCCCGCCTCCCGGCTGGCCGGGGCGGTCACCCACGCCGTCCGTCTCGCCCGCACCACCGCCGACTTCGACACGGTCGTCGACGAGCTGCACGCCACCCACCGCACCTACCACTGGGTCCACGCCGTCCCCAACACCGCCCTGATCGCCGCCGCCCTCACCCACGCGGACGGCGACTTCTCCGGCTCCATCTGCCGCGCGGTGTCCGGCGGCTGGGACACCGACTCCAACGGCGCGACGGCGGGCAGCGTCGCGGGCCTGCTCGCCGGCACCCCCACCGCGCTCCCCGACCGCTGGACCGCCCCCCTCAAGAACCGGCTCGCCACCTCCGTCGCCGACTTCGACGGCATCGGCTTCGACACCCTCGCCCAGCTGACCCACCGGCTGGCCCACCAGCTCACGCACCGGGAGACCCGTCACCCATGACCCATATCGCCGTGCTCGGCAGCACGAACATGGACCTCGTCGCGTACGTCGCGAAGGCCCCGCAGCGCGGAGAGACCGTGACGGGACGGGAGTTCCGTACGATCCCCGGCGGCAAGGGCGCCAACCAGGCGGTGGCCGCGGCCCACGCCGGTGCCGATGTGTCGATGATCGGCGCGGTGGGCGCCGACGCCTTCGGCTCCCAGCTCCGTACGACCCTGGAGCTCCCCCAAGCTCTCGGCTTCGCTCGAGCAGGGGGGACCCCCATGGGCGTGGACACCGATCACCTGCGCACCACCGAGGGCCCCTCCGGCACCGCGCACATCGTGGTGGACGACGAGGGCGGCAACGCGATCGTCGTCGTCCCCGGCGCCAACGGCACCGTCGACCACCTCGCCCCCGGCGACGAGGGCCTCATCGCCAGTGCCGACGCGCTGCTGCTGCAGCTGGAGATCCCGATGGACGCCGTTCTCGCCGGCGCCGAGGCCGCGCGCCGCCACGGCGTCCGGACCATCCTGACCCCTTCCCCCGTACAGTCCCTGCCGCCCGAACTCCTCGCCTCCATCGACCTGTTGGTGCCCAACGAGCACGAGGCCGCCGCGCTGACCGGCGCCCCCGACCCCCGCAAGGCGGCCGCCCTGCTGCTCAACCAGGTGCCGGAGGTCGTCGTCACC
Source organism: Streptomyces sp. RLA012 (assembly GCF_056270325.1). NCBI lineage: Bacteria > Bacillati > Actinomycetota > Actinomycetes > Kitasatosporales > Streptomycetaceae > Streptomyces > Streptomyces sp. RLA012. Next base: position 8,376,014 of record NZ_JBWDPA010000002.1, on the reverse strand, counting down.
CTGGGCGCGGCCGGCAGCCTGTACGCGGCCCGGGGCGCCGAACCCCTCACCGTGCCCGCGCCCCGCGTCACCGCCGTGGACTCGACCGGTGCGGGCGACACGTTCGCCGGCACCCTCGCGGGTGGGGGTCCCCCCGCTCGAGCGAAGCCGAGAGTGGGGGAACTCGCCGAGGGCCGGCCGATGCCCGCCGCCCTCGCCTGGGCGTCGACGGCGGCGTCACTGTCGGTGCAGCGGGTCGGCGCCTCGTCCTCGATGCCGTACCGCTCCGAGATCGACGCCCAGGCCGCCTCGCCCACACGGCACACGTCATGAGCGGGCACACAGAGCCGTACACGCGACGGCCCGACACACAGCGACCGTCCACGCGGCGGCCGTCCGCGGAGCCCGGCCCGCTCCACGGCCTGCGCGTCCTCGACCTCGCCACCCTCTTCGCCGGGCCGCTCGCCGCCACCATGCTCGGCGACTTCGGGGCGGAGGTCGTCAAGGTCGAGCACCCGGCCAAGCCCGACCCGTCCCGGGGCCACGGCCCGTCGAAGGACGGCATCGGCCTGTGGTGGAAACTCCTCGGCCGCAACAAGCGCACCATCACCCTCGACCTGTCCAGACCCGGCGGGCGCACCACCCTCCTGCGCCTCGCCGCCACCGCGGATGTGATCATCGAGAACTTCCGCCCCGGCACCCTGGAGAAGTGGGACCTCGGCTGGGCGGAGCTGTCGGCCGCCAACCCCCGTCTGGTCCTCGCCCGCGTCACCGGATTCGGCCAGTTCGGGCCGTACGCGCACCGCCCCGGTTTCGGCACCCTCGCCGAGGCGATGAGCGGCTTCGCGGCGATCACCGGCGAACCGGACGCGCCCCCGACCCTGCCGCCCTTCGGCCTGGCCGACTCGATCGCGGGTCTCGCGACGGCGTACGCCGTGATGACCGCGCTCCGGGCCCGCGACGCATCGGGCCACGGCCAGGTGGTCGACATGGCGATCATCGAGCCGATCCTCACCGTGCTCGGCCCGCAGCCGCTCTGGTACGACCAGTTGGGCCACGTCCAGCCCCGCACCGGCAACCGCTCCGCGAACAACGCGCCCCGCAACACCTACCGCACGGCGGACGGTTCGTGGGTCGCCGTCTCGACCTCCGCCCAGTCGATCGCCGAGCGGCTGATGCGGCTGGTCGGGCGCCCGGAGCTGATCGAGGAGCCCTGGTTCGCGACCGGCGCGGACCGGGCCCGCCACACGGACGTCCTGGACGAGGCGGTCGGCGCGTGGATCGCCCGGCACAGCCGCGCCGAGGTCCTGGCGGCCTTCGAGAAGGCGCAGGCGGCGGTGGCGCCGATCCAGGACGTACGGGATGTGATGACCGATCCGCAGTACGCCGCCCTGGACACGGTCACCACCGTCGACGACCCCGAACTCGGCCCCCTGCGCATGCAGAACGTCCTCTTCCGGCTCTCCGACACGCCCGGCGGGATCCGCTGGGCGGGCCGCCCGCACGGCGCCGACACGGACGCGGTCCTGGGCGAACTCGGCCTGTCCGACGCCGAGATCACCACCCTCAGATCGGAAGGCGCCCTATGAGGATCCCGGCCCTCCCGCTCACCTGGCTGTACGCCCCCGGGGACCGCCCGGAGGTGGTGGCCAAGGCCCTCGTCTGCGGCGCGGACATCGTCCTGATCGACCTGGAGGACGCGGTCGCCCCGCACCGCAAGGAGTACGCCCGCGCCGCCACCGCGGAACTGCTCACGAACCCTCCCCCGGTCCCGGTCCACGTCCGCGTGAACGCCCTGGACGGCCCGCTCGCCGAGGCCGACCTCAAGACGCTCTCCCCGCTCCCCGGCCTCTCCGGCCTGCGCCTGCCCAAGGTGATCTCCCCCTCCGACGTCGTACGGGTCGCGGAACACGCCGCCCCCGCCGAGGGAGGCGCGATCCCCCTGTACGCCCTCCTGGAGACCGCCCTCGGTGTCGAACACGCCTTCACCATCGCCGCGGCCCACCCCGCGGTGCGCGGGATCGGGCTGGGGGAGGCGGATCTCCGGGCCGACCTGGGCGTTCGGGAGGACGCGGGCCTGGACTGGGCCCGCGCCCGGATCGTGGTCGCCGCCCGGGCCGCCGGCCTCGCGCCGCCCACCCAGTCGATCTTCCCGGACATCCGGGACCTGGAAGGCCTGGCCGCCTCCTGCGCCCACGGGCGCACCCTGGGCTTCCTCGGCCGCGCGGCCATCCACCCCCGCCAGCTCCCGGTGATCGAACGCGCCTATCTCCCGACCCCGGCCGAGATCGACACCGCGGAGGTCATCATCGAGGCCGCCTGCACCGAGCCGGGCGCCCAGGCCCTCCCCGACGGCCGCTTCGTGGACGCGGCGGTCGTGGCGGGCGCCCATCGCACGCTGGCGCTGGCCCGCCGGAGGTAGCGCTCCTGGCCGGGCACACGAAGGGGGCGCCGCATCCTCGGACGCGGCGCCCCCTTCGACGTACCGGAAGGACTCAGCCCTTCTTGGCCGACTCGGCCTCACCCTTCGCCGAGTCCAGGGACCCCACGGACTCCACGGACCCCACGGACCCCACCGGCTCCTCGGGCTCCGAGGGCTTCACGGGCTCCTCGGCCACCGCGGATTCCTTGGCCTGCGTGGGCACGTCGGACTCGGCGGCCGCGTCGGACTCGGCCGTCTCGGTGTCCGCCTTCTTGTCGAGCTTGTCGAGCTTGTCGAGCTTCTTGCCGTCGGTCTTCGTGTCCGCCTTGCCGTCGGCCGTGTCGTCGTCCTTCTTGCCGAGGGCGTCGGCCTTCTTGTCGAGAGCGACGGCGTCACCGTCGGACTGGTCCTCGGACCCGCTCCCGCCCTCGCCGGAGGCGGTCCCGTCCGCGGCGGCCCCTTCCGAGGCATCGCCCGCGGGCTCCACGACCGTCTCGCGCCCCGGCCGCAGCCGCGCGGACAGCACGATGTAGATCACCGCGAGGAGGAAGACCACCATCGCGGTCCAGTCGTTGAGACGCAGGCCCAGGATGTGGTGGGCGTCGTCGACGCGCATGTACTCGATCCAGCCGCGGCCCACGCAGTACGCCGCGACGTACAGCGCGAACGCCCGCCCGTGGCCCAGGGTGAAGCGGCGGTCCGCCCAGATGACGAGGAAGCCGACGCCGACGCACCACAGGGACTCGTAGAGGAACGTCGGGTGGTAGTACCCCGGCACGCGCCCGTCGGTCGAGGAGGTGATGTGCAGCGCCCAGGGGACGTCCGTCGCCTTGCCGTACAGCTCCTGGTTGAACCAGTTGCCCCAGCGCCCGATGGCCTGCGCGAAGACGATGCCGGGTGCGAGGGCGTCGGCCCAGGCGGGGAGCGGGATGCCGCGTCGGCGGCAGCCGATCCACGCGCCCACCGCACCGAGTGCGATCGCTCCCCAGATGCCGAGGCCGCCCTGCCACACCTTGAAGGCGTCCACCCAGTCACGGCCGTCGCTGAAGTACAGCTCGTAGTCCGTGATCACGTGGTACAGCCGACCGCCGACGAGGCCGAACGGCACGGCCCACACCGCGATGTCGGCCACCGTGCCGGGCCGTCCGCCCCGGGCGATCCAGCGTTTGTTGCCGAGCCAGACGGCTACGAAGACACCGATGATGATGCAGAACGCGTAGCCGCGCAGCGGAACGGGGCCGAGGTGCAGCACACCGTGCGACGGGCTGGGAATGTAGGCAAGTTTCATGGCAGGGTCGACGCTACCCTGCCGGACCGGACCCACGGCAGGCAGCCCGGCTACGGGTCCATAACGGGGCCCGTCACCGGCGGGGCTCAGCCCTTGTTCTCCGCCTCGACCAGCTGCTTGAGCTTCGCCGGGGTCATCGTCTGGTCGGCGGAGATGTTCCGGCTGCCCAGCAGCAGGGTCGGCGTGCCCCTGAAACCGCTGGTCTGGAAGGCGTCGTTCGACTTCACGACCCAGCTGTTGTGCGTGCCGTCGGTGACACACTTCCGGAAGGCCGGCGTGTCGAGGCCGTCGACCTTGCCCGCCAGCTCGATGAGCTTGCTGTCGTTCTTGAAGTCGTCGCTGGTTTCCTGGGGCTGGTTGTCGTACAGCACGTCGTGGTACGCGGCGAACTTGCCCGCGTCCTGGGCGCAGGCGGCGGCGTTGGCCGCGTGCCGGGAGCCGCTGCCTCTCGTGTTCCCGTCGATGAGCGTGACCAGGTGGTACTCGACCTTGAGCCGGCCCGCGTCCACCAGCTCCTTGATCGTCGGACGGTAGGAAACCTCGAAGGCCTGGCAGGCCGGGCAGCGGAAGTCCTCCCAGACCGTGAGGGTCGACTTGGCGCTGTCCTTGCCCACGGGAATCGCGAGGCCGTCCTTGCCGGTCGCACCCGAGGGCGACGTGACCGGGCCCGACGCGGCGCTCTTCTTGTCCTTGCCTGCGTTGGCGGCCAGGACGCCCACCACTCCGGCCAGACCCAGGACGCACACCACCGACGCGCCCACGATCAGCGCCCGGCGACGCCTGTCCGCGGCCTTCTGCTTCTCTCGCTCGACCGCAATCCGCTCGCGGGCGGTGCGCTTTCCGTCACGGTTCTTCTCGCTCACAACCGGCAGAACGAACCGGGGAGGCGCAGCGCGCCTCCCCGGTCCCAGGTCCACCCGTTCGAGTGAGCGGATTGTCCGTTACGTACCCAACCGGAGGTGTCCCACCCACATCGGCGAGCGTCCCACCCGCATCGGGAGGCGTCTCACACCGTGCCGCGCACGCCCTTCGCCAGGTCGCCCGCGAGTGCGCGTACGGCGTCGAGCCCCGCGGCCTCGTCCTGCGCGTCCAGCATCCGCTTCACGAAGGCCGAGCCGACGATCACACCGTCGGCGAAGCCGGCCACCTCGGCGGCCTGAGTGGCGTTGGACACGCCGAGTCCGACACAGACCGGCAGTTCGGTGCTGGCCTTGGTGCGCCGCACCAGATCCTGGGCCTGGGCCCCCACCGACTCCCGGGTCCCCGTGACCCCCATCAGCGAGGCGGCGTACACGAACCCGCTGCCCGCCGCGGTGATCTCGGCGAGCCGGGCGTCCTTGCTGCTGGGCGCGACGACGAAGACGGTCGCGAGCCCGTGCTTCTCGGCGTGCTCCCTCCACAGCGCCGACTCCTGGACGGGCAGGTCGGGCAGGATGCATCCGGCCCCGCCCGCCTCCGCCAGCTCGGCGGTGAAGCGCTCGACGCCGTAGCGGTCGATCGGGTTCCAGTACGTCATCACGAGTACGGGCTTGCCGGTGGCCCGGTGTGCCTCGTCGACCGTACGCATGACGTCGGCGATCTTGACGCCGCCCCGCAGGGCGATGTCGTCGGCGGTCTGGATGACGGGCCCGTCGAGGACGGGGTCGCTGTGCGGCAGCCCCACCTCGACGATGTCCGCGCCGCCCTCGAAGACGGCCTTGACGGCCGCGATCCCGCCGTCGACGGTCGGGAAGCCGGCCGGCAGGTACGCGATGAGGGCGGCGCGCCCCTCCGCCTTCGCCGCGGCGAGGGTGTCGCTCAACAGCTGGATGTTGCCGCTCACTTGACGTCCCCCTCGATCTCGGCGTTCCCGCTGTCGGCATCCGCCTCGACGACGGCGTCGGCGCCGGTGTCGTACAGACCGAAGTAACGGGCGGCCGTGTCCATGTCCTTGTCGCCGCGGCCGGACAGGTTGACGATGATCAGCCCGTCCTTGCCCAGCTCCTTGCCGACCTCCAGGGCCCCGGCGAGCGCGTGGGCGCTCTCGATCGCCGGGATGATGCCCTCGGTACGGGAGAGCAGGCGCAGTGCCTGCATGGCCGCGTCGTCGGTGACCGCGCGGTACTCGGCGCGGCCGGTGTCCTTGAGATAGGAGTGCTCGGGCCCGATGCCCGGGTAGTCGAGCCCCGCCGAGATCGAGTAGGGCTCGGTGATCTGCCCCTCCTCGTCCTGCAGGACGTACGAACGCGACCCGTGCAGGATCCCGGGTTCACCGGCGGTCAGGGTCGCGGCGTGCTCCCCGCTCTCGACTCCGTGTCCGGCGGGCTCGCAGCCGACGAGGCGTACGTCCGCGTCCGGGATGAAGGCGTGGAAGAGACCGATGGCGTTGGAGCCGCCGCCGACGCAGGCGACGGCGGCGTCGGGGAGACGGCCGGCGCGCTCGATGATCTGCCGCCGGGCCTCCACCCCGATGACCCGGTGGAAGTCGCGGACCATGGCGGGGAAGGGGTGCGGACCGGCGACGGTCCCGAAGAGGTAGTGGGTGCGGTCGACGTTCGCCACCCAGTCCCGGAACGCCTCGTTGATGGCGTCCTTGAGGGTGCGGGAGCCGGACTTCACGGCGATGACCTCGGCGCCGAGCATGCGCATACGGGCCACGTTGAGGGCCTGGCGCCGGGTGTCGATCTCCCCCATGTAGATCGTGCACTCAAGGCCGAAGAGCGCGCAGGCGGTGGCTGTCGCGACGCCGTGCTGGCCCGCGCCGGTCTCGGCGATGACGCGGGTCTTGCCCATGCGCTTGGTCAGCAGGGCCTGGCCGAGCACGTTGTTGATCTTGTGGGAGCCGGTGTGGTTGAGATCCTCCCGCTTCAGGAACACCCGGGCGCCGCCGGCGTGTTCGGCGAAGCGGGACACCTCGGTGAGTGAGCTCGGGCGTCCGGTGTAGTTGACGAGCAGGTCGTCGAGCTCGCGGGCGAACTCCGGGTCCGCCTTCGCCTTGTCGTACTCGACGGCGACCTCGTCCACGGCGGCGACCAGCGCCTCCGGGATGAACTTGCCGCCGAACGCGCCGAAGTAGCCCTCGGCGCTGGGCACTTGACCCTCGGGGTCGGGAATGAAGAACTCGCTGGGCATGCGGTTACCTCGCAGGGGCGACAGCCCCGGTTGCAGGTCGGACAGGGGTCACGTTCACCAGATGCACAGGCGCGCCGCGTCTGGCGGGGAACCCGTACGGACCCCACGGAGTGGACCCGCTCAGCTCAGTTCGGTGCAGCTCGATGCCGCTCGGTGCGGCTCAGTGGAGCTCAGTGCAGCCGAAAGGTGAAGGAGTCCGGAGAAGGCGCGAGCGCGCGTGCGCGCCCGGGCCATCGCATGCCGTTGACCTGTCCCGGCTCGTCGCCGATGACATAGCGGACCCGGCGCCCATGGACACGGCGGGCCGGCGCCCGGCAGCCACGCGGCCTGCAGCCGCGGGCCAGGCGGGCGTAGGGATTGCGCGACCCGGCGGCGGCTGCCGCCCGCACGCACGCCGGTCCACCGTCCGGGCGCGGGCCCGGACGGGTGGCGGCGGTGGCGCGGGAGGCGGTGTGCACCGGGGTGTCAGCTCCGTCCGTGGCGCAGCGCTGGGTGGGCCCCGGCCGCTACGAGGTCGGCGACCGCCGTCTTCGGGTCGCGGCCGGTGACGAGGGACTCGCCCACCAGGACCGCGTCGGCGCCGGCGTTGGCGTACGCGATCAGGTCGTGCGGCCCGCGGACACCGGACTCGGCGACCTTGACGAGGCCGGCCGGGATCTCGGGAGCGACCCGCTCGAAGGTGGAGCGGTCCACCTTCAGGGTCTTCAGGTTGCGTGCGTTGACGCCGATGACCTTCGCTCCGGCGTCCACCGCCCGCTCGGCCTCTTCCTCGTCGTGCACCTCGACGAGCGGCGTGAGTCCGATGGACTCGGCGCGCTCGATGAGGGACTCCAGAGCGGGCTGGTCGAGGGCGGCCACGATCAGCAGCGCGAGGTCGGCGCCGTACGCACGGGCCTCCCACAGCTGGTACGACGTGACGATGAAGTCCTTGCGGAGCACCGGGATGTCGACCCTGGCGCGGACGGCCTCCAGGTCGGCCAGCGAACCGCCGAAGCGCCGCTCCTCGGTGAGGACCGAGATGACGGCCGCGCCGCCCGCCTCGTAGTCCGCGGCCAGGCCGGCGGGGTCCGCGATGGCGGCGAGGGCGCCCTTGGACGGGCTGGAGCGCTTGACCTCACAGATGACCTTGACGCCGTCGCCGCGCAGTGCGGCCACGCCGTCCTTGGCAGCCGGAGCCTTCGCCGCGCGCTCCTTCAGCTCGTCGAGGCTGACGCGCGCCTGCCGTTCCGCGAGGTCGGCACGGACTCCGTCGATGATCTCGTCGAGCACACTCACGCGAGCGGCCCCCTTCCCTGACGGTGAACGGTTGAGGCGGTTGAAGCGGTTGAGCCGGTGACCCCGGGCCGCCTTCCCGGCGGTCGAGAGGGGTCACTCCGATGGTATCCGGAGGAAGGGCTAGGCCTCACATCCGGTTGACGCCGGTCCCACTACCTGGACATTTGTCATTTCAAGGGTGTAGCCAGCCACCGAAGGGCAAGTTCCGGACAACCGTGAAGACCAGCAGCAAAGCGCCGACGCTCCACAGGTGCACCGGCCCCAGGTCGATCCGCAGCGGCCGTCCGCGCACCGAGCGGACCACCCACACGATCCACACCACCCCGAGAACCAGGTATCCGACGACGGCGAGCGCGTTGTCCGTGAGCGCCGTCGCGAAGTCCCCGTGCACGAGGGCGTGCGCGCCGCGCAGACCGCCGCAGCCGGGGCAGTACAGGCCCGTGTAGCGCAGCAGCGGGCAGACGGGGTAGTGCCCGGGTTGGTTGGGGTCGACGGTTCCGACGTACGCGAAGGCGCCGAGGACGGCCGCGAGCACACCGGCGGGGACGGCGAGCCGCCGCAGCACGGCACCTTCACCGGCGACGCCGACCGCGTCGACGCCTGCTTCGGCGCCTGCCTCCGCACCGGCCACGGAGGGGCCGGAATCGCGCCGTGTCACCCTCTGGGTTTCGCTGTTCACGCCACGCATTCTGCCCCTCCCCCACCTGGACCGCGCCCCGCGGACGTGCCGAGGCGGCCCCGACATCGTGTCGGGGCCGCCTCTCATCGAGCTATACGGAGCTGTACGGGGTCAGCTCTCGGCGCCCACGGCCTCGCGGATCGGGTGCCCGGGCACCGTCGCGGTCTTCTTCGGCTGGCCCATGCCCGCCGCGCGCATGGCCGTGCCGACCACACCGCCGAGAACGACGATGACCATGCCGGCCCAGAAGCCCAGCGGGTTCGCCATCACCATGAAGGCACCCGCGACGCAGAAACCGATGAAAGCGATGATGACACCGGTCCAGGCGGCCGGGGTGTGACCGTGGCTGCTGCCCGCCATGACTTGCTCCTCGTTGCTGTTTGCGTGTGTGAGTCGATTGCGTGGATGAGTCGGACGCTCACCGTCCATTGTCCCGTACGCGGACGCATGTTCTGAGCGGGGGGTGGCCCCTCGCGCGTCGCCCACGGCACCTCAGGACCAAGGTCCCGGGCCCTGGGGCCCCGTCCGCGTCGGCCGGTCCGGGTCCTAGGTCCCGGCGGGGTTCGGTCCCGTCGGGTCCTCGCCCCGGTCGAGGGCCTTCCAGATGTCCTCGGGCCGGTCCGGGTCGACGGGTCTGGCCTTGCGCGGCCGGGGTGTCCCGTCGCGCTCGTAGCGGCCGGACATCGCGGGCCACAGCCGTCCGTAGCGCAGCGCGAGCAGGCCCGCGAGCAGGATGAGCGCCCCGCCCACCGCGGCGACATACGGCCAGGCGGTGTGGCTGAGGGCGTGCGCGGTGGCGGCGGTGTCGCCGGAGGCCGCGGCGGCCTTCTCGTCGAGGGCGGAGCTGTCGCTCGCGCCGAGCACCGCCGCGACGACCGTGCCCGCGCCGGAGAGCGCGAGCAGCGCGGAGACCAGGAAGCGCCCGGAGCTGCGGACGGCGAAGACGGCGACGAGCGCGGCGAGGCCCACTATGGCGAGCGCCGCGGGCACGCCCGTGACGTCACTGCCCTTGGCGGTCAGCGGGAAGGCGCCGCCGGCCACTGTCGCGGTCCCCTCCGACCAGCTCTGCCGGGTGGAGAGCAGCGCCACGGCCGCGCCGAGGGCGCCGCTGCACAGGGCGACGGCGAGGCTGCGGCGGGCGGACCGAGCGGGTCCGGCGGCTTCGGATCGGGGGTGAGGTACAGCTGTCACGTAGTCCACTATCGCCTGAACCCCGGGCGAACCGTCACCCGGGGTTCACGTGAGACTTGTCCTATTTCCCGAGCCGGTTGGCCGTGTGCACCGCGCGCAGGACTGCGGCCGCCTTGTTGCGGCATTCGTCGTCCTCGGCGACGGGGTTCGAGTCGGCGACGATTCCGGCGCCCGCCTGGACGTACGCGGTGCCGTCGCGCAGCAGCGCCGTACGGATGGCGATGGCGGTGTCGGAGTCGCCCGCGAAGTCGAGATAGCCGACGCAGCCGCCGTACAAGCCCCTCCTGGACGGCTCCAGTTCGTCGATGATCTGCATCGCGCGCGGCTTGGGCGCTCCGGAGAGGGTGCCGGCCGGGAAGCAGGCCGTGAGGACGTCGAAGGCCGTACGGCCCGCCGCGACCCGCCCGGTGACGGTCGAGACGATGTGCATCACGTGCGAGTACCGCTCGACGGACATGAAGTCGACGACCTCGACGGAGCCGGGCTCGCAGACCCTTCCGAGGTCGTTGCGTCCCAGGTCGACGAGCATCAGGTGCTCGGCGCGCTCCTTGGGGTCGGCGAGCAGCTCCTCGGCGAGGGCCTGGTCCTCCTGGACGGTGGCGCCGCGCGGCCGGGTGCCCGCGATGGGGTGCACCATCGCCTGCCCGTCCTCGACCTTGACCAGGGCCTCCGGGGACGAGCCGACGACATCGAAGCCGTCGAAACGGAAGAGGTACATGTACGGCGACGGGTTGGTCGCCCGGAGCACGCGGTAGACGTCCAGCGCGCCGGCCGTGCAGGGCGTCTCGAAGCGCTGGGAGGGGACGACCTGGAAGGCCTCGCCCGCCCGGATGCGCTCCTTGATGTCCTCGACGGCGTCCTGGAAGTCCGGGCCGCCCCACAGAGCGGTGTACTCGGGCAGCTCGGAGGGCGGGAGCGCGACGGGTGGCTGGGAGATCGCGCGCGAGAGGTCGGCCTCCATGGCGTCGAGGCGGGCGACCGCGTCCGCGTAGGCCTCGTCGACGCCCGTGTCGAGGTCGTTGTGGTTGATCGCGTTGGCGATCAGCTGGACCGAGCCCTCCCAGTGGTCCATGACCGCGAGGTCGCTGGTGAGCAGCATGGTCAGCTCGGGCAGTTTCAGGTCGTCGCGCTCGCCGGGGCCGATCTTCTCCAGGCGGCGCACGATGTCGTAGCCGAGATAACCGACCATGCCGCCGGTGAACGGGGGCAGGCCCTCTCCGTGGGGCGTGTGCAGGGCCTCGATGGTGGCGCGCAGGGCGGCCAGCGGGTCGCCGTCGACCGGGACCCCCACGGGCGGCGTGCCGAGCCAGTGGGCCTGTCCGTCGCGCTCGGTGAGGGTGGCCTGACTGCGGACGCCGACGAAGGAGTACCTGGACCAGGAGCGGCCGTTCTCGGCGGACTCCAGCAGGAAGGTGCCGGGGCGCTCGGCGGCCAGCTTGCGGTAGAGCGCGACCGGCGTGTCGCCGTCGGCGAGGAGCTTGCGGCTGACGGGGATGACACGGCGGTCGGTGGCCAGCTTGCGGAACGTCTCGAGGTCCATGGCGGCTGACCTTACTGATCCAGTGCCGGTACGCCGGAATCGGCGCCGTGGGTGTCCGCGGAGGCCGTTTCCTTGAGGAGCACGTCCTCGTCGAAGCAGGTGCGGGCGCCCGTGTGACAGGCGGCGCCCACCTGGTCGACCCGGACCAGGACCGTGTCGGCGTCGCAGTCCAGGGCCACGGACTTCACCCACTGGAAGTGGCCGGAGGTGTCGCCCTTCACCCAGTACTCCTGGCGGCTGCGCGACCAGTACGTGCAGCGGCCCGTGGTGAGCGTGCGGTGCAGCGCCTCGTCGTCCATCCAGCCGAGCATCAGCACCTCACCGGTGTCGTACTGCTGGGCGATGGCGGGGACGAGCCCGTCGGCGCCGCGCTTGAGGCGCGCGGCGATCTCGGGATCCAGGCCGCTGGGGCTGCCGGGGTTGCCGGGGTTGCCGGGTGGAGGCGTGCTGGTCATGCCGACCATTGTGCCGCGCCGGTGGGACACGCCCGCCGGTTGTCCACAGGCCGGACCGTGGCCCCCCCCGCCCGCCCTTGTCCACTGTGCGGACTCCTGGGGCGGTCGTAGGCTTGCAGACATGTCGACCCATGCCAAGCGTGAACGACTTCTCCTCGCCGACCTGTTGGAGGCCGAGGGCCCGGACGCCCCGACCCTGTGCGAGGGCTGGAACACCCGTGATCTCGCCGCGCACGTGGTGGTGCGCGAGCGCCGCGCGGACGCCGCGGGCGGGCTCCTGATCAAGCAGCTCGCGCCACGTCTGGAGCGGGTGCAGGCGGAGTTCGCCGAGAAGCCGTACGAGGAGCTGATCCAGCTGATCCGTACCGGTCCACCGCGCTTCTCGCCCTTCTCCCTGAAGCAGATCGACGAGGCCTCGAACACGGTCGAGTTCTACGTCCACACCGAGGACGTACGGCGGGCTCGGCCGGACTGGACGCCGCGCGCGCTGGACCCGGTCTTCCAGGACGCTCTCTGGTCCCGGCTGGAGCGCACGGCGCGCCTCGCCGGCCGGGGCGCCCCGACCGGCCTGGTGCTGCGCCGCCCGGACGGGCAGACGGCGGTCGCCCACCGGGGCACGCCGGTCGTGACGGCGACCGGCGAGCCCTCGGAACTGCTGATGTTCGCACTCGGGCGGCAGCAGGCGGCCGATGTGGAGCTGGAGGGCGACAAGGAAGCGATCGCAAAGCTGCACGAGACGAAGCAGCTGGGCCTCTGATCCAACGGGGCCGCCGACGAAGCCGGGGCTGCCGAGGGACGCGCCGACCGCGAGGGCGGCCGGGCGGCGCGTGGTGTCGCTGCCGTCGACGGCCTTCCGCGGCCGAACCGGTCGGCGAGCGGCGCGAGTCGTTCTCGGTCCCGTCGAACCGACGGCCGCCCAGGGGCGTGGCCTCCCGTCCGGGGCGTCCCCGGGACTCCCGCTGCGGGGGCGTCTCCGAGACTCCTGCTGCGGGGGCGTCCCGGAGCCCCCGCGGCGGGGATCGGCTGAGCCCCGGCCACTGGAACTCAAGCCGTCGGCCGGGGCTCGGTGGCGTGCGTCGACGTCAGCGAACGGGATGCCCCGCGCCCCGCAGGGTCTCCTTCACCTGGCCGATCCGCAGATCCCCGAAGTGGAAGACCGACGCGGCGAGCACCGCGTCGGCGCCCGCGGCGACGGCGGGCGGGAAGTCGGCCAGCCGGCCCGCACCGCCGCTGGCGATGAGCGGCACGGTGACGTGCTTCCGGACGGCCTCGATCATCTCGATGTCGTAGCCGTCCTTCGTGCCGTCCGCGTCCATCGAGTTGAGCAGGATCTCGCCCGCGCCCAGCTCGGCGGCCCGGTGCGCCCATTCGACGGCGTCGATGCCGGTGCCCTTGCGCCCGCCGTGCGTGGTGACCTCGAAGGACCCGCTCTCCGTGCGGCGCGCGTCCACCGACAGGACCAGCACCTGGCGCCCGAACCGCTCCGCGATCTCCCGGATGAGATCGGGCCGGGCGATCGCGGCCGTATTGACCCCGACCTTGTCGGCACCCGCCCGCAGCAGCCTGTCGACGTCCTCGGCGGTGCGCACGCCGCCGCCCACGGTGAGCGGGATGAAGACCTGCTCGGCCGTGCGGCGCACCACGTCGTAGGTGGTCTCGCGGTTGCCGGAGGAGGCGGTGATGTCCAGGAACGTCAGCTCGTCGGCGCCCTCGGCGTCGTACACCTTGGCCATCTCGACGGGGTCGCCCGCGTCGCGCAGGTTCTGGAAGTTGACACCCTTGACGACCCGGCCGTTGTCCACGTCCAGGCAGGGGATGACTCGTACGGCGAGGGTCATGCTGCGGACGCTCCCGGTTCTCCGCCGGGGCGGAACGCCTCCACCTCGACCTCGACGACCAGTCGCGGATCCACGAAGCCGGAGACGATGATCATCGACGCGGCGGGGCGGACGGTGTCGAACAGCTCCTTGTGGGCGCGTCCGACCTCCTCCACGTCCCGGGCATGGGTGAGGTACATGCGCGTACGGACGACGTCGTCACGGCCGAGGCCGAGCTGCTTCAGCGCGGCGAACGCGACGTTGAAGGAGTTGATCGCCTGCTCGTACGGATCGCCGTCGACGATCGCTCCGTCGATCACGGAGGTGCAGCCGGCGACCAGCACCAGGCCGTTGGCCAGTTCGACCGCGCGGGAGTAGCCGAAGACGTCCTCCCAGGGTGCGCCGGTCGAGACGCGTCGTACGTCGCTCACCGGGCCACCGCCTCCAATGCCTCTTCCAGCGTGAACGCCTTGGCGTACAGCGCCTTGCCGACGATGGAGCCCTCGACGCCCAGCGGAACCAGTTCGGCGATGGCGCGCAGGTCGTCCAGGGACGAGACGCCACCGGAGGCGACCACCGGGCGGTCCGTCGAGGCGCACACGTTCTTCAGCAGCTCCAGGTTCGGGCCCTGCAGCGTGCCGTCCTTCGCGATGTCCGTGACGACGTACCGCGCGCAGCCCTCGGAGTCGAGGCGCTCCAGCGTCTCGTAGAGGTCGCCGCCGTCGCGGGTCCAGCCGCGGCCGCGCAGGGTCGTACCGCGGACGTCGAGACCGACCGCGATCCGGTCGCCGTGCCTGCCGATGACCTCGGCGACCCATGCGGGGGTCTCCAGGGCGGCGGTGCCGAGGTTGACTCGGGTGCAGCCGGTGGCGAGGGCGGCGGCCAGGGTCTCGTCGTCGCGGATGCCGCCGGACAGCTCGACCTTGATGTCCATGGCGCCGGTGACCTCGGCGATCAGCTTGCGGTTGTCGCCGGTGCCGAAGGCGGCGTCCAGGTCGACGAGGTGCAGCCACTCGGCGCCCGAGCTCTGCCAGGCGAGGGCGGCCTCAAGGGGGGAGCCGTAAGAAGTTTCGGTCCCGGACTCGCCGTGCACGAGGCGGACGGCCTGGCCGTCGCGGACGTCGACGGCGGGAAGGAGTTCGAGCTTGCTCACAGTGTTCCGATCCAGTTGGTGAGGAGCTGGGCTCCGGCGTCGCCGGACTTCTCGGGGTGGAACTGCGTGGCCCACAGGGCGCCGTTCTCGACGGCCGCCACGAAGGGCTTGCCGTGCGTCGACCAGGTGACCAGGGGGGCGCGCATCGCCGGGTTCGTGACGTCCAGGGACCAGTCGTGGACGGCGTACGAGTGCACGAAGTAGAAGCGCGCGTCGGCGTCGAGCCCCGCGAAGAGCCGCGAGCCGGCCGGCGCCTCGACCGTGTTCCAGCCCATGTGGGGCACGATGTCGGCCTGCAGCGGCTCGACCGTGCCGGGCCATTCGTCGAGGCCCTCGGCCTCCGTGCCGTGCTCGATGCCCCGCGCGAACAGGATCTGCATGCCGACACAGATGCCCATCACCGGTCGGCCACCGGACAGCCGGCGATCGATGATCCAGTCGCCGCGGGCGTCCTTCAGGCCCTTCATGCAGGCGGCGAAGGCGCCGACGCCGGGCACCAGCAGCCCGTCCGCGTTCATCGCCGTGTCGTAGTCACGCGTGATCTCGACCTCGGCTCCCGCGCGCGCGAGGGCACGCTCGGCGGAGCGCACGTTCCCGAAGCCGTAGTCGAAGACGACGACCTTCTTCGAATCGCTCAATTCCACACCTCCAGCCTCATGACGCCCGCGACCAGACACATCGCGGCGCCGAAGGAGAGCAGCACGATGAGGCTCGCGGGCATCTTCTGCTTGACGAAGGAGTAGACACCGCCCAGGAGGAAGAGCCCGACGACGATCAGGATGGTGTTGAGGCCTGTCATGGCTTTACAGCGCGCCCTTCGTGGAGGGGAGGATGCCCGCGGCGCGCGGGTCGCGTTCGGAGGCGTAGCGCAGGGCACGGGCCAGCGCCTTGAACTGGCACTCCACGATGTGGTGCGCGTTGCGCCCGTAGGGCACGTGCACGTGCAGCGCGATCTGGGCCTGGGCGACGAAGGACTCCAGGATGTGCCGGGTCATCGTCGTGTCGTACGCGCCGATCATGGGCGCCATGTTCTCGGGCTCGGTGTGCACGAGGTAGGGGCGGCCCGACAGGTCGACGGTCACCTGGGCGAGCGACTCGTCCAGCGGGACCGTGCAGTTGCCGAACCGGTAGATCCCCACCTTGTCGCCGAGCGCCTGCTTGAAGGCGGCGCCCAGCGCGAGGGCGCTGTCCTCGATGGTGTGGTGCGAGTCGATGTGCAGGTCGCCCTCGGTCTTCACGGTCAGGTCGAACAGACCGTGCCGGCCGAGCTGGTCGAGCATGTGGTCGTAGAAACCGACGCCCGTCGACACGTCGACCGTGCCGGACCCGTCGAGGTCTATCTCGACGAGGACGGAGGTCTCCTTGGTCACCCGTTCCACTCTTCCGACGCGGCTCATGCGCTCTGCTCCTTCGGGGGTCTGGGGGTGTCCCCCACACGACTCGGCAACTCACGGACCGCGTCCAGGAACGCGTCGTTCTCGGCCGGGGTGCCCGCGGAGACCCGCAGCCATCCCGGTACACCGTTGTCCCGGACCAGGACGCCCTGGTCGAGGATCTTCTGCCAGGCCGTGTGGGAGTCCTCGAATCGCCCGAACTGGACGAAGTTCGCGTCGGACTCGATCACTTCGTACCCGATCGCGCGCAGTTCGGTGACCAGCCGGTCCCGCTCGGCCTTCAGCTGCTCCACGTACCCGAGCAGGGTGTCGGTGTGCTCCAGGGCGGCCAGGGCCGTGGCCTGCGCGACGGCCGACAGGTGGTACGGCAGCCGTACGAGCTGGACCGCGTCCACGACGGCGGGGTGCGCGGCGAGGTAGCCGAGGCGCAGTCCGGCCGCGCCGAACGCCTTCGACATCGTCCGCGAGACGACGAGATTCGGCCGACCTTCGATCAGCGGCAGCAGCGAGTCGCCGTGGCTGAACTCGATGTACGCCTCGTCGACCACGACCATCGACGGCCTGGCGGCCTGCGCGGCCTCGTACAGCCCGAGAACCGTCTCGGGCGGCACCGCGTTGCCCGTGGGGTTGTTGGGGGTGGTGATGAAGACGACGTCCGGGCGGCTCTCGGTGACGGCCCGCTCGGCGGCGGCCCGGTCGATCGTGAAGTCCTCGCTCCGGGGACCCGAGATCCAGGCCGTGCCGGTGCCGCGCGCGATGAGCGCGTGCATCGAGTACGAGGGCTCGAAGCCGATCGCCGTACGGCCGGGGCCGCCGAAGGTCTGCAACAGCTGCTGGATGACCTCGTTCGAGCCGTTGGCCGCCCAGACGTTCTCGATGCCGACCTGGTGACCGCCGGTCCTCGTCAGGTACTTGGCCAGCTCGGTGCGCAGCTCCACCGCGTCCCGGTCGGGGTAGCGGTTGAGGGTCCGCGCGGCCTCGCGGACCCGCTCGGCGATCCGCTCGACGAGGGGTTCGGGCAGCGGGTACGGGTTCTCGTTGGTGTTCAGCCGTACGGGCACGTCGAGTTGGGGCGCGCCGTAGGGGGACTTGCCGCGCAGCTCGTCCCGTACGGGAAGATCGTCGATTCCAAAGGTCACTTGCCGGGCACCTTCCAACCGAACCTTGCCTTGATCGCCGCCCCGTGGGCCGGCAGGTCCTCCGCCTCCGCGAGCGTCACCACGTGGCGCGCCACCTCGGCGAGGGCGTCGCGCGTGTAGTCCACGACGTGGATCCCGCGCAGGAAGGACTGGACGCTCAGCCCCGAGGAGTGGCAGGCGCAGCCGCCGGTGGGCAGGACGTGGTTGGAGCCCGCGCAGTAGTCGCCCAGCGACACCGGCGCCCAGGGACCGACGAAGATCGCTCCCGCGTTCTTCACCCGGTCCGCGACGGCGGCCGCGTCCGCCGTCTGGATCTCCAGGTGCTCGGCGCCGTACGCGTCCACCACCCGCAGACCCTCGTCGACGCCGTCGACCAGCACGATCGCCGACTGCCGGCCGCTGAGCGCCGGGACGATCCGGTCCTCGATGTGCTTGGTGGCCGCGACCTGCGCCTCCAGCTCCTTCTCGACCGCCCCGGCCAGCTCGACGGAGTCCGTGACGAGGACGGCGGCGGCCAGCGGGTCGTGCTCGGCCTGGCTGATCAGGTCGGAGGCCACGTGCGCCGGGTCGGCGGTCTCGTCCGCGAGGATCGCGATCTCGGTCGGACCGGCCTCGGTGTCGATGCCGATCTTGCCCGCGAAGTAGCGCTTGGCGGCGGCGACCCAGATGTTGCCGGGACCCATGACCATGTTCGTGGGGGCGCAGGACTCGGTGCCGTACGCGAACATCGCGACGGCGGTCGCGCCACCGGCCGCGTACACCTCGTCGACGCCGAGCAGCGCGCAGGCGGCGAGGATCGTCGGGTGCGGCAGACCGCCGAACTCCGATTGCGCCGGGGACGCGAGGGCGATCGACTCGACGCCCGCCTCCTGCGCCGGGACCACGTTCATGACCACGGTCGACGGATACACGGACCGGCCACCGGGCGCGTACAGCCCCACGCGCTCCACCGGCACCCACTTCTCGGTGACCGAGCCGCCGGGCGCGACCTGCGTGGTGTGCGTGGTGCGGCGCTGCTCGCGGTGGACCAGGCGGGCGCGGCGGACGGACTCCTCCAGGGCCGCGCGCACGGCCGGGTCGAGCTGCTCCAGGGCCTCGGTGAGGGCCCGGGCCGGGACCCGTACGGACTCCAGCCGTACCCCGTCGAACTTCTCCGCGTAGTCGATCAGCGCCGCGTCCCCCCGATGATGCACGGCCTCGCAGATCGGACGCACCTTCTCCAGTGCGGCCTGTACGTCGAAGTCGGCTCGGGGCAGCAGGTCGCGCAGGGCGGAACCCTCGGGGAGGGCGTCGCCGCGCAGATCGATTCGGGAGATCACGGCGTCAATTCTCTCAGACGGCGACAAGGCGCCGGACGCCTGTATCAATGGCTGATACAAGCCGTCCCGGACTCCCCCTGAAGATCCCCGTCACCAGTAGCGTTCGACCCGTCACACAGCGGGCATGAACGGCTGTACGAAACCCGCGAGTAGTTGGGGAGGAAGGGACGTGCCGTGACCGAGGGTGCCGGCATCCGCACCGGGGACCTGCCGGACGAGTTGACCGCCGCCGAGGCCGGGATGTGGCAGGCCTTCCGCAACGGCAGCGTGTACGACCTGCGCAGCGGGGACATGACCGTGGACGATCCGCACGGCGGTCACCCCTGGGGGCCCGAGCGCAGTGTCCGGGCGCGGATCGTGGCGTGGCTGCTGCTCGACGGGCCGCCCGCCCTCCAGGGCCGGGTCGCCTCCCTGAAGCTGACCGGCGTGCTGATCACCGACGTCCTCGACCTGGCGGGCGGCACGGTGGTGCCGTACGTCGAGCTGAAGGGCTGCCGGTTCGAGAAGGAGATCCTGTTCCCGGAGGCCCGCTTCACGACCGTGCGCCTGGTCAACTGCTCGGTGCCGCGCCTGGAGGCGGCCCGGGTGCACACCGAGGGGGATCTGCATCTGCCGCGCTGCCGCTTCCACAACGGGGTGCGGCTGACCGACGCGCACATCGGTACGGATCTGCTGCTCAACCAGGCCGTGGTCTACCGGGACCGGCGCGGCCGTTCGCTCACCGGCGACGGCATGACCGTGGGGCAGGACCTGCAGGCCGAGATGCTGGAGTCGCACGGCGAGCTGAGCCTGCGCGGCGCCACCGTCGGCGTCTCGCTCAGCCTGCGCGGCAGCAAGCTGAACAACCCGTACTCGCGGCTCGCTCTGAACGCCCCCCAGCTGACCGTCAACCGCACGCTCTACATGACCCCCGCGGGCCTCGGCAATCCACTGCTGACCGGCGGCACCACCCCGGCGCGCGGGACGCTGGTGCAGCGCTTCGAGTGCCGGGGCGGGATCCGCCTCGACGACGGGCGGTTCGGGGACGCGGTCGACTTCGAGCGGGCCCGTTTCACCTTCGAGGACGACCAGGAGCTGTCGCTGCTGCGCGTCCAGACGCCGGAGCTGCGTTTCCTCGGGGAGCCTCCCGAGCGGGGCAAGGTGATCCTGTCGGGCGCGCGGATCGTCAATCTCGTCGACCGGGCGGACAGCTGGCCGGGCCCGGGCAATCTGCACATGGGCGGCTTCAGCTACGAGAACCTGGTGCCGCAGGGCGCGTTCCCGCTGACCCGGCGGCTGGAGTGGGTGATGGCGGCGACCGCCGAGTACAGCCCGGAGCCGTACGAACGCCTCGCCACCGTGCTGCGCGACTCCGGCGAGGACGAGGACGCCCGCGAGGTGCTGCTCGCCAAGCAGCGCCGCCGCCGCGAGACCCTGCCGTTCGCGGCCAAGCTGTGGGGGTACGCGCAGGACTGGACGGTCGCCTACGGATACCGGCCCGGCCGGGCCGCCCTGTGGATGGCGGTGCTGTGGGCGGCGACCTCGATCGCCTTCTCGCACGCGAGCCATCCGCCGGTCGACAGCGACCGGCATCCGCCGTGGAACGCCGCCCTGTTCGCCCTGGACCTGCTGCTGCCGGTGATCGACCTGGGTCAGGTGGGTGTCTGGCAGCTGCGCGGCGGCTGGCAGTGGCTGGCCGCGGTGGTGATCCTCCTCGGCTGGATCCTGGCGACGACGGTGGCGGCGGGGGCGACACGACTGCTGCGCCGCAGCTGAGGGGCTCGCAGGGGACCGGCCGACCACTCTGTTGACAGTGGTTCAATAGTAGAACAACAGTCACTTTTTACTCACCCTTGACTGATCAACGTACAACCAAACGAGGGTTACGAAAGTGTCACCGCCCACCCTCTGGTACAGCTCCGACCTGCGGTTTTCAATGGTCGACACCATGGCACTGCTGCGCGCGCTCATCCGTACGGCTCGGATGGCCAGGAACACTTCGCGCCTCGCCGCCGGACTGCCCGCCGACGACGAGGTACTGCTGGACGCCCCGGACGAACGGCTCGGCCCGGCCCTCGTCGCGGCGGGCCGCGGCGAGTACGACGCCGCCGCCAAACTGCTCGCCACCACCCGCGAGGCCGCCGAGTGGGAGAACCGCGACCGGTACGCGATGCGTCTGGCGGCCTTCGCGCGCTCCCGCGACGAGTGGCTCCAGGCCTGGCAGAACGAGTCCCCGCACGACCCGGACGCCCTGCTCGTCAAGGCCGAGCTCGCGGTGCGCCGCTGGTGGGACTCCCCCGCCCGCGCGGAACTGCTGCGCGAGGTCGGCCCGCTGATCGGCGCCGCCGCCGAGGGCGACCCGCGCGACCCGGTGCCCTGGCGGATCGCGCTCGACCACGCCCGTGGCACCAACGCCGGGCACACCGAGTTCGAGAAGCTGTGGGGCGAGGCCGTACGCCGCTCCCCGCACCACTACGGCTGCCATGTGGCCGCCCTGAAGTACCTGTCGGCCGCCTGGTACGGCTCGCACCGCGAGTGCTTCGACTTCGCCGAGCGGGCGGCACAGGACGCGCTGCCCGGTTCGCTGGTCCAGGCGCTGCCGGTCCGCGCGGCCTTCGCCTATCTGACCGAGACCGGCCGGGCGGTGGTACCGCGCGAGCGGCTCGACACGGCGGCCGACCTCGCGATCGCGGTCTCGGCGACCTACGCGGCCGCCGACCCGTGGCCCGCCGAGGTCCGCAACCTCCTCACCTACGTCCTGATCAGGCTGGAGCGCTGGCAGGACGCCCTCGACCAGCTCCGCCTGATCGGCCCGTACGCGACCTCGTTCCCCTGGGACCGGGTCTCCGACGACCCGCTGGGCCAGTTCCTGGAACTGCGCGACGGAGTCCGCCTGGAGGTCGCCGCGGGCATGCCCCTGCATCCACGGAGTGAGCACGGCGGACGTGCCCCCTCCGCCGACGACTAGGCTTTCGCGTCGTGACCACCGTCCGGCTCCCACTCTTCCCGCTGAACTCGGTTCTGTTCCCGGGGCTCGTGCTTCCTCTGAACATCTTCGAGGAGCGCTATCGCGCCATGATGCGCGAGTTGCTCAAGACCCCCGAGGACGAACCGCGCCGGTTCGCCGTCGTCGCCATCCGCGACGGCCACGAGGTCGCGCCCTCCTCGCACGGCTTGCCGGACCAGACGGCGGTGCCGCAGCGCGGTCCCGCGGCCGGTTTCGGCGACGACCCGCTCAAGGCCTTCCACGAGGTGGGCTGTGTCGCCGACGCCGCCACCATCCGGGAGCGCCCCGACGGCAGCTTCGAGGTCCTCGCCACCGGCACGACACGGGTACGGCTCCTGTCGGTGGACGCCTCCGGTGCCTTCCTGACGGCCGAACTGGAGGAGCTGCCGGAGCAGCCGGGCGACGAGGCGGGCGCGCTTGCCGAGGGGGTCCTGCGGGCCTTCCGCCAGTACCAGAAGCGGCTGGCGGGCGCCCGCGAACGCTCGCTTGCCACCGGCGCGGACCTCCCCGACGACCCGGCGGTGGTCTCCTACCTGGTGGCAGCCGCCGTGATGCTCGACATCCCCGCGAAGCAGAAGCTGCTCCAGGCCACCGACACGGCCACGCGCCTGCGCGAGGAGCTGAAACTCCTGCGCGCCGAGACCGCGATCATCCGTAATCTGCCGTCGTTGCCGGCGTCCGAACTGACGCGCGGCCCGACCAGTCTCAACTGAAGGCATCGGCACCTTGGCGAAGAAGTCGAAGAAGCAGCAGCAGTCCGGGGGCACGCCCGCGACGGTGGCCCTGACGGCGGCGGGCGTCACGTACACGGTCCACGCGTACGAGCACGACCCCGCCCACCCCTCCTACGGCGAGGAGGCCGCCGAGGCGATGGGCGTCTCGCCGGACCGGGTCTTCAAGACGCTGGTGGCGGACGTGGACGGCGCCCTGGTGGTCGCGGTGGTCCCCGTGGCCGGCTCCCTGGACCTGAAGGCCCTGGCCACGGCGGTGGGCGGCAAGCGCGCCGCCATGGCCGACCCGGCCGCCGCCGAACGCACCACGGGCTATGTCCGTGGCGGCATCTCCCCCTTGGGCCAGCGCAGGAAACTCCGCACGGTCCTGGACGAGTCCGCCCACCTGCACACCACGATCTGTGTCTCGGCGGGGCGCCGCGGCCTGGAGGTGGAGCTCGCCCCCGACGACTTGGCGACACTCACGGAAGCGGTGTCCGCCCCGGTCGCCCGTGCGTGACCCCTCGACGGGTGCCCCGTCCTCGGCTAAGCACAAAAGGCATGTCGAAGAAAACCCGCAAACGCAAGTGGCGCACCAAAAAAGGCCGCTCCAACCACGGCCACCGCCCGGCCTGACCCAGCCCGAAGGGGCGCGAGGAACTGCGCGACCAGCCCCCACCCACCCGCAGCCAAAACCCGACCACCGCAGGTCAAGGGGCGAAGCCCCGACCCGAGGGGCGCGAGGAACTGCGCGACCAACCCCCACCCACCCGCAGCCAAAACCCGACCACCGGGGGTCTGGGGGCGGAGCCCCCAGGTTCGGGATGGGTCGGGTAGGGGCGGCGGGGGCGAGAAAACCCGCCCGGCCCCGCCGGAGCCCCCCGCTCAGACCGCCGGAGGCTCCCGCTCAGACCGCCGGAGGCTCCGGCGGGGCCGCAGCCGCGTACGGACTCGCATAGGGATCCGGATCCCGGGGCCCGAACAACGCGGTCAGCCCAAGATGAACCACCAGCCCCGCCAGGGACCACGCCAACAACGCCCCCTTCGCCCCCAGCTTCAACGGCGCGGAGAAGGTCACCCCCTTGCCCACGGCCTTGGCATGGGCGACCACGTTCTGCGTGGGCCCGAGCCAGATCCCGACCCGCCAGGCGAGCAACGACCCGAGCACACCCCCGACCCCCAGCGCCACGACCAGCGGCACACCCCCACGCCGCCGCACCAGAAACACCACCACCGCACAGACCGCCCCGAACCCGAGCGCCAGCAGCGTGAACGTCCCGTCGACCCCGATGGCCTGCTCCCCCTCGGTGTCCTTCAGATACACCGCGCTGTCGTCCGCGACCAACGGCACATGCGGCGCCAGCCACGACCACAGCACCCCGAGCAGCACACCCGCGATCGCCACCGCCACCGTCACGACGGCGGCCTCCCGCACTTCCGTCTTCATCCCGGGCCCGTCCTGTTCGTACCCGACGCTCCCCGCGGCGCCACCGGCGGGCGGTGCCTGCCAGGCGTCGGCGTCGTCGGAGGGCGGTTGATGCGGCGGCGGAGGCGGCGTCAGCGGTGCGGTCACCCTGCCATCGTGCCAGGCGTGGCTGTCAGCCGCGTCACCGGACGGCCGCCCGACGGTACGCCCAGGTCGCCACGGCCAGCGAGGCCACCCCGACGCCCGCGCAGACCGCGAGGTCACCGAGGACGAAGGCCCAGTCCGGGTGCGCCCCGAAGCTGCGCGCGAAAGCCTCGACCCCGTACGTGGAGGGCAGCAGATCACGGGCGTACTGCACCACCGTCGGCAGCCGGTCCGCCGGCAGCACCCCGAGCAGCAGCGCCGCCGACATCCCGAGCTGTCCCAGCAGCGTGGCGAGTTCGGGCCGCGGCGCGAGCAGCCCGAGCGCCGCCCCGAGCCCGGCGAGCGCGGCCCCCGCGAGCGGGATCACCGCGGCGAGCACCCACAGGTGGGCCATCGGCAGCCCGAAGAGCACACAGCCGAAGACGGCGGTGACAAGGGTCCCGGGCACGGTGAAGGACGCGTACGCGCCCGCGGCGCCCAGCACGACGGCGGACGGCGGCACGGGCAGGGTCGCGTAGTGGTCGAGCCCGCCGTCGGCCCGCAGGTGTCCGAAGTACTGCGCGAGGAGGTTGAGCCCGACGAAGGCGACCACCAGGACCGACGCCCCGGCCACGATGGAACGGGCCTCGCCCCCGCCGTCCACCACGCCCCGCATCATGACCATGATCCCGACGGACTGCACCGTGGCCACGAACAGCAGCGGAATCCGCGCCACCCGCGCCCGGGAGAGCTGAGCCCGGTACACGGCGGCGAGCGCGGGCGCGAACCGCGCCCGCGGCCCGAGCTCCACCGCGTCCTCGAACTCCTCGGCAACGGACAGCGCGCTGCCGCCCGTCAGCACCTCAGCGGGTACGACACTCATGTCGAGCTGCTCCTCTGCACTTCGGCAGCCGTGCTGTTCCTGTTGCGCACACCGTGGGCCACGCCGTTCGCCCGGCCCACCACGCCCGTCCGCGTCCCCGTCCGTACAGACTCCCCTACGGATTCCGGGCCCCTCGTGCTCACGACTTCACCAGCCCCTGCGTGTTGCCGCCGAGCGCGAGGTACACGTCCTCCAGGCTCGGCGTGGTCAGGGTGAAGTCGTCGAGCGCGGCGAAGGCGGCGCCTCCGGTGACCGTGGCGACGGCCGCGCGGGCCTCCTCCGGGGCGAGCCGCAGCGTCCAGCGGCGGCCCGACTCGACGGCGCGGGCGCGCAGCGCGGCGACCTCGGGCACGTCCAGCGGAGCGTTCTCGCGCCAGACGAGTTCGACCCGCACCTCGCCCGCGACCCGCTCCTTCAGCCCGGCTGGGGTGTCGCAGGCGATGACACGGCCCCGGTCCAGGACGGCGACCCGGTCGAGGACGGTCTCGGCCTCGATGACGTTGTGGGTGACCAGCAGCACGGTCGTACCCTGCTCGGCCCGGCGCCGGTCGACGGCGGTCCAGACGGCGCGCCGGGCGACGGGGTCCATGCCGGTGGTCGGCTCGTCGAGAACGAGCAGCGGCCGCCGGCCGACCAGCGCGGAGGCGAAGCAGGCCAGCCGCCGCTGCCCGCCGGAGAGCTTCTTCAGGGGGCGGGAGGCGAGCGGCGTGAGACCCAGCTCGTCGAGCACGGCGTCCCGCTCGATCCGCGCCTCGCGCAGTTCCAGTCCGCGCAGCCGCCCGGTCGTCTCCGCGGCCAGCGACACGGTCAGCTCGTCGAGGGCGGTGGACTCCTGCCCGAGGTACGCGAGGATCCGCGCAGCCCGCTCGGGGTGGCGCACGATGTCGTGCCCGAGGATCTCGACCGTGCCGCTGTCGGGGCGCATCAGCCCGGTCAGTTGGCGTACGAGGGTCGACTTGCCGGCGCCGTTGGGCCCGAGCAGTCCGAAGATCTCACCGCGCCGGATGTCCAGTCGTACGCCGTCGGTGGCCCGCACCTCGGGTGTGCCGGGGGTGCCACGGCGTCCTCGTACGGCCGGGTACGTCTTGGTCAACGCGCGCACCGAGCACACGACATCGCCCCTGTGCCCGTTCCGGACTGCCTGTGCCGTGCGCGTACTCACGAAGGACGAGCCTACGGGGTCCGATGCCCCGTTATGCGCCCGGGGCCCTTGAGAGCCGCCCTGTGAGGGGCGCGGCGAACCGCGCGACCAGCCCCCACCCACCCGCGGAAAAAGAACACAGCCGGGGTTCCGGGGCTCGGCCCCGGTCGGCCCCGGTCACTCCCCGGCAGGGGCATGCTCGGCCGCCGTACGGACATCGATCTCGCGCCAGAACCCCGCCCGGATCGCATACCGGTCGTGCTCGTCGATCTGGTCGTCCTTGTGCGCGAGCAGTCCGAAGCGCGCGGCGTAGCGCAGCAGCTCGCCGTCCACGCGGTGCGGAACCCGCGGGTACATCGTGGACAGCTTCTGCAGATGGCTCGGGTCGGTGAGGCGCCCCATCCAACGGCGTGCGAAGACCTGTCCCACCTCGTACGGATCGCCGCCGACCGTGGTGATGTCCTCCTCGCGGTCGGCCCAGCGCTGCTCGGCGGAGGTGAGCTGGGCGAGCGTGGGCAGCGCGGCGGCCTCCTGCGACTCCGTGGCGCCCCCGGGCCGCTCGATCCACCCCTTGTCGGACGACCAGCGCAGCGTGGCGCTCGCGGGGGGCTGGGCGGTCTGGACGCCGGGTGCGCGCAGCGCGGCGAGGTCCTTCGGTGTGGGCACGCCCTTGGGGGCGGGAACCCGCTCCTCGGCGCCGTTCTGCGACTCGGCCGCCGGGCCGTGTTCGGGTTCCTGCGCGGGCCGCTCGGCCGCCCCGGTGAGCGCCGCGTCGGGCAGCGGCGCGGAGAGGATCGCGGCGATCTCGGGGCGCGGCACGGGCTGCGGCGCGCAGATCCCGCCGACTTCCTTGGCCCGTACGGCTTTGGTGATCCAGGCCCGGTCCAGCACCCGGCGCTCGTCGGCCTCGGCGACCAGGTCCTCGGACTGGTTGTAGTCGCCGTCCGCGGCCTGTACGGCCCACAGGTGTACGGCGACCCCGTGTTCCTTGGCGGCCATCATGCCCGGCAGCAGATCCCCGTCGCCGGTCACCAGGACCACGTCGGAGCAGGCGCGGTTGCGGGCCAGCTCGGTCAGTTCGGCGTGCATGGCGGCGTCGACGCCCTTCTGCGCCCACCGCCCGTCACTTCGGGTCAGGGCGCCCAGGCGGACCGTCACCCGTGGCATCACGCGCAGCCTGCGGTGTTCCGGCTGCGGTACGCGGTCGGGGGCGCCGTCGAACCAGTAGATGCGCAGCAGGGGCCGCTCCGTGTCGGACTCGGCGCGCTCGCGCAGGCCCTGGATCAGGGCGGCGTGGTCGACGGTGATCCGGGATCGCGAAGGTTCCCCGGCGAGGAGACTGGCGGCAGCCCCGAGCAGATACCCGGCGTCCACCAGGACGATGCAGCGGTCCACGCGGTCCACCCTCTTTCCGGTTCCGGGAGGTTTGCTTCGGGCTTCCTTCGAGTCTGCCCGACCGCGGAGAGGTTAACGGCCCGAACTCGATCTTCGGCGTGGCGTATCGGGAGATAACGCTCCGACGGGGCTTATTACGCACGGTAATTCTCCGAAATGCACTGCTTGTCAGGCTATGTGAATCTGGTTCCGGCCCTGGCCCCTAGAGCCCCACAGGAGGCAATCACCATGGCCAAGAACAAGAACCGCAAGCAGGGCGGCCAGCAGGACCGCTCCTCGCAGGCCGAGCGCGCGCAGGAGCAGGCGCAGCGGTCCTCGACGGAGGCGCACACGCCGATGTCGCAGGCGCAGGGCAACCCCTCGGATATCGCCCGCAAGCACCAGAAGCGCTTCGGCCACAACTGAGGCCGCGCGTAAGGGCTGTTGAAGCCCGGACACACACCGAGGGGCGCATCCGGCAGCGGATGCGCCCCTCGCGTACATCATCTGATCCTGTCGGCCCGCCCGATCCCGTCAGCCCGCCAGGCAGGACGGGCCGAGCAGCACCTTCAAGTCGCCGAACAGCGCCGGGTCCGGCTTCACCCGGTGCCGGTCGAGCCGCAGGACGGTGGTCTTGCGCGGGCCCTGGAGCCTGATGCGCACCTCGCTCTCGCCCCTGTGGTGGCTGAGGATCTCGCCGAGGCGGCTCACCATCGGCGGGGTGACCTTCAGCGCCGGGATGGTGAGGATCACGGGCGCGTTGGTGCCCGCGTTGGACAGGTCCGGGACCTGGAGCTCCATCGCGACCAGCCGCGGCACGTCCTCGCGCTTGTCGAGGCGTCCCTTGACGAAGACGACGGCGTCCTCGACCAGTTGGGTCGACACCAACTGGTACGTCGCCGGGAAGAACATGCACTCGATGGAGCCCGCGAGGTCCTCGACCGTGGCGATCGCCCAGGCGTTGCCCTGCTTGGTCATCTTGCGCTGCAGACCCGAGATGATGCCGCCGATGGTGACGACGGCGCCGTCCGCGTGCTCACCTCCGGTGAGCTGGGAGATGCCCGCGTCGGCCTTGTCGGACAGCACGTGTTCCAGGCCGAACAGCGGGTGGTCGGAGACGTACAGACCGAGCATCTCCCGCTCCTGGGCGAGCAGATAGCCCTTCTCCCACTCGTCGGTGGTGAACTCCACGTCGAGCCCGAAGCCGGGCTCGTCGGTGTCCTCCTCGCCCATGCCTCCGAAGAGGTCGAACTGGCCCTCGGCCTCCTTGCGCTTGACCGCGACCACGTTGTCGATCATCGAGTCGAAGTGCGCGGTCAGTCCCTTGCGGGTGTGCCCCATCGTGTCGAAGGCGCCCGCCTTGATCAGCGACTCCGTGGTCCGCTTGTTGCAGGCGACCGCCTCGACCTTGTCCAGGTAGTCCGGGAAGGAGCCGTACTTCCCCTTGGCCTTGCGGCTGCGGATGATCGACTCGACCACGTTCGTACCGACGTTGCGGACGGCTTCGAGGCCGAACAGGATGACGTCGTCACCCTGGGCGGCGAAGTTGTGCACCGACTCGTTGACGTTGGGCGGCAGCACCTTGATGCCCATGCGCCGGCACTCGTTCAGATAGATCGCGGACTTGTCCTTGTCGTCCTTGACCGAGGTGAGCAGGCCCGCCATGTACTCGGCGGGGTAGTTCGCCTTCAGGTAGGCGGTCCAGTACGAGACCAGGCCGTACGCGGCCGAGTGGGCCTTGTTGAAGGCGTAGCCGGCGAAGGGGACCAGGACGTCCCACAGGGCCTGGATCGCCTCGTCGCTGTAGCCGTTCTTGCGGGCGCCCGCCTGGAAGATGCTGAAGTTCTTCGCCAGCTCGTCGGGCTTCTTCTTGCCCATCACGCGGCGGAGGATGTCGGCCTCGCCGAGCGAGTACCCGGCGATGATCTGGGCGGCCTTCTGCACCTGCTCCTGGTACACGATCAGGCCGTAGGTGACCGCCAGGACCTCCTGGAGGGGCTCCTCCAGCTCCTTGTGGATCGGCGTGATCTCCTGCAGCTTGTTCTTGCGGAGCGCGTAGTTCGTGTGCGAGTCCATGCCCATCGGGCCGGGACGGTAGAGCGCCGAGACGGCGGAGATGTCTTCGAAGTTGTCGGGCTTCATCAGGCGCAGCAGCGAGCGCATGGGTCCGCCGTCGAACTGGAAGACGCCCAGGGTCTCGCCGCGCTGGAGCAGTTCGAAGGTCGTCGGATCGTCGAGCGGGAGGGCCAGCAGGTCGAGGTCGATGCCCTTGTTGGACTTCACCATCTTGACGGCGTCGTCCATGATCGTCAGGTTGCGCAGGCCGAGGAAGTCCATCTTCAGCAGGCCGAGCGACTCGCACTGCGGGTAGTCCCACTGCGTGATGGTCACGCCGTCGGTGTGCCGCACCCAGACCGGGGCATGGTCGACGATGGGCTCGCTGGACATGATGACGCCGGCGGCGTGCACGCCCATCTGCCGGACCAGTCCCTCGACGCCCTTGGCCGTGTCGATGACCTTCTTCACGTCCGGCTCGTTCTCGTACATCGCCCGGATCTCGCCGGCCTCGCTGTAGCGCGGGTGCGAGGAGTCGGTGATGCCGCTGAGGTCGATGCCCTTGCCGAGGACGTCGGCGGGCATCGCCTTGGTGAGGCGGTCGCCCATCGCGTACGGGTAGCCCAGCACGCGCGCGGAGTCCTTGATGGCGTTCTTCGCCTTGATCTTGCCGTACGTGCCGATCATGGCGACCTTGTCGGCGCCGTACTTCTCGGTCACGTACCTGATCACCTCGACGCGCCTGCGCTCGTCGAAGTCGATGTCGACGTCGGGCATGGAGACGCGCTCGGGGTTCAGGAACCGCTCGAAGATCAGACCGTGCGGGATCGGGTCGAGGTCGGTGATGCCCATGGCGTACGCGACGATCGAACCGGCCGCGGAGCCTCGGCCGGGGCCCACCGCGATGCCCTGCTTCTTGGCCCACATGATGAAGTCGGCGACGACGAGGAAGTACCCCGGGAACCCCATCTGGATGATGACGTCCATCTCGTACTCGGCCTGCTTCTGGCGGTCGTCGGGGACGCCGCCGGGGAAGCGGCGCTCCATGCCGAGGCGCACCTCCTCCTGGAACCAGGTGACCTCGGTGTACCCCTCGGGGATGTCGAACTTCGGCATGAGGTTCTTCGCCTCGAACATGCCGGTGGTGTCGATCTGCTCGGCCACCAGGAGCGTGTTGGCGCAGCCCTGCTGCCAGGCGTCCGAGGAGTCGACCGCGTACATCTCGTCCGTGGACTTCAGGTAGTAGCCGGTGCCGTCGAAGCGGAAGCGGTCCGGGTCGGAGAGGTTCTTGCCGGTCTGGATGCACAGCAGGGCGTCGTGGGCGGTCGCCTCGTGCGCGTACGTGTAGTGCGAGTCGTTCGTCACCAGGGGCGGGATGCCGAGCTTCTTGCCGATGTCCAGGAGGCCGTCGCGGACCCGGCGCTCGATCTCGATGCCGTGGTCCATCAGCTCCAGGAAGTAGCGGTCCTTGCCGAAGATGTCCTGGTACTCGGAGGCCGCCTTCAGCGCCTCGTCGTACTGACCGAGGCGCAGCCGGGTCTGGAGCTCGCCGGAGGGGCAGCCGGTGGAGGCGATGAGCCCCTCGGACCACTGGGAGATGGTCTCCTTGTCCATGCGGGGCCACTTCTGCAGCCAGCCCTCGGCGTACGCGTCCGAGGAGAGCCGGAAGAGGTTGTGCAGGCCCGTCGCGTTGGCCGCCCAGATCGTCTTGTGCGTGTAACCACCCGAACCGGACACGTCGTCGCGCTTCTGGTGCGGCTGGCCCCACTGGATCTTGCGCTTGTTGCGCCGGGACTCCGGGGCGACGTACGCCTCGATGCCGATGATCGGCGTGACGCCCGCCTTCTTGGCCGTATGGAAGAAGTCGTACGCCCCGTGGAGGTTGCCGTGGTCGCTCATGGCGATGTGGGTCATGCCCATCTCGTTGCAGGCATTGAACATGTCCTTGAGCCGCGCGGCACCGTCCAGCAGCGAGTACTGGGTGTGGACGTGCAGGTGCGTGAACGGCGGCTTTGACACGGCTTCGGCCTCCAAGAAGAACAGATGTCGACAGGCTGCGGACAGTCTGGGGGGACAGCGTCGAAGTCTATGACGCGGGACTGACACTCCGCGGCCGATCACCCGTACCTTCTGCGGGGGACGCGGGCACTCCCGCGTACCTTCGTCCGTTGGGACAGGACGGAAGCAACCGTCCCGGCGGACGGACACGTCCTTCCCTCATGTCACGCACCACCTGCACCAGGAGGCACCCAGCGATGTCGGTCCCGCAGCTCAGCGCCGAGCAACGCGGCGAGCAGATCCTCGCCGTCTTCGACACCGCCTTCGGCGAGCTCCTGGCCGCCGACCCGGCCGCGTTCCGCGTGAAGTTCCGCAAGATGGCGGCCTCCGCCTTCGCGTTCTACCGGGGCACGGCCGCGCTCTTCTACCACGACCTGACCGCGGACATCGGGTTCGGGTCGAAGCGCGGCGGTCCGTACCTGGACGAGCGCACCTCACGGGTCTGGATCCACGGCGACCTGCACGCGGAGAACTTCGGCACCTACATGGACGCCCAGGGCCGCCTGATCTTCAACGTGAACGACTTCGACGAGGCGTACGTCGGCCCCTTCACCTGGGACCTCAAGCGTTTCGCCGCCTCCGTGGCCCTCGTCGGGTACGCGAAGGCGCTCAGCGACGACCAGATCACCGCGCTGGTCAAGGTGTACGCGGCGGCCTACCGCGAGCGCGTCCACGCCCTGGCCACCGGCGCCAAGAGCGACGAGGTGCCGCCCTTCACGCTGGACACCGCCGAGGGCCCGCTCCTGGACGCGCTGCGCGACGCCCGCTCGCTGACCCGCTTCGGGCTGCTCGACTCGATGACCGAGATCCGTGACTTCGAGCGCCGCTTCGCGCCCGGCGGCGGCTCCATCGAGCTCGACGCGGCCACCCGGTACAAGGTGCTGGCCGCCTTCGACGGCTACCTGGAGACGCTCCCGGAGTCCTCCCTGACCCGCCCCGACTCCTACCGCGTGAAGGACGTCGTGGGCCGCCGCGGCATCGGTATCGGCTCGGCCGGCCTGCCGTCGTACAACATCCTTCTGGAGGGCAACAGCGACGCCCTGGAGAACGATGTGGTGATCTACATCAAGCAGGCACAGACCCCGGCCGTCTCCCGGCACATCACGGACTCCTCGATCCGCGAGTACTTCCAGCACGAGGGCCACCGCACGGTGATCTCCCAGCGTGCCCTGCAGGCGCACGCCGACCCGTGGCTGGGCTGGACCGAGCTGGACGGCGCGGGCCAGCTCGTCGCCGAGGTCTCGCCGTACGCGGTGGACCTCAACTGGGGCGACATCGACGACACGGAGGAGATCGCCTCGGTCGTCGCGGACCTCGGCCGGGCCACGGCCACCATGCACGCGGCGGCGGACGACGAGAGCGGCCACTCGGAGCTGGTCCCGTTCTCCACCGAGCGGGCCATCGACGCGGCGATCGCCGCCGACGAGGACGGCTTCGCGGGCCTCCTGGTGGACTTCGCGCACAGCTACGGCGCACGCGCGCGCGGTGACCACCAGATCTTCGTCGACCTCTTCCGCAACGGCCGGATCCCGGGCCTGTAGGCACCCCGGGCGACGGACTCACAACGCTCCCGTAACGCATAGGAACCCTTTAGGGAGGCCTTACGGGAGCCCGTGGGACACTCGGCTCCGCTATGGACATATCCGGGACCCAGCTCAGAGCCGTGCGCGCGGCGCTGTTCACGGCTGTCGTCGTGACGCTCTCCGCCGCGTCGCACGTGCTGCTGTCCCAGGTCCCGCTGCCGCTGGGCACGGTCGCCACGATCGCCGCCGCCGTCTTCGTCATCGCGTACGCGCTGGCGGGCCGCGAGCGCGGCTTCGGGCGCATCGCGGCCCTGCTGATCCCGCTGGAGCTGGCCGCCGACACCGTGTTCACCACGGGCCAGCACGTCTGTTACGGCAGGGCGGGCGGCCCCGTGGCGGGCCCGCTGCGCTCGGTCGGCCTCGACGTACTGTGCGGCGGCAGCCTGGGCACTCCGCTGGCCCGTGTGACCGGCGGCGGCACCGACCGCGCCACGGCCCTGCTCGCCCACGCCGACCCGGCCGCCGCCTGGCTGCTGCTCGCCGCGCACGTCACCGTCGGACTGCTCGCGGCCGCCTGGCTGCGCCGCGGCGAGCGGGCCCTGCAGCAACTGCTGCGCGCGCTGGCCGCGGCCACCTTCCGGCCCCTGCTGATCGCGGTCGCCGCGGTGACCGTACGCCTCGCCCCGGTACGCCGGCTCCCGCGCCCCGCACGCCGGAGCGCGGGCGCCCGCACCCGTCTGTTCGTGCACTCCCTGGGACGGCGCGGACCGCCTCGCTCGGCCGCTTTCGCCTGAGCAACCGCTCGTTTCGCCTGAGCAACCGCTCCAGAACGACAGCCCCTGAGCACCAGCAGTCCCCCATACGTATCCCGCGTACGACGTGTGCGCGTCCCCCATGGAGATCATCAAGATGAGCAAGCGGAACAGCCTGGCGTCGAAGTCGGCGGCCCGAGAGAAGCTGCGCCTCGAACGCGAGCGCCAGGCCAAGCGCGACAAGATCAAGCGACAGGTCATCGTGGCCTGTTCCATCGTCGGCGTCCTCGCGATAGCCGGCGGCATCGGCTACGCGGTCGTGCAGAACAACAAGCCGGGCTACTGGGAGGCCGCCAAGGACGACAAGCTCGTCAAGCCGGCCAACACCACCGGCACCAACGGCACGACCGTCGTGATCGGCAAGAGCACCGCCAAGAAGACCCTGCAGATGTACGAGGACCCGCGCTGCCCGATCTGCGCCCAGTTCGAGCAGACCGTCGGCTCGACGGTGAAGAAGGACATCGACGACGGCAAGTTCAAGGTCCAGTACATCGGCGCCACATTCATCGACAGCGGCAGCCCCGGCGAGGGCTCCAAGAACGCGCTCAGCGCCATGGGCGCCGCGCTGAACGTCAGCGGCGAGGCCTTCCTCGAGTACAAGACCGCGCTGTACTCGACGAAGTACCACCCGGAGGAGACGGACGACAAGTTCAAGAGCGACGCCTACCTGATCGAGGTCGCGAACACCGTGTCCGCCCTCAAGAACAACGCGGCGTTCCAGAAGGCCGTGAAGGACGGCACCTACGACAAGTGGGCGCTCGACATGTCGGCGACCTTCGACAAGAGCGGTGTGCAGGGAACTCCGACGCTGAAGATGGACGGCAAGACCCTGACGGGCTCCGACGGCCAGAACGCGCCGATGACCGTCGCCGACTTCACGACGGCGATCGACAAGGCACTCGCGGCCTGAGCCGTCCGGCGGGCTCCCCGGCTCCCGGCGGCGGGAGACCGTAGCCGTCCAGCAGTCGAAGAGCGGGCGAACTTTGTCGGTTCGCCCGCTCTTGGCGTGTACTCGTCGGTAACCTGATCGCTCGTGACCAGCCGTCTCAGCTCATCCGACTCCTCGGGCGCCGCCAACTCCCGCGCCCCGCGCCGCCGTACGGTCGTCAAGGCCGCGGCCGCCACCGCCGTCCTCGCCGCTCCGCTCGCGGCCGTGCTTCCGGCCCGCGCCGCCGAGGCACCCGCCTTCCTGCACGGCGTCGCCTCCGGCGACCCGCTCCCGGACGGCATCCTGCTGTGGACCCGGGTGACGCCCACCTCCGCCGCGATACCCGGCTCCGGTCTCGGTCCGGACACCGAGGTCAGCTGGACCGTCGCCAAGGACAAGGCGTTCACCACGATCGTCGCCAAGGGCTCCCTCACCGCGACGGCCGCCTCCGACCACACCGTGAAGGCGGACATCCGCGGCCTGGAACCGGCCACCGACTACTGGTTCCGCTTCTCCTCGGGCGGCACCGACTCCCCCGTCGCCCGCACCCGCACCGCCCCGGCCGCCGACGCCGCCGTGCCGGGCCTGCGCTTCGGCGTGGCCACCTGCGCCAACTGGGAGGCGGGGTACTTCTCCCCGTACCGCCACCTGGCCGCGCGCGGCGACCTGGACGCCTGGCTGCACCTGGGCGACTACATCTACGAGTACAAGTCCGGCGAGTACGGGACGCGCGGCACGGTCGTCCGGCCGCACTCCCCCGCCAACGAGATCATCACCCTCGCCGACTACCGCACCCGGCACGGCCGTTACAAGACCGACCCGGACCTGCAGGCCCTGCACCACAAGGCGCCGGTCGTGGCGATCTGGGACGACCACGAGTTCGCCGACAACGCCTGGTCGGGCGGCGCGGTCAACCACACCGAGGGCGCCGAGGGCACCTGGACGGCACGCCAGGCCGCCGCCAGGCAGGCCTACTTCGAGTGGATGCCGGTCCGCCCGGCGATCGAGGGCACCACCTACCGCCGGCTGCGCTTCGGCAAGCTGGCCGACCTCTCGCTGCTGGACCTGCGGTCCTTCCGCTCCCAGCAGGCGTCCACGGGCAGCGGCACGGTCGACGACCCGGACCGTACGATCACGGGCCGGGCCCAGCTCGACTGGCTGAAGGCCGGGCTCAAGGCCTCGGACACCACCTGGCGGCTGGTCGGCAACTCGGTGATGATCGCGCCCTTCGCGATCGGTTCGCTCTCGGCCGACCTGCTGAAGCCGCTCGCCAAGCTGCTCGGCCTGCCCCAGGAGGGCATCGCCCTCAACACCGACCAGTGGGACGGCTACACGGACGACCGCCGCGAACTGCTGGCGCATCTGCGCTCCAACGCCATCCGCAACACCGTCTTCCTGACCGGCGACATCCACATGTCGTGGGCCAACGACGTGCCGGTGGACGCCGGTACGTACCCGCTGTCCGCGTCCGCCGCCACGGAGTTCGTCATCACCTCGGTGACCTCCGACAACCTCGACGACATCGTCAAGGTCCCCGAGGGCGTCGTGTCCGCGATCGCCTCGCCGATCATCCGCGCCGCGAACCGGCACGTCCACTGGGTCGACACCGACCGCCACGGCTACGGCGTCCTGGACATCACCGCGGACCGCGCGCAGATGGACTACTACGTGATCTCGGACCGCACGAACGCGAACGCCACGTCGTCCTGGGCCCGTTCGTACCGCACGCCCACCGGCACGCAGAAGGTGGAGCGGACGTACGACCCGGTATGACCCCGTAGCGGCCCCGCGGGGGCTC
Source organism: Streptomyces sp. RLA012 (assembly GCF_056270325.1). Classification (NCBI taxonomy): domain Bacteria; kingdom Bacillati; phylum Actinomycetota; class Actinomycetes; order Kitasatosporales; family Streptomycetaceae; genus Streptomyces; species Streptomyces sp. RLA012. The sequence goes on along the minus strand of NZ_JBWDPA010000002.1, from coordinate 8,339,435 downwards.
TACAGGCTGTCGAGGAAGCCGAGCGCCACCTTCCAGGTGGCCTCGGCCGCCTCCGCGTCGTGGTCGGGCAGGTCGGGGTCGGTGTAGAGGTGCCCGGCACCGGCATACCGGTAGATCTCCACATCGGCCCCCGCTCTGCGCATCTGCAGATACCAGGCGCTCAGCCAGTCGTCCGTCTCGAACGCGTCGGGCTCCGCGACATGCAGCTGGACCGGGAGCTCGTCCACCGACGCGCTCTCGGCGATGTCCGACGTGCCGTGCAGGAGCAGCAGTCCGCGGGCCTTCTCGTCGCCGAGCGCCAGGGTCTGCGCGACGGAGGCACCGAGCGAGAACCCCGCGTACACCAGACCGCGTTCGGAATAGGGAGCCGCGGCCAGGACGGCACGCTTGAGCAGCTCCTCCTTGGCGATCCCCTCGTTGAAGGCTATGCCCTCCTCCACGGTCTCGAAGGTGCGCCCCTCGAAGAGGTCCGGCGTCCACACCTCGTGGCCCGCGGCACGCAGGCGGTCCGCCGCGGCGCGCACCGCGGGCCGCAGCCCGTAGGTCGAGTGAAAGAGCATGATGTTCATGAGCCCCATGGTGCCAGCCGGGACCGACAACGCCGGTTCGAGGCCCCGGTGCCCGGGCGACATGTTCAGGGCACCCCCGGGCCGGTTACGGTCTCAGGCATGGAGAACGTACTGCGTCCCCTGATCGTCGTCGGTGGCTCGGTCGTGCTCACGCTGCTCATCGGGTGGGCCGTGGACCGGCTGCTGCGACAGGCCGACGCCCGGCGGGAGACCCCGCTGTGGGGTCTGCTGCGCCGCGCCCGGATCCCCTTCCAGCTCGTGCTGTTCGCAGCCCTGCTGCGTGGCTCGTACGACCAGGCGAAGCTGCTCGTGGAGCACCGGGTCGGCGTCGGCCGCACCCTGACCCTGATCCTCATCGGGTCCGCCGCGTGGCTGGTGATGCGCATCGCGACGGCGATCGTCGAGACCTCCTACACCCGCTACGCGGCCGCCCACCGCGACCCGGCACGGGTCCGCCGGGTACGCACGCAGGTGACGCTGATCCAGCGCGTGGTGTCCGCGATCGTCGCCGTGGTGGCCGTCGCCTCGATGCTGCTCACCTTCCCCGCGATGCGGGCGGCCGGCGCCTCACTGCTCGCCTCGGCCGGCATCCTCGGCATCGTCGCCGGTGTCGCCGCCCAGGCCACGCTCGCAAATCTCTTCGCCGGGCTGCAGATCGCCTTCGGCGACATGGTGCGCCTCGGTGACACGGTCGTGGTGGACGGCGAGTGGGGCACGGTCGAGGAGATCACCCTGACGTTCCTGACGGTACGGACGTGGGACGAGCGCCGGATCACCATGCCGGTGTCGTACTTCACGTCCAAACCCTTCGAGAACTGGTCCCGTGGCACCCCCCAGATGACCGGGATCGTCTTCTTCCACGTCGACCACTGCGCGCCGGTGGAGGCGATGCGCGAGCACCTCCGCGACATCCTGCGTGAGTGTCCGGCCTGGGACGGCCGCGACTACGGCCTCGCCGTCACCGACTCCACCCCCAACACCATGCAGGTACGCGCCCTGGTCACCGCGAAGGACGCGGACGACATCTGGACGGTACGGGTCACCGTGCGCGAGCAGATGATCCGCTGGCTGACCGACGAGCACCCCTACGCCCTCCCCCGCGTCAACACGGCCGAGGCGGTCCTGCCCCCGGGATGGCCTGCCGCGCAGACCCCCCGCCCGGACCGCGACGACGCCGACGGCGCGCTGGCCCACTCGCCGACCCCCCACGCCCCGGATCTCCCGAGGACGGGCCCGGGAAGGGCCTGAACCCGGCCACAGGGCACCGATGGACCAACACTGATTCCGCAAGCCCGCAGCCCACAGCCCACAGCCGCCAACGGCGAATCCGCCCCACAGGCGACCTTCACTTGTCAGCGGGGTGGAAACGGGCGGTGCGCGGGCGGGAGAACAAGCCCCTCCCAAGCCCAGTGCAACGTCACCGCAGGCTGCGGACGTCCAGGTGCCGCAACACCCGGTCCACGATCTCCGGGTCGGCCCCCGGCTCGCTCCGCGCCGACAACACCTCGTGCCGCGCCGCGCTCAGCATCTCCCCCTGGATCCGCCGAATCCGCTTGATCCGCCGGGCCCGCTGCTGATGTGCCTCGCGCCGCTCCTCGTCGCCCAGATCCGGACTGATCCGCGTCCCGATGTCGAAGGCCCGCCGCAGCAACTGCTCGGTCACCTCCTCCGACAGCTCCTCGACCTCCTCGATCTCCCTGAGCCTCCGCTTCGCGGCCTTGGCCGCCCGAACCGCCAACTCCTTCTCGAACGCCTTCTCGACATCCGTATCGGCCCGCACCCCGAGCCTCCGCACCAGCCACGGCAGGGTGAGCCCCTGCAGCACGAGCGTCGCCACGATCACCCCGAACGCGATGAAGACGATCTCGTCCCGGTCCGGAAACGGCGACCCGTCGTCCGTCTTCAGCGGAATCGCCAGTGCGAGGGCCACGGACGCGACCCCGCGCATCCCCGCCCACCACATCACCACGGTCTCCCGCCACGAGGTGGGGATCTCCTCGTCGTAGTCCCGCTTGGCGTGCAGGCGTTTCGTCAGCCACGTCGCCGGCATCAGATACGCCAGCCGTACGAGCACGACGACGGCGACGATCGCGGCGGCCCACCCGAGCATCTCCGCCCACCGCCCCGCCGCCGTCCTGAGCGCGTTGTGCAGTTCCAGCCCGATCAGCCCGAACGCCACCCCGGTGACGAGCGTGTCCACCACGTCCCAGAACGTGTATCCGGCGAGCCGTGTCATGACGTCGTCGGCATCGGTGGCGTACTCCGCGAGGAACAGCGCGGTGGTGAGCACGGCGAGCACCCCGGACCCGTGCAGTTCCTCGGCCAGCACATACGAGACGAACGGCACCAGCAGCGTCAGCCCGATCTGCAGCGTGGCGTCACCGAGCGCCGACATCAGCTTGTTCGCCGCCCACCCCAGCGCCAGCCCGACGGCGACCGCGACGACGGCGGACAGCACGAGGTCCAGCCCGGCCCGCCACGGTGAGAAGGTGCCGCTCACCGCGGCGGCGATCGCGACGTGGTAGAGCACGATGGCGGTCACGTCGTTGAAGAGCCCCTCGCCCTCCAGGATCGACACCAGTCGGCGCGGCAGCCCGAGCTGCCCCGCGACGGCGGTCGCCGCGACCGGGTCGGGCGGCGCCACGAGGGCGCCCAGCGCGACGGCGGCGGCGATCGGCAGCCCCGGCACGACGGCGGTGGCGACAGCGGCCACGGCCGCCGTGGTGACGAACACCAGCGCCACGGCCAGCAGGAAGATCGGCCGTTTGTTGGCGGTGAACTGTCTCCACGACGTGCGCCGCACCGAGGCGTACAGCAGCGGCGGCAGCAGCGCGGGCAGGATCAGGTCGGGCGGGATGTCCACGTTGGGCACGAAGTCCAGGACGGCCAGCACGATCCCGAGGAGCGTCATCAGCACCGGAGCGGGCAACCCGAACCGCTCCCCCACCGGCACGCTCACCAGGGCCCCGAGCAGCAGCACGAACAACAGGGCCAACTGATCCACGGTCAGCGCTCCGACGGGTCTCGACGATCAAGCGAGCAGACGTCCAGCGTGCCATCGAAGAGCGGGTGGAGGGTGAACGACCGCCACGGACGGAGCCCGCTAGAGCGAACGCCGCATCGCCAGGTGCGCAATCCCGGCGTCGGGGAACTCCTCGCCGTACGCCACATACCCGAGCCGCTCGTAGAACCCCAGCGCGTGCGTCTGCGCGTGCAGGTCCACCGCGGCGAGCCCACGCGCGCGTGCCGCGTCCTCGATGGCCCGTACGAGGGTCACGCCGACGCCGAGCCCGCGCGCCGCCTTCGTCACGGCGAGCCGCCCGAGCGAGCCGACCGTCAGGTCGCCGTCGGTCTTCGCGGCCGCCTCCGGTCCGTACAGGAGCCGCCCGGTGCCCAGCGGCACCCCGTCCTCGCGGATCGCCAGCACATGCAGGGCACCGGCGTCGTAGGCGTCGTACTCGATGTCCTCGGGGACGCCCTGTTCGCCGACGAAGACCTCCTTGCGCACCGTGAAGCACGCCTCGCGGTCGGCGACGTCCTCGGCCACCCGCACCGTGTAGGAGCCGCCCCGCACCACGTAGGAGCCGCCCCGCGCCCCGTCCGAGCCGCTCACGCGTAGCTCTCCTCACGCACCTTGTCGAGCGCCTGCTGCAGATCCTCGGGGTAGTCGCTCTCGAACTCCGCCCACTGCCCGTCCCCGGGGTGCTCGAAGCCGAGCCGTACCGCGTGCAGCCACTGCCGGGTGAGGCCGAGCCGCTTGGCGATCGTCGGGTCCGCGCCGTAGGTCAGGTCTCCCACACAGGGGTGCCGGTGGGCCGCCATGTGGACACGGATCTGATGGGTACGGCCGGTCTCCAGCTTGATGTCGAGCAGGCTGGCCGCGCGGAACGCCTCGATCAGGTCGTAGTGCGTGACGGACGGCTTGCCCTCGGCCGTCACCGCCCACTTGTAGTCGTGGTTCGGATGCCGGCCGATGGGCGCGTCGATGGTGCCGCTCATCGGGTCGGGGTGTCCCTGGACCAGCGCGTTGTACCGCTTGTCGACCGTGCGTTCCTTGAACTGCCGCTTCAGCGAGGTGTACGCGCGCTCCGACTTGGCCACGGCCATCAGCCCGGAGGTGCCGACGTCCAGCCGGTGCACGATGCCCTGGCGCTCGGCGGCGCCCGAGGTCGAGATCCGGTATCCGGCCGCCGCGAGCCCGCCGATCACCGTCGGGCCGGTCCAGCCGGGGCTCGGGTGGGCGGCCACCCCGACCGGCTTGAGGATCACGACGATGTCGTCGTCGTCGTGCACGATCTCCATGCCCTCGACGGGCTCGGCGACGATCTGCACGGGAGCGGGAGCCTGCGGCATCTCCACTTCCAGCCAGGCGCCGCCGTGCACCCGCTCCGACTTGCCGACCACCGAGCCGTCGACCGTGACCTTCCCCGCCGCGGCGAGCTCGGCGGCCTTCGTGCGGGAGAAGCCGAACATGCGGGAGATGGCGGCGTCGACACGCTCGCCCTCCAGGCCGTCGGGCACGGGCAGGTTACGGATCTCGGGAATGGTGCTCACCCGTCGAGTATGCCGGACGGGTCGGACAACGCCGGACCATCGCCCGAACATCAGTGCCCGTGGACCGGCCTTCGGCGGCTCCGGTACCCCCGTACGTCACCCCGTGCGAGCCATGCGACCTGCGCCGGCCGTTCAGTCCTTGTGGACGGTCCCGTCGGGGTCGAGTCCGCGGAAGGACAGCAGCACGATCAGGATGCCGCCGCAGACGATCGCCGAGTCGGCCAGGTTGAAGACCGCGAAGTGCTTGGGCGCGATGAAGTCGACGACCGCGCCCTCGAAGACGCCCGGCGAGCGGAAGATCCGGTCGGTCAGGTTGCCCAGCGCACCGCCCAGCAGCAGTCCGAGCGCGATCGCCCAGGGCAGGCTGTAGAGCTTGCGCGCGAGCCGCGCGATCACCACGATCACGGCCGCGGCGATCACCGTGAAGATGATCGTGAAGGCCTCGCCGAAGCCGAAGGCGGCGCCCGCGTTGCGGATCGCCTCGAACTTCAGCCAGTCCCCGACGATCTGGATCGGCGCGTGGTGCTCCAGCTTCGCGACCACGATCAGCTTGCTGACCAGGTCGAGTGCGTACGCCAGGGCGGCGACCGTGAACAGGACGGCGATCCTGCGCCTGCCCCTGGGCTCCTCGGCCGGGGCCCCGGTCCCTTCCACGCCGGACTGCTCCGGCTCGGCGCCCCCCGCTCCTGGGGTATCCGGCGTACCGATGATGCGCTCCGCCTCTGCCACGTGAGTGAGTCCCTCGACCTAGGTGCCTGACTGAGGACGAGGGTACGGCACACCCCCCGGCGCCCACGTGCCCAGGAGCCCTCCCACGCCGTTCAGTAGCGGCGTTCCTGCTTCTGCTTGCACTCGACGCACAGGGTGGCCCGCGGGAAGGCCTGCATCCGCGCCTTTCCGATGGGATTGCCGCAGTTCTCGCAGAGTCCGTACGTGCCTGCCTCCAGCCGTTCCAGCGCGCGCTCGGTCTGCTCCAGCATCTCGCGCGCGTTGGCGTTGAGCGCCATCTCGTGCTCGCGCGTGATGTTCTTGGTGCCGGTGTCCGCCTGGTCGTCGCCCGCGCCGTCGCCGGAGTCGCGCATCAGGCCTGCCAGGGCCTCCTCGGACGACGAGATCTCGGTGCTCAGCCGCAACGCCTCGGACTGCAGCTCCGCACGCGCTTCCGCGACCTCCTCCGGGGTCCAGGGGTCCTCCCCGGGGCGCACCGCGAGTTCACCGGGCTCCACCGCGGCGAGCCTCGCCTTGGGAACCGCGCCGGGGTTCTTCGCCGCCGTGGCCGTGCCAGGAGTCTTCTTCGCAACCACCGTCGTGGCTCCCGTCGTCTTCGCGGCCTGGGCCGCGCCTTCGGCCGCGGAAGCGACCGACTTCTTCCTCGTACTGGTGCTTTTCCTTGTCGTACCGGTGCTCTTCGTCGTATCGGTGCTCTTCTTGGCCGCGCTCTTCGCTCCGGTTCTCTTCGTAGTGCCGCCCTTCGCGGGCCCGGTCTTCGCCGGCCCTGTCTCGTCCGGTGGGCCCTTCGCCGAAGCGGCCTTCTTCCCGGTGACCTTGCCGACCGCCGCTCTCCCGGCGGTCGTCTTCCCGTCCGCCGACTTCCTGGCCGACGCCTTCTTGTCCTTGGTGATCCCCTCCGTAGCGGCCGATTCCTCGACGGCCCCCTTCGCGGACGCCGTTTTCCTCCTGGACTTCGTGGCCGCCTTCACCGGCTTGGCCGCCGGACCCGTGGATCTGCCGGACGCCGACTGCTGTACGGCGGTCTTTTTCGCCACCATGGCCGCGGCCCCTTCACATATTGTGATTTTGCGCGCAAATCGTGCTGGGACGATAAATCGACTTCTGGCCCGCGGCAACGGGGCACACCAACGTTTTGCACGCCCCTCGGGTCCCGCGCGAGGAACCTGCATGCGTTGTGCCCAGCTCCCCGCCGGGTAATCCGCCGGGTCCGGCGTCCCGGGATCCGGACCCCCGCGCCTCGCCAATCGGGTCACGTCGCAGGCCACGGCACCGCCCCGGCCGCCCCCGGCACCGCGCCACGGAAAACCGGTCGGCCGCCGTCCGCGCGGCCCCGTACACTGGGCGCAGCGAGAAGCGTGGATGGGGACGAGTAGCGGCGTACGCAGCCAGGAGCGACCCGGGGACGGTGGAAGCCCGGGGGCGAGCGCGACGCGAAGATCACCCCGGAGCCGCCGGAAGAAAGCCGCAGCGAGCGAGCAGCGGCCGTTAGACCCGGCATCGCGACCCCAATGAGGGGGCTCACTGGTGCACAGCAAGCACCGGAGGGCCAAGGAGGGTGGTACCGCGGGAGCGCGCCGCGCACGGCGTCCGCAGCGGCTACGAAGTAGCAGCGCAGGCTCTCGTCCCTCCGGACGGAAGGCAGAAAGTCCGCCGGAGGAAGCTCGCTGATGACAACGCCGACGTACCGCCAGGTGCCCGCCCAGGTCGACCTGCCCGCCCTTGAGCACGCCGTGCTCGACTTCTGGCGCGAGCAGAAGATCTTCGCCAAGAGCCTTGAGCAGTCCGAGGGCCGCCCTGAATGGGTGTTCTACGAGGGCCCGCCCACCGCCAACGGCATGCCGGGCGCCCACCACATCGAGGCACGCGTCTTCAAGGACGTCTTCCCACGCTTCCGCACCATGCGCGGCTACCACGTGGCCCGCAAGGCCGGCTGGGACTGCCACGGCCTCCCGGTCGAGCTCGCCGTGGAGAAGGAGCTCGGCTTCACCGGCAAGCAGGACATCGAGGCGTACGGCATCGCCGAGTTCAACGCCAAGTGCCGCGAGTCCGTGACCCGCCACACCGACGCCTTCACCGACCTGACGAACCGCATGGGTTACTGGGTCGACCTCGACGACGCGTACCGCACGATGGACCCCGAGTACGTGGAGTCCGTGTGGTGGTCGCTCAAGGAGATCTTCAACAAGGGCCTGCTGGTCCAGGACTACCGCGTGGCCCCATGGTGCCCGCGCGACGAGACGGGCCTGTCGGACCACGAGCTGGCGCAGGGCTACGAGACGGTCGTCGACCCGTCCGTGTACGTCCGTTTCCCGCTCACCTCCGGTCCGCTCGCGGGCCGGGCCGCGCTCCTGGTGTGGACGACGACCCCGTGGACGCTGGTCTCCAACACCGCGGTCGCCGCGCACCCCGAGGTCACCTACGTCGTCGCGACGAACGGCGAAGAGAAGTTCGTCGTCGCCGCGCCGCTCGTCGACAAGGCACTCGGCGAGGGCTGGGAGACCACCGGCGAGACCTTCACCGGCGCCGAGATGGAGCGCTGGACGTATCAACGTCCGTTCGAGCTCGTAGAGTTCCCCACGGACGTGGAAACCCACTACGTGGTCAACGCCGAGTACGTGACGACCGAGGACGGTACGGGTCTGGTCCACCAGTCCCCCGCCTTCGGCGAGGACGACCTCAAGGTCTGCCGGGCGTACGGACTGCCCGTGGTGAACCCCGTCCGACCGAACGGCACCTTCGAGGAGAGTGTCCCGCTCGTCGGCGGTGTCTTCTTCAAGAAGGCGGACGAAAAGCTCACCGAGGACCTCCACAACCGCGGACTGCTCTTCAAGCACATCCCGTACGAGCACAGCTACCCGCACTGCTGGCGCTGCCACACCGCGCTCCTCTACTACGCGCAGCCGTCCTGGTACATCCGCACCACGGCCATCAAGGACCGTCTCCTCCAGGAGAACGAGAAGACCAACTGGTTCCCGGACTCCGTGAAGCACGGCCGCTTCGGCGACTGGCTGAACAACAACGTCGACTGGGCGCTGTCCCGCAGCCGCTACTGGGGCACCCCGCTCCCCCTGTGGCGCTGCGAGGAGGGCCACCTCACCTGCGTCGGCTCCCGCGCCGAGCTCACCGAGCTGACGGGCACCGACCAGTCGAACCTGGACCCGCACCGCCCCTTCATCGACGAGGTCACCTTCGCGTGCCCGCAGGACGGCTGCGGACGGACGGCGACCCGCGTCCCGGAGGTCATCGACGCCTGGTACGACTCGGGTTCGATGCCGTTCGCGCAGTGGGGCTACCCGTACAAGAACAAGGAGCTCTTCGAGAGCCGCTACCCGGCGCAGTTCATCTCGGAGGCCATCGACCAGACCCGCGGCTGGTTCTACACGCTGATGGCCGTCGGCACGCTGGTCTTCGACAAGTCCTCGTACGAGAACGTGGTGTGCCTCGGCCACATCCTCGCCGAGGACGGCCGCAAGATGTCCAAGCACCTGGGCAACATCCTGCAGCCGATCCCGTTGATGGACCAGCACGGCGCGGACGCGGTGCGCTGGTTCATGGCGGCCGGCGGCTCTCCCTGGGCCGCCCGCCGCGTGGGCCACGGCACCATCCAGGAAGTCGTCCGCAAGACGCTCCTCACGTACTGGAACACGGTCGCCTTCCAGGCCCTGTACGCCCGCACCTCCGACTGGGCCCCCTCCGAGGCCGACCCGGCCCCGGCGGACCGCCCCGTCCTCGACCGCTGGCTGCTCTCCGAGCTGCACGCTCTCACCGACCAGGTGACGCAGGCACTGGAGGCGTACGACACCCAGCGTGCCGGAAAGCTGCTCTCCGCGTTCGTCGACGACCTGTCCAACTGGTACGTGCGCCGCTCGCGCCGCCGGTTCTGGCAGGGCGACAAGGCCGCGCTGCGCACCCTGCACGAGGTCGTGGAGACGGTCACCCGGCTGATGGCCCCGCTGACCCCGTTCATCACCGAGCGGGTCTGGCAGGACCTGGTGGTGCCGGTGTCCCAGGGCGCCCCCGAGTCCGTACACCTGTCGTCGTGGCCGGAGGCGGACCTGTCCGCCATCGACCCGGAGCTGTCCAAGCAGATGGTGCTCGTGCGCCGGCTCGTGGAGCTGGGCCGTGCCACGCGCGCGGAGTCGGGCGTCAAGACGCGCCAGCCGCTCTCCCGGGCGCTGGTCGCCGCGACCGGCTTCGACTCCCTCGACCGTGAGCTGCACGCACAGATCACGGAGGAGCTGAACGTCACCGCGCTCGCCTCGCTGTCCGAGGTCGGCGGCTCGCTGGTCGACACCACGGCCAAAGCGAACTTCCGGGCGCTGGGCAAGCGCTTCGGCAAGGGTGTCCAAGCGGTGGCGAAGGCGATCGCCGAGACGGACGCGGCGGCGCTGTCGCTGGCCCTGCGCGAGGGCACGGCATCGGTCGCGGTCGACGGCGAGACCGTCAGCCTCGCCGCGGACGAGGTGATCATCACGGAGACCCCGCGCGAGGGCTGGTCGGTGGCGTCCGACTCGGGTGCCACGGTCGCCCTCGACCTGGAGATCACCGAGGAGCTGCGGCAGGCGGGGCTCGCCCGTGACGCGATCCGGCTGATCCAGGAGGCCCGCAAGAACAGCGGTCTCGACGTGGCCGACCGGATCGCGCTGCGCTGGACGTCCACCGACCCGGCCGTCATCGCCGCCCTGGACGAGCACACCGAGCTGATCTCCGACGAGGTTCTCGCCACGGAGTTCGCCCAGGGCGAGGCGGACGACACCTACGGTGCCCCGTTCACCGACGAGGGCCTCTCCCTCACCTTCCGCCTCCGCAAGGCGTAGCACCGGCGCCGGCCTCAGGGGCGCGGGGAACTGCGCGATCCGCCCCCGCCCACCCGCACCCGAAGAACCCAGAAGGCCCGGTCCCACCAAAGATCTTGGTGGGACCGGGCCTTCGGCGTTGCGTGCCCCGCACACACGCCCAACGCACAACAAGACAAAAGGGCGGAGCCCCGGAAAGAATCCGGGGCTCCGCCCTGAACGCTGCCGACGCCTAAGGCGTACTGATCGCCGTCAGTTGTCGTCCTCGTCGATGAGGAACCCACGCATCGGCGAGGGAGCCTGCTGCATCGGCGACGGGCCCTGCGGCCGCACCGGAGCCATCGGCTGGGTCATCGCCGGCGACATCTGCTGCTGTCCACCGTAGGACGGCGCGGCCGGCGCCGGAGCACCACCCATGCCCTGTCCACCGCCGTACGACGGCGCACTCGCACCGGCCGGAGCCATCGAAGGCGCCGAGGGCGAAGGCAGGGAGGCCGCGGCCGGGGCACGCGGCGGAGCCAGCGAGTCGTCCGCCTGCGTCTCCAGCTGGCGCAGCTGCGACTCCAGGTAGGACTTCAGACGCGTGCGGTACTCGCGCTCGAAGCCACGCAGGTCCTCGACCTTGCGCTCCAGCGTGGCGCGGGCGGACTCCAGGGAGCCCATCGCGACGCGGTGCTTCTCCTGCGCGTCCCGCTCCAGCGCGTCAGCCTTGGCGCGGGCGTCGCGCTCAAGACCCTCGGCACGGCTGCGGGCCTCGCCGACGATCTTGTTCGCCTCGGAGCGGGCCTCGGCGATCGCCTGGTCGGCGGTCTGCTGGGCCAGCGAGAGCACGCGGGCGGCGCTGTCGCCACCGGGGCCCTGCTGCGGCATCTGCGGGCCGTGACCGCCCATGGGGCCGCCCATCGGGCCACCCATCTGCTGCATCTGCGGCGGCTGCATCTGCCCCATCTGCTGCTGCATCTGCTGGCCGGGACCCTGGCCCATCGGACCCTGGCCCATCTGGCCTTGCCCCATGGGGCCCTGGCCCATCGGACCCTGACCCATCGGACCCTGGCCCATGGGGCCCTGACCCATCGGACCCTGGCCCATCTGGCCCTGGCCCATCTGGCCCTGACCCATCTGGCCCTGGCCCATCTGGCCCTGACCCATGGGGCCCTGACCCATCGGACCCTGGCCCATGGGGCCCTGGCCCTGCTGACCGCCCTGCGCGCTGGGGCCTGCGGGCAGCTGCGGCGCACCGCTCGGCAGCTGGGGCGGGCCTCCCATGGGGCCACCCATCTGCTGCTGCGGCGGGCCCGATATGCCGGCGGGCACCGGGGCGCCGGGACCTCGCATGCCCTGCGGCGGGCCCTGCTGCTGGTCCTGCTGCTCGGGCGGCTTGCGCATGCCCTGCTGCTGGTTCTGCGCAGCCGCGCGCGTGGCCGCCGCCAGTTTGGCGCGCAGGTCCTCGTTCTCGCGGAGCAGTCGCGTCAGTTCGGCTTCGACCTCATCGAGGAAGGCATCGACCTCGTCCTCGTCATAGCCTTCTCGGAGGCGGACGGTCGTGAACTGCTTGTTCCGCACGTCCTCGGGGGTCAACGGCATCTCTTCACCTCAACGTAGTCGTCGGCATTCGGCAAGACCGTATCGTTCACAGCCGGCTCACGACGGAGATCAGGATGTAGACGATGATCATCAGTACGAAGAAGGACAGGTCTAGCGCCACGCCCCCGAGACGCAGCGGCGGAATGAACCGCCGCAGAAGCTTGAGCGGTGGATCGGTGACAGTGTAGGTGGCCTCAAGAACGACCACCATCGCCTTGCCGGGTTGCCATGAGCGGGCGAACTGGAAGACGTAGTCCATGACCAACCGGAAAATCAGCACGATGAGGAAACACATCAGCGCGATGTAGAGAACCTGCCCGACCACGCTCATGATCCCGTGCTTCCCTCTCCCCTGTTTCCGTACCTTGATTCCGGTCCTGCGTCTCAGCTCTGGTTGAAGAACCCGCCCTCTGCGATGCGGGCCTTGTCCTCCGCCGTGACATCGACGTTAGCAGGCGACAACAGGAACACCTTCTGCGTCACCCGCTCGATGCTGCCGTGGAGACCAAACACCAAACCAGCCGCAAAGTCGACAAGTCGCTTCGCATCTGTGTCATCCATCTCAGTCAGATTCATGATCACCGGGGTGCCCTCGCGGAAGTGTTCCCCGATGGTACGGGCTTCGTTGTAGGTCCGCGGGTGAAGTGTGGTGATCCGGTACGGCTCTCGTTCCGACACGACCTTGGGCATGATCACCGGTGCGTTCTTCTCCAGGCTTGCGCGTTCTTGTGTGATGGATGCCACGGGCGCGATACGCGCCGGACGCCCGGATTCCGCAGATAGCGAAGCGGAATGCGGCACCGGATCGCGCTGCGCAGGGGGCTGTACCACTCGTACCGATTCGTCCCTTTGAGACTGATGCGCCTGATGCGCCTGATGCACCTGGTGCGACTGATGGGGCGGCTCGTGCCGCCGACGGTCCCGCTCGGGTTCCGGATCGAGCTCGGGCTCGAACTCGTCATCGGGGTCGAATCCCCTGCCGTCGTACCCATCGTCCTCCACGAGGCCGAGGTAGACCGCCATCTTGCGCATCGCGCCGGCCATGCTCTGAGTCCTCCGCTCTGTGGTGGATCGGCTGACGAATTGCCAAGTGCCCGCGATCCACGAGGTCGTTATGCCCGCCAGTGGCGGTAATGACCATATTTTCTGCTGTGGTCCGACTTCTTGGCGACGTTACCCGAGCCTGGGTCGGACTCCGAGTACCGCCGTACCGACGCGCACATGTGTCGCTCCGGCCGCCACGGCCTGCTCGAGGTCCGCACTCATCCCTGCGGACACCATGTTCGCAGCCGGATGCGTGCGGCGCATAGCAGTCGACAAATCCATCAGCCGCTCGAACGCAGCTTGTTGGCGCCCGACGTACGCCCCGGCGAGCGGAGCGACGGTCATCAGCCCGTCGAGCCGGAGCCCCTCGGCCCCGGCGACCAGGTCGGCCAACTCCTCGACTCCGCCGACTCCCACGCCTCCCCGCTCACCGTGGCCGCCCTCCGCCGCGTCCAGCGCGACCTGGATGAGACACCCCACCTCGCGCTCCGCCCGCACCGCCTCCTTCGACAGGGCCGCGACAAGCCGGGAACGGTCGACCGACTGCACCACATCCGCATAACCGACCACAGAACGCACCTTGTTGGTCTGCAACTGACCGACAAAATGCCACAAGAGGGGTAGATCCGAGCAAGCCGCGGCCTTGGGTGCCGCGTCCTGATCCCGGTTCTCGGCGACATGGCGCACGCCGAGTTCCGACAGGATCCGCACATCACTCGCGGGGTAGGTCTTGGTGACCACGACCAGGGTCACCTCTTCACGTTTGCGCCCGGCGGCCACGCACGCCGCCGTGATGCGCTCTTCCACTTTCGCCAGATTTGCGGCGAGTTGAGCCTTACGGTCCGTCATGCCCCATCAGTCCAACCAGACATAGCCCGCGAGCCGCCCGGTGGTGCGGTCCCGTCGGTACGAGAAGTGGTCGTCCGACTCCAGCGTGCACACCGGCGACTGCTCCCGGTCGCACACCCCGAGCCGTTCCAGTTGCGCGTGCACTCCGGCGGTCACATCGACAGCGGGAGTGCCCCAACCGGTCTCGGCGAACGCCGCCGGCTCGACGGCGGCGACTTCGGCGCGCATCGCGTCCGGCACTTCGTAGCACCGGCCGCAGACCGCGGGTCCGGTGCGGGCGACGATCCGGGCGGGCTCGGCGCCGAGTTCCACCATGGCCCGTACGGTCGCGGGGACGACCCCCGCGACCATCCCGGGCCGTCCCGCGTGGGCCGCGGCCACGATCCCGGCGACCGGGTCGGCGAGCAGGACCGGGGTGCAGTCCGCGGTGAGGACGGCGAGCGCGAGGCCTCGCCGTGCGGTGACGATCGCGTCGACGGAGGGGATCTCCGAGGAGCCCCACGGTCCGTCGACGACGGCCACGTCCGGTCCGTGCACCTGCTTCATCCAGACCACCTCGGCCGGATCCAGTCCGAGCGACTTGGCGGCCAGTTCACGATTGGTCCGTACGGCGTCGGGGTCGTCGCCGACCGCTCCGCCGAGGTTGAGCTCCTCGTACGGAACGGCGCTCACCCCGCCCCACCGGTCGGTGAAGGCGAAGTGCGCGCCGCTCACGGTGCTCGTTTCGGAGCGCTGTCCTATCACTTCAGGAAGTCCGGCACGTCCAGCTCCTCGGCCGCGCTGTCCGAGTAGGAGCGGGACGGCGGGACCGGCGGAGAGACCGGGATCTCGCTCACCGGCTCCGGAGCGGGGGCCGGGGCCTCCTTCGGCGTGACGCTGCCGAGGGAGCCGAAGGACGGACGGCTCTCGGCGGCCCGTACCGGCGCGGGCTCCTCGCGCTGCTTTGCGGCCGTGGAACCGAGGATGTTGTCCCGCTTGGCCGGCGGCTGACCGCCGTCGAAGCCGGCGGCGATGACGGTGACCCGCACCTCGTCCCCGAGCGCGTCGTCGATGACCGCGCCGAAGATGATGTTGGCCTCGGGGTGCGCCGCCTCGCTGACCAGCTGGGCGGCCTCGTTGATCTCGAACAGGCCGAGGTCGGAGCCGCCGGAGATGGAGAGCAGGACGCCCCGGGCGCCGTCGATGGAGGCCTCCAGGAGCGGCGAGGAGATCGCCATCTCGGCCGCCGCCACCGCGCGGTCGTCGCCGCGGGCCGAGCCGATGCCCATGAGCGCCGAACCCGCCTCGGACATCACGGACTTGACGTCGGCGAAGTCGAGGTTGATCAGACCGGGTGTGGTGATGAGGTCGGTGATGCCCTGAACACCGGAGAGCAGGACCTGGTCCGCCGACTTGAACGCGTCGAGGACGGAGACCTGGCGGTCCGAGATGGACAGCAGCCGGTCGTTCGGGATGACGATGAGGGTGTCGACCTCTTCGCGGAGTTCCGCGATGCCGTCCTCGGCCTGGTTGGCGCGGCGCCGTCCCTCGAAGGTGAACGGACGCGTGACCACGCCGATGGTGAGGGCGCCGAGCGAGCGGGCGATGTTGGCCACGACGGGCGCGCCGCCGGTGCCGGTGCCGCCGCCCTCGCCGGCCGTCACGAAGACCATGTCGGCCCCCTTGAGGACCTCCTCGATCTCCTCGCGGTGGTCCTCGGCCGCCTTGCGGCCGACGGCCGGGTTGGCTCCGGCGCCGAGTCCGCGGGTGAGTTCGCGGCCGACGTCGAGCTTGACGTCGGCGTCGCTCATCAACAGAGCTTGCGCGTCCGTGTTGATGGCGATGAACTCGACGCCCTTGAGACCGACCTCGATCATCCGGTTGATGGCATTGACACCACCGCCGCCGACACCGATGACTTTGATGACTGCGAGGTAGTTCTGCGGTGCTGCCACGTCGAAGGCCTCTCGCCTCGAGTTACGTGTCGTCGCCTCGCACGATCGCGATCCGACGACTGATGCCGAATGGGACGGTCCGAACGCCGACCCGAACCCTAACGCTGAAGTTTAGGGTTACCAGTGTGTCTGTTCCTTGGACTCTTCCGAACAGGACACTAAGTCGACAAGTGGCGCACGTTCAACGAACACGCCGAACCTCCCGTTTTTCTTTTCACCCTATGTGATCAGGCGTAGCGCTGCCCAACCAGGGTGCTGGCCTGCGCAGATGTGCGTCAACTCCCCGATGACGCAGGGGCCGTGGGGGCGCTGACGTCGAAGTACCTGGCCCCTGGAGCTGCTTTCATGAGAGCGATGAGCGTCCTGGCCTTCGCACGGCCCTTCTCGCCGCTCCCCCACTCGACGGTGCGGCCACCGCTCAACTCCAGCGAGATGGAGTCGTACGAACGGACCTTGACGACCTGGGTGTCGCGGGCGACGGCGCCCGGAATGTTCGCGGCCACCCCCACCGCCTCGCGCACCAGCCGGTCGACCGGGAAGCGGCGCAGCCCGGCCGCGTCGGACTTCCCCGACACCGCCAATTCCAGCGTGGGCACCCCCTTCGGGGCGGCCGAAACCGTCGCGAATCGCACACCCTTGGCGTCCACTTCGATGTACTTGGCGCCGTTTCCGGAGTTTTTGAGAATGAGGACCGGGGTACGTTCGGTCACTTTCAGCACGATTCCGTGCGGCCAGGATCGGACGACATCAACCGCGTCAATTCGGGGCAATTTCCGAAGCAATCGCGCCTCAATGGCATCGATGTCGACGGAAATCAGTGGCGATCCGACCGACACCGCGGCCGCTTCGCGCACCTGCTGCTCCGCCAGGACCTGGGTGCCGGAGACCGACACCTTCTCGACCCGCAGCCACTGCGAGCCGTACAGAACCCAGATCGCGGCGGCGCCGGCCAACACCACCGCGATCAAAAGGCTGATGAGCATACGAAGGCGGCGCAGCCGCACGAGACGGGGCGGCCGGGGCCGGCCCGACTCCAGCTTCTGCCGTTCACCGCGGTCGGCGGTCGTCGGTCCGGCCACGCTCCCTGCCTTCCCTCACCTGTGCCTAGTGGTGGCGAGAGGCGATCGCCTCGTACACCATGCCGACGAGCAGGTCGTCGGCGTCCCGGCGGCCGAACTCGCTGGCGGCGCGGGACATCTCGTACAGCCGGTGCGGGTCGGCGAGCACGGGCAGCACATTCTGCTGCACCCACTGGGGTGTCAGTTCCGCGTCGTCGACCAGCAGCCCACCGCCGGCCTTGACCACCGGCTGGGCGTTCAGCCGCTGTTCGCCGTTGCCGATGGGCAGCGGGACGTAGGCGGCGGGCAGCCCGACGGCGGAGAGTTCGGCGACGGTCATCGCGCCCGCGCGGCAGAGCATCATGTCGGCCGCGGCGTACGCGAGGTCCATCCGGTCCACGTACGGTACCGGGATGTACGGGGGCATTCCCGGCATCTGGTGGACCTGCGGCAGTTCGTTCTTCGGGCCGACCGCGTGCAGGATCTGGATACCGGCCTGCTGGAGGTACGGCGCCGCCTGCTGGACGACCTCGTTGAGGCGCCGGGCGCCCTGCGAGCCGCCCGACACCAGCAGGGTCGGCAAGGCGGAGTCCAGACCGAACGCGGCGCGCGCCTCGGGGCGTACGGCGGCCCGGTCGAGGGTGGCGATGGAGCGGCGCAGCGGGATCCCGATGTAGCGGGCGCCCCGGAGCTTGTTGTCCGGGGTCGAGACGGCGACCTGGGCGGCGTACCGCGAGCCGATCTTGTTGGCGAGGCCGGGCCGGGCGTTGGCCTCGTGGATGACGATCGGCACGCCGAGGCGCTTGGCCGCGAGATAGGCGGGCAGCGCGACATAGCCGCCGAAGCCGACGACCGCGTCCGCCTTGGTGCGCTCCAGGATCTGCTCGGCCGCCTTGATCGTGCCGCGCAGCCGCCCGGGGACGGTGATCAGCTCCGGGGTCGGCTTGCGTGGCAGCGGCACGGCGGGGATCAGCGCGAGTTCGTACCCACGCTCGGGTACGAGCCGGGTCTCAAGTCCGCGCTCCGTGCCCAGGGCCGTGATGCCCACACTCGGGTCCTGCCTGCGCAGGGCGTCCGCGAGGGCGAGCGCGGGCTCGATGTGGCCGGCGGTCCCCCCGCCGGCGAGTACGACATGCACCGAAATTCACCGCTCTCCGGACGAACGCGCCGCCGAGGCACGCCGTCGCATCGTGTTCCATCTCCGAGGCCCCGCGGCCCCCGCGGAGCCTCTCACCGCAGCACGCTTTCTGCCAAAGCGGGGTTGCCGCATCGCCAGCGCCGCCCGCGCAGCGGGCTCGTCGCGCGCGAACGCGATCAGCAGCCCGATGGCGAACATGGTCGGCAGCAGGGCGGAGCCCCCGTAGGAGAACAGCGGGAGCGGGACTCCGGCGATCGGCAGCAGACCGAGCACCGCACCGATGTTGATCACGGCCTGGGCCGTGATCCAGGTGGTCACGCCTCCCGCGGCATACCTCACGAAGGGGTCCTCCGTGCGTCCGGCCACGCGGATACCCGCATAGCCTAGAGCCGCGAAGAGGGCGAGCACCGACAGCGTCCCCGCGAGGCCCAGTTCCTCCCCGGTGATGGCGAAGATGAAGTCGGTGTGCGCTTCGGGAAGTTGGCCCCATTTCTCCACACTGGCACCCAGGCCGGATCCGAACAGTCCGCCGGAGGCCAGGGCGTAGATGCCGTGCACGGCCTGCCAGCAGGAGTCGTTCGGGCCGGGCTCGGTGGCGCCGATGCAGGCGAGCCGGGACATCCGGTTGGGGCTGGTCTTGATGAGGATGAAGCCGATCGTGAGGGCGACCGACAGCACGCCTCCGAACAGCCGCGTGGGCGCTCCGGCCAGCCACAGCAGCCCGAAGAGGATGGCGGTGAGGATGATCGCCGTACCCATGTCGCCGCCGAGCATGATCAGCCCGAGCAGCAGGAAGGTGACCGGGACAAGTGGCACCAGCATGTGCTTCCACTGCGCCAACATGGCCCTGTCCTGCTTGCGGGCGAGCAGGTCGGCTCCCCAGAGCACGAGCGCGAGCTTGCCGAACTCGCTGGGCTGGATCTGGAACGAGCCGCCGAGGGAGATCCAGTTCTGGTTGCCGTTGACCGCCATCCCTATCCCCGGGACCTGTACGAGGATCATCAGGAAGACGGCGCCGGCCAGGATCGGGTACGCCAGCGCCCGGTGCAGTTTCACCGGTACCCGCATGGCGATCAGGAGCAGCACCGTGCCGATCGAGGCCGCGAGGAACTGTTTGCGGAAGAAGAACGACCCCGGCAGCGACAGCTGCAGCGCGGTGATCATCGAGGCCGAGTAGACCATCACCAGGCCCAGCACGGTGATCAACAGGCTGCTGCCGAAGATCAGATAGTACGCGGTGAGCGGCCGGTCCCAGGCCTTGTGGGCACGGGTGTAGAGCACGCGCAGGGGGTTGTCACGGGGGGACCGGGGCGTGGCGGGCCGTCCGGGGGCACGCCGGACGGGGGGACGGCCTGTGCGGCTATCGGCCATCACCGGCTCCCTCCGGCCCGCCGTGGGAAGGCGTCCCCCAGGGCGATCCACAGGGCGTTGGGGATCCCCAGCATGGCGTCACGCGTCCCTCCCAAGGGTCCCGGGCGCGCCCGGACCGTCCGAGACCCGCCGTCAGGCGCTCGCGTCGAGTGCGCGAACCGCGTCCGCGAAGGCGTCCCCGCGCTTGTTGTAGTTGGCGAACATGTCCATGGAGGCGCAGGCGGGCGCCAGCAACACCGTGTCGCCCGCGTGAGCGAGCCCCCGCGCCTCCCGAACCGCCGCGAGCATCGCCCCAGTGTCGGTCCGGTCGAGGTCGACGACGGGTACTTCCGGCGCGTGTCGCACGAGGGCTTCACGGATCAGCGCACGATCCGCACCGATCAGTACGACCCCCCGAAGTCGCTTGGCCGACTTGGCGACCAGCTCGTCGAAGGTCGCGCCCTTGGCGAGCCCTCCCGCGATCCACACGATGGACTCGTACGCCGCCAAAGAGGCTTCCGCGGCATGTGTGTTGGTCGCCTTGGAGTCGTCGACGTACGCGACCCCGTCCACGTCGGCGACGTGCGCGATGCGGTGGGCGTCCGGCGTGAAGGCCCGCAGTCCGTCCCGTACGGCCGTCGCGGGCACCCCGAAGGCGCGCGCCAGGGCCGCCGCCGCAAGGGCGTTGGCGATGTTGTGCGGGGCGGGCGGGTCGACGTCGGAGACCTGGGCGAGCTCCTGGGCGTTCTTCTGCCGGTTCTCGACGAAGGCGCGGTCGACCAGGAGGCCTTCCACGACGCCGAGTTGGGAGGGTCCGGGCGCGGAGAGCGTGAAGCCGACGGCCCGGCAGCCCTCCTCGACGTCTGCCTCGCGCACCAGGTCCTCGGTGGCCTTGTCGGCGACGTTGTAGACGCAGGCGACCCGATTGCCTTCGTAGACACGGCCCTTGTCGGCGGCGTACGCCTCCATGGAGCCGTGCCAGTCGAGGTGGTCGGGCGCGAGGTTCAGTACGGCCGCGGAGTGCGCGCGCAGTGAGGGCGCCCAGTGCAGCTGGTAGCTCGACAGCTCCACCGCGAGGACGTCGTAGGTCTCCTCGCCCAGCACGGCGTCCAGCAGCGAGACGCCGATGTTGCCGACGGCGGCCGTGCGCAGTCCGGCCGCCGTCAGGATGGAGGCGAGCATCCGGACGGTCGTGGTCTTGCCGTTGGTGCCGGTGACGGCGAGCCAGGGGGCCGGCTCTCTGCCGTCGAGGCCCCTGAGCCGCCAGGCCAGCTCGACGTCGCCCCAGACCGGCACGCCCGCCGCGGCGGCCGCGGCGAACAGTGGTTTGTCCGGCTTCCAGCCGGGCGCGGTGACGATCAGCTCGGTGCCCCCGGGCAGGGTGTCGCCGTCACCGAGGCGCACGGTGACGCCGAGCGCCTCCAGCTCCGCGGCCTGGGCCCGGGAACGCTCGTCGTCGCCGTCGTTGACGACTGTGACGAGCGCGCCGAGCCCGTGCAGGACACGTGCCGCCGGGATCCCGGAGACGCCGAGTCCGGCGACGGTGACGTGCTTGCCCTGGAACTCCGAGGAGGTCACTTCTCGGCCGCCCATCCCGCGTAGAAGATGCCCAGTCCGACAATCACACAGATGCCCTGAATGATCCAGAAGCGGACCACGACCAGGACTTCCGACCAGCCCTTGAGTTCGAAGTGGTGCTGGAGTGGTGCCATCCGGAAGACGCGCTTGCCGGTGAGCCGGAAGGACCCGACCTGGATGACCACCGACATGGTGATCAGGACGAAGAGGCCGCCGAGCAGCGCGACCAGCAGCTCGGTGCGGGAGCAGATCGCGAGGCCGGCCAGCGCGCCGCCCAGGGCCAGCGAACCGGTGTCGCCCATGAAGATCTTCGCGGGCGAGGTGTTCCACCACAGGAAGCCGAGGCAGGCTCCCATCAGCGCGGAGGCGACGATCGCGAGGTCCAGGGGATCTCGTACCTCGTAGCAGGCGGCCGGGTTGGTCAGGGTCTGCGTGTTGGCGCAGGACTCCTGGAACTGCCAGACGCCGATGAACGTGTAGGCGCCGAACACCAGCACGGAGGCGCCGGTGGCGAGGCCGTCCAGACCGTCCGTCAGGTTCACGCCGTTCGACATCGCCAGGATCATGAACAGCGCCCAGACCACGAACAGCACCGGGCCGATGGTCCAGCCGAAGTCCTGGACGAAGGAGAGCTTGGTGGAGGCCGGGGTGTTGCCGCGGTTGTCGGAGAACTGGAGTGCGAGCACCGCGAAGGAGATGCCGACGATCAGCTGTCCGGCCATCTTCGCCTTGGCCCGCAGACCGAGCGAACGCCGCTTGACGATCTTGATGTAGTCGTCCAGGAAGCCGACCAGGCCCATGCCGGCCATCAGGCCGAGCACCAGCAGACCCGAGAAGGTCGGCGCGTAGCCCGTGATCACCTTGGACAGGAAGTACGCGGCGATCGTCGCCAGGATGAAGGCGATACCACCCATGGTCGGCGTACCGCGCTTGTGGTGGTGCTCGCGCGGGCCGTCGTCGCGGATGTACTGGCCGTAGCCCTTGCGGGCCAGCAGCTTGATCAGCAGCGGAGTGCCGATCAAGGTGAGGAAGAGGCCAATGACTCCTGCGAACAGGATCTGCTTCATCATCGGGCAGCAACCTCACCCTCGGCACCGCTGTCGAGCAGCGCCTGCGCCACCCGTTCCAGCCCGACCGACCGGGACGCCTTCACGAGTACGACGTCCCCCGGGCGCAACTCGCTGCGCAACAGGTCGACAGCCGCCTGTGCGTCGGACACGTGCACCGACTCCTCACCCCACGAACCCTCGTTATATGCGCCCAGTTGGAGCCAGGACGCTTCCCTGCCCCCGACCGCGACGAGCTTGCTGACGTTGAGTCGGACGGCGAGCCGCCCGACCGCGTCGTGCTCGGCGAGCGCCTCGTCCCCGAGCTCGGCCATCTGACCGAGCACCGCCCACGTACGACGCCCCTGACCCATGGCCGCGAGTGCCCGCAGGGCGGCTCGCATGGACTCGGGGTTCGCGTTGTAGGCGTCGTTGACGACCGTCACGCCGTCCGGGCGCTCGGTGACCTCCATCCGCCAGCGGGAGAGGGAGCCCGCCTCGGAGAGCGCCACTGCGATCTCGTCTGCGGACATGCCCAGCTCATGGGCGACGGCGGCCGCGGCGAGCGCGTTCGACACGTGATGCTCACCGTACAGGCGCATGGTCACGTCACTGCACCCGGAGGGTGTGTGAAGCCTGAATAGAGGCTGTCCGGCAGCCGTGAGACGCACGTTCTCTGCGCGTACGTCCGCTTCGCCGGACTCTCCGAAGAGGATCACGCGGGCCTTGGTCCGGGACGCCATGGCGCGTACGAGGGGGTCGTCGGCGTTGAGGACCGCGGCACCGTCCTCCGGGAGGCTCTCGACGAGCTCACCCTTCGCCTGTGCAATCTGTTCGCGTCCGCCGAACTCGCCGATGTGGGCGGTCCCGACGTTGAGGACGAGGCCGATCTTCGGAGGGGTGAGGTCCGTGAGGTAGCGGATGTGGCCGAGGCCGCGGGCGCCCATCTCCAGCACGAGGAACCTGGTCTCCTCGGTGGCGCTCAGCGCGGTCAGCGGCAGGCCGATCTCGTTGTTGAACGAGCCCGGCGTGAAGACGGTCGGCGCCTTGCTCCGCAGCACCTGGGCGATCAGGTCCTTGGTGCTGGTCTTGCCCGCGGAGCCGGTGAGGGCCACGAGGGTCGCGCCGAGCCGCTCGACGACATGGCGGGCGAGGGCACCGAGAGCCGTCTGCACGTCCGGCACGACGATCGCGGGGACGCCGACGGGCCGGGAGGCCAGTACGGCGACCGCGCCCGCCTCGACGACGGCCCCGGCGAAGTCGTGGCCGTCCACGCGCTCGCCGGCGAAGGCGACGAAGAGGCTGCCGGACTCCACCTCACGGGAGTCTCTGACGACCGGTCCGGTGACCTGTACCGCCGGATCCGGTATGTCGTACGTCTGCCCGCCGACGACTGCTGCGATCTCGGCGAGAGAGAGGGCGATCACAAGTTCATCCCTGGGTCTTCTGGATAGCTTCGCGAAGCACCTGGCGGTCGTCGAAGGGACGCACCACCCCGGCGATGTCCTGGCCCTGCTCGTGGCCCTTGCCCGCGACCAGCACGGTGTCGCCGGGCCGCGCCCGGGCGACGGCGGCGGCGACGGCGGCGGCCCGGTCCTCGAAGACCTGGACCTCGCCGCGCTCGTGCGCCGGCACCTCGGCGGCGCCCGCGAGCATCGTCGCGAGGATCGCGAGGGGGTCCTCGGAGCGGGGGTTGTCCGATGTCAGTACGGCGATGTCGGCGAACCGGACCGCGGCGGCGCCCATCGGCTTCCGCTTGGTCCGGTCGCGGTCGCCGCCGCAGCCGAGCACGATGAGCAGTCTGCCCTCGGTGACCTTGCGCAGCGCGCGCAGGACCGATTCGACGGCGTCCGTCTTGTGGGCGTAGTCGACGACCGCGAGGTAGGGCTGGCCCGCGTCCACGCGCTCCAGGCGGCCCGGCACGCCCGGGACGGCGGCGATGCCGTCGGCGGCGGTCTGCGGGTCGATCCCGGCGACGGCGAGGGCGACGATCGCGGCGAGGGTGTTCGCCACGTTGAAGGGGCCCGCGAGCGGCGACCTGGCGGTGATCCGCTCGCCCTTGGGGCCGACCGCGACGAAGGCCGAGTCCATGGGACCGACCTCGACGCCCTCGGCGCGCCAGTCGGCGTCCGGGTGGCCCTCGGCGGAGAAGGTGACGACGGGGACGGTGGCCTCCTCGGCCAGCCTGCGCCCGTACTCGTCGTCGAGGTTGACGACGCCGAGTTTGCTGCGTTGCGGTGTGAACAGCTGCGCCTTGGCCCGGAAGTAGTCCTCCATGTCGGAGTGGAACTCCATGTGTTCCGGGCTGAGGTTGTTGAAGACGGCGATGTCGAAGACACAGCCGTCGACCCGGCCGAGGACCAGCGCGTGGCTGGAGACCTCCATCGCGACCGCGTCGACGCCGCGCTCACGCATGACCGCGAACAGCGCCTGAAGGTCGGTGGCTTCGGGGGTGGTGCGCTCCGACTTGATGCGCTCCTCACCGATGCGCATCTCCACCGTGCCGATCAGACCGGTCGAGCGGACCGTCTTCAGACCGCCCTCGACGAGGTACGCCGTGGTGGTCTTCCCGGACGTGCCGGTGATGCCGATCTGCAGCAGGTCGCGGCCGGGGTGGCCATAGATGGTGGCCGCGAGCTCGCCCATCCGGCCGCGCGGGTCGTCGACCACGAGCACCGGCAGGCCGGTGGCGGCCGCGCGGTCGGCGCCGGTCGGGTCGGTCAGCACGGCGACGGCGCCGAGACCGGCCGCCTGCGTCACGAAGTCGGCACCGTGCAGACGGGCGCCGGGCAGCGCGGCGTAGAGGTCGCCCGGGCGCACGGCGCGGGAGTCATGGGTGATGCCCGTGACCTCCGCCGCGCTCCCGGGCGTCTCGGCACCCAGCTGACCGGCGAGTTCCGCCAGGGGTGTGGCGGAGACGTCAACCGGTCGCGGCGGCCCCGGATATGTCACAGGAACGCCCTTCTGGGTGGTTTGGGACTGATCAGCGTGTGGCACGGCGGTGAGCGTACCGGGCGCACCCCCGCCGGAGCGAAGCGAGGGGCGTGGCGGGCCATGGTTCCCGTGATCGGGAGTGATCGTTGTCACGAGCAGGTTCCTGGTCGGTGGTCCGGACGGTGCTGGATTTCCGTCGGTGCTGGTCAGGGCGGTGTGCCGGGCGGATGGGGAGGTGCGGCCGGGGCGGATCGCAGCGTGCGGGTTCAGGGGGTGAAGGTCACGGGCAGATTGGCGGCCCCGGCCCCGGTGGGCGGGATCTGGAGGGTCTTGAGCGCGAACTCCATGACCTGCTTGTAGATGGGTCCGCAGATCTGACCGCCGAAGTAGCTGCCCTTGGTGGCGTTCTGGATCGCGCAGTAGACGGTGATCCGGGGCTTGTCCGCGGGGGCGAAGCCGGCGAACGACGAGGTGTAGCCGTGGTACTTGCCGGTGGCCGGATCCACGCGGTTGGCCGTACCCGTCTTGCCCGCGACCCGGTAGCCGGGGATGCGCGCCTTGGTGCCGGTGCCCTGCTCGTCGTCCACCACGGACTCCAGCATCTGGGCGAGGGTCTTCGCCGTCTTCTCACTCACGACCCTGGTCTTCCCGGGCTCGGCGGCCGGGGTGAAGCGGCCGTCGGGCCCCTTGGTGCCGCGTACCAGCGTCGGCTCGACGCGTACGCCGCCGTTGGCGATCGTCGAGTAGACGGAGGCCGCCTGCATCGCGTTGAGCGACATGCCCTGGCCGAAAGGAATCGTGTACTGCTGCGATGTCGACCACTTGTCGGCGGGCGCGAGGATGCCCTTCGTCTCGCCGGGGAAGTCGAGCCCGCTGTAGCTGCCGATGCCGAACTTGCGCAGATACGAGTAGAGGACCTGGTTCGCCTGCTTCTGCGTCTTGCCGAGCTGGCCGGTCGCCAGGATGGTGCCGATGTTGCTGGACTTGGCGAGCACGCCGTTGAGCGTCAGGTTCCAGGTCGCGTGGTCGATGTCGTCCTGGAAGAGGCGGTCGCCGCGCTGCAGCCGGTTGGGCACGACCACGTGCGTCCCGGGCGTGGCGACGTTCTCCTCCAGCACGGCGGCCATCGACATGATCTTGGCGGTGGAGCCGGGCTCGTAGGCGTCCTGGACGGCGGCGTTGCCCAGGGCCGCCGAGTTGGCCTGGGAGAGGTCGTTGGGATCGAAGCCGGGCGAGTTGGCCATCGCCAGGATCTCGCCGGTGCGGGTGTCCTGCACGATCACGTACCCGCGGTCCGCCCTGGACTCCTTCACCTGCTCGGTGATGGCGTTCTGCGCGGCCCACTGGAGGTCGCGGTTGATGGTCAGCTCGACGTCGGAGCCCGCCACGGCGGGCGTCTCCGTCGACCCCACGGTCGGCACCTGACGGCCGCCGGACTGGGCGTAGCGGATCTTGCCGTCCTTGCCGGAGAGCTCCTTGTTCAGCTCCTGCTCGACTCCGCCGCCGCCCTTGCCGTCGGCGTTGACCCAGCCCAGTATCCCGGCGGCGAGATCGCCGTTCGGGTACACGCGCTTGCTCGCCGGGACCGCGAGGACGCCACCGAGGAAGTTGACCGTGCCCTTGTCGGTCTCCGCCTTGGCCGCGAGCGTGTTCTTCAGGTCCTTGATCTGCTTCCAGACCTGGGGGGTCTGGCGGTGCGCGAGCAGCGTGTAGCGGGTGTTCTTCGTCCGGAGCTTCTGGGCGACGCTGTCCGCGCTCTGGCCGAGGATCGGCCCGAGCAGCGCCGCGGCCTGCTCGGGCGCGTCCGTCGCCTCCGTCGCGGCCTGCGTGAACATCGTCGGGTCGGCCGTGATGTCGTACGCGTCCACACTCGTCGCGAGCTCCACGCCGTCGCGGTCCGTGATTCCGCCGCGGGTGGCGGCCAGGGTGCGGCCGACATACCGGTTCTGCTCGGCCTTGGCGGCGTACGCGCTCGCGTCCACCGCCTGTACCTGGAGCAGCCGTACGACGAAGGCGACCATCACCAGCGTCAGCGCGAGGCTGACCATGCGCAGCCGGGGGCGGGGGCTGCCGAGCCGGAGGGCTTTCGGGCCGCCGGGCCGGGGCGCGCCCGGGCGGCGGGCGGGGCGGGCGCCGGGGCCCGGGCGCTGCCGGCCGCCGGGGCGTACCGGCCTGGCCGGTCCGGGCACACGGCGGCGTGGCGGTTCCCTGTCGGACACTTCCGTCACCTGCCGGGGGTCGAGGAGAGCTGCGCGGACGGGGTGGGGGTGGGCGTCGGGGTGGGAACAGGCGTGGGGGTGGGGGGCTGCGTACTGGGAGCGATCTTGGCGGGCGCGCCGGTGGCCGGGGGCGGGCTCATGGCCTGCGAGGCGGCGACGACCTCCGGCGGGCGCACCACCGTGGTGCGGACGGAGGACTGCCGGGCGGCCGCTCCGGGAACGCCCTTGACGGTGCCGTCCGGGTTCAGGAAGGCCGGGTCGCCGCCCGGGACCATGCCCAGCTCGCGGGCGCGGAGCTGGAGGGCGTCGGGCGCGGAGTAGGCGTCCACGTCCCGCTGCAGCGCCTGCTCCTCGTCGGTGAGGCTCTTGGTGTCCTTCTGCAGGTCGTCGAGGCGGAACGAGCCTTCGCTCAGTGCGGAGTTCAGCACGAGGAGGCCGATCAGACCGCCGCCGAGCAGGAGCACGACGAGCAGGACGAAGGGGGTGCGGGCGGCGTGGCCCCCGCCGGCGGGGAGCAGCCGGGCCAGCCGGGCCGCCCGTCCCCTGAGTTCGGGTTTCCTGCTCACAGGCCCTCCCTGCGGGTTTGCTTTCCCAACTCGCACACGCGCCGCGGGGTCGGATTCCCCACCCGGGATCGCGTCGTGCGTCTGCCGTCCGGACGCACGGGCGCGCCGTGCGTCCGCAGTCGTGACTCGCGGGCACCGGCGGCGAGTCCGGGTTTCCCACTCACTCGCTCTCCCCCTCCCGTCGTCTCACTCGGCGTCCTCACGGATGCGCTGCGCGCCACGCAGCCGCGCGGGAGCCGCGCGCCGGTTCTCGGCGACCTCTTCTTCGGTGGGAAGTTCGGCACCGCGGGTGAGCAGCTTGAGCCGGGGCTGGTAACGCTCGGGCACGACCGGCAGACCGGGCGGCGCGGTGGTGGTGGCGCCGGCCGCGAACACCTGCTTGACCAGCCGGTCCTCCAGCGAGTGGTACGACAGGACGGCGATCCGGCCGCCGACGGCGAGCGTCTTCACGGCCGCGGGAATCGCCCGCTCCAGGACGCCGAGTTCTCCGTTGACCTCGATGCGCAGCGCCTGGAAGGTGCGCTTGGCGGGGTTGCCGCCGGTGCGCTTGGCGGCCTGCGGCAGGGCGTCACGGATCAGCTCGACCAGCCGTGCGCTGTTGCTGAAGGGCTCCTTGTCGCGTTCGCGCACGACGGCGGAGACGATCCGCTTGGCCTGCTTCTCCTCGCCGTAGGCGCGCAGGATCCGCACCAGTTCGCCCGCCGGGTAGGTGTTGAGCACCTCGGCCGCGCTGATGCCGGTCGTCTGGTCCATCCGCATGTCGAGCGGGGCGTCCTGGGCGTAGGCGAACCCCCGGTCGGCCTCGTCGAGTTGCATGGAGGAGACGCCCAGGTCGAACAGCACGCCCTGGACGCGCGGGATGCCGAGGCGGTCGAGCACGTCGGGCAGTTCGTCGTAGACCGCGTGCACGAGGGTGGCGCGGTCTCCGAAGGGGGCGAGCCGCTCTCCGGAGAGGCGCAGCGCCTCCTTGTCGCGGTCGAGGGCGACGAGGCGCGCCTCGGGGAACCGCGTCAGCAGTGCCTCGCTGTGACCGCCGAGTCCCAGGGTGCAGTCGACGACCACGGCGCCCGGCCCGGTGAGGGCAGGGGCCAACATGTCCAGGCACCGCTGGAGCATCACCGGGACGTGTCGACTGTGGCTCAAGGGGCCCTCTCAGGTCCGGCGCGGCCGTACGCACCACCGGGTCCCCACCCGCTCCAGAAGGGGAGGCCTGCCGGCGCCGGGTGAGTGGCGTCAGCCGACCGGGAGCGGGAGGAGGCCGAGCCGTACGTACGCGCCGCGCACGCGGGGGAAGACGCCGGAAAATCGCCGGGTCTCCGGGGGAAAACAGTCCAGCAGGGAGAGTCTCGCCTCCCGCTTCGCGTCACTTTAGTCCACGGTGTCTCGCGGTCAATCAACCGGCATGCGCGTCGCGGACCACTCCTCGACGAACCCCCGGACGACGCCATGAATCAGCAAAAATCATCCGTCCGGACGGTCTGGGACCGCCCATGTGGGTTACCTCACAACAAGACACGATGACGTTCTTTGTCCCCTCTCACAGCAGGCCTACTTCATTTGTGACCAGTACCGTCGTACCTATGACGACTTCTGCATCCGTGCCCACAGAGCCCGAAGACGCCATAACCGCCGGCGGGATCTCCACGGACAGCCTCTCCTCGGACGGCACCGTGACCGACCGCCTAGTCGAAGCGAACCAGCGGTACGCCGCCGCGTTCACCGACCCGGGGATGGACGCCCGCCCCGTGCTGCACGTCGCCGTGGTCGCGTGCATGGACGCCCGGCTCGACCTGCACGACGCGCTCGGCCTGGAGCTGGGCGACTGCCACACCATCCGCAACGCGGGCGGGGTCGTCACCGACGACGTGATCCGCTCCCTCACCATCAGCCAGCGGGCGCTGGGCACCCGCAGCGTCGTCCTCATCCACCACACCGGCTGCGGCCTGGAATCCCTCACCGAGGACTTCCGGCACGACCTGGAGATGGAGGTCGGCCAGCGCCCCGCCTGGGCGGTCGAGGCCTTCCGTGACGTCGAACAGGACGTACGGCAGTCGATGCAGCGCGTGCGCACCTCGCCGTTCCTCCTGCACCGGGACGACGTGCGCGGCTTCGTCTTCGACGTGACCACGGGTCTGCTGCGCGAGATCGATCCCGTCTGAACGCTCCCGCGGGGCCCCTCGTAAAACTTCCCGGGGCCCACGTGGGACCCTCTCATCACGAAAAACCCCGACCTTCCGGCGCCCAAAGGCCCGTAAGACCTGACATATCGCTGCCAGTTATCCACAGGCGAGTGACACGAACCGGTAACGGCAACAAGAATGCGGGTGTGACGTCACGCGGAACTTCTCCTGCGTGGTGTCCGTGTTTCGGGGTGGGCCGGTCCGCACAGGGCGTCGGCCCGGGAAAGGGCCGAGGAGGGCCGGGTGACGACCTATGACGATCGAGCGAGCCTTACAGATCTGACCGCCACTGTGGAGCGTGTCCGCAGTTCGGTGGAAGGAGTGATCGAAGGCAAGCCAGAGGTCGTACGGCTTTCGCTGACCGTGCTGCTCGCCGAGGGGCATCTTCTGATCGAGGATGTCCCGGGCGTCGGCAAGACCATGCTCGCCAAGGCATTGGCGAGGTCCATCGACTGCTCGGTGCGGCGTATTCAGTTCACGCCCGACCTGCTGCCCTCGGACATCACTGGTGTGTCCATCTGGGACCAGCAGCGCCGGGACTTCGAGTTCAAGCCGGGTGCGATCTTCGCGCAGATCGTGATCGGCGACGAGATCAACCGCGCCTCGCCCAAGACACAGTCCGCGCTCCTGGAGTCGATGGAGGAGCGCCAGGTCACCATCGACGGGCAGACCTACGAACTGCCCACCCCCTTCATGGTGGTGGCCACCCAGAACCCGGTCGAGATGGAGGGCACCTACCCGCTGCCGGAGGCCCAGCGCGACCGCTTCATGGCCCGCGTCTCCATCGGCTACCCCAGCGCGGAAGCCGAGCTCCAGATGCTGGACGTCCACGGCGGGGTGAACCCGCTGGACGACCTCCAGCCGGTGGCGCACGCGCACGAGATCGTGAAACTGATCGACGCGGTCCGCACGGTCCACGTCGCCGAGACGGTCCGGCGGTACGCGGTCGATCTGGTCGCCGCCACCCGCACCCACCCCGACCTCAGACTCGGCGCCTCGCCGCGGGCCACGCTGCACCTGCTGCGCGCGGCCAAGGCCTCCGCGGCGCTCAGCGGCCGGGAGTACGCGCTTCCGGACGATGTCCAGGCCCTCGCCGTGGCGGTCCTGGCCCACCGTCTGCTCCCCACGGCCCAGGCGCAGTTGAACCGTCGCACGGCCGAGCAGGTCGTCCAGGAGATTCTTCAGCACACCTCCGTGCCCGCGGCTCCCCAGCAGCAGGCCGGCCTCACGATGGGCCGCGGCGCGCCCGCGTACGGCCAGCAGCCGCCCCGGAGGCTGTGATGGTGCCCGGGGTGCCCGGGGGAATGGGCGACGCCGAGGAGGACAAGGGTGGGCTGCGCACCGCGCTCGCCGGTCTCACCACCCGCGGGCGTTCCTTCCTGGCCGCCGGAATCGCGGCCGCGATCTGCGCGTACGTCCTGGGGCAGAGCGATCTGCTCCGGGTCGGACTGCTGCTCGCGGTGCTCCCGCTGGTCTGCGCGACGGTGCTCTACCGCACGCGCTACCGGGTCGCGGGCAGCCGCAGGCTCTCCCCCGGGCGGGTGCCCGCCGGTTCCGAGGCCCGCGTCCATCTGCGGATGGACAACGTCTCTCGGCTGCCCACCGGACTGCTGATGCTCCAGGACCGGGTGCCGTACGTGCTCGGCCCGCGGCCCCGGTTCGTCCTGGACCGGGTGGAGGCGGGCGGTAGACGCGAGGTGTCCTACCGCGTGCGCTCCGATCTGCGCGGCCGCTACCCGCTGGGGCCGCTGCAGCTGCGTCTCACGGACCCCTTCGGGATGTGCGAGCTGACCCGTTCCTTCTCGACGTACGACACCCTGACGGTCATCCCGCGGGTGGAACCACTGCCGCCGGTGCGGCTGAGCGGCGAGGCGAAGGGGTACGGCGAGGGACGGCAGCGCTCCCTGGCGCTGGCCGGCGAGGACGACATAATCCCGCGCGGCTACCGCTACGGGGACGACCTGCGCCGGGTCCACTGGCGGCTGACCGCGCGCTACGGCGAGCTGATGGTCCGTCGTGAGGAGCAGCCGCAGCGCTCCCGCTGCACGGTGCTGCTCGACACCCGGGGCATCGCCTACGACGGCGCGGGCCCGGACTCGGCCTTCGAGTGGGCGGTGTCGGGCACCGCGTCGACGCTGGTGCACATGCTCGAACGGGGCTTCTCGGTGCGGCTGTTGACGGACGACGGCAGTTCGGTGCCCGGCGAGGGGACCGACGGTTTCGCCGGCACGAGCCAGGGCTCGGCGGACGCGGCCGGGCTGATGATGGACACGCTCGCGGTCATCGACCACTCGGACGGCACCGGGCTCTCCCGCGCGTACGACGTGCTGCGCAGCGGGAACGAGGGGCTGCTGATCGCCTTCCTCGGCGACCTCGACGAGGAGCAGGCGTCGGTGCTCGGCAGGATGCGCCAGCGCAGCGGCGGAGCCGTCGCCTTCCTGCTGGACAGCGATACATGGGTACGGGAACCGACCGACGTCCCCGGACCGTTGAACCAGAACGAGGATCGACTGCGCATGCTGCACGAGGCGGGCTGGACCGCCGTGACGGTACCGCGGGGGGCTGAGTTCGCCGACCTGTGGCGGCAGGCGGACCGGCAGCGCACGGGTGTCGCGTCGACGGGGAGTACGGCGGGAGGTGGAGGCTCATGAGCGGGCGTGCGCGACTGACGCTCTGCTCGGCGGCGGCCACGCTGTTGGCGGCGTCCGCCCTGCTGCCGCTGGTCTCACCGGTGACCTGGCTCTTCCAGGCGGCGTTCCTGCTCACGATGCAGTCCGGTGTGGGCGCGCTGACCCGGCGGGTTCCGCTGGCCCGGCCGCTGACGGTGGCGGCGCAGGCGCTGGTGACGCTGATGCTGCTGACGCTGGTCTTCGCCCGACAGCAGGCCTTCGTCGGGTTCGTTCCGGGCCCTGAGGCCTTCCGGCACTTCGGCGATCTCCTGCAGACGGGCACGGACGACGTCGGACGGTACGCGATACCGGCGCCGCTGTCCGACGGCATCCGGCTGATGCTGATCGGCGGCGTGCTGGTGATCGGACTGGCGGTGGACGCGCTCGCGGTGACGTTCCGCAGCGCGGCCCCCGCCGGACTCCCCCTGCTCGCGCTGTACTCGGTCGCCGCGGGACTGGCGGGCGGCAGCGCGGCCTGGCTGTGGTTCCTGCTCGCGGCCGCGGGCTATCTGATGCTGCTCCTGGCGGAGGGCCGCGACCGGCTCTCGCAATGGGGCCGGGTCTTCGGCGGCGCGCCCCGCACCCAGGGGCCGGACGCCTCGGCGGCCGCGATCGCACCGGTCCGCACCGGGCGGCGCATCGGCGCGGTCGCCCTGGGCATCGCCCTGGTGGTGCCGCTCGGCCTGCCCGCACTCGACGGCGGTCTGCTGGACGCCGCGGGCACGGGCGTCGGCTCGGGCTCCGGGGGCGGCGGCACGATCTCCGCCGTGAACCCGCTGGTCTCGCTCCGCGACAGCCTGAACGTCAACGAGGACCGCCAGGTCATGTCCTACCGCACCAACTCCGAAGACACCCAGGACATGTATCTGCGGATCGTCTCGCTGGACGACTTCGACGGCACGGCGTGGAAGCCGGCCCAGCGGCACATCGAGGACGTGCCGGACAGGTTCCCGACGCCGATCGGGCTCGGGAGCGACGTCCAGCGCGGTGAGATCCAGACCAGTATCTCGGCGGCCGACTGGTACGCGCAGGACTGGCTCCCGATGCCGTACCCGGCCAGCAAGGTGAACATCAAGGGCAGTTGGCGCTACGAGCCCGTGGGGCGGACGCTCGTCGGCGACCACGGTCAGAACACGCGCGGTGCGCAGTACACGGTGACGAGCCTGATAGTGCAGCCGACCGCGGAGCAGTTGGCGAGCGCGCCGGAGCCCTCGGCCGCCCTGAAGCGCGAGTTCACCAAGGTGCCCGATTCGCTGCCCGGGTTGGTGGCGAAGACCGCGCGCAAGGTCACCGAGGGCTCGACGAACCACTACGAGCAGGCGGTCAAGCTCCAGGACTACTTCGCGGTCAACGGCGGGTTCACCTACAACACCCAGGTGCAGGTGGGCAGTGGCTCGGCCGCGATCGCGCGCTTCCTGAAGGACAAGGAGGGCTTCTGCGTCCACTTCTCCTTCGCGATGGCCTCGATGGCCCGCACGCTGGGGATACCGGCCCGGGTCGCGGTGGGCTTCACACCCGGCTCTCCGCAGGCGGACGGTTCGATGTCGGTGGGGCTGCGCGACGCGCACGCCTGGCCCGAGCTGTACTTCGAGGGAGTGGGCTGGACCCGCTTCGAGCCGACCCCGAACCGGGGCTCGGTGCCGGAGTACACCCAGACGGACACGCCCGGTCTCGACGCGCCGATCCTGCCGAGGCCTTCGACGTCCACGTCCGCGGCGCCGTCCACCTCGGCGTCCGCCGGGAGCGACTGCCAGGCCCAGCAGCAGAAGCCGGAGGCGTGCACGAGCGAGACCGCGCCGGCCACGGTGGGCTCCAAGGACAACGGCACACCGTGGCTCCAGATCGTGGGTCTGACCCTCGCGGGTCTCCTCGTGCTCGTGGTGCCGCTGCTGCCGATGCTGTGGCGGATCCGGGTCCGGTCCGTACGGCTCGGTGCGCACGGCCGCGGTGAGGCGGACGCGGCGGCGTACACACTGGCGGCCTGGCTGGAGGTGACCGACACGGCATGGGACTACGGGATCGTGCCGGACGAGTCACAGACACCGCGGAAGGCCGCCGCGCGGATCGTGCGGCTAGGTCTCCTCGACGCGGAGGCGTCCGAGGCGGTGCACCGGGCGGCCGCCGCGGTGGAGCAGGTGCTGTACGCCCCGCATCCCCGTCCGACGGCGGGGCTCGCGGAGGACGCCCGTCGTGTCGCGGCGGCGCTGCGCACGCAGGGGAGCCGCGGCGTCCGTCTGCGCGCCCTCCTGGCGCCCCGCTCGGCGGCGCGGGTGGTCTGGGCGGCATCGGCCCACTGGGGAGCTCTGAGCGCGCGTGCCGCGGCCCGCAGAGAGTCCCCGCTGAGGCGCCCTTCCGGTCAGAACAGCTGACGCCGGGTTGAACCGTGTGTGGCCCGTATCCCCAGCCGGGGGTACGGGCCACACGGGTTCTCCGGAGGGTCTGTGCCCACCACCACATGTGAGGGGGTGCCCACCCGAACCGGGTGGACACCCCCTCACACTCACACGATGTCTTCGACTGCGGGCACCCGCAGGGTCACTGACCCTGTTCGTCCCGGCGTCGCTGCCAGCGTTGTTCGATGCGGTCCATCATGGAGCGGCGCTGTCGGCCCTGACGGCGCGCGGCGGGTGCGCCGGGCGCGGCCGGCTGTTCACCCGGCTTGGGGGCCTTGCGCCAACCGGTCACGGCAAGCACCGCGCAGCCCAGCATGACGAGGAAACCCACCACGCTGACCCAGATCTGCTTGGAGACCATTCCGGCCATGAGGAGCGCGATACCCACCAGAAAGCCAGCGACCGCCTGGTAGACCCGTCGCCGGGTGTACGTACGCAGCCCGCTTCCCTCAAGCGCTGTCGCGAACTTGGGATCTTCGGCGTACAGCGCTCGCTCCATCTGCTCGAGCATTCGCTGCTCGTGCTCCGAGAGCGGCACGGCGTCCTCCTCATCGTGCAGTCGCCGGGGCGACCGGGGGTCCCCTTCAGGATAGGCAGGGAATCGCCCCCGTGAAACCCGCCCCTCTGCGCCAATTCGCCAACCGGAACCCGCCATGGCACCCCGATCCGCTGAGGCGTGCATTCCCCAGCAACCGGCCCGTCATGCCGGACGGTCTCCCTCGATCATACGGCGCCGAGCGCCCGATCGGGGGGCCTGTGGCGTACTCCATCTGCCGCCCCGCCCCTGATCAGGGGCGCACCACGGGAGGCGGCTCAGCTCCCGTCGGCCTCCCGCGCCTCACCGAGCACATGAAGCTGCGTGGCCACGGAGTGGAACGCGGCGAGTTCGGCGGCCGCGGCCTCCAGCTTCAGCAGGGCTTCCAGGGCGCCCGGCTGGGTGTCCACGAGGACGCCGGGGACCAGGTCCGCGAAGACCCGTACGCCGTGCACCGCGCCGACGCGCAGGCCCGCGCCCTCGACGAGTGCCGTGAGCTGTTCGGCGGTGAAGCGGTGGGGTACGGGATCACCCTCGCCCCAGCGTCCGTCCGGGTCGTCGAGCGCCTGCCTGGCCTCCTTGAAGTGCCCGGCGAGGGCGCGGGCGAGCACGGCGCCGCCCAGGCCGGCGACGAGGAGGCTGAGGACGCCCTCGGGGCGCAGCGCGTCCACCACGTTGCGCACGCCCTCGGCCGGGTCGTCCACGTACTCGAGGACTCCGTGGCACAGCACCGCGTCGTAGCCTCCGCGCTCGACGACGTCGAAGAGGCCGTGCGCGTCGCCCTGGACGCCCCTGACACGGTCGGCGACCCCAGCCTCGGCGGCCCTGCGCTCCAGCGCGAACAGCGCGTTCGGGCTGGGGTCGACGACGGTGACGCGATGGCCGAGGCGGGCCACGGGCACCGCGAAGTTGCCGCTGCCGCCCCCGGTGTCGAGGACGTCCAGCGACTCCCGCCCGGTGGCCTTGACCCGGCGGTCGAGGGCGTCCTTGAGGACCTCCCAGACCACGGCGGTACGGAGAGAAGCGCGGGGGCGCATCGGTTCCGACACGGAGTTGACTCCTCGGCGCGGCACCGCCTCTGACATGGCGGAGCGATCGGGGGGCCTCCCGGTGAGGAGGCTTCAGGCGACTCCACCCTATTGCCTCCGCCGCCGTACCCGATGACCCGTCCCACCCCGGCGGATCACGCGGCGTGCGCCTGCCCCGGCCCTGCCGTGCCGCCGGTCAGCCCGCGTCCGGGATGTCCCGCTCACCGTCCTCCCGGTCTCCGTCCCGCCGGGGCTGGGGCAGCACGGGCTGCAGCACCAGCATCCGCTCGACGAGGCGCAGGAACATCGCCACGTCCCGTATCAGGTCGTCGGCGTCACGGGTGCCGGCCGCGCCCTGAATGCCCGCCTCGGCGCGGGCGCGGCGGGTGGCTCCGGAGGCGAACAGGGCGCTCCACTCGGTGAGTTCGGGAGCGATTTCGGGGAGCACCTCCCAGGCGCTCCGGATGCGGGCCCGGCGTCGGGGTGTGGGCTCCGGGCGGCCCCGCGCGGCGAGGACGGCGGCGGCGGTGCGCAGGGCGGCCAAGTGGGCCGTCGCATACCGCTCGTTGGGCGTTTCGAGAACCGCCGCCTCGTCGAGTCCGGCGCGCGCCTGGGCGAGCAGGTCGAGGGCGGCGGGTGGCGCTGTGGCCCGGCGGAGCACGGGGTGCACGTCGCCCGCCGGGCCGGTCAGTGAGGGGGCAGGGCCGGAGGCGCGGCGCCGGTGGGCGGCTGCGGAAGAGGTGGCCATGACGAACCTCCTGTCGTCTGTGTGACGGCACTGTGGCCGTATGTGCCCATCGTGAGGTATGCCACTGACAATCCGTTCTGACCTGGTCTTTTGCTTCGATCGAAAGTTCGGGTTAGTTTTTGCACTGACCAGTCAGTTCAATAATGTTCAGGGGATGGGGACGCTGTGGACGGTCCGCACGGACTCGCTGTCGGCGCCGAGGGACTCGGGATCGAGGGCCCCCGCGGCTGGGCGTTCCGCGGGATCCGCTTCGATGCCGGACCGGGCTCGCTGATCGCGGTCGAGGGACCCTCGGGATCCGGCCGTACGTGCCTGCTGCTGGCGCTCACGGGCCGGATGCGGGTGACCGAGGGGACGGCCACCGTGGGCGGGGCGGAGCTGCCGAGGCAGCCGGCCGCGGTGCGCCGCGCGAGCGCGCTGGCGCATGTCCCGGGCGTCACCGACCTGGACCCGGCCCTGACCGTCGGGGAGCACCTGCTCGAACGGGCGCTGCTGCAAAGGCGGTTCGGGGGTTCGCTGCGGGGGTTGCTGCGGCCCCGCGAGCGGGCGGCCGAGGTGAGGCTGCGGATCGACTCCGCGCTGGCCGCCGCCGGGCTGGACCGGGAGGCCCTGCCCAAGGGCTCCCGGACCGCCGTCCGCGACCTGGAACGGCTCGAAGCCCTGCGGCTGTCCGTCGCGCTGGCCCTCATCGGCCGCCCGGGACTGCTGGGCGTCGACGACACCGACCTCAAGCTGTCGGACGCCGAACGGGCCGAGGCGTGGGCCCTGTTGAAGTCGCTCACCGAGTCCGGGACCACCGTCCTGGCGGTGTGCAGCGAGGTTCCGGAGGGAGCCGTCCGCGTATGCACAGGCAAGACCGGTGAGACCGGTGAGACCGGTGACACCGGCAGGACCGACGAGAAGGAGACGGCCTATGCGCTCGCCGAGACTGGCCGCTCTTGAGCTCAGGCGCTTCGGCCGGGGCAAGCTCCCGCGCGCCGCGCTGGCCGCGCTCCTGCTGCTGCCGCTGCTGTACGGCGCCCTGTACCTGTGGTCGTTCTGGGACCCGTACGGCCGTCTGGACCGCATCCCCGTGGCGCTCGTGAACGACGACGAGGGGGCGCGCGTCGCGGGCGGGAAGCTCTCCGCGGGCGACGACATCACCAAGGGGCTGCGCGACAGCGACACCTTCGAGTGGCACGAGGTGAGCGCGGCCGAGGCCCGCCGGGGCGTCGAGGACGGCACGTACTACCTCTCGCTGACCGTGCCGTCCGACTTCAGCCGGCGGATCGCCTCCGGTTCGGGCGACGCGCCGGAGACGGGCGCGCTCCAGGTGCGCACGAACGACGCGAACAACTACATCGTCGGGCAGATCTCGCGGACCGTGTTCGGCGAGGTGCGCACGGCGGCGTCCACGAAGGCCTCCCGGTCGTTCCTCGACAAGATCTTCATCTCGTTCTCGGACCTCCACGGGGCGACCGAGAAGGCCGCCGAGGGGGCCGACACGCTCAAGAGCGGGATCGGCACGGCGAAGCGGGGCTCCGAGGACCTCGCGGGCGGCCTGAAGGACGCCAAGGACGGCAGCGGCGAGCTCTCCGGGGGCCTGAAGAAGCTCGACAAGGGTGCGGGCGCCCTGGAGGACGGATCGCGGCAGGTCGCCGACGGTACGCAGGCGCTGGCCGACAAGGTCGACGGGGTCGCGGACAAGGTGGGCCCCTTCCTGAAGGACAACGAGAAGTCAATCGGCGACACGGCCCGGCTCGTCGCCGACTCCGCCGCGGGGATCCGCCACAACCTCGACACCCTGGTGAAGACGGCCCCGGCCGCCGCCAAGGGCGCCCGCACGGCCTCCGACGCGCTGAACGCCGTCCACAGGGCACGCTGCGAGGCCCCGCCGATTCCCGACGCGGCATGCCCCGACCTGAAGAAGGCCGAGCAGGCGGCAGCGGACGTGGCCGCGGTCGCCGACGACGTGAACACGCTGATCGGCGACCAGGGCGGCGATCTCGACAGGCTCGACAAGAACCTGGGCGCGCTCCAGAAGCAGGCCCAGGCGCTCGCCGACCGCTCACCGCACCTCTCCGAAGACCTCGGCGACGCCGTCTCCAGGATCAACAAGCTGAACGAGGGCGCCGCGAAGGTCGCCACGGGGGCGCGGAAGCTGCACACCAAACTCGGCACGGCCGAGGACGGCGCGGCGGACCTCGACACGGGTGTCGGCAGGCTGAAGACGGGCGCGGGCGACCTCGACGAGGGCATGTACAAGCTCGTCGGCGGCTCGGGAGAGCTGGCCGGCGGACTGCACGACGGCGCCGACCGGAT
Source organism: Streptomyces sp. RLA012 (assembly GCF_056270325.1). Classification (NCBI taxonomy): domain Bacteria; kingdom Bacillati; phylum Actinomycetota; class Actinomycetes; order Kitasatosporales; family Streptomycetaceae; genus Streptomyces; species Streptomyces sp. RLA012. The sequence goes on along the minus strand of NZ_JBWDPA010000002.1, from coordinate 8,299,630 downwards.
CCCCGACTACGACCGGCAGGACCGCGACCTGCGCACCCAGGTCATGGCCGACCCGGTGCGGCTCGCCTCCAAGGACCTGCACAAGGCGCCCAACTACGGCACCGGTTTCGCCCCGTACTTCATCCCGCTGTCCCTGTGGGTGGGCGCGATGGTGGCCTACATGCTGATCCAGCCGCTCAACCGGCGCGCGCTCGCGCTGGGCGCCTCGGCCTGGCGCATCGCGCTGGCGGGCTGGCTGCCGGTGGCCGCCCTGGGCGCACTCCAGACCGTGGCCCTGATGTCCGTGCTGCACTGGGCGATCGGCCTGGAGATGGCGCGGGCGGCCGGGACGGTCGGCTTCCTGTGCCTGGTGACGGCGTGCTTCGCGGCGCTCGTGCAGTGGCTGAACGCACGCTTCGGAGCGGCGGGCCGGATCCTCGTGCTCGCCCTCCTGATGCTCCAGCTGACCTCCGCGGGCGGCACGTACCCCGTCCAGACCAGTCCGGGCTTCTTCAACGCGATCCACCCCTTCCTGCCGATGAGTTACGTCGTCGGGGCCCTCAGGAGGCTCATCACGGGCGGCGGTCTCGGACCGGTCTGGCAGGCGTGCGCCGTCCTCGCGGGGTTCACCGTGGGCGCGCTCGCGCTCACCGCCCTCTCGGCACACCGCCGGCAGGTGTGGACCCTCGACCGTCTGCACCCCGAGCTGAGCCTGTGACAATCAGGGCCATGGAAAGCAGCAGCACCACGGCAGGCGGTGGCCGCCGCGAGGCGACCCGGCAGAAGCTCTACGAGGCGGCCGTCACCCTCATCGCGGAACAGGGCTTCTCCGCCACCACCGTGGACGAGATCGCCGAGCGGGCCGGAGTCGCGAAAGGCACGGTCTACTACAACTTCGCGAGCAAGTCCGTCCTCTTCGAAGAACTGCTGCGGCACGGCGTGGGGCTCCTCACCGCCTCCCTGCGCGAGGCGGCGGAGCGGACCGAGCGGGACGGCGGGACCAAGGTCGACGCGCTGGACGCGATGATCCGGGCCGGGCTCTTCTTCATCGACCGCTACCCGGCCTTCACCCAGCTCTACGTGGCCGAGCTGTGGCGCACCAACCGGGCCTGGCAGTCCACGCTCATGGTGGTCCGGCAGGAGGCGGTCGCGGTCGTCGAGGGCGTACTGCGCGAAGGGGTGGCGAACGGCGAGCTCAGCGACGAGATCGACATTCAGCTGACGGCGGCCGCACTGGTCGGGATGGTCCTGGTGGCCGCCCTGGACTGGCAGGCCTTCCAGCCGGAGCGTTCCCTGGACGACGTCCACGCGGCGCTGTCGCGGCTGCTCCAGGGGCGGGTGAGCGGCAACCGCTAGCGGCCCCCGCGCCCCCTGCGGGGCGCCACGAGAACGGAACACGAAAGCGCCGGTTCGCTCTGGCCGCATCCCCCGCGGGCCACCTCGAACCGGCGCTTCGCCGTGCTCCCCCGTTGCTTCCCCCGTACTCCCCCGTTGGGCCCCCGTTCGGTCGTCCCCCGGGTTCCCCCGTGCCTCACTCCCGCCGACGGTGTCGGCGGAAGGAGCGGCCAAGGGCGAGGACCGTTCCGCCGCCCCGTGTCGGCGGTACCGGAGCCGCGCCCTCTTCCGTGCCCCCACTCTCTCGTTCGCGCAGGTCGGGCCTCATCCGCGCGCGTACTCATCTCGCTCACTGGGTACGGATACTCAGTCGTACGCGCTCATGCCCAGGACGCACCGTCGTCGACTGGTTACGATCGCGTCCGTGTCCGTACTCCCCCTGGTCTTCACCAGCGGCTGGGCCAGTGGCATCAACGCGTACGCGGTGGTGCTGCTCCTCGGCGTCTTCGGCGCGACCGGTCTGAGCGACGACGTCCCGGAGTCCCTGCAACGCCCTGAGATCCTGGTCACAGCGGGCGTTCTCTTCCTGTGCGAGGCGGTCGCCGACAAGATCCCGTACGTGGACTCGGTGTGGGACTCGGTGCACACCGTGATCCGCCCCGCGGCGGGGGCGTGGGTCGGGGCCCTGCTCGCCGGACAGAGCGGTTCGCTCTCCGATCTGGCGGCGGGCGCGATCGGCGGTTCGACGGCGCTGGCGAGCCATACGGTCAAGGCCGGGACACGGATGGCGATCAACACCTCGCCGGAGCCGTTCAGCAACTTCGTCATGAGCACCGCCGAGGATCTCGGAGTCGCCGGGATCCTGACCTTCGCGATGTTCCACCCCGAGGCCGCGGCGATCATCGCGGGTGTGCTGCTGCTCGCGGGGCTGCTCGCGCTCTTCTTCCTGATCTCGCGGATCCGCCGGTTCCTGCGCCGCAGGGCCCAGCGCCGGGAGGAGAAACGCCTGGCCACACGGGTGGGACGGCCGCCCGGCTGAGGACCGCGGGCCTGTTTGTCAGTGGTGGCCGATAAAGTCGCGGGCATGGGACGGATTGCGGTGATCGGCGCCGGGATGGGCGCGATGGCGGCCGCCGCCCGGCTGGCCGTCGCGGGCCACCGGGTGGTGGTGTACGAGCGCGCGGCGACGTACGGCGGGGCGGTGGGCCGCTTCGAGCGCGACGGCTTCGTGTTCGACACGGGCCCGGGGCTGCTCCCGCTGCCCGCGGTCTACCGCGATCTGTTCGTCAAGACGGGCAAGGAGCCCCTGGAGTCGTGTGTCGAGCTGGTCCAGGTGGACCCGTCCTCGCGCCATGTCTTCGCCGACGGCACGGAGGTCGGTCTGCCGAACGCCTCGCGCGCGGGGGTCGTCGCCGCCCTCGACAAGGCCCTCGGAGCGGGCGCGGGCGCACGGTGGGGCGATTTCCTGGTGCGGGCGCGCGAGGCCTGGGACCGCACCCGCCGCCCGCTCCTGGAGGAGCCGCTGTGGCCCAACTGGTCGGTGCTCGCCGAGCGCGAGCCCTACCCCTCGGTGCCGCACAGGAAGCTGTTGCGCACCCGCCGCGCCGGCACCCTCGCCGAGGTGGGCGCCTGGGAGCTGCGCGACGCGCGCCTCACGGCCCTGCTGGAGAGCCACGCCCTCGCGTACGGCCTCGATCCACGGGTCGCCCCGGCGAGCGCGGCCGTGCTGCCGTACATGGAGCATGCCTTCGGCACCTGGTATGTGCGCGGCGGCATAAGGGAGTTGGCGCGTGCGGTGTACGAGCGGTGTGTCGCCCGCAGGGTGGAGTTCCGCTTCGGGGCCCCGGTCGAGCGGATCGTCGAGAAGGACGGCCGGGCGGCAGGCGTGGAGCTGGCCGACGGCGAGATCACGGACGCCGACTTCGTGGTCGCCGGTGTCTCCCCCGGAGTACTGGACGCTCTGGTCCCCGGGACGGCGCTCCGGCGCGGTGACGAGGTCGCGGCGCGGCGCGCGGCGCCGAGTCGGCTGACCGTGCTGCTGGCGCTGCGCGGAGGGCGCCCCGAGGGCGTGGCGCACCGCACGGTGGTGCACGCGACGGACCGCGAGGAGGAGTTGGACCGGGTCTTCGGTGAGCGCCCGGGATTCCCGGCCGCGCCGACCGTGACGGTGTCGCGCCCGGACGACCCCGCGCTCGCACCGGACACGGAGCACGAGGCGGTCACCCTGACCGTCACGGTGCCGTCGGATCCACAGGTGTCGGAGGCGGACGTGGAGCGGGTGCTCGGTGTGGCCGGGCGCGCGATACCGGGCCTGCGCGACCGGCTCCTGTGGCACGAGGTCCGTACTCCGGCCGACATCGCGGAGGAGACGGGGGCGCCGGGCGGCGCCGTCCCCGCACCGGCGCTCGCCGCCGCGGACGGACGGCTGCTGCACGCGTCGAACACCACCCGTGTGCCGGGGCTGTTCGCGGTCGGTGGCTGGGCCCACCCGGGCGGCGGCCTGCCGCACGCGGGCATGTCGGGGGCGCTGGTGTCCGGGCTGATCGTGGAGGGACCGGAGTTCCGGGGCTCGCAGTGAGCACGCCGGTGGTCAGCACACCGGTCCGCTGAAGGCCGCCGGGGGGCGGCTCTCAGTAGCGGTACTGCTCGTCGTACCCCGCGCCGCCACCGTTGCCATTGCCGTTGCCCTGGTACGGATACGGCTGCTCCGGCGGGAGCTCGCCGCCGTACGGGTCGTCGGTGCTGCGCTGCTGCGGGACCCAGACACCGCCCGCCGGGGTCTCGCCGCCGTAGCCGCCGGTGGCGTACTGGTCCTGGGCGTAGCCCTGCTGCTGGTACTGCTGCTGGTCGCCGCCGTAGGTGGTGTCGTACGAGGCGCCGTTGTTGTAGGTCTGCGTGCCGATGTAGGGGTCGGAGTAGGCGGCGTACTGCTGCTGGCCGTTGTCGTAGCCGTACTGCTGCTGGTCGTAGCCGGAGTAGCCGTCGTACGCGTAGGCCTGCTGGTCCTGGGAGTGGGCCGCGGCGGCGTAGGACTGGTCGGTTCCGGCCGCCGTGTGGGAGGCGCCGTTGTAGACACCGTACGAACCGGTGTCGTCGGGCAGGGGCTGGGGCTCGTACACGGCGGTGGTCTCGGCGGCCGTGAAGTCGCCGGAGCCGGGCGGCATGAAGCGGTCGGACTGCGCGGGCGAGAACACGTCGTCCTCGCGGCCGTAGTCGTCGCCCTGCCGATACGTTGCGCCTCGGGCCGCGCCTTCGGCCATTCCCGCGGCTGTCTCGGCCGCTTCGAGGCCGGAGACCTCCAGCGACGGGTCCTGGAGGTCCGGCTCACCGCGACGGCGCTTGTTCCTGCCGAAGCCCCTGCCCTTGCCCTTGCCCTCGGCCTCGGCCGCTTCCTGGTCGGCGCCCTGGCGGTTGCCCACGGCCCAGCCGGCCGCGAACCCACGGCGGAACGAGAGCGTGACATACGTCTGGCCGACCGCGAAGGCGGCCGCGCCCAGCCCGATGACGATGACGGAGGGCATCAGCACACCGAGGACCACACCAAGGAAACCGACGAAGGCGAGCAGGCGCCAGCGCAGCCGCGCCTTGTACTGCAGCAGGACCTCGCCGAGCAGCCACAGCGCGACGATGCCGAAAGCGATATAGAGGACCGTCCAGCCCATGTACGCCCCTCTCCCAGTGGCCGCTACGCAGTGTGTCGTACATGGGTGCGACCGGTCTAGGCCTGCTGCGGGTGGTGCAGGCCCAGATTCTCGTAGATTTCCAGCGTCGCCGTGGAGTTGTTGAGCGTAATGAAGTGCAGTCCGGGGACTCCCTCGTCCAGCAGCTGCGCGCAGAACTCCGTTGCGAACTCGATGCCAATGGAGCGTACAGCCGCCGGATCGTCTTTGGCTGTGAGGATCCGCTCTTTCAGGACGTCCGGGAACGAAGCGTTGCTGAGCTTGGGAAGTCGTTCCAGCATCTTCACACTTGTCACCGGCATGACCTCCGGGATGACGGGTGTCGTACAGCCTGCCGCCACCACCCGGTCACGCAGACGCAGATACGACTCGGGCTGGAAGAACATCTGGGTGATCGCGTAGTCCGCGCCCGCCCGGCACTTGTCGACGAAGTGCGCGACGTCCACGTCCCAGTCCGCGGAACGGGGGTGCATCTCGGGGAAGGCGGCGACGCCGACACAGAAGTCGCCGGACTCCTTGATGAGACGGACGAGTTCGGCGGCGTAGGTCAGGCCCTGGGGATGCGGGACCCACTCGCTCATCGGGTCGCCGGGCGGGTCGCCGCGGACCGCGAGCATGTTCCTGATGCCGGCGTCGGCGTACTGGCCGATGATGTTGCGCAGTTCGGCGATGGAGTGGTTGACCGCGGTGAGATGGGCCACCGGGGTGAGCGTGGTGTCCGCGACGATCTGCTCGGTCTCCTTGACCGTGCCCGCGCGGGTGGAGCCGCCGGCTCCATAGGTCACGGAGACGAAGTCGGGGGCGACGGCCTCGACGCGGCGCAGCGCGTTCCACAGGTTCCGCTCGCCCTTGGGGGTTTTCGGCGCGGAGAACTCGAACGAGTAGGTCGCCTTGCCGGTGGCGAGCATGTCGCGCACGATCCGCGCGCGATCAGTCCTGGTGGAAGCAGATCCGAGGGCCATACCCGCAGGTTAGCCAGAGGGCGGCGGCCCCCCAACCAGACCGACCAGAATTGTCTGATTTGTCGATTTCTTGTCCACCCCTCGGACAGCTATGCGACGGCACGCACCCGCTTGGCGAACTCCCCCGCCGCCGCGCCGGGATCCGCCGCCGCGGTGATCGCCCGTACGACGACCACGCGGCGGGCGCCCGCCTCCAGCACCTCGTCGAGGTTGCCGAGGTCGATGCCGCCGATGGCGAACCACGGGCGGTCGGTGGAAAGGGCAGCCGTGGAGCGGACCAGGCCGAGGCCGGGGGCGTGGCGGCCGGCCTTGGTGGGGGTGGGCCAGCAGGGGCCGGTGCAGAAGTAGTCCACACCGTCCTGGACGGCGGCGGCCGCGGCCTCGGACTCTGCGTGTGTGGAGCGGCCGATCAGGATCTCGTCGCCGAGGATCGCGCGGGCGGCGGGGACCGGGAGGTCGCCCTGGCCCAGGTGGAGTACGTCGGCGCCGACGGCGTGGGCCACGTCCGCGCGGTCGTTGACCGCCAGGAGCTTGCCGTGGCGGGCGCAGGCGTCCGCGAAGACCTGGAGGTGCTCCAGCTCCTCGGCCGCCTCCATGCCCTTGTCACGCAGCTGCACGATGTCGACACCGCCCGCCAGGACCGCGTCCAGGAACTCGGCGAGGTCGCCCTGGCGCTTGCGGGCGTCCGTGCAGAGGTAGACGCGGGCGTCGGCGAGGCGGGCGCGGGTGGTGACGGCGTTCTCGGGCATGCGTGTGTCCCCCGTGGTGCGGCGCGTACGGAACGTGCACGCGGCGCACGGACGTGGTGCGGTGCGTACGGACCGCGGCGGCCGGGATGCCCCGGGGCCGGCCGTGGTCCGTACGCCGGACGGTGTATCGGATCAGACGGCGAGCGCCTGGGCGCGGCGCTTCACCTCCGTGCCGCGATTCTCGCTCAGAGCCTGCGCGGGGGTGCCGGGCAGGGTCGGGTCGGGGGTGAAGAGCCACTCGAGCATCTCTTCGTCGGTGAAGCCGTCGTCCCGCAGGAGCGTCAGGGTGCCGGTCAGGCCCTTGACGACCTTCTGTTCGTTCCCGTCGATGAAGGCGGCGGGGACGTGCAGTGCGCGGTTCTCACCACGGCGTACGGCGATCAGCTGGCCCTCCTTGACCAGCTGCCGGACGCGGGTCACCTCGACGCCGAGTTGTTCGGCGATGTCGGGGAGGGTGAGCCAGGCGGGGACGAGAGCATCGATCTTTGCGTCAATCTCGGTCACGGGACAAGCCTGCCATCCCGGACTGACACTCGGTACCCGGGCGCCCTGCGGACCGCCGTCCGAGTGGTCATGCCGTGGCGTCCTTCAGGGGGCGGGACGGGTCCGACAGGATCTCCGGGTTCATCGGCATGCCCGCTTCGATCAGGCGACGGCCCTGCGCCAGATCCCTGGGGCGGCCCACAGCCAGAAGGGCGACGAGACGGGTCTCGCGGAGCCAGCACACGGTCCAGGCGGCGCCCGAGGGATCGCCGCGCCAGACGGTCGTGTCGGCGGGGGCGTGGTGGCCGACGTACTGGACGAAGCGGCCGAACTGCTCGGACCAGAAGTACGGGACCGGGTCGTACGCCGCCGGGGTCTCGCCGATGATGTTCGCCGCCACCGTGCGCGGGCCCTGGAGGGCGTTGTCCCAGTGGTGCACGAGGAGACGCTCCTCGTAGCGGCCGGAGGGGAAGGAGGCGCAGTCGCCGACCGCGTAGACGTCCGGCAGGGAGGTGCGCAGGTGGCTGTCGGCGACCACCTCCCGGTGCGCGCCGAGCTCGACGCCGGAGCCGGCGAGCCATGCGGTGGCCGGGCGCGCGCCGATGCCGACGACCACGGCGTCCGCGGGCACCCGGGAGCCGTCGTCCAGCACCACCGCGCCGGGCTCGACGCGCTCCACGCGCGCGTGGGTGCGCAACGAGGCTCCGCAGTCCGCGTACCAGGCGGTCATCGGCGCGGCCACCTCGGCGGGCAGCACCCCGGCGAGCGGCCGGTCGGCGGCCTCGACGACCGTCACCGCGCACCCGGCCTCGCGGGCCGCCGTGGCGAACTCCGCGCCGATCCAGCCCGCCCCGACGACCACGATGTCGTGCTGCTGGGCGAGCACGGGGCGCAGCCGCTCGGCGTCGTCCAGGGTGCGCAGCAGATGGACACCCGGAACGCCCTGCGCGCCGGGCAGCTGGATCGGTTCCGCGCCGGTCGCGAGGACCAGGACGTCGTAGGGCACCGGTCCGGCCTCGGTGTCCAGCTCGTGGTCCACGGGGCGCAGGCCCAGCGCCTCGCAGCCGAGTCGCAGTTCGACGTCCAGCGACTCGAAGTCGATGTCGAAGGCGGAGCCCTCGGATGTACCGAGCAGCACCGCCTTGGACAGGGGCGGCCGGTCGTACGGCTGGTGCGGCTCGGCGCCGATCAGCGTGACGTTCCCGGCGAAGCCCTGTTCGCGCAGGGCGACCGCGGTCTGCACGCCGGCCATGCCCGCGCCCGCGATGACGACCCGCCGTGCCGGATGCCCCTGCGCCTGCGAATGCGACTGTGCCTGCGTCTGCTCGCTCACCTGATCACCATAGACAACTGACCATTCGTCAGTCAGCGGACGTGCTCGGTGAGCTGTTCCACAATGCTCGTCCCGCTGCCGTCCTGCGACTCCCACTCCCAGGTCTCCTCCAGGCGCACCCGCCCGTCGGGCAGCTCCACCACCACGGATGCGCAGTGCCCCGACGAGGTGCCGCCGTCGTGCTTGAGCTGCACGTACCGGAAGTCGAGCCGGTCGCCGTCCCGGGTCCCCACGAGGTGGCCGCGCACGACGTCCCCGCCCGTGTACTCGGCCCAGATCTCGCCGTCCTTCTCGTGGTACGTGAACCGGGTGCCGGTCCCCACCTGCCCCGGTGCCTGGTCGGCGACCGGCGCGAGGACGAGGCCGTCGAGCGAGCGGGCCATGGACGGAGGCTCCCTTACTGAGACATACGGCAGCGGGCTAGGCTGGCCACCGTAAAGCACTCGCGGGAGCCCGGACGCACCGGGCTGAGAGGGAGGCTGGCGGCCTCCGACCGTACGAACCTGATCCGGGTCATGCCGGCGAAGGGAGGGGCTGGACGCCCATGTCGCTCATCCGTACATCCGCGCGTACCTCGGACCCCCGTACCTCGGACCCCCGTACCTCGGACGTCCTTGTCGTCGGGGGCGGGATCATCGGGCTCGTGACCGCCTGGCGGGCCGCTCAGCGCGGGTTCACCGTCGCGGTCGTGGACCCCGAGCCGGGCGGCGGCGCGGCGCAGGTGGCCGCCGGAATGCTCGCCGCCGTCACCGAGCTGCACTACGGCGAGCAGACCCTGCTGGGCCTCAACCTCGCCTCCGCGCGTCGCTATCCCGACTTCGCCGCCGAGCTCACCGAGGCGACGGGCCAGGACCTCGGCTACCGCCGGTGCGGCACGCTGGCCGTCGCGCTGGACGCCGACGACCGCGCCCATCTGCGTGAACTGCACGCCCTGCAGCACCGGTCGGGGCTCGACTCGGAGTGGCTGAGCGGCCGTGAGTGCCGCCGTCTGGAGCCGATGCTCGCACCGGGTGTGCGGGGCGGGCTGCGGGTCGACGGCGACCACCAGATCGACCCGCGCCGGCTGGCGAAGGCCCTGGTCACGGCGTGCGAGCGGGCCGGAGTGGAGTTCCACCGGACCTGGGCGGAGCGGCTGACCGTCGTACGGGACCGGGCCGCCGGGGCCGTCACGACGGGCGGCGAACAGCTGACGGCCGGGCAGGTGGTGCTCGCCGCCGGGAGCCTCAGCGGGAAGCTCGCGGGCGTACCCGATGACGTACTGCCGCCCGTGCGCCCGGTGAAGGGACAGGTGCTGCGGCTGACCGTGCCGAAGCGGTACGCGCCGTTCCTGAGCCGGACCGTGCGGGCCGTGGTGCGCGGCAGCCAGGTCTACCTGGTGCCGCGGGAGAACGGCGAGCTCGTCGTGGGCGCCACCAGCGAGGAGCTGGGCTGGGACACGACGGTGACCGCGGGCGGGGTGTACGAGCTGCTGCGCGACGCCCACGAGCTGGTTCCCGGGATCACCGAGCTCCCGCTCACGGAGACGCGCGCCGGACTGCGGCCCGGGTCACCCGACAACGCGCCGCTGCTCGGGCCGACCCGGCTCGACGGGCTGCTGCTGGCCACCGGCCACTACCGCAACGGCGTCCTGCTCACCCCCGTCACCGGGGACGTGATGGCGCATGTCCTGACCACCGGGGACCTGCCGGACGAGGCTCGCCCCTTCACCCCCCAGCGCTTCAGCACGGCCCTCACGGAGCAGCCCGTATGAACATCTTCGTGACCGTCTTCGTCAACGGAGAGCGGCGGCTGGTCGCTTCCGGCACCGTCCTCGACGCGCTCGTCGCCACCCTCACGGTCGCGCCGTCCGGAGTCGCCGCCGCGCTCAACGAAACCGTCGTCCCGCGCGGGCAGTGGTCGTCCACGGCCCTCGCCGAGGGCGACCGCGTCGAGGTGCTCACCGCCGTCCAAGGAGGCTGAACCATGGCCGACGATCCCTTTGTCCTCGGGGGTACGTCCTTCTCGTCCCGTCTGATCATGGGTACGGGGGGTGCGCCCAGCCTGGACGTCCTGGAGCGGTCGCTCGTGGCGTCCGGCACGGAGCTGACGACGGTCGCGATGCGGCGGGTGGATCCCACGGCGCACGGCTCGGTGCTCTCCGTGCTGCACCGGCTCGGCATCCGGGTGCTGCCGAACACGGCGGGGTGTTTCACCGCGGGCGAGGCCGTGCTGACCGCGCGGCTCGCACGGGAGGCCCTCGGTACCGAGATGGTCAAGCTGGAGGTCATCGCCGACGAGCGCACCCTGCTGCCCGATCCGATCGAGTTGCTCGACGCCGCCGAGGTGCTGGTCGACGACGGGTTCACCGTGCTGCCGTACACCAACGACGATCCCGTGCTCGCACGGAAGCTGGAGGATGTCGGCTGCGCGGCGATCATGCCGCTCGGGTCGCCCATCGGGTCCGGTCTGGGCATTCGCAACCCGCACAACTTCCAGCTGATCGTGGAGCACGCGCGCGTGCCGGTGATTCTGGACGCGGGCGCCGGTACGGCGTCGGACGCCGCGTTGGCGATGGAGCTGGGGTGTGCGGGGGTGATGCTCGCGTCGGCCGTCACCCGGGCGCAGGAGCCGGTGCTGATGGCCGAGGGCATGAAGCACGCGGTGGAGGCCGGCCGGCTCGCCCGGCGTGCGGGGCGGATTCCCCGGCGGCACTTCGCCTCGGCGTCCTCTCCCGTGGAGGGGCTGGCACGGCTGGATCCGGAGCGGCCTGCTTTCTAGGCACCCGATCCAGGTACCCGATCCGGGTACCCGGCCCAGGTACCCGGCACCGATGTGTTTTTTCTCCCGCCCGCGCCTCACCCGTTTCCGGGCGGCTGGAAAGCGCGGGTCTCCCGTGAGCGGTTCTCGCCGTTGACAGGTGCGGGAAGCGGCCACCGGGACGGACACCTCGACGGCTGCGAGATGCGTCACAGGTCCGCTGCAGTCCCGCTCCGGTATGGGCCGAACGGGTGGGGGTGACAGTGGCGGCTCGTAGACTCACCTGCGTGGATACGACCCTTCAGGACCCGCTTGTCGGGCAGGTGCTCGACGGCCGCTATCGCGTCGACGCGCGGATCGCGGTCGGCGGGATGGCCACGGTCTACAGGGCCCTGGACACCCGCCTCGACCGGGTGCTCGCGCTCAAGGTGATGCACCCTGCGCTGGCCGCCGACGGCTCGTTCGTCGAGCGGTTCATCCGCGAGGCCAAGTCGGTGGCCCGGCTCGCGCACCCCAATGTGGTGCAGGTCTTCGACCAGGGCACGGACGGGTCGTACGTCTATCTGGCCATGGAGTACGTCGCCGGGTGCACCCTGCGCGACGTGCTGCGTGAACGCGGAGCGCTGCAGCCGCGGGCCGCGCTGGACGTCCTGGAGCCGGTGCTCGCCGCGCTCGGCGCCGCGCACCGCGCCGGGTTCGTGCACCGCGACATGAAGCCGGAGAACGTCCTGATAGGGGACGACGGCCGGGTCAAGGTGGCCGACTTCGGTCTCGTACGGGCCGTGGACACCGTCACGAACACGACGGGTGCGGTGCTCGGCACCGTGTCGTACCTCGCTCCCGAACAGATCGAGCACGGCACCGCCGACACCCGCGTCGACGTCTACGCCTGTGGAGTGGTCCTCTACGAAATGCTCACCGGCGGCAAGCCGTACTCCGGGGATTCCCCCGCCCAGGTGCTCTACCAGCACCTGCACGCGGATGTGCCGCCGCCGTCCGCCGCCGTGCCGGGGCTGCCCTTCGCCCTCGACGAGCTGGTCGCCGCGGCGACCGCCCGCAACCCCGAGGTGCGCCCGCACGACGCGGTGGCGCTGCTCGGCCAGGTCCTCCAGGCGCGGGCCGGGCTCAGCGTCGAACAGCTCGACGCCGTACCGCCGCAGGCCCTCGCCGTGGGACACGACAACGCGGGCGACCGTACGAGCGTGATCCCGCGCTCGCTGTCCGTGCCGCGCCTGCTGCCCGTGAACGACCCCTACGAGGACTACGAGGACGGCGACGGTGGCGGCGACCCGCTGAACCGGACCAGCCGGTTCGAGATGACCAGTCGGTTCGAGTCCGGTCCGACCGCTCCCTCACGGCGCGGATCGCGGCCCCGGCGCGGGATGTTCGCCCTCGTCGGGGCGATCGTGCTGGTGCTCGGGCTCGGCGCGGGCGTCTGGTACATCAACTCCGGCCAGTTCACCAAGGTCCCGCTGCTGCTGGCGAAGAGCGAGGCGCAGGCCAGGGCGCGGATCGAGAACGCCGGCCTCGACGTGGGGCAGGTCAAGCACGCCTACAGCGACACCGTGAAGCGCGGCACCGTCATCAGCAGCGACCCGGCGCCCGGCGCCCGCATCCGGGACAACGACTCCGTGACGCTGACCGTCTCGGACGGCCCGGAGACGGTGAAGGTGCCCGATCTGACGGGCCTCGCGCTGTTCAAGGCGCGGGATGTCCTGAAGGGCGAAGGGCTCGCCGCGGGCATGGTCACCCGGGAGTTCAGCCAGGACGTCACCAAGGGCTTCGTGATCCGTTCGGATCCGGGCGCGGGCACGGAGCGGCACGCCGGTTCGGCGATCGCCCTCACCGTCAGCAAGGGCAGTCCGGTCGAGGTCGCCGATGTCTCGGGCGCGTCCGTGGCGGATGCCACCGCGGAGCTGGAGGAGGCGGGCCTGAAGGTGAAGATCGCCTCCGGGCGGGTCAACTCGGAGTTCGATCAGGGCCAGGTCGCCGAGCAGTCGCCGGGCGCGGGCAGCCAGGCCACCGCGGGCGACACCATCACGCTGACGGTCTCCAAGGGCCCCGAGATGGTCCCGGTCCCGGACGTGGTGGGCGACAACGTGGACGACGCGAGGGCCACGCTGGAGGCCGCCGGGTTCAAGGTCGACGAGGACCGCGGTCTGCTCGGGCTCTTCGGGGACACGGTGAAGAAGCAGTCGGTGAGCGGCGGGGACCAGGCGCCCAAGGGGTCCACGATCACCATCGAGATCCGCTGACGGGGCGCCGCGGGGCCCGTGGCACCCTGAAGGACGTGACCAGCAAGCAGCTCCGCAACCCCGTCGGCGGCCATGTCCCCGTGGCCGGCGGCCTCAACTCCGTCGGCCTGGCCTATGCGCGCGAGATGGGCGCCGAGACCGTCCAGGTCTTCGTCGCCAACCCGCGAGGCTGGGCGACGCCCGCCGGGAACCCGAAGCGGGCCGAAGAGGACGCAGCGTTCCGCGCGGCCTGCGCCGCCGAGTCGATCCCCGCGTACGTCCATGCCCCGTATCTGATCAACTTCGGCTCGCACACCGGGGCGACGGTCGAGAGGTCGGTGGAGTCGCTGCGGCACTCGTTGCGCCGGGGCCGGGAGATCGGCGCGCTCGGCGTGGTCGTGCACACGGGGAGCGCCACCGGGGGCCGGGAGCGGGCTGTCGCCCTCAGGCAGGTGCATGAGCACCTGCTGCCCCTGCTGGACGAGCTGACCCACGACGACGACCCGTATCTGCTCCTGGAGTCGACCGCGGGCCAGGGCTCCTCCCTCTGCTCGCGCACCTGGGACTTCGGTCCGTACTTCGAGGCGCTGGACGCCCACCCGAAGCTGGGTGTCTGCCTGGACACCTGTCACATCTACGCGGCGGGCCACGACCTGACCGGTCCGAGCGGGATGCACCAGACCCTCGACCTGCTGGTGGACACGGTCGGCGAGGGCCGGCTCAAGCTGATCCACGCCAATGACTCCAAGGACGTGGTCGGTGCCCACAAGGACCGTCACGAGAACATCGGCTCCGGCCACATCGGCGAGGACCCGTTCCGCGCGCTGATGACCCACCCCGCCACCGAGGGCGTACCCCTGATCATCGAGACGCCGGGCGGCAAGGAGGGACACGCGGGGGATGTGGAGCGCCTGAAGAAGTTGCGTGACGGCTGAGCGAGCAGCCGTACAGGTGCTCTCGGGGACTCAGAGCTCGGGGCCGTCCCCGGGCTCCTCCTGGTAGGAGTAGCGCTGTTCGCGCCAGGGGTCGCCGACGTTGTGGTAGCCGCGCTCCTCCCAGAAGCCGCGGCGGTCGGCCGTCATGTACTCGACGCCCCGGACCCACTTGGGGCCCTTCCAGGCGTAGAGGTGGGGGACGACGAGGCGGAGCGGGAAGCCGTGTTCCGCCGTGAGGAGCTCGCCGTCCTTGTGGGTGGCGAAGATCGCGCGGTCGGAGGCGAAGTCGTCGAGGCGCAGATTCGAGCTGAAGCCGTACTCCGCCCAGACCATCACATGGGTGACGGTGGGCGCGGGCGGGGCGATCTCCAGGATCGTGCGCGCGGGGATGCCGCCCCATTCGGCGCCGATCATGCTGAACTTCGTGACACAGTGCAGATCGGCCACGACCGAGGTGTACGGCAGGGCCGTGAACTCCTCATGGGTCCAGCAGTGCTTCTCACCGTCGGCGGTGGCGCCGAAAACCCTGAACTCCCAGCGTTCGGGGCGGAACTTGGGCACCGGGCCGTAGTGTGTGACCGGCCAGCCACGCTGCAGTCGCTGCCCCGGCGGAAGCTCCGGCTGTGCCGCTTCTCCCGTTCCACGTTCCACCGGCGGCTGACCCATGACTCCATCCTGACAGACCCCGGGCGGTGCACATGACCAGCCCTGTCCCGATTCCGGCAACTCCTACTAAGCGTGTACTTACTGGACGCCCCGAGACGCCGATGCGAGGATGCGGCGCAATCTGCCCCGTCCCCCCGCTTGGAAGGAGCCTCTGCGATGCAGGGCGACCCCGAGGTCATCGAATTCCTCAACGAGCAGCTGACCGGTGAGCTGACCGCGATCAACCAGTACTTCCTGCACGCGAAGATGCAGGAGAACTTCGGCTGGACAAAGCTCGCGAAGTACACACGGCACGAGTCCTTCGACGAGATGAAGCACGCGGAAGTGCTCACCGACCGGATTCTCTTCCTGGAGGGACTGCCCAACTACCAGCGGCTCTTCCATGTCCGGGTGGGGCAGACCGTCACCGAGATGTTCCAGGCGGACCGGCAGGTGGAGGTCGAGGCGATCGACCGTCTCAAGCGCGGGATCGAGGTGATGCGCAACAAGGGCGACATCACGTCCGCGAACATCTTCGAGTCGATCCTTGAGGACGAGGAGCACCACATCGACTACCTCGACACCCAGCTGGAGCTGGTGGACAAACTCGGCGAGGCGCTCTACATCGCGCAGCTGATCGAGCAGCCGGAGAGCTGAACCGACGGCTCGCGCGTCAGGCGGCCTCGGCCGTCACCGCGGGGAGCGGCGCGTCCCCGATCTCGGAGAGGACCGGCCTGCCCTCGTCGGCGAGTTCCCGGCGCGGGCACGCGCCCCGGCCCAGCAGGGCCTGAATCCGGCGGACGCACGAACCACAGTCCGTGCCCGCCTTGCACGCCGACGCTATCTGGCGGGGGGTGCAGGCACCGTCCTCCGCGTGCTTCTTCACCTGCGCCTCGGTGACACCGAAGCAGTTGCAGACGTACACGCGGTCCACCTCCCGACGGGGTTCAAGGTCGTGCCGTACCGACTGGCTGAACGCCCTCTTGGCCGGTGAGGCTAACCTAACCTTACCCGTCACCCGGGAACCGTAAAAGTGCGGTGGGGCGCGGATCGTATGTGATCCGCGCCCCACTTCACGCTCCCGTAACAGGTGAACCGTTACTGGTCCCTGTACATCTCGGCGACCAGGAAGGCCAGGTCGAGGGACTGGCTGCGGTTCAGGCGCGGGTCGCAGGCCGTCTCGTAGCGCTGGTGCAGATCGTCGACGAAGATCTCGTCGCCGCCGCCCACGCACTCGGTGACATCGTCACCGGTGAGCTCGACATGGATGCCGCCGGGGTGCGTGCCCAGGCCCTTGTGGACCTCGAAGAAGCCCTTGACCTCGTCGAGCACGTCGTCGAAGCGGCGGGTCTTGTGACCCGAGGCCGCCTCGAAGGTGTTGCCGTGCATCGGGTCGGTCACCCAGGCCACGGTCGCACCGGAGGCGGTGACCTTCTCGACCAGCTCGGGCAGCTTGTCGCGGACCTTGTCCGCGCCCATCCGCACGATGAAGGTGAGCCGGCCCGGCTCGCGGTCCGGGTCGAGGCGGTCGATGTACTGCAGCGCGTCCTCGGCCGTCGTCGTCGGGCCCAGCTTGATCCCGATCGGGTTGCGGATCTTCGAGGCGAACTCGATGTGCGCACCGTCCAGCTGACGGGTGCGCTCGCCGATCCACACCATGTGGCCCGAGACGTCGTACAGGTGGCCCGTACGCGAGTCGACGCGGGTCAGCGCCGACTCGTAGTCGAGGAGCAGCGCCTCGTGGGAGGCGTAGAACTCGACGGTCTTGAACTCCTCCGGGTCGGTCCCGCAGGCCCGCATGAAGTTCATCGCGTTGTCGATCTCCCGCGCGAGCTGCTCGTAGCGCTGCCCGGACGGGGAGGACTTCACGAAGTCCTGGTTCCAGGCGTGCACCTGGCGCAGGTCGGCGTAGCCGCCGGTGGTGAAGGCGCGCACCAGGTTGAGCGTGGAGGCGGAGGCGTGGTACATCCGCTTCAGGCGCTCGGGGTCCGGGATACGGGCCTTTTCGGTGAAGTCGAAGCCGTTGACGGAGTCGCCCCGGTAGGTCGGCAGCGTCACCCCGTCACGGGTCTCGGTGGGCTTGGAACGCGGCTTGGAGTACTGGCCGGCGATACGGCCGACCTTCACGACCGGCACCGAGGCGGCGTACGTGAGCACGGCGCCCATCTGGAGGAGGGTCTTCAGCTTGTTGCGGATGTGCTCGGCCGACACCGCGTCGAAGGCCTCGGCACAGTCGCCGCCCTGGAGAAGGAACGCCTCTCCCTTGGCGACGGACGCCAACCGGGCGCGCAGCTGGTCGCACTCGCCGGCGAAGACGAGTGGCGGATACGACTCGAGGTCCGCGATCACATCGCGCAGAGCCTCGGCATCTGGGTACTCGGGCTGCTGCGCCGCGGGCAGGTCTCGCCAGGTGTTGCCAGCGCTCGCGCTGGGCTTAGCGTTCACGGTCACTCTCACCACATTACGGGGTCATGTACTGGGGCAATCCCCAAGCCCATCAGTTGAGACGAACCGCGCTCGATCGAAAAACGCTCGGAATGGCCGCGCGGGCGGGTCCGCGCGGCCACCCTGAGCAGGCGGGACGGTGCGGACAGTGCCTAGTCCACGTCGAGCCGGTCGCGGTCGATGGAGATCGTCACTCCGCCGTGCGTCTCGGTCGTGTTGCCGACGTACTGGTGGATACGCCGGTGGTCGGTCCACAGGGTGGCGGGGATCGTCGAGTCGGTGGTGGTCGACTTGCCGTTCCAGCGGGCGAAGTGGAGCACGTCGGGCAGGGTGACCCGGCTCTTGTTGGCCACCAGGTCGGTGACCAGCGACGAGGTGTTGCCGTACGCACCCGATCGGTAGCCCAGCGCGTGCACGCGCTCGGTGTAGGCGTCGAGGTAGGACAGCACCTGGTCGGTCACGGAGCCGCCGCGGGTGTAGTGCTCCAGGTCGTTGTAGATCACCGTGCCCTTGGGGAAGCCCAGCGCGGTCGCCTGCTTGACGGCGTCGTCGGCGGCCTCGGTGCCCTGCGGCACGGGGTTGGTGATCGCCGCGCAGCCGCCTCCGCAGCTGCCCCCGTCGGAGGTGGGCTGGCGGCCGACGTACAGCGGGAAGAACCGCCAGCCGTTGGCGTACTGCGTGCGCAGCCAGGTGGCGGTGAGCCTGCTCTGGGCGCAGGCGCGGTTGATCCCGCCGATGTAGACGCCGATGGCTCCGTAGTCGGAGTCGTCCCGCCAGGCGTCCATCGCCGACTGGCCCGGTGCGGTGCAGGCGTCGAAGCCCTCGCCACGGAAGGACGTGGCGTCGACGGGCAGGGGCGCCGCGGCGGGCGCCCCCGCGGTCGGCTCGGTCTGCGCGCCGGTGACGGGCAGACCGGCGCCGCGCAGGATGTCCTGGATCCTCGTACGGTCCTCCCCGTACGCGGCGGTCACCGCGATCCGGTCGGCGGTGACCCGGAACGTACGGGCCGTCGGGTTCTCGGTGGCGGTGCTCCCGACGGCGGCGGTGGGCTGGATCAGCAGCGCCTCGGCGCGTCCGGTGGCTCCCGCCGGGCACTTCTGCGGGTCGCCCGGCGTGCCGAGGTACAGGGCGTGCCGGTCGAAGCGGACGCATGCGTCGGGTTGTTTCTCCAGGTCCACGATCTGCCAGGAGGCGGGGACGGTGAACACGCGACCGCGGTAGGTGACGCTGACGGTGTCGTCGGACTCGGCGGCGCGCGCGGTGCCGAACGGGCCGGCGGCGAGGACCGCGGCCGCGGCGCACGCCGTGAGCGTACGGACGCCGTTGCGGCGGAGCTGGGGTGGGCGGGCTGTGTGGATGGCTCTCTCCTCGGTCGGGCTTCCTGGGCCATGCCATCCATGGCCGGTGACCGGGCGGTAGGAACGCCGCACGCGAACGGTTCACGCTGTTGCCCGCCCCCCGACGTCGGGTAGGGTGCGGCGCATGTTCGCGCATTCGACCCAGAACTGGTGGTGGACCGCTCATCCGGCGGCCCACTGACTGCGCGTACGCAAGACTTCGCGAAGGCCGCCCGAGGGGCGGCCTTCGGTGTTTGCGGACACAGGTCGTTCCTCTCCGAGCTTTGAGAGCATCCGAGAGAAGGATCAGGACCGATGAACCTGCTCGACCTGTTGGACGATCCCCGTCCGTTCGCCCTGCTGCGCCGCCGCACCCCCGGTCACGATCACGGGACGGTGGAGCTGCTGCTCGGCCCGGTCAGCACCTGCGACCGGCTCGCCGACCTCCCCGACGAGGGCCTCGCGCTCGTCCCGTACCGCCAGATCCGCGAGCGCGGCTTCGACGTCCGTGACGACGGCACGCCACTCGCGGTGCTGATCCCCGAGGAGACGTACACACTGCCGCTGGAGCAGGCCCTGGCGGAGCTCCCGACGCACGACGTGCGGGTCACGGACGGGCGCTTCGACGTCGACGACGAGGAGTACGCCGGGATCGTCGGGCGCGTGCTGGACGAGGAGATCGGGCGCGGCGAGGGCGCTAACTTCGTCATCCGGCGTACGTACGAGGGGCGGATCCAGGGGTTCGGGAAGGCCGACGCCCTGGCCCTGTTCCGGCGGCTGCTGGTCGGCGAGCGGGGCGCGTACTGGACGTTTGTGGTGCACACCGGGGTTCAAAAGGGGCCCGAAGGGCCTTCCTTGGAAGGGCGGGGGCGGGAGACGGGTGGGCGGACGCTGGTCGGGGCGAGCCCCGAGGTGCATGTACGGATGTCCGGCGGGACCGTCGTGATGAACCCGATCAGCGGGACGTACCGCTACCCCGCCGACGGGCCGTCCGCGGACGGCCTGCTCGATTTCCTCGCCGACGGCAAGGAGACCGAGGAGCTGTCGATGGTCGTCGACGAGGAGCTCAAGATGATGTGCACGGTCGGTGACATGGGCGGGGTGGTGATCGGGCCCCGGCTGAAGGAGATGGCCCATCTCGCGCACACCGAGTACGAGCTGCGGGGCCGGTCCTCGCTGGATGTGCGCGAGGTCCTGAAGGAGACCATGTTCGCGGCGACCGTCACCGGGTCGCCGGTGCAGAACGCCTGCCGGGTGATCGAGCGGCACGAGGTCGGCGGGCGGGGCTACTACGCCGGGGCACTCGCGCTGATCGGCCGGCACCCGGGTGGCGGACGGGAAGGAGCAGTCGGCGGGCGGGAAGAAGCCGTGGGCTCCCAGACCCTCGACTCCCCCATCCTCATCCGGACCGCCGACATCGACGCGGACGGGCGGCTGCGGGTGCCGGTCGGCGCCACCCTCGTACGGGGATCGGATCCGGCGGGCGAGGTCGCCGAGACGCATGCGAAGGCGGCCGGGGTGCTGGCGGCGCTGGGAGTCCTCGAAGCGAGGCCGCGCGCGGAGGGCGTACGGCCGAGGCTGGCCGACGATCCGCGGGTGCGGGCGGCGCTGGACGGCAGGCGGGCCGCGCTCGCGCCGTTCTGGCTGCGGATGCAGGAGCGGGCGCACGCTCTGGAGGGGCATGCGCTGGTGGTGGACGGCGAGGACACCTTCACGGCGATGCTCGCGCATGTGCTGCGGTCGTCGGGCCTTGAGGTGACCGTGCGGCGGTACGACGAGCCGGGGCTGCGGGAGGCGGTGCGCGCGCACGTGGGCCCGGTCGTCCTGGGGCCCGGTCCGGGTGACCCCTCGGACATGGGCGATCCCAAGATGCGGTTCCTGCGGGGACTCACCGCCGAGGTGATCCGGGGACACCGGCACGGCGTGCTGGGCGTCTGCCTCGGGCACGAGCTGATCGCGGCCGAACTGGGCCTGGAGATCGTACGGAAGGAGGTCCCGTACCAGGGCGCGCAGACGGAGATCGATCTCTTCGGGCGGCGCGAGACGGTCGGCTTCTACAACAGCTTCGTGGCGCGGTGCGACGAGGAGGCCTTCGGGGAGCTGTCCGCCCATGGCGTCGAGGTCGGCCGGAGTGGGTCGGGCGAGGTGCACGCGCTGCGCGGGCCCGGGTTCGCGGGCGTCCAGTTCCACCCGGAGTCGGTGCTGACGCTGAACGGGACGGATGTCGTACGGGAGCTGGTCGGCCGGCTGCGGGACACCGGCGCGTTGTCGGAGCGGCGGCCCTCCGCGTAGTCGAGGAGGGAGCGGCGTACGCCGGCCGCACGGGTGTCGGGAGGCCCGTGCGGCCGGCGGATCCCGGGGAGGGGAACCCCCTCGGAACGTCGGTACGTCGCCACGTCAGTACATCGACGCGTCGGTACGTCGATGCATCGGTACGTCAGCCGAAGAAGACCCCGACCTCCTCGTACAGCTTCGGGTCGACCGTCTTCAGCTTGGCCGTGGCCTCCGCGATCGGGACGCGGACGATGTCCGTGCCGCGCAGGGCGACCATCTTGCCGAAGTCGCCGTCGCGGACGGCCTCGATGGCGTGCAGCCCGAAGCGGGTGGCGAGCCAGCGGTCGAAGGCGCTGGGGGTGCCGCCACGCTGGATGTGGCCCAGGACCGTGGTGCGGGCCTCCTTGCCGGTGCGCTTCTCGATCTCCTTGGCCAGCCACTCGCCGACCCCGGAGAGGCGTACGTGGCCGAAGGAGTCGAGGGACCCGTCCTTGAGGACCATCTGGCCGTCCTTGGGCATCGCGCCCTCGGCGACGACCACGATCGGCGCGTACGAGGCCTTGAACCGCGAGGTCACATAGGCGCACACCTGGTCGACGTCGAAGCGCTGCTCGGGGATGAGGATGACGTTGGCGCCACCGGCCAGGCCCGAGTGGATGGCGATCCAGCCCGCGTGCCGGCCCATCACCTCGCAGACGAGGACGCGCATGTGCGACTCGGCGGTGGTGTGCAGGCGGTCGATCGCCTCGGTGGCGATACCGACGGCGGTGTCGAAGCCGAAGGTGTAGTCGGTGGCGGACAGGTCGTTGTCGATGGTCTTCGGTACGCCGACGACGGGCACTCCGTAGTCGTCGGTGAGGCGCGCGGCGACGCCGAGCGTGTCCTCGCCGCCGATCGCGATGAGTGCCTCGACCTCCTGCTTGGCGAGATTCTCCTTGATACGGCGGATGCCGTTCTCCTGCTTCAGCGGGTTCGTCCGCGAGGAGCCGAGGATGGTGCCACCGCGGGGCAGGATGCCGCGCACGGCGGGGATGTCCAGCCGGACGGTGTCGTTCTCTAGCGGTCCCCGCCAGCCGTCCCGGAAGCCGACGAAGTCGTAGCCGTACTCCTGCACGCCCTTACGGACGACGCCCCGGATGACGGCGTTGAGTCCGGGGCAGTCGCCGCCTCCGGTCAGTACTCCGACCCGCATGGAAAAGTCCCTTCGCCGCGGTTGCCTGATGGGACTCACGCTAATAGTGATCCAGGTCACTGCGGCATGGGCGGTAAGGGCAATTCCGGTGAATTGTGCGGCTGTTGATCACCCGCCTTCACCCGATGGTGGGTCAACCAGGGTTTACGCCGACCACGCGTCGGGGTCTACGCCCCGTCGAGGCCGCGCTCTATGGCGTAGCGCACGAGCTCCACCCGGTTGTGGAGTTGGAGCTTGCCCAGGGTGTTCTGCACATGGTTCTGGACCGTGCGGTGGGAGATGACCAGGCGCTCGGCGATCTGCTTGTAGCTCAGGCCCTTGGCGACCAGGCGCAGCACCTCGGTCTCGCGGTCGGTGAGTTGCGGGGCCTTGGGCTCGTCGGCGCCCGCGGCCGGGGCGGGCTCGGAGGCCAGCCGGCGGTACTCGCCGAGGACCAGGCCCGCGAGGCCCGGTGTGAACACCGGGTCGCCGACCGCCGTACGGCGCACCGCGTCGATCAGCTCCTCCGTGGACGCCGACTTGAGGAGATAGCCGGTCGCGCCGGACTTCACCGCCTCCAGGACGTCCGCGTGCTCCCCGCTGGCCGACAGGACGAGGACGCGCAGCGCCGGGTTGGCGCCGACCAGTTCCTTGCAGACCTGGACGCCGGGCTTGGCGGGCAGGTTCAGGTCGAGCACGAGGACGTCGGGCGCGGCGGCCCGGGCGCGGCGCACCGCCTGCTCGCCGTCGCCCGCGGTGGCGACCACGTCGAAGCCGGCCGCGTCCAGGTCACGGGCGACGGCATCACGCCACATGGGGTGGTCGTCCACCACCATGACCTTGATCGTGCTCTTGCCCACCTGCTGCTCCCCCGCCGTCCGGTCACTCATCGCTTCTCCGCCTTCCCCCGTGAAACCCCGGAAACCTTCGGTACCTTCAGCTCGACCTCCGTGCCCTGGCCCGGCACCGAGATCAGTTCGGCCGCGCCACCGAGGTCGCGCAGCCGGCCGCGGATCGACAGGGCCACTCCGAGCCGCCCCTCCCCCTCGGCCTGGGCGAGCCGCCCCTCCGGGATGCCCGGGCCGTCGTCGCGCACGGTCACGATCACCTCGTCCGGCTCGTCCTCGACCAGGATCCAGGCCCGCGCGTCCTCGCCGACGTGCTTGCGGACATTGTCCAGGGCGGCACCGACGGCGGCGGCCAACTCCCGGGCGGCGGCCGGGGCTAGCGGCACCGGGGCGCCGGGCTCGGAGAGGGTCACGCGCGCGGTGGCGTACGGGGCGAGCAGCGCGCGCAGGTCGACGGGCCCCTCGGGGTCCTCGTCGTCGTCCGGTTCCTCGACGGCTCGTACGACCGCGCCCAGGGTGGCGTCCTCGGACACCCGGGAGACCGGCACCAGGCCGCGCGAGACCAGCGTGCGCAGCGCCACCTCCTGCTCGCCGGCCATCCGGCCCAGCTCCGCGGCCTCGCCGCCGAGGGCGCTGCCGCGGCGCTGCACCATGGCGAGGATCTGCAGGACGCCGTCGTGGATGTCGCGGGCCAGGCGCTCGCGCTCCCGGGTCGCGGCCTCGATCTCCAGGGCGCGGGCGAGGGTGCGCTCGGAGGCGCGGGCGACCTCGACGACGTATCCGATGGCGATGGAGGCGACCCAGACGAGGATCACGTTGTGGACGGTGTCACGGGTGGGGGCGCCGCGCTCGACGAGGTTGGCGGCCGCGACGAGCGTCGAGGCGAAGGCCGCCCAGCGCCAGCCGCCCTTGACGGCGAACGCCAGGACGGAGCCCGCGGTCCATATCGACGGGAGTGTCGGGCCGCCGGTCACTATGCGGTGGTGGGTGTCCGCGACGGGCGTGAGCATGATGCCGGTGAGCGCGACGGTCAGGTCGGCGGCGAGGAAACGCTTGGTGCAGTTCGCCGCGTTCGCGACCCTGGGCAGGGTGGCCAGCGTCCAGACGAACAGGACCGCGTAGTACCCGACGGCCACCCAGGGGTGGGCGAACCTGCCGGACGCGGTGGCGAAGAGCCCGATCGCGTACAGCATCGTCAGCACGCGGTAGGCGGAGAGCGCACGCCACAGCGGCTGCTCGACCGACATCCTCATGACTCTCTCGCGCTTGGCCATGTCCCCCCACCCCCACCGTCCCCCGACGCAAGCGTCTAGGTGCCGGCCCGTCCCTCTTCGGTTTCGGCTTCGGCCGCCTTCGCGGCCTCCTTCTGCGCCTGTTCGGCTTCCTTGAGCGCCTGCTTCTCGGCCTTCGCCGCGTCCGCGATCTGCCGCTTGGCGGCCGTCGCGTAGATGTCGACGTACTCCTGGCCGGAGAGCTTCATGATTTCGTACATGACCTCGTCGGTCACCGCGCGCAGCACGAAGCGGTCGTGCTCCATGCCGTTGTAGCGGCTGAAGTCGAGCGGCTTGCCGATGCGGATGCCCGGGCGCATCAGCTTGGGCATCACCTTGCCCGGCGGCTGGATCTTCTCGGTGTCGATCATGGCGACCGGGATGACCGGGGCACCGGTGGCGAGCGCCACGCGCGCGAGGCCGCCCGGCTTGCCGCGGTACAGCCGTCCGTCGGGCGAGCGCGTGCCCTCCGGGTAGATGCCGAACAGCTCACCGCGCTCGATGACGTCGATGCCGCTCTTGACGGCCGCCTCGCCCGCGCCGCGCGCGCCGGAGCGGTCCACCGGGAGCTGGCCGACGCCCTTGAAGAAGGCGGCGGTCATCCGGCCCTTGATACCGGGGGTCGTGAAGTACTCGGCCTTCGCGATGAAGGTCACCTTGCGGTCGAGGACCGCGGGCAGGAAGAACGAGTCCGAGAACGACAGATGATTGCTTGCCAGGATGGCGGGGCCCTCGGCGGGAATGTGCTCGAGGCCTTCCACCCAGGGCCTGAAGGCGAGCTTCAGCGGCCCTCCGATGGAAAACTTCATGGCGCCGTAGATCAACCGAATGCCTCCTGTGTCGTCGGTCAGACCTTATCCCGGGGCACTGTCAAAGGCCCCGACGGCCCTGGTCGGTGTCAGTGGGGTCGCGTACGGTGAAGTACGCCTCGAACGCTCGGGGTCGTGACCCGCTTCCGTTCCGCCCACCTGATGAACAGGAGACCGAAGGTGCCGGTCCTCCCCGGAGCCGAGCCGTTCCGCCACGAGGGCGGAGAGGTCGGCGTCCTCCTCTGCCACGGCTTCACCGGATCCCCGCAGTCGCTGCGCCCCTGGGCGGAGTATCTCGCCGAGCGCGGTCTGACCGTTGCGCTGCCCCTGCTGCCCGGGCACGGCACGCGGTGGGAGGACATGCAGATCACGGGTTGGCAGGACTGGTACGCGGAGGTGGACCGCGAGCTGCGCGCCCTGCGGGAGCGCTGCACCCAGGTGTTCGTCCTCGGCCTCTCCATGGGCGGCACGCTGGCCCTGCGGCTCGCCGCGAAGCACGGGGACGAGGTGAGCGGCATCGTCGTCGTCAACCCGGCGAACAAGGTGCACGGAGCGGCCGCGTACGCCCTCCCGGTGCTGCGCCACCTGGTCAGGACGGTGGACGGCATCGCGAGCGACATCGCCAAGGAGGGCGTCGCGGAGCTGGGCTACGACCGGGTGCCGCTGCAGGCGGCGCACTCCATGCGGAACTTCTACCGGATGGTGGACGGCGAGCTGCCCCAGGTCACCCAGCCGTTGCTGCTGCTGCACAGCCCCCAGGACCATGTGGTGCCGCCCGCCGACTCGACCCGCATCCTCAGCCGGGTGTCATCCACGGACGTGACGGAGATCCTGCTGGAACAGAGCTACCACGTAGCGACGTTGGACCATGACGCGGACCGGATCTTCGAGGAGAGCTACGCGTTCATCGCCCGGCTCGCGCCCAGTGTCGGCAAGGGGTCCGGCGTGGGTCAGGTGGGTCAGGCGAGTCAGCAGGAAGGGACGGCCACTGGTGGCTGAGTACGACGCGGAGCGCGGCGAGCCCGACGAGAAGGGCGTACCCGTCGGAGAGCCTCACGGTGACGAGCAGGGTGTGCCGTTCGACGAGGACGCCGCGTGGCAGGCGATCGTCGCGGGGTACGGCGAGGAGCCGCCGGACCCGCCCGGCGCGAAACCGTTCAAGTCGGTCGAGGACCTCGCGCTCCTCGATCCGGTGACGAACGACGCCCCCGACCGCGACGACAGGCCCGAGAAGCGTCAGACGTCCGAAAAGGCGGAACGGCCGGAGAGTCCGGAGCAAGCACAGACGGCACAGACGGCCGAGGAATCCGAAAGGTCGGAGAAATCCGAAAGGTCGGAAAGATCGGCGAGGACTGAGGGGGCTGGGCAGCCGGACGGGGTCGCGAAGCCGAAGGAGGGTGACGAGGCCGGCGAACCGCCCGCCGCGTCGAAGCCCCTCGGCAGCTCCGTCGCCTTCGCACCCGGCGTCGGCGGCCCGCGCGACTACACGACGCCCGAACCCACCGAGGACGACTTCGACGCGGACGACGAGGGCCATTTCGTGCCGCCCGAGCCGCCCCCGCTGCCCGTCGCCGACACCACGGCCAAGTTCGCCTGGCTCGCCGTCGTCGGTGGCCCGATCGTGCTCCTGCTGGCCATCCTTCTCGGCTGGGACATGACGTGGTGGCTCGCCACCGTCGGTATCGGCGGTTTCCTCGGCGGCTTCGCGACACTCGTGGCACGCATGAAGACGGACGACGAGGACGGGGACGATCCAGGGCGCGGCGCGGTGGTCTGACCCCGCGGCGGTTACGCGGCGGGCACTCGGAGGGCGGCCAGAACGGGCAGGTGGTCCGTGGCCGCCCTCAGGTCTGTCTCCCTGACCCCCGGGTGACCGTGGGGGACCCCGCAGCCGAGCACCTCGATGCCGCGGGTGGCGAAGATCGCGTCGATGCGCTGGTGGGGGTCGGCGGCCGTCGAGGTGTACTCCGTACCCCAGGGGGCGGTGGCCCAGCCGTCCTGGAGGTCGGTGGCAAGGCGTCGGAAGGTCCGGCCGTCGGGGCGTTCGTTCAGGTCCCCGCCGGCGAGGGCGTGCGGGGTGCCGAGGCCGGCGAGCCGGTCGAGCAGCATGCCGCCCTGCTGGTGGCGCTCGTCGTTCCGCAGCGAGAGGTGGCAGCTCAGGACGCCGAGCCGGGCGCCGCCGAAGCGGACGACGGCGGTGGCGAAGCCGCGGCGGTGCAGGCCGGGGGTGAGCGGGAGCAGGACGTCCTCGGTGCGTTCGACGGTGGCCCGGAGCGAGCAGAGGAGCGCGGGGCCCGCCGCCGTCGCACCGCCGGACAGGATCATCTGCCCGGACGCGGCCGCGAGCCGGGCCAGTTTCTTGCGCCAGCGGAAGAAGCGGGGGGCTTCCTGGACCAGGACCAGGTCCGGGGCGCAGGCGCTGATGACCCGGGCGAGAGCGCCGGTGTCGTCGCGCAGGGAGCGGATGTTGTAGCTGAGCACTCGGATGACGGCGGAGCCGTCGGGCTCGGTGTGGGAGCTTGGCAGCGGGGTGGTCGCCATGTGGATCAAGATACGTGGACGCGGGGGCGGGGGAACCGGAACAACGGTTGTTTTGCCGACTGCGGGACAGTGGGGGCTGGTCGCGTCCGCGCGGCGGAGCCGCAGGGTGTCACGGCCCCGCGCTCCCAAGGGGGCGCCCGCCGTGCCCCGTGAGGGCGCGGCGGGCGCTGTCGTACGACAGAACGCAAAGCGTCACATGATCGGGTCGGGTTCCCTGGCCAGGTCCGCCGCGCCCACGAGTCCGGCCTTGTTGCCGAGCTGGGCGGCGATCACGTCGGCCACCGGGCGCCAGTTGCCTCCGACGAGCCAGCGCTTGTACGACTTGCGGATGGGGTCGAGGACCAGTTCGCCCTCGTCCGAGAGGCCGCCGCCGACGATGAACGCGGAGGGGTCGAAGAGCGAGGCCAGGTCGGCGAGGCCGGCGCCGGCCCAGCGGGCCAGTTCGCGGTAGGAGTCCACCGCGACCGGGTCGCCCTGCCGCGCGGCCATCGAGATGTGCTTGCCCTCGATGCCGTCGGGAGAGCCGTCGCCCAGCGCCAGCAGGATCTCCGCGTGCTCGGGGGTGGCGTTGGCCCGCTGCTTCGCGTACCGCACGAGGGCGCGCCCGGAGGCGTACTGCTCCCAGCAGCCCTGCGAACCGCAGCCGCACAGCAGGCCGTCCGGCACCATCCGGATGTGGCCGAACTCGGCGGCCACGCCGAAGTGCCCGCGGCGCAGCTTGTTGCCGATGATGATGCCGCCGCCGAGGCCCGTGCCCAGCGTGATGCAGATGACGTTCCGGTGGCCCTTGCCCGCGCCGAACTTGTATTCGCCCCACGCTGCCGCGTTCGCGTCGTTCTCGACGACGACGGGCAGCCCCACGCGCGCCTCGACCTCGGCCTTGAGCGGCTCCTGCCGCCAGTCGATGTTGGGCGCGAAGTACACGGTCGAACGCTGGCGGTTCACATATCCGGCGGCACCGATGCCCACGCCGACGATCTCGTGACCGGCGCGTGCGCCCTCCACCGCAGCGGCGATGGCATCCACGATGGCCTGCGGCGTGGAGGGGGTCGGCACCTTGTGGGTCGAGAGGATGTTTCCTTCCTCGTCGACCACACCGGCCGCGATCTTCGTGCCGCCGATATCGACGCCGATGGTGAGTCCCATGAATCCCTCAGTTTCGGTCGAGCCCCGCTACGGCCAACCGTACCCGAGGGGCCTTTAGTCCAAGTCAATCCGCTCCCCCGGACCGGTTCCCTCGTCGCGAGGGCCCCCTTCCCGGGTGGTCCAGCGCCGCTCCTGGGCCTCGACGGCCGAGCGGTAGGCGGCGAGCAGCTCGGAGCCCGCGGCCGCGAGATGGTCGAAAACATCGGGATTGCGCTCTATGACCGGCTCGACGGCCGCCTTGGCCTGCTGCACGACCTGGTTGACCATCTG
Source organism: Streptomyces sp. RLA012 (assembly GCF_056270325.1). Lineage (NCBI taxonomy): Bacteria > Bacillati > Actinomycetota > Actinomycetes > Kitasatosporales > Streptomycetaceae > Streptomyces > Streptomyces sp. RLA012. The sequence goes on along the minus strand of NZ_JBWDPA010000002.1, from coordinate 8,270,447 downwards.
CTGGGCGGTGCCCGAGGCGACCGCGCCGAACAGCGGCGAGTTCAGTCCGGACAGCTTGTCGGCGACGGTGTCGACGAGCTTGCGCAGTTCCTCGGCGGCCGAGCCCGGCGGCGAGCCGTACTGGGCGCGGCGGCGGGCCTTCTCCGCCGCGAGGTCCTCGGCGCAGGCCTTCGCCCAGGCGTCGGCGTCGCCGGCGCGCACTTCGTCGGCCCTCTCCTGAGCGGCGTCGGATGTGGGGCGCTCTTCGCTCATGGCGGACTCCTGCCTACGGTTCTTCCTTTCGACGGTACCCGAACGGGGGTACGCGGTTCACCGTGTACGCGGCCACAGATCCGGGTCCGGCTCGAAACGCACCCTCAGTTCGCCCTCGCGCAGGGCGGCGCCGGCCACGGTGCAGCGGCGCAGCGCGGACGGCAGCGGCACGATCCGGCGGAACTGCCCCACGGTGACGACGAGTTCGTCGCCCCGGCGGATCAGATCCAGTTCGTCCCGTATCGCGCCGGGCAGCGGAATGTGCCACACGAGGACGCCGTCCTCGGCGAGGTGGTCGACGACGGGCCACTCGACCGGGGCGGGCGCCCGGTTGACGCCGGGCACCGGGAGCGCTGCGAGGTCGTCGGTGCCGCGCGGGTCGCGGCCGAGGTGCGGGACCTCGTGGACGGCGTACGTCTCCTGCCACTCGTCCAGTGCCTTGCGCTGCTGGGCGGCGAGGGCGCCCAGCCAGGTGTCCGTGGTGGCGGCGGGCAGCACGCGGTTCGCGAGCAACGCCTCGACGCGCAGACCGCGCAGGGCGAGGGCGGTGGTGGCGTCCCGTACGGCGTCGGTGCCGGCGGGTCCGGGCTCGGCGACCAGCCGTACGGTCGTGGCGCGGTCCCCGACGACCGCCTCGGCCGCGGCCAGCTCCAGGTCCCAGCGCGCCGCCGTCTCGTACAGCCACTCGGCGGGCATCGGGACACCCGCGAGGCGGCCGAGGACGGGGCGCAGCGCGCGGGCCGCCTGGCGCTCGGGCGGGAGCAGACGGCGCAGGTAGCGGCGGAGTTCCTCGGGGAGGGCGAGGAGGGCGAGCGCCTGCGGGGGCGGCAGGTCGGCGGGAGGTCCACGACCAGCAGGTCGTACGTGTCCGAGGTCGCCGCGTCGCGCAGGGCGCGCAGCAGGGCGAGTTCCTCGGCGCCGGGGAGGGGGGTGAGTTCCTCGGCGTCCAGGCGGGCGGCGCCGAGCAGGTCCAGGGCGGTGGTCGCGCGGTCCTGGAAGGCGGTGAGGTCCTCGCGGAAGCGCTGCGTCGCGTCGGGGCGCCAGGTGGTGAGCCGCGGCTCGGCTTCGACCGGCCTGGGCTCCGTGCGGACGCCGAGTGCGGCGCCGAGGGTGTCCGTGCGGTCCGCGGTGAGCAGGAGGGTGCGGGTGCCCTGGCGGGCGGCCTTCAGCGCGGTGGCCGCCGCGAGCGTCGTACGGCCGGTGCCGCCCTGGCCTGTGATCAGGATGGTGCGCATTGGATGAACGCTACCCGCGTCAAGCACCCCCGCCGCCCCGCCAGGGGCGCGGGGACCTGCGCGACCAGCCCCCACCGCCCCGCACCCGACACACTCCAGCCGGACGGGAATCCGGGGCAAGCCCCGGCCCAGGGGCGCGAGGAACTGCGCGACCAGCCCCCACCGGCCCGCGGACGACGCATGTCAGCCGGACGGGGATCCGGAGGCAAAGCCCCGACCCAGGGGCGCGAGGAACTGCGCGACCAGCCCCCACCGGCCCGCGGACGACGCATGTCAGCCGGACGGGGATCCGGAGGCAAAGCCCCGACCCAGGGGCGCGAGGAACTGCGCGACCAGCCCCCACCGGCCCGCGGACGACGCATGTCAGCCGGACGGGGATCCGGGGGCGAAGCCCCGGTCCGGGGGCGCGGGGAACTGCGCGAACGGCCCCCACCGGCCCGCGGACGACGCACTTCGAGGGCGGGCCGCGGAGCGGACTCAGCCCGCCTCGCCCGACTCCACCCGCTTCTTCAGACCCGCCAACGCCCGGTCGATGATGACCTTCTCGGCCTTGCGCTTGATCATGCCCAGCATGGGGATCTTGACGTCGACCGTGAGCCGGTAGGTGACCTCGGTCGCGCCGGCGCCGGCGGGCTTGAGGATGTACGAGCCGTCCAGGGAGCGCAGCATCTGCGACTTGACCAGGGTCCAGGAGACCTCGTGGTCACCGGTCCAGGTGTAGCCCAGGGTCTGGTCGTCCTTGATCGCACCGGCGTCCATGACGAGGCGTACCTGCTCGGCGCGGCCCTGCTCGTCCGCGGCGAGTACCTCGGCCTCCTTCACCTCGCCGGTCCAGTCCGGGTAGCGGGCGAAGTCGGCGATGACCGCCATGACCTCAGTCGGTGCCGCCTCGATCGTGATGCTCGAGCTGGTGTGTTCCGCCATCGCCGTGGCTCCTCCAGGTGCGGTCCGGTGAGGGAGGGTGGTGCGCACGTGTGTGCAGCGTGAAGGCTACCGCGCGCCCGCCGAACCATTGCCACCCCACCTGGCGTTCACCACATCCACGGTTCGCCGTACCCGGCGTTCACCACTCCAGGACCCATGGACGGCCCGTCGCCGCGAAGTGGCCGACGTTCACGCACTCGGTCGATCCGATCCGCATCCGGCGGGCGAGCGGCTGGTGGACATGGCCGAAGAGGGAGTAGCGGGGGCGGGTGCGGCGGATCGCGTCCAGCAGGGCGCGCGAGCCGCGTTCGAAGCGGCGCGCCACCGTGTCGTACACCAGCTCGGGCACGTCCGGCGGGATGTGTGTGCACAGCACGTCGACCTCGCCGACCGCCTCGATCTTCGCCGCGTACTCCTCGTCGCTGATCTCGTAGGGCGTGCGCATGGCGGTGCGCAGCCCCCCGCCGACGAAGCCGAAGACCCGGCCGCCGATCTCCACCCGTTCGCCGTCGAGGACGGTGGTGCCGGGTCCTGCGTACTCCGCCCACAGCGGCGGCATGTCGACATTGCCGTAGGTCGCGTACGTCGGTGTCGGGAACGCGGCGAACAGCTCGGCGTACTGCTTGCGCACCGCCTTCTCTATGACCGCGGCATGGTCCGTCCCGATCTCGTCCCACAGCCGCCGCCCGAACTCCCGCGCCTCCGCGAAGCGGCGGGCGGTGCGCAGCTCGACCAGCCGGTCGGCGTTCTCGGCGCCGAAGAGATCGGGGAAGATGCCGCGCGCGTGATCGGCGTAGTCGAGGAAGAGCACGAGGTCACCGAGACAGACCAGCGCGTCCGCGCCGTCGCCGGCCAGGGCCAGGTCACGCGCGTTGCCGTGCACGTCACTGACCACATGAATGCGCTTCCCGCGGTTACCGCCTGGTGTGGGTGCCATGACGATCAAGCGTAGGCGTGTGGGGCAAACGTGAATAGAGGCGGTCGGACCTGCGGTTACTGGCAAGTCGAGAAGAGCGTGGACTACTGTGCGTGAAGGAACGCGATCCGATGCGACGCGCCCACCTGTGTGACGCAGGGAACATCTCGCCGGGACCCTCTATCGAAACAGCCGTACCGGTGGGTAACGTCCGGGCAGTCCAGTCGTACTCAGGATTTCAACAATGATGTTCCTGGGTACCTGCCCGAGCCTTGGACCGCTCCGTCGCATCACACACCGTCGTGGCGTCGGCGCCCTATGAGGAGCAGCAGTCTTGCGCGAGTTCAGCCTTCCGGCTTTGTACGAGGTCCCTGCGGACGGAAATCTGACCGACATCGTCCGCAGAAACGCCGCGCAGCATCCCGATGTCGCCGTCATCGCCCGCAAGGTGGGCGGCACCTGGACGGACGTCACCGCCACCACCTTCCTCGCCGAGGTGCGGTCCGCGGCCAAGGGTCTGATCGCCTCGGGCGTGCAGCCCGGCGACCGGGTCGCTCTGATGTCCCGTACCCGCTACGAGTGGACACTGCTCGACTTCGCGATCTGGAGCGCGGGCGCGATCACCGTGCCGGTGTACGAGACCAGCTCGGCCGAACAGGTGCAGTGGATACTCGGTGACTCGGGCGCGAGTGCCTGCATCGTCGAGCTGGACACGCACGCGGCCTCCGTGGAGTCGGTGCGCGACCGGCTGCCCGCCCTCAAGCACCTCTGGCAGATCGAGGCCGGCGGGGTGGAGGAGCTGGGCCGCCTCGGCAAGGACGTCAGCGACGCCACCGTCGAGGAGCGCAGCTCGCTCGCCAAGGCCGACGACCCGGCGACCATCGTCTACACGAGCGGTACGACCGGCCGCCCCAAGGGCTGTGTCCTCACCCACCGTGCCTTCTTCGCGGAGTGCGGCAACATCGTGGAGCGGCTGCGCCCGCTGTTCCGTACGGGCGAGTGTTCCGTCCTCCTCTTCCTCCCGCTCGCGCATGTCTTCGGGCGGCTCGTGCAGGTCGCGCCGATGATGGCGCCGATCAAGCTGGGCTGTGTCCCGGACATCAAGCACCTCACCGACGAGCTCGCCGCGTTCCGGCCGACCCTGATCCTCGGTGTGCCGCGCGTCTTCGAGAAGGTCTACAACTCGGCGCGCGCCAAGGCGCAGGCGGACGGCAAGGGCAAGATCTTCGACAAGGCGGCGGACACGGCGATCGCCTACAGCCGCGCCCTGGACACCCCCTCCGGCCCGTCCCTCGGCCTGAAGATCAAGTACAAGACGTTCGACAAGCTCGTCTACAGCAAGCTGCGCGCGGTGCTGGGCGGTCGCGGCGAGTACGCGATCTCCGGCGGCGCCCCGCTCGGCGAGCGCCTGGGCCACTTCTTCCGCGGCATCGGCTTCACGGTCCTGGAGGGCTACGGCCTCACCGAGTCCTGCGCGGCCACCGCCTTCAACCCCTGGGACCGTACGAAGATCGGTACGGTCGGCCAGCCGCTGCCCGGCTCCGTGATCCGGATCGCGGACGACGGCGAGGTGCTGCTGCACGGCGAGCACCTGTTCAAGGAGTACTGGAACAACGAGGCCGCGACCGCCGAGGCGCTCGCGGACGGCTGGTTCCACACGGGTGACATCGGCACCCTCGACGAGGACGGCTACCTCCGTATCACCGGCCGCAAGAAGGAGATCATCGTCACCGCGGGCGGCAAGAACGTCGCCCCGGCCGTGATCGAGGACCGCATCCGCGCGCACGCGCTGGTCGCGGAGTGCATGGTGGTCGGCGACGGGCGCCCGTTCATCGGCGCGCTGGTCACCGTCGACGAGGAGTTCCTGGGCCGCTGGGCCGAGGAGCACGGCAAGCCGGCGGGCTCCACCGCGGCGTCGCTGCGCGAGGACCCGGATCTGATCGCTGCGATCCAGGACGCGGTCGACGACGGCAACGCCGCGGTGTCGAAGGCGGAATCGGTGCGGAAGTTCCGCATTCTGTCCTCCCAGTTCTCGGAGGAGTCGGGCCACCTCACGCCGTCCCTGAAGCTCAAGCGCAATGTGGTGGCGAAGGACTACGCGGACGAGATCGAGGCCATCTACCGGGGCTGAACCCCCCTCCTTCGCGTGCCCCCGCGCGAAACCCTCATGGCGCGGTGTCCTCGGCGAGGATCCGCGCCATGCCGCGTTCCGCGAGCGCGGTGATCGTCAGGAACGGGTTCACCCCGATCGAACCCGGCACGAGCGAGCCGTCGGTGATGTACAGGTGCGGGTAGCCCTTCACGCGGCCGTAGCTGTCCGTGGCCCTGCCCAGCACGCAGCCGCCCAGCGGGTGGTAGCAGAAGTCGTCGGCGAAGGTCTTGTTGTTGCCGAAGAGGTCGTAGCGGTAGATCGTCGCGTTGGCCGAGTTGATCCGGTCGAAGAGCTTCTTGGCCATGCTCACGGAGACCGCGCTCTGCGCCGCGGTCCAGCCGAGCTTGGCGGAGTCCGTCGCCGCGTCGTACGTGAAGGACGCGCGCTCCGGGTTCTTGGTGATCGCGAGGTAGAGGCTGATCCAGGTCTCCAACCCGGTGGGTATCGGGGCGATTTCGGCGAAGACGGGGTTGGCGGTGTTGGCCCAGTCGTCGATGCCCATGACGGGCATGGTCGCCTGGTTGGCCCCGACGGTGTCCCAGATGTGGTTGGCGCGGCCGGTCATCACATTGCCGTTGGTGCCCCAGCCGGTGCCGACGCTCGCGTCCAGGGCGGGCAGCGTGCCCGTCTCCCGGGCCCGGACGAGGAGTTCGGTGGTGCCGAGGCTGCCGCCGCCCAGGAAGAGGTACGTACAGCTGTACTGCTTGGTCTCCACGACCGCGCCGGTGGTGTCGATCCGGTCGGCCGTCAGGGTGTACGAGCCGTCCGCGGCCCGGCTGATCCTCCGGACCTTCTCCAGGGTGTGGATGGTGACGTTGCCGGTGCCGAGCGCGGCGGCGAGATAGGTCTTGTCGAGGCTCTTCTTGCCGTAGTTGTTGCCATAGATGACCTCGCCCGCGAGCGCCGACTTGGTGGCGGTGCCGGCGGCCTCGCGCTGCATGTAGGCGAAGTCGTAGACGTTCGGGACGAAGGTGGTCTTCAGGCCGGCGGTGGTGGCGCTCTTACGGGCGGTACGGGTGAACTGGTACCACTCCGTGGACTCGAACCAGGTGGGGTCGACCGTGTTGACGCCGAGCATGGTGCGGGCGCGCGGGAAGTAGGTGTTGTACATCTCGGTGGCGTCCACGGTGGGGAACTGCTCCGAGAAGTACGACTGGAGGGGTGTGACGGCCATTCCGCCGTTGACCAGCGAGCCGCCGCCGACGCCCCGGCCGACGTACACCGACATGTTGTCGTAGTGGACCCGGTCCAGGACTCCGGGGTAGCGGCTGATGTCCTTGTTGACGACGTCCAGCCAGAGGAAGGTGGCGAGCGGGGCCTCGGTGCGGGTGCGGAACCACATCGAGCGCTCGTCGGGGTTGATGGTGGAGCAGAAGACCTTGCCGTCGGAGCCGGCGGTGTTCCAGAGCTTGCCCATCTCGATGACGAGCGTGCGGATGCCGGCCTGGCCGAGGCGGAGGGCGGCCACGGCGGCGCCGTAGCCCGATCCGATGACGATCGCGGGTGCCGTGTCGACCGCGGCGGGTTCGGCGGCGTGGGCGGACTGGAGACCGACGCGGGTGAGGCCGGCCGCGGCGGCCGTCTGGAGGGCGACCATGCCGAGGATTTGGCGTCTCGTCAGGTGACGGTTTGTCAGCTGACGGTTACTCATCTGATGATGAGTCAGTTTTTCTGTCATGAGCGCAGCATCGGCGGATTATTGGCTTCCGCCTAGGGGTTCTGCCGGAATTTCAGGGGGCGTCGCGGTGGGTGCGACGGGCGCGGGGCGGTTGTGGCTGATTGCGCAGTTCCCCGCGCCCCTTGTCGGGGTGGTGCGTCGGGTGCGGGTGCTTCGTGGCTGGGCGCGCGGTTCCCCGCGCCCCTTGAAGGGGCGCTGCAGTCCCCCCCCAGGCACATTCCCCCCTGCAACCCCTAGAGCAGCTCCTTCAGGCGGTCCGCCAGGAGGTCCCAGCGCCATTTCTCCTCCACCCACTCCCGTCCCCGTTCGCCCATGCGACGGCGGAGTTCGGAGTCGCCGAGGAGGGTGATGACGCGGTCGGCCGAGTCGTCGGGGGAGTCGCCGCGGACGACCCAGCCCGTTTCGCCGTCCAGGACCGCGTCGGGGGCGCCCCCCGAGTCGCCGGCGACGACCGGAAGGCCGGTCGCGGACGCCTCCAGGTACACGATGCCGAGGCCCTCCACGTCCAGGCCCCCGCGGCGCGTGCGGCAGGGCATCGCGAAGACGTCCCCCGCGCCGTAGTGGGCCGGCAGCTCCGACCAGGGGACCGCGCCGGTGAAGCGGACCGCGTCGGCGACCCCGGTGTCGTACGCGAGCTTGCGCAGCTCCCTCTCGTACGGCCCGCCGCCGACGATCAGCAGCACCGCCTCCGGCTCCTTGGCGAGGATGCGGGGCATGGCGAGGATCAGCGTGTCCTGGCCCTTGCGCGGGACCAGACGGGAGACACAGACCACCACCGGGCGGTCGGTGAGGCCGAGGCGGGCGCGGACCTCGCCGCCGCCCGAGCCGGGGTGGAAGGTCTTCTCGTCGACCCCCGGAGGCAGCTGGACCATGCGGGAGGCGGCCTCGGGCGTCAGCGCGGACGCGATCCGCGAGCGGGTGTACTCGCCGAGGTAGGTGATCGTGTCCGTGGACTCGCCGATACGACGCAGCAGCCGGCGTGCGGCGGGCAGCTGGGCCCAGCCGGCCTCGTGACCGTGCGTGGTGGCCACCAGCCGCTCGGCGCCCGCCCTGCGCAGCGCGGGCGCCATCAGGCCGAGCGGGGCCGCCGCCCCGAACCACACCGACGTACAGCCGTGTTCGCGCAGCAGCCCGACGGCGCGCCGGGTGGCGCCCGGTGTCGGCAGCAGCATCGTCGTGCTGTCCCGGACGACCGTGAAGGGCTGCTCGGCGTCGAAGGCGGCCGTCGCCAGGGCGCCCTCGCGGCCGCGCTTCCAGGTGGAGGCGTGGACGACGAACCGCTCGGGGTCCAGACGCAGCGCCATGTTGTGCAGGAACGCCTGGATGCCGCCGGGCCGGGGCGGGAAGTCGTTGGTCACGATCAGAGTCTTGTGCATCGCGCCCGACACTACCGAAACCGGCGCGTCCCCACGCGGGCGGTACGGACGGGATGCGGCGGTACGGACAGGAGGCGGGCGGTACGGACGGGCGAAGCCGGGTCCGGCCGGTACGCACCCTGCCGTACGGCCGTGCTTCATGGCCCTCCCACAGTCCGGCGCGTCATCATGTTTCCGCACAACCGGACAAGCACCGGACAAAGGCACCGGACGAAGCGTCCGACGAAGCACCCGACGAACGAGGGCAGGGCCAGGTGGGCATGACGGGCACACGGGGGGAGAGGTTCCCGTACGCGCTGCTGGGGATCTGGGGCCTGACCAGGCTGGTGCTGCTGCTCTTCGTCTTCAAGGTGCTGGTCTTCCCGGGCCCGGACGTCACGAGCGACGTCTCCGTGATCTACCAGGGCTGGTACGAGATCCTGCGCACCGGCACCTTCCCGCTCGACGACGTCACCTGGCAGTACCCGCCGGCCGCGTCGCTCGCGATCCTCTCCCCCGCGCTGCTGCCCTTCCTCGACTACGCGCAGGCCTTCTTCGTGCTGGCCTTCCTCGCCGACCTGGCGGTCTTCGCGCTGCTCCGGTACGCCGGCACACGCCCGGGCAAGACCCCGCGCGGCACCTGGGTGTGGGTGATCGGTGTCCCGCTGCTCGGACCGACCGTCTACGCCCGTTACGACGTGATGGTGACGGCCGTGGCGGTCGCGGCGCTCCTCGCCGGGGCCCGCCATCCGCGCGTGATGGGGGCGCTCGCGGGCTTCGGGGCGCTGGTGAAGGTCTGGCCCGTGCTGCTGCTCGTCGGGGCCGTGAAGCGCCGTGCGTGGGCCGCGGCGGCGGTCACCGCCGGCTCGATCGCGCTGCTCTTCGGGCTGGCGATGCCCGGCGCCTTCTCCTTCCTGACCTTCCAGCGCGACCGCGGTACCGAGGTGGAGTCGCTGGGCTCCCTCGTCTTCCACGTGGCCCGGCACTTCGGCTGGGACGGTCAGGTGCTGCTCAACTACGGCTCGGTGGAGTTCCTGGGCCCCCATGTCGACGTGGTGAGCGCGGCGGCTCTGACCCTCACCGGGCTCGCGTTCGCCTGGCTGCTGCTGTGGCGGCTGAGCGCCAAGCGGTTCCGGGCGCACACACTCGCCGACGCCGCGTTCGTGGCGGTGCTCATGTTCACGGCCACCAGCCGGGTCATCAGCCCGCAGTACATGGTGTGGCTGGTCGGGATCGGCGCGGTCTGTCTGTGCTTCCGGGGCAGCCGGATGACGGTGCCGGTCTGCCTGGTGCTGGCCGCGTGCGGCGCCACCGTCCTGGAGTTCCCGGTCTGGTTCTCGCACGTCGTCGCCGGCGACTGGCTGGGCGTCACCCTGCTCTTCCTGCGCAACGGCCTGCTGGTGGTCGCCGCGCTGCTCGCCGCCCTCGAACTGTGGTGGGGCACCGTGTCCCACCCGGCCCCGGCCCTGCCCGCTCAGGCCGCCCGCAGCAAGGAGACCCTGAGGTCCTCCTGACACCGGGCCCACCACCCCGGAGACGAGCACGGCTGCCGGGCGGCGGCGGCCGAGGAATCAGCCGAGCTGCGCCTTCAGGTAGGCCCGCCACTGCTCGGTGAACGTGTCCGGTGTCGTGTGCAGTACGTCCCGCAGCGCGCCCTCGACGGCCCCGGCCCGCTTCCCGTGGTCGCCGACGGCCCGGTAGAAGTCGTTCAGCCGGACCTCGCCCCAGCGGTCGGCGATCAGCCGGCAGGCCATCCAGCCGCCCTCGTACGCCCGCGCCAGCTGCGCCGCGTCCCCGGTGAACCCGAAGTCCTCGTCGTCCGGCAGGGCGGCCGGCACCCGCCCGTCCAGCACGGCCCGGTCCAGCTCCGGCGCCACCTGGGGCGCCGCCCGACCGCTGCCGCGGTAGCCGACCCAGTCCGCGTACCCCTCGGACAGCCACAGGGGCGTGGCCGCGGTGGTGTGGGCGCGGGAGGCGACGTGCGTCGCCTCGTGGGTGAGCACGACCTGCTTGCCGAAGTCGCCGAGGACGCCGTACGCCTCGGGGTTGACGATGATCCGGTCCGCGGGCGCCTTCGCGGAGCCGCCCGCCTCCCCGGTGGTGACCGCCGCGATCCCCCGGTAGCCGGACGCGGGCGCGCCGAGCAGCCCCGCCATGCCCTCCAGCGACTTCGGTACGAGCACGACGACGTGCCCCGACCAGTCCGTGCCCCAGGCCGACGACACGGCGGGCACGGCGTGGTCCGCGAGGGCGGCGTACGCGCGCAGGCTCTCGCCGGACTGCCCGACCCCCAGGACCAGGCTGTGCGTGCCCCGTACGACCGTCACCGCCCCCTGCTCCCACAACTGCTGGCCGGCCTTCTCGGCGGGCTTGTCGGAGGCGACGCGCCAGGTGCCGCCGCCGCGTACCAGGCGCAGGGTGCGGGCGGCGGTGACGGGCGCCCTGTCGTAGCCCTGGATGCGGTAGCGCAGCTCGGCCCGGGCGGTGGCCCGGTCACCGGAGCGGTGCAGGTCCGTCAGACGGTAGGACCAGGCGGCCAGCGGGACGGCACGCAGCCGCGTGAACTCCACGACCGGGCCGGACGGCTCCTCGGTGGCCCGGTACGCGGACTCGTCCCGGTCCAGGACCGCGGCGGCCCGCCGGTCGAGGACCCGCTGCACCTCGGCGGACGCGGTGCCCGACACCGGCTGCCCGCCACAGCCGGACAGCACCGCGACCAGCAGCACCAGGGAACACAGCAGCGCACTCCCCGCCCGCGACGCACGCCCTCGACCAGCCACGTTCCCGATCGTACGGGCCCCGGACCGGGCGGTCAGACCCTCGTCACGGAGGAGACCGGCATCATGCCCACCGGGTCGTAGCGCACCGGCGCGCCCGGATACGGCGCGTGGATCACCTGCCCGTTGCCCACGTACATCGCGACATGGCTGGCGTCGGACCGGTAGGTGACCAGGTCACCGGGCTGCGCCTGGGAGAGCGGCACCTGCCGCCCGGCGTACCGCTGTTCCTGCGAGGTGCGCGGCAGACCGACCCCGGCCTGCCCGTACGACCACTGCATGAGGCCCGAACAGTCGAAGCCGCCGGGCCCGTTGGCGCCCCACACATACGGGCGGCCGAGCGCGGAGCGGGCCGCGGCGAGGGCGGCGGCCGCGCGGCCCGAGGCGGGAGCGGCGCTGCCGAGCTCGGGGATCCCGGAGCGTCCCGAGCGGGAGGTCCGGTCGTAGGCGGCGCGCTCGGCGGACGGCAGCGAGTTGAGCAGATGCCGGGCCTTGGCCAGTTTTCGCTCCACGGTCCGCTTGTGCTGGGCGACGGCCCTCGTGCTCTTCTCCAGCTCGGCGAGTTTGACGGTCGCCTCCTCGCGCTCCTGGGCGAGGTCGCGCATGGCGAGCTGGAGGTCCTTGAGTTCGCCTGCCTGGTGGACGTTGATCCGGTCGAGCGCGGCGGCCTTGTCGAGGTACTCGGCGGGGTCGTCGGAGAAGAGCAGCGCCAGGGAGGGGTCGAGGCCGCCCGCCCGGTACTGCGCCCCGGCGAGCGAACCGAGCGCGTCCCGCATGGTGTTGATGCGCTCCTGCTGCCGGGCGATCCGGTCCTGCGCCGTGCTCACCTCCTTGCGCAGCACGTCGGCGTGTTCGTCGGCCTTGTTGAACGCCTCGGTGGCCTTCTCCGCCTGGGTGTACAGGCGGTCGACCTCGGCCCGGGTGTCGTCCTGCGGTGCTGCGGCGGCCGGTACGGCCCCGAGGGCGGCGGCCGCGACGGACACCAGCCCTACGACCCCGACGACCCCTACGACTCTGACGGCGATGCCCGCGATGCCGGCGGCGCTGGCGCCCCGGTCGAACCCGGACGGTGGACGGCGGCGATGGGACCCCACGAGTAGCCGCTCTCCCTTCCGCTGGCGGTCCCCCGGAGTTGGGGGAAACGCCGCAGACAGTAGCCGTGCGACTACGCACCGGCCAAAGACCCGCGCGGGTGCACAACACTGCGCCCCGCCGGAGACGCAGGTCACCGACGGGGCGTGGGGTCAGCGGGAGTTATCGCGATTCGCCCGTTCGGGCGGCGTGGCGAGGCGGACTTCGGAGGGTTCGGGGAGCCGGATCAGACCCGGACGCCGAACTGGAACGCTCCGCCGATGGTGCTCATCGACTCGTAGCGCACGACCGTCCCGGTGCGCGGGGCGTGCAGCACCTGGCCGTTGCCCGCGTAGAGACCGACGTGGTGCAGGTCGCCGAAGAAGAACACCAGGTCGCCGACCTGCAGATCGCTCTGCGAGTAGATGCGGGTGCCGGTGTTGGCCTGCGACTCCGAGGTGCGGGGGATGGAGACACCGGCCTGGGCGTACGCCCAGGAGGTGAAGCCGGAGCAGTCGAAGGAGCTGGGGCCGGAGGCGCCGTAGACGTAGGGCGTGCCGATCTTGCTCTGGCCGGCCGCGAACGCGGCGCCGGCCCGACCTGAGGCCGGCGTGCCGGAACCGTTGAGGACGGTGCGCTCGCTGGCGCGGGTGGCGCGGGACTGCGCCGCGTCGAGGTCCGCCTTCTCCTTGGCCGTCAGGGAGTTGAGGAGTTCCCGCGCCGCGGCGAGCTTGCCCTGGACTTCCTGCTTCTTCTTCTTGAGTTCCGCACGGGTGGAGGAGAGGTCCTTCAGCTTCGCCGAGGCTTCCTGGCGCTGCTGGGCGATCTCGCGCTGCTTCGCCTGGACCTTCTTCAGCGCCTCGACCTGCTGACCGCTCAGCTGGTCCATCGTGGACGCCTTGTCGAGGTAGTCGTCCGGGTCCGAGGAGAGGAAGAGCGCCACGGAGGGGTCGATGCCGCCGGTGCGGTACTGGGCGCTGGCCATCGAACCGAGGCCGTCGCGCAGGGCGTTGAGCTCGTCCTGACCGCGGGCCACGTTGTCCTGCAGGGCGCTGATCTGCTTCTCCAGCTTGTCCTGCTTCTCCTGGGCGCCGTCCAGCGCCTCGGTGGCCTGCTCGGTCTCCTCGTAGAGCTTGTCGACCTTGGACTTGACCTCGTCCTTGCTCGGCTTCTCGCTGGGTGCGGCGTTGGCGGCGTTGGCGCTGAGGACAACGGCAGCGGCTGCGGCGGTGGTGAGCACGGTCACACGGGTGCGGCTCGGCTGCTTGGGTCGACGGTGGGACGCCACGAAGGCGAGCTCCTTCTTCCTCCAGCCGCCTGCCGAAACGCCGACGGGCGGTGTCCCCCCGCCGTCACTCCCAATGAGCGATCACCCGAGCGGAGGTTCGAGCCCAGACCCTAGTGACCCTCCTGTGATCAGTTCAAATCCAAACCTGAAAATTCTTTGTCACCGAGCGCATTCTTTACACTCAACTCACATGCAGTGATGTGAAGCTGACGCTACGTTGCGTGAAGGTTTCGCCAATTAGGGCATCACGCCCGCACGTTACGCATGGGATGTGTGGGACTTTTGGGACAAATGGTGCGAGCTGCCGCGCCCTCGGCATTCGCCGGTTCAACCGCGATTTTCAGCCGCGCGAAAAGCGCTTGAGAAGCACCGCGGAGGCGACCGGGCGGGCGCCCGCCCTGGCGATCCCGTCGGCCACCTCACGGTCCGTGGAGACCACGATGACCGGCCGCCCGGGCGGCTCGGCGCGCACCAGCTGGCGGATCAACTCGTCCGCGGTGACACCCGGTTTGGAGAACAGCACCCGCACTCCGCGCGGCGGCGCGAGCAATACGGGCGCGGCCAGTTCGGCCCCGTCGAAGACACAGGTCACCTCGGCCCCGGTCTGCGCCGCGAGCTGCGACAGCTGCCCGAGCAGCCTGAGCCGCTGCTTCTCCAGCGGCATCTGCGGATAGCCGGTCTTGGTGACGTTGTAGCCGTCGACGACCAGATGCGCCTGCGGCAGCGCGAGCAGTTGGTCCAGGATCGCTGGATCATTTTCGGACAGTGCACGGGCGGCAATGTCCTTGGGTGTCATCTGTCCCGGTTCGACCGCGTCCACGGTCTCCGCCGGCCGTACGGACACCGGCGGCAGGGCGAGTTCACGCCGCAGCCCCTGTGCCGCGTCCAGCACGGTGTCGAGCAGCAGCCGTACGCGCATGTCCTCGACGCTGCGCCCCTCGCGCGCCGCCTTGCGGGTGGCCTCCAGGGCCGACTCGGCCTCCGAGAGCCGCGCCTTGAGCCGCCGGGTCTCGCTCTCGGCCGCGGACACCTGGGCCTGCCCCTCCGCCCGTACGGTGTCCATCTCGCCCTGCAGCTTGCGCAGCGCGGCCTCGCCCCGCTTGACGTCGCTGAGGGCGCCACGCAGCTTGCGATGAAGCGATTCCGCTTCCTTCTTCGCGGTCTCCAACTCCGTGCGCAACCGCTCGGTTTCGGCCTTGGTGTGCCCCCGCGCCCGGGCGAGCTCCTCGCGCAGCCGCTCCAGCTCGGCCCGGCTCTCCTCGCCGGCCCGCTCGGCGTCCGCCCGCAGGGCCTCCTCGCCCGCGGCGGTCACCAGCTTCACCCAGCCCGTGGGGCGCAGCACATAGGCCGCGGCCGCCACGTCCAGCGGGTCCGCGGCCGGGGGCGGCGCACCCGAGTCGAGGGCGCCGACCAGCTCCGGCTGCGCCTCTCTGAGCTTCTCGGCGATACGCTGCCTGAACAGCGGGTCGGTCTCCAGCGCGGCGGCCATGGCGTTACCGGCGAACTTCGCCCGCCGATTGGGTGCGAATCGGGCGTACTGCCGCAACTGTGCGGGGAGTTCGGCTACGGTCAGCCCACCGAACCCGTCGGACACGATCTGCACCACACGGCGGCGCACGGCGTCGGGCAGCGGCCGGTCGAGCACCTCAGCGGTGCCGTCGTCCGGCTCCCCGCCTGCGGTCTCCGCCATCCGTCACCCCAATGTCTGTGCGGGGCCCGCTCCCTCAGGAGCCGGCACCCGGCCTGTCCACCAGTTCCACCTGATCCACCGCATTGCACCAGCGACAGCGCACCGACTCGATGGTCTCACTGACCACCTCGCGCTCCTCCACGTTCGGCTCCCCGGCCAGGTCGAGGTGCACATACTCGACGACCTTGGACGAGCGGGTCACGTCGAATCGCGTGAGGTTGCCGCAGAGCGTGCAGCGCCAGCGGGTCTCGGCGGTCGGCAGGGGAACCGTCATATGGCAGTCGCTTTCCTTCTAGTGTCCGCCCAGCGCCCGTCTCTGGAACGTGTGGCTCGTTACCCTACGGCCTGGCGGGTACTCGACGCTCGGCCGTCCATGACGGCGAGGCACTCTGTGCGTATCGGTCCGGTTACGTCATGCTCTGTTCCATGATCAGCACGTGCGGCAGGGCGACGGGCAGGGCGGTGCGGGGGCAGTCCGCGCCGGTGACGTACGGGCTGATCGTGCTGTGCTGCCTGATTTTTCTGATCGGGCCGGCTTCTGGTCTCAATCCGACGTACGGCACCGGGGACGCGCTGCTGGTCGCCCAGCGGGCCTACTTCCGGCGCTGGGGCGTGATCCCCGCCGAGCTCTTCGACGGGAACCCGAGCGCCTGGCTCACCCCGGCGACAGGCCTGTTCATCCACGGCAGCTGGCTCCACCTCCTGGGCAACATGCTCTTCTTCTACGTCTTCGGAGCGATGACCGAGGAACGCATGGGCCACCTCGGGTTCGCCGTCTTCTACGTGGCCTGCGGATATCTGGCCCTGTTGGGCTACGCGATCGCGAACTCCGCCTCCGAGCAGAGTCTGGTCGGCGCGTCGGGGGCGATCTCCGCGGTCCTCGGAGCGTTCTTGTACCTGTTCCCCAGGGCCCGGGTGACCAGTCTCTTCCCGTTCCTCTTCTTCCTGCCGCTGCGCTTTCCCGCCTGGATCGTGCTGCCGTTCTGGGCGACCCTGCAGTGGGTGGCGGCGGGCCGCAGTCCCTCGGGGCCCGGTGTCGCCTATCTGGCCCACCTGGTGGGCTTCTCGCTGGGCTTCGTCTCCGCGTGGGTGCGGTTCGGGCGGGCGACTAGAGTGAAAACCCCAGCAGCGGCCCCCGAGGGAGAAAACCAGCCGTGATCACCGCGATCGTGCTCATCAAGACCAGCGTGGACCGGATCCCCGAGATCGCCGAGTCGATCGCCGCGCTGGACAGTGTCAGCGAGGTCTTCTCCGTCACCGGTACGTACGACCTGATCGCCATGGTCCGGGTGAAGGCCCACGACGACCTCGCGGACGTCATCCCCGGCAAGATCAGCAAGATCCCCGGCGTCGAGGCCACCGACACCCACGTCGCCTTCCGCACCTACTCCCAGCACGACCTCGAAGCCGCTTTCGCCATCGGCCTCGACAACTGACTCCCTGGTCCTCAACCGCGGGACCCGAGGCTTTCAGGGGCGCGGGGAACTGCGCGACAAGCCCCCACCGGCCGACAGCCGAAAGACTGCGGGCGGCCGGGGGAATCCGGGGCGCAGCCCCGGCCTCAGGGGCGCGGGGAACTGCGCAACCAGCCCCCACTCACCCGCAGACGAACAACCCGGGGCCGAGGGCGGAGCCCAGACCGCCTCAGGCCGTCGGCACGCAGCGGCCGTCCTGCGTGCGGTAGTTCCACTTCGCCCCGTCCCGCACCAGTTCCTTCACGGCCCGCACAAAGCGCTCCACGTGCTCGTCGGGCGTACCGGCCCCGAAGCTGACACGGATCGCGTTCAGCGACTTCTCCCCGGGCGCCGCCTCGGGCGCACCGCACTCGCCCTGCGTCTGCGGATCGCTCCCGAGCAGCGTGCGCACCAGCGGATGGGCGCAGAAGAGCCCGTCGCGCACCCCGATGCCGTACTCGGCGGAGAGCGCGGCGGCGAAGTGGGAGCTGTTCCAGCCCTCGACGACGAAGGAGATGACGCCCACGCGCGGAGCGTCGTCCCCGAAGAGGGACAGCACGCGCACCTCGGGCACCTCGGCCAGCCCCTCCCGCACCGCGCGGATCAGCTGCCGCTCACGTGCGACAAGCGTGTCGAAGCCCGCCTCCGTGAGGGCCTTGCAGGCGGAGGCGATGGAGTAGACGCCGATCACGTTCGGCGAACCGGCCTCGTGCCGGGCGGCACTCTCGTACCACTCCACGTCCACTCCCCCGTCCGTACGCCGCGTGACCTTGCGGCTGGCGCCGCCGCCCGCGAGGTACGGCTCGGCCTCGCGCAGCCAGTCGGCGCGCCCCGCGAGGACACCGGAGCCGAAGGGCGCGTACAGCTTGTGTCCGGAGAAGGCCACCCAGTCGACGTCCAGGTCGCGGACGGACACCGGGTGGTGCGGGGCGAGCTGCGCGGCGTCGAGGACGATACGGGCGCCGTGCGCGTGCGCGACGGCGGCCAGCTCGCGCACCGGCCACACCTCGCCGGTGACGTTCGAGGCGCCGGTCACACAGACGAGGGCCGGGCCGTGCGGGTCGCGCTCGGCGAGGGCGCGTTCCAGGGTGGTGACGGCCTGGTGCGGGGTGCGGGGCGCGTCGAGATAGGTGACCCGTGCGTCCTTCCACGGCAGCAGCGAGGCGTGGTGCTCGGTCTCGAAGACGAACACCTCGCAGTCGGCCGGAAGGGCGGCGGCGAGCAGGTTGAGCGAGTCGGTGGTGGAGCGGGTGAAGACGACCTGGTCGTCCTCCCGGCAGTCGAGGAACTCGGCGACGGTCCCGCGGGCGTTCTCGAAGAGGTCGGTGGACAGCTGCGAGAGGTACCCGGCGCCGCGGTGCACGCTGCCGTAGTACGGGGCGTACGCGGCGACGTCGTCCCAGACCCGCTGCAGGGCCGGGGCGCTGGCGGCGTAGTCGAGCGCGGCGTACGTGACGTCGCCGCCGGTGACGAGCGGGACGGTCACATCACGTCCCAGAACGGGCAGTGGGGCACAAACGGACTGGTCGGCGGCAGCGAGGGAGACAGACATGGCGAGCTCCTGTGAGAGGCAGGCGGAAGCACCGCGCGAGCCGGGTGCACGGGGGTACGGCGGTGGTACGGCTCAGCGCGGGAAAGAAAGGAAAAGGGTGTGCGGAAGCGGGGCTCTACGCCCTACCGCATTCGCTTGCTCACAGAAGGCTCCCTCGAACGACCAGGACCCCTGGGCTGTGTCCACTCGAAAGAGGGCGAGGGGTCCGCGCTTGCCGTAGACCTCGCTGCCTACGACCTGGTCTTCACCCGGGGCACCCCGCCACGGACGGAGGGTTGCCGGACAGCCGGCCGGGGCCTGATGGCTGTCGCTCATGACCTGATATCGCATCCTGCCACACGATCTTCCGACCGCAACCCCGCTGTCCGTATACCGGGACGACGGAGTTGCGGTCGGAGATCAGGGGCCTCGCCGGAGGCCTACGCCTGGCTGGCCGCCACCCAGCGCTCCAGCGTCCGTTCCGCCGCCCCGGAGTCGACGGCCTCCGCCGCCTTCGCCATCCCGGCCCGCAGCTGGTCCGTGAGCGGCGCGTCGGTCGGGGACAGCGCGACCAGGGCCGCCGCCGAGTTCAGGAGCACGGCGTCCCGTACGGGCCCCGTCCCGCCGCTGAGCAGCCGCCGGGCGACGTCCGCGTTGTACGAGGCGTCGGCCCCGCGCAGGGCCTGAACGGGGACGAGGTCGAGGCCGACGTCACGCGGGTCGAAGCGCTCCTCGGTGACCTTCCCGTCGCGGACGATCCAGACCTTCGACGTCGACGTGGTGGTCAGCTCGTCCAGCCCGTCGTCACCGCGGAACACGAGTGACGAATGGCCGCGCTCGGCGAAGACACCCGCCACGATCGGCGCCATCCGGGCGTCCGCGACCCCGACCGCCTGGGCCCGCACCCGCGCCGGATTCGTCAGCGGACCGAGAAAGTTGAACACCGTCCGGATCCCCAGCTGCCCCCGCGCCGCCGCCACATGGCGCAGCGCCGGATGGAACTTCACCGCGAAGCAGAAGGTGATCCCGGCCTCCTCGGCCACCTCGGCCACCCGCTTCGGCGTCAGCTGCAGATTGACGCCGAGCTGCTCCAGGACGTCCGAGGCACCGGACGCCGAGGACGCGGCCCGGTTGCCGTGCTTGACGACCTTGGCGCCGGTGCCGGCCACGACGATGGACGACATGGTGGAGATGTTCACCGTCTTCGCGCCGTCACCGCCCGTCCCGACGATGTCGACGGTCTCTCCGGGCACCTCGATCACATTGGCGTGCTCGTACATCGTGCGGACGAGGCCGGAGATCTCCTCGACGGTCTCGCCCTTGGCCCGCAGCGCCACCACAAAGCCGGCGATCTGTGCGTCCGTCGCCTCGCCGCTCATGATGCGGTCCATCGCCCAGGCCGTGTCGTCCGCGCTCTGGTCGCGGCCGTCGAGCAGGCCGTTCAGCACCTCGGGCCAGGAGCGGTCCGCCGTGGTGTCGCCTCCAGCGGGGTTCACAGCGCTCATGGTCGCTCCTGGGTTCGTAGAGGTACGCGGATGGACGTACGCAGACGGGCTCGCCCCCGCGTGCGGGGGTGGGTCCACCCTATCCAGCCGGGGGCACGGCAAAGAGCCCCCGTCCGGGCAATGGACGGAGGCTCTTGCCGTGGCGATCAGTGGCGACCGGTCAACCGGTCAAAGGATCAGTGGTGGCCGTGGCCGCTCGTGATCTCCTTGTACTCCTCGACCGTGGGCTTGGGGATCTGGTTGTCCTCCCCGTAGTAGCCCTCGCTGAGCTTGGCGCGGAGCTTCTCGGTGCCCTTGACCTTGCGCTCGACACCGTTCTCGTCGACCGTCGGGCCGATCTCGGCGGGCTGGTACTGCTCGTGCGCGGTGAGCGTGTGCAGGGCCTCGGGGCCGAGCGGCTCGTGCACCTCGATGAACTCACCGTGCGGCAGGCGCTTGATGATGCCCGACTCGCGGCCGTGCAGCACCTTGTCCCGGTCGCGGCGCTGGAGGCCAAGACAGACCCGCTTGGTGATCACGAACACGATGACCGGCAGAACGAAGAAGCCGATGCGCACGAACCAGGTGATCGAGTTGATCGACAGGTGGAAGTGCGTGGCCCAGATGTCGTTGCCGCCACCGATGAGCAGGACGAAGTACCAGCTGATCCAGGCGGCGCCGAACGCGGTCCGGGTCGGGACGTTGCGCGGGCGGTCCAGGATGTGGTGCTCGCGCTTGTCGCCGGTGACCCAGGACTCGATGAACGGGTAGACCGCGATCGCGACCAGGACCAGCGGGAAGATCACCAGCGGGATGAACACACCCAGGACGAGCGTGTGACCCCAGACGTTGATCTCCCAGCCCGGCATCACACGGATCAGGCCCTCGGAGAAGCCCATGTACCAGTCGGGCTGGGCGCCCGTGGACACCATGTCCGGGCGGTAGGGGCCCATGGTCCAGATCGGGTTGATCGAGGCGATCGCCGAGACGGCCGCGATGACACCGAAGACCAGGAAGAAGAAGCCTCCGGCCTTGGCCATGTAGACCGGCAGCAGCGGCATGCCGACGACGTTGTTGTTCGTCTTTCCGGGGCCCGCGAACTGCGTGTGCTTGTGGTAGAAGACCAGGATCAGGTGGCCGACCACCAGGCCGAGCATGATGCCCGGCAGCAGCAGGATGTGCACCGAGTAGAAGCGGGCCACGAAGTCGCCGCCCGGGAACTGCCCGCCGAAGAGGAAGAACGACAGGTACGTGCCCACGATCGGCACGGACAGGACCGCGCCCTCCATGAAGCGGACACCGGTGCCGGAGAGCAGGTCGTCCGGGAGCGAGTAACCGGTGAAGCCGGTGAACATGCCCAGGACGAACAGCAGGAAGCCGAACAGCCAGTTGACCTCACGCGGCTTGCGGAACGCACCCGTGAAGAACACGCGCATCATGTGCACGAACATGCCGGCGAGGAAGATCAGCGCCGCCCAGTGGTGGATCTGCCGGATCAGCAGACCACCGCGCACATCGAAGGAGATGTGCATGGTCGAGTTGAACGCCTCGGACATCAGCTGGCCCTGCAGCGGGACGTAGCTGCCGTGGTACTCCACCTCGTTCATCGACGGGTGGAAGAACAGGGTCAGATACACACCCGTGAGGATGATGATGATGAAGCTGTAGAGGCAGACCTCACCCAACATGAACGACCAGTGGTCGGGGAAGATCTTGCGCATGTTGGCCTTGGCCAGGGAGTAGATCCCCAGGCGGCCGTCGGCCCAGTCGGCCACCCGCTCACCGGCGGGCGCCTTCTCGCGCGAGCGCGAGTCGGAGGTGGTGGTAGTGCTCATCCGCGCTCCCAGAAGGCAGGACCGACGGGCTCTTCGAAGTCGCCGAGCGCTTCGAGGTAGCCCTGTTCGTTCACACCGATGCGCAGCTGCGGCAGGGCGTGACCGGCCGGGCCGAAGATCACTCGGGCACCGTCGGAGAGGTCGAAGGTGGACTGGTGACAGGGGCAGAGCACGTGGTGCGTCTGCTGCTCGTACAGGGAGATCGGGCAACCGACGTGGGTGCAGATCTTCGAGTACGCCACGATGCCCTCGTGCGACCAGGCGAGCTCACGCTTGTCCTTGATGTTCGCCGGCTGGAGCCGGACGATCATCAGGGCGGCCTTGGCGATCTCCATCTGGAAGTCCTCGTCGTGCTCCTCCAGGCCCTCGGGCTTGACGAAGGTGAGCGAGCCGACGGCCACGTCGGAGGCGCGCAGCGGCTCGTTCGTGTTCATGTTGACGAGGAGCTTACCCTTGGACCAGAGCGTGTGGCGCAGCTTGGTGCCGGGCAGCGGGCCGAGGTCGCGCAGCAGCATGACGCCGGAGAGCGGGAACAGGGCCAGCGCACCGAACATCGTGGTGCGGATCAGCTTGCGACGGCCGAGCGCGGACTCCTTGGCACCCTGCTTGAAGTCGGCCAGGACCTGGGCCTTGACCTCGGGCTCCGCCTCGATCGGGTGACGCTCGGCGGGAATCTCCACGTCGGACATCAGGGTGCGGGCCCAGTGGACCGCGCCCGCGCCGATCGCGAAGAGCGCCACACCGAGGGTCATGCCCAGCGCGAAGTTCAGCGCGCTGATGTGCCCGATCGGAAAGACGAAGATCGACTTGTCCTTCGGGATCGCCACGTACGAGGCGATGAAGCCGACGGTGGCCAGCATCGACAGCGTGAACAGCATGGCGACGACACGCTCGGACCGCTTGGCGGCCCGCTCGTCGATGTCCTGGATGCGGTGCTCGTGGGGCGGCAGGCCCGGGTCCGCGAACGGGTCGGTGCCGTCCTCGACGGCTACCGCACCGTGACCGTGTTCGTCGACCTGCGCAGCGGGCAGGTTCTCTTCTGGAATCTCTTGGCTACTCATGACTTCTTGGCCTTTGCGGTCCGAGCGGCGACCCAGACGGCGACGGCGACCAGGGCGCCGAGACCGAAGACCCAGCCGAACAGGCCTTCGCTGACCGGCCCGAGGCCACCCAGATCGAGACCGCCGGGGCTCTCGGTGTCGTCACCGTTGACCGCGTCGAGGTACGCGATGATGTCCTTCTTGTTCTTCTCCGACAGCGTGGTGTCGGGGAAGGACGGCATGTTCTGCGGGCCGGTCTGCATGGCCTCGTAGATGTGCTTCGGGTCGACACCCTCAAGGTCCGGCGCGAACTTGCCGTGCGTCAGCGCGCCGCCCTTGCCGGTGAAGTTGTGGCACTGCGCGCAGTTGGTGCGGAACAGCTCGCCACCCTTGGCGATGTCCGCGCCCTCCGGGCTGACCTGGCTCTTCGTCGGGATCGTGGGACCGGCTCCCAACGAGGCGATGTACGTCGCGAGCTGGTCGATCTCGGCCTGCGAGTAGATGACCTTCTTGGCCGGGATCTGAGCGCCCGGCTGCTGGGCCGGCATACGGCCGGTGCCGACCTGGAAGTCGACCGCCGCGGCGCCCACACCCACCAGGCTCGGCCCGTCGGAGGACCCCTGCCCGCCGGTTCCGTGGCAGCTGGCGCAGCCCACGGAGTAGAGCTTCTTGCCCTCGTCGATGGCAAGGGACTGGGCGGTCGTATCGGCCTGCGCCTTGCTCGCGGGTGCGAACGCGGTGTACAGCCCCCCGGTGGCCGCCAGCGCGAGGAGTAGGACGACGACCGCCGCCAGCGGATGGCGTCGTCGTGCGGAGAGCTTTTTCACGGATTACCCCGGTGTCAGGATCTTCTGCGTCGATGCTTCTGGATATGGATCGGTTCGTCGCGTGCGATCGGTTCGCAGCGGACGCCGCCCGCTTACTTGATCATGTAGATCGTGGCGAAGAGGCCGATCCAGACGACATCGACGAAGTGCCAGTAGTAGGACACGACGATGGCGGCGGTTGCCTGCTCGTGAGTGAACCTCTTGGCCGCGTAGGTGCGGCCGAGAACAAACAGGAACGCGATGAGTCCACCCGTCACGTGCATCCCGTGGAAGCCGGTGGTCAGGTAGAACACCGAGCCGTACGGGTCGGAGGAGAGCGAGAGCCCGTCCTTCTTGACCAGCTCGGTGTACTCGAAGATCTGACCGCCGATGAAGATCGCACCCATCACGAAGGTGACGATGAACCACATCCGGAGCTTCTTCACGTCCCCGCGCTCGGCGGCGAACACGCCGAGCTGGCAGGTCAGGGAGGAGAGCACCAGGATGGTGGTGTTCGTGGCCGAGAACGGGAAGTTGAGATGGCCCGCCATCTCCTTCCAGTGATCCGGTCCGGTCACCGATCGCAGGGTGAAGTACATCGCGAAGAGGGCCGCGAAGAACATCAGCTCGGAACTCAGCCAGATGATGGTTCCGACGCTGGTGAGGTTCGGTCGATTGACCGACGGGTGCGCGTGCCCGGTTTCTACTGTCGTTGCTGTCGCCACGACCGACATTATGTCGGTCGCTTATCCCGCCCTCACGCCCGGGGGTGCCGTTCGGGGTGTTGATGGGGTGTGTCCAGCCCGTATGGCCCATCGAAGCCCTGTCCGAACCGGTGTTGACGAGGTGTTCGAGGGGGTAGCATCCGCGCCATCGGTACCAGGAGTTCCCTAGCAATGCCGTGCTTCTTAGATGCGTGGAGGAACAATGCAGCCGACCGCCACGGTGCTGGTCTACAGCGACGACTCCAACACCCGGGGGCAGGTGCGGCTGGCGACCGGCCGCAGACCGGCCGCCGACGTCCCCCAGGTCGAGTTCATCGAGTGCGCCACGCCCGCCGCCGTCCTGAAGGAACTGGACAAGGGCGGGATCGACGTCTGTGTGCTGGACGGCGAGGCGGTTCCGATGGGCGGCATGGGTGTCTGCCGGCAGATCAAGGACGAGATCTTCAACTGCCCGCCCGTGCTGGTGCTCATCGGGCGCCCCCAGGACGCCTGGCTGGCCACCTGGAGCCGTGCGGACGCGGCGGTGACCCTGCCGGTGGATCCGGTCGAGTTCGCCTCCGCGTTGGCCTCGCTGCTCCGCCGCAAGGCCCTCCTGGGCGCCTGAGGACGCGGTCCGCCACGCGGTCCGGTGTCCGCGGGCGGTTCGTGGTCGCTCGCGCCCCGCGGCGCAGCCGCGGAACGTCACAGCCCCGCGCCCCCGACGGGGCGCGGGGGCGCGGAGCCGGGTCACACGGACTCGGGGCGCAGCCGGGCCTGGTCCGTCGTCCTGGGGCCCTCCGGGGTGCCGGCGATCAGGGAGCTGCCCTTGCGCCACTTCGCCCAGTCGAGGTTCCAGTCGCCGAAGCCGTTGTCGAACGGGGTCATCTCGTCGCCGTTGGAGTTCTGGACCTTCACGATGTCGCCCTGGCGCACGTTGTCGTAGAACCACTCGGCGTTACCGGTGCTCATCCCTGTGCAGCCGTGGCTGACGTTGGCGGACCCCTGCTCCCCCACCGACCAGGGCGCCGCGTGCACGTACTCGCCGCTCCAGGTGACGCGGGTCGCGTAGTACACCGGCAGGTCGTAGGAGTCCGAGGTGCCCTCGGCGATACCGACGGTGGTGCCGCGCATCCGTACGAAGTACTCCTTGCCCAGCACGACCTTGACACCGTTGCGGGTCTCGAAGCCGGGTTTGCCGGTGGTGATGGGGATCTGGTTGATCACCTGGTCGTTCCGGTAGACCGTCATGGAGTGCGTGGCGGCGTCGGTGACAGCCACGAAGCGGTCCCCGGTGGTGAGCTTCAGGGGCTTCACCTCGCCGCCCCAGAGCCGGTCGGCGACCTTGATGCCCTTGAGGTTGCTGTGCGCCTGGATGGTGGCGTGAATGGGCCAGTACTCCTTCGGACGGTAGTGCAGCGTCTTGTCGTCCACCCAGTGCCAGGCGCCCTCCGCGGCGGGCACCGAGTCGACCTTCAGGGCGCCCTCGACGACCGCGCGGGCCGCCTTGTCCTTGACGGGGGCGCTGAGTTGGGCGGTGATGGGCTGGCCGACGCCGTACTCGCCCCCCTGGGGCCCGAAGGTCACACCGAGCGCCTTCTTCGTCGTGGGCGCGGTGGTGTCGAAGTCGACCACCTGGCGGCCGGGGGCGCCGTCCTCGTCCTCCGTGCTCACGCGCACCGTGTAGTGGACGCCCGCGGCGAGCGGTGAGGTGCTGTGCCAGCGGCTGCCGTCGGCGGCGAGTTCGCCCGACACGTACCGCCCCGACGCGTCGGTGGCCGTCACATCGGTGATGCGCCCGTCGTCGCCCGTGGCGGTGATTTCCAGGGGCTTGTCCGGGTCGACCTTCCGGCTGTCGCCGACCGGGTTGCTGAAGGAGAGCTCTCCCGCTGCGTTGTACGGCTTGGCCGAGAGCGGATGGCCGTCCGAACCGCAGGCGGTGGCGGCCGCGCCGAGGGCGACCACCAGCGTGGTGCAGCTGACGACCGTGCGGATTCGCGGTGCGTGGTTCATGGCCTCACGCTATGAACCCCCGTCGGCCACGGCGCGGTGAGTGGTCCGTGCGGGGGACGCGGAGCGCTGCACACCCGGGGAGCCCGGACACTCCTGACGGAGTGTCCGGGCTCCCCGGGTGTGCAGCGCCCTGCCACGGGGCCTCGGGTGTGCTACTGGGTGCGGCTCTCACCGTGGTAGTACTCGAAGACCCAGCCCCACAGTCCGATCACGATGATCGGGGCGGAGAAGTACAGCAGCCACCAGCCGAAGATGACGCCCATGAAGGCGAGGGCGCCACCGACGCCGAGCGCGAGCGGCTGCCAGCTGTGCGGGCTGAAGAAGCCCACTTCGCCGGCCTCGTCCGCGACATCGGCCTCGTCGTTGTCCTGCGCCAGCTGGTCGACCCGCCGGGCCGTGAAGGCCAGGTAGTAGCCGATCATCACGCTCAGGCCGAACGCCAGGAAGAGCGCCGTGGTACCGGCCGGCTCCTTCGACCACACGCCATAGACGATCGCGATGACGAGGATGAAGGCAGCCAGCCAGAGGAACATCTTGCCTTGGACCTTCACTTGCCGGCCTCCTTGCCACCAGTGAGGGCTGCGCCGGCCGATCCACCGTGACCGGCGTTCTCCAGCTGGTCGAGAGCGGCGATCTCCGGGTGGTGCAGGTCGAAGGCCGGGGATTCACTGCGGATGCGCGGCAGCGTGAGGAAGTTGTGCCGCGGCGGCGGGCAGGACGTGGCCCACTCCAGCGAACGGCCGTAACCCCACGGGTCGTCGACCTCGACCTTCTTGCCGTACTTGGCGGTCTTCCACACGTTGTAGAAGAACGGCAGGATCGACAGGCCGAGCAGGAACGAGCTGATCGTCGAGATCGTGTTCAGCGCGGTGAAGCCGTCGGCGGCGAGGTAGTCCGCGTAACGACGCGGCATGCCCTCGACACCCAGCCAGTGCTGGACCAGGAACGTGCCGTGGAAGCCCACGAACAGCGTCCAGAAGGTGATCTTGCCGAGGCGCTCGTCGAGCATCTTGCCGGTGAATTTCGGCCACCAGAAGTGGAAGCCGGAGAACATCGCGAACACGACCGTACCGAAGATCACGTAGTGGAAGTGCGCCACCACGAAGTACGAGTCCGAGACGTGGAAGTCCATCGGCGGCGAGGCCAGGATGACACCGGTCAGACCACCGAAGGTGAAGGTGATCAGGAAGCCGACCGCCCAGAGCATCGGGGTCTCGAAACTCAAGGACCCCTTCCACATCGTTCCGATCCAGTTGAAGAACTTCACGCCCGTCGGCACGGCGATGAGGAACGTCATGAAGGAGAAGAACGGGAGCAGTACGCCGCCGGTGACGTACATGTGGTGCGCCCACACGGTCACGGAGAGACCGGCGATGGAGATCGTCGCGGCGATGAGGCCCATGTAGCCGAACATCGGCTTGCGGGAGAACACCGGAATGACTTCGGAAATGATGCCGAAGAATGGTAGGGCGATGATGTACACCTCTGGATGGCCGAAGAACCAGAAGAGGTGTTGCCATAGCAAGGCTCCGCCATTTGCGGCGTCAAACACATGCGCACCGAATTTTCGGTCCGCCTCCAGCGCGAACAGCGCCGCCGCCAGCACGGGGAAGGCCAGCAGCACGAGCACCGCGGTGAGCAGCACATTCCATACGAAGATCGGCATACGGAACATCGTCATACCGGGCGCGCGCATGCAGATGATGGTCGTGATGAAGTTGACCGCACCGAGGATCGTGCCGAAGCCGGAGAGGGCCAGACCCATGATCCACATGTCGGCGCCGACGCCCGGCGAGCGGACCGCGTCCGACAGCGGGCTGTACGCGAACCAGCCGAAGTCGGCCGCACCCTGCGGGGTGAGGAAGCCGCCGACCGCGATGAGCGAGCCGAACAGGTAGAGCCAGTAGGCGAACATGTTCAGCCGCGGGAACGCCACGTCGGGCGCGCCGATCTGCAGCGGCATGATCCAGTTCGTGAAACCGGCGAACAGCGGCGTCGCGAACATCAGCAGCATGATCGTGCCGTGCATCGTGAACGCCTGGTTGAACTGCTCGTTCGACATGATCTGCGTGCCGGGGCGCGCCAGTTCGGCGCGCATCAGCAGCGCCATGACGCCGCCGATGCAGAAGAACGCGAACGACGTGACCAGATACAGCGTGCCGATCGTCTTGTGGTCAGTGGTGGTGAGCCACTTGATCACGACATTGCCCGGCTGCTTGCGCCGCACCGGCAGCTCGTTGTCGTACGAGTCGTCGGCTTCCGCGGCACCCTGAGGTTCGTTGAGGATGCTCACAGGTTGTTCGTCTCCCGGTTCTTCTCGTGGCCCGTCTGCTCAATGCCGGCCGGGACGTAACCGGTCTGTCCCTCTGTCGCGAGCTGCTTGAGGTGGGCCTCGTAGCGCTCGGGGGAGACGACCTTCACGTTGAAGAGCATCCGGGAGTGGTCGACGCCGCACAGCTCGGCGCACTTGCCCAGGAAGGTGCCCTCCTTGTTGGGGGTCACCTGGAAGGAGTTGGTGTGGCCCGGGATGACGTCCATCTTCATCAGGAACGGCACCACCCAGAAGGAGTGGATGACGTCGCGCGAAGTGAGGACGAAGCGGACCGTCTTGCCCTTGGGCAGCCAGAGGGTCGGACCGGGGTTGCCCGTCTGCGGGTTCCGCTCACCCGGCGTACCGACCTCGTAGACGCCGCCGGCGTCCGCCGGGAAGTCCTTCTTGAACCGGTCCGGAATGGCGTCCAGGTTCGGGTCGATCTTGGCGTTGCCGGTGACACCGGGAACGTTCTCGATGTAGTTGAAGCCCCAGCTCCACTGATAGCCGACCACGTTGACCGTGACGTCGGGCTTCTTGTCGAGGCTGAGGAGCTTCGACTCGTCGCGGGCGGTGAAGTAGAACAGCACCGAGACGATGATGAGCGGGACCACCGTGTACAGCGCCTCGATGGGCATGTTGTACCGGGTCTGTGGGGGAACTTCGACCTTGGTGCGGCTGCGCCGGTGGAAGAACACGCTCCACAGGATCAGGCCCCACACCAGCACGCCGACGGCGAGCGCGGCCGCCCACGACCCCTGCCACAGGGAGAGGATCCGCGGACCCTCTTCCGTGGTCGGGGTGGGCATACCAAGGCGGGGGAAGTCCTTGTATGTGCAACCGGTGGCGGTCGCCAGGACCAGGCCCGCAGTCAGTGCCTGCAGCAGCTTCCGCCGCATCGGGCGCCGCGGCGTGGGGGTACCGCCCGCGCCCTTCAGGATGCGGGGGAGGTCGGAGCCGTTGGGACTCACGTAGCGCCTTCCCGAGAGTCTCGCCCGCGCGGTTGAGCTGCGGCCTTCTCGCTGGTCGGTCGCCGCCCTGCGTCGGGCAGGGGTTTGGATGTTTATGCGGACCAAACCCTACTGGACGCTATTTGGGGTCGCGCGGGGAGGGTGCCCAACGCGCCGCGGGTCACCCCGAAGGGGTGGGATGCCCCGCCCTGGGGGCTTTCTGACGGGGGGTTCGGGCGCCTCATGGCTCGGTCGGCCTGGTCCGTCGGCGGCTGCGGCTTCGTTGTGGCTTGTCGCGCCGTTCCCCGCGCCCCTTGGGGGCGCTGCCCCGACCGGGGCTTTAGCGTTGCTGTGTGGCCTACTTCGATGCTGCTTCCGCCGTTCCTCTCCATCCTGTCGCCCGGCAGGCCCTGCAGGCCTCGCTCGACGAGGGGTGGGCCGATCCCGCACGGCTCTACCGGGAGGGGCGGCGGGCCCGGCTGCTGCTCGACGCGGCGCGCGAGGCGGCGGCCGAGGCGGTGGGCTGCCGCCCGGACGAGCTGACCTTCACCTCGTCCGGCACCCGGGCGGTGCACTCCGGGATCGAGGGCGCGCTGGCGGGCCGCCGACGCGTCGGACGCCACCTGATCGTGTCAGCCGTCGAACACTCGTCGGTACTCCATTCGGCGGAGGTCCACGAGTCGGCGGGCGGCTCGGTGACCTCGGTCCCGGTCGACCGTACGGGCAGGGTCTCCCCTTCCTCCTACGTCGAGGTCCTCCGCGCCGACACCGCGCTCGCGTGCCTGCAGTCCGCCAACCACGAGGTGGGCACGGAACAGCCGGTGGCGGAGGTGGCGGAGGCGTGCCGGGCGGCCGGGGTGCCTCTGCTGGTGGACGCGGCACAGTCGCTCGGCTGGGCCCGGGTCGAGGGCGGCTGGTCCCTGCTGACGGCAAGTGCCCACAAATGGGGCGGCCCTTCGGGCGTCGGACTTCTCGTCGTGCGCAAGGGGGTGCGGTTCGCTCCCCAAGGGCCCGTGGACGAGCGGGAGTCGGGCCGGGCAACCGGCTTCGAGAACCTTCCGGCCGTCGTGGCCGCGGCGGCGTCGCTGCGCGCGGTCCGCGCGGAGGCGGCCGTGGAGGCCGCGCGCCTGAGGGAACTGACGGAGCGGATCCGGGTACGGGTGCCCGGGCTGGTCCCGGACGTGGAGGTGGTCGGCGACCCCGTTCACCGACTCCCGGGGATCGTCACCTTCTCCTGCCTGTACGTCGACGGGGAGACCCTCCTGCACGAACTGGACCGCGCGGGCTTCTCGGTCTCCTCGGGCTCCTCCTGCACGAGCAGCACGCTGATCCCCAGCCATGTCCTGAAGGCGATGGGCGTGCTGAGCGAGGGCAACGTCCGGGTGTCGCTGCCGGCGGGTACGCCGTCCGAGGACGTGGAGCGTTTCCTGTCGGTGCTGCCGGGCGCGGTCTCGGACGTACGCGAGAAGCTCGGCGCCCCGACGGCACCGGCGTCCCCGTCCCCCGTCCTCTCCGACGTCCTCGTCGTGGACGCCCTGGGCAGGCGCTGCCCCATCCCGGTCATCGAACTGGCCAAGGTCATCGCGGACGTGCCCGTGGGCGGCACGATCCGCGTCCTCTCGGACGACGAGGCGGCCCGGCTGGACATCCCGGCGTGGTGCGAGATGCGGGGGCAGGAGTTCGTCGGGGAGGAGCCGGCGGACCACGGTTCGGCCTATGTGGTCCGCCGGGTGTCCTAGCTGGGCGGTGCGTCCCGGTCAGGCCAGGTGGGTCCGGACCTCCGCGGCGGCGTCCTCGCCGTACGCCTTGGTGAAGCGGTCCATGAAGTGGGCGCGGCGCAGCTGGTACTCCTGGGTGCCGACCGTCTCGATGACCAGTGTGGCGAGCATGCAGCCGACCTGGGCGGCGCGCTCGTGCGAGACACCCCAGGCGAGGCCGGAGAGGAAGCCCGCGCGGAACGCGTCGCCGACGCCCGTCGGGTCGGCCTTGCGGTCCTCGTCCGGGCAGCCGACCTCGATCGGGTCCTCGCCGGCGCGCTCGACGCGCACGCCCCGCGAGCCGAGGGTCGTCACCCGGTGGCCGACCTTGGAGAGGATCTCCTCGTCGCTCCAGCCGGTCTTGGACTCGATGAGCCCCTTCTCGTACTCGTTCGAGAAGAGGTAGGTCGCCCCGTCCAGCAGTATCCGGATCTCGTCGCCGTTCATCCGGGCGATCTGCTGCGAGAAGTCGGCGGCGAAGGGGATCGTGCGGGAGCGGCACTCCTCCGTGTGGCGGAGCATCGCCTCCGGGTCGTCCGCGCCGATCAGAACGAGGTCCAGGCCGCCGACCCGGTCCGCGACCGCCTTGAGCTCGATCAGCCGGGCCTCGCTCATGGCGCCCGTGTAGAAGGAGCCGATCTGGTTGTGGTCGGAGTCCGTGGTGCACACGAAGCGCGCGGTGTGCAGCACCTCGGAGATGCGTACGGAGTCGGTGTCGACGCCGTGGCGGTCCAGCCACGCCCGGTACTCGTCGAAGTCGGAGCCCGCGGCCCCGACCAGGATCGGCAGGGTGCCCAGCTGCCCCATACCGAAGGCGATGTTCGCGCCGACGCCACCCCGGCGCACGTCGAGATTGTCGACCAGGAAGGACAGGGAGACCGTGTGCAACTGGTCCGCGACCAGCTGGTCGGCGAAACGGCCGGGAAACGTCATGAGGTGGTCGGTGGCGATGGAGCCGGTGACTGCGATACGCACGGCGAGAACACGCTCCTGCGAAGGGAGAGGATTGACAGTTCACGCTACCCGGTCGGCGTGTGACCTCTGAAGCGGTCAAAACTACCCGATAGTAGATCTTTCTTCGTGACACCCGGCATGCATACGGTTCCGTTATGACGAACCTCAAGGTCCACGGCTCCGCTCCGCACGACCTCGAAGGCGATCTGGCGTCGCTGCGCGGCGACGGCGCCCGGACGGCCCGGCGCTGGACGGCGCCCGCCCCGATCTCCTCCGGCACCGACCTCCCCGTGTCCCCGTCGCGCATCCACGGCGTGACCGTGCCGCCCGCCTCCGCCCGCCTGCTCGACGCGATGTCCGACTACGGCGACTGAGCGGACGCGCACAGGCCGGGTCGCCCGGCGCCCACAGGGAACCGCGCGCTCCCCCGCTGCGTCCCACCGCTGTCCCCCGTAGAGGGGATGCGGTGTACGACCTGAAGGAGCGATGCGGTGAGCACCGAGCGACCGGACGAAGAAGCGACCGAACCCCCCGAGGACGGTGCCGAGCCGGCGAAGCCGCGCCGTCGGCATTCCCCGGTGGCCGTCGCCTCGGTCGCGGCCGCGGTCCTGCTCGTCGGGGGCGGCGGCGCGTACTTCGCCACGACCGCTTCCGGCGGCTCGGGCGGCGGCTCCGCGGCCCCCGGCGGCGACGGCACTCCCCCGCCGCTCGCCCTCGACGGCTACACCGAGGGCAGCACGGGCGGTACGGGCGGCATCGCGCCCGGTGAGCCCAATCCCTACGGCGCGACCTACCACGCGGACGGCACGCTGCCCGACGGCCCGGACTCCGCGCCCGTCTACGCGGCCGAGGGCAGGGTCACCGCGGCCGAGGTGGCCCGGCTGGCGAAGGCCCTCGACATCGCGGGCACCCCGAAGCTCACCGGCGAGACCTGGAAGGTGGGCCAGGACAAGGACGGTTCCGGGCCGAGCCTGCAGGTGAACCAGCGGGCCCCCGGAACCTGGACGTTCAGCCGGTACGCGCCCGGCACCGACAACTGCAAGGGCGCCGTGTGCACGAGCGACCCCGGCTCCCCGAGCAGCCACGCGGTGAGCGAGGCGGCCGCGGAGAAGGCCGCCGCTCCCGTGCTGAAGGCGCTGGGCCAGGACGACGCGAAGCTGGACGCGAGCCAGCTCATGGGTGCCGTACGGGTGGTCAACGCGGACCCGGAGGTCGGCGGCCTGCCCACGTACGGCTGGACCACCGGCGTCCAGGTCGGCACGGACGGTCGAGTGGTGGGCGGCAGCGGCCGGCTGAAGACGCCGGTGAAGGGGGACACGTACCCCGTGATCAGCGCCCGGAGGGCCCTGGATCTGATGAACGGCCCGGCCTCCCTCACGACCTCGGGCGGCGGCCGCAAGGGACCCGGTGGCTGCGCCAGCGCCGTACCGCTGAAGGACCGTGACGAGACGCCGTGCGCGGCGTCGACCGCGCTGCCGAAGCGGGAGTCGGTGGCCGTCGAGAAGGCCGTCTTCGGGCTGGCCTCGCACTTCGTGTCCGGACACCAGACGCTGGTGCCGTCCTGGCTGTTCGAGGTACGGCCGACGGGCGCGGACTCCGCCTTCACCGTGACGCGTCCGGCGGTCGACCCGGAGTATCTGACCTCTTCGGAGCCCACACGGGCACCGGCTCCGACCGTCACCCCCAGCCCGCGGCCGACCGCGGCGCCGGCCTCCCGTGACGTCACGGTGCAGGGCTACACCGCGAGCGGCAAGGACCTGACCGTGAGCTTCACGGGCGGGGTGTGCGCGGACTACTCCGCCTCGGCGAGCGAGAGCGCGGACAAGGTGACGGTCACGGTGACCGAGACCCCGTGGCAGGGCAAGATCTGCATCATGATCGCCAAGGTCTACGAGAAGACCGTGCACCTCGACAAGCCGCTCGGCGACCGCGAGGTCGTGGGGTCGGACGGCAAGCCGATCGCGGAGGGGAAGGTGCCGGGCGCCTCCCCGAAGACACCGAGGCCCGCGGAGACACCGAAGACCGCGCACACGGTCACGTCACCCCTGGTGCGGTAGCGACAGGGGGCCGCGGACAAGCGAAGGCGGCGTCCCTGTCGGAGGGGGACGCCGCCTTCGTACGTGTTCCGGCGCGTTCAGGCGTGAGCCATGAGCCGTGAGAGCCACGGACTCGGCGCGGCTCAGCTGAAGGAGTCGCCGCAGGCGCAGGAGCCCGTCGCGTTCGGGTTGTCGATCGTGAAGCCCTGCTTCTCGATGGTGTCCACGAAGTCGATGGACGCGCCGCCCAGGTACGGGGCGCTCATGCGGTCGGTGACGACCTTGACGCCGCCGAAGTCCTTGACGACATCGCCGTCGAGGGAGCGCTCGTCGAAGAAGAGCTGGTAGCGCAGGCCGGAGCAGCCACCGGGCTGAACGGCGACGCGCAGCGCCAGATCCTCGCGGCCTTCCTGGTCGAGCAGGGCCTTGACCTTGCCCGCGGCGGCGTCGGACAGGATGATGCCGTCGCTCACGGTGGTGGTCTCGTCCGATACGGACATCTGCTTCTCTCCCGGGTTGTTCGGAGACTGCTTGCCGACGACTGCAACCGCCGGGGCCGCGGATTCATTCCGGGCCGAGAGTCTGTCTTTCCGTTGTCCTTGCGTTCTCTTCTCTCATGCTCGCACATGCGCCAGAACGCGAACAGCGGCCTGTGGACAACCTCAGGGAATCACGTCACATCGACACTATGGGCATCGTCAAAGTGACATGAAGCGGTTATGATAGATAGCGTCAATTCGACGAAAAGGTATGTCCCGCTGGATCGCCCACCTGATCCAAGCGAGCCGCAGAACAGAAAGGGTGCGTGTCGTGACCACCGCCCAGACCCAGGAGCTCGACGTACAGCCGACGCCCCTCGCCCTGCTGCTGCTCGGCCGTGAGGCCGACCCGAGGAGCGAACGAGGCGTCGAGTGTCCCGGCGACCTGCCCTCGCCGTCCGACCCGGACCTCGTGGAGCGCGCCCGCGCGGCCAAGGAGAAGCTCGGGGACAAGGTCTTCGTGCTCGGCCACCACTACCAGCGCGACGAGGTCATCCAGTTCGCGGACGTCACGGGCGACTCCTTCAAGCTGGCCCGGGACGCCGCCGCGCGCCCCGAGGCCGAGTACATCGTCTTCTGCGGTGTGCACTTCATGGCGGAGTCCGCGGACATCCTGACGTCCGACGACCAGAAGGTGGTCCTCCCCGACCTCGCCGCCGGCTGCTCGATGGCCGACATGGCGACGGCCGAGCAGGTCGCCGAGTGCTGGGACGTGCTGACCGAGGCCGGGATAGCCGAGCAGGTCGTGCCCGTCTCGTACATGAACTCGTCCGCCGACATCAAGGCGTTCACGGGCAAGCACGGCGGCACGATCTGCACCTCCTCCAACGCCCAGCGGGCCCTGGAGTGGGCGTTCGAGCAGGGGGAGAAGGTCCTCTTCCTCCCCGACCAGCACCTCGGCCGCAACACCGCCGTCCGTGACATGGGGATGAGCCTGGAGGACTGCGTCCTCTACAACCCCCACAAGCCGAACGGCGGCCTCACCACGGAGCAGCTGCGCGACGCCAAGATGATCCTGTGGCGCGGTCACTGCTCGGTCCACGGCCGCTTCAGCCTGGACTCGGTGAACGACGTCCGCGAGCGCATCCCCGGCGTGAACGTCCTCGTCCACCCCGAGTGCAAGAACGAGGTCGTGGCCGCGGCGGACTACGTCGGCTCCACGGAGTACATCATCAAGGCCCTGGAGGCCGCCCCCGCCGGCTCCAAGTGGGCCATCGGCACGGAGCTGAACCTCGTCCGCCGGCTGGCGAACCGTTTCGCTGCCGAGGACAAGGAGGTCGTCTTCCTCGACAAGACGGTCTGCTTCTGCTCCACCATGAACCGCATCGACCTCCCCCACCTGGTCTGGACCCTGGAGTCGCTCGCCGAGGGCAACCTGGTCAACCGCATCGAGGTGGACAAGGAGACGGAGGCGTTCGCGAAGCTGGCGCTGGAGCGGATGCTGGCGCTGCCGTAGGGACCTTCCGGCGCCGCCGTGGTGTGCAGGTCACTCCACCCTGGGGCGTACCAGGCCCGACTCGTACGCGATGACGACGAGTTGGGCCCGGTCCCGGGCGCCGAGCTTGGCCATGGCGCGGTTGACATGGGTCTTCACGGTGAGCGGACTGACCTCCAGCCGCTCGGCGATCTCGTCGTTGGAGTGGCCGCCCGCGACCTGGACGAGCACCTCGCGCTCGCGCCCGGTGAGCGCGTCGAGCCGCTCGGCACGGCCCGGGTCCCGTTCCTCGTCCGCACCGATGCCCTGCGCGAGGAACTTGGCGATCAGACCCTTGGTGGCCGCCGGGGAGAGCAGTGCCTCGCCGCCCGCCGCGATCCGGATGGCGTTCAGCAGTTCCTCCGGCTCCGCGCCCTTCCCGAGGAAGCCGGACGCGCCGGCCCGCAGCGACTGCACCACGTACTCGTCGACCTCGAAGGTCGTCAGCATGACCACCCGTACGTGTGCGAGCCCGGGGTCGGCGCTGATCAGCCGAGTGGCGGCGAGCCCGTCGGTCCCCGGCATCCGGATGTCCATCAGCACCACGTCGGCGCGGGCCTCCCGGGTGAGCCGCAGCGCCTCCGCGCCGTCGGACGCCTCGCCGACGACCTCCATGTCGGGCTCGGAGTCGACGAGGACGCGGAACGCGCTGCGCAGCAGCGCCTGGTCGTCGGCGAGCAGGACACGGATGGTCATGCGGAGTCTCCCAGGGCAGGCGTGCGGTTCTTGACCGGAAGGATCGCATGGACCCGGAAGCCGCCTCCGTAGCGGGGACCGGTGGTGCAGATGCCGCCGAGCGCGGTGACCCGCTCCCGCATCCCCAGCAGGCCGTGCCCGCCGCCCTCTTCCGGTCCGTCGTCCTGTCCGGGGCCGTTGTCGACGACGGTCACTTCCACGTTCGGCCCTACGCGTATGACGCTGACCTCGGCCTTCGCCTCGGAGCCCGCGTGTTTCTGCACATTGGTGAGGGCTTCCTGGATGACCCGGTACGCGGCGAGGTCCACCGCGGCGGGGAGGGTGGTGCCGTGGTCGGCGCGGGCGACTTCGACGGGGAGTCCGGCGTTGCGGAAGGTGTCGGCGAGTTCGTCGAGGCGGGCGAGGCACGGGGCGGGTTCGGTGGGGGCCTCCGGGTCGCCGGACTGGCGCAGCAGGCCGACGGTGGCGCGCAGTTCGTTCAGTGCCGAGCGGCTGGCCTCGCGGACGTGTGCGAGGGCTTCTTTCGCCTGGTCCGGGCGCTTGTCCATGACGTGGGCGGCGACCCCGGCCTGGACGTTGACCAGGGCGATGTGGTGGGCGACGACGTCGTGCAGATCGCGGGCGATGCGCAGGCGTTCCTCGGCGACACGGCGGCGGGCCTCCTCCTCGCGGGTGCGTTCGGCGCGGTCGGCGCGTTCGCGGATGGCGTGCACGAAGGCGCGGCGGCTGCGTACGGCGTCGCCGGCCGCGGCGGCCATGCCCGTCCAGGCGAAGATGGCGAGGTTCTCCTGCGCGTACCAGGGGAGGGGGCCGACGAGCATCGCGCAGGCCGTCAGGACGGTCATCGTGAGCAGGCCGACGCGCCAGGTGGTGGGGCGGTCCGTGGCCGAGGCGACGGTGTAGAGGGCGACGACGGCGGACATCACCACCGGGGCCCTGGGGTCGCTCGCCACCAGTTCCAGGGCGGAGAAGGCTCCCGTGACGGCGAGGATCGTCCTGGGGGCGCGGCGGCGGAGGACGAGGGCGGCGGCGCTGAGCACCATGAGAGTGAGGCTGAGGGCGTTCGGGGTGTGGGCGCCCCAGCTCGCTGCGTTGTCCCCGTGGGGGTCGACGAAGGAGCTGGCCATCATCGTCACGAGTACGCCGGTCGCCAGGGTGGCGTCCAGGGCCATCGGGTGCGCGCGGAGTCTGTACCTCGTGCGCTCTAGGGTGCTCACCCGGTTCACGGTACGGGGCCCTTGCAGGGGGCGGAACGGTCGCCACCGGCCCCCTGTGTTTTCGCCCCCGCCGCCCCTACCCTCCCCCAAGCTCTCGACTTCGCTCGAGCAGGGGGGACCCCCATCATCCCCAAGCTGGGGGCTCCGCCCCCAGACCCCCGTTCGGCCCGAACGGCCTCGTCCTCAATCGCCGGACGGGCTGAAGATGCCGGCCCGGGCTTTCAGGGGCGCGGGGAACTGCGCGACCAACCCCCGCCGGCCGACAGCCGAACGAGTCGAGCGGGCGGGCGATTCGGGGCGCAGCCCCGACCCTGGGGGCGCGGGGAACTGCGCGGCCAGCCCCCACCGGCCCGCGGCCAAAGCACTTCCGACAGGCCCGGGATTCGGGGCGCAGCCCCGGTCAGGTCCCCTGCTCAACCCCCGGGGGGAACCGTCAGCCGGGGATCAGGCCCTCGTCGGTCAGCATGGCGCGGACCTCTTCGAGGGTCGCGTCGGGGGACGGGAGGATGAGGTCCGAGGGTTCGAGGGCCTCGTCGGGAAGCGGAGCGCCCAGGCGGCGGACCGAGTCGAGAAGAGTGGTCAGCGTACGGCGGAACCCCGCCTCGTCACCGCTCTCCATCTCGGCGAGCAGCTCGTCGTCCAGCTTGTTCAGTTCGGTGAGGTGGCCGTCGTCCAGCCTCACCTGTCCCTCCCCCATGATCCGTACGATCATGTCGCCCTCCTCAGGCGCGCCAGGCATGGGTCACTGCTTGTCGAAACGCGGGGTGTCCTGCGGCTGGGACTGCGACTGCGACTGCCCCGTGCCGCCCTCGATCGCCTGCTGCTGCGACGAGGGGCCACCGGCCAGCTCGGCCTTCATGCGCTGCAGCTCCAGCTCTACATCCGTACCACCGGAGAGCCGGTCCAGCTCGCTCTGGATGTCGTCCTTGGCCAGACCGGACTGGTCGTCGAGGGCACCCGAGGCGAGCAGTTCGTCGATGGCGCCGGCGCGGGCCTGCAGCTGCGCGGTCTTGTCCTCGGCGCGCTGGATCGCCATGCCGACGTCGCCCATCTCCTCGGAGATGCCGGCGACGGCCTCGCCGATGCGGGTCTGCGCCTGGGCCGCCGTGTAGGTCGCCTTGATCGTTTCCTTCTTGGTGCGGAAGGCGTCGACCTTGGCCTGGAGGCGCTGCGCCGCGAGGGTGAGCTTCTCCTCCTCGCCCTGGAGGGTCTGGTGCTGCGTCTCCAGGTCCGTCACCTGCTGCTGGAGCGCGGCACGGCGGGAGAGCGCCTCGCGGGCGAGGTCCTCCCGGCCCAGCGCGAGCGCCTTGCGGCCCTGGTCCTCCAGCTTGGTGGACTGGTTCTGGAGCTGGTTCAGCTGCAGTTCGAGGCGCTTGCGGCTGGTCGCCACGTCCGCGACGCCGCGGCGCACCTTCTGCAGCAGCTCCAGCTGCTTCTGGTACGAGTAATCGAGGGTTTCGCGCGGGTCCTCGGCCCGGTCAAGGGCCTTGTTCGCCTTCGCGCGGAAGATCATCCCCATACGCTTCATGACACCGCTCATGGGCTTCGCGCGCCCCCTTCTGACGGACTCCAGCTCCAGGTACTGCAACAGAACCCACAGTACGGGCCCTGCATCCATTACCGCACTGTTCGGGGACGGATGCGCTCATCCCCAAGGACGACTGCGTACGGCAACGCTCCGGCGCAGGGAGTAGGTGGGACTCGGGGTCCGCCCGTACTCGACGTCCGCTCTGTCCCACTACAGACGCACGGTGTTGCCGGATCGTTCCCCACCCGCACGACGTCCATGCCGCCGCACCCCGTACCCTTGGGTTTTGTGTTCCGTAGCCGTGCCAAGGAAGAGAAGGCCCCCGCCGACAAGGCGCCGGTGACCGACTCCAAGCAGACCCGTGACCCGCAGGCCCCCAAGGGCCGCCCCACGCCCAAGCGCAGCGAGGCCCAGACCCAGCGTCGCAGCGTCGCCCAGACGCCGTCGACGCGCAAGGAGGCGGCCAAGCGGCAGCGCGACGATCGCCGTGCCCAGATGGAGCGACAGCGCCAGGCGCTGGCCAACGGTGACGAGCGCTATCTGCCCGCCCGTGACAAGGGGCCGGTGCGGAAGTTCGCGCGCGACTTCGTGGACTCGCGCTTCTGCGTCGCGGAGTTCTTCCTGCCCATGGCCGTGGTCATCCTGGTGCTGAGCATGGTGCGGGTGGGCTCGCTGCAGAGCATCGCGCTGCTGCTGTGGCTCGTGGTGATCGTGATGATCGTGGCCGACTCGATCGCCATCGCGATCCGGCTGAGGAAGCAGCTTGCCGCCCGCTTCCCCGACGTGCCCACGAAGGGCGCGGTCAGGTACGCGCTGATGCGCACTCTCCAGATGCGTCGCCTCAGGCTGCCGAAGCCTCAGGTCAAGCGCGGAGAGCGGCCCTGAGCGCGACGCCTTTCTCCGGGGGCGCGGCGGACGCCTGGCTGAGCAAGCTGGGCGGGCTGCGTGATGTCGTACGACAGGAGCTGGTGGCCCGGCAGCTCGACGAGCAGATAGCCGGGCGGTTCCCGGTCGGGCAGCGGCTGCGGGTGCTCGACGTGGGGATCGGCCAGGGCACCCAGGCGCTGCGGCTGGCCCGGGCCGGGCATCAGGTGACCGGTCTGGAGCAGGACGCGAGGATGCTCGCCGTGGCCCGGGAGGCGTTGGCCGCCGAGCCCGAGGGCATCCGGAGCCGGGTGCGGCTCATCGAGGGCGACGGGCGCGAGACGGGCGTCCACTTCCTGCCCGGCAGTTTCGACGTCGTGCTGTGTCACGGCGTGCTCATGTACGTGGAGGAGCCGGATCCGCTGCTCGCGGGGCTGGCGCGGATGCTGGCCCCGGGCGGGCTGCTCTCGCTGCTGGTGCGGAACGCCGACGCGCTGGCCATGCGGCCCGGGCTGTCCGGGGACTGGACCTCGACGCCGGCCGCGTTCGACACGGACGCCTATGTCAATCGGCTCGGTCTCACCGTGCGCGCCGACCGGCTCGCCACGCTGACGTCGACGCTCGCGGGGATCGGGGCGCCGCTGCACGCCTGGTACGGCGTGCGGGTCTTCACGGACACCGCGCCCGACGGGGCGGCGGTACCGGAGGACGTGGACATGCTCCTGGCGGCCGAGGACCGGGCCGGGCGGACCGATCCCTATCGTCAGGTGGCGGCACTGCTGCATCTCTGCGGAGTGCGCGGCTGAGCCGAGTGCACGACTGAGCGGAGTGCGCGGCTGAGCCGAGTGCACGACTGAGCGGAGTGCGC
The DNA here is from genome assembly GCF_056270325.1 of Streptomyces sp. RLA012. NCBI lineage: Bacteria > Bacillati > Actinomycetota > Actinomycetes > Kitasatosporales > Streptomycetaceae > Streptomyces > Streptomyces sp. RLA012. Next base: position 8,229,051 of record NZ_JBWDPA010000002.1, on the reverse strand, counting down.
GGCTGAGCCGAGTGCACGACTGAGCGGAGTGCGCGGCTGAGCCGAGTGCACGACTGAGCGGAGTGCGCGGCTGAGCCGAGTGCACGACTGAGCGGAGTGCGCGGCTGAGCCGAGTGCACGACTGAGCGGAGTGCGCGGCTGAGCGGAGTGCGCGGCTGAGCCGAGTGCACGACTGAGGGCCGCGGTCCGTGGCCTCGTTCCCGGCGGTGGCTCGCACACGCCCCCTGTTCGGCCCCGCACCGCGGGCCGGGCAATGGGGTGAAAGAGACACTCGGGGCATGGATGCCTGTCGTACCCCTGCGCTCCGCCCGCTCCTTCCCCCAGCCGCCCTCGTCTGGGCCGCCGTCCTGCTCTGCGGCTGTTCCGCCTCCGGGGCGTCGGCCGGGCGGGACGGCGTGCGAGGCCGGGGGACGACACAGGCCGTCGCCCCCGCGACGGGCCACGATCTGCAGGACGACTACCTGAAGGTGATCAAGAACGTCCTGCCGTCGGTGGTGCAGATCCGGGCGAGCGACGAGCAGGGCTCGGGGGTCGTGTACGACAACAGCGGACACATCGTCACCAACGCCCATGTGGTCGGCAACGACAAGACCTTCCAGGTGACGACGGCCAACAGCGAGGACGTGCTGACGGCCCGGCTCGTGTACTCCTACCCCGAGCAGGACCTCGCCGTCATCAAGCTGGACAAGGTGCCCGGCGGGCTGAAGGCGGCCACCCTCGGGGACTCGGCGAAGGTCGAGGTCGGCCATATCGTGCTGGCGATGGGCTCGCCGCTCGGGCTGTCGTCGAGCGTGACCCAGGGCATCGTGTCGGCGACCGGCCGCACCGTCAGCGAGGACCGTACCGGCGACGGCACCGGGGCCACCATCGCCAACATGGTGCAGACCTCGGCGGCGATCAACCCGGGCAACAGCGGCGGCGCGCTGGTGAACCTGGACGGACAGGTCATCGGCATTCCCACGCTGGCCGCGACGGATCCGGAACTCGGCGGCGGCACGGCGCCCGGTATCGGATTCGCGATCCCCGCCTCGATGGTGCGCACGATCGCCGACCAGATCATCAGGACCGGCAAGGTCACCGACTCGGGGCGGGCGGCGCTCGGCATCATCGCCCGTACGGTGCTCGACGACACCTACAGACCCGTGGGTACCGCCGTGGTCGAGGTCAGGCCCGGCGGGGCCGCCGCCAAGGCGGGTATCCGGCCCGGCGACATCATCACCAAGGTCGGCGGCGCCGACATCACCACGGTCACCTCCCTCGCCGAGGCACTCGCGGCCGAGAAGCCGGGCGGCAGGACGCGGGTGACCTTCGCACGGGGCCGGATCGAGCGGACGGTCGACGTGACGCTGGGCGAACAGTAGGCACGGGTGACCGATAGGCACAGGCGAAAGTGGGCACAAGCGAAAGTGGGCACGGGCGAACAGTGGGCGCGGGTGAAGACGGTGGAAAAGGGTGAAGACGGTGGAGCGGGGTTGCCGGGAGCGGTCCCGGCAACCCCGACCGGCCTACTCCGGCTCGGCGTGCAGGCTCATCGGCCCGTAGATCCGCGTGCTGTCCTCGAAGAGGAACACCTGGTCCGCGCCGCCTGCCAGGAGGTCCTTCCACACCTCGCCGATCCAGGACTCCGCGTCCCCCTGCGTGGTGAACTCCTCGGGCTGCACCGCGGGTTGGACCTCTGTCCCGTCGGACTTCTCGAACCGCCACGTCCATGCCGCCATGTACGCCTCCCAGGTATGAGCACACTGCACAGCGAAAGCCGGACAAGATCCGGCTCCTGTCCGAAGCCTAGCCGGACGCGCAAGACCTGCGGGGACACGGAAAAATCAACCCCGTGGAACTGACTCTGCTCGGCACCGGCGCCCCCGAGGGCCTGCCCCGACCCGACTGTCCCTGCGCGGCCTGCGCGAGCGCGCTGGGTGAGAACGCGCGGGCGGCCACCGCGCTGCTCGTGGACGGCACGCTGCTGCTCGACCTCACGCCCGGCGCCGCGTTCGCGGCCGCCCGCGCCGGGCACTCGCTGGGCGGCGTACGACAGGTGCTGCTCTCGCATCCGCACGACGGGCCCGCGGTCGAGGTGCCGGCGGGGCTGCCGCAGCCCGGGCGGGTTCCGGACGGCAGTGAGCTCGCGCTGCTGACCGGGCACCGGGTGCGTGCGGTGCCGATGGACTCGCCCGGCACGGGGTACGCGGTGACCGGACCGGACGGGCGGCGGTTGCTGTATCTGCCGCCGGGCGCCGCGCCCGCCGGACTGGACGAGCACGGCGACTCGTACGACATGGTGGTCGCCGATCTGGTGGGCCGGCCGGACGCCCTGGCGAAGCTGCGCGCGGTCGGGGCGGTCGGGCCGACGACGGACGTGATCGCGGTCCACCTCGACCACGACGTGCCGCCGGGCCCCGAACTGCGGCGGCGGCTCGCGGCGGCGGGCGCCCGGGCGGTGCCGGACGGGACGACGCTGGACGTGGGCGTGTACGAGGACGTGCCCGATGTACCGCGTCGCACTCTGGTACTCGGCGGGGCGCGTTCGGGCAAGTCGGTGGAGGCGGAGAGGCGTCTGGAGTCCTTTCCCGACGTGCTGTACGTGGCGACGGGCGGATCCCGCAACGGGGACAACGAGTGGGCGTCGCGCGTGCACGCCCACCGGGAGCGGCGGCCCGGCTCCTGGCGCACGGTGGAGACCTGCGACCTGGTGCCGCTGCTGGCGGAGACCGGTCCTCCCCTCCTCATCGACTGTCTCTCCCTCTGGCTCACGGACGCGATGGACTCCGTGAACGCCTGGGACGACGCGGAGTGGGCCGGCGGCGGCGAACGCGCGCTGCGGGCCCGCGTCGAGGAGCTCACCTCCGCCGTCCGCCGCACCCGCCGCACCCTCGTCGCCGTCTCGAACGAGGTCGGCTCCGGCATCGTCCCCGCCACCGCCTCCGGCCGCCGCTACCGCGACGAACTCGGGCGGCTGAACGCGGGGTTCGCGGCGGAGTGCGAGCACGTCCTGCTGGTGGTGGCGGGACAGGCGCTGGTGCTGCGGGGCTGACCACGGCTCGACGGTGACGGGTGTCCGGCCACGGCTCACCGGTGCCGGCGCGCGATGATCCGGTAGGCGTTCGAGAAGCGGGTGCGGCGGAAGACCGGGGCCAGGGCGTGGTCCAGCGCGGAGGCCGAGGCCAGCAGCGGGACGGACGCCCGGGTCAGGGCCGTGCACAGGGTGCGCTGGACCGAGGTCGGCGGATTCGGCCGCCAGGGGGCGTCGACGTCGGGCAGGACGCGGCCGAGGGCCAGCGCGAGGGCGCCCGCGAGGTCGTACGGGATGTGGGGCTCGCGGCGGTCCGTCGCCACGACCTCGCAGCCGTGGGACTCCAGCTCGGCCAGCAGGTTGCGCAACGGCATGAGGTGCAGGTGGCGCGGCTGGCCGTACGACACCCACCACCTGCCCAGCAGCGCACCGAACACGCAGTCGGGGTCCGGGACTTCGACGAGAAGATGCCCGCCGGGCCGCAGAACGGTCAGGGCGGCGCGCAACTCCTCGCGCGGGTCGGGGGTGTGCTCCAGATGGTGGAACATGCTCACGACGTCGTAGCGGGAGCGCAGCCGCCCGGCGATCCGGGCGTCGGTCAGCCGGCCGCGGTGCGCCTCCTCGACGCGCCCGGCCGCCCGCGCCCGCTCCACCCGCCGGCTGAGGTCGAGCCCGTCGAAGGCCGTGTACGGGTGGACCTCCTTGGCGACGGCCGGGAAGTGCCCGTGTCCGGTGCCGACGTCGAGCCAGCTCTCCGGCTCGGCGTACGGCAGCAGCGCGCGGGCCGCGGCCCGGTGGCGTCCCCTGCTGCCGCGGGCGCCGAGCAGCCGGTCGGTGGCGCCGTCGAGCTCTTCGTGGAAGTCCGGGTGGTAGAAGGCCAGCCCCTCCGCCGTGAGCCGGGGGTTCTGGAAGGCGTGCGCGCAGTCCCCGCACTCGTCGACGACGAACGTACCGGGCTTGCGCTGCACCTGGTCGGGCGTCCGCAGCCGGGTGCGCAGCCGCTTCGAGCCGCACCAGGGGCAGTCCTCGCGGCGCGGCTCGTGGAACCGGTCGGTGCCCTGGGCGAGTTCGGCCGCGTAGGCGGCGCGGTGTGCGGTCGTCGGGGGTGGTGTGCGGGGTGTGAGGGGCATGGGCGCTCCAGGGAGGCGGGGCGGAGACGGCGGGGCGGGCGACCAGCCGTACGACAATCCGACGCAAACGGTACGTAGCGGATCGCGTTCCGGGGCGCAACGACGTGGCGCGGACGTGTTCGATCGCTGCCGGTACTGTTCGGCGAATGAGCTCGCTTAATCTCGATGACTTCACCGATCTGATCGAGCGCCCCGACGGAGGCGTGCGCCGCGACGCCGAGGCGCGCCGGGAGCGCCAGAGCGTGCCGCCCGGGGCACTGGGCCGCCTCGACGACCTGGGTGAGTGGCTGGCGGCGGCGCAGTCGGCGGTGCCGGTACGGCCGATCGAGCACCCGCGCGTGGTGGTGTTCGCGGGCGACCACGGCATCGCCGGACTCGGTGTGTCGGCGCGGCCCGCGGGCAGCGCCGACCAGTTGGTGCGGGGGATCCTGGAGGGCGCGAGCCCCGCGGCGGTGCTGGCGCGCAGGCTCGGCGTGCCGGTGCGGGTCGTCGACATGGCCCTGGACTGCGATCCGCAGGAGCTGCCCGCGGAGGTCGTACGGCATCGGGTGCGGCGCGGGTCGGGGCGGATCGACGTCGAGGACGCGCTGACCCTGGAGGAGGCGGAGGCCGCGTTCCGGGCGGGGGTCGCCGTCGCGGACGAGGAGGCCGACTCCGGTACGGATCTGGTGGTGCTCGGCGATGTGAGCGTCGGCGGGACCACCGCGGCGGCCGTGCTGGTCGCGGCGCTCTGCGGAACCGACGCGTCCGTCGTCACCGGGCGGGGCGGGCGGGCCATCGACGACCTCGCGTGGATGCGCAAGTGCGCGGCCGTACGGGACGCCCTGCGGCGGGCCCGGCCGGTGCTCGGGGATCAGCTGCAGCTGCTCGCGGTGGTGGGCGGCGCCGACCTCGCGGCGATGACGGGGTTCTTGTTGCAGAGTGCGGTACGGAAGATGCCGGTGATCCTCGACGGGGTCGTCTCGGCCGCGTGCGCCCTCGTCGGGCAGCGGGTCGCCTTCCGGGCGCCGGACTGGTGGCTGGCCGGCCAGAACAGCGGCGAGCCGGCCCAGGCGAAGGCCCTGGACCGGATGGCCCTCGAACCCCTCCTCGACCAAGGCGTCACGGTCGGCGAGGGCGCGGGCGCCCTCCTCGCCCTCCCCCTCGTCCAGGCCGCCGCCGCACTGTCCGCCGAACTCCCGGAGATCCCGGCCCCCGAGCCCGAGGCCGAGGCCTCCGACCAGGACGAGAGCTAACCGCCCCCGCCCCAGGCTGAGTGGTGCGGACCGGGGCCCGCCTGCCAGGGGCGCGGGGAACTGCGCACCCAGCCCCCACCGGCCGGCAGCCGAACAAGTCGGTCCGGGTGGGGATTTCGGGGCGCAGCCCCGCTCCGTGAGGGGCGCGGGGAACTGCGCGACCAGCCCCCACCCACCCGCACCCGACAGATCACCCCCGCCCGCCAAAACCCACCCCGCACAACCCCCCGCCCCACACCACCCGCACCGCCCTTCCCCCGCCCGCCCCACCCCGCCCCATATCATCGCCCTTTATGGGAGATGCCCGAATTGCCGCCGATCAGGAGCGGATCCCCGCCCGTCAGGGGGAAGGGGAGCGCCGGTCCACGGGAGCTTCACGGAGAGCCGCCGCCTTCGCGGTCTGGTACCTGCGGGCCGTGACGTTCATCAACTTCCTGAGTGCCGTGTGGGTCTCGCTCGGGCAGGACGTACGCCGGCACAACACCGAGAACTTCTTCACCCCGTACCTGCTGACGGCAGGATTCGCCTCGGGTGTGTTCACGATGTTCCTGGCCATCACCATGCGGCGCCGCAAACGCGCCGCGTGGATCCTCAACTTCGTGCTCAGCGGCCTGTTCCTGCTGCTGTTCGCCGTCGCGATGGCGTTCCCGGAGATCCGCGGGTACGCGCAGAACTGGATCTCGCTCGCACTGACCGGGGCGTTCGTCGTATCGCTCGTGATCGGCCGCCGGGAGTTCTACGCGAAGGGCGACCGGTCGAACCCGAGGCTGGCCGCGGCCGTCGGCGTCGGCGGACTGCTCGTCTGCTCACTGCTCGCCGCACTGCTGGTGACGGTCACCAACAACGCGCACGACGCCTACCGTTCGGCCTTCCTGGACCGCTGGCGCTACGGCGCCCTGCGGCTGGTCTCCGTCGCCGCCGACGACTCCCGCTTCCACGGCCTGGAGATCCCCAACTGGGTCAACGTCGCCATCAACGTGCTCAGCACCCTGCTGGTCCTCGCCGTGTTCTACGCGGCCTTCCGCTCCCGCCGCGCCGTCGACCCGATCACCGAGGACGACGAGAAACGGCTGCGCGCGCTGCTCGACAAGAACGGCGACCGCGACTCGCTGGGCTACTTCGCGCTGCGCAGGGAGAAGAGCGTGCTCTGGTCGCCGACCGGCAAGGCCGCGGTCGCGTACCGCGTCGTCGGCGGGGTCTCGCTGGCCTCCGGCGATCCGATCGGCGATCCCGAGGCGTGGCCCGGCGCCATCGAGCCCTGGCTCGCCGAGGCCCGCGCGCACGGCTGGATCCCGGCGGTGATGGGCGCGAGCGAGGAGGCGGGGACCGTCTACTCCCGGCATGGTCTGGACGCCCTCGAACTCGGTGACGAAGCCATCGTCGAGACCGCCGAGTTCACCCTTGAGGGACGCGCCATGCGCACCGTCCGGCAGGCCTACAACCGGGTGAGGCGGGCCGGGTACGAGGTGCGCATCCGGCGCCACGAGGACATCCCGGCCGACGAGATGGCGTACCTCCTGTGCCGGGCCGACGACTGGCGGGACGGGGCCACCGAGCGCGGCTTCAGCATGGCGCTCGGACGGCTCGGCGACCCGAACGACGGACGCTGCGTGATGCTGGAGTGCACGGACGCGAACGGGGAGTTGCGGGCGCTGCTGTCCTTCGTGCCCTGGGGGCCGCACGGGCTCTCCCTCGACCTCATGCGGCGTGACCGCGGCTGTGAGAACGGGCTGATGGAGTTCATGGTGATCGAGCTCCTCCGCCGCGCCCCGGACCTCGGGACCACTCAGGTCTCGCTCAACTTCGCCATGTTCCGCTCCGTCTTCGAACGTGGTGCGCGCCTCGGCGCCGGACCGGTGCTGCGGCTGTGGCGTTCCCTGCTCAGCTTCTTCTCGCGCTGGTGGCAGATCGAGTCGCTGTACCGCGCCAACGCCAAGTACCGGCCGATCTGGGAACCCCGGTTTCTGCTCTTCGAGAAGAGCGCGGACCTGCTGCGCATCGGCATCGCGTCCGGGCGCGCCGAGGGGTTCCTGGAGGCGCCGGGCCTGCCGAAGTGGCTGCACCGCAAGCACCTGGAGTCGCACAGATGAGGACGAGGACGAACGGAGAAGAGGGGGCGGGGGAGACGGGAGCGCCCGCATGAACACGCTCGCCCGCCTCGCCCGCGCCGAATGGGGACCGGTGTACGTCACCGTGCGCGAGGCACTCGTCGAACGGCGTTGGCGGGCGATGCCGGTGACGCTCGGGGCCGTCCTTCTGACGGCCCTCCTGCAGTTCGTGCAGAACCAGTCCTGGGGCTTCCGGTTCGTCCAGGACATCGGCTCGGTGCGGGCCGACGAGCCGCTGGGGCTCGCTCTGCTGCGCACTCCGCTCTCCCTCTTAGTGCCGGCTCTGGACCTGCCGGTGTGGGGCGCTCTGATCCAGGTCCTCGTCGTGTTCGGGATCGCCGAGATCTGTCTCGGCTGGTGGCGGATGCTCGTCATCGCGTACGCCGCGACGCTGGCCGGCACGCTGTACGCGCGGCTGGCGATCGCGCTGGGCCCGCACAACCCGCTGGGGCTGCCCGCGACGGACGCGCGGGTGGTGGACACCGGGCCGTCGGCGGCCGTGGTCGGGCTCGCCGTCTTCGTCGCCTGGCGCTATCGCGCGTACTGGACGGCCTGGGGGGTGATCGCGGCGATGGTGGTCGAGGTGGCGCTCAAGGAGAACCTCGCGGGCAAGGAGCACATCGCCGCCCTCGCCGCGGTCTTCGTGCTCTACGGGATCTCCGTCCTGCGCCACCGCCGCACTCACCGGCGGCCGGGCAGCGGCCGGACGGGTTCCGGGTCGGGTTTCCCGCCGATCCAGTCCTGAAGCCTGCGGCGCGGGCCCGACCAGCGGAGGTCGTGGTGGTAGGCGCGCAGGGTCGACCTGGCTCGGGCGCACGGCCGGCGGCGGTAGAAGCGCTTGGCCCACGGCGAGGCGGGGCGGGCCAGCCGGAGCGCGCCGATGAGGGCGACGAACGGGACGATCACGCCGAAGATCGCCATGCGGGCCTTGCCCTTGCTCAGGGCGAGGAGGGCGAAGAGGAAGTTCACGGCCACGCTCAGGACGACCCCGCCGCGGTCCTGAAGTTCCTGCTGGGTCATGTCGTTGACCCCGAACGGCAGGAAACCGCCGAGCACCAGACCGACGAGGGCCGCGGTGACCAGCACGACCTCGACGCTCTTGCGGCCCTCCTCGGTCCAGTACACGTCGTCGAGGTGCAGGATCAGCGCGAACTCGTCGAGCACCAGCCCCGCGCCCGTCCCGAACACCACGGCGAACAGACAGGCGCCGAAGCCGTGCCGGGAGCTGGCCACCGCGCCGAAGCCGCCGAGCACGGTCAGTACGACGCCGGGGACCACATGGTGGATGTGCAGACCGCCCGCCTTGACGTTGCCGAACGGACCCTTGCCGGCGCGGATGAGCCGCACGATGACACGGGTGATCACAAAGGTCAGCACGAAGGAGGCGAGCGCCAGCAGGAGCGGCAGCTTTCCCGGCTCGACGATGTTCCGATGCAACCAATGACCCATATCGGGCACTTTATCCGTGGCCCTCCGCTGATCCACGGCTCTCCGCCACGGCCGCCGTACCCGTCCTCCGTCGGCCCGCCGCCGCCCCGGGTACCCTGCGCCGGTGTCCAGGACCCCTCTCCCCCACGGCCTCCGCTTCGCCTTCGGCACCCTGACCGTGCTCCCCGTCACGGTCACCCGATGGGATCGCGAGGCGGCACGCGGCGGCATGCTGTGCGCCCCCGTGGCCGGGCTGGTCGTCGGGGCGGGCGCGGCCCTGGTGGGCGTGGCGCTCCTCGCGACGGGCGCGGGCCCGCTGCTCGCCGCCGTCGCCACCGCCGCCGTACCGGCCGCGCTCACCCGCGGTCTGCACCTCGACGGGCTCGCCGACACCGCGGACGGCCTCGGCAGCGGCAAGCCCGCCGAGGACGCGCTGCGCATCATGAAGCAGTCGGACATCGGCCCGTTCGGCGTGATCACGCTGCTCTTCGTGCTGCTGGCCCAGGTCGCCGCGCTCTTCCAGGCGTACGAGGCCTCGTGGGCCCGGGGTGTGCTCGCGGCCGTCGTCTCGGCGACCGCGGCCCGCCTCGCCCTCACCCTGGCCGCCCGCACCGGAGTGCCCCCCGCCCGCCCCGAGGGCCTGGGCGCGGCGGTCGCGGGCACGGTACCCGTGCGTGGCGCCCTCACGGTGGCGCTCGCCGTCGTCGCCGCGGCGGCGGGCGCGGGCGCGCTCCTCGGACCGTACGACCTGCTGCGCGCCCCACTGGCCGTCCTCGCCGCCTGCGCGAGTGCCGAACTGCTCCTGCGCCACTGCACGCGGCGCTTCGGCGGCATCACGGGCGATGTCTTCGGCGGCCTCGCCGAGACGGCCGCGACCACCGCCCTCGTGGCGCTCTCCCTCGGCTGACCCTTCAACAGGCCTCCGTTCCACAGGCCTCCGTGTGCGCACCATCGGGCAGCACGACGCCCGGGAACTCTGCCCCCGAGGCGCCGTCGACGGTGTCCCCGAGGAACGCCGCGCCCGTCGTGGGGGCGACCCGATTCGTTCGGATTTACAGTCGTGCAAGGACCAGTGGCGGGCCGCGCGTTCGGCGGACCCGATGCGTGCGGCTCACGTCACCGGGAGTGAGGGGTGGAAAGTGACCACGACGCCACCGAGTGGTGAACACCCGCAGGAATGAGCGAAACCCGGCCACGCGCGTAGGCTCGTCATCTGCACTCCTCCGGCCCGGTCCCGGCTGGGTTTCCGCCCCGATCTAGGGTCTGTCCGACGGCAGATCCCATGGGTCTGCCGCGGGCCCGGCCGACCCACCCTCTTCGGCCGCAGCAACTCAATGGAAGCGAGATTTCACCACCGTGACTGCTCTGACTCTCAGCACCGCCGCAGCGTCCGGCCTGCGGGCCGACGCGATCGTCGTCGGTGTCGCGAAGGGCGCCGGCTCCAAGTCCGGGAACCTGGTCGTCGCACCGGGCGCCGAGGCCGTGGACCAGGCGTACGACGGCGCGCTCGCCGGAATCCTGGAGACCCTCGGCGCATCCGGCGCCGAGGGCGAGGTGACGAAGCTGCCCGCGCCGTCCGGCTTCAAGGCACCCGTCGTCGTGGCCGTCGGCCTGGGAGCGGTCCCGGAGAAGGACGACACGTTCGCCGCCGAGGCGCTGCGCCGCGCGGCCGGTGCCGCGGCCCGTGCGCTCGCCGGCGCGAAGAAGGCCGTCCTCGCCCTGCCGATCTCCGACGCCGCCGACGTGGGCGCCCTCGCGGAGGGCGCGGCGCTCGGCGCGTACGCCTTCGACGCCTACAAGGAGAGCGCCAAGGACCCCAAGAACGGCAAGCCGCCGCTCGCCGAGGTCGTGCTCCTGGGTGGCAAGCCCCGTGACGCGGCGCACAAGGCGGCCCTCGCGCGCGCCACCGCCGTGACCGAGGAGCTCAACCGCGCCCGCGACCTCGTCAACACCCCGCCGAACGACCTCTATCCCGAGGCCTTCGCCGCCGTCGCCACCGCCGCCGGCAAGGAGCACGGCATCAAGGTGCAGGTGCTCGACGAGAAGGCCCTCGAAAAGGGCGGCTACGGCGGCATCCTCGGCGTCGGCGCGGGCTCGGCCGCCGCTCCCCGTCTGGTGAAGCTGTCCTACACCTCCCCGAAGGCGACCAAGCACCTCGCTTTCGTCGGCAAGGGCATCACCTACGACTCGGGCGGCATCTCCCTCAAGCCGGCCGGGCACAACGAGACGATGAAGTGCGACATGAGCGGCGCGGCCGCGGTGTTCGCCGCCGTGGTCGCGACCGCGCGCCTCGGCCTGGAGGTCAACGTCACCGGCTGGCTCGCGCTCGCCGAGAACATGCCCTCCGGTTCCGCCACCCGCCCCGGTGACGTGCTGCGCATGTACAGCGGCAAGACCGTCGAGGTGCTCAACACGGACGCCGAGGGCCGCCTCGTCCTCGCCGACGCGCTGTGGAAGGCGTCCGAGGAGAAGCCGGACGCGATCATCGACGTGGCGACGCTGACCGGTGCGATGGTGCTGGCGCTCGGCAACCGTACGTTCGGTGTGATGGCGAACGACGACACGTTCCGCACGGCGATCGTCGAGGCCGCGGAGGAGGTCGGCGAGGAGTCGTGGCCGATGCCGCTGCCGGAGCACCTGCGCAAGGGGATGGACTCCCCGACCGCCGACATCGCCAACATGGGTGAGCGGATGGGCGGCGGCCTGGTCGCCGGTCTGTTCCTGAAGGAGTTCGTGGGCGAGGGCATCACGTGGGCCCACCTGGACATCGCCGGGCCCGCGTTCAACGAGTCCGGGCCGTTCGGCTACACGCCGAAGGGCGGCACGGGCTCGGCGGTCCGTACGCTGGTCCGTCTCGCCGAACTGACCGCGGTCGGGGATCTCGGCTAGCGAAGATCGGCGACCGCGCGTCCGTCGTGGTTGCTCGCGCCCACGCGGCGGAGCCGTACATGTGGCAGCCCCGCGCCCTTTCCCGGGCGCGGGGTGCCCGCGGTATTCGGACAGTGCGACGTCTCACACACGGGCCCGGCGTCTCGAACGCTCCCGACAAGTGCGAAGATGGGTTCTCGGCAGGACAGGGCCCCCACCACAGGGCCGATGAAGAGCGGCCGGACACCAGCCGCCGACCGGTCACTGGAGACCGGCGTGGCGCACATGCATGGAGGACGTGACGTGGCGAACGACGCCAGCACCGTTTTCGACCTAGTGATCCTCGGTGGCGGTAGCGGCGGTTACGCCGCGGCGCTGCGCGGAGCGCAGCTGGGCCTGGACGTCGCCCTGATCGAGAAGGACAAGGTCGGCGGTACCTGCCTGCACCGCGGGTGCATCCCCACCAAGGCTCTGCTGCACGCGGGCGAGATCGCCGACCAGGCCCGCGAGAGCGAGCAGTTCGGTGTCAAGGCCACCTTCGAGGGCATCGACGTACCGGCCGTCCACAAGTACAAGGACGGTGTCATCTCGGGCCTGTACAAGGGCCTGCAGGGTCTTATCGCGTCCCGCAAGGTGACGTACATCGAGGGTGAGGGCCGACTGTCCTCCCCGACCTCGGTCGACGTGAACGGCCAGCGCATCCAGGGTCGCCACGTGCTGCTCGCGACCGGCTCCGTGCCGAAGTCGCTGCCGGGCCTGGAGATCGACGGCAACCGGATCATCTCCTCCGACCACGCGCTGGTCCTGGACCGCGTCCCGCAGTCCGCGATCGTGCTCGGCGGCGGCGTCATCGGCGTCGAGTTCGCCTCCGCGTGGAAGTCCTTCGGCACCGACGTGACGGTGATCGAGGGCCTCAAGCACCTCGTCCCGGTCGAGGACGAGAACTCCTCCAAGCTCCTTGAGCGCGCGTTCCGCAAGCGCGGCATCAAGTTCAACCTGGGCACCTTCTTCTCGAAGGCCGAGTACACCCGGAGCGGTGTCAAGGTCACCCTCGCCGACGGCAAGGAGTTCGAGGCCGAGGTCCTGCTCGTCGCCGTCGGCCGCGGCCCGGTCTCGGCCGGTCTCGGCTACGAGGAGCAGGGCGTCGCGATGGACCGCGGCTATGTCCTGGTCGACGAGTACATGCGGACGAACGTCCCGACCATCTCCGCCGTCGGCGACCTGGTCCCGACGCTCCAGCTCGCGCACGTCGGCTTCGCCGAGGGCATCCTGGTGGCCGAGCGTCTGGCCGGTCTGAAGGCCGTGCCGATCGACTACGACGGCGTGCCCCGGGTGACGTACTGCCACCCCGAGGTCGCCTCCGTGGGCATCTCCGAGGCCAAGGCCAAGGAGATCTACGGCGCGGACAAGGTCGTCGCGCTGAAGTACAACCTCGCGGGCAACGGCAAGAGCAAGATCCTGGGCACCGCGGGCGAGATCAAGCTCGTCCAGGTGAAGGACGGTGCCGTGGTCGGCGTCCACATGGTCGGCGACCGCATGGGCGAGCAGGTCGGCGAGGCCCAGCTGATCTACAACTGGGAGGCGCTGCCCGCCGAGGTCGCCCAGCTCATCCACGCCCACCCGACGCAGAACGAGGCGCTCGGCGAGGCCCACCTGGCCCTCGCGGGCAAGCCGCTGCACTCGCACGACTGATCGGCCGCCGGCCGAGCCTTCGGCCACCGGCCGTACCCAGTCACCGCGTCGCCCCTGGGCGCGACGACGACCACAGACTTCCGCACCATTCGTAAGGAGCAACAGAAACCATGGCGGTTTCCGTAACCCTTCCGGCGCTCGGTGAGAGCGTCACCGAGGGCACTGTCACTCGCTGGCTGAAGGCCGAGGGCGAGCGCGTCGAGGCCGACGAGCCGCTGCTGGAGGTGTCGACGGACAAGGTCGACACCGAGATCCCCTCCCCCGTCGCCGGTGTCCTGTCCTCCATCAAGGTCGCCGAGGACGAGACGGTCGAGGTCGGCGCCGAGCTGGCCGTCATCGACGACGGCACGGGCGCGCCCGCCGCCGCCCCGGCTCCGGCCGCCGAGCCCGTGGCGGCCCCGGTCGCTCCGGCCCCGGCCGCTCCGGCTCCGGTCGCCCCTGCCCCGGTCGCCCCTGCCCCGGTCGCCGCCGCCCCCGCGGCTCCGGCCGCCCCGGCCGCTCCGGCCGGCGGCGCCTCCGGTACCGACGTCGTGCTGCCCGCCCTGGGCGAGTCGGTCACCGAGGGCACCGTCACCCGCTGGCTGAAGGAGGTCGGCGAGGAGGTCGCGGAGGACGAGCCGCTGCTGGAGGTCTCCACGGACAAGGTCGACACCGAGATCCCCTCCCCGGTCGCCGGTGTCCTGCTGCAGATCCTGGTCGCCGAGGACGAGACCGCCGAGGTCGGCGCGAAGCTCGCCGTCGTCGGCGCCCCGGGCGCGGCTCCGGCCGCCGCTCCGGCTCCCGCGGCCCCGGCCCCCGCCGCTGCCGCCCCGGCCCCGGCACCCGCTCCGGCCGCCCCGGCTCCGGCCCCCGTCGCTGCCGCCCCGGTCGCGCCCCCGGCTCCGGTCCAGGCCGCCGCCCCGGTCGCGCCCGCCGTGCCCGCTCCGGCTCCGGCCCCCGCGCCGGTCGCCGCGCCCGCCCCCGTCACCCCGGCCCCGGCGCCCGCCGCCACCGCCGGTGACGACGGCGCGTACGTCACCCCGCTGGTGCGCAAGCTGGCCGCCGAGAACGGCGTCGACCTGGCCGCCGTCAAGGGCACCGGCGTCGGCGGTCGTATCCGCAAGCAGGACGTCATCGCCGTCGCCGAGGCCGCGAAGGCCGCCGCCGCCCCGGCTCCGGCCGCCGCGGCAGCAGCCCCGGCCGCCAAGAAGGCGCCGGCCCTGGAGGTCTCCCCGCTCCGCGGCCAGACCGTCAAGATGCCCCGCATCCGCAAGGTCATCGGCGACAACATGGTGAAGGCCCTGCACGAGCAGGCCCAGCTGTCCTCGGTCGTCGAGGTCGACATCACCCGTCTGATGAAGCTCCGTGCGCAGGCGAAGGACTCCTTCGCGGCCCGCGAGGGCGTCAAGCTCTCCCCGATGCCGTTCTTCGTGAAGGCGGCGGCCCAGGCGCTGAAGGCCCACCCGGTCGTCAACGCCCGGATCAACGTCGACGAGGGCACGATCACCTACTTCGACTCCGAGAACATCGGTATCGCGGTGGACTCCGAGAAGGGCCTGATGACCCCGGTCATCAAGCACGCGGGCGACCTCAACATCGCCGGCATCGCCAAGTCCACCGCCGAGCTGGCGGGCAAGGTCCGGGCCAACAAGATCACTCCGGACGAGCTGTCCGGCGCGACCTTCACGATCTCCAACACCGGCTCGCGCGGCGCGCTCTTCGACACGATCATCGTGCCGCCGAACCAGGTCGCGATCCTGGGCATCGGTGCCACGGTCAAGCGTCCGGCCGTCATCGAGACGGAGGAGGGTACGGTCATCGGCGTCCGCGACATGACCTACCTGACGCTCTCCTACGACCACCGTCTGGTGGACGGCGCCGACGCCGCCCGTTACCTGACCGCGGTCAAGGCGATCCTGGAGGCGGGCGAGTTCGAGGTCGAGCTCGGCCTGTAGCACCCCCTTCTCGCGCTTCGCACGTGAAGCCCCCGTCCGGAACCTTCCGGGCGGGGGCTTCGCGTTTTCATCGCCGCACCTGCCTACCGCGGACTGAGGGTGTGGTCCGACCACAGCACGAGCGTCTCCACCCACAGGTTCGGGATCTCCGTCTGGTACGCGGGCGTCAGATGCCGCGTCCGGTACGCCCTCAGGACGTCGTACGTGGCGTCCAGGCAGTCGCGCGAGCCGAGGTCGCCCGTCCGCGGGTCGACGCCGACGAGGAAGCCGCGCTTCTCGACCGTACGGATCATGGCGCGGGCGGCGGTCACGTCGCTCGTCGACGAGCCCGTGCAGCGGTAGCGGCTGTACGGGTGGGTGGACTTCCCCGGATAGAAGGCGTCGCGGGACATGTCACCGAGCATCCGGGCGTACGTGCCCTCGGCGTGCCAGGCACCGATGTCGCCGCCGGGCGGGGTGTAGAGGGCGTTCGACGGGTTCTCCACCGCCCCGTACACCCAGCGGTCACTGCCGGTGATCCGGAAGCCCCAGCCGACGTGCCCGAACTTCTGCGCGCCGTCCGGCTTGACGAACACACAGGCGCCGCCGGGGCCGGGACCGGGTCCGGGAAGCCGTCCGGCCGGGCCCGCGGTGGCCGAGGTGCTCGTGGTCCGCTCCTCGCCCGGCCCCGCCGCCGCTCCCGTGTCCATCGGACGGCAGCCGGCCATCGTGCCCACGACCACGACCGTTGCCGCCGCGGCTGCCGCCGCCGTGGTCGCCCGGCGGATCCCCCGTGCGCGTACCCGACCCTTCATGACTTTCCCCCGAGGTGACCGGGGGGCCGAGACGCCGGCGCCCCCTCTGCCCATCGCCACACCGTGCGGAGCCCGCGGGTTCTCGGGGTGACACGGACGTGACGCCTCCGGGTCCCAGCCGGTACGGGTCTTTACGGCCGAGGCCGCTCTGACAGCGTGTAAGTCTCGTCTCACCTGCATGAAAGCGCCCCCGTGCGCCTCTCTCCGACAGGGAAGCGGCCTTATTGTCTAAACGTCAAACGCCCTTGGGTCCCGCCCGTAGCCCGACCGCCACCCCTCGACGAGGCCCTACGGGCCGCAGCATTTGACATCGCGCCCCCAGTGAAGGAGCCCCTCATGACCGCGCCCGTCGTCCACTCGCTGCGCGAACAGATCCGCGAGCACATCGTGGAGGGGATCGTCAGCGGGCGCTGGAAGCCGGGCGAGCGGATCGTCGAGCGGCGGATCGCGACCGAGCTGGAGGTCAGCCAGACGCCGGTGCGGGAGGCGCTGCGCGAGCTGGAGTCGCTGCGGCTGATCGAGTCGGCACCCAACAAGGGTGTACGCGTACGGAACCTGACCGCCGCCGACCTGGAGGAGAGCTACCCCGTACGGGCCGGTCTGGAGGCCATCGCGGCCGAGCTGGCGGCCGAGCGGCTCGCCCTGGACTGCTCGGCCCTGGAGCCGCACGTCACGGCGCTGTACGAGGCCGACCGGCTGTCGGACGGCACCGGCCAGGTCCGGCACACCGTCGCCTTCCACCGCGAACTCGTGCGCGCCGCGGGCAACTCCGTCCTGCTGCACACCTGGGAGGGCCTGGGCATCGAGGTCTTCACGGCGCTGTCCATCCGCTGGCTGGGAACCGTCCAGCAGTCGTACGCCGAGGAGCACGAGGCACTCGTGGACGCCTTCCGGCGCCGGGATCCGCTGATCGCCGAGCTGGTGAAGGCGCACGTCCTCGGCTGCGCGCCGCGCCCGTGACACAGCCGAGCAAACCCGCGCTCACCTGGGAAAACCCTAGATTTTCAAGGCACCCGGTGCCTGCCATGAAGGCACCCCGTGCCGACTTTCTCGATCCGAAGAGGTTTTGACCTTCAACCCTTTGATCGATCATCGATCAGGGAGTTACAGTCTCCGATGGGCTTTCACCAGAGCCCGCCGCCCTGTCCTGCCAAAGACAAAGGGCACCCCGAAAACCCCTTGCCGATGAGGGAACCCCCCTCCGCATCCGGAAGGCGGCGCAATGACCGACCCCACCGCAATCCAGCCGAGCGAGCTCGACCAGCTCCCGGACCGCGACCCCGAGGAGACCGCCGAATGGCAGGCCTCCCTGGACGCCGTCACCCAGGCGGCCGGGCCGCACCGTGCCGCGTATCTGATGCGCCGCACACTGGAACGTGCCGAGGGCAACGGTCTCGCGCTGCCCAAGCTGCTGGAGACCGACTACGTCAACACCATCCCCACCGCCGCCGAGCCCGTCGTGGACGGCGACGAGGCGATGGAGGCCCGGATCACCGCCTGGAACCGCTGGAACGCGGCGGCGATGGTGACCCGGGGCGCGAAACACGGCGTCGGCGGCCACATCGCCACCTTCGCCTCCGCGGCCTGGCTCTACGAGACCGGCTTCAACCACTTCTTCAAGGGCAAGGAGTCCCCGGAGGCTCCCGGGTCCGGCGACCAGCTCTACATCCAGGGCCACGCCTCCCCCGGCATCTACGCCCGCGCCTTCCTCGACGGCCGGCTCACCGAGCAGCACCTCGACAACTTCCGCCAGGAGGCGGGCGGCAACGGCCTCCCGTCGTACCCGCACCCGCGGCGCCTGCCCTGGCTCTGGGAGTTCCCGACCGTCTCGATGGGCCTCGGCCCGCTGTCGGCGATCTACCAGGCGCGTTTCAACCGCTATCTGACCAGCCGCGGCGTCAAGGACGTCTCGCAGTCCCACGTGTGGGCGTTCCTCGGCGACGGCGAGATGGACGAGCCGGAGTCGACGGCCGCACTCACGCTCGCCTCCCGCGAGGGCCTGGACAACCTGACCTTCGTCATCAACTGCAACCTGCAGCGCCTCGACGGTCCGGTCCGCGCCAACTTCAAGATCGTGCAGGAGCTGGAGGCCCGGTTCCGCGGCTCCGGCTGGAACGTCGTGAAGTCGCTGTGGGGCTCGGCCTGGGACGAGCTGTTCCAGCTCGACACCACGGGCGCGCTCGTACGCCGGCTGCGCGAGGTACCCGACGCGCAGGTGCAGACGTACCAGACCCGCGACGCCGCCTACATCCGCCAGGACTTCTTCGGCTCCGACCCGGCCCTCGTCGAGATGGCGAAGCTGCTCAGCGACGACAAGATCCTTGAGTGCTTCCACCTCTCCCGCGGTGGTCACGAGTCCCGCAAGGTGTACGCGGCCTACCGCGCCGCCCTCGCCCACAAGGGCGCGCCGACGGTGATCCTGGCCCAGACGGTCAAGGGCTTCACCCTCGGCAAGGGCTTCGCGTCCAAGAACGCCAACCACCAGATGAAGAAGTTGTCGGTGGACGAGTTCAAGCAGATGCGTGACCTGCTCGAACTGCCCATCTCCGACAGCCGGTTCGTCGACGGCGTGGTCCCCTACGGCCACCCTGGCGCCGACGCCCCCGAGGTCCGTTACCTCCAGGAGCGCCGCGCGGCCCTCGGCGGCCCGGCCCCGGCCCGCCGTACGCACGCCCTCGCCCCGCTGCCCGCCCCCGCCGACAAGGCGTTCGCGTCCTTCGACAAGGGCTCCGGCACACAGAATCTGGCGACGACGATGGCCTTCGTCCGCCTGGTCAAGGACCTGGTCCGCGACAAGGAGACCGGCCGGCGCTGGGTGCCGATCGTCCCCGACGAGGCGCGCACGTTCGGTATGGAGAGCCTGTTCCCGTCGCTGGGTATTTATTCTCCCAAGGGCCAGACGTACGAGCCGGTCGACCGCGACCAGCTGATGTACTACAAGGAGGCCAAGGACGGCCAGATCCTCAACGAGGGGATCACCGAGGCCGGTTCGATGGCCGACTTCATCGCCGCTTCGACGTCGTACGCGACGCACGGCGAGGCGATGATCCCGTTCTACATCTTCTACTCGATGTTCGGCTGGCAGCGCACGGCCGACCAGATGTGGCAGCTCGGCGACCAGCTCGGCCGCGGCTTCCTGGTCGGTGCCACGGCCGGCCGTACGACGCTGACGGGCGAGGGCCTCCAGCACGCCGACGGCCACTCCCCGGTCATCGCGGCGACCAACCCGGCCGCGCTGTCCTACGACCCGGCGTTCGCGTACGAGATCGCGGCGATCGTCAAGGACGGTCTGCGCCGGATGTACGGCGAGGCGGCCCCGGGCGAGGACCCGAACGTCTTCTACTACCTGACGGTCTACAACGAGCCGATGCCGCAGCCCGCCAAGCCGGGCGGCCTCGGTATCGACGAGGGCATCGTCAAGGGCCTGTACCGCTTCAACACGGCCGAGTCGGCGGGCCTGTCCCCCGTCGCCAACGCCCCGCGCATCCAGCTGCTGGGCTCCGGCACGGCGATCCACTGGACCCTCCAGGCGCAGCAGCTGCTCGCGGAGGAGTGGGGTGTGGCCGCCGACGTGTGGTCCGCGACCTCCTGGACGGAGCTGCGGCGCGACGCGCTGGAGGCCGACGCGGCCCTGCTGCGCGGCGAGGAGCGGGTGCCGTTCGTCCGCCAGGCGCTGCAGGGCGCCGAGGGCCCGGTCCTCGCGGTCTCCGACTACATGCGCCAGGTCCCGGACCAGATCGCGCAGTGGGTCGAGCAGGACTACTCCTCGCTCGGTGCCGACGGCTTCGGCATCTCCGACACCCGTGAGGCTGCCCGTCGCCACTTCGGCGTCGACGCGCAGTCGATCGTCGTCGCGGCGCTGGCGCAGCTGGCCCGCCGCGGCGAGGTCAAGGCCTCGGCGGTGAAGGAGGCGCGGGAGCGCTACGGGCTCTGACGGCTCGCCGTCCGTGAAGTGCGCGTGCAGCGCGCATGAAGCGCGTCGGAGGGGCGCGGTGACTACGGCCACCGCGCCCGTTCGGCGTTCCCGCCGCGGCCTTTCGGCGTCCCCGCCGCACCCTTTCTGCGTTCCGCCTGCGCCGTTTCGGCGTTGGCGTTCCGCCTGCGCCGTTTCGGCGTTCCCGCCGTGGCCTTTCCGCTCCGCGTTCACCCGCGCCGTTTCGGCGTTTGCGCCGCGACCTTCGGCGTTCCGCCCGCGCTGCTTCAGCGTTCCCGCCGCACCCCTTCGACGTTTCCGGCGCGGCCTTTCCACGTCCGCCGCAGCCTTTCCGCGTTGCCCCGCGCCGTCTCGGCGTTCCCGCCGCACCCCTTCGACGTTTCCGCCGCGGCCTTTCCGCGTCCGCCGCAGCCTTTCCGCGTTGCCCCGCGCCGTCTCGGCGTTCCCGCCGCACCATCTCGGCGTTCCCGCCGCGCCTCCTCGGCGTTCCCACCGCGCCTCCTCGGCGTTCCCGCCGCGTTCCCGCGGCGCCCGTTCGGTGTTTCCGCCGCGGGCCCTTCTGCGTTCCCCCTCGCCGTTTCGGCGTTTGCGCCGCGGCCTTTCGGCGTTTCCGTCGCGCCTCTTCGGCGTTCTCGTGGCGTCTCTTCCTCGTTTCCGGTCCGCCGTTTCGGTGTTTCCGTCGCGTCTCCTCCGCGTTCCCGCAGCGTCCCTTCGGCGTTCCCGTCGCGCCTCTTCGCTGTCAGTGGGGTCCGGCATCATGAACGTATGCGCGCTGCCCGTCTGATCAAGTTGGTGCTGCTCCTCCAGTCACGGCCGTCGATGACCGGCGCAGAGCTGGCGCGGGAGCTGGAGGTGTCCGAGCGGACGATCACACGGGACGCGCAGGCACTGTCGGAGGCGGGAGTCCCGGTGTACGCGGACCGGGGCCGGACCGGGGGCTACCGTCTGGTCGGCGGCTACCGCACCCGGCTCACGGGCCTGGCCAGGTCGGAGGCGGAGGCGCTGTTCCTGAGCGGGGTCCCGGCGGCGCTGCGGGACATGGGTCTCGCGGACACCGCCTTCGCCGCCCGCCTGAAGGTGTCCGCGGCTCTGCTCCCCTCCCTGCGGGACGCCTCGCGGACGGCGGCGCAGCGGTTCCATCTGGACGCGCCCGCCTGGTTCCACGAGCCGGAGGCCCCCGAGCTGCTGCCCGTGGTGGCGGACGCCGTGTGGGACGACCGGCGGATCGTCGTGCGCCATCGGCGCGAGGACGCCGAGGTGGAACGGGTTCTCGAACCGTACGGGCTCGTGCTCAAGGCAGGGATCTGGTACCTGTGCGCGCGGGTGCCGCAGCAGCCCGAGCAGCCGTCCGAGGAGTCGTCCGAGCAGCCGTCCGAGCAGCCGTCCGAATCGGGGACCTTCCGGGTGTATCGGATCGACCGATTCACGTCGGTCGAAGCCCCGCACGGCGCGCAGGGCTTCACCCGGGACGAGGGGTTCGACCTGCCCGGGTTCTGGGACGAACGGGCCGAGCAGTTCGCGCGGTCCATCCTGCGGGACGAGGTCGTCGTACGGCTCTCCCCGGAGGGCGCGCGGAGGCTTCCGTACGCCGTCGACCCCGCGTCCGCGCGCGAGGCGCTGAAGGGATGCGACGCCCCCGACGGACTCGGCCGCGTGACGGTCACCCTCCCCGTCGAGTCCGAGGAGGTCGCCCACGCCCAGCTGACCGGGCTCGGGCCGGAGGTGGAGGTGCTGTCTCCTGCGACTCTGAGGAAACGTTTCTCCATGGACGCGGCGCGGCTCGCGGCGCTGTACCGGTGACCTCGTTCCGTCTCCGCCCCTCTCCATCCCTCTCCGTCCGTCTCGTTCCGGCTGTTTCCGTCGGCATGTGCACGCATAACAATCTGCGGTACTCCGCGTGCGTCACTCCCGTTCAGGCCCGATGCTGGACCCGTGATGGACGAGACGGAGTTCTGGGAGTTGGTGGACACCACCCGCGAGGCTGTCGAGGGTGACCCCGAGGACCACGCCGACCTGCTCGTCGAACGACTCGTCCAGCTGGACCCGGACGCCGTGCTCGACTTCGCCCGTCACTTCGAGGCCCGCTACAACCGCGCCTACCGCTGGGATCTGTGGGGCGCGGCGTGGGTCCTGCTCGACGGGGTGAGCGACGACGCGTTCGACTTCTTCCGGTGCTGGCTGATCGGCCAGGGCCGGGAGGTGTTCGAGGGCGCGGTGCACGACCCGGACTCGCTCGCCGACCTCCTGGACGACTTCGACGAGGACCTCGACGGTGACGGCGAGGAGCTGGGGTATGCCGCGGACGAGGCGTACGAGCAGCTCACCGGTGTCGTCGCGCCCGACCTGGGCATTCCGCCGGCGCCTCCCGAGCCCGAGGGGACGCCGCTCGACTTCGAGAACGAGTCCGTCCTCGCCGAGCGCTATCCCAAGTTGTGGGAGCGCTTCAGGGGCTGAGGCAGGGTGGCGTACGGGGTCGTGTAGGGGGGCGCGTACGGGGGGTGGGGCTCGTGGGTGGTGTGGTGCGGGGGTGCGGCGTTTGCGCGGTCCAGGGCCGATGCGGTGATGGCGGCCGGGCCTACGAGGACCGTCACCACGGCGCCGGCCACGGTCCACGAGTTGCGCAGGGCCTTGGTCCAACGGCCGGTCTCGTTCGGGTTCTTGGTGCGACTGCTGCTCATCTTCCCCACCTCCAGTCGGCTGTTACGAGGAAGAGGCTAGGCAGCGGGGATCTGTGGGTCCCTTGGCTCGGCTGTGCACTGTCTGTGGATACCGTCCTCGCCCCCGCCGCCCCTACCCTCCCCCGGGCCTCGGCCTCAGGCTCTGGGCCGGCCCCGGCCCCAGGGGCGCGGGGAACTGCGCGGCCGGCCCCCACCGGCCCGCGGACAAGCCAACTCGGCCGGCCAAGGGAATCCGGGGCGCGGCCCCGGCCCCGGGGGCGCGGGGAACTGTGCGGTCAGCGGCCCTGTAGGTGGGCTGCTCGGGCGCGGATCTGCGGGAGCCGGGCCGTCAGCGCGGCGCCGGGACAGTTGGTCATGAATCCGGCGTCATGCCCGGCCAGGGTGGGCAGCACCGCGGCCACCCCGGCCCGGAAACGGCTCAGGTCGTTGCTGGAGACAAGGCGCACCCGGCCACGGGGGTCGACGTCCGAGAGCCCCAGCTTCCACGCGGCGAGCGCGGCGATCGACTCGGTCATCGCCCGCGGCACCTCCGTCCCCGCCGCGAACGTACCAATGGCCGCGATCCCCGCGGTGCGGTGGTTGAAGCCCTGGGTGTGGGCCCCGGTGACCGCCCGGTCCACCCCACCCGCG
Organism: Streptomyces sp. RLA012; assembly: GCF_056270325.1. Classification (NCBI taxonomy): domain Bacteria; kingdom Bacillati; phylum Actinomycetota; class Actinomycetes; order Kitasatosporales; family Streptomycetaceae; genus Streptomyces; species Streptomyces sp. RLA012. The sequence goes on along the minus strand of NZ_JBWDPA010000002.1, from coordinate 8,205,610 downwards.
CGCCCTTCGTAGATCGTGCCGCAGCGGTCGACGAGGAAGTTGTAGCCGATGTCGTCCCACTGCCGGGCGCCGATCTGCCCGGCGTAGAGGTACCGGATGATGCGGGGCGTCTCGGCGCACGTGTAGTTGTTCGGCGAGTCGGTGTGGTGCACGAAGACCGCGACGACCCGGTCGTCGTAGCGGGCGGGCGGCTGGGTGTGCGTGCTCTTGGTGTCCAGCCAGCGCGACCGCGGCACGATGACCGGCCGCACCGCGGGGTGCGTGACCGCGGGCCGCGCGGCGACCGGCCGGTCGCGTGGGACCACCGTACGGTTCACTCCGGCCGCGCACAGCATCAGCGCGAGCACGGCGGCCAGCCCGGGCACACACCCGAGCCCGATCAGGACGGCACGCCGCGCCCCGGCTCCCCGCACCGGCCGCATCCGTGCCCCCCGCGTCTTTCGGAAGACACGCATGCACTTACCCTGACCCGGTTCCGTTCCCCCCGCGATGTGTGCTGTGCCACCTGGTGGAACCATCGCCCTGGTCCGGGACGTTTTTACAGGTCCACGCACGCGTGGCCGTTTCCCGGCTCCACGCGCGCGTGCCTGATCACTGGGCCCGCCCCACACGTACTAAGGGGCCCAAGCGAAAGGCGGCTCCGTGGACCTGCTCGACATCCTGCTGTTGCTGGTGATCCTTGCCTACGCGGCGTCCGGCTACCGGCGCGGGCTGGTCGCCGGCTGTGTCTCGCTGGCCGGGTTCGTGGGCGGTGCCGTCATCGGCGTATGGGTGCTGCCGTGGATGATGGACCTGGTGACGGCGGGGACGTCGGCGGCGACGGTGACGGCCGTGCTGACGGTGCTGGTGCCCGCCGTGGTGGGTCATGAGCTGGCGGGCCGGCTGGCGCTGAAGCTGCGCCGCGAGCTGGACCAGGGGCCGCTGCGGGTGGCGGACGGGGTCGGCGGGGCCGCGGCGAACACGGTCGCCGTGCTGCTGGTGGCCTGGGTGGCCGCGAGTGTCCTGGGGGCGTCCTCGTCCTCGCTCATCACCCAGTCGATCCGCAACTCCGCGCTGCTGGGCGCCGTACAGAACGCGATGCCGGACACCACACCGACCTGGTTCTCGCGGGCGACCTCGGCGCTCACCGAGGCGGGCTTCCCCCAGGTCTTCAACCCGTTCGAGAACGAACCGACGGCGGGTGTCGCCAAGCCCTCCGGCGACAGCGTGACCGCGGCCGCGACGAGCGCCGCCAAGCTGAGCACGGTGAAGATCGAGGGCTCCGCGGGCACCCAGGGCCGGGAGGGCAGCGGGTTCGCGTACGCGGCGCAGCATGTGATGACCAACGCCCACGTGGTGGCGGGCATCGACAACCCGACCGTACGGGTGGGCGGCGTGGGCCGCGAGTACTCGGCGCGGGTGGTGCTCTTCGACCCGCAGAAGGACGTCGCCGTGCTGTACGTCCCGGACCTCAGGGTTCCCCTCCTGCGCTTCGACGACAGTGCCGGGCGCGGCGACTCCGCGGTCGTCGCGGGCTATCCGCAGGACGGCGGCCTCGACCTCCAGGCGGCCACGGTCGCGAACCGGATCAACGCGCGGGGCCAGAACATCTACAACACGAGCATGGTCACCCGCGAGATCTACTCGATCCGCTCCACCGTCCGCCCCGGCAACTCCGGCGGCCCGCTCCTCACCACCGAGGGCAGGGTGTACGGCGTCGTCTTCGCCCGCTCGACCTCGGACAACGAAACGGGTTACGTCCTGACGGCGGACGAGGTCACGGGCGACGCCGAGCGGGCGGCGACGGCGACGGAGCAGGTGGACACGGGCGACCTGGTCACCTCGTGACCGCCGGCCTCGCGCCGCTCCGAGAACTCAGAGGGTTCAGCGAGTACGGCCTCAGAGGGAGCGGCCCATGAACACGTCGTCCACGTACTCGCCGTCGAGCAGGAACTCCTCGGGCAGAACGCCCTCCACCACGAACCCCTCGGACTCGTACAGCTTCCGCGCCTGGGTGTTGTGCCCGAGGACGCGCAGCGAGATCCGGCGTGCGCCCTGCCGCCGGGCCTCGTTCTGCACGGCACGCAGCAGCCCCCGCCCGACGCCCGTGCCGCGCGCCTCCTCGGCGACGACGAGTCCCTGGATCTGCCGGACGTGGGAGTTGCAGGCGAGGGGTGTCGGGTGGCCGAGCTTGATGTAGCCGACCAGGGTGTCGTCGAGTTCGGCAACGAGAAAGTCCCGCGGACCGGACCGCTCGGTGAAGAAGGGGTCGTACGGAGGTTCGGGGCGCGGCATGACCGCGTGCAGCGTGGACCAGGTGGCGCGGTCGAGACGGCCGAGCTCGTCCTCGTCGTCGAGCGTGGCGACGCGTATGTGTGGTACCGGCATGCAGGTCACTGTACGGCGGCCGTACGGAGTCCCGATCCCGGTTTTCCCGGGGCGCGCGGCAGGATGGACGCATGAACGACTCACCGCTTGCGCCGGAATCCCGTAGTTTCCGTATTGCGATCGCCGGTGCGTCCGGCCTGATCGGTTCGGCGCTGACGCGCTCTCTGACCGCGGACGGGCACGAGGTGGTCCGCCTCGTCCGCCGTGCGCCGCGCGGGCGGCACGAGGTGCGCTGGGACCCGGAGGCGCAGCGGATCGACGCCGCGGGGCTCGCCGGGTGTGCCGCCGTGGTCAATCTCGCGGGGGCGGGGGTCGCTTCGCGGCGGTGGACGGAGGCGTACAGGCGGAAGATCCGCGACAGCCGGGTGCGGGGGACCGCCACGCTCGCCGAGGCGGTGGCGTCTCTCGACGAGCGGCCGCGGGTGTTCGTCAACGGGAGTGCCATCGGGTTCTACGGCGACACCGGTGACCGGGTGGTGGACGAGTCGGCGCCGCCCGGCGACGGCTTCCTGCCGTCCGTGTGCGTGGCGTGGGAGGGGGCCGCGGCGCCGGCCCGGGAGGCCGGGATCCGTACCGTGTTCGCTCGTACGGGGCTGGTGGTGGCCCGTGAGGGAGGGGCATGGGGGAGGTTGTTTCCCCTCTTCAAGGCGGGGCTCGGTGGGCGTATGGGGGACGGCCGGCAGTACTGGAGCTACATCTCCGTGCACGACGAGGTGGCGGCGATCCGGCACCTCATCGACACGGAGTCGCTGTCCGGGCCGGTGAATCTCACCGCCCCGACGCCGCTCACCAACCGGGAGATCACCGAGGCGATGGGCCGTGTCCTGCACCGCCCCACGGTCTTCGCCGTGCCGGCTCCGCTGCTCCGTCTCGCCCTCGGCGACATGTCCGGCGACATCCTGGGCAGCCAACGCGTCCACCCCGCCCGGCTCCTGGCCTCCGGCTTCACCTTCGCGTTCCCGTCGATCGACGAATCCCTGCGCGCCGCCCTGCGCTGAGCACCCGGGGCCGGACGATGCGCGCCGGCGCTCTCAAGGCGCGCAGGGAACTGCGCGACCAGCCCCCCACCCACCCGCAGCCCTCAGTCAGAACGTGGCCGTGCGCCCCGCCGGAGGCCCATGCACCCCCATGCGACCGTGCACGCCCGACGCGCGACTGTCGGCGGCCCCCCACGCACCTACCCTCGACCCGAACTCGGGTATCCCTGAAGCCGGTTGAGGGCATGCCGTCCCCGCCGGCCGCGCAACCTCAAGGAGGGGTACGTGCTTGAGCCCGTATGCAAGGCGGACGTGGACGTCGTCATCGTCGGTGCCGGAACCGCTGGACTCGCGGCCGCCCAGTACCTGACCAGGGCGGGCCTCACGACGATCGTTCTGGAGGCCGCGCCCACCGTGGGCGGCCGTATGTCGACGGAGAAGGTGGACGGCTTCCGGCTCGACCGTATCGGCCGGCTCCTGTCCACCTCGTACCCCGAACTGCACCGCACCCCGGGCCTGAACGGCCTGGTCCTGCGCCGGTTCTCGCCGGGCGTGCTGCTGCACAGCGACGGCCGCCACCACCGGGCCGCCACCCCGGCCCTCCCCCGGAGCGCAAGGGGCGCACTCACCGCCGCGCGCGCCCTCGCAAGCGCCCCCGCCTCTCCCGAAGCCAGAGCGGGAGCCCTGGAGTTCCAGGGGTTCCGGCAGTTCCAGGAATTCCAGGACTCCCCGGACTCCCCGGGCTCTCCGGGCTCCCAGGTCTCCCAGGGAATTCACGCTCTCCACGCCCCGCACGGCCGCTCCGACCCGCACGGACCCCACGACCCGGCCCACTCGGCGGCCCTCTCGACCAGGCCCGTGTGACGGCCGTCCTCGCCCGTCTCGCGGCCGCCTCCCCGGAGCGCCTGCTGACCCGCCCGGACCTCTCCGCCGCCCACGCGCTGACCACCCGCGGCCTGCCGCCCCGCGCAGCCGAGGGCTTTCTGCGCCCGCTGCTCACCGCACTCCTGTGCGACCCGGAGCTGACCACCTCCAACCGCGCCGCGGACCTGGCCCTGCACTCGTTCGCGTCGGGCCGGCTGTGTCTGCCGGAGGGCGGCGCCGACACCCTGCCGGAGCTGCTCGCGGCCTCGCTTCCCCCGGGCACCGTCCGCACGGGCGTCCAGGTCACCTCGGTCGCCACGACCACCGTGACGACCCAGGACCACGGCGTACTCACCTGCCGGGCCATCCTGCTCGCCACCGGAGTCCGCGCCGCCGCCCGGCTGCTGCCCGGTCTGCACGTCCCGGCCTTCCATCCGGTCACGGTCCTGCACCACACCACGGACGAGCCCCCGCTCACCGACCCGGCGCTGCTGCTGGACGCCGACCGCGGCGGCCCGGTGTCGCACACAGCGGTCATCAGCCAGGTCGACCCGTCCCGCGCCCCGGCCGGCCGGGCGCTCATCTCCTCGACGGTCCTCGGCACTCCCCCGGCCGCCACCCACCTGGACATGGCGGTGCGCGCCCATCTGGCCCGCGTCTACGGCACGTCGACGACCCGCTGGGAACTCCTCGCGGTCCACCACACCCGCGACGCGGTCCCCGCGATGCCCCCGCCGCACGACCTGCGCCGCCCGGTACGCCTGCTGGCGGGCCTGTACGTCTGCGGGGACCACCGGGACACCAGCACGGTCCAGGGCGCCCTGCATTCGGGCCGCCGGGCCGCCCACGCCCTGCTGTCGGACCTGGGCGCCCGTCCGGCCGCGACGGAGGAGCCGCTCGAAACGGCGGCCTGAGGAACCGTCAGCCCAGGGCCGCCACCCGGTCCCGGTAGCCGCGCACGGGTGCCGCGTCCCGGTACGGTTCGAGCCGCCGCTCGAAGTCCCGTACGTACTCGACGGCCCGGACCGACCGCATCTCCGCCGCCTGCCCCGCGGCCTCCGCGCCCAACTGGCAGGCCTGGTCGAGCTCTCCGAGCCCGAGCCGTGCCGAGGCGAGCACCACCCGGCAGAACAGCCGGCTGCGCGCGAACCCGGGCGCTCGCAACTGCAGCGAGCGCTCGGCGTGCTGCGCCGCGGCCCGGTACTGCTGCAGATCGCGGTGGCAGTGCCCGAACTCGTCGGCGAGCTGCGCCTCGTCGAAGAACCGCGCCCAGTACGGGGCCTCGTCCCCGGGCCGGGCGGATTCGAGGGCCCGCTCGGCGCGCACCAGCGACGCCGTGCAGGCCCGCACCTCCCCCAGCACCCCGTGCCCGCGCGCCTCCACGGAGTGCAGCAGCGCCTGGACCACGGGCGGCGCGGAGGAGCCGACGCCCTGCTGGGCGACCCGGGCGAGCTGCACGGCCTCGCGGCCGTGGCCCAGATAGACCGCCTGCCGGCTCATGGTGACCAGGACGTACGAGCCGTACGCCCGGTCCCCGGCCGCCTGGGACAGCCGCAGGGCCTGTACGAAGTAGCGCTGCGCGAGCCCGTGCGCGGCGATGTCGTACGAGGTCCAGCCGGCCAGCCGGGTGAGGTCGGCGGCGGCCGCGAACAGGCGGCGGCCGGTCTGTTCGCCGTACGCGCCGCGCAGCATCGGCTCGGCCTCGTGTTCCAGGTAGCGGACCAGTGCCTGGCGGGCGTGGCCGCCGCCGTAGGCGTGGTCGAGGGCGCGGAACAGTTCGCCGACCGAGCGCAGGGCGGAGATGTCCCCGCCGGTGACCTTCTGGCCGGGGCCGCGCTCGGTCTGGCTGCGCTGGCGGGGGAGCGCGGGGCGCCCCTGGGCGGGGATGCGCGGAGCGGCCGGTTCGCCGCGGCCCACCCGGTCGTCGGCCCGTCCGATCAGCCAGTCCCGGCTGGGGACGACGAGTCCCGCCGGGGTGAAGGCGATCTTCCGCAGCTCGGCGTGGCTGCCGGAGTCCTTGCGCCACAGCCCGCTGACGATGTCCACGGCCTCCTCGGGGCTCGCGGCGAATTCGAGGCCCGCGTAGACGGGCGCGCAGGCGTCGAGCCCGAGGTCCTGCGCGGTCAGGCGCCGCCCGAGGCGGCGGGTGAACACCTCGGCGATGAGGGCCGGGGTGGTGCCCCGGGGCTGCTGCCCGCGCAGCCACCGGGTGACCGATGTCTTGTCATATCTCAGATCAAGTCCGTGTTCGAGGCCGAGCTGGTCAACGCGGCGGGCGAGACCTGCGTTGGAGAACCCCGCTTCTGCGATGAGCGCGGCGAGCTGGCGGTTGGGAGTGCGCTGCGCGGGTCGTTCCGTCATCTGCGGTGCGGTCTCCTGCCTTCCGGGCATCACTGGGTGCCCGGATTGCCTGTGAGCAGCCCTTATGGCCTCGTGGACGGCGCGAATGTAGCGGAGAGTGAGCGCCCGATTGCGCACTTCGACACACATTCATCCGATCGTGTGAGGATTGACCGCCGGGCTGACGAGCGGAGCCCGGACGTACAGTGGCGTGGGCGCGTTACGTACCTGACGAAAGGTTCTTTCGCCTGCCGCACAACGGGCCCGTCGGTTGCCGTAGCAAGGTTCTGAGGCTTCTTAGGGAGGCGCTTGCCGTGAGTGAGTTGCGGTTCGTCCGGATGGGATTCGGCGCCGAGGCCGTGGAGTACCAGGAGGCCTGGGACGAGCAGCGCCGTGTGCATGCCGCCCGTTTCCTGGACGAGACGCCCGACACCTGTCTGCTCCTGGAGCACCCGCCCGTGTACACGGCGGGCCGGCGCACGGCGGACAGCGAGCGCCCCCTCGACGGCACCCCCGTCGTCGACGTGGACCGCGGGGGCAAGATCACCTGGCACGGTCCCGGGCAGCTCGTGGGCTACCCGATCCAGAAGCTGCCGCGCCCGGTGGACGTGGTGGCGCACCTCCGCCGCCTCGAGGACGCGATGATCCGGGTCTGCGCGGAGTTCGGCGTCGAGACCAGTCGGGTGGAGGGACGGGCGGGGGTCTGGGTCCTGGGTGACCCCGTCGCCTCGCGGCCCTCCCTCGGCGGCCTTTCCCTCGACTTCGACCCCCGGCTGACCGACGAGGAGTTCGACCCCCGGCTCGACGGGCCCGAGTACGCCCCCTCCAACGCCGGGCAGCGGCGCGAGGACCGCAAGATCTGTGCCGTGGGCATCCGGGTCGCCAAGGGCGTCACGATGCACGGCTTCGCCCTGAACGTGAATCCGGACACGTCCTCGTTCGACAAGATCATCCCGTGCGGGATCCGGGACGCCGGGGTGACGTCGCTGGCGTACGAGCTGGGGCGCGACGTCACCATCGCCGAGGTCCTGCCGGTTGCGGAGAAGCATCTCCGGGACGTCCTGGAGAACGCGGACCTGCGCCCCCGCGAGGTCGAACGGGCCTCGGCCTGAACCGTCTCGTCCCCGAACGCCGGACGGGCCGACGATGCGGGGCGGAGCCCCGCCTCAGGGGCGCGGGGAACCGCGCGACCGGCCCCCGTCCACCCGCGGACGACAAATCCACCCGGGAACCGGGGCGCAGCCCCCGGGAATGCACCCCCGGTCCGCAAGGTTGCCCACCGCGGGGGCCGAGAACCGTACGGGCGTACCCTGGTGTACGCCGAAGAATCGAAGCTACAGGGAGCCGATGTGTCCGCAGTCGCACCCGACGGACGCAAGATGCTGCGCCTGGAGGTCCGGAACGCCCAGACCCCCATCGAGCGCAAGCCCGAGTGGATCAAGACCCGGGCGAAAATGGGCCCCGAGTACACGAAGATGCAGAACCTCGTGAAGAGCGAGGGCCTGCACACGGTCTGCCAGGAGGCGGGCTGCCCCAACATCTACGAGTGCTGGGAAGACCGCGAGGCCACCTTCCTGATCGGTGGCGACCAGTGCACCCGGCGCTGTGACTTCTGCCAGATCGACACGGGCAAGCCGGAGGCGCTCGACCGCGACGAGCCCCGTCGCGTGGGCGAGTCCGTGGTCACCATGGACCTGAACTACGCCACCATCACCGGCGTCGCCCGCGACGACCTGGAGGACGGCGGCGCCTGGCTGTACGCGGAGACGGTCCGCCAGATCCACGCCCAGACCGCCGACCGCGCGGAGGGCCGCACCAAGGTCGAGCTCCTCGCGCCCGACTTCAACGCCGAGCCCGCCCAGCTGGCCGAGGTCTTCTCCTCGCGCCCCGAGGTCTTCGCGCACAACGTCGAGACGGTCCCCCGGATCTTCAAGCGCATCCGCCCGGGCTTCCGCTACGAGCGCTCGCTGAAGGTCATCACCGAGGCCCGTGACTACGGTCTGGTCACGAAATCGAACCTCATCCTCGGCATGGGCGAGACCCGCGAGGAGGTCGGCGAGGCCCTCAAGCAGCTGCACGAGGCGGGCTGCGAGCTGGTGACCATCACGCAGTACCTGCGCCCTTCGGTGCGCCACCACCCCGTGGAGCGCTGGGTCAAGCCGCACGAGTTCGTGGAGCTGAAGGAGGAGGCCGAGCAGATCGGTTTCTCCGGCGTCATGTCGGGCCCGCTGGTCCGCTCCTCCTACCGGGCCGGCCGGCTGTACCGGATGGCCATCGAGAAGCGTGGCGCGTACGTCGCCTCACAGGCGGTCTGAACACCCGTACGGCGCAGTGCGAGCGACACGATTGAAAACGCCGTACGACCCGAGCGGTGGCACTCAGTGCCACCGCTCGCGTGTGAATCGGCGCACAAGCAACTCCCCGCACAGAGTGGCCGATTCAGCGCGTTCCCGGCTGTCCGCGCAGATGGGGACACGCGTCAGGGCGGCGTCAGGACGGGGGCCCACCGCATCAAGGCTTCATTGGTGTTTGACCGGTCGGTCACGCCCTGGTAACACCAATCAGTGACCCTGGTCTTGCGCCACAAACCACCCCGGCCAGAGCCGCCATCCCGAGGGGGGACCTCCATCATGCAGGCCGCGCCCGTACGCGCCACCGCCATCCCGTCGTTCACCGATGCACTCCGTGCCGTCGAGTCGCTGCTCATGAGCGGTGGACAGCGCACCGCCCGCCGCAACGCCTGGACCTCCGTCCTGGAGGACCGCCGCCGCGCCAAGGACCGGGTCGAGGCACAGCGCGTGCTGGAGTCCGTCGCGACGCGTTCGTAGCCGTCGTCCCACCCCGGTGCGGGCACCACCGCCGCCCGCCCGGGCACTGCCGTCGTAGGCACTCGTCGGGCCACGTAGACTTCGTGGCATGGCGAGGAAGGAAACTGCAGCGGACGCTGCGAACCCCGGGCGACTCAAGCAGATCGCTCTGACCTACAAGATGACTCGCAAGGCCGACTCCAAGATCGGTCTTGTACTCGCGGCAGTCGGAATCGTCACCTTCGGTGTCTTCCTCGCGATCGGCCTCTTGATCGACCACCCGTACTACCTGGGCATTCTCGGCCTCCTGCTCGCCTTCCTCGCGACGGCGATCGTCTTCGGGCGCAGGGCCGAGCGGGCCGCGTTCGGGCAGATGGAGGGCCAGCCGGGCGCTGCGGCCGCCGTGCTGGACAACATCGGCCGGGGCTGGACCACGACTCCGGCGGTGGCGATGAACCGCAGCCAGGACGTGGTGCACCGCGCGGTCGGCAAGGCCGGCATCGTGCTGGTGGCCGAGGGCAACCCGAACCGGGTGAAGAGCCTGCTGGCCGCCGAGAAGAAGAAGATGACGCGGATCGTCGCGGACGTCCCGGTGCACGATGTGCTCGTGGGCACCGGTGAGGGTCAGGTGGAGCTCAAGAAGCTCCGCACGACGATGCTGAAGCTGCCGCGTGTTCTGACCGGCCCGCAGGTCACCGCGACCAACGACCGGCTGCGCGCGATGGGCGACCTGATGAGCAACATGCCGCTCCCCAAGGGTCCGATGCCGAAGGGCATGCGGATGCCGCGCGGCGGGCCGAAGGCCCGCTGACACCCCTCCCGGCTGACATCCCTCCCGGCCCCGGCCGAGTGACGACGCCGGCCGATACGACGAGACGCTCGCCGGCCGACTCGCCGGCCGATACGACGATGGGGCGCCCGGATCACTCCGGGCGCCCCATCGTCGTATCGGCTGTGGGGAGGGCGCTAGATCCGGACCTCGATCGTGCGGGCCAGACGGTCGTGCAGGCCCCGGCCGTCGCGGTCCCAGATCAGGGCGGGGACGGCGACGCACAGGAGGGCGGTGCGCAGCAGGGCGCGCAGCGGGTTGAGACGGCCGCCGCCCTCGGGGACGATCCGCAGACCGAAGAGGCGCTTGCCCGGGGTGAAGCCGACCGTGCCGACGGTCAGAACGCCCAGGACGAAGAGGACGAGGAGCGCCCAGTTGCCGGTCGCCTGGTCGTAGCCGTCGGTGAGCAGCCCGTATGCGATCAACAGGCACAGGGCCCAGTCGACGGCGAGGGCGCCGAGGCGGCGGCCCGGGCGGGCGATGGAGCCGGGTCCGTGTTCCGGCAGACCGAGTTGCTCGCCCCGGTAACCGAGGTCGGCGCCCGCGTCCTCCATGGCCGCGCGGGGTCCGGAGAGCCACGATCCGATTGCTTGCCTGTTGTCCACCCGCCCACGGTACTGCGCCCGTTTTGGTATGCGGACAGGAGGGGCCCGACCGCCCCAGGTCGGTTAACTTGGGCGAAACAAATGGGTCACGCTGGAGAAATCCCCCGTCCCTAAGGTCGGCTCCAGCGTGTGCCACCGCACTGGCCGCACGAACGAACTACCACCCCGGTCCACAGTGGGCGGGAGTAGGAGGAGCTGGATGTTCCAGAACGCCGACGAGGCCAAGAAGTTCATCGCGGACGAGGACGTCAAGTTCGTCGATGTCCGCTTCTGCGACCTGCCGGGTGTGATGCAGCACTTCACGCTGCCGGCGTCGGCCTTCGACCCGGACGAGGAACTGGCCTTCGACGGCTCCTCGATCCGCGGCTTCCAGGCCATCCACGAGTCCGACATGGCGCTCCGCGCCGACCTGTCCACCGCGCGCGTCGACCCCTTCCGCCGCGACAAGACGGTCAACATCAACTTCTTCATCCACGACCCGATCACGGGCGAGCAGTACTCCCGTGACCCGCGCAACGTGGCGAAGAAGGCCGAGGCCTACCTCGCCTCCACCGGCATCGCCGACACCGCGTACTTCGGCCCCGAGGCCGAGTTCTACGTCTTCGACAGCGTGCGCTTCGACACCAAGTCGAACGAGGCCTTCTACCACATCGACTCCGAGGCCGGCGCCTGGAACACCGGTGCCCTGGAGGACAACCGCGGTTACAAGGTCCGCTACAAGGGCGGTTACTTCCCGACCCCGCCGGTCGACCACTTCGCCGACCTGCGTGCCGAGATCTCCCTGGAGCTGGCCGCGTCCGGCCTCCAGGTCGAGCGCCAGCACCACGAGGTGGGCACCGCCGGCCAGGCCGAGATCAACTACAAGTTCAACACGCTGCTCGCCGCGGCCGACGACCTCCAGCTCTTCAAGTACATCGTGAAGAACGTCGCCTGGCGCAACGGCAAGACCGCGACCTTCATGCCGAAGCCGATCTTCGGCGACAACGGCTCGGGCATGCACGTCCACCAGTCGCTGTGGGCGAACGGCGACCCGCTGTTCTACGACGAGGCCGGTTACGCGGGCCTCTCGGACACCGCTCGCTACTACATCGGCGGCATCCTCAAGCACGCCCCGTCGCTCCTCGCCTTCACCAACCCGACGGTGAACTCGTACCACCGTCTGGTCCCCGGCTTCGAGGCCCCGGTCAACCTGGTCTACTCGCAGCGCAACCGCTCCGCCGCGATGCGTATCCCGATCACGGGCTCGAACCCGAAGGCCAAGCGCGTCGAGTTCCGCGCGCCCGACTCCTCCGGCAACCCGTACCTCGCCTTCTCCGCCCTCCTCCTCGCGGGCCTGGACGGCATCAAGAACAAGGTCGAGCCGGCCGAGCCGATCGACAAGGACCTCTACGAGCTCGCCCCCGAGGAGCACGCGGGCGTCGCCCAGGTCCCGACCTCCCTCCCGGCCGTCCTCGACCGCCTTGAGGCCGACCACGAGTTCCTGCTCGCGGGCGACGTCTTCACGTCCGACCTGATCGAGACGTGGATCGACTACAAGCGCACGAACGAGATCGCGCCGCTGCAGCTGCGTCCGCACCCGCACGAGTTCGAGCTCTACTACGACGTGTAGTCGGCACCGCTCTGCCATGGAGCCCCGCCATCGCCCTCGGGTGGTGGCGGGGCTCCGTCGTTGTCTGCCCGGCATAGATAAGTGGTGGTCGACAGGGCAGTTCTTTGCCGCCCGTGGAGCCGTTCGGGGCCTGTTCATGGGGGAACGCGGGCGCACAATGGAATCGGGACGAGTGCCTGAGCGCGTGAGTGCCTGAATGCCTGAGTGGCGGGGTGATGCAGATGCAGAGCCGTTTCCGGAGCGACCGGGGCCTGACCGTGCGAATGACGGTCACCTTGTTCCTGCTCGGACTTCTGTACGTGGCGTTCGTCGTCGCGTTGATCGTGTTGCTGAAGTCGTGGGTGTTGGTCGTCGTGCTCATGGCGGCCCTGTTCGTCGCACAGTTCTGGTTCTCGGACCGGATCGCGCTGTTCGCGATGCGCGGGCGGGTCGTGCAGCGGGAGGAGTATCCCGAGCTGCACGCCGTCGTGGACCGGTTGTGTGCCCTCTCCGACATGCCGAAGCCGGTCGTCGCCGTGTCCGATATGGACATGCCCAACGCGTTCGCCACCGGACGCAATCCGCAGAACGCGGTGGTGTGCGTGACGACGGGTCTGCTGCGCCGGCTGGAACCGGCGGAGCTGGAGGGGGTGCTCGCGCACGAGCTGTCGCACGTGGCGCACAAGGACGTCGCCGTGATCACGATCGCGTCGTTCCTCGGCGTGGTCGCCGGGCTGGTCGTACGGTTCGCCTTCTACTCGCAGCTGTTCGGCGGCGGGCGCCGGGACCAGAACACCGCCGCCGTCTTCGCCGCCGTGATGGGTGTGTCGGCTGCCGTGTACGCGATCAGCTTCCTGCTGATCAGGGCCCTGTCCCGGTACCGGGAGCTGGCCGCGGACCGGGCCGCCGCGCTGCTCACCGGGCGGCCCTCGGCGCTGGCCTCCGCCCTGACCAAGGTGTCCGGCGACATCGCCCGGATCCCCACCAAGGACCTGCGCACCGCCCAGGCATTCAACGCCTTCTACTTCACGCCGGCGACCGGCAAGGAGCCCGGCATCGAGCGGTACTTCTCCACCCACCCGAGCCTGGAGCAGCGGCTCGAACAGCTGGGGCGCATCTCGGCCGAGTTGGGCGAGGCGGCGACGCCCGACACCACCGGCTGAGCCGTAGTCCCCTCGCGGAAAGGCAGCCACCTGCATGGGGTTCCTGGACATCCTGCTCGGACGCACCAAGGCCGTCGCGCCCGATCTCGACCAGCTCTTCGGGCTGCCGTCGGCGGCGGTGACCCTGCAGGCCGCCGCCGGTTTCACCCCGACCGGGACGGGCGCGGTGTGCTTCGCGAGCGTTGAGGGAGCGGCCTTCGCGGAGGCCCACCGGGAGGTACGGGAACTGCTCGAAGCGGACGCCGAGCGCAGCGATGAGCCGGTGGAGCTCACCAAGGACGAGTACGGGTACTCGTGGCTGGTCTCGCGGCGGGAGCCGGACGACCTGCCCGCGCTGGTGAGTGATCTGCACGCGGTCAACAGCGCGCTGGAGGGCAGCGGTTTCGGGCCGCAGCTGCTCTGCTCCGTGGCGGCTTTCCGGGACGACGAGCAGCGACGGCTCGGGCTCGTCTACCTCTACAAGCGCGGGACCTTCTATCCCTTCGCGCCGCTGGCCGACACGGACCAGCGGCGCGACAACGCGCTCGAACTGCAGATCAAGGCCACGCTCGCCGACGATCTGCGGATCGAGCAGGACCTCAGCCGATGGTTCCCCCTCTGGGGCGCCCCGGGCCTGTGAGCTTCCGGGCCGGTGCCCTCCCGGGCCGGTGACCTCCCGGGCCGGTGACCTCCCGGGCCGGTGCCCTCCCGGGCCGGTGACCTCCCGGGCCGGTGACCTTCCAGGTCCGTGACCTCTAGTTCCGGCGCTCCTGGCGGCGGGACTCCAGCGGACGTTCGCGGCGGTAGCGGCGCTCCCACCTGGCCTGCTGGTCACGGCGCTGACGGTATGCGCGGTAGCTGGTGTCCGTACGGGCCGGGGAACCGGACGTGCCCGAGCCCGCGGGCGCCGCCGCGGACGGGCTTGCCTCGGTGCGGCCGTAGCGGCCGTAGCGGCCGTACACGAAGAGCAGAGCGATCGCGGCGAGCCACAGGACGTGGTTCGAGAAGCCCAGGACGACCAGGATCGCGGTCGCGGACATGATCAAGGTTCCCATGACGGGACTCCTTGTGTGCGTGGGTGACTGGGTCTTGATGGACGGACGGTGCCGACGGGGCACTGGGGGTGGGTGCCCCGTCCGTCGGTGCGTAGAGAGTAGCCCCGAGTCCGCCGCCTGATGCCCGTCCGGCGGAAAGCGGTCCCGTCGTGGCTCCGGACTGCACCCCCTCCACGATCGCCATAAAGTCCAACAAAATGGATATACGACACGAAGGGGTGCCTCACAGGAGCAATCGGTGTTCGACCTGTCCAAGCAGCACCTCCAGGCGGTCAACCACACCGCCGTGGGCGCGGCCGGGGGCGCCCTGTGGGGCGGTGTGAGGACAAGGTCACTGCGCGAGGCGGTCGCGGCCGCGCAGGCGAAGGCCGGGAGCGGTACGGCCGCATCCTGAGGGACCGGGCGCCGGACGGGCGTGCGTAAATGGGGGATGCTCTCCTCCTTCGCACACGACCACGACGGTGAACGACTGAGCTGCGTCAGCGGCGGCGGCGAGGACGGGGGCGCGGGCGATACGCCCACCGTCGTCCTTCTGCACGGCGCGGGCAACGGCAGCAAGGAGCGACTGCTCCCCCTGCTGGAGGAGTTCGTCTCGCGCGGCTGCCGCGGTCTCGCCCTCGACTTCTCCGGACACGGCGAAAGCTCGGGCGAGCTACGGGAGTTGAGCCTGCGCCGGCGCTTCGAGCAGGCCCTCGCCGTGATCGAGGCGTCGGTCCCGGCGGACGGTCCGCTGATCCTCGTCGGGTTCAGCATGAGCGGCCAGACGGTGGCCGACCTCGTGGGGCACTACGGGGAGCGGGTGGTGACGCTGGGGTTGGGCGCGCCCGCGGTGTACGCCGCCGCGGCATGGCCGGTTCCGTTCGGCGAGGGCGACGGCCGCTTCAGCCGGATCATCCGTACGCCGGACAACTGGCGGCAGGCGCCCGCGCTCGACGTGCTGCGCGCGTACGAGGGCCGCGCGGTCCTCGCCGTACCCGGTACGGACGCCGTGATCCCGCCCGCCCTCACCGAGGCCCTGACGGACGCGCTCACCGCCCGCGCCCGTTTCACCCGGCTCGAACTCCCCGACGCCGACCACATGGTGGGCCGGTGGCTGTGCGAACACCCCGCCGACCGGAAGCGGTTCGTGGACGCCGTCCTGGTGACCGACGGCGACCGCGCGGTCGGGCAGCCGGAGCTGTACCGCTGAGGGCTGCCGGAGCCGTACGGCCGCGGACCGGCCGAGCCGTACGGCCGCGGGCTCAGAGTCCGGGGGCCGCCGCGACCACGCCGGCCGCCACCGCCGCGTCCAGGGCCGCGTGGTCCTTCGTGTTCTGGTCCGCGTACCGCAGCGCGAAGTCGGCGACGGCACGTTCGAAGGTGTCGGCGGCGCCCATGTACGCGGCGATGGCGACGCGGTCGCCGGAACGGGCGTGGGCGCGGGCCAGCGCGGTGCCGCACAGCCGGGCGTAGTCCAGCAGCTCGTCCGGGCTCATGCCGGCGATGTCCGCGCAGCCCTTCATGTCGCGCAGCTGCCGCCAGTAGAAGGCCCGCCCCTGCGGCCCGGTCATCCAGCCGAGGAAGATGTCGCCGGCCGCCTGCAACAACCGCTGCCCGGCCACGACCCGGTGGCCGGGGTGGACGTAGGGCCCGCCGGGCAGGTGCTCTTCGAGTACGGACTTCGTCGCCTCCTTCATTTGCAGGAACAGCGGGTCGTCCGCGTCGCGTCCGCTGAGCAGCACGATGAAGCAGCGGGTGCCGACACTGCCGACGCCGACGACCTTGCGGGCGGCGTCCACGAAGCGGTAGCGGTCGAGGAGGAGGCGGCGCTCCTCGGCGAGCGTGGAGCGGTAGTCGCTGAAGATCTTGCGCAGGGCCGCCATGTCGGGGGCGCCGGCCGGTTCGAGCAGCGGGGGGACGTGCACGATGCGCCGCCGCCCGTCGACGGTCTCGGTGAGCTTGCCGAGCGCGTGCAGGCTGGTGCGGCGGCGGGCGCGGGTGAGGCTCGCCTCGACGTGTCGGCGACGGCGGGCGGAGCGCAGCAGCGGCAGCAGCCGGTCGGCGTCGATGGCCTCGTACCAGACGGCCAGTTCACCGAGTCCCGCGAGCCGTCGTACGCCCTTGCGGTACTCGGCCGCCGCGGCCTGCGCCGCCCGGTGCGCCCGCGGGTCGCTGTGCCCGTTCTCGCGGGCGGCCACCGCGACGCTGGCCGCGAGCCGTTTGACGTCCCACTCGAAGGGGCCGGGGCAGGTCTCGTCGAAGTCGTTGAGGTCGAAGTGCAGGGCGCGCTCCGGGGAGGCGAACAGGCCGAAGTTGAGGAGGTGGGCGTCGCCGCACAGCTGCACGGTGAGGCCGGTGTGCGGCTGGGTGGCGAGGTCGGCGGCCATGACGGCGGCGGCACCGCGCAGGAACGCGAACGGCGAGGCGGTCATCCGCCCGTACCGGATCGGCAGCAGTTCCTGAAGCCGGTCCCTGCCCTGTCGCTGCAGGACGGTGACCGGGTCGGGGCGGTCGACGGCGGGGATCCAGGTGGCGTGCGCGGAGCGGGGGGCACGTTTGCGGGCGGCCCTGCCCCGGGCGGCCCGGTCGGCGGAGGTGGCCGTGCCACGGCTCCGTTCCATGGCCGTCAACTCCGCACGGCCCGGGCGACGTCGGCGGTGACGTCGCCGGAGAGGGAGCGGGTGCTGCGGGCCGTGGCGTCCTTGGCGGCGCCCGCCGGGACGTCGTCGAGGGTGACGACGACCGTGTCGAGGAGGTTGCCGCCCCGGTCGCGGAAGTCGACCTGGACGGCGTACGTCTTCGCCGAGGACGTCGGGTTGGTGGCGGTGGCCGTGACGGTGGCCCGGCCACCGTCGTCGGTGGTCACCCGGTCGCCGAGCTTCACCTCGTCCTTGGCGTCGAGACCGTTCTTGAACTCGTCGAGCCTCCGGCCGGCCTCGGCGGTCGCGGAGGCCAGGGCGCTGCCGGCCACGGACGCGAGCGAGGAGGCGGCCGAGGCCACGTCGGAGGGGCTGGTGCCGTTCGAACAACCGGTGAGGGACACGCCGGCCAGGAGGGGCGCGACGGCCGCCGCCCCCAGGACCGTCCCTCGTACGCTGAGCCGTCGTATCCCGTGCCTCGCCATCTCGTCTCCCGACGTTCCGCTGCGGATTCTCGTCTCAGTCAAGGCTGTGAGCAGGGCGTACGCACGCCGGAGGCGCCGTTCGGGTGAGGCGCGGGAGGATGCCGGGGGGAGCGGGAACGGCAGCTACGAGGCGGAGGCGGCGTGAGCCAGGAGCGACGGCACATCGGGGTGGCGGAACGGCGGGCCCGGCTCGCGCTGCGGCACCGGCTCGCGGGTACGGCGCGCGCGACGAGCCCCGAGGAGGTCGCCGGATCGCTGGTCGCGCTGCACGGGACCGATCCGGCGACGGTGTACCTCGCGGTGGGCGCGCGGCTCGCGGACGCCGGGAAGACGGTGGCGGAGCTCGACCGGGCGCTGTACGGGGACCGGACGCTGGTGCGGATGCACGGCATGCGGCACACCGTGTTCGTGTTCCCCACCGAACTGGCCGCCGTGGTGCACGCCTCGACCGGGCTCGCGATCGCCGCGAAGGCCCGGGCCGGGCTGATCAAGGACATGGTGGGCGGCAGCGACGGGCGGCTGACCGAGGAGTGGCTCACCGAGGTCGAGGCGTCCGCGCTCGCCGCGCTGGCCCGGCGCGGACAGGCCACGGTGAACGAACTCACCCAGGACGAACCGCGGTTGAGGGAGCAGTTCACCTACGGCGCGGGCCGGAGCTACGAGAGCGCGCAGACCGTGTCGTCGCGGCTGATGCGGGTGCTCGGGGTGGAGGGGCGGGTGGTGCGCGGGCGTCCGCTGGGCTCCTGGACCTCCACCCAGTTCCGCTGGGCCGTGGCGCCGCCCCATCCCGTACTCCCCGCCGCCGAGGCCCAGCCCGAGCTACTGCGGCACTGGCTCGCGGTGTGCGGGCCCGCCACGGAGGCCGACCTCAAGTGGTGGACGGGGTGGAAGGTCACCGACGTACGGCGGGCGCTGGCCGCGATCGGGGCGGTGGCCGTGTCGCTCGACGACGGGGCGACCGGGTACGTCACGGCCGGCGACGTCGGTCCGGTGGCCGGCCCCGCCGCCCCGTGGGCCGCGCTCCTTCCCGGCCTCGATCCGACCGCCATGGGATGGCAGGAGCGGGACTGGTACCTCTCCCCCGCCCTGCGTCCCGCCCTCTTCGACGGCAGCGGGAATGTCGGGCCGACGGTGTGGTGGGACGGGCGGGTGGTCGGGGGATGGGCGCAGCGGGGTGGTGGGGAGGTGGTGTGGCGGGTGCTGGACGGGGAGGGGCTCGGGAGGGAGGCGCGGGCCGCGATCGAGGGGGAGGCGGAGCGGTTGCGGGGGTGGCTGGGGCCGACCCGGGTCACTCCACGCTTCCGGACCCCACTGGAGAAGGAGCTGACAACGGGGTGACGCCCCCGGGGCTACGCCTCCCGGACCCCCCGGTGGGTTTGTCGGGTGCGGGTGGGTGGGGGCCGGCCGCGCAGTTCCCCGCGCCCCCAAGGCCGGGACTCCGCCCCGAATCCCCCTGCGCCCGGGTTTGTTCGGCTGCAGGCCGGTGGGGGCTGAGCGCGCAGTTCCCCGCGCCCCTGAAAGCCTTGGGCGCAGGCCCGCGTCATCCAGCCCGTCCGGCGTTCGAGGACGAGGCCGTTCAGGCCGATCTCGGGGGTCTGGGGGCGGAGCCCCCAGGGAGGGACGGGTAGGGGCGGCGGGGGCGAAGGAAAGCTGTCCCGCCGCCCCGGCGCTCAGCGCGCGTACCGCATCAACGCCCGCACCATGTGACACGTGGTGTCCGACGGCGGATGGACACCGATGAGTTCCGCAGTGCTGCGGATCTTCTCGTTGCGGGCCTGGTTCGGAACATGGACACCGGAGTCGAGCAGAGCGATCGCGAGGCGCATCGCCTTGAGCCGGCGGTTGTGCGTGACATACCACTCGCGGGGCCGCCCCGGCGGCAGCGGTCGCTTCGCCACGGGCTCGTACGGCAGGTCCATCGGGACCGCCCTCTTGGACGTGGACTGGGTGGGCAGCGGCTTCAGTGCGGCAGCGGGCACAGGCATCCTCCTGTCGCGGTCAGGGCGCCGTCCGGACCCCCCGGCGACACCCTCGAACACTGCTTCTATTCTACCGCCCGGCACTGACAAAAGCCCCTGGCCACAGGGGTTTTGGGGGTGGCGTGACAGCAGCGGAAAAGGGGGGCTCGCGTAACGTGTGAGGCATGGAGATCTGGATCAATCCGGCCTGCTCGAAGTGCCGTAGCGCGATCGGCCTGCTCGACGCGGAGGGCGCCGACTACACCGTCCGCCGCTATCTGGAGGACGTACCGACCGAGGAGGAGATCCGGGACGTACTGGAGCGGCTGGGGCTCGAACCCTGGGAGATCACCCGGACCCAGGAGGCCGTCGCCAAGGAGCTCGGGATGAAGTCGTGGGCGCGCGACGGCGGTTCGCGGGGGCAGTGGGTCAAGGCACTGGCCGAGCATCCGAAACTCATCCAGCGCCCGATCATCACCGCGGACGACGGAACGGCCGTCGTGGCACGCACCGAGGAGGCGGTACGGGAGGCCTTGTCCCGGTAGGCACCACCCTCCCTCCCCCTCCCCCTCCCCGTCCACACACCGCCGCCCCGATCGACTCCCCTTGTGACCCAGGCCACTCCGCCGACTCGCGCCAACCGTTGAGTAACCCCGTTCGGCATCTCGTACCTAGCGGCATACGGATCGCATCCGGCCGCCGACCGAGGCGGCCGGGGACAGGAGGCGCGCATGTCGCGTAGGAGAACCCTCAGCACGAAGAAGAAGCTGACGCTGCTGGTCGCCGCGGCGGCCGTGGCCGGAGGCGGCGCCTTCGCCATGGCTGCCACCTCGAACGCGACGCCGAGCTCGAACGCCCGGACCCTGTCCGCCGCGGACTCGACGGTCTGCCAGGGGCTCACCACCGCCCTCGGCAACAACCAGAAGTTCATCGACGACCAACGGGCCAATCCCGACGCGCAGTCGGCGGCGCGGATCGCCAACCGCGAGGCGGTCATCGCGCAGATCAAGGTGCAGCAGAAGGCGTCCGGCTGCGCGGTTGGGGAGTCGGCTCAGGACTCCCAGACCACGCAGCCGGCGCAACCCGCACAGCCGGTCACGTCGGCGCCCGCGCAGCAGCAGAGCACCGCACCCGCACAGGGGACGGGTGGAGGTGGCGCCGCTGTCGGCCAGCAGGTCTGCACCGGCTCGACCGTCACCCTCTCGGGAGAGGCCGGCGCCCCGGCCGCGTCCAGCAACCAGTTCCCGGCCGGAACGAAGCTCAAGGTCACGAACCTGGACAACAACAAGTCCACGACCGTGCAGGTCACCTCGGTCTCCGGCAGCTGTGTGCTGCTGAACAACGCCGCGTTCGAGCAGGTCCGGGAACCCGGCAAGTTCCTGATCCGCAAGGCCCGGATCGAGAAGGTGGGGTGATCGCCCACAGCTGACGACCAGGAACTCCGCCTCAGATGCGGGCCGTGCGTCCTGCTGTTCGCGGCCACGAACAGCAGGACCGGCACGCCGAGTCGGACAGGTGAGACGCCGACCGGTATTCGCCCGGTGGCCTTCCGGTGACTTTGCCCGGAATCCGGCGCGCGTGACATTTCCTGAATCCGGTGCGCGTGACTTTTCCCGGCACCCGGTGCGCGCCCGCAAACCCATCGCATACGAGCCGTCGCGCCCGGGGCCGGGAGGATCACAGTGGGCGGACGACGGTGCCCCCGGACCGCGGGAACGGGCCGCTGATAGCGGTCGCGAATCGCTCTCGGCGAGTGAGTAGCAGCACAGAGGTACCAGGTAACACGGGGTTCACATTCGAGCAATGATCGGGAAATCGCCTGTTGACAGGCTGCCGGACATTACCGCGGCGCCCCGGTGCCGCAGCGCCGCAGCACCCGCAGTGCGCTGGAGACCCACCCCGAAGGATGTGGCCCGTGACCTTCAAGGCTGAGTACATCTGGATCGACGGCACCGAGCCGACGGCCAAGCTCCGTTCGAAGACGAAGATACTGGGCGACGACGCCAAGGGTGCCGAGCTGCCGATCTGGGGCTTCGACGGGTCCTCCACGAACCAGGCCGAGGGTCACGCCTCGGACCGCGTACTCAAGCCGGTCGCCACCTTCCCGGACCCGATCCGCGGCGGCGACGACGTCCTCGTCATGTGCGAGGTCCTGAACATCGACATGACGCCGCACGAGTCCAACACCCGTGCCGCGCTGACCGAGGTGGCGGAGAAGTTCGCCGCGCAGGAGCCGATCTTCGGCATCGAGCAGGAGTACACCTTCTTCGAGGGCAGCAGGCCCCTCGGCTTCCCCGTGGGCGGCTTCCCGGCCGCGCAGGGCGGCTACTACTGCGGTGTCGGCGCGGACGAGATCTTCGGCCGTGACATCGTCGAGGCCCACCTGGAGAACTGCCTCACGGCGGGCCTGGGCATCTCCGGCATCAACGCCGAGGTCATGCCCGGCCAGTGGGAGTTCCAGGTCGGCCCGCTGTCCCCGCTGGAGGTCGCCGACCAGCTGTGGGTGGCCCGCTGGCTGCTCTACCGCACCGCCGAGGACTTCAACGTCTCCGCGACCCTCGACCCCAAGCCGGTCAAGGGCGACTGGAACGGCGCGGGCGCGCACACCAACTTCTCCACCAAGGCGATGCGCGAGGGCTACGACGCGATCATCACCGCGTGCGAGTCGCTGGGCGAGGGCTCGAAGCCGCTCGACCACGTCAAGCACTACGGCGCCGGCATCGACGACCGCCTGACGGGCCTGCACGAGACGGCCCCGTGGAACGAGTACTCCTACGGCGTCTCCAACCGCGGCGCCTCGGTCCGCATCCCGTGGCAGGTCGAGAAGGACGGCAAGGGCTACATCGAGGACCGCCGTCCGAACGCCAACGTCGACCCGTACGTCGTGACGCGGCTGATCGTCGACACCTGCTGCAGCGCCCTGGAGAAGGCCGGCCAGGTCTGATCCGCCCCCGTACCCGAACGAGGAGGCGCTCACCACCACGGTGAGCGCCTCCTCTCGTGGTGCGACATCGATCTCCGGTGCGACGTCGATCCGGTGGTGCGACGTCAAGTTCGCGCCAAGGACGCGTCCGACCTGTGAGAGGACTCTCCTGCCCGGCTCCGGCTTCTGCTTCAATGGGGGCATGGCCGGCTTCCAGAGGTACACCGCGACGGGTCGCACCGACCTGGAGCCCTTCTGGCCTTCCCGTCAGCACCATGACTTCGACCGGGTGTGTTGCCGCGCGACGAACGCGCCGGCCCTCTAAAGCCGTACACCCCGGCCTTCGGCCAGCGCGCACGACGTACGTCCTCGACGGCCCCGACCACGAACTCGCGGTCGTCGACCTCCCCGACGAACTCCTCGCGCGAAAGAGCTGACCTCTCATGGCGAACACCCGTTCCTTCTCGTCCGTAGCGACCGCCCCCGCACCGTCGACCGGTTCCGGGCGGCACCGGCTCCGTGCCGTCGACCGCGACGAGGTCGTCGACGTGGCGGACTTCCTGCCGCCGGGCGCCACCTGGCTGCCCGCTCCCCAGCACACCCTGCCCGTGCTGCCGGGCCAGCCGCCGATGATCGGCTACCTGGTCCTCGTACCGGCCGACCAGCATCCCGTCCTGCCGGTCGCCGTCCCCGACGCCCCGGCCCCCGCCGACGCCGGCGCCGGTCGGTCCCCGCTCGTCCGCGTCGACTCCGTACAGCGCACCGCCGAGGTCGACGGGCGGCCGCTGGACCTCACCTACCTGGAGTTCGAGCTGCTCTCGCATCTCGTCGCGCATCCGCACCGGGTGCACACCCGGGACCAGCTGGTCACCACCGTGTGGGGGTACGGGCACGTGGGCGACGGCCGGACCGTCGACGTCCATGTCGCACGGCTGCGCCGCAAGCTCGGCGCGCAGCACCGGCAGGCCATCCAGACGGTACGGCGGGTCGGCTACAAGTACGCGCCGCCGACGGGGCGCTGAGCGGACCCGCCGGATCTCCTGTCAGCAGATTCCCGTTCCTCCCGGCGGACCGTCGGGGCAGAGTCGTCCGTATGAGACCCATGAAACTGCTCATGCTGGGTGGTACGGCGTTCGCGGGGCGGGCCGTGGTGGAGGCGGCGCTCGGCCGTGGCTGGGAGGTGACCGTCTTCCACCGGGGCCGGCACGAACCCCCGCCCGGGGTACGGTCGTTGCGGGGCGACCGCACCGCTCCGGACGGCCTCGCGGCGCTCGTCGAGGCCTCCGCCGAGGGCGCGTGGGATGTCGTCGTCGACACCTGGTCGGCGGCGCCGCGGGCCGTCCGTGACACAGCGCGGCTGCTGGCCGGCCGGGCCGGGCGGTATGTGTACGTGTCGAGCTGTTCGGTCTACGCCTGGGCCCCGCCCGCCGACTACGCCGAGGACGCGCCGCTCGTCGAGGGCGCGTCCGCGGACGCGGAGGGGACCGACTACGCGCGGGACAAGCTGGGCGGCGAGCTGGCCGCCGTCGCCGCCTTCGGCACGGAGCGTTCGCTGCTCGTGCGGTCCGGGCTGATTCTCGGGCCCTACGAGAACATCGGCCGGCTGCCGTGGTGGCTGACCCGGATCGCACGCGGCGGGCCCGTGCTCGCGCCCGGGCCGCGTTCCCTTCCGCTCCAGTACGTCGATGTCCGTGACCTCGCGGAGTGGATCCTCGGGGCGGTGGAAGCGGGGGTGGGCGGGGCGTACAACCTGATCAGTCCCCAGGGGCATACGACGATGGGGGAGCTGCTCGACGCGTGTGTCCGGGTCACCGGGGCGCGGGCGGAGCTTCGGTGGACCGAGCCCTCCGTGATTCTCGATGCCGGGATTCAGCCGTGGACGCAGTTGCCGGTGTGGGTGCCGGTGGGGACGGAGATGCATGACGCGCTCCACCGTGCGGATGTTTCTCGTGCGGTGGGGGCGGAGCTGCGCTGTCGGTCCGTCTCGGAGACGGTCGCGGACACCTGGACCTGGCTGCGGGGCATCGGCGGAGCCGCCCCCCAGCGCTCCGACCGCCCGACGGTCGGCCTCCCCCCGGCCCTGGAGACGAAGGTACTCGCCGTATAGCGCCCCCTGTTCTCGCCCGCGCCGCCCCCACCCGTCCCATCCTCAACCTGGGGGGCGGCAGCCCCCAGACCCCCGCATCGGCCTGAACGGCCTCGTCCTCAAACGCCGGACGGGCTGAAAGATCCGGGCCTGCGCCCAAGGCTTTCAGGGGCGCGGGGAACTGCGCGACCGGCCCCCACCCACCCGCACCCGACAATCGCACTCGGGGGTCTGGGGGCGGCAGCCCCCAGGTACGGGATGGGACGGGTAGGGGCGGCGGGGGCGAAGGAAGCTGATCGGCGCCCGGGGTGCACCTGGTGCCACCCCCGCCGGGGGGGGTCGGCCCAGTGACCGGGTGGGGCGGGTCGGCGAGACTGGCGGTATGGAGACGTCGAGCAGCGGCATCCGGGCGCGAGGGCGGGACGTCCTCGTCGCCGGGGGACGAGGACTGGTACTGGCCGTCACGGGGTTCACGGGAGCGGTCACCCTCTTCGTACTCACCGTCGTGTCGATCCTCCTGATCCCTCTCGGCCCGGGCATCGTCACCACCCCCTGGGTCCTGACCGGCGTACGCGCCTTCGCGAACCGCCGCCGCATCGCCGCCGCCCGGTGGTGCGGGGTACGGATTCCGTCCACGTACAGAAGCCTGCCCCCGGACGCGAACTCCTGGACGCGGTGCTTGCGGATGCTGGGCGACCCGGCGACCTGGCGGGACATCGGCTGGCTGCCGCTCGACATGACCGCCGGATTCGTCACCGCCCTGCTGCCCGCCGCCCTGCTCCTCTACCCCCTGGAGGGCTTCGCGCTCGCGGCCGGCCTGTGGCGGGTCCACACGGACGGCACGCACGTGGGGTGGTGGTACGGATTCGTGCCGGTGTCGGGGCAGGGCTCCGCCCTCCTCGCCGGGGCGCCGGCCGCGGTGCTGCTCCTCGCCGCCTATCACCTCACCCCCACCCTCCTGCGCGCCCATTTCCTGCTCACCCGCGCCGCCCTCTCCCCCGGCACCGGCGAACTCGCCGAGCGCGTAGGCGTCCTCACCGAGACCCGCCGCGACGCCGTGGACAGCTCCGCCGCCGAACTCCGGCGCATCGAGCGGGACCTGCACGACGGGGCGCAGGCGCGGCTGATCGCCATGGGGATGGATCTGGGGACCGTCGAGATGCTCATCGACAAGGACCCGGCCAGGGCCCGACAGCTCCTCGCCCAGGCCCGCCGCTCCTCCGCCGACGCGCTCACCGAGCTGCGCGACCTCGTTCGGGGCATCCATCCTCCGGTGCTCGCCGAGCGCGGACTCGGCGACGCCGTCCGGGCGTTGGCCCTGCGGCTGCCCCTCGCGAGCGAGGTGGACGTCGGCATGGACGGCCGCGCCGACGCGCCCGTCGAGTCCGCCGCCTACTTCGCCGTCAGCGAGGTGCTGACCAACGCGGTCAAGCACTCCGGGGCCGGCCTCCTGCGGGTCGGCCTCCGGCACCGCGACGGATTGCTCCGTATCACCGTCACCGACGACGGGCAGGGCGGCGCCCGGATCGGCGCCGGCTCGGGGCTGGCCGGGGTCGAGCGGCGGCTCGGTACATTCGACGGCGTCCTGGCCGTCAGCAGCCCCGCGGGCGGTCCCACCGTGGTGACCATGGAGATCCCTTGCGCGTTGTCCTAGCCGAAGATCTGTTCCTGCTGCGCGACGGGCTGGTCCGGATGCTTGAGGCGTACGGCTTCGAGATCGCCGCGGCCGTCGAGAGCGGGCCCGAACTCACGTGGGCGCTGGCCGAGTTGGCGCCGGACGTCGCCGTGGTGGACGTACGGCTGCCGCCCTCGCACACGGACGAGGGGCTGCAGTGCGCGCTCCGGGCGCGCCGGGAGCGGCCGGGGTTGCCGGTGCTCGTGCTGTCCCAGCACGTGGAGCAGTTGTACGCGCGGGAGTTGCTCGCGGACGGCACGGGCGGGGTCGGCTATCTGCTCAAGGACCGGGTGTTCGACGCCGAGCAGTTCATCGATGCCGTGAGACGGGTCGCGGGGGGCGGGACCGCGATGGATCCGCACGTCATCCAGCAGCTGTTGTCCCGGCGTTCCCGCACCGACCAGCCGCTCGGGCGGCTCAGCCCGCGCGAGCTGGAGGTGCTCGAACTGATGGCGCAGGGACGGTCGAACGCCGCGATCGCGGCCCAACTCGTGGTCACAGAACGGGCGATCGCCAAGCACACCTCCAACATCTTCACCAAGCTGGGACTAGAGGTCTCCGACGATGACAACCGGCGCGTACTCGCCGTACTGGCGTATTTGGATCACGGCACCGACTGAGCCGGGAAGGCCCTCAAGGGGCGTTGAATATAGTTCAAACATTTTTTCGGAGATCAACTCCCCGAAAAACATGCGCTTCTGAGCCCATTGCGCCGGAAATGACCTCACGAACTTCTAAGATTCTCCGAGGTTTCTGAACACCTCACGCGTCACCCTCGTATTGATGGACGCCGCTTCACCCCTGTCGGGCGCCTCGCTGCCCCGCAAGGAAGTCAGAGGAGTTCCATGGGACGCAACACACGGAAACGACGTTCACCGCTGGCTGTTCGCGCGGTTGCCGCATCGGCGGCACTCGCGATCGGCGGGGGTGGACTGATCTGGGCCAATTTCTACGCCTCGGCGCATGAGACGAGCTCAAGTCCGAACACGACCAAGGCCGCCGCCGCTCAGGTGGCCACCATTTCCTGCCCCGACGTCGGTCAGCAGCTGACCAGCGTGCCGGACGCGGCCAAGAACACCGTCGCCGCAGACCTGGCGACCCTCGACAAGCAGGTCACCGAGGCGTACGCCCGGCTGGCCTCGACCCGTCAGGCTCAGACCAACGACGCGGGCTTCGTCCAGAACGCGATTCTCTCGCCGCTCAAGGACAAGCGGACCGCGGTCATCGGTCGGCTCAAGATCGACTTCAAGCGGGTCGGTGCCACCGCGCCGGGCTCGCTGGACGGTCTCGCCGCCTGCACCGGCGTCACCGCGAACGCCCAGACCACCGCCGGTGGCCAGAACAACGGCGGTCAGAACAACAACGGCCAGGGCCAGAACAACAACGGCCAGAACAACGGTGGTCAGAACAACGGCGGCCAGAACAACGGTGGCGGTGCGGCCAGCCCGGCTCCGAGCGCGAGCGCACCGGCCAACATCGGCGGTCAGGCCGGAAACGGTCCCGTCGCGGCCGACTTCGTCGACATCACGAAGGTCGCACCGAACGTCCTGGCGAAGCCGCAGAAGACCGGCCAGGCCTCGCGGGGTACGTTCACCACCCAGTGCGGTGTGAACGCGAACAAGAACTTCAACACCGACAACGTGATCGTGGCGCCCGGCGTGACCAACGGCGCGCACCACCTGCACGACTACGTCGGCAACCAGAAGGTCAACGCGTTCTCCAGCAACGACACGTTCCTGCAGGGCGGGACCAGCTGCCAGAACAAGAGCGACCTGTCGTCGTACTACTGGCCCGTGGTCCGTATCCAGAACGGCACGCAGGACTTCGACCAGAACGCGGACGGCGGTGGCAAGGAAGGCAACGTCGGCAAGATCCTGACGCCCGTACAGGCGCAGATCAAGTACGTCGGCAGCCCGGCCAGCAAGGTCGTCGCGATGCCGCAGTTCCTGCGCATCATCACCGGTGACGCCAAGACCACCACCAACGGTCTGGCGAACGCCAACGCGCACTGGAGCTGCACCGGCTTCGAGAACAAGGTCCAGCTGACGGAGCAGTACCCGATCTGCCCGCAGGGCAGCAACGTGGTCCGCACGTTCGCCTTCCAGAGCTGCTGGGACGGCCAGAACATCGACAGCGCCAACCACCGCACGCACGTGGCCTTCCCCGACCCCGCGAGCGGTGTCTGCGGCAACGGCTTCAAGGCGATCCCCGAGCTGACGATGCGCCTGGTCTACAAGATCGCGGCGCCGACTCTCCAGAACGGCGTGGTGAAGAACGCTTACGCGGTGGACGGCTTCCCGGAGCAGCTCCACAAGTCGGCGACCGACCACGACGACTTCATCAGCGTCACCACCGGTGGCCTGGCGAACAAGATCGCCAACTGCCTCAACACCGGCAAGCAGTGCAAGTAGTAGTCACTTCGTCGAAGGCAGTAACCGCTTCACCGAAGAGCTAGCACGGCACTGAGAAGGCCGGCGGTGGGATCTCCCGCCGCCGGCCTTCGCTTGTCCCCGGATCCTGCGCGGTCAGCCGCTGTGACCGGAGTGCGCGGTCTCGGTTCCCCCACCACCGCTACCCCCCGAGTGGTGCGAGACCCCCTCCTCCAAGGTCCCGCCGAGCTGGCCGCGCAGCGCCGTCACCACCTTCTGGTCGGCGACGGCGACCCACTTGGCGCCGACGAGGTAGAACCCCCCGTAGTCCTTCGCGTCGTTGATCCACTCGCGCTGGCCGCGGTCGGTGGCGAAGGTCGCGAGGACGAACTTGCCGTCGGTGTTCTTGCAGATCGCCTGGCGGATCTCGTCGGCGTCCGTCTGCAGGTCCGGCTTGCACTTCACCTCGGCCGCCAGATCCTCCAGACTGCCGGTCGCGGTGGCCGGGACCTGGTCGGCCGAGTCGCTCGTGGTCCCTCCCCCGCCACCCGACCCGCCGCAGCCGGTCAGCGCCAGCAGGGCCGCGGCGGCGACGACCGCCAGGCCGTGGCCGCTCAGCTTTTCGCGTGTCAACCTCATACGTTCCTCCGGTACCTGTCGGCGCCCACGCCGTCGAGAGCCCCGGCGAGGGCCCTGGCCTTCGATACGGTTCCGGCACGCCGAGTGCTCAATCGCCCCCGTAACGGACGGAAAGGCACCGTGTGGGAATGCCGATGCCGGAACGGGCACGCGTGTGCGAAGGTGTGGCCGTGACCGAAGACTGGGAAGAGCGTACGGCGACGGCCTGGGCCGCGTTCGACGGCTCCGAAGAAGCGACCGAGGCGGACGCGGCGGATTTCCGGGCGGTGATCGACGCGCTGGTCGCCGAACTGCCCGCGGACAGCCCCGTCGGCCCCTTCGAGCGGGCCTGCGCCTGGGACTCCACCGGCCACTCGGACCAGGCCGTACCGCTGTACCGGGAGGCCCTCGCCCGCGGCCTCGGCGGCTACCGCGGCCGCCGCACCAAGATCCAACTCTCCAGCTCGCTGCGGAACATCGGGCAGGCCGAGGAGGGCGTCAAGCTCCTCACCCCCGAACTTGACGCGCCCTCCGACGAGTTGGACGATGCCGTACGCGCCTGTCTCGCGCTCTGCCTCGCCGACCTCGGCCGCGAACTCGAGGGACTCTCCCTGGTGATCACCGCCCTGGCCCCCCATCTGCCGCGCTACCAGCGGTCAATGGCTACCTACGCCCGCCTCCTCGTCGAGCCCGAGGGCTGAGTCCACCGGGTGGAGGTGACCATCCACCGATTCGCTCGTTCTGCTGAACGTGCAGTCACAGGATGTAGCCCCGCCCTCCGCAGCCTCCGCAGGACCGGTCGTCGACGTCGAGCAGGCCGAGGCCGCTCTCGTCGAGCACTACCCGCGGCTCGTCCGGCTCGCCTATCTGGTGCTGCCGCCGAGCCTCGGCCGCAACCGACGGGTACTGACCGCGCACGCCCTCACCCAGCGCGCGCTGCCCCGCGGACGCACGACCTCCACCCTGATCCCGGCCCAGGCCACCGGCCGCGACGGCGACCCCGGCTACGCCCTCGTACGTCTGCAGGTCGTGCGTACGGCGCTGGAGGCGGGCCTGCCGCTGCGGCGCGCCGCGTGGCCCAAGCGGTCCCAACTGCCGCCGCTGCTGCCCCAGGTGTGGGGCCTCAGGCTCTTCCCGCGCTCGGGCGGCGCCGACGAACTCGCCCTGGACCAGCGGCTGTCGGCCCTGTCCGCCACCGCCCGCGCGGCGTACGTACTGCGCGGCCTGGAGAAGCTGCCCGACCCCGAGGTACGCAAGGTGCTGGCGGCGGCGGGCGTCGAGGACCCGGGAGCGGCGCTCACGGAGGCGGACGGCGTCGAGGCGCGGGACGCCCTGCTCCTCTCCCCCGAGTTCGACCCCTG
The DNA here is from genome assembly GCF_056270325.1 of Streptomyces sp. RLA012. Taxonomy (NCBI): domain Bacteria; kingdom Bacillati; phylum Actinomycetota; class Actinomycetes; order Kitasatosporales; family Streptomycetaceae; genus Streptomyces; species Streptomyces sp. RLA012. The sequence goes on along the minus strand of NZ_JBWDPA010000002.1, from coordinate 8,174,943 downwards.
CTCGCTGCACGCCCGGCCCACCGACCTGATGCGGCGCAGACAGCACATGAAGGCCGCGCTCGCCGCCGGCGCCGCGGCGGTCGTCTGCGGCACGCTGCTCGCCCTGCCCAGCGGCGGCTGGGGCCCCGACGGCGCCGCGGCACCCTCGTACGCGCAGAACCCGGCCGCGGCGGCCGCCCTCGACCCCGCGAAGGTGACCCGGGTCGCCCCGACCGCCTGGCGGTCCTCCGCCCGTACCGACTTCTCCGTGTGGCCCGCGCGCGGAAACCTCGCCGGGGACACCGCGCTGCTGCGCCGCGCGCTCGCCGTCTGGGCCAGGCCCGGCGAGTCCGTGCAGGTCTCGGCGACACCCGGCACCCCGGCGGGCGCCCCGGCCGGACCACCGCAGCTGCTGTACGCCGGTGATGTGGACCAGGCGCGCGTGGTGCTCTTCCACGACGGGCTGCGCATCGTCCGGTACGCCGAGCCGCGCGACGGCACGGGTGGCGCGGCCCTCGACTTCGCCCGGGCCGACGGCGCCACCGGGGCCGAGGCGACCGCACTGGTCCTGGACCGGGCCGACGGCAACGTCCGCTATCTGACCGCCCCCTGGGTGACCGAGGCCGCCCGGCGCGACCTGATGAAGCCGGCCACCGGCCCCACGCCCCTGACCCTCTCGGCCGGCGGCGTCACCGCCCCGCTGGCCGGGCCGCCCCAGACCGGCAGCTGCACCTCGTGGAACGCGATGGAGCTGACCGACGACTCGGGCCCGCATCTGCTGACCGACCTCGGCGAGCTGATCCCGGCCCATCTCACCTCGGGGCCTCCCTCCGCTCCCCACGAGGCCACCGGCCCGGCGGGCCTGGGGAACTGGGCGCCGTTCGGCTGCTCCCTGGCCGCCGTCCGCTCCCAGGGCGTACGGTCGGTGAACGCCTGGCAGTTCGCGCAGCAGCCGCTGCCCGACGCGAGCGGGACGGCGGCCTGGGTGTGCACACGGGCCGACACCTGGCGGGGTGACGGCACCCGGGTGCTGGCGCAGTTCCACACGCCGGGCGGGACCTACGGAGCGGTCGCGGCGAAGGCCGAGAACTCGCCCGCGTGCGGTGCCCGTGACCCGCATGTGCTGGCGGGCGTGCTGTGGAAGTCGGGCACGGGCGCCTGGTACCTCCTCGCGGCGGGCAGCAAGGACACCGCCTCGATCAGCACGACGGGCGGGGTGCGCGCGTCGGCGCGGGGCGCGCTGCTCGCCGTACGGACGAAGCAGGGGGCTCAGGCCGGGCTGAAGGGGACGCTGACGGACGGGCGGGCGGTCAACGGACTGCGCTAGCCGGTCCCCGGGCCGCCATGGCCGACCTTCGCGTCGACAAATGGCCGCACGGGGGTTCTCCCGAGCGCCTACCCGTCAGTACATTGACGGTATGTCTAACAAGCATGCCGCCCGGGTGCCCCGGCCGGTCGAGTCCGAGCGGATACCGCTCAAGGCGCGGAAGGTGTCCTTCTCCTGGGAGGACACTCCGCTGCACTGGGTGCCGGGGGATCCGTTCGCCGCGCACACCATCAACGTGCTGCATCTGCTGCTGCCGGCCGGGGAGCGCTGGTTCGTGCACGGGTGCGGGACCTGCCGACAGCGGGTGCTGGAAGGGGAGATCGAGCACCGGGACGAACTGCTCACCCCTGCGGAGCGTGGTGACTCGATGCTGATCTGTGTGTCGCGGGCGCGTGGTGGGCGCATCGTGTTGGACATGTGAACGACCATGGCCGGACCAGGCCGTTCAGGGCCGGATCCGATCGGTAAGGTGTTCTTATGACAACCGGGGTACGCCGCAGGATGGGCGTCGAGGAGCGACGACAGCAGTTGATCGGCGTCGCCCTCGACCTGTTCAGCCGACGCTCGCCCGACGAGGTCTCCATCGACGAGATAGCCTTGGCCGCGGGTATCTCGCGGCCGTTGGTCTACCACTACTTCCCCGGCAAACTCAGCCTGTACGAGGCGGCGTTGCAGCGCGCCGCGGACGATCTCGCGAGCCGGTTCGTGGAGCCGCCGGAGGGCTCGCTCGGATCACGGCTGCTGCGGGTCATGCGCCGGTTCTTCGACTTCGTGGACGACCACGGGCCCGGCTTCTCGGCGCTGATGCGCGGCGGCCCCGCGGTCGGCTCGTCCAAGACCAACGCGCTCGTCGACGCGGTACGGCAGGCCGCGTACGTGCAGATCCTCTCGCACCTGAACGTGGCGGACCCGCCCGCCCGTCTGGAGCTGGTGATCCGCTCATGGATCTCGCTCGTCGAGTCGACGGCGCTGATCTGGCTGGACGGGCGGCGCATTCCGCGCGGCGAGCTGGAGGTGCAGCTCGTGCACGACTTCGCGGCGCTGGCGGCCGTGAGCGCCGCGCACGACGAGGAACTCGGCGCGCTGCTGCGCGAGGCGCTCAAGGGCGAGCCGGGCGACGGGCCGTTCACCGACCTCGCCGTCCGGCTGATCGCACTGGCGTCGCCACCCGCCTCGTAGGCCCGGCGGCCGCAACTCCCCTGCTCCCCTACCCCCTACTCTTCGTACTTCCGGTACGAAGGGTCGAGGTCGCGCACCTCGGCGGACGCGTGCACCGTCGAGACCCCGTCGGTGGGCTCGATGTACTTGCGCAGCAGCTCCAGTACGGCCTCGGTGAGCTTGGCCTTGGTCTCGTCGGTGCGGCCCGGGAGCAGGCCGAGCGTGATGTGCACGATGGCGTGTCCGTCCTCCCCCGCCCCCACCACCTCGTCATCGGTGCACCGGAACCGCGTCTTACACGCCTCGATGCGCGCGGCCGCCGTCTCGACGACCACCGGGTGCAGCGCGAGCGCGAAACCGCGCAGGTCGAAGGCGTCGTCGAGCGAGTAGGAGTAGTCGACGGTGATCTGCGGCATGGGCACTCCTGTTCTAGGGTTTCCCGGTCACCCTAGCCGCAGCGCCAACAGTGCGATGTCGTCCTCGCGGTCGTGACCGAAGCAGTCGAGGAGCGTGTCGCACAGGGCGTCCAGTCCCGGCAGGGCGCCGGCGGCGGCCGCGCGGAGGTGCTCCATCGAAGCCGCGAGGTCGGTGCCCCGGGTCTCGATCAGGCCGTCGGTGACCATGAGGAGCCGGTCGGTGGGCTCCAGGAACAGCTCGGTGGGCGGCGGGTGGGACAGGCCCACACCGAGCAGCGGGCCGGCGGCCTTGGCGTAGTCGGCGCTGCCGGTGTCGTGGATGATCAGCGGCGGGATGTGGCCCCCGTTGGCGATGCGGGTGCGTCCGGTGGCGGGGTCGGTCAGGGCCAGGCAGACGGTGGCGGTGACGCCGGGGTGGTAGCGCTGGAGCATCCGGTCGAGGCGCTCGGCGAGCACGGCCGGGTCGCTCTCGTCGACACTGTAGGCGCGCAGCGCGTGCCTGATCTCGACCATGACGGTGGCCGCCTCCAGCGAGTGCCCGACGACGTCGCCGACCGCGGTGAGCGCGCCCTCGTCGGTGCGCAGGACCGCGTAGAAGTCGCCGCCGATCTCGGTCTCCCGGGACGCGGGCACATAGCGGACGGCGACGTCGAGGCCGGGCAGTTCGGGCAGCCGGTGCGGCTGGGGCAGGAAGCTGCGCTGGAGGGTGAGGGCGACGTGCCGTTCGACCTGGTACATGAGCAGCGGCTCGGCGGCGAGCGCGGTGGCCTCGGCGAGCCGGGCCAGCAGGGCCTCGTCCTCGGGGCTGACCCGGCGCACACCGCGGGTGGGGGTGGCGAGGCACACCGCGGCCCGGCCGTCCTGGATGGGGATCAGTGCCAGGCGGGCGTCGTGCTGCACACCCGGCCGGAAGAACCCGGCGGGCCACAGCGGTGCGGGCACCGTGGTGATCCGTACCCCGGTCTGCCCACGGGTGAGCCGCTGGAGCAGACCGGCCACGGCCCGGTGGGCGTCCTCGTCCGGCATCGCGAGCGAGGTGCGGTCCCGTGAGGTGGCGCGGTACAGCTCGTCGTCGGGGCCGAGGACGAAGACGGCGGCGGGAGCGCCGGTGAGCCGGGCGGCGCCGTCGGCGGCGGCATCGGCGAGTTCCTGCGGGGAGCGCGCCGTCTGGATGGCGACGATGGTCTCCGCGAGCCGCGTCAGCCGCCGTGCCGGCGCCTGGTCGTAGGCCCTGAGGCGCGCGGCGCGCACCGCGGCCCGGACCACGGCGTCGATCTCCGCGGGCTCGGCGGGCACCGTCAGATACGCCTCGCCGCCCGCCTGCAGCCCCCGGGACCGGTCGTCGGGGGTCGGGGCGGCCGTCGAGAAGTGCACGACGGGCAGGCCCGCCATGTGCGGCCGGGCCTTGAGCCGTCGGCACAGTTCGAAGCCGCTCATGTCCGGCAGGTCCACCTCGACGAGCGCCACGTCGGGCAGGGTGCCCTTGCGCAGCCGTACGTCGAGTTCGACGAGCGCCTCGGAGCCGGTGGCGACCGGGACGACCTGGTGACCGGCGCGGCGCAGCACGGCGCTCATGGCGTACCGCTCGGCCGCCACATCGTCCACGACCAGCACGGTCATATCGGTCCGCTTGCCGTTGACGTCCATGTGTCAGCCCTTACAGACGCCGGTGGGGCAGACCGGGTTCAAGGTCTGCCCCACCAAGGTAATGCCCTTTCAGGAGGTCCGGGAGAACACCGCCACCGTGCGTCCCGGAACGGCGAACGTGCCCGTCCTCGCTGCGTACGAGGAGGACTTGACGACGGGGTCCGCGCCGCTCGCCTGCACCGGGTGCAGCGCGTACGCCGTCCCGGCCAGGGCGCCGACCGTCTGCTCCTGCGCCTCGGGGGTCGCGTTGAGGACGACGACGAGGTCGCCGAGCTCCATCGTGATCACTCCGGGGGTCTCGTCCTTGCCGGACAGCGGGAAGGAGAGTTTCGACTGCACCTGTCCGGCCGTGGACAGGGAGAAGACGCTCTCGGTCGTACGGATCCGCTGCAGGTCCTGGTACGCCGCCGAACTGCCCTCGATCTGCGGGCACCCCACCTCGACGGTGCTCAACAGGGGTGTGGCGTACGGCCACTTGGATGCGTTGTCGGCCGCCATCGGCAGCCCGCGGCAGAAGCCGTTGCCGTCCCGGCAGTCCCAGTGGATGGCGTTGAACCAGTCGCCGCTGTCGAACGAGTTGCGGTCCAGGGACTTGGAGCGCAGCAGGTCGGAGCCCGCCTGGGAGAGCGAGGGCCCCTGCGAGAGGGTGGCCGTCGCCATGGCCAGCACCTGCATCCGTGCCCGGTCGGCGGCGCCGGTGGTGGCCACGGCCACCCGGCCGCACACCACACTCACCCCGAAGATCACCTGGGAGATCCGCACCGGCCCAGCCAACCCCGTCGACTACCGCAGGCTCCTGGGGATCCTTTGCTCCCCCGACACCGAGACCGTCGCACTCAACGGCCTTCGCATCCGGGTCGCCTGACGGCCTGGTACATCGGAAGTTAAGATCGCCCAAAATGCGACGACCCCGGCAGCAGTTTCTGAGGCGGCTGCCGGGGTCGTACTGGCCGATCGTGAAGGGATCGACATGCCGCAGCTTACTGCGCCCCCGTCCTTCCAGATGTCCCGCATCGAGTCCCTGGTGAAGCGCGTAGCTCTGTACGCCCGCGTCTCCACCAAGGAGCAGATGCTCGGCTACAGCATGGAATGCCAGGAGGAAGAGGGCCTGGCGCATATCGACAACAACCCCTACCTCACCCTCTTCAAGGTCTACCGCGACCCCGGAATCTCCGGCACCAAGTCCAGCCGCCCAGACCTCAACGCCCTGCGTGAAGACATCCGCAGCGGCTTCGTTGACGTCGTCCTCGTCACGGCCATCGACCGCATCGGCCGCTCCCAGCGCGTCCTCATTCCCTGGTTCTGGATGCTGGAGGAGGCAGGCGTCGCCACCATCTCCCTGACCCAGAACATCGACACCACCACGTCGAACGGCAAGTTCGCCCTGTCCATGTTCATCGCCATGGCCCAGGCCGAGTGGAACGCCATCTGCGAGCGCACCGTCGGCGGCCTCAACGCCAAGGCCAAGGCAGGCGGCTGGGTCTGCGGCACCCCGCCCTACGGCTACACCCTCGAAGGCCGAGGCTCGCGCGGCCGCTCCCGCATCGTCCCCTGCCAGCCCGAGGTCAAGGTCCTACTCAAGGCCGTCGACTACCTCCTCATCAAGGGCTACTCCCCCAATCGTGCCGCCCAGGTGCTCAACACCGACGGCTACCTCACCCGCAGCGGCGTGCCGTGGACCGGCGCCAACCTCAAGCTACGGATCCTCGGCATCCTCGACGAGTACGTGACCTTTCGAAACGTCGAGGTCAACAAGGGCACCCCCGTCCGCATCGGCCCCGACGGCCGGCCGAAGCTCGGCCCCACCCAGAAGATCCCGCTGCCCGCGATCCTCCCCCAGACAATCCGTCACAACCTGCGCGAGTACTTCTCCACCCGCACCCGCCCCGCCGGAAACCGCGAGCACCTGTACATCCTCACGGGCCGCATCACGGGCACCTGCAAAGGCCACTACCGGGGCCGTCGCCGGTTCATCACGGGAACGTGGATGTACGAATGCGAGGGCCACGGAGAGACGAAGAGCAACAAGGGCTGCAAGGCCATCCGCGCCGAGCTGATCGAGAACTACGTCTGGGACGGTGTCGTCGGAATCCTCAGTGACCGCGCGATGCTGGAAAAGGCCGCCGATGACTGGATCGGCACGCTGCCCGTCAACGGCGACGACTACCGCTCGCGCATCACGGAGCTGGACAAGAAGCTGGCGGAGATCGAACGTATCCGCACCACGCAGCTCGTGCAGTACGCCACGATGGGAATTGACCCCCAGGTGGTGAAGGCCGCCCAGGACGAATTCGACCGCCAGACGAAGGAACTCCAGTCGCAGCGCACCGTGGCACAGACGCTGCTTTCGGAGCTGGAGGCCGCGCTGGACCGGCGCACACAGATTGTGTCGCTGGCCGAGGTTTCCCCGGACCAGCTAATGCACCTCGCCCCGCACATTCAGGCGCAGGTGATCGCAATGCTCGACCTCCAGATCCAGATCACCGCCGACCCGAAGAACGTGCGCCTGGCTCACCCGTGCAAGATCGAGGCGTTCTTCCGGGACAACGAGAAGCTGGTGCCGGACACGCTGACGAATGAGCAGTGGGCGATGCTGTCGACCACCATTTCGGAGCTGTCGCCGAAGAACCGCAAGGTGTCCCTGCGGCTGGTCATGGATGCGGGCTTCCACAAGGTCCGCGAGAACCTGCGCTGGAAGCAACTCCCAGCCTCCTACGGGCAGGAGATGTCTCTACGCGCCATCTGGCTCAAGTGGATGAAGACGGACCTCCTGGAGCGCGTCATTGCGGCCCTGGGCGAGTACGAGGGAACCCCGGTGGAAGACCGCGAACTGCCTGAGATGCGGATCACCGGGGTTCTGGAGGGGACGCTGGCCTCGATGGTGGGTCAGACGGAAGTCAACGACGTGCTTACCGGCAGCGAAACAGCCACCCCGGTGGCCGTGTTGGCGCAGCAGGTGAGGGTAGAGGTGGCGACGGACCCGTCGGCGAGCAGCCGCTGGTAGTAGCCGGGCACGACCCGGTCGAGCACGCTCGTGTCCGCCTGGCCGCTGGCCGCGGTGTGGTTGTAGACGACGTCCATGACGACCCGCAGACCGTCCCCGTTCAGCGACTTGACCATCTCCCGGAACTCGACCCGGCCGGTGCCGTCCGGGTCGGTCGCGTACGAGCCCCGCGGAACCGCGTAGTGGTAGGGGTCGTAGCCGGTGGCGAGGCGCGAACCGGTCAGCCCGCCCCGGTCGTTGGACGTGTCGCCGTTGGCGAAACGATCCGGCATCACGAAGTAGAACTGCTCGCGCGTGTCGTCGTGCCGGGCCGGCGCGGCGGCGAGCTTCGCGTCCGAGGGCGGCGCGGGCGGGGTCTCCGCTCGCGCCGCGATCGGCTGAAGGAACGCTGCCGCGAGGGCCGCGACGGCGACGGCCGCGATTCTTCGCTGGGGCGGGGTGCGGCGGCGCGCCCCGGGCGCCGGCCATCTCGGTATCAGGGCCACAGGTGTGAACTCCTAGTGAATACGGCTCAATACGGCCACGGCTCGAACAGCTCGTCTGGACCGGCTTCACGCCGAGACACGGCCTCGATGCCGGGCGACCGGCGCGACGGTATCGCCCACGCAAGGCTTACAGCAAGAGTCTTGAAACTCTGAGCAAGAACTTTCAGCGCCAGGTGTCGCTGACGCTGTAGCCCGCTCCCGAACCGGTGCTGTAGGAACGGTTGCTGCCGGACTCCCACGTCACGTTTCCGGAGGAGTCCTTCTTGACGTACTTGTACGCGAACGACGTCGACTTGGGCACGATGACCAGCCGGCCCCAGTACGGGTACGACGCCGAGGACAGCGGGATGGCGTCGGCGGTGTTCCAGGAGCCGAGGGAGGGGATGGAGCCGACGACGTACACGTTGGTGCCGTAGTCGGTGGTGGCGTTCACTCCGAAGGTCACGTCTGTGGCGTCGGCACTGGCCACGTTCCAGGAGTTGTTGACCTCGACCGTCGAAGTACCGGTGGTGAGTGTCCTGTTGGCGTTGGACTCCCAGGTGACGTTCCCGGACGAATCTCGCTTGATGAACTTGTATTCGATGCTCGTGCTCGCCGGCACCGAGACGTCGGCCTTCCAGACGGGGTAGCCCGACGACGACAGCTTCACCGCGTTCGCCGTGTTCCAGCTGCCCAGCGCGGCGACCGAACCGACCACGTACACATCGGTGCCGGTGGTGGTCGACGCGTACTCGTTGAAGGTCGCGGTGACGCTGGTGGAACCACCACCCCCGCTGTCTCCGCCGCAGTTCACCGTGCAGATGTAGTTCGGGTCGTAGAAGGCGACCGCCGACTTCGCGGGCACGGTCAGGGAGGCCCTGCCGCCCGTGACCGTGACGGTGGTCGCGCCACCGTCGATCACGTTCGGGTAGCTGCCGTCGGCCAGGCCCGTCGTGTACGTGTACGTGCTGGCGCCTGAGCTGTTGTTGATGGCGACGAAGCCCGCGCCACCCCTGCCGAAGCCGATGACGTTCGAGGACGGGGACTGCCAGTTGGCGACCGCGTAGCCGCTCGCCGCGTTGTGCCAGCCGATCATGCCGGAGACCGCGGTGTTGCGGTCGAGGCAGTACCAGCCGCTCGCGCAGTTGGTGTCGGTGACGAAACCGGCGGAGTTCGGCGGGGCCTCGTCGCTCTGGCTGAAGATCCAACCGGAGTAGACGGACGGGCGCCCGTAACCGCGCGCCAACTGGAAGACGTTGGCGAGGACCGCGGTGTCGCCGTCCTTGTAGCTGAGCGAGTACCCGTTGCGCTCGGTATCGTGGTTGGTGACGAAGGTGTTGGAGTTCACCTCGGCCGTGAGGCCCCAACTACTGCCGAAACTGGACAGGTTGGCGATGTCGCCCTGGAACTGGGACTTCGTCTGCGCGGCGAAGGTGAAGTCGAGGACGTCACCGGTGCCGTAGTACTCGTCCTGCGCGGGCGGGGTGCCGGGGTAGATCTCCTGGGTGATGTACGGCGCCGCGCCCGAGGTCGTGGTGTGCAGTCCGGCGACGACGGCGCTCAGGTCGGCGGCGTCGATGTGCTTGGCCGCGTCGACACGGAAGCCGTCGACACCCAGGTCGATCTGCTGGTTGAGGAAGCCGATGATCTTCGCGCGGACGCCGCTCTCCGCGGTGTCCAGGTCGGGCAGGCCGAGCAGTTCGCAGTGCTGGACCTCGTACCGGTCGGACCAGTTGGAGATGGTCTTCGTGCAGTCGTCGCTGTCGGCGGGGTCGTAGTCGGGGGTGTCGTACTTGTTGGTGACGACCGTGCCGTTGTAGCCGATGCCGGTCTGGGCGGCGGTGTGGTTGATCACGGCGTCCGTGTAGACCTTGATGCCGGCCGCGTGACACGTGTCGACCATGGTCTTGAACTGGGCCGCGGTGCCGAAGCGGCTGTTCAGGTTGTAGGCGTAGGGCTGGTAGACGTCCCACCAGTAGTAGTTCGCCTGCTTCAACGACTCCGCGGGCGGGGCGACCTGGACCGCCCCGTAGCCCGCCGGATCGAGGACGTCGGTGCACTCGGAGGCGACCGACTTCCAGTTCCACTCCCACAGGTTGGCGATCACGTCGCCGTTGGGGATGCCGGTGTCGGAGACGGCGGCGTGGGCGGCCGGGGCGGGCAGAACGGCGGCCCCGCCGAGGGCCAGCAATCCGGCCGCGGCCAGAGGTAACGCTCGGGATCTGATCCAGCGCATGACGGCAACTCCTTGCGGGGGACGGAGGTGCGGGGATGCGGCCAACTGGACTGCTGGGGAAGCAAGTTGACCGCGGTGCGAGAGTGGGCGCGGTCAAGGGGCCCCGTCAATACACGCGTTGGAAGTTCTTTCGACATCTTGCTGAAACCCGAACCAACGGATAACTTCCGATCCCCCCACCCGCACGACGAAGTGCAGGAGCACCCACATGGCGAGAAACATCGCAAGAAACGTGGCAGGGAAAACACTTGCCGCCTCGTTCGCCCTCGCGGCGGGCCTGGCGGTCTCGGTGACCCTCCCCCCGGGTGTCGCGGCGGCTTCCCCGCCGGGCACGAAGGACGTCACCGCCGTTCTGTTCGAGTGGAAGTTCGACTCGGTAGCCAGGGAATGCACCAACACGCTGGGCCCGGCCGGCTACGGCTACGTCCAGGTCTCGCCACCCGCCGAGCACATACAGGGCTCGCAGTGGTGGACCTCGTACCAGCCCGTGAGTTACAGGATCGCCGGGCGGCTCGGTGACGCGACCGCCTTCCAGAACATGATCAACACCTGTCACGCGGCCGGCGTGAAGGTCGTGGCGGACACGGTCGTCAACCACATGTCGGCGGGTTCCGGCACCGGTACCGGCGGCTCTTCGTACACGAAGTACGACTACCCGGGCCTGTACTCCTCGTACGACATGGACGACTGCACGGCGACGATCGGCGACTACACCAACCGCACCAACGTCCAGAACTGCGAGCTCGTCGGGCTCGCCGACCTCGACACCGGCGAGGAGTACGTCCGCGGGACCATCGCCGGCTACATGAACAGCCTGCTCGGGTACGGCGTGGACGGCTTCCGCATCGACGCGGCCAAGCACATCCCGGCGGCCGACCTCGCCAACATCAAGTCGCGGCTGACCAATCCGTCGGTGTACTGGAAACAGGAGGTCATCTACGGCGCCGGGGAGGCGGTCCAGCCGACCGAGTACACCGGCAACGGCGACGTGCAGGAGTTCCGGTACGCCTACGACCTCAAGCGGGTCTTCAACAACGAGAACCTCGCCTATCTGAAGAACTACGGCGAGGGCTGGGGCTATATGAGCAGCTCCGTCGCGGGCGTGTTCGTCGACAACCACGACACCGAGCGCAACGGGTCCACCCTGAACTACAAGGACGGGGCGAACTACACCCTCGCCAACGTCTTCATGCTCGCCCACCCGTACGGCGCCCCGGACATCAACTCCGGCTACGAGTGGTCGGACGTGGACGCCGGCCCGCCCAACGGCGGCACGGTCAACACCTGCTGGCAGGACGGCTGGAAGTGCCAGCACGCCTGGCCGGAGATCAAGTCGATGGTCGCCTTCCGCAACGCCACCCGCGGCCAGTCGGTCACCGACTGGTGGGACGACGGCAACGACGCGATCGCCTTCGGCCGCGGCAGCAAGGGGTACGTGGCCATCAACCACGAGTCGGGCTCGCTGACCCGGACCTACCAGACATCCCTCGCGGCGGGGACGTACTGCAACGTCCAGAACAACACCGGCGTGACGGTGAACAGCTCCGGACAGTTCACCGCGACCCTGGGCGCGAACACGGCGCTGGCGCTCTACGCGGGCAAGACCAGCTGCTGAGGGGCCTCCGCGAACCGTACGGAAGGCCGCGCGGAAGCCCGTACCGAAAGTGCCGTATCGGACATACCCGATACGGCGCTTTCCCCTTTGTGGCCCCTTTGCGACACCTGGCGGTAACGGGAACGTCACGCTTGAAGGATCTTGCGGAAATTTCCTTGCAACGTCTTTCGCAAGGACTTGCAGCCCTGTTAGCTTCCTCCCCAGCCCGGCGGCCGTCGATGGGACAGACGGTACCCGCGGTCCTCCCAAGGGAAGATCAGGGCAAACCCTCTTCTAGGAGTTCATATGCGACGTGGCATATCGATCGCCGCCGCGGTGACCGTCATCGCGCTCACCGCGACCGCCTGCGGTGGTTCCGACGGCAACTCGTCGAGCAAGCCCAAGGCCGTCAAGGACATTTCCGGGACGATCACGTACTGGGACACATCGGACGCGGCGACCGAAGCCCCGACGTACAAGGCGCTCATCGAGAAGTTCGAGGCCGCGTACCCGAAGATCAAGGTGAACTACCAGAGCGTCCCGTTCGGCGACGTCGAGCAGAAGTTCAAGTCGGCGGCGAAGAGCGGCAAGGGCGCCCCGGACGTCGTCCGCACCGACGTCGGCCTGATGGCCGAGTACGCCTCGCTCGGTTACATCGCCCCGCTCGACGGCACGATCGCGCTGAAGGACACCTCGGACTTCAGCTCGGGACCGCTGAACACCGCCAAGTACAACGGCAAGACGTACGGCGTCCCCTCGGTCACCGACACCCTCGGTCTGCTCTACAACAAGGACCTCCTGAAGAAGGCCGGCATCGCCCAGCCGCCGACCACCTGGGACGAGTTCATCGCCGACTCGAAGACCATCAAGAAGAAGACCGGGGCGTACGGCACCTACCTCAACCCCGACTCCTACTTCCTGCTCCCGCTGCTCTACAGCAACAACGCGGACATGGCCGACACCTCGGCCAAGAAGATCACCATCTCCGACGCCAACGCCGTCACCGCGATCACCACGGCGAAGAAGATCCAGGACGAGGCGTCGATGAAGATCGACTTCGCGAACGCATACCAGAACATGCAGACGGCCTTCAAGACCGGCAAGGTCGCCATGCTGGTCCAGGGCCCCTGGTCGGTCAGCGACGACCTGACCGGCAGCGCCTTCAAGGGCAAGGAGGCCAACCTCGGCTACGCGCCCGTCCCGGCCGGCACCGGCGGCAAGGCGCAGGCCCCGACCGGCGGTCACAACCTCGCCGTCTACCAGGGCTCCAAGAACCTGGACGCCGGGTACCTCTTCACCCAGTTCATGACCTCGACCGACAGCCAGATCGAGATCGCCAAGGGCACCGGCACGCTGCCGACCCGCACCTCCGCGTACACGTCCGAGGTCACCGCGGACGCCAAGATCGCCGGCTTCAAGCCGATCCTGGAGCAGACCGCCCGCCCGCGCGTCGCGCTGCCGCAGGTCGGCTCGCTCTTCACGCCGCTCGCGCAGAACTACGTGAAGATCCTGCAGGGCGGCGAGGACGTCAAGGCCGGTCTCGACACCACCGCCAAGGAGTTCCAGAAGCTCCTGCCCGGCTACTCCATCGGCTGATCCGGCGGCCCCGGCCGACCTGACCGGTAACCGAAGAACGCGCAGCCCCGGGGAACACTTTCCCCGCTGCCGCCCCGAACGGGGCTCCCCGGGGCTGCGGATCCTTCCGAGAACCACCAGGAGCCGTACGAAGCTCCCGTCGGGAGCCGTCCGAACTCCCCGCCAGGCGCCGCTCGACTCCGACCAGGAGCCGTGCACGCTCCCCCCAGACTTCCGCCGCGAAAGAGCCGATGAGGATGACGACCGCAGCGAGCACCGAGAAGACCGACCACCCGGCGCCCGGCAGAAACGCCGCGCGCCCCCCACGCGTTTCGGCGCTCCGGCGGTCCTGGGACAAGTACTGGTACGCCTGGGCCATGGTGACCCCGGTCGCCATCGTCCTGGCCGTCCTCGTCCTGTACCCGCTCGGGTACGGCGTCTACCAGTCGCTCACCGACGCCAACGAGTCGAACGTGGCGTCCACCATCGGCGCCTTCCACCGCCCGGCCACGTACAGGTTCGTCGGCCTCGACAACTACTGGCACGTGCTGTCGGGCGCGGACAGCGACTTCTATCCGCGGCTGGCGTGGACGGTGATCTGGACGGTGTCCTGTGTGACCTTCCAGGTCGGCATCGGCATGGGCCTCGCGGTGCTCCTCAACCGCAAGGTCCGCTTCCGCGGCTTCTACCGCGCGATGCTGATCCTCCCCTGGGCGGTCCCGTCGTTCATCGGCGTCTTCTCCTGGCGGCTGATGCTCAACTCGCAGTACGGCGTCTTCAACGAGATCATCACCGCCTTCGGCCTGCCCGCCCAGGACTGGCTGGGCACCTCGCTCGGCCAGAAGGTCGCCGTGATCATGGTGAACGTCTGGATCGGCATCCCCTTCAACATGGTCGCGGTGCTCGGCGGACTCCAGTCCATCCCCAGGGAGCTGTACGAGGCCGCCGAGATGGACGGCGCCTCCCCCTGGCAGCGCTTCGTCAACGTGACGCTGCCCGGTCTGCGCCCGGTGTCGAACACGGTGATCCTGCTCGGCTGCATCTGGACGTTCAACATGTTCAACGTCATCTATCTGCTGCTCGGCAACAACACGAGCGGCGACGCCGACATCCTTGTCACCTTCGCCTTCCGCAAGGCGTTCACCGGCATCTCGGACTACGCGGGCGCGGCGACGTACGGAATCATCATTCTCGCGCTCCTGCTGGCCTTCTCGACCTTCTACCGCCGCAACACCCTGAAGTCCGAGCAGGCGTAAGGAGCCCTCGCCATGACCGCAGCAATCCACGAGACCGCCGCGACCGCCCCCGCCGGCCGGTCCGCCGTGGCCACCCCCCGCAAGGCGCGCGGCCGCGAGCACCGCGGCATCGGCTCGTCCATCGCCCTGCACGGCACGCTGATCCTGGCCACGGTGATCGCGGCCTTCCCGGTGGTGTGGATCCTCTTCATCTCGCTCGGCCCGAAGAACGCCTGGCAGGAGCCCGGCAAGGTGTTCTCGAACCTGAGCCTGCACAACTACACCGATGTGCTGTCGCAGACGGATCTGCCGAAATGGTTCCTGAATACGGTGATCGTGGCGGGTGGCACCACCGTGCTCGGCGTGTTCCTGGCGGCAACCGCCGGTTACGCGGTGTCCCGGATGAGGTTCCCGGGCAGCAGGCAGCTGATGTGGACGTTCCTGGTCACCCAGATGTTCCCCAGTATCGTGCTGATCGTGCCGCTATATCTCCTTATGTCCGAACTGAACCTCCTGGACAACTACCTCGGTCTGATCCTGGCGTACGCGACGACGGCGGTGCCGTTCTGCGCCTGGATGATGAAGGGGTACTTCGACACGATCCCCAAGGAGATAGACGAGGCCGGCCGGGTCGACGGGCTCACCCCGTTCGGCACGTTCTGGCGGCTGATCGTGCCGCTGGCCAAGCCGGGACTCGCCGTGACCGCGTTCTACAGCTTCCTCACCGCCTGGGGCGAGGTCGCCTACGCCACGCAGTTCATGCAGTCCGACCACTACACGCTCGCCGTCGGCATCCGCACCTTCGCGCAGGAGCAGCGGCCCGACTGGGCGTGGACCTCGGCCACGGCGATCATCATCACCATTCCGGCGGCCCTCGTCTTCATGCTGGTGCAGCGCAGCCTGGTCTCCGGGCTGACGGCCGGCGGCACGAAGGCATGACAGGCGTGACAGGCATGACAGGCATGACAGCCGGCTGAGGCCCCGCCGGCATCCCCCGTACTTCGCAAGCGCTTCCGTCGTTCCCCCCGCACCCCTAAGGGAATCCATGACCCAGCACGTCACCGACGCACTCCCCACCGACGCCTCCTCCGCCGCCTCCGGGCGCCGGGAGTGGTGGCGCGACGCGGTCATCTACCAGGTCTATCCGCGCAGCTTCGCGGACGGCAACGGCGACGGCATGGGCGACCTGCCCGGCGTCCGGGCCCGGCTCCCCCACCTCAAGGACCTCGGCGTGGACGCGGTGTGGCTGTCCCCCTTCTACGCCTCCCCGCAGGCGGACGCGGGCTACGACGTGGCCGACTACCGGGCCGTCGACCCGATGTTCGGCAACCTCACGGACGCCGACGATCTCGTACGGGACGCACATGGGCTCGGTCTGCGGGTGATCGTCGACCTGGTGCCCAACCACTGCTCGGACCAGCACGAGTGGTTCAAGCAGGCGCTGCGGGAGGGGCCCGGCTCGCCGGTCCGGGAGCGCTTCCACTTCCGTCCCGGCAAGGGCGTCGGCGGCGCACTGCCGCCGAACGACTGGGAGTCCATCTTCGGCGGCCCGGCCTGGACCCGGGTCGCGGACGGCGAGTGGTACCTCCACCTGTTCGCGCCCGAGCAGCCCGACTTCAACTGGGACCACCCGGCGGTCCACGACGAGTTCCGCTCCATCCTGCGCTTCTGGCTGGACCTCGGCATCGACGGCTTCCGCATCGACGTGGCGCACGGCCTGGTCAAGGCGGCGGGCCTGCCCGACATCGGCCACGACGAGCAGGTCAGGCTGCTGGGCACCGAGGCCGTGCCGTACTTCGACCAGGACGGCGTGCACGAGATCTACCGCAGCTGGCGGCGGATCCTCGACGAGTACACGGGCGAACGCATTGCCGTCGCCGAGGCCTGGACGCCGACCGTCGAGCGCAGCGCGCTGTACCTGCGCCCGGACGAGCTGCACCAGGCCTTCAACTTCTCCTACCTGACCACCGGTTGGAACGCGGCGGACCTGCGCGAGGTCATCGACCGCTCGCTCGGCGCCATGAACGCCGTGCACGCGCCCGCGACCTGGGTGCTCTCCAACCACGACGTGGTGCGGCACTCCACGCGTCTCGCGGAAGGGGACGAGGCGCGCGGTCTGCGCCGGGCCCGGGCGGCGACCCTGCTCATGCTGGCGCTGCCCGGCTCGGCGTACCTCTACCAGGGCGAGGAGCTCGGGCTGCCCGAGGTCGTCGACCTGCCCGACGAGGTCCGCCAGGACCCGGCGTTCTTCCGCAGCGCGGGCCAGGACGGCACCCGCGACGGCTGCCGGGTGCCGCTGCCGTGGTCCGGCGAGGTCCCGCCGTTCGGCTTCGGCCCGGTCGAGGGCGGCCCGAGCTGGCTGCCGCAGCCGGCCTCCTGGAAGACCCTCACGGTCGAGGCGCAGGAGGGCGACCCCACCTCGACGCTGGAGTTCTACCGCAGCGCGCTCGCCGTGCGCCGCGACCACCCGGCACTCGGCGCGGGCCGCCAGGTGACCTGGCTGCCGACGCCCGACGGGGTCCTCGCCTTCCGCCGGGACACCGCCGAGGGCTCCTTCGTCTGCACGGTGAACCTCACCGCGACGCCGATCCCCCTCACCACTCCCGGCGCCCTGCTGCTCGCCAGCGCGGACGTCGAGCCGGGTGCCGAAACGACCGAACTGCCCGCGGATTCAACGGTCTGGTGGGCAGCCTGACATGCGACCGGTACAGTCCAATCCTGTGACCACACGGCTTGCCGACATCGCAGCCCAGGCGGGGGTCAGTGAGGCGACTGTCAGCCGCGTCCTGAACGGGAAGCCGGGCGTCGCCGCGACCACCCGCCAGTCCGTTCTGGCCGCACTCGACGTCCTGGGCTACGAGCGCCCGGTCCGGCTGCGGCAGCGCAGCGAGGGCCTGGTCGGCCTGATCACCCCGGAGCTGGAGAACCCGATATTCCCGGCCCTGGCGCAAGTCATCGGCCAGGCCCTGACCCGCCAGGGCTACACCCCGGTCCTGGCCACCCAGACACCGGGCGGCTCCACCGAGGACGAGCTGACGGAGATGCTGGTGGACCGCGGTGTCGCGGGCATCATCTTCGTCTCCGGCCTGCACGCCGACACCTCCGCGGACATGCAGCGCTACGAGCAGCTGCGTGCCCAGGGCGTCCCGTTCGTCCTGGTCGACGGATTCTCGCCGAAGGTCCAGGCGCCCTTCATCTCGCCCGACGACCGCGCGGCGATGGCGCTGGCCGTGACCCACCTCGTCTCGCTCGGGCACACGAACATCGGTCTCGCCCTGGGGCCGAAGCGTTTCGTGCCCGTGCAGCGCAAGATCGAGGGCTTCGTGCGCACGATGCAGGAGCTGTTGGGGCTGAGCCCCGCCGACATCGAGGAGCGACTGGTCCAGCACTCGCTGTACACCCTGGAGGGCGGTCAGGCCGCGGCCACCGCCCTCATCGACCGCGCGTGCACGGCGGTGGTCTGTGCGAGCGACATGATGGCGCTCGGCGCGATAAGGGCGGCACGGCAGCGCGGCCTGGAGGTCCCGACGGACATATCGGTCGTGGGTTTCGACGACTCCCCGCTGATCGCCTTCACCGATCCGCCCCTGACGACGATCCGCAAGCCGGTGCCGGCCATGGGCCAGGCGGCGGTGCGGACGTTGCTGGAGGAGATCGGTGGAACTCCGGCGCCGCACAGCGAGTTCGTGTTCATGCCGGAGCTGGTGGTGCGCGGTTCGACCGCTTCGGCCCCTGGGGACCGAAATCGTCCCTGAGGAGGAGTGACTACGTTACTCGTACGACTCCTCCCGACGTAGAACGTGCGGCCAGGACCCAACCAGGGGATGATCGGTCGCGGAACGCTTTTCTGGCAGACTTTGTGCCTATGGGTGAGACAACCGTGACGACACTGGAAGGCCAGGACAGGGCCGCTCCACGCCCCGTCGCGGAGGAGAACGCCGGGAAGGCCTTCCTGCGCCGGTTGCGGACACCACGTCGCCCCCGCCTCTGGTTCGAGGTCCTGCTCATCGCGGTGAGTTACTGGACCTACTCGCTGATCCGCAACGCGGTGCCCGAGCAGAAGCACGAGGCGCTCCGCAACGCCGACTGGCTCTGGCGTATGGAGCACCACCTCGGGATGGCCGTCGAGCAGTCGGTCAACCACGCCGTGAACTCGGTGACATGGCTGATCGTCGGCATGAACTACTACTACGCGACGCTGCACTTCATCGTGACACTCGGTGTCCTGGTGTGGCTCTACCGCAGCCATCCCGGCCGCTACGCGGCGGCGCGTCTGGCGCTCTTCGCCACAACGGTGGTGGCGCTGCTCGGCTACTACTTCTTTCCGCTCGCCCCGCCCCGTCTGATGAACGGCGGCGACTTCATCGACACGGTGGTCGTCCACCAGACCTGGGGCTCGATGGCCTCCGGCGACCTCAAGCACATGTCGAACCAGTACGCCGCGATGCCGTCGATGCACATCGGCTGGTCGCTGTGGTGCGGTCTGACCATCTTCGCCCTGGCCTCGGTGCCGTGGGTCCGTGTGCTGGGCCTGCTGTACCCGACGGCCACCCTGATCGTCATCGTCTCCACCGCCAACCACTTCTGGCTGGACGCGGTCGGCGGCATGCTCTGCCTGGCCTTCGGCTTCACGGTCGCCCGCCTCTGGTACGGCTCCCTGCCCTACCACCTGCCCCGCTGGGTGCCGGGGACGCGCGGCGCGACCCTGGTGCCCGCGGAGGCCTGAGGCCCCGAGCCCCTCCACCGTGTCGAGCACATGCCGTACGGCCGCGTCCCCGATGGCGTGCGTGGCCGTCCGGACCCCGGCGGCATGCAGATGCCGTACGGCGGCGGCGTACGCCTCGGGGTCGGGCCAGAACACCTCGGTGCCCTGCCCGTGGCAGTCCGCGTGCTCCCGCCACGCCGTGCCGCCCTCCACGGTCCCGTCCATGAAACTTCACCCCGCCGACCCTCCAGTGGAGCGCGACGAGCCCGTCCAGGGTCTCCCGGCCGGCGCCCGGCATGCACCAGGGCGCGAACCGCAGCCGCACCGGCAGCACGCCCTCCGCGGCGACGGCCCCGACCGGTTCCAGATCCCCCCGGTCCATCGCATGGGCTCCGGTCAGCCCCGTGGCCGCCATCGCGGACAGCGGTTCGCCCAGCCGGGCCCGCCGCTCCCGGTACGAGGGAACTCCCGGCCGAGACGACGACACCGCGCCTGGCCGCGGCCCTGGAAGCGGTGGGCGAGGGCCGCGCGGACCGAGCGTTCGACCTGGCCCTGGAGGGCTTCCTGACCCACGCCGGATCCCTGCAGAAAACATGAGCGCCCTGACCGGAATGTCGGCCTCCCGAGGCCGCCCACGCACGGAAGGGGCCGTGCCGGTACGTCGAAAGCCCGTCGCGTACGTCCGGATCTGGCAGCGGCTCCTTCTCCCGCCTCACGTCTGATCCGGCGGCGACGGACTCGACGTACCGGCACGGCCCCGACACCCCCACCGGCGCAAGGCGAAGCCGAAGGCACCCCGACCGCAGGCGAACCCGCATCCACCGCCGCAGGCCCTGGCTCACGCCCCGTAGAACAACTCCTCCACCACGGCCCGAGCCCGCCGCGTAGTACGCCGATAGTCCTCCAGCATGTCGCCCACATGACCGGGCCCGTACCCCAGGTACCGCCCCACCGCGGCCAGTTCACGCCCGTCGGAGGGAAACGTGTCCCCGGCCCGCCCCCGCACCAGCATCACGGCGTTGCGCACCCGCGTGGCCAGCACCCACGCCTCGTCCAGGATGGCCGCGTCCTCCCCGGAGACGAGTCCCGCCGCACACGCCGCGGCCAGCGCCTCCCGAGTCCGGGTCGTCCGCAGCCCCGGCTCCACCCACCCGTGCCGCAGCTGGAACAACTGCGCCGTCCACTCCACGTCGGACAGCCCGCCCCGTCCCAGCTTGGTGTGCAGCGTCGGATCGGCCCCGCGGGGCATCCGCTCGGTCTCCATCCGGGCCTTCAGCCGCCGGATCTCCCGTACGGCATCGTCACCCAGCCCTTCCGCGGGATACCGCAAGGGGTCGATCAGCTCAATGAATCTCCGCCCCAGGTCCTCGTCCCCCGCGACCACCTCGGCCCGCAGCAGGGCCTGCGACTCCCACACCAACGACCATCGCCGGTAGTACGCCTCGTACGAGTTCAGCGTCCGCACCAGCGGCCCCGACTTCCCCTCGGGCCGCAGATCGGCATCGATCAACAACGGCGGATCGGCACTCGGCACCTGGAGCAGCCGCCGCATCTCGGAGACGACGGCGTTCGCGGCCCGCGAGGCCTCCTGTTCGTCCACGCCCTCCCGGGGCTCGTGCACGAACAACACATCCGCGTCGGACCCGTAACCGAGCTCGTGCCCCCCGAACCGCCCCATCCCGATGACGGCGAACCGCGTGGGCAACGTGTCCCCCCACCCCGCCCGCACCACGGCCCGCAAGGTCCCCGCCAGCGTCGCCGCGGTGAGGTCGGAAATGGCCCCGCCCACCTGGTCGACCAGCGCGCCCTGGTCGGCGACGGCCGGTGTCTCCTCGGTGCCGTACGAGGCGACGATGTCCGCCGCGGCCGTACGGAACAGCTCCCGCCGGCGCACTCCACGGGCGGCGGTCACCGCCTGCTCACCGCCCGCGGCCCGCCCGACCGCGGAGAGGATCTCCTGCTCCAGAGGGACACGGCTTCGCGGTTCGAGCCCGCCCCCGTCGCCGCCGCCCAGCAGTGCCACGGCTTCCGGGGCGCGCATCAACAGGTCGGGAGCGAGCCGCCCGGCGGACAGCACGCGCGCGAGGTTCTCGGCCGCGGCTCCTTCGTCTCTCAACAGCCGTAGATACCAGGGGGTCTTGCCCAAGGCGTCGGACACCTTGCGGAAGTTCAGCAGCCCGGCGTCGGGGTCGGCGGAGTCCGCGAACCAGCCCAGCAGAACGGGCAGCAAGGTCCGTTGGATGGCCGCCTTCCGTGAAACCCCGGAGGCCAGGGCCTCCAGATGCCGCAGCGCCGCCGCCGGATCGGCGTACCCGAGCGCGACGAGCCGCTCCCGCGCCGCGTCCGGACTCAACCGGCTCTCGCCGGGCGCGAGTTGGGCCACGGCGTCCAGCAGCGGCCGGTAGAACAACTTCTCGTGCAACCGCCGTACGACCGCCGCGTGCCGCTTCCACTCACGGTTCAACTCGACGACGGGGTCGGCCCGGAGCCCGAGCGAGCGCCCGATCCGCCGCAGATCGGCCTCGCCCTCCGGCACCAGATGGGTCCGCCGCAGCCGATAGAGCTGTATCCGGTGCTCCATGGACCGCAGGAACCGATACGCGTCGTCGAGCTGCACGGCGTCGGCGCGCCCGACGTATCCGCCCGCCGCGAGCGCCTTCAACGCGTCGAGTGTGGTCCCGCTCCGCAGGGACGTGTCGGCCCGCCCGTGCACCAGCTGCAGCAGCTGGACGGCGAATTCGACGTCGCGCAGGCCCCCGGGCCCGAGCTTCAGCTCCCGCTCGATCTCGGCGACGGGAATGTTCTCGATCACGCGGCGCCGCATCTTCTGCACATCCGCGACGAAGTTCTCCCGCTCGGCGGCGTGCCACACCAGGGGCGCCAGCGTGGCCACGTACTCCTCACCGAGCGTGAGGTCCCCGGCCACGGGCCGCGCCTTCAGCAGTGCCTGGAACTCCCAGGTCTTGGCCCACCGCTGGTAGTAGGCGAGATGGCTGCTGAGCGTCCGCACCAGCGGCCCGTTGCGCCCCTCCGGCCGCAGATTGGCGTCGACGGGCCAGATGCTGCCCTCGACGGTCGTCTCGGAGCAGATCCGCATCATGTGGGAGGCGAGCCGGGTGGCGGCCTGCAGGGCTTTGCGCTCGTCGGCCCCCTCCACGGCCTCGCCCACGAAGATGACGTCGACGTCGGACACGTAATTCAGCTCGTGCCCCCCGCACTTCCCCATCGCGACGACGGCGAGCCGGCACTGCGCGGCGTCGTCGGGCGCGGCGCCGCGCGCGATGGCGAGCGCGGCGCGCAGGGTCGCCGTGGCGAGGTCGGCGAGTTCGGCGGCGGTCTGGGCGAGATCGGTGGTGCCGCACACATCGCGGGCGGCGATGGACAGCAGGCAGCGCCGGTAGGCGACGCGCAGCGAAACGGGGTCCGTCGCTTCCGCGAGACCCCGCTCGAACTCCGCCACCCCGGGGTGCAGGTCCTGTGGCTCGTAGGTCACGAGCGCCTGCCAGTCGCTCGGGTGCCGGGCGAGGTGGTCGGCGAGCGCGGCGGAGGCGCCGAGCACACCGAGCAGCCGGTCGCGCAGCGGCTTGGCCGCGATCAGCGTGTCGAGCAGTTCCCGCTCGGCGATGTGGCCGTCCTGGGCCTCGACGAGCCGGACGAGGCCGTGCAGCGCCAGGTCCGGGTCGGCGGTCGCGCCGAGCGCGTCCAGGAGCACCGGATCGGACCGTACGGGCGCGAGTTCCGCGCCGTCGAGGAGCCGCTCGGCGGCCGACGGATCGGTGAAGCCGTGCCGCAGCAGCCGCGTGAAGGTACTGCTTCTGCGCCCCGGCGTCATCATCCTGGGCCCTCCCGTCGGATCAGGTCGCACGACCGGTCCGGATCAAGGTCGTACGAGCCCGAGCCTAACCCTGGTCCCCACGATGGCGCCCCGTGCCGGAGTCGGCTTCCGCGGGAGCGGCCGGTCGGCAGACAGCGGAGAGGCGAGCAGTTCATCAGGTCTTCACCCCGCCGGTTGGGGGGCGTGAGACAGGGGAATGTTGGCGTGTGCATGCTCTGTCCGCACCGCCACCGCAGCCTTCCCCCCACCGGAGGTCGAAGTGTCCGGCAGAACCGTGTACCGCCGCAGTCGTACCGTCGTGGCGTCCGCCCTCGCCTTCACCGCTGCCGCGGTGGGCCTGTGGACGGGCCTCGGCGGCTCGTCGACCGCACATGCCGCGGCCGGGGTCCCGACCCCGGACCACGTGGTCGTCGTGGTCTTCGAGAACCACGCCTACAGTCAGGTGATCGCCTCCTCCAGCGCCCCGTACATCAACTCGCTCAGGACCGGCGGCGCCAACCTCACCCAGTCGTACGCCGAGACGCACCCGAGCCAGCCCAACTACTTCGCCCTGTTCTCCGGCTCCACCCAGGGGATCACGGACGACAGCTGCTACACGCCCGGCTTCTCCTCCGCCGCGAACCTCGCCTCCGAGCTGATCGCCGCGGGCAAGACCTGGGGAAGCTACAACGAGACGCTGCCCAGCCAGGGCTCCACGACGTGCAGCAGCGGCACCTACGCGCGCAAGCACAACCCGTGGTTCGGCTTCAGCAACGTACCGACGTCGACCGCGAAGACGTTCACCCAGTTCCCGACGGACTACACGACGCTCCCGCAGGTCTCCTTCGTGGTCCCCAACCTGTGCAGCGACATGCACGACTGCTCGGTGTCGACCGGTGACACCTGGCTGAAGAACAACCTGAGCGCGTACGCGACCTGGGCCAAGACCCACAACAGCCTGCTCGTCGTCACCTTCGACGAGGACAACCGGCTCAGCGGCAACAAGATCCCGACCGTGCTGTACGGCCAGCAGGTGACGGCCGGATCGACCAGTGCGACCACCTACAACCACTACGACCTGCTGCGCACCCTGGAGGACATGCACGGCCTGTCCTCGCACGCGGGCAACGCCGCCTCCGCCAAGGACATCACCGGCATCTGGACGTCCTGAGATGTACGTGGCGGACAGCCGCGCCTCCACGAGTGCGGCGTCCGCGGAAGGCGCCGTCCGGCCTGTTGCCGGGCGGCGCCGTGCCGCGGTCGCGCCCACGGTGCTGGCGCTCGGCACGGTCAGCCTGATCACCGACGTGTCGTCGGAGATGGTCACGGCGATCCTGCCCCTGTACCTGGTGACGGGCCTCGGCCTGTCGCCGCTGGGCTTCGGCCTCCTGGACGGCGTCTACAACGGCTTCTCGGCACTCGTACGGCTGATCGGGGGCCATCTGGCCGACCGCGGCGGCGGCCGCCACAAGTGGGTGGCGGGCTTCGGCTACGCCCTCTCGGCGGCCTGCAAACCCCTGCTCCTGCTGGCCCACTCCCTGACCCCCATCGGCCTGGTCCTGGCCGCCGACCGCACGGGCAAGGGCCTGCGCACGGCCCCGCGCGACGCGCTGATCTCCCTGTCGAGCACACCGCAGACCCGGGGCCGCGCCTTCGGCGTCCACCGCGCCATGGACACGACGGGCGCGCTGCTCGGCCCCCTGGTCGCCTTCCTGATCCTCCGGGCGACGGTGGACGGCTATGACGCCGTGTTCATGGTGAGCTTCTGCGTGGCGGTGGTGGGCGTACTCGTCCTGGTGCTGTTCGTACCGGGCGGTGCGCGCACGAAAGCGGCGGGCACCGCACGGAAGGAAACCCCCGGAAAGGCTGGCGAGGCCGGGGAGGCCGCACCGCGCCCCACCCTCCGCGCGGCGCTCGCCCTCCTCGCCCGCCCCGATCTGCGCCGCGTCACCCTCTGCGCGCTCCTCCTGGGCCTGGCCACGATCAGCGACTCCTTCGTCTTCCTCCTTCTCCAGCGACGCCTGGGCGTACCGGACCGCTGGTTCGCGCTGCTGCCTCTGGGAACGGCGGCCGCGTTCCTCCTGCTGGCCGTTCCGCTCGGCCGCCTGGCGGACCGGATCGGCCGCTGGCGGATCTTCCTGGCCGGCCACGGCGCCCTGCTCCTCGCGTACGCCCTGCTCCTCACCTCCTGGCACGGAACGGCGCTGCCGTACGCCGTCCTGCTCCTGCACGGCGGTTTCTACGCGGCGACGGACGGCGTCCTGATGGCCGTGGCCTCGGAGAGCGTGCCCGAGGAACTGCGCTCGTCCGGACTGGCCCTCGTCCAGACCGGCCAGGCGCTGGCCCGTTTCGTCTGCTCGCTCGGCTTCGGCGCGGCGTGGACGGCGTGGGGCGACCGTACGGCGCTCACGGCGTCGACGGTGGCGCTGGCGCTGTGCGCCCTGTTCGCCCTCACTCTCCGTCGCCCCACCCCTTCACCCCCTTCAGAAGGCCTCGCATGACCCTCCGTACCCGCATCCTGGTCCTGATCTCGGCGCTGGTCGTCCTGGCGGGCGTGGCCACGGCCTCCGTCCTGCACGCCTCGGCCCGCGCGGACCGCAAGAACGAGACCCAGCCGGGCGGCCCGAGGATCACTGCGGGCAAGGTCTCCCTCACGGCCGGGGGCCGCATGATCTTCCGCAACATGGCCTGGGGCCCGCACCGCGACGAACTGACGACGGTCCCGGCATCGGCCCCGTCGGGCCCGAGGACCGCCTCCAGGGTGAAGTGCCTGCGCTTCTACGCCGCGGCCGGCACCGGCGTCTGCCTCCAGTCGGTGCACGGCCCGGTCCAGGACACCTACCGCGCCGTCATCCTCGACGCCCGCCTCCACGAGACGGCCCGCTACGACGTCCCCGGCATCCCGTCGCGCGCCCGGGTCTCCCCCAGCGGCCGGTACGCCGCCTGGACGGCCTTCGTCGGCGGCGACTCGTACGCGGGTACGAACTTCTCGACGCGGGCGGCGATCGTGGACACCCGGACGGGCCGGCTGACCCCGTCCCTGGAGGCGTTCCGCGTCGTCAAGGACGGCAGGACGTACCACTCGGCGGACGTCAACTTCTGGGGCGTGACGTTCGCGGCCGACGACCGCACGTTCTACGCGACGCTGGCGACGAAGGGCAGGACCTACCTGGTCCGGGGCGACCTCCGCGCCCGCACCCTCACCACCCTCCACCCGAACGTCGAATGCCCGTCCCTCTCCCCCGACGGCACGCGCGTCGCCTACAAGAAGCGGGTCGGGGGCCTCCCGAAGGACGCCCCCTGGCACCTGTACGTCCTCGACCTCCGCACGATGCGCGAAACCCCTCTCGCCGAACCCCGCAGCGTCGACGACCAGGCGGTCTGGCGCGACGACCGTACGATCGTCTACGCCCTCCCCGGCGACTACGGAGCCGACCTCTACACCGTCCCGTCCGACGGCACGGGAAGGCCGCGCCGCATCAGCACGGCGGCGGTGTCTCCCGCGTACGTGGACTAGGTGTTGGCGTACCTGAACCAGTTCTCTCTGGTTCGTGACGGCGTCGTGCACTGTCGCATCACCCGCAGGTGGGGTGCCGTGTACGACGCTTCACGTCGCCGTGTCGTGCACGTCGTAGTTGTCGTTGAAGGCGCGTGATTCATGAGTTCTCCGGAAGTCTCCGGCCCTTTCGTGTGGTCATGCCGTCGGGTCAGCGGTACTGGACCGTGCTGGACGAGGACCGCCTGGAGCCCGTACCGGCGGCGGACGAGTTCTTGCGGCACGTACGGTTCGGTCACGATCAGGCGGAATCGACGACGCGGACGTATGCCGGGCGGTCGCGCTCTACCTGACCTGGTGCCGGTGCACCGGACGGGACTGGACGACGGCCGCGGGCCGCCTGGGCAGTTTCATGTTCTGGCTGCGGCACTCGCCCGGGGACGACAGCGAGGTGGTGGCCGGGCCGGGCAGTGAGCCGGTCCGCGGGCCGCGCCGGATCAACACCGTGCTCGCCGGGGTACGCGAATTCCTCGCGCACGGCACGACGTTGGGCACGGTGCCGATGTTCGTGCTGTCCCAGCTCTACGAGATCGCCGACGACCGTGACCTGCCGCCCGAGGCCCGCGGCGAGGGCAGCGGGCTGCGCTACTTCGCCAAGGCCAGGCATCGGGCCGCCGAGCCGGACGAGCCGGTCGGCCGCGCCACGGACGAGGAGGTCCTGGCTCTGCTGCGGGCCTGCCGCAACGCCCGGGACCGGTTCATCGTGTTGCTGCTGGCCAGGGCCGGCCTGCGGCGGAGCGAGGCCGTGGGCCTGCGCCGGGAAGACATCCACTTCGTCCTGGACGCCAGCGGGCTGGGCTGCCGGATTCCCGGTTCCCACCTGCACGAGGTACGCCGCGACAACGACAACGGCGCCTGGGCGAAGTCGAAGCGGTCGCGCGCCGTCCCTGTCGACTTCCTGCTGGTGCAGGCTTACGACCAGTACGTCGTCCAACGGGACGCCTGCCGCGAGGCACGCGACAGCGACTTCGTCCTGGTGAACCTGTTCCGGCAGCCGCTCGGGGCGCCCATGCCGCCTGCGGCCTTGAACGACCTGTTCGACCGATTGTCGCGCCGGGCGGGGCTGTCCGAGGGCGTCCATCCCCATGCCCTGCGGCACGGATTCGCCAGCAACGCCGCCGACGCCGACCTGGACGAGATCGCCGACCTGCTCGGCCATGCCAGCCCATCAAGTTCGCAGGTCTACCTGCATCCCGACCCACAGCGGCTGCGGGCCGCCGTCGATCGGGTGGGTGCGCTCGCTCCGAGGAGGAACGGATGACCTCACCCCTGCAACTGGTGCCCGCCCCGGCATCGGATCTGCTCCCTGCCCGCGCCAAGCGGCTGCGTGAGCTGATCCGCCGCGAGACGCTGGAGATGCTGAACCGGGACGAGACATCCCAGATCCTGCGGCCGTCACCGGATCACCCCTTCCTCGGCATGAACATCTGTGCCCGCCAGGGCTGTTGGGCTGCCGCCCGCAGGACGGAACTGGGTCTGTGCTCGGCCTGCCGCAGCAGCTGGAAGCGGAGCGGCAAGACGCCGGAGGAGTTCCTTCCTGGCCACCGAGCCGAAGCAGATCAGCAACACCTCGGGCGGCTGCGGCGTCCCCAAATGCCAGCGCCCTTGGACGTCGTCGAGGACGCAGATGTGCATGCGGCACCGCGAGCTGTTCGTGAAGCTGGGGCGCCCGCCGCTGGAGGAGTTCCTCGCCCATCCGCGCGTCCGGCCGTTGCCCGGGTTCGGCCTGTGCTCGGTGGACGCCTGCCACCGGCACCGGGCGAACAGCTCGAACCTGTGCTGCCCACCGCACTGGGTGAGGTGGAAGGAGGCACAGGCCCGCGGCACCGACTTCGAGCAGTGGTGCCGCACCGAGCCCGGCACTTCCGAAACCACCGCGGTGAGCCTTCGCAGACTGCCGGCCCTGGTGACCGCCGAGGTCCTCTACGCGCTCCAGGCCCGCACGGACGCCGAAATCAAGAGCCCGCCCATCCTGCTGCGGGGCATCGTCCAGCACCTGCGCGAGCAGCGCGTCGAGCAGTTCGACGATGTCCAGGTACGCCGCAACACCCACCTGAGCGGCATGGCCAACGCCATGCGCCGCACGATCGCGGCGGCTGTCTCCACTCCGGAACTGGAACAGATCAAGGACATCTGGAACATGGCCGCCTTCGGCCTGGGCCAGTGGCGAAGGATGGACTTCACCCCGCTGCACCAGGAGTGGATGCGGCGGGCCTGCAAGACGTGGGTGCTAGACGAGATTCCCCGCCGCTACGGCAAGAACATCCCCAACAGCCTCTCCGAGATGGTCCTCTGCCTCCGCTTCCTCTCGCAGAGCCTGGTCCGCTCCCGCGAGGACCGCGGGGAGAACATGGCCGTGCTCGGCCGCAGCGACATCGAGGCGTTCACCCAGTACGTCGCCCACCTGGAACACACCGGTGAGATCAGCTCCTTCCGCCGCACGACGGTATCCCGGTTCACCGGCCGGTTCCTGCGCGAGATCCGCGACATGGGCCTGACCCGCCCTGGCGAGATCCTCGCCGACCTGCCCGACGACTTCGCGCTGCGCAGGCACGACATGCCCCCGGTCATCACCGAAGAGGGACCGGGCCGGGCCCTGCCGAGGGAGATCCTCACCCAGCTCTGCGAGCGGCTGCCCACCCTGGACCAGATCCGCGACGGCAGCGAGGACATGCGCAACGCGATCGAGATCCTCGTCGACACCGGACGGCGTCCCGACGAGATCGGCTGCCTACCCTGGGACTGTCTGGAGACGGACGAGCACGGCAAGTCCGTGCTCATCTACACCGACTTCAAGAACAACCGCACCGGCTGCCGCCTGCCGATCCCGGACTCCACCGCCGAGATCGTCGTCAGGCAGAAGAAGTCCATCCGCGCCCGCTTCCCGGACACTGACCTGTCCAAGCTGGTGCTCTTTCCCCGGCCCCGGCAGAACTCCGAGGGCACCCAGCCGTTCCGCATGCAGCACATCGGCAACGTCCACCGACGCTGGGTCAACGCCATGCCGCCCCTCCCCTGCTTCTCGCCGACGGCACCGAGTTCCCCAAGCTGGAAGTCGTTCCCTACTCCCTACCGGCACTCCTACGCGCAACGGCACGCGGACGCCGGAACCCTGCCCGACGTGCTCCGCGAGCTCATGGGTCACAGATCGTTGCAAACTACACAAACCTACTATCGGGTGACCGAGAAACGGACCCGGGTCGCGGTCGACAAGCTCGTCTCACACCAGTTCGACCGGCACGGCAACCGGATCTGGACCGAGGCCCGCCAGCTCCTGGAGCATGAACACGCCCGCCTGCGGATCGGCCAGGTCTCCGTCCCCTACGGCATCTGTGTCGAGCCGAGCAACGTCAAGGCCGACGGCCACGGCTGCCCGTTCCGGTTCCGCTGCGTCGGCTGCGATCACTTCCGCACCGACCCGTCGCACTTGCCGGAGCTGCGGGCCTACCTCGACACGCTGCTGCGGGACTGCGAACGCCTCAACGCCGCAACGGAGTTGGACGACTGGGCCCGCACCGAATCGACCCCGTCCGAAGAGGAGATCAAGCGCATCCGCACCCTGATCCGCCGCGTCGAGGCCGACCTCGAAGGACTCACCGACGACGAACGCGAGCAGATCAAGGAAGCCACCCGGGCCCTGCGCAAGACCCGCACGGTCTCCCTCGGCATGCCCGGCATCCGGCACCGGAGCCGAACCTGCGGCTGGAGCGCGACGCATGACCTCACCGGACCACCTGGCCAAGGCACGGGCTGCGGACTCCGAACGCCGCAGGGCCCGAGCAGATTCGACTGGGGATCGGACAGGTTCTCGACTATGCCCATCAGCTGCAATTGGCAAGGACGTTCGGTCGAATACGCCCTGTTCTGGTGCTGGAGAAGCAGCCAGCTGACCCCAGGTGGACCTCGCTCGCTGAGGCCAGCGGGATCCTCCCCACATGGGCCCCCGCTTTCACAGGGTGCTGAAGCCTCGGAGTCATCCCGCTGGACGAGTGGCAGGACTGATGCCAGCGGCTGGCCGATGACCGTCCGGAAGCGCACCGCATGAGTTCAGAGAAGCGGTGATCTTCCACAATGCCCTGGACATCGCGGAGATCGTGCGGCAGCTGCTGGAGGAGGGGTGGGAGATTGATCCGGAGGACCTGGCGCACATCTCGCCGTACCTGACCGAGCACATCAACCGGTTCGGCGAGTACAGCACTCACGAAGTCGGCATCCAGCCCGAGGCGTACGATCCGACGCTCGACATCGACTTCACCCCGCTGCGCGACCTCACCACCGCCGGCCTCGCCCAGGCCGCCTGACTCCCCGACTTGCCGAAGGACTCGGCCGGGACCACCGAGCAGTTCGGTCTTCAGTGCCTACGGGCCCGCCGTCGCGCAAGGTCCGTCGAACGGCTCCCACTCCGGTGCCGATGGCTCCGCCCGCGACCGGCTTAGAGGGTCCTGGCACGGGCGCGCGAGAGCGCCGGCGCTATTTCGGTTCGCTGACTGTCGGTGCCGGGGCGGTCTGTGCCAGGCCGGCGAGCAGCAGGTCGATCATGCGGCGGGCCTGGTAGTCGGGGAAGGTTTCGACTCCGATGCACAGGTTGCCGATGGCGAGCATGAAGTCGTAGGCGCGGATGTCCGCGTGTGTGGAGCCGGCGGCGGCGGACGCTTTCAGCAGCTGGTCGAGCACGGGCAGCAGGCGTTCGACGAACTCGTTGTGCAGGCTCTCGAATCCGGCTTGGTCCGAGTGCAGTGCCTCGGCGAGGCCGTGCTTGGTGACCAGGAAATCGGCGAATTGGTGAACCCACAGCCGCAGGACCTCGTACGGCGTATCGGCAGCGGGCGCCGTGTGCGCGGCAGTGGAGAGCGCGTCGACCTGGTGTCTGAAGACGGCGACCACCAGGTCCGCCCGGGTGGGGAAGTGGCGGTAGATGGTGCCCATGCCGAGGCCCGATTCGGCGGCGATCTCCCGCACGGGAGCGTCGACTCCCGCACGGACGAACACGGCCGCGGCGGCGTCCAGCAGTGTCTGCTCGTTTCGGCGGACGTCGGATCGCTTGCGGCCAGCAGGAAGTGGCGGCGTGTTGGGCGTGGACATCGTGAGCACCTCCCACTTGCAAAGCGGAGCAAGGTTCCGTATCGTAATGCGGAGCGGGGCTCCGTATTGCAATCATGCCAGACGCCGCGCAGCACGGGCCACTGGGCCCCTCCGAGAAAGACATTCACCTCATGAGCGACACCACGTCCGCCGACGGCGGCAACGACTCCACCACCCCGGTCATATCTGTCAGGCCGATCGCACTGGCCGCCCCGGACCGCGGCCAGGACCTGCAGGTACGGGTCACAGCGCCGACGACCGGCCACAACCTGCCCGTCGTCGTCTTCTCGCACGGCATGACCCTGACCATGGACGAATACGCACCGCTGGTCGGCTTCTGGGCCGCCCGCGGGTTCGTCGTCATCCAGCCCACCCATCTCGACTCGCTGGGCCTGCTCCCCGACGACCCGCGCACCCCGCTCATCTGGCGTATCCGCACCGACGACCTGACCAGGATCCTCGACCAGCTCGGCACCATCGAAGCCGGCGTACCCGGGCTGGCCGGCCGCATCGACCACGACCGCATCGCGGTCGCCGGACACTCCTGGGGCGCACAGACCGCCAGCACCCTCGCGGGCGCACGGGTCGTCGACGCCGACGGCACTCCCGGTGAGGGCATGAGCGACTCGCGTGTGAAGGCGGCGGTACTGCTGTGCCTGCCCGGTACCGGCGGCGCCGACCTGAGCCCGCTCGCCGCCCAGTACTTCCCGTTCATGAGCCCTGATTTCGCCGAACTGAAGACGCCGAGCCTTATGGTCGCCGGCGAACGTGACCAGTCCCCGCTGACGGTGCGCGGTCCGGACTGGTTCACCGACGGCTATCGCCTCAGCTCGGGCGCCACCGATCTGCTGACCCTGTTCGGCGCGGAACACGGACTCGGCGGCATCCAGGGCTCCAACGACACGCGCACCACCGACGAAAGCCACGAGCGTGTCGCGGTCGTCCAGCACGCCACCCTGGCGTATCTGCGTACCGCGCTGGGCCTCGACAACGACGCGTGGCCTACCGCCCGCCGGTCCCTGGCCGCGGCCGTCGACCCGCTGGGGAGGATCGACTCGAAGTGACCAACCCCCTCGCACCGGCCCGCAGACCCAGTTTCGGAATCATGACCGCCCCAGCGCAGGTCGCCTACGACGACGTCCTGCGGGTCTGGCGTGAGGCGGACGGCATCCCGCAGATCGAGCACGCCTGGCTGTTCGACCACCTCATGCCGCTCGGCGGCGACCCGAACGGACCCACCTTCGAGGGCTGGACACTGCTGTCCGCTCTCGCAGCCCAGACCGAGCGGTTGCGGCTCGGGGTGATGGTCACCAGCAACAGGTTCCGCCCACCGGCCATGCTGGCCAAGATCGCCGCCTCTGTCGATGTCATCTCCGGCGGCCGGCTCGAGTTCGGCATCGGCGCGGGCTCTCGGCCCGACGTGCCACTGGCCCGGCGTGAGTACGCAGCTCACGGCCTTCCCTTCCACGATGCCGCCCACGCGGTCGGAAGCCTCGCCGAGGCGTGCACGATCACCCGCAGACTATGGACCGAAACCGCACCGTTCGACTTCCAGGGCGACTACCACCAGCTGACCGGCGCGTTCTGCAGTCCCAAACCCGTCCAGCGCCCCCACCCGCCGATCCTGATCGGCGGCCAGGCCACCCCGACGCTGCGCGTGGTGGCCGAGCACGCCGACCGCTGGAACATGCCCGGGGGCAGCATCGAGCAGGCGATCGCCCGCAGCGCCACGCTGGACCGGCTGTGCGCCGAGATCGGCCGCAACCCGGCCGAGATCACCCGATCGATCGTCCTGCCCGCCTCCTACGACCAGCCCCAGGACACCCGCCACGTCATCCGCGCGGCACTCGACTGCGGGTTCAGCCACATCGTCCTCGGACTCGACGCGCCCTACCCGGCCGAGGTCGCACGCCGGGTCGCCGACACCATCATCGACCCCCTCTCCGACACGAACTGAAACACCGGATCACGGTCCACAACGCGAGGGCGGCGCCCCCGGTGCCCCTGAAACCGAGGAACCACCGATGACGAGGACCCACCCACCGTTCGATCCGGAGCTCACCGCAGTGCTGGCGCTGGTGCACGAACACCTCTCGCCGAGTATCACCGCCCAGGACATCGAGGAGCTGCGGGCCGGCATGTTCGCGGCCACAGACGAGGACCTGACTCGCAACGGGACCGTCGAACTGCAGA
Source organism: Streptomyces sp. RLA012 (assembly GCF_056270325.1). NCBI lineage: Bacteria > Bacillati > Actinomycetota > Actinomycetes > Kitasatosporales > Streptomycetaceae > Streptomyces > Streptomyces sp. RLA012. Next base: position 8,140,958 of record NZ_JBWDPA010000002.1, on the reverse strand, counting down.
ACCTCTCCATCCCCGGTCCGGCAGGTGCACCGGAGATCCCGCTGCTCGTTCTCAGGCCCGTCGGCCTGGCAGCCGGAGCGCCGGTCTTCTCCTACATGCACGGCGGCGGCATGATCATCGGCAACAGCCGCGCCGGAGTCGCCACCGTCCTCGACTGGGCTGTCGACAACGGGGCCGTCGTGGTGTCGGTGGACTACCGCCTGGCACCGGAGCACCCCGACCCCGCTCCGATCGAGGACTGCTACACGGGCCTGTTGTGGACCCACGAACACGCCGCGCAGATCGGCGGCGACCACAACCGCATCGTCGTCACCGGAACGAGCGCCGGCGGCGGGCTCGCGGCCGGCGTGGCACTGCTCGCACGCGACCGCGGCGGACCCCGACTGCTCGGTCAGGTGCTCATGTGCCCGATGCTCGACGACCGCTTCGTCACGCCGAGCAGCCGGGAACTCGACGGTGAGGGCATCTGGGACGCCACCAGCAACATGACCTGTTCCAGCTCCACCGGCCCGCGCCGGACACCGACATCGAGGAGACCCTCTCGGCCCTCACCGACCTGGTACGCGCCGGCAAGGTCCGGGCCATCGGGTCCTCGACCTTCCCCGCCTCGGACATCGTCGAGGCACAGTGGACAGCCGAACAGCGCGGCCTGCAGCGCTTCCGGACCGAGCAGCCGTCGTACTCGATCCTCAACCGGAGCATCGAACGCGAGGTGCTGCCGGTCTGCCAACGCTATGGGATGGGCACGCTGGTCTGGAGCCCGCTGAGCGGGGGGATGCTCACCGGCAGAGCGGCCAGATGCTCGCCCGACCCCACCTTCAGCTTTGCAAGCTCGTCGGTCTGCACTCCCCGTATGAGTTCTGCGACCGCCCACGACACGGTCTTGTGCCCTATGGCGATGAGATGTGTCCCGCGCGGGTCCTTCTCCATGTCGAGGATTGTGACACCACTTCGGTCTGCGACATCTGTCGCGCACACAACAGCCACAGACACACCCCGCTGAGCTGCACGGTCATCGTGCCTTCCAAACTCCCATGGCCGTTCACCCCGAGAGAAGCGACGGTGAGGGCGTACGCACGTCAGGCGAAGGCGCCCTGGGCGGTGAAGGCCGGCTCGGCGAAGCGTTCGCCGATACGGCGGTGGGTGGCGGCGTCCGGGTGGAGCTGGTCGGGCAGCGGCAGCTCGGCGAAGTCGGCCGCGCCGTAGAGGTCCCGGCCGTCCAGGTGGTGCAGGTTCGGATCCTCGGCCGCCCGCTGCTCCACGATCCGGGCCGGCTCGTCGCGGATGACGCGCAACGTCAGCTTCCCGCTCGCGCGCTCCGCCGGGTCGCCGGGTCGCCGGGTCGCCGGCGGCCAGGAACCGCAGCCGCCTCTCGCCGAGAGCGGAGAGATCCGGAGTGCTGGGCCCGGGCGTGTCCTCATGAAGAGGACACAGCAGACATGAAGAGGACACAGCAGAGGCGAGACGACCAGCACCGGCGTGGTGGGATGCCCGTCACGGATGGTGTCGAGAAAGCCGTGGACGGCAGGGCCGAAGGCACGCAGCCGCATCACATCGGTGTTGACCAGGTTGATCCCGATCTTGACGCTGATCAGGTCGGCGGCGGTGTCCCGCATGGTCCGCGCGGTGAACGGATCGAGCAGGGCGCTCCCGCCCAGCCCCAGGTTGATCGGTTCCACCCCGGCGAGGGAGGCGGCGAGCGCGGGCCAGGTGGAGGTGGGCCCGGCGGCGCCGGAACCGTGACTGATCGAACAAATCTCGGATGTCCCGAACGGCGGGAGGACGATCAGGGCTCGTTCGCGCTCGTGGTCGCGGTAGTGGTCGTGGTCGCGGTGGTGACAGCGGACGCCGTCGCCGTCGCTGTCGCGCTCGCGGGCCAGTTCCGCAGGAGCGCGTCGAGGGCGTCCAGCATCCGTACCCAGGTCTCCTGCGTGTCGGGGGCGCTGTGGCTGAACCCTCCCCCCATCTCCAGACTGACGTAGCCGTGGAAGAAGCTGCCCAGCAGCCGAACGGCGTGTGTCTGATCCGGCTCCGTCAGCTCGTAGCCACGCAGGATCGCCCGTGTCATCTGCGCGTGCCGCCCACCGGCGCTGGCGGCGGCCGTTTCCGAGTCGAGTCTGAACTGGGCGGCGGCATAACGACCGGGGTGCTCCCGGGCGTAGTCGCGGTAGACGTTCGCGAGAGCGGCCAGGGCGTCCTTGCCGGCCCGCCCGGCCAGCGCGGCGGCGCCCCGGTCGGCGAGTTCCTCCAGGGCGAGCAGGGCGATCCTGGTCTTGAGGTCCTGGGAGTTCTTCACATGCGAGTACAGGCTCGCGACCTTCACATCGAACCGCCTGGCGAGCTCGGAGACGGTCACCTGATCGAAGCCGACCTCATCGGCCAGCTCCGCCCCCGCAAGGGCCAGACGTTCAGTGGTCAGCCCGACGCGCGCCATACCCTCTCCCTCACTCACCATCATGCTTTATGTATTTGCCTAACACCTTTAGGCAATTTAGCATATGCCTCATGAAGCCACTGACCGAACAAGAGATCCGCGCCGCGTTCGTGAACTGCACCAAGGGCGAGACGAAGCGCCTGTCCGTCCCGCGCGACCTGGCCGACCGTCCCTGGGACGACCTGGACTACCTCGGCTGGCGAGACCCTCAGTCCCCCGAACGCGCCTACCTCGTACTCGAACTGGACGACCACCCGAGGGCCCTGGCCCTCCGCAGCCCCAGCCCCACCTCCTGGCAGACGCGGCGCAGCATGTGCTCGATGTGCCTGACCGCCCACACCGGCGGCGTCTCCCTGATGGTCGCCCCGAAGGCGGGCAGGGCCGGCCAGCAGGGCAACTCGGTGGGCGCCTACATATGCAGCGACCTCTCCTGCTCCCTGTACGTACGGGGCAAGAAGGACGCGGGCGCCGGCGCGCGCCTCCACGAGTCGCTCACCCTGGAGGAGAAGATCCAACGAACGGTGACGAACCTGGCGGCGTTCCTCACGAAGGTGACGGCCTGACTCCGTACGGCCCATCACCAAGGGGGCACTCGACCTCGTTCAGCGCGACGAGTTCCCTCAGGTCGTTCGCGACCATGACCTGCGCGAGACGTCCAGCGACGGCAACGACCTCGGACCACGCGCTCGCAGCGAGGTACTCCTCGTCGGTGTCGTCGGGTGCATCGGCCATCGCCGCGTCGAGGCCGGCGCCGAGCTGCCGCATGAGCGCGACCTCTTCCTGGCTCCTCAGACTGATGCCGAGGTAGCGCTCGGGGTTGTCGGCATCGCAGAAGTCGTCGAAGAGCGTATGGAAGATGTGGTCCAGGTTCTCGAACGCCGACGGGTCCAGCCACACGTCGCGCTGCCACGGCGGGTTGGCCAAGGCCAGGACTGCCGGGACGAGGTGGACTCGGAAGTTCGCGATGCGTCGGCTGTCCTCGCTCACAAGTCCGAGGGTAGCGAGAGCAGTTGGTGGCAGCACCGGCATTACCGCCTGTCGTGACGCTCCAACGGCCCCCGCACGGGACACTGAGGACACCGGGATCGAGCCCATGGATGCGTCGATCAGCGGGTATGGAGGATGTCTTGACCACCAGAAGCGGCTACGGGACGCACCCCGAGGTGATCGCTGAGGTCCTGGCCGCGATCGGCGATGCCGCGGTCGTGCTCTCGTACGAGGAGGACCGTGCATGTGCCGGAGTCGGCTTGAGCCGACTCGGTGCGGTGGGATCGACTCGGCTGGACTGGGACGGCGTTGAAGTTCTTGAGCGATCCACCGCGTTCGACGGCGCGGAGCTGCGCAGGCTGGTGCACGACCACGGGGACAAGCGTGAGCTCGCAGTCGTGTTCTGGAGCAATCTCGCAGCGCCCTCGATCGCCTTGGATGCCAACGCGGTGGCAATCCACGCCGAGACGCTGTTGGACTGCTCTCCTGAAAGCTGGATCTACCTCGCTGGCAGTGGGGTGTTGATCGAGTTCCAGGACGGTGACGGATTTACCGTCGGCCGAGTGCCGGACTGACCGGGTATCGCCCGTTCCTGCCGGGAGCAGGCCGACTGCCTGGAGCCGGCTTGAAGCCGTCTGCACCGGTGGGCCGCTCAATGCCCCGGCGGCCGGGCAAGTGCCCGGCCTGTGGTGGGGACGGCCACGGGGTAGGGGCTACGCCGGCTTGCCTGGAGTGCCGTTCTGCGGCCAGTACTCGAAGCCGTTGCCGGTGTACCAGTCCAGCCTGGTGCTGCCGCAGACGCCACTGTGGACATCGAGGAAGTCGTAGTCGACAGCCTTGATCGACTTCTTGGGGAAGGTCACGGATATCTCGGTGGTGACGGTGCCCCGCGCGGGAATCGTGCCCAGAGACAGGGATCCGGAGTTCCAGAGCGGCAGCGAGCCGTTGGTCTTCTGGTTCCAGTGCAGACTCATCTTCTGCCAGTGCCCCTTGCCGACGCGCCACTGCACGATGGGGGCCGGCCCACGGTTCTTCGTCAGGTTGCCCAGGGCGAAGACGTAGGTGGCCCTGGGCAGTGACACGGCCTCGGTGTTGTGCACCCGGATGCCGGCATGAAGCGGCACGTTGGGACGCCGTGCCGTGGGGACCGCGGACCCGGCGGCGTCGGAAGCCGAGACCGCTCCATTCCTGCACGCGTACGCCGCGGTTGGCGCGGCCTGTGCCTGAGCGGCCTCGGCCACAACGGTGTTGGGCACAGCGCCGAGGATGCCGACTGCGGCAACGACGACTGTTCTACGGCGAACGGTGGCCTTCAACATGTCCCCCTCATCTCCACGATCGCCTTCACGATCGCCTTCACGACCGCCTTCACGACCGCCTTCACGATCATCAACCGGCATCCTAACGACAGCGGTCTCCAACTACTGGCCGGCCTGTCCCAAAGATCGGTCAACGATGGGCATGGGCAATCGCAGGGATCCCGACCGTCGCGGCTGGACAGCGCTACATGCCGCGATCCGGGCCGCTCCAGGGCTCCGGACGTTCGCCGGCGGCCATCGGGAGTCGCCGAAGTTGCACCGGCCCGGGATAGAAGGCGGAGCTGTTGGGGCCGGCCATGTCTTCGCCGATCAGATAGCGGTAGAGCCATTCGGCGAAGCTCATCTCATACCGTGACCAGCCGCCTTCCCCGTCCTCGACCAGGAGCCAGGGGACATCGGCTGCGGCGACCAGGAAGACCACCTCACCGCGGTCGGTACTTGCGATCGGCCACAGCCCGTCCCTCGTGCCGAAGCTCAACTCCTTGAGACCGAACAGCAGGCGGGGGTCCTCGTCCGCGTCGAGGTCGGGTGCGTCCCAGGGCACCCGGGACCACGCCATGACCTTGTCCCGCATCCACCCGCCCAGGTTCCACCGCTCGGTCGCGGGGTGGGAAAGGTGCAGGTGATGGTTGAGCTGAACCGGGGCGTACGCGTCGACAAGGATCCGGTAGTCGGGCGGCAGCTGCATCCCGAGTTCCGTATGGAGCCGGTCCCAGGCCGACGGGTCCGCGTAGCGGTTCTGGGCCGGTCCGATCATCGTCATGACGGCGGCCAGATATCCGGTCATGGAGCACCTCGGTCATCTCTACGGCGTCCGCACACCTACGCTCGGCGGCGGACGACCGGGGTTTCGTGTGTCCGGAGCCCGAGGAACGCCTCGCCACGACCACACGACCACACGACCGCCCAGAGCGGCTTTGACTGGTTCAGGTCGAGTGCGGCGACGGGCCCGGCAGACGTGGACACCGGTTCGGCGCCCGACCGGCACGGAGACGGCCCCGGGCCGGCAAGACGCCGGAGGGCCGACGGTTCGCGACCGTCGGCCCCACCTGCCATGCTCCTGAGAAACCCGCGCTGACCTGCTCTGACCTGCGCTGACCTGCGCCTACAGCACCGGCAGGTTCTTGCGGAGCTCGAACGCCGTCACCTCGGAGCGGTACTCCTCCCACTCCTGCTTCTTGTTGCGGAGGAAGAAGTCGAAGACGTGTTCGCCGAGGGTCTCGGCGGCCAGTTCGCTGCGCTGCATGAGGGCGAGGGCCTCGCCGAGGTTCTGGGGCAGGGGCTCGATGCCCATGGCGCGGCGCTCGGCGTCGGAGAGGGCCCAGACGTCGTCGTCGGCGCCCGGCGGGAGCTCGTAGCCCTCCTCGATGCCCTTGAGGCCGGCGGCGAGGAGAAGGGCGTAGGCCAGGTAGGGGTTCGCGCCCGAGTCGATGGAGCGGACCTCGACGCGCGCCGAGCCGGTCTTGCCGGGCTTGTACATCGGGACGCGGACGAGCGCGGAGCGGTTGTTGTGGCCCCAGCAGATGTACGAGGGTGCCTCGCCGCCGGCGCCCGCGGTGCGCTCCGAGCCGCCCCAGATGCGCTTGTAGGAGTTGACCCACTGGTTGGTGACGGCGGAGATCTCCGCCGCGTGCTTGAGCAGGCCCGCGATGAAGGAGCGGCCGACCTTGGAGAGCTGGTACTCCGAGCCGGACTCGTAGAAGGCATTGCGGTCGCCCTCGAAGAGGGAGAGGTGGGTGTGCATGCCGCTGCCCGGGTGCTCCGAGAAGGGCTTGGGCATGAACGTCGCCTGGACGCCCTGCTCCAGCGCGACCTGCTTCATGACCAGGCGGAAGGTCATGATGTTGTCGGCCGTGGAGAGCGCGTCGGCGTAGCGGAGGTCGATCTCCTGCTGGCCGGGGGCGCCCTCGTGGTGGGAGAACTCGACCGAGATGCCCATCGACTCCAGCATGGTGATCGCCTGGCGGCGGAAGTCCATGCCCACGTTCTGCGGGGTGTGGTCGAAGTAACCGGAGTTGTCGGCGGGCGTGGGGCGCGAGCCGTCCAGCGGGCGGTCCTTCAGCAGGAAGAACTCGATCTCGGGGTGGGTGTAGAAGGTGAAGCCCAGGTCGGAGGTCTTCGCGAGGGCGCGCTTGAGGACGTAGCGCGGGTCCGCGAAGGACGGGGAGCCGTCCGGCATCAGGATGTCGCAGAACATACGGGCCGTGCCGGGGGCCTCCGCACGCCACGGCAGCACCTGGAACGTCGACGGGTCCGGCTTGGCGATCATGTCGGACTCGTACACGCGGGCGAAGCCCTCGATGGCCGAGCCGTCGAAGCCGATGCCCTCGTCGAAGGCCTGCTCCAGCTCGGCCGGGGCCACGGCCACCGACTTGAGGAAGCCCAGCACGTCCGTGAACCACAGCCGAACGAACCGGATGTCCCGCTCCTCCAGTGTCCGGAGCACGAACTCCTGCTGCTTGTCCATCTTCCGCTTCCACCCATCCTTGCTGGTCAGGCCGCCTGCTCCCACGCCTCGGGGACGGTCGGGGCACCTGAGCATCCCACCACAACACCATTTCATGCGCGTTGCGGACCATGATCGCCCGGGCGACCACGGGCTGAACGCCTCGCGTACGGCAGGTGTCCTGCTCTGCTGCCCATACTGCCTGCTCACCCGCCTCTCCGTAATGGCCGACCCCGACACTCTCTCCGCATCTCTCCCTGCGAGATCTCCCCCTGCGGGCTTTAATTTGCATTTCAGATGCAAGTTTTACTACCGTGCGGGGCAGACGCCGGGATCGCAACGCCCGTTCCCGCCCTGGCATTCGAGGAGTCCTGATGCTGTCCGAGCAGTCCACCGCCACCGTGCGGGCCACCCTCCCCGCCGTCGGCGCGGCCATCGGCGAGATCGCCGAGCGCTTCTACGCGAGGCTCTTCGCCGCTCACCCCGAACTGCTGCGCAACCTGTTCAACCGCGGCAACCAGGCCTCCGGCACCCAGCGGCAGGCCCTGGCGGGATCCATCGCCGCCTTCGCCGCCCACCTCGTCGAACGGCCGGACGAGCGCCCCGACGTGCTGCTGAACCGCATCGCGCACAAGCACGCCTCCCTGGGGATCGCGCCCGAGCAGTACCGGATCGTGCACGAGCACCTCTTCGCCGCCATCGCCGAGGTCCTCGGCGACGCCGTCACCCCCGAGGTCGCGGCCGCCTGGGACGAGGTCTACTGGCTGATGGCGAACGCCCTCATCGACATCGAGCGACGGCTGACCGCGCAGCACAGCGACAACAGCGGCGACAACGGCATCAGCAGCGGCAGCGGGGGGTGGCGGGTCTGGGAGGTCACGGACCGCGTCGAGGAGACCGCCGACGTGGCCACCTTCCGGCTGCGTCCGGCCGACGGCGGACCGCTGCCGCGCTTCCGGGCCGGCCAGTACGTGTCGGTCCGCGTCGAGCTGCCGGACGGCGCCCACCAGATACGCCAGTACAGCCTCTCCAGCGCCCCCGGCTCCCCCGTACGGCAGATCAGCGTCAAGCGGGTGTACGACGACGTGAGCCCCGACGGCGAGGTCTCCAACCACCTCCACGCTCAGGTGCACGTGGGCAGCGGGCTTGAGCTCTCCGCGCCGTACGGCGATCTGGTGCTCGACGACACGGACGCCCGGGACACCCCGGTGCTGCTCGCCTCCGCCGGTATCGGCGTCACCCCGATGATCGCCATGCTGGAGCAGCTCGCGCTCACCGGACACCGCGCCCCGGTCACCGTCGTGCACGCCGACCGCTCCCCCGCCGACCACGCGCTGCGCGCCGAGCACGAAGCGTACGCGGGGAAGCTCGCCGACGCGGCGGTCCACTTCTGGTACGAGCGGGACGCCGAGGGGGCGGGCCGCCCCGGACGCACGGACCTCTCCTCCGTACCCGTCGCGTCGGGCACCCGCGCGTACCTGTGCGGTCCGCTGCCCTTCATGCGCGCGGTGCGCGGCCAGCTCATCGACAAGGGCGTGGCCCCCGCCGACATCCACTACGAGGTGTTCGGCCCCGACCTCTGGCTCGCGCGGAGCTGAGCGCCAGGAGAGAGACGCGGGGCCGAGGCCGGGCCGGATCCTGTCGGCCTAGGGCCTGCTGGCCTAGGGCCTACTGGAGATGCCGAGCAGCAGCGGGCCGGTCGGCGCGGCGACGACGTCCGCCACGGTCAGCGGGTCCAGCGAGGCGAAGAAGGCCTCCTGGGCCTGGCGCAGCGCGACCCGCAGCCGGCACCCGGAGCGCAGCGGGCAGGGCGCGGATCCCTCGCAGTCGACGACGTCGCCGTCCCCCTCGAAGGTCCGGACGACCGTGCCCACCGAGGCCGTACGGCCGGCTTCCGTGAGCGCGAGGCCGCCGCCCCGGCCCCGGCGGGCCGCGAGCAGTCCGAGGTGCTGGAGCTCGGCCACGACCTTCGCGGCATGGGTGTAGGGGACCTCCATGTCCGCCGCGACCTCCCGGGTCGTGGGGGACGACTCACCCGCGACGGCGAGCCGCATCAGAACGCGCAGAGCCAGGTCGGTGGAACGCAGCAGCCTCATACAGGCAGCGTAGATAATACGCATCTGCGATTCAAATTACCTGTGCGGGAGCCTGTCCCAGGGTGTCTCCTTTGGACATTCTGTGACCTCCCTGCGTACTGACCACCCCCGCCGCATTACGATCAGGAGACCCGACCGTCCCATCCCCCATAAGGACTCGCCATGGGTTCCGCCAAGAACGCCACCTCCGCGCAGCGCAAGGCGCGCATAGAAGAGATGCGCAAGGCCGAGCGCGCCCGTGAACGCCGTACCCGGATCCTCACGATCGCGGCCAGTACGGTCGTCGTCGCCGGTCTGGTGGTCGGCGGCGTGGTCCTGGTCAAGTCGCAGTCGGACGACAAGAGCACCACCGCGAGCGACTCGAAGGGCGGCTCGGGGCACTTCGTCGCGGGCACGGACGGTGTGCAGACGTGGTCGGGGACCCTGTCCCGCAACCACGTCAGCAAGACCGTGAAGTACCCGATGGAGCCCCCGGTCGGCGGTGACCACAACCAGGTGTGGATGAACTGCAACGGCGACGTCTACGGCAAGGCGATCAACAACATGAACGCCGTGCACTCGCTGGAGCACGGCGCGGTGTGGGTGACGTACAACAGCAAGGCCTCGGACGCCGATGTGAAGGCGCTGGAGGCGAAGGTCAAGAAGACCCCGTACACCCTGATGAGCCCCGTCGCGGACCAGAAGGGCCCGATCATGCTCAGCGCGTGGGGCAAGCAGCGCACGGTGACGAGCGCGAGCGACCCGAACGTCGACAAGTTCTTCTCGGAGTTCGTGCAGGGCAAGCAGACGCCCGAGCCGGGTGCCGCCTGCACCAACGGCCTGTCACAGTGAGCCGGACGCGGCAGATGCGACAGATGGGCTGGATCGCGGGGACCACGGCGGCGGTGCTCGTGGCGGCCGGGGCGATCACCTACGCGGTGGCCGAGAGCGACGACTCGGGGGCCTCGGGGACGAAGCCGCCGCCCGTCGCCTCCGCGGACGCGGGCTTCGCGCGCGACATGGCCGTCCATCACCAGCAGGCCGTCGAGATGTCGTACATCGTGCGCGACCGCACGGACAACGAGCAGGTACGGCGGCTCGCGTACGACATCGCGCAGACGCAGGCCAATCAGCGCGGCATGCTGCTGGGCTGGCTCGATCTGTGGGAGCTGCCCAAGGTGTCCGCGGACGCGCCCATGACGTGGATGGGCATGGGGGACATGGCCTCCGGCAAGGACGGCGCGCTGATGCCCGGCATGGCGACCAACACCGAGCTGAAGAAGCTGAACACGCTGAGCGGCAAGCAGGCGGAGATCTTCTACCTGCAGTTGATGACCGACCACCACAAGGGCGGCATCCACATGGCCGAGGGCTGTGTCGCCAAGTGCACGGTCGGCGTGGAGAAGAACCTCGCCCAGGGCATGGTCGACGCGCAGCAGTCGGAGATCAAGCTGATGGCGGACATGCTCAAGGAGCGGGGCGCGAAGGCCCGCGAGCAGTAGGTCAGCAGGGCAGTAGGACAGGGAGACAGGGGGCGGAGTCGCCGCCCCCTCCGCCCCCTCCGCCGGACGGTCAACTACGCCGTTCCGAGCCGCACTTCCGCTTCCCGCCCTCGGTATCGGTCGCTTCCCGCCCTCGGTATCGGTCGCTTCCCGCCCTCGGTACCGGCCTGCGGCCGGATGTCGCGATGCGCTCACGGAAGACGGAAAGCCCTTCACAAGCCGGTGAGGGTTATCCCTATGGTCCGGTTCGAGGGTGCCGCCAAACCACCCCAAATGCCTTCTATTCACGGCCACTTGGGGTTTCCTTGGCCTTCTCATTCCCCTCGCATGAACGGTTCATCGCAAGAGTGACCCCAGCGTGATCCATTCCCTGTGTCCTCAATTCCGGCACACGGTCTCGCACATCACGGACGACCACACATGCGACGAACCACATCGCAGGGGGTTTTATGAGATCCAATCGCGCCACGGTGCGCGCCGGAATAAGCATGGCAGCGACACTGCCGCTGCTCGCCGGCGCGCTGGCGCTCGGTATACCCACGGCCAACGCCGCGGACGGCCCGAGCCGGGACACCCTCGCGGGCACCAAGCCCACGTGGGCCACGGCGACCGCGGACAAGGGGGCCGCGTCCGACAGCTCCCAGGTCTCCGCCCGGGTCTACCTGGCCGGCCGGGACGCCGCCGGTCTGGCCGCCTACGCCAAGGCCGTGTCCGACCCGAACTCGGCCTCGTACGGCAAGTACCTCAGCGCCCAGCAGACGCAGGCCCGGTTCGGCGCCACCAAGGCGCAGGTCGCCGCGGTGACCTCGTGGCTGAAGTCGGCGGGCCTGAAGGTCACCGGCACCACGCAGCACTACGTCTCCGTCACCGGTGACGTGGCCGCCGCCGAGAAGGCGTTCGGCACCCAGCTGCACAACTACGCCAAGGGTAAGAAGACCTACCGGGCGGCGTCGAAGACGGCCTCCGCGCCGGCCGCCCTGAACGGCGCCGTCCTGACCGTCACCGGCCTGGACAACGCCCCGCACAAGGCGACGCACGACGACACCCTGCCGCCCCCGGACGCGGTGTTCAAGAACGCCGGACCGTTCTCCTCGTACTACGGCTCCAACACCGCGAGCACACTGCCGAGCGCGTACGGCAAGAAGATCCCGTACGCGGTCCAGGGGTACACGGGCAAGCAGCTGCGCGCCGCCTACAGCGCGGGCAAGCGCACCGGCAAGGGGGTGCGGGTCGCCATCACCGACGCGTACGCCTCGCCGACCATCGCGTTCGACGCGGGCACGTACGCCAAGAAGCACGGTGACGCGGCGTACAACAGCAGCCAGCTGCGTCAGGTGCTGCCCGGCACCTACACGAAGACCGAGGAGTGCGGCGCGGCCGGCTGGTACGGCGAGGAGACCCTCGACGTCGAGGCCGTGCACGCCGTCGCGCCGGGTGCGAGCATCACCTACGTGGGTGCCGCCTCCTGCTACGACGACGATCTGCTCGACTCGCTCAACAAGATCGTCGACGGGCACCTGGCCGACATCGTCTCCAACTCGTGGGGCGACATCGAGGCCAACGAGACGCCCGACGTCGCGGCCGCCTACGACCAGGTCTTCCAGTTCGGCGCGGTCGAGGGCATCGGCTTCTACTTCTCCTCCGGCGACAACGGCGACGAGGTCGCCAACACCGGTACGAAGCAGGTCGACACCCCGGCCAACTCGGCGTGGGTGACGGCGGTCGGCGGTACCTCGCTGGCGGTCGGCAAGGGTGACAAGTACCAGTTCGAGACCGGCTGGGGCACCGAGAAGGCCTCGCTCGCGGCCGACGGCAAGAGCTGGACCGGCTTCCCGGGCGCGTTCACCTCGGGCGCAGGCGGCGGCACCAGCAAGACCGTGGCGCAGCCCTTCTACCAGAAGGGTGTCGTGCCCGGCGCGCTCGCCAAGGCCAACGGCACGACGGCCATGCGCACCGTGCCGGACATCGCGGCGGTCGCCGACCCCAACACCGGTTTCAAGGTCGGCCAGACGCAGACCTTCCCGGACGGGTCCCAGCAGTACAGCGAGTACCGGATCGGCGGCACCTCGCTCGCCGCGCCGGTGATCGCGGCCGTCCAGGCCCTGGCCCAGGAGGCGCGCGGCGGCAAGGCGATCGGTTTCGCCAACCCGTCGATCTACGCGAAGTACGGTTCGAAGGCCTACCACGACGTGACGGACAACCCCACGGGCTCCGGGCTCGCCGTGGCACGCGTGGACTTCGCCAACTCCTTCGACGCGTCGGACGGTCTGCTGACCTCCGTGCGCAGCCTCGGCAAGGACAGCTCGCTGTCGGCCGTACGCGGCTACGACGACGTCACCGGAGTGGGTACGCCCGCCGCCGGCTATGTCGAGTCGTACCGCACACACCGCGGTCACTGACGGTCCCCGTCCGCATCGCCGCCGCGCCCGCCCCTCGTCGAGGGGCGGGCGTCGGTGTTTCCGGGCGGGTGCCGTACGACTGTGGCCGACGCCCGGTACGCCGTACGACTGTGGCCGGCGCCCGGTACGGGGTGTCCGCACGTGGGGCGCCCCACACCCCATTGTGTCGCTCTGACGATTACACTGGCTCCCGTGCCTCAACTACGCCTCGCCCTGAATCAGATCGACTCGACCGTCGGCGATCTCGCCGCCAACGCCGAGGCGATCGTCCGTTGGACCCGGCACTCCGCCGAGCAGGGAGCCCATCTGGTGGCGTTCCCCGAGATGGTGCTGACCGGGTATCCCGTCGAGGACCTGGCCCTGCGGTCGTCCTTCGTGGAGGCCTCCCGCGCGGCGCTGCGCGGGCTGGCCGCACGGCTGGCCGAGGAGGGCTTCGGAGAGCTGCCGGTGGTCGTCGGCTACCTCGACCGGTCCGAGACCGCCCAGCCGAAGTACGGCCAGCCGGCCGGCGCCCCGCAGAACGCCGCCGCCGTGCTGCACGGGGGCCGGGTGGCGCTGACCTTCGCCAAGCACCACCTCCCGAACTACGGCGTGTTCGACGAGTTCCGCTACTTCGTGCCCGGCGACACCATGCCGGTCGTGCGGGTGCACGGGGTCGACGTGGCCCTCGCCATCTGCGAGGACCTCTGGCAGGACGGCGGGCGCGTACCGGCGGCCCGGTCCGCCGGGGCCGGGCTGCTGCTGTCCATCAACGCCTCCCCCTATGAGCGCGACAAGGACGACACCCGCCTCGAACTGGTGCGCAAGCGGGCCCAGGAGGCCGGCTGCACCACCGCCTACCTCGCCATGATCGGCGGGCAGGACGAGCTGGTCTTCGACGGGGACTCCATCGTGGTCGACCGGGACGGCGAGGTCGTCGCGCGGGCGCCGCAGTTCGCGGAGGGGTGCGTCGTACTGGACCTGGAGCTGCCGGCGGGCGCCGCCGAGCCGGTGACGGGTGTCGTCGACGACGGGCTGCGGATCGAGCGGCTGGTGCTGTCGGAGGAACCGCTGCCCACGTACGAGGCGGAGCTCGCCGGAGGGTACGCGGAGCGGCTCGACGCCGACGAGGAGGTCTACTCGGCGCTGGTCGTCGGCCTGCGGGCGTATGTCGCGAAGAACGGCTTCCGGTCCGTGCTGATCGGACTGTCCGGCGGGATCGACTCGGCGCTGGTCGCCGCGATCGCGTGCGACGCGCTGGGCGCGCAGAACGTGTACGGCGTCTCGATGCCGTCGAAGTACTCCTCCGACCACTCCAAGGGGGACGCGGCGGAGCTGGCGCGGCGTACGGGGCTGAACTTCCGGACCGTGTCGATCGAGCCGATGTTCGACGCGTACATGTCCTCGCTGGGGCTGACGGGACTGGCCGAGGAGAACCTCCAGTCGCGCCTGCGGGGCACGATGCTGATGGCCGTCTCCAACCAGGAGGGGCACATCGTGCTGGCGCCCGGGAACAAGTCCGAGCTGGCGGTGGGGTACTCGACGCTGTACGGGGACTCGGTGGGCGCGTACGGGCCCATCAAGGACGTGTACAAGACGTCGATCTTCCGGCTGGCGGAGTGGCGCAACCGGGCGGCGGCCGAGCGGGGGCAGACCCCGCCGATCCCCGAGAGTTCGATCACCAAGCCGCCGAGCGCGGAGCTCCGTCCCGACCAGGTCGACACGGACTCCCTCCCCGACTACCCCGTGCTGGACGCGATCCTTGAGCGGTATGTGGACCGGGACGAGGGGGCGGACGGGATCGTCGCGGCGGGCTTCGACCGGGAGCTGGTCGTAAAGACCCTGCGGATGGTGGACACCGCGGAGTACAAGCGGCGGCAGTACCCGCCGGGCACCAAGATCTCCGCCAAGGGGTTCGGCAAGGACCGGCGGCTTCCGATCACCAATCGGTGGCGCGAGCACGCGTGACGCCGTGGGGGCGGGGTGAGGTTTTCGCCCCCGCCTGCGGGCCGTGGGGGCCGGTCGCTCAGGTCCCTGCGCCCCTTGGGCGCGGCTTCCTGTTGGGGGTCCAGCCAAGGTGAGCCCAAAAGCCGCCACGGGGTGATCTCGATGAATCAGCAGTGCAGCTCGGCGGAGTCGTGCTCGTCTTCCTGAATGGCCAGGGGCCGCGGCCGGTGTCCGGCGCACGGCCTCTGGGCGGTGCAGGGTGACCGGGGTCAGTCGATGTCGGTGCCCGTCTCCGGAGCCTTTCGGGCGTTGTTCCTGAGGTTAGCGAAAGGCAGAGCTCCGCCGTGGAGTTCTTTGAACTCGTCGATCAGGTCCTGCTCAGCCTCACCCGCGTCGCCCTCGGGCAACGGCCGCCAGGCGACGAGCAGTGCGTCCGAGTCGACCAGCTGCCAGATGTAGCGACCGCCCCAGTGGCCGGCCAGCAGACCGGTGCCGTGGCGGCGGTAGTCGGCAAGCCGCTGATTCAGTCCGTCCTGGCCCGCGGCCTTGCCGATGTACACGACCGTCGACCCGTCCACCCAGGCATCGCCGAGCTTGTCGGCCGTCACGGACGGGTCGCGGCCTTTGAGGTGTCCGGCAGGGCTGGCGGGGAGAAACGACGGGGGCGAGGCGTCCGGGCGGATCACCACGTAGATTCCGTGCCCGCTGGGGACGTTGCTGTCAGGCAGTTCACGGAACGGCACGAAGCCGCAGAAGCCGCGTTCCGTCAGGGTCTTCTGCGTCAGCTCTGGTGTCGGGCTCATGCCAGGCATCGTGGCAGGCACATCTGACAATCCTCGGCCAGTTTATGCAAGCTCCGAGTGACGTTCGGGGTCCAGGGCCAGTTCCGAGATCAGCCCGCCCCTGATCTTCAGGGGCGGGACCTTGCTCGCGTCCCGGAAGACAGGTACGCCGTCTTCGTCGGCGAGTCGCTCCATGATCCGCTCCCAGGTCCCGTTCTTCTCCCACCGCTTCCAGTAGGTCTTGACCGACTCGTGAGCGCCGTACTCCTCGGGGAGTTCGGGCCAGCGACACCCCGTACGGGCCTTGTGCAGCAGCCCCGACAGGATCTGTCGGGCCGTGAGCTTGCGATAGGCGCGGTCCTCGGCGATGTCCTTGGCCTTCGCCCACGCCTCGTCGGTCAGATGGGGCACGGTGCGCCCCGTATCGACGAACCACTTCGTCAGGGAGCAGGGAGACCCGGCCCGGCCGGCTGCCGGGTTGGCCTTCACCGTGACCTTGATGTCCAGTACGGCGAGAAAGGTGGCCTGCTGGGCTGCGTCCAGACCGCCCAGGCGGTCCTGGGCGGTCTCTGCCAGGGCTCGCAGGCTCTGTACTCGCTGGTCGATCACCTGAGCCTCTCTCTGCCAGGCTTCGGCCTCCGCCCGCATCCTCTCCAGGTCGGTCAGCTTCTCTTCCAGCGGGGCTACGGCCTTCCCGGCCGCCTTCTGATCCGGCGAAGCACGGCTGCTTCGCCGCCTTCGCCCTCGTCGACAACGAGGCGGGAATCACCCTTCTTGCCCTGGTTTTCGATGCGGTAGCCGTAGCGGACCTTCCCGCCGGTATATCCGCCTTCCTCGGCCTTCTCCTGGATACCGCCCTGCGTGCGGTCGCGGATATTGATCAGCTCGTCCTCTGCGCGGTCGGCCGCCTTGCGCATGCGAGACCGGCCTTCGTCAGTGGTGTTGTCATAGTCGCCCTTGACAACGGCCGTGAAGACGCCCAGGTCTTCCAGCTCCCACACCCAGGGCCAAAAGGCCCTGCCCTTGCGTCCGATGGCGCGGTCTTCCTGAACGACTACCACATCGAAGGGGCGGGGGGTCTGGCGCGCCAGCGCCATCAGCTGCCGCAGGCCGGGCCGACGGTCGGCTTCCAGGCTTCCGCTGAATCCCCCGTCCGCGAAGACGTCGACCAGGGCCCAGGCCTTCTTGGCGATGTGCTTCACCACGCGCTTGCCGGTGTAGGTAATGCCGTAGCCCTTCTTCTGGTCCTCGGTGGAAACCCGGAGATAGGCGACGGCGCGCAGTCGGCCGGGGTCGGCCGTCTTCAGTACGGCCTCGATGGCCAGTAAGAGCTTGGTCTTCTCGTCCGTGAGAACCTGGTCCATGTCAGTCCCTTCGCGACTGGCCGAACCCCGGGGCATTCGGAGTGTCGCCGGGGTCGTTCGTCCGGCGCATTATGGCCGCCTGATCGTCCGCCCATGGGGCGAAGAGGGTGTCCAACACCCATGCGAGTGCTGCCGGATTGGGCGTTTCACGCACGGGCCAGGTGATTCGACCCGCGGCGCTGGGTCGTCCTCGAAGCGCTTTCGTAGCCATTCACCGGCCTTGTCGGCCGGCACGGCGCTGCCGTCCTGCATGGTGCTCCTGGTGTCCTGCCACGGGGCGGCACTGGTGTACCTCTGCCTCTGGATCATGCAGAGGGCAATGCCGCTGGCAGGCGAGTCCGCACCAGCGGCACGTGCCAGCATCCTGGAGACCGCAGGCGCAGACCGGCCCGAAGTGCGGGGAGCGGCTCTCGGCGACGGCCTGGGCGATGCCCTCGGCGGGAGCCTGGCCCCGGAGGAAGTCCCCGGCGTCCCGGCCGGTCCGGAACGCCGGGGCCGGCATGAAGCGGCCCTTGCTGGTGCCCGTCTTGGTGTCCCAGGCCAGGTGCCGGCCGGCCTCGCGGGCGGCGGTACCGCCCTGTATGGCGGTCAGGAACTTCACCTCGGTGTCCGAGCCCCGGGCACGGAAAGGCCCCAGGACCACCGCGTGAACGGGTTCCCGGGGCCTGTACCGGATCTGTCCGACCACCGCGATGCGGTGGGTTGCGGATCTCGTGTCGTCGATCCTGTCGGCGATGCGGGCCGGGATGCCCCCGGCCTTCTCGCCCTCCACCGACTCGACCATCTGTCGGGCGATGCGGTCGACCTCATCCGCCCTTATCTGCTTGACGTAGCTGTAAGTTCAGCCATGAACAAAGTCTTGCGGGCCCAGTATTCCAGGAGGTTAAGATCCGGTTGCCGCGACCTTGACACGCGCCGCGATCGGGAGATGGTCGCTGCCGGTCCTGGGCAGGGTCCACGAAGTCACCGGCTCGATGCCCTTGACCATGATCTGGTCGATGCGGGCCATCGGGAACGAGGCCGGCCAGCTGAACCCGAAGCCGCTGCCCGCCGCGCCCTGCGTGGAGCGCATCTGCGAGGTGACGGCGTTGAGCGCGCGGTCGTTCATGGTGCCGTTGAGGTCACCGAGCAGGACGACCTTCGTCAGCGACTCGTCGGCGATGGCCTCGCCCAGCGCGTCGGCGCTCCGGTCGCGCTGGCGGGCGGTGAACCCGGCCTTCACCTTCACCCGCACCGAGGGCATGTGGGCGACGTACACCGCGACCTGGCCGTCCGAGGTCGTCACCGTCGACCGCATGGCGCGCGTCCAGCCCAGCTTGATGTCCACCGGCTTCGTGCCGCTCAGCGGGTACTTGCTCCACAGCCCGACGGTGCCCTGCACGGAGTGGTACGGATACGTCGGGGCGAGCGCCTTCTCGTAGGTCGGGACGGCGGTGGCCGTCAGCTCCTCCAGGGCCAGCACGTCCGCGCCGGACGCGGCCACCTCACGGGCGGTGCCGGACGGGTCCGGGTTCTCCGCGTTGACGTTGTGCGTGGCGACGGTCAGGTCGCCGCCGCCGCCGGTCTTGTCGGTGAGCAGTCCGCCGAAGAGGTTGAGCCAGACGATCGCGGGCAGCAGCACGGCGATCAGGGCGCTCGCGGACTTCCGTACGAAGGCGAGGACCAGCAGGACCGGGACGAGCAGGCCGATCCACGGCAGGAACGTCTCCGTGAGACTGCCGAGGTTGCCGATCTTGTTGGGGATCTGCGCGTGCAGCAGCATCACCAGGGCGAGGAGCAGCGCCAGCGCGGCGAGGATCAGGCCACGGCGCCAGATGCCGCGGTCGGCGCGCCACTCGCCCGGCAGACGCCGCAGTCTGTCCAGCAGGCGCCGAAGCCGGGGACCTCGGCGCTCGGGCCCCGAGCCGCCGCTGCCCGTCTCCGTCACATACGCCTGCGCCATACCGTCGCCTCACAACTTGCCGTGCACACCGTCAGCCCCGCGGTTACGACCCTAGGGGATGATCGGCACCATTCCTGCCGTCCCATGACGGCCGTACGGGCACGAGGACGAACAACTCGGCGTTCGGAGTTCCGATTACAGGGACGGAACGCGCCCTCTGTGACGAAACGCGCACATTCGACCCACCCGCCGACCAGGTGAACTACGTCCTGGCGGGGCGCAGTCCCGCGAGCACCGCGTCGACTATCTGCTCCGCGAGATCCTCGGGGAGTTCGGCCTCCGGCCGCAGGACGGCACGTACGAGCATGGGGCCGACGAACAGGTCGTTGAGGAGTTCGATGTCGACGTCGTCGCGGATCTCGCCGTCGCGCTGTCCGCGGCGCAGCACTTCGCAGGTGGTCAGGCGCCGCGGTTCGATGACGTTCGCGTGGTACGCGGCCCAGACCTTGGGGCTGCTCTTCATCTGGGCGTAGACGTTGTGCAGGATCGCCGACGAACGGCTGGCCAGACCCCGTTGGCGCAGCGGCTCCAGAAGGGCGATCAGGTCGGCGCGCAGGGAGGTGCCGGGGAGTTCCGGGTCCGGGGGCTCGGCGGCGCGAAGCACGTCGACGAAGAGTTCCTCCTTGCCGCTCCAGCGGCGGTAGATGGTCGCCTTGCCGACACCGGCGGTGCGGGCCAGTCGTTCGATGGAGATCTCTGCGAGCGGGACGCCGTCCTCCAGGAGCTTCATCGCGCCCTCGATGATGGAGCGTTCCACGGCCTCGCTGCGGGGGCGGCCCCGGGGGGAACCCTCTTGCCTGTCTCGGCTGTCCGCGAGGCTCACGTGTCGCTCCGTTCCTTGTCCTGCCGGGTGGGTTCCTTCTGCTCCACGGCCGTGCGCGGCCTGCGGGGCACCCGGTGCCGTGGGTGCCCACCGCCGCGTACGCCCGGTCAGTGCTCCACCGTGGTCACCAACTCCGGCTGTTCCTTGTCCGGTCCCGGGGCGGGTGGGCGGCCCGGCACGAAGACGGCCACGATCACGGCGCCGACGAGCGCGACGACCGTGCCGCACAGGGCGGTGACGTGCATGGCGTGCAGGAAGGCGTCGTTGGCCGGTCCGACGAGGGCCTCGCCCCGGGGGCCCAGCTCGGCGGCGACGCCGAGGGTGGCTTCGAGGGACTCGCCCGCGGTGTGGCGCAGGCCGGCCGGGAGGACGGTGAGCTTGTCCTCGATGCCGCTGCGGTAGGCCGAGGAGAGGACCGAGCCGAGGACCGCGATGCCGAGGGCTCCGCCGACCTGGCGGAAGACATTGCTGAGGGCGGAGGCGGAGCCCGCCTTCTCGCGCGGCAGGGCTTGCATTATGACGACGCTCGTCGGGGTCATGACGTGTGCCATGCCGGTGCCCATGAGCAGGAAGATGACTTCGAGGAGCCAGATCGGCGTGTCCGCGTCCAGGGTCGCGAAGGCGCCCAGCATCGCGGCGAGCAGCAGCAGGCCCCCGGTGCAGGTGGCCCTGTTGCCGAAGCGGTCGACGGCGAAGCGGGCACGCGGTGCGAAGAAGAGCTGGGCCGCGGCGAGCGGCAGCATCAACAGACCGGTCTTCAGCGGCGAGTAGCCGCGCACGCTCTGGGTGTAGAAGACGGAGAAGAAGGTCACGCCCATCAGCGCGAAGAAGACGAGCGCGATGGCGACGATGGCGGCCGAGAAGACCTTGTTCTTGAAGTAGGTGACGTCGATGGACGGGTGGTCGCTGCGCTTCTCGTAGACGACGAAGCCGACGAGGACGGCGAGGCCGGCTCCGACGGTGGCGAGGACCTTGGCGTCGGTGAAGGAGGCCAGCTGGCCGCCCTTGATGATGCCGTAGACGAGCAGGACGAGTCCGATGACGGAGAGGACGACACCGACCAGGTCCGCGCGGCCGGGGTTCGGGTCGCGGGAGTCCGGGACCAGCCAGAACATCAGGACGAGGGCGAGCAGCACGATCGGCACGTTGATGAGGAAGACCGAGCCCCACCAGAAGTGGTCGAGCAGCACACCGCCGGTGATCGGGCCGATGGCGATGGCGATGCCGACGCCGCCGGCCCAGATGCCGATGGCCCTGGGCTGCTCGTCACGCTCGAAGACGTTCATCAGGACGGCGAGGGTGGCGGGCATCACGAAGGCGGCGCCGAAGCCCATCACCGCGCGGAAGACGATGAGCTGGACCGGCGAACCCGCCTCCGCGGCCAGCGCCGAACCCGTGCCGAACACGGCGAGACCGGCGAGCAGGACTTTTTTGCGCCCGAGCCGGTCGCCGAGAAGGCCCGCGGTGAAGAGCAGCCCGGCGAAGACGAGCGTGTAGGCGTTGATGGCCCACTCCAACTCGCTCTGGGTGGCGCCGAGTCCGGTGGGCGCCGGGGTCGAGATCGTCTTGATGGCGACGTTGAGGATCGAGTTGTCCAGCACCACGATCAACAGGCTGAGCATGAGCACGCCGAGAATGACCCAGCGGCGCCGATGCACCGCTTCGGAGACGCGCCGTTCGGCGTGGGCAGCGGGAGTTGTCATGGAGCAGACCCTAGCGATATTCGATACGGAACCGTCTCGTATCGTAAGTCCTTTACAGAGACCTTACGAAGAAATCGGAGATCCGAGGAGAACGGAGATCCGAGGAGAACGGAGATCCGAGGAGATCGTAGGTCCGAGGAAAACGGAGATCCGGGACGCCTCGCGAACAGATCTGGGGCGAAACCTAGAAGTGGGGACGCGAGACGTACGTCGCCCGCCCCGCTCTGGCCCCCGGTGGCACGAGGTGCCACCATGTAGGGGATCCGGGGACGCCGTCAGGGCGCCTCGAGATGACAGAAGGAGCCGTTGCGATGACGCAGCTTTCGGCTGCCCCGAAGCAGCCCGGACAGGGCGTGCGGGCGACCACCGACAGCAGCAAGGCGCTGTACGGGGGCAAGAGCACCCGCCGCATCACGGTCCGCGACATCACCGCCGCCAAGGAGCGCGGCGAGAAGTGGCCGATGCTCACCGCGTACGACGCGATGACCGCGTCCGTCTTCGACGAGGCCGGCATCCCGGTCATGCTGGTCGGCGACTCGGCGGGCAACTGCCACCTGAGGTACGAGTCGACCGTCCCCGTCACCCTCGACGAGATGGCGATGCTGTCCGCCGCCGTCGTACGGGGCACCAGCCGCGCCCTGATCGTCGGCGACCTGCCCTTCGGTTCGTACCAGGAGGGCCCGGTCCAGGCCCTGCGCTCGGCCACCCGGCTGGTCAAGGAGGCCGGGGTCGGCGCGGTGAAGCTGGAGGGCGGCGAGCGCTCGCACCGCCAGATCGAGCTGCTCGTGGAGTCCGGCATCCCCGTCATGGCGCACATCGGCCTGACCCCGCAGTCCGTGAACGCCATGGGCTACCGCGTCCAGGGCCGCGGCGAGGAGGCCGCCCAGCAGCTGCTGCGCGACGCCAAGGCGGTCCAGGACGCGGGCGCGTTCGCGGTCGTCCTGGAGCTGGTCCCGGCGGAGCTGGCCGCCGAGGTCACCCGCACGCTGCACATCCCGACCGTCGGCATCGGCGCCGGCCCGGAGACCGACGCGCAGGTCCTGGTGTGGACCGACATGCTCGGCCTCACCGGCGGCAAGGTGCCGAAGTTCGTCAAGAAGTACGCCGATCTGCGCGAGGTCATGGGCAACGCGGCGCGGGCGTTCGCGGACGACGTCGTCGGCGGAACGTTCCCTCTTGAGGAACACTCCGTCCACTGAGCCGAACCGGCCGGGCGCCTGACGGCCACTGAGCCACTGCGGCAACACGACAGCCCGCCGAACATCCCCCGTCGGCGGGCTGTCGCCGTTCTCGCGCGGCTCACTCATGGCTCACTCACGACTCACTCACGACTCACGCGCGAACGTCAGTCGGCGATATATCGGCGATCGTACGGCTCTGTAGGCGACCTGTCGGTGGTTTGTCGGTGGGCGCTGACACCTTGTGGGCATGACGCACATCGACAAGAACCCCGGCAGCGGCGCCAAGAACGCCGTCACCGTGCGGGGGCTGGTCAAACACTACGGCGAGACCAAGGCACTGGACGGCGTGGACCTCGACGTCCGCGAAGGCACCGTCCGCGGAGTCCTGGGTCCCAACGGCGCAGGCAAGACCACCCTCGTACGCATCCTGTCCACCCTCATCACCCCCGACGCCGGCCGGGCCACCGTCGCCGGCTACGACGTGCTCAAGCAGCCCCGCCAGCTCCGCCGCGTGATCGGCCTGACCGGCCAGTACGCCTCGGTCGACGAGAAGCTCCCCGGCTGGGAGAACCTGTACATGATCGGGCGGCTGCTCGACCTGCCCCGCAAGGAGGCCCGCCGGCGTGCCGACGAGCTCCTGGAGCGCTTCTCGCTCACCGAGGCGGCCAAGCGCCCGGCGTCCACGTACTCCGGCGGTATGCGCCGCCGCCTCGACCTCGCCGCCTCCATGATCGGCAGCCCGTCCGTGCTGTACCTGGACGAGCCGACCACCGGCCTCGACCCGCGCACCCGCAACGAGGTGTGGAAGGAGGTCAAGCGGATGGTCGCGGACGGCGCCACCGTGCTGCTCACCACCCAGTACATGGAGGAGGCCGAGCAACTGGCCTCCGAGCTGACGGTCATCGACCGCGGCAAGGTCATCGCCAACGGCCGGATCGACGAGCTGAAGGCGAAGGTCGGCGGCCGTACGCTGCGGATCCGCCCGGTGGACCCGCTGGAACTGCGTCCGCTGGCCGCGATGTTCGACGAGCTGGGCCTCACCGGCCTCGCCATGACGAGCGTGGACACCGAGACCGGCAGTGTGCTGGTCCCGATCCTCAGCGACGAGCAGCTGACCGCCGTGGTCTGCGCGGTCAGCGCGCGCGGCATCACGATCGGCTCCATCACCACCGAACTGCCCAGCCTGGACGAGGTGTTCCTGTCCCTCACCGGCCACAAGGCCAGTGCCCCGCAGGACGAGACCCCCGCCCGCGTCCACGAGGAGGTCTCCGTATGAGCACCGCCGTCGCCGAAGCCCCGCTCGCCGCACAGGGCGATCCCCGTATCTCGCCCCGTGCGCACGCACGCCACATCGGCGCTCTCGTCCGCCGCAATCTGCTGTGGATCCGCCAGGACCCGGAGTCGATGTTCGACGCCGTCCTGATGCCGGTCGTCTTCACCCTGCTGTTCGTGTACGTCTTCGGCGGTTCCATCGGACAGTCGCTGGGCGGCGGGCAGGACGCGTACGTGCAGTACGTGGTGCCCGGTCTGATGGCGATGACGGCCATGAACATCGCGACGGCCGTCGGCACCGGATTCAACGAGGACTTCCAGAAGGGGGTGATGGACCGCTTCCGCACCCTGCCGATCGGCCAGGGCTCGGTGCTCTTCGCCAAGATCGTGGTGGAACTGCTGCGGATGCTCGTCGCGACGACGATCCTCCTGGTCGTCGGTGTGCTGGTCGGCTTCGACATCACGAACTGGCCGGGCCTGTTCGCCTCCGTGGGGCTCTCCGTGCTCTTCGGCTCCTCCCTGATGTGGATCTTCCTGGTCCTCGGGGTGACGATGAAGAACGCGCAGTCCGTGCAGGCGATGGGATTCCTGGTGCTGATGCCCCTGCAGTTCGGTTCGTCGATCTTCTCGCCGACCGGGACCATGCCCGGCTGGCTGCAGAACTTCACCGACTACAACCCGCTGTCCGCGCTCGCGGACACCACGCGCGGCCTGATGGTGGGCGGCCCGGTCACCCACAACCTGTTGGTGACCCTGGCCTGGACGGCGGGCCTCACCCTGGTGATGGCACCGATCGCCATCCACAAGTTCCGTACGAAGAGCTGACACACGAAGAGCCGACTTTCGCCCCCTGGGTCGGGAGAGCCCACGGTGCGTCAGACAAGGGCGGCGGCCTCCTCCAGGGAGAGCCCGCCGCCCTCGGCGTATGCGGCCTCGTACGTCGCGTCGTCCAGCAGGACCCGTACGCCGGCCTCCGCCTGGGCGCGCACCTCGCCCTCCATCGAGCCCACGAAGTGGCCGGGCGGCAGTAACCCGTCGGCGGCGCCGAGCAGCACGGCCGCGTCGCGGACGCGCCGACCGCCGTCCAGGCCCGTCAGGGCCATGGCCGCGGTGGTCAGATGCCCGGAGGTCAGGTGCGGCGCGATCATCTGCGCCAGGGGGTCGCCCGACCGGGCCAACGCCTGCCGTGCCTTCTCCAGCGCGGCCTCGTGCAGTCCTTCGAGCACGTCCAGCCAGGCCTCGACTCCCAGGACGAAGCCGTCGAAGACCACGAAGGTGACGGCTTCGAAGTTCGCACGCAGCAGGCGCATCTGCTCGCGCGCCTCGGCGATCCGGCCGGAGCGGCCCAGCCACATCGACAGGAACAGCCGGGAGGCGGGCATGGCCTCGTTGTAGGTGCCCTCGCCCCGGGCCAGGACCTCGCGCAGCATCCGCTCGCCGCGCTCGGTCTCGCCGGACTCGATGAGCACGCTGCCGAGCCGTGCGCTGAGTACCGCCGTCTGGGCGTGCGCGCCGAGCCGTTCGGCGTACGTCATCGCCTCCGCGAAGTCGGCCGCGGCGAGATCGAACGCGCCCCGGCTCTCCCGGGCCTCGCCACGGGCGGAGAGCGCCTCGGCGACGCCCCAGGCGTCCCCGAGCCGGGTGAAGAGCTCCAGCGCCTCGTCGGCGTCCCGGGTCGCGTCGCCCGCCCAGGAGGCGCGGTTGGCGAGGATGTTGGCGCGCACGTGGAGTACGACGGCCAGTTCCCAGGTGTAGCCGAGTTCGCGGCAGGCGCGGACGGTCTCGTCGATGACGGTGCGCAACCGGTCGATGTCGCCGGTCATGACCACGGCGTAGAACCAGAGGTTGCCGGGGCTGCGGCAGGTCTGCGGCAGCCCCGGGCGGTAGACCTCGCTGATGACGCGCAGTTTCCGTTTGGCCTCCGGGGTCTCCCAGGTCGCCATGTCCATGTCCATGCAGGCGAGATGGACGAGGTGGACACCGCGGCGGGCCTCTTCGAGGAGCTCGGGGCGCATCGGCGGCGGGGCGGCCGTGCAGCTTTCGAGCAGCGGGACGGCCGGCCGTACGGGCTCGTCGAAGGGGTCCGGGCCGAGGGCCATGACCTCGCGGGACCAGTGGCGGACCATCAGCCGCAGATCGCGCATCTGCCAGTACCAGGCCAGGGAGAGGACCAGGCAGAGCGCCTCCTGCTCGTCCCGCGCGGCGACGGCGTGCTGGAGGGCGGCACGGAGGTTCTCCGACTCCCGCTCCAGCCGTTCGATCGCGGTGCGCTGGCCCGGGCCGCGCAGTTCGGGGTCGGTGGTGCGGGCGAGTTCGCGGTAGTACGTGAGGTGGGCGCGTTCGGCGGCGGGCCGCTGCCCGGCCTCGTCGAGCCGCTCCTCCGCGTACTCGCCGACCGTCTCCAGGAGCCGGTAGCGCATCTCGCCGTCCCCCGAGGGGGCGGCGACAACGAGGGACTTGTCGACGAGCGAGCCGAGCACCTCCAGGGCTGCCGGGCCGCAGACGGCCTCGGCGGCGGCGAGGTCGCAGCCGCCCGCGAAGACGGACAGCCGGCGCAGGACGTCCCGCTCGTCCGCGTCGAGGAGGTCCCAGGACCAGTCGACGACGGCCCGCAGGGTCTGCTGGCGCGGCAGGACCGTACGGCTGCCGGAGGTCAGCAGGCGGAACCGGTCGTCGAGCCGGTCGGCGATCTGGCGCGGGGTGAGCATCCGCAGCCGGGCGGCGGCGAGTTCGATGGCGAGCGGCAGGCCGTCGAGGCGGCGGCAGATCTCGGCGGCGGCTTCGAGGTCGTCCTCGACGGTGAAACCGGGCCGGGCGGAGGCCCCCCGGTCGGCGAGCAGCCGCAGCGCGAACGGTTCCGGCAGCGGCTCCACGGGGCGCAGCAACTCCCCCGGTACGCCGAGGGGTTCGCGACTGGTGGCCAGTACGGTCAGCCCCGGGCACCGCTCCAGCAGCTTCTCCGCCAGTTGTGCGGCGGCGTCCACGACGTGCTCGCAGTTGTCGAGGACGATCAGCATGCGGCGCCTGGCGCAGTGCTCGGCGAGCCGCTGGAGGGGGTCGTCGTGCCGGTCGGCGACGGCCCGCATCTCCTCGGCACCGGCGCCGCGCAGCACGGTCTCGCGGGCTCCGACGGCGGTGAGCACGGCCTCGGGCACGGCCTTCGGGTCGTCGACGGGCGCGAGCTCGGCCAGCCATACGCCGTCCGGCGCCATGTGCGCCACGGCCTCCGCCGCCTCCTGCGACAACCGGGTCTTGCCGGCGCCGCCCGGTCCGAGCAGCGTCACGAGCCGCGCCGCCGCCAGGTCCTCCCGGATGGTGTCGATGTCGGCCTGCCGCCCGACGAAGGAGGTGAGCCGGGCGCGGAGGTTGCCCGGGCGGTGGGACGCGGAGTTCCGGGCGTACGACGCGGAGCCGGGGGTGCGCGCCGCGTCACCGCCCGGCGCGGGGGCGCCGGGTGCCGCGAGGGCCCCGCCGGCGGCCCCGCGATCGGCGCCGTGATCGACGCCGTGATCGACGCCGGCCGGGCGGAGCAGCTCTGTGTGCAGGGCGCGCAGTTCGGGGCCCGGGTCGGAGCCCAGGCGGTCGGCCAGCAGCTCCCGGATGAGCTCGTAGGCGGCGAGGGCCTCGGCGGAGCGGCCGGCGTCGCGCAGGGCGCGCAGCCGCAGGGCGTGCAGGGGCTCGTCCAGGGGGTGGAGGTCGCACAGGGCGATGAGCTCGGGCAGCGACTGTTCGGCGTGGCCGAGGGCGAGGGCCGCGGTGAGGCGGGCGCGGTGCACGTCGAGGCGGCGGGTGTCCCAGCGGACGGACTCGGCGGTGCGGTCCGGGAGGTCGGCGAGGGCCGGGCCGTGCCACAGGCCGAGGGCGTCGTCGAGGACCGCGGCCGCCTTCGCGGGGTCGCCGTCGGCGAGCGCACGGGTGCCCTCGCCCGCGAGCCGCTCGAAACGGTGCAGGTCGATGTCGTCGGCGTTCGCGGCGAGCCGGTACCCGCCGTCCGCCGAGTCCACCGCGGCCGGGCCGAGCGCCCTGCGCAGCCGCCCGACCAGGGCCTGCAGTGCCCCGCTCGCGTCGGCGGGCGGATCGCCGCCCCACACCTCGTCGACCAGCACGGCGGCGGGCACGGTCCGGCCGGGCCGCAGCGCGAGCACGGTCAGCAGGGCACGCAGTCGCGTCCCGCCGACCGCGACGGGGGTGCCGTCGGGACGGAGTGCCTGGGTGGTTCCGAGGATGCGGTAGCGCACGGGGTCCATTGTCTCCGGTGGGCGTGGTGTCGGGTGCGGGGTCCGGGGCAGGGTTCCAGGGGCGGGGCCCGGTACGGGGAAGCTCCCCCCGAAGGACCCCCACCTTCTCCGGAACCAATGGCCGATCGCGAGACGTTTTCCCCGTGCGCCCGGTACGGTCGGGCAGGCCCAGCACCATGCGTACCAGTACAGGGAGCCCCATGACCACCGCCGCTTCCCGTCGCAGCAGCGACCGGAGGATCAGCCCCGTCTTCGTCGGGATCGTGGCCGTGATGGCGGTGACCGGGTGGGCGACGTGGAGCGGGTTCGCCGAGCAGCCCGGTGTGGCCGTGTTCCTCTTCGTCACCGCCGCGTGGATCGTCTCGCTCTGTCTGCACGAGTACGCGCACGCGCGCACCGCCCTGCACAGCGGTGACATCTCGATCGGCGCGAAGGGCTATCTGACGCTCAACCCGCTGAAGTACACGCACGCGCTGCTGAGCATCGTGCTGCCGGTGATATTCGTGATCATGGGCGGGATCGGTCTGCCGGGCGGGGCGGTCTTCATCGAGCGGAACAGGATCCAGGGACGCTGGAAGCACAGTCTGATCTCGGCGGCGGGTCCTCTGACGAACGTGCTGTTCGCCGTCGTGTGCACGGCCCCGTTCTGGTTGCACGCCCTGGACGGCGTGCCGCGCGACTTCCAGTACGCGCTGGCGTTCCTCGCGCTGCTCCAGGTCACGGCCGCGCTCCTGAACTTCCTGCCGGTGCCGGGCCTGGACGGCTACGGCGTGATCGAGCCCTGGCTGTCGTACAACGTCAAGCGCCAGGTGGAGCCGTTCGCCCCGTTCGGCCTGCTGTTCGTGTTCGCGGTGCTGTGGATCCCGTCGGTGAACTCGGCGTTCTTCGATGTGATCGACTCGATCCTGAACAGCCTGGGGATCAACGAGATCCAGACGTACTGCGGTCAGGAGTTCTACCGCTTCTGGCAGGGCACCAACGAGTTCTGCGCGGTCAGCTGACGGACCTGCCGCGCCGCGCGTAGTACCAGGTCATGTTGGACGACAGCCCGGCCAGCAGCACCCACACGATCCCCAGCCAGTTGCCCTGCACGAAGGAGACGACGGCCGCGGCGACGGAGAGCAGACAGACGGCGAGGGCGTAAAGGGCGAGGCGCCGGGGCTGGGCGGGTGGGGGCAAGGGGGGCATGGGGGGCGTCTCCTGTCGGGACAGTTCGGACAAGGTCGTACGGCGTCGCACACGGTCGTACGAGGTCGCACGGCGTCGTACGGCGTCGTACGGCGTCCAGTGTCCCCCATGCCCGTACGCCCGCTATACGTCCGTCACCCGCAGGCCCGCATGGGCCTTGTAGCGCCGGTTCACGGAGATCAGGTTCGCGACCAGCGACTCCACCTGGTGGGCGTTGCGCAGCCGGCCCGCGAAGACGCCGCGCATGCCGGGGATGCGCCCGGCGAGCGCCTGCACGATCTCGACGTCCGGGCGCTGTTCGCCGAGGACCATCACATCGGTGTCGATCTCCTCGATCTCCGGGTCCTGGAGGAGGACCGCCGAGAGGTGGTGGAAGGCGGCCGCGACCCGCGAGTCCGGCAGCAGGGCGGCGGCCTGTTCGGCGGCGCTGCCCTCCTCCGGCTTCAGGGCGTAGGCGCCCTGCTTGTCGAAGCCGAGCGGGTTGACGCAGTCGACGACGAGCTTGCCGGCCAGTTCCTCGCGCAGCGACTCCAGGGTCGCGCCGTGCCCGTCCCACGGTACGGCGACGATCACGACGTCGCTGCGCCGCGCGCACTCGGCGTTGTCGGCGCCCTCGACACCGTGGCCCAGTTCCTCGGCGGCGGTCCGCGCGCGGTCCGCGGCACGCGAACCGATGATCACCTTCTGGCCGGCCCTGGCGAGCCGGTAGGCGAGGCCCTTGCCCTGCGGGCCGGTGCCGCCGAGCACGCCGACGACGAGCCCGGACACGTCGGGAAGGTCCCAGGGGTCCTTCGCGGGGGCCTTCTGTGCACTGTCAGTAGAGGTCATGAAGCCGACTTTACGTGCGCTGATCCCGTCTCGGGGGCTTCGGGGGCTCAGGCGAGCGCGGTCACCGGGATGCGGCGGAAGGTGATCGTCTCGTACGGCCCGAAGTCACCCGTCTCGTAGAGGAGCCCCACGGTCGTCGCGTCCGCACGGACGAGGTCGGAGTAGGCGGCGGGCAGTCCGTCGACCGTGTGCGCGGGCCGCCAGGTGGTGCCGCCGTCGGCGGAGGCGCGGATGGTCATCAGGGCGCGGGCGGCGGGGTCGGCCGGGCCCGAGTAGAGCAGCAGGTCGGGGTCGCGGAGCTGGAGCAGGCTGCCCTGGACGACGGGGGTGACCAGGCCCGCCTGCGGCCGGAAGGGTGTGACCAGGCTCCCGCCGCCGTCCTCGGAGTGGGCGTCGGCGCGGTTGCCGGGCGACCGGGAGTCGTTGCGGGTGTTGAGGTAGACGCGCCCGTCGGGGAGTTCGGCGGCGGTCGTCTCGTTGGCGTTGACGTATCCGTCGGTGTTCTCGTCGACGTATCCGAGGGACCAGGTCGCGCCGCGGTCGTCGCTGAGCAGGCAGTGACCGCTGTTGTACTTCGGCTCGGTGCCGGTGTCGGTGCCGGCCGGCGGCACGGTGTGGTTGCCGGGGACGAGCACCCGGCCGGTGGTGAGCTGAAGGGCGTGCCCGGGAGTGGTCGCGTACCACCGCCAGTCCGTCCTCTTCACCTGCCCGGTGATCTCCTTCGGGGCGGACCAGGTGACACCGTCGTCGTCGCTGTGCTGCACCCATACGCGGCGCCCGTCCGCGGGCCCCACCGTGCCGCGCAGGATGGCGTCCTCGGTCGCGTCGGCCGCGGCGCGGACGTGTACGAGCAGGATCCGGCCGGTGTCGAGGACGACGGGGGCGGGGTTGCCCGCGAGGTCGTTCCCGTTCCGGGCGGCGATCTGCAGCGGGCCCCAGGTGCGGCCGCCGTCCATGGACCGTTTCAGGACGATGTCGATGTGGCCGTGGTCCGCGGCGGAGTCGACTCTGCCCTCGCAGAAGGCGAGCAGAGCGGGGCCGGCGGTGGGGGTGGCGGTGCGCGTGGCGACGACGGCGGGGATGCGGAAGGAGGCATAGCCCTCCTGGCCCGCGCGGAAGGGAATGCTGGTGGTCACACCCGTGGCTGCGATGGTTCCCGTTGGCCCTGTGGGCTGCGTGGACTCCGTTGTCTCCGTTGACTCCGTCATGCGGCGGGATCTGCCCCACTTGGGCGAATTCATGCCGAACTCCACCTGACGGGTGGCGGGTTGCGGCAGGATGCGTGCGCATGGATGCCGTACGGGTCGCGTTGTTGCGGGAAGTCCTCGCCGGGACCGAGTGGCTGGGGGCCACGCGGCGGTTCGCGGGGGGCCTGAGGGGGTCCGTGGTGTCGTACGGGGGCGGGCTGCTGCTCGTGGGCACGGCGGAGTACGAACCGTGGCACCTGGCCGCGCATCTGGTGGACGAGGCGGCCTGGTCGGGGACGCCGGAGCTGTCGCCGACGCTGGTACGGCACGGGGCGCGGGCCTCGGACCCGGCCCACCTCGCGGTCGGCCTCGGCCGTATCGAGGCCGCGCGGCGCGGGGAGACCCTGCTCGTGGTGTCGCCCGCCGCGCCCGGGGCGCCGCTTCTGGAGCGGATCCACGACGCCCGGCGGGCCGGGGCGACCGTGCTCGCGCTCGACGCCGGGGACCGCGAACTGGGGGCGTTGGCGCACGAGTCGCTGACCGTGCCGCCGGATCAGGAACTCGACCTCGACACCGTGCAGCACCTGGTCAGCGCGGCGGCCGGGGAGAACTCCCTGCCCTCGCCCCGGGGGCGCCGCCGTTTCCGCGACCGGCTCTCCCGGCTCGCGGACCAGCTGACGGCTCCTCCGGCGGCGAGGTGGTAGGCACCGCCGGGGGCGGGTTCACCGTCTCGCCGGGGGCGTTCAGTTGTCGTCCGGGCTCGGGCCCGTCGCGTCGTGCCACTTGGGGTCGGTCTCCCATTCGAGGTTCCGCTCCTGCGCGATCTCCATCGCGTGTTCGGCCTCCTCACGGGAGGTGTACGGGCCGAAGCGGTCCTTGGCGGGGCACTCGGGGCCCTCCTCGACCTTCTTGTGGACGAGGCAGTAGTACCACTCGCCGGGCTTCCCGACGGTGCGCTTCTTGAAGAGGGCCATGACCGGCTCCTTTCGCCACGGACATGGTGCCCCATGCCCGCTGGTTAGACTCGCTGGCATGTCTGGCCAGTCGCTGCTCGTACCAGGAGAGCTCTCTCCCACCCGCCCCGTCCCGGGAAACATCAGGCGCCCCGAGTACGTGGGAAAGCCCGCACCCACGCCGTACACCGGCCCGGAGGTGCAGACCCCCGAGACGATCGAGGCGATGCGGATCGCCGGGCGCATCGCCGCGCAGGCGATGGCCGAGGCCGCGAAGCTGATCGCGCCCGGCGTCACCACGGACGAGCTGGACCGGGTCGCACACGCGTACATGTGCGACCACGGCGCCTACCCCTCCACGCTCGGTTACCGCGGTTTCCCCAAGTCGCTGTGCACCTCCGTCAACGAGGTCATCTGCCACGGCATCCCCGACTCCACGGTCCTGCGGGACGGCGACATCATCAACCTCGACGTGACGGCGTACATCGGCGGCGTCCACGGCGACAACAACGCCACGTACCTCGTCGGAGACGTCGACGAGGAGTCCCGGCTGCTCGTCGAACGGACCCGGGAGTCGCTCAACCGCGCGATCAAGGCGGTGAAGCCGGGCCGGCAGATCAACATCATCGGCCGCGTGATCGAGTCGTACGCCAAGCGCTTCGGGTACGGGGTGGTGCGGGACTTCACGGGGCACGGGATCAACTCCTCGTTCCACTCCGGGCTGATCATCCCGCACTACGACAGCCCGCACGCGACGACCGTCATCCAGCCCGGGATGACCTTCACGATCGAGCCGATGCTCACGCTCGGCACGCACGACTACGACATGTGGGACGACGGGTGGACCGTCGTGACGAAGGACCGCAGGCGGACGGCGCAGTTCGAGCACACGCTGGCCGTCACGGAGACCGGCGCGGAGATTCTTACGCTGCCGTAGCCGTTCCCCCGCTCGGGGGTACTCACGTTCGAAGCCCGCCCTGTCGCGTCTGTCCACAGGGCGGGCTTCTTCGTGGTCCAGCCGGGTACGTTCGGGGTAGGTTTTTACCGACAGGATGTCGGGAAACCTGTTGACTTAGGTAAGCCTAACCATAGAAGATTCTGAGTGGTTCTCGTCCTCTTCGGCACCGGAGGTCTCATGACTACGGCGTTCTCGACGCTCATCCGCACCGCCTCGCACGAGCTGCACACGGAGGCGAACACCTCGACGTTCATGAGCGACCTGCTCGGCGGCCGGCTCGGTGTCGACGCGTACGCGCGCTACATCGAGCAGCTGTGGTTCGTGTACGAGGCGCTGGAGGCGGACACCGGGCGGTTGGCGTCCGATCCGGTGGCCGGCCCGTTCATCCGGCCCGAGCTGCTGCGCCGCACCGCGCTGGAACAGGACCTCGCGCATCTGCGGGGCCCCGACTGGCGGGACACGCTCACCGCGCTGCCCGCCACCGAGGCGTACGCGGCGCGTGTCACCGAGTGCGCGCGCACCTGGCCCGGCGGCTTTGTCGCCCACCACTACACCCGCTACCTCGGCGACCTCTCCGGCGGCCAGATCATCCGGGGCAGGGCGGAGCAGACCTGGGGCTTCGCGAGGAAGGGCGACGGCGTGCGCTTCTATGTCTTCGAGGACATCGCCAACCCGGCGGCGTTCAAGCGGGAGTATCGGGAGCTTCTGGACGGGGTGCGGGCGGACGACCTGGAGAAGCAGCGGATCGTCGCCGAGTGCAAGCGGGCGTTCACCCTCAACACGGCGGTCTTCCACGCCCTGGGCGAGGAGTTCCCCCTCACGGCCTGACCCACCCCGGGGCTCAGGTTCGCAGCAGACGTACTCGGCCCCCCACCTCCACCCACCCACCCGGCTGCGGAGCCGTGAGGATCTGGGAGCCCGCCCCCTGGGTGATGTTCAGCGCGCGCCCGAGCCGATCCGTCAGCAGCAGCGCCGCCGCCCCCGTCGCCTCGTCCTCCCCGATCCCGTCGTCCCGCCCGGGAAACCCCCGCGCCCGCACCCGCCCGGCCGACTCGTCCTCCCAGGCCCAGGCGTAGACCCACTCCCCCGGCGCCGGAACGGCCAGCGCGTCGACCTCCTCGGCGGAGCCGTACTGCCGCAGCGTACGGCCCGGCGCCCACTCCGCCCGCGCCTCGATCCAGCTGAACTCCCCGTCCAGCCGCACCCCCACCACCCCGGCGGGCGTGACCAGTTCGGGGATGTCGAGCAGCCATCCCACCCCGACGCAGGGATGCCCGGCGAACGGCAACCGCAGCGTCGGCGTGTAGATGTCGACGACCCCGCGCTCGGGGTCGTCGACGAACACGGTCTCGCTGAACCCCAGCTTCGCGGCGAACATCTGCCGCTCCTCGGGATCCGGCATCACCGAACCCTCGCGCACCACACCGAGCTCGTTGCCATGTCCGCCACCGGGCCCGCAGAAGACGCGCAGTACGTCGAAATCAGTCACCCCGGCATTCAAACATCACCCGTGCCGCGGCGTCGTCCCGGACCACGGCCGCACCGGACGGGCGACACCCTCCGCCCGCCCCCGCCCGCCCCGCGCACCCGGTCCGATCAGGCGGTACGCCGCCTGCGTACCGCCACCACCACACCCGCACCCGCCGCGACCGTCACCGCCGCGGCCGCGCCGAGCGCGCCGAGGGGCACCTCCGAGCCGGTGGAGGCGAGCGCGCCGCTCACACCGCCCGTCGTGGATCCGGTCGTCCCCGCGCCACCGATGGGGCCGCCCGTGGTGCCCGACGCGCCGCCGGAGCCGTCGTCGCCGCCGCTCCCGGACCCACCGTCCCCGCCCGGCAGTTGGGCGCCCTCGCTCACCGCCACCGAGAGGTCCACCGGGTCCAGTTCGGTACCGGTGGCGTAGAAGCCGCCGAAGGCCTCCGCGCCCGTCTTCGTCAGCGTGGCCGTGATGTCGTCGAGGGTGATGACGTCGTCCTGGACCGTCAGCCCGGTGGACTTGGCCTTGAGGTCGGCGAGGACCACGTCGTCGGACTTCTCGCCGAGGCTCTCGACATCGGCGGTCAGTTCGCCGGAGCCGCCGTCGAGCTCCGCCTTGAGGTCGCTGAGGGTCAGGTCGAGGCCGTAACTGCCGTTGTCCTCGTGGCCCTTGAAGTTCACCGCACCCGCGAAGGCGGCGGAGAGGGTGCCGGCGTCGGTGTCGTACGTGCCGGTGGCGTCCGGGAAGGTGAAGACGCCGTTGCCGGTGGCCTGGGTCGCGCCGCCGGACGCGGTGATCCTCCCCTGGGCGACGCCGTCCACGACGTACGTCCGGAAGGACTCCTTCACACCCCAGCCGAGCGTGCCGTCGGCGATCTCGCCCTGCGGGGCGGCACTGTCCGAGGGCGAGGCCGAGGAAGAGGAAGAGGCGGAGACAGAGGCGGAAGCAGAGACCGACGCCGACGCCGACGCCGACGCCGACGCGGACGATGTGGACGTCGGTGTCGAAGTCGGGCTCGGGGACGCCGAGCCGGACGGGGAGCCCGAGGGGCTCGGCGACTCGCTCTGCGACGGCTGCTGCGCCACCGTCAGCGGATCCCCCGCCGCTCCCTCGTAGCTCGGGCTGCCGAAGACGGTCGCCGCCTCCTTGGTCAGCGTGGTCGCCATGGCCGTCATCTCGCGGGTCACGGTGACGTCGGCGAGCGGGACGTCGTTCTGCGTCGTTCCGTTGCTCGTCACGTCCGCGGTGATCTCCGCGGCGCCGCTGTCGAACCTGACGTCGGACAGGGTGAGTTCGAAGTGGTGCGCCGCGGAGGCGATCCGCAGGCTGCCCGCGAAGCCGAGCTGCACGGCGTGGGTGGTGGAGTCGTACGTGCCGGTGCCGCCCGTGAACGTGAACGCCCCGTTGTCGGCCGCCTGCGTCGCCCCGCCCGCGGGGGTGAAGGTACCCGCCGCCGCTCCGGTCACGTAGGTGCGGTACGACTGCTTGATGCCCCAGGTCAACTCGTAGCCCGTGAGCGGGGCTTCCTGGGCCGACGCGCCGGTGACGGCGAGGGCGGTGGCCCCCAGGGTGACCGCGACGGCGGCGGCGAGGGCGAGTGGGCGGCGGCGGTTGGCGGCCATGGTCGTGGGTCTCCTCTGAGGATGGGTACGGCCTCGCCGGCGAGGCGCAGGCCGTGTGGTGGAGGTCAGTCCTCGTCCGTGGACCGCGCGCCCGCGGACCCGGCGGCGGACGCCGACGCCGGTCGCGTACGGCGCCTGCGGACGATCGCGAAGGCGAGGCCCACCGCGAGCAGCGATCCCGCGGCGAGGCCGATGGGCAGGACGGAGCTGTCCGAGGTGCCGCTCGCGGTGTTCTCGGTGCGGGGCTCCGCGGTGGCCCCGGCCGTGGTCGGGTTCGCGGTCTCCGGCGTGGGCGAGTCGGAGCTGCCCAGGTCGGGGAGGGCGGGCAGCCGGGCGTCGTCCGTGAGGGCGACGGAGAGGGTCACGGGGTCCATCTCCGTGCCGGCCCGGTACATCCCGCCGAGGGCCTCGGCGCCCCGGGAGGTCAACTCGGCCGGAACCTCGGTCAGTTCGACCAGCCCGTCCTTCGGCGTGAAGGCCTTGGCGGCGACGGGGGCGAAGGTGACGAGCGGGACCTTCGCGCCGGTGAAGTCCGCGCTCGCGACATCGGCGTACAGCGTGCCCCTGCCGTCCTCGACGGTGGCCCGCAGGCCGCTCAGCCGGAGGTCGAGCCCGTTCTTCCCGGTGAAGCGGACCGCGCCCCGGAAGCCGGCGTCCAGCGTGTGCTTCTTCTCGTCGTACGTCCCCTTGCCGGTGGGGAAGCGGAAGAGCGCGCCGCCGTCCTGGGCGCCGCCGGTCAGCGTCCACCTGCCCTCGGCGATGTCCCCGGTGACGTACTCGCGGAAGGTGCGGCGCACACCCCAGTCGACGGCGGCGTCCTCGATCGCGCCCGAGGTGTTCTTCGACGTCGGCTTCGGGGTGGCGGACTTCGTCGCCTTCGGCGTGCTCGACGGGGTGGCCGCGGCCCGGACGTCCGCCGACAGCGTCACCGGGTCGAGTGCCGTGCCCGCCGTGTAGTACCCGGCGAAGGACCGGGCGCCCTGCGAAGTCAGCGTGGCGGGAACGCTGGCGAGGCGGACGGCGGTGCCGCCGCCCTTCATGTCGATACCGCCGAGCGAGAGGGCGGCGAAGGGCACCTGCGAGGACGTCGTGACCGTCCCGGTGCCCTTCTCCTTGCTGGTGATGTCGACGTAGAGCGTGCCGCCGCCGCCCTCGATGCGGACGGTGGGGCGGCTGAGGGTGAGGTCGAGCTCGTAGGTCCCGTCGTCCTTCCGGTGTCCGACGAAGTGGACTCCGCCGAGGAAGGCGGCCCGGAAGGCGCCCGTGTCGCCGTCGTAGGCGCCGGTCGCCGAGTGGAAGCGGAACTGGCTCCCGCCGACCGTGGCCGCGCCGCCGGTGAGGGAGTAACTCCCCTTGGCGATGGGCCCGGTGACATAGCTCTGG
The DNA here is from genome assembly GCF_056270325.1 of Streptomyces sp. RLA012. Lineage (NCBI taxonomy): Bacteria > Bacillati > Actinomycetota > Actinomycetes > Kitasatosporales > Streptomycetaceae > Streptomyces > Streptomyces sp. RLA012. Next base: position 8,102,969 of record NZ_JBWDPA010000002.1, on the reverse strand, counting down.
AAGGACGACTTGATGCCCCAGTCGAGGCGGCCGCCCTGCACGGTACGGCTCGCGGCGTGGGCGGTGCCGGTGGGGAGCAGTGCTCCCAGCAGGGCGCCCAGTACGGCGGTGCACACCACGGTGGCCAGGGCCCTCAGGCGCACGGGCATGGGGTGTCCTCCGAAATCCGACAGCCAGTAGCGAGGAAGGTAAGGCTAACCTAAGCCATCCCGCAAGTGCCGGGAGATGCCGGAAGAGGACCGAGAGGACTGACGGGACCGTGCAACGCTTGCGCACAAGACTGGTGGGGGCCCTGCTGTCCGCGCTCGCCCTCACCCTGACCGGATGCGGCGGCTCCACGGACCCCGTCCGGGCGACGGCGGCGACGGCGTCCGCCGCCGCCAACCGTGTCGAGCCGCTGAAGTCCCCCGGGAAGCCCCGGCTCCCGGTCACCGTCCGCTCCTCCGACGGCAGGAAGGTGACGGTCGCGGCGGCCGACCGGATCGTCCCCCTCTCCGGCAGCCTCAGCGAGATCGCCTTCACGCTCGGCCTCGGCGACCGGGTCGTCGCCCGTGACATCACCGCCACCTTCGCGCAGGCGGCGAAGCTCCCGGTGGTCACCCGGGGCCACGACGTCTCCGCGGAGAGCGTGCTCTCCCTCAAGCCGGACCTCGTCCTCGCCGAGACCACCACCGGGCCCGACGAGGCGATGGAGCAGATCCGCGACGCGGGCGTCCCGGTCCTCGTCGTCGACCCCGCCAAGGGCCTCGACGACGTGGGCCCGCGCATCGAGGCGGTGGCCGGCGCCCTCGGCGTACCGGCCGCCGGGAAGCAGCTGACCGAGCGCTCGGAGCAGCGGATCGCCGCCGTGCGCAAGGCGATTCCCGCCCACGCGGACCACCCGCGCGTCGCCTTCCTCTATCTGCGCGGCTCCGCGTCCGTCTATCTCATCGGCGGCAAGGACTCGGGAGCCACCTCACTGCTCGAAGCGGCCGGAGCCGTCGACGCGGGGGCCGAGTCGGGGCTGAAGAAGGACTTCACCGCCATCACCACCGAAGCGCTGGCGCAGGCCGCGCCGGACGCGATCCTCGTCATGACCAAGGGACTTGAATCGGTCGGCGGGATCGACGGGCTCGTCAGGATCCCCGGCGTCGCGCAGACCCCGGCCGGAATGGAGCGCCGGGTCGTCTCGATCGAGGACGGAGTGCTCCTCAACTACGGGCCGCGCACGGACCAGGTACTGAAGTCGCTGATGGCGCAGTTGTACGGGGATGCCGAGTGACGGTGGCCAGGGAGGCGGTCGGCGCTCCCGCGCACCAGGCCGACGCCCCCGTACGCGGGAGGGTCCGCGGCAGCGCCTGGCTCCTCACCGTCGGGCTCGTCGCCGCCCTCCTCGTCCTCGTGCCCGTCGCCGCCGGGCTCGGCGCCTACCCGATCCCCACCGGTGACGTCCTCTCCTCCGTCGCCCACCGCATCGGCCTCGGCGGCTCCGCGCTCGACCGGGTCCCCGAGTCGGTGCTGTGGAACGTCCGCTTCCCGCGGATCGTGCTCGCGCTGCTCATCGGTGCCTCGCTGGGCTGCGCGGGCGCCCTGATGCAGGGCGTGTTCGGCAATCCGCTCGCCGAACCCGGGGTCATCGGCGTCTCGTCCGGCGCGGCGGTCGGCGCGGTCGCCTCGCTCGCGCTCGGCCTGAACTTCCTCGGCAGCTGGACGGTCCCCGCCGTCGCCTTCTGCACGGGGCTCGCCACCGCGCTGCTCGTCTACGCGATGTCGCGCTCCGGCGGCCGGACCGAGGTCGTCACGCTGATCCTCACCGGGATCGCCGTGAACGCCTTCACCGGCGCGCTGATCGGACTCTTCCTCTTCTTCGCGGACACCGCCGCCGTCAGCCAGATCACCTTCTGGCAACTCGGCTCACTGGCGCAGGCGACCTGGCCGAAGGTCCTCGCCGTGCTGCCGTGCGCGGCGGCCGGTCTGGCCGTGGCGCCGCTGTACGCCCGCCGCCTCGATCTGCTGGCCCTCGGCGAACGTCCGGCCCGGCATCTGGGCGTGGACGTCGAGCGACTGCGGATCGTACTGGTCCTGGTCATCGCGCTGCTCACCGCGGCGGCCGTGAGCGTCTCCGGGATCATCGCCTTCGTGGGGCTGGTCGTCCCGCATCTGCTGCGGATGGCGGCGGGACCCGGACACCGGTTCCTGATCCCGGGCAGCGCACTGGGCGGTGCCGTCGTCCTGCTCGCGGCCGACCTCGCGGCCCGCACCGTCGCCCAGCCCGCCGAACTCCCGCTGGGCGTCCTCACCGCCCTGCTCGGCAGCCCGTTCTTCTTCTGGCTGCTGCGCAGGACCCGTCGCAGGCAAGGGGGTTGGGCGTGAGGTTCCCGCACACCGCCGTCACCATGCTGTTCCCGCGTACGGCGCGTCCCGTGCCCCCTCCCGCGGCCGCCCCCGGTGACGTACTCGCCGAAGCCGCGGGCCTGCGTGTCCGTCTCGGCGCCCGCGACGTCCTGCGCGGTGTGGACGTCACCGCACGCGCGGGCGAGATCCTCGCACTGGTCGGCCCCAACGGGGCGGGAAAATCCACCCTGCTGGGCGCCCTGGCCGCCGATCTCGGCGCCACCGAGGGAGTCGTACGGATCCACGGCCGCCCCGCCCCTCAGTGGTCGGCGCCCGAACTCGCCCTGCGCCGGGCCGTGCTCCCCCAGTCCGCGACCCTCTCCTTCCCCTTCACGGTCGAGGAGGTCGTACGGATGGGCCGGGCGCCCTGGACCGGGGCCGTGGCCGGAGCCGGTGAGGAGGACGACGACGCGGTCGTCTCCGCAGCCATGGCGGCCACGGAGGTCACCGGGTTCGCGTCCCGCCCCTTCTCGGCGCTCAGCGGAGGGGAGCGGGCCCGGGTCGCGTTCGCCCGGGTGCTCGCCCAGCGCGCGCCGCTGCTGCTGCTCGACGAACCGACCGCCGCCCTCGACCTGAGACACCAGGAGTTGGTGCTTCGGGTGTGCCGGGCAAGGGCGCACGCCGGTGACGCGGTGGTCGTGGTGTTGCACGATCTGGGGCTCGCCGCCGCGTACGCGCACCGGGTGGCGATTCTGTGCGCCGGTCGTGTCGCCGCCGAGGGACCGCCGGCCGAGGTTTTCACGGGCGAGTTGCTGAGTGAGGTCTACCGTCAGCCCGTTGAGGTGTTCCCGCACCCACGGACGGGTGCCGTCCTGGTGACTCCCGAACGGGGCGCCGTGACCGCCGAACGAGATGCTTGACCCGTACTTGACCCTCCCATGGGGTCCACTTTGAGCCACCGTGATCAAGCCGTTTCTGTGCTCCGACTGTGAGAGCTGAATCACTGTAGGCGTGGGTAGGACTGAGGTAAGCCTCAGGTAAGTTAGGCCAGCCTCACCATGCCGGCGGGGACCTTCCGCCTGGTTTGTCCGTCGTTCTCTTGGAGCCTGAATGCGAGCAGTCCGACTCTCAGTTGTCACCGCCGCCGCGACCGCGGCCGCTCTGGCCGCCGTCACGGGCTGCACCGAGAAGAGCGACGCCGGGGCCGGTGACGCGATTCAGGTGACCGCCGCCGACTCCAAGTGCGACACCTCCTCGAAGTCCGTCCCGGCCGGCCAGGTCACCCTGAACATCGAGAACAAGGGCTCCAAGGCCACCGAGGTCGAGATCCTCTTCCCGGACGACCGGATCGTCTCCGAGAAGGAGAACATCGGCCCGGGCACCAAGTACACGCTGACCGCCGAGGTCAAGGCCGGTGCGTACGAGATAGCCTGCCGCCCCGGCATGAAGGGCCACGGCGTCCGTCAGAAGCTCACGGTCACCGGCGGCAAGGTCGCCAAGCGCGACCCGCGCCTCGACAAGGCCGTCGCCGCCTACCGCGAGTACGCGCAGGAGCAGGCCGACGCGACGCTCCCGAAGGTGGAGACGTTCGCCGACGCCATCAAGGCCGGCGACATCGAGGCCGCCAAGGACGCCTACGCCCCCTCCCGCGTCGGCTGGGAGCGCACCGAGCCGATCGCCGAGTCCTTCGGGGACATCGACCCCAAGACCGACACCCGCGTCAACGACCTGGAGAAGGGCCAGAAGTGGACCGGCTGGCACGCGCTGGAGAAGGCCCTCTGGGTGGACAAGAAGGTCGGCGCCGAGCAGAAGACCCTCGCCGATGAGCTGGTCACGGATCTGAAGGACTGGCAGAAGCGGGTCGGCAAGGCCGAGATCACCCCGACCTCCATGGCCAACGGCGCCAAGGAGCTGCTCGACGAGGTCGCCACCGGCAAGGTCACCGGCGAGGAGGACCGCTACTCGCACACCGACCTCAGCGACTTCAAGGCCAACGTCGAGGGCGCGCAGAAGGCCTACGAGCTGCTGAAGCCGGTCGCCCAGGAGAACGACGCCGCGCTGACCACCGAACTCGACAAGCAGTTCGCCGCGCTGAACACGCTGCTCGACAAGTACCGCGCGGACAAGACCTCCTACGACTTCACCCCGTACGACAAGGTCGGAAAGGCCGACCGCAAGGAGCTCTCGGACGCGGTCAACGCGCTCGCCGAGCCCCTGTCCAAGCTCGCCGCAGCCGTCGTGAAGTAGAAGTGAGCGAGACGCATCATGACGAATGACACGACGGAAGCCACCGAAAACCCCCCGCCCTCCCGGCGTTCGCTGATCGGCTGGGGCGGTGCCGGACTCGCGCTCGGGGCCGCCGCGGCCGGGGGCGCGGTGGCGATGACCCGTACGGGCAACGACGTGGACCCGGCCGGCGCCGAGACCGGCGCCGCGATCGCCTTCCACGGCACCCACCAGGCGGGCGTCGCGACCCCGGTGCAGGACCGACTGCACTTCGCCTCGTTCGACGTGAAGACGGACGACCGCGCCGAGTTCGTACAGATGCTGAAGGACTGGACGGCGGCCGCGCGCCGGATGACCGACGGACACCCGGTCGGCGAGGGCGCGTACGGCGGACTGCCCGAGGCGCCGCCGGACGACACCGGCGAGGCGCTGGGCCTCAAGCCGTCCCGGCTGACGCTGACCATCGGCTTCGGACCGTCGCTGTTCGAGAAGTACGGCGAGAGGTTCGGGCTGACGGGGCAGCGGCCGGAGGCCCTCGTCGACCTGCCGCCGTTCCCCGGTGACAACCTGGAGAAGGCGCGCAGCGACGGCGACCTGTGCATCCAGGCCTGCGCGGACGACCCGCAGATCGCGGTGCACGCGATCCGCAACCTGGCCCGGATCGGCTTCGGCAAGGTCGCCATCCGCTGGTCGCAGCTCGGTTTCGGCAAGACCTCGTCCACGACCCCGGACGCCCAGACGCCCCGGAACCTCATGGGGTTCAAGGACGGCACCCGCAATATCGCGGGCACCGAGACGGACCGGCTGAAGAAGTTCGTGTGGGTGGACGAGGGCGAGGGCCCGGCCTGGATGACCGGTGGCTCGTACCTCGTGGCGCGCCGCATCCGGATGAACATCGAGACCTGGGACCGGACCTCGCTGCAGGAGCAGGAGGACGTCTTCGGCCGCGACAAGGGCGAGGGTGCCCCGGTCGGCAAGGCCAACGAACGCGACGAGCCGTTCCTGAAGGCGATGAAGCCCGACGCGCATGTCCGGCTCGCGCATCCCGACTCCAACGACGGGGTCACCCTGCTGCGCCGCGGCTACTCCTTCACGGACGGCACGGACGGCCTGGGCCGGCTGGAGGCGGGGCTGTTCTTCCTCGCCTACCAGCGTGATGTGCGCAAGGGGTTCATCCCGGTGCAGCGCAGCCTCTCGCGCTCCGACGCGCTCAACGAGTACATCCAGCATGTGAGTTCGGCGGTCTTCGCGATCCCGCCCGGCGTCCGCGACAAGGACGACTGGTGGGGGCGCGCGCTGTTCGCCAAGGAGGCGTAGCCCGTGTTCGGCAACTATCTGATCGGCCTGCGCGAGGGGCTGGAAGCCAGCCTCGTCGTCTGCATCCTCATCGCCTATCTGGTGAAGACCGACCGCAGGGACGCCCTGAAGCCGATCTGGATCGGCATCGGCGTCGCGATCACGATCGCGCTCGGCTTCGGCTGCGCACTCGAATTCGGCTCCCAGGAGCTGACGTTCAAGGCGCAGGAGGCGCTCGGCGGCTCCCTGTCGATCGTCGCGGTCGGCCTGGTGACCTGGATGGTCTTCTGGATGCGGCGCACCGCCCGGCATCTGAGGTCCGAACTGCACGGCAAGCTGGACGCGGCGCTGGCGATGGGCACGGGCGCGCTGGTCGCGACCGCGTTCCTGGCGGTCGGCCGCGAGGGCCTGGAGACCGCCCTGTTCGTCTGGGCGTCCGTGCACGCGGCGAGCGACGGCACACCGCGCCCGCTGATCGGTGTCGCCCTGGGTCTGGCCTCCGCGGTCTTCCTGGGCTGGCTGTTCTACCGGGGGGCCCTGAAGATCAACCTCGCCAAGTTCTTCACCTGGACCGGCGGCATGCTGGTGGTCGTGGCGGCCGGTGTCCTGGCGTACGGCGTCCATGACCTGCAGGAGGCCGACATCGTCCCCGGCCTGCGCAACCTGGCCTTCGACATCAGCGGCACGATCGATCCGACGAGCTGGTACGGCACCCTGCTGAAGGGCGTCTTCAACTTCCAGCCCGATCCGACCGTCCTCCAGGTCACGGTGTGGGCGCTGTACCTGGTCCCGACCCTCGCGATCTTCCTCGCCCCGGTAGGGTTCGCCTCCGGGAAGGGGAAGGTGAAGGCACCTGATGAGCAGGGATCGCACGGGTCGCAGCCCACGAAGGCTTCGTAGTACCGGACTTGTCGTACATGGAGGGTCTCGCGGCCGCAGACCCGGGGCTCTCCGCCGGTTCACTCTGGCGACGGGCGCGGTGACGGTTCTGTCCCTGACGGCGAGCGGTTGCGTGGTGGTGCACGGGGAGCGGGAGGTCGTCCCGACGGCGACGCGCACGGAGGCCGCCCGCGCGCTCAAGGACTTCACCACCGCCTACAACAAGGCGGACGAGGCGAACGACCGTTCCCTGGACGCGGACCGGGTCACGGGCCCCCTCGGTGACATCGACGGCGCGAAGCTGAAGGCCGCGCGGCAGAACAACCCGGGCGGCAACCCCGCGTACACGCCGCTGAAGCTGACCGACGCGAAGTTCGCCATACCCGAGAAGGCCGGGTGGCCGCGCTGGTTTGTGGCCGACACCGCGGCCAACAAGGGCCTGACGGACAGCCGTTGGCTGCTCGTCTTCACCCGTGGCAGCGCGAACGACGTGTGGCAGGTGTCGTACCTGACCGTCTTCGCCGCCGCCGACATACCCGAGTTCCAGCAGGACAAGGCGGGTTGGGCGCAGCCCGTCAGCGCGGACGACGCGGCCCTCGCCGTCCGGCCGGAGAAGCTGAGCCGGGCGTACACGACGTATCTGCAGGGCGGCGGCGACCTCTTCGCGCCGGGCGTCCACACCTCGCAGTGGCGGACCCAGCGCAGCGCGAACGCCAGCAAGCCCGGTCTGGCCCGGCAGTACATCGACGAGCCGCTGACCTCGGGCGACTACGCCCCGGTGGGCCTGCGCACCACGGACGGCGGTGCGCTGGTCTTCTTCACCACCCGCCGCTACGAGAAGCAGACCGCCGCGCAGGGCACCGAGATCCCCACCCCGAGCGCGGACGTCAAGGCGCTGACCACCGGTGACATCAAGCAGTCCCTCACGCTTGAGTTCGTCTCCAACCAGGCTGCCCTGGACCCCGGGGAGGGTGCGAAGGACCAGCAGGTGGCGGTGCTGGGCCGGATCGAAGGGCTGACGGGGGCGAAGGGCGAGTAGCGCCCCGACGGGGCGCTCAGCCCCGGTGGGGCCAGGCCGCCAAGTGGTCTTCCGACTCGTTCTCGCCCACGTATCGGGCGCAGGCGTCCGTCAGGGCTTCGAGGAGACTGAGCGGGTCGGGAAGCGGATGCTCCGGGCCCCGTACCCAGTCGACCGTCAGGTCACCGGGCAGTTGGGCCGGCGGGACGAGGACGTACGAACCGCGGCAGTGCCAGCGCAGACCGGGGTGCTCGTCCGTGGTCTCGGGGTGCGAGTCGAGCTCGCAGGGCCACCACTCGTCCTCGTCCTCGGGCGTACCGCGCGTGAGGGTGAAGAAGAACATGCGTCCGTCGCCGCTCTCGGCCACGGGTCCGACCTGGACTCCGGTGGCGAGCAGCCGCTCCAGTGCCTCGCGGCCCGCGTCGACGGGTACGTCGAGGACGTCGTGCACCATGCCGGTCGCGGTGATGAAGTTGGCCTGCGGCTGGTGCCGGGCCCACCGCTCGATCTGGGCGCGGTCGGTCGTGGACTGGGTCTGCCAGGCGAAGGAGACGGGGTGGCGCGCGGGAGTGGGACAGCCGACGCGGTCGCAGGAACAGCGATAGCCGGAGGGATACGCGGCCTGCGCGAGCGGCAGCCCCGCGGCGGCGGCGGCGAGCAGCAGGGCCTCACGCCCACCGTCGGCAGTGTCCACGGTCCCCTTGGGCCGACGACCACTCAGCCACTGGGAGATCCTGCCCTGCGCGCCGGAACGGCGGCCGAACTCTGCGCTCATCTATCTCCTCACCTGGCGGTCGTACCGACACGGAAGCCTTCAGCAAGCTCTTCAACTGCCCCCATGGTCCCACCATCCTGCGCCCCGAGTGGCCAGAGCCCTCATCCGGGGTGGGTGAGACGGCTGTTTTGACGGTTTCGGACAGCGTTTTTAAGGCTTTTGAAGGATTTCATCCCCGTGGAGCGAGTCCGTACAGGGCGTAGTCGACGAGGGCGTCCGTGTAGGCGTACGAGATCGGGCCGGTGCGCTGCAGCCAGCGCTGGGCGAGCGGGGAGACGAAGAGCTCCAGGGCGATGCGGGGGTCGACGTCGGGCCGCACGTCACCCTTGCCCTGGGCGGACCGCAGCCGTGTCACATACAACTGGAGCTGGGGTTCGAGGAGCTTGGCCACGAACTCGGCGCCGAGCGTCTCGTTGACGAGTCCCTCGGCGGCCAGGGCGCGTGAGGGGATCGCGAACCCGGGGTTCAGCAGCTCGTCGACGGTGGCGCGCAGCACCTGTTTGAGGTCGGCCGCCAGATCGCCGGTGTCCGGAATCACATACGGCTCCTGGCCCGCCTCCCGGGCGGCCCGCTCACCGAGGTCCATGAACGCGTCCAGCAGCACGGCGGCCTTGGAGGACCACCACCGGTAGATCGTCTGCTTGCCGACTCCGGCGCGGGCGGCGATCCCCTCGATCGTGGTCTTGGGGTAGCCGACCTCGCCGACGAGTGCCAGGGCGGCGTCGAAGATCGCGCGACGGGACTTCTCGCTGCGGCGGGTGGAGTCGGGGGCGGGTCTGGCGGGGAGCCGGGCGGACTCGGAGGGCGGGCGGGAGTTCGGGACCATGCGACGAATCTAGCAGGGCGACAAGACGGAACGTCTCGCGGCTGGTCGGGGGTGCGGCGCGGTGCCGACCGTGGCGGCGCCGGAGCGGCCGATCCGGAGTGGGCGATCTGCAGTGGGCGATCCGTGGTAGCCGACCCGAAGTGGCCGATGTCACCGTCGCGGGTCCACGTGTCCGCCGGGGAGACGGCCGGACGCGGACGCTACTTCGGGCTGAAGGTGATCACCGGGGTGTAGTCGGTTCCGGCGTGGAATTCCACCCGCTGGGTGCCGGTCGGCGAGCCGATCTCGCTCAGCCGCAGCGTCCAGGTCCAGCTGGAGCCGCTGACCGTCATCTGGACGTGGGGCGCGACCTCGGTCCAGCCCCAGTCGGTCGACCGGCTCCGGTAAAGGGCGCCGTTCTCGATCATGTAGTCGGCGCCGAGGGCGGAGGGCGACGGATAGGGGAGCCGGTAGCCGGTCGCGGTGTCGCCGTCGGTGTTGATGAAGGCGTGGTAGTAGCTCTGCGAGGTGTGGAAGGTCACCCGGAGGGTCACGGTTCCGGGGGCCGCACAGACGGAGTAGTCGGTGATGGGGCCGGAGCCCGCGGTGGAGGTGCAGAAGGCGCCCTGACCGCCGCTGCCCGACCCGGTGTGGGCACTGTCGGCGCCGGCGGCCCGGGTGACGGACGGCTGGGCATGTGCTGGTGTGTGGGTACCAGCGGCCGTGGCGGATGCCGTGGCCGGTGACTTCGGCGACGCGCTCGTGGCGCTCGCCGACGGCGAGACGGACGGCGGGGCCGAGCCGAGCCCGCTCGGCGTGCTCTCGTACGACCCGCCACCGGTGGTGGTGTCCGGTGCGGCGCCCGGCACCGACGCGGACTGCCGCGCGTCACCGTCGCCCTTGCCGACGACGAGGAAGGCGCCGCCGATCAGCGCTGCCCCGACCACGGCGGCGCAGACGGCCGGCGCCGCCCGGGGTAACAGCCGCCCGGCCGGGGGCCGATGGGCGGCTTCGGTCGTGTCGGCAGCCGCCCGGTCCGGCGGCGTGCCGGTGAGCTCCGCCGCGAACGCGGCGGCCGCCCGGGACATCGGCGGCGCCGTGGCCTCGCGCTCGGGTCCGGGCTCGGAATCGTCCTCGGACCCGGAACCCGCCCCGGCGAGGGCAGCGGCGGCGATCGCCGACGGTCCTTTTGACCGGCGTGGCAGCGGAGCCTGCACTGTCGTGGTCCTTCCGGGAGAGCCGTGCCGAAGGCATCCGGCAGCGCCGGGTCGCTGATCGTACCGGGGTTCGATATGGATCCGAGCCACATCGCGGTGACTCACCACGGTCAACTCATCTGAGGGAAAGCCCAGTTGAGTTCCCCGCCCGAGGAGGTGCCGACGGAGGAGAGAGAGGAGGTGCCGACGGAGGAGAGACCGGGGCCTAGTCCTCGACGACCGGCGGTGGCCAGGCGTCGCCCCAGTCCGCGTCGCGGGCCGCCCTGTACAGCGGCCCGTGACGCTTGGTCACCGTCCGGCGGTGCAGGGACTCGTCGGGGCCGCACAGGTCCAGGAGCACCTGGCCTTTGCGGATCTGCGGCTTGCGTACGACGCGGGAAGGGGCCGGGGCGGCCGGGAAGCGGGTGGCGGCGACGTAGCTGAACTTCTCGTCCTCGTACGGCAGGGAGCCGCCCTTGACCTGACGGTGCAGGGAGGAACGAGCGACCCGGGCGGAGAAGTGGCACCAGTCCTCGCCGGGGACGATGGGGCAGGCCGCGCTGTGCGGGCAGGGGGCGGCGACACGGAACCCGGCTCCGATCAGGCGATCCCGTGCTGCGATGACGCGTGCGTAGCCGTCGGGCGTGCCGGGCTCGATGATCACGACGGCCTGGGCTGCGGCGGCCGCGGCGGTCACGACGGAGGCGCGGTCGGCTTCGGTGAGTTCACCGAGGACGTAGGAGACCGTGACGAGATCAGTGCTCTCGATGGTGAGCGCCGATCCGATACGAGAGCGGTGCCACTCCGCGGACTTCAGTTCCGGGTTCGCCGCGGCGATCTCCCGGCCCAGCGCGAGCGCGGGCTCGGCCCAGTCGAGCACGGTCACGGGGCGGGCGCCCTCCCAGGTCGCGTTCACCGCCCAGGTCGCGGCGCCCGTTCCGCCGCCGACATCCACATGGCTCGCCGGGGACCACTGCGGCACCGCGTCCGCGAACGCCTCCAGCGCCGAGCGCACCGCCCCGAACGTCGCCGGCATCCGGTACGCGGCGTACGCGACCACGTCCGAGCGGTCCCGCAGCACGGGCGCGTCCGTCGGCGTGCGCCCCCGATAGTTCGCGATCAACCGCTCGACCGCCTGCGCGGCCACCTTCGGCGGCAGCCCGTCGAGCAGTCCGGCAAGGGCCGCACGAAGGGCGTCAGCTGGGGAAACGGGGGCGTTCACGCGGTGATTCTACGAGAACCGCGCCAACGCCCTCACCTCCAGTGGTCGCGATGTCAAGGAAGGCTGGACTGTCCGTCAACGACGGCAACGGCGCATCTGAGGATCCTGGACGCGTCGCCTCGCACCAGGGCGGCGACGAACACGCGCACCACTCACAGGTACAAGGAAAAAGGAAAGAGGAGTCTTCGTGCATCGCATCATGGCTGGGCTGGGCATGGCCGCCGCGGCCGCGCTGACCAGCATTCCGCTCCTGGCCGGGGCGGCCGCCGCCGAGTCGAACAACGGCGTGTGTGAGTCCTTGAATTCCGAGTTCTGCGTCTTCAGACAGGCCAAGGGCGACTGGGCTGCCGACTTCAAGGCTTCTGACACGCACTACGAGAACAACTACTACCCGCTCCACCCCAGTTACTCGGTGGACAACAGTGTGAGTTCGATCGCCAATTTCTATCCGTGTCCCGTGATCGTCTACGAGAACCCCGCACAGGCCGGGGACCGGCTGTACATCCCCAGCGGGTACGGCTATGAGGATCTCACCAACGTCACCGGCAGTCTGTACGGAGTTCCCATGAACAACGAGATCGGCGGCCACGCCATCGACTGCTGACCGTTCACGTCGAAGGGGGCCGGCGGCTCGCCGCCGGCCCCCGCGATTCCACGTTCTCCTCAGTTCTCTTCAATTCGGCGAGTGGGAAATGAAGCACTGGAAAAGGAAGACGGCGTTGGCGGTGACGGCGTTGCTCCTGCTGACCGGCGGCGGGTATTACGCGCTGTCCGAGGCCGGTGAATCCACCGCGGCGGAAAGGGCGGCGGCGGTCGACCTCGACCTGCCGCTGAGCGCCTACCGGCTCACCAACCGTGAACAGTCCGACGCCAGGCACGCCGACAGCCTGCTGGTGCGTGCCTGCATGGAAAAGGCGGGGTTCAGTTGGTACGCGCCGGTGACTCCGCTCCGGCCCGATCCCCTGCGCCGCCGCTACGGCGTCATCGACCCCGAGGTCGCCCAGCTCTACGGATACCACCCCCCGCCCGACGAGATCTCGGCGCGGATCGCGGGTCGCCGCCTGGAGATACTGAAGAACCCCGAGGCAGACAAGGCGTATCACGGTCCTGAGAAGAACCGGCAGCAGGGATGTGCGGCGCGCGCGGGACAGGAGCTCTCCCCCCGCGTCGAGGAGATCACGAACACGCTGGCCGACCGCCTTTCCTGGCAATCGCTGGAGGCCTCCGCGAAACGCCCCGAAGTCGTGGCCGCCCATCGGGCGTGGCAGAAGTGCATGAGCGCCCGGGGTTATCACTACGCCACCCCGGACGACGCCATCCTGGACAAGGCCTGGAATCTGGAGAGTTCCGTCATCGGTGAGAAGGAGCGAGCGGTGGCCGTCGCCGATGTCGCGTGCAAGTACGAAGTCGACCTGGTGGAGATCCGGGTGGCGGCCGAAACCGACATCCAGCGGGAAATGATCGCCAAGAACGCCTCCGGGCTGAAGACACTGGACGAGAAACTCCGGGCCTACCGGAAGAACGTACGAAGCGTGCTGGAACACCTGGACACCCGTACCGACGACTAGCCTCGCCTGTCAGTTCCAGCGGGCAAAAGGCAAAGGCAAGGAGAACTCCCTCTCCTTGCCACTCTCAACGTATAGCGGACTGGGGGGCTTGCGGCAAGACCCGGGTGGTGGCGCAAAATCGTCGGCCGAGGCCACAACCTGCGGAAATGGGGGCACGACGTGCGTGTGTTGTCGACGCATGGGGGACGCGGTGACGTCGAACCAGGTTCGACTGAGCTGGAGGCGCCGGTGATTCGATCGGCCGCCGCAGTACAACGGGGCACGGCTGCCTCGGAGGTATCGCGATGATCGAGCAGTACGTGCGGGATCTTCAAGAGGTCGACGAGACGCAGGTCGCGGTCGTCGGCGGCAAGGGCACGCACCTGGGCGGGCTGTCGCGGATCGAAGGCATCCGCGTGCCCGCCGGCTTCTGCGTGACGACGGACGCCTTCCGACGGGTCATGGCGGAGGCGCCGGCGATCGACGATCGGCTCGATCAGCTGTCGCGCCTGAACCCGGACGACCGGGAGGCGATCCGCACGCTCAGCGCGCAGATCCGCCGGACCATCGAAGGGATCGCCGTCCCGGGCGATCTCGCGACGGCCATCACCCGCGCGCTCGGCCGGCTCGGCGAGCAGGCCGCCTACGCCGTCCGGTCCAGCGCGACGGCGGAGGACCTGCCGACGGCCTCCTTCGCCGGCCAGCAGGACACGTACCTGAACGTCGTGGGGCCGGCGGCGATCCTCCAGCACGTCAGCCGGTGCTGGGCCTCGCTGTTCACCGAGCGGGCCGTGACCTACCGCCGGCGGCACGGCATCGACCACCGTACGGTCCACATGGCCGTGGTCGTGCAGCGGATGGTGTTCCCGCAGGCGGCCGGCGTCCTGTTCACGGCCGACCCCGTCACGGGCGACCGGAAGGTCGCCACCGTGGACGCCGGCTTCGGCCTCGGCGAGGCCCTGGTCTCCGGCCTGGTGGACCCGGACGTCTTCAAGGTGCGACACGGCGAAGTCGTCGCCAAGGCGATCGCCGCCAAGCAGCGTGCCGTTCACGCCCTGCCGGCCGGCGGTACGCAGGAAGTGGCGATCGACTCTCGGCGGCAGGAACAGCCGGCGCTGACGGATGCGCAGGTCCTGCGGCTCGTGCAGCTCGGGCGGCGGATCGAAGCGCACTTCGGCCGCCCGCAGGACATCGAATGGTGCCTGGTCGACGGGGACTTCCAGATCGTTCAGAGCCGGCCGATCACGACGCTGTTCCCCATCCCCGAGACCGGCGACCAGGAGAATCACGTCTACGTCTCCGTCGGCCATCAGCAGATGATGACCGACCCCATGAAGCCCCTGGGGCTCTCCATGTGGCAGCTGACGGCCATGGTGCCGATGCACGAGGCCGGCGGGAGGCTGTTCGTCGACGTCACCCGGCGCCTGGCCTCACCCGCGAGCCGCGCCGGCCTCCTGGACGTCATGGGGAAAGGCGATCCGCTGGTCAGGGACGCGCTGGAGACCGTCCTCGACCGCGACGGTTTCGTCCCGTCGCTCCCGGACGCGGGTCCCGGCGGGCCGGCTGCCGGCCGTGCGTCCGCCCCGATCGAGACCGATCCGGCCATCGTCACCGAGCTGATCGAGCGCAGCCAGGTGTCCATCGCCGCCCTGGAGCGCGACATCCGGACGAAGACCGGACCGGCGCTGTTCGACTTCCTGCTGGAGGCCTTCCAGGAGCACAAGCGGGTCCTCGGTGATCCGCTGAACATTCAGGCGATCATGGCGGGGATGGAGGCCACGTGGTGGCTCAACGACAAGCTGCAGGAGTGGCTGGGCGAGAAGAACGCGGCTGACACGCTCACGCTGTCCGCCCCCGACAACGTCACGTCGGAGATGGGAATGGCGCTGCTCGACGTCGCGGACGTGATCCGCCCGCATCCGGAGGTGGTGGCGTTCCTGCAGGGCGTCGAGTACATCGAGTACTTCGAGGACAAGGCCTTCCTGGACGAGCTGGCGAAGCTCGCGGGCGGGACCGAGGCGCGCGACGCCATCGAGGCCTACCTCGACCGGTACGGCATGCGCTGCGTCGGCGAGATCGACATCACGCGGCCGCGTTGGCGCGAGCGCCCCACCACGCTCGTGCCGGTGATCCTCGACAACGTCAGGAACTTCCCACCGGGCGCCGCCGAGCGGCGCTTCGAGCAAGGGCGGCAGAAGGCGCAGCAGAAGGAACAGGACGTGCTGTCACGCTTGCGGGCCCTGCCGGACGGGGACCGGAAAGCCGACGAGGCCAAGCGGATGATCGACCAGGTCAGAGCCTTCATCGGGTACCGGGAGTACCCGAAGTACGGGATCGTCAGCCGCTACTTCGTCTACAAGCGGGCCCTGCTGGAGGAGGCCGAGCGCCTCGTGCAGGCCGACGTGCTTCCTGAGAAGGAGGACATCTTCTACCTCACGTTCCAGGAACTCCACGACGTCGTGCGCTCGCACCAGGTGGATGGCCGGCTCGTCCAGCAGCGCAAGGACGCGTTCCGGTCGTACCACGCGCTCACGCCGCCCCGGGTCCTCACCTCGGACGGTGAGGCCGTCACCGGGGCGTACCGGCGCGACGACGTGCCGGCCGACGCCCTGATCGGCCTCCCGGTTTCCGCCGGGACCATCGAGGGACGGGCCCGCGTCATCCTTGACATGGCGGAGGCCGATCTCGAAGCGGGCGACATCCTGGTCACGACCTTCACGGACCCCAGCTGGTCGCCGCTGTTCGTCGCAGTCGCGGGCCTGGTGACGGAGGTGGGCGGCCTGATGACCCATGGCGCGGTGATCGCCCGGGAGTACGGCTTGCCGGCCGTCGTGGGCGTGGAGCAGGTCACCCGGCTGATCCGGGACGGGCAGCGGATCCGCGTGCACGGAACCGACGGGTACGTCGAGATCCTGCCGTGACCGACCGCACCGAGCAGCCCCGGCCGGTACGGACCCTGTTGGCGAATCCGCAGCGGAGCCGGCCTCCGTGGAAGTCGTGAGCACTAAATCAATTTAGTGCTCACGACTTCCGGCACACATGCTGGGCAGCCGACATGACCGACCGGATTCGCCAACAGCATCCGGTACGGTCAGGGCTCCTGGCGGCGGTGCCTGCTGGGTGGGGAGCCGTAGGCGGCACGGAAGGCGCGGCTGAAGGCGGCGTGGTGGGTGAAGCCCCAGCGGCTCGCGATGCGGTGGACGGGCATGTCACGTAACGCGGGGTCGGCCAGGTCGTGGTGGGCGCGCTCCAGACGCTGGCGGCGCAGATAGCCGGCGACGGTGTCGTCCTCGTCGCGGAAGAGGCTGTGCAGATGGCTCGGGGAGATGTGGTGGGCGACGGCGATCGCGCGCGGGGTCAGGTCCGGGTCCTGCAGATGCTGTCGGATGAACGCCCTGACGCGGAGGACCAGCGTCTGTCTTCGGGTCTCGGGGGTGAGCAGGTCCTCGGCGTCGAGGGCGTGCGCGAACAGCGCGGACACCAGGTCCACCGCGACGGTCCCGAGCCGGGGGCCGTCGGAGGTCCGGTAGCTGTCGGTGTCCGCCGTCAGCCGGGTCAGGAACTGGGCCAGCAGCGCGCCGATCCCCTCCCGTCCGGACAGCGCGGGCAGGCCGTTCCGCATGACCTCACCGACCTTGGCCCGGGGCAGCGGCACCAGGCACTGGGGGATTTCGACACCGATGGTGGTGACCGGGCCGCCCTTGGCCCGGACCTCGCACGGTCGTGAGGAGTTGTTGGGTGAGAAGTGGAGCGGGTCGAAGGTGGCCTCCCGGTCGTCCCACGTGCCCTCCAGCCTCCCGCGCACCACGAGGCAGAGGTGGTAGGTCTCGGGATCGGACTCCCTGACCCGCTTGGGGGTTCGGCTGAGGACGACCGGCTTGAACGTTGCCGGCCACACGGTCACGTCGCCCAGCCCGATGATCCGTTGGTGCCCCCAGAAGTCCGCGGCGTGGTCGCTGCTCAGATCCACGGGAGCATGGCTTTGGCTCATCCGCTCACGCCACCAGTCGAACCGGTCGCCCGGGGCCACGTCCTCGGTCCGAAACACCGCCTCAGTGACCATGCTTCCCTCTGTCGACGCGAGTGATCAGCGGGGTCATTGTCACCGATTCCCCGCGCGCCCATGGGGAGAACCGGGGAGAAGCGAGGGGCAGGTGCGGGAGCGCTCTCACGTCCCCCGCACGGCCTGTGCCAGCCGCGTGCCCGCCGCCGCCCGCGGCCCGTTCTCCGGCGTCCGGCGGCGTGGATGGACCGTGTTCGCCAGCAGCACCAGGAACGTGTCCGTCGCCGGGTCCAGCACCAGTGACGTACCCGTGAACCCCGTGTGCCCCGCGGCCCCGTGCCCGGCGAGGGCGCCCATGAACCAGGGCTGGTCGACGGCGAAGCCGAGGCCCGGCGGGGTGAGCATCAGCTCGACGAAGTCGGGGCCCAGGATGCGGGCGGGGCCGTAGGAGCCGCCCGCGAGCAGGGCCCGGCAGAAGATCGCGAGGTCGTGGGCGGTGGAGAAGAGGCCCGCGTGCCCGGCCACTCCACCGAGCGCCCACGCGTTCTCGTCGTGCACGACCCCCCGCAGCATCCCCCGGTCCGCCTTGGCCCACGGCCGCCGCTGGTCCTCGGTCGCCGCCGCGCCCGGGCACGGCCCGAAGCAGGTGGCCGACATCCCGAGCGGCCGGGTGATCCCGTCCTCGACGAGGACGTCGAGGGTGCGGCCGGTGATGCGTTCCAGGACGTACTGGAGGAGGAGCAGGTTCAGGTCGGAGTAGAGGTACTCGCCCGGTGCCGAGGAGGGCGGCTCCGCCCGGAGCAGCGCGAGGCGCGCCGCGTCGTCCGGGCAGTCGTACAGCGGGAGTTCGGGCCGCAGCCCGGAGGTGTGCGTGAGCAGCTGCCGTACGGTGATGTCGTACGCGGAGGCCGCCCGGAACTCCGGGAGATACGCCCCCACCCGCGCGTCGATGCCCAGCGTGCCGCGCTCCAGCTGCTGCACCGCGGCGACCGCCGTGAAGAGCTTGGTGAGGGAGGCCAGGTCGAAGGGGGTGTGCACGGTCACCGCCTGCCGCGCCTCGGGCCGCAGTTCGACCCCGGTGTCGGTCTTCGCGTCGTACGACGCGTAGCGCACCGCCCAGCCCGCCGCCTCCTCGACGGCGATGACCGGACCGCGCCCGGCGACCAGGACGACGCCCGCCGCCCAGGGGTGCGGACCGCTGGTGAGGGCGCGGACGTCCGCCGCGAGGTGGCGCAGTTCGGTCGGGTCGAGGCCGGCCCGTTCCGGTGTGTCCACGCGCAGTCTCGGTGCGCTCAGCTCTCCGCCGCCTTTCCGTCCGCCGGGTGTCCCGGCTGCCAGGGACGGCACAGTCCCACGAAGCAGGCGACGGCCACCAGTATCGCCGCCAGTTGGACGACGGCCATCGGGACGGCCGTGTGTTCCCCGGCGATGCCGACGAGGGGCGAGGCGATCGCGCCGATGAGGAAGGAGGAGGTGCCCAGCAGCGCGGACGCGGAGCCCGCCGCGTACCGGACGCGCATCAGGGCGAGCGCCTGCGTGTTGGGCAGGGCCAGGCCCATCGCGGACATCAGGACGAACAGGGCGGCGGCGATCGGTACCAGCCCGGCCTTGCCGAAGACGCCGGAGGAGAGCAGGAGCAGCGCGGTCGCGGCGAGGACGATCAGCGCGAGGCCGGTGGCGAGGACCTTGTCGAGGCTGACCCGGCCGACCAGGATCTTGCCGTTGATCTGGCCGACGAGCACCAGGCCGACGGAGTTGACGCCGAAGAGCACGCTGAAGGTCTGCGGGGAGGCGCCGTAGATTTCCTGGATCACGAAAGGGGAGGCGCTGATGTACGCGAACAGCGCCGCGAAGGCGAAGCCGCCCGTGAGCATGTAGCCGGTGAAGACACGGTCGGCGAGCAGTCCGCGCATGGCGCGCAGCGCCTCGCCGACCCCGCCGCCGTGCCGCTGCTCGGGCCTGAGGGTCTCGGGGAGCTTCGTCCAGACGAGCGCGGTGAGCGCGATGCCGACGACGGTCAGGACGACGAACACGCCCCGCCAGTCGGTGGCGCGCAGGATCTGGCCGCCGATGAGGGGCGCGACGACCGGGGCGACACCGGAGATCAGCATGAGGGTGGAGAAGAAACGGGCCATCGCCATGCCGTCGTACAGGTCCCGTACGACGGCTCGCGCGATCACGATGCCGGCCGCGCCCGCGAGGCCCTGCGCGAGGCGGAAGGCGACGAGGAGTTCGACGTTCGGGGCGACGGCGCACAGGGCGGTGGCCAGGACGTAGACGACGAGCCCGACGAGGAGCGGGCGCCTGCGGCCCCATCTGTCGCTCATCGGTCCGACCACGAGCTGGCCGAGCGCCATCCCCGCGAGGCATGCGGTCAGCGTGAGCTGGACGGTCGTGGCGGGGGCGTGCAGCGAGCGGGTGACCGCCGGCAGGGCCGGGAGGTACATGTCCATGGACAGCGGGGGCGTGGCGGTGAGGCCGCCGAGGATCAGCGTGACGAGGAGTCCGGTGCGGCGAAGGGCACCGGGGTCCGGCACTGGTGGCGCCGTCTTCGGTACGGCTGCGGACGCGGGCACTGTTTCCGGTACGGACAGGGATACGGATCCGGGGGCCGGCGTCGCTTTGGGTACGGCGACGGCCGTGTTCGGTATGTACCTCCCCGGGTCTTCCTGATCCCGCCTGACGCGCCCGCGCTCGGGCATGAGCCCCTCCCTCTTCGAGTGATCCGCCACCTATGCTCTCAGTTCGAACGGGGTGTTCGGAGTCACGGAGCGAGGGGCGGGGCCGGAATGGCGGGCGTGGGCGAACGGGTGCGGTGGGGGATTCTGGCGACCGGTGGGATCGCCGCGGCGTTCACGGCGGATCTGGTGGACATGCCGGACGCCGAGGTGGTGGCCGTGGCCTCGCGGACGGACGCCTCGGCGAAGGCGTTCGCGGAGCGGTTCGGGATACCCCGGGCGTACGGGGACTGGGCGTCGCTCGCCGCGGACGAGGACGTCGACGTGGTGTACGTCGCCACCCCGCACTCGGCGCATCGGGCCGCCGCCGGGATGTGTCTGGAGGCCGGGCGCCATGTGCTGTGCGAGAAGGCGTTCACGCTGAACGTGCGCGAGGCGCGGGAGTTGGTCGCGCTCGCGAAGGAGCACGACCGCTTCCTGATGGAGGCCATGTGGATGTACTGCAATCCGCTGATCCGGCGGCTCAAGGGGCTCGTCGACGACGGTGTGATCGGTGAGGTCCGCACGGTTCAGGCCGACTTCGGAATCTCCGGCCCGTTCCCGCCCTCGCACCGGCTGCGCGACCCGGCGCAGGGCGGGGGCGCGCTCCTCGATCTCGGTGTCTATCCGGTGTCGTTCGCGCAGTTGCTGCTCGGGGAGCCCTCGGGCATCACGGCGAGAGCGGTGCTCTCCGACGAGGGCGTCGATCTCCAGACCGGAGCACTGCTCACCTGGGAGAGCGGCGCTCTCGCTTCGGTGCACTGCTCCGTCAACGGCGGTACCCCCGTGGCCGCCGCCGTCACCGGCTCCCAGGGCCGCATCGACATCCCGGGCGGCTTCTTCTTCCCGGACCGCCTCGTGCTGCACCGCGACGGCCAGGACCCCGAGGAGTTCACGGCCGACCCGGCGGACGGTCCGCGCACCAGCCTCAAGCACGAGGCCGCCGAGGTGATGCGCGCGCTGCGGGCCGGCGAGAAGGAGTCACGGCTCGTCCCCCTGGACGGCAGCCTCGCCGTGATGCGGACGCTCGACGCGATACGTGACCAGATCGGCGTCCACTACCCCGGCGAGACCGACTAGCACGGCGAACGAGGCATTCACGGCCCCTCCCGTACGCTGCGGGGCCATGAATGCCATGCAGACGAAGATCGCGGTGGTGACCGGAGCGGGCTCCGGCATCGGCCGCGCCGTGGCCGCCGAACTGCTGCGCGCCGGCTGGTCGGTGGCGCTGGCCGGACGCAGGCCCGAGACGCTGGAGGAGACGGCGGCCCTCGTCCCCGAGGGGCCCTCCCTCGCCGTACGCACCGACGTCTCGCGTCCCGAGGACGTGGCCGCCCTGTTCGACGCGGTGCGTGAGCGCTTCGGCCGGCTGGACCTGCTCTTCAACAACGCGGGTACGTTCGGCCCGGGCGGCGTCCCGCTGGAGGACCTGCCGTACGAGGCCTGGCTCCACGTCGTGAACACCAACCTCAACGGCGCGTTCCTGTGCGCGCAGGCCGCCTACCGGCAGATGAAGGAGCAGGACCCTCCCCCACTCTCGGCTTCGCTCGAGCGGGGGGACCCCCATGGCGGCCGGATCATCAACAACGGCTCGGTCTCGGCGCACGCGCCCCGCCCGCGGTCCGCGCCGTACACGGCGACCAAGCACGCGCTGACGGGGCTGACCAAGTCGCTGTCCCTGGACGGGCGTCCGTACCGGATCGCCTGCGGTCAGATCGACATCGGCAACGCGGCGACCGACATGACCGAGCGCATGCGGACCGGAATCCCGCAGGCGAACGGGGAGACGGCGGTCGAGCCGGTGATGGATGTGGCGGACGTGGCGCGCACGGTGCGGCACATGGCGGAGCTGCCGCTGGAGGCGAATGTGCAGTTCGCGACGGTACTGGCGACGGCGATGCCGTACGTGGGGCGCGGCTGAGGCTGCCGCGGACCGTTCGTCAACGACTCAACCTGCACAAACGGAAGCTGAACGTCCGTACCGTTCGGGCCGATAGCGGGCTTATGCTCATTGCTCCTCCACCATAGCTTCACACTTGGAGTGGAGGACTTCGGTACGACCACGGTCCACACCGAGGGGGGTGGTGGCAGCCGTTCCGCGGCCCGGGTGGGGGCGGACCTCGCGCGGGACCGCGAGGTGAGCTCCGGGCCTCGGAACGGCTGCCCCGATAACGCCCCTGGTCAGCCCTGTTGACGGTCCTGCCGTTCCTCCGGGGCCTCGTCCCCCACCACCCGCCGCCGCCTGCGCCACGCGTACGCCCCGCCCGCGAGCAGCGCGACCGCTCCCCCGGCCCCGCCGACCAGCCCCCACGACGAGTCGCCGCCCGCGGCCGCCGCCGCGGGTGCTCCGGCCGCGGCCTTCGCCGCCTTCCGGGTCGGGGGCGCGGTGGCGCCGCCCTCGCTGAGCGGATCGACGAGGGTGCCCACGGACTGCGCCCGCGCGCCCTTGCCGAATCCCCAGTCGAGCAGCGCGGCCGTCTCCTCGTAGACGCCGCTGCCGCCGCTCTTGGGGTGCATCACGGTGACGAGGAGGGTCCGTCCGCCGCGGGTCGCGGCGCCGGTGAAGGTGTTGCCCGCGTTGCTGGTGTAGCCGTTCTTGACGCCTATGAGTCCGTCGTACGTCGGCACGCCCCACGCACCGGTCAGCAGACGGTCGGTGTTCTGGATCTGGAAGGTCTTCTTGCCGCCCGCCGGGAAGTTCGCGGTCTTCGTGTGGCAGTAGGCGCGGAAGTCGGCGTCGGCGAGGCCGTGCCGGGCGAACAGCGTCAGGTCGTAGGCGGACGACAGCTGCCCCTTGTGGTCGAAGCCGTCGGGGCTGACCACGTGGGTGTCCAGGGCCTGCAGGTCCTCGGCCTTGGCCTGCATCTGGGCGACCGTCCCGGCGAGGCCGCCGTTCATATGGCTGAGCACGTGCACCGCGTCGTTGCCGGAGCGCAGGAAGACACCGAGCCACAGCTGCTCGACGGTGTAGGTGATCCCGGGCTTGACGCCGACCAGGCTGGAGCCCGAGGGAATGTCGGCGAGGTCGGCGTCGGTCACCTTGTAGCGCTCGGTCCGCTCGAACTTCTTCAGCACGGTGTCCGCGAAGAGCATCTTCAGCGTGGAGGCGGGCGCCAGCCGCGTGTGCGCGCGGTACGAGGCGAGCACCTCGCCGCTCTCGTGGTCGGCGACGAGCCAGGAGCGGGCGGTGAGCCGTTCGGGCAGCCCCGAGGCGCCGCGTATCTGGACACCGGCGCGGGCCAGCCGCTCACCGCCGATCGTGGCGCTCTTGGCACTCGCGGAGGCGGGGCCGGCCGCGGCCAGGGGGAGGGCCGCGGCGAGGCCGAGAGCGGCACGGCGGGTGAGCGGGGCGGAACGCGGGGGGACGGGAGAGGAATCGCGCATCCCGGGACCGTACAAAAGCGGTTCGCGGCGCCGCACGGCGGGGTGTCGAAGATGCCGAGCGGCGGACGCCCGAAGACGCTCAAAGGAAAGGCACGGCGCACACAAAGGCGCGTCAAAGCCGCGCCCCGCCCCGTACGTCCGGCCCTCTCATGCCCTCAGCACCCCACTCAACAGGGGTTTCCTGGCAATAGCCCCTCCGGACCTTAGGAATCAGCTGTCTTACCGAATATTGATTCCGGCCCCCACTTTCTCAGCTCTCACACATCTCTTACTCAGCCCCGCTCAAAGGTTTCTCCATAGCTTGTGGCCGCGCCCACAGCGGGCGCCAAGAACCTTTGGGGAACGGGATGTTTGGCATCTATCTCAAGCGAGAGCTGAGCCGGCGCAAGAAGGCGGCCCTGGTGATCGCCATGGGTCTGGCGCTCGGTATCGCGCTGGTCATCACCGTCAACTCGGTGTCGGCCGGCATGCAGCAGGCGCAGGACAAGGTCCTGAAGTCGCTGTACGGGCTGGGCACCGACATGACGGTGACGAAGGCCCAGACGGCGCCTTCGGGCAACTCGTCCGGCAGACCGAAGTTCGACTTCAACGCCAAGTCGGACAGCAGCACCAAGCAGAGCTCCGACCGCGTGATGACGCAGGGCGGGCAGTCCCTGGCCTCCTCGCTGGTCACCAAGGTCTCCGCGCAGAAGGGCGTGGCGAGCGCGGTGGGCGCGCTGAGCCTGAACGTCACCAAGGTCGACGGCTCCTTCACCCAGGGCACCGCGAAGTCCTCGACGGGGTCCGGCAGCTCCTCCCAGCAGGGCGGCCCCGGCGGGGGCCAGGGCGGCGGCAGCACGGGCGCTCCCCAGGTGCAGGGCGGCGGCGCCTCCTTCGACGTGAACTCGTACTCCGTCTCGGGCGTCGACGTCACCAACCAGGACCTCGGCCCGCTGGCCACCTCGAAGATCACCACGGGCAAGACCTTCACCGCGGCGCAGACCGACGCGAAGGTCGCGGTGCTCAGCAAGTCGTACGCCAAGGAGAACAAGTACACGGTCGGCAAGACCCTCACGATCTCCGGCACCAAGTACACGATCATCGGTATCGCGACGCCGGACAGCAGTGAGTCGACGGTCGACGTCTACCTGCCGCTGAAGCAGGCGCAGACGCTGGGCGACGCCAAGAACAAGGTCACCACGATCTACGTCAAGGCGACCGACTCCCAGCAGATCGACACGGTCAAGTCGACCATCCAGAAGAACATCTCGGGTACGACGGTCACCACCTCCGCCGACCTCGCGTCCACCGTCTCCGGCTCCCTGTCGACCGCCTCGAACCTGGCGACCAGCGTCGGCAAGTGGCTGTCCATCGCGGTGCTCGTGGCCGCGTTCCTGGTGGCGGCGCTGCTGACCTCCTCCGCCGTGTCCCGCCGGGTGCGTGAGTTCGGCACCCTCAAGGCGCTCGGCTGGCCGTCCCGCAAGGTCACCCGGCAGGTCGTCGGCGAGTCCATCGTGAACGGTCTGATCGGCGGCGCGCTCGGCATCGCCATCGGCCTCGGCGCGGCGTACGCGGTGACGGCGATCAGCCCGAAGCTGACCGCGGAACTCGGCAACACCGGCGGCGGTGGCGGTGGCATGGGCGGTGGCCCCGGTGGCGGCGGTCCCGGTCAGCAGGCGGTCAAGAACACCATGGACATCGCGCTCTCGGCGCCGGTCTCGGTGACCACCATCGCGCTCGCCGCGGGCCTGGCCATCGCGGGCGGCCTGATCGCCGGCGCGATGGGCGGCTGGCGCGCCTCCCGGATGCGCCCGGCGGACGCGCTGCGCAGCGTCTCCTGATCCCTTTCGAAGGGATCCTCTTCCGCACCTTCATCTTCTTCATTCTCGGAGAACCTCATGTACAAGCTCACCGGCGTCACCAAGCGCTACACGCGGGGCAAGGAGACGGTGGAGGCGCTGCGTGGCATCGACCTCACCATCGAGGACGGCGACCAGCTCGTCATCCAGGGCCCCACCGGCGGCGGCAAGTCCACCCTGCTCCAGATGATCGGCGGCCTGGACCGCCCCTCCTCCGGCAGCGTCGAGCTGGACGGCGTCGACCTCGCCTCCGTCAGCGAGGCCAAGCTGACCCGGCTGCGCGCCGAGAAGATCGGCATCATCTTCCAGTCGTTCAACCTCATCCCGACGCTGACCGCGCAGGAGAACGTCGAGACCGCGCTCGTACCGCTCGGGGTGAAGCCCAAGGAGCGGCGCGAGCGGGCCGCCGAGGCGCTGGCCTCGGTCGCCCTCGGCGACCGCCTGACACACGCGCCGTCCGAACTGTCCGGCGGCCAGCAGCAGCGTGTCGCCATCGCGCGCGCCCTGGTCAAGAAGCCGAGGGTGCTCCTCGCGGACGAGCCGACCGGCAACCTCGACGAGGGCACCCGCGACGACATCATGGGCCTGCTGGAAGGGCTGTGGCACGAGTACGGGCTGACCTTCATCATGGTCACCCACGACTCGTCGATCGCCCGCCGGGCACCGCGCCTGGCGACCATCAAGGCGGGGCAGATCTCGCTGACCGAGCAGGGTGCGCGGAGCGCCGTGTCCCAGCAGTACGCCGCGCAGTAGTCGGCAGTAGTCGTACGGCGGCAGGGGCGTCCCTCCCCTTCCTCGCGGCTCCCGGGTGGTTCGGCTACGCCTGGCCGGTCTCGAAGCGGGTGATCCTGCCGTCGTCGACGGTGAAGCTCCACCTCGTCTTCATCTCGCCCCAAGTGTCGTTGTTGTAGCGGGCGATGAGGGCACGGCCGCCGTTCGACTCGTTGTCGACCTCCATGTGGCCGCGGGAGGAGAAGATCTCCCGATCGGTCCAGTCGGCGAGGTCGCGGTCGGCACCGTCGTCGGACATGGTCGCGCCGGGTGCGAGGACGGCCTGGAAGGCGTCACGGTCATGGGCGTTCACAGCGGTGACGAAGGCCCGGACGGCCGGGTCGCTGAGTTTCGCTACCTGAATCGTCATGGGAGTCACCCTCACACCGGTCCCGGGCGCCCGCCACCCGAACGACACCCCGAACACGTCGGTCACACGTCATCGGTGCGACGGTGGAGACACGGGAGGGACCGTTGACCGTTGCCGCCGTCCGTCTGCTCTGGGAGCCACCGTGACCTGTTACGACCGAAGCGATCTGGGCCTGCTGCTGCTCCGTCTGGGCACGGGCGGAGTGCTGGCCGCGCACGGGACGCAGAAGCTCTTCGGCTGGTTCGGCGGGGGCGGTCTCGAAGCGACCGGGACGGCCATGGAGTCCATGGGCTACACCCCCGGGAAGGCGAGCGCGACGGCGGCGGGGCTGGCCGAGGCGGGCGGGGGCACCCTGCTGGCGCTGGGCCTCGCGACCCCCGCGGCGGGCGCGGCGGCGGCCGGGGCGATGGTGGGCGCGGCCGCGGTGCACGCGCCCAACGGGTTCTTCGCCCACGCCGGCGGCTACGAGTACGCGGCGTCGCTCGCCCTGACGGCGGCGGGCCTCGCCGTGGCCGGCCCCGGCCGTCTCTCGCTGGACCACGCGCTCGGCCACGCCGTGAACCGCGGCTGGATGGTCCCCCTGGCGCTCGGCGTCACGGCGGCGGTCACACTGGCCGTGGTGGGGGCGCGGAACAAGAGGGTGCGCCGGGCGGCCGAGGGCGAGCAGGGCACGCTGTTCGACTGACCCGCTCGAAGACCTGGGCAAGGTCGATGCCCAACTCCGTGCAGCCGAAGGACGCCTGCGGGTCTTCCCGCGAGTGCGGCCCTTGTTCGCCCTGCCGCCGCGGCCACGACCGGCGCCGGCCGGCTCGACCCGCGAGAGGCTGTGGCTCCCCTGCCATCATGTGTCCGTGGTCACCATGGATTCCTCGAACGTCCCCGACCAACTGCTCCGCGCCCGGCTGATGCAGGTGCTCGGCGGCATCGAGCCCTGGGACGATCAGGAGCGGACACACCTCGCCGCAACTGCGGAGTGGATCACCGGCGGCGCTCCCCTCTGCAGGACGCTGAAGCCCGCCACCCCGGCGAAGCATCTGGTCAGCTACTTCGTCGTACTCGATGAGACCCGCGAGGAGCTCCTGCTCGTCGCCCACCGCAAGGCCGGCTTGTGGCTTCCCAGCGGCGGCCACGTCGAGCCGACGGAGGATCCGTGGGACACGGTCCGGCGTGAATGCCGCGAAGAGCTGCGCATCGAGGCCGTACCCGCCTCGATCACCGGCGACCGCCCGCTCTTCCTGACCGTCACACGGACGCGCGGCCAAGGGCAGCACACTGACGTGTCCTTGTGGTACGTCCTGCGAGCAGAGGCAGGCCGGGTCATTTCCTTCGACGAAACCGAGTTCGACGCGATCAAGTGGCTCTCCTTGGACCAGGTCCTCGCCACGCCGGAGGACACCCTCGACCCCCACATGCACCGCTTCACTCGCAAGCTGATGAGCGTGCAGGCCCTCCATGGCCCTGCCTAGGAGCGCGGGGTGATCCGCCGGCCGAGATCCGGGACGCCTACGGCCACCACCCGTACGGGGACGCCGAGTGGGGCCGTAGGTTCCGCGTTCTGCTCCTTCAGAGGCTGCGGGCGGTGATGTCGCCGCGGGAGGTGGTGGCGCGGATGTCGAGCTCCGCGGTGCCGTCGTTCTTGAGGGCGTTGCTGACGCGGCCGTAGTCGGTGCCGGCGTCCAGGGCGGCCGAGACGCCGGCGGCGGCGCCGACCGAAATGTCGCCGGACTGGGTGCGGAGCACGACCGTGCCGCGCACGGCCTCGGCGATCCGGATGTCGCCCCTCGCGGTGCTGATCTCCGCGGGGCCGCCCAGCCGGCCGACCTCGACGTCGCCGTCGATCGCGGTGAGGCGGACGCTCGCGGCCTCGTCGATCTTGATCTGGCGGTACGCGCCTTCGAAGGCGACGTCGCCGAGGCGTCCGACACCGCGGAGCTCGGCGCTGGCGGCCTTGGCCTCGACGCGGGAGCCGGCCGGCAGCTGGACGGTGATCTCCAGGGATCCGGAGGGCCCGAAGAGCTGGTTGTCGGGGGTCGGGCCCGTGATCCGCAGGACACCGTCGGCGTAGGCGACTTCTGTCTGCTCGGCGGTCTTGGTGTCGCGGCTCTTGGAGGGGTTGGCGGGCAGGACCTCGACGGTGGTGTCGGCGCGGTCCGCGGCGATGAACTGGATGCGTCCGGCGGGGATGTCCAGGACGGCGGAGATCGGGGCGGGGGTGTCGAACTTCTGCATCGTGTTCTCCGGTGCTCGCTCGTTGTTTCTGACATCGGAAACGCTACGTTGCTTTCCAGAACGCGACAACATGTTCGTTGCATGAAATCAGCATTCATGCAGGTAGAGGCCAAGAAACTGTTGCAACGGTCTTGAGCGTAACGCAACGGCAACCGCCCTGATCATTGCAATGGATGAGAAGTGAACGCTATAGTGGGGGAGATCGGGGACCGCCACGAAGGATCACCAAGGAGATCGCGATGCCGGGAGGCAGGCTCACCCAGCAGGAACGCCAGCAGATCGCGCTGGGGCTGGCCGACAGCCTCCCCTACGCCGAGATCGCCCGCCGCCTCGACCGTCCGACCTCGACGATCACGCGGGAGGTGATGCGCAACGGCGGCCCCACCGCCTACCGCGCCGACCTGGCCCACCGCGCCACCGAGCGTCGCGCCCACCGGCGCAGGCCCGCCCCCTCCCGCGGGCCGGAGTCGGTCCCCCAGCCGCACGGACGCGACGCCGAGGCCGTGGCCGCGTACGAGGAGACGCTCACCACCGTCCTCATGGCCTCGGGCCTGACCAAGATGACAGCCCGGGTGCTGACCTGCCTGTTCACCACCGACGCGGGCAGCCTCACCGCGTCCCAGCTCGCCCAGCGCCTCCAGGTCAGCCCGGCGTCCATCTCCAAGGCGATCACCTTCCTGGAGAGCCAGAGCCTCGTCCGCCGAGAACGCGACGAACGCCGCCGCGACCGCTACGTCGTCGATGACGAGCTCTTCTACCAGGCGACGATCGCCGGCGCCCGATCCAACGACCAGCTCGTCGAAACCGCGCGCCAAGGCGTCGCCGTCCTCGGCCCCCACACCCCCGCCGCCACCCGCCTGGAGAACATCGCCCGCTTCCTCGACTTCATCAGCGAAAGCATCACCCGCGCCGCCGAACAGGCCCGCGAAGTCCTCCACACCAGACCCGAAAGCAGACCCGAAACCAGACCCGAAACAACCTCGAACGACACCGCCCGACCAAGTCCGGACCACAGCTAGTCGGCCGTCCAACCACCTCTGGCGCGGGGAGATCTGCCGGACGAGCAGCCGCCATTACTATACATCGCGCGTATACATCATGTGTATAGTGCGGGGGCATGGCTACCGCAACCGTGTCCCGTCGCGACACCCCCGTCACCGTCCTCACCGCGACCGCGGCCTTCGGGCTGCTGCTCGGCTGGGCGACGTACGGCCTGCACGGGACGACACCCCTGTTGGAGCGGGCGACCAACTCGGTGTCCGCCTGGATCATCTGGACCGCCGCGGCCGGTGCGCTGATCCGTGCCCGGCAGCTCGCCGTCTGCGGCGGGGCGTTGATGATGCTCACCACCTGCGGCGGCTACTACACGGCGTCCACGCTCGGGGACACGTTCGGGGCCGGAGGGCTCGGAACCGCCGCCGTGTGGTCGGTGGCGGGGCTGGCCGGAGGACCGCTGCTGGGGTGGGCCGGGTGGACGGTACGGCGCGGGCGGGGGGACGTACGGGCCGTGGCCGGGGCGGTCATCGCGACGGTGGTGCTGGGGGAGGCGCTCTGGCTGGGCCTGGCGCTCCACTACTGGGGAGAGGCGGCCGTCTTCCTGACCGTCGGCGCGCTGCTCACCGCTCTCCTGACCGTCTACCTGGCGCGCGCCGGGGTGCACCGCTACTGGTTGTGTGCCGTGCTCGCTCCCGTGGGCGGCCTCGCCTTCCACCTCGCCGAGAAGGGCATCCTCGACGGCCTGCTCGGATCGGTATGACTCCGTGAACGGCGCCCGCACTTGTCCACCCCGTTTCACCCCGTGGACGTGTTCGGGCCGTCGGCAGTTGGTGGGAGCGGCCGAGCCTTCTCGTCGACATCGCGCCGACGAAAGGGTCCCCGTGCAGGACTACGTTTTCCCCTCGGGTCGCAGGGCGGTCGCCGTGCTGGGCGGGATGCTCACGCTCGCCGCCATGGGCATGGGAAGCCAGGCGAACGCGGCGAGTTACGGTACGCCGACGCTGTCACTGTCGGCGACGTACCTGTCCGGCGCGGTGGGCGCGAGCGGGGATCCGGTCGTGAAGGTGACGGTCGCTCAGAGCGGCGCCGACGCCGGGGCGCTCGCCGTCGCGGTCACCAAGAGCAGCAAGACCTCCGTGGCCACCACCGCCGACGTCACGGTCTCCGGGACCGGCACCACCCGCCAGGTCGCGGTCGCCGCGCGCGGCCGGGGCTACACCGACCTGACCGTGAAGGTCACCGGCGTGGACGGGCAGAGCGCCACCAAGACGCTGCACTACGCCGCGTCCGCCGCCGTCCAACAGGCCGCGGACAGCAGGTACTTCACGGGTTCCAGCGACGCCTCCGCGGCGGTCGACGTCGGGGGCGGATACCTGGTCGTGGCGGACGACGAGTCCAACACCCTGCGCCTGTACGACCGTTCGGTCTCCGGCGCGCCCGTCAGGACCTGGGACTTCAGCTCGAACATCGGTGTCTCCAAGGAGATCGACATCGAGGGCGCCACCCGCGTCGGCGACACGATCTACTGGACGGGTTCGCTGGGCAACAACAAGGACGGCGAGTACAAGTCCGCCCGCAACACGGTCTTCACCACCAAGGTCACCGGCTCGGGCGCGGCGACCGCCCTCTCGTACGGCGGCTCGTACAAGAAGCTCCGGGACGACCTCGTCGCCTGGGACGAGGCGCACGGCGACCGCTACGGCTTCGCGGCCGGCACCGACGACGGCCAGGTCCCCAAGCAGATCGACGGGTTCAACGTGGAGGGGCTGGAGTTCGCGCCGGGTTCGACGACCACCGCGTACGTCGGCTTCCGCGCCCCCCTCGCCCCGGCGGTGCCCGGCGGCAGGGCGCTCCTCGTCCCCGTCACCAACCTCGACAAGGTGGTCGGCAGTGGCGCCGCGGCCGCCTTCGGCACCCCGATCGAGCTGGACCTCGGCGGTCTGTCCGTCCGCGACCTCCGCAAGAACGCCGCGAACCAGTACCTGATCGTCGCCGGCTCCTGGGAGGCCGACGACAACAGCGACCCGTACGCCCTCTACTCCTGGGACGGCGACCCGGCCCACGCCCCGGTCAAGCGGCTCGACCTGCCCACCTCGGACCCGGGCGGCTGGGAGGCGGTCGTCGACGTCCCGGACCTCACCACCCCCGGCGCCCGCGCCCAGCTGATCACCGACGACGGCTCGGCCGACCTGTACGGCGACGGCACCGAGGCCAAGGACCTCACCCACCCGGAGTGGCAGAAGTCCCGGGCGACCTGGTTCACGGTCGGCGGCTGAGGCGACCCGGGCCTGCGGGGACGGACCCCTGGGCCTCCGTGCACGTACCGCCGTCTGAGAAGGTGACCGTATGCGCCTGATCCTCATCCGCCACGGCCAGACCCCGTCCAACGTGGCGTTCCTGCTCGACACCGCCACCCCGGGCCCGGGTCTCACCGCGCTCGGCGAGAAGCAGGCCGCCGCGCTGCCGGAGGCACTCGCGGACGAGGACATCGACGCGCTGTACGCCTCCACCCTGGTCCGCACCCAGCTGACCGCGGCCCCGCTGGCGGCGGCCCGTGGACTGGAGGTGCTCGTACGGGACGGCATCCGCGAGCTGTCCGCCGGGGACCTGGAGATGCGGGGCGACACCGAGGCGGCCCGGCTGTATCTGACGACGGCGTTCGCCTGGGTGGACGGGGAGCCCGAACGCCGTCTGCCGGGCGGGGAGAGCGGCACGGAGGCGCTGGGCCGGTTCGACGCGGTGGTGGCGGAGGCCGCGGCGACCGGCGCCGGCAGCGTCGCCATGGTCAGCCACGGTGCCGCGATCCGGGTGTGGACGGCGGCCCGGGCGCGCAATGTCGACGTGCCCTTCGCCGGCGCCCACCGGCTGGACAACACCGCCGTGGTGATCCTGGAGGGGTCCCCGCGGGAGGGCTGGCAGGCCCTGTCCTGGGCGGGCGCGGACCTCGGGGCCGCGGCACCCGGGCGGGCGAGCGGCCCCGCGGGACAGCCGTTGGGCCAGGCCGAGTAGCCCGCGGTCGCTGCCGGGGCCGCGCGCGGACGCGGCAGCGGGGCCGTCACCCCGGCGGCATGTTGTACGGCGTCACCACCTGGATCGCCGACGGCAGGAACGGGCCCTCGTCCGGCAGTGCCTGGTGGGCCCGCATGATGGTCTGGCAGGCGCGCCGCATGTCCTGCCGCAGGTCGTGGTGGAGCACCGCGGACAGCCGCAGCTCCGCCAGCAGCCGGGTGTTGTCGTGGTCCAGGTCGTGCGCGACGAAGGCCCGCACCTCGCGGCCGAGCGCGGCGAAGGCCTCGATGGTCGCGGTGTTACCGCCGCCGATGGAGTACACGGCGTTGATCTCCGGATCCCGTTCCAGGGCGGCCAGGACCAGGGCCCGCTGCGTCGAGTCGAGTCCGTCGCTGTCCGTCACCTCGACCAGCCGGCGCGCGGGGTCACCGGCGCGCATCTTGCTCCGGAAACCCATCTCGCGTTCCTCCTCGTTGCGGAAGGAGCCACGGCTGATGGTGACGAGCACATGGCCGGGGCGGTCGCCGAGCCACTGCCCTATCAGGTAGGCGGCGGTGGCTCCGGCGGCCCGGTTGTCGATGCCGACGTACGCCAGGCGCTGGCTGCTGGGCAGGTCCGTCACCAGCGTGACCACCGGGATGCCGGCCGCCACCAGCCGGCCGACCGCGGCGGTGACCTCGGGTACCTCGGGGGCCTTGAGGATCACTCCCTGCGAACCGCGCGCGGCGATCCGGTCCAGGTCCCGCACCAGCTCCGCCGCGGGGTCCGTCTCGCGGAAGTGGAACCGTGAGCGCACGACCGCCGGGTGCAGGGAGGGCAGTTCCGCCTCCAGGGCGTCACGCACCGCGGAGGAGAACCGCTCCGGTGTCTGCATCACTATGTCGATCATGAAGGTGCGGCCGCCGATACGGACCTGGGTGCGCTGGCGGTCCAGATCGCTGATGGCCTGCCGCACCTCCCGGGCGGTGCTCTCGCGGACGCCGCCGCGGCGGTTGAGGACCCGGTCGACCGTCGCCTCGCTCAGGCCGGCCTGCCGGGCGATCTCGCGGATCGTATACGGATGTCCCATGTGGTCCCTTGCTGCGTGTTCCTTGCCGTGTTCCTTGCCGCGTCCGTTGCCGTCCTGTGCCGCGTCCCGCGGTCCAGCGGTCGGATGAGGGGTTTTTGATGGTTCTCTGCGGATTGAATGATGGCCCCGTCCTCATGAGACTGGCAGAAAGGTCACCGCACCGGAAGGACCGGATCACGGATGTGGTTCACCGAGGAGGACTGTCGTCTCGACACCTTCCGCCCACTGGTCGAGGAGCGGACGGACGTACGTGACTACCCGAGGGCCGAAGAGGTCGTACAGAACGTCCTCGTGTACGACAGCGAGCGGCTGCGCGCCTCGTACGAGAGCCGCTCGGTACGGGCCGAGCTGGTGCGCGCGCTGCTGGACGGGCCGGGCGTCGTCGTGCTGCGGCGGGCGTTCACGGACCCGGACGTCCTCGACCGTGCCACCGCCGTCTTCGAGGCGCTGATCGAGGAGGAGCGGGCGACGGGCGCGGCCCGCGGTGACCACTTCGCCGCGCCGGGCGCCAACGACCGGGTGTGGAGCGCGCTGGACAAGATGGCCCTGCGCGCCCCCGAGGTCTTCGCCGACTACTACGCCAACGACATGCTGGCCCTCGCCGCCGAGGCCTGGCTCGGCCCCGGCTACCAGGTCACCTCGCAGATCAACGTGGTCAACCCGGGCGGCCCGGCGCAGCGCCCGCACCGGGACTACCACCTCGGTTTCCTCTCCGACGAACAGGCGGCCCGCTACCCGGCCCATGTCCACCGCCTCTCCCCCGTGCTGACCCTCCAGGGCGCGGTGGCGCACTGCGACATGCCCGCGGAGTCCGGCCCGACGCTGTACCTGCCGCACTCGCAGAAGTACGAGCCGGGCTATCTGGCCTGGCGGCGCCCGGAGTTCACCGCGTACTTCGACGAGCACCACGTCCAGCTCCCGCTCGCCAAGGGAGACGCGGTCTTCTTCAACCCGGCGCTCTTCCACGCCGCGGGCCACAACCGCTCGGCGGACATCCTGCGGACGGCGAACCTGCTGCAGATCTCCTCCGCCTTCGGCCGCGCGATGGAGACCGTGCACCGGGAGGCGATGGCGAACGCGCTGTTCCCGGTACTGCTGCGGCGCGGGCGCGAGGGCGCGGGCGAGGCCTGGCTGCGCCGGGTGGTGGCGGCCTGCGCGGAGGGCTATGCGTTCCCCACCGACCTCGATCTGGACCCGCCGGTCGACGGACTCGCCCCGCCCTCCCAGGCGGACACGGTGTGGCGGGCCGTCACGGAGGAGTGGAGCCCACAGCGGCTGCGCCAGGAACTGCGGGACGGCGCCAAGCGCCGCCGGAGCTGAAAAGGACGGGCATCACCTTCATGAACCAACTGCTCGGGGACAAAGTCGTTCTCGTCAACGGTGGCAGCCAGGGCGTCGGCGCCGGCATCGTACGGGCCGCGCTGCGCGAGGGCGCGACGGTCGCCTTCACCGGGCGCCGTGCCGAGGTCGGCGAGAAGTTCGCCGCGGAGACCGGCGCCACCTTCGTACGGGCCGATCTGGCCGATCCCCCGCAGGCCCGCGGCAGTGTCGAGCGGGCGGTGGCCGCTCACGGGCGGATCGACTGTCTCGTCAACGCGGCCGGACTGACGTCACGCGGCACGCTGCCGGACACCACGCCGGAGCTGTTCGACGCGCACATGGCGATCAACCTGCGCGCCCCCTTCTTCGCGATGCAGGCCGCCGTCCAGCACCTGGTGGACCGCGGGGCGCCGGGCACCGTCGTCAACATCATCACCTCCGCCGCGCACGGCGGGCAGCCCTTCCTCGCCCCGTACGTCGCCGCCAGGCCGGACTCATGGGCCTCACCCTCCCCCACGCTCGGCTTCGCTCGCGCGGGGGGACCCCCATCGCCGCCCACGCGCACCGCTGGGACCGGATCCGGATCAGCGGCATCAACATCGGCTGGACCGACACCGAGGGCGAGGAGGAGATTCAGCGCATGTTCCACGGCGCGGGCGACGACTGGCGGGAGAAGGCCGCCCGGTCACAGCCCATGGGCAAGCTCGGGCAGGTCGACGAGATCGCCGACTTCGTCGTCTTCCTGCTCTCCGACCGCAGCGGGGTGGTCACGGGCTCGGTCGTCGACTGGGACCAGATCGTCCTCGGCGGACTCGACTGATTCCCCTGTCCCCTCATCCCTAGTCCCTCACCGGACTCCCTCACCCCCCTCAACCCCCTCACCCCCTCAGCGGGCATTCCCCCACTGGTTTTAGGAGCGACTTCTCATGCGTATCGGCATCTTGGGGCTGGGTCGGATCGGCGCCTTCCACGCGGCGACCCTCGCCGGACTCGACGCGGTGGACACCCTGGTGGTCAGCGACCCGGTGGCGGCGGCCACCGCGGCGGCGGTGGAGCGCTTCGGGGCGACGGCGGTGGACTCCCCCGAGGCGGTGCTCGCCGCCGGGGTCGACGGCGTCGTCGTCGCGGCCGCCACCGACGCGCACCCCGCGCTCATCCTCGCCGCGGTCAAGGCGGGCATCCCGGTGTTCTGCGAGAAGCCGGTGGCGCGGACCGTCGAGGAGAGCCTCGACGTACTGAACGCGGTCCAGGGCAGCGGCGTCGAGGTGCAGATCGGCTACAACCGGCGCTTCGACGCGGGCTGTGTGGCCGCCCGCAAGGCGGTGGTCGGCGGCGAACTCGGCAAGCTGCACACCGTACGGTCGACCACGCTGGACCCGGCGCCGCCGCCCGCCGCGTACGTGGCCGTCTCCGGGGGCATCTTCCGGGACTGCAGCGTGCACGACTTCGACATCGTGCGCTGGGTCACGGGCCGTGAGGTGGTCGAGGTGTACGCGGTCGGCGGCAACCGGGGTGCCGAGTACATCGCCGAGGCGGGTGACGTCGACACCGCCTCCGCGCTCCTCACCCTCGACGACGGAACGATCGCCCTGGTCTCCAACTCCCGCCACAACGCCCGCGGTTACGACGTCCGCCTGGAACTGCACGGCATGCGGGACAGCATCGCCGTGGGCCTGGAGGACAAGCTGCCGCTGCGCTCCGTGGAGCCGGGCGCGACCTTCCCTGCGGGCACACCGCACGACTTCTTCATGGACCGGTTCGCCCCCGCCTACCGCGCCGAGCTCACCGCCTTCACGGAGGTCGTCGCGGGCCGCGCCACCTCTCCGTGCACGGTCGCCGACGCCATCGAGGCCGGCCTGATCGCCGAGGCCTGCACCCTCTCGCTGACAGAGCACCGGCCCGTACGGCTGGAGGAGGTACGCCGGGGCTGACCCCTCGATGTGCGCAGGCCGGACGGCCCGCCCGAGTCTTCGGGCGCGCCGTCCGGCCTTTGCGTGTCGTGTCCGGACTTTGTCTGCCGCTGGATGTCAGGGGCGCCGGAGGGTCTTGACGGCGCGGCGTTCGTCCATGGTCCGGTAGGTAGCCCTCGTCGGCGACTTCGCGCGGATCCCGGAAGAGGAACGCACCTACGCCCGGATCGCCTTCTCCCCCGCCGTGCGAAAGCTGTACGCGGACGGGGAGGCCACGGCCCGTACGGTGGTCGCCCAACTCCACAGGGAGGCGGCCCACAACGCCGGCTCGCCCCGTCTCACCGCCCTCGTGAACGACCTGTCCGAGCGGGACCCGGACTTCCGGCGCCGGTGGGCCGCCCACCACGTGGCCGCCCGCACCACCGGCACCAGGACGCTTCACCATCCGGTGGCCGGCGAGCTCGTCCTCGAACGGGACACCCTCACCGCCGGCACCGACCCCGACCAGCAACTCATCGTCTGGACCGCCGCCCCGGGCACGCCCACGCACGAGGGCCTGCGTCTTCTCGCCGCTTGGGCCGCGGACCACCGTGCGGCCTGCCGGGGCGCCCTGGAGACGGTCGGGGAGAAAAATCACCGCTCTTGACGGCTGACCGACCACGGCCGCGGGCCACCACGGCGGCGAACGGCGGAGCCTCCCGTCGTGCGCACTCCGCAGGCACACAGTCATCGCCCTGTGATCGATTCAAGAAAGCTACAAGGATTCGACCTCACCCCCAATGCCACTCTCGATCTACGGCCGCGCAGCACCATCCGCGCACGGGGGAGGCCGCGTCCCACTCACGCCGATTTCAGACGATGACGGAGGATCACCATGCCCACCGCAATTCTGCTCGACGACGCCCAGGACACCCTCAGCAACGAGCTGGACCTCGACCTGCACATAGCCGAGCTCGAGGTGTCCGGGGACAAGGCACCGTCGCTGGGTGAACTGACCCAGGGCAACTGCTGGGCCACGGCCGAGTGCTGCAGCGTCGGAGGGTCCGTCAGCACCCTCTCGCCCGTTTCCATGTGCCTCCTCTGCTAGATCGACCGAAGGCATTGCCTGGTGTGGGGAGGAACGACACCTCCCCACACTTCACGTCCGATCAAGGAGAGGGCATGGACCAGGTCTGTTTCCACGCCGGCCAGCCGATGGCACTCAGGGTGTCGACCTTGCCCAGGGGGGCGCTCAACGTCACATCACCGGACGTGGCGAGTGACGGTTCCGCCGAGCGTACGCAACTTGTCGCATATCTGCTTGAACTGGCCAAGGACCCCGTACTGCGTGAAGCGGTGCATGTTGCCAGCGAGAGCCTCTCCCGGTCTCTCGACGAGTTGGAGTCCGGCCGGGAACTCACTCTGAAGAAGCTGAACAGCCTGGCCATCTCCTTTACGCGCTACGCACTCCGGATGGAGACCCGGTCGACGCCGTTCGGTCTCTTCGCCGGCGTGACGATCCCTACGGTCGCCGCGATCGCCGCGATGGATGAAGGCGGTGCGGCCGGCAAGTCCGTCGGCCTGGACGGACAGTGGCTGGACGAGACCGTGTCCCTGTGGCTGAGCAAGCCCGAGATACGACGCCGCCTCCAGGTCACGGCGAACAACCTGGCCACCGTCCATGACGGCAGGGTTCGAGTGACGTGGCCGGTGCCCGGTGCCCCTCACGGCCCGGACGGAACGGCTGCGCAGCAGGAGACATCGATCCGAATGACTCCCTTCGTCGAGTGGGTTCTCAACGAGGCGAGCGCCCCCGTGCCCTACGCAAATCTCCTGGATCAAGCGATCACGAGGTTCGACAA
Organism: Streptomyces sp. RLA012; assembly: GCF_056270325.1. Taxonomy (NCBI): domain Bacteria; kingdom Bacillati; phylum Actinomycetota; class Actinomycetes; order Kitasatosporales; family Streptomycetaceae; genus Streptomyces; species Streptomyces sp. RLA012. The sequence continues at coordinate 8,064,235 of NZ_JBWDPA010000002.1, read as the reverse complement.
GTTCTCCGAAAGCGATATCGACGGGGTACTTTCCCAGTTGACCTCGCACGGCTTCCTCCTGACATCAGTCACCCCCGGAAAAAATGACGCAGACTACTGGGGCCGGGTTACCAAATCCGTGGCACAAGAGACTGATGGATCCCGTCTCGGTCTATCGGAATGGACGGAATACGAAGAGGCAGAGCTGGGAGACGGACGGGCCGCGTGGGATCGGGCGTTGGCCCGCATGCGGAAGATCTCACCGGATGTGACACCGCAACTGCGAGTAGAAACACGGATGCCGCACCGGGTATCTCTTTCCCCATCGGTGCTGCGCGAGGTCGAGGAATACGCGTCAAGCATGTGGCGCATCGCTCCTGAAGTAGAACCGCGACCGCATCTGCGCGAATACATGGATCGCTTCAGGGACAAGTACGGGACGGGCGCAGCGGTTCCCCTGCAAGAGTTGGTGGACCCGCACCGCGGCCTCGGCTACCCGCGCGGATACCGCGGTTCGCCTTGGCGCGGTCAGGATGTGGTTCCGACGCCCACAGGAGAGCGGCGGGCCCTGCTCGGGGAACTCGTCCAGGAATCCCTGGCGACAGAGCAACGCGAGATCGTACTCACGGACGAAGTGCTTGAACAGATTTCGGAAGACACCCGCGCACATGTCCCGCTGCCGTCCATGGAACTCTGCCTGCAAATTGTCTCACACAGTACGGAGTCCATCCAGAACGGCGATTTTCGCCTACTGACATCGCCCTTTACCGGTTCCTGGCTGAGCGGCGCCAGCGTAGCCCGTTACGGCGACCTTCTGCAGTCCGCCGAGAAAATATCCTCTCTCGTCCGATCAGGCTCGGGGTCCGAACAGATCACTGCGGAGGTCGTTTTCGCGCCGCGTGTAGCGAGGGCGCTCAATGTCATGCAGACGCCCAGTGCGTTCCTGCCTTATGAGATTCCGCTGGGGGTTTACGCCGACAGCCGCAAGAGGAACGTGATCGACTGGCGTGACCTGCTGGTGACAGCCACGCCGTCGGGCCTGGAAATAACCTGGTCGAAAACTGGCAAGCGGGTGGTTCCCGTCGTGGCCCACATGCTTGACATGGAGACCGGGGCGCCAAATCTCGCACGTTTGCTCAACGAGCTGAGTCTTTCGCAGGTGAAGCCTTGGTACAGCTGGCGATGGGCAGGACTCGAAGCCTTGCCGATGCTTCCGCGGGTTACTCGCGGCAGAACTGTCGTCTCACCATTGCGCTGGAAGCCGACCCGCCACATGCGCGACGCCACGAAGAACTGGGCCGACTGGAACTCGGCACTCGAAGAATGGCGGGGCAGGTACAGGGTTCCGAACGAAGTCCGCATAGTGCACAGCGATCGAGCGTATTTCCTCGATCTCAACGACACGTGGCATCGGAAGATATTTCGGAACGAGTTGGCACGTGGCGAAATATCGGTGTTCGAGGATCTGACCGAGGGTGGAAAACTGCTCGGCTGGATCAACGGACACAGCAATGAACTGGTTGTTCCGCTGACCTCCCATGTTCCCCAGACCTCCGGTGTTGCCGCGAAAACAACCGAGAAGCGACAGACCAGAAGCATGACACCCCATGCCCGGAAAGAATTCCATCTTCCCGGCGAGGAGTGGGTTTATGCGAAGTTCTTTGCACTCCCCGACAGACAGAACACCCTGATTGCGCTCCACATTCCGCGCCTGATCAAAGAGGTCGAGCCTCATATCGACTGCTGGTTCTACATGCGATTCAACGACCCGGAGCCGCACATCAGGCTGAGGATGCGTGGCAGGGCCCACGACCTTGCCACGCACGTTCTGCCGGCCCTGGGCAGGCACGCCCGGGAACTCAGGGAGTCCGGTGCCATCTCCTCTCTGCAGCTCGACACCTACGAACCGGAGATCCAGCGGTACGGCGGCCCCTCCGCCATCAGCGTTGCCGAAGAACTGTTCAACCTGGACAGCCAGGCTGCCGTGGCACAGATCAGGTGGCGCCTGCGTAACGGCGGCGAAGCCATCCCCGACGAGGTTCTGGCTGCCATGAACTATGCGGTGTTCCTTGAATCGCTGGGGCTGTGGAACTGGCCCTCCTGGGTCGTCCGCAAGTTCCAACTGCAGCCCCAGCACAAGTTCTTCCAGCAGCATCGCCGGATCTCCACAGGGCTGGTAGTGCCAGGGCGTGCTGCCGAGCAGCTGGCCGAGGTCATTGGATTGCCAGGGCTGCAGGCCCTATGGATGGATTCTCCATCAGCAGGTGTGTATGGCGCCATCGTCGGTGTCAACGATGCCGATCCGGATCGAACACCTCTGGCCGAAGACACGATCCTTTCAGTGCTGCACATGCAGCACAACCGTCTGATCGGGATCAACAAGGAGAAGGAGAAACGCAGTTACGCCGTTCTTCGAGGCGTTGCGCTGGCCCACACCGAGAGGATGAAACGGGGAATTGTCTCACCTCGACAGTAATCCTCCGCAGGACGACCAGGGACGGGGCCAGTTGTTGACGAGCGAGTTGCGGGAAAGGGCGCTTTCCGCAGGAGAATTGGTGAGAGCCCGGCTTTCCGATCCTGACATGGTCGTGTCTCGCACCGGCATACCCGGAGTGCGGTCCGTAGCCGTCGATCGGCACAGACCGAATCCCCTCTGGGACGATCTTTCACTGGCCGGCGGATACCCAGGCGTCGCTCTGCTGTCCAGCTCATCACGATCCGCTTCTCCTCTCACGTCCAGCAGCACCCACTCTTTCCTTTCGGCCGCCTCCGCAGCTCTTTCGAAAACCGGCACAGCCACTGCCCTCCGACCTCAAGGCCTGTATCTGGGTGTCGGCGCCATGGCCTTCTCCGTTCTCATGGCTCACCGAGCCGGATTGGGCTACACCAAAGCCCTGACACGGCTCGATGAGTTCGTCAAGATACAGGTTGACCATGTGGTGCGCCGGTCCGAGCAAGCGTTCTTCGCCCGCCTGGCGGACTTTGATGTCACCCGCGGACTGAGCGGGACAGGACGATATCTGCTGGCCCGGGGGGATACCGGGAGCGAGGCGCTCAAGGTCGTCCTCCGCAGATTGGTACGCATGACCGAGCCGATCGCTCACAAGGGCTGCACGGTACCTGGTTTGTGGGCCATGGAAGGACCACGGCAGGGAACTCCGGACGACACCTACCAGGACGGCCACTTGAACTTGGGGCTGGCACACGGAATCGCCGGCCCGCTGTCTCTCCTGTCACTCGCCTATCGCGAAGGCGTCGTGGTCGGTGGGCACCAAGAAGCCATTGAACGGCTTGTGGATATTTTCCTCGATTTCGCCATGGAAGATCAAAACGGCGTCTACTGGCCTCGGCTGCTCACCCTTGACGACTGGCGACGCGGTGCGGCAGCGGAGGTGAGATCACGCCCGTCCTGGTGTTACGGCGTACCCGGCGTAACGCGGGCAATACAGTTGGCTGCCCTCGCCCTCGACAGACCTCACTGGCACACGATGGCACAAAAGTCGCTCCTCCCCTTGCTGTCCACACCCCTTGAGGAATTCGGTATCGAGGACGCCGGTCTGTGCCACGGCTGGGCGGGGCTGTTGCACCTGATACGGGCCTGCAATTCAACCATGCATGACCAGCGGTTTACGGAGTTGGAGCACCGTCTCGCTGAAAGAGTGCTCAGAAAATTCGATCCGGAATATTCATTCGCTTTCCGGACGGCGATGCTCAACACGCCTCAGGGAGCAGACATGCCTGGATTCCTTGACGGGGCCGGCGGCATCGCCCTCGCCTTGGAATCCTATGCCGAAGGCGACGCAGCATTCCGGGAAGCGGACGGCGAGCCGACCGGCTGGCAAGCAGCGTTGCTGATTTCCTGAACCGAACGGGCAAGAGAGCGAGTGACTTCGTGACAGAGTTCCGAGATCTCGTAGGCGACGAGGACATCTTCTTCAGCCAACACTTCAACGCACGTCCATTGCTCAGACGGAAGGCTCTTGCACATCCCCGGGACCGAGTTCTGCCATGGAGAGCTGTCGACGGCCTGGTGAACCTGGAGGGCGTCCGACCGCCGTACATCAGCATCGCCAAGGACGGCAAACCGGTACCTGAGCAGTGGTTCACCAGAGCAACGACGGTGCAGGGAGCACTGATCCTGGACGCAGTCGTTCCGGAAAAAGTAAGGGAACTCTTCGCCTCCGGGGCGACCATCACGTGGATGTCCCTGAATCAGATCCTTCCGGACGTGCGGGAATTCTGCCGTCTCTTCAGCGATGTCTTCGCGACCCGCAGTGACGCCGTAGCCTTTCTGACACCTCCCGGAACACAGGGATACCAAGCACATCGCGACGCGGTCGACGTCTTCGTCGTACAACTCGAAGGTCGAAAACATTGGCGCGTCTGGGAAGACCGCTCGTCCGGGACAGGCCTGTGCGACACCGACGCGCTGGGAGCGCCTTCGATCGACGTCTTTCTGGAACCGGGCGACCTTCTCTACATCCCCTATCACATGCCCCACGTGGCCGCTGCGGAGGACCAGGTGTCGCTTCATCTGTCCGTGACCGTACGTCCACGCACATGGCGCGACCTGTTGCTGCTCAGCGTCCACCGGATACTCGGCGGATCCGAGTTCGATGAATATCCACACGTGGCCTCCTCCGACGCTCAGCATGTGGAGAAGGAACTGACAGGCAAGTTCGCCGAGTTCATCCGTCAGCTGGATCAGGCGAATCCGGAAAAGGAGATTCAGGACTATGTACGGGTGGGCAGGAGCCTGGAGGGTTCCTCCGCCGTCACTCTGAACTCGGACACTGCCGAATGAAACCCCGGGGTCACGGCGACACAGCCCTTGAGGACGCCAGCGCCGAGTCCGAGAGAGAACTGTTCGGCGGTCGGCTCCGTGTCGCCCACGGCATGATCCGCCACGACGGCGCGGCGCAGCGTATGGACTTCGCCGGCATGCTACGGCGACTGCCCGGACTGCTCTCCCGGACCATGAGCCTGGGCCTGCAGGTGGACCGGCGGGCGCTCATCACCTTTCTTGCGGCAGAGGTTGGCCAAGGCATTGCCTCTGCATACATCCTGATCTCAGTGAACTCCGTGCTGGCTTCCGCGCTGCGGGTGGGCATCAGCTGGAACGGAATCGGGCACCTCACGCTTCCACTGCTTGGGATAAGTACCGCCGGCGCACTGGTAGCCGGACTGAAGGCGATGAGTTCGGGAGCCACGGGACGTCTGCAGCCCAAGGTGGAACGGCGCGCTGCGAGCGAACTCCTGCGACGGGTGAGCCAGGTTGAGCTGCAGGCTTTCGAGGATCCTGGGTTCCGGACCGTTCTCGACTCCGCTCACCCGGGTACGATCGCCGCGGGACGCATGATCCAGAGCAGTTCGGCGATCACCAACAGCATCGTCTCGCTGCTGGCCATGAGCGGTGTACTGGCCGCGCTTCACCCGGCCCTCTTCCCCCTGCTCTTTCTCATCGTCCTCCCGAAAGGGTGGGGGGCGATGCGTAATGCCCGGTGTGCCTACGAATCGATGCATTCACGAGTCGAACACGTGCGGCAGGAACAGGTACTGGCCCGCCTTTTGACCGATCACCAGGCAGCCGCGGAAGTGAGAGTGCACGGGGCCGGCCCGTTTCTTCTGAGGCACTATGAGGCCATGGCCGCGGGTGGCGAGGCCGAGTTGAGCCGACTGGCGAGGCAGGCCGCCAGGACACAGCTGCTCACCTCCGCCGTGACCGGCTGCGCCACCGTGCTCGTATATGCCGCCCTGGTCTCTCTGCAGATCTCGCAGCAGGCGGCGATCGCGGGATTCGCCACCGCCCTGCTGGCCATCCGGGTCGGAACCGCCGGGCTGCAGCGCCTGGTCACGGGCATCGACCAGCTCTACGAACAGTCACTCTTCTTCGGCGACTGGGTCGAGGCGTGTCGGGAGGCGGAGCGCATGGCCATCCCCGCGCGAGGGAAGACGTTGGCGGATGGCCCCCTGGTACTTGAATTGCGGGGTGTCGGATATGCCTACAGCGGCCAGCGGCAAGCCGCTGTCGGCGGCGTCGACCTGACGGTTCGACCGGGCGAGGTCGTTGCGCTGGTCGGGGAGAACGGAAGCGGGAAGACCACACTCGCCAAGATCATCTCTGGCTTGTACCTACCGCAGCACGGCACTGTGCGATGGGGCGGCACCGAGGTGACAGAGGCCAACCGGTTCGATGTCTTCGAACGGGTGGCCCTGCTGAGCCAGGACTTCAAACGGTGGCCCTTCACGGCACGCAGCAACATCACGGTGTCCGAGTTTTCGAGGTCGGGTGATACCGGCGCACTGGCCGAGGCAATCGCGTACGCCGATGCCGATCCCTTTCTCGCACTGCTGCCGGGGGGTTGGGACACCATCCTGGACCGATCATTCCAAGGTGGTGTGGAGATCTCGGGAGGTCAGTGGCAACGTGTCGCGTTGGCGCGAGCCAGATTCCGTAATTTTGATCTCCTGATCTGCGACGAGCCGACATCGGCGCTGGACCCGAAATCGGAAATCGAGGCGTACCAGAAAATCCGGGGACTGGCAGATTCGGGAAAGTCTGTCCTTCTCATCACGCATCGTCTGGCCTCCGTGAGATCGGCGGATCGTATTGTTGTGATGGAGCAGGGTCGTGTCATCGATTCCGGAACTCCGGATGAGCTGTTGAGCAAGCCCGGCAAATTTCGTGAACTCTATTTGATGCAAGCCTCGCAGTTCGGCTCGCATGATGCCACGATGGCGAAACAATGAATTCTGGATCCAGATCGGCGGGGGAAGGTCTTGCAACGTCAACAGTCGGCCAGCTTTTCTCTGACTTGATCCGCCTCCAAAAATCTGAACTGGACCATGTAGAGATCGTGCGCGGCCCTCCAGGTGGCAACGGCGTCTGTCGTGCGGCCGGCGTCCAGGTAAGCGCCGCCAAGACGGGTCAGCGTGTTCGCCTCCTCGTAAAGGTCGCCGCTCTCCTGGTATATCGTGCGTGCCTCGCGGTACAGATTGATCGCATCCGAGTGCTTTCCTGTCCGGGCGGCGATGTAGCCCAGGCTGTCCAGGGCCGCAGCTGATTCGACGCGCTGACCGTCTTCATGGAACATCCGTAGCGCCTGCTCACACCGGATGCGACCACGCTCGTACTTTCCGAGCTGGGCGAGGTACCAGCCGACTGCGTTGAGTCGCTGAGCCACCCAGACAGGGGAGTCGATCACTTGGAAAAGACGCAGAGATTTTCGAGCCTCTGCGAGAGCCCGTGCGATGTCTCCCTGCCGGGCAAAGGACCAACCCAGGGCATGGTGCGTGAGAGCCGTCCCCAGGGTGTCATCGAGTGTTTTCAGCGGATCCAATGCCTGGGACAGGTGAAAAATTGCTTCGTCGATATTCCCTGACATCATGTTCGCCCGACCGATGTAACGGTACGTCTGCGCAGATATATTCGTGTCCTGGAGTTGCTCAGAAGCAGTCAACGCGGTTTGCCAGGCAGTGAGGTTGTCCTGATGCACCCCCTTCTTCACGTGAAATATTTCCATTACCCAGGCCAACTGCCAGGCTCGATCGAACCAGCCCTGTTTCATGGCTGTCCCTTGTAGAGCCATGAGGGTGGGCTGTTCGTTTGAGAACCAGTTCATAGCGGCCACCGAATCCGGAATAATTGCACCGTCTTCATCGACCACTGCCAGCGGAATCTCTATGGGTTGCCTGTGCGGAGTCAGTACTCTGTCGGCGTGGTGGGCGCTCATGAGATAGGCGTCCACAAGACGTCGGAAGGCGCCGGTGACCGCCTCCTCCTGAAGAGTGCGTCGACCGCATTCGGCGGCATAGAGCCGAACCAGGTCATGCATGCGGTAACGGTCGGGCTGATACTGATGGAGCAGGTGGGCCGACTCCAACTGGTGCAGCCAGTTCCGGGTCCTCGGCTCCGGAGCATCTGCGAGACAAGCCACGGCGAACAGCGAGAAGTCGGCTTGCGGAGCCAGTCCCAACAGGCAGAAGACGTGGGCTGCTTCATCGCTCAGAGTGGCGTACGACGTGGTGAAAATGGCTCGCAGGCCGGACGACAGTTCTCCCGATTCCAGGGCGTCGAGTCTCGTTGCCGCTTCATCCAGCTCCTTGGCCACCACAGCGAGAGGCAGACCCCGATTGAAGGACGCACGTGTCCCCAGAATGCTCAGGGCCAGCGGCAGGCCGGCGCTTCGGTCGAGGAAGGTGGTGATCGCATCAGGTTCGCGTTCGAGAGCCTCGCGCCCCAGGTGATCCGCCAAGAGCTGACGAGCGTCGTCATCGGTCAGCGTCGTCAGTGCTATCGAGCGTGCTCCGTGGTTCGCGACCAGGCCGGACAACCGATGGCGACTGGTAATCAGCACAGTGCAGCTCGGGGCTCCCGGCAACAGCGGCGTCACCTGGGTGCTGTCTCGGGCATTGTCAAGAACAACGAGAATGTGCTTGTCCGCCACCAACGACCGGTACAACCCCGTCTGAGATTCCAGAGAAACCGGAATGGAGGACGGCGGGGCACCGAGTGCCTCAACCCGGATCCACCGGCTTGATTCCCGGTTGATCGTTTCGGGGTCGCGCAGGCCGTGTCGGGGCTGAGTTGCGGATTCGGGCATGGGGTGGCCGCTGGTCTACCCAGCTCTTCCACTTTTTCCACAGGTCTCGGGCCCTTTCGGGCAGGTCGGTCAGGGAGTCAGAGGACGGGTGGTGCATGCACCGTGCTGAACAGCTGGGCGAAGTCCTCGCCCCAGGGCCAGCGTTCGGGCAGGTGCAGGGTGAGGCGGCGGGCGGATCGGGCCAGACGGGCGGGCACGTTGATCAGGTGGTCACGGATGGTGGCGGTGGTCGCCCTGGCATGGAATGTTCCGGCCAGGGCGCCGGCGGCGCGGGTCAGATTGTGTGCCAGGGCCGCCAGGGCGAGCCACGCGGCATTGGCCTGGAAATGCCCGGACGGCGCGTGGGCGAAGGCGCTGTTCTTGACATCGGCGATCACCTGCTCGACGACAGCGTGCCGACGGTGATCACGCTCGGCATCCCTCAAGGCGAGCGGGGAGTCGGTGAACGCGGCGTGGTAGCGCCAGGTGTTGAACAGGGTGCCCTGCCCGACGGGGACGGCGTCAGGGTTCAGGCGCTTGACGCGGCGCACGATCAGACGGGCGGTGACCTGCTGCTTCTTCGGCTTGGAAGTGAACGCGGTGTAGGGGACCTCGGCTATCTCTGCGTCGGAGATCCAGCACTGGCCCTCCTCGTCCCAGACAGCCTTGGGGTACTTGATCGGCGTCCAGGCGGTCTCGTCGATGTGGGCGATGGCGGCCTTGACGGAGGCGTTCATCCGCACGGTGACGGAGAAGCGGGCACCCAGAGCGCGGCAGGCGTTGATGACGTCGGCGCCGTAGAACGCGGAGTCCGCCCGCAGTACCAGCAGGCCGCTCGCGCCGCAGGCACGGGCGGTGCGGATGGTCTCGGCCACGAACGCTGCCGCCCCGCGCGCTGAGTTCGAGGGCCCTTTACGCAGCCTGGTGGCGGCGATCACGGGGGCGGACAGGGGTGTGGAGACGATGCCGAGCAACGCGTTCAGGCCCTTGACCTTGCTGTATCCGTAGCCTGCACCCTGTTTGGCGTAGCCGTAGGTGCGGCGGATGGTGTCGTCGATGTCCACGTAGGCGACCTGGTCCGCGCCGGTCAGCAACGGGGTGTGACGGGCCAGTTCGGGCAGGAACCGGCGGGCCACGGCATGCAGTTGCTTCACATGCCCGTGCGTGAAGGAGCGCAGGAACGACCCCAGCGTGGACGGGGCCCGCACCCCGGAGAACAGGCGGCCCATCGCGCCATGCCGCAGCCGGTCCATGTCCTCGATGCTGTCGGCGCCCGCGGCCATGCCGCCCACCAGCGACATCAGCTTCGCGGCGGGGAAGGCGCCGGTGCCGTCCTTCGAGACCGGCAGCCTGATGTGCTCCCCGGCCAACGCCGGCAGACCGCACCGCTCGGCCAGCCGCACCACCGGCTCCAGCCCGCCGTACGCGACCAGGTTCGGATCATCGAACGTGGAAGAGACCGCCGCCGCGGCATGGGAGGATTGCATCTCGGAAGTGCCTTGCCGATCGTGCCTGATGTGGTCCTAGAGAAACCCCATCATCGCAGGTCACAAGGCACTTCTTCGTTTCCGGAGAAACTATCCACAGGCATCAAGCCGGTGGATCCGGGCTCAAGCAGACTTCGAAGGGCGACACCAGGCGACAGCGGTTCCTGGCCAGGGGTAAAGCCACGAAGATCCACATACAGTTGCCCGTCGGGAAAGAGGCTCAGTCGACGGTGTGCCCAACGGAGGGCGAGCCACGTCTTGCCGACCCCCGCCATGCCACCGATGGTCATCACGCTGAGCGCATCGCCGTTCGTCGACGAATCTTCCAGCGTCTGGTCCAGGAGAGCCAGTTCCTGAGTGCGCCCGGCGAAGAGCGCAGGACACGCGGGGAGCTGACGGGGCACAGGCCACACCTGGGGAGAGCTACGCCCGCCAGGCCGCGGTCCGACGGCAAGGTCTGCGGTGAGGATCTGCTGGTGCAGCGCCTGCAGTTCGGGGCTGGGAGCGATTCCGAGCTCCTCCGCCAGCAGGGTGCGGATGCCTTCGTAGTGTTCCAGCGCCTCCCCCTGTCGGCCCGCGTGGTAGAGCGCCGTGATCAGTTGTCCGGCGAGACGCTCGTCCAGCGGTCGGGACGCGGCCAGGTCTCGCAGCGTCGGCAGCAGTTGCTCTGCCCACCCCTGACGCAACCGAATGTCGTGGAGGTGCCGAAGTGCCACCTGGCGCTCGTCCTCCAGCCGAGTGCGCGTGACTTCGACCCAGGAACCGGACAGATCGGACAGAGCTGCGTCCTGCCACTCCTCAAGGGCGTTGCTCAGGAGTTCAGCGGCTCGCTCGTCCTCGGCCTTCCGGGCCAGGGCAACGCGACCTCTGAACTGATGGACGTCCACGCACTCGGGAGCCACTTCCACCACGTAGCCACCAGTGTGACGGAGCACCCTGAGCCGCTCCTCGGGGACTCCCGCCAACTTGAAGACGGCCCGGATGCGAGTGATGTAGCTGTACAGGGTGCTGCGTGCCGAGCGCGGTGGATCATCGCCCCAAACGCGGTCTATCAGCTGCTCGGCAGAGACCACGTGCCCCGCGTCGAGGAGCAGGGCTGCGAGTACGCATCGCTGCTTCGCAGGGCCGAGGTCAAGACGCCGGCCCTCCGAGAACGCCATTACGGGACCAAGTAACTGAAATTTCACCTAACTCCTCGATATGTCCTCAAGGGGCCTCGCCTGTGACGTGACAGTGAACACTAAGCCCTTCGTGGGTGAAGCATCTTATCGGGTCACGCGTATGCCCGCGGCGAGGTGGACCGCCGCGGGGTGTACGCGGAGGCCAAGACCGTGATGTTGCCAATGGAGATGCCACCTCGAATCCGCAGAGAAATCCAGCGCCGAGGATATTTCGATAATCCAATGAGGCGGCATCGAATAAATGCCGACAGCGTTGACATGACGGAAGTTCCAACCCTAGGCTAATGATTGCGAAAGAAGAGGGAATTCACCTCGGCGCAATCACCGAATCACGCCAATTTCGAAAATGGGAGTTTCCATGGACAAATCCAAGATCATTGCATTCGCCACCGGCATCTTCGCGGTTGGCCTGGCCGCAGCCCCCGCGACGGCCGCGACCAGCAACGAGGTATCGACGCCGACCGCTGCGCACAGCACCCCCGCTCCCGCAACCGGCACAGCGGCCGATGAGATTCTCGGAACGAACGACTTCCCCTGCTGTGTCTAGATGATGTCGGAGGGTGGCTGCTCGCTCGGCGAGCGAGCAGCCACCCTCCGTCATTCTCCATACGGTCGATTGAGGTCATCCGTGAAATCTCTCCGTAAGATTCGGCAGCTCATTTCGGTAAATGGATCCCAGCAAGCGAGGGCTCTCCTCCTCACGGAGGCCGTCGTAGGCGTCGCCGGCGTAATTTCGAGCCTTGAGGCACTGTGGATGGCAAGGAGAGAAGAAGCCGACGCGGGCATCTATCCATGGCACTTGGTCCGGCAGAGGTCTTCTTCCGAATCGTGCGCTGAAAAAGCCGTCGAAGGATCACGACTCGTGGCGGCGGTTTGCCTGTTGGCACCCCGGACGAACGACCGTACGCGGGCTGCGGCCCTGGCATGGCTCGCTGCGTCATCGGCACTCACGTATGGCCGCCGTAACTTTCGGTCCGACGGATCGGATCAGCTCCTCTTTCAGGTTCAGGCAGCCACGGCGCTGGCCCGCCTGAGCGGTCGCAGAAGCACTGTCGACTCATGCCTGTGGTACATCGCACTGCAATCCACGCTCGCCTACTCAGTTGCCGGGTACTCAAAACTGGCGGGCGCCGACTGGCGATCGGGAGCCGCGCTCCCCGGAATTCTGAGAACAGAAGTATACGGCAGTAGGTGGGCATTCGAGCTTGCGCAGAGGCATCCGAGATCGGCGTACGCAGCGAGCCTCGCGGTGATCGCCGGAGAATGTTGTTTTCCACTGCTCTACTTCATCAAGAAAGGCACATTGGCTCACCATTTCACCATGGCAGCCGGTTCATTTCATTTCGTCAATGCGTGCACCATGGGACTGGGCAGATTCTTCTGGGCTTTCACCTCTTCATACCCTGCAATAATCTATACAGCGCGAGAGTTCCCACGCATGAGACCCGTTGCGGCTGCTGAATAATCTCCGAAGACCTATCGGACTTTTCCATACAATGTGAGCAATGCAATGAGCACCGACTTCACGCTTCCGAAAATCGTGATGGGCGCCACGGCATCCGTCGCAATGCTGTCACTGGCGCGATCTGGAATGCGCCGCAGACGAGTACTGAACGGCCGCGGAAACGAACATCTGCTCACCACACGAACCGGGAACGTGCTCTCGTATCGAGTCATGAACTCAGGCGTTTCACGCGGGTCACGATGCCCGATCATCGTGTGCGAATCGGGGCTTCTGGCAACGATGGAGCACTGGACCTGGATGGTCGACGCCGTGCCGGAATCAGCGCCCCTGGTTCTCTACGATCGTGCCGGATACGGACGCAGCCGCTACCGGGCTGCCGGACCGTTCGGCGAAGAAACCCTGGTGTCCGACCTGGCGGATCTGATCTCGGCCATCCGCGGAGACCGGACGGTCCTGCTCGTGGGTCATGCCATGGGAGCGGGCATGGTGATGCGGGCCGCGGAAGCACTGCGGGAGTGCCTCGCGGGTGCCGTCCTGCTTGAGCCCGTCCTGACCAGCCATTCCGACCGCTCGTCCGAGGGGGACGCCGCAGGAGCGAACACTGTCTCTCGGATTTCTCCCCTCTTCCTCCGGTCCCTTCAGCTGGGATACGGAGACCTGCTGTCCACCCCCGACTGGACGGCGCGACTTCCGTTGGCCGCCCGGACGCTGTGTGAAGAGCAGTTCAGAGATTCCCGGATGTGGCAGGCGGCCCGTCGTGAGGCGTCCCTCCGCTCGGTGGTGGGAACCGTTCACGACGATCTCCTCGGACGTTTCCCCTCGCCCATTCATATGGTCTCCCACAGCGACGCGGACACCACAGGAGTCCCCCGGTTCAGCCACATCACCCAGCACCGCCTGGGGTCCTGTCTGCCGGGGCGCATGCTGCTGGACCGCGAAACAGCCGAACAGGCGGCCGCGATCACGACCGAGGTCTGTCGACTGGCCGGAGGCTGAACACACCTATGCATCTGAGTCGATCCTTTACCACCCGGTGCGTGGAAGCACTGCTGGGAGCGGCGTTGACCGCGACCATCGTGAGCCAGCACCCCCTGCGGTCCTTCGACCGGATGAGAAGGCTGGATCGCACCAATCTTCTTCTTCCGGATTGGCGGCTCTTCGCTCCTACTCCAGTCATGCACGACTTCCACCTCCTCTACCGATGCTTCGAGGGAGACCGCGAGGGCGAATGGGAAGTGGCTTCTCGAATAGCGGAACGTAAGCTGTCTCAACTGTTCTGGCATCCCGAACGACGCCGTGACAAGATATTCTTCGATCTCTGCCAACAGATGTCGTTCTCGGCACTCGGAAATCCGGCGACCGCCAGGGACACCTCGGTCTATCGAATTCTAAGAGATTACATAGCCATCTGTTCGATCACCGATAATCCACAACGTGATGGATTCCAGTTCATGGTCATAAGGACGGGAGGTCACGACGGGAGTGAATCCCCCCTGTCCACTTACATCTCCCCTGTCGAGGCAGCAGACCCAAGCCCTTCCGCCGCCGGCCGCGGCAGACGCGTCGGACTGTACGCCGGGGCAGGTGCGGCGTTCCCCGAGACGGCCGCTGACCAGCGCGGCTGACCAGCTGTTCGTACACCGCGTTGCCGGTCTGCCGCGTTGCCGGTCTGCCGCGTGGGTGGCTCGGCCCGGCGCGTGTGGCCCGCACCGCCGGGATTCCCCGGCCTTCGTCGCCTTCACCGACTTCGGCCGTGATGAGGCGCCGTGTCGGCAGCCCCGGGCGAGCACCGAAGGATCCGCATGACCTCGACCCCGCAGGTACAGACTGTCCGCGGCCCCGTGTCGGTAAGTGACCTCGGCGCCGTACTGATGCACGAGCATGTCTTCGTTCTCAGCGAGGAAATCCGGCAGAGCCTTCCGGAGACCTGGGACGAGCAGGAGCGCGTCAGCGACGCCAACGGTGCTCTCCTTCCGGCCGCCGACCGCCCAGGTCCGAGAGCGTGACGCAGGACACTGCGCCGACGTCGAACGTCTCATCGGATGGTCTTGTCCGGTGCGAAGGCCGCGATGTGGACGAGCGTGGCCACAGCCTCGTGCCGACCGGCCTCGGTGATCACAGCCCCTCCGTACCGCCGCGCGCTGTGGCCGTCACGAAACGCGCCACCGCCTGCGAGAAGGCCTCCGGCTCCTCGATGTGGCCGAAGTGCCCGCTGTCCTCCAGGATCAGCAGTTCCGATCCGGGGATCAGCCTGTGCAGTTCCTCGGACCACCGCACCCCGCAGATGACGTCGTGGCGGCCGACGACGACGAGGGCCGGCACGGTGAGTGAGCCGAGGTCCGCACGGTCGTCGACGACATGCGGGGAGAGGTCCTCGTCCAGCCCGGAGATGTGTGCGGCCCGCACGGAGGTACGCAAGGGAGCGAACTCCGCCTCCCGGCCCCAGTAGTCGGCGAAGTACGCGGGGAGCAGCCCCCTGGCGACGGCCGTCATCGTGGCGTCGTCGGAGATGGTGGGGATGGCCTGGAAAGCCGCCAGGACCTCGGGGAGGCCGGGGTGGTCGGCGTGGTCCGCGGCGAACGACTGCACCAGGCGCATGGCCTCGGCGACGTGTTCGGGACCGGTCACCGGCGCGCTGCGGGGGACAGCTCTTCCATGGCCTCCCAGATCCAGTCCCGCATCGCGTGGTGCTCCAGCCACCGCTCCGGACCGTCGTCCGTGGCGGGCACCTGCAGATCGTCGAGCGGTTGGAAGGGAACGGAGTCCCGCAACAGGGACCGGCTCGCGTTGCGCACGATCATCCGCAGCCATGCGCCTACGGCCGCCGGGTCGCGGACGTCGCCCACACGGCGGAGCGCGGTCACGGCCGCGTCCTGGACCACGTCGTCGACGTCGGGACCCGGTCCCAGAATGCTCAGTGCCACCGCGCGCATACCTGCCCGGTGCCGCTCCAGCAGCAGACCCAGGGCAGTGACGTCACCCGCCTGCGCGGCACGCGTGAGCACCGCGTCCTCCAGGCGTGCGGTTTCGCCCGCGTTCCGGCTCATGGGGTTCCTCTTCCGGCGTCTCCCGTCGTGCGTGTGACCGTACTGTGCGGGGCCCGTTCGCGTCACGGGGTGTCCGTCGGTCAGCGTGCCGGGCCGCGCCGCACCACCTTCCCCTTCGCGTCCGCGTCCGCGTCCGCGTCGAGCGAGGCCCCGCCGTCGGGCCCGGTCACGGTGACCCGGACGACGAGGGCGCCGGTCAGGTGGTCGGCGGTGAGCTGCCAGGTCTGCGGGGAGCGGACGCCGAGGCTGGACCTGGCCTCCTCGACCAGCGCGGGGAGGCGCTCGTACGGCAGGGAATCCAGGTCGAACCCGGGGGCCGGGGTGCCGGTGGGGGCGTACACCCGGTCGGACCTCGGGGCCCACGAGCGGGCGGCGGTCGACGCCGCACTCGCGCTCGCACTGCCCGCGGCCCTGGCACTGGAGGCGGCACGCTACGACTTCGCCACCGGCCACGCGCGCAGCCAATGGCTGCGACTGGCCCAGGAAGCGATGCGGCTGGCCTTCCGCCTCGCCGTGCGCCGCCAGGATCAGGGGCTGCTCTTCGAACTGGTGGAGTTCCGCTGCGCGGGCGCTCCACTGGCGCTGGACCGCACCCCGCCCCCGGATTCCGCCGCGGGTGCGGCGCTCTTCCCGGACGGCGCGATGAAGACGTACGGGCATACGCCGGTCGGCTTCGGCGCCTCGGACGGTCTGCGCGTCGCGCTGCCGCCCCAGGTGCTGATGTCGCCGGACCACGACCGCACGGCGTTGCGGGAGTACGTGGAGGCGGCCGAATCCCGTTATCACCGGTGGGTCGTGAGCGAGGAAAAGGTGCCGTCCTGGTGACCGACAACGACGACGGCCCGGCAACGACCCGCCCCGTCGTCCAGGTCCGGCTGGCCGACGCGGGCGACCTGTTCATGGCCTGGCGATGGACGAGCGGCGCTCAGGGCTTCGGCACCGGGCACGCGCCCGGGGACGAGATCGACGCGGCGGTCCGTGCGCTGGCCGCGGCGCTGCCGGGCGCGGGCGAGGGGATGCGGAGCGCGCTCACGTCGGGGGCGATGGCCGAGCACCGGACCGAGCACCGGCTCGCGAGACAGCTGGCCGAGGCGCTGTGGCCGGTGGGTCTGACCCAGCAGCTGCGCCATGTGTCCGCGGGCGGCGCGCGCCCGCTGGTCCGCATCCAGCCGTCGCCCCGGGTCGCCCAGGTCCCCTGGGAGCTGCTCGCCATCGACACCGACACCGACGTCCGGCTCATCGATCTCGCGGACGTCGTGACCACGGCACCGCTGTCACTGCGACAGCCGGGGCCCCGCCCGCCCGGCCCCGGCCACGGCCCCAGCCCCAGCCCCAGCCCCGGACGCCGTCGTACTCGTCCTCGACCCTCGCGTGCCCGGATTCCGGGCCGACTCCCCGCTCGGTTCGGTACTGGGGCCGGCGGGCTCGGACCCCGCGCTGCTCTCGCTGGTACGGCGCCACCTCGACACGGGCGTCGTCGTGCCGCCGCTCGCCACTCCGGCCGAGGCCTTCCGCCGCACCGACCTCGACCGGGAGTGGCTGAGCCGCGTTCTCCGGGAGGGCGCGCGCAGGCTCATGTACGTCGGCCATGTGAGCGGGGCGCCGGTGGAGCACGGGCAGAGCGAGGACGCGGCCCTCCACCTGTGCTGCGGCCCCGGGACCAGCGGCTTCACCGAAACGATCCGTACACATCGGCCGCTGTCGGCCAAGGACCTGCTTCTCGGCACCCTCACCATGGCGGCGGACGGAGTGCCCGGTTCGCGGCTCTGGCCCGCGCCGCGTCGCGTCGCGTTGATCGCCTGCGAGAGCGGCGGCGACCTCCGGTTCGCCGAATCGTTCGGCCTGGCCTCAGCGATGATCCACCACGGCGCCGAGCTGGTCACCGCCACCCGCTGGGTGCTGCCCACCAGCTTCGCGTTCCACCGGCTGGCCGGCCTGGCCGAGTCCGTACGACCGCTGTCGGAGGCGATCGTCGCCGTCGACACCGCCCACGAGTACCGCGACCCCGTACACCGGCTCGGTGTCTGGCAGCGGGAACAGCTGGACCGCTGGCGCACCGGCAACCGGATCGAGCATTCGCCCCTGCTGTGGGCGGCCGTCAGCTGCATCGTCGTATGACGACCGCCGTACGGGCGTCGGGGTCGGGGTCGGGGTCGGGGTCGGGGTCGGGGTGATCACGAGCCGCCGCTTCACGTGGGAGTGACGAGGGTCCGGGCGACGAGTTGAGCGAGCAGTCGGGTACGGGGGATCATCTGCGTGACCCGCACATGCTCGCTGTCCGCGTGGGCACCGCCGCCGACGGCACCCAGACCGTCCAGCGTCGGGCAGCCCACCGCCGCCGTGCAGTTACCGTCCGAGGCGCCGCCGACGGCGACCCCGCGCGGGGGTTCCTGGCCCAGCTCCGACGCGATGCGGGAGGCAAGGGCGAACAGTTCGGCGGAGGACTCCGGTTCCAGGGGCGGCCGTTTCTTGCCGCCCAGCACCGTCAGCCGGGCGCCGGGGGTCCGGGCGGTGAGCCCCCGCATGAGCTGGTCCGTCCGGTCCTGCGCCGCCCGGGTCGGCACGCGCACGTCCACCGATATCTTCGCCAGCGCGGGCACGGTGTTGAGCGTGCTGCCTGCCGACATCAGGGTGGGTGTGATGGTCGCGGCTCCCAGAACCGGACCGATGGCATCAGCAGTACCGGTGGCATCAGTGGCACCGGTGACACCAGCCGTACTGGGGACACCAGCCGTACCGGTGGTGGCACCAGCCGTACCGGTGGTGGCACCAGTGACATCGGTCGAGGCCCCGAGACCGGCGATGGCCAGTACCTGGTGAGCGGCCTCGACCGCGGCGTTGATCCCCTTGTGCGGTTCCAACCCCGCGTGGGCGGCCTTGCCGTGCACCACGACCTCATACCGTGAGGTGCCCATTCGGGCGGTCTTGAGTGCGCCCGCCTCGTTCGCGGACGCCTCCAGCACGAAGGTGGCCACACAACCGCGCGCAACCTCCTCGATCAGCTCCCGGGAGGTCGGGGAGCCGACCTCCTCGTCCCCGTTGACCAGTACGCACACGCCCTCCGGGGACGGCAGGGAGGCCAGCGCGTGGAACATCTGCACCAGCCCCGCCTTCATGTCCAGGACTCCGGGGCCCCGGGCGATCCCGTCGACCGCCGACCAGGGGTGGGTCTCCAGCGAGCCCATGGGCCACACCGTGTCGTGGTGTCCCAGCAGCAGCACACGCGGTGTGCCGAAGGTCCACCGCAGGTGGGTCACACCGTCGAGCACGATCGTCTCCGGCGCCGCGCCCAGCAGTCTCGCGCCGAGGGCGCCGACCACCTCGGCGCTACGGGCCAGTGCCGCGTGGTCGGCGGAGAAGGACTCGCAGACCACCAGTTCCTCAAGATCGGCCAGCATCGCGGGTAATGCGATCACGTTTCCCCCTCGGATTGGCGATGTCATGAGACGTTACGAAGGGGCAAGACATTCCACCAGCGACTGGATTGCATGGAAGCCATGTGCTGAAGGAATGCCTTCAGAAGGAACGCCTTCAGGCGATGTCAGGGGATGTCAGGGGATGCATGAGGACATACGGGGGCGATGTGTTCGAGATCGACGCGCTGCGTCTGCTGGTGACCGTGGCCGACACCGGTTCTTTCACCGGCGCCGCCCTCCGGCTCAACTACACGCAGTCCGCGGTGTCCCGGCGGATCGCCTCCCTGGAACAGCGGGCAGGCGGGCCGCTGTTCGAACGGCTCCCCCGGGGCGTACGGCTGAATCCCGCCGGTCGGGCGCTGTACCGCCACGCCGTGGACGTACTGGACCGTCTGTCACGGGCGGAGCAGGAGCTGACCGTGCTGCACGCGGGCCACGGCGGGATGCTCCGTGTGGGAGCTTTCGCGACCGCGAACATCTCGCTGGTGCCCGCCGCCCTACGGGAGTTCAGGCGGGCCAGACCGGATGTCTCGGTCGTCGCGGTCGAAGGCCGGAGCGCCACGTTGATGGAGCGCCTCGCGGAGGGGGCACTCGACCTCGCCGTGGTCAGCGACTATCCGTCCGGTCTGCCGACGGCCGACGGCATCACGACGACCGTACTGCTGGAGGACGAGTTGCTCGTCGCCCTGCACCGCGAGCATCCCCTGGCCGGAGCCGGGTCGATCGACCTGCGCGATCTGCGCGAGGAGGCCTGGCTCCAGGACGCGTACGGCGACCGCCCCACGGTACTCGCGGACGCGTGCGCCCGGGCCGGCTTCACCCCCAGGAAGATCATCAGAATCGCGGAGTGGACCGGCAAGTTCGGATACGCGGCCGCGGGGCTGGGAGTGGCGCTCGTCCCCTCACTGGCCGCCTGGGCGGTCCCGGCCGAACTCACCCTGTGCCGCCTCGACGACCCCGCTCTACGACGGACGGTCCACCTGGCGCTGCCCGCCACCCCACTGCCGGCGGCGCTGAAACTGCGGGATCTGCTGCGCGAGACCGCCGGCTGAACCTCGGATCAAGGCGCACAGCTCAGTGCCGGAGCCGGCTGCCGCCTCCGCGGCGACGGCGCACCGCGCGCTGCACGGCATCACGCGCTGGACGGCATCGCCCTCCTCCACGACTTCGGCCTTGCCGGACACGCGAGGTGGCCGCCCCGCGGCCGCTGCCATGAGCCGCCGGTGAACGAGGCGGCCTGGCCCCCCTCTTGAGGTCGGTTCGGCCGCTGACGGGTCTGCTTCACCTCGCGGTCGACGGCCCAGGCGTCGGCGACCGGCCCGATGCGGCCGAGCTTGTCGGGATTGATCACCGTGCGGATGGTCTGAATCTGCCCGTCGAGCACATCGAGGACCAGGGTGTGGAGCACCTGGCCGTCCCGGTCACGGAAGATCGCGCCCGGCCGGCCGTTGATCTCGTGCGGCTCGAACGTCACGTCTGGAGCGGCTCAGCCCGCTGGAGCGGGCGGTGTTCGTGCTGCGGGAGGTGTTTGTGCTGCGGGAGGTGTTCGGCTTCGGGTTCGACGACGTCGCCGCGGCGGTGGGGCGATGAGGCCGGTCGGAGTCGGCATGCCGGCAACTGCTGGTGCGGGCGCGGCGGCACATGGAGGCCGGGCGCCCGCGCTTTGAAACGGTCCGCAAGAAGCGGGAGGAGCGTCCCGGTTCTTCGACGCCCTCCGCGAAGGTGACGTCGCCGGGCTGCGGGAACTGCTCGCCGCCGACGTGTCGATGGCCGGTGACGGCGGCGGCAGGGCCCCGCAGTTGGCCAGGGCCGTCGGCGGTGCCGAGCACGTGGCCCGGCTGCTGGCCTCCGTCTTCCCCCGGATGGCCCGGATCGCAGCAGCGCCGCCATCGACACGGAGTCGGCGGCTCCACCGACCGCGCCGGATCCTGATACGGATCGCTCAGCAGCGGCTCGGGAACCCACGGGCCCACGTACTCCTCCCGCCGCACCCGCGCGGAACGCAGCACATCGATCGAGATCCGTGTCACCGCGGCCGACAGAAAGGCCTGGTCGACGTGGGCCGGGTCGACGAACCGTCAAAGCGCAGCCAGGTCTCCTGCACCGCGTCCTCGGCCTCGCCCACACTGCCCAGAACCCTGTAGGCGATCGAAAACAGCAGCGGCCGCAACTCCTCGAACTCCCCGACCTTGCTGACGCCGGATCCTCTCCCCCCTGACGCCCCCCTGACGCCCCCCCCTGAACGCCCCCTGAACGCCGAGTCCGGGGCCTGGAGCCCACAGCCCGACCGCCGCCGCCCTCGTCTTCACGTTCTCCTTCGACTTCGACTTCGACTTCGACTTCGACTTCGACTTCGACTTCGACTGCGCCTGCGCATCAGTTCTCGTCTGCCCTGTCCGACGGGCGGACAGGGCAGGCGGGTTCAGCCGCGCAGGGAGTGCAGCATGGCGCCGATCTTCGCCGCGACCGTCTCGGCCGAGCCCTGGGCGTACGACGAGTCCATCGCCTCGTACGTGATCCGGGCGTAGCTCTGCGCCTCGGCCATGTTCTTCGAGCCGCCTTCGAGCATCGACATGACGGCGGTGTGAGGGAACGGCGAGTGCTTCTTGATGGCCAGCGCGGTGTCGGTGGACAGCTCCGGTTCCACCCCCACGAACACGCCGTTCCCGACCTGGAGGATCCAGACCGGTACGTCGGCCGTGCCGGTCTGGGTGAAGTCGTACGTCTTCGTCGGCCCCGTCGGATGCCCCTCCGCCATCGTGCCGACCGTGACGGAGCCGGTGAGGAGTCGCACTGTCGAGCCCGACCCGCCGCCGGAGGTCCTGATGGTCTCGCTGACCCGGACGGCCTCGGTGCCCAGCCGCTCGCCCTGCACCGTGAGAAGCAGCCAGCCGACGTCCTGGGCATCGACCTGGGACCACTTCTTGTCCTTGTCGATGGTGTACCGCTTCGACCTGAACGCCGGTGCCTGGTCCCCGCAGGAGCCGACCAGGAAGAAGCCGACGACGTCGCCGTCGTACTGCTTCTCCACGTGCTGCACCGCCGCGCCCGCCAGGTCGGCCGTGATCGGCAGGTCTCCGCCCGCCATGACCGACTCCATCATGACCGAGGACTGGACGCTGTAGTTGATGAGGACGGCGATGGGGTTGCCGTCCAGGTCGTCGAGGCGGGTGACGCCCACGCTCTTGTCGGACGAGCCCTTCTCGCCGGTGCCGAGCCACCAGCCGTCGGCGGTGAGGACGTCCCGGTTGACGTTGACGTCGCAGGTGCCGGTGCCGAAGCCGACCCGCGCGGGCTTGAGCCCCGCGATCGCCGCCGCGATCGCGGTCGCGGCAGCCTTGGTGATCTGCTGCACATACTGAGCCGCCGCCGGCGAAGAAGTGGTCGGCTGCACGTGCGGGGCGGAGAACGTGTGCGTCACGGTCACGACGATGTCGGCCGTCGCCACGCCGGACGCCTCCGCGATGGTCGTCCGCACCGCGGAGATCGCCTCCGCACTGATCGACGTCAGGTCCAGCACGACGAGAGCGACGCGGCGCGAACCGTACTCCAGCAGGAGGATCCGCACGTAGAGGTCGTCGTGGACCGTGGTGAAATGATCGAGCGGCAGGAGCGAGGACGGGATGTCGATCGCGGCCCGGCCGGCCCCCGCCTTCAGTACCGGTGCGGCGCCCGCCGCCTGCGCCGCCGTGGCGCCGCCCAGGGACGTGGCGGTCACCGCCGCGACGATGGAGCCGTTCAGGAACGACCGCCGATGCAGCGGGCTGCCGAGCCGAGTGTTCTCGTTCTCATTCTCGTTCTTGGGAACCACCGATTTCTCCTTCGTATTCAAGAAGTCCCTGCCCGACAAATCGAGGACCGCCACATCGAAACCCACCACGCCGAAACCCGCCCCACCGAATCGCGCCACATCAAATCGCGCCAAATTCAGGACGTCCGTTGCGACGCACGGTGAACAGTCACAGCGAGAAAGTCAGAATTCTGTGCATTTCCGCGATCGGCAGAGCGAGAGAACGCCCGACACCAGGCAGTCGACCATCGGCCACCAGCCATCGGCCATCGGCACGGCGCCCTCGGCCCGCAAGAAGCAGTCGGAATAACCCGACGCGCCAGGATCCTCACACCGGATATCGAGGACGTCAACAATTGCGGAGCGCTACCTAAGATTGCACGCCGCGAATTCATGGACACGACCAGGAAACCTCTGCGTAACCTGTGAAAACAGGGCTGTATTCCCGGACCGCTTCACAGCAAGGGGCGCGACAGTGGCACTCGGTAGCCCTGGGAATCACTCCCGAAGGAGCTCATCTTCATGGACAGGCGTACGTTCATGGCCGGATCTGCGACTGCGACGGCCGGCGCCCTGGCGGTGTTCGGCAGCGCGACCCCCGGCTCGGCCGATGAGGCAGCCGAGACGGGCTCGGGGGGTGACCACGTGCAGAGCGTCACCGCCATCACGCAGGTCTTCGGCGACGGGCAGAAGCTGGTCGCGGTGGCGGTCGAGTACGACAGCGACATCGACGGCTCGACCCTGTCGACGTCGACGTTCGCGGTCACCGACCGCACCGTGACCAAGGTCTACGCGAACAGGACGGCCGACCTCGCGCGGCGGGGCAGGAACGGCCGCCACGTCATCGTGGAGCTGTCGCCGGACGACACGGCGGCGGCCCTGTGGGTGACGCAGCAGGGTCCCGGCACTCCTCCCGGCGACGGGTCCGGCGACGGGTCCGGCGACGGGTCCGGCGATGACGGCGGCGGGCCCGGGGCGGGGGGCCCGGTGGTCGGCGACACCACACCGGGAGGAACCATCGTCGCGGCGAAGGCCACGCTGACCCAGCCGGGCACCGTCACCACGACCCGGGGTCGCCGCTACGCCGCGGACAGCACGGCGCGGACCACCGACGCCGTGGTGAACCTGATCGTCGACGACTTCCGGCAGCTCTCGTTCAGCGACCCCGCGACCGGGCAGACCCTGCGGTACAACCTGTTCGTCCCGAAGAACTACGACCACCGCAAGAGCTACCCGATGGTGCTGTTCATGCACGACGCGAGCGTGGTCAACGTCGCGACCGAAGGCCCCCTGGTCCAGGGCCTCGGCGCCGTGTGCTGGGCGAGCCCGGAGGACCAGGCCCGGCACGAGTCCTTCGTCCTGGCCCCCGAATACGGCTCCGTGGTGATCGACGACAACTACGAGCCGTCGACGCTGTTCGAGGCCACCGCCAACCTCGTCCGGTCGGTGACGCAGCAGTACAGCATCGACCCGGACCGGCTCTACACGACCGGGCAGTCGATGGGCGCGATGATGTCGCTGGGCCTGAACATCAGGTACCCCGACCTGTTCGCGGCCGCGTTCATCGTGGCCGGCCAGTGGCCGGAGACCCAGGCCGCGCCGCTGGCCCAGAAGAAGCTGTGGATCCTCGTCTCGGCGGACGACACCAAGGCCTACCCCGGCGAGCAGGCCATCACCGAGGTGATCCAGGACCAGGGCACGCAGGTCAGCACCGCCCTGTGGGACGGCCGGTCCACGGACGCGGAGTTCGCCGCGGACGTCCGGAGCATGAAGGCACAGCGGACCCCGGTGAACTTCGCCGCCTTCGAGACCGGCACGGTCGTGCCGTCCGGCTCTACCACCAGCGCGCACATGGCCACCTGGCAGGTCGCCTACACCATCCCCGGCATCCGGGACTGGATCATGCGCCAGTCCCGGTAGACCCCGGCCCGCTCCTGGCGCCGTCGCCCCCCTCCCGCCCGCCCGTCCGGGCGGCGGCGCGAGCGAGATCACCGACTCCACGATGCCCCCGGTCGGCCTACACTCCACGCCAGGGACCGGCCACCTCGTCAGCCGGAGCTTCGTCCCCCTGGAGATCGTGCCGCGCGAGGGACCCGATTTCCACGCACAGTTGCGTATCGCCCGGGTCGGCCCGGTCCAGGTGTCGGTCGTGACCACCCCACCGCACACGGCTCGCACCCGGCGACCGGTCGGGTCGGACGCATCCGACCACGTCAAGGTCTGCAGCTGACCGGGCACTGTGTGCTCACACAAGGAGACCACCAGGCCGAGCTGAAGCCGGGAGAGCCGGCGGTCTACGACACCCGCCACCCGTACACCCTCGACACCGACCGGCCCGGCCGCAGTCTGGCCCTGATGTTCCCCCGAGCCATGCTGCGGATGCCGGAAGACGACCTGGCACGAGTGACGGCGATCTCGGTGTCGTGCCGCGACGGGCTGGGCACGGTGGTGCGGCCCTTCCTGTACGGACTGGCCCGTCAGGTGGACGAGTTGGAGTCACTCGCCGCGCCCCGGCTCGCCGACAACGTGGCCGATCTGGTGGGTACCCCCTCCTCGCGGAGCACACAGGTGCCGACCGGACGACACCGCGCTACGACGACGGCCGCCAGGTGCTCACGCAACGCATCCTCTCCTCCACGGAACAGCGGCTCTCCGACCCGAAGTTGGGCCCCGACCGGATCGCGGCCGCCCACCACGTCTCCCGCCGCTATCTGTACAAACTGCTCGCCGAGCACGGGTACACCGTCTCGGGCTGGATCCGCGAACACCGTCTCGCCCGCTGCCGACACGACCTCACCGACCCGACGCTGTCCCACCTGGCCGTTTCTTCGACAGGGCCTGGATGTCGGCTGTCGATGCCCCAGCCGGGGTCGGTCTCTCCTTGGGCGTGGTGGTGGTCAGGAGGTTGCCGCCAGGAGGAAGTCGGCACAGCGTTCGCGGTCCGGCATCCTGCGCTCCCGCGCGGCGCGTACGACGTCCGCGGTCGCCTGAGGCCCGAGGATCACCCTCAACTGGCCTGGCCCAGCCCCAGCAGCGCGTATTCGGCCAGCCAGTGGATTCCGCCCTCGAACCTCGCCCCCAGGCGCAGGGCCTTCTCCCAGTCCGCGGTGCGCAGCACCAGCTCGGCCGGGCTGCATTCGTCGGGTGACTCGGGCTCGTCGGCCTCATCAGGCTCTTCTCGCTCCGCAGCCTCGACGGCCGAGGTGGGAGGCAGGGGTTTCACGACACCGTCGTGCGTGCCCTTCCCCGTTGCCCTCTCGTTTCCCTCCACTACCGCAGCCTCCTCCTCATCGTTCCGGTGTGATGGCTCATCGACCTGAGGCAGGCCGCCGTCGGCTAGGGACGACGGCCCATCCAACGCGGGAAGGGTCTTTGCTTTGCCATGCGCACGCCGTTTCGTCGACCGGGCCTGCTTTCCGTCCTCCGCGGCCTCGTGCGCATCCCAGCCCTGGTATGCGCTGATGACCCCGGCCACCCGCAGGCGCGCCCTGAATGCCTAGAGGGCCTTGCTCTCCACCTACCGGATGCGCTCCCGGGTCACACCGAACTCTCGCCCCAGTTCGTCGAGCGTCGAGGGCTCGTCGCCATCGAGGCCCAGGCGTCGGACGAGGACGCGGGCGTCACGCTCGGAGAAGGTGTCAACGACGGCCAGGACGTCGTCCATCAGGAGTGTGTCCACCACACCCTGCTCTACCGACGGCAGGGCGTCACGTTCCCCGACGAAGTCGCCGAGAGAGTGGGACGGCCTCGCCGAGGTGAAGGCGAAGTCCACCTTCATCGAGCCGGAGGACGTCCAGGAGGTGATCGAGGAACTCTGCGACGAGCAGCGCCGCCTCCCCGTCGTCGTCGCCACCGTCCCATACGGTGCCGACGCCGACATCTACACCGAGACCACGGTGGAGACCGCCTGCAAGTACCTTCCCGGCCTCGCCGTCCTCTACGTCCTCTCGCCCGAGGCCCAGCCTGCCTTCAACAGGGCTCTCGATTTCCACCCTGTGTTCGACGGTGGCATCCGCACCGACCTCCCGGGCATAGACCCCGCCTGGAAACCGGAGGCCCAACGCCACCCGGTGATGTCACGGCGAACCCTTGAGGCGGACGTACACCGTGCCGCAAAAACTCCTACTCTCCTCCCTCAACGCCTCGCGCTGCGGCAGCCTACCCGGAGACCTTCTCCGACCTGCTCGACCGCCTCGGCGAACTCCCGCACCTCTCCTTCACCGGCAAGCAGAAGATCACCCGCGACCTGGACAGCCAGTCCGTGGACAACTGGCTTCGCGTCGCCTGGGACGCTCTCCTCTCCCTGAACCACTTCGCCAAGGCCTCGGCGGACGGCACCGCGGGCGGCGACTTCCTCAGCTGGTGCAAGGGCGAGGAGTCACACGCCTACCCGTTCCCGGCTGCCAAGGTCGCAATGCGCGAGTCGGACACCGTTGCCCGCAAGGACAAGCTCCGCCGGGAACGCATGCTCCCCGTACTCAAGTCGGTGGACCCCGCTGGCGAGGTTTTCATGCAGGCGCACCTGCGCATCGGCTCGGGCAACACCATCGCTCCGCGCCTGCACTTTTACGACGACGGCCCGCAGACGGGACTGGTGTACGTGGGGTATCTCGGCCCCCACCTGAGCAACACCCTGACCTGACGGGCGCAGTAGGGATCAGGCTTCGGACATGGACACCACGAACTCCGTCCAGTGATCCCGGCGCACGGCGAAGTGCGGGCGCGTCACGCCCTCGGAGTCCCGTACGTGGATGACCTGTTCGGTGGCGGCGACCTCAACGCAGTCTTCGCCCGAGCTGCTGCTGTAGCTGGACTTGAACAAGGCGAGTTCCGGCGTACTCATGGTCCATGCCGCCCCTCACGTGCGGTGTCTGGCCCCTCCCCGCTTCTTCCTGTGCTGCGACCTTGTGGCCTTGGGCGGAGTGACCATGAACGGGCGTGGAGTCGCCATGGCACACCGGGCCGGACACCGTAAGTCAGTCGGCGGACTCGCTGCTCGCAGGCGCGCCGGCGGGCGGCTGCTCGGCAACGAACGTACCTCGCTGGGGAAGGGTGATCACCCATCCTTCGGAGCGCAGTAGCGCAACTGCCTGGCGCGCGGTGTCCCTGGCGATGCCGTAGTCGGCGACCATCTTCGACTCAGACGGGATCGGGTCCTTCGGTCGGAGTTCGCCGGACTCGATCTTGGCGCGGATTACTCGCGCCGCCTGTTTGTAGATGGGTGTCGGATCAAAGCGATCAATTTCCATGACCAGGACGTTAGATATGTTCCATACGCTGCGCATATTGGCAACGTAGTAGACGTCCTAGACGAGGTATACAAGATGGAGTTAAGGTCCCCATAACGCAAGTACCCCCGCGACGCGGCGAACGTCCGGGGGCATGGCCACCAGCCTCTGAGGAGCTGATAACAGTGAGCATTATCCACGCGTTCGTGCGGTGGATCCTGGGCGTGCTCGCGCCCGGTACCGGCAGGCGCCGGGGGGACGCGAGCGCCGCTGTACAGACCCCCCTGCGTGTACCCGAGGCGCCCCCTGCGTCCGCGCCGTGGCCTCCGGTGCGGCGGTCGCCGTACGGCCTCGAAGAGCCGTTGCCCGGCGAGGCGACGGCCGTGGTCCGCCCGTATGTCGTTCTCACCGAGCGGGAGAGTGAGCGGGCGCGACAGCGTCGACGCCGTGTCGCCATGGTTCTCGCGGCTGACTTCGGCATCGACCTTGACCGGCATGTGGTCGGCGTCGAGGCGGTGGCCTGATGAGTGAGCCGAGTGAGCCCGTTGGGCCGAGTGGGCAGAGCGAGCGCCCCGGGACGGCCCCGGCCGGTCGCGATGGTGACCGGCGCGCGGGCGACGCGGGGCGGACGCGTGCGCCGGTGCGTATGTGTGTGCGCTGCTGCGCGATCACCGATACGCCGGTCGTCGTCTCCGAGGTGCACCAGGGCACCGGTCCCGGCTTCACGGTGTACGCGTGCCAGGACTGCGCGCCGGGCTTCCCGCGCGTGCCGGATGTGCTGTCGCTGCCGCCGGAGTCCCGCCGCGGTGGTGGCGAGCGGTGAGCGGCGGGCACACGGTGAGGGTGTCGGCCCTCGGCCACGGCCCGGTGCACGAAGCGTGCTGTCAGACGTGCGGGGTGCCGCTGTCCCTGCCCGGGTCAGCCGGTTTCCTGATGACGCGGCGCTGCCCCTGTCCGTGTCCCTGCCCCCCGTCGGAGGATGAGCGGTGAACGCCGGAACGCCTCCCGAACCGGGCAGGTCCCGCATCACCATCAGCACCCACCGCCTCGATGGCGACGGGTACCGGGTCGGCGTGGCGGAGCCGACCGCGTACGTCCCCGGCACGGGCACGCTCCCGCCGGTCTCCCTCGCGTGGCCCCCGTGCCGCTGCCCGCGCTACCGGCCACGACGATCCACGCGACCGGTAGCGGCTCCCGCAGGCGGGCCCCGCGGACGGCCCGCGGACGGCGCCCACCCACGAGGGCACGGTCCGTAGTCCCCGTCCTGCCGACGCGGGGCACGGGCCACGGCCCCCGCTACTCCAAGGCGGCCTGACCAATCGGCTGGTGGGCCGGAGCACCCGGCCCACCAGCCCGCCGAACGTGATCGTGTACTGCGCGATCATCGAGGGCGCCCTCGTGCACTTCCCCGTTCCCTTCCCTGCCGGGTTCGTCCCGCCGGACCCGGCAGCGGCGCTGGAGGGCGAGCAACGCCGCTGGGCGCCGAAGGACTGACCGGACCCTGTTGAGTCCTTAACCCTCCCGAGAAGCTCTTTGTCGTGTCGGTCGTCAATGCCGGGACGGCGAGTTCGGCCGCCGCCAAGAACGCCGCGATGGCCGATATCGCGAAGCTCACCCAGGCACTCTTCCGCGGCAAGACGTGGGAGGTCCTGAACTACGCGGTGGTCACCAAGGTCTCCCAGCAGTTCGCGAAGGCGTTCCGCTCTCGACTCACCAACAAGGGACTCGGCAAGGCCGTACCCACATTCGGGATCGCCGTGGGAGCCCCTCAACTGGACCACTCTGGAGGGGATCGTCGACACCGCCGAGATGGCGTACGCCCGTGACGAGCCGTCTGGGGCCTCTGCGCGGCCGGGGTCAGCTCAGCGCGTCGATGGCCTTCACGATCAGAGCCCGCGCATCAGCCCCGTACACGGCCAGTTCTGTGAGCCGGGCGAACGCCCGCAAGTACATGTCGAGTTCGCTCGGCGCCGTGACGGTCACCTTCGCGGCGAGCAACTCCACATGGATCCGCGAGTCGTCGAACACCGTGAACTGCTCCAGCGGCCACATGACCGCCTCCCGCGCGGCCGCGGCCGGGATGATGCCGAGCGACATGGACGGCAGAGACATCGCGGCCAGCAGGTTGCCGAGCTGGCCGGCCATCACGTCCTGATCGCCGACCCGGTGATGGAGGACGCTCTCCTCGACCAGGGTCGCGAACCGGTGGTCCCCCTCGTGGATGACGCGCGCGCGGCGCATGCGGACCTCGACCGCGTCGGCCACGTCGTCCGGGGTGCCGCGGAAGCCCGCGATCGTGCGCATCAGCGCCGTCGCGTAGCCGGGTGTCTGCAGATAGCCGGGCACGACGTGGGAGGCGTACACGCGGAACTGGCGGGTGCGCTCGTACAGCTTGGCCGAGGTCTCCGCCAACTGCTTCATGCCCGTCCGCTGGAGCCGCTTCCACTGCAGGTACATGGAGTCGGCTTGCCGGTTGGCCGCGATGAGGTCGTCCGCCTGGTCGTGCACGCCGCAGGCCGCACACCAGACGCGGATGTCGGCGTCGGCCGGCGCAGTGACAGCGTTCTCGATCCTCGACGACTTGGCGACAGACCAGCCCGCGAGACGGGCGAGTTCCTTGCCGGTGATGCCCGCGTCCAGGCGCAGCTCCCGCAGCCGGGCCGCGAGAGCCGTGCGTGCTTCCTGCACGCTGGACGTGGGGAATGTGGACATGGACGGTTACTTGACCTCGTACTGGTCGTGGGGGGTGGCCCGTTCCCAGATCCGTTCGTATGCGGTTGCGTGCTGGGAGACCGTGCTGCGCTCGTCGCAGAGTTCCTTGCTGACCCATTCGCCGTCGCCGGAGAAGTGGTGGACGCGTATCAGCCGCCTGTCGAAGATCCAAAGGTCGGTGCCCGGGACGAGCAGGTCCCACGCGCGGTGCCGGGGGAGCCAGCGCACCTCCTCGCCGGCTTCCACGTTGGCGCGAGTCTGGTAGTGCTCCCACGCGATGTAGTCGGTGACCGGCTCGGACACGAGCCTGACGCGCCGCACATACACGCCGCGGGCGACAGCGTCCGCGATGTTCTGGTGGTAGGGACGCCACCAGGAACCCCGGTCGTCCCAGTCGACCCGCCGGCCGTCCTGCCAGGCTTCGAAGCGGGGGTTGGTGAAGTAGGCGTCCCTCATCTCCAGATGGGCGGCCGACTGCCTGGTGTCGGCGAGGAGTTCAGCGAACTCCGGGATCGAGCTCATCGCACGCCTTCCTGATGATCGGGATCATACGGGCCGGGATCCTGATGACGGTCTCGCCGGGCGGGATCGGCGCCCTCGCCGGGGACAACGCGTCGCATGTCGCGGTCGTCTCGTCGTCGGCCTGGTAGCTCTGGATCAGCAGATCGTCCGTGCTGGTGTCCACCCAGACTGTGGGGCATCCGTCCTCGTCTGTCTCAGAGTCGATCCCGACGAACTGAATGTTCATGGTGGCTGGTCTCCCGCGCTGGTCGATTGCAGCGATTTACACCACCATCATGCGTAGGTGTCGCGTGGTCAAGAGCGCATGTCGCACATGACCAGCATCCTCAAACTGCCGTGTAATTCAGTGCAACTCCATGGCCTGGCCAATGGAGGGGCTCCTACGGTCGGGGCAGACGATGGCATCCGGCGGCCGCGCCAACGGCCCCGGGCACGGCCGACTGTGAAGGAGTCGACGTGCCGAACCGCACCGCCCGCCAACCCACTGCGGCAGACCTCGACGACCCGCCGGACATCGCCACCATGCGCTCCACCGCCGACCGGATCCTCGCCTTCGACGCGAAGCCCATCAGCCCCGAGGACCCGGAGACGCTCCGGATCGCCATGCGCGGCCGGCTCGAACTACTCATCCCCGCCGTCCAGGGCCTGGCCGCCGGGTTCCCGAAAGGAGACATCCCGCGCGAGTGCGCCCTGGCCGGTGCGCGTGAAGCAAGCATGCGGCTCCGGCTGGGTGTCGGCGCCAGAAGCCCCGCACGCATGTCCGTTTCGATGAAGCTGGCCCGCTCCGTGGTCGCCCTGTGCGACCACTACGAGAACCTCGGCGGGCGGTGACTCTCCCGGCCTCGTGACACCCCTGAACCTCCCGCCCCGGCTCCCCAACCCCGGACAGGTCCAGCAACCGGGGCGGATTGCACCACACAGCACGGCAACGCCATCCCAGAAGGGCAGGTCAATGACCGTCACACTCGAACAGCCCGCCAGGACGCTCACGCGGGACCCGAAGGAACTCCTCGACGCGGTCGCTCCGCACATCACCGAGTTGACCGTCAACGTGTTCGACTCCGGCATGAGCCTGTGGGACCGCGAGGTCTCCCTGCTCCTGCGCGACCACACCATGGTCCGAGACATGGCCGAACGGATCCTCGGCAACGCCGTCATGTACGTCATGGGCTCCATCGAGAACCCCGACGTCCACCTGGGCGTCGGCAAGCTCGTCGACATCGGCGTCCACCAGCTCATCCTCGACACACCCGTCTGGTGGGGCATCTGCCGCCTCTACAACGGCGGCCGGTTCAAGCACCACGCCCCGTTCGTCGAGCGCCGCCGCGACGGCCTGTGCCTGCGCACTGGCGACTTCCTCCGCTCCCAGGGCTGGGCGATCGACGAGGAGCTGTGGGCCATCGACGGCACGGACTGCTCACCGTGCGACGACAAGGTTCCGGACAGCCACTGACCCCGGCTACAGTCGCCCCCGTCCTCACGGTTCCCCAGGGCGGGGGCTCCCGCATCCCGACGACCAGAGGAACAGCTGTGCCCGTACCGCACGACATCGCCGCCGAGACCGAACTGTGGGACGCGTACGCCGAGTCCGCGTTCAAGGACGACGCCGAGCCGTCATTCTGGTGGACCCAGTACGCCGGCCACGGCCCCGGGCCCGAACTCCTCGGCAGCCCGGAGGCCGTGCTGGAGATCGGATGCGGCACCGGCCGCGCCCTCGCCCACCTCGCACAACAAGGCGTCAAGGCCACCGGGGCCGACCTGTCGCCGCGCATGGTGGCGCTCGCAGGCGAGAAGTGGGCGCCGCTCGGGGTGCGGATCGAGTCGGGGGAGATCCTCGACTGGCTCGCCGCCGACGAGGGGCGGTACGACGCCGTGTACTCCATCTTCGGCGCGGCCTGGTTCACCGACCCATCCCGCCTCTTCCCCCTCGTCCACAAGCACCTCGTCCCGGGCGGCGTCTTCGTGTTCTCCCAGCCGCCGGCCATCCCGGGCGCCTACGGGCCGCAGGGCATGTACAAGGGCGGGTTCGCGGGGAAGGCCATGTTCACGTACCGGTACAGCTACAAGCCCGCAGTGTGGGAGCGGCACCTGCTCCGGGCTGGTTTCAGGTTCGCTGAGGCGACGGTGCTGGATGCCCCGAAAGCCGGGCACATCGGCACGCTCATCGTCCGGGCCCGCGCCTGACAGTCGCGTCACGGCCCCGGCCTGCATCCTCCGTGGCCGACCGGGGCCACTGCTCCCCGAACTCCACCCGGCTCGGCCCCGCACGCTCCCGCAGCGCCTGAACGACGGCCCCGAACGTCCGCAGACTGTTGGAGGGATCGAGATCCCGCTCCACCTCACAGCCCGTCAGATACAGCTCCTGTCCGCCACCCGCCGCGGCGCCCGCCCCGCCCGCATGCTCGCCACCGAACAGCTCCGCGCCTGGCAGGTGTCACCCGCCGTGACCGAACGCGCCGAGCGGATCGTCGACGAACTCGCCGCCGACGCCGCCCTCCACGGCCGCGTTCAGGGCCGCGACTTCCGCCTCACCCTCACCCGGGACGCAGCGTGCCGGCACGGCACCCTCTGCGTCGAGGTCATCCGCGACTTCTCGCGTTCGCCCTGAGCGACAGTCACCTGGGACGCGGTCGAGGTCTTTCTGGCCGAGCGAGACATTCCCTGCCGTACGCCGCATCGCCCACAGGGTCAGCAGATCATCCTGAGCCTCTGACGAGCCGGGTCGGCATACAGACCGTTCGCGCCCGCCGT
Source organism: Streptomyces sp. RLA012 (assembly GCF_056270325.1). Taxonomy (NCBI): domain Bacteria; kingdom Bacillati; phylum Actinomycetota; class Actinomycetes; order Kitasatosporales; family Streptomycetaceae; genus Streptomyces; species Streptomyces sp. RLA012. Next base: position 8,030,075 of record NZ_JBWDPA010000002.1, on the reverse strand, counting down.
TACTGGGGTTGCGCGGGGAGTTCGCTGACGAAGGTGCCCACGCCCGGGTGCATCTGCGCGAGGCCCGCAGTCCGTAGCTCAGAACAGGGCCAGGCCCTCGCCGCTGGCGTCCACGATGACTGGCCGGGGCTGGTCAGGGAGGCCGTCCAGGCGGTCAGGACCGGCCGCGGCGGCCACGGCGGGGGCCGTCTCGGCCAACCAGATGCGAAACCGCTCGACAGCTTCGCGGTAGGGGACTCGCGCCAGGACACGGTGCTCGCCGGAGGGGCAGCCGTCGACGGCGACCGTGAGCAGGCAGGAACGGGGCGCGTTCTGACTGCCCGTCCAGGACACCCGCAGGACACCGCAGGGCGTGCGCCCGCGGGGGGCGCGGTGAGTCGGGCGCAGTGATCGGCAGGCTATGTGGGCGGTCCATGCGGCAAGGTGCGGCAAGGGCAGGGTGGTGCGTGCGCGGCAGCCGGGGCAGCGGTGCCAGTGGCGAAGCCAGTCGTCGGTGTCGGTGTGGAAGAGGCGTGTGTAGCGGTTCGCCACCCGGATGTCGTTGCTGTACAGGTGGTCGGGACGTTCCAGTGTGTTGCAGGACTGGCATACGGGGGCGCGGACGTAGCCGTGTTCGTGGCAGTGGTCGAGGACTGCGGCGGGCGCGGTGCGGCAGACGGCGCACGCCCACCCGGCCACCCTGTGGGAGGTACCGGGCTTCCTGCTGAGCACCGAGTACAGCTGGCCTTCCAGCTCTGCGTTGTACGGGCGCGGTGCGGCGGTGGGGCCCTCGGGGCTCGTCGTCCGCCGACCGCCGGCGTCCTGGGCCGGCCGGGGGTGGGAGGGCGGCTCGGCGGCGGCCGCGCTTGCCCGGCGGGTCCGCGCGGCTTGCACCCACCGTGTTTCGGTATGCTCGGCCGCGTCCAGCAGCCTGACCACAGCGCGCGGCAGCCACCACGTCCGCTGTGTCCCGTCGCGGGTCTGCTCCACGAGCATCTGCCGCCAGTCGATCCCCGCCAGATGGTACGGCCGGCCTACTTCGCGTCGCGCTGCCCGCTCGGGGCCGCCCAGCTCCCGCAGTTCCCCCGTGATGCGCCGGCGCCAACGCAGCGGCGCTTCCTCGGTGTACTCCTGCCTCGGCGCCCCACGAAACGGACCGATGCGAACCAGGTCCTGCCGATCCATCCCCACCGCGTTCAGTTCCGCGGCTGCCCGGCGCACTTCACCCTCCGAGACACTCCACTGACCGCCGCTCACCCTCACCGTCGCCACCACATGGCCGCCGAGCAGGACGTATCCCAGCCGGGCATGCGCAGGCGAGCAGGTGAATGCCCCAGAAGCCGTCGGCACAGCACTGTCGGCCGTCAGATGGACCCACAGAGCGTCCGCGGCACGCAGGGTGATCAGGCCGTCCGTGCGACCGGGCATGACACGCTCTGACATACCCACAGGCTAACGGCGCCAACACGGCAACGGGTCTTCAAGCGCCTCGGTCAGCCGGGCCGCCGCTTTGTCCGTACGCTGACGCGCCGTACGGGACGCGCTCCTGGTTCGCGCTCCGGCACCCCTCGGTACCTCTCCGTACGCGGGGTTTTCGATACATGCCACCAATCAACCCACATCTAACGGCGTTTGCCACTTGGAATGTCATGGGCATTCTGTATGGGTCTGATCACCGTGCGTGCGCGCAGCCTTGGGGGGCCGATGGCACGAGGGGACGTCTGGGCGGGAAAGGGCACCACTGAATCGGTCGCGGACCTCGTCGCCCGGTTCGGCGAGGAGGTCAGAGCCAAGCTGCAAGGCCCCGCTGGGGCGGTCAGCAGCAGGGAGGACACCCTCACCGCGCCGGTGGAGCAACTGCTGCGCGGTATGGCCTCGCGGCAACGCCTCAAGCTCATCGCCCACGGTCAGAGCCGTGTCAAGGAACTCGGTATCCGGCCCGACTTCGCCATCACCTGCGGCGGCAGGACCATAGGTCACGTCGAACTGAAGCAGCCGGGATCGGGGGCCGATCCGGAGCAGTGGTCGGTGAAGAGCCACGACCGGAAGCAGTGGGAGAAGATCAAAGCCCTCCACAACGTGCTGTACACCGACGGATACCAGTGGGCGGTCTACCGTTTCGGCGTGCAGGTCGGCCCGACCGGAATCCTGGTCGGCGATCTGGAATCCGGCAGTCGGCAACTCGCTGTCGCGGACACCGGGTTCGAACGCACCCTCACGCACTTCTTCCTGCCGGCGCCCATCGTCCACGGCGGCATCGACGAACTGGTCAGGCGTATCGCCGGGATCTGCGCCCTGCTGCGCGACGAGGTCACCGAACGCCTCACCCGCGAGGAGCACGGGGAGGCTGACGCGGCGTTCTCGATCCTGGCCGACAACTGGAAGGACCTGCTCTTCCCCGACGCTCGTCCGGAGGAGTTCGCGGACCAATACAGCCAGACGCTGACGTTCGCCATCCTGCTGGCCCGTCTTGAGCACATTGATCTGGGCAGGCTCACCCTCCCCGAGGTCGCGATCCGACTGGGCAAGCGGCATTCCTTGATGGGCAAGGCGCTGGCGGTCCTGACGGACGACGCCCTCGACGATCTGCGGGGCATCATCGACCCGTTGATCGACGTCATATCGGCCGTCGACCCCGAGATGTTCAAGGACGAGACCGGAGACGCCTACCTCCACCTGTACGAGGGCTTTCTGAGCGCCTACGACCCGGAACTGCGACGGCGGACGGGGACGTACTACACACCCGGCGAGGTCGTCCGCTTCATGGTCGGCTTCACCGACGAGGTGCTGCGTGAGCGGCTCGGCCAGGAGGACGGGTACGGAAGCGACGACGTCACTGTGGTCGACCCCGCCATGGGCACCGGGACCTTCCTCATCAACATCATCGACCACGTCGCCAAGTCCCTGTCACTGAAGTACGGCAGGACGCTCAAGTCCGGGCTTCTGCGGGAACTCTCGGGCCGACTGGTCGGCCTGGAGAAACAGACCGGGCCGTACGCGGTCGCCGAACTCCGTGTGCACCACGCCCTCCAGTCCCACGACGCCGATGCCACGCGCCGCCCACCGAGGCTTCTGGTGGCCGACACACTCGACGATCCCGCCGTCGAACACCACTTGGGCTTCATGTACGAGGCGATCGCCCGCCACCGCCGCATGGCGAACAAGATCAAGGCGGACGAGAAGGTCATGGTGGTCATCGGCAATCCGCCTAGGACACGACGGCCGGGGCGGACAACCGAGGTCTCTTCGACGACTTCGGCCGCTGGCGGGTGTGCGGCGAGTGGCTGACCACCCATCCGTCAGCCATCGCCCACATCACCACGAACGGCTTCCAGGAGCCCGCTGTCCCTTGACGGGTCAGTGCCGGAGCCCTGCGGCGGCGGCCACCAGCGCCTCGATGCTGTGCGCAGGTCTCCGCGGTCCGCGGTGGGCAGCGCGCCGGGATCGAGGGCGCCGGCGACCTGAATGCCGATGCACCACAGCTGCTCGGCGGTGCGTCGCGCCCGGATCAACCAGCCGCACACGGCGCCCTCCGGGACGCCGAGTTCAGCGACGATCTGCCAGTGTCCGTGCCCGCGAACCACGCCGCCCAGGGCCTGGCCCAGGAAGCATACGGTGTACGCGCGGCGGGGCAGCAGGTCGGCCTCGATCACCACCTGCGTGCGCCGACACGGGATACGGCGGGCCCGGTCCGGGCGCACAGTGACCAGCTCGCCACCGCTGCCCTCGATCGCGACCACCGGGCGGCATGTCCCCCTGGTGAGCTCTGCAGTCGTCACGAAACGTCTCGGCCACCTGTAGGTGACCGACGCTCGCGAACGTCGCGTTGGCTGCTTCCGTCCTCATAACGCACCCGTCCCGACCGCCGCAAGAGAGGGCCGGCAGGAAGACACGCCGGACGAATGCTTCCGAGCGAACCCGAAGCTCTTATGTCCACTTCAGACATGACGGGAGACCCCTTTAGCCACCCGAAGTGTCCGGATCTACCCCATGACTAGCGGACAAGGACGACGATATTTACAGCCCGGATTCGCCCCGGATTCGACCCCAGCAGTTTATTTAGTAAAAAACATTGCCCCTGACCTGCGGAAACGCAGAGCGGCAGACGAGTCGGGCTATACGCCGGGGAGTGCCACCGCAACGCTATGACCTGCACAAACGCACAGGGAGGACACTTGCGTGGCTACCTTGATGGCTACGTAAGACGCACCCCCGGCCGTACGGGATCACCAGGTGTGAGCCACGTCCACTACGAGATGGTTGGCCGTCTGGAAGACCCGGAACGGCAGTCGGGCGCGGACGCCCAGTCCGGCCTGGGTGTATCCCTCGGAGCCACCTGTGAACTTGAACTCCCGGAAGGTCCGGTACCCGGTGACGTTGACGGGCGGAAGCGGCGGGTAGGGCTGTCCGGTCGCCGGGTCGTAGCGCGGGGAGAACAGCGAGATCTCCAGAATGGCTCCGCCCGCGATCGGAATCACGACGTCGGACGGGTCCTGGTGCAGTACGTCGACATAGCGGACGGTGTAGCCGATCGGGTCGGCCGCCGTGCCCTGGGCGTCGAAGACCAGACGGTCGAAGCACTCGTGCTGTCCGGTCCTCACGTCGGTCAGTCGCCTGGAGGCAACAGAGTCACCGGTCTTGTCCAGGCTCCCCCACGTCACGGCACAGTCCACGGCCGTCGGCGCGGCCACCGCCGGAACCGTGCCGGCCAACAGGCCGCCGCCCGCCAGCATCATCGCGGCCAGTGCAGTACCTATCCGTCGCATGACTACCCCCCGGTAGCTCGCCTAGGTGTGTGTCTGTTCAGACCGGCGGCCTTCCGGAAGGTTGTGCGCAGTGGAGTAGCCCATTGCGGCGCAGAGGCCCGTCCAGCACCAGCTGCCCCGTGAGACCTCAGCGTTTCCGCGTGCGCAGCCGCCTGACGCTGTTCTTCCTGCCGTTCTACCTCGGCCTGGGCATCGCGTGCAGCGCGCTCGACATCGCCCACATCGGCCCGTGCCGGCAGGCGCAGCGAACGGTACGGCGGTGGCGCCGCCCCCGGAAGACCGCACCACCGCCCCCGGCAAGGCCGACCCGGTACCCGTCGGCCTGACCCCGCACCACTCCTGTCGTTACGGCTTACGCGCAAGTCCACCGTGCTCGGCGATGACCTCCGGGACGCCCGAACCGGGCTCCGGACGCCACTCCGTCACCGAGACAACACCCGGCTCGACAAGCTCCAGACCGTCGAAGAACGCGGTGATCTCATCAATGGAGCGCAGGTTGTACGGAACGGCGCCGCTGCTGTTGTAGGCGTCCTGGGCCTGCTCGAAGACCGGGTCGATGCCACGCGACCCGTCGTTGATGGAGAGGTAACTGCCCGAGGGCAGGGCGCCCATAAGCCGGGTGACGATGGAACGGGCCTGATCGTAGTCGGCGACATGGCCCAGAATGTTGCTGAGGATGAGCGCGGTAGGACGACCGAAGTCCAGCGTCTTGGCGGCGACTTCAAGAATGCGGTCCGGGTCCGTCACGTTGGCGTCGATGTAGGCGGTCGCGCCCTCCTCGGTGGAGTACAGCAGGACGCGGGCGTGGGCGAGCACCATCGGATCGTTGTCGACGTAGACGATCCGCGCCTCGGGAGCGAGCCCCTGGGCGACCTCGTGGGTGTTCTGCGCGGTCGGAAGGCCGGTGCCGACGTCCAGGAACTGCCGGATACCCGCCGCGGAGACGAGATACGCGATGTTGCGACGCAGGAAGCCACGACTGGAGCGAGCGATGGTGACGATCCCCGGAAACACCTCGGTGTACGCGTCACCGGCCGCCTCGTCGACGGCGTAGTTGTCCTTGCCGCCCAGCCAGTAGTTCCAGATACGGGCGGAGTGCGGCACCGACGTGTCGATCTTCTGCTGCTCCGCCGGCTCGGGCGTCGTCACAGGGTCGCTCATGAGTCGTGTACGTCCTTCAACCGAGGCGCGGATCATTCGCGGCACATCCTACGATCGAACTCCCTTTTCTGGCCCACTAGTTCATGTCTTCCGACTGGTGTGCTGGTCGTGGGACGGGCTGACATCCATGCATCGCTCTCGGCACTCGGACGCAACTCCTGGATGCGCGCCTGCCGGACCACTCCGGCTCAGATCCGGCCATCGCTGTACGCGAGACCGACAGGGACACTGAACCGTTCCGGGATCGGTGGGACTCCGGACTGTCCCTCCAGTCTGTTGAGCTCCGAGTCGCCAGCGGTTCGGTGACACCCTGTCGCCCGTGTATGGGCGGAGCAGGAGCCCTTTCGTGACCGTTCATGGATCACGAGCCGTCCACGTGATACGTCATCGGCAAGACATCACGAATGACCTCGGCTCCCAAATATGCCGGTCAGGAGGCACTTGGGGAAGCTCGTCCCGTGTTCTGCAACGCTCCGTGCGTCGCCGATGCGTCATGGCCGCTCGGGCTCGATAGAACCCGCGCCTCCTGGCAGCCCTTACTCCCACCATCAGCGACGAGACGCTGAACGCGTGCCCGGCGCACGCTGAGGTCCAGTTCAATGGACCTCAGCTCCCAGTGGGCGAAGGAACCTGCTGGGCTCACCGTTCCAGGAGATGGTGAGTGCATCTCTCGCTCTAGTAGCCGCAACGAACAGCAAAGAGCGGGCCCGTTGCAGTTCGCGCCTGTGGCGCAGTCGGTCAGTCCGTTCCCAGGTATCCACTGTCGAGCGGGGGACCAGGCCCTCCGAGACACCGGCGATGATCATGCGACGGTATTCGAGCCCTTTGAAGCGGTACATCGTGCCGACGTGTACGCCCTCGACTCCTCGCGCCCCGTCGCCAGTGATCTTCGTGGCCACGATTCCGCGTCGGCCGAGGCGCGCGACAACCTCGTCGACCTTTTCGTTCGTCGGCACGCAGACCGCGACGGACTCGCGCGGGACGTCGTGCCACGCCTGCACCTGCTCCGCCACGAGGTCGAGTTCCTCGTCCCAACTGTCCGCACTCCGAAGGCGCGGGCGTCCGCCGTGCAACACGGACCGGTATCCCGCGAGGTCGTCGGTGCCGCCATCGAGGTCGTCGTAGTCGGTCCCTTCGAGGATGCCGATGGCGGCGCCCAGGATCTCGCGTGTGGTGCGATAGCTGAGTGTCAGTTTCGCCGAACGGCCCCGGATGTTGATGCCCAGACTGCCGAGAGTGACTTGGTTGTCGTAGATCCTCTGGTGGGTGTCACCGACGAGGAACATGTCGTCGTCCTCGCGGGGAACCATGGCCCGCAGCATCTTCCAGTGCGCGGCACCAAGATCCTGTGCCTCGTCCACGACGACATGTCGGTAGCGGTAACGCAGCCAGGCACCTGTCCCCGACTCCACGTGGATGTTGCCCGGTCCGCCGCGCTCTTCCTCCTGACGGCGGCGCTCCTCGATCTTATGGCTGCGAGCCATCTCCAACTGGGCCGCCCGTTCCGCCACTTGTCGGTGAGTTTCCAGTCCCTTGACGTCGAGGCGTTGGGTGAAGCGTTCGGCGAGTTGCCAGATCTCCGCCCGGTCAGGGCGACTCACGCTGCGCCCCCGCCCCGCCCGCCGGGCCTTGAAGTAGTCGGAGCGCGACGCCACGGCCTGGCCGAGGATCACCTGGTTCCACTCGTCGCAGAGGAACTCGGCGTCCCAGCGGTTCTCCCCGGTCTCCACAAGCAGTTGGCGCCACTCGCGCAGAGCTTGTGTGTCATCGATTCTGCGCTTGGTGCTCCCCGGGTCGGCCTCGCTGACGACACGCGTCGCCAACTGGTCGACGTGCAAGATGTCGACGCGGGCGAGCATCTGCGGCCCGCTGAGAGAAAGGAGGCGAGAACGCAGGTCGGCGGCGAGATTCTTGTTGAAGGTGGTGAGGAGGACCGGCTTGTTGTGGCCAGGGGCCAGTTGGTCCACAAGGTGCTTCACCCGGTGCAGGGCAACGATCGTCTTCCCCGTTCCAGGGCCTCCTCCCACGCGGGCCGGCCCGGAGTACCTACGTCCCACCAGCTTCTCCTGGGTGGGGTGGAGGAACACCTTCCACCGGCCGAAGTCGCCCTCCTCAAGGATGCTCCGCAGCGACTCGTCATCAGTGATCACCACGGCCTGTGAGCGGTCGGCCGCCGCTCGCCAGTCGTCACCGCGGGTGCTGTCGATCGATTCCTCAGAGGCAACCGCGACCGGCGCAGTCACCTCCTCCATCACCTGCTCGTAAGGAACTTCGTCACGCAGTCGCAGCAGCACCTCACCCGTGTGCCGCGGGGCGTACTCGGCGAGTCCGAGCAACTCGTCGTCCGTGGTGAGCTTGAGGACGATCGGGATAAGAGGCTCGGCCACCCCCAGGTCCGCCAGTTGCCGCGCGGTGTAGGCGGCGAACAGCGGAGGGTCGGTGGCAGCACTTTCAGCGGCGGACGGTTCGGGACGCGCCTCGGCTCCTTCCGTGCCCAGAACGCCGTCCTCCACCACCTGGAGGTCCACGTACTCGATCGCGCCGGTGATCTGGTTGATGCCGTATGCAAGCCGGTCGAGGTTGCGGTGGACATGTCCGCGGTGCTTGACCGAAACCAGGAGCCAGTCGTTTCCGCCCAGCCGCACCAGCAGTGCCCGGTATTCGCGGTTGACGCGCGCCGACCACAGACGCTCGTGCCCCTTGAGAGGCTTGAGATCGAAGCCCGGCGCCTCGGGGTTCCTCCGGAACTCGTGCTGGAATTTGTAGACCGCCCCGACGATCGCCCGGTCCAGCTTGACGATCTCCTTGTCCGCCTTGTCGAGCAGTCGGAGGGTCGCGCCCGCTGTGGGCGCGCCGGTGCTGGTCATCGGTCCTGCTCCTCGTCGTTCGCGGCCGGATGGCCGGCTGTTTCGGTGTGCCGGGTGAGGGTGGCCGCGAGTTCCCGGGCGTCCCACTCGACGGCAGTCCGTACGGTCCACCCCGCTGCCACGTAGGCGCGGTCACGGTCCTGTGTTTCGGCAACGGCGGCTTCGTCCTCCTGGGCAGGGCTGAGAACGACACCGATGCGGTGTGTGGGCCAGGCCAGTTCGGCGGGCCAGGCGGCATCGCCGAGCTCGAATCCGGCCTCGGGAGCGGGCACTGCGGACCGGACAAGTACGTCGACGAGTTCCGCGAGCCCTGGCTCTTCCACCAGGTAGTCGACGACCTCGTCCCAGGCGGGATCGCGTACGGCCTCCGTCGCCGAACCCGAGGGGAGCGGTGCTTCCACGGACGCTGTCTCGGTCTCAGCGGCCTCGGTGGCAGGCCCTTCCGTAGGAGATCGCTGCGGCTGCCGACGGGACTCCAGCCAGCCCCCTCCACCTGTCACGGCCAGTTCCACCGGGTCGAAGCCCGGCAGTTGGCCGGCCGCCAGCTGGACACCGTCGCCCTCGCCCTCGTTGAGGAACTGGAGCAGATTGGTCCAGTAGAGCCAAGCCTGCCAGCGCCTGCGATGGGCGTCCTCGTCGCGGCCCAGCGCTTCCGGACTGTCGTCGAGCACGGTCAGGGCGGTCCACACCGCGCCCGCCTGCCCCTTGCGCAGGTCGAGGGCGACCGTCAGGGGGCATCCGCTGCCGTCCTGGGTGGCCATGATCTGGACGGCACCCTGTCCGCCGGAGAGCCGCTTGCCGTGCAGGGCGTCGGCGATACGGTGCCCGATCTCGGGCCCGTCCGCCAGGGCTCGGCTCGTCGCGGAGACCGCGGCGAATCCCGCCAACGCGCTCTGGGTACGCCGCCTCCACAGCTCTTGGTCCGGCGTGGTCAGGTAGCCGATCAGGGTCTTGACCGGGTTGATCCACACGAAATTGTTCAGGTCGCGCGGGTCGTCGCCGTGCAGCCGTCGGTGGATGTCGGACGCGGTCTTCTGCGCCGTGTTCTGGTAGGGCACCCATACGGGATCGGTGGGTGGCTTCGCGTCGCCGGTCCAGGCACGTACGTCGTCCCAGGTCAGCTGGAAGACCTGCCAGCCGTGCCCGGCGCGCAGCCGGGTCCGCTTGTCGGCGTCGGACGCGATGCGGTTGTGCTCGGGACTCGCGTGATAGCGATAGCCATCCAGGTACACGGCGACCCGCTTTCGGTCGTCGTCCAGACTGCGGAAGACCACGTCGGGCACGGTGAAACCGAGGTCCGTCTGGGTTTCCATGCGCCAGCCGCTGACCTTGCCGTCGGGCGCGGTGAACCGCAACGTCGTGTCGCGCTCGCCGTCGGGTGTCTGCGCGGACCGCACGCTCACCTCGTCGACGCCTTCGGCCCAGGAGAGGAGCCCCCGGCGGAACAGCGCTTCCAGCTCGCTCTCGACCTGCTTGTCGAGGCTGATGGCCCGAGTCGTCCCGGCTTCCTCGATGTGCCAGGCGTCACCGGTACGGCCGAGGAGCTCACCGAGCATGTCGAGGGCGTGTTCGCGTGAGACCAGTTCGTACTCGCTGTCAGCGACATACCGCAGCAGGCAGCGGTGACATGCGGGTCGCTTCTCGCCGACGCACGGACAGCGCTCGATCACCTGGCGGGCCCGGGTCAGCACGTCATGCAGCCCGTCGGGCCCCGCAAGCCGGTGCAGATAGCCGGTGCCGCCGGGCAGCGAGTCGTACAGCACGAGGAAGTGCCTGCGGACGTCGCCGCCGGGCTCGGGCATCGAGTCGGTGACCACGGCCAGGTGGTCGGGGTCGCCCCCATAGCTCTGGGCGATGCCCGCGAGCAGCAGCGCCTTGAACGAGGCCAGGCGCTCTTCGGTGTACGCGGTGACCGCGGGGATGAGGATGCGCAGCGCCTCGCTACGCAACTCGTGGGCGAGCAGCAGTTTCACGCCCGCCTGCGCGGCCTGTGTCTCGCCGAGCCCGTCGCGCAGCCGGGGGCACCACGGGCGATGGTACTTCGTGGCCCGGGACGCGCCGAAAGCGCTCTGCTGTCCGGCCTGCGCGGTGGTGGGTCCGCCGTCAGGGTCGGCGTATCCGCAGGACTCGCAGACCCAGAAGGGGTTGAGCCGTACCTGGCGTCCCGCGAAGGCGCTCTCCACCCCGGTGTCCACGCGAGAGGCGCCGACGTTGAGGTGCCGGATCACGGCCTGCCGGGTGAACTCCCAGCCGAAGGTGGCCTGCTTGTGCTTCCACCCGGCCTCGACGTGCTCCTGCGGAATGTCCACGGCGGGGACCACGGTGTAGATGCGCCGCTCCCGGTCGTCGGTGTCGTCGCGTACGCGGATGTCGTCCCGCTGGTCGCGGGCCGTCACCCGGTGTGGCACCAGTACCTTGTGCAGGCAGCCGACGTCGCCGATGGCCGGGGACTGGCAGCGCGGGCATGCGGTGGAGTCCTGCCGTGCCTGCTCCGTGCGGATGTGCCCGCAGTCGGGGCAGACGCGCCACCACAGCCACGTCGGGCGGTTCGGGCTGCCGATGTCGAGCCCGGTGATGCGGTGCTTGTAGCCCTGCACGTAGTAGTGGTTGCCGGGCGCGAAGTCGGCGAGGGCGAGGCGCGCCGACCGGTCGTACCTGAGTACTTTGCTGTGGTGCTCGGGTTGCCCGTCCTTGCCGTCCTCACGCCAGGTGAGGGTGGCTTCGAGTTCGGTCAGCGAGTCGACGAGGCTGTAGTTGGGCAGCAGCCCGAGATCGACGAGCGCGCCGTGCGCGGTGGTGCGGCTGATCTCGCCCGCGTGCCGGGACACCGCTCGCCGTTCGGCCCGCAGTTCCCTGCCCTGCCGTTCGTGTTCGGGATCACCGGCCACCAGTGCCTTCAGCGCCTCGTCGATCGACGTGACCCGGCGCTGCATCTCGCCGCGCCGGTCCTCCCACTGGTCGCGCGCCTCCTTCAGGGCGCCGGCGAGCCCCCCCGTCGCGTACGAGCGCAGTGCCTCGGCCGCCTGCGGGCTGACGCCCGTGCCCTTCGTCTCGTCGTACGGCGGGAACAGCAGAAGGAAGGTGTCGACGCGGCGGGGGCCCTCGGCCAGTGCGGCCTGCTGGAACTCCGCCAGCCATGCCGAAGCACCGAACAGGTCGGTGGCCTGGCGGGGCATCGGGCTGAGCGGTTCCCCTTCGCCGTCCGGTGCGGGCAGGCGTCCGGCGCCGACCAGGTCGAGGAGGTGGGCGAGGTACTGGCGGCGCAGGATCTCGCTCGCGGAGAGGAAACAGCCGGGCGGCTGGATGTCCCCGGCGATCATCTGCCGGGGGTCGTCCAGGTAGTAGCGGTCGCGGGGGCCGCGGTCGACCATGGTCAGCAGGTAGGCGTTGCCGGTGGCACGGCCGGCCCGACCCACCCTCTGCACGTAGTTGGCCGGCCCCTTGGGCAGCGAGGCGAGGACCACGGCCGACAGGTCACCGATGTCGATGCCGAGTTCGAGCGTGGGGGTGCAGGACAGGACCTGCGGGTTGGCGTAGTGGACCCGGATACCCTCGCGGAACGCCTTCTCCACGGCTTCGCGCTTGGGGCGGGTGAGGGTACCGGTGTGCTCGGCGGTGTTGATGGTGAAGACACCCGCGTCGCGGTACATCCGCCGGTAGAAGTCCTGGGTGAAGTCCCGGCGCCGTACGCCGCTCTCCAGGTCCTGGCCGGTGCGCAGGAGTCCGCCGCAGCGGTAGCGGGGGCACGGCTGTCCGTGCCACTGGTCGGCCAGAGCCGGGTGGACGGTCTGTTCCCAGGAGCAGACCGGGCAGTGCGCGGAGGCGTCGGCCACCTGATCGTCGGCCAGCTTGCGGACGTGGACATGGCCGGGCTGGAGACCGTAGACGCGGGTCACCCCGTCCTTGGCGGTGCGGGCGGACAGCACGCCCGCGTCGACGAGCGCGGGCAGCAGCCGTACGAGGAAGGCGTTGGCGGCGTCGGGACGCAGGCCGAGGCTCCGCCGTGTCCAGTCCTGGTACCAGCCGAGGCGGCCGGTGACCACATCGAAGTCGTCGCTGCCCTGTTTGGGGCTGCCGAGCAGGAACGCCGGGGCGGACACGCCGGGCGGGAACGCCGGCATCCCGGTCCTGCGCCCGCCCCAGACGAGCCAGCGGCGTACGCCCGCCTCGTCCAGCCAGCCGTCGAGCCAGGCGTGCCGGATGGCGCCGCGCGTGCGCAGCCTTTCGAGGAGGCCGCGCACGTACCCGATCCAGCGGTCCGGACCGGGCAGGGAGCCGTCCGGCAGGGCGATGTCCCCGGGGGTGGTGTGCAGGAGTTCGCGCACGATCTCGGCGACCGCGTCCGGGTCCTGGAGCGGGACGTCCGCGGCGACCGTGCGGGTCAGCTCCAGCGTGCGGCCCTGCCGGGACCTCAGCCCGAACTCCAGAACCGCCGCGAAGGCGAGGCGCTGGGCGATGAGTTCCCAAGTGGCGCGGGAGCCCTGGCTGCGCCCGGACAGCAGGGTGTCGACGCCGCGTACGACGTGCAGGTCGGGCGGGATCACCGCGGCCTGCATGGCCTTGCTGTCCACGACGTCCGCGATGAGGTCGGCGGCCAGGTCGCTCAGCGCGATGGACTCGTCCTCGTCGATGTGGCTGGCGAGCAGAGAACGCAGCGAGAACGTGTACGAGCGGTTGGCGACGAATCCGGCGCGGTGGGCGGCGTCCTGCACGGAGTCGTTGAAGAGGAGGGTCTTGTCCTCGTTCAGGTCCTTGTCCAGCTCGCCGCCCGTGAACAGCTGGGTGATGGAGGCGGCGGCGAGCGCGGCGAGCCCGGTACCGAGGTAGCGGATGGCGTTGAAGGTGCGGCAGGCCGGGCACTGGTCGCCCCGCGCCGCCCGGTCGTCGCCGAGGTCCGCCCAGACGAACGCCGCGTCGTACAGCGGCTTGGCCGTGTGCGGGCCCTCGCCGCCGCGCGGCGGGTCGAAGTCCGTTTCGCGCGACAGCGGCCGCAGTCGTCCGGCCAGCCCGTCGAGCACCATCACGGTGGGTCCGCTGCGATGCTTCTCTGCCGCGAAGGCCACGTCGTACGCCTGCCGCGGGGTCGCCGCGATCATGTTGCGGACGCGGCTCTTGTCGCGGCCGACGGACGCCCGGCGGATCTTCGTGGCTGCCATGTCGAGCTCCGCCGGGTCCGCCTCCGGGGAGAGTGCGGCCCAGCCGGAGCGGCCGCATTCACGGCAGAAGACGGCGGGCAGGAACACCTGCGCGGGCGGGGGCGCGCTGTCACCCGCGGGTGTGACCGGGGCCGTGTCGCCGTCCGGAGCGAGGGCTCCGGCCTTATGGCCACCGGCCGTACGGGCGGTGAGCCTGCCGCCCGTGCTGATCCGCTCGTCGTCCCAGCGGAACTCGGCCCTCGCCGCGCTGACGCCGCGCAGCACCCGGGAGACCGAGCGTACCCAGTGGTGCACCTCGATCGACAGGAGCGGTCGGGTGGGGTGCTCGGGGTCACGGGCCGTGGACAGCAGGGCGACGTAGCGCGCGAGTGCCTGGGCGGCGACGGCCGGGCTCTGCTGGACGGCCATGCCCCAGTGGTAGGCGTAGCGCGGCAGGACGTCCATGATCTCGGCGGTGGTGCGTGGCCGACCGTCGAGGATCTCCAGGACGGCGGCGGTCAGCCGGTGGCGGCGCAGTTGTCTGCCGAGTTGCACGGGGTCCAGGCCGCTCCGGCCCGTGAAGGCGGCGGCCAGCTGATCCAGCGCTTCGCGGTCGCGGGTGGGATCACCGAGTTCCGCTACTTCGTGCGGGGCGGGGAAGGGCAGTCCGAAGTCGCTGTTGCCCGCGAATTCCTGTGCGCTGCGCCGGTCTTCGCCCACCACGGCGTCCGGCGGGAAGGGTACTCCGAACACCTGCTCCGCCACGTCCAGCATCGACCCGCCCGCCGTGCCCGGCGTGCCCTCGCCGAGAGTGGCCGAGGTGGCGACGGGGCAGACCGGGCCCAGGGGCCGTCCCGGCTCGTTCAGGTCCGCGACGGCGCCGAGCCGGCGCAGCAGCATGGCCACGTCGGTGCCCTGGGCGCCGTCGTAGGTGTGGAACTCGTCCAGGACGACGTACGCGAGCGCGGAGCCGCCCGGCTCCTGCCACAGCCGCTGGTCCTCGGGCCGCTGGAGCATCAGGTCCAGCATCTTGTAGTTGGTGATGAGGATGTCGGGCCGGGTGCGCCGGATCTCGTCCCGGTCGACCGCGACGTGGGGGTTGGCCTGCTTGAACTCCTTGGACGCCTTGTCGCCGATGTAGAGCGCGGCCTGCACCCCGGCTTTCCTGAGCCGGGCGTCCCGGGAACTGTCGAGGTAGTCGTTGATGCGGTGGGCCTGGTCGGTGGCCAGCGCATTCATCGGGTAGAGGAGGACGGCTTTGACGCCCTCTCGGCCGGCCTCGCGCTCCCGTCGACAGTGGTCGAGGATCGGCACGAGGAACGACTCGGTCTTGCCGGATCCGGTGCCGGTGGTCACCAGGGTGGGCCGGGCGGGGCCGTGCAGGGTCGAGAGGCGTTCCCAGGCCCGTTCCTGGTGCCGGTACGGGGTGGTGAAGCCTTTGGTCCGCGGCCACCAGGTGAGATGCCGCTGCCAGTCGTCGTTCTCGGCCGAGCGGAAGGGAGTGCGGATACGCAGGTAGGGGCCGCGGAAGATGCCGTCGTCCGCGTCGCCGAGGAACTGCTCCAGGGCGGTGCGGGTGCCTTCGTCCGCCAGCGCGTACGTCGTCGACAGGTACTGGCTCAGGCTGTCGCGTACCTGCTCGGCGGCGAGGGTCGGTCGCACCCTGCTTCTCCTTCGTTCCGATGTCCCATCGGTGCCGCACCTGCGCGGCTCCGGGCCCCACGGTAATGGGCGAGGCCGGCACCCCGGCACGGCGGAGGTGGCCGGGCCTTGCTTCGTCGGTCTGCTCAGATGCCCAGCTTGCGGCCTACATGCGCGATGCGTAGGGCCTTACTCTCCGGCACGAGCCGGAAGTGCACCCGGCCGGGACCCGGGGTGAAGCGGGCATGCGTGTCGAAGATCCGCGTCTGGCCGTCGAAATCGGTGAACGCGCAGAGCTCTCGGCCGCGCTGTTCACCCTCGCCGGTCACCCAGGAGTGCCACTGGGGTCCGCCGGGCTCGGTGACCGGGTTCCACGAGGCGACCGCCTGGTCGAGTTCGGCCAGCCGCCTGGCTACCGGGCGTACCCAGACCTGGACCAGGGTCCGCAACTGCTGTTCCACCCCAGGGAGGAACTCCAGCTGGGGAAAGAGAGCTGCGCGCCGCTCCCACAGGTCGGCCCCGTGGGTCACCGCGTCGAGTCCGCCCCTGCGGGCGAGTTCGGCCTGGTGCTCGATCCACCTCAGATGCTCGTCGACATGCGTCCCGCTCGACGCGTGCCGGAGCTCGACGTCGCTGACCTGCGACGCGAACGCGCCGTCTTGCTCCTCGACCAGTTGCTCGCGTTCCAGCCACACCCGGTCCTCGCCCCAGCACGGGGCGACGGCCAACGACACACCGAGCCCGTCCATGAGGTGGGCCGCGCCGAGTCCTTCGACCGTCGCGCCCTGGTGCCGGTATTCGACGTCGTAGAAGCCCTCTCCCTCGGGGAAGACGACGCGGTGCGGCCACTTGCTCTGCATCTGGAGGAGCCGCCGCCAGGCGTCTCGGTTCTTCGGGTCGCCGTGCCACTTGCCGATCGGATGCCCGTCCGCGATCTGCAGTCCGGTGATCGGATCCTTGCTGACCAGTACGGTGCCCGGCCGGTCGGCCCGGAGGACGGCGAGCACCGCCCGCGCCAGTTCCGTCATGGCCCGTTCGGCCCGCGCGGGATCGACTCCGGTCCCACAGGATCTTTCGTTCAGGAACAGCAGCGGCACGTTTCCCCCTCCGTGATGTCGTCCGCGCCCGTCGGCCCCCCGGCCGGTCCTCAGGCGAGCAGCTCGTCCAGGGTGTTCTCCACCTCGTCGAAGAACCCCTCGGGCCACTGGTCGATCAGCCCGTCGCGGTCGATGCGGGGGCTGGTCACCTCGCTGCCCGTGGAGCCGCCCCGGAAGTAGTGCAGAACGGCCTCGTCCGGTGCCAGCACCCCACGCTTGACGGCAAGACGTACACCGTTGAGCACGTGATCACTGTGCGTCTCCACGACCAGCTGTGCCCCTTGTGCCGCAGCCGCGGAGACGAGGGCGGCCATCCGGGTCTGACCGCGCGGGTGCAGATGCGCCTCGGGGTTCTCCAGGAGGACCAGCGATCCGCGCCGGGCCGTCAGGCAGGCCACGACGATCGGCAGGGCGTACGTGAGACCGAAGCCGACGTTCGTGGGGCGCCGCCGGGTGCCGCGCGGGCCGTCGAAGCCGTAGGAGAGGCGCACCGAGTCGGTGCCTTCGATGGTCTCCGCCTGAAGGTCCACCCCCGGGCACAGCTCTCCCATCCACGCGGCGGCCTGGTCGAGCAGTCGCGCCGACTCCGCGCGCGGGTGGCGCAGCGGCCCTTCGGGGACCTCGTCCCTGGCGTGGTGACGCAGGAAGTTGACGGTGTGTTCGCCGCGCACGCCGAGAAAGCCGCGCCCGATGGCCACGTGGTGATCGCGCGGGTAGAACTCGGCGGGCGAGATGCGATCGGCGTGCAGGTACTGGAACCCGGCGGTGAAGTATCCGGGGACGACGGCGGCGGGGCCGACCGGGGACGACGCCCCTTCACTGGTCAGCGGGATGTCGACACCGGTCAGCGGAAGCAGGTTCTGTTCGGCCGCGTAGGCCACGGTCCAGGAGTAGCGGTACGCGCCTTCGCTCACGGCGATGGTGGTCTCCGGCTGGTCGCCGGTGAAGTCCTCGTGCAGGACGTCATGGCCGGTGCCGAGGGAGACGAGTTCGCCGTTGAGGAGGAAGCCGTTGTCCATGGCGGTGATCCCGTCGAAGCCCACTTCTTCCACCAGGCCCCGCACGTCGTCGAAGTCGCCCGCCTCGTACGACTGCTGGAGGAGGCCGAGCGCCTGGAGGACGCTGCTCTTGCCGGAGGAGTTGAGGCCGGTCAGCAGGGTGAGGGGCCCGAGCGGCAGGTCCACGTGCTGGAACGCCTTGAAGTTCGTCAGCGTCAGCTGGTCAATCACTGCCCACTACCCCCCGGAAGAGCTCCGCCATCGCGGTGAACCTCTTGCGCACCTTCTTGGTGTCGCCGGTGGCGACGGAGATGGCCCGGTCGAAGTCCCAGTCCTTCATCAGCTCGAAGAACCCTTCGAGCACCTTGTCACGCGACGTTACCAACAAATCACGCTCGTGATCGTCCAGGATGGCCAGATTGACCGCGACCGTCTCGAACAGGGCTTTGTTGATGGGGGACTTGCTCCCCATTCCACCCCGCCATTTCCGGAACGCGTGGTCTCCGAAGATGTCCGAAGCACACCGCATCGCCTTGCGGAACTCCCACGCCAGCCGCTCCCGTCGTTCCGCGCCGAGCCGGTTGACGTAGTGCATGGAGGTGACAAGGAACTGGTCGAAGTCCCGCTGTGTGTGCTCGGAGGGGTCACTCAGCCGGAACGCAAGGAAACGCAGCACCATCTCCCGGTCGGCCATCCGCTCGTTCGACACGCTGTGCCCGGTGGCGTCCCCGAACGCCGGGTCCTCGGCGAGGTCGGCGAGGTAACCGCGCACCGGCCCGTCGACCAGGGCGTGCCGGATCTCCTGCGCAGTGAGCGGCAGCCCCCCGGTGTTGATCCGCGAGAACACGTTGAACTTCACCGCCTCCGGCGTGCCCTGCTGGATGATGTGCACCACCAGCTGGGTCTCGCGCAGCCTGATCTTCAGCCGCCCGGTCAGTGCCTCGTAGCCCTTCCCGTGGTAGTCGCGCAGGTAATCGAGGCCGCGCAGGGTCAGCGGCGGCATACCCACAGCCGCGGGCTCCATGAACCGGGCAATGGCCGTGAGCCGCTGGATGCCGTCGACCACGGCCCAGTCGTCGTTCTCGTCCTGAGCCATATGGAAGGACGAGATGGGGATGCGCAGCAGCAGCGACTCGATGAGCCGGCTCTGCTGCACGTCGGTCCAGATGCCGGCCCGGCGCTGGAAGTCGGGCGCGAGGTCGATCATCCCCTCCCGCAGCCGCGAGAGCAGCAGGTCGACGGTGGTCGCCTGGGTCTCGATCTTGATGCTCTCGGGCCGGAAGGGCGCGGAGATCTCATCGGGATCACCCGTGCTCCCGCCTTCCTCGTCGGCGGGCTGCTCCAGTTCCACCCCGGTGGGCAGCCCGTCGCCGCCGACCTCCACAGGGCCGAACAAGGAGGGGAAAAGTCCGGGCTGGAGCAGTTCGCTGTCCTCCAGCGGGAACTGGTAACGCCGGAATCCGACATCCCGCCCGCGCCCGGTCGCCCGTCCACTGCCGCTGTCCTCAAGCCCTGGCATGACTCCCCGTCGCCTCCGCCGGCCCACCGCTGATGACCTTGGTCCGTGGTCACCTGCCAGTCTATGGACGGCGAGCGGGCCCGTCAGTGCGGAAGGTCCAGTTCGGCGCGGATCGTCTTGCCAACGGGCAGGCGGTCGAGCACGGCCCACCGGTCGGCCAGCGCCTCCACGAGCAGCAGCCCTCGGCCGCCGTCCACCCCGACCGACGGGGAAGTGACGGCGCCCGGCCCGGCGGGGCGGCGCTCTCCGCGCGGGTCCGACACGTCGATCCGGAGGGTGTACGCGTCGAGGCTGAGCCGTACCTCGAAGTCCCGGCCGGGAACGCGGCCGTGGGTGACGGCGTTCGCGGCCAGCTCCGCGACGAGCAGCGCGGCGGTGTCGGAGGCGTCGGAGCCGTACAGGATGCCCCAGGCGTCCAGCCGGTGTACGGCGAGGTGGCGGGCGAGGCGGGCACCGCGCGGGGTGGCACTGAAGCGCTGCGCGAACACACGTACGGTAACCGGCGCTTGGCGGGCTGGACTTGGCGTCATACCCCCAAACTGGCCGCCCGCGCGCCCTGCACACCAGGTCAGCCACTCGTACTCTGCGTGAGAGTACGAGTACGGAGGGTGGACAGGGCTGGCAACTGACCGTAACCATGGCCGGGTTGGAAGTGGTTTGCGGGGCAGGCGTATGGGAGGTGTCCTCGCATGACGGACGGTACGGGCGGGTCGCAGGGCGGCGGTGAGCCGGAGGTGTCGGACAGTCTCCGGACATTCGGCGAGGTCTTCAAGGCCTTCCGCAAACGCGCGGGCCTGACCCAGGAGGAGTTCGCCGAACTGGTCCCGTACTCGGTCCAGACGGTCGCCAAGATCGAGCAGGGCCGCCGTTTTCCGCAACCGGACTTCGTGGAGCGGGCGGAGGAGGCCTTGGACGCGTTCGGGGCGCTGCGGGGTGCGGCGCGGCATCTTTCACGGCAGCCGGGGCTGGCCAGTTGGTTCCGCCAGTGGGCGAAGTTCGAGGCGGAGGCGGTGAGTCTGTACACCTATGAGTGCCGGGTGGTGCCGGGGCTGTTACAGACGCAGGCATACGCGCGGGCGGTGTCGTTCAGCGTGCCGCCGCTGCCGGACGAGCAGCAGCTGAGCGAGCGCATCGCGGCCCGCATCGCCCGCCAGGACCTGCTGGCCACCAGCCGGAAGCCACCCACGGCGTTCAGCTTCATCGTGGAGCAGGCGGTGCTTGAACGGCACACGGGCGGGGAGACGGTGACGCGGGAACTGTACGACCACCTGGTGGACGTGGCCGAACGGCACTGGAACGTGGAGTTCCAGCTGATGCCACTGCGGCAGCCGGTGCATGCGGGGTTGGACGGTCCGCTTCAGCTGGCGGAGACGCCGGAGAACCGGTGGTTCGGGTACTCGGAGGGGCAGAAGAACGGGCGGCTCATCACCGACCCGAAAGAGATCAGCGTGCTCCAGCAGCGCTATGCCAAGATGCGCTCACAGGCCCTGACCCCTGAGGACTCCCTGGGCCTGTTGAAGCGATTGCGAGGAGCGCTATGAGCATGTCCGAACTGGCCTGGTTCAAGAGCAGCTACAGCGGCTCCGAGGGAGACAGCTGTGTCGAGGTGGCGATGTCCGGAGCGGAAGCGGAGCTGGCCGAGGCAGTCCACGTGCGGGACTCCAAGCTGCGCCGGAGCCCGCAGCTTGCGGTCACCCCTGGGACGTGGCAGCGCTTCGTCTCGTACGCGCGTCAGGGCTGACGCCGCTACGCCCATGAGCGCCCCGCCGGAACCCGAGTCTCGTGCGGGGCGCCCTCGTTACGCCTGCTTCTCCTGCGACTTCCGCAGCCGCTCCGAGAAGACAGCGTGGGCGGCCCGCATTTCCTGCTCACGGTCGGCCTTGTAGAAGGGGGCGGTGTAGCCCGCCGGGGGCTCGGAGCGCTCACTCTTGTCGTAGGCGAGGAACTGCTCGTAGTCCTGCTTGGTCTGGCCGAAACCGTAGGTATGACGGACCCCGGCGATCTTCCGTTCATGCCCGTCAAACCAGGTGGCTTCGTCGAAGTCCTGCATGATCGGAAAGCGGGACTTATACATAGCCACCAACGCATCGGCACTGACTCCCAGCCATACCGCTACGAGGGCGTCGATCTCTACGAGCGCGGCTCGGCGAGCCTGTTCGGTACGCAGCGGAGTCCCGCGATTCCACTGCGAAGTGACAGCATGCAGATGCGGCAGCCCAACCCAGTCATGGGCCCACGACTCATAACCACGCCAAGTCGGGTCGTACAACTCTTCCCAGAGTTCCGCGTAAGCGCTTGTCAGACAATTGAGGCGCAAGGTACGCAGGAGCAATGCTGATGCAAGTGGATGCTTGGCCGTCTCCGGAACCGGCAGGCGTTTGGCGGGCGTCACGTCCAAGTGGCGAATGCGCGTGGTACGCAACAGGTAGTCGAGAGGGATGCCGGACCAGAACCCGGCGACCAGCGCTGTGGTTCGATTGTCGACGACATGCGCACTGCGGACGGCGTGAATGTGTGCGGCACCTGTCGGCACGAGTGCCGCGTAGAAGCTGCGCTCGGTATCGGGGGCAATGAACTCCCGCCACGCCACTCGATAGAACTCCGTATACGGTCGCCTCAACCGCCCAGCCAACTGCCCATCCACCTCCTCCGCAGTGACCGCCTCCGGCGCAACCTCCCGGGCCTCGGCCACAGCTGCCCGCGCCCTCGCCACCTCGTGCTCGGACGCCCGTAGCTCCTCCAGCGTCCGGTGATCGCTCCACACGTCCTGGGCAGCACGATAGACAGCGGGCTCCGCCACGTACACGTACTCGGACTCGGGCACTGCATCGTCCGCGAGCGTCAACGGGTTGAGCCCCAGCAGTTCGCCAGCACCCTGGCTGGGCTGCTTGAACATCGGGTTTGCCAGGCCGATTTGCGGACCCTTGAGGATCACCTCGGACCAGTTGGCCGGCTGGTGCACGGCACCGGTCCCATCGGGCACGTTGTAGTCGATGAGGTCCGCCGCCTTGGCGCCACTTTCGTGGTAGCCGCTGCTGATCTGCGGCTCATAGTCCGCGAGCCGCAGCGAGTAGTCGGCCAGCGCCTCGATCGCCTGTGCCTCGGCCGTACTCACCGGAGAGAGCAACCGCCCCTGCCGCACGGGCTGACCTTCGTCTCCCGTCAAACGCTGCCAGCGCTCCAGCGTCTCCTCGTCCACCCGGACGATCCGCTTCAAGTGCGGGCGCTCGTCCCAACTACCGGCGTACCGAATGCCTGGGTCAGGCGCAGTGCCGTCATCGCTTGCCGACAGCCGCAGCGCATCCACGGAAACCAGCCACGAAAGATGGTCGAAGCCGATCTCACCTTCTTGGCCGTAGATGTGCACCCCGAAGTGACTGGCATGCCCCACAGGCGGCGGGAAAAAGCGATTGCCCTGGTTCACGAAGTCACCATGGATGCGAAGGCGGGTGTACGCGGCTTCACGCAGTCGGCCTTCCCTGTCACCGCTGAAATGCGAGCCAGGGTGAACGAGCCCGACCGACCCCTCCCCCGCCATGTGCTCCCATGTCCGGCACATGAACGCCCGGTACAGGTCCGGCTGGGTGCCTCGCAGCAGCGGGTACAGCAGGCCGGAGCCGAGCATGGCTCCCGTACCGCTGTGTGCGGCCAGTTCGTTCAGCAGATAGCGGCGCACGGGCTCCGCCGTCATCAGTTCGTCGAGGCGCCGGGTCCGCTCGGCCTTTGTCGGCTTCTCCGTGAGCATGAACCACGGCTCGTACTCGGCGAGCAGCGGATTCTCCTCCCACCTGGGCCGGACCCACGGCGGATTCCCCACCTGCAGATCGAACCCACCCCGCTCCCCACGGAAAACATGCGCGAAGTGCAGCTCCCAGTGGAAGAACCCGCGCCCGTCCGCCGCCTTTATGTCGCGCTCCGTCGTGCCCGCGATGTCCTCGACCACGTCCAGCCACGGGAAGCGCTCGGCCAGCTTGAACGGGCTGTCCATGCCCAGGACGCCGTCCAGGCTGCGCTCGTACGTCTCCAGAAGCGGCAGCGCCTCGTCCACGGGGAGGTCGTCCAAGCCGTCCAGGAACGAACCGGCGTCCGCGTCCTTCGTACCGAGCGTCAGCTCAAGGAAGTCCAGCCAGTCGGCGAACGTCTTCAGCGGGATGAACGGTCGCCGCAGGTCCTCGGCGATCTCGGCCTTCCGACCGGTCGCCGACCGCCCCTTGATCTTCAGACCCTTGATCTCCAGGCCCTTGCCGCTGTCCGCTGGGGCGCCCAGCTCCTCCTGTTCGCCGTCGGGGTCGTCGAAGAGCCCGGCAGCCCGCCAGGCGACGTCACCCGGCGCGGGCCCGCTCGGGACGGCGGCCTCCGGTTCCGCTGCCACCGGGGTCGGTACCGCCCCGAACGCCCCCTCACCCACCGTGTACACCGCGTCCGTACCATCCAGCAGCCCCACCTGATCCAGCGGCCAGAACCACAGCGCGCACCACGCGTCCATGACCGTCTTCAGCCGCCAGTACGGGGTGCCAGCCGTCGTCAGGTCGTCCAGGACGCGCTGCTTGTCGGCGGCCTCCGCAGCGGGCTCCAGCCAGTCCGCGCCCCACACGTCGATCCGGCGCGACACCTTCCGTTCGGAGAGTTCGAGGCGCTTGGCGACCAGGCTCCACAGGAACTCAGCCCGGCGGGCCACCGCCTGGAGCCGACCCAGCTCGGTCTTGGCCGCCGCCTTGGCCCACCGGGCGTGACGTACCTGCCGCTTCTCGGGCGACTCGCCGTCAAGTTCCTCGAACAGCTTGCCCTTCGGGGCCTTCTGCACCCCCTTACGCCACTGCCCGAGCGCCTTCGCCTGCTCCTCCGCCAGCTTCTTCGCCTCGGGCTCCCCGGCCACCGCACCCCAGCCGAGCGCGGGGAGGAGGAAGTGGTGCACGGCGCCGTCGGGCAGGTCGCCGTCCCGGAAGGGGAGTTCGGTGGGCGGCAACGGGAGCTTCTTCGACAGCCACTGACCATGCGGCAGCGCGCCCGCCCCGTACACCTTGCGGCCCGCGCCGATGAGGGAGTTGCCGCGCCTGAGGTGCAGACCGAACCAGGGGGCGCGCATCCCGGGGTGCATGGAGTTGAGCCAGAGGGAGACCTCGGCCAGTTCCACGGCGGTGGCGTTGAGGTCCACGCCGTACGCGTTGTGCAGGGCGATGTACGCCTTGGCCTTCTGAAGTTCGACGGGCCGCGCCTCCGGATCGACGCGTCGGTCCAACTCCCTTTCCCTGCGCCGCAGATACTCCGCCGCCACCTGGTCGATGGCCTCGTTGAGGAACGCGCCCGAGCCGAGCGCGGGCTCGCAGATCTTCCAGCCGAGCAGCTCCTCGGCCGACGTCACGGTGCCGTCCTGGTCGAGACGGTGCTTCAGCGCCAGCTCGACGGTGACCTCGGTCAGGGACTTCGGCGTGTAGTAGGAGGCGGACGTCTGACGGTCACGGCCCGCGAGGCGGTACACGAACGAGCCCCTGGGGTGGACGACACGCAGCGGACGGCCGGTCTCCTCGTGGGGGCGCTCGACGAACACCTCGTCCGGGTAGTCCTGGACCCGTCCTGCGGGAATCATCCAGCTGCCGCCGGACGCGTCGCCGCCCTTGGCCACCTCGTACAGGTCCTCGTCGGCGATGAAGCCGGTGTAGGACATCAACCCCTCGTAGACCGCGCCGAGTTGGTTGATGCCGAGCTGCGCGTAGGAGATGAAGCCGCCGCGTTCGCGCCCCTTGCCCTTGGTGAGCATCAGGCGGCGCAGCACCTTGTGCAGGGTCTCGTTGCGCAGCCGGGTGTCGAGGAACTCGGGGAGGTCCGAGCCCTCCTCGTATGCCGGGTTCTCGATCTGGTCGGCGGAGATGAGGCGTACCGCGTCGCTCTTGAACAGGTCGGAACGCAGCGGCTCGAAGCGCAGGCCGACATCGGCACTGCGGGCGGCGGCCTTGCGCGCACGGTCGGCTTCGCGGACCCGCTCCGTGTACTCGTCCCGGGGGATGGCCCCGGCGGAGAGGAGTTCGGCTGCCTCCCGCTCGGCCTCGGTGGCAGCCCGGTCCGCGGCCTGGGCCTCCAGGTCCTCTGGCTCGCTGCCGAACTCCCGGTGGCCCTTCTGGACCTGCTGGAAGAGCAGGTCCAGGGACTCGTACAGATGGAACCCGCGCCGCGACCGCTCGCCCACCAAGTCGCGGACGACCAGGTCGCCGAGGCGCTGGAGGCCGTAGCCCCGGGCGTACTCGGGATCGTCGGCCGGCAGGATGCCCAGCGAGGGCTGGGCCTCGGCGTAGAGCAGGAACAGGATGCGGTAGAGGTAGCGCAGCGACTCACGGCCGAGTTCCTTGGCGAGGCGGGCCGGTTCGTCTATCCGCTCCGGGGTGACGCCCTGGTCCCGCAGCCGTGCCAGGACCTCGTTGGCGATCCACTCGACGGACAGCCGCAGCCCCTCCCGCAGTTCGGTGGAGACACCGACCGCGTGCTTGCCGGACTTGTCGACGAAACCGGCGAGCGGCGCGGTGCCACCTTCCTCGGGGGTCCGCAGCGAGTCCGCGCCGAACAGCGCGGCGACCGTGTCGAGTTCACCGCCGTTGCGGATGTCGCGCCGGTTGAGCGCGGCGTCCAGGCCGACGGCGAGATAGCGGCCCTCGTGCCAGGCGAGACGGTCCGCGAGGACGACGACACCGCCGACCAGCATGAGGATGTAGCGCGGCGGCTCGTCGCACTCGAAGAGGAAGTCCGCCAGGGCCTTCGCGTCGGTGAGACGGGCCGACGCCTCCAGGGCGACGGGGCGCAGCAGGCGGCCCGCGCCGTCCGGGTCGAGGGCCGCGTCCGGCTCGTCCGTCCAGCCGCAGGGGACGGCGATCAGGCCGGGCTCGGTGAGCAGGACCTGGACCGGGTGGTCGTGGCCCGAGCGGTGCACCGTGACGGTCTGCTCATGGGCGTCGTCGAAGCCGAGCGCGCGCAGGGTGTCCAGGTGCAGTTCGGTGAGACGCTTGGTCCAGTCGGCGGGGACCGGCGCGTCCGGTACGGCGAGGGCCTCCGCGTCCCGGGCGAAGTCGGCGCGGGAGGCGAAGTAGGGGCCGTGCAAGGCTCGCAGACCCTCGCGCGGGGTGCGGGCACGCGGCGGGACGGACGCGGGGTCGCGGCCTTCCGACTTGGCCCCGGCGACGGCGGCGGCGTGGGCGCGACGCTCCCGCTCCTCGGTCTCGGCCCACCGGGCGAGAAGCCCCTCCTTGGCCTTGAGGTCCTTGGGAAGGACTTCGGCGAGATAGTGCGCCGAGAGGTAGTCGCCGTGATTGACCAGCGAGTCGTACGTCACGTCAGTTCTCCGCCGGGTCGAAGGCGTGGTCCGGGGTTCCGTGATCGGGGGTCTCGTGATCAGGGGTCCCGTTTTCGGGGGATTCATCTGCGGTCTCGTACGGCGCGCCTTCCAGTGCGGGCCGGTCCAGGACCGCGAGGACGCGCAGCAGCGGAAGTCCGGTGGTGTGCAGCTGGTCGAGGAGATCTGCCTGGTCGCCCGCGGTCTTCTCGACCTGCCGCTTGCGCCGGGTGCTCTCACCGGGCAGTGCGTCCAGGGACTCTTGGCGCCAGTCGGTCAGGCGCTTGCGGTAGTCGGCGAGCGGGACGCTGATCTGCCGCGCCCACTCCTCCTTGTACTGCTCCAGGTGCTCGCGAGCCCGCGCCACCGCGGCGGGCACCAGCGACTGCAAGTGCGCGAGGTCGCGCGGCCCGCCGGTGCGGGCGAGATCGGGGCGGACCTTCGCCGCGCGCAGGGCATCGGTCATCTCGCCCACCGGGACCTCGGGGTCGGCGCTGACGGCCATCCACCGCACGACAGTGGGGCGGCCGAGCGCGTTGGAGTAGATGCCCTGGATGAGGAAGGTGGGGTGCTCCACGTGCGGCGAGGTGATCACCGGCGCCTCCTGCCGCCCGAACTGCACCAGCACCTTGTCCGTGAGCCACTCCACCACCGGATGGATGTCGCTCAGATACGAGACCGTGGGCCAGATGGTGTCCGTCGCCTCACGGGCCTCGGTCAGCTTGTCCTGGGCGAGGCCGCGGTCGAAGGAGAGGATCATCCGTTCGGCCACGCCCTGCTCCTTCAGATAGGAGGGCGGCAGAGCCTTCAGGCGGCGCAGCAGGTCGGGGGCCATGTCCGGGGAGAGGGAGAAGTACGGGCGCTGCTTGGCGTCCTTGCTGCGCGACAGGCCGATGACGTCCTCGGCGTGGTCCTCGTACAGCTCCTCGAACGCCGTGGCGACGAAGGCCGCCGTGTCACCGTCGAACAACGAGGGGACTTCGGCGCGGTCCGGCAGCTCCTCCTCGGTGATGGTGTCCACCTGGCCGAACAGCCCGGCCAGGTCGGTGTCGTCGGCGGCGGGCGCGGAGTCGAGGAACTCCTCGACCGTGCCGCCCGCCATCAACTCCTTGATGAGACGGCGTTCTTCCTCGTCGGCGCGGTAGTAGCCGGTCTCCGCCTCCGCCGTGCCGCTCAGTTTGTGGGCCTCCTCCTCGCGGACGAGGAGCTTCTCGGCGACGGTCCTGTCGTCCTTGGCGCCCGGCTGTCCAGAGGTCAGGATCAGCGCCCGGAACTCCGGCTCGTGGCGCTGCCCGTACCGGTCGATGCGTCCGTTTCTCTGCTCGATGCGGATCAGCGACCACGGGATGTCGTAGTGGATCAGATGGTGGCACTGGCGGTGCAGGTTGACGCCCTCGGAGGCGACGTCACCGGCGAACAGCAGCCGCACCGGCGAGCCGGCGAGGCTGAACTCCTCCCGGATCACGCGCTGTTGTTCCTCGACAACGCCACTGTGCATGACGCGCACGGCCGCGTGGCCACCGTCCTTGCCGGGGGTGAAGCCGAGGCGCTCGGGGACCTTCGCGGCCAGCCAGGTGAGTGTCTCGACACGCTCGGAGAAGATCACCGCTCGCGTGTCGCTGCCCGGCTTCACGCCGATCTGTTCCAGCTGCTCGACGAGGGCGTCCAGTTTTGTCGAGTCCCCCGGAGCGCTGCCGTCACCCATCGAGCCGACGAGGGTACGCAGCCGGGCCAGGGCGGCCTGCTCACCATCGATCGCGGGGTCCGGTCGCTTGCCTTCGGCCACCGCGTCCGCCACCCGCTTGACCAGCGCCTTGACACGTCGATCGACCAGCTCTGCCAGCGCCTTGTGGGAGGAGAGGAACGTCTTGAGGACGTTGTACGCAAAGAGCGGATCGGTGCTCACCGAGGTCCGTTCCTGGTCCGCCGTACCGAACTCGGTGCTGGTGGACGGCGTGGGCAGCCAGTGCTCGGCGAGCTCCGCGAAGATCCGCTCCTCGGTCTCGTTGGCCGCGCAGCGCAGCGAGCGGGTGGGGCCCCGGTCCGCCCACTCCTTGCCGATGCCGTTGCGGACCTCGGGGCTGATCTTCGTGCGCCGGATGAAGAGGTGTCCGAGGTCCTCCGCCGGGTCGTAGTGATCGCGGTCCACGATGGCGGCGGGGTCCAGCAGGGACACCAGGTCGGCGAAGGAGCGCTTGTCACCGTTGTGCGGGGTGGCGCTGGCCAGGAGCAGGGCGTCGGTGCGCGGGGTGAGCGTCTCGGCCAGGGCTCGACGCTGACTGCCCTGGTTGATGAGGTTGTGGGACTCGTCGATGACGACCGCGTCCCACTGGATACGCTCCAGGTGGTGCCGGTACTGGCCGATGTTCTTGAGCGTGTCGACGGAGATGATGACGCGCTTGTAGTGGGTGAACGGATTGCGGCCCGCGGGAATCTCGCGCTGGATGCGCTGGATGCCCAGCGAGTCGAGCCGCACCAGGGGGATCGAGAACCGCGTCCACAGTTCGTGCTGGAACTGTTCCAGGACACTCTGCGGGGTCACGACGAGAATGCGCTCGCCGCGGCCCCGGCGGATCAGCTCGGCGAGGGTGAGCCCTATTTCGAGGGTCTTGCCGAGGCCGACGACGTCGGCGATCAGGATGCGGGGGCGGAGGTTGCGCATCGACAGGGCGAGCTCCGCGGGACGCTGCTGGTAGGGCAGCGGGTCGAGGAGGAAACGGTCGGCCAGGGCGAGCCCACGCTCGGTCTGCGGCAGCGGTGTCTTGCGCAGAACCGCTTCGAGGAAGAGCCGTCCGCGGCGGAAGTAGGAGGACGTGTCGGGGACCAGACGCGTCTTCTCCGGTTCCAGCAGCTCGACCGTGTCGATGCCGGTGAAGAACACGGCCTCCTCGTCCCGGACGAACTCCGAGACGCCGATGGCCTCGATGCGGTCACCGTCATGATCATGATCGGTCCGGCGCGCGATCCTGACCAGCCATTCCTCGTCCCGGACGAGGATCTGGGCCCCGGGTGGAAACCGATTCTGCCCCTGCTCTGTCACCCGTGGTCACTCCGTTGTCCGTGCCGGGAAATACGGTCCGCTCCGTACGCCCCGAGTCTTTCACGAGGCGTACGCGGGCCATGCGGGAATCCCGGCGGAATGGGGCTTTCGCCGGGAGGCGAGCGCGAGCGCCCCTCAGAAGCGGGCGTCGCTCGCGTAGGCGGCCCGCAGCTCCTCGGCGATCCGCAGCGGCGCGGAGAGCCGGACACCCCGCCGGGCGGGACGGTTCCCTTCGGGCCTCTGCGGGGTGGACCCGGCGGACGGGCCGCCATCGTCGGCAGGCGTTTCGCCGTCCGAAGCCGCGTCCTCGTCCACACCCTCGCCGTCTGAAACGTTCTCCCCGGGCGGCGGGACCTCGTCGTCCTCCCGTACGGCGACGTCGACCACGGTCGGGGTGTAAGCGGCCCGGCTCTCCGGAACCTCGGGAGGCTCGGGTGGCAGTGGCAGCTCGGGCAGGGCGGCCTCGGGGGTCAGCGCTGTGAGCCGATGCTTGGCCCGCACGGCGGTCAGCCCCTGCCCCGCGATGACCTGCACGAGCTGCTCGGTGACCTGGGGCAGCGTCGGCCGCTCGGCGGGGTCGAGGGCGAGCATCGAGGAGATCAGCGGTTCCAGCTCGAAAGGCAGCCCGCTAAGGTCCGGCGGGACAGCCGGGTCCTCGATCCGGCGTGCGATCGCCTGCCAGCTGGTGCCGGTGTAGGGGTAGTGGCCGGTGGCCGCGTACAGCAGGACCGCGCCCAGGGCGTAGACATCCGCGGACCGGTCGAGGTGCTGCCCGCCCTGCGTCTGCTCCGGCGGCATGCAGAGTACGGAGCCCACCACCACACCGGTCGCGGTGAGCGTCGAGCGCCGCTCGGCCAGCACCGCGAGGCCGAAGTCGATCACCTTGGGGCCGGTCGGAGCGAGCAGGATGTTCTGCGGCTTGAGGTCACGGTGCAGCAGTCCCGCCTCGTGCACGGTCCCGAGCCCTTCCGCGAGCAGTGCCCCGAGGCTGGCCGTCTCCACGAGCGCCAGCGGTCCCTGCTCGGCGACATACGCCAGGAGGTCGGGCCCGGGGACGAACTCGACGGCCAGCCAGGGGCGTTCCGCTTGGGCGTCGGCGGCGACGAAGGATGCGATGAACGGGCCGTACACCGTCTTGAGACTGTCCACTTCGAGCAAGAACCGAGCCCTGCTGTCCTCGTCGAGCACCGACGGCTTGATCACCTTCACCGCGACCAACTGGCCGGCCGGTGATTCGCCGAGGTAGACCTGCCCCATGCCTCCGGCGCCGAGCCGGCAGACGAGCGTGTACACGCCGATGATCCGCGGGTCGTCATCCCTCAATGGCTCCACTGTTTGCGGACCTTCCCTGTTCGGTGGTGATGTTGTCGGTCACCTGCGCATCCGACCCTGGTGTCCTGAGGGATTCCTGGCCGACCGGGGCGCGCATCCGGAGTGTATCGACGGCCCCTCGTGTCAGGCCGCTCCGCTCTCCTCCCAGCGGTCCTTGAACCAGCCCAGCGTCTTCAGGAGGAGCTCCCGGTTCTGCTCGTCCTCCAGCACGGAGAGCCGGAAACCGGGGCGCAGCTCCAGCTTTCCCTGCGGCAGGCAGACACCTTCCAGCTGATTCAGCCTGTCCAGCAGTTCGGCACGGAGCCGGCGCTCCGTGAAAGGCTCGCGCTTCGCCAGATGCTGGAAGACGATCTCAGCGGTGCCCCCTCGCCCACTGCCCGGGTAAAGGACCATGGGCCAGATGCCCCGGCCCGGGCCACCCGCACTCCCGAGCATCAGGAACGCGCTGGTCATGGCCGCGCCGGCACCATGACCTGTCCAGCCCCCGAGCCCCTCCCAACCGGCGATCAGCTCGCGCACGGCTGCCACGGTCGTGGGGGTGTCGTCCACCGCGAGCTGACGGAGGAACCTCGCGGCGCGCGTCTCCACGCCCGGCTGCTCCGCGCTCTCCCGTGCGGCCTCACCCACGCCGGCACCCTCGTCCGCTTCTTCGGCGCCTTCGGCGTCGACGACGAGTAGAGCAAGGTCGCCGCTGGTGAGGCGCTGGACCGGATCGGCGGCGCCCAGGGCCGTGAAGTGGACGCCGTCGGCGCGCAGCCGGGCGCGTACGTCACCGCCACCCTGCCCGGTCCACTGGAATCCGTCGGCCACCTTGCCGTCCGCGTTGAGCACACGGTACGCGTTGACCACTCCGTCGGTCTTGGCGAGGTAGTTGCCCACGGCTTGGGCCCCGGAGCCGACGTACGCTGCCAGATCTCCGTACGACGTCCAGGTGCCGTGCGGAAGCGCGGCGAGCACCTGGTGGGCCAGGCTCCAGTCGTGGCTGCGCTCAGCCCGCCCCACGCCGCGCAGCGGGGCGGGCCACAGCCGAATCGCCCGGTCGGCTAGGTCGTCGGCACGGGCCAGGATCTCCGCGGAACCCCAGCGCTCGGTGGCGGCGATATATCGGTTCATCTCCAGGTGGCTGCCGTGCAGCAAGCCCTGCTTGCGCTCGAAGGGATGGTTCGAGAGGGGGAACGTCGCCTCGTTCTGCGGGGACGGGGCGAGCACGACGGAGCCGAGGAAGTGTGTGCTCGCCGACGCACCGGAATCCAGGAGTTCGGTCTGTTCGAGGACGTCGTTCCACAGTTGAGCCAGCTGCTTCTCCGACCAGGAGTACGTGCGCTGGTAGAGCGGTACCTGGAACTGCTGAGTCCGGCCCTGCATCAAGTCGGCGAAGACAGTCTCTTTGGCCTGCACGGAAGTTCTCCTGGGACGAGGGCGGTAGGGCGGTCCGGGACAGACCCGATACGACTGGTGACAGCAGGACGACCTGTTTCTGGCCAATGGCCGATCCTCGTCCGAAGTCGGACAGCAGTCACCCATGACCGCTTCCTCCTCCACCCGCCGCACCGGAGTTCCCCAACGCGCCCGCCGGGTCGCGGTCCCATCGGTCGTCGGCCGGCATCCCCGGTGAGGAGCGGGCCGATAAGCAGCCCGCACAAAGCAGTTCGGCGGTCGGCGGCGGTGTAGTGCCAAGGGCTGCGGATATGGCTGAAGGCGCCGCCCCAGATGCTTGCGGTCTAACCGACTGGATTCGTTACCGTGTACGAGTCCACCCGCCTATCCCTCTCGGCGAAACCACCCGAAAGATTGCTAACCGGATTGAAATGCGCTAAAGGCACCATAGCCGCGAGCCGCGAGCCGCGAGCCGCGAGCCGCGAGCCGCGAGCCGCGAGCCGCGAGCCGCGAGCCGCGAGCCGCGAGCCGCGAGCCGCGAGCCGCGAGCCGCGAGCCGCGAGCCGCGAGCCGCGAGCCGCGAGCCGCGAGCCGCGAGCCGCGAGCCGCGAGCCACGAGCCGCGAGCCGCTGACCGAGTGGAGGACTGGGTTTGTTAGAGGCGGCGGCCTTGTTCGGTAGCCGACCGCTTCGCGTGCCCGTGGGGCATGACGCCCACCGCTGGAGCACCTTCCACAGCGAACGCATCCTGGTCGTAGCCGCCCGTACGGTCACCTCGACCGTACGCGTCCTCGAAACACTGCCGGCGCTCCTGCGCGGCGACAGTCGCGTGACCGTCGTCTTCGCCTACGACCCCACCTCCGCGTTCAACGCCGGTGTACTCGACCTCCTCCACGCCGCCGGGTGCCGGGTCGCTCCCTGGGAGCAGCTGGCGCACCTCGCCCCGGACCTCATCCTGTCCGCCAGCGAGAACATCGACGTGCCGGAGGGCGACTGCCCGGTGCTGGTCCTCCCGCACGGCGTCGGCTTTCAGAAGCTCGTGCCCGATTCACGGAGTACGCGCGAGAGGCTTTCCGGGGTCGTGCCGGATTCCCTGCTGGAGAGCGGGCGGGCCTGGCTCGCGGTCTCGCATCCGGCGCAGGAGGAGCAGTTGCTCGCCACCCATCCGAAGGCGGCCGGGCGCACGCTGCTTATAGGCGACCCGTGCTTCGACGAGTTGGTGGGCAGCCGGACGCGCAGGAAGGCCTACCGGGAGGCGCTGGGCGTCGCGGATCATCAGCGTCTGGTCATGGTCAGTTCCACCTGGGGGCCCACCTCCCTCCTCGGGAGCCATCCGGACCTGCTCCCGCGTCTCCTCGCGCACTTCCCCTGCGACGAGGCCCGGATCGGCGCGATCGTCCACCCCAATGTGTGGTCGGCCCACGGGGCCTGGCAGATCCGCACCCTGCAGGCCGCCGCGCTGGAGGCGGGGCTGCTGCTGATGCCGGCCGTCCATGCCTGGCGGCCCGCGCTCGTCGCCGCGGACGTCCTCGTGGGCGATCACGGCTCGGTGACGCTGTACGGGGCGGCGGCCGGTACGCCGCTGCTGCTGGCCGCGTTCGGCGGCGACGCGGTGCCGGGGACGGCTGTCCACAGCCTGGCGGCTGTCGCACCTCGGCTCGATCCGGGCGGGGATCTGCGCCAGCAGGTGGAGGATGTCGTACACGAGCACACGCCCCAGCGGTATGCGGCGGTCGCGGCAGAGGCCTTCGCCGAGCCGGGACATGCCCTCGCCCGGCTACGTGCCGCTCTCTACCAGCTGCTGAAACTCCCAGAACCGTCTTCCCCGCCGCCTACTTCCCTGGTACTGCCGGTGCCGGATCCGCCCGCCGCGCCGGTCAGCTCGTGGCAGGTGACCACCGTCGTCACCCGGGCCGGCACGATGCCGACCGTCACGGTGCACCGCATTCCGGCGACCGTCACCGCGTACGGCGAAGCCCGTCCGGACTCCCCCACCCGCTTCACCCATCTGGCCTGCGCGGACAACGAGCGCGACCTCCGGCTGACGGAGAGCGCCTCGGTACTCGTCCGGCCGGACCCCGCACCTACGCCAGTCGGTGCGCTGCGCTGGATCGAGGACGCCCTCACCCGACTACCCGGAAGCCTTCTCGCCGCCTCGGCGGTGCGCGGGAGCAGCTGTCTGGTCGGCCTCAGGGACGGCCGGGTCGTGGAGGCGGCGGTCACGGGCCCGGCGATGGACCCGGGCCTTCCGGCAGCGGTCGTCTACTCCTGTCTGCGCGCGGGCCTTGCGCTGGGCGATGCCGACGTGACGCTGCGGATCGGTGATGTGCGCGAGGAGGACGTCGTTCTGCGGCTTCGTCCCGCCCTGCCGCTCGGATAGCCGCCCATGCCCGCCTGCGAAGAACCGGCCTCAATCACCGAGGTCCGCCAACCGCCGCCGCAGCTCCTGCGCTCGGGAGTGATTGCCGAGCGCCTCGTGGATGTCGGCGGCCCGGCTCAGGCTCTCGCGCACCAGTTCCGCCCGGCCGCCCGCC
Organism: Streptomyces sp. RLA012; assembly: GCF_056270325.1. Lineage (NCBI taxonomy): Bacteria > Bacillati > Actinomycetota > Actinomycetes > Kitasatosporales > Streptomycetaceae > Streptomyces > Streptomyces sp. RLA012. The sequence continues at coordinate 7,995,312 of NZ_JBWDPA010000002.1, read as the reverse complement.
CGCTGCGCGACGCCGGCGAGCTTTTCCAGGGCCTTCGCCTCGTACTCCATTCCCTTCGCCACGCTGCCCAGAACCCGGATCGCTTCTTGCAGATCACGGATGGCTTCCTCGGTGTCGCCGAGGTGACCGTGTACGACACCGATGGCAGCCCTCACCCGGGCGGCCATCCGTCGGTCGGGCTCCGCACGGCTCTCCAGCTCCTGCTGTGCCCGACGCAGCAGAGCCATGGCCTCCGTGTGATCGCCTCGGGCATCCAGTGCGCATCCGAGGAAGAAGGTGACGAGCGCGGCTCCACGGGTTTCCCCGGCCTGCTCGTTGAGTTCAAGGGAACGTCGATACGCCTCGACGGCGTCGGACGGCTCGACGGCATCCAGGTACCGGCCGAGGAATTCCTGCACCGAAGCACGCAGAGCGAGGCGATCGGTCGCGTCGGCGAGAGCAACGGCCCTCTCCAGTTGCTCTTTCGCGCAGTCGTTCTCACCGAGGTCCAGCAGCGGGCGCGACAGCAGGCTGCGCAGCCGGGCCTCGCCCGCCCTGGCCTCCTCCACGTCCTCCTCCGGCGTGTCATCGGAGGCCGCCGCTGCCGCAGCCGCCTCGATGCCCAGCTCCAGGGTTTCCCGCCATGCCCTGAGGTAGCGGTGGTACAGGAACAGCACCGAGAGCGCCTCGGCCAGTTGCCAGCCCAGGGTGTACAGCTCGCACCGGACGACCGCACGCAGGATCGCCAGGATGGCGGGGTGCTCGGCGTCCAGCCACTCCAACGGCGGCGGCCCGTCGGCGGCGGCGAACGGATCGTCGGCATCCCGCAGCAGGTCCGCAAGGCCTGCGATCCGCAACCGCTCCTTTCTGAGCGCCCGGTCGGCGAACGCGGTCAGGACGAGATAGTGCGTGCCCACCCGCTCCGTCAGCGCCGCCTGCTCGGGTTCCGGCTCCTCCTCGACCGCACGCTCCCTGGCATGCAGACGCACGAGATCGTGCATGCGGTACCAGCCGTCACGCATCGACTCCACCAGGCTCGCCTTCACGAGGGCGCGCAGCAGCCGCTTCGCGCTCCTCGTGTCGACGTCGGCGGCAACGGCGGCGACGCCGACGTCGAAGACGCCGAACGGCAGCCATCCGAGCAGCCGGTAGAGCCGGGCGGCGTCGGGCGGCAGCAGCCGATAGGAGGGACCCAGAACCGCGGACACCGAGGACTCCTCTCCGTCCAGTGCGAGCCCGGCCAGCCGACCGGCCTCGTCGTCGAGTTCGGTGGCCAGTTCCGCCATGCTCACGCTGTCACCGGTGACCAGACGCGCCGCCACGACCTGCAGGGCCACCGGCAGACCGCCGCACAGCTCCACCAGACGCTCCGCAGCCTCCCGCTCGGCCTCGACCGCCTCCTCACCACACTGGTCCTTCAGCAGCTCCAACCCGCCGTGTGGGTCCAGCGGGTCGACGTGGATCAGCCGGGCGACGTTTTTCATGGCCAGTTCACCGAGCCTGAGCTGACTCGTGGCCAGGACAGCGCTGCCTGGCCCCTTGGGGATCAGCGCGCGGACCTGCGCGGGGTGGTTCACATCGTCAAGGACGAGCAGGATCCGCAGGTTGGCCGTGCGCGACCGGAACTGGTTGGTGCGCTCCAAGAGCGAACTCGGCGTGCCGATGTCACCTCCCGGAAGCGACCGCAGACACATGGCCAGAGCCTCGGAGACATCCGCACCGGAACCGGTCATCGGTGTGACCTGGTCACGCAGGGCGGCGAAATCCACGTACAACTGGCCGTCCGGAAAAAGATCCTGGGCCGTTTCCGCCCACCGCCAGGCCATGGCCGTCTTGCCGACTCCTGGAGCTCCGTCCAGTACGTCGACAGCGACGGACCCGGGCCCCTCCACTTGAGCGCCGAGTCTCGCGTCCAGAGCGGCGAGTTCGGCCCTCCGATTGCTGTACTTCACGGTCATGAGAGGAACTTGGTCGGGTCTCACGGCAAGGTCCGAAGCGGGCGTTGGTGCCGACTGGACCTGGAAGGTCATGGCGCCGTAGATGTGCGAACCCTGGAAGGCCGGACCGTAGTTAGCACCTCCGCTGACCAGGTTGACGAAGGTACGTGACGCGTCCGGCGCCAGCGTGGACAACAGCTGCGCCAATTCTTCCGCCGCGCCGGGATCCCCCTGGAAGATCTCTTCCAGTCGCTGCCGCAGGCGCTCTTGGACCCGTTCCTGTGCAACGGCATCCCCTGCCGCCCGCGCCCTGTCCAACTCCGTGTGCTCCGCCTGAAGTTCCTCCTCGACGGCCTCACCCGGAGCGCGCCGCCCGAAGAACCGGACCAAGCCGCTCTTCGCCCGCTCCCAGGAATCCGACACGATCAGCCCGACGAGCGTCGTCGCGCCCGACGCGGCAAGAGCCGCCAACTCGGCTTCCACGCAGCCCCCTTCGACCACCCAGCCCCACAGAGCATTCGGACACCAACCGTAGAGAGATCTTGGACGCTTGGACAGTCAGGCTCGCTGCGCGCCCCGTGTCCTCCTCCCGCTCCAGACCACTAACCCGCTTCCCGCGAAGATCGTCAGCGGACGGAAAGCCGCATCTCGCTCGGGTGACCACCCTGACTTCGTGACGAGACACCGTCGTCCGAGCAGGCCGCAAAAGGCGCGCAGTCTAACGCCGAAGAACAACCCTGGGGACCGGTGTCACTGGATCGGAGAACGGGTGTCCGGGCTGAGCGAGGCTGAGCAACGAGGAGCCGGCGACAAGGGACATGAAGCTGGCGGTCACGCCCGCGCGTCCTGGCCCAGGCATCCGAACCCGATCCACCAACGACAAGGAATGAACGTGAGCATCGCCGTATCGACGACCACGGACAGCGGCAGCACCCAAGGCCTCCCTGCCCTTGCTTCCCATGTCGCTGGCGCCTCCTCGACGCCCTCGAACAGCGCCGACCTCGAGCACGAGGGCAGTCAGCTGTGCACCGTCCACCCGGCCTGGTGCACCGAGACCGGCGTCCACGACGCACACCTCGGAGCCAGGCACGTCGTCATGGGCAACGACGACAAGGAACTCGTGGACGCGCGCCTGCTGGACTTCTCCGGTTCGGATCCGGTCATCGGTCTGGGCGAGACGGACACGGACGCGGCTGAGGCCCGCGCAAAGGCGAAAGAGCTCCGCAAGTTCGCCGACGACCTTGAGACCCTCGCGGACACGATGGACGCCTCAACCAATGGCGATCGGCCAAGTAGTCCGGACATAGCCTGCCCCGACGGCGTCTCCTTCTGCACGGGAGACCCGACGGACCACGGGAACCCGGACGAGCGCTTTCACCGCGGCCGGCTCACCGCCATGGGCGCCCACCGCCCCTACGCCGGTCGGCACGGGGACGGCATCATGGCCTTCCACCTGTCCCAGATCAACGATGAGACCCCGGGCTCGACTTCGTCGCCGGCGGCGACTGGCCGACGCTCCCCCTCGAAGAGGTCGACGAACTGATCAGCGACATGAGCGCCCACCTGGCGAGACTCCGGACTGCACGTACGCAGATCGCTGACCTGATAGTCGGGCGGACCTGCGAGACGGCCGCGACTCCCGGCCGCGCTTGGACGTACGACGACAGGTACGGCACCTGGCATACCGTCACCTGCCCGTCCTGGTGCACGACGGACCACACCGACGACATGGACGGCACGCGCCACCCAGCCGACGTCCACCACGCGCTGTACGGCGCTGTGGCCTACGCCGAATACACCGAGGGTTACGAGGACTACAGGTCCTGGCAGTTGCTCAGCGCGCACCTCGCCGTGAGTCCGGACTCAACAGCCAGCCCGGCGTACCGAGTCCCGCACGTTCTGGTCGAAGTGGCCGCCGATATGTACACGCGCCCCATGGATCCGGACCAGCTGGCCGAGTTCATCGAAACGGTGGCCGGGCAGCTCGAAGAGCTTCGCACGATGCATCCCCGGCTCACTGCAGCTCGCGCCGAATGGGCCGCACGGACCGACACGACGGCCAACGCCGAGGCTGCGTGATCCCGCCGAGCCACGACCAACTCCGATGCCAGCGACTCCAGCGCCATGGTTCGGCGGCTGTCACGAACGACCAGTTCAAAGGCCCTACAGCTCCTCTGCTCCAGGGACTTTTCAGGGACTTTCAGTGTTGTCCGAGGGACTCCCGAGGGATTTTTCTCCGCCTAACCGAGCAAGCCCCTGAAAGCTCGGAAAGGGCCTCCGACGCAGGTCAGAGGCCCTTTACCAGGCAAAGCCGCAGGTGGCGGCAGACGAGTCGGGCTATACGCCGGGTTCTGTCGCCCGGGCGCCTCGCGGCGGCCGGGGAGACGGCCATCCATCTAGGACCGGCGTTGCCGCCGGTCTCGTGCGGTCTACCCGCGGACTCGGGCGGGCAGCCCTCGAACGTCCGCGCAGAGCACTTTTTACGGCGCTCCTTTTGACCTTGCTCCGGGTGGGGTTTACCTAGCCGCCTGAGTCACCTCAGGCGCTGGTGGTCTCTTACACCACCGTTTCACCCTTACCGAGGACCGAGGTCCCCGGCGGTCTGCTTTCTGTGGCACTGTCCCGCGGGTCACCCCGGGTGGCCGTTAGCCACCACCCTGCCCTGTGGAGCCCGGACGTTCCTCGGAGAGGTCCACAAGAACCTCCACGCGGCCGTCCGCCCGGCTCGTCTGCCGTGTGGACCATGGTACCGGGCGGGTGACCCTCTTCGGTCCGGACTTCGGTCCGGAGGCCGCCGTGGCAAGGAACGAGCCCGCCAGGATCAGGGCGAAGGACACCGCGACGGCCGCCGTCAGGGACTCGATCAGGTAGGGGATGCCCCAGAGGACTCCCATCAGGGAGAAGAGGGTGAGCGAGGGGCTCAGAGGAAGTCCGTCGTGTCCAGCTCGAAGGCGAACGGTTCCGGGAGGGCGAGCGGCTTGCCGAAGGGGAGCGTGCAGTGTTGCCGGTAGTCGTCCCGTTGCGGGTCGCTGAACAGCGTCACCGAGGAGTCGTCCCGGTCGACGAGCAGGTAGAGCGGGATGCCGCCGCGGGCATAGCAGCGGCGTTTGGCCTCGCGGTCGGCCCCCGGCTTCGTGGACGTGACCTCAAGGACCATGGCGACACCCTCGCAGGGCATCCAGGGTTCGGCGCCCCGGTAGAGACGCATCTCCTGGGGCGCGAAGGTGCCGTCCGGGATCGCGTGGTTCTTCGGGCAGGCGCCGCCGCTCTTCAGTTTCAGGCCCTTGTTCCCGGAGAACTGCATGTCGGTCTTGGACCGCCTGATCACCTGGATCACGATCAGGCTGATGTAGTCCTCGTGGTCCCCGTCCGGCGGCGGCGTCACGACAATCTCCCCGTCGATCAGTTCCGCCCGGAAACCCTCCGGGGTGTCCAGGGCCAGAAAGCCCTCCAGCAGGACCTCCGCCTGCGTGAGCGGCTCATGTGCCATGGCAGTCATGTCACGCCCCTCCTTCGGTCGCTCGCCAGACTGGGACATCGAGTGATCACCTGTCCATGAGATCGGGAACCCTTCCCTCGATCGTGGCACAAGGCCACGGACGCCGTCAGGCTTCGCCCGCCCGGCGCGCGCCGTCGCTTGACCCTGTCGCAGCGTCAACGTTTCTACTGGGGTCATGCGGATCGGAGAACTCGCCACGGCCGTCGGTGTCACGACGCGGACCGTGCGGCACTACCACCACCTCGGGCTGCTGCCCGAGCCCGAGCGGCGCTCCAACGGCTACCGCGACTACGGGCTGCGGCACGCCGTCGTCCTCGCCCGGATCCGGCGGCTGACCGAGCTGGGACTCGGGCTCGCCGAGGTGCGGGACGTGCTCGCGGACGACGCCGGCCGTGAGCTCGCCGAGGTGCTCGCGGAGCTGGACGAGGACCTGGCGCGGCAGGAGGAGGCGATCCGGGAGCGGCGGGAGCGGCTGCGCGCGCTGATGCGCCAGGGGGTGTCCGCCGAAGGGCCCGTCTCGCCCGAACTGGCCGCGCTGTTCGGCGAGATGGCCCACAGCGCCGAGTCCGCCATGGCCGCGAAGGACCGTGAGATGCTGGCCCTCATCGAGATGACGGCGCCCCCGGAGGAGCGGGAACGGATGCTGGCGGTGCTGCGCGACGCCTTCGAGGCACCGGGCGCGGCGGCGCGGGCGCACCAAGCCTACGCGCTGCTCGACGACATCGCGGACGCGGATCCCGGCGACCCGCGCGTGGACGAGGCCGCCCGGGCGCTCGCCGACTGCCTGCCGGACGCCCTGTTGCCCGGGGGCACGGTGGACGACGACAACAGCTTCCTGCGCGCCTTCTTCGCCGACTTCCCGCCGGCCCAGGCGGAGGCGATCCGCCGCACGATGCGGATGATCGCGGAGCGACAGCGTACGGACAGGAGCGCGCCATGAGGACCCCGTACGGACTTCTACGACTACTACGACCCCTGCGACCGCTACCACTACTACGACCGCTACGACCGCTGCGGCGGCTCCTCGCGCACGAGATGCGGCTGATCGCGAGCCTCGGGCGGTGGGTGGCCCGGCGGCCCGACGGGGTCGGTGAGGGGCGCGGGTTCGGGTATGCGCGCGGGCAGGCCGCGATGTTGTTCGGGTTCGCGTTCGTCTGTGTCGTGGAGACCGTCGGCATGTCCGTGCTGCTGCGTGACTGGCCCCTCACGCATCGGGTCGTCCTCGTCCTCGATGTCTACACGGTGGTCTTCCTGATCGGCCTGTACGCGGCCTGCGTGACCCGGCCGCACGTGCTGGACTCCACCGCTCTGCGGGTGCGCAACGGCGCCCATGTCGACCTGCGGATACCGCTGGAGAACGTCACCTCCGTACGCCGCGAACTGCGCGCCACCCACGAGTCGGCGGAGGGCGAACTGAACCTCCCCGTGGGCGCGCAGACCGAGGTGACTCTCGAACTGGCCTTCCCGGTGCGGCACTTCACCTTCCTGGGCCGGGAACAGGCCGTACATCTCGTACGTCTCCACGCGGACGACCCCGACGAACTGGTCCGGAGCCTCACGCGGGCGCGAACCGTACCTTCGCCGCTCCCGGGTCGGCCTGCGTGAGCCGTACCCGCAGCCGCTCCCCCAGCGGCAGCCTGGCCGTGCCGCCCGCGAGGCGGGCCACCACCGCCGGAGACTCCAACTGGACGGTACCCACGGTGGGTTGACGCTCCTCCACGTCCACCACGCAGCCGTCGAAGATGTCCCCGACCCGGTCCTTGAGGAGCGCGGCCTCGACGATGTCGACGCACTCGCGTTCCACGGTGCCCGCGCGCCGGGAGCCCTCGGCCATCTCCTTGGGGAGGGTGTCGAGGGCGGCGAGGACCCAGTCGGGGGACGGTTCGTTCGCGGCGGCGGCCAGGCAGAGTTCCGAGGCGTAGCGGTCGACGAGGCGGCGCAGGGGGGCCGTGCAGTGGGCGTAGGGCGCGGCGACGGCGGCGTGCGAGGTGACCTCGGGGAGCAGTCCGTCGCGGAAGACCGTGTAGCCCGCGCCGCGCAGCAGTGTCGTGCACTCCTGGAGGAAGGCCGCGTGGTGCGGCCGGTGCGGGTCGAGGGAGCGGATGAGCTGCGCGTACGAGACGTGGTGCGGCCAGTCGATGCGCAGGGCCCTGGCCGTACGGCGCAGGCGGCCGACCGCGCCGTCGGGGGCGGCGGGCAGGGTGCGCAGGACGCCCGTGCCGTGCGCGAGCATCAGGTCGGCCGCCGCCATCCCGGTGAGCAGCGAGATCTGCGCGTTCCAGGCGTCGGCGGGGAGCGGGGCGCGGTAGACGAGTTCGTACGTCCCGTCCTTCTCGACGATCTCCTGCTCGGGGACGTTGAGGGAGATCCCGCCGCGCTCCACCTCCAGGCGCTCGCGCAGCCTCCCGATGTCCTTGAGGAGGGCGAGCGGCTCCTCCGCCGTCCCGTTGTCGATCCACTTCTGTGCGTGCTCGTAGTCGAGTTTGGCGCGGCTGCGGACGAGGGCCCGGCGTACGTCGGCCCTCTCCGTGCGGCCGTCGGTGTCCAGGTCGATCGTCCAGAGCACGGCCGGGCAGGTCTGGTCGGGGAGGAGGCTGGCGGTGCCCTCGGAGAGCAGGATCGGGTGGAGGGGGACCTTCTCGTCCGGGAAGTAGAGGGTCGTCACGCGGCGGTGCGCCTCGGCGTCCAGGGCACCCCCGGGCGCGACGAAGGCGGCGATGTCGGCGATCGCGTACCGGACGCGGTAGCCGCCGCCGTTCTCGCGGCGGGACAGGTGCATCGCCTGGTCGAGGTCGGTGGACGTCGGCGGGTCGATGGTGAAGAAGGGGATGTCCGTGGCGTCGTAGGAGGGCAGGCGGGGCGGCCGGGCGGTCTCCTCCAGTACGCCGGGCGGGAAGCTCTCGGGCACACCGAGCTCGGTGCGCAGGGCGCACAGGGCGGCCTGCAGAGGAGCCTGCGGTGCACCGGTGGCACGGATGTGGCGGCACGGCATGGGTCGAGCGTAGGTCGCGCGCAGGCGGGCGGCACCCCGAGCGCCTTCCGGGGCCGGGAGCACCCTTTAGGCTGGCGCCGGGCCATACCCACCGTTAGGAGAACACCACCGTGCTCGTGCTGCTGCCGCCCTCCGAGGGCAAGGCACCCTCCGGCCGGGGAACCGCGCTGAAGCTGGAGTCGCTGTCCCTGCCCGGACTCACCGAGGCGCGTCAGGCCGTCCTCGACGAGCTGGTGGAGCTGTGCGCCGGCGACGAGGAGAAGGCCCGTGAGGTGCTCGGGCTGAGCGAGGGGCTGCGCGGCGAGGTCGCCAAGAACACGGGGCTGCGCACCGCGGGGGCGCGCCCGGCCGGGGAGATCTACACGGGGGTCCTGTACGACGCCCTGGACCTGGCCTCGCTGGACACGGCCGCCAAGCGGCGCGCGGGCCGCTCGCTGCTGGTGTTCTCGGGGCTGTGGGGGGCGGTCCGGGTGACGGACCGGATCCCGTCGTACCGCTGCTCGATGGGGGTGAAGCTGCCGGGACTCGGGGCGCTGGGCACCCACTGGCGTACGCCGATGGCCACGGCGCTGCCCGAGGCGGCCGGCGACGGGCTGGTGCTCGACCTGCGGTCCTCGGCGTACACGGGCGCGTGGAAGCCGAAGGGCGAGGTGGCCGGGCGGACGGCGACGGTACGGGTGCTGCACGCGCCCACCCGGAAGGTGGTCAGCCACTTCAACAAGGCGACGAAGGGGCGGATCGTACGGAGTCTGCTGGCGACGGGCGCGGCGCCCGCGGATCCGGCGGAGCTGGTGGAGATGTTGCGGGACCTCGGGTACGAGGTGGAGGCGCAGGCGCCCGCGCGGGCGGGGACGGCCTGGGCGCTGGATGTGCTGGTGAACGAGGTGCACTAGAGGTGCGCCAGAGGTGCGCCAGAGGTGCGCCAGAAGCGCGCTGCGGGCGCGCTGGAGGCGCACCGGAAGTGCCGTTGCAGCATGTGCAACGCCCTTTGCGCATGGTGCTTGACGAGGGCACGATGAGGCCCATGACCTCACCGCTGCCCTCGGTTCCCGCCGTCTCCGTACTGGATCTCGCCCCGGTGCTCCCCGTCGTCGTGGTGCACCGGGTCGAGGACGCCGTACCCCTGGCAACGGCACTGGTCGCGGGCGGCCTGCCCGCGATAGAGGTGACCCTGCGGACGCCGGTCGCGCTCGACGCCATCCGGGCGATCGCGGACGGGGTGCCGGGCGCGGTGGTCGGCGCGGGCACCGTCATCTCGCCCGCGCAGGTGACGGAGTGCGTGACCGCGGGTGCCCGCTTCCTGGTCAGCCCGGGCTGGACGGACGTCCTGCTCGATGCCATGAAGGCCTCCGGGGTGCCGTTCCTGCCGGGGGTGTCCACGGCCTCGGAGGTGGTGGCGCTGCTGGAGCGCGGGGTGCGGGAGATGAAGTTCTTCCCGGCGCAGGCCGCGGGCGGGACGGCGTTCCTCAAGTCGCTGGCCGGACCGTTGCCGCAGGCGCGGTTCTGCCCGACGGGCGGCATCGGCCCCACCTACGCGCCGGACTACCTCGCACTCCCCAACGTCGGGTGCGTGGGCGGGACATGGATGCTTCCCGAGGAGGCGATCGCGGCGCGGGACTGGGGGCACGTGGAGAGCCTGGCGCGTGCGGCGGCCGCGCTCGGGCCACGCGGCTGACGACCGGGCGGGTGCCGGTGGTGAACCGGACGCGTGGGGGCAGCACATCGTGGAGAACCTGCGGGCCCGCGCCGTGCGCAGCCCCGATCCCCGACTCGACTCCCTGGCCGAGGAGTTGGCCGAGGAATTGGCCGAGGAATTGGCCGAGGAATTGGCGGAGCACGTACCGGCGAGCGAGCCCGGCACCGACCACCTCGGCTTCGCCGTACCGCTGCGACTGCGGTGCGCGGAGGGCGAGTTGAGACTGCTCACCACCCTGACGTCGTTCGCGACGGCGGTGGACGCCACGCCGGCCGAACTGCACCTGGAGGCGTTCCTGCCGACGGACCGGGAGACCGCGGAGATCCTCCGGGCCCGTGCCGCTCGGCGCGGGTGATCTCCGGGCCCGGGGCGCTCAGCGCAGGTGCGAGGTGTCGTTGAAGAGACGCAGGCTGGCGTTGCCGTCCGCGTAGTACGCCACCGCCGAGAGGGCGGCCGCGGAGAGTTCCATGCGGTACAGGGACTCCGGCGGGGCACCGATCGCGAGCCGTACGAGGGTCTTGATCGGGGTGACGTGGGTGACGAGGAGGACGGTACGGCCCGCGTAGGAGGCGATGAGCCGGTCGCGGGTGGTGGCGATACGGCGGGCGGTCGCCGCGAAGCTCTCGCCGCCGCCGGTCGGTTCGGCCTTCGGGGAGGCGAGCCAGGTCTTCAGGTCGTCGGGGTGGCGTTCCTGCACCTCGGCGAAGGTGAGGCCCTCCCAGGCGCCGAAGTCCGTCTCGCGCAGGCCGTCTTCGATGGCGACGTCCAGTCCCAGGCGGGCGGCGACGGCGGCGGCGGTCTGGCGGGTGCGGGTGAGTGGCGACGCCACGATCGCCTGGACGGTGCCGCGAGCGGCCAGCGCGGTGGCGGCGCGCTCGGCCTGTTCCCGGCCCACGTCCGAGAGCGACGGGTCGGTGCCGCCGCTGCCGGAGAAGCGCTTCTGTGGGGTGAGGGGGGTCTCGCCGTGGCGCAGGAGTACGAAGGTGGTGGGGGCGCCCATGTCGGGGGCCGCGCCCCAGCCGGTCGACGGTGCCGGCGTGGCCACGTTGTGCGCGGCCCGCGCGTCGTCCTCGGCCTTCACGGCCCCGCGCCCCTTACCGGGCGCTGCGGAACCCGGCGTCAGCAGTTCCGCCGTCGATGCCGACGGGGACCACTGCTCGCCCCGCCTGCCCGCGTCCATCGCCTCGTTGGCGAGGCGGTCCGCGTGCTTGTTGCGCTCGCGCGGCATCCACTCGTAGGTGACCTGGGCAGGCGGCAGGACCCGGGACGCCTCCGCGGCCAGGGGCTTCATGTCGGGGTGCTTGATCTTCCAGCGGCCCGACATCTGCTCGACGACGAGCTTGGAGTCCATACGGACCCGGACCGAGGCCGCCGGGTCCAGTTCGTGGGCCGCGCGAAGGCCCGCGACCAGGCCCCGGTACTCGGCGACATTGTTGGTGGCGATGCCGATGTACTCGGCACGCTCCGCCAGGGTCTCCCCCGTGGCCGCGTCGACGACCACGGCGCCGTACCCCGCGGGCCCCGGGTTGCCCCGGGAACCCCCGTCGGCCTCGACGATGAACTCCCGCACTCCCCAGGCCCCTTACAGGCCGGACTCGGACGTACGCACCAGGATGCGGCGGCAGTTCTCGCAGCGCAGCACGGTGTCCGGGGAGGCCGCCTTCACGTCGTTGACCTCGGTGATGTTGAGCTCCAGGCGGCAGCCCTCGCAACGGCGCTGGTAGAGGCGTGCGGCGCCGACACCGCCCTGCTGCTGGCGCAGCTTGTCGTAGAGCTTCAGCAGGTCGGCGGGGACGGAGGCCGCGATGACCTCGCGCTCCTTGGTCGCCGTGGCCGCCTCGCCGTCGAGGGACTCGAAGGCCGCGTCCCGGCGGGCGGTCGCGTCGTCGATCTTCGACTGCACGGAGGAGGTCCGCTCGGTGAGCTCGGCGACCCGCTCCTGCGCGGACTCGCGGCGCTCCATGACCTCCAGGACGATGTCCTCCAGGTCGCCCTGCCGCTTGGCGAGGGAGGCGATCTCGCGCTGGAGGTTCTCCAGGTCCTTGGGGGAGGTGACCGCGCCCGAGTCCAGGCGCTGCTGGTCGCGGGAGGCACGCTGGCGCACCTGGTCCACGTCCTGCTCGGCCTTGGTCTGCTCGCGGGCGCAGTCGCTCTCCTCGGTCTGCGCGGCGACGAGCAGGTCGCGCAGCTGGGTGAGGTCCTTGTTCAGCGACTCGATCTCGGCGTGCTCGGGAAGCGACCTCCGCTTGTGCGCGAGCTGCTGCAGGCGTGCGTCGAGGGCCTGGACGTCGAGAAGTCGGATCTGGTCGGCAGGCGCGGCGTTCAGTTGGGGGCTCCCATTGCGTTAGAGGTTTCGGTGGACGCCGCGTGGGCGGTCCAGGGGTCGGTGACCGTCTGGGAGACGTGGACCCTGAGGCCCCATCCGTTCCGGTCGGAGATCTCGTCGAGCTGGGCGGCGGCCAGCTCGCACCAGGGCCACTCGGTGGCCCAGTGCGCCGCGTCGAGCAGCGCGAGAGGACTGTGGGCGCGATCCGCCATGAACTCCGAGGCCGGGTGGTGGCGCAGGTCCGCGGTGAGGAAGGCGTCGACGCCCGCGGCGCGCACGTCGTCGAAGAGGCTGTCGCCGGAGCCGCCGCTGACCGCGACGGTCCGTACGACCGCCTCGGGATCACCGGCGACGCGGATGCCCTGCGCGGTGGCGGGCAGTCGCTCGGCGGCGCGCGCGGCGAGTTCCCGGACGGTCAGCGGGTGGTCCAGCTCACAGACCCGGCCGAGGCCACGGCGGCCGTCGGGGTCGGTGGGGTCCGGCACGAGCGGCCGTACGACGCGCAGGTCGAGCGCCCCGGCCAGGGCGTCGCTGACCCCGGGGTCGGCCCGGTCGGCGTTCGTGTGGGCGACGTGCAGCGCGATGTCGTTCTTGATGAGGGTGTGCACGACCCGGCCCTTGAAGGTGTCGGCCGCGACCGTCGTCGTCCCGCGCAGATAGAGCGGATGGTGGGTGACCAGCAGGTTCGCGCCCAGCTTCAGCGCCTCGTCGACGATGTCCCGGACGGGGTCGACGGCGAACAGGACACGGGTGACCTCCTGCTCGGGGTCGCCGCAGACGGTGCCGACCGCGTCCCATCCCTCGGCCCGCTCGGGGGGCCAGAGAGCGTCGAGCGCGGCGATGACTTCAGACAGACGGGGCACGGGGAAAGGCTACCTGTCTTACGTCGGTGTCCCACCGGTCGCGGGCTGGTCACGGGGGCTCAGGGGCCGTACCCCGGTCGTCCCCGCGGGCCCCATCCCCGTCTCCCCTCCCCGCCCAGCACACGCGTCCCCGTTCCCACAGGCGAATCGCGGCACGGCCACCCTTATGTGTGAAGCGGCAGCCCGGCGGTGCCCCGTCTGTGCGTGCGAAAACTAGCTTCGTCGCCGGAGGTGACCGAACTATGACGGTCTGTGCCACCGAGCCCACGGCGGAACCCGGGAACGAGCGGGCCACTCACCCCGCATGTGTGATCGCCGCGGACGGAACCTACGCGGCGCGCCTCGCCCTCGACGGCGCGTGCTGGTTCCCGGAGCGCTGGACGCTGGACGGCCCCGAGCCGTACGCCGTACCGCTGCCGGCGCACCAGCCGGAGGAACCCGGCACCGAGGTGCTGCCGATGACCGACGGGCGGGTGCTGATCCACCGCGTGGTGGACGGCCGGCACGCGTTCTCGCTGCTGTACCCGACCGGGCCCGGCACCGGGGAGCTGCTCCTCGGCGCGGTGGAGTGCCCGGACGAGGGCACCCGGCTGTGGCTGCTGCCGCCCGCGCCGGACGGGGAGCACGCGTACGCCCTCACCGTCGGAGGGGAGTCCACGGCGGTGTGGCTGGTGGCGGGCGGCGCCTTCGGCCCCGAACACCTGGCCGAGCTGCCCGGCCGTTGTTCGGGCGGCGTCTGGCTGGACGGTACGGGGCGGCTGCTGGCCCTGGACCGTTTCCAGGACGGCCGGACCAAGACGGTGGTCGTCGACCTGGAGCGCGGCGGAGAGGTCTCGCCCCTGCTGCAGATCGCCGAGGACAGCAACGACCGGCTGCTGCTCGCGGACGTCGACAGCGGGCTGCTGCTGATCCGCTCGGACGCGCCGTCCCCGGGCCACGACCGCCTCGGCTGGGGCGTCCTCGGCAGCACCCTGCCGGTCCGCTTCCCGGACTGCCTGCGCGCCACCGACTGCGCGGTGACGCCGTTCGCGATCCAGCCCGGTCAGATGCTGGCACCGGAGCGCTGTGCGGTGGCCCTGCGCATCGACGGCCCGGCCGGCAGCTGGGTGGGGGTGTGGCGGCCCGTCGAGCGCCAGGTGCACCATCTCGCGGCGCCCGAGGGGTGGTTGGCGGGCACCGGCCTGTGGACCGGCGAGGGCGTGCTGCATCTGCCGTACGCGACGGAGGAGGTGCCGTGCGGGGTGACACGGCTGACGGCACCCGCGGCTCCGGTGACCACGGAGGCGCCACGTCCACCGGAACGCGCCGCGGCCCGCCCGGTCCCGCTCCAACAGGCACCGCTGAGCGGGCAGTCACCTCTGGGCGGGCAGTCGCCTTCGAGGCGGCGGCCGCTTGCGGCCCGTCCGGCGTTCGAGGACTTCGAGGACTCCGAGGACTCCGAGGACTCCGAGGACGAAGCCGCTGCGGCCGAAGGAGGGTCAGGGGGCGCGGCCGACAGGTCACCCGCCATCGTCCCCGCGGGAGCGACCGGTTAGAATCCCCCGGCTACAAAGAAGGATCTTGTTGACGGGGTGAACACTTCCACATGAGCGAAACCAGCACCATGGAACCGCCGGTCACGGACGGCCGGCAGGCGGCCCAGGCCGCATCCGAAGGCCACGGCAAGCACCGTGGCCCGGTCGGTCCGAACTCCGGCCAGGACGACGGAGCGGCCCCGCACGGCCGCCACCGCAAACCGTCCGACCAGCAGAACACATCGGCCTGACAGCACGTCCGACCGAACGTCCCACCGCATGTCCGACCAACGACTCGGCCCCGCTCGCGCCAGCCGCGAGCGGGGCCGAGCGCTTGGCCCTAGGCGTGCTTGAGCCCCAGTACCTCCGCTGCCGCGAACGTCTCCCCCCGCGGCCGCTGCGCGTAGTACGGGCCGAGCAGCGCGTCGAGTTCGTCATAGGTGAAGACGTCCTGCTTGGTGTCGAACTTGGCGGCCACCCGCGGCCGTTCGACGACCGCGACCATGCCGCCGTGCACGACGAGCAGCTGCCCGTTGACGTGTGCGGCGGCGGGCGAGGCCAAGTAGCCGACGAGGGGGGCGACATGCTCCGGGGCCAGCGGGTCGAGCCCCTGCTCGGGCACCTCGAACCCGTGGAACACGTCCTCGGTCATACGGGTGCGGGCACGCGGGCAGATGACGTTCACCGTCACGCCGTACTTCGTGAGCGCCAGCGCGGTGGAGGTGGTGAGCCCGACGATCCCGCCTTTCGCGGCGGCGTAGTTGGGCTGTCCCGCCGAGCCCGCGAGGAACGCCTCCGAGGAGGTGTTCACGATCCGCCCGTACACCGGCTCGTCCGCCGCCTTGGACCGCGCCCGCCAGTGCACGGACGCGAAGTGGGTCGTGTTGAAGTGCCCCTTCAGATGCACCCGGACGACCGAGTCCCACTCGTCCTCGGACATCGAGAAGACCATCCGGTCGCGCAGGATGCCCGCGTTGTTGACCAGGATGTCCAGCTTCCCGAACTCCGTGATCGCCAGGTCGACCAGCGCGCGGGCCTGTTCGCGGTCGGCGACGTCCCCGGTGTGGGCGAGGGCGCGGCCGCCCGCGGCGCGGATCTCCGCCGCGACCTCCTCGGCGGGTGTGGCCGAGGCCGCGCCGGAGCCGTCCCGGCCGGGCTGCCCGTAGTCGTTGACGACGACGGCGGCACCCAGGCGGGCCAGTTCCAGCGCCTCGGCCCGGCCGAGCCCGCGCCCCGCGCCGGTGACGATCGCGGTCAGCCCTTCAAGTGGCAGTGACATCAAGGTCCTCCGCAATGGTCGTGACGGTCGGGTGGCCCACATGTGTCCGTACGTCAGATGTGATGGAACGTCAGATATGACCAGACGTCAGATCTCGATGCAGGTACGCAGCGCGGCGCCCGTCCGCATCTGGTCCAGCGCCTCGTTGATCCCGGACAGCGGCACCCGGTGGGTGATCAGGCTCTCCAGGTCGATACGGCCCGCGCGCCACAGGGCGATCGTCCGCTCGTACGACCGCAGGACGTCTCCGCCGCCGTACATGGACGGCAGGATCCGCTTCTCGTCGAAGAACAGCTCGAACATGTTGAGCTGCAGGAAGTCGTCCAGGGCGCCCGCGCCGACGATGACGAGGGTGCCGCCGCGGCGGGTGTTCTCGTAGGCGGTGCGGGCGGTGGTGGAGCGGCCGACGACCTCGAAGACGTAGTCGAAGCCCTCGCCGACGGTCACCGACTGCTTCACGCCCGGGAGTTCGTCCGGCGCGACCGCCTTCGTCGCGCCGAACCGCAGCGCGGCCTCCCGGCGCGAGGCGACCGGGTCGACGGCGACGATCTCGGCGGCGCCCCGCAGCCGCGCGCCCTGGATCGCGGAGATGCCGACGCCGCCGCAGCCGATGACGGCTACCGAGGAACCGGCTTCCATGTCGGCGGTGTTGAGCGCGGCGCCCAGCCCGGTCGTCACCCCGCAGCCGATGAGGGCCGCGATGTCGAAGGGCACGTCGTCGGGGATGGGCACGGCGGAGCGCGCGTCGACCACGATCTCCTCGGCGAAGGTGCCGGTGCCGGCCATGCCGAAGACGTCACCGCCGGGGCGCCGGAAGTTGGGCGTGCCCGCGTTCATGAACCCGGCCAGGCACAGCTGGGTCTGGCCGCGCTTGCAGGCGGGACAGACCCCGCAGGCCGGCAGCCAGCAGACGACGACCCGGTCGCCGGGCTTGAGGTGGGTGACGCCCTCGCCGACCTCGACGATCTCCCCGGCGCCCTCGTGACCGGGTACGAACGGCGCGGGCTGCGGCAGTACGCCGCTCATCGCGGACAGGTCCGAGTGGCACAGGCCGGTGGCCCGCACCCGGATCCGCACCCTGCCCGGTCCGAAGCCCACCGCCTCGACGTCGTCGAGGACTTCGAGCTTGTCCTGGCCTATCTCGTGCTGTACGGCTGCGCGCATGGT
Organism: Streptomyces sp. RLA012; assembly: GCF_056270325.1. Taxonomy (NCBI): domain Bacteria; kingdom Bacillati; phylum Actinomycetota; class Actinomycetes; order Kitasatosporales; family Streptomycetaceae; genus Streptomyces; species Streptomyces sp. RLA012. Next base: position 7,978,060 of record NZ_JBWDPA010000002.1, on the reverse strand, counting down.
GCGGCTCCCCTCGACTGTGTTCTGGGTTCAGGAGTGGGTGACGACGGTGTCGGCGAGGACGGGCGCGTCGTCGCGCTCGACGGCGCTCACCGCCACCCGCACGGTCCCCTCCTGCCGCCACATACGGATGCGCAGGGTCTCCCCCGGGTACACGACCCCGGTGAAGCGTGTGGTGTACGAGCGGACGCGCCCCACGTCCCCGCCGAGCAGCGTGTCGACGACCGCCTTGAGCGTCATCCCGTAGGTGCACAGCCCGTGCAGGATCGGCCGGTCGAACCCCGCCAGCTTGGCGAACTCGGGGTCGGCATGCAGCGGGTTCCAGTCGCCGGACAGCCGGTAGAGCAGGGCCTGGTCCTCGCGGATCGGGCGCTCGACGGTCCGGTCGGGCGGGCCGGTCGGCGCTTCGAGCCGGGTCGAGGGGCCTCGGTCGCCGCCCCAGCCACCCTCTCCCCGTACGAAGATCTGGGCGTCGTTCGTCCACAACGGGCCCTCGGCGTCGGCGACTTCGGTGCGCATGACGAGGACGGCCGCCTTGCCCTTGTCGTAGACGGCGGCGATCCGCCCGGTGGCCACCGCGCTGCCCTCGACCGGGATCGGGCGGTGCAGTTCGACGGTCTGGCCGCCGTGCAGGACGCGGGCGAGGTCGACATCGACTCCGGGCATGGACAGGCCGCTGATCACTCCGGGTGAGCCGGCGCCCGCGACGGTCGCGAAGCTCGGCAGGACGTGCAGCTTGGATTCCAGGGTGTAGCGCAGTTCGTCGGGATCCGTCGCCGGGACGCCCGCTCCGAGGCCGAGGTGGTAGAGCTGGACGTCCTTGCGGTCCCAGGTGAGGGCACCGCTGCGGGGTTCGGCGGCGAGGGCCTTGGCGGCGTCGATGGGCATGGGGCTCCTGAATCAGTCGCGCGAAAGACCTCGGTGCGGCCGTCCGCACCGTCGGCCGCACCGAGGTCGACACTGGGCCGTGGAACCCGCCTGTTCTAGAACGCGTTCCAGTACGGCGACCCCCTGTATAGCCCAGCACCCATTAGTTGTGAAGACTACTGACGCCACGTCAGATCCGTGATGCTCCGGGCGTCCGCCATGACATTTGTCCCGGCCGACCGCCCACAAGTGAATCTGCCGGGCGCGGCCCGCGGCTCGTAGCGTCGTAGGCATGACACGGACGACGGGGACAACGCGACCGACGCGACCGACCAGGACGACGGGGACGACGGGGACGACGGGAACGACGCGGACGACGGGGACAAGGCGGATGGCGGGAGCAACGGGCACGGAACCTGCCGTGTCCTTCACGGCGGCGGTCAAGACGTTCGGCGCCGTGCGTGCCGTGGACGGTGTGGACCTGGAGATCGGGCGCGGCGAGACGGTCGCGCTGCTGGGCCGCAACGGCGCGGGGAAGTCGACCACGGTCTCCCTGCTGCTCGGTCTGAACGAGCCGGACGAGGGCTCGGTCGCGCTCTTCGGCGGGCTCCCGGAGGCGGCGGTGCGGGCCGGGCGGGTCGGCGCCATGCTGCAGGAGGCCCGGCCGGTGCCGCGCGTGACCGTCCGCGAGCTGGTCTCCTTCGTCGCGGGCCGCTACCCCGCGCCGCTGCCGGTGGCCGACGCGCTGGAGTTCGCGGGGATCGCGGATCTGGCCGGGCGCCGCGTCGACCGGCTCTCCGGCGGGCAGGCCGTGGGGGTCCCCCCGCTCGAGCGAAGCCGAGAGTGGGGGAGGGTGCGGTTCGCGGTGGCGCTGGCCGGGAACCCCGATCTGATCGTGCTCGACGAGCCGACCGCCGCGCTGGACGTGGAGGCGCGCCGCGCGTTCTGGGACTCGATGCGGGCCTACGCGCGCCGCGGCCACACCGTGCTGTTCTCCACCCACTACCTGGAGGAGGCCGACGCGCACGCCGACCGGATCCTCGTCATCGACCATGGGCGGATCGTCGCCGACGGCACCGGAGCGCAGCTCAAGCGGTCGGTGGGCGGCAATCTGGTCTCCTTCGACCTGGCGGGCCGGGGCACCGAGGGGCTGACCCTGCTGCCCGGAGTGGTGTCGGTGGAGGTGCGCGGGGACCGGGCCCGGCTGCGCACCGACGACTCGGACGCGACGGTGGTCGCGCTGGCCGGGCTGGGCGCGATCCGCGGCCTGGAGGTCGCCCCCGCGTCGCTGGACGACGCGTTCATGGCGCTCACCTCGCATGTTCTGGAGACGGTGTGATGCTGGACTATCTGCGGCTGGAAGTGCGCCGGACGCTGCGCGACACCGGTTTCGTGATCGGCGGCATCGCGATGCCCGTGATGATGTACCTCCTGCTCACCAACCTCGGCGACGACGGTGACGGCGGCTGGAAGACCGGCTCGATGATCGGCATGGCCGCGTACGGCGCGGTGGGCTCGGCCCTGAACACCGGTGGCGGGGTCGCCGAGGACAAGATGGTCGGCTGGCTGCGGCAGCTGCGGGTGACGCCGATGACACCGCGCGAGGTGGTGCTCGGGCGGGCGCTGACCGGCTCGGTGACCGTACTGCCCGCGATCGCCGCGGTGCTGGTGGCGGGCGGCCTGGTCAACGGCGTACGGCTGGACGTCTGGCAGTGGGCGGCGATCGCGGCGTTGCTGTGGCTCGGCTCGGTCCCCTTCACCCTGCTCGGCCTCGGCAACGGCTACCGGCTCACCGCGCAGACGACCGGGGTCGCGAACATGGTGTGCAACCTGGGGCTCTCGGTGGTCGGCGGCCTGTGGTTCCCGCTCACGCTCTTCCCGGGCTGGCTCCAGTCCGTGTCCTCCTACACACCGACGAACCGTTTCGCGCAACTGGGGGTGTCGGTCGCGGACGGCCACGCCCCGGCGCTCGGCGCGGTGCTGGTACTGACGGCCTGGCTACTGGCCTTCGGTTCGTACGCTGTGGTCTCGTACCGCAGGTCCGCACGAACCGCCTGAACGGGAGCCGGTATGTCCTGGATACGAGAGGTCACCTGCCAGGTGAAGACGTGGCGGGCGACGCGGGCGCGCTGGAAGGCCGACATGGAACGCTACAAGGCCGAACAGCGGGCCGCCCGCAGGAGCGGCGGGAAGATGCCCGAGAATCCCGGCCCGCCGCCCAGCGGCTTCGCGCTGCTGCCGTGGCTGCTGATGGGCATGGGCGCCTTCTCCAACCTCCTCCAGGGCAAGACTCCGCAGCCCTGGGTCGGCGCCCTGGGGCTGTTCGCCTTCAACTCCCTCTACATCTTCGTGACGTTCCACGCCTTCGTGAAGGAGAAGCGCGAGGCCCGCTCCACCCGGCTGGCGCTCCTCCTGATGGGCTTGATCACCTGCGGGCTGGCCCTCGGGTACGGCGGCAGCTGGCTGTACTTCTTCCCGCTGCTCGGGCTGGCCACCGGGGCCGTCCTGCGGGGCCCGTGGCTCGGCCAGATCAGTCTCGGCGTGACCGCGCTCGCGGCGGCGGTCTCCTTCTTCCGGGCGGGCTGGGACGCGGTGAACGTCGCGTACGGAACCTTTCTGTCCACCATGGTGACGGCGGCGATCCTCTCCCTCTCCGAGGCGGTACGGGAACTGCGCGCCGCCCGTGAGGAGTTGGCCCGCCGCGCCGTCGAGAAGGAGCGGCTGCGCTTCTCCCGCGATCTGCACGACCTGCTCGGTCACACGCTCTCCGTCATCGTGGTGAAGTCGGAGGCCGCCCGCCGGCTGGCCCACCGTGACCTGGACGCGGCCCTCGTCCAGGTCACGGACATCGAGTCGGTCGGCCGGCAGGCCCTCACGGAGATCCGCGAGGCGGTCACCGGCTATCGCGAGGGCAGCCTCGCCACGGAGCTGGACGGCGCCCGCTCCGCGCTGTCCGCGGTGGGGGTCGACCCGGTGGTACGGCAGTCCGGGCCTCCCCTCGGCCCGCAGACCGAGGCCCTCCTGGGCTGGGTCCTGCGCGAGGCCGTCACCAACGTCGTCCGGCACAGCGGCGCCACCCGCTGCGAGGTCACCGTCGACGGAAGCCGCGAACGGGTCCGGCTGACCGTCGCCGACGACGGCGCCGGCGCCGGCGTCTCCGTCCGGCACCCCGTCCACGGCACGGATGCCGTGGACGGAACGGGCCCCCTCGGCGGCATCGGTGGCACGGGGCTGAAGGGCCTCACGGAGCGCCTCGCGGCGGCCGGCGGTTCCCTGCAGGCGGGACCGCGGCCGGGCGGCGGCTTCACCGTCACCGCCGAACTCCCCCTGGAGCCCGAACTCCCGGGGGAGTCGGCGGAGTTGTCGCCCTCCGAGACGTCCACGCCCTCCGCGACCGTTACGGCGCCCAGGGCTGACTGACGACCCAGCTCACGTCGTCCGTCCAGGACGTGGCGCTGTCCCAGGTGTTCGAGCCGCCGTCACCGGCGATGCAGACGGTGTCCAGAGCGCTCTGACGAGGCTGTGCGCGGCGACGCAGGGGGTGCCCGCGGCGGCGTAGATGTCACAGGGGAGCGAACCCACGGCGGTGGCCTGCGGCGCGCCCACGGTGAGCGCGATGACGGCCGCCAGCACCGACAGCACGGCCAGCACCGCGTTTCTCCGGACATCGTTCGATCGACATACCGCGCCCATTCCCGGTCGAAATGTCGAACGATTACGAAACCCGGCCCGCCCCAGGAACGGACGCAGGGACCGGACTCAGGAAACCCGCTCAGGAAACCGGCTCAGAAATGACAAAGGCGATCGCTGAAGGCCGAGGCGATTGTTTGCCCGCAGCCGGAGGCCGTCGAGACTCGCGGACTCGCACAAGGGCGAGTCTTTGATGGCCGCCGAAGCACACACCGCGACCGGCCGAGGGCCCTGCCCCCCTTACGCTTGGCCCCGTGAACGAGATGCCCCAGGACCACCGGCCCGCCAAGTCCATCAGAGTGCTGCTCGCCGAGGACCAGGGAATGATGCGGGGCGCGCTCGCCCTGCTGCTCGGGCTGGAGGCGGACATCGAGGTCGTCGCCCAGGTCGCGGCGGGCGACGCCATCGTGGACGCGGCACTGACACACCGCCCGGACGTGGCCCTGCTGGACATCGAACTGCCCGGGATGAGCGGCCTGGACGCCGCCGCCGAACTGCGCCGACAGGCCCCCGACTGCCGGGTGTTGATCCTCACCACCTTCGGTAGGCCCGGCTATCTGCGGCGCGCCATGGAGGCGGGCGCCGCCGGGTTCCTTGTCAAGGACGGCCCCGTGGAGGATCTGGCCGAGGCGATCCGGCGGGTGCTGACCGGCGAGACCGTGATCGATCCGGCGCTCGCCGCGGCCGCGCTGAGCGCCGGGCCCAATCCGCTCACCGCCCGCGAGTGCGACGTGCTGAAGGCCTCGGTGGACGGCGCCACGGTCGCCGACATCGCCGCGAAGCTCCATCTCTCCGAGTCGACCGTCCGCAACTACCTCTCCTCCGCGATCGGCAAGACAGGCACCCGCAACCGTATGGAGGCGATGCGGGAGGCCCGCCGGCAGGGCTGGCTCTGACCAGCGGCCGTCCGCCTCGCCGCCCCGGGGCTCATCGGGAGGAGATCTTCAGCAGGAGAAGATCCTCGGTGGCAGGAGACCCTCAGTGGAGGAGATCTTCCGCGGCAGCCACAGCAGCATCAGCACCGTCCCGCCGAGCAGTACGCACCCTCCCGTGCGGAAGGCCGGCGCGTACCCCGCCGTCAGCGCCTCGGCCGACGAGCCGCTGCCCGTACGCGATGCCGCGATGGTCGACATGACGGCGAGTCCGAGTGAACCACCCATCGTGCGGGAGGTGTTGACCAGGCCGGACACCAGACCGGCGTCCTCCGGCGCCGCACCCGAGGTGGCGAGCGCGGCGAGCGGGGTGGCGGCCAGCCCCGCGCCCGCCATCATCAGGATCCCCGGGAACAGGATCGCCGTCGGATACGAGCCGTCGGCCGTCATCGTCGACTGCCACCCGAAGCCCGCCGCGGCGACCAGCGACCCGAGGGCGGCGACGTTGCGCGCCCCGGCCACCGGCATGAGCCGCGGCGCGAGCTTCGAGCCGAGGACCACCGCGAGCGCGCTCGGCACCAGCGCGAGCCCGGCGCCCAGCGGCGAGTGGCCGAGCACGTTCTGCGCGTACAACGTCATGAAGAACCACATGCAGAACATCGCCGAGCCGCTGACGAACATGGCCGCGTTCGCCGACGCCACCGCCCGCAGGCCGAGCAGCCGCAGCGGCATCAACGGGACCCGGGTCCGCGCCTCGACCAGGAGGAAGAGGCCGACCAGCGCGAGCCCGGCGCACAGCGGTACGAGGGTCGCGGCCGCCGTCCACCCCTCGGCCTCCGTCTGCACGATCCCGTACGCGAGGGTCGCGAGCCCCGCCGTCACCAGCAGCGCACCCGGCAGATCGAGCCGCCGCCCGTCCCCGGCCCTGCTCTCCGGCAGTCTCCCCCAAGCTCTCGACTTCGCTCGAGCAGGGGGACCCCCACAGCCCGGGAGCACTCAGCCCGAGGTCGCTGCGCATGGACGGCAGCGCCACGTTCACCACGGACACGTCGAGCACCACGAGCCGAGACCGGGACCCGGCGCGCGGCGGTACGGCGGATCACCCCGGTCGACGACTGGTGCGCACAGGCGGGCGGCACCCGGGAACTGATGCGCGTCCCACCCCCGGGCAAGGCCGACTCCTTACCCCCGAACGGCTACGCCTGCCTGAACAACGCCTCGCGGACCGTGACACAGCAGGCAACGGAACTCCTCGCCACGGCCCCCCTCGACTTCCCGTGACGGAACAGGACCGGACGGACCGGACGGACCGGGGCCGGACGGGCCGGGGCCGGACGGGCCGGGGCCGGAGCGCGGGCCGCAGCCAACAGGCCCCGCGGGTCGCGCAGGCCCGTCGGCGGCTCAGGCCCCCGCCCGCACCAGCGTCACCACCGCCGCCCCGCCCAGCCCGATGTTGTGGGCGAGCCCGACCCGTGCGCCCGTCACCTGGCGTGGCCCGGCCTCTCCCCTCAACTGCCATACCAGCTCGGCCACTTGGGCGATCCCGGTCGCCCCCAGCGGATGCCCCTTGGAGATCAGCCCGCCGGAGGGGTTCACGACCCAGCGCCCGCCGTACGTCGTGGCTCCCGACTCGACGAGCTTGCCGGACTCCCCCTTCTCGCACATCCCGAGCGCCTCGTACGTCAGCAGCTCGTTGATGGAGAAGCAGTCGTGCAGTTCCACGACGTCCACGTCCTCGATGCCGAGTCCCGACCGCTCGTACACCTGGCGCGCGGCCTCCCGTGACATCGGCTGTCCGACGACGTCGACGCACGAGCCGGACGCGAAGGACTCCTCCGTGTCCGTGGTCATGGCCTGCGCGACGATCTCGACCGCCCGGTCCGCCAGCCCGCGCCGCTCGACGAACCGTTCGGACACGACGACCGCGGCGGCGGCCCCGTCCGAGGTGGGCGAGCACTGGAGTTTCGTCAGCGGCCGGTGCACGACCCGGGCGGCGAGGATCTCGTCGACCGTGTACACGTCCTGGAACTGGGCGTACGGATTGTGTGCCGAATGCCGGTGGTTCTTGGCACCGACGGCGGCCAACTGCGCCTCGGTGGTCCCGTACTTCTCCATGTGCTCGCGCGCCGCGTCGCCGAAGATCTGCGCGGTGGGCGGGGACATCTCGAAGCCGTGCCGGGCGGCCATGATCCCGTAGTGCCGGGCCACCGGGGACGTCGCGAAGTCTCCCCCGTCGGCTCCGCCGCCCAGCGCCCCGCGCTTCATCTTCTCGAAGCCCAGCGCCAGTACGCAGTCGCAGACCCCGCCCTCCACGAACTGCCGTGCCAGCATCAGCGCGCTCGATCCGGTGGCGCAGTTGTTGTTGACGTTGTAGACGGGGACGCCGGTCAGGCCCAGCTCGTAGGCGGCGCGCTGGCCCGCGGTGGAGGGCTGGAAGCAGTAGCCGACCGGTACCTGCTCCACGTCGGCATACGAGATCCCCGCGTCCCGCAGGGCATGGGCACCCGCCTCCTTCACCATGTCCCAGTACTGCCAGTCCCTGGTCTCGGGCTTCTCGAACCGGGTCATTCCGACCCCGACGACGTACGCCTTCATCGCACCCACCCCCAGCCTCGCGGATCGCGGATCGCGTCAGACTAGAACACGTTCTATTGAGATGCCAGATCGAACGCTGGATCCGACGCTGGATCCGACGCCGGATCCGACGCCGAATCCGACGCCGAATCCGACGCCGAATCTGACGCCGAATCTGATGGCAGGTCAGATCCTCACAGGAAGGTCAAGTTTTCGTTAGTACGCCGAAGCATCGGAATAGTTGCCCCGGCACACCGGGTTCCCCGTGCACGTATCCCGCACGGAGCGCCCTTCCTTTTGCCTTCTTTCCCCCCTTCCGTCCCCCTCTCCTCCCTCCCTTTCTTCCTCCCTCTTCTTTCGGCCTGGAGGCCTCACGTAATGACGCACACGACGACCGACCAGCCCGCCCGGAGGCCCAGCGGCGCGATCGTGCCGGTACTGGCCTTCGCGGGCATCGTTGTCGCGGTGATGCAGACCCTGCTCGTCCCGGTCATCAAGGACCTGCCGGAGCTGCTGGGCACCTCCCCCAGCAACGCCACCTGGGTGCTGACCTCGACGCTGCTCGCGGGAGCCGTGGCCACACCGATCATGGGCCGGCTCGGTGATCTCTACGGCAAACGGCGGATGCTGCTCGCGAGCCTGTCCGTGATGGTCGTCGGCTCACTGATCGCCGGTTTCACCAGTGCGCTGCTGGTGATGATCGTCGGCCGCGCCCTGCAGGGCTTCGCCATGGGCGCGATCCCGCTCGGCATCGGCCTGATGCGCGACATGCTGCCCCGCGAGAAGCTCGGCGAGGCGATGGCCCTGATGAGCTCCTCGATCGGCGTCGGCGGCGGACTCGCGCTGCCGGTCGCGGCACTGGTCGCGCAGCACGCCGACTGGCACGCCCTCTTCTTCCTCTCCGCCGGCCTCGGCGTCCTCTCCATCGTCCTGACCCTCTTCGCCGTACCGGAGTCCCCGATGCGCGCCGAGGGCACCTTCGACGTCCTGGGCGCGATAGGCCTCTCCGCGGGACTCGTCCTCTTCCTGCTGCCGATCACCAAGGGCAGCGACTGGGGCTGGAGCTCGACCACCACGCTCGGCCTGTTCGCCGCGTCGGCCGTCGTCCTCGTCCTGTGGGGCGTGATGGAGCTGCGCGTACAGGCGCCGCTGGTCGACCTGCGCACCACCGCCCGCCGCTCGGTGCTGTTCACCAACCTCGCCTCGATCATGGTCGGCGTCTCCTTCTACGTCGTCTCGCTCGTCCTGCCGCAGCTGCTCCAGCTGCCGAAGGCCACCGGCTACGGCCTCGGCCAGTCGATGGTCGTCGCGGGCCTGTGCGTGGCGCCGCTCGGCCTGACGATGATGTTCACCGCCCCGGTCTACGCCCGGATCTCCGCCAAGTACGGCCCCAAGGTCACCCTGATCCTCGGCATGCTGATCATCGGGATCGGCTACGGCGCCGGCCTCGGCCTGATGAGCGCCGCCTGGCAGACCATCGTGATCTCGGTGGTCCTGGGCGCGGGCATCGGCCTCGCCTACTCCTCGCTGCCCGCGCTGATCGTCGGCTCCGTGCCGGCCTCCGAGACGGGCGCGGCCAACGGCCTCAACACCCTGATGCGCTCGATCGGTACATCGGTCTCCAGCGCCGTCATCGGCATGGTGCTCGCCAACACCGCGAACAACGTCGGCGGCGCCGCGATCCCGACCATGCACGGCTTCCGGGTCTCCTTCCTGATCGCGACCGGCGCGGTGGCCCTCGGCCTGGTCATGGCCCTCTTCCTGCCCGGCCGGCGCCGGGCGGCCAAGCCGCAGCTGCGCGCCAGCAGCGCCGAGGACGCCGCGCTGGAGCGCGCCACCGAGATGCTCGGAGGCTTCCGCGGCCGGGTCCTGAACGCCGACGGCGTCCCCGTCGCCCGCGCCAAGATCACCCTGATCGACCGGCGCGGCCGCCAGGCGGGGGCCACGCTCTCCGCGGCGGACGGCAGCTACGCGCTCGCCGTACCCGCCGAGGGCCCGTACGTCCTCGCCGCCAGGGCCACGGGGCACGGCCCGCTCGCCTCCTCGGCGACCCACGCCGGGGACGACCGACCGGTCGACGTGGACCTGTCCCTGCCGGGCGAGACCGTCCCGGCGTAGCAGCAGCACGCGCGAACACTCCCCGCACCCCCCGTCGCCCCCGCGGCGGGGGGTGCGGCAGCATGGGGCGCCGACAGACACGTACACACGTGTCCCGGACACCTACCCCACCTACCCCACCTACCCCCAGGTCCGTACCCCGGTCCGTACCCCGCCCGGTCCGTACCCCGGTCCGTACCCGATGGAGGACACCATGCCCGCGGCACCCAAGCCGGAGATCCTGGCCGCCTTCGAGGCCGCGAAGGGGTTCATGCCGCTCCGTGAGGGGCTCGCGCTGTACGGGGCCGCCGTCGAGGCGGGCCGGCTCGGGCTGCCCCTCCTGGAGGTCGGCACGTACTGCGGGCGCTCCACCCTGCTGCTCGCGGACGCGGCGCGCGCGGCCGGGGTCACGGCGATCACCGTCGACCACCACCGCGGCAGCGAGGAACAGCAGCCCGGGTGGGAGTACCACGACCCGTCCACGGTCGACCCCGAGCTCGGCCGGATGGACACCCTGCCCACCTTCCGCCGCACCCTCTACCAGGCGGGCCTGGAGGACCAGGTGGTCGCGATGGTCGGCCGCTCGCCGCAGATCGCCGCGTTCTGGCGCACCCCCCTCGGTCTGGTCTTCATCGACGGCGGCCACACGGACGAGCACGCGGGCGGCGACTACGAGGGCTGGGCGCCGCACGTCGCCGAGGGCGGCCTGCTGCTGATCCACGACGTCTTCCCGGACCCGGCCGACGAGTTCACCGGCCAGGCCCCGTACCGCGTCTACCTCCGCGCCCTGGAGTCCGGCGCGTTCACCGAGGTCTCGGCGACGGACTCACTGCGCGTACTGCGCCGAACGGGAGCAGGGATCGGGGAGCGCGGTTAGAGTCGCTGACGTGTCGTACGTAGGTCCTGACTTCGATCCTCCCCGGCCGCGCCGCTCCCGGCGCGGGCCGATGACCGTGGCGGTCGCCGCGCTGGTGCCGGGTGCGCTGGCGGGATGGCTGGTGTGGCAGGCGGTGGCGGACCCGGGCGGTGGAGGCGACAGGTCCGACAAGGCCGCCTCGGCGTCCAACGCGCCGATGTCCTCCTCCGCCGCGGCGCGGACACCGACGGGATCCGGGGCGGACGACGCGAAGCCGCCGAGTTCGACTCCCTCGGCCCCTTCCTCCCCTTCCTCCCCGTCCTCCTCTTCCTCCCCGTCCTCCTCTTCCTCCGGTCCTGGCGCTCCCGCCGCGTCGGACCTGCCCGCCGCCGGCGGCCCCCTCAGGGGCAAGGTCGTCGTCGTCGACCCGGGACACAACCCCGGCAACTTCCAGCACACCGCCGACATCAACCGCAAGGTGGACATCGGCACGAACTGGAAGGAGTGCGACACGACCGGTACATCGACCAACGCGGGTTACACGGAAGCCCGGTTCACGCTCGACGTCGCCCGCCGGCTGCGTACGCTGCTCCAACAGGAGGGCGCCACGGTGAAGTTCACCCAGGACGGCGACCGCTCCTGGGGCCCGTGCGTCGACGAGCGGGCCCGGATCGGCAACGACGCGCACGCCGACGCGGTCGTCTCCATCCACGCGGACGGCTCCGCGGCCGGCAACCGCGGCTTCCATGTGATCCTTCCCGCCTCCGTGCACGCGGGCGGCGCCGACACCCGGCCGATCGTGGCCCCCCCTCGCGCGATCTGGGCGAGCGCATCGCGGGCAACTTCGTCCGCGACACCGGCAGCGCGCCGTCCAACTACATCGGCGGCGGCACCGGACTGGACGTCCGCAGCGATCTCGGCGGTCTCAATCTGTCAACGGTTCCCAAGGTGTTCATCGAGTGCGGCAACATGCGCGACAGCAAGGACGCGGCACTGCTGACCAGCGGCGCCTGGCGGCAGAAGGCGGCGCGTGGGATCTCTGAGGGAATCGTGAGTTTCCTGGGCGGGTAGGTATCGGCGGGCCGAACCCGACGGACACGCCGATCGAACGGGCGATAGTGTCGCCTCTACGATGGGGCCGCTCCTGTGCTTCACACCAGGGCCCGATGGCGCCATGGTGTCAGCGACGCCTCCACCGATGACGAGACGACTGACGAAGGACCTGAAGTGAATATCCGCTCCCTCACTCGAGGCGACGGCGTGGTGATCGGAGCAGCGGTACTGCTGTTCATCGCGTCGTTCCTCGCCCTCTTTTCGATCGACGACGTCAGCATCGGCACGCAAAAGGTCCACTACGACAGCCCCAGCGCCTGGGCGAGCGGCCCCTTCGTACTGAGCGTGATCCTGGCCGGCATCCTCGGAGCCGGACTGGTCGTCGCCTCACGCGCACTGCCGCACGTGCCCAAGGTCGCCGGACTCGACCTCGGCCCGTTCGGTGTCGCCCTCACCGTCTTCGCCGCGTGGAGCGCGCTCGGGAACGTCTTCGACGCGACCGGCGGGGTCGACAACATCGGCGGCGGGGACAGCGGTGTGGGCGTCGGCACCGGCCTCATCCTCTCCCTCATCGCGACGGTGGTCATGGCGGCCGCCGCGATCGCGACCCCTCTCGTCCCCGCCCTCCAGGCCGTTCTCATCCCCGCCCCCAAGCCCCCCACCCCCCAGCCCTACGGCGCCCAGCCCCCCGGTGGCTACGGCTACCCCGGTGCGCAGCAGCCGGGTCAGTCCTTCGGGGGCCAGCCGCAGCAGGGGCAGCCGTTCCCCGGTCAGCCCAGCCAGCCGCAGCAGGCGCCGGCCCCGCAACTGCCGCCGCCCGCCGCGGACTTCTCGCCGTTCTGGTTCGCCGTGCCGGTGCCGCGTCCGCTGTTCTCGGAGGACGGTTCCCAGACGCCGATCGCCGAACTCGCGCCGGGTACCTGGTACCTGGCCGTCGAGCAGCGCGGCCCGAGCCTGGTGGCGCAGACCCAGGACGGCCGCCGCGGTGTGCTGCAGGACACCTCGGGGATCCAGCGCGGCTGACGGCCGGCACCCTTTCCCGTACGACCTGCTACGGCCCCTCGTCCTTCCGGGCGGGGGGCCGTTGCCGTACAGTCGGCTGGCGCGCAGGTGACTGACGTACCGTCAGAAGCATTTGTCTGGAGGGTTCATGCGGCTCGGGCTCGCACTCGGCTACTGGGGGCGCGGCCCCTCCGCGGACCATCTGGCGCTGGCCCAGGAGGCGGAGCGGCTCGGCTATCACTCCGTGTGGACCGCCGAGTCCTGGGGCTCGGACGCCTTCACCCCCCTCACCTGGATCGCCGCGCGGACCACCCGTATCCAACTGGGCACCGCCGTCGCGCAGATGGCCGCCCGCTCCCCCACCACCACCGCGATGCACGCGCTCACCCTCGACCATCTCTCGGGCGGGCGCATGATGCTCGGCCTCGGGCTGTCGGGGCCACAGGTCGTGGAGGGCTGGTACGGGCGTCCGTTCCCGAAGTCACCGCTGACCGCGACCCGGGAGTACGTCGATGTCATACGCCAGGTCCTTCGACGCGAGGGCCCCGTCGAGCTCGACGGACGCTTCCACTCCCACCCCTACCGCGGCGACGACGGCACCGGCCTCGGCAAGGCCCTGAAGCCGATCACGCATCCGCTCCGCGCCGATCTGCCGATCCTGCTCGGCGCCGAGGGGCCGAGGAACATCGCGCAGACGACCCGGATCGCGGACGGCTGGCTGCCGCTGTACTGGTCGCCGACCCGCCCGCAGGCGTACGAGGCGGCACTGACCGATCTCCGTGACAGCTTTCTGATCGCGCCCATGGCCCATGTCCGCGTCTGCGACGACGTCGCCGAGGGGCTGCTGCCCGTCAAGGCGATGCTGGGCTTCTACATCGGCGGGATGGGGCACGCGGCGCGCAACTTCCACGCCGATCTGATGGCGCGGATGGGCTTCGAGGAGGAGGCGCGCAGGATTCAGGAGCTGTTCCTCGCCGGGCGTCGGCAGGAAGCCGTACTCGCCGTCCCCGACGTCTTCGCCGACGAGATCTCGCTCGTCGGACCGCGCGAACGCATCGCCGAGCGGCTGGAGTCGTGGCGCAAGGGCCCGGTGACCGACCTGCTGGCGCTGTCCCCGGACCCGCACACCCTGCGGGTGCTCGCCGAACTCAACTCCTAGGGCCTGTCCGGTCGGTCACGGCGGAGAACGGCGTCAGCGGAAGATGGCGATCGGGTCCAGGGTCAGTTCCCCCGTCTCACTGATCCAGGTGACAACGGCGTCAGTCCGCGCTTCCGCACCGCCCACCTATTCGCGGAATGCTCCAGCCCGTCAGCGCACCGCGCCTTGAGATCCCGCGAAGCGAGCGCGCCCAGGTGCGCCCCGACCAGACGCAGCACCCTCTCGTCCTCGGCCGTCAGGTGCCGGAGCCGGTCACGCACCGCCACCCCGGACGGCCCCGCCGCGACGAACGGCGCGGCAGGCACCCGCAGACCCGAAACCGACCGCTCCCCCCTCCCGCCCACCACACCCACCCCCGCTCCACCCATTGATCCGCTTGTCACAGCGGTCAACGACCCCCACCAGGAAAGGTCACCCGTTCCCACCTCGAACATCCAAACACTCCATCTGCACAACCGGGCAGGGCGGTGACATAGAAGCACTTATATACGGTTGCATGCGGTAATGCACCGAAAAGCAGCAGCAGTTGAATACCCCCCGCCCCCGAAACCCAGCTTGCCCAGCAGCCCGAAACCGGTGGTGGAATGGGTCCGGTCGGCGACCTCCTGCTCCAGGGCGACCGCGAAGCCGCCGCTCAGGATGAGGTCCCTGACGCGCTCCTCGTGCAGGTAGAAGCACATGCCGAGGACGGTGCGGCCGCCGCGCCTGCGCTGTCCGCGCAGCCGTCCGAGCCGTACCAGCGCGTACCGGAGCAGAACACCGCAGCAGGCCGCGGTGAGCAGCCAGACGACCACCCACTCCCACCAAAGACCCCACCACTCGCTGTCAGTGACACCCACGGATCTCCTTGAACGCGTCGGAGAGTGAGGAGAGGTTGGCGTCGACCATGCGGCCGCCGGTCGCGGCGGCGGCCCGCTTCAGGGCGGCCGCGTCGGCCTCTCCGAACTGGACGGGGAAGGTGGGCACCGCACGTGCGTCGGCGCCCAGTCGGCCGTGCCGGCGCAGGAACTCCGCGTAGCCGATGCCCGCGTTGCTCTCGCCGTCCGTCATCAGCACGATGGACACCGGCCGCCGGGGCTCGTCGGCCACCGCGTCGGCGGCTATGCGGTAGCCGCGGTCGAGGGCCGACCAGACGGCGGTGGAGTCGTCGAACGCGCCGTCCGCGAGGATCCTGTCGAGGGTACGCAGATCGCCGTCGCCGCGTACCGTCACGGTCCGTTCCTCCAGGACACCGCCGCCGAAGCGGACGACCGTGAGGCGCTCCCCGCGGTAGAACCGGGCGAACTTGCCGGTGGAGGTGGGCTCGGCCCCGCTGAGGCCGGCGAACGCGGCGCGCAGTTCCGCGATCCGCTCGCCCCGCATGGAGCCGGAGAAGTCCGGCGGGAACACCACCTGGTCGGCGGCCTTGCGGGCCGGATCACCGTAGTCGGCGACGAGTCGCTTTCCCGGACGCCGGACCCCCGGACGCGGGCAGGGTGTCCGACGTCGGCCGGTGACGGCGGAGTCGGACACCCGGGTCCCACGGGACGGACTGGGGGGTCAGCCGCCCGCCAGCTGTCCGGCCGACGGCACCTGGTTCTTGACCTCGGCGCCCGCGCTCTTGCCGGCGTCCTTCACCTTGTTGATGATGTCGTCGAAGGAGCCCGCGGTCGCGTCCGTCGAGTCACCCTTGCGGAGCTTGGACGGCAGGTTCTTGAGGGCGTCGATGCCCGCGCTGAGCGGGGCGATGGCCTTGGAGAGTGTGGGGTCGCCCTCGGCGTTCTTCTTCGCGGCCTTGAGCCGGTTGTACGCGAACGCGCCCGCGACACCCGCCTTGACCAGGGCCAGCTTGCGGCCCTTCGCGCCCTTCTTGAACTTTCCGGCCTTCCAGGGCTTCACGATCCACTGGTAGGTGGCACCGGCCGCGAGACCCGCGTTGGCCACGAAGCGGGTCTTGGCGAGTTTCTGCTTCTCCGCGGTGCTGCTGCCGGACGGGGTGGCGGCCGCCGCGACGGCGGTGTTCTGGGCGGCGTTGCTCTTGGTCGCGCTGTCACTGCCGCAGGCGGTGGCACCGGCGAGCAGGGCGCAGGAGAGGGTCAGCGCCACGATGAGGCGCCGTATCGGTACGGGCACGGGGTCCTCCGGGGAAGGGAACGGTTCTCCCGTTTTCGGGGAGTCACGGCTCTTCCCGCAGCCTCACCCGGGGGCGGTCACTGCGCCACTTGAGCGATCCATTCGGGTTTCGTCCACGGTTACGGGGCACCCGGAGGGCATGTCCCCTAGATATCGCAACGGTTCCAACCAGGCGGGCACGATCATCGCGATCGTCGCCGACGTGATGGCCCTCGTCCTGGGCCTGTGGATCCTCCTGTACCTGTTGGACGCGAACCCGGCCAACGACCTGGTCCAGTTCATCCATGACACGGCCGCCTGGCTGGCCGGCTGGTCCCGTGATCTGTTCACCTTCGACAAGGCGTGGGCACGGGTCGTCGCGGGCTACGGCCTCGCCGCGATCGTGTACCTCTTCATCGGCCACGCCATCGCCAACCGCATGCAGCGGCACTGAGCCGGCTCCCCCTGCCCGGCCCCGCTCGGCCCCTAGCAGCACTCCGCGTCGAGCCCCAGCGGCAGGCGCTCCCCGCCGAAGACCGAGCAGGTCGGCTCGTCGCCACCGAGCGCCGCGACGGCGAGGAGCAGCGAACCGGCCGTCCAGCTGGTGAGTTCCTCCGGCCAGATCCTCCGGGCGTCGAAGACATAGCCCGTCCAGTACAGGCCCGTCTTCGGATCGCGCAGATGCTGGATGGACTGGAGGATCTCCAGGGCACGGTCGGACTCGCCCACGGCCCACAGCGCCAGGGCGAGTTCGGCCGACTCACCGCCGGTCACCCACGGGTTGGGCACCACGCAGCGCACGCCGAGCCCCGGAACCACGAAACGGTCCCAGCCCTCCGCGATCCGTACCCTGGCCTCCTCGCCCGTCAGCGCGCCGCCGAGCACCGGGTAGTACCAGTCCATCGAGTAGCGGTCCTTGTCGAGGAACCGCTCGGGGTGCCGGCGGATCGCGTGCCGCAGTGCGCCGACCGCCAACTCCCAGTCGGGCTGCGGCTCTTCGCGCTGTTCGGCGATGGCGAGCGCACAGCGCAGCGCGTGGTGGATGGACGAACTCCCGGTCAGGAGGCCGTCCTTGACCTCCGCGCCGTCGTCCTCGCGCTTCCAGCCGATCTGCCCGCCCGGCTGCTGGAGTTGCAGCACGAACTCCACGGCCGCGAAGACCGCGGGCCACATCCGGTCCAGGAAGGTGTCGTCGCCGGTGGCGAGGTAGTGGTGCCAGACGCCGACCGCGATGTAGGCGCAGAAGTTGGTCTCCCGCCCGCGGTCGGTGACGTCGTCCGCGTCCCCGTCGGCGTACGCCGCGTACCAGGAGCCGTCCTGGTTCTGGTGCCGGGCCAGCCACTCGTACGCCCGCTCGGCCGCCTCGTGCTCGCCCGCCGCGTCCAGCGCCATGGCCGCCTCGGTGTGGTCCCACGGGTCGAGGTGGTGCCCGCGGAACCAGGGTATGGCGCCGTCCGGCCGCTGTATCCGGAGGATGGCCCGCACCGTGCCGGCGGCCTCCTCGGCGGTGAGGACCCCGGGCAGGACGAGGTGTTCCGTCCGCGGCGTGCGTGGAGTCGTCACGAAGCGTCCACCGCGGCGGTGTCGAGGGGCAGGTGGGGCTTGGTCGCGTACGCCACGAAGCTCTTGCCGATCAGCGGGTTCAGCGCGTTCTCCGCGACCCGGGTGGCCAGGGGCTTCTTCATGATGTCCCAGACCAGGAGCTTGTGGTACGCCCGCACGGGCAGCACCTTGTCGTTGTCGACGCCGAACGCGCACTTGAGCCACCAGTAGGGGCTGTGCAGGGCGTGGGCGTGATGGGTGCCGTACGGCTTGAGCCCGGCCTCCTTCATCCTGCCCAGCAGTTCGTCCGCCTTGTAGATGCGGATGTGGCCGCCCTCGACCTCGTGGTACGCGTCGGACAGCGTCCAGCACACCTTCTCCGGGCCGTAGCGCGGCACGGTGATGGCGATACGCCCGCCCGGCTTCAGCACACGCACCATCTCGGCGAGGACGCCCTTGTCGTCCGGTATGTGCTCCATGACCTCGGAGATGATCACGACGTCGAAGGACGCGTCCGGGAAGGGCAGCGCGAGGGCGTCGCCCTCCACCGCGGTCGCGGTGGCGCCGGCCGGGGCCTCGCCCGCCTCCTTCATCGCCGCGAACCACTTGGCGACCTCGCGGATCTCCTCGCCGTTCCGGTCCAGCGCGACGACCTGGGCACCGCGCCGGTAGCACTCGAACGCGTGCCGGCCGGCACCGCATCCGAGGTCCAGTACGCGGTCGCCCGGGGCGAGCGGGAACCGGGAGAAGTCGACGGTCAGCACGTGGTCCTGCTTTCGCGGTCGGAGGTGGGGGTGGCGCCCGTCACCGGGGCGAAATCCTGGGAACCGGAGGCGGGGTCCGGCGTGCCGCCGGCGGCTGGTGTGGCCGCGGCGGGGCCGGGCGGCGTGGGGAGGGTCATGGCCTCGCGGTAGTGGGCCACCGTGCCCTCGGCGGCGCGGGCCCAGGTGAAGCGGTCCAAGACCCGCGCACGTCCGGCGGAGCCGAGCCGTACCCGGAGGTCCGGGTCGCCCAGGACCCGGCTCAGCGCGGCGGCCAGGGCCCCCGAGTCTCCGGGCGGTACGGCCAGGCACGTCTCGCCGTCGGGTCCGGCGACCTCCGGGATCGCCCCGCCGGTGGTGGCCACCAGCGGCGTACCCGTGGCCATCGCCTCGGCGGCGGGGAGGGAGAACCCTTCGTACAGGGAGGGCACACAGGCGACCTCGGCGGACCGTACGAGGTCGACGAGCTCGGCGTCCGAGATGCCCTTGACGAACTCGACGGCGCGCTCCAGGCCGTAGCGCTCGATGGCCTGGGCGACCGGCCCGTCCTCGGCGCGCCTGCCGACGACGACGAGGTGCGCGCCGGGGTGCTCGGTGCGCACCTTGGCGAGCGCCTCGACGAGGTGGATGAGCCCCTTGAGCGGCACGTCCGCGCTGGAGGTGGTGACGATCCGGCCCGGCACCTGCGGCACGGACGGGTCGGGCGAGAAGAGGTCGGTGTCCGCGCCGATGTGCACGACGTGGATACGGCTCCGGGCGACGCCCAGGTGGTCGACGATCTCCTGCTGCGAGGTCCCGGAGACGGTGAGCACGGACGGCAGCCGGCGCGCGACCCGCTTCTGCATACGGGTGAAGGCGTACCAGCGGCGTACCGACGCGCGACGGCGGCGCCCCTCGGCGGCGTCCAGCTCCAACTGCCGGTCGACGGTGATGGGGTGGTGGATGGTGGTGACCAGCGGCGCGCCGACGTCGCCCAGCAGCCCGTAGCCGAGGGTCTGGTTGTCGTGCACGACGTCGAAGTCGCCGCGCCGGGCGCGCAGATGGCGGCCGGCGCGCAGCGAGAAGGTCAGGGGCTCGGGAAAGCCGCCGGTCCACATCGTGCCGACCTCGACCGCGTCGATCCAGTCGCGGAACTCCTCGCGCTTCGGGGTGCGGAAGGGGTCCGGCTGCCGGTACAGGTCGAGGCTGGGCAGTTCCGTGAGGGTGAGGTTGTGGCCGAACTCGGGGAGGTCCTCGTCCAGCACGGGGTACGGCTGGGAGCCGATGACCTCGACCCGGTGGCCGAGGCGGGCGAGCTCGCGCGAGAGATGCCGTACGTACACGCCCTGGCCGCCGCAGAACGGGTTCCCCTTGTACGTGAGGAGCGCGATGCGCAACGGTCCGTCACCGTTGGTGGCCGCGCCCGCCCCGGGGCCCGCCTCCATGGCCTCAGCGGTCACTTACGGCCCCCTTCTCCCTGCACTTTCCCGCGAGATTACGCCGGGACGCTAATCTAGAACAAGTTTCAGACTTGATCGTTCGAGGAGCACTGAATCTACCGGCAGGTAGCGCCTCTGGGAGCAGTGGATCAGGTGATCCGCGCCACGACGGAAGCGTCGCGACGGAGGTGTTCCGACCGACGGATGCGCTCCGGACCACGGATGTGTTCTGACCCAGGGAAGTGTTCTGACATGCTGTCTGGTCGCTCCTCCTGCTGAACCACGGAACGGGACCCATGCCTGCGGAAGTCAAGGTGGAAGCCAAGCCCGCGCGACCCGCCGCACAGCCGGCCTCTCCCCCGCTCACCGAGCGGCAGGAGGCCCGCCGCCGCCGGATCCTGCACGCGAGCGCGCAGTTGGCCAGCCGGGGCGGTTTCGACGCGGTACAGATGCGCGAGGTCGCGGAGTCCTCCCAGGTCGCCCTCGGCACGCTCTACCGCTACTTCCCCTCGAAGGTCCATCTGCTGGTCGCCACCATGCAGGACCAGTTGGAGCACATGCACGGGACCCTGCGCAAGAAACCGCCGGCCGGTGACACGGCGGCGGAGCGGGTGGCGGAGACCCTGATGCGGGCCTTCCGCGCGCTGCAGCGCGAGCCGCACCTCGCCGACGCCATGGTCCGCGCGCTGACCTTCGCGGACCGCAGCGTGAGCCCCGAGGTCGACCAGGTGTCCCGGCAGACCACGGTGATCATCCTGGACGCGATGGGCCTGGACGACCCGAGCCCCGCCCAGCTCTCCGCGGTCCGCGTGATCGAGCACACCTGGCACTCGGCCCTGATCACCTGGCTCTCGGGCCGCGCCTCCATCGCCCAGGTCAAGATCGACATCGAGACGGTGTGCCGGCTGATCGACCTGACGGACCCGGGCGAGCGGCGATAGACCCGGGCGAGCGGCGATGGACGATGCCTGCGCACGGGAAAACCTATGAGACGGGTTCCCTTCGCCGGTATGGTCCGGATCAGGTTGCTAGGGGTCGCCGTCCGGTCCGACTGCTACCTTCCGGCCTCTCAGCCCCACCGTCGACGTCGGCCCCGGCGGAAACGAAACTGCTGCTTCTCGCCAAAGTCGGCTACTCCGGTCGGACTCCCTCACTCGCCTCATAGGCCAATAACAGAATAGAACGCCCACCGCCGGATGGAACCCCCAAAGGGGAACTTTTTTTCGGATTTCCGGAATTTCCCGGCGGAGGGCCACCCCGGGCCACGCCCGGCGTCAGTCCTCCGGCGGGAACACCGGCTCCCCGCTCCCCAGCAGCGTGATCATGATGGCCTCCACCGGGCAGCTCTCCGCCGCCTCCAGGATCTTCTCGTTGGCGTCGGTCTCCGGTTCGACGGGGTGGGACTGCATGGCGGTGTCGAGGCGGAAGGCGTCCGCGGCACGGTGGACGCACTGGGCGGAGCCGATGCAGACGGAGCGGTCGACCTCGACCCCCCAGCGGTCGCCCATGCTCACGCCTCCCAGCCGGCCGGCAGGTGGATCATCTTGTGCTCCAGGAACTCGCCGTACCCCTCGGGTCCGAACTCCCGCCCCAGCCCCGAGTTCTTGTAGCCGCCGAAGGGCCCGAGCATGTCGAGGCTGAAGGTGTTCACGGAGTAGGTGCCGGTACGCACCTGCCGCGCGACATCGATGCCGTGCGCGACGTCCGCCGTCCAGACGCTGCCGCTCAGCCCGTAGTCGGAGTCGTTGGCGATCTTCACGGCCTCGTCCTCGTCGCCGTACGGGAGGAGGCAGATCACCGGGCCGAAGATCTCCTCGCGCGCGATCCGCATGGAGTTGTCGACGTCTCCGAAGAGGGTCGGCTCGACGTACCAGCCGCGGTCGAGGCCGGCCGGACGGCCGCCGCCGGTCAGGATCTTGGCGCCTTCCTCCTGGCCGATGCGGATGTAGTCGAGGTTGCGCTGCTGCTGCCGCCTGGCGACCAGCGGGCCCACCTGGGTCGCCGGGTCCAGCGGGTCACCGACCACCAGGGCGCTCGCGGCGGCGGCGAAGGCGTCCGCGAACTCGTCGTAGCGCGAACGCGGCAGCAGGATGCGGGTCTGTGCGACACACGCCTGCCCGTTGTTCATCCAGGCCGCCGAGACGATCCCGGGGACGGCGGTGGCGAGGTCGGCGTCCGGCAGGACGACCGCCGCCGACTTCCCGCCCAGCTCCAGCGTCACCCGGGTGAGGTTGCGCGAGGCCACCTCCATGACCCGCTTGCCGGCCGCGACCGACCCGGTGAAGGAGACCTTGTCGATGCCGGGGTGCCCGACGAGGTACTCGCTGACCTCGCGGTCGGCGGGAAGGATCGACAGGACGCCCTCCGGCAGCCCGGCCTCCTTGGCGATCTCGCCCAGCAGGTAGGCGTCCAGGGGGGATTCGGGCGACGGCTTCAGTACGACCGTGCAGCCGGTCAGCAGCGCGGGCGCCAGCTTGGCGGCCGCCACGAACTGCGGCACGTTCCACGGTACGACGGCCGCGACCACCCCCACCGGCTCGCGCCGGACGAGGATCCGCCCGAGGACTCCGTCGCGCGTCTCCTCGTAGGTGAAACCGCGCGCGACCGTGAGTGCCGCGTCCCACACCATCATCGCGCCGAGGGCCTGCGCGAGGACGCTCCAGGAGTACGGGGAGCCGTTCTCGGAGGAGATCACGCGGGCGATCTCCTCGTGCCGGACGGCGATCCCGTCCTTGATCCGGGTGATCACCTCGATCCGCTCGTCGAGGCTCATCCGCGGCCAGGGCCCCTCGTCGAACGCCGTGCGTGCGGCGGCGACCGCCCGGTCGACGTCACCGGTGGAGGCGTGCGGGACGCGTCCGATGACCTCTTCGGTGTGCGGCGAGATCACCTCGATGACGTCCTTGCCCAGGGGGTCCGTCAACTCCCCGCCTATGAACAGTTGTCCGTGTTCCACGAGCTCGGTCATGACCGACCGCCTCCCCGAGGGGCTTCCCCGACACCGGAGCACATCATCTGACGCTTCATCAGATACGAGAACTGATACCAGCTCCGGTCGACGGAGTCCACGGCCGGGGAGGAGTCGGAGCCCCCCGGACACCGACCGGCGGCGCCAAGTGGCGTATCCGACAGTTGGCTTGAGCACCCAATGGAATCTGTTCTAGTTATAGTGGCGGGAACACGGCGATTGGTGGGAACCCATGACGCAGGTGACCGATCACGGCGGGGGCGTACGGTCCCTCAGGGTCCCCATCCCGAACAACCCCCTGGGAACCACGCTGGTCCACGTCGTCGACACCGACCGGGGTCCCGTACTCATCGACACCGGCTGGGACGACCCCGCCTCCTGGGACACTCTCACCGCCGGGCTCATCGCCTGCGGCCTCTCCGCCGCCGAGGTGCACGGCGTGGTCATCACCCACCACCACCCCGACCACCACGGTCTGTCGGGCAAGGTGCGGGAGGCGTCCGGGGCGTGGATCGCGATGCACGCGCTGGACACCGCGATCGTACGGCGGACGCGGGAGAACCGGCCCGATCGCTGGTTCTCCTTCATGGCGGACAAGCTGGCGTCCTCGGGCGCGCCCGAGGAGCATGTGGCGCTCCTGCGCGAGGCGCGCACGGCCCGGCTCTCCACCGGCCTGCCCACCTTCACCCCCGCGCTCCCCGACCGTGAGATCGTCCCCGGCGAACTCCTCGACCTCGCGGGCCGCCGGCTGCGCGCGATCTGGACCCCCGGCCACACGCCCGGCCACGTCTGCCTCCACCTGGAGGAGACCCACCCGGCCGGGCTCCCCGGCCACGGCCGGCTGTTCTCCGGCGACCACCTGCTCCCCCGGATCACTCCGCACATCGGTCTGTACGAGGATCCGGACGACGCCACCGTCACCGACCCCCTCGGCGACTACCTCGACTCCCTGGAGCGCGTCGGCCGTCTGAACCCGGCCGAGGTGCTCCCGGCCCACCAGCACGCCTTCACCGACGCGCCGGGCCGCGTACGGGAGTTGCTCGCACACCACGAGGAGCGCCTCACCGGCCTCCTCTCCCTCCTCGCGACCCCGCTCACCGCCTGGCAGCTCGCCGAACGCATGGAGTGGAACCGCCCCTGGGACCAGATCCCCTTCAGCTCGCGCAACATCGCGGTGTCGGAGGCCGAGGCCCATGTACGCCGCCTGGTGAAGGCGGGGCGCGCGGAGCCGGTGGCGGGCAGCGATCCGGTGACGTACGTGGCGCTGTAACCCAGGGGGGACCCCCGTCGAGGACACCTTCCGCAAGGTCGACGGAGCCCGGCTCCTCGTCACCGACCCCCGTCACCGACCCCCGTCACCGGTCCCCGCCGCGTAGTCCAGCCCCTCCTCGTACGCCATCGCCCGCCGGACCCGCCGCCGGTCGGCCGCGCCGGTTCCGTCAGCCGCGCCGGTTCCGTCGGTCCCGTCGACTCCGTCCGTCCCGTCGACTCCGTCCGTCCCGTCGGCTCGGTCGTCTTGTCGGACACGCCGACCAGTCCGTACGGATCACACCCGCGTACGGCGGCTGTCCGGGAACTCGGACAAAAGGGCGGCATCGGGATGCCACTTCCGGACGCCTTTCGACGGGATGCGACGCGATGCGATCAGCTCCCCGGCGGTGCGGGACTTCCGGCGCCGTACCGCACCGCACCGCACCGCTCACTGCGAGTGAAGCAGCGTCCGGATCATTTCCTCGGCGTCCCCCAGGAGGCCGACCTCGCGCTCGCTCATCGTCGGATTGGCCGCCCGTCGCCGCCTCGCCTCGACGAGCCCCGCCTCCGTCACCCGGTCCGCGTTCCCGTCGAGCATCCCGGCCAGCGTCTCGCGGGCCACCGTCGCGTAGTCCTCGTCGCCGACGGCGACCTGCGCGAGGATCACGGCGGACATGCCCCAGTCCAGGCCGGGCGGGCCCTCCTCGGCGTTGGCCCAGTCGATGACCTTCGGGCCGTCCGGGGTGAGCAGCACGTTGTCGGGGTGCAGATCCAGGTGCAGTACGCGCACGGCGGGATCGGCGGAGGCCCGGGCGGGCACGGCGTGCAGCGCGCTCAGCAGCCCGCCGAGGAGGGTGCCGCCCTCCCGTGCGCCGATCTCGCCCGCGCCGAACGCCTCCAGCATGGTCGGCCCGGACAGCCGCTCCATCACCAGATCGGTCCGGGTCGCCGTCCGCACGGCCGGCACGGGACAGCCGTACCGGCGTACGTGCTCCATCACCGCGGCCTCGGCCGTCGCGTCGCCCCATCCCTCCCGGTCCCGCCGCAGCACCCAGGCCTTGTCCTCGTCGAGCTCGTAGACGTCCGCCGAACGTCCCGAGCCGAGCAGTCTCCCCGTTCGCATGGCACCGAAACCTATCCACTCGCGAAGCGGCGGCTTTCGAGACCCCGGTCACGTTCGAAAGCCGGTGATCTGCGACCCAGGTCACACCACTCGGACGCGTACGGCGAGGCCGCGCGCACGCCCTGTCATTCGCGGAGTGAAGCAGCTCACAGGACCTCGGTCACACACTAAGCGCGATAGTAGCCACCGCGGGTGTCATGCACGCGCCTTTGCGCCCTCTGACCTGGGGTTTGAGAGCCAGATCACATAAGGAACTTTGGCCTCGGATGCGACCACCACTAGTAAAAGGGGTGATTGCGGACGACCCCCTGGCCTGTTTCTCTGGAGCAGTCGCCAGGCGCCACGAGCCCACCCGGGCCGCGGCGCCGACGTACGCCCCCCACCACACATCGTGTGGCTCCGGCATGCGGCGATCACCTTGCCCCCGAAGAAAAGGGTTCTCCGTGTCCGTCTCCTTCATCCGTCGCATCGCTTCCCCGAAGAAGGCCCTCTCCACCGCCGCCGTGGCCGCCGCCGCCACCGGCATGATCCTGGCCGCGGCCCCCGCTCAGGCGGCCACCGCCTCGGCCTCCTCCGCTCAGTCGATCGCGCACAAGATGATCCCGGACGCCGCGCAGTTCAGGGCCTTCAGCAAGATCGTCGAGCACGAGAGCGGCTGGAACCCCAGCGCCAAGAACTCCTCCTCCGGCGCCTACGGCCTGGTCCAGGCGCTGCCCGGCTCCAAGATGTCGGCCGCCGGTTCCGACTGGAAGACGAACCCGGCCACCCAGATCAAGTGGGGCCTGGACTACATGAACTCGCGCTACGGCAGCCCGGCCGCCGCCTGGAACTTCTGGCAGGCCCACAACTGGTACTGAGCGGCAGCCCGGTGACCACCGGCGCCCCACGGCACCCGCATACGCGAAGGCGGCGGCCCCCCGATCCCCGGGGCCGCCGCCTTCGCCCTGCCCGCGTCACTCGTTGTCGTCGGCCCCTGTTTCCCTCTGCCCGTGGAAGTGCCGCCGTCGGCCGACGAGATCCTCGTACACCTTCCGTCGCTCGGCGGAGCCGTCCTCGGTCCGCTCCAGTTCCTCGATCCAGTTCCGCCTGATGTCGTCCAGGAACGCGCGCCAGTCCCCGCGTCCCTGCGCGGCCCCCAGCTCCCTCAGGTCCACCAGGCGCTCGTTCCGCCGGAGACCGCCGGAGCCGATCTTGTCCCCCTTGTGGCCGTGCAGGACGGACTCGGGGTTGGCCGTGGCCTCGGTGGACCGGACGTCGTGCCGGTAGCCGACCGGGCTCCGGGCACCGGGGGCGATCGTCTCGATGCCGACCAGCAGGGAGCCGTCCCTGTCCCTGGTCGGCGCGGTGAAGACCAGCAGCATGTGACCGTACGAACCGTTCGGCAGGACCACGTCGCCGTTCCAGTCCTTCGATCCGAAGCCGCCGCCGGAGATGTCCAGCCCCAGGAGCTGGGGACGCTGTGGCCCCAGACGGGGCGTGGCCGGCGCGAGGATGTTCGTGACGGACGCGAGCATCCCGCCCTTCTCCTCGAAGCCGCCCCGCTCGTCCTCCCCGTCCCCCGTCCCGTCCCCCTTGTTCTTCTCGATGGCGGTGCGATGCGTGGCGAAACCGCGCTTCTCGACGAACCCCGCACGCGCGCCCTCCTCGGTGACACCCAGGAAGTCCGTCAGGGCCGTGCTCGACTCCCCCTCCCGCAGGGCCGGGACGCGGATGTTGACCCGACCGCCGTGGGCGAGGGCCCGGACGACGTCACCCTCGCGATAGTCGACGTGCGTGTTCCGCTCCGGTTGGTAGATCTTCAGCCCGTGCTGCAGGACCAGAAGGACCGAGGTGAAGACCTCACGGACCTTCCGGTCCTTCGCCGCGTACGCTCCGGCCTCGGGCTTGTCCGCGTCGGCGTGCAGTCGGGCGGGATCGAGCCCGGCCGGGTGCAGGGTGTCCACGGCGGTCTGCCGTATCTGCTCGTCGCGGTCGTCACGGAGCGGCTGCTTCCCCTCCTCCGGACCGGCAGCCTGCGTGGTCATGAACCGGCCGAGCGTGTAGTCCGGACCAATCGGGGCGCGCTCGCCCGGCGGGCGCTTTCCCGGCCCGTGCCGGTCGAAGACCAGGGTCGCGACGAGGAGGCGCTTGCCCGGCGGGACCGTCAGCCAGTCCTTGTAGTTCCCCTCGGCGTACTCCTCGGCTTCCGCACAGGTGCCGATACCCACCTTGGCCAGCCACTGGGGGTTCACCTCCGAGAGGATCCGGATGTCCTCCAGCTCCTGCGCGCGCAACGCCTCGCCCCGGACCACCCGACGCTCCAGGGTGCGTTTCAGACGCGCGGGCCCCTCGGTCATCCAGTGCTCCGGCCACCAGGTGCCCGGCGCCCAGACGTTCGGCTTCATCTTCGCCAGGACGACATGGGCTTCGAGCGACCGGCTCAGCCGCTCGACCACCGCCGCGCCCCGGTCACCGGGACCGGACCGTTCTGGAGCGGGGGCGGGAGCAGGGACGGGGGGCGCGCTCGCGCCTGCCTCCCCCGCCCGCTGAACGGTCACGGACGCCGCCCGGTTGCCCGCCGCGCGCTGGATCGCCGCCATCTCGGCGGGGGTCCTCGGCGTGGCGTCCAGCGCGGTCCGGGCCTGGTGGGGGCCCGGGGAGGCGGGGCGTCGCAGGGGCGCGGTACGTGCCGGTGAGCCGGCGCGCGATCGCCCGCCCTCGCCGTGCTGCCGCTTGTCCATACGTCTCCCACCCGCCCCTTCGTCCGTCTCTTGACCCGTCTCTTGATCCGTCTCTTGATCCGTCTCTTGATCCGTCTCTTGATCCGTCTCTTCATCCGCCGGGCCTCTGCCGTATACCTGTGTGCCCGTTTTCGTTCACCCGCGGCGCAAGCGGCCATGGTGACGCCCGGACGCGCTCCGGGGGAAGGGCGCCGGGGGCACCGCGGAGGACCTCACGGGCACCCGATCTCGACCTTGACGAAACGGAACACCGCTCCGTATCGTAATCGGAACAACGCTCCGCTTAGCGCCTCGGTGCGGCGGAGACCGTCGAAGGGAAATCCCCATCATGAGTGCATCGACCCACCCGGCCGACACCTTCCACTCGCCCACCCCCGTCTTCTCGGTCAGCCCGGTAACGCTGCCGACCCCCGACCGGGCCGTGGACCTGGAGATGCGCGTCTCCGCACCCGTGACCGGGAGCGACCTGCCGGTCATCCTGCTCTCGCACGGCCAGGGCCCCTCGAACAACCTCTCCTCGCTGAACGGCTACGCCCCGCTCGCCAACTTCTGGGCCGCGCACGGCTTCGTCGTGATCCAGCCCACCCATCTGAGCTCCAGGACGCTGAGCCTGGACCCCGGCACCCCCGGGGCGCCCCTGTACTGGCGATCACGGGCCGAGGACATGAAGCGCATCCTCGACCGGCTCGACGCGGTCGAGGCCGCCGTCCCGCAGCTCCCCGGGCGCCTGGACCGGAGCAGGATCGCCGTGGCCGGGCACTCCATGGGCGGGCACACCGCGAGCCTGCTGCTGGGCGCCGGGCTCACCGATCCGCACGACGGAACGGAAGTGAGCCTGGCCGAACCCCGGATCAAGGCGGGTGTACTGCTTGCCGCGCCCGGCAGGGGCGGGGATGCCCTCAGCGAGTTCGCGACCGAGAACCTTTCCTTCTTCCTGACCACGGACTTCTCCGAGATGACGACGCCCGCGCTCGTCGTCGCCGGCGACAAGGACGCCTCCGCCCACCTGACGGTTCGGGGCCCGGACTGGCACACCGATCCGTACGTCCTCGCCCCGGGCCCCAAGTCGCTGCTCACCCTGTTCGACGCGGAGCACGGGCTCGGCGGGGTCTCCGGATACGACGTCGCCGAGACCACGGACGAGAACCCCGCGCGAGTGTCCGCCGTCCAGCGGCTGACCTGGGCCTACCTCCGCACCGAGCTCTACCCCGGGGATCCCGCCTGGCAGACGGCCCGCGACGCGCTGACGACCGCCCCCGACCCGCTCGGACGAGTCGAGTCCAAGTAACCGAAATGGACACGCGCTTCGCCCGGGTCTCCGACGGTCCTCCGCGTTCGTGGTGCACTTGCGTACACCGCGCCCGTCCTGCTGACCGGAGGCTCGATGAGCACACAGAGCACGTCCGACCCCGAGCCCCGTGAGCTGCGCGGACTGCGTCTGGTGGCGGTGCTGTTGCTGCTGACCGTGGTCAGCGGGCTGATCGACGCGGTGAGCTATCTCGGGCTCGGGCACGTCTTCACGGCGAACATGACCGGCAACGTGGTGGTCCTCGGCTTCGCCGCCGCCGGGGCGCCCGGCTTCTCGGTGCGGCACTCGCTGACCTCGCTGTGCTGCTTCCTGGTGGGCGCCGTGGCCGGGGGGCGTATCGCCGTGCGGTTCGGGGGCGGTTCGCGCCGGACCTGGGCGCGGGTCACGCTCGCGGCGGAGGCGGTGTTCGTGGGCGCGTCGGCTGCGGTCGCCTTCGCGGCGCCGGGCACCACCGCGACCACCTACACCCTGATCGCCCTCACCGCCTTCGCCATGGGCCTGCGCAACGCTACGGTACGCAAGCTGGGCGTGCCCGACCTGACGACGACGGTCCTGACGATGACCCTGACCGGCCTCGCCGCCGACTCCCGGGTCGCCGGCGGCCCGGGCGAACGCTCCCCCCGCCGCAGGGCCGCCGTGATCGCCATGCTCGCGGGCGCCCTGCTCGGCGCGTGGCTGGTGATCCACCACGGCCTGGGCATCCCCCTGCTGATCGCGGCGGTACTGGCGGGGGCGCTGGCGCTCACCGCGTCGGGGCGGGAGTAACGGTGTCCACGGGGACCCAGTGGTCCGTGGCCCGAGGATGTCCCGTTCCCGCGAAGGTGATCCAGCAGGTGTCTCGGCGTGCACGGCGGCCGAGGGGAACCGGCCGTGATCCGCAGGGCGTACTGGGCGGGGCGGGGGCTCACCCGGCGGGGCCGATCATCACCTTCGGCCCCGCCGCGTTCCCCGCGTTCCCCACATTCCCAGCGTTCACCGCGTTCACCGCGTTCACCGCATTCACCGCATTCACCGCATGGAGTGCTACAACCGCTGAATGATCGTGCCGGTGGCCAGTCCCCCACCCGCGCACATCGTGATCAGCGCGAACTCCTTGTCCCGCCGTTCCAGTTCATGCAGGGCCGTGGTGATCAGCCGCGCCCCCGTCGCACCCACCGGATGCCCGAGGGCGATCGCACCGCCGTTCACGTTGACCTTCTCCAGGTCCTGCCCGAAGACCTGGGCCCAGCTCAACACCACCGACGCGA
The DNA here is from genome assembly GCF_056270325.1 of Streptomyces sp. RLA012. Classification (NCBI taxonomy): domain Bacteria; kingdom Bacillati; phylum Actinomycetota; class Actinomycetes; order Kitasatosporales; family Streptomycetaceae; genus Streptomyces; species Streptomyces sp. RLA012. Next base: position 7,947,463 of record NZ_JBWDPA010000002.1, on the reverse strand, counting down.
ACGCCTCGTTGATCTCGACGAGGTCGATGTCCTTCAAGGACATGCCCGCCTTGCCCAGCACGGCCCGCGTCGCGTCGATCGGTCCGTCCAGATGGAAGTGCGGGTCCGAGCCGACCAGCGCCTGGGCCACGATCCGTGCCCTCGGGCGCAGCTTCAGCGCCCGGGCCATCCGTTTCGAGGCCCAGAGGATGGCGGCCGCGCCGTCCGAGATCTGGGACGAGTTGCCCGCCGTGTGCACGGCCTTCGGCATGACCGGCTTCAGGCCGGCGAGCGCCTCCGGGGACGTGTCGCGAAGCCCCTCATCGCGGTCGACGAGCCGCCACATGCCCTGTCCGGCCCGCTGTTCGTCCTCGGTCGTCGGCACCTGGACGGCGAACGTCTCGCGCTTGAAGCGTTCCTCGGACCAGGCGTTGGCGGCCCGTTCCTGGGAGGCGAGCCCTAATGCGTCGACGTTCTCGCGCGTCAGCCCGCGATGCCGCGCGATGCGCTCCGCCGCCTCGAACTGGTTGGGAAGGTCCACGTTCCACTCGTCGGGGAACGGTTTCCCGGGGCCGTGCTTGGAGCCGGAGCCCAGCGGCACGCGGGACATCGCCTCGACCCCGCAGGAGATGCCGACGTCGATCACGCCCCCCGCGACCATGTTGGCCACCATGTGCGAGGCCTGCTGCGAGGAGCCGCACTGGCAGTCGACCGTCGTCGCCGCCGTCTCGTAGGGCAGGCCCATGGCGAGCCAGGCCGTACGCGCGGGGTTCATGGACTGCTCGCCGGCGTGGGTCACCGTGCCGCCGACGATCTGCTCGACGCAGTCGGCGGGGATGCCGGTGCGGCCGAGGAGTTCACGATAGGTCTCGCCCAGGAGATAGGCGGGGTGGAGGTTGGCGAGCGCGCCACCGCGCTTGCCGATGGGGGTACGTACGGCTTCCACGATCACGGGTTCCGCAGCCATGGGGCTAGGTCCTCTCCTCAAGGCCTGTCCGGCAGATCAGGCCTGGGCCGCGGGGTCCGGCACGCACATCTGCGGCGTTGTCGTCGGTCGCCGACTCCCCCAGGTTCTCGGCTTCGCCCGAACAGGGGGACCCCCATCGCGTCGACTCTCTCCTCCGCCTTGCAGCTGCACGCACCGGACCCCGCTCACCCATGCTTTTTGGGTGCCGTCGGCCGAGTCCAGCCCGATCCGCCGGACATGCCTCGCTCACCCGCGCAGCGCGGGGCGTCCCGGCCCACCCACCACGCCGAACTAGAACGTGTACTAGTTCTGAGTGCAGTCTGCGGAGCAGAACCCCCACGCCGCAAGAGTCGTGCACCCCCCGGAAGTGACAACTGGGCCGAGCCCTGTGCGGACTTGACGCGGAGGCGCGGCGAGCGCGGCACGGGCCCCGCAGGTAATTCGACTCGCCACACCCCTTGCGAGTTGTAGAACCCGTTACTACCTTCACGGCAATTCACATTTCCTGATGGACCGTCAGAATGGTGGGTGGTCGCCGATGCCCTGTCCCGCGCTGCCCGACGGGTTCGACTTCACCGACCCGGATGTGCTGCAACACCGCGTGCCCCTACCGGAGTTCGCCGAACTTCGCCGGGCCGAACCGGTCCGCTGGATCCCCCAGTCGGCCGGCCTGGCCGGATTCCAGGACTCGGGCTACTGGGCGGTCACCCGGCACGCGGACGTCAAGTACGTCTCCACGCACCCGGAGATCTTCTCCTCCTACCTCAACACCGCGATCATCCGCTTCCACGAGCACATGCAGCGCGACGCGATCGACGCCCAACGGCTGATCCTGCTCAACATGGACCCGCCGGAGCACACCCGCGTCCGCCAGATCGTGCAGCGCGGTTTCACGCCCCGGGCGATCCGTGCGCTGGAGGAGCGGCTGCGGTCCCGCGCCCACGCGATCGTCGAGGGCGCGCGTGCCCACTCGGGGCCCTTCGACTTCGTCACCGAGGTCGCCTGCGAACTGCCTCTCCAGGCGATAGCCGAGCTGATCGGCATCCCCCAGGACGACCGCATCAAGATCTTCGAGTGGTCCAACAAGATGATCGCGTACGACGACCCGGAGTACGCCATCACCGAGGAGATCGGCGCCGAGTCGGCCGCCGAACTCATCTCGTACGCCATGAACATGGCCGCCGACCGCAAGCAGTGCCCGGCGAAGGACATCGTCAGCACGCTGGTGGCGGCGGAGGACGAGGGCAACCTCGCTTCCGACGAGTTCGGCTTCTTCGTGCTGATGCTGTCCGTCGCGGGCAACGAGACCACCCGCAACGCCATCACACACGGCATGCACGCCTTCCTCACCCACCCCGAGCAGTGGGAGCTGTACAAGCGCGACCGTCCGGCGACCACCGCCGAGGAGATCGTGCGGTGGGCGACCCCCGTCGTCTCCTTCCAGCGCACCGCCACCCAGGACACCGAACTCGGCGGCAGGCAGATCAAGAAGGGCGACCGGGTCGGTCTCTTCTACGCCTCCGCCAACCACGACCCCGACGTCTTCGAGAACCCGGACACCTTCGACATCACCCGCGACCCCAACCCCCACCTCGGCTTCGGCGGCGGAGGCCCGCACTACTGCCTCGGCAAGTCGCTCGCCGTCCTCGAAATCGACCTGATCTTCAACGCGATCGCCGACGCGATGCCGAACCTCACCCTGGTCGGCGACCCGCGCCGGCTGCGCTCCGCGTGGATCAACGGCGTCAAGGAACTCCAGGTCGACGCCGGCTGACCGCGCCGCACGCTCGGGCCGACGGCCTCCCGGTGCCCGTCGGCCCGTCCCGCGGGAGGCAGGGGCTCCTCCCTACGCCCTGCCCCTGCCTCCCCCGCGACCGAACCCGAGACCCCGGCCGAGACCGGCAGGACTGCCTTCCCTCGCCGGCACCGGCACCTTCGTACCGACCTCCACGGGCTTCATCAGCGCCCTCGGCCGCGGACCCTGGAGAAGGTGGGTCAGGCCGAAGCCCGCGCCGACGACGACCGCGCCGCCCACCGCGTCCAGAACCCAGTGGTTGCCGGTCGCCACGATCGCGGAGACCGTGAACAGCGGGTGCAGCAGCCCGAGCGCCTTCATCCACCACCTGGGCGCCAGGACCGCGATCACCAGACCGCACCACAGGGACCAGCCGAAGTGCAGCGAGGGCATCGCCGCGTACTGGTTGGTCAGCGCGGTCAGCGTGCCGTAGTCCGGCTTGGAGAAGTCCTGTACGCCGTGCACGGTGTCGATGACGCCGAGGCCCGGCATCAGCCGCGGCGGGGCGAGCGGGTAGAGCCAGAAGCCGACGAGCGCGAAGAGGGTGGCGAAGCCGAGCGCCGAGCGTGCCCAGCGGTAGTCGCCGGGGCGGCGGGCGTAGAGGACGCCGAGGAGCGTGAGCGGGACGACGAAGTGGAACGACTCGTAGTAGAAGTCGAAGAAGTCCCGCAGCCACTCGACCTTGAAGACGGCGTGGTTGGCCCAGTGCTCGATGTCGATGTGCAGGAACTTCTCGATGGAGAGGATCTGGTCGCCGTGGTGTTCGGCGGTGCTCCGGCCGCCCGCGTTGGTGCCGCCCGTCGCGGCGAGTCTGACCTGCTGGTAGGCGGAGTAGCCGACGCGGATCAGAAGCAGTTCGAGCAGCAGGTTGGGGCGGGTGAACACACGGCCCAGGAAGGGCAGCAGCGGCACCCGCTTCCTGGGGGTACCTCCCAGGCCTTCAGGGCTCTGGGGGAGCGTGGGCACCGGCTCCGCGTACTCGGTGGGGATCGGCGCCCGGTAGTACTCCGAGGTGCGGGACAGGAACGGTACGAGGGTGGCGGCGGCGAGCGCGGCGAGCAGCACCACGTTGTCCCGCAGCGGGTAGAGCGCCGGCATGTTCGGCAGCATCATCTTCGCGGGCAGGCTCATGACGAGGATGACGGCGACGGGCCACATGGCGCGGTCCGAGGTCTTCTTGCCGACCTGGCCGACCACGGCGAACAGCACCCACAGCAGCTGGTGCTGCCAGGTGGTGGGCGAGACGGCGACGGCGACACAGCCGGTGATGGCCACGGCGAGCAGCAGTTGCCCGTCCCGCGCGTACCGGACGGCGCGGCGCAGGCCGAGGACCGCGACGCCCGCGCCGAGCAGCAGGAACAGGCCGATCTCCAGCGGGCCGTTGAGGCCGAGCCGCAGCAGCGCGCCGTGCAGCGACTGGTTGGCGAGGTCGTCGGCGTCCCCGCCGAGGCCGACGCCCGCCAGGTGGTGCACCCAGTACGTGTGGGAGTCGTGCGGCATCGCGGCCCAGGCCAGCGCGGTGAGACCGGCGAAGGTGAGGCCGGTGGACTCGGCGGCGCGGCGGCGCCCGGTGAACCAGAGCAGCGGCGCGAAGAGCAGCACGGTGGGCTGCAGGGCGGCGGCGACGCCGATGAGCACGCCCGAGGCGCGTTCGCCGCGGACGGCGAAGCAGCCGAGCAGGACGAGCAGCACCGGGATGATGCTGGTCTGGCCGAGATACAGGGCGTTGCGCACCGGCAGCGACAGCATCAGCAGGCTGATCGCGACGGGCGCGGCGAGCAGGGACGTCCGCCGGCTCACCGGCTGGGGCAGGGCGCGTGCCGCGACCAGGCCGAGCGCGACGACCAGTGACAGGCTGCCGAAGGTCCAGCCCCAGCCGAGCGCCTGCTCGGCGGCGCGGGTGAGGGGTTTGAGGACCAGCCCCCCGAAGGGGGTGCCGGTGAACTGCGTCGAGTCGTACAGCGACCCCTTCACATGCAGGACGCCGTTCGTCCCGACCCAGGTCTCCAGGTCGGTCAGCCGTTCCCCTTTCGGGGTGCTCAGGACGACGGTGACCTGCCGTACCGCGAGGACGGCGGCGATCAGCCACAGCCCGATGCGGATCGTGCGCAGCCGTGCTCTGGCCGTCTCCGCCGCCCCCGCCCCGAAGGCATTACCCGCTGTCCTGCCGTGCTCAACGTTCGCCACGCCCCGTCGGCCCTCCCGCCCCGTTCGTCCCGTTCATCCCGCGTCTCCCCTGCGGTCGGGCCCTGTCCAGCCCCCATGAGGCTCGCACGCCCCCGCTGAGAGACGCAGGCAACCCCCTCTTCACCTGACGGCCTCCCGCCTTTTGTCCGGATGACGATAGTGCGAGAACGGTTCGGTTCCCCCCGCCGTTCGCGACATAGATCACAGACAGGCCGTCGAAAGACCACTCACGGCCCGGCCGTCACTCCTGCACACAGCACATTTACGTGCACTGTGCACCTGACCGCGCTTCACCGCCTCGATGCCCGCCGCGATGCCCGCCGCGCTGCCCGCGCTCTTCCCGACGAAGGTCCGCTACGGCTCGCTCTTCATCGGCTTCAACGCCTCCGTCTCGCTCCGCGACGCGCTGAACCGCAACCCTGTGGAACGGCGGGCCCGGGTGGACTAAATTTGCCGCGGGACTAGTTAGCGCATCTAACTAGGCATACGAAAGGCATGGTTCATGAGCGAGTCGCAGCTCTGGAACGACGTCGACGACTACTTCGCCGCCCTCCTCTCCCCCGCCGACGAGCCCCTGACAGCAGCTCTGCGCGACAGCGACGCGGCCGGACTGCCGCCCATCGCCGTCGCCCCGAACCAGGGCAAGCTGCTCCAGCTCCTCGCGCAGATCCAGGGCGCCCGTCGCATCCTGGAGATCGGCACGCTCGGCGGCTACAGCACGATCTGGCTGGGCCGCGCGCTCCCGGCCGACGGCCGGCTGATCACCTTCGAGTACGACGCCACGCACGCCGAGGTCGCCCGCCGCAACCTCGCCCGCGCGGGCCTCGACGGGATCTCCGAGGTACGGGTGGGCCCCGCGCTGGAGTCGCTGCCCAAGCTGGCCGAGGAGAACCCCGAGCCGTTCGACCTCGTGTTCATCGACGCGGACAAGGTGAACAACCCGCGTTATGTCGAGTGGGCCCTCAAGCTCACCCGCCCCGGCAGCCTGATCGTCGTCGACAACGTGGTGCGCGGCGGCCGGGTCACCGACGCGGACAGCACCGACCGGAGTGTGCGAGGCACCCGGGAGGCACTCGAACTGATCGCCGCCCACCCGAAGTTGAGCGGCACGGCGATCCAGACGGTGGGCAGCAAGGGGTACGACGGGTTCGCGCTGGCACGCGTGCTGGCCTGACCCGGACGGGCTTTCCCGGGATCTCTGGCCTCGGGGATCTCAGGGCTCGGGGATCTCAGGGCTCGTGATAGAAGCCCACGTTGACACTGTGCGGGCCGGTGCGGTCGAGGATGACGATCTCCCCCGAACCGCCCGCCGGGAGCGTCACCGTCCCGCCGTACGGGATGGGCCGGGTCGGCAGCCCGGCCAGCGTCAGCCGTACCTCCGAGGAGGGGTCCGGGCGTGATCCGCGCAGCCACGTGACCTGCCAGGTCTCCTCCGGGCCGCACAGAAACTCCAGGTGCACCCGGGAGACGAACAGCCAGTCGTCGGGGGTCGCGAGCCGGCACACGGCCCGGTCCCGGCCCACCCGCAGCATCGCGCCGGGCTCGCTGGGTGCGTCGGCCATCAGCATTCCGGCCGTCGCGCCCGCGTCCGTCCCGGTGACCGAGGCCATGGTGAGTTCGAGCACGTGCGCTCCTTCGAGTTCCGGCGGTTCGAGCGTTTCATCGGTTCCATCGAGTCGCGGCGGTTCAACCGTCCTGGTGCCGAACATGATTGACGCGCCGCCGCCGCATGATAAATCGCCCGATCGTCCGACCGGGCCTCCTCCGGCACAATGGACGTATGACCGAGCGCAAGCCACCCGGCGTCAGCTTCGAGTCCTGGGTCGACCGCCAGATCCGCGAGGCGGAGGCCCGCGGCGAGTTCGCGGACCTGCCCGGCGCGGGCAAGCCGATGCCCGACGTGACCGACACGTCGTACGACGAACTGTGGTGGATCAAGCGGAAGATGGCCCGCGAGGGACTGTCGGTGCTGCCGCCGACACTGGCCCTGCGCAAGGAGGCCGAGGACGCCCTCGCGGCGGCGTCCGTGGCCCCCTCGGAGCCGGTGGTCCGACGGATCGTCGAGGACATCAACACCAAGATCCGCGAGATGATGTTCAAACCGCCGCCGGGGCCGCCCCTCGGCCTGAAGCCGTACGACGTCGACGAGATCGTCCGGCAGTGGCGCGAGCGCCGGACCGGGTGATCCCGTCGACACGTGAGGCCGCGCCCCGGGGACATGGTCCGGGACGCGGCCTCACGGTCGTACGCGGTGGTTCGAGTTCTTCGGGGCTCTTCAAGTTCTTCGGGCTCTTCGGGCTCCTAGAGGTGCAGCAGTCGCTCCGCGACCTCGCGGTAGTCGCGCAGGGCGAGGCGCAGCTTCTCGGTGTCGGCCGAATCACCCGCGTCGGCCGCCTCCAAGGTCGTGCGCAGCGTGCGGCGGCGCCGGGCCATGGCGTCCGTGAACTCGGCGGTGAGCTCTTCGAGGACATGGTCGGCCTCCTCGACGGACGCCCGCGGCCCGTCTACGAAGCCACCGACCGCGTGCTGCAGACGCAGCGCGTACTTGTCGCACTCGTCGTGCGTCAGTAGCGCGGCGTCGCCGTTGCCGCTTCCCCTGCCACTGCCGTTGCCGTTCCCACTGGCGCGCGGGGCGGTGTCGCGCTGTCCGGTGCGCGCGGGCTCCGCCGTCTCACGGAGGGACGCCTCACGGGGGGACGCCTCGCGGGACGCCGTGCTGTCTGCCGGACGCCGGGGTCCCTCTCCCCGGTCGTACGAAGCCGAGTCGGCGGGCGTGCCCGGCGGCGCGGCGCGCTCGCCGGTCTCAGCGGCGGGGCCCCTCGCCTCCCGGCGCGGGTCCGTCGTCTCCCGGCGCGGGTCCGTCGCCTCGCGACTCGTGTTCGTCGCCTCGCGGCGCGGGCTGTCCTCGTAGCTGTTGCCGCTGTCCGATGTCATCCTCTTCACCTTCCTCAACTCCCCTTCGCATGGCGCCTGGTGGGGGCCCACGGCATGTGGGACCGGTGGGGACGGTCGTCCGGAACGGGTTCCGCGGAGCGCTCGGTGTCCCGGCGCCCCGGGGCCATCAGTTCCTCGAAGAGGCCGCGGGCCTCGACCATGGCCGCACGGAGTTCCTCCGTGCCGCCGGGGCCGTTCGGGGTACGGGTGTGTGTGGCCTGGTGGACGCGCCGGTAGCCGTGCACCTGGTCGGCGTGGTGGACGGAGAGCGCGGCGAACTGCTCCTCGTAGCGCCCGCCGTCGGGGAAGCCGCGGGCACCGGCCAGCTCGGCGAGCAGCCGGTCCGCCTCGGCCACCGCCTCCTGGGGCGAGTCGACGAAGCGTTCCTGAACGACCGCCCAGCGGGCCGCGTACTCCTCGCGCGCCGCCGGCTCCAGCGGCCGCTCCCGCAGCGAGCCATGCTGCTTCACCCGCTCGGCGAGGTCGTTCTCGGCTGCCTTGGTGTCACCGTCGTGCTGGGCGACGGCCCGGTCGTACTCGGGCCCGAAGCGCCGCCGCAGTGTGCGCCCGCCCTGCGGCCTGCGGGCCAGGAGGCTCAGAGCGGCCGCGACGACGGCGACCGCCACAATCACGATCACAATCAGAGCGATGATGAGGCCTGTGGACATGGGTGCCTTCCGGGGTTCTCGACCCGACGGGCCGGTTCTCGAACCGGGTTGCCCGGAAGTCCACGCTCAAACGGCCCCGTCCCGTAACCGTCCCGAACCCGTCCCGAACCCGTCCCGGACCCGCCCGCACCGGCGGCCCACCGAAATCCGCTTGCGGACCGGGGCCGACACCTCCCGACAATGGCCGCCATGACCTGGACCGTGACCCCCGAGCCCTTCGACTCCCCCGTCGCCGCCGCGCTGTGGCGGGCGTACTACACGGAGGTCAGCGACCGCTGGTACCTGCTGCACGAGGGACACGCGACCGACCCCGAGGAACTGGAGCGGGAGATCGCGGCGACCCCGGGTGCCGAGTTCCGGACGCCCGGCGGGGTACTGCTGGTCGCGCGGTACGGCGGGGAGGCAGGGGGCATGGCCGGGGTGCGGATGCTCGACGCGACGACGGGCGAGCTGAAGCGCGTGTTCGTGCGCGGGGAGCTGCGGGGCAGGGGCTGCGCGGCGCTGCTGCTCGCGGCGGCCGAGGAGGCGGCGCGCGGCCTCGGCGCCGAGCGGCTGATCCTCGACACCCGCGGCGACCTGGTGGAGGCGCGCGCCCTGTACGCGCGGCACGGTTACGAGGAGACCGAGCCGCACAACGACGATGTCTACGCCGACCACTGGTTCACGAAGAAACTGACGCCCTGAAGGCCGCCGGCAGGATCACACCGGTGACCGCCGCGTACGCGGCACCGTGCCGTCGTGCGGGCGCTCCCCGTCGGAGCCGCACAGCTCTCCGTTCAGCTCCTCGACCAGTCTCATGAGATCGGTCGGCCGGTCGGGACCCCACCAGTCGCCGAGCAACTCGGAGAGGGAGTCCTCCCGGGCCTTGGCCAGCCTTTCGGCGACCTCGCGCCCCTCGTCGGTGAGGACGAGGTCGAGCCCCTCCCGGTCGGCGAGCCGGCGCTCCTCCAGCTGCCGGGCCGAGGCGAGCACCACGGGCAGCGGTACGGTGCTGCGCTCGGCGAGCCCGGCCGGCTCGGCCCAGCCGTACTTCTTGATCCGCAGCAGCAGCCAGCTCGCGGCGGGCAGCAGGTCGTAGCCGGCCCGCACGGTGATCTTCTCGTAGATCTCGCGCCGCCCCTCCCGGGTGCCGAGCACGGACAGCGCCCGGCACACCTCGTCGTACGACGACCGCTCCACGGGGTTGGTGGCGAGCGTCTCGGTGACGTCGGGCGCCGTGACCGACCCGCGCAGCTTGTCCTCGCGCAGGAACCAGGCCAGTACGAAGCCGAGGAGGGCGACCGGGGCGGCGTAGAGGAAGACGTCGGTGATGGACGAGGCGTACGCGTGCAGGACGGGCTGCTGGAGCGCGGACGGCAGCCCGGCGATGCCCTTCGGGTCGGCCTTGAGGGAGTCCGGGGTGATGCCCGCGGGAAGCCGCTGTCCGCTCAGCGCCTCCGTGAGGTTGCCGCCCAGGCGCCTCGTGAAGACCGTGCCGAAGATCGCCACGCCGAACGAGGCCCCGATGGACCGGAAGAAGGTGGCGCCGGAGGTGGCGACGCCCAGATCCTCGTACGAGACCGCGTTCTGCACGATCAGGACCAGGACCTGCATGACCAGGCCGAGCCCCAGGCCGAAGACGAGGAAGTACGCGCTCATCTCGCCGGTGCTGCTGCGCTCGTCGAGCTGGTGGAGCAGCAGCAGACCGATGGCCGTGACGCCGGTGCCGACGATGGGGAAGGCCTTCCAGCGGCCGGTACGGCTGACGATCTGCCCGGAGACGGTCGAGGAGAGCAGCAGCCCGAACACCATGGGCAGCATGTGCACTCCGGACAGGGTGGGGCTCACGCCGTGGACGACCTGGAGGAAGGTCGGCAGGTAGGTCATCGCGCCGAACATCGCGAATCCGACGATGAAGCTGATGACGGCGGAGAGGGTGAAGGTGCGGATACGGAAGAGCCTGAGCGGAAGGACGGGTTCGGCCGCCCGCCGCTCCACGGCCACGAAGGCCACGGCGAACAGAACCCCGAGCACCGCGAGGCCGATGATCTGCGGCGAACTCCATTCCCAGGTGGTGCCACCGAGCGAGGCGACGAGAACGAGACAGGTGGCGACCGCGGCGATGAGGAAGGTGCCGAGGTAGTCGATGACATGTTCGGCGGACTTCCTGGGGGTGCGCAGGACCGTCGCGATCACGACGAGCGCGACGACGCCGACGGGCAGGTTGACATAGAAGACCCAGCGCCAGCTGAGGTGCTCGGTGAAGAGTCCGCCGAGCAGCGGCCCCAGCACGCTGGTCGCGCCGAAGACGGCGCCGAACAGCCCCTGGTACTTTCCCCGTTCGCGCGGCGCGACGATGTCACCGACGATCGCCATCGACAGCACGATGAGCCCACCGCCGCCGAGCCCCTGCAAGGCCCGGAAGCCGATCAGCTCGCCCATGTTCTGTGCCAGGCCGCACAGCGCCGAGCCGATCAGGAAGATCACGATCGCGGCCTGGAACAGCTTCTTTCGGCCGTATTGGTCGCCGAGTTTGCCCCACAGCGGGGTCGCCGCGGTCGACGCGAGCAGATACGCGGTGACCACCCACGACAGATGATCCAGACCGCCGAGTTCACTGACGATGGTGGGCAGTGCGGTCGACACGATCGTCTGGTCGAGGGAGGCCAGCAGCAGGCCGAGCAGCAGCGCGCCGATCGAGAGGACGACGCTGCCGTGCACCGGCGCCTCCTGGGCGTCGACGGCGGCCGCCGAGCGCCTCCGCTCGGCGGACTCGTTCACACCGTGCGGCGGCGTGTCCGGGTCGTGCACCTCACCAGGTATGTCGTCCGCCATACGGACCTCCCACGAACCCTTCGAACCCTCTACACCCTTTACACCCTTTACGCCCTTCGAACCTTTCGAGCCCTCGAGCCTCGGTCACCGTTCGGCCACGCTCCGGTCACCTCCATGGTGGCGTCTGCGAACACTTATGGCCTGTTGAATCCCATAACATCCCATAAAATCCTGTGGCTCCGGCGAAGGGCGCGGAGGGAGTGATTCCGGGGGCTCCTGGGAGATTGACCGGGGAGTCTGGTTTAGCCTCGGGAGTTCTCAGGGGGAGTCGCAGGGGGAGGGACCCAACGCGTGACTGAACCGAACGGGCATGTCTGCCCCGAGTGCGCCGCGCCTCGGACGCCGGACGGCACCCCGTCCTGCGGCTGCACGGAGCGCGCCTCGGACGCCCTGCGCGAGGCCCGCACGGCGGAGGCGGCCGCGGCGGAGGACTTCGACCCACTGCGGATACGCCCCTACGTGGAGCTGGCGGAGCTGGGGACCAAGGACGCCTCCGACGCCACGATGCGGCTGGACACGGTGCCGTCCGACGCCACGATGCGGCTCGACACCGTGCCGTCCGACGCCACGATGCGGCTCGACACCGTGCCGTCCGCGGCCGCCGCACGGCACGGCCGCCCCGAGGAACCGATCCCGTACCCACCCCTGGCACCACCCTCCGGTGCCGTCCCGGATGCCCTGCCGGATGCCCTGCCGGACGACCGGTCGGAGGAACCGCCCCGGCGTCGGCGGCGTACGGCCGCCCTGCTGGCCGTCGCCGGGGCCGCCGTGGCGGTCGTGGCCGCGGCGGGGTTCGCGAGCGGGCTGTTCTCGTACGACGCCCCCGCGCGGGACGAGGCGCTGCCGGACGAGATCCGGGCGAGCGTGCCGGAGTCGTCCTCGACGTCCACGTCTCCCGCGCCGTCGTCGTCGGAGCGCGGGTCGTCGCCCGCGGGGTCGGCACCGGCCGCGGGCGGCGACCCGGGGTCGCAGCCGAGCGCGCGTCCGACGTCCTCCGCGTCGCCCTCGACCACATCGGCGCGGCCGTCCCCGTCGGTCACCCCGTCACCGACGCCGCCCTCGGCCACCACTACGACCACGGGCTCGCTGGCGCCCGGCCAGGACGCCTCGGACACACAGCCGGTCCAGACCCTGCAACGCGGCGACAAGGGCCCCGAGGTCACCGAACTCCAGCTGCGCCTGGCCCAGTTGTCCCTCTACACCGGCGACACCGACGGCGTGTACTCCCGCCAGGTCGAGGACGCCGTACGCCGCTACCAGAAGGCCCGGGGCATCACGGGCGACGAGCAGGGCGTGTACGGGGCGGCCACGCGGGCGAGCCTGGAGAAGGAAACGACGGAGCCATAGCCCGCCGGGACAGACCCCGGGCCACCGCCGCGGGGTTCCGTCCTGCTCTTCCACTGCGGCGCGACGGGGGTTCCATTCCACTGCGGGCTGATGGGAGGACCTTCCACTGCGGACCGGCGGGGGCTGATCGCGCAGTTCCCCGCGCCCCTGAGACCGGGGCTACGCCCCAGAACCTCCACCCGCCCGAGATCGCTCGACCGCGGGCCAGTGGCGGCCGGGCACGCAGTTCCCTGCGCCCCTGGAACCGGGGCTACGCCCCAGAACCTCCACCCGCCCGAGATCGCTCGACCGCGGGCCAGTGGCGGCCGGGCACGCAGTTCCCTGCGCCCCTGGAACCGGGGCTACGCCCCAGAACCTCCACCCGCCCGAGATCGCTCGACCGCGGGCCAGCGTGGGCCGGGCACGCAGTTCCCCGCGCCCCTCAAAGACTCCGGCCCGCCCGGCGCTTCGAGGGCGAGGCCGGGGCCGTGCTCCACCGACCTCGCTCCGCGCCACCCGGCGCGTGAGGACGAGGCCGAAGGCCGGCCCCAGCCAGCCCACCCACCCCAGTCCCCACCGTCCCACCCCCCTCCGCCCCACCCAGCCCGTCCGGCGTTTGAGGACGAGGCCGTTCAGGCCGATGCGGGGGTCCGGGGGCGGCAGCCCCCGGCGGGGTCGAAGGGGCGGAGCCCCTGGGGATGGGACGGGTAGGGGCGGCGGGGGCGAGAATCGCATCGGACGGTCAGCCGACGTGCAGCCGTATCGTCCCGTCCCCCAAACCCTCCACCCGCACCCGCGTCAGATCACGAACAAGCACATCCGGCCGATGGAACCCCGCCCGAGGCCCCACCCCGACCACCCGCATCCCCGCCCCCCGCCCCGCCGAGATCCCCGCACCGGAGTCCTCGAAGACAACACACTCCTCAGGCGCGACCCCCAACTCGGCGGCACCCTTCAAGAACCCCTCCGGATCCGGCTTGCTCGCGCCCACGGACTCCGCGGTGATCCGGACATCGGGCAGCCCGAGCCCGGCGGCAGCCATCCGCGCACCGGACAGCGCCACATCCGCGGAGGTCACCAGCGCATGCGGCAACCCGGCAAGCGAGGCCAGAAACTCCGCGGCGCCCGGAATCGCGACGACACCGTCCATGTCGGCGGTCTCCTCGGCGAGCATCCGCGCGTTGTCGGCGTGGTTCTGCTCCATGGGCCGGTGCGGCAGCAGCACCGCCATGGAGGCGTATCCCTGCCGGCCGTGGACGACCTTCATGACCTCGTCCCCGTCGAGCCCGTGCCGGTCGGCCCAGCGGCGCCAGCAGCGCTCGACCACGGCGTCCGAGTTCACGAGGGTGCCGTCCATGTCGAGCAGGAGGGCGCGGGCGGTCAGAACGGTGGTGGCCGACATCGGCAGGCTCCAGAGCGCGGGGGAAAGGGCCGGGGTGTCCAGTGGATCACCACCGGGTCCCCCGGGAACAAGGCGGCCCCGCCCGCCGGTCAGGGAGTGCGGACGGGAGCCACTTTGTTTCTCTACCATACAAAACAAGGAGCCCCGCCGCCACCACTACCGACCGACACCTTCCTCAGCCCGCCACTACTACCGACCGACGCCCCCCTCAGCCCGCCACCGCCTCGTACAGACACCTACCTCAGCCCGCCACCGCCTCGTACAGACTCCAGACCCCCAGCGCCAGCATCAGGACCGCCGCGACCTTGGTGATGAGCTCCAGCGGCACCCGCTTCATCAGCGCCTTCCCGCCGACGATGCCGAGCCCGGCCACCGCCCAGAGCGCGAGCACCGCGCCGAGGCCGACGGAGAGCGGGTCGTCGTATCGGGCCGCGAGGTTCGCCGTCATGATCTGCGTGAGGTCGCCGAACTCGGCGACCAGGATGAGCATGAAGCCCGCCCCGGACACCTTCCAGAAGCTCTGGTTCTCGGGCTTGCGGATCTCCTCGTCGTCCTCGCCCTTCTTCAGGAGCAGCACGGCGGCACCCGCGAGGAACAGCACACCCGTGAGCGCGTGCACGATCTGCTGGGGCAGCAGGGTCAGCACGCTGCCCGCCGCGACGGCGAGCGCGACATGCACGGCGAAGGCGGCGGCGACGCCCGCGAAGACATATGAGGCGCGGTAGCGGGTGCCCAGGACGAGCCCGGCGAGCGCGGTCTTGTCCGGCAGCTCCGCAAGGAAGACGACGCCGAAGACGAGCGCCATCACGCTGATGCTGATCAAAATTCCTCAATCGGTCGGGGCTGCCCCACCGAGAGTGCTGTGACTGCGACGCGACACCTCGGCACGGCAGCACACATAGGCGCCCGCACGAGGACATACGTACGGACGGTGCACTGCTCTGCCGAAGGTCTCGCTGGCCGACCCCGGGGCCATGGGCCCTGGTCGTGGTCTGCCTCCGGGCGCCGGCTCAGACGAGCTGAGCAGTATGTCGACGGTCCGGCGAAGAGCTACTCCCCTTCTGCGCCATCCATCGTACGGGATGACGAAATGAGCCGCGAAGGGCCATAGGTCCCGAACCCGTCACACCGGGCCCCGGAAAGCCCCGGAGGCCGCCCCGCCCGATCCGGAAAGCCGTTGCCCTGATTCACAGAAACCGGTTGCCCCATACCCCTTGGCATGTCATGTCCCCGTCACTAGCTTCTTACCTGCCCCACACCTTCCGGAAATGCGCCACCGGAAGCATGAGCGCGCTCGCTCCAACGTCCCCCCACCTCAAGGGAGTTCGCATGCCAAAGGTCTACGCGCGTCGACGGCTGAGCATACTCGCAGCCTTCACCGGTCTGATAGCCATGGCCGGGATATTCAACGGCCCGACCGCCTCCGCCGCGCTGCCCACCCCGGTCAGCGCCGCCACCGCCCGCACCTACCTCGCCTCGCTCACCGTGGCGACGGAGAACCGCACCGGGTACGACCGTGATCTGTTCCCCACCTGGATCACCATCAGCGGCACCTGCAACACCCGTGAGTACATCCTCAAGCGCGACGGTTCGAACGTCACCACCGACTCCGCCTGCGTCGCCACCAGCGGCAGCTGGTACTCCGTCTACGACGGCGCCACCTGGACCGCCGCCTCCGACGTCGACATCGACCACCTCGTCCCGCTCGCCGAGGCCTGGGACTCCGGCGCGAGCGCCTGGACCACCGCCCAGCGGCAGGCCTTCGCCAACGACGTGACGCGCCCGCAGCTGATCGCCGTCACGGACAACGTGAACCAGTCCAAGGGCGACAAGGACCCGGCCGAGTGGATGCCGTCCATCACCTCCTACGCCTGCACGTACGTCCGTGCCTGGGTCCAGGTGAAGTACTACTACAACCTCAAGGTCGACACCGCGGAGAAGACCAAGCTCAGCTCGGTCCTCAGCGGCTGCTGACCCCCGGGCCGGTCCCACCGGTCCTCGCCGGTCCCCACCCCCCACAGAAACCGGCGCAGTTCCCGGAACCTCCCCGCTCTCCTCCGTCGTTCCGTACCGTACGGGGCGACGGAGGAGGGTGATCACCATGGCGGAGCTGCGCCTGGGACCGCTGCTGAGGTACGTCGACGGCTCGTCCGCGACCTTCTGGGTCGAGGCGAGCCGTCCGTGCACCGCCGAGGTGCGCTGCGCCGACGGCGCGCGCGGCTCGGCCCGTACCTTCCAAGTCGCCGGGCACCACTACGCGTTGGTGCCGGTGAGCGGTCTGACACCGGGCACCACCGTCGCGTACGAGGTGCTGCTGGACGACGTCGGCGTCTGGCCGCCGCCCGACTCGCCCTTCCCGCCCTCGGTCGTCCGCACCCCGGCCGAACAGGACGCCGTCCGTGTCACCTTCGGCTCGTGCCGCTGGGCCGCGCCGCCCGCGGACGAGAAGGACCCGGTCGGGCCCGACGCCCTGGACACGCTCGCGGCCCGGATCGCGGCCGAACCCGAGGGCGAACGACCGGACGTCCTGCTCCTGTTGGGCGACCAGGTGTACGCCGACGAGACGTCCAAGGCGACCCAGCGCTGGCTCACCGCCCGCCGCGATCTCGCGGATCCCCCGGGCGACGAGGTCGCGGACTACGAGGAGTACACCCGCCTCTACTACGAATCCTGGCTCGACCCGGAAGTCCGCTGGCTGCTGTCCACCGTGCCCAGCTGCATGATCTTCGACGACCCAAAGACTCGTGACTTCCAGTTCTAGCACATCTGCCCAGGTCAGCGCAGGTATTCAACGTCAGAGAGGGAGCGCCGACGACGCCAACTCGCGCGCCCCAGGGGCCACTTATCCGCGTAGCCTGATGGGGCCAGAAAATCAGTGCCCCGGCGGGAAGGCTTCCGCACAGGGACCGCCTGAAATGGAGTCGGCCATGCCTGAGCCTATCCGCGCTGAACGAATGCGCCGCCTACCGTGGACCGGCCCCGAAGGCACGGCGGAGTACGGAGCCCCCAGGGAAGTGGATCAGATAGCCGATCGCGCCGAAGCGCACATCATCAACATGGCGCGCAATGACGCTGCCTACGCGCTGACGATGGCGGAGCGCCCGGAAGTCTCGCGCGCTGAACTCTGCCGATTGATCGCAAAGTTGGCCGGTGCTGTGCAGGACGTTGCCAGCGTGGCCGAACTGCGCGGCGAACGGCTGAACGCGCCGGTTGCAAGGGCGCTGGAAGACGCTTTGCGCGCCGCTCTGAGTCAGCGCTGAGAAAAGCAATGGGCTCCGTCCACGCACCACGGGGGAACAGCGCATGGACGGAGCCTCTCAACCTCGCTGCCGGAGTGCTGGCCGACAGCGAGGGACCTAGGCGGCAAATCCTCATGCGGATTGCTCGACAGACGGTGGTTCCTTCACCCAGTTCTGATGTCCGAACTCCCGGTGAATCCGCATCGCTGACAGCGTGGCCAGCGCCAAAAGCGGGTCATCCATGCGGGTACTCGCGCTGACACTGCCTTTCAGCGCTGTACACACAACACAGGATTCCGGGTTCACCGGGCCGGGGCGCGGTTCCCTCAGCCAACGGTCAACGTCTCTCACGCGCTTTACCGGGGCCGCCGCTTGAGTTCCCTCGGGTCCTCGCAATCCACGTGCCGGTAAACGACGACCGGCGAACCCGATTGGCGTTCCAACTCACCTCGTCGGCAACGCTCAAGCGACTTGATTGACTTCATGCACGCCGGGCACGTCTCCCCCGACGGAGCAAACGTCGTGTACTCCCACTGTCGCGCGTCCGTTTCCGCTGTGCTCTGACTCGCCATGGCCGGTGTCCCCTCACGTCGACTATTCGCCGTCCACCTTCCGGCCGGAATGGATCTCCGACTAGCGGCCCCCTGTAGGCCAACTGTCGGCCAGAATGGACACATGGGCAGCAGCATCGGGGCCAACATCCGGCAACTCCGCGAAGAGCGGGGGTGGAGTCAGGCACGGCTAGCACGTGAGGTCTGCCAGGCAGCGCGAGTAACGGGCGAACCAGTCGGGCGGCAAGAGATCAGCCGTTGGGAGACAGGCAAGCGCACGCCCCGTGAATGGCTGCCGATCCTCGCTGCCGCGCTAGGCGTGTCCGTGGACGCGCTGAAAACGCCACAGGCGCCCGCTGAGCCGCCCTTGCCGACGCTCGCCGACTTCCTGCCCGAAGGTGACCCGCTGAGCCCGCTAGAGGGCCGCCCAGGGCGCCGGGTTGGCATGGCCCAAGTGGACGACTTGCAGCAACGCGTGCACGGCCTACGGCTGGCCGATGACGTCCTAGCCGGTGGGGATCTCATCCGCCCCGCGCTGCGTGAATTGCGTTCCGCCGTGAAGCTCTACCGGGAAGGCAGCCACACCGGCGAAGTCGGGCGCCAACTACTCAGGCAGATTGGGGAGTTGGCCCAGATCGCCGGATGGATTGCCAGCGATGCCGGGCAACACAGCGAGGCGGAGCGCATTTACCGGCTAGGAGTCAGCGCAGCGACTCAGGCCGAGGACCGCACCCTCGCCGGGAACATCGCCGGATCACTGGCCTACCAACTCAGCAACACGGGGCGGGAATCCGAGGGGCTGACGCTGGCCCATGCAGCGCTCAATGATGCAGGGACCGACGCTCCCCCAAAGGCACGCGCGCTGTATCTCGACCGGGTCGCATGGGCGCACACGAAATCCGGGGGAACAGAGAACGGGCAACAGGCCATGCGCGCCCTAGGGGAAGCCGGGCAAGCACTCAGCGAGGACAGCGCGGGAACCGAGTCACCGGCTTACCTGTATTGGGTCGACGCTGGCGAACTACGGGTCATGGAAAGTCGGGTCTACACAGAGATTCACCGGCCATTGCGCGCCGTCCCGTTGCTCCGGGAAGTACTCAGCGGATACGACGCCACGCACACGCGCGAATTGGCGCTGTACCTGTCATGGCTTGTCATTGCTCTCGCGGATGCCAACGAACCGGAAGAGGCGGCAGCCGTGGCCGACCGGGTAATCACGCTGGCCGCTGACATCCCGTCAGAACGGACAGCGGAGAGGGTGCGCGTGATCCTGCGCCGGTTGCAGGACTTCGCCGACGTGCCGGAAGTGGCCGCGCTACTCGCCGAACACCGGGCAGCCTAGAAACGCAGAAACGCCCCCTAGAGCCTCCGGAATGCAACCGGGGACCCTGGGGGGCGTTCTCAGACGCTCTCTGCGCCGTAGGACTCATCATCGGAGTACGGGTTAGTCAGTGTCGTCACACGGGCCAGCGACAGCGGCTCTATCCACTCGCTGTTCCCTTCGGCGAGACTCCGCATGTGCGCCCGGTAGGCACGGCTGGTACGGACAGCCACAGCCGCATTCTGCTGGTCTGCGGTGGCCATGGTCCAGAGAGGTTCTGAGGCTGCGTCAGGATTGGCGACGAAGAATGCTCGCCATTCGGCGTAGCTCATATCGCACCGGCCATGGCCAGATATCGGCGGCCGGTCCGTTCGGACACTCCGAAATGCCGGGCCAGCGCTGAGCCGGTCACGCGGGTACCGGAAGCGGTCAGCGCGGACACGGCGGAACGGATGGTGTCCGGGGTCGGCCGGTCGTTGTCGGCAACGCCCTCGGTCACCTCCGGCGCGCTGCTTTCGAAGTCTTGCCAGAGGTCATCTGGGATTACCGACTCAGGGAGGCTCTCAGCGGCCACCTGACGGCCGTTCACTCCCTCGCTGCGGTTCCCGTCCGCCGGAATGACCGTACGGCCCTCAGAGACGCGTACACGCGGCCGGACATGCATTGCCCAAACGACCAGTGGAGCGGCCACGCTGGCAGCAACCGTCACGGCAGTAAGCCATCGGCCGGACAGCGGAAGATGCGCGGCCACGTTGAAGCACACAACGGCCATGACCGAAGCGGCCACATTCCGGCGCTGACGTACAGACCAAATCATGAACAAATCGAGAGCCAGCGGAAAGGCCGGGGCCGTGTATTTCGTAAATCCGCAATGCAATGCAAGGTCGTATTCCGCGCTGAAACTCAGGTACATGGCGGCGAGCAGTGCGGACCATTTAAGGAAGACGTCAGTTTTCATTTTCGATTGCTTTCGGTATGCGTCTGGGTTAATTACGTTCTGTTTGCTGACGATCCGTCAGATAGAGCCCCGCCGGCCTGGAAATTGGATAAATATGCAGGTCTAGCGGCTTTTCGGGCTAGACCCCCGGGGGTGCAATTTCGCAGCGATGTCCCCAGCCATGGGAGCTGGGTCCCTGGGATGATCTTCGCTGGACTTCGACCCACCCCCCGCCTTGCATACATATGCAGGAATGGGAGGCTCGGCTATGCATTCCCATGCATTCACGGCGAGTGATTATCAGGTTCGGAATGATCGCGCTTCCCGCTGGCGGTTCCGTTCCGCCGCAGCAGAGAAACAGCCCACAGAGTTCAGAGAGTGGGAGTAATTTCCCTGAACTCTGTGGGCTGTATTCACCGGTTAGCCATCAGGCTTAGGCGAGAACCTGGTTCAGTCCGGTACCCGAGATGACCGAGATACTCGACGGGTAACGCGCAGCCTGGAATGACGCGTAGTTGTAGACGCGCAGGAACAGCGAAAGCTGATTCGCGTACGTCTGAGAGAAGGCTTCCGCCTTGAAGTTGCCTTCAAAGGCGTAAACGTCGTCCGCCTTCAGAACGATGATTCGGTCCTGGTCGGTACCCGCTCCCAGATTGGTGGGAATGTTCGCGTCTAGGTAAACCGGAAGACCAGCGAACACACCCACAGGACCCTCAGCATTCAGCGACGGGCCGAGCAGACCAGGGGCGTTAAAGGCTCCGCCCTGCGCCGGAACAATGATCGGCCGGTTGCTGCTGTCGACCTGAGCGAGCATCCACGCGAATCGGCGCGGGTGCATGACGATGGCCGTAGGCGCAGCAAATCGCGTAGACCAAATCTTCGAAATGGCGGACGCCACAGCGGTATATAGCGAGGTGGCGCCAGTAAGCGCGGTACCGGTCCAGGCAACCGAGTTGGTACCGGCCAGGTTGAGAATGCCCGTGGGCTTCCCGCTGGTGCCATCACCGGACAAGTAAAGGGAATCAAGCTGCCTCGCATAATCCGCAGCAAGGTCGCTCAGGATCACCTCATCCGTGCGAATGGGCGACTGCTCTAGCATCTGAAGGGAAATCGTCTGACCACCGGCAACCGTGAAGACGCTCGACGCAATGGACGTCGTCTGCATGTCGGTGTTCTGAATGGCAGTATTCTGCGCACCCTGAACGGCCGTTGCAGTACCGCCGGAAACCTTCGGAATCGATATCAAGTCCGTGCCCGGCGGAAGCGGATTGGTGTTCACCAGGTCGGCAAAGGTCCGGTGCGGCCGGGCGTAGCGGACGTACTCCTCAGTGAGCCACAGAGGCGGGACGAATTCGCCACCGGCCCCGTTCGTGGTGCTCAGCGCGCGCTGTTCAGCGTCGTTGCGCTCCAGTCGCTGGCGCGCGTCACGGTCGCCGGTCTGGGCTACGCGAGCCAGGTCTAGGAAGTAACTGTTGCGACCCTCACGGGTGTACGTGGACGGCTCGGTAACGCGGGCGGAAGCGGTGGGCATGCTGGAAGTCCTCTGAGAGTTGGTGGAGTTGGCGGAAGCGCCCGGGGCATAACGCAAGGCCATAGGGGCGGCAGCCTCATCGGCGTCGACCTGCGATTCGAGTTCCTCGATCCGGTCGTTCAGCGCGCGAATCTCGGCCTCATGGGCATCGAATCGGGTTTCCTCGCCGGTGGTCAGCCCGCGCTTACTGCGCTTGGCATGCTCTATGAGATTGCCAACGGCATTTCGTTCGTCATCCCGACGAGCGCGAAGATCAGCGATAAGAGATCGCTTGTCCATGCTTGCTCTTTTCTTCGAAGAGATGCCGGTACGCCTCGCGGCCAGCGGCAGGGGAAATAGGGCTATGCCCTGCGCTTACGTAGCGCTCTCTCGTATTCAGCGCGGCACGGTTTGCAGGAGTAGTGGTGCTGTCTGTGCCGGTGGGGTCGGCGCGCTGGCGTGAATTGGCTTGCGTGCTTCCAGTGTTCGCAGTGGGAACATCGCAGCAACGGCCAACCAGGTTCATGCGGCGCCGAGTTGTGAAGCGCGACCACTCTCAGACCGATCGCCGTGCGCGGTATTCGAGGACGGCCCCGCCCAATCGGCGCTCCATTGCCAACCGGCGAAGTTCCGTGCCGGAATCCACAGCGGCTAGGGCCAGATCGAGCAGTGGGTGAGCCGTGCCATCGGGCTGTACGGCGCCCCCGTCAGCGTCAATGCGGTTGAACATGGCGTTTACGTAGCCGGTCAGTCGCGTCCGCAGCGATGCGCTGAAATCCAGCGTTTCAGCGTCCGGCGCACCGGCATGGCGATACGTCGGCGGAGTAGGTCTAGGAAAGTGCCGTGACTCAATTTCGTGGCTCATTGGCTTTGGTTCTCTGTGAGTTGGTGACCTACGGATTTCCGTAGGTGGTCAGCGCATCCGGTGGCGCCGGTACGAAGAAATTCCACTTTTCAGCCGGCTCGGGGGTGGGCCTGCGCTTTTGCGTGGTGCAGAAAATGAAAATGGCCCCCATGCCGAGCACCTCCCCAGCGGGCAACCTGGGAAGTACTCGGCATGGGGGCCGGGAATTTGGGCGGGTCACCTACGGATTTCCGTACGTGCCTCGCGACGCAGCGGGTTGCCATCGCTGCTGTGGGGATGCCGTAACGCACCCCTCAATAAGGTTCTAGCGAGTGGGTTACCAGCCCTGAATACCGCCGAGTTTCTGGAATGGCTGTACGGCCGCGTGGCGACCGCATAGAGATGCCCCGGTGGAAAGCCCCGGGGCATGGCTGTTAGGTGCTCAGGCGCCCGTCTGTGCCTTCCTGGCAGCGCGATAGTGGGCCGTCTTACAGCGAGGTGAGCAGAAACGACGCGGGCGGCCAATGCCATCCCAACCGGTGTTGTCCTCGCAGCCCTCGCGCGCGCACTCGGCGTCATAGCGCTCGCCCTGCGCTTCCCGGGCCAGTTCGCTTAGCTCACTCTGCATTGCAGCGCATGTCTCGTTCGCGTCGTTGGCGTAGTCACAGAACGTCTGTTTGCCTCGCAGCGGCCGGAAGGTTGCTCCGCACAGACGGCAGACCTTTTCAGCGGGCCGAGGACCCTTCTCTCTGCGGTGGGCACGCATCTTGCACTTGTCCGAACAGAAGCGGAGCTGACGACCGGTTAGCCACTCGCTGCACTCTTCGCAGGCTGAGGTGCCGCTGAAACCAAGCATCTGGGGGTGTCTCCAATCGCGATTAATGGTTACGGGTCTCTGCTTTTGCTTAGAGACCTCTATAGGAATCTGATTTTTAGTAACCGTAGATATTGATAAGAAACAGCTACAGAGAGTTGTTGTTTGCCCAACCCTTCGCGCTGTCCTCAACTGTTCTTCCGGGCCCTCTGCGCACGCTTCTTGCACGCCCCGCCGCAGTACGTACGAGGGCGCCCCGTGCAAGGCTGCGTAATGGCCTCTCCGCAGACAGGGCAAACGCCATCAGGCGTAGAGACAGCCTCAGCGCGTAGGGCAAGGGCTATCCGCTGGTGCGTTTCCTCTGCACCGCTGACCTTGCGGCCTACGGCGTCCCATAGCACCGTTTCGGCGTCCCGGAGTAGGGCGAGCAGTTCACTCTTAGTCATCGAGTTTCATTCCTTTCGGGGACACGCGGTGTGTCCCTAAAGTGGTTACGGGGACATCTGGCCTGTCCCTAAAGTCGTTTCGGGGCGGTTGGGGTGTCACTAAACGCGTTTCGGGGACATGCGTTGTCCGCGAAAGTCCCTAAACTTGGGCAGAAAAAAACCACCCGATCACGAAACCGGGTGGCTTTTCGATTCCTGCGGAAGCTCAGACCAGCGCAAGACCGGCCTTACGCATTGCCTGTCGCTTGGCATGAACACCCAGAAGTGCAAGCCGTTCAGCTTGGAGCCGCACGTCATTTCCCATATTGCTCTGGAATGCGCGTACCAGTCGGCCACGGTGGGAATCCTCACCGGCCCACGACATGATGATTTGCCACATCTCGTCTGCTGCCATTGCGTGCTGCCTCTCCACCGTCGCGCTTGCCTCTCGTAACAGGACTAGCGGGTCGGTTACCTCGGAGCATGCATAACTGACGGTGCGTCAGTTGATCTAGTGACGTTTCCCTTCGCGCTGACTCGCTGACGCCAGCGACCGGCCCGGAACGGCCCCTGAGGGCAGCAGAAAGCCCCGCCGGACCACGGGGGCCAGACGGGGCTGTAAGGGCGCTACGCGGCCACTCAGGCGCCTGGGGCTGCCACCCCTCCGCGCGGACCTCGCTGCACTTCCAGATGCGCGCCAGCGTCGGCCAGCACGCGGCGCCTGCGACACGCAAAGAGCACCGCCCGGCAGATCCACCAGGGACCGGCCGAGCGGTGCTCAGAGGGGCTGTCTAGTCGTTTGCAGCCAACTCGGCCGCCATGGCCGTGAATTCGCTTGCTGCCTCGCTGTAGAACGGGTCTCTGACGTCGAATTCGACGCGCCGCTCATCCAGCTTTCGCCAGCCGCCCGGAGTTCCCGCCTTAATCGACAGGTGCGCGCCTGCATCCGCCAGCATCTTCCGCCGTCCGGCCGTTTCCGCCTTGACCCACTTTTCCGCATACGTCTTGCGGGTTCGGATTTCCTCGGTGCGCGGCTCTACCTTTTCCCGGCTTTCAAGCTCAGCAAGTCGAGTATCAAGCGCGTCGCGGTGCTGTTCCCATGAGTTCATCGCAGCCTTGGACTTGATGTTCTGTCGCTCCGCGCGATGCGCTTCGTACTCAACAAGAGTGGCGTCAATTTCCGGCTGAGGATCGTACCCGGGAATGTTGCGCGTAGTGACGATCTCCAGACCCCCAAGGATGCGCAAGAATTCATGCGTCGCATACTCGTCAACCCAGTCAGCGCGAATGTTCACCGGGTGCTCACAAACTTCGCCCCGAGGAGAAGCCCCGCACCGATACGTGGGGCGCTGACCAGGCTTCGATTCTTGCGCGTTGAGGTACATCCGGCCATTACAGGAAGAACAGTGGATGATTCCGAACAGAAGTGCGTTGGTATCCCGCCGGACAGAGTTTTCGACGCTGCGAGTGTCCAACAGAGCTTGAACGGCATCGAACTCAGCACGCGTCAGAATCGGTTCACGCGTCGCCATGATGGGCCGCCCTTTGCTGTCACGCACGGGCTTATCG
The DNA here is from genome assembly GCF_056270325.1 of Streptomyces sp. RLA012. Classification (NCBI taxonomy): domain Bacteria; kingdom Bacillati; phylum Actinomycetota; class Actinomycetes; order Kitasatosporales; family Streptomycetaceae; genus Streptomyces; species Streptomyces sp. RLA012. Next base: position 7,922,181 of record NZ_JBWDPA010000002.1, on the reverse strand, counting down.
TCGCTGACTTTCCATCCGATCAGGGTTTCCGTGCGCAGAATTCGTGCGACCGTTACTGAGCTCCATCGCGCGGGCTTCTCCACTTTGCGACTCTTGTATTTCGACCAATGGTCGGCAGGAGAAAGCACGTCGTCAGCGTTCAAGGCAAGGGCAATGCTGTTAGCGGTCTCCCCCTCCACAAGCGCCTTGATGATGCGCTCAATGACTTTCACGGCTTCCGGGTCTTTAACGAGCGTCCAGCCGCCACCTTCGAGCGGCGCAGGCACGTACCCGTAAGGCGCACGGGAACCACGCCAGCGGAGTTGCATGACCCTCATTGCAGCCTGAGCGCTGGTTACGCGTTCCCGGATTGACTGAGCCTCCATCTGTGCTGCGAAAGCGAAGAGCGTGACCATGAGCTGAGCCATGGGATTGAGAGGGTTACGAAAGTCCAGCTCCAGCCGTCCGCCCGGACCTTCGGCGAACACAATCAGTTTCTTGTGTTCGCGCGCCCACTTCGCCAATTCGTGCATGTCTTCCATGGACCGGACCGCGCGATCAAAGCGCCAAAAGACCAGCGCGTCGAAGTCGTCCGGCCTACGAAGCCAAGCGCCCAATTCCGGGCGCTCAAAAGGCGTCGTCTTGCTGGCACTTACGCCGAGGTCAACGGCTTCCCGGTCGGCAAGGTCGATAGACAGGGCGTCGGCGGCACTGTGGTTGGCCGTGCGCTGGCGCTCGGGTGAGGTGGTCTCGTCCGTCATGACGGACAGACGGAGGACAGACACGCCCCTGAGTTGGTTGGTCACGGCGTTGCGGTAGCGAGTCGGATACTGCGTGCCTCTGACCTGCGCAGATGCTGTCATGGTGTGTGGCTCCCAGACCTACCAGTCGGGAGTCTTTGGAGACCACGACGTCATAGACGACTGGAACACCAGCGCCGCCTGGCTCGCCGACATGCGGGCCACGGTCTGGTGGCGCGAGCGGCTGCTGAGCGGCCTGATGTCGTACTGGGTCCACCAGCACCTCGGCAACCTCTCCCCCCGCGAACTGGCCGACGACCCCCTCTACGCCGCCGTCCGCGAGACCCCCGACGGCACCGATGTGCTGCGCGCCTTCGCCGCACAGTCCGACGCCGACCCGGCCTCCGTCCGCTGGAGTTACCGCCGCGACTTCGGCCGCGTACGGCTGCTGATGGTGGACACCCGGGCGGCCCGTGTCCTGGCCGAGGACGCCCGGGCGATGCTGGACCCGGGCGAGGCGCGGTGGCTGCGCGAGCAGGCGCTGGACGCGCCGGGCTCCTGCGACCATCTCCTGATCGGCACCTCCCTGCCCTGGCTGCTCCCCCACCTCGTGCACGACGCCGAGACGTGGAACGCGGCGCTGTGCCGGGGTGAACGCGGCGCGCGCTGGGCCCGGTTCGGGGAGAAGCTGCGCCGCCGGGCCGACCTGGAGCACTGGGCGGCCTTCCCCGCGTCCTTCACCGCACTCACGGAGCTGATCGCCGAGGCCGGTTCGGGGCCGGGCGCGCCGGCCACGGTGTCCGTCCTGTCCGGAGACGTCCACCACGCCTACATCGCCGAGCCGGAGTGGCCCTCGGACTCCTCCGGTTCTCCCGGTTCTCCCGGTTCTCCCGGCTCCCCGGGCTCCCCCGACGCCCGCGTCCTGCAGCTGACCTGCTCCCCCGTCCACAACTCCATCCCCCTCTACATCCGGCTGGGCTTCCGCTTCGGGTGGAGCGCGGTGGGCCGGGCGATCGGGCGGCGGTTCGCCCGGCACGGCGGGTGCGACCGGCCACCCGTCAACTGGCGCAGGACGGGCGGCCCCTGGTTCGGCAACCAGCTCATGACCCTGACCCTGCACGGCCGTTCGGCGCGGCTGCGGCTGGAGCAGGCCCGGGTGGAGCGGGGCGCGGGCGCCGCCCGGTTGCGTACGGTCGCGGAGTCCGAGATCAGCTCCTGAAGCCCGGGGCGTCCGGGGCACCCGGGGCGTCCATGGCGTCCATGGCCGACTGAACGTCCGTGACCGACTGAACGCGCGTGAAGTACCCGTGAGGGCTGTGCGGGGACCGCATGGGGACCGCATGGGGACCGCATGGGGACCGCATGGGGACCGCATGGGGACCGTGCGAGGGTGGCGCGAACGTGGTGTGAGCATGGCGTGAGCGTGGTGAGAGATACGCGTGAGGCATCCCACAGCGGGCGGGGAACCTCGCGCCCGGGGCTCGGTTCGCGTTCCCCGCGACGGCATGATGAGGCGGACCGTCCGCTTCCAGGGGTCGCCCCATGGTCCTCGCCATGGGCCTCACCATGGGCCTTCCAGCAGGCGGTTCGCCGTCATGCGCCCCCCATGCCCGGGAGTCACACCTTTGTCCGCAGTGAGCGCCGTGCCGTCCAGGACCGTCCATGCCACCGCCCATGTCTCCGTCGCCGTCGTCGGCGCGGGACCGCGTGGCACCAGCGTCCTTGAACGCCTGTGCGCCTCCGCACCGGAACTGCTCCCGCCCGGGGCACGGCTGACGGTCCACATGGTCGACCCGTCGCCGCCCGGCCCCGGCCGTGTCTGGCGCACCGCGCAGTCGCCGCATCTGCTGATGAACACCGTGGCCTCGCAGGTGACCCTCTTCACCGACGACAGCGTGGACTGCTCGGGCCCGATCCGCCCGGGGCCGAGCCTGCACACCTGGGCGGGCGGCGAGCTGGGCCCCGACGACTACCCGACCCGCGCCCACTACGGCCGCTACCTGGAGTGGGTGTTCGCCGAGGTGGTGCGCGGGGCGCCGCCCGGGGTGCGCGTCGAGGCGCACCGGGCGCGCGCGACACGGCTCGACGACGCTCCCGACGGCCGCCAGATCCTCACGCTCGACGACGGGCGCGCCCTGCCGGAGCTGTCCGCGGTCGTGCTCGCCCAGGGCCATCTGCCGGTGGCCGCGGACCGCGCCCGGCGCGACCTCACGGCCTACGCCGAACGGCACGGCCTGCGTCACATCCCGCCCGCCAACCCGGCGGACGTCGACCTCTGCGCCCTGCGCCCCGGTGAACCGGTGCTGCTGCGCGGCCTCGGCCTGAACTTCTTCGACCACATGGCCCTGCTGACCACGGGCCGCGGCGGCCGCTTCGTCCGCACCGCCGAGGGCCTGCGCTATCGGCCCTCCGGCCACGAGCCGCGCCTGTACGCCGGTTCCCGCCGCGGCATCCCCCACCAGGCCCGCGGCGACAACGCGAAGGGCCCGTACGGCCGTCACATCCCCCGCGTTCTCACGGACGAGGTGATCGCCGGTTTCCGCAAGCGCGCCGACTCCGGCGAGGCGCCGGACTTCCTGGCGGAGATATGGCCTCTGATCGCGAAGGAGGTGGAAACGGTCTACTACGAGGGCGTGCGCGCCGGGCACCTGAAGCGTTCGAGCCCACCAGAGCATGCGAACCCGCCGGAGCGTTCGAACCCGTCAGAGCGTTCGAACCCGTCAGAGCGTTCACGCATGCCGGAGCGTTCGCCCATGCCGGACTTCAGGGACCGTTTCCTCGCCACCCCTCACCGCAGCCCTCAAGAGGCCCGGGTGCTGGACGAGTTCGGCATCCCGCGGGCCGAGCGCTGGTGCTGGGACCGCGTGTCGCGGCCGTACGGCGGGCGCGCCTTCGCCACGCCCGGCGCATGGCGCGGCTGGCTGCTGGCGCATCTGCGCGAGGACGCCGAGCAGGCCGCGCTCGGGAACGTCGAGGGACCCCGGAAGGCCGCCCTGGACGTACTGCGCGATCTGCGCAACGAGGTGCGGCTGATCGTCGACCACGGCGGCCTGTCGGGCGCCTCGCGCCGGGAGCACCTGGACCGCTGGTACACACCGCTCAACGCCCACCTCTCCATCGGCCCGCCCCGCCGCCGGGTCGAGGAGATGACCGCGCTGATCGAGGCGGGTGTCCTGGACGTCCTGGGCCCCCGGCTGGAGGTGCGGGCCGAGGACGGGGCGTGGGTCGCGCACTCCGCCGACGTACCGGGCTCGACCGTACGCGCGACGACGCTGATAGAGGCGCGGCTGCCGGAACCGGACCTCAGGCGGACCGCCGACGAGCTCCTCGCCCGGTTGCTGGAGACGGGTCAGTGCCGCCCGCACACGAGCGACGGTCACGAAACCGGCGGGCTGGACGTAACACCCCGCCCCTACCGCCTGGTGAACCGTCAAGGCCGCCCGCACACACGGAGGTTCGCCTTCGGCGTCCCCACGGAGGGCGTGCACTGGGTGACGGCGGCCGGGGCCCGACCCGGTGTGGACTCGGTCACGCTTTCGGACGCCGACGCGATCGCGCGGGCCGCGCTGCGTGCGGCAACGGCCGAGGCGCAAGGGCGAACGGAACCCGGCCCATGGCCGACAGCGCGCGGCCGTACGCCATCGGCCTCCTCCACCTCGTCTTAGGCCTGCCCTTCGCCGTGCAGGACGCCGCCTCGGCACCCACGGCACGGCGGATGTCAGGCCGACCCGGCGACCCATCCGAACGGAACCGTGAAGCAGGCCACCCGCGCACCCCGCGCGCCCGGCCCCTCGTACAGCACGACCGAACCGGCCCCGCCCTGCCGGAAGCCCCAGTCGTGCCGGGTCCTCGCCCCACCCGTCCCGTTCTCGTCGGCGGTGAAGTCCAGCCACACCTCGTTGTCGGGGTCGGGGTCGGGGACGGGAGCGGGAGCGGGGCCAAGGCCGGTGCCTGGGCCGGTGCCTGGGCCGGTGCCTGGGCCGGTGCCTGGGCCGGTGCCTGGGCCGGTGCCTGGGCCGGTGCCTGGGCCGGTGCCTGGGTCGGTGCGGGCCGGGTTCTCGCGGTGCCGGTAGACCCCGCCGGCCGCGGTCGGATCGGCCGCGCAGGACTTCTGGTGCACGCGCACGCCGTAGGCATGACCCGCCTTCACCCCGGTCACCCGCAGCTGTACGGTCGTGGCGCCCCGCTCGTCCATCCGCTGCTCCACCTCGATGCCGCCCGCCGCCGGGACGAGTTGCATGTCGTACGTCAGTGCCGCGGACGGGACGAAGGCGCCGGGCGGCGCGAACCGCGCGTCCGTCGTCATCCAGTAACCGTCCACTCCCGCGCCGCCGCCCACGGCCAGCACGGCCGACGCCAGGGCGCCGGCGATCATCCCTGCCACCATCGCTGTCCCACTCCTCCAAAACTCGTCCCCTCCCTGACTAGCCCCTCCCCTACTCGCTCCCGCCAGGAAGAGCACATGAACCCCCCGTGACCCTCCTGTCACACCAGCCGCGTACGCTGTATGGCTGTCACAGGCCGACTGCCGCTCCCCCGCGCGGAGCGGCGAGGTCGTGCCCACGGGGGAGTACAGGGGAGTTTTCGGTGCTGGAGAGTATGGGGTCGCTGACGGGCAGCCCATGGATCTACGCGGCGGTGGCCGTCTCGGTCCTGCTGGACGTCTTCCTGCCGGTGCTGCCGAGCGGCGTCCTCGTCATCACGGCGGCCACGGCGGCGGCGGCCGGTTCCGCGGGGGCCGTCCCGCACGCGGTGCCCGACATCCTGGCGCTCACCCTCTCCGCGGCCACCGCCTCGGTCCTGGGCGACCTGGTGGCGTACCGGCTGGCCTGGCGCGGCGGCGAACGTCTGGACCGGGCCATAGCCCGCTCGCGCCGGCTGTCCAGCGCGCAGGAACGTCTTGGCGCGGTCCTCGCCCGGGGCGGCGGCGCCGGCGGCGCCCTGGTCGTCCTCGCCCGCTTCGCGCCCGCCGGACGCTCGGTCGTCTCGCTCGGCGCGGGCGCCGCGCACCGGCGGGTCCGCGAGTTCCTGCCGTGGTCCATCGTGGCGGGCCTGGCCTGGGCCCTGTACAGCGTCGCCCTCGGCTACTTCGGCGGCCAGTGGCTGGGCGCGACCTGGCTCGCCACCGGGGTGTCACTGCTGGCGCTGTTCGGTGCGGGCGCGGGCGCGGCGTACATGATGCGCCGTCCCGTACGCCCCCTGCCCCACGAGTCGGGCACCGGCGCCTGACGTACGGGCGCGCCAACACACAGACGTACACATGTACGTACGTACGGACGCGCGGGGGCTATCCGGCGCGCTGGGGCTGAGCGGTCCCGCGTACCTCCAGGCCGCCCAGCAGCTCGGCCGTGGCGGCCGCGACCGCCTCGACGGCCCGGTCGAACACCTCGCGGTTGTGGGCGGCCGGGGCGCGGAAGCCGGACACCTTGCGGACGTACTGGAGGGCGGCTGCGCGGATCTCCTCCTCGGTGGCCTCTTCGGGGAGCGCGGGCGGGCGGAGCGTCTTGATGCTGCGGCACATGGGTCCAGTCTCGCGCGTATCTCGCGCGTACGAGAGGGTCCTGGGTTCGGGAATACCCCCTCCGCACCGCCGATTGTGCAGAACATGCCCTCTGTGCAGATCACGTACATCGGCGGCCCCACCGCCGTCGTCGAGCTCGGCGGCGTCCGGCTGCTCACCGACCCGACCTTCGACGCTCCCGGCGAGTACCCGATCGGCACGCGGAAGCTGGTGAAGACGGCCGGACCGGCGCTGACGGCCGCGGAGGCCGGCGCGGTGGACGCCGTACTGCTCTCGCACGACCAGCATCCGGACAACCTCGACACCGCCGGGCGGACGTATCTGGCCGGTGCGCCCCTGGCCCTGTCGACGGCATCGGCGTACGACCGTGTCGGCGCCCCCGTACGGGCCCTGCCCGCCTGGGAGCACGTCGACCTGCCACGCCACGACGGCGGCGGCGCGCTCCGGGTGACCGCCGTCCCCGCGCTGCACGGACCCGTCGGCTCGGAACCGGTCGTGGGCGAGGTGACCGGCTTCGTGCTCTCCGGCGAGGGACTGCCGAAGGTGTACGTCAGTGGGGACAACGCCTCGCTGGACGTGGTCCGTGAGATCGCCGGGCGTACGGGCCCGTTCGACGTGGCCGTGCTGTTCGCGGGCGCGGCCCGCACCCCGCTCGTGCCGGACGCCCCACTGACCCTGCCGAGCGAGGCGGCCGCGCGGGCCGCCGAGATCCTCGGTGCCCGGCATGTCGTACCCCTGCACTTCGAGCACTGGGGCCACTTCACCCAGGACGGCGCCACGCTGACGAAGGCCTTCGCGGAGGCCGGACTCACCGACCGTCTGCACCTGTTGGAGCCCGGGGCGTCGGTCCGGCTGTCGTAGCGGGGATGATCCGGGGCGAGGCGCCCCGGACCGCTCCCCGTCACCGACCCGAGGTGTGGGTCACCCGTGGCTCTTGCCCAGCAGCTCCACGATCTCCTCCGTCGTACCGGTCTCGCCGAGGCGGGGGAAGATCCGCTCGACACTGTTGCGGTGGGTCTCGGCGTCGATGTCGGACATGGCGTCGGTGGCCAGGGTGACGTGGTAGCCGTGTTCGTGGGCGGCGCGAGCGCTGGACTCGACACCGATGCTGGTGGCGATGCCGGCCAGCACGATCTGGGTGATCCCGCGACGGCGCAGGTGCAGGTCGAGGTCGGTGCCGTAGAAGGCGCCCCAGTTCCGCTTGGTGACGACGATGTCCTCCGGGTGACCGGCGAGCGCGTCGACGAGGATGTCCCAGCCCTCCGGCCAGACACGGGGGGCGCGGGCGGGGCCGTCGATACGGCCCTGCGTGCCGTCCGCTCCGTCGGCGGCGGCGGTGACCCGTACGAGGACGACCGGCAGGTCCTGCTCACGGAACGCGTCGGCGAGCCGGACCGCCCGCTCCACCACCTCGGCGGCGGGGTGCGGGGCGAGGCCCGGGTTCCCGACGATGCCGTTCTGCAGGTCGATGACGACGAGCGCGATGTTCGGGTCGAGCGTGGTGACAGCCATGGTCAGGCCTTTCGGGGTGCTGGGGGGGCGCGAGTGCGCGGAGATCGGTCGTGCCGGTGTCGGTCGTGCAGGTATCGGTCATACAGATACCGGTCATACAGATACCGGTCATACAGATACCGGTCATACAGATACCGGTCATGCAGATACCGGTCATGCAGGGTCACCGCCGGGAGCGGTACGGCTCCGGCGCGGTTCGGGGCGAGGGCGCCGACGAGTCCGGCGATCCCCACGAGTGCCGTCGCCCAGGGCCATCGGGGCGATCAGCCGCCGGTCGAAGGAGTTCGCGGGATTCGCGGGAGCGGGGCGCGCCGGACGGACCGTGCGGGCGGGTTCGGGTATCACCGCCGGGTGAGCCGTTCCAGTACCGCCATCGCCTCGATGACGGTCTGCCGCTCGGCCTCGGTGCAGCGGTCCTGGAAGGCCCGGGCCAGCCACTCCACGCGGGCCTGCCGGGTGCCCTCGACCCGCTCGCGTCCGGCGTCGGTGAGCGTGACGAGCTGCCGCCGGCCGTCGCCGGGGTCGGGGTTGCGCTCGATCAGCCCGTACTGGTCGAGGGCGGCGAGCGTGGCGGCCATCGACTGCGGGCGAACCCCCTCGGAGGCCGCGAGCCCGCTGGCCGTGGCGGCGCCGCTCTTGCTGACCAGGGTGAGCGCGGACACCTGGGAGGGCGTGAGGTCCTGCGCCTCGCCCTCCGTCTCCGCGACCTCCCGGATCCGCCGCCGCAGCCGGTTGAACGCGACCCGCAGATCCCGCGCGGCGCGGGCGGCGGAGCCGGAGATGCCGTCGTTGTCGCCGACCACCCCACTGCCTCCGGTCCCCTCGGTGACCTCGCTGCTGTCGTCGCTGTCGTCCACGCCCTCACGCTAAAACCTTCAGGCCGGACTGTCCAGTCCGAACTGCACAGCCTCGCCTGAGCAATCCGGCTCGCACGAGGGTGGGGTCGAGGCCCCGGCGACGCCCCTGATCCACAGGCACTTCGGTCCGGCTCCGGGCAGGATGTGCCCCCGTGAACCCTGTGCATCACGTCCTGTGCGGTCTCGCAGCCAACCCTGCCCTCCCCTCCGAGCTGATCGACCGGCTGGTCGCGGTCGCGGACACCGAGCTCGCCACACACCTGGCCGCCCGCCCGGACCTCGACCACGCACAGGCGCTCGCACTGGCCGCACGGGCGGAGGGTGTCGCCGTACAACTCGCGTACGAGGGACGGCTGACGGCTGCCGACGTGGATCCCGTGGCCCGGCCGCGGGCCGCGCTGGCGTTGCTCGACGAGCGGGCCGCCCCACCGGAGTGGGCACACCGCTTCGCGGCGGATCCGGACACCGACCACCGGGAGAGGCTGGCGGCCTGCCCGGACCTGCCCCCCGAGGTGACGGAGGCGCTCGCCACCGACCCCGAGACATCGGTCGTGGCCGAACTGGCGCTGTGGACCACATCGGCCATGGCGGCCCGACTCGCGAGCCATCCGCACGCCGAGGTCCGCCGCGCGGTGGCGGCCAACGAGGCGACGCCACCGGCCGTACTGGAAACGCTGCTCACGGGCGAGGGGCTGCCTCCGGCACGGCGCTGCCTGGTCTGCGACCACGAACGGCCCCCGGCCGACGGCCTGCGGCCGGATGCGCGGCCGGGCGCCCGGTGCACCGGCTCCCACGAGTCCACCGTGTACGAGACACAGCTGCGGGCACTGGGGAATCCGGCCACGCCCGCCGGGGCCGCCGCCCGCTTCGCCGACCACCCGAGCATGCTGCTGCGCCGGCAACTCGCCGCCCGCCCCGACCTGCCCCGGGAGGCATGGGGCCCGCTGGCCGAAGACCCCGTACCGGGCGTCCGGTCCACCCTCGCCGCCAACCCCGCGATCGACGCCGCCCTGATGCGCGCCCTGGCCGGCGACCTGGGCCATGACATCCGGCGCGGCCTCGCGCACAACCCCCGGGTGCCGCTGGACGTACTCGTCTCCTTGGCGGGCACCGTCCGGATCGGCCCCACCCTGCTGCCCCGGATCGCCGCCGCGTCCCCCGCCGAGGTCGAGGAACTGGCCGAGTCGCCGAACCCGGCGGTACGCATGCTGCTCGCCGAACGGCGCGATCTGCCGCCCCGGATCCGCGACGCGCTGGCCGCCGACCCCGACGCGAAGGTGCTCAAGTCCATCGCCCCGCACCCCGGCCTCACCGAGACCCTCCTGCGCGCCATGATCGACGCTCACGGAGTCCGGGTCCTGGCCAAGGTGGCGACGAACCCCGAAGCCTCGCCGTCGCTACTGGAGTTCGTGGCAAGACACGACCCACCGGCCCGGAAGGCGTTCCGCGAGGTGGCCCGCCACCGCAACGCGACGGCCCCGTCGCTGCTCATCTGCCTGACGGACAGCGACGCGAGACCAGTAGCCGCAGGCCACCCGTCCCTGCCCCCACCCACGACCGTCGAACTGCTCACCGACGACGACTGGCGCGTGGCGGAAGCGGCGGCGTCCAACCCGTCGCTGCCACCGACCGAGATGACCGTACTGACGTCCGTACTGACGCCTTGACCGGCGTACTGACGCCTCGACCGGCCAGAAACCGGCCGGGCGGCGCGGGACACGCCCGCACGACTCCTGCAGCGCCATGAACCGGATCCGGGCCGGACCCGACAGCGGCAAGACCCATCAACTGGTCGTCAGACGCATGCGCGGCCGCCGGGGCGATCCGCACCGACATCAGCCCGGCCGACATGGGTGCCGCCCTCGCAGGCATCGCCCTCACCTCGGCGAAGCCTGAACAACGAAAGCAGGCCGAACTCCTGCTCGACCCCACCCTGGACGGCCTCAAGACCCGTTCGCACACATCACAGAACGTCATAGAACGTCACAGATCGGAACCCTCATGGCTTGACTTCCCCTTCGGGAAGCTCCACCCGTCAGGCGTCGAAGCGGCGGCGGGCGGCCTCGATGTGACCGAGGTACTGGTGGGTCCAGCCGCACATTCCGTCGACCGTCGCCCGAAGGCCCTGGCCCGGCCCGGTGAGGGTGTATTCGACCCGCGGCGGCACGGTGGGGTGCACGCGGCGCTCGACCAGACCGTTGCGCTCCAGCATGCGCAGATTCTGGGTGAGCATCTTGTGGCTGATGCCCTCGATCTCGTTCCGCAGCTCGCTGAAGCGCAGGGTGCCTCCACCGAGGGCCTCGATGATCAGGAACGCCCACTTGTTGGCGACATCCAGGCAGTATGGCCATCACCCTGGTGAACCCCAGCGGATTGCCCAAGATCGATGTCTACCGGCAGGTGTCGATCACATCCGGATCGAAGCTGGTCTTCATCGCCGGGCAGGTCGCCTGGGACGCCGAGGGGGTCACGGTCGGCGAAGGCGACCTCGCCGCGCAGGTCGAGCAGTGCTACCTCAACATCGGCACCGCTCTGGCCGAGGCCGGTGGCTCCTTCGACGACGTGGCGAAACTGACCTTCTACGTCGTCGACTGGACCCCCGACAAGATGCCCCCGCTCCTGGAGGGAATCTCCCGGGCGGCCGCGAAGCTGGGGGTCGCCCCGGTCCCGCCGGCCACACTGCTGGGCGTCGCGGCACTGGACGTCCCCGACCATCTGGTCGAGATCGAAGCCACCGCGATCCTCGACTGAACAGACGCTCTTCACCCACTGAGCGCCGAAGTGGCCAACTACGGCGCCCAGTGGCCGAGTAGCGAGTAGCGCGCTCCGTCACGTCGTTCGCGTGAAGTCCCCGAAGGAGCTCGCACCTCAAATTCGAACAGGCGTACCATTGCCGCGTGCCTGCGACCCATGACTTCCCGAGTGACCTCCTGGCCGGCCAGGAGGAGCTGCATCAGGTCCGGGCGGAGCTCCTGGCCCTGCTCAAACGGCTCCCGTGGTCCGTGGAGCCCCTGGACGGCTTCAGTGACGACAAGGGCTGGCGCAAGATCGAGCGCCCCGCCTCCCCCGGCTGGACGCCCGACGAACAGGCCGAGGTCGAGAAACTCCGCCAACGCGAACGCGAACTCGCCGTCTTCGTGACCTGCCACCGCTTCTGGTCGGAGGTCGCCCCACCGGACACGGTCGAGGCCCGCGCGAAGCTGAAGCACGCCCACGAGGACGCGGGCTGAGTCCTGCGGCCAGGCGGAGCGCCGACGACCGGCCCGACCCCGGCCCCGGCCCAAAAAGGGCGTGCGCACAACCGACCGACGGCTTACGGTCCCGATGGTGAAGAACGACCGCCGTCTCCGCCACCTCGTCGCAGGTGACACCACCTGGCACTGGACCGTCCGGCAGCAGCTGAGGCCCGACTACGCCGAGTGCCGCCTCACGCTCTCCCTCTATCCCGAGGGCACACGGCGCCGGCTGACCCTGACCTTCCGCCCGAGCCAACACCGGATCATCTCGAACTGCTATTTCGAATCCGGAACCTTGGTACGCCTCCCCGACCACACCCACCTCAACCTCTACGAGCCCAGAACGGTCCGCCGCCTCCTCGACACCACCCAACCCGTCCTGAACCTCCGCGCGTCCGAGCCGGTGATCGAACTGGACGGATGGCCGTATTTCGACACGGTCGTGGATACGGACACGACCGCCAGAAATCCGTGAGCCATCCCTTAAATCCGCTAAATCCGCAAGCTGTCCTTTGACAAGGCGCGACCGCGGCCATGGCGTTGTCGACCGCCCGCCGGCGGAACCTGTCCTCTCCCGCGGACTCCGGGACACCCCAGCCCGCTTGAGCTGTTTGATCTCCCGCCGGAGCACTACGCCCCCCCATGGGCACCCCGACGCCAACGAGCAGGATGAAGACCGACGTAGAGCAGCGGCGGTCCCGCAGACACGCATTCACCATTGCCATACCACGCAGAGCAATCCGGACATCACACCACGCGTGCCCTCTAGGTGGCGAAATCGCCCTGCTATGCCTCAAACCGCCGAGAAAGACCAAGGCCCTTCTCACTGTCCTGACGTGTTGGGCACGGACGGTTTCGAACCGCTGACATCCGCCTCGTAAGTTCGATCCATCAGCCGCCCTGGAGCTTTTAGGCCCTCGCTCGTCGGGCGCGTGCGGTTGCTCAAGGCTGCCTGTGTACGCCGACGTTGATGTCAACTGGTGGTGTCAGGTTAGATGGTGCGATGGAGCGCGTTGAGGCAGAACTGTTCACGGACGGTGGGAACAACGCTGTGGTGCGCCTGCCACCTCGACGGTTCCCCGGCGTCTTGATCCAGGGTGACTCTCTCTCCATCATCCGTAGCGAAGTTGCCGAAGTCATTGAAGCCTGCGACCAGGGCGACCTCGCCGGGGCACGGGAAACCGCCGGCCTTCTGCTGGCTGACCTCGATGAGTTGTTGGCGCGGTACACCGCCGCGCTGGATGCCCACAAGGTCCCGCGGCCGTACTGATTGCAAGGCTCTGGCCTTTGAAAGCTGGATCGCTGCTTTGTAAGGGCGGACGTGGTCTTCGGCATGTCCGCCCAGGTCACTACGGCTGTAGCGGCAGCCCAGGTAAACGGTGCTTCTCGACTGCTACGAGCCGTCGTTGACCATGGCTGACCGCACGATGTGGCACGGCAGTGGCACGGGGACTGCTTCGTCCCGAAGCAAATTGGGCGCGGCTGCTGCCTTGGACTGGCGTGTCTTTCACCTGTACTAATGGTTCGCAGGCGTCCGCGCTTGTCCGCCGCCGTTCGTCGGCGTTGTCACGCAGTTGGACACTCAGTACGTGCACTGACATCAGGTCTTCTGTTGGCCGGGCAGGGCTTTGTTGAGAGCCCCTTCAATAGTGGCTCTGGCAGAGGTTGAACCCGGGATTAGGGTCAATGCTGCAGTAGCTAGGAGCAAGACACGAACGGAACCTGCCGCGTCTCCGGCACCAGGAAGTAGTGGGATTATTCCGGCAAAGAGCGCCATGGCTGCCGCAGGGGCAATATGGCGAGCAAACCGGGATAATCTGGAGAGTCTAGTTATCTGAGGCGCAGTCTCCAGGAGTGCTTCCATATCTCCTTCCAGGGCAGCCAGAAATCCACCGAGCATTGAGTCGCATATTTTTTTATAGTCTTCTTTGGTGTGCGCTTTAGCGAGGGCTTCTGCATGATCACGAATCCGTGCAGCAATCCGAGCGTGAGTCATTTTTATGCTACGGCGTAGCTCTTTCTCACTCACCCACGTGTACCTCAGCGGGGTGCCGTTAAACTCTACATCCAGGGCGGAGAAGTACGCCTGTTTCCGAACGGCCAACCGGGCAGACCTATTTAGATATTCATTGGTGTGCAAGTTCAGGAAAAGGAGAGTAGTCGCATAGAAGAGAGCCTTGGTTACGGTGTCAAGAATCTCTTCAGTCTCGACTGTCCCGCGCCTGTACAGGTAATCCAAGAAGGCCTCAGAAGCCTTTCCGGCGCCGTACCCGGAGGTGAGGGTGAGTGCTCCAAGAATCATCCACCCTGCAGGCCCGTTCGTGAAAACTCTGTACAGAATCAACCCCGCATAGATTGCCATTTGGGTGGATGCGATCGGTAGGAGCAGAGTGAATGTGTGCCTGGTCAGGTTCCTTTTCTGCACCTCATCAGTTCGGCTCGGTCTGATGTCTCCTCTAAGGGTGCGCCAGATCGCTCGTCTGAGTTGAACCGTTAAACCGACAAGTGCAAAACCCAGAGCGGCCACCATCTGTTCGGGAATGGGTGTTCTCAGATTGGCTGAACTCGCCTTGATCGCGCCAACAGACTCTAGAAATTGCCTGGAGTTGACCAGATAGACTGCGGTTGAAGACCCCAATATTAAGATTGCAATGCAGAACGCTATCTGCATTCGCCCCCATCTTTCCTCCAGGCGAGGGTGGATAGTGGACCGTTCCATGACAGAAATCACGGATTGAGCGACCTGGCGAAGTTGTTCGGCTGGTAGTTCTCCGCCGATCCAACTGACTCGTAGCCAGACTTCTCGCCTCCGCTCTCGCAACACTTCGTTGAGAGCGTCTTCTCTATCTGGACTGGTGTGCCGAGTGCTGATGGTTCCCCCCTGTGCCCGTGATGTCCTAGCCCGTATTGTGTTGGACTACCGGTACGGGGACGTCGAGGTCGGCGGAGCGGCTCTGGGCGGGAGCTGCTTTGGGGCGAGTGATCATGGCCCCGTAAGCTTCCGGCGAGTCGGGCAGTCTGTGGACCTGCCCGTTAAAGCACGACGTTGGGGCCATGATCTTAGAGGCTCGCCCCAAAGTGGCTGCCTAAAGCCGTGGAGCCGACCGCCCCAGCCACAGAGGGTGTCTCCACTTCTTGCCCGCTGCCGCCGAGCGCGCCGCCGGGCGCGGCCAGCCGGGGCGGAGACAGGAGGCAGGCCGCGCCGCAGAGGCGGCCCGCGCCCGCGCCGTGCGCGGGCCTTGATGAAGTAGGGAAAGTTCTACCGCGCCCACTGATCGTCAGTTTGTCCTGTCTCGGTTGATGCTTGACGTTGTCGCTTCACCTGATGCTTGATCGCGACGGAGGCCGGGCCCACGTCGCACAGCACATATGCCTGTTCCGCCGTGGCGTGCGCAAGGGCGCCGGGGCTCGGGGAGTACGGCGAAGATGAGCGCGTCCTCCAGTTTCGCCAGGTGCCCCGTCACCGGGTCGACATGGCTCGCGGCCCCCATCTGCCTGCGTGACCGCGGCGCCCGCAGGCGCCTACGGTGCGAGCACCGGACTGCTCGCAGGCCTCGAAGCGGTCCAGGAGCACGCCGAACTGGTCGGCAGGATGCCGTCCACGCGTACGCCGTTCGTGCTGACCCTCGTGCCGCGGCGATCGCGTTCGTGTCCGGCCGGAAGACCAGCCACACCCCGAGAGGGTCGGTCGAGTGACGAGCCCGGATCCCGGCGTGTTCATCAGCTCCGCCCAGATGTACCAGGAGGTAACAGACCTGGCCCAGACGGTCAGCCGCATCGAGTCCAAGGTGGACCACTTCCTCGACGAGGCAAAGGACATCCGCGGGGATGCCCAGGACCACGAGCTCTGGATCCGCACTCTCGAACGGGCTCGGTGGCCCATGCTGACGATCGGTGTTCTCGCCGGTGTGGCCGGCACGGCCACCGGCGCCGCCGCTCTGTTCGCCAGATGACCGCGCACCGCTCTCCTACGGGAAGACGGGGCCGCTTCGTTGCGCCCGGATACTCTGCCGCCATGATTCGTGCGGTGGTGTTCGACGTCGGTGAGTGCTTGGTGGACGAGACCCGGGAGTACGGCACGTGGGCCGACTGGCTCGGCGTACCCCGCCACACGTTCCACGCGATGTTCGGCGCGGTCATCGCCCAGGGCCGCGACTACCGAGAGACGTTCCAGGAGTTCCGCCCCGGCTTCGATCTGTACAAGGAACGCGAGGCGCGCGCCGCGGCCGGCCGGCCCGAGATATTCGGTGAGGACGATCTGTACAACGACGTCCGCCCGGCGCTGGCGCAGCTGCGGGCAGACGGTCTCTGGCTCGGTATCGCCGGGAACCAGACCGTCCGTGCGGGCCGCATCCTGCGGGAGTTGTTCACGGACGACGTCGACCTGATCGGTACCTCCGACGACTGGGGTGCCTCGAAGCCGGACATTGCGTTCTTCGACCGGGTCGCCGAGGTCGTCCCCTTCACCGGCGAGGAAATCCTCTACGTCGGTGACCGCGTCGACAACGACCTGCGCCCGGCCGTCGCTGCGGGCATGGCGACAGCGCTGGTACACCGTGGTCCCTGGGCCACCATCCAGTGGCAGACGGAGGAAGCCGAGACGCTCCCCACTTTCCGGGTGGAGAGCCTCCTCGAACTGTCCGGTCTGATCCGGAGCTTCAACGCGCGAGCGCACTGACCGTCGTCGACCACCCATAGAGTCGGTCGTCGAGGTCACGCACGCACTTCTCGTGCTGGTGCGGCGTCAACGCGCGCCGCACCTCCCGTACGCGGTCCATGCCCATCGCGTACCAAGTCCGTTCAAGCTGCTCAAGCGCACGTACCGCGTACGAACACGCGGCCTCCGGGTCACCGGCCGCGGCCTCGACCGCGGCGAGATCGCCGAGCACCACGGTCTCCTGTTTCCCGGCCCCGGGCCCGAGCGCCTCAAGGACGCCGAGGAGTGTTGTTCGGGCCTGCGGCAAGTGACCCGCGCGCAGCTGAGTGTTCCCCTTGAAAGCGGCCAGGCGGACGGAGCTGAACCAGTCGAACCACTCCGGGCGCTCCTGCTCGGTGTCCGTGCCGAGGATGACCTCGGCGTGCCCGATCAGATGCAGAGCCGTCCGGGTGTTGCCGCAGCGGGTCTCACATTCCGCCTCGACCGCATCCAGCCACGCCAGAAGGCCCGCGCATACGGGCCCGCGGCGCGCATAGGTACGGGCGGCAACCATCCGCTCCACCGCTGCATCTCGCTCGCCTGCCCATCCCGGGATGAAAGCGGTATGCGCCAGGACTGCGGCGCCGAGCAGCGGATCGTCCGCCTCACCCGCGGCCTGGAGTGCACGGAGCAGGGTCTGCTGAGCACGGTCGGCCTCCCGCAGGTCGAAGAACTCGATCCTCCCGGCGAGGAGGTACGTCTCGGCGAGTGCGGCCGCGACCGAAACTCGGGTCTGGCCTGCGGTCTCGGGGAGAAGTGCGCAGCCGAGGGTCGCGTGCGCGATCGCCGACGGGTGCAAGATGGCTGGGGCCACGGACCAGTACAGGCGCCGGTGTGAGCGTGTCACGGCCTGGAAATCCTCCGCGACGGACGCGGGTTGTATGCCGGCGACGTTCCGCGTGGGGACGGCGGACAGGCCGACCGCGGCCGCGCCGCCGGTGAGCATGGTGCGGCGGCTGCGGTCGGGGACGACGCCGTCAGGCGGCGTGAATCCGAGGTGTTCCAGCTCCTGGCCGAGTGTGCGTGTGAGAGCGTGCGCCACGTCGCCTTGCGGCCACGGCGGAGTGTTGGACTCCCAGCGGCGGACTTGGCGCACGCCGACGCCGAGGGCGTTGGCAAGGTCCTGCTGTGACCGGTAGCCAGCCGCGATGCGGGCCGACTTGAGACGGGTGTTACCCATGGCGCACCTCTCTGATTGAGCGTGCCCCAAGTGTCCCGACAGGCCCTCCTCTTGGCCAGCAGTCACCCTTTCGGAGCACAAAAAGTCCTCTTTGACGCGAGGGAAAGACCTCTTGAAGTCCTCGAACCCTGCGTTGTCGCGGGCCACTCTTGTACGCACCAGACCACCGGTGCCGCAGGGAGCCATGATGTCGACGACGAACTTGCGAACGTCCGCGGGCTGCACGCCGAGCGAGGCGGGCGACGAATGGGACGCGATCCGCGTGACCCGCAGCACCGGCCTGACGGTCATGGACGTCCTCGGCGCCCGCTGCGGCGCTGTCGTCGACGACCCGCTGACCACCTGCTTGTACTTCTTCGTCAGCCCGGGCACGGCCGCTGTATGGGACGTCGACACGACGAGTCCGCTCGGCGCGGGGAGCACCGTGCCGATCCCCCCAGCCCGCCGGACGCAGGGACCGGGTCCGCATTGGCGGATGCGCCCGGGTGAGGACACGTGGCTCACGGATGCTGACGCGCTGAAGGCGGCGCTTGAGGACGGCCTGAGCCCGCGGCTCGGAGCGGAGCATTTCGGATGAGCAGGGCAGCCGTCGCCGAGCGGGTCACTGTGACGTACCGCAGGTGGACAAGGCATCTCCACTCGTGCCGGCAGTGCGGGGCGGACGGTTCGTGCCGAAGCGGGGAGCCGCTGAAGGCGGCGTGGAAGCAGGCCCAAAAGAGAGGCCAGTCATGAATGACGTCGTTCCGATCTGCTGCCGCTGCGACCGCAGCATCCGCGCTGCCGAGCTGTACGACCGGCACGACCACGATCGCCCGACCGGGGCTCCGATGGTGAACTACAGCCACCGAGGCGGATGTCCGGACCCGCAGGCCCTCGTTGCCGACGCGCCCGCCACTGCGCCGGCAACAGGATGAAGACGGTCACCCATCCGAGGAGTGGCCGTCGTGCACGTACTAGATACCCTCGGCGGCACTCCAGCCCTGCGGCCCTCTGACGTGTGCCGTAAGGCTTGAGATACGGTCAATTATCGAACGTTTGTTCGCACAAATGAGTGACAGACCAGGCAGCGAGCGTCCTGATACACATGGACGCACCGACCACCCAGGTCACCCCCTGACCTGCACAGTCACCGTGATCGTTTAGGGGAAATCCAGGGGACGGGCCCCGGTAATAGGGGTGCAGTGAGGGCGTAGTCAGGGCGCAGGCAGACCGCATGGGGAACCCACGAGAAAGGCCCCGGACTCTCCCTGAGCTGGGAGTTCCGGGGCCTATCCACTGGTCATCCTGGTGGGCGCGGACGGTTTCGAACCGCCGACATCCGCCTTGTAAGGGCGGCGCTCTACCACTGAGCTACGCGCCCAGGACGAGTCGACAGCCTACATTGCCCGGGGGGATGCCCCGCAAACCCGTATCCGGGGAACGGAGCGGGGGTTATCCCCACCAAGGATCCGGGAGGCGCCCGGATCCCCCGTCGGCCTCCGGGTCCGTACGGTCGGTCGAAGAGCGTCGGAAGAGCGGGCCCCCGGGGGGCCGGGGCCGGCGCGCGTCGCCGTTCTTCTCGGCCGTTCCGTCCAGGGGGAGATCTTCATGGCTCGGGTACAGACACATCGGGTACAGACACAAACGCAGAAAGAAACAACGCAGACAGAAACGCAGACAGCAGCGCAAGGACAGACACGGACACCGGCCCGTGCCCGGGGCCGGGCCCGTGCTCGGGGCCCTGTCCGGGCCGTGGCCGTCGCCGGCGCCGTTGTCGCTCTCGTCGCGACCGCCGCCGCCTGCGGTGCGAGTGCCGGGGACGACAGGCACCCGGAGCACCGGGCCTTCGCGCTGCACGGGCGGACGCTCACCGTGGATTCCGACGACTCCGCACTGGAGCTCGCGGTCGCCGGATCCGCGAACGCGGACAAGGTCGAGGTCACCCGGTGGTTCCAGGGGCATGTCGCCGTCGGTGACGATCCCCGGGTGACCTGGGCCATGAAGGACGACCGGCTCACCCTGCGGACGAAGTGCTCGGGCCTGGTCGCCGACTGCAGTGCCAGGCACCGGATCGTGGTGCCGCGCGACGTCGCCGTCAAGGTCGTCGAAGGGGACGGGAGCGTGCGCGCGAGTGGTTTCAAGGAGGCGCTCGGCATTCGTACGGCCGACGGGAGCATCCGTGTGACGGACTCCTCCGGGGCGCTGGACCTGCGTACCGCCGACGGCTCGATCAGCGCGCTCGGCGTCGACTCGCGCAGCGTGCGCGCCCACACCGCGGACGGGTCGGTACGGCTCGAACTCGGCGTCGTGCCCGACCTGGTCGAGGTCCGCAGCCAGGACGGTTCCCTCACCATCGGGCTGCCCCACGGCACCTACCGGGTGACGGCCGAGGCCGGTGACGGCTCGGTGCGGGTGTCCGTGCCGCGGGACCCGGCCAGTTCCCACGTGGTGTCCGCCCGCGCAAACGACGGAAGCGTCACAGTACGAACCGCGAACTAACCGGCCCGTGTGTTCGTCCTTAACCGGTGGGAGAATGACACCGGGCAAGGCGGACGCAAGCACGGGAGAGGGATGTGACGGCGACACCTTCAGAGCCGCACACACCGTTTGTGCCGTGCGCGCAGTCGGTACGCCGTCAGACTCAGCCTCGTGATGGCCGGCCTCAGCCTCGCCTTGGGCAGCCTCAGCCTCGCCTTGGGCAGCCTCAGCCTCGTCCTGGTCGTTCGCATCCTCATCCGTACCTTGACGTGCTGACCCTCGTCGCCCTCCCCCTCCTCGCCGCCCTCGCGCTCCCCGCCGCCTTCGCCGGTGGTGGCACCCGGCGGTGGTTCGGCGGGCGGGCCGAGAGCCAGCGGGCCGAGGCGCAGGCCGCGAAGGACGCCGCCGCGGCCGCCTTCTACGAGCTGGACACCGCCCAGCGCGATCTGCGGATCTCGATCGAGACCATCACCGCCGTCGACGACTCCCCCGCCGCCCGCCGCGCCGTCTCCGACTTCGCGGCGCTGGGGCGGCGCATCGACGAGGCCAGCCAGAAGTACATCGAAGCCGTCGACGCCCACGATCTCGACCGGGACGAACTGGAGGCGTCGGTCGCCACCCACGCCCGCACCGAACTCACCGCCGCCAAGGACGAGCTGGGCCGGGTCAAACAAGAACTGGACCGGTTCACCCAAGGGCTTGAGCCGCTGCTCGGGAAGGCCGAGACGCAGCTCGCCCGGCTCGCGCCGGCCGTCGAGCGCGCCCGCCAGGCCCTGCTCGCCGCCTCGAACGCCCTCGACGGCGTACGGGAGACAGGGCTCAGAGCCGATGATCTCGCCGCCCGGCTCGCCGCGCTCGGGCCCGAGCTGACCAAGCTCAACCAGGGGGCCGGACAGCACGGCGTACCGGAGACGCTGGAGCGCGCCGAGCGGGTCTCCCGGGAGGCCGCGGCGGTGCGTGCGGAGGCCGAGCGGCTACCCGAGCGGGCCGCCGAGATCGACCACCGGCTGGTCTCGCTGCGCACCCGCGCCGAGGCGCTGACCACCCGTTCCGGACAGGTCGAGCCGGTGCTCAGCGAGCTGCGGCGGCGGTTCTCGGCCGCCTGCTGGCAGGACCTGCAGCACGTACCGGAGCAGGCCGCGGAGAACGTACGGCAGGCCGAGCTCAAGCTGAAGGAGGCGCAGGCCGCGCGCGAGGCCCAGCGCTGGCCGGACGCGACCTCGCTGCTGTCCACCGTACGGGCGCTGCTGAACGGCACCGACGAGGCCGTGTCGGCGGCCGGCGACCGGCTGCGGCGGCTGAACGCCGTCGCCAAGGACCCCCAGCAGGAGATCGACCGGACCCGGTTCGCCATCCGTGACGCCCAGCGGCTCGCCATGGCGGGCCGCAACACGCCCGACCCCCGGCACGCCCGTCCGCTCGACGACTCCGTCGCCCGTCTCGACCGCGCCATCGCCACGCTGGAGGGGCGCCACCCCGACTACTGGCACTTCCTGACCGAGACGGAGGCGGTGCGGGCGACGGCGGCCCGGGTGGTCTCGCAGATCCGCGAGGAGCGCGGCGGCCCGGCCTGACCCCGGGGCCTGTCCGGCGGATCATGCCGGGGCCGCGCCGCGGGGTCCGGCGTTGGCGCTCCGGAGCTCCCTGTCGGATGCTGGGAAGTACGTACGGCCTCCGCTAGCTGCAGAGGGAGTCGGACATGGCCACGCACGTAATTCATCCCGGATCCAGGCGGCGCATCGACTTCGACAAGCATCTGCCCGTCGATCACCGGCTGAACACGTTCTACCGGTTCGGCGCGGGCCTGATGGGCCTGGCGCTGCTCGCCTTCGGCATCCTGGGCATCATCAACAAGGTCGGCTTCTTCAGCACCCTCGGGGACACGGTCGTGGGGCTGAACACCAACGGCGCGCTGAGCGTGCTGTCGATCTGCGTCGGGCTGCTCCTGTTCGTGGGCATGGTGATCGGCGGGAACTTCGCCTCGACGCTCAACATGGTCCTCGGCGTCCTGTTCATCCTCAGCGGCTTCCTGAACCTGGCGCTGCTGGACACCGGCTTCAACTTCCTCGCCTTCCACATCCAGAACGTGCTGTTCAGCTTTGTGGTGGGCATCCTGCTGATGTTCTTCGGGATGTACGGGAGGGTCGGCTCGGCCCTGCCGCACGACAACCCGTACTGGAAGGCCCGTCATCCCGAACAGGTGGAGCGGGAGGACCGGATCCGGGCGCTGCAGGCGTCGGCCACGGCAGCGGCCCTGCAACAAAGTCACAGGGCCGCGCCGACGCCTGGGGCCATAAGCCCCGGGACCACAGGCCCCGGAGCCATGGACCCCGGGGCCAAGGACCCCAAGGCCATGGACCCCAAGGCCATGGACCCCTGACGCCGCTGGGGCCGCTAAGGCCGTGATCAGGTGCGGTACGCGTAGTACGCCGAGTTCGGGTACGACGCGAGGATGCTCGACAGCGACCGGCGGTAGGTGTCGGCATCGTGGTACGTCAGGTACGGCATGCCGGTGGAGCTGCGGTAGGACGTGATCATGGTGTGATCCTTGGCCCCGTCCTTGTCGAAGTCGACCTGCATGACGTCACCGACGTCCATCTGGTAGACGTTCGCCAGCGGCGTGGTGCGCTTGGCGGTCTGGGTGAACCAGGACCACTCGTTCACGCCCGCCCAGGAGTCGGACTGGCCGTTGGCGACGTAGTACCAGGTGTCGTACTCCTCCGGAGTCACGGTGCTGATCGGCTGCCAGCCGCCCGCCAGCAGGCTCTGGCTCACGAAGTTGGTGCAGTCACCGCCGACCCCGTTGAACTTCCGGTAGGCCGTGTTGTAGTTCTTCCAGTACTTCTCGGCGTAGGTCGCCATCGCCGCGTAGTCGTACGCGCCTCCGGTGAGCTTCTTGGGGTTGGCGGGCGCGGGATACGTGGTTGCTGCCGGGGGGGCGTCGACAACAGCCATCGGGGTCATGCGCGCCGCTGTGGCGAGGACGGGCTGGTTGATCTGCCGGGAGCCCTGGTCGGTGTCGCGTATGCCCGCGAGGTTCCAGGTGCCGTCCGACTGGGCGACGAAGGTCAGGACGTGATGCGCATCGAAACCCGTGGTGCCGGGCTCGTCGCCGTGGATCTTCTTGTAGGTGAGGGTGGTGGTCTCGGTGACCCAGGCGGTGGCCTTCTTCCCCCACACCAGCGTCCGGTCGACGGTGACCTTGGTGTCGGCGGCGGTGTAGGCCTCACCCAGCGCCGCGAGGCGGGACCGGGTGCCGTGCAGGGAGGTGATCGCGACGCCCTCCGTCTTCGTCAGCGCGGAGGACAGCTTGATGCCTCCTGTCGACTTCGCCGAGAGTGCCGTGCGGGGTGCCGCCCGGTTCTTGTCGAGGAGGGCCGCCGTACGGTCGGTGAGCACCGCGTCCGCCGTCCGGCCGAAGGCGTCGGTCGTGGCCGGGGTCACGACGGCGATCGACGTGTTCGCCGCGTGGGCGGTGGACAGGGGGAGCAGAACGGCGGAGAGCGCGACCGCCGTCAGGGTCGAGCATCGGCTCAACGTCTTCGATCTCACTGATGATTCTCCTTATCCCCGGTCAGGCACCGGGGAGGAAATCTTTACATGTCCCACCCAACTGTGGTGAATCCGGGGGGATCTTGTGCGCGCACGGGTCAACTCCCTTGAGAAAAAGGTAAGTTGACGCACCGACAGGCGCCTTGGTCACCATCGACTACTTCACCACCGTCGACCAGTCGGGGGACTGTGCGGGGTCCAGGCTGCGCAGCCGCTCCAGGGTCCCGGGCTTCTGCACGTCGAGCCAGTCGGCCAGTTCACGGAAGGACACACAGCGAACGCCCTTCTTCGTGCACACGTTCTTGACGACCTGGTCGACGGACTTCATGTAGATGCCACCGTTCCAGTCCTCGAAGTGGTTGCCGATGAACAGCGGTGCGCGGCTGCCGTAGTACACCCGGTTGAAACCGTTCATGTACGACGCGACGGTCTCTTGCTCCCACTCGGGGTACCGGGCCGGATCGCCCTGGGTCGAGTCGCCGGACTGGTTGGCGAGGAAGTTGAAGTCCATGGACAGGCCTTGGAACTTGCCGCCCTCGTAGGGGAGCTGCTGGAGCGGGAAGTCCCAGACGCCCTCCTTCTTGGTGGGCCATATCTGGAGGCCGCCCGGGGAGCTCGCGTCGTAGCTCCAGTCGTAGTCCTTGGCGGTCGCCTTCATGGCCTTGAGCAGGTTCTCCTGGCCCTCCAGACAGGGCGCGCGCCCGCCGCTGACCTCGCGTACGGGGTCGAACGGCAGGGCCGGCAGGTCGCTGTCGCCGGTGTTGGTCTTCCACTTCTCGACGAACGAGAAGAACTGCTTGATCTCGCTCTCCCACTCCGCCACGCTCCAGTCCCCGCCGCCCTTGTCACCGCAGAAGTGGCCGTTGAAGTGGGTGCCGATCTCGTTGCCGTCCTTCCACGCCTTGCCGAGCTCCTCCACCGTGTCCCGGATGTGCTCGTTGGTGGCGTAGTCGATCGCCGCGGAGCCGGGCGAGTGCATCGGCGGTTCGTAGAGCGTCTTCTTGTCCTTGGGCAGCAGATAGATGCCGGTCAGGAAGAACGTCATATGCGCGTTGTACTGCTTGGCCAGCTCCTGGTAGTGCGAGAAGAGGTTGTCGTCACCCTGGAGGGCGCCGTCCCAGGAGAAGACGACGAACTGGGGCGGCTTCTCACCGGGTTTGAGCGGGACGGGCTTCAACTGGCCCTTCTGCGGCCCGGTGTAGGACGTGGAGCCGTCCCCGAGCACCTTCGTCTTGCCGTCCCACGGGGGTTCTTTGGTCGTCTTGGTGGTGCTGGTCCCGGAGCGGGGCCCACCGGCCGAGGCCGCCGGTGTGGTGTTGTCCGAGTGGTTCAGCGCCAGGAAGGTGGCGGTCGTCGACGTCACGACAAGGAAGGCCGCCATGGCCACGAAACCCTGGCGGGCGGAACCAGGAGCGGGTGCGGGGTCGCGGCGGCGGCGACCGCTGTGCTTCGAGTTCATACGGGGCACATTCTGCGAGGGGGGTGGAAGGAGCGGGCGGGGGCCTCTCGGCCGTCGGGGTGCGCGGTGGCCTCTCGGCCGTCGGGGTGGGCGGCCTCGTGGCCGTCGCGGTCAGCCGAGCAGACTCATGGCGCCGGCCCAGATGCCGTACGGGACGTCGTCGGCGGACGCGCCGGCGAGCCCCTTGAGCGGCAGTGGTTCGAGGCTCTTGGTCAGGTCGATGCGGTAGAGGACGACCGCGGTCGACACGGAGTCGTTCGTGCCGACGTACCAGGCGGCGGTGTCGTCCGCCGTGGTGCCGGCCTTCCCTGCCGTGTCCGGTGCGCTCTTGGCCGCGGTGGGATGCGCTCCACCGAAGGCGTCCGTGAGCGCCTCGGTGACCTCACGGGCCACCTCGGCGCTCACCGCGCGCTCGGGGCGGGGCGTGGCCAGGGCGACCTGGGAGCCGTTGCGGGTGAGGCGTCGCACGGAGTACGGCTCGATGTGCGACCCGCCCGCGGCGAAGGTGCCATAGGCGTTGGCCATCCGGATCGCGCTGGGCGTGGAGTTGCCCAGGGACAGCGCGGGCACCTGGGGTCCCATGCTCGACGAGAGCAGCCCGGCCGCTTCGGCGGTCTGCCGCACCTTGTCCAGGCCCGTGTCCATGCCGAGCTGCATGAACGGCACGTTCACGGACTCGGCGAGCGCCCGGCGCAGGCTGATCCGCCCCCAGGACTTGTTGCCGTCGTTGTGGGCGGCGACCTTCTTGTTGGCGCGGTCCCAGTAGGGCCCTTCGGGTGTGGTGACAGGGACGTTGTCGTTACCGTCGTAGAGCGTCTCCGGCGTGACCGGTGTCGCCGTGCTGTCGCGGGTCTTGTGGATGCCGTGTTCCAGCCCTGCCGCGTAGACGAAGGGCAGGAACGCCGAACCGGCCGGGACGGTGGTCGCGTTGGACTCGTTGTAGCCCTGCGTACGGTGGTCGGGGCCGCCGTAGACGGCGAGGATTTCGCCGTCGGCGGCCACCGAGGAGGCGCCGTAGTGGGCGGTCTTCGCCGTCGCGGGGTCGTCCTTCAGCGCCTTGTTGCGGGCCTTGGTGACGGCGTTGGTGAGCGACGTCTCCCGCTTCCGGTCGAAGGTCGTGTAGATCTGGTAGCCGCCCAGGTCGAACTGCTGGTCCGAGATGTGCCCGGCCTTCTTGGCGTACTGGGTCGCGAGCTCCACCAGATAGTCGCTCTGCTTGCCGGTGTCGAAGGTCTGGGACTGCGTGGTCGGCTCGGGGAACTTCGTGTACTTGGCCCGCTCGGCCGGCGACAGCTTGCCGATCTTGACCATGCGGTCGAGGATCCACGACCAGCGGTCCACGGCACGCTTGTGGTTCGCCTGGCTCAGCGTGGGGTCGTACAAGCCCGCGCCCTTCAGCAGGGACGCGAGCATCGCGGCCTCGCCGACGTTGAGTTGGCCGACGTCCTTGCCGTAGTACGCCTGGGCGGCCCGCTGGATGCCGTACGTGCCACGGCCGAACCAGCTGGTGTTCAGGTACCCCTCAAGGATCTTGTCCTTGCTCATCTTCTGGTCCAGTTTGAGCGAGATCATCGCCTCGGTGAACTTGCGGCCCACCGACCGGTTCTGGTTCAGATAGACGTTCTTGACGTACTGCTGGGTGATCGTGGAGCCGCCCTCGGTGTTCCCCTCGCCGACCGTGCGCACCAGGGCACGGGTGATGCCCTTGAAGGAGATGCCCGGGTCGGAGTAGAAGCTCTCGTTCTCCGCCGCCAGCACCGCCCAGCGCACGCCCTCGGGGATGTCCTTCAGCGGCATCGCCTGCCGCCGCACCCACCCGGTACGGGCCATCGGCGTCCCGTCGGACCAGAAGTAGACGTTGTCCTGCTGGGTGGCGTAGGTGTTCAGGTTCTGGGGTATGTCTGTGGCGGCATAGGCGATGGCCAGGAACGTGGCGCTCAGCCCGATGCCCAGGCCCCAGGCGCCGAGCCACTGGCGCCAGGAGGGCATCCAGCGCCGCCAGCCGGTGCGGCCGGGCCGGGGGTACTGCGGTCTGAGACGGCGGACGAAGGGGGCGAACCGCCCGGCGAGCGCGGAGGACGATGCCGGTTTACGGCGGGTGCCACGATGGCCGGAAATCGCCCCCCCGTCGGCTCGTTGTGCGGTTTCCTCCACGCTTGAGCGCGCCTCGGAGAGATCATCGGTGGGCACGTCGGTGCGCGGCGGGATACGCAGCTGAGTGGTCTCGTCGGCGGGACCGTCGACACGCGGCGGGATGCGGAGCTGAGTGGTCTCCTCGGCGGGACCGTCGGTGCGGAACGGAACACGGAACTGGGTGGTCTTTTCGGCGGGAGTCTCGTTCTCCGGACGACGGCTCGCGGGCCGTCCCGGCTCGGCCGCGGGGCGGTCCGGGCGGTCCTCGCCCTCCCCGCTAGCCACGGCGGGCTCCGGCGCGTGGACGACCCAAGGGATTCTGGGCATCTGTTCGATGCCATGCCTCGGTCACGACTGCGTCTCCCTCCGCACTTGGTCAATGCGCGCGCGGGTAGTGCAGCGGCCGCACATGCGGCTGCGAGCCCCCCTCCCCGACCTTGCGGCTCGTCGCGGCTCTCCTAAATTATCAGCGACTAATACGATCTCTTCGCTCAGGAACCAGACAGAAATGTTCGGCAGGTCAAGGGGGGCCCGCCGAACACGCCGAACACATCGAGCGGATCCGGACGCGGGAGCGCCGCGCCGCCGCGTACCGGGCGGGACGGCCGAACCCTTCGGTCGTCGCCGGACGCCCGCTAACCTGTGGGCATGCCTCGCTACGAGTACCGCTGCCGGACCTGCGGCGACACGTTCGAACTGAGCCGCCCGATGGCGGAATCCGCCGCTCCGGCGGCCTGCCCCGCCGGACACGACGACACCGTGAAACTCCTGTCGACGGTCGCGGTGGCCACCGGCGGCTCGGCCTCCGCGGCCGCCCCGCGCCCCACCGAGGGCGGCGGAGGCGGGTGTTGCGGCGGGGGTTGCTGCGGCTGATCGTTCGAGATTTTCAGCAACTCTTCAGCTTCTCGTCGCCCACACCCTCCGCACAGACCGCCCACAGTCTTCACTCGGTCGCCCCACACAAGCCCCGACGACTCCGTCCGACCGCCGACACGACTCCCACCCGACCGCCGGGCCCGACTCCCGCTCGGGCGCCGGGCCCGGCCTCGTTCAGGCCGGGCCCGGGCGGCCGCAGGCGTGGGTGAACTCCCGCAGGATCCGCTCCCCCGCCGCCACCCCGCGCTCCGGGAGGGCGGTGATCGCGGGAGCCGTCCAGTCGGCCTCGGCCAGTTCCCCGTGGCCGGGCCGCCAGCCGCGGTCTGCGGCCAGCAACAGGTCCGCGTCGAGCAGGGAGTCCCCGGCGGCGAGGGTCAGGATCGCGCCGGTGCGCCGGGCGACCTCGCGCACGGCCGCGCTCTTGGTGAGCGGCTTCGGCACGGCGTAGATCTTGCGGCCCTGCAACGACACCGTCCAGCCGCGCTCCTCGGCCCAGACCGCGAGTTCCTTCACCCACTCCTCGGGCAGCAGCTCGCGCTCCACCACCAGATAGACGAACAGGTCCTCGGCGACCCGGTGCTTGCGGACCCAGAGCGGATCGGCGGTGGCCGCCAGATGCTCCCGGACCTCGTCCAGCGGAGCGCACTCGTCGGCCAGCCGCGCGGTCACGGCCGCGTGCCAGTCGAGGTCGGAGACACCGTCGACGAGCAGATGCCCGCCGTTGGCGCAGATCGCGTACGTCGGGGCGGGACCCGGCAGGTTGATGCGCTGGTACTGCTTGCGGGTACGGGTCGTGGTGGGCACGAAGTGGGCACTGTCGCCGAGCTCGGTGAGCAGCGCGGCGGCCGTCTCGGTCATGTACGACAGCGGCTTCGCCTCGTGCACCTCGACACAGAGCAGCCGGGGCGCCCGCGCGTCGGGCATGGTCAGCGCGAGGGCGGCGGAGGAGTAGATCAGCGTACGGTCGAGATCGCTGGCGACGAGTACCTTGGGCGCGGACATCAGACCGCCACCGCCCTGCCGTCGGCGCCGGTCGCCCCGCGGGTGTACTTCGGGTGGATCAACCCCACGCAGGTGTAGGGGAGTTCGTCGACCTCCTCGACGGGCACCCCGCGCTGCTCCGCCAGCAGGCGTACGTGGTCGAGGTCCGCCCCCGCTCCGGCGCGCGCGAGGATCTTCCAGGGGACGCGGCGCAGCAGCACGCGGGTGGTCTCGCCGACGCCCGGCTTGACGAGGTTCACGTCGTGGATCTCGTACTCCTCGCTGATCCGCTCGACGGCCGCCCAGCCCTCCCAGGTGGGGGTGCGGTCGGCGGCGAGGAGCTCCTTGGCCTGGGCGCAGGCCGCGTCGGCGACGTCGGGGAAGTGGGCGGCGACGGTGTCCAGGAAGTCGACGGAGACGTCGGAGCCGGCGAGTTCCCGGTAGAACTTCGCGCCGTGGAAGTCGTACTCGCCGACCAGGTCCGAGCGCAGCACGGTACGCGAAATCAGGCCGGACACCGTCGAGTTGAGGCAGGCGGAGGGGATGAGGAAGTCCTCGCGGGTGCCGTACGTCCGTACGCACGAGCCCGGGTCGGCGAGCACCGCGATCTCCGGGTCGAAGCCGGTGATGCCCTCGGCGGACTCGAACTCCCTGATGGCCTCGGTGAGTTCGCGGGTGATGGCGCCCTTGCCGGTCCAGCCGTCGACGAACACGATGTCGGCCGGGTCGTGGTGGGCGGCCAGCCAGCGCAGCGCGTTGGTGTCGATGCCGCGGCCGCGGACGATGGAGACGGCGTAGTGCGGCAGGTCGAGGCCGTGCCGGTGCTGGGCCCAGCGGCGCATCAGGACGCCGACGGGGGTGCCCGCGCGGGCCAGCGAGACGAGTACGGGGTGCGGAGAGCGTTCGGCGAGCACCAGCTCGGTGACGGCGCCGACGGCCTGGGCGATCCGGGCGGCCGAGGTGCCGAGGGCCGTGTGGAACAGCTCCTGGTACTGGGGGCTGGGCTGGTACTCGACCGGCAGCGACTCGGCGTAGTGGGCGCCGCCGCTCTGGATCGCCTCCTCGCGCTCCTCGGTCGGCGCCTCCAGCCTCACGTCCGAGAGGTCCTGCAGCAGCCAGCCGACCTCGTCGGGCGCGTACGAGGAGAAGGCGGGGCCGCGGAGGGGCTCGGGGAGCATGGAGGGCCTTTCGGGGGACGGCCGTGCGGGGACGTACGACGGGACGACGGCGAGCAGGACGCTCGGGGTGTGTTCCGCGAGCCGGGCCAGCAGGCCGTCCGGGGCGTGCAGTTCGGGGGTGTCGGCGGTGGAGTCGACGACGGCGACCACGGCGTCGAAACCGGCGCCCGCGACGTTGTAGGCGTAGCGCTCGCCCGGGCCGTCGTCGGGGTCGTCGTGGGCCGGGAAGACGAGACGGGTCCGTATGGCGTAACCGGGGTCGTCGACGGCCAGCACCGGGGACCGGGTGGTCGTGGAGTACCGCACCTCGGCGGCCACCACCTGTTCCAGTTCCCGCGCCAGCCTGAGCGGGGCGTACATCAGCTCCTCGCACCCGAGTACCAGCACCCGGCGGGCCCCGTCCGGCAACGCGTCGGCGACCCGGGCGGCCATGGCGGGCAGCGCCCCGTCCAGGCGTATTCGGTGCCCGGGCGTGAACCCGTGCCGGCCCCCGTCGGGAACCCCGCGCGGCCAGCCGAGCTCGACCCGGACGGCACCGGGGTGTTCCCCGCGGGGCCGGGCGCTCTCGGACGGCCGCGGCTGCTCTCCGGACACTGCCGTACCCGCACCGGGAACCCCGGGGCGGGCGGCGGTCTCGTACTGCGCCACCAGGGCCTGGCCCTTCTCCAGCACCCCCTCGGGGAGCTTGACGGTGCCGGTCGCCGCGGCGACCAGGTCCACCCTCGCGCCGATCTCCGCCGCGAACTCCTCCAGGCGGCCCAGGTCCGCGGCCGAGCGCATGTCGACCAGGGCCACGATCACATAGCGGTCGCGCGGGTAGCGGGCGTGGAGGTCGCGGACGGTGTTGAGGACGGTGTTGCCGGTGGAGAACTCGTCGTCGACGAGGACCAGGGGTCCCGGGCCCGCGAGCAGGTGGGGGTCCTCCGGAAGGAGGAGGTGGGAGGTGGCGTGGGAGTGCGACTCCTCGAAGCCGCCCGCCGTGTCGACGCCGGGGACGGGGCGACGGGTCGAGTGGAGGTAGGGCGCGCGGCCCACGCCGTCGGCGACGGAGTGGCCGAGGCCGGTGGCCGTCTCGGCGTACCCGAGGACCACGGCTGCGCGGGCCTCCTCGGTGCCGAGCAGCTCCCGTACCCGGCGGCCGAGCGCGAACCCGTGTCCGTACACCACGGACGGCGACTGCGGGACGTGCTTGCCGAGCACGTTCGAGACGAGCAGATGCGCCCGCCGGGGGTTGCGCCGCAGCGCGAGCCCCAGCAGGTCGCTCAGCTTCTCGTCACCGACGAGCTCGACACCCAGCCGCTCGGCGACCCAGGTCCCCGTCCACACCACGTTCTTCATCGATTCCTTGTTGGTCGGTCGGTAGAGGTCGGTCGACAGAGGTCGGTCGACAGGAGTTGGCCGGTGGGAGTCGGCCCGCAGGGAGCGGTCAGTCCGTCGGGCCGGCGCGGTTCAGGTCGGCAGACCGGCCGCGAGCAGCTCCACGAAACCGATGTCCTCGTTCGCGACACCGAACACCTCGGCACGCTGCAGGGTGCGCTCGGCCCAGGCGCGGTGCGGCTTCACCTCGTTCATCTTGTTCGTGTACGAGGATCTCAGAACACCCCCGCCGCAGCGCTCGGGCCTGAGGATGTCCTGCGCGTCGCTGTACTCCTCGTGGCTGACCACGGACAGCGCGTGCACGGCCGGTACGTGCGAGGGGTGGATGCAGGTCTTGCCGAGCAGACCGTTGGCCCGGTCGAGGGCGATCTCGCGCAGCAGCCCGTCCATGTCGTGCTCGATCAGCGACTGGCGCAGTTCCTCGACCTCACCCTCCTGGAAGGGGCTGCGGCGCAGCTGCGGCTTGAACATGCGTTCCTGGACCCGGAAGTACTCCCACACCGGCCCGGTCACCGTGAAACCGGTGCCGTCCGAGCGGCCCAGCATGTTCACCACGTCGGCGATCACGGAGGCGACGATCTGGACGTCGTACGCGGTCATGTCGGGCGCTCTGCGCAGCCCGTACGCCGAGCAGAAGTCGGTGACGCCCAGGCGCAGCGCGAGGACGCGGTCGCGGTACTTGTCGACGACGCGGAAGATGCCCTCCAGGGTCTCCCGGCGGCTCTCCAGGTACAGCAGCCCGGGCGACTCCAGGACCGGCATGGCGAACAGCCGCCGCCCGCTCGCGGACTCCGCCGCGGTGAGCGCCTCCATGAAGAGGACGCCCCGCTCCTCGGTGAACTTCGGCAGTACGAATCCGGACAGCAGCCGTACGGAGGGGCCGAGGCGCTGGACGAGGTCCGGGATCTGCTCGGGTTCGCGGACCCGTACGAACAGCAGCGGGAGCTCGGTGTTCGGCGGCCGTGCGGCCAGGTCGGCGAACTGCCGGACCAGGTTCTCCTCGGCGCCCACGACCTCGGAGTCGTCGATCGAGTCCTCCAGGCACAGCACCATGGAGACCACACCACGCCCGGCCTGCTTGATGACGTCGTCGGCGAGACGGGGCCTGGTCGCGGGGCTGTACAGGGTGGCTCCGAGGGCCGCCGCGAGCACACGGGCGGGGGAGTCGGCGGTGAACACGCACGGTTCCCGGTAGAAGAGACGCTGCCGCTGTTCAGGGGCGATGTGCCCGAAATGACGCATGAAACTCCCCCGTGTCGGCTAGGCGGCCCTACGTGATGTGGCCGGTAATAGTACGTACAAATCCATGTCAGTCGTTCCCACCGGGCGTGAAGTTCAGGTAACCCGGCCGTGTCGGTTACCCGCACATCCGGACTGGGAATCCTCACCCCCCGCGTTGTCGTGACCAGGACCGAGAGGGCAGGATGACCGCATGACGCACGCGATGTTGAAGGGGTCGAACGTCCCGCTGGACGCCACAGCGGTACGCGCGGTGCTGCGCTGGACCCCCGGACAGGGTGTCCCCGATGTCGATGTCTCGGCGCTGCTCCTCGGTCCCGACGGTCGTGTGCGATCCGACGAGGACTTCGTCTTCTACAACCAGCCACGCCATCCCTCGGGCAAGGTCTGGCGACTCGGCAAGAAACGTGTCGCCGAGGGCCTCACCGACACGATCCAGACGGATCTGGCGGGTGTCGAGTCCGGCGTCGGGCAGATTCTGCTGGTCGCATCGGCGGACGGTGTCACCTTCGACCGCGTACGCGCGCTGCGCATCCTGCTGTACGACGCGTCCGGCACGGACGGCGAACCGCTGGCGCACTTCGACGTCAAGCCGGAGACGGGTACGGAGACGGCGCTGATCTGCGGCGAGCTGTACCGGCGCGGGCAGGGCTGGAAGTTCCGGGCGCTCGGCGAGGGCTATCCGAACGGTCTGGAGGGGCTCGCCTCCGACTTCGGGATCACGGTGGACGAGTCGGAGCCGGAGACCGCCGCGCCGGTGA
This sequence comes from Streptomyces sp. RLA012, assembly GCF_056270325.1. Lineage (NCBI taxonomy): Bacteria > Bacillati > Actinomycetota > Actinomycetes > Kitasatosporales > Streptomycetaceae > Streptomyces > Streptomyces sp. RLA012. The sequence goes on along the minus strand of NZ_JBWDPA010000002.1, from coordinate 7,888,447 downwards.
CCGGGTCCGTGCCCGACGCCGCCGCCTGGGCCGCCCCTGTCGGCTCCCCGGAGACCTCGGTGCCGCTGCCGCCCGAGCATGCCGCCCCGGTGCCCCAGCAGCCCGCGTACGGCTATCCGCAGCCGGCCCAGACGGCGCCCGCGCAGCCCGCCTACGGCTACCCCCAGCCCCAGACGGCCCCGGCCGTCCAGCCGGCCTACGGCTTCCCGCAGGCCGTCGGCGCGCTCCCGGACCCGGACTTCCGCCTGCCGCCGCAGGGCCCGCAGTTCATCGCCCGGTAGGGGGCAGCGCCCCGCAAGGGGCGCGGGGAACTGCGCGCTCAGCCACAGCGAACCCGCAGCCGCCACCCCACCGGACGAACCCGAGCTCTTGGGCGCCCCCGGCCCGGCCCGGCGGCAGCGACCCGTCAGCGGTCGACCTTCGACTTGTAGCCCCGCCCCCACTGGAGCCCCCACCCGTACAGCCGGTCCAGCTCCGCCTGGAACCCGTACACGAACTTCACCTCGCGCCGCACGATCATCTCGCCCTTGGTGTTCTCGATCATGACGACCGCGCAGGAGCGGGCCTGCGGATGCCGTTCGTCGAGGCCGATCTCGATCCGCGGGCCGTTGCTCGGGTAGAGCGTGATGATCGCGTGCGTACGGTCGAAGGCGGGCGTCTGGTCGTAGATGTAGACGAAGACCAGCAGGCGTTTGATGTCGTCGCGGTGGTCCAGGTTGACGTAGGCCGTCTCGCCGGAGGCCGAGCCGAACCGGTCGTCACCGCTCAGTTTCACGTACGGCGGGTCGTTGATGTCGCCGAGGAAGTTGCCCAGGGGCTGCACCACGCCCTTGGAGCCGTCCGTGAGCTCGTACATGACGCCCAGGTCGAGGTCGACGTTCACCATGCTCTGGGTGTGCCCCTGGACCATGTCCGGCTTGAAGGTCTTGAAGGGGTGGCGCAGCAGGCTGCCGCGCTGCCGGTCGCCGCCGATGTCGGAGGTGCGCATCCGCCAGGACAGGTTGATGCGCAGGTTGCCGGTGGCCGCGCCCTGCTTGGTGAGCGAGACCGTGTGGTTCCGCTTGGTCAGTTCTATCGCGTTGGTGGCCGCGCTGCCGGAGTCGAAATCCGTCGAGCGTCCGCGCCACAGGTCGTCCCAGAAGCCCATTCCCGTATCCCGCCCCCACCCTTGCCTCGATATGCGGCGGGGCGGCCGTGAGGACTCGTCCTCGACGGCCGCCCCGCTCAGAGCGTTCCTCAACCGGAGGGGTGTCAACCCCGTGCGGCGAGGGGGTGTCACTTCCTCGGACCGGTGGGTTCGTCACACCCCGGACGAGACCTCAGCCTTCTCGTCCGAGGCCGCCCCTTTTCCCTCGGCCGCTGCGAGCGCCCGGTTGCGGCGCACCGAGGACCAGAAGGACCAGGCGATCAGGATGACGCCGACGAGGCCGGTGATGACCTCGCTGATCTGGTACCGGATGGTGACCAGCAGGATCACGGACAGGGCGCCGATGGCGTAGTGCGCGCCGTGCTCCAGATAGACGTAGTCGTCGAGGGTGCCCTGGCGGACCAGATAGACGGTGAGCGAGCGGACGTACATGGCGCCGACGCCGAGGCCGAGTGCCATCAGCACGATGTCGTTGGTGATGGCGAAGGCGCCGATGACACCGTCGAAGGAGAAGGAGGCGTCCAGCACTTCCAGGTAGAGGAACATGAAGAACGCGGCCTGCCCGGCGAGGACGACGGCCGGCTTCTTCTTGCCGGTCCGCTCGGCCTCCTCCTCTTCCTCGTGCTCCCGCTCCTCCTCTTCCTCGAGCCTGTCCTCGAAGTAGCCGGAGAGTCCGCCGACGACCATGTAGGTGATCAGACCCGCGATGCCGGAGATCAGCACCGTCTGCGCCTTGTCGACGTGCGCGCCGCCGTGCTGGTGGGCGTGGACCGCGAAGGTCATCGAGGTGATCAGCAGGGCGATCAGGGCGATGCAGACCGACAGCATGTCGACCTTGCCCAGCTTGGCGAGCGGGCGCTCGATCCAGCGCAGCCACTGGACGTCACGCTCCTCGAAGATGAAGTCGAGGAAGATCATCAACAGGAACATGCCGCCGAAGGCGGCGATCGCCGGGTGAGCGTCGGTCACCAGCTGCTGGTACTGGTCCTTGTCGGTCAGCGCGAGGTTGACCGCGTCCCAGGGGCTCTTCTTGGCGGTGACGGCCACGATCACGACGGGGAACACCAGTCGCATGCCGAAGACGGCGATCAGCACACCGACCGTGAGGAAGATCTTCTGCCAGAAGGCGCTCATCTTCTTCAGGATTCCGGCGTTGACCACCGCGTTGTCGAAGGACAGCGAGATCTCCAGGATGGTCAGGATCGCCACAATCCCGAGGGCTTCCCACCCCCCGTAGATCACCGCTGCGACCAGGCCGAGCGCGGTGACCGCAAACGACCAGCCGAAGGTTTTCAGAAGCACTGGCTACCCAATCATCGTGTGTGTACGGGTCTCCCCCGCGCCGCACTCGGCTTTACCTACTGTTGACCACGAAGTCTAGAGGGCCGCTCCTTCGGCTGACGCGGGCGGTCCTAGGAAACATTGACTCCGAAGTCGAGTGCGATGCCTCGCAGGCCGGACGCGTACCCCTGTCCGACCGCTCGGAACTTCCACTCCTGGTTGTAGCGGTAGACCTCGCCGAAGATCATCGCCGTTTCCGTGGAGGCGTCCTCGGAGAGGTCGTAGCGCGCCAGCTCCTGGCCGTCGGCCTGGTTGACCACACGGATGAAGGCATTGCTGACCTGGCCGAAGGTCTGGCCACGGTTGTCCGCGTCGTGGATGGAGACCGGGAACACGATCTTGTCGACGTTGGCCGGCACTTTGGCGAGGTCGATCAGGATCGACTCGTCGTCGCCCTCGCCCTCACCGGTGAGGTTGTCACCGGTGTGCTCGACCGAGCCGTCGGGGCTCTTGAGCTGGTTGTAGAAGATGAACCACTCGTCGCCGAGCACCCGGCCGGAATTGCACAGCAGGGCGCTGGCGTCGAGGTCGAAGTCGGCTCCGGTGGTGGAGCGCGCGTCCCAGCCGAGCCCGATCAACACGTGTGTGAGATTCGGCGCGGCCTTGGAGAGGGAGACATTGCCTCCCTTGGCGAGCGTGACGCCCATGATGCTGGTCCTCCCCGATGTCGAACTTTCAGTTGTACTGCGGGCCCGGCACTGCACCGGGAGGGTGCGGTACCGGGCCTGGGAACCGAAGGCCGTACGGCTCAGACGTTCACGTCCGACGCACCCGTCAAACACTCACGCCGAACGTTCATGTCGGGCGTTCATGCATGCAGCGAGGTCATGTCGGACGGTCGCGTCGGGCGTGGACGCCGGACGTCCGCGCCCGACGTTCACGCCCGATGTTCACGTCAGACGTTCACGCCGAAGTCCTGCGCGATGCCGCGCAGGCCCGAGGCGTAGCCCTGACCGATGGCGCGGAACTTCCACTCCGCACCATTGCGGTACAGCTCGCCGAAGACCATCGCGGTCTCCGTCGAGGCGTCCTCGGAGAGGTCGTAGCGCGCGATCTCCGCCTCGCCGGCCTGGTTCACCACGCGGATGAACGCGTTGCGGACCTGACCGAAGGACTGCTGGCGGTTCTCGGCGTCGTAGATCGAGACCGGGAACACGATCTTCTGGACGTCGGCAGGGACGCCGGCGAGATTGACCTTGATCTGCTCGTCGTCGCCCTCGCCCTCACCGGTGATGTTGTCGCCGGTGTGCTCCACCGAGCCGTCCGGGCTCTTCAGATTGTTGAAGAACACGAAGTTCTGGTCGGAGCTGACCTTGCCGTCCGCATTCGTGAGGATGGCGCTGGCGTCGAGGTCGAAGTCGACGCCGGTGGTGGTTCGGGCGTCCCATCCCAGACCGACGATGACCGCGGTCAGTCCCGGGGCCTCCTTGGTCAGCGATACGTTGCCGCCCTTGCTGAGGCTGACTCCCACGAGTCCTCCCAATGGTGTCCAGGGGCGGGGCGCCCCGTCGTGCGTTGGTATCGGATCAACGTGTCGATCCTAGTGACGGGTTCCCGCACCCTGCAGGCCCTGCGACCGAACAATCACAGGGTGTCGAGTTCACAGCGTGTCGAGCGCCTTCAGGTACTCGTTCAGGTCACGCGCGTCCGGCAGGCCGTTGACCACGGTCCAGCGGACGACGCCCTCCTTGTCGATGATGAAAGTGCCGCGCACGGCACAACCCTTGTCCTCGTCGAAGACGCCGTACGCGCGCGAAGTGTTGCCATGCGGCCAGAAATCGGAGAGCAGCGGGTATTCCAGGCCCTCCTGCTCGCCGAAGACACGCAGGGTGTGCATGGAGTCGTTGGAGACGGCCAGCAGCTGGACGTCGTCGTTGACGAACTTCGGCAGTTCGTCACGCAGGGCGCACAGCTCACCGGTGCACACGCCGGTGAAAGCGAACGGGTAGAAGAGCAGCACCACGTTCTTCTCGCCGCGGAAGTCGGACAGCTTCACGGTGGCACCGTGGTTGTCCTTGAGCTCGAAGTCCGGTGCCTCGGTGCCGACCTCGATCGCCATAGTCACACGCTTCCCTTCCAGGGGGCTGTTCGGGTGGCGACCAGCCTACGCAGCGCTCCCGACCCGCTCCGGGCGGGGGAGAGCGCGAGGCACGCTCGGGGCGCACGCCCGGCCCAGGGACGCGGATAGGTGAGGCCCCCGCCGGCGGAACCGCCGACGGGGGCCTCACGCACAGTGCTCTGCGGCAGACGGCGCCGGAGCTCAGCGCTTCGACTTGGGCGTGATCAGGCGCGAGCCCGACCACTCCTTCCCCACGGAGATGCTCTTCGTCTGGGAGAGGCCTGCGGTCTGGGCGGCGTCACTGATGTCGCTGGGCTCGACGTAGCCGTCCCGGCCGGTCTTCGGGGTCAGCAGCCAGATCATGCCGCCGTCCTCAAGGAGACCGATGACGTCCACCAGAGCGTCCGTAAGGTCACCGTCCTCGTCGCGGAACCACAGCAGCACGACGTCTGCGACGTCGTCGTAGTCCTCATCGACCAGATCCTGGCCGATCAACGATTCGATGCCTTCACGGAGGTCGTGGTCAACGTCGTCGTCGAAGCCGATCTCCTGGACCACCTGTCCGGGCTCGAACCCCAGCCTGCCGGCCGGGTTGGTCCGCTCCTCCGCGTGGTCCGCGGTCGCGCTCACGGCTTGCCTCCTGATCATGTTTCGGTAGATGTCTCAGCCACGCGCGTGCGCGCAGCATTGGCCGTAGTCCACACGGGCGGGACGGATCGCGCAAGTACCCGGCCGTCGAGACCGCCGAAACGGTGACGATCCTGGCGGTGTCGCCGCAACTCCCGGCATGGATTCACAGCCATACGTGACGCACACCACACCTTTCTGCCCCATTTATGCATTTCGGAACCCTTGGAGCGTACGAGAGCCGAACGACTTTGCGGAACGCGTCACGGACTGAGCGTATCGTTGCGTTTTGGCCGGGCCCGTCCCAACGAACTGCGGGAATGTATCGGTTACCTCTCGGTAGAGATGACGATTCCGCTCCCGAGGTACACGATGGGGAACGGAACCGACAGACCCAAAAACCGCCCCATACAGCCCCTCGGGTACCCCTCGGACGCCCTTCGGGCAGCCTTCAGACGCCCCTCTGACAGCGAAGGAACAGCGTGGCTTCCGGATCCGATCGCAATCCGATCATCATTGGCGGCCTTCCCAGCCAGGTCCCGGACTTCGACCCCGAAGAGACGCAGGAGTGGCTCGACTCCCTCGACGCCGCCGTCGACGAGCGGGGCCGTGAGCGCGCCCGCTACCTGATGCTGCGGCTGATCGAGAGGGCCCGCGAGAAGCGCGTGGCCGTGCCCGAGATGCGCAGCACGGACTACGTCAACACGATCGCCACCAAGGACGAGCCCTTCTTCCCCGGCAACGAGGAGATCGAGCGCAAGGTCCTCAACGCCACCCGCTGGAACGCCGCCGTGATGGTCTCGCGCGCCCAGCGGCCGGGCATCGGCGTCGGCGGTCACATCGCCACCTTCGCCTCCTCCGCCTCGCTCTACGACGTCGGCTTCAACCACTTCTTCCGCGGCAAGGACAAGGGCGACGGCGGCGACCAGATCTTCTTCCAGGGGCACGCCTCCCCCGGTATCTACGCCCGCGCCTTCCTCCTCGACCGGCTCTCCGAGCAGCAGCTCGACGCGTTCCGGCAGGAGAAGTCGAAGGCGCCGTACGGGCTGTCCTCCTACCCGCACCCGCGCCTGATGCCGGACTTCTGGGAGTTCCCGACCGTCTCCATGGGCCTCGGCCCGCTCGGCGCGATCTTCCAGGCGCGGATGAACCGCTACATGGAGGCGCGCGGCATCGCGGACACCTCCGCGTCCCACGTATGGGCGTTCCTCGGCGACGGCGAGATGGACGAGCCGGAGTCGCTCGGCCAGCTGTCGATCGCGGCCCGTGAGGGCCTGGACAACCTGACCTTCGTCGTCAACTGCAACCTCCAGCGCCTCGACGGCCCGGTGCGCGGCAACGGCAAGATCATCCAGGAGCTGGAGTCGCAGTTCCGCGGCGCCGGATGGAACGTCATCAAGCTGGTCTGGGACCGCACCTGGGACCCGCTGCTCGCGCAGGACCGCGACGGTGTGCTGGTCAACAAGCTGAACACCACCCCGGACGGCCAGTTCCAGACGTACGCCACCGAGACCGGCGACTACATCCGCCGGCACTTCTTCGGGGACGACCACCGGCTGCGGGCGATGGTCGAGAGCATGAGCGACGACCAGATCCTGCACCTGGGCCGCGGCGGGCACGACCACAAGAAGATCTTCGCGGCCTTCTCGGCGGCCAAGGCGCACGCCGGACAGCCGACGGTGATCCTGGCGCAGACGGTCAAGGGCTGGACGCTCGGCCCGAACTTCGAGGGCCGCAACGCCACGCACCAGATGAAGAAGCTGACGGTCGCCGACCTCAAGGGCTTCCGCGACCGGCTGCATCTGCCGATCTCCGACAAGGAGCTGGAGGACGGCGCGCCGCCGTACTACCACCCGGGCCGGAACTCGGAGGAGATCCAGTACATGCACGACCGCCGCAAGGGGCTCGGCGGGTATGTCCCGACCCGCCTCGTGCGGTCCAAGCCCCTGGCCCTGCCGGACGACAAGGCGTACGCGGGTGTGAAGAAGGGCTCCGGTCAGCAGTCGATCGCCACCACCATGGCCTTTGTGCGGCTGCTCAAGGACCTCATGCGGGACAAGGAGATCGGCAAGCGTTTCGTGCTGATCGCGCCCGACGAGTACCGCACCTTCGGCATGGACTCGTTCTTCCCGAGCGCGAAGATCTACAACCCGCTCGGCCAGCAGTACGAGTCCGTGGACCGCGATCTGCTCCTCGCGTACAAGGAGTCGCCGACCGGCCAGATGCTGCACGACGGCATCTCGGAGGCGGGCTGCACGGCCTCGCTGATCGCGGCGGGTTCGGCGTACGCCACGCACGGCGAGCCGCTCATCCCGGTCTATGTCTTCTACTCGATGTTCGGTTTCCAGCGCACCGGCGACCAGTTCTGGCAGATGGCCGACCAGTTGGCGCGCGGTTTCGTACTCGGCGCGACCGCCGGGCGTACGACTCTGACCGGTGAGGGCCTCCAGCACGCCGACGGCCACTCCCAGCTGCTCGCCTCGACCAACCCGGGCTGTGTCGCGTACGACCCGGCGTACGGGTTCGAGATCGCGCACATCGTCAAGGACGGTCTGCGCCGGATGTACGGCTCGTCCGAGGAACACCCGCACGGCGAGGACGTCTTCTACTACCTCACCGTCTACAACGAGCCGATCCGGCACCCGGCCGAGCCCGCCGACGTCGACGTGGACGGCATCCTCAAGGGCATCCACCGCTTCTCGGAGGGGACTTCGGGCTCCGTCCCGGCGCAGATCCTCGCGTCCGGTGTCGCGGTGCCGTGGGCGGTGGAGGCACAGCGGATCCTCGCCGAGGAGTGGAACGTACGCGCCGACGTCTGGTCGGCGACCTCCTGGAACGAGCTGCGGCGTGAGGCCGTCGAGGTGGAGCGGCACAATCTGCTGCACCCCGAGGAGGAGCAGCGCGTCCCGTATGTGACGCAGAAGCTGAGCGCCGCCGAAGGTCCGTTCGTGGCCGTGTCCGACTGGATGCGATCGGTTCCGGACCAGATCTCGCGGTGGGTGCCGGGGACGTACCAGTCGCTGGGCGCGGACGGGTTCGGCTTCGCGGACACGCGCGGGGCGGCCCGGCGCTTCTTCCACATCGACGCGCAGTCGATCGTGGTCACGGTGCTGACCGAGCTGGCGCGCGAGGGCAAGGTCGACCGGTCGGTGCTGAAGCAGGCGATCGACCGCTATCAGCTGCTCGACGTGGCGGCGGCCCACCCCGGCGCCGCGGGCGGCGACGCGTAGGCACCGCCCGCGAGGGCCGGTGGACGTCCGTGGGGCGCGAGGGGCTGGTCACCCAGTTCCGCGCGCCCCTTACGGGGTCCTTCTGTGCACCTACGATGCGGACATGAACGAGCATTCGGCGCAGGTCCGTTGGGAGCGGCGCACACAGCGGCCCCTGCTGGGGCTCGCGGTGGCCTTCGCGGTCGCCTATGCCGTGCCGATCGTGGACAGCGACGCGAGCCGCGGCCTGACGGGCGTGTGCACGGCGGTGGAGTGGACGGTGTGGGGGGCCTTCGCCGGCGACTATCTCGTGCGTCTCATACTCGTCCGGGACCGCAAGGGCTTCGTCCGTACGCACTGGCTGGACCTGTGCGCGGTGATCCTGCCGATCCTCCAGCCGTTGCGGCTGCTGCGGCTGGTCGCGACGCTGACGCTGGTCGGGCGGCGGGCCCGGATGGACCAGCAGATCCGGCTGACGACCTACGTCGGGGGCGCGGTGATCGGCCTGCTGATGTTCGGCTCGCTCGCGGTGCTCTCGGTGGAGCGGGAGTCGCCGAACGGGAACATCAGGACGCTGGGCGACGCGGTGTGGTGGTCGTTCACGACGATGACGACGGTGGGGTACGGGGACCACGCGCCGACCACCGGGCTCGGCCGCGTGATCGCGGTCGGGCTGATGCTGTCCGGGATCGCGCTGCTCGGTGTCGTGACCGCGAACATCGCCGCGTGGTTCATCTCGCGGTTCGAGAAGGACGACGTGGAGGAGCGGCGGCAGACCGCGGCGATCGAGTCGCTCACGGAGGAGGTGCGGGCGCTCCGGGCGGAGGTGGCTGCGCTGGCCGGTGGGGTTCGGCACCCCGTGCCGGAGGGTGCGGAGGAGCGGTCGCGCTGACGCGCGGGGGTTCGTTGTCGGGCGCGGGTATGTGGGGGCTGGGCGCGCAGTTCCCCGCGCCCCTGACGGGGCGCCCCCCGGACCGCGGCGCGCTGTCCCCCTCCGGCAGCGCGCCGCAGTTCCGGTGGTCCTCCCAGGTCGTGCGGAGGACTTGACCCACTGTGACGTGCGGCGGGTGCCGAAGGGGAGGGATCTTTAGCGTTGTCACTCTGATAGGTGAAGCCTGTACAAAAACGGGCCGGTCGGGCGGATGCCTCAGATGTGGCCGGCGCCCGCTCCCGCCGCCTCCGCGTTCTCACCCCGCTTGGTGAGCAGCGCGACGAAGACCGCCACGACGGCGACCCCGGCGGCGACCAGGCAGGCCAGGCTCATGCCGGAGATGAAGGTGTCGTGGGCGACGGTCGTGATCTGCTCGGCGACCGCGGCCGGGGTGCCCTTGGCGACCGGTGCGGCGCCGACCTGGACGGCTTCCGAGGCCTGGTCGAGCTGGGCCGGGGTGAGCGGCGGCAGCTTGGCGTCGGCCCAGTTGCCCGCGAGGTCGCCGTCGACCTTGGAGGCCATCACGGCGCCCAGCACGGCCGTACCGAGGCTGCCGCCGATCTGCATCGCGGCCTGCTGGAGACCGCCGGCGACACCGGAGAGCTCCATCGGCGCGTTGCCCACGATGACCTCGGTGGCGCCGACCATGACCGGCGCGAGGCCGAGACCGAGACCGGCGAACCAGAGCGACATGACGGCGCCGCTGGTGCCCGTGTCCAGTGTGGACATGCCGTACATGGAGATCGCGGTGAGGGCCATGCCGCCCGCCAGCGGGAGACGCGGGCCCGTCTTGGTGATCAGGGCGCCGGCCAGGGGCGAGCCCACGATCATCATTCCGGTGAGCGGGAGCAGGTGCAGACCGGCGTCCACGGGGCTCATACCGTGCACGTTCTGCAGATAGAAGGTGACGAAGAACAGACCGCCGAGGAAGGCGATGGCCATCAGCACCATGAGGACCACGCCCGCCGACAGCGGTACGGAACGGAACAGCGCCAGCGGGATCAGCGGCTCCTTGACCCGCCTCTCCCAGAGCGCGAAGAGCACGAAGCCGAGCACCGAGGCGCCCAGGAAGCCCCAGGTCAGACCGGAGCCCCAGCCCCAGCTCGGGGCCTTGATGAGCGCCCAGACCAGGCAGAACATGGCGCTGGAGAGCAGCGCGATGCCCAGGATGTCGAAGGAGCGCGGGGCGTTCTCCGCGCGGTGGTCGGTGAGGATCAGCAGGCCGAGGACGAGCGCGATGACGCCGACCGGGACGTTGATGAAGAACACCGACTGCCAGCTGACGTGCTGGACGAGCAGGCCGCCGAGGATCGGGCCGGCCGCGGTCGAGGCGCCGATGACCATGCCCCAGATGCCGATCGCCATGTTCAGCTTCTCGGCCGGGAAGGTGGCGCGCAGCAGGCCGAGCGCGGCCGGCATCAGCAGCGCGCCGAACAGGCCCTGCAGGACGCGGAAGGTGACGACCAGCGCGATGCTGCTGGAGAAGCCGATCGCGCCGGAGGCAGCGGCGAAACCGACCACGCCTATGAGGAAGGTCTGGCGGTGGCCGAAGCGGTCACCGAGTTTGCCCGCGGTGATCAGGGTGACCGCGAGTGCGAGGAAGTACCCGTTGGTGATCCACTGGACGTCGGCGAAGCTCGCGCCCAGGTCCTTCTGGATGGCCGGGTTGGCGATGGCCACGATGGTGCCGTCCAGGGCGACCATCATGACGCCGACGGCGACGGTGAACAGGGTGAACCACGGATGGCCGCGCAGCCCGTCGGACGGCGTCCGCTCCGCCGGGGCGACCGGAGTCTTGTCCCCCGACCCCGTCGTGTCGATGGTGGTCTGACTAGTCATGTTTTCGAGGTTAGTGACAGCCGCTGACAGTTGACAAACCAATTCACAAGTCGGTAACTGTCACGTCACCCCTCGGTACGCTGAGTCGGGCGGAAAGAACAGAATGAGGACCTCATGGAGACGACAGCCCCGCAGACGTCGCCCCGTCCGGGCCTGCGCGAGCGCAAGAAGCAGCGCACCCGGGACGCGCTGCTGCGGGCCGCCCTCGAACTGTTCACCACCCAGGGCTACGACCGGACGACCGTCGACGAGATCGCGGAGGCCGTCGACGTCTCGCAGCGCACCTTCTTCCGCTACTTCGCGGGCAAGGAGGAGGTCGCCCTGTTCACCCAGGGTGTCGCGGAGGCGCGCTACCTCGCCGCGGTACGCGAACGGCCGCCCCACGAAGCCCCGTTGGAGGCGCTGCGACGCGCGGTCCTGGAGGGCTGGGACACCATCGGCGAGTCGGTCGAGTCCCTCGTCCCGCTCGAACTGCACATGCGCACCTACCGGTTGATCGAGTCGACCCCCGCCCTGTTCGCCGCCTATCTGCGCCGCTCCGCGGACCTGGAGGAGGAGATCGCGCGGGTGATCGCCGAGCGCGAGGGCCTCGACGTGGACGCGGATCCGAGACCGCGCGTCGCGGTGGCGGTGTTCGGCGGGGTGATGAGGATCACGGGCCGCCTGTGGAGCGAGGGCGAGGACCACAGCATCTCCGCGATCCGCGAGTTGACCACCTCGTATCTCGATCAGGTGGGGCCCGCGTTGGCGGAGAAGTGGCGCACCGAGTGACGTACGGAGCCACGTCCGGAGTCACAGACAGAGTGACGTACGGAGTGACGTACGGAGTGGCGTGCGGAGTGGCGTGCGGAGTGGCGTGCGGAGTGACGTACGAGCCAAGGCACGGAACGATCAGTTCCGCACACGCAGCGTCACTATTTATCTGAAACTGAACCCGGATTGCCCCAATTACCCCCTGAGAAACGTGATCCCAGTCACTGGTTTAACGGGAGGAACCAACCTTCTCCTAGGGTGTCCTCTCAGTGACTTCCTTCGACACCTCTCCCCAACTGAACGTCTGGCGCGCAGTGCTCGCGCTGGCCGTGGTCTTCGTGATGCTGGCCACCAGTGGCTGGACCGCGGTCCACAGTCATCGGGGGGCAACCCCCCTCCAGGCGTCCCGCTCCGCGTGGCAGCACGGCATCGTCGCCGGACAGCGGCTCCCGGACCCCGACTCCGCGCCGAGCCGGCTGGCCCGCTTCTTCGCCTCCCTCGACACCCACCAGCGCACCCGTCTCGCCCACCGCTATCCCCTCGCGGTCGGCAACATGAACGGCGCGCCCGTGACCCTGCGCTACGAGGCCAACCGCGTCGCCATCGACCAGCAGCGCAAGGTCGAGAAACGCCGCACGCACGACAACCGGCTCTCGACCGTGGGACAACAGCAGGCCGGCCGCCGTATGCACCGCTACGAGGCGATGCTGCAGAAGGGGCGCGATTTCCTCGCCTTCGATCCCATGGGCTCGGGCCGGGTCGCCGAGGTCCTCGGAGACCTCGACCGGGCCGAGCGGATCTCCATAGTCGTGCCCGGCGTCGACACCGACCTGCTCACCTTCCAGCGCACCAACAAGAAGTACTCGGCGCCGGTCGGCATGGCGCAGTCCTTGTACGGGGCCGAGCACGCCGCCGACCCGCTGGCACGCACCGCCGTGATCGCCTGGGCCGACTACACCACGCCCAGCGGACTCGGCATGGACGCGGCCACCGGATCCCGCGCCGAGGACGGCGCGGTCCGGCTGAACGCGCTGCTGCGCGCCCTGCCCGGCCGGGCGCCCGTCGCGCTGTACTGCCACAGCTACGGCTCCGTGCTGTGCGGTGTCGCCGCCCACGCGCTGCCCTCCCGCGTCTCCGACATAGCGGTCGCCGGCAGCCCCGGCATGCGGGCGCAGAAGGCGTCCTCGCTGCACACCTCGGCCCGGGTCTGGGCGATGCGCGACTCCGGCGACTGGATCCAGGACGTGCCCTACCTCGAATTCGGCGGGCTCGGACACGGCGCCGACCCGGTGTCGAAGGGCTTCGGGGCACGGGTGCTGTCCGCCCGGGGCGCGAACGGCCACGGTGGCTATTTCGAGCCGGGCACGGAGAGCCTGCGCAACTTCGCGGAGATCGGCATCGGCGCGTACCGCGCGGTGCAGTGCGCCCACGAGGATGACGCGTGCCGGAAGGATCTGCCGGACGCCTCAGCGGCAGGACGCGCGTAGAGAGCGAAAAACTGCGGTCCCCCCGGAGTGGCGACGCGGACGGGCGCGCCGCTTACGATGGCCCGCATGGGTGACGTACTGGCCGGATTTCATGCCGCCTGGGAGTTCGAGTCCGACTCCGTGCTCATCCGCTTCGAACGGGGGATCCGGACGCCGAAACTGCTGCAGGCGCTCGGCGAGCGCCGTATCCCCCTGGAGGCGGTCTCGGCGGTCACACTGACCCCCGGGAAGCGCGGAACGGTCGTCCTGCACGCCGTGCCACGAGCGGGCGCCGACCCGCTGGTGGAGGCGGCCGCGGGTCAGCTGAAGGAAGGGTGCGATCCCTACCGGCTGGTGCTGCCGGCCGACCGGGCGACCCTCGCCGAGTACTACGCGGACGAACTGCGCGCCGCGCTCACCGAGGACGCCGAGCCGCCCGACCGCTACCTCGTGAGCGCGCCCGAGGCTCCCCTCCACTTCAAGGCGTACGACGGGAAGGCGTCCTTCGACGGCAGGGCGGTGTCCTTCCGCTGGTTCTGGACGGGCGCGTCGTCGGCGAAGTGGAAGGCAGGCGACCAGAGCTTCCCGGTCGGCGGGCTGAGCGGGGTCGAGTGGCGCTCCCCCGAGGTCTTCGAGGGTCATCTGCGACTGCTGCGCCGCGAGCCCGCCGCCACCCAGCCCGCCCAGGCGGACCAGGACCCGGCCGCGGTCGTCTTCGGGCTCGGTTACGGTCCCGTCCACGAGTCCCTCCCCTTCGCCGCCGCGGTGCTGGCCGCCGTACGGGCCTCGGGCCCCGCTCCGGTGACCGCGACCGCGGCTCCCCGCCGCGACCCGGCCGACATCGCCGACCGCATCCGCCACCTGAGCGAGCTGCACAAGGCGGGCCTGGTCACGGACGAGGAGTTCACGACGAAGAAGGCGGAACTGCTGGCCGAGCTGTAGGGCCCGCGGTCGACGAACGACCTTCTCCTACTCCCGCCCCGCCGACGAGAACGACATGTCCGCGTACCGGTCCCCCGCCACCTTCGAGGCGATCGGCTCCAGCAGCCCCAGCTCGTCCTCCGTCAGGACGATCCGCGTGGCCGCCGTGTTCTCCTCGACCCGGCCGCGGCTGCGCGTGCCCGGAATCGGCACCACCGGCAACTCGAGCAGCGCCGCCTGCTGCTGCACCCAGGCCAGCGCGATCTGCCCGAGCGACGCCCCGTGCGCCTCGGCCACCGCACGCACCGGCTCCAGCAGCGCGGCGTTGGCGGCCGCGTTGTCGCCGGTGAAGCGCGGCATCGTACGGCGGAAGTCGTCCGAGGTCAGATCCTGGTCGGCGTGGACGAACGAACCGGTGAGGAAGCCGCGCCCGAGCGGCGAGTACGGCACCAGCCCGACGCCCAGCTCACGCACCGCCGGCACCACGCCCGCCTCGATGTCCCGGCTGAAGAGCGACCACTCCGACTGCACGGCCGCGATCGGGTGCACGGCGTGCGCGGCGCGCAGCTCCGCGCCGGTGACCTCGCTCAGCCCGAGGTGCTTGACCTTGCCCTCGCGCACCAGCTCGGCCATCACGGCGACGGTCTCCTCGATGGGGATGTCCACGTCACGGCGGTGCATGTAGTAGAGGTCGATCACCTCGACGTCCAGCCGCTTCAGGCTCCCCTCCACGGCCTGGCGGATGTACGGCGTGTCGTTGCGGATGACCCGCTTCGTCGGCTCGGCGGGATCACGGAAGATGCCGAACTTCGTGGCGAGGACCACCTCGTCGCGGTGCGCCTTGACGAAGGGCGAGATGAACTTCTCGTTCTCCCCGGCCCCGTACACGTCGGCCGTGTCGAAGAGCGTGACGCCGAGTTCCAGCGCCCGCTCCAGGGTGGCCCGGGCCTCGGCGGTGTCCGTGGGCCCGTACGCGAAGCTCATGCCCATGCAGCCGAGGCCCTGTACGCCGACCTCGGGGCCGCCGGTGCCCAGTTCCACCTTCGCGATCCTGCTGTCCGTCATCGAGACCTCTCCGACGCCAGGGCACGCCCGGCGTCCGCATAGAAACTGATCTTGTGGTCGAGCACCGCCAGGGTGTCCTGGAGCTCGGCGATCCGCGCCCGCACGTCCCTGCGGGTCGCCTCCAGGAGCTCGAAGCGCTCGACGTAGGTGTCGTCGCCCGCGCGCACCAGCTCCGCGTACCGCACCATGTCGGCGACCGGCATACCGGTGAGCCGGAGCTTGCCGACGAGGCTGAGCCAGTCCAGGTCGCGGTTGCTGTAGCGGCGCTGGCCGGTGTGCGAGCGGTCGACGTGCGGCATCAGCCCGATCCGCTCGTACCAGCGCAGGGTGTGCGCGGTGAGGCCGGTGAAGGCGACGACCTCGCTGATCGTGTAGCTGTCCTGGCCGTCGGGGCGCCGGTGCCGCTCGGGCGGCGCCGCACAGACGTCGGTCCTGGTGCCGGTCTCGGTGGCCTCGGCCGTGGTCTCCATCACCGTCATGGCCTCCACGCTAAAACCTTGGAGTGCACTCGAAGCAAGCGGATTCGGGTGAGAACCCGTCCGGCACCGTCCGACGGACGCCCGCCGAAAATACGGAGACGTGCGCGGGGCACCCTGACTACCGTGCGGATCATGAGTCTTGTACGCCGCGCCGTGCCCGAGGACGCCGAGGAAGTACTGCGCCTGCGCCAGGTGATGATCGACTCGCTCTTCACCTCCGCCGGCCCCTCGTCCACCGAGTGGCACGCCCAGTCCCTCCCCACCGTACGCGGCAGGCTCGCCGACCCAGGCGGGGACTTCGTGGCCTTCGTCGTGGACCACCCTGACCGCCCCGACCGGCCCGGCGCTCTCGCGGCGCTCGTCGCGGGGACGATCGAGTACCGGATCGGGCGCGCGGGCAATCCGCACGGCGCGGTCGGGCACGTCTTCAGCGTCGCGACCGATCCGGACGCGCGGCGGCGGGGGTACGCGCGGGCGTGCATGGAGACGCTCCTCGACTGGTTCCGCGAACGGAACGTCCTCCAGGTCGACCTCAACGCGTCCGCCGTGGCCGAGCCGCTCTACGCCTCGCTCGGATTCGTCCGCAAGCCCGACCCGTCGATGCGGCTGCAGCTGTGAGCCGCTTAGGCTCGTAGGCATGTCTTTGCAGAGCAGCCTGGCGTCGATCGAGAACTGGCCCGTTCCCACGGCGGCCGCGGCCGTCGTCCGCGCGGACGGGTCGGTGCTCGGGTCGCACGGTCCCGTCGATCACCGTTTCGCCCTCGCCTCGGTCACCAAGCCGCTGGCCGCGTACGCCGCGCTCGTCGCGTACGAGGAGGGGGCGATCGAGCTCGACGAGCCGGCCGGGCCGGCCGGGTCGACGGTTCGTCATCTCCTCGCGCACACCTCCGGGCTCGCCTTCGACGAGCACCGGGTGACGGCCCCGCCCGGGCAGCGGCGGTTGTACTCCAACGCCGGGTTCGAGGTGCTCGGGGACCACATCGCCAAGGCGGCCGACATCCCCTTCGGGGAGTATCTGCGGCAGGCGGTGCTGGAGCCGCTGGGGATGACGGGCACGTCACTGGAGGGCTCGCCCGCGAAGGACGGGGTGTCGACGGTGGCCGATCTCGCGCGCTTCGCCGCGGAGGTGCAGGCGCCCCGGCTCCTCGACGTCCGTACGGTCGCCGAGGCCATGACCGTCCAGTACCCGGGTACGAAGGGGGTGTTGCCGGGCTACGGCCACCAGAACCCCAACGACTGGGGGCTCGGCTTCGAGATCCGCGACTCCAAGTCCCCCCACTGGACGGGGACTTCGTCCTCCCCGCGGACCTTCGGCCACTTCGGACAGTCGGGTACGTTCCTGTGGATCGACCCGGTGGCGGGCGCGGCGTGCGTGGCTCTCACGGACCGGGCGTTCGGGCCCTGGGCGGCCGAGGCGTGGACCCCGTTCACGGATGCGGTGCTGAGGGCCCTACGGGGCTGATCCCGGCGTCGACATCTCCCACAGCAGCAGTTCCGCCGGAGCGTCCGCCACCGCCACCGCCTCCAGGTCCTTGGCCCCGGTGACACGGGCCGCGTCTCCGGGGCCCAGTTCCTCGCCGTTCAGGCGGACTTCGCCCCGTACGACGTGGACGTACACGAGCCCGGCGTCCGGCACCGCCGTGCGTTCGCCCGCCGCCAGGCGGCGTACGTGGAGCATGGCGCCCGCCTCGGGGACCGCGTAGGGCGTGGAGTCCGCGATGCCGTGGACGACCTCGTAGAACGGATCCCCGCCGGGCGCCGCCGGGGCCAGCCACATCTGGACGAACACGAGCGGCGCCGTACCGTCGTTGCGTTCCACGTGCCGGACGCCCCCCGCCGAGCTGAGACGCTGGACGTCCCCGGGGCGGACCACCGACTCGTGCCCGGTCGAATCGCGGTGGGTCAGCTCGCCCTCCACCACCCACGTGACGATCTCGGTGTGGCTGTGCGGGTGCTCGTCGAAACCGGCGCCGGGCACGAGCCGCTCCTCGTTGCAGGCGATCACCGCGCCGAAGCGGAGGTTGCCGGGGTCGTAGTGCGGGCCGAAGGAGAAGGCGTGGAAGGAGACGATCCCGGCTGGCGGGTCCCCACCGGAGTAGCGCTCGTCGGCGCGCCGTACGTCCATCACAAACCCCACCGTAGCCCCGCCCCACGCCCTCTCCGCCCCTACTTGAGACCCTCCGCCGCACACCTCCGTCCTGATAAGGCAGTCTTGTCCCGTGCCCGAACCCGAAGCCAGCAACACCGAGCGCCCAGCGCACACGATCCACACGCACTCCGCGACCCTGAAGCGGCTGGAGAAGTCCTCCGGAAGCCTTGCCGCACAGGCCATCGCGCGGATGGACGAGACGCTGCCGTGGTACCGGGCGATGCCACCGGAGAACCGTTCCTGGATCGGGCTGGTCGCCCAGGCGGGTATCGCGGCGTTCACCGAGTGGTTCCGGCACCCCGACGCCCCGCAGGCCATCTCCACCGATGTGTTCGGGACCGCGCCACGCGAGCTGACCAGGGCCATCACGCTCCGCCAGACCGTCGAGATGGTGCGGACGACCATCGAGGTCATGGAGAGCGCCATCGACGAGGTGGCCGCTCCCGGCGACGAGTCCGTGCTGCGCGAGGCACTCCTCGTCTACGCCCGCGAGATCGCCTTCGCCACCGCCCAGGTCTATGCCCAGGCGGCGGAGGCGCGCGGCGCCTGGGACGCCCGGCTGGAGTCCCTGGTCGTGAACGCCGTACTGTCCGGCGAGGCGGACGAGGGCGCCGTCAGCCGGGCCGCGGCCCTTGGCTGGAATTCGCCCGAACATGTCTGCGTGGTGCTGGGGACGGCGCCCGACGGTGACAGCGAGCTGACCGTCGAGGCGATCCGGCGGGCGGCCCGGCACGCCAAGCTGCAGGTGCTCACCGGTGTGCTGGGCGACCGGCTGGTCGTCATCGCAGGCGGGAGCGACAATCCGCTCGCCGTGGCCAAGTCGCTGATCGGGCCCTATGCCGCCGGAGCCGTCGTCGCCGGGCCGATCGTGCCCGATCTGCTCGCCGCGACCCGCTCCGCACAGGCCGCCGCCGCCGGGCTCAAGGCGTGTTTCGCCTGGCAGGACGCCCCGCGCCCGGTACTCGCGGACGATCTGCTGCCGGAGCGCGCGATCGCCGGGGATCCCTCGGCCCGTGAGCAACTGGTGGAGGAGATCTACAGACCACTGGAGGAAGCCGGTTCCGCCCTGCTCGAAACGCTCAGTGTCTATCTGGAACAGGCGAGCAGTCTCGAAGGCGCGGCCCGCATGCTCTTCGTTCACCCCAACACCGTGCGCTACCGGCTACGACGTGTGACTGACGTCACCGGTTGGTCGCCTTCGGATGTACGATCCGCGTTCACACTACGGATCGCGCTGATCCTGGGGCGTCTGGCCGACGGGGATCCCCAAACCTAGCCTTTTGTCGGGGCTCTACAATTCCCCTTCGTGTTCTTCGTCCCTGTCCCCACGGGCGGCCGTGGCCGTCCACAAGAGAGAGTGTGAGAGTGCTCGTACTCGTCGCTCCCGGCCAGGGCGCCCAGACGCCCGGCTTCCTGACTCCTTGGCTCGATCTACCCGGTGCCGCCGACCGCCTCGCCGCGTGGTCGGACGCCATCGGGCTCGACCTTGCCCACTACGGCACGCGCGCCGACGCGGACGAGATCCGGGACACGGCTGTCGCCCAGCCGCTCCTGGTCGCCGCCGGAATCCTCTCCGCCGCCGCGCTCGGTGACATCGCCGACCTCGGCCCCGGCGCCGTCGCGGGGCACAGTGTCGGCGAGTTCACCGCCGCCGTGTTCGCGGGAGTCCTCGACGACACGGCCGCGCTGGGGCTCGTCCGCAAGCGGGGTCTGGCGATGGCCGAGGCCGCCGCGATCACCGAGACCGGTATGTCGGCGCTGCTCGGCGGGGACCCCGTGACGACGGTCCCGCACCTGGAGAAGCTCGGCCTGACCCCGGCGAACGTGAACGGCGCGGGCCAGATCGTGGCCGCCGGCACGCTGGAGCAGCTGGCCACCCTGGAAGTGGACAAGCCCGAGGGTGTCCGCAAGGTCATCACCCTGAAGGTCGCCGGCGCGTTCCACACGCACCACATGGCGCCCGCGGTCGAGGCGCTGGCGCGGGCCGCCGAGGAGCTGAGCCCCACGGACCCGAAGGTCACCTATGTGTCGAACAGGGACGGCCAGGCCGTCGCGAGCGGCGCCGACGTCCTGCAGCGGCTGGTCGGCCAGGTCGCCAACCCGGTCCGCTGGGACCGGTGCATGGAGACCTTCCAGGAACTCGGCGCGACCGCGCTGATCGAGGTCTGCCCGGGCGGCACTCTGACCGGGCTCGCCAAGCGCGCGATGCCGGGTGTGAAGACCCTGGCGCTGAAGACCCCCGACGACCTCGACGCGGCTCGCGAGCTCATCGCAGAGCACGCTTCTGCCTAAGGAGCCGACAGAGCATGTCGAAGATCAGGCCCAGCAAGGGCGCCCCGTACGCACGGATCCTGGGCGTGGGCGGCTACCGTCCCGTCCGGGTCGTGCCGAACGAGGTGATCCTCGAGACGATCGACTCCTCCGACGAGTGGATCCGCTCGCGGTCCGGCATCGAGACCCGGCACTGGGCCTCCGACGAGGAGACCGTGGCCGCGATGTCGATCGAGGCGTCCGGCAAGGCCATCGCCGACGCCGGGATCAACGCCGAGCAGATCGGCGCCGTGGTCGTCTCCACCGTCTCGCACTTCAGCCAGACCCCGGCCGTCGCGACCGAGATCGCCGACAAGCTCGGCACGCAGAAGGCCGCCGCCTTCGACATCTCGGCCGGCTGCGCGGGCTTCGGCTACGGCCTCACGCTCGCCAAGGGCATGATCGTCGAGGGTTCCGCGGAGTACGTCCTCGTCATCGGCGTGGAGCGGCTGTCCGACCTGACCGACCTGGAGGACCGGGCCACGGCCTTCCTGTTCGGCGACGGCGCGGGCGCGGTCGTCGTGGGCCCCTCCGCGGAGCCGCACATCGGCCCGACCGTGTGGGGCAGCGAGGGCGACAAGTCCGGCACGATCAAGCAGACCGTGCCGTGGGACCGTTTCCTCCCCCACTCTCGACTTCGCTCGAGCGGGGGGACCCCCATCGGCGACATGTCGGAGCTTCCGCTCAACTCCAAGGGCGAGATCAAGTTCCCTGCGATCACGCAGGAGGGCCAGGCGGTGTTCCGCTGGGCCGTGTTCGAGATGGCGAAGGTCGCACAGCAGGCGCTGGACGCGGCCGGAATCACCGCGGACGACCTGGACGTCTTCATTCCCCACCAGGCCAACGAGCGGATCATCGACTCGATGGTGAAGACGTTGAAACTGCCGCAGCACGTCACGGTCGCGCGTGACGTACGCACCACCGGCAACACCTCGGCCGCCTCGATCCCGCTCGCGATGGAGCGGCTTCTGGCGACCGGCGAGGCGAAGAGCGGCGACACCGCGCTCGTCATCGGCTTCGGGGCGGGTCTCGTGTACGCCGCGACGGTCGTTACCCTCCCCTAGGCACTCCGTGCCGGATCACCCGGTCCGTACGGAATACCGCCAACCCTCTGGATACACACCGAAGGAGCGCCTGACATGGCCGCCACTCAGGAAGAGATCGTCGAAGGTCTCGCCGAGATCGTGAACGAGATCGCCGGGATCCCCACCGAGGACGTCCAGCTGGACAAGTCCTTCACCGACGACCTGGACGTCGACTCGCTGTCCATGGTCGAGGTCGTCGTCGCCGCCGAAGAGCGCTTCGACGTCAAGATCCCGGACGACGACGTCAAGAACCTCAAGACCGTCGGTGACGCGACCGACTACATCCTCAAGCACCAGGCCTGATCCAGGGATCGGGCCCGGCCCGATCCCGTGATCAGTCCGTTGCCCCGCCACCCGGCGGTGGCGCCGCTGAATCCTCGTATTTGGAGAAAGAATTCCCGTGAGCTCGACCAATCGCACCGTGGTCGTCACCGGTATCGGCGCAACCACACCGCTGGGTGGCGACGCAGCCTCTACCTGGGAGGGCCTGATCGCCGGCAAGTCCGGTGTCCGCCCCCTTGAACAGGAGTGGGCCGCCGACCAGGCGGTCCGTATCGCGGCGCAGATCGCCGTGGAGCCGGGCGAGGTCATTCCCCGCCCGCAGGCCCGTCGTCTCGACCGCTCGGCGCAGTTCGCGCTGATCGCGGCCAAGGAGGCCTGGGCCGACGCCGGCTTCGTCGGCAAGGCAGGCGAGACCGATTCATCAGCCGCTGGCGCGGCGGGGGCTGTCGACCCGGACCGGCTCGGCACCGTCATCGCCTCCGGCATCGGCGGCGTGACGACCCTGCTCGACCAGTACGACGTGCTGAAGGAGAAGGGCGTCCGCCGCGTCTCCCCGCACACCGTCCCCATGCTGATGCCGAACGGCCCGTCCGCCAACGTGGGTCTGCTCGTGGGCGCCCGCGCCGGCGTGCACACCCCGGTCTCCGCCTGCGCCTCGGGCGCCGAGGCCATCGGCTACGCCATCGAGATGATCCGCACCGGGCGCGCCGACGTCGTCGTCGCCGGTGGTACGGAGGCGGCCATCCACCCGCTGCCCATCGCCGCCTTCGGCAACATGATGGCGATGTCCAAGAACAACGACGACCCGCAGGGCGCCTCGCGTCCCTACGACGTGGCCCGTGACGGCTTCGTCCTCGGCGAGGGCGCGGGCGTCCTCGTCCTGGAGTCCGCCGAGCACGCCGCCAAGCGCGGGGCCCGGGTGTACGCGGAGGCGGTCGGCCAGGGCATCTCCGCCGACGGTCACGACATCGTGCAGCCGGAGCCGGAGGGGCGTGGCATCTCCCGCGCCCTGCAGAACCTGCTCGACAACACCGGTCTGGACCCGGCCGAGATCGTGCACGTGAACGCGCACGCGACCTCGACCCCGGCCGGTGACGTGGCCGAGCTGAAGGCGCTGCGCAAGGTCTTCGGTGACGACGCGGACCACATGGCGGTCTCCGCGACCAAGTCGATGACCGGTCATCTGCTCGGCGGCGCCGGGGGTGTGGAGTCGGTGGCGTCGGTGCTGGCTCTGTACAACCGGATCGCTCCGCCGACCATCAACGTCGACAACCTCGACCCCGAGGCCGAGGCGAACGCCGACATCGTGCGCGGGGAGGCTCGCAAGCTGCCGGTCGAGGGCCGCATCGCCGCGCTGAACGACTCGTTCGGGTTCGGTGGGCACAACGTGGTGCTGGCGTTCCGTACGGTCTGATTTCGGCCGTTGTTGTAGTGAACGGGGTGTGGCCCCGGACTCCTCCTGGGGTCCGGGGCCACGTCTGTTGTTCGTCGGGTGCCGGGCTGTGGGGGCTGGGCGCGCCCACGCGGCGGAGCCGCACAGGTCACAGCCCCGCGCCCCCAAAAGATTCCCCGCGGGCCCGTTACCGGTCAAACCACCTGGTGGAGCCAGCGGACCGGGGCTCCCTCGCCCGCGTAGCGGAAGGGCTCCAACTCGTCGTCCCAGGGCTTGCCGAGGAGTTTGGCGAGGTCGGACTCCAGGTCGCTCTCGCCGCGCTGGGAGCGCAGCAGGGCGGCGCGCAGGCGGTCCTCGGGGATCAGGATGTCGCCGTGGATTCCGGTGACCGCGTGGAAGATGCCCAGCTCGGGGGTGCAGCTGTAGCGCTCGCCCTCGGCCGTGGGGCAGGGCTCGGCGGTGACCTCGAAGCGCAGCATCTGCCAGCCGCGCAGCGCGGAGGCCAGCTTGGAGGCGGTGCCCACCTCGCCCTTCCAGGAGAACTCGGATCTCCAGGTGCCCGGCGCGGCGGGCTGCCTGATCCAGTCGAGGTTGACACGCGTGCCGAGCACACCCGCGACCGCCCACTCGACGTGCGGGCACAGCGCGCGGGGCGCGGAGTGCACGTAGAGAACTCCACGTGTCGTCACTGGGGCCTCCGGACAGAGCGAGACATCTTGTAACTTAGCGGAACGGCAGTGGCAGGGCGGCCACGTGGCGAGGCTACCGTGCGGCGGCGCAAGGAGTGTGACGTACCGTCGGTCCCAGCACCCAGAAACATTGAGGTTTCACCCAAGGGGACGCGGTGCGACCGACCGTGTACTGCGGGGTGTCGGCCGGCCGGGTCGGAGAGCTGCCGACCGAGCGTGCCGGAGGGGTGCCGACCGAGCGTGCTCGACGAACGAGGGGACCAGGGGATGCGCAACCGTAGTCACCGTGCGCGGGCTTTCCTCGCCGTCGCGGCAGCGGCTCTGCTGGGTGTCGCCGGGTGCGACGCCTCCGGTGACAACTCCCCGGCTCCGCAGGGCACGACGGCCAAGGCGGCGCCGTCCCCGAAACCGACCCCCACCTGGAACCGCAGTCCGAAGTCGATCGCCGCCGTCGGGGACTCCATCACCCGCGGCTTCGACGCCTGCACCGTGCTGTCCGACTGCCCGGAGGTCTCCTGGGCGACCGGCAGCGACACCAAGGTCCGGAGTCTCGCCGTACGGCTGCTCGGACGGGCCGGGGCCGCCGAGCGCAGCTGGAACTACGCGGAGACCGGCGCCCGGATGGCGGATCTCCCCGGGCAGATGGCGGAGGCCGCCATGGAGAAGCCGGAACTGGTGACGGTGATGGCGGGTGCCAACGACGCCTGCCGCTCGTCGGCCTCGGCGATGACCTCCGTCGCCGACTTCCGCTCCGCGTTCGAGGACGCCATGGACACCCTGCGCGGGGTGCTGCCCAAGACCCAGGTGTATGTGTCGAGCGTGCCGGACCTGAAGCGGCTGTGGTCCGAGGGGCGGACCAACCCGCTGGGCAAGCAGATCTGGAAGCTGGGCATCTGCCCCTCGATGCTCGGCGACGCGGACTCCCTGGACTCGGCGGCGACGCTGCGGCGCGCGAAGGTGCAGGACCGTGTGGAGGCGTACAACGAGGTCCTCAAGGACGTGTGCGCCAAGGACCGGCGCTGCCGCTTCGACGGGGGCGCGGTCTTCGACTACCGGTTCGGCACGGACCAGCTGAGTCACTGGGACTGGTTCCACCCGAGCAAGAACGGGCAGGCGCGGCTGGCGGAGATGGCCTATCGGGTGGTGACGGCGCCGAGGCCGGTGGCCTAGGCCCTGGCTCTGCGGATCCTTGGCCTACGCTTTCGATCATGCACAGCGAACTCTTCGGCACCCTTCCCGACGGCACCGCGGTCCACCGCTGGACGCTGGAGCGCGCCGGGGTGCGGGTGCGGATCCTGACGTACGGCGGGATCGTGCAGTCGGTCGAGGTCCCCGGCCGGGACGGGCCACGCGCGGACGTGGTGCTGGGGTTCCCGGACCTCGACGGCTATCTGGCGCATCCGGAGCCGTACCTCGGGGCGCTGGTCGGGCGGTACGCGAACCGGATCGCCGGCGGCCGCTTCCACCTCGACGGCCTGACCTGCCATCTGGCGCAGAACAACGCCCCGAACTCCCTGCACGGCGGCGAGCGCGGCTTCGACAAGCGGGTGTGGGACGCGCAGCCGGTCGAGCACGGGCTGCGCCTCACCCGGGTCTCCCCGCACGGCGAGGAGGGCTTCCCGGGCCGTCTGGAGGTCACGGCGACGTACACGCTGGACGGGGCGGGCGCGCTGGGCATCGCGTACGAGGCGGTCACGGACGCGCCGACCGTGGTGAACCTGACGAACCACACATACTGGAACCTGGCCGGTTCGGGGAACGCGGGCGGGCACGAACTCCGTCTCGCCGCCTCGCGGTTGACGCCGGTGGACGCGGATCTGATCCCCACCGGCGCGCCGGCCCCCGTGGACGGTACGCGCTTCGACTTCCGCGCCGCGCGGAAGGTCGGCGCCGGATACGACCACAACTTCGTGCTCGACAAGGGGCTCACGGAGACCGCCGTCGAGGTCGCGGAGCTGTACGACCCGTCCTCGGGGCGGGTGGTGACGGTCGCGACCACCGAGCCCGGGCTCCAGCTCTACACGGCGGACCATCTGAGCGATCCCTTCGCACCCGGTGACGGCGTCGCGCTGGAGACCCAGCACTTCCCCGACTCCCCGAACCGGCCGGAGTTCCCGAGCACGGAACTGAGGCCGGGCGGGGTGTACCGGTCGAAGACCGTGTACGGGTTCGGCGTACGGGGTTAGCGCGGGGCCCGGGAACCGATGAGCCCCGGTCCGGATGTCAGGTTCCGGACCGGGGCTGCTCGGGGGGGGCTTGTCCCGGCTCAGACGTTAATCCTCGCCGCGACCCGACGGTCGATGATCGAGCGCCCTGCCGCAACCTCGTACGAACCTTTCACAAACGCCCAGGTGCCGGCCGCCTCGTCCCAGGTCTCGAAGACGCGGCGCGGGAGATCGAGGACAACGTCGACGCTCTCGCCCGGGGTCGGTCCCGACCGGCGCCAGGTAGACCTGGACGACCTCGCGTCCGGCGCGTTCACCGGTGTTGCGGACGCGGACCGTGACCGTCGTACGGCCGTCGCCGTCGCCGTCACCACCGTCGCCGTCGCCGTCGCCGTCGCCGAGTTCGATCGACTCGTACGTCCAGTCGGTGTAGCCGAGGCCGTGTCCGAAGGCGTACGAGGGGGTCCTGCCCTCCTTCTCCCAGGCGCGGTAGCCGATGAACACGCCTTCCGTGTACGGGAGTTCACCGGCCTCCGGGACCACCTGGGTGACCGGGGCGGCCGCGAGGGAACCCCAGGTGGTGGGCAGGCGGCCGCCGGGCTCATGGGCGCCCGTGAGGACGTCGGCGAGGGCCGCGCCGCCCTCCTGGCCCGGGAACCAGCTGAGCAGCACGGCCGCGACCTCCTCGCGCCACGG
Organism: Streptomyces sp. RLA012; assembly: GCF_056270325.1. Classification (NCBI taxonomy): domain Bacteria; kingdom Bacillati; phylum Actinomycetota; class Actinomycetes; order Kitasatosporales; family Streptomycetaceae; genus Streptomyces; species Streptomyces sp. RLA012. The sequence continues at coordinate 7,861,841 of NZ_JBWDPA010000002.1, read as the reverse complement.
CAGCTCCACCGGGGAGCCGGAGTTCACGACCACGACGGTGTTCGGGTTGGCGGCGGCGACGGCGTGCACCAGCTCGTCCTGGCGGCCGGGCAGGCGGAGGTCGCGCCGGTCGAAGCCCTCGGACTCCACGCGGTCGGTGGTGGCGACCACGACCACGGCGGTGTCGGCGGCGCGGGCGGCCCGGGCGGCCTCGGCGATCAGTTCGTCGGGGTCGCGCTGCGGGTCCTGGTGGGCGAGCGCGAAGCCGACCGTCTTCAGCGGCGCGCCCTCGGGGGCGACGATGACGTGGCGCAGGGACACCTCGTACGCCTCACCGGCGCTGAGGTCCACCCGGGCGCGCTCGACGGGGGCTCCGAAGAACGCCTCGAAGGGGTCGTCCTTCGTACTGCGCTGCGTCCCGTCGAAGTGGACCGTGCCGTCGACGGTGAGCGTGAACACGCCCAGGCCCTTGACGCCGAAGGTGTGCGTGCCGCTCTCGCGCGGGGTGAAGGTGCCGGTCAGCTCGACGCTGTGGAGGGTGGCGTGGGTGACGCCCTCGGGGAGGTCGTTGCCCATCCACTGGATCTGGCCGTTGGGGGCCGAGCGGGTGCCGATGACCGTGCCGGCCCGGTCGCGGCAGACCGCCCGCAGCGCGAACCCCTTGTCGGCGACGGCAAGTTCCTCGCTCGGGTCGGCCCCGACGGCATACGTCAGGCTGCCCTCGGGGAGGGCCGCGGTGAGGCCGTCGAGGGGCGAGACGACATGGGCGGGGAAGACGGTGGCGGAGCCGCCGCCGAGGACGCGGGCGTCGCGGCCGGCGGCGCCGATCAGAGCGACCTTGTGCCCTTCCACGAGCGGGAGGGCCCCTTCGTTGCGTACGAGGACGAAGGAGCGGCGGGCGATCTCGCGGGCCAGGGCGTCGCCGTCCACGGTGGCGGGCAGCTCGGTGACGACCGGCTGGGCGCCCTCCAGGATGCCGACCCGGGCGGCGAGCCGCAGCACGTTGCGGACGGCGGCGTCGACCGTCGCCTCCTCGACCTCGCCGGCGCGTACCGCGGCGGCGAGCGCCTCGCCGTACACCGTCCGGGGGCCGGGCATCGCGACGTCGAGGCCGCCCTCCATGGCGCCGACCGTCGAGCGGGCGGCCGTCCAGTCGGAGACGTTGAAGCCGTCGAAGCCCCATTCGCCGCGCAGGATCTCGTTCACGAGGTGGCGGTGCTCGGTCATCGTGGTGCCGTTGACCGTGTTGTAGGCGGTCATGATGCCCCAGGGGCGGGCGTTTTCGACGATGGCCTCGAAGGGGGCCAGGTAGAGCTCGCGCAGGGCGCGTTCGGAGACCAGGTTGTTCACCGTGAAGCGGTCGGTCTCGGCGTCGTTGGCGACGAAGTGCTTGACGGTGGTGCCGACGCCGCCGGACTGGACGCCCCGGACGTACCCGCTACCGATCTCACCGGTCAGATACGGGTCCTCGCTGTACGCCTCGAAATGGCGGCCGCCGAGCGGGGAGCGGTGCAGGTTGACGGTGGGTGCGAGGAGGACGTGGACGTGCTTGCGGCGGGCCTCCTGGGCGAGCAGGGTGCCGGCGCGGCGGGCGAGGGCCGGGTCCCAGGTGGCGGCGAGGGCGGTCGGGGAGGGGAGCGCGATCGACGGGTCGTCGGCGGTCCAGTGGACACCGCGTACGCCGATCGGGCCGTCGGACATCACGAGGGACGCGAGGCCGATCTCGGGCAGCGCGGGCAGCGACCACGCGTCCTGCCCGGCGAGCAGCCGCGCCTTCGCGTCCAGGTCCAGCTTGCCGAGAGCCGCCTCGACGATCGCCTCGCGGGCCTCGTCGGCCGGTGTGCGCGTTCCCGCCATCGCGGTGCCTCCTCGCTGAAGTCCGTGGACGCCTCAATCCTGCCTTGGCCGCCGGCAAAGGAATCGGAACCGCAACCATCAATTGAGCAACCCCCGCGGCGAGCAACCACGTCCGCGAGAGCGGCGGCGGTTTAGCCGCAAAGGAAGGAACGGCGCGCCGAGATCGTGCGCGCGGCCCTGGAGGTGATCGCCGAGCGCGGCTACCGGGGCGCGAGCATGGCGGCGGTCGCGGAGCGCGTGGGGCTGACCCAGCAGGGGCTGCCGCACTACTTCCCGACGAAGGACGCGCTGCTCGTCGCGGTGCTCAAGGAGCGGGACCAGTGGGACGCCGTGCCGGACACCCGGTGGCGGGTCGATCTGCTCGTCCCTCTGGTCGAGTACAACGCCATGCGGCCCGGGATCATCCAGACCTTCTCGGCGCTGCTCGGCGAGAGCGTCACCGAGGGGCATCCGGCGCGCGGGTACTTCACCGAGCGGTACGTGCGGGTGCGCGCCAGCATGACGGCGGTGCTGCGCGCCGAGTACGGGGAGCGGCTGCCGAACGGGCTCACGCCGGAGCGCGCGGCTCCCCTGCTGGTGGCGGTGATGGACGGCCTGCAGTACCAGTGGCTCCTCGACCCGGAGTCGGTGGACATGCCGGGGGCGTTCCGGGACTTCCTCGCACTGCTCGGCGAGGGCTGAGCCCCTCACTACCGGTGCCGGACCACGGCCGGCACCGGTAGCGCCCGGAAGGGATCACTCCGGGCCGCGTGCGCCAGGTACGACCGCGTCGGGCACGGCCACGGCGGACAGGGCGGCCACGACCTCGATCTCGATCAGCGCCTCCGGCTTGAAGAGACGGGAGACCTCGAAGGTCATGCTGGTGGGCGGGGTACCGGTGAGGTACTGGGCCCGTACGGCACCGTACGCGGGGAGCTGGGTGATGTCCGTCAGATACGTACGGATGTTGATGATGTCGGCGAGGCCCGCGCCGTGTGCCCCCAGCAGGGCGTCGATGGTCTCGAAGACGCCACGGCTCTGTTCGGTGAGGTCGGCGCCGTCGGCCACCTGGCCGGACAGGTACAACAGGGCTCCGCCGCCCGGGAGTTCGACCCGTGCCACCTGGGAGTAGTAGGCGTTCGCGGGCTGGGGCGCGGAAGGTGGGTTGTCGAGCCTGATCTGCACGGGAGGCCCTCCTCAGACAGAGCGGCGGATGTGGTCGACGGCCTTCACGATGTCCGCCTCGGCGATGGCGGGATCGGCGGCGGCGCGCTTGAAGTGCTCCAACACCGCCTCCATGACGGGCAGTTCGGCGACCGCCGTGGCGAGGGCGACGTCCTTCGCGGCGAGCTCGGTGGCGAAGTGCACGTCCTCGGCGAAGGCGCGGCCGACGGCGCCGCCGAGCGGGCCGCTCGCCAGGGCGGTGCGTGCGATGTTCTCGTCGATGCCGAGCTTCTCCGCGAGGGCCATGGTCTCGGCGACGAGGGCGACCCCGCCGAGCAGGGCCGTGTTGACGATGAGCTTGAGCGCGGCGCCGGAGCCGAGCGGGCCGGTGCGGGTGACCGTGCCGAGAGGGGCCAGTACCTGCTCGACGCCCGCCACGTCACCGCCCGCGAGGATGCCCAGCTGTCCGGCGGCCGCCTTGTCGGTGCTGCCCGCCACGGGCGCGTCGACGAGCGTCACACCCTGTCCCAGCCGGGCGGCCAGCTCCTTGACCACGTCGGGGCCGACGGTCGACATCTCCACCCAGGTGGTGCCCGGGCGCAGCTCCGGCACGATGGCGTCCGCGACCGCGTCGAGGGCGGCCGGACTGGCGAGCATGGTGATCACCACGTCCGCGTCCCGCGCGGCCTCGGCCGGGGAGGCGGCGAGGGTGGCGCCCTCGGCGACCAGCGGCTGCGCCTTCGCCGCGGTGCGGTTCCAGACAGTCAGCCGGAATCCCGCGCCGAGGAGCCGGCCCGCCATCCCGGTGCCCATGTGCCCGAGCCCGAGGAATGCGATCTTTTCCTTGTGGATCTTTTCCATGCCGCCGACGCTAGGCGCGCACCGGTGATGCGACAAGCGAATGTCTAGCATGGCTCTCATGCCCAACCCGCATGCCGCACCCGATGCCGTGGCCGACCTCTCCACCACCTGGCTGCGGGTCTTCCTGGAGGTCGCCCGGCACGGTTCGTTCACGGTGGCCGCGCGGACCCTCGGCTGGACGCAGTCCGCGGTGTCGCGGCAGATCTCCTCACTGGAGTCGGCGCTCGGCGGGGCCCCGCTCTTCGACCGGCTGCCCCGGGGCGTACGGCTGACGGAGGCCGGGCAGGTCCTCGTGCCGCACGCCGAGGCGGTGGTCGAACGGCTGCACGGCGCGGGCCGCGAACTGGCCGCGCTGCGGCGGGCCGCGGGCGGCCGGCTGCGTTTCGGCGCCTTCGCCACGGCCGACGCGGCGCTCGTACCGCGCGCCATCGCCGCGTTCCGCACCCGTCATCCGGGCGTGCGGCTCACCCGGGAGGAGGGCCTGACGCCCGCGCTCCTGGACCGGCTGTCCACGGGCGGCCTCGACCTGGCGATCGTCTCCACGACGGGCCGCGCCCCGCTGGACGCGTACACGCTGCACCACCTTCTCGACGAGTCCCTGTACGTCGCCGTCCCGGCCGGTCACCCGCTCGCCGCCGAGCCCTCCGTCCGCCTCTCCCAACTCTCCGACGCCGACTGGATATCCGGCGCCGCCCGCCCCGAGGGCACCCTCCTGGACGCGGCCCTGCGGCACGGTTTCCGCCCGCGCGTCGCCCACGTCGTGGCCGAGTGGACGGCCAAGCAGGGGTACGTGGCCGCCGGTCTCGGGGTGACCCTGGTCCCGGCGCTCGCCGCGGAGTCCGTACGCCCGGACATCGCGCTGCTTCCGGTGCGCGACGAGGAGGCGCCGGCGCGGGCGGTGTACGCGGCGACGGCGCGGGGCCGGTCACCGGGACCGGCGGCGCAGGCGTTCCTGGCGGTGCTGCGGGAGGCGGCGGCGCGGATCTCCACCCGACCCGTCTGAGCCGCCCGACCCACCCGACCTGCCTGAGCGCCTGGGCCGCCCGAGCACTCGGGTCGCCGGTGCCCCACCTCATGGCGCACGTCCCCTCCGTCACGCGATACTGCGGCCGTCCGGCAGCTCCCCCCATCACGGCGACGGAAGGCTGAACTCCCTTGACCCACATACGTGTTCGGATCGGAATCGGTGTGCTCGGACTGGCCCTGGTGGGGGGCCTGGCGACGGCGCCCACCGCGTCGGCGGCCGCCGCGAGCCCCGCCACCGTCGAGGAACAGCGCCTCGACCAGGCCGCGCCCCAGGAGATCCTGCGGCGCTCCGGATTCGACACGGTGGCCCCCGCGTTCGCGCGGGCGCTGGAGCGGGCGGGCTCGTACGCGCGGGCCGAGCGCGTCGTCGTACGGCAGGGGGCGCGGCTGTGGCAGCGGGCCGTCGACCGGGCACAGGGCCGGGGCCCGGCGGGCGGCGACCTGAGCCGGGACGACGACCGGCCGCTGTACTGGGCACGGTTGGGTATGACGCGGGAAGTGCGGGGATGGGAACCGCGGTTCGGTCTCACCGAAGCCCAACGTGCCAAGCTGCTGGCCGCGTTGGAGGAGGACTCGCGTGGCCAGAACGCCATCCACTACCCGCCCGCCAAGGGCGTGAAGCGGATCCTCGTCACCGGCTTCGACCCGTTCACCCTGGACCGCGACATCCGGATCTCCAACCCGTCCGGGGCCACCGCGCTCGCTCTCGACGGCACCACGATCCGGACCGCGGACGGCCCGGCACGCATCGAGACCGCCGTGTTCCCGGTCCGCTGGCAGGACTTCGCCGACAGTACGGTGGAACGGACGCTGCGGCGACAGCTGCCGCGCGTGGACCTGTTCACGACGGTGAGCCAGGGCCGGGTCGGCCGCTTCGACGTGGAGCGGACCAACGGGGCCTGGCGAGGCGGCTTCCCGGACAACGACAACGTTTCCCGCACCGAGACGGTCCCCGTCACCGACCCCGCCACGCAGCCGCAGTGGACGTCGACGACGCTCCCCTACGCCCGGATCGTGGCCGCGGCCACGGGCCGCTTCCCCGTGTACGACCACACCTCGGTGACCGAGATCCCCGCGGGAGGAACCGTTCCGGTCGTACGCCCCGACGGACCGACCCCGGGCTCGACGGCCCGCGCCGGGGGCGGCGGGGACTACCTCTCCAACGAGATCGCCTACCGCGCGACGCTGCTGCGCGACCGCCTCGGTCTGCACGACCGGCTGCCCGGCGGGCATGTCCACACGCCCGTGCTGCAGTTCGGCACGGGCAACACGGACCCGGCGACGGGAACGGTCACGGACCCCGAGTTCGTCCGGAACCGGCTGGACATCATCGCCCAGGTGCGGGCGATCGTGACGGTGGCCGCGGACGCGAGTACGTCGGCCGTCGGTGAGTGACGGCTGACGGCCACGGCGAGGGTCACGGTCATGCGGTGGCCGCCTGCTCCTGATCGTCCTCGCGGTCGCCGGCCGGCGCTCCCGTCTCCTCGCCCAGCAGGTCGCGGGCCATCAGCGTGGCGCCCGCGACCGCGCCCGGCATCAGGAAGACGGCGACGAACGGGACCAGGAAGGCGAGGCCCAGGGGGGTACCGAAGCCCCAGACCAGCGTCTTGCGGGAACGGAGCAGGGTGAGACGGTCGCGGAGTTCGACGCCGCGGCGTTGGAGGGCCACCGCGGTCAGTTCCTCGGTGAGGAAGAAGCCGGTGACGAAGAAGCCGATCACGGGGACGACGGTCTGGCCGATGAACGGGAGGAAGCCGAGGGCGAAGAGGAGGACGCCCCAGACGACGGCCCGGGCGAGGACACGGAGGCTGTCGCGTGCGGAGATCCACAGCTCGCGCCAGAGGGGAAGGCCGGACTCCGGGGCCGTGCCGTCCGGGGAGACGTCCTTGTCGACCTTCTCCGAGAGGGACTCGTAGAAGGGCTGGCCGACGAGGAGGGTGACCGCGGTGAAGGTGAGGACGGCGAGGAGGAGGGCGAGGGCGAACAGGACGGCGGTGAGGAAGCCGCGGAAGAGGCCCAGCCAGGGGCTGGACCAGTGGTCGGCGAAGGGGGTGGACCAGGTGACGAAGTCCTCGCCGTACAGGGCCAGGGTGATGAGTGCGGCCGCGTACAGCACGAGGGTGATCAGGCCTGGCAGCAGTCCGAATCCGTACTGCTTTCCGTGCCGTGCCGCCCATCGCTGGCCCTGTATCAGATAGCCGAACCCTGCCCCGAGATCACGCATACGCCGAACCTTACCGGGGCTGCCACCCCACCCCCGGGGGCTCCGCCCCCAGACCCCCGAGGGTCCCTTTTCGGCCGCGGGTGAGTGGGGGCTGGTCGCGCAGTTCCCCGCGCCCCTAAAAGCCCGGCGCGAGCGCCCGTTCCACCAGCCACACGAGAAACTGCGCGCTCGCCCCCACCGACCCACAGCCGACAAAGAACCCCGGGATCTCAAGGGGCGCGGGGAACCGCGCGACCGGCCCCCACCGACCCGCAGCCGACAAAGAACCCCAGGATTTTAAGGGGCGCGAGGAACCGCGCGACCAGCCCCCACCAGCCCACAGCCGACAAAGAACCCCAGGATTTTAAGGGGCGCGAGGAACCGCGCGACCAGCCCCCACCGACCCGCAGCCGAACACAGCCCGCCGGGGGCCTACGTCGGAGTCACCGCCACCACAACCCCCCGGTCCGCCGCAGGCGACACCGCCGCGGCGACCCGCACCGCCGCCTCCCGAGCAACCCACCCCGCCCGCGACGCCGAGGCCAACAGCAACGGCTGCATACGCTCCAGCCCGGAGACGAGGAACTCCTCGCCCGCGATCAGCACCGGCCGGACCGCGTTCGTCGTGGCCGCGGCCGCCTCCGTCAGGTCGGCGAGCGGCGGCAGCGCGGCCCGGACCACCCCCACCCCCGCCACGGCCGCCCGCTCGGCGAGGGCCACCTGGAGCGGCAGCAACGGAGCCAGCGCCGACGTCAACGCGTCGGCGATACGGCGGAGTTCGGGGGACGAGTCGCGCAATACGTCCGCCGCCGCCCGGATCACCGGCGTCAGCGCGAGCATCGCCCCCGCGACCACCCCCGCCACCGCGGGCAGCAGCGGAGACCCCGCCTCCATCAACTCCCCGAGCACATCCGCCAGTTCCTCCACCGCGGGCTCCACCGCGTCCAGGATCGGCAACAGGCTGTCGCCCAGCGTGGCCAGCAGCGCCTGGGCCGGCCCGCTCACGGGATGCACCGCCAGCGGCGCCCCGGTGGTCCCGAGCCGGGTCAGCGTGTCGACGATCCGGTAGAACGTCTCCTGCGCCTGTGGAGAGGCACTGGCCTCGGCGAGCCCGGCCGTCGTCTCGCGCAGCACGCGCAGCGCCTCCGCCCCCGATCCGTCCCGGGGGTCGAGGGTGTTGACGGCGATTCTGGTGATGTTCCCGGCCGTGTCGAGGAGTTGGCCGGTGATGTCGGTCGTGCTGCGCGCCATGCGCAGCACGTCATCCCTGCTGGGGAGCGACGGAATCGGGGACATGAGCCCTCCTCGCCACGCACGGCACGTTGTCTTGTGGCCTCAGCATGCCCTCTTCACCCCATCGCCGATGCGCCATCCGTGGCATCCATGGAATCCAGGACACCCGCCGTGGCACCGAGGCCCTCTTGTTGCGGAAGAGTCGAACAGGTACACCTCGCCGTACCGACCTGTACCGAACCCCTACCAACCTGTACCCAACCCGTACGAGACCTGTACCGCCCCCGAACGACCTGTACCGATCTCAGGCCCCCCACCGGAGGTACAACGCGTGCGCCTACCGAGACCCGTCCTGCTCGCCACCGTGACCGCGACCGCGACCGGATCGCTTCTCCTCACCCCGCACAGCGCCACCGCTGACCGCAAACCCCCCGTCCGCGAAGGATCCACCCAGCCGCAATCGGCCGCGACGACCCCGGCGACCGCCATCCGCAACGCCCTCACCTCGCCGGTGACCGACCTCTCCGGCCTCTCCTCGCCCACCCGCGGCTACCCCCGCGAGCAGGTCCTCGCCCCCGACCCGGAGAACCCGGCGGACAAGTCCGTCAAGCTGGGCCTCATCCCGTACCACGCCATCGCCCCGAAGCTGAACGCCCTGCAGCGGCTCGGCGACCGCGTCAGCGTGGAGGTCGCGGGCCGCTCGGCCGGCGGTCACCGGCTCTTTCTGGTCACCGTCACCGCCCCGGAGTCCGCCGCGGCGGCCCGCGCCCAGGAGCGGATGCGCGAGCTCATCGAGAACGCGCCGGGGGCCGCGGCCAAGGACCCGGCCGTCAAGGCGACGTACAAGACGCCGGTCTTCTTCAACAACAACATCCACGGCAACGAGTGGGAGGGCACGGACGCCTCTCTCAAGCTCATCGAGCAGCTCGCCACGGCAAAGGACGCGAAGACCGGCGACCTCCTCGCCCACAACCGCCTCTACTTCAACATCACGGCGAACCCGGACGGCCGTATCGCGGGCACCCGGGCCAACGCCGCCGGGTTCGACCTGAACCGGGACTTCATCACCGCCTCGCAGCCCGAGGCCCGCGCGATCCGGCAGATCGCCATCGACAAGCAGCCGGCCGTGATGCTCGACCTGCACGGGTACGTCAACGGCACCCTGATCGAGCCGACGACCCCGCCGCACGGCGAGAACTACGAGTACGACCTCTTCCTCAAGAACACCTACGCCAACGCCCTCGGCATGGAGGCCGCCGTCAACGGCCTCGGTTACACCCCCGCGAAGGACGGTGTCGAGCCCGCCCAGATCCCCTTCCGCGACCAGCAGGAGGGCTGGGACGACTGGCCGCCGATCTTCACACCGCAGTACCAGGCGTTCCACGGCACGGTCGCCGCGCACACCGTCGAGATCCCGCTGACGGTGAACAACTCGGCGTACGGCACCCTGCCCGTGGCGGAGCTGCGGCGCCGCTCCGCGATCAACGTGGACGTGGCCGGCGCGGCCCTGCGCGCGACCCTCGACTACGCCCGGGCCCACCGCGCTTCGATCGTCGCCGACCAGATCGAGGTCTTCCGGCGCGGCGCGACGGGCGCGGCGCAGGTGCCGGTCTCCGCCGAGACGGTCCCGGGGGTGCCGGGCATCGGCCCCGAGGACGTCTACACGACCGACTTCCCGCGCGCGTACGTGATCCCGGCGGGCAGCGGGCAGCGCTCGGCCACCGCCGCCGCCCGCCTCGTCGACCACCTCCTCGCAAACGACGTCCGCGTCACCCGCGCGACCCGCGACTTCCGGCTCGCCGGACGGCCGTACCCGAAGGGCTCGTACGTCGTCGATCTGCACCAGCCCAAACGCGGTCTGGCCCATGTGATGCTGGCCGATGGACGGGACATCAGTGACAAGGTGTCGGTGATGTACGACATCTCGGGCTGGAGCCTGGGGCGGTTGTGGGGCGCGACGGTCGTACGCGTGGAGGGTGGCGGGTTGTCGGCCGCGGCCGCCCGTCCGGTGGAGGCCGCCGCCCCTGTCGGGTATGTCGCCCCGCGCGGCGATCTGCGGCTGCGCCTCGACACCCCGCAGGAGATCGCGGCCGTCAACTCCCTCCTGCAGCAAGGGGTTTCGGTATGGCAGCAGGCGGACGGCAGTGCGATCGTGCCGGCCTCGGCCCGTGCGCGGGCCGACGCCCTCGCCCGCACGTACGACGTCGCCTTCGACGCGACCGGAAACAGGGCCACGGCCACGGGCGCCCCGGGAACCCCGTTGCACCGGGTGCGGGTCGCCGCGGCCGTCACCCCGGGCGAGCTCTTCGCGCTGCGCGAGATGAACTTCGACGTCGTGCCGGTGTCGACGGCGATCCTCGACGCGGGCTTCGACTGGTCCACGGCGGATGCGCTGTTCGTGTCGTCGGGGCTGGACCACGCCCGTCTGAACACGGCGGCGCGGACGGCCCTGGACGGCTTCCTCCACACCCACGGTCTCGTCGGCCGCGGGACCGTGGGAGCCGCGCTCAACACGGCGGCCGGTCTGCTCGCCGTGCGGCCGGTGGAGGGCAACGGAGATGCCAACGGTGTGGTGCGGGTGGTGAATTCGGGTGGCCCGGTCACGGCGAACGCCCCCGACCACAGCTTCGTCTACGCGCCCGTCTGGTTCACCGATCTCGGCCCCGGGGTCCGCGTCGAGCAGTCGTACGCGCCGGGTAATCCGCTCGTCTCCGGCCACTGGCGTCCGCTGGCGGACGGGACGGGAGGACCCACGGCGGCGGGCGGCCGGGCCGCCGTCGTCAGCGGCCCGCACGCCGTGCTCTTCGGCACGGAACCGCTCTTCCGTGACCATCCGAAGGGTGAATTCCCGCAGCTGGCAAGGGCGTTGCTGACGGTTTCGCAGGCACAGAAAACAGGCGAACGGGCCATTCGGGCGAACAGGTGAACAGGTGAACACGTGAACAGGTGAACGAGCGGAGGCCGCACCCCACGTGCAGGGGTGCGGCCTCCGCCGGACAGCCCCTAGAACTTGACGATCATCTTGCCGATGTTGTCGCCGCGCAGGACGCCGAAGAACGCCTCCAGGTTGTTCTCGATGCCCTCGACGACCGTCTCGCTGTACTTGAGCTCGCCGGAGCGGACCCAGGCGCCGACCTCCTGCACGAACTGCGGCTGCAGGTCGTAGTGGTCGCCGACCAGGAAGCCCTCGATGCGGCCGCGGGTCTGGATGAGGCGGGCGAGGTTCTTCGGGCCGGGGACGGGCTCGGTGCTGTTGTAGACGGAGATCGCGCCGCAGATGGCGATGCGGCCGTCCCGGTTGAGCTGGCCGATAGCCGCCTCCAGGTGGTCGCCGCCCACGTTGTCGAAGTAGACGTCGACGCCGTCGGGGGCGGCGGCACGCAGCTGCTCGCCGACCGGGCCGTTCTTGTAGTTGAAGGCGGCGTCGAAGCCGTACTCCTCGACGAGCAGCTTGACCTTCTCGTCGGACCCGGCGGAGCCGATGACCCGCGAGGCGCCCTTGAGCTTGGCGATCTGGCCCACCTGGCTGCCCACCGCACCGGCCGCGCCCGACACGAAGACGGAGTCGCCCTCCTTGAAGGAGGCGGTACGCAGAAGCCCCGCGTAGGCGGTCAGCCCGGTCATCCCGAGGGCGCCGAGGTACGTCGACAGCGGCGCGGCCTGCGGGTCCACCTTGACGGCCTGCTTGGCGTCCACGACGGCGAATTCGCGCCAGCCGAAGAAGTGCAGGACGTGGTCGCCGACCTCGATGCCCTCCGCGTTCGAGGCGATGACCTCGCCGACCGCGCCGCCCTGCATGACCTTGCCCAGCTCGAAGGGGGCGACGTAGGACTTGGCGGCGCTCATGCGGCCGCGCATGTACGGGTCGACGGACACGTACGCGTTCCGTACGAGGACCTGGCCCTCCCCCGGCTGCGGGACCTCGGCCTCGACCAGGGCGAAGTCCTCGGGCTTCGGCCATCCGACCGGGCGGCTGACCAGGTGCCATTCGCGGTTGACGGTGGGGAGCGGGGTCTCGGTCATGAGGGTGTGCCTTTCCTGTCCTGCGTGTGTGCGTGCACTACGGCCCTGACACTTCAGTGCAATACTTCAGGCAATACTTCAGTGCCTGAAACAACCATGCTCCTGAATATTTCATGATGTCAAGTAAGAGGGTAGCCTGGAGTGCATGGCCACACAGGAGACACCCCGAGTCGACCCGCTGACCCTTGAGGTCGTCGAACTCATCGGCACGGTGGTGGCCCGCTACCACGAGGAGTACGAGGGCGCTGCCGCTGGGCATGCGTTGACCGGGGCGCAGGCGCGGCTGCTGAGTCTGCTCTCCCTGGAGCCGCTGCCGATGCGGCGGCTTGCCCAGAAGCTGAAGTGTGAGCCGTCGAATGTCACGGGGATCGTGGACCGTCTGGAGGTCCGGGGGCTGGTGGAGCGGCGTCCCAACCCGTCCGACCGGCGGGTGAAGCTCGCGGCGACGACGGATGAGGGGCGACGGGTGGCGCGGTCCCTCCGGGACTCGCTGGACTTCGCGCGGGAGCCGTTGGCCGGGCTCTCCCGCGAGGAGCGACTGTCCCTCCGGGACCTGCTCCAGAGAATGCTCACGCCGTAAGCGTTCGTCGGCTGCGGGCCGGTGGGGGCCGATCGCGCAGTTCCCCGCGCCCCCAGGGTCGGGGCTGCGCCCCGGATCCCCCGCCCGCTCCGGAGTTTTTGACTGCGGGCCGGTGGGGGCTGGGCACGCAGTTCCCCGCGCCCCTTGAGGGCGCCGGCGCGCATCACTCAGCCCGTCCGGCAATTGAGGACGAGGCCGTTCAGGCCGAACGGGGGTCTGGGGGCGGAGCCCCCAGGTACGGGAGGGGACGGGTAGGGGCGGCGGGGGCGAGGAAAACGGTTACGTGCACCACCACAGGAAACGGTTGCACGTCTGCGAAGGCGAAGGGTTGGGGGGCGGGGTGGCCGGGGTCGAGGTCGGCGAGGTCGGGGTGCCGGACGCCTCCGTCGGCGTCGAGGACACCGGATCCGTCGACGCCGAAGGCCCGGCCCCCGCACTCACCGTGGCCGACTGCTCCTGAGTGTCCTTCTTCCCCTCGTCCTTGGACTTGTCATCCTCGGCGGACCGGGACGCCGACGGCGAGGCGGAAGCGTCCGGAGAGGCCGTGGAGGCCGACGCACCCCCGGAAGAACCCCCCGTGTCGCTGAGCGACCGCGCCGTCTCCCCGGCCCGCGAGGACGCCGAACCGTCCGCCGATTCACCCCCGGCGGACGCCGGCCGCGGCAACAGCCCGGGCCCGTCGACACCGAGTTCCGCGAGGCTCAGCCCACCCGCCGCCAGCACGAAGCCCGCCGCGACGAGGAGCGTCCGACGCCGCCGCCGGCGGTGCGCCGCGGCCTTGCGGTCACGCCGGCTCGCACCACCGGGACCGCCCGGACCGCCCGGGCCGGCCGGCCCGCCCGGCCCTTCGTCGGCCCGCCCCCGGCCCCGCCGCCGGGCGGCCCGCCCGAGCCGCTCCCCCGCGCCGTCACCTTCGTCGCCCTCGGAGTCCTCTGAGCCCTCGTCGCGCTCATCACCCTCGTACAACGATTCGGTGTCGGAACCGGCCGCGCGTCCACCCGTTTCCGGACGCGCGCCGGTCGCCTCCGCACGTATGCGGAGCTCTTCGGCTGATGTGCCGCACCCCGGGCAGGCAAGGGCGCCATTGAGGTGCCTTCGGCACGGGTCGCAGTAGTCCATGACGCCGGAAGACTAAGTTCCTCATCGGTAACGTTCATAGTCACAGCTGTGAAAGTTATGTAGTGAACACCCCGTTCCGGTGCTCCGCACGGTCCGTTCACAGCACCGCGTGCGCGACGACCTGACGCATACCGGCAAAATCCGTCGCCGACCGTTCCGTTCGACCCATTGACACCCCCGGGGCCACTTCCTTACTGTCACGCCAGCATTTCGAACGTGTGACGAAATTTCGAACAGAGCAGCAAGAGCACAGGGGGCAACTGCCGTGCGCATCACGGGAATCAGCACACACGTGGTCGGGACGCCCTGGCGCAACCTGACGTACGTCCAGGTGCACACCGACGAGGGCCTGACCGGAGTCGGCGAGACCCGCATGCTGGGCCATACCGACGCGCTGATCGGCTATCTGCGGGAGGCGGAGGCGAATCACATTCTCGGCTCCGACCCGTTCGCTGTCGAGGACCTCGTCCGACGGATGAAGTACGGCGACTACGGGCGCGCCGGCGAGATCGTGATGTCCGGCATCGCGGTCATCGAGATGGCCTGCTGGGACATCAAGGGCAAGGCGCTCGGCGTCCCCGTGTGGCAGCTGCTCGGCGGCAAGGTCACCGACAAGGTCAAGGCCTACGCCAATGGGTGGTACACGACCGAGCGAACTCCGGAGGCCTATCACAAGGCCGCCCAGGAGGTCGTGGCGCGCGGGTACCGGGCGCTGAAGATCGACCCCTTCGGGACCGGGCACTTCGAGCTCGACCACGAGGCGACTCTCTACTCCGTCTCGCTCATCGAGGCCGTGCGCGACGCGATCGGTCCCGAGGCCGAGCTGATGCTGGAGATGCACGGCCGGTTCTCCCCCTCGACCGCCGTACGGCTCGCCCGTGAGCTCGCGCCCTTCAAACCCGCGTGGCTGGAGGAGCCGGTCCCGCCGGAGAACCTGAAGGCACTGGAGAAGGTCGCCGCCAAGGTGGACATCCCGGTCGCCACCGGTGAGCGCATCCACGACCGCATCGAGTTCCGCGAGCTCTTCGAGAGCCAGGCCGTGGACATCATCCAGCCCGACGTCGGCCATGTCGGGGGGATCTGGGAGACCCGGAAGCTGGCCGCCACCGCCGAGGCGCACTACGTGCTCGTCGCGCCGCACAACGTCGGCGGGCCCGTCCTCACCGCCGCCTCCCTCCAAGTCGGTTTCACCTCCCCCAACTTCAAGATCCTCGAACACTTCAACGACTTCGCGGACGCGGAGATCAAGAAGGTCGTGAAGGGCGCCCCGCAGGTCGTCGACGGCTATTTCGAGCTGTCCCACGAGCCCGGTCTCGGCGTCGAGCTGGACGTCGACGCGGCGGCCGAGTTCCCGCAGCAGCAGGCCCGCTTCGACCTCTGGGCCGACGGCTGGGAGCAGCGCAAGCCCAAGGGGAGCCAGTGAGCACCGCGGTCGTCATCGAGGCGCCGGGCGAGCACCGGCTGGTCGAGCACGAGCCGGTGCGGCCGGGCGCCGGTGAGGCTCTGGTGCGTGTGCACGCCGTCGGTATTTGCGGCAGCGACCGTGAGGTCTATCAGGGCAACCGGCCGGACGGGTACGTCCGCTATCCGCTCACGCCCGGCCACGAGTGGTCGGGGACCGTCGAGGCGGTCGGGGCCGGGGTGCCGGAGTCGGTCGTCGGACGCAAGGTCGTCGGCGAGGGCTTCCGCAACTGCCAGGTCTGCGACCGCTGCCACGCGGGCGAGACAACGTTGTGCACGGCGGGGTACGAGGAGACCGGGTTCACCCAGCCGGGTGCGATGGCGACCACGCTCACCCTTCCGGCCCGGCTGCTGCACGTACTGCCGGACGACGCCGACCTGACGGCCGCGGCGCTCCTGGAGCCCGCCGCCTGCATCGCGGCCGCCGCGCTGAAGGCGAACGCCCTGCCCGGTGAGCGGGTCGCCGTCGTCGGGACCGGCACGCTCGGAATGTTCGCGATCCAGTTCCTGAAGGCGGGTTCCCCGGCGGAGCTGCTCGTGGTCGGCACCCGGCCGGACCGGGCGGCGCTGTCCGAGGAGTTCGGCGCCACCGACTTCCGTACGAAGGACCAGGAACTCCCCGACGACTTCGACGTCGTCATCGAGACCGCCGGGTCCGCGTCGGCCGCGCGCACCGCCGCCTCCCTGTTGAGGCGCGGCGGACGGCTGGTCCTCACGGGGATCCCGGCGCCGGGTGCGGAGGGGCTCGACCCCACCGATCTCGTCGTACGGCAGTTGGAGGTGCACACCGTGTTCGGGGCGCCGCCGGCGGCCTGGGCGCACACCGTGCGGGTGTTCGGGGCCGGGCTGCTCCGTCCGTTGCCGCTGGTCACGCACGAGCTGCCGCTCGCCGAGTTCCCGCAGGCGATCGAGTTGGTAGGGTCCGGCGATCCCAAGGTCGGAAAGGTCTTGCTGAAGCCGTAGTTCCCCGCCCCCCGAGCCGTACGCCGGTACGGAGTTACCTGACGGCTCCGTACCGGCGTACCACCCAGGCCCCGTGCGCCCGAAGCCGCGAACCTCGTCCGACATACCGAACAGATCTGTACGCGCACCTCCCGCGCGACCTCGAACGCGAAGGACAGCCAGTGACCGACGCCGCCCCTACGGCAGCCCGTCGACCCGGTGAGCAGGCACTCGCCGCGCTCGGCCTGGGCGCGCCCGCCCTCTCCCCCGCCGACGCCTCGCCACACGCCTTCCCGGGCGGCGGCCGCTGGCGCACCGAGGTTCCCTCCGTGGAGGGGCCCGAGGCCCTGGCCGTGGTCCTGAAGGAGTCCTCGCGGCTCGACGTACCGATCCACCGGATCAGCCAGGGCAGCGGTGTCTGGATGCTGACCGACGCCGAGATCACCGAGATGGTCGAGGCCACCGCTGAACGCGACATCGAGCTGTGCCTGTTCACCGGTCCGCGCGGCACCTGGGACATCGGCGGTTCGGTGCGCTCGGACTCGCGCGGCGGCGGCCTGCGGGCCCGTGGGCACGACGCGGTGGCCGGATGCGTCGAAGACGCCGTCCGGGCAACGGAGTTGGGCGTCAAGTGTCTTCTCGTCGCCGACGAGGGGGTGTTGTGGACCCTGCACCGGGCCCGTACGGCGGGCATCATCCCGGCCGACACCACTCTCAAGGTCTCGGCGCTGATCGGACCGGTCAACCCGGCCTCGTACGCGGTGTACGAGAACCTCGGCGCCGACTCGGTCAACGTACCGAGCGATCTGACGCTCGATCACCTCACGGAGATCCGACGGGTTTCGGCCGCCCCCATGGACATGTACATCGAGGCGCCCGACGATCTCGGCGGCTATGTACGGATGTACGAGGTCGCCGAGTTGATCCGCCGCGGCGCACCGATCTACCTGAAGTTCGGCCTGTCCAAGGCCCCCGGAATCTACCCGTACGGGCACCACGTACGGGACTTGACGCTGAACACCGCCAAGGAGCGGGTGCGGCGCGGCCGGCTCGCCCTGGACCTGCTCGCGCGGCACGGAGCCGATGGCGAGATGGCGCCGCTGGGCACCCGGCTACCCGGTACGCTCACACGCTTCGACACTCCCTCATAACGTTCGCACAAACCCCCTTCACACAAGCCGACACAGCCGCGCACAATCCCACACACCTCCTCTCGGTCTTTCCCTCGCATCGCGCTCGGAGCAACCCCCGTACTGCGAGACCGAGTCCGGTCCAAAACATCAAGGATGATGAACATGCGTAACCGCAGAGCCGCCCTCACCGCCATCGCCGGAGCAGCTTCTCTCGCCCTCACCCTGACCGCCTGCGGTCAGAGCAGCGACGGCGGCAGCAAGGACAGCGACAGCAAGGACACCAAGGGCGGCACGATCGGCATCTCCATGCCGACCAAGTCCTCCGAGCGCTGGATCGCCGATGGCAAGAACGTGGTCAAGAACCTTGAGGCGAAGGGGTACAAGACCAAGCTGGCCTACGGCGAGGACGACCCGGACACGCAGGTCTCGCAGATCGAGAACATGATCACGCAGGGCGTGAAGGCCCTGATCATCGCGGCCATCGACAACAAGTCGATGAACAACGTGCTCCAGCAGGCCGCCGACGCCAAGATCCCGGTGATCTCCTACGACCGCCTGATCCTCGGCACCAAGAACGTCGACTACTACGCGTCCTTCGACAACTCGAAGGTCGGTGAGCTGCAGGGCAACTACATCCTGCAGAAGCTGGGTCTCGCGGACGGCTCCAAGAAGGGCCCGTTCAACATCGAGCTCTTCGCCGGCTCGAACGACGACAACAACACGAAGTACTTCTTCAGCGGCGCGATGAAGGTCCTGCAGCCGTACATCGACAAGAAGCAGCTCGTCGTCAAGTCCGGTCAGACGGCGCTGAACCAGGTCACCACCCTGCGCTGGGACGGCGGCAAGGCCCAGAACCGCATGGACGAAATCCTGACCTCGGCGTACAAGAGCGCCCGGGTCGACGCGGTGCTCTCGCCCTACGACGGCATATCCATCGGCATCCTCTCCTCGCTGAAGTCGGACGACTACGGCTCCAAGAGCAAGCCGCTGCCGGTCGTCACCGGCCAGGACGCCGAGCTGGCCTCGGTGAAGTCGATCATCGCGGGCGAGCAGACCCAGACCGTCTACAAGGACACCCGCAAGCTGGCGACGGTGGCCACGGACATGGTCGACGCGGCCCTCAACAACAAGAAGCCCGAGATCAACGACGACAAGACGTACGACAACGGCACCAAGGTCGTCCCCGCCTACCTGCTGCAGCCGGTCAGCGTCGACAAGGCCAACTACGAGCAGGAACTCGTCGCCGGCGGCTACTACAAGGACAGCGACCTCAAGTAACCGCCACCCCCTAGTGATTGGAAGGCACGACCATGGCGGGACCCGTCCTGGAAATGCGCTCGATCGTCAAGACCTTTCCCGGCGTCAAGGCGCTGTCGGACGTCACTCTGACCGTCCAGCAGGGCGAGGTCCATGCCATCTGCGGGGAGAACGGCGCCGGCAAGTCGACCTTGATGAAGGTCCTCTCCGGCGTCCACCCGCACGGGAGTTACGAGGGGGACATCCTCTTCGAGGGCGAGGTCTGCTCGTTCAAGGACATCAGGGCCAGTGAGCACCGCGGCATCGTGATCATCCACCAGGAACTGGCCCTGGTTCCCTACCTCTCCATCGCCGAGAACATCTTCCTCGGCAACGAGCACGCCACCCGCGGGCTCATCAGCTGGACCGAGACGCTGCGGCACGCCTCCGAGCTGCTGCGGCGGGTCGGGCTCGACGAGAACCCGCAGACCCGCGTCGCCGACATCGGCGTGGGCAAGCAGCAGCTCGTGGAGATCGCGAAGGCGCTGTCGAAGCAGGTGAAGCTGCTCATCCTGGATGAGCCGACGGCCGCCCTGAACGACGAGGACAGCGGCAAACTCCTCGATCTCATCCTGGAGTTGAAGAACCAGGGCATCACCTCGATCATCATCTCCCACAAGCTGAACGAGATCGAGCGGGTCGCGGACTCGGTGACCATCCTGCGCGACGGCCGGACCATCGAGACGCTCGACGTGAAGGCCCCCGAGACCACCGAGGACCGGATCATCAGCGGCATGGTGGGCCGCGACCTCGAACACCGCTTCCCGGAGCGGACGCCGCACCAGCAGGAGGCGGGCGCCGCACCAGCCCTGGAAGTCCGCGACTGGACCGTGTTCCACCCGATCGACCAGCAGCGCAAGGTGGTTGACGATGTGTCGATCTCCGTGCGGCGCGGCGAGATCGTCGGCATCGCGGGTCTCATGGGCGCCGGACGCACCGAACTGGCGATGAACGTCTTCGGACGCTCCTACGGCCGGTACGCGGGCGGCACGGTACTCAAGGACGGCAAGGAGATCCGTACGAAGACCGTGTCCGAAGCGGTCGGACACGGGATCGCGTACGTCACCGAGGACCGCAAGCACTACGGCCTCAACCTCATCGACACCATCAACCGCAACATCACGCTCAGTGCCCTGGGCAAGGTGTCGAAGCGCGGGATCGTCGACGAGCACGAGGAGCGGCAGGTCTCCGAGGGCTACCGCACGTCCATGAACATCAAGGCGCCGACCGTCTTCGAGCCGGTGGGCAAGCTGTCGGGCGGCAACCAGCAGAAGGTCGTCCTCAGCAAGTGGATCTTCGCGGGCCCCGAGGTGCTGATCCTCGACGAGCCGACCCGCGGGATCGACGTGGGCGCCAAGTTCGAGATCTACACGGTCATCGACAAGCTGGCGGCCGAGGGCAAGGCGGTCGTCTTCATCTCCTCCGAGCTCCCGGAGCTGCTCGGAATGTGCGACCGCATCTACACGATGGCCGCAGGCCGGCTGACGGGTGAGTTCTCGCGGGCGGAGGCCTCGCAGGAAACGCTGATGCGCCAGATGACGAAGGACAAAGAGGTAACCCGATGAGCACGGATGTGACCGCCAAGACGCCGGCCCCGGCGCCGCCCGGCAAGAGCGGCTCGGCCACGGGCGAGAGCCTGCTTCAGCTGATGCTGGACGGCATGCGCCGCAACATGCGGCAGTACGGCATGCTGTTCGCCCTCGGTCTGATCGTGGTGCTGTTCGCCGTGTGGACCAACGGCGACCTGCTGCTGCCGCGCAACGTCTCCAACCTGGTGCTGCAGAACAGCTACATCCTGATCCTCGCGATCGGCATGATGCTCGTCATCATCGCGGGCCACATCGACCTGTCGGTCGGCTCACTGACGGCGTTCGTGGGCGCGGTGGGCGCCGTGCTGATGGTCAACCACGACATCTCCTGGCCCATCGCCCTGGTGCTGTGTCTGGCCATGGGCGCCGCCGCGGGTGCCGCGCAGGGGTTCCTCATCGCCTATCTCGGCATACCGTCGTTCATCGTGACCCTGGCGGGCATGCTGACCTTCCGCGGTCTGACCGAGATCTTCCTCAAGGGCCAGACGATCGGCCCGTTCCCCGAGGGTCTGCAGAAGGTCGCCAACAGCTTCCTGCCCGAGGTCGGCCCCGACACGAACTACCACAACCTCACCCTGCTGCTGGGCATCGGGCTGATCGCGTTCGTGGTGGTCAAGGAGGTCCGCGACCGCAAGCGGCAGCAGGAGTTCTCGCTCGACATCCTGCCGCGCAACCTCTTCCTCCTCAAGCTGGTCGCGCTGGTCGCCGCCGTACTCACCGTCACCATGCTGCTCGCCAGCTACAAGGGTGCCCCGGTGGTCCTGCTGATCCTCGGCGTCCTGGTCGCCGGCTTCGGCTACCTGATGCGCAACGCGGTCATCGGCCGGCACATCTACGCGATCGGCGGCAACCTCCCGGCGGCCAAGCTGTCGGGTGTGAAGGACAAGAAGGTCACCTTCCTGGTCTTCCTGAACATGGGCATGCTCGCGGCCCTGGCGGGTCTGGTCTTCGCCGCCCGCTTCAACGCGGCCTCGCCCAAGGCCGGTCTGAACTTCGAACTCGAAGCGATCGCGGCCTCGTTCATCGGCGGCGCGTCGATGAGCGGCGGCGTGGGCACGGTCCTCGGCGCGATCATCGGTGGTCTCGTCCTGGGCGTGCTGAACAACGGTATGAACCTCGTCGGCATCGGCTCCGACTGGCAGCAGGTCATCAAGGGACTGGTACTGCTGGCCGCGGTCGGGTTCGACGTGTGGAACAAACGCAAGGTCGGTTCGTAAGTCGAATGTACGGGGGTCCGGGCCGGGCCCCCGTACCTATTTCTGGAGCCGCATTCATGGAATCGAGCAGACGTACGGTCATCACCGCGGCAGCGGTCGCGGGCATCACCGCCGCCACGGTCGGCACCGCCGACGCCGGCACGGGAGGCAGGAAGCCTGTGAAGGAGCTCTTCGGCAAGCTCGCGGACGGCACCAAGGTCTACCGCTGGTCGCTGGAGAACGGCGGCACGCGCCTGAAGGTCATCTCCTACGGCGGAATCGTCCAGTCCCTGGAAATACCCGACCGGCACGGCCGCTACGCCAACGTCTCACTCGGATACGACAACCTCGCGTCCTACGTCGCCGGGACGACGTTCTTCGGCGCCACGATCGGCCGCTACGGCAACCGCATCGCCAAGGGACGGTTCACGCTCGACGGCACGGCCTACCAGCTCTCCGTCAACGACGGCGTGAACAGCCTGCACGGCGGCGCCAAGGGCTTCAACACCAAGGTCTGGGACATCGAGGGCTTCACCTCCGGCTCCGACGTGGGCCTGCGTCTGTACTACACCAGCGTCAACGGCGAGATGGGCTACCCGGGCACGCTCAAGGTGAAGGTGACGTACACCCTCACCAAGCACGGCGACTGGCGCATCGACTACGAGGCCACCACCGACAAGGCCACGGTCGTCAACCTCACCAACCACACGTACTACAACCTCGCCGGTGAGGGCAGCGGCGGCATCTACGACCACGAACTCCACCTGGCGGCCGGCCGCTTCACCCCCACCGACTCGGGACTGATCCCCACCGGTGAGCTGGCCAAGGTCGCGGGCACCCCCTTCGACTTCCGCAAGGCCAAGCCGATCGGCCGGGACATCCGCGTCGGTCACCCGCAGCTGGTCACCGCCAAGGGCTTCGACCACAACTGGGTCCTCGACAAGGGCGTCACCGCCCGGCCCGAGCACATCGCGACCCTGCGCGACCCGAAGTCCGGCCGCACCCTGAAGATCGCGACCGACCAGCCCGGCGTGCAGTTCTACTCCGGCAACTTCCTGGACGGCACCCTGGTGGGCCCCTCCGGTCACACCTACCGGCAGGGCGACGGCATGTGCCTGGAGACCCAGCACTTCCCGGACTCGCCGAACCGCCCGTCGTTCCCCTCGACCGTGCTGCGACCTGGGCAGACGTACCGCACGACGACGGTCCACTCGTTCAGCGCATGACCTCCGCGTGACATCGGGGCCTCGGTGGGTGACGCCACCGGGGCCCTTTGGGTTGCTTCGCAAAGTGAACCCTTACCGAATCCACACGAGTTGAACAGCGCCCCCTCCGTCTCCGTATGAAAGGGCGGCCCGTGCTCCCCCGCACGGGCCACCCACAGACCGGAGGTCCAATGGCCGACAACGTCGCCTCGCTGTTCCGCGGTACTGCGGCGCACAGCCCCTCGATGGCTGCGCTGGCCCGCGAGAGCGATGGAGTCGGTCCGATCGACTTCTGCATCCCGTGCAACCCGTACTTCCCCACCCCCGGCATGTTCGACGAACTGGCCGGGCGGTTGCGCGAGATCATCACGTACTACCCGAGCAGCGCCGACACGATCACGGCCGAGCTGTGCGCACTGCTCCAACTCCCGCCGAGCTGCGTCGCGATGGGCAACGGATCCACGGAACTGATCACCTGGATCGACCACCTGCTCGTGCGCGAGTCCCTCGCCATCCCCGTCCCCACCTTCGGCCGCTGGACCGACCAGCCCATGGAGACCGGCAAGCGGGTCGACATGTTCCCGCTCATGGAGTCCAACGGCTTCGCTCTGGACCCGGCCCAGTACATCCAGTTCATCCGCGCCCGCGGCACCCGTGTCGCGGTCATCTGCAACCCGAACAACCCCGACGGCGGCTTCCTCAGCCGCCGCACGGTCGTCAACTTCATGGACCAGCTCCAGGACCTGGACCTGGTCGTCATCGACGAGTCGTTCCTGGAGTTCGCCGACGCCGAGAGCGACCCGAGCGTCGTGGAAGAGGCCGTCCTGCGGCCCAACGTCATCGTCCTGCGCAGCCTCGGCAAGAACTTCGGCCTGCACGGCATCCGCTTCGGCTACCTCGTGGCCAACCCCGCGCTCGCGGGCAAGATCCGCTCCATGCTGCCCAAGTGGAACCTCAACTCCTTCGCCGAGACCGTGGTGTTCATGCTCAAGGAGCACGGGCAGGAGTACATGGAGAGCCTGCACCTGGTGCGCCGCGACCGCCTCGACATGGCCCGCCAGCTCGCCGCGCTGCCCGGTCTGACGGTCTACCCCTCGCAGGGCAACTTCCTCTTCGTACGCCTGCCGGTGGGTGCCGAGGGCACTGTCGTGCGCGACCGGCTGCTCACCGAGCACCGGATCCTGGTCCGTGAGTGCGGCAACAAGATCGGCTCGTCCAGTCGCTTCCTGCGACTCGTGGTGCGCCCCGAGACGGACGTGCGTCGCCTGGTGTCCGGCCTGGAGCAGGTGCTCTACGGGTCCAGGAGGGGAGCCGCCGTACCCGAGCTGGGCACAGGGACCAGCTACAGCTCGGGTACGGCGGCGGTGGACCGGCTGATCAGCGAGACGAACGGAGTCGGCATGCCGCTGGCCGCGCAGGCCGCCGCGATGCAGAGCCTGCCGCCCGCGCAGACCTGGCCGGGCCCGCCCCCGGCGCAGGCCCCCAGCGGAATGCCGGGCCTGGTCCCCGCTCCGGCCGCGGCCGCGATGATGCCGCAGGCGGCGCCGATGCCCGCGCCGCAGCAGCAGCCCATGCCCGCCGTCGCGCAGATGCCCGCCGTCGCGCAGATGCCCGGGGTCGCCCAGATGCAGCCGGCCATGCAGATGCAACCGGCGGCCCAGATGCAGCCGGCCCAGATGCAGCAGGTCCCCCAGATGCAGCAGGCCCCGTCACCGGCGGCCCAGGCACAGGCACGGTCCATGACACCGCCACCGGCGATGCCCGCCATGTCTCCCGCCCCGGCC
Organism: Streptomyces sp. RLA012; assembly: GCF_056270325.1. NCBI lineage: Bacteria > Bacillati > Actinomycetota > Actinomycetes > Kitasatosporales > Streptomycetaceae > Streptomyces > Streptomyces sp. RLA012. The sequence continues at coordinate 7,837,211 of NZ_JBWDPA010000002.1, read as the reverse complement.
GCCGGACTCGGCCAGACCGGCATGCCGGGCCTGCGCAACAGGGGTCTGACCGCCGCCCAGGTACGCGGCCGCACCGAGCCCGAACCGACACCCGCACCCCAGCCCACGGGCTGGCCGGCGGCGGGTGCGATGTACAACCAGGTCGGCTAGTACCGCCCGGTGCGGGCAGTGATCGTTTCCCACTCGCCCGCACTGAGGTCCGGTCGACGGGGCGGAGATGCGGTGGGTCGTCCTCGGACGGCTAGGACTTGTCCGGCCGATCACGGCGGAGACGCGGGGTGTGGCACGCACATCTGCGGCGTTGTCGTCGGTCGCCGACGCTCCGCGTCGCCTCCCTCCTCCGCCTTGCAGCTGCACGCACCACACCCCGCTCACCGGCGCCGACAAGGCGCCGTTGCTTTCCTCCACCGTGATCGACCGGACAGGTCCTAGGCGGTCCCGCCGTCGTTCCACAGTTGCTGGGGCTCGTCGCTGTTGCAGGTGGCCACCATCACCTGCTTGCCGCCGCCGTACGCCGGGGAGGCGATCTCCAGGCAATGCCCGGTCTCGGTGTTCTTCAGGGTCATGCCCGCCGCGGTGGAGGTCCCGAGACGCCACTGCACATAGCCGGTGCCTCCGACGCCGCCGCAGGTCTCCAGCCCGGCCGCGTAGTTGTTGTTGAAGGGCGCCGACAGGCATTTTCCGCTCGCCCGGTTGACCAACTCGAAGGTGCCGCCGCCGGAGGAGCGCAACGTCCATGCGTAGGCATCGCTGGAGTCGCAGGTCCCGAAGGCGGGGTAGACGGAACCCTCGCCGGACACGCACTGGCCGGTGGAGACGTTCCGCAGGCGCGACACGGACCCCGGGGAGAGTGCGGTCGCCCCGGACTTCGCGGACGGCGGCGGTCCGGCCTCGGGGGTGTCCGCCGCACCGGTCTGCACCGGCCCGGCCACGGCCGCCGCGGAGCCGGTCGCGCGCGCGGTCGCGGCCGACGGGGAGCCGGTGGCGGACGGCGTCCCGGCGGACGACGGTGACGCGGAGAGCGACGGTGACGGGGAGAACCACGGCGCCGGGGAGGACCGGTCCGGGCCCGACCCGGATGAGTCCGGCGCGAGAGTGATGGCCGTGATCGTCCCGCCCGCCACGACGACGGGCACGACCAGCATGCGCAAACGGCGTGCACGCTGCTTGCGGATGTAGGTGACCTGGTCGGCGTGGCCGACCGCCACTCCTCCGTGGGAGGCGGTGATGTACGGGGCCCGGCTGTCACCGGCGGCGCCGAAGCCCGCCATGTGCAGCAGTCTGCCGAGGAACGCGCTCCGGCCACGGCGCTGTGGACCTGACGAGCCGGGGGCGGTCAGTGCTGGGCCGCCCCCGGCTTCGGAGGGTCCAGGCGTACGCCTCCGTTGACCACACCGGCGACAACCGATCCCTGGGTGGCCTCCATGATCACGTCGCCGCCGGCCGCGAACCCACCGGAACCGGCCGCGGCACCGGTACCGACCGAGACCCCGGCACCGGCCGCGGCACCGGAGCCGGAAGCGTGCTGCCGGACCTGCTCGACCAGGGCACGCAGCACCCTGACGGCCTCGTCCCGCTCGGGTTCCGGCAGGTCCTGGAGCAGGTCCGTGAAACGCGTTTCCCAGGACAGGGACTGTGCGACCCGTACCCGTTCCAGCACTTCCTGCGCGTCTTCGTCGGAGGCCCGTGCGAGATCGGCGGCGGTCCGGTCGAGGCGCTGTAATACCGCCTCTTCCCGTTGCCCGGCTCGCCCCAGGAGCCGGGCCACTGTTGTTCTGGTCCCGGTCCAGGTGTCGGTGCCGGCCGCCGTCACGACCGCCGTTCCCCCCGAGGCGGCAAGCCCGACCAAGATTTCCGGCAACATCCAGATCCCCTATGAACAGTTGAGTGACGGAAGTTGAGCCACGCCATTCAACACGCCTCGTCGGGTGAAAGGGCACCGAATCCGACAAAGGCCCGGCGGAACCGCGCGATGAATCGCCGACGGTCGAGCCGGTCGAGTCGTGGGCCGGGGCGCACGAAGAGCGGATCCACGACTGGGCGCGCCTCGCGATACGCCCGGTCGCCTCCCGGCCGAAAGACGCCCTCCCGTGCGACCCGCGCGGGAGGCCCCGTCGACCGTCACGGCGACGCCCCTGCCACCACCCTGATCGCTCGGCCAACTCCCTTAATACGCAGGTGACTTGAGGCCACTCATGTCACACCACCGGAACCAGAACGCAACTCCGGCGGCCCTGTGCCCCACCCCCCTCCCGGCCTACGATCGACGCTCTTCGTCCACCCGTGTCATCGCGGATGGCTATGCCGGGTGGCTGGAACAGAGGTGGGAACCGTGCGCCGCAGAGCCCGGATCATGATGTCGACGACGGCCGCGCTGGCCCTCACGGTGGCCGTGAGCGGCTGCGGCGCGGAGACGGGATCGGGGTCCGACACCACGACCCTCACCGTCGTCGCGACGAACTACGGCGACAGCGTCCACAAGAACTCCATCGGCTACTGGGACCGCGTCGGCCTCGCCTTCCAGGCCGCCCACCCGGACATCCGTGTGGAGACCAAGGTCTACCCCGCCGACCAGGTCGCCGCGAAGGTCGCCGCACTGGTCGAGCAGGGCAGGGCGCCGGACGTCGTACAGACCGACAGCTACGCCGAGTACGCGGCGCAGGGCCGGCTCTACCGGGCGGACGAGCTGCTGTCGATCCCCGTGCAGGGCAGCTTCGTGCAGAGCCTCGCGGATGCCGGGCAGGTGCGCCGCGTCCAGTACGGCCTGCCGTTCACCGCGAGCACCCGGCTGCTCTACTACAACAAGGACCTCTTCACGGCGGCGGGCCTGACCCCGCCCACCACCTGGCAGGAACTGGTGGTGGACGCACGGGCGTTGAAGGCGCAGGAAGTGAAGTACCCGATCGCGGTGCCGCTCGGCCCGGAGGAGGCGGAGGCCGAGACACTGATGTGGCTGCTGGCCGGGGGCGGCGGCTACACCGACAACACCGGCAGCTACTCCCTCACCTCCGAGGAGAACGTCTCGACCCTGCGGTGGCTGCGGTCCTCGCTGGTCGCCGAAGGCCTCACCGGCCCGACCCCGCCGGGCGAACTGAACCGCGACGACGCCCTCCAGGCCTTCCTGGACGGCAAAGCCGCCATGGTCAACGCCCCCCTCTCGCTGATGCGCCAGATCGAGGACTCGACACAGAACGTGTCCTACGGCACCGTCCCGCTCCCCAGCAGCACCGGCCGGACCGTCCCGACCATGGGCACCACCGACTGGACCATCGCCTTCCGGCAGGCCGGACATCGTGAGGAGACGGGCGAGTTCCTCGACTTCCTGTACAGCGACAAGTACGTCATCCAACAGGCCGCCGAGTACCAGCTCCTGCCCGTCACCGTGCCGGCGAGCACGGCCATGCGCCAGGACAAGCAGTACCGCAAGCTCTGGAACGGCCTGGACACACTGGACAACATGGACCTCTACCCCCTCTCGGAGACCAGCTGGTCCAAGGTGGTGTCGGCGATCAGGGACCGGATCGGCAGGGCGGTGACACCGGGCGGCGACCCGGCGTCGGTACTGTCGTCGATCGCGACGGCGACACACTGAGCGGGCGGCGATCAGTGACCAGCGAGCAGTGGTCAGTGGTCGTTCTCCAGGTGCAGCTTGAGCAGGTCCACTCCGTAGTCGCCGCCGTTGGGGGTGCGGATGATGGTGTGGATGTGCTGCTGCGTGGGCGTCCCGTTCGGGCCGCCCATGCCGCCGCCGCTGGACTTGTTGCCGTACGCGAGCGGGGACTGGGCGTCGTACTCGATCAGTACGACCGGGCTGTGCACGCGGTAGTAGAACGCGGAGGAGTCCTTGGTCTCGCCGATCCAGGAGAAGTACGTGGTGTCGAGGTGCTTCTCCACCTCGGTCATCCTCACCTCGGCGTGCCCGTCGGCCATGTTCCCGACGTAGACCCGTACCAGGTCGAGCAGCTTGTCCCGCTGCGCGTCGGTGAGCGCGGAGCCCGCCAGGCCCTGATACGCGAGCTTGGCGTTGTCCTGCCCCGCGCCCGCCTTCAGGTTGTCGCCGGCCTTCTGCTCCGAGGAGATCACCTTGGCGCGCTGCGCGTCGGTCAGGGAGCGCAGCAGCGTCAGGCCGGCCGTGGTCTCCTTCTTGAAGAGGGTGATCTTCTCGCCCTTGTACGTGGCCGAGGTCGGCTCGGAGCCCATGAAGGTGGGCGTCATGACGACCTGGTCGCCGAGCACGAAGTAGTTGATGGCCACGTGGTGACCCTCGTACTGGAAACCCCAGGGCTCGGTGGTCGAGGGTGTGCCCATGAAGGTGAAGAAGTAGGCGCCCTCGGTGAGCGTGTCCCTGTTGCCTCCGCCGTAGTCGCCCAGGAACGCGTTGAGCTTCATGATGTTGCGGGTCTGGGTGAGCCCGTCCGCGGACAGGGCGGCGCCGAGCAGCGTGTACCCGAGGTCGCGCTGTTTGTCGGTGATGTCGCCCATCCGGACACCCGCGCGCTGGTACCCGTCGACATTGCTCCAGGCCGGCCATTCGTCGTCGTCCACGTCGAAGACCGCGGACTTCCGCTGCTGGGTGGAGAGGCCGTCCAGGAAGGCCTGCGCGGCCTTCACCACCGCGTCGGTGGAGACGTCGGTGGAGTGGATCGAGTACAGGTCGTCGACAAGCTTGCCGTCGGTGGTGAGACCCGTGAAGTCGGCGTACTTGACCTCGCTCGCACCGGGTCCCATCCCTCCGGCGCCACCGCCGGGACCGCCGGAGGGAGCACCGGACGGGCCGCCGGACGGCATGCCGTTCGGGGCGGCGGCGGAGGACGTCGAGGAGCCCGACGAGTCGGAGCCGGAACAGCCGGTCATGGTCGCCACCGCGGCGACGCCGCCGGCGAGCAGCGCCTTGTTCATGAACCAGCGGCGGCCGCGGTCGGCTTCGGGGGTTCGAGGTCTGTGTCCATGTCCATGCATGCGGGCCACACTCCCCGACGGACCTGTCGCGCCCTCGGGGGCCGCCTGTGAGTTGCTGGTGACGAGGACCCGTACGCCGCCCGGGTCCGGCCCCTACAACAGGCGTGAACCACTCACCGTGAAGCCGACCTCCGCCCCTCCCCCCGCCCGCGTGCCCGCGAACACCGTGCCGCCGTGGGCCTCGGCGACGTCGCGGACGATGGCGAGGCCGAGTCCGGAGCCGGGCAGGGCGCGGGCGGTGTCGGCGCGGTAGAAGCGGTCGAAGACGCGCCCGGTGTCGGCGGCGTCGATGCCGGGACCCCGGTCGCAGACGGTGATCGTGCCCCGGCGGATGCGCACCTCGATGGGCTCGCGGTCGTCGTCGGGGGCGAACTTCGCCGCGTTCTCCAGCAGGTTGCCCACCGCGCGGTCGAGCCCCTGGGGTCGGCCGTGGACGACGGAGTCGTCGGCGTCGATGTGCACGAGGCGGCGCGTACGCCGGTGCACGCGGCGCGCGGCGCGGCGGGCCACCTCGGCGAGTTCCACGGGCTCTTCGGGCTCGTCGCGAGCGCGGGCGAGGGCGAGCTCGACCAACTCGTCGACGAGGTGGCCGAGTTCGCGTGTCTCGCCCTCCACGTCGTCGAGGAGCCGGGCACGGGCGTCCGGGGACAGCTCGTCGGCGCGGCGGAGCACCCCGGCGTTGGTGCGGAGGCTGGTCAGAGGGGTGCGCAGCTCATGGGCGGCGTCCTGCACCAGCCGGTCCTGGGCCTCGCGTGCGGCGGCGAGCCGGGCGAGCATCCTGCCGAAGGAGGCGGAGAGGCGGCCGACCTCGTCCCGTCCGCCCACCGGCCCGTCGTACACGACCCGCCCGTCGAGGCTGACGTCCTCGGCGGCCGCCGTCAGCCGTACCAGGCGCCGGGTGATGCGCCCCGCGAGCAGTCGCCCCACGGCCGCCGCGGCGAGCGCGACCAGGAGCCCGGCCCCGGCGATCTCCCTGGCCATGCCGCCGAGCACGTAGTGCGTCTGGTCGACCTGGACGGCCACCTGGAGGGCTCCGCGGTCGCCGCCGAGCGCGGTGGTCAGCAGGCGGTGCGTGGCGCGGTCGGTCTCGACCTCGGTGGTGTACGACTCCCCGGCGGCGCCGGAGGCGGCCAGGGCGCGCGCGGTGTCGGGGACCGGCAGCGCCACGGCCGGGCCGCCGAGATGGGTGGGTGTGCCGTCGGGCGCCACGGCCTGCAGGATCACCTCCCGCTCCGCCTCGTCCCCCGGGCCGGGGAGGTCGGGCCCGGGGAAGAGGTCGGGACCCTGGGCGACCGCCTCGGAGAGGGCCACCGCCCGGTCCCGGTCACGGACGAGGGCGGTCATGGCGGACCGCAGGGTCCGGTCGGTCTCGGCGGTGATGCGGTCGGCGGCGGCGCCGTAGCTGAGCATGCCGACCAGGACCGCCACCAGGGCGCCGACCGCGGCGAAGGCGAGCGCGAACCGCGAACGCAGACTCATGACCGTCGCCTCACCGCCGCCGTCGCCTCACCGCTGCCACTGCCACTGCCACTGCCGCTGCCGTTGCCGTTGCCTCACCGCTGTCGCCGCCTCATGGCCGCCGTACCGCGTAGCCCACACCTCGCACGGTGTGGATCAGGTCGGGCGCACCGGCGTCGGCCAGCTTGCGCCGCACATAACCGACGTAACTCGCGAGGTTCTTGGCGTCCACGCCGGCATCGGGGCCCCATACCCGCCCGTAGACCGTCGCGTGGTCCAGCACCAGCCCCTCGTTGCGCACCAGGAGCTCCAGCAGGTCGAACTCGGTCCTGGAGAACCGTAGTTCCCGGTCCGTCCACCAGGCGCGGCGGGCGGCCGGGGCGACGCGCAGGGACGCGATCCGCAGTACCTCACCGGCCCGGACCACCGGCTCGTCGTCGTCCGTGGCCAGGTCGTCCGTGGCCAGGTCGCCCCTGCGCAGCAACGCCCGTAGCCGGGCGAGGAGTTCGGGTATCTCGAAGGGCTTGGGGAGGTAGTCGTCGGCGCCCGCGTCCAGGCCGGTGATCCGGTCCGGGGTCCCGGCCCGCGCGCTCAGCATCAGCACCGGGGTCCGGTCGCCGTCGGCGCGCAGTACCCGGCACACGCCCACCCCGTCGACGTACGGCATCATCACGTCGACCACCAGCGCGCTGAACGATCCGCGCCGGACCCGGGTCAGCGCCTCCACCCCGTCGGCGACCGTGACGACGTCGTACCCCTCCAACTCCAGGGCCCGCGCGAGGGATTCGCGGACCGCACGATCGTCGTCGACGACGAGGACACGATTCACCACGTCCACATGATGACCCACCGCCCCATGAGCAACGGTCGTTTCTCGCCCGCACTCCGGCCCCGGCTCTTACCGAACTCCGGACTTCCTCCCGCCGAGGTCTGAGATCACCCACCCACGATGGGAACCCCTGACCCGCCCCCCCACGGGAGTCCCCCCATGCCGACCGTCGCTGTCCGACTCACGCACCGCGCCCTGGCCGTCGCCGCGTGCGTCACCCTCGCCGCCACCGGCTGCACCGTCCTCAACTCGGCTTCCTCGTCGACCGAGTTGACGGCCAGAGCGCCGATCCCGGCCTCCGCGGCCCGGCACGGGGCCGGCGGGGCGAACACCGCCCAGGTCGTGGCCGCCGCCAACGCCTTCCTGGCGACGCTCTCCGACGAGCAGAAGGACACCGCCCTCTACGACTTCGACGACGCGGCCAAGAAGACCGGCTGGTCGAACTTCCCGACCCCCGTCGTGGCACGCAACGGCCTGAAGCTCGGCGACCTCACCGACGAACAGCAGGCGGCCGCCCTGAAGGTCATGGAGGCGGCCCTCAGCAGGAAGGGCTACGAGGAGCTCGTCGAGATCCGCAAGGCCGACGACTACCTCGCCTCGCTGCCTCCCCGCACGCCCACCCCTCCGACCGGCACACCGACCGGCACACCGACCGCGGCCCCGACGGGAGGCGGCGGCCGTCCCCCGGGCGGCGGCGGGGGCGCCAACTTCGGCTCGCAGTGGTACTACATCTCGTTCTTCGGCCTGCCCAGCAGGACCGGTGAGTTCACCGTCCAGTACGGCGGCCACCACGCGGCGTACAACCTCACCTACGCCGGGAACAACGTGAGCATCTCGCCCACCCTGACCGCGGTCGAACCGATGCAGTTCGACTGGGAGAACATGTACTACGCCCCGCTGGAGGACAAGCGGACCGCGACCATCGGTGCCATCCAGTCGCTCACCGCGGACGAGCTGACGGCGGCCGAGATCGACGGCAGCTTCGACGACCTGTACTTGGGACCCGGCCACGACGGCCCCTTCCCGGCGCAGCCCGAGGGCGTCCTCGTCAGCAGTCTCACCAAGGCCCAGCGGGCCGAGGTCACGGCGATGCTGAAGGCCTGGGTCGACGACCTGGACGAGCGGGCCGCCAAGCGGCTGCTGGCCAAGTACGTCTCCGAGTACGACAGGACGTACATCGGCTGGAGCGGCGGCACGACGCTCGACAACAACCAGACGTACGTACGCCTCGACGGTCCGTCCGCCTGGGTCGAGTTCTCCAACCAGCCCGGTGCCTCGACCGACGGGATCCATCAGCACACGATCTTCCGGGACGAGACCTCCGACTACGGCTGGGAATGACGGTCCACCACCGTGCGCCGCCCGCCGACCGCGCTCCCGATCGCGGTACTCCTGCCGTTCTTGCTGTTCCTGCCTTTCCTGCTGGTCGGCGGCCTCGCGTCGCCGGCCGGCGCGCACCCCATGAGCACCTCCGCCGTCCTCCTCGACATCGGCGACGACCGGGTCGAGGGGGAGGTGCAGCTGCCCATCGACCGCCTGGCGATCGCCGTGCACCGCGACCTGACCGGCGACAGTGTCCTCGGCGCCGACCGGGCGTTCCTGGGCCGCTACACGGCCGGGCACATCAGCGCCACAGCCGCGGGCGGCACCCCCTGGAAGGTCTCGCTGGGCACGCCGTCGGTCCGCACGATCGACGCGTCGCCGCACCTCGTCTACCCCCTCACCCTCCGCCCGCCCGACGGCCGCCCCGTCACGGACTTCGACCTCCACTACGACGTCATCGTCGAGGAACTGCTCACCCACAACGTCATCGTCACCGTCCGGTACGACTTCGACCGCGGCATCCTCAAGGCCGACGACGCCGAGACCCTCGGGATCTTCGACTTCGACACCAAGACGCTGAAGGTCCCCGCGGGCGAGGGCTCCTGGTTCCGGGGCTTCGCCACCACCGCCGGTCTGGGCATCAAGCACATCGGGGAGGGCGCGGACCATCTGCTGTTCCTCCTCATGCTGCTCGTCCCGGCCCCGCTGCCGGCGGCCGGCGGCCGGTGGCGCTCCCCCACCACCGCGTCGGCACGGCGCAGCGTCCTGCGCGTGGCGCATGTGGTCTCGGCCTTCGCCGTGGGCCACTCCCTCACCCTGGCGCTGGCGGCCACCGGGGTGATCGACCTGCCGTCCCGCCCGGTCGAAACGCTGATCGCCTTCTCGATCGCGGTGTCGGCGGTGCACGCGATACGCCCGCTGGTGGCCCGCGGCGAGATCCTGATCGCCGCGGGTTTCGGCCTGGTCCACGGTCTGGCGTTCGCCTCGCTGATCGGCGACCTCGGCCTCGACCGAGGGTCCCTCGTCACCACCCTGCTGGGCTTCAACCTGGGCATCGAGCTGACCCAACTGCTGGTCGTGGCCCTGCTGATGCCGTCCCTCCTGGTCCTGGCCCGCACCGCCGTGTACCCCGCGTTCCGTATCGGCCTGGCCGTCCTGGGCCTCCTCTTCGCCACCTCCTGGATGCTGGAGCGCGCCGGGCTCACCGCCTCCGACCCGTTCGAGGGCGTCCAGAACTGGCTGGTGGGACACCCCTTCCTCGTGGCACTCGCGCTCGCGGCGCTGGCCGCCACGGCGTACCGCGTCGCCCCGCGGGCACGACCGGCCGCGTCCACGGTCGCGAACGTCCCGGCCGTGTCGGCTGTCTCACAACAAACTTGACGAGTCGTCACTTTGCCGTACTGACAGCCGATCGACAGCATCCCTTCCTACGGTGCCGTGTCCATGACAGACACTTCAGGAGCAGCACACCCGATCGGGCGCCGCACCGTACTGATCGCCACGGGCGCCACGGCCGCCACCCTGGCCGTGGGCGCCGCCGCGCCCGAAGCCCCCACAGCCGACACGGCCCCCGCCGCCGCGGCGGCCGTCTGCACCCTCACCAAGGAGATGACCGAAGGCCCCTACTACCTGGACGGCGCCCTGGTCCGCGCCGACATCACCGAGAGCAAGCCGGGCATCCCGCTCAAGCTCGTGCTCCCCGTCGTCGACGACGACACCTGCGCCCCGCTCGCCGGCGCCCTCGTGGAGATCTGGCACTGCGACGCGCTGGGCGAGTACTCCGGCTTCGTCGGCAACAACGGCCACAGCGAACCGGACGACGGCACGTTCCTGCGTGGCGGCGTCCTGACGAACTCCAGCGGCGTCGCGAACATCACCACGATCTACCCCGGCTGGTACCGGGGCCGCTGCGTCCACATCCACGTGAAGGTCCACACGGGCGTCACCCTCACCGCCGACGGCTCGTTCACGGGCGGCCGCGAACTCCACACCGGCCAGCTCTTCTTCGACGAAACGATCACCACGGCGGTGGCCAGGCTCTCCACGTACTCCACGAACACGGTCACCCGCACCACCCTCGCCCAGGACTCGATCTACGACGACGGGGGCGCCGCGTCCGGCCTCCTGACCCTGACCCCCCTGGGCAGCACGGCGTCGTCGGGCTACACGGGCGCACTGACGCTCGGCGTCGAAACGAGCTGACCCCCGACCCCCACGGATCTCCCACCAGGGCCCCGCCGGACCGTACCGGCGGGGCCCTCCTCATCGATAAGACCACGATCATCTCTATTGCCGCGCATTCCCCTGAATGCCCGAATGCCTTACGCCCTATGGTGCTCGTTAAGCCGTTGTGACCCTGAAAGATATGCAGGTAAACGAGACTCATTCGCCCCCGTCTCCTGCCGGAAGCGGCAGTGTCTGGCTTGATGTCGCCGACGGACGCGCGCATCTGGAGCACTGTGCGGACCTGCTGGAGGAGTTCCTCAAGGCCATAAACCGTATGGAAAGCGAATACCTCCGGGCCGCACTGGACGCACATGCCGCAGATGGATCCCTCTGAGCAGGGTCGCGAAGGAGCCAAAGACAGATGGACTGGATTGAGGATGATCCAACCCTCCGCGACATCCAGATCGATCCGAGAGCCGCCCCCTATGATCCGCACGATCCGCTGAACCAGCAGTTCAACGGGGTCGACCCGCTCGGAACGCATCACCTCTGGCACGTCCCCGAGCCCGCGATCGCACCGGACGCGTGGGATCCGGACGAAGAGCTGGCTCAGATGCTGTACACGACGACCGCCGGCGTGACCTCCGCCGCGGTTCCACCGAACAGCCATGCGCATCGCCGCCGCCCGGTCAGCCGACGCCGGCCCCGGCCGGGATTTCAAGCCATTGCCGCAAAACACCGGATCATCGCGGTGGTTTTCCTCGTCACAATGATCATTGTATCCGCAGTGATGATGCTGGGATGGTCCGTCTCTTATTCGTACAATCAACTCCGCGGCATTTCCTTACTGGTGGTGTCGGCCAAGTTGGCGCGATGGTGGCCATTGACCGTGTACGGGCCCTGGCTCGTGGCGGGTCTGTCCATCCTGCGGGCATCGGTTCAGCACCGGAGCGCCCGGCGGTCCTGGGCCGTGATGCTGATCGCCTCCGGCACGGCGGTGGCACTCTGCGTCGGCCAGTCACCGCGTTCCCTGCTCGCGATGGTGGTCGTGGGAATCCCTCCGATCACCGCCCTGATCTGCTTCCGGGAACTCGTCGGCCAGATCTCGCCCCAGAACGGCCCCCGGCACGCCTGCCAGACTGTGAAGCGACCCAAGCAGCCAAGACCGTAGGCAGTCGACGGGAACACCCGGAAGGGCCCGCATGACACTCTCCATCGAAGACCGCCTGGCCATCGCCGAGTTGATCTCACTGCACGGCCATCTCTTCGACGACGGGCGCCTCGACGAGCTCGCGGAGCTCTTCAGCGACGACGTCGTCTACGACGTGCCCGCGTTCGGCCAGGGGGAGTTGGTGGGGATCGGGGCGATCCGGGACGCGGCCCTCGCGCTCGGCGCCGCGAACCCCGTCGCCCATCACGTCACCAACATCGTGATCGCCGACCTCGGGGACGACCGGGCGCTGGTGCGGTCCAAGGGGCTGGGGGTGACGGCGGACGGGGGCTGCGGATCGGTGTCGTACGAGGACGTCGTGGTGCGCCGGGCCGGGGGCTGGCGGATCTCGCGGCGGACGGTGGCGGCGCGGCGGGTGCCGCTGAACGGGGTGACGCTGAACGGGGTGACGCTCGGGGAACGATGAGTTCCCCGCCCCCCTCTGCCGCCTCCACTTCCCTCCACTTCCCTCCACTTCCCTCCACCCCTTCCACCCCCTCCGCCTCTCCACCCCCACCGGCCTCCACCTGCCACCTTGGCCGAGTGGCTGAGCGAGTGACCGGGTGTGCAGGAAGATGACTCGCGTGACGCGCATCGAACGGTGGATGGACGGGCTGGAGGAACGGGCCGCCGCCTCGCTGCCGGAGGACGTGTACGCGTACTTCCGGCGCGGCGCCGGGCAGGGCCTCAGCGTGGCGGAGGCGACCGAGGCCTGGGACCGGTTCCGGTTCCGGGCCCGACTGATGCGGGACGTGTCGAACTGCGAGGCCTCCACGACCGTACTGGGCACGCCCGTTCGTACGCCCGTGCTCGTCGCGCCCAGCACCCTGCAGCGCAAGGCGCATCCCGACGGGGAGGCCGCCACCGCGCGGGGCGTCGCGGACGCGGGGTCGCTGCTGGCGGTGACCTCGAACACCGCTGTCCTGTTCGCCGACCTGGTGCCCGCCGGGGCGCCGTGGTGGGTGCAGACCCATCTGACCCGGGACCGGGCGCTGACCGTCGAAACGCTGGAGCGGGCCGTCGTCGCCGGGGCACGGGCGGTCGTACTGACCGCCGACACACCGGCCATGGGCTCACGGGGCAAACGCGGCGCGCACGTCGGGGGCCTCGTCGGCCCGGAGGATCTGTACGGCAACGTCACCGGCGTTCCCGCGCCCGAGGCCGCCGAGCACGCGCTCGATCTGACGCTCGACGTGATCGGCTGGCTGCGCCGGCGGACCGGCGGTCTGCCCGTCGTGGTCAAGGGCGTGCTGCGCGGCGACGACGCGCGGGAGCTGGTGTCGGCCGGGGCGTCCGGGCTCATCGTCTCGAACCACGGGGGCCGCCAGTTGGACGGCCTGGTGCCCACCGCCTGGGCCCTGCCGGAGGTCGTCGACGCGGTGGCCGGTACCGGTGCCGAGGTCTACGTGGACGGCGGGCTGCGGCGCGGCACCCACATCCTGGCCGCGCTCGCCCTCGGTGCCCGAGCGGTGTTCATCGGCCGCCCCGCCCTGTGGGCCCTGACCGTGCGCGGCGCCGCCGGTGTGACCCGGCTGCTCGACGAACTCACCGACGAGCTCACCGAGGCGATGAGTCTGACCGGCGCGCCGAGCGTGTCCGAACTGACCCGCGACCTGCTGTGGACCGGATCCCCGCCGCTGCTGTGAGTCCGTGGTGGACATCCCGCGCTCCGTGCGCAGGCGCGTCCCACGACATGCAGGCCCCGACCGCCTGTGTCACCGTCATGTCACAGACAGTCACGTGGGTGAACCCCGGAAGCCGTCGCCTCGCTCTGAAGCGACGAGTGCCGGTGGGAGACCGGCGCCTGAACCACTTCGGGGGACTCCATGAAGACCATGAACGCCACGAACGGCACGCACGGTACGTATGACACGCACAGCACGCACAGCACGCACAGCACACGCGGCACACGCGGCACACGCGGCACACGCGGCACACGCGGCATCGTCATCCGCAGGACCGCGCCGGCGCTGGTCATCGCGGCCGCGGCCGCCCTGCTCATGACCGGGTGTCAGCCGGACGGGAGCAGCAGCGGGGCGGGGACGACCGGTACACCGTCCGGCGCATCGGTCGAGCCGGCGGCATCCACCTCCGAAGCCGCTCCCACGGCCCCGAAGGCATGTGCCCTGTCGGCTCTCGGCGCGTCCATGTACCAGGCCGCCGTACGACCGCCGGGCACCGGCACCGGAGCCGCGATCGTCGAGTTCACCAATGTGTCCGGCAAGCCGTGCACCGTCCACGGGCATCCGACCGTCGCGGGGGCGGGCAACGGTTCCCCGCAGAAGAACCGTCCGCTCAAGGTGACCCGTACGGGCTCCGCTTCCACGGTGAAGCTCGCACCGGGCGGGAGGGCGTGGACGAAGCTGACGTTCGTGCAGGTCCAGGGGGAGGCGGACGGCTACTGCGCGTCCGGGTCCACGCCCGTCACCTACCCGACGCTGGTCGTGGGTGTCCCGGGTGCCGGGGCGCACCAGGTCGCCCTGAAGGACGGCGTGCTGGCCGAGTGCGACGACAAGGTGACCGTCACCGCCCTGTCGGCGACCAAGCCCTCCTGAAGCACCTGCTCCGCACCCCGCCCCCGCACCTCGGGCCGCTACCGGCCGTTCCGCCGGACGGTGAGTTCCACAAGCGCCCGTACCGGGTAATCCGCCCGCGCCGAGATCCTCATATAACCATTGTGGGACATATCGGCGTGGAGAATGACCCCACCCGCGCCGCCGTACCGCTGCCCCTGGGAGCCCCGCATGGTGTTGAGCAGACGTACCTTCAGCACACTCGCCGGCACCTCCGCGCTCGGCTTCTCCCTCGGTGGGAGCAGCGGGGCGTTCGCCCACGCGACCACTCCCACCGGCCCCGCGCCCGGGCCGCCCGGCGCGGACGGCGCCCGGCACACCGTCGGCTTCGACCCGTACTCGATGCTGATCGACGGAAAGCGTGTCGTGCTGTGGTCCGGCGAGGTGCACCCCTTCCGCCTGCCGAGCCCCTCCCTCTGGCGTGATGTGCTGCAGAAGCTGCGCGCCCACGGCTACAACACCATCAGCGTCTACGTCTCCTGGAACTACCACTCCCCCGCCCCCGGGCACTACGACTTCACGGGCGTCCGCGACCTCGACCTGTTTCTGCGCACGGCCGCCGAGACCGGCCTGTACGTGATCCTGCGCCCCGGCCCGTACATCAACGCCGAGGTCGACGCGGGCGGCTTCCCCGGCTGGCTGACCGCCACCAAGGGCACCGCCCGGACCTCCGACCCGACCTACCTGTCGTACGTCGACGAATGGCTGAGCGCCGTGAACCGGATCGCGGCCCGGCACCTCCACACCCGCGGCGGCGGCACGATCGTCCTCTACCAGCTGGAGAACGAGTACGCGAACAACACCGCCAGTGCCCGGGGCCGCGACTACATGGCCCACCTCTACGCCAAGGTCCGCGCCGACGGCATCGACGTACCGCTCTTCCACAACGACAAGGGGCGCAACGGCTACTGGGCCCCCGGCACCTTCGACACGGGCGGGGAGAAGGGGCGTTATCTGTACGGCTTCGACGGCTATCCCTCGCCCTCCGGGCCGCCGCCCGACTGGGGGTACTACGGCATCGGCGGGGCGAAGGGCGGCTCCACCGCGAGTCCCGGGACCCCGGGGTTCCTGGCCGAGTTCGGGGGCGGCTGGTTCGATCCCTGGGGTGGCGTGGAGTTCGACGGCAAGGGGTACGCGGAGTCGGCGCGGACCCGTGACGCGGCGTACGAGCGACGCTTCTACCTCACCAATCTCGCCAACGGCATCAAGGTCCACAACGTCTACATGACCTTCGGCGGCACCTCCTGGGGCTGGCTGCCCGCGCCGGTCGTCTACACGTCGTACGACTACGGGGCCGCCCTCGACGAGGCCCGCAGACCCACCCCGAAGCTGGTCCCGATGCACCAGATCGGGCAGCTTCTGCACTCGGTGCCCGACCTCGCCAAACTCGACCGGGCGGAGGACGTCAAGGTCGGCGAGAGCGGCAGAAAGGCGGGGGCGGACGCCGGGATCACGGCGTACCACCTCGTCAACCCGGACACGAAGGCGCACTTCCACGTGCTGCGCAACGACCGGGCCGACGAGGTCGTGGCCGCCGTCACGCTCGCCGGGGAGGGCGTGACGGTACCGGTCCCCGGGCTCGACGCCCGGCTGCTCGCCACCGGACTCTCCCTCGGGCGCCGCACGTTGAGGTACTCCAGCGCCCAGCCCATGCTGCGGCTGACCGCCGGGCGCCAGGACATCGCCGTGTTCACCGGCCGGAGGGGCGAGCGGACGCGGACCGTGCTGGAGTGCGCGAGCGAGCCGACGGTCACCGTGCTGGAGGGCGGGGCCGACCATGCCCACGCGCACGGACTGCTGCGGGTCGACGCCGAACTCGGCGGACTGACACGGGTGTTGGTCGAGGGCGGCGGCATCTCCGCCCCGCTCCTCCTGCTGCTCGCCGACGACGAGGCCTCCGCACGGCTGTGGCGCTACGACACCCCGTCCGGCCCGGTGCTCGTGCATGGTCCGGCGTTGCTGCGCACGGCCACCCTGCGCGGCAACGCCGTTCATCTGACCGGGGACACGGTCGAGGCGGCGGACCTGGAGGTGTGGGGGCCGCGCGGGATGAGCGAAGTGGTCTGGAACCAGGGCATGTTGACAGCCCGGCCCACCGCCTCCGGGAGTCTGCGGGCCGCGCGGCGACTGCCGGGCGTCGGGAGCGTCCGCCTTCCCGTGCTGGGCAGTTGGCGCCATCACGCCGAGAACCAGGAATCCGCGGCGGACTTCGACGACTCGGCCTGGACGGTCGCCGACCGGACTTCCTCCTTCAGCACCACCCCGGTACCGGCCGGGCAGCCCGTGCTCTTCGCCGACGACTACGGCTTCCACTACGGAGACGTCTGGTACCGGGGGCACTTCGACAACGCGGGGGCCCTGGGGGCCGCGGGCGGTGCCGCCGAGTCGGTGTCCCTCTCGTACGTCACGGGGACCCAGGGGATGCTGATGGCGTGGCTGGACGGCAAGCCGCTGGGCGCGCACCGGATGCCGGTGCCGGACAGGGCGACGGTCAGGCAGGGCACCTGGGCGGCCACGGCCACCTTCCCCGTGCGGTACGCGGACGGGCCGCACGTGCTGTCCGTCCTCGTCCGCCGGATGCAGCACGACATGGACGGCGCGGCGAAGGACACGCACAAGGTGGCCCGCGGGCTGACCGCCGTGACCTTCACCGGCGCCGCGCCGGCGCTGAGCTGGCGGATCCAGGGGGCGGCGGCACCCGACCCGGTGCGCGGGCCGCTCAACCACGGCGGGCTGTACGGGGAGCGGAACGGCTGGTATCTGCCGGGGTTCGCGGACGGCGGCTGGAAGGTCGTCGACTTCCCGCGGGCGGTGCGGGGGCAGGGCGTCGCCTGGTACCGCACCGCGTTCCGGCTGGCCGTCGACCCGGGCGTGGACGCCTCGATCGGACTCACCCTCACCGACGATCCGGCCCGCGCCTACCGCGTCCAGATCTTCCTGAACGGCTGGAACATGGGCCAGTACATCAACGACGTGGGCCCCCAGCACACCTTCGTCCTGCCGAACGGTGTGCTGCGCACCCAGGGGTCCAACACCCTGGCCCTCGCCGTGCTCTCCGACGGCACCACCCCCGCCGGTCCGGGCGAGGTGAAGCTGACGCTGCTGGGCAGCGCGGCCGGAGGAGTGCCGGTGACCACGGTGGACTCCCCCGGCGCCACACCCGCGTCCTAGCCCAGCCGGATCACGTTCCAGGACAGCGGCTCCAGGACGGCGGTCAGTGTGCCGTCGTCCTGGAGGGCGGTGCCCTCGACGGGGTGCGGGGCGACCCGCTCCTGGTCGTCGAGGGTGTTGCGGGCGTCCGGGTCGGCGTCCGCGATCGCGCTGTGCTCGACGACCGTCGTCAACCCCAGTCGGCTCAGGGTGACTTCGAGCGGCAGCGGCTCGCTCTGGCTGCGGTTGACCGCGAAGACGGTGACGGAGCCGTCCTCGGCGCGCACCGCGGTGGCGTGCAGCAGGTCCACCTCGCCGTACTTCTTCGTCTCGTACGTCGGCGACACCGCGCGGACGTCGAGGACCTCCCCGCGCCCGTACCTCGACGCCTGCGCGAAGGGGAAGAACGTCGTCTGCCGCCAGGCCGGGCCGCCCGGCTCCGTCATGATCGGCGCGATGACGTTGACGAGCTGGGCGAGGCAGGCGACGGTCACCCGGTCCGCGTGCCGCAGCAGCGCGATGAGCAGGGAGCCGAAGACGACCGCGTCCGTGACGGAGTAGACGTCCTCCAGGATCCGCGGAGCCTCCTGCCAGTCCTCGACCGGGTGCGGGTTGGGGCGGCTCTGGTACCAGACGTTCCACTCGTCGAAGGAGAGGTTGATCTTCTTCCCGGACTTCAGCCGGGCGCCCACGTGGTCGCAGGTCGCCACCACGTTCTCGATGAACGACTCGGTGTCGACGGCGGAGGCGAGGAAGGAGTCGCGGTCGCCGCCGGTCTCCTCGTAGTAGGCGTGCAGCGAGATGTAGTCGACCAGGTCGTACGTCTCCGCCAGTACGGTCGCCTCCCACTGGGCGAAGGTCTCCATGTTCTGCCCGGAGGAGCCGCACGCGACGAGTTCGAGGTCCGGTTCGATCTGGCGCATCGCGCGCGCGGTCTCGGCGGCGAGGCGGCCGTACTCCTCCGCCGTCTTGTGGCCGGTCTGCCAGGGCCCGTCCATCTCGTTGCCCAGGCACCACAGCCCGATGCCGAACGGGTCCTTGCCGCCGTGCGCCACCCGCAGGTCCGAACGGGCCGTCCCGCCGGGGTGGTTGGCGTACTCCTGGAGTTCCAGGGCCTCGGCGACCCCGCGGGTGCCGAGGTTGACGGCCATCATCGGTTCGGCCTGCGGGCCGATCTTCTTCACGAAGTCGATGAACTCCGACAGACCGAAGCGGTTGGTCTCGGTGGAGCGCCAGGCGAGGTCGAGGCGGCGGGGCCGGTCCGCCACCGGGCCCACCGAGTCCTCCCAGTTGTAGGCGGAGACGAAGTTGCCGCCGGGGTAGCGGACCGCGGTGACGCCCAGCTCACGGACCAGCTCCAGTACGTCCGTGCGCAGGCCCGCGGCGTCGGCCGAGGGGTGGTCGGGTTCGTGGACGCCGGTGTAGACGCAGCGGCCGAGGTGCTCGACGAAGGAGCCGAAGAGGCGGGGACTGACCTCGCCGATGGTGAAGGCGGGGTCGAGGGCGAAGCGGGCGGTGCGCATGGTTTCCCTTCGGGGCGCCTGGGGTGGAGGGGGTGGTTTCTGGTCCGTGGGCGACTGCGGGTTTGTGGTGGTGGGTCGCGCCCACGCGGCGGAGCCGTACAGGGTCAGGGCCCCGCGCCCCTGCCGGGCGCCCGGCCGGCCCGGCGACGAAGCCCCCGCCCAGTGACTGCCGTGACCGGGCGGGGGCTTCACAGGACGGGTCAGCCGGCGAACGCGGGCTGCGCCAGCCCCTTCCCCGCGCCGGGTACCACGAGCACCGAGCCGGCCAGCGGATGCGGCGCCTCCAGGCCCGTACGCGCCGTGGTGATGTACAGGTCGGTCAGGTCGGGGCCGCCGAAGGCGCAGGCGGTGGGGCGGCGAACGGGGAGTTCCACGACCCGGTCCAGCCTGCCGTCCGGGGTGTAGCGGCGGACCGCTCCGCCGTCCCAGAGGGCCACCCAGACGCAGCCGTCGGCGTCGACGGTGAGGCCGTCGGGCCAGCCCGCGCCCTCCTCGACGACGGCCAGCGGGCGCCTGTCGAGAGGGAGCCGGTCGTCACCGACGTCGGAGACATCGAAGACGTCGACGCGGCGGGTCGGTGAGTCGATGTAGTACATCAGCCGGCCGTCCGGGCTCCAGCCCGTGCCGTTGCTGACGGCGACGTCGTCGAGGACCGTGCGGACCGAGCCGTCGGCGGTGATCCGGGACAGCGTGCCGCCGCCCGGCGCCTCGTCGTAGCGCATGGTCCCGAAGAACAGCGAGCCGTCGGGGGCGACCGCGGCGTCGTTCGCGCGGCGGCCGGGGACGGGGTCGCGGTGCAGCCAGCGGAAGCCCTCACCGGACCCGGGCGGCCCGTAGAGCCCCAGGCCGTCCCGGAGGTTGACGACCAGGCCGCCGCCCGCGCGGGGCTTCGCGGCGCCCACGTGCTGCTCGGTGACCATGACCGTGCGGCGGCCGGAGGCGGGGTCGTAGGTGTGGACCCGGGAGCCGAGGATGTCGACCCAGATCAGCCGCCGCGCGTGCGGGTCCCAGGTCGGGCCCTCGCCGAGGGCCGCCTCGGCGCGTACCGCCACGTCGCATGCCGTCGTCCCGGTCATCCCACCACGCTCCGGTGGCCGAGCCGCTCGGACAGTTCGACGGCACCCTTCGCGGCGAGCTGTTCCAGCTCCACACGGCGCTCGTCGCTCCAGCGGATCATCGGTACGGAGATGGAGAGCGCGGCGACGACCTGTCCCGTACGGTCGCGCACCGGGGCGGCGACACAGCTGACGTCCGGGTTGGACTCGCGGCTCTCCACGGCGACACCGCGGCGGCGGATCTCGGCGAGTGCCTCGCGCAGGGCGCCCGGCTCGGCGATGCTGTTCGGGGTCATCGCGACCAGGTCCGCGTCGTCCGGGACGCGGGAGGTCAGCTCCACGTCGGGCAGCGAGGCGAGCAGCATCTTGCCCACGGAGGTGCAGTGGGCGGGCAGCCGCCGGCCCGCGGCCGACACCATGCGCACGGCGTGCGTGGAGTCGACCTTGGCGATGTAGATGACGTCGGTGCCCTCCAGGATCGCCACATGGACGGTCTCGTCGCAGGTCTCGGCGACCGAGCGGGCGACCTGCTGCCCCTCGGCGGCGAGGTCCAGCTGCTCGGCGTACCGGCTGCCGAGCTGGTAGGGCCGCACACCGAGGCGGTACCGTCCCGGCTGGCTCGGCACCTGCACGATGTACGAGCGGGCGGCGAGCGTGGTGACCAGTTCGTGCACGGTGGTGCGGGGAAGCTGCAGCTTGCGCACGATGTCGGGGGCGGAGAGCGTCCCGTCCCCGTCGAGGAAGAGCTCAAGTATGTCGAGAGCTCGGGTCACGGCAGGTACAAGGCGTCCCACAACCGGCCCCCTCCCTATGTTCGAAATTTCAACAGCCGATCGGCATGACGAACACAGGTTACTCATGGTGCTCTTGGGCGGGCAATGGGCGGGTAACGGTGAGGTGTCGGGGGCAGGGTGGTCAGCGCCGGGTTCGTGGGTCGCCGAGCTCACCCCGTAGCCGCTGCGCCCTGAGCACCAGCTCCAGCTCGAAGCGCCGGTCCGGGTCGTCGATCTCGTCGCCCCACAGTTCCCGTATCTGCCGGAGGCGGTAGCGGACGGTCTGGGGGTGCACCCCGAGCCGCGCCGCGACCTCCGGCGCGCCCCCGCGCGTCTCCAGCCACGCCAGCAAGGTCTCCGCGAGCCGCCGCCCGTGCGTGGGCCCGCAGTGCGCGAGCGGCGCCAGCGAGCGCAGGGCGAGGTCGTCGATCAGTTCCTCGGGCTGCAGCAGCACCAGGGCCTCGGTGTGCTCGGTGCAGTACAGCACCTCCCCGCCGGGCAGCAGCCGCCGCTCCATCAGCCGTACCGCCGCATCCGCCCAGCGCAGCGACTTCGCCGCGTCGGCCAGCGGCACCGGCGGCCCGATCGCCCCCGACCAGCCGGTCAGCGCCCGGTGCAGCAGCTCCGGGCGCCCCGCCGCGTCCGGCTCGGGCACGACCATCCGCGGCTGCTCGTACTCCATGTCGAGCAGCACCCCCTGCCCCACGGCGGGCGCCACGGCCTCACGGGCGGGCCGCAGCAGCACCCCGACGGCGACCTTGTCGGGCAGCGGCCAGCCGATCCGGGCGGCCCGCTCGACGAGGGCCTCGGCGGGGTCGCCCCGGTGGTGATGCTCGGCGAGGAGCAACTCCATCAGCCGGCGCTGCAGGCGCAGGCGCTCCCCCGCCTGCCGGGCCGCGGCCTCGGCGTAGCCCCGTACGGACTGATCGACCAGGCCGTCCAGATACTCGTATCCCGCGTCGACGAGTTCGTACATCGCCGGTGGCGGGATCTCGACCCGCTGCCCGATCTCGGCGAACCGGCGCCAGGCGAGGCGGACGCCCAGCCGGTAGATCGCCTGGAGCGAGTCGAGGCTGCGGCCGTGCAGGCCCTCGCCCCGGCCGAACTCCTGGAAGACCTCCGGGGGAATGCGGGGCCGCCCCTCCGCGGTCTCCAGGTGCTGCACAAAGACCTCGATGGCGCGGCGGATGCCGACGAGGGCCATCGGCTCGCCGGAGTCGTCCAGGACGACGGGCAGATGCGGGTACTCGCGGCGGATCTCGCGCAGGATCTCCTCGGCGAGCGCCGGCGCCTCGGCCAGGGCGATCGCCGCGAACTGGCACACCTGGGTGCGGGGAACGTCATGCCAGGCCGAGCGCATGGCGACGGCTCCCTGGCCGGCCTGCGCATCTCGGTCCGCCACCGGCACGGCCCTCCGGCTCGGCACGGTCAGCGCTCCTGGCCGGCATGCTCATAGGTGATCAGTGGGGTGTTCGGCTGGTCGGGGGTCGCGTCGAGCAACGCGACGATGCCGAGCGCGGCGCCCACGGCGAGCGCGGCGCCGGCCGCGACGGTCAGTACGGCGGCGAGCAGTCTGGACATCGCAGGGTGAGCCTCTCTGTCGGAGGTCGTCCCCACCCGTTCCCGTGATCTGCGCAACCCGTTTCGCCGGTCCCGTCCGGCAAGTCCTCAGTCTCGACAATGCATTGACACTCCGTCAAGGGTGCCCGTACGGTTCCCGGCCCATACCGCACGTGCACTTACCCTCCTGGTGTCGACGCACCCGTATCACCGCGTACCACCCCGCATCACCTCGATCACTCGCCATCACCGTGATCACCCGTGCGTCGAGCCTCCTCACGCCCCTGGAGTGCCCGGATGCGCCGGAAAGCCCACCCGTCTCCCGACCACCACCCCTCACGGAGGCCCTCCGGGCCGCACCTGCCAATCACCCTCGCACTGGTCCTGCTCGGCCTCGGCACGTTCCTGCTCGTGCTGGCCCCGATGCTCGCGTGGTACGTGGAACCACGGGCCGCCGTGAACCCCATCGACATCGACACGACCGCGGTCTACACCGGTACCGGCGCCTACTTCGACGCCTCCGAGGTGCAGACCGTGTTCGACCAGCGGATCACCATCACCCAGCAGGTCAGAGGCGATGTCGCCGACAGCGAGCACAGTGGGCGCGCCGTCTGGGACGTGACGACGACGGTCGACACGGACAAGACGCTGCCCGCCGCCGACCCGCACGACGCGCTGGAGTTCTTCCCGAACCGCTGGGTCACCGACCGGAAGACCAACCGGCCCGTGCACTGCTGCCAGGAGAACCCCTACTTCGCGGGCGACGCCTACCTCAAGTTCCCCTTCGACGTGCAGAAACACGCGTACCGCTGGTGGGACAACTCGCTCGGCGCGCCCATCACGCTGACCTACCGCGGCACCAAGAAGGTCCAGGGCTACACCGGCTACCGCTTCACCGGCACGGTCGCCCCGACGAAGATCGGCACCCGGCTGGTGCCGGGCGGCATCGTCGACCGGCCGGGCAGCAGCCAGGTGCTGGCCGAGGAGTGGTACTCCAACCACGGCATCGAACTGGTCGTCGACCAGCGCACCGGGCGGGTGCTCTACGCCCAGGTCGGCCCGCGCAGGACGCTGCGCGCCCCGGGCTCCACGTACGACTCGGTACTGCTCCTGGACGCCGACAAGCTGGCCTTCACCCCGGCCACCCAGAAGGATCAGGTGAAGCTGGCGAAGAAGGAGAGCGGTCAGCTGCGCATGGTGGGGCAGACGTTGCCCGTTGGTACCGGTGTGCTCGGGTTCGTCCTTGCCGCGGCGGGGGTCGTTTTGGTGGTACGCGGGCGACGGAATCCCGGTTCGTCCGGTAACTCCCCTTCAACGCTCACGATGTGACGGACAGTCAGCTCCACAAAGGCCCGAATTTGTCACCTCGGTGAGTAGCAGCTTCGAACCACCGGGCGAAAACTGTCCACCCCACCCGAGCACAGCCCGCCCGCACTCCCGTGACAGCAGGCATGCACGCATCCCCCACAGATCGGCGGATTCACCGCACCACCGCCCCACACCCACACCCCCTGCACCCCACCATCTGCCCCACCGAGTTCCGCACCGAGTTCCGCACCGAGTTCCGCACTGAGTTCCGCACCCTGAGACGAGTTGGAGCACAAATGCCCCAGCACGTGCCCTCCCCGCTGCGCAGCGCGGTCCCGCGCGATGCGCAGTCACTCCCGGCGCTTCCCCCACAGCCGCGCCGAATCGTCTTCCTCGCCCACCGGGACCTCGGAAACCCCTCCGCGGGCGGCTCCGAGATCCTCGTCGACCAGCTGGCCGACGGACTGACCGGCCTCGGCCACCAGGTCACGCTGCTGTGCGGCGGGCCCGCGGCCTACCACGGCTACCGGGTCGTCTCGGCAGGCGGCGACCTCGGCCACTTCCTGCGCGCCCGCTCCGCCTTCCACCGTCAGGTCGGCGACTGCGACCTGCTGGTCGAGGTGTGCAACGGGATGCCGTACCTGGCGCCGCTGTGGCACCGCGGTCCCACCCTGTGCCTGGTCAACCACGTCCACACGGACCTGTGGCGGATGCGGTTCGGCGGGCCGCTGGCGCCCGCGGCCCGGATCGGCCGAAGACTCGAACACTGGGCGCTGGCGGGTGCGCAGCGCAGCAATCTGCTGGTCGCCGTCTCACCGTCGACGGCCCACGCGTTGCGTGCGATCGGGGTGGAGCGGGAGCGCATCCGGGTCGTGCACAACGGGGTCGAGGAACCGGGTCCGCGGGCCGAACGCTCGGCGGAGCCGTTGTTCGTGGCGATGGGACGGCTGGTCGAGTACAAGCGGATCGATCTGCTGCTGCGGCTGTGGGAGCGGGTCCGCCCGGTCACGGGCGGCCGGCTCGTGATCGTCGGCGACGGTCCCGAGCGGCAGCGGCTCGCCCATCTCGCGGGCCCCGGCGTGGAGTTCGCCGGGCATGTCTCCGAGGCCGAGAAGCACCGGCTGCTGTGTGCCGCGTGGCTGCTGCTGCACCCCTCCGCCATGGAGGGGTGGGGTCTGGTGGTCACGGAGGCGGCGGCGCGCGAGACACCGGCGGTCGCGTTCGACGTGCCCGGGCTGCGGGACTCGGTGGTGGACGGCGAGACGGGTGTGCTGGCCCGCGGCGAGTCCTCGTTCGCGGCGGCCTGGTGCACGCTCGCGCTGTCCACCCATCGCCGC
The DNA here is from genome assembly GCF_056270325.1 of Streptomyces sp. RLA012. Lineage (NCBI taxonomy): Bacteria > Bacillati > Actinomycetota > Actinomycetes > Kitasatosporales > Streptomycetaceae > Streptomyces > Streptomyces sp. RLA012. The sequence continues at coordinate 7,811,987 of NZ_JBWDPA010000002.1, read as the reverse complement.
ACCCTGATGGGCAAGGCCGCCCGCGACCACGCGGCCCAGTACCGCTGGAACAACACGGTCCGCCAGTTCAGGGCGGTGGCCGCGGAGGCGGTCACCTCCTGGCGGAGGTGACGCCCATGAACGGCGACCCCGGCACACCCCGCCGAACCACCACCGCGGGCCCACCGCCGGACCGGCCCGACACCGGCGCCCCCGGCGGAGGCGCGTCGGGGGGATGGAAAGACCCCTCCTTCCGGCGTTCGTTCGCGCTCTTCCGGGCGTTCCTGCGCGAGCAGGACGACCCCGAGGCCTGCTACTCGCTGCTGGCCCGTGACGCCGCCGACCAGGTGGAGGCGTACGGCGCCGTCGAGGGCCGTACCGTCGTGGACGTCGGCGGCGGCAGCGGGTACTTCACCGCGGAGTTCCGGCGGCGCGGCGCGCACGCGTATCTCTTCGAGCCGGACGTACGGGAGTTGGGGCCGAAGCCGCCGAAGGCCTCCGTGGTCGCCGACGGCTATCTGCTGCCGCTGGCCGACGGGGTCGCCGATGTCGCCTTCACCTCCAACGTCCTTGAGCACGTGGCCGACCCGGGGACCTTTCTGAGCGAACTGGTACGGGTCACCCGCCCCGACGGGCTGATCTACGTCTCGTTCACCAACTGGCTCTCCCCCTGGGGCGGTCACGAGTGGGCGCCCTGGCACTACCTCGGCGCGGAGCGGGCGCGGGCCCGCTATCACCGCCGTACCGGAAAGCCCGCCAAGCACACCCTCGGCGAGAACCTGTTCGCCGTGCACATCGGCCCCACCCTGCGGCAGGTGCGCGCCCGCGACGACGTCACGGTCGTCTCGGCGCGCTCCCGCTACTGGCCGTTCCTCGCCTCCGCCGTCGCGAAGACGCCGGGGCTGCGGGAGTTCGCCACCTGGAACCTCCTCCTCATCCTCCGGCGGTGTCCACCATGACGACCACGGTCCAGGCTCCTCCCCCGGCAGCCGTCCGCCCCGTCACGACCACCTCCGGCCCCCCGCACGGGCCGCGGTCCAGGCGCTGGCTGCTGGGGTTCTGGGCCGTGGTGTTCGTACTGTTCCTGGCCGTGCACCCCGGACGCATGACCTTCGACACCAAGCTGGGTGTCGCGCTCGACCCCTGGCAGTTCCTCTCCGACCTCGGCCAGCTCTGGCACGACCGGGGCGGCTTCGGCGGCATCCAGGACCAGTACGTCGGTTACGTCTGGCCGATGCTGCCGTTCTACGGCCTGTGCAAGCTGATCCACCTCCCGGTGTGGCTGGCGGAACGGCTGTGGCTGTCCGTCATCGTCTCCGTCGCGTTCTGGGGCGCCCTGCGGCTCGCCGAACGGCTGCGGATCGGCAGCCCGTCCTCCCGGCTGCTCGCCGCCGTCACGTACGCGCTGTGGCCGGTCTTCACGGTGGTCGTCGGCTCGACCTCCGCCGCCGCGCTCCCCGGCGCCCTCCTCCCCTGGGTCCTGCTCCCGCTCACCGACGAGCGTTACGGCGCCCGTGTCGCCGCCCTCCGCTCGGCGCTGGTCGTCCCCTTCATGGGCGGTGTGAACGCGGCCGCGACCCTGGCCTCCCTGCTCCCGGTCGGGCTGTACCTGCTGTCCCGCCCGCGAGGACCCCGGCAGCGCAAGCTGATCACCTGGTGGGTGCCCGGCGTCGTCCTGGCGACGGCCTGGTGGGTGATCCCGCTGCTGATGCTCGGCATCTACGGCGAGAACTTCCTCCCGTACGTGGAGACCTCGCAGACCACGACCGCCACCATGTCCGCCACCGAGTCCCTGCGCGGCGCCGGGAACTGGGTCGCGTATCTGCACTTCGGCGAGGCCTGGCTGCCGGCCGGCTGGACCGTCGCGGCCTCGGCGGTCGTGATCGTCTGCTCGGCACTCGCGGCGGGGCTGGGCCTCGCCGGGCTGGCGAGACGGGACATGCCCGAGCGGCGCTGGCTCGTGCTGACCGTGCTGTCGGTCGCGCTCATCACCCTCGCCGGGTACGGCGGTTCGTTCGGCGCGCCCTTCCACGGCGTGGTCCAGGACTGGCTGAACGGCTGGCTGGTCCCCTTCCGCAACATCTACAAGTTCCAGACGGGGCTCGCCCTGGCGCTGGTGTTCGGCCTCGCGCATCTCGTCGGGGTCGCCGCCGAGCCGCGCGGCGCCCGTCCCGTCCGCGGCCGCGGTTACGCCCCTCTCGTCGCGGCCGTGCTGATCCTGCCGGGGCTCGCCTGGCCGTACCTCAACGGGTCGATCCTCAACCCGGGTTCCTTCCAGCAGCTCCCCCGGTACTGGCAGACCACCGCCGACTGGCTGGAGAAGTACTCCCCCGACTCCCGCGCCCTCGTCGTCCCCGCCACCGCGCACGGCCTCTACACCTGGGGCTCGCCCATCGACGACCCCCTCGACGTACTCGCCGACTCCCGCTGGGCCGAACGCGACTACGTCCCCTTCGGCACCCCGGGCAACCGGCGCGCCATGGACGCGGTCGACCAGGCCCTGCTGACGGGGAGTCAAGTACCTGGGCTCGCGGACTACTTGAGTCGCGCGGGGCTGTACTACGTCGTCGTCCGCAACGACCTCGACCCCGACCAGCTCGGCTATGTCCCGACGGCGACCGTGGAGCGGACCCTGGAGCAGTCGGGCTACCAGCGCGTCACCGGCTTCGGACCGGTCATGACCGGCGGCCGGATCGCGAACCACACCCCTCTCCAGGTCGAGGGCCTCTATCCGCGCGGGCGCGCCGTGGAGATCTACGAACCGGCGAGCAAGGACGTACCCCGCCCCGGGCAGGCCGGGCTGAGCTCGATCGCCTCGACCGCCGTCGTCTCCGGCGGCCCGGAGGCGCTGCTGCCGCTGGCCGCCGACCCGGCGATGCGCGGTCGCGCCGCCGTCCTGACCGGCGACAACCATCCCGGCCTCGGAACCTCGGAGGTCCAGGTGGTGGGCGACGGGCTGCGCCGCGCCGACACCCGCTTCGGCCTGGTCAACGCCAACACCTCGTACACGTACACACCCGACCAGCGCAACGACAGCGACAGTGCGCAGGACCCCGGCAGGAAGCCGCACCAGATCCTGCCGACGAAGGGCATCTCCCACCAGACGGTGGCCGAGCTGCGCGGCGCCCGCTCGGTGACCGCCTCGTCCACCGGCAACTGGCTCTTCCACCTGCCCCAGTACGACCCGGTGAACGCCTTCGACGGCAACCCCGGCACCGCGTGGGCGGAGGGCGCGGCCGGTTCCGCGAACGGGCAGTGGCTACGGATCCGCTTCGACGGGTCGGTGGACATGCCGACGTCCTTCAAGGTCACCCCGCTGGCGCAGGACGGTATGCGGTCGGCGGCGACCCGGGTGCGGGTGGAGACGGAGAAGGGGTCCGCCACCAGCTACCTCGAACCCAACGGCATGACCCAGTCCATCAAGTCCCCCGCCGGTTCCACGGGTTGGATGAAGCTGACGATCCTCGACTCCACCGAGCAGCACGCCGGTCTCACCGGCGCGGGCTTCTCCGAGATCGCCCTCCCGGACATCCAGGTGACCCGGCTGCTGAAGCTCCCGACCGACGCCGCCGGCTCGGACGCCTCCGCCGAGATCGTCTCCCTGCACCGCGCCGCCGACCCCACGGGCCTCTCCCCGACGGGTACCGAGGCGGGCCTGCACCGCGCCTTCTCGACCTCGACGGCGGGATCGTACGAGGTGAGGGCGAGTGCGGTCGCGATCCCGGGCGAGGAACTCGACAAGCTGCTGTACGAGGTCGCGCCCGACCAGCAGAGCCGCATCACGGCGACGGCGGACTCGACGGCGGCACTCGGCGCCGGGCTGTCCGCGCGCAATCTCACCGACGGCGACCTGACGACGGCGTGGATCGCCGGGGCCGGCCCGACGATCCACCTCGGCTGGCCCGGCAAACAGCCGGTGTCCTCCATCGTGCTGGCCCCCGCGGGCGGTCTGTCGGCCCGCCCGACGAAGATCGACATCCACTCTGCGGAGGGGGACGCGGTCGTCGCGGTCGACGAGAACGGCTGGGCCCGCTTCGACCCGATCACCACGGACCACCTCGACATCACCGTCACCGAGACCGCGCCGCTGACCGTGCACAACCCGGTCGCGAACGCGGACCTGCAGCTGCCGGTCGGCCTGACCGAGGCGTACATCCCCGGCCTCGACCAGTACCGCACCCCGCAGCCGTCGGCCACCCGCGCCTTCTCCCTCCCCTGCGGGAAGGGGCCGGAGCTCGCGGTCGACGGGGAGCTGTACCGGACGGGCGTGAAGGGGACGGTGGGGGATCTGGTGGAGCGCCGGGAGGTCGAACTGACGCTGTGTCAAGGCACCTCCGAGAACGCGGTGTTGGACCTCGGTTCCGGTGCGCACCGGGTCGAGGCGGGCGACGCCGGGCCGCTCGCGATCACTGACGTGACCCTCACACGCGGAACGGTCACGGCCGCGGCCGGTGCGGGTCGGGAACTGCGGATCGTGGACTGGCTGGGCGACCGCCGCGAGGTGGCGGTCGGCTCCGGCGCCGCCTCGTACCTGACGACGTACGAGAACTACAACGACGGCTGGCAGGCCACGCTGAACGGCAGGGAACTCACTCCGGTACGGCTCGACGGCTGGCAGCAGGGCTGGCGGATACCGTCCGGCGCGGGCGGCACGGTCAAGCTGTCGTACGAGCCCTCGACGACGTACGAGGCCGGGCTGATCGGCGGCGGGGTCGGCGTGGCGGCGCTCGCGGGCCTCGCGCTGTGGCGACGCCGGGAGGCCAACCCCGACGAGCCGCAGCCGGTGGCGCCGGGGGCCGGGGGGTGGCTCGGCACGGTGGCGCTCACGCTGGTGGGCGTGGTGATCGCGGGCCCGTTCGCGCTGCTGGTCCCCGCGCTGGCGCTGCTCGCGTGGAAACGGCACGAGTTGCTCGTACCGATCGCGTTCCTCGCGCTCGCGGGAGCGGGGATCGCCGCCGCGGTGGGCGCCGGGTCGGCGCCGGGGACGGGCGACGGGGCGTTCGGGCCCGCGGCCCAACTGCTGGCGTTGATCGGCCTGTTCGCGAGTCTGGTGAGCGTCCAGGAGTCGCCGGGGGCAGGGCCCGCCGGGGGCTCCGGTTCGGCCCCGCGGTTCGGTGTACCACCGGGTTCGGCGCCCCCGACCGCACCGCTGCCGCGCCGCCGACGGGGCGAGAACCGCGGGCCGGGAGCCCTTGAGGAGAAACCGGGCGCGGAGACCGGGCCACCCGCGGCGACACCGGGTACGGGCGCCGGGCCACTCGGATCGGCACGCCCTGCCGATTCCGGCGAAGCCGCGCCGCGGGCCGAGTCGGGCGGCGGTGGGGTCGGTGCGGCGTACCCGGCGTCCGAGGCCGGGACACGGGCCCCCGGCGCCGGGCCCACCGCACCGGGCCCCGGGCCCGGACCCGCCTCCGGTCCCACCGTCTCCGCCCGCGGCCCCGGCTCCGCCCCTCGCGAGGCCGAGCCGCGCACCGCGCGGATCGGGTTCCGCAAACCGCGGTCCGGGGCGGGTCCGGTGGACGCCACGGGGAACCCGGCGGACGAGGACACCGGCACGGGAAGGGGCGAACCTCTATGACCGCGGTCGAGCACCCGGCACGGGACGGTACGGACGGGCCGTCCCGGCCCCCGACCCGCGTACCGTTCCCCGTGGTGGACGAGGTCGCCCGGCACTGCCTCCAGGAGGAGGAACCCGAGACCGTCCACATCGAGGTCCACATCCCGGGCCGTCTCGACCCCGCCCGCCTCACCTCGGCGTTCACCGAGGCCCTGCGCCGCCACCCCCGCGTCCTGATGCGTGAGGCCGCGGGCCCCTGGTACCGCCGCCGCTACGAGTGGGAGCTCACCCCCGACCCGGACGTACGGGTCGTGTCCTTCCCGGCGCCGGACCGGGACGCCCTCAAGCACGCCCGCGACCGGGCGCTGGGCGAGGCCCCGTCGCTGTCGGCCTCGCCCCCGATACGGCTGGAGGTCGTCGACGAGGACGACGGATCCGCCGGCACGGTCCTGTTCCTCACCATCAACCACACCGCCCTCGACGGCCCCGCCTGCCTCCGTGTCCTCGCCACCGCGGCGGAGCTGTACGGCGGCAGGGACAACTCACCGGCGGCACCCCCCGTACGGCCGCCCGAGGCGGCAGCGAAGACCGGGCAGGTCGACACCCCGTCCACCTGGGCACCGCCCGCCCGCGTCGCCCAGGGCACCCCCGAGCCCTCACCCGGCAACGGCCTCCTCGTCACCGAGCTCGGTGTCCCGCACCGCCCCAAGGGCTCCCCGTACACCGTGAACGACCAGCTCATGGCGGCCACGGCCCTGATGATCACCCACTGGAACAGGGAACACGGCGCCCGTCCGCGCCCCCTGCGCATCACCATGCCGGTCGACGACCGCCCCCGGGGCACGGACATGCCCATCGGCAATGGCACCCGACTCGTCGAAGTCCCCTTCGCGGCAGCGGAGTTGGACGCGGCCCGGATGGGCGAGCTGCTCCGTCGTACGGCCGAGCGGACGCGCGCCCTCAAGTCACTTCCGCGCCCCCAGCTCGGCCACGGGGCGGCCGTCCTGACCGCCCCCGTGGTCCCGGTCGCCTGGCGGGCCGCCCTCACCAGGGGCCTGCGCCGCGCGGCCGGCCCCTGGACGTCGACCACACTGCTGAGCAACATCGGCCGCATCCCGTACGCGCTGGACTTCGGCGGGGAGGCGGGGCGCGCGCACGCGGTGTGGTTCTCGGCGCCCGCCCGGATGCCCCGCGGTCTGACCGTCACCACGGCGTCCACCGCGGGCCGTCTGCACGTCGCCCTGCGCTGGTCGCGCACCCTGCTCAGCCACGGCGACGGCGCCCATCTCCGCGATCTCTTCGAGCACTATCTGCACGCGACGGAGGAGGACGGCAGGCCATGACGGCAACAGCCTCGACACCAGGCGCGACAACGAACGCGACGGCGGACGCCATGACAGACGCAACGACGGAGGCAACGGCAGACGCAACGACAGCTGCGATGAAAGCCGCAATGACAGATGCGACGATCAACTCGTCAACGGCCGCCTCCCGCGCAGGACTTCGCGACTTCTACGAGAATCCCGCCGTACCCGTCGCCTCCGGCACCCCCCGCAGCCTCCGTCAGGCCCGGATGCTGGCCGCCGTGCTCGGCCCGGCCACGGACGGCGCGCGGACCGTGCTGGACATCGGCTGCGGCGACGGCACCGCGGCCGCCACCGCCGCCCCCCTGCTCGCCGGGCACCGCCTCGTCGGCGTCGACTGGTCGCAGGACGCCCTCAGACGCGCCCACGCCCACCTGCCGTACACGATCCGCGGCGAACTCACCGACGGCGGGCTGCCGTTCGCCGACGCCTCGGCCGACGCCGTGCTGTTCAGCGAGGTCGTCGAGCACCTCGTGGACCCCGACGGCGCCCTCGACGAGATCCGCCGCGTCCTGCGCCCCGGCGGCCATCTGATGCTCTCCACCCCGAACCTCGCCGCCTGGTACAACCGCGCCCTGCTGCTCGTCGGTGTCCAGCCCGTCTTCTCCGAGGTGAGCCTGCGCGCGATCCACGGCCGTCCCGGGCGGGAGGTCGTGGGCCATCTGCGGCTCTACACCGCCCGCGCGCTGCGGGAGTTCGTGTCCGCGGCGGGCTTCGAGGTCGTACGACTGGCCGGGGCGCCCTTCCACGGCGTACCGCGCCCGCTGCGGCGGCTGGACCGGCTGGCCTGCGCGGCGCCCGCCCTCTCCTCCATCCTGCTGCTGCACGCCCGAAGGACGTAGCCCATGTGGTGGGGAGTGGCCGCGGCCCTGCTGGCGAACGTCCTGTACAGCACCGGATTCGTCCTGGAGAAACGTGCGCTGGCCGCGCTGCCCGAGGTGGACATCCGCCGCCCCGCCCGGCTGCTGCGGCTGGTGTTCGCCAGCCCGCTGTGGATCGGCGGTTCGCTGGCGCTGGCCGCCGGCTTCGGCGCCCAGCTCGCGGTCTACCGCACCCTGCCGATCGCCGCCGCCCAGGGCATCTTCGTCTCCGGGCTCGTGCTGCTGGTGCTGCTCTCCTCCCGGCTGCTCGGCGAGGAGACGTCCGGCCGCGAGCGGTACGCGCTCGGCGCGATCCTGCTCGCCCTGCTGATGGTGGTCCTCTCCCTGCGCGAGGGCTCGGACCGGGTCAGCCGCAGCGCCCCCGCGCCGCTGATCCTGACGGTCTGTCTGCCCTCGCTGGCGGCGGGCCTGTGGCTGTACGGGGCCGCCGAGCGCCGTGCGCGGCACCGGCACCGGATGCCGACGACGGGCGTCGAGTACGGCGTGGCGGTGGGCCTGCTGTACGGGGTGAGCTCGCTGGCCATCAAGGGCGTGTCGAGCTATGTGACGACCGACGACCTGGCGGGGGCGGTGGTCCATGTCCTGCGCTCCCCGTACCCGTATCTCCTGCTCTTCACCGGCGCGTTCGGTCTGGTGATGTCGCAGGCGGCGCTGCAGCGCTGCCGGGCCTCGCTGATCGTGCCGGTCTGTACGACGGTGACGAGTCTGTTCACGGCGGTGCTCGGCACGCTCGCGTTCGGCGAGGCGCTGCCGCACGACCCGGTGCGGCTGACGCTGCGCCTGGCGGGCACCGCCCTCGCGGTGTCCGTGCTGCTGGCCATGCCCAAGCACGACACGGCACCCGAACCGCCCATCGTGGCCAAGGAGTTGACACCCCCATGAACCCCGACGACCCGCTGCTGAAGATCCTGGCCTGCCCGCTGGACAAGGGCCCGCTGCATCTGCTCGTACCGGACGAGGCCCCGGCGTCCGACGAAGCGCTCTACAACCCGCGCCTGCGCCGCCGCTACCCGATCGTCGACGGCATCCCGCAGCTGCTGCCGTCCTCCGGGGAGCAGGTCACGGAGGACGAACACGAGGAACTCCTCAAGCGCATGACCCCGAGAGCATGACCCCGATGACCCCGATGACCCCGATGACCCCGATGGCCCCGATGGCCGCAATGGTCGCAATGGTCGCAATGGCTGTAATGACCTCGATGAGCTCGATGCTCCCGAGAAGGGAAGTGACCCCTTGACGAGGACCCTGGCCGCCCGGCTCGCGCCCCATCTCCCGACCCGGCTGGTGGCCGCGGCCGCCCGGCTGGTCTACCCGCGCTTCGAGCCCGAGCTGGCCCGTCTCGCGGACCTCTGTCCGCCCGGCTGCGGCACGGCGGTGGACGTGGGCGGCTGGTACGGCCCCTGGACCCGCCGGCTGTCGGGCCGAGCCCGCCGTGTGGTGACGCTCGAACCGGTCCCCCACCTGGCCCGGCTCCTCTCCTCCTCCACCCCGTCCAACGTCCGGGTGGTCCGTGCCGCCGCCTCCGACCGCCCGGGCTCGGCGCAGCTCTGGCTCCCGCCGGACGACGCGGGCGACCGGGGCGTGTCGTCGTTGGTCCGCCGGGACATCCACGCCCGCGCCCTGGAGGTCCCCTGTGTGACCCTCGACAGCCTGCGCCTCCACGACGTCGACTTCATCAAGATCGACGTGGACGGCAACGAACTGGCGGTGCTGCGCGGCGCCGACGCCCTGCTGACCCGCGACCACCCGGCCCTCTTCGTCGAACTGGAGTCCCGTATCCAGCCCATCGCCCCGGTGGTCACCCATCTCGCCGAGCGCGGATACACGGGCTGGGTGCTGCCCGCCGCCAGCTGGGTGCCCCTGGCCTCCTTCCCCCTGGAGGCCCACCAGGCGCGCACGTCCCACGTGGTCGAGCAGGGCCTGCTGCGCCGGGTGCTGCCCCCGCACGGCCCCCGCTATGTGAACTCGGTCCTGTTCCTCCCGGACGGCCGCCGTCCGGGCGCCACCCCCGTACGCGACCATGGACCCCATGCCCGCCAAGCGACCCGCTAGCCCCTTCACCCCGCTCGACTTCCAACTGGTCCTGCTGCGCCGCATGGCCGACCACAACCCGGACCTCGTCGAGGACGCCCGTCACCGACTGGGCGTCTCGATCGCCGACATGCGCGAGGCGAACCGCCGCTGGCAGGCGATGCTGCACGCGCCGCGCTCCCGCGCCGCCACCTCACGCTACCGCTCGATCCTCGGCGCCCCCGAGTCCGTCACCCCCCGCCGGATCGGCGACCTGTCCTGCGAGGCCCTGCTGTGGCCCGTCCCTCTCTGGCCCGACCTCCGCTTCGAGGTCCTCGTCGCCCCGAACGGCGCCGCCTGGAACGAGTGGCTGGTCCGCGCGCCGGGGGCCGCGGGGCCCGAGCCGCGCACCCTGGACGACCTCCGCCCCTGGTCCTGCACGGTCGACGAGGTCGCCCACGCCTTCGCCCCCGCCCGTCCCCTGGAGGGCACGGCCCCGACCCGCTGGGGGCTGGCGTTCACGGCCCCGGACGCGTCGGGGGCGCCGCGGAAGTGCGCGGCGGAGTTCACATGGGGGTTGCTGCAGCGCGTGGGCGTCAGCGCAGAGCGGCCTTAGCGCAGAGCTGCCTTAGCGCAGAGCTGCCTTGACGACGGCCTCCGCGACGACCGGCACCGACGCCGGATGCAGCCACAGAAACAGATTCGGCTCGACCAGTTCGAGTTCCATCACACACGGGCTCCCGTCGTCGCCGTCGACGAGGTCGACGCGGGCGTAGAGGAGTTCCGTGCCGCCGAGCCCAGCCGGTACGGCCGCCAACGCGCGTTCGGCGACGGCGAGTTCGGCCGGGGTCGGCTCCCATGGCTCCAGCCGGGGGTGCGCGACCTTGTCCGCGTCGTACGCCGTGCCGGGCGCGAGCACGGCGCCCTTGCGGCTGGCGTGCAGGAAGCGGCCGCCGTAGAACTGCAGCGCGCGCTCACCGGCGGTGTCGACACTGGCCAGATAGGGCTGGACCATGGCGGTCAGCCCCCGGGCGTGCATCCGCTCCAGCTGCCGTACGGCCGTCTCGCGCTCTTCGGGCCGGTACCGGGCGGCGAGCCGCGCCCCCGCGCCGGAGGTGGGCTTCACGACGAACTCGTGGCCGTCGGGGAACACGGCGGGCTCGCCCGGCGCGAGGTAGCGGGTCGGCACGGTCGGTACCCCGGCCTCCGCGAGCTCCCCGACGTACCGCTTGTCGGTGTTCCACCGCACCACCGCCGCCGGGTTCGCCAGCCGCGTCAGCTCCCCGCAGCGCTCGGCCCACGCCACGAACTCCGGCACCCGCCAGGTGTAGTCCCAGGTCGACCGGATCACCACGAGGTCGAAGGCCGCCCAGTCGACCGCCGGGTCGTCCCAGTACACGACCTCGGCCCGCGCCCCGATGTCCTCCAGGGCCGCCTTCAACACGGGCAGATCCCGGTCCGCGCTCTCCACGCCCTCCTCCGGCCGATAGGTGGCGAGGGCGACACGGGCACGGGCGGCTGTACGGGCCACGGCGGACTCCATCCTCGTAACGACTGATTCCCGGTAACGGCTGATACCTGATAACGACTGATATCCGGTAACGACTGATACCCGATAACGAGTGCTACCCGAGGAAGCTAACAACCACCGGTGCGAGGAGGGAAAGAGGTTTGTGCGTCAGCCGGGGTCGGCCGCCTTCCACTCCTCGTGGGTGAGGGGAGGCTCGGTGAGCTGGGGCTTCAGGGGGCCGATCAGGGCGGCGAGGAGCACGCTGGGGCCGAGGAGGACATGGGCGCCGCGCTGGAGGGAGGAGACGTCGGTGAAGCGGCGGGCGATGCGGCCGTTGCCGGTGGCCGTGCGGAGAAGGCGGCCGACGTACGCGGCCAGGACCCGGTCGCGGAGCGCGGGGCCGGACGCCGTCGCGCCGGGGTAGAAGACGTCCTGGCCGGTGGCCAGGTCCCAGGCGGCGTTGACCGGGCGTGCCATCGCCTTCTGCGCGGCGCGGGCCAGTCCGGGCGTGCCCCAGCCCCGCCGGCGGATCACGTCGCGCAGCGCCACCGCGCTCTGGGCCGCGACCGACATGCCGTGGCCGTAGATCGGGTTGTACGCGGTGAGCGCGTCGCCGAGGACGGCGAAACCGTCGGGCCAGCGCCGGGCGCGCTCGTAGTAGTACCGGCGGTTCGCGGTGGACCGGGTGACGGCCACGTCGGTCAGCGGTTCGGCGTGGGCGATGAACCGGCCGATGACGGGGTGGCGCAGCTCTTCGAGGGCGAACCGCTGGAAGTCCCTCTCGTCGACGGTGGGTTCGCCGCCGCGCGTGCCCGACAGGGTGACCAGCCAGCGGCCGTCCTCGATGGGCAGCAGGACACCCGCCCGGCCGGGGCTCCCGTCGGGCGGACCGGCCTGCACGTTGATGACGGGGAAGCCGTACCGGGCCTTGTCGGGGGCGCGGTAGAACCGGCTGGCGTACACGAGGCCGGAGTCGACCCGCCGTTCCTCGGGGGCCGGCAGACCGAGGGCCTTCAGCCACTGCGGGGTGCGGGAGGCGCGTCCGGTGGCGTCGACCACCAGGTCGGCCGGGAGGGTGCGCTCGGCGTCGTCGTGGCTGCGCACCCGGACGCCGGTGACGGCGCCGGCGGTGCCGGCCAGCCCCAGCGCCTCGGCGCGCTCGACGAGCTTGACCCGGTCGTCGTCGAGGACCTGCGCGCGGACGGTCGCGTCGAGCAGGTCGCGGCTGCTGAGCAGCATGAAGTGGGACTCGCTCCAGCGCCGGAACCAGCCCTGCGGCGACAGCGCGACCATGTCCGTCGTGAGCGGGAGGCGGTGCGCCCCGGCCTCCCTGAGCAGGTCGACGGTGCCCGGTACGAGTTCCTCGATCGCCTGGACGCCGCCGGACCACAGCAGGTGGGCGTGGCGGGCCTGGGGCAGGTTCTTGCGGCGCTCGGGGCCGTCGGGCAGCACGTCGCGCTCGACGATCGTGACCACGTCCGCGAACTCGACCAGGGCGCGGGCCGCGAGCATGCCGGCGAGGCTGCCGCCGAGGACGACGGCGGACTTCAGCGGCCGGCCGGGGACACTCGTCAGATGGTTGCTCGGACGACGGCCGCTCGCAGGGCGGTCGCCCGTACGCGGGTCACTCGTACGCGGGTCACTCGTACGCGGGTCACTCGTACGCGGGTCACTCGTACGCGGGGCACTCGTACGCGGGGCACTCGTACGCGGGTCACTCGTACGGCCGTCACGCGTACGCCGGTCGCGCGGGGGTCTGGGGCTGGCACTCATGGGGCTGGCACGCTCTCTGCTGCGGCGGCCGCGACCTCGCGGACCGCCCTGATGTCGTCGGGATGGCGGAGGGCTCGGGACACGGCCTCGATGTCCGCCAGCAGGTTCTCGGTGTCCGGGCTGTTGAGGGGGGCGGCGGTGTCGTCCTCCTTGCTGCGCTTCCTGGTCTGGATGGCATCCTGGATCGTCACGACATGCGCGAGGGCCCCCGCCCGGCCGGGCTCGAACCCGAGGCCGAGCGCCGCCTTGTACGCCCTGCGCCACAGGTCCTCGTCGAGGAACCGGGCCAGGTGCAGCAGCGCGTCCCGGATGAACGTCTCGCGGCGCGTCAGACGCAGTTCGGGGGTGGCGCGGAGCCTGAAGGGGAGACGGCCGCCGTCCGTGCCGGCCCGCGTCAGGCGGTACAGGGGCCGCAGGTGCCAGTGGCCGAGGCGGGTGCGGGCCCGGCGGTGCAGGTACTGGCCGGCGTGCGGAAGGATGAAGCCGACCGCGATGAGGATGGCGGAGAGACAGGCGACCGGCGGGGACAGGCTGGTGCTGAGCCAGTCGAGGTCGTGGCCGGTCCAGCGCGCGACGACCGCGCAGAGCTTGGCACTGTCGTAGAGCAGGTTCATGGCGTAGCCGACGCCGAGGAACTTCAGACCGCTGCGCAGCCAGACGTCGAGTCCGTCGGTGCGGATCCAGTTCCAGATCAGCTTGGACGTGATCAGACAGGCCACGGTGTGCGCGAGCAGGTAGAGCACGATCTCTTCGCGCATGAAGGGCGTACGCGCGTAGTACGTGTCCAGGTCGTGGATCCGCTCGACGGGCACGTCGGAGAGCGCGAACAGCACCCACAGCGCGACGATCACGCCGGAGTAGACGGAGACCACCCAGCGGGTGGTGCGGCGGGTGGTCTCGGAGCGGTCCGAGATACCGCCCCGCCAGGCGGTGATCAGCAGCAGGCAGGAGCCGCAGAACGCGGTGATCAGGCTGTAGACCAGGGGCGCCGCGATGTTCGGTACGCCGGTGACACGGTTGGTCCAGGCGATGGTCGGCGGCGCCGCGAAGACGAAGACGCCGCAGGCGAGCACGAGCAGGCCGCCGACCGCGCGCAGCAGCGGGTCCTTCCAGAGCTTGACGATGCTGGGAAGTTTGATCGCGAGGGCGGCGGTGAGGACCGCCGTCGGGATCCAGAACGAGATGTAGAACCCGTCGAAGAAGCGGGAAGGATTCATCGCCGGTCAGTCCTGGGGTCCGCGGTAGCCCAGGGAGGCCTGGATGGCCCGTCCGACCGGGTCGACGGGGCCCTGGGTGCAGGGGCCGGTGACCCAGGAGCGGAAGACGCTGGCGAGGTGCAGCCCGAAGTCCTCGGCCTCGGCCTCGTCGGCCTCGTGCGAGCCGTTGCGGGCGGCGACGTTCAGCGCGATCTCCTGCCAGCCGGGGTCGTCGGACAGGGCGCGGGCGGCCGCCGCGCCCGCGAAGTGGTGGTGGGAGTGGGAGTGTCCCGCCATCATGTGCCACAGCTCATGGCCGAGGATGACGAGTTGCTGCACCGTTTCGGCGCGTTCCTCGACGATGACGAGGTCGAAGTCCTGGAACTCCATCCACAGGCCGGTCACTTCGATCTCGTCCGGGAAGCGCTCGAAGCGGAGCTGGATGGGGCGGTCGTCGCGGCGTCCGCTCATCTCCTGGCACAGGGCCTCGGCCAACTGCCGTACGTCGACGGGCGCGTCGAGCCGTTTCTTCAGCGCGCGGGTGAGCTCGACGGTGAGACCGCGCATCTCGGAGTCGGACCGGCGGGAGAGCAGTGCGGTGGTGCGCTTCCACGCGGTGCGCAAAGGCTTCGCGGTGTGGAAAGGCCTCATCGTTCCCCCTCCTCACCCTCGCCGCTCAGCAGACCCTCAAGCATGAGCGTGAGCGCTTCCTGTTTGCGGGGTGTCAGCCGCCGGCCCCGCAGCGCGAGGGTGACGACTCCGTGCTTGAGCGTGAACTTGAGCAGCGGGCCGTCCTCGGCGCCGCCCTCCAGTTCCTGGAGGATCCGTCGCAGAGCCGTGTTCAGGACGACGGGGGCCGGGTCGGTGAAGAACTTCGTGCCCTCCTCGATCCGGAAGAACTCCGCGAGCAGGGTGAGGTCCGGCACGTTCGGCATCTTGTCGCCGTTGAGGAGACTGCGGGCCCACTTGTCGCTGATCCCCAGCCGCGCGGCGACGTCCCGGCACACATCGGCGGGCCGCTTCCCGCTCTCGGCGAGATACGCCTCGTACAGCGCGCGGACACGCCCGCGGATCCGGTCGTCGACCTTGTCCGCGCCGGGCGCCGCGCTGTCGAGCAGTGCCCGGATCTCTCCCTCGGCGAGGGCCGTCCTCGTCGACAACTCCCGTACGTCCAGGACGTCGCCCCGGTGGAGGCCCTTCTCCGCGATCCGCGCGTCGAGGCGCGCGAGCGTCTCGTGAAGAGGAGGCAGTGACGCACTCACCCGTGCACTCCCGGCAGTTGAACCGTCGATCCGTCAAATGGTCGCGCTGTGCGCCGAGACTACGGGCCCGGCTCGACCCGCGCCATGGTTTCCGAACGATCGTTCCCGGTTCCAGAACGATCGCTCCCGTTCAGGGAGCAGCCCAAGGAATTCACCAGGGATCACAGGAACCAACGGGATCGGCAGGTTCAACGGATGCAACGGGATCAACGGGATCAACGGGGCATGAAGCGACCCAGCTCCCGCGACTTCTCCCGCAGCTGTGCCGCCCAGGTTCCGCCGTCCGGCGGGGCGGACATCCCGGCGCGCTCCGCGAGGACCAGCACCGTGGCCACAAAACCCTCGGAGAGGGCCAGCATGATGGCGTGCCCCGTTCTTCGGTGCCGCGTCGGCAGGGCGTCCACGAACACCTCGAGGACGGCCGGGTCCTCGCGTGAATAACGGCCATCGGCGCGACGGACTCGTCCGGCGTGCGCGCCGAGCTCCGCGTCCGTCCGTCTCCGTCATCCGTCTCGTCCGTCTCCGTCATCCATCTCACCCCTCCGGCAGGTTTCCCTTCCCCTGGTGTAGGAACGGTTCTGACGGTCACCGCCAGCACCTCCCTACCGGCAAGGAGTCACCCGTGTCCTCCCTCTTCCCTTCCCTGGTCAGCGGCTCGACCGCGCGGCGGCCCGCGTTGCGCTTCGGCGACCGGTCCCTGACGTACGCGGAGCTCACCGCCTCCGCCGGCGCGCTGGCCGCGCGGCTGGACGGCCGGGGGAGGGTCGCCGTGTGGGCGACGCCGTCCCTGGAGACCGCCGTCGGGGTGGTCGCCGCGCTGCTCGCCGGGGTGCCCGCCGTGCCGCTCAACCCCAAGTCGGGGGAGGGCGAGCTGGGGCACATCCTGTCCGACAGCCGACCGTCGCTGGTACTCACCGGGCCGGGCGAGGAACTCCCTGCGGCACTCGGCGAGTTGGAGCGCATCGAGGTGGAGGTGAACGCGGACGGACCAGCCGTCCCCGCGCACTCCACCGAGCCGGACGACCCCGCCGCCCCCGCCCTCGTCGTCTACACCTCCGGCACCACCGGCCCGCCCAAGGGCGCCGTCATCCCGCGGCGCGCCATCGCCTCGACCCTGGACGCGCTGGCCGACGCCTGGCAGTGGACCGGCGACGACGTGCTCGTGCACGGGCTGCCGCTCTTCCATGTGCACGGGCTGATCCTGGGCATCCTCGGGCCGCTGCGGCGCGGCGGGGCGGTGCGGCATCTGGGGCGGTTCAGCGCGGCGGGCGTGACGCGGGAGCTGAGCGAGGGCGCGACCATGCTGTTCGGGGTGCCGACGATGTACCACCGGCTCGCCGAGGCGCTGGCCGAGGACACCGAACTGGCCAAGGCGCTCGGCGGGGCGCGACTGCTCGTGTCCGGTTCCGCCGCGCTCCCGGTGCACGACCACCAGCGGATCACGGCCGCGACCGGGCGCCGGGTGGTCGAGCGGTACGGCATGACGGAGACCCTCATGAACACGAGCGTGCGGGTGGACGCGGAACCCCGGCCCGGAACGGTCGGGGTACCGCTGCCCGGCGTGGACCTGCGGCTCGTCGAGGAGGACGGGACGACGATCGCCTCGTACGACGCCGACGGCACCCCGACCGGTGCGCGTGACGCGGACGGCAACCTCACGGGCCCCTACGACGGTGAGACCGTGGGCGAGATCCAGGTCCGCGGGCCGAACCTGTTCACCGAGTATCTGAACCGGCCCGACGCCACCGCCGCCGCGTTCACCGAGGACGGCTGGTTCCGCACCGGTGACATGGCGGTCATCGACCCCGACGGGTCCGTACGGATCGTCGGCCGCAAGGCCACCGACCTGATCAAGAGCGGCGGCTACAAGATCGGCGCCGGGGAGATCGAGAACGCGCTCCTTGAGCATCCGGCGGTGCGCGAGGCCGCCGTCACCGGTGAGCCGGACGCGGACCTGGGCGAGCGGATCGTCGCCTGGATCGTGCCCGAGGACCCGCAGTCGCCGCCCGCCGCCGAGGAGCTGGCCGACCATGTGGCCCGCCGTCTCGCCCCGCACAAACGCCCTCGTGCCGTGCGCTTTCTCACGTCCCTGCCCCGCAACGACATGGGCAAGATTCTCAAGCGCGCCCTCCCTGATGCCGTCACGAAGGCCCCCCAGCATGACTGAGCGACTCTCCGCCCGCGAGGCCATCGCCCTGGCCGGCGACGAGTTCAGTGAACTCCCCGTACCCATAAGGGAGTTCAAGCAGGATGGTCCGCTGTCCTGGCAGGGGTACGACGACGCGCGGGCCCGCGCCACCGCCCGTACCGGCGAGGACGAGTCCGTCGTCTGCGGCACCGCGGTCGTCGGCACCACCCGTGCCGTGCTGATCTCCTTCGAGTTCGGCTTCCTCGGCGGCTCGCTCGGCGAACGCACCGGAGACCGTCTGGAGGCGGCGTACGCGCACGCCCGCGAGTACCGCCTGCCGGTCGTCTCGCTCGTCGCGACGGGCGGCAGCCGGATGCAGGAGGGCATGCTCGCGCTCACCCAACTCCAGCGGTTGGCACGGCAGTCGGCGCTCGCCCGGGAGGCGGGGCTGCCGCAGATCGCCGTTCTGCGGGACCCGACCACGGGCGGCGGCTGGGCCACGCTGGGCGCGGGTGCCGATGTGACGCTGGCGCTGCCCGGCGTCCAGGTCGGCTTCGCCGGCTCCCGGGTCCGCCCGCCCGACGCGGACCCGGCGGCGTACACGGCCGAGGCCCAGGTGGCGGCGGGCGCGGTGGACGCCGTCGTACGGCCGCAGCAGCTGCGGGAGACGCTGGCGCTGTGGCTGTCCCTGCTCACCACCCCCTCGGCCGAGGCCGGAGCCCCGTCCGCAGCCGAAGCCCTGTCCCCAGCCGGAGCCGGGGTCGAAGCCGCCCCTCCCCCGTCCGCCCTCGGTGTCCCCGGCCTCCCCACCACCGGCTGGGACGCCGTCCAGCGCGCCCGCTCCCCCGAACACCCCCGCGCCACCGCCTACTTGGACGCCTACTTCACGCGCCGCGCCGCGATCGGCGGCGACCGCTGCGGCGGTACCGACGACGGCATGCTGTGCGGGTTCGGCGCCGGGCCCGGGGGACGGACCGTCGCGTACGCGGCCCAGTGCGGTACCGCGACCCGCCCCGCCGGCTATCGCACCGCCGCCCGGCTGGTACGCCTCGCCGGCCGGCTCGGCATCCCCGTACTGACGCTGGTGGACACCCCGGGCGCCGCCAACGACGCGGAGGCCGAGCGGCAGGGCGCGGGCTCCGCGATCGCGGACCTGTTCGCCGCGGTGGCCACCGCCCGTACGCCCGTCACCACGCTGGTGATCGGCGAGGGCGGCTCGGGCGGCGCGCTCGCGCTGGCCGCACCGCACAACACCTGGGCCACACCGGACAGTTACTTCTCCGTCATCGCGCCGGAGCTCGCGGCCGCGATCCTCAAGCGCCCCGCGAGCGAGGTGCGCGCCACGGCGGACCACCTCCGCATCCGGCCCCAGGACCTGCTCGAACTGGGCCTGATCCGGGGCATCGTGGAACACCCGGGGCACTGAAGAGGCCTTGAAGGGACGCTGAAGGAGCGCTGAAGGAGCACTGAAGTGGAACGGCGGCGCCGGCTCCCCTCCCGAGGGGAACCGGCGCTGTCCGCGCAGGGGGACGGACGGACGAGGGCGGCCACCGCCCCCCACCGCCCTTCACGTCATCGGCGTGGATCCCCGCCGGAACCCGGCCGCCGCCGCGCGCCGTGCCAGGGCCCGCCCCGGCAGGACCACCCGTCCAGCGGCCCCCCGCCCGGCCCCCCACAGAAGGCGCCCCGCCCCCTTCCCCCGCACCATGCGATTAAGGACCGCCGCCCGGCGGGGCCCCACGGTCTGCTCTCGGGAGGACCTGCCATGACCGCCAGTCTCGAGCGCTTGCGCCGCTGCCACTTCGCCGTCGACCTGGGCGCGGCCCGGACCCGGGTGTATGTGAAGGGCGCGGGGCTGATCGTCGACCAGCCGAGTGTCGCCGCGATCAACACGAGGAGCGGCGCACTGATCGCGGTCGGCGAGTTCGCGGAGAAGATGACGGGCCGCACCCCCGACTACATCCGGGTGATGCGGCCGGTGTCCGGCGGCACGGTCGTCGACATCGAGATGGCCCAGCGCATGCTGCGCCAGCTGCTCGGCGACAAGGCGCGCCGCGCCCTGCGCCGCAAGCCGCGGCTGCGCGCCGCGGCCTGCACCCCGCACGACGCGGACCCGCTGGCCCAGCGCGCCACGATCGAGACGCTGGTCGGGCTGGGAGCGCGCCGGGTCGAGCTGGTCGACACGCTGATCGCCGCCGCCGTCGGCTGCGGGCTGCCCGTCGAGCAGCCGGAAGCCACCATGATCATGGTGTGCGGGGCGGCCGCCACCCAGGTCGCCGTGCTGTCCCTGGGGTCCATCGTGACCGCCGAACGCATTCCGGTGGGCGGCGAGGCCGTCGACCGCGCGATCGTGCAGCATCTGCGCCACCAGCACGAGCTGATGCTGCCGTCGCAGTCCGTACGCCCGCTGCAGCTCGCCCTCTCCGGGAACGGGCTCACCCCGCACGGTCCGGCGTCGACGGAGATCCACGGGCGGGACGTGGCGACCGGCCTCGCCCGTTCCGTGCAGGTCGACACCGCCGCCGTACGGGACGCCATCCAGACCCCGCTGACCGCCGTGCTCGACGGGATCGGGAAGGTGCTGCGGGCCTGCCCGCCCGACCTGGTGGCCGACCTCGCCGACCGCGGGATCATGATGGTCGGCGGGAGTGCGCTCCTGCCGGGGCTCGACCAGATGCTGCGGCAGGCGACGGGCATGCCGGTGCACATCGCCGAACGGCCGGACGTGTGCGCGGTGCAGGGCCTGGGCTACATGCTGGAGGGCAAGGTCGAGCCACTGCTCCTGGACCCACTGGCGAACTGACGTCCGGACCCCGAAGAAGCACCCGATGCCCGATCCCCGCCCGCATCCCGACCCTGGCCCTGACCCCGACCCTGGCCCTGGTCCCGACCCCGACCCCGACCCCGACCCTGGCCCTGGCCCTGGCCCTGGCCCCGACCCCGACCCTGATGCACCGGACCCCGGTACCAGTGCGCCGGACCCCGTTCCCGATGCCGATCCTGACGTGCCCGAGCCCGTTCCCGATGTGCCCGAGCCCGTCCGTGGTGTGCGCGATCCCGTCCCCCGCCTGCCGTCCCTCCTGGAGGCCGTCCTCAGCGTCGGCACCGACCTCGAACTGCGGGCCACGCTCCGCCACATCGTGGACGCCGCCGCCGAGCTGACGGGGGCCCGGTACGCGGCGCTGGGCGTGGTCGATCCGGAACAGGACGGACTCGTGCAGATCCGTACGGCCGGCGCCGACCCGCCCGAGCTCATGACGGCGGGGCGGCCGAAGGACGCCCTGGCCGTCCCGATCAGCGTCGACGACGAAGTGTTCGGAAACCTGTACCTCTCGGGGAAGCGCGGCGGACCGTTCACCCACGAGGACGAGCAGCTGCTGTGGGTGCTGGCGGCCCAGGCCGACATCGCGATCGGCAACGCCCGGCTGTACGAGGCGGCCCGGCGGCGCGAGCACTGGATCGAGGGCGCGGCCGCCGTCACCACCGCGCTGCTCACCGGTCAGAGCGCGGCCGACGCGCTGATGACCGTCGCCGAACAGGCCCGGCTCCTCGCCGACGCCGCGGCGGGTGTCATCCTGCAGCCCACCGAGGAGGGCGGTATGGAGGTGGTGACCGCCTCCACGCCCGACGACCCCGGTGACATCGTCGGCACCACGATCGAGCCGGGCAGCCCCGTCCTCGTACAACTCCTGGGCGGTGAACCGGTGTTCATCGACGACTCCGCGACCGACCCGCGGCTGACCGCGCATGTACGGCACCGGTTCGGGCCGAGCATGATGCTGCCGCTCCAGGCGGACGGCCGTCTCATCGGCACGCTCGCCCTGCCCCGTCGGCGCGGTGACCGCCCCTACAGCGCGGTGGAGCGGCTGCTCGCCACGCAGTTCGCCTCGCAGGCCGCGCTGGCGCTGGTCCTCGCGGACGCCCAGCACCACCGGGAACGGCTCGCGGTCTACGAGGACCGCGACCGGATCGCCCGCGACCTGCACGACCTGGTCGTCCAACGGCTCTTCGCGACCTGCATGATGCTGGAGTCCACGCAGCGCCGGAGCCGCGCGCGGGCCGAGGCGGACGACGACGTGTACGCGGCCCTCGGCCGTGCCGTCGACGAGCTCCAGTCCACCGTCCAGGAAGTCCGCACGGCGATCTTCGCACTCCAGCAGCCGCCCGCCGACGCCCCCACCACCTTCCGCGGCAAGGTGCTGCGCGAGACGGCGGGCGCGGCGGCGCTGCTGGGCTTCCAGCCGTCCGCCAGGTTCATCGGCGCGGTGGAGACCCGTGTCACGGAACCCGTCGCCGGCCATCTGCTCGCGGCGCTGCGCCGCGCCCTGGCCGCCGCGTCGAACCGCTCCGGGGTGTCCCGCATCGAGCTCACGGTCGACGTGACGGCGACACTGCCCTACGGGCGGGCCGGGGTACGGCTGACGGTCTTCGACGACGGGGACACGGAGGACGGCGGCGCGAAGGACGGGGATACGGAAGACGGGCACACGGAGGACGGCGGCGCGAACCGTGGCGGCGTGGGCACAACCGTCACCTGGCAGTCACCTCTCTGACGAAGAGCCGGCCGCGCCGGGCAACCACGCCACCCCGCACACCACTTGACGCCACCCCATGGCCTCCGTAGCGTCGCAGCCCGTACGCACACATGACCGACATTCACATCCGAGGACGGGACGACATGGCCCAGCGACGTGTGGTGGTGTCCGGCGGCGGTACCGGGATCGGGCGGGCGACGGCGGAGGTGTTCGCCGCGGACGGGGACCGGGTGGTGCTCCTCGGCCGCCGCGAGGACGTACTGCGCAAGGCGGCCGACGCGCTGAACGAGCAGTACGGGCAGTCGACGGCGACCTGGTGCGCGGCGGACCTCGCCGACCCCGAACAGGTCGGCGCGGCACGGGAGTTCATCATCGCGGACGAGACCCCGGTGGACGTCCTGGTGGCCAACGCGGGCGGCAACGCGGCCCCCGCGCACGACGGCACGCTCGCCTCCGTCGCCGAGGCGTACCGCAGCAACTTCGACGCCAACGTACTCACCGCGGTCCTGCTCACCGAGGCCCTGCTCCCCCATCTGCGCCGCCCCGGCGGGCGTATCGTGCAGCTCTCCTCCATCGCCTCGCTGCGCGGCCCGGGGTCGTACGGCGGTTCCAAGGGCTGGATCAACACCTACACCTATGACCTCGCGCGGCGGGTCGGCCCCGAGGGCATCACCGTGAACGCGGTCGCCCCCGGCTTCGTCGGCGACACGGAGTTCTTCGGCGACCGCGCGACGCCGGAGTTCGTCGCCTCCCGGGTCGCCCAGTCGCTGACGGGCCGGCCGGGCCACCCCTCGGAGATCGCCGCGGCCATCCGGTACGTGGCGTCACCGGAGGCCGCCTATCTGACGGGGCAGTTGCTGCACATCAACGGGGGCGCGGCGCTGGGCCGTTAGCCGCCCTGCGAAGAGCGGACCGGCGGGCGCGGCGTCACGGTCACCTCGGGGACGGTGCCGCCGCAGCGCAGTACGACGTCGAGGACGCGGAGGAACTCCTCCACCTCCAGCAGGGAGCCGGTCAGATAGCCGCGGTCCCGCCAGACCGGCATGACCTCGCCCGCGTACCCCCGGTCCCAGCCGTTGGTGAACTCGGTCGTCGAATCCCCCTCACCGCCCGCGCAGTCGCCGACCACGAACCGTGTGAAGCCCACGCCCGGATGCTCGACGCGGAACGCCTCGACGAGCTTCTCCAGGGCCGCCTTGCTCACGTGGTAGGCCGCGAACCCCGGCCAGGACGGCGTGAGCGAGCCGCCGATCGAGGAGAGATAGGCGGCGACCCCGCCCGACGCCGACAGATGCGGGAGCGCGGCGCTCGTGACCAGCGCCGCGCCGATGACATTGGTGTCCATGGCCCGGCGCCAGGTGTCGGCGTCGAGTTTCTCGACCGGGGCGAGCGGGCCGATGCCGGTCGCGTAGACCAGGGCATCGATACCGCCCAGCCCGGCAGCGGCCTCTTCGATCGCCGCCCGGCAGGAGGACTCGTCGGTCACGTCGCAGGCGACGGCGAGCGCGTCCGGTCCCGCCTCCTTCGCCGCGTCGACCAGCCGGTCGCGCCGGCGTGCCAGCAGGGCGACCTGGTCGCCGCGGCGCCCCAGGTCGACCCCTATGCAACGGCCCAGTCCACTCGACGCCCCGACCACCACAGCCTTCATATCAGAACCTCATTCTCAGTTTCCGATAATCCCCTTCCGCCGCTTCTATCACGAGTCGGGGCCGATGGGCAGACCCCCTGCAACGCCTCTTACACACTCACGCCTACACGCCCGTACCTACGGCGCCCGTACCTACGGCGCCCGCAGCCACGGCGCCCGCAGCTACGCGTTCGCGCGCAGATACCCCGAGTTGGCCACCTGACCGAGGAAGGTCAGCCGGGTGTCCGTGGCCATGTGCTTGTCGAAGGCCTCTTTGATACCGGGCCACTTGGGGTGCCCGAAGTCGTCGAGTACGACGATCCCGCCGGGCGCGACGATCTTCTCGGCCCACTCCAGGTCCGCGGCGACGCCCGAGGCGGAGTGGTCGCCGTCGACGATGATCACTCCGTAGGAACGGTCGGAGACCAGGGCGCGCACCTCGGGGTCCTCGGAGAAGCCCTGCTGCACACGGGTCGCGGCACCGGCCGCGCCGACCAGGGCCAGGTTGGTGCGCACCGCGGCACCGCGCACGGGAGTGCCCGTCGGGTCGGCCCCCTCGGTGGTGCCGGGCTGCAGCTGCAGGCCCGCGAGCGGGTCGACGATCGTCAGACTCGGGCTGCGTCCCGCGCGCTCCATCATCCGGATCAGGGCCGCGCCGAACATCCCGTACAGGGTGCCGATCTCGAGGATCTCGTCGTTCGGCGGATCGAGCAGCGGTACGGCGGAGAGCTTGCCGCAGATGTTCATGGTGCCGCCGGCGATCCGGCCGACCCCGAGCGCCTCCAGACCGATGAGCAGCCGGAACGCCTGGGCGATGTTCCGCTCCGCACCGTCCCTGTCCCCGCTCACCTGCGCCAACTCCTCGATGGCGCGGTCGAGATGGACCTGGGCCGGCATGCGCGACACGCCGCGCCCCGTCCCGTCGAACAGCAGCTCGACGGGGCGCTGACGATTGCGCATCGTCGTCAGCTCCTGCTGCAAACCTTCATATCCGTTTCCGACGGAACGGCGGATCTGGCGCTCGATGCGCTGATCGATGAGATCGGCGATCGGACGCAGGGCTCGCCTGGCGGCCTTGCTGGTGAGTAGCGCTCGCATGGCTCTTTGACCCTCGCAGATAGAGGAGAAGTGCTGCGTACACGGGGGGACAGAAGGGACGCACACCCTGATGACGACAGGCTGCGTAGTGGGGACCCAGTGCCCAAAGGACGGTAAAGCCTAAACGTCTCACAGGGAGAAGACAGCGAACATCAGACCGCCAAAGAGGGACGCGTGAATGATGCTTGGGCAACCAGAGGGTTACATGCGGCACGCTGTGCCACGCCACCAGCTGAATGGCGGTTCAGGAGGGGGCGCGGGTCGAAGAGGGCGGGGGGATTTATGGCTCACGGTGCGTGATGGCCGACAAGAGCCCGCTTCGTCACCCCACTGAGCCATTTCCGCTCTTTCGTCCCGAGCGCGTCCGGCAGGGACGGCCACTCCGTCTCCGCTCCCCCGAACGGCGGTACCGCGTTGCGGGCCCCCCTACCCGCTGCCACGGTGTACGAGGGAGCGGTGCCGTGGTGATGGTCTGCCCGGGAACAGCCCTGCAGGCGACGGCACCACGCGTCGATACACGCTGAATCGCGCCCCACCATCCCTGGCGTCGACATTCCGTGCATCGTCGCGTGTCCACACAACGGGGTAATCCACAGAAGTCCACAGAAAGCGGAAACTTCAATGGCGAATGGACCCATGGACAGGCGCGCCTTCGGCGAGCAGCCCGATCGACCCAGCAGCCCCCTGACGGGGCACGGCGCGGAGTACACCGGCCGGTACGTGGTGCTGCTCGACCTGAGCGACCAGGAGAGCGGACTGAACGCACTGCGTGCCGCCGCCGACATCGCACCGGTGGAGCGTGTCCGAGGCAGCGAGTCCGCGAACGTCTCCGAACTCCTTGAGCGCCCCGACGTGTCGGTGCTCTTCGAGGAGCTCGGCGCCGCCGTCGTCGAAGTGCGGCCCGACCAGCGCCACGCGCTGGTGACCACGGCCGAGGCCGAGCCCTCGATCATCGCGGCCGAGCCGGAGCGCATGGTCTACGCCTCGGTGATCACCGCCCCGCAGCAGGCGCCGACCGAGTTCTTCCCGGCCTACCGCAGCGACGAGGGCGTGGTCGAACGCCAGACGAACGCCGAGATCGCCGCCGCCCTGGGCCCGGCCTGGGACGAGCAGATCTGCACCTGGGGCATGCAGGCGATCCGCGCCAACATGTCCAGCCTGACCGGACGCGGTGTGAAGATCGCCGTACTCGACACCGGTGTGGACACCGACCACCCGGACCTGGCCGGGCGCATAGAGGACACGGCCTCCTTCGTCCCCGGCGAGACCGTCGAGGACGCCCATGGCCACGGCACGCACTGCATCGGCACCGTGGCAGGTCCCCTCCGCCCCCACGAGGGCCCCCGCTACGGCGTGGCGAGCGAGTGCCGGATCCTCGCCGCCAAGGTCCTCAACAACTCGGGCAGCGGCACCGACGGCCAGATCCTCGCGGGTATGGCCTGGGCCATCGCGCGCGGCGCACGAGCGATCTCCATGTCGCTCGGCGCCGGCGTCCGGCCGGGTGAGCTCTTCCCGCAGACGTACGAGAAGCTGGCCCAGCGTGCGCTCCAGCTCGGCACGGTGATCATCGCCGCCGCGGGCAACGAGAGCCGACGTCCCGGGCACACCGCGCCCGTCGGCCGACCCGCCAACTGCCCGTCCATCCTCGCCGTGGGCTCACTCGACAAGGCCCTCACGACGTCGTACTACTCCTGCGGCGGCATCAACGGCTCGGGCGGCGAGATCAACATCGCCGCTCCCGGCAGGAACGTCCACTCGGCCGCCCCCGGCGGCGGGTACCAGACGATGAGCGGCACCAGCATGGCCACGCCGCATGTCGCGGGTGTCCTCGCGCTGATCGCCCAGGCCAACCCCAACTCCTCCGCGGAGGAGCTCAAGGCCAGTCTGCTGTCGGGCGCGTTCCCGCTGCCGCAGCCCGTCGGGGACGTCGGCTCCGGTCTGCTCCAGGCCCCGTGAGCGAGCCGTCCCAGGCCGGGCCGGTCGCGGTCATCCTCGCGGTGGACCCCGACCGGTTCGCGGAAGTGGTCGAGGCCGCGCGCCGGGCCGGGCTGACGGTCACGGGCGAGCAGCCGATCCTCGGGACGCTCTCCGGCACGATCGCGGAGGACCGGATCCCGGCCCTTGAGGCGGTCGACGGCGTCCAATCCGTCGACCGGGACCGCACCGTCCGGCTCCCCCCACCCGACTCGCCGATCCAGTGAGTCCGCGAGACGCCCCGGGCCCGCGTCCGGGGCGTCTCGCCCCGGTGCGAACGCCGACAACGACGCCGTCGCTCAGCCCTGGACCAGCACGACGATCCCGCCCACCAGCAGGAAGGCACCGCCCGCGATGGCGATCCCGGCGAGGACCGCAAGGACCGACGGCCGGAGGATCGGTGTGGAGGACGGCCCGGCAGCCGCGCTCAACTGACGGCGGCGCAGCCCCAGCACACGGATACCGGCGAGCACACCGATCAGACCCATGAACAGATACGCCATGACGTCAGCCCTCCATACCGTCGAGTAGTTCCGCCAGCTTACCGATCACCAAAAGCGGGTCTCCCTGGGGGCGGGTCTCCCTCGACGAGGGGTTCGGTTCCGTGGGAAAAGGACGGCGGTGTCGTCGGCGGTGAGCACGGACACCCGCGCGTGGAATCAGCCGTTGCGGAGTTGGGAGGCCAGTGCGGCCAGGGTCTGGGCGGTGGCGGTCAGGCTCTCGACGGCTGCTTCCAGGTCCGCGGCCAGGCGGGGTGCCGGGAGGGTGGCGGGCGTGGGCGTGGGGACCGGCGTGCCGCGATAGCCGATGGGGCCCTCGTTGAAGCGTTGGTGGTAGCCGGTGAACGCCTGACCGGTCGGGGCTTCGACGAAGCGGACCTGGGCGAGTTGGGTCTCGGTCGAGCCGGCGTTGCGGGTGATGTCGAGACGGTAGTGGCGGTAGGCCGTGGTGTTGGCGCGTTCGATGGGGCGCCCCCGGCCGCCGGGGAGGGAACGGCCGGGGGACGGCGGAGGGGGATGCTCGGGCGACGGGGAAACGCGCAGCCGGCAGGGGATGCTCAAGCGGCAGGAGACGCTCCGGCGGCGGTGGACACTCAGGCGGCAGGGGTGTTCAGCACGTACTCGCGCGAGGCGTGCACCTCGCTGCGCAGGGCGGCCAGGTCGACGTCGAGGACCTGGCCGTCCCACTTGCGGGGCTCGCCATCGACGAGCACCGCGCTGATGTTGCGGGCGTCGGAGCCCAGCACGAGGGTGCCGATCGGGTCGTTGAGGGGCATGTTGTTGAGGTCCTCGGCCCGGACGACCAGCAGGTCGGCCTTCTTGCCCGGGGTGAGTGAGCCGGTGACGCCGGCCAGGCCGTTGGTGCGGGCGCCCTGGAGGGTGGCGAAGTCCAGGACGTCGTGGGTGGTGATGCGGGAGGGCTGCCGGTCGGTGCCGTGGGCGGCGTTGACCGCGCGCATCCGCTGGATGGCGTGCAGAGCCCGCATCTGTGTGAACATGTCGCTGGCCAGGGCGACTTCGACGTCGATGCTCAGTCCGGGGCGGATGCCGACGGACAGTGCCTCGTCGACGGCGGGGATCGCGGTCTCCAGGCCGATCTGCGCGTCGGAGGTCGGGGCGAGCGCCACGGTGGTGCCGGTCTCCCCCATCGCCTTCCAAGCCTCGGGGGTCAGCCCGGTGGAGTGGATGAGGGTGACGTCGGGGCCGAGAACGCCGTCCTTGGCCCAGCGCAGTACCGCCTCGGAGGAGGACGTGCCGAAGACGGCGTCCACGCTCACTCCGACACCCAAGTCCTCGGCCACGCGGGCGAGTTCAGGACCGTAGGCGAGTGCCGGTCCGGCGATCTCGTCGGTGGCCAGGGTCGCCAGGCGCAGCGTGAGCAACTGGTCGTCGCTGCTGAAGTACTGGTCCTTGATACGGGTCAGATCGCCCGGCCACTGCCGGTCCCACGCACCGAAGTGCGGGCCCATGGAGGCGTGCACGCCGCGGATGCCGGTGTCGCGCAGGGCCTCGATCGCGGCGTCGGAGTGCTCGCGGGTGCGGGAGTTGTGGGAGAAGTCGAGCATGGTCGTGATGCCGCTGTCGATCGCGGTCAGGGCGGCCAGCCGGGTGCCGGTGTACATGTCCTCGGGCCGGTAGACCGTGGCGTAGCCGGTCAGCGTGGCCATGACGTAGCCGCCGAGGTCGTCGACGTCCGGCATTATCCGGCGCAGCTGGGCCTCCCAGGCGTGCCGGTGGGTGTCGACGAAGCCGGGGCTGAGGATCGTGCCGGTGGCGTCGACGACCACGGCATCGCCCGCGCCGAGGTCGGGCCCGACGGCGGTGATCGTGTCGCCCTCGACGAGCAGGTCGCCGCGGTCGATGACACCGAGGTCGGGGTCCATGGTGACGATGGTCGCGCCGGTGAACAGGATGCGCCGCCGGTCGGCGGGCCGGCGCCGCAGCTCTTCGAGCACGGCGGCGCTGGTGGTGTCGTTGATGTTCATGAGGTGTCCCCAAGAGTGTTGGCGGTCCGGGAGGACCGGGGCGGCGGGGCGGCGGGTGCCGGGGCGGCGGGTGCCAGGACGGTGGGGTGCCAGGGCCGTGGATGCCGGGACCGTGGGTGCCTCGGCCGTGAGTGCCTCGGCCGGAGGGAGGGTCAGCCGGACGGAGGGTCAGCCGAGCTTCATGACGTAGCCCGCGTGGTGCAGTTCGTCGCCCTGGAACTCTCCGTAGGCCCAGAAGCCGAGGTCGTCCAGGTAGTCGATGCGGTCGCCGTCGATCCAGTACCGGCCCTGGTAGGCGTGCGGGCGGCCGCCCCGGGTCTCGTCGTAGCGGCCGTCGGCGGTGAGCCCCTGGTGCAGGAAGTCGTTCTTGTCGATCCAGACGCCGACCCGCGGACTGCCGGTCAGGTCCCCGGCGCCCGGGATGCCCGTCTCGGGGGCGGTGGCCCCCCGGCGCCCGGGATGCCCGTCTCGGGGGCGGTGGCCCGGCCGGGGGCGTCGACGCCGGCCCACAGGGCGGGCCGACCGGCCGCGACGAGTGCGCGGACCTGCTCCGGCCGGGTCATGAGGGTGGCCACCGCGCTCGGCACGTCGGCGGCGAGTTCGTCGGGCAGCACCAGGAAGTCGGGGGTGTTGCCCGGGGTCAGCGTCGCGACGTACTCCGAACGGTGACCGCGGCCGCCGGCCAGCGCGACGGTGTCCACGACCGCGGGGGCGATGGTCATGCCGGTGCAGTCGACGACGACGGCGTTGTCGTCCTGCGCCGCGGTGACGATGGCGGGGCCGACCCCCACGATCAGGGAGCCGACGAACAGGAGGTCGGCGCCGGTCAGGGTCCCGATCAGCGGGTCCATCGTCAGGATGCGGGCGCCTGTGAACAGGACCGGGCGCCCCTCGTCGTTCGAGAGGATCGCGTCGAGGGCCTCGGGGTTCCAGCTCAGGCTGTCGGTGATGCTCACTGCGTGCTCCTCGGTGGAGTCGGCTCATCGGTCTGCCCGATGCGCCAAGTGGGCGCCAGTGCAGTCCGAGGCGGATGTGGCGGATGTGGCGGATGTTCGGCAGCTACGGCGGCTGCCCGACCACCAGGTTCGTCGCGCGGTGGAGTCGGAACCAGGCCGCCGTGTCCCCAGGTGTCGCGCACCCACGATCCGTTCCGCCGTATGCGACCGAGGGGGCACGGGGCGGTCTCGGACGGCCCGCGCCGCTCCCGCACCGCACGAAGAGGGCCCAGCCGCTCGCGACGCTGGGTGCGCGGCACCCAGGAAGCCCTCACCCGGGGAGACGGCGGCCTGGTTACCACCGGCCGCCGGGCCTGGCTCTACCCGCTGCTGCGCAGGGTGGCCCCCGGGTATGTGACGACGACCGACCACCTGGGGCGCGCCGTGATCGCCGTCGTGGCGCTCCAGGGCGGCAGCCCCACGGTGCTCTCCAGCCGCGACATCAACCGGCTCGGCGCACCTGCTCCGACCGGCACCGCACCCATGCGGTGACGAGCCGCGTGCGGTGCATGAGGTCGGCGCGCACCTGGTACGCGAAGGTCCGGCCCGCGTCGGCCGTCACGGCCAGGTCGACGCGCTCCACAACACCAAGCTGGTGGTCACTGCTCCCGCTCCGCTCCAGCCGTGAACGGGCCGGTTGCGGGGGCTACACACTTGTCGACGACGGTCTTCTCGCCGGCTGCCGAGCCCTCCGAGCAGAGCCGTCCACCCCCGCCGAACGGCGAGTGCACATGCGCGGCATCGCCGCGAGCAGTACCCGGCCGTGGCGGTACGACTGTGCCTGCCGCGCGTTGTCCGACCATCGGGTCGCACGCCCGTGCAGGCCCGTGAGAGTGACCTCGACGCCGGTGACCTCCCGTACCACGTGCTGCAGTTCCTCAAGCGTCACGGGCGCGTCGCGGTCTTCCGGCTGCGGCGCGAACCGGGCCACCAGGATGCGCCCCGGGATCGGTCCGTGGGCGTAGATACCGCGCGGTGTCCATGTCCATCCGCGGCCGAGCTTGCCCGGGTCGTCGAAGTCGGCGACCGCCTGGTAGCCGACCAGGTGCGGATCGGTGCCGGCGAAGTCGGTGCCGAGCTGCTTGCGGATCACGCTGCGGCCACCGTCGGCCGCGACGACCCATCCGGCCGCCATCTCGCCCTCGCTGGTCTCCACCACGACATCGGCGTCGTCGCCGAGGTTCTCGCCCGTGCTGTGCACACCGTGCACCTCGATGCCGCGGCGGATCTCGACGCCGAGGCGGGCGCAGTGCTCGCCGAGCAGGATCTCAAGGTCGTACTGGGGCACGAGGATGCCGCCCGCCACCACGGCGTGCGCGGCCAGCACCGGATCGCTCTGGTCCACCAGCAGTGTTGCTGGTCAGAAGGTTTCTTCACGCGTAGCGCGGAGTGGGGCGGGTGGGACTCGAACCCACGGCCGACGGATGATGAGTCCTTTGAGGATCTTGGCGACCCTTGTCCATCAACGCCGATTTCTGGCCTCTTCGCAGGCCAGAGAGGGCGAGCACGGTCGGTACCGCTTGGTCTTTGTCAATCTGTTCCTGTCTTTGTGTCCCGAACGCGTCCCGAACGCGTCCCGAACGCCTGCAGGATCGACCGGCTCAGCCGACCCGGGGAGCCGCGCGGAGGGCGACGCCGGCAAGTTCTGGGGCGTGCCGAGCGAGATCGGCGACACCTTCGAGGGACTGAGCGGCGTCATCGGCAACCTCGGCCCGTTCCCCGCGTCCTGTCCACGTCGCGGATGTGGGCACAGCCGACCGGCCTTCCGCCATCAGGGCATCGCGGCGGCTTCCGCGCGGGACACGGCGACGTCCAGTACGGCCAGCAGCGCGTCGCGGACCGAGCCCGTCTTTCGTGCGTCGAAGACGATCAGTGGTACGTGCTCGGCGATGTCCAGTGCCCACCGCACCTCCTCGAGGTCGTGTTCGACCTCCCCGTCGAAAGCGTTGACGGCGACCGCGAAGGGGACGTTCCTGTGCTCGAAGTAGTCCACCGCCGCATAGCAGTCGTCGAGTCGGCGGGTGTCCACGATCACCAAGCTGCCGAGGGCGCCCTCCACCAGGTCGTCCCACATGAAGCCGAACCGGTCCTGGCCCGGGGTGCCGAACAGGTACAGCTTCAGTGTCGGGTCGATGGTGACGCGGCCGAAGTCCATGGCGACCGTGGTGGTGGTTTTGCCCGGAGTGTGGCTGAGGTCGTCCACTCCCGCCGCGACCTGGGTGATCGCGGCCTCCGTGGTCAGCGGTCGTATCTCGGATATCGAGCCCACGGCCGTGGTCTTGCCGACTCCGAAGCCGCCGGCGATGACCAGCTTGACCGGTGTCGGCGGCTGTTCAGCTGGTGTCACGGAGTGTGTCCCGTGAGTCGGGAACGGCACGGAGACCATTGATAACCCTTCGCAGTACGGAGAGATCCTGGGCGATCGCGGCGTTCGGCCGATGGACCGCGAGATGCCCGGCGGCACGCAGGTCCTCGACCAGCACGCGCACCACGTTGAGGTGCAGTCGCAGCCCGGCGGCCAGTTCCGCCACCGACAGCGGTCGCCGGCTGGCCGCGACGATCTCCTGGTGTTCGAAAGTGAGCGAGTGAAGGGCCAGGAGCCCGGCCGAGGTCGACACCACCTGGGCCTCCACCGGCATCGGCAGGCCGGTGCCGCCTGCCGACACCCGCCCGGTGGTCAGGAGGAACGGCCGGATCGCGGGGGCGCGGCGTCGCGGCTCCGGCGAGCCCTCGGCGTCCCCTGCTGCCTCGTGTGGTGGTCCGACGACGGACATCACGATCCCTTCACGATGTGCCTGCACCCGTGCCCCGGCTCGGGGAAGGTCAGCGGGCCGACTTCGCGCCGACACTGTTCTTCAGCTCCAGCACCAGTTGGGGAGTGAGCGCGGCCCCGGTCCGTTTGGCGAAGACGGTCATCGCGTAGGCGATGTTGCCCAGCTTCGCGGCCTCGGAGGTCACGATGCCGAGGACGGCGCCGGCTCCGATGGCCGACACCAGCACATGGCCGTGCTCCAGGTCGAGGATGACCTTGTTGAGGCCGCCGAGACCGTAGTTTCCGGATACGCCCGCGGCAAGACTCGTCAGACCGGCCACGATCGCGGCGAGCCGTTCGGAGTCGGCCTGCTCCCGCAGCTGGGATACGGCGATCAGCAGGCCGTCGGACGACACCGCGATGACGTCGGCCACGCCGGGGGTGTCTGCGGCGAACCGCTCCAGCAGCCAGGTGAAATCGGCCGCGGCGGCTCGCAGGTCGGTCGGTTCCGGCTTCTCGGAACTCATGTCAGCTGTCAACGTGGGCACTGCCCGGCTCCTTCTGGGATTTCTGCTGCTGAGATGGTTCGGGCCCGGTCGGAGCATGGTCGTAGTCCTGCTCCGCCTGGAGTACCGCGGCTTCGAACGCGTCGAGTTCCGAACGGACGGCCTCGGCGTCCAGGAGCTGTGGTACGGGCGACGATGTCCGGTCGACCGGGGAAGCGGCCCGGGCGAGTGTCGCTCCCCGCTCCCGCCGACGCAGTGGCCGGGAGGTACGAGGTGATGGCGGTTCGTCCGCGGCGACGGTTCGCTCCGCGTCAGTCCGCGCGACGGTCCGTTCCGCGGTGGTCGGGCCCGCGTCGGCGGGGGGCGCGACGCGCCGGGGCAGCTCACCGCGCGGCGACGGAGCCCCCGGCCGCTGAGGGGGGACGGCGGAGGCAGCGGCCGGCAGCGGCCCGGTGGTCCCCTTCCCCGTCCTCGCCGGGAACGGCGTCACGTTCGCAACCGGGCCCGTGGTCACGGGCTCCGGGAGGTCCACGGGGCTCATGGCCGACAGGAGCGCGGCGGGGACCCACACGGTGGCGCTGACGCCGCCGCCCGGCGTACGGGTCAGGGCCACCCGCACATCCCAGCGCCGGGCCAGGCTCCCGACCACGAAGAGACCGAGCACCTCGGTCGGTGCGAGATCGAGCCGTTCCCGGCGGACCAGCCGGGCGTTCTCCTCGGCGAGGCGTTCGGCGTTCATGCCGAGCCCGTGGTCGATGATCTCGATCAGAGTCCCGCCGTCCTCGGTGACGTCGGCGCCGGGGCGGACCACCACCTCGACGGACGTGTGGGAGGGGGAGAACGCGACCGCGTTCTCCAGCAGTTCGGCGAACATCAGGGTCAGGTCACCGATGATGTCGGGCTCGACGGTGACCTCCGTCTCGGACCGCAGGGACACCCGCTCATAGCCCTCGATCTGGGCGAGCGACGCACGGATGACGTTGGCCAGGGGGATCGGCCGGGACTCGATGCCGCTCTCCCGGATGCCGGCGAGCAGCATCAGGCTGTCGGCGTTGCGCTGGAGGCGTACGGCGATGTGGTCGATGCGGTATAGCTGTTCGAGGAGTTCGAGGTCGGTCTCCTCGCGTTCCATCGCATCGATCAGAAGCAGCTGACGGGTCGTCAGGAGGCTTACTCTGCGGCCGACGTTGCCGAACATCTCGGCCACGTTGCGGCGGCTCAGTACCTGTCGCTCCAGCAACTGTGCGGCGGCCACCTGTACTTGGTTGAACACCTCGGCCAGTCCGCCGATCTCGTCGCGCACCGGGACGGGGATCGGCCGCGGCTGCAGCGGGGTGGTGTCGTCGGACTCGTCGTCCGCGACCCGGGCCAGTTCCTCGCCCGCCACGTCGACCACCTGCTGGGCGGCGTCGGTCAGGGCCACCAGGGGACGTACGACCGAGCGCCGGACCAGGACACAGAAGGCCAGCCAGACGACAAAGCCGAGAACGGCCAGACCGAGCAGGTACAGCGAGCCTCGCAGGGCGTCCGTGGAGGCGGTGTCGGCCTCGGCTGCGGTCTGCTCGATCAGCGACCGGGTGATGCCGAGGCGGGTCTCGGACTGGCGCGTTCCGTCGGCGATCGCACTGCGCAGTTGCGCCGGTGTCTTGCCCTGCAGGGCACCGGGATCGATCTGCAGCTGCGCGAACTGGGCCTTGACTCCGTTCTGCTCCGCGCTGCGCTCGATGCCGTCCATGGTCAGCACCTGGCCAGGGGTGGCGATCCGCTGGAACCGGCGCGCCTGCTGGTCGTAGAGGGCATGGGAGTCGACTGCGCGGCTGTACTCGTTGAGGGCGTTGGCGTCACGGGTCTGCGCCGAGAACACCGCGCTCTCGAAGGACGCGTGGGCGGCGTCGGCGCGCAGCACCGTGTCGAGAAGTGCCGTGACCGTGGACGAAGAAGTGCCGGAGTAACGGTCCAGACCGATGCCGTCGATCAGATAGTCGACCGCGGAAGCGTAAGCGGGGTCGATGTCGGCGACGGCGACGTAGCCCCGTTCGAGCCTGTCGCGCAGGACACCGAGGCGGCGGATGTAGTCGAGCGCCTGCACCTCCTCGGGCGACAGGCCCGCGCCGAACGCCGTACGCACGGCGGCGACCTGCGCATCGGTGTTCCGCTGCGCCCGGCGGTACTCGTCGGCCGGCGGCAGCGAGGCTCCGGGACGGACCTCGTCGTACTGCACGGACAGCACGAGCGCCTGCCGGTGTTCGGCCTGTACGTCGTTGACGAGCTTCGCGACCTGTTCACTGTCACGCACCAGTTCCGCGATCCGGCCCGCGTCCTGGGCCTGCCGGGCCTGGTCGTAGGCCGCGATTCCGAGAAGCAGGCCGACCGCCGCGATGGGCGCGATCACCAGGACGTTGAGCTTGCGGCGGAAGGGCCACCGGTCGAGGAAGCCCACCGCTGTCGGACGCGACCGCTGACTCCGGTCGGCTGTCCCCGGTGGCTCGGGGGCGAGCGGCGGGTTCCCTCTGTTCCCGGACACCCGGGCCTCCTTCGACATGTTGCTGAGCCGCGGCAGCCGCGTCGTACTGGACCGCCGGTGGCCGGCAACGGACGTGACGCATTCACGGCGTTCGCCGCTGAGAGGAACGCATAGATCACGCCAGTGACTGAAACCGGCTGCGTGAGCGTAACTGCACCTTCAGCGACTTCACAGGTTTGGAATCATCAAAAATTGATCACGAAATTCTTACTGGCGGCCAACAGACCGTGACGTCTCGGCTGCGGCGGCACACGCCACCTCGCAGGCCGCCGACCGATGTATGGTGCCGGGCGGGGGAATTGACGCGAACCAACCGGTTGAGCATGATCCTCGGCAGCAAGCTTGCTGCCACCCCGAGCCACCACTCGGGAATCGCCGCCACGCCGTAGTCGCCGCAGGCCTCTCCGTCCGAGGCGCGGCGGGCCCTCGGACGGTGATCACACGCCGGAGCCCTCACCCGACCCTGAAACTCCTGTCCCCACAGCCCTGCCTGCCCTCTCATGCCCCGTGTTGGAGACCTCGTGCACCCCACCTACAAGGCGGCCCTGACGGCGACCGCCCTCCTGGCCACCGCCACGCTCGTCGCCGGCTGCGAGAGCGGCTCCCAGACCGCCGAATCCGTCAGCGCGTCCTCCGGCGGCTCGTCCAGACCTGGCTGCCCCAGCGCCCTCTTGCAGGCCAAGCGGGACGTCAAGGCGGCCGAGGACGTCAACGCCCCTTGGTCCGGGCCGACCAGCGGGCCCGCGGTCGTCCCGGACCGGAGCATCGTCTACATCGCCCAGACGCTGACCAATCCCGGCGTCGAAGGCGTCGCCAAGGGCGTCCAGGAAGCCGCCGACGTCATCGGCTGGCACGTGCGCACCATCAACGGCCAGGGCACGTCGGCAGGGCTCAAGACCGCCTTCGACCAGGCTCTCGCCCTCAAGCCCGACGGCATAGTCATCGGCGGTTTCGATCCCTCCGCCACCGCCGAGCAGGTGGCGCAGGCGAACGCCGCCGGCATCCCGCTGATCGGCTGGCACGCCGTCGGCGCCCCCGGCCCCAGCGCGAACCCGAAGCTGTTCAGCAACATCACCACAAGGGTCGAGGACGTGGCGAGGCTCAGCGCCGACTGGATCATCGCGCAGTCCAACGGCCGTGCGGGCGTCGTGCTGTTCACCGACGCCACCATCCCGTTCGCCAAGCACAAGTCCGACCTGCTCAAGAAGGAACTCGCCACCTGCTCCGGCGTGACGCTGCTGAGCTACGAGAACATCCCGATCGCCCAGGCCAACAGCCGCACCATCGGCAGGGTTTCCTCCCTTGCCGACCGCTTCGGCAACAGGTGGACCCACTCCGCCGCAATCAACGACCTGTACTTCGACTACGCGGGCTCCGCCCTGCGGGCCGCCGGAAAGAACGGTGCGGGCGCCCCGTTCAACATCGGTGCCGGTGACGGCGACCCGTCGGCCTTCCAACGCATCAACGGCAAGGAGTTCCAGGCCGCCACCGTGCCCGAACCGCTGTCCGAACAGGGCTGGCAGATCATCGACGAGTTCAACCGCGCCTTCGCGGGCAAGCCGTCCAGCGGGTACGTCGCCCCCGTCCACATCACCACCGCGGCCAACAGCGGCGGCGCGCCGTCCTGGGACTCCGAGGGCTACCGCGAGGCCTATCGCAAGATGTGGGACAAGTAGCCACCTGGCAAACCCTCGGGCGACCAGGGAAGAAATCGATGTCGCGACCACCGGCCGCGCCTGACAGGCGGCCGAGCCACAACTGGAACAACCTCGACCGAAGGCCTCCGGCTGCACAAACATCACTGACGACCTCGGGGGAAAGAGTGAGCGGCGTCCTGCCCATTTCCCCCGAGGTCGTTACGCCGTCCCCGTCGGCGACGACGGCTTGCCCGCAGACCTGCTGGGCCGTTTCGGTACGGGCCGTTGACCCGCACAGCAGCCAGTCACGGCGAACGGCCCCGCGCTCCAGGTATGGAGCATCTCAGCCCGCCGCCACCGGCGCCTTCCGCCGGCTCCCACTGGCCGACGTCATCCGTAGGGGCCGCGCGTTGCGTCGCGCGGCCCAAGCGTGTCGTGCTTGCCCAGGTACGTCAGGCCGACGCGCACACGCCGGTGCGGCGGGAGTGTGCATCGTCGGTCACCCTCGCCGCTGACGATGAGCTTGGTGGCTCGGCCTCCAACTGCGCGGGGGCCTCGTGCATTGCGCACCATCGGCATGACCCGATCGATGACCGTGCTGAAAAGGCTCCCTCATCCCGACGGGACAGTGGTCGCAAGGGGCGGACGCGACACAAACGTGCACTGGTGGACCTGGACGGTGCGACGGCCGCCCTCGGAGGACCGACCAGGTGTGCAGGCCGCGCACCGGCGCACTGACGTCGGCATCGAGCAACGAGCGGCCGGGAGCCGGACACCACGGACGGACCCCTGGAGATCAGGCGCGCACGTCACGCTCCTGCACTTCCCTGAGCACTCCGGCCACCGTCACGAAGTCGTTGTCCACGTGGAGAACGGAGCGCCAGGCACTCTTGGGGAACCGGTTGCGGAGTGGAGGAACTCGGTAGCGTCGGCTAGCAGAGGCGGAACACCCCGGCGGCGATGTGCCCCTCCCACGGCCCCAGTGCCCCAGGAGTGCGGAACAGGTGCCACAGGGCGGAGGTGTCCAACAGGTAAGTGATCACCCGAACGCCGCGCGCCGGGCAGCGAGCTTCTCGGCCGCGTCAAGCCGCTTGATCCGTGCGACGTAGTCCCGAAGGGCCGCGTTCACGGTCTCCTTCTTCGTCGTGGTACCCATGAGCCGCATGGCTTCGGCCGGCGCCTCGTCATCAAGATCAATCCGCGTGAGGACCACCACCGAAGCACTCGAAGCACTCCGCGCGGATCACGTCGGACGGACGCCGGACCTCCTACCGTGGTCGCGACACCGATGCGGGACGCAGACATGCCGCCCGAGATGGATCCAGCATGGGCGTGACACGCCCGACGCGGAGAATTCCACGGCCTCAATATCGGCCTCAACGCCCGGAAAGCACGCCCCGACAGGGGTACCAGGACCCCTCAACCCACCTGATCCACCAGCAGCGTTGCTGGTCAGAAGGTTTCTTCACGCGTAGCGCGGAGTGGGGCGGGTGGGACTCGAACCCACGGCCGACGGATTATGAGTCCTTTGAGGATCTTGGCGGTCCTTGCCGATCAACGCTCATCTTTGACGTGTTCCCAGGTCAGATGGGGTTATCCATGTGGGTGCTCCTCAACCCTTGTCAGTCTGTTCCTGTCCTTGCGGCCTCAACTCGGCCTCAACGAGGCCTGGCAGAATCACGCTGAAGAGATAGAGGACGATCGCGCCAGTTCAAGGACGAGATTTCGAACCCGCGCGCAGCGGAATCCCTTACCGATGCGGTAAGTCCTGGCCTCTCGGCCTGTCACTCCAGCGTCGAGGTCACCGCCCAGCCGCACAGGCGTTCACGGTCGGGGGACTCGGTCTTCCCTGTGCGCGGCGGCCGACGCGCCGCACTCGTCGGCGACTGTCGAGGGACTGGGTCATGTCCGCGGGAGTGGTGTATTGACGGCCACTCGGTGATCTCGTTCAGGCGGAGTGAGCCGCGCTGGTCCTTCACCCGTCTTGGTACGCCTGGTGGAGGATCCCACCAGTCTCGGACCGGCATCGTCTTGCGGCAGGTACTCGCACTGTGTCCCGGAGCGCAGGGCGTACAAGATCCCGCGCAGCACTTCCCGGTTGAACAAGGCCTTGGCCTGGATACGGGACCTGCGCTCACACTGCGGCAGCACCGGTTCAAGCCGGTCCCACAGTTCATCCGACACGATCCACGGTGACGTCCCTGCACCGGACCGAAAGCTCGACTACCGCGCTGAACACGACGATCAGCGCAGTTCCACCTCGTGGTGTTAGCCGTTGTTGAAGGCGATCTTCCGGACGGCCGCGCACGTCATAGCACCCTGGCGGCCGTGGTTGCGTGCCGCTCCTTCTCGAATGTTGCACTGCGAGTGAGTCAATATCTGTGCTCTTGAGGTGCGAGTTTGACGGACCACGCCGTGAGAGTTTGACGGACGATACAGAGAGAGTTTTTGCCGCAATGAGCGGAGTGAAATTATTCAACCGACACGGGCCGTTGCGGCATGCTACTGTCGATCTCAGTTGCAGTCGTGGTTCCCAAAACTTCAAGTGCTCCAACCCGGCTCTTGCCGACGAGGGCGCTTTTGTATTTCCGGTCATTTTCCGGGTGGGGTAATCATCGCGGCGACACGGTGCTCGCACAGTGCGGACGCCGGTGTACTGCCCCAAAGGAGATATGACATGGCTGCTGGTACCGTGAAGTGGTTCAACGCGGAAAAGGGTTTCGGCTTCATCGAGCAGGACGGTGGCGGCGCTGACGTGTTCGCCCACTTCTCGAACATCGCCGCCCAGGGTTTCCGTGAGCTGCTCGAAGGCCAGAAGGTGAACTTCGACATCGCGCAGGGCCTGAAGGGCCTGACGGCCGAGAACATCGTTCCGGCCTGACACGCACTTGTAGCTGGGGCCCGCATCCTTCGGGGTGCGGGCCCCAGCTGCAGCCATCTCCCGCGGCGGTTTCACCCGCGGAACGGCTCGGAGGAATCCGCAGTCTCACCACACGCGGCTCCTCCTTCAGGGATGCCGACGCATCCTGAAGAGCTACACGGCAGTCGCCGCCCGGACTTTACGTGTCCATCGCGTCACCCCATTAAGCACCTGCGCCCGCGTATATTTCCGCCGGCCGGATTTGCTTTCTTTCACCATCGGTCCATATCTGTAATTCTCTATGCCGCTCATCGCTGCGGGAATTCCTTGATATGCGCCGCATCGAGGAAGGTTCCGCATGAACCGCACACGTACGAACGACCGCTCCGCCCGCACCCGTAAGGGCGGTGCCGACGCAGGAAAGGGCGGCAGCCGCTTCGGCTCGCAGGCACCGCGCCGTTCCGGCGGCCCTGCTCGTTCAGGCAGTTACGGCCGTCGGCCCGCCGCGGTGCAGGGGGAGTTCGCGCTCCCCAAGACGATCACCCCCGCGCTGCCCGCCGTGGAAGGCTTCGCCGACCTCGGCATGCCCGAGCAGCTACTGGCCGAACTCGGCAGGCAGGGCGTGAGCGCGCCGTTCCCGATCCAGGGTGCGACGCTGCCGAACTCCCTGGCGGGCCGTGACGTGCTGGGCCGCGGGCGCACCGGTTCCGGCAAGACCCTGGCCTTCGGTCTCGCCCTGCTGGCCCGTACCGCCGGACAGCGTGCGGAGCCCCGCCAGCCGCTGGGGCTGATCCTCGTACCGACGCGTGAGCTGGCGCAGCAGGTGACCGACGCACTTACTCCGTACGCCCGCTCCGTCCGGCTGCGGCTGGCCACGGTGGTGGGCGGGATGTCGATCGGCAGGCAGGCCGGCGCGCTGCGAGGCGGGGCCGAGGTCGTGGTCGCGACTCCGGGCCGGCTCAAGGACCTCATCGACCGTGGCGACTGCCGGCTCAACCAGGTGGGTGTCACGGTGCTGGACGAGGCCGACCAGATGGCCGACATGGGATTCATGCCGCAGGTCACCGCGCTGCTCGACCAGGTGCGTCCGGAGGGGCAGCGGATGCTGTTCTCCGCGACCTTGGACCGTAACGTCGACCTGCTGGTGCGCCGCTATCTGACGGACCCCGTCGTGCATTCGGTCGACCCGTCGGCCGGTGCGGTCACGACGATGGAGCACCACGTGCTGCACGTCCACGGCGCTGACAAGCACGCCGCCACGACCGAGATCGCCGCTCGCGACGGTCGGGTGATCATGTTCCTGGACACCAAGCACGCCGTCGACCGGCTGACCCAGGACCTGCTCAACAGCGGGGTACGGGCCGCCGCTCTGCACGGCGGCAAGTCGCAGCCGCAGCGCACCCGCACGCTGGCGCAGTTCAAGACGGGGCACGTCAGTGTGCTGGTGGCGACCAACGTCGCGGCGCGCGGCATCCACGTCGACAACCTCGACCTCGTCGTCAACGTCGACCCGCCGACCGACCACAAGGACTACCTCCACCGCGGCGGACGCACCGCCCGCGCCGGCGAGTCCGGCAGCGTCGTCACCCTGGTCACACCGAACCAGCGCCGCGACATGGTCCGCCTCATGTCGGACGCCGGGATCCGGCCGCAGACCACCCAGATCCGCTCGGGCGACGAGGCCCTGAGCCGGATCACCGGCGCCCAGGCCCCCTCCGGCATCCCGGTCGTCATCACCGCACCGGTGGCCGAACGCCCCCAGCGCAGCACCTCTTCCCGAGGCCGACGCCGCCCCGCTTCGGCGACCCGCCGCGCGCCCGTACGCCAGTCCGTCTTCGATGCGGCGGCCTAGAACCTTCGTGATCAGGAAGCTGACCCATCTCGGCAGGAGGCACCTTTTGACGCTGGTTCAGATTCAGATGCAGCCCCGCCCGGCAAGCGCCGGCCCCGTGCACAGGACGGTGGCTGAGGTCATGGACGCGGCCGGACCACAGGTCTGTGACGACATGAGCGTGGAGGTGGCGCTGTCCGTCATGGCAGCCGCCCGCACGGGCCGGCTGGTCGTCTGCGACCAGGACGGCCAGTGCACCGGCCTGGTCACCCGGAGCGAACTCACCGCGGTCCGTGACAGCTCCGCCTACACGGACCGCGTCCGCCTGCGCGACATCCTCGGCGACCACGGGTCGTTCGCCTCACCCGTGACCACGATGGCCGAAGCCGAGCACGCGATGCGCTCCCGCCGGCTCGGTGCCCTGCCGGTGGTCGACAAGCAAGGCAGCGCGCTGGGCATCCTCGCCCTCTCCCGCTGAACCGACCCACCCTGGCCGGACCGTTCTCCCCTTCTCCCTGTGAGGTCACATGCGCTGCGTCATCGCCCGCTTCCCCTTCGAGCTCACCAAGAGCGGCGTGCTGGAATCGATGAGGGGCATCAAGCCCGAGCCGGGCACCGGCGAATCCGTGATCATCGGCCGCCGTCACTACCCCGTCAAGCAGGTCGGCCAGGTCATCACCCGCCAGGACCGCCGTGACTTCAGCGCCGGCGAAGTCCTCCGGGCCATGACTCAGCTCGGCTTCACCTGCCGCACCCTCCCCGAGGCCGCACCCGTACGCATCCTCAGCTCGCTCCAGCAAGCTTCCGCGATGCTCGGCACCCCCATGCCGGTCTGACCGACGGGACAGGCAACGAGCCGACACCTGAACAGCAGGGTGGGCCCG
Source organism: Streptomyces sp. RLA012 (assembly GCF_056270325.1). Taxonomy (NCBI): domain Bacteria; kingdom Bacillati; phylum Actinomycetota; class Actinomycetes; order Kitasatosporales; family Streptomycetaceae; genus Streptomyces; species Streptomyces sp. RLA012. The sequence goes on along the minus strand of NZ_JBWDPA010000002.1, from coordinate 7,768,619 downwards.
GCCGGCGCGCGCCGGCCGGGCCCACCCTGCTTGCAACGGGTTCCCGCCGCAGTGGCTGCTCAGTGGTCGGAATAGCTGAAGTCGCCCATGGTCCAGGCGCTGACGTCCTCGATCGCCACACGGTACATCCCGCCTGTCTCCGGGATCCCCACCGTGCCCTGCAGGATCCGGGCGACATGGAAGTGCAGGTGCGTGGGCGGCCCGTCCTTCTTCGCGGGGGTGTCGAAGACGGCGGAGAACTCGCCCAAGCGGGCGGAATCCGTCAGCACATCCGACACCCTCTGCCTCCACACGGCTTCGGGAGCCAGCCGACCGGTGATGACAGCACCACCGGTGACCACGGTCAGGGACATCTGATTGCTCTGCCCGGATTCCACCAGGGCGGCGACGTCAACGAGCAGCTCGTCAGGCTTCGACATGGGGCAGATTATATTTAGCTTGTCCTACCTTCCAAGCGGGGGTCTGAGCTGGTCATCCGTAGGATCGGCGGACCCAGTGGTTCTGGGTATGGCTGTGAGCTTGTCGCCGTTGGATGGCTCAAAGAACTTGGGATACGCGACTCGACCGCTGTGCAGGACAACGTCGGCGAGGTCGTCTGCGGGATCGATGTGTGACGACGAGCTGGCGGAGCAAGATCCGCTTCGGCTCAGCTGCTCTGTGAGGCTCGCGCGGTGTCCTCTTCGCGGCTGGTGAGCAACGCCAGGAGTGCCCGAACGGGCAGGTGGGACTCGGCCGGGTGACGAAGGGCCGGTCACTGACGAGCGTGTATCGGTTGCGCCGCCCCATCCGTTTCCGGCGCGGATAACCGGCCTGTTCGAGGTCGCCAACGATTGACTGAGCGGTGCGTTCGGTAATCGTGCACGTTGCGGCGATGTCCCGCAGTCGCTCGCTGGGTCCCGGACGATCGTCAGCAGCACCCGCGCATGGTTGGTGAAGAAAGTCCACCACGCCGGGATGTCCACGGTGATCAGCCTCCCCTTCCCCGACGGCACCAAGGCCAACACCCGTACGCCGGGCCCTAAATACCGGAAACCTGGCTCGCCTATCGTCCCAGATTCCGCGCCGCGGTAGCTGGCCTCCACGGAAACAGACAGCGGAGCCCGTCAGGCTTCAGACCGCCGGCCAGCAGCGTCGCCGCGCAGGTCATCGGCCAGCACCACCCCGGCCGTGATCCGGCATGACCCCGGTCATCGACCCGAACTTCGAGGACTCAGAAATCGGTCATCGTGGGATTGACCTTGGGAAGGCCCCCGGTCGGCGTCGGCGCCTTGGTGTTACCGGGTGAGGAGGGCGCTTACGGTTTTGCCGCCGGCCGTCCGGCGGGTCACCGCAGTGGCGTGGGCGAGGTAGTTGACCATGGGTCAGCCGAAGCCTCCGGTGCCGCCGTTCAGGTCGGGGGTGCGCATGCGCGGCACCTGCGGGCTGCGGTCATGCACGGCCACTTCGATGCTGTCCGGGTGCGCGGTCAGGTCCAGGTTGCAGGTGCCGCCGCCGTGGCGCAGGGCGTTGGTGACGAGCTCCGAGACCACCAGGACCACGGTGTCGGCATCCTCGGCTGCGATCGCTGGTACGAGACTTTGAAGGAACCCCCGGGTGCTCTCGCGTGTGTCGGCGACGGATGCCGTGGAGCGGACGGGTGGGGCGCAGACGCTCATCGTGTCCATCAGGTCACCTCGGTCTCTGGATCGTCGCTGCCCGGTCCTGTCTGCGCGGCTTGTGCCCTGGCCTGCGGCCCGTTAACCGGGTGGTGTCGGCTTGTCCCACCTGCCATCGCTGTCCGATTACCTCTCTGTCGAACTCACGAAAATCTATGGTGGCCGAAGTAGACATTGGGCTGCCTCCTGGTTATGGTTTCTCTCGTAGCCGAGATCAGCAGGGCCTGGCAGACACGAACTGCCGGGCAGCAGTACACGCAGTTGCAGTTCGCAGGACGGTGCGGTGGTGGAGTTTTCGAAGCCAGGGTGGTTGCAGGACGGCGACGGGACTGACGACCGGACCGGGTGGCCCGCAGTGATCAGGGGCCACCGTGAGCAGGACCGCAGTTGATGCAGTGGCAGTACCGGTAAGTGCAGTTCGCAAGACCCAGCAGTGAAGTCAGTGAGCAGTACTTCGGTGAAGGCGTCGGCTGCGGGCGCGCGCACCGGGAAGTTCGGCAGTGGGGTTCTAAGCCAGAGCAGTCGCAGGACGGGCGACGGGGCTGACTGCCGAAGAGTGGCGCTGTCACAGGTCACTACGCAATTCGCATCGCCAGTAGTACGCAGGAGAGCAGTACCAGTAGTACGCAGTCCCGTGTTTGGTAAGTGATTGATCCCAGAGGGAAGAACGGAGGAGCCAGGCGCCATCAGGATCGCCCGGGCGGTGTTGAGCCCGGGTACCGCAGGACATCGATAGGTAGGTGGTCTCCGGTCACGCATCCGCGATCCCCGCATTGCCCGTCCTCTCCCGGGTGGGTGTGCGGAACAAGTAGGCCGGCGCAGTATCAGGGTCGGCAGATGGTGTAGCAGTTCCTTCGGGGCCCTGGTGCCATACGGCACCAGGGCCCCTCCAGGCGTTCCACAGAGAGGTGCAATGACAGCAGACGACTCGTTCGGCCGGCTCGACGACGACGATTACCCCGCCTGCACGATGGGCCGGGCTGCCGAGATGCTCGGCACCACCCCCAGCTTTCTCCGTGCCGTCGGCGAAGCCCGCCTGATCACCCCGCTGCGCTCCGAGGGCGGGCATCGCCCCTACTCCCGCTACCAGCTGCGGATCGCGGCCCGCGCGCGTGAACTCGTCGACCACGGCACTCCCGTGGAGGCGGCCTGCCGGATCGTGATGCTTGAAGTCCGGCTCGAGGAAGCGCAGCGCGTCAACGCCCAGTACCCTCGCGCAGCGGCCGAAGAACGTCCACGGACGGCGGCTTGAGGTGGGCGTACCCGCCGGTGTCCCGGGCCGTGCATCCGCGCGTGTCGGGGGCGTGACGCGTGATCGTTTCCTGTGGTGATGGGGTGGGTGGGCGTGTAGCGTCTGCGTCAGCTGTCGTGGTTCGGAAGTTCCCCTTTGCCCGCACCTTTAGTGTGGGCGTTTTGCTGTGCTGTGCCGCAGGGACCAGGGCGATCACCTCCGCCTTCCCACACGGAGTGGGAGGCGTTCATCGGCTGGAAGGCATGACTATGGCTACGGGAACTGTGAAGTGGTTCAACGCGGAGAAGGGCTTCGGCTTCATCGCCCAGGACGGCGGCGGCCCGGATGTCTTCGCGCACTACTCCGCGATCAACTCCTCGGGCTTCCGTGAGCTCCAGGAGGGCCAGACCGTGACGTTCGACGTCACCCAGGGCCAGAAGGGCCCCCAGGCCGAGAACATCAACCCGGCCTGACTTTTCCCGCTCCCCGCTCGCGGGCACGGCGCTCGGCGCGTACGGCTGGCCCATGCAGCCCGTACCGTTTGTCCCGAGCAACGGGCGCCCGGGCTTGTCCGGCGCGTCGGCGGGATCTGAGATGCACGAATCAGGGTCGCGCAGCTGCTGCGCGGCCCTGATCCGTAGTCGAGACCGGCGTCCCGCGCTGGTGGGGCTGGCGGCAGGGCGGCGTGCCACGCCTCGACAGCGGTGGCCGCGTGTGAGGACTTCGGCGCGTGACGTTCCGGCAGGAGTTCATCGACCCGCACGGCGGGGTGTCTCCCACCCGGCTGACTGGGCTGTGGGATCAGTGGGGTGGGGGTCCCCTGCCAGGTGGAGCTGGCGCAAGGTGCTTTCTGTCTCGTGCCGTAGGTGTTCGGGAGAGGCCAGACGCCTCCACAGCGGGTCGGGGCGGCCGGGGACGGTGGCGCCGCGGGCGGACCATTCCTCGGCGAGCTGTGTGTACAGGGGTGTGCTCTGGTCCGGGGTTTCTCCGGGGGTCTGGCCACGGGCGTGTGCGGGGCGGGAAGGCCTTCGGCGCGTTTGTTCCGGAAGACGGGCATCGGCTCTGCGTTTACCGCTGCCGGCCTGTGCTCCGTGGCTGGAGTTCGTCCAATGATCATCCGTCACGTTCGTCAAAACGATTCTTCCGCCCTCTTGGACACCGTTTCCGGTGCGCTGCGACGACCTCGGCCACTGTCCGCCCTCGGCGAGGTGGGCACACCGTTGCCCCGGACGGAAATCGGTTGGCTGTCCGGTCGTTGGGTGGTCTGGGATGCGCTCCCGCCCCGGGGTATTTCCCCGAGCGCCCGCGGGGCGGTGCCCCACGGGCCTGGCACCTGACCCCGCTCCGCCCGCGCTGTCGCGTCGAGCGCGAGTGCCCGGGAGCGGGAAGCTGCCGAGGCGGCGCAGAGAGCCGGCGGCCGGCTGGCGCGTTCTGCCTCTCCGCTCTGCCTCTGTCAAGGCTCTTGTCGGCGGTGGTTCGCTTCCTGGAGGGCACCCTTGTGTGTCTCCGCGGCTTCGGGGGGCCGGCCTGCGCGGGCGCCGAGGTCGGCCGCCAGCAGCCTGTTGAGGGCGCTGGGGTTGCTGCTTTCGGCGTACTCGAGCATGTGCAACAGGGCTGTGAGCTCGCCCTGGCGGAGGTACAGGTGGGTCAGGCGGTCGGAGGCGCCAGAGACCAGTGCCCGGCGCACGCGGTTTTCGTAGACGCGTCGGTGCAGGTCGGCGAAACGGATCTGGGGTTCCTCGAACAGGCACGGCTGGGCGGGAAGGTAGGGGGCCAGGCTGTCCACCAACATGAGGAAGTCCTGGCCCTCCTGACGGTAATACGGCTGTTCGCTGCTGCCGGCCCCGGCCGGGTCGAGACGGAAAGCGTCGACGAAGGCCGCGACGAGCCGGGGCTCGGGAAGCAGGCCGGCCCCGGGCCACCGGACACCGGACAGGTACCGCTCCTCCTTGTCTGCGGTGTACAGACACCAGCCGGACGTGCCCGCCCAGTGCAGCCCGCAGTCGCCCCCGCCATGCTGATCCGCGAATGCCTGCGTGAACGAGATACCGGCCTCGACGTCGAGGTACGCGCCGTCCGTGTCGCGCCAGGGACCGCAACTCTGAATCCCGGTCACCGGCAGATCCGCTTCCAGGAGGCACTCGGCGACAGCAGCGGCATAGTGGCCCGCCCGCCTCGAAAGCTCAGCTGACATCTGGGGGCTCGGTTCGCGGGCCACGGAACTCTCTCCGCTGTCGGGATCGGACGGTGACGTCGCCGTAGGTCGTGCCGGGCCGGATTGACGTCCGTCGCAGCGCGTGCGGCAGCCCGTACCGGCTCGCGTCCGCGGGGTACGACGGCTGGTGATGGTACCGACCTGAACTCCGCGCGGCTCGCACTGCTCCCTGTGTTGCGCCTCGGCGGCGCCGGGGGAGCGGCCGTGTTGTTCGAGCTCGATTACCTCCTCACCGGCCATGCGGAAATCTATGGTGGCCGGAGTAGACATTGGGTGATCGACTGGTTATGGTTTCTCTCGTAGCCGAGATCAGCAGGGCCTGGCAGACACGAACTGCCGGGCAGCAGTACACGCAGTTGCAGTTCGCAGGACGGTGCGGTGGTGGAGTTTTCGAAGCCAGGGTGGTTGCAGGACGGCGACGGGACTGACGACCGGACCGGGTGGCCCGCAGTGATCAGGGGCCGCCGTGACCAGTACCGCAGTGGCAGTACCCGTGAGTGCAGTTCGCAGTACCCAGCAGTGAAGTCAGTGAGCAGCACCTCGGTGAAGGCGTCGGCTGCGGGCGCGCGCACCGGGAAGTTCGGCAGTGGGGTTCTAAGCCAGAGCAGAGGAAGGACGGGCGACGGGGCTGGCTGCCGAAGAGTGGCGCTGTGCGAGGCCACTGAGTAGTTCGCATCACCAGCAGTGCGCAGTAGAGCAGTACCAGCAGTACGCAGTCCCCCGTTTGGTAAGTAGTTGATCACCGAGGGAAGAACGGAGGAGCCGAGCGCCATCAGGATCGCCCGGGCGGAAGCCTTGAACCCGGGTACCGCAGGACATCGATAGTGAGGTGGTCTCCGGTCAAGCAACCGCGATCCCAGCGACCCCGACAGCATCTCGGTCGGGTATGCGGACACAGAAGGCCGGTGCAGTATCAGGGCCGGCAGATGGTGTAGCAGTTCCTTCGGGGCCCTGGTGCCGTACGGCACCAGGGCCCCTCCAGGCGTTCCACAGAGAGGTGCAATGACAGCAGACGACTCGTTCGGCCGGCTCGACGACGACGACTACCCCGCTTACACGATGGGCCGGGCCGCCGAGATGCTCGGCACCACGCAGGGCTTCCTCCGCGCCATCGGCGAAGCCCGCCTCATCACCCCGCTCCGCTCCGAGGGCGGACACCGCCGCTACTCCCGCTACCAGCTGCGCATCGCCGCCCGCGCCCGGGAGCTCGTCGACCACGGGACCCCCATCGAGGCCGCCTGCCGCATCGTGATCCTCGAAGACCAGCTTGAGGAAGCCCAACGCATCAACGCCGAATACCGCCGCGCCGCCGAATCAGCGCACCCAACGGCCGCGACCTGAGACGGCGAAAGACCTACAACTCCCCCGCGAGCTCCGCGGCTGCCGCCCACGCATGCTGCCCGGAACGCAAGCGTTCCGGGCAACTTCGTCTTTTGCGGACACCAACGGCAACCGTCGCATCGGCTGCGGCACAGCACCTGTCCGGGACAATAGGCGAGCCGGATTTCCGGCAGTTGTGGACAGGTCTCCGCGGCGAGTCCACCGACAAGGGTGGTGAAGGGCGCTGAGCAGGATGAATAACCAGGCTGGTGTTGCTTGTCAGCGGTCATGTAATTCGGCTCTGTCGGAGATCTTGTGATGCGGCCTGCCCGGCGCACCTGCTTCTACGCAGTCGGGGGCATCGCGTGTTCGGTGGATCAGTAGCGGTGGCCGGGCCAGTGCGGGTCCTCCCAGCGGTCAAGACCGGTGACCCCGAGCAGCCGTATCCGGTGAAGCAGTTCTTCGGATGCGCCGATGGCACGTAGCCGGGTTGGAGCATGGCGGACCAGCCAGACAGTCAGCTCGGCGCGCATCTCTTCCCCCGTTCTCCCAAGCGTCCCAGGGCAGTTGGTCACCGAGCAGGTCGTACTCCCACTGTGTCGCCGCTTCGGCCAGGTGCTGGTCGGCCGCGGGTCCGGTCAGTGCTTCCCAGGTGTGGAGCCACGGACTCAGCGCGCCCGATGCCTCGGCGCTCAGTATGAGGACCTCGTACGCGGGTACGGCGGGATCCGGATCGGTGAGCGTGTGCGCCCACCAGGCGTGCAGGAATTCCTCGACTGCCGCGGCCTGCTCAGCAGGCCACTGCTGCCAGTGGCCGAGTGCGAACGAGCGCCCGACCGTTTCCATGCCGAAGAGGGGCTCGATGAGGCCGCTGACGAGGGCCGTGGCGAACTGGGGCAGAATCCTGCGGAGGACGGATGCGTGATCGCTCCAGTCGATGGCCTCCCATGTGCGCTGCAGGAGGTCGGGGTCCAGCTCCGTGTCCGCCACCTTGAGCTGGGCAAGATCTTCCGCGCTGCCCCAGTGGCAGTCGCAGTTGTGCTCGTCGGGGTGAGCGGTCATCCCCCGAAAGGTGGCTGCCAGGCCATTCATTGCGGCGTCGAGGCGAAGTCGGGCGCGGGATCGGTCGAGGTTCATCATGGACGTTCGCCTTCGAGGACTCCGGGAGTTGGCACCGCCCGAAGATCGCTAACTTACCGGGGCGGGCCCCAGCCCGCCATCAAAATGACAGCATCCCGATTACTGCAGCCGCCCGCTCACCCGAGGATGGAGTCACGGGCTGTGAAGGATGCGTCTGCGGAGGAGGTCGAGGTTGGCCCGGCCGAAGCCCATGCGCTTGAGGAGCTTGGCTCTGGTCACGTGCCCCTCAACCTGGCCAGAACTCCAGGGAGTGGACAGGCCGGCGGTGACCGCGTCCAGGTCCCGTTTCATGCCGTTGACCAGGGAATGCAGGGCAGGCAGGTCGTCTGCGAGGACGCGGTCCATCCACGCGGGCAGTTCCTTGCCCCGCAGATCGCGCATCATGTCGGCGAAGTCGCGAACGTGGCGTGCGGTGGCGTCGAGGTGTGGGCAGGCGGCCCGGATCTCTTTGAGCTCGGTCGCGTCGGCCTCGGCGAGGTGTCCGGGGTTGGTCATGATCCAGCGGACGACGCGCCGGGGTTTCGGGGCGGGCCGCAGCTCGGGAGCAGGCGCGGGCTGGTTCTTCGGCTTGGGGCTGTGCGGCTTTTTGAAGGGGCGGAAGTAGCGGCGGACGCACTGAATGTCTCCGGTGAAGCCACGTGCGCGCAGTTCGCGGTGCAGCTGCGGGATGTCGTGGCAGCCCTCGCACCAGCGCCTGTGCAGGTAGGGCTTGTGTCCGTCCAGGATCGATGCCCGGTTGGTGGCCTTGACCAGCAGTTCGTCGAGACTCCGGGCGCGGGCGAAGCGCCGTACGGTCGAGTGGTCTAGGGCGTGTTTCGAAAGTCCCGTCTGGCCCGCGACGCCTGGCACGGCGCCTCGCCGCGTTGTCGGGATCGTCCGCGTACGCCCAGTACGCGGACGACCCTCCGCCTTGCGATGCACCGCACCAGACGCCGCGGGCCCCGCCCTCCGGGCGGACGACGCTACTTTCGAAACACGCCCTAGCCGCAGCTGACGGCCGATCGCGGCCAGGGATTTACCCTCGGACAGCAGCTGCTGCACCGCCGTGTACCGCTCGGTGGTGCGGGCCACCAGCCGCCTCGGGTGCCCGAGGACGTCCCGGGTGCCGTCCGGCGGGACGAACGAGGCCCCTTCCGGCGGTGGCTCCGCCGTCCCCCAGGGTGCCGTGGCGGACTCCGTGACGGCCGGGGGCGTCGTGAACGCCTTACGGATGCACGGGTGATGGGCACCGACCGTCTTCTCCACAGCTTCGGCGAGGTTGCGCAGCAGGTGCCAGGCGTCTGCCACTTGCCGGGCCTGCGGAGCGCCGCTGCGGGCGCCTTCGGCGTATGCACCGGCCCGGTCACGGCAGATCACCTCGATCTCGGGGTGACCGCGCAGCCAGTCGGCCAGCGGCTCGGCGTCCCGGCCCGGCAGTACATCGACCGGGCGCCGGTCTTCCAGGTCCACCAGGATCGTGGCGTACGAGTCGCCCTTGCGCAGTGCGAAGTCGTCGACCCCGAGTACCCGCACGCTGAACTGTGGTAACTCCGGTAACCCGCGAAGGAGTTCAAGGAGCCTGCCCTTGGCGACGCAAATGCTCAGCGCGGCCGCGAGCCGCGCACCCGGCCGGCCCGCCAGAACAGCGGCGATCGAGGTGAGCAGTGTGCGCAGCAGCGGCGTGTACCGGGCATGCGGGCTGGTCAGCCCTTCGATCTGCTCGGCGAACGTCACCGCCGGACACTGCGGGTTGAGGCACTCGAACCGGCGCACCATGAGTTCGACCACCGCCGGGGCTCCGCCGACGGGCGCGTCAGCGAGCCGGCGCGCGTACCGGCCGTGCACTCGCCACGACACCGCCCCGCATCTTGGGCACCTCGCCGTCGATACCGCGGAGTGAGCGCGAAACGTGACCGTTCCGGCCGCACACTCGATCGACTCGACCACCATACCGGCCAAATGCGGCAGCAACCGCTCCAAACCCCCTGAACCGCACACCCGGTAGATACCCAGATCAGGCAGGTGACGTCACAAGATCCCCGGCAGAGCCGAATTCGCTGACCGTCGACACAGACGTTCAGACGCTTGTCCAGGCATCGAGGAAGGCTTTCCGCCCAGCGGGATCGTCCGACCTGCGGTCTGCGTGCAGGACTCGCCAGGCCGTGAGCTCGAGATCTCGCAGCCACAGTTCTCCGATGACCTGTGTCTTGAGGTCGGGAAAATGGTCGGACTCGGCGAGGGCTTGACCGATCACCTCCCCGGCTGCGACGCGCTGGGGCGGCGTCATCTGGTCCACGGCCGAGAGGATCTGTCGGGCCAGGGCGGTTCCCTCTCCTGTCAGGGAACGCAGCACCAGAGCCTTGATGTTGGCGGGTAGCAGGTACGCGGTACCCGAGGTCCTCCACAGCTCCGCCCAGAAGCGTTCTCCTGCCTTGGTGGGGGAAGGCAGCGCGGCCAGTAGCCCGAGGAGATGGCCGGTGGCCGCATAGCCGTCGGAGTGGGCGGCTGCGACGATTGCGATACCGGCGACGCGCTCCACATCGAGATGGCCCGCTTCGAGATGCGGAGCCAGGCCCAATTGGTGTTCCACCTGGTGTGCGAGGGGGGCGGATACGTGGGGGCGGACCTCAGGAAGCATCGGCAATCCTTGCGCGTAGGCGGGCCCAATGCCCGTTCGGAAGTTCTGATCGTTCCCATGACCAGCCGATCTACTCGGCTGTGGCGGGCCCAATCGACGCCAGGATCAACGAGGTCGGAGTTCAAACGGTTGCGGAGCACCACGCCGGCGACGTGGGCGTGGTGCTCCGCAACCGGGCTCCTAGAATCCCGTCGGGGTGTCGTCTCCTAGCATGACCCCATGATCACCGGTGACGTTCAGGAGTCCGAGGGAGGACGAGAAGCTGTGTCCCGCGACGCCGCTGAAGCCGAGTACATTCACGCCGCCTCAAGGGGTGGAGAACGCCGTGAAGACGGGCCGCCCGCCGGATCACAAGCCGACGAAGCAGAAAAGGAAGCTCACCCGGTTGCCGCTCTGGTGGAGCGGGCGGCCGACCTGGCCGAACCGATCAAGCCGAGGTTGCGTGGCTGGCTCCATGCCGCAATGGTCCCCGCCGCACTGATCGCGGGCATCGTGCTCATCTGCCTGGCCCGCACCCCGCAGGCGGCCCTGGCCTGCGCCGTGTACTCGGTCACCGCCTGGCTGCTGTTCGCGACGAGCGCCATCTACCACCGCGGAACCTGGGGGCCGCTCGGCGAGGCGCTCCTGCGACGTCTCGACCACGCCAACATCTTCCTCATCATCGCCGGCACCTGCACGCCCCTGGCCGTGCTCCTCCTCCCGCCGGACCAGCGGTCCGTGCTGCTGTGGATCGTGTGGGCGGGCGCATTGGCCGGCATCGCGTTCCGGGTCCTGTGGGTCGGAGCGCCGCGCTGGCTGTACACCCCGTGCTACCTGGCACTGGGATGGGCACCGGTGCGCTACCTGCCCGACTTCCTGCATACCGGCGGAGTGGCCGTACTCGTCCTGGTGGTGGCCGGCGGTCTTCTCTACAGTGCGGGTGCGGTCGTCTACGGTCTGCAGCGACCCGACCCCTCGCCGCGGTGGTTCGGCTTCCACGAGGTATTCCACGCCCTGACCGTGGCAGCCTTCACCGCGCACTACATCGCCATCTTCCTGGCCACCTACTGACCCCGCGACAGGTGTTCCGGCCCGCGCCGCTCATCGCCCACGCTGCCGCGTGCTGGACCGCGACGGGCCGGGCGGTCGCCGAGGGCGCCTGCGAGAGCAGTTCGAGGGCGGCATCCGGCGGTTCCGCACTGGCAGCCAATGGCGAGAGGTGCCAGAGGAGTTTGGGGCCTGGCAGACGTGCCAGGCGTCGCGGGCCAGACGGGACTTTCGAGACACGCCCTAGGCGCGTGCATGTGCGGCCCGCCAACTGCTCGTGGCTGTGAACTGCGTGCCTGGAACCGCTACTGGGAGGAAGCGCAGACCGGCTATACGGGATGCGGGCGCCTCGAGCGATGCCATGCATGACAAGCTGTTCTTTCCACTGCCCGAACCCAGGAGGTCACCATGGCTGCAGAGTCTCCATCGCACGAAGGTTCGGAGCCGGTTGACGCCGAGAGCTCTGCCCTCTCGCCCGACGAGGACGGCCAGTACGACCTGAAGCGCAAGTTTCGGGAGGCGCTGGCGCGCAAGCGCGGCATGCAGGCGGACGCCGCCGCCCTCGCTGGGAACACCGACGCGTCGAAGGTCCGCAGCGCGCACGGCCCGGCTGCGAGCCAGCGGTCGTTCCGTCGCAAGAGCGGCGGCTGAGATCTAAGTTTGGCTCTGACGCGTAAATAAGTGCAGGTGGGGGCTGTTTCGCGGTGCGGCAGCATGATCAACGGGCATGCTCGGGTCGTTCCAGTGACCGATGCGGCTGTCGAGGTGCCCGTTGTCCCTCCGCCCCCGTTCCGGTGAGCAAGTCCCGCCTCTGACCGCGCGGGCGAGCAACCCGGGCGGCACGACGGCGATATGGGGGCGCGACCCGCCCCGGACGGGACGTCGGGTCCAGGAGGTGTGGAACGTTCCAGCGACTACCACTGCGATTCTGGAGCTGGGCGACCGTCTGGTCTGCCAGGGCGTCGCCCGGGTGGTGGGAGGCCACCGGCGCGTACTGGAAGCCGTACTTCTTCCTGCTGGAAGCCCGCGGCCTGGAATGCTGGCTGGTCAACGCCCGTGACGTGAAGAACGTCCGGGGACGGCCCAAGACGGACAAGCTGGATGCGGTCTGGCTGGCCAAGCTCACCGAGCGGGGCATGCTCCGCCCGTTCAATGGTAGTGATCAGGTGTGGGTGACACCGCGATGAACACCTCGGCGTACACCTGACGCGTGACATGTGACGAGGACGACCGGGTACTGACCGATGATCGCCCGGCCGTTGTCGGCCGGGCGATCATCGGTAGATACGCGTATCCCACGTACGTGGAGGACAACTAAGGGGTGTCCCGTAAATGATCTCCGAGCTGCCTCGGGAGTCGTTGGCCCTCGTGCGGGCCGCTCGCCTATCCGGCGAGGGCGAGGTTGTGCATCCGGGCGATGCCGAGCATGGCGTGGTGGACTCCGTCGCCCCTGAGGCGGCAGTCGCGGAGGATCTTCCAGGTCTTCATGCGCGCGAAGACGTGCTCGACGCGGGCGCGGACCTGCTTGTGGGACTTGTTGTGTGCTTCCTTCCAGTCCGGAAGGTCTTCGCCCTTGCGTCGGCGGTGGGGCATGACGAGCCCGGTGCCGGGATAGCCGCCGTCGGCGATCGTGAGTGTTCTGCCGACGGCGGCTTTGGCACCGGATTCCTCCCACGCCTTGCAGTCGTTGCGGTTTCCGGCAAGAGGCCGGCCCACCACGACGACCAGGCGGGTGTCGGCGTCGATGACGACCTGGTGGTTGGTCGAGTACCGGTAGTTCTTGGACTGCTCTGCCACCGTGTGGTCCCGGGTCGGGACCAGGGTGCCGTCCACGATGAGCACGGTGTCCTTGGCGAACCGCTTGCGGGGCTGGAGCGCGAGCATCGGCCCGAGGTGGTCGATGATGCGGTCCGCTGCCGACTTGGACACCCCGAAGAGCGGGGCGAGCTGGCGCATCGTCAAGTTCGTGCGCCAGTACGCCGCGACCAGCAGAGCCCGGTCCTCCAGCGGGAGGCTCCACGGCCGGCCTTTGCGGACCGCATCCGCACCCTCGCGCCGCAGTACGGTCACCAGCTTGCCGAACAGGCGAGGGCTCAGCCCGGTGAACGGGGCTATCCAGGACGGCTCCGACGCCGTGATCACACCAGCCACAACAAGATCATCTCATCCGTGACCAGCAGTTACGGGACAGCCCTTAGTGTCCTGCGCCGGGAATTCGATCAAGATATGCCGCGAGGCGTTGGAGGATCTCGTCGGCGTCCTTGGTCCAGATGAACGGCTTCGGGTTGTCGTTCCAGTGGGCGATCCAGGTGCGGATGTCGCGCTCCAGGGCCTGGACGTTCCTGTGCACTCCGCGACGTATCCGCTTGTCCGTCAGCAGGCCGAACCACCGCACGACCTGGTTGAGCCAGGACGAGTAGGTGGGCGTGAAGTGCATGTGGAAGCGAGGGTGGCCCTCCAGCCACTTGCGGACCGTGGGCGCCTTGTGGGTGCTGTAGTTGTCGCAGACCAGGTGGACGTCGAGGTGGTCGGGGATCTCCTTGTCCAGCTTGGCGAGGAACTTCTTGAACTCCGCTGCCCGGTGGCGGCGGTGGATGGAGCCGATCACCTCGCCGGTGGCCACGTCCAGGGCGGCGAACAAGGTGGTGATGCCGTGGCGGACATAGTCGTGGGTCCGGCGCTCGGGCATCCCCGGCATCATCGGCAGCACCGGCGCCGAGCGGTCAAGCGCCTGGATTTGCGACTTCTCCTCGACGCACAGGACCAGCACCTTCTCCGGCGGGTCGAGGTAGAGGCCGACGATGTCACGGACCTTGTCGATGAACTGTGGGTCGTTGGACAGCTTGAAGGTGTCCACCTGGTGCGGCTTGAGTCCAAGGCCGGGTAGTTAGCGTTTTCGCTGGTCACGCAAGGAAGTTGAACGAGTCTCGGTGTAGGACAACGGAGCTCGTTGGTACAGGCAGTCGACCAAGACAGCTTGTATCCGAGGAGCTCCGTTGCCTTCGCATTGTGTCCTGCCGCCCGCCCTGACGACCATCACCCGTACGGTCACGGTAGCCGGGGGCCGGTTCGCGCCGGGACATCTGGGAGAGCTGACGGCGGTCGTGCCGTTCGAGCTCGTGGACGCGGTCCTTGCGGAGACGAGAGCTGTACAGCGGCAGCTGCGTGATCTGCCGTCGAGGGCCGGGGTCTACTTCCTGCTGGCGATGTGCCTGTTCCCTGAGGTCGGCTATCGCCTCGTCTGGGACAAGCTGACCGCGGGTCTGTCCGGGATGCCGGTGGTCTGTCCGTCGGCGAAGGCGTTACGTGACCTGCGCCGACGGCTCGGCAGCGCGCCGGTGCGGGCGTTGTTCGAGGTGCTGGCCGGGTTGCTGGCCCGTCCGACGACGCCAGGTGTGCGTTTCGGTGCGTACCGGACGGTGTCGTTCGACGGCTGCAGTTCGCTGAGGGCTCCCGATTCCGAGCGGAACCGAGCCTGGCTGGGGAGGACTTCGCATCATGGCTATCCGACGCTGGAGTTGATGACGCTGGTCGAGACCGGCACCCGGGCCCTGGTCGGCGCAGTGTTCGGCCCCGCCGCCGAGGGCGAAACAAGCTACGCCGGCCGGCTGCCGCATCTGCTGCGGCCGGACATGCTGGTGCTGTGGGACAAAGGATTCGACAGCAACGCCTTCCTCACGGCGGTCACCGACACCGGCGCCCAGGTCCTGGGCCGGCTCCGCAGCAACCGGCGCGCGCCGGTGCTCACTCGCCTCGCTGACGGCTCCTACCTGTCGGTGATCGGCACCGTGAAAGTGCGGGTCATCGGCGCACAGATCGCCGTGACCTGCGCGGACGGCACGTCCTTCACCGGGTCCTACCGACTGGTCACGAGCCTGATCGACGCCCGCCGTTACCCCGCCACCGCGCTGGTGGGTCTCTATCACCAGCGATGGGAACACGAATCGGCGTACTACGCGCTCCGCCACACGATCATGAACGGCCGCAACCTGCGCTCGGGCGACCCGGCCGGCATCGAGCAGGAGATGTGGGCTCTGCTCACCCTCTACCAGGCACTGCGGACTGTAATGGTCGAGGCCGCGGAGGCGCTGGCGGGCACCGATCCGGACCGCTGCTGCTTCACCGTCGCCCTCCAGACCGCCCGTGACCAGGTCGTCCAGGCCGCTGCCGTCATTACCGACCCCGCCGACGTCGGTCACCTCGGACTGATCGGGCACCGGATCCTGCCCCGTCTCCTCCCGCCCCGACGCCAACGGGTCAGCGCCCGCAAGGTCCAGTCACCGATGTCCCGCTACAGCACCCGCCACGAGGACGGCAGGCCCGACACCAGCCGCACCATCACCGGTCTCGACATCAACGTCCTCGAGCCTCCGGAATCCCGCCCTCAGCTCCCCGCCGTCTCCCGCGACGACCGGCACACCGCCCTCGCCGAGCGCCGCCGTCACCGAATCCTGGCCCTGCTCGAGAAGGACCCCAACCGCCTCTGGCGCCCCCGTGACATCGCCTCCCATTTCGGCGCCCCCGTGACATCGCCTCCCATTTCGGCGAAATCACCATGGAGACCATGTATCGACAGCTTTCCAGATGGGCCGAAACCGGCCTCATCCACAAACTGGGCCCCGGCCTCTATGCCGCCACAGCATGGACCCCAGCCCCCCTTGCATGACCAGCGAAAACGCTAACCACCCGGCCTTGGGGAAGCTTCATCCTCGCCTTCCACCGCGCTCCCGGCCTCGTGCGCGTGCTCAATCTGTCGGACGAGGCGTACAGGCTGCCCGACCGCACCACGGTCCTTCTGGCCAGCGGTCCCGTCGAAGACGGATTGCTGGAACCCGACCACGCTGTCTGGCTCAAGAAACAACGGCCTCCATCTGGAGCATCCCCTCAATCCGCCAGGGCCTGTCCGGTGTCCACTCCCCGCCGATCGACCAGTCCCTGGCCCACACGAACGATTGCGGCCCCGCGCCTTGGAATATATAAAAGATCTTACATCTTGATACACTTCGCCTGATGCACTCAAGTGGAGGAGGCCACCATGAGTCGGACGGTCATTGATCTCGACGACGAGGCACTGGAAGCAGCTGCCAGAGAGCTCGGCACCTCTACCAAACGCGACACCATCAACACCGCGCTGCGAGAAGTCACGGCCCGCTACCGGCGTTTGCGAGCACTCGACGAGGCCCGCGAACTGGTGGCCGAGGGCGCTCTGGACATCGACCTACTGCTGGACAAGAGCGCATACCGCCCCACGAGCGCGGGCGCGGCGGACGATCACCGCGACACCGGAGCGCACGAGTGACAGTCGCCGACTACCTCATCGACACCTCCGCCCTTGCCCGCGTCCTGTTCCGCCAGAACACGGCCGAATGGGACGACAGGATCGCCGCCGGCCTCGTCGCGATCTGCGACCTCACCGAACTGGAAGTCCTCTACTCGGCCCGTTCGGCCACGGACCGCGCCCGCTTGAAGTCGGCACTCGACGCCCACTACGCCTGGTGCCCCATGCCCGACGGTGTCTACCGCCGCTCCCGCGTCATCCAGGAACAGTTGACCGCCAAGGGAGAACACCGCAGCGCGGGCCCCGTGGACCTCCTGGTGGCCGCAGCCGCGGAAGAGGCGGGACTCACTCTGCTCCACTACGACCGCGACTTCGAAACCATCGCCCGCACGACAGGGCAGCCGGTCCGCACGATCGACCTCAGGCAGTAAAAGCTCGCGCGGTGCCGACGGGCACCGAGCTTCTGACCGACCCGGCCGCCTGGCGGTCAGTCCGCTGCGGCCTGGGCCGTCTCCCGACACCCAGGGGTCACCGGGCGACACCACTTCCGGATCCTCGCGTCCAGCCAGCGTCCAGAATTCGACGTCCAGACGCTCGCACAGCCCACCCACGACGCCACCCTCCAGCCGTGGGCCGATACGTCTGCGCAGGCCAAAGTGACCTCAACTAACGCTGACGGCAACGGAGTCGAACTCACGAGCAGCGGATTCAGCCCCGTGGCCCAACGCCCTGAATCCGCACCCCTGATGAGACGTTTCCGCAGGTCAGCGACCTGCATGGTGGGGCGGGTGGGACTCGAACCCACGGCCGACGGATTATGAGTCCTTTGAGGATCTTGGCGACCCTTGTCGATCAATGCGCATCCATGACGTTTTTGCAGGTCAGAGTAAGTATGCCGCGTCGGCATCCCTTCGCCTTTGTCGGTCTGTTCCTATCCTTGCGTCCCGAACGCGTCCCGAACACGTCCCGGATGGACAGGCTTGGCCGACGCAGGACCGGTTGTGCCAGCCCAGGAAGGGGTCCCGAACCCGCGCGCAGCGGATTCCCCTTCCAACGCACGATGGCTCCACCCCAGCAGTCGGGACAGAGCCTTCTACGACCGATGTCGTTGGCCAAGATGTCTTCAGAGGGCGGTATGAGACCTGATGCCCGATTCTTCGGTTCGTGCGGGACGAGAGGGCAGGTCGTGGCGACGTCGGTCGGCTACGGCCGAGGCTGGGTGAACAAGCCTGGCTCGGTCTCGGTCAGGATCCCGCGGCCGGCCAGCCGCTTGAGCTTGAGGCGGACGTTGTTGATGTTGTTGGGCGCGACCGCCAGGTCCATGGCCTCGCACACCTGCCGGGCCCGCAGCGGGTGGTCGGCCGCGGTGAACACCGCCATGATCTGCTGGTAGGCCGAATGATCCGGCAGCTTCGGTGCCGGCGGCGCGGGCGGCCCGGGGTCGGGCAGCCCCAGCAGTGCCTTGCGGGTGATCCGGACTTCCTCGGCGGCCCGGCCGGGTTCGTCGAGCTGTGCGGTCAGCTGCGCGACCTGTTCCCGCATCGTCTCGGCCTGTGCGGTGATCTCGCGTTCCCGCTCCTCCAGCCGCGCCGGCACCGCGCCGAGCGCCAGCTCCCCGCCGGTCATGCGGTGCGCCAGGCCGATGTGGTCGCCCCGGTCAGCCGACGCAGTATCACCGCGGTCATCGCCCAGTACACCCGCGACTCCGAACTGCGGGGCAGATGCTGGTAGTAGGTTCCATTTCTTAGGTATCCGTAAGAGCGCGGTCTCCAGCGACGCTCTAATCCTGGTCTCAGGTTGATCGGGGACAATGCGCGGTAAAAACATCGACTGGAAGGGGGCGGGCCGGCGTGCGGATCATGATCGCGGATGATGACGCGGCCATCCGTGAGTCGCTGGAGCGGGTGCTCCAGGTAGAGGGTTACGACACCAGCACCGTCGCCAACGGTTTCGCCGTGCTCGACGGGGTCGGTGGGGCCGGCGGTGACACGCTGGATCTGCTGCTCCTCGACGTGATGATGCCCCGCCTCGGTGGGTTGGAGACCTGCCGGCGGTTGCGGGCCGCGGGTCGGGATCTGCCGGTGTTGATGCTGACCGCCCGTGACCAGGTCTCCGACCGGGTCGCGGGACTGGACGCGGGCGCCGACGACTACCTGCCCAAGCCGTTCGCCACCGAGGAGTTGCTGGCCCGGGTGCGGGCCCTGTTGCGCCGGCGCACGCCGGCCGACGAGGAGTCGCAGATCCTGTCGTTCGCCGACGTCCGGCTCGATCCCGACAGGTTCGAGGCGTGGCGGGGCGGGCGGCCGCTGCGCCTGACCCGGACCGAGTTCTCCCTCCTGCAGGTCCTCGTGTGCAACGCGACCCGGGTCTTGACCCGTGACGCGCTGTTCGAGGCGATCTGGGGCTTCGGCATGAGCTCCACCGCCAACAACCTCCAGGTATACGTGAGCTACCTGCGCCGCAAGATGGAGGCCGAGGGTGAGCCGCGATTGATCTACACGCTGCGCGGCCTGGGATACACGTTGCGGGAGACTCCTCCGTGAGCAGGCCCGCCGGCCGGGAACCGCGCCGGCTGACCCGATGGTGGCGCCGGCGGTCCCTGCGGACCAGGCTGACGGTGATCGCGGCGACGGCCATCGCGGTCAGCGTGTTCGTGGCCTTCCAGGTGGCCAGCGAGCTACTGGACTGGGAGCTGCAGGACACCGCCGAGAATCAGCTACGCGCCGACTCCCGCGTCCTGGCGACGAACGCGGAGCGCGCCGGTCTGGCGCAGGTCCAGCTACCGCCGTATCCCGGATCCGGTCGGCTGGTGCGGGTCATCCTGCCCGACGGCTCGATCCGGACGCCGGCCGGCCAACCCGCGCTGCCCCCGGTCAGCGAGCACGCCGGGCGCGTGGCGCAGGGCGCGTCGGCCGACCTGATGGAGTCGAACGACAGCGACGACGACGGCTACATCATCTACACGCTGCGGGCGGGCGACGGCGCGGTCCAGGTGGCCCGCGTCGTCGACGACAGCCCGATCAACCGGTTCGGGTTGGGCATGCTGCTGATCGGGCTGCTCTGCGTGGTCGGCGGCGCCCTTGTCGGGCGGACCGTGGCGCGGACCGGGCTGGCACCGATCGACCGGCTGACCGCCGCCGCGGTACGTGTCGCGCACACCCGGGATCTCGACGCCGACATCCCGGATGAGGGCGGTGGGGAGATCCGGCGGCTGATCCAGTCGATCAACGACATGCTCGCCGCGCTCCGGGACTCCCGGCGGGCCCAGCGGCTGCTCGCCGAGGACGCCGCCCACGAGCTCAAGACCCCGCTCACCAGCCTGCGCCTCAACGTCGAGCTGCTGATCCGGCTCGATCGGCGCGGCACCCTGGACAGCGCACTGCCGGCGGAGAGCCGGACCCGGCTGCTCAACGATCTCGGCGCCCAGGTGGCCGAGTTGAGCACCCTTGCCGCCGAGCTGACCGACCTGGCGCGCGGTGACGTCAGCGACGAGAGCACCGAGGTGCTCGACCTCGCCGACGTGGTGGTGGCCGCCGCGACCCGGGCGCGTTCCCGCGTGCCCGACATCGAGGTCGCGCTCGACGTGACCTCTGTGTGGGTGAGCGGACGTCCCGCTGCGCTCGAGCGGGCGGTGCTCAACCTCATCGACAACGCCGGCAAGTGGTCCCCCGCGGACCAGCCGGTCCAGGTCCGGCTCCGTGCCGAGGGCGCGTCGGTGGTGCTCGAGGTCGACGACGCCGGGCCGGGCATCGACGCCGCCGACGTACCGCGGGTGTTCGACCGGTTCTACCGTGCCGACAGCGCCCGGGCGTTGCCGGGATCCGGTCTGGGGCTGTCGATCGTGCAGCGGGTCGTCGACGCCCACGGCGGCCGGGCCACCGTCGCCCGCTCCGCACGCGGTGGTGCGCTGCTTCGGGTCGACCTTCCGGCCGCGGCCCCGCCCGCCCCGATCGCGCGGCTCACCGCCGGGGAGGACACCCCGGTGCGCTGACCCGCCCCGGCGGCGCGGCGCAGGACAAGGGACGGCGGCCCTCGGGCATGGCCCCGCGCGGCTCACCCTCGGGCCAGGACATCGCGGTGCGCCGACCCCAGCCCCGGCGCGTGGCGCAGGACCAAAGGGCGGCGACCGTCGGGCCCATGAAAAAAATCCGGGACGGGCCTGGGTCCCCGTCCCGGATCTCGTCCGTGCCGCCGCGCTCACCGTTGCAGCGCGGGCTCCTCGTCGTCGGCGAGCGGCTGTTGACCGTCCGGCAGCTCCGCCGCTGGACGGGACAGCCGGCTCGGCCACCACATCCGCCGGCCGATCAGCAAGGTGAGGGCGGGCACCAGGACCGACCGCACCAGCAGGGCGTCGAGCAGCACGCCGAAGGCGACCAGGAACCCGACCTCGATCAGCATCACCAGCGGAAGTGTGGCGAGGACCGCGAACGTGGCCGCCAGGACCAGGCCTGCCGAGGTGATGACGCCACCGGTGGCCGAGAGGGCTTTGAGCATGCCCTCTCTGGTGCCGAGACGCACGGTCTCCTCCCGGGCCCGGCTGGCCAGGAAGATGTTGTAGTCGACGCCGAGCGCCACCAGGAACAGGAATGCCAGCAGCGGCACCGAATAGTCGATGCCCTTGAACCCGAGGATCGTGTCGAAGACGAACACGCTGCCGCCGAAGGCTGCGGCGAATGAGACGATCACGGTGGCCATCAGGACCAGCGGGGCCAGGATCGCGCGCAGCAGCAGCCCGAGGACGATCAGGACGACGGCGAGCACCAGCGGGATCACCAGCTTCTCGTCACGCTTGGTGGTCACCTCGGTGTCGAGGTTCTCCGCACTCGGCCCGCCGACGATCGCCTCCGCCCCGCTCACCGCGTGCACGGCGGTGCGCACCCGCTTGATCGTGTCGTACTCTGCGACGGTGTCCGGCGCGTCCTTCGGGAACACGGAGATGTTGGCCCAGCCACCGCTGGTCTGCTCCGGGATGGCCAGGGCCACACCGCGAGTGTCCTTGACGATGTCGAGCACCCGCTCCTGGTGCGCCGGCCGCGTGAAGATCGTCATCGGCTGGCCGCCGAGCTCCGGGAAGTGCTGGCGGAGAACGGTGAAGCCGGTGACCGACTCCGGCGCGGACAGGAACTGGTCCTGCTCCCGCAGGGCGCCGGTGTTGCCCGCCAGCCCGAGGGCGAGCACGCCGAGGACTCCGAGCGAGCCGAGCGTCGCCACCCACCGGCGGCGGCTGATGGCGGTGCCGAGCCGTCCCCACAGCCCCGGCTTCTCCTCCACGGCCGTGCTGAACCGCGGGATGGCCGGCCAGAAGATCCGCCTGCCGAGCACCACGAGCACCGCCGGGAACAGCGTCAGCATGGCCACCAGCGCGCACAGGATGCCGGCCGCACCGATCGGGCCCAACCCGCTGGTGCTGTTCAGGTCCGCGACGAGCAGGCAGAGCAGGCCGGCGACCACGGTGGCCGCGGACGCGACGATGGCCGGCGCCGCGCCGCGTAGCGCGTGGACCATCGCGACCCGGACGTTCTCATGGTGGTGCAGTGCCTCCCGATATCGAGCGATGAGCAACAGCGCGTAGTCCGTGCCGACGCCGAATACCAGGATCGTCAGCAGCGCCGAGTTCTGGTCGTTGACCACGATGCCGAAGCCCTTGACGAGCAGGTAGACGGTCCCCATCGAGGTCAGTGCGGCCGCGCCAACGGCCACCAGCGGGATGATCCACAACACCGGGCTGCGGTAGGTGAGGATGAGCAGGAGCGTGACGACGACGATGGTGGTGAGGAGGACCTGCACGTCGATGCCGTCGAAGACGGCGTCCATGTCGCCGTCGATCGCGCCCGGGCCGGTCACGTCGAGTTCCAGGCCGGAGGGGCGGTCCTTCGCGGCGTCACGTAACGGGCCGACGATGTCCTCCGGTGCGCCGTAGGCCGTGCTCACCTCGAGGGTGAACATCATCGCCTTGCGGTCGGTGGAGGGGCTCGTCGGTGAGCCCTCGTCGTCCTCGCCGGCCGCCGCCGTCGCCTTCGGCGGGTACCGCTTGGCAAGGGTGTTGTAGTGGCGCTCGACCGTCGCGCGGTCGGCGTCGGTCATGCCGCCGGCGCGGTGGTACACGAAGACGAACGTGTTGTTGTCACCGCCGGGGAGACTGTCGTCCAGCACCGCCACCTTGGTGGACTCGGCACTGGCCGGCAGGGTGTCTACGGCGCTGTCGGTGGTGACCGAGCTCAACTTTCCGCTCAGCGGCACCATGCCCGCCGCCAGCACCAGCCACAAGCCAATCACCAACCATGGCACCCACCGGCCTGCCAACCGACCGGCCGGCGCTTCCCCGGACGGCGCTGCGTTGACTGCCATCACTAGCCTCCTACATACGAGTTGCATCGCTTATCTGGATGCCTACTTCCTACCGAGCGAACCTGAGACGACTGTTAGTACGGTGCTCAGGCCGGTTGGCCGAACCATGTGCCCAGCGCACGCACCAGCGTGGTGGCGTCGAGGTCCTGCCCGGTAGGCAAGGCCCAGGCGACACAGCCGTCGGGCCGGATGAGCAACGCGTCGACGTCCACCCGGTCCGTGCGGGCGGTGACGGTGTTGACCCGTCCGGTCCACGCGGCCGCGGCGTCGCGGGCCTCCGCGCGGTCGACGAGGTCGAGCAGGAGCCCACGACCCTCACGCAGCAGGTCCGCCGACCGGGTCACCGCGGTGACGACGTCCGGGTCGGGCCGCTCCAGCGTCAACTTCATGTCCGGGCACAGGGTGCCGACGAGCCGGTGGTCGTCGCCCAGGTCGTACCGGACGTCCATGCCGGCGAGCATGTCGGCGACGTACCGGTGGGCGTCGTCGAGGGTCCTGGCGCAAGGTCCCCTCTCCGTGGCGCTGGCTGCCGGTCGTCGCACTGCCCGTGGCTGTGGGCTGGGCGTGGGGTTCCTTCGCCGTGCCGGATGACCCGTCCCGTTCTGGCGAGAGCGATATCCACACCCCCGGACCAGTGCGCCTGTTCCTCGAACTCACTGTGTTCTTCGGCGCGGTGGCCGCGCTGAACTTCGCCGGCCTGCGCCGCGCGGCCCGCCGGCTCCTTGTGATCATGGTCGGCTACCAGGTCCTCGCCTACGACCGAATCGGCTGGCTGCTCAGCCACTGATCCGCCTCCGATACGTTCGCACCGTTGGCCGGATGTGCGCCGGCGGAGCCATCCCTCCCACAGAGCCACACCCAACTTCGACTTCCTCAAGCGCGCCCGGGAGGCAGACAAGCCGAGGGAGGTCATCGCCCGCACGATCACCGACCTGGCGACGGTCGGCGCCCCCGCCACCTGGGCCCTCTCCAACCACGACGAAACCCGCCACGCCACCCATACCGGCATCACGACCCCGCTGCGCGACCAGGGCCACCCCACCGACCTCACCCTCGGCACCCGCCGAACCCGAGCAGCGGCCCTGATGATGCCGGCCCTGGAGGTCCGTCACGAGAACGCTTTCCCCGTAGCGGACCATCGCCTCGTAGTACCTCGCGGCCGCGACTCGCAGCCTCGTGATGCGACTCCTTGAGAAGTTCGGCCGTCTTCAGTACGGGCCGTTAAGCCGTCGCTCCGGCCGGCCTCAGCAGCGGCTCGGTGATCAGCGGAGCCGAGGCCCAACCTCGCGCCACCCCACCACTCGGATGCCCCTGCCCAGCCTTGGCAGGCATCGACGGCACGGCATCGGAACGGACCCTTCCGTTTCCCTGTGTCCTGCCGGCGTCCCGAATTCGACGTTCAGCCGCTCACACCGGCCATATTCAGCAACGTCCCCGACCGCGGCGGCAGCACATCTGTGCAGGTCAGGCCAGTTCGAAGAGCCACCGACAGCCACAACACCAAACCCGCGAGCAACGGATTCAGTCCGTTCAGGCAAAGTTGACGCTCCGACAGCCAAAAATAAACGTTTCCGCAGGTCAGAGACCTGCACAGGTGGGGCGGGTGGGACTCGAACCCACGGCCGACGGATTATGAGTCCGCTGCTCTAACCGGCTGAGCTACCGCCCCTTACGGCGCGTCGCGCACATTTGTGCGCGCCGTCTGCCGCAGCATAGCCGCTCATACGATCTCCTGCTTCGGATGGTCGGCAACGCACGACCATGAGGACTTCGGCGTGGCCCGCGCGGTTCCCCCGGGCATGAAAAAGGACCCCGGAGGGGTCCTCTTCCGTTGCTCTCCCGACTGGACTCGAACCAGTAACCTGCCGGTTAACAGCCGGCTGCTCTGCCAATTGAGCTACAGGAGACTGCGCTCCCCCGACTGGACTCGAACCAGTAACCTGCCGGTTAACAGCCGGCTGCTCTGCCAATTGAGCTACGGAGGATTGCCTCGTTGCATCGAACGCACCTACCCGGGTATTCGCCAGGGGGCGTGCGCTCGCTGCGACACATACATTAGCGCAAGCAGGGGGGTGCTCCGCCAATCGGTTCCCCCTGCACCGATGCCGACGCAAGGGAAGGGTGGCCGTCATGCGCTACCGGCTCACATTCGTCGCCGGACTGGCTCTGGGTTACGTGCTGGGCACACGCGCCGGGCGCGAGCGCTACGAGCAGCTGAAGAAGTCCGCGCGCCAGGTCGCGCAGAACCCGGCGGTGCGCAACACCGCGGAGACCGCCGCCCAGCAGGGGCGCGAGCTCGCGGGCAAGGCGTTCCACACGGTGAGCGAGAAGGTGGGCGACCACGTCCCCGACTCGGTCGCCGACCGGGTCCGCTCCCTGCGTGAGCGGAACACCAACAGCACCGGCGAGGACGACTGGGGCACCAGCAACACCTAGCAGCCCACCGCGGTCGAGGAATCCGGGGCGCGGCCCCGGATTCCGGGGCACGGGAAACCGCGCGGCCGGCCCCTACATCCCCGCGGCCCAGCGATCCCGGGGTCCGCGGGGATCCGGGGCAAGCCCGCGCCCCAGGGGCGCGGGGAACCGCGTGGCCATCCCCCACCCGCCCGCGGCCCGAGAACACGCACCACCCCACCTCCACGAACACCCCACAGCCCGCCCCGCACCGCGCGGCCCGGCGCGGTCATCCCCCTCCGTACGGCAGAATTTCCGCCATGGGGATAGTCGCCGGGTTGGACAGTTCGCCCGATTTCACTCGTATCGTCGTCTGCGATTCGGACACGGGGGCCGTGCTCAGGCAGGGGTATGCGCCGCACCCGTTGGAGAACACCGAGGGCGGCGGCCGTCCTTCCGATGTCGATCCACAGGCCTGGCTGCTGTCCCTGGGCGAGGCGGCCGGCGGCGGGCTGCTCGAAGGTGTGCAGGCCATCGGCGTCTCCGCGCAGCAGAACGGCCTGGTCCCGCTGGACACCCAGGGCAACACGGTGCGGCCGGCCATGGTCGGCGGCGACAAGCGCGCACAGGTCGCCGCCGCCGATCTCATCGACGCGCTCGGCGGCCGCGAGGCGTGGGCCCAGGCCGTGGGCTGCGTACCCCAGGCCGCGCAGCCCGTGACCAAGCTGCGCTGGCTGAACAAGACCGAACCCGACGCCGCGCTGCGCACCGCCGTGCTGCTGCAGGCGCACGACTGGCTGGTGTGGCAGTTGCTCGGGCGGCCGCTGCGGCGGACCACCGACCGGGGCGGGGCCTCCGGGACCGGCTACTGGTCGGCGGCGACCGGCGGCTACCGGCCGGATCTCGTCGAACTCGCGCTCGGGCACCAGGCCACGCTGCCCGAGGTGCTGGGCCCGTCCGAGGCCGCGGGGACGACCCCCGAGGGGCTGCTGATCTCCGCGGGGACGGGAGAGACCATGGCGGCGGCCTTCGGGCTCGGCATCGGGCTCGGGGACGCGGTGGTGTCCCTGGGCGCCTCCGGGTCCGTGATGGCCGTACACCCCGAGGCGCTGGTCGACTCCTCCGGCATGATCACCTCATTGGCGGACGCGACCGGTATGCATCTGCCGGTGGTGACCACCCTCAATGCCGTACGGACCCTGCGCGGCGCCGCCGAACTGCTCGGCCTGTCCGAGCTGGAGAGCCTGTCCGAGCTGGCGATGAAGTCCACGCCGGGCGCACACGGGCTGGTGATGCTCCCGTACCTGGAGGGCGAGCGGACCCCGAATCTGCCGCACACCGCCGGCACCCTCGCCGGGCTGCGGCGCGAGTCGATGCGGCCCGAGCATCTGGCGCGGGCCGCCTTCGAGGGCATGCTGTGCGGGCTCGCGGACGCGCTCGACGTGCTGCGCGGCCGGGGTGTGGACGTCCGGCGGGTGTTCCTGCTGGGGGCGGCCGCCGAGCTGCCGGCCGTGCAGTCCGCGGCGCCCGCGCTGTTCGGCGCGCAGGTCGTCGTGCCCCAGCCGGCGGACTACGCGGCGCTCGGCGCGGCCCGTCAGGCGGCCTGGGCCCTCGGTGTCTCGCAGGGCACGCTCGACCCCCGGCTGCCACCCGTCTGGCAGGGTGCGGTCGCCCAAATTCTGGAGCCCGGCGAGGAACTGGCCGTGGGTCAGGCCGTACGCCAGCAGTACGTGTCCGTACGGGAACAGACGCATCCGGGGGCGTTCCGGGCATAGGGGGCGTAGAGGAGTGCCGAGAGGTGTCGAGGGGTGTCGCGGATGCGTCCGGGTGCGTTCCACGACCCGACGGGCCGCCAAGGCGTAGGTCTTGAGGTCCGGTTCCGGTCCGCTCTTGGTCCGCTCTTGGATTAATCGGTTGGGGTAACGCGGGTGGAGTGTTCGACGATAGGGGGTGGTGCACCACCGACCGCACTGCCGTCGACGACTCCGAGAGAAGCCGCGTGCTCATACGACTCCTTCGGACCTACCTCAGTCCGTACAAGAAACCCATCGCCCTCCTGGTGCTGCTGCAGTTCCTGCAGACCTGCGCCACCCTGTATCTGCCGACCCTGAACGCGCACATCATCGACAACGGTGTCGTGAAGGGGGACACGGGTTACATCCTGTCGTTCGGCGCCCTGATGATCGGGATCTCGCTGATCCAGGTCTTCTGCAACATCGGCGCCGTCTACTACGGCGCCCGTACCGCCTCCGCCGTCGGCCGGGACATCCGGGCCGCCGTCTTCGACCGGGTGCAGTCCTTCTCCGCGCGTGAGGTCGGCCACTTCGGGGCGCCCACCCTGATCACGCGCACCACCAATGACGTCCAGCAGGTGCAGATGCTCGCCCTGATGACGTTCACCCTGCTGGTGTCGGCGCCGATCATGTGTGTGGGCGGCATCGTGCTGGCCCTCGGCCTGGATGTGCCGCTCTCCGCGATCCTGGTCGCCGTGGTGCCGGTCCTCGGCATCGGTGTGACGCTGATCGTGCGGCGGCTGCGGCCGCTGTTCCGGACCATGCAGGTACGCCTGGACACCGTGAACCGGGTGCTGCGCGAGCAGATCACCGGCAACCGCGTCATCCGCGCCTTCGTCCGGGACGACTACGAGAAGGACCGCTTCGAGGTCGCGAACGCCCGGCTGACCGAGGTGTCGCTGGGCACCGGACGCATGCTCGCACTGATGTTCCCGATGGTCATGACCGTCGTGAACCTCTCGTCGATCGCCGTGGTCTGGTTCGGAGCCCACCGCATCGACAGCGGCGGCATGCAGATCGGCGACCTGACCGCGTTCCTCGCCTACCTCATGCAGATCGTGATGTCCGTGATGATGGCCACCTTCATGTTCATGATGGTGCCGCGCGCCGAGATCTGTGCCGAGCGCATCCAGGAGGTCCTGGACACCTCGTCGAGCGTCGTCCCGCCGACCGCCCCTGTCGTGGAGCTGCGCCGCCACGGCCACCTGGAGATCCGCGGCGCCGGGTTCCGCTACCCGGGGGCCGAGGAGCCGGTGCTGAGGGCCGTCGACCTGGTGGCGCGGCCGGGCGAGACGACCGCCGTGATCGGATCGACGGGCAGCGGAAAGTCGACGCTGCTGGGGCTCGTACCCCGGCTCTTCGACGCCACGGACGGGGAAGTGCTCGTCGACGGTATCGATGTATCGACCATCGAACCGAAGCTGCTCGCGAAGACGGTCGGGCTCGTCCCCCAGAAGCCGTACCTGTTCGCGGGCACGGTCGCCACCAACCTCCGGTACGGCAATCCGGACGCGACCGACGAGGAGCTGTGGCACGCGCTGGAGGTGGCGCAGGCCAAGAGCTTCGTGGAGCGGCTGGAGAACGGCCTCGACTCGCCGATCGCGCAGGGCGGCACCAATGTCTCGGGCGGCCAGCGCCAGCGCCTCGCCATCGCCCGTACGCTCGTCCAGCGCCCCGAGATCTATCTCTTCGACGACTCCTTCTCCGCGCTCGACTACGCGACCGACGCGGCGCTGCGTGCCGCGCTCGCCGCCGAGACCTCCGAGGCGACGGTGGTGATCGTCGCCCAGCGGGTGTCGACCATCCGGGAGGCCGACCGGATCGTGGTCCTCGACGAGGGCCGGGTCGTGGGCACCGGGCGTCACCACGAACTCATGGCCGGCAATGAGACCTACCGGGAGATCGTGCTCTCCCAGCTGACGGAAGCGGAGGCTGCCTGATGGCCGGTCCCATGGGACGCATGATGGCCGGGGGCGGCCCCGATCAACGCTCGATGGATTTCAAGGGCTCCGGGAAACGGCTCCTGTCGCAGTTCAAACCCGAGCGCGTCACCATGTACGGAATGCTGGTCGCCGTCGTACTGAGCGTGGGGCTCTCGGTGATCGGGCCGAAGATCCTCGGCAAGGCCACCGACCTGGTCTTCGCGGGGATCATCGGACGCCAGATGCAGCCCGGCACCACCAAGGCCGAGGTGCTCGCCGGAATGCGGGCACGCGGCGAGGGCGGCATGGCCGACATGCTCTCGGGAACCGACTTCACCCCCGGCAAGGGCATCGACTTCGACGCCGTCGGGAACATC
The DNA here is from genome assembly GCF_056270325.1 of Streptomyces sp. RLA012. Taxonomy (NCBI): domain Bacteria; kingdom Bacillati; phylum Actinomycetota; class Actinomycetes; order Kitasatosporales; family Streptomycetaceae; genus Streptomyces; species Streptomyces sp. RLA012. The sequence continues at coordinate 7,739,303 of NZ_JBWDPA010000002.1, read as the reverse complement.
CTGCTGCTCGCGCTCTGTACGTTCCTGCTGTCCGGCCTGCTGATGGCGGTGGCGACGCGGCTGGTGAACCGGGCCGTCAACAAGACCGTCTACCACATGCGCGAGGACCTGCAGGCGAAGCTGTCGCGGCTGCCGCTGTCGTACTTCGACAAGCGTCAGCGCGGTGAGGTCCTCAGTCGCGCGACGAACGACCTCGACAACATCCAGCAGACCCTGCAGCAGTCGATGGGCCAGCTGGTGAACTCCCTGCTGACCATCGTGGGTGTGCTCGCGGTGATGTTCTGGGTCTCGTGGCTGCTCGCGCTGGTCGCGCTGGTCACGGTCCCGCTCTCGTTCGTCGTCGCCACCCGCATCGGCAAGCGCTCACAGCCGCACTTCGTGCAGCAGTGGCGCACCACCGGCAGACTCAACGCGCACATCGAGGAGATGTACACCGGACACGCGCTGGTGAAGGTGTTCGGACGGCAGGAGGAGTCGGCGAAGCAGTTCGCCGAGCAGAACGAGAAGCTGTACGAGGCCGGGTTCAAGGCGCAGTTCAACAGCGGGGTCATGCAGCCGCTGATGATGTTCGTGTCGAACCTCAACTATGTGCTGGTGGCGGTGGTCGGCGGACTGCGCGTCGCGTCCGGCTCGCTGTCGATCGGCGACGTACAGGCCTTCGTCCAGTACTCCCGCCAGTTCTCGATGCCGCTGACGCAGGTCGCGTCGATGGCGAACCTGGTGCAGTCGGGTGTCGCGTCGGCGGAGCGCATCTTCGAACTCCTCGACGCGGAGGAGCAGCAGGCCGACCCGGTGCCCGCGGCACGCCCCGACGAACTGCGCGGACGGGTGGCCCTGGAGCACGTGTCCTTCCGCTACGACCCCGAGAAGCCGCTCATCGAGGACCTCTCGCTGAAGGTGGAGCCGGGCAACACGGTGGCGATCGTCGGCCCGACGGGTGCGGGCAAGACGACGCTGGTGAACCTGCTGATGCGCTTCTACGAGGTCACCGGCGGCCGGATCACCCTCGACGGTGTCGACATCGCGTCCATGTCCCGGGACGAACTGCGGGCCGGGATCGGGATGGTGCTCCAGGACACCTGGCTGTTCGGCGGCACGATCGCGGAGAACATCGCGTACGGGGCCTCGCGGGACGTCACCCGCGGGGAGATCGAGGAGGCGGCGCGCGCCGCGCTGGCGGACCGTTTCATCCGTACGCTCCGGGAGGGCTACGACACCGTCATCGACGACGAGGGGACCGGCGTCAGCGCGGGTGAGAAGCAACTGATCACGATCGCCCGGGCGTTCCTGTCCGATCCGGTGATCCTGGTGCTTGACGAGGCGACCAGCTCGGTCGACACCCGTACGGAGGTGCTGATCCAGAAGGCGATGGCGAAGCTGGCGGACGGGCGGACCTCGTTCGTGATCGCCCACCGGCTCTCCACGATCCGGGACGCGGACACCATCCTCGTGATGGAGAACGGGTCGATCGTGGAGCAGGGCGCGCACGCGGAGCTGCTCGCGGCGAACGGCGCGTACGCCCGCCTGTACCAGGCCCAGTTCGCCCAGGCGGTGGCCGAGGTCGACTAGGGTTCCCGCCCGCGCGGTTCCCCGTGCCTCTTCTCAGGGGCGTGGGGAACCGCGCGGGGAGCCCTCAGTCCAGGTAGCCGCGGAGTTGGTCGGCGAAGGCGTGGTCCCTGAGCTTGTTCAGGGTCTTGGACTCGATCTGGCGGATGCGTTCGCGCGTGACGCCGAAGATGCGGCCTATTTCCTCAAGGGTGCGGGGCCGGCCGTCGGCCAGGCCGTAGCGGAGTTGGACGACCTTGCGTTCGCGCTCGCCGAGCGTGGACAGGACCGCCTCCAGGTGCTGGCGCAGCAGCAGGAACGCCGCGGACTCCACCGGCGAGGTCGCGTCACCGTCCTCGATCAGGTCGCCGAGCGCCACATCGTCCTCCTCCCCCACCGGCGCGTGCAGCGACACCGGTTCCTGGGCGAGGCGCAGCACTTCGCTCACCCGCTCGCTCGGGAGGTCGAGGTGCGCGGCCACCTCCTCCGGCGTCGGCTCGTAGCCGCGCTCCTGCAGCATGCGGCGCTGGACGCGGACCACCCGGTTGATCAACTCGACGACGTGCACGGGGACTCGGATCGTGCGTGCCTGGTCGGCCAGCGCCCTCGACATGGCCTGCCGGATCCACCAGGTCGCGTACGTCGAGAACTTGTACCCGCGGGCGTAGTCGAACTTCTCGACCGCCCTGATCAGACCGAGGTTTCCCTCCTGGACCAGGTCGAGCATGGTCAGGCCCCGGCCCACGTACCGTTTCGCGACCGAGACGACCAGGCGCAGGTTGGCCTCGATGAGACGGCGTTTGGCCATACGGCCCATGACGACCAGTTTGTCCAGGTCGAGGGCGAGTTGGCTGTCCAGGTCGGGTGCGCGGCGGAGCTTCTCCTCGGCGAACAGGCCGGCTTCGACACGGCGGGCGAGTTCGACCTCCTCCACCGCGGTGAGCAGCGGAATGCGGCCGATCTCGCGCAGGTACTGGCGGAACAGGTCGGAGGAGGGGCCGCCGGTGTCCGTGGTACGGCCGCGGGACGGCTCCACGGGCTCGGGGACCTCGGCCTCGGTCTCGACCTCGATCTCGACCCCGGCGGTCTCCACCGCACCGGCCGACGGCTCGTCCGGCTCGGGCGGCCCCTGCGGATCCGTCTCGGGGTGGTGCGCGGCACGGCTCTGCGGGGGGACCCCCGCGACGACGTCGGGCTCGGCGTCCGTATCCGTGTCCGTGAGCTTGTCGGTCTGGGTGAGGGTCTGGGTCTGCACGGGGGCGACCTCCAGGAATGTCGCTGCTGAGGCGTGCGGCAGCGGTACGTCCGGGATGGGGTCGACGGCCTCGCCGCTGCCCATCCCGTAGTCGTTTGGCGGAACCGCGGGAATCGGAAACCCGTCGCGTGCGGGTCGGCCGCGCTCCGAGGACTCAGGCACCGCAACCCAGTGTGGAGTACGACACATCGCCGCCACGAGGGGCGTGCGGTGACTTTTTGCGTCCGCGCCGTGACCCGGCGGTGACCGTGTCGTACGAGTGCGCAGCTCAGCGGGCACGAAACACGGCGAAGGGCGTACGGAATCGGCATGTGCACCGGTGCGGTGCGGGCCGTCCGGCCTCAGAGTGCCTCGGCGCCCCGCTCGCGCAGCGCCTGTCCGTACTGCTGGAGCACCCACAGCTCGTTCTGCACGGCCGCCAGCTGGGCCGGGTCGCCGTGGGCGCTCGCGCGGGCCAGGGCGCCCTGGACGTCCACGATGCGGCGGTCGACGGCGCGGCGGCGGACCATGACGAGCTGGTCGCCCGCGTAGGTCTCGTCGACGGTCTTGCGCATGATGGCCTCGACGGCCAGCTCGGTGACCATGGCGCGGACCGTGTTGTCCGGGGCGACCTCGCGGACCCGGACCAGATACTCCTGGGGGTCCTGGACGCCGTACTCGGCGCCGCCCGCCTCCATGATCGCCAGGCGTACGGCGGCGTACGGCGGGGCGGTGAACTCGTCGATCCCGTACGCGTCGAAGGCCGGGGAGACCAGCTCCGGGCGCTGGAGGGCGAGTTTGACGAGCTCGCGCTCGGTGGCGAAGACGGGGTTGCGGAGGTTGAGCGCCGGGCCGCCGACGGGGGTCTGGACGGCGCCGTACGTCGGCTGGGGGCGCTGCCCGTTCGGTGTCGGGGCCGGGCCCTTGCCGCCGCGGTCGCGGGCCCAACGGGCCAGCTGGGCCACCCGCTTGACCACGAACTGGGTGTCGAGGATGCCGAGCATGCCGGCGAGCTGCACGGCGACCTCGTGCTGCGCGCCGCTGTTCTTGATGCGGGCGACGATGGGCGCCGCCTCGTCGAGCGCGGCGGCCCGTCCCGCCGGGGTCTCCAGGTCGTAGCGCAGGATGATCTGGCGCAGGGCGAACTCGAAGAGCGGGGTGCGGGGTTCGACCAGGTCCACGACCGCGTCGTCGCCCTTGGCGAGGCGCAGTTCGCAGGGGTCCATACCGTCCGGGGCGATCGCGATGTACGTCTCGGCGGCGAACTTCTGGTCGTCCTCGAAGGCGCGCAGGGCCGCCTTCTGGCCCGCGGCGTCGCCGTCGAAGGTGAAGATCACGCGGGCCGAGCCGTTGTCCATCAGCAGGCGTCTGAGGATCTTGATGTGGTCGCCGCCGAACGCCGTGCCGCAGGTCGCGATGGCGGTGGTGATCCCGGCCAGGTGGCAGGCCATGACGTCGGTGTAGCCCTCGACGACGACCGCGCGGCTGGCCTTGGCGATGTCCTTCTTGGCGAGGTCGATGCCGTACAGGACCTGGGACTTCCGGTAGATCGCCGTGTCGGGTGTGTTGAGGTACTTGGGCCCGTTGTCCGCCTCGTACAGCTTGCGGGCGCCGAAGCCGACGACCTCGCCGCCGATGTCGCGGATCGGCCACATCAGGCGGCCGCGGAAGCGGTCGATGGGGCCCCGGCGGCCCTCCTGGGCGAGGCCGGAGAGGAGCAGTTCCTTGTCGGTGAAGCCCTTGCCGCGCAGATGGCGGGTGAGGTGGTCCCAGCCCTGGGGGCTGTAGCCGACGGAGAAGTGCTCGGCGGCGGACTGGTCGAAGCCGCGCTCGGCGAGGAACTTACGGCCGGTGTCGGCCTCGGGGCCGAGGGCCAGCTGCTCGACGTAGTAGTCGGCGGCGGCCTTGTGGGCCTCGACCAGCCGGATCCGCTCGCCGCGCTGGTGGGAGGGGTTGTACCCGCCCTCCTCGTAGCGCAGGGTGATGCCCGCCTGTCCGGCGAGGCGCTCGACGGCCTCCGAGAAGGTGAGGTGGTCGACCTTCATCACGAACGTGAGGGTGTCGCCGCCCTCCTGGCAGCCGAAGCAGTGGAAGAGACCCTTGCTCGGGCTGACCTGGAAGGACGGCGACTTCTCGTCGTGGAAGGGGCACAGACCCTTGAGGTTTCCGCCGCCCGCGTTGCGCAGCTGGAGGTACTCGGACACGACGGCGTCGATCGGGACCGCGTCCCGAACCGCCTTCACGTCCTCGTCGTTGATCCTTCCGGCCACGCGTGAATTCTACGGGCGTGGTGTGACAGTCGGGTGCCGCCGTCGGTCGCAGGGACCTCTGATCGGTCAGGGGACCAGGCTTTCCAGCGGTACGTGCGGGTCGGCGAGCGCCTCGGCGTCCACCTGGGCCCGGGATCGGATCAGTCGCTGGACGAGTTCCGTGACGTCCCACACATTCACGTTCATCCCGGCCAGCACCCGCCCGTCCTTCAGCCAGAAGGCGATGAACTGCCGCTTGCCCGCGTCGCCCCGGATCACCACTTGGTCGTACGTCCCCGGGGGCGCCCAGCCCGAGTACTCCAGGCCGACGTCGTACTGGTCGGAGAAGAAATAGGGCACCCGGTCGTACGCCGCCTCCTGGCCCAGCATCGCGCGGGCCGCCGCCGGTCCGCCGTTGAGGGCGTTGGCCCAGTGCTCGACGCGCATCCGGGTGTCGAAGAGGGGGTGCGGGAAGGCGGCGACGTCACCGGCGGCGTAGATGTCGGGGTCGGAGGTGCGCAGCAGGCCGTCGACCGCGATGCCGCCGCCGTACGCGCGGTCGGCGATCTCCAGGCCCGCGGCCTCGGCGAGCCCGGTGCGCGGCGCCGCCCCGATGGCCGCCAGGACGTCGTGGGCCGGGTGCTCCTCGCCGTCGTCGGTGCGGGCGGCCAGCACCATGCCGTCCTGGCCGACGATCTCGGTGAGCTGGGCCCCGAAGTGGAAGCGGACGCCGTGCTCGCGGTGCAGCTCGGCGAAGAGGTTGCCCAGCTCGGGGCCGAGGACCGCGTGCAGCGGGGTCGACCCGTGCGCGACGACGGTGACCTCGGCGCCGTACTCGCGGGCCGCCGCCGCGACCTCCAGGCCGATCCAGCCCGCGCCCGCGATCACGATGTGCCCGTTGTCCCGGCCCAGCGCGGCGAGGACGCCCTTGAGGCGTTCGGCGTGGGCGAGGCGGCGCAGGTGGTGGACGCCCGCGAGGTCCGTGCCCGGGATGTCGAGGCGACGCGGTTCCGCACCCGTCGCGAGGAGCAGCTTGTCGTAGTGGACGAGGGTGCCGTCGTCGCCGAAGCGGACCGTCTTCGCCGTGCGGTCGATCGCGTCGACGGTCTGGCCCAGGTGCAGTTCCACGTCGTTCTGCGCGTACCAGGCCGGTTCGTGCACGAAGACGCTGTCCCGCTCCTCCTTGCCGAGCAGATAGCCCTTGGAGAGCGGCGGGCGCTCGTAGGGGTGGTCACGCTCGTCGCAGATCAGTATCACGCGGCCGGTGAATCCCTCCGCTCGGAGTGTCTCGGCCGCCTTGGCGCCGGCCAGGCCTCCTCCGACGATGACAAAAGTCTGATCCGCGTCGACCACTTGATGCCTCCTCGTAACGTTGTCGCCACAGCCGAGCCTCCCGCACGCAGCGTGATGCGGGAAGAGGGAGTGGCCCGATCAGGCCACGCAGGGTCACACTCCGCCGCCGGTCGCGGGGCGGGTGGTGAGCCTGAGGTGCAGTGAGCGTGCCGAGGCGTCCGTGAGCGAGGCAATCTGGTCGACGATCACCCGCTTGCGGGCGCGATCGTCCCCGGCCTCGTCGAACAGGGACCGGAACTGCGGGTCCAGCCCCTCCGGGGCGCGCACGGTGAGCGCCTCGGCCAGCTCGGCGACGACGATCCGCTGATCGGCGCGGAGCCGCTCCTGCTCGGCGCGCTGCATGACATACCGGTCGGCGACCGCCTTGAGGACGGCGCACTCGTGGCGCGCGGCGCGCGGGACGACCAGCTCCGCCGCGTACCGCGTGAGCCGTCCGATGCCGTAGGCCGCGCGCGTGGCGCCCTCGGCGGCCAGGCAGAAGCGGCCGATGAGCTGGCTGGTGGCGTCCTTCAACCGGGCCTGGGCGACGGCCGATCCGTCGTACCCGTGCGGCCACCACTCCTGCTCCAGGAGCCGGTCGAGGGCCTCGGCGAGCTCGGCCGGGTCGGTGCCGGCGGGCACATAGCGGCCGATGGCCACCTTGAAGATCTCCTGGCGCTCCGGTTCGGCGTACAGGCAGCCCGGGTCGATGTGGCCCGCGTGCAGACCGTCCTCGACGTCGTGCACCGAGTACGCCACGTCGTCGGACCAGTCCATGACCTGGGCCTCGAAGCACGTACGGGTGCCGGGGGCGCCCTTGCGGACCCAGTCGAAGACCGGCCGGTCGTCCTCGTAGACCCCGAACTTCGGCGAGGCGGGCTGGGTCGGGTGGGCGCCGCGCGGCCACGGGTACTTGGTGGCGGCGTCGAGGGCGGCACGGGTCAGATTGAGGCCGACGCTGACGAGTTCGCCGGTCTCGTCGCTGCGGACGAAGCGCTTGGGCTCGATCCTGGTCAGCAGGCGCAGCGACTGCGCGTTGCCCTCGAAGCCGCCGCAGTCCTCCGCGAACTCGTTCAGAGCCTGTTCGCCGTTGTGCCCGAAGGGCGGGTGGCCGAGGTCGTGGGAGAGGCAGGCGGCCTCGACGAGGTCGGGGTCGCAGCCGAGGGCGGCGCCCAGCTCACGGCCGACCTGGGCGCACTCCAGGGAGTGCGTGAGGCGGGTGCGGGCGCTGGCGTCCCAGTACTGACTGCGCGTGCCCGGGGTGACGACCTGGGTCTTGCCCGCGAGGCGGCGCAGCGCGGCGGAGTGCAGTACGCGGGCGCGGTCGCGCTGGAAGGCGGTGCGGCCGGGACGTTTGTCGGGCTCGGTGGCCCAGCGCTCGACGGCCGACTCGTCGTACCCGGCGTGAGCGCCGGAGGTGGCGTGCGAGGCGTGGTTGTCGTATGTCGTGGGTGTCTTCGGTGCTTGCGGCGCTTGCGGTGCCTTCGGTGCAGTGCCTTCCATGCACTCGACAGTAGACGCAGGCAGTGACAAACGGGGCGCGGCCTACCGCGCCGGAACCCGGTTCAGGCCGAGGCGAGCTCGCGTGCGGAGGCGGACTCGGGGGTCGCGACCGCCTGGTCGTAGCGGTGCAGGACCAGACGGGCCATCGCGGCGTGGGCGCCGAGCGGGGCGGCGGCGATCCAGGGGGCGGCCGCGGCGCACTCGGTGGCGAAGCGGCCGGGCGCGGTGAAGTAGGAGGCGACGGCGATGCGGTGGCGGCCACGGGCGGCCAGGGCGCGCACGGCGGCGGCGACGGTGGGCGCGGCGGCGGAGGCGTACGCGGGGACGACGGGGACTTCGAGGCGTTCGGCCAGCAGTTGGGCGGTGCGGCGGGTGTCGACGGCCGACTCGGGGTCGCGTGAGCCCGCGGCGGCGAGCACGACACCGCCGGCACGCCGGGCCGTTTCACTCGTCCGGGTCCGCCAGCCGGCCTCGACGAGCCGCTCGTACAGCGTCTCGACGAGCAGCGGGTGCGGGCCGAGCGGGGCGGCGACGCGGGTGCGCAGTCCCGGGACGGCGGCCGCGGCCTCGGGGATGTCCCGCTTGACGTGGTAGCCGCGGCTGAGCAGCAGCGGCACGAGAACGGCGTCCTGCGCGCCGGCGGAGGCGAGGGAGGCCAGCGTGTCGGACAGCAGCGGCTCGTTGAGCTCGATGTGACCGAGGCGCACGGACAGGTGCGGGCGCAGCTCGCAGACGCGTTCGATCAGGGTGCGGACGGTGCTCAGCGCGCGCGGGTCACGGCTGCCGTGCGCGACGAGGACGAGGGGTGGCGGCGTCGGACTTGGGGTCTCCCCTGCTCGACCGGAGCGGAGAGCTTGGGGAAGAGTGCCGTTGAGCGACACGAGGCTGAGCCGGCTGCTGAGCCGGCTGGTGATCGCGTTCATGAGTTGCGCCGTACTGTCGAGGGGGGCGCCACCGAGCGGTTGGCCGCCGGGGCGGGTTCTGGACTCGTCGCGAGAAGGTTTCGACGCCGTCATGAACCGATGGTGACGGCAGGAGGTTGCCGGACCGTTGCACGGGCATGACGGGTGTTTTCCGGGGGTTCACGGTGCGGGGCGGTACCGGTGTGAGCACCTCCCACCTGCGGTTCCTTCACGTCGAATGAACCCGGTCACCCTGACCGCGTGAACCGAACGGGCTTACGCTGCGTCCCCATCTGTCGAATACCGACGCGAGCCGACGTCACCGGGGGGACGAACAACCATGCCGCGCCTGCCGCATCCAAGGATCCGCAGACCGCGCCTGCCACGCCTGCCGCGGCTGCCCCGCACCCGCGCCGGGCAGCGCAGGGCCATACAGGCGATCATGCTGCTGTGCGTGCTGGCGCTGTCCCCGGCCACCTGGCTGTATGTGACGACGGCCGACCGGCTGCGGACGACCGCGGACGCCCCGCGCACCGAGGTCGCGGTGGTGTTCGGGGCGGGGCTGTGGAACGGCGAGCCCTCGCCGTACCTCGCGCACCGGCTGGACGCGGCGGCGCGGCTGTACCGGGCCGGGCGCATCGAGGTCGTGCTCGTCACCGGGGACAACAGCCGCAAGGACTACGACGAACCGGACGCCATGCGGGCCTATCTGACGAAGCGTGGGGTGCCGGACGCCCGGATCGTCAGCGACTACGCCGGCTTCGACACCTGGGACTCGTGCGTGCGGGCCCGGAAGATCTTCGGGGTCCACGAGGCGGTACTGATCAGCCAGGGCTTCCACATCCGGCGGGCGGTCGCGCTGTGCCGGGCGGCGGGCGTGCGGTCGTACGGCATCGGGGTCGACGACACGCACGACGCCACCTGGTACTACGGCGGTACGCGCGAGGTGTTCGCGGCGGCCAAGGCCGCGCTGGACGTGGTGTTCCGGCCCGATCCGCAGTTCCTGGGGCCGAAGGAGCCGGGGGTGGCCCGGGCCCTGGCGGTGGCGCGGAAGTGACGGCGGCCATCGATCCCGCCGGTCTGTCGGCCGCCGAGCGCCGCGTCTGGGAGGCCTTCCCGCTCGGCGAGAGCGTGGACTTCCGGGAGGGACGCGAGGGCCCCGACACGGGTGCGGACGACCCCGCGGCCGGCGCGTCCTGGGGTCCCGAGCGGACCGTACGGGCCGAGGTGCTGCGGGCGCTGCTGATCGACGGACCGGCGCACGACGGTGAGATCGCGGGCCTGAAGCTGACGGGCGCGCGGATCACCGGGCCGCTGGATCTCTCGTACGGGACGGTCGAGCAGGCCATGCGACTGCGGTGGTGTCACTTCGAGCAGGCTCCGCAGCTGTACGGGGCGCAGCTGCGCGCCCTGGTGCTGAGCGACTCGGTGCTGCCAGGCCTCACGGCGGGAAACCTGCGGGTCGACGGGGCACTGCGGCTCAGCTGCTGCCGGATCACCGGTCCGGTGCGGCTCCAGGGGGCGAAGATCTCCGGCGCCGTGTTCGTCAACGGGGCACGGCTCGGCCGCCCCGCGGCCCCGGACACCCCTGATGCCCCGGACACCCCTGGCGCCCCGGACACCCCTGGCGCCCCGGACACCCCTGGTTCCCCGACCCCGGAGGCGGCCGAGGAACCGGTTCTCCAGCTCAACCACGCGAACGTCGGCACCGACGTCTGGGCCGTCGGCCTCGTCGCGCACGGCCAGGTACGGCTGAACGGGGCCACGGTCGGCGGCCAGCTGAACCTCGACGACGCCGAGCTGCTCGCGGCGCCCGGCGCGACCGCCCTGCACGCCGAGACCCTCTCGGTCGGCACCGACCTGCGGGCCAAGCGGCTGCGGGCGCGGGGCCGGGTCAACCTGAGCGGGGCCAGGATCCCCCACCAGCTCAATCTGGACCACTCCCGGCTGTCCAACCCCGGCGGTGTGGCCGTGCGTGCCAGCAGCTGCGTGATCGGTGAGCTGTGGCTGCGCGCGGCCTCGCCGATCGAGGGCGCCGTGAATCTGCGCCGCTCCCAGCTGGACCTGCTGCACGTCCCTCCGGAGGTGTGGCCCGACCGCGTCCGGCTCGACGGCCTCAGCTATCGCGTCCTCGCCCCGCGGCTGCCCGCCGAAGAGCGGCTGCCGCTGCTGGAACGCGACGAGGGCGGTTATGTTCCGTACGCCTACGAGCAGTTGACCGCCGCGTACCGCACCGCGGGCGACGACGCGGCTGCCCGCACGGTCCAGCTGGCCAAGCTGCGCCGGCACCGCGGCACGCTCCCCCGCCCCGCCAGTTTCTGGGGCCATCTGCAGGACGTGACCGTCGGCTACGGCTTCCGCCCGATGCGCGCCGCCGGGTGGCTGCTGTTGCTGCTGTGCACCGGTGCCCTCGCCTTCGCGCTGCACCCTCCGCACGCTCTGAAGCCCGCCGAGGCGCCCGGCTTCAACTCCGTCTTCTACACCCTCGATCTGCTGCTGCCCATCATCGACTTCGGCCAGGAGGCGGCCTTCGCGCCGCGCGGCTGGTACCAGTGGCTCTCGTATCTGCTGATCGCCACCGGCTGGATCCTGGCGACGACGATCGCGGCGGGCGTGACACGCTCGCTGAACCGCCAGTAGCCGTACGGCCGCCGCTCCGGCTGCCGCAACAGACATACGAAGCTAGGCTGAAACAGGACATTCGTGGTACGGGGGTCGGTACGGGGGCCGCGGAAGCCGGGCCGGCGACGACCGGACAGCCCGACGGGACACGCGGGCCATCGGGCGTGGGGCGCGCCCGCCGGGCCGGTACGGAGGTCGGTCCCCCGCGCCCCGACACCCTCTCGCCGCGCACTTGGCCGCCGTATCGCCCGCGGGTCGTGGCGTGCCCGACCGTGATGCCCGCCCGTCCCTTCCGCCGTTCCCTCCACCTGTTTCACCCGTCCATTTGATCCGTCCATTCCATCCGTCCATTCCATCCGCCCATTCCATCCGCCCATTCCATCCGCCCATTTCGTCCGTCATTTCATCGGCACTTTCCGGCTAGGAGGAAAGCGCATGAGTCGGCACCGTCGTTACGCACTCCTCATTCCGCTCGTGGTCTCCTCGGTGGCCCTGTCGCCGGCGATGGCCGCCCGAGCGGCCCCATCGGCCCCCTCGGCCCCGTTGCCCACCGCGCTCACCAAGGCCTCGCCGACCTGCAAACTGCAGGTGGCGCCCGACACCAACCCTGCCGAATTCGATCTGGTACTCAACGGGTTCAGGCCGAATTCCCAGGTCCGCATCAGCGGACCGAAGTTCTTCAAGGGCGTCGTCAACAACCAGGGGGCGTTCACCGAGGACAACGTCCCCAGAGGCAACTACACGGTGACGACCGGTGAGGACCGCCGGGGGAACAAGCTGAAGATCGGCTGCGAGAAGCCGCCCAGGCTGCCCGTCCCCGCGGCCCTCAACATCACGGACGCGGACGCGGCGGTGAGCTCCCCCACCGGCCCGGTCAACTGCGCTGTGGGACAGGCGGTGAAGTTCGAGGGCAAGCTCACCGGCACGGGAACCGGAACGGTCAAGTACGTGTGGACGAGCAGCACCGGCAAGCGGACCGAGGCCTCCGTCACCTTCAACGGCCCCAGCACCGCGACCACTTCGTTCACCGTGACCGCCCGCGCACGCCAGAGCAACGCGGCCCGGGCCCCCAGGGTGACCGTCCAGCTCACGGTGCCGAAGCAAGGAGCCGAGGCGGGCATCTCGTCGGAGCGCGTGCGGTTCGTCCTCCAGTGCCAGTGAACGGAGCATCGCACCGGGGTGGGGTGCCGTGCGCCTCACGGCGGGCGGGGGCCGTCGGGGAGGCCCCCGTCCCGGCCGCGTAACGCACCCCGTCCCGGCGTGTAACACGCCCGACGCACGCTGAGCGGTATGCAGACCTCCGCGACGCCCACCCACTGCCCGTACTGCGCCCTGCAGTGCGGGATGAACCTGACGCCCGCGCCCGGCGCGGGCGGCGGGCTCCTCGTGGAGGAGCGCGTGGACTTCCCGGTCAACCGGGGGGCGCTCTGCGGCAAGGGCCGCACCGCGCCCGCGCTGCTGTCGTCGCGGGTACGGCTGACCTCGCCACTCGTGCGGAACGCGGGCGTGCTGGAGCCCGCGAGCTGGGAGGAGGCGCTCGACCGGATCGCCGCAGGGCTGTCCCGCACGCGCACGGAGCATGGCCCGGACGCGTGCGGGGTGTTCGGCGGCGGCGGACTGACCAACGAGAAGGCGTACGCCCTCGGGAAGTTCGCCCGGGTCGTCCTTCGCACCTCGCAGATCGACTACAACGGCCGCTTCTGCATGTCGTCCGCGGCGGCGGCCGGCATCAAGGCCTTCGGCCTGGACCGGGGGCTGCCCTTCCCCCTGGAGGACATCCCGGGGACCGGCTGTGTGATCCTCGTCGGCTCCAACCTCGCCGAGACCATGCCGCCCGCGCTGCGCTACCTCACCGAGCTGAAGGACAACGGCGGCCGGCTGATCGTCGTCGACCCGCGCCGGACCCGGACGGCCGAGCAGGCGGACCTGCACCTCGCGCCGCGCCCCGGCACGGACCTGGCGCTGGCGCTGGGACTGCTCCACCTGATCGTCGCCGAGGGCCGCACCGACGAGGCGTACATCCGGGAACGGACGAACGGCTGGGAGGAGGCGCGGGCCGCGGCGATGGCGCACTGGCCGGAGTACGTGGAACGGATCACGGGGGTGTCCGTTCCCCAACTCCGGGAGACGGTACGGCTGTTCTGCGAGCCGGAGAGCGCGATGGTGCTCACCGCGCGCGGACCCGAGCAGCAGTCCAAGGGCACCGACACCGTGGGCGCGTGGATCAACCTGTGCCTGGCGACAGGCCGTTCGGGGCGCCCGCGGTCCGGATACGGCTGCCTCACCGGGCAGGGCAACGGGCAGGGCGGCCGCGAACACGGCCAGAAGGCCGACCAGTTGCCCGGCTACCGCAAGCTCACGGACCCGGCGGCGCGCCGCCATGTCGCCGAGGTGTGGGGCGTGGACCCGGACGCGCTGCCGGGACCGGGCCGCAGCGCGTACGAACTCCTCGACGCGATGGGTACGGACATCCGCGCGCTCCTGCTGATGGGCTCGAACCCGGTGGTGTCCGCCCCGCACGCCTCACACGTCGAGGAACGCCTCCGGTCGCTGGACTTCCTGGCCGTCGCGGACGTGGTGCTGTCGGAGACCGCGGCCCTCGCGGACGTGGTGCTGCCGGTCGCGCAGTGGGCGGAGGAGACGGGCACGACCACGAACCTGGAGGGCCGTGTGCTGCTGCGCCGCCGGGCGGTCGGCCCGCCCGAGGGCGTCCGCACCGACCTCGACGTCCTGCACGAACTGGCCGCCCGGCTGGGCGTGGAGAAGGGCTTCCCCGCCGACCCCGAGGAGGTCTTCGAGGAACTGCGCCGGGCGAGCGCGGGCGGCCCCGCGGACTACTCGGGGATCACCTACCGGCGGCTGGCGGAGGAGAACGGGGTGTTCTGGCCGTGCCCGGCCGATCCTCCGCCGCACGGGGACACGAGCACCGCGGGGGCGGGGCGCACGGCCGCCGCCCCGGGCCCGCAGGCCGCTGCGAGCGCCCCCCGGCCCCCGGCGCACCCCGGCACCCCCCGGCTCTTCCTCGACCGGTTCGCCACCGAGGACGGGCGGGCACGGTTCGTGGCCGTGTCGCACCGGGCGATCGCCGAGGAGCCGGACGCCGAGTACCCGGTGCTGCTGACCACCGGGCGTGTGGTCGCGCAGTACCAGTCGGGCGCGCAGACCCGGCGCGTCGAGGAGCTCAACGCGGCGGCGCCCGGGCCCTTCGTGGAGATGCACCCGCGGCTGGCCGAGCGGCTCGGGGCGGCGGACGGGGACACGGTGGCGGTGGTGTCGCGGCGCGGGCGCGCCCTCGCACCGGCCCGGATCACGACCGCCATCCGCCCCGACACCGTCTTCATGCCCTTCCACTGGCCGGGCGAGGGCCGCGCCAACACCCTGACCAACCCGGCCCTGGACCCGACCTCCCGCATGCCCGAGTTCAAGGCGTGCGCGGTGCGGCTCGAAACGGTGAACCACTCCTAGGAATACCCGCGTTGGCAGATGCCCGGGGCACTAGCATGTGGCCCCTGCCACCCCGCCGGGTCGTGGACCGGTGCGGGGCCACTCGTCGGCGGGGGATCGCGTGACGCAGCAGTACAGCTACCGGTGGGGGCATTCCGGGCTCACCGCCGACTTCGATCTGGACGGCCGCACACCCCGGCTGGTCCGGCTGGCGCAACCGGGTGAAGCGGAGTCCAGGGCGAACGCCGAGGCCGCGCTGCCGCTCGTCGACGTGACCCTCCTCGGGCACGGCACCGGCTGGTCCGGGCCGCGCTTCACGGGTACGGCGCTCGGGCGGCGGCTGCGCCACCGCGCCCATCACGCCGCGTACGGCGACGGCTGGCACCACCTCACCGTGCAACTCCAGGACCCGGCGGGCGGGTTGACCGTCTTCGTCGAGTACTCCTCGCCGGACGCCGTGCCCGTGCTGCGCACCCGCGTCCGGCTCCGCAACAACGGCGACGCGCCGGTCGCCGTACGCTCCGTCAGCAGTCTGCTGCTGGGCGCGCTGCCCTCGCCGGACGTGCTCGACGTGCACCGGGCGCGCAACGACTGGCTCGCCGAATGCCGTTGGTACGCCGAGGAGTTGCGGGAGTCCGTGCCCGACACCGGCCGCGCGCTGCACGGGCACGACGGGCGGGCCGGACTGCGGCTCGCCGGCCGCGGCAGCTGGCCCACCGACGGGCACCTGGCGATGGGCGCGTTCACCGACCGCGGGACGGGGCGCTGCTGGCTCTGGCAGATCGAGTCCGCCGCGAGCTGGCTGTGGGAGGCGGGCGAGGCGGACCACCACACGTACCTCTCCCTGAGCGGCCCGACGGCGGACGACCATCAGTGGCGTCAAGTCCTCGCCCCTCGCGAGGAGTTCACCTCCGAGTACGCGGCCCTCGCGCTCGGCGACGGCTTCGACGGGGCGCTGGCCGCGCTGACCGACTACCGCCGCCGCGTCCGCCGCCCGCACCCCGACCACGACCGGCTTCCCGTCGTCTTCAACGACTACATGAACACCCTCATGGGCGACCCGACCACCGAGAAGCTGCTGCCGCTGATCGACGCGGCGGCCGAGGCGGGCGCGGAGTACTTCTGCGTCGACGCCGGGTGGTACGACGACGGGGGCGACGACGGGGGCGAGGACGAGGGCAAGGGCGAGGGCAAAGGCGAGAGCGGGGACGGGAGCGGCGGGGGCGAGGACGCGGGCTGGTGGGACAGCGTCGGCGCCTGGCTGCCGTCGACGCGGCGCTTCCCGGGCCCCGGCGGCCTCACGGCCGTGCTGGACCGGATCCGGGAGCGCGGGATGGTGCCGGGGCTGTGGCTGGAGCCGGAGGTGGTCGGCGTCCGCAGTCCGCTCGCGGCCGAGCTGCCGGACGAGGCCTTCCTGCGCCACGAGGGCGGGGTGCGCGTCACCGAACAGGGCCGCCACCAGCTGGACCTGACACATCCGGCCGCCCGCGCGCACCTCGACCGGACGGTCGACCGCCTCGTCGGCGACTGGGGCGTGGGCTATCTCAAGCTCGACTACAACATCACCACCTCCGCGCCGGGCCTCCTCGACCACTCGCGCGCCTGGTTGTCCTGGCTGTCGGCCGCCTTGGACCGCCACCCCGGCCTGGTCGTCGAGAACTGCGGGTCGGGCGGTCTGCGCATGGACGGCGCCTCCCTGGCCGTCGCCCAGCTCCAGTCCACCTCCGACCAGCAGGACCCGCTGCGCTGTCCGCCCATCGCGGCCGCCGCGCCGACCGCGGTGCCGCCGGAGCAGGGCGCCGTATGGGCGTATCCGCAACCGGGGTTCACGGACGAGGAGATCGGCTTCACGCTCGGCTCGGCGCTGCTGGGGCGCGTACATCTGTCCGGGCACCTGGACCGCATGACGCCCCGGCAACTCGGGCTGGTGCGGGAGGCGTTGGTGACGTACAAGGCCATCCGGGGTGATCTTCCCCGGTCGGTGCCGTTCTGGCCGCTGGGGCTGCCGGGGTGGACGGACGCGTGGGTGGCGCTGGGCATGCGGGTGCCGTTCCCCGACACCACGTACCTGCTGGTGTGGCGCAGGGCGGGCGGCGAGGCCGAAGTGACGCTGCCCATGGGGCACTTGGCGGGCCGGGAGGCCGGCGTCGACATCCTGCACGCGACGGCCGGGGCATCCGCCGGTCCGGTGGAGTGGGACGGGGCGGCGCTGCGGGTGAGGCTGCCGGAACCTCCGGCGGCGCTGCTGGTGCGGCTCTCCGCGTAGGCCGCGCCCGGTTCAGGGGCGGGTGCGCCAGTCCCCGCCCCCCAGGAGCGTCCCGCGGGCCCGCAACCGGGCGGCGACGGCGGGAGCGGCCACATACACCCAGGCCCGTACGGCGGTGCCGTCGGCACGGGTCACGTCCCGGGCGATGCGCTCGTACAGGTTGCGGGGGTCGCCCGGCGCGTACTCCTCCAGCCGGTCGAGCGCCCCGAGCAGTTCCCCGTACCTCTCCGGGAGCGCGGTGACCAGCTCCCCGCGTACGACGCCTCCGGGCTCCTCGACGGCGTACGGATACCCGGGCCCGTCGTACAGCACGATCCCCCGCATCCGGCCGGGCTCCTCGGACGCGGTACGTCCGCGGAGGAAGAGGTCGTGGTGGTGCTCGCCGGGGCGCAGGGTGCCGTAGACGAAGAAGGGGAGCCGTCCCCCGTCCGGGACGCGCACGACGCTCAAGGGGCGGTCTCCTCCTTCACCCATCGCAGATAGTCCGCGCTTCCCCGGACCACGGGCGTCGCGACGATCTCAGGGGTGTCGTAGTCGTGCGCGTCGAGGAGATGCCTCTCCAGCGCCTCGTAGCGGGCAGCCGTCGTCTTGAACAGCACCTGCCACTCGCTCGCCGTCTCCACCTCCCCCTGCCACCGGTAGACGGACGTCACCGGCCCGCTGATCTGCGCGCAGGCCGCGACCCGCGCCCGCACGGCGCCGCGTGCGAGGGCCTCCGCCTTCTCGGGGGCGTCGGTCGTGGTCAGCACCGTCAGCCAATCGGCTGTGGCTATGTCTGTGGCTATGTCTGTGTCGATGCCTATGTCCATGCCTATGTCCATGCCTATGTCCATGCCTATGTCCATGCCCATGTCCATGTCCATGCCTATGTCCATGCCCATGTCCATGGTCGGTCTCCTTCGCGCGCCTCGGCCCGGATCGCGGGATGCGGCCGGTGATGTCGTCCGACACGCCCGGCTCGGTCGTACCGCGGTACTACATTCACTCGTTTCATTGAGCTCCCGGGTACCACGGTTCCCGGTCCGCGGGCCCCTAGCGTGGCGGATGAGCAGCCAGGTGGGGTCCAACCCCCCCGAGCGTGAGGGAACAACGATGATCGAGGCACATCAGCTGACGAAGCGGTACGGGGAGAAGACGGCGGTCGACCGGCTCGACTTCGTCGTCAGGCCCGGCACGGTCACCGGCTTCCTCGGCCCCAACGGCGCCGGCAAGTCCACCACCATGCGCATGATCATCGGGCTGGACGCGCCGTCCGGCGGCAGTGTGACGGTCAACGGCAGGCACTACGCCGAGCACACCGCGCCACTGCAGGAGGTCGGCGCGCTGCTGGAGGCCAAGTCGATCCACCCGGGCCGGTCCGCCTTCGACCATCTGATGGCGCAGGCCCACACCCACGGCATCCCGCGCCGCCGGGTGGAGGAGGTCATCGAGCTGACCGGGCTGCGGTCCGTGGCCAAGAAGCGCGCGGGCGCCTTCTCGCTCGGCATGGGCCAGCGGCTGGGCATCGCCGCGGCGCTGCTGGGCGACCCCGCCACCATCATGCTCGACGAGCCGGTCAACGGGCTGGACCCCGAGGGCGTGCTGTGGATCCGCAACCTGCTGACCGGGCTCGCGGCGGACGGCCGTACGGTCTTCGTCTCCTCGCACCTGATGAGCGAGATGGCGCTGGTCGCCGACCATCTGATCGTCGTCGGACGCGGCCGGCTGCTGGCCGACACCACCGTGCGGGAACTGGTCCAGCAGGCTGGCGGTGACACCGTGACCGTGGCCTCCGACCGGTCCGCCCGGCTGCGCGAGGTGCTGGCCGGCCCCGGCGTCGAGATCACCGGCGCGATCGGCTCCGAGGAGCTGCAGGTGACGGGCCTGTCCGCGCGGGCCATCGGTCTCAAGGCCGCCGAGCACGGCATCCCCCTGTTCGAGCTCAGCGCCCGGACCGTCTCGCTGGAACAGGCCTTCATGGACCTGACCCGCGACGCCGTCGAGTACCACGCCACCGCCACCGTCGAGGCCCCTGGGAGGGCGGCATGAGCACTGTCACCGTCACCGGCACCGACCCCGGCGGCTCCGCACCCCCGCCGGTACGGGCCGTACGCCCGCCGTACAAGGTCACCGGGCGTCGGGTGCTGCGCTCGGAGTGGGCGAAGCTGTGGTCCCTGCGCTCCACCTGGATCACCCTCGGTCTGGGCCTGCTGTTCCTGATCGCGTTCGGCGTGATCGCCGCCGCGCACTACAAGTCCGAGCTCAGCTCCGGTCGTCCGCTGCGCGCCGACGACGCCTCGGCCACCGCGCTCAGCCTCTCCGTGTTCGGCACCAACTTCGCGCAACTGGCGCTCGGTGTCCTGGGCGTGCTGGTCACCGCCGGTGAGTACTCCACCGGCATGATCCGCTCCACGCTGGCCGCCGTCCCGCGCCGACTGCCGGTGCTGTGGTCCAAGGCGGCGGTGTTCGGCCTGCTCGCCCTCGTCGTCTCCACCGTCGGCGTCTTCATCGCGTTCCTGATCGCCGGCGGGATCGTCTCCGGCACCCCCGCGGCCCTCACGCTCTCCCACTCCGGCGTCGTCCGCGGCCTGCTGGGCGCGGGCCTCTACCTCGGTCTGGTCGGCGTGATCGGCACCGCCCTGGGCGCGCTGCTCCGTTCGGTCGCCGGCGGCATCTCGGTCCTGGTCGCCTCGCTGATGCTGATCCCCGGCCTGATCTCGCTGCTGCCCAGCTCGTGGCGGGACGACATCGGCCCGTACCTGCCCAGCAACGCGGGCGAGTCGATGTTCGCGCTCACCCACGACTCGACGGCCCTGTCGCCGACCGCCGGGCTTCTGGTCTTCCTCGGCTGGACCGTGCTCGCGCTGGCGGGCGCCGCCTACCGCCTCGTACGCACCGACGCCTGAGGCCTACCGCCTCGCCCGCTTCCCGGACACACAATGGACGGGTGAGACCCATGAACGCGGACCAGTGACACCCATGAGCATCGACGACACCGCCCACCGGGAGACACCCTCCGAAACACCTTCCGAGGCGCCCCCCGAAGCACCCTCCGAAGCTCCCTTCGCGGAGGCGGACCTCCCGTGGAATCACCCCCTGGCCCGCGGGCTGTCCCGTCTCGGCCGACGGCTCAAACGGGGCGACCGGAACCATCCGTGGATCCTGGACGCCGGGGTGACCGCGGTCGTGGCGCTGATGTTCTGCGTGCCGGACCTGGTGCACGACGGCGACGGCGACGGTGGCGGCGACGGCGGGCGACGCGGCTTCGACATCAACCTCACCCACCTGCCCTGGCCGGGGACCCTCGCGCTGCAGGCCGGGCTGGTCCTGCCCCTGCTGTGGCGGCGCAGAAGACCCTCACTCGCCTTCGCCGTGATCGCCGCGGTGTTCTTCCTCCAGCTGGCGCTCGGGGTCTGGCTGCGCGCCGACGTCGCCCTACTGATCGCCCTCTACAGCCTGGTGCTGCACGGAGAGCTCAGACGGCTGCCCGTGGCCTGTGCCGTCACCGCCGCCGCCCTGGGGCTGGTCGCCGTGCGGCTGCCGTCCGAGGTGTCCGTCCTGGACGCGCTGTTCTTCCTGTTCAGCGCCATCACCGCGGCGGTCGCGCTCGGTCTGGCGGTACGGATCCGGCGCGCCCAGCTCGCCGTGCTGCGCGACCGCGCGACCCGCCTGGAGATCGAACGCGACCAGCGCAGCAAGCTGGCCGCCGCCACCGAACGCACCCGGGTGGCCCGCGAGATGCACGACATCGTCGGCCACAACCTCTCCGTCATCATCACCCTCGCCGACGGCGGCGCGTACGCCAGCGACCAGTCCCCGGAGCGCGGCAAACAGGCCCTGCTCCTCATCGGTGACACCGGGCGCCAGGCGCTGGGCGAACTGCGCCGCATGCTCGGCGTCCTGCGCGAGCAGACCCAGACCCCCGCCGCGCCCCAGCTCAGCCCCCAGCCGGGCATCGACGACCTCGACGCCCTGTGCGCCCGGATCCGCGCCGCCGGTCCACAGGTCGTCTACCGCACCGGCGGCGAGCTGGACACCCTGGACCGCGGTGTCCAGCTGACCGTCTACCGCATCGTCCAGGAGGCCCTCACCAACGCGCTCAAGCACGCGGGCCACGACACCCGCGTCGAACTCGCGGTCGACGTCGAGGACACACGGCTGCACATCGACGTCCACGACACCGGCCGGGGCGGAGGTACCGTCCGTCCCGGGCCGTCCCCGGAGGAAGGACACGGACTCGCCGGTATGAGAGAACGCGCAGCCCTCTACAACGGGACCGTCACCGCGGGGCCCGCCCCCGGCGGAGGATGGACGGTGCGGGCCACACTCGACCTCACCCCGCCGGCCGGGGCGGACGTCACCCCGCCGGCCGCCACCGGTGGTGCGGTGTGACCACCGTGCTCATCGTGGACGACCAGCCCCTGCAACGCCTCGGCTTCCGGATGCTGCTGGAGAGCACCCCCGACACCGAGGTCGTCGGCGAGGCCGCGCACGGCGGTGACGCCGTCCGCAGGGCCGCCGAACTCCACCCGGACGTGATCCTCATGGACGTACGGATGCCCGGCATGGACGGCATCGAGGCCACCCGCCGTGTCGTCGCCTCCGGCGGCCGCTCCCGCGTCCTCATCCTGACCACGTTCGACCTGGACGAATACGCCCACGCGGCGCTGCGCGCGGGAGCCAGCGGGTTTCTGCTCAAGGACGCCCACCCCGAGGAACTGCTGGCGGGCATCCGCGCGGTCGCGGCGGGCGACGCGGTGATCGCCCCCGCGCTGACCCGCCGCCTCCTCGACGCCTACGCCAAGCACCTGCCCCGCGAGTCGTCGGATCGATCGGGCCGGTCGGGTCCGTCGGGTCAGAGGGCGGCGGACGATCCCCGGGTACGCGCCCTGACCGAACGGGAGTACGAGATCTTCGTCGCCATCGGCCAGGGCTGGAGCAACAGTGAGATCGCCGAGCGCCTGGTGGTGACGGAGTCCACGGTGAAGACCCATGTCGGCCGCGTACTGGCGAAGGTGGGAGCCCGCGACCGCGTCCAGGCGGTCATCCTCGCCTACGACCTCGGCCTCGCCCACCCGAACCCACCACCTGTCTAGCCCCACCACCCGTATCGAGGGCCGTGCCGGCCCCGGACGACCGTGACCATGCCGGGTGTGCGTCCAGTACGTGTGCCAGGCCGGTGTCCTCGCCGGAGGCGGCCCAGCCGGCGACCAGGCCACCTTCCCGCACGGCCTGCGCACCGGCCTGGTCATCACCGTGGTGCTCCTGCCGGCGGCCGTGGCGGCGACCCCGCTGCTCAAGGCCGGCCGATAGCGACCTCTTCGTCACCACGCGGACGGTCACCGCGTGGAGTTCGGCTTCCTTGAGGACAAAGCTCCGTCCGGGACCCATGCGCCCCGGTCACCCGTTCACACCCCTGCCCGGCGCCCTTCCGGATCTTTTCCGGGACACACCGGCCGTACGCCGGTGACCTGCTGGAATGGCGTCGACCCGGCCCCCGCCGCGCCCCGTCCGACACCCGTTCACCGCACCTTCGGCGCTCTTTCGGGAAGCGGACCCGGCCGAGTGCCACTTACCTCGGAAGGGCAGGGGTTCGACCGACACAGCGGCACTTGGGGGTGCCGCGGGCCGCGCCCCCTCGGAGGAGCGAGCAACCATGCGACGCACAGCCCGTCTGCTGACCGGTACCGCGCTCGCCGTCGTCGCGGCGGGCCTCGCCACCGCGCCCGCCTACGGCGGGTCCACGGAGAGCCTGGAGGTGTTCCCCTCCACCGTCATCCCCGGTTCCGCCGTCACCGTCAACACCGCGGCCTGCGGCGCGGACGGCACGGCGACGGGCGACGCCAGCGCGGTCGGCGCGGGCACCTTCATGCTCGCCGCCAGCGCGCACGAACAGGACGCGATCGGCCAGTTCCGGGTGCCGCCGGGCGCGCAGCCGGGAACGTACGAGATCGTCGCGAAGTGCTCTCGCGGCCGGCAGGTAACGGGCGACCTGATGGTGAACCTGACCGCGACGCGCGACCAGATCCAGCCGCGCGGACATGTGAATACGGGGGTCGGCGGCGCACTCGGCCCCGACCCCGTGCAGACCGCGGCGGGAGTGGCGGCCCTGGCCGTCGCCGCCGCGGGCGGTACCTGGCTCCTGCATCGCCGGGCGAGAGGCGACGGGATCTGACGGACACCCTCCGCTGTCCGTCCGCCGGTACCGCCGTTCCCTCCCCCTCCGTGGCCCGACGCCCCTCGCGGCCCGGAGGGGGACGGGGACCCACCCAGACCACGACTCCCGACCACGACCAGCAACCACAACCACAACCAGCAACGACGACTCCCGACCACAACCGAACGAGCCCTGGCCCCGAGAGGAGGCCGCCGTGCCCCGGGTCAGCAACTCCGCCATAGCGTTCGTCACCGTGGTCGCTCTCTGCTCCGGCGTCTGGCTGCTCCACAACGGCGCCGCGAGCCATCCGCCGCCCCAGCCATCCGCCGCGCAGGCCGCCGCCGGTGACGCCCGTGAACGAGTCGCCCGCGCACTCCCGCACTCCCCGCCCGAGCACATCCGCATCCCCTCGATCGGCGTGAACGCCCCCTGATGGGCCTCGGCCTCACCCCGCAGGGCAGCCTGGACGTCCCGCCTCCCGACAAGCCGAACCTCGCGGGCTGGTACGAGGCCGGCACCACCCCGGGCGAGAAGGGCACCGCCGTCGTCGCCGGACACGTCGACAACGCCGACGGCC
This sequence comes from Streptomyces sp. RLA012, assembly GCF_056270325.1. Taxonomy (NCBI): domain Bacteria; kingdom Bacillati; phylum Actinomycetota; class Actinomycetes; order Kitasatosporales; family Streptomycetaceae; genus Streptomyces; species Streptomyces sp. RLA012. The sequence goes on along the minus strand of NZ_JBWDPA010000002.1, from coordinate 7,715,493 downwards.
CCGCCGTCTTCTACGACCTCGGCGCCCTCAAGAAGGGCGGCTCCATCGAGATACGGCGCCGCGACGGCGGCACCGCGCTCTTCACCGTCGACGCCGTCGAGGTCTACGCCGCCCGTGACTTCCCCGACGACAAGGTCTACGGCGCCGCGCCCCGCCCCGAACTGCGCGTCATCACCTGCGGCGGCGGCTATTCGAGGTCGACCGGGTACCAGGGCAACGTGGTCGTCTTCGCCCACCTCACCGGCAGCCGCTAGCACCCACCGTGCCTGCGGTGCCTGCGGTGCCCGCGGTGCCCGCGGCGCCTACGCGATCCACTCCTGGTACGCCAGGTTCGCCACCAGCGCGAACACCACCGTCAGCAGCACCACCCGGACGAACCCGCTGCCCCTCTTCAGCGCCGTGCGCGCCCCCACCATGCCGCCCACCAGGTTGAACACGGCCATCAGCGCGGCCAGTTGCCAGTACACCGTGCCCTTCCAGGCGAAGGTCGCGAGGGCTCCCGCGTTGGTGCAGCAGTTGACGATCTTGGCGGTGGCGGAGGCGGTCACCAGGTCGAGGTGGAGCAGCGCGCTGAGGGCGAGGACGAGGAACGTACCCGTGCCGGGGCCGATGAGCCCGTCGTAGAAACCGATCCCGAGGCCCGCGAACCCGATCGCGGCGAGCACACGGCGCGGCGGGACGGGGCCGGCCGCGGGCGCCGTACCGAAGGCGGGCCGCAGCATGACGAAGGTCCCGACGCCGAGCAGCACCACCATGACCACCGGCTTCAGCACCTCCGTGCTCATCCCGGCGGCCACGAAGGCGCCGACCGTGGAACCGGCCAGTGCCGCGAGACCGATCCGCACGGCCAGCCGCACATCCACCGGCGCCTTGCGCGCGTACGTCACCGCCGCGCCCGTCGTCCCGACGATCGCGACGGCCTTGTTCGTCCCGAGCGCGTACGCCGCCGGGGTGCCGGCCGGCAGCCCGAGCAGCATGGCGGGCAGCAGGAGCAGCCCGCCGCCGCCCACCACGGCGTCGATCCAGCCCGCCGCGAGGGAGGCGAGGCACAGTACGACGACGATGGTCAGCGATATGTCGGGCATGATCGCGACCCTATGCTCCACGAAGGTCCCGGACGTGCGTCGGGGCGTGCGTGGGAGCGTGCGCCGAACCCTCACAACCGGGCGCCTCCCCCGCTGAGGGCAGCGTTCCCCCCGGGAAACAGACGTGATGCGACCGGGTAACACCGGCACCGCACGCTGCGGTACATGACCTCGAATACGCGTGTGGTGGTGATCGGCGCCGGGCTCGCGGGCGCCCGTCTCGCCCAGCGGCTCGGCGAGCTCGGTGCGTCGGCGATATCGGCGATATCGGCGGTGCCGACGGTGCAGTCCGTACCGCCGGTGCCGACGGTATCGCCCGTACCGCCCGTACCGGCGCTGTCCGTCACGCTCGTCGGCGAGGAGGAACACCGCCCGTACAACCGGGTGCTGCTCGCCGAGGTGCTGGCGGGCCGCTACGCCCCCGAGGTCATCGCCCTCCCGCGGCCCGCCCGCCTCACCCACGCCCGGGTCACCGGTATCGACCGGGCCGCCCGCACCGTGCACTGCGCGGACGGCTCGCTGATCGCATACGACACGCTGGTCCTCGCGACGGGTTCGAACCCCGTACTGCCGCCCCTGCGCGGTCTGTTCACCCCCGGTCGGCACGAACTCCCGGAGGGTGTGCACGCGTTCCGCACGATGGACGACTGCCTGGGCCTGTCGAAGGCCGTACGGCCCGGTGTCCGCGCCGTGGTGATCGGCGGCGGGCTGCTCGGCGCCTCCGCCGCCCGCGCGCTGGCGGTGCGCGGCGCCCAGGTCGTGCTGGCCCAGCAGGCCGAGCGGCTCATGGAACGCCAACTGGACCCGTCCGCGTCCAGGATGGTGCACCGGCACCTGACGGACCTGGGCGCCGAGGTGCACACCGAGTGCCGGGTGCGCGACGTGCGCTGTGTCGGCGGCGCGGTCCGCTCGGTCGAACTCGCCGACGGATACGCCCTCGACGCCGACCTCGTCGTCCTCGCCTGCGGCGTCCACCCCCGGGTGGGCCTCGCCCAGGACGCGGGCCTCGCCGTCCACAAGGGCATCCTCGTCGACGACGAACTGCGTACGTCCGATCCGCACATCCGGGCGATCGGCGACTGCGCCCAGCACAACGGCACGGTGTACGGGCTGGCCACCCCGGCCCTCGAACAGGCCGACGTCCTGGCCGAGCTGATCAGGGGCAACCCCGGCGCCCGTTACACCGGCACCCGCTCCCTGACCCGCCTCACCCTCACCGGCCTCACCGGCCGTACAGGCAAAACCAGCAACACCAGCAACACCAGCCACGACGGCCATATCAATCACAGCGGTCACAGCGGTCACAGCGAACACACCAACGACACCGACCACACCCCTTTCGACATGGCGGCCTTCGGCGACCCCGATCCCCGCCCCGGCGACGACGTCGTCCAGCTCACCGACGCCACCCGCGGCACCTACCGCAAGGTCGTCGTCCGCGACGACCGGCTGGTCGGCGGCGTGCTCGTCGGCGACCTCGGCACCGTCGGCGCGCTGGCCCGCGCCTGGGAGGAAGCCGAACCCCTCCCCGCGGACGGCGCCCCGCTGCTCCACCTGCTCACCAACGACGGAGGCTCCTGAATGTCCACGGACACGACGAAGGCGGCGGCGGCGAACGCCACCGACGGCACCGCGCACACGATCGTGCTCGTCGGCCATGGCATGGTCGGCCAGCGCTTCCTCGAAGCGCTCGCCGAACGCGGCCTGACCGCCACGCACCGCGTGGTCGTGCTGTGCGAGGAGCCGCGCCCCGCGTACGACCGCGTCCGGCTCACCTCGTACTTCGCGGGCCGCACACCGGACGAACTCTCGCTCACCGACGCCGAGTTCATCGCGGCGCACGGCATCGAACTGCACCTCGGCGACCCGGCCGAGACGATCGACCGGGACACCCGGCGCGTCACCGCCCGCTCGGGTCTGGTGATCGCGTACGACACCCTGGTCCTCGCCACCGGCTCGTACCCCTTCGTACCGCCGGTGCCCGGCAAGGACGCCGAGGGCTGCTTCGTCTACCGCACCATCGAGGACCTGCTCGCCATCGAGGAGTACGCGAAGGCGCGGGCGACGACGGGCGCCGTGGTCGGCGGCGGTCTGCTCGGCCTCGAAGCGGCGGGCGCGCTGAAGGGGCTCGGACTGGCCACGCACATCGTGGAGTTCGCGCCACGCCTGATGCCCGTACAGGTCGACGAGGGCGGCGGCGCCGCCCTCCTGCGCACCATCCGGGACATGGGCCTGACCGTCCACACGGGCACCGGCACCCAGGAGATCGTCACCGGCGACGACGGCGCCGTGACCGGCATGAAGCTCTCCGACGGCTCCGAACTCGCCACGGATCTCGTGGTGTTCTCGGCGGGCGTGCGCCCGCGCGACCAGCTCGCCCGCGACACCGGGCTCACGGTCGGCGAACGCGGCGGCATCACGGTCGACGCGCAGTGCCGCACCTCGGACCCGTATGTCTTCGCGATCGGTGAGTGCGCCCTCGCCTCGGACGGCCGGGTCTACGGCCTGGTCGCGCCCGGCTACGAGATGGCCGAGACGGCCGCCGCCACGATCGCGGCCGACGAGGCGAGCTTCACCGGCGCCGATCTGTCCACCAAGCTCAAGCTGCTCGGCGTCGACGTGGCGTCCTTCGGCGACGCGCACGGCGCCACCTCCGACTGCCTCGACGTCGTCTACTCCGACTCGCGCTCGGGCACGTACAAGAAGCTGGTCATCGGCCGCGACGGGGCGCTGCTCGGTGGCATCCTGGTCGGCGACGCGGACGCGTACGGCACCCTGCGCGCCCTCACCGGCTCGGTGCCGCCGATCGCCCCCGAGCAGCTGGTCCTCCCGGCGGGCGCGGGCGCCCCGGTCGCTCTCGGCCCCTCCGCGCTCCCCGACTCCGCCGTCATCTGCTCCTGCCACAACGTCACCAAGGGCACCATCCGCGGTGCGGTCGCCGAGCACTCCTGCACCACGGTGCCGGAAGTGAAGAAGTGCACCAAGGCCGGTACCGGCTGCGGGAGTTGCGTCAAGGTCCTCGGCCAGCTCGTCAACGAGGAGCTGGCGGCGAGCGGCGTCGAGGTCGACCACGGCCTGTGCGGCTGCTTCGCACAGACCCGCGAGGAGCTGTACGAGATCGCCCTCGCGCTGCGCATCCCCTCCTTCCAGGCCCTGCTGGACCGCTACGGCCGCGAGGGCGCCCGGGGCGGCGAGGGCTGCGAGACCTGCAAGCCGGCCGTCGCCTCGATCATCGCCTCCCTCGCTCCGACGATCGGCGCCAGCGGCTATGTCCTGGACGGCGAGCAGGCAGCCCTCCAGGACACCAACGACCACTTCCTCGCCAACCTCCAGAAGAACGGCTCGTACTCGATCGTGCCGCGCATCCCCGGCGGCGAGATCACCCCCGAGAAGCTGATCGTGATCGGCGAGGTGGCCCGGGACTTCGGCCTCTACACGAAGATCACGGGCGGTCAGCGCATCGACCTCTTCGGCGCACGGGTGGAACAACTCCCCCTCATCTGGGCGAGGTTGGTGGACGCGGGCTTCGAGTCCGGGCACGCGTACGGAAAGGCCCTGCGCACGGTCAAATCCTGTGTCGGCCAGACCTGGTGCCGCTACGGCGTCCAGGACTCCGTCCGCATGGCGATCGACCTGGAGCTGCGCTACCGGGGGCTGCGCTCCCCGCACAAGCTCAAGTCGGCGGTCTCCGGGTGCGCCCGTGAGTGCGCCGAGGCCCAGTCCAAGGACTTCGGCGTGATCGCCACGGCGGCGGGCTGGAACCTGTACGTCGGCGGCAACGGCGGCGCCACCCCGCGCCACGCGGACCTGCTGGCCCAGGACCTGAGCGACGCCGAACTCATCCGTCTGATCGACCGGTTCCTGATGTTCTACATCCGCACCGCGGACCGGCTGGAGCGCACGTCGACCTGGCTGGAGCGGATTCCCGGCGGCCTCGACCACATCCGCGACGTGGTCGTCGACGACTCCCTGGGCATCTGCGAGGAGCTGGAGTCGCTGATGTCCGCGCATGTCGCCGCCTACCGCGACGAGTGGGCCGAGACCATCAACGACCCCGAGAAGCTCGCCCGGTTCGTGTCCTTCGTGAACGCCCCGGACACCCCCGACCCGGTTGTCGGCTTCGTCCCCGAACGCGACCAGATCAAGCCGGACCTGCCGCTGCTGAGCATCGGCCGACGCCCCCTGGAAGCCGCCACCATGGAAGCCCTGGAAGGAAGTGCCCAGCGATGACCCTGGCACCCGAGACGACCGCCCTCAAGGTCCAACTCCGGCTGGCGGACTCCTGGTTGACCCTCTGCGAGCTGTCCGCGCTGACGCCGGGCCGCGGGGTCGCCGCCCTGCTGCCGGACGGCGGCCAGGCCGCCGTCTTCCTCGACCGCGCGGGCCGGATGTACGCGATCGACAACCGTGACCCGTTCGGCGGCGCCGCCGTCCTCTCCCGCGGCCTGATCGGCTCCCACCGGGGCCGCCCGTTCGTGGCCTCGCCTCTCCTGAAGCAGCGGTTCGACCTGGAGTCGGGCCAGTGCCTGGACGACGAGACGGTACGGGTGACGACGTACGAGGTCCGGGCTTCCTGACGGACGAGGTGCACACCGCCCGACGTCCGGGGTGACCGGATCCTCCTCGCGCCCACCGGCCACCCCGGATTCACTTGACCGATCGTTCTGAATGACCCTACGGTCGTCCCCATGGCCAGGACCAAGGAGTTCGACCCGGACGCCGCGTTGCAGTCGGCCCTCGAACTGTTCTGGCGGCGCGGCTACGAGGCGACATCGATGACGGATCTCGTCGAACACCTCGGCGTCGGACGCGCCAGCATCTACGCGACCTTCGGCAACAAGCACGAGCTGTACCTGAAGGCGCTGGACCGCTACCAGCAGACACGCAATCCGCAACTCCTGCGGGAACTCTCCCAGCCGGGCCCCGCACTGCCCGCCGTACGCGCGGTGATACGCCGTTACGCGACCGAGGCGGCGACCGACGGCAGCCGTCTGAGCGGCTGTTTCGTCACCAACACGGCCGCCGAGCTGGCACCCCACGACACGGCCGCGGCCCGCCGGGTCGAGCACAGCTGGGACCACGTCGAAACCCTGCTGCACTCGGCCCTGGTCCGCGCCCAGGCCCAGGACGAACTGCCCGCCGACCGCGACCCGCTCGCCCTCGCCCACCTGCTGCTGGTCCTGATGCAGGGGCTGCGCGTGATGGGCAAGGCGTCCGCGGACCCGACCCGCGTCCACGACGCGGCGGAGCAGGCACTGACACTGCTCGACTGAGGAACACACCCCCACACACACCACACTCTCTGCACGCACCCATACTGAACCGATCGGTCAAAAAAGGGATCCCGGAATGACCACACGCTTCACAGGAAAGACGGCCCTCGTCACGGGCGCCGGATCCGGCATAGGCCGGACCACCGCCCTGGCGTTCGCCGCGGAGGGCGCGCAGGTCGTCGTCGCCGGTCGCACCGCCGCCCCGCTCGGCGAGACGGTCGCGCTGATCGAGGCCCAGGGCGGAAAGGCGCTGGCGGTGACCGCCGACGTGTCACGCGCCGATGAGCTGCGAACCCTCGTCGACGCGGCCGTCGACCGCTTCGGCTCCCTGGACGTGGCGGTCAACAACGCGGCCGTCTTCCACAGCGGTACACCGCTGGCCGACCTCCCGGAGGCCGACTGGCACGCGCAACTGGACATCAACGTCACCGGCGTGTTCCTGGCCCTGCAGGCGGAGATCCGGCAGATGCGGACACAGCCGTCCGGCGGCGCGATCGTCAGCCTGGCCTCCACCATCGGTCTGCACACCCGGCGCCCCGGCGTCGCCGCCTACGCCGCCACGAAGGCCGCCGTCACCGCGCTGTCCCGGGCCGCGGCCCTCGACCACATCGCTGACGGCGTCCGGATCAACGTCGTCAGCCCCGGCGCCGCCGCCACCCCGATGTCCCGGCGGCCCGGCGAGTCGGAGGCCGAGCGGGTGGAGCGGGTACGTCACGAACTGCCGCTGGGCAGGGTCTCGAAGACCGAGGAGGTGGCAGCGGCCATCCTCTACCTGGCCTCGGACGAGGCGGCGTCGATCGTCGGCACGGACTTGGTGGTGGACAGCGGAGGCGCCCTCTGAGCCAAAGCCGCTTCCCGATCACCGAGCGACGACACCGCGATGGTCGCAGCCGGCCAGGGCAACGTCCTCGCTTCCCGTCTGCTCCACCGCGCCCACGCCGAACCGGGCTGGTTCCTTTACGCCCCGGCGTGCGCGTTGGTAGAAGCCGACCGTGCCCGGCACGGGCGAGCATCTGGCCTCCCTTCCCGGCATCACGGTCCTCGACCTGGACCTGACTGCCGCCCTGGCCCTCGCACGGCAGGAGACCTGGACCGCAGCTCACAGCCACTACGCCGCGCAACCCACACCGGACCGTCCCGACGGCGCGATCATCGTCACCACCGCCCCGCACCGGTGGGCCGGCGAGCCGGTCCGCGTACTGGACCTCACCCCCTGACCACAGCAGCAGACGCCTGCGGACCCGCCGGATCCGCCGATGCGGCACTGTTTCGTCGGTGACGTACAGGTGATCGCGGCCAGTCGTCGGGCCGACCTCCTACGCCTTCAGCGCACCGTACGCCACACCGGTGAGCTGCTCGGAGGCGCTCCAGAGGAGCTCCCCGGCGGTGTCGTTGAGTGTCCACCCGGCCCGCCAGGAGTTCGCGGGCGCGCCGCGCCACATCGCGAACGAGGGTCCGGTGAAGGAGTCGGGCCGTACGTCGGGCGCGGTGGCGGCGTACAGCGTGGGCAGCGCCCCGGCGTCCGGGCTCTGCGCGAAGAGCCGGTTCCCGATCTCCATGGCCCGCTCGGAGCCCTTGCGCCCTGTGAGCCTCGGGGCGGCGGTCTGGAGGTTGGTGGAGGCGTACCCGGGATGAGCGGCGGCAGCGACGACACCGGACCCAATACCAACCAGCCGCCGCGCGAGCTCATGGGTGAACAGCAGATTGGCGGTCTTGGATCGCCCGTAGGCAAGCCAGCGCCGGTACGCGCCCCGCTCGCTGTTGAGGTCACGGATGTCGATATTGGCAAGCACGTGGAACATGCTCGACACGGTCACGACGCGGGCGCCGGGGGTGGCGAGCAGTGCGGGAAGCAGCAACCCGGTGAGTGCGAAGTGCCCCAGGTGATTGACCCCGAACTGGGTCTCGAACCCGTCGGCGGTACGCCCCAGCGGCAAGGCCATGACACCGGCGTTGTTGACGAGCAGATCGAGCCGTTCACCGTACACATGGTCGAACGTCGCCGCGAACTCCGCCACGGAGTCGAGATCGCCGAGGTCCAGCCGTACGAACTCCACGTCCGCGCCGGGCACTTCGGAGGCGATCCGGTCCCCGGCCTCGCTCCCCCGCTCCTCACTCCGACAGGCAAGCACGACCCGCGCCCCGTGCCGGGCGAGCTCACGCGCAGTGACAAAACCGATCCCGCTGTTGGCCCCGGTGACGACGGCCGTACGACCGAACTGATCAGGGATGTCACGCACATTCCACCCGGCCATGATGAAAACCCTTCTACCGATGCCCGTCACTTACAGTACGCCGCGCAGCACCCGCCCCCTCAGTCCCGCCGAATCAACTCGGGATCAATCCGCCGCCCCACGAGCGGCAACGCCCCCACCGCTGCGACGACCAGCACCCCGAGAGCACAGCCAAGCAGAAGCGGCACCCCGTCCCCGTCCCAGAAGACTGCCCCGCCCCCGGTGACCAGATAACTCGACTCGGCCATCTTTCCCACCACCACCGCCAACACCAACCCCACAGCCAACGGCAACACCACCTGCACCACCTGCACAGCCCGCAACGTCCGCGCCCGCGCCCCCAACAAGGCCAACGCCGTAACCTGCGGCCGCCGCTCGACGGCTCGGTCGGTGGCCGCGACGAGATAGGCGGCGACGCCGATGACCAGGCCTAGGATCATGCCTACGGCGAGGAGGGTCTTGACGATGGTGACCCGCTGGAACGAGTCGACGATCAGTCCCGGAGTGGTGACACCGGCCATGGGGGCGATGCCGCCGATGCCGTCGAGGACGGTGCGGACGGTTTTCTCGGACGGACCACTGACGAGTGTCAGGGTGGCACTCTCCGGGCGCGCGTTCGGGGGCAGTGCGGCTGGGGGGATCAGGATCGCTCCGCTCGGCAGGACTTGGATGTCCTCATGGTCGCGATACCGGATGGTCTGCTGCGGCACCGTGAGCTTCAGGTCACGGGAGCGCTGTCCCTCCTTCAGCCCGAAGAGGACGCTGGCCCCCGCCTTGGCACCGGTGCCCTCAGGTTGCGTGACATCCCACAGCCGCATGGGCCGCCCGTCCACACACCCCTCGGCCCACGGCACCGCCTTGCGCAGCTGACCGCACGTCGCCACCACGGCCCCAGGGCTGGGAGAATCTCCCGTGTCGGCGGAGTCCGACCTCAGCTTGACGACATGCGCCCGGAGCCCCGGCAGCGCCTCGACGGCCCGTCGCTGGGGCCCGCTGAGCTCTCCGTACGGGATCTCGTACGTCTGGACGGCCAAGGTGCTCTTGGCCACCCCGTTCAGTTCAATGACGACCCCCTGCGCGAGAGAAGCCGCGAAGACCAGCAGTACGAGCCCGGTGGCCACCCGGATCGCACCGCCCGGCTCGGCCTCGTTGCGCCGCATCGCGAGCCCGAGGGAAAGCGACCGGGTGGAGCGCGCCATCCGCTGCGCGAGGAATCGGGACAGCGACGGAAGCGAGAGCGCGAGCCCGACACCGGCCAGGATGATCCCCAGCGGCATGAGCAACGAGGACACGGCGGTGCTCGTGGGAGCATGGCCCGTCGCGCCCGCGACGCAGTAGCCCGTGATGACTCCCAGACCTGCGATCAGTGGCAGGAAGACCCACTTCGAGGGCGGCTTCTCCACCGCGCCGCGCCGGACGGCCAGGGGATTGGCAGCGGCCTTCCCCGCACTGGCGCGACCCACGTACCAGGCCAGCGCCGGACATCCGACGAGACACACCACGAGGGTCTGGAAGGTCAGCGCGCCATCGGCCGGGTACCACGTGAACCCCGGCAGACCGACTCGTGAGACGAGTTGGTTCACGGCCCAGTACTCGCCGAGTCCGAGGATCGCGCCCAGCCCGGCGGCGGCGACGGTCTCGGCGGCGTTCACCCGCTGGGTCCCCTTCTTGCTCAACCCCAGCAGGCGCAGCGCGGCCAGCCTGCGCGCCCGGTCGGCCGCGGAGAGGCGTGCGCAGACCGAGAGGAAGACGGCGAGCGGGAGCAGCACGACTCCCGCCAATGTGAAGCGCAGGATGCCGAGGGTTGTGGAGTCCAACGTAGGAGCTGGCCCGTAGCTCTCGCCGAACCGCTCCACAGGGCTGCCGCCGGAGAGTTCGGCACGACTCATGCCTACGTACGCGAAGAGCTCATCGGGGCGGGCCAGCCCCTCGGCACCGATCAGCCCGACTTCCTCACCAGGGACCAGCTGGGCCAACGCCGCGTTGTGCTGACGCAGTTCGTGCAGCTGTGGCGAGACGAACACTTCACCGTCCCGCGGGAACGAGGGGAGTCCCGGGGGCGGCTCGACACTCCTCGTACCACGGGCCGTGAAGACCCGGGTGAGGGGTGTTGAGCCATAGGGATCTGTGTGGTCGAGCGTCAGCGGGTAGCCGTCCGCGACGACGCCGTTGGATTGAGCTGTGGGACTGACGGACTGTCTGCCGACAATGCGCCCATCCTGCGCGGCGAGGATACCGGGAATCGCCAACACGATGGCCAGACAGCACACACCCAGTGAGCCGCCGACCGTCATGAGGACGAATCGCACACGATTGCCGCGTCCACTGCCGAGCAGCAGTCTTAGGCCCAAGAGGAGTTCCTTCACAACTCCCCCGGCCCCTGCGCGACGAGCTCACCATCAAGCATCGTGTAGCGCTTGTCCGCCTGGGACGCGACCTTCGCGTCGTGCGTGACGAGCACGACTGCCGTGCCCTGCGAACGGGCAAGCGCGAGGAACTCCTTGAGGACCGTGGCTGCGTTGGCGCTGTCCAGCGACCCTGTTGGCTCGTCGGCAAAGACCACTGCGGGCCTGTGCACGAGAGCGCGAGCGACGGCAACACGCTGGTTCTGTCCACCGGACACCTGCGAAGGACGCCGTTCCTTCAGATCCCCGAGGCCCAGACGCCCCAGTACCTCCCCTGCAGCAGCGAGCGCCGGAGCTTTGCGCTGCCCCGCCAGCCGTAGCGGCAGAGCGGTGTTCTCCTCCACTGTCAGCTCGGGCAGGAGCTCTCCGTACTGGAAAACAAACCCGAAGCGGTCTCGGCGCAAGGTGCTGAGTTCCTCATCGTCGAGTGCTGCCAACGGGCGGCCTTCAAAAAGGACTTCACCGCTCGCGACGGGCAGAACGCCCGCAAGGGTGTACAGGAGGGATGACTTGCCCGAGCCGCTCTGACCCATAATCGCCGCGACCTCGCCCCGATGGAGTGCAATGGACGCGCTCTTAACAGCGTGGGCCGGGCCGTAGTAGAGGTCGATTCCCTTGGCGGAGAGGACTTCTGACGTGTTGATCTGGACTCCCGAAGGGAAGCGGGACTCGGGCCTGCACCCGAGTCCTGGACACCGGTGAAACCGCTCAGCGCTTGCGGAAGTGCACCTCGCCGGAACAGTCGTCCAGCCAAACAGTTCCGCGATCAACACAGGCCCGAACATAGGCATCGTCCGTGTAGCGCTGGGAGGCCTCCCAGTTGGACTTGTGCAGGAACACCGACTTCCCCTGCTTTCCGTAGTACTCGACCCCATCGTGGCCTTCGACCCGGACCCGCACGTAGACATTGTGGCCGTCGCGGGGCGACGTGTCCCTGAGGTATCCCGCCCACTCGAAGGAACCATGGTTCTGCCCTGGCGGGTTGAACCGATAGTGGCCGTTCTGGAAGTTGGCTCCCCTCGCCTGGAAATCGGGCATGTAGTGCCACGATTCCGCGATCGCCGCGCCTGCCCCGGCGAGGAAGACTCCCGCTGCCACCACACACACCACTGCCGGCTTCATCTGTCACCTCTCTGCCCCCGACGACCCCACCGGCCCCCAGGAGTTACAAAAGGTAATGGATCAGTAACGCGCTGAATCCTTTGGCCTACAAATCGCCATCCCATCAGGTGATCCGGAAGCACAGGAAGCGCGTGGCAAGTGCTGTTGTCGGGCCCCACCGCCCGCGAGGGCCCCGGCCTGAGTGAGGAGCGGCGCCGTCGTGTCTTCGGCCGGTTCTGGCGCGCTCCCGACGCGCCCAAGGGCGGTACGGGCCTGGGCTTCGCCCTGGTGCAGCGGCACATCGGCGGCTGCGAGGTCGAGTCGGCCGCGCCCCCGTACGGGGGTCTCGACGCCGTCGTACGGCTGTCCCCGGCCGTACGACGGGGTGGCACCTCCGCACAAGGTGCCACCCCGTTTCTTTCGTACGCCGGGGCCGTCGACCGTCGGTGAGGGTCGGGGTGACGGTCGAAGGCCCCGGGGCCTGCGCAGCCCTCGGTGAGGGCTACCGGTGGTCGCTGCCCTTCGACGACGACGCCGCGCGCCCCGCCTCGAGCCGCGCCACCGGGATCCGGAAGGGGGAGCAGGACACGTAGTCCAGTCCCACCTCGTGGAAGAAGTGGACCGATTCCGGGTCGCCGCCGTGCTCGCCGCAGACGCCGAGCTTCAGGTCGGGCCGGGTCGCGCGGCCCGCCTTCACCGCGGAGCGGACCAGGGAGCCCACCCCGTCCCTGTCGATCGTCTCGAAGGGGCTGACGCCGAAGATGCCCTTCTCCAGGTAGGCCGTGAAGAAGGAGGCCTCCACGTCGTCGCGGGAGAAGCCCCACACCGTCTGCGTGAGGTCGTTCGTGCCGAAGGAGAAGAACTCCGCCGCCTCGGCGATCTGACCGGCGGTCAGCGCGGCCCGCGGGAGTTCGATCATCGTGCCGATGGCGAGCTTGAGGTTCGTGCCGGTGGCCGCCTGGACCTCGGCGATGACCTGGTCGGCCTCCTCGCGGACGATCTCCAGCTCCTGGACCGTGCCCACGAGGGGGATCATGACCTCGGCCCGGGGGTCGCCCTTCGCGTTCTTGCGTTCCGCCGCCGCCTCCGCGATCGCCCGCACCTGCATGGTGAACAGGCCGGGGATGACCAGGCCCAGGCGTACGCCACGCAGGCCCAGCATCGGGTTCTGCTCGTGCAGCCGGTGCACCGCCTGGAGCAGCCGCAGGTCGTTCTCGTTGGCGTCGCCGCGCGACTCGGCCAGCGCCACCCGTACCGACAGTTCGGTCACGTCGGGCAGGAACTCGTGCAGCGGCGGGTCCAGGAGACGGATCGTCACCGGGAGGCCGTCCATCGCCTCGAAGAGTTCGACGAAGTCCCGCTTCTGGAGGGGGAGCAGGCCCTTGAGGGAGTCCTCGCGTTCGGCGTCCGTGTCGGCCAGGATCAACCGCTCGACCAGTTCCCGCCGGTCGCCGAGGAACATGTGCTCGGTGCGGCACAGGCCGATGCCCTGCGCGCCGAAGCGGCGGGCCCTCAGGGCGTCCTCCGCGTTGTCCGCGTTGGCGCGGACGCGCAGCCGGCGGACCCGGTCCGCGTACGCCATGATCCGGTGCACGGCGGCGACCAGTTCGTCGGCGTCGTCGGCGCCCGCGTGCATCCGGCCCTCGAAGTACTCGACGACCGGGGAGGGGACCACCGGGACCTCGCCCAGGTAGACCTTGCCCGTCGAGCCGTCGATCGAGACGACGTCGCCCTCCTCGATGACCAGACCGCCCGGGGCCGTCATACGGCGCCGCTTGGTGTCGACCTCGAGTTCCTCGGCGCCGCAGACGCACGTCTTGCCCATACCGCGCGCCACGACGGCCGCGTGCGAGGTCTTTCCACCCCTCGACGTCAGGATGCCCTCCGCCGCGATCATGCCGTCCAGGTCGTCGGGGTTGGTCTCGCGGCGGATCAGGATGACCCTCTCGCCCGAGCGCGACCACTTGATCGCGGTGTACGAGTCGAAGACCGCCTTGCCGACCGCCGCGCCCGGTGACGCCGCGATGCCCCGGCCGATCTGCTCGACCTTCGCCTGCTCGTCGAAGCGGGGGAACATCAGCTGGGCGAGCTGGGCGCCCGTCACCCGCTGGAGCGCTTCCGCCTCGTCGATCAGGCCCTGGTCGACGAGCTGCGTGGCGATACGGAACGCCGCGCCCGCCGTGCGCTTGCCGACGCGGGTCTGCAGCATCCACAGCTGGCCGCGCTCGATGGTGAACTCGATGTCGCAGAGATCCTTGTAGTGGTTCTCCAGGGTCTCCATGATCTGCATCAGCTGGTCGTACGACTTCTTGTCGATCGTCTCCAGCTCGGCGAGCGGGACGGTGTTGCGGATGCCCGCGACGACGTCCTCGCCCTGGGCGTTCTGGAGGTAGTCGCCGTACACGCCCTGGTGGCCGGAGGCGGGGTCGCGCGTGAACGCCACACCCGTACCCGAGTCGGGGCCCAGGTTGCCGAACACCATCGAGCACACGTTCACCGCGGTGCCGAGGTCGTGCGGGATGCGCTCCTGACGGCGGTAGAGCTTGGCGCGGTCGGTGTTCCAGGAGTCGAAGACCGCGTGGATGGCGAGGTCCATCTGCTCGCGCGGCTCCTGCGGGAAGTCCCGGCCCGCCTCGGTCTTGACGATCCTCTTGAACTTGGTGACCAGCTTCTTGAGGTCCGCGGCCTCCAGCTCCGTGTCGACCGTGACCTTCTTGGCCGTCTTCGCCGCGTCCAGCGCGTCCTCGAAGAGCTCGCCGTCGACACCGAGGACCGTCTTGCCGAACATCTGGATGAGACGACGGTACGAGTCCCACGCGAAGCGGTCGTCGCCGGCCTGCTTGGCCAGGCCCTGGACCGACTTGTCGGAGAGGCCGATGTTCAACACGGTGTCCATCATGCCGGGCATGGAGAACTTCGCCCCGGAACGCACCGATACGAGCAGGGGGTTATCGGCCTGGCCGAGCTTCTTGCCCATCCCCGCTTCGAGGGCTTCGAGGTGCGCACTCACCTCGTCACGCAGTGCCGCGGGCTCCGCACCGCTGCCGAGGTAGGTCTTGCACGCCTCGGTGGTGATCGTGAAGCCGGGAGGGACGGGAAGGCCCAGGTTGGTCATCTCGGCGAGGTTCGCACCCTTGCCGCCGAGGAGGTCCTTGAGCTCTTTGTTGCCCTCGGTGAAGTCGTAAACGAACTTCGCTTCCTCGACGCCGCTGTCGCCGCTCTCGGCTACGTGGGGATCTTTGTTTTCCGACACGAGTCTCGACTCCTCGACGTCGCGGTGGCTGCCCTGACGGCGAGGAACATACCCAGATCGAAGGCGTCTGGGTACGTCTACTTGCACGTCATACGCCTGTAACCACCCGTCCGCCACTCGATTGAAAGTCAAGCCTTGGCAAGTGGTCGCGAGACGATGTTTTCACTTCTTGAACGAACCAGCACCCGCAGACCGCGCCAATCGCTCACCTGAGCGGCCTCCTGCGCGTCTGAGTTTAATCGATGAACGATCGAAGGGTGGCACTGAGTGCCACCCCTTAGGGAAGTGCAGCCGGTCAAGATCCGCTCATCTGAGCATCACCCCTATCAAGGGTGGCGAGAATCACGCCGTAAAGACGGCCGAAATTTCATCATGCGGACCGCGAGGCGGACCACGATGTGGACGCGGGGTGACGTGGGGTGACGTAGGTACGACATGCGGATACGGCATGCGGATACGGCATGCGGATACGACATGCGGATACGACATGCGGATACGACATGCGGACGTCATACGCCCAGCGCCGCCAGCCGCTCCTCCACCCGCTCCGGCGCGTACAGGTACTCCACGACCAGCGCCCCCGCACCGACCAGCCCGGCCCGCTCCCCGAGCCGCGAGGTCACCACGTCCAGATGAGCGGTCGAGCGGGGCAGCGCCCGCTGGTACAGCAGCTCGCGCACACCCGTGAGGAACGGGGTTCCGGCCAAATCCCCGGCGATCATCAAAACCCCGGGGTTGAGCAGCGTCACGACGGTCGCGAGTACGTCCCCGACCTGTCGCCCCGCCTCCCGCGCGAGCGCCATCGCCTCCGGGTGCCCGGCGGTCAGCAGGTCCCGCACATCCGAGCCGGAGGCCGCCGGTACGCCGGACTCGGCGAGTCGGCGCGCCACCGCGCCACCGCTGGCGACGGCGGCCAGACAGCCGTAGGAACCGCATCGGCACAGCGCGTCCGCGCCGACCCGGATGTGCCCGATGTCGCCGGCGCCCCCGTCGATCCCCCGGTAGATGGAGCCGCCGACGACCATGCCCGCGCCGATACCCGTGGAGACCTTGACCAGGGCGAACGCCGAGCAGTCCGGGTAACCGGTGCGCTGTTCGCCGTACGCCATCAGGTTGGCGTCGTTGTCCACGAGGACCGGGACCCTGATGCCGCCCTTGCTCCCGCCCCTGGCCCCGCCCGCGGCCCCGCCCCCGCTGTCGCGCTCGGTGCCGGTGCCGGCGTGCTCGGCGAACGCGCGTCCCAGGCGCCCCCGTATGTCGTAGCCGTCCCAGCCCGGCATGATCGGCGGCTGCACCACCCGGCCGGTGTCGGTGTCGACCGGGCCCGGCACCGCAAGGCCGATCCCGCAGACCGCGTCCGGTCGCTGCCCGGCCTTCTCCAGCAGTTCGGCGAACCAGCGGCCGAGCTCGCCGAGCACGGCGTCCGGGCCGTCCTCGATGCGCAGGCTCCCGTGGTGCTCGGCCTGGATCTCCCCTGTGAGCGAGACGACGGCGGCCCGGCCGTGCCGGGTGTCCAGGTCGGCGGCGAGGACGACGGCGTGTTCGTCGTCGAACTCCAGCGTGATGGAGGGGCGCCCGCCCAGCGGGGAGTCCACCGGGCCGCCCGCACCCTCGCGCAGCCAGCCCGCGCGGAAGAGCCGGTCGAGGCGCTGGCCGACGGTGGCCCGCGACAGACCGGTGGCCTGCTGCAGCGCGCCGCGCGTCGTGGCGCGGCCACTGCGCACCAGTTCGAGCAGTTCCCCGGCGCTTGCCTGATGCCCGGCCCTCATGGCCTTCACCGCCCTTCCTGCCGTCCCCGCCATGCCCGTCATGCCCAACCCCTTGCGTTCACCAACTCTGCATTACATATTGAGTTTTGCGTGTTAAATAGACGTAACCCTACGGTAGCTAGTGCCGAACCGATCGGCCGGACGTCTTCGGGGAGACCTGAGTGGACAGCACAACCCAACTCACCATCCGCCGCACGGGGATCACCACCCCCGTGCGCACCTCGGGCTCACCCTCTCCGCCCGGGTCGCGTGAGATCACCCACTCGGGTGCCCATGTATACGATCGCGACCGCTCCAGCGGGTCGCTGCACCTCAGGGCCGCCCACGTACTGGAGGGCAACTGGACGGGAACGTCGACGGTTCCCTCGCGCGGTCTGTATCCGCACCAGTGGTCCTGGGACTCCGCCTTCATCGCGATCGGCCTGCGCCACCTGTCCCCCTTGCGGGCACAGACGGAACTGGAGACGCTGCTCGGCGCCCAGTGGGGTGACGGCAGGATTCCGCACATTGTGTTCAACCCCTCCGTTCCGCTGGACGCGTACTTCCCGAGCCCCGACTTCTGGCGCTCCTCGACCGCGGGGCGGGCCGCGGGCGCCCCGCGCACCGTACAGACGTCGGGCATCGTGCAGCCACCGGTGCACGCGCTCGCCGCCTGGCTGGTGCACCAGGCCGACCCGGGCCTGTCCCGGTCGCGTTCCTTCCTCTCCCGGGTGTATCCCCGGCTGGCCGCCTGGCACCGCTATCTGCTGCACCGCCGGGACCTCGGCGGCGGCGGACTCGCCTCCGTGGTCCACCCATGGGAACAGGGCATGGACAACAGCCCGTGCTGGGACGCCCCGCTGAGCCGTGTCACCCCGGCCGCGCCGCGCTCCTTCCGCCGCGCCGACCTCGACCACGGATCCGCCGAGGACCGCCCGACAGACCTCGACTACGGGCGGTACGTGCGGCTCGCGACGGACTACCGGGACGGCGGGTACGCCGACGGCGGCGGCGAGTTCGCCGTCGAGGACCCCGCGTTCAACGCGCTGCTGATCGCCTCCGAGCACGCGCTCGCCGCGATCGCGCGGGAACTGGGCGCGGCGGGGACGGCGCGGCACGCCCGCGCGGAGCGCCTGACGGCGGCGCTGGTGGAGCGGCTGTGGGACCCGGAGGAGGGGATGTTCTTCTGCCGGGATGTGTACGCCAGGGGCGGCGAGAGCGGTGCTCTCACTTCGGAGCGGCGCTCTTCCGAGAGCGGTGCTCTCGCTTATGGGCACGGCTCCGCCGAGAGCGGCGCTCACGGTTCAGAGCAGCGCTCCGGCGAGAGCACCGCTCACTCTCCAGAGCACCGCTCCAGCGAGAGCAGCGCTCACGGAACGGAGCAGCGCTCACGCACCGGTGCGCTCATTCCCGAGCGCAGTGTCGCCGGGCTGCTCCCGCTCATCCTCCCCGCGCTGCCACGCGACATCGCGGCCACCCTTGTGCGTACGGCCGGCGGGCCGCACTTCGGGCTCGGCGGGGTCGCCCGGCTGGCACCGAGTTACGACCTGACCGGGCACGCCTTCGATCCGCACCGCTACTGGCGCGGACCGGCCTGGTTCAACACGAACTGGCTGCTGGAGCGCGGGCTGCGGTTGCACGGGGAGCACGGGCGCGCGGAGGAGCTGCGGGCCGCGCTGCTGGAGACCGCCGACACGTCCGGGTTCGCGGAGTACGTCGACCCGTACACCGGCGAGGCCTGCGGAGCGCTCGGCTTCAGCTGGACGGCCGCGCTGACCCTGGACCTGCTGCACGAGCCCTCCGGCACGGACCGGATGAACCGGGCGGACCGACCGGACCGGATGAACCGGATGAACCGGACGGACCGACCGGACCGGACGGACCAGGAGCCGGGCCCGGACCTGAACCCGAACCTGGGCCCGGACCTGAGCACGAACCCGGATCGGAACCAGGCCGTGGCCCACCCGGGGCACGGGCACGACGTGTTCGGCGAGGAACTCGGCACGACGACGGCACACAGTTCAGAGCAACCCGGCACGACGACGTCGCACAGTTCAGAGGAACCCGGCACGACAACGTCACACAGTTCATTCGAGACGGGCACCAAGGGAGGGGACCGGGGATGACGGACCGGCATCATCTGCTCGTGCACGGTGGGACGTTCGCCGCCGTGGGCGACGGCGGCGACATCAGCGGGGTACGGAACGGCAGCTCCCCGGACGGGTTGTTCGTACGGGACGCCCGGCATCTCAGCCGCTGGCAGCTGACCCTCGACGGCGCGGTGCCCGAGGCGCTCACACCGGTCGCGGACGGCGACACCGCGCGCTGTGTGCTCGTACCGCGTGGTGGCCGCAACGAACCGCCCGCGTACACGCTCTTCCGTGAACAGGCCGTCACCGACGGGGCGTTCGTGGAGTCGTTGCGGGTGACCAGCAACCGCCCGGCGCCCACGACCGTGCGTATCGCGCTCACCGTGGACGCCGACTTCACGGACCAGTTCGAGCTGCGCTCCGACTACCGTACGTATGCCAAGACCGGCGCCGTACGGGGGCGTCAAGTCCTCGACGACGGCGTGGAGTTCAGCTATCAGCGCGGGGAGTGGCGGTCCTGTACGACGGTCACCTCCGAGCCGCCGCCGGACGGGGTCGAGGAGACCGGCACGGGTGCGCGTCGCCTCGTATGGACCCTGGAGCTCGAAGCGCATGCCTCGGCGGAGCTGGCGCTGCGCGTCGCGGCCCGCCCGCACGGGGCGCTGAAGGAACCGGAGGTTCCCCGCTCCCCCGCCGCCGCGAACGAGCGGCTGCTGGCGCTGGAGGGTGCGTTCGCGGAGGGGGTGCCCTTCCCGACCGGCTGGCCCGAGCTGGCCGCGGCCTGCGCGCGGGGTCTGTCGGACCTCGCGGTGCTCCAGGTCCCGGCGAAGGGTCCGGACGGCGAGGAGCTGCTCGTTCCGGCGGCCGGAGTCCCCTGGTTCCTCACCCTGCTGGGCCGCGACGCCCTGCTGACCTCGCTCTTCGCGCTCCCCTACCGCCCCGAGCTCGCCGCCGCCACGCTGCCCGCGCTCGCCGCGACCCAGGCGGTGGAGGTGGGAGCGGGTGCGGTGGCCCAGCCCGGCAAGATCGTGCACGAGGTGCGCCACGGTGAGCTGGCGCACTTCGGGCAGGTGCCGTACGGGCGGTACTACGGTTCGGTGGACGCGACGCCGCTGTTCCTGGTGCTGCTCGGCGCGTACACCGAGCAGACCGGCGATGTGAGCCTGGCCCGGCGGCTGGAGGCCAACGCCCGTGCGGCGATCGGCTGGATGCTGGACCACGGCGGTCTGACCTCCGTCGGCTATCTCGTCTACCGCGCGGACGGCGGCGGCCTCGCCAACCAGAACTGGAAGGACTCCCCCGGCGCGATCTGCTCGGCCGACGGCAGCCGTCCCAGTGGTCCGGTGCTGGCGGCGGGCGCGCAGGGGTACGCGTACGACGCGCTGCGCCGCACCGCCCATCTGTCCCGCACGGTGTGGGGCGACGAGGTCTACGCGGCCCTTCTCGAACAGGCCGCCGGTGACCTCCGCGACCGCTTCCAGCGGGACTTCTGGATGAGCGAACACGCCTTCCCCGCGCTGGCGTTGGACGGCGACGGCCGCCAGGTCGACGCGCTCGCCTCGGACGCGGGCCATCTGCTCTGGTCGGGGCTGCTCGACAAGGAGTACGGCGAACTGGTCGGCCGCCGGCTGCTGGAGCCGGACTTCTTCTCCGGCTGGGGCGTGCGCACGCTGGCCGCCGACCAGCCGGCGTACCACCCGCTGTCGTACCACCGCGGTTCGGTCTGGCCGCACGACAACGCGCTGATCACGCTGGGGCTGGCCCGCTACGGCCTGCACGACGAGGCCCGTACGGTCGCCCACGCGCTCGTCGACGCCGCCACGGCCGCCGGCCACCGCCTTCCCGAGGTCCTCGCGGGGTACGGCCGCGAGACGCACGGGGAGCCGGTGCCGTATCCGCATGCGTGCGTACGGGAGTCCCGCTCGGCGGCGGCACCCCTGGCCCTGCTCACGGCGGTCGGGGGCGCCTGAGGGAGCCCCCGGCAGGGGAGTCAGCCCCCGGACGTGTCCAGTTCCGCGTCCTCGCCGATGCCCGCGCAGTCGTACGGGTCCTTGAGCCAACCGTCCGGCAGGACGACCCTGTTGTTGCCGGACGTACGGCCGCGGGGCCCGTCCGCGCCCGTGGGCCAGGGCTGGTCGAGGTCCAACTCGGCCAGCCCTTCGGAGAGTTCGGCCAGGGACGAGGTGATCGCGAGGCGCTTACGCATCTCCGAGCCGACGGCGAAGCCCTTCAGGTACCAGGCCACGTGCTTGCGGAAGTCGATGACCCCGCGCGCCTCGTCGCCGATCCACTCGCCGAGCAGGGTGGCGTGGCGGACCATGACGGCCGCGACCTCGCGCAGGGTCGGGCGGGCGTAGGCGTCCGGGCGCCCCTCGAAGGCGGCCACCAGGTCGCCGAAGAGCCACGGCCGGCCCAGGCAGCCGCGCCCGACCACGACCCCGTCGCAGCCGGTCTCCCGCACCATCCGCAGCGCGTCCTCGGCGGACCAGATGTCGCCGTTGCCGAGGACGGGGATCTCCGGCACATGCTCCTTGAGCCGTGCGATGGCGTCCCAGTCGGCCGTGCCGCCGTAGTGCTGGGCGGCGGTGCGGCCGTGCAGGGCGATGGCGGTGACTCCCTCCTCGACGGCGATCCGTCCGGCGTCGAGGAACGTGATGTGGTCGTCGTCGATGCCCTTGCGCATCTTCATCGTCACGGGCAGGTCGCCCGCCCCGGCGACGGCCTCGCGCAGGATCGCCCGCAGCAGGTGGCGCTTGTACGGGAGGGCGGAGCCGCCGCCCTTGCGGGTGACCTTCGGGACCGGGCAGCCGAAGTTCAGGTCGATGTGGTCGGCGAGGTTCTCCTCCGCGATCATGCGGACGGCCTTGCCGACGGTCGCCGGGTCCACGCCGTACAGCTGGATCGAACGCGGCGTCTCGGTCGCGTCGAAGCGGATCAGCTGCATGGTCTTCTCGTTGCGCTCGACCAGCGCCCGCGTGGTGATCATCTCGCTGACGAACAGGCCCTTGCCGCCGCTGAACTCGCGGCACAGCGTACGGAACGGCGCGTTCGTGATCCCGGCCATGGGGGCGAGGACCACGGGCGGCCGAACGGTGTGGGGGCCGATCGACAGCGGGGAGGCGGTGGTGGCGGGCGCGGCGGCGAGGGCGGTCGTGGACATTCCCCCATTGTCGCGTATCCCCAGGGCCGCGTACGCGGCCAGGTGCGGCGGCGGTCATTAGTTAGACGCACTATCGACATCGGCGTACTCTGGATGAATGTCCGAGCTCAGCCCCCGCCGCCGTCTGCTCGTCCTCGCGATCTGCTGCATGAGTCTGCTGATCGTGAGCCTCGACAGCACGGTTCTGAATGTCGCCCTGCCCTCGATGCAGAAGGAACTGCATGCGAGCGTCGCGGGCCTCCAGTGGACCATCGACGCGTACACGCTGGTCCTGGCGTCGTTGCTGATGCTCGCGGGTTCGACCGCCGACCGCATCGGCCGCCGCAGGGTCTTCCAGGCGGGCCTGGTGCTCTTCACCCTCGGTTCGGTGTTGTGTTCCCTGGCCCCGAACCTGGATTCGCTCGTCGCCTTCCGCATGGTGCAGGCGGTCGGCGGTTCGATGCTGAACCCGGTCGCGATGTCGATCATCACCAACACCTTCACGGCCCCCCGGGAGCGGGCCCGCGCGATCGGCGTCTGGGGTGGCGTGGTCGGCATCTCGCTGGCCGCGGGCCCGATCGTGGGCGGCCTTCTCGTGGACACCGTCGGCTGGCGCTCGATCTTCTGGCTCAACCTCCCGGTCGGCGTCGCCGCACTGCTGCTCACCTGGCGTTACGTCCCCGAGTCCCGCGCCCCCAAGGCCCGCCGCCCCGACCCGGTCGGGCAGGTCCTCGTCATCGCGCTGCTGGGCTCACTGACGTACGCGATCATCGAGGCGCCCAGCTCCGGCATCCTGAAGACCGCGGTCTTCGGCGTGATCGCCGTCGCCGCGCTGCTCGGTCTGCTCCGCTACGAGCCCCGGCGCGACGAACCCCTCATCGACCTGCGCTTCTTCCGCTCGGCGCCGTTCAGCGGGGCCACGGTCGTCGCCGTCAGCGCGTTCGCCGCGCTCAGCGGGTTCCTGTTCCTCTCGTCGCTCTATCTGCAGAACGTGCGTGGCCTGAACGCACTGCACGCGGGCCTGTGGATGCTGCCCATGGCGGTCATGTGCTTCGTGTGCGCGCCGCTGTCGGGGCGGCTGGTCGGCAGCCGGGGGCCGCGGCTGCCCCTGCTGATCGCGGGGGTCGCGATGACCGCGAGCGGGATCCTGTTCGCCGCGTTCGAGGCCGAGACGTCGAACGTCACGCTCGTCATCGGTTACGTCCTCTTCGGCCTCGGCTTCGGCTTCGTGAACGCCCCCATCACCAACACCGCCGTCTCGGGCATGCCCCGCAGCCAGGCCGGTGTGGCGGCCGCCGTCGCCTCGACCAGCCGCCAGATCGGCGGCACCCTCGGCGTCGCGGTGATCGGTGCGGTGCTCGCCTCCGGCATCCAGGACTCCGCGTACAAGGAGACGTTCGTGTCGGCCGCCCGCCCGGGCTGGTGGATCCTCACCGGCTGCGGTCTCGCCGTTCTCGTCCTGGGCGCGCTGACCAGCGGGCGCTGGGCGCGCGGGACTGCCGAGCGGGCGGCTCGGCAGTGGGAGTCGACGGAGGAAGAGGCGGACGTGGAGGTTCGGGGCGACTCGGGCGGCGTACGGCGGGACACGAAGACCGAGGCTGCCTGAGCGCTCCGCTCGGGGGGAGCTGTAGCGCTGCGGGTGGTTCGTCGGCTTTCCCCGGTACGTGGCTGGGCGCGCCCACGCGGCGGAGCCGCACAAATGTCACAGCCCCGCGCCCCTTACGGGGCTCGGATCTTGCTCAGGCGGCTTCCGCCTCCGCCGTCCGGGCGGTCTCGTACAGCTTCGTCAGGCGTTCGCGGGTCTGCTCGTCCGTGGGGGCGTACGTCACCATGCGGGCGTCCATGTCGGGGGCCAGCCACAGGTCGGTGTGGGTGAGGGTGAGGACTCCGACGTACGGGTTCAGGAACTGCTTGGTCTTGCTGCGGGCGCCGCCGAACACCTCGTACCGCTCCCAGATCTCCCGGAACTCCGCCGACTCCGTCCGCAACCGCTTGACCAGCATCTTCCAGGCGGGCTCACCGAGGTGACCGGCCATGGAGCTGCGCAGCTTGGCGGCCATCACATGCATGGTCTCGTCGAGGAGCACGATCGACTCGCGCCACTCCGGGTGGGTGTAGGTGAGGATCATGCAGTTGCGGTCCTCGGGCGGTACGGAGTCGAGGTCGCGCATCATCAGCCGGGCGTACGTGCGGTTGTACGCCAGGATGTCGTAGCGGCTGTTCTGGATGCAGGCCGGGAGCGGCTCCAGCTGGGTCAGCACCTCCAGCAGGGCCGGGGTGAGGGTCGGGCACCGCGCGGCAGGCGTCGGGTCGACGGCTCCGGCCAGCCGGAAGAGGTGGTCGCGCTCGCTGGAGTCGAGCAGCAGGCTACGGGCCAGCGCGTCGAGGACCTGTTCGGAGACCTGGATGTCACGGGCCTGTTCGAGCCAGGTGTACCAGGTGACGCCGACGGCGGAGAGCTGTGCGACCTCCTCGCGGCGCAGGCCCGGTGTGCGCCGACGGCGGCCGCGGGGCAGCCCGACCTGCTCGGGCGTGATGCGTTCGCGCCGGTTGCGCAGGAAGGCGGCGAGCTCGGTCCGCCGGATCTCGCTGCCGCGGGGGGCCACGGTGCCGTGCGGCTGGGGTTCCACCAGTTGGGGAGGGGTCGTGGTGCTCTCCTGCGTCATCGTCGTCATGCCTCCAGCCTGCCGTTCACCGGAACCTGTTGCCAGGTACTGCTTCTACCAGGATAAGGAGACTCTGGTACCAGGCTGCGGGCAGGATAAGTCTGAAGGACGTGACCGAAACCGGAATTCTCAGGACTCCTGTCCGCTCGCCCTCCGGGGCACCCGTTCTCGGCGGCCTCGGACTCTTCACCGTGCTGCTCGGGGCCGCGCTGCCCCTCATCGACTTCTTCATCGTCAACGTGGCCCTGCCGACCATCGGCCACGACCTGAACGCGAGCGAAGCCGTCCTCGAACTCGTCGTCGCCGGGTACGGGGTCGCGTACGCCGTCCTGCTGGTCCTGGGCGGACGCCTCGGCGACCTCTTCGGGCGGCGCCAGTTCTTCCTGGGCGGCATGGCCGCTTTCGGCCTGACCTCACTGGCGTGCGGGCTGGCGCCCAGCGCCTGGACGCTGGTGGCGGCGCGCGGCGCGCAGGGCGCGGCGTCCGCGGCGATGCTGCCGCAGGTGCTCGCCACCATCCAGGCCGCGACCGCGGGCGCGCGCCGCGGCAAGGCCATGAGCCTGTACGGCGCCACGGCGGGCCTCTCCATGGTGGCCGGGCAGATCCTCGGCGGTCTCCTGGTCGCGGCGGACATCGCCGGCACCGGCTGGCGCGCGGTGTTCCTCGTGAACGTGCCCGTCGTGATCCTCGGCCTGATCCTGGCCGCGCGTGCCGTCCCCGAGACGCGCTCACAGCACCCGGAGCCGATCGACACCCCCGGCACGGTCCTGCTCGCCGTGGCGCTGCTCGCCCTCCTCGCCCCGCTCACGGAGGGCCGGGCGGCGGGCTGGCCCCTGTGGACCTGGCTGTCGCTGGCCCTGTTCCCCCTCGCGGCGGCGGCGTTCTACTTCGTCGAGCGCCGGGAGGACCGCGAGGGCCGTACGCCCCTGGTCCCCCCGAGCCTGTTCGCGCTGACCTCGCTCCGCCGGGGCCTGATCATGATCGTGCCGTTCTCGATCGGTTTCAGCGGCTTCATGTTCGTGATCGCGGTGGCACTGCAGCGGGGCGCGGGCCTCGGCCCGGTGCCGGCGGGCCTGGCCCTGGCACCGATGGCGGTGGCCTTCTTCGTCGTCTCCCTCTGCGGGCCCCGGCTGATCGCCCGCTACGGCACCCGGATCGTCACTGTGGGCGGACTGGTCCAGGCGGTGGGTGTGGTCCTCATCGCGCTGACCGCGTGGCGGTCCTGGCCGGACCTGGGCGTGTGGCAGTTGCTTCCGGGCGCGGCGGTCGCGGGCGCGGGTCAGGCGCTCCAGCTCCCGGTCCTCATCCGGATCATCCTCTCCGAGGTCCCGGCCGCCCGGGCCGGCGTCGGAAGCGGTGTCATGGCCACCACCCAGCAGTCGGCCCTCGCCGTCGGCGTCGCCACTCTGGGCACCCTCTTCCTGTCCCTCTCCTCCAGCCACGGCATGCGGGACGCCCTGGTCACGACCCTCCTGGTCCAACTGGCGGGCGTGGCCGTGACGACCGCCCTGAGCCTGCGGCTGCCGCGCACGATCAGCTGAGGAACGCTCCGACGTCGCCGACTCACCGACGCGCAGGCGACGTCGGGGCGCACGGCCACGGTCGGCCGGCCCTCGCCCGACCCCTCAGTGGCGGACCAGACAGAAGGGGTGCCCCGCGGGATCCGTGTAGACGTGCCGGCCGCGCCCGTCGGAGGCGTCCAGCAGGGTCGCGCCGAGGGCCAGGACCTGGTCCCGCGCCCCGTCCAGGTCCGGGACGCCGAAGTCCAGGTGGAACTGCTGGGGTTGCGCGGGGTCGGGCCACCGCGGCGGCCGCTGGTCCGCCACTCGCTGGAAGGCCAGGACGAGACCGGACGGGGTGTGCAGCGTCGCCCACTCCTCGTCGAGCGTCCAGCGCCGGTCGGGCCGGTTGACCGTGCCGCCGAGCACCGCCGCGTAGAACCGGGCGAGTTGGAGGGGTTCGGGACAGTCCGGCACCACGCACTGCAGTTCGGCGATCACGGGCCGATCCTGGGCCAGGTCGCGGGGCGGATCCTGGAGCGGATCCTGGAGCGGATGCCGGGCAGGTCCCGGGGCACGTGCGGGGAACCGGCCGCCCAAGAGTCCCCGTTGATCTTCTTCATGCTGCACACTCCTTGCTGCGAACGCCTTGCCTGGCAAGCGGAGCGGTAACACCTGGAGGTGTCATGCTGCAGATCAACACGAGCAAGGTAAGCCGGTGGGATCAGCACGGGCGCGAGCACGTCGTACGCGTGCAGCGAGCGGGCGTACAACGCACGATCAGGTGCGACACCTGCGGCTGGCGCAAGGGCGCGCAGTTCCTGCCGTGGCTGAAGGCGGAGGAACACCTCGCGGAGGCGCACCAGGCGACGGTGGACCCGACGGGGTCGTAGGGCCGGACGGGGTCGTAGGGTCGGTCAGCGTCCCAGTCCGCGCAGGACCAGGTCCACGACGGTCGTGAACTCGGCCTCCACGCCCGGCTGTTCCCACTCGCGGGCGTAACACGGGTCGTGGAAGCGGTTCGTGGCGTCGAAGACCGCGCGGGCCGTCGCCGCGGCGTCGCCGTCCACGGCCGTGAAGTCGCCCTCGCCCACACCGCGCTCGACGATGCGTGTGAGCTGGTCGACGAGGTCGGTGATGTGCTCCTCGACCACGGTGCTGGCCTCACCGAGCAGCACCGAGTACGTGGCGAACAGCTCCGGATCGTCCCCCGCCTTGTGGCGCTTGGCCGTGAACAGCGTGCCCAGCCAGTTCCGCAGCGCCTCGGGAGCGGTCTCGTCCCGCGTGCGGGTGATCTCCTCCAGCGTCTGCGACGTACGGTCCAGCCAGCGCTTCGTGACCGCCTCCCGCAACGCCGCCTTCGTACGGAAGTGGCGGTAGACACTGCCGTGGCTGACGCCGAGCGCGCGGGCCACGTCCACCACGGTGGCCTTGGCCGGGCCGTGGCGGCGCAGCACCTCCTCGGTCGCGGCGAGGATGCGCTCGGCGGTCAGTACTTCGGTGGTCGGTGCCATGACGAGACCGTACCTGCCGGTACCGTCAGCGCTCGCTGTCGAGATGTGCCATCTGGACCGTCGGGTAGCGGTCGCCCGCGGCGGCGTCCGCCGGCACCGCTTGCTCGATCGCGGCCAGATCGCCCTGGTCCAGGGTGACGTCCAGCGCCCCCAGCGCCTCGGTGAGCCGGTCGCGGCTACGGGCGCCCACCAGCGGCACGATGTCCTCGCCGCGGGAGAGCACCCACGCGATCGCGATCTGCGCCACGCTGACGCCCTTCTGCTCGGCGATCTTCCGCAGCGCCTCGACGAGCGCGAGGTTGTGCTGGAGGTTCTCGCCCTGGAAACGGGGGCTCATGGCCCGGAAGTCGTTCGCGGCGAGCTGCCGGTCGGCCGTGAAGTGGCCGGAGATCAGTCCGCGGGACAGTACTCCGTACGCCGTGATGCCGATGCCCAGCTCCCGGGTCGTCGGCAGGATGCCGTCCTCGATGCCGCGCGAGATGAGCGAGTACTCGATCTGCAGGTCCGCGATGGGCGCGGTGGCGGCGGCCCGGCGGATCGTGTCCGCGCCGACCTCGCTGAGGCCGATGTGCCGTACGTGCCCGGCCGCCACGAGTTCCGCGATCGCCCCGACCGTCTCCTCGATCGGTACGCCGGGGTCGACCCGGGCGATCCGGTACACGTCGATGTGGTCCACGCCGAGCCGCTGGAGGGAGTACGCGGCGAAGTTCTTCACCGCTGCCGGGCGGCCGTCGTATCCCGACCAGCCGCCGTCCGGGTCGCGCAGCGCGCCGAACTTGACGCTGGTCAGCGCCTGTTCGCGGCGCGCGGCGGGGGCTGCCCGCAGTGCCTCGCCGATCAGCATCTCGTTGTGGCCCATGGCGTAGAAGTCGCCGGTGTCGAGCAGGGTCACGCCCGCTTCGAGGGCGGCGTGGATCGTGGCGACGGACTCGGCCCGGTCGGCATCGCCGTACAGCGCGGACATGCCCATGCAGCCGAGGCCGAGGGCTGAGACCTGGGGGCCGGTGGTGCCGAGGGGGCGAGTTCGCATGAGGACTCCTTGGTGTTTCTGGAGGACCGGTGTCCCTTCACCATGACATGACAGCTGACAGATTTCAATATCTGTCAGCTGTCACCTGTCTGTCAGCTGTCACCTGTCAGCTGTCGTGTGTCAGCCGCCCGCCGGCCGCCTGCCGGCCGTTGGGACCTGCAGACACGACAATGCCGGGCCCCCCGAAGGGAACCCGGCATCCGCACACAGCTGTGGCAGTACCTCAGCAGCCGATCAGACGGCTCGCGAGGTAGCCCTCGATCTGGTCCAGGGACACGCGCTCCTGCTTCATGGAGTCGCGCTCACGCACCGTCACCGCGTTGTCGTCGAGCGTGTCGAAGTCGACCGTGACGCAGAACGGCGTGCCGATCTCGTCCTGGCGGCGGTAGCGACGGCCGATGGCGCCCGCGTCGTCGAACTCGATGTTCCAGTGCTGGCGCAGGGCGGTGGCGAGACCCTTGGCCTTCGGGGAGAGCTCGGGGTTGCGGGAGAGCGGGAGGACGGCGACCTTGACCGGCGAGAGGCGCGGGTCGAGGCGCAGCACCGTGCGCTTCTCCATCTTGCCCTTGGCGTTGGGGGCCTCGTCCTCGACGTAGGCGTCCAGGAGGAAGGCGAGCATCGCGCGGCCGACACCGGCGGCGGGCTCGATGACGTACGGAGTCCAGCGCTCGCCGGCCTCCTGGTCGAAGTAGGAGAGGTCCTGGCCGGAGGCCTTGGAGTGGGCGGACAGGTCGTAGTCCGTCCGGTTCGCGACGCCCTCCAGCTCGCCCCACTCGTTGCCGCCGAACTGGAAGCGGTACTCGATGTCGGCGGTGCGCTTGGAGTAGTGCGAGAGCTTCTCGGCCGGGTGGTCGTACCAGCGCATGTTCTCCTCGCGGAGACCGAGGCTGGTGTACCAGTTCCAGCGCTCCTGCATCCAGTACTCCTGCCACTTCTCGTCCTCGCCCGGCTTGACGAAGAACTCCATCTCCATCTGCTCGAACTCGCGGGTGCGGAAGATGAAGTTGCCAGGCGTGATCTCGTTGCGGAAGGACTTGCCCATCTGCGCGATGCCGAACGGCGGCTTGCGGCGCGACGTCTGCTGCACGGAGGCGAAGTTGGTGAAGATGCCCTGGGCCGTCTCGGGGCGCAGGTAGGCGACGGAGCCGCTGTCCTGCGTGGGGCCGAGGTGGGTGGAGAGCAGGCCCGAGAACTGCTTGGGCTCGGTGAACGTGCCCTTGTTGCCGCAGTTGGGGCAGTTGAGGTCGGTGAGGCCGTTCTCCGGGGGGCGGCCGTGCTTCGCCTCGTAGGCCTCCTCCAGGTGGTCGGCGCGGTAGCGCTTGTGGCAGGAGGTGCACTCGGTGAGCGGGTCGGTGAAGGTGGCGACGTGCCCCGACGCGACCCAGACCTCGGTCGCCAGGATCACCGACGAGTCGATACCGACGACGTCCTCACGGGAGGTGACCATGTAGCGCCACCACTGGCGCTTGATGTTCTCCTTGAGCTCGACGCCGAGCGGGCCGTAGTCCCAGGCGGCCTTCTGCCCGCCATAGATCTCGCTACAGGGGAAAACGAAGCCACGGCGCTTGCTCAGGCTGACGATGGTGTCGATCTTGTCGGCGGCCACGATGCTCTCTTCAGTACGAACGGACGGCGCGAATGATTCAGGTTACCGGCGCCGCCCACCCTCGTATCAAATCGGTTCGGGGACACCTCTCCCATCGTGCCCCTTACCGCCTCATTCGCCATCCGGTTGCCGCCTCATTCGCCATCCGGCTCACCGAGGGCTTACCGAGAGCTTGTTGACAATCGTTTCCAGATTTGTTGAAAATGAGTGTCATGAACGTACGACGGCGCCTCGCCGCTACTCGCATAGGCACGGCCGGGTCCGCGACCCTGGCCGCCACCGCCCTCGGCCTCGGCGCCCTCACCGGCTGCTCGGGCTCCGCCGCGGCCGACGGTACGAGCAGCGGGAAGCTCGACGTCGTGGCGTCGTTCTATCCCCTGCAGTACCTCGCCGAGCAGATCGGCGGGACGCATGTGCACGTCACGAGCCTGACCCAGCCCGGTCAGGAGCCGCACGACCTGGAGATCAGTGCCCGGCAGACCGCGCAGCTCCAGTCGGCGGACGCCATCGTCTACCTCAAGAACCTGCAGCCGGCCGTCGACGACGCCGTGGCGCAGTCCGAGGTCAAGACCAAGATCGACGCCGCGTCGCTGACCACGCTGGAGAAGCACGGCAACGAGGTCGGCGGGCACGCGGCCTCGCACGACTCCTCCAAGGGCGAGGAGACCGGCGCCACCGACCCGCACATCTGGCTCGACCCGGTGAGGTACGCCGAGGTGGCGAGCGGCGTCGGCAAGGCCCTGGAGAAGGCCGATCCCAAGCACTCCGCGGACTACGAGAAGAACACCGCGGCCCTGCTGAAGAAGTTCTCCGCCCTCGACACCCGGTACAGGACGGGCCTGGCGAACACCAGGACCAAGGTCTTCATCACCACCCACGCCGCCTTCGGCTACCTCGCCGAGCGCTACGGCCTCACCGAGGAGGCCATCAACGGCCTGGACCCGGAGTCGGAGCCCAGCGCGAACCGGGTGAAGGACCTTGAGAAGATGGCGAAGGCCGACGGCGTCTCGACGGTCTTCTACGAGACGCTCGTCAGCGACAAGACCGCCAAGACCATCGCCGGCGACGCCAACCTGAAGACGGACGTCCTCGACCCGATCGAGGGCATCACCGACAAGTCCAAGGGCAGCGACTACCTGCAGGTCATGGAATCGAATCTGAAGGCGCTGCAGACGGCGTTGGGCGCCAAGTGACCCCCAGTTCCAGGAGGACAGCGTGAGCGAGCCCGTCATATCCCTGCGCGGCGTGACCGCCGAGCTGGGCTCGCGCCCCGTCCTGCGCGGCATCGACCTCACCGTGCACCGCGGTGAGGTCGTCGCGCTGCTCGGCGCGAACGGTTCCGGCAAGTCGACCGCGATCCGCAGCGTCATCGGTCAAGTCACCCCCAGCGGCGGCGAGATCGAGATCTTCGGCACCCCGCGGCGCCGCTTCCGCGACTGGAAACGGGTGGGGTACGTCCCGCAGCGCACGACCGCCGCGGGCGGCGTGCCCGCGACGGTGACCGAGATCGTCGCCTCCGGCCGGCTCTCCCGTGCCCGCTTCGGCGTGCTGCGCAAGGCCGACCACGAGGCCGTACGCCATGCCCTGGAGCTCGTCGGCATGGCGGACCGCGCCAAGGACTCGGTGAACGCGCTCTCGGGCGGCCAGCACCAGCGCGTCCTGATCGCCCGCGCCCTCGCCTCCGAACCCGAACTGCTGATCATGGACGAGCCGATGGCGGGCGTGGACCTCGTGAGCCAGGAGGTGCTGGCGCGCACGCTCAGGGAGCAGGTGGCGGCGGGCACCACCGTCCTCCTGGTCCTGCACGAGCTGGGCCCCCTGGAGCCGCTGATCGACCGGGCGGTCGTCCTGCGCGACGGCTGCGTCCTGCACGACGGCCCGCCCCCGCGGGCGGTAGGCCAGCACGCCCTGCCCGGCCACGACCACGTACACCCGCACGCGGCTCACGACGCCGAACCGATCCGGACGGGACTGCTGAGCTGATGGGACCGATGGGACCGATGGGACTGCTGAGCTGATGGAAATCCTCGACTACGCCTTCATGCAGCGGGCGCTGCTCGCCGCCGTCCTGGTGGGCATCACCGCGCCCGCCGTCGGCATCTACCTCGTCCAGCGCCGCCAGGCCCTGATGGGCGACGGCATCGGCCATGTGGCGATGACCGGCGTCGGCCTCGGCTTCCTGCTCTCGGCCAACCCCGTGTGGATGGCGACGGCCGTCTCCGTCCTCGGCGCCGTGATCATGGAACTGATCCGCTGGTACGGCAAGACGCGCGGCGACATCGCGCTCGCCATGCTCTTCTACGGCGGTATGGCGGGCGGCGTGATGTTCATCAACCTCGCGCCGGGCGGCTCCAACGCCAACCTCACCTCGTACCTCTTCGGCTCGCTCTCCACGGTGAGCGAGTCCGACGTCACGGCGATCTGCGTCCTCGCCGCCCTCGTCGTCCTGGTCACTCTCGGTCTGCGCCGCCAACTGTTCGCGGTCAGCCAGGACGAGGAGTTCGCACGGGTGACGGGCCTGCCGGTGCGTGCCCTGAACCTGCTCACCGCCGTCACCGCCGCCGTCACCGTGACGGTCGCGATGCGGGTGGTCGGCCTGCTCCTGGTCAGCGCGCTGATGGTGGTTCCGGTGGCGGCGGCCCAGCAGCTCAGCCGCAGCTTCGCCGCCACCTTCGCGATCGCGGTGGCGATCGGGGTGAGCGTGACCATCGGCGGCACCGTGACCTCGTACTACCAGGACGTGCCGCCCGGTGCGACGATCGTGCTGCTCACCATCGGCGCGTTCATCGTGCTGACGGCACTGGCGACTCCGCTGGCCCGGCGCCGGGCCCGGGCGCTGGCCGCCGCGCAGGGGGCCGGAGACCCGGCGGAGTGCGCAATTCCGGCCACCCGTGGCCCGGAACGCAAGGTCGGCGTCTGACCACGCACAGTCCGGGCTGGCACAATGGCCGGGCAAGGGCAGACGTGAGGAGGCAACGGTGACAACCGCTGGATCGCCCGTTCGGGGCCGTTCCACCCGGCAGCGTGCCGCCGTGGCGGCAGCGCTCGACGAGGTGGACGAGTTCCGCAGTGCGCAGGAGCTCCACGACATGCTCAAGCACAAGGGTGACTCCGTCGGACTCACCACTGTGTACCGCACGCTGCAGTCCCTCGCCGACGCCGGCGAGGTCGATGTGCTGCGTACCTCCGAGGGCGAGTCCGTCTATCGCCGCTGCTCCACCGGCGAGCACCACCACCATCTCGTCTGCCGTGTCTGCGGCAAGGCGGTCGAGGTCGAGGGCCCGGCCGTCGAGACGTGGGCGGAGGCGATCGCGACGGAGCATGGCTACGTGAACGTCGCCCACACCGTTGAGATCTTCGGTACGTGTGCGGAGTGTGCTGCCGCCAAGGGGTAGTGGAGCTCGTTTTTTGGCTGCGGGGCGGTGGAGCTGGGCGCGCAGTTCCCCGCGCCCCTGAGGGGCGCGCCTCCTGACGCGGCGCCCCCTCACACATCAGGCCCTACTCCTCGCGGCCCCTCATGGCCTGTTCCATCGCGAGCAGTTCCTCGTTCGGGACGGCTCCGCCGAAGCGGCGGTCGCGGGAGGCGAACTCGACGCAGGCGCGCCAGAGGTCACGCCGGTCGAAGTCGGGCCACAGGACGTCCTGGAAGACCATCTCGGCGTAGGCGCTCTGCCACAGAAGGTAGTTGGAGGTGCGCTGCTCGCCGCTCGGCCGCAGGAACAGGTCCACCTCCGGCATGTCGGGGTAGTACAGATACTTCGCGAAGGTCTTCTCGTTGACCTTCGACGGGTCGAGCCGGCCCGCCTTCACGTCCTGTGCCAGCGCCTGCGCCGCGTCGGCGATCTCGGCGCGGCCGCCGTAGTTCATGCAGAAGTACAGCGTGAGCCGGTCGTTGCCCTTGGTCTGCTCCTGGGCGATCTGGAGCTCGTTGGCCACCGACCGCCACAGCTTGGGCATACGGCCCACCCAGCGGACCCGGATGCCCAGCTCGTCGAGGGTGTCCCGGGTCTTGCGGATGAAGTCACGGTTGAAGTTCATCAGGAAGCGCACCTCGTCCGGCGAGCGCTTCCAGTTCTCCGTGGAGAAGGCGTACAGCGAGATCGCGCCGACCCCCATCTCGACCGCGCCCTGCAGCACGTCCAGCACGCGCTCGGCGCCGACCTTGTGCCCCTCGGTGCGCGGCAGCCCCCGCTCCTTCGCCCACCGCCCGTTCCCGTCCATGATGATCGCCACATGGTTCGGGATCAGCTCGCCGGGGAGCTTGGGCGCGACGGCACCGGACGGGTGCGGTTCCGGTGTCCTGTACTCGCGGCGCTGGCGTCCCAGGATCCCGCGTACGACCATGTGCTTCTCGTCTCCCTCGGTCTTACTTTTCCACGTAACGAAGTGAGCGCAGCCCGCGCTCCAGATGCCAGTGCAGATAGGCCGAAACCAGCCCGCTGCCCTCCCGGACGTACCGCGGCTCGCACGCGTCCGCGGTCTCCCAGTCTCCCGTCAGCAGCGCGCCGAGCAGTTCCAGGGCCCCCGCCGAGGGTACGACGCTGCCGGGCACCCGGCAGTCCACGCAGACGGAACCTCCCGCCGCGACCGAGAAGAACCGGTTCGGTCCCGGCATCCCGCACTTCGCGCAGGCGCTGAAGCTGGGCGCGTACCCGTTCACGGCGAGGGAGCGCAGCAGAAAGGCGTCGAGCACGAGGTGCGGTTCGTGCTCGCCGCGGGCGAGGGTGCGCAGTCCGCCGACGAGCAGCAGATACTGCTGCACGGCGGGTTCACCCTCGTGATCGGTGAACCGCTCCGCCGTCTCCAGCATGGCCGTCCCGGCGGTGTAGCGCGCGTAGTCGGTCACGATCCCGCCCCCGTACGGAGAGATCGTCTCGCTCTGTGTGCACAGCGGCAGCCCGCGCCCGATCAGTTCGCTCCCCCGCGCGAAGAACTGCACGTCCACGTGCGAGAAGGGTTCGAGCCGCGCCCCGAACTTCGACTTGGTCCGCCGTACGCCCCGGGCCACGGCCCGTACCCGGCCGTGACCGCGGGTGAGCAGGGTGATGATCCGGTCCGCCTCACCCAGCTTCTGGGTGCGCAGCACGATGCCGTCGTCGCGGAACAGACTCATGGGGCCATTCTCGCGTACGCCGGGAGCGGCCCGGCGTCCTGGAGGGCTGTTGCCGTTTCGTGACAGTCCGGTCCAGGTCCGATCACATGGCGAGCCCAGCGTGAACCACCGCGGCCTCCCCGGCCTTGTCCTGGTGGACAGGCCCTGGCCGCGTGCACGTCCACTCGATCATGGGAGCAAGCATGCGACGACTCGGAACCTCACTGGCAGCACTCGTGTTGGCGGGAGCCGGGATCGCGGGAGCGGTGGGAACGGCGCAGGCCGCCCCCGCCGCGTCGACAGTGTGTGAGACGGGCTGGGGAAGCCTGGAGAAGCTCGTCACGCTGGCGGAGGACTACAAGCCCCCGCTGACGGACATCAAGACCGGCCAGTACGAGTGCTTCGACCGTATGGTCATCGACTTCAAGGGCGGCAAGACGACCGGGGCGATCGGCTACCGCGTCAAGTACGTCGACAAGCTGATCTCGGTCGGTACGGGAGAGATCCCCGTCTCCGGCGGGGCGATCCTCCAGATCGCCGTGGGCCCGAACTTCGACCCGGCGACCGGCGCGGAGTCGTACCCGGGCAAGCACGCGCAGCCGCTGCCCGGAGTGGACCTCACCGGCTACCGGACGTTCAAGGACACCCGGTACGTCGATGCCCTTGAGGACGACGCGGTGGTGGGGCTCGGCGTGCGCGCGCGGCTGCCGTTCCGCGTGACGCAGTCGGGCGACCAGCTGATCATCGACGTCGCGCACTCCTGGAACGCCACCTCCTAGTCACGATCCGCCCGCCCGCCCGTACCGCACGGCCTCCCGGATGCCGGAGGCCGTGCGGTCACGTGCTTCTAGGGCACCTCACCGCGGCTGCGTGCGTTCGCATACGCCGTGGCCGCGCTGAGCCGCTCCGCGGCGGTGGCCCGCCGGGCGGTGTCCGGCCCGCAGTCCCACTCCTTGCCCCCACCCAGCGGTCTCAGCTGTACGTACGGTCCCTCGTGTCCCATGACCATGCCCACCCTCCCTGTGCGTGTGTCGACGACGTACGAGCCGATAGCCGGCTCCGCCGGTGGCCTCACCGCAGCACCGCCGCGAGCCGGGCCGCGACCTCGATGGAACAGCCGCCCAATTCGACGCGCGGACAGGGGGCCTCCCGCGCCAGACTCGCCGGGTCGATCCGCAGCGACGGCAACGTGATTCCGGCCTTCTCCAGTACCGCCCGCAATTCCTTCACCGTTACCTCCGCCTCTTCGACGCAGAGCGCCGCGTGTTGTGCCGTCACGCTGTTCCCCTGACTTTCCGAGTTTCACTCTTCGCATCTCCAGGGTGACGCTCCGCATCTACACTCGGCAGGAGTCTGTCCTCTACAAGTGCGGCGCAGCGTAAGGGGTTTGCCATGGCCAACGGTTCGCGGCAGGCGGCGTGGGAGTTCTTCGGGGCGGAGCTGAAACGACGGCGGGAGGATGCCGGTTTCACTCAGGTGGAGCTGGGGGCGAGGGCTTTTGTCTCCGGGGGTTACATCGGCCAGTTCGAACAGGCCATTCGGAAACCACAGTTGGATGTGGCCCAGCGGATCGATGAGCTCCTACAAACCGATGGTTTTTTCGAGCGCACGTGGCGAAAACTGATTGACGACAAGCGGTACGCGGATTACTTCGCGGAGGTGGTGGAGCTTGAGCGCACGGCGACGCGGCTGTGCGAGTTCGCGCCGACACTCGTACCGGGGCTTCTTCAAACGGCCGAGTACGCAGGCGCGGTGACGCTGGCGACCAACCCGTTCATCACAGACGAGTACGTCGAGGAGATGGTGACCGCTCGACTGGAGCGGGCCCGCATCCTCAGCGACGCTACAAGGCCCGAGTATTGGGCCGTACTGCACGAGAACGCCCTACGTATCCCGGTGGGCGGCCCGGCCGCGATGGCCAAGCAGCTCGACCACATCGCGGCGATGGTGCGGGAACGCAAGGCGGTCGCGCAGGTGGTCCCGTACGCCGCGGGAGCGCACACCGCCATGGGCGGGATGCTGGCCCTCATGGAGTTCGAGGACGCACCGCCAACTGCCTATACAGAGACCTCGTTTTCGGGGACGTTGATGGACGACCCAGCGGTGGTGAAGCGTGCACAGCGCGCATACGATCTGCTCAGGGCCGTCGCGCTGTCGCCGGAGGCGTCCCTGGCCCTGGTCGAATCGGCGGCGGAGGACCACAGACGATGCGCGAGTACGACCTGAGCAAAGCCCACTGGCGCAAGAGCAGCTACAGCAACGGCGAGGGCGGCAGCTGCGTCGAAGTCGCGTACGACTTCCCCGGCGCCGCCCGCTGGCGCAAGAGCACCTACAGCGATGGCAACGGCGGCAGCTGCCTCGAAGTCGCCGACGGAGTCCCCGGTGTCGTCCCCGTTCGGGACAGCAAGGTCACGGACGGGCCCGTCCTCCTCGTCGGCTCGCGCGCCTGGATGGAGTTCATCAGCACCGTATCGGTGTGAGCCGCCCCCCACCCACCCAGGTCCGCCGACGCCCAAGTGGCGTAGGCACTACTCTGATGCCGCAGAACACGCGTGCGACACAGGGGATTTGGGAAAGGTAACGGGCCATGCCGCTGAGCACCGGGGAATCGGGGTCCATCGGGTCCATAGGCGGCTATACGCTCGTCGACCGGCTCGGCAGCGGCGGCATGGGGGTCGTCTACCTGGGACATTCGGCCTCGGGCCGCCAGGTCGCGGTGAAGGTCGTGCACGCCCAGGACGCCCAGGACGAGGAGTTCCGGGTCCGCTTCCGACAGGAGATCGCGGCAGCCCGACGGGTGAGCGGAGCATTCACCGCCCCGGTGGTGGATGCCGATCCGGACGCCGAAGTCCCCTGGATGGCAACGCTCTACGTACCCGGCCGAACGCTGTCCGAAATCGTGGCCAAGAAAGGCCCGTTGAGCGGGCACGCACTGCGCACGCTGGCATTGGGGCTGGCCGAGGACGGTCCACGGGTCATCGACTTCGGAATCTCGCGCGCCGCCGACAACCAGGCCCTCACCGTGACGGGACGGCTGATCGGCACCCCGCCCTTCATGTCCCCGGAGCAGTTCGCCTCGCCCCGGGACGTCGCCGCCGCCTCCGACGTGTTCTCGCTGGGCTCGCTGCTGGTGTACGCGGCCACCGGAAACCGCCCCTTCGACGGCGGCAGCCCGTATATGACGGGTCACCAGGTGGTGCACGAGCCGCCGACGCTGGACAGCGTACCGGAGCCTCTGCTGAGCATCGCCGAGCGCTGCCTGGACAAGGACGCGACGGCGCGGCCCGGACTCGACGAGCTGCACCGGCTGTTCAGGACCATGCCGGACACGGCCGGCGGCCCCGCCGTGTCCGGCCCGCCGACCGTCACCGGACGCCGGAAGCACTCGCGGGGGCGTGATGACACGACGGCCCCGACCGGCGCGGGCCGCGGCGGCCGCCGCGGCCGCCGGGTGCGCACCCTCGTCGTCCTCGGCGCGGCCCTGGCCGTCACCGTGGTGGGGGTGTCGGTGTCCCACCTGGTGTCGGGAGGGAAGAACACCACCGGCACACCCGTGACGTCCACGTCCCGCGCCACCGGTTCTCCCGCCCCGAAGCTCCCCGTCGGCTGGGGGCCCTGGCGTGCGAACCTCGCCCAGGCCCCGGACGAGGCGTACGCGGACATCTCCATCAGCGGCTCGGAGTCCGGCCGCGTGCCCGGCGGTGCCTCCCTGTCCTGATGCTGTTGGCGAATCCGGTCGGTCATGTCGGCTGCCCAGCATGTGTGCCGGAAGCCGTGAGCACTAAATCAATTTAGTGCTCACGGCTTCCACGGAGGATGGCTCCGCGGCGGATTTGCCAACAGGGTCTGTACTGCGCGGGGACCGGCTTCACGGTCGCCAAGGTCGCTACGAGAAGCCGGGCCTGAACGTGGCCGAGACCTGGCGGCTGGTCGCCCTCTCCGCCGCTACCGGAAAGCGGCTCTGGTACCGCCCGATCAACGAGGTCTGGCCCGCCGTCCTGTTCGACGGCGGCGCCCTGGCGAAGTCGGACGACGGGGAGGACGGGACGAAGTTCGTCGCCTTCGACGCCCGGACGGGCAAGGACCTGTGGCGGACACCCGCGAAGTCGTCGGTGAGCAACTCCTGCTCCCCGCCGGCCCTGGACGGCGTCCCCTACGGCCTGTGCACGCAGCAGAACTCCGACACCGGCTCGACCGGCCTGGTGCGCCTCGACCCGGCCGACGGCACGCCGCACGACCCTCGGTCACCCTCCTCGACGGCGTCGTGTACTTCGTCCGGCCCGACGGGACCGTCATCGCGGTCAGGGTGACCGACGGCGCCCAGCTGTGGAAGCGGTCGACGCAGATCGAGAATCTGTCGAAGCCGGTGCTGTCGACGACGTACGACGACCTCTTCTTCGCCAACCGCTACGGCCGGCTGCTCGCGCTCGACCGCGCGACCGGCGCCGCGCGGTGGACCACGGACAAACTGGACGACCCCGGGAACTCGGCGGAGAGCACGGTCCCGACCCTGCTGCTCGTGAAGGACGCGATCGTGGCCGTGGCGGGCGACACCGCCTTCTCCGTACGACCGGACCGCGCCACGGCCAAACCGACACCGGCCGCCTCGGCCACGCACTGAGCCGCCGGCGGCATCACCGGTTCGCCGAGACCAGGCCCGCCTCATACGCGATGATCACCAGCTGCACCCGGTCCCGTGCGCCCAGCTTGGACAGCAGGCGGGTGAGGTACGTCTTCGCCGTGGCGACGCTGATGAAGAGCCGCTCGGCTATCTCCGTGTTGGACAGGCCCGTGCCGACCAGGGTCAGGACCTCGCGTTCGCGGTCCGTGATCGCGGCCAGATCGCGGCGTCCACGCGGCGGTTCCAAGGAACGGGCGGCCGTGAAGTCCTGGATCAGACGGCGGGTGACGCTGGGGGCGATCAGGGCGTCTCCGGCGGCGACGACCCGGATCGCCGCGAGGATGTCGTCCAGGGCCATGTCCTTGACCAGGAACCCGGACGCGCCCGCGCGCAGCGCCCCGTACACGTAATCGTCGTCGTCGAAGGTGGTCAGGACGACGATCCTCGACTCGCCCGAACCCGCC
This sequence comes from Streptomyces sp. RLA012, assembly GCF_056270325.1. NCBI lineage: Bacteria > Bacillati > Actinomycetota > Actinomycetes > Kitasatosporales > Streptomycetaceae > Streptomyces > Streptomyces sp. RLA012. The sequence goes on along the minus strand of NZ_JBWDPA010000002.1, from coordinate 7,674,673 downwards.
GTGATGCGGCGGGTCGCCTCGATACCGTCCACACCCGGCATGCGGATGTCCATCACCACGACGTCCGGGCGCAGGTCGTCGGCCAGGGACACCGCCTCCTCGCCGTCCGCCGCCTCCCCCACCACCTCCACGTCCTCGATGTCGTCGATGACCATCCGCAGGGCCGTGCGGATCAGCTGCTGGTCGTCGGCGAGGACGACACGGATCGTCATCGGATGCCCACCGCCGCCGTCGCCGTGACCGGGACCGGAAGGCGAGCCGTCACCCGGAAGCCGCCGTCGGGACGGGGGCCCGCCGTGAACTCGCCGTGCAGCAGGGCCACCCGCTCCCGCATGCCGACCAGGCCGAAACCGGTGTCGGTGGTGCTGCCCCGGCCGCGCCCGTCGTCGCTGACCTCGACGGCCACGTACTCCTCGCCGTGGTCGACCGTCACCCGGCAGGCCGTCGTCCCCGCGTGGCGTACGACGTTGGTGATCGACTCCTGGATGATCCGGAAGGCGGACAGGTCTGTTTCCGGGGGGGAGTCGGCGGCGCGGGCCCTTCCAGTGGACGTCGACCTGGACGCCCGCCGCCGTTGTCGCGGCGGCCAGCCGGTCGAGGTCGGCGAGGCCCTCGGCCGGGCGCAGTCGCGGATCCTCCAGGGCGGCGGCCCGGCTCTGGTCCGCCTGCCGCAGCGCGACCAGCATCCGGCGCAGCCCCGCCAGGGTCTCCCGCCCGGTCGTCTCCACCGCCGTCATCGCCTCGCGCGCGGCGTCCGGCCGGGTGTGCACGACGCGGGCCGCCGCCCCGGCCTGGAGGGCGATGATGCCGATGCTGTGGGCGACCATGTCGTGCATCTCGCGGGCGATGCGCAGGCGTTCGTCGGTGACGGCCTGGGTGGCGGCCCGGGCACGGAGCGTCTCGCCGTACGCGCGGGTGCGGTGGGAGACGTCGCCGAGGAGCCAGGCGACGACGGCCGTCAGCGCCACGGTCAGCTCGATCAACGTACCGATGCCCCATCCGCACAGCAGCCGCACGGTCTCCCAGGCCACCAGGACGGCGAGCGCCATGGACAGGGCGGTGACTCCGATGCGGCGGGGCGGCCGGCCGCGATGAAGTAGAGGGCGAGGTCGACGGAGAGGAACTCGGCCGGTTGGATCGCTCCCACGGCCAGGTTGATGGTGAGGAGAGCGGCGGCCGCCAGGAGCAGGGTGAGGGCGGTCAGCGGCCGTCGGTGCAACCATGTGCTGCCGAGCAGCGCCAGGACGCAGGCCACGGCCAGGATCAGCAGGCCGTCCCAGCGGTAGAACTGGGCGGCGACAAGCTCGTTGGCCGTCGTCTCACCGGGGAGCCGGACGCGGGCGAGGAAGGTGAACGCCGTACTCGCGCACCAGGTCAGGGCCACCCAGGCACCGGGCGGTACGGGCTTGAGGCGGGGCGGGAGCGGCATGACATGCATGCGGCGATCGTAGACACGGGGGCCGTGGACGGGCATCGGCCCGGGGACGTACACCCCTGGTCGACACGGGCGACACCACCGTCGTACGGAACGGACGCCTGGAGCCTTGTCAGTGGGCGGCCGTACTGTGCACCCAACGCGCACAACACACCCCAACGCCGTACGGCATCACGCGCACTGGAGGAACCATGTCCGCGAGCGCCCGTCTCGTCACCACGCTCGCAGGCCCGCTGGAGTCGGCCACGGCCGGCTTGCCAGGAGAGCGGTGCCTGCCGGGCCGGACGCTGATCCTGCAGAGCGACGACACGCATCTGGCCGCGTACGACCTGGCCGCGGCGCTCGCGGGTGAGCCTTCGGTGGCACGCTTCCCGAGGCCGTGGCCGCAGCGTTTCGGGACGTGCACCGTGGCGCCGGGGCTGGACGTCGCGGTCTTCGCGGGCGTGCACGCGGTGCGGGCGGTGGACCGGCGGGGCACGACCCTGTGGGAGGTGCGGCACGGCTGCTGGGAGGGCAGCTGCCGGGAGACGCACACCTCGTTCGAGGAATACGGCGCGGGCAACGAGAACAGCGAGAACGCCGGAAACAGCGGAAACGACGGCAACGGCGGAAACACGAAGAGCCGCGGGCACTTGTACGCCGACAGCGGCTCGGTGGTCTTCTCCGCGGACGGCAAGCTGGTCTGGGCCCATGTCCGCGGGCCGCTCGCGGAGGGGGACGAGGACCCGGACGTGATCGATGAGTGGCTGGTGCTGGACGCCACGGACGGGAGGGTGCTCGGGCAGGCGGAGACCCAGACCGCGGCCGCCGGTTCGGGTCATGTGTCGCACCCGGATCCCGGGCAGATGGGGCTGAGCGTCGGCGAGGGCCAGGACGGGGTGCCGCTGCTGTGGGGCCGCTGGGACGGCGAGCGGCTCACCGTCGACCGGATCGGCGACGACGACCGGTGTCTGATGGCGGTGAGCCCGTCCGGCGAGCACTTCCTGACGCTGACCCACTACCAGGAGGCCCTGGCCCTGCACCGCGTCACGGACGGCTCGGTGGTGTCGGAGCTGGACGCGGAGGACGTCATACCGGAGCACCCCGCCCTGGACCCGGACAACGACGAGCCCGACGTGCGCTGGGACTACTACGGCGGCTTCCTCGACGAGCACACCGTCGTCGCCGGCACCAGCGAGGCCGACGAGGAGTACGGGGCGGGGCGGCACTGGCTGGTCGACGTACGGGACATGCGGCTGCTCGGCGAGGTCGCCTACCCCTTCCCGATATCCGGCGTGCCCAACACCCTGGGCGACGGCAGCTGGTACACGATCGCCGAGGACACGAAGGAACTCCAGGTGTGGCGCCTGGCCGACGCCTACTGAGCGTCCGGTTCCGCGCGGGCGGCCTCACGGCCTACGGCCTGGTTCGCATTCCTTCGTACAGGAGGTCGAGCACCCGCCCCACCTGTTCGCGATCCTCAAGTACGTCGGCGACCATGGCGATGCCGCTGAGTGACACCACCACATCGTCCGCTTCGACCTCGGGACGCGTGACCCCCGCCGCGGCGGTCGCCGACAGCAGCGCGCCAACCGCGTCATCGAGCTGCTCACGGCTCTGCGCGAACGGGTCCCTGCCCGCGGCCACGACGGCCCGGATCGCCTCCGTCAGACCGATCTTGGTAGCCCAGTAGTCGACGAAACGGTCCATCCAGGTACGCAGGGCACCGGCGGGCGGCAGCTCGTCGAGCAGCTCCCCGGCCGCAGCGCACACCGCGTCCAGTTCCGAACGGTATGCCGCTTCGATGAGGTCCTCTCGCGCCGGGAAGTGGCGGTAGACCGTCCCCACACCGACGCCGGCCTCCTTGGCGATCTCGGTGAACGGGACATCCGGACCACGCTCCACGAACAGCTGCAACGCCACCGCGAGGACGCGCGCACGATTGCGCTGCCCATCCGCGCGCGGCCTGCGCTGCACAGCCTCGGTCACGGCCACCTCCACGAACCGGAATGCATTCCACTTTCCATCATACCCGGAGCGTGACCTCCGTCGAGCGCGCGTCACACCGACTTGCAACCGGAATTTATTCCGCTTAGCCTGACGTTACCGGAACTGATTCCGCATAACGTAGGAGCCCGCACACATGAGCACACACGAGCGTTTCACGACACCCTTCGGTTTTCACAGCACCGCCGACGAGGTCATCAAGGGTGTCGACCTGACCGGCAGGCGCGCGATCGTCACAGGCGCCGCCTCCGGCATCGGCGTGGAAACGGCACGCGCCCTGGCCAGTGCCGGTGCGGATGTCACTCTCGCCGTCCGCAACGTCGAGGCGGGCAACCGTGTCGCCCAGGAGATCACGGCCGGCACGGGCAACTCCAAGGTGACCGCCGCGCCGCTGGAGCTGACGGACCGGGCCTCGGTCGCGTCCTTCACCGACGCCTGGCAGGGCCCGCTGCACATTCTGGTGAACAACGCCGGGATCATGGCCCTGCCCGAGCTGCACCGCACGCCCGAGGGCCGGGAACTGCAGTTCGCCACCAACTACCTCGGCCACTTCGACCTGACCCTCGGCCTCCACGACGCGCTCGCGGCCGCCGGCGGCGCGCGCATCGTCTCCCTCAGCTCCACCGCCCACCTGTTCTCGCCGGTCGTCTTCGACGACATCCACTTCGAGCGTCGCCCCTACGAGGAGTGGGCGGCCTACGGCCAGTCCAAGACCGGCAACGTGCTGCTGGCGGTAGGAGCGGCCAACCGGTGGGCCGACGACGGAATCACCGCCAACGCGGTCATGCCCGGCGGCATCCGCACCGGCCTCCAGCGCCACCAGCAGGACAACATGACGCCCGAGGTCGAGGAAGCCTTCGCCAACTTCACCTGGAAGACCGTCGAGGAAGGCGCCGCCACCTCGGTCCTGCTGGCCGCGTCCCCCCTGCTCGAAGGCGTCACCGGCCGCTACTTCGAGAACTGCAACGAGGCCGAGCTCAACACCGACCCCAACCCCTACGCCGACAGCGGCGTGCGCCCCTACGCCCTCGACGCGGACAACGCCCAGCGGCTCTGGGACCTGGGCACCGCGATGCTCCGCGCCTGAGGGCGCGCAGAGCATCGACATGCTGCTTCTCCGCGAGCCCTCAGGGTCGCGCCGGGAAGTACTGCCGCGGAGTGACGCCCACGGCCCGGTGGAAGGCCGCGACGAAGGAGCTCGCGGAGGCGTACCCGACGTGGCGGGCGACGGTCTCCAGTGCGCGGCCCTCGGCGAGCAGGGGCATCGCCGCCTGCATCCGCAACCGCTCCCGCCACTGCCCGAAGGCAAGGCCCGTCTCGGCGACGAAGAGCCGCGCCAGGGTCCGGGCGCTCGCACCGACCCGGTCTCCCCAGGCGGACAGCGGGCGGCCGTCCGCCGGGTCGTCGGCGAGGGCCCGGGCTACGGCACGCGCCCGCGGGTCGCTCGGCTCGGTCACGGCGACGCTCGTCACGGGGACGGGGCTCAGCACGTCGAGGAGTACGGCCTCGGCGCGGGCCCGGGTGTCGGCGGCCAGACCGGTGTCCGTCAGGTGGTCGATGAGGGCGCGCTGGAGCGGGCCGACCGCCACCACCGTCGGCTCCGCCCAGGCGATCTGCGGGCAGCGCGCGGGATCGACGTACGGGCTGCGCATGACGGTGTCGCCCGCCGCCCGCGTCGTGTGCGGCAGTCCGGCCGGGATCCACAGGGCGAGCGAGGGCGGCAGCAGCCAGGAGCCCCGTTCGCTGCCGATGCGCAGCAACCCCTGTGCGGACCAGGCCAGTTGGTGCACCGGGTGCCAGTGCGTGGTGAAGGTGGTGCCCCGCGGCATGGTGAAGTGCCCGACGAAGATCGCCGTGGTGGTCGTCGGCGGTGTGTACTGTCCGTTCGGCGACATGGGACGGCAGCGTAGCCCGTGGCGGACGGCGTGCGCCCGCCCCTAGCGTCGGGGCATGCCGATGAACCGAGCCCACCGCAGACTGTGCAGCTCCGAGAAATGGGCACGGACGACCAAGGACCGCATCCTGCCCTGGGCGCTGGAGGGCGTGGATCCGGGGGCCGACGTACTGGAGATCGGACCCGGGTACGGGGCCAATCTGCGGGTGCTCGCGGAGCGGGTGCCCCGGCTGACCGCCGTGGAGATCGACGGCGAGACCCGCCCGGCTGTTGCGGGAGCGGTGGGGCGAGCGGGCCCGCATCCTGCACGGGGACGGCGCGGACCTGCCGCTGCCCGACGCGTCGTACGACACCGTGGTCTGCTTCACGATGCTCCACCACGTGCCCACCGCCGAGCACCAGGACCGTATCTTCGCCGAGGCCTTCCGGGTGCTGCGTCCCGGCGGTGTCCTCGCCGGCAGCGACAGCCGGCCGAGCCTGCGGTTCCGGCTGCTGCACCTCCGCGACACGATGAACACCGTGGACCCGCGCACGCTCCCCGCGCGTCTCGCCGCCGCGGGCTTCACGGACGTGTCCGTGGACCTGCACCCGGAAGGCGGCGGCCTCCGCTTCCGCGGCACCCGCCCCTGACCGGGCCCCCGCCCCATGAGGAACCGCCGCGCATACCGCCGGTGCTCAGCCCACTCCCCTGGACTCCTGTGCCGCCCTCGCCCCGATGCCGCGGAAGTGGTCCGCCATCGCGCGCTGTGCGGCCTCGACATCGCGGGCGCGCAGGGCGGTGACGATGTCCCGGTGGCGGCGGACGGTCACCTCGGGTGCCGGGTCGTCGGTCCAGCCGCGTACGCCGGCGACCCGGCTGAAGACCGTCCAGAAGGCGCCGAGGAGCTGCAGCACGAGCGCGTTGCCGAGCGTGGCGTACAGCAACTCGTGGAACTCGCGGTCGAGTTCGGGGAAGGGCCGGCCCGCGCGGCCCGCCTCCTCCATCTCCGCCACGACGGCTTCGAGGCGGTCGAGTTCCGGCTCGGTCAGCACGGCCACGACCCGTCGTATCAACCCCTCCTCCAGCACTTCCCGCACCTGGAGGATCTCCGCGAGCGCCCCGGTCTCGTTCTTGTCGTCCGGCTGGGCGAGCGTACGGAAGGTGAGGCCGTCGACGAAGGGTGTCAGGGACGCCTCGCCGACATAGGTGCCGTAGCCGTGCCGGATGTCGACTATGTCGAGGGCCTGCAGCGCCTTGAGCGCCTCGCGGACGGAGTTGCGGCTCACCCCGAGGTCCTGCATCAGCTCGGTCTCGGTGGGCAGCGGGGCACCTGCCGGGAGCCTGCGGTCGAGGATCAGCTGCGTGACCTCGCGCTGGATCTGGCTGCTCACCCGGCGCTCGGACCCGCGCCCGGGCCCGGGCCCGCGCCGGTTCCCGGTCTCCTCAGACATGCGCCGCATCGTACGCTCACTGGACATCCGACGTCCCACCTCCGGGCTGATTCGGCTCCAAGAGCCCGCAATTCAGGGCTTCATTGGTCGCACCTCTGGAAGATATCCGGACGGTACGCCATTCGTGTGCGATCCCTTGACCGGTCTCACGGGCCCTCTTATGGTCACGCTGCCCACCATGACGTAGGACGTCGTATCTCTAACCTCTCTCTGGAGGAACCGTGCGCGACGTGACCGACCACCCGGCGCCGCACCGCCGACGTTTCCTGAAGTACACCGGCGCGCTCGGCGCGGCCGCCGCCCTCTCCTCCTCGCCGGCGGCCTGCTCGGCCGGGCCGGAGTCCACCAACGACACCGGCGGCGGGGCGGGCGGCAAGGACGCCACGCTCACCGCCGTCATCGGCTACGGCAACGACGGCAGCTGGGACCCGACACAGACCGCGTCCGCCTTCTCCATGGCGGCCAACCACCACATCTACGAGGGTCTGCTCGACACCGATCCGATCTCGCGGGAGCCGTACGCGGCGCTCGGGACCCGGGTGCCGTCGGATCTCACCGGCACCTCGTGGAGGTTCACACTGCGGGCCGGGGCCACCTTCCACGACGGCAGGCCCGTCACCGCGGACGACGTGGTCTTCGTCTTCGACCGGATCCTCGACCCGAAGACCCAGACCCTCGCCAAGGGGTTCTTCGCGAGCTGGCTGAAGGAAGTGCGGAAGATCGACGCCTCGACCGTCGAGCTGGTGCTCAAGTTCCCCTTCCCCCAGGGGATTTCGCGGCTCACCCTCGCGAAGATCATGCCCAGGCACGTCTTCTCCCTGCCCGGCGCCTGGGACGACGCGATCAGGGGGAAGGCGGTGGGCTCGGGACCGTACCGGCAGACCGCCCACCACCCCAAGTCGAACACCACCTTCGAGGCCTTCGCCGCCTACAACGGCCCCCGCAGACCGGCCTTCAAGAAGATGAACTGGCTGACGATCGTGGACGCGGCCCCGCGCGTCGCGAAGATCTCCGGCGCCAGTGCCGGGGCCCCGATCGCCGACAACATCCCGTACGTCAACATCGAGCGGCTCAGGAAGGGCGGCCTGACCGTCGAGGGCGGCGCGGGCATGAACAACCTCTTCCTGATGTTCAACACCGAGCACAAGCCCTTCGACGACGTACGGGTCCGGCAGGCGCTGCACTACGCCGTCGACACCGGCAAGATGGTCGAGGTCGCCCTGCGCGGGCACGGCAGGCCGTCGAGTTCGTTCCTCGACGAGGGCAATCCGAGCCACCGGCCGGCGAAGACCGTGTACGGGTACGACCCGAAGAAGGCCCAGCAGTTGCTGAAGGCCGCCGGGGTCTCCGGACTGAAGATCGAAATCCTGTCCGTGAACGTCAGCTGGATCGTCGACTGTCTGCCGACCATCAAGGCGTCCTGGGACGCGATCGGCGTCGAGACCACGCTCTCCCCGCAGGAGACGACCGCCGTCTTCACCAAGATGGACCAGAAGCAGGACTACCAGGTGGTCGCCGCCGCCTCGAACCCCAACCAGTTCGGCCTCGACGCCGACCTGATCATGCACTACAACTACGGCCCCGAGAACCTGTGGATGCGGTACGCCCGGTGGGCCGACGACCCGGTCGCGGAGCAACTCTTCAAGGACATGGACCGGGCGACGCGCGAGCCGGACCCCGACAAGAAGAAGACGATGATCCAGGACTACATCGACATCGTCGCCGAACAGGCCGTGCTCTACCCGGTCGTGCACAACGAGCTGATGACCGCCTGGGACCCCGGGAAACTCACCGGGATAAGGGCCCAGCCCTATCCGGGCATCAACCTCCTTCAGGCCAAGTGGGTTTAGCGGAACGGGAGTTCGCACGTGGTCGCCATCGCCCGCATCCTGGCCCGCCGTATCGCCCTGCTCGTGCCGCTCATGCTCGGCATCGTGCTGTTCGTGTTCCTGGTGATGCGGTTCTCGGACGTCGACCCGGCGTCCGCGTTCTTCCAGGGCGCCAACCCCACACCGGGGCAACTGCACGACTTCCGGCAGCGCAACGGCCTGCTCGATCCCTTCCCGGTCCGTTACGTCCACTTCATCGGCGACCTGCTCCACGGCGACCTGGGCACCAGCGCGCTGACCCGGGCACCGGTCGTCGACCAGGTCACCACCGCGCTGCCGCTCACCCTCCAGCTCACCTTCCTGGGCCTGGGCATCGCGGTGGTGCTCGCACTGCTCGGCGGGGTCACCGCCGCGATCCACCGCGACCGGCTGCCCGACCAGGTCATCCGGGTCGCCTCCCTGACCGGGGTCGCGGCGCCCGGCTTCTGGCTGGCGCTGCTGATGATCCAGTACCTGGCCGTGGACCGGGGCTGGTTCCCGACCGGCGGATACATCAACCCCGGCGACTCGCTGAGCGGCTGGCTGAAGACGATGACGCTCCCGGCCCTCGCGCTCTCCCTCCCCGTCGCCGCCCAGCTCACCCGGATCGTGCGCACCGCCGTGGTCGAGGAACTGGACAAGGACTACGTACGCACGGCGATCGGCAGCGGACTGCCGCCGGTGGTCGTGGTCGGCCGCAATGTGCTCCGCAACGCCCTGATCAACCCGCTCACCGTGCTGGGCCTGCGCGTCGGCTATCTGCTCGGCGGCGCGGTCGTCATCGAGACGATCTTCTCGCTCCCCGGGATGGGCAAGCTGATGATCGACGCCGTGCAGAACGGCGACCCGGCCGTCGTCCAGGGAGTCGTCCTGACGACGGCCACCGGCTTCGTGGTCGTGAACCTCGTCATCGACATCCTGTATCTGCTGGTCAACCCACGACTGAGGGATGCCACGCGATGATCCCCCCGCTCTCTTGCCGCCGACTCGCCGCGGTCCTCGCCCGGCCCGGCATCCGGCTGCGGCGCCTGCCCCTCCTCTCCCGGATCGCGGTCGCCTTCCTCGCCGTGGTCGTACTGGCCGCCCTCCTCGCCCCCCTGCTCGCCCCGCACGACCCGCTCGACCAGCAGCCGCAGGCCGACGGCACCGGACACCCCTCCGGCAGCCACTGGATGGGACAGGACAGCCTCGGCCGGGACATCCTCAGCCGGCTGGTGTACGGCGCCCGCTGGTCCCTCGCCATCGGCCTGGGCGCCACCGCGCTGGCCCTCGTGGTGGGCGCGCTCCTCGGCGCGGTCGCGGCAACCTCGCGGGGCGCGGTCGACGAGACGCTGATGCGCTGCCTGGACGTGGTGATGGCCTTCCCCGGCATCGCGCTGGCCGCCGTCCTGGTCGCGGTCTTCGGCGGCGGCATCACCGTGCTGATCTGCGCGATCGCGTTCCTGTTCACCCCGCCGGTGGCCAGGGTCGTACGGGCGAACGTCCTCGACCAGTACGGCGAGGACTATGTGACCGCGGAACGGGTGATCGGCGCCCGCACTCCGCACATCGTGCTCCGCCACGTGGCCGTCAACTGCGCCGCCCCGGTCCTGGTGTTCTGCACGGTCCAGGTCGCGGAGGCGATCGTCTTCGAGGCCTCGCTGTCCTTCATCGGCGCCGGGGTCCGGCCCCCCGACCCGTCCTGGGGCAGTGTCATCGCGGACGGCAAGAACATGGTGCTGACGGGCGGCTGGTGGGCGACGGTCTTCCCCGGCCTGCTGATGCTGATCACCGTCCTGTCGCTGAACATCCTCTCCGAGGGCGTCTCGGACGCCTGGGCCGCGCCCGCCGCACGGGAGGTGCCGGCGACGACGGACGCCGACCGGCTGGAGGCACCCGAGCCCGGCAGCGAAAAGGCCCTCGAACTGCCCGGCCTGACGAAGGCCGCCGCGCGGCTGCGCGCACGGGCCCGCCCGCTCCCCACCGGCCGGCCCGTCCTGTCCGTCGAGAACCTGGCCATCGGCTTCGACACCCGCCACCGCGGTGTGGACATCGTCGACGGCATCACCTTCGACGTGCACCCCGGTGAGGTCCTGGGCCTGGTCGGCGAGTCCGGCTGCGGAAAGTCGCTGACCGCGCTCGCGGTGATGGGCCTGGAACCGAAGGGGGCCCGCGTTCGGGGCCAGGTCCACTTCCAGCAGCGCCGGCTGGTCGGCGAGCCGATGCGCGTACGACGCCGCCTCCTCGGCCACGAGATGGCGATGATCTACCAGGACGCGCTGTCGTCCCTGAACCCGGCGATGACGATCAGGGCGCAGCTCAAGCAGCTGGTGCGCAGGGGCGGCAGCCGCACACCCGCCGAACTCCTCGGCCTGGTCGGCCTCGACCCCGACCGCACCCTGCGCAGCTACCCCCACGAACTCTCCGGCGGCCAGCGCCAGCGCGTCCTGATCGCGATGGCGCTCTCCCGCAGCCCGGAGCTGATCGTGGCCGACGAGCCGACCACCGCCCTCGATGTGACGGTCCAGGCCCAGATCATCGAGCTGCTGCTCCGGCTCCGCGCGGAACTGGGCTTCGCCCTGATCCTCGTCTCGCACGACCTGGCCCTGGTCGCCGACGTCACCGACCGGGTGGTCGTGATGTACGGCGGCCAGATCGTGGAGACGGGTGTGACGGCGGACCTGGTGGCGGCGCCGGCCCACCACTACACGCGCGGCCTGCTCGGCAGCGTCCTGTCCCTGGAGTCGGCGGCCGAACGCATGACACAGATCAGGGGGGTCGTGCCCTCCCCCGCCGACTTCCCGGCGGGCTGCCGTTTCGCCGACCGCTGTCCGCCGGCCAGCGACATGTGCCGGACCACGGCGCCCGGCCTTCTTGGCACGCGCACCCACACGGCGGCGTGCCACCACCCGGCGGTCGACCTGGTGACGACGGAGAGCGAGACGGTCACATGAACGCGCTGCTCGAACTGTCCGCTGCCCATGTCGTCCACAAGGCCCGCACCGGCGGTCTGTTCGGCCGCGACCGGGTGTACGCCCTGACCGGCGCCGACCTCACCCTCGCGCGCGGCGAGACGGTCGGCGTCGTCGGCGAGTCCGGCTGCGGCAAGTCGACGCTCGCGAAGGTGCTGGTGGGCATCCAGCGGCCGACGTCCGGAACGGTCCGCTTCCAGGGCCGCGACCTGTGGACGATGAGCCCGGCCGAGCGACGCGCGTCCGTGGGCGGCAGCACGGGCATGATCTTCCAGGACCCGTCGACGGCCCTGAACCGCCGGTTGCCCGTACGCCGGATCCTGCGGGACCCGCTGGATGTGCACAGACGCGGCACCGCGCTTCAACGGGAGGACCGGGTAGGGGAGTTGATGTCCCTGGTGGGCCTCCCCCGCGCCCTGGCGGACGCCCTGCCCGGCCAGCTCTCCGGCGGTCAGCGCCAACGTGTGGCCATCGCGCGCGCCCTGGCCCTGGACCCGGACCTGGTGGTCGCCGACGAGCCGACGAGCGCGCTGGACGTCTCGGTCCGCGCCCAGATCCTCAACCTCCTGCTGGACCTGAAGGAGCGCCTGGACCTGGCCCTGGTCTTCGTCTCGCACGACATCCAGACGGTACGGAGGATGAGCGACCGGGTGATCACGATGTATCTGGGCCGGATCGTGGAGGAGTCCCCGGCCGCCGAGGTCACCGAGCACGCCCGGCACCCCTACACCCGGGCCCTCTTCTCCGCGACCCCCGGCCTCCTGGACCCGATCGACCCGATCCCGCTGGTCGGCCCCGTCCCCTCGGCCACGCACCCGCCGACCGGCTGCCCGTTCCGCACCCGCTGCTGGAAGGCGGACGGGGAGTGCGCCGACACGATGCCGGACTTCACAGCCGCGTCGAACCCGGGCCACCGCTTCCGGTGCCACCATCCTGTGCAGGAGGACCAGTCGACCCGCGACCTGGTGGCCCAGGCCGCGTCCGCCACCGCCGACACCACCGCCGGCACCACCGTCGCGGCGGCGGCCGACATCCCCGCCCAGCAGCATCCTTGATCGTCCCGAGGGAGCCTTCATGCCGATCCCCGCCCCGCTGACCGGTGTCGTACCACCCGTCTGCACGCCCCTGACACCGGACCGCGAGGTAGACGTCCCCTCGCTCATCGGGCTCGTGGACCACTTGACGGCAGGGGGCGTCGACGGCCTGTTCGTCCTTGGTACGTCCTCGGAGGCGGCGTACCTGACGGACGCGCACCGGCGGCTGGTCGTGGAGACGGTGGTCGCCCATGTGGCCGGCCGGCTCCCCGTGCTGGCCGGGGCGATCGACATGACGACACCGCGGGTACTGGACCACGTGGCGTACGCGACGGCGGCGGGCGCGGACGCGATCGTGGCGACGGCCCCCTTCTACGCCCGTACGCATCCGGCGGAGATCGCGCGCCACTTCCGGCTGGTCGCGGCCCGCTCGTCCGTACCGGTGTTCGCGTACGACCTGCCGTCGTCCGTCCACACCAAACTGGAGCCCGAGCTGCTGCTGTCCCTCGCCGCGGAGGGTGTACTGGCCGGTCTCAAGGACTCCAGCGGCGACCTGGCCTCCTTCCGCGCGGTCGTCACGGGCGCCCGCGCCCGCTCCGACATCGCCGGCTTCACCGCCCTGACCGGTTCCGAACTCGTCGTCGACTCCGCGCTCGCCCTGGGGGCGGACGGTGCCGTGCCCGGTCTCGCCAATGTCGACCCGCACGGGTACGTACGGCTCGATCGGCTCTGCCGTGCGGGGGACTGGGCGGGGGCCCGGTCCGAACAGGAGCGGCTGTGTGCGCTGTTCGGGATGACCGGGGTGGGTGAGGGCCGGATGGGGGGCACGTCCTCGGCGCTCGGGGCGTTCAAGGCCGCGCTGTACCTGCGAGGCGTGATCGCCTGCCCGGTCACCGCCGAGCCCCAGGTGCCGTTGTCGGAGGCGGAGGTGGAACGGGTGGGCAAGTACTTGGCGGGGGCGGGGTTGCTGTAGGGGGTACTCGCCCCCGCCGCCCGGCCCCCCGGGCATCCGTCACCCCACCACCCGCCCCACCAGCACCCTCCGAAACACAATCGACGCGTACGCCCCCGTCGCCCCCGTCTCGTACAGAACGCCGACCCGCCCACCCCCGACCTGCACCAGGTCGGAGTACGCCGCCCGCCACGAGGACAGCGTCACCGCCCTGGTGAACGTCGCACCCCCGTCCGTGCTGCGCCAGATCGCCATCGCGCGGCGGGCGGTCGGGACGGAGGGGCCGGAGAAGAGCAGGGGGGCGCCCCTGCCGCGGAGCTGGAGGACGCTGCCCTGGACCTCCGGGACGTCGTTCAGCGTGGGCTGCACAGTGTACGGCCGGTCCACGATCGCCCCGCCGTCGCTGGAGTAGGTGTCCAGGCGGTTGCCACGGCTCGTGCCGCCCTGGTCGCGGGCACTGAAGTACAGCCGCCCGTCGGTGAGTTCGGCCACGCCGCTCTCGTTGGCGTTGTCGTGGCCGTCGTACGAGTCGTCCACGAAGCCCAGGTGCCAGGTCCGGCCGCCGTTGTCGGAGTAGATCGCGTGCGCCCCGTAGTACTTGGCCTCCCGGCCCGTGTCGGTCGAGCCCTTGGGCGGGGCGGCGGAGTGGTTGGCGGGGACGACCAGGCGGCCGGCGTGCGGGCCGTGGCGGAGGGCGATCGCGTGGCCGGGGCCCGTCGCGTACCAGCGCCAGTCGCGCGGTTTCACCTCGGACGTGATGTCACGGGGAGAGGAGAAGTGCACGCCGTCGTCGCGGCTCGTCTGGACGAAGACTCGGCGGGCCTGCTGGGGCGCGACCTCGCCCCGCATGATCCGTGCCTCCGTCGCCCCACCGCTGTTGTAGGACGTGACCAGCACGATCCGGCCGGTGCGCGGGTCAACGACCGGCGCCGGGTTGCCCCGGGTGTCGCCGCCCCCGGCCGCGACGACGCGCAGCGGACCCCACGTACAACCTCCGTCGGAGGAGCGCCGCAGGACAACGTCGATGTCGCCGGTGTCGCCGGCGCCGTCGTGCCGTCCTTCGGCGAAGGCGAGCAGCGTGCCCGCGCGGGTCGTGATCGCGGCCGGGATGCGGTAAGTGGCGTAACCGCCCTCGCCCGCGGAGTACGGGACGGAGGAGGTGCAGTCGGGTCGGAGGACAGGGGCGGCGGACGCGATGCCGGCGCCCGTGAGCCCGGCGAGGATGACCTCGGCCAGCGCACCCACGGCCACCGCTGCGACGAGGCTCACGTGTGTCCTTTGGTATCCGTAGTGATTCGTCATCTGTCGGTGAGCTGTCCTGTGCCGGATTCGTGTGTGCGTGTGTGGGTCGAATGCGTGACCCTTTCCCGGGATGGTCGTTGATCGGATGACAGCATCACGGACGGGGAGGGGGATCGGTGAGGCGGAAGCTGCCGCTCGCCGAGGGCGAGACGTCCCGCACCGCCTGTGCCCGGGGTCTGCTGCGCACGGGGGTGGACGAGAAGAGCGGCGAACTCCTGCCCGCCGCCGTGCTGACGGAGCGTGTCGGCTGGGCCGCCGACCTGGTGTCCGGCATTGCCGCCTCGCTGCTGGCCGCCCACGGGAACACCGCCGACGTGGACGTCCTGGCGTCCGGTGAGGACGCCGGGGGGCGGAAGCTGCCGTCGAACGCGTGGATGGCCCTGCGCCGGCTCGGATGGACCGTCGGACCGGCCGAGGGCATCCGTGTCAATGACCGGATCGTCCGCATGGCCCAGGAACAGGCCGGGCGTACGCTGCGGTCGGCGAAGTGGCGCGCCGACCTCACCGCCGCGGTCATCGCGACCTGGCCCGCCGATCCGGCCAGGCGCACGGCGCAGGAGTGGGACCGGGTACGCGAGGCGGTTCCCGGCGGCGAATACCTGCCCTCCAGTGTCATCAAGGGCCGTACCCGGCAGATCGCCGCGTTCACGCGCAAGCAAGGGCGGCTGCCGGTCGACGTGTTCGAGATGGAAGCCGCGCCCCGAATCACACGGATGCTGCTGCTTTCGGCCTGCGACGGACAGCAGGCCACCCTCGAACGCCACGAGAGCGATCCGGGCCGGGCACTGCTGCGGCTGCAACTGCCCACCCGGCCCGACCCGCGGTCGTACAAGGACTGGACATGGGTGTCCTGCCCCCTCCCGCTCCCGCCGACGATTCCGGCCGGTGCGGTGCTGCACCTGCCCACCCTGCGCGCGGCCGGCGGCCAGGTACGCGCCGACCTCGCCTACACCCACGCCGTTCCCCAGACCCGGCGCACCGGGCTCACGGTCGCGCTTGGTGTGGACTGGGGCCTGAACACCCTGCTCAGTGCCGGGGCCGCCCGTCTCCACGACGACGGCCGGATCACCGCCCTGGGAGCCGGGGGCATGTTCCGGGCGGCCGGTGTCCTCGCCCGGCAGCACCGGCTGCGCCGCCACAGTGAGTACCTGCACGCGAAAGCCGAGCATTACCAGCGGCTCATCGGCCAAGACGGACAGCACGCCCTGAACGGCAAGCACGCGGTCCTGGCCGAGGAGATCCGCGCTGTGTCCGCGCGCCGGTCGAACCGCAACGAGGCGCTGGCCTGGGCCGCCGCACGCTGGGCGGTGGACCAGGCCATCACCGCCAAGGCCAGCATCATCTACCTCGAAGACCTGCGGTCGATGGAAGCACGCGGCATGGGCCGCACCCACAACACCCGCATGTCCCAGACCGTGCGCGGACAGATCGTGACCCGTCTGCGGCACCTCGCCGCCGAGGCGGGCATCGCCGTGGTCACCGTCCCGGCCCGCAACACCTCCAGACACTGCCCTCAGTGCCTCACCCCGCTGCGGCACCGCAAGGCCCCCGACCGGCCCACCGTCCCGGGCTGGAAATGGGCGCTGTGCCCCAGCTGCGGCTGGCAGGGCGACCGCGACACGGGGGCGTGGCAACGCATCGCCGCACGCGGCCTCACCCACCAGACCAGGACCGTGACAGACCGCACCAGCTCTGCCATGATCATCCGCTCGGTGATCGACACACTCGAGGCCAAGGCGGTCATCACACCCGCCGCTCTGAAGACCAGCCGGACGGACCGGTCCAAGACCGGACCCACCCGGCGGCACACCACACGCCCCGCGCCCAGGCGACGCAGGGCACCCTCCCCCACCAGCCCCTCGGGCCCGGCGGGCAAGCGTCCGGAGGGACACGCTCACACGGACCGGACCCGGCTGCCCCGCGCAGCCCACCGGCACCAGGACGTGACGACAACCAGCACACCCACCACCAGCCGCCACAGGCCACGAGGAGCAGCACGGGGCGCAGGATTCCACCTGCACGCCCACGCCACCCCTCCACGGTGGGCAGATCCCCCGCCAGACACCACGTCCGACATGGGATCGCTCAGCTGATTAGAGACGCTGCGTCTCAGGGTGTTCCTCGCTCTCCCCTCGCGCGGCAGCACAAGCAGCAACACAAGGGACGTTACGGTGTGTCGCTCACACCGTACCCTGAGCCACCGTCCGTCATTCCCGCCCCGTCGCCTACGAGGGCGTACGCGCCGCCACCAGCAGTCGCGTCACATCGTCCGCGCAGATCGTCAGTGCCGCGCCCACGGTGAACAGGACGTCCCGTTCGGCCGGTGTATACGGACCGTCCGCCAGCGCGATCCTGGCCCCCTGGAGCAGGATCGACTCGCGCCCCGCCGCGGCGAGGTGCGGCGCCAGCGGGTCCAGGGCCTCGTGGAGCTCTATGGCCAGGCCCGCCCCGCACGGGCCCCCGAAGAGCCGGCCGGTGTCGGCGGCGAGCGCCTCGACGAGGGCGCCGAGCTGGTCCTCCGTGCAGTCGTCGAAGCCGGCCGAGCGTACGGTGGCCGCCGCGGTCTCCAGGGCCGTACGGGAGCAGGTGCCCCCCGCGGCGAGCACGGCGAGGGCGACGGTGTGGACGGCGTCGCGGAGCATCGCCGAGAAGCGGGTGGTGGTCGGGTGGTCGAGGACGTCGGCGCCGTAGTGGTGACGGCAGGCGGCGCACTCCACCACAGGTCCCGTGTCGCCGCGCGGCAGGACCGGGACACCCAGAAGGGTGAAGCGGCGGCGGCCGGCGAGCCGCTGGTAGTTGCGGTCACCCCCGCAGCCGGGGCAGAAGAATTCGCCGTCCCCCAGGGTGCTCCACGCGGTACGGGTGCCCAGAATGCGCGAAATCTGCACTGCACGACCGTTTCGTCCCCACCCTGGCAGCACGTCGCACACCTCCGTAACCCCGCGGCAACATCGCCGCGCTGGCGTGATGTTAGCCACATTGTTGAGGAAGAGTCAGCACCTTGGACGAGACCTGTCCGTGATCTTCACGTCGATTGGCCGGTAACCGACGGGGCCCCGTCCCCCTCGAAAGGTGGACGGGGCCCCGAAAGCGCCGGTCAAACTCCTCAGCGGGACGCGCGGTTGACCGCGGAGACCACGGCCTTCAGCGACGCGCGTGTCGTATTCGCGTCGATGCCGATTCCCCACAGAACCTTGTCGTCGATCGCGCACTCGATGTACGAGGCGGCCTGCGCGGAGGCGCCCTCGCTCATCGTGTGCTCCTGGTAGTCGAGCAGGCGGGCGTCGATGCCGACGGACTGCAGGGCGTCGAAGAAGGCGGAGATCGGACCGTTGCCGGTACCGGTCAGGACGGTGTCGGCGCCGTCCACCGAGGCCTCGACGGTCAGCGAGTCGATGCCGTCGCGGTCGGTCGTGGTCTGTCCGGCCTTGACCTGGATACGACCCCACGCGTTCTCGGGGCTCGGCAGGTACTCGTCCCGGAAGATCGCCCAGATGTCCTTCGGGGTGACCTCGCCGCCCTCGGCGTCCGTCTTCACCTGGATGATCTTCGAGAACTCGATCTGCATCCGGCGCGGCAGGTCCAGCTTGTGGTCGTTCTTCAGGACGTACGCGATACCGCCCTTGCCGGACTGCGAGTTGACGCGGATCACGGCCTCGTACGAGCGGCCGACGTCCTTCGGGTCGATCGGCAGGTACGGGACGGCCCACTCGATGTCGTCGACGGTGACGCCCTTGGCGGCCGCGTCGGCCTCCATGGCGTCGAAGCCCTTCTTGATGGCGTCCTGGTGGGAGCCGGAGAAGGAGGTGTAGACGAGGTCGCCGACGTACGGATGCCGGGCGTGCACCTCCATCTGGTTGCAGTACTCGGCGGTGCGGCGGACCTCGTCGATGTTCGAGAAGTCGATCTGCGGGTCGACACCCTGCGAGAACAGGTTCATGCCCAGCGTGACCAGGTCGACGTTGCCGGTGCGCTCGCCCTGGCCGAACAGACAGCCCTCGATGCGGTCGGCGCCGGCCATCAGGGCCAGCTCGGCGGCGGCGACCGCCGTACCGCGGTCGTTGTGCGGGTGGACGGACAGGCAGACGTACTCGCGGCGGGACAGGTTGCGGGACATCCACTCGAAACGGTCCGCGTGCGTGGAGGGTGTCGAACGCTCCACCGTGGCGGGCAGGTTGAGGATGATCTCGCGGCCGGGGCCGGGCCGCCAGACGTCCATGACGGCCTCGCAGACCTCCAGGGCGAAGTCCAGCTCGGTGTCGGTGAAGATCTCGGGGCTGTACTGGTAGCCGAACGTCGTCCGCTCGTCCAGCAGCTTCTCGGCGTACTCCATGACCAGCCGGGTGCCGTCGACGGCGATCTGCTTGATCTGGTCCTTGGAGCCGCGGAAGACGACCCGGCGGAAGACCGGGGCCGTCGCGTTGTACAGGTGGACCGTGGCGCGCCTGGCGCCGACCAGGGACTCCACCGTGCGCTCGATCAGGTCCTCGCGGGCCTGGGTCAGTACGGAGATCGTGACGTCGTCCGGGATCGCGGTCTCGTCCTCGACGATCGAGCGGACGAAGTCGAAGTCGGTCTGACCGGAGGCCGGGAAACCGACCTCGATCTCCTTGTAGCCCATCTTCACGAGCAGGTCGAACATCTCGCGCTTGCGGGCCGGGGACATCGGGTCGATCAGCGCCTGGTTGCCGTCCCGCAGGTCCGTCGACAGCCAGCGGGGGGCGACGGTGACGCGGTTGTCCGGCCAGGTGCGCTCGGGGATGTCCACCTGCTCGTACTTGCCGTACTTGTGGACCGGCATGGCGGTGGGCTGCTGGAAGTTCGGCATGATGCGTGGGCTCCTCAGAGGGTGTCCGGAAGGACGGCCGACGGCGCAACGCCGAACTCCGCGGGGAGGGGGTCGGCCTCGACTACAGGCCCTCGCCGCGGCAGCTAAGGAGAAGCAGCCCGATACGCATGATGCTCCGCATGTTAGTCGAGCCGCGCTCCGTACGGAGGGCTGTATCAGTATGCGGGATCGCAAGCACATAAGGAAGAAAACAGACAAAAAGTGCGGGACGCCACTCAGGGTGAGCCCCCATACCACTGGAGAGCGGATCGACGGGCTCCTTATCGCCGCATTTCACACGATCTTGGTCGCCGGTAGTGACAGCGACGTGACTCAGTGCAATGGTGCCGGGCATGACCGCGAACCCGGCAGGCTTCGAGCCTGTCTTCTGCACCATCGTGCCGCCCCACGTCCTCGACACGCTGGCCCAGCACGAGGACCCCGCGCTCGCCGGGCCCGCGCGCCGCACCCTGGAGCGCGACGCCTTCGAGCGCACCCACCGCCGGCTGACCACGGTCATCGGCGCGCCCTCCGTGGCCCCGCCCCAGGGCGCGCCCGCGGACCAGCCGCACCGCACCATCTACGACGCCAGGCACCACCAGGACCTGCCCGGCAAGAAGGTCCGCGGCGAGGGCGACAAGCCCGGCAAGGACGCCACGGTCAACCGCGCGTACGCCGGTCTCGGCGCCACCTTCGACCTCTATCTGAGCGCGTACGCCCGCAACTCGATCAACGGCGAGGGCCTGCCCCTCGACGCGAGCGTGCACTTCGACGTCGACTACAACAACGCCTTCTGGAACGGCGAGCAGATGGTGTTCGGCGACGGCGACGGCGAGATCTTCCTCGACTTCACCATCCCGGTCGACGTCATCGGCCACGAGCTGACCCACGGCGTCACCCAGTACACGGCGAACCTCACCTACTTCGGCCAGCCGGGCGCCCTGAACGAGTCCATGTCGGACGTCTTCGGCTCGCTGATCAAGCAGTACACCCTCGGCCAGACCGCCGCCGACGCCGACTGGCTGATCGGCGCGGGGCTCCTCGCCCCGCGCGTCACCGGTATGGCGCTGCGCTCCATGAAGGCGCCGGGCACCGCCTACGACGACGACGTCCTCGGCAAGGACCCGCAGCCCGCGACGATGGACGGCTATGTGAGGACCGGCCGCGACAACGGCGGCGTCCACATCAACTCCGGCATCCCCAACCACGCCTTCTACCTCGTCGCCCAGGCCCTCGGCGGCCACGCCTGGGAGCGTGCCGGGCAGATCTGGTACGACGTCCTCACCGGCGGCGAGCTCAAGTCCCAGGCGAGCTTCACCGACTTCGCCCAGCTGACGATCGCACAGGCCAGGAGCCGGTACGGCGAGGGTGAGGAACTCCAGTCCGTCACCAAGGCCTGGGAGCAGGTCGGGGTGCCGACGTCATAGCTTCGGCGTCCGACTCGTACTAGACAGGACCCATGCGTATTCAGGTGCGGCGCACGGGCGGGTTCGCGGGCATCGAGCGCCGTGCCGAGGTGGACACCTCGGGACGGTCCGATGCCCATGAGTGGCACGCCCTGGCCGAGCAGGCGATCGCCTCCGGCCGGGGCACGCGCCCCGCCGGAGTCCCCGACGGCTTCAGTTACGAGATCACGGTGGACGGAAAGACGGTCTACGCCGCCGACCCGAAACTGACGGAGGAACAGCGCCAACTGATCGTGCGGGTCCTGAAGGAGGGCGCGTAGCGACCTTCAGGGGCGCGGGGCTGTGACATATGCGGCTCCGCCGCGTGGGCGCGACCAGCCCCCACCGGCCCGCAGTCGCGCACGACACCGCACCACCCCTCCGACGAGGCGCCCCCACCAGAAGCCGTAACTCCCGGTTCACACCGACCCGTTGACTTCCCTTACTGCCGGTAAGGATGATCGCGCGCATGGCGACGAACCCCCTACCGCAGTTCCCGCCCGGCTTCCTCTGGGGCGTGTCCACCTCGGCCCACCAGATCGAGGGAGCCGCGGACGAGCGCGACCCCTCGGTATGGGACGCGTTCACGGCCGGGCCCGGCCACATCAAGGACGGCTCCACGGCCGACGTGGCCTGCGACCACTACCACCGCTACCCCGAGGACGTGGCCCTCCTCGCCGACCTCGGCGTGGACGCGTACCGCTTCTCGATCTCCTGGCCCCGGGTGAACTCCCCCGGCGGCCTCGACTTCTACGACCGCCTGGTGGACGCACTCGTCACGGCGGGCATCCGCCCCGTACCGACCCTCTTCCACTGGGACCTCCCACTGAAGTCGCAGGAGGCAGGGGGCTGGCTGAACCGGGACACCGCGGAGCGCTTCGCCGAGTACGCCGGCACGGTCGCCGCCCGCCTCGGTGACCGCGTCAAGAAGTGGATCACCCTCAACGAGCCCGCCGAACACACCCTCCTGGGCCACGCACTCGGCGCCCACGCCCCCGGCGAGCGGCTTCTGTTCGACGCCCTGCCGGTGGCCCACCACCAACTGCTCGCCCACGGTCTGGCCGTACGGGCCCTGCGCGCGGCCGGTGTCACGGACATCGGCATCGCCAACTCGCACGGCCCGACCTGGGCGGCCTCCGAGCGGCCCGAGGACGTGGAGGCCGCCGACTTCTACGACCTGCTCCTCAACCGCCTGTTCGCGGACCCGCTGCTGCTGGGCCAATACCCGCAGGGCATCGGCGAGTTGATGCCGGGCGACGTCGAGTCCGACCTGAAGGTCATCGCGGAGCCGCTGGACTGGTACGGGATCAACTACTACCAGCCGACCAAGGTGGGTGCCCCCGAGGGCGCGGAGATCGAGTTCAGTGGACTGACCCTGCCCGCCGAACTCCCCTTCTCCGTCCGGGAACTGGAGGGCTACCCGGTCACGGACTTCGGCTGGCCGGTGGTCCCCGAGGCGCTGACCGAGCTGCTGGTGGGTTTCCGCGAGCGGTACGGGGACCGGCTCCCGCCGGTGGTCATCACCGAGAACGGCTGCAGTTACGAGGGCATCGACGACCAGGAGCGGATCACCTTCCTCGACGGCCATGTCCGGGCGCTGCACCGGGCGTTGGAACAGGGCGTGGACGTGCGCGGGTACTTCGTGTGGTCGTTGCTGGACAACTTCGAGTGGGCCGAGGGGTACGCGCGGCGCTTCGGTCTGGTCCACGTCGACTACGACACGCTGGAGCGGACCCCGAAGGCGTCGTACGGCTGGCTGCGGGACGCCCTGCGGGCGCGGGGATGACGGCGGCGGACCCCGCCGTGTCCGTGGGGGCGCTCGCCGAGCCCGTGGAACGGGTCGGCCGGGGCTGGACCTCGGCGCTGTCGCTCGCCAACGGGGCCATCTGGGTGGGCTGGTACGGCCCGCTGCAGATCCTGCTGGCCTCCCAGGCGGAGGACTTCGCCCCCGGCACCGGCATGTCCAAGGAGACGATGCTGGCGTGGGTCACCGGGGCGGGCGCGGTGGTGTCGCTGGTCGCCAACCCGCTCTTCGGCGCGCTGTCCGACCGGACGACGGCGCGCTGGGGCCGCCGTACGCCGTGGATCGTGGCGGGTGCGGCGGGCGGCGCCCTCTCCCTGTTGCTGCTGGCGGGCGCGGGCGGCATCTGGACGATGGCGGCCGGCTGGTGCCTGGTCCAGCTCACCCTGAACGCCGCCTTCGCCGCGATCACCGCGGCCGTCCCCGACCGGGTGCCACGGCTCCAGCGGGGTTCCGTGGGCGGCTGGCTGGGCGCGGCGCAGATCCTGGGCGTGGTGGGCGGCACGGGCCTCGCGACGGCGGCGGGGGGCGTGGGCGGCGGCTATGCGGCGTGCGCGGTGTTCACGCTGGTGGGCGTGTTGCCGTACGTACTGCGCTACGAGGATCTGCGGCTGCCGGCCTCGGCCCGTCCCGTGTGGTCCTGGCGCGCGTTCATCGCCTCCTTCTGGCTGAGCCCGCGCCGCCACCCGGACCTGGCCTGGGCCTGGCTGACCCGCTTCCTGATCAACCTCAGCAACGCGCTGGTCCTCCTCTACCTCCTGTACTACCTCCGGGACCGGCTGCACTACGACGACCCCGAGAACGGCGTGCTGATCCTCACGGCGGTGAACGGGGTCACCCTCCTCGCCACGGTCGTGGTCGGCGGAGTGTGGTCGGACCGGGTGGGCCGCCGCAAGCCCTTCGTGATCTGGTCGGGGGTGCTCATGGCGGTGGCCACGGCGGTCCTCTCCGGCTGGCAGACCTGGCCGGGCGCGATCGTCGCGGCGGCGGTCCTGGGCATCGGCTTCGGCGTCTTCACCTCGGTCGACTTCGCCCTGATGACGGACGTCCTGCCCAAGGCCGTGGACCGCGGCAAGGATCTCGGTGTCATCAATGTCGCCAACGCCCTCCCCCAGGTCGCCGCCCCGGCCCTGGCAGCGCCGATCGTGACCTATCTGGGCGGCTACCGGGTGCTGTACCTGGTGGCCGCGGTGATCGGACTGGCGGGGGCGGTGCTGGTGGGGCGGATCAGGGGGGTGGACTAAACCGGCACACCGGCACACCGAGTGCCATATCCCGGCATGGTCGAGGTGTGGCCACCAAGAAGATCGCCATCGCGGTGCCCGAGGAACTCGTGGAGGCGGCGCGCGGGCTCACCGGCAACATCTCCGGTTATGTGGCGGAGGTGTTCGCCCGCCAGATCCGCAATGACCTCCTGGCCGAGGAACTGCGCCGCTACCAGGACGAGCACGGCGCCTTCGCCGATGAGGAGCGGGCCGAGGCCGACACGCTCCTGCACGGGGATCCGCTACCGAACGATCTTGCGGCATGACCAATGTGCCGTCGGCCTGATACTCGACTCCGAGGGGCTGTCCGCCTGGATCGAGGAGTATCGCAAGGTCAGCGCGATCATGGACGCCGCTCAGCGAAAGAAGACGGACCTCGTCGTCAGCGCCAACACGATCATCGAGGTCACCCACGCCGGCACGAACATGCACCGCCTGAACTGGCTGCTGTCGCGCATCAAGGTCGAACCCGTCACCGAGCAGTCCGCCAAGGCCGCTGCAAAACTCCTCAAGGAGGCAGGCCTGCACGGCCACAAATACGCCATCGACGCCACCGTCGCCGAAACCGCCCTGCGCCAGCCCGGTCCCGTCGCGATCCTCACCTCGGACACGGACGACATGAGGAAGCTCTGTGGCCGGCGGGTCAAGGTAATCCCCCTCTGACCCCAAGTTCCGGACGGCGGCGACGGTGCTGATCATGGAACTCGCGGAGTAGTGGGCCGACCAGGCGGGCGACCCCGCTCGCGGCGGATGCGGGTGGTCGTCAGCGCATCGCGCACCTTGGCGTCATCGGGCCCGAGAGCCAGCCGGTTACGCCGGTTCAGGGCTTTGCGTAGCCCCCGTGCCGAGCGTGACGAGAAACGCCGGCCAGCCAGGCGTGAACTTGAGCCAGTTGTCCCATCAGGACGGGTCAGGGGCAGCAGTCATGCACGGGATTGTGGCGGTAGGAAGTGGCTCGTGTCGCCTCGTCTCACACCCGTGCCCCCGCGGGCGAGAGCGGCCGGCTGGGGCGTGCGCGCGTCAGGTGATGTTGAGGGCTCGGCGTGCCTGGCTGATCAGGTGCTGAGCGTCGGTGCCGATGACGGCGGACTCCCGCAGCGTCTTCCAGACCTTCAGGTGGGTCGAGACGCTCGAAGCGTCGTCGAGCCAGAGTTCCGCGTGCCAGTTCTCCACGATCACCTGAGTGTCGTCGTAGATCCAAAAGCCTCCGCCGGGCGGGAGCTTGAGAGACGCGGAGAGGGGAACGATTCCGAGTTCCACGGTGTCGAGGCCGACGACTCCAGCGAGGCGGTCGAGTTGTCCGGCGAGCACCGAGGGCGGGCAGATCAGGGAGTGGAGGACCGGTTCCCAGAGCAGGATGTGATAGCGCCTGCCGCTGTCGTAGAGGCCCTCTTGGCGCCTCATGCGGGAGCGCACGCCCTCTTCGATGTCGCGTGGCGACTGGTGCAGTTCGGCGAAGCGGCTGAGAATCGCGCGCGCATAGTCCGGCGTCTGGAGCACTCCCACAACCCAGCTCGACTCCCAGGCGCGCAGGACCGTTGAGTTCGCCTGCGCGACGTTGTGGGCCTCCTGGACGACCTTGTGACCGGAGGCGAGCTGCCGTCTCCAGCTACGGACGTGGGACTCAAGTCCCCGGAGACGGGCGAGGAGTTCCTCCGCCGACTCTGGCCGTCCGGTCGCCTCGGCCCACGCCTTCAGGTCTTCGGCCGTCGCGGTCTGACGCCCGGTCTCCAGCTTGCTGACCTTGGACTGCGTCCAGCCCAGGCGCTCGGCCAGTCCGGTACCGGTGAGCCGACCTTCAGGGACGGACTCCCGCAGCTCCCTCAGACGTTCGCCGAGGGCCGCGCGCGCCTGCTGGAAGTCGGTGCTCACCGGGTCTCGCTCATTCCTTCGCGGCCAGGTCTGCCGCGAACTCCTCGTAGGGGACGGCGTGATGCCAGGCGGCATCCCGCACCATCGAGTATCGGATCACTTCATCCGGCTGGGTGATCAATTCGACGTCCGTCAAGTTGTCGTCGGCGTCGAAGTTGAGGAGGGCGACCAGTCGCGAGTCGAAGATCCAGAAATCCTCGTCCGGGAGCTGGAGACGCTTCGCGTCGTCGCGCGAGAGGTTGCGGATGTCCTCGCCGAGGGCGGCGTTCTTCTCGGCGTGCGCGAGGAGGTAGCGCTGCCCGACGGTCGCGGGGCTATCGACGAGGCGCACTCGCTCAACCCTCGCGCCGCCCTCGGTCTGCCGCCGGATCGTGCGGCAGTACGGCGTGTCCATGTCCCACGTCGGCGCCTCGCCGCTCTCGAATTGTGCGTAGGTGCCGGTGCCTTCGTCGCTCGTGTACCGGCGCCGGGTCTCCAGCCGCCAGGCGGTGTGCTTGAAGGTCTCGAAGAGGCCGTTGAAGGCGTCCAGGTCGATGATCTTCGCTTCGCGCGTCAAGTCCTTCGGCCCCCAGTCAGTGATCAGTTCGCGCGGGACGACGATGGGCACCTCGCCCGCGCCCAGGTGCCGAAGCTGGGCGATGTCCTCGGGGTCGGTGAGCGGTGGCCCGTGAACGATGATTTCGTGGCTGTCGAGATCCTCGTGGACGGACGGGCATCCTCCCTCGCCGGAGCCTGTCCCGTTGAAGCGCAGTCGCCTCATGATCAGCCCTCTCTCGTAGGGTTTTCGATCAGCTTCGCGTCCGGTCCAGCTCCCCGGCTACGGTCTCCCCTCTACCACAAGAGAATGCCCATGAATAACTCGGCCCAATTGAAGAATAGTTGAGAATATGCGCTAGCTGCACCAGCGAGCCGGCGTGACGCTGGGCCCATGGTCACAGCACAGGAACCGAACACCACCGACGCCGAGACGGCCGTCGAGACTCTGCGGGAAGCACTGACGGCGGCGGGGATCGTCCTGCCCTCCCTGGGCGCGGACAACGCGTCGCTCTCCTTGAACCTGGTCATCCTCGGCCGGGTGCGCACCGACATGGCGCTCCGGCTGGCCGATGCCGTCCGGCGGGGGTGCTCATGAGCGCCTACACGCCGGAGATCGGCGATCTGGTGTGGGACGAGGCGACGCGCAAGGTCGGCCAGGTCATGGACGGCGTTGGCCCGTACTGGCAGCTCAAGCCTCCCGGCGGCGGGCGCGAGTGGGACGCGCAGGGCCCTCTGAGGCCCGCCACGGCGGCGGAGAAGCTCTCGTGCGACGTGGCCATGGCCAACGCGCGGAGCCGGGGTGAGTGGCCGTGAGCAAGGTTGAGCGGCGGTGGGAATACGGCAGCGGGCGCGCCGGGCACATGCAAGCTGTCGTGAACAACGGCGAGTTCGTCCGGCACCAGACGGCGTACCGCGCCTACTTCGATCACGCCTCGGAGTGCCCGGAGTGCTTGGACAGCGTCTGCCCCCAGGCGCGTCGATTGTGACGCGTGGTCAGAGGCCGTGAACAGCCCGAGGAGTGACGCGCGCCCCTACAGCGGAAGACCGGCCAGTCTCCCCCCTGGCCGGGCTTATCCATCTCCATCGACATGTGGACACAGCCAGGGCGCTGACGATCAGAGTGCCGTTCGCGAGCCTGATCGTCCAGGATGGTCAAGGACATCAAGAACCCGACGTGGACCACCACATACCAGGGGGCCACTTCTGATCCACGCGGGGAAGACGTGGGACGAGAGCCCCCTCCAGATCCCCGACGTCGAGGTGCGTCCCGAGGAACTTCCGGTGGGGCCCTCCTCGGCGTGGTCGAGGTGCTCGACGTCGTGAGGGACTCGGAGAGTCTGTGGGCGGAAGCTGGGTACCTCCACTGCGTGCTCGCTTCCCCGGCCGCTGGCGAAGCCCGTGCCCGTGCGTGGTCGACTCGGACCGCGGACGCCCCCGGTCTCGCCGCGTACGTGATCAAGACCGATTCCGGGTCTTGCGGGACGCGTGCTAGCAGTTGGGACAGGTCCGTAGTGCGTCAAGATCGGCTTGGGAATCGGGTCCGCGGACCGTCCCGATCTGGCCCGCTCCCACGTGGCCGACCTCCGCGTGGTCACCGCGGCCCGCCCGGGCGACCCTGGCCTGGCTCGTCCGGTGGTCGAACTCCTCGCCGCGATCAAGGAGTTCGCCCGCCTCTGGGAGTCCCACGAGGTGACCGTACGGCGCGCCGCGACGAAGCGCTTGTTGCACCCCACCGTGGGCCTGCTGGAACTGGACTGCGAGATCCTCCTCAACTCCGGCGACAGCCAACTTCTCCTCGTCCACACGGCCCGCGCCGGCACGGACTCCTACGAACGCCTCCAACTCCTGCGCATGCTGGGCACCCAGAACCTGTCCCCGAGCCCGGGGACGAAATTCGGCCACTTTCGACAACCCGTCAACGACCCGGGAATGGATTCCCGGGCTTGCAGCTCGTGACCATCACTGGCGGTGATGGGGCCGGCCGCGTCCAGAACTCACGCGATGAGCGTGAGTTCAGGGGCCGCTGACTGGACCCCGCAGACCCACGCCATCCACCCGCGGTGGGCGATGTTGTGGGACGAGTTACGGTCCGCGTGATCAACGAATCCGCAGGACCGGCAGGCGAACCGGGCTTGTGAGGGCCGGTTGCCGCGTTCGATGTGATGACATTGGGAGCATTCCTGGCTGGTGTATGCCGGATCCACGTACACCACCGGCACCCCGGCCCTCTTCGCCTTGTAGACGATGAAGGCGCCGAGTTGCGCGAAGGTCCAGGAGTGGAGCGTGGTGCGTTGGGGCTTTCTCAGCCGGGCCCGCTCGCGAATGCCCTTCAGGTCTTCCAGGGCTACTCCGCGACCGGTGCGTTCAGCCTCCGCCACGATCCGTTTCGAAATCTTGTGGTTGATGTCCTTGTTGCGGCGGGCCTCGCGTCCCGCGTACTTCTTGGCCCGCCGCTTCGCGGACTTGGTGTTCTTCTGTTGCAGCGTGCGCCGCAGTTTCCGGTCCTGTTCCCGTTTCCGGTTGATGCGGCGCCCGGAGTGTTTTTCGCCGTCGGACGTGGCGGCGATGTTCACGATGCCCAGGTCCACGCCGAGGAAGGCGGCCGGGTGGGCGTTCGGGGCGGCTTCGGGGATCTCGCAGGTCGCGATCAGATACCAGGTGCCGTCCTGGCAGACCAGGTCGGACTCGCCCTGGCGATGCCGGGCCAGCACGGCCAGCTGCCCGGCCTGCCCGGTGAAGGCCAGGTTCTTCATCCGGCCCGTCGTGGTCCAGATCGAGACGGTGCGCTGCCCGTGCTGCCAGGACAGCATCCGGTCGTCATACGGCTGCGCCGCCTGCGGGCGGAAGGCGACCGGCTTGCCCGCGGCCCGTGCAAACCGCTTGGATCCCGGTCTGCCGTAGCGGCCCGCCCGCAGGTTCGCCTTCAAGGTGGTGTAGGCGTCACAGGTCTTCTTGATCGCGTGCTGGGCGGCCTGCGCCCCAAGACCCCACCGTTCCCGGATCGGGAGATAGGCGTGTTTGCGCAGCTCCAGCGGGCGGCGCGCGTTCTGTTCGAACGCGACCTGCGCGCCCCAGGTGGCAGCCTCATTACACGCGGTCACAGTCGCCTCAAGTGCCGCCGCCTGTATGGGCGTCGGCAGCAGCTTGACCCGCACCACCAGCTTCACACCCCCGAACCTAACGCCCGCGTCGTACAAGCGAGCCAGGTCCGTATATCCGTCAGTCGATCAAGCGACCAGTCGACCGCACGTGCGAGACACGGAGCTTTGTCCCGCTCCGCTGGAAGCCATGACGGGCACCCCGTACCCGAAGGCGACGATGCCGCGACGCTCCGCGACCACGGGATGCGATTCCTCCCGGGGCTGAAGTCCCGGGGTTCCTCGCAAGAATCCGCTGAAAAAACCGCCCGGCATCCCTTGCAATCCCGAGCCGCTCACGCATCAATAGAGCCGTAACATCCGACGGACCGTCAGATACGCCGCCGCGTGGCGTCCCGCACCCCGCTCGCGGACGGTCCGTGTACACATTTCTCCGCACCCGCACCGGCGTTCACCGGTGACGCGTCCGTGTGCCCGGCCCGGCCCCGGCCTCTGAGCAGGCGGTTCCGTCCCTCCATCCCCACATGGCAATTCCCCGCAAGGGAAGGGAACCCGATGAGACGCAAGCAGTTCGGAATCGCCGCGGCCTTAACCGCCGGCACCCTCGCCGCGACCGGCCTGGCCCTCGCGCCGACCGCCGCGGCCGTCACCCCGCTGACCGCGACCATCAACGCGACCTGCACGATCGGCGGGGGCGGCGCAGCCACCCTGACCGCCACCCAGACCGGCACGGCCGCGACCATCACCCTCAGCTCCACCGCGATCACCTCCCCGCTCCCGCTGTCGAAGGACTCCATCGCCTCCACATTGACGATGGCGAAGGCCGGCGGCGGCACCGTCGCCTTCACCGGCACGAAGAATCCCGCCATTCCGCTGGGCGGCGGGGTCAGCGTCGGTCCGCTCAGCGGCACCGTCGCCTCCGGCAACAGCCTCGACGCGTTCGGCGGCTCCCTGAAGATGGTGGTCTTCGGCATCACCATCACCTGTACCGCGAGCGCGGCGCAGTCACCGGGCCCGTTCGTCTTCAGCTGAGCCCCGGTACAGCACCCGCGTGAAGACCGGTGTCGCCTGCGCGCGGCGGCACCGGTCCTCGTACTGCCCGAACACCCCGAACACCCCGAACACCCAGGCCGGCCCACGCACGAGCCCGGTCGTGACCTTGACACGACCTGATGGCCCATCAGTTAGTGTCTCTGCACTCCATTGACTTCTCGCACGCCCCGCACATCAATGGCCCCCTGTCGGCGCAGACGAGCCGCTGCGCCCACATCCCTCAGGAGGGGGCACATGGCAACGCACAGGGGAACCACGGGTTCGTCCACCCGAAGACGCCGCTGGGCGGCGCTGCTCGGGGCGGCCGCGCTGGCGGTCACCGCGGGAGGAGCGCTGGCCGCCCCGGCCGGCGCCTCGACCGCGGACGCACACAACGTGGACTTCGCCACGCACTGCATCCCGCCGGCGATCGCGGGCATCCCGCCGATCGACGGCACCACCACCGCGCTCATCACGGTGGACAACCCCAGTCCCAAGGTCGGTGACACCGTCACCGTGACGTACAAGGTGGTCACGCCCGCCGCGAACAACCCGACCGCCCTCGCCCTGCCCGCCGACATCATGACGCCCAGCGGAAAGGTCGCTCTCGGCGGGGCACAGACGGGAGACGTCACCGTCGTGGGCCCCAGGAGGAACGACCCGGTGGCGGGCAACGCGCCCTTCCCGGGGTTCAGCATGACCGGCACCTTCACCGTCACCAGTCCGGGCGCCATCACCCTCGCGCCCGGCGACTACAACATCCACACCAGCTACATCCTGGAGCTGGACACCCCCTGCACGGTCACCAACCCGCCCGCCCCGGTATCCGAGACGATCACCGCGACGGACGGAACCCAGACCAACAACCGTGCCATCTCGCTCGGTTCGGCCTCCGGGAAGCCCGGTGACAGCGTGACCGTCACCGGCAGCAACTTCACCCCGGGCGCGAGCGTCACCCTCGCCGGACGGTCGGGGGCCACCCAGACCGCCGACACGGGCACCGCGACCGCGAACGCGCAGGGCTCCATCAGCGGCACACTGGCCGTCAACGACAAGACGACGACCGGTGTGGTGGCGTACGAGGGCGCGAGCTGGAGCGACAGCAAGGGCGCGGGACCGGCGGCGTACGTGGTCGTCGACGACACCCCGATCCCCGCGGGCTCCCAGAAACTCACCACCACGGTGAAGGCGGGAACCCTGTCGATGTCCCAGGCCGGGGACGCCGTCCAGCTGTCGGCGGTGGACTTCGGCAAGGGCGGGGCCTCGACCGGCGCCCTGCAGACGGTGACCGTCAAGGACTTCCGCGGCGGACCCGCGGGCTGGTCCCTGACCGGCAAGGTCACCGACTTCACCGGTCCCGGCGCCAAGATCGATGCCGGGAAGCTGAGCTGGACCCCCGCCTGCGCGACCAAGGCGGGCAGCCCGAGCACCTGCCAGGCCGGTTCGTCCGGTGCGGTGGGCGGTTCGGGAGCGACACTGGCGTCCACCCCCAACGGGGCGTTCACCGGTGGTGAGTTCACCGTCGACGCCGGGCTCTCGCTGGACGTACCGGCGTTCACCCCGCCGGGTTCCTACTCGGGTGTGCTCACGCTGACGCTCACCTGACCGTCCCGTCCGCACCTTTGGCACCTTCGGCACCTCGGTGGCCGGGCGCGCACCCGCCCGTCCACCTCGCCCGGTCCATCACGTCCGCGGGGGTCCGCACCCATGCGCAAGCCGTACGTCCTCCTCCTGATCCTCCTGATCCTCCCGTGCCTGTTCCTGGCCGCACCGGCCACGCCCGCGCACGCCGCCGACAACGGCAGCTGGTCCGTGTACCCCGTCTCGTCGCGGGTCTCGGCCCGCCCGTACTTCTACCTCTCCGCCGATCCCGGGCAGACCATCGAGGACAAGATGGTCGTCGCCAACAAGACGGGGAAGCCACTGGCCTTCCGGCTGTACGCGGCCGACGCGTACAACACCGCGCGCGACGGCGGGTTCGCGGTGCGGACGGTCAAGGAACGGATGCGGGGCGTGGGCGCCTGGGCGCGGCCCGCGAAGTCCCGGGTCACCGTCCCCGCCCACCGGACGGTCACCGTGCCGTTCACGCTCCGCGTGCCCGAGGACGCCGAACCGGGCGACCATCCGGGCGCGCTGGTGGCGCTCGACGAACGCGTCGAGGCGGGCGACGGAACGGCGGTCGCGATGGGGGTGCAACGGGCGGTCGGTGCCCGGGTCTACCTCCGGGTCGGCGGACCGGCCCTCCCCGCCCTCGCCGTCGAGAAGGTCCACTTCACCCACCACCAGCCGCTGGTCCCCGGCACGGGCTCCAGCACGGCCACCATCTCGTACACCCTCCACAACACCGGGAACGTGACGCTGAACCCGAGGGTGCGGCTGAAGGCGGCGGGCCTCTTCGGCCGTACGCTGCTGTCCCGGGGGCTCACGAAGGTCCCCTCGGAGCTGCTCCCCGGGCAGCGGGTACGGCTGAGCGAGCCGTGGCACGGGGCGCCCCAACTCGACTGGGGCGACGTGACGTTGACGGCCAGCGCGCCGGGCACCCGGCAGTCGGCGAGCACGTCGTTCCTCGCGCTGCCGTGGCTGCTGGCGGCGCTGCTGCTGGGCGCGGGAGCCGTAGGGACCGTGCTGCTGCTCAGGGCGCGCCGCGGCGGCACCGGGCCGTGGCGGCGCGGCGGGCGCCGGGGCGGGCCGGGACGGTGGCGGCTCGGCGGGGGCCGGAGCGCGCGAGGACGGTGGCGGCTCGGCGGAGGCCGGAGCCGGACAGGACGGTGGAGGCTCAGAGGGCGTCCGGGCCGCGCTCGCCCGTCCGCACCCGCACGACCGTCTCGACCGGCACGGCCCACACCTTCCCGTCCCCGATCTTCCCCGTCCGCGCGGCCTTGACGATCGCGTCGATCGCGCCGTCCGAGTCCGCGTCCTCGACGACGACCTCGATCCGGACCTTGGGCACCAGATCGACCTGGTACTCGGCCCCGCGGTACACCTCGGTGTGGCCGCGCTGGCGCCCGTACCCACTGGCCTCGGTGACGGTCAGCCCGTGCACGCCGAGTTCCTGGAGAGCGGTCTTGACCTCGTCGAGGCGGTACGGCTTGACGATCGCGGTGATGAGCTTCATGCCTGGGCCTTGGCCTTCTGAGCGGTGGGGAGGGAGGACGAGACCGGGGCACCGTGGCCCAGGACCCCGTGATCGTAAGCGGTCTCGGCGTGCACCGTAAGGTCCAAGCCGGTGTACTCGTGTTCCTCGTCCGCCCGCAGACCCATGACCTCCGCGGGGACACCGCGGGGGCGTCACAGGGCGGTGGGCGTACGGCAAGGGCTTGTGGATCAGGGACAATGGGCGCCATGAGCGTTCGTACCCAGTCATCCGAGCCGCCGGAATCCTCGGGGGCACCCCACCGCGCCGGCTTCGCCTGCTTCGTGGGCCGCCCCAACGCGGGCAAGTCCACCCTCACGAATGCTCTGGTCGGCCAGAAGGTGGCGATCACCGCGAACCAGCCGCAGACGACGCGGCACACGGTACGGGGCATCGTGCACCGCCCCGACGCCCAGCTGATCCTGGTCGACACCCCTGGCCTGCACAAGCCGCGCACGCTGCTGGGCGAGCGCCTGAACGACATCGTGCGCACGACGTGGGCCGAGGTCGACGTCATCGGCTTCTGCCTCCCCGCGAACGAGAAGCTCGGCCCGGGTGACCGTTTCATCGCGAAGGAACTGGCGTCCATCAAGAAGACGCCGAAGATCGCGATCGTCACGAAGACCGACCTCGTCGACAGCAAGACGCTGGCCGAGCAGCTCATCGCGATCGATCAGCTCGGGCGGGAGCTGGGGTTCGAGTGGGCGGAGATCGTGCCGGTCTCGGCGGTCGGCGACGAGCAGGTGGACCTGCTGGCCGACCTGATCGTCCCGCTCCTTCCCGAGGGCCCGGCGCTCTACCCGGAGGGTGACCTCACCGACGAGCCCGAGCAGGTGATGGTGGCGGAGCTGATCCGGGAGGCGGCGCTGGAGGGTGTGCGCGACGAGCTGCCGCACTCCATCGCCGTCGTCGTCGAGGAGATGATCCCCCGCGAGGACCGGCCGGCCGACAAGCCCCTCCTCGACATCCACGCCTTCGTCTACATCGAGCGGCCCAGCCAGAAGGGCATCATCATCGGCCCGAAGGGCCAGCGCCTGAAGGAGGTCGGCATCAAGTCCCGCAAGCAGATCGAGGCGCTGCTGGGCACGCCGGTCTTCCTCGACCTCCACGTAAAGGTCGCCAAGGACTGGCAACGCGACCCCCGCCAACTCCGCAAACTGGGCTTCTGACACTCCCCAGCCCCCACCGACCCGCAGCCAAACAATCCAGGACGGACGGGGAATCCGGGGCGCAGCCCCGGCCCCAGGGGCGCGGGGAACTGCGCGATCAACCCCCACCGGCCCGCGGCCGACGAACAAGACCGGGGCCGGGGGCGGAGCCCCAGGGCCGGGGAGCTCCGGCTCAGCCCGCGGTCACCGTCAGGCGGAGCGTGCCGTCGAGCCCCGCCAGCAGCACCGGCGTCTCCGGACCACCGAGGTCCCGAACCGCCGCCCGGTCCTCCGAAGACACCTCCCCCGCCTCGGACACCACGGCCGCCGCCTCCAGAGACCTCGCCCCGGACGCCACCGCCATGGCCACCGCGGTACGCAACGCGCTCAACCGCAGAGAGGCGAGCTCCACGCTCCCCGCGACATACGTACGGCCGGTCTCATCACGTACGGCCGCCCCCTCGGGCACCCCGTTGCGCGCCCGCGCGGAACGGGCCAGGGTGACGATCTTGCGGTCCTCAGGATCAAGCGCGCTGCTGTCGGTCATGCCCAGAGCATACGAAGGGATCGGGAGACACCCGCACACACCCACCCGCGGCCGATCACACCCACGCCCGCCGGCACCCGCTCACGCCCGGTCGAGACGCAGCCGCTCCGCCTTCGGCAGACCGGCGACGACGAGATCGTACGAATCCTCGACGAGCTCCCGGACCAGCCGGTCCGGGAGTCCGCCGTCGACCGTCACGGTGTTCCAGTGCCGCTTGTTCATGTGATAGCCGGGGATGACCAGCCCCGGGTGCTCGCCGCGCAGCCGGACCGCGTCCTGCGGGTCGCACTTCAGATTGACGGTGAGCGGGCGCGCGTCCAGTCGCGTCAGCGCGAACAGTTTGCCCAGCACCTTGAAGACGGAGATCTCCGGGGCGAAGGGGAAGTCCTCGACGGTCGCGTTGAAGGACAGACAGAACGCACGCAGCTGCTGCGGGGTCAATCCGGCTTCTCCTCCTCGGCAGGCTCCGGGTCCACCGGGCCGACGGGCTCGACGAGCACCGTGACGATCTTGTTCCGGCGCCCGGCCGCGGCCTCCGCCGTCAGCCGCAGCTCACGCCCGTCGGGCAGCTCGACCACCGACGAGGCACCGGCGATCGGAACCCGCCCGAGCGCCTTGGCGAGCAGTCCGCCGACCGTCTCCACGTCCTCGTCGTCGTACGCCTCGAAGCCGTACAGCTCGCCGAGGTCGCCGATGTCGAGGCGGGCGGTCACCCGGTAGCGGTCGTCGCCGAGTTCCTGGACGGGCGGCAGCTCACGGTCGTACTCGTCGGTGATCTCGCCGACGATCTCCTCAAGGATGTCCTCGATGGTGACGATGCCGGCCGTGCCGCCGTACTCGTCGATGACGACGGCGACGTGGTTGCGCTCCTGCTGCATCTCGCGCAGCAGATCGCCCGCGTTCTTGGTGTCGGGCACGAAGGTGGCGGGCCGCATGGTCGTCGACACCAGCTCGGACTCGGCGTCGCGGCTGATGTGCGTCTTGCGGGCCAGGTCCTTCAGATACACGACCCCGACGATGTCGTCCTCGCTCTCCCCGGTGACGGGGATGCGCGAGAAACCGGAGCGCAGGGCAAGGGTGAGCGCCTGGCGGATGGTCTTGTAGCGCTCGATGACGACGAGGTCGGTCCTCGGCACCATCACCTCCCGTACGAGGGTGTCTCCCAGCTCGAAGACGGAGTGCACCATCCGGCGCTCCTCGTCCTCGATCAGGGACTCCTTCTCGGCGAGGTCGACCAGCGCGCGCAGCTCG
This sequence comes from Streptomyces sp. RLA012, assembly GCF_056270325.1. Lineage (NCBI taxonomy): Bacteria > Bacillati > Actinomycetota > Actinomycetes > Kitasatosporales > Streptomycetaceae > Streptomyces > Streptomyces sp. RLA012. Next base: position 7,637,863 of record NZ_JBWDPA010000002.1, on the reverse strand, counting down.
GCCTCGGAGGCGAACGGACCGCGTCTGAAGCCCTTGCCGGGCGTCAGCGCGTTGCCGATGAGGATGAGGAGGGACGGGATCGGGCCCATGATCCGTGCCAGCGGCAGCAGCACGTACGAGGCCACCGTCGCCGTGTTCAGCGGGTGCTGGCGGCCGATGGTGCGCGGCGAGACGCCCACCGCGACGTACGAGACGAGGACCATGACCCCGATGGCGACGACGAGCGCCTCCGCCGTCTCGTCGAACTCCTTCAGGCAGGCGTAGGTGACGAGCGAGGCGGCGGCCATCTCGCAGGCCACGCGCACCAGCAGCGCGACGTTCAGATAGCGGGTCGGGTCGGCGGCGACCTGGGCGAGGTTCGCGCTGCCGCGCCGCCCGGACCGTACGGCCTCCTCGGCGCGGAAGCTGGAGACGCGCGCGAGGCCCGCCTCCGCGCAGGCGGCGAGCCAGGCGACGACGACCAGGGCGATGGCGCCGATGACGAGCTGCGGACTCATGACACGGTCGGGGCCGGCGAGGCACCCGTCATGCCCTTCTCCTCGCGCCAGCCGTCCACGATGGCTGCCTGGAGTCCGAACATCTCGGCCCTCTCGTCCGCCTCCTCGTGGTCGTAGCCGAGCAGATGCAGCACTCCATGGACGGTGAGGAGCTGGAGTTCCTCGTCCATGGAGTGCTGCGTGGGAGCTTCCTTGCCCTGCCGCTCGGCGACCTCCGGGCAGAGCACGATGTCACCGAGGAGCCCCTGCGGGGGCTCGTCGTCGTCCTTGGACGGTGGCCGCAGCTCGTCCATCGGGAAGGACATGACATCCGTCGGGCCGGGCAGGTCCATCCACTGGATGTGCAGCTGCTCCATGGCGTCGGCGTCCACGGCGATCACCGAGAGTTCGGAGAGCGGGTGGATGCGCATCCGTGCGAGGGCGTAGCGGGCGATGTCGAGGATCGCCTGCTCGTCGACCTCGGTTCCGGACTCGTTGTTGACGTCGATCGACATGGTGCTGGCTTGTCTACTTCCCCTTGTGGCCGGCTTTGCCGTGGCCCTTGTGGGAGCCGTTCTCGGTGCCGTTCTCGTTGTCGTACTTCTCGTACGCGTCGACGATACGGCCGACCAGCTTGTGCCGTACGACATCGTGGGACGTGAGCCGCGAGAAGTGGACGTCGTCGAGGCCCTCCAGGATGTCCTGGACCTGACGCAGACCCGACTTCGTCCCGCTCGGCAGGTCGACCTGCGTCACGTCGCCCGTGACCACGATCTTCGACTCGAAGCCGAGGCGGGTGAGGAACATCTTCATCTGCTCGGCGCTGGTGTTCTGGGCCTCGTCCAGAATGATAAAAGCATCATTAAGGGTGCGACCCCGCATATAGGCCAGGGGTGCGACCTCGATCGTCCCCGCCGCCATCAACCGCGGAATCGAGTCCGGGTCCAGCATGTCGTGGAGTGCGTCGTAGAGGGGCCGCAGGTAGGGGTCGATCTTCTCGTAGAGCGTGCCGGGCAGGAAGCCGAGCCGCTCGCCGGCCTCCACCGCGGGGCGGGTGAGGATGATCCGGTTGACCTGCTTGGACTGGAGCGCCTGTACGGCCTTCGCCATCGCGAGGTACGTCTTGCCGGTACCGGCGGGGCCGATGCCGAAGACGATGGTGTGCTTGTCGATGGCGTCGACGTACCGCTTCTGGTTGAGCGTCTTGGGTCGGATGGTGCGGCCGCGCGAGGACAGGATGTTCTGCGTGAGCACTTCGGCAGGGGTTTCCTGACCGTCGCCCTCCCCGTTCTCGCTCGCCCTGAGCATGGCGATCGAGCGTTCCACTGCGTCCTCCGTCATCGGCTGCCCGGTGCGGAGCACCAGCATCATCTCGTCGAACAGGCGCTGGACGAGGGCCACTTCACCGGCGTCGCCCACCGCACTGATCTCGTTGCCCCGGACGTGGATGTCGGCTGCCGGGAAGGCCTTCTCGATCACGCGCAGTAGCGCGTCTCCTGATCCCAGCACAGTGACCATGGGGTGCTTGGCCGGGACGGTGAAGTGCGCTCGTGCCTGCCCCTGAGCGGGGCTGTGAGCTGTGGGTGTCTGAGTCATGGGCCGGCGCTGTAGGCCTGCTTTTCCTCCTTGATCGGCACGCTTGCCACGGGGGCAGCCTTGCGTCTCCAAGAGTACGACGGTGGGGTGACAGTGCCGTAGGGCTTTTCGTCACCGCTTCTCGGCGCGGGACTCACCGCTTCTCGGCGCGGGACTCGCCGCTTCTCGGCGCGGGACTCACCGCTTCTCGGCGCGGGACTCACCGCTTCTCGGCGCGGGACTCACCGCTTCTCGGCGCGGGACTCACCCTGGTACCGCGCGACAGCGAGGCCCCGTGACCGGCGTCACAGAGCCCGGACGCCTTCGCCGAACCATTTGGCCTTTCCGGAGGCGTGGCGGCTGCGGGAGTCCCGACAGGATCGGCTGGCGACCGATCGGCTGACAAACCGTCACGCGCAAAGGAAAGCTCAGGCCGAGCGGCCGAAGCCGATCGTCGGGACCGCGCGGCGCAGCGGCCACGGCCGGGTCACCTCCGGCAGCAGCCCCTCCAGGAACGCGTACCGCCGCAGTGCCGTCGGATCCTGGTCGTCGACCGACTGGACCCGGCGCCACCAGGCCGCGATCTCGGCCCAGCCAGGCGCCGAGAGGGAACCGCCGAACTCCTGGACGGAGAGCGCGGCGGTCAGTCCGGCGAAGGCGAGCCGGTCGGCGAGCGGCCAGTCGGCGAGGGTGCCCATCACGAACCCGGCGACGAAGACGTCACCGGCACCGGTGGGGTCGAGGGCCTCCACGGCGATCGCGGGAACCTCGGCGGTCTCCCCGGTACGACCGTCCACGGCGTACGCGCCCTCGGCGCCGAGGGTGACGACGGCCAGCGGAACGTATTCGGTCAGCGCGTGCGCGGCGGCCCGCGGACAGTCCGCCCCGGTGTACCGCATCGCCTCGTCCGCGTTCGGCAGGAACGCCTCGCAGTGCTCCAGGTCCGCGAGCCCCGCCAGGTCCCAGCGCCCGGTGTCGTCCCAGCCGACGTCCGCGAAGATCCGGGTGCCCGCGCGCGCGGACTCGGCGATCCACTGCGCGCGCGTGCCGGGCACGAGCGAGGCGACGGCGGCACGCGCGCGGGGGGCGTGTTCCGGCGCGGGCTCCTCCGGCGGCGGCTCGTGCCCGTGGCTGACCATCGTCCGCTCGCCCTCGTACGCCATCGACACGGTGACCGGTGAGTGCCAGTCGGGCACGGTGCGCGACGGGGTGAGGTCGATGCCCTCGCCCTGCTCCAGGGCGTCCCAGCAGTACTCCCCGTAGTGGTCGTCCCCGAAGGCCGCCGCCAGGGAGGTCTTGAGGCCGAGGCGGGCGAGGGCGGTCGCCATGTTGGCCACGCCGCCGGGGCTCGACCCCATCCCGCGCGCCCACGACTCGGTCCCGCGCACCGGGGCGGTGTCGAGTCCGGTGAAGATGATGTCGAGGAAGACCGTGCCCGTGAGGTAGACGTCCCAGGGCGGGTCCTGAGGACCGCGCAGCCCCGCGAGCGGGTCGACGTGGGCGTGACAGTACGGTCGCTCTCCGTTGGACGCGATCACGGTGCGCTCCCTGGCGTGGTGCGGATTCAGGCCAGTGTGCACCAAACGGCACACGGGACGGCGCCGGTCGAGCCGGAGCGGACCGACGTACAACCGCGGCGAAGCCCACGCCCTTACCCTAGTCCCCCCACCCCAAACGGAACGTGACCCGGATCACATCGCCCCGCCTGTGTCACGCCCCCGCCCACTTGATACAAATTGCCCGCGCGTTCCTGTCCGTCGACAGCCGCTCATCCCCCCTGCCGAGCCGCTCTTTCGCATGCCCTGGGAACGCCCGTGTCCGCCCGCACCACCACGCCCTGGCCCCTCGTCGCCCTTTTCACGGCCGGGTACCTCGCCCCGTACCTCCTCCCGACCACCGTCGGCAGACTGAACGCGGGCCTCCCCCTCTCCGCCACCGAGGCCGGGTCCATCGGCAGCGCCCTGCTGCTGGGTTCGGCGGCGGCGGGCTTCCTGCTCGCCTCCCGCGTGGACCGCCTCGGCCCCCGGCGGCTCGCCCGCGCGGGCCTGCTGCTGGCCGCCGTCGGCTACGGCACCGCCGCCCTCACGACCACCGTCCCCCTGGTCGTTCTCGGCGCGGTGGCCGGCGGCCTCGGCTCCGGCACGGCCACCACCGTCGCCGCCACCGGGATCGCCGCGCAGCGCGACCCGCACCGCACCACCACCCTGGGCCTGCTGGGCGTCTCCGCCCTCGCGGGCACGCTGTATCTGGCCATCCCCCATCTGGGTCCGGGCCACGGTCAGCCGCTCGCCGCGATCGCCTGCACCGCCCTGCTCGTACTGCCCGCGACCCGCCGCCTCCCGGCCCCCGAGGCTCCCCCGGCCGTCCGCGCCGTCCGCGCCGGCACACCTCTCCCCCACCTCCGCGCCGGCCTCGTCCTCGCCGCCACGATGTTCTGCTGGTCCCTGGCGCAGAATTCACTCTGGGGTGTCAGCGGCCGGATCGGGCTGACGCAGGCGGGGTTGACGGAAGTGACCGTCGGCGCGGTCTTCGCGGCGGCGCTCGGTGCCGGTCTGCTGGGCGTGATCGGCGCGGGCGCCCTCGGCCCGCGGCTGGGCCGGGCGCTGCCCATCGGGGCGGGCACGGCCCTGATCGCCGGGTGCATCACGCTCAGCGCGGCGGCCACCGACCTGCCGTCCTTCGCGACCGGCGAGATCGCCTGGAACACGCTCTACCCGGTCGTGCTCTCCTACGTCATCGGTCTGGCCGCGTCCCTGGACCGGCGCGGCCGGTGGGCGGTCCTCGTCGGCTCCGGCTCCTCGCTCGGCACGGCGTGCGGCCCGCTCACGGGCAGTCTGCTCGCCGCGCGGGCCGGCTACCCGGCGATGGGCCTGGTCCTGGCCCTCGGGCTGCTCCTGATCACCGTCCCGATGACGGCCGTGGCCCTGCGCACCCGGCGCGGTACCCCGCTCCCGCAGGAACACCCGGTCGTGGAGCTCCCGTTGGAGGCGGTCCCGGCTCCCCGGACGGCGTACGACACGGCGGGACCCCGGCGGGCGGCGGCAGGAGCGACGGCCGCACCGGGGTCCGCAAACGGATAGGTCCGCCGCGGTCTAGCCGAACTCGTACGCCTCGACCTCGGCGAGGTACCGCGCCCGCCGCTCCTCGTCGTGCTCCAGGAAGGACGCCACGAACGAGTTGCGGGCCAGCTCCCGCATCCGCTCCCGGTCCAGCCCGAGCGCCTCGTGCACCGCGTGGAAGGTGTCGCCGATGTATCCGCCGAAGTACGCGGGGTCGTCGGAGTTGACGGTGCACAGCAGTCCGGCGTCCAGCATCGCGGGCAGCGGGTGGTCCGCCAGGACGTCCACGGCGCGCAGCCGTACGTTCGACAGCGGGCAGAGCGTCAGCGGCACCCGCTCCCGTACCAGCCGTTCGACCAGCTCGGGGTCCTCCATGCAGCGCAGCCCGTGGTCGATGCGCTCGACGCCGAGCACGTCCAGCGCCTCCGTGATGTACGCCGGCGGCCCCTCCTCGCCCGCGTGGGCGACGCGCCGCAGTCCGAGCGCGGCGGCGGCCTCGTACACCTCGCGGAACTTGACCGGCGGGTGCCCGACCTCGGCGGAGTCGAGGCCGATGCCGACGATCCGGTCGAGGTACGGCTTCGCGGCCTCCAGGGTGGCCAGCGCCGACTCGGCGGACTCGTCGCGCAGGAAGCACATGATCAGCTGGGTGGAGACGCCATGCGCCTCCACGCTGCGGGAGAGCGCGCGGTGCAGCCCCTCGACGACCGTCCCCATGTCGACCCCCCGGGCGATGTGGGCCTGCGGGTCGAAGAAGATCTCGGCGTGTCGCACGCCCTGCGCGGCGGCCCGCGCGAGATACGCGTCGGCCAGGTCGGCGAAGTCCTGCTCCGTGCGCAGTACGGCCATGAGCTCGTAGTACAGGTTCAGGAACGACTGGAGGTCCTCGAAGAGATACGCCTTGCGCAGCTCCTCGGTGTCCGCGTACGGCAGCGTGACGCCGTTGCGCGCCGCGAGCTCGAAGGCCAGCTCGGGTTCGAGGGTGCCTTCGATGTGGAGGTGCAGTTCTGCTTTGGGGAGGGGCATCAAAGCATGGTACGGGCGTTTTACGAACGCTTCGGAACCGGCACCCGCAGCAGATCGTGCGCCACGGTCAGCTCCCCCTCGAACCCGGCGGCCCGGGCCTGCCGCTCGAACTCCTCCGGATCGGAGTACCGCTGGCTGAAGTGCGTGAGCACGAGCTGTCGTACGCCCGCGTCCCGCGCCACCCGGCCCGCCTGACCGGCCGTCAGGTGACCGTGTTCGACGGCGAGTCGGTGATCCCCGTCCAGGAACGTCGACTCGATGACGAGGAGGTCGCAGCCCTCGGCGAGCGCGTCCACGCCCTCGCACAGCCGGGTGTCCATGACGAACGCGAACCGCTGCCCGCGCCGCACCTCGCTCACCTCGTCGAGCGAGACCCCGCCGAGCGCGCCCTCCCGCTGGATCCGCCCCACGTCCGGCCCCTTGATGCCGTGCTCCGCGAGCCGTTCGGGCAGTATCCGCCGCCCGTCCGGCTCGACCAGCCGGTACCCGAAGGACTCCACGGGGTGGGAGAGCCTGCGGGCCTCCAGGGTGTACGAGGAGGTGGCGGCGAGGACGCCGTCCACCTCGACCGGCGCCTCGGTGAGCTCGACGGTCTCGCGGTAGGCCGTCGCGTACCGCAGCCGGTCGAAGAAGCGCTGCCCGGAGCGCGGATAGTGCGCGGTCACCTGGTGCGGGACGCGGTCGAGGTTGATGCGCTGGATCACCCCGGCGAGTCCCAGCGAGTGGTCGCCGTGGAAGTGGGTGACACAGATCCGGTGCACGTCGTGCGCGGCGACCCCGGCGCGCAGCATCTGCCGCTGGGTGCCCTCGCCGGGGTCGAAGAGCAGGCCCTCCCCGTCCCAGCGCAGCAGATAGCCGTTGTGGTTGCGGTGCCGGGTGGGGACCTGGCTGGCGGTGCCGAGGACCACCAGTTCACGTACGGACAAGGCCGGTTACCCCGGCGGCCACTGCATGCCACGGCCGCCCAGCAGGTGGGCGTGCGCGTGGAAGACGGTCTGGCCGACGCCGCTGCCCGTGTTGAACACGAGGCGGTAGCTCTCCAGCTTCTCCTCGGCCGCGACCTCACCGGCCTCGCGCAGCACGTCCGCGGCGATGACGGGCTCGGCGGCCGCGAGGGACGCCGCGTCCGGGTGGTGCACCTTGGGGATGACCAGGATGTGGGTGGGCGCCTGGGGGTTTATGTCGCGGAAGGCGACGGTCGTCTCGGTCTCCCGGACGACGTTCGCGGGCACGTGCCCCGCGACGATCTTGCAGAACAGACAGTCATCCCGCGGCGTGCCGTCTTCCTGTCGCCTCCGGGGCGCCTCAGCCGGTGTCGAGGTGCCGACCGTGCTCGACCCTTCGGGCCTCCGCGCGCTCGCCCTCTCGACACCGGCGCGCCCCTGCAGCTCGCCAGCCATAGGTGTGCTCCTCACGCCGTGTGATCAGTACGCTCCGCATGCTATCGGCAGCCCCCCGTCAGCCGAGCTCCGGCAGCGTCGGCGCCGTCTTCGCCGGGTTCTCCGCGAGCGCGGCCAGCGCGATCCGGATCGCCTCGTCGAGCTGCGCGTCGCGCCCCGCCGCGTGGTCCTGCGGGGCCTGGACCACCTCGACGTCCGGGTCGACACCGTGGTTCTCCACGCCCCACCCGTAACCATCCAGCCAGAAGGCGTACTTGGGCTGGGTGACGAGCGTCCCGTCGACGAGCCGGTAGCGGCTGTCGATGCCGACCACCCCGCCCCAGGTCCGGGTTCCGACGACCGGCCCGATGCGCAGCGCCTTGATCGCCGCGTTGACGATGTCGCCGTCCGAGCCGGAGAACTCGTTGGCGACGGCGACGACCGGTCCGCGCGGCGCGTCCTCCGGATAGCTGGACGGCCGCATCCCGCGCGGCAGGTCCCAGCCCACGATCCGCCGGGCGAGCTTCTCGACGACCAGCTGGGAGGTGTGTCCGCCGCGGTTCTCCCGGACGTCCACGACCAGCCCCTCCCTCACCACCTCGACGCGCAGGTCGCGGTGGAGCTGCGCCCACCCGGAGCCGACCATGTCCGGCACATGCAGATAGCCGAGCCTGCCCCCGGACTTCTCGTGGACGTACGCCCGCCGGTCCGCGACCCACGCGTGGTACCGCAGCGGCTCCTCGTCGGCCAGCGGTACGACGACGGCGTGCCGCGGATCGCCGCCGCCCGACGGCGAGACGGTCAGCTCGACCGGCTTGCCCGCGGTGCCGACGAGCAGCGGCCCGGGGCCGGCCACCGGGTCCACCGGCTGCCCGGCGACCGCGACGATCGCGTCACCGGCGCGCACCGCGACGCCGGGCGCGGCGAGCGGCGCCCGTGCGTCCGGGTCGGAGGTCTCGGAGGGCAGGATCCGGTCGATGCGCCAACTGCCGTCCTCGTGGCGGGAGATGTCCGCGCCGAGCAGCCCCTGCGCCCGGTCGCCGCCGCCCCATCCGCCGCGCGGAGTGACATACGCGTGGGAGGTGCCGAGTTCGCCCTGCACCTCCCAGAGGAGGTCCACCAGGTCGTCGTGGGTGGCGAGCCGCTCCAGCACCGGCCGGTATCGGTCCAGCACCGCCTCCCAGTCGGTACCGCCCAGGTCGGGCCGCCAGAAGTTGTCCCGCATGAGGCGGCCGACCTCGTCGTACATCTGCCGCCACTCGGCCGCCGGGTCGACGGTCTGGCGCACCCGGGAGAGGTCGACGGTGATGTTCGTGTCGCTCTCGTCGTCGTTCGAGGCGCGGCGGTCGCTGGGGACGACCTTGAGCTTGCTGTCGGTCCACAGCAGGACGCGCTTGCCGTCACCGCTGACGGAGAAGTGGTCGGCGTCCGCGGCGAGGTGTTCGACGCGCTGCTGGGCGAGGTCGTAGCGCTCCAGCTCGGTCTTCGGATCCGGGTCGTCCGGGGTGGCGCGGGAGGCGCCGAGGACGCCGACGACCGGGTGGCGCAGCCACAGCAGGCCGTCCTTGGCGGCCCGCAGCGTCGAGTAGCGGGCGGCCTCGACGGGGAAGGGGACGATCCGGTCGGCGAGTCCGTCGAGGTCGATCCGGGTGGTGGGGGTGCCCTCGCTGTCGGGCGTCTCCTCCTTGTCGGGCGTCTCGAAGGGGCGGCCGTGGCGCTGCGGTCCGAACGGGGACGGGGTGGTCGCGGCGAGCGTGATCAGATGCGGCCGGGAGCCCCCGACGAACGCGAGGTCGAAGACGTGCTCGTCGTAGACCGGGTCGAAGGCGCGCGCCGACAGGAAGGCGAGGTGTTTGCCGTCCAGGGTGAAGGCGGGCGCGTAGTCGCGGAAGCGGAGCGGGGTCGCCTCGGTCACCGACAGATCGGCGGTGTTGGCCAACTTGAGCTGGCACAACGGACGCGGGCCGGGGTGCGACCAGGCGAGCCAGGCGGAGTCCGGCGAGAACACCAGCCCGGTGGCGTCCCCGTCCTCGCTCCGGTCGACCTCCCGTACCTCCCCGCTCTCCCGCTCGACGAGCAGGACCCGTCCGTCGTGCGAGGCGACGGCGGCGCGGCTGCCGTCGGGTGCCATCGCCAGCGCGAGGACGCGGCCGAGTCGGCCGGCGGCGAGCCGGCGCGGCGTCGCTCCGGGGGCGACCCCGGTGGCCGGGGCGAACTCCAGCGCGTCGTCGCCCTCCGCGTCCGTCACCCACACCACGTACTCCTCGCCCTCCACCCGGAAGGTGCGGGGCAGCCGGGCGCGGACGCCGGGCCGGGCGGCGAGGGCGCGGGCGGGGCCGGAGCGGTGGGTGACCCAGTGGACGGTGCCGCGCACGGAGACCGCGCTGCCGCGTCCGGTGTGGTCGGGGGCGGCGGCCGAGAACCAGCGGGAGGCGCTCACGAGGTACGGCTGCTGGTCGACGCGCTGTCCGCCGAGCCGGATGTCGAGCCGGCGCGGTTCGGCGCCGTCCAGGTCGTCGAGGAGCCACAGTTCACCGGCGGACGCGTACACGACCCGTACACCGTCGGTCGCCGCGTGCCGGGCGTAGAAACCGTCGATGGGAGTGTGCCGTCGCAGGTCGGAACCGTCGGCGAGGGAGGAGTAGAGCGCCCCGACCCCTTCGTGGTCGGACAGGAAGGCGGCGCGCTCCCCCACCCACAGCGGGTATTCGAGGTTCCCGTCCAGGTTCTCGTGCAGCCGTACGAACTCGCCGGCCCCCACCCCGTCGCCGCCGTCCCTGTCGATCCACAGCTTGCCCGCCGTACCGCCGCGGTAGCGCTTCCACCAGGCGGCCTCGCGCCCCATGGGAGCGGACAGCAGCAGCACGCCCGGACCGCCGTGGGCGACATCGCCGACCGGCCCGTACGGAAGGGTGGTCGCGGGGCCGCCGTCGAGCGGGACGGCCCGCGCCCAGGTGCGGCGCAGACTGGCCTGGCCCTGGGTGCTGAGCGCGAGCACGCGCCCGTCCGGGGTCCAGCCGCGCACCTGGGTCTTCGAACTCCCCCAGTACGTCAACCGCATGGACGGTCCGCCCTCCAGGGGCGCGGCATGCACCTCGGGCGCCCCGTCGCGCGTCGACGTCCAGGCGACGGTCGTGCCGTCCGGGGAGATGCGGGGGTGGTTCACCGGCATGTTGTCGGCACTGACCCGCCAGGCGCGGCCTCCGCCGTCGAGGGGGGCGACCCAGACGTCGTCCTCGGCGGTGAAGGCGACCAGATCGCCGTGCAGATGCGGAAACCGGAGATACGCAGGCATTACCGATGATGCGGACGATGCAGACTGAGTCACCCGAACACCCTATGCAGCGACGGCTCCGGCCAACAGGGGTTTGGATCACTTGCCCTGAGAGGGCCAGCAGGTCGGGTCGCCCTTGCACCACATGGTCCTCGTCACGGTGACGGTGGTCGTGGGGCCCGGCCGGCGGTAGGTGGGCGGCCGGTAGGTGGGGGGCGTGTACGAGGGCGTGCTCGCGGCGTTGCAGTTGCCGAGCACGCTCACGTGGAACCACTCCTTGCCCCCGACCTCGGCGGTCAGGTTGCCGCGGACGCACTTGCCCTCGACCTGGCGGGTGACCTTTCCGGTGATGGTGATCTTCTGCCGGTCCTCGGTCTGCCCGCGGCAGTCGACCTCCACCACGGAGGGCGTGGAACCGGAGGCGGACGGCGTGCGCCCGGGGGTGTACGCCTTGTTCCCGTCGCCGTAGGACCCGTTGCAGCTCAGGTACTGCACATCGACATGCTGCCGCCGCAGTTCCGCGGTCCCCGCCAGGTCGGTCGTGTACGCCACCCCGGCGGCACTCAGCCCGCCCACGGGCTCGCACGCGGCCACTCCGAAGGCGGTCACCACCGCGAGTCCGGCGACCACCGGTCCCCGACGGCCCGTCACCCGTCGTCGAATACGCATCAACGCCCCCATGGACGGCAGCGTGCCACTGTCCCGCGCGTCGCGGTAGACCTCAAACGGCCACTCCGTACTCGTGCACGTCGCCGTACCCGGGGGAGGCCCAAGGCATCCCCGGTGCGTGCGCGAGGTCAGGACCAGCGGCCGCTGCGCGCCATCAGCAGCGCGGTCGCCACCGTCCCGGCGGTCGAGGTACGCAGCACGGTGCGCCCCAGGTGGTACGTCTTCGCGCCCGCCCCGGTGAACAGCTCGATCTCCTCGGGGGAGATCCCGCCCTCGGGGCCGACCACCAGCACGATCCCCCCGGAGGCGGGGATGTCGGCCGTCACGAACGGCTCGGTGCCGAGCTCCGTGTCCTCGTGCAGCACCGCCGCGAACTCGGCCTGGGCCAGCAGTGCGGCAACCTGCTTGGTCGTCATCACGCCCGCGACCTCCGGGAAGCGCACCCGGCGCGACTGCTTGCCCGCCTCCCGGGCCGTGGCCCGCCACTTGGCGAGCGCCTTCGGACCGCGGTCGCCCTTCCACTGGGTGATGCAGCGGGAAGCGGCCCAGGGCACGATCGCGTCGACGCCGGTCTCGGTCATCGTCTCCACGGCCACCTCGCCCCGGTCGCCCTTGGGGAGGGCCTGGACGACGGTGATGTGCGGCTCCTCCGCGGGCTCCTCGCTGTAGGAGTCCATCTGGACGATCAGCCGGTCCTTGCCCTCGGTGTCCAGCACCACGCAGTCCGCCCAGCGCCCGGCCCCGTCGGTGAGGACGACGTCCTCGCCGGGCCGCAGCCGCTTCACGGAGACGGCGTGGCGCCCCTCGGGGCCGTCGAGGACGTACCGGCCGCCGCTGCCCGCGTTGAAGTGCTCGACCACGAACACCGGTGCGGTCATCGGATCCTGCCCTCCTCGTTGCCGGCCGCCGACAGCGCGGTCCTCGCCGCTTCGAGCTCCGCGTTCAGCACCTCCACCAGCTGACCCGCCGGGAGGTCGCGGGCCATCCGGTGCCCCTGGCCCGCCCACAGCGCCATGCCCTGCGCGTCGCCCGCCTTGGCGGCCGCCTTGCGCAACGGGGAGGTGAGGTGGTGGATCTCGGGGTAGGCGGCGGGCGCGTACGGGCCGTGCTCGCGCATGAACCGGTTGACCAGACCGCGCGCCGGACGCCCGGAGAACGCGCGCGTCAACTCCGTCCGTACGAAAAGGGGGTTGGTCAGCGCCTGCTTGTGCACGGCGTTGGCGCCGGACTCGGGGGTGGCCAGGAACGCGGTGCCGAGCTGCGCGGCGCTCGCGCCCGCGGCGAGCACCGCGGCGATCTGGTTGCCGCGCATGATGCCGCCGGCGGCGATGATCGGAAGGTCCACGGTCTCACTGACCTGGGTGATCAGGGAGAGCAGTCCGATCCCCGTACCGTCCGTCTCCGGATTGTCGCGGTGGGTGCCCTGGTGGCCGCCCGCCTCCACACCCTGCACGACGACCACGGCGGCGCCGGCCCGCTGCACGGCGAGGGCCTCCTCGGCCGTCGTCGCGGTGACCATGGTGAGCGTGCCGGCGCGGCGCAGGGAGTCCAGGACCTCAGGGCTCGGGACACCGAAGTGGAACGACACCACCGCCACCGGGTTGTCGTGCAGCACGGCGAGTTTCGCGTCGTAGCCGTCGTCGCGACCGCTGTCCGGCTCACCGAGGCCGGTCTCGTACCAGGCGGCCTCACCCGCGAGCTGGTGGGCGTACACCTCGACCGTGGCGGGGTCCGCGCACTCGGTCTGCGGCATGAACAGATTGACGCCGAAAGGGCGCCCGGTGAGCCCGCGCAGCTGCTTGATCTCCTGGTACATGCCGTCGGCGGTCTTGTACCCGGCGGCGAGGAACCCGAGCCCGCCCGCCTCGGACACGGCGGCGGCGAGTTGCGGGACGGAGACGCCGCCCGCCATGGGGGCCTGCACGATCGGGTGAGGGAAGAGATCGGTCAGTGCGGTGGACATGACGGCATGTTGTCACGTCCTCCGAACAAGTCCGAATCGGGCCTTCCGCCTGGCATAGGCCACCGGAATGGACGGTCAGGGGCGGGTTTGCCCACCCTCGGCGAAGAACCCACCGGGGGCCTGGGGGCGAAGCCCCCAGGAACACCCGTCAGCGACCGTTGAACGCGTCCTTCAGACGCGAGAACAGACCCTGCTGCCCGGGCTGGAACTGCCCGATGGGCCGCTCCTCGCCGCGCAGCTGCGCCAGCTCCCGCAGCAACCGCTCCTGCTCGGGATCGAGCTTCGTCGGCGTGGTCACCTCGACGTGCACGATGAGGTCACCCCGGCCACCGCCCCGCAGATGCGTGACACCCCGCCCGTGCAGCGGAATCGACTGCCCGGACTGCGTGCCCGGACGGATGTCGACCTCCTCAAGACCGTCGAGGGTCTCCAGCGGCACCTTGGTGCCGAGGGACGCCGCGGTCATCGGAATGGTCACCGTGCAGTGCAGATCGTCACCGCGCCGCTGGAACGTGGAGTGCGGCAGCTCGTGGATCTCGACGTAGAGGTCACCGGCGGGACCGCCACCGGGCCCGACCTCGCCCTCGCCCGCGAGCTGGATCCGCGTGCCGTTGTCGACACCGGCGGGGATCTTCACGGTCAGCGTGCGCCGGGACCGGACCCGCCCGTCGCCCGCGCACTCCGGGCACGGGGTCGGAACCACGGTTCCGAAGCCCTGGCACTGCGGACACGGCCGGGACGTCATGACCTGCCCCAGGAAGGACCGGGTCACCTGGGACACCTCACCCCGCCCGCGACACATGTCACAGGTCTGGGCCGAGGTCCCCGGCGCCGCGCCCTCACCGTTGCAGGTGGCGCAGACGACGGCCGTGTCGACCTGGATGTCCTTCGTGGTGCCGAAGGCCGCCTCGTCCAGCTCGATCTCCAGCCGGATCATGGCGTCCTGGCCACGCCGCGTACGCGACCGCGGGCCGCGCTGCGACGCCGTACCGAAGAAGGCGTCCATGATGTCCGAGAAGTTCCCGAACCCGCCGGCGCCGAAGCCGCCCGCGCCGCCGCCCGCCTGGGACAGCGGGTCGCCGCCGAGGTCGTAGACCTGCTTCTTCTGCGGGTCCGACAACACCTCGTACGCGGCGTTGATCTCCTTGAACCGCTCCTGCGTCTTCGGATCGGGATTGACGTCCGGATGCAGCTCGCGTGCGAGCCTCCGGAACGCCTTCTTGATCTCGTCCTGGGACGCGTCGCGGCGCACGCCGAGTACGGCGTAGTAGTCCGTGGCCACTTACGACTCCGCCAGGATCTGTCCGACGTACCGTGCCACCGCTCGTACCGCTCCCATCGTTCCCGGATAATCCATGCGGGTCGGGCCGACCACGCCGAGTTTGGCTACTGCCTCGTCGCCCGAACCGTAGCCGACCGAGACCACGGACGTGGAGTTGAGTCCCTCATACGCGTTCTCGTGACCGATTCGCACGGTCATGCTCGAATCCCCGGCCTCACCAAGCAGTTTGAGGAGCACGACCTGCTCCTCCAGTGCTTCGAGCACCGGCCTGATGGTGAGAGGGAAGTCATGTCCGAAGCGCGTCAGATTGGCCGTCCCGCCGATCATCAGCCGCTCCTCGGTCTCCTCGACGAGCGTCTCCAGAAGGGTGGAGAGCACCGTCGCGACCGTACCGCGATCCTCCGCCTCGAACGCGTCCGGGAGGTCCTGCACGAGCTGCGGGACGTCCGCGAAGCGACGGCCCGCGATCCGGCTGTTGAGCCGGGCCCGCAGATCCGCGAGAGACGTTTCTCCGAACGGCGCCGGGCAGTCGATCATCCGCTGCTCGACCCGCCCGGTGTCCGTGATCAGCACGAGCATCACACGAGCCGGGGCGAGGGACAGCAGCTCCACGTGCCGCACGGTCGATCTCGTCAGCGACGGATACTGCACGACGGCGACCTGCCGCGTCAGCTGCGCGAGCAGCCGCACCGTCCGCCCGACGACGTCGTCGAGATCGACAGCGCCGTCCAGGAAGTTCTGAATGGCCCGCCGCTCGGGCGCGGTCATCGGCTTGACGCCTGCCAGTTTGTCGACGAAGAGGCGGTAGCCCTTGTCCGTGGGGATGCGCCCGGCGCTGGTGTGCGGCTGGGCGATGTACCCCTCGTCCTCCAGGGCGGCCATGTCGTTGCGGACGGTGGCCGGGGAGACTCCCAGCCGGTGCCGCTCGGTCAGCGCCTTGGAACCGACCGGCTCCTCGGTGCCGACATAGTCCTGGACGATGGCGCGCAGCACTTCGAGCCGTCGCTCACTGAGCATCGCGCACACCTCCCACTGTCGACCCCTCGGCGCCCGGCTTGGCACTCAGCGTGCGCGAGTGCCAGCATCCCCCGGCCCAGTGTACGGCCGGTGGGTACGGCCCCGGCAAGGGCGGGCCTGCGATCTTGCGCGACGTGCACCGACGTGTCCTGTCATGTCGTACCGTCCGCTCCCACGAAGTCGTACCGTCCGGTCCCTCGTCGCCGGCGTCGGCGCACGAAGGTGACTTGGGAAGAGGCGGGGCGGGAGGAGCCGACACCGCGGGTGGGACGGCGGCGACTTCCGGCCTGCCTCGCGGAGGGCGCGCGGTTGCGCGGGGAGGCGCAGGCGCGGAGAAGGCGGCGGACGCCCCGGTGCGGGCCGGCGGGGGCCGGCGGGGGCCACACCGCCCACGGCCCCGTGGTCGTGCTGCGGGGCGACCTTGCGGTGGTGTCCTGCGGCGACCCGGTCGAGGAGTCCGGCGAGCCGCAGGCGGGCCCCGACGCCGTACCGTCGCGCCGGGACCGTACGAACACGGGGTCCACGGCCGTTCCGTGATCGGGCACGTACCGCGTTTCGGCGTGTCGCGTTTCGGCGTGTCGCGGTGAGTGCCGCCGGGCTTCTCCTATCGTCATCCGAATGCGCCAGTACTCTCCGGACCTGACCCCGCCGTGGAAGAAGCCCAAGCCCGTGCCGGAAGTGCCGGCGGAGCCGGGCCTGGTGGTCGAGGAGCCGGGCACCGGCTTCTGCGGCGCGGTGATCCGCTGCGAGGCGGGCACGGTGACGCTGGAGGACCGCTTCGGCAAGCACCGGGTGTTCCCGCTGGAGCCACGCGGCTTCCTTCTGGAGGGGAAGGTGGTGACGCTGGTCCGCCCGTCCGCCGCCACTCCGGTACGGCCGTCGCGTACGGCCTCGGGTTCGCTCGCCGTACCGGGCGCGCGGGCCCGGGTGGCGCGGGCCGGGCGGATCTACGTCGAGGGCCGCCACGACGCCGAACTGGTCGAGAAGGTCTGGGGCGACGACCTGCGCATCGAGGGCGTCGTCGTGGAGTACTTGGAGGGCATCGACGACCTCCCCGCGATCGTCGCCGACTTCGCACCGGGCCCCGACGCCCGCCTGGGCGTCCTGGTCGACCATCTGGTCCCCGGCACGAAGGAGTCCCGCATCGCGGGGTCGGTCACGAGCGAGCACGCCCTGGTGCTGGGGCACCCGTACATCGACATCTGGGAGGCGGTGAAGCCGTCCTCCGTGGGCATCCCGGGGTGGCCCCGCATTCCGCACGGGCAGGACTGGAAGACGGGGGTGTGCCAGGCCTTGGGCTGGCCGGAGAACACCGGGGCGGCCTGGCAGCACATTCTGTCGCGGGTGCGGTCTTACAAGGACCTGGAGCCGGAACTGCTGGGGAAGGTGGAGGAACTGATCGACTTCGTTACGGCCAGCGGTGAGGCCTGACCTTCTCGTAAGTGGCGAACTCGCTGGTGTCCAGTTCGACGCCGAGTGGCTCCAACGGCGTGAGATCGCCGAACTTCGTGATCCGCTGGCGCCGGTAATCCGCGTCCTCTCCATCGCCCGTCGGCTCAGTGAGCAGCACGCACTGCGCCATAACGGGGTCGATGATGAAGTAGGCGGGTACCTTCGCCGCTGCGTAGATCGAGCGCTTGACTCCGTAATCGCGGTCCACGCTCGACTTGGAGACGACTTCCACCAGCATGGTGATGACCTCGGACGGCATCAACCTTCCGTGACCGGGTCCGACGCCTCGCTCGACGACCACAAGGTCCGGCTGCGGCTCACTGGTCTCTTCGAGGATGGCGATGTCCTGGGTCTGGAGTCGCCGCCAGTGCCGCCGGGGGATCTGGTCCTGGATCGCCTCCAGAATGTCGTTGTGGGCCACGTCCGGCCCCGCCATCATCACAATTACCCCCCGGAGGAGCTCGACCTTGAATCCTTCGGGAACCTCAAGGTTCTCGAAGATCTTCACGATGTTGGTGGTCATCGGTCGGTCGTCCACAGCGGTCATCTCCGCGGCCCTCCGGTTTCCGCCACCGTGCAATTACGGCGGCAGCCTACGAACAAGGTTAGGGACCGAACCGGCGTTCCGCAGTCGTTCACTCCACCGAGTGATCAGTCCACCAAGTCCCTGACCACCGCGTCCGCCAGCAACCGCCCCCGCAGCGTGAGCACCGCGCGCGCCTCCTCGTACGGCCGGTTTTCGAGCAGCCCGTCCGACAGTGCCCTGCGGGACGCGGCCAGCCCCTCCGGTCGCAGCAACGACAGTGGTACGCCCTCCCGGAGCCGCAGCTCCAGCAGGACGCGCTCCACCCTGCGGTCCTCCTCGGAGAGGAGCTCGCGGCCCGCGCCCGGGGAGCGGCCGGAGGCCAGCGCCGCCGCGTACGCCCCCGGGTGCTTCACGTTCCACCAGCGCACGCCGCCGACGTGGCTGTGGGCGCCGGGGCCCGCGCCCCACCAGTCGGCGCCGCGCCAGTACAACTCGTTGTGCAGGCAGCGGCCCGCCTCCGACGTGGCCCAGTTGGAGACCTCGTACCAGTCGAAGCCCGCCGCCGACATCACCTCGTCCGCGATCAGGTACCGGTCGGCGTGGACGTCGTCGTCCGTCATCGGGACCTCGCCGCGGCGGATGCGGCGGGCGAGCTGGGTGCCCTCCTCGACGATCAGGGCGTACGCGGAGATGTGGTCGGGCCCGGCGCCGAGCGCGGCGTCCAGGGACGCGCGCCAGTCGTCGTCCGACTCCCCCGGCGTGCCGTAGATCAGGTCGAGGTTCACATGCTCGAACCCGGCCGCGCGGGCCTCCGCGACACAGGCCTCGGGCCGGCCGGGCGTGTGCGTACGGTCGAGCACCTTCAGGACGTGCTGCCGGGCGCTCTGCATGCCGAAGGAGATCCGGTTGAACCCTCCGGTCCGTAGCTTCTCCAGATACTCCGGATCCACCGACTCCGGGTTCGCCTCGGTCGTGATCTCCGCGTCGTCCGCGAGCCCGAACTCGTCCCGGATCGCCCCCAGCATCCGTACGAGATCGTCGGCGGCCAGCAGCGTCGGCGTACCGCCGCCGACGAAGACCGTACGGACGGGGCGCGGGTCGTCGCCGAGGACCTTGCGGGCGAGCCGGACCTCGTCGATCAGCGTTTCGGCGTAGTTGTCGCGGGAGGCGAGCACACCTCCGGTGCCCCGCAGCTCGGTCGCCGTGTAGGTGTTGAAGTCGCAGTAGCCGCAGCGGGTCGCGCAGTACGGCACGTGGAGATAGAACCCGAGGGGGCGCTCGGCGGCCCCGGCCAGGGCGTACGCGGGCAGTGCGCCGTCGTCGGGGACGGGCTCACCGTCGGGAAGTGCGGAAGGCATGTCCTCCATTGTCCCGTACGCCGCCGCATACCCTGCTCGGCTGTCCCGTACAGGGCCGCATGCCCTACTCCGCCTGCAACACCAGCAGCGCCAGGTCGTCCTCCGGCGGCTTGCTGCCGAACTCGTGCACCAGTCGCCGGATCCGTTCCGCGACGAGCTCGGCGCTCAGCCCGGCACAGCCCGCGAGGGCCTCCGCGAGCCCGTCGTCGTCGTCGAACTGGCGGGGCCCGCTGCGGCGCTCCGTCACCCCGTCGGTGACGCACAGGACGGTGTCGCCGGGGTACAGCTCGAAGGTCTCGGAGACGTAGGTCGCGTCCTCGAAGACCCCGAGAAGGGTCTGCGGCTCGGCCACCTCCCGTACGTCGCCCGCGGGGCCCAGGATCAGCGGCAGCGGATGCCCGGCGGAGGCGAGGGTGCAACGGACGCCGCCGTCGAAGGGCACCAGTTCGCCGTACAGCATGGAGAGGAAACGGGTCTGGGGGCCCTCGTCGGGGCCGAGCCCGGGTCCGCCTGCGGCCACCAGCGCGCGGGCCGCCGCGTCGGCCGCCTCCGTCGCGTCGTCGAGGAGGAGCTGGTTGAGGCGGTCGAGGACGTCCGCGACGTGGTAACCCTCGCGGGCCAGCAGGCGGAGCCAGGGCCGGGCGAGGCCGATCACCACGGCGGCCTCCGGGCCCTTGCCCTGCACATCACCGAGGACGAAGCACCAGCGTCCGTCGCCGGCCGGGAAGAGGTCGTAGAAGTCGCCGCTGGGCCCGCCCTTGTCGAGCGGCTCGTACACGAGGGCGCTGCGCACCCCGGGGATCTCGGCGACCGCGCCGGGCAGCAGGCCGCGCTGGAGGACCCGGCTGATGGTGGCCTGGCGCGCGTACTGGCGGGCGGCGCCGATGGCGAGGGCTATCCGGCGGCTGAGGTCCTCGACGAGTCCGGTGATCTCGTCGGGGAAGCCGACCGGTCCGGCCCGCCCGATGACGAGGGTGCCGAGCGGCCGCCCACCCGCGATCAGCCGATACGCGAGCGCCGCGCCACTCACCCCACCCGCACCGCAGCCATCGCCCGCACCGCCCACACGGCCAGCTCCACCCGCACCACAGCCATCGCCCACACGGCCAGCTCCACCCGCACCGTCTGCACCGCAGCTACCACCCGCAGCACCCGCACCGTCTGCACCGCAGCCACCACCCGCACCGCCGGCACCACCCGCCCCCAGCGCCTCCCCCGCATCGACATCCACACCGGCACCAGCACCACCGGCAGGGGCACCGACACCCCCGCCTAACGCCTCCCCCGGCCAGGGCACCGGCACGGCCCGCGACCGCACCGAGTCCGGCAGCCGCGGCGGATCCTTCTCCAGTGCCCGGCGCAGCTCCTCGATCCGGTTCTCGCTGCCGTGCCAGACCCGGGCGAGCCGCGGCCCCAGGGCCAGCCCGAGCCCGCCCGCCCGGTCGGTGGCCTCGTCCTCCAGCCACACCGCGCACCAGTCGGCGAGCCGTGGCACGAGGAGCTGTCCGGCGAGCGCGGCGACCAGGTCCTCGTCGAGCTGCCCGGCGAGCAGGTCGGAGGCCTCGGCGAGGAAGGAGAGGGCGCCGCGGTTGAGCCAGTCGCCGTCCTGCCGCCGTCCACGCCGCGGCGCGTGGGCGCCGCCCTCACCGCCGGGTGTCCCCCGCCCCGGGGCGTACCCGTCGCCGTACGCCGCCGTCATCCCGTCGACGAGCAGTCCCACGTCGAGGGCCGGCGTCCCCGCGTCGGCCGATCCCGCCGCGATGCCCGCACCCGTCCCAAAACCGACCCCCGTATCGAAACCGACGCCCGTGTCGAAACCGACGCCCGTGTCGACACCCAGACCGCCATCACCGCTCAGCCCGTCGGCGACGCCCAACCCTCCACCGACACTCAACCCGCCGTCACCGCTCAGCCTGGCATCGCCGCTCAACCCGCCGTCACCGCCCAACCCGCCGTCGACGCTCAGCCCCCCG
The DNA here is from genome assembly GCF_056270325.1 of Streptomyces sp. RLA012. Classification (NCBI taxonomy): domain Bacteria; kingdom Bacillati; phylum Actinomycetota; class Actinomycetes; order Kitasatosporales; family Streptomycetaceae; genus Streptomyces; species Streptomyces sp. RLA012. The sequence continues at coordinate 7,616,834 of NZ_JBWDPA010000002.1, read as the reverse complement.
TCGACAGGCAGCCGCGCCCAGACCGTCTTGACCCCGGTCCGATAGGTGATCCCCCATGCCTCCGACAGCGCGGCGACGAGCCGCAACCCGCGGCCGTACTCCGGTGTGCCGTACGCGCGTTCGATGGCCTCCTCGCGTACCGCCCGCGAGGGGTGGTGGTCGGAGACCTCGACGACCACGGCGCCCATCGCGCCGCCGTCCGTGATCTCCAGCCGGCAGACCAGCTCGACGTCGGTGCCCGCGTGCACGACGGCGTTGGTGACGAGTTCGCTGACGACCACGACGGCATCGCCGACCAGGCGTTCGCCGACTGTCTCGGCGCCGGGCAGGGCGAGTTCGGCCCAGCCGGCGAGTGCCTCGCGCACCAGCCGTCGGGCGGCACCGGGCGCGAGCGGAGTGCCCGGCAGCGCGGCGCGCGCCATCGTTTCCTGGCCCGCGCGGTGGTGCGCGGGCGTACCAGGGGCAAGCGCCATGGAGTCCGGCTGTGACTCCCGTTGCGTCGGAATGGCCCCCACTGTGCGGCTCCCTGAGCAGATCGGACGAATACGCCTCAGGCGACACGGACAGAGTGACAGACTGACCACGCCCATAAGCGCCGAGTTACCGAAGTGGGCCGCCATGAGTGAGAACAGTGCTACGCGTGTGCTCGAAGACGGACAGAAAGATGGCCAGATTCGAGCATCCGAGCTGCGCCCTCTGCTCGCCGCGATGACAGCCGCACGGGACGGCGACTTCACGAAGGTCCCGGAGACGGGGCACGGCCTGGTGGCCGACCTGAGCGCCACCTTCAACCAGATCATCGACCGCAGCACCCACTTCAACACGGAAGTGCAGCGGGTACGGCGGGAGCTGGTCCGGCACGGCCGGCTCGACGAGCGGCTGTCGGCGAGCCCGGGCCAGGGCGGCTGGACGAGCCGTGTGAATGACGTGAACCAGTTGCTCGACGCCCTGGTGGCACCGGCCGCGAACGCGACGCGCGTCCTGGACGCCGTGGCCGGCGGCGATCTCACCCAGCGGGTCGACCTGCACGACGGGAACCGGCAACTCAGGGGCGATCTGCGGCGGTTGGGCCGCGCCGTCAACAAGATGGTCGATCAGCTCTCCCTCTTCACGGGCGAGGTGACCCGGGTCGCCCGTGAGGTCGGCACCGAGGGCCGCCTCGGCGGGCGCGCCAAGGTACAAGGGCTCTCCGGCAGTTGGCGCGATGTGACCGAGGCGGTCAACACGATGGCGTCCCGGCTGACGGCCCAGGTGCGGGACATCGCCCTGGTGACCACGGCGGTGGCGCGCGGCGATCTGACCCGTACGGTGACGGTCGAGGCGACCGGCGAGCTGCTCGAACTGAAGCTCACCGTGAACACGATGGTCGACCAGCTCTCCGCCTTCGCCGACGAGGTCACCCGCGTCGCCCGCGAGGTCGGCACCGAAGGCCAACTGGGCGGCCGCGCCCAGGTCAGAGGCGTCTCCGGGGTCTGGAAGGACCTCACCGACAACGTGAACTTCATGGCCTCGAACCTGACCTCGCAGGTCCGCAACATCGCCCAGGTCACCACGGCCGTGGCCAACGGCGACCTCAGTCAGAAGATCACGGTCGACGCGAAGGGCGAGATCCTCGAACTCAAGTCGACCATCAACACCATGGTCGACCAGCTCTCCGCCTTCGCCGACGAGGTCACCCGCGTGGCCCGCGAGGTCGGCACCGAAGGCAACCTCGGTGGGCGCGCCCAGGTCAGGGGCGTCTCGGGCGTCTGGAAGGACCTCACCGACAACGTCAACTTCATGGCGGACAACCTGACCTCCCAGGTCCGCAACATCGCCCTCGTCTCCACGGCCGTCGCGCAGGGCGACCTCGGCAAGAAGATCACCGTCGAGGCGAAGGGCGAGATCCTCGAACTCAAGTCGACCATCAACACCATGGTCGACCAGCTCTCCGCCTTCGCCGACGAGGTCACCCGCGTGGCCCGCGAGGTCGGCACCGAAGGCAACCTCGGCGGCCAGGCCCAGGTCAGGGGCGTCTCCGGGGTCTGGAAGGACCTGACGGACAACGTCAACTTCATGGCCCTGAACCTGACCAGTCAGGTCCGCAACATCGCCCAGGTGACGACGGCCGTCGCGAACGGCGACCTGTCGAAGAAGATCACCGTCGACGCCCGCGGCGAGATCCTCGAACTGAAGGACACCGTCAACACGATGGTGGAGCAGCTGCGGGCCTTCGCCGACGAGGTGACCCGGGTGGCCCGCGAGGTCGGCACGGACGGCCGGCTCGGCGGTCGCGCGCAGGTGCTCGGTGTCTCCGGCGTCTGGCGGGACCTCACCGACAACGTCAACTACATGGCCGACAACCTGACCTCGCAGGTCCGCAACATCGCGCAGGTCGCGACGGCCGTGGCGCAGGGCGACCTGTCGAAGAAGATCGACGTGGACGCGCGCGGCGAGATCCTCGAACTCAAGACCACCATCAACACGATGGTCGACACCCTCTCCTCCTTCTCCTCCGAGGTCACGCGGGTGGCCCGCGAGGTGGGCTCGGAGGGCCAACTCGGCGGCCAGGCACGGGTCGAGGGCGTGTACGGCACCTGGAAGCGGCTCACGACGAACGTGAACGAGCTCGCCTCCAACCTCACCACCCAGGTCCGCGCGATCGCCGAGGTCGCCTCCGCGGTGGCCCAGGGCGACATGTCCCGCTCCATCACCGTGGAGACGCAGGGCGAGGTCGCCGAGCTGAAGGACAACATCAACCTGATGGTGGCCAACCTCCGCGAGACGACCCGTGCCAAGGACTGGCTGGAGTCGAACCTCGCCCGTCTCGCCGCGCTGATGCAGGGCCACCGGGATCTGATGGAGGTCGCCGACCTGATCCTGCGCGAGCTGACCCCGCTGGTGAACGCGCAGTACGGCGCCTTCTTCCTGGCCGACCCGGAGGAGGACGGGACCTCCCTGCACACCGCCGTCCCCGCCAAGGGACTCGCCTTCATCGCCGGATACGGCTCGGCGCAGGGCGCGACCGTCGACACCGGCGGTATGCCGGTGCACGGCCTGGTCCGGCAGGCGGCCCGGGAGAAGAAGCGGATCCTCGTCGAGGAGGCTCCGCCGGACTACATCAAGATCAACAGCGGTCTGGGGGAAGCCGCCCCCGCCAGTGTCGTCATCATCCCGATCCTCTTCGAGGACAAACTCCTCGGCGTGATCGAGCTCGCCTCCTTCTCCCGCTTCTCGGACGTCCATCTGGCCTTCTTCGACCAGTTCGTGAACACCATCGGCGTCGCCATCAACACCATCATCGCCAACTCCCGTACGGAGTCCCTGCTCGGCGAGTCCCAGCGCCTGGCCATCCAGCTCCAGGACCGCTCGGACGAACTCCAGTCGCAACAGGCGGAGCTGCAACGCTCGAACGCCGAACTGGAGGAGAAAGCGGCGCTCCTGGCGACGAGTTCGCAGTACAAGTCGGAGTTCCTGGCGAACATGTCGCACGAACTGCGCACGCCGCTCAACTCACTGCTGATCCTCGCCCGCCTCCTCTCCGACAACCCGGACGGCCATCTCACCGACCAGGAGGTGCAGTTCGCGACGACGATCCACCGCTCGGGCTCCGATCTCCTCCAGCTCATCAACGACATCCTCGACCTGTCGAAGATCGAGGCGGGCCGTATGGACGTACGCCCGAAGAGGCTGCCGTTGATCAAACTGCTCGACTACGTCCACGCCACCTTCCGCCCGCTCACCCTGGACCGCGGTCTCGCCTTCGAGGTGACGGTCGGGGAGGACGTACCGCGGGAGATGTACTCGGACGAGCAGCGGCTCCAGCAGATCCTGCGCAATCTGCTCTCCAACGCGATCAAGTTCACCGCGACCGGCCGGGTCGAGCTGCGCGTCAACCGCCTCAAGGACCCCGAACACGCCTTCACCCGCGAGAACAGCGACGACGTGATCGCCTTCGCCGTCTCCGACACCGGCATCGGGATCGCCGCGGAGAAACTCCCGGTGATCTTCGAGGCGTTCCAGCAGGCCGACGGCACCACCAACCGCAAATACGGCGGTACCGGCCTCGGCCTGTCCATCAGCCGGGAGATCTCCGGGCTGCTCGGCGGCCGCATCATCGCGGAGAGCTCCCCCGGGAAGGGTTCCACCTTCACGCTGTACGTCCCTGTCGTCAGCCCCGGCCACACGGCGACCGGCGCCGCCCCGGAGGACCACCGGCCACCCGTACCCGAACAGCTGTCCACCGAGCCGTACACCGCCCACGACACCGACGACTCCTGGCCCACCCCCACCAAGCTGGAGGCCTGGAAGGCCGGCCGTGCGGGCCAGGTCCTGCCGGGGCGCCGGGTGCTGATCGTGGACGACGACATCCGCAACGTCTTCGCGCTCACCCATGTCCTGGGCCGCGTCGGCATGCCCGTCCTGTACGCGGAGAACGGCCGTGAGGGCATCGAGACCCTGGAGCGCAACCCTGACGTCGAACTCGTTCTGATGGACATCATGATGCCGGAGATGGACGGCTACGAAACGATCTCCGCCATCCGCCGCACCCCCCGCTGGACGGGCCTGCCCATCGTCGCGCTGACCGCGAAGGCGATGCCGGGAGACCGCGAGAAGTCCATCGCGCGCGGTGCCAACGACTACGTACCCAAGCCGGTGGACGTCGACCAGCTGCTCACGGTCGTCTGCGCCCTCCTCGACCCGGAGAGCACGGACGACGCGGAGCAGGACGACGCCGACGAACCCGTTGTTCCGGGACCGAGCACAGCAGCCGGGGAGGCCGCGGTCCCGCCGACGACCGAGTGAGGCACAGTCACCATGAGCGCTGAGGAAACGACCGACGAGCGCGCCAGCATCCTCCTGGTCGACGACATGGAGGACAACCTGATCGCGCTGGAGGCCGTCCTGGGATCCCTCAACGAGCCGCTCGTCCGCGCGCGTTCGGGCGAGGAAGCGATGAAGGCACTGCTCAGGCAACGCTTCGCCGTCGTCCTCCTGGACATCCGCATGCCGGGCATGGACGGCTTCGAAACCGCCGCGAACATCAAACGGCTCGACCAGACCAAGGACGTTCCCATCATCTTCCTGACCGGCACCGACGCCGACGCGGGCTATGCCTTCCGCGGCTACGCGACCGGCGCCGCCGACTACTTGACCAAGCCCTTCGACCCATGGGTGCTCCGCGCCAAGGTCACCGTCTTCCTGGACCTGCACCGCAAGAACCAGCAACTGGAACGGATGCTCGCGCACGAGCAGGGCCAGTTCGACGAGCTGGCCGACCGGCTGGAAAGAATCGAGGCCCACATGGCGACGAGCGGCTTGGACGATGTCTTCGAACTGCGCCACCAGGTACGCCGGATGGAGGAGTCGTTACGAGAGATGCGCCGGAGGCGGGGCGTGTAACACCCCACCTCCGTAGGGGCGATGTCCTCGGACACGCCGTTCGTGTCTCAGTGGCTCAGTGGCTCAGTCCTGGATGTACCGGACGACGACGCTCATCCCCGTACCCCGCTCCGTCCGCCAGCTCACCTCGTCCCCGACCTCGCGCCACAACAGCGCCTTGCCGAGGGCGGAGTTGGGGCTCAGACGCTCCGCCTCGTCACCCGCGAGCATCGCGATCTCGTACGTCGTGATCCCGGGTTCGTCCCGGTCCTCGACACCGACGAGACAGCCCGGCACGACCATCGACCCGCCGCTCAGGGAGGCGTCGGGGATCACCTGGTCGAGCACGGCACGCAGAAAACTCCGCCGGTCCTTGAGCGCTTCACGGCGCTTCTCGTGGTCGGCCAGCTGTGCCCTCCGGGAGGAGGAGTCGACGGCCACCACCTCCGGAGGCGGCTGGTCCAGCGCGTCCTGCACCCGCTGCAGCTCCCGCTGCACCCGTCGGTGAGCGGCGAGGGTGAGACGGTCGACACGAACGGGGGCAGGGGAGGGTCCGACGGCCGGGATCGGCTGCGCCGGGATCGGCTGCGCCGGGATATGGCCCGTTGTGCGGTCGGTTGCTCGGTCGGATGTACGGCCGGTCGCGCGGCCGGATGTGCGGTCCGATCCGCGATCCGTCACCCTCTGCACGCGCAGCAGTTCGGTGGTCCGGCCCTCGGGTGCGCCGGGCGACCCCGGGGCGTGGTGGCGCGCCAGCCCCACCTGCCCGTCGTCTCCCAGCACCGGGACCTCGGCACGTGCTATCGCCGCACGGATCATGGCCTGCACCTCGGCGTGCGCGAGGCGCACCACCGCCCGCCCGTCGCGCAGGACGTCCACGGCGTCGGCACCGGGGAAGTTCGCAACCCCCGCACCGCCGAGGAATCGCGCGGCGCCCGGCACGGTCCCGCGCATGCTGAACGCGTGCTGGGCCGCGTTGACCTCGTCGCGGTGAAGACGTGCCACGGACACGAGGGGCGGCCGCCCGTCACCCGCCCCCGCGGCCCGCGCGAACCTCCGGTCCCGGACGGCCGCCGACGCCGCGGCCCGCACCGGCACCGCGGCAGGCGCCGCCCCGGGGGCACCCGTATCCGCGGTGGCATCCGCCTGTACCGAGGTACCCACCAGTACGGTGGCACCCCCGCTTCCAGCGGTCCGAGCCACCCGCCCCGTAGGCTCGGCGCGCGGCCCCGCGCCGGGCGGCACGCCCGGATCGGCCCCCGCCGCTCTCGCCGCCGTCGTCTCGATACCGAGCCGTTCGAGCTCCGCCCACAGCGGCCCCAGCGCCTGTTCCGGATCGAGGAAGAAACGGCTGCCCCGGATGCGGACGAACGTCCAGCCCACTCGCTCCAGTTCGCGCTGACGCGCCGCGTCCGCGTCCGCGTTCTCCTCGGTGTGGAAGGCGTCGCCGTCGCACTCCACGGCCAGTCGCTGCGTACCGCCCTCGACGACGAGGTCGATGCGGTAGCGGCCGGCCGGGTACTGGGGCCGCACACGGTAGCCCCGCTCCCGCAGCGCCAGATACACGCGCTGTTCGAAGAGACTGTCGAAGGCCTGGTGCGGGACGTCGGGCCGGACCTCGCCGAGGTCCGCGCCGTCCCGTTCCTCCGCCGGACGCGAGAACCAGTCCAGGTAAGCGCGCCGCAGATCGGTCTCTCCCAGCTCCGTGAGCGTCACACTGTGGAACAGCCGCACCTGGTCGCGGGCGCGGGAAGCGGCCACGTTGATGTGCTGCCGGTACAGCGAACTGCTGTAGGAGCCGATACGGCGCGGCCCGTCCGGACCGGTGAGGGACGCCACCAGGCCGATGAAGACGATGTCGCGTTCGTCGCCCTGGAACTCCTCCGCGTTGCCCACGCGCAGCCGTCGCCGCTGCCGCTCGTCGAGCGGGATCCGGTCGGCCAGCAGATCCTCAATGAGGAACTTCTGACCCGTACCGAGCAGCGTGATCACGCCCAGGGTGCGTCCCGCGTAGGCGGGATCCGCGATGCACCGGGCGATCTCGTCCACCAGGCGCTCCGCCTCGGGACGGTTGATCTGCTTCTGCCCGCTGCCCTCCACGTAACCGTCGGCCACGTGTACGGATCGCAGCGGCGGCAGCCGGTCGGCGCCGTACTGCCGCAGCGGCTGGAGCCGACCTCCGTAGCACAGCTGGTTGGAGAAGCCGATGATCTCCGGCATGCACCGGAAGTGTTCCTGGAGCATCAGCCTGCCGCGGCCGCCCGCGAGACCGGACGCGATGTCGAAGAGACTCGCGGTGGGCGTGAAGAGATTACGGCGGGCCGCGGGCAGCTCACCGAGCAGCCGCCGCTGCAACGCGAACTGTTCGTCGTGGTCCACTCCGACCTGTGCGGGGCTGACCTGCTGGTCGTCGCCGACGACGATCACCTTCGCGCCGAGCCAGGCCAGCAGCAGCGCCTCGGGACCGGACTGGCTCGCCTCGTCGATGATCACGACGTCGAAGCGCCCGGCCCGGTCCATCGGCACCGTCTCGGTCACCTGGTGCAGCGGCATGATCCAGGCGGGCACCGCCTCCTGGCTGGCCTGCAGGCTCTCGCGGGCCTGCCTGCGGTAGGTGGCGGCGTATTTGCCCGTGCCCTTGCCCAGCTTGCGGACGCTCTGCTGGTACGAGGTGAGGGCCACGGCCTGGTCGTCCGTGAGCCGGGACAGGCAGCTGAACCAGGACTTGTCGGCCGCCAGCCGCTCCAGGCTGATCCGGATCTCCGCATCGGCCTCCGCGAGCCGCCGCAGCTGAGTGGCCTCGGCTGCCGGGTCGGTCAGCTCCTGCATCCGGGCGTGCCAGGCCGACCACGACCAGGCGGCCCCGACCTCACCGAGCCGGGTGTCCCAGACCGGATCCCGCGGCTCGGACTCCAACAGGTCGGCGACCTCGGGGAGTTCGGCCGCGACCTGCCGGTAGGCCTCGTCGCACGCCTTCTTTCGCGCCAGCGCCTCCCGCAGGTCCTCCAGTTCGCCCACGGCGGTGCCGTACGCGTCCGCGTCGCGTGCCTCGACCGCCGCGCGGGCCCGGTCCACGGCTGCCGACGCGCCCCTTCGGTGCGCGGCGGCGCGCAGTACGCCGAGGGCGCCGTCGATCAGGGCGCGTGGGCGATCGGCGGCACGGCGCGCCGCCCTGGCCCGCAGCACGCTCCGCACGGTGTTCGCCGCCTCGTCGTTCCCCCAGTCGACCCCCGCCAGCCCCGGAGTCACCGCGGCCACCTGGACGACGTCCCGGCGCAGGTCGGCGAGGGCGGTCAGCGCGGTGAGCGTGGCGACGTCCTGGCGCAGCCGGGCGATACGGGGATCGGTGGCCTGCCATGCTCCGGTGTCGGCGCCGTCTCCCCAGCCCCGTTCGATGTCCTGCAGGTGGCGTTCCAGGGTGACGCGATGCAGTACGGCGACCGCGGCGGGCTCGGTCTCCACGGCGCGGCCGTCGACCCGTACCGTCTCCGGAAAGTCGCCGACCGCCTTGCGCAGCTTCGACCTCAGCCCCAGCGGTCCGCGCAGCCTCTCTCCCGCCGCGAGCCCGTCGCGGAGCGCGTTGGCGAGGCCGAGGGCCGTCGGCACGTCGTGCGGCTCCAGGCCGCTGACCAGCGTGGAGCCGAGCGCGGCCGCCGCGTCCTCGACGGCGGCCAGCGCGACCGTGGTGCGCTCGTGCCGACTGCGCGCGCCGAGATCCTGTCCGGCCAGCACATCGCCACGCAGTTCGGCGGCCCAGCCCCGCGGTGTGGCCGCCGCTGCCGCGGCCATGAAACGGTCGAGTGCGGCGGCCAGTTGGTCCTGCTGTGCGACTGTCAGGGAGGACACGGCGTCGTCGAGGCGGGAGACGGAGCCGTCCTTCCGCAGCGCCGCGAGGTCGGCCTCCGCGGCGCGGATCGTCTCGATCGCCTCAGCGAACTCGGGCCCCGACGGCAGCTGTCCCGGCTCGGGCAGTGCCGCCCCGACGGTGGCCGCGAGCCTCCGGTGACGGTCGGTGAAGGCGAGCGCGGCACGGCGCAGCCGGGGCAGGGCGTCCACGTCGAGGGTGGGGGCGTCGGCGGGGACGGCGCCGATCCATTCGAAGCGCGGGCGTTCGCCGGCGAGCCGCTGGGCGATCCGGGCCAGGGTGCCCTCGTAGTCGCCCGTCTCGGCGGGGTGGTGGTAGGTCTCCCGCTCCCGCAGCGCGCGCAGGGCTTTCAGGGCGAGCGCCTGCGCCGATCGTGCGGACCTGAGCCGTTCTTCGTGCTCCTGGATCCGCCGCCGGTAGGCCCGCGCGGAGAAGTCGCCCTGCCGGTCGAGGATGGCCTTGACCGATTGTTCCAACTCCTGCTGCGCGGCTCCGTCGTCGGTGCGGCTGACACACAGCTCGCGGACGCTGGCGGGGAGCTTGTCCTTCAGGACCCGCAGGGCGCGAGCCGTGTGGCTGGTGATCAGCACCCGGTTGCCGTGCGCGAGGAGGTCGGTGACCAGGTTCGCGATCGTGTGCGTCTTGCCGGTGCCGGGCGGCCCTTGCACGACCACGAGGTCACGGTCGCGCAGCCGCTCGGCGATGGTGCGCTGTTCGTCGTTGGAGGGCAGCGCGAAGTACAACTCCGGTGATTCCCCGAGTGCTTCGCCGCTGGCGGGTTCGCCCAGCGGTCGGTCGCCGCCCGCGCCGGCGATGGCCCGCAGCAAGGTGGTGGGCTCGGCTCCCCGCTCGATGCTCACGGCGACGCCACGCAGCGCTTCGAGCATGCTGCGCCGGGTGCGCTCCCTGAGCAGCAGCAGCGGTGCGAAGCTGACGACGGGGACGGCGGGGTCTCCCACCGTACGGTGCCGGGTCGCCGAGGGTTCGTAGCGGCCCGCCTGGTGGGCCGCGATGGTCCAGGTCGTCAGGGCCCGGTGGAGTCGGTCGGCGAGCGCCGGGTCCGTGGTGTCGCCGGCGGCCTCCAGTTCCTGACGTACGAGGGCGCGGGTGTCGGCGCGCGCCTTCTGTCCGGCGTCGAGCATGGACTCCTCCAGCACCGGGCTGCCGTGCTCCGGGTCGGGGCCGACGGTGATGGCGCCGCTGTCGGGGTCGATGGCGATGACGGCGCGGCAGGTGACGAGGTGGTGGCGGACCGGCTCGTCCTGCGCCGACCAGCTCAAGTAGCCGAAGCCGACGACCAGTTCGAAGCTCTCGCCGAGCTCGGAGGTGTCCACGCACAGCCGATAGAGCCGGTCATAGGCACGCACCACGGGTTTCATGGACCGGTCGCGGTTCGCCCAGGTCTCCCAGGCGCGAGCCCAGGCCCGGTGCTGCTCGTGCACCCTGTCGCGCTGGGGTGAGCCGGCGAGCTGGACGGTGACCCGGGTGGCCTGCGCGCTGCCGTCGGCCGACACCTCTTCGGCGGGGATGTCCGCCTGGGACCGGAGCGCGGGTGCGGTGTCCCGTTCGGAGTCGCGGATCTCCCGCTCGTTCAGCCAGTGGGCGAGCGGCAGGGGCGGCGCGGGCGGGTCGTGGCGCTCGGGCCGGTCGGCACGCAGCCACAAAGGGGCATCGCCAGGTACGACTTCGGTCAGGAAACATCCGAACTGCGCGGGCAGATCGGCGAACCAGACCTGGTGCCTGGCATCGTCGTACGTCCGTACGGGTCTTGTACGGCTCTCGCCCACTTCCGCGAGATAGCGGAAGACATGACGGACGACGTCGTCGGGCGTCGCGGCAGAAACGGGCAAGGCCACCTCGCTGAGCTGTCGGAGCCGAAATATGAGGAGAAATATGAAGAGAGTGTGCGCATCCTATGTGACGCATCTGACACTCACGGCTCTTCCGCCCAACTCCGCACCCCGTCCCCGACCCACCACACAAGTGGCCCCGGAAAGGCCGACTGCCTTCCGGGGCCACTGGGTGAATCGCCGCGCCCGACGCGTACCCGCGTGCGCTACGCCTCTCGCGCGCTACGCCTCCCGCGCGCCGGCGTACATCTCCTCGATGAGCTCCTTGTACTCCCGCTCCACAACCGGCCGCTTCAGCTTCAGACTCGGGGTGATCTCCCCGTGCTCCACGTCGAGGTCGCGCGGCAGCAGGCGGAACTTCTTGATCGTCTGCCACCGCTGGAGGCCCTCGTTGAGTTCCTTGACGTAGCCCTCGATCAGCTCGACGGTGGCGGGGGCGGCGACGACCTCGGCGTACGACCTGCCCTCCAGCCCGTTCTCCTTCGCCCACTCCAGGATCGACGGCTCGTCGAGGGCGATGAGGGCGGTGCAGAAGTTCCGGTCGGCGCCGTGCACGAGGATGTTGGAGACGTACGGGCAGACGGCCTTGAACTGGCCCTCGACCTCGGCGGGCGCGATGTACTTGCCGCCGGAGGTCTTGATGAGGTCCTTCTTGCGGTCGGTGATGCGGAGGTAGCCGTCGGGGGACAGCTCGCCGATGTCACCGGTGTGGAACCAGCCGTCCGGTTCCAGGACCTCGGCGGTCTTGTCGGGCAGCCCGTGGTAGCCCTCCATGATGCCGGGGCCGCGCAGCAGGATCTCGCCGTCGTCCGCGATGCGCACCTCCGTGCCGGGCAGCGGCTTGCCGACCGTGCCGGTGCGGTACGCCTCGCCCGGGTTCACGAAGGAGGCGGCGGAGGACTCCGTGAGGCCGTACCCCTCCAGGATGTGGATGCCGGCGCCCGCGAAGAAGTAGCCGATCTCGGGCGCGAGGGCCGCGCTGCCGGAGACACAGGCGCGCAGCTTGCCGCCGAAGGCCTCGCGGATCTTGGCGAAGACGAGCGCGTCGGCGACCTTGTGCTTGGCGGAGAGCGCGAAGGGCGCGGAGGCCGTACCGGTGCGGCGGAAGTTGTCCTGGCTGGCCTTCGCGTACTCGCGGGAGACCTCGGCGGCCCACTGGAAGATCTTGTACTTGGCGCCGCCGCCGGCCCGTGCCTTGGCCGCGACCCCGTTGTAGACCTTCTCGAAGATGCGCGGGACGGCCGCCATGTACGTCGGCTGCACGACCGGCAGATTCTCGATGATCTTGTCGACACGGCCGTCCACGGCGGTGACGTGCCCGATCTCGATATGGCCGGACGTGAGCACCTTGCCGAAGACGTGCGCGAGCGGCAGCCACAGGTACTGCACGTCGTCGGGGCCGAGCAGCCCGGTCGCCGCGATGGCCTTCGCCATGTACGCCCAGTTGTCGTGCGGGAGACGGACGCCCTTGGGGCGGCCCGTGGTGCCGGAGGTGTAGATGAGGGTCGCGAGCTGGTCGGCGGTGATCGCGGCGACGCGCTCCTTGACCAGCTCGGGGTGCTTCTCCAGGTGCGCGGCGCCACGCGTCTCCAGCTCGGCGAGGGTGAGCACATCGTCACCGGTCTCGACCCCGGCCGGGTCGATGACGACCACATGGGTCAGCTCGGGCAGTTCGGCGCGCTTCTCCTGTGCCTTGGCGAGCTGGGCCGCGTCCTCCGCGATCAGGATCTTGCTGCCCGAGTCGGAGAGGATGAACGCGGACTCCTCGGCGTTCGTCTGCGGGTAGATCGTCGTCGTGGCCGCGCCCGCGCACATGATGCCGAGGTCGGCGAGGATCCACTCGACCCGGGTGGAGGCGGCGAGTGCGACACGCTGCTCCGGCCGTACGCCCAGTTCGATCAGTCCGGCCGCGATGGCGAAGACCCGCTCGGCGGCCTGCGCCCAGCTCAGCGACTTCCAGTCGTCCGGGCCCTCGCCCGAGGCAGGGGGCACCGGGTAGCGGTAGGCCTCGGCGTCCGGCGTGGCCGCCACGCGCTCCAGGAAGAGGGCCGCCACGGACGGCGGACGGTTCTCGATCAGGGTCTGTGTGTCGCTCACGACATCCTCCGGGGCCCGCGACAGTGCGTGCGTCTGGCTCGACCGACTGCTGACTGTTGCTGTGCGGCTGGCTGTTTCGGCTGTTGTTTAACTCGCGAGTAACCATCGAGCAGGGATCAGAGTAAAGCGCGACCGGCCCCTACGTAAGAGGCCACGGTCTGCGATCTTGCGAATCCCCCGGATTCTCCACCTGCGGACCGGGTACTCTGCGCGTCGCGAGAGCCAAGCACGCGCTAATCCTTGACATTTGATGTCAACCGGGCTGGTTCCAACCCGGCTCGTGTTGATCGCGTGAGACTGGATCGTTCGCTGAGCGGCCGAGCAGCGTGAGCCAGGAATCCCCTGCTTCGGCTGGGGAGGGTTCAATTTCTACAGAGAGCGACCGCTCGCACACTGAGGGCCCGCCGCGCACTCGCGCGACGGGCCCCTGTTGCGCCCGGCTTTCCGGGGCAACCGCCGTTACTTCTTGCCCTTGGCCGAGCCACCGCTGTCGTCGCTGGACAGCACGGCGATGAAGGCCTCTTGCGGAACCTCCACAGAGCCCACCATCTTCATCCGCTTCTTGCCCTCCTTCTGCTTCTCCAGCAGCTTCCGCTTACGGGAGATGTCACCGCCGTAGCACTTGGCGAGGACGTCCTTGCGGATGGCGCGGATGGTCTCGCGGGCGATCACCCGGGAGCCGATGGCCGCCTGGATGGGCACCTCGAAGGCCTGCCGCGGGATCAGCTCGCGCAGCTTGGCGACGAGCCGCACACCGTACGCGTACGCCGCGTCCTTGTGCGTGATCGCCGAGAAGGCGTCCACCTTGTCGCCGTGCAGCAGGATGTCCACCTTGACCAGGCTGGACGCCAGCTCACCGGTGGGCTCGTAGTCGAGCGAGGCGTAACCCCGGGTCTTGGACTTCAACTGATCGAAGAAGTCGAAAACGATCTCGGCGAGCGGCAGCGTGTAGCGGATCTCGACCCGGTCCTCGGACAGGTAGTCCATGCCGAGCAGGGTGCCGCGCCGGGTCTGGCACAGCTCCATGATCGAGCCGATGAACTCGGAGGGGGCGAGGATCGTGGCGCGTACGACGGGCTCGTACACCTCAGTGATCTTCCCCTCCGGGAACTCGCTCGGGTTGGTGACCACGTGCTCCGTCCCGTCCTCCATGAGGACGCGGTAGACCACGTTGGGCGCGGTGGCGATGAGGTCGAGCCCGAACTCGCGCTCCAACCGCTCCCGGATCACGTCCAGGTGCAGCAGCCCGAGGAAACCGACCCGGAAGCCGAAGCCCAGTGCCGCGGAGGTCTCCGGCTCGTAGACGAGCGCGGCGTCGTTGAGCTGCAGCTTGTCGAGCGCGTCGCGCAGCTCGGGGTAGTCGGACCCGTCCAGCGGATACAGCCCGGAGAAGACCATGGGCTTGGGGTCCTTGTACCCGCCGAGCGCCTCGGTCGCCCCCTTGTTCAGGGTGGTGATGGTGTCACCGACCTTGGACTGCCGGACGTCCTTCACACCGGTGATGAGGTAGCCCACCTCACCGACACCCAGGCCGTCGGCCGGCGTCATCTCGGGGGACGAGACGCCGATCTCCAGCAGCTCATGGGTCGCCCCGGTGGACATCATCCGGATCCGCTCACGCTTGTTGAGCTGCCCGTCGATGACACGCACATACGTCACGACACCGCGGTAGGAGTCGTACACGGAGTCGAAGATCATGGCGCGGGCGGGCGCGTCCTGGACGCCCACCGGCGCCGGGATCTCGGCCACGACCTTGTCCAGCAACGACTCGACGCCGACACCGGTCTTGGCCGAGACCTTCAGTACGTCCTCGGGGTCGCAGCCGATGAGATTGGCGAGCTCCTCCGAGAACTTCTCCGGCTGCGCGGCCGGCAGGTCGATCTTGTTGAGTACGGGGATGATCTTGAGGTCGTTCTCCATCGCCAGGTAGAGGTTGGCGAGGGTCTGCGCCTCGATGCCCTGGGCGGCGTCGACGAGGAGAACGGTCCCCTCGCACGCGGCCAGCGACCGGGACACCTCGTACGTGAAGTCCACGTGCCCGGGGGTGTCGATCATGTTGAGGATGTGGGTGTTGCCCGGATCCTCGGTCGGGGCCCAGGGCAGCCGGACCGCCTGGGACTTGATCGTGATGCCACGCTCGCGCTCGATGTCCATACGGTCGAGGTACTGAGCGCGCATCTGCCGCTGCTCGACCACCCCGGTCAGCTGGAGCATGCGGTCGGCGAGCGTGGACTTGCCGTGGTCGATGTGCGCGATGATGCAGAAATTGCGGATCAGAGCCGGGGCGGTACGGCTCGGCTCGGGCACATTGTTAGGGGTCGCGGGCACGCAGGGTCCTGTCTCTTGAGGCGCCTGTCGCCTCGGGTCGGATCGATACGTAGGCTCCATGGTCCCACGGGTGGGGAGCTGCGACCGGTTTGGGCCGGTCGCGCGGTGACTGGTAGCCTGGGTGGCTGTGTCTCATGCCCTCTCAGCAAGAGGCACGCGGAAAGTTCAGGAAAGAGAAATCATCGGCGTGCGAGACGTGCTGTCTCGCGCGCCTGAACCTGTAGAGGCTCATTCGTGGCGAACATCAAGTCCCAGATCAAGCGGATCAAGACCAACGAGAAGGCTCGGCTGCGCAACAAGTCGGTCAAGTCCTCCCTGAAGACCGCGATCCGCAAGGCCCGCGAGGCCGCTGCCGCCGGTGACGTCGAGAAGGCCACCGAGTACACGCGCGAGGCTTCGCGCAAGCTCGACAAGGCCGTCTCCAAGGGCGTCATCCACAAGAACCAGGCCGCCAACAAGAAGTCGGCGCTTGCTTCCAAGGTCGCTTCCCTCAAGGGCTGAGTCGGCTGGGCCCCACTGGGCCCAACCCCTGACTTGACCGCCGGAAGGGACCAAGCGGGCCCTCTCATCCGCTCCTGACCGGCACCCCCGGATCCACGCGCGGCCTGCGTTCGCCACGCGGGCGTGGATCCACCATCGTGAACCGAAGGCCTCGTTCCCCTCCTTCCCCAGGAGGACGAACGGGGCCTTCGGCGTGGGCGAAGCCCCGCCCGAGGGGCGCGGGGAACTGCGCGACCAGCCCCCACCGGCCCGCGGCCGAAGAACGCACCCCGGGGGCCTGGGGGCGGGCGGAGCCCCCAGGTCGGGGATGGGACGGGTAGGGGCGGCGGGGGCGAGAGAACCCGGGCTCAGCCCACCCAGACTCAGCCCAGCCAGACCCAGCCCAGCCGGGCGCTAGCCCCGACGAGACCGAGCCGCCCGAGCGATCGCCACGACCGCCTTCTCCAGCGCGTACTCAGGATCATCTCCCCCACCCTTGACCCCCGCATCGGCTTCGGCGACCGCCCGCAGCGCGACCGCGACCCCGTCCGGCGTCCACCCCCGCATCTGCTGCCGCACCCGATCGATCTTCCACGGCGGCATCCCCAACTCACGGGCAAGATCGGCCGGCCGCCCCCCACGCGCGGAGGACAGCTTCCCGATCGCCCGCACCCCCTGGGCCAACGCACTGGTGATCAAGACCGGCGCGACCCCGGTCGACAGAGACCACCGCAGCGCCTCCAACGCCTCCGCGGCCCGCCCCTCCACGGCCCGGTCGGCCACGGTGAAGCTCGACGCCTCGGCCCGCCCGGTGTAGTACCGCCCGACCACGGCCTCGTCGATCGTCCCCTCGACATCCGCGGTCAGCTGGGACACCGCGGAAGCGAGCTCCCGCAGATCACTCCCGATGGAGTCGACGAGCGCCTGACAGGCCTCCGGCGTGGCAGACCTCCCCAGCGCACGGAACTCACCGCGCACGAACGCCAGCCGGTCCGCCGCCTTCGTCATCTTGGGGCACGCCACCTCCCGCGCCCCCGCCTTGCGCGCGGCATCGAGCAACGCCTTGCCCTTGGCCGCACCCGCGTGCAGCAGCACGAGGGTGATCTCCTCGGCCGGCGCCCCCAGATACGCCTTCACGTCCTTGATGGTGTCGGCCGACAGATCCTGCGCGTTGCGTACGACCACGACCTTGCGCTCGGCGAAGAGCGAGGGACTCGTCAGCTCGGCCAGCGTGCCGGGCTGCAACTGGTCCGGGGCGAGATCCCGTACATCCGTGTCGGCGTCGGCGGCCCTGGCGGCGGCCACCACCTCCTGCACGGCACGGTCGAGCAGGAGATCCTCCTGGCCCACGGCGAGTGTGACGGGGGCGAGAGGGTCGTCTTGTGCGGTCTTCTTGGCCATCACGGAAAGCATCCCACGCGCCACTGACAACGCGGGCCGCGCGGCCCGCCCCGGTCGGCGAACCGCCCTGCTGTCCCCGGTCCCCCAGCGGAACGCTACGGCTCCTCGCGCCAGCCGTCCCACTCCCCCGCGAACTCGTCCAGCTCCTTCGGGTCGAGCCGCTCCCCGGGGTCCGCCAGGACCACCAGCCACTGCGCGTCCTCGGCGTCGTCCTCACCGGCCAGCGCGTCGCGTACGAGCTGCGGCTCCTCGTCGAGTCCGAACCGGTCACCGATCACCTCGGCCGCCTCTTCCGCGGCATCGCGGTCGGGCAGCACCAGCACATGTCTCACTTCACTCACGAGGACATTTTCCGCTACGCCCGCCCGACCCGACGCCGGGGTCGACACCAGACCGAAACCCGAACCGAAGCCCGAACCGAAGCCCGGACCAGAAACCGAACCGAAGACCGAACCGAGACCGGCCCCGAAGCCCGAAGGCCGCATCCCGAAGGCCGCAGACCGCAGACCGCAGACCGCAGACCGCAGACCAGATCCTCGACCGAGTCAGCCCTTCTGCACGATCTGCACGTCCAGCTCGATCCTGATGCTCGGCCCCACCACCGCGATACCGCGCGCGAGCATCGTCTGCCAGCTCACCGTGAAGTCGTCCCGGTGCAGCTCGGTCGTGGCCCGGCAGGCCGCCCGCACCTCGCCCTCCATGCCATGGCCGAGCCCGAGGTACTGCGTGTCGAGCGTCACCGTACGCGTCACCCCGTGCAGCGACAGCGCCCCCGTCACCGACCAACGGTTGCCGCCCCGGTGCGCGAACCGCTCGCTGTAGAACTCCAGCGTCGGGAAACGCGCCACGTCCAGGAAGTCCGCCGACCGCAGATGGTCGTCGCGCATCCTGACGTTGGTGTCGATGGACGCCGCGTCGATCACCACGTGCAACGCCGACCGCTCCACGCTCTCGGCGATCCGTATCGCCCCCGCGAACGTGTTGAACCGTCCGTGGATCCTGGCCAGTCCGATGTGGCGCGCGGTGAAGCCGATCGACGAGTGCATCGGCTCGATCTCCCAGTCGCCCGGCTGCGGCAGGGCCGGCGGCTGGGCGACCTGCAGCGTCACATCGCCGAGCGAGGCCAGCGTGTTCTCCCCGACGACGGCGTTCGCACGGTAGGGCGTGTACCCCTCCGCCGACACCGCGAGCCGGTACTCGCCCGCCGGCACCGTCGCCACGAAGGACCCGAACGGATCGGTGCCCCCGCCCACCACCTTGCGCCCCATGGCATCGCTGACCGCGAGCTCCGCGTGCGGCACCGGCTCGTTGACCGGATCCAGCACCCGACAGCTCAGCACCCCGGCACTGGGCGGCACCTGCATCGCGGCGAGGGGACCCGTCCGCTGTACCCGGTCCGTTCGGTTTCCCCACCAGCGGCCGACCATCCGCGACACCCCCGCGCGACTTGAAAACACCTGTTGCCGAGGATGCATTCGACCACTAGTGCGGCTTTCGAGGCAACACGCGACCACATCGCGGGAATCCAGCACATGTGCTGGGACTACGCACGAGTAACCCCATTTGACCGCTCCGACCGAACCCGTTCCAGCCGAACCATTGCGACCAGGCGCCGAGATCAGCCCTTCCGCACCTCCGGCACCCGGTCCAACTCGATCCCGAAACGCTCCCGATAGAGGGCCAACACCTCCTCGTCCGTGTCCAGTTGCGACACCTCCTTCGTCCCGTCCGCCGCCGTCACCGTCAGGCTGCGACCGCTGAGCGTGATCCGTCCCCCGTCCTCCGTGACCAGCGAACAGACCGGCGACTGCACGAAGTGCGAGACCGGCGAGGTGCTGTGCCACCAGGCCCCGGTCACGAAGTCCCCGAGCACCCGAGGCCGCACCTCAAGGCGGTACTGCGGCCCACCGTCCCGGATGACGTCCAGGTCCTCGGCCTCCCGACGCCCGCCGACACCCCGCACCCCCGCCGCGTCCGGCCCCGCCTCGACAACCCGGAACATGCCGCCCGGGTCGGTCTGTTCGGCCCGCTCCCCGAAGGCCAGCGGATAGTGGCTGTGCGCCCCGAACCCGACATCCGCCAGCCAGTCGCCCCCATCCACCGTCCGCACCCGCAGCGCGAGATGGTCGAACGGGATCCCGAGCTGCCCCTCCTCCCCGTACGTCCGCGCCGCGAGAACCGTCACGTCGAAGCCCAGCGCCCCCAACAGCGCCCCGAACAAACCGTTCAGTTCGTAGCAGAAGCCACCCCTGTGCGCGCCCACCACCTTGTCCAGCAGCCGCTTCTCCTCCAGCACGATCTCCTCACCCAGATGGATCGACAGGTTCTCGAACGGCACCGACTTCAGATGGCGCAGGTGCAACTCGCGCAGCACACCGGAGGTGGGCCACGCGGGGTGCTGAGCGCCGATCCGGCGGAGGTAGGCATCGGCCTGTGCGGAATTCATGACCTCAGTCTCTCGCCACCCTCAGCCCTCCGCCCGCATCGACGACGGCCAGCGCCCCGTCTTTGTCCGTCCGCAGCACCACGGCACCCCCGGCGCGCAGCGCTGCTACCGTGCTGAGCGCGGGGTGCCCGTACGGGTTGTCCCGGCCGCAGGAGATGAGCGCCAGCCTCGGGGCCACCCTTCGTATGAGTTCCGGATCCTGGTAGGCCGAGCCATGGTGGGCGACCTTGAGCACATCCACCGCCGTCAGCTCCGAGGCCGCGGGCGATCTCAACAGCGCCTGCTGAGCCGGTGGTTCGAGATCCCCGAGCAACAGCAGTCGCAGCCCCGCCGACCGCACGAGCAGGGCGACACTGGCGTCGTTCGGCCCGTCCGGCGGCGGCGCGGGGCTCGGCGGCGGCCACAACACCTGCCAGTCGAGACGTCCCGTGCGCCGCCGCTCCCCCGCCACGGCCCTCGTCACCGGAATGTGCCGTGCTGCCGCCTCCCTCCGTACGAACTCGGCCTGCTCCGGCGGCTCCTCGAAATCCGTCGTCTCGATCGCCCCCACCGAACGCCCGCGCAGCACCCCGGGCAGCCCCGCCACATGGTCGGCGTGGAAGTGCGTGAGCACGACGAGCGGAATCCGGGTGATGCCGAGCGTGCTCAGACAGCGGTCGACCAGCATCGGGTCGGGCCCCGCGTCCACCACCACCGCGGTGCCGTCACCCGCCGCGAGCACCGTCGCGTCGCCCTGCCCCACGTCGCACATCGCGAACCGCCAGCCGGGCGGCGGCCATCCCGTGATCACCTTGGTGAGCGGCACCGGCCGCACCACGACCAGCAGGAACACCACGACGCAGGCACCGCTCAGCCAAGGGTGTCTCAGGAGCCGTCGACCGACGAGCACGACAACCGCCGTGACGAGGGCGAGCAGCAGCGCCCCTGTCCAGCTTCCCGGCCAGTCCACTCCTGCGCCGGGCAGAGCCGCGCCGCCGCGAGCGATGTCCGCGATCCACCCGGCGGGCCAACTCGCGCACCACGCCGGCACCTTGGCGACGGGCAGCGCCACCTGGGCTGCCGCCAGCGTCGCGAAACCCAGCACCGTGGCCGGCGCGACGGCGAGCTCCGCGAGCAGATTGCACGGCACCGCCACCAGGCTGACCCGGGCCGACAGCACGGCGACGACCGGTGCGCACAGCGCCTGTGCGGCGCCCGCGGCGGCCAGCGCCTCGGCCAGGCGCGGCGGCACCCGGCGCCTCCGCAGCGCCGCGCTCCATCGCGGGGCGAGCGTGAGCAGGGCACCGGTCGCCAGCACGGAGAGCAGGAAGCCGTAGCTCCGGGCCAGCCAGGGGTCGTACAGCACCAGCAGCAGTACGGCCGTGGCCAGCGCGGGGATCAGCGATCTGCGGCGTCCGGTCGCGAGGGCGAGCAGCGCGATCGATCCGCAGGCCGCGGCCCGCAGCACGCTCGGGTCCGGTCGGCACACGATCACAAAGCCGAGCGTGACCGCCCCGCCGAGCAGTGCCGTCGCCCGCAGCGGAATGCCGAGCCGCGGTGCGAGGCCACGCCGCTCGGCTCGCTGGGCGAGACCCGGCGGTCCGACGAACAGGGCCAGCAAGATCGTGAAGTTGCCTCCGCTGACAGCGAGCAAATGCGTGAGATCCGTGGCCTTGAAGGCGTCGTCGAGCTCCGGCGTGATCCGTGCGGTGTCCCCCACGACCAGCCCGGGCAGCAGCGCCCGCGCGTCCGCCTCCAGCCCGTCGGTCGCCTGCCGCAGGCCCTCTCTCAACCGGCCGGCGAACCGCTGTGGCCCGGACGGCTCCCCCACCACCTCCGGCGGCCCGCTCCCGCGCACGCGCAGCACGGCCGCGATCCGGTCCCCGTCCGACAGCGCGGGTGCCAGCCGCGCGGCCACCCGCAACCGTGTGGACGGCAGCAGCGACAGCCACGGCGAACGCCGGTCGGACGGCCCGGGCGAGCCCCTCGGCGACCGCGCGTCGACGATCATCAGCACCGGCGTGCGCGTTGCCACGGCTGTCCCGTCTCCGGCCGCCCGCGTCACGCGCCGGACTTCGGCGTCGATCAGCACGGCCGTCGAAACCGCGTGGTCTCCCTTGATCCGGGGCCGACTGAGCCGTGGATCGGAGGTGACCTCCACCTCGGCGGTCACGTGGGCGTACTGCCGCGCCAAGGCGGGGATCGGGCCACGGCGCACGTCCGCTCCGTGCAGCCCCGCGGAGGCGGCGGCCGCCGCGACACAGAGCAGCACGGCGGCGACGGAGATCCGCGGCCACGCTTGCGCCCGCCGTCCACCGTGTCCCGTCGCGGTGGGCGTCCTTCCGCGCCGCGCCGTCAACAACGCGACGGCCACGACCACGCAGCCCACCACCACACCCGTGACCCACCCGGGCGGAGCGCCGAGTGTCACCGCCGCCGTCACCCAGACCGCGAGAGCCGGCGGCACGAGCCGTAGATCGGTCGGCCCTTCCTCCCGGGGATGCGCGATGCCCAGCCGCCGCCCCGAGGCGGCATGCACGGCTCGACGGCCCCGGACGCTCCGGGTGCTCTGCGCGCCCTGCGCGCCCTGCGCGCCCTGCGCGCCCTGCGCGCCCTGCGCGCCCTGGGGGCCGTGGGAGCCGTGGATGTTCCGGGTGCCCCCCGAGCTCCCTGTGTTCCCCGAGCTCCCTGTGTTCCCCGTGCCCCCGGTGTTCCCCGTGCCCCCGGTGCTCCCGGTGCCCCTGGTGCCCCTGGTGCCCCCGGCCGCACCCGTCGGCGCGGTCGTTGCCGACGGCGCAGTGAAACCGCTCATGGCCGTACGAGATTCTTCAGATCGGCGAACCGTCGGTCGCCGATTCCATTGACCTCACGCAGCTCGTCGACCGAGCGAAAGCCCCCGTGCTGGGCCCGGTAGTCGACGATGTGCTGGGCGAGGACGGGTCCGACGCCCGGCAGGGTGTCGAGCTGGTCCACGGTGGCCGTACTGAGGGAGACCGGAGCCGCGGGTACCGCCCCTGAAGCGGATCCACCGGTGCCGGTGCCAGTGCCGGTGGTGCCCGAGCCGCCGCCGGTGACCGCTCCCGCCAACGGGGCGGGAGCGCCGACCACGACCTGTTCGCCGTCCACAAGGAGGCGGGCGCGGTTGAGCCCCTCCGTGCTCGCACCCGGTCGCACCCCGCCCGCGGCCCGCAGCGCGTCCTCGACCCGGGAGCCGGCCGGCAGTCGTTGGAGCCCAGGACTGCGCACCTTCCCGCTGACGTCCACCACGATCGCGGTCCCGACCGAGCCGACCGAGCCCGGCGGCGCTCCGGCCGAGGCTCCCGACTCAGCCGACTGCCGCTCCTCTACTCCGCCCTGTTCGCCCTGTTCGCCCCGTCTGTCCTGTCCCTCCTGTCCGTCCTGCCCGCCGTACGGCGCCACCGCCCGCACCACCTCGGGAGCCCGCACCGACTGCGTCCTGCCGACCCAGAAGTGCTGTACGGCGAAGACGGCGGCGACAACGAGCAGCACGGTAAGTGCGGCCACGCTCCTGCGCTCCAGGCCGCACCTCGCCTGCAGCCACAGGGGCATCCGCTCCCGCACGGCGAGCCCGACCCGCTCCCGCCACGCCCCGGCCGTACCACTCTCAGGAGCGCCGGTCTCGGCCGGGCCGCCCGCAACGGGGGGCGGGACCAGGGCCTCGCGCCCCAAGGCCTCGGTCGGGCCCCGGGCGTCACGGTCCGAAGCCCCGTCGAGCGCAGACCTGCCGCTCCCCGGCACATCGGCAGCGCCGACCCCCGCCGCGGTTCTCCCCCTTGGACCTCCCACATCCCGATCCACTCCCGGCGGCCCACTCACCGACTCCCCCCGCTCCCCGGCCCCTTCGGAGAAGAGCGCCTCCACACGCAAACGGAGCGCCTCGGCCGAAGCGTCATGCCGTCGGGATCGGGGGCCGGACCGAGGGCCGGAACGAGGGCCTGAGCCGGAACCGGCGCCAGGACCGTCGCCCGCACGGCCTTGCGGGTGATGGCGGCGATGGCGGTGATGGCGGATACGGCCGTCGGAGACAGGGCCGCGACCCGGACCGCTGGTCGGTGTGGCGGTGCGTGAGCGTGATCGAAGTGCCATGCGTCGAGGATCCGGCAGCTCACCACTCTCGCGATGATCTTGCTCAATTCCCGGGGAAAACCACCCGGTTGTGGATAACTCCGTCACCCACAGGAGCCACAGAAGCCACACGAGCTACAGAGGCCACAGCCTCCCGTCCCCACCTCACCCCACCCCAGCCCACCTCACCTCACCCACTCAGGTCACCCCCACCTCACCGAGGCGAGACAACCGCCCCCAACAGCCCAGGGCCCGTATGCGCTCCGATCACCGCGCCGACCTCGCTCACATGCAGATCGACCAGGCCCGGCACCCGTGCCCGCAGGCGGGCCCGGCACCCGTGCCCGCAGGCGGTCCGCGAGGGCCGACGCCCGCTCGGGGGCGGCGAGGTGGTGGACGGCGATGTCGACCTGGGCGCTGCCCGCGCGTTCGGCCACGATCTCCTCAAGCCGGGCGATGGCCTTGGACGCGGTGCGTACCTTCTCCAGGAGTTCGATGCGCCCGCCGTCGAGCTGCAGCAGCGGCTTCACCGCGAGCGCGGAGCCCAGCAGTGCCTGCGCGGCCCCGATCCGGCCCCCGCGGCGCAGATAGTCGAGGGTGTCGACGTAGAAGTACGTGGAGGTGCCGGCGGCCCGCTTCTCCGCGGCTGTGACCGCCTCGTCGATGGTGCCCCCCGCCTCCGCGGACTCGGCCGCGGCCAGCGCGCAGAACCCGAGGGCCATCGCCACCATCCCGGTGTCCACCACACGCACGGGCACGGGAGCCTCGCGGGCCGCGAGGACGGCGGCGTCGTACGTCCCGGAGAACTCGGCGGACAGATGCAGGGAGACGATGTCGGTGGCGCCCGACTCGGCGACCTTGCGATAGGTCGCGGCGAAGACCGCGGGGCTGGGCCGGGACGTGGTGACGGAGCGCCGCTTCTGGAGCGCCTGGGCGAGGGAGCGGGCCGAGATCTCGGTGCCCTCTTCGAACGCCTGGTCGCCGAGAACCACGGTGAGGGGCACCGCTGTGATGCCGTGGCGCTCCATCGTCCGGGGCGGCAGGTAGGCCGTTGAATCGGTGACGATCGCGACATGGCGGGACATGAGCTGGAGGTTACCTGTCGGTGGATGCGGACGGCAGCCCGGGCCCTCTCACCTGCGGTCTAGGTCAGGTCAAGTCGTGCTCTCGGGACGGGGTTTCTTCTGCCAGGGGTAGGTGGGCCGTCGCCCCGGCGGGGTGATGGCGGACGGCGTCGGCCCGTCGGGCGCGGCGGACCGCGGGGACTCCGGCCACGTCTGCCCGCTGGAGGCGGCCATGTCCGGAGGCGGCGTCTCGGGCCAGGAGGCCGAGGGCTTCGGCTCGGTCGTCCAGTGCCGCAGCGCGCCCGCCTCCACGTCGATCTGCGCGCTCAACGAGTCCAGGTCGTCGTCGGCGAACCGGTGGGCGCGGTCACGCGCGGCCCAGCGCAACGAGTCCGCGGACTGGGTGATCCGCCCGGTGCGCTCTCGCAGTTCGGGCAGCCGCGCGGCGAGCGTGCCCTTGTTCGGTTCTGTCTCCAGGCGCTTGAGCTCGTCGTCCAGCTCGTGCCCGTGTCCGCTGAGCCGCTGGAAGAGCGCCAGTGATTCCCTCAGGGACTCGTCCTCGGCCACGCCCGCGTGCAGCGCGTCCTGTGTGGCCCGCATCGATGTGCGCAGCGTCAGCCGCAGCTGGGCGATCTCGCCCGCCGGGCCCGGCTGGGCGAAGGTCCTGGCGCGCAGCGTGGTGTCCTCGACCGTGCGGCGGGCCTGCGAGATCGTGCGGTCCACACTGCGCTTGGCCGCGCCGATCACCTTCACCGTGGCGTACGCGCCCAGCACCACGAACAACAGGAAGAGCAGGGCGATTACTGTGATCACGGCTTCCACCACGCTCCTCCTCCGGACGGTCGCGGCGGCTGCCGCGTCGCTCTTCAAAGGTAAACGCAACGGGCAGGTCCCGAGTTCCGCAAGAACCCCGAACCTGCCCGTAGGGGACTACCCCGAGTCGGGCCGGCACACCGGCGCCGACCCGGGAGCAGCGGCTACGCCGTGACGATGTTCACCAGCTTGGGCGCCCGCACGATCACCTTGCGGATCCCGGCGCCGTCCAGCGCCGCGACGACCTTCTCGTCGGCCAGCGCGACCTTCTCCAGCTCCGCCTCGGAGATCGACGGGGAGACCTCCAGACGCGCCTTGACCTTGCCCTTGATCTGCACGACGCAGGTCACGGCCTCGTCCACGACGTACGCCGGGTCGGCCACCGGGAAGTCCTGGTGGACGACCGAGTCGGTGTGGCCCAGCTTGCGCCACAGCTCCTCGGCGATGTGCGGGGCCAGCGGCGCGACCAGCAGCACCAGGGCCTCGGCGACCGTGCGCGGCACGGGGCCGCCGACCTTGGTCAGGTGGTTGTTCAGCTCGGTGACCTTGGCGATGGCGGTGTTGAAGCGCAGACCCGCCAGGTCCTGGCGCACGCCGTCGATCGCCTTGTGCAGGGCCCGCAGGGTGTCCGCGTCGATGTCGGCGTCCCCGCTGTCGACGACCGTGACCTCGCCCGTGGTCTCGTCGACGACGTTGCGCCACAGCCTCTGCAGCAGCCGGTACTGGCCCACCACCGCACGGGTGTCCCAGGGCCGCGACACGTCCAGGGGGCCCATCGCCATCTCGTACAGGCGCAGCGTGTCCGCCCCGTACTCGGCGCAGATCTCGTCCGGAGTGACGGCGTTCTTCAGGGACTTGCCCATCTTGCCCAGCAGCCGGGAGACCTTCTCGCCCTGGTAGTAGTACGCGCCGTCGCGCTCCTCCACCTCGGCGGCGGGCACGGCGATGCCACGGCTGTCGCGGTACACGAAGGCCTGGATCATGCCTTGGTTGAACAGCTTGTGGAACGGCTCGGCCGAGGAGACGTGGCCCAGGTCGTACAGCACCTTCGACCAGAAGCGCGCGTACAGCAGGTGCAGCACGGCGTGCTCGGCGCCGCCGACGTACAGGTCGACGCCACCGTGCGGCTGGCCCTCGCGCGGGCCCATCCAGTACTGCTCGATGGCCGGGTCGACCAGCTTCTGGTCGTTGTGCGGGTCCAGGTAGCGCAGTTCGTACCAGCAGGAACCGGCCCAGTTGGGCATGGTGTTGGTCTCGCGGCGGTACTTCCGCGGACCGTGGCCGTCGCCCAGGTCCAGCGTGACGTTCACCCAGTCCTCGTCGCGGGACAGCGGGGTCTCCGGGGACGTGTTCGCGTCGTCCGGGTCGAAGGTGCGCGGCGAGTAGTCGTCGACCTCGGGCAGTTCCAGGGGCAGCATCGACTCGGGCAGCGCGTGTGCGACGCCGTCCTCGTCGTAGACGATCGGGAAGGGCTCGCCCCAGTAACGCTGGCGGCTGAACAGCCAGTCGCGCAGCCGGAAGTTGACGGTGCCCTCACCGATGCCCTTGCGTGCCAGCCACTCGGTGATGCGTTCCTTGGCCTCGGCCACGCCCAGGCCGTCCAGCGAGATGTCGTCGTTGGCGGAGTTGATGATCCTCGCGTCGTACGACCCGAAGGCGTTCTCCCAGGTCGACGTGTCGGTGCCGCGGCCGTCGGTCGGCTCGACGATGCAGTGGATCGGCAGCTCGAAGGCGCGCGCGAACTCGAAGTCGCGCTGGTCGCCCGCCGGGACGGCCATGATCGCGCCGGTGCCGTAGCCCATCAGGACGTAGTCGGCGATGAAGACCGGGACCTGCTCGCCGTTGGCCGGGTTGGTCGCGTAGGCGCCGGTGAAGACACCGGTCTTGTCCTTGGCCTCGGCCTGCCGTTCGACGTCGGACTTCGAGGCGGCCTGGGCGCGGTAGGCGGCGACGGCCTCGGCGGGCGTGGCGTGACCGCCGGTCCACACCTCGTGATGGCCTTCGGGCCAGGCTTCGGGGACGAACTTGTCGACCAGCGGGTGCTCGGGCGCCAGCACCATGTAGGTGGCGCCGAACAGGGTGTCCGGGCGCGTGGTGAAGATCGTGACGGCTTCGCCGTCGATCGGGAAGTCGACGCGGGCGCCCTCGGAGCGGCCGATCCAGTTGCGCTGCTGCAGCTTGATCGCCTCGGGCCAGTCCAGCGCCTCCAGGTCGTCCAGCAGCCGGTCGGCGTACGCCGTGATGCGCATGTTCCACTGGCGCAGCTTGGCCTTGAAGACGGGGAAGTTCCCGCGCTCGGAGCGGCCGTCGGCGGTGACCTCCTCGTTGGCCAGCACCGTGCCCAGCCCGGGGCACCAGTTGACGGGCGCGTCGGAGGCGTACGCCAGCCGGTACTCGCTCAGGACGTCGGCGCGCTCGGCGGCGGTCAGCTCGTTCCACGCGCGCGTGGAGCCGTCGGCGGCCGGTGCGGCGCGCTCGCCGCTCTCGAACTGGGCGATCAGCGCGGAGATCGGGCGGGCCTTGTCCGCCTCGTCGTCGTACCAGGAGTTGAAGATCTGCAGGAAGATCCACTGGGTCCACTTGTAGTAGCCCGGGTCGATCGTCGCGAAGGACCGGCGCTTGTCGTGGCCCAGGCCCAGCGCGCGCAGCTGGACCTTCATGTTCTCGATGTTCGCTTCGGTGGACACGCGCGGGTGGGTGCCCGTCTGCACGGCGTACTGCTCGGCGGGCAGGCCGAAGGCGTCGAAGCCCAGGGTGTGCAGGACGTTGTGGCCCGTCATGCGCTGGAACCGGGCGAATACATCGGTGGCGATGTAGCCCAGGGGGTGGCCGACGTGCAGTCCCGCACCGGAGGGGTACGGGAACATGTCCATGATGAACTTCTTGGGCCTGGCGACCAGGGCCGGGTCGCCCGCCAGGTCACCTCCCCCACTCTCGGCTTCGCTCGACCGGGGGGACCCCCATGGGTTCGGCGCCTCGTACGTGCCCTCGGCGTCCCAGAAGTCCTGCCAGCGTGCCTCGATCTCCGCGGCCATCGCGGCCGTGTAGCGGTGCGGCGCTGCCACCTCGGAGGCGGCAGCGGGGTTCGTCTCGCTCATGATCCTCAAAGCTCCATCGATCGTCTCTGCCAGCGGCTCAGAAATAAAAAATCCCCTCGCACAGGAGGGGACGCCGCGCCGATTCCGACCACGAGTCGTCAGCGGTCGGGACTGATCAGCGCGGCTCACTAAGCAGCAGGCGTACGGCACGCATGGCGTCAGGGTACCGCAGCCCCCGTACACACCGCGACGAGCTTTCCGGCGCGCCCCGACACGCCGTGCCGCTCGTCACAATCACGCCGAAAAAACTGAACAATATTCAAATATTACTTCGCGTAACGGACACTACAGGACAACACGAGGGCCTGACGGCCCTTTGGTAACAACGCAATAACTCAAACCTCGTACCCATCGGTATGACTCGACTTAGAGTTCGGCTTCGGGACCGCTTCCCCGAACCGTTGGGAGTAACCCCCCTATGGACCCTCGTAGCAATGGCAGCACGCTTCCCCGCCCGGGCCGCTCGGCCTACGGGCTGGCGACGGCCGCCATCCTGCTTCTCATACCCATCGTCGTGCTGGCAGGAGGCAATGGAGTCCGCGACTTCCTCAACTTCGGCGCCGGCGTGCTGTCGCTGGTCGCCCTCTCCTGCTCCGTGATCTGGGGGCTGGTGGCGACCGACCGACTGTTCCTGAACACGCGCCAGCGGCTGGTCGCGCAGGCCGTGCACCGCACGACCGCCGTCTCCTCGGTCGCCTTCCTGCTGTTGCACATCACGGTCAAGCTGGCCCTCGACCACACCGTCCTGATCGCCGCGCTGATCCCCTTCAGCCTCGGCGTCAAGGGAACGGCCGGGCTGATCGGCCTGGGCTCCCTGGCCGCCCTGCTCATGATCTTCACGGCCATCACCGGCGCCCTGCGCAGCGCCTTCGCGTCCCCCGCACCGGTCGCCGCCCGCTGGCGCGCCATGCACATGCTGGCCTACCCGGCCTGGTGCTCCGCGCTGGTCCACGGCCTCTACGCGGGTCGTCAGGCGAAGCCGATCTTCACGATCCTGTACAGCCTCTGCCTGGTCGCGGTCATGGGCGCGCTCGCCCTGCGCTCCGCCCCCGCGCCCTTCAAGCGCAAGGTCGCCGACCGGGTCCTGGCGATCCTCGGCGAGGGCAACGGCATGAGTGCCCGCCGGTCGCGCGAGGAGCAACTGACGGCATCCCGTGCCGCCCTGGCGGACAACCCGATGCCGGGCTTCGCCCCGCGCCCCGGCCAGCAGGCCGCGGGAGACCCGTTCGTCCCCCCGCAGCGCACGCCGTCCCCCGGGCAGTCGCTGTACCAGACCCCCGTCGATCCCGCCGCCGCGGGCTCGGCGAACGGTTTCGCGGCGGCCTACCGGGCCGTGTCGGGCACACCTGGCGGGAACCCCGCGGGCGCCGCCCCGACCGAGCGTATCCAGATGCCCATGGACATGCAGCCCACGCAGACGTTCCCCCCCGTCGACGGCAGCGGCAGCACGTCGGGCAGTTGGCCGATCCCGTCACCGCCGCCGGTCGGCGAGGCACCCCGCTCCGCGTACGACCCGCTCGCCGACACGGGATACAACATCCCCGTCTACGACAATTCGGCGACCGGCGGATACGGCACGAGTGACGTGTACAACAACGGTGAGACGAACCCCGCCTTCGGTACGTACAACACCAACGACACGTACGACAGCGGTCCCACGCCTGACGTACTGCCGGGCGCCTTCGACGCTCCTGGCTCCGGTGAACCATGGAACGCCCCTTCCGGAGGCTTTAAGTGAACGAGGCCCTGCCCGACGTCCCGGAGGTCCGCGTCGTCGGGCTTCCGCAGCTCACGTCGGGTTTTGACCTGGTTGAACGACTCGATCTGCCCATGCACCTCAAGGTGCACGGGCCGCTCGAACCCATGGGCGGTGAACAACTCGCGGGCCTCGCCGAGGCAATCGGCCTGAAGGGCCGCGGCGGCGCGGGCTTCCCCTTCGCCAAGAAACTGCGTTCGGTCGCCGAGTCGGCCATCAGCAAGGGCATCCGACCCGTCGTGGTCGTCAACGGAAGCGAGGACGAACCCGCCTGCCGCAAGGACACGGTGCTCATCAACCGTGCCCCGCACCTGATCCTGGACGGCGCCCTGCTGGCCGCCGAGGCCATGGGCGCGCGCACCCTGGTCATCGGGGTGACACGTGAGTCCACCCAAAGATCCATGGAGGCCGCGCTGGCCGAGCGCGGCCTGAGCGACCGACGCGGATCACCGCTGCGCGCGCGTGTGCAGCGCAATCCGGTACGCATGGTGACCGGAGCGGCCGCTTCGCTCATCCGATCCATCGACGGCGGCCCGGCCATCCCGCCGGGCCGCAAGATCAGCGCGTCGCAGACCGGCGTCGGCGGCGCGCCCACGCTGCTGTCGAACGCCGAGACGTACGCGCAGCTGGCCATCGCCGCCCGCATCGGCCCCGACCGCTACCGCAACACCGGTCTGTACGACGAGCCCGGCACCGTCATGCTCACCGTCTCCGGCGCGGTCGCCCGCCCCATGGTGATCGAGGTCCCCACCGGCGTGCCGCTGCGCTACGTGCTCCAGCTGGCCGGCGCCCCGCCGATGCCGCAGGGCGTGCTGACCGGCGGCTACCACGGCAAGTGGCTGGACGCGGCGACGGTCAACGAGGCGATCGTCTCGCGCAACTCGCTGGACGCGGTCGGGGGTGCGCTGGGCGCCGGCGCGATCCTCCCCATCACCCAGGAGACGTGCCCGCTGGGCGAGTCGCTCCGGGTGGCGCAGTGGCTGGCCGAGGAGAGCGCGGGACAGTGCGGTCCCTGCTACCTCGGCCTGCCCGCCGCGGCGCGCGGCCTGGAGGACATCCTCAACGGCGGCGGCCCGGCCGCCCTGGAGGCCGTGAAGCAGGTCGCCAAGGCCGTGAAGCGGCGTGGCGCGTGCTCGCACCCGGACGGCTCGGCGATGTTCATCGAGTCGACCATCAAGGCGTTCACGGACGACCTGGCCGCGCACGTCCTCGGAAACGGCTGCGGAAGGCCCGTGGAGGGCGTTCTGCCGCTCTTCGAGGGCGGCCAGCTGCCGACGGGCATCCCGGGCGGCCAGGCGCAGCCGGAGGAGGGCCCCAGCCGTCAGAAGATCTACGTCGACTGGACCCTGTGCCGCGGACACGGCCTGTGCGCGGACATCCTTCCCGAAGTCTTCGAACTGGGCGCCGACGGCTTCCCCACCGTCGCGCAGGCGCAGGTGCCCCGGTACGCGGAGGCGAAGGCGCTGCGGGCCGTACGCCGCTGCCCGGCACTCGCGCTGCGTATCGAGGAGCAGACCAAGCCCTCCGCCCCGGCCCGCAACCTGCCGGTCCTCTCCCAGCGCCGTGGCCGTCGGGCGCTCGGCAGCGGCCGCTGAACACGACGAAGGCGGGTCACCCCGATCGGGTGACCCGCCTTCAATATCTGTGGAGCTAAGGAGAATTGAACTCCTGACCTCCTGCATGCCATGCAGGCGCTCTACCAACTGAGCTATAGCCCCTCGCGGCCATGCGGCGAAGCCGCATATGGACCGTGTCGCCCGGTTTCCCCGGCGACTTCGCCAACATTAGCGGTCCTCCCCGCGCACCACCAAATCGATTCCGAGCTGTGCAGACAATACGGACATGAAGGATAGTGTCGGCCTTCGTGACCGTGATCGCGCTCCCCCGTGCCCGCCACCGTGCACCCGTCGCTCTGGGGGCGTGCCTACTGTCCTTCGTGGCCTTCTGGTGCGCGCAGCGGGCCGCGCATGTGTCGATGATCGACCTGATGGTGTACCGGGCGGAGGGCGAGACCGTACGGTCGGGCGGCGACCTGTACGCGCTGCGCACGACCGAGGCCCATCTGCCGACCACCTACCCTCCGTTCGCGGCGTTGCTGTTCACACCGCTGACGCTGCTGGACACGGCGACCATGCGGACGCTGGCGACGGCCGGAAACCTGGCCCTCCTCGTGGTGTTCGTGGCCCTCTCGCTGCGACTCGTCGAGCACGCGCGCGTGGGGAGCGTCTGGTCGGCGTCCGCGGTCGCCGTGTGGTGCGAGCCGGTGTGGACGACGCTGCGCTACGGCCAGGTCAATCTGCTGCTCGGGGTGCTGGTGCTGTGGGACCTGACACGGCGGCCCGGGCATCGCTGGGCCGGGGTGGGCATCGGGCTCGCGGCGGCGGTCAAGCTGACGCCGGCGCTCTTCGCGCTGTTCCTGCTGATCACGGGTGTCGCGGCACATGTGCGGTGGGGCAGGGGCGGGCCCTGGCTGCGACACGCGCGCGGGGCGGCCGTCGCGTTCGCCGGGGCAACGCTGCTGGCGGCCGCCGCCCTGCCGCGCGACTCATGGCACTTCTGGAGCCGCATGGTCTTCGAGACGGGCCGGGTCGGGCTGGTGGAGGACACCGCGAACCAGTCGCTGCGCGGGGTGCTGGCCCGACTGCTGCACACCACGCACCCTGGCCTCTGGTGGATCGCCACGGCGGCCGTGGCGGGGATCCTGGGCCTCACCGTCGCCGTGGTCTCGGAACTGCGCGGGCGGCGCGCCTGGGCGGTGTCCGCCTGCGCGGTGACGGCGCTGCTGGTGAGTCCCGTGTCGTGGTCGCACCACTGGGTGTGGTGTGTGCCGATGGTGCTCGTCCTCGGAACCCACGGCCGGGCGGCCGCCCTCGCCACGACGCCCGCCTTCTGCGCGTACACGCTGTGGTGGGTACCCCACGGACCGGGCAGGCTCGAACTGCAGCAGACCGGCACCGAGTTGACGTTGTCGGCCTGCTACGTAGGAGCCGGATTCGCCTTCCTGGCCCTTGCCGGGGTCAGGCTGTCGCGAACGAATAGAACCGTTTGAGTGTGCAGTGCTCGTCGAGGAGCCGGCCGTAGATCGGCTCCCCCTCCAGCTCGCGGTACGTCTCGATCGGGTCGCCTTTTATGATCAGCGCCCGTGCGCACTCCTCGCACCAGTACTGGTAGTCGTGGTTGACCGGCTCCATGTCGCGGACGATCGGCGTACCACTGCCGCACCAATCGCACTTCCGCCTGTGTGCACCCATCGATCAGCTCCAGCTGTGGCCGCAGGCCGTGCACACGTAGGAGATCCCGCCGTTGTCGCCGAGAACCTGGGCGACGTGGGCGGATCCGCAGGAAGGGCAGTCGAGGAGAGTGGCTCTTCTGCATGGCTGTGCCACTTCGAGAAGACCGTCGACCTCCTCGAGGATGCTCGCAGGCATCGCTTCTCCCTCCCGTCGGGCCGCGCCCCCTTCCGGCCGTTTGATTCTGCCACGGCCGGAGCAATACGGTCAGCGACGCCTTCGTACCAGTCCGGACACAGCACCCGACGTGGCCGTCGCGGCCAGCGCATACGTGCACACGAGGAGCGCGTCCGCAGATGTATACGCCCCCGGGGCCCAAGTGACTCAAGCCGGTTCAAGAAGAGTGCGCCGAAGGCCATGAGAGCGGTCGGCCGACCGAGCCGGGCGGCCGTCGCGAGCGGCACGAGACCCATCAACTCCCCCGTTCCCCGGGCGAATCGGCGGGATCAGCTGTGTCCACCGTCACATGCGATGACCGTAGATGACCATACGAGTCACCGATGTCCAGCGGGACATGAAAAATCCCGCCCCCTGAAGGGAACGGGATCCTCATCACTGATCTTTGCTGAGCTTCGACAACTCCAGAGAGTTGAACTGTGGAGCTAAGGAGAATTGAACTCCTGACCTCCTGCATGCCATGCAGGCGCTCTACCAACTGAGCTATAGCCCCTTGTGTTCTTCCCGCCGGGCGGGGCGAACAAGAAGAACTTTAGCCTGCGACCAGCCAGAAAGTGAAATCCGGTCCTGCCGGGTCCCCGGGACCGGACAGGGGCCGCCCAGTCGTCGTCTCAGTCGTCGTCTCGGTCGTCGTCTCAGTCGTCGTCGCCGAGCACCGGCTCCGGCAGTGTGCCGGCGTTGTGCTCCAGCAGCCGCCAGCCCCGGGCGCCCTCTCCGAGGACGGACCAGCAGCAGTTGGAGAGGCCGCCGAGGCTCTCCCAGTGCCGGGACTCCAGACCGAGCAGGCGCCCGATGGTGGTGCGGATCGTGCCGCCGTGGCTGACCACCACGAGGGTGCCGTCCTCGGGGAGCTTGTCGGCGTGCCGCAGCACCACGGGGGCGGCGCGGTCGGCGACCTCGGACTCCAGTTCGCCACCGCCGCGGCGCACCGGCTCACCACGCTTCCAGGCGGCGTACTCGTCGCCGTACCGGGCGATGATCTCCTCGTGCGTCAGTCCCTGCCAGACGCCCGCGTAGGTCTCGCGCAGGCCCTCGTCGTGGATGACGTCGATTTCGGTGAGCAGGGACAGCTCTGCGGCCGTGTTCGCGGCGCGCTGGAGGTCCGAGGCGACGATCGCGTCGGGCTTCAGCGAGGCGAGCAGCCGGGCGGCGCGGCGGGCCTGGCCGAAGCCCGTCTCGGTGAGCTCGACGTCCGTGGTGCCCTGGAAGCGGCGATCCACGTTCCAGGAGGTCTGGCCGTGCCGCCACAGGATGATGCGGCGGCCGCGGCCCGGCTTCTCCCCGGCCTCGACGCCCGCGACGGTCGGCTGTCGCCCCGCCTGGGCGTCACCCGTGGCGGATGCCCTGGCCGCCTCGGCGCCCGCCGCGGTCACCGCAGCTCCCCGAATTCGACGGAGTCCTCCTCGGCCTGCAGCTTGGCGTGCTCGGCGGCCTTGCCACGGGTGGCCTTGGCGTCGGCGGGCAGGTCCAGCTCCGGGCAGTCCTTCCACAGCCGCTCCAGGGCGTAGAAGACACGCTCCTCGCTGTGCTGCACGTGCACCACGATGTCGACGTAGTCGAGCAGCACCCAGCGGGCCTCGCGGTCGCCCTCGCGGCGCACCGGCTTGACGCCGAGCTCCTTGTTCAGCCGCTCCTCGATCTCGTCGACGATCGACTTGACCTGACGGTCGTTGGGGGCGGACGCCAGCAGGAAGGCGTCGGTGATCGAGAGAACGTCGCTGACGTCGTAGGCGATGATGTCGTGCGCGAGCTTGTCGGCGGCCGCCTGCGCGGCGGTGGTGATGAGCTCGATGGAGCGGTCCGTGGCGGTCACTACGCGGCTTTCGGTCGGCGGTCAGTAATGACTCAAGGGTCTCACGGACCGCCGACGGCACCCCACGCGTTTCTGCGGCCACGCCCCGGGAGTCGCGGAGCGTGGCGCCGATCACCCCGGTGATCACCCCGTGGAGGCGGTCACCTTGTAGTCCTGGCCGAGGACCACGGAGACGTCCGCGGTGGACGTGCCCGTGACCTTCTTCACGCTGCTGGTGGGCAGGCCCAGGGTCTTCGCGACCTCGACGGCGTCGTTCTTCCTGGCGGCGTCGGTGTACGTGACCTGGGACACGCTCTGCGCGGTGGCCGCCGTGCCGGAGTCCAGGAAGGTGTAGCCGCCGTTGACCAGGACGACGCGGACCTTCTCCGTGCTGTCCTTGTTTCCGGTGGCGTTCTTGACGCCGACACGGACGGCGGCGCCGGCGTCCGGGCTCTTGGCGGTGCCACCGAGGACGTCCTTGACCACGCTGTTGGCGGTGCTCTCGCTCAGGGTGCCGTTCTGCTGCACGGGCAGCAGCGCCGTCTTGTAGTCGCCGCCCTTGGCGAGGTCCGCCAGCTTGGCGAGGAAGGCGCCGAGGTCCTGGTCGGTCAGGGAGGGGTCGAGGATCTGCGCCAGGGTCTGCACGGTGGTGGTCGCGGCCTGCTTGTCCGAGGACAGCTTGCGCAGCACGCCCTGCATGACCTGTCCGAACCGCTCCAGTTGCGCGTTCTGGGCTTCGCCGGAGGCCCGGTAGGTGGCGTAGGCGACGGCCATCTTGCCGCTGAGGGTCTGGTCCTCGCCCTTCTTCACGAGGGGCGGATCGCTCTTCTTCTCGGAATCGGGGTCCGGCACATCGGCGTTGGTGGTGATGTCGATGTTGCCGACGAGTTCGACGAGGTTGTTGAGGTAGGGGGTGTCGAGACGCCAGGTGCCCTGGATGCTGGTCCCGAGCACCGTGTCGATCGCGTCCCGGGTGCCGGAGGAGCCGTCGCCGTCGACGGACTTGGCGAGCGTGGTCGTCGACCCGTCGTCGTCCGTCAGGGCAAGGGAGTTGGGCAGCAGGACGGTGGTGCCCTGCTTGGTGGTGGTGTTGTCGACGAGCAGCGCCGTGGAGGTGCCGCCGCCCTTCGTGTTGTGCAGGTGGATGACGATCACATCGCGGTTCTGGGCGCCCGTGGCCGTCGTCGCGGCGGACTTGCCGCCCGAGGAGGTGCCGGGCAGCTTGCCCGCGTACCAGAGGTAGCCGACACCGCCGACCGCGACCAGGGCGAGCACCACGACCAGGGCGACGATCCTGCTCCGGGCGCGGCGCTTGGCCTCCTCGCGGCGCTCGGTGCGGTTCTCGGTGAAGTTCAGCCAGTCGATGACGTCTTCGGACTCGGCTTCCTGCTCCTCGATAAAGGCGAACTGCTCGGTGTGGTAGTCCCGGTCGGCCGGGCCCTCGCTCTCCTCCGCGGGGCGCGCCTGCTGCGGGATGTAGGCGGTCTGCTCGGCGACCCGCGACTGCTGCCCGGTGCTCGCGCTCCCGGCTCCGGCCGCGCTCGGGGACTGGCCGGCCTGCCGCCGCCGTCCGGTCTGCCCATGCGTCGGCTGGGCCGGCGGTGCCGTCTGCGCCGCCGTCTGCCCGTAGGGGTCGTACGACGTCGCCGTCGCGGCGGCTCCGGGTGCGCCGGTGCCGTACGGGTCATAGGGGTCGTACGCGGGAACGGCCGTCTGCTGACCGGTGTCGTACGACGACACGGGCTGCTGCTGACCGGTGTCATAGGCAGGCGCACCGGGTCCGCCGGACGCGTAGGGGTCGTAGCCGTAGCCCTGAGGCTGCTGTGGCTGCGCGTACGGGTCGTAGGACTGCTGGGACTGCTGGGACTGCTGGGACTGCTGGGACTGCTGCGGCTGTTGGGGTGCCACCTGCCGGTACACGGGCTGCCCGAACTCGTCGTAGCCGACGAGCTCGTACTGGTCGCCGCCCGCATATCCGTCGTATCGGTCGTTCACCGGTGCCCCTCTCGGCTTACTCGCCTCACTCGCCGCGGTACAGCTCACGCTTATCGATGTAGCGCACTACACCGTCCGGCACCAGATACCAGACGGGATCGCCCTTGGCGACTCTCGCACGGCAGTCTGTGGAGGAGATGGCCAGCGCGGGAACCTCGACCAGCGAGACGCCGCCCTCCGGCAACCCCGGGTCGGTCAGTGTGTGGCCGGGCCGGGTGACGCCGACGAAGTGCGCGAGGGAGAACAGTTCCTCCGCGTACCGCCAGGTGAGGATCTGGCCGAGCGCGTCGGCGCCGGTGATGAAGAAGAGGTCGGCGTCGGGGTTGAGGGCGCGCAGATCGCGCAGGGTGTCCGTGGTGTAGGTCGGGCCGCCGCGGTCGATGTCGATGCGGCTCACCGAGAACTGCGGGTTCTCGGCGGTGGCGATGACCGTCATCAGATAGCGGTCCTCGGCCAGGGAGACCTTGCTGTCGCTCTTCTGCCACGGCTGCCCGGTCGGCACGAACACCACCTCGTCGAGGTGGAACCGCGCGGCGACCTCACTGGCCGCCACGAGATGCCCGTGGTGGATCGGGTCGAACGTGCCGCCCATGACGCCCAGGCGGCGCTTGCCCGGATTCGAGGGGCCGTTCCCGGAGCCGGTCATCAGCCGGCCGACCCCGCCTCTCACCGGGCCGCTGAGCGCGTCACCCGCGACGCCGCCGACGGCACCGCTCTCCGTGTCACTCGCCGGACCGGTAGGCATGTCCTGCTCTCCCATGCGTGCAGACCCTACCGGCCCGGTCGACGGGCTCCACCCGACAGGGTCCCGGGGGACGGCCGCGGGCGGCCGAAAGGGCTCAGCGGTCGCGGTTGAAGCGGGTGACGATCCACAGCATCAGAAGCAGGACGAAGAGAGCGCCGCCCCCGGTCAGGAACGGGCTGAGGCTCTCGTGGTTGCCCCCCTGCTCGCCCTCGGCAGCAACGGTGACCAACTGTGCGGCAGTGCTGTGCAAGCTCATCTCGGCAGGACCTATCCGGTGTGGGCGGGATAAAGACGTCGGCCCATCGTATGCGGGGGCCGTGTCCGCGATCACGCCGACTCCGCCGTTGGGGACGCCGGTTGCTCCGGCCTCCCCGGCCGCCGGGCGCCTCAGTCGTCGCGCTTGTAGCCCCGCAGCAGGAACCAGGCCGTGAGAACCACTCCGACGATCATCACGATCAGCACGACACGGAGCAGATCGCCCGGGCCCTGCTTGTCTGCCGCGCTGGCGGCCTCGGTGAGCCAGGCGGCTGCGGGGATGTGCTCCATGGCGTACGACTCCTTCTCTGTACTGCCCGTCAACGGTATCTCCGCCTAGGCTGGGCGGTGCCTTGGGGGCACATAGGGCACTCAGACGCACATGGGGGAAGACATGTCCGACGACAGCCACCAGCAGAACGGGCACGACAACAGCCCCGACAGCAGTCCCGAGAACGGGCACGAGAGCGTGCCGAGCAGGCAGCGCAGGCGCTTCGAGGGGATCTCCTCGCGCGCGTACGAACACCCGGCGGACCGCTCGGCCCTGGTGACCCTGCGCAAGCTCAGCGGCTTCGACACGGTCTTCAAGGCCCTGAGCGGTCTGCTGCCCGAGCGCAGCCTGCGGCTGCTGTTCCTGTCCGACTCGGTGCGCGTCTCGGACGCCCAGTTCGCGCACCTCAACGCCATGCTGCGGGACGCCTGTCACATCCTGGACCTGGAGAAGGTCCCGCCGATGTACGTCACCCAGGACCCGCAGCCGAACGCGATGTGCATCGGTCTGGACGAGCCGATCATCGTCGTGACGACCGGGCTCGTCGAGCTGCTGGACGAGGAGGAGATGCGGGCCGTCGTGGGGCACGAGGTCGGCCACGCGCTGTCCGGCCACGCCGTCTACCGCACCATCCTGCTCTTCCTGACCAACCTGGCGCTCCGGGTGGCCTGGATCCCGCTGGGCAACCTCGCGATCATGGCGATCGTGACCGCGCTGCGCGAGTGGTTCCGCAAGTCGGAGCTGTCCGCCGACCGGGCGGGGCTCCTTGTCGGGCAGGATCTGAGGGCCTCGATGCGCGGCCTGATGAAGCTCGCGGGAGGCAACCACCTGCACGAGATGAACGTGGACGCGTTCCTCGCACAGGCCGATGAGTACGAGGCCGGGGGCGACCTGCGCGACTCCGTGCTCAAGGTCCTCAACACCCTCCCCCGCACGCACCCCTTCACCACCGTGCGCGCCGCCGAGCTGAAGAAGTGGGCCGAGTCCCGCGACTACCAGCGGATCATGGACGGTCACTACCCGCGGCGCAGCGAGGACAAGGACACCTCGGTCTCGGACTCCTTCCGGCAGTCGGCGTCGAGCTACGCGACCGATGTGAAGAACTCCAAGGACCCGCTGATGAAGCTGGTCAGCGACCTCGCGGGCGGTGCGGGTGATCTCGGCGGCCGGGTGCGGCGAGGTTTCGGCGGCTTCGCCGGCGGTGCACCCAAGGACCAGACCTCGCCCAAGGACCAGCCGCCCCGCGACAGCGCCCCCGGCGACGAGGACTGACGGTCACACCTTCGGCTGTGGTCACACCTTCGGCTGTGCGCTCGTCGCCAGCGAGCCGCACAGCGCTGTCGCGCTGTCCGTCGCGTACGGGTCGGTGCCGGCCGGGCCGCCCGCCTTCGCGGTCTGTCCGACGAGCAGCGGGCGCAGATGGCTCACCGAGTCCTCGGCGCAGGCGAGCGGCCCGGCCTGGACGTAGGAGACGACCAGTTCGGTCTGGTGCATGCGCAGGTCGTCGCGGTCGAAGCGGAAGTGCAGCTCGCGCCGGACGGTGAACAGGGAGACCTTCGCCCCGGTGTCCGAGCCCGTCGGCCGCAGGGCGTACACGACGGTGTGGTCGGCGACGACTTCAAGGGTGCTGGAGTCGGCCTCGGTGGCCTGCAGGGTGCCCTGCACCCGGATCCTGGGGTCGGCGAGCCGGGCCCGGGAGGGGTCGAGGCGGACCAGCCAGCCGGTCGGCGCGTGCCGCCCGTCGGCGGCCGGGTGGTCGAAGCTCTGGTCGAACTGGTCGAGCTGCCCCGGGTCGAGCAGGATCCGTACCGGCCGGTTGGTCGCGCCGGTGAGCACCTCCGGGTCGAGCGCGGACTTCACGACGTAGTCCTTGGCGGTGGTCAGGGCGGCGACCACCTGGCTGTCGGAGAAGTGCGCGGTGCGCCGGTAGGTGGGCAGTGTGATGCCGTCGGCTCCGATGCGGAACTGGGCGGCGGGGCTGTGCGTGTACAGATCCTCGGCGTTCGTGGCCCCGGGCACCGCGGTCTGGGGCGCGAGCGGTATGACGGTCATCCGCAGCGGTTCGGGGGGCTGGGCGAGCGGGGTCTGGTACGGGTGGCGGACGCCCATGTAGATCGCGGTGCCGAAGGCGACGGCGATCAGCAGGACCAGGATCAGTGCCTGCCGGGACAGACCGCGCTGGAGGGTGGGACGGCGGCGTACGGCCGGGGCGTGGTCGGCCATGCGCTCCTGCGCGGAAGACTCCTGAAGACGCGCAGCCCGGACGAACGACTCGTCGAAGACGACGGATCGGTACTCGTCCTCTCCACCGGTGGGAGCGCCCTCGGGTGTCCCCTCTGGTGGGTCTCCAGGCCCGCCCATACCTTCAGAGTAGGTCTCCGGGGGCCCTGATAAACGCCCTGGTACACGACAAGTTCTGACAGGTTCTCACCAGGATCGCCAGGGGTCGTCACGGATCACCGGGGATCACCAAGGATCACCGGGGATCGTCAGGATGTTCGAAAGGTTGTCGGCGTCGCCGGGGTCACGGTGTCCGGGGGACCGCCGACACGGCCGGCTGGGAGTAGTCGGCCGAAGCGGAGGGTGCGGTGCCGGTGACCTTCTCCTGGCCTTGTTCGAGGCCCGTCGAGGCGGGTGGCGGGACCTGGTCCTGACGGCCCGGGGAGGACCCCCGGTAGACCGCCGTGAAGGCAAGGGCGACCATGCCGATGCCCATCACCAGAGCGAGCACCCAGGCGACCGGACGGTGCCAGCGGGCCTGTGTTCCGTAGGCCCTGCCGTATCGGCCGTATCTGCCATAGCGGCGGTACGAGCCCGGCGCTCCGTAGCGGCCCTCCAGGACCTCGGTGTCGTCGAGGTCGTCCAGATCCGCGTCATGGCCGAAATCGCCATGGCCGTCGGGCCCGAAACCGTCCTCGTAGCGCTCGTCGTCGCCGCGGGCACCCCGGGAATGCGTCCGGCGCGCCTCGGCCTCGGAGGCCTCGGCGCGGGCCTGCGCGGCTGCTAGGAGGCGTTCGACGGCGGTCGGCTCATGGATCACCGCTGCCCGTACGAAGTCCTCGTCGAAGACCACGGAGGCGAACTCTTCGTCCGCACCCCCGCGGTCGCGGTTGTCGTCGGGCTCCCAGCCGTCAGGGAACGGCGTGCCCCCCACGTCCTCCGGCACGGATCCAGAGTAGACCTGGGGGGTCATTTTGGGCAGACGGTATGGAAATTCATCCGCCAGACGAGACGCGGCTCACGCGGAGCACGGGCTCAGCGCCGGATGTGTCCGTCACCCGTGACGATGTACTTGGTGCTCGTCAGCTCCGGCAGCCCCATCGGACCCCGCGCGTGCAGCTTCTGCGTGGAGATGCCGATCTCGGCGCCGAAGCCGAACTGGCCGCCGTCGGTGAAGCGGGTCGAGGCGTTCACGGCGACCGTGGTGGAGTCCACCAGTTGGGTGAAGCGGCGGGCGGCCTGCTGCGAGGTGGTGACGATGGCCTCGGTGTGGCCGGAGGTCCACAGCCGGATGTGTTCGACGGCCCGGTCGAGCGAGTCGACGACGGCGGCGGCGATGTCGTACGAGAGGTACTCGGTCTCCCAGTCCTCCGGCGTGGCCTCGACGACGGTGGCCTTGGAGTCCTTGGCGTAGGCGAGGACGCGCTCGTCGGCGTGCACGGTGACCCCGGCGTCTGCGAGGGCGTCCAGGGCCCGCGGCAGGAACTCGGGGGCGATGTCCTGGTGCACGAGGAGCGTCTCGGCGGAGTTGCAGACGCTGGGGCGCTGGGCCTTGGAGTTGATCAGGATGTCGATCGCCATGTCGAGGTCGGCGTTGGCGTCGACGTACACATGGCAGTTGCCGGTGCCGGTCTCGATGACGGGGACGGTGGACTCCTGGACGACCGTACGGATCAGCGAGGCGCCGCCGCGCGGGATGAGGACGTCGACCAGGCCCCGGGCGCGCATCAGCTCGCGCACCGACTCGCGGCCCTCGCCGGGCACGAGCTGGACGGCGTCGGCGGGCAGTCCGGCGCCGCCCACGGCGTCGCGCAGGACGCGGACGAGGGCGGTGTTCGACTCGAAGGCCGAGGACGAGCCGCGCAGCAGCACCGCGTTGCCGGACTTCAGGCAGAGGGCGGCGGCGTCGACCGTGACGTTCGGGCGGGCCTCGTAGATGATCCCGACGACGCCGAGCGGGACGCGGACCTGGCGCAGGTCGATGCCGTTCGGAAGGGTGGAGCCGCGGACGACCTCGCCGACCGGGTCGGGCAGCGAGACCACGTCCCGCACGTCCGAGGCGATGGCGCGTACGCGTTCGGGGGTCAGCGTGAGCCGGTCGATGACGGTCTCGCTGGTCCCGGCCTCACGGGCACGCGCGATGTCCTTGGCGTTGGCCGCGACGATCTCGCTCGTACGGACCTCCAGCGCGTCCGCGATCGCGAGCAGCGCGTCGTCCTTCTCGGCCCGCGGCATGGGCGCGAGGTCGGCGGCGGCGGCCTTCGCACGGTAGGCGGCCTGGGTGACCGGGGACATGGCGTCGTACGGCGAGAGCGTGGTCATATCGGAAGGGTAGTGCGCCGGACGAGCCCGTCCAGCCCGTGTCCCACACCCCGAGACACCCTCAAAAGGGGTGGACTCCTACGGGAGTGGCCGGAAGCGGTCCATATCCCTCCGCGATCCGCTGGTGGTACGTCCCGCGGTCGATGACCTCCAGGCCGACGATCTCCCAGGGCGGGAGCTTGGCGGTCTGGCGGTGCTCGCCCCACAGCCGCAGGGCGACGGCCGCCGCGTCGTGCAGATCGCGGGCCTCTTCCCAGTAGCGGATCTCGGCGTGGTCGTTGGCATACCGGCTGGTCAGCAGGAAGGGGTGGTCGTGGGCCAGTTGTTCGAGGGCGCGCCGGACCTCCTTCAGGGGGGCCTCGCCGCCCGAGACGCTCAGCGTGACGTGCCACAGCCGGGGCTGGTCGGCGGGCTTCCCGCCCTCGTACGTCTCTCCGGCCGCGACGCTCGTCAACGCCCGTTCCTCGCCCGCCGGACGGGAGGTGGCACCCGCCGGACGGGAAGCCGCGCCTCCCGCGCGCGAAGCGGCCCCGCCCGCACGGGAGGCGGCACCGCCGCGGGACGCCGCCGCCCCAGGGCGCACTTGTCTCACGACGGCCTCCTTTACGCACATGGTCGTACTGAATCCCGGTGTCTCCCTGCAACAAAGTTGAGCAGGTGGGGAGCCTCCGTGTGGCGCTTTTACACAACGTCCCCCAGCGGGGGCCTCGGAATCGGCCGTTTACGGGTGTACTGGACAGCTGTTTCGGAGGTGGTGCGGAACAGCCGTCTTACGGATGCAGGAGCACCAGGTCATCCCTGTGTACGACCTCGCGTTCGTACGCCGGTCCCAGCTCGCGCGCCAGCTCTCGGGTGGAGCGCCCGATGAGCTGGGGAATCTCCTTGGCGTCGAAGTTCACCAGGCCTCGGGCGACCGCCCGGCCGGTGCTGTCGCGCAGTTCGACCGGGTCGCCCGCGGTGAAGTCGCCCTCGACGGCCGCGATGCCCGCCGGCAGCAGCGAGGTGCGCCGGTCGACGACCGCGCGCACGGCCCCGTCGTCCAGAACGAGCGCGCCCTGCGGGGTCGAGGCGTGCTGCAGCCACAGCAGCCGGTCGGCGGAGCGCTTGCCGGTGGGGTGGAAGTACGTGCCGGTGTCCCCGCCCGCGAGCGCGTCGGCGGCGTGCACGGCGGAGGTGAGCACGACGGGAATGCCCGCGGCGGCCGCGATCCGGGCCGCCTCGACCTTGGTGACCATGCCGCCGGTGCCGATGCCGGCCTTGCCCGCGCTGC
Organism: Streptomyces sp. RLA012; assembly: GCF_056270325.1. Taxonomy (NCBI): domain Bacteria; kingdom Bacillati; phylum Actinomycetota; class Actinomycetes; order Kitasatosporales; family Streptomycetaceae; genus Streptomyces; species Streptomyces sp. RLA012. The sequence continues at coordinate 7,571,873 of NZ_JBWDPA010000002.1, read as the reverse complement.
CGATGTCGACGTGCGCGAGATCGTCCGGACCGTGCACTTCCGCTATCCGGGAGGTACCGGGCTTGCTGGGGTCGCCGTCGTACACACCGTCCACGTCGGAGAGCAGGACCAGCAGATCGGCCCGTACGAGGTGGGCGACGAGGGCGGCGAGCCGGTCGTTGTCGCCGAAGCGGATCTCGTCCGTGGCGACCGTGTCGTTCTCGTTGACGACCGGCAGGGCGCCCATCGCGAGGAGCTTGTCGAGGGTGCGGGCGGCGTTGCGGTGGTGGGCGCGCCGACGGGTGTCGTCGGAGGTGAGGAGCACCTGGCCGACCCGGATGCCGTGACGGGCGCAGGAGGCGGTGTAGCGGGCGACCAGAAGGCCCTGGCCGACGCTCGCGGCGGCCTGCTGGCGGGCCAGGTCCTTGGGGCGGCGGCGCAGGCCCAGCGGGGCGAGGCCGGCCGCGATGGCACCGGAGGAGACGAGGACGATCTCCTTCTCGCCGCCGCTGCGGCGCTTGGCGAGGACGTCGACGAGCGCGTCGACGCGGTCGGCGTCGAGGCCGCCCGCGGCCGTGGTCAGCGACGAGGAACCCACCTTGACGACGATCCTGTGGGCTCCCGCCACAGCCTGCCTTGCCTCTGCCGCCTGCCCTGCCACCTGCGGTGCGCCCCCTCGCGTCGGTCCGGCCGTCCCGCCCGGCAATCTACGCGAAGGGGAGCGGTTGATGCCCGTTCGTCCAGCAGTCGGGACACCGCCGCGCAGTGCTCGCTCACGTGATGCGCAGGCAAAAACGGTTGTGCGAGTTCGTCATGGAACTTAAAGATGAAGCAAATACAAGTTGAAGGACGTCATCGCCACCAACGCGGGCAACCTGATCTTCAGCGACGCGGCGCACAAGATCCTCGAAACGCCCCGCGCCGAGGTCGTGTCGAACGGCATCCGCACCGACGTCGCCGCCGCGGGCCGGATCAACGAGGAGTACGACGCCTTCGTCATTCCGCCGGCCAAGGCGTTCCGGCCCTCGTTCGGCTGAAGCCGATGGAGCCGGCCGTCCGGGAGTTCGTCGCCGCGGTGCTCGACCGCAGCGCGTCCATCGGGGTGCGCGGCGAGTTCACCCAGCGGTATCTGAAGGACATGGGCTTCCGCGAGGGGCGCCCGCTGCGGAAGGCCCTGCGGTCCGGGCGCCAGTAGGCCACTGGGCCGGCATCGGGCCCCGGCAGGCGTACGAGTGCCCGTTCCGCATGCCCCTCGGGCCACGGAACGGGCGTTGGCGTTCCCGTCAGCCCGCGCGGCGCGGACCCAGCACCTTGCGCGCCACCTTGCGGACGGTGCGCATGCCGGGGAAGTGGGCGGCGGGGGCGAACTTGAAGCTCTCGATGGTGACCGTCTCGCGCGAGGTCGGGATGAACCAGCTGTCCGGGAGCGGCGCGTCCTTGTCGCGGAAGTGCGGGTAGCCGAGATAGGCCTTGCGGCTGCGGGGGTCCACGTGGAGCGTGGGCGCCTTCTTCTTCTTGATGAAGTCCAGGACGTCGACCAGGAGGTCGCTCCGGCCCTGCCCGGCCAGGTTCACCCGGAGCCGCTCGTTGACCTTGAGGCGGTCCGCGACCCCCTCGGTCCAGTACGCGTCGATCAGCGGCTTGGCCAGCGCGAGCTTGTTCTGTCTGACCTCCTCGCCGTCTCTGAGGAAGACGGGCCCGAACTGCGGGAGCAGGGTGACCAGGAAGGGCCGGACCATCAGGCCGTCGCGGCGCTTGCCCGCGGGCAGGTGCTCGGCGATCAGCTCCATCAGGGCGCGGGCGGAGTCGAAGCGCAGGGTGTAGCTGCCGCTCTTGGTCACGTGCTTGCCGTCGTCGCGGCCGACCAGGTAGTAGCACTCGTAGTCGGCGACGACGGAGACGCCGTCGGCGCGGAGGTAGGCCTCCATGGTGAAGAGGGCGTCCTCGCCGGTCTTCAGCGACTCGTCGAAGTGCATGTCGTGCCGGGTGAGCAGCTCGCGCCGGAACAGCTTCTGCGCGCTGAGCGTGAACTTGATCTGCGAGGAGAAGACGTCCGTACGGGGCAGGGTCTTGCCCCACATCGACTTGGGGGCGTTGCGGTTGACGCCGATGACCTTGCCGAGTACGACGTCCGTGCCCTGCGCGTCGGCCATGGTGACCATGCGTTCCAGGGCCTCGGGGCCGAAGTAGTCGTCGGCGTCCAGGAAGAAGACATAGCGTCCGCGGGCCTTGCCGAGGCCGACGTTGCGCGGACCGCTGGGGCCGCCCGAGTTGGCCTGCCGGATCACCGTGACAGACATGGCCGCACGCTCCGCGAACTCTTCGAGGTACTCACCGGTGCCGTCCTTCGACCCGTCGTCGACGGCGATCACCTCGATACGCGCGGCGTCGAGCGTCTGTGCCTCCACCGACTCCAGGCACTTGACCAGGTAGGGCATGGCCTCGTACGCCCCGATGATCACGCTCACATCAGGCTGCGTCACGGTCACGTTCTCCATTGTCATCCGAACATTTCCCTCTGTATCACCCAAGGGCTACCTGAAAGACGATTGAATGTGCGAGTAGGTTGCCCGACCACACCTCAAGTGTGACGCGCTTCATAGGCATATCAGGAACGGGAACGGGCACAGGGCCTGGCCCCGAGATGCTCCTCGGGGCCAGGCCCTGTCACTACGGGGGCGGGCGGAGTGGCTCAGCCCTTCACGACTGAGCTCTTCACGACTCAGCCCTTCACGGCCGTACCGCCCGCCGTCTCGTCCGCCGTGGCCGTCCGCTGGCCGGGAAGCGCGTTCGCCGGCTCCACGGCGGCGGCCGAAGCGCCCGTCTCCTGGCCGTGGTTGCGTGCCCGGGACTTCTTCGCGAGGTCGCGCACCGCCGCGTTGAACTGGTCGATCGACGTCGGGTCGTCGGGGCCGAGCAGATACTCCTTGAGCTCCCGGCGGTCGGCGGCCATCGTGTCGGAGGACGGGTCGGCGACCGCCGCGAGCAGTTCGCCCAGCTCACTCGCCGAGTTGGACAGGATCACCGCGGCGCGCACCGCGGTGTTCTGCCGCAGGAACTCCTCCACGCCCAGCTCCGCGGAGTCGGTGACCGCGTACGGCTTGCCGCTCGCGATGAAGTCGGAGACCACGCTGGAGATGTCCGAGACCATCGCGTCGGAGACGTTGAAGCAGTCGTACAGGCGCGGCTCGGCGCCCGTGACCACGCGGTGCTCCCAGCTGCCGAAGGACTGCCAGTGGGCGTCGTTCCACTCGGCGCGCAGACGGGCGACCTCGGCGTGCGCGGCCGTGTCGACCAGACCGTCGCGGGTGGCCTCGGCCTCGTCGCCGCTCTCGGTGACGCCGGTCAGCTTCTCGATACGGGCCTCGATGCGGGCCAGCTCGGCCCTGGCCGCACTCTGGGCCGCCGCGTCGACCGTGAACCGCGGGTCGGCGGCGCGCTCGGCGGCCGCCTTCTCGACCAGCGCGACGATCTTCTCGTGCGCGGCCTTGGCCCGGGTGCTGCGGGTGCCGGTGAAGGGGTGCGGCTTATAGAGGACGCGGACGGGCGGGTCGGCCTCGACCAGGCGACGAACGATGTTCGCGCCCGCCAACAGGATCGAGGTGTTGCCCGGGTTGTCGTCCCAGCCCTCCCAGGTGGGCGCGTACAGAATCGTCGGGCAGCGTCCGTCGGCGGCTCCGTCGCGGGGACCGTCCGCTGCGCCCTGCCAGGTCTGGATCGGGGCGAGCTGCGGGCGGCCGACCTCGACGATGTCCTCGTCACGGACGCCGACGTCGGCGATGGCGTAGCGGTCGCGGCCCGCGCGGCCGGCGGTCCACACCTCGTCGTACGCCTTGCTGAAGGGGTTGACGCTGGCGAGCTTGTCGCTGTCGCCGTGGCCGATGAAGACGTGCTTCATGGTCGGGACGCGCAGCATGTGGATGTTCTTGCCGACGTTCGCCGCGTACAGCGTGACGCGCACCGTGGACAGGTCCATGTTCATCAGGTGCACCCCTCCGGGCACGCAGATGACCGGCACGGTGGTGGGCGCCATGCGCTCCAGGATGGCGCGCTCGCGCAGCAGGATCAGCGGCCGGGTGTCCAGCTGCTCCATCGTCTCCAGCCACATGTTGAGCTGGTACGCCGAGTCCTTGGAGCCCGAGAAGTACAGCGCCGTCCCCGGGCGGTACTCGCGCAGCCAGCCGTCGACCGCCGCGAGCACCTTGTCCGCGTTCGGCGGGGTCTTCCTGCCGCGGACGTAGGGGACGAGCGCGACGACGTAGACGAACGCCAGCGCCAGGGTCACCGCGATGCCCACGAAGCCGTACACGTCGGTGTCGGTGGCCGCGGTGACGAGGATGCCGACGACCGCGATCAGGTCGAGGTGGAGCATCTTCTCGGCGGCCCGGTCCAGCAGCGCGCGCGGCGGGGCGTCCGGGATGCGGATGCGCGAGGCCAGGTCGACGTTGCGGGTGGCGACCGGCATCTTGCGGCGCAGGCGGATCAGCGTGACCAGCGCGCTGTGCGGGGCCTGGAAGCCGTAGAAGGCGAGGAAGCACGCGATCGACGCGTAGAAGACCATGCTGTCGGACAGGTCGAGGCGCGCCAGGAGCAGGACCAGCAGCAGCTGTCGCACCAGGAATCTGATGGACAGACCGGCACGCACCTTGCTGAGGCGGTTGATCAGATAGCTGCCGCGGCGGTGCAGATAGTGGTCCGCCAGGTACGTCACGGCGGCCGCGGCGGCGAAGGCGCCGACGCTCGGCAGGAGCGCGGCCAGCATCAGGCAGGGGAAGCCCAGCATCATGAGGGCCGCCGCGGCCAGCTCGGCGGCACTGCCCACCCGGGCAACGCGTATAGCGGTGGATATCACGAAGAAACCTGCTCTTGAGGGGTGAGTGCCGGTTTTGGTACTAATGATTACCGAAAAGACCCTTAAGGACTCAGGCCTCTGTGAATGCGCGGCAAACTCGCGCCAACAGAGGCCTGAATTCCAGAAAACTAATTGAAGTTAATTATGCCACGCCGTCCTGACGGTCCAGCACGCCGGCCAGCGCCGCCTCGAAGCCGGAACCCCGGTCGGCACCGGCCGTCGGGTCCTGCTGGCGCACGTCGATGACATGACCGGTGAGTTCGGAGACGAGGACGTCGAGCGAGGTGTGCGCGACCGCCTCGGAGGAGAGCAGCGTGCCCGCGGGCTCCTGGCCGAAGGCCTTGGTGCGCATCGGGGTCGCGGTGCGCTCCGGGTTGATGCAGTTGACGCGGATGCCGTCGCCGGCCCACTCGTCGGACAGCGCCTGGGTGAGGTTCACCATGGCGGCCTTGGTGGAGGAGTAGAGGCTGTACTCGGCGCGGCCGCGGGTGTAGCTGCTGGAGGTGTAGAGCAGCAGCTGGCCCTTGGTCTCGGCGAGGTACTTGTACGCGGAGCGGGCGATCTGCACCGGGGCCAGGTAGTTGACCTTCAGCGCTTCCTCGATCGTCGCGTTGTCCGTCTCCGCGAGCTTGCCTATGCGCAGCACGCCCGCGGTGTTGATGACGTAGTCGATGCGCCCGGTCTCGGCGTACGCCGTGGACAGCGCGTCGTCGACCTCCTCCGGGTTCTCGACGTGCGTGCCGGTGGTCGAGCGGCCGAGCGCGTACGCCTTCGCGCCATAGCCCTCGGCGAGTTCGGCGATGTCCTTGCCGATGCCGTACGAACCGCCGAAGACCACCACGGTCCTGCCGGTGAGCAGCTCGCGGTAGGCGGCCTCGTCGGCCTGCTCGGGCGCGGCGGTGGAGGCGAGCTGGAAGAGCTTGTCGGCGATGAAGACGTCGACGGGCTGGGTGACCTTCATGTTGTACTCGTCGCCCGCGACGACGTGGATCGGCACGTCCGGCAGGTACTTCAGTACGACCGAACAGTCGTCGGTGGCCTGGAAGTTGGGGTCACCGGCCGCGACCTCGTAGGCCCGGCGGATCGTGGACAGCTTGAACGCCTGGGGCGTCTGGCCGCGGCGCAGCCGGGAGCGGTCCGGGATCTCGGTGATGAACTCGCCGTCCTCGCCGTGGGTGCGGGTCACGATGATCGTGTCCGCGGACGGGATGGCGACGTCGACGGCCTGGTAGCGGTCGAGCGCCGCCACGCAGTCGTCGATCACGCGCTCGGACAGCAGCGGGCGTACGGCGTCGTGGAAGAGGACGTTGGCGTCCTCGCCCTCGGCCAGGCCCTCGCCGAGCGCGGCGATCGCGCGCTCGGTGGTCTCGTTCCGCGTCGAGCCGCCCTCGATCACCTTGGTGACCTTCTTCAGCCCCGCCTTCGCGACGATCTTCTCGACGTCCGGCACATAGCCCGGAGCCATCAGCACGATGATGTCGTCGATCGAGTCGGCCGCTTCGAAGGTGGTCAGCGTGTGTTCGATGACCGCCTTGCCGGCGATCTTCAGCAGCTGCTTCGGAATCGACAGACCCACGCGCTGACCGGTGCCGCCGGCCAGGATCACTGCGGTGGTACGGGGCTTGGCATTGTGCTCAGACACAGGTGACCTACCTTGGGGCGACAGGGAACCTTGGAATGTTCCCACTTACCGTTACCGCCATGCAAGGTGAGCGACCTCTGCTGCATATGTGCGCGCAACCATTTATTCACCTTGCAGGCAGGCGACCCCTGGAATCAGGACCGTATTGTCCGGATTTGCTGTGAGTAACTCCACACGGTTTTTGTACGTTTTCTTCGCGCGGCCCGCGGCGGCTATGTCCGCTTCAGACGCCTGAGCACCCGATGGCCGAGGACCCGGACGAGTTCCTTGGACGAGGTCTGGTGAACCGAACGCACCGGGGCGGACGTTCCCACGGGAGTCGCGGCCACCACGGCGAGCGCCCCGTACAACGCGTGGGCCGCCACCTCCGGGTCGATCCGCAGCGGCTCCGTCCCCTCCGCACTCTCGCCCCCGCTCCCGCTCCCGCTCCCGCTCCCGGTGTCGGTGACGGGCACGGCGGACAGCAGCGCCGGGTCGCCGAGCACCCGTACGCCCATGGTGCCGATCCGCTCGGCCATCTCCGCGCCGATACCGGCGGCCGCCTCCAGCGCCCACCGGGGCGTGGTGATCCGCGCGTCGTCGGGGGCGGGGCGGCAGGTGTTCTTCATATGCATGACGGCGCCGTTGCGCACCAACTTGGAATAGACCTCGTCGGGCAGCCCATTACCGCGGAACTCCATATTGAGTTTGCGCAGCATTTCGGTCTCGGCGAGGGTGAGCGAGCGATTGGCCGTGTCCGGCACCGGCGCCAGAAAACCCTCGGGCAGACCGAGAAGGGATTCGAAGGTGCGCATCAGACCGCCGCGGTCGCGGTCGTCGACCACGACGACGGTGACGTTCTCGGCACCGACGACCCGCACCCAGCGCTCGACGAGCCGGTCGTGGCGGTGGCGGCGCCAGAAGCTCGGATTGGGCTTCTCGTACGGGGCCTTGCGCAGCATGTGATCGAGCCAGCTCTCGTAGCCCATGCGCAGACCGTTCTGCACGTACTGCTGCCACTGCGAGGGCATGATCTTCGCCAGCGGGCGCAGGGTGACCAGGACGTGCACCTGGTCCCGGCCGAGGTCGTCGACGAGCCGCGCGATCGTCTCGTCGTCGGGCGCGTCGGCGAAGAACTCGCTGCTGACCACCGAGGTGCGCTTCCCGGTGGCGTGCACCGCGTCGACGAGCCGCTTCCAGTGGCCCTCGGTGGGCTTGGTGTTGCCCATCATCCCGGGCCGGGCGCAGACCGCGAGGGCCGCTTCCATGGGGTGCCTGCTGTGGGCCGGGAAGTCGACACCGTGCCCGGCCATCGCGTCCTTCGCGGCGAACAGGGCGCCCTGGATCGCGGTGGTCCCGGTCTTGTGCGGGCCGATGTGCAGCAGCCGGGTGCCGACGGGCAGCGGCGCGGGGGCACTCGGCCGGGCGGCTGCCGCCTCAGAGGCTGCCGAGTCGTGAGTCGTACAGTCGGTCTCCATGGTCAAGGGAGGCTAAATCTCTCACCTGAGTCTTACCTGAGAATGCCCTGGGACTCCCGTGAGTCGCCCGGGACCCCTGTGAGTCCCCTGCGGCACCGGTGCATCCCAGGGCATCGCGGATCAGACCAGGTGCACTCCCGGCTTCCCCGCCTCGACGCGCAGCCGGGCCAGTGTGCTGGAGGCGGCGTCCGGCTGCAGGACGGTCCGCGGGGCGCGCACCGTGGCCTCGATACCGTCACTGCGGACGTCGAAGAGGTGGTAGCCGCGGTGGGCGTCGATGAACTTCCAGTGCGGGTTGTCCGGCATCCGCGGGTCCCACTCCTTGTGGAAGGCCACCTGGTCCTGGTCGCCGCCGCTGGAGATGGAGGTCCCGACGAACTCGGCGCCGACGACGTCGGACTCCGGGTCGGCGAAGTCCTTCTTGAGGTCGCTGATCATGGTGAGGTGACGGTCACCGGTCAGTACGACCGGGTTGTGCACGCGCGCGAACTCGCGCATGAGCGCGTTGCGTTCGGCCTGGTAGCCGTCCCAGGCGTCGTAGAACCAGAGCTTGCCGGGGCCGACCTGCAGATCCGTCTCGGCCATCATGATCTGCGAGGCGATCAGGTTCCAGCGCGTCGGCGAGCGGCGCAGGCTGCCGAGGAGCCAGGTCTTCTGCTCGGCGCCGAGCATGGTCATCGAGGGGTCCTCGGCGCCCGCCTGGGTCGTCGCCTGGTCACTGCGGAACTGCCGGGTGTCCAGCACGTTCAGCCGGACCAGCCGGCCGAAGTCGAACCGCCGGTACATCCGGATGTGCGGCCCATTGGGGACCGAAGTCGCCCGGACCGGCATGTGCTCGTAGTACGCCTGGTAGGCGGCGGTCAGCCGGGTCACGAAGGCGTCGTGCGACTGCTTGGTCGGGTCCTGCGGAACCTCGCCGGCGAAGTCGTTGTCGACCTCGTGGTCGTCGAAGGTGACCACCCAGGGCGCGGCGGCGTGCATCGCCTTGAGGTGCGGGTCGGAGCGGTACTGCGCGTAGCGGTTGCGGTACTGGACCAGGGTGTACGGCTCCCCGCTGCCCTCGTGCCGGCGGACGGCCGTCGCCGACGGCGTGGACTCGTAGATGTAGTCACCGACGAAGAGGACGACGTCGGGGTCCTGGTCGCGCATGTCGGCGTACGGGGTGAAGTAGCCGTTCTGCCAGTTCTGGCAGGAGGCGAGGGCGATACGCAGGGAGCGGGCGGGACCGTGCGGGTGCGGCGCGGTGCGGGTGCGGCCGGTCGGCGAGAGCTGGCCCTCGGCGCGGAAGCGGTACCAGTACGGGCGGTCGGGGCGCAGGCCGCGCGCGTCCACGTGGACGCTGTGCCCGTACGCGGGCAGCGCCCGTGCGACGCCGCGTCGCACCGGCTTCTTGAAACGACTGTCCTCGGCGATCTCCCACTCCACCGACACCGCGCGGTTGGGCATGCCGCCGCCGTTGAGCGGGTCGGGGGCGAGCCGTGTCCACAGCACCACGGCGTTGGGGAGCGGATCGCCGGAGGCCACGCCGAGCTTGAACACCCCGCCGGGCAGCGGGGTTTCGGCGGCGCGGGCGGTGCCCGGCAGCCACAGCTGGCTGGTCGCCGCGGTGCCCAGCACTGCGGCACCGGCGGTGAGAAAGTGGCGTCGATCGCGTGAGACTGCTCCGGTCATCGGCGAACTCCCTTGCGTCGGTGGCCCCTTGGACAACGAGAGGCTCACACAGCGCAGTGGCCCGCCTACTGAACGGATCCCATCAAGGGCATGACAAGTGAGCGAGCAAAGAACGACGCGGTGCCCTACGCGTCGCGACGCCCCCGACAAACCCCATTTCCCTCGCCCCCGCCGCCCCTACCCACCCCATCCCTGAGGGCTCCGCCCCCAGCCTCCCCCCGCTCGCCCTGAACGGCCTCGTCCTCAATCACCGGACAGGCCGAAGAGTTCCGGGCGGGGGGTCGGTGGAACGCGGGCCCCGACCTTGTCCTCAAACACCGGACAGGCTGAAGAGTTCCGGGCGGGGGTCGGCGGAACGCGGGCCCCGACCTTGTCCTCAAACACCGGACAGGCTGAAGGATTCGGGCCGGGGGGCGGTGGGGTGGGGGCCTCGGGCTCACTCTCGACTACCGGACGAGCCAAGGCTTCCAGGGGCGCGGGGAACTGCGCGACGAGCCCCCACCGACCCGCACCCAAACGAATCCGGTCGAACCGGGAATCCGGGGCGCAGCCCCGACCCAGGGGCGCGGGGAACTGCGCGCCCAGCCCCCACCCACCCGCAGCCAAACAACCCCGGACACCCAGGAAATCCGGGGCGCAGCCCCGACCCAGGGGCGCGGGGAACTGCGCGCCCAACCCCCACCCACCCGCAGCCGAAAGCCCGTTGACGGAGTCTGGGGCGGCAGGCCCCGGCCCCCGGCCCCTGGCCCCGGCCCAGGTTCAGGACGGGACGGGTAGGGCCGGTGTCAGCGCCAACGTCGCCGTCGACGTCGGCCTAGAACGGCTCGAAGTCGTCGTACTCCTTCTCCACATCGTCCCGCTCCGCCTGCTTGTCCCGCCTCCGCTGCGCAGCCGGCCGCGGCGCGTCGAACCGATGGTCCTCACCACGACGACCAAGCATCTCGGCCCCCGCCATGACCGTCGGCTCCCAGTCGAACACCACCGCGTTCTCCTCCGGACCGATGGCGACGCCATCCCCCGTACGGGCACCCGCCTTCATCAGCGAATCCTCGACGCCGAGGCGGTTGAGCCGGTCGGCGAGGTAGCCGACGGCCTCGTCGTTGTTGAAGTCGGTCTGGCGAACCCAGCGCTCCGGCTTCTCGCCCCGCACGCGGAAGAGCCCGTCCTCCTCCTGCACCACGGTGAAGCCGGCGTCGTCGACCGCCTTCGGGCGGATGACGATCCGGGTCGCCTCCTCCTTCGGCCTGGCGGCACGCGCCTGCCCGACCATCTCGGCGAGCGCGAAGGACAGTTCCCTGAGACCCGTGTGCGCCACCGCCGACGCCTCGAAGACGCGATACCCGCGCGCCTCCAGGTCGGGGCGGACCATCTCGGCGAGATCCTTGCCGTCCGGTACGTCGATCTTGTTGAGCACGACGATGCGCGGCCGGTTGCCGAGGCCGCCGTACTGCTTCAGCTCTTCCTCGATGATGTCGAGGTCGGTGACCGGGTCGCGCTCGGACTCCAGGGTCGCCGTGTCCAGGACGTGGACCAGCACGCTGCAGCGCTCGACATGGCGGAGGAATTCGAGGCCGAGCCCCTTGCCCTGGCTGGCGCCGGGGATGAGACCGGGCACGTCGGCGATCGTGTAGACCGTCTCGCCCGCCGTCACCACACCGAGGTTGGGGACGAGGGTCGTGAAGGGGTAGTCCGCGATCTTCGGCTTGGCGGCGGAGAGCACCGAGATCAGCGAGGACTTGCCGGCGCTCGGGTAGCCGACGAGGGCCACGTCCGCGACCGTCTTCAGCTCCAGGACGATGTCCTGCAGGCCCCCGGGCACGCCGAGCAGCGCGAAGCCGGGCGCCTTGCGGCGGGCCGAGGCCAGCGCCGCGTTGCCGAGGCCACCGCGACCGCCCTCCGCGGCGACATACGACGTGCCGTGGCCGACGAGGTCCGCGAGCACGTTGCCCGCCGCGTCGAGCACGACCGTGCCGTCCGGCACCGGCAGGACCAGGTCCTGGCCGTCCTTGCCGGAACGGTTGCCGCCCTCGCCGGGCTTGCCGTTGGTGGCGCTGCGGTGCGGCTTGTGGTGGTAGTCGAGCAGCGTGGTGACGGACTGGTCGACGACCAGCATCACGTCACCGCCACGGCCGCCATTGCCACCGTCCGGGCCGCCGAGCGGCTTGAACTTCTCCCGGTGTACGGAGGCACAGCCGTGACCTCCGCTACCCGCGGCGACATGCAGCTCGACGCGGTCCACGAAGGTGGTCATGGGATGTGCCTCCAGTTACGTACGGAAATCTCAGCGCGGTGCTGTTGCCTGTTCGGAACACATGTCTGTTCGGAACACGCCTCTATTCAAAACACGCGAAAGGCGGACCCGCTTCCCGTACGGGAAGTGAGGTCCGCCTCGCGAAAGAACCGGTCAGGCGACCGGAACGATGTTCACGACCTTGCGGCCACGGTGGGTACCGAACTCCACCGCACCGGCGTCAAGGGCGAACAGCGTGTCGTCCTTGCCACGGCCGACGCCGTTGCCCGGGTGGAAGTGGGTGCCGCGCTGGCGGACCAGGATCTCACCGGCGTTGACGACCTGACCGCCGAAGCGCTTCACGCCGAGCCGCTGAGCATTGGAGTCGCGACCGTTCCGAGTGGACGATGCGCCCTTCTTGTGTGCCATCTCTCCTCAGTCCCTTACTTCGCAGCCGCGGGGATCTCAGTGACCTTGATCGCCGTGTACTGCTGGCGGTGGCCCTGACGACGGCGGTAACCGGTCTTGTTCTTGTAGCGAAGGATGTCGATCTTGACGCCCTTGTGGTGGTCCACGATCTCGGCCTGGACCTTGATGCCGGCAAGGACCCACGGGTCGCTGGTCACGGCGTCGCCGTCGACAACGAGCAGGGTCGAGAGCTCGACCGTGTCGCCAACCTTGGCAGTGGAAATCTTGTCAACCTCAACGATGTCGCCGACAGCAACCTTGTGCTGGCGACCACCGCTGCGCACGATGGCGTACACGCGGATCTCTCTCTCGCTCGGAACGGAACCCCGCAGTCCAGCCACGCGCTGCGCACACGGCCTCTCCCGAAGCGCATGACCTGTCATGACCTGTGAGGCATGCACGTCACCGGGAGGAAAAGGTTTACGGGATGCGGCGTTTCAAAGGACACGCCGACGGTCAAGGTTACGGGGCCACGACCTAAAGGGTCAAACCAGGTCGGGCCCCGCGGATGTGCCACCCGTCACGCCGATGCCCCGGGCCCCGCGCACGCGCGGCACCCAAGGCATCGGACATCGGGCCAGGGGCCCGGGGACTCAGCCCTCGTCGGTCGAAGCCGTCACGGAGGAGAGCGTCTGCTCAGCCGCCGCGGTCTTCTTCGCCGTCGTCTTGGCGGCCGTCTTCTTCGCGGTCACCTTCTTGGCCGTGGCCTTCTTGGCGACCGTCTTCTTGGCCGCGGTCTTCTTGGTGGCGGCGGCCTTCTTCGCCGTCGCCTTCTTGGCCGTCTTGCGGGCGGCGGCCGTCTTCTTGGCCGGAGCCGCGGCCTCAGCATCGGCCTCGGTCTCGGCGACCTCGGTCTCGGCCGCCGACTCCGTCGCTTCGGTCACCCCGGTCACCTCGACCGGTTCGGCGACCGGCTCCGCGGCGACCGCGGGGACGACCGTCACGGCCGCCTCCTCGGACGCGGTGGGCGCGGTGGCCTTGCGGACGGCGCGGCGCCGCGGGCGGGCCGGGGCGGCGCTCTCGGCCGGCGCCTCGGCGACCACCTCGGACTCGACGGTCTCCGCGGCCTTCGAAACGGCCTCCGAAACGGTCTCCGGCTCGGCGACGGGCGCCGCGACCGGCTCCGTGACCGTCACCGCGGCCTCTTCCGCGGTCTTCGGGGAACCCGCCGGGGCCGACACCTTGCGGGTCGCACGACGGCGCGTACGGCCCTTGGGAGCGGCCTCGTCCTCCTGTACGGGAGCCAGGGCGGCCCGCGGCGCCTCGGCCACCGGGGCTTCGGTCACCAGGGTCTCGGTCACCGGGGCCTCCGTCACGGGCGCCTCGACGACCGGGTCCTCGGCCGCGACCAGCTCGGACTCGGCGGCCTCGCGCGACTTGAGAGCCCGCTCGGCCCGCTCCTCGCGCCTGCTCCGGGGAGCCCGCTCCTCGGAGCTCGGCGCACCCGCAGGAGCCGACACGCGCCGGGTCGCCCGGCGCCGCGAACGGCCGCCACGGGAAGCCGCGGCCTCCGCCTCGGCGGCGCTGCTGTACAGCTCCTCGTCCGGCTGGAACTCCTGCTCGACCAGAGCGACGGGCGCGGCGACCTCGGCGGCCACCTCGGCCTCGCTCTCGAACGTCTCCGGCTCCTCCTCGAGCTCGTGCGTCTGCTCCAGCTCGTGGTCGTGCTCGTGGACCTGCTCGGCACCACCCCGGCCGCGCTTCTTGCGCTTGCCGCCGCCTCCGACGGAGGTCGGCTGCTCCATGTGCACGATCACGCCGCGGCCGTTGCAGTGGACGCAGGTCTCGGAGAAGGACTCCAGCAGACCCTGTCCGACACGCTTGCGCGTCATCTGCACCAGACCCAGCGAGGTCACCTCGGCGACCTGGTGCTTCGTACGGTCGCGTCCCAGGCACTCCAGGAGGCGCCGCAGCACCAGGTCCCGGTTGGACTCCAGGACCATGTCGATGAAGTCGATGACGACGATGCCGCCCAGGTCGCGCAGCCGCAGCTGGCGCACGATCTCCTCGGCCGCCTCCAGGTTGTTCCTGGTCACGGTCTCTTCGAGGTTGCCGCCCTGACCGGTGAACTTGCCGGTGTTGACGTCGACCACGACCATGGCCTCGGTCTTGTCGATCACCAGCGAACCGCCGCTGGGCAGCCAGACCTTGCGGTCCAGCGCCTTCATCAGCTGCTCGTCGATGCGGTACGTCGCGAAGACGTCGACCTCGGAGGTCCACTTCGACAGCCGGTCGGCCAGGTCGGGTGCGACATGGGCCACGTACCCGTGGATGGTCTCCCACGCCTCGTCGCCGCTGACGATGACCTTGGTGAAGTCCTCGTTGAAGATGTCGCGGACGACACGGACGGTCATGTCCGGCTCGCCGTACAGCAGGGACGGCGCGTTCGAGCTGCCGCCGCTCTTCGCCTTCTTCTGGATGTCCTCCCACTGCGCCTGCAGTCGCTCGACGTCGCGGCTCAGCTCGTCCTCGCTCGCGCCCTCGGCGGCGGTGCGCACGATGACGCCCGCGTCCTCGGGGACGATCTTCTTGAGGATGGTCTTCAGACGGGCGCGCTCGGTGTCGGGCAGCTTGCGGCTGATGCCGGTCATCGAGCCCTCGGGCACATAGACCAGATAGCGGCCGGGCAGGGACACCTGGCTGGTCAGGCGGGCGCCCTTGTGGCCGATCGGGTCCTTGGTGACCTGCACGAGCACGGACTGGCCGGACTTCAGGGCGCTCTCGATGCGGCGCGGCCCGTTGGCCATGCCCAGCGCCTCGAAGTTCACCTCACCGGCGTACAGCACCGCGTTGCGGCCCTTGCCGATGTCGATGAAGGCGGCCTCCATCGACGGCAGCACGTTCTGGACCTTGCCCAGGTAGACGTTGCCGACGTACGAGGTCGACTGCTCCTTGTTGACGTAGTGCTCGACGAGCACGTTGTCCTCAAGCACGCCGATCTGGGTGCGCTCGCCGCTCTGGCGGACGACCATCACGCGCTCGACGGCCTCACGACGGGCCAGGAACTCGGCCTCGGTGATGATCGGAACGCGCCGGCGCCCCTGCTCGCGCCCCTCGCGGCGGCGCTGCTTCTTGGCCTCCAGGCGGGTCGAGCCCTTGATGGACTGGACCTCGTCGCTGGGGTGCTCGTCCTTCTTGCCGCGGGGCTCGCGGACCTTGACGACGGTGCGCTCGGGGTCGTTGTCGCCGGGCTCGGCGTCGGGGCCGGAGTCCCCGGCGCGACGGCGACGGCGACGGCGGCGACGGCTGCTGCTGGAGCCGGAACCACCCGGCTCGTCGCGCTCGTCCGCCTCCTCGGCGTCCTCGGCGTCCTCCCCGAGCTGCTCGGCGGTGTCCTCGGCGTCCTCCGCGGCCTGTTCGGCGGCGTACTCCTCGTCACCCGCCTCGCCGTCCGACTCGGCGGACTCGCCACGGCGACGGCGACGGCCACCACGGCGGCGACGGCGACGCGAGCCGGCGGACTCCTCCTCGGACTCGTCACCCTCGACGGCGTCCTCGATCTCCTCGGCGGACTCCGGCTCCTCCACCTCGTCGGCGGCCTCCGCGGGCACGGCCACGGGCTCCGGCTCGTCCTCGACGGCCCGCCGGCGACGGCGACGGCGCCCGCCGGTCGCCTCCTCGGGCGCCTCGACAGCCACAGGGGCCTCGACGACCTCGGGAGTCGCCGCGGTCTCCTCCGCCTCCTCCGCCGCTTCGGCGGCAGCCGCGGCGGCGGCCCGCTCCGGCGTCTGGAACATCGGCTCGGTGAACACGGGCGCCTGGAACACGGCGACGGCAGGACGCGCGGGCCGGTGCGCGGACTCGGCCTCCTTCGGCGCGGGGGCGGAGAAGCCGACGGCGGCCTTCCGGGTGGCGCGGCGGCGGGTACGGCGCGGGGCCTCTTCCTCGGCCTGCGCGACCTCGGTGGTCTCGGCCTCGGCAGCGGCGGCGGTCTCGCCGCCCCTGGTCTCGTCGGGCCTGGTGTCGCTGGTCACGGGCGCCTCCACACGCTCGTCGGCGGCGTCGCCCTCGGGCGCACCGGCGGGTGCGGAGACGCGCCGGGTGGCGCGACGACGGGTGGTACGGCGGGGCGCGGCGTCCTCGACGACGGGCACCGGCTCCTCGGCGGCCTCGATGACCTCAGCGGCCTCAGTGGGCTCGACGATCTCGGTGGGTTCGACGATCTCGGCCGTCTTGGGCGCACCGGTCGGCGCGGAGGCGCGACGGGTCGCACGGCGGCGCGGGCGAGCCGCGGGCGCGGCCTCCTCGACAGCGGGGATCGCTTCGGCGACAGGAGTCGCTTCGGCGGCTGGGGTCTGTTCGGCCAGGGGCTCGGCCGCGGCCGCGGGGACCACGGTCTCCGCCACCTCGGCCGCCTCGGCCGTCACCGGCGTACCGGCGGGCGCGGACGCCCGGCGGGTGGCGCGACGACGGGTGGTACGACGCGGCGCGGCGTCCTCGGCGACAGGGGTGTCGGCCGGGGCCTCCTCGGCGACGGTGGTCTGAGCCGCCGTCGCCTCCGCCACGTCATCCACAGCCTGTGCGGCCAGTGCGGCCTGCGTGACCTCTGCTGTGACCTCTGCGGCCTGTTCGGTCTCTTCGGCTTGTTCGGCCTGTTCGGTCTCGACGACCTCTGCGGCGGCCACGGCCTCGGCGGATGCCACTGGTGGTATGGCCGGAGCCGTGGTCTCTGCCACGGTCTCGGACTCGGCCGCGCCGGTGGGCGGGCCGGCCGGGCGCGACGCCGCACGGCGGCGGCGCCGCGGCGGCAGGGTGTCGCTCGGAGTGTTGTTGTTGTCGGAACCCTCAGTGGGTTCGGTCGGCTCGAGCATGCGGGTGGATCTCCCGTCAGGCTCCCGGGCGCCGCGCCTGGTCCGGCGGTGCCGGTGACGTCCGCGGCTCGCGCGATGCGCGGTGCCGCCGTCCGGGGCGCGGGCGCCGCACGGGAGCTCTCTGTGTCCTGTCTCGCCGGTTCCGTACGCCATGTGTGCGTACGGCCTGGCGAAAGTCTTCTGGTCGGTGCGCTGCCCGACCCAGGTGGCTCCCGGATCCGAGGGCGGCGCTACGACGTCCGTCCTTACGCGGGACCTTCCTTACGCCGACGCCTTCGCGGCGGCAGTTTCGGCGGCCCCTGCGCGATCGGCTGGGGCGGCCATGACTGCCTCGCGGTCGGGCGCGAGCGGGTCGGTCACCGTGCCGGTCTCTTCATCGAACAGCCCCTGCGCCAGCCTGGTCACCGCTGCGGCGACCGGCGGCGCCAGGTCGGCCACGGCGCGAAGACCGGACAGGACGTCGTCGGGTCGTACGGCAGGCGTCACGTGCCGAACAACCAGCCGCAGTATCGCACAAGGCTGGTCGGTCGGCCTATCGGCCTGCGGACTGTGCGCCTCCAGGCTCGCCACTGCGCTGCGGGCGTCGAAGGTGCGCATCCCGTTCTTGGTCCTGCGCTGGACCTCCACCGTGTCGGCCGACTTGAAGGCGTCGACCGCGCGCTCCGCGTCCTCGGGGACCACGCCGTCGAGGCGCATCTCCCACACGGACGCGGTGAGGCGGTCGGCGAGCCCGGACGTCCGGGCCTCGACCGCCTCGGTGATGTCGAGCCCCTCGGGCAGCGACTCGTCGAGGAGCTCACGCAGCTGCTGCGGATCACGCGTCTCGGTGAGCGCGATCTCCAGGTACTCCGCCTCACTGCCTGTGCCGGTGGGTGCGGCATTGGCGTACGACACCTTCGGATGCGGCGTGAACCCCGCCGAGTAGGCCATCGGCACCTGGGCACGGCGCAGCGCACGCTCGAAGGCGCGCTGGAAGTCACGGTGGCTGGTGAACCGGAGGCGGCCGCGCTTGGTGTAGCGCAGTCGAATGCGCTGTACCGCGGGTGCGGGCGGCGGGCCTTCGGGCTGTCGCTTGCCCAGTGTCACTTCTCCTTGTGTGCGGCGGTCGGTGGCGTAACCCCCGCGTGTGCGGGGACAACTCCGACTGACGCCTTCCCGGCGTCGTCCAGTCCGGATCACCCCCGCGTCGGCGGGGAAACTTCGCAGCCGGACCTCTGCTCCAGAGTACGCGTCTCGCGGCCCTCCGGTTCCCGGCGAGGCTTCGCCGAAAGCACCCGCTCGTGCTCCCGGGGCGTGCCGAAGAGCAGGCGGCGGAAGTCGGCGCGGGCCTGCCGCGCGGACTCTCGGGCGGTGGCCAGAGTCTGCCGTGTCACGCGGCCCACGGTGCGCGCGGCCTCGGCGGCGGGCCGCAGCACCGTGTCCCGGACGACATGCCCGACCGGCGTCAGCACGCTCCGGTACACCCAGCGCACGGGCTCCACGAAGAGCCACCGGAAGAGCCGTCCGAGGAACCGTCCGACGGCGAGCGAGAGGTGCCCGGCCACCCGCCAGGCGTGCCCGATCGCCTCCCCGACCTCCCGCCCGACGACGGCGAGGACACGGCCGACCGGCACCAGCACCCAGCGCCACAGGGCGAGCGCGGGCAGCACGAGCAGGACGCGCAGCGTCCAGTAGAGCCCGACACCGAGCCCGCTGAAGATCATCCGTATGAGCCACCCGAGTCCGCGCGCCGCCCAGGCGATCGCCCGTCCGACAGGGGCGAGGATCCACTCGTACAGCCACGACGCCGGTACGACGATCAGATACCGCACCAGCCAGGCCACGACCCCGTACACCCCGATCCCGACCGCGGCGAGCCCGATCCCGAGGCCCCGGAGCAGCCGGGCGAGGACGTGCCCCAGGGGAGTCAGGATCCGCGTGTACACCCAGACCAGCCCGGCGCCGAGGCCCCGCGCCAGCCAGGCGATCGCGTGCCCGAGGGGTGTGAGCACCGTCTCGTACACCCATACCGCGGGCACGACGAGCAGCACGTACCCGAGCCGGCCCATCGCCTTCCCGACCGGCACCACGACGTAGCGCCACAGCGTCACCAACGGCCAGACGAACACCGCCCACGCCACCCACAGCAGCGCCCGCCCCAACGGGCGCAGCACGGTGTCCCGCAGAGACCTTCCGGCGACCACCAGCGCGTCCCACACCATGCGCACCGGCACGACGAGCACGAGGACGACGATCCGCACGGGCAGGCGGATCGCGACCGTGAGGCAGCCCTCGGCCTGTCCCGCGGGTCGTTCAGCAGGCGGCTTTTCCAGATCCATACCGACGTAGACGCGCCAGCGTCCCGTCTGGATGCGCATGCGGATCCGCATGTGGATGTGCTTCTGGTCCTCGAACTCGGCCTCGGTGAGGACTCCTCAGGTCCTCGGCCGACGCGACGGGCGGGAGCGGGGCAGGGGCCTCCTGAGGCTCCTGCCGGGCCCAGCACCCCTGCTGACGGCACGGCGGTTTCCTTTCTCGCACTCACATCTCGCCCTTGCCTCTCGCACTCACATCTCGCACTTGCAAGAAACAGAGGATGTGAAATAGCGGCCCGCTAAATGAACACCCCCGGATCGGCGAACACCCCCGGATCGGCGTGCAATTGTCGGCTCGCCCGAACCTTCCCTTGCAACACCGCACGGATTCCCCCGCACATCGGCCTCGGCGTCGCCCGAGTAAATACCCACGTTCTGTCGGGTTCTGCCAGGTTCTGCCGGTCGGCGATTCTCGTGGCAAGCTGAAATGTGCGCCACCGGCCGGTCACAGGTCAGTGGTGAGGCCTACGTGGGAGGAGCTCGAAATGACCACGACCGGAATGCACCACCGGCACGGAACCGGAAGCGGCGGAAGCGTGTGGGCGTCCAGCTGGACCGCCTTCGCCGGGGTCATGATGATCTTCGGTGGGGCCATGGCGATATTCGAGGGAATCGCCGCCATCGCCAGGGACGACGTCTTCGTCACCACCCGCAACTACACCTACAACTTCAATCTGACGAGTTGGGGCTGGATCCACCTCGCCCTCGGCGTCCTGGTCATACTCGCGGGCATCGCCCTGTTCAGCGGCGCGATGTGGGCCCGCGTGGTCGGCATCACCCTGGCGGGCCTGTCGATGATCGCCAACTTCATGTGGCTGCCGTACTACCCCGTCTGGGCCACCGTGCTGATCGCCGTGGACGCCTTCGTCATCTGGGCCCTGTGCATCGGCACCGGTCGGGAGTCCCAGTCCCGCGCCGAATAGACCGGGCCGAATAGAGCGGGCCGAATAGACCGGGCCGAATAGACCGGGCCGAACGGACCGGCACGAGCGTCCGGACGGGTCCTGGGCGAGCGCGCCGTCCCGGGCGACCCGGCGCGTCGGCATTGGGCCGTTCGACCCGGGCCGACACCCCGACCGGCTGACAGAAGACGTGCCACCGAGACGTCCCGGCCGACCAGTGTTTTCGTTGTGGGGCGGATTTCCTCCGAAATCGGATTCCTCCGAAGGTCCGCGTCGCCACCCACAGGGAGAAGCAAGTGGAAACCAGCGGCAGTGACGGTCGTCAGCCCCTTGCCCGCCCACTTCTCAAGGGGCAGAAGGTACTGGTGACGGGCGCGAATTCCGGCATCGGAAAGGCCACGGCGATCGGTCTGGGGCGGGTGGGCGCCGATGTGGTGGTGAATTACGTCGCCGGGCGGGACGCCGCGGAAGAAGTGGTGCGCGAGATCGAGGCTTTCGGCGTCCGCGCCTACGCGCACGAGGCGGATGTCTCGCAGGAGGACCAGGTCGTCGACATGGTCTCCCACATGGTCAAGGAGTTCGGGACCATCGATGTCATGGTGGCGAACGCCGGACTCCAACGCGATGCCCCCATCACCGACATGACCATGGAACAGTGGCACAAGGTGCTGGACGTCAATCTGACCGGACAATTCCTGTGCGCCCGGGAGGCGTCCAAGGAATTCATGCGGCGGGGCGTCGTCCCGGAGGTCTCCCGTTCCGCCGGGAAGATCATCTGCATGAGTTCGGTCCACCAGATCATCCCGTGGGCGGGCCATGTGAACTACGCGGCGTCCAAGGGCGGGGTGCAGATGCTCATGGCGACCCTCGCGCAGGAGCTCGCGCCCTACCGGATCCGGGTCAACGCCGTTGCTCCGGGGGCGATTCGTACCCCCATCAACCGCAGCGCCTGGGACACCCCCGAGGCCGAGTCCGAACTTCTCCGGCTCATCCCCTACCGCCGCGTGGGCGACCCGGACGACATCGCGAACGTGGTGGCCGCGCTGGCGTCCGACCTCTTCGACTACGTAGTGGGGACCACGATCTACGTGGACGGCGGCATGACGCTGTTCCCCGGTTTCGCCACGGGCGGCTGAAGCCCGCTCGCCCAGCCGTCCGGTACGAGCCACCGAGGCCCATGTGAACAGCGCGATCGACCATTTCCTGGCGGACGGCCCACCGCAGCTGCTGCCGGCCCGGGAGCTGATGGCCTTCACCCTGGCCTCCCACATCCTGCTCGTGCCCTTCGGCGTGGCCCTGCCCGCCATCACCCTCCTGATGCACTACCGCGGACTGCGCAAGGGCGATGCCGTCGCCCTGCTGCTCGCGCGGCGCTGGTCGGCGGTCATGGCCGTCCAGTTCGCCATCGGGATCGTGACGGGCACCGTGCTCTCCTTCGAATTCGGTCTGCTGTGGCCGGGGATGATGGGCCGGTGGGGCGATGTCTTCGGCCTCGGCTTCAGCATCGAGGCATGGGCGTTCTTCCTCGAAGCGATCCTCATCGCCATCTACCTGTACGGCTGGCGCCGGCTCAAGCCGTGGACGCACTTCTGGCTCGGCCTGCCGCTGCCACTGGCCGCCCTGATGGGGGCGTTCGGCATCGTGGCCGCGAACGCCTGGATGAACACCCCGCGCGGCTTCGCCCTCGACGCGTCCGGCAGGCCCGTGAACGTCTAGGTGCGGCGGGCCGTCTTCACCCCGATGTTCGGCCCCGAGTACTGGCACTTCGTGGTCGGCGTGGTCCTGACCGCCGGATACGTCGTCGCCGGGGTGTACGCGGTCGGCCTGTTGCGGGGCCGCCGGGACCGCTACCACCGGCTCGGTTTCACCGTGCCGTTCTCCGTCGCCGCGATCCTCACCCCCGTGCAGTTCGTGCTCGGGGACTCCATCGCCCGCTCCGTCTTCCACGAGCAGCCCGTGAAGTTCGCGGCCACCGAGCTCGTGTGGAAGACCGACACCCACGTACCGGAGTACGTGTTCGGGCGGCTGCACGCCGACGGGTCGGTCTCCGCCGGGATCAAGATCCCCCAACTGGACTCGTTCCTCGCCGGATTCAGTCCGGCCACCAAGGTGACCGGACTGACATCGGTCCCCGCGAGCGACCGCCCGACGGTGATGCAGGCCACGATCGCCCACTGGGCGTTCGACATCATGGTGACCGTCGGAAGCCTGCTCATCCTGCTCGCGCTCTGGTACGGCTGGTGCCGGCTGCGCCGCCACGACCTGCCCGGTTCGCGCTGGTTCTACCGGTGCGCCGCCGTCGCCGGAGCCGCCTGTCTGCTGACCGTGGAGTGCGGCTGGATCACGACCGAAGTGGGCCGGCAGCCGTGGATCGTCTACCAGAACATGCGGGTCTCGGAGGCGGTGACGGACACCCGTGCCGCGTCCCTGTGGACGATGTTCGGCATCGTCGTGGTGGTCTACGTCCTCGTCCTCGGTGCCTTCCTGACCGTCGTCCTGAAGATGAGCCGCCGGTGGCGGCTCGCCGACGAGGACGCGCTCGCCGGAGGCGTCGCCGAGGACCTGGAGGGCGACACCCCCTACGGGCCCCGCCCGTTGTCCACGACCGCGGGCAGTGACCGGGGTGGGGACCGGGGCAGTGACCGGCATGGGAACCGGGGTGGGGACGGATGATCGCGGACGTCGTCGCCTGGGTGCTGCTGGCCGCGGTGGCCGCCTACGCGTGCGCGGGCGGCACGGACTACGGCGCCGGATTCTGGGACCTCGTCGCGGGCGGCGCCGCACGCGGCAAACGCCCCCGGTGGCTCATCGACCACGCCATGGAACCGGTGTGGGAGACCAACAACGTCTGGCTCGTCTTCGTCCTGGTCATCATGTGGACGGGCTTCCCGGTCCTGTTCCAGACGGTCTTCTCCGCCATGTGGCTCCCCCTGGCACTCGCGGCCGTGGGACTCGTCCTGCGCGGCGCCGGCTTCGCGCTGCGCAAACCGGCACGGCGGCTCGCCCGGCGCAGGGTCTACGGCGCCGTCTTCGCCGTCTCCTCGCTCCTGACCCCCTTCTTCCTCGGAGCGGCGGTCGGGGGGCTCGCCACGGGCCGGGTCGCTCCCGGCACGAAGGCGTCCGCCGACGCGTGGTCCAACGGGACGTCCGTACTCGCCGGACTGCTCACCGTCGCCGCGACCGCGTTCCTCGGGGCGGTGTTCCTGACCGCCGACGCCCGCCGCTTCGACGCCCCCGACCTCGTCGGCTACTTCCGGCTGCGGGCCTGGTGCAGCCTCGGCGCCCTCGCCGTGCTCGCGGCCGTCGGGCTCGCCGTCACCCACGACGACGCGCCCTACGTCCACGACGGGCTGACCAGCGGAATCGGTCTCGTCCTCGTACTCGTCGCCGTCGTCAGCGCGCTGGCCACCGCCGGACTGCTGTACCGCGGCGCGACGGGATGGGCGAGGGTCACCGTGGTCGGCAGCGTGGCCCTCGTCGTGGTGGCATGGGGACTGGCCCAGCGGCCCTATCTCATCCCCACCTCACTGACCGTGTCCCAGGCGGCCGGGGCCTCGACCACACTGCGCTGGCTGATGCTGGTCACGGTCGTCGCGGTGGTGCTCATCGGGCCGCCTCTCGTCCTGCTCTACCGGCTGGACACCCGCGGGGCCCTGCAGCCCCTCACCGAGGCGGACTTGGCCTTGCGGCCGACGGCTGCCGGACGGGATCCCGAGAACCCTTGACCGGGGCCGGGGCCGGTGCCGGAACCGGGGCCAGGGCGGGAACCGGGGCCGGTGCCGGGAAGCGGCCGCCGATCGTGTTGGTCCTGGGGGTGTCGGGCTCCGGGAAGACCACCGTCGGCAAGGCGGTCGCCGAGCGGCTCGGTCTGCCGTTCGTCGAGGGCGACGACTTCCACCCCGCCGCGAACGTCGCCGAGATGACCGCGGGCCACGCCCTGGACGACGCCGACCGCGCGCCCTGGCTGCGTGCCCTCGCCGACCTCGTACGGCACTCCGCCGAGGCCGGCGAGGGGCTGGTCGTCGCCTGTTCGGCCCTCAAGCGCGCCTACCGCGACCAGCTCCGCGCGGCCGCGGGCCCCGGGCTCTGGTGCCTGTACCTCGCTCTCGACCGGGACACCGCCCGGGACCGGGTGGCCCGGCGCACCGGTCACTTCATGCCCGCCCGGCTGGTCGACTCCCAGTTCGAAACGCTGGAACCGCTGGAACCGGACGAGCCGGGCATGACCGTGGACGCCACGATCGACCTTCCGGTCCGTCTCGCCCGGATCCAGGACGCCGTCACGCACTTCGGCGAGCGCCCGGCCCACTGACGGATCAGATCCTCAGGAGTACGGCGATGCCGCCGGCCCGTGGCGTCGGGCGGCATTCACCCGCCGGACCGGTACAGGTCGCGGGATCGGATCCCCGCGGATCTCCTGTACCCATGACGAGCAGCGCTCCCCCACCGGAACAACCGGAACCGGGCAGAAGCCCCGAAGGGCCGTCCGGCGACCAGGGGCTCTCGGCACGGGAACGCGGCGAGCTGGACGACCTGCGGCACCGGGTGAGCGCCCTGGAGACCGGCGGCCCTTCGCGGACCGCACGGCACCACTGGCTCCGGTCGACGGGTTCGGTCCTGCTGATCCTCCTCGCCTCACTGCTGTCGCTGCCGGCCGTCGTCGCGGTCTGGGCGAACAGCATCGTGCGGGACACGGACCGCTACGTCGCCACCGTGGGGCCGCTGGCGGACAATCCCGCTGTGCAGAAGGCGGTCACCAACCGGGTCACCACCGCGGTCCTGACACAGATCGACGTGGACGGCCTGGTCAAGGACCTGGAGAACGCGGCCGCGGAGAAGGGTGCCCCGCCGAGGGCGGCCAAACTGCTCGGCGACCTGAGCGGCCCGATCACCGGCGGTCTGAAGAGCCTGGTCGGCGACACCGTGCAGCGGGTGGTCTCCAGCAAGGCCTTCGACACCCTCTGGGTGAACGCCAACCGCGGGGCCCACACCGCGCTGGCCAAGGCCCTCACGGGAAACGCCACCGGTGCGGTGTCCGCCAAGAACGGTCAGGTCACCATCGACGTGGCACCGGTCGTGGCCAAGGTCAAGGACCGACTGGTCGCCGACGGCTTCAAGCCGGCCGCGCGGATCCCCACCGTCCACACCGACTTCGTGGTGTTCGCGTCCAAGGACATCGGCAAGATCAAGACCTATCTGCGGGTGCTGGACATCATCGGCGGCTGGCTCCCCGTCGTCGCCGTGCTGATCGCCGCCGCGGGCGTGTATCTCGCCGCCCATCGCCGCCGGGCCCTGATCTGGGCCGCGCTCGGGGTGTTCGCCGCCATGCTGCTGCTCGGCATCACCCTCGCCGTCGCACGCGCGGTCTACCTCGACCATCTGCCCGTCGGGACCTCCACGGACGCCGCCGCCGTGGTGTTCGACTCACTCGTCAGATTCCTGCGCGCCGGCGTACGGGCGGTCGGTGCGCTCGCTCTCGTGACGGCCGCCGGCGCGTTCCTCATCGGCCCGTCACGGGTCGCCGTCGGCATCCGTACGGGCTGTCGCAGGGGCATCGGCGCCCTGCGCGACGTCGCCGTGTCGGCGGGGCTGCCGCTGGGGGCGGTCGGACGGTTCGTGCACCGTTTCAAGCGGTGGATCGGCGCCGCGATCCTGGCGGTCGCCGCGATCGTCCTGTTCAGCTGGAGCTACCCGACCACGGTCGTCGTGGTGTGGACCGTGGTGATCGTGCTGGTCGCCTTCGCCCTCCGCGAGTTCCTGGACACCGGCGCCCCTGCGACACCGTCCGCTCCCGCGCCGTCGACCTGACGGCCGTACGCCGCCGACCTGACCGTCGTACGCCGCCAACTGACCGTCGTACGCCCCCCGGCCGGCACCGCCACCACCGCCGAGAAGAAGCTGGGGGTGTTGATCGGATTCGAGACGGGCGGCCTGAGGCCCAGCTCGAAGGCCGCCGGCCGCAGTCCGAAGCCCCGGACGAGGAGAGCGAGGAGCTGCACTCGATGGCGTCGCCGTCGGGGTTGCGTACGCTGCCCGTCTGCGGGACCAGGTTCAGGACGCACGGCTCGGCGGTCAGCAGGGCCGTGGTGCGTTCGGTGAGGTCCGGTGGGCACACCGCGCGGACATGAATCATGTCCATCCGGACCTCCGCGCAGGGGGGTGCGGTGCGCCGGCCTCTGGCGTGAACAAGGCACTCGTCGACCGAGTCGCCGTCCGCCGACGCGCGCATCCATTAACACGGCAGTCCCCGGCCCCGGCAACTCGGCGTGCCGGAAGCCGATGCCTGACGGAGGCTGGAGGTATGCGGATGCCCGACGAACTGAGCGAGGCCGAGTTCCGGTCGCTCTACCGACAGTTGCGCGGCAGGGCCCCCGGCGGCGCCACCCACCGGGGCGCCCTGGACACGATCACCGAGGAACAGGTGCTGGCGGCCGTCCGCGAGGTGCGGTCGGGACGTACGGTGTCACTCGCCTCCCCCGTGGAAACCCGTGTCGGCCCCGACGACGCCGATCCGGCCGTGCACCGGCTCACCGCTCCCGCCGGCGGCGAACCGAGTCCGGACCTGGATTTCACCCGGGACCGTTTCGCCATGAACATCCACAGCGATGTGGACAGTCATATCGACGCCCTGTGCCATGTCATCTACGAGGGCACGATGCACGGCGACACCCCGGCGGCGGACGTACTGTCGCCGGACGGAGCGCGCGCCCTGTCCATCGAGTTGGCCCGTGACGGCATCGTCGGACGCGGTGTCCTCCTCGACATACCCCGGGTGCACGGCGTCTCCTGGCTCGAACCCGGATCGAACGTGACCGCCGAGGACCTGACCGCGGCCGAGGCCCGGCAGGGGATACGGGTCGGCCGGGGCGACATCCTTCTCGTACGGGTCGGACATCGCAGGCGCCGCGAGGAGTTGGGCCCCTGGAACACGGCCGACTCCCGTGCCGGACTCCATCCGACCGCCATGGAGTTCCTCGCCGAGCGGGGGGTGGCGGTACTCGGCAGCGACGGCAACAGCGACACGGCGCCCAGCGCGGCGCGCGGGGTCGCGTTCCCGGTGCATGTGCTCGCCGTCCACGCGATGGGAATGCATCTGCTCGACTATCTGCGGTTCGAGGATCTCGCGCCGATCTGCGCGCGGGAAGGCCGCTGGTCCTTCCTCTGCGTGATCGCCCCGCTCCGGCTGCCCGAGGCCACCGGCTCCCCCGTCAACCCCCTCGCGATCCTGTGACGGCCGGACCGGAGCCGGGCCTGCCCGACCCCGGCCACATCAGCGGTGCCGTACGGAACACCGGAGCACCGGAACACCGCGGACGGCCCCTCCCCCGTGCGGCGCAACGGCGCTCGCGCCGCGGGCCCGGCCGCCGCCCCGGACGGCACCCTGGTGGCGCGGTCACGTCTCGCGGGCGTGGAACCCAGGCCCGACCCCGGGAGCGGCATGCGCGCAGGCAGAGAACCCGGCTCGCCCACGGGCGGCGGGGCGAGCCGCCGGAACGCGCGGGCGGGCCGTCGAAGCGTACGGACGAGCCGTCGGAAGCTGCGGGCGAGCCGTCGGCGCGCGCGGGCGGCCGAGCTGCGGGACCGGCTGCTGCGGCTGCGCGCCACCGCCGAGCGGCGGTTCCCGGTGATCATCCGCCTCACCTCGCACCTGGTCGCGGTGAACCTGCTGGACTCCGCGACACGGCTGGCGGCCCAGGTCTTCCTGACCGCCGTCCCCCTGCTCTTCGTGGTCTCCGCCTTCGCGCCGCAGACGGTGCGGAACGAGATCGTCACCTCCCTGCACGACGTCTTCGGCCTCAACGGCGCCGCCGACGAGCAGCTGAAGAAGGTCTTCCAGGCCGATTCCGGGAGCCTGCGGCAGAGCACCGGGGTGGTCGGCGCCCTGATGGTGCTGCTCTCCGCGACGGCGTGCAGCCGTGCGATGCAGCGGCTCTGCCAGCGTGCCTGGCGGCTGCCGAGCACGAGCGCGCGGATCGCCGCCTGGAGATGGCTCGTGTGGATCGCGGTCCTGCTGATCGTGGTCGCCCTGCAGGGACCGTTGCGGAACGGATTCGGCGTGGGGCTGTGGCTCGGCCTGCCGCTGCTCCTGGTCACCCAGGTGAGCGTCTGGTGGTGGACCCAGCACCTGCTGCTGGCCGCGCGCGTGCCCTGGCTGCCGCTGCTGCCCGGCGCGCTCCTCACCGGGGTGTCCATGAGCACGCTGACGGTGATCGCCAAGCTGTACGTACCCGCCGCGCTCAACCGCAGCCTGGACCGGTACGGGTCGTTGGGCGCGGTCTTCACCGTGCTGTCGTGGCTGATCGGACTCTGCGTCGTCATCGCCGCCGGTATCACCGCCGGTGCCGTCATCGCGCGGGAACCCGCCGTGGCCCGGCGCCTCGGCTCACCCGAATAGCCCAACTCGCCGGAAGTATCACCCAGGGATACCTTGGTGGTCGGGGCAGCAGTCCGCGGTGATCGGGCCAGATGTCCGCAGTATGTGAGGGCCTGTCCCATTCACCATTCGGGGCATGCCCCATTCACTTCACCCGGCGGAACCGGATCACGCTCCGAGGACGGTGGCCGGCATGACCGAGGCGCAGCACTACGACGTCATCATCATCGGCACCGGTGCGGGCGGTGGCACGATCGCCCACCGGCTGGCGCCCACGGGGAAGCGGATCCTCCTCCTCGAACGTGGCGGTTATCTGCCCCGCGAACGCGACAACTGGAATTCCACCTCGGTTTTCGTCAAAGGGAAATACCGCGCGCCGGAGTTCTGGTTCGACAAACACGGAAACCAGTTCCCGCCCGAGGTCAATTACTACGTGGGCGGCAATACCAAGTTCTACGGCGCGGCGCTCTTCCGTATGCGCCCCGAGGACTTCGGCGAACTCCGCCACCACGACGGCGTCTCGCCCGCCTGGCCGCTGAGCTACGGGGAACTGGAGCCGTACTACACCCGGGCCGAGCACCTCTACCTCGTCCACGGCCGGCACGGCGAGGACCCGACCGAGGGTCCCACCAGCGCCCAGTACGCCCACCCGCCGGTGCAGCACGAGCCGCGTATCCAACAGCTCAGCCACGACCTGGAGAAGCAGGGGCTGCACCCCTTCCACCTGCCGATCGGGGTGAACCTCACCCAGGACGACCGGGGCCGGGCCACCCACGCCAGCGCCTGCATCCGCTGCGACCGCGTCGACGGCTTCCCCTGCCTGGTCGGCGCGAAGTCCGACGCGCAGGTCATCTGTGTCGACCCCGCCCTCGAACACCCCAACGTCGAGATGGTCCTGCACGCCGCCGTGCGACGCCTCGAAACGGACCCCACCGGCCGGAGCGTCACCTCGGTCGTCGCGACGGTCGGGGACGAAAACAGGGACGAAAACAGGGACGAAAGCGGGAACGAAAGCGGGAACGGTGACGGGGGCGCGGGCGGAATCGGGGGCGGTTCGACCGTGGAGTTCAGCGCCGACATCGTGGTCGTCGCCTGCGGCGCCGTCAACTCCGCCGTCCTGCTGCTGCGTTCGGCGAACGACCGGCATCCGCGGGGCCTGGCCAACAGCTCGGACGTGGTGGGCCGGCACTACATGCGGCACAACAACCTGGCCCTGATGGCCGTGTCCAAGGAGCCGAACGACACCAAGTTCCAGAAGACCCTGGCGCTGCACGACTGGTACCTGGGGTCCGACGACTGGGACTACCCCCTCGGCGGCATCCAGATGCTCGGCAAGTCCGACTCCGAGCAGATCCACGGCGAAGCACCCCGCTGGGCCGGGGCCGTCGCCCCCGACATGCCCTTCGAGGTGCTCGCCCACCACGCGGTCGACTTCTGGCTGTGCGGAGAGGACCTGCCGGGCGCCGACAACCGCGTCACCCTGGACCGGGACGGCGCCATCCACCTCGCGCTCGACGAGCAGAACAACATCGCCGGGCTGCACCGACTGCGGCACGAACTGCAGGACATGCTGAGCCACTTGGGCATGCACGAACACCATCTGCTGTCGCACAGCATCTATCTGCACAAGGGCATGCCCATCGGCGCCACCGCGCATCAGGCGGGCACGGTCCGCTTCGGCCGCGACCCCGCCTCCTCCGCCCTCGACGTCGACTGCAAGGCCCACGACCTCGACAACCTGTACGTCGTCGACACGAGCTTCTTCCCGAGCATCGGAGCGGTCAACCCCTCGCTGACCGCCATCGCCAACGCCCTGCGCGTCGGCGACCGTATCGCGGAGCGACTGCGATGACCTCAGGTCGTCCGACCGGCGGCGGCCCGGTGGACGCCGTCGAGACGCAGTCGGGCCGGACCGCCGGCACGGCATCGACGGGCATCCGCGGGCATCGACGGGCATCGACGGGCGCCGACGGGACTTCCACGTACGGCAGTCGCGGGACGAAAAGGACGTCGCCGAGCGCTGTGCCGACCAGAACGAGAAGGACCACCAGGCACCGGTCGACACCGTCCGTTCGGGGCGCGTGACGGCTGCGGCAGCCTGACAAGGAGACCAGCATGGACCGCTATCCGCCCATCGCCGACCATGGGCTCGTCGGAGACCTGCAGACCGCGGCCCTGGTCTCCTCGCAGGGGGTGATCGACTGGTTCGCCGCACCGCGCTTCGACTCGCCGAGTATCTTCGCCGCCCTGCTCGACCACGACGGCGGCGGCCATTTCCTGCTCGCGCCCGAGCACCCCGAAGGCACCTGGAGGCAGCTCTACTACCCGGACACCGCCGTCGTGGTGACCCGCTTCATGTCACCCGACGGAGTCGGCGAGATCGTCGACCACATGCCGGTCCAGCCGGGCCCGACGGCGACCGACCGGCACAGCCTGGTGCGCGTCGTCCGCGCGGTGCGCGGCACCGTACGCTTCACCCTCGAATGCCGGCCGCGGTTCGACTACGCACGGGCCGCCCACGAACTCGACCTGACGCACGGCACGCCCACGCAGGAGACGGCGACGTTCCGGGCCCCCGGGACGACCGCCTACCTCCAGGGGACCATCCCGCTCGAACGGGACGGTCACGACGTCCGGGGCGCCATCACCCTCAACGCCGGGGAGACCGCGGCCGCGGTGTTCACCGTGTGCGCGCCGGACGGGAAGGCACCATCGCCCCCCACCGCCGAGGGGATCGCCGAAGAGCTCTGGGAGAACGTCGACTTCTGGCAGAAGTGGGTACGCACCTCGCGCTACCGCGGCCGCTGGACGGAGATGGTGCACCGCTCCGCGATCACCCTCAAACTGCTCACGTACGCCCCCACGGGCGCCCCGGTCGCCGCCGCCACCATGGGACTGCCCGAGCAGGTCGGCGGTGAGCGCAACTGGGACTACCGGTACACCTGGGTGCGGGACGGCTCCCTGTCGGTACGGGCCCTGCTCGACCTCGGCTTCGTGGAGGAGGCGACCCGCTTCACGCGCTGGCTCGGCGACCGCCTCGGCGACCGCGAGGGGCCGGGCGACGAACCCCTCCAGATCATGTACCGGGTCGACGGCGACCCCCATCTCACGGAGGAGATCCTGGACCACTTCGAGGGCTACCGCGGCTCGCATCCCGTCCGGGCCGGCAACGCCGCCTCCGACCAGCTGCAGCTCGACATCTACGGCGAGGCCCTCTACGCCCTGGCCGAGGGCCGCGAGGTCGGCGAACAGACGGGCTACCACGGCTGGAAGGGTCTCGCCGCCACCCTCGACTGGCTCGCCGACTCCTGGGACCGGCCCGACGAGGGCATCTGGGAGACCCGCGGCGGACGCAAGGACTTCACCTACAGCCGGGTGATGTGCTGGGCCGCCTTCGACCGCGGTCTGAAACTGGCGGCCGAGTTCAGCAGGCCGGCCGACACCGCGCGCTGGACCCGGGCCCGGGACACCATCCTCGAACAGGTCATGGAGCGCGGCTGGAACGACAAGGAGCAGGCCCTCGTCCAGTACTACGACGGTGACGTCCTGGACGCCTCCCTGCTGCTCGTCCCCCGGGTCGGGTTCCTGGCCCCCCGCAGCCCCGGCTGGCTCAACACCCTCGACGCCATGGACCGCGTCCTCGTCTCCGACAGCCTCGTCTACCGCTACGACCCCCACGCCTCCCCCGACGGACTGCGCGGCTCCGAAGGAACCTTCAGCCTCTGCACCTTCCTGTACGTCGACGCCCTCGCCCGCGCCGGGCGTCTCCCCCAGGCCCGCTACACCTTCGAGAAGATGCAGACGTACGCCAACCACGTCGGCCTGTTCGCCGAGGAGATCGGCCCCAGCGGGGAACAACTCGGCAACTTCCCGCAGGCCTTCACCCATCTCTCCCTCATCATGGCCGCGACGACACTGGACGAGGCACTCGACGCCCTCCGCCGCTGAACGGCGGGATCCCCGGCCCCTGCGGCAGCAACTCGGTGGTCCCGAAGGACACCACAGCGGCGAGGAAGATCACCGGCACCGCTCCCGTGTGGCCCACCATGAGCACGACCAGCACCACACATCTGACGGGCAGCCGCAGCGCGGCGGGGACGCGGCCGCCATGCCCGCCGCCATCCCCGGCACGATGCCGAGCCCCGGCAGCGGCGCGAGCAGGACACCCAGTGCTACCGGCCGGCCGTCGGCGGCAGGTCCTGCTCGGTCCAGATCGTCTTGCCGGTGGGTGTGTAGCGCGTGCCCCAGTGGTGGGTCATCTGGGCGATGATGAACAGACCCCGGCCTCCCTCGTCGTCGTTCGCGGCGTGCCGCAGATTGGGCGTGGTGTGGCCGGTGTCGGAGACTTCGCAGATCAGGGTCCGGTCGCGGATCAGGCGCACCTGGATCGGGCCGCCGACGTAGCGGATGGCGTTGGTGACCAGTTCGCTGACGATGAGCTCGCTGGCGAACGCCAGGTCGTCCAGCCCCCAGTCGCCGAGCTGCTTGCTGACGGCGGTGCGGATGGTGGCCACCCCCGCCGGGTCCGGGGGCAGTTCCCACTGGGTGAACTGGTTCCGGTCGAGCAGGCGCGTACGGGCCAGCAGCAGCGTCGCGTCCTCGTCCACCGGCCCGGGCAGCAGGGTGGTCACCGCCCGGTCGCACAGCTCCTTCAGGGACCTGGAGCCGTCGGCGAGGACCTGGCACAGCTGCGCGAGCCCGGCCTCACGGCCGTCGGCCGTCTGGAGGAGACCGCCCGTGAAGAGGGCGACGAGACTGCCCGGCGGGAGCTGCAGATCCATGCTCTGGTAGGGCACGCCACCGATCCCCAGCGGCGGTCCTGGAGGCAGCTCCGGACAGTCGACGACACCCGTGTGCGGTTCGACGGCCACCAGCACCGACTCCCCGGCCCGCGCCAGACTGCACTTCCCCGAGACGGGGTCGTACACCGCGTACAGACAGGTCACGCCCAGGGCCGCGTCGGGCTGCGGTCTCAGCTGGCCCGGACCGCTCTCGTACACGGTCTGCTCGACCAGGTCGTCCAGGCGGGACAGGAGCTCGTCCGGGCTCAGGTCCAGCCGGGCCAGGACGCGCACCCCCGTGCGCAGGCGTCCCATGGTGGCCGCGGCGCGCAGGCCGTGACCGAGCACGTCCCCGACGACCAGGCCGACCCGGGTGCCCGACAGGGGGATGACGTCGTACCAGTCGCCGCCCACCCCGGACCCGCTGTCGGCGGGCAGATAGCGGCTGGCCGAGTCGACGGCGGCATGCGGCGGCAGGGAACGCGGAAGCAGGCTCCGCTGGAGTTTGAGGGCCACCGCGTGGCCACGGGTGACCATCGGCATCAGCAGGAGACCGAGCAGCAGCGCGCCCAGGCCCAGGACGGTGACCCCGCCCATCCTGCCGATCAGCGGCAGGTCGACGCTGGTCGTGCCGTAGCTGGGGTCCGCGTAGACGACGAAGGTGGCGTAGAGGAACAGCAAGAGCATGATCAGCCCGCCGAGCCCCGGCAACAGTCCCTTGAAGACCAGATCCTTGGCGCTGCGGGTGAGGATCTTGCGGTGGTACCAGACACAGGCGAAGCCCGTCAGTCCGTACTGGAACGCGATCGCGAGACCGACCGAGTCGATCGAGTCGGCCAGGACGTTCCGGCTGAACGCCGTCAGCAGGACCAGCAGGACGATCGACACCGCACCCGTGCCGACGGTTCCCCAGGTCGGGGTGAGAAACCTGCGGTGGACCCGGGCGAACCGGGAGGGGACGGCCTTGTGGACCGCCATGGAGAAGACGGTCCTGGCCAGGGGCAGGATGGTGGTCTCGGCGGAGGCCAACGCCGAGGTCAGCACCATCAGGATCAGCAGTCGCGACAGGAACAGCCCGGTGTCGTCGCTCCCGAACACGGCCGCGCCCAGTCCGGAGAACACATCGTTCGAGTTGTGCGTGTTGCCGAGCCCGATGCCCGAGGCGCCGACTCCCGCGAACGCCTGCGCCGAAGTGGACACCAGCCCGTACATGATCACGAGCAGCAGGGTGGACATGACCGCGGCGCGCCCGGGGACGCACCTGCTGTCGACGGTTTCCTCGTTGACGGAGAACGCGGTGTCCCAGCCCCAGTAGATGAAGACCCCCGCGAGAATGCCCGAGGTCAGGGCGCTTACCGAGGGCACCTCGAAGGGGTTGAACCAGGAGGCGGAAACGTGGATCGCCGTCGGCGGAGGGTCGGTGTAGACCCTGACCAGTGCGGCGACGGCGAACAGGATCAGCATCAGCACTTCCAGGCACAGCAGCCAGCGCTGGACGGCCGCCGAGAACTCGATGCCGACGTAGCAGACCGCGGTCAGCACGACGATCCAGGCGATGCCCGCCGCGGTGGTCCACAGCCGGTTCTCCGCCAGTCCGTCCAGGCCCACCAACTGGAAGCCGTAGGTGGCGGCGATCTCGGCCAGGCTCGCCATGACGATGATGTTGGCGACGATGAGGCCCCAGCCGCCCATCCAGCCGGTGCCCGGTCCGAAGGCCCGGGTGGCCCAGGTGAAGGTGGTCCCGCAGTCGGCGTTGCTCGCGTTGAGCTCCCGGAAGGCGTACGCGACCAGCAGCATCGGGATGAACGCCAGCATGGTGACGATCGGGGCCTGCAGTCCGACCCCGGTCACGATGATGCCCAGCGTGGCGGCCAGGCTGTACGCCGGGCCGGTCGAGGCCAGGCCCATGGCCACCGAGGAGAACATGCCCAGGGCGTCGTTCTTGAGCCCTTTCCGGCCGGGCCCCGTACCGGGAGCGGGACGGCCGGCGGACTCGGCGCCGCCAAAGTGCCTCACACTTGATTCCAACGCCGTGCCGCGCCACTCCGCAACAGCGCAGAGGCAACAGCAAGGCCACCGGTGACACAACCGGGCAGCCCGGCCCGCACGCCGACCGCCCCTGTGGCCGCCACGATGCACGCCGACGACCCGGCCGTTCCCGGCCCCGGGATGGATACAGCCAAGACCAATGGCGAGCGATCAACACCAGACGTCATGAGCTTCCGCCTCTGAGCAAGGCCCGTGGCTGCCTCGGCTGTCGACGACCCGATGCCCCGACCGCTGCCAACGCAGTGACCGGCCCCTCCTCGCTCACGTCAGTGCGCGTGCCCGCTGGGGCTGGGTGCAGCGTTCTTGACCACCAGAGGCAGAAGCTTCTTACCGGTTGGTCCGATTTGAATACTCGTGTCCATCTGCGGGCACACGCCACAATCGAAGCACGGAGTCCAGCGGCAGTCCTCGACCTCTGTTTCGTCGAGGGCGTCCTGCCAGTCCTCCCAGAGCCAGTCCTTGTCGAGGCCGGAGTCGAGGTGGTCCCAGGGGAGGACCTCCTCGTAGGTGCGCTCGCGTGTCGTGTACCAGTCGACGTCGACGCCGAACTCCGGCAGCGTCTTCTCGGCGCAGGCCATCCAGCGGTCGTACGAGAAGTGCTCGCGCCAGCCGTCGAAGCGGCCGCCGTCCTCGTAGACCGCGCGGATGACGGCGCCGATGCGGCGGTCGCCGCGGGAGAGCAGGCCCTCGACGATGCCGGGCTTGCCGTCGTGGTAGCGGAAGCCGATCGAGCGGCCGTACTTCTTGTCGCCGCGGATCTTGTCGCGAAGCTTCGTGAGGCGGGCGTCCGTCTCCTCGGCGGAGAGCTGGGGCGCCCACTGGAACGGGGTGTGGGGCTTGGGGACGAAGCCGCCGATGGACACCGTGCAGCGGATGTCGTTCTGGCCGGAGACCTTGCGGCCCTCGGCGATCACCTTCATCGCCATGTCGGCGATCTGCAGGACGTCCTCGTCCGTCTCCGTCGGCAGGCCGCACATGAAGTAC
This sequence comes from Streptomyces sp. RLA012, assembly GCF_056270325.1. NCBI lineage: Bacteria > Bacillati > Actinomycetota > Actinomycetes > Kitasatosporales > Streptomycetaceae > Streptomyces > Streptomyces sp. RLA012. The sequence continues at coordinate 7,535,319 of NZ_JBWDPA010000002.1, read as the reverse complement.
AGCTTCACCTGGCGCCAGCCGTTGCCGTACGCGGTGGAGACCGTGCGGATCAGGTCCTCCTCCGAGACCATCTTGTTGATGACCTTGCGCAGGCGCTCGGAGCCGCCCTCGGGAGCGAAGGTCAGGCCCGAGCGGCGGCCGTTGCGCGTCAGTTCGTTCGCCAGGTCGACGTTGAAGGCGTCGACGCGGGTGGAGGGGAGGGAGAGGCCGACCTTGTCCTCCTCGTACCGGTCCGCGAGGCCCTTGGCGATGTCACCGATTTCGCTGTGGTCCGCGGAGGAGAGGGACAGGAGGCCCACCTCCTCGAAGCCCGTCGCCTTCAGGCCCTTCTCGACCATCTCGCCGATGCCCGTGATCGAGCGCTCGCGCACCGGACGCGTGATCATGCCCGCCTGGCAGAAGCGACAGCCGCGCGTACAGCCGCGGAAGATCTCCACCGACATGCGCTCGTGGACCGTCTCCGCGAGCGGGACCAGGGGCTGCTTCGGGTACGGCCACTCGTCGAGGTCCATGACCGTGTGCTTGGACACGCGCCACGGGACGCCCGACCTGTTCGGGACCACACGGGCGATACGGCCGTCGGCGAGGTACTCGACGTCGTAGAACGCCGGGATGTAGACGTTGCCCGTCTTCGCCAGGCGGAAGAGAACCTCTTCGCGGCCTCCCGGGCGGCCCTCCGCCTTCCAGGCGCGGATGATCTCCGTCATGTCGAGTACGGCCTGCTCGCCGTCGCCGATGATCGCCGCGTCGATGAAGGCGGCGATCGGCTCGGGGTTGAAGGCCGCGTGGCCGCCGGCCAGGACGATCGGGTCGTCGAGCGTACGGTCCTTGGACTCCAGCGGGATCCCGGCCAGGTCCAGGGCCGTCAGCATGTTCGTGTAGCCCAGCTCCGTGGAGAAGGACAGACCGAAGACGTCGAAGGCCTTCACCGGGCGATGGCTGTCCACCGTGAACTGGGGAACCCGGTGCTCACGCATCAGCTCCTCCAGGTCCGGCCAGACGCTGTACGTACGCTCGGCGAGGACACCCTCACGCTCGTTCAGTACCTCGTAGAGGATCATGACGCCCTGGTTGGGCAGTCCGACCTCGTACGCGTCGGGGTACATCAGCGCCCAGCGGACATCGCAGGCGTCCCAGGGCTTGACCGTGGAGTTGAGCTCTCCGCCGACGTACTGGATCGGCTTCTGCACATGCGGGAGCAGAGCTTCAAGCTGCGGGAACACCGATACAGCGGCTTCGGCAGGCATCTCGCGAACCTTCGTGAGCTGGGATGTACTGACAGGGGTGATGCAGAGGTGATGCAGGGGTGATGCAGGGGTGACCATCCAGCCTAACGCGGTCGGGACCGGCCCCCGTACGCTCAGACCCCGCCCATGCTCTCGATCGGCTCCCATTCCCCGGGAAGCGCCGCCTCGGCCGCCGCCGCCCGCTGCTCCTCCCGCCCGTACAGCACGCCGTAGGTGAACGAGCTCTCCCCGGCCCCGTGCGCCTGGCCCGCGAGTTCCCGCAGGGCCTCGCGGGTCATCACGCTGTCCTGGTGGTCGCCGAGCAGGCTCTGCAGGGACTTCATCGACTTGACCAGCGCGGCGGCGGGGTCGCCGAGGGCGGGGATGGCGGTCTCGGCCGCGTAGCGCGTGCGCTTGGCCTTCTTGCGGGCGTCGTGCATCGCGAGGTCGCGGTCGTGGCCGGACGGCTCGCCGAGGGCCTGGCCGATCAGGTCGGAAACCTTTGCGAAGTCCTTCCGTACGGCCTTGGCGATCGCCTTCTCGGGGGCCCGCGTGGCCGCCTCCAGCAGGGGTGGGTCGGCCAGCAGCCGGTCCAGTGACGCCAGCAGGTCGAGGTAGCGCTTGCCGTCCAGTACGGCGATCAGACGGCGCCGGGAGCCGGAGCCGCGGGCGTGCGCCCAGGTGCGCAGGCGGGTCCGGACGGGGCCCGTGAGCAGGGTGCGCGGGAGGTCGTCGAGCGCCGCCGTCAGCCGTTCGGTGAGGACTTCCTGGTCGCGGTCGACGCCCAGCTCGGCGGCCAGCCACTTCAGCTCGTCACCGATCGGATCGGTGACGGTGCGGTCCAGGACCTTGTTGTACGAGCGGAACGTGCTGCGCATGCGGCGGGTGGCGACCCGCAGGGAATGCACGGAGTCGTACAGGTCGCGGCGGACGGCCGGGTCGAGTTCGATGATCGCGTCGCGCTGGGTACGGACGTAGGCGAGGACGTGGTCGCCCGCGGTGAGCAGGATCGGCTCCGCCGCCTTCTCGCGCTTCGAGCCGGCCCCTGCCCCTGCCCCGCCCTGAGGGCCGGTCTCGTCCAGTGCCCTCGCCAGCTTCGACGCCGAGGACGACCGGTTCAGGCCCGCCTTGCGGAGCTTCTTCTCCACCTTGTCGAGGAAGGCCGGGTCGCCGTCGTCGGCGAGTTCCACCTCGATCTCGGTCCACTCGGCGGTGCCCGTGCCGCCGCCGAGGCGCTCCGCGCGGACGTGGTCGACGCTGACCTCGGCGAGCAGGGTGCCGGAGGGGTCGACGAGGTGGCGGACCTCGCGGGCCGACCTGAGCCGTACGACGGGGACGAGTTCGGCTTCGCGGATGCGGGAGCGGAGGAGGGCGGTCAGGGACCGGGGGACGGTGTCGGAGAGGGGGGCGCGGATCTCGTCGCGGACGCCTTCGGAGACGGGGAGTTTGAGGTGCCAGCCCGCGTCGTCGCCGCCGGTGCGGCGGCGGAGGGTGAGGGAGGCGGCGGAGAGCCGCTGGTCGACCGTGTCGTAATAGGTGGCGTCGAGGTCGGCGACGCCCTTGTCGATGACCGTCGAGACTCCGGAGACGCCGGTCAGGTCCGGGAGTGGCGCGTCGCCGCCGGCCGGGGGACCCTCGTACTTCCGCTCGATTTCGCGCTTGGTGTCCGCCATGACCTGAATCTAGTGGCAGTGGGGCCGGGATGGCAGTGCCCGAGCCCTCGGGACTGTCGGGACCGGCCAGTTTTCGCCCCCGCCGCCCCTACCCGTCCCATCCCGAACCTGGGAGCTACCGCCCCCAGACCCCCGAGGCGGGTGAGTGAGCCGATTGGGGGCGGCTGGGCTGAACGGAGGTGAATACGACCACGAGGCTGGATGCGGTGCACCGCAGTGGGTGAGGTGCACGGGAATGAGCGAGGCACACGCGAGCGAATGGGCAGCGCCCCTCACCCAAGACCACCGGACACACCCACTCCCCCAGAGGCACGAGGAACCGCGCACCCAGCCCCCACCAACCCGCAGCCGAACAACCCGGAACACCACCCCACCCCCAGGGGCGCGAGGAACCGCGCGCTCAACCCCCACCAACCCACAGCCGAACAACCCGGAACACCACCCCACCCCCACGGGCACGAGGAACCGCGCGCTCAACCCCCCACCGACCCGCAGCCGAACAACCCGGGGCCGGCGCCCAACCCCCACTCACCCACCGGCAGCCAAGAACCCCCCGGCCGCCCCCACCCCCTCGCCGCGCAACCGCCGGAGGCCTACGCCGACATGGGGCGCTGCACTCTGATCGACTGCAACAACCCCACCGCCACCCACACCGCGAACATCGACGAGCCGCCGTAGGAGACGAAGGGCAGGGGAAGGCCCGCGACCGGCATGATGCCCAGGGTCATGCCGATGTTCTCGAAGGCCTGGAAGGCGAACCAGGCGATGATGCCGGCGGCGACGATGGTGCCGTAGAGCTCGGTGGTCTCGCGGGCGATACGGCAGGCCCGCCAGAGGACCACGCCCAGGAGGAGCAGTATCAGGCCGGCGCCCACGAAGCCCAGTTCCTCACCCGCGACCGTGAAGACGAAGTCCGTCTGCTGTTCGGGGACGAATTGGCCCGTGGTCTGCGAGCCGTGGCCGAGGCCCGTGCCGAAGAGGCCGCCGGAACCGATGGCGATGCGGGCCTGGTTGGTGTTGTAGCCGACGCCGGCCGGGTCGAGGTTGGGGTTGGCGAAGGCCGCGAAGCGGTTGATCTGGTACTCGTCGAGGATCTTGAGCTGCCAGATGGCGACCGCCCCCAGCGCCCCCGCGCCCAGCAGGCCGAACACCCAGCGGTTCGACGCGCCGGAGGCGAGCAGCACGCCGAGCACGATGATGACCGCGACCATGATCGTGCCCAGGTCGGGCATGAGCAGCACGATCATCATCGGGACGGCCGCGAGGCCCAGCGCCTGCAGCACCGTGCGGTGGTCGGGGTACTGCTTGTCGCCCGCGTCCACCCTGGTGGCCAGCAGCATCGCCATGCCCAGGATGATCGTGATCTTGGTGAACTCGGCGGGCTGGAGCGACAGTCCGCCCGCGACGAGCCAGTTGCGCTGGCCGTTGATCGTCGCGCCGAGCGGGGTCAGCACCAGCAGGATCATGAAGACCGAGAGGCCGTACAGGATCGGGACGGCCGTACGCAGGGTGCGGTGGCCGAGCCAGACCGTGCCGATCATCAGACCGATGCCGATGCCGGTGTTCATGAGGTGGCGGATGAGGAAGTAGTACGGATCGCCCTGGTTGATCTCGGTGCGGTTGCGGGTCGCCGAGTAGACGAGGGCCGAGCCGATCAGGGAGAGGGCGATGGCCGAGAGCAGTATCGGCCAGTCGAGGCGGCGGGCCAGCGAGTCACGGGCGAAGAGCCGCGACAGGCCGCCGCGCTCGGGGCCGTACCCGGAGACGGAGAAGTTGTTCGCTCCGGTCATGTCAGGATCCTCGTCCCCCGCCGCTTCTTCGGGCGGTCCGTACGCCTTCGGGTGTTGCGGTTACTGGCCGTCGAGGACGGCGTGGTGCCCGCGGGCAGCTCCTGGTCGGTGGCCCCGGGCGAGGGCGACTCGCTGGCCTGCAGGTCCTTGACCGGGTCCTTGGAGATCTCCGGGGTGTCGATCGAACCGTCCGTCTGGATCTTCGGCAGGCCCTTCTCGGGAGTGGGGAGGAGAGCCTTCGAGTTGTCGATGGAGCCGTCGGCCTGGACGCCGTAGAGCGCGTTGTAGATGTTGCGCACGGCCTCACCGGAGGCACCGGAACCCGTACCGGCCTGGGCGATCGTCATGACGACCGTGTAGTCCTTGGTGTACGTGGCGAACCACGAGGTGGTCTGCTTGCCGTAGACCTCGGCGGTACCGGTCTTGGCGTGCAGCGCGATCTTGTCCTGCGGCCAGCCGCCGAACTTCCAGGCGGCGGTACCGCGGGTGACGACGCCCTCCAGGGCCGAGTCCATGCCCTTGATCGTGGCCCTGCTGATCGGCAGCTTGCCGTTGACCTTGGGCCTGATCTCCTGGACGGTCTTGCCGTCGGCGCTGATGATCGCCTTGCCGATGGTCGGCGCGTGGATGGTGCCGCCGTTGGCGATCGCCCCGTAGATCATGGCCTCCTGGATCGGGGTGACGAGGGTGTCGCCCTGACCGATGGAGTAGTTGATCTCGTCACCCTCGCGCATCTTGTTGCCCTCTAGGCAGTTCTCGTACGCGATCTTCTGGACGTAGTCGCCGTCCTTCTTGCCGGTCTTGCACCAGACGGCCTTGTTGGCCTTCCAGTAGCTTTCCTTCCACTGGCGGTCCGGGACGCGGCCGGTGACCTCGTTGGGCAGGTCGATGCCCGTCTCCTTGCCGAGGCCGAACTGGTGGGCGGTCTTGAAGAAGTAGTCCTTGGGCTGGCCCTTCTTCGGGTTGATGCCGCCGTCCTTCTTCCACTCCCGGTCCGCGAGGCCGTAGAAGACGGTGTCGCAGGAGACCTCCAGTGCGCGGCCGAGCGAGATGGGGCCGAAGCTCTCCCCCTCGAAGTTCTTGAAGACCTGGCCGCCGACCGAGTAGGAGCTGGTGCACGGGTAGCCACCGTCCCACTCGTAACCGGCCTGGACCGCGGCGGCCGTGGAGACCACCTTGAAGGTCGAACCGGGCGCGGACTGACCCTGTATGGCCCTGTTGAGCAGCGGGTAGTCGGAGTTCTTGCCGGTGAGCGCGGCGTAGTCCTTGGCGGAGATGCCGCCGACCCAGGCGTTCGGGTCGTACGTCGGGGCGGACGCCATGGAGACGATCCGGCCGGTCTTGGCCTCCATCACGACGACGGCGCCCGAGTCGGCCTTGTAGTTCTCGCCGGTGATCTTGTCGAACTGCTTACGGGCGGTCTTCATCGCCACGTCCAGCTCGTACTCGGCGACCCGCTGGACACGGGAGTCGATGCTGGTGACGAGGTTGGAGCCGGACTGGGCCGCGTCGCTCTCGGCCTTGCCGATGACACGGCCGAGGTTGTCGACCTCGTAGCGGGTGACACCGGCCTTGCCGCGCAACTCCTTGTCGTACTGGCGCTCCAGGCCGGAGCGGCCGACCTGGTCGGAGCGCAGATACGGCGAGCTGCTGTCCTTGGCCTGGGTGATCTCGGAGTCCGTGACGGGCGAGAGATAGCCGAGGACCTGCGCGGTGTTGGCCTTGCCGGGGCCGGCGTAGCGGCGTACGGCCTCGGGCTCGGCGGTGATGCCGGGGAAGTCCTCGGAGCGCTCGCGGATCTGCAGGGCCTGCTTGGCGGTGGCCTCGTCGGTGATGGGGATGGGCTGGTACGGGGAGCCGTTCCAGCACGGCTGCGGCGTCTTCGCGTCGCACAGCCGGACCTTCTGGATGACGTCCCCGGGCTTCATGTCCAGCACACCGGCCAGCTTGGTCAGGACCGCCTTGCCGTCGTCCTTCATCTTCAGCAGGTCGGTGCGCGAGGCGGAGACCACGAGCCGGGTCTCGTTGTCGGCGATCGGCACACCGCGCGCGTCCAGGATCGAGCCGCGCACGGCGGGCTGGACGACCTGCTGGACGTGGTTGCCGGAGGCTTCCTTGGCGTACTCCTGGCCGTTGCGGATCTGGAGGTACCAGAGGCGGCCGCCGAGGGTGCCGAGGAGGGAGAGGACAAGGATCTGGATGACGACGAGTCGGATCTGGACCCGTGGGGTCCTGCCGGTCTCGGGAATGTTGGTCACTGGTGCTGCCTCCCCCTCTCAGTGTGTGTACAAGGCATACGAGTACACGGTGAACCTGAGGGCCCTGACCCCAGGGTCGGTCAACTGTTGTGGGCTCACAGGCGCTTGACTCCCTTGATGCGCCCCGCGCGGGCGACGCGCGCCCGGGCGGCCTTGACCCTGAGGCCGCGCTGGCTGCCGATGCGCAGGCCGGTGCCGGAGGACAGCCAGCCCGAGGCGACATCGGCCGACTTCCCGGACGGTCCGTTCTCGCCGAGCGGGTTGCCCTCGGAGCGCCGGGCCAGCGCCATCAGCGCCGGGACCACGAACGGTGCGAGCAGCAGGTCGTACAGGGCGGCCGTGAACAGCAGGCTGCCGAGGCCGACATGGCGGGCGGCGGTGTCACCGACGAGGGCGCCGACACCGGCGTACAGCAGGGTGGAGCCGATGGCGGCGGCGACGACCACGGTCATCGGGCCGGTGGCGGACTTGAGCTGGCCGTTCTCGGGCTTCACCAGCCCCGCGAGGTAGCCGATGACGCACAGCACGAGGGCGTAGCGCCCGGCGGCGTGGTCGGCGGGCGGGGCGAGGTCGGCGAGCAGCCCCGCGCCGAAGCCGATGAGGGCGCCGCCCACGTGGCCGTAGACCATGGCGAGGGCCAGCACGGTGAGGAGCACCAAGTCCGGTACGGCGCCCGGGAGGTGGAGCCGGGCGAGGACGCTCACTTGGATCACCAGGGCGACGACCACCAGGGTGACGGAGAGCAGCATCCGGTTGAAACGCATGGGATTCAGCTCCTACGGCTACTGGCCGGTGGCGGGCGCGGACGCCGAGGGGGTGACCGTCACGGTCACGGTCGGCGTGGGCGTCGGTTTGGGTTTGGCCGGCAGCACCGTGTCGCGTGGGTCCTTGCGGGGGGCCTCGACCACGACGCCGACGATGTCGAGCTTCGAGAACGAGACATACGGAGTGACGTAGATGGTGCGGGTCAGGTCGCCGCCGGACGGGTCGACGCGGGAGACCACGCCGACCGGGACGCCGGGCACGAAGGGCTTGTCGGCCTGCGAGCCGAAGGTGACCAGCCGGTCCCCCTTCTTGATCTTCGCCTTGCCGTTGAGCATCTCCACCCGCAGCGGGCGGTCGCCCTGACCGGAGGCGAAGCCGAGTTCGTCGGTCGACTCCATGCGCGTACCGACGGTGAAGTCGGGGTCGTTGGCGAGCAGTACGGTCGCGGTGTTCGGGCCGACGGTGGTGACCCGGCCGACGAGCCCGTCGCCGTTCAGGACGGTCATGTCGCGCTGGATACCGTCGTTGGCGCCGACGTCGATCGTCACCGTCCAGGAGAAGCCCTGGGCCGCTCCTATGGCGATGACCTCGGCGCCCTTGATGCCGTACTGCCCGTCCCCGGCCACCTTCAGCATCTTGTCGAGCTGGGTGAGCCGGCTGCGGTTGCGGTCTTTACTGCCGAGCTTGGCCTTCAGCGCCGTGTTGTCGTGCTCGAGTTGGGCGATGCGATCGTGCCGGTCGCCGGAGTCGCGGACCGCGGCGATCGCGTTGCCGACGGGGTCGACCGCGGAGGAGACCCCGTTCTCGATCGGGCCGAAGACCGTCGCGGCGGCCTGGCGGGCACCCTGGACCGGTGAGTCCTGTCCTCCGCGGATGTCCACCGTGATCAAGGCGAACGCGATGGCGATCAGCAGCACCAGGAGCAGCCGGCTCTCTCGTGTGTCCCTCACGTGCGGCGGCCGTGCCTTCCTCGTCGGAATGGTTCGGAATGGTTCGGATCGGGTCCGAACAGGTCAACAGGAACGCACCCCGAGCGAGTGATGACGCCCAAGGGTGTTATGGGGGAGCTTATGCCTCGATATCAACGATCCGCCGTACGAGAAGGGTTCATCTCGTACGGCGGAATCGAAGAGTTACCTCATCTGCGCGGCTGGGCGTCCAGAACCTGCTGGAGCGCCTCGAATTCCTCGACGCACTTACCGGAGCCGAGCGCCACGCTGTCCAGCGGGTCCTCGGCGATATGGATCGGCATGCCGGTCTCGCGGCGCAGTCGCTCGTCGAGTCCGCGCAGCAGCGCCCCGCCACCGGTCAGCACGATTCCGCGGTCCATCACATCGCCCGAAAGCTCCGGCGGGCACTTGTCGAGCGTCGTCTTCACGGCGTCGACAATCGCGTTGACGGGTTCCTCGATCGCCTTGCGGACTTCGGCCGCGGAGATGACGACGGTCTTGGGCAGCCCGGAGACGAGGTCCCGGCCGCGGATTTCGGTGTGTTCGTCGTTGTCGAGGTCGTACGCCGAACCGATCGTGATCTTGATCTGCTCGGCGGTCCGCTCACCGAGGAGGAGGCTGTACTCCTTCTTGATGTGCTGGATGATCGCGTTGTCCAGCTCGTCGCCCGCGACCCGGATGGACTGGGCGGTGACGATCCCGCCGAGCGAGATGACCGCGACCTCCGTGGTGCCACCGCCGATGTCCACCACCATGTTGCCCGTGGCCTCGTGGACCGGCAGGCCCGAGCCGATGGCCGCGGCCATGGGCTCCTCGATGATGTGCACCTGGCGGGCGCCGGCCTGGGACGACGCCTCGATGACGGCACGGCGCTCGACGCCCGTGATGCCCGAGGGCACACAGACGACGACACGGGGGCGGGCGAGGTAGCGCCGCTTGTGGATTTTGAGAATGAAGTAGCGGAGCATGCGCTCGGTGATCTCGAAGTCGGCGATGACACCGTCCTTCAGCGGACGCACGGCAACGATGTTGCCCGGGGTCCGCCCGATCATCTTCTTCGCCTCCGAGCCGACCGCGAGGATGCCACCGGTGTTGGTGTTGATCGCGACGACGGAAGGTTCGTTGAGTACGATCCCGCGACCCCTGACGTACACCAGCGTGTTGGCGGTCCCGAGGTCGACAGCCATGTCACGGCCGATGAACGACATTGAGTTCCCCATCAGGATTCGTCTGGCCTTCCCAAGTGGAGCTTTGACGGCTTTTTAGGAACGGCGAGGTGGGTGCAGTGACGTGATCGCTTCCATCGTAGACGCGCCCGCGCGGACACTGCGCGAGGGTCTTCGCCATTGTCAGCATGCGTGGCGGCGCCCCGCTTCTGGAGACGGGCCAACGGGGGCACGCGTTCCCCCGATCGGCACCCGTATGCCGCGGGACGACCGGAAATTTCCACGGCCGTCCCCGATCAGACATCAAAGTGCGGCGCCAGTCGATTACAAGCCTTTGTGAGACGTTACAAGCCGTTACAAGAACATCTTGGAATCGTGATGTCGGTACGGCTCGGACGCTACCCGGGAGACGGCTGGGAACGCGACTCGGGAGGTGCGTCGGGGTGCGCGTCGGGGTGCGCGTCGGGGTGCGCGTCGGGATCCGCCCCGGGATGCGTCAGACGCGGCCGGGGAAGAAGATCTTCAGCTCGCGCTCGGCGGACTCCTCGGAGTCGGAGGCGTGGATCAGGTTCTCCCGGACGATCACGCCGTAGTCGCCGCGGATGGAACCGGGGGCGGCGGCGATGGGGTCGGTGGGGCCGGCGAGCGCGCGCACGCCCTCGATGACGCGGTCCCCCTCGACGACGAGCGCGACGACCGGGCCGGAGGCCATGAACTCCACCAGCGGCTCGTAGAACGGCTTGCCCTTGTGCTCGCCGTAGTGCTGCTCCAGGGTGTCCTGGTCCAGTGTGCGCAGCTCCAGCGCGGTGATCTGCCAGCCGGCCTTGCGCTCGATACGGCTGATGATCTCGCCGGTCAGGCCGCGCCGGACGGCGTCGGGCTTGAGGAGGACGAGGGTGCGCTGGCTCACGGTGGTGGCTCCTTCGGGTCACAAGTGTGCGGGTGATCGAGGCTACAGGGCGTGTCCGGGTGGGTGTTACGCAGAGTCAGGCGTGCGGGGACGTTCAGGGTTCTTCGGGGTTCTTCGGGGTTCTTCGGGGTTCTTCGGGGTTCTTCGACCACGGGTGAGCGGGAGCTCGCCGCGCAGTTCCCCGCGCCCCCAAGACCGGGGCCGCGCCCCGGATTCCCCCGGTGGGGGCGAAAAACCCCTACGCCGGGTTCCCGCCCGCCTCCGCCTGCGCAGCAAACCTCGCCTTGGCCTCGTCGATCTTCCGCCCATAGTGCACCGAGGCCCACCACAGCGCCGCGAAGATCGCCCCCAGGAAGAACATCGACCCCACGACGAACCCACTGGCGATCAGCGCGATCTGCAGCGCCCAGCCCAGCTGGACACCCCCGGGCCGGGTGATCATCCCGCAGAGCAGCACCGTCACCGCCATGAAGATCCCGCTGACCGTCCACACCGTGGCCGTGGACAGATCGGGGTTCTTCATCGCGACGAGCCCGGCGAAGCCGATGACGAAGAACTCGCCGATCAGAGTCGAAGCACAGAGCGTACGCACAGCGGTCAGCCCCTCCCCAGAAGCAGCCGGGCCTCGCCGACGGTGATGACGGAGCCGGTCACGAGCACGGCGCCGCCCGCGTACTCGCCCTCCTCCTCGGCCAGCGTGACCGCGGCCTCGATCGCGTCGTCGAGCCGCGGCTCGACCTGTACCCGGTCCTCGCCGAAGATCTCGACGGCGATCCCGGCGAGCTCGTCGGCGTCCATCGCGCGATGGCTGGAGTTCTGGGTGATCACGACCTCGGCGAAGATCGGCTCGAAGGCCTCCAGCAGCTCCCGTACGTTCTTGTCTCCGCTCGCGCCGACGACCCCGATCAGCCGGCTGAAGTCGAAGGCCTCGCCGACGGCCTCGGCGGTGGCGCGGGCGCCCGCCGGGTTGTGCGCGGCGTCCAGGACGACGGTCGGCGAGCGGCGTACGACCTCCATGCGGCCCGGCGAGGTCACCGAGGCGAAGGCCTTGCGGACGGTGTCGTTGTCGAGCCGCTGGGTGTGCCCGGCGCCGACGCCGAAGAACGCCTCGACGGCGGCGAGCGCCACGGCGGCGTTGTGCGCCTGGTAGGCGCCGTGCAGCGGCAGGAAGACCTCTTCGTACTCCCCGCCGAGCCCGCGCAGCGTGAGCAACTGCCCGCCGACGGCGACCTGCCGGGCGACGACGCCGAACTCCAGCCCCTCCCGGGCCACGGTCGCGTCGACCTCGACGGCCTTCTTCAGTAGTACCTGGGCCGCGTCCACCGGCTGCTGGGCCAGGATGACGGTCGCGTCCGGCTTGATGATGCCGGCCTTCTCGGTGGCGATCTCGCCGGGCGTCCCGCCGAGCCGGTCGGTGTGGTCGAGATCGATGGGGGTGACGACGGCGACGTCCCCGTCGATCACGTTGGTGGCGTCCCAGCTGCCACCCATGCCGACCTCCACGACGGCCACGTCGACGGGGGCGTCCGCGAAGGCCGCGTACGCCATGCCGGTGAGCACCTCGAAGAACGACAGCCGGTACTCCTGCTGTCCGTCGACCATCTCCACATACGGCTTGATGTCGTGGTACGTCTCGATGAACCGCTCGGCGGAGACCGGGGCGCCGTCGAGGCTGATCCGCTCGGTGACCGACTGGACGTGGGGGCTGGTGTAGCGCCCCGTGCGCAGGTCGAAGGCGCCGAGGAGGGCCTCGACCATGCGGGCGGTGGAGGTCTTGCCGTTCGTGCCCGTGATGTGGATCGAGGGGTACGCGCGCTGGGGCTCGCCCAGGACGTCCATCAGCGCGGCGATACGGCTGACGGAGGGCTCCAGCTTGGTCTCGCCCCAGCGGGTGGCGAGCTCGGCCTCCACCTCGCGCAGCGCGTTGTCGACCTCGGGGTCGGCCGGGCGCGTGGGGATGTCGGGCTGCTGACCGGCGACGCCCTGGGTGCGCAGGGTACGACTGCTGGCCTCGATCACCGCGAGGTCGGGGTCGCGGTCGGTCTCGGCCTCGACGATCTCGTCGAAACGGCCGAGCGGGTCGCGGGGTTCCGGCTCGTCTGTCGCACCGCTGTCATGCGGGGGGAGGTCACTCACCGTGCCAGTCTACGGAGCCGCGGGGACAGCGGGGTTTCCGCCCCCGGACCCCCAAAGGATCGCGTGGTTCCCCGCGCCCCTTCTCAGAGGTGCGGGGAACTGCGCGAGACCCGGGTGGGCGTTGCCCGCAGCCGAAGTACGACCGATGGCTACGCCTCCGGCAGGCGGTCCAGTTGGGTCCGGATGCGGGCGATGTCCTCGTCGGCCTTGGCGAGCCGCGTACGGATCTTCTCGACGACCTGGTCCGGCGCCTTCGCGAGGAACGCCTCGTTGCCGAGCTTGCCGTTCGCCTGGGCCTTCTCCTTCTCGGCCGCGGCGAGGTCCTTGGCGAGCCGCTTGCGCTCCGCCGCGACATCGATCGTGCCGGAGAGGTCCAGCGCCACCGTGGCACCCGCGACCGGCAGCGTCGCCGTGGCCGCGAAGGCCTCGCCCTCCGGCTGCAGCCGCAGCAGCTGCCGGATGGCCGCCTCGTGCGGAGCGAGCGCCGTGCCGTCGAGCGTCAGCCGGGCGGGAACGCGCTGGCCGGGCTGCAGTCCCTGGTCGGCGCGGAAGCGGCGGACCTCCGTGATGACCTGCTGAAGCGTCTCGATCTCACGCTCGGCGGCGGCGTCGCGGAAGCCGCTGTCGGTCGGCCAGTCGGCGATCACGACCGACTCGCCACCGGTCAGCGTCGTCCAGAGCGTCTCCGTCACGAACGGGACGACCGGGTGGAGCAGACGGAGCGTCACGTCCAGGACCTCGCCCAGGACCCGGCCCGAGACCTTCGCCGACTCGCCGCCCGCCATGAACGTCGTCTTGGACAGCTCGACGTACCAGTCGAAGACCTCGTCCCACGCGAAGTGGTAGAGGGCGTCGGACAGCTTGGCGAACTGGAAGTCGTCGTAGAACGCGTCGACTTCGGCCACGGTCTCGTTGAGACGCGAGAGGATCCAGCGGTCCGTCGCCGTCATGTCGGACGGGTCCGGGAGCGGGCCCTGGACCGTCGCGCCGTTCATCAGCGCGAAGCGGGTGGCGTTCCAGATCTTGTTGGCGAAGTTCCGGGAGGCCTGGACCCAGTCCTCGCCGATCGGCACGTCCGTACCGGGGTTGGCGCCGCGGGCGAGGGTGAAGCGGACGGCGTCGGAGCCGTACTTGTCCATCCAGTCGAGCGGGTCGACGACGTTGCCGAAGGACTTCGACATCTTCTTGCCGCGCTCGTCGCGGACCAGACCGGTGAGGGCGATGGTCTTGAAGGGGACCTCGCCGTCCATCGCGTACAGGCCGAACATCATCATCCGGGCGACCCAGAAGAAGATGATGTCGTGGCCGGTGAGGAGGACGTCGGTGGAGTAGAACTTCTCCAGGTCCGGGGTCCGCTCGGGCCAGCCCAGCGTCGAGAACGGCCACAGGCCGGACGAGAACCAGGTGTCCAGGACGTCGGCGTCCTGCTTCCAGCCCTCGGCCTCGGTGCCCGGCGGCTCCTCGTCGGGGCCGACACAGACGACCTCGCCCTCGGGGCCGTACCAGACGGGGATGCGGTGGCCCCACCACAACTGCCGCGAGATGCACCAGTCGTGCATGTTGTCGACCCAGTCGAAGTAGCGCTTCGACATCTCCGCGGGGTGGATCGCGACCCGGCCGTCACGGACGGCGTCACCGGCCGCCTTGGCGAGCGGGGCGACCTTGACCCACCACTGCATGGACAGCCGCGGTTCGACGGTCGTCCTGCAGCGCGAGCAGTGGCCCACGGAGTGGACGTACGGGCGCTTCTCGGCGACGATCCGGCCCTGCGAGCGCAGCGCGCCGACGATGGCGGAGCGGGCCTCGAAGCGGTCCAGGCCCTGGAAGGGACCGTGGACCGTGATGACCGCCCGCTCGTCCATGACCGTGATCGACTCCAGGCCGTGGCGCTGGCCGATCGCGAAGTCGTTCGGGTCGTGGGCGGGGGTGACCTTGACGGCGCCGGTGCCGAACTCGGGGTCGACATGGGTGTCCGCGACGACGGGGATGGTGCGGTCGGTCAGCGGCAGCTTGATGCGCCTGCCGACCAGGTGCTTGTAGCGCTCGTCGTCGGGGTGGACCGCGACGGCCGTGTCGCCGAGCATCGTCTCCGCACGGGTGGTGGCGACCACCAGGGTCTCGTCGCCCTCGCCGTACTTGATCGAGACCAGCTCGCCGTCGTCCTCCTGGTACTCGACCTCGATGTCGGAGATCGCCGTCAGACAGCGGGGGCACCAGTTGATGATGCGCTCGGCGCGGTAGATCAGCTCGTCGTCGTACAGCTTCTTGAAGATGGTCTGGACGGCCTCGGACAGCCCCTCGTCCATGGTGAACCGCTCGCGCGACCAGTCCACGCCGTCGCCGAGCCGGCGCATCTGGCCGAGGATCTTGCCGCCGTACTCCTCCTTCCACTGCCAGACGCGCTCGACGAACTCCTCGCGCCCCAGGTCCTGGCGGGACTTGCCCTCCTCGGCGAGCTGCTGCTCGACCTTGTTCTGGGTGGCGATACCGGCGTGGTCCATGCCCGGCAGCCACAGCGACTCGTAGCCCTGCATGCGCTTGCGGCGCGTCAGGGCGTCCATGAGCGTGTGCTGGAAGGCGTGGCCCAGGTGCAGCGACCCGGTGACGTTCGGCGGCGGGATGACGATGGTGTACGCGGGCTTGTCGCTCTTCGCGTCGGCCGCGAAGTAACCCCGTTCTACCCAGCGCTCGTACAGCTTCCCCTCTACCCCGGCCGGCGCGTACTGGGTCGGCAGTTCGGAAGTGGGCGCTGTTTGCGGCTGCTGAGAGTTCTCGGTCACGGGGTCAGTTTAGGGGCGTCACGGCTTTGTCCCTAAACAGGATTCTTTCGTAACGGTCCGTCCCCCGATGCCTTGGCGCCCCAGGGGTTACGCCAGGATGTCAGGAACACATAAGCATCTGGAGGGGAACCCAGAGATGAGCTACAACCAGCCGGGCCCGTACGGCGGGCCGCCCCAGCAGCCCGGACCGTACGGTCAACCGGGGCAGCCCGGACCGTACGGTCAGCCGCCGCAGGCCCCCCAGCCCGGTTACGGCTACCCGCAGCAGGCTCCGCAGTCCCCTCCGCAGCCCGGCTACGGCTACCCCCAGCAGCCTCCCCAGGGTGCCCCGCCCCAGCAGCCGCCTTACGGTCAGCAGCCCGCCTACGGCCAGCAGCCGCCGTACGGCCAGCAGCCTCCCTACGGCCAGCCGCCCTACGGCGTTCCGCAGCCGCCCGCGCCCGGCGGCGGCAAGAAGAAGACGGCGCTCGTCATCGGCGCGGTGGCGGTCGTCGCCGCGATCGCCGTGGGGGCGTACTTCGTCATCGGCGGCGGCAGCGGTGGCAGCGGTTCGGTCGCCGACGACGGCCCGCACAAGCTGATCGCTCCGACGACGGTGCTCGACGGGACGTACAAGAAGTCCGACAGCGCGAGTGCCGACTCCATGACGGACGACGACATCAAGGACTTCGAGAAGTGGGGCGTCAAGAACCCCAAGGACGTCAGCAGCGGTTATGAGCAGGGCACCGGTCTCACCGCCAAGGACCTCACCTTCAGCGGCGTGTACGGCACGATCGACGACCCCGAGGCCGTCGTGGACGCCATGTTCGCCAAGCTGAAGTCGGAGGCCGCGAAGGACGACGGCTCCGGGGACAGCACGGGCAAGCTGGTCGGCAGCCCCGAGACGGTCACGCCCGCGGGGCTCGACGGCGCCATCATGAAGTGCCAGGTCGCCGAGATCACCAACAAGGAGAGCACGGCCGGCACGGCCAAGACCGTCAACATGCCGTTCTGCATCTGGGGCGACCACAGCACCGTGGTCGACGTCCTCTCGTTCGACCTCGGGTCCTTCGCCACCGGCAAGGGCGGTACGGCCGCCGACACCGCCGAACTCGCCGCCAAGCTCCGCAAGGACATCCGCGTCAAGGTGTGAGCGCGCGCGTCGACGGCGAGCACAGCAACGGCGAAGGGGCCCCAGTCGGTTGACCGGGGCCCCTTCGCCGTACAGGACTCGCCCTATCAGGACTCGCCCCGCAGGACTGCTTTACGCCGTCTTCTGCTCCCCCGGGCCGCGCCCGCGGGCGTCCCGCGGGATCAGGGTCGGGTTCACGTTCCTCAGGACCACGTCGGCCGTGATGACCACGCGGGCCACGTCCTTGCGGGACGGGACCTCGTACATCACCGCCTGGAGGACCTCCTCCATGATGGCGCGCAGGCCGCGCGCGCCGGTCTGGCGGAGGATCGCCTGGTCCGCGATGGCTTCGAGGGCCTCGCGCTCGAAGTCCAGCTCCACGCCGTCGAGTTCGAAGAGGCGCTGGTACTGCTTCACGAGCGCGTTGCGCGGCTCCACGAGGATCTGGAGGAGCGCCGGCCGGTCGAGGTTGTGGACCGAGGTGATGACGGGCAGCCGGCCGATGAACTCGGGGATCATGCCGAACTTCACCAGGTCCTCGGGCATGACGGCCTCGAACTGGTCCTTGGATTCGAGTTCGCGCTTCGAGCGGATCGTGGCACCGAAGCCGATGCCCTTGGCGCCGGCCCTCGACTCGATGAGCTTCTCCAGGCCCGCGAAGGCGCCGCCCACGATGAACAGGACGTTCGTCGTGTCGATCTGGATGAACTCCTGGTGCGGGTGCTTGCGACCGCCCTGCGGCGGGACGGAGGCCGTCGTGCCTTCGAGGATCTTCAGCAGGGCCTGCTGGACGCCCTCACCGGACACGTCCCGCGTGATCGACGGGTTTTCGCTCTTACGAGCCACCTTGTCGATCTCGTCGATGTAGATGATGCCCGTCTCGGCCTTCTTGACGTCGTAGTCCGCTGCCTGGATGAGCTTCAGCAGGATGTTCTCGACGTCCTCGCCCACATAGCCCGCCTCCGTCAGCGCCGTCGCGTCGGCGATGGCGAACGGGACGTTGAGCATGCGGGCGAGTGTCTGGGCGAGCAGAGTCTTGCCGGAGCCCGTGGGGCCCAGCAGGAGGATGTTGGACTTCGCCAACTCGATGGCGTCGTCCCGGTTCTGACCGCCGCCGTTCTCACCCGCCTGGACCCGCTTGTAGTGGTTGTACACCGCGACCGAGAGGGCCTTCTTGGCCGACTCCTGGCCGACCACGTACCCCTCCAGGAACTCGTAGATCTCGCGGGGTTTCGGGAGTTCCTCCCAGCGGACCTCGCTCGTTTCCGCGAGTTCTTCTTCGATGATCTCGTTGCAGAGATCGATGCACTCGTCGCAGATGTACACACCGGGGCCTGCGATGAGCTTCTTGACCTGCTTCTGGCTCTTGCCACAGAACGAGCACTTGAGCAGATCGCCGCCGTCACCGATGCGTGCCACGGTGTGCTTCCCCTTCGCCTGGGAGACGCCTAGGTCCAGCGGCTCCTGGTGCTGCCTTATGTCCGACGGTACCTTGCCGAGCCCCCCGTTCGGGCCCCCCTTGGCGTGGTTCACTTTGTCGTGCACCACGCCAATGGGCGACAGACGAGCGGCAGACGATACAGCGATACGTCAGACGATCGCGGAACTGTTCATCTTGCGGGTGGAGATGATCTGGTCGATCAGGCCGTACGCGAGCGCGTCCTCAGCGGTGAGGATCTTGTCGCGCTCGATGTCCTCGCGGATCTTCTCGATCGGCGTGGTCGAGTGCTTGGCCAGCATGTCTTCCAGCTGCGCGCGCATCCGGAGGATCTCGTTCGCCGCGATTTCGAGGTCCGAGACCTGGCCGCGGCCGGTCTCGCTGTACGGCTGGTGGATCAGCACGCGGGCGTTCGGAAGCGCCATGCGCTTGCCCGGCGTGCCGGCGGCCAGCAGGATCGCGGCGGCCGAGGCGGCCTGACCCATGCAGACCGTCTGAATGTCCGGCTTCACGAACTGCATCGTGTCGTAGATGGCCGTGAGAGCCGTGAACGAACCACCGGGGCTGTTGATGTAGACCGAGATGTCACGGTCGGGATCCATCGACTCCAGGCACAGCAGCTGCGCCATGACGTCGTTGGCGGAGGCGTCGTCGATCTGCACGCCGAGGAAGATCACGCGCTCCTCGAACAGTTTCGCGTACGGGTCGTACTCACGCACGCCCTGCGAGGTGCGCTCGACGAAGCGCGGGATGACGTAGCGGGACTCCGCACGAGGACCGGTGTACTCGGCCTGCGTGCGGGCGTAGATGCCGCTGCCGGGGAAGTCGTTCACTGTGTCTCCTGAAGAGCCTGAAAGAGCCTGAGGCGGTCGGCTGGGGGCGCTGGCGGGCGCCTGAGCCGCCAGGGGGGCGCGGGGTGCGCCCGGGGGCGCTGGAGAGGCCCTGCGCCGCCCTGGGGGCACTGAGGGGCTTACGCCGCCCCGGTGCCGCCGCCGCCCGGCATACCGGCAGCGGTGGGCATGATGTCGTCGATGAGGCCGTACTCCTTGGCCTCGACCGGGTCGAACCAGCGGTCGCGGTCCGAGTCACGAGTGATCTGCTCGACGGTCTGACCGGTGTGGAAGGAGGTCAGCTCCGCCATCCGCTTCTTGGTGTGCAGCAGCCGCTCGGCGTGGATCTTGATGTCCGACGCGGAGCCGGCGAGACCGGCCGAGGGCTGGTGGATCAGGATCTCGGCGTTCGGCAGGGCGAAGCGCTTGCCGGGGGTACCCGCGCTGAGCAGGAACTGGCCCATGGAAGCCGCCATGCCCATGGCGATCGTCACCACGTCGTTCTTGATGTACTGCATGGTGTCGTAGATCGCCATGCCGGCCGTGATCGATCCGCCGGGGCTGTTGATGTAGAGGTAGATGTCCTTGTCCGGATCGGAGGCAAGGAGCAGCAGCTGCGCCGTGATCTTGTTGGCGATGTCGTCGTCGACCGCCTGGCCGAGGAAGATGATCCGCTCGCCGAGCAGCCGGTTGTAGACCTGGTCGCCGAGGCCACCACCGATAGGGTCGCCGGCAGCTGTGGGCATCAGATTCGTCACGTATCCACCTGCTCGTCTTACGACGGCGCCGGGCCGTCTCACGTCTTCTGCTGGGGGCGTGGGACCCCGGTGCGACAACCGCCCGGGGCGGCTTCGGGGACTCCCCTGCCCTCGTATTCATGGACCCTAACGCGCGGGTCCCTCCGGGGAATCCCGCAGAAGGAACTGTTCGCTGTGAGCGCATGCGCTCCGCTGGGTCGGACAGGGGGTTTGGCGGGGCTGCGCCCCTTCAGGGGCGCGGGGAACTGCGCGAGCGACCCACCACGAGCCGCACCCGCCGATGGACCGTCCGTGGCAGACGCGGCTGCGGCCCTGTGGGGGCTGAGCGCCCAGTTCCCCGCACCCCTGAAGGCCGACGGCCCCCGGGGACACTTGTGTCCCCGGGGGCCGTCGTACAGCTGCTGAAACGCCGCCGGCTTACGCCTCGGGCTTCTCCTCGGAAGCCTCGGCGGAGCCCTCGTCACCGTCGGTGACCTCGGCGACGACCTCGGTGGCCGACTCGGTCTCGTCCTCCTCGTCGTCCAGGTCGATGACCTCGCCGTTCGTGTCCTTGACCGTGGCGGCCTCGACGACGACCGCGAGGGCCTTGCCGCGGGCGACCTCGCCGACCAGCATCGGGACCTGGCCGCCCTCGACGACCGCCTGGGCGAACTGGTCGGGGGACATGCCGGAGGAGGCCGCGCGCCGCATGAGGTGCTCGGTGAGCTCCTCCTGGTTGACGTTCAGCTTCTCCTTGTTGACGAGCTCGTCAAGGACGAACTGGGTCTTGATGCCCTTGACCGCCGCGTCCTTGGTCTCGGTGTCGAACTCCTCCTCGGTCTTGCCCTGGATCTCCAGGTACTTCGCGAGGTCGAGGCCCATCTGGCCGAGCTGGTGGTGCTCCAGGTTGTGCTTACGGGTGTTGATCTCGTCCTCGAGCAGCTTCTCGGGGACGGGCACCTCGACCAGTTCGAGCAGCTTCTCCAGGACACGCTCCTGGGCCTGCGTGGCCTGGTCGTACTGCTTCATGTTCTCGAGGCGCTTGCGGCTGTCCGCCTTGAGCTCGTCGAGGGTGTCGAACTCGGAGGCGAGCTGAGCGAAGTCGTCGTCCAGCTCGGGCAGTTCGCGCGCGGCGACCTGGGTGACCTTGACGGCGACCTCGGCCTCCTTGCCGGACGCGGAGCCGCCCTTGAGCTCGGAGGCGAAGGTGGCCTCGCCACCGGCCTCCAGGCCCTTCACGGCCTCGTCGATGCCGTCCAGCAGCTCACCGGAGCCGATGGTGTAGGAGACGTCGGAGGCGATGCCGTCCTCCAGCACCTCTCCGTCGACCTTGGCCTCCAGGTCGATCGTCACGACGTCGCCGTCCTGGGCGGCGCGCTCGACCGGCGAGGTGGACGCGAAGCGCTCACGGAGCTCCTCGACGGCCTTCTCGACGTCCTCGTCGCTGACCTCGACGGCGTCGACCTCGACCTCGATGCCGGAGTAGTCCGGGATCTCGATGGTCGGGCGGACGTCGACCTCAGCGGTGAAGTTCAGCGTCTCGCCGTCCTTCAGCTCGGTGATGTCGACCTCGGGCTGGCCGAGGACGTTCAGCTCAGCCTCGTTGACCGCTTCGGTGTAGAACTTCGGGAGCGCGTCGTTGACGGCCTCTTCGAGCACGGCACCGCGACCGAACCGCTGGTCGATGACGCGCGCCGGGATCTTGCCCTTCCGGAAGCCCTTCACCGTGACCTGCTGGTTGATCTTCTTGTACGCCGCGTCGAGGCTGTCCTTGAGCTCCTCGAAGGGCACCTCAACAGTGAGCCGAACCCGAGTCGGGTTCAGGTTCTCCACGGCGCTCTTCACGGTTCGGTCTCCTTGTGGCTGACTTCTTGGGGGTACTGCTGCGGGGTTCTGCTGTTTGCCGCTGCCGAGTCGGGCAGAGCCTCAGCGGATTCGCGGCCCTTGAGAGACGTAACAGTGCAGACACACGGGCGCGCAACCTGCATAGTAACCGCAGGCGGTACACGCCCCAAAAGGCGATCTTGCGATCCCGGCCATCGGACGGCCGTCCATCAGTCCAGGGCCGGTCGCCGACTGATCGGCAACCGGTCGCCGATCAGTCGGCGACCGCTCTTCGATCGTTCTTCAACGCCCTTCAACCGCCCTTCGAGCGCTTGCGGACCAGTCGTCGATCGGCTGTCGACCGGTCCGTCGGCCGTCAGGCGCCGGACTGTGCTGGTGGTCGGGGTGGCGGGATTTGAACCCACGGCCTTCCGCTCCCAAAGCGGACGCGCTACCAAGCTGCGCCACACCCCGTCGGTGCGACACGTAGGGTACATGCCCGCAGGCAGTGCGGCCGCCGCATTTCACGAGCGTCCGCGGGGCGGCGCAACGGGGCGTGCGGGGAGGGCCCGCAACCCGCTACGATGCCTTCTGTGCCGGGGTCACTGACCTGCGGCACCATCTGTGCGGGCGTAGCTCAATGGTAGAGCCCTAGTCTTCCAAACTAGCTACGCGGGTTCGATTCCCGTCGCCCGCTCCATACGGTTCAGGGCCGGGCCGGGGATCATTCCTCCGGCCCGGCCCTGACTGTTTTGACCGTGTTTCCGGGGCTCCCTCTTCGCGGGGCCCGGCGTGGAGAGCGTGCTCGACCACGGGCGCGGCCGTCGGGGGCCGCGTCCACGGCGGGGGCGGCGGTGAAGACGCCGGCCCGTCCGCTGGGGATCAGAAGCTGATCTGGTTGATGGTCTCCGCTATCGAGTCGAGGAACCGCTGGATGGAAGGCGCCATCCCGGTCGACGCGAGGAAGAACCCGAAGAGCACCGCGACGACGGCGGGCCCTGCCTTGATCGATCCTCCTCGGATCAGCACCACGAGGATGATCGCCAACATCAGTACCACTGACAGCGAGATGGCCACAACTGATCACACCCTACGGTCGGTCCGCTCTCCCGGCCCGGGGGCGCAACCCCACACACCCCCGCCAGAACCATCGTGCCACCAACCCGGCCCCTGTATGCCGCGGGTGACGCATCGTCGGCCGCGGGCCCCGAGAACCGACACGCCCGCACTCTCCGGAGGCAGGCCAACTCCGTGGCCCCGCACTGCAATTCGACTGAACACCCGTACGGGAAATTCAGAGAGACCGTTGCCGTGTCCACACAACCTGTTCGCAGGTAATTCGAATTGTTGCCACAGGTGCATCAAAGGTATTACCGAAGACGCGGCCCGAGGTAGCCCCAGGACACCACCAAAGACCCTGAAGACTGGACTTTTCTCCAGAGTCGCCCGCGAGTGCTATGCACCGTTTAGTCATGAAGAAAGCAGACAGATCGGCTCTGCAACTGCCGCATGCCCTAAGGGGAAATCCTCAAATCCGGTGTACCCGTGAGGAGTACGCGCAACGAGCGCTCGAAGGCGATAAGCAGGAATGACGTTCGGAGTTTTACGAAGACGCACAGACAACGCTAGGGTGCCTCAGATGTTCCACGCCGCCTCGTCCCCAGCAAGCGCAGCAAGGTCCCGAATCGCCTCCCCCAGCTCCTCCAGTTCTCCCGGTTCCCCCGGCTCCTCCCCTACGGACCAGTCGGTGGAGGGAGTTCCGACATCGCGTTCAGCGGCCGCCGACGCCGCCGTTCCGGGTGCCGGGTCCGCCAGACCTCGCGACGCCTTCTTCGACAACGCCAAGTACCTGGCGATCGTGCTCGTGGCCATCGGTCATGCCTGGGAGCCCCTGAAGGGCCAGAGCCGCGTCCTCCAGGCGGCGTACATGGTCGTCTACGCCTTCCACATGCCGGCCTTCATCATCATCTCCGGCTATTTCTCGCGCAGTTTCGACATGCGCGCGGACCGGCTGAAGCGGCTGGTGACCGGGGTCGCCGTGCCGTACGTCGTCTTCGAGGTGGCGTACGTCCTCTTCAAGCGCTGGGCCGGCGACGATCCGTCGCTGCCGGTCAGCCTGCTCGACCCCTGGTTCCTCACCTGGTTCCTGTGCGCGCTGTTCATCTGGCGGCTGACGACGCCGCTGTGGAAGCTGGTGCGATGGCCGCTCGGGCTCGCGCTTCTCGTGGCCATGCTCGCGACCACCTCACCGTCCATCGGTGACGACCTGGATCTGCAGCGGGTACTCCAGTTCCTGCCGTTCTTCGTGCTGGGCCTGCGCCTGAAGCCCGAACACTTCCAGCTGGTGCGCCGCCGCGAGGTGCGCATCCTGTCGGTGCCGGTGTTCGCCGCCGCGCCGATCGTGAGCTGGTGGGCGGTGCCGCGGATGAACCCCGCCTGGTTCTACCACCGCGACAGCGCCCAGGAACTGGGCGTTCCGTGGTGGGTCGGCCCCGTGATGGTGCTCGCCCTCTTCTGCTGCTCGCTGCTGCTCACCGCGTGCTTCTTCGCCTGGGTGCCGCGCCGCAAGATGTGGTTCACGGCGCTCGGCGCGGGCACGCTGTACGGCTATCTGCTGCACGGTTTCCTGGTCAAGGGCGGCACCTACTGGGGCTGGTTCGACCACAAGTGGCTGCACGAACCGCTCGGTGAGATCTTCGTGACTCTCGCCGCGGGCCTGGCCGTCACCGTGCTGTGCACGCCACCGGTCCGGCGGATCTTCCGGTTCGCGATGGAGCCCGACATGAAGTGGGCCTTCAAGCGGGACGCAGCGGAGTTGGCCCGCGGACGGGCCAAGGCCACGGCGTAGACCGCTCAGCCCGGGGGCAGTCCGAGCAGTGCGCGCATGGTGGTGTACTTCTTCGTCAGCCGAGCGCGGGTGTGCTCGTCCAGGACCGCGAGCCGGGCCGGATCGGCGTTGTGCGCCAGGTCGGACGCCTTGACCACGAGAGCCCCCGGAGTCGTACGAATGCGTTTCGCGTACGACTCCGGGAGCTCTCCCTCGCGTTTGGTGAGCGCCAGCACGATGTCCTTGGTGCGTCGGGTCAGCGCGGCCTCGCGCAGCCAGTCCTCGGAGAGCACGTCGTCCTCGACGGCGTCGTGCAGCCAGGCCGCCGCGATCTGCTCGTCGTCGCCCCCGCGCTCGCGGACCCCCTCCGCGACGGCCTGCAGGTGCTCGGCGTAGGGCCGCCCCGCCTTGTCGGTCTGGGCGGCGTGCGCCGCACGGGCGAGGGCCTCTATTTCGGCCAAGGTCAGAAGAGTCTGCGTCACTCCCCCAGTGTCTCCCGCCGCGGCCCCGCGCGGGCCGGGACCGCGGCCGCCGTCGGGCCGAGAACGACGACCGCGCCTGCGCGCAGCGGAATTCCCACTCCGCGCAGCGGAACTCCGTCTCCACTCGGCGGGAGCCTGAACCCGGCGGCGCGGGCAGGTGCGACCGAGGGGCCGAGGCGTCAGGCCGCCCTGTGCCCGTAGACGGGGGCCGTCAGCTCCGTCATCCGGGCCGCGATCCGCCCGGCCGAGGCCCGTTCCAGGTGGTCGGCGATGGAGCCGTCGGCGAGGAACAGGACACGGTCCGCCCAGGCGGCGGCCGCCGGGTCGTGGGTGACCATGACGACCGTGGAGCCGAGGCCGTCGACGGCCTGCCTGAGCAGGCCGAGGATCTCGGCGGCCGTGGTGGTGTCCAGGGCGCCGGTCGGCTCGTCCGCGAACACCACGTCCGGGCGGGCGACCAGGGCGCGGGCGATCGCGACGCGCTGCTGCTGGCCGCCGGAGAGTTCGCTCGGGCGGCGGCGGGCCTTGTCGGCCAGGCCCACCTGGGCGAGGACCTCGGCGGCGCGGCGGCGGTCGGGGCGGTGGCCGGCCAGCCGCGTCGGGAGGACGACGTTCTGTTCGACCGTGAGGGAGGGGAGAAGGTTGAAGGCCTGGAAGACGAAGCCGAGGCGGGTGCGGCGCAGGACGGTGAGCTTGTTCTCGCTCAGCCCGGTGATCTCCGTGCCGCCGAGCCGGACCGTGCCGGCGGTCGGCCGGTCCAGGCCGGCCGCGCACTGCAGGAACGTGGACTTTCCCGAGCCCGAGGGGCCCATCACCGCCGTGAAGCTGCCGCGGTAGAGGGTGAGGTCGATACCGCGCAGGGCGTGGACGGTGTTGCCGCCGCGGCCGTACTCCCTTCGGACGCCGTGGAGTTCGACGGCCGGTACCGCGATGGGGCCCGCGCCGCGCGCGTCCGCGTCTTCGTGGCGCCTCTTCCGCAGGCCCATGGTGGGTCCGTCCCTTCGTCGCTCCGGTGAGGCCTCGACCGTACGGATGCGGAGGGGGGCGGGGCCATGAGGGAAGCCACCGGCTTGGGGTGGGGACAACCCCACCGCCGGCGGTCGACCCGGGTGGTGGGTGGGGGCGGAACACCAGGCGGGAGCCGGGGTGCGGACCCTGGGAAAACGAGGGTCGGACGGGGGTCAGCGGGTTGTCGTGGGGCCCTCGCGGCAGATCAGGAGGAGGGCCCGGTCGTCGTTCACGTCCTTGGCCACCGCCTCGATGAGGTGCCACGCCGCGCCGTGGAAACCACCGGCGACATAGCGGTCCGCCTCCCCGGTGAGGCGGTCGATGCCCTCGACGATGTCGCGTTCGGACGTCTCCACCAGGCCGTCCGTGAAGAGCATCAGGACGTCACCGGGCCGCAGGGAACCCTTGACCGGGTCGAACTGGGCACCGTCGTAGACCCCGAGGAGCGGTCCCTCCGCGGCCTTCTCCTCCCAGCGCCCGCTGCCCGCGCTGAGCTGCAGCCCCGGCGGATGCCCGGCGGAGAAGAGCTCGTAGTCGCCGGAGTCCAGTTCGAGGACCAGGTGGATGGAGGTGGCGAAGCCCTCGTCCCAGTCCTGGCGGAGGAGGTAACCGTTCGCGGCGGGGAGGAAGGCGTGCGGTGGGAGCGATCCCAGCAGGCCGCCGAAGGCCCCGGACAGGAGCAGGGCGCGCGACCCCGCGTCCATGCCCTTGCCGGAGACGTCCGTCAGGACGACTTCGAGGGTCCGGCCGCTGTTCGTCCGCGCGGCCACGACGAAGTCGCCCGAGAACGACTGGCCGCCCGCCGGCCGCAGCGCCATCTCCCGGTGCCAGCCCAGCGGCAGCTTCGGCAGCTTGCTCTGCACCCGGATGCGTTCGCGCAGGTCGAAGAGCATGGTGCCGCCGCGCCGCCAGGGCACGCCGACGCGGCTGCGGAACTGTGCGATCAGCAGGCCGAAGAAGCCGCAGGCGGCGACCACCAGCACCACGCCCGGTGTCACCCGGGACGGGCCCTCCGTGTAGGGGCCCAGCTTCACGGACTCCACTATCAGCGCGGTGGCGGCGGCCGCGTACAGGCCCAGCAGGCTGGCGGGGCGCAGCAGAAGGCCCCCCGCCACGATCGGGAGGACCAGCGCCGCCGGTGAGCACCACACCGAGTTCATCAGCGTGGTGGCCGCGATCAGGGGGATGGTCAGCAGCAGACCGGCCAGCGCGACCCAGTCCGAACCGTCCCCGCGGAAGTAGTCGACGGCGGATCTGCGCAGGCCGGTGCGGGCCCGGTGCCACTGCTTCTTCAACCGGGCCGTGAACGTATCGGCTTCCGCGCGCCGCTGTCGTCCTGCTGCCATTAGTTCGGGACCCTATCCATCGGACCAGGTGCTTGGCACGGGAGGTCCCACTTGTCCCCCGTCCGAGCGCTCAACATCACAGTGTCCGGCGCCTCGGGAGGCAACGGAAATCCCCTCGCTCGTACCGCATTGCCCTGGTAGGCATGGACGTATGACGACTGACTTGCGGGTGCTGCGGCAGCCTGAGTGGAACACGTGGTACGACAACCTGGTCCGCGCGTTCGGGGGCGTGCCGGAGTCGTCCGAGGAGCGCGAGGTGATGAACGCGCTCACAGAGTACGACCGTTTCCTGGGCATCTGGGACGGCGACCAGTGCGTGGGCACCGCGGGCGCCTTCTCCTTCCGGGTCACCGTCCCCGGCGGCGCCTCCGTGCCGGCCGCGGGCATCACGATGGTGAGTGTCGCGGCCACGCACCGGCGCCGCGGGCTGCTGCGGTCGATGATGCGGCGGCAGCTGGACGACATCCGCTCGTGGGGCGAGCCGCTGGCCGTACTGACCGCGTCGGAGCCGGTGATCTACGGCCGGTTCGGCTACGGCATCGCGACGCACCAGTACAACGCCTCGATCGACACGACCCGGGTACGACTGTCCGTGCCGCCCGGCACCGATGACGTACGCCTGCGGTACGCCGTGCCGAGCGAGGTCGTCGACGCCTGCGAGGCGGTGTACGCACGACTGGTTCCGCGTCGGCCGGGCATGCTGGCGCGGCAGCCCGGCTGGGCGCGGGCGATGCTGCTCGACCCGGAGAGCGAGCGGGACGGCGCGTCGCCCCTGCAGTGCGTGGTCGCCGAGCGGGACGACGAGGTCGTCGGCTACGCCCGGTACCGGGTCAAGCCGGACCACGACCATCGCGGGGCCAGGGCCACCGTCGTCCTCAGCCAGCTGGAGGCACTCGATCCGGCGGCGGGCGCGGCGCTGTGGCGGTTCCTCTTCGAGATCGACCTGACGACCACGCTGCAGGCGCGCGGTCGCCCCGTGGACGAGGCGTGGCAGCACATGGTGTCCGACATCCGTCGCTGCGCGGTGCGGATGCGGGACGCGTTGCACGTACGGCTCGTGGACGTCGGCGCCGCGTTGGAGGCGCGCACGTATCAGGCGCCCGTGGACGTGGTGTTCGAGGTCGAGGACGCGTTCTGCCCCTGGAACGAGGGGCGTTGGCGGCTCACCGGGGACACCAAGGGCGCGACCTGCGCGCGTACCCGGGACGCGGCCGATCTCGCGCTGTCCGTACGGGAGTTGGGGGCGGCGTATCTGGGTGGGGTGTCCCTGGCGTCGCTCGCGTCGGCGGGGCGCGTGCGGGAGTTGCGGCAGGGGGCGCTGGCGGAGGCCTCGGTGGGCTTCTCGTCGGCGGTCGCGCCGTGGCTGCCGCACGGTTTCTAGCCCCGGGCGGTCCGGAGTTTCCGGCCCCCGGTTCACCTCTTCTGGCAGGTCGGACACCAGAAGAGGTTGCGGGCGGCGAGATCGGCGGTGCGGATCTCGCCGCCACAGATGTGGCAGGGCAGGTTGGCCCTGCGGTACACGTAGACCTCGCCGCCGTGGTCGTCCACGCGCGGTGGGCGGCCCATGGCCTCGGGGGTGTGTTCCGGGCGGACGGTGTCGATGCGGTTGTTGCGGACGCCCTCGCGCATCAGCTCCACCAGGTCGGCCCAGATCGCGTCCCATGCGGCGGGGGTGAGGTCCTTGCCCGCGCGGTACGGGTCGATGCCGTGCCGGAAGAGGACCTCCGCGCGGTAGACGTTGCCCACGCCCGCGATGATCTTCTGGTCCATGAGGAGGGCGGCGATCGTCGTACGGCTGCGGGAGATACGGCGGTACGCGGCCGACGGGTCGGCGTCCGGGCGCAGCGGGTCCGGGCCGAGGCGGTCGTGTATCGCCTGCTTCTCGCCGTCCGTGATCAGAGCGCAGGTGGTGGGGCCGCGGAGGTCCACGTACGACGTGGTGTTCGCGAGGCGGAGGCGGACCGTGTCCGTGGGGGGTGGGGCGGGGGCGTCGCCGAAGTTCACCTTGCCGAAGAGGCCGAGGTGGATGTGGATCCAGTCGACGGTGCGGAAGGCGAGGAAGAGGTGCTTGCCGTGGGCGTCGGCGTGTTCGAAGGTGGTGCGGTCGAGGAGGGCGGCGGCGTCGGCGAACTTGCCCTGTGGGCTGGTCACGCGGGTGGTCCCGCCCCCGAACCTGGCCTCGTAGTCCTCGGCCAGCCGATGAATCGTGTGCCCCTCCGGCACGGGTCCTCCTCTTACCACGGTTCCACACGACGACTCTCCCGCCCCCGCCGCCCCCGGACCCCCGAGATCGGCCTGAACGGCCTGAACGGCCTCGTCCTCAAACGCCGGACGGGCTGAAGATGCCGGCCTGCGCCGGAAAGCCAAGCAACCGGGGCGAGCGGGGGGTTCGGGGCGCAGCCCCGACCACAGGGGCGCAGCCCCGACCACAGGGGCGCAGCCCCGGTCTCAGGGGCTCGGGAACTTCGCACTCCGCGCTCCCGGAGAAGCGCGCCGCGGGCTACGGCTGCGGGTGATGCGCCGGGACCGGCGGCAGGTCACCCGTCCGCTCGTACGCCGACAGCATGTCGATGCGTCGGACATGACGCTCGTCACCGGAGAAGGGCGTGCCGAGGAAGACCTCCACGAACTTCGTCGCCTCCTCCTGGGAGTGCATCCGCGCGCCCACCGCCACCACATTGGCGTTGTTGTGCTGCCGCCCCAGCGACGCCGTCTCCTCGCTCCACGCGAGAGCCGCCCGCACCCCGTCCACCTTGTTCGCGGCGATCTGCTCCCCGTTGCCGGAGCCGCCGATCACAATGCCGAGCGACTCGGGGTCGGCCGCCGTACGCTCCGCCGCGCGGAGGCAGAACGGCGGGTAGTCGTCCTGGGCGTCATAGATGAGCGGCCCGCAGTCGACGGGCTCGTGCCCGGCGGCCTTGAGCCACTCGACGAGGTGGTTCTTGAGTTCGAAACCGGCATGGTCGGAGCCGAGATACACGCGCATGTTCCGAGTGTGACATGGCCGTTGCGGATCGGCCTCGCCGGGTGTCCCAGCGGAAAAGTGCGAGGGGAACTACTAAACTCAAGGAAACCTCAAGAAACGATCTGGATTCAAAGGTTCACGAATTCCTTTGCCTCCGATTCACTGGACCGACTCGTACACCGCCCGTACGAGTCCCGTACCACCGCTCGTACGGGAAGTACCTGACCTGGGCGACGGCCTCGCTAATCGTCTTCGTCCTCGGCTACCGGGATTCATTCACGGCGCACCGGACTTCAGCCCGGTGGTGAAGCGAATCTGATGGTCGCGTCGCGGATTCCTGTCCGGCGGACGGTTCCGGCGAAGCAGGACCTGGACCAGAGCTTGCTGGCGCGCCAGTAGTGGCGTACGAGGTCGGGGAACTCCTGGCGCAGGCGGCGGGAGGAGACGCCCTTGAGGGAGTTGACGAGCTTGGTGACGGTGACCTTGGGCGGGAAGTTCACCAGGAGGTGGACGTGGTTGTCCTCGCCGTTGAACTCCACCATCTTGCATGCGAAGTCCGCGCACACCGACCGCATGATCTCCTCCGTGCGCGTCATCAGATGGGTATCGGTGAACACTCTGTGCCGGAATTTGGTCACGAAGACCAAGTGGACATGCATCACAAAAGCACAGTGCCGGCCAGTTCTGATCTTCTGCATCTCACCCATAACCCAAGTACGTAGTGTGGCCGTCATGCAGCTCCCCACGGCGGGTGTGCTGTCCCAGAAACTGATCACCCAGGCCAAGCAGACACCCGAGCGGTCCTGGCTGGGCGAGGTCTCCGCGGTCGTCCTCCAGCAGTCCCTGCGCGACGCGGAGGCCGCCTACAAGAACTTCTTCGCCTGCCTCAAGGGCGAGCGCAAGGACAGCCGTCAGTCGATCCGCTTCACGGCCAATGCCCGCTGGTCGGTCACCGTGATCAAGGACGCGGCCGGATGCCCGGCACCGGCCAGACGGTCGGCATCGACCTCGGCCTCGGCCTCATCCACTTCGCCGTCCTCTCCGACGGGACGAAGATCAACTCCCCGCGGTTTCTGCGCCGGGCGGAGAAGAAACTGAAGAAGGCCCAGCGGGAGCTGTCCCGCAAGCAGAAGGGATCCAGGAACCGGGAGAAGGCCCGCCTCAAGGTCGCCCGCGCCCACGCGAAGGTGGCCGACGCCCGTCGGGAGTTCCACCACCAGCTCTCCACTCGGCTGATCCGCGACAACCAAGCGATCGGCGTGGAGGACCTGGCGGTCCAAGGACTCGCACGCACCAGACTGGCCAGGAGTGTCCACGACGCCGGATGGTCGGCGTTCGTGCACATGCTGGAGTACAAGGCCGCCCGGTACGGGCGGACTCTGGTCAGGATCGGCCGGTTCGAGCCGACCTCCCAGACCTGCTCGGCCTGCGGTGTCAAAGACGGCCCCAAGCCCCTGAACGTCCGGGAATGGACCTGCACCGCCTGCGGCACCCTCCACGACCGGGACCACAACGCCGCGATCAACGTCAAAACGGCCGCCGGACTGGCGGTGACAGCCTGCGGAGCGCCGGTAAGACCAGGACTTGTCCCGGCACAGCGCGAAGAAACAGGAAGCCACGGATTCCCTGATCGGCGCGCCGGTGGGCGCCGGTGAGCCGGTCGACGTGGCGTCGGAGGTCTGAGGGCGCGGGCACGGGATCCGTGACCCGGGATCTGTGAGCAGAGAGGGGCCCGGTGGCGATGCGATGCTGTTGGCCAACCCGGTCGGCCACGTCGGCTCCGCGGCATGTGTGCCGGAAGCCGTGAGCACTAGATCGATCTAGTGCTCACGGCTTCCGGAGAGAGTGTTCCCCGCGGCGGATTTGCCAACAGCATCGCGATGCCGCCGGGCCCCTCTCTGTTCGCAAGGGGGTTCACAAGGGAGTGAAGCTCTTCTTGACCGCGTCGTAGACGCGGAGCGCGGTCGTCTCGATGTCGGGGTGGTACCAGGTGCTGATCTCGTACGACGTGCCGCCGGAACGGAAGCCGAGCAGCCGGACGTGCCAGAGCTGTCCCTTGGCCGTGACGGTGTACTCCCAGGCGACCGCGGGCGCGCCGCGGAACGTGGTGCGCTCCAGGCGGATCCGCCGGTAGTTCAGGCCCTTGCTGGTGTCCACCTCCGCCTGCTGCCACTGCGCCAGCAGATCGCCCTTGGCCGGGGGCGCGTTGGCCACGATCTCCTGCGCGCGGTCGGGCGAGGTGTAGTGCACCTCGGAGCCGCTCTGCGCCACCCGCTGCCAGCCCTGCGGCGGAGCCCAGGCGTACAGCCCGGCCTCCTCGCGGTCGCCCGCGGGCGGGCTCGGCGGGCGAGACGTGCCGTCGACGGTGGGGGATGGGGAGGAGGGGGCGGTGGACGAGGGCGAGGACGAAGACGAGGCGTGCGCGCCGGTGGTGTCTTGGGAGGAGCCGCCGGTCTGCGTGATGACGAGCCCAACGACGGCTCCCGCGACCAGCACGCCCCCGGCGGCGGCCAGGCCCATCCGGCGCCGGTTCCGCCGCGGGGTGGCCGGTACGGCGGGGCCGGGGAGTTCGCCCGGCGGCATGACCACCGGTCCGGAGAGTGTGGTGTCCGCGGCGAGGGACGAGGGGGGCTCGACGGGTTCGGGAAGCGGAACTTCGATGGGTTCGGGGGACGGGGCTTCGGGTTCGGGTGTGGGTGTGGGTGTGGGTGTGGCTTCGGGCTCCGGTACGGCGTCCTGTATGGGGTCCGGGTCGGAGTCGGGGGCCGGGGTGTGAGCACGCTCTGACGGGGGGTGCTGCGCGGCACGTATGAGCCGTACGTCCAGGAGCGCGCGCGTGGGTGACTCCTGGTGGAACGGGGGGATGGGGGGCGCGGTTTCTGGTGCCTTCGGTGCTTCAGGTGCCTCTGGTGTCTTCGGTGCTTCAGGTGTCTTCGGCGATTCCGTTGTCTTTGGCGTCTCCGGCGCTTCCGCCGCCTCTGACGTGTTCGGTACTACTGCCGTCTCTGCCGTCTCCTGTGTCGCCGGTTCGGGCACGGGCCCCCGGTCCGGCGGTTCGGGCTCCTCCGGCTGGGGGAACGCGATCGGGCGCAACGCCGTCTCCAGTTCCTCCAGACCCGGCCGGGTCGACGGGTCCTTCTCCAGCAGGGCGGCCAGAATGTCCCCCAAGTCACCGACCACGGGCGGGAGTTCGGGCTCCTCGTACAGGACGGCGTGCAGGGTCGCCAGGGTGGTCGAACGGGAGAACGGGGAGCGGCCGCCGAGGGCCGCGCAGAGCGTCGCGCCGAGGGACCACACGTCGGACGGCGGGCCCTGCGGGCGGCCTGAGACGCGCTCGGGTGCCATGTAGTCGGGGGAACCGACCAGCATCCCGACCATGGTGAGCGCCTCCGCGTTCTGCAGCGCGGCGATGCCGAAGTCCGTCAGAACGACCCGTTGACCGCGTCGCTCGACCAGGACGTTGCCCGGCTTGATGTCCCGGTGCAGCACTCCCCCGGCATGCACCTGGCGCAGCGCGGCCACCAGTTCGAGCCCGATGCGGGCCGCGGCGGCCGGGGTGAGCGGGCCGTCCTCGATCACGAGCTGTTCCAGGGAGCGGCCTGCGACGAGTTCCATGACGATCCACAGCCGCTCGCCCTGGTCCACGACGTCGTAGATGCGTACGACGTTGGGATGGTCGATCCGGGCGGTGGCCCGGGCTTCGCGCAGGGTGCGTTCACGGCGGGTCCGGGTGTCCTCCGGGTCGAGTCCATCTATCCGCATCTCCTTGACGGCGACCTGCCGGTCGAGCATTTCGTCGGTGGCTCGCCACACCCGTCCCATTCCCCCCTGGCCAATGCTCTCGGCCAGCCGATATCGACCCGTCACCAATAATCCCGGAACACCGCCGCTCGTATTCCCCGTCAATCCCCTGCACCCCCTCAGCACCCGCCACAATCGCCCGCCACAGCAGAAACACAATGGTCACACTTCATGCCGTACCAGCATAGTGCGGAGAAATCTTGTGGTACCTCTTCAAGTACTGCGAATTCAGGCGCAGCCAAGGGGGACGAACATGAGTTCTCGTCACACGACGACCATCGCGGGGTCGCTGCTCACGGCTTCTTTCTCGGCCGTGATGATCCTTTCCTTCACAGCCGTCGCGGACGACCAGGGACCGGGGAGCAGCCAGGGGGGAAAGGCCGTGGACCCGGCGCCGGCGGGCGTGAAACTGACCACGTTGCTGCCCGAGAAGATCTCGGTCGACAACAGCTCACAGGAAACGGCGCTGACCGCCACGGTAAAGAATGAGGGGACCAAGGACAGCGGCAAGATCCGACTCTTGGTGGTCGGTTTCGACGGTTTGCAGGTCAAAAGCGTCAAGGGTTGTTCCGCCCTGGCCGAAAAGGATCTGCCCAAGGGTTCGAACAGTGGTTTCGTTTGCGATGTCGGCAATCTCGCGGCCGGAAAGTCGCAGTCGTACGACGTCGCCGCGACCTTCGATCTGAGCAAGACCGGAAAGATCTGTCTGCCGGTCCAGGACAGCGACGGGAAGAAGACGTTCTGGCAGCAGGGCCCGGTGCCGTTCGGCGCGACGAACCCTTCGCCGAACGCTCCGGCCACCCCGTTGCTGCTCGGCACCGACAACAAGCCGGTGGCGCCCGGCGGCGACCGGTTGCCGAAGACCGGCGTCGGGAGTGACCTCCTGCCGCTCGGTGCGGCGGGGGCGGCGCTCGTCTCCGTGGGGGCGGCGGGGCTGTGGTGGTCCCAGCGGCGGCCCGACCGGCAGCGGCAGCGACAGGCGTGACGGGGGCGGGTCGGGAGGCCGTGCGTACGGCGTCCCGACCCGCCGTTCCGGTCTCGCCGCGGGCGCCGGAACAGTGGAGGCGCCGGACTTCGTACCGCATCGCGAGGGACGGTTCCTCGTGCGGCCGGCTGTCGGCGATGAGCGACCGGATGAGCCTCTGCCGCGGGAGCTGCGGTGTCAGCGGTTGATGAACTTCCAGGCCGTCGGCAGCAGGCCCATCGCCAGGGCCGCCTTCAGGGCGTCGCCGATCAGGAACGGGGTGAATCCCGCCGCGAGGGTCTCGCTGAGCGACATGCCGGTGGCGGCGGACAGGTACGGGAGGCCGACCGCGTAGACGATCGCCTCGCCCAGAAGCATCGTGCCCGCCATCCGCAGGACCGAGCGGTCGGCGCCGCGGCGAGCGAGGGCGCCCACAGCGGCGGAGGCGAACATCATGCCGAGGATGTAGCCGAGGGAGGGGGCGGCGGTGCCGGAGCCGCCGTCGGCGAACCACGGCAGGCCGGCCATGCCGACGAGGGCGTACAGCGCGAGGGAGAGGAAGCCGCGGCCCGCGCCGAGGGCCGTGCCGACGAGGAGGGCGGCGAAGGTCTGGCCGGTCACCGGCACCGGGGAGCCCGGTACGGGCAGGGAGATCTGGGCGGCGAGGCCGGTGAGCGCGGCGCCGCCGAGGACCAGCGCGATGTCCCTGACGCGGGAGGCCGGGAGCAGGTCGGCGAGGACCTCGCCGGGGCGGATGCCTGGGCGGGTGGTGGCGGCAGCGGTGCTCATGGGGACTCCGGCGGGTGACGGGGGCGGGACACCGTGACGCTATCCCAGGGGGCCTGAGGGGATCACCATGCGTGGTCGACAAAGCGAGGAACCGAGGCTTGGTGGAGCTCCGACAAAGGAGAGCGTGTACACCTGTGGGGGCGTGATGCTGGTCACTGAGGTGGAATCGTTTCAGCCGGGGGGGCTGGTTGGGGGCGCGCTGTAGGGTCCCGCCAATTCGCCCCCGCCGCCCCTACCCGTCCCATCCTGGGGCTCCGCCCCAGACCCCGAGGGCCGTCTGTTCGGGTGCGGGTCGGTGGGGGCCGTTCGCGCAGTTCCCCGCGCCCCCAGAGACGGGGCTGCGCCCCGAATCCGGCGTCCCGGAATGTATGGAGTATGCGTGGCGCGGGTGCTTGGTTGCTCGTGCGGCTATGGGACGGCTCTGGTCGGATTCGGTGGGTACGGCCTACCCTTCGGGACATGGTTGCCCAGGCTGAGGACTTCGCGTCGCGTCGCTATGTCGACCTGCGGCGCCAGGGCACCGCCACCTGTCGTCCCGGGTAGGGCGGGCGGAGTGGATCCGGCTCGCCGAGACGGCACAGTGTCGGACCTCCTCCCTAGGACGCCCCATGCCCCGCTCTCCCCTGGCACTCTCCCCACCCGCCACGGCATCGCACCGCGCCGCCGACAGCGATCGCCGCCGTACCAGCGCCAGCGTCATCCTGCGGTCCGTGCTGGAGCACGGGCCCGTCGCCCGGAGCACCATCGCCCGGCTGACCGGCCTCTCCCCGGCTTCGGTGACCGACTACTGCGCCCGATTCACCGCACTCGGCCTGATCCGGGAGGCTCCGGCGCCCCGCCGGTCGAACGGGGTCGGGCGCCCGCACATACCCGTCGACCTGGACGGCTCCCGGTTCATCGTCGGCGGGGTCCACGTGGCCGTGCCGTACACCACGGTCGCACTGCTCGACCTGCGCGGACGGGTCGTCGCGGAGCGGCGGCTCGCCCACCACGGCGGCACGGACCCCGACCGCGTGCTGGCGAACGCCGCCGACGCCCTGTGCGACCTGCTCACCGGCCACCCCTGCCGTACCCCCCTCGCCATCGGCGTCGCGACCGGCGGCTGGGTGGACCGGGATTCCGGGACCATCGTCGAACATGCCCTGCTCGGCTGGCGGGACGTCCCCGTACGGGACGCACTCGGCACCCGCACCGGGCTGCCGGTCCATGTCGACGGGCACGCGCGGGCGCTGGTCAACGGGGAGCGGCTCTTCGGGCGGGCCCGCGGCAGCCGGAGCGTCCTGCACCTGTTCGTCGGCCAGGTGGTGGACGCCGCCTTCGCGACCCACGACGAGGTGCACCACGGTCCCCGCTCGCAGGCCGGGGCGATCGCCCATCTGCCGCTGCCGGGCGGCTCGGAGCGGTGCGACTGCGG
Source organism: Streptomyces sp. RLA012 (assembly GCF_056270325.1). Lineage (NCBI taxonomy): Bacteria > Bacillati > Actinomycetota > Actinomycetes > Kitasatosporales > Streptomycetaceae > Streptomyces > Streptomyces sp. RLA012. The sequence goes on along the minus strand of NZ_JBWDPA010000002.1, from coordinate 7,498,129 downwards.
CCGCACCGGCTGCCTGCAGGCCGAGTTGAGCGAGCGGACGCTGTGCCGGCGGGCGCGGCAGGAGGGCGTCATCAGCACCGTCGACCCGATGCACGTGGTCGACGCCGCGGCCGACGGGGACCCCGTCGCCGTACGTCTGCTGCTGGAGCGGGCCCGGATGGTCGGGCGGGCGGTCCGGCTGCTGCTGGACGTGCTCAACCCGGACACGGTCGTCGTCGCGGAAGTCGGGGTCGTCCACCGGGAGGACTGCCTCGCCGCCCTGCGCACGGAGGTGGGGGCGGAGCGGGGTGCCGCCGTCCTGCCGACCAGTTTTCCGGCATCCGTACTCGCCGTGGCAGGCGGATCGGTGGCGCTAGACGTGGTGTACCGGGATCCGTTGAGCGTGTCACCGGGGACGATTTAATTCAGAAACTCCGAATATTGACAGCGATCGCACGAGGCCAGGAGCATCCTCCTCATGAGCAGCTCGCGGGTGCAGGTTCCGCTCACCAAGTGCCGCGTCGTCGACCTGATGCGGGTCGCACGCACGCGTTGTTGCTGACGCGTCGTTGCTGACGCAGTGACGTACTGACGCGATGACGTACTGAGGCAGTGGCGTACTGACGCGATGACGTCCTGAGGCAGTGGCGTACTGACGCGATGACGTCCTGAGGCAGTGGCGTACTGACGCGATGACGTCCTGACGCGCTGACGCACTGACACTCATGCGGAATTCCTTGCCTCGCCTTCGGCGTGTGCGTTCTCCTGCGCGCCCTTTTCCCTTCTCGGCTTCGCCCTGCCCGGCTTCGCCCTGCCCGGAACTCCGCGCGTATTCCTGCCTGCCTTGCCGCCATCCGAACTCACGGAGTCCTCCCATGCCACCCCTTTCTCCCTCGCCGTCTCCGTCCGCGCCCGGTGTCGACCGGCGGCTGTTCCTGTCCTCCCTGCTCGGCGTGGCCGCCGCGGCCGGGCTGAGCGGTTGTGCGGGGGCCAGCGCCGCCGACACCGACTCCAAGGGCTCCCTGTCCGCCCCGCTGTCCGCCAAGGTCCCCTCCGGTACGAGCCTCAAGATCGCCTCGTACCAGGACGTCCAGCAGCTGCAGTTCAAGCTCGCGGGCCTGACCGAGCTGCCGTTCACCATCTCCAGCTGGGTGAACATCGGTGCCGGTCCCGATGTCATCAACGCCTTCCGCGCGAAGTCCCTCGACGTCGCCAACAACGCGGGCATCCCGCCGATCCAGGCGCACTTCCAGGGCTACGACGCGAAGATCGTCGCAATCAACGTCACCCGCAGGCCCAACTACCTCTTCGCCACCAAACCCGGCAGCGACATCACCGACATCCAGGGCTTCAAGGGCAAGAAGCTGGCCTTCTCGCAGGGGCAGGCCCAGGGCGTCGTACTGCTCCGCGCCCTGAAGCAGGCCGGGATCGCCTACGACGAGGTCGATCTGGTGCCGCTGACCAGCAACCAGTTCCTCACCGCGCTCCAGGCGGGCCAGGTGGACATCGCCCCGCTCGCCAACCAGCAGTCGCCGGCCTACCTCAAGCAGTACGGCTCCAAGGGCGCCCGCGCCATCACCACCGATGTCGTGGACCTCCTCAACCTGCTGTGGGCGCCCGCCTCCGTGCTGGCCGACTCCGCGAAAGCGGCGGCCGTCGCCGCGTACATCCCGCGCTGGGCGCAGGGCCAGGTGTGGGCCTACGAGCACCCCGACGTCTGGAACGAGGAGTTCTACGTCAAGACCCAGAACCTCACCCTCGCGCAGGCCCGGTCGATCACGAAGCTCGCCAACAAGCCGCTGTTCCCGCCGAGTTGGAGCGAGGCGGTCAAGTGGGAGCAGGAGACCGCCGATCTGCTCGCCGAGGGCGGCTTCGTGAAGGCGTTCAAGGTCGACTCGCTCTTCGACCGGCGCTTCGAGGGCATCGCGGCGAAGGCCGTCCCGGCCGAGTACCGGAGGCGACCGCGATGACCGGACCCACCAGCACCACCGGTACCGGCACCCGCACCAGCACCAGCACCAGCACCAGCACCAGCACCAGCACCAGCACCGCAATCATCACTGCCCCGAATGAACTGAGTGCACCGAATCAGCTGAATACCCGGACCCCCGGCACTACCGATACCCCCTCCACACCCTCCGCCCCGACGCCCAACCGCCCGCACCGCTCCAAGCGGCGGCACCGCGGTCTCGCCCCGGGCAAGCGGCTGCCCGCCTCCCGTCTCGTCGGCCCCGCTCTCTTCCTCGGGCTCTGGGCGCTCGCCTCCGCCGCCGGACAGCTCGACCCGGGTGCGATCCCGGCCCCGTGGACCGTCCTGCGCACCGCCGGTCACCTGTGGACCGACGGCACACTCCCCACCGACATCGGCACCTCCCTGGAGCGGGCCGGCTACGGCTTCGCGCTGGGGCTGACCGCCGGTGTGGTGCTGGCCCTCGCGGCCGGGCTCAGCCGGATCGGCGACGCGCTGATCGACGGGACGGTCCAGCTCAACCGGGCGATCCCGACCCTCGGTCTGATCCCGCTGTTCATCCTCTGGCTCGGCATCGGTGAGACCTTCAAGATCGCGATCATCGCCATCGTCGTCTACATCCCGATCTATCTGAACCTGCACGCCGCGCTGTCCGGCATCGACCACCGTTATGTCGAACTCGCCGAGGTCCAGGGCCTGTCGAGGCTGCGGTTCGTCCGGGAGATCGTCATCCCGGGCGCACTGCCGGGTTTCTTCGTCGGGCTGCGGCTCGGGGTGACCGGCTCCTGGCTCTCGCTGGTCGTGCTGGAGCAGATCAACGCCACCAGCGGCCTCGGTTACATGATGTTCCAGGCCCAGAACTACGGCCGTACGGACATCATCCTCGTCGGCCTGCTGATCTACGGCGTCTTCGGGCTCGTCTCCGACAGCGCGGTCCGCCTTGTCGAACGGAGGGTGCTGTCATGGCGACGCACGCTGAGCAGCAACTGACCACCCCGCAAACAGAACCGATAGAACCGAAAGAACCGACAGAGCCGAAAGAATCGTCAGAACCGGCAGAACCAGCCGTCCGGCTTCGCGGTCTGACCCGCTCCTTCGACGGCCGTACGGTTCTCGACGGCATCGACCTCGACCTCCCGGCGGGCCAGTTCACGGCCCTGCTCGGGCACAGCGGCTCCGGCAAGAGCACGCTGCTGCGGGCCGTCGCGGGACTCGACCACGACGTCACCGGAAGTGGCGAACTCGCCGCCCCGGAGAGGGTGTCGGTCGTCTTCCAGGACTCCCGGCTGCTGCCCTGGCGCCGTGTCCTCGACAACGTCCTGCTCGGCGCGGACGGCAAGGAGGCGGAGCGCGACGGCCGTGCCGCCCTCGCCGAGGTGGGCCTCGCGGGCCGCGAACGCGCCTGGCCGAACGAGCTGTCCGGTGGCGAGGCCCAGCGTGCCGCGCTGGCCCGTTCGCTCGTACGGGAGCCCGAACTGCTCCTGGCCGACGAGCCGTTCGGCGCGCTGGACGCCCTCACCCGGATCCGGATGCACGCCCTGCTGCGCGAGCTGTGGAAGCGCCACCGGCCCTCCGTCCTGCTCGTCACGCACGACGTGGACGAGGCGATCGTGCTCGCCGACCGCGTCCTCGTGCTCGACCAAGGCCGGATCGGGCTCGACCTGACCATCGAACCCCCGCACCCCCGCTCGTATCGCGACCCCCTGCTCGGCGTGTACCGCGAGCGGCTGCTCGCCGCCCTGGGCGTCACGGAGGACCACCAGTGACCAGCAGACAGCTCCACCTCAACGCCTTCCTGATGAACACCGGCCACCACGAGGCCTCCTGGCGGCTGCCGGAGAGCGATCCGCACGCCCACGTGGAACTGGCCCACTACGTCCGCCTCGCGCACCTCGCCGAACGCGGCACCTTCGACTCGCTCTTCCTCGCCGACGGCCCGGTCCTGTTCAACAGCGTCGGCCAGCGCCCGTCCGGGACCCTCGAACCCATCACCCTGCTCACGGCGATCGCCACCGCGACCCAGCACATCGGTCTGATCGCCACCGCCTCCACCTCGTACAACTCGCCCTACAACCTGGCCCGCCGACTCGCCTCGCTCGACCACCTCAGCGGCGGCCGCGCGGGCTGGAACATCGTCACCACCGCCGGCGCGGAGGCCGCCCGCAACTTCGGGCTCGACGACGAGCCCGCCCACGCCACCCTCCCCCAAGTTCTCGACTTCGCTCGAACAGGGGGGACCCCCATCGAACGCGCCGCCGAGTTCCTCGACGTGGCGCTCAAGCTCTGGGACAGCTGGGAGGACGACCTGGTCGTCGCCGACAAGGCGGCGGGGGTCTGGGGCGACGAGCGGAAGATCCATCCGGCGCGCCACCAGGGCAGGTACTTCAGCGTCGGGGGCGCCCTCAACGTGCCCCGCTCGCCGCAGGGTTATCCGCTTCTGGTGCAGGCGGGCTCCTCGGAGGACGGCAAGCGGTTCGCAGCGCGCTACGCCGAGGCCGTCTTCACCGCACAGCAGACGCTCAAGGACGCGCAGGACTTCTACACCGACCTCAAGTCCCGTACGGGCGCGGCCGGTCGGGACCCGGACCACCTCAAGATCCTGCCCGGCATCGTCCCGGTCATCGGTTCCACCGAGGCCGAGGCGCGCCGGCAGGAAAGGGTCCTTGAGGACCACATCGTGTACGAGCACGGACTCCACCGCCTCGAACACCTGCTCCGTCTGGAGCCGGGCACCCTCGGGCTCGACGCGCGGCTGCCGGCCGACCTTCCGCCGGAGAGCGCGATCGAGGGCGCCAAGAGCCGCTACACGCTGGTCGTGGAGCTCGCCCGGCGCGAACGCCTCACCGTCCGCGAGCTGATCGGCCGACTCGGCGGCGGACGCGGCCACCTGACCTTCGCGGGTACGCCCGAGCAGGTCGCCGACGCCATCGAGGAATGGTTCCGGCTCGGCGCAGCCGACGGCTTCAACATCATGCCGGCCGTGCTGCCGTCCGGCCTCGGACTCTTCGTCGACCACGTCGTGCCGATCCTGCGCGCCCGTGGCCTGCTGCGCACCGAGTACGGCCCCCGGCGGACCCTCCGGGAGCGCTACGGGCTCCCGCGTCCCGCAAACCAGTACGCCGTCCCGTCCCTCGCCACCCGCTGAAAGGACTCCCCCATGCCCGAGATCGAGATCCGCAAGGTCACCGGCAGGATCGGTGCCGAGGTGTCCGGCGTCGACCTCACCCGGCCCCTCGACGACGAGACCGTCGTCGCCCTGCGCACCGCTCTCAACGAGCACAAGGCCCTGGTCTTCGACGCCGCCGGACTGGACGACCGGGGCCAGCAGGACGTCGCCCGCCGGTTCGGCGACCTCACCACCGCCCACCCCACCGTGCCCTCCGTCGACGGCCTGCCGAACGTGCTGCCCGTCGACAGCGAGCGCGGCCGGGCCGCCAACCACTGGCACACCGACGTCACGTTCGTCCTCAACCCGCCGCAGGCCAGCACCCTGCGCAGCATCACGATCCCGCCGTACGGCGGCGAGACCCTGATCGCCGACTCGGCGGCCGCCTACCGGGATCTGCCCGCCCCGCTGCGCGCGCTCGCCGACACCCTGTGGGCCGAGCACACCAACGACTACGACTACGCGGTGCCGGACGAGGAGGTCGACGAGGAACAGGCCGCCCAGCGCGCCCGGTTCACCTCCATCACGTACCGCACCGCCCACCCCGTCGTCCGGGTCCATCCGCTGACCGGCGAGCGCGGACTGTTCATCGGCGGGTTCGCGCAGCGGATCGTCGGGCTGTCGGTGGGCGAGTCCCGCAAGCTGCTCGATCTGTTCCAGTCGTACGTCACCCGCCCCGAGAACATCCTGCGCCACCGCTGGTCCCCGAACCAGCTCGTCCTGTTCGACAACCGGATCACCCAGCACTACGCCATCGACAACTACGACGGTCTGCCGCGCCGCCTGCACCGGGTGACCGTCGCCGGTGACGTGCCGGTCGGTGTCGAGGGCAAGGAGAGCTACTCGATCGAGGGGGACGCCTCGCACTACACCTCGGTGGCGTGACCCGGTCCGCACGCTCCGTACGGCCGGTGTCCGGATAGTGGGCAGCCTTTCCCCCTGGTGGAGCGCGGCCAGGGTCCGAAGGCCCTCGGCAAGGTCTCGGCCGGGGTTCCGCGCGTCGCCGTGCTCGCGTCGTCGGTCTTCGGCTTCGCGTGCGTCCTCCTCAGCCACTGGCGTCCGGACGACGTCTTCCCGTGGCTGCTGAACATGATCGGCGCGGTGATCCTGGTCGTCTGGTTCTTCATCGCGGTCTCGCAGCTGCCGCCCGCTGACCTTCCCCGACCTCCCGCGACCTTCCCCGACCTCCCGCGACCTCCCGCGACCTTCCTGGATCTGCCTGGAACGCCGAAAGGCCCTCGTGTGGCACACACGGGGGCCTTTTTGTTGCTAGCGTGCAATTGCAAGTTAGTTGCAATAAGAGGTCTTACGAGGCCGGAGGGGACCCGCATGCCCGTCTACACGCTCCCTGAGCTGCCGTACGACTACGCCGCACTCGCGCCCGTGATCAGCCCCGAGATCATCGAGCTGCACCACGACAAGCACCACGCGGCGTATGTGAAGGGGGCCAACGACACCCTGGAGCAGCTCGCGGAAGCGCGGGACAAGGAGCAGTGGGGTGGGATCAACGGTCTGGAGAAGAACCTCGCGTTCCATCTCTCCGGCCACATCCTGCACAGCGTCTACTGGACGAACATGACCGGCGACGGCGGCGGTGAGCCGCTGGCCGCCGACGGAGTGGGCGACCTCGCGGACGCGATCACCGAGTCCTTCGGCTCCTTCGCCGCCTTCAAGGCCCAGTTGACCAAGGCCGCCGCGACGACGCAGGGCTCCGGCTGGGGCGTCCTCGCCTACGAGCCGCTCGGCGACCGCCTCATCGTCGAGCAGGTCTACGACCACCAGGGCAATGTCGGCCAGGGCTCGGTGCCGATCCTCGTCTTCGACGGCTGGGAGCACGCCTTCTACCTCCAGTACCGCAACCAGAAGGTCGACTTCGTCGAGGCGATGTGGCAGGTCGTCAACTGGCAGGACGTGGCCCGGCGTCACGAAGCCGCCAAGTCCCGCGCGAACGTGTTGCTGCCGACCCCCTGAGGCAGGTGGGAGACGTCCTGCTCGTGATCGTCTTCTCACCCTTCACGTGGCAGGCGGAGAAACGGGGAGCCCCCGCGAGGACATGACTCGCGGGGGCTCCCCTCTTTGCGTGCGGGCAGGCAGGCGCCTCACCGGCACGGCACATTGAGCGACAGCAGCGCGGCCGTCCCCTCCGTCATCCGGACTTCGGTGACCGCCGCGTTGCGCAGCCGCGGAAAGACCCTGCGGTACTCGCCCAGCGGAATGGCCAGCAGCGAGCACAGCACCAGCCTCAGCAGGGTGTTGTGGGCGACGACCAGGACGCGTTCGCCGTGGTGCGCGGCCGCGATACGGCGCAGGGTGCCCGCGCCGCGCGCAGCGGCGGTGCGCGGGTCCTCCGCCTCCGGGAAGGGGTACGACACCGGGTCGGCCCGGAAGGCCATCGCCCGTGCCGGGTTCTCGGCCTCGAACTCGGCGAGGGTACGGCCCTCCACCACGCCGAAGTCGCATTCGCGCAGGGCGGGTTCGCGATACGCGGTGAGACCGAGGGCGCGGCAGACGGGGTCGGCCGTGGCGACGGTGCGGGAGAGGGTCGACGTCCAGACGGCGTCCACGCGGTGCGCGGCGGCCCAGCGGCCGAGGGCCGCCGCCTGGGCGCGGCCCTCGTCCGTGAGGGGAACGTCACTCATCCCGGCGTAGCGGTTCTCGGCGTGCCAGACGGTCTGGCCGTGCCGGGCCAGCAACAGGGTCGTGCTCACCGGAGGCACGGGGCTCAGGGCGTCGGCGGTGTTCGGCGTACTCATGACCCGTCAGTATCCCGGGCGGGGCGCGCTCGCGTGGGGGAAAACGCTTGCCTGGTGAGGAGAGAGCGGTGGGCGGGGCGATCGACGAAGGCCCCGTGCGGAGGAACCTCACGGGGCCTTACGGTATCCGGGCTTCCGGGGCATCGTTGCGGGATGCCGAGGGAAAAGACGTATCCCTGTTACACCTGTAGATCCGACCAGCCGCACCGCCCGCCCCGGGACGACCGGGAGCGTGGGGTCATCCGCAAGCTGGCGAACCTCCAAAGACCCCGCGCGTATGTCGACGACTACTGGATCTGCGGCCGCACCGACTACGACTGCCGCAACATCCGTCATGCGTGGCAGGTCAAGCCGTTCGACCCGCCACAGAAGATGCCGGAGCCGGAGTGACTCCTCGTCCCCCTACAGGTTGCTGAAGTCCGGACCCGCCGTGCGGGTGCGCTTGATCTCGTAGAAGCCGGGGGTCGAGGCGACCAGCAGCGTGCCGTCCCAGAGCCTGGCCGCGGCCTCGCCCTTGGGGGCCGGGGTGACGACCGGGCCGAAGAAGGCGACCTGCTCGCCGTCGGCGCCCGGCACCGCGATCACGGGGGTGCCGACCTCCTGGCCGACCTTGTCGATGCCCTCCTTGTGGGAGGCGCGCAGCTCGGCGTCGAACTCGAAGTCCTCCTGATCGGCGTAGTCGATCAGGTCCGCGGGCAGGCCGACGTCGGCGAGCGCGCCGACGATCGCCTCGACGGTCGGGCCCTCGCCCTGGTTGTGGATACGGGTGCCGAGCGCGGTGTAGAGCGGGCCGAGGACGTCCTCGCCATGCTTCTGCCAGGCGGCGGTGACCACCCGGATCGGCTTCCAGGCCTGGGTGGCGAGCATCTCCCGGTACTCCTCGGGCAGCTGGTCGAGCCTGTCCTCGTTCAGCACCGCGAGGCTCATGATGTGCCAGTGGACCTCGATGTCGCGGACCTTCTCCACCTCCAGGACCCAGCGCGAGGTCATCCAGGCCCAGGGGCACAGCGGGTCGAACCAGAAGTCGACGGGGGTCTTTGTGGAGGTGGTGTCGGGCATGGCTCTCCTCGGAAGGTCTTCTTTCCCGAAAGGAACACCACCGGTGCCCCGCCTCATTCCCGGGTGCCCCGCGTCAGGGGCACATGGCAGGATCGGTCCTGTTCGGCCGTGTCCGTCACACCAAGCCGTCACACCAAGTCCGTCACACCAAGTCCGTCACACCAAGAGGGAGTGCCGCCCGTGCCCGGTGAGAACCTGTCCCGCGACGAGGCCCAGGAGCGGGCGGCCCTGCTGTCCGTGGACGGGTACGAGGTGTCCCTCGACCTGCGCTCCGCCGTGGGCCCCATCGAGGCGGAGCCACGCACCTTCCGCTCGGTGACCACGATCCGGTTCCGCTGCGCCGAGCCCGGCGCCGCGAGCTTCGCCGATCTGATCGCGCCGAGCGTCACCGCCGTGTCGCTCAACGGGAGGGACCTCGACCCGGGCGAGGTCTTCGACGGCACGCGCATCCGGCTCGAAGACCTCCTGGCCGACAACGAGCTGGTCGTCGACGCCCAGTGCGCCTACTCCCGCACCGGCGAGGGCATGCACCGTTTCGTCGATCCCGAGGACGGCGAGATCTACCTCTACACGCAGTACGAGCCCGCCGACTCCCGGCGCGTCTTCGCGAACTTCGAGCAGCCGGACCTCAAGGCCCCCTTCCGCTTCGAGGTCCGGGCCCCGGAGGGCTGGACGGTCTGGAGCAACGGCGTCGGTGAGCCGGCCGACGGGGTGTGGAGGTTCGCCGAGACCAAGCCGATCTCGACGTACATCACCGCGTTCGCGGCGGGCCCGTACCACTACGTCACCGACAGCTACTCCCGCACCTTCGACGACGGTACGACGCTGGAGATCCCGCTCGGCGCGATGTGCCGCAAGGGCCTGGCCCCCTACTTCGACTCCGACGACATCTTCCTCGTCACCAAGCAGGGCCTGGACTTCTTCCACGACCACTTCGACTTCCCGTATCCCTTCGGGAAGTACGACCAGGCGTTCGTGCCCGAGTACAACCTCGGTGCGATGGAGAACCCGGGGCTCGTCACCTTCCGCGAGGAGTACATCTTCCGAGGGAAGGTGACGCAGGCGTCGTACGAGGGCCGGGCGAACGTCATCCTGCACGAGATGGCGCACATGTGGTTCGGCGACCTGGTCACCATGGAGTGGTGGGACGACCTGTGGCTCAAGGAGTCCTTCGCCGACTTCATGGGTGCGTTCGCGCTGGTCGGGGCGACCCGCTTCAAGGACGGCTGGATCACCTTCGCCAACCGCCGCAAGGCCTGGGCGTACCGCGCCGACCAGCTGCCGTCCACCCACCCGGTCACCGCCGACATCCGCGACCTGCAGGACGCCAAGCTCAACTTCGACGGCATCACGTACGCGAAGGGGGCGAGCGTGCTCAAGCAGCTCGTCGCGTACGTCGGCCAGGACGCCTTCCTGGAGGGCGCGCGCCGGTACTTCAAGCGGAACGCGTACGGCAACACGCGCCTCGGCGATCTGCTGTCGGCGCTGGAGGAGACCAGCGGACGCGATCTGGCGACCTGGTCGCGGGCATGGCTGCAGACGGCCGGGGTGAACTCCCTGACCCCGCAGGTGATCCTGAACGCGGAGGGACGCGTCGCCGAGCTGTCCGTGCTCCAGGAAGCCGCCGAGTCGCACCCCGAACTGCGCCCGCACCGCGTCGCGGTGGGTCTCTACCGGCGTGAGGGCCTGCGGCAAGGAGGGGACGGTTCGCTGGTGCGGTACGCGCGGGCCGAGGTGGATGTCGACGGCCCCCGTACGGTGGTCACGGAGCTGGCCGACGCGGACGCACCCGAGCTGGTCCTCGTCAACGACGACGACCTCACCTACTGCAAGATCCGCTTCGACGAGAACTCGCTGGCCACGCTCCGCGACCGGCTCGGCGACATCGCCGACCCGCTCGCCCGTGCCCTGTGCTGGTCGGCGCTGTGGAACCTCACCCGGGACGCGCTGATGCCGGCGCGGGACTTCGTGGGCCTGGTGCTGCGGTTCGCGGGCCGCGAGTCCGACATCGGTGTGCTGCAGATGCTGCACGCCTGGGCGAACTCGGCGCTCGTCCACTACACGGCCCCCGGCTGGCGGGCCGAGGGCGGCCGGCTGCTCGCGCAGGGCGCCCTGAAGGAACTGCGGCTCGCCGAGCCCGGCAGCCAGCACCAGCTGACCTGGGCCCGGTTCTTCGCCGCGGTCGCGAACGAGCAGGCCGATCTGCAGCTGCTCCAGGGCCTGTTGGAGGGCACGGCGAAGATCGACGGTCTGGAGGTCGACCAGGAGCTGCGCTGGGCGTTCCTGGAACCGCTGGCCTCGCACGGCGTCGCCGACGAGTCCGCCCTCGCGGCCGAACTGGCCCGCGACGACACGGCCTCCGGCAAGCGCCACCAGGTGCGCTGTCTCGCCGCCCGCCCCTCGGCGGCGGTCAAGGACCAGGCCTGGGCCCAGGTCGTCGAGTCGGACGCCCTGTCCAACGCGCTCGTCGAGGCGACGATCGCGGGCTTCGCGCAGCCGTTCCGGCGGGAGTTGCTCGCGCCGTACGCCGCCAAGTACTTCGACGCCATCGAGCGCGTCTGGGCCGAGCGCTCCATCCAGATCGCCATGGACGTGGTGAGGGGCCTGTTCCCGTCCCTCCAGGACTCCCAGGAGACCCTGGACGCGACGGACACCTGGCTCGCCGCCCACGAGAACGCGGCACCGGCCCTGCGCCGACTGGTCCTGGAGGCGCGCGACGACCTGGCCCGGGCGCTGCGGGCCCAGGCCTGCGACACGGCGGCCGCGGGCTAGCACCCGGACCTCGTGGACATGGGGGGGAAGGGGTGGTTACGAAATACAGGTACGCGGAGCCGTAACCCCTCCCTTCCCCCTTCCGGACCAGCGCCTTTCGGCAGTCGAACGCCCGTACTTTAGTGCTGGCTTGTCCTGATTTGTCGACGGGCGTGTAACAGCGGTTAGGGGACGGATCGGGTGCGGAAAACCCCCGATCATGAACCACAACACCCCGCTCTCCCCCCGCCCCCTCCGCCACCTCTCGGACGCACGGCGGCGCGTCCTGACCACCTCCCAGCTGCGCTCCCACGGCGTCACGGCCGCCGCGGCGAACGAGCGGTGCCGGCCCGGCGGCCCCTGGCAGGAGATCCTCCCCGGCGTCTTCCTGCTCCACCCGGGCCCGCCCACCTCCGAGGAACGCCTGCACGCGGTCCTGCTGTTCGCCGGCCGCACCCCCGCCCAGGAGCAGCCGGCCGGCATCCCCGCCCAGCCGGGCGCCGAGGCGCCGCACGCCCCGCGGCCGTACACGGACGCGCAGATCACGGGCCTGGCGGCGCTGGCCCTGCACGGGTTCGCCTCGGCGCCCCCGCTGGCCTCCCTCGACACGATCGACGTCCTGGTCCCCCGGCTGCGCCGACTGCGTTCGCACGGCTGCGCCCACATCGTCCGCACGCCGTCGCTCCCCACCGCCTCGTATCTCACCGGTGTCCCGGTCGCCCCGGTGCCGCGTGCCCTCGCCGACGCGGTGGCGGAGCTGTCGGACGCGGGCGCGGTGCGCCGGCTGCTGACCGAGGCGGTACGCGCCGGGCACTGCGAACCGGCCTCGGTGGTACGGGAACTGACGCACGCGCGGTTGCTGAGCCGTCCGCACGTGGTGGACGCGGTGGACTCACTGCTGGCGGAGGGGCGGGCGATCGCGGAGGACCGCCTGTACCGGATGGTGCGGGAGTGCGGCCTTCCCGACCCGGTCTGGAACGTGGACCTGCGGCTGCCGGGCGGCCCCCACCTGGGCGGCCTCGACGCGTACTGGCCCGAGCAGGCGGTGGCCGTCGAGCTGGACACCCGCGCGTCCCGGCCGGGACATGGGCAAGGCCACGGGCAAGGCCACGGCCAGGGACTTCGGCAAGGCCACCGGCAGGGCGACGACGTCCTCTGGTCGGAGTACGCCCGCAAGCGCGAACACCTGGAGCGGCTGGGCATCACGGTCGTCCACATCACGCCCAAGAAGCTGCGCGACGCGATGGAGCAGCAGGCGACGGTCCTGCGCACCGCGCTGATGGCGTCGAACGACCGGGATCCGGCGGCGCATGTCGTGGTGCTGCCCCGGTAGTGACGGACCGGGGTGGTATCAGGAGGGGAGAGGAGGGGTCGCCGGCGCACCGGCGGCCCCTCCTCGGCGTCGAGGCGACTTCCGCTCACTCCTCGGGCCCGCCGGACAGCGGGACGGCCGAGTGGATCATGGTCGGTTTCGCATGGAGAGCCGGTGGAGTATCGATTCTTCGGAGAGGTGTCCGAAGAAGGGAAGACGGTGGTCGAAGTGTGCTTGAATTGCGAACCAGCCAGCCAGGTGGCTTGATCCAACCGCTGGAACCACCCTGTCCCCACCAGGATCCAGGCCGCCTCTTCCGCGACACATCACGGTGCCCCAGGAGCCTCCCGACCGGAGGGCTGCTCACCGTTTCCGCGCCCGGGCCGACACAGCTCCGATGAACCGGGTGTGAACACTCACCACACACCGCCGCGTCGGCGCACCACGCCCGCGACGCTGTCTGCCTGTCCACCTGTATGCCACGTCTGCCTGTCTGCCTGCCTGTCTGCCTGTTGCCTGCCGTCACGCATGAGAAGGGGCACCCCCCATGACCGCCACCGTTTCCGATTTCCACTACGGGGCCATAACACCGATCGCGGCCTACCTGATGGCCTGCCTGGGAGCGGCCCTCGGGCTGCGGTGCACGACACGGGCGCTGCGGCGCACGCACATCAGACGCAGAGCCGGCTGGCTGACGCTGGGCGCGGTGTCCATCGGCTGCGGCATCTGGACCATGCACTTCATCGGCATGATCGGTTTCAGCGTCGAGGGCGCGCCGGTGAGCTACGACCGGGTGATGACCCTGCTCAGCCTCGGCGTCGCGATCGCGGTCGTCGCCGTGGGAGTCTTCCTCGTCGGCTACCGGGGTGCCGCGCCGCTGAACCTGGGCGTGGCGGGTGTCGTCACCGGCCTGGGCGTGGCGGCCATGCACTACATGGGCATGGCCGCCATCCGTACACACGGGACCCTGCACTACGACGTGCTGACGGTGGCGCTGTCCGTGCTGATCGCCGTCGCCGCCGCCACCGCGGCCCTGTGGGCGGCCGTCTCCATTCACACCCTGTGGTCGAGCCTGGGTGCGAGCCTCGTCATGGGTGTGGCCGTGACCGGCATGCACTACACCGGTATGGCCGCCGTCTCGGTGCACGTCACCGACCAGGTTTCGGCCGCTCAGTCGTCCGCCGATCTGGTGTCGTTCCTGCTCCAGATGCTCGCCGGACCCCTTGCCGTCCTGCTGATCGCCGCCGTGATCGTCATGTTCGACCCCGACCTCGTACTGGGCGACGGCGAGTGGAGCCCGCGGTGATGTGAGCTACTTGCCGCAGAACTCCCCCTCGATCACCGCGCCGCTGTCCCCCGACCAGTCCCCGTCGAAGTTGAAGGAGAGGGAGTGGCGGCCGTCCGCCGTGGTCACGGCGGAGGACGTCGAGCCGTGGATGCCGCCGTCGTGGCCCCAGACGTGGACGCCGCAGCTGAGCTTGCGGTCGATCAGACCGAGGCCGTAGCGGGCGCCCGGGATCCCGTCGGCCCGCACGGTGGTCTTCATCTCCTTCAGCTGCCGGGGCGGAAGCAACCGGCCGCCCAGCAGGGCCGTGTAGAAGCGGTTGAGGTCGGCGGAGTCGGAGATCATCTCGCCGGCCGAGGACGCCAGGGACGGGTTCAGTTCCGTCACGTCGTACGTGGGGCCCGTCGTCGTCTCCGCCAGTTTGGAGTACGCGCGGCTACTGGGCCGCGGGAGCGTCACGCCGGTGCCGGGCACGGACGTGGCGCGCAGGCCCAGCGGGGCGATGACGCGATGGCGGATCTCCGACGCGTACGAGTGGCCGGTGACCTTCCCGATCACCATGCCGGCCAGGACGTAGTTGGTGTTGGAGTAGCGCCAGGACGTGCCCGGGGCGAAGAGCGGCTGGTGGGCCATGGCGATGGCCACGAGCTGCTCGGGCGTCTTCGTGTCGTAGCGGTGTACGAGGAAGCCGTCCTTCAGGAAGTACGTGCGGACGAAGTCCCCGTCCGCCGTGTAGTCGAAGATGCCGCTGGTGTGGTTGAGGAGCCGGCGGACGGTGATCCGGCGGCCGTCGTGACCGTGGCCCCGGACCACTCCCGGGAGCCACTTCTCCACCTTGTCGTCCAGCGACAGCCGTCCCTCCGCCTCCAGTTGCAGCAGGACGGTGGAGATGAAGGTCTTCGTGATGCTGCCGACGCGGTAGTGGTCGGCCGCGCGGCGCATGCGTCTGTACGTTGCCCACGCCCGATGTCGCCGACCACGTGCCGCCGGTGTCGCCCGCCGTCGCCGTCACCACCAGTCCCGTACGTACTGACAAGCCCTTCTTCGGGCTTCCTCATCCCTTCTTCAGTACAAGCTCCGTGTTGCGGTCCTTCGGCGCCCCGCTCAGCACGTCGGTCCGGCCCGGGGAGTTGAAGGCGAGCTCGCGGTACAGGGCCGCCAGGCCCGTCTGGCTGAGGTCGGAGAAGTCCGTGCGGTGCGGGGCCGCGGACTCGATGAGGGTGGTGAAGAGGGAGAGCGTGCCGTCCTTGTTGTCGACGACCTCGATGATGCGGGCGAGGTGCGGGAAGTCGACGTGCGAGGCGGTGTTGATCTCCCAGAAGGAGCCGTTGCCCGGCGCGGAGTGCGCGATGATCTCGTTCTTGTGGGTGTGGCCGTTCACCCAGGCCAGCACGTTGCGGTGGTTGGCGAGGGTGGAGACCACCTCTTCGCCGCCGTGGCGCTGCTCGCTCGGGTGCGCGGGGTCGGCGCGGCGGTTGGTCATCGACTTGCTGGTGTGGTGGCTGAAGACGATGGCGTACGAGTCCTTGTTGTCGCTCAGCGTCTTGTCCAGCCAGCGCAGCTGGGTCGTCCCGATGGAGCCCATGTAGTGGCCGCCCGGGTCGGTGGTGTCGATGCTGATGCCGATGATGTCGTCGGAGATCCGGAACGCGTAGTACTGGGTGTTCGCGGCGAGGTTGGCCGCCGAGTAGCCGTGGCCGACCGGGCCGGGGCCGGTGTGCGCGGGGTCGAGGTGCGCCTTGAGGTACTCGGCGGGCGTGAAGGGGGCGCGCGACTCGTCCGGGGTGACCGAGCGCAGTTGCCGCGCATGCGCCTTGAGCAGATCCCTGAGCTGGAGGCCCTTGGGGTCCTTGTCGTTCTTGATGGCGGCGCGCAGGGCGACGCTCGCCGAGGCGGGCAGCGTCATCAGCTTCTTGCCGCCGACGGCGAACTCGGTGAGGAAGGAGTCGCCGTGCCGGTAGCAGCCCAGCGGCAGCGCGTCGTGGTTGCCGACCGTGGAGTACCAGGGCAGACCGAGGCCGGGGCTGCGCAGTTCACGGATGGCGGCCGCGAGGAAGCCGTGCAGCTGCGGGAAGCCGAGCTGCTTGTCGGCGTCGCGCAGGGCGGCGTCCGGCTGCCAGTACAGCTTGAGGCCGCTGTTCTGGACGCCCTCGTAGTGGCGCGGGTCGCCGCTGTTGGGGCTGATCCGGCCGCCGCTCATGACCTTCAGGAACCAGTCCAGCTCCGTCTTGGAGTTGTTGTCCGTGTTGTCGCCGGTGGTCATGACGAAGTGCAGCGGGGAACCGGTGACGGGGGCTCCGCGCAGCGCGTTGACCCGCTCGACGAGGGAGACGGCGCCCGCGACGGTCAGCGTCTCGTGCGGACGCCAGGCGTTCACGGCGCCGCTGCGCAGGTATTCGAGCCGCAGCGGGTGCTGGGCGTCGATCAGGTGCAGGTCGGTGAACTGCACGAACGAGGCGAGCGCGGTGCGCCGGTCGGCCCGCCCGGACTTGGCCGCGGCCAGCTCCCCGCGTACGACCCGCTTCCAGGCGGGGCCGTCGCCGAGCCGCCGGTAGCCGCCCGAGCCGGAGCGCGGCGCGGCCACGCTCTCCAGGGTGGTGCCACGCACGTACGGAGAGAGGGCGGCGGCGGGTGCCATGGGGGTCCCCCCGCTCGAGCGAAGCCGAGAGTGGGGGAGGGACACCGCGATGGGTGCCTCGCCCTCGCCCGTGGTGGCGGCGTGCGCCTCGGAGTCGGGCCGCAGGGCGTAGCCGATGCCCGCGGAGAGGCCCACCGCCCCGGTGGCGGCGAGCAGGGTACGGCGGTTCATGGCAGCGGAAGTGGCGACAGAGCGTATGCGCGACATGGCGCGGTCTCCCCGAGTGCGAACGCGTCGGCAGTGGTCACGGGGGGCTCGTTGCGGTAACTCCCCGCTCATACTGGATCGTTGGCACTGGGGGTGACCTGGACGTTAACGAGGCGGCAACTGCCGACGCCGATCACCGTACGTGGATCTTGGACCACCCTGCGCGTCCTTGAGGCCTCTCCGAACGGCCCGGATGCGGTCACTCCCCGTTCATTTTCCGGGGTATGGAACCTAGTTCCCGGCCCCGTCCCTTCGCGGGCGTCCGAGAGGCGGTCGCTCCCGCCACAGCTCCAGAGCCATGTCCACCATCCCCACCCGGTCGAGCGCGGGCACCTCGTCGAGGGGGTACCAGGCCGCCATGTCGGTGGAGCCGTCCGTCTCGTGGCGCAGCTCGCCGCCGGTGATGTGGGCCTCGTAGACGATCCGCAGGGCGTGGAAGTCGGTGGGCGGGCCGAGCCGGCGCGGGTGCGAGCGCAGTTCGGATTCGACGCCCAGCAGCGCGACCGGCTCCACGGTGTACCCCGTCTCCTCCTCGACCTCACGGACGACGGTGTCGTAGGGGTCCTCGCCATGGTCCATGCCGCCGCCGGGCAGGGTCCATCGCTTGCGTCCGTCGCCCGCGACCCAGCGGGCCAGCAGCATCCGGCCGTCCCGCACACATACGGCGTAGGCCGCCACCCTCAACTCCTTGGGCATGCCCAGACGTTACGACACGGTGTTCATGGCAGGGCACCCGCCGCCGGTGCTCGATGGCGGCCCGCCGTAACCGGGCGAAGGCGTCCCGCCACTACACGCGCACGCGGGAGGCCTGAGCGGGCCAGGGGCGGGCGGGCTGTGGTTGACCATGTCCCGCCATCGCCTGCTATGACCGGCGTGACGTATGGCGGAAGTACGCCATGGCTTCATCTCGCCCCGGTCAACTCTCCCCAAACAACTGTCCCTTGGGTAAAGCTGAGCGGTCATCCGGGTCCACATACCGGACTGACGTGATCGCGTCCCGTAGGAACGTCGGGACCGGTCACTCCACGCTCGTTCCTTTACCTACAAGGGATGCTGATGACCGACCCTCAGCGCGCTCCGATATCGGGCGCGAGACGCGTGGCCCGCATCGCCGTGGCCGCAGGCCTGGTGGCCGCGCTCTCCGCGGCCGGGCCGATACCCATGGCCTTCTCCGCGGACCAGGCACCCACCGCACCCGACCCGGGCACCAAGTCCGCGAGCGCCAAGCTCGGTTCGGACGACGCGGACCTCCTCACCGAGGCCAAGGCCGACGGCACGAAGAACGTCACGATGATGATCGCCACCGCACCGGGGCAGACCGAGCAGGTCGCTCGGGAGATGGACGCGGTGAAGGGCGGTATCGTCGGCCGGACCTTCGACAAGGTCGGCTACGTCCGCGCCACCGTCCCGACAGCGCAGGCCGACGCGGCCATCGCCGCCGCCGCGAAGCTCTCCTCCGTGCACGGCATCGACCTGCGCCAGGAGATCGCGCTGGACGACCCGACGCCGAGCGCGGACACCGCCAAGAGCGCAGGCAGCGGGAAGACCACGAGCACTTACTCGGCTCCGGACAAGAACACCCCCGCCGAGAACCCGTACAACCCGTCCTTCGAGACGGGCGCCGTCGACTTCGTGAAGAAGAACCCGAAGGCGGACGGCCGGGGCGTCACCATCGGCATCCTCGACTCCGGCGTGGACCTGGGTCACCCGGCGCTGCAGAAGACCACCACCGGCGAGCGCAAGATCGTCGACTGGGTTACCTCCACCGACCCGGTCTCCGACGGCGACGGCAGCTGGCGGCGGATGACCAAGTCGGTCTCGGGTCCGGCATTCTCCATCACCACAGCCAGCGAGGGCACCGAGACGTTCAAGGCTCCCGAGGGCAGCTACAAGTTCAACTACATGTACGAGGCCGACACTACCGGCGGCGACGAGAAGGGCGACCTGAACCGGGACGGTGACACCACCGACGTCTGGGGCGTGTTGTACGACCCGGCCTCCGGCACCGTGCGCGTCGACGCCAACGACAACCTCGACTTCACCGACGACGAGGCCATGAAGCCGTACAAGGACGGCTTCCAGATCGGCTACTTCGGCAAGGACGACCCGTCGACGGACGTCGTCGAGCGCATCCCGTTCGTCGTCGAGATCCGCAAGGACGTCGTCTACAACGCAGATGGCGCCAAGGCCGACTACGTCAACATCGGCATCATCTCCAGCGAGCACGGCACGCACGTCGCCGGCATCACCTCCGCGAACAGCCTGTTCGGCGGCAAGATGAACGGCGCGGCCCCGGGCGCAAAGATCGTCTCGTCACGCGCCTGCGTCTTCGGCCCCAGCTGCACCAACGTCGCGCTCACCGAGGGCATGATCGACCTCGTCGTCAACCGCGGCGTCGACATCGTCAACATGTCGATCGGCGGTCTGCCGGCCCTCAACGACGGCAACAACGCGCGCGCCGAGCTCTACACGCGTCTCATCGACACCTACGGCGTCCAGCTGGTGATCTCCGCGGGCAACTCCGGCCCCGGCGCCAACACCATCGGCGACCCCGGTCTGGCCGACAAGGTCATCTCGGTCGGCGCGTCCATCTCCAAGGAGACCTGGGCCGCCAACTACGGCTCGGGCGTGGAGAAGAAGTACGCGATGATGCCGTTCTCCTCGCGCGGTCCGCGTGAGGACGGCGGCTTCACGCCGACGCTGACCGCGCCCGGCGCCGCGATCAACAGCACCCAGACCTGGCTGCCGGGCGCCCCGGTCGCCCAGGCGGGCTACGCCCTCCCGGCCGGCTACTCGATGCTCCAGGGCACCTCGATGGCCTCTCCGCAGGCCGCGGGCGCGAGCGCGCTGCTGCTGTCCGCCGCCGAGCAGAAGGGCATCGACCTGACGCCCGCCACCCTGCGCACGGCCCTCACCTCGACCGCCGACCACATCAAGGGCGTCCAGGCGTACGAGGAGGGTGCGGGCCTCATCAACATCGTGGACGCGTGGAAGTCCATCAAGGACGACGCAACCGCCCACGACTACACGGTGAAGGCACCGGTCGACACCGCGATCGACTTTGCGCTCAAGACCCCGGGCTTCGGCACCGGCCTCTACGACCGCGAGGGCGGCCTCAAGGTCGGCGTGAAGAAGTCGTACGAGATCACGGTCACCCGTACGTCCGGTCCGGCCAGGGCGATCCGCCACGAGCTGCACTTCGAGAACAACGCCGGTGACACCTTCAAGATCGTCGGCTCCGACGAGGTCAAGCTCGAACTGAACAAGCCGGTCACCGTCAAGGTCGCCGCGAAGGCCTCCTCGGCCGGTATCAAGAGCGCGATCCTCGAACTCGACGACCCGAGGACCGAGGGCATCGACAAGCAGATCCTGACGACGGTCGTGGTCTCCACGCCGGTCAAGTACACGTTCTCCAAGTCGAGTTCGGTGCAGCGCAACAGCACGCAGTCGTACTTCCTGACCGTGCCCGAGGGCGCCACGTCGCTGGAGGTCGCGATCGGCGGGCTGAAGGACCTGAGCCAGACCCGGTTCATCTCCATCCACCCGTACGGTGTTCCGGTCGAGGACACCGGCACGCCGTACTGCTACAGCAACTACCCCAACACCAACGGCTGCCGGCCCGACGTACGGTCGTACGCGGACCCGCAGGCCGGTGTCTGGGAGGTCGAGGTCGAGGCGCGCCGTACGTCGCCGCTGCTCGACAACCCGTACAAGCTGGACGCCACCGTGCTCGGCGCGGCCTTCGACCCGGCCGTCGTGACGGTCCCCGAGGCCAAGGTCGGCACCCCGGTCTCCGCCTCCTGGAAGGTGACGAACAACTTCGCCGCGATCGACGGCAAGCTGCAGGGCGGCCCGCTCGGTTCCTCCAAGAACGCGCGGCCGACCATCGCCGACGCCGCCACGCAGACCACGACCGTGGACGTGCCCGCGGGCGCCAAGTCCCTCGACGTCGCCATCGGCAACGTCTCCGACACGGCCGCCGACCTGGATCTGACGGTGTACAACGCCGCCGGTCAGGTCGTCGGACAGTCCGCGGACGGCGACTCGGAGGAGGCGGTCTCCATCGCCACCCCCGCCGCCGGTACGTACACCATCGAGGTCGCGGGCTACTCGGTCCCGTCGGGCTCGACGGCGTACGACTACCAGGACGTGTTCTTCTCCTCCGCGCTCGGCACGGTCACGGTCGACGACACCACGCCGGTCAAGCTCGGCACCGGTGCCTCGGCCACGGTGTCCGGCTCGGTCACCGCGGCGGCCCCGGCCCCCGAGGGACGCGAGTTCTTCGGACAGGTCCAGCTGGTGAACGCCCGCGGCACGGTCGCGGGCCTCGGCAGCGTGAAGATCGAGAAGGTCACGCCGTAGCGACCTGATCGATTCACGAACCGGTCAGGTTCACGAACCGGTCAGGTTCACGAAACTGACCGGTTCCCGGCGGGGCGGGTGTCCATACGGGCACCCGCCTTTGCTGTGAGCCGCCCTCCCTCCCTCCCTCCGAGAACAGCCACGTAAAGCTACGAGTGAGCACAGGACGCGATGCCGGAGGTCGCACGCATCGCCGGTCAGCCGGACTCCTCGCAGCGCAGGCCGCGCGATGCGGGCAACGCCTCGGTGATCCAGGCCCGTTCGCGGGCGATGTCCTTCTCGCCGACGGCCTGGACAACGGCGGACTCGCCATGGAGCGGGATTCCGATCAGGACGTGGTCGCCCCGGTGCAGCCGCGGGTCCGCGTCCGCGTCCGTCACGAACGCGATCTCGGCCTTGCCCTTGTCCGGCTTGTAGTAGCGGTCCACGTCGAGGGTGATCCGGTCCTGTCCGGTGCCGGGGACCTGCTCGACCTCGGCGACCGTGCCCTCGGCGACGAGCCGGGTGCAGGCGAGATAGCCCGGGGCGCTGAGCGAGGCGCTGTCACCCGTGCTGTCGCCCGCGCCCGTACTCGCGCCCGTGCTCGCGTTCGCGCTCCCGTCCGGGCTTCCACTGCTCACCGCCTTGGCCCCGCTGCTGTCCGACGCGCCCATCGCGCCGTCCCCGCCCTGCGCGAGCAGCCAGCCCATGCCGACGACCAGCGTGGCGACGGCGGTCGCGGCAAGGGTGCCGAGGGTGACGGCGAGGGCGCCGGGATGCCGGGTGCGCCGCTTGGCGGCCCCCGGTGGGCGACGGGTGCCACGGGCCCGGGGCGAGGGCAGAGACGAGGACGGGGAGGCGGACGCGGACGGGGACACAGCTGAGGGGCGCGTCTGGGTCCCTTCGCCCGTACCCGCCGTCACCGAGGTCTCGTCCTCCGCCAACGCCGCCCCGATCAGGCCCAGTTGTTCCCGCAGCAGTGCCACGTCCGCCGTCGCCGACCGGTGCTCCGCCAGGAACTCCGGGTCGTCGTGGGCCCCTTCGGGCAGCGGTTCGTCGGTGATCGCGGCCCACAGCGCGTCCGCTGCCGCACTGCCTTCGTACTCGGCCATGTCACACCACCTCGTCCTCGTGCAGGCGGGCGCGCAGGGCGCGGACCGCCGAGTGCAGCCTGCTCTTGACCGTGCCCTCCGGGATGTCGAGCTCCTCGGCTATCCCGCGCACGGACAGATCGGCGTAGAAACGCAGGACGAGGACCTGGCGATGGGCGTCGGGCAGCTCGTCCAGCCCCTGCGCCACGGCGAGCGAGAGCACGCTGGAGTCCTCGTCACCGTCGTGCGCCGGCTGCCGCAGCGCGGCGAGGCGCTCACCGAGCCGTTCCTGGCGGCGCTTGGCCCGGTGCCAGTCCATCGCCAGGTTCGAGGCGACCACCGCCACCCAGGCGGACACGTCACGCGGCGCCTCGTCCCCCTTCGCCGCGCGCTCCAGCAACCGCAGGCGGACCTGCTGCACCCCGTCCGGCAGGTCCGCCTGCGGTACGCCGCCGAGCGCGAGGACCGCCCGCACCCGGCGTTCCTGGGCCGCGTCCAGCGGGTCGTCCACCCCCTGGGCACGGCGTGCCTTTCTGCGCAGCACGGCCACCCCTCCCCTCCCGCGTTTCCTCTACGACGCCGGTGCGGGCCAAAACGTTCGGCCGAATTCCACGGAGTCGTACGTCACACCGGGCCGGGGCCCCGAGGACGCGCGCGCCGTACGGCTTGCGGTGCCGGGCGGTGGGCGGACGGTTTTCTTTCGGCCGCCGAACGGTCCCCGTGTCCCACTCCTCGGGCGCCGCCGGCAAAGGATTGGACACGTGGGCACGGGTCAGACGCATGATGGAAGCGCTGGACCACGTAAAACGTACGCAAAGGGAGTCGCCGTGAGGGTCGGAATCGTCGGAGCCACCGGTCAGGTCGGCACGGTCATGCGCAGGATCCTCGTCGAGCGGAACTTTCCCGTTGAGGAACTGCGGCTGTTCGCCTCGGCGCGTTCGGCCGGGACGGTGCTGGACGGCGTGACGGTGGAGGACTCGGCCACGGCCGACTACTCCGGCCTGGACATCGTGCTCTTCTCCGCGGGCGGCGCCACCTCCAGGGCGCTGGCCGAGAAGGTCGCCGCGCAGGGCGCCGTGGTGATCGACAACTCCTCCGCCTGGCGCAAGGACCCGGACGTCCCCCTGGTGGTCTCCGAGGTGAACCCGCACGCGATCGCCGACCGCCCCAAGGGCATCATCGCCAACCCGAACTGCACGACGATGGCCGCGATGCCGGCGTTGAAGCCGCTGCACGAGGAGGCGGGTCTGGAGGCGCTGGTCGTCGCGACGTACCAGGCGGTGTCCGGCTCCGGGCTGGCGGGCGTGGCCGAGCTGCACGGCCAGGCGCTCAAGGTCGTCGCCGACGCCGACAGGCTGACCCACGACGGTGCGGCGGTCGACTTCCCCGAGCCGCACGTCTACAAGCGCCCCATCGCCTTCAACGTGATCCCGCTCGCCGGGTCGGTCGTCGACGACGGTCTCCACGAGACGGACGAGGAGCAGAAGCTCCGCAACGAGTCCCGCAAGATCCTGGAGATCCCCGCGCTCAAGGTCTCCGGCACGTGCGTACGCGTTCCGGTCTTCTCCGGGCACTCCCTCCAGGTGAACGCCCGCTTCGCGCGTCCGATCTCCGTCGAACGCGCCACCGAGCTGCTCGCCGGCGCGCCGGGCGTCGCCCTCTCCGACATCCCGACTCCCCTCCAGGCCGCCGGTCAGGACGCGTCGTACGTCGGCCGTATCCGTGCCGACGAGACCGTCGAGCACGGTCTCGCGCTCTTCGTCTCCAACGACAACCTTCGCAAGGGTGCGGCGCTGAACGCGATCCAGATCGCGGAACTGGTGGCGACCGAACTCAAGGGCTGACACCCGCGCGACCGCACCGGTCCACCACGCCCCCAAAACCGGGGCTACGCCCCGCCGCGGCCCCCACCCACCCCATATCGCTCGACTACCGGCCGGTGGGGGCTCGTCGCGCCGTTCCCCGCGCCCCTCAAGCCGGGGCTACGCCCCGAACCCCCACCCACCCCATATCGCTCGACTGCGGGCCGGTGGGGGCCGATCGCGCAGTTCCCCGCGCCCCTGAAACCGGGGCTACGCCCCGCCGCCCCCACCCACCCGAAGCCGCTCGACTGCGGGCCGGTGGGGGCTCGTCACGCCGTTCCCCGCGCCCCTGAGGGCGGGGCTGCGCCCCGGATTCTCTGCGTGTCCGGATTCTCTGCGTGTCCGGAGTCTCTGCGTGTCCGGAGTCGTTCGGGTGGCTGTCGGTGTGGTGGGGGCTCGGTGCGGGGTTTGCCGCGCTGGGGCTCTGTTGTCAGTGCGGGGCGGCACCACTCAGCCCGTCCGGCGATTGAGGACGAGGCCGTTCAGGCCGAACGGGGGTCTGGGGGCGGAGCCCCCAGGTACGGGAGGGGACGGGTAGGGGCGGCGGAGGCGAGGAATCGGTCGTGGGGAACGGACATCGCATCCGTGCAGGTCCCATGGAAGGATGGCGCAACCGTCACATAACGAGGAGATGACCGCGTGCCTGGCACAAACCTGACCCGCGAAGAGGCTCAGCAGCGGGCAAAGCTGCTCACCGTTGACTCGTACGAGATCGATCTCGACCTCTCGGGCGCGCAGGAGGGCGGCACCTACAGGTCCGTGACCACAGTGCGCTTCGACGTCGCGGAGAGTGTCTCGGAGAGCGGCACGGAGACCTTCATCGACCTGGTGGCTCCGACCGTTCACGAGGTGACTCTGAACGGGGACGCCCTCGACCCCGCCGAGGTCTTCAAGGACTCGCGGATCGCCCTCCCGGGGCTGCTCCAGGGCCACAACGTCCTGCGGGTCGTCGCGGACTGCGCGTACACCAACACCGGCGAGGGTCTGCACCGTTTCGTCGACCCGGTCGACCAGCAGGCCTACCTGTACACCCAGTTCGAGGTCCCGGACGCCCGCCGCGTCTTCGCGTCCTTCGAACAGCCCGACCTCAAGGCCACCTTCCAGTTCACCGTGAAGGCGCCCACCGGCTGGACCGTCATCTCCAACTCGCCGACGCCCGAGCCCAAGGACGACACCTGGGTCTTCGAGCCGACACCGCGGATCTCCACGTACATCACCGCGCTGATCGTCGGGCCGTACCACTCCGTCCACAGCGTGTACGAGAAGGACGGGCAGAGCGTTCCGCTCGGCATCTACTGTCGGCCCTCGCTCGCCGAGTTCCTCGACTCGGACGCGATCTTCGAGGTCACCCGGCAGGGCTTCGACTGGTTCCAGGAGAAGTTCGACTACGCGTACCCGTTCAAGAAGTACGACCAGCTCTTCGTGCCGGAGTTCAACGCCGGCGCGATGGAGAACGCGGGTGCCGTCACGATCCGCGACCAGTACGTGTTCCGGTCCAAGGTCACCGACGCCGCGTACGAGGTGCGCGCCGAGACCATCCTGCACGAGCTCGCCCACATGTGGTTCGGCGACCTCGTGACCATGGAGTGGTGGAACGACCTCTGGCTGAACGAGTCGTTCGCGACGTACACCTCCATCGCCTGCCAGGCGTACGCCCCCGGCTCCCGCTGGCCGCACTCCTGGACCACCTTCGCCAACTCCATGAAGACGTGGGCGTACCGGCAGGACCAGCTGCCCTCCACCCACCCGATCATGGCCGAGATCAACGACCTGGACGACGTCCTCGTCAACTTCGACGGCATCACTTACGCGAAGGGGGCGAGCGTGTTGAAGCAGCTCGTCGCCTACGTCGGCATGGACGAGTTCTTCAAGGGCGTGCAGGCGTACTTCAAGCGGCACGCGTACGGCAACACGCGCCTCAGCGATCTGCTGGGCGCCCTGGAGGAGACCTCCGGGCGCGACCTGAAGAACTGGTCGGAGAAGTGGCTCCAGACCGCCGGCATCAACATCCTGCGCCCGGAGGTCGAGACCGACGCGAACGGTGTCATCACCTCCTTCGCGATCCGCCAGGAGGCTCCGGCGCTCCCGGCGGGTGCGAAGGGCGAGCCGACCCTCCGGCCGCACCGCATCGCGATCGGCCTCTACGACCTCGACGACGACAGCGGCAAGCTGCTGCGCGAGGAGCGCATCGAGCTGGACGTCGACGGTGAGCTGACCGCCGTGCCGGAGCTGATCGGCAAGCGCCGCCCGGCCGTCTTCCTGCTCAACGACGACGACCTGTCGTACGCCAAGGTCCGCCTCGACGAGGACTCGCTCGCCTTCGTCACCGAGCACCTCGGCGACTTCGAGTCCTCCCTGCCGCGCGCCCTGTGCTGGGCCTCGGCCTGGGACATGACCCGCGACGGGGAGCTCGCCACCCGCGACTACCTCTCCCTCGTCCTGTCGGGCATCGGCAAGGAGTCCGACATCGGCGTGGTGCAGTCGCTGCAGCGCCAGGTGAAGCTGGCGATCGAGCTGTACGCCGACCCGACGGCCCGCGAGGCGCTGCTGACCCGCTGGACCGACGCGACGCTCGCACACCTGCGCGCGGCCGAGTCCGCCGGCGACCACCAGCTCGCCTGGGCGCGCGCCTTCGCCGCGACCGCCCGTACGCCGGAGCAGCTGGACCTCCTGGAGGGCCTGCTGGAGGACCGGGAGAGCATCGAGGGCCTCGCCGTCGACACCGAGCTGCGCTGGACGTTCGTGGAGCGGCTCGCGGCGGTCGGGCGCTACGACGAGGCGGAGATCTCCGCCGAGGCCGAGCGCGACAAGACGGCGGCGGGTGAGCGGCACGCGGACACGGCCCGTGCGGCGCGTCCCACCGAGGAGGCGAAGACGGAGGCGTGGGCCTCGGTCATCGAGTCCGACAAGCTCCCCAACGCCGTACAGGAAGCGGTGATCAGCGGCTTCGTGCAGACCGACCAGCGTGAGCTGCTCGCCCCGTACACGGACAAGTACTTCTCCGTGGTCAAGGACATCTGGGACTCCCGTTCGCACGAGATCGCCCAGCAGATCGTGATCGGTCTCTACCCGTCGATCCAGGTCTCCCCGGAGACCCTCGCCCGGACGGACGCGTGGCTGGCCTCCGCCGAGCCCACCCCGGCCCTGCGGCGGCTGATCTCGGAGTCCCGCTCCGGGGTCGAACGCGCGCTGAAGGCCCAGGCGGCGGACGCGGCGGCGTCCTAGCAGCAGTCGGCGGTACGTGAGTGGGGGCGCCCGGCATTGTGCCGGGCGCCCCTTCTTCACATCAACGCGCGGGCCCGGTGGCCCTAGCCCGGGAACATCCCGCCGGTGACGTTGACGAAGGTGCCGGTGATGCCGCCCGCATGGTCGGAGGCGAGGAAGGCGGCGGTGGCCGCGATCTCGGGGAGGGCCGGGTCACGACGGGTCATGCGCATGCCCGCCAGGTTGGCCAGCAGCGAGTCGCTGGTCGGCACGGGCGCCCGGTCCCTCAGACCGCCATGGCGACCCGGCTCGCCCTGACGCGTATCACGGCGAGCCGGCCCAGGACCTGTGCCAGCGCCATCAGCAGCAGCGCGGCGGTCCAGGCATCGGAACCGGTGATCAGGTTGTCGCGGCTGAACCGCGCCACACTGCCGGAGCCGCCGTGATCGACCCAGTACTCGAATCCGAAGCGCGAGGCCATGCCGACGATCCACAGGAGCGCGGCGAGTGCCCCGGCGCGGGCGAACGCGACCCCGTCCGAGGCGCGGCTCAGCCGGGTGGCCGCGCCGCAGGCGACGCCCAGGGCCGCGCCTACGACGCCACAGACGACATCGAGCCGGAGGTCGTGCCCCTGGGTCGGGAAGGACTTCAGGTAGTAGGCGGCCGCGCCGGCGACGGCCGCGATCGGCAGCAGCGTGCTGTGCAGTGTCTGCCGGATGCCTCGGATCTGCGGGACAACGAGGAGGACAAGGGTCGCGGAGATGAGGTAATCGGTCGTCGTCATGCCCCTGAGCTTGCCTTTCACGACGCGGCACCGCCTCGGCTCCAGGGTGGAGCAGAGGGTGGATTCCGCCCTCAACCCACGGGTTGAGATCAGTCGCCCACCGCGGCCGTCACCGCCGCCTCGACCGCCGCCGCGTCGGGCGCTTCGGCGGCCCAGGCCACGTATCCGTCGGGCCGCACGAGCAGCGCCGTACGCCGGTCGCTCGCCCAACTCTCCACGGTGAGACGGCCGTTGCGGTCCCGCACGTCGTACGAGCCCGCGGCCGCCCCCGGTACGACGAGGACGAACCTGCCGCCGCGCAGAGCCTCGTAGAGGCGGCCGCTCTTCAGGGCGACGTCGGGGACGCGGGTGCCGACGAGGGCGTGGGAGCCGCGCGGGGCCGGGTAGGCGAACCCGATGCCCGTGATCTGGCCCGTGACCTTCCGGCCGACGGGGCCGACGCCGTTGAAGACCGTGGTGAGCGCGGTGCGCAGCGCCAGTGTCCAGGGGCGCTTGGCCATCGCCAGCCGGACGATCCCACCACTGCTGCGCAGCACCGCCTTGCCGACGGGGTGACGCTCGGCCTGATAGGTGTCCAACAGGTCCGTGTCCGCATAGCCGTTGACGACCAGGGCGAGCTTCCAGCCGAGGTTCGCCGCGTCCTGGAGACCGGTGTTCATACCCTGGCCACCGGCCGGGGTGTGGACGTGGGCGGCGTCACCGGCGAGGAAGACCCGGCCGACGCGGTACGCGGGTGCCTGGCGCTCGTCGCTGTGGAAGCGGGACATCCAGCGGGCGTCGTGCATGCCGTAGTCGCGGCCGAGGGAGAGCCGGGTGATCTCCTTGACCTCGTCGAGGTCGAGCGGCTCGCTGTCGGGGACGTCACGGCCGCGGTGCCAGCCGATCACGCGGTAGTAGCCGTCGCCGAAGGGCGCGATGAAGGCGAAGGCGTCACCGACGGCGTTGGCGGTCAGGATCGACTCCGGCTCCTCGGCGAGCAGGACATCGGCGAGGACGACGGACCGGATGACCGACTTCCCGGGGAACGGCAGAGCGACCGCCTCCCGCACCGTGCTGCGCATCCCGTCCGCCCCGACGACGTACGCGGCCGCCAACTCCCCCTCTTCCCCGTCCGCACCCCGGACTTCGAGCGTGACGCTCTCCGCGTCCTGGCGCAGTCCGGTCACCTCGGTCTCGTACACGAACCGCACCCCGGCCTCGACCGCCCGCCGCTCCAAGGCCTCCTCCACCTCGTACTGCGGGATCACGAGCAGGTGGTTGAAGCGGGAGGGGAGCGTGTCGAGCGTGAGGGAGAGCCTGCCGAAGAGGCGGATACGGTCGAGAGTCCGGCCGCGGGTCTCCAGGTCGTCGGCGAGACCGCGGGCGTCGAGCTGCTCCAGGGTGCGGGCGTGCAGCACGAAGGCGCGGGAGAGGTTGCCGGCCTTGTGCGGGCGCTTCTCGACGAGAGTGACGGGGACACCGGCGGTGGCGAGGTCGCCGGCCAGCAGGAGGCCGGTGGGACCGGCGCCGACGACGATCACGTTCCGGAGCATGGCGGCACCGGTGGTGCCAGTTGTACCGGTAGTGCCTGTGGTGCCGCCGGTGCCACCTGTGCCACCTGTGCCACCTGTGCCACCTGTGTCTGTGGCGCCGTTCGCCTTGCCGTTCTTCTTGCCGTTCATGGCGGCCTCCCGATGCCAACACTCGTGGGCCAACGCCCGTCGGTCAACATTTGCCGGTCGGTTTCCACCGATCCGTATCCGTCGGTCAACGCTTGTTGGTCAACACTTGTTGGTCAACGCTTGTTTGTCAACGCTTGTTGGTCAACATGGAGCACCCTCTCTGGACTGTCAACAGATGTTGACCTACGGTTGTTGGCATGCCCGACAAGGAACTCCTCGCACCCGCCCCGCCCCCGACGGCCCCCGCAGCCCCCGCGGCCCGCCGTTCGGACACCACCCGCACCGCCATCCTCACCGCCGCGCGCGAACGCTTCGCCGCCGATGGCTATGAGCGCGCCACGATCCGCGCGATCGCCAAGGACGCGCGGATCGATCCGTCGATGGTGATGAGGTACTACGGCTCGAAGGAGGGACTGTTCGCCGCGGTCCTCGATGTCGACCTGCGGCTGCCGGACCCGGCCGGGCTGAACCCGCACGAGGTGGGTCGTGTCCTGGTGAACCACTTCCTCGACCTCTGGGAGGAGAACGAGGTGCTCACCGTGATGCTCCGGGTCGGTGTGACCAATCCGGCCGGGGCCGAGCGTATGCGGGGCATCTTCCGGGACCAGCTCATGCCGGTCGCGCTGCGGGTCTGCCCCGACCCGGAGCAGGCGCCGGTGCGGGCCGCGCTGACCGCCTCACAGGTGCTGGGCCTGGCGCTGGCCCGCTATGTCCTGTCCATCCCGCCCGCCGTCGCACTGCCCCGCGAGGAGGTCGTGGCATGGCTGGCACCGACGGTGCAGCGCTATCTCACGGCGCCGCACCCATAGAAACGCGTCGGTAGAAACACGTCGATAGAAACACGTCGGTCGGAGTCCGTGAAACGCGTCGAGGGAGCCCGCGCACCGAGTGGGTGCGCGGACTCCCTCGACCGAGAGATTCCAGTCCTCGGTGGGAGACCGAGGCTTCGGGAAACGAGCCGGAAGCGAGCCGGGGTCAGCTCTGCTTCTGCTGCTTGTGGGACTTGTCCAGGGCCATCACGAGGCCCGCGATGACCAGGAACAGCACGATCGGCGCGGCGACGTAGAGGCCGAGCGTGTCGATCACGCTCAGGCCCTTGCCGGGGTCGTCACCGTCGTCGCGGGTCAGCGCGAGCGCGGGGGACGACATGAGCAGCATCATCAGCGTCGTACCGGAAGCCAGGGCGCCGGCGCGCAGGGCGTTCTTCTTGTCCACGGTGCAAACGTAGCGAACACCTGAATGAGGCGCGCGCCCGGGGTGCCATACGAAGGCCTCAGCCCCCGTACTCGCCCCCGTACACGCCCCCGTACGCACCTCCGTCCGCACCCGCGCCCGCCCCCTTGACACCCCCCTCGGCACCCTCCTCGACGTCACCCTCGCCCTCACTCCCACCGCGGTCGCCGGAGCGCGCCCGCAGCACATCGACCAGTGCGTAGAGCCGGGGTGAGGCGGCCAGTTCCTCCAGTGTCACCGGGCGGCCGTCCACGTCGGCGATGGGCAGTCGCCAGTTCGGATACTGGTCCCAGGTGCCGGGCAGGTTCTGCGGGCGCCGGTCGCCGACCGCGTCCGGGAGCCAGACGCCGATCATGCGGGCCGGGGTGCGCAGCAGGAACCGGTGCACGGCCTGGATCTCGGCCTCCTCCGACACCGCGGCTCCCGCGCCGCTCGCGCCGTGCAGCAGCCCGAGCCGGGTGAGCAGCGCCAGCCACTCCCCCACCTCCGCCGCGGCCGCGGCCCGCTCCTCCGCCAGGTTGCCGGTCAACAGGCCGAGCCGGTCGCGGAGTTCGACGTGGTCGCCGGTGAGCCGGGAGGCGGTGGGGGGCAGGTCGTGGGTGGTGGCGGTGGCGAGGCAGTCGGTGCGCCAGCGCTCGGGAGGCAGCGGTCGGCCGTCGCCGTCCCAGTCGCGCTCGAACCACAGCACCGAGGTGCCGAGCACCCCGCGCTCGTGCAGCGCCTCGCGCACCCCGGGCTCGACGGTGCCGAGGTCCTCGCCGATCACCAGCGCCCCGGCCCGCGAGGCCTCCAGGGTCAGGATCGCGAGCATGGCCTCCCCGTCGTAACGGACGTACGTGCCCTCCGTGGGCGGCCGGCCCTGCGGCACCCACCAGAGCCGGAACAGGCCCATGACATGGTCGATGCGCAGGGCGCCTGCGTACCGGAAGAGGGCGCGCAGGAGGCGGCGGTAGGGGGCGTAGCCGGAGGCGGCCAGCCGGTCGGGGCGCCAGGGCGGCAGGCCCCAGTCCTGGCCGCGTGCGTTGAAGGCGTCCGGGGGCGCGCCGACGGACATGCCCGCCGCGAAGTACTCCTGCTGCGCCCACGCGTCGGCCCCGCCGGGATGCACCCCGACCGCGAGGTCGTGCACGAGGCCCACCGCCATGCTCGCGTCGCGCGCCGAGCGCTGCGCGGTGGCGAGCTGGGCGTCGGTGAGCCAGGCGAGGCGGCTGTGGAAGTCGACGCGGTCCATCAGTTCGCCGCGGGCACGGGCGGTTTCGGGCGAGCGGGGGTCGCGCAGACCCGTCGGCCACTTCTGCCACTCGGGGCCGTACGCCTCGGCGAGCGCGTACCAGGTGGCGTGGTCCTCCAGCGCCTCGCCCTGTTCGGCGAGGAAGTCGACGTACGCGGCCCGCCGTCCGGGCCCGAGCGGCACTTCGCGGACCAGTTCCAGTGCCTCGCGTTTGAGCTCCCACACGGCGTCGCGGTCGATCAGCGCGCCCTTGTGCAGGACGGATGCGCGCAGTCGCTCGGCGCGCTCCAGCAGCGCCCGCACCCGGTCCGGGTCGTCGACGTAGGCGAACTCGGGGACGTCCTCGACCCGCAGGTGCACCGGGTCGGGGAAGCGCCGGGAGGAGGGCCGGTACGGGGAGGGGTCGGTGGGGGCGCCGGGTACGGCCGCGTGCAGGGGGTTGAGCTGCACGAATCCGGCGCCGAGCGCCCGGCCCGCCCAGGCGGTCAGTTCGGTGAGGTCGCCGAGGTCGCCCATGCCCCAGGAGCGCTCGGAGAGGAGGGAGTAGAGCTGGACGAGGAGTCCGTAGGTGCGTCCGGGCGGCGCGGGCAGCCGGGCGGGGGCGACGACGAGGTGGACGTCGGCGCCGCGGCCGTCGGGTGCGGTGGCGCGCAACGCGTGGACGCCGGGCGGCAGTCGCTCGGCCGTGGCGCGGGTCTCGCCCTGTTCGGTGGTGATGCGCAGCCGGGTGCCGGCGGGCAGTCCGGCGAGCACGGCGGGCGGGTCGCCGCCCCAGCACACCACTGTCGGCGGCAGCAGCCGCTCCCGTGCCTCGGCCTCGCCGGCGGCGAGGGCCGCGCGGACGGTGTCCGGGGTGCTCGCGTCGACGCCGAGCGCCGCCAGGGCCGCGACGACCGCGGTGTCGGTGGCCGCGACCGTACGGTCCGGGGAAGGGCTGTAGGAGGTGGCGACACCGTGCAGCGCGGCCAGCCGCGCCAGCGGTGCGCGCGGGTCCGGAGGGTCGGCGGACGAGGAGTCGTCGGACGAGGGGGCCGCGGGCGGGGAAGGCGCCATCTATACCCCCGAGACGTCCGCTGCGGCGCCGGTGGAGAGGGGCTCGCTGGTCAGGTGCGCGGCATCGGCCAGCGGCGGCTCACTGGTCAGCGGCTCGGCGTCGGGGAGGGGAGGTTCGCTGGTCAGCGGCAGTTCGGCGCAGGCGCCCTCGGCGCTGAAGACACACACATGGGGTGCGGCGGAGGGTTCAGCCGGGCGTTTGGAGAGGGCCGAGAGCAGAAGGTGCGCCGATGCGGCCACGGGGGGACTCCTTGTCGTCGTACGGCTGGAAGCGGGTTACCGCAGCTCTACCCAGCGGGCGCCACGGCAGACGTACCCGGACGAACAACGTGGTTATGGCCACATTCCGCTCCGGCACGCCGACCGCGGTCCGGGGCGCCTCCTGCCGAGATTGCGGAGATCGCAGAGATCGCAGAGATCGCAGAGATCGCAGAGATCGCAGAGATCGCAGAGATTCTCGACCGCCACTATTCACTCAGTACATATATTGAGTACATACTGATCTCCATGAGCACCCGCCACATCCTGCTGGGGCTGCTCGCCGGAGGGCCCAGCCACGGCTATGACCTCAAGCGACGGCACGACGAACGCTTCCCGCAGGCCCGCCCACTGGCCTACGGGCAGGTCTACACGACCTTGCAACGCCTGGTCCGCGACGGTCTCGCCGAGGTCGACGGAACCGACTCGGACGGCGGCCCGGAGCGGACGACGTACCGGTCCACCGACGACGGCACCCGTGAACTGGCCCGCTGGGCCGGGGAGATCGCCCCGCCGGCGCCCTTCGTCGCCAACGAGATCTTCGCCAAGGTCGTCGTCGGGATCCTCGCCTCGACGGACGCCGCCGGCTATCTGCGGGCACAACGCGCCGCACACATGGCACGGATGCGCGAGCTGACCGCGGTGAAGACGGCCCCCGGTGCCGATCTCGCGACCGTGCTGTCCGCCGACTACGCCCTCACCCACCTCGACGCCGATCTCCGCTGGATGGACACCACCGCGGCCCGGCTCACCACTCTGACCGCGGAGGTCGACGCCGCATGAGCGACAACAGCAAGAGCAGCGCGCGCAGCGATAGGGGCGATACGGGCAACGTAAGCGGTCCGCTGCTGGCGGCCCGGCGCCTCGTCAAGACGCACGGCTCCACCCCGGCGCTGCGCGGCGCCTCGCTGGAACTGCGCACCGGCGAGATCCTGGCCGTCACCGGGGCCAGCGGCAGCGGGAAGTCCACGCTGCTGCACTGTCTGGCGGGAATCGTCCGGTCCGACGAGGGCACGGTGGAGTACGCCGGTGAGCGCCTCGACCGGCTCCCCGAGAGACGGCTCAGCGAACTGCGCCGCACCGACTTCGGCGTGGTGTTCCAGTTCGGGCAGCTGATCCCCGAACTGACCGTCCTCGACAACGTGGCGCTGCCACTGCTGCTCGCGGGCACCGAGCGTACGGCGGCGCGGGAGCGGGCCGGTGCGTGGCTGGAACGGTTCGGCGTACGTGGGCAGGAGTCGCTGCGGCCCGGCGAGCTGAGCGGTGGCCAGGCCCAGAGGGTCGCGCTGGCGCGGGCCCTGGTGACCGGCCCGGCGATCGTCTTCGCGGACGAGCCGACCGGCGCGCTCGACTCGCTCGCCGGTGAGCAGGTCATGACCGCGCTGGCGCACACCGCCCGCGAGTCCGGCACCGCCGTACTGCTGATCACCCATGACGCCCGGGTCGCGGCGTACGCGGACCGCGAGGTGTCACTGCGGGACGGACTCGTGGTCACGGACACCGACATGGGAACAGGCACGGCGGCAGGCACCCGCACGGCCGGGACCTCCGCGGAGGTGACCCGATGACGACCGAACTCCGGCTCGCCCTGCTGCTGACCCGCGGTTCCGACCGGCGGGAGTGGTGGCGGGTCACGCTCACGGCCGTGGGCGCGGGCCTCGCCACGGGCTTCGCTCTGGCCGCCGTCGCGGTCGCCTCGCTCGACGGTCGGTACAGCATTTCTCTCGGCAACGGCCTGCTGGACCGGCCCGGCGAGCGCTCGGGCATCGTCCTCGCGCTGCTGCTCCTGCTGGTCCCGGTGCTGGGCTTCCTCGGACAGTGCGCACGCATCGGTGCCGTGCACCGTGACCGACGGCTGGCCGGGCTGCGGCTGGCGGGGGCCTCCGCAGCCCAGGTACGGCGGATCGCCGCGCTGGAGGCGGGGCTCGCCTGTCTCACGGGCGCGGCGGTCACCACGGTCTTCTCCGCGCTGCTCCTGCTGACCCGGTGGCAGCGGCCGCCGGGCGTCGTGTGGGCCGGGTTCGCGCTGATCACGGTCGCCGTTCCGGTGCTGGGCGCGCTGGTGAGCACGCTGGCCCTGCGCCGTGTGGTCGCCTCGCCGCTGGGCCGGGTGCGACGGGTGCGACGGGTGCGCCCGAGCGGTGGCCGGAGGCCGGGGCGCGTGTTCCTGGTGGCGTCGCTGTCGCTGTCGGCCGTGGGGATCGCGCTGGCCCCGAGGGCCTTCGGCGGGTTCGGCACGGCTCCGCTGTCGGCTCTCGTCCTGGTGATCGTCACCGGTATGGGGGCCGTCTGGCTGGCCGGCGCCACGGCCCGGCGCATCGGGCGTCGGCTCCCGGCCCGCACCGGGAACCCGGCGGTACTGATCGCCGCCGAACGTCTGCGCGACGACCCGTGGGCCGCCGCCCGCACCCATGCCGCCGTCCTGATGGTGACCGTCGTGGGCACCGGCTTCGTCGGCGTCCGGGAGGTGCTGCTGCAGAAACTCGACGAACGCGGGCCCCATTCCCTCGCCGCGAGCATGTCCTTCTACACCACCGGTGTCGACCTGACCGGCGCGGCCGTCCTGATCGCCCTCGCGATCACCCTCTCCGGGCTCGCCGTGGGCACCGCCGAGTCCCTGGCCACCCGCCGCCGGGGCCTGGCCGCGCAGGCCGCCGCCGGAGTGCCGCAGGCCGTACTGGGCAGGGCGTTGCTCCTGGAGACCGCCCTGCCGCTGGCTCCCGCGGTCGCGCTGGCCGGCGCCGGGGGCATGGCGATCAGCGTCTGGTACGCGAGTCTCGCCGGCAGCGGATCGGTGCCGCTGCTGCCGCTGCTGGTACCGGTAGTCGTCCACGCGGCCTGTCTGCTGGCCGCCGCCACGTCACTGCCGCTGCTCCGCCGCTCCGTGCACCCGGCCGAGCTGCGCTACACCTGACCTGCGGACACGGCCGGCTCCCCGGGAGGCACGGGGGTCCTCCTGGGGAGCCGGAACGGGCGGTGGGAACGCCGTACGGAGGAACACAAAAGCCCGGATCGTCAGGCGGAAATGCCGTCGATCCGGGCCATCGCATCCTCCGCGCCGTACGGCTGCAGGTAAGGCAGCCAGCGCGGGTCCCTATGTCCCGTTCCGATGATGCGCCAGGCGAGCCCCGTCGGCGGGGCGGGTTTATGGCGCAGGCGCCAGCCGATCTCGACCAGGTGACGGTCGGCCTTGGTGTGATTGCAGCGGCGGCACGACGCCACCACGTTGTCCCAGGCGTGCTGACCCCCGCGGGAGCGCGGGATGACGTGGTCGACGCTGGTTGCGACGCCACCGCAGTACATGCACCGGCCGCCGTCGCGGGCGAACAGCGCTCGCCTGGTCAGCGGAACGGGCCCCCGATAAGGGACCCGTACGAACCTCTTCAGCCGGACCACGCTGGGTGCGGGGACAGTAACGGTTGCGCTATGCATAAAGGCGCCGGATTCCTCTAGGCAGACAGCCTTGTTCTCCAGGACGAGGATGAGCGCGCGGCGGAGCGGTACGACGCCGAGTGGCTCGTACGACGCGTTGAGGACCAGGACATGCGGCACGGATGCCTCCTATTACGCCGGCGGCGCGTGGCTCGCGCCGGGACGATCTGCAGTCAGTCTCCCCTCTTGCCTGGTGGAAGCGCCACCATGTGCCGGTAACGGGCTGGGAGTGTTTTCGACCACACCCTCATTCCTCCCCAGGTGAGGACGGTCTCTCCCCCGAGCATGGCAACGAGCCTCGCACATTGCCCCGTTAGTGTGGTGGTTCTGCCCGCCGGTGCCCACACATGTCCCCAAGCCGCGGGCGGACCGCTACGCCTGGAGGTACCTGCCGTGTTCTCGACCGTCCTGCCGGCCGCAGGGTCCACCCCGTCGCCCTCCCCCTCGGCGACGACGGACCCTACGGTCCCCACGCTTCAGGACGCCCAGGAAGGCGCGAACAACGCCGCGAGCTGGGTCGAGCAGAACTGGTCCACGTGGCTGGCCATCGGTCTGCGCGTGCTGCTGATCCTGGTGATCGCGGTGGTACTGAGAGTGGTGGTCCGGCGGGCGATCACCAAGCTGATAGACCGGATGACGCGCACGGTCCAGGCGGTCGACGGCACGGCGCTCGGTGGCCTCCTGGTGAACGTGGAGCGCCGCCGCCAGCGCTCCCAGGCCATCGGTTCCGTCCTCCGCTCGGTCGCCTCCTTCCTGATCATGGGCACGGCCGCGCTGATGGTCCTGGGCACGTTCCAGATCAACCTGGCCCCGCTGCTGGCCTCCGCCGGTGTTGCGGGCGTGGCGATCGGTTTCGGTGCCCGCAACCTGGTCACGGACTTCCTCTCCGGCGTTTTCATGATCCTGGAGGACCAGTACGGCGTCGGCGACACGATCGACGCGGGCGTCGCCTCCGGCGAGGTCGTCGAGGTGGGCCTGCGCGTCACCAAGCTGCGCGGCGACAACGGCGAGATCTGGTACGTCCGCAACGGCGAGGTCAAGCGCATCGGCAACCTCTCCCAGGGCTGGGCCACGGCCGGCGTCGACGTGACCGTCCGCGCCTCGGAGGACCTGGACCGCGTCCATTCCGTCCTGAACGAGGTCGCCGAGGCGATGAGCAAGGAAGAGCCCTGGAACGAGCGCCTGTGGGGTCCGATCGAGGTGCTGGGTCTGGACAGCGTCCTGCTCGACTCGATGGTCGTCCGCGTCTCGGCGAAGACCATGCCCGGCAAGGCCCTCTCGGTCGAGCGCGAACTCCGCTGGCGCGTCAAGCGCGCCTTCGACGCCGCGGACATCCGCATCGTCGGCGGCCCCACGGCACCCCTGGAGGAGGAGCCCGTCGACCCGACCGCCGCGGTGGCCGCGCCGTCGGTCCTCGGCAACCCGGCGTCCCCGCAGTCGGAGGCGGCGACACCGATCGTCCCGGCGCCCGCGGCGGCTCCGGCTTCGTCGAGCGCTCCGAAGTAGAGGCTGCAGCTGCACGTACGAGGGGGCGGCGCCCGGGTGTTCCGGGTGCCGCCCCCTCGTACGTGCGCCCCCTGACCGCCGTAACGGTTCAGCACGCTCGTTCGAGTGAACGCGCACGGAATTGCCAGGCAGCAGGGCGTGCGATTGGCCCATCGTTCTGCCGGGGCACCCGGCACGGGCGTAGCCTGGCATCAGCGTGACGAGGGAGAGCCATCGATGAGCGCCGAACCCATCATGGAGCCGGTCATGAACCCGCTGCAGGACCCCATCGATCTGTTGATCGCGTTCGAAGAGGCGTCTGAGGCGCCCATTCGACCCGAGTACGTCGAGGGGACGGTCATCGTGCCGCCGCAGCCGAACCACAAGCACAACAACGGGGCTTTCAAGCTCGCCGTTCAGTTCGACTCAGCCGGGCACCTGGTTGGCATGGGAAACGGCTACCGGGCCGCCCACAAGGACGGCACGACCATGTCCCTGCTCATCCCGGATTTCTATGTACTACGCCGCGAGCCCACCGAGCTCGACGACTCGTACCTCAAGGCGCACAAGGGCTGGTACCCCGTCGACATGATCACCCTGGTCGGCGAAGTGACCTCCACCAACCACGAAACGGACACCGGCCCCAAGCTGCGCACCTACGCCGCCGCGGGCGTCCCCGTCTACGTCCTGATCAACCGCAACGCGAAGACGGCCCACTGCTACACCGACCCGATCCTCCCCGGCGACGACCCCACGGAGGCGTACTACGACTCCGACATCAAGGTCGACCTGGGCGAGCCGCTCCCGCTGCCCGCTCCGTACCCGACGCTTGAGACGGCTGCCTTCCTGGAGACGGCTGAGTGACACTCGGTCACATTCCGCGAGGTCTCGCCGTGCGGCCGGAAGCCGTCACCCACACCAGCTCACCTGCACCACGCCTCTTCGCTCCCCGCGCGCATCCGTCAGACAGTCGGGCATGAGACGCCCCCGGCTCTCGGCGCGCGCCACATCCGGGAGCCCGTCCAACAGGTTGTCCTGAAACGGCTCCCAGTGCCAGTCAGCCACCGGTGACCTCACGGTGCGCGGCCCGCACGATCTCACCGGCCTCGCGGATGGCGCGGTCCCGTACGGCCGGGTCCGGGCCGCTGATCGCCTGCTCGGCGGCGTGCAGGCGACGTGCCGTCTCGGGGTGCCGCTCGATCTCGACGACGACGCCCCACTGCCGGTAGAACATCCGGATCGGTACGACACTGTCCTCGTCACCGGCCCGCACAAAGGCCTTCTGCAGGTCCTCGAAGAACTCGGGGAGACGGGACGGCGCGACCGTCGCCACCGCCTGACGCAGGGCCGGAAGCGTGAGCTCGGGCCGGGGGATGAGCGGACCGTCCCCGTCCGCGTACGGCATGGTCATCGGCCGCCCCTTCCGCTCGTCCAGCGCCTTTTCGGCACGTGCCCACGCCAGCGCCATTCCCGTCACTCCTCCGCTCCCGCGAACAGATCGGCTCGCCCCGTCAGGCCCCACTCCGCGTACACCGTCTTGCCGATGCTCCGGGGCTCGCTTCCCCAGCGATGAGCCAGCGCTCCGACGAGTAACAGCCCCCGTCCGAACTGTTCGGTGCCCTCCGCCGCACGCGGACCCGGCAGCCGCTCGCCGCGCGGGTCGCTCACCTCGACCCGGAGTACGGAGTCGGTGGCCGTGATGCGTACGCGAATGAGCCGGTCCCGGAGGCTGCCGTGCAGCAGCGCGTTGGTCATCAGCTCGGAGACGACAAGGGCGACGTCCCCGGCGAGGGCGGGGTGCCCCCACTCCGTGACGAGCCGTGCGGCTCTGCGGCGGGCGGGGGTGACGCTGCGGGCGAGGGGGGTGTAGTCGAGACGGTCCTCGTGGCGAACTCCTGCGTTTGCGTGATGCGGCAGGCAAGACCCAGCAGCAGGCCGCCGAGTCCATCAACGCGACCGGCACCAAGATCGTGAAGATGGAGCGCGGCTGGGTGCCGATGCGAGACCCGGACATCCGGGTGCTGTGCGAGTTCTACGGCACCGAGGACCGCAAAGTCGTCGGCCGACTAATGGAGCTGGCAAGGTTGGACCGCGAGCGTCGCAAGGCCAAGGGATGGTGGCAGCACTCACCGAACGCGGGAGCGCTGGCCGAGTACATCGCGATGGAGGACATCGCCAGTAGGGTCCGCACCTGGCAGCTCTCCCTGATCCCAGGCTTGTTCCAGACCGCTGAGTACGCACGCTCACTGGCCGTCAGCGATGGAGTGTGGGAGGACCCGGACGAGATCGAGCGCATCGTGGAGGTTCGCATGCGCCGCCAGGGACGCCTGCACGACGAACATCCGCTCAAGGTGTACGCGGTCATCTGGGAAGCGGCGCTACGGCAGTTGGTCGGCGGTCCGAACGTGATGCGCGCCCAGTTGGAGCATCTGCTGGACGTCGCGAAACTCCCGAACGTCCGCCTTCAGGTGCTCCCGTTCCATACGGGCGGGCACCCCTGCATCACAGGCCCGTTCAGTATCGTCTCGTTCGCGGAGACGGAAGCTGTCGACGTGGTGCACGTGGACACCATCGTCTCTACCGTATGGGTGGAGAACGAGCCCGAGAGCGCCACGTACAGCAGCTTCTTCGACCGGACGGCCCGCCTCAGCCTCGCCCAACACGATGCCACTCTGCTCATCGACCGCATCCGCCAGGAGATCTGACCCGTGCCTGAGTTCAGCTTCATAAAGTCCAGCTACAGCAGTTCCGGCGGCGAATGCCTCGAAGTCGCCCGCAACATCCCCGGCACCATAGCCATCCGCGACTCCAAGTCCCCCGACGGCCCGATACTCCGCCTCACCCCAACCGTCTGGGCGCAGTTCACCACATCAGGACCCACGCTCAGCCGTCAGCCGGTCCGCTCACGCCCCGTCGCGAAGAACTTCCCCACATAGGCGCCGGAAGGCAGGTCACTCTCCCGCATGAGCGAGAAGACCTCGGCCCCCTCCCCCGGCACCCCGTCCATCCGGAACGCCTCGGCGAAGCCGGTGTACTCGGTGGACTCCAGCGCCGCGCAGTACTCGCCCGCCTCGGCCTCCGCGCGGCCGATGGCCTCGTCCAGGGAGCCGGCGGTCCACAGCGTCACCCGCTCCTCGTAGACGCCCAGTTCACGATGGCGGAAGACACACCGGACGCCGTACCACGGCTGCTCATCCACGGGCGGTCCCGGACTCCAGCCCGGTGGCCCCGGCTATCTGGCACACCGCGGCGAACGAGGACCCCTTGCCCAGTCCGGCCACCCCCAGGAGTCCCTCACCGTCCCGGACGTCGAGGACGACGTCTCCCGAGGGCGCGTCGAAGGACATCGATCCCCAGACGGACTGCTTCCCCCGCCCGGGACGCCACCGGAAGTGGATCTCCTCGTGGCCCTTCTCGGCGACGAGGAACGCCCGCTCCGATGCCGCCAGCTTTTCGCGGACCCGCTCCTGCCACCCGTCCGAGACGGGCACCGGGCGCAGTACGTGCGTCTGTCGGTCGTCCAGCGCCTCGACGGAGAGCGGGATGCCGGCCGCACCGGCCCGTCGCCGCAGCGACCGGACCCCGACAGCCGCCGTCGCGAACGTGAGGATCCCCCATATCAGAGGGATGAAGACCAGTTCCCCGCTCACGAAATCCCACGTGAA
Organism: Streptomyces sp. RLA012; assembly: GCF_056270325.1. Lineage (NCBI taxonomy): Bacteria > Bacillati > Actinomycetota > Actinomycetes > Kitasatosporales > Streptomycetaceae > Streptomyces > Streptomyces sp. RLA012. The sequence continues at coordinate 7,455,710 of NZ_JBWDPA010000002.1, read as the reverse complement.
ACCGTCGTTCACAAGGTCGATGAACATCATGGTGAGCGCCAACGGCACGCACTTGGCCGCGGCCGCACGCCAGCAGGCCATCAGCAGCTTCACGACCTTCATGAGCGAGGCCCCCGCCCCGCCCCACCCCGCACCAAACGGTTCACCCTCATGTGGCCGGATCCTATGAACAAGAACCTGTGAAGGTGACCGGATATCGACCCGCCACCATCCCCCTTTGACGTCGCATCACCGTCCCCAACGTCGCAGATCACCTCAAAGCTCCGCACCCACTCCCACCTGTGCATCTGCCGATTGTGACGAAGCCGTGATGCGTCCGGAGCGCGCCCTCGAAATTGATCCCCTTCACATACCCCCCATATTTCGGCCACATCCGGAGGCCGTCTACTGTCGCCTCAACAGCGGCCCTTGTTCTGGAGCTCAACGCCCAGGGGCCCGCTTCGAATGTGGGGAATTCATGCGCAAGTACGCCATAGGCGCCGTCGTTTCCGGTGCCCTGGCCCTGTCCGCCCTGGCCGTGCCGTCCGCGTCGGCCGCCACGCCGGACCTCACCTTCTCCAAGGTGGTGGTCAACAAGGGCAAGGCGATCGTCGTCGGCACCACGAGCACGGTGAAGATCCCGATCACGTACACCCTGACCCGCCCGGCCGACCTCGTCATCGACCAGAAGACGAACTTCGCGGGCGTCACGCTCTACCGCGGTGCGTCACTCTCGAAGATAGAGAACGAGATGGAGCCCGACGCGGTTCCGAGCTGCACCGCGACCACCACGACCGCCACCACGGTCACGGAGTCCTGCACGGAGGTCATCGCCCTCGACCCGCAGGACTACCTGTACGACGCGTCGGACGCCGGCACCTGGAAGTCCGCCGGCTTCTACGGCCGCATGTCCCAGGACACCGACGGCTCCGACGGCCACGTCGGCGTGAATTACAGCTACGACCTCTGGGGCCCGCTCGGCTCCGCACAGGTCAAGCGCGCCGCCAAGCTCACCACCGACGCCACCCCCGAGCCGGTGAAGAAGGGCCAGACCCTCACCGTCAAGGGCTCGCTGACCCGCGCCGACTGGGCGACCAGCAAGTACTCCGGCTACCGGGGCCAGCGGGTCACCCTGCAGTTCAAGGCCAAGAACGCCACCGCGTACAAGACGGTCAAGACGGTGACCTCCGGCACGGCGGGCGCCCTCACCACCACGGTCAAGGCCTCGGTGGACGGTTCGTACCGCTACACGTTCGCGGGTTCGGCCACCACGGGCGCCGCGACGGCCGCGGGCGACTACGTCGACGTGAAGTAGACGAGGACGGGTCCTTCTCCGACCCGCCCCAAGGAGCCCCCGCCACGGACGAATTCGTCCGTGGCGGGGGCTCCTTCACGACCCGCTCAGGCAACTGGGCGTTCCGTCAGCCCCGGAGCCGGTCGAAGCGGAACGGTGCCGGCGCCTCCGGCCGGTCACCCGTGCGGATGGACTCCACGAGCCTGTGCCCGGTGACCGGGCCCAGGGTGACGCCGAGCATGCCGTGGCCGGTGGCCGCGAAGGCGTTGTCGTGGCCCGGGACACGGTCGATCACCGGGAGTCCGTCGGGCAGGAACGGGCGCCCGCCGATCCAGGGGTCGCGGATCAGGCTCACCAGGTCGTCCGGGTCGTCGAACCAGCGGCCCAGGTAGTGCCGGCTCGCGAGGGCGACGGCGACGATCCGACGCCAGTCGAGGCGGTTGTCGTTGCCGCTCAGCTCCATCGTGCCGCCGATCCGCGTGGTGCCGCCGATCGGTGAGGCGACGGCCCTGCGTTCGCCGAAGTAGAGGGTGTGCCGGGGCGCCGGGTCCAGATCGACCGAGAAGCTGTAGCCCTTGCCCGCCTGGAGGGGCAGTGGACTGCCCAGGGAGCGCAGCAGGTCCGGGGAGCGCATGCCGGCCGCGATCACGGCGGCCGAGCAGGGGATCTCGCCCTGGGCGGTGCGCAGTGCGGTGACCCGTCCGCCGGCCGTCCGGAATCCGGTGGCCTCCCCGGCCGCCGACTGCCGACGGGTCACCGACGTCATCGCCGCCCAGGACGGTCTCAGCGCCCGCGCCGGCATCGGCGAACCGGCCGCCACCGTCGGCGGTCTGCACGACTCCTACCAGGACGCCTGTGAGGCACTCCGCCTGGGCGGCCGGCCGGCGGGCACGTCGTCCGTCCACCCGATCGCCGATCTGCGGGTCCACCAGGTCCTGGCCGCGGTCAGCCAGCCCGCCCGCCACCGCCTGCTGGAGCTCACCGCGGCGGCGGACCTGCGCGCCCAGCCGGACTGGCCGGTGCTCCGGGACACCATCACCGCCTGGTGCGAGAACGGGTTCAACCTGGTGGCCGCGTCCGCGGCCCTGCACATCCACCGCAACACCGTCGTCTACCGAATGCACAAGATCGAGCAGATCACCGGCCGTCCGCTGCGTGAGCACCGGACCACCATGGCCCTGTATCTCGCCTGCCTGACCGACCAGTTGGGCCCCGGCGCCACCCCGCCGAAGGGTGACCCGGCAGTCCTCCCGAGGTAACGACTTCGTTGCCGGCGGCGGCCGGTATTGACGCCTCCCTCACCTGAGGCCTACGTTCCCCCCACCGAACAGGAAACTTTCCTAACAGTGACCACCCCGGTGGACTTCCCAGCAGCCACGCTGAGAAGCTGGACAGTCGAAAGGCAGGTGTCGAGACCATGGCAGGATCCGCCGGTACGCCGGGCACCCCGCGCGTCCTGCGCGCCATGAACGACCGCGCCGCCCTCGATCTGCTGCTGGCGCACGGACCCCTCTCGCGCACCCGGATCGGAAAGCTCACCGGGCTGTCCAAGCCCACCGCCTCACAGCTCCTCGCCCGGCTGGAAGCCGCCGGGCTCGTGCTCGCCACCGGTACGAGCGAGGGGCGCCCGGGCCCCAACGCCCAGCTGTACGCCGTCAATCCGGGCGCGGCGTACGCGGCGGGCCTGGACGTCACCCCCGAGCGCGTCCTCGCCGCCGTCGCCGATGTCACCGGGCGGACGGTGGGCGAGTACGAACTGCTCACCCCCGGGCGCCGCCCCGCACGGCCCGTCGTACGCCAGGTCACCGACGCCCTCGACGGCGCCGTGAAGGCGGCGGGGCTGTCCAGGGACGACGTCCACCGGCTGGTCATCGGCACACCCGGTGCCTTCGACCCCAACACCGGGCGGCTGCGGTACGCCTCCCACCTGCCCGGCTGGCACAGCCCCAGCCTCCTCGACGAACTCGCGGCAGCGCTGCCCATGCCGGTCGAGTACGAGAACGACGTCAACCTGGTCGCCATCGCCGAACAGCGGCTGGGCGCGGCACAGGGGCACGAGGACTTCGTACTGCTGTGGAACGAAGGGGGACTCGGTGCCGCCCTCGTCCTCGGCGGCCGGCTGCACCGCGGCTGGACCGGCGGCGCGGGCGAGGTCGGCTTCCTGCCGGTGCCCGGCGCGCCCCTCGTACGCCAGGTGACCAAGGCCAACAGCGGTGGCTACCAGGAGCTCGCCGGCTCCCAGGCCATCCCCGGACTCGCCCGCGAACTGGGCGTCCAGCCGGTGCCGACCGGACCGTACACCGAGGTGGCCGCCGCCCTCGTCGAGCAGGCCGCCCGCATCAACGAGGGGCCGCACCTGCGGCTCCTGGAGACGTACGCGACCGGGCTCGCCACCGGTCTCGCCTCACTCGTCTCCGTGCTCGACCCCGAACTCGTCGTGCTCAGCGGTGCCTCGCTCACCGCCGGCGGCGAACCGCTGCGCGCCCTGGTGCAGGCCGAGCTGGAGGAGCTGGCCGCCTCGCGACCGCGCCTCGTGGTCGGCGACGTACACGAACACCCCGTGCTGCGCGGCGCGTTGGAGAGCGCGCTGGCGGCCACCCGCGACGAGGTCTTCGACACCTCCCGCTGAGTCCCACCCCTCGACAGCCTCCCCCGTCCCGCGCACACCACCGCCCCTGCCCTGCCTTAGGGAGACCCCGCCATGCCCGGAACATCCAGGAAAGTCGCCACTGCTCTCGCCGCCTCCGCCTCCCTCGCCCTGCTCACCACCGCCTGCACCGGCCAGTCGTCCTCGGGCGCGAGCGACGACGCCTCCAAGAACACGACGATCAACTTCTGGCACGCCTGGAGCGCGCCCGGCGAGGTCGCGGCCGTGAAGTCCCTGATCGCCGGCTTCGAGAAGACGCACCCCAACATCCACGTCGACATCGTCGCCAACATGACCGACGACAAGATCAACCAGGCGCTGCGCTCCGGCGGCGACAAGGCCCCCGACGTGATCTCCTCGTTCACCACCAACAACGTGGGCAAGTTCTGCTCCTCCGACGCGCTCGTCGATCTCAACCCGTTCTTCAAGAAGGCGGACATCGACCCGGCGACGACCTTCCCGAAGGCGATGAACGAGTACACCCAGTTCGACGGGGACCGCTGTACGGTGCCGCTGCTCGGTGACGCGTACGGGCTCTACTACAACAAGAACGAATTCAAGAAGGCCGGGATCTCCGGTCCCCCGAAGACCTGGTCCGAATTCGAGGCGGACGCCAAGAAGCTCACCGTCTCCAAGGGCGACTCGTACTCCCAGTTGGGCTTCATGCCGAACTACCACGGCTGGGAGTCGACGACCGAGCACTACTTCGGGCAGTTCTCGCCGACGTACTTCGACAGCAGCGGCAAGTCGAACATCGCCAAGGACCCCGCTTTCGCCGCCGGATTCACCCTCCAGAAGAAGCTCGTCGACGAACTCGGCGGCTTCCAGAAGCTGGAGAAGTACCGCTCCAAGCTGGGCGACGAATGGGGCCCCAAGCACCCCTTCCACACCGGCCAGGTCGCCATGCAGCTGGACGGCGAGTGGCGGCTCGGCATGGCCGAGGACGCCAAGCCGGACTTCGAGATCGGCGTCGCCCCGCTGCCGGTCCCCGACGACCAGGCCGACCAGTACGGCAAGGGCTACATCACCGGCACCATCGCGGGCATCGCGGCCACCAGCAAGAAGCAGAACGCGGCCTGGGAACTGGTCAAATACATGACCACGGACACGGACGCGGTGGTCGGCTTCGCCAATGCCATCCACAACGTCCCGTCCACGCTCGCGGCACTCAAGTCCCCGAATCTGAAGTACGACCCGCGCTTCAAGACGTTCCTGGACATCGCCTCGAACCCGAACTCGACGACGTCTCCCGCGTCCATCAACGGCGGTACGTACCTGGTGACGCTCCAGCAGTTGGGATACGACTACGAGAGCGGCAAGGCGAAGGATCTGAAGGCGGGTCTGGAAAGCACCGCCGAGCAGATCGACACGGACATCGCGCAGGCGAAGTAGCAGACGGACACGGACATGAGCACCGTCACCCTGGCTTCGAAGCGCCGCCGCTCGGCACTGCGCACCCTCGCCTTCATGTCACCCTGGCTGATCGGCTTCACGGTCTTCTTCGCCTATCCGCTGATCTCGACCGTCTATTTCTCCTTCATGCACTACGACGGCTTCAAACCGCCGACGTGGACCGGGACGAAGAACTGGACGTACGTCTTCGAGCACTACCCGCTGTTCTGGCCCGCGCTGCGCAACACCCTGTGGCTGGTGCTGGTCATGGTCAGCCTGCGGGTCGTCTTCGGACTCGGCATCGGCCTGCTGATCACGAAGATCAAGACGGCCACGGGCGTCTTCCGCACCCTCTTCTACCTCCCCTACCTCGCGCCGCCCGTCGCCGCCACGATGGCCTTCGCCTTCCTCCTCAACCCCGGTACGGGGCCGGTCAACTCGATCCTGGAGAAGGTCGGCATCCCGGCCCCCGGCTGGTTCAACGACCCCAGCTGGTCCAAGCCCGCCCTCACCCTGCTCGCCCTGTGGGGCATCGGCGACCTGATGGTCATCTTCATGGCCGCGCTGCTCGACGTACCGACGGAGCAGTACGAGGCGGCGGAGCTGGACGGCGCCTCGGCGTGGCAGCGGTTCCGGTTCGTCACGCTGCCGAACATCTCGCCGATCGTGATGTTCGCCGTGGTCACCGGAGTGATCCAGACCATGCAGTACTACACCCAGCCACTCATCGCCGGGAAGGTCGCGTCGGGTGTCATCCAGGGCGCCGGTACGCAGTTCGAGCCCGGCTACCCCGACAAGTCGACGCTCACCCTGCCGCAGCTGGTCTACAACCTCGGCTTCCAGCGCTTCGACTACGGCTCCGCCTGTGTGGTCGCGCTCGTGCTGTTCGCCCTGTCCATGGTGTTCACCGCGTTCCTGATGCGGCGCCGGGGCGGTCTCATCCAGGCAGGTGAATGACCATGACACAGACACCCACCACCCAGGTGCTGGACCGGCCGGCGCAGTCACGGCCCCAGGCCGTCACCCCCGCCGAGCGCACCGCCCGCCGCAGGACGCTCCTGGAGTGGGTCGCGATCCACTCCCTCGGCGTCGCGGCCGCCCTCTTCTTCGTCCTGCCCTTCGTCTTCGTCTTCCTCACCTCCCTCATGAGCGACTCGCAGGCGCTCAGCCGCGACCTGATCCCGCACACCTGGGAGTGGGGCAACTACCGCAGGGTCTTCGACACCCCCGGCTTCCTGACCTGGTGGAAGAACACCCTGCTGTACGCGGGCGCGGGCACCGCCCTGACGGTCGTCTCCTCCATCCCCGTCGCGTACGCGCTCGCCAAGTTCCGCTTCCGGGGCCGGAACCTCTCGCTGATGCTGGTCATCTCGATGATGATGCTGCCGCCGCAGGTCGTCATCATCCCGATGTACCTCTTCTGGGCGAAACAGCTGGACCTGTCCGGAACCCTCTGGCCGCTGATCATCCCGATGGCCTTCGGCGACGCGTTCTCCATCTTCCTGCTCCGCCAGTTCCTGATGACCATCCCGAACGAGTATCTCGACGCGGCGAAGGTCGACGGCTGCGGGGACCTGAAGACACTGCTGAAGGTCGTCCTGCCGATGGCGCGTCCCGGGATCGCCGCCGTGGCCCTGTTCCAGTTCTTCTACGCCTGGAACGACTACTTCGGCCCGCAGATCTACGCGTCCGAGAATCCCGGCGCCTGGACCCTCTCCTACGGTCTGGAGTCGTTCAAGGGCGCCCACCACACCGACTGGAACCTCACCATGGCCGCGACCGTGCTGGTCATGGCGCCCGTGATCCTCGTGTTCTTCTTCGCACAGAAGGCGTTCGTCGAGGGCGTCACGCTCACCGGAGTGAAGGGTTGACACACATGAAACTCACCGTGGTCGGCGGAGGGTCGACCTACACCCCCGAACTCATCGACGGCTTCGCCCGGTTGAGGGACACCCTGCCCGTCGAGGAGCTGGTCCTCGTCGACCCGGCCGCCGACCGCCTGGAGCTGGTGGGCGGCCTGGCCCGACGCATCTTCGCCAAGCAGGGGCACCCCGGCCGGATCGTGACGACCTCCGACCTGGACGCGGGCGTCGAGGGCGCCGACGCCGTACTCCTCCAGCTGCGCGTCGGCGGCCAGGCGGCCCGCCGGCAGGACGAGACCTGGCCGCTGGAGTGCGGCTGCGTCGGCCAGGAGACCACGGGCGCGGGCGGCCTGGCGAAGGCGCTGCGCACGGTGCCGGTGGTGCTGGACATCGCCGAGCGGGTCCGCCGCACCAACCCCGAGGCCTGGATCATCGACTTCACCAACCCGGTCGGGATCGTCACCCGCGCGCTGCTGCAGGCCGGGCACAGGACGGTCGGGCTCTGCAACGTGGCGATCGGATTCCAGCGCAAGTTCGCCGGAATGCTGGGAGTCACACCCGCGGACGTCCATCTGGACCACGTGGGCCTCAACCACCTCAGCTGGGAAACCGGTGTACGCCTCGGCGGCCCCGAGGGCGACAACGCCCTCCCGAAACTGCTCGCCGAACACGGCGACGCGATCGCCGACGACCTGCACCTGCCCCGCACCCTCGTGGACCGCCTGGGCGTGGTCCCCTCCTACTACCTGCGCTACTACTACGCGCACGACGAGGTCGTACGAGAGCTGCGCACCAAGCCCTCGCGGGCCGAGGAGGTCGCCGCGATGGAGCGGGAGCTGCTGGAGATGTACGGCGATCCGGCACTCGACGAGAAGCCGGAGCTGCTCGCCAAGCGGGGCGGCGCGTACTACTCCGAGGCAGCCGTCGATCTCGCGGCCGCGCTGCTCGGCGGGGGCGGCAGCCCCTACCAGGTGGTGAACACGTACAACAAGGGCACGCTGCCCTTCCTCCCGGACGACGCCGTGATCGAGGTGCAGGCGGCGGTCGGTTCGCAGGGCCCGGCACCGCTGCCGGTGCCACCGGTCGATCCCCTGTACGCGGGGCTGATGGCGGCCGTGACGTCGTACGAGGACCTGGCCCTGGAGGCCGCGCTGCGCGGGGGTCGCGACCGGGTCTTCCGGGCCCTGCTGGCCCACCCCCTCATCGGCCAGTACGCGTACGCCGACACCCTCACCGACCAGCTGATCGCGCACAACCGGGAGCACCTCGCGTGGGCATGACCTCATCGGGATCCGGCGTCGGGACGGCCGCCGGATCCGGCCCCGCGGGTCTGGTGCTCGCCATCGACGCGGGGAACAGCAAGACCGACGCCGCGGTGGTGTCCGTGGACGGGCGGGTGATCGGCACGGGGCGCGGCGGGGGTTTCCGGCCGCCGACGGTCGGGGTGGAGCGGGCCGTGGACGCCCTGGCCGAGGCGGTCAGCGGGGCCTTCGCCGAAGCGGGCGTCGGCTCCGTGGCCCATGTCTCCGCCTGTCTCGCCAACGCCGATCTCCCCGTGGAGGAGGAACAGCTGGCGGCCGCGCTGCACGCGCGCGCGTGGGGCACGAGTGTGGAGGTGCGCAACGACACGTTCGCGATCCTGCGTGCCGGGATAGCGGAGCCGCGCGGGGTCGCCGTCGTGTGCGGCGCCGGCATCAACTGCGTCGGGATGCGGCCCGACGGACGCACCGCCCGCTTCCCGGCGCTCGGCCGTGTCTCCGGGGACTGGGGCGGCGGCTGGGGCCTGGCGGAGGAGGCCCTGTGGCACGCGGCCCGCGCCGAGGACGGCCGGGGCGGGCCCACCGCCCTGTCCCGCACCCTGCCCGCGCACTTCGGGCTGTCCTCCATGTACGCCCTGATCGAGGCGCTGCACCTGGAGTATGTCGAGCCCGGCCGCCGGTACGAGCTCACGCCCGTGCTGTTCGCCACGGCGGCGGACGGGGACGAGGTCGCTCGCGCTCTGGTGGACCGGCTCGCGGCGGAGGTCGTCGCCATGGCCACGGTCGCGCTGACCCGGCTGGACCTGCTGTCCGAGGAGACCCCGGTCCTCCTGGGCGGCGGCGTCCTGACCGCCCGCCATCCCCAACTCGACGACCGCATCCGCGAACTCCTGGCGGCGCAGGCCCCCAAGGCGGTCCCCTCGGTGGTCGCCGCACGTCCGGTCCTGGGAGCCGCACTCCTGGGCCTGGACCACGTACAGGCCCCGCCCGAATTCCACACCCACGTACGCGCGTTCTACGAGGCCCCCTGAACAACTCCCCTCGCCCCCACCCGAAAGGGAACCGAACACATACCGAACGCGTATTGATGGTCAGGGGGCGGCGCGAAGCGTCGAGCGTGGTGCTGCCGTCCGAACGGGCCACCGCGGCACAAAGGGTGGACGGCAATCCGAACAAGATCCAGTCAAGGCCTGTGCGGATGTCAGTCCCGGCGGCGATACTTGCGGCCGTGCACCTCTCTTCGTGCTCCCGCACACGCGGGGAGGTGACCGACGGATGACCATGGGGGAGGTCAAGTGACACACCCGCCGAAAGGCAGCCCGGCGCCACCGGCCACGCCCACGATGCCGGCCGTCCCGCCACAATCCGGAGCGACGGCCCCGCCGTCCACGGGGACGGGGGCGATGACGGGGCCGCAGTCCGGACCTCCCGTGCCGCCCGACAGACCCACCCCGCTCCCCCGCCGCACCGCCTGGTCGGAAGGCGTGGACCGGCTGCGCATCGCGGCGACGACGGAACCCGGCCGGCTGCGCATCGTCGGCGCCGTCCTCGCCCTCCTGGTCGTCGCCTTCGGCGCGGTCACCGCCTGGCAGATGACGGAACGTTCGACCGCCGCGGACGACGTGCTGCACAGCAGCCAGCCGCTGAGCGCGGGCGCGGCGGACATCTACCGTTCGCTCGCGGACGCCAACACCGCGGCCTCCAGCGGCTTCCTCGCCGGCGGCCAGGAGACCGCGGACTCCCGCGACCGGTACGAGAAGGACATCAGGACGGCGGCGCAGGGCCTCATCACGGCCGCCGCCAACTCCGACCCGGGTTCCCCGTCGGCCGACACCATCACCAAGCTCAACCAGCTGCTGCCGGAGTACAAGGGCCTGATCGAGCGGGCCCGCGCCAACAACCGGCTGGGCTACCCGCTCGGCGGCGCCTATCTGCGGTACGCGAACGAGAAGATGCAGAAGCAGATGCTCCCCGCGGCCGAGGACCTCTACAAGCGGGAGAACGCGCGGCTGAGCGCCGACTACGCCGACGCGAAGCCCTACCCCTGGGCCGCGATCAGCCTCGGTGTGCTGGCGCTCGGCGGTCTCGTCTGGGCCCAGCGGCGCCATTACCTTCGTACCAACCGGGTGTTGAACCAGGGACTGGTCGCCGCCACCACCGCCTCCGCGGTGGTGCTGCTCTGGCTCGTCGTCGGCCACAGCGTCGCCCGCGCGGGGCTGAACTCCTCGTACGACCACGGGGTGCGCTCACTGAACGTGCTGCACGACGCCCGGATCGCCTCCCTGAAGGCGCGCGGCAACGAGAACCTGACGCTGGTCAGCCGTGGCGCGGAGACCAAGGCGCTGGCCGACGGCACCTCCGTGGACCTCTACGACTACGACTTCCAGCAGGACATGAAGACCCTGACCAAGGGCCTGGCCGTGGCCGAGGGCCTCGCCGACGACACGGCGGGCACCAAGCCCGTCGAGGCCGCGACCGCCAACATGAAGGAGTGGAAGTCCCGCCACCAGGAGGCCCGCGCGGCCGACGACGCGGGTGACTACCAGGGCGCCCTGGACAAGGTGATCGGCGCCAAGGCCGACAAGCCGACCGGTGAGTGCTTCGACAGCGTCGACGCCAACCTGGAGACGGCGCTGGGGCACGAGGAGAGCGAGTTCAAGCAGGCGGCCGGCAACGGCCGGGACGCGATGAGCGGGCTCCCGGCGGGCGCGGCCGTCCTCGCGGTGCTGGCCGCCGCGGGCGCGCTGCTGGGCATCGGGCGCAGGCTTTCGGAGTACCGATGAAGGGGGGAGCGGTGAAAGGGGGCACAGCGATGATCGCACGACGTCTGAGGGCAAGCCTGAGGGGCTGGGGCGGCGTGGGCGCGATGGCCCTCGCCCTGGTCGTCACCGCGGTCTTCGCCTTCCTGCTGCCACTCAGCAGCGCCCGCGGGGACGGCAGCACGGGCACCGGCGGGCAGGGCGTGGGCCGGGGCATCCAGGCGAAGGCCGACACGTGCACCGACCCGCAGGACCAGAGCCCCGCCCCGTCCGGTGACGAGAGCGGCAAGACGATCTCGGCCATCAAAGAGCGCGGCTATCTGTCGGTCGGTGTGGACCAGAGCAGCTACCGCTGGGGCTACCGCGATCCGAACAACACGGCGAAGAGCAGCGACCTGGAGGGCTTCGACATCGATCTCGCGCACGAGATCGCGAAGGAGATCCTCGGCGACCCGACCGCCGTCCGCTTCCACGCCATCCCCACCAACCAGCGCATCCCCGCGATCAAGTCCGGCCAGGTCGACATGGTGGTGCGGACCATGACGATCACCTGCAAGCGCCTTGAGGAAGTCGCCTTCTCCGCCCCCTACTTCATGACCGGCCAGCAGGTGCTGGCGCCCAAGACCTCGGGCATCAAGGGCTACGACAAGACGCTGGCGGGCAAGCGGATCTGCTCGGCGACGGGCTCCACCGCCCACGACAAGCTGACGGCCGACAAGAAGGCGGGCGCGCTCGTCTCCTCGGCCGACATCTCCCTCACGGTCCCCAACCAACTCGACTGTCTGGTACGGCTGCAGCTCGGCCAGGCCGACGCCGTGGTGACCGACGGCGCGCTCGCCGCGAGCCAGGCGGCGCAGGATCCGACGGTCGAGCTGAAGGGCAGGACCTTCACCGAGGACTACTACGGCGTGGCGATGAAGTTGGGCACCGACGATCTGGTACGCCGGGTCAACCAGGTGCTCGTGGACTACCGCAAGGGCGGCTGGCAGGCCTCGTACACCAAGTGGCTGTCCGCGACCCTGAAGGCGGACTCCCCGTCGGCGACCCCGCCCACGGCGCACTACAAGTGACGGAAACCCGATGAACCCCGTACCCCCGTAACCCCATAACCCCGTAACCCCGTAACACGGACAACGCAACCACTGAGCATGACCGAGAGCGAGAGGTGATCGATGGGCGTCACGGGACCCCCCGGGCCGGTGATGGACCGGGACGAGGTGGACCGTGCGCTGGCGCGGCTCGGCGCGGAGCACGAGGCCATCGAGACCTCGCTCCTCGCCCTGCAGGACCACGCGGGCCGCAGACTCCTCGAAGGCGCCGAGCTCACGGGCACGACCAAGGAACGCTGGTCGCGCGCGGAGGCGTCGATCACGCTGCTGTGGGCGTACTTCGACGCGTACACGGACGCGATGCGCTCCGCCCGCGACATCCGTTCGCGGCGGCGCTGGTCGAGCCGTGAGGACCTGGTCGAGCTGACCGAGCTGCTGCGCGGCACGGGCATCACGGTCGCCGGGTCGACCACCGCCGCGGCGAACGCGCCGACGCTCTCCGGGACCGGCAGGCTCAGCGAGCAGTTCTCGCTGGCCGCGCTGGTGGACCGGATGAACGAGCTGTACGCGTCCTCGCTCGACATGGTCGTCGCCTCGGACGCCGTGTGGTCCGCGCTGCCCGCACGGATCGATTTACTGGCCGCGGAGCTCCAGCGCACCCGCCAGCTCGCGCACTCCGTGGGCGTACGCCCCGGCGAGCACCCCTCGGGCGACGACCTGGAGCGGATCACCCGGACGCTGACCACCCTGCGCGAGCGCGTCATCTCCGACCCGCTGGCCTTCTGGGTGCCCGCGCAGGGAAGTTCGGCGCCCGGCGGCGGACGTCCGGACACGACGACGTACGACCGCGAGGCGCGCGCCCTGGAGGACGTGCGCCGGGAGATCGACGCGGTGCTCACCGTCCGGCAGGACGCGGAGGCACGGCTCGTACGGCTGCGGGACGTGCTCAGCCGCGCCGACCGCACGCTCGCCGAGGCGCGCAGCGCCCGCGGTGAGGTGCTGGCGAAGATCGCCGCGTCCGAGGTGCCGGCCGTCAGCGGCCCGCCGACGGTGTTGCAGGAGCAGCTGGCGGCCGCCGCGGAGTACCGCAGACACGCCCAGTGGCACCGTCTCTCCCCGCTCCTGGAGGCGCTGGAGGAGAAGGCCGAGGACGAGCTGCTGCGCGCCCGCGAGTCGTTGACGGCGGTGACCGCGCCGCTGGCGGTCCGCGCGGAGCTGCGCGGCCGCCTCGACGCGTACAAGGCGAAGGTGGCCCGGCACGGCCTCGCGGAGGACCCTTTCCTCATCGAGCGCTATGACGCGGCCCGCCGCATGCTGTGGAGCGCGCCCTGCGATCTGCGGGTGGCGGAGGAGGCGGTGCTGCGCTATCAGCGGGCCGCCGCCGATCTGCTCAGCCCGCGGGTACCCGAGCAGGGCGGGCCCAGTGACCGTAGGGGGCCCCACGCGTGAGCGTTGAAGGTGGTGCAGTGTGAGTCAGGAGCAGAAGTGCCAGCGGCCCGGTTGCTCGGGGTCGTACGAGGACATGGGCGGCGGCGAGCTGTACTGCGACACGTGCGGGCTCGCGCCGGTCGTCTCGGCTGGGGGTCCCCCCTCTGGGGGAGGGATGGTGGGCTCGCCGCCGACCGGCCTCACCACGGGCGGCAAGGGCTCGCGCGGCTCCAGCAGCAGCTCGCGGGCGAGTTCCCGCGGCTCCAGCTCCCGTCCGTCCTCGCGCTCCGCCCAGTCGCGGCGCTCGGTCTCCGGGCGGCTGTCCCGCTCGGTGTCCGGCACGTCGACGGGCCGCTCGGTGTCGGTGCGCAGCTCGGGTTCGACCGCCTCCTCCAGCGGGCGCGGGCGGCTCGGCGCCGGTCTGGTGCAGGTGCCGGACGTGCCACGGCCCGACCCGCGCGAGATGGTCCTGGAGAACCCGGAGGTGCCCGAGCGCAAGCGGTTCTGCTCGCGCTCCGACTGCGGGGCCCCGGTGGGGCGTTCGCGCGGCGAGCGGGCCGGGCGCACCGAGGGGTTCTGCACCAAGTGCGGCCACCCGTACTCGTTCGTGCCCAAGCTGCAGACGGGCGACATCGTGCACGGCCAGTACGAGGTGGTGGGCTGTCTCGCGCACGGCGGGCTCGGCTGGGTCTACCTCGCCGTCGACCGCGCGGTCTCCGACCGCTGGGTGGTCCTCAAGGGCCTGCTCGACACGGGTGACCAGGACGCGATGGCCGCCGCGATCTCCGAGCGGCGCTTCCTCGCCGAGATCGAGCACGCCAACATCGTGCGGATCTACAACTTCGTGGAGCACCTGGACCAGCGGACGGGCTCGCTGGACGGGTACATCGTCATGGAGTACGTCGGCGGAAAGTCCCTCAAGGAGATCGCCAACGGACGACGGACGACGGACGGGAAGCGCGATCCGCTGCCGGTGGAGCAGGCCTGCGCGTACGGCATCGAGGCCCTGGAGGCGCTCGGGCACCTGCACAGCCGCAATCTGCTCTACTGCGACTTCAAGGTCGACAACGCGATCCAGACCGAGGACCAGCTCAAGCTGATCGACATGGGCGCGGTGCGCAGGATGGACGACGAGGAGTCGGCCATCTACGGCACGGTGGGCTACCAGGCTCCGGAGGTGGCGGAGGTCGGTCCGTCGGTGGCGAGCGACCTCTACACGGTCGCCCGCACACTGGCCGTGCTGACCTTCGACTTCCAGGGGTACACGAACGTCTTCGTGGACTCCCTGCCCGACCCCGACAACATCGACGTCTTCCGGACGTACGAGTCGTTCTACCGGCTGCTCGTCCGCGCCACCGACCCCGACCCGGCACGCCGGTTCGCCTCCGCGCAGGAGATGGCCGAGCAGCTGACGGGGGTGCTCAGAGAGGTCGTGTCCCTCCAGACGGGGCGGGCGCGCCCGGCGCTGTCCACCCTGTTCGGACCCGAGATCAAGGTCACGGACACGGAGCTGTTCGGGCGGCTGGACGGGGACGTGTCACGCCTGGGGGCGCGGGTGGTACCCGTACGGGGGAAGAAGGCCGCCTCCGCGCCGCCGGCCGGCGCGAACGGCGCGCGGCCGCTCCTCACCGCCCCGGCCACCCTGGTCAAGTCGCTGAACGCCGCCGCCACCGCGCTCGCGCTGCCCGTCCCCCGGGTGGATCCGGGCGACCCCAACGCCGGTTTCCTGGCGGGGCTCATGGCGTCCGCGCCCGCGGAGCTGATCACGGCGCTGCAGGCGGCGCCCACCGGCTCCCTGGAGCTGCGGCTGCGCGAGTTGCGGGCCCGGCTGGAGATGGGCGAACTGAGTGGTGCGAGCGGGGCCCTCGACGCGCTGGAGACGGATCACCCCGACGACTGGCGGGTGGTCTGGTACCGGGGCGTCGCGGCGCTGGCGACCGGGGAGCGGGAGGTCGCGGCGCTGTCCTTCGACGCGATCTACGACGCCTTCCCGGGCGAGCCCGCGCCGAAGCTGGCCCTCGGCCTGTGCGCGGAGGAGCTCGGGCAGCTGGACAACGCCGCCGAGTACTACCGGCTGGTGTGGACGACCGACCCCAGCTATGTGAGCTCGGCGTTCGGCCTGGCCCGCGTCCAGCTCGCGGCGGGCGACCGCCGTGGCGCCGTACGCACCCTGGAATCCGTACCGGAGTCGTCGATCCACTACACGGCGGCGCGGGTCGCGGCCGTGCGGGCGCGGCTGCGGCAGCGGCTGGCCGAGGAGGCCGCGGCCGCGGCGTTCCTGGACGATCTGACCGCCGCCGCGGGGCAGGTCGAGGCGCTCGACGGATACGGTCTGGACGCGGTGCGACGCGAGCAGTTGTCGACGGAAGTCCTTGGCTGCGCCCTGGACTGGGTACTCTCCGGTAGCCAGGGATCCGCTCCGCACTCGGGGGGCGGTCGTGTGCTGCTCGGCAGTGAACTGGACGAGCGCGGTCTCCGCTTCGGTCTGGAGCGCTCGTACCGCACGCTGGCCCGGCTCGCGCGGGGCGGCGAGGAGAGGATCGACCTGGTGGAACGTGCCAATCGTTACCGCCCCCGGACGTGGGTGTGATTGATGTCCCAGATGCCCCAGCCGACGGCCCTTTCGCGGTGCCCCAGTTGCGAGGAGCCCTTGGAGGCGGGTGACCGTTTCTGCGGCGCGTGCGGTTATGACCTGTCGGCGGTGCCCGCACCGCCGGCGGACCAGCCCACGATCACCATGAACGGCACGTCCGCGCGGCCTCCCGCGGCCGCCGCGGCCACGGACTGGCCCCTCGCACCGGAGCCGGCGACCGCCGACACACCCGCGCCGGTGCACCGGGCCGCGGACATCCAGGGCCTGGATTCCGGCGGCTCGGAACTCCCGCACCCGGAAACGGAATCCGTGGAGGCCCACCGACCGGGCATGCGCCCTTCGGGCGTCCAGCCCTCGGGTGGACAGCCCGCAGGCGTACAGCCGTCCGGCGTCCAGCCTTCAGGTGGACACCCTGCCGGTGGACAGCCCTCGGGCGTTCAGCCTTCCGGTGGACAACCTGCGGGCGTTCAGCCTGCCGGTGGACAGCCCGCGGGCGTGCAGCCGTCCGGTGTGCGGTTCGACCGGCCCTCGGAGCCCGACGAGTATCCGCTGGCTCCGCCGGCCGGAGCGCCCGCCGGGCATCTCGCCGATCCGCGCACCGCCGAGCTCACCCCGCCCGCCACGCCACCCGCCGGCACCAAGCTGTGCGTCGCCTGCCGCTCCGGCAGCGTGGACAGCGACGGCTACTGCGAGAACTGCGGGCACGCCCAGCCGCGCGAACGCGATCACATGGAGCAGGAGTTGGGCGCGGTGGCCGCGGTCAGCGACCGGGGCCTGCGCCACCACCGCAACGAGGACGCGTTCACCATCTCCTCGACCGCGCTGCCGGACGGCTCCCCCGCGGTCGTGGCGATCGTCTGCGACGGTGTCTCCTCGGCGACCCGCCCCGACGAGGCCTCGCTCGCCGCGTCGCGCGCGGCGGGCGAAGCCCTGCTGGCGGCCCTGCCGCTCGGCACCCATCCGCAACAGGCCATGCACGACGCGATCATCGTCGCCGCCGAGGCCGTCAACTCGCTGGCCGAGGCGCCCCCCGCGCAGGAGGAGCACGCCCCGCACCAGAACGCGCCCGCCTGCACCCTCGTCGGCGCCGTCATCACCCCCACCCTGCTGATCGTCGGCTGGGTGGGCGACAGCCGCGCCTACTGGGTGCCGGTGGACCGCAGCGCACCGCCCGCCCGGCTCACCGAGGACGACTCCTGGGCCGCGCAGATGGTCGCCGCGGGCCTGATGAACGAGGCACAGGCGTACGCCGACGAGCGCGCCCACGCCATCACCGGCTGGCTCGGCGCGGACGCCTACGAACTGGAGCCGCACACCGCTTCCTTCAAGCCGGACCGCCCGGGTGTAGTGGTGGTGTGCACCGACGGCCTGTGGAACTACGCGGAGGCGGCCGAGGAGATGGCCGAGGTCGTGCCCCTCGACGCCGCCGAGCGCCCGCTGCACAGCGCCCAGGTGCTGGTCGGCCACGCCCTGGACGGCGGGGGCCACGACAACGTAACAGTGGCCGTCATGCCGTTCCCGGCACCCTCACAGGGGGCAGGATCGGCCTGAGGCCGCGAAGAACGCGAAACCCCGACAATGCAGTCGGCCTCGGACCGGAGGGGACCGGTCCGGACAAAGTCATCACCCCCGCAGTACCGGGGGGCCTTGAGGGGGACGAAGAAGGCATGGCCAATTTCTCGAAGTCGAACGTGCCGCAGTTCTCGGTCGACGTGTACCAGAACGAGTACCTGCCCGAGGGCGGCCGCGAGGTCAGCGCGATCGTCACGGTGAGCGCCACCGGCGGCGGCACCATCGGAAGCGCGGTCGGCGCGCCCCGCCTGTACGCGGCGGGGCAGGGCCCGGACGCCGCCGTGGCGATCATGGTCGACTGTTCCGGTTCGATGGACTATCCGCCGACCAAGATGCGCAACGCCCGCGAGGCCACCTCCGCCGCGATCGACACCCTGCGCGACGGCGTGCACTTCGCGGTGATCGGCGGCACACACGTCGCCAAGGAGGTCTACCCCGGCGGCGGGCGGCTCGCCGTCGCGGACGGGGGGACCCGCGCCCAGGCCAAGGAGGCGCTGCGCAGGCTGAGCGCGGGCGGCGGTACGGCGATCGGCACCTGGCTGCGCCTCGCCGACCGGCTGCTCTCCTCGGCCGAGGTGTCGATCCGGCACGGCATCCTGCTCACCGACGGCCGCAACGAACACGAGTCGCCGGAGGACCTGAAGGCCGCCCTCGACTCCTGCGCCGGACGTTTCACCTGTGACGCGCGTGGAGTGGGCACCGACTGGGAGGTCAAGGAGGTCACCGGGATCGCCTCCGCGCTGCTCGGCACCGCCGACATCGTCGCCGACCCGGCCACCCTGTCCGCCGACTTCACCCAGATGATGGAGACGGCCATGGGCAAGGGGGTCGCGGACGTGGCGCTGCGGCTGTGGACGCCGGTCGGCACCCGGATCAAGTTCGTCAAGCAAGTGGCCCCCACGGTCGAGGAACTGACCGACCGCCGCACCGAGGCGGGCCCGCGCGCCGGCGACTACCCCACCGGTTCCTGGGGCGACGAGTCCCGCGACTACCACGTGTGCGTCGAGGTGCCCTCGGCCGGTGTCGGCCAGGAGATGCTGGCCGCCCGGGTCTCGCTCGTCGTCCCGCAGGCCGACGGGAGCGTGCACAACCTCGGCGCGCAGGGGCTCGTCAAAGCGGTGTGGACCGACGACATGGTGGTCTCGACCCGCATCAACGCCCAGGTCGCGCACTACACAGGCCAGGCGGAACTGGCACAAGTCATCCAGCAGGGGCTGGACCTGCGCAAATCGGGGGATGTCGACGGGGCAACGGCCAAGCTGGGCCGGGCCGTTCAGCTCGCGAGCGCGTCGGGCAACGCCGATACTGCGAAACTGCTTGCGAAGGTGGTGGACGTGGTCGACGCCGCGGCAGGTACTGTGCGATTGAAGGCAAGGGTCGAAGAGGCCGATGAGATGACCCTTGAGACACGGTCCACAAAGACTGTTCGTGTAAAGAAGTAGCGAGCCCGGTTCCCGCGGGGAACTGGAGAAACCCGGCCATATCGGCCGGAAAAGGAGAGGGGGAAGCGCCGACATGCCGACCTGCCCGAACGGACACCAGTCGGGTTCCGACGACTGGTGCGAGGTCTGCGGTCACCGCATGGCCGGTGCCGTGCCTCCGCCCCCTCCCCCACCGCCGCCCGCGGCCGGTTACGGCTACCCGCCGCCCGGCTCGCCCCCGCCGTCCGGCCCCGGTGGACCCGGTGCCCCCGGTGGGCGCCCGCACCTCTCCGCCATGCCCAACCCCGAGCCGGAGCTCTGCCCGCAGTGCCGTACGCCCCGTGAGGGCGGTGCGCCGTTCTGCGAGGAGTGCCGGTGGAACTTCCTGACGAACACGGCGACCTCGTACACCCCGGCGGCGCCGCGTCCGCAGTCGCCCGCGCCCGGGCTGCCCAATCCGGCGCTGCGCTTCCAGCAGCCCCCGCCGGGGCAGCCGGGCGGTCCCGGTACCGGTGCCGGTCATGACCCGTTCGAGTACCAGAGCTCGCGGCCCTCGCAGATGAACCGTCCCGCCGAACCGATTCCGCCATACGGGCAGGATCCCTCCGGCTACCGCGGTGAACCGTCCGGCTACCGCGGTGAACCGTCCGGCTACCGTGGCGATCCGTCCGGCTTCGGCGACCCGTCCCGTCCGGGTGGCCCTCCCGGCCCCTCGGGTCCTTCCGGCCCGGGTGGCCCAGGTGGTCCCCCCGGCCCCTCGGGCTTCGGTGGCGACCCGTCGCGTCCGGTTCCGCCGCCGCCCGGGCCCACGCCCGGCGGCCCCGGCGCCCCGCAGGCCTTCACCCAGCAGCCGGCCGCGCCCGCGTTCCCGCAGCAGGGCCCGCCCGGACCCGGCGGCCCGCAGCACGGGGGCCCGTCCTTCGGCGGCGGTGACGACGACTGGGTGATCTCCCCGCCCTCGGGCGGTACACCCGGCGGCCGCCACGGCGGCATGGGCGGCCCCGGCACGAATCAGGGCGGCGGCTACGGCTATCCGCAGCCCGGCTCCACCCAGGCCCCGCCCGGCCCCGGCTACCAGCAACAGCCGCTGTCCTGGAGCGCGACGATCGGCCCCGACCGCGAGTACTTCATGGCGATGATGCAGCGCTCCGGCCCCGAGGCCGCGGGCCTGAACCTGCCCGCGTACTCCCCGGAGCAGCAGCGCCCGCTCACCGGCAACCAGATGACGATCGGCCGCCGCCGGCACTCCACCGGCGACACCCCCGACATCGACCTCTCGGTACCCCCGGAGGACCCGGGCGTCTCGCACCAGCACGCGGTCCTGGTCCAGCAGCCGGACGGCAGCTGGGCGGTCGTCGACCAGAACTCGACGAACGGCACCACGGTCAACGGCGGCGAGGAGCCCATCCAGCCCTTCGTGCCGATCCCGCTCCAGGACGGCGACCGGGTGCACGTCGGCGCCTGGACGACGATCACCATCCGACGCGGCTGACGACTGCCGGCTGCCCCGGGGGGACTACGCAGCGGCCAGGCCCGTACGGCCGCCCCTCGGGGACTACGGCAGCGGCCAGGCGTACGGCCCCTCGGCGTCGTCCAGCCATGCCCAGACGTCCGCGCCGCTGACCGTGACCCCGTACCGCTCGCGCACCGGCCGGTTCTCGCGCTCCCACAGCACATACGCCTCGTACGGATCGAGGCGGCCGGCCGTGAGGGTCAGCAGGAACCGCAGCAACTCGTCGCCGCGGGCCCGGCGCGGCAGCCCGCCCAGGTGCTGCGGCTCCGGATCCTCGGGCCGGGTCGCGCCGCGCAGGGGCACGAAATAGGCGGGCGTGTGCAGGAAGCGCCCTTCGGCGTGCCCGGCGTCCCGTACCCGCAGTGCGATCAGGCCGGTGGCCAGCGGCGCCAGGATGCGGGCGCCCGGGCGGCACTGGGGCAGCCAGGGGCTCGGGATCGAGGTCAGCGTGCAGGTCGCGATGATCCGGTCGAAGGGGGCTCGCTCGGGAACCCCACGGGTGCCGTCGCCGGTGACGACGGCCGGGTGGTACCCGGCCGTGGCCAGGTGCTGCCGTGCGGACTCGGTGATCTCCGGGTCGAGGTCGATGGTGGTCACCAGTCCCTCGCCGAGACGGTGGGCCAGCAGCGCCGCGTTGTAGCCGGTCCCGGCGCCGATCTCCAGGACGGCGTCCCCGTCGCGCACCTCCAGCTCGGTGAGCATCTTCGCCATCAGCGACGGCTGGCTGCTGGAGGAGACCAGCTCGCCGTCGCGCACCCGGGTGGCCAGCGGGGCGTCCGCGTACGCGCCGCGCAGCCAGCGCTCCCGGCTGCTCGGGTCGGGGTCCTCGCACCACACGCGCTCGAAGCCGCCCACGGAGCCGACGTAGTAGTACGGCACGAAGAGATGGCGTGGGACCTCCTCGAACGCCGCCCGCCAGACCGGGTCGGCGTGCCAGGCTCCGCTCCTGTCGATCTCGCGCACGAGAGCCGCCCGCGCCACTGAGGCGAGGTCGTCGAGATCGTGGTCGAGAGCGTGTGCGCTCATACCTCCACTGTGCGGCGGGACGGGCCGCGAGGCGAGCCCCGACCCGGCCGATCGGGTGCGGATCCTGCTTGGTCCTAAGCCTTGAGTCCTCGGCCACCCGGTCTGAGACCATGGGTGACGTGAACGAGATTCGGCGCGGCACGCTTCAGGAGCAGACCTTCTACGAGCAGGTCGGCGGCGAGGAGACCTTCCGGCGCCTCGTCCATCGTTTCTATGAGGGAGTGGCCGAGGACCCGCAGCTGCGAGCCATGTATCCGGAGGAAGACCTGGGCCCGGCCGAGGAGCGCTTCACGCTGTTCCTGATGCAGTACTGGGGCGGCCCGACGACGTACAGCGAGAACCGCGGTCACCCCCGGCTGCGGATGCGGCACGCCCCGTTCGCCGTCGACCAGGCGGCGCACGACGCCTGGCTCAGGCACATGCGGGTCGCCGTCGACGAGCTCGGCCTCTCCGCGGAGCACGAGCACACGCTGTGGAACTACCTGACGTACGCGGCGGCCTCGATGATCAACACGGCCGGTTGACGAGCACGGAGGGGTGATCGGGAGGCATCGGCGGGGGTGATGGGGAGGGGTTATCGGGGGCGGTCAGCGGACGCTGACGTCGAGCGCCCCGAGTCCCGCCCTGCGGACGGCGATCGACCCGTAGGGCGTACGCAGCCGCAGCCACGCCCCGGACGAGTACAGGCCCAGCGAGCCCAACGAGCCCGCGTCGGAGGGGCCTTGGGGTACCCGCGACCGCAGGAACCCCAACGACTGCGCCGCGTGCGCCGCCCGTACCGGAAGACCGGTGTCACCGACCGGCCGGGACCAGATCTCCCGCCCGATCCGGTCGAGTTCGGCGCGCGTACGGGCTTCGGGCGCCAACTCCCCCGTACGGGAACGGAATTCGGCGACCGCGGCGGCGACCATGGCCCGCACGGCGTCCGGCGCGGGCAGCCCCGGCTCCTGCCGCCAGCCTCCGCGGGGCGGCAGCACGCCCGCCCACGGTGGCCCGGTGACGGCCGTGGGAACACCGGCCGTGGCCGCCGGCTCGTCGATCGACTCCAGGAACTCACCCGCGGAGACGGTCACGTCGAGCATGACGTCGAGCCCGTCCTCGTACGGCTTGGCGAGCCGCGCCGTACGGATCGCCAGCACCTCGAAGGACGGCGGCCGACCGAAGACCGCGAGGGCGGTGCCGGACGCCTGGAGGCGTACGGCGGCCGCGCGGTCGTAGTGGATCAGCCGGGCGAGGAAGGCGGCGAGGTCCGCCGCCTCCCCGCCGTCGGCGAGGTGCAGGACGGTCATGCCGCGACGGCCTCGTCCACGTCGTCCCGGTACGACTCCAGGAACTCGCGCTCGTCGGCCGTGATCCGGCGCGGGCGCTGCTCGGCGAAGTCGAACGGCACGATCACCGTCGAGGCCGTGACGTAGACCTGGTCCGGGTCCTTGACCTCGTAGGCGATCGTGAACGACGCCGCTCGTATCTGCGTCACCCACAGTTCGATGTCCACCGGCGTGTGCCGGTGGACCAGCTGCCGCTTGTAGTCGATCTCATGGCGTGCCACCACGGACCCCTGCTTGAAGTCCTTCTCCGGGCGGAACAGGAAGTCGATACGGGCTTCCTCCAGATACCGGAGGAAGACCACGTTGTTGACGTGGCCGTACGCGTCCATGTCCGCCCAGCGCAGCGGGCAGCGGTAGAGGTGCCGCAAGATCGATCAGCCCCGGGTCAGCTTCTTGTAGGTGGCACGGTGCGGACGCGCGGCGTCCGCGCCGAGGCGCTCGATCTTGTTCTTCTCGTACGAGTCGAAGTTGCCCTCGAACCAGAACCACTTGGAGTTGCCCTCGTACGCGAGGATGTGCGTCGCGACCCGGTCCAGGAACCAGCGGTCGTGGGAGACGACCACCGCGGCACCCGGGAACTCCAGGAGCGCGTTCTCCAGGGAGGACAGCGTCTCCACGTCCAGGTCGTTGGTCGGCTCGTCGAGGAGCAGCAGGTTGCCGCCCTGCTTGAGGGTGAGCGCGAGGTTCAGACGGTTGCGCTCACCACCGGAGAGGACACCGGCCGGCTTCTGCTGGTCGGGACCCTTGAAGCCGAAGGCGGAGACGTAGGCGCGGGAAGGCATCTCGACCTGGCCCACGTTGATGTAGTCCAGCTCGTCACTGACGACGGCCCACAGCGACTTCTTCGGGTCGATGTTCTCGCGGCTCTGGTCGACGTAACTGATCTTGACGGTCTCGCCGACCTTGATGGTGCCGGAGTCCGGCGTCTCAAGTCCCTGGATCATCTTGAAGAGGGTGGTCTTGCCGGCGCCGTTCGGGCCGATGACCCCGACGATTCCGTTGCGCGGCAGCGTGAAGCTGAGATCGTCGATCAGAACCTTGTCGCCGAAGGCCTTCGAGAGGTTGTTGACCTCGACGACGATGGAGCCCAGACGCGGGCCCGGCGGGATCTGGATCTCCTCGAAGTCCAGCTTCCGCATCTTGTCGGCCTCGGCCGCCATCTCCTCGTAGCGGGACAGACGCGCCTTGGACTTGGCCTGCCGCCCCTTGGCGTTGGACCGCACCCACTCGAGCTCTTCCTTGAGCCGCTTGGCGCGCTTGGCATCCTTCTGACCCTCGACCTTGAGGCGGGAGGCCTTCTTGTCGAGGTACGTGGAGTAGTTGCCCTCGTAGGGGTGCGCGCGGCCGCGGTCGAGTTCGAGGATCCACTCGGCGACGTTGTCGAGGAAGTACCGGTCGTGGGTGACGGCGACGACGGTGCCCGCGTACTTCGCGAGGTGCTGCTCCAGCCACTGCACGGACTCGGCGTCCAGGTGGTTGGTGGGCTCGTCGAGCAGCAGCAGGTCGGGCGCCTCGATCAGCAGCTTGCACAGCGCGACGCGGCGGCGCTCACCACCGGAGAGGTTCGTGACCGGCCAGTCGCCGGGCGGGCAGCCCAGGGCGTCCATGGCCTGCTCCAGCTGAGCGTCCAGGTCCCACGCGTTGGCGTGGTCCAGGTCCTCCTGGAGCTTGCCCATCTCGTCCAGCAGCGCGTCCGAGTAGTCGGTCGCCATCAGCTCGGCGACCTCGTTGAAGCGCTTGAGCTTGCCCATGATCTCGGCGGCGCCGTCCTGGACGTTCTCCAGGACCGTCTTGGACTCGTCGAGCGGCGGCTCCTGGAGGAGCATGCCGACGGAGTAGCCGGGAGACAGGAACGCGTCACCGTTGGACGGCTGCTCAAGACCCGCCATGATCTTGAGAACGGTGGACTTACCGGCGCCGTTCGGCCCGACCACACCGATCTTCGCTCCGGGCAGGAAGCTCAGGGTGACGTCATCAAGAATCACCTTGTCGCCGTGCGCCTTGCGCGTCTTGCGCATGGTGTAAATGAACTCAGCCAAGAGAAACCGTCCGGACGCTTGAAATCGGCAGTGGGCAGATACACCCCATCTTGCCTGACCGCCACCCCTGGGGGGAAACCCGTTCAGCCAGGGGCCCCTGACCTGGCCGTTCACCGACCGCACCGGTAGCCGACCTGTCACTGGTCGTCGCCACCGGTCACTGCCGAGCGCCCTCGCACGGCCACGGGGCAACCCAGAGACGGCCCAGAGACGGCCCAGGGACGGCCCAGCGCGCGATCACTCAGGCCGGTCCCACTCGTCCGGCTTCAACCGGTCCCACAGCGTTGGGCACACCATCGATCCGGACGAAGACACCGAACCGCCGGCACCGGCCGGGCCGCGTCCTACCTGTTGTCTTCGTCCCGACCGTCCTCGAAGACGAAGAGCGGTTTGGCGCCATGTGCGGGTGCTTCGGCGAACGAGATGGCTTCAGTGAAGCGTTCGAGCGGGAACGGCTCGCCCTGGGGGATGCTCAGCACTTCGTCAGCGACGAGACCGCGCACCTCGGACAGCGCGCGCAGCGCATCCGCAGGTGAGGCAGTGCCGAACCAGCGGTTCAGCCAGAAGCCACGGACTGCTTTGGTCTCGTAGATGACCGAGCGTGCCGACAGCGGGATCGTCAGCGCTGCCGGGTCTGTCTGCCGATGGGTGGAGAGCGCGCCGTAGACCACGACCTCTCCTCCCGGAGCCAGTGCCTGGGACACCTGGGCACCCACGTGGCCCGCGACACAGTCGATGGCCTTGCGCACGCCGGCCGATCCCGCAATCTCGGCCACACGCTGCGACAGGTCCTCGTCCTCGGTGCAGATGACCTCGTCACCACCATGCGCCTTGATCTCCTCGACGGCATCGCGCCGCCGCACGACATTGATCGTGCGCATACCCAGATGCCTGGCCAGCTGAATGACGAGCCGGCCGACGGTGGAGCCCGCGGCCGTCTGCAACAACCATTCACCCGGCTGTACGTCGAGTTCGCGCGTCACCAGGAGCAGCGCGGTCAACGGATTGACGGCGAGCTGACAGGCGCTGGAGTCGCTCAGCCCGGATCCACCGGCTTGATGCCTGTGGATAGTTTCTCCGGAAACGAAGAAGTGCCTTGTGACCTGCGATGATGGGGTTTCTCTAGGACCACATCAGGCACGATCGGCAAGGCACTTCCGAGATGCAATCCTCCCATGCCGCGGCGGCGGTCTCTTCCACGTTCGATGATCCGAACCTGGTCGCGTACGGCGGGCTGGAGCCGGTGGTGCGGCTGGCCGAGCGGTGCGGTCTGCCGGCGTTGGCCGGGGAGCACATCAGGCTGCCGGTCTCGAAGGACGGCACCGGCGCCTTCCCCGCCGCGAAGCTGATGTCGCTGGTGGGCGGCATGGCCGCGGGCGCCGACAGCATCGAGGACATGGACCGGCTGCGGCATGGCGCGATGGGCCGCCTGTTCTCCGGGGTGCGGGCCCCGTCCACGCTGGGGTCGTTCCTGCGCTCCTTCACGCACGGGCATGTGAAGCAACTGCATGCCGTGGCCCGCCGGTTCCTGCCCGAACTGGCCCGTCACACCCCGTTGCTGACCGGCGCGGACCAGGTCGCCTACGTGGACATCGACGACACCATCCGCCGCACCTACGGCTACGCCAAACAGGGTGCAGGCTACGGATACAGCAAGGTCAAGGGCCTGAACGCGTTGCTCGGCATCGTCTCCACACCCCTGTCCGCCCCCGTGATCGCCGCCACCAGGCTGCGTAAAGGGCCCTCGAACTCAGCGCGCGGGGCGGCAGCGTTCGTGGCCGAGACCATCCGCACCGCCCGTGCCTGCGGCGCGAGCGGCCTGCTGGTACTGCGGGCGGACTCCGCGTTCTACGGCGCCGACGTCATCAACGCCTGCCGCGCTCTGGGTGCCCGCTTCTCCGTCACCGTGCGGATGAACGCCTCCGTCAAGGCCGCCATCGCCCACATCGACGAGACCGCCTGGACGCCGATCAAGTACCCCAAGGCTGTCTGGGACGAGGAGGGCCAGTGCTGGATCTCCGACGCAGAGATAGCCGAGGTCCCCTACACCGCGTTCACTTCCAAGCCGAAGAAGCAGCAGGTCACCGCCCGTCTGATCGTGCGCCGCGTCAAGCGCCTGAACCCTGACGCCGTCCCCGTCGGGCAGGGCACCCTGTTCAACACCTGGCGCTACCACGCCGCGTTCACCGACTCCCCGCTCGCCTTGAGGGATGCCGAGCGTGATCACCGTCGGCACGCTGTCGTCGAGCAGGTGATCGCCGATGTCAAGAACAGCGCCTTCGCCCACGCGCCGTCCGGGCATTTCCAGGCCAATGCCGCGTGGCTCGCCCTGGCGGCCCTGGCACACAATCTGACCCGCGCCGCCGGCGCCCTGGCCGGAACATTCCATGCCAGGGCGACCACCGCCACCATCCGTGACCACCTGATCAACGTGCCCGCCCGTCTGGCCCGATCCGCCCGCCGCCTCACCCTGCACCTGCCCGAACGCTGGCCCTGGGGCGAGGACTTCGCCCAGCTGTTCAGCACGGTGCATGCACCACCCGTCCTCTGACTCCCTGACCGACCTGCCCGAAAGGGCCCGAGACCTGTGGAAAAAGTGGAAGAGCTGGGTAGACCAGCGGCCACCCCATGCCCGAATCCGCAACTCAGCCCCGACACGGCCTGCGCGACCCCGAAACGATCAACCGGGAATCAAGCCGGTGGATCCGGGCTCAGATGATCGGGGACCGGCAGGAGCCTTTGCGTATCGGCAACAAGGTATTCCTGCCAAGTACCGGCCACATGCGGCCCGGGTACCGCCGGAACAGCAACGGCCACCACGCGCTCGCCGATCTTCAGTCCCTCGGTATCCGGGCCCAGGGCCTCAATACGGCCCACGCATTCCATGTGACCCCCGACCGTGGGAAACTCGGGGGAGAAACCGTAGCGGCCACGCAGCACGTGCAGATCACTGGCGTGAATCGGAGTCGCCTTCACACGGATCAACGCCTGACCGGCTTCCGGCGTCGGAACAGGCCGGGATTCCAGCCGCAGGACATCGGCCGGCTCGCCAACCTTTCCGGCTACGAGCGCGCGCATGGATTGCGGCATGAGTGGCCTCTCGTCTCTCAGCGCCCGACGAACTCGGCGGGCGTTCTGGACAGGAACAATGCCGGTGGCGACATCCTCGTCGGCGACCAGGCTCCGGACCTTTCCTTCTCGATGGAGCAGGCCCGTGCGCAAAGTGTCATCGGCGTCGGGTCCCCTCCAGGCCTTTACCGAACCGACTCGCCCAGCATGATCATGTGAGCGAGCCGGGTTGGTGGAGGATCGGCGAACGGATCGGATGCCTGAAGGTGTCGGCGAGATTCTTGACGAGCGTCTGTGTGCTGTCAGCCATCATTGATCACCTCGATGGGCTGAACCCCGGGCACATGCCCTGCCGAGTCCGCCGCACGCACCACACCCGAGAGCCTCTGGAGTCCCTGGAGTCCCCGACATCACGCTAGGCGCCACTGACAGGCTCTGCAATCCAGCCTCCGACGGCTCCACCCGGTCGCCAGTCCGTATTGCCGCAGGCGGAGGAACGAGGTCGGCGTAACGACTACAGAGGGCGTCCCCCACTTCATGCCCGCAGCTCGCCAGCGCGCCGCCGGGCGCGGCCGGCCGGGGCGGAGACAGGAGGAGGCGAAGTGAAGGAGACAGGAGGAGGCGGAGTGAAGTGTGATCGAGCAGCGGTATTACGCGGACATGGAGCTGGCGGTGGGGGGTTCCGGTCGCTCAAGACGCAATGCCGCTAAGTTAGGTGGCTCGGATGAGTTGCGGTGTGGGTGGTCCGGTGTGTTTGAGGGCTACGTCGGTGGGGCGTTTCACGCGGTAGGAGTTGTGGCGGGCGCGTTTGATGACGCGGGGGTAGGTGCGGTGGCGACGCCGGGGGTTGGGCCGCTCGGTGATCTCGGCGAGGGTGTGGGCGGTTGCCGTGGGCAGGTGTTCAGGGGGGAAAGGCCGCCTGGTCGGTGACCTGGCGGCGGACGACGCGGACGGAGCGGGCGAATGACAGCCGGTCGGGGTCGTGGCCTGCTTCGTCCGCGGCCTGGCACATCAGGTCCCTGACCGCGTAGTGCGCCAGGAGCAGTCCGTAGATCTCCTGCTCGACCATGTCGGGAGACTTGCTGCGCAGGATCTGGCCGCCACCACGCAGATGCGTCTTGATCTCGTCCAGCGCCGACTCGTGCTCCCACCGCTGGGCATACGCGGTGGCCAGCTCGGTGGCGCTGATCCGGGCGGGGTCCAGGACGGTGGTGATCAGGCAGACCAGTTCCCCGTCGGGATTTCGGTCGGGCACGGTGAACTCCACGGCCCGCACCAGCTGCGCCTGTTCCCCGGGCACCTCCTGCCCGGCCCGGGCGGCGGTCAGGAGTGCCTGGCGGCGCGCGGTCTTGACCGACGGGTCGAAGAGCAGGCCCAGGTAGGAGCCGTCGGGCAGGGCACGAACGACGGGCAGACTCACACCGGCGCCGATCCTCCACACCAGGGCAGCGCCGGTGGCGGCGGCGTCGTGCCACAGCTGCCAGCTGTAGAAACCGGCGTCGGCCAGCAGCAGCATGTCCGGCTCCAAAGCGTCCAGCACACCGGCCGCCAGCGTACGCTCCCCGGTCCGGCAGCCGCCGATTTCCGCCGCGACCACAGCGTGGGTACCGCACTCGGACAGGGTGACCAGGTGCACCTTGGGAAAGGCCGACGCCTTGGGCCCGGAGTTCATCCGTCCGAACGCGGCCACGTTGGCCTCGGTGTCGGCCGCGTCCAGGCCGGTTCCGTCGATCGACATCAGCCGCAGGCCGGCCAGCCACGCGCCCTTGGTGCCGTGTCCGGCCGCCGGGACCGCCGCGCGTCGGAACAACTCCCGCAGCGGTTCGGCCCCCAGCCGGGCCCTGGCCTGCGCGATCGCCGAAGTGCTGGGCACCTGCCAGTCGTCACTCCACGAGCCCAGATGCCGCAGGGAACCGACCAGTTGGCGCATGACCTCCTCCGACCCGCTCCCGAAGAACAAGCCCTGCGCGATCACGTAACGGATCATCACATGAGCGGGAAGCCGCCGCACCCGCCTCTCCCGCCGACCCGTGACGTCCAGGACCTCCTCCAGCAGATCCCGGGGAAACGTACGGGCGAGCACACCCAACTCGATGTGGTCCGTCAGCCGCCCGCCCGACGGCTCGTCCCCACTGACCTGCCCAACTCGCGCCACGAACCGCACCCTAGCGAGACGGCTGCCCCCCTGCCCCATCGTCAGGCGGACGACACGAGCCGCCTAACTTAGCGGCATTGGCTCAAGACGCGCCGCAGCCTCCGATGTCAGCGGCCCCGTGCCTGCTACTCAGGGGTCACACATAATTCGTGCACGCAGGGTGCTTACCGCCCTTGACCTCAACACAGGCCATGACCGGGAAGTCCGCGGAGAGCATCGGCGTGTGAAAGGCGTTGATCAGGTTCGATGAGCCCCCGGACATGTCCTTCCCAACCGTTTTGCCACTGATCGTGCCGTCAACAGTCCCCCACTTGCGGTGCTGGTTGTCGTTCTGTCCCTTGCGAGCCATGTAGAAGGACACAGAGGCATCCCCTTTCATGAGGACAACCCACTTCGTTTGGCATGCCTTCGACTGGAATACCTGTACGGTCCCGGCGCCAGGTTTGGTGGCGGACTCGCCGACGAGTTCGCTGTCCGATCCGCACCCTTGCGCGTAGGGGTCTGCACTGACTGCCTTGACGCCGTTCGACTGGAATACCTGTACGGTCCCGGCGCCAGGTTTGGTGGCGGACTCGCCGACGAGTTCGCTGTCCGATCCGCACCCTTGCGCGTAGGGGTCTGCACTGACTGCCTTGACGCCGGCGGAACCATCCTTTGGAACGGGCTTGGAGTCGTCTTTCCCGTCACCGCTGTTTCCGGCCACGGTGATGGCCGCCACGGCAATGCTCGCGGCGGCAGTGACCAGGGCGACCACGACGGTTGGATCAAATCGCCTCCGCTGGCGTACTCGAGGCTCCGGGTTGGGAGGTTCCTCGACGTCAGGGGTGTCAGTACTGGTGGACGGCGGCGCCGGTTCTGTCATAGAGCCCTCGCATCGGGAGGCTTTCGCTG
Organism: Streptomyces sp. RLA012; assembly: GCF_056270325.1. NCBI lineage: Bacteria > Bacillati > Actinomycetota > Actinomycetes > Kitasatosporales > Streptomycetaceae > Streptomyces > Streptomyces sp. RLA012. The sequence goes on along the minus strand of NZ_JBWDPA010000002.1, from coordinate 7,424,434 downwards.
CTCCGAGACTCTGACATGCCGGATATGACGGCCCTTGGCGAGTGCAGGTAGGTTCGCCGTTTCGTGTTATCGCCAGTACCGCACCTTGACGTGCCCTTGCATCTGTTCAGTTGGAAGTGTGGGATTTGAAATCGCGCGCGTAGGCCGGGAGTTCGACCCCTTGGTGGTGTGCGTTCGTGAAGAGTTCCGCGGTGACCGTGCAGCCGCCGCGGCTGTCGTGGACGACGGCCGGGTGTGCGATCACGCTGACCATGCGCAAGCCCCGGCCGCGCTCGGCCACTGCTGAGGGGCTGTTTCATGCCCTCGTTCGGCAAGTGACACCCCACCTTGCCGTCCGGCCGCCCCCCGGACGAAAACGGCCCTGATCCGGTGCCGGAAACGGGCCTTGCCCCGGGCGTCTCGTAGCCGTGCCGTCACTCCTTGTCCCCGTCGCCGCCAGGCCGTGCGGAGCGGGGCGAAGGAGCACACTCTGGTACTAGGGGCCGAGGCCCCGCACCAGGGGCCGGGGCCCGCCCCGGAGGTGATCGCAATGACACAGACGACACACGCGCAGCAGGCTCAGCCGGAGGCACGGACCGCCGTCGGCTGGCACGTCGAGATCGAATTCGAGGAGGACAACCACCGCACCCGCGCCGCCGCCCTCCTTCGGCTCCCCGACGGGAACGAGGTCCGCGCCCACGGGTACGCCAGTCGGCACCCCTCCGACTCGAATCAGCCGAGAGTCGGCGAGGAGGTCGCGGGCGCGAGGGCGCTCAACGAACTGGCGATGAAGCTGCTGACCAAGGCGCACGACGAGATCGACGAGGCGTCGGGAAGGACCTCGCACCCGCTGAGGTGAGCCGGATCCGTGTCGGGCCGCCTCCACCGCGGGACAACCGAAGAGGAGATCCAGGAGGCCGGGCGCCTGGCGGGAGCCCGGCCTCCCGGACAAGTACGTACATGCACATCCGCCATGCACATCTGCCATGCACATCTGCTGGAGCATGTACATGCACATCCGCGGCATGCGGCAGGAGCCGTCCGCCCGGGCAGCGGATGACGGATGACGGATACCGAGTCCGATGACGGCGGGGCTGCCGCATCATGGCCCCAGCGATCCGGTCCACAAGCCGCCCTACGTCAAAGGGACGCCCATGCCCAAGAAGATCCTCATCGACTGCGACCCCGGCCTCGACGACGCCATCGCGATCCTGCTCGCCGCGGGGAACCCCGATGTCGAGATCGTCGCCGTCACCACCGTCGCGGGCAACCAGACGATCGAGAAGGTCACCCTCAACGCCCGGCAGGTCTGCACCCTGGCGGGTCTGCACGACGTACCCGTCGCGGCGGGCGCCGGCGGCCCCCTCGTCCGCGATCAGACCCTCGCCGCCGAGATCCACGGGGACACCGGCATGGACGGCCCCGCCTTCATCACTCCCGCCATGGAAACCGACCCCCGACACGCCGTCGACGTGATCATCGAGACGGTGCTGGCCCACCCCGGTGAGATCACCCTCGTCCCCACCGCACCCCTGACCAACATCGCGCTCGCGCTGCGCCGGGAGCCCCGTATCGCCGAGTTGGTCGCGGAGGTCGTCCTCATGGGCGGGTCGTACACCCGTGGCAACATCACCCCGGCGGCCGAGTTCAACATCCACGCCGATCCCGAGGCGGCCTCCATCGTCTTCTCGGCGGACTGGCCCGTGACCATGGTCGGCCTCGACCTGACCGCGCAGGCCGCCGCCACCCCTGAACTGCTGGCCCGTATCGAGGCGTTGGGCACCCCCGTGTCCCGGTTCGTCGTCGACCTCCTCAACCACTACAACGTCAACGTCGGCAAGGTCCACGGCGCGATGGCCACCATCCACGACGCCTGCGCGGTCGGCCGGGCCATCGACCCGAGCCTGATGGAGGTCACCCCGGCCCATGTCGAGGTCGAGCTGCGGGGTACGGCGACCTACGGGATGACGGTCACCGACTTCCGCGGGCGCTCCGGACCGGCGAACACCTCCGTCGCCACGAAGTTGCACACCGAACGTCTGTGGGACCTGCTCATCGGCTCACTCGAAACCATCGCCGCCACGACCGACGCCGCCACCGGCACCGCCGGAACCACTGCCACCGCGCGGACGTCCGGCTAGCGCCGCAGGGCGACCGCGGCGGACGCCACGGACGAGACCACGGCGAGCACCGCGCAGGCGCCCACGGCCGCGCCGACGGCCGTCCACGGAATCTCGATCGCCGTCCGCACCGACAGCAGGCCCAGGGCGCTCCACATCCCCAGCAGATTGAGGACGGTGACCAGGAGCCCCAGTATTCCGCCGACCGTGACCACCAGCAGCGCCTCCGCGCCGACCAGCCGGAGTGCCTGCCGGCGGGTGGCTCCGGCCAGACGCAGCACGGCCAGATCGCGCACCCGGTCGGAGGTCGCCATGACCATCGTGTTGACCAGGGAGATGCCGGTGTAGAGCAGGGCGATGCCCAGGACCAGCAGGAGGCCGAGCCGGGTCGTCCGGTTCGTCTCGGGGTAACCGGCCCGTACCCACTGGTCCTTGGTGAAGACCCGCCCGCCCGAGGTGTGCACGGCCGCACGCAGTGCCGCGGCCACGACCCCCGCCCCTGCCCCCGCCCCCGCCCCCGCCCCCGCCCCCACATCGGCACCGCCCACGAGGGCGACGTCGACCCGGTCGACCATCGCGCCCGGGGCGTTGCGCGGGGTGACGTACACGCCGTTGTTGCCGGTGCCGGTGGTCATCACCGCGGCGATGCGCAGCGATTTCTCGGTGCCGTCGCCGAGCCACACCCGTACCCGCTGCCCCACGGTGTGGTGCTGCCACTCCTCGTTGACGATGATCGAGTCGTCGTCGAGGTCGCTCACCTTGCCGGCGACGACCGGCAGCCGGGTGGTGGCGGCGAGCGGGCCGGGCTCCGCGGCGCGCGCCTCGGACTCGACCAGCGCCACGCCGTCCTCCAGGACGTAGACGGCACTGGAGGAGGTCGCGGACACATCGGCGCCGGGCACTTCGTTCAGCTTGCGCAGCGTCGCCGCGTCGAAGCCCGCGCCGCTCGCCGGGGTGACGACGAAGTCGGCGGCCGTACGCTCGCGCGTCTCGGTGGCCTTCGCCTGGTTCAGCGTCGCGGTGGCGCCCAGCAGTGACCCGGCCAGCGCGACCGTGACCAGGACGGGTGCCGCGATCGCGGCGGTGCGCCGGACCGCGGCGGCGGCGTTCTCCCGCACCAGCACTCCGCCGGCGCCGGGCAACTGGGCCGGGAGCCAGCCGATCAGCCGGGTCAGCGGGCGCACCACGACCGGCGCGAGCAGGGCGACCGCGGTGATCAGCAGCATCGGCCGGCTCACATAGGTCTTCCGGTGCAGCAGGTCGCCCGGGTCGGTGGCCAGGGCCGCTCCCAGCGTCACAGCGGCGACCACCAGCAGCGCCAGCCCGAACAGCAGGCGGCCCCGGGTCATCGTCCGGGAGTCCACCGATGCCTCGCGCAGCGCCTGCAGGGGTCCCGTGCGGCCCGCCCGCCAGGAGGCGGCCACGACGCCGCACAGCGCGACGAGCAGTCCCGTCCAGAACGCCAGATGGTACGGCCAGGTGTGGTCGCCGATGGTGAACCAACTCGGCGCGAGACCTCCGTCGACCACCAGCTCGGCCAGCCGTGGCGCACCGTACGCACCGAGCACGCAGCCGGTGGCGGAGGCGAGCACACCCACGACGAGGGCCTCGGCGACGACCATCCGGCGGAGTTGCCCCGGGGTCGCCCCGGCCGTGCGCAGCAGTCCGAACTCCCGGCGCCGCTGGGCGACCGCGAACGCGAAGGTGGACGCCACTACGAAGACCGAGACGAAGGCGGTGACACCGCCCGCCGTGCCGAACATCGCGTTCAGCGCGGTGAGGGCCTCGCTGTCCCGGTCCGGATCGGCGTCGGCTCGGCGGCGCGCGTCACCGGTGAGGACCTGGACACCCGCGCTGCCGCGCACCGCCTCGCGCACGGCTGCCGCGTCGGCGTCCACGACGAGTTGGACACTGCTCGGCGACAGTTCGGCGGCGCGCTCGTCGGCGTAGAAGACCGCGTTCTCGAAGCCGCGCCCGGCGACGGTTCCCGTGCTCCCTACGGTTCCTGTGCCTCGTACGGTTCCCGTGCCCGGTACGCTGCCGGCGACCCACACGGAGCCAACGACCCGTACGGAGCCAACGACCCGCACGGTGCCGCGATCGGTCCGTACGCGCTCGCCCGGCTTGGCCCAGTCGCCGCTGACGACGACCTCGTCGGGCGCGCGGGGCGCGCGTCCCGCGTCGATCTCGTACGGGGCGAAGGCAGCGATGGACCAGGGGTGGCCCACCAGGTCACCGGGCCCACCCCACGCCCGTACGGCGAACGACCGGTCCTCCACGACGGTGCCGAGCTCCTTCAGCCTCGCCACCGCCCCGGCGGGCACGGCACGCGGATGGGCGAGCTTCCGCACCCGGTCGCCGACCGAGGTGGGAACCCGCAGGGTGTCCGCTCCCCTGACCACGACCGGCGCGGCAGCGAACCGCTCCGGTCTCGCGTGGGGCGCGTCCAGCGACGAGGCGAGGGCCAGGCCCATCACCGCGATCAGTGCGACGCCCAGGGAGAGCGCGACGAAGCTGCCGACGAAGGTGACCCAGCGGGTGCGCAAGGTGCGCAGGGCGACGTTCAGCACGGCACGGCTTTCAGCCCGGCCGTGCGGGCGACGTCGCCGTCACCGGAGATCACACCTATTACGCCGATTGATCTGATTGATCTGATTGATCCGAATACCAACATCGCCAACATCGCTTCCATTGCCCACATTGCCCACATTGCCCACTTTTCTCCGCCGTCTCGTCCGTCTCCTCGTGGTCTCCTCACCGGCTCCACGAAACCCGGTCGAGGCACCACGGCGCAGTGCGGCAGAAGCGAGACTCGGGGTAGGGCCAGGCCTACCCCGCATCCGCCCCCTGGACGGATGGCACCGGCCGGGGCGGCCCTTCTACGGTGACGCCCATGGACCCTCGGCCCCGGTACTCCCGGCCCCCGCACCCCCGGAATGTCTGGCAGGCCATGCCCAGGTCCGGCTTCCTGCTGTCGTCGTGGCCGTGGCGTTCGGTCGGATATCTGCTCACCGGCGCGCTGACCGGCGTTGTCGCCCTCGTCGTGATCGTGACCACGGCGGTCGTCGGCGGCATCCTCACGCTCGTCCTGGTGGGGCTTCCGCTGCTCGCCGTCGTGGCCCTGACCGGAATCCCGGTGGCCAGGGTGGAGCGGCGCAGGCTGCGCCTGATCGACCGGGACCCGGCCCCCGACCGGTACCGGGCGCCCGCGGCAAAGGGCCTGTGGCCCTGGCTGACGACGCGGCTGAGGGAACGGGCGACGTGGCGGGAGCTCGGGTACGCCCTGCTCTTCGCGGGGCTGCTGTGGCCCGTCGACGCCCTTGCGATCACGGTCGCCCTGCTCTGTCCGCTGTCCCTGGTCGCGACCCCGCTGCTGATGGCCACGGTCGGCGACGGGCGGGAGGCCAAGGTGCTCAAGCAGTGGACGGTCACCGCCTGGCCGACGGCCCTCGGTATCGCCGCGCTCGGGCTCCTCCTCCTTGCCCTGGGCGCCTATGTCCTAGGGGTCGCGGCCGGCGCCCGAGCGGAACTGACGCGTGTTCTGATCGCACCGCGCGAGGGTGATCTGGGCGCGAAGGTCGTGGAACTGACGCGTTCGCGGGTCCGTCTGGTGGACGCCTTCGAGGCGGAGCGGCGGCGTATCGAGCGCGATCTGCACGACGGGGCGCAGCAGCGGCTGGTGGCGCTGACGATGACGCTCGGCCTGGCCCGTCTGGACGCGCCGCCCGGGCCACTCTCCGATCAACTGGCCAAGGCCCATGCGGAGGCGGGCAAAGTACTCGCGGAGCTGCGCGAACTCATTCACGGCATCCACCCCAAGGTCCTCGCGGACTACGGCCTCCAGGCGGCGGTCGCCGACGCCGCGGACCGCTCCGCGGTTCCCGTGGACGTCGACCTGGAGCTGCCCGGTCGGCTGCCGCAGGCGATCGAGGCCGCCGCGTACTTCGTGGTCTGCGAAGCCCTCGCCAACGTCGCCAGGCACAGCGGGGCGAGCCGCGCGGAGGTGAGCGGGGAACACCGGGACGGGCGCCTGTTCCTGCGGGTGCGCGACGACGGCCGGGGCGGGGCGGACGCCGGGACCGGCAGCGGGCTGACCGGACTCGCGGACCGGGTGTCGGTGCTCGATGGCAGACTCTCCCTGTCCAGCCCGCCGGGCGGACCAACCCTGTTGCGTGTGGAGTTTCCTTGCGAACGGACCGATCCCTCCGTGTAGTTCTGGCCGAGGACAGCGTGCTGCTGCGGGAAGGGCTGATCGGTCTGCTCGGCCGCTGCGGGCACGAGGTGGTCGCGGCCGTCGGTGACGCCACGGCCCTGGTCGCCGCGGTCGAGGAACACGGACCCGACATCGTCGTGACGGACGTACGCATGCCTCCGGCGTTCCAGGACGAGGGGTTGCACGCGGCGGTGCGGCTGCGCGAGCGGCGGCCCACGCTGCCCGTCCTGGTGCTCAGCCAGTACGTGCAGCGGACGTACGCCGCGGAACTGCTGGACTCCGGTGACGGATCGGGCGTCGGCTATCTGCTGAAGGACCGGGTGGGGCAGGTCGAGGAGTTCGTGGACGCCCTGTGCGAGGTCGCGGACGGCGGTACGGTCGTCGATCCCGAAGTCGTACGCCAACTGCTGCGCCGGCGCCGCGATCCGCTGGAGCGGCTCACCCCGCGTGAGCGGGAGGTCCTGGCCCTGATCGCGGAGGGCAAGTCGAACGGCGCGATCGCCCGCGAACTGGTGGTGTCCGAGGCGGCCGTGGGCAAACACATCGGCGGCATCCTCACCAAGCTGGACCTGCCTCCGGCGGCCGCGACCCATCGCAGGGTACTGGCGGTCCTGGCCTACCTGCGCGCGTGACGCCGGGGGTTCTCCCCCCGCCCCTGGCCCCTGACTCCTGTTCCCTCTCCCCGCCCGGCCATTGCCCCGTGAGGCCCCTGGCCACTCGGCCCACCCACAGAACTTCAGCCCCTCCAACGGAGTTGGGCCCCTCCCGGATGTAGATGCGGCATGCGTCCGGCATAGCCCCGTGGCGAACGCTGAGCGCTGCCCGGTGAATCCCACCGCGGCAGTCCGCGCCCACGGAGGAAGAGCCCATGCGCCGTCGCATCGCCGCCCCGCTGACCACCGCCGCCCTCGCCGTGACCGTCGCCCTGCTGCCCGCCGTGTCGGCGCAGGCCGCGCCCGCCGACAAAGCCACGGTCCTCAGCAGCTGGACCCAGACCAGCGCGACCAGCTACAGCGCCTTCTTCGCGGCCCGGGCCAACCAGAGCACATGGAGCGCGTACGGCTTCGACTGGTCCACCGACTACTGCTCGAGCTCCCCCGACAACCCGTTCGGGTTCCCCTTCGCCAATTCCTGCGCACGCCACGACTTCGGCTACCGCAACTACAAGGCGGCCGGCGCCTTCGACGCCAACAAGTCGCACATCGACAGCGCGTTCTACGCGGATCTCCAGCGTGTCTGCGCGGCCTACAGCAGCGTGAAGAAGGCGTCGTGCAACGCGACGGCCTGGACCTACTACCAGGCGGTCGACAAGCTCGGGTGACGACGGGGAAACCGAGCGTGACGATTGCCGGTCCCGACGCACCCGCTCCGGCTCGGACTCGCCCCGGCTCGGACTCGCTCCGACCCGCGGCGCCGAGAAACGCCAAGCGCCGACAAAGGCCCTACGGCCCTACGGCCCTACCCACCTGCGACAACACAGTCAGCGGCGGAGCGCCCCCGGCAGGACTCGAACCTGCGGCCAAGCGCTTAGAAGGCGCCTGCTCTATCCACTGAGCTACGGGGGCCGGGTGTGGTGGCCGGTTTCGTGGTGCCCGGGTGTGGGCTGATCCGTGACCTTGCCGGGGACAAGGATAGGGCTCCCGGGTCCTTGTCCCTGATGCTGCGCCTCCGTGGCTCGATGTGGAGGTTCAGTGAAGCGGTCCTGATAATCGCAGGCAGGTACGAATCGCGCATCGCTTTTGGCGTCTGGCGCATCGGGTGTTGTGCACTCGTTATGCCTGCGCCCCAGTCATCCCTTCCGCCCCGTGTGTCCTGTCGGCGCGCAGACATAGTCATATGCTTCAGAAAGACTCCAAAATTGGGCATTCTTCGCATGTGGTGACCTTGGACGTACGGCCTCAGCTGCTCGACGCACTTTCCGCCCTGCGCGACCGTGTCGCCGCCGCACGCTTCCCGCTGCCCCTGGCGGGGGCTCCACGCGCGCGTGCCAATCGCGACGAACTGCTCGCACAACTCGACGACTATTTGGTGCCCCGGTTGAGAGAACCCGAAGCACCCCTTCTCACCGTGATCGGCGGCTCGACCGGGGCGGGGAAATCCACTCTCGTCAACTCCCTTGTGGGACGCCGGGTCAGCGAGGCCGGCGTGTTGCGGCCGACGACCCGTACGCCGGTGCTGGTGTGCCATCCGGAGGACCACCACTGGTTCAGCGGGATGCGGGTGCTGCCCGACCTCACGCGCGTGTGGATGCCCCATCAGGAGCACGGCGACGACCTGCAGGCGCTCGTCGGGCGCGGGGAGAGGGTCCTGCGCATCGAAACCGCCGACACCCTCCCCCGCGGCCTCGCCCTCCTCGACGCGCCCGACATCGACTCCCTGGTCGCCGACAACCGAGTACTGGCCGCCGAACTGATCTGCGCGGCCGACATCTGGGTCATGGTGACCACGGCCGCCCGTTATGCCGACGCCGTGCCCTGGCATCTGCTGCGTACCGCCAAGGAGCACAGGGCGACCCTGGTCACCGTCCTCGACCGAGTGCCCCACCAGGTCGTGTCCGAGGTCTCGCGCCAGTACGGTGCCCTGCTCACCAAGGCCGGGCTCGGCGAGGTCCCCCGCTTCACCGTGCCCGAACTGCCCGAGTCCGCGTGGGGCGGCGGCCTGCTGCCCGCCACCGCCGTCGCGCCCCTGCGCAACTGGCTCCTCCACCAGGCACAGGACCCGGGAGCCCGGCACCAGGCGATGGCCCGTACGGCCCAGGGAGTCCTCGACTCGCTGAAGTCCCGGATGCCGGAGCTGGCCGGCGCGGCCGCCGCGCAGCACGCCGCCGCGCTGCGGCTCACCGCGGCCGTCGACGCGGCCTACGACAGCGAGCACACGCGCGTGAAGGGCCGTTTGCAGGCCGGCGCCGTGCTCGCCGGGGACGCGCTCAAGCGGTGGCGCGCCTACCCGCTGGACTGCACCTCCGGCGAACTGCTCGACGCACTCGTCGAGAGCCTGGCCGCACTCCTGCTGTGCGCCGTCACGGCCGCCGACGAGCGGGTGGACGAGGCCTGGCGGCGCGAACCGGGTGCGGAGGCTCCGGGGCTGACGGACCGTGATCCGACGCTGGAGAACGCCGAGCACCGGATCGGCATGAGCGTACGGCGTTGGCGGCGGGTCCTGGAGGAGTACGCCGAGGACGAGGTCGGCCGCCTCGACAAGAGCGTGGCCCCGGACGCCGAGGCCGTCGCCGCGCTGGTCGCCACCGCGCTCCTGGGCAGCCACCGGGCACGGGCCGCGGGCGAGGGGCTGGCCGAGCGGCTCGGCGCGCAGGGGGCCCTGCGGCTGCGTGACCGGGGCGGGCGCCTCCTCACCGAATACCTCGACCGGGCCCTGCACACCGAGCGCGAGCGCCGCCTCGCCCCGCTCGACGCCCTCGACGTGCATCCCGAGCCCCAGGCCGAACTCATCGCCGCGCTGTCGGTACTGCAGAAGGAGAGGTGACCGCGGTGACTGCCGTCACAGACCACACGGATCACGCCGACCACACCGGAAACGAGCCCCCTGAAGACGGCACCTCCGACCAGGGCAGTTCCGAAAATGGTCCCGAAATCGGTCCCGGAAACGGTCCCGGAAACGGTCCCGGAAACGGTTTCTCCGAAGGCACGCGTTTCGAGGCCGCGGAGTCCCCGGAGCCGGAGAAGGACTCCGACCGGGCCACGGACGGCGGACCTGCCGCCGGGAAGGCCTCCCCCGAAGCTCACGACGCCGCGGCGAAGGCCACGGAAACCGGGCAGGCCGAGGAGGTCAAGGGGGGCGAGGGGCCGCAGGGAGCGGCCTCCGTCGGTGCCCGTCCCGGCGGCGTGCACGCGCGCGTGGAGCGTGACACCGGGCACACGCGCGTGCAGGACGACGGCGTCCCGGCCCGTACCGACTCCGAGACCCCCCACACCGATTCCCGAGCCGCCCGTACCGACTCCGAAACCGCCCGCCCCGGCTCCCAGACCATCCGCCCCGGCTCCGAAACCACCCACGCCGACGCCCAGACCACCCCCACCGACTCCCAGACCACCCCCACCGACTCCCAGACCACCCCTTCCGACCCGGAAACCGCCCGTACCGACTCCGAAACCGCCCGTACCGACTCCGAAACCGCCTGGGACGACGGCCTGATCGCCCGCCGGGCGTCCGAGACGGCCACCGGCCAGGACACCCCGGTCCTGGAGACCAAGACCGTCGTACAGGCCCCGCCGCCCCCGCTCGCCTACGACGGCCCCCTGAGGTCGCGGCTCGACGCGCTCCGCGAGCTGGTGGGGCTGTCCCGCACCCGGCTCGACAGCAGGACGCTCGCCGAGGCGGGCCGGGTCCTCGACGAGGCAGGGGCGCGCCGCAAGCTCTCCGGAGAGCACACCGTCGTCGCCATCGCCGGGGCCACCGGCAGCGGCAAGTCGCAGCTCTTCAACGCGCTCGCCGGGGTGGCCATCTCGGAGACGGGCGTCCGCAGGCCGACCACCGCGGCACCCATCACCTGCAGCTGGAGCGACGGCGCGGCGACGCTCATCGACCGGCTCGGCATCCCGGGACGGCTGCGCAGGCGTCCACTGCAGAGCCCGGAGGCGGAGGCGCAGCTACGCGGCCTCGTCCTGGTCGATCTGCCCGACCACGACTCCGCGGCCGTCCAGCACCGCGAACAGGTGGACCGCATCCTGGCCCTCGTCGACGCGGTCATCTGGGTCGTGGACCCCGAGAAGTACGCCGACGCCATGATCCACGAGCGCTATCTGCGGCCCATGGCGGGGCACGCGGAGGTCACCTTCGTCGTCCTCAACCAGGTGGACCGGCTGCCCGGCGAGGCCGCCGACCAGGTCCTGGACGATCTTCGGCGGCTGCTGGACGAGGACGGGATCGCGCTGGGCGAGTACGGCGAGCCCGGCGCCACCGTGCTCGCGCTGTCCGCGCTCACCGGGGACGGCATCGCGGAGCTGCGCGAGTCACTGGGCCAGTTCGTGACCGAGCGAGGAGCCGCCGCACGGCGAATTTCAGCCGATCTCGACGCGGCCGCCGCACGACTGCGGCCCGTCTACGCGACCGGGCGACGTACCGGGCTCAGCGAGGAGGCGCGCGACGAGTTCGCGGACCGGCTCGCGGACGCGGTGGGTGCCACGGCGGCCGGCCAGGCGGCCGAGCGCGCGTGGCGCCGCAACGCCAACCGCGCATGCGGCACACCCTGGCTGCGGCTGTGGCGGTGGTGCCGCGACGGGGGCGAATCACTGACCGGACGGCTGGCGGTCCGGGAGCCCGCCGACGAGGAGGCCACGGCCCGGCAGCGCGTCGAGCAGGCCGTACGTACGGTGGCGGACCGGGCGGCCCGCGGGCTGCCCGCGCCCTGGGCGCAGGCGGTGCGCGAGGCGGCCGTACGCGGTGCGCAGGGGCTGCCGGAGGCGCTGGACGACATGGCGACGCGCGCCACGACACCGGTGGGACGACCCCCGCGACCGGGCTGGTGGCCGATCGCGGTGCTCGCGCAGGCCTCGATGACGATCCTCCAGATCGTCGGCGGGCTCTGGCTGTTGGGGCAGGTCATCGGCTTCATGGCGCCGAATCTCGGGGTGCCGGTGCTGCTGATGGTGGCCGGCATCATCGGCGGCCCGGCCGTCGAGTGGGGCAGCAGGATGGCGGCGCGGGGACCGGCTCGGCGGTACGGGTTGGAGGCGGAACGGCGGTTGCGCGAGGCCGCCGCCGGGTGCGGGAGGGCGCGGGTACTGGATCCGGTGGCGGCGGAGCTGCTGCGGTATCGGGAGGTACGGGAGCAGTTCGGGCGGGTCACGGGGGCGTCGGCGCCTGTCGGCTGACACGGCAACACCTCCCGGCCGATGTGTCCCCACCCCATCGAGTGATGCGGTTGTCCACAACCCGCTGGTGGTGCACAGCGCTCAGCGGGCTCGCCCCGGCGGAGGCAGTCTGAACTCGCGGCGAACGCGGAACGTGCGATCGCCGCGACAGACACAGCCGTACGGGAGAGGGGTCCGGGCATGAACGAGACGATGGTGTGCGTGGTGGGGAACGTCGCGACGCAGCCGGTGTACAGGGAGTTGGCGACGGGAGCGTCGGCGAGGTTCCGGCTGGCGGTGACGTCGCGCTACTGGGATCGCGAGAAGAGCGAGTGGACCGACGGACACACCAACTTCTTCACGGTGTGGGCCAGGCGCGCGCTGGCGACGAACGTGGGGGCGTCCGTGTCGGTGGGCGACCCGGTCGTCGTGCAGGGGCGGCTGAAGGTGCGCACCGAGCAGCGCGACGGCCAGAGTTGGACCTCGGCGGATGTCGAGGCGGCGGCGATCGGACACGACCTCTCACGCGGCACGTCCGCGTTCCGCCGGGCGTCCAAGGGTGACATGGGAGCGAATCCGACGCCTCAGCCGGAGCCCAGTTGGGAGACAGAACCACCGGCTCGGTCCGCAGCGGCCGCCTCCCAACCGCACCCCGAGCCGGCCGGAGTGACCTGACGTCAGAGTCTGATGTCACGTACGGATTCGACGACCTGAACGAACGAACGACCGTTCAGGCGATCCGGCCGAACTGTGGCTTATCGACAAACGTGCTCCGGGCACTCCCCGTGGATTTGTCGATAAGCGCAGCTCACAGACGTGCCGACCGATAACGATTCCGATTCGGATCGGTTATCCGACGGCATGACCGGGAAGCATGGCGCGCCGCTTCCTTAGGATGCCGGGCATAGCTCACGGGGCTTCTGATTCTGCTGGCGGGACCGTCCCCCCATGTCAACGGGTCCTGCTCGGAGGGGAATTCTGTGTTTTCTTCGTTCGCTGCGTGGTCCGCGCGCAGGCGAGGGGCGGCTCGCCTCGCCGCCGCGTCGTTGGTGTCGGGGCTGGTCGCCGTGGGGGCGATGGCCACCGCCGGTGTGGCCTCCGCCGACGAGGCCCCGCAGAGCCAGGGCGGGGCGACCGCGGCCATCGGTGGGCTGAAGACGTACGGGCCCGCGGTGATCCACGACACCGGCGGGGACCAGCAGGTGTCCGCCGGTCTGTTCGAGATGTCCGTCGACGGCGGCGGCATGCTGCAGACCTACTGCATCGACATCCACAACCCGACGCAGCGGGACGCCCAGTACCAGGAGACATCCTGGAGCGGCACCTCGTTGAACGGCAACAAGGACGCGGGCAAGATCCGCTGGATCCTGCAGCACTCCTACCCGCAGGTGAACAACCTGGCGGCGCTGGCCGAGCAGGCGGGGGCGCACGGCCTCACCGAGCAGGACGCGGCGGCCGGCACCCAGGTGGCCATCTGGCGGTACTCGGACGGCGCGGACGTGGACGCGGTGGACCCGCAGGCCGAGAAGCTGGCGGACTATCTGCAGAAGAACGCGCGGACCATGGCGGAGCCCAAGGCCTCGCTGACCCTCGACCCGCCCGCGGTCTCCGGTCACGCCGGCGAGAAGCTCGGCCCGATCACCGTGCACACCAACGCGGACAGTGTGACGGTGACGCCGCCGATGGACGCCGTCGCCGGCGGGGTGAAGGTCGTCGACGAGAACGGCAAGGCGATCACCTCGGCGGCGAACGGCAGTCGCCTCTACTTCGACGTGCCGCAGGACAGCACGGACGGCTCGGCGACGCTGACGGTGCAGGCGTCGACGACCGTGCCGGTCGGCCGGGCCTTCGCCTCGGAGACGCGCAGCCAGACACAGATCCTCGCGGGTTCCAGCGAGTCGACGGTCTCCGCGACGGCGACCGCGAACTGGGCCAAGGAGGGTGCGATACCCGCGCTGTCCGCCGAGAAGAACTGCGCCAAGGGCGGCGTGGACGTCACGGCGGCCAACCGGGGCGATGCGCCGTTCGCCTTCACGCTGATCGGGGCCGAGCACACCGTGGCGGCGGGCGAGTCCCTGACGGTGACGGTTCCACTGCAGGAGGACTCGGCGTACGACTTCACGCTCACGGGCGCGAACGGTTTCGAGAAGCAGTTCACCGGCATGCTCGACTGCAAGACACAGGGCAGCGCCAGCGACATCACGACCCAGACGGTCGGTGAGCCGAGCCCGGCGTTGACGAGCGGGACCTCCACCGGGGGCACCAACCTCGCCGAGACCGGCGGTTCCGGCGCGACCCCGATCATCGCGGGCACAGCTGTCGTCCTGCTCGTCGTCGGCGGCGCGGCGGTGTTCCTCGTCCGCAAGAAGCAGACACCGACGCAGAACTGAAGAAGGGCTGCTCAGCGCTGAACACCGCTGAGCAGCACCGCTCCTTGGCAACTCAACAGCGAGTGACCGCAAGAACGAGTGAGCTCGGCGCGGTGACTCCGTGAGCCGCGGCCCCGGCCCGCCCCCAGGCGTCCGGGGCCGCGCCCCTTTTCCGGCCGTCCCCCTTTCCGGCCGTCCCCGTCAGGCCATCGCGTCGGCCAGCCCGCGCTGCTCGGCCGCCGCGGTGTGCCGCTCGGCCGGCCCACAGCGCTCGGCATCGGACAGCGAGGCGATCAGTGCGGTACGGGCACGGGCCACGCGTGAGCGAACCGTGCCCACGGGGCAGTCGCTGACCACGGCGGCCTCCGCGTACGGCAGTCCCAGGAGCTGGGTCAGTACGAAGGCCTCGCGGCGCTCCTCGGGCAGTGCGGCCAGCAGTTCGTCGAGAGCGATGCCGTCGTCGAAGCCCGGCAGGCCGCGCGGCTGGGCACGTTCGGCGGCGAGCTGCCAGTCGTCGGAGTCGGCCAGGCGGGGCCGGGTGGCCGCGTTGCGGAAACTGTCGATCACGGCCCGGCGCGCGATGGCCAGCAGCCAACTGCGGGCCGAGGAGCGGCCCTCGAAGCGGTGCAGGCTGCCCAGGGCGCGCAGGAAGGTGTCCTGGGCCAGGTCGTCGGCGGCCTGCGGGTCCGCGCCGAGATAGGTGACATAGCGGCGTACATCACGGTGGAGGGCGCGGACGAAACGGTCGACGGCATCGGGATCGCCGCCACGGGCGGCCAGCGCCCAGGCCGTCAGCGATGCGTCACGTGAGGTGGGCAGGGCAGGAGTGGTCACCTGGTGTCCTTCTCGGGTGGTCCGGGATCCGGACCCGGCGCGCGAGAGCGGCCAGAGGGTCCGGTGAGGGAAACGGCCGCACGAGGACGTACGGCCGGGGCCCGGGACGCACAGGGGCCGCCCCGGGGAACCGGCTGTCTTCAGACGACAGCGGTCCCGGCGGGCGGACCCCGAGAAGTGATCGCGTGGACGAGAAGGAGCCCGCGAGGTACGCGGGCGGAACGGTCGCGGCGAAGCCGGAGGCGTGGGCGGCCCACCGGTACGGGCAGCGCGAGCGGCAGCCGCAGCGGCGCGGCCAGCCAGCCGGCGACGGCGCGCAGGACACGGAAGACGGCGCGCTCTCCGTGTGCGAGCCAGAGGCCGCAGAGCAGGGCGGCCAGCAGGTGGGCGGCAAGCATGCCGAGCGAGGACGAGGTGCCGCCCGCCGCGTGCCCCAGGTGATCCATCGCGCCCATGTCCATGGCATCCATGTGCGCCGAACCCAGGGACATGGACCCCATGGACGTGGAGCCCACGGACGTGGAGCCCACGGACGTGGAGTTCATGGGCATGGAGCCCACGGACGTGGAGTTCATGGGCATGGAGTGCATGTCATGGCCGGTGAAGACCGAGACCGCCGCGCCCCACACCCCCAAGGACCCCGACGACTGCGCGAGCGAGAACACCGAGTGGAGCACCGCCTGCGCGGCGACAACGGCGGACACGATCAGGGGAAGTCCGCGCTCCCGGCCGGCCAGACACCAGCCCGCGGCGCCGATCGCCGCACCCGAGGCACCCAGGGCCCACCAGGGCACCGCGCCGCCGGACATCATCACGTGTCCCAGGGCGGCGAGCAGCACACAGACGACCGCGAACACCGCGGCCCGTACCGTGCGAGAACACCACCCAGCTGTCATGGCGGGCTCATCCTCGCATCCAGGTGCCGACGGTCACGGGTGGGTACGGAAAATTCTCACGCGCCACTCATCGTGGGGCTCGACTCCGGTCAAGGTCGAGCAGCGGCAGGTGATGCCCCCTCGCCCCAGGACGAGGGGGCATCGGCGCTACGACGAGGGGGTGTTGCGGCCGCGCACGAGGGCGAAGGCGGCCGCGGCCAGGCCGAGGACGCCCACGACCAGCCCGGCGATGCCCAGGCCACGGGCCGTGGAGTCACTGCTCGACGCCGAGCTCTTGGCCGCGGCGGCCGGGGTCGAGTCCGAGGACGCGGTGGTGTCGGAGCCGGACGACGAGCCCGTGGCCTCGTCGGAACCGGTCTCCGCGGACTGGGCGGTGAGGGTGAGGACCGGCGCCGGGTTCTCCGGCTCCTCCGCGCCCTTCTGTGCCGCCTCGATCCAGCGGGCGACATTGCCGTCCGAGTAGGTCTGCAAGGTCTTGAAGCTCAACTGGTCGGTGTCGTCGGGCAGCTGGCCGAAGGCGACATCGAAGTCCTGGTACTGGCCGTGCCGGATCCGGCCGCCGGTCCAGGTGATCTCCGAGACGGCCTCGGTGATGGTGCCGTCGTCGGTCTTGACGGGGGTCTTGAGCTTCGTGGTCGTCACCTGCGCCGTCCAGCCCTCCTGGGGGGTGACGAGCACGCCGAGGACCGGGTGGTCCGTCGGCAGGAAGACCTGCACCTTGGTGGTGCTGGCGGTGTCCTCCTCGTTGGGGACGCGGAAGGTCAGGAGGCCGTCCGTGGCTCCCTTGGCGTAGCTCTCGGGGTGGACCGTCACATGCGCGAAGGCGGCACCCGCGGCGGCCAGGACCCCGGCCGTGGTGAGGGCGGCGACGACGCCGACGCGGCGCAGGGTGGTGCGAATCGGGGACATCAGGGGAACTCCGTACTGGTGTGAATGCGGTCAGGGCGTGTACGAGAGCCCGGCCGGTGGTCCACGACGGGAGACGGCGTGCCGCAGCAGCAGCTGCCGAAGCGGCGGGGGCGCGGCGGCGTTCCGGCAGACGAGGTCCGGCCGGGCCGGCGCGGCGAACGCCCCGGCGGACACCCGCCACCAGGCGGCGAGCCCCGGTACGAGCGCCGCGGCCCGTCGCAGCAGGGACCAGAAGGCGGCCTCGCCGCGCCGCAGCCACCAGGTCGCGAGGACGGCGGCGGTCACGTGGGCGGCCGTGGCGTGCGGAGTCATGGCGTGCGTGTGCGGGTTCGCCATCTGGGCGCCGTGCATGTTCATCGCCATCCGCGGACCGGCCGCCTCGAACGCGAGGTGCAGTCCGGCCTGGGCGGTCAGCATTCCGCCGCCGATCCCGACGAGTGAGCGTTCGCAGCCGCCCAGCAGACAGCCGACCGCGAAGACGACAAGGAATCCGGCGCCGTCCGCCCACAGCGGCGGCGCCTGCCCCGTCGCGAGCGCGTGTCCCCCGGCGGCCAGCAGCACGCACAGCACGGCGAACACCGCCGCGCGCAGGCTCCGTACCTCTGGGGACGCACTCATGGGAGCCCAGATACTGCCACGCGGGGCGAATGGCCGTCGCGGCTTCCGGAACAGCCGCCTCCCCCCAGGGCGCCGGAGACCCGAAAAACGCCGCTCGGGTAGGGTCCGATCGAACCTGGGCGGGACGGGAGGAACCTGACGTGCCACTTCGCTGTGCGGTGCTCGACGACTACCAGGGCGTCGCGACCGCGACCGCCGACTGGTCGCCGGTCGCGGACGACGTGGAGGTCGTGAGTTTCCGGGAGCACTTCGGCGAGGAGGACGCGCTCGCCGCCGTACTCGCGGACTTCGACATCGTCGTCACCCTGCGCGAGCGGGTGTCCTTCCCCGCCTCCCTGCTGGCCCGGCTGCCCCGTCTGAAGCTGCTGATCGCCTCCGGAATGCGCAACACGGTGATCGACTACGCGGCCGCCGAGGCGCACGGCGTGACCGTGTGCGGCACCCCGAGTTCCTCGACGCCACCGGTCGAGCTGACGTGGGCGCTGCTGCTGGGCCTCGCGCGGGGCCTCGTCACGGAGAACGACGCCCTGCGGTCGGGCGGCCCCTGGCAGAGCACCGTCGGAGCCGATCTGTACGGCCGCCGGCTCGGCCTGCTGGGGCTGGGGAAGATCGGCGGCCGGGTGGCGCGGGTGGGCCTCGCGTTCGGGATGCGGGTCGGCGCGTGGAGCCAAAATCTCACCGAGGAGCGTGCCGAGGAGGTCGGGGTGGAACGGGTCGCCTCCAAGGAGGAGTTGCTCGCGAGCAGCGACTTCGTCTCCGTGCACCTCGCGCTGGGCGAGCGCACCCGTGGCCTGGTCGGCGCCGACGAGCTGGCCCTCCTGAAGCCGACCGCCTGTCTCGTCAACACCTCACGCGCGGCGATCGTCGACCAGGACGCGCTGCTCGCCGCCCTGCGCGAGGGCCGGATCGCCGGAGCGGGCGTCGACGTGTTCGACATCGAGCCGCTGCCCGCCGACCACCCGATGCGCTCGGCCCCGCGCCTGCTCGCCACCCCGCATCTCGGCTATGTGTCGCGGGCCAACTACGAGGCGTACTACGGCGGGGCTGTCGAGGACATCCGGGCCTTCCTCGCGGGCAGCCCCGTACGCCGCCTCGGCTGACCCACACGGTCAGGGGAGCGCAGGCCCCCGGTAGACCGCCGTGGTGGCAAGGGCGACCCTGCCGATGCCCATCACCCGAGCGAGTACCCGGGCGACGGGGCGGTGCCGGCGGGCCTGCTCCGCAGCCAGCCCGGACCGCGACCGCCGGTGACTCGGACCGCGACCGCCGGTGGCTCAAGCCTCGACCGCCGGTGGATCAGGCCTCGGCGGGGCGCCAGTAGACGCCGTACTGCCGGTGCAGATGATGCAGGTCCACCAGATGCCGCCGCAGCGTCACATGGTCGACCGGCGCGTCCTCGCACCAGGCGCGCAGCTTCTCGTTGACGGTCCGCTCGGGGTACTCGACGCCCGGCTCGAAGGCCCGCTCGGCGATGTGCCGGAGGACGAGCAGCTTGCGCTGCCACTGGGCGGGCAGCCGGACCAGGCGCCCGTCGCGCACGAAGGTCCGCAGGACGGTCTCGGTCTGCTCGTCGCCGGAGCCGGAGCCGTGGTGCTCCGCGCGGGGTGCCCGCGCGGAGCGCGCGAGCTGCCGGAAGTGGCCGTAGTCGACGGCCAGTCCACCGTCGCCGTCCGTGATCACGTCCTGGTCCAGGAGGCGGCGCAGCGCCGTGGTGGTGTCCTTCAGGGACAGTCCCGCCCGCTCCATGACCTTCGCGGGGGTGTCCGCGCCGAGGGCCACCGCGGCGAAGGCGCGGACCCGGGTCTCCTCGGCGAACAGGCCGATCGGTTGGTCGGTTGCCATGTCCGGCAGGCTAGTTGAGGGGGCACCGCGAGCCGTAGTGATTTTCCGCCCGCGGCCTCGGGCGGACGCCCTTCGCCTTCGCGAGGCGCGGGGACCGCACCCGTGCCGAAAGGCCTGTTCGGAAAGGGTGATCCCCCGGTGAACGCCGTGACCAGCGGTGGACGGGCGCGTTGAAGGTGAGTGCGGCGGCGACCCAGCAGCCGCACTCACCGAGTCAAAGGAGAACGTGATGTCTCGCATCGCGAAGGCAGCCTGTGTCGCTCTCGGCACGGGCGCCGTGGTGCTCAGTGGAGCCGGCCTGGCCATGGCGGACGCGGACGCCCAGGGCGCGGCGGTCGGCTCACCCGGCGTCCTTTCGGGCAACCTCATCCAGGCCCCGATCAACGTGCCGGTGCACCTGTGCGGGAACACGGTCGACATCGTCGGCCTGCTGAACCCGACCTTCGGCACCACCTGCATCTACAACGGCGACCACGACAAGGGCCACCACGGCCCGGACGGCTACGGCAAGTGACACACCCTCAGCGGACGTAGGACGTCAGCAGGGCGAAAGGCCCCCGGCAGTGACCACTGCCGGGGGCCTCGCCGTGCCCTGCGCGTGCCGTGCGTGCCGAGCCCGTGCCCTGCGCGTGCCGTACACATGCCGGCCCGTGCCGTACGAATGCCGCGCTACGCGTACCGGTACGTCTTGCTGTGATCCTCCAGCTCGTCCGGTGTCACGCCCCAGGGCGGCATCCTCTCGTGCCGTGCGACGATCCGCCCGCGCTCCGAGTCGCCGGGGCCAGGCGGCCGAGCCGGCAGATAGCGGGCGCCGCGGTGCCGCTGCTGCCAGCGGGACCACTGGAGGTCCACGAAGGCGTGGTGCAGCCAGAAGACGGGGTCGTTGACGGAGGCGCCGCCGAGCATGACGCCGCCGACCCAGCGGTGGACACGGTTGTGGTTGCGCCAGGCCACGCTGCCGGACCCGCTCCCCCACCCTTCGAGCCTGTTGCGGAACCCCGAGGCGGACGTGGAGTTCCAGGGGGCCGTGTCGTAGACGGGGTCCGCGAGCGCCGAGTCCAGCTCATGCCGCGTGGGCAGCTCGATCGGGTCCTGCGGGCGGCCGAACTCGCGGGTGAGGTAGTCGCCGTCGGTCACCCCCTCCTTGATCGTCCACTTCCCGTGCGCGTAGGCGAAGGGCCCGGTCATGACCTGGCGGTCGAAGCGCCGCCCGTTGCCGCCGAGCAGGTCCTCGCTCCAGGGCGCCGAGGACGGTGTCCGGTCCCGCGTCCAGTCCCAGTACGGCACGCTCACCCTGGAGTCCACGCGGCGCAGCGCGCCTTCCAGTTCCAGCAGGAACTTCCGGTGCCAGGGCAGGAAGGAAGGCGCCATGTGGGCCGCGCGCAGGCCGTTGTCGCCGTCCGCGACGTAGTAGTCGATGTGCGTCCGTACGAACTCGTCGTACTCTCCCCTGCGTTTGACCTCCAGCAGCGCGGCGACGAAGCGGCGCCGCTCCGCGCGCGTCAGCGTGCTGACGTCCTTACGCGTGTACACCGCCATGGTGGCCGCTCCCCTCCGCGTCCATGCCGCGCAGCTGCTCCGAGGGGCCCAGTTCGTCGACGGCCGCGCGCGCGGCGGCCAGCGGGGTCGGATACGACCGGTAGTGGTCCACCATGCTCAGATAGGTGCCGTCCGCACGGCGCATCAGGTGCAGCGGCCGACCGTCCACGGTGACCTGCCACTCCCCGCCGTCGGAAGCGGCGCGGCCGCCCTCGCCGGTGTTGCCGGTCCTCGCACCGAGAATGCGGCGACCGCGGTACGTCTCGTCGAACGAGAAGTCCCCGGAGTGGGGCGGCCGCGGGGGCCACGAGGCCGCGAGGACGGGGGCCAGCGCCACGGCGGCGACCGACGCGAGCAGGCCGTGCATCGCACCCCGCCGAGTCACCGAAACGCTGCCCGACACACTGCTCGACACTCTGCTGACGGACATGTTCTCTCCTCGGCGGATTCGGTGGTCCGGTAGTTCGGTGGTTCGGTGGTTCGGTGGTTCGGTGGTTCGGTGGTTCGGTGGTGCGGGCGGCGGGCCCGGGACCAGGACCGGACGCCCCGGCCCGCCGACGGACGCCCGGGGTCCTGGGCCCTAAGCCTCCGCTCCCGTGCCCACGTTCGCCCCGGGAACCGTCTTCAGCAGCGGTCCGAGAACGGCGGCCTGAGGGAGCTTCAGGCCCGGCAGGCCGAAACGGTCGGGGTTCGGCGCGGTGAGCGGGGTGTCCAGGGACAGCCCGGGGGTGAGCGCGGACAGATCGGCGGCGGGCGCCTCGGCCCCGAGGTGGTCGAAGCCGTGCCCGAGGAGGTGCGGAAGGGACGTGCGCAGGTCCGCCCCGGGCAGTCCGGCGCCGACCGGCAGTTGTGGCACGGCCCGGTCCGGGAGCAGTCGGCCCTCGACGTACCGCGGTCCCTCGGGTCCACCCGGCATGGGTACCGGCAGCTCCCCCGAGAGCTTGGGCGTCCGCAGGTTGAGGGCCCGCTCCACACCGTCCAGAGGCACGGGGACGGGGACCGTTGCGGCCGCGACGGCCGGGGTCGCCGCCGCGGCACCCATCGCTGCCGCGACGCCGGTGACGACGGCGGCAAGAGTTCGTCGAGTGGTCGGCTTCATCTCAGGTACGGTCCCTTTCAGGATGCGGGGGGCTCTGCGTGCGTACCGGGTAACGATCCTGAGAACGCCCTCAGTTCAAGATTCCCCCGACGGGCTCATTAGTCAGCTCGTCCAGAAATCCCACCAGCGGGTCAGGATCAGCATGCCGATGATCCCGATGTGCAGCAGTGGCAGCACCCAGGTGAATTCCCCGAAGAACCCCTTCAGCCAGCCGGGTGCGGGCAGGAACTTGTTTCGTACGTTGAATGACGTCACGTACCAGAACATGATGATCGTCGCGACCCAGGCCAGCGAGCACCACAGGCACAGCGCGTTGATGCGGTACAGCGACTGGAACTGCAGCCAGGTGCAGAATCCGACACCGAAGAGGGTGCCGGCGTTGAAGATCAGCCAGTACCAGCCCGGGAAGACGGCTCCCGCGAGCAGACTCACGCCGACGCAGATCACGATGCCGTACGCGACGAGGCCCAGCATCGGGTTGGGGAACCCGAAGGCCGAGGCCTGCTCGCTCTTCATGATGTTGCCGCAGGAGACGACCGGGTTCAGGCTGCACCCGGGCACGAAGTCGGGGTTCTCCAGCAGCTTGAACTTGTCGATCGTGATGACCCACGCCGCGAGCAGACCGGCCGCCCCGGTGATCACCAGCAGCAGTGCGAGCGCGCGGCTGCCCCCCGCGGTCCGTGGCATCAGCCGCGCAGCCTGCGCGCGGGCAGGAGCACGTGCGCCGCGCTGAGCAGGGTCTCCTCGTCCCCCGCGAAGGCGGCCAGGTTCTCCGGCGCGACGGGCTTGCCGGGCTCGGCCCCGGGCCAGGCGCGGGTGGCGAACAGGAAGTAGGCGTAGCCACGTTCACCGACCGCCGCGAGCCACTCCGGCGGCACGACGCACTGGGCGTTGAGGTACGGCATGGTGACGACCGCCTGGCCCGCCTCGACGAGGAGCGTGAGCGGCAGGCTCGGCTGCCGGGCACCGTCGAGAAGCGAGTCGCCGACGGGCAGACCGTTGTTCCGCAGCAGGTCCTCGACGGCGACCCTGGAGGCCTCCGGGCCACCCGCACCGTCACCCAGGGAGTAGGCGAGGAGATACGGCATGTCGCCGTCGGGCGCTTCACCGCTGAAGGCCATGACGGCGAGCGTGCCGAGATCGGCGGCCCGGAAAGGGCGCGTTTGGCTTGAGGTTGAGGTCACCGCGGAACCTTATCGACGCACCCGAATGGGCCCGGCCGATTCCTCACCCGAACGGGCGACAACCGGGCGGGCGACCACACGAATGAGGGACCCTCTCGAACAACGCGAAGGGCCGATTCCGCGGGGTACGGAATCGGCCCTTTCAGTCCACGTACGACGTCATTGGGGACCTGCGACGTCAATCGAAGACGTACGACATCACTTGTTGAGGCAGACGTTCCCGAACGCCGGGTTCAGCGCGCCGGCGACGTTGATGCCGAGGCCGCAGGCGTTCACCGGAATGTTCACGGGAACCTGAATGGCGTTGCCGGAGGCGACACCGGGGGACTTGACCGCCGCGCCCTCGGCATCGGCGTCGGCGACGGCGCTGCCCGTGGCGGCACCCGCGGCCATTCCGGCGGCGGCGAAAATCAGAGCGACTTTCTTGACAGTGTTCATCGTCCGTCCTTTCCTTGGTTATTTGTTTCAGCCTAGGGACGAGTCAGCGGGCCTTTCAGAAAGACACGCGACAAAACGAACGGATTACTTCTGAAGGGGAAGTCCGCCGAGGAGCTGCGCGGGGCCGCCCGCCGAGTTGAGCGCCTTCGTCGCGCCGCTCACGGTGTTGAGCACCGAGCTCTTGTTCTCGGTGTCGAGCGCGTTCGACTGGTGCCGCAGGGGCTGCACGTCCTCCAGGCTGAGCGAGCGCTGGCTGGTGATGGTCTCCAGGGCGCCGTTGAGGCTGGTGGGCGTGAGGTCGGAGGCCTCGGCGGCAAAGGCGGGCGCGGCGGCACCAGCGATGACCATGGACCCGGCAACGACAGCGGCGGCCTTCAGGGACTTCATCGTGTTCCTTTCTTCGGCGACCCATGCCGCCGGAGGGAATTTTCGCTTTGCCCTGACTAACGAGCCCCGGACGCGACGGAAACCCTGTGCACGGAAAATTCCCACACCCCGACCGAGCACCCCGACCAAGCCCCCCGCCTCAGGACTCCGCCAAAGCACTCCACCTGAATGAACGGCGTGTCGCATTCTCATATAAGACAGCCGTCGTGCCGGCCGAAAAGGGCCGGCACGACGGCGGGGTGGCGACTGCTTCGCCTCAGGCACCGCTCCCCGCGCTCAGGAGGGCAGCAGACCGGTCGTCGGAAGTCAGGTCGCCGGAAGTCAGGTCGCCGGAAGTCAGGTCGTCGGCAGCGCAGGCAGCGCGGTGGTGGGCAGGCTCGGCAGGGCCGGCAGACCCGGCAGGTTCGGTACGGGCAGTCCGCCGCCGAGCACCGTGGCGACGACGAAGTTGACGAGGCCCGTCAGCACGGCGGTGGCCGCGGGCACCACCTTGGTGACATCGCCGGAGGTGACCGCCGCGACCAGCGTGTCGACCGCCTTCTGCAGGGCGACGAGCGCGTCGCCCGCGAGGTCCTTGGCCGCGGCGGAGCGCGGGCTCTTGGCACGCGACGCCTTGTTGTCCCGCTCCTCGGTACCTTCGCCGCTGTCGCCGCTCTCCCGCTCGCCGTCCTTCGTCAGCGAGGGAAGCGTGGGAAGCGTGGGCACGGCGGGCAGCGTGGGCACGGCAGGCACCGCCGGAAGAGTCGGCGTCGCGGGGAGCTCCGGTGTGGCCGGCGGAGTCACCGGCAGCGACGCGGTGACCTCGGCGATCGCGTCCTTCACAGCCTGGCTGAGCTTCGCCGCCTCGTCGGCGGAGAGCTGGCCGTTGCCCGCCTTGAGCGCGGCGTTGAGCAGGTCGACGACCGGCCCGAGGCCGCCACCGATCTTGGCGAGCGACGCCACCTGCGCCAGGAGCGCGTCCGCGCCGGGGACGGGTGCCGCCGCATGGGTGCGGCCACGCGCCGAGTCGCTGTCGGCCGCCATCGCGACCGGCACGGATATCCCGAGCAGGAGCGAGGCACAGAGTACGGAGGACGCGAGGCGCCGTGCGGGCAGAGCACGCATGGATGTCCCCTTCGATGGTGCGTCGGATCTTGTGCCCACCATGGAAGTGGCCGTCGCCGCCTGCAACCGATCGAATGCCCCGCGTAGCGACCCGGCACCCCCGCCATCGCCGTCGTCGCTGGTGAGGGCCCCTGCCGGGGCACCGGCCCCGCTTCCCTCCATTCGGGGCAACGCGGACCGGCCGCCCTCCCGTCGGGGAGGGCGGCCGGCCGAAGCGTCCGTGCCGACGTCAGTCGTTGACGCAGGTGTTGCCGAACCCGGGGTTCAGCAGACCGATGATGTCCACGGTGTTCCCGCAGACGTTGACCGGAATGTGGATCGGAGCATGCAGGACGTTGCCCGACAGGACGCCCGGGGAGTGGGCGGCCACGCCGTGCGCGTCGCTGTCGGCGGCGGCGATGCCGGCGGTGCCCGCCACGGCGGCGGCAGCAACGGAGGTCAGGGCCAGGCCCTTCGCGATACGCGACATGGAAGAAGTGCTCCTTGAAATCGTCACAACATCCGAGCGGGATGCCCGGTGCTGGAATCAACGCGCGGCACACTCGCGGGTTGTGCCTCCAAAGGAGTGATCTCCCAAGTCCCGGACTTCACCATTCCGACACACTTGTCAGGTTTCACTGATAAATACGGATAGCGGCTAGAGTCGGGCATCTCCCGAGGCTCCTTGCACACACGTCGGAAACCGCCACCGGAATCGGACGGGGAGTCACGCACGTCCATGTGATCCGCAGATTTCCGTCCGTCCGCTGGTCCAGAACCTTTTCCCCCGAAAGGGCAACTCCGGTCATGCGCAATTCCCCGGGTCTTCTGCTGCGCCGTGCCATGGTGGGCTGCTCTGCCCTCGTCACGCTCTGGGCTCCGGGCGGCCCCGCGACGGCCGCACCACCCGCACCACCCGCACCGCCCGCACCGGAGGCGGAGAGCCTCGCGTTCGCCCAGCGGTACCGGGCCCTGCAGCACGGTGGAATCGTCCGGGCGGCGAACGCGTCGATCAGCTGCCGGGAGCCCCTGCCCACCGGCGCCCGCAACGCGACCGCCACCGCCGCGCCCTCGCGCGCGGCGGCTCCCTCGTGTCCTGCCGCACGCGAGGGCGGGACGGCCGCGAACAACGACTTCGACATGTTCTACATCGACGTCGACAACGACCCCAACACCTACAACTCCAGCCGTGCGGAGGTCCGTCTGCCGCGTGACGCGCGCGTCACGTACGCGCGCCTGTACTGGGGCGGCAACCTCCGTGTCGGCGAGCAGAAGCCGCCGAAGGACAACGGGCGGGTGCTGATCGCCGAGCCCGGCGGTGCCTACAAGGCCGTGCTCGCGGACACCGTCGTGGGGCACCGGGTGGCGCCCGGGGCCGACGCCTTCCAGGCCTCGGCCGACGTCACGAAGCTGGTGCGGTCCAGCGGTTCGGGGCTGTACACGGTGGCGCAGGTCAATGTGGCGATGGGCCGCTCCGCCGCCGGAGCCTGGGGCGGCTGGACGCTGGTGGTGGCGTACGAGAAGGCGGCGGAGCCGCTGCGGCACCTGGTCCTGTGGGACGGCTTCGACGCACTCGGCGCCTCCGCGGACCGGCCGGTGCAGCTGGACCGCCTGAAGTTCCCGCGGGAGGCGGGCGGGCGCGTGGGCCTGGTCGCGTACAACGGCGACCGCGGCAGCGGGGGCGACTCGCTGACCGTGTCAACCGACGGCGGCGAACCGATCGCGCTGGGCGACAAGGCCAACCCCCGGAACGATGTGCTGAATTCGACGATCAGCGAGCCGGAAGGCACCGCGATCGAACGCGTGCCCGCGTACTCGAACACGCTTGGCTACGACTCCGATGTTCTCGACCTCCGCAGGGAAATCGGGCGCGGGGGTGACCAGTTGGCCTTCCGGCTCGTTTCGCAGCGGGACGCGGCCTGGGTCGGAGCGCTGTTCGCCGCCGTCGACGCGCAGCAGTGACGCGTGCCCGTGAGCGCCGCCCGTTAGCGAGGAACCCGCGCATGCACCTGCCATCGACCGCCCCTCCGCCACGGGTCCTGCACCTCACCCAGCCGGTCGACGGCGGTGTCGCCCGTGTGCTCACCGACCTGGTGAAAGCGCAGCTCGGCGCCGGTACGCACGTCACCGTGGCCTGCCCTCGGGGCAGCGCCCTCGCGCATACGCTGCGGGCGCTCGGCACCGACGTACGGCACTGGACGGCGACGCGTGCGCCGGGGCCGCGGCTGGCTCAGGAGGTACGGCGGCTGGCCCGGGTCGTCGCCGAGGCTCGGCCCGACGTGGTGCACGCGCACAGCGCCAAGGCGGGGCTCGCCGGGCGGCTCGCCGTACGCGGCCGGGTGCCCACCGTCTTCCAGCCGCACGCCTGGTCCTTCGAGGCTGTGGACGGGCTCACCGCGGGTCTCGCGCTGAAGTGGGAGCGGTGGGGGGCGCGTTGGGCTTCCCGGGTGGTGTGTGTGAGTGAAGCCGAGCGCACCACCGGCGTGCGCGCCGGTATCAGGGCCCGCTGGACCGTGATCCCCAACGGAGTCGACACCGAGCACTTCCACCCCGCGGCCGTGGAGACCGTACGGGCCGGGCTGCCCCTGCTCGCCGGGGCCGGTGTCGATCCGGCCGCCCCGCTGGTCGTCTGCGTCGGGCGGCTGTGCCGGCAGAAGGGCCAGGACGTGCTGCTGGAGGCGTGGACCACGGTGGTCCGGCGGGTGCCCGGCGCGCGGCTCGTGCTCGTCGGAGACGGGCCGGACGCCACGCGCCTGCGGGCGGCGGCACCCGACGGCGTGCTCTTCGCGGGGCCCGCCGACGACGCCCTGCCCTGGTACCAGGCCGCCGATCTGGTGGTGCTGCCGTCCCGCTGGGAGGGCATGGCGCTGGCTCCGCTGGAGGCCATGGCCTGCGGGCGTCCGGTCGTGCTGACGGACGTCGACGGAGCCCGCGAGAGCCTGCCGCCGGGCCTCGACACCCGCTGTCTGGTGCCCGCGCGGGCACCGGACCCGATGGCCCGGGCCATCGGCGACCTGCTGTCCGACCCGCCGCTGCGCGAGTCGCTCGGCCACCAGGGGCGCCGCCACGTACTGACCACGCACGACGTGCGGCGCGCGACCGACGCGGTCGCGGAGGTGTACCGCGAGCTGCTCGCTCCGGAGCCCCGCGGGCACGCCGCGTGCGGGGAACCCACTGAGTGCAGGGAGTCCAGCCACACGTGACTGCGGAAAGCACCGTTCCCTCCCCCGGCGGACAGCCCCGGGAGTACGGATTCTCGCCCGTCTCGGTCATTCCTCCGCGCGAGGCCACCGGGGGCTTCAGATTCCCGGCCGGACAACGGCCGCCCGCCCTGCGACGCTCCGCACGGCGCTTCGTTCCGCGTGTCGTGCCGCTGTCGCTGCTCGCCGCGGACGGCGGTGCCGCGCTGTTCGCCGGTCCGGCGCTCGACGAGGTCCGGTGGCATCCGCCGCTGGTCGCCGCGCTGCTGCTCGGCGTCCTCGCGCTGAACGCGCACGCGGCGCTGTACCGCCCCGCGCCGGTGCCCGCCGTCCTGGACGAACTGCCCGCCGTCTGCGCGCGGGTCGCGGTGACATGGTGTGCGCTGGCGGCCCTGGTGGCGGCCCTCGCCCCGGCCGCCGCGCTGTCGGCGCGGACGCTGGCGGTGGGCTGCGCGCTGCAGTCGACGGTGAGCTGCGCGGGCCGCGCCGCCGTGTACTGGCGGCTGCGCAGGGCCCTGGTCCTGCGTCCGAGCACCGCCCTGGTGATCGGTCCCGCGGCGAGTGCCCAGCGGGTGGCCGCGGCCTTCCTGCGCCATCCCGGGTGCGGGCTGCGGCCGGTGGGCGTCGTCGCCGACCAGCCGGCGGGGACCGACGGGCTGCCGGTGCTCACCACCGACGAGGAAGTGCAGCGGGCCCTCATCCAGAACAGCGTGCGGGCCGTGCTCGTCGTGGAGCCGCACGGCAAGCACGGCCCGCTGCTGCGGACGCTGGCCGAGGCGGGCTGTGTGCTGTGGCAGGTCGAGGCGGACTCGGCGTGGCACCCGGCCGACGCGCCGTCGCACGCGACCGGGAGCAGTCGGCTCGCCGGTTTCTCCTGCCGCCGGATCGGTGTCCCCGAGCGCCACGGGAACCTCGGCAAACGACTCCTCGACCTCGCCGTCTCGGGCACCCTGCTCCTGCTGGTCAGCCCCTTGCTCGCGGTGTGCGCGGTGGCGCTGCGGCTGAGCGACGGGCCCGGCGTGGTGTTCCGGCAGGAGCGCATCGGCAAGGACGGACAGCCCTTCACCCTGCTGAAGTTCCGCACCCACCGCCCGGTCGACGCGCACGAGGCCGCGACCCGCTGGAGCGTCGCGGGCGAGCAGGAGATGAGCCGCTTCTGCCACTTCCTGCGGCGCACCTCGCTCGACGAGCTGCTCCAGCTCTGGAACGTCTTCTGGGGCGACATGAGCCTGGTCGGCCCGCGCCCCGAACGGCCTTACTTCGTCGGCAAGTTCAGCCAGACGTATCCCGGCTACGCGGCCCGCCACCGGATGCGGACCGGCATCACGGGCCTGGCCCAGATCCACGGGCTGCGCGGCGACACCTCCATCGAGGACCGCTGCCGGTTCGACAACGCGTACATCGACGACTGGTCGCTGTGGCAGGACGTGTGCATCCTGCTGCGTACGGCCGCCGCGCTCGTCCGTCCGACGGGGAGCTGAGCCGATGAGCCGGACACCGACCGTTTCACCCCTCGCCCCGCCGGCCTCCGCGCTGCGGCGCGCGCTGCCCGTGCTGCCCGTCATGGCGGTGATCGCCCTGCTCGGGCTGCCGGTCGCGCCGGACGCCGAGGGCGGCGCGAACATCGCCGACGCCATGTCCGGCCTGGTCGTGGTCTGCTGCGCGCTGCTTCTCCTACGAGGCCGCCGGCGCCCCCTGTCCCGTACCGCCGCGGTGGTGCTCGCACTGCCCGTGGTCGGCATCGCGGTCGCGGCGGCCGGGGCGGCGAACCCCGGGGCCGGGTTCACCGGGCTCGGCCGGTATCTGCAGATCTTCGTGCTGGTCCCGGCGGCCGTGCTGCTGTCGGTGCGCGACCGGCACGACTTCCGGCTGCTCGCCTGGTCGTTCGTCGGTCTGGCGCTGTGGCAGGGGGCGGTCGGCGTGCACCAGTACGTCACCGCGACCGGGGCCACGTACATGGGCGAGAACGTCCGGGCCGTGGGCACCTACGGGCCGACGGACGTGATGGGGATGGCGACCGTGGTCGCGTTCGGTCTGGTGTGCGCGCTGGCGCTGGCGCTCGGACCGGCGACGCGTGGGCAGCGGACCGCCGCCGTGGTGTGCGCCCTCGTTCTGCTGCTGCCGCTCGCGCTGTCGTTCAGCCGGGGCGCGTGGATCGCCACCGTGGTGGCGTGCGGGGCGCAGTTGGCGCTGGCGGGGCTGCGGCGCGCGGTCAAGGTGGGCGCGGCGATGGCCGCCACGGGCGTGATCCTGGTGGGCGGGTTCGGCGGCGGTACGGCCATGCTCCAGGAGCGCATCGACAGCATCACGCAGGTCACCGACGCCCCGGACCAGTCGGTCGTCGACCGGTACACGATGTGGGCGGCGGCCGTCGACATGTGGCGCGACCATCCGGTGGCCGGCGTCGGCCTGAAGGGCTTCCCCGACCACCGCGACGGCCACGCCTCGCTCGCGCTCTCCTCCGGCAGCGACATCGGCGGCGCGGGCGCCGCCTTCCGCAAACAGCCGCTGCTCTCCCCGCACAACATGTACCTGCTCGTCCTCGCCGAACAGGGCCTGATCGGACTCCTCGCCCTCGCGGGCAGCTGGCTGGCCCTGCTGGTGTGCGCGCTGCGCGGGCTGGCCCGGGTACGGCGGACCCCGTCGGGCCTCGACTGCGCGCTCGTCGCCTGCGGGCTGCTCGTCTGGCAGCTGTTCGACTTCATGTACGCGGACATCGGCGGGCCTTCCACGGTACTGACGGCGGTGGTCTTCGGGTTGGTGGCGTGGTGGGCACTGATGGACCCCGCCTCACCCGCCGCTCCGACCTCGCCCGCCTCCCCGGTCTCCGCCGCGGCCCCCTCGACGAAGGAGGCCGCGGCGCGATGACGGTGCAGCCTCCCAGAGCGACGGCCGGCAGTGGCGCCGAGGCCGACGGCGCACTCTCGCTGCCCGGCGCCCGCAGCGCTCCCGGTGCGTCCGATGCGTCCGATGCGCTCGCCGTACCCGCCGCGCTTCCGGAACACCCGCAACACCCGGAGCGTCCAGATCCCCTGGACCCCCTGGACCCCCTGGATCCCCCGGAACGCGCCTCCAACCGCTTCCTCGCCAAGGCCGCCCTCGTCACGATCGTCCTGTCCATCGCCGGAGCCCTGCTGGGCCTGGGCCGCGACCAGGCCCTCGCGCACCTGTTCGGGGCGGACTCGGACACGGACGCGTTCCTGGTCGCCTGGACCGTGCCGGAGTTCGCGGCGACGCTGCTGATCGAGGACGGGCTGGCCTTCGTCCTCGTACCGGCGTTCAGCATGGCGGTGGCCCGGCGCGCCCAGCGCTCCCGGGGAACCGCCGGTGACCCCGTCCGCGCCCTCGTCGCCGCCACCCTGCCCCGTCTGACGCTCGCCTTCATGGCCGCCGCCACCCTGCTGATCGGCGGGGCCCCCTACCTGGTCGAGGCCCTCGCGCCCGGACTGCCGGACCCCCGGCTCGCCATCGACTGCACCCGGTTGACGGCCACCTGCGTGCTGAGCTTCGGGCTCGCGGGGTACTGCAGCGCGGCGTTGCGGGCGCACCGCCGGTTCGTCGCGCCCGCGGCGATCTACGTCGCGTACAACACCGGCATCATCACGGCGATGCTCGTCCTCGGCGGGCACTGGGGGGTGCGCTCGGCGGCCCTGGGGGTCGCGGTGGGCGGCGCGCTGATGGTGGTGGCGCAAGCTCCCTCCCTCTGGCGGCAGCTCACGCGCCGTGCGGCCAAGGGACGGGCAGCACGCGCCGAAGCCGACGGCGCGATGGACGCCGAAGCGGGCGGCCCGGTGGGCAGTGCGATGGGCGGTGCAGTGGGCGGCGAGAAGATCGAGGCGACCCGCCCGATGGACCTCACCCTCATCACCACCGTCCTGCTCTTCGCCCTGTGCCGGCAGTCCCAGGTCCTGATCGAACGCTTCCTGGCCTCCTCACTGCCCGCCGGCGCCATCTCGCACCTGAACTACGCGCAGAAGGTCGCCCAGATGCCGATGGTGCTCTCGCTGATGCTGTGCACCGTCACCTTCCCGGTGGTGGCGCAGGCGATGGCCGAGGGCGACACCGAGCGTGCTCGCCGCCGCGTGGAGCACGATCTGGCGGTCGTCTCCTGCACGGTGCTCCTCGGCGCGGCGGCGGTCGTCGCGTGCGCGCCGCAGATGATCCAGCTGCTGTTCCAGCGGGGCGCGTTCACCGCCCAGGACACCGCGGCCACCGCCGCCGTCATGCGCGTGTACGCCCTCGGGCTGCTCGGCCACACGCTGGTGGGCGCACTCGTGCGCTCGTACTTCTCCTCGGCGCGGCCCACCTGGTACCCGCTGTTCGCGATGACCGCGGGGATCATCGCGACCTCCTGGATCGGCGCGCTGACCGTCGGTGCCTGGGGCGTGTGCGGGATCGCCGCGGCCAACGCGGGCGGCATCACCCTCAGCGCCCTGCTCCTGCTGTACGGCATGGGCCCGCGCAGTGTGCCGATCCGCATCCGGCACGTGGTCACCGAAATCGGCAAACCGGTGCGCGCCGCGCTGGTCGCCGCCGCGGCGGGGGCGACCTGCGCAAGCCGCGTGGACTCCCCGCTGCTCGGTCTGCTCGTCGGCGGCACCGTCGTGACCGTCGTCTTCGCCCTGCTGGCCTGGGCCCTGAGGGTCCAGGCCCTCGCACCCGCCCTCCGTTCCATCACACGAAGGCTCCCGCATGTCCGTTTCCGCTGACAGCCCCCGCAGCATCAGACACACCGACAGCCTCAGACGTACCGGCACGCGCTCCGCAGACGCGGTCCCCTGGGTGGCGATGTACCACTCCGTGGGCGACTGCTTCGACGACCCCTACCGCATCACGGTCTCGCCGGAGCGCCTCAACCACCAGCTGGGCTGGCTGCGCCGCCGCGGCCTGCGCGGGGTGAGCATGTCCGAGCTGCTCGCCGCCCGCGCGCGCGGCGAGGGCCAGGACCTGGTCGGCCTCACCTTCGACGACGGGTACGCCGACTTCGTCGAGACCGCGCTCCCCCTGCTGCACCGGCACGGCTGCGGTGCCACCCTCTTCGTCCTGCCGGGGCGGCTGGGCGGCGAGAACGCCTGGGACCCGCTCGGCCCCCGCAAGCGGCTGCTCGGCGCGGGGGAGATCCGGCTGGCCGCCGCCTCCGAGGGCATCGAGATCGGCTCGCACGGGCTCACCCACGTCGACCTGACAAAGGCCGACGACGCCCTGCTGCACGCCGAGACCGCCGAAAGCAGAGCAGTGCTCTCGGAGTTGATCGGTGCTCACGTCGAGGGTTTCTGCTACCCGTACGGAACCATCGACCAACGGGTCGTGGACGCCGTGCGCGCCGCCGGATACACGTACGCCTGCGCGATCGACCCCGGCCCGCTGACCGGCCCGCACGCCCTCCCCCGCCTCCACATCGGCCAGCAGGACACCGCCGTACGCCTGCTGCTCAAGCTCAAGCTCCACCGACTGCGGCGCCGCCCCGTCAAGGGGGTCTGATGAAGGCCCTGCAGATCATCACCGGTCTCGGCGTCGGCGGCGCGGAGCAGCAACTGCGTCTGCTGCTGCGCCACCTGCCCGTCGACTGCGACGTCCTCACGCTCACCAACCCGGGCGCGGTCGCCGACGGCCTCACCGACGACGGCGTCCGCGTCATCCACCTCGGCATGAGCGGAAACCGCGACCTCGCCGCCCTCCCCCGCCTGGTGCGACTGATCCGCGCGGGCGGCTACGACCTCGTGCACACCCACCTCTACCGGGCCTGCGTGTACGGCAGGCTCGCCGCCCGGCTCGCCGGGGTGAAGGCCGTCGTGGCGACCGAACACTCCCTCGGCGACTCACAGATGGAGGGGCGCAGGCTGAACTCGGGGGTGCGCGCGCTGTATCTGGCCAGCGAGCGCCTCGGCCGGGCCACCGTCGCCGTCTCCCCCACCGTCGCCGACCGGCTGCGGCGCTGGGGCGTGCCCGGCCCCCGCATCGAGGTGGTGCCCAACGGCATCGACGTGGCCCGCTTCCGCTTCGACCCGGCGCTGCGCGAACGCACCCGCCGCCGTCTCGGACTGCCGGAGGACGCGTTCGTGGTCGGCGGCGTCGGCCGGCTCACCGCGGGCAAGCGGTTCGACGTCCTGATCCGCGCACTGGCCGAACTGCCCGCCGACTGCTGGCTGCTGCTGGTCGGCGGCGGCGCCGAGGAGAGCGTGCTGCGCCGGGCGGCGCACGACGCCGGGGTCACGGACCGGGTGCTGTTCACCGGCGAGCGCCCCGCGGGCGGCCTCCCCGGCGCCGACCTGCCGTCGCTGACGGCGGCCATGGACGTCCTCGCCTCGCCCTGTGCCGAGGAGGCCTTCGGGCTAGCGGTCGTGGAGGCGATGGCGGCCGGACTGCCCGTGCTGTACGTCTCCTGTCCGGCCGTCGAGGACCTGCCGTCGGACGCCACCCGCGGCGTCCGACGGGTCCAGGGCGGCGTCGACTCCTTCGTACGCGCCCTCCGGACGGTCCGCGCGAAGGGGCCCGGGCCGCGCTCGGTACCGGACGCCGCCCGTCACTACTGCATCACCCGCAGCGCCGCACAGCTCATGGACGTGTACGCGGCCGCCGTCTCCTGCACCTCTCTGGGAGTGAGTTCCTCATGACCGAAAACCCCACCAGGCAGCACCGCTCGTCCGGGCCGTCCGGACCGTCCGGCCCTCCCGTACCGGCAGGCGTGGCCTTCGCCCGCCCGTCACGGGGGCTGCCGTCGTGGTCGCTGCTCGCCGCCGGCGCCCTGCTCGGCGGCGCGCTCGGGGGCGCGTACGGCGTCCTCAAGCCGCCGACGTACACCGCGACGAGTTACGTCATCGCCGTCCCCACCGAGAAGTCGGACCAGGCGACGGCGCTCGGCTTCGCACAGGCCTACGGCCGGGTCGCCACGCAGCTCGCGGTGCTCGGGGACGCGCAGATGTGGGCCGGGGTGCCGGTGAGGACGCTGCAGCGGAGCGTGCAGACCGCGACCTCGCCGGACGCTCCGATGGTCGCCGTCTCCGCCACCTCCTCGCGCCGGGACCTGGCGACCGACATGGCCAACGCCGTCTCGCGCGCGCTGACCAAGCACGCGGCCGACACCCAGGACACCACCCACGTCGAACTCCAGCAGTTCTCCCGCGCGCTGAGGCCGACCGCCGCCTCCTCGGCCTCGGCGAAGGTGACCGGTCTGGTCGGCGCGAGCGCCGGCGGCCTGCTGGGTGGCCTGGTCCTGCTGGTCCGTCCCCGGCGCGCCCTGGACTCCGCACGCACGGCCTCCGTGCCGAGCCCGGCCACCGCCGCCGATGTGCACGGACAGCTGTGAGCGGGACGCTGCAGGCCGGGGTACGCGGCACCCGGGGTGCGCTGCGGACCGAACTCGTCACCGACGAGGACGAGTTCGCCGCGCTGGCCCCGGCCTGGGGGCGCCTGTACAGCCGGTGCGCGGCCGCCACCCCGTTCCAGAGCCACGCCTGGCTGCACTCCTGGTGGCTGTCGTACGGCACCCCCGGCCGCCTGCGGCTTCTGCTGGTCCGCGAGGACGGCGAGCTCCGCGCGGCCGCGCCCCTGATGCGCGTACGCCGTCCGCTGCCCGCGCTCGTCCCGCTCGGCGGGGCGATCTCGGACTACGCCGACGTCCTCATCGACGACGGGCTCGACGACGAGCACACCGACCGTGCGGCGGCGACGCTCACCGACGGGCTGTCCGCGGCCGCGCGCACCGCGCTGATCGACTTCCGCGAAGTACGGCCCGGGGGCGCGGTGGAGCGGATCTACGAGCGCTGGCGCGGACCGCGCCGCCGGGTCCGTGACTCGCTCTGCCTGGAACTGCCCGCCACCTCGATGGACGACCTCGTCGGCCGACTGCCCTCGTCCAAGGGCCAGCGCGTCCGGGCCAAACTGCGCAAGCTCGCCTCGCTGGGCATCGAGCAGCGGGTCGTCCCGCACGACGAGGTGGACGCGGCGCTGCACCGGCTGCTGGAACTCCACCGACTCCAGTGGCAGGGGCGGAAGGTGACGTCCGAGCACCTCCAGGAGCGGTTCTCCGAGCACCTGGTCCGCTCGGTGGGGCCGATGGTGCGCTCCGGGGACGCCGTGGTCACCGAGTTCCGGATCGACAACACCGTGATGGCCGTGGACCTCACCCTGCTCTCGCGGCGGCTGGCGGGCGGCTATCTGTACGGCGCCCATCCGGGGCTGCGGGAGCGCAAGGCGGACGTGGCGGTGATGCTGCTCAACGCCTGCGCCCAGCACACCGAGGGAGGCGGGCGCGGCA
The DNA here is from genome assembly GCF_056270325.1 of Streptomyces sp. RLA012. Lineage (NCBI taxonomy): Bacteria > Bacillati > Actinomycetota > Actinomycetes > Kitasatosporales > Streptomycetaceae > Streptomyces > Streptomyces sp. RLA012. The sequence continues at coordinate 7,387,657 of NZ_JBWDPA010000002.1, read as the reverse complement.
CCCTGAGCCTGCTGCGCGGCGACGAACCCTACAAGCACCACTGGCGCCCGGAGCCCGTCGTCAACCAGCGGCTGCTGCTCGCCCGGCGGCGTACGGCGCCGCTGATGGGAGCGGTCGTCTGCGATGTCGCCGCGCGCGGCCGGGGCAAGGAACTGATGCACCGGTGGACGGCGCGGGGTGGAGGCGAGGGCGAGGGCCGCGGTGGCGGTGGAGGAGGTGGCGACAGTGGTGGCGGTAGAGGCGGTGGCGGCAGGCCGTGAACGACCCGCCGCCGTCCCGGTCTCACCGGTTGCGCGACCCCCCGTCGAAGCGGAGGCAGAGCTTCCCGCCGAGCCAGTACTCCACCCAGTCGCCCAGTTCCAGCGGCGAGCAGGCGGGCGAGGACACGGGGTTCGACACCGACATCAGTTCGAGTGTCGGCACCGGCACGGATACGGGTGTCGTCGACACCGGCGTGGGGTCGGTACGGCCGAAGAGCACCGCGCGGTACACCTCGGACGCCTTCGGGTTGGCCGCGCACTGCCACACACCGTGCGGGCAGTAGTCGGTCAGCGTGTTGTACAGCGGTTTGTGGACGTCCATCCAGGCGAGCATGCGTTTCATGTACGCCGCATTGTCACCGTTGCGGAAGAGCCCCCATTCAGGATAGGAAATGGGTTTGCCATGGGCTTTGGCGAAGTCCACATGTTCCTGAAGGCCATACGGCTCTTTCACCTCCTCGTCGAATGACAGCCCCCGCGGCTGGTCGTACGAATCCATGCCGATGATGTCGACCGTGGCGTCCCCGGGATAGCACTGCGTCCAGGGAATGGCGTCCCGCCCACGGTTCGGAGCGAAGTCGAACCGGAATTTCTGGCCCGGCACCGAACGCATGGTGGTGACGATTCTGTTCCAGTACCTCTTCCAGGCCTCCGGGTCCGGTCCGCAGCGATGGGTGTACGTAATGCCGTTCATCTCCCAGCCGAGCACGATGACGGTGTCCGGCGCCTCCAGTTCGACCAAGCGCCGGGCGAGGGCGCGGAAGTGCCGGTCGAACGCTCCGGCGGCGCCCTGGCCCAGCAGCAGCCGCACATCGGCGTCGGAGACGTTCCGCTCGTTGCGCTCCAGCATCGGCACGTTGAGAACGAGCATCCGGTCGTTCCGCTCGCGCCGCCAGTCCGCCCAGACGTCGAGGAAGCCGGGCGCGCCCTCGATGTTGCTCCAGCGGTCGCCCGGCAGATACGTGTGCCCGACGCGCAGCGAGGTGCCGCCCAGCCACTCGCCGAGCTGGGCGATCCGGGCCACGCCCCGGGGACCGTAGTCGAGGTAGGCGCCGAAGGCGGAGCCCCGTTCGGCGGGTTTGGTCTCCGCGGGTCTCGCGGGTGTCGCGGGTTTCACAGGTTCCGCGGGTGTCACGGGTTTCGTGGGCGTCGTGGGCGTCGTGGGCGTCGTGGGTTTCACAGGTTTCACAGGTTTCACAGGTTTCGCGGGTTTCGCGGGTTTCGCGGGTGCCACGGACGTCGAGGGCGTCACCGGCGCGGGCGTCACGGATGTGGGCGTCACCGGCGGCGACGGCGTCGCTGACGTCGATGTCGGCGCCGGAGGATCGGCGACGCGCATCGCACCGGTGCCGACGGCGTATCCCGGACCCGACGCCAGGGCGACCGACGTGACGATGCCGACCGCGACGAACGCCAGCCTTCCGCTCCGGGGCCGCTGCTGCTGTGGGGCCATGCCTGCTCCCCTCTCCACTCTCATAGCTCCGACTCTCCTTGGTCCGACTCTCATAGCTCCGACGTACTTTCCGAGTGCTGTTTTCCTTTCCCGGTTTTTGCTTTCCCTCCACCGAGGGTTTCTACTGACACTCAGTCATATGAACATCCATTCCGCCAACCGAGGCCACATCCTTGACGTGCACCGATCACCCGCACGGGTGACCGACCAGAAGGAAACTCCGTGCCGTTTCTCGACACCCGCGTCCCCGCCGTTCTGCTGCGGATCGACCGGAATCCCTTTCACCACGGAACGCTGGGCGCCGTGCGCTCACTTGGCAGAGCAGGCGTGGAAGTGCATCTCGTCGCGGATTCCACCGGAAGTCCCGTCCGCAGATCACGCTTCGTCTGCGAAATGCACCCGCCGCCACCGCCCGGCGCGAGCGGCGCGGACATCGTCTCCGCATTGCGCCGAGTGGCCGCGCGGGTGACCCGTCCCGCCGTACTGATCCCGATGGATGACGCGAGTGCCGTCGCGGTGAGCCGGTGGCGCGGCCATCTCTCCCCCTCCTATCTGCTGCCGCAGCAGCCCGAGGCCCTCGCCGAGCGGGTGGCGGACAAGGCGGAACTGGCCGCCGTGTGCGAGAGCGCGGACATCCCGTACCCGGTCACACTGATCCCGCACAGCGCGGCGCAGGCGGCCGCCGCGATCTGGCAGCTGGGGCTGCCGGTGGTGGCGAAGTGGAGCCGCCCGTGGCTGCTGCCCACCGGAACGGGGCTGCGCAGCACGGTACTGGTGCGCTCGGCACGGGAGGCGCAGACGCTGTACGGGCGCGCCGAGGAAGCGGGCAGCCGCCTCCTGCTGCAGGCGTTCCTGCCACCGGGGCCGAACCGCGACTGGTTCTTCCACGGGTACGCGAGCCGGTCCGGGGCGGTGTGCGGCGGCGGCCCCGGCCGCAAGCAGCTCGCCTGGCCGCGCGGCGCGGGGCTGACCGCGGTGGGCCGCTGGACACCCAACCCGCAGCTCCAGGCGCTCACGGAGCGGCTCGTGGACGCGCTGGGCTACCGCGGCATCCTCGACCTCGACTTCCGCCGGGACAGCGGGAACGGCCGCTACCACCTGCTCGACTTCAACCCGCGCCCCGGCGCCCAGTTCCGGCTCTTCGCCGACGGCGCCGGACTGGACGTCGTACGGGCCCTGCACCTGGACCTGACCCACCGTCCGCTGCCCGATCCGGTGCCCCTGCCGGGCCGGGCGTTCGTGGTGGAGAACTACGCCCCGCTCAGTGCGCTGCGCGCGTGCCCCGGGCCGCGCGAACTGGCCTGGCACGCGGCGGACGACCGCGGACCGGGCGTCGCGATGTGGGGGTTGTGGTGCCGCCATGCGGGGCTGCGTCTGCTGGAGCGGGTTCGGCGGGTGTGCGCGCCGACGGGCGGGGCGGCCACGGCTCGCGCGGCGACGCGCGCCCAGGGTGCGTGTGGGCGCGAAGTCCCCGGGTCCGAAGCGCCCGGGCCGGAAATTCCCGGGCCCGAAGTTCCCGGGCCCGAAGCGGCGACGGTCCTGACCGACTCCCCGAGCGACGACGAGAAAGCGAGCAGCTGCTGATGTACGACCTCCTGGTGGTGGGGGCCGGTCCGTACGGCCTGTCCATCGCGTCCCACGCGGCGGCGGCGGGGCTGAGCCTGCGCGTCCTCGGCCGGCCCATGGCCTCCTGGCGGGACCACATGCCCAGCGGCATGTTCCTCAAGTCGGAGCCGTGGGCGTCCAACCTCTCCGACCCCGAGGGCCGCTGGCGGCTCGACACGTACTGCGCGGGCCGGGGTGTACGGGCCCGGCACGGCGAGCCCATCCCCGTCGAGATGTACGCCTCGTACGGCCTGTGGTTCGCCCGCAACGCCGTGCCCGACGTCGACGAGCGCACCGTGACCCGGCTGTGGGCCTGCCCCGGCGGCTTCGAGGCGGTCCTGAACGACGGCGAGGTGCTGCGCGCCCGCACGGTCGCCCTCGCCGTCGGCCTCATGCCCTTCGTCGAAATCCCTTACGCACTGCGGGAGTTGGATCCCTCCTACGTCTCGCACAGCAGCCACCACGGCGATCTCGCCCGCTTCCGCGGCCGCGACGTCACGGTGGTCGGCGGCGGGCAGGCGGCGCTGGAGACGGCGGCCCTGCTCGCCGAACAGGGCACCCGTGTCCGGGTGCTGGCCCGCGCCGGGCAGCTGGCCTGGAACGATGTGCCGCCGACCTGGGAGCGCCCGTGGTGGCAGTCCGTCCGTACCCCGCACAGCGGCCTGGGCTGCGGCTGGCGCAACTGGTTCTACGCCGAGCGCCCCGGCCTCTTCCGCCTCCTTCCCGAGCCCACCCGTGCCCGGATCGCGGCCACCGCGCTGGGACCGGCGGGTGCCTGGTGGGTGCGCGACCGTGTGGAGCCGGCCGTCGAACTGATGCTGGGTCATGAGATCGCGGCGGCCCGCGCGTCGGGGGACGGGGTCCGGCTGGAGGCGGTGGGCCGCGGCGGCGGGCTGACCACTCTGAAGACCGAACACGTCATCGCGGCCACGGGGTTCAGGGCGAGCTGCGAGCGGCTCGGGCTGCTGACCGACGAGCTGCGCGGCAGCCTGGCGGCGGTGGGCGACGGTTCGCCGGATGTCGGCCGGGACTTCGAGTCCTCGGTGCCGGGCCTCTTCATGGCGGGCCTGCTGACGGCGTCCGGCTTCGGCCCCGCCATGCGTTTCGTGCACGGCGCCTCGTTCACTGCGGGCACGCTCGTCCGAGGGGTACGGCGGCGGCTGCGCACGGGGCCGACCGACAGGCGGATCCCGGCGCCCGGGGACCGGCACGGACGGGAGTCCCTGGACACCGCCGGGCGACCGACGGGCTGAGCGGCTGACGGTCGACCGCCCGCGGAAGGTGCGGCACGGCTCGGATGCCGGGCGCGGTGAGGCGTCCGGCACCCGTGGCGTCGTCCTACCGACGGGACGCGGCTCGGCCTCGTCGGTACAGGACGGCCCCGCCGAACAGCAGCGCGGCACTGGCGGCCGAGGCCGCGAGCACGTTCTCGCTGCCGGTGTGGGGCAGGGTGGGCGGAAGCCCGGGGGGAGTGACCGGCGGAGTCGCCGGTGGGGTGACGGGGGGCGTGGTCGGGGGTGTGGTCGGCGGCGTCCAGGGGGGCGTCGTCGGCGGAGTGGTGGGAGGTGTGGTCGGGGGTGTGGTCGGCGGCGTCCTCGGGGGCGTCGGCGGCGGAGTGGTCGGTGGGGTGACGGGGGGTGTGGTCGGCGGTGTCGTCGGAGGCTTGGCCGGCGGGGTGTCGCCGTAGCCGCCGGGACCGTTCTCGCACTCGTTGCCGAACGCGGGGTTGCCGATGCCGACCACGTCCACCGTGTTGCCGCACGCGTTCACCGGGACGTCCACCGGGACTTGGGCGTTGTTGCCCGACCCGACGCCGGGCGAACCGTACGCCTCTCCGTGCGCCGAGGAGCCGGAAGGACCGTAGGCTCCGGAGGAACCACCGTACGGTCCCGGCTCCTGGCCGTAACCGGACGAGCCCTCGTCGTGGGAGGGGTGGTGTCGCGGCCCCTGCGTCCCGTGCGAACCCTGCTGTCCGTGTGATCCCTGCGTCCCGTGCGAACCCGAGCCGTTGGTGCAGGAGTTCCCGAAGGCCGGGTTCAGCGCGGCGATCACGCTGACGGTGTTGCCACAGGCGTTCACCGGCACATGCACCGGAAGCTGAATGTTGTTGCCCGAGGCGACACCGGGTGAGTCCGTTGCGCCGCCCTGCGCGTCCGAGTCCGCGAACACGGGGGTGCCGTACAGGGACAGGATGCCCGTCGCGGCCGCGGCCACGACCATTCCCCTACTCAGGGTCTGTCGCAATCTCGTTGTCTTCCTGCTTGAAGAAGTAAGGAAAGCCGGCCTTGGAAGCCACAAGGGCGTCCAAGGCCGGCCGTGGCACAGCCAGGGGCTGGTGCTGTCGCGTCAGTCGTTGGGGCAGGTGCTGCCGAACGCCGGGTTCAGCAGGGCGAGGGCGTTGATCGTGTTGCCGCACAGGTTGATGGGAACGTGCACGGGAACCTGGATCGCATTGCCCGAGAGGACACCCGGAGAGCCGACGGCGGCACCCTCGGATTCGGCGTCCGCGAAGGCCGGGGCGGCCATCCCCAGGGCCATGATCGCGCCGGCGACGACAGCAGCGCTCTTCTTGTGTTTCACGTACTTTCCCTTCTCTGCGGTCATGCCCCTATGACGGCCGAAACCGAGCGAGCACAACTTGAACGGCTCGCACCATGACCTGCAGGCTGTAAACGAGGGATGGACGTCGGAAGAAACCACAGAACGTGTGCCGCTTGGGAATTCACTCGAATCGCCCTGTATTCGAATGGACACCGGAGCTTCACAAGAAGACAGCCGGAAAGAGCCCCGGGCCGCCCGCACACCACGCGCAAACGGCCCGAGCCTCTTCAACCGATGACCGGTGACCGGTGACCGGTGGCGGTCAGTGGTTGCCGACGCCGTTGCCGGACAGGATCGGGATGTCGTCCGCGATGTGCGAGAGCGGCTCGTCGCCCTTGGCCTGGGTCGAGTTCTCGGCGCACTGCTGGTTCTGCGGAGCCGACAGGATCGGGATGTCCTGGACGGCGATCGGGGCGGCGCCCGCGACCGAACCGAGGTTGAGCTTCGCAGGCAGGCCGATGCAGAGCTTGTTCAGCGAGCCCTGCGCGAGGCTGAGCTGGGGGCTCTGGTCGCCCTTGGTCACGGAGTTGCCGAACGCCTGCTTGGCACCGTTCCCGCTGATGGACGTCGTGCCGCCGTCGTCACCGATGGCAAGCGCCTGCGGCGCGGCCGCCGCCGAGACACCGACGACGGAAGCGGCGACCGCCGCCGCGGCCATTGCCTTCTTGAACATTTCTCGGTCCTTTCCTGGCAGAGACACATGTTCCTGCTCTCGCACTCAACCCGGCGGTCCTGGATTGGTTGCGGCGGTTCACCCGATCAGCCCTTCGGTGTCGGGGAATTCGCGGGAATACATGGCGCGCGGGGGCTCCGGGTTCACCCTTCGCTGTGGGCCATCGGGGTGAATCGGAGCATCCAAGGCCGTCCGTGGCAGTTGAAGCAGAGCGCTCCGGTGGACGGGGTTTCTTCAGAAGGGAACCAGCTAGTGATCAAGAAGGTTATGGCCGCGGCAGCGGTCGCCGTTTCCGTCGTCGGCGCTTCCGCTGCCGCCGCGCCCCAGGCGCTGGCGATCGGAAACGACGGGGGCACGACGTCCACCAGCGGCAACGGTGCCAAGCAGACGTTCGGCAACTCGGCGACGTTCGGAAAGATGAGCCCGCAGATGGCGCTCATCCAGGGCTCGCTGAACAAGCCCTGTATCGGCCTGCCGGTCAAGGGCAACGTGGGTTCGGCCGTCGGTGCCGTCCCGATCGCCCTCCAGGACATCCCGATCCTGTCGGCCCCGCAGAACCAGCAGTGCGTCGAGAACTCGACCCAGGCCAAGGGCGACGAGCCGCTCTCGCACATCCTGGACAACATCCCGATCCTCTCGGGCAACGGCGTCGGCAACCACTGACACCTGACCGCCGTACCCCTCCTGGGGCTCCCGGCGGCCCGTCCGCATGCCTCCGGCGTACTCATGACGGAGTGCACCCCCGCACGCTGGGCCGAACAGGGCACAACCCGCAACCCCCACGGGGTCTACCCAGTTGATGATCATGCAGCTCCTCAACAGGAGTCCGCTTTCCGAAGGGAACGAACATGAAGAAGCTGTGGGCAACCGCGGCTATCGCCGCTTCCGTCGCCGGTATCTCGGTCACGGCCGCCCCCCAGGCCCTGGCGATCGGCGACGACGGTGGTACCACGTCCGTCAGCGGCAACGGCGCCGAGCAGTCGTTCGGTAACTCCGCGACGTTCGGTGACATGAGCCCGCAGCTCTCGCTGGTCCAGGGTTCGCTGAACAAGCCCTGCATCGGCCTGCCTGCGAAGCTCAACCTCGGTTCGGTCGCGGGCGCCGTCCCGATCGCCCTCCAGGACATCCCGATCCTGTCGGCCCCGCAGAACCAGCAGTGCGTCGAGAACTCGACCCAGGCCAAGGGCGACGAGCCGCTGTCGCACATCCTGGACGACATCCCGATCCTCTCGGGCAACGGCGCCCACAACGGCTGATCCCCACACCGTGGGAGCGGGCCGCCGAGCACCTCGGCGGCCCGCTCCCACGTGTGTGCGGCGGCCCGTTTTCCTGTGGGTGCGGCGGCCCGCTCCTCGCCTGCTCAGCGTCCGTAGAGCGCCTCGATCTCGGCCGCGTACGTCGCCGCCACCGCGTGCCGCTTGACCTTCAGAGAAGGGGTGAGCAGACCGTTGTCCTCGGTGAACCCAGCCTCCACCAGCACGAACTCACGGATGGACTCGGCGCGGGAGACCGCCTCGTTCGCGTGGTCCACGGCCTTCTGGACGTCGGCCCGCAGTACGGGATCCTCCACGAGCTCGGACAGCGGGGTGTCGGCGGGCCGTCCGCGGACGGTGAGCCAGTGGGCGACGGCCTCGGGGTCCAGGCCGACCAGCGCGGCGACGAACGGGCTGTTGTCGCCGACGACGACGCGCTGGCCGACCGGCGGGCGGCTGCGCAGCCGGTCCTCCAGGACGGCCGGCGAGACGTTCTTGCCGCCGGAGGTGACGAGGATGTCCTTCTTGCGGCCGGTGATGGTGAGGTAGCCGTCCTCGTCGAGCGCGCCGAGATCGCCGGTCGCGAACCAGTCGTCCCGCAGGGCGGCCTCGGTCGCCGCCGGGTTGTTCCAGTAGGCGCCGAAGACGACAGCGCCCTTGACGAGGACCTCGCCGTCGTCGGCGATACGGACCGCCGTGCCGGGGACCGGGAGGCCGACGGTGCCGGGGCGGGGCCGCAGGGGCGGCACGATCGTCGCCGCGGCGCTGGTCTCCGTCAGGCCCTACCCCTCGTAGACGATGATCCCGGCGGCCTGGAAGAACAGGTTGAGGTCGCGGTCGAGCGGGGAGCCGCCGCAGACGGCGAGCGCATCCGGCCGCCGGGTTCCGCGCGGATACGGCGGTGGACGAGCAGGTCGTACAGCGCCCAGGCGGCGTACAGGCCGGGGCCGGGGCCCTTGCCCGTCCCGAGGAACTTGTTCAGATACGCCTGCCCGAAGCGGACACCGACGCGGTCGGCGCGGTCGAAGGAGGCGCCGCGGCCGATCTTCTCGACGATCGCGAACCGTGCGTTCGAGTCCCGGACGATCCACTCCACCTGCTCGGCGGACGAGGTCGCGGAGACCGGGACGCTTTGGCCGCCGGCCGCCCAGATCGCGAAGTCGAGGACCGTCCAGTCGTAGCGCGTACGGGACATCACCGCGACCCGGCCGTCCGGTTCGAGTCCCGCCGCGATCAACCCCCGGGCGGTGGCGGTCACTTCGCGGGGGCCGCCGCGGTGACCGGTCGCCAGGTGTCGCCCTCCTCGCGGCGCAGGACCACGGCGTCGGGCGCCTCGGCCGCGTTGGTGAAGGGCAGGTCGGCGATGCTGCCGATGGTGGGGCGCGGTACCAGGGGGGCGGTGCGCACCTCGCGCACCGCGCCGGTCGTGTCCCTGATCAGCTCGGTATCGCCGCGGGCCGCGAGGTCGGTGCGCCGCTTCGCCCGTTTCAGATCCTTGCGTACGCCCATGGGGGGGGCTCCCCCGGTTCGCGGGACTCTTGTCCGGTCGTCAACCTCCCCGCTTGTAACCGCCGGCGGTTGTCGCTGTCAGCCGGTCAGTTCACTCGCCCGGTCCACCGCGTCCGCGAGGTCGCGTACCGCCGTGTCCTCCGCGGCGGACGCCACCTGGTGGGCGCGGTCGGCGAGTTCGCCCAGCGGAAGGGTGCCCGGCAGCGGGTTCCAGCGGTCGTCGCCGTGCTGGAGCGCGTTGGCGAAGTACGCGGCCACGGCGTCGACCCGCAGACGGGTGGCGGAGGTCCACAGGTCGTCGTCGAGGGAACCGGACTCCAGTTGGCCGGACTCCTCGTGCGGGGCGCGGGTGGCGGGGTCGAGCCAGCGGACGCTCGCGGTGGCGAGGTGACCGGAGGCGCCGGACCTGGTGCGGACGGCGTAGAGGGCCGTCACCGTGTGGCCGGGGCCGACCTCACCGCCGTCCACACGGTCGTCGCGGAAGTCCTCGTCGGCGACCTGCCGGTCGTCGTACCCGATGAGCCGGAACTCCTTGACCGTCTGCGGGTCGAAGGCGACCTGCGCCTTGGCGTCGCGCGCCGTCAGGTCGATGTTCTGCGGGAGCTGCTCGCAGAAGACGGTGCGGGCGTCGTCGGCGTTCGAGACGTACGTCGTGTGGCCGTCGCCCTTGTCGGCGAGGCGTTCCATGAGGGCGTCGCCGTACTCGCTGCCCACCCCGACGCCGAAGAGGGTGATGCCGTGCTCGCGGCGGGAGGTGGAGATGCGTTCGAGGATGGCGTCCGCGTCGGTCTCGCCGGTGTTGGCGAGGGCGTCGGAGATCAGTACGACACGGTTGGTGGCGCCCTCGCGCAGGCCCTTGACGGCCGTGGCGTACCCGGTGCGCACGCCCGCGCCGAGGTTGGTGGACTCCGTCGGCCGCAGCCCGTCGATCACGTCGTGGACGCGGCCGCGGTGGTGGCCGAGGCGGGTCATCGGCAGCACGGTCTCGGCCTCGTCGCTGAAGGTGACCAGGGCGACCGAGTCGTCGTCGCGCAGCCGGTCCGTCATCACGCCGAGGGATTCCTGGGCCAGGTCGAGGCGGCCGGGTTCGCCCATGGAGCCGGAGATGTCGATGACGAAGGTGAGGGCGGCGGGCGGGCGTTCGCCGTTGTTCGCGGCCGCGCGGGTGGCGAGGCCGACGCGGACCAGCGACCAGTCCTTCTCCTGGGTGCGGGCGCCGTCGACGGTGACCGAGAAGCCGTTGCCGTCGGGCCGCTCGTAGTCCTGCCGGAAGCTGTTGACGAACTCCTCGGGGCGGACGGTCGACGCGTCCGGCAGCCGGCCGTCGGCGAGGGCCCGGCGGGCATAGCCGTAGGAGGCGGTGTCGACGTCGAGGGCGAAGGTGGAGAGGTAGTCCGGGGACGGCACGAGCTCACGGCTCGCGTCCCCGGTCGGTGTGTCCCGCTGTTCTCCCTCGCCGGTGCCGGAGGTCCGGTTCGGCGCGGGCAGCGGGAACGAGCGTCCGCCGGACTTGTCCGAACCGTCCGCCGAGGAGCCGTTGTTGTCGGACGCGCCGCAACCGGTGAGGAGCAGGCCGCCCGCGAGGGTCAGACCGAGCAGGGCGGCGCCCATGCGCCCCGGTCGCCCGCTCCCCGGCTGTCGCCGCTGTCGCCCTATGTGTTCGCCGTTCCCCGTCCGTGTCATCCGTACCCCCTCGGTGAGTCGTCTGTCTGCCGACGTCCATGGGCCGACGTCTGTGACTGTGACGCCCGAAGGGGCCCGGATGTGCGCTACGGAGCGTTGCGGATGGATCTCGAAGCGGCCACGAAGGGCGGCCACCGAGACCGGTAGGTGACACTCCGGAGATCTACGACACGATGTCCTTGCGCCGGAAACCCCGGAAGGCCAGGGCGAACAGGACGAGGGCGTACGTTATCGAAATCGCCGTGCCCTGGATCATGCCTCCCCACTCCGGGTTCGGCTGGATGGCGTCCGCCCAGGCGAACTGCCAGTGCGCGGGCAGGAAGTCGCGCCAGTGGCCGAGGGCGGTGACCGCGTCCAGGACGTTCCCCACGATCGTCAGACCGACCGCGCCGCCGACCGCGCCCAGGGGGGCGTCCGTCTTGGTCGACAGCCAGAACGCGAGTCCCGCCGTGACCAGTTGGGACACGAAGACGTACGCGATCACCACGAGGAGCCGCTGGGCCGCGGTGCCCGCGGAGAGCGTGCCGCCGGTGGGGATCTCCAGCGGGCCCCAGCCATAGGCCGCCGTGCCCACCGCGATCGCGACGACCGGCAGCAGCACCATCGCGGCGAGGCTGAGGCCCAGCGCGACGACGAGCTTGGACCACAGCAGCCGGGCGCGTGGCACCGGGGCCGCGAGCAGATAGCGCAGCGAGGACCAGCTGGCCTCGGAGGCGATCGTGTCCCCGCAGAACAGCGCGACGGGGATGACGAGCAGGAAGCCCGCGGAGACGAAGAGGTTCACCGCGGCGAAGTTGGCGCCCGACGCGGTCGCCGTGTCCATCAGGGTGACCTGGCCGTTGCGGGAGCCCGGCTCACCGCCGATCGCGAAGGCGACGACGAGCACGAAGGGCAGCACCGCGAGGATCGCGCCCATGACGAGCGTGCGGCGCCGCTTCAGCTGTCGCAGCAACTCCACACGCAGGGGCAGCGTGTGCCGCGCCCGGTAGCCGTCCGCCGTCTCGGCCCGCTCGACGAGCGTACTCATGCGGCACCTCCGATCAGGGTGAGGAACGCGTCTTCGAGACGGCGGTGGGGGCCCACCGACTGCACGGGCACTTCGAGCCGTACCAGCTCCACGACCAGGCGCTGTGCGCTGCCGCCCTCGTCGAGGCGGACCAGCAGCCCGCCCTCGGCGACGACGGCCGAGGCCACGCCCGACAGCGCGCCGACCTTCTCGACCACCGGCTCCTCCACGGGCTCACTCGTGCCCACGAGGAGGGTGTCGCCGGAGCCGACGATCTCGCTCACCGGGCCCGCCTGGATGAGTCGGCCGCGGTCCATGACCACCAGATGGGTGCAGGACTGCTCGACCTCGGCCAGCAGGTGGCTGGAGACGATGACCGTGCGGCCCGCCGCGGCGTAGCGGATCATGACCTCGCGCATCTCGCGGATCTGGGGCGGGTCGAGGCCGTTGGTCGGCTCGTCGAGGATGAGGAGGTCCGGGAGGCCCAGCATCGCCTGGGCGATGGCCAGACGCTGGCGCATGCCCTGGGAGTAGGTGCGGACCGCGCGGGCCAGCGCGTCGCCCAGGCCCGCGATCTCCAGCGCCTCCTCCATGTGGGCGTCCTCGGCCGGACGGCCCGTCGCCTGCCAGTACAGCTCCAGGTTCTCGCGGCCCGAGAGGTGCGGCAGGAAGCCCGCGCCCTCGACGAAGGCCCCGACCCGGGAGAGCACCGGCGCGCCCGGCCGGATCGCGTGCCCGAAGACACGGATCTCGCCGCCGTCGGGCTTGATGAGGCCCATCAGCATGCGCAGCGTGGTCGTCTTGCCCGCGCCGTTCGGGCCCAGCAGACCCAGGACCTGGCCCTTCTCCACACGGAAGGAGAGGTCGCGTACCGCGTACCGGTCGGCCGACTTCGCGTACCGCTTGCTCAGGTCGGTGATCTGGAGCGGGACTTCGGCGAGCTCGGGGTCGGGCGCGACCGGAGTCGTACGACGGCGGCCGGTCAGCAGGAGTGCGGCCGCGGCCAGCGCGCCGGCCAGGGGCAGCCACCACACCCACGAGGGCAGCGCGGCGGCGGCGGTCTTCACGCCGGGGGCGGTGGGCACGTGCAGGCCGCCCTGCAGGGAGACCGTGTAGGTGGCCGGGGCGGCCGGTGAGGCGTAGCCGAGGTCCGTCGAGGCGAGGACCAGGCGCAGCCGGTGGCCCTTCTGGACCTCGTGGTCGATCGCGGGCAGCGTGATCGTGACGTCCTTGCCCGCCTTCGCGCCGGTCACCCGCACCGGCGCGACCAGCTGCGAGGGCAGTACCTGCCGGGTGCCGCCCGGTCCGACGTCGTACACCTTGCCGAAGAGGACCGCGTCGTCGCTGCTCGACCCGACGTGCACCGTCACGGTCGGCGACCCGGTGATCCGCAGGTCGTCGCGGAACTCCGAGGACTCGAACTGCGCGTACTGGCCGGGGAAGTCCAGCGACACCCCGACCCCGAGGGAGGAGAGCTGGGAGAGGCCGCCCGTGCCTCCGATTCCGGGGAGGGCGGAGATCGCGGGCGGACTCGCGCCCGCCGGGTTCTGGACGGTCTGCCGGCTCCTGCCGGTCAGCGCGATCGTGTGCTCGCCGCTCTCCAGGCCCGGGTAGGCGTCCCCGCTCGCGCCCCGCAGCAGCGCGGCGCCGTCGGTGGAGTCGATGCCGCCGGTGCGGGTGACGCGGAACGCGGGGCCCGTGTCGACGTTCTTGTCGTCCTTCAGATAGCGGTCGAACCAGGAGCCGACGCGGGCCACGACGCGGCTCGTCTCCGTGTCGCCGCCGTCGTGGCCGCCCGCGATCCAGTCGACGTCCACGGGCGCGCCGTTGGCCCGGATCGCCTTGGCCATCGCGTCGGCCTGGCCGAGCGGGAACAGGGAGTCGGTCTGGCCCTGCAGGATGAGTGTGGGCACCTTGATGCGGTCGCCGACGGCGGACGGGGAGCGGGCCTCCAGCAGGGCACGCGCCTGGGCGTCCGGTTCACCGGTCTCCGCCACCCGGTTGTACATGGCGCACAGCTGTGCCTCGAAGTGGCCGCAGCCGCCGCCGAGGTTGATGAAGATGCCGGCCCAGAGCTTCTTGAAGACGTCGTTCGGGAAGAGGGCGTCCGCCAGGTTCCAGTACGTGATCGACGGGGCGATCGCGTCGACCCTCTTGTCGTACCCGGCGGCCAGCAGTGAGATCGCCCCGCCGTAGGAGGCTCCGGCGACGCCCACGCGCGGGTCGCCGGTCCTGTCGAGACGTACCTCGGGGCGCGCCGCCAGCCAGTCGATGAGCTTGGAGACGTCGGCGACCTCGCCCTTGGGGTCGTTCAGTCCGATCTTGCCGGTGGACCTGCCGAAGCCGCGTGCCGACCAGGTCAGCACCGCGTATCCGTCGCGGGCGAGCTGCTCGGCCTCCTGCCGTACGTCGTCCTTGTTGCCGCCGAAGCCGTGCGCGAGCAGCACGGCGGGGCGGCGGCCGGAGCCCGCGGTGAAGTACGACGTGTCGAGGTTCACCCCGGCGCCCGTGGTCATGACGCGGTCGGTGCGGTGGACGGCCGGGCCGTCGTCCGAGGCGACAGCGGTCCACGTACCCGCGCCGGCCAGCACGACGACGGCGGCCGCGGCGGCGATCCACCGTCGGGGCCCCCGCAGTGCGGGCCCGCGCAGTCGGGGCAGTCGAAGATCCATGCGTCAACGGTACGGGCCGCCACCGACAACCAGGGCAGCCGCCGGTCTGAACCCTTGCCCTCCTACGGGTGTACGAGCCTCCTCCCGCGTACCGCGCCCGTTGTACGAAGCTCAGGCCTGTACGTCCTCCGGGATCGACACCAGCCAGCGGGTCTCGCGGCGCGGGCGGAGGTAGAAGGCCCAGTAGAGGGTGGCGACGGCGGTGATGCCGCCCGTCCAGAGCAGGTAGGTCGTCTCCTGCCGGCTCAGGATGTACGCGAGGACGGCGATCAGGAGCACCGGCATCGCGGGCCACAGCGGCATGCGCCAGGCCGGTGTGTGGCGGTGCTGTCCGCGCCGGGCGAGCAGTGCGGCGACCGCGACGAGCAGGTACATGGCCGTCACCGAGACGCCGGTCACGCCGTACAGGGTGTCCAGGTCGACGAAGCAGAGGAGCGCGCCGGGGACGCCCACCAGGAGGGTGGCGACCCACGGGGAGCCGAACCGGCCCAGGCGGGACAGACCCTTGTTGACGGGCTCGGGCCAGGCCTTGTCGCGGGCGGAGGCGAACAGCACCCGGGAGTTCTGGATGACCATGACGATGCCCGCGTTGATGATCGCGAGGGCGACGCAGAGGCTGACGAAGGTGCCGACGGCGGAGTTGGACCAGGCGGTCACCATGGCGCTGATGTCGCCGCCGGTGAGGGTGGACAGGTCCGAGGCACCCATGGTGATCGCGACGACCGGGACCAGGATGATCACGGAGGAGATGGCGAGGGTGGCCAGGACCGTACGGGCGACGTTGCGGCGCGGGTTCTCCAGTTCTTCGGAGAGGTAGACCGCGGTCGAGAAGCCCTGGGTGACGAAGAGTGCGATCGCGAGCCCCGAGACCACCAGCATGGCCGTCACGGTGTCCGGGTGGCCCCCGGAGCCCGCCACCTGCATCGAGACCAGACTCCCGGCACCGCGCTGGCTGTGCGTGAAGCCCAGGACCGCCACCACGGCCGCCGCGATGACCTCCAGGACCAGGAAGACGCCGGTGATCCAGGCGTTGGCCCGCAGGTCGAGCAGGCCCGCGAGGGTGGCCAGGAGCATGACGCCGGCGCCCGCCAGCGACGGGTTCAGGTGCACGATCGGCGCCAGGTAGTCCGCCGTGCCCATCGCGATCACCGGCGGCACGATCATCACGACGAGGAGGGAGAGCACGAAGACCAGCCAGCCCGCGAGCCGTCCGGCCATCGTCGACACCATGGCGTACTCGCCGCCCGCGCTGGGGATGAGGGTGCCCAGCTCCGAGTAGCAGAACGCCACGGCGATACAGAGCAGCGAGCCGATCGCGATGGTCAGCGCGGTCGCCGTGCCGAGGGACGAGAACAGGTCGGGCACGACCACGAAGAGCGTGGAGGCGGGCGTCACGCACGAGAGCGTGAGCAGGGTGCCGCCGACGATGCCGATGGAGCGCTTGAGCTTCTGCGGACTGTGGGGACTGTGCGCTGCCCCGGTTGCCCCGGTTGCCCCGGTTGCCCCGGTTGCCTCGGTTGCCTCGGTGACGACGTTGTCGACGTTGTCGACGTTGTCGACGTTGTCGACGGGGCGGAGCGTGTCGGTCATGGAGCGGTTCCGATCGACTGAAGCGGCAAAAGGTGTCGGCCGGGAGCTCTATCGCCTCCGGCGGCTCGTGTCGTACGTCTCTTCGTCCGCTCCCGGTTGCGTTGCATGGAACCCCGACGAAAACCGTCACGTCAATGGGTGTTCACCTACGGAATCCGCAGTTCGAGACCCGGCCTTGCCGCGTAAACGTCCGTATCAAGCAGGCCGTTCCGCACTGTCGGCCCATACGGGAATCGCAGCGCGGGCGTCAGAAAAACGTGAAGCCGTCCGGAATCCGGACGGCTTCACGTGAAGGAAGGACGACTCAGTGGTTGCGCGGGAACCCGAGGTCGACGCCCGTCGGGGCGTCGGCCGGGTCGGGCCAGCGGGTGGTGACGACCTTGCCGCGGGTGTAGAAGTGCGTGCCGTCGTTGCCGTAGATGTGGTGGTCCCCGAAGAGGGAGTCCTTCCAGCCGCCGAAGGAGTGGTAGCCCACGGGCACCGGGATCGGCACGTTCACACCGACCATGCCCGCCTGGACCTCCAGCTGGAAGCGGCGGGCCGCGCCGCCGTCCCGGGTGAAGATCGCGGTGCCGTTGCCGAAGGGCGAGGCGTTGATCAGCGCCACACCCTCCTCGTAGGTCTCCACGCGCAGCACGCACAGCACCGGGCCGAAGATCTCGTCCCTGTACGCGTCCGCCGTCACCGGCACCCTGTCGAGCAGCGAGAGACCGATCCAGTGACCGTCCTCGTAACCCTCCACCGTGTAACCGGTACCGTCCAGGACAACCTCGCAGCCCTGCGCCGCCGCGCCCGTCACGTACGAGGCCACCTTGTCCCGGTGCACGGCCGTGATCAGCGGACCCATCTCGGAGGCGGGGTCGTTGCCGGGACCGATCCTGATCTTCTCGGCCCGCTCGCGGATCTTCTCCACCAGCACATCACCGACCGCGCCGACCGCGACCACGGCCGAGATGGCCATGCAGCGCTCGCCCGCCGACCCGTAGGCCGCCGAGACGGCCGCGTCCGCCGCCGCGTCCAGATCCGCGTCCGGGAGGACCAGCATGTGGTTCTTGGCGCCGCCCAGGGCCTGGACGCGCTTGCCGTTCACGGACGCCGTGGCGTGGATGTGGCGGGCGATCGGGGTCGAGCCCACGAAGGACACGGCCGCCACGTCCGGATGCTCCAGAAGGCGGTCGACGGCCACCTTGTCCCCGTGCACGACGTTGAAGACACCGTCCGGCAGCCCGGCCTCGGCAAGCAGCTCGGCGATCTTCATGGAGGCCGACGGGTCCTTCTCCGACGGCTTCAGCACGAAGGTGTTGCCGCACGCGATCGCGATCGGGAACATCCACATCGGCACCATCGCCGGGAAGTTGAACGGCGTGATGCCCGCGACCACACCCAGCGGCTGCCGGATCGACGCCACGTCGACCTTGGAGGCCACCTCGGTCGACAGCTCGCCCTTCAGCTGCACGGTGATCCCGCACGCCAGATCGACGATCTCCAGCCCGCGCGCCACCTCGCCCAGCGCGTCCGAGTGCACCTTGCCGTGCTCGGCGGTGATCAGCTCCGCGATCGCGTCCCGGTTCGCGTCCAGCAACGCCCGGAACCTGAACAGGATCGTGGACCGCTTGGCCAGCGAGGACAGACCCCACGTCGCGTACGCGTCCTTCGCGGCGGCGACCGCGGCGTCCACCTCGTCGACGGTCGCGAAGGCGACCTGGGTGGTCACGGCGCCGGTCGCCGGGTCGGTGACCGGCCCGTACGTACCCGACGCACCCGCGGCATTTCCGACGGGCTTGCCACCGATCCAGTGGTTGACGGTCTTCGTCATGGCCAAAAACTCCTTCACAGATGGCGGCGTCGGGCGGCGACGTGCCGGTCGTACTCCTCGCGTGCCTTGACCGCCGACGATCGGGTCGCGGTCTCGGCCACAGGTACATCCCACCAGGCTTGGGCCGGGGGCGCGCCCGACACTGTGTCTGCCGTTTCGGTCTCCACGTAGACACATGTGGGAGTGTCCGCGGCACGCGCCTCGGCAAGGGCCTCCCGCAGGTCACGGACGGTCTTGGCGCGCAGCACCCGCATGCCGAGGCTGGCCGCGTTGGCGGCGAGATCGACGGGCAGCGGCGCCCCCGTGTACGTACCGTCCCCGGCGCGGTAGCGGTACGCGGTGCCGTACCGTTCGGCGCCCACGGACTCGGAGAGGCCGCCGATGGAGGCGTAGCCGTGGTTCTGGAGTATGAGGACCTTGATCGCGACGCCCTCCTGCACGGCGGTGACGATCTCGGTCGGCATCATCAGGTACGTGCCGTCGCCGACCAGCGCCCACACGGGCCGGTCGGGGGCCGCCATCCGGACGCCGATCGCGGCCGGGATCTCATAGCCCATGCACGAGTAGCCGTACTCGACGTGGTACTGGTCGCGCGACCGGGCCCGCCACAGTTTGTGCAGGTCACCGGGGAGCGAACCGGCCGCGTTGATCAGGATGTCGTCCTCGGTGACGAGCTCGTCGAGGATGCCGAGGACCTGCGGCTGGGTGGGCCGGATGTCGAGGTCCTCGGCCTCGTACGCCGCGTCGACCCGGTACTCCCAGCGCTCCTTGTCGTCCGTGTACTCGGTGGCGTACGCGGGCTCGACGCGGTGCTCGTGCAGCAGCAGCGCCTCGGTGAGCGCTTCCAGGCCGGCCCGCGCGTCCGCGATCAGCGGGATCCCCGACAGCTTGTGACCGTCGTACGGCGCGATGTTGAGGTTCAGGAAGCGGACGTTCGAGGCGGCGAAGAGGGTGCCGGAGGCGGTGGTGAAGTCGGTGTAGCGGGTGCCGACGCCGATCACCACGTCCGCGGTGCGGGCGAGTTCGTCGGCGGTCGCGGTGCCGGTGTGACCGACGCCGCCGACGTCCTGCGGGTGGTCCCAGCGCAGGGACCCCTTGCCGGCCTGGGTGGAGGCGACCGGGATGCCGGTGCCGGCGGCCAGTTCGGCGAGGGCCTCCTCGGCGCGGCTGTGGTGGACTCCGCCACCCGCGACGATCAGCGGGCGCCGGGCCTCGCGGATCGCGGCGACGGCGGCGGCCAGCTCGGAGGCGTCCGCCGCCGGACGGCGTACGGTCCAGGTCCGCTCGGCGAAGAACTCCTCCGGCCAGTCGTAGCCTTCCGCCTGCACGTCCTGCGGCAGCGCGAGCGTGACGGCGCCGGTCTCGACCGGGTCGGTGAGCACCCGCATGGCCTGCAGGGCGGCCGGGATCAGCGCCTCGGGCCGGGTGACCCGGTCGAAGTACTTCGACACCGGGCGCAGACAGTCGTTGACCGACACATCGCCTGCGTACGGCAGTTCGAGCTGCTGGAGCACCGGATCCGCGGGGCGGGTCGCGAAGATGTCGCCGGGCAGCAGAAGCACCGGAAGGTGGTTGATCGTCGCGAGCGCGGCCCCGGTGACGAGGTTCGTCGCGCCCGGACCGATCGATGTGGTCACCGCGTGCGTCGACAGCCGGTTGCTCTGCCGTGCGTAGCCGACCGCCGCATGAACCATGGACTGTTCGTTACGTCCTTGGTAGTACGGCATCTCATCGGCGTACTCGATCAGTGCCTGGCCGAGCCCGGCGACATTGCCGTGGCCGAAAATGCCCCAGGTGGCGCCGATCAGTCGTTGCCGCTCGCCGTCCCGCTCGGTGTACTGGGCGGCCAGGAAGCGCACCAGCGCCTGTGCGACCGTCAGCCTCGTCGTCGAGGTCATCGGTATCCCTCTGTGCTTTCTACGTGTCCCGGGTGGAAGCAGATCCGCCACTCCCTGTCCGCTCCCGGTCCTGCCATCACGTTCAGGTAATACATCGTGTGGCCGGGCTGGGCGATGGACGGGCCGTGCCATCCGTCGGGGACGAGGACGGCATCGCCGGTGCGGATCTCGGCGAGGACGTCGGAGCCGCCCTCGCGCGAAGGGAATACGCGCTGATAGCCGAATCCGTTCGGGCCGTCGATCTCGAAGTAGTAGATCTCCTCCAGCTCCGACTCGACGCCGGGCCGGTGCTCGTCGTGCTTGTGCGGCGGATAGGAGGACCAGTTGCCGCCGGGAGTGATGACCTCGACGGCGATCAGCTTGTCGCAGTCGAAGGCGTCGGCGGAGGCGAAGTTGCGCACCTGGCGGGCGCAGTTGCCACTGCCGCGGTCTTCGACGGGAACCTCCGGCGCGGGGCCGTAGCGGGCGGGGAGTCGGCGCTCGCACTTCGCTCCTGCCAGGGCGAAGCGGCCTCCCGCACCGGAGGCGATCTGAGCCCGGGCGTCGCGGGGCACGTACGCGAAGTCGGTGACTCCCGCGAACACGCTGTCCCTGCCCAGGATTTGGAACTCTTCGTCCTCTATGTGCACGGTACAGGCGCCGCTGAGTGGAAGCACGATCCACTCGCTGTCACCGGTGGTGAAGGTGTGTGTGCCGCCCGGTTCGAGCTCCACGACGCGCAGGCTGCTGTGGCTCCAGCCCGCGCGCTTGGGGTCGATGTCGACGGCGTACAGCCCCCCGGCGGTGGCGCCCTTGGGCACGTACAGGCCGTTGCTCTTGGTCGCGTCCGTCATCGGGTCCGTCATCGGGTCCGTCATCGGGTCCGTCATCGGGTCCTCACAGCAGTCCTACGGCGGTGTCCACCGCGGCGGTCACGTCCCCGTCGGCCGGGTAGAGCAGCGAGCGGCCGACGACCAGGCCCTGCACGGTGGGCAGTTGGAGCGCGCCGCGCCACTTCTCGTACGCGCCCTCCTGGTCCTCGCCGACCTCGCCGCCGAGCAGCACGGCGGGCAGCGTGGAGGTCTCCATGACCCGGGCCATGTCGTCCGGGTTCTCGGTGACGGGGACCTTCAGCCAGGTGTACGCCGAACTGCCGCCCAGACCACTGGCGATGGCGATGGACTTGATGACGGCTTCGGCGCTCAGGTCGTTGGCCAGTTTGCCTTCGGGCGTACGACGGCTGAGGAACGGCTCGACGAACACCGGGAGGCGACGCTCCGCCATCTCGTCGATCGCGCGGGCGGTGGATTCGAGGGTGGTGAGCGAACCCGGGTCGTCGTAGTCGATGCGCAGCAGCAGCTTGCCCGCGTCGAAGCCGAGCCGCTCGATGTCCTGCGGGCGGTGGCCGGTGAAGCGGTCGTCCAGCTCGAAGGAGGCGCCCGCCAGGCCGCCGCGGTTCATCGAGCCGAGGACCACCTTGTCGTCGAGGGCGCCGAGGAGCAGCAGGTCGTCGAGGATGTCGGCGGTCGCGAGCACACCGTCGACGCCGGGACGGGAGAGCGCGAGGCAGAGCCTCTCCAGCAGGTCGGCGCGGTTCGCCATGGCGAACTTGCGGCCGCCGACGGCGAGCGCCCCGCGGGCCGGGTGGTCCGCGGCGACGATCATCAGCCGCCCGTTGTCGTTGAGGAGGGGGCGCCGGCGGCGGCGCGTGGCGGCCTCGGCGATCGCCTCGGGGCGGTGGGCGCGCAGGCGGACGAGTTCGGCCGGGTCGACCGTCCGGGCCGGGGTGGCAGTGACCGCGGGAGTGGGGGTCGTGCTGGCGCCTGCGCCCTCGTGCCCCTCTCGCCCCTCGTGTCCCACGCGTCCGGCCCTCAACGGACCGCTCCTGCCGTGAGCGCGTTCTCGACCTCTTCGGGTGTGGGCATTGCGGAGGAACACTCCAGTCGGGAGGCGACGATGGCACCGGCCGCGTTCGCGTGCCGCATGATCCGTTCCAGGTCCCAGCCGGCGAGCAGGCCGTGGCACAGGGAGCCGCCGAAGGCGTCACCGGCGCCGAGACCGTTGAGGACCGTCACCGGGAGGGGCGGGACCTCGGCCGAGGTCCCGTCGCGGTGGACGGCGAGAACGCCCTTGGGGCCCTGTTTGACGACGGCGAGCTCCACACCGGCCTTCAGGAGCGCCTCGGCCGCCGCGTGCGGTTCACGGACGCCGGTGGCGATCTCCACCTCGTCGAGGTTGCCGACGGCGACCGTGGTGTGGCGCAGGGCCTCGGCGTAGAAGGCTCGGGCGGAGGCCTCGGGGTCCTTCCAGGCTGTGTCTTTCCAAAACATGGGCCGCCAGTCGAGGTCGAAGACCGTCGTGGCGGACCTGGCACGGTGGGCGAGCGCCGCGAGCGTCGCCGTACGGCTGGGCTCCTCGCTCAGGCCGGTCCCGGTCACCCAGAAGATGCGCGTCTCGCGTACGGCGTCCAGGTCGAGGTCGTGCGCGTCGATCTCCAGGTCCGGGGCCTTGGGCTGCCGGTAGAAGTACAGCGGGAAGTCGTCCGGCGGGAAGACCTCGCAGAACGTGACGGGTGTCGGCAGTCCGGCGACCGGGGTGACCCAGCGGTCGTCGACGCCGAAGTCGCGCAGCGCCTCGTGGAGGTACCTGCCGAAGGCGTCGTCGCCGGTGCGCGTGATCACCGCCGTACGCCGTCCGAGCCGGGCCGCGGCCACCGCGACGTTCGTCGCCGAGCCGCCGAGAAACTTCCCGAAGGACGTCACCTGCGCCAGCGGGACCCCCGTCTGCAACGGGTAGAGATCCACGCCGATCCGCCCCATGGTGATCAGGTCGTACGCCATCGAGTTCCCTTCGCTTCGGCTGCACCCAGGTCTAGCCCCGCGCGGGGAGCCCTGTCAACAGTTTGTCCAGACATTCGGACCAGGCCTTGACACCTCTCTCATGTCGCCCGAAGCTGACGCCCATGACGTCGTTGTCACCGCAGGCATCACCTCAGTCCTCACTGTCCCGCATCCGGATCGGTTCGGCTCCGGACTCCTGGGGCGTGTGGTTCCCCGACGATCCCCAGCAGGTCCCCTGGCAGCGCTTCCTCGACGAGGTCTCCCAGTCCGGGTACGAGTGGATCGAGCTGGGCCCCTACGGCTATCTGCCCACGGATCCGGCCGTACTCAAGGAGGAGACCGCGCGGCGCGGGCTCACCGTGTCGGCCGGCACCGTCTTCACCGGACTGCACCGCGGTCCCGAGGTCTGGGACGCCACCTGGGCGCATGTCTCGGACATCGCGGCGCTCACCCAGGCGATGGGCGCCGAACACCTCGTCGTCATCCCGGCGTTCTGGCGGGACGACAAGACGGGCGAGGTGCTGGAGGACAGCACGCTGACGCCCGCGCAGTGGCGGAGTCTGACCGCCCAGACCGAGCGGCTCGCCCATGAGGTGCGGGAGCGCTACGGGCTGAAGATCGTCGTCCACCCGCACGCCGACACACACATCGACAGCGAGGAGAACGTCACCCGTTTCCTCGACGCGACCGACTCGTCGCTGGTGTCGCTGTGCCTGGACACGGGCCACTACGCCTACTGCGGCGGCGACAGCGTCAAGCTCATCGAGACGTACGGGGAGCGCATCGGGTACCTGCACCTCAAGCAGGTGGATCCGCAGATCCTGGCGGAGGTGCGGGCGAACGAGGTGCCGTTCGGGCCCGCCGTCGGCCGGGGCGTGATGTGTGAACCGCCGTCCGGCGTCCCCGCGCTCGAACCCGTCCTCGCCGCCGCCCAGCGGCTCGACGTCGAGCTCTTCGCGATCGTCGAGCAGGACATGTACCCGTGCCCGCCGGACAAGCCGCTGCCGATCGCCCAGCGCACCCGGGCGTTCCTGAGGTCCTGCGGAGCGTGAGCCACCCCCTGAAGTCCTACGGAGCGTGACCGCTCCCTGAGGACCCGTGGAGGCCTGCCCCCGCGGGTGGCCGTGGGGGCCCGTCGAGAGCCCGGGGCTCGGCGGGCCTTCCGGCCCCGCTGTGCCGCGTTGCACCATGGGTGTTCGCCAGGTGCGGGCGGCGGCGGGAGGGCCGATGGTGACGGGAATCGTCTCGCGGGCGGGGCAGGGGCCGGGCGGTGCCTGGGAGACGGTTCTCGCGTCGCCCCATCCACGGCTGCGGCCCGGGGTGATCAGCTACCGCGGGATCCGGCTCGCCCTCGACCGGCCGCGGCGCAGGCTGGAGGCGCCGATCGGCGCGGCGACGCTGCTGCTCGGCTTCGAAGGGCCCCTGCGCATCTCCCGCGCGGGCCGGCCCCCCGTCACCCTCGGATCGGTGTTCTCCGGACCGACCACCACCGCGGCCGTCGGTGAGCACGGCGGACGGCTGGCGGGCATCGAGGTGCTGCTCGCACCGTGGGCCGCCTTCACCCTCTTCGGGACTCCGCAGTACGAACTCGCCGACCGGGCGGTGGATCCGGACGAACTCCCGCATCTCCTGGGCGCGCGTTCCGGCCGTGACCGCTGCAGCAGCATCGGTGAACTCTCCGCCGCGCTGGCCGCGTTGCCGGGCTGGACGGAACGGTTCGGACTGCTCGACGACGTGCTCACGCGCTGGACCGGTGCGGGGACACCCGGCTCCGCTCGGGTGGTGCGCGCCTGGACCCAGCTGCGGCGGACCTGGGGCGCGGTGCCGGTGCCCCGGCTCGCCGAGGACGTCGGCTGGAGCGTACGGCAGTTGGAGAATCGTTTCCGGGAGCAGATCGGGCTCGGGCCCAAGGCGGCGGCCCGGGTGCTGCGCCTGCAGCGGGCCCGGCGGCTGCTCGCCGCGGGGCGGTCACAGGCCGAGACCGCGGCGGCCTGCGGCTTCTACGACCAGGCGCATCTGAGCGGGGAGTTCCGGACGATGACGGGCTGTACGCCGGGGGAGTTCACCGCGGCGCGGGAGGCCGAGCCGGCCGCGCGGCCCGGTCCGCCGGGGGCCGACCGGATGGCGGGGGAGGCGACGAGCCTGGTGCTCTCGCCCGCCCTCTCCCCCGGCCGGAGCGATCAAAGTGCCCGGGGTGCGATTTTTTCCAAGACCGGCGGGCTCCGTTGATTGCAGGCTGAGCGTCAGGCGGCTGGTCCCGGGGGGATGCGGGCGGCTTCCGAGGGGGATGCGGGGAGCCGGTGGGTCGGGCCTGACAACAGGGGGGATCCCCCGCTCCCACGAAGGTGGGGGCCCGGGGAACGGGCCCGACCCATCGTGCGCGTGCGTCGGGCGCGTACATCGGGCGCGTGCTGCGCGTGCTGACGGAACACCCGGCACGTGCGGTGCATACCCCCGGTACACACCCTCCGCGCCGCTGTCCCCTCGGGCACGAATGCATCACTCGTGTCACAAAAACCACCTCCCTGTCACACATGTCGCGTGTACGCAGATCTTGCGTCACACCCGGTCGACAGGCACTGCCCTGCGGTCACGCTGTGTCGTTCACGGGGCACAGGCTTTGTGATCGCCAGCGCAGCGCCCGGCTCCCCCGACGGCCGCCCCCCGGCCGCCGCCGCGACGCGCGCAGGGAGGTGCCACTCATGACCGACCGTAGGCTCTGGTCGTACAAGGAGATCGCGGCGCACATCAAGGTGCAGCCGGACACCGTTCGGTCCTACCGCAAGCATGGGCTGCTGCCTCCGCCCGACCATGTCGAGAGCGGCAAGCCCTACTGGTATGCGGACACCGTCCGGGCCTGGGTCGCCGCCCGGCCGGGAAACCGCGGCCGCAGAGACTGACCCGCCTCCGACCGAGCCGCCCACCCCGACCGTCCGCCCTGCCCTGCCCGGGCCCGCCCACCCCGACCGTCCGCCCGTCATAGCCGTCCGCCGGCCGTGCCCCGTCCCTCCTGCGCGGGGCACGGTCTTGTTCGTTCGCCCGCGCGCCGACCGGCCGCCGAGGATCCGGAGATGAGCTTCTCCGTCGAATCCGCCCTCACCGGCGAGAACGAGTGGGCCTCCCACCATGGCCGCCCCGAGAACTCCACGCTCAGCTCCACGGTTCGATGACCGTCACCCCCGCCCCCGGTGTCGTGCCCAGCGCCGCCAGCGCGGCCGGTGCCGCGTCCAGTGGGATGGTGGAGGTGACCAGGAGGTCGGGGCGGAGCACCCCGGCACGGACCAGCTCCAGCATGCGCGGGTAGGCGTGGGCCTGCATCCCGTGGCTGCCCAGGAGTTCGAGTTCGAGGCCGATGACACGGGCCATGGGAACCGCGGGGTCCTGGGGCAGCAGGCCGACCTGCACATGTCGGCCGCGGCGCCGCAGAGCGTTCACCGAGGCCGCGCAGGTGAGCGGGGAGCCGAGCGCGTCGAGGGAGAGATGGGCGCCGCCGCCGGTCAGGGCGCGGACCGCCGCCGCGGTGTCCTCGACCTGGGCGGCGTCCACGGTCTCCGCCGCCCCGAACTTCCGGGCCAGGTCCAGGGCCCGGGGCGAGAGGTCGACCGCGACGACCCGCGCGCCGGAGGCCGCCGCGATCATCACCGCCGACAGCCCCACGCCCCCGCAACCGTGCACCGCGACCCACTCCCCCGCCGCCACCCTGCCCTGCGCGACCACCGCGCGGAACGCCGTGGCGAACCGGCAGCCCAGCGACGCCGCCGTCGCGAAGGACAGTTCGTCCGGCACCGCCACCAGGTTCACATCGGCGTGGTCCAGCGCCACGTACTGCGCGAAGGACCCCCAGTGGGTGAACCCGGGCTGGGTCTGCCGCTCGCACACCTGCTGGTCGCCCGCCGCGCAGGAGGCACAGCTTCCGCAGGCGCAGACGAAGGGCACCGTGACCCGGTCGCCGGGGCGCCAGCCGGTCACCCGCGCGCCGACCGCCTCGACGACCCCCGCGAGCTCATGGCCCGGCACATGCGGCAGGGTGATGTCCGGGTCGTGCCCCATCCAGCCGTGCCAGTCGCTGCGGCACAGCCCCGTGGCCTCGACCCGCACCACCACCCCGTGCTCCGCGGGCGCCGGGTCCGCCACCTCGCGTACCTCGGCCGGCCCCTCGTACCGCTCGAACACCACTGCCCGCATCCGTCTCGCCCCTCCGCCCGGAGATCACCCTTGCGAAGCGCACGCTAGCCGCGCGCTTCGACCTTGTCCCGCTCCCGATCACCCGTCTCCGAGATGCCGTCCGCGGTGCCGGCCGCCGGTGCCTCGCCCTCGCTCAGGCCGAACCGGTCGTGGAAGCGCCGCAGCGGGCCCGGCGCCCACCAGGTCGCGCGACCGGTGAGCCGCATGACCGCCGGGACCAGCAGACTGCGTACGACCATCGCGTCCATCAGTACGGCGAGCGCGATGCCCAGGCCGAGCATCTTGGTGTTGGTCACGCGCGAGGTGCCGATCGCGACCATCACCACCGCGAGGATGACCGCGGCCGCGGTGATCAGTCCACCGGTGCGCTGGAGGCCGAAGCGGACCGCCTCCCGGTGGTCGCCCGTGTGGTCGTACTCCTCCTTTATCCGGGAGAGCAGGAAGACGCCGTAGTCCATGGACAGGCCGAAGGCGACGCAGAACATGAGGACGGGCAGGGTCGTCTCGATCGAGCCCGAGCTGGTGAAGCCGAGCAGGCCCGACAGATGGCCGTCCTGGAAGACCCAGACCACCGCGCCGAACATGGCCGTCAGGCTGAGCGCGTTGAGCAGCACCGCCTGGATCGGGATCAGCACGCTGCCCGTGAGGAGGAAGACCAGGAGCAGGGTGACGATCGCTATGAAGGCCGCCGCCCATGGGAGCCGCTCGGCTATCGCATGCTTGGAGTCGACCAGGACCGCGGCCGTGCCGGTCACCGCCGTGTCGAACGGGGCGTCCGTCGCGCGCAGTTCGCCCACCAGCCGCTGGGCCCCCACGTCGACGGCCTCGCCCCTCGGCAGCACCGTGAAGTACGCCGAGTCGCCCTTCACCAGGGGCCCGTCCACCCGCAGCGTCTCGGGCAGCGCGGCGATCCGGTCCTTGTAGGCAACGTACTGGGCCTCCGTCGCCGGGCCCTGCGCGAGCACCTCCAGGGCGCCGCCGGGGCTGCCCGGGAAGCCGTCCCGTATGTGCTGCTGGACGACATGGGACTCGGCGGCCGAGGGCAGCTGACGGTCGTCCGCGGTACCGAACTTCACTCCCAGGAACGGCAGTCCGAGGACGATCAGACCGACGGTGGTGGCGACCGCGAAGACCGGCGCCCTGCGCATCACGAGGGAGGCCATCCGTCCCCAGGCGGCCCCGTCCCCGCTCGCCGGGGGCTTTCCACGCCTGAACAGACGCCGCAGGTCCAGGGAGTTCACCCGGTGTCCCAGCAGGACCAGCGCCGCCGGGAGCAGGATCAGGGCTGCGGCCGCCGCCAACAGCACCACGGCGATGCCCGCGTAGGCGAAGGACCGCAGGAAATACTGCGGGAAGAGCAGCACCGCGGCCAGCGACACGGCGACCGTCGCGGAGGAGAAGAGGACCGTGCGGCCCGCGGTGCGCAAGGTCGTGCCCATGGCGGTGCGCGGCTCGGCGCCCGTGGCCAGCTCCTCGCGGAACCTGCGGACGATGAACAGGGCGTAGTCGATGGCGAGGCCGAGGCCCAGGGCCGTGGTGAGGTTCATCGCGAAGACCGAGACGTCGGTGAACTCGGTGAGGCCGCGCAGTACCGCGTTCGTGCCCAGGATCGCGACGATGCCCACCCCGAGCGGCAGCAGGGCCGCGACGGCGCTGCCGAAGACCATCACCAGCAGCACGAGGGTCACCGGCAGGGCGATCACCTCGGCCCGGGTCAGATCCTCACGGATGGTGGTCTGCATCTCGTGCTGCACGGCGACGGGGCCGCCCACCTTGATCTCGACCGGGCCGTGTGTCCCCCGGTACGAGGGCGCGAGACGGTCCAGGGTCTCGCTCGCGGTCTTCTCGTCACCGGTGATCCGCGCGGCGATCAGTGCCTCGTGCCCGTCCTTCGCGCGCAGGGCCGGTGCGCCCGACTCCCAGTAGGAACCGACCCCCGTGACGCCCCGCTCGGCGGCGAGCCGCGCCGCCAGCCGCTTGGCCTCGGCGGCGACCGAGGGATCGTCGACCGAGGCGCGCCCCGAGTCGAGCAGGAGCAGCAGATTGGGCTGCGAGGCGGGGAACTCCCGCTCAAGTGCCTTCGTCGCGTAGGTCGACTGGGCGGTCGGGTCCTGCCAGCCGCCGCTGCCCAGCCGGTCGGCGACCCCGCTGCCGGCGACCACGGCGAGCGCGGTGAGCAACAGCGCGACGAGGAGAGACAGCCGGGGCCGCGCCGTCACGAACCGGGTCCATCCGCCCAGCCGCGAACCGTCGCCGGCACGCGGGCCGCCACCCCCTGAGGAGCCGCCACCCCCTGAGGAGCCGCCACCCCCTGGGGAGCCGTCGCCCGCACGCCTGCCGTGGCCGTCCTTCGCGCTGTTGACTTCGGTCATCGTGCGGTGTCCCCTTCACCCTGCCCCGCTGCCCGTGCTGCTGTCCGTACTTCTGTCCGTACTTCTGTCCGTACTTCTGTCCGTACTTCTGTCCGTGCGTCCGAGCAGGCAGCATGGGTCGTCCATTGCCATAAACTGGCAAACACGAGAGATCGCTCGCGTTTCACCAGAATGCGAGCGACCACTCGTGTTTGTCAATCACGTTCGGAGAGCTGGGGATAACTCGTGCCCGAGAAGCCCGAGAAGCCGGAGAAGCCAGAGCAGTCGGAGAAGCCGGAGAGGCCCGAGAAGTCGGAGAAGCCCGAGAGGCAGCGGGCCGGCGACGAACAGCCACGCCGTCGGCAGGCCCGCGGCGAGCGCCGGATCGCCCAACTGCTGGAGGCCGCCGCCTCCGTCTTCTGCACCACCGGCTACGCCGCCGCCAGCACCAACGCCATCGCCCGCGAGGCGGGCGTCTCCCCCGGCACGCTGTACCAGTTCTTCCCGAACAAAGAGGCCATCGCGATCGAGCTGGGCGACCGGCTCATGCACGAGATGCGTGACATGTACGGCGAGGCACTCGCGCCGGTCGACCCCGCGACCCCGCTGATGGAGGCGGTCGGCGCCGCCGTCGACCGCTTCATCGACTTCAGCTGCGAGCACCCGGTGTTCTTCGCGCTGATGCACGGCCCGGACATCCCGGGCCGGATCGCCGAGGAGCACGACGCCCTGCACGCGACCCTGATCTCCCGGATCGAGGGGCTGCTCACCTCCCTCCTGCCCGACACGCCCGCCACCGAGGTCACGCGCACCGCGCACATGTGCCTGGGCATCCACAAGGCCGGCCTGGAGCTGGTTCTCGCGCACGAAGGGGCCGAGCGCGCGGCGTACGTCCAGGAGTTGAAGGACGCCCTGTTCCGCTACATCGAACCGCTGACCAGGGACAGGACCCTCACCCCGGCGGGCCACACCGGCGCCCCCACGGAATTCACCACACCCCCGGCCCCCTGACAGCGCGGGCCGGACCGGCCGGGGGCGGCGGGGTCGGCCGAGGAGGCGGGGTCGGCCGGCGACACGACCGACTCCGCGCCGCGACCGGCCGACAGCGCGGCCGACCCCACGGCACGCCGGTCACGTCCCGGCCGAGGGGCGGGCACCCCGGCCGAGGGGCAGGCACCCCGGCCGAGGGGCAGGCACCCCGGCCGAGGGGCAGGCACCCCGGCCGAGGGGCAGGCACCCCGGCCGAGGGCAGGCGGCCGGCCGAAGGCAGACCCCCCGGATCGCTACATAGCGTTCCATACCGCTACATAAGGTGCATTTGCCATAAGGTTCGGACAAATCATCCCGAGCCCAAGGGACAGGCCGTGACCCAGAATCAGCCGCCCGGTGCACCCCGGGCCCGCATTCCCGGACCCCAACAGCCCCCGCCGTCGTACCCGCAGATCCGTGCCGGGCTGTGGCAGCGGTGCCTGGGTGGCGGGCTCGCGCTCTGGGCACTGACCGCGATCGTCACGTACACGACCAGGAACACCACGCTGCTGCCCACCCTGATCCTGCTCGGCAGCTTCCTGGTACCCGTCGTCTTCGTGCTGTGGGCGTACGAGCGGCACGGCCGTGACCTCGGCGTCCATGCGATCCTCGGCTGCTTCCTGACCGGCGGGACCCTCGGGGTGCTGGGCGCGTCGCTGATGGAGTACCACCTCCTCCACCCCTCGCTGTCGATGTACGTCGGCGTCGGGCTGATCGAGGAGGCGGCCAAACTCGCCGCGCTGATGTTCGTCCTGCGCCGCCACCCCCGTATCCGCGGACCGCGGGCCGGTCTCGTGCTCGGCGCGAGCGTCGGCTTCGGTTTCGCGACGCTGGAGAGCGCGGGGTACGCCTTCGACGCGGCGGTCTCGCTCGGGGGCGTGGATCTGCGCGCGCTACTGGAGACCGAGATCCTGCGCGGGGTGCTCGCCCCCTTCGGGCACGGCCTGTGGACGGCGATCGCGGGTGCGGCGCTGCTCACGTTCCGCCGAACGAACGGGCGTTTCCAGCTCATCGGCCCGGTGGTCGGCGCCTGCCTCGGCGTGTCGCTGCTGCACGCCCTCTGGGACTCGACGCACGACCTCGCGCTGTGGCTGGTCGCACGGCTGACCACGACGGGGCTCGGCCCGACCCTGTTCGGACAGGGACACCTGCCGCACTCCACCGACGAGCAGAAACATCTCTTCACGCTGTTCTCGGTGGGCGGCCTGGTCCTCGTCTCGCTCGCGGGAGTCGCCTGGGTGCGCGCGCTGACACGCCGCGACATCGCTTGGAGAAATACCCCCTAGGGGTATAGTGTGGTCCACCCAAGCAAGTCACCCAAGCCCCACGCGCCTCGACGAGGAGTACGCCATGACCGCGCAGATCGATTCCCCGGCTTCCGTCACGACCGTCTACCAGGTGAGCGGAATGAGCTGCGGGCACTGTGAAGGCTCGGTCTCCGGTGAGATCTCCGAGATCGCCGGGGTCAGCTCGGTGAAGGCGGTGGCCGCGACCGGTGAGGTGACGGTGATCTCCGCCGCGCCGCTCGACGAGGAGGCCGTGCGTGCCGCCGTCGACGAGGCGGGCTTCGAGCTCGTCACCAAGGCCTGAGACGCCCATCTCGCCCTCACTCCCGCACCCACTCTCGCCGCCACCCCGACCCCGACCCTGACCCTGACCCTGACCCTGACCCTCACCAGTCAGTCGTTCTTCCCCTTCACCCAGTTCCCGCGCATCACCCCGTTCTTCACACGTCACACGTCGCACATGGCACGTCGCACTTCACACAGCTCTCCGCACCGGGCCGTACCGACCAGCTGATACTGGCTCCGTACGGCCCGGCTCATTCCTGGAGCCGGACCATGACCACCGCAGCACCCGAGTCAGCCATAGCCGGGACGACCTCGACACCCGCAACATCCGAAACACTCGAACCATCCGCGACGGACGCGGCCTCCGCAGCCTCGGAAGTGGAGCTCACGATCGGCGGGATGACCTGCGCCTCCTGCGCGGCCCGCGTCGAGAAGAAGCTCAACCGCATGGACGGCGTCACCGCCACGGTGAACTTCGCGACCGAGAAAGCGAAGGTCTCCTACCCGGTGGGGGTAGCGGTCGCCGATCTGATCGCCACCGTGGTGAAGACGGGCTACACGGCCGAGGAGCCCCCGCCGCCACGGATCGAGATGCCGGAACAGGCCGCCTCCACCTCCGCTGCCGCTGCCGTCTCCGCCGACGCGGCCCCCGAACTCGCCTCCCTGCGCGAGCGGCTCGTCGTCTCCACGCAGGGAGACGCGAGCGGCTCGTCGTCTCCACGCTGCTCGCCCTGCCGGTCGTCCTGATGTCGATGGTCCCGGCGCTGCAGTTCGACAACTGGCAGTGGCTCTCCCTGACGCTCACCGCGCCGGTCGTGGTCTGGGGCGCGCTGCCGTTCCACAAGGCGGCGTTCACCAACGCGCGGCACGGCGCCGCCACCATGGACACGCTGGTCTCGGTCGGTACGCTCGCCGCCTTCGGCTGGTCCCTCTGGGCGCTGTTCTGGGGCCACGCGGGGATGCCGGGCATGCGGCACGGTTTCGACCTCACCGTCTCGCGCACGAACGGGTCGTCGACGATCTACCTCGAAGTCGCCGCCGGTGTCGTCGCGTTCATCCTGCTCGGCCGCTACCTGGAGGCCCGCTCCAAGCGGCGGGCCGGGGCGGCGCTGCGGGCCCTGATGGAGCTGGGCGCCAAGGACGTCGCGGTGCTGCGGGACGGCCGTGAGATCCGTATCCCCGTCGCGCGGCTCACGGCGGGCGAGCGTTTCGTCGTACGGCCCGGCGAGAAGATCGCCACCGACGGGACGGTGGTGGAGGGTTTCTCCGCGGTCGACGCCTCCATGCTGACGGGCGAGTCGGTGCCGGTGGACGTGGCGGTGGGCTCCTTCGTCACGGGCGCGACCGTCAACGCCGGCGGACGGCTGGTCATCGAGGCGACCCGGGTCGGCGCCGACACCCAGCTCGCACGGATGGCACGGCTCGTCGAGGACGCGCAGAACGGCAAGGCCCAGGTGCAGCGCCTCGCCGACCGGATCTCCGGGATCTTCGTGCCCGTGGTGCTGCTGATCGCGCTCGGCACCTTCGGGGTGTGGCTCGGCGTCACGGGTGACACCGTCGCCGCCTTCACCGCGGCCGTCGCGGTGCTGATCATCGCCTGCCCGTGCGCGCTCGGTCTCGCGACCCCGACCGCGCTGATGGTCGGCACGGGCCGCGGCGCCCAGCTCGGCATCCTCATCAAGGGCCCCGAGGTCCTGGAGTCCACCCGCCGCGTCGACACGGTCGTCCTGGACAAGACCGGCACGGTGACGACGGGACGGATGACGCTGCAGGAGGTGTACGTCACCGCGGACACCGACGAGAACGAGCTCCTGCGGCTCGCAGGCGCCTTGGAACACGCCTCCGAGCATCCGGTGGCCCGAGCGATCGCCGCGGGCGCTCAGGAGCGCGCTGGGGCCCTTCCGGCGGTGGAGCACTTCGAGAACGTGCCGGGGCTCGGCGTACGCGGCCGCGTGGCGGGCCACGACATCCAGGTGGGACGGCTCCACGGGGGCACGCTTCCGGAGGAGTTGGCCCGCGCCAAGGCCGGGGCCGAGGCGGAGGGCCGTACGGCCGTCGTGGTCGCCCGGGACGGGGTGGCACTCGGTGTCCTGACCGTCGCCGACGCGATCAAGGAGAGCAGCGCCGAGGCCGTGCGCGCACTGCGCGGCCTGGGGCTCACGCCGGTCCTGCTGACCGGGGACAACCGGGCGGTCGCGGAGTCCGTGGCGCGTGCCGTCGGCATCGACCCCGGGGATGTGATCGCCGAGGTGCTGCCCGAGGACAAGGTCGCCGTCGTGGAGCGGCTGCGGGGTGAGGGGCGCACCGTGGCGATGGTCGGGGACGGGGTGAACGACGCGGCGGCGCTCGCCACCGCCGACCTGGGCCTCGCGATGGGGACGGGGACGGACGCGGCGATCGAGGCGAGCGATCTGACGCTGGTGCGCGGGGATCTGCGGGTGGCGGCGGACGCGATCCGGCTGTCCCGGAAGACCCTGTCGACGATCAAGGGCAATCTGCTGTGGGCCTTCGGCTACAACGTGGCGGCGCTGCCGCTCGCGGCGGCCGGACTCCTCAACCCGATGATCGCGGGGGCCGCCATGGCCTTCTCGTCGGTGTTCGTGGTGACGAACAGCCTTCGACTCAGGACATTCTCATGACGTCGGAGTAAGAGTCCCCCTAGAGTCCAACGGGAGCCTCACATAAGCTCTTCACAAGGCTCGCGCATCTTCCTTACGCTGGGGCCCCGATTGGCATATCGGGGCTCTCGCGTATCTTCAGGACATACGCAAGAGACGCAGATCACAGTGATGTGAACGTAACCATCGAAGGGGTTCGTGAGTCTAAGTTGGCGATGCCAGAGACGTCTTGGGGGGCGTTCTCTGACATCTGGGGATGTCTTGGGGGACGTTCCCGGAAATTGCGTTGCCGGGGCACGTACGCCGGGGAGCTTTGAGCGGCCCTCCCGTCCGTACGGGTCCCGGCAGAGCGCACGGTAGTAGCACGCAAGCACGACAGCAGTACGCAGCAGTACGCAGCAGTACAGAGAGTTTTGCTCGTTTTGCTCATGGCCACCGGACCGGTCGGCCGGAGCGGCGCGTCAGCACACTCGCAGCGATTCAGGCGCTGTCCCACAGACGCCCGGCCGGATCCCGTGGGGGGAATCCGCACCGGGACAAGGAAAGCGCCCTGACTGCCGGCCCGTGGGGGGACCGGTAGCAGGGCGCTTTCCGTTTTTTTTAAGGCTCGGTTCGCCTCCGGGGCGCCACAGCCAGGGCTGCAGTGACCGAGATGACGACCCGGCGGCTACGAGGTCAGCGGGACTCGACCGGGACGAAGTCGCGCAGAACCTCGCCCGTGTAGATCTGGCGCGGGCGACCGATGCGGGAGCCGGGCTCCTTGATCATCTCGTGCCACTGGGCGATCCAGCCCGGAAGGCGGCCGAGGGCGAACAGGACCGTGAACATCTCGGTCGGGAAGCCCATGGCGCGGTAGATCAGACCGGTGTAGAAGTCCACGTTCGGGTAGAGGCTGCGCGAGACGAAGTAGTCGTCGGAGAGCGCGTGCTCCTCCAGCTTGAGCGCGATGTCCAGCAGCTCGTCGGACTTGCCGAGCGCCGAGAGGACGTCGTGCGCGGCCGCCTTGATGATCTTCGCGCGCGGGTCGAAGTTCTTGTACACGCGGTGGCCGAAGCCCATCAGGCGGACGCCGTCCTCCTTGTTCTTCACCTTGCGGATGAAGGAGTCGACATCGCCGCCGGAGGCCTGGATGCCCTCCAGCATCTCCAGCACGGACTGGTTGGCGCCGCCGTGCAGCGGTCCCCAGAGCGCGCTGATGCCGGCCGAGATCGACGCGAACATGTTCGCCTGCGAGGAGCCCACCAGGCGCACGGTGGAGGTCGAACAGTTCTGCTCGTGGTCCGCGTGCAGGATGAGCAGCTTGTCGAGCGCGGCGACGACGACCGGGTCCAGCTCGTACTCCTGCGCGGGCACCGAGAAGGTCATGCGCAGGAAGTTCTCGACGTACCCGAGGTCGTTGCGCGGGTAGACGAAGGGGTGACCGATCGACTTCTTGTAGGCGTACGCCGCGATCGTCGGGAGCTTGGCGAGAAGGCGGATCGTCGAAAGGTGACGCTGCTTCTCGTCGAACGGGTTGTGGCTGTCCTGGTAGAACGTCGACAGGGCGCTGACCACCGACGACAGCATCGCCATCGGGTGGGCGTCGCGCGGGAAGCCCTGGAAGAAGCGCTTGACGTCCTCGTGCAGCAGGGTGTGCTGCGTGATCTCGTTCTTGAAGGTGGAGAGCTCGTCCACGTCCGGCAGCTCGCCGTTGATCAGCAGAGAGGCCACCTCCAGGAAGGTGGAGCGCTCGGCCAGCTGCTCGATCGGATAGCCGCGGTACCGGAGGATGCCCTGCTCACCGTCGAGGTAGGTGATCGCGGATTTATAGGCGGCAGTGTTGCCGTATCCGCTGTCGAGAGTCACGAGCCCGGTCTGGGCGCGGAGCTTCCCGATGTCGAAGCCCTTGTCGCCGACGGTGCTGTCGATCACCGGGTAGGTGTACTCGCCATCGCCGTACCGCAGTACTACAGAGTTGTCGCTCACGTCATCCCTCACCGACGTTGTGCCTCTTCTTCGAGGTGCCCTGACTGTCTCTACCATCCCCCATTTGGCCCTGGAGAGTGCACTCGGGGTCGACCATTGGGCCTATCGGCGGCACTCAGTGCCGCCAACCTGCTCATCCTGCCCCCGTTCGCCCTGGTTCCGGAAGTGCTGTGTGAGCTTTGCGACTCATTTGATCGATCATTTTTTGTGATGTCTCCGCCGGGACCCCCTCAGCCGCCCGCGAGACGGAAGGCCAGGGCCGTACAGCGGCGGCCCGCCGACACCGTGCGGACCGCCTGGCCGATCGCCTTGCGGGAGCCGACGAGGACGACCAGCTTCTTGGCCCGGGTGACCGCCGTGTAGAGAAGATTGCGCTGGAGCATCATCCACGCACTGGTGGTGACCGGGATCACCACCGCGGGGTATTCGCTGCCCTGGGAGCGGTGGATCGTCACCGCGTACGCGTGGGCCAGCTCGTCGAGTTCGTCGAAGTCGTACGGAACCTCCTCGTCCTCGTCCGTCAGCACCGTCAGGCGCTGCTCCTCGGCGTCCAGTGTTGTGACCACGCCCACCGTGCCGTTGAAGACGCCGTTCTCTCCCTTGTCGTAGTTGTTGCGGATCTGGGTGACCTTGTCACCGACGCGGAAGACGCGGCCGCCGAAGCGTTTGTCGGGAAGGTCGGGGCGGCCGGGCGTGATCGCCTGCTGCAACAGGCCGTTGAGCGTGCCCGCACCCGCCGGGCCCCGGTGCATCGGCGCCAGGACCTGGATGTCCCGGCGCGGGTCGAGACCGAACTTGGCGGGAATCCGCCGTGCCGCCACGTCCACCGTGAGCCGTCCGACCTCCTCGGTGTCGTCCTCGACGAAGAGGAAGAAGTCCTTCATGCCGTCGGTGACCGGGTGCTGCCCGGAGTTGATGCGGTGTGCGTTCGTCACCACTCCGGACTGCTGGGCCTGCCGGAAGACCTGGGTCAGGCGGACGGAGGGGATCGGGCCGCGGTCGGCGAGCAGATCGCGCAGGACCTCGCCGGCACCGACGCTGGGAAGCTGGTCGACATCTCCCACGAACAGCAGGTGGGCGCCCGGCGGCACCGCCTTGACCAGCTTGTTGGCGAGGAGCAGGTCGAGCATGGAGGCCTCGTCCACGACCACCAGATCGGCGTCCAGCGGCCGGTCCTTGTCGTACGCCGCGTCCCCGCCCGGCCTGAGTTCCAGGAGTCGGTGCACGGTGGAGGCGTCCGCTCCGGTCAGCTCGGCAAGTCGCTTGGCGGCGCGGCCAGTCGGCGCCGCGAGCACGACCTTCGCCCGCTTCGCGCGCGCCAGCTCCACGATCGAGCGGACCGTGAACGACTTGCCGCAGCCGGGGCCTCCGGTGAGCACGGCGACCTTCTTGGTGAGCGCCAGCCGGACGGCCTCCTCCTGGGCGGGCGCCAACTCCGTGCCCGTACGCCCCTTCAGCCAGGTCAGCGCCTTGTCCCAGGCCACGTCATGGAACCCGGGCATCCGGTCCTCGGTGGTGCGCAGGAGGCGCAGCAGCTGGGCGGAGAGGGAGAGTTCGGCGCGGTGGAAGGGGACCAGATAGACGGCGGTGACCGTCTCCGGGCCGCCGTCGGGGCCGGGGACCTTCTCCCGTACGACGCCCGGCTCCCGTACGGCACCGGGTTCGTGCTCGTCCTCGCCCGGCTCCGCCAGTTCGGCAAGGCACTCGATGACCAGGCCCGTGTCCACCTGGAGCAGCTTCACCGCGTCCGCGATCAGCTGTTCCTCGGGGAGGAAGCAGTGGCCCTGGTCGGCGGACTGCGAAAGGGCGTACTGCAGGCCCGCCTTGACGCGCTCGGGGCTGTCGTGCGGGATGCCCACGGACTGGGCGATCTTGTCGGCGGTCAGGAAGCCGATGCCCCAGACGTCGGCGGCCAGGCGGTAGGGCTGGTTCTTGACCACCGAGATCGACGCGTCGCCGTACTTCTTGTAGATGCGGACCGCGATCGACGTCGACACCTCGACGGTCTGGAGGAAGAGCATGACCTCCTTGATCGCCTTCTGCTCCTCCCAGGCCTCCGCGATCTTCTTGGTGCGCTTGGGGCCGAGGCCGGGGACCTCGATGAGGCGCTTCGGCTCCTCCTCGATGATCTGGAGCGTGTCCAGTCCGAAGTGCTGGGTGATGCGGTCGGCGAAGATCGGACCGATGCCCTTGACCAGACCGGAGCCGAGATAGCGGCGGATGCCCTGGACGGTGGCGGGGAGCACTGTCGTGTAGTTCTCGACGGTGAACTGTTTGCCGTATTGCGGGTGGGAGCCCCAGCGGCCCTCCATGCGGAGCGACTCCCCGACCTGGGCGCCGAGGAGTGCGCCCACGACGGTGAGCAGGTCGGCGGCGCCCCGGCCGGTGTCCACCCGGGCGACCGTGTATCCGTTCTCCTCGTTCGCGTACGTGACTCTTTCCAGCACCCCTTCGACCACCGCCTGCTGCGGCTGCCGATTCCCCGCCTGATTGGACATGATCCGACGCTACCGCCCGCCCCTGACAGCGCGCGGACCCGCGGACCACATCTCCGGCATCTCCGACGCCCCCCGCCGGCATGCGGACGCTGTGGAGAACATCACGATCCGGCCTCAGGCACTTGTCAACTTCCGTGTAATCGATTCCAATCCCTCGTGTAATCGATTCCACGAGGAGGTGGAGCGGCGATGGCGAGCATCAAGGACGTTGCCGCCGAGGCAGGCGTATCCGTCGCCACGGTCTCGCGCGTCCTGAACGATCACCCGTCGGTCAGCGAAGACGCACGCACCCGCGTGCTGGCCGCCGTACAGAAGCTGGGCTACCGCCCGAATGCCGTCGCCCGCTCTCTGCGCACCGACCAGACCCGCACCCTCGGCCTGGTCATCAGCGACGTACTCAACCCGTACTTCACCGAGCTGGCCCGCTCCGTCGAGGAGGAGGCCCGCGCCCTCGGCTACAGCGTGATCATCGGCAACGCCGACGAGCGGCCCGATCTGCAGGACCACCATGTACGGACCCTGCTGGACCGCCGTATCGACGGTCTACTGGTCTCCCCCACCGACGGCGGCTCCCCCGGAATGCTGGACGCCGCGCGCGGGGGGACGCCGATGGTCTTCGTGGACCGCTGGATCCCGGGCGTGGACGTGCCCGTCGTACGGGCCGACGGGTGCGCGGCCGTACGGGATCTCGTCGCGCATCTGCACCGGCTGGGGCACCGCAGGCTCGCCATCATCGCGGGACCCGCGGCGACCACCACCGGCAGCGAACGCGTCGAGGCCTTCCGGGAAGCCATGGCCGAGTACGGGATTCCCCTCCCGGACTCCTACATAGGCCAGGGCGACTTCCAGGCCGAGAGCGGGCGGCGGGTCACCGAGGGCTTCCTCGACCTGCCCGAGCCGCCCGAGGTCGTCTTCGCCGCCGACAACCTGATGGCGCTCGGCGCGCTGGACGCGGTCCGCGCGCGCGGACTGCGGGTTCCCGAGGACATCGCGCTCGCGGCGTTCGACGACATCCCGTGGTTCGTGCACACCGATCCGCCGATCACGGCGATCGCCCAGCCGACGGGCGAACTGGGCAGAGCCGCCGTACGCGCCCTGGTCGACCGCATCGAGGGGCGGCCCCCGCAGTCCGTCGCCCTCTCCGCCCGTCTCGTCGTCCGCCGCTCGTGCGGCGAGCCGGCCCCCACCCCGCACTCCCCCGTGACGAACAGGAGTAAGCCGTGAGCAACCAGGACGAGTTGCTGCGCATCGAGGGCATACGCAAGACCTTCCCCGGCGTGGTCGCGCTCGACAGTGTCGACTTCGATCTGCGCCGCGGCGAGGTGCATGTGCTGCTCGGCGAGAACGGGGCCGGCAAGAGCACGCTGATCAAGATGCTCTCCGGCGCCTATCAGCCCGACTCCGGGCGGATCCTCGTCGACGGCGCGGAGGTGCGCGTCCATGGGGCGCAGGACTCCGAGCGCCTCGGGATCGCGACCATCTACCAGGAGTTCAACCTCGTTCCCGATCTGACGGTCGCCGAGAACATCTTCCTGGGGCGGCAGCCGCGCCGCTACGGGTTGATCGACCGCCGGACGATGGAGGCCCAGGCCGCCGAACTGCTGGAGCGGGTCGGAGTCAGCGTGTCCCCGCGCGCGCGGGTGCGTGAACTCGGTATCGCACGCCTACAGATGGTCGAGATCGCGAAGGCGCTGAGTCTGGACGCCCGTGTGTTGATCATGGACGAACCGACCGCGGTGCTCACCTCCGAAGAGGTGGAAAAACTCTTCTCCATCGTGCGCCGGCTGCGCGAGGACGGTGTGGGCGTCGTCTTCATCACGCACCACCTGGAGGAAATCGCCGCCCTGGGGGACCGTGTCACGGTCATCCGCGACGGCAGGAGCGTCGGACAGGTCCCGGCCTCCGCCGCCGAGGACGAGCTCGTACGGCTCATGGTGGGGCGGTCGATCGAGCAGCAGTATCCGCGTGAACGGACCGATGCCGGGGCCGCCCTG
This sequence comes from Streptomyces sp. RLA012, assembly GCF_056270325.1. Lineage (NCBI taxonomy): Bacteria > Bacillati > Actinomycetota > Actinomycetes > Kitasatosporales > Streptomycetaceae > Streptomyces > Streptomyces sp. RLA012. The sequence goes on along the minus strand of NZ_JBWDPA010000002.1, from coordinate 7,346,608 downwards.
CTGACCGTCGAGGGGCTGACCCGTGACGGGGTCTTCCACGACGTGAGTTTCGAGGTGCGGGCCGGTGAGGTCGTCGGTATCGCGGGGCTCGTGGGAGCCGGGCGTACGGAGGTCGTCCGGGCCGTCTTCGGCGCCGACCCGTACGACAAGGGGGCCGTGAAGGTCTCCGGTTCCGAGCTGCGCCGCCATGACGTGACCGCGGCGATGGCGGCCGGCATCGGGCTCGTCCCCGAGGACCGCAAGGGCCAGGGACTCCTCCTCGACGCCTCGGTCGAGGAGAACCTCGGCCTGGTCACCATGCGGGCCGCGACCCATGGCGGGCTCGTCGACCTCAAGGGGCAGCGGGAGGCCGCCGCGCGGATCGCCGAGCAGCTCGGCGTACGGATGGCCGGGCTCGGCCAGCATGTGCGCACGCTCTCCGGTGGCAACCAGCAGAAGGTCGTCATCGGCAAGTGGCTGCTCGCCGACACCAAGGTGCTGATCCTCGACGAGCCGACCCGTGGGATCGACGTCGGCGCCAAGGTCGAGATCTACCAGCTCGTCAACGAACTGACGGCCGCCGGAGCCGCCGTCCTGATGATCTCCAGCGATCTTCCCGAGGTGCTCGGCATGAGCGACCGGGTGCTGGTGATGGCCCAGGGCCGGATCGCGGGCGAACTCTCCGCCGGCGAGGCCACCCAGGACTCCGTGATGGCCCTCGCCGTCAGCACACCGACCACCATCAACTCTGTTACCGCTGTGGAGGGCTCCCGTGGCCACTGACACGCTCAAGAGCACTACGGGCGCGAGTGGCGCCTCGGCGGTCCGCCGCCTCCTGCTCGACAACGGGGCGCTCACCGCGCTCATCGCTCTCGTCATCGCGATGTCGGCGCTGTCCGGCGACTTCCTGACGACGGACAACCTGCTCAACATCGGCGTCCAGGCGGCCGTGACCGCCATCCTCGCCTTCGGTGTGACCTTCGTGATCGTCTCGGCGGGCATCGACCTGTCGGTCGGCTCCGTCGCCGCGCTGTCCGCCACCGTCCTCGCCTGGATGGCGACGTCGGAGGGCGTCCCGGTCTGGATCGCGGTGATCCTCGCGATCGCCACCGGTATCGCGTGCGGTCTGGTCAACGGCGTACTGATCTCCTACGGGAAGCTGCCGCCGTTCATCGCGACGCTCGCCATGCTGTCGGTGGGCCGCGGTCTGTCGCTGGTGATCTCGCAGGGCTCACCGATCGCCTTCCCCGACTCGGTCTCGCACCTCGGTGACACACTCGGCGGCTGGCTGCCGGTCCCGGTCCTGGTGATGGTCGTCATGGGCCTGATCACCGCCGTGATCCTGGGCCGTACGTACATCGGCCGCTCCATGTACGCGATCGGCGGCAACGAGGAGGCGGCTCGCCTCTCCGGGCTGCGGGTGAAGAAGCAGAAGCTCGCGATCTACGCCCTGTCGGGTCTCTTCGCGGCCGCCGCGGGCATCGTGCTCGCCTCCCGACTGTCCTCCGCGCAGCCGCAGGCCGCGCAGGGCTACGAGCTGGACGCGATCGCCGCGGTCGTCATCGGCGGCGCCTCCCTCGCGGGCGGTACCGGCAAGGCGTCCGGCACGCTGATCGGCGCGCTGATCCTCGCGGTGCTCCGCAACGGTCTCAACCTCCTGTCCGTCTCCGCCTTCTGGCAGCAGGTCGTCATCGGTGTCGTGATCGCGCTGGCGGTACTGCTGGACACGGTGCGGCGCAAGGCCGGGGCCACCCCGGTGGCCGCCGGGGCCGGTTCGCCGGGCGGCAAGGGCAAGCAGGCGGCGACGTACATCCTCGCGGCCGTGGTCGCGGCGGCGGTCGTCGGTGCGATGTCCTTCCTGCACAACGACTCCTCCTCCTCGGCGTCGAAGAAGGTCGGCCTGTCCCTGTCCACCCTGAACAACCCGTTCTTCGTGCAGATCAAGTCGGGCGCCCAGCAGGAGGCGAAGAAGCTCGGCGTGGACCTGACGGTCACGGACGCCCAGAACGACGCCTCGCAGCAGGCCAACCAGCTGCAGAACTTCACCAGTTCGGGGCTCGGTTCGATCATCGTCAACCCGGTGGACTCGGACGCGGCGGGCCCGGCGGTCCGCTCCGCGAACAAGGCCGGCATCCCCGTCGTCGGCGTCGACCGGGGCGTGAACAAGGCCGACACGGCCGCGCTGGTCGCCTCCGACAACATCGCGGGCGGCAAGCTGGGCGCCAAGGCGATGGCCGAGAAGCTGGGCGGCAAGGGCAAGATCGTGATCCTGCAGGGGCTGGCGGGCACCTCCGCGAGCCGTGAGCGCGGCGCGGGCTTCGCCGAGGGTCTCAAGGCCTACCCGGGCATCGAGGTCGTCGCCCGGCAGCCCGCGGACTTCGACCGCACCAAGGGGCTCGACGTGATGACGAACCTGCTCCAGGCGCACCCCGACATCCAGGGCGTCTTCGCCGAGAACGACGAGATGGCGCTCGGCGCGGTCAAGGCGCTCGGCTCCAAGGCCGGCACGTCGGTCTCGGTGATCGGCTTCGACGGCGAACCCGATGGCCTGAAGGCGGTCAAGGACGGCACGATGTACGCGTCCGTGGCCCAGCAGCCGAAGGAGCTCGGCCGGATCGCGGTGGAGAACGCGCTGAAGGCCGCCGAGGGCAAGAAGGTCGAGAAGACGGTGATGGTGCCGGTGAAGGTGGTCACCAAGGAGAATGTGGCCGGTTTCGGCGGATGACCTGAGCGGGCCGCCCGGGCAGCGCGACGCGGACGACCTCCGCGCGTCACCGGGCGGCTCGCGCCGTTGCTTCGGCTCAGCTGTACGACTCAGTACGACTCACCTGTATTTCGACTCACCTGTATGACTCACCTGTATAGGGAGACTGTTCATGTACGACTACGACCTGCTGGTCGTGGGTTCGGCCAACGCCGACCTGGTGATCGGGGTCGAGCGGCGGCCCGCGCCCGGCGAGACGGTGCTCGGCTCCGACCTCGTCGTCCACCCGGGCGGCAAGGGCGCCAACCAGGCGGTCGCCGCCGCCCGTCTCGGGGCCCGTACGGCCCTGTTGGCCCGGGTCGGCGACGACGCGCACGGGCGGCTGCTGCTCGACTCGCAGCGGGCGGCCGGGGTCGACACCGCGGGCGTGCTCGTCGGCGGGGCGCCGACCGGGGTCGCGCTGATCACGGTGGACCCGTCCGGGGACAACAGCATCGTGGTCTCACCGGGTGCCAACGGCCGCCTCACGCCGGCGGACGTTCGATCCGCCGGAGACCTCCTGCGGTCCTCCCGGGTGGTCTCGGCGCAGTTGGAGATCCCGTTGGAGACGGTCGTGGAGGTCGTACGCGCGCTCGCTCCCGGCAGCCGTTTCGTACTGAACCCGTCGCCGCCGCGCGCGCTGCCCGCCGAGGTGCTCGCGGCCTGCGACCCGCTGATCGTGAACGAGCACGAGGCGGGGGTGATCGCCGGTACGGAGCTCGGGGACTCCCCCGAGGACTGGGCGACGGCGCTGCTCGCTCTCGGCCCGCGTTCGGTGGTCATCACGCTGGGCGCGGGCGGCGCGCTGGTCGCCACCGCGTCCGGCAGCGCCCACGTCCCGTCCGTGAAGGTGGAGGCCGTGGACACGACGGGCGCGGGGGACGCCTTCACCGCGGCGCTGGCGTGGCGACTGGGGCTCGGCGAGCCGCCGGCCGAGGCCGCCGCGTACGCCGCCCGGGTCGGGGCCGTGGCTGTCACACGCCCCGGCGCGCAGGAGTCCTTCCCGACCGCCGAGGAGGTCGCGTCCCTGTGAAGAAGGCCGGAATCCTGAACCGCCACCTCGCGGGCGCGCTGGCCGAACTGGGCCATGGGCACGGGGTCCTGGTGTGCGATGCGGGGATGCCGATACCGGTGGGCCCACGCGTCGTGGACCTGGCGTTCCGGGCCGGGGTGCCGTCCTTCGCCGAGGTGCTCGACGGGCTGCTGGCGGAACTGGTGGTCGAGGGCGCCACGGCCGCGCGCGAGGTCCGCGGGGCGAACCCGGAGGCCGCCGCGCTGCTGGCCGCCCGCTTTCCCGCGCTGGAGCTGGTGCCGCACGAGGAACTGAAGTCGCTGTCGGCGGGCGCGCGGCTGATCGTCCGCACGGGAGAGGCGCGGCCGTACGCGAATGTGCTGCTGCGGTGCGGGGTGTTCTTCTAGCGCGGGATTCCCGTGTGACGCGTTGCTCCGGGTGTGTCGTTCCGGGCGCCGGGCGGCCGGTCCACCGGCGCCCGGCCAGCAGGTCCGGCGGCAGCCGGGGAACACGGAAACCGGCCGTTGCGGGGTGCAGGAAGGTCACTAGACATCCCCGCCCGGTATGGCATGGGCATGCTGCGCAGGTCCACCATGGCCGGCACCGGCAGACGTCAGGCAGCCGACCATTCCTTCCTCGCCCACCGCCCGCACCCGGCAGCCGTCGGCGAGAAAGCCACCCCGCCAGGAGGAGAACACACATGCGCTCAACGGCAAGGGCTGTCACGGCAAAAGCGGTCACCGTACTGGCCGCGACCGCCTCGGCGGTACTCCTGACCGCCCTCCCCGGCACCGCGGCCGCCGATACCTCCAGCCGCCCGAACACCGCCCGCACCACCGGAACCGCCACCGCCGACACCGCCTCCGCGGCCTCCACCGCCGCCCAGGTCTCCTGCTACACGGGGCCGCTCTCGACCCGGGCTTTCCTGGACTACGTCATGGTCTTCGCCGCGGACGGGCCTACGTGCTTCACGGGCACCGGCACGATCGACGTCGACATCCCCCACACGGAAGACGTCCACATCGGCATCGAGCTGAGCTCACCGACGACCATCACCTACGACTACAACGGCTCCAGTCACACCGCCACCCTCAGCCCCATCGGAAGTTTCGAATTCCTGAACACGGGTGAAACCGTCTACTACCGGGACATAGGCACCCGAAGCACTGTCAATGTCACTCTGCGGTCCCTCACTCTCGGCTGAACCGGCCGAGGGACTCGGCGCCGGACATGCTTCGAGGGACCCGGTCCGTCGACCGGGTCCCTCGGCTATCCCCTCCGACATCAGAACCCCCGCGATCCCCCCGGATCCCCCTCCAGAAGTCCTGATGCCAAGTACGACCCACCGGGCGGGGGAAGGGTTGCACGGTGTTGTCAACTACCCGGCGCTAAAAGCGCCGGGCTTGCACAACGGGCATCACTGGCGGTGATGCTGCGTTTGCGTCCAGCCCTGCTCCCGGGTTTCCGGGGTGGGGCGGGGGCCGTTGACTGGGCCCCGCGTCGCCACAACTCCCACGCGCGGGCGCGGATGTTGCGGGAGCCTCCCCCACTCTCGGCTTCGCTCGAGCGGGAGGTGCCCCCATCGGTCCGCGTGATCAACGACGCCGCAGTTCCGGCACGCGAACCAGGCCTGGGAGACCCGGTTCGCCTTGTCTACGTGGCCGCACTCGGCGCAGGTGCGGGAGGTGTACGCCGGATCGACGTACACCACCGGAACCCCCGCCCGGCGGGCCTTGTATCCGACGAAGCTCCCCAGCTGGGCGAACGACCAGGAGGAGTGGGTGGCCCTCCCCCACTGCCTCAAGGGCGTGGGAGGTACCCCCAGGCTTGCGAAGCCGTACCCGCTCGCGGATCCCTGTCAGATCTTCCAGGGCGCTCCCGCGACCGGTGCTCCCCCACTGCCTAAAGGGCGTGGGAGGTACCCCCAGCCTCGGCCACCACATGCTTGGCGATCTTGTGGTTGATATCCCTCGCCCGCCGCGCCTCCTTGCGCCGCCGCTTCTTCAGACGCCGCCTGGCGGACGGAGTGTTCTTCCTCTGCAGCTTGGTACGCAGGCCGCGCTCGCGCAGGCGGGTACGGTTCAGCTCGCGTCCGGCCATGATCTCGCCGTCACTGGTGGTGGCGATGTTCACGATCCCCAGGTCGATGCCGAGAAAGTCCACCGGATCGGTGTTGAGCGGCTCTTCAGGGACCTCACAGGTGGCGTTGAGGAACCACATGCCGTCCCGCTCCAGCAGGTCCGACTCGCCCTTGCGGTACAGGGCCAGCGTGGCCAGCTGCTCCACCGAGGCGGTGAAGGCCACCTTCTTGACCCGGCCGCTGGTGGTCCAGATGGACACCGTCCGGTCCGGGATCTGCCAGGACAGCATGCGATCGTCGTAGGGCTGCGCGCCCCGGGGGCGGAAGGCGATCGACTTCTCAGCGGCCTTGCGGTAGCGGCGTGAGCCGGGCCTGCCGAGGTTCCCGGCCTTCAGGTTCGCCTTCAGCGTGGTGTACGCATCGCACACTTTCTTGATCGAATGCTGCGCGGCCTGCGCACCCAGGTTCCAGCGGGACTTGACCTCATCGTAGGTGTGCTTGCGCAGGGCGAAGTTCTTGAACTCCCCATGCTCGAAGGCGATCTCGCTCACCCAGGTGGCGGCCTCGTTACAGGCGTGAAGGGTCGCCTCAAGTGCCGCCGCCTGTTTCGGTGTCGGCTCCAGCCTGACCTGCACAACCAGCTTCACGATCACCGATCGTAGGCACCCGTACGAGACACCACCACACGTTCGGGTCCGTTCATCACATTGAGCGAACCGACCGGCCATGCGTTCGCACCACCCGGCTCCGCCGGAGAAGGCACCCGGCCGCTCCGCGGCCGAACAGACACAGTGATACCGCGGCACTCCGCGCCGCAGCCACGGGGATGCGATTCCTCCCGGGCGTAAACGCCCAGGGTTCCTCGCAAGAATTCGCTGAAGATTTTTTCGCTCGCCGGAGAGGAGCGGCGGTCAGCCCGGATCACCGGGATCGGAAGCCGGGACGAGCCGCGCGCCCCTGCTCTCCGCGACCCGTTTCACGTCCGCCAGTGACTCGGTGAGCCGACTCGCCAGGTAGCGCAGCTCTCCGGCGGTCGCACTGTGCTCCGCGAGGAGTCCGGCGGCGTGGCCGAGCAGGACGTCGGCCATCCCCAGCTGAATGCTCTCGATGTCGTCGGCGAGGCGCGAAACATACCCGGTACCGTCCCCGACGACGTAGCACGGGTTGCCCTCCGGGCCTGTCCAGGTCAGCAGACGTCCGGCCGACCGCTCATACACTCCCCCGCTCACGTGGCCGCCCCCACGCGTTGGGCCCGCTCGTGTGCCAGCAGGTAGGGGCGTACCAGTGGGCTGTCCTCCCCGCGCAACGGGCGCTCTCCCCTGCGGTAGGCGGTCGGGCCGCCGACGTACTGGCACGAGTACGGATACGCGCGTGGAGCCGGTGTACCGCGCCGCCGCTTGCCGGTCGGGAAGAGGAATCGCAGCAACGACTCGAAGAGCCGGGCGATAAAGTCGGGCACGTCAGCCTGCTTTCGTCTTGGCCGGGTTGACCACGCCCCCGGGCCGACCACATCGGCCGCGGGGGTCCGCTGCCACCTGTGGCGACTGCGTTCTGTGGTGAATCCATCACAGAGTGACGTCGGATGTGGCTACGCTTCCAGTGCCGGAAGGTTGACAACACGTAGGTCAAGTGGGGAGTTGGCAGCATGGCGAAGCCTCGTACGCCGCGGACACAGCGGGAGAAGTACGGAGAGGAACTGAGGCTGCGGCGGACAGCGGCCGACCTCACCCAGGAGGAACTGGGCAACCAGGTCATCTGCTCGCCCACCCTGATCAGCCACTTCGAGGCGGGCAGGCGCCTCCCGAAGCCAGATGACGCACAGCGGATCGACCGGGCGCTGGGGACGGACGGGTTCTTCGCCCGCTGGCTGGAGGACCTGGATTCGAAGTACACCGACCACTTCGCGGCCGTAGCCGAGTTGGAACAACAGGCCACGCTGATCCAGCAGTTCGCGCTCTCGCTGGTTCCAGGTGTGTTCCAGACCGACAGCTACGCGCGTGCCCTGTTCCGCGCGTACCGGCCGAACCACACGGGGGAGGAACTTGACGAAGACGTCGTCATCCGAACGAAGCGTTCCCGGATTCTCGACGGGCCGTTGAAGCCAGTCGTCTGGACGTTGCTCGACGAGTCCGTGCTGCGGCGCCGCGTCGGTGGCCCACAGGTCATGGTCGAACAGCTGTACAAGATCGCAGCCTTGGCCGAGGCGGGACGGCTGCGGCTGCATGTGCTGCCGTACGGCGTCGGAGCGCACGCGCTCCAGCAGAGCTACCTCACGCTCATGAGCTTCGAGGACTCCGCCCCGGTGGCCTACGTCGAGGGCTTCCTCACCGGCAACTTGATGGATGATCCGGCTCTGGTGGCAGCCAGCCAGACCGCCTACGCTCTAGCGCTGAGCGACGCATTGTCGCGACAGGAGTCACTGGCCCTCGTCAAGGCCGTAGCGGAGGAACACGCACATGGTCAGCAGTGAGCACGCCGTCTCCGACTCGTCCGCCCTCACCGGGTGGTACAAGTCCAGCTACAGCGGCGGCGATCAGGGCGACTGCCTTGAGGTCGCGCGTGGTTGCGTCGGCGTGCCCGTCCGCGACAGCAAGGCCGTCACCGGCCCGGCGGTGGTCTTCTCGGCGGGCGGCTGGTCGGCGTTCGTCGGCGCGGTCAAAGAGGGGCACATCGGCGCCCAGGCATAGCTACTCCACGAATCCCGCGCGGAGTTCGGGGTCGCGGAGAAGGCCGAGGACATCCTCCTCCCCTGCGAACAAGGCGTCGGCCGCCGGATGCTCGGACTGGTGGAACATGGCGACGAGCACATCGGCGAGGGGCCGGTTCCAGGCGACGCGGACGATCTCCCCCGCCTTGTCGCGCTGCCCGTTGTCCATGGCTATGCGCCACAGCTCGATCGAATGCCTGGCCGTGGCGTACGCGTCCCTGCGCCCCTTGACCAGGACCGGTCTGGCATTGAGGCCGAACACCTCGACGCAGGACCGGCCTCGCTCGGTCAGACCCTTGTACGTTCCGAGCGGGAGCACCAGGCGCAGGTGGTCCAGGGGGTCCTCAGCCGTCGGGTCGACGAGCAGTGGGCTGCCGTCGGCGGCGGTCGGGAAGAGGTTCCGCTTCTGGTTGCTGTTGCAGAACGAGCAGGCGAGCAGGTGGTTGAGCCAGTCGAAGGTACGGAGCGGGGTGAGGCTCTTGGGCTCGAAGTGGTCGACGTCGGTGCCCTGGCTGTCACCGCAGTACATGCAACGCTCATGGCCGGGAGCCATCTCCGCCAGGGCCGCGACGAGCGCCGGGCGGACGCGCCGGCGGGTGGTGCTGCCGGCCCAGAGGTTCTTGGCCCTGGTCCTGCGGTCCCCTTCCGTGGACTGCTGCCGGATGTCCTCGGTGTACTCCCCCAGTCGCTCCACCGTGTCCGGCGGCAGGGCGACCCGCCGAAGCCGGATCACTCCTCCTCGCCCTCCGCGATCCCGCCCTCCGCGATCTCTTCCGCGAGCCGTTGCAGATGAGCGGTCATCTCGTCGAGGCGAGCCGTCGGCGAACTGGTGAGCAGGCTCTTCAGTTCTTTGTAGCGGGCGAGTGACTCGGGAGACGTGTTCCCGTCGTAGATCCGCGCCTCCAACTCCACGAACTCGGACCGGACCTGCTCGGCCCGCTCGGAGTACGGGGTGTCGAGACCGAACAGGTCGGAGAGAACGGCGTCGTCGCCGCTGCCGTACACCACCCGCTCGTACAGGTCCTGGTCGACGACTTCGGGGGGATGCTCCTCGTTCACCCCCGGCAGGCGAATGAGTCCACCGGGATCGGCGGCCTGACAGATGTACGGGCTGTGCGTGGTGACGATGAACTGGACACGAGGGAAGTGTGCGGTCAGCCAGGGGCCTATGCGTCGCTGCCAGGAGACGTGGAGGTGGGCGTCGATCTCGTCGATGATGACGATGCCGGGTGTCAGGAGAGCCAGCGACTCGCCCCTGGCCACCCAGAGGTCGGATTCCCAGAGGTCGTAACCGAACGTGTCGTGTATCTGCTTGAGGATGTCGACGACCAGGGCTGCCACCGTACGGAATCCGTCGCTCATCTCGCGCAGGGGGAAACGGCTGCCGTCGCGCTCGACCCACAGGCCTTCGGAGTCGACGTCGATGATCCGGTATCCGTCCGGCAGCAGTCCGTCCCTCAGGAGCGCCAGGGCGAAAGCCTTCAGCCCACGGGCCCCCTGCCTGCCTTCGAGTGCGCGCAGATGCTGCTCGATCAGCCAGGCGACGCCCTCGGCCAGCGAGGCGTCCTCGTGGAAGAGGCTGGCCTGCCGGGCCACCGGCCCGGACGCCAGCATCAGCCGCTGTACCTCGCCGGAGCCCCCGGCCATCCGCCGGAACGGCCCGTACGCCGCACAGAACCAGCCCGCCGGATTGTCCGCCCAGGGGCCACGGCGGGCGATACTGATGTGCGCCTTGGTGTATACGAGCTCGTCCAGGGTGGGCTGTGCGCCTCTGCGGTGCGCGCCCCATACGAGACCCGCTTTGAACGAGCCTCGCGGCGGCTTCCCCTGGGAGAACCGGTCGTACCTCGCGTCCCGGACGATCTCGATTTCGAGCCGCCCCACCTTGGCTCCCTGTGTCACCCAGTTCTCGAACCCCGGCACCAGACTGCGGGCCACCGCGGGCCCGCTGAGCGCGAGGGCCATGGCTCGCAGCAGTGTCGTCTTTCCGGACCCGTTGCGGCCCGCCAGGACCGTCCAGCCCGCATGACTCCCGTCGGGGCGGGTCAGGGTCAGATCGACCCGACGGGGGCCGTGAAAGGACTTGATGTCCTGTACCGAGATCCGGCTGACGTACATGAGGGTTGATCCTACGGTCGAGGCGGTGGAACGACGGTGGTCCACCCCGCTGCCGCGGGCGAACCGTCAGCGAGTCAGATCCACGATCCCGACCCCAAGCCCTCCGTAGGGTTCCGGTGCCACGGTGGCGATCAGCCCGCCCGTGGGAAGCAGCTGGTTCGGTCTCGCGGCGTGCACAGCGGCCGAGACGCCGAAGTCGACGCCCACGCGGCCCAGTTCGGCAATGGTCACCGCCATAGCGTAGTCGTCGTCGACGAGATGCAGTACGTCCACCAGGACACCCACGTGGTCGACGATCCCGGCACGTTGGCGCTCTGCCTCCAGAAGACACAGGACAGGTACCCACAGACGCATGTCGTCACTGGCGGCCGCGGCGTGGATGAGGCCGGAGACCTGCTTGTCGCCTCCCCACGCCAAGAGGGTGGGAGCGTCGAGAACGTAGTGCTCGGTCTGACTCAACGGGACGACTCCACCTCGGCCGGCCCGGCCCGGTGAGCGGCGGCGGCCTCCCGCATCTTGCGCCGCATCTCGGTGGACTCCTCGTCCGACACGTAGTGCCCGAAGCGCTCGGCGAGCAGAGTGCGGGTGCGGTCGGCCCGTTCCTTGATCTGCTCGGGAGTGAGCGTCTGAGCGGCTATGTCCTGCATGAGAGCACGAAGGCTGGTCCCTCGCGCTTCGGCCACGGCGGCGAGCTGGTCACGGACTTCGGCGGGCACACGGATCATGACGTCGGACACGCGGCCAGTATACGTGGCGTATACGGGACTGTCCTCTCCGCAGGGAGAGCCACGAGGGAGAGGACAGTCCGCCTCGCTCCGGCCACCACAGCGCGCTACATCGCGTGCTCCGCGAACCGTGCCGCCGTCTCCGCCAGCACCTCGCGCCCGTCCCGCGCCCACAACCCGTCGTTGAACAGCTCGACCTCGATCGGCCCGGAGTAGCCCGCCGCCTCGACGTACCCCCGCCACTCCCGCATGTCGATCGAACCGTCACCGATCTGACCGCGGCCGTTGAGCACGCCTTCGGGCAGCGGAGTCGTCCAGTCGGCGAGCTGGAAGGTGTGGATACGGCCGCCGGCGCCCGCGCGGGCGATCTGCGCGGGAGCCGTGTCGTCCCACCAGATGTGGTACGTGTCGACGGTGACGCCCACCTGGTCCGCGGGGAAGCGTTCCGCGAGGTCCAGGGCCTGGGCGAGGGTGGAGACGACACAGCGGTCGGCGGCGTACATCGGGTGGAGGGGCTCGATGGCCAGGCGTACGCCCCGCTCGGCGGCATAGGGGCCCAGCTCCCCCAGCGCGTCGGCGATCCGCTCCCGCGCGCCGTGCAGGTCCTTCGAGCCGGCCGGCAGCCCCCCGGAGACCAGGACCAGGGTGTCGGTACCGAGGGTCGCGGCCTCGTCGACGGCCGCGCGGTTGTCGTCCAGGGCACGGGCCCGCTCCCGCGGGTCGATCGCCGTGAAGAAGCCGCCGCGGCAGAGGGTGGTGACGGCCAGGCCCGCGTCGCGGACGAGTTTTGCGGTGGCGTCGAGGCCGTACGACCGGACGGGTTCACGCCAGAGTCCGACGCCCGGAACGCCCAGCTCCAGACAGGACTCGACCAGTTCGGGCATCGACAGCTGCTTGACCGTCATCTGGTTGATGGAGAAGCGGGCGAGGCTGCTCATGGGGTCACTCCGTACAGGGCCAGCAGGGTCTTCATCCGGGTCTCGGCGAGCTCCGGGTTCGGGAACAGGCCCAGGGTGTCCGCCAGCTCGTACGCCCGCGCGAAGTGCGGCAGCGAGCGGGCCGACTGCAGCCCGCCGACCATGGTGAAGTGTTCCTGGTGCCCGGCCAGCCACGCCAGCAGGACGACGCCCGTCTTGTAGAACCGGGTCGGGGGCTGGAAGAGGTGGCGGGAGAGTTCGACGGTGGGGTCGAGGAGTTCGCGAAAGCCCTTCACGTCGCCCGTGTCGAGGATCCGTACCGCCTCCGCCGCGAGCGGACCCAGCGGGTCGAAGATGCCGAGCAGGGCATGGCTGAAGCCCTGCTCGTCGCCCGCGATCAGCTCGGGGTAGTTGAAGTCGTCGCCCGTGTAGCAGCGCACGCCCTGCGGCAGCCGGCGGCGCAGGTCGACCTCGCGCCGGGCGTCGAGGAGGGAGACCTTGATGCCGTCGACCTTGTCCGGGTGGGCCGCGATGACCTCCAGGAACACGTCCGTGGCCGCGTCCAGGTCGCCCGAGCCCCAGTAGCCCTCAAGGGCGGGGTCGAACATGGGGCCGAGCCAGTGCAGGATCACGGGCTCGGCCGCCTGGCGGAGCAGATGGCCGTAGACCTCCAGATAGTCCTCGGGGCCCTTCGCGGTCGCCGCCAGCGCCCGGGAGGCCATGAGGATGGCCTGCGCCCCCGACTCCTCGACGAGGGCGAGCTGCTCCTCGTACGCCGTCCGCACCTCTTCCAGGGATGCCGGACCGGTGAGCTGATCGGTGCCGACACCGCACGCGATACGGCCCCCGACCGCCTTCGCCTCCGCCGCGGACCGGCGGATGAGTTCGGCCGCGCCCGCCCAGTCCAGGCCCATCCCGCGCTGCGCGGTGTCCATCGCCTCGGCGACCCCGAGCCCGTGGGACCACAGATGGCGGCGGAAGGCGAGGGTGGCGTCCCAGTCGACGGCGGCGGGCGAGTCGGGGGACACATCGGCGTACGGGTCGGCCACGACGTGCGCGGCCGAGAAGACCGTACGGGAGGTGAAGGGCGCGCCGGTGGTGAGGGCGAGCGGGGTGGCACGCGGCTCGTAGGCCCTCAACCGCCCACCACCGGACGGAAGGTGAAGGGTCACAGCGAGATCTCCGGTACGTCGAGACGGCGGCCCTCGGCCGAGGACTTCAGCCCCAGTTCGGCGAGCTGGACGCCGCGGGCACCGGCGAGGAGATCCCAGTGGTAGGGGGCGTCGGCGTACACGTGCCGCAGGAACAGCTCCCACTGCGCCTTGAAGCCGTTGTCGAACTCGGCGTTGTCGGGGATCTCCTGCCACTGGTCGCGGAAGGAGTAGGTGGCCGGGATGTCGGGGTTCCAGACCGGCTTGGGGGTGGCGGACCGGTGCTGGACGCGGCAGTTGCGCAGCCCGGCGACGGCCGACCCCTCCGTCCCGTCGACCTGGAACTCGACCAGCTCGTCGCGGTTGACGCGGACCGCCCAGGAGGAGTTGATCTGGGCGATGGCGCCGCCCTCCAGCTCGAAGACGCCGTACGCGGCGTCGTCGGCCGTGGCGTCGTAGGGCTTGTCCTGCTCGTCCCAGCGCTGCGGGATGTGGGTGGCGGTGAGCGCCTGGACGGAGGTGACCCGGCCGAACAGCTCGTGCAGCACGTACTCCCAGTGCGGGAACATGTCGACGACGATGCCGCCGCCGTCCTCCGCGCGATAGTTCCAGGAGGGCCGCTGGGCGCTCTGCCAGTCGCCCTCGAAGACCCAGTAGCCGAACTCGCCGCGGATGGACAGGATCCGCCCGAAGAAGCCCCCGTCGATGAGCCGCTTGAGCTTGAGCAGCCCGGGGAGGAAGAGCTTGTCCTGCACCACCCCGTGCTTGATGCCCTTCTCGTGGGCGAGGCGGGCCAGCTGCAGGGCGCCGTCGAGGCCGGTGGCGGTGGGTTTCTCGGTGTAGATGTGCTTGCCCGCGGCGATGGCCTTCTTGATGGCCTCCTCACGGGCGGAGGTGACCTGGGCGTCGAAGTAGAGGTCCACGGTCGGGTCGGCGAGGACCTCGTCCACGTCCGTCGACCAGTGCTCCAGGCCGTGCTGCTCGGCGAGCGCCTTCAGGGCGTGCTCGCGACGGCCGACGAGGACCGGTTCGGGCCACAGCACCGTGCCGTCGCCGAGGTCGAGGCCGCCCTGGTCGCGCAGGGCGAGAATCGAGCGGACGAGGTGCTGGCGGTAGCCCATGCGTCCCGTCACGCCGTTCATGGCGATTCGCACCGTCTTGCGTGTCACGTGATTCCCTTCGTACGCGGGTTCCGCGCCGCGTACGCCCCCTACTGGTCCACTGATGAACTGGCGAGCGTGACAGCAAGCGCTTTCTATCCAAGGAGAAAGTAGCCTCTGTCCAGCCAATTGGACAAGACCATGTGGGGGACGAGATGTTCGATTGTCCGGACGGCTGGACGTGGGGGCGTGCGCACGATCGGATGTACCTGCACGTGAAGGGCGTACCACGGCGGTGTTCCGTCGGCTCGGCGGATCGCGGGGCCGCGCGCTCGACGGTTCCAGGAGCCGCGTGTTTGACGACGACGACAAACGAGAAGCGTGACCGGAGGACGACGAGATGACCGTGACCCTGGCGGACGTGGCGGCGCGCGCGCAGGTCTCGCCCGCGACCGTGTCCCGGGTGCTGAACGGGAACTATCCCGTCGCGGCGTCCACGCGCGAGCGGGTGCTGCGCGCGGTGGACGACCTGGACTACGTACTGAACGGGCCCGCGAGTTCGCTCGCCGCCGCCACTTCCGATCTGGTCGGCATCCTGGTCAACGACATCGCCGACCCCTTCTTCGGGATCATGGCGGCCGCGATCCAGTCGGAGATCGGGGGCCCCGGAGGGCGCGCGGGCGGGGAGCGGCTCGGGGTCGTGTGCAACACCGGCGGCTCCCCGGAGCGTGAGCTGACCTACCTCACGCTCCTTCAGCGCCAGCGGGCCGCCGCGGTCGTACTGACGGGCGGCGCCGTCGAGGACGCGCCGCACGCGGCGGCCGTCGCGGCGAAGCTGCGCAAGCTCGGGAACGCGGGAACGCAGGTGGTGCTGTGCGGGCGCCCGCCCGCGCCCGACGCCCCCGAGGCGATCGCGCTCACCTTCGACAACCGGGGCGGCGGCCGGCAGCTCACCGAGCATCTGATCGGGCTCGGCCACCGCCGACTCGGCTACATCGCGGGCCCGGAGGAGCGGACGACGACCCGGCACCGCCTGGAGGGGCACCGGGCCGCGCTCGCCGCGCACGGCATCGAGGACGATCCGCAGCGCACGGTGCACGGACGCTACGACCGTCGCGCCGGATACGAGGCGACCATCGAACTCCTGCGCCGGGAGCCGTCCTTGACGGCTGTGGTCGCCGCGAACGACACCGTTGCGCTCGGTGCGTGTGCCGCGTTGCGCGATGCGGGGCTGCGTATCCCCGACGATGTGTCCGTCGCCGGCTTCGACGACCTTCCCTTCAGCATCGACGCCGTCCCCGCGCTCACGACGGTGCGGTTGCCGCTGTCGGAGGCGGGGGCCCGGGCCGGGCGGATCGCCATGGGCCGGGAGGAGCCTCCGCCGGGTGGGATCGCCACGGTGCGGGGGGAGTTGATGGTGCGGGGGTCCACGGGGGTGCCGCGGTCCTGACCAGCGGTTTTCGCCCCCGCCGCCCCTACCCGTCCCATCCTCACCTGGGGGCTTCGCCCCCAGACCCCCGTTCGGCCTGAACGGCCTCGTCCTCAAACGCCGGACGGGCTGAGTGGCGCGGGCCGGGGGTGGGTGGGTGAGCGGGGGGTGGGTGGGGGTGTGGCCTTCGGCCTTGTCCTCAGACGCCGGCCGGGGTGAAGGGTGCCGGGCCGGGGGTGGGCGGGTGAACGGGTGGGTGGGGTGCGGCCCCGGCCTGGTTCCCAGGCACCGGCCGGAGTGAAGGACGCCGACCCGGAGGTAGGCAGGCGAACGCGCCTGAGTGGGATGCCGCCCCCAGCCTCGCCCCCAGACACCACGCACCACGCACCGGACGAGGTGAAGGATGGCTGGCCGGCGGGGAGGCGAGTGAATGCGTGTGGGCCGGGCCGGGCCGTGCCCTGCCGGGCCGCAGTCGAGTGACTCACGGAAGGGGCCGTGGCGGTGTGTCGCAAGCCCGTCGCGTACGTTCGGATTTGGCAGCGGCTCGCTCTACCACCTCACGTCTGATTCGGCGGCGACGGGCTCGACGCACCGGCACGGCCCCGACCCACCCACACACCGAACCGCACACGGTCACACGTGCGGACGGTGTCCCTTCTCCTGGCGGGGGAACGACTGGTCGGCACCCGGCAGTGTCGGCTTCGGCAGGGTCGCCACCTCCTCCTTCGCCTTCTCCAACTGCTCCGCCGTGTCGTCCGGCAGCCGCGGCGGACGCGGACGCGCGTGCGAGAAGCGGAACGCCGACGTGAAGTCGCCGAACGTCGACCGCCGCCAGTCGCTGACGTTGGGCTCCTCCACCCCCGTGAAGCGCTCCAGGAACTGCAGCGCCGAGGTGTGGTCGAACGCCTCCGAGGCCACCCAGCCCCCCACCGTCCAGGGAGAGACGATGATGGCCGGGACGCGGAAGCCGCCACCGATCGGCAGCCCCTGGACGAATTCGTCCGGCGTACCCGCCGGAGGCGTCGGCGGCGGCACATGGTCGAACAGGCCGTCGTTCTCGTCGTAGTTCAGGATGAACGCGGTCTTCCGCCACACCTTCGGGTTCGACGCGATGGCCTCGATCTTCGAGGCCACGAAATCCGCACCCGCCGCGGGCAGGTAGTCCGGGTGCTCGGACTGGTAACTCGTCGGCATGATCCACGAGACGGTCGGCAGCCGGTCGGCCCGCGCGTCGTCCTCGAACGTGCCCTCCGGCTGCGGCCGCACACCACGCTCGTACAGGTCGGACCCCGGCGCGGCCGCGCGGAAGCTCGCGAACTGCTCCAGCATGTTGCAGCCGTAGTCGTCGTCCTGCTGGTACACCTTCCAGCTGACCCCGGCCGCCTGCAGCCGCTCCGCGTACGTCGTCCACCGGTACGGCGTCGGCGCCCGGTTGACGAGGACGGGACCACCCTGGGTGCCACCCGGGTCGATCGTGCCGGTCATCCAGTACAGCCGGTTGGGCCAGGTCGGCCCGAACACCGAGCAGAAGTAGTTGTCGCAGATGGTGAAGGTCTCCGCCAGCGCGAACTGGAACGGGATGTCCTCGCGCGTGTAGTAGCCCATGACGTACGGACCGTTGACCCCGTCCGCCTTGCGGTGCGCCGGCAGCCACTGGTCCATCCGGCCGGCGTTCCACGCCTGGTGCTGCACCGCCCACGCGTGGCTGGTGGACGGTATGGCCTGCGCGCTGGACGTGTGGGTGTCGAGGTGGAAGGGGAGCAGATACCCCTTCGGGTTCACGGCGTCGGGCTGGTAGAAGACCGACCGGCCGTTGTCGAGCTTCAGCGCGTGCGGGTCGGCGAAGCCGCGGACGCCCGACAGCGTGCCGAAGTAGTGGTCGAACGACCGGTTCTCCTGCATCAGCATGACGACGTGTTCGATGTCGCGGAGCGAACCGTGCTCCGGCGGCCCGGCCGCGACGGCCTTCTGGACGCTCGGCGGGAGGAGGGAGAGTGCCGCGGCGCCGCCCAGCGCGCCCGCGGCCGAACCCAGGAGTCTACGACGTGTCAACTCGGCCATTGCTGCCCCTTCTTGAGACTTCGCCAGCTCTCCGGAGTCGATCTGCGGCCCGCGCGGAGGCGGACCCGCCGCTTCACTCTCCTAGGGGTGAACGAGGGCTGTCAGAGGCGCGCGGTGAACATGTGGACAACGTGCGGAAAGGGGTTGGCCAAGCCATGACCGGGGTTGCCTGGGAGTTGCCCGGCCATTGCCCGCTCTTGGCCGACGCCGTACGCTCGACCCAGACCTCTGACTGAGTCAACTATCCAGAACGCACCGAACGGGCAGAACCGATCATCCGGGGTTGAGTGATCATGACCGTCCAGGACATCCGCTCCTTCAACCGCTTCTACACGAACGTCATCGGCGCCCTCGACTACGGCCGCCACCTCTACGCCCCGTACACCCTCACCGAGTCCCGGGTGCTGTACGAGCTGGCCCACTCCCCGCACACCGACGCCGCCGACCTCCGCACCGAACTGTCCCTGGACTCCGGGTACTTGAGCCGGATCCTGAACAAGTTCGAGCAGGACGGACTGATCGAACGGGCGCCCTCGGAGCGGGACCCGCGACGCCGCCGGATCACGCTCACGGCGCGCGGCCGGGAGACGGCGGCCCTGCTGGACGAGCGGTCGCGGGAATCGATGGGGGCGCTGCTGGCCACCGTCCCCGCCGACGACCGGCCGCGGCTCGCCGAAGCCCTGCACACGGTGCGCACGCTCCTCTCCCACGGCCGCCGCCCCCGCCGCGAGGACGTCGTCCTGCGCGCACCCGGCCCCGGCGACCTCGGCTGGATCGTGCAGCGCAACGCCGCGCTGTACACCGCCGAGTACGGCTGGAACACCGACTACGAGGGCCTGGTCGCCCGGATCGTCGCGGACTTCGCCGAGGACCACGACCCGCACCTGGAGCGGGTGTGGATCGCCGAGCTCGACGGCCGGCCGGTCGGGTGCGTGATGTGCGTACGGGACGACGCGCCCGGAACGGCCCGACTGCGCCTCCTGCTCGTCGAGCCGGACGCCCGCGGGCTGCGCATCGGCGACCGGCTGGTCGAGGCCGTCGTCGAGTTCGCGCGGGACGGCGGCTACCGCGACCTCGTCCTGTGGACCAACGACGTACTGACCGCCGCCCGCCGCATCTACCAGCGCCACGGTTTCGTCCTCGTCGCCGAGAAGCCGCACCGCTCCTTCGGGGCGGACCTGCTCGGTCAGGACTGGCGGCTGGACCTGCACGGCACCGGAGAGTGACGGGTAGGGTCCTGGAGCATGAAGCTTGCCTTCTCCACGCTCGGCGTGCCCGGGCTCCCGATCCCCGATGTCGTACGACTCGCCGCCACGCACGGCTACCACGGCGTGGAGCTGCGCGCGCACCCCGAGGAGCCGGTGCACCCCGGCATCGGGGCGGCCGAACGGGCCGAGGTGGTCGCCGAGTTCAAGGCGGGCGGCGTCGAGATCCTGGGCGTGGCGGGATACGTGCGGGTGGCGGCGCCGGGCGACGACGACACCGTCATCGCCGAGATCGACGGACTCCTCGAACTCGCGCGTGACCTGGGCGCCCCGTTCGTACGGGTGTTTCCGGGCGCGAGCCCGGAGCAGAGCGTCGAGGAGGCGGACGCGACGGCGGCACGGCGGCTCGGCACGGCGGCGGAGCACGCCGCCGACCTGGGCGTACGGATCCTGCTGGAGACCCATGACTCGCATCGCACCGGCGCGGACGCGATCAGGGTGCTGGGCCTGGTCGGCCACCACCACGTGGGCTCGCTGTGGGACGTCATGCACACCTGGCTCGGCGGGGAGGAGCCCGCGGCGACGTACGCCGCCCTGTGCACCTACCTCGGCTACCTCCAGGTCAAGGACATCGCCTCCGCCGAGGACACCACCCCGCTCCCGCTCGGCGCGGGCGTCCTGCCCCTCGCCGACTGTGTGGAACTGCTCTCCCGGGAGGGCTGGGACGGCTGGCTGTGCTGGGAGTACGAGAAGCGGTGGTACGAGGGGGCAGCACCGCTTCCGGAACTGCTGGGGCCGGGCCGGGAGCACCTCGGGCGGCTGCTGAACGACTCGGCGTAGGGACCGCGGGGCCGGGCCCGCGGGCTGGACGATCTCGCGCGGCACGATCGTCCAGACCCGTACGCCGGACGCGCTGCTGGGCCGGGTGACCGCGGCGGAGCAGATCGCCGGCCAGGCCGGGCCCAACCTCGGCAGCCTGCGCGGCGGCCTCGTCGCCGGCTGGACCTCCGGGGTGACCTCCCTGGTCAGCGGTGGTCTGCTGTGCGTACTGGCGGTCCTGGCGGTGGCGGCGAGTACGCCGGAGCTGCGGGGCTCGGAGTCCGAGCCGACCGGTGAGCCTGTCGCCCTCTGAGCGTGTCGTCCAGCCCGTCGGCCCCGCAGAGCCCGTCGGCCTCCGAGCGCGCGAGCCCGTACGTCCTCGCGGGCCCGTACGTCCTGCTGAATTCGCGAGCCCCGAGCCCCTCGGACACCGGCGAGCGCCCGCACTGGCGGAAATGCCCCAGACTTCCCCCTGTCACCGTCTCTCCCGCGTCTTGGGCCGGCTTGCGCACGCTATCGTGGTCGGCATGTCGGCCCCGGAACTGATCCGTATCGTCTCCCGCGACTCGCCCATGGCCCTGGCCCAAGTGGAGCGCGTGCGCGCCGAGTTGGGTGCGCTCCATCCACACATCCGTACCGAGGTCGTGCCCGTGAGGACGACCGGGGACAAGTGGATGGGCGACCTGGCCAAGGTCGAGGGCAAGGGCGCGTTCACCAAGGAGGTCGACGCGGCGCTGCTGGCCGGCGAGGCGGACCTCGCGGTGCACTGTGTGAAGGACATCCCGGCCGACCGGCCGCTCCCGGCGGGGACGACGTTCGCCGCGTTCCTGGCGCGGGACGACATCCGGGACGCCCTCGTGCACCCCGGCGGGCTCACGCTCGACGAGCTGCCGCAGGGCACCCGGATCGGCACCTCGTCGGTACGGCGGGTCGCCCAGCTGGCGGCCTCCCATCCGCACCTGGAGTGCGTACCGTTCCGGGGCAACGCCAACCGCCGGCTGGAGAAGCTGGCGGCGGGTGAGGCGGACGCGCTGCTGCTGGCGGTGTCCGGGCTCGAACGCATCGGCCGGACGGACGTGATCAGCGAAGTCCTGTCGCCCGAGACGATGATGCCGCCGATCGGCGCGGGCATCCTGGCGCTCCAGTGCCGCGAGGGCGACACCGACGTGATCGAGACCGTCAGCGACCTCGGCGACCCGAACACCCATCGGGAGGCCACGGCGGAGCGCATGTTCCTCCATGTCCTCCAGGGGCACTGCAACTCACCGATCGCGGGCTACGCGAGGGTCGACCGCGGTGGCGAGCTCTCCCTGCGCGCCTGTGTGTTCACCCCGGACGGCAAGACGGTGCTGAACGCCCACGAGTGGGCGGGCCGCCTCGACGCCGCGACGCTCGGCACCTCCGTCGCCGTCGCCCTGCTGCGCCAGGGCGCCCGCGAACTGATCGACGACATCGCCCACTGACCCGGGCCACGCGGTCCCACACCACGCGGTCGGGGTGGATCGGCTCCTCACCGCCGCGGGTGAAGTTCCGCGAACTTCTCGTGGAAACCCGGAAACGTCTTCCGTACGCACCCGGGGTCGTCGAACGAGATTCCCGGCACCCGGAGCCCGGTCACCGCGAAGGACATGACGACGCGGTGGTCGCCGTACGACGTGATCTCCGTGCCGGCGGCGGGATCCGTACCGGGGTGGATCTCGATCCAGTCCGGCCCGGTCTCCACCCGTACCCCCAGCCGCCGGAGGTTCTCCGCGCAGGCGTCCAGGCGGTCGCACTCCTTCACCCGGGTGTTGGCGACGTCCTCGATGCGGACCGGGCCCGAGGCGAAGGGCGCGATCGCGGCCAGCGTCGGCATGGTGTCGGAGATGTCCCGCATGTTGACCGTGACGCCGTTCAGCGTGCCCGTGCCCGTGACCGTCGTACGGTCGTCGCCGACGACCACCCGCGCCCCCATCCGCCGCAGGACGTCGACGAAGCCCAGGTCGCCCTGGAGCGCGCCCGTGCCCAGGCCCGGCACCGTGATCTCACGGCCCGTCACGGCGGCCGCGGCGAAGAAGTAGCCGGCGGTGGAGGCGTCGGGCTCGATGGCGTAGGTGGTGGCGCGGTAGCCGCCGGGTGCGACCACGAACACCTCGCCCTCCCGGCGTACGGACGCTCCGAACGTCCGCATCATCGCGAGTGTGATCTCCACGTACGGCGCCGAGACCAGGTCCGTGACGGTGATCCGCAGGCCCTTGCGGGTCAGCGGGCCCAGCAGCAGGAGGGCCGTCAGGTACTGGGAGGACTGGCCCGCGTCGAGCGTCACGTCACCGCCCTCCACCCCGGCCGCCGCGATCCGCAGCGGGTGGTGGCCCTCCGCCTCGTCGTGCCGCAGGTCGACGCCGAGGTCGCGCAGGGCGCGGGTGAGCGGGAGCAGTGGGCGGCGGCGCATCTGCGCGGAGGCGTCGAAGCGGTAGGTGCCGTGTCCGGCGGCGGCGAGGGTGGGCAGGAAGCGGGCGGTGGTCGCGCCGTCCCGGCAGTACACGTCGGCGTCGGTGGCCGCCGGGCCCTGTGGGCGGCCGTCGACCTGCCAGGCGTGCGGGGTACGGCCGACCCGGTAACCGAGCCGGGTCAGGCCCTCCGCGAAGCCCTCCGTGTCGTCCGACCGGAGCGGCCGTACGAGGGTGGTGACCCCGTCGGCGGCCGCGGCCAGGAAGAGCGCACGCGCGGTGATGGACTTGGAACCGGGGATGTCGACGACGGCCATGGGAGCATGATCGGCCCAACGTCACCGGTTTCGTCGTAACGTCCGCAGATTGGACGCCGATCGAGAGCGTCGGCCCAAGCCCCTGTGCCCGCGCCCGGCCCCACGCCCGGCCCCACTCCGGGCCCCGCGCCCGGGCCCCGCGCCCCGCCCGCGTCCGCGCCCCGCCGATGTGCCCGCAGGCGCGACGAACGGGCACATCAGCCCCATTGAGCACCCCCGCACCAACTTCCGGGGTTTCCCTCGAACCGGGGAACCCCGCCCCCCGCCGGTTCGTCCAATCCGCATGCTGCTGGATGAGTCTCCGCAGAGCGGTGTCGGCCTCGCTGCTGGCTGCGAACGCTGACCACCCTCTCCGCCGCCTGCGGCCGGCAGCACGCCGTCACCGGCGCGCCCCCCTCCAACTGCGCCGGTGGCGGCCCCTCGCCGGTTACTGTGCACACCCTTGACTGGAAGAAACTTCCCGGATATTCGTGACTCCTCGGAAGTTTCCTTCATGAGGGAAGGAGCGCACGTGCGCGACTCCAGCACGGGAAGCACCGCACACCGACCGTCCAAACCGTCCAAACCGTCCAGACGCACGGTCCTCGCCGCCACCGCGGGCGTCACCGCCACCGTCGTCACCCGCACCACGGCGTACGCCGACGACCAGGGGCCCCGCGCCGAGGAACTGCGCGCCCTCCTCTCCCGTATGACGCTGGAGGAGAAGGTCGGCCAGCTCTTCGTGATGCGGGCGTACGGCCACTCGGCCACCGCCCCCGACCAGGCCGACATCGACGCCAACCTCAGGGAGCTCGGCGTCAGGACGGCCGCCGAGCTGATCGCCCGGTACCGCGTCGGCGGGATCATCTACTTCACCTGGGCGCACAACACCCGCGACCCGCACCAGATCGCCACCCTCTCGAACGACCTCCAGAAGGCCTCCCTCGACCAGCCGCGCGGCCTGCCCGTCCTCGTCTCCACCGACCAGGAGTACGGGGCGGTGGCCCGCGTGGGCAGACCCGCGACGCTGTTCCCGGGCGCGATGGCGCTGGGCGCGGGCGGCTCACGGGAGGACGCCCGCACGGTGGGGCGCCTCGGCGGCGCGGAACTGCGCGCGCTCGGCATCCACCAGGACTACTCCCCGGTCGCCGACGTGAACGTCAACCCGGCCAACCCCGTCATCGGCGTACGCTCCTTCGGCGCCGATCCCCACGCGGTGGCCGAGCTGGTGGCGGCCGAGGTGAAGGGGTTCCGGAGCGCGGGCGTCGCGGCCACCTCCAAACACTTCCCGGGGCACGGGGACACCGCCGTCGACAGCCACTTCGGGTTCCCCGTCATCACGCACAGCCGCGAGCTGTGGTCGACCCTCGACGCCGTACCGTTCCGGGCCGCGATCCGGGCCGGCATCGACTCGATCATGACCGCGCACATCATGGTCCCGGCGCTCGACCCGGCCGGCGACCCCGCCACGCTCTCCCACCCGATCCTCACCGGCATCCTGCGCGAGGAACTCGGCTACGACGGGGTCGTGGTGACGGACGCGCTCGGCATGGAGGGCGTCCGGACCAAGTACGGCGACGACCGCGTCCCCGTACTGGCGTTGAAGGCCGGTGTCGACCAGCTCCTCAACCCGCCGTCCATCGACCTCGCCTGGAACGCCGTCCTGGACGCGGTGCGCGGCGGCGAACTGACCGAGGCCCGCCTCGACGAGTCCGTCCTGCGCGTCCTGCGCCTCAAGGCGAAGCTGGGCCTGCTGGAGAATCCGTACGTCACCGACGCGGGCGTCGACCACACGGTGGGCACCGCGGCGCACCGCAAGGCGGCCGACCGGATCGCCGAGCGCACCACGACGCTGCTGGTCAACACCGGGCAGCTGCTCCCGCTGTCACGGCGGACGCACAAGAACGTCCTCGTCGTGGGCGCCGACCCCGCCTCCCCCTCCGGTACCGACGGACCGCCCACCACCGTCCTCGCGACCGCCCTCACCGAACTGGGTTTCACGGCGACGGCGCTGTCCACCGGTACGGCACCCTCCGCCACGACCGTCGACAAGGCGGTGGCGGCGGCCGGGAGCGCGGACGCGGTGGTCGTGGGGACGTACAACGTCACGGCGACCGGGTCGCAGAAGACCCTCGTCGACCGGCTCGTCGCCACCGGGGTCCCGGTCGTCGCGATCGCGATCCGCAACCCGTACGACGTGGCCCAGCTGCCCTCCGTGGGCGCCCACATGGCGACGTACTCCTGGACGGACGTCGAACTGCGCGCCGCCGCACGGGTGATCGCGGGCAAGGTCCGGCCCCGCGGCAAGCTCCCCGTGGCCGTACAGCGGGCGGACGACCCGACGCGGGTTCTGTACCCGATTGGGTATGGATTGACGTACTAGTCCCTACGCCGCCCACCCGGCGCACCACCCCCAAAGGGCGCAAAGCACCCCGGATGTCTGGCGTGTGCCCGCCGCGACGGGTCACGCTGGACGGGGGTAACGGGGGGAAGCCATGCGAGCCAACTCTTTGGGTCGGCGTTCCGTAGGGGTGGTGTGCGCGCTGCTGCTCGCCGTGGTCACGCTGGCCGGATGCGACCGCTGGTCCGGCTCCGGAGGCGCCGAGCCCGCCGCGGGCACGGCGTCGACGCAACCCTCCGGCTACGGGGCGGTGTTCCTCGCGGTCGACGAGTGCAGTTCCTTCGGGACGACCAGCTTCACCGAGGTGTCCTGCTCCAGCGAACGGGCCGCCGCGCGCGTGATCGCCCGCTACGACGGCAAGGTGGCCGACGGACCGCTGTGCCCGGCGACCACGGACTTCGTCCTGCACATCAGCGAGACCCGGCCCGCCTCGGACGAGAACGGCGACGGGGTCGTCCCGCAGGGCTACGCCTGCATGCGCAAACTCGAACCCCCGCACCCCGGCGACCCCGGTGGCGGCGGCGGCCCCCGCACCATCGTCGGCGACTGCGTCTACGGCGCCGGCAGCGGCCAGGTCCGCGAGACCGCGTGCGACGGCAAGGGCAAGAAGCCCCCGGAGTACAAGGTGACGTCGGCGGTCCTCGACCGCGCCAAGTGCCCTTCGGCCACGGCCCTCTACGTCCAGCTCGGCGGCAGCAGACCGGTGGGCTGCGCCCGCCCGGTGTAGTGGACGGGCGGGCGCGGCCGACGAGCCGGTGACGGTCCTACGGTCGCAGCGCGGGCTCGCGCTCGATGTCGTGCTGGTCCAGCTTCGCGTCGAACCTGGCGAGCGGCCTGGCCGCCGACGGGTCCGAACGGACGGTCGCCGAGGCGACGCCCGCCCACTCCAGGATGCGCGCGGTCGCGAGGGCCTTCTCGTCGGGGACGAGACCGGCGACGTTGGCACCGTGGTTCAGGCCGGGGGCGGTGAAGACGTACGAGTCGCGCGCGCCCTTGCCCAGGCGGAAGCGCTCCGCGCCCCAGGGGTCGTTCTGGCCGTAGACGTAGAGCATGTGGTCGGCGTGGTGGCGGATCCAGGAATCCACGTCGGCCATCGCCCACGGCTGGAACTTCATCGGGATGGAGCGCGGCACGAAGTTCCGCGGGGGCTGGTAGTCGTAGCGGATGTACTTCTTCTCGATGTACGGGAAGTGGATCGTGGGCGCGCCGAGCTGCGTACCCGCCTGGTAGTAGTACGGCGTGTAGATCTCCAGGCCCTGGTCGGTGTAGGCCGAGAAACCGGAGATGGTGTCGACGGAGTCCCAGATCGCGTCGTCGGTGGCGTGGGCGGCGTCGGCCGGGATCGAGTCGCAGTCCGAGAGCAGGCTGTACTGCCAGAAGCCCCAGACGTAGTCGAGCACGACCGCCTCGTACGCCTTGTCGAGGCTCCCGATGGTGGTGAAGGTGTAGCCGTTGTCGGCGGCGTACTGCTCGTACTTCTTCTCCAGCGGCTGCCGCCGCACCAGCGCCTCGCGCTGCACGGCGTTCAGCTTGTCGCGGCACTCCTTGGTGCCGACCTTGGCGAAGAAGCGGTCGTAGGCCGAGTCCTCCTTGTTCACCACGTCGTTGGGGGCGACGTACGCGACGACGCCGTCCATGTCACGCGGGTAGAAGCGCTCGTAGTACGTGGCGGTCATGCCGCCCTTCGAGCCGCCGGTGGAGATCCACTTCTTGTTGTAGATCGGCTTCAGGGCCTCGAAGATACGGTGCTGGTCGCTGGCCGCCTGCCAGATGTCGAGCTTGGACCAGTCGGCCGGGACGGGCCGGGACGGGGTGAAGAAGCGGTACTCCATCGAGACCTGGTTGCCGTCCACGATCTGGGTCGGCTCGCGGCGGCCAGGGGTCGTGGAGACGTTGTAGCCGCCGGTGTAGAAGACCGTCGGGCGCGAGGTGTCCTTGTGCAGCACGGTGATGCGCTGCTGGAAGGTGCCCTTGGACGGGTGCCGGTGGTCGATCGGCTGGGTGTAGTTGAGGACGAAGAAGCGGTAGCCGGTGTACGGCTTCTCCTGGATCAGGCTCATGCCCGGTATCGCGAGGAGCCGGTCCTTGATGTCGACGTCCGTGCTTGTGGTGCCTGTGGTGCCTGTGGTGCCTGGTGCGGCCTCCGGCTGGGCGGCGGTGGCCGCCCCGGCCGTACTCAGCGTGCCTATGAGCACGGTGAGCGCCAGCAGCCATCTGAGCGCCTTGCGCATGCACCCTCCCCTGTGAATCGGATGTGCGCTGGAAGCTATCGGAGCAACTCACGGGCGCACCAGGGGAGATGGCGAAAACTCTGTGGGACGGGAGTGCCTCGGGTGGCTCAGCAGAGGATCCAGCCCGAGCTCACCGAGCCCGAGCCGACCGAGCCCCCGACCCGGACGCAGCGGTGGCCGGCGTGGACGGTCACCGGGCCCGCGTGGTGCGCGAAGCTCCCCCGGTCGACCACGGGCCGGTTGCCGCGCGCCTGCACGCTGACGGACATCGCGCGCCTGTACGGCAGTTGCTTCTTGGGGACGGTCACCGCGCAGATGTATCCACCGCGCCTGAAGACCTGCACGGAGCCGGTCGCGAAGGAGAGCGTACGGACCTTGCGTCCCGAGCAGTACGCGTCGGCGGCCTGCGCGCTGCCCGGGCTCACCATCGCGAGCACCCCGGACGCGGCCAGCACCGCCAGCACGAGCGCGAGGCGTCG
Organism: Streptomyces sp. RLA012; assembly: GCF_056270325.1. Lineage (NCBI taxonomy): Bacteria > Bacillati > Actinomycetota > Actinomycetes > Kitasatosporales > Streptomycetaceae > Streptomyces > Streptomyces sp. RLA012. The sequence goes on along the minus strand of NZ_JBWDPA010000002.1, from coordinate 7,318,726 downwards.
GCGTATCGCGCCACCACGGTTCACTGTTGTCCCTCCCCCGGCCATTTGGCGTACTGGTGTACGGACGCAGGACGTACGTCTGATGGTTGCGTTAGCCCAAAAGGAGGTTTTTCCGTTTTCGTGGCAACCGTGACTGTTTATCCGATGTCCACCTGATCGGAAAACGAAAGGCGGTATCCCATGTCCCGCACGACACGTTCACGTACGGCCATCGGCGTCCTCCTCGGCGCCGCGCTCCTCGCCACTGCCACTGCCGGTGCCTCGGTGCCCGCGTTCGCCGGGCCCACCGCTCCGCCGCCCGCGCGCAGCGGCGCCAACGGTCCGGCGTACGACCGGGTGGCCGACTTCTACGGCGCCTACATCGACGCGGTGACCGACGAGGGCGGCGGTCGCCTCGCCGGCCAGTTGCGCACGTTCTATCTGACCTCGGACCTCCGCAGCCGGCTGACCGAGTGGGAGCGCCGCGAGCACGCCGACGGGGTGCTGCGCGCGCAGAGCGTGCCGCGCGCCTGGAAGGTGACGGCGGGCGACAGCGGGGCGGGCCACACCTGGTCGACGGTGCGCCTCACCTGGGGCTCCGCCCAGCACCCCGCGTACACCTATCTGACGGTGCAGTCCGACCTGGCCACGAAGAAGATCTCCGACATCCAGCGGAAGAGCGCTGAGCGGCGGCCGTCGTCACGGGGCCGGTGAGGCCACCGGCTCCTCCGGCTCCGGTGCTCCCACGAACGTGCGCCACAGGTCCGCGTAGCGGCCGCCCAGTCCGAGCAGTTCGTCGTGGGTGCCGTCCTCGGCGACCCGGCCGTGGTCCATGACCACCACCCGGTCGGCGCGGGCGGCCGTGGTCAGGCGGTGGGCGACGACCAGGGTCGTACGGCGGCCCGCGAGCCGGTCGGTGGCGTGGTTGACCAGGGCCTCCGTGGCCAGGTCGAGCGCGGCCGTCGCCTCGTCGAGGAGCAGGACGTCCGGGTCGACCAGCTCCGCGCGGGCCAGCGCGATCAGCTGGCGCTGGCCCGCGGAGAGGTTGCGGCCGCGCTCGGCGACCTCGTGGAGGTAGCCGCCGTCGAGCGTGGCGATCATGTCGTGCGCGCCGACCGCGCGGGACGCGGCCTCCACCTCCGCGTCGGTCGCGTCGGGGCGGCCGTAGGCGATGGCGTCACGGACCGTCCCCTGGAAGAGGTACGCCTCCTGGGGGACGACGCCGAGCCGGTGCCGGTACGAGGTCAGGTCGAGGGACCGCAGATCCGTGCCGTCGACCGTCACCCGCCCGCCCGTCGGGTCGTAGAAACGGGCCACGAGCTTCACCAGCGTCGACTTGCCCGCGCCGGTCTCGCCGACGAAGGCGACGGTCTGCCCGGCGGGGATGCTCAGTGAGACCGCGCTCAGCGCCTCCTCGTCGTCGCCGTACGCGAAGTCGACGCCCTCGAAGGCGACCTCACCCCGCAACGACAGCACTTCCATCGGCTCGTCGGCGGCCTTGGTCGAGGTGGGCTCCTGGAGCAGTTCCTGGATGCGGCCCAGCGAGACCGTGGCCTGCTGGTAGCCGTCGAAGACCTGGGAGAGCTGCTGCACGGGGGCGAAGAACAGGTCGATGTAGAGGAGGTACGCCACCAGCGCGCCGGTCGTCAGTGTGCCCGCGTCGACCCGGTGCGCGCCCACGACCAGCACCGCCGCCGCGGCCACCGACGACAGCAACTGGACGAAGGGGAAGTAGACGGAGATCAGCCGCTGGCCGCGGATGCGCGCCTGGCGGTAGCTCGCGCTGCCTTCCGCGAAGCGCCGCCCGCCCGAGCGCTCGCGCCGGAACGCCTGCAGGATCAGCAGCCCGGAGACCGACTCCTGCAGGTCGGCGTTGACCGCCGACACCCGCTCACGGGCGAGTTCGTACGCGTTCACGCTCGCCCGGCGGAAGAAGAACGTGCCGATGACCAGCGGCGGCAGGGTCACGAACACGACCAGTGCCAGCTGTACGTCGATCACCAGCAGCGCGGCCATGATGCCGAAGAAGGTGACGACGGAGACGAAGGCCGTGACCAAACCGGTCTGCAGGAAGGTCGAGAGGGCGTCGACGTCCGTCGTCATCCGGGTCATGATGCGACCCGTGAGCTCCCGCTCGTAGTAGTCGAGGCCGAGGCGCTGGAGCTGCGCGAAGATCTTCAGGCGGAGCGAGTACAGGACCCGCTCGCCCGTCCGGCCCGTCACCCGCGTCTCGCCGATCTGCGCCGTCCACTGGACGAGCACGGTGACGAGCGCCAGCGCGGCCGCGGCCCACACCGCGCCGAGGGCCATCCGGGACACACCCTGGTCGATGCCGTGCCGGATCAGCACGGGCAGCAGCAGGCCCATGCCCGCGTCGACGGCGACGAGCCCCAGGCTGATGAGGAGCGGGAGACCGAAGCCGCGCAGCAGCCTGCGCAGTCCGTACGACTCCTCGGCCCTGACCGCGCGTGCCTCGTCGATGCCCGGGGTGTCGGTGGCCGGGGGCAGCGCCTCGACCAGGGCGAGGAGTTCGGGCGTGGCGGGCATGCCGGACAGGGCGTTGTCCTTGGGCTCCCGGTCGCCCGTCCACAGGTGCGGTGTCACCCCGCGCTCGGCGTCGAACTCGGCGTCCAGCTCGTCCCGTACGGAGGTGTCCTCCTGGGGTAGGGCGGGCAGGGCGTGGCCGGGCGAGACGCCGCCCAGCTCGTCCGGGTCGGTCAGCAGCCGCCGGTACAGCGGCGAGCGCCGCTGGAGTTCCTCGTGGGTGCCGATGTCGGCGAGGCGGCCGCCGTCGAGCACGGCGATGCGGTCGGCGAGGTTGAGGGTGGAGCGGCGGTGGGCTATGAGGAGGGTGGTGCGGCCCTCCATGACGTGGGTGAGCGCCTCGTGGATCTCGTGCTCCACACGGGCGTCCACGGCGGAGGTGGCGTCGTCGAGGACGAGCAGGCGCGGGTCGGTGAGGATGGCCCGGGCGAGGGCGACCCGCTGGCGCTGGCCGCCGGAGAGGGTGAGTCCGTGCTCGCCGACCTTGGTGTCGTAGCCGTCGGGCAGCTCGGCGACGAAGCGGTCCGCCTGGGCGGCGCGGGCGGCGGTCTCGATCTCCTCCTGGGTCGCCTCCGGGCGGCCGTAGGCGATGTTGGCGCGCACGGTGTCGGAGAAGAGGAAGGAATCCTCGGGGACCAGGCCGATCGCGGCGCGCAGCGACTCGTGCGTCAGCTCGCGGACGTCGTGGCCGCCGATGAGGACGGCGCCGTGCGTCACGTCGTAGAAGCGGGGCAGCAGGAGCGAGACGGTCGACTTGCCGGAGCCGGAGGAGCCGACGACGGCGAGGGTCTCGCCCGGCCGGATCTCGAAGCTCAGCCCGTCGAGCACCGGCTTCCTTTTCGAGGTGCCCTCGTAGGCGAAGGACACGTCGTCGAACTCGACGGTCGCGGGCGCGTCCGCCGGGAGGGTCTTGGTGCCGTCCTTGATCGACGGCTCGGTGTCGATGAGTTCGAGCACGCGCTCCGCGCCCGCGCGGGCCTGCTGGCCCACGGTGAGGACCACGGCCAGCATCCGTACGGGTCCGACGAGCTGGGAGAGGTACGAGGAGAACGCCACGAACGTGCCGAGCGTGACCTGTCCGCGCACGGCGAGCCAGCCGCCCAGCGCGAGCATCGCGACCTGGCCGAGGGCGGGCACGGCCTGGAGGGCCGGGGTGTACTTGGCGTTGAGCCGGATGGTCCGCAGCCGTCCCGCGAAGAGCCGCCGCCCGACGTCCCGGAGCTTCCCGGTCTCCTGCTCCTCCTGTCCGAAGCCCTTCACCACGCGTACGCCGCTGACGGCGCCGTCGACCACACCCGCCACGGCGGCGGCCTGCGCCTGCGCGTACCAGGTGGCGGGGTGCAGCTTGGAGCGGCTGCGCTTGGCGACGACCCAGAGCGCGGGCGCGACGGCGAGCGCGACCAGGGTGAGCGGGAGGGAGAGCGAGGCCATGATCCCGAGGGACATCAGGAAGAGGAGCACGTTCCCGATGGTCATCGGGAGCATGAAGAGCAGCCCCTGGATCAGCTGGAGGTCGCTGGTGGCGCGGCCGACGACCTGGCCGGTGGACAGCTCGTCCTGACGCCGGCCGTCGAGCCGGGTGATCGTCTCGTACATCTCGGTCCGCAGGTCGTGCTGGACGTCGAGGGCGAGCCGCCCGCCGTAGTAGCGACGGATGTAGGTGAGGACGTAGACGACGACGGCCGCGACGACGAGGGCGCCCGCCCAGGGGGCCATGTCCCTGCTGTGGTTCCCGATGACGTCGTCGATGATCACCTTGGTGATCAGCGGGACCACCGCCAGGACCGCCATGCCGCCGAGCGAGGAGCCGAGCGCGAGCAGGACGTCCTTCGGGTAACGCCACGCGTACCCGGCGAGCCGCCGTGCCCAGCCGCCCTTGTCCCCTTGCTCCACTGCCACGCCGATGCCTTCCGTAGATCTCACTCCACCGGAAGGCATCAACGCCGAACGAAGCGGATTTCATCCCTCCGCAATAATCAGCCGTTCACTGTGTGTGGCAGCCGGGCACGCAGCGAGTACAGGCGGGTGATCTGGGCGGGGTTCTGGTTGTCGTCGCTGACCAGAAGCAGGTTGAGGCGGCCGTCCCGGGTGCGCCCGGTGATGGTCAGGCCCTCGATGTTGTCCAGGAGCGGGTTGGGCTGGGGCTGCTTGGCCTGGGCGCCCAGTGAAGGACAGTTCACGAGATCGGCGAGGAGGGTCTTGCGGACCAGCCGGACCCCGTCCTGACCGGTCAGGGTGTCGGTGCGGCGGGTGTCCGTGGCGTGACGGAGGTCGGCGAGGTAGAGACGGACGGTGTTGCCGACGCCCGCGGTGAAGCCGCGCTCCAGGACGAGCAGGCGGCCGTCGGGGGTGGCCTGCGCCTCGGAGACACCGAGGCCGGTGTCGGTGCGGTAGCCGTACTGGGCGGCCGGACGGAAGTCGTGCCGGGTGCGCTCCCAGGTCTGGAAGCGCACGATGCCGGCGGTGTCACCGCTCAGTGACCCCTCCATGGCGGCGAGCAGGGTGTGGCCGCCGGGGAGGAGGGTGAGCCCCTCGAAGGTCAGGTTGGAGGTGGCGCGGCCCGCGGGGGTGACCTTGAGCGCGTCCGGTACGGGGAGGCTGCCGACGAGGGTGCCGTCCCGCTCGTAGCGGCGTACGGAGGGCTCGGTCTCGGAGGTGATGAGCCGGGTGCCGTCGCGGTCCACGACCAGGCCCTCCGAGTCGAGCGCGGCGCCCTTCTCGTCTGCGAGGCTCACGACACTCGTCGGCTTCAGCGTCTCGCGGTCCAGGGTGAAGAGCGAGGACCGGTCGGAGAGCGCGGCGATCCGGCCGTGGCGGTCGACGGCGAGCGCGGAGAGGTTGCCCACGAAGGTGTTCTCGTACGTGGTCTTGTCGAGGGCGTCGGAGTAGCTCGTGATCGAGACGGCGGGCGAACAGACGTTGCCGCTCGGACCGGCGGACCCGGCGACGGCGGGCCCGGCGACGGTCAGCGAGGTGGCCGCCGCCAGGCCGGCGGTGACAGTGGCGAGTACGGATCTCAGGCGCATGCGGTCACGCTAGGGCGGGCCGGTGACGCGCGGGAGGCCGTCTCGTGAAGTGTCAGCCGGTGGCCGGCAGCGCGGGGATCGCTTCCTGGGGCGTGCTCGTGGGCACGTACCGCTGCACGCTCACGCTGCTCCCGGCGGTGGTCGGGGCCAGGTCCTTGTGGATGGCCTTGGCGACGGCCTGGATGGTGTTGACCCCGTACTGCATGGTGCTGTTCCCGTGCGTGAGTACGGTGATCATGTAGTCGTGGCCGCCGCCGTTGAAGGTGCCGACGCTGTGCACGCGCCAGCCGTGCGTGGCCCGCGACAGCCAGCCGTTCTTGACGTGCACGGCGACCGAGGAGGGCGCTCCGGCCGGGGTGCCCCAGCGCTGCGAGGAGATGACCTTGTTCATCAGCTTCAGCTCGTACGCGCGGGAGTTGTCGCTCAGTACGGAGTTCTTGGCGGTGAGCAGTCCGAGCAGCTTCTGCTCGTCCCGGACGGTGATCTGGGTGAGACCCCAGTAGCCGTTCGCGCCCGGCTTGGTCTGGGTCATCCCGGCGGCGGCGAGGAATCCCTTCACCTTGGTCACGCCGAGCTGCTTCCACAGCGCGCTGGTGGCGTTGTTGTCCGACTTGGTGATCATGGCCGTGGCGAGGGTCTGCTCACGGGCGGTCAGATACCGGTTGTGCTTCTTGGCGTCCCACAGCAGCGTGGCCAGCACGGTGACCTTGACGACACTGGCCGAGTCGTACGCGGTGGCGGCGCGCAGACTGCACGTGGTCTTCGTCGACCGGTCGTAGAGGCCGACCGCGACGGTGCCGGCGCGGCCCTTGAGCGCCGTGGTGATGTCCTTCTGCAGCTTGGTGGCCAGGCCCGCCTTGCTCGACGTACAGCTGACCTGCGGTGCCGCGGCAGCTGCGGCGGGCGCCGCGGCCGCGGCGAACGGCACGACCACTCCGGCACCGACGCTCGCTGCGAGCACACGGGTACGCCGGGATATCCGGTGAGTCATGGAGGTTCCCCATCCCCTTCGACCAATACGAGCGCGCCTGTGGCGCACTCGTCTCTCATGACTCGTTCAGGTGACCGAAAGTTGTACACGAGTTCTACGGATGCGGATGCGGATGCGGATACGGACTCGGGCTCGGGCTCGGGCTCGGGCTCGGGCTCGGGCTCGGGCGGGCGCCCCGGCTTGCCGCGATGCGGTGAACGTCGCGCAGTGACTCGGCCATGCGGCGCCCCAGGAAGCGGAGTTGCTCGGCGGTGACCCCGGGGTCGGCGAGCATGTCGGCCGCGCGGTCGAGGAGTTCGCCCGCCATGCCGAGCTGCACGCTCTCGATGGTGTCGGCGACGCGGGAGAGGTACCCGGTCCCGTCGCCGATCACGGAGTCACCTCCACGCCATGGATGAGCCGCGGCCCGACGTCGACGCCGTGCACGGCCAGCCACAGGGCGCGCCGCCGGGCCCGCTGCCGCCGCGCCTCCTCGCTCCGCTCATGGGCGACGAGGTAGGGGCGGACGATCGCGTGGTCCTCGCCGCGCAGAGGGCGGGAACCGGCGCGACGGGTCGTCTGACCAGGGGCGTACAAGAGGGTGGGGCGTCGGTACGCCGGAGCGGTGACGGTGGCCGCGCGACGGCGGCGCCCCGAGCCGGGGAACAGCAGCCGCAGCAGCGGCTCGAAGAAGCGGGCCACTCGGTGACTCATGTCGTCAACTCCATTGGGTTCAGCCACAGGGGCGTCGCTTTGCGTAGCGATCCACTTACAGAGTGAGACGGGGCGGGCTAGGCTCGCCAGGGGGTGGAGTGTGACCAGGCATTTGTCACAAGGGAGTTGGCCATGACCAGCACGTACGGTGACTGGCTGAAGCAGCAGCGCGAGACGGCGGGGCTCACGCAACAGCGGCTGGCCGACGTGGCGGTCATGACCCGTTCGCACATCGCGCACATCGAGGCGGGGCGACGGATTCCCTCCCGGGAGGACGCGCGACGGCTGGACAGGGCTCTGAACACGGGGAATGTGCTGAGCAGTTTCCTGCCCCAGGAGGGCGTGGCGGTAGAGGACTACTTCGAGGCAGCCCGGTATCTCGAACAACAGGCAACCGTGATCCGTGAGTTCGCGCCCACCTTCGTGCCTGGCATCCTGCAGACGGAAAGGTACGCACGTTCCCTTCTGAGCGTCGGATACCCCCCTGCGAGTGAAGAGGAGTGTGACAGGGCCGTTGTCACACGGCTTGAGCGCTCAAGGATCCTCACCGACCCAGTGGCGCCCGTAGTGTGGGCGCCGCTGGACGAGGCAGTCCTACGACGCCCGGTCGGCGGCCCGGAGGTCATGGCGGAACAGCTCACGCACATCGTCCGCCTGACTGAGGCCAAGCGCGTACGCGCACATGTGATTCCGTACACCGTGGGCGCGTACCAGATCCTGAACAGCATGCTGACGCTGATGTGGTTCGAGGACCAGCCTCCGGTGGCCTACTCGGAAGGCCTGCAGTTCGGCAAGGTTCACGACGCCCCCGCCATCGTCGAACGACTCCAGGGCGCCTACCATCTCGCACTGAGCGACGCGTTGCCGCTGCAAGAGTCACTTGCCCTGTTGAAGGCGACAGCGAAGGACTACGGACACCATGGCTGAGCACACCATCTCGCGCGCAGACATACTGAGCGGTTGGCGCAAGTCGTCCTACAGCGGAACCGAAGCCAACAGTTGTGTCGAGGTACTGGACCACCACCACTCCGGCGTTCCCGTGCGCGACTCCAAGGTGCCGTACGGTCCTGTGCTGGTTTTCTCGGCCGCCGATTGGGCGGCGTTCGTCACCTCCGTCAAGAGCGGCATATTTCCTGGCTGACCCGTACCGAGCGAGCCCCCGCGTCAGCACTACCTCCGCCAGAGACCGTGCACAATCCCGCCCCCATCGCTCACAGGTCGCTCGTTTGAGTGCACAAGTGGCAACCACCCTCCGACTGCTCACACCTTTTTACACAGTTGGTGCCATGAGCCCTGGATTCACGTACGAGAGCAACCCCTACGGCGCGGCCCAGGTGGTCGCCACAGTGCGCGAACTCATGCGCGCCGACGGCCTGGACGTGCCCCTCACCGCCATCGCCCGCGACAGTGGCACGTCACGCAACTTTCTTTACGCCAACTGGAAGTCCGCCTCCAAACTGCACCTGCTCGCGCTGAAGGCCGAACTCGCCCACGCCTTCGACGCGGCGCACCGCACCCACCCCAGCGATGGGACCGTTCCAGGAATCACCGGCCACCTGGCACACGTCGTTCGCAGCATCCGCCGCCATCCGACCACAGCCGCCGTCGCCCGCTCCTCACCCACAGCCTTCAACACGGCCCACACAGCGACCGAGGGCCCTTTGGTACGGCTCGCGCTGGAACGGATCAGCGATCTGCTGCACCCGCTCGTCCCGAACGGCGGGATCTGGGGCGACCCCGCGCTGAACTCCGGGACCTGGAAGATCCTCTGGATCGCCCGGCCTGCCGCCCTCTGTCCCGAAGCAGTGGGCGACCAACGCCGGGAAGGCGCCCTGGACGACGCCTTCGCCGAACTGATGAGCGACGTCCTCGCCCCTTGGCTCTCCCAGCCGGACCGCGGTTAGGGCACGACGTTCTCTTACCGGGATCTCATCCATCCACAGCTCGCCCCCAGGCAGGGCACAGCCCCCGCCCATCGGCCGTATGCAAGGTGCACTGGTGACATCTGCCACCGATCCACTGCCCCCGGCCCCCGGCCCCTCCGTGGCTCCCGGCGCACCGGCCACCGCGCCGCCCCAGGAGCCGTCGCCCACTCCCGCCGCGCCCCGCTGGTCGCTCCCCGCCCTGATCGCGATCATGGTGCTGGCCGCGGTGCTGTACTCCTGGAACCTGTCCTCCTCCAGCCTGAACAGCTTCTACAGCGCCGCCGTGCTCAGTGGCACGCACAGCTGGAAGGCGTGGTTCTTCGGCTCGCTGGACGCGGGCAACTTCATCACGGTCGACAAACCGCCGTTCGCCCTCATGATCATGAGCCTGTTCTGCCGGATCTTCGGCTTCGGCACCTGGCAGATGATGGCACCCATGATCGCGGCCGCGCTCGGCACGATCTGGATCCTGCACTCCTCGGTGAAGCGGGTCTTCGGGCACGTGGCGGCGACCGTGGCCGCGCTCGTCCTCGCCCTGACCCCGATCACCGTCGCCATCAACCGTGACAACAACCCCGACACCACCCTCGTACTGCTGATGGTCGCGGCCGCCGCCCTGGGGCTGCGGGCCACCCGCGACGACAGGCTGCTGCCGCTGCTCGGCTCGGCGGTGTGCTTCGGACTCGCCTTCAACACCAAGATGCTCCAGGGCTACATCGCCCTGCCCGCCGTCTTCGCCGTGTACCTGTACGCGTCGCGGCTCGGCTGGCTGCAGAAGGCCCGCAACCTGCTGCTCGCGGCCGTGGCCCTGGCCGTGGCCAGCTTCTGGTGGGCCGCGGCGGTCTCCCTCGTGCCCGCCGACGACCGCCCGTACATCGGCGGTTCGACGGACGGCAGCGCCTGGAACCTGATCATGGGCTACAACGGCCTGGGCCGCGTCCTCGGCGGCGAGGGCAACGGCGGAGGCGGCGGAGGCGGCGGCGCGGGCGGCGGCGGAGGCGGCGGCACCTTCGCCGGTACCGCGGGTCTCGGCCGGATGTTCAACGACACCCTCGGCGGCCAGATCTCCTGGCTGCTCCCCTTCGCGGGCATCGCGCTCGTCGGCGGCCTCGTCCTGTGCGGCCGTGCCCCGCGCACCGACCGGACGCGCGCCGCGCTGCTGCTGTGGGGCGGCTGGACCGTACTGCACTTCCTGACCTTCAGCATGGCCGAGGGCACCATGCACCCGTACTACACGACCGCGCTCGCCCCCGGCATCGCGGCTCTCACCGGCGCGGGCGGCGTGATGCTCCTGCGCGCCTTCCGCGGCGACGACGCGCGCTGGTCCTGGGTGCTGCCCGCCGCTCTCGCGGTCACCGGTATCTGGGCCGTCGTGCTGCTGCGCCGGGCCTCCGGCTGGAACAGCTGGCTGTGGCCGGCCATCGCGGTGGTCATGGCGCTGGCGATCGTGGGCCTGCTCGTGTTCCGCTCCGGCCATCGGGTACGGCTGCTGGCCGCGTCCGTGGCCGCGGCGTTCGTCGCGGCCCTGGCGGGTCCGGCGGCGTACGCGATCGCCGTACCCGCGGGCGCCGGTGGCGGCGCAGGCGGCGGCATGGGCGGCACCAACCCGACCGCCGGCCCCTCCACCGGCAGCGGCGGCTTCGGCGGCGGCGGTCCCGGCGGCGGCCGGGGCGGCTTCGGCGGCGGCAACGCCCCCGGCGGCGAGGCGCCCGGCGGCACCCAGCAGGGCGGCCGGAACACCGAGGCGGGCGGCCAACAGGGCGGCTTCCCGGGCGGCAACGGCGAACTGCCCCAGGGCGGCGGCGCACCCGGCGGCCAGGAAGGCGCCCCGACCGGCGGCCAGAACGGCACGCCTCCGAACGGCACCGGCGAACAGCCCGGCGGCACGGGCAGTACCGGCGGCTTCCCCGGTGGCGGCGCGGGCGGTGGCGGTGGCGGCGGCATGGGCGGCACCACCAGCAGCGAACTGGTCGCCTACCTGGAGAAGCACCAGGACGGCGCCACCTGGCTGCTCGCGGTGTCCAACTCGCAGAGCGCCTCGCAGCTGATCGTGAGCACCGGCAAGCCCGTGATCTCCATGTTCGGCTTCACCGGCTCCGACAAGGCCATGACGCTCGCCAAGCTCAAGGAGCTGGTGAAGAAGGGCGAGCTGCACTACATCCAGCTCGGCGGCGGCATGGGGGGCGGCATGGGCGGCAACAACACGCTCAACTCGGAGATCACCGCCTGGGTGCAGAAGAACGCCACGGCGGTGAAGGAGAGCGCGTACAGCAAGAGCTCGACCTCGTCGTCGAACTCGTCGAACTCCTCGTCGAACTCCTCGACGTCCTCGGACTCCTCCTCGTCCACCACCCAGACGTCGACGCTCTACCGCCTCGACCCGTCCGACCTGAACTGACGCACTCCCCCGCACACCAGAAGGCCCCTGACCATGTCACCCCCGGTCAGGGGCCTTTTGGTGGGTCATATCGCGTGCGCAACAGGCGACTTGCCGGTTTCCGACACGCAACCGACACCTCCCGTTCATTCCCAGAACCGCATGTCCATGTCACGCTCCCGTTTGCCCGCACATTCAACCCGCGTAGAACGGACGCCCCCACCATGCCCGCCACGCACATACGCCGCTGGAAGACGCTGGCGCTCGCCACCTCCGCCGTGTTTGTAGGCCTCACCCTGCCCGCGGTGACCGCGACTCCCGCGAGCGCCACGACGACCGCGTACGACAGCACGTACTACAAGAACGCCGTCGGGAAGACCGGCACGAGTCTGAAGTCCTCGCTGCACACGATCATCAGCAGCCAGACCAAGATCTCGTACTCCGCGGTCTGGAACGCGCTCATGGCGACCGACCAGGACCCGAACAACAGCAGCAACGTGATCCTGCTGTACAGCGGTGTCTCGCGCAGCAAGTCCCTCAACGGCGGGGACGTCGGCGACTGGAACCGCGAGCACACGTGGGCCAAGTCGCACGGCGACTTCGGCGAGGCGACCGGTCCCGGCACGGACCTGCACCACCTGCGTCCCGCGGACGTCCAGGTCAACAGCATCCGTGGCAACAAGGACTTCGACAACGGCGGCAGCACGGTCAGCGGCGGGGGAGGCAGCCTCACCGACTCCGACTCGTTCGAGCCGCGCGACGCGGACAAGGGCGACGTTGCCCGCATGATCCTCTACATGGCCGTGCGGTACGAGGGCGACGACGGCTGGGCCGACCTCGAACCCAACGAGAAGGTGAACAACGGCAGCAACCCGTACATCGGCAAGCTCTCCGTCCTCAAGCAGTGGAGCGACGAGGACCCGCCGAGCGCCTTCGAGGAGAAGCGCAACCAGGTCATCTACGACACCTACCAGCACAACCGGAACCCGTTCATCGACCACCCGGAGTGGGTCGAGGCGATCTGGTAGGCAGCCGCTCCTCCGGACTCGCGGTGCTGTCAGTCCCCGAGGTGTGTGGGTGCGAACATCCGCAGCACCGCCGGGAGCAGCACCACTGACGGGCCGGGGCTCGCCAGGGCCTTCGCCAGGTCCTGCTCCAGTGTCCCGGGGGTCGTACGGACCCCCGGGACGCCGAAGGACTCGGCCAGGGCCACGTAGTCGGGGCGGGCCAGCTCCGTCGCCGTGGCCCGGCCGAAGGCGTCGGTCATGTACTCGCGCAGGATGCCGTAGCCGCCGTCGTCGACGATCAGCCAGGTGACGTTCAGGTCGTACTGCCTCGCCGTGGCGAGCTCGGCGATCGAATACAGCGCGCCGCCGTCGCCGGAGACCGCGAGAACGGGGCGGGTGGGATCGGCCACCGCCGCGCCGAGGGCCGCCGGGAAGCCGTAGCCGAGGCCGCCCGCGCCCTGGGCGGAGTGCATGGTGTTGGTGCCGCGCGGGTCGAAGGCGGACCAGGCCCAGTACGCCAGGATGGTCATGTCCCAGAAGGACGGCGAGGAGGACGGGAGGGCGCGGCGGACCGCCGCCAACACCTCCTGTTCCAGGGTGAGTTCCTGCCCGGCAATGCGCTCCGCCACCCGGTCGAGCACCGCGCGCACCCGGTCCGGCGCCGTCGGGTCGGGGCGCTCCTCGACGGTCTCCAGCAGCGCGGAGAGCGCGAGCCGGGCGTCCGCGTGGATGCCCAGCGCCGGGTGGTTGGACTCCAGCTTGCCGAGGTCGGCCTCGATCTGGACGACCCGGCCCCGGGGCTTGAACGTGTGGTAGTTCGAGGAGAGTTCGCCGAGCCCCGAGCCCACCACCAGCAGGACGTCCGCGTCCTCCAGGAAGTCCGTCGTGTGCCGGTCCTCCAGCCAGGACTGGAGCGAGAGCGGGTGGTTCCAGGGGAAGGCGCCCTTGCCGCCGAAGGTGGTGACGACCGGGGCGTTCAGCCTCTCGGCGAGCCGGCGCAGCTTGCCGGACGCGTCCGACCGTACGACGCCGCCGCCCGCGATGATCGCGGGGCGGGCCGCCGAGGACAGCAAGTGGGCCGCGAGGGCGGTCAGTTCGGGGCGCGGGACGACGTCCTCCGGGGTCGCGTCCATCGCCGTGACCTGCGGCAGGTGGGTCTCGGCGAGGAGTACGTCCTGCGGGATCTCCACCCAGACCGGGCCGTGCGGGGCGGTCAGCGCCGACTCCCAGGCCGCCGCGAGGGCGGATGGGATCTGGGACTGCGTACGGACCGTGTGGACCGACTTGACCACGCCCCTGAACGACGCCTGCTGGTCGGGGAGTTCGTGCAGATATCCGTGGCGTCCGCCGCCCAGCCCGGCGGTGGGGATCTGGCTGCTGATGGCGAGGACGGGGGCGGAGGCCGCGGCGGCCTCCTGGAGCGCGGCCAGCGAGGTCAGTGCCCCGGGGCCGGTGGAGAGCAGCAGGGGCGCGGCCTCGCCGGTGATCCGGCCGTACGCGTCCGCCGCGAACCCCGCGTTGTTCTCCACGCGCAGCCCGACGTACTGGAGCGAGGAGCGGCGCAGGGCGTCGAACATGCCCAGCGCGTGCTGGCCGGGCAGGCCGAAGACGGTCGTCGCGCCGAGACCGGAGAGGGTCTCCACGACCAGGTCTCCGCCGTTGCGGCCGGGGGGAGGGTTCAGCGCGGCCTCCGTCTGCGCCGCAGACGGACGGAGCACCAGGTCGTGGTCGTGGGTCACTTCGCTTCGCCGTCCTTGCGGGCCTGCGCGATCTGGCGGGACATGATCGTGGTGAGCTCGTACGCCGTGTGGGACGCGGCCACCGCGGTGATCTCGGCGTGGTCGTACGCGGGCGCGACCTCGACGACATCGGCCGAGACCAGGTTGCAGGAGGACAGTCCGCGCAGGATCTCCAGGAGCTCGCGCGAGGTCATGCCGCCCGCCTCGGGTGTGCCCGTGCCGGGGGCGTGCGCCGGGTCGAGGCAGTCGATGTCGATGGAGATGTACAGCGGCCGGTCGCCGATGCGCTGGCGCAGCTGGTCGGCGACCTCGTCGGCGCCGCGGCGGTAGATGTCCGCCGAGGTGACGATGCCGAAGCCCATCTTCTCGTCGTCGGTGAGGTCCTGCTTGCCGTACAGCGGGCCGCGGGTGCCGACGTGGGAGAGGGCGGAGGTGTCGAGGATGCCCTCCTCGACCGCGCGGCGGAACGGGGTGCCGTGCGTGTACTCGGCGCCGAAGTAGGTGTCCCAGGTGTCGAGGTGCGCGTCGAAGTGGAGCAGGGCCACGGGGCCGTGCTTCTTGGCGACGGAGCGCAGCAGCGGGAGGGCGATGGTGTGGTCGCCGCCCAGCGTCATCAGCCGGGCCCCCGTGCCGAGCAGCTCGTCGGCGGCCGCCTCGACGGTCTCCACGGCCTCGTTGATGTTGAACGGGTTCGCCGCGATGTCGCCCGCGTCGGCGACCTGGGCGAGGGCGAAGGGGGAGGCGTCCTGCGCCGGGTTGTACGGGCGCAGCAGCCGGGAGGCCTCGCGGATCGCGTTGCCGCCGAAGCGGGCGCCCGGACGGTAGGAGACACCGGAGTCGAAGGGCACGCCGACCACCGCGACGTCCGCGCGGCCGACCTCGTCGAGACGCGGCAGCCGGGCGAAGGTCGCGGGACCCGCGTACCGCGGGACGCGGGACGAGTCGACGGGGCCGCGTGGCTGGCTGCCGCCTGCTGCCGGGTACTCGGTGCTGCTCATCGTCGGACTCCTCCAGGTGGTACGGGTGGTGCGTCGGTACGAGTGGTGCGTCTTCCAGTGTCGCGGACCCCGCTGACCGGGGGCCGGGTGGGCCGGGGTGGGGTGCGGCGGCTAGGCGACCGCGGCCGTCGGCTCGGCCGGGGCCTCGGCATCCGTGCCGCGCCCGGCCAGCCGCTCGCGCCAGGCGGCCAGCACCGCCGGGTCGGTCGCGGGTGTGGGTGGCGTGTCGTGCGGGTGATGTGGGGACTGGGCCGGCAACTGATCACGGGGACATCCGCCCGTACCCGCGGCTGCCGGTCGGGACCGACACTAAGTGGCCGGAAAGCGACTGCGAAGTGTACGTTTCATCCATTCGATCCGAACGGGATGGAGGAACCGTCCACCCATGCCGGACACACCGCCGCCTTCCGCACCGGCCGTCCCACCCACCCCGCCGGTGCCGCTGAGCGCACTGCTGGCCCGGGAGGACCTGGCCCTGCGTCTGATCGCGGGCCCGACCGACCCCGACACGGTGATCCACTGGGCGCACACCTCGGAGATGGCGGACCCGTACCCGTATCTGCTGGGCGGTGAGCTGCTGCTGACCGCCGGGGTGCACATCCCGGAGGCGGCCGGCGCCGGCTCGGACACCTGCTCCGACGACTCCGACGACTCCGACGACTCCGACGGCTTCGGCTATTTCGACGGCTACGTCTCACGGATCGTGGCGGCGGGCGGCGCGGCGCTCGGCTTCGGCCTGGCGCCGGTGCACGACACGGTTCCGCGCGCGCTGGTCGCGGCCTGCGACAGCCACGGCCTGCCACTGCTGGAGGTCCCGCCCCGGACCACGTTCTCGGGCGTGGCCCGCGCGGTCTGGCAGCTGATGGCCCAGGCCCGCCTGGCGGAGCTGCGGCGCGTCACGGAGGCCCAGCAGAGCCTCGCGGCCGCCGCGGCCCGCCCCGACCCGGTACCGGCGGTCCTGCGGCAGCTGGCCCAGCGGGTGGCGGGCTGGGCGGTGCTGTACGGCCCGGAGGGCGCGGAGCTGGCGCGGGCGGGGAGGGCACCGGAAGCGGGTCCCGTGGCGGCCCTCGCCGAACTGGCGGCCGTCGTACACCCCGGAGAGACCCGGGCCGCCGCCGGGCCCCAGGGCCCCACCCCCTCACCCGCGCCCTCCCCCACCCCCACGCCCTCCTCCGCCAGCGACACCGTCGGCGGCACCCACCTCGCCGCGTACGCCCTCGGCGGCGGGCAGGGCTTCGTCCTCGGGATCGCGGCGCCGCGCCGGGACCCCGGGGACCACACCATCGCCTCCGTCGCGGCGGTACTCCTCTCCCTTCTCACCGGGGACCAGCAGAGCGGGAGCGGCGCGGCGCGCTCGGCGGCGCTGGTACGGCTGCTGCTGGGCGCCGCGCCCGAGGACGTGGCCCCCTTGCTCGGCGGGGACCGGTGGACGGTCGTGCACGCCCGCCCGGCGGCGGACGGCCCGGCGCCGGACGCCGTCGCCGCGTCCGCGCTGGGGGCGGCGCTGGGCTCCGCGCTCATCGACGCCGGCCGCGAGGTCGTACGCGTCCTCGTGCCCGGCGACCGCGAGCCGACCGCGCAGGAGGGCTGGACCTGCGGGGTCAGCACGCCGGTCGGCCCGCACGAGTGGGCGTCCGCCGACGCTCAGGCCGCCCGCGCCCTGGCCCGTGCCCGCGCGACCCGCACGCCCCTGGTCCGCCACGGCGAGCGCCCCGCGCTGGCGGACCTGGTCCCCCCGTCCGACGCCGAGGCCCACGCCCGCGCCCTCCTCGCCCCCATCGCCGCGACCCCCGCCCTCACCGAGACCCTCCGCACCTGGCTCTCCCTGCACGGAAGTTGGGACCGCACGGCCGTCGCCCTCTCCGTCCACCGCAACACCGTCCGCCAACGCATCGCACGGTGCGCGACCTTGCTGAGGGCGGACCTCGACGACGCCGACGTACGGATGGAGTTGTGGTTCGCCCTGCGGGAGGGCTGAGGAGCCCGCGCCGCCTCACCCCGAGTGACCCGCATCCCACGGTTCAGGACAACTGCCCTCCCGGCGGAGCGCCCCGGCACAATGGGTGTCATGCCGATAACCGGGACCCCCAGCCGCGCCGAGCTCGTCGACCACCTGGTCATGACCCGTATCGCGGGCGACGTCGCCACGCCCCGCGAGAACAACCTCTCCCACTACCGCAAGCTCGCGAACGGCGAGCGCAACTTCTGGCTCGGGCTGGAGCTCGGCGACCGCTGGACGGACGAGCAGGACGTCCTCGCGGTGATGGCGGAGCGGTGCGGCGTGAACGACGACCCGGAGTACCGCTACGGCCAGGACACCATCGACCCCGAGCTGACCGTGGACGCCCTGGACCGGATGGCGGCCCGGCTGCGCAAGGCGGCGGACGGCGAGCAGCGGGTGCTGTTCGCGACCGGCCACCCCGGCGGCCTCATCGACGTGCATCACGCCACCGCCACCGCCCTGCGCACCGCCGGCTGCGAGATCGTCGTCATCCCGGACGGGCTGCAGACGGACGAGGGGTACCTGATGCAGTTCGCGGACGTCGCGATGCTGGAGCACGGCGCGACGCTGTGGCACACCCACTCGGGCGAGCCGATGCGCGCGATCCTCAAGGGCCTTGAGGGTGCGGGCCGTCCGCTGCCCGACCTGGTGGTCGCCGACCACGGCTGGGCCGGCTGCGCGGGGCAGCTCGGCATCGACTCCGTCGGCTACGCCGACTGCAACGACCCCGCCCTCTTCATCGCCGAGGCCGAGGGCACGGTCCAGGTGACGGTCCCCCTCGACGACCACGTCACGAGCCCGCGGTTCTACGACCCGATGACGGCGTATCTGCTCTCCACGGCGGGACTTCTCTGACCCCCGCCGCGGAAACACGTGCGGCGCCTCGCACGAATCGGCTACGGAAAGTATTCGCCCACACCTGGAGAGTGTTCGGCGCACTACGCGCCGTTGCGGCCCCTCGTCGGCCCGACCTCCTTGCCGGGTAAGGGTGTTGGCGCCGCGCCGGGGCTCAACCGGGGCCCGATGGCACCGCTCAGCGGTCAGGGACTCCTGCTAATTAGTCGACTTTCCAGAGACCGGGCGGCACGGCCAAAGGGCCGGAGGGTGGATTACCGCCACCCTCCGGCCCCTTTTTTCGCGCGCGCGTCAAAAAATGAGAAAGGGAGCCGAATTCAAGGCGCTCGAAATCGCCGAAAAGGATTCGCGCGACCATGCGTCCAGCGCCCCACCGGAAGGTAAGTGACAACATTAACGCGCTTTATCGAACGCTTGTTAGTTCTATCTTCAAGCTGTCGATCGTGCGGGTGCACCGGTAAGGGCACCCCGGGCCGGCCGGTCGACACCGATCCAGATGTGATCGTTATTCACTCGTGCCGTTCCAACATGAGCAATGAACGAAACGAACCGCGTGACGAAATGCGCCCGGCGCACCAAAAGGGACTTAAGGTGCGGGTGGCGGTGCGCCTCGCCTCCGTGACGGGATGCGGTCAGGTCCGGCCCACGAATCCCTCCCCAGAGGGAAGGCTGCTGGACGTTTCCCTGCCGGAGTGACCTTTTCGCAGCCCATGGTGTTTACTGGAAGTCGGTCTGAGCCTTGGTGGGTCCAGGCCCTTTCCTGGAGGCCTCGGGGGTGGTTCCCCGGGGCCTCCTTGTTTTCCATTGCGTTCACATCCGCGCCCCACACCGCTCATCTGCGGGAAAATTTCAAGCGTTTCCGCGTATGCCCTTTCAAAATCCCGGCATTCACACTTGACGGCCTTCCCTCCGCAAAGACGGAGCGTAACCCCTGCCGCACGCAACGGAGTCATCGCAACAAAACCCTCCTGCGAGGGGGTTTGTTTTCCCTTCTCTCCGGGACCTCCGCCGAGGAGAAATTACCGCCGCCACACATGCGCGACTGGCGATTTCCGCGCGGGTAGCGCTAATGTCGATGTAACGCCTTCGCCTCGCGTTCGGACCTAAACCAGCCGGATGACCATGCGACGGAGAGGGCTCTGGACCCACCAGCCCGGGTGCGGCCGCCGGTCGGCGGCCGCACCCGGTCCCCTGCTTTTTCCCGAGCGGGAAGGACCTCGGAACCGATGCAGACCGCCGTCGCCGATGGCGTCGCCGCGCCGAAGACCCTCGTCACCCGGGTCGTCGGCACCCCCCGGCTGACACGGCGTCACCATCACGGCCCGTTACGGCCGTACGCCTCCGCGACGCCGTGCCCCGCGGCCCGGGCAGGGGAGTGACCGATGCCTCCCAAGGTCGACGCCTTCCGCACCAGCGACGTCCTCAAGGGCCGTCAAGCGATGCCCGAGGGCAGCTTTCTCCACCACCTCCCCGGCGACACCTGGCCGCTGCTCGTCAGCACCTGGGGCCTGGACGCCCGTGTGTACGAACGCGACGAGGAGCTGCCGCTCGGACCGGGCGACGCAAACGTGTACATCGTCCTGGGCGGCTGCGTCCTTCAGGAGCGTTTCCCCTTCGGCACCGGGGTCGCCTCCCCCAGGATCACGAGGTTCCGCGGCGTCGGCGAACTCCTGGGCGAGGCCAAGCTGATCGACCCCGGGGCGGCGGTCACGACCGTCTGCCTGACCACGACCTGGGTCATGCCCTGCTCCGTACAGCGCATGAACGTCCTGCTGCGCCAACAGCAGGCCGCCCAACTGGCCCTGCTGCGCAGCCTGGAGGACCGTAACCGCAGCGACGAGATGATCTACTGCACCCCGACCCGCTCGCCCGTGCAGCGGGTCGGCGGTCTGCTGCTGCACCTGGCCGGGGTCGCCGGCCGGACGAACTCCGCCGACCCCGGCCACGTCACCATCCTGGGGCCGACCCAGCGGGACCTCGCCGACGCGCTCCTGATGGGCGTCTCCACGGTCGAGAACGCGGTCCGCACCCTGCGCGAGACCCACGGCGTGGTCACCAGCAAGTACCGGCAGTTCGTGGTGACGGACCGCCTCGCCCTGCGCGACATCGCCCTGCCCTCGTAGTCGCTCCCCACCCCGCGGCAACCGGCCCCCGTCAACAACGACTTCCCGCACCGTCGCAGGGCCCCGTGCAGGGTCAGGCGCGCTCCCACGAACGGATCGGACCACGATGATCCTCAGCTCGACCACCCTGGCGGCCGGCGCCGGCTCCCCAGTGGTGGTGGCCGCCCTGTCCGGCGCGGTCACGGCCGCCCTCGCACTCCTCGGGATCCGCCACGGCCGGCAGGTGTTCGCCTGGATGAAGAAGACCCGCGACACCGACGACAACGCCAAGGACCTCGACGACGCCGACAGCTACCTCAAGGAGACCTTCGAGAAGCTGTGCGAGCTCGCCCAGAAGCCCTGCCGGGCCGCCGACCTCGCCCCGCTGAGGAGGCTGCGCAACCTCATCAAGGCCTCCGCCGACCAGTTGGAGGTGATCCGCGCCGAACTGCACGATGTCGCGGAGCGCTTCGAGGGCTACCTCGCCACGGACCTCCCCCGGCTCACCGGCCCGGCAAGGGTGCCGCAGGCGGAGCTCGACGCACACATGGAGCGCGCGATGAAGCAGGAGCACGCCCGCGTGGAACTGGAACGCGCCGTGAGCAGGGCGCAGCAGCGGATCCGGGTCCTGCGCAAGGCCTGACCAGCCCGTGCGGGGCCTACGGCCACGGGTTCAGGCCCTCCTCGCGGCGCTGGGCGTACCCCGGTGTCGGGTCGAGGTACACCCGGCTCACCATGGGGAACACCTCCCGCAGCCGCGCTTCCGCCTGTTCGCAGGCCCACTCGATCTGGGCGGCCGTGGACACGTCCCGGAAGTCGACCTTGGCCGCGACCAGCGCCTCACGCGGCCCCTGGACGAGGGTCGTGAGCTCCAGTACGGCCTCCACGTGCTCCACGGCCAGCAGTTCGGCCCGGATCCGCTCCCGCACCGACTTGGGCAGGGGGCGGCCGATCAGCAGCTCGGCGTTGGAGCGGCCGAGGACCCAGGCGACGTACAGCAGGAGGAGGCCGATGGAGAGCGACGCGATGCCGTCCCAGACGCCGGAGCCGGTGAGCTGCCCGCCGAGCAGACCGCCCGCGGCGAGGACGAGACCGATCAGCGCGGCCAGGTCCTCCATGACGACGGCCTTCACGGCGGTGTCCGGGGTGTACCGGAGGTAGCGCTTGAAGGGCGCCCCGATGCGCTCCGCCTCACCGCGTGCCTGGCGCACGCCGGTGCGCAGGGAGTAGCCCTCCAGGAGGAAGGCGGCCACCAGCACGACATAGGACACGAGCGGATCGCCCAACTCCTCGCCCGCGACGAGGGTGTGGACGCCGTCGTAGATCGAGAAGACCGCGCCGCCGACGAAGGTGGCGACGGCGGCGAGCATCGCCCAGATGTAGCGTTCGGGGCCGTAGCCCAGCGGATGGTCCTCGTCGGCCGGTTTCTCGCTCCGCCTCAGCGCGGTCAGCAGCAGCACCTCGGTGACCGTGTCGGCCACCGAGTGCGCCGCCTCGGACAGCATCGCGCTCGATCCGCTGATGACGCCCGCGACCGCCTTGGCCAACGCGATCCCGAGGTTGGCGAGGGCGGCGACGATCACCGTGGCGGTGCTCTCACCGCCGCCGTCACCGTCGTCCCGTGCAGCTTCCGCTTCAGTCATGCCCATGCCCCAGTCTTACCCGGCACGCCCCCGTCCTGTCGTCCGGGTCCTAACGGGGGATGCGGACCACGCCCTCCTGGATCACCGAAATGGCCAGCCGTCCGTCCTGTGTGTAGATACGGGCCTGGCCGAGGCCCCGGCCTCCGGAGGCGGACGGCGACTCCTGGTCGTACAGGAGCCATTCGTCGGCGCGGAACGGGCGGTGGAACCACATGGCGTGGTCCAGCGAGGCCCCGACCACGTCACCGGTGACCCAGCCGCCGCGTCCGTGCGCGAGCAGGATCGAGTCGAGGAGCGTCATGTCGGAGACATAGGTGGCGAGGACGACATGGAGGAGTGGATCGTCGGCCAGTTTGCCGTTGGTGCGGAACCACACCTGGGAGTGCGGTTCACGGGGCTCGCCCACGGTGCCGTACGGCGGCGCGTCGACGTACCGCAGATCGACGGACTCGCGCGATTCGAGGAGCCGTTCCACGACGGCGGCGTCCTTGAAGACGTCGGCGTACAGCGGCAGCAGCTCGGCGGCCGTGGGCAGCGACTCCGGGTCGGGCGCGGGCGGCATCGGGGCCTGGTGCTCCATGCCCTCCTCGTACGTCTGGAAGGACGCGGAGAGGTGGAAGATCGGCTGCCCGTGCTGGATGGCGACGACGCGGCGGGTGGTGAAGGAGCGTCCGTCGCGGATGCGGTCCACCGTGTACACGATGGGCGCGCCGGGGTCCCCCGGCCGCAGGAAGTACGCGTGCAGGGAGTGGGCGTGCCGGTCCTCGGGGACCGTGCGCCCGGCGGCCACCAGTGCCTGCGCCGCCACCTGTCCGCCGAAGACGCGCGGGACGACGGCGGACTGGGACCGGCCGCGGAAGATGTTCTCCTCGATCCGCTCCAGGTCGAGCAGATCGAGGAGAGACTGAAGTGCCTCGCTCATGTGCCAGTTGTACCGTGCGGTTGTTTCCGGTGATCTTTCGCGGGCCTTACAGGCCCATGTCCTTCGCGATGATCGTCTTCATGATCTCGCTGGTGCCGCCGTAGATGCGGTTGACGCGGTTGTCCGCGTACAGGCGGGCGATCGGGTACTCGTTCATGAAGCCGTAGCCGCCGTGCAGCTGGAGGCAGCGGTCGATGACGCGGTGCGCGACCTCGGTGCAGAACAGCTTGGCGCTGGCGGCCTCGGCCGGGGTCAGCTCGCCGGCGTCCAGGGCCTCCAGGGCGCGGTCGGCGACGGCCTCGGCGGCGTCCACCTCGGCCTGGCAGGCGGCCAGCTCGAACTTGGTGTTCTGGAAGTGGGCGACCGGCTTGCCGAAGACGGTGCGCTCCTGCACATACTCCTTGGCGAACCGGACGGCGGCCTTGGCCTGCGCGTACGCGCCGAAGGCGATGCCCCAGCGCTCGGAGGGCAGGTTGCCGCCGAGGTAGTAGAAGCCC
Organism: Streptomyces sp. RLA012; assembly: GCF_056270325.1. Lineage (NCBI taxonomy): Bacteria > Bacillati > Actinomycetota > Actinomycetes > Kitasatosporales > Streptomycetaceae > Streptomyces > Streptomyces sp. RLA012. Next base: position 7,295,426 of record NZ_JBWDPA010000002.1, on the reverse strand, counting down.
TTGTTCTCCTCGCCGAGCAGGTCCTCGGCCGGGACCTTCACATCGACGAACGCCAGCTCGGCGGTGTCGGAGGTCTTCAGGCCGAGCTTGTCCAGCTTGCGGCCGACCGAGTAGCCCTCGGACTTGGTGTCGACGGCGAAGAGGGAGATGCCGAAGCGGCGGTCCTCGGCGGTCGGCGCGGAGGTGCGGGCGCAGACGATCACGCGGTCGGCGTGCACGCCACCGGTGATGAAGGTCTTGGCGCCGTTGAGGACGTAGTGCGTGCCGTCCTCGGAGAGCTTCGCGGTGGTCTTCATGCCCGCGAGGTCGGAGCCGGTGCCCGGCTCGGTCATCGCGAGGGCCCACATCTCCTCGCCGGAGACGAACTTCGGCAGGAAGCGCTTCTTCTGCTCGTCGGTGGCGAGCGCCTTGATGTAGGGCAGGCCGAGCAGCACGTGCACACCGGAACCGCCGAAGGAGACACCCGCGCGGGCGGTCTCCTCGTACATCACGGCCTCGAACTTGTACGAGTCGATGCCGGCGCCGCCGTACTCCTCGTCCACGCGGATGCCGAAGACGCCGAGCTCGGCGAGCTTGTAGTAGAAGTCGCGCGGCGCCTGGCCCGCGGCGAACCACTCGTCGTAGACGGGAACGACCTCGGCCTCTATGAAGGCCCGCAGGGTCTCCCGGAACGCCTCGTGGTCCTCGTTGAACACCGTACGGCGCACCGCCGGCCCCTCTCTGCGCCTAAACCGGCGCCGCTCTCGCGGATGTGGTTGCTCGCCGTCGGGGTTGCTCAATGGATGGCTGCGGTCCCTTGGCTAAGCGCTTGCTCAGCACTCAGGTTACCCGTCGGTCACGACGACCGTCCAGAGCCTTCGGCCGCACGCCCCCATGACGCTCGTCACGCCCGCTCCAGCTCGGCCAGCCGGGCGAGAACGCGCTTCGGAAGCTCCGCGGCGGTCAGCCGGAACGGGGTCCAGCGGTCGTTGGAGTCCGGCTTCATCGACGCCGAGAACCGGAAGCGCCCCCTGCTGTTGGGCTCGGCGATCATCTCACCGAAGGTGCCGCTCGGTATCAGCCAGGCGGTCATGACCGTCCCCCGCTCGACATCCACGGCGACGAACAGCATGTCCAGGTCGGCCCGCGGCTGGAAGGTCTGAGAACGCACGAAGGCCATCAGCCTGCCCTGCTGCACCTGCGCCCCGGTGGACATCCGGGCCTTCACCTGTACCGCGAGGGTCGCCGAGCTCCCGCGCCGGTGGAAGACGAGGTCCACCCCTTCGTCGTCCACGAGCGAGGTGGAGACGTTCAGCTCACCGCCCGTGGCGAGGATGGCCGAGGCCGCGACCAGGTACTCGGCCGCCTTTCCCATCCGTGCGGCCGCCGGGCTCTTCTCCAGATAGTCCTCGTCTTCACTCATGGCGCGAACCTACCGAGCACGGGTGGCACGCGGCCGAAGAAGGCCACGATCACGGATCACCGAGCACCGAGCACGGCTCACGGCTCACGGCTCACGGCTCAACGCACCCATGGGCCCCACCACTTGGGCGGCGGCACGAACGTCTACTGGACCGCCGCCCCGGCCGCCGCCGCGAACGCCCCCCGCGCCATCCGGTGCAGCAGCTCGGACGTCCCCGCGCGCCCCGGCAGCACGCCGGGCCGGCCCAGGTGGGGCGTGGAGTTCAGCAGCCCGAACACCGAGTGCACCGCCGAGCGGGCGGCGGGTTCGGCGAGCCCCGGGTAGACCTCGCGCACGACCTCCACCCACAGCTCGACGTACTGCCGCTGCAGCTGCCGCACGAGCTTGCGGTCGCTGTCGCGGAGGCGGTCCAGCTCGCGGTCGTGCAGGGTGATCAGGGGGCGGTCGTCCAGCGCGAAGTCGATGTGCCCCTCGATGAGCGAGTCGAGCAGCGCCTCGGAGCTCCCGTCGGCCTCCGCCACCCGGCGCTTGCCGCCGGTGAGCAGCTGCCCGCTGATGCCCACCAGCAGTTCGGCGAGCATCGCGTCCTTGCCCGGGAAGTGCCGGTACAGACCGGGGCCGCTGATGCCGACCGCCGCCCCTATCTCGTCCACCCCGACGCCGTGGAAGCCGCGCTCGGCGAACAGCCGGGCGGCCTCCTTGAGGATCTGCTCGCGTCGGGTGGGGGCGTCGGTTCTCGTGGCCATGGAAGCAATTCTAGACAGGGACGTTAGCGGTCGTTAACCTGGACGACATGCGTTAACGCTCATTAACTGGTCGACCACTGGGTGAGGGGACCGCAGGAATGCACGAAGCACCGGAGCTGACGAGCGCGGCAGACCCCGCGTCGGAGGCCTGGCGGACCAACGAGGCGGCCCATCGCGCCCTCGGCGAGGAACTGCGCGCCAAGCTCGCCGAGGCGCGCCTCGGGGGCGGTGAGCGGGCCCGGGAGCGGCACACCGCGCGCGGGAAGCTGCTCCCGCGCGAGCGTGTGGACACGCTCCTCGACCCGGGCTCGCCCTTCCTCGAACTGGCCCCGCTGGCCGCCCACGGGATGTACGACGATCAGGCACCGGCCGCCGGAGTGATCGCCGGGATCGGCCGGGTCAGCGGCCGGGAGTGCGTGATCGTCGCCAATGACGCCACCGTCAAGGGCGGCACGTACTACCCGATGACCGTGAAGAAGCACCTGCGGGCGCAGGAGGTGGCGCTCGAGAACCGCCTCCCCTGTGTCTACCTCGTCGACTCCGGAGGCGCCTTCCTGCCCATGCAGGACGAGGTCTTCCCGGACCGCGAGCACTTCGGGCGGATCTTCTACAACCAGGCGCGGATGTCGGGGGCGGGGATCCCGCAGATCGCCGCCGTCCTCGGCTCGTGCACGGCCGGCGGCGCGTATGTCCCGGCGATGAGCGACGAGGCGGTGATCGTGCGCAACCAGGGCACGATCTTCCTCGGCGGGCCCCCGCTGGTGAAGGCCGCCACCGGTGAGGTCGTCACCGCCGAGGAGCTGGGCGGCGGCGAGGTCCACGCGCGCGTGTCGGGCGTCACCGACCACCTCGCGGAGGACGACGCGCACGCGCTGCGGATCGTCCGGAACATCGCGGCGACGCTCCCCGCGCGCGGGCCACTCCCCTGGGCGGTCGAGCAGTCCGTCGAGCCCAAGGTGGACCCGTACGGGCTCTACGGCGCGGTGCCCGTCGACTCCCGCACCCCCTATGACGTACGCGAGGTCATCGCGCGCGTGGTGGACGGTTCGCGCTTCGCCGAGTTCAAGGCGGAGTTCGGACAGACCCTGGTCACGGGCTTCGCACGGATCCACGGGCACCCGGTCGGGATCGTCGCCAACAACGGCATCCTGTTCTCCGAGTCCGCCCAGAAGGGCGCCCACTTCATCGAGCTGTGCGACCAGCGCGGCATCCCCCTGGTCTTCCTGCAGAACATCTCGGGCTTCATGGTGGGGCGCCAGTACGAGGCGGGTGGCATCGCCAAGCACGGCGCCAAGATGGTCACGGCAGTCGCCTGCACGCGTGTGCCCAAGCTGACCGTGGTGATCGGCGGTTCGTACGGCGCGGGCAACTACTCGATGTGCGGCCGGGCGTACTCACCGCGCTTCCTGTGGATGTGGCCCGGCGCCAAGATCTCCGTGATGGGCGGCGAGCAGGCCGCGTCCGTCCTCGCGACCGTCAAACGCGACCAGCTGGAGGCGCGCGGCGAGTCCTGGCCCGCCGAGGACGAGGACGCCTTCAAGGCCCCGATCCGCGCCCAGTACGAGCGGCAGGGCAGTGCCTACTACGCGACGGCCCGGCTGTGGGACGACGGCGTGATCGACCCGCTGGAGACCCGGCAGGTGCTGGGGCTCGCCCTGACCGCCTGCGCCAACGCGCCCCTGGGTCAACCCCAGTTCGGCGTCTTCCGGATGTGATGAGGGTGCCCGAGATGTTCGAGACAGTCCTTGTGGCCAACCGGGGCGAGATCGCCGTACGCGTCATCCGCACCCTGCGCGCGCTCGGCGTGCGCTCGGTCGCCGTCTTCTCCGACGCGGACGCCGACGCCCGGCATGTGCGCGAGGCGGACACGGCGGTACGGATCGGTCCGGCGCCGGCCGCCGAGAGCTATCTGTCGGTGGAGCGGCTCCTCGAAGCCGCCGCTCGCACCGGGGCCCAGGCGGTGCACCCCGGGTACGGCTTCCTCGCCGAGAACGCCTCGTTCGCGCGCGCGTGCGCCGACGCCGGGCTGGTCTTCATCGGCCCGCCCGCCGACGCGATCGCACTCATGGGCGACAAGATCCGCGCCAAGGAGACGGTGAAGGCGGCCGGGGTCCCGGTCGTTCCCGGCTCGTCCGGCAGCGGCCTCACGGACGCTCAGCTGGCCGAGGCCGCACGGGAGATCGGCATGCCCGTGCTGCTCAAGCCGTCGGCGGGCGGTGGCGGCAAGGGCATGCGGCTGGCGCGGGACGCGTCGGCACTGGGCGAGGAGATCGCCGCCGCCCGCCGCGAGGCCCGCGCCTCCTTCGGCGACGACACCCTCCTCGTCGAGCGCTGGGTCGACCGCCCCCGGCACATCGAGATCCAGGTCCTGGCCGACGGCCACGGCAACGTCGTCCACCTGGGCGAGCGCGAGTGCTCCCTCCAGCGCCGCCACCAGAAGATCATCGAGGAGGCGCCCAGTGTGCTCCTCGACGCCGACACCCGCGCGGCGATGGGCGAGGCGGCGGTCCAGGCGGCCCGCTCCTGCGGGTACGAGGGCGCGGGCACGGTCGAGTTCATCGTCCCCGGCTCCGACCCGTCGTCGTACTTCTTCATGGAGATGAACACCCGCCTCCAGGTGGAGCACCCGGTCACCGAGCTGGTCACGGGGCTCGACCTGGTGGAGTGGCAGCTGCGGGTCGCCGCGGGCGAGCGGCTGCCGTACAGGCAGCAGGACATCACCCTCACCGGGCACGCGGTGGAGGCACGCATCTGCGCCGAGGACCCGGCGCGCGGCTTCCTGCCGTCCGGCGGCACGGTGCTCGCCCTGCACGAGCCCCAGGGCGACGGCATGCGCACCGACTCGGGGCTGAGCGAGGGCACGGAGGTCGGTTCGCTCTACGACCCGATGCTGTCCAAGGTCATCGCGTACGGGCCGGACCGCGCGACCGCGCTGCGCAAGCTGCGCGCCGCCCTCGCGCAGACGGTCACGCTCGGCGTGCAGACCAACGCCGGGTTCCTGCGGCGGCTGCTGGCCCATCCGGCGGTGGTGGCGGGGGACCTGGACACCGGGTTGGTGGAGCGGGTGGCGGACGAACTCGCCGCGCGGGCGGTCCCGGCGGAGGTGTACGCGGCGGCGGCGCTGCTGCGCCAGGCGGCCCTCGGCCCCCGGGCTTCCGGGGCCCCGGTGGCCTTCGGGACCTCCGAAGCCCCCGGCTGGGTCGATCCGTTCTCCGTCCCGGACGGCTGGCGCCTGGGCGGCGCGCCTGCCTGGACGGCTCACCCTGTGCGGCTGCCGGGGCACGATCCCGTGACCGTCCGCGTGCGCCGCGCGGCGGACGGCGGCGTCGAGCTGCTGCTCGAAGGCGAGGAGCGGCCCCTCCGGGGAACCCTCCCCGTGCCCGCCGAAGGGTCCGGCGCGTCCCGGTTCACCTTCCGGCTCGACGGTGTCACCCACACCTTCGCCGCCCTGCCGGACGGCACCTGGCTCGGCCGCGAGGGTGACGCCTGGCACGTGCGCGACCACGACCCCGTGGCCGCCTCCCTCACCGGCGCCGCGCACGCCGGAGCGGACTCGCTCACCGCGCCCATGCCCGGCACAGTGACCGTGGTGAAGGTGGCCGTGGGGGACGAAGTGGCCGTCGGGCAGAGCCTGTTGGTGGTGGAGGCGATGAAGATGGAGCACGTCATCTCGGCCCCGCATGCCGGGACCGTCAGCGAGCTGGACGTCACCCCGGGCACGACCGTCGCCATGGACCAGGTGCTGGCCGTGATCACGCCGTACGAGGAGACCACATCGTACGAGGAGACGACATGAGTACCCCCGAACTGGGCCTCCCCATGGCCGTGGCGGCCCCGGACCTGCCCGCCCGGGTGCGGATCTACGAGGTCGGCGCGCGTGACGGGCTGCAGAACGAGAAGGCGACCGTGCCGACGGACGTCAAGGCCGAGTTCATCCGGCGCCTCGCCGACGCGGGCCTGACCACCGTCGAGGCCACCAGCTTCGTCCACCCCGAGTGGGTGCCCCAACTGGCGGACGCGGAGCAGCTGTTCCCGCTCGTGAGCGACCTGGGCAAGTCCTCGGGGGTGCACCTCCCGGTCCTCGTGCCCAACCAACGGGGTCTGGACCGGGCGCTGGCCCTCGGCGCCCGCCATGTCGCCCTCTTCGCCAGCGCGACGGAGTCCTTCGCGAAGGCGAATCTCAACCGGACGGTCGACGAGTCCCTGGCCATGTTCGAGCCGGTGGTGTCCCGGGCCAAGGCGGACAAGGTGCACGTCCGCAGCTATATCTCGATGTGTTTCGGCGACCCTTGGGAGGGCGCCGTCCCCATCCACCAGGTCGTGCGCGTCTGCAAGGCCCTGATGGACATGGGCTGCGACGAGCTGAGCCTCGGCGACACGATCGGGGTGGCCACGCCGGGCCATGTGCAGACCCTTCTCTCCAAGCTGAACGAGGAGGGCGTGCCGACCAGCGCGCTCGGCGTGCACTTCCACGACACCTACGGCCAGGCGCTCGCCAACACCCTGGCCGCCCTCCAGCACGGCGTCGCCACCGTCGACGCCTCCGCGGGCGGCCTCGGCGGCTGCCCCTACGCCAAGTCCGCGACCGGCAACCTCGCCACCGAAGACCTCGTATGGATGCTCCAGGGCCTCGGTATCGACACCGGGGTCGACCTCGGCCGTCTCACCGCCACCAGCGTGTGGATGGCCGGACAGCTGGGCCGACCCAGCCCGTCCCGCACCGTCAAAGCCCTCTCCCACCAGGAGTGATCCTCATGTCCCTGGACCACCGCCTCTCCCCCGAACTCGAAGAACTCCGCCGCACGGTCGAGGAGTTCGCGCACGACGTCGTGGCCCCGAAGATCGGCGACTTCTACGAGCGGCACGAGTTCCCGTACGAGATCGTGCGGGAGATGGGCCGCATGGGCCTGTTCGGACTGCCGTTCCCCGAGGAGTACGGCGGTATGGGCGGCGACTACCTCGCCCTCGGGATCGCCCTGGAGGAGCTCGCCCGCGTCGACTCCTCCGTGGCCATCACCCTGGAGGCGGGCGTCTCGCTCGGCGCGATGCCGATCCATCTCTTCGGCACGGAGGCCCAGAAGCGGGAGTGGCTCCCCCGTCTCTGCTCCGGCGAGATCCTCGGCGCCTTCGGCCTGACGGAGCCGGACGGCGGCTCGGACGCCGGCGCGACCCGTACGACCGCCCGTCTCGACCCGGACACCGACGAGTGGGTGATCAACGGCAGCAAGTGCTTCATCACCAACTCGGGCACGGACATCACGGGCCTGGTCACGGTCACCGCGGTCACCGGCCGCAAGCCCGACGGCAAGCCGCTGATCTCCGCGATCATCGTCCCGTCCGGCACTCCCGGCTTCACGGTCGCCGCCCCGTACTCGAAGGTCGGCTGGAACGCCTCCGACACCCGTGAGCTGTCCTTCGCCGACGTCCGCGTCCCGGCCGCGAACCTGCTCGGCGAGGAGGGCCGGGGCTACGCCCAGTTCCTGCGCATCCTCGACGAGGGCCGTATCGCCATCGCGGCCCTGGCGACGGGCCTCGCGCAGGGCTGCGTCGACGAGTCGGTGAAGTACGCCAAGGAGCGGCACGCGTTCGGCCGTCCGATCGGCGCGAACCAGGCCATCCAGTTCAAGATCGCCGACATGGAGATGAAGGCCCACATGGCCCGCGTCGGCTGGCGCGACGCCGCGTCCCGTCTCCTCGCGGGCGAGCCCTTCAAGAAGGAGGCGGCGGTCGCCAAGCTCTACTCCTCCACCATCGCCGTCGACAACGCCCGCGACGCCACCCAGGTCCACGGCGGCTACGGCTTCATGAACGAGTACCCGGTGGCCCGCATGTGGCGCGACTCCAAGATCCTGGAGATCGGCGAGGGCACGAGCGAGGTGCAGCGGATGCTGATCGCGCGGGAGTTGGGGCTGGTGGGCTGAGCGCCCCTGCCCTTCGGAACGGACCTCGGCCACGCCAAGGCCCCCTTTCATGGTGATCAGGACGTCAGAGTGGCGCCGATCGCGGGGGTCTTGGTGTTGCTGAACGGGCCCCGGGCCGGACCCAGTCGTCCCGGCCCGTACCTCGTGCGGAGCAGGGCCACCGTCAAGCAGCGGCGAAACGCTCTCCCCCTCACCGGTCGGGGGCCGAGGCCATGGGACCCTGTTGGCAAATCCGCAGCGGAGCCATCCTCCGTGGAAGTCGTGAGCACTAGATCGATTTAGTGCTCACGACTTCCGGCACACATGCCGGGCAGCCGACATGACCGACCGGATTCGCCAACAGCATCCCATGGGCCCGGCCCCCGACCGGTTCTGCGTTCACCGGGAACAAAACACCTGACAAAATCGTCGACAATCTCGTCGACACGTCTTGCGCCGGGATGGACGCCGGGCTACGTTCCTTCGCCGTACCGCCAACCCCCCAGCACATTCCACGAGTTCCGTCGTCCGACCAGCGATTGGAGACCGAGCATGGCCACGCTGTCCAGATGGTGTCGGTGGAAATCAGCCACCTTCATGGCCACCCTCGCCACCGCCCTCACCCTCGTGACCGGCGTAAGCGTGGCACTGGCCGCCGGCGCGACCGGCGCGACCGGCGACACGCGGGCCTCCGCCGCCACCGGCGCGACCACGACGAGCGTCACGTCCTCCGGCATCGCGCCGGCCATGTCCTGCGCCGGCCTCACGTCGCAGGACCTCGCCGCCGCCGTCCCCGGCGTGCCCTTCGAGATCACCTCGGCCACGGAGCTGGCCGCGGGCAGCAACACCCTGGGCAACTGGGCGGCCTGTGACGTGAAGGGCGTGATCGCCCCGCAGATCCACTTCGAGATAAAGCTGCCCCAGACCGGCTGGCAGGCGAACTACCTCCAGGTCGGCTGCGGCGGCCTCTGTGGCAACGTGAACGTGACCAGCGCCCCCGCCTCGGCCGGCTGTGTCCCCCTGACCAGCGGCGCCTTCGCCGTAGCCTCCAGCGACGAGGGCCACTACCAGGGCGGCGGCCTGTTCTCCGCCGACCCGACGCTGCGCGCCGACTTCGGCTACAAGTCCGACCACCAGCTCGCCCAGGCCGCCAAGGCCGTCATCGAGCAGTACTACGGGCAGGCGGCCACCCACGCGTACTTCGACGGCTGTTCGCAGGGCGGCCACCAGGCCCTGACGGAGGCTCAGCGCTACCCGACCGACTTCGACGGGATCATCGCCGGTGCCCCGGCCAACAACTTCACGGCGCTGAACACCTTCTCGCACGCCTGGACCGCCCAGTCGGTCTACCTCGACGGCGGCCCGGCCACGATCACCAACGCCGACCTCGCCGCGCTGCACGCGGCCGTACTCAAGGGCTGTGGCGCGCCCGCGGACGGAATCATCGCCGACCCGCTGAGCTGCACCTGGGACCCGGCGGCCGTCCGGTGCGCGGCCGGACAGACCTCCACGGCCGACGACTACTGCCTGACGGCGGACCAGGTCACCACCCTGCGCCGGATCTACGCGGGGCCGACCGACGAGAACGGCAGGCTGCTGTACCCGGGTTACCAGTTGCGTGGCTCCGAGCTGAACTGGGCCGGGATCATCACACCGGCCACGGCCACCGGCGCCTCCGGCGACATCAGCTTCGTCCGCGAGACCCTCCGCTACCAGATCTTCGACAGCCCGCAGCCGACGCTGACGTACAAGGACGTCAAGTTCACCGCGGCCTACTACAAGAAGGTCATGGAGCCCAACGAGGGCATGTACGACGCGACCGACCCGAACCTGAAGGCGTTCAAGGCGGCCGGCGGCAAGCTGATCCTCTGGCACGGTCTGGGCGACCAGCACATCCCCGCGGTCGGAACCATGGCGTACTACAAGGCGGTTGAGAAGGTCATGGGCGGCAGCGCGGCGACCGGGAGCTTCGCCCGGCTGTTCCTGCTCCCCGGCGTCGCGCACTGCGGCGGCGGCCAGGGCCCGAACACCTTCGACGCGCTGACCGCGATGACCGACTGGGTCACCGAGGGCGAGGCCCCGAGCAGCCTGACGACCAGGTCCGTGAACAGCGGCGGCAACACCACCGCCACCCGCCCCGTCTACCCCTTCCCCTACGTGGCCCAGAACACCACGGGCGGCCCGGCGGACGACGCGAGCAGCTACACCCCCGTCAAGTCCACCGCCGAGGCCCGTCTGACGCTCGACTGGCTCGGTTCCTTCCGCTCCGGCTACGAGACGGTCGGCAACTGGGTGCACGGCAAGTGGGTGGTCTCCAGGGGCAAGGCCTGATCGCCTGATGTGAGCACCGACAGCGAGCGACAGCGACCGAATACGGTGTCGCGGCCCCCGGCCTCCGCCGGGGGCCGCGACGCCGTGGCAGCCGCTCCGGACGACCCCCACCTGAACAACTACTGAGGTTAGGCTAACCTACCTTCGAACTTGTCCGGCGGGCGCCACGCCCCGTGCCGAAAGCAGCCACTCTCATGTCCAACGCCCGTGCCACTCACCTCACCCGTCGCGGCATCCTCGCCGCCGGCGGCGCCCTCGGCCTCGGTGCCGTCCTCGCCGCCTGTGGCGACGACGACGCGAAAAGCGGTGGCGCGGACTCGACGAAGGCCGCCGCCGCCAAGTCCGGTCCCTGGACGTTCAAGGACGACCGCGGTACGACCGTGAAGCTGGACAGGATCCCGGCGAACATCGTCGCCTTCATCGGTGTCGCCGCCGCCCTCCACGACTACGGCATCGAGGTCAAGGGCGTCTTCGGCCCGACCACGACCAAGGACGGCAAGGCCGATGTCCAGGCCGGCGACATGGATGTCAGCAAGCTGACCGTCCTCGGCAACGAGTGGGGCCAGTTCAACATCGAGAAGTACGCGGCCCTCGCGCCCGACGTGCTGATCTCCACCATGTTCGACTCCGCCGGCACCCTCTGGTACGTCCCCGAGGAGTCCAAGGACAAGATCCTCAAGCTCGCCCCGAGCGTCGGCATCTCCGTCTACGACCGCCAGATGCCCGCGTCGCTGCAGCGCATGCTCGCGCTCGCCGTGTCGCTGGGCGCCGACGCGAAGTCCGCCGGGATCGCCGACGCCAAGAAGAAGTTCGAGACGGCCGCCGAGCGGCTGCGCGCCGCGGCCAAGGCCCGCCCGGAGATCAAGGTGCTCGCCGGTTCCGCGAGCCAGGACATCTTCTACGTCTCCGGCTCCAACCTCTCCATCGACCTGGAGTACTTCAAGGCGCTCGGCGTGAACATCGTCGAGCCGTCCGCCAAGGCCCTGAAGGCCAGCGGCGGCTGGTTCGAGAACCTGAGCTGGGAGAACGTCGACAAGTACCCGGCGGACATCATCATCATGGACGACCGCAGCGCGACCATCCAGCCGGCCGACATCACCGAGGCCACCTGGAAGAAGCTGCCCGCCGTCAAGGCCGACCAGGTCATCGCCCGCTCCCCCGAGCCGATCGTGTCGTACGACAAGTGCACCCCGCTTCTCGACAACCTCGCCCAGGCGATCGAGAACGCCAAGAAGGTCGCCTGACACCCGCACGGTGACACCTTGTCACGACCCCTGACGATGACTCAGGAGCACTGATGACGACGGCCGTAGCCGCCCCGTTCCGTTTCTTCTCCCTCCAGGTCGTACGGACGAGGCGGCTCGGCCCGTCCCTGGTCCGGATCACCTTCGCCGGCCGCGACCTGGCGGCCTTCGCCTCCCACGGCCGGGACCAGAGCCTCTCCCTCTTCCTGCCGCACCCCGGCCAGACCGACCCGGCCGTCCCCTTCGAGCTGGGCGAGGGCTGGTGGCAGGGCTGGCGCGAACTCCCCGACAACGTACGGGCGGTGATGCGCTCGTACACCCTGCGGGCGCTGCGCCGGGACGACCGGGGCCGTACCACCGAGATCGACATCGACTTCGTCCTGCACGGCGTGCAGCCGGACGCCGAGGTCCCCGCGGGTCCGGCGTCCCGGTGGGCCTCCCGCGCGGCGGCCGGTGACCGCGTCGTGCTGCTCGGCCCGGCGGTCGAGGACAACCGGGCGATCCGTTTCCGTCCGCCCGCCGACACCGACCTGGTCGTCCTGTGGGCGGACGAGACCGCGCTGCCCGCCGCCTCCGCGATCCTCGAATCCCTGCCCGCCGGCACCCGCGCCCGGGCCTGGCTGGAGGTCCAGCACGCCGAGGACGTCCAGGACCTGTTCGTCGCGGCCGACGCGGAGATCACCTGGCTGGTACGCGACGACGGGGTCCCCATGGCCGTCGACGCCGTACGGGCCGCGCAACTGCCGCCCACCGAGAGCCCGTACGCCTGGATCGCGGGCGAGTCCGGCTGTGTGAAGGAGCTGCGCCGCCATCTCGTGCGCGAGCGTGGCATCGACCGCAGACGGGTCACCTTCGTCGGCTACTGGCGGCGCGGGCTGACCGAGGAGCAACTGCGGGAGCAGGGGGAGTAGTTCAAAGGCGTGGCACACCTCTGACCGTTCAAACAGAGGCGTATGTCACTGAAGGTACGGGCGGGACGAGGTCGCTTGATCGACTTAGGTTAGGCTAACCTAAGTCGAACCCCGGGACCTCGTCCCTCTTCATGTCCCGGCCACCCCCCCGCCCCACCCCTCGCCCCACCCCGCACCCTCACCCCGTCCCGCTCGGACTCTCCCGCACGGAGGACCCCCACATGCGCTCGCACCTGCTCAATGACACGACCGCGGAGCGGTACCGCCGCTCCGTGACCGAAGGAATCGAGCGGGTGGCGGCCAAACTCGCCACGACCGAACGACCGTTCACGGGTGTCACGGTCGACGCCCTCGCTCCCCGTATCGAGCGGATCGACCTGGACCGCCCGCTGCACGACACCACCGCGGTCCTCGACGAGCTCGAAGAGGTCTACCTCCGGGACGCGATCTACTTCCACCACCCGCGCTATCTCGCGCACCTCAACTGCCCGGTGGTCATACCCGCCGTGCTCGGCGAGGCCGTCCTGTCCGCCGTCAACTCCTCCCTGGACACCTGGGACCAGTCGGCCGGCGGCACCCTCATCGAGCGCCGGCTCATCGACTGGACCAACGAGCGCATCGGCCTCGGCCCGGCCGCCGACGGCGTGTTCACCAGCGGCGGCAGCCAGTCCAACCTCCAGGCCCTGCTGCTGGCCCGCGAGGAGGCGAAGCCAGGGAGCGAACCGGGCGACACCGCCGCCAAACTCCGCATCTTCGCCTCCGAGGTCAGCCACTTCAGCGTCAAGAAGTCGGCCAAACTCCTGGGCCTCGGCGCGGACGCGGTCGTCTCCATCCCCGTCGACCACGACAAGCGCATGCAGACGCTCGCCCTCGCCCACGAGCTGGAGCGCTGCGAGCGCGACGGTCTGATCCCGATGGCCGTCGTCGCCACCGCCGGCACCACCGACTTCGGCTCCATCGACCCGCTGCCGGAGATCGCGGAGCTGTGCTCCCGGTTCGGCGCCTGGATGCACGTGGACGCGGCCTACGGCTGTGGTCTGCTCACCTCCCTGAAGAACCGGGACCGTCTCGATGGCATCGACCGGGCCGACTCGGTCACCGTCGACTACCACAAGTCCTTCTTCCAGCCGGTGAGTTCCTCCGCCGTACTGGTCCGCGACGCCGCCACCCTGCGCCACGCGACCTACCACGCGGAGTACCTGAACCCGCGCCGCATGGTCCAGGAGCGCATCCCCAACCAGGTCGACAAGTCCCTGCAGACCACCCGCCGCTTCGACGCGCTCAAGCTGTGGATGACCCTGCGCGTGATGGGCGCCGACGGCATCGGCGAACTCTTCGACGAGGTCTGCGACCTGGCCCAGGAGGGCTGGAAACTGCTCGCCGCCGACCCCCGCTTCGACGTGGTCGTGGAGCCGCCCCTGTCCACCCTCGTCTTCCGCTTCATCCCGGCCGCCGTCACCGACCCGGCCGAGATCGACCGCGCCAACCTGTACGCCCGCAAGGCCCTGTTCGCCTCCGGTGACGCCGTTGTCGCGGGCACCAAGGTCGGCGGCCGCCACTACCTGAAGTTCACCCTGCTCAACCCCGAGACCACGGCCGAGGACATCGCCGCCGTACTCGATCTGATCGCCGGCCACGCCGAGCAGTACCTGGGAGAGTCCCTTGACCGCGCTTCCTGAATCCATCGAAGCCACCGGAAAGACCTACGACTTCGTGGGCATCGGGCTCGGGCCCTTCAACCTCGGCCTCGCCTGCCTCACCGAGCCGATCGCCGAACTGGACGGCGTCTTCCTGGAGTCCAAGCCGGACTTCGAGTGGCACTCGGGGATGTTCCTGGAGGGCGCGCACCTGCAGACCCCGTTCATGTCGGACCTGGTGACCCTGGCCGACCCGACCTCCCCGTACTCCTTCCTCAACTACCTGAAGGAGTCCGGCCGGCTGTACTCCTTCTACATCCGCGAGAACTTCTACCCGCTCCGGGTGGAGTACGACGACTACTGCCGCTGGGCCGCGAACAGACTCACCAACGTCCGGTTCAGCACGACGGTGACCGAGGTGACGTACGAGGATGACGTGTACGTCATACGCACGGAGCCCGGCGAAACGTTTCGCGCCCGCCACCTCGTCCTCGGCACGGGCACCCCGCCCCACATCCCCGAGGCCTGTGCGGGCCTGGGCGGCGACTTCATTCACAACTCCCGCTATATGCAGCACAAAGCGGAGTTGCAGCGGAAGAAGTCGATCACGCTCGTCGGCAGCGGTCAGTCCGCCGCCGAGATCTACTACGACCTGCTCAGCGAGATCGACGTACACGGCTACCGGCTGAACTGGGTCACCCGCTCCCCGCGCTTCTTCCCCCTCGAATACACCAAACTCACGCTGGAGATGACCTCTCCGGAGTACATCGACTACTTCCACGCGCTGCCCGAGCCGACCCGCTACCGGCTGCAGACGGAGCAGAAGAGCCTGTTCAAGGGCATCGACGGCGAGCTGATCGACGCGATCTTCGACCTGCTCTACCAGAAGAACCTCGGCGGCCCCGTCCCGACCCGGCTGCTCACCAACTCCTCGCTGAACACGGCCGCCCACGAGAACGGCACGTACACCCTGGGGCTGTGCCAGGAGGAGCAGGGCAAGAACTACGAGCTGAGCTCCGAGGGCCTGATCCTGGCCACCGGCTACAAGTACGTCGAGCCCGAGTTCCTGAAGCCGGTCCGCGACCGGCTGCGCTACGACACCCGCGGCAACTTCGACGTGGCCCGCAACTACGCCGTCGACACCACGGGCCGCGGCGTCTTCCTCCAGAACGCGGGCGTCCACACGCACAGCATCACCAGCCCCGACCTGGGCATGGGCGCCTACCGCAACGCGTCCATCATCCGTGAGCTGCTCGGCACCGAGTACTACCCGGTCGAGAAGACGATCGCGTTCCAGGAGTTCGCCATATGAGCACCACCGACACCGTCCCGGACACCCTCACGGGTGTCTTCACCGTCCGGCCCCTCGACCCCCTCCACGACACCGGGCTGCTGCACGGCTGGGTGACGCACCCCAAGGCCGCCTTCTGGATGATGCAGGAGGCCAAACTGCACGACGTGGAGCGCGAGTACATGGCCATCGCGGCCAGCGACCACCACGAGGCGTTCCTCGGGCTGCACGACGGCGAGCCCGTCTTCCTGATGGAGAAGTACGACCCCCGGCACGTCGAGCTGGTCGGGCTGTACGAGCCCGAGCCCGGTGACGTCGGCATGCACTTCCTGGTCGCGCCGACGAACACGCCGGTGCACGGCTTCACCCGGGCCGTGATCACCGCGGTGATGGCGCACCTGTTCGCCGACCCGGCCACCCGGCGCGTCGTCGTCGAACCCGACGTGACCAACGAAGCCGTGCACGCGCTCAACCAGGCCGTCGGTTTTGTGCCCGAGCGGGAGATCCAGAAGCCGGAGAAGCGCGCGCTGCTGAGCTTCTGCACCCGGGAGCGGTTCGAGCAGGCGGCGGGGGTGGCCGTATGACCCTCGCCGACGCCGTGGCCCACCTCTCCCCCGAGCGCTGGGAGCGCGCCAACCGCCTCCTCGTCCGCAAGGCCCTCGCCGAGTTCGCGCACGAGCGGCTGATCACGCCGGAGGCCGACAGCGCCGGCGGGTACGTCGTCCGCAGCGACGACGGGCTCACCCGCTACCGCTTCACCGCCACCCGCCGCGCCCTCGACCACTGGCAGGTCGACGCCGGGTCGATCACCCGCCATCGCGACGGGACCGAACTCCCCCTGGCCGCCCTCGACTTCTTCATCGAGCTGCGGCAGGCGCTCGGCCTGAGCGACGAGGTCCTGCCGGTCTACCTGGAGGAGATCTCCTCCACGCTCTCCGGCACCTGCTTCAAACTCACCAAGCCGCAGATCCCGTCCGCCGAGCTCGCGAAGGCCTCCTTCCAGGAGATCGAGACCGGTATGACCGAGGGCCACCCCTGCTTCGTCGCCAACAACGGGCGGCTCGGCTTCGGCGTGCACGAGTACCTCTCGTACGCCCCCGAGACCGCGAGCCCGATCCGGCTGGTGTGGCTGGCCGCGCACCGCTCCCGGGCCGCCTTCACCGCGGGCGTGGGCATCGCGTACGAGTCCTTCGTGCGCGAGGAGCTGGGCGCCGGGACGGTCGAGCGGTTCGCCGCCACCCTCACGGACCAGGGCCTCGACCCCGAGGACTACCTCCTCATCCCCGTCCACCCCTGGCAGTGGTGGAACAAGCTCTCGGTGACCTTCGCGGCCGAGGTCGCCCAGCGCCGTCTGGTCTGCCTCGGCGAGGGCGACGACGAGTACCTGGCCCAGCAGTCCATCCGGACCTTCTTCAACAAGTCCACCCCCGAGAAGCACTACGTGAAAACGGCGCTCTCGGTCCTCAACATGGGCTTCATGCGCGGGCTCTCGGCCGCCTACATGGAGGCGACCCCGGCGATCAACGACTGGCTGGCCCAGCTCGTCGAGAACGACCCGGTGCTCAAGTCGACGGGCCTGTCGATCATCCGTGAGCGCGCCGCCGTGGGCTATCGCCACCTGGAGTACGAGGCCGCCACCGACCGCTACTCCCCGTACCGCAAAATGCTCGCCGCCCTGTGGCGCGAGAGCCCCGTGCCCTCGCTCCAGGACGGCGAGAGCCTCGCCACCATGGCCTCGCTCGTCCATGTCGACCACGCGGGCGCGTCCTTCGCGGGCGCGCTGATCGAGCGCTCGGGGCTGACGCCGGTGGAGTGGCTGCGCGGCTATCTGCGCGCCTACTTCACGCCGCTGCTGCACAGCTTCTACGCCTACGACCTGGTCTACATGCCGCACGGCGAGAACGTGATCCTGGTCCTCAAGGACGGCGTCGTGCGGCGCGCGATCTACAAGGACATCGCCGAGGAGATCGCCGTCATGGACCCGCAGGCGGTGCTGCCGCCCACGGTCGAGCGGATCCGCGTCGAGGTTCCCGAGGACAAGAAACTCCTGTCGATCTTCACGGACGTCTTCGACTGCTTCTTCCGCTTCCTCGCCGCCAACCTGGCCGCCGAGGGCATCGTCGAGGAGGACGTCTTCTGGCGTACGGTCGCGGACTGCGTACGGGAGTACCAGGAGTCGGCCCCCGAACTCGCCGACAAGTTCCGGCAGTACGACCTGTTCGCGCCGGAGTTCGCGCTGTCCTGCCTCAACCGCCTCCAACTGCGCGACAACAAGCAGATGGTGGACCTGGCGGATCCGTCCGGCGCGCTGCAGCTGGTCGGCAGCCTGAAGAATCCGATCGCGGGCCTCTGAAACCGGTGGGGCTCAGGAGTACGGTCCTCCTGAGCCCCATCCTCCCCACTACGCCGTGGGCCAGGGCACCTGCGGCGAGCGGTAGTAGCCGATCCCCAGCGCCTCCCAGCGCGGCCCCTGCGCCGCGAGCCGCACCTTGTAGGTGTCCCAGTCGTGCGTCGACGCGGGCGACCAGCCCAGCTCGGCCGCACCGGGCAGCCGGGGGAAGGCCATGACGTCGATGTCGGCGGAGGTCACCATCGTCTCCGTCCACAGCGGCGCCTCGACCCCGCGGACCGCCGAGCCCGGCACGCCCGGCAGATAGCTGCCCGGATCCCAGTCGTAGGCCCGTTTCACCTCCACCAGGCCGGCCCAGTCCTGCCCGAGCGGGGTGTCCGCGGTGTACTTCATGTCAAGGTAGATCCGGTCGGCGGGCGACAGCACGAGCCCCGTCCCGTTCCGCGCGGCCTCGGCCACCTGCGCCTTCTCCGCGGCACTGGTGTCGTCGAGCCCCCAGTACTGTGCGATCGCGCCCTTCGCCGGGCTCGCGCCGGTCAGCTGATGCCAGCCGACCACGGTCTTCCCGTACTTCGTGACGAGGGGCTGCACCTTGTCCATGAAGGTCACATAGTCGGCGTGGCTGGTGGAGTGGGCCTCGTCCCCGCCGATGTGGAGGTAGCGCCCCGGCGTGAGCGCCGCCAGCTCCCGTACGACGTCGTCCACGAAGTCGTACGTCACCGGCTTCGCCACACACAGCGAGCTGAAGCCGACGTCGGTGCCGGTGTAGAGCGGGGGTGCGGTCCCGTCGCAGTTCAACTGGGCGTACGAGGCGAGCGCGGCGTTGGTGTGGCCCGGCATGTCGATCTCCGGGACGACCTCCAGATAGCGGGAGGCCGCGTACCGCACGATCTCCTTGTAGTCGGCCTTGGTGTAGTGGCCGCCCTGCCCGCCGCCGACCTGGGTGGAGCCTCCGTAGGTGGCCAGCCGCGGCCAGGAGTCGATCGCGATGCGCCAGCCCTGGTCGTCGCTCAGGTGCAGATGCAGCTTGTTGACCTTGTAGAGGGCCAGCTCGTCGATGTACCGCTTGACCTGGTCGACGCCGAAGAAGTGCCGGGAGACGTCGAGCATCGCGCCGCGGTAGCCGTAGCGCGGGGTGTCCTTGATGGTGCCGCCCGCGACGAGCCAGGGCCCGGGCTGCACGGAGTCCCTCTCGACGGCGGCGGGCAGCAGCTGGCGCAGGGTCTGCACACCGTGGAAGAGCCCGGCGGGCGCCGCGGCCGTGATGGTGACACCCTCCCGCCCGCTGACCAGCCGATAGCCCTCGTCTCCCAGGCCGCCAGCCCCGAGCCGCAGTTGTATGCCGCCCGCGCCCCGCGAGGTGACGGGCAGTGAGAACCCGGTGGAGGGGCGCAGGATGTCGGCCAGATACGCGCCGACCTGGCGGGCCTCCCGGGAGTCCTCGACCCGGATACGGGTGGCGTCGGTGATGCGGTACGGGGATCCGCCCGGGTCGACCGAGGCGGGCGCCGGGACGACCCGGCCGAGCGGGGTCGCGGTGCGGTCGGCGGCAAAGGCCCCCGCACCGGCGAGAGAGAGACTGGCGGCCACCATGAGCAGCAGCGTACCGAGCAGGCGGGGCGTTCTGTGCTGTGTCACATGCGCTCCCTTCGGAAGACCCGTCGAATGGGTATAGACCACTCTGCCGCAGAGCCGGTGAAACAATCCCCCTCATGGCGGAAATCATCCAGAAGGACGGGACGTGGACCTTCGACGGCGATGCGCTGCGGCTGACTCCGGGGCGCGACAAGAACGTGAGCCTGCTCCGCAAGACCTTGGGTGAACTGACCGTCCCGCTGGGCGCGTTGGCGGGAATCTCCTTCGAACAGGGCAAGAAGGCCGGGCGGCTGAGGCTGCGGCTGCGCGACGGCGCCGACCCGCTGCTGCAGGCCACCGGCGGCAAGCTCGCCGAACCGAACGACCCCTACCAGCTCACCGTCGAGTCCGACCGCTACGGCGTCGCCGAGTACATCGTGGACGAGATCCGGGGCGCGCTGCTCCTCGACCAGGTGCCGGCCGATCCGGTCGACGGCTATCTGCTCCCCGGCCCCTCCGTGCCGGTGTCCGTCTCCGCGGGCGACGGCACCGCGAGCTTCGACGGCGAGCACGTACGCCTGGAGTGGAACTGGAAGACCGAGGACTCCAAGTCCGCCGCGGGCGCCCGTACCCTCGCCCTCGCCGCCCTCACCACCGTCGAGTGGCACCCGGCGGTCGGTCTGGAGAACGGCTACCTCCGCTTCACCGTCCGCGGCGCGGAGACCAAGGCCCCGCCGAAGTACGACCCCAACTCCGTCGAACTGTGGGGCTTCAAGAAGGACCCGCTGATGGCCCTGGTCGCGGCGGCGGTGCAGGCACGGCTGCCGCATCCGACGGCGGCGCGGGACAGGGCGCCGGTGGAGGAGCCGCGGCCCCCGGCCGTCACCCCGGAGGCCGACCACGACGCCCTGCTCCGCCGCCTGCGCGAACTCGGCGAGCTCCACCGGTCCGGCGTCCTGACGGACGAGGAGTTCACCCTGGCCAAACAGGCGGTCCTCAAGCGCTTGTAGAGACACGCTTGAGGACCGCCCAGGTCGTCACACCTCGCCTTCTAGGCGGACAACCACGTGCTTTCCGGGGCGCGGGGCTGTGACATGTGCGGCTCCGCCGCGTGTGCGCGCCCAGCCCCCACGGACCCGCAGCCGACTAGCGAGCCCGTCGAGCCACCGTGAAGTGGTCGACTTCCGCCCCGGTCTCGGCAATGCCCCGCACCGTCAGCGTGGCCAGCCGCCCCTTGTGCGCGGGCGTGACATCCACCCGCAGGAACGAGTAGTTGAGGTACCGCACCCGAGACCAGGCGACCGTCTCGTTCTGCTTGCCGTCCTTGAGGTTGATGAAGGAGGCGACGGAGTCGACCTCGTTCAGGTGACCCTCGTACGAGTCCGGGGCGGTGAACGCGTACAGGCTGCGCCCGGCCGCACCCGCCGTCACGTACACGACACCGTCGGTCTCGGGGTACGCCGTGCCGCCGATCGGCAGCTTCTTGCTGACCGCGTTGCCCTTGATGACGTCCGTGCGCTCGTACTGGTGGTTGTGGCCGTTGATGACCAGGTCCACCGTGTACTTCTCGAACAGCGGCACCCACTCCTGTCGCACGCCCCCCTCCGAGGCGTGCGCCGTGGAGGTGCAGTACGCGCAGTGGTGGAAGAAGATCACGACGAAGTCGACGTCCTTCGACGCCCGGAACTTCTTGAGCTGCGCCTCAAGCCACTTCGTCTGGGTTCCTCCGGAGATGCCCAGGTTCGCCGGGATCTCGAAGGAGATGTCGTTGGCGTCCAGCGAGATGATCGCCGTGTTGCCGTAGACGAAGGAGTAGACGCCGGGCAGGTTCGCCTTGTCCGGACCGTTGTCCGGCAGCGTCCAGCGGGCCTCTTCGCCGCCGTAGCCGTTGGGCGAGTACCAGGCCTCCATGTCGTGGTTGCCGTACGCGGGCATCCACGGGACCTGCTTGGCGACCGTCTCGGTCTGGGCGAGGAACTGGTCCCAGATACGCGAGTCGAAGCCGGTGTCCTCCTTCTTGCCCGCGCCGGCCGGGTCCGCGTACGCGATGTCGCCGGCGTGCAGGTGGAAGGCCGGGTTCTGGCCGAGCAGCAGGGCGTCGTTGGCGAGGCCGTGGTAGCCGACACCCTCGTCGCCGAAGGCCGTGAAGGTGAACGGCTCGGCGTGCGAGGGCGCGGTGGTGAAGGTGCCGAGCGTGCCCAGCAGGTGGGGCGCGCACGGGTCGAAGCCCGCGTGGCCGACGCCGTAGTAGTACGTCTTGCCGGGGCGCAGGTGGGTGAGCTTGGCGTGCAGGTAGTACTGCGTGTGGTCGCCGCTCGCGCCGACGCCCGCCGGGGTGTAGAGGGTGCGGACCTCGGCCTCGATCTTGCGGGAGAGGTCCCAGGGGTGGGCACCGATGCGGATGAACGGCTTCTTCACCGCGGCCGGAACCTGCCAGGAGACCGTGATCTCCGTACGCGGGTCATTGCCGAAGGCGAGGTGGCGGCCGAAGGGGGCGACGAGGGCACCGTCGACCTTCTCGGTCGAGGAGCTGGTGGCCTGTGTCGGTACAGCGGCCTGTGCGACGGCGCCGGGCACGAAGGTGCCGCCCGCGACGGCGCCGAGAGTCACGGCCCCGCCTCTGATCATGTTGCGCCGGGAGAACTTGGCGCGGAGATACTCGTGCTGCTCGGCCATGGTCATGCGCTCGGCGAGCTTCTCCGGTACGCCCATGCGTGGAGTGTCCATGGCCACAGAAGTTGCTCCCGGCAATCGACGCGGCACAAGACGCAGGATGGACAGCTTGCTAACAGCCCCCCATAAGACCTTCAACAGTCTCTTGCCCGATATCGGGCAGGATTCTTGCGAATCACACTCCGGTACCCCAGGATCAACGGGTGCACGACGAACTTGTTGATCACCTGACGCGCTCCACGCCCCTGAACCGGGGCGAGGCACTGCGGGTGATCCAGGACGTCCTCGCCTACTTCGACGAGACGACCGAGGAGTACGTCCGTCGCCGCCACCGCGAGCTCCAGGCCCAGGGCCTGGTCAACGCGACGATCTTCGAACGGATCGAGGCGGACCTGAAGTACCGGTCGGTCGCGCCGCCGGAGCTCACGCTCAGACAGCTGCGCCGCATCGTCTACGGCTGATCGTGCACCGGGACCGCCGATCAGCCGATTGGCCGATCTTGACCATTTCTCTCTACCACCAGGGGCCTTGACTTTATGTGCGGAATCGTCGGATACATCGGCAGGCGTGACGTGGCACCGCTGCTGCTCGAAGGCCTGCAGCGCCTGGAGTACCGCGGCTACGACTCGGCGGGCATCGTCGTCACGACCCCGAAGTCGACCGGCCTGAAGATGGTCAAGGCCAAGGGGCGGGTCCGTGACCTGGAGGCCAAGGTCCCCGCGCGCTTCAAGGGCACCACCGGCATCGCCCACACCCGCTGGGCCACCCACGGCGCCCCCTCCGACGTGAACGCCCACCCGCACATGTCGGCCGACAGCAAGGTCGCGGTCGTCCACAACGGCATCATCGACAACGCCTCCGACCTGCGCAAGAAGCTCGAAGCCGACGGAGTGGAGTTCCTCTCCGAGACCGACACCGAGGTCCTCACCCATCTGATCGCCCGTTCCCAGGCCGAGAAGCTGGAGGACAAGGTCCGCGAGGCGCTCCGGGTGATCGAGGGCACGTACGGGATCGCGGTCCTGCACGCCGACTTCCCCGACCGCATCGTGGTGGCCCGCAACGGCTCCCCGGTCGTCCTCGGCATCGGCGAGAAGGAGATGTTCGTCGCCTCGGACATCGCCGCCCTGGTCACCCACACCCGCCAGATAGTGACTCTTGACGACGGCGAGATGGCCACCCTCAAGGCCGACGACTTCCGCACGTACACCACCGAGGGCACCCGTACGACCTCCGAGCCGACCACCGTGGAGTGGGAGGCCGCGTCGTACGACATGGGCGGCCACGACACGTACATGCACAAGGAGATCCACGAGCAGGCCGACGCCGTGGACCGGGTGCTGCGCGGCCGTATCGACGACCGGTTCTCCACCGTGCACCTCGGCGGCCTGAACCTGGACGCCCGCGAGGCGCGCCAGATCCGCCGTGTGAAGATCCTCGGCTGCGGCACCTCGTACCACGCGGGCATGATCGGCGCCCAGATGATCGAGGAGCTCGCCCGCATCCCCGCCGACGCCGAGCCGGCCTCCGAGTTCCGCTACCGCAACGCGGTCGTCGACCCCGACACCCTGTACGTGGCCGTGTCCCAGTCCGGCGAGACGTACGACGTACTGGCCGCCGTCCAGGAGCTGAAGCGCAAGGGCGCGCGGGTGCTCGGTGTGGTCAATGTCGTCGGCTCGGCGATCGCCCGCGAGGCGGACGGCGGCATGTACGTCCACGCGGGCCCCGAGGTCTGCGTCGTCTCGACCAAGTGCTTCACCAACACGACCGTCGCCTTCGCGCTGCTCGCCCTGCACCTCGGCCGTACCCGCGACCTGTCGGTCCGCGACGGCAAGCGGATCATCGAGGGCCTGCGCAAGCTGCCCGCGCAGATCTCCGAGATCCTGGAGCAGGAGGACGAGATCAAGAAGCTGGCCGCGGAGTACGCCGAGGCCCGCTCGATGCTCTTCATCGGCCGCGTCCGGGGCTACCCGGTGGCCCGTGAGGCCTCCCTGAAGCTCAAGGAGGTCTCGTACATCCACGCCGAGGCCTACCCCGCCTCCGAGCTCAAGCACGGCCCGCTGGCGCTCATCGAGCCCGCCCTGCCCACGGTCGCGATCGTCCCCGACGACGACCTCCTGGAGAAGAACCGCGCCGCCCTGGAGGAGATCAAGGCCCGCAGCGGCAGGATCCTCGCGGTGGCGCACCAGGAGCAGGAGAAGGCCGACCAGACGATCGTCGTCCCGAAGAACGAGGACGAGCTGGACCCGATCCTCATGGGCATCCCGCTGCAACTCCTCGCCTACCACACGGCGTTGGCCCTGGGCCGCGACATCGACAAGCCGCGCAACCTCGCCAAGTCGGTGACGGTGGAGTAGTACGCCCGCCCCTTCAGGGGCGCGGGGCGCTGACATCATGCGGCTCCGCCGCGTGGGCGCGAGCAACCCCCACAAACCCGCACCCGAAAACACCAAGAACGGGTCCCCGTGCACGCCACCAGCGCACAGGGACCCGTTCTTTCCGTGGGCCGGGGCCGCCCTCCCCCAAGCTCTCAACTTCGTTCGAGCAGGGGGGACCCCCATCCCGGCCCGCGCCGACTTCAGCCGGTGGCCGTCACCCCCCGGCCGGCGGCGCGTCCCGGAAGCGTGGTGGGCCAGTGCGCCATGGCCGCCGTGGCCCCGTACCAGGCCAGCAGGCCGCTCACGGCGGCGAACCACCCCGCGGCCTTCGCCAGCCCACTGGAGTCGCCGAACTGCCCGACGGCGAGCAGAAGAAGCGACACGAAGAGCAACGCGTACGTGCCCCGTACGAGCATCGGGGCGCCGGAGGCCGCGGCGGTCAGGCTGAGCGCGACGAGCGCGAACAGGAGCAGGAAGAGACCGGCCGCGTTGGCGGACATCTGTGTGTCGGCCGTGACGCCCCAGGTGAACCAGAACGCGCCGAGCGCCGTGAACGCCGTACCGGTGAAGGCGTCGTGGTCGCGGAAGGCGAACAGGCCGGCGACGAAGAGCGCGATGCCACCGACATAGGTGGCGAGGGAGACGGAGTCGGCCGCTGTCACGCCGTCGATCACTCGGGTGTGCCCGAGGCCGAAGAGCAACAGGGTGAGTCCGAGCGCGAGATGACCGAGGGTGGAGGTGATGCTTCCCGCGGAGACGTCTTTGTCCACGGCGGGCTCCCTTCATGCATGTGCAGTTGTGCTGCGTGGTGCCGGCCGTGAGGTAGGGCCGGTGACCGGTATGTACCCTTCACAAGGGCACGAACCACCTCTACGCATGAGTAGATTTACGCCGCCGGGAGCAGGCGGCCGGGCGCGCGCCAACAGGTGGTCGGGCGCGCGCCAAAAGGAGTTGACGACGGGTCAGGCAATGGTGACGACGGATCAGGGAATGACGATCACCGGGCGCTGGGCACGCTTGGCGAGCCGTCCGGCCACCGAGCCGAAGATGCGCCCCACGATGCCGTGCGTGGAGCCGACGACGATCGCGTCCGCCTCGTACTCCCGCCCCACCTCTTCGAGTTCGTGGCAGATGTCTCCGCCGCGCTCGACGAGGATCCAGGGCACCTCGGCCAGATACTCGGCGCAGGCGAGTTCGAGTCCGAGCACCTCGGTGCGGTGGTCGGGCACGTCGACGAAGACGGGTGGCTCACAGCCGGCCCACACCGTGGTGGGCAGCCGGTTGGCCACATGCACGATGATCAGGCCCGAACCGGAGCGGTGGGCCATCCCGATCGCGTAGGCGAGGGCGCGCTCGCTGGACGTCGAACCGTCGAAGCCGACGACGACGCCGTGCTTGAAGGCAGGATCGCAGGACTGGCGGGAGTCTTCCGCCGCCAGGGGCTCGGCCGCCGTAGGATCGGCGAGCGGGCGCTTGCGGTTCGCGGGATCGAAGAATTCGTGACCGGCCATGGGTATCTCGGCGTTTGGATCCTCGTGGTGGGGACGACAACGATCGGCAGAGCTGTGTCCGGGAATCATCTTCCCAACCCCATACCCCCAAGGGTACGGCGGCACGCCTCCCTCTGCCCAGATCCCGCGCGCACTGCGCGGCGTTCCCCGGAGCATGCATGAGAGGCGCCCGTAACGCAATGGTTGCTGCCCCGTACAGGCGGTTTGCACAGGGTTCACCCAGGCACGGGGTCTTTCCTGGGTGACCGGCGGCTCGAACACGCGTTGAACAGATGAGCCACTGCCATGGAGCGCACTGGAGTACCAGGGAACCAGGGAGCAGACCGTGCCCGGAACAGAGACCGTGCCCCACCCCTCCCCCGCGGCGCCGGCCACGTCGCCCCCCGTACCGGACACGGTGAGTGACGTGGTGCGCTGGGCGGCCTTCAGCTGTGTCCTGGTCCCGGTCGTCCTCGTCTGGTACGGCACCTCGCTGGCGGGCGCGACCGGTACGGCACTGGGCCTGGCGGCCGTGACCGGGGTCTGCCGGGTGCTGCTGCGCCAGTCCGAGCGCGGCGCGGCCCGTATGCGCGCCGAGGAGCACACCCCCCACCGCGCCCGGCACGGCAGGCCCGGCCCGCGGGGCGGCGGACGGCAGGGCGGCGGACGGCAGGGCGGCGGCCCGCACGAGCACGGCCGACCCGTTCGTGGCCGCCGGGGGCGCGGCGAAGCGCCCCGCGGCGAGCGGAACCCCGGCACACGGGAAGGGAGCGGTGGCGAGGGGGACGGCGACCGGCAGGATCGCGACGGACGCGGTGGCGACGGGCGCGGTGGCGACGGACACGGCAGCGGCAGCGGCAGCCCACGGGAACCCGGCACCTGGGACCAAGGCCCGGGAGCCCCGGCCACGGGGGACCCGAACCCGAGCGACCCGACCGCGAGGAACCTCATCACCTGGGACCGGACCCCGCAGAACCTGATCACGTGGGACCAGGGCACACGGAACCCCCGCCCCCAGGACGACAGCGGCCCGCACGAGCACCCCGCACGACACCGCGGGGCGCAGGATAGGGCCGACTCGCACATTATGAACGGCTTGCCGGGCAGTAGTGGCTCGGGGGCGCACAGGGGCGGGCGTCACAGCGGAGGAAAGACGCCGGTTGACTGACCGGTTTGCGCGCACGCCCCCGCTTCTTTTCAGCCAACTTCGGCCACCCACGCATCCCTTGCTCGAACGACCCCCCAACCCCCGTTCGACCTGCACCGAAAGGGCCCTGAAGGGCGTACGCACCCTATGGGGATTGGCCACTGACACGAGGCGCACTTCCCTGCACGGCCCACGAGTGCAACGCTTCGTGATCGAATGCTTCACGCCAAGTTGCCATGTCGACATTATGTGGAGTGCCGAACTGGTCACCTTGGCGCCACGGGACACAGTAGATTCGATCTTGACTGTCTTACGGCGGGGGACTCGTGCAGGACCGAGGGGAAACGTGCAGGAGCGACACAACCGAGGAGCCGCGACCACCGAGGGGGGCTTAGCAGTATGAGCCACGACTCCACTGCCGCGCCGGAAGCCGCGGCCCGGAAACTTTCCGGGCGACGCCGCAAGGAGATCGTCGCGGTGCTGCTGTTCAGCGGCGGCCCCATCTTCGAGAGTTCCATACCGCTGTCGGTGTTCGGGATCGACCGCCAGGACGCCGGCGTGCCGCGCTATCGCCTTCTGGTGTGCGGCGGCGAGGACGGCCCACTGCGGACCACAGGAGGCCTGGAACTCACCGCGCCGCATGGCCTGGAGGCGATCTCGCGGGCTGGCACCGTCGTGGTGCCGGCCTGGCGCTCGATCACCTCGCCGCCACCGGAGGAGGCGCTCGACGCGCTGCGCCGGGCGCACGAGGAGGGGGCCCGCATAGTAGGGCTGTGCACCGGCGCCTTCGTGCTGGCCGCGGCCGGACTGCTGGACGGCCGCCCGGCGACGACCCACTGGATGTACGCACCGACGCTGGCCAAGCGCTACCCGTCGGTCCACGTCGATCCACGAGAACTCTTCGTGGACGACGGGGACGTACTGACCTCCGCGGGTACGGCGGCCGGAATCGATCTCTGTCTCCACATCGTGCGGACGGACCACGGCAACGAGGCGGCCGGCGCACTCGCCCGACGCCTGGTGGTCCCGCCGCGCCGAAGCGGCGGCCAGGAGCGCTATCTCGATCGGTCTTTACCGGAGGAGATCGGCGCCGACCCCCTCGCGGAGGTCGTCGCCTGGGCGCTGGAGCACCTCCACGAGCAGTTCGACGTCGAAACGCTGGCGGCACGCGCGTACATGAGCCGCCGCACCTTCGACCGCCGGTTCCGCTCGCTCACGGGGAGCGCTCCCCTGCAGTGGCTGATCACTCAGCGTGTACTGCAGGCGCAGCGGCTGCTGGAGACCTCCGACTACTCGGTCGACGAGGTCGCCGGGCGCTGCGGCTTCCGCTCGCCGGTCGCGCTGCGGGGTCACTTCCGGCGCCAGCTCGGCTCGTCCCCGGCCGCGTACCGGGCGGCGTACCGGGCGCGCAGGCCGCAGTCCGACCGGCCGTCGAACGCGGACGGCCCCACGGGCCAGGGCGGGCCACCCCCGGCGCTGAGCCAGGAGAGCCCGGTCCCGATGCAGACCCGCCGGACGGCTGCCGCCGCTTCGCTGGGCCCCTCGACGTCACTGTCGACGGAGCCGGGCAAGGCGGGCACCGAGCTGTACGCCGGGCGGCCGAGCCTGCCGGGGCAGCGCAGCGCGCCATAGCGAGGTGACACCGGACGGTGGCGGCCCGGGACCCGACTGGAGTCCCGGGCCGCCACCGTTCCGCTGTCCGTCCCAGGCCAGGGGCGTCCCGGATCTGCCCGTGCGCCGGAGCGCGCCGTAGGGTTGGGGCCATGAACGATCGCATGGTGTGGATCGACTGCGAGATGACCGGGCTCTCGCTGTCGGAGGATGCACTCATCGAGGTGGCCGCGCTGGTCACCGACTCGGAGCTGAACGTGCTCGGCGAAGGGGTGGACATCGTGATCCGCCCGCCGGAGCGGGCGCTGGAGACGATGCCGGACGTGGTGCGCCAGATGCACACGGCCTCCGGCCTCCTCGAAGAGCTGGCCGCGGGCACGACCCTGGCGGACGCCGAGGCACAGGTCCTCGCCTACGTACGTGAGCACGTCAAGGAGCCGGGCAAGGCCCCGCTGTGCGGGAACTCGGTCGGCACCGACCGGGGCTTCCTGTCCCGCGACATGGCCGCCCTTGAGGACTACCTCCACTACCGCATCGTGGACGTCTCCTCCGTCAAGGAGCTGGCCCGCCGCTGGTACCCCCGGGCCTACTTCAACAGCCCGGAGAAGAACGGCAACCACCGCGCCCTCGCCGACATCCGCGAATCCATCGCGGAGCTCCGCTACTACCGCGAGGCGATCTTCGTCCCGCAGCCCGGCCCGGACTCGGACACCGCCCGCACGATCGCGGCGAAGCACGTCCTGCCCACGGAATGAGCCCGGCGACCGGCCGGGTCCGGGGCCCCGACGACCCCCCGAGGGGCGCCGCATAAAGGCGGGCGCGAGCACCCCTCCGGACCCTGTACACTTTTTCTCGGCCGGTCAGGGAAACCAGGACCGGTCGTGGTGGGTGTAGCTCAGCTGGTAGAGCACCTGGTTGTGGTCCAGGATGTCGCGGGTTCAAGTCCCGTCACTCACCCTTGCATGAAAGGCCTCTAACCTGCGGAAACGCAGGTCAGAGGCCTTTTGGTTGCCCAGCTTGGCCAAACAGCGGCCGAACGCGGCCGGATTTTGGGCGCGACGGTTCGTGGGAGTCCGAGAGGTTCGCAGAGCCGGCCGAGGCAGAAGCCTTCAAGAAGCTCGTTGGGCGTCGGTGTCGTGGGCGGCCTGGACGACGTCGGTGTCGTGGGCGCCCGGCCTGCCGCAGGCGATGTTCTCGTGGATGGAGTCGTGCAGGATGAGCGTCTTCCGGGGCAGCAGGGCGACGTTCTCCCGCAGGAAGTCCGCCGGCAGCCGGTCCAGTGGGACCCCGTCCAGCAGGACCAGCCCGGCGGCCGGGTCGTAGAAACACAGCAGTAGTTTGGCGACGGTGGACTTGCCGGCCCAGTTCGACCGCGCTGTCGGTCGCCGGGTCAGTGACGGCGGGCCTGGCGTCGAGGATCTCCAGCAGCCGCTCGGCGCCGGCGGTGGCGGCGGTGGCGGCGGTGGCGGCGGTGGCGGCGGTGGCGGCGGTCAGGGTCAGGCCGAGCCGGCTGAGGGAGCGGATCGGCGGGTACAGGTAGCCCAGGGAGGCGGCGAAGGCCAGCAGTTGACCGATGGTCATCCGGTCCTGGGAGATCTCCCAGGCGCCGAGCCCGATCACGACAAGCACGCAGAGCGTCTCGACGACCTCGACGAGCTGTTCGTAGAGCTCGCTGAGGCGGCGCCGGTCACCGAGGCACGCATCCAGGCACGGGCCTCTCGACGCAGCCGCCTCTCCTCGGCCCGCCTGCGGTTGTGGGCCTGGGTCAGGACGTCCCCGGTGAGACGCTCGACCAGATCGCCGGTGCGGTGACGGCTGAAGAAGTCGGGCGGCAGGATCTGGACATGGGCGAAGACCTTCTCCCGCATCCGCATCACAAGGCGTTCGGCGGTCCAGTCCGCGAGTGAGTTGCCGAGGTGACCGACGAACGCGCCGAGCAGCGCTGCGGCGAGCCACATGCCGGCCGGGGCCCAGAAGGCGGAGAGCGAGCCGGACTGGAGCGCGTTGTCGGTCAGTTCGCTGGACAACAGGGCCGACGCGGTCTCGGCAAGGGCGGCGAGCACCACACAGACGCGGATCAGCACCAGCCCGGAGCGGTCCCCCTTGGTCAGCGGCCGGAAACGGCTGAACGCGTGGCGGACCGGGACACCGACCCTCGGATGCCTTCTCCGCGTCGATGACCCGGTACTTCAGCGGGGTTCAGCAGGGGCTGCGCCAGCGGCCCAGGGCGAGCCGTTTACGCATGGAGTCGAGGCCGAGGCGCTTGGCGATCGGGCAGAACGTGCGCTTGGGCACGCTGTACTCCACGTGGAAGACGGCCTTGTCCGCCTTGATGAAGGGACTCAGCGACGGGCATTCGTGGAACTCCGCGCATTGCTCGTTGACCGCGAAATCGAAGTCACGGACCAGGTCGGGGATCTGTTCCAGGTCGTTCTTGAGGCCGACCGCCATGCCCCGTTCGTGGACGAGGTCCGCGATCATGCGGTTGTAGGCGAGCTGGTCGGCGGCGGTCAGCGGGAAGCCGGTGTCGTTGGTGTAGGCGTCCGCGAGGTCGGGCTCGACGGCGTCGAAGCCCTTCGCGCGGCACATGTCGAGACGTGCGGCCATGATGGGGCGCAGCAGCGAGCGGCGGCGGATGTCGAGCCAGCGCTCGCCGCTCCAGCCGTCGGAGCGGCCGAGGACGGAGGCGGGGAAGGCGCCGCGGTCGGGGCGGAAGGACTCCCAGGCGCCGGCGTTGATGTAGCAGATGACTTTGCGGCCGCTCCTGTGGAGGCGTCGCACGAGGGCGGCGCTGTTCGTGAAACCGTCGATGTCGTAGACGGGGACGGCTACGCGGGTGTCGACGCGGCCACTGAGCTGCCACTGCCAGGCCGTGCCGGGGCGCGGTTGCCAGCGTGCGGCCGACGGGTGTTCGCCGGAGGTGCGGTCGGGGGTGCGGTCCGGGACGGTGACACACCCGGTGAGCAGCCCCGTGAGCACTGCCGTGAACAGCAGGGACACGGCTGACAGCAGAAGTGGCGGGCGGGGTGTGAACCTCATGTGGTTCCCCTCCTCACGGCGGGGGGCAGGGCGGCCCAGGGGTTCGCGCCCGCACCCGGCACCGCGCAGTGGATGCCGGCTCGGCGGATCCGTGCGGTGCGGGCGGCCAGGTCGCACAGGCCGTCGGGGATGCCGTGGATCAGATGGCAGAAGCGGGCCGGCGGGTGCGCCGCGGTCCAGGAGGGCGCGGTCGAGGTGAGATAGGTCTGCCAGTCCCCTTCGAAGGTGACCAGCAGATCGGCGATGGAGGCGTAGCCGGGATCAGGGTGGATTCCCGGGTTGAGCGTGACGGTGCCGGCGCCGTGGTCGCGGGCCTCGTCGGCCAGCGCGCGATAGTACGGCAGCAGGCCGGCTTCGGCGCCGGCCTGATCGAGAAAGACGCCGTCGGTTCCGTACCAGCTGATGTGGTGGCGCAGCTCGTGGAGCACCGTCTGGTGGGGACGGGTGCCGTAGGCGGTGTCGAGGTATCCGAGCACGCGTACGCCCGCCGCGCGCAGGGCCCCGGCGGCGGCGGCGAAGGCCGGGTCGCGGGTCGCGCCGGGGCCGTCGGCGACGTTGAGGACGACGCCGTACAGCCGCGACGGGACCCGCGTCAGGGCCTGCCACGCCGCCGGGTCCACAGCGGGGTGGACGTACAGCGGAACAAGCAATCGGCCGTGTGTCATGCCGGGGTCGTGGTCGGGGACGGGGTCGGGGGCGTGCCGGTGCGCGAGGTCCACAGGTCGGCGAGCGAGGTGGCGAGGGTGCGTTCGGGGTGCCAGCCCAGAGCTGTGGCGGCGGCTGTGATGGCCGCCTGCTGCCAGGAGACGGCTGACGAGCGCTGGGAACCGGTGCCGTTCTCGTCGATCCGGCCGTGGAATCCGCTGATCCTGGCCAGGCCTTCCGCGACCTCGCGGACCCGGGTGGCGCTGCCGCCGGCGATGTTGAGGATGCGGGGCAGCGGGCCGGGGGCGGTGGTGGCGAGGACGGCGGCACGGGCCACGTCCCGTGCGTCGACGAAGTCGCGGTACGCGGACAGGTCACCGACCCGCACCGCGCCGTCCGGCCCGGCGCGCAGCAGTTCGTCGGCGAGCCGGCCGGGCAGGCTGGTGCCGGGCGAGCCCGGCCCGAGGGGGTTGAAGACCCGTAGGACGACGGCGTCCAGTGCGGCCTCGGCGACGGTCAGCGAACCCGCCAGTTTGGTGGCCCCGTACGCGCCCTGCGGGCAGGTGGCGGAGTCCTCGCCGAGCGGCTGCCCGGAGTTCGTCCCGTACTCGCCTGCGGATCCGAGATGGACCAGACGTACCGGGAGGTCGGCCGCGGTCAGGGCCTCGCACAGCACGGCGGGCCCCCGGGCGTTGGTCTCCGCCAGCAGAAGCGGGCCGCCTCCGACGGCGCCGGCGCAGTTGACGACGGCGTCCGGGGCCAGCGTGTGCAGGTCGGCGGCGAGAGCGGGGACGGTGGCGGTGGTGAGGTCGACCCGCAGGTCGGCGCCCGGGGAGCGGCCGGCGCGGAGCACCCGGACGCCGGACAGGGCGCGCAGGTGCTCCGTGATGTGCCGGCCCAGGAACCCGGTGGAGCCCAGGACGAGGACGCGCATCAGGTCACGCTCCCTTCAGCAGCAGGTCGCGGTGGGTGGTGAACTCGGCGTTCGCCCGGTCGTAGTCGTCCGGGCGGCCGATGTCCAGCCAGTAGCCGTCGAACTCGTGGGCGGCCGGTGGGGTGCCGTCGCGGAGCAGGTCGAGGACGAGTTCGTCGAAGCCGAGCGGCAGGCCGGGGGTGTAGCCGTCCAGGGTGGACCGGGAGAGCCCGTAGACGCCCATGGACACCCGGTAGTCCAGGGTCGGCTTCTCGGTGAAGCCGACGACCTGCTTGCTGTCGGTGGTGAGGACGCCGAAGTCGATCCTCACCTTGCGGCAGTACGTGGCGATGGTCAGCGGCGCGCCGCCGGCCTGGTGGCCGCGCAGGACGGCGCGGAAGTCCAGGTCGGTGAGGATGTCGCCGTTCATGACCAGGAAGTGCTCCGGCAGCCGGTCGAGCATGGTCAGCACCGGGCCCATGGTGCCCAGCGGGCTGTCCTCGGTCGAGTAGTCGACGCGGATACCCCATTGGGAGCCGTCGCCGACGTAGGCGCGGATGATGTGGCCGAGGTGGCCGATGGCGATGGTGCAGCTGGTGAATCCCGAGTTGACGAGCTGCCGCATCACGATTTCCAGGATGGCGTGCTGGTCGCCGATGGGGACGAGCGGCTTGGGCAGGGCGGTGGTGTACGGGCGCAGCCGGACACCCTTGCCTCCGGCCAGAATGACTGCGTGCATGGCGGACTCCCTTGTCGGTCGGTCGGTGGCCGATGGCCTGGGACGAGTCGTCAGACGTTGTGGATGAGTCGTCAGACGTTGCAGATGAGTCGTCAGACGTTGTAGATGGCGGTCTTGTAGCGGGCCAGGTTCGACGGGTCGGAGAAGAACCGGAC
The DNA here is from genome assembly GCF_056270325.1 of Streptomyces sp. RLA012. NCBI lineage: Bacteria > Bacillati > Actinomycetota > Actinomycetes > Kitasatosporales > Streptomycetaceae > Streptomyces > Streptomyces sp. RLA012. The sequence continues at coordinate 7,261,252 of NZ_JBWDPA010000002.1, read as the reverse complement.
GGTCTGCTCCAACCCCTCCTGGAGGCTGTGGGCCGGTGCCCAGCCGGTCGCGGCGCGCAGCCGGGAGGCGTCGCAGACCAGCCTCATCACCTCGGACGCGGCGGGCCGGATGCGCTGCGCGTCCTCGCGGACCTCAAGCTCGGCCCCCATGAGCTTGCCGACCAGCGTCACCAGGTCGCCGACCGAGATCTCTCCGCCCGTACCGGCGTTGAACGTCCTGCCGACGACCGCCTCGGCGGGAGCGGTGCCCACCGCGAGGAACGCCTGGGCGGTGTCCTTGACGAACATGAAGTCCCGGGTGGGCCGCAGGTCGCCCAGGGCGATGGTCCGCTCGCCGGCCGCTACCTGCCCGATGACGGTCGGGATCACCGCCCGCATGGACTGGCGCGGCCCGAAGGTGTTGAACGGCCGCAGGGTGGCCACCGGGATGCCGAAGCTGGCGTAGTAGCCGTCGGCCAGCCGGTCGCCGCCCGCCTTGGAGGCGGAGTACGGGGACTGGGTGTTGATCGGGTGGTCCTCGGTGATGGGGACGGTCTGCGCGGTGCCGTACGTCTCGCTGGTGGAGGTGTGCACCATCCTGGGGATGCCGAGCCGGCGTACGGCTTCCAGCACGTTGAGCGTCCCGGTGACATTGGTGGCCACGTAGCTGTGCGGTGCCTGGTAGGAGTACGGGATCGCGATCAGCGCGGCCAGGTGGTAGACGGCCTCGGTGCCGGTGAGCAGGTGCTGCACCGACCCGGCGTCGCGTACGTCGCCGAGTACGACCTCCACGCTGTCCATCACGTCCTGCGGCAGGGTCTCCAGCCAGCCGTACGACGAGAAGGAGTTGTACTGGGCCATGGCGCGTACCCGGTGTCCTGATGCGACGAGCGCCTCCACCAGGTGCGAGCCGATGAATCCCTCGGCACCGGTTACTGCGACGGTTGTGGGAGCGGACGAGGTCACGGATCTGTCTCCTCTGAATGTGAATGTGAATGTGAATCGGTCAGGCCAGGGCGTCAGGGCGCCATGAGGTCACGGGGGCCCACGGGTTGCCGGGATCCGGTCAGCGGTGGGCCGTGGTCCGGCCCATCCGAGTGCACGCGACCGCCAGCAGCACCGCCGTCGCGCAGCCGCAGGCCGCCAGCTCGGCGGTCGCCGGGCTGAACAGAGCCGGTCCCCGGTGGGCCCCGTCCGACAGCGCCGCCTCCGCCACGGCGGCGGCGAGGCAGGCCACGGCGGACGGCCAGGCGATGCCGGCCGCCTGGAGCAGCAGGGCGACCCAGAGCGCCGCGCCGAGGGCGAGCAGCGGCAGCGGCGGCACCCCGGTGACCAGTGCCGGGGCGGCGAGCACCGCGAGGTACTCGGTGAGGCACAGGGCGAGCACGCCGGCCGCCCGGAGCCGGAAGCCCCGGGGGGTCCGGCTGTGCCGCAGAGCGGTGAGCGTCAGGCTCCGGTAGCGGTAGAGCAACCACTCGGCCACGCCCATGCTCAGCGTCAGCACGACGGCGGCCGGCCTGCCCGCCGCCGGGGCCATCAGCGTCAGCGCCCCGCCGGCCAGGCCGAACAGCCCGTACGGGAGGGAGGCGGTGAGCCGTGCCGTGCCCGGCACCGAGGAGCTGGTGGTGCGCAGCGACCGGACGATCTCCCGTACCGCCGACAGCACCGCCGCTACGACGGTGGCCAGCAGCAGCACGGCGACCGGCACCGGGCCGGGGCGCCACAGCGGTATGCAGGCCGCCCCGGCCGCCGTCGGTACGAGCGCGATCAGCAGGTGCTGTTCGCGTCCCAGCACGAGCAGCACTGTGGCCGCCGCCAGATAGAGCGCCTCTCCCGCCGCGAAGGCCGGGACGGCGCCCGCCCCCGAGACGGCCAGTGCGGTCGCCGCCGCTGCCGTCACCCCGGCCGGGGCCCCGAGCAGCAGGCACCGCGCGGCTGCCCGCCGACCTCCCGCGGCGAGCCGTACGTAGGCGCGGTGGGCCAGTGCCTGGTTCCAGGCCCAGGCCACGAGTGCAGAGGCGGCGAGCCCGGTGACCCGGCCGGGCAGCAGTCCTGCGCCCAGCAGGTAGGCCAGCCCGGGCAGGCCGAACAGCATCCCGCGCAGCAGGCACTGCCACGGGCTGGTCCGCCACGGGTCGGGCCCCGGTCCGGGGTCCGGGAACCGGCGCGGCACCCGGGCGTACAGCTCCTCCGCGACGGCGAACAGGTCCCGTCGCGCGTAGCGGGTGGTGATCTGTTCGTGCGTCAGCCCGTCGGACTCCAGCACCGCGGCGATCTCGTCCGGGTGAACGGCGGCCCCGCACACGTCCGCCAGCCGTTCGGCGAGCCCGTCGAGCGGGTCGTCGGCCCAGGTCGGTCGCCGCGGCGGGGTCGACAGGCGCAGCAATACGGTTCGGTCGTCGCCCGGCCGGTTCACCACTCACCTCCGGCCCGTCGGGCGCGCGGCGCCGGGTCCTCGGCCAGGTGCGTCCGGGTCTCGGAAAGGTGTGTCCGGTCCTCGCCCGCTGCCAGCGCGCCATAGATCTCCCGAAAGGAGTCGATGGTGTGCCGGAGCGTGAACTGGTCGATCACCCTCAGTCGCGCGGCCTCGCCCATCCGGGCCCGGCGGTCGGGCGCGCGCAGCAGTTCCAGGGCTGCCCGTGCCATCGCCTCCGGTTCGCGCGGCGGTACGACGAGTCCGGCGTCGCCCACTGCCTCGCGGACCCCGCCGACGTCGGTGGAGACGGTGGCCCGGCCGCACGACATGGCCTCGATGAGGGTGAAGGGGAAGCCCTCGCTGATGCTGGAGAGCATGACCACGGTGCCCGCCGCGTAGGCGTCGCGGATGTCCTCCACCCGGCCCTCGAAGGCCACCGCTTCGGCGATGCCCAGCTCCCGGCCGAGAGCCTGGCAGCGTTCCCGGTAGGCCTGGCCGCCGCTGGGTGTGCCGCCGAACAGCCGCAACCGCACCTGGGGCATCTCCCGGCGTACCAGGGCGAAGGCCCGGATCAGCGTTTCCAGGTCCTTGATGGGATCGACCCGCCCCGCCCAGGCCAGTGTGGGGGTCTCCGGTTCCGGACCGGCGGGAGGAAAGGCCCCGGGGTCCACACCGTTGTAGACGGTACGGATCTTGTCGGGCGCGGTGCCGCCCCGTTCCTCCCAGCGTCGGTTGTAGTGGCTTCCCGGCGTGATGAGCGCGGCGCGGGCGTAGGTCTCCTGTGCCAGCAGCCGGAAGAAGCCGAGCAGCAGTGCCTTCACCGGCCAGTGGTAACCGCCGGCGCCGTAACCGAGGTAGCGCTCACGCAGGTAGACGCCGTGTTCGGTGAGCAGCAGGGGCGTGCCGTACAGGTGCTGGGCCAGCAGTCCGGGGAGGGCTGCCAGTCCGCCGCTGACGGCGTGGGTGATGCCGTGCCTGGGTGGGGCGGCCGCCAGTGGGCGCAGGGCGTGTTCCAGCAGGTCGGTCGCGGTCAGTACGTCGTGCATGGTCGGCCGGGCGGCGTGGGTGGGTAGGTGCGGACGGTTCCAGACGGCGGCCAGGGTGCGTATCGCTGCCTCCGTGCGCAGCGCCGCCGTCAGCTCCCCGTACCGGGCCCGTGCCGCGAGGCCGTACAGCCCTTCGGCGAAGCGCTCCAGGGTGCTGGGGCCGGCCTGGGAGCCGGAACCAGGGCCGGGATCGAGGCCGGGATCGAGGAGGGCCAGCAGGAACATCTCGTAGGTGTCGAGGAAGCCCCGCAGCCGCCGGCCGCGCGGTGCGCGGCCGGTCGGCGTCGGTCCCCAGGTGGGTATGGAGACCACCTTGCTGACGTGCGCGGGCGTTTCCCAGGTGAGGGACTCACGGCCGTCACTGGTGACCGCGAGTATCTGGAAGTCCACGTCGGGTATGCCGTGGACCAGCTGATCGCACCAGACACTCACTCCGCCGTGGCTGTGCGGGTAGGTGCCCTCGGTGAGCATGGTGACGCGGGTCGCGCCGGTGTTGAGGGCCGCGATGGCCCTGGCCGTGCCGGATGGCGGTGTGTCCCCGAATGCCGGCATGGTGCGGTCGGTCCCTGCCAAGGTCCCCGTATCCCCGTATCCCCGTGTCCCGTCGTGCCCGTTGGGCCCGCTGGGACGGTGGCGCCCGTCGTGCAGGTCGTGCCCGTTGATCACGGTCAGCGCTTGCGGCGGACGGTGTCGCCGGGGCCTGCCGGGACAGGGCTGGTCACACCACTGGGCACACGCAGCGCGGGCGCCGGTGCGGCTGCCTTCGCGGTGCCGGTACCGTTGCCGGTGGGGGCCGCGGGCGTGGCCTGCGTGGTCAGTTGCAGGGTGATCGAGGCCTGCAGCACGCCGGGGGTGGTCCAGCCGGACAGCTGCCCGGCGTAGGCGGTGCCGAAGGCGGTGCTGCCGAGCAGCTGGTTCTGGGTGGTGCCGGCGGGCATGGTCGCGCTGGTCTGGGTGCCGTTGGGCGAGCTGATGGTGACCGTGTTGCCGATCCGGTAGGCGGTGACCTGGTTGTTCTTCACTGCGGCGGCCCAGGCGGCGCGGTTCTTCAGCTCGGTCCCGATGTCCTTCAGCCGCAGGTTGACCAACGGGGTGTTGGCGGCGTAGAGGCTGGTGTAGTCGCCCAGGATCTTGTCCAGCACCGGGTAGGCGATGCGGTCCTCGGCGAGGTTCGACTGGTGCATGTACACCGGCCGGGGGTCGTTGGAAAGCGCGTGTCCGAGGGCGATACGGCTCTCCAGCGGGACGATGTACGACGTGTAGCCGGTCTGGGGGTCCAGCGGGGCGCTCAGGCAGGTGGTGGTCGAGGAGCCCTCGCAGATGCCGCTGCCGCCGTTGGCCTTGCTGGTGTAGATGTAGTTGTACTCGTCCACTTCCTCGGTCGCGTGGCCCGCGTTGTAGTAGACGTTCATCGGGAAGCGCGGCACGGTGAGGGCGGGGCCGATCTGGCGCTGCTGCGGGTCCCGGGAATTGTCGCTGGCCAGCCACTTCACCCCGGTGGCGTTCAGGGACGGGGCCAGGTTGGGGTTGTCGTCGGGCTGCTGCGGCAGCACCTTCATCCCGGAGTGCTCACCGGTGACCAGTTCCGTGTTGTCGAGGGCGAGGCCCTTGCCATTGGCCCAGGTACGGTTCTGGGTGATCTGCGAGGTGATGTCGGCCTGGCTGACCCACTGGATCTTTCCGCTCGCGTCGGTGGAGCACTTCCACGGCACCACGCTGACGTCCTGGACGCAGCCCAGGAACGGGTGCTGGTAGGTGTGGTTGACCCAGCGGAAGGCACTCTTGTCGGCGATGAGCCGGTCCGCCGTCGGGTCGGCGCCACCGTGTTCCGCCTTGTAGTCCTCGCTGCCGCCGCCGTTGAACACCATGTCCAGAGTGAGCCCGTGGCCGGCGGACCACTGCTTGGCGTACTGGGCGTCCGCCGCCGTCATCCGGATCGGGTCGGGGGTGGCGCCCTCGCCCGGGGTGCAGTCCACGTCACCCGGGGTGCAGTTGAGCGAGGTGTTCCACCGGTCGTCGCCGAGGAAGACGTCGTCGACGTGGACCGCGAAGTAGTTGCGGTCGGCGCCCAGGTGGATGCCCTGGGTCAGCCATTCGACGATGCCCCGGGTCAGCAGCCGATACTGCTCCTGGTACTGGTTGTAGACGAAGTTGACGACCAGTTCCCGGCGCCCGTCGTGGGCGTACTCGCCGACGAGCGAACCGCGCGCGGAGCTGCCCGGGATCGGGGCGTCCACATAGCTGGTGAACGTGGCCCCGGCCTGCTGTTGGGCGAGCGGCACGGCCAGATAGCCGTAGCTCTCGGACACGTCGGGCGCGTTGTCCTCGAAGGGGACGTTCCCGCCGAGGTAGCCGAAGGGTCCGGTCTTCCCGACGGACGTCACCTGGGCGGTGGTGCCGTCGAGCGAGCCGATGTACCCGGGGGCCTGCGCGTAGTTCAGCCCGACCTCGGGCCTGGCGTAGGTGTAGGCGTCGGCCTGCCGGATGCCGAAGGTCTGCTCGAAGGTCGCCAGGGCCGCCATCTCGGCGGAGCCCGCTCCGAACGGGTTGTCGTTCGGCAGCACGACGGCCTGGTACTTGGCCCTGGGACGGCCGCTGACGGTATCGCTGAGGAAGGCGGCGTTGATCTGCGGCCGCCCGCTGTCGGCCAGGTTGACCCTGGTGTACGGGGTACCTGCCGAGTCGAGTTCGGCGGTGATGGCCCCGGTGGCCGGACCCCCGTCGTCGACGACGAGCACCTTCAGGTCGATCCTCGGCTCCAGCGTGGCTGCTTTCGCCGCTATGGGCGACGTGACAAGTGCGAGCACGGCAGCGCTGCCGCACACACCGGATTTCAACAGCATGCGACGCATGATGAACTCCCCCCAGCGCCGCGGGTCAGCGCGGCGCGGCATAACAATGGATCAGATACAGATCAGATACAGATCAGATACGGATCAGACGGTGATAGAAATTGCGCAGGCTTGCCTACTTGCGGGCACGACCGTGCCAGCAGTGAATACAACCGCATATACGTGAATCCCCCGATCCCCGCGCCCCCATCGCCCAGAGGTATATCACCTCCCGGCCTACCGTCGAGGCTTATCGCCTGTCGCCTCAGGGACGCACGCGAGCCCGTCCGACGGAATCGACGAGCGTGCGATTATGCCCCACCGCGCGGGTAAATGATCAAGCATACAAGCAGCTCAGAGCGCTCATTCGGCACGTAATCGAAGCGCCGACAAAAGTGCCGGAACCCCGCCCGGGACTTCGTCGACCGACCGCTAATAGGATCACCCGATGGTGCGATTCCAACGAGACGACCGTACGGATTATTCTCACATCCGCTAAACGACCCTGCGCCCTGGATCTGGGCCGGATCCCTCAGGTGGTGCAACCCATCGACGGCGACGCGCCGGACCGGGCGGTCGGGGGCCGGCTCGCCGACCGAGGCCCGAAAACGACCGGGCCGCGCGGCCTCGCAGCGGACGGCAAAAGCCTGCGCGGCGCGGCCGGAAGGACGGAGGCGCCCTCGACAGCCCCGGTGACCAACTGCACCCGGGCTGGATCCTGCGGCTGCCGAAGGACGCCTCGGGACCCGGCGTGCAACTGGCCAGGGACACCGCAGGCCAAGGCAGTGCCTCCGCTCCCCCGGCCTCCGGGACCGCGGCTCCGCCGGGCACGGGCGACGAGCAGTCCACCATGCTCACCATCCCCCTGGCCGCCGCGATCGCGATACTCGGCGCGATCCTGCTCGCCCTGGTCACCGCGGGCATCGTGGGCCGGCGGAAGGTGCGTGCCGGGTACGCCGTCGTCCGCCGGGGCCTTCACAAGCTGGGCGAGCCGGCACGCCGGCGCCGCAGGCTGGCCCATCGGCAGGCGACCAGCCGCCGGTTCGACGCGGACGTCGACGCGGTGCGGCGTGCCTACGGAACCCTCGGCGAGTTCGCCGCCACGGACCGGGAGCCCGAGAGGCCCGGTGCACGCGCTGAGCGTCGACGACGCCGACGTGACCGTGTGGCTGTCGGCGTCCGATGCGGCCGGCGCACCCTGGACGAACATCGACAGCACGCGCTGGCGCCGTCCCTCTGCCGCACCGGGCCGGCCGGTCCCGAGCGACGGCGGCGTGACCTCACCCTCTGATCTCTCCACGGCCTGTCTGGTCCGGGCAGGCACGGACGCCGACGGCCGGCCACTGTTCGTCGACCTCAGCCGCCTCGACGGTGTCCTCAGCGTGACCGGTGAGAAGGCGGTGGCCCGTGACGTCGTGCAGAACCTGCTGGCGGAGATCGCCCGTACCCGTCCCGGCACTCCGGTGACCGTGCTGCGGGGAACGGCCGACGCTCCACCGCTCGCCGTACCGCCGAGCCTCCAGCAATTGCCGCAGGTCACCCCTCAGATACGCCGAACGGGCGGGAGGCCACCGAGCTGGCAGCCCTGTGCGGTGCGGGCGGTGCGGGCTGGTCCGGGCTGGTCCGGGCTCGTCTACGGGGAGACGCAGGACGCGCACTGGCGCTGGTACACCGACGGTCACGGCCGCGTCGACATTCCCGTGCTGGACCTGAAGCTCGTGGTTCCGGCCTGAGCGCACTGTCGGCCCGCTGCCGAGGGACTCCTTGCTCCTCCGGCAGCGGGCGGGCGACTACCCGATGCTCCGGCACGCGGCACGGACGGGCACGAACTCCACGCTCCACGCGTGCCCATCGTCCTCAGCCGACGCGTTTGGCCATGGCCAAACCGAATGCCTCGCAGCGTCATCGCCCGCCACCCTTATGCCTGCATTTACCCACGTGTACAGCAAAGGCGCAGGTCACGATGGTGATACGAAACAGGTTCAAGTCCCGTCAGTCGCGCAGATATCGTAACCGAACAGTTGTTCAGAGTTCGCTCATTTGTGCGACAAATCGATGCCGCTTGCCTATAAACTGCGCTTGCGCGCCCGGGGGGCAGTCGGTCGTCATAACGTCATGACGACCGGCACCGTGACCAAGAGCGCATCACCCATGCCATCTCATCTCGTGCTCGAGCATGCCAGCAGACGTCGGCGCCTGTGCCTGACGACCGCCCCGAGGCCGCTCACAAGAGCCCGGATCGGCAGGTCCCCGGCTCCACACGGTCATCGGAAAGCAGCGAATTTCAATGGCAGAACGGCAATACCTCGGTCAGGGCACCACCACCTCCTGGGAGAAGTTCTGGTACGTCCTGGGCTGCATCTACCTCGGCGCCGCCTACTTCCAGAAGGTCCCGGTGAAGAAGGCGCTGAGCGAGTACGGGCTGGTCGAGATGACCGGTGCCGAGAAGTTCTGGTACGTCGTCGAGTGCATCTTCTTCGGCGCCGGCTACTTCGCGAAGACCACCATCAAGAAGGCACTGTCCGAGGTGCGGAACACCGGCACGGTCTGACCGCCGTTGGCGAATCCGTCGCCGGGGCACTCTCCTGGGAAACCGTGAACACTTAAGCGCTTAAGTGTTCACGGTTTCCGGCACCCATGGGGTGCGAGCGACACGGGGAAATGGTCGAGGTGCTGTCCGACCCGGCGCTGCACACGTTCATCGGCGGCACACCCGCCACTCCCGAGGCCTTGCGTTCACGCTACGAACGCCTCGTCGCGGGCTCCCCCGACCCGGCCACCGGGCCTCCGCGGCCGTCGTCGCGGCGGCCGGGCTGAGCCCGACCGACCGGTACCAGGACGGCGAAGTCCGGTGGGAGCTGCCGCTACGGCGGTGACCTCAGCCGCCGTGCGGGCCGCCCGCGGCCCGCCAGGCGTCGGCGAAGTGATGCACGTCCTCGAAGCGTTCCTCCGGATCGGACCGGGTCGCGCGGACGATCACCGCCTGCTGGGCCGGGGTGCCCCGCCAGGCGCGTTCCTCGTCCCCCCCGTCCAGGAGGAGCCGGGCGGTACGGCCCAGCGTGAACACGGTCGTACGGGTGTCGATCACCGAGCCCCGTACGAACTCCTCGGGAGCCATGAACCGCTGGGAACCCGGCAGGCGTTCCTCCTCGACCACGAACGGGCCCGGCCGGTACTCGTCGAGGTCGACCAGATGCAGGACGTGGCCCGCGAAGTCGTACAGCAGCGCGCCGTCGTAGAAGTCGACCGCGACATGCCCGGCGACCTCCACCGCGAGGTGGGCGTCGAGGACGCGGTCGAACGCGGTGAGGACACGTTCGACCGGCAGGGCGCGGAAGCGGGCCATCGGGCTCTCCGGGCCCGTACGGTCGCGCGGTCCGCCCACCGTGGCGGGGTACAGCACCTCGCCCTCCCGCCAGGGCATCACCACCGCCCAGCCGCCACCGCCACGCACGGCGATGCGGTGGACCTGCGGGACGATCGCCCGGTGCCGTACGGCCCGGTGGAAGGCCCAGGCCCGGTCGAGCGAGCGGCGTCCGTGGTCGCTGACCGCCTCCTTGACGAACCAGCGCGCCCCGTCGAGCAGCCGTACCCCGTAGGACACGCAACCGGAATCCTGCTCCCGGAACGCCTGGAACACCTCTCCCACCCGGCCCAGGTAGGGCTCCACGGCGGGCACTTCTTCGACTCCGAGCAACGAGTGGAGGACCATGGCTGCCAGCCTGCCCTACCGAACCCCTCCCGCGCGTCAGGACGACGCCCGCGCCACCAGTTCCGTGGGCAGGACGACCTGGCGTTTCTCCAGTCCGCGCGAGACCGCGGGGCGGCGGTCGGCGATCTCCCCCAGCAGGAGATCGATCATGGCGCGGCCCATCCCCTCGATCGGCTGGCGCACGCTGGTCAGGGGCGGATCCATGTGGCGGGCGATGGCGGAGTCGTCGTACCCGACGAGGGCCACGTCGTCGGGTGTACGGCGGCCCGCTTCCCGGAGGACCTGGCGGGCGCCCGCCGCCATCACGTCCGAGCCCGCGAAGACCGCGTCCAGGTCCGGGCAGCGGGCCAGCAGTTCGGTCATCGCGCGCCGGCCGCCCTCCTCGGTGAAGTCGCCCGGGACGATCAGCCGGTCGTCCACCTCGCGGCCGGCCGCGAGCAGCCCGTCGCGGTAGCCGTCCACCCGGCGCTGGGCACCGAAGACGTCGAGACGGCCCGCCAGATGGACGATCCTGCGACGCCCCCGGGCGATCAGGTGCTCGGCGGCCAGGCGGCCTCCGCCGTAGTTGTCGGAGTCCACGGACGGCAGTGTCTCGTCCGCCGAGCGGCGACCGCTGATCACCGCCGGGATCTCCAGCTGGGAGAGGAGGTCGGGGAGCGGGTCGTCGGCGTGCACGGAGACGAGGAGCACTCCGTCGACGCGATGCGCGGCCAGGTACTGGGCGAGGCGCTGCCGCTCCCGGTCGCTGCCCGCGAAGATCAGCAGCAGCTGCATCTCGGTGTCGGAGAGCTCCGCCCCGACACCGCGCAGCATGTCCGAGAAGTACGGTTCCGCGAAGAACCGGGTCTCCGGTTCGGGGACGACGAGGGCGATCGCGTCCGTGCGGTTGGCGGCGAGGGCGCGCGCCGCCGTGTTCGGGACATAGCCGAGTTCGGCGACCGCCGCCTCGACGGCGGCGCGGGTCGCGTCGCTGACCCGTGGGGAACCGTTGATCACCCGGGACACCGTGCCGCGGCCCACTCCCGCGCGTGCGGCGACCTCTTCCAAGGTCGGCCGGCCGCCTCCCCGGCCCCGCGCTCCGTGGCTTGCCATGGTCCGCCTCCCGTCGACGTCGCGTGCTCCGCGACTGGCCTGGAATCTAACAGTCCCGTTCACGGACGGAACCCCGGCAACCCGTCCGTGGCCGGGGCCCCGCCACCCCGTACGCGAACAGGGTCCCGCCACCGGGCCCAAGGGCCCGCGTCGCCCCCGCCCAAGGGCCCGCGTCGCCCCCGCCCGGGCAGGCTCGCCGAGCCCGGCGGCGCAAGCCGCCGACCGCTCGCCGGGGCCAACGCCCCACTGACACGAGCCACTTCAACCGTCCGACGCACCCCTCCCGCCCGTCCCCCCGGAGTTAGTTAACGGGCCGATAACTGAACGCATCTCTCCGCGTCGGCTCCCTTGACACCCCCGCGCGAACCGACGACTCTTCAACACATCACCTGTGGGAGCGCTCCCACGGTACCTGACACATACACATCCCGCACGTTCCCCGCCCGAGCCGCAGCGAGAAACAACGGGCCCAACAGTGCAGTTGGCCGGGGGGTCGGCACGTCAGGCAACAGGAGGACGCAATGCGCACGATTACCCGTCGGTCCCGCAGTCTGGGGGCCCTCGCGGCCGTCGCCGCGCTGACCACAGGGCTGCTGGCCGGCTGTGCCGACGACAGCGGTGGAAGCAGCGACAACAGCAGCAGCGACACGGGCGGCGGCAAGGGCAAGACCACGATCACCCTGGGGCTCTTCGGCACGATGGGCTTCAAGGAGGCCGGGCTCTACACCGCGTACGAGAAGCTCCACCCGAACATCAACGTCGAAGAGACCTCGATCGAGAAGAACGAGAACTACTACCCGGCTCTCGTCAACCACCTCACCACCAACAGCGGTCTCGCCGACATCCAGGCCGTCGAGGTCAGCAACATCGCCGAGGTCACCTCGACCCAGGCCTCGAAGCTGCTGGACCTGTCCAAGGTGTCGGGCGTCTCGAAGAGCAACTGGCTGGACTGGAAGTGGCAGCAGGCCACCACCAAGGACGGCCAGACCATCGGGCTCGGCACGGACATCGGCCCGATGGCCATCTGCTACCGCAAGGACATGTTCCAGGCCGCCGGTCTGCCCACCGACCGCGAGAAGGTGAGCCAGCTCTGGGCGGGCAGCTGGGACAAGTTCGTCGACGTCGGCAAGCAGTACAAGGCCAAGGCCCCGGCCGGCACCACCTTCATGGACTCACCCGGCGGTCTGCTCAACGCCGTGCTGGGCAGCGAGAGCAAGCGCTTCTACGACGAGTCCGGCAAGGTCATATACAAGACGAACCCCACCGTGAGGGCCGCCTTCGACCTGACCGCGAAGGCCGCGCTGGACGGTCTGGTCGGCAAGGAGACGCAGTTCCAGCCCGCCTGGAACCAGACGATCGCCAACAGCAAGTTCGCCGCGATCTCCTGCCCGCCCTGGATGCTCGGCACCATCAAGGGCTATGCGAAGACGTCCGACGCGGGCAAGTGGGACGTGGCCCAGGCGCCCAAGGCCGGCAACTGGGGCGGTTCCTTCCTGGCCGTGCCCAAGTCGGGCAAGAACACGACGGAAGCGGCGAAGCTGGCCGCCTGGCTGACCGCGCCCGAGCAGCAGGCGAAGCTGTTCGCCGTGCAGGGCAGCTTCCCGAGCGCACCGGGCGCGTACACCCTGCCCGCGGTGACCGGCGCGAAGAACGCGATGACGGGTGACGCCCCGGTCGGCCAGATCTTCGCGGAGGCCGCCAAGGACAGCCCGGTCCAGATCATCGGCCCGAAGGACCAGATCATCCAGCAGGGTCTGACCGACAACGGCGTGATCCTCTCGACCAAGGGCAAGACGCCCGCCGAGGCCTGGGAAGCGGCCACCAAGACCATCGACAACAACCTGGACCAGTGACCGGCATGGTCACCCCGCACGACACCGCCGCCGCGCCCCCCGAGAAGGAGGGGGGCGCGGCCCCGGCCCGCCCCCCTGCCGGCCCCGGGCCCGTCGACCCCGCCGACAAGGAGCAGCGGCGTCGGGCCCGGCTCTCCCGCCGCTGGCAGCGGGACCTGCGCTGGAGCCCGTACGCGTTCGTCTCCCCGTTCTTCGTGCTCTTCATCGCCTTCGGCCTGTTCCCGCTGATCTACACCGGCTGGGCCTCGTTGCACACGGTGGAGCTGACCGCGCCCACCGACATGAAGTGGGCGGGGCTGCACAACTACACGCGGATCTTCGACGACGACTTCTTCTGGAACGCGGCGAAGAACACGCTGACGATCGGGATCATCTCGACCGTCCCGCAGCTGCTGATGGCGATGGGCCTGGCCCACATCCTCAACTACCGGCTGCGGGCGTCCACGTTCTGGCGCACCGTGATGCTCGCCCCGTACGCGACCTCCATCGCCGCCGCCTCGCTCGTCTTCGCGCTGCTCTTCGGCCGTGACTACGGAATGATCAACTGGGTCCTGGACGCGGTGGGCTTCGACAAGATCGACTGGCAGGGCAGCAAGTGGCCCTCCCAGATCGCCGTTTCGTCGATCATCATCTGGCGCTGGACGGGCTACAACGCGCTGATCTACCTCGCCGCGATGCAGGCCATCCCGCAGGACCTGTACGAGTCGGCGGCGCTGGACGGCGCCACGCGCTGGAAGCAGTTCCTCCACGTCACGCTGCCCTCGCTGCGGCCGACGATCCTGTTCACCGTGGTCGTCTCGACCATCGGCGCGAGCCAGGTGTTCGGTGAGCCGCTGCTGTTCGACCAGGGCAAGGGCGCGTCCGGCGGTGCCGAGCACCAGTTCCAGACGCTCGGCCTCTATCTGTACGAGCAGGGCTGGGTGGGCCAGCATCTGGGCCGGTCCTCCGCCATCGCGTGGACGATGTTCCTGATCCTGATCGTGATCGGAGCCGTCAACTTCGTCATCTCGCGCCGGCTGCGCGCCAGTAGTCAAGGAGACCGGCCGTGACGACGACATTGCCCACGCCGAAGCCGACCACCGCCCCCGCGCCCGAGAAGCGCACATGGCGCGGTTCGAAGGCCAGGCGCGCCGGCGGGCAGATGCACGCCGGGCCCATCGGGTACGCGGTCCTCGCCCTGTTCACCTTCGGCTCGCTGTTCCCGCTGGTGTGGACGGCGGTCGCCGCCTCCCGTGACAACAACCGGCTGGCGCAGACCCCGCCCCCGCTCTGGTTCGGCTCCAACCTCTTCCACAACCTCGACGTCGCCTGGTCCAACGCGAATCTGGGCAAGGCGTTCCTCAACACGACGATCGTGGCGGGCACTTCGGCGACCGTCGTCGTCCTGCTGTCGACGATCGCCGGTTTCGCCTTCGCGAAGCTGCGCTTCAAGGGCCGTAACATCCTGCTGCTGCTCGTCATCGGCACGATGATGGTGCCGCCGCAGCTGATGGTGATCCCGCTGTACATGCTGGTCGCCAAGCTCCAGTGGACGGACCAGCTCCAGGCGGTCATCTTCCCGTCCCTGGTGAGCGCGTTCGGTGTCTTCTTCATGCGCCAGTACCTGATCCAGGCTCTCCCGAACGAGCTGATCGAGGCGGCCCGCGTGGACGGCGCGAGCAGCTGGCGGGTGATCTGGCACGTGGTGTTCCCGGCGGCCCGCCCCGCCATGGCGGTCCTCGGCATGCTGACGTTCGTACAGACGTGGAACGACTTCCTGTGGCCGTTCCTGGTGCTGACACAGACCGGCAACCCGACCGTGCAGGTCGCGCTCGCCGGCCTCGGCCGCGGCTACACCCCCGACCAGTCACTGATCATGGCGGGCGCGCTGCTCGGCACGCTGCCGCTGCTGGTCGTCTTCGCCCTGTTCGGCAAGCAGATCGTCGGCGGCATCATGCAGGGCGCCGTCAAGGGCTGACCTCGTCCGTCGGGGGAGAAAGGGGGCCGGGTCACCGCCGCCCCGGCCCTCCTCCCCCAGTCCCTCCTCCAGCCCCTCCCCATCCCCTCCCCCTCTTACCTTCGGTCTCCACGACCCCCTATGGCCCCTATGGGAGCGCTTCCATGCCTGAGCCCGCATCGCCCGTGACCTTTCCCCCCGCCTTCCTCTGGGGCGCGGCCACCTCCGCGTACCAGATCGAGGGGGCGGTACGGGAGGACGGCCGTACGCCGTCCATCTGGGACACCTTCAGCCACACCCCAGGCAAGACGGCCGCCGGTGAGACCGGTGACATCGCTGTCGACCACTACCACCGCTACCGCGACGACGTGGCTCTGATGGCGGAGCTGGGCCTGTCGGCGTACCGCTTCTCGATCTCCTGGTCCCGGGTGCAGCCGACGGGGCGCGGCCCCGCGGTCCAGCGGGGCCTGGACTTCTACCGCAAGCTGGTCGACGAACTGCTCGCGCACGACATCAAGCCGGCGATCACCCTCTACCACTGGGACCTCCCCCAGGAGCTGGAGGACGCGGGCGGCTGGCCGGAGCGCGACACGGCGCTGCGCTTCGCGGACTACGCGCGGATCGTGGGCGATGCGCTGGGCGACCGTGTGGAGCAGTGGATCACGCTGAACGAGCCGTGGTGCAGCGCGTTCCTCGGCTATGGCTCCGGGGTGCACGCGCCGGGCCGTACGGACGCGGCGGCCTCGCTCCGGGCCGCCCACCACCTCAATCTGGCGCACGGCCTGGGCACGTCCGCCCTACGGTCCGCGATGCCGGCCCGCAACACGGTCGCGGTGAGCCTGAACTCGTCCGTGGTCAGGCCGCTCACCCAGTCCCCGGCGGACCTGGCGGCGGTCCGGCGCATCGACAACCTCGCCAACGGCGTCTTCCACGGCCCGATGCTGCACGGCGCGTACCCGGAGGGGCTGTTCGCGGAGACGTCCTCGATCACGGACTGGTCGTACGTCCTGGACGGCGATCTGACGGCGATCAAGCAGCCGCTCGACGCCCTCGGCCTGAACTACTACACCCCGACGCTCGTCTCGGCGGCGGAGAAGTCGGCGGACGGCCCGCGTGCGGACGGGCACGGGGCGAGTTCCTACTCCCCGTGGCCGGGTGCGGACGAGGTCGCGTTCCACCAGACCCCCGGCGAGCGTACGGAGATGGGCTGGACGATCGATCCGAGCGGCCTGCACGACCTGATCATGCGCTACACGAGGGAGGCGCCGGGCCTGCCGCTGTACATCACCGAGAACGGCGCGGCGTACGACGACAAGCCGGACCCCGAGGGCCGCGTCCACGACCCCGAGCGCATCGCGTACCTCCACGGCCACCTGTCCGCCGTCCGCCGGGCGATCACCGACGGGGCCGATGTCCGCGGCTACTACCTCTGGTCCCTGATGGACAACTTCGAGTGGGCGTACGGCTATGGCAAGCGCTTCGGGGCGGTGTACGTCGACTACACGACCCTGACCCGTACGCCGAAGTCCAGCGCCCACTGGTACGGGCAGGCGGCCCGGACGGGTTCCTTGCCACCGGTTACACAGGCTGCCGCCGAGTAGCCACCGAGTCCATTGCCCGGGGGAACGGGGAACGGGGGAACGGGGGACGGGGGAACGGGGAACGGGGAACGGGGAACGGGGAACGGGGAACGGGGAAACGGGGAACGGGGAAACGGGGGAAACGGGGGAAACGGGGGTGGGGGCGCGGCGCCGGGGGGTGCCGCGCCCCCGGCGCGTTGCGCTGGACACCAGGGGTCAAGGTGACCGCGGTGGGGTTGGTGCAGCGGCGGTCGAAGCGGGCCGGGCCGGGCGGCGGAACGGGGCGGGTCGGAGTCGGAGTCGGAGTCGGAGTCGGAGTCGGAGTCGGCCGCATCGTGCGCATCGTGCACCGTCTCGGTCAACCAGAAGGAGGGCGTACCTTCGCGAGTGATCGACAGATGGTCATCGAGTAGGCCGGTGTTCGCAGCACCCGGTCGGGAAGGCACGCCTGTGCTCAGCGCAGTCAACGACGACGGCTCCACACCGTACGGCTCCCCGATCGACGAAATCGTACGCGCGGGAGCCCGTTTCGAACGCGGCCACCTCGTCGAGCGTGCCGAGGCGGTGGCCGCATGAACCGGCCGACGCACGGCACGCTGCACCACGTCGAGCTATGGGTGCCGGACCTCGACCGCGCGCTCGCCTCGCTCGGCCGGCTACTGGAGACGCTGGGTTACGCCCTCTTCCAGAGCTGGGACGGTGGCCGCAGCTGGCGACTCGGCCCGACCTACCTGGTCATCGAGCAGTCCGCGGCCCTGACCGCCGAACGCCATGACCGCTGTCGCCCAGGACTGAACCACCTGGCCTTCCATGTCGAACACGCCGCCACAGTCGACAAGCTGGCCACCGATGCCGCGCGGTACGGCTGGCGCCTGATGTTCCCCGAGCGGCATCCGTACGCCGGCGGCGGACAGCACTACGCGGCCTACCTGGAGAACGACGACGGTTTCGAAGTCGAACTCGTCGCGATCGAGCCACCCGAACAAGACTGAGATCGACCGATCAACAGGCTTGGCCGTCAGCTCCGCAGCCCGAGCTCGAACCAGGTGGCCTTGCCCGGCCCCGGCCCGTGTGTGCACACGCCCCAGGCGTCGGAGCCGTACGAGATGAGCTGTATGCCGCGGCCGTCTTCGGCGTCGGGGGTGGGAGTGCGGCAGGTGGGCAGGCCCGGGGCTTCGTCGTGGACGAGGACGCGGAGGCAGTGGGGGTCGGTCCAGCCGGCGTGGAGGGTCACGGGGGTGGCGCAGCCCTTGCTCGCGCAGGCGTTGATGGCGTTCGTGACGGCCTCCGAGGTCAACAGCACGGCGGTGTCGGTGAGTTCGGGGCGGTGGGAGGCGGCGAGGAGGGTACGGACGGTTTCGCGGGCGGCGCGGACCCAGACGGGGTGGGGCGGGAAGACGAGGGAGACGTCGGTGGGGAGGGGGACGTGGGGTGGGGGGTCCTCCATGGAGGGGGCTCCTTCGGGGGCGGGCGCACGCACGGGGTGACCAGGTCCGGGGCCTCAACGGGCGTGAGGGTGGGGGTACTTCCTCGGGGTGCGCAGGGGGGTGGGCTGCCTCCGAAGGTACGGTCAGTCATGAGCTGAGTTCAACCGTGAACGCCACTTACGACCCATGTGGGTGACGTCGGAAGCAACGGGTCGACGCCGCTGCCGCGAGCGCGGCACACTGCGCACGGTTCAGAGGGAGGGAACATGCCACCACGGAGCAGCCCCAGCGAACGTCAACGACGGCTGGGCGCCGAGCTGCGCAAACTCCGGCACCGCGCGCACATGTCGACCGATGACGCCGCCGAGCTGCTGGAGGGCGAGCGCACACGGATCAGCCACATCGAGGCCGGGCGGCTCGACGTCTCCCACAACCGGCTGTACAAGTTGCTGCGCGCGTACGGATCCCCGGCGGGACCGTACTTCGACGAGCTCATGAGCATGGCCCAGGCGAGCGGAAAGGGATGGTGGGACGAGTACGACGACACCATCGGCCCCACCGCCCGGAACCTGGCAGAGTTGGAGTCCCGGTCCGCCGTGCTGCGCACGCACGAACCACTCTTCATCCCCGGGATGCTCCAGACCGAGGAGTACGCGCGGGCAGTGCTCAGCGAAACCGAGGAGGACCCTCAACGGGCCAACCGCTATGTCGAGTTCCGCCTCGCACGGCAACACGTCCTGAGCGGCGGCTCCCCCGTGACGTACCGATCAGTCATTCACGAGGCCGCGCTGCACACCCAGATCGGCGGCCCGCAGGTCATGCGCAGGCAACTCCTCCGCTTGATCGAGGTCTCCCGCCTGCCGAACGTGACCGTGCAGATCTTCCCGTTCGAGGGCGGCGGCTACTCCGCGTACAGCCGCACGTTCGCCATTTTCGGCGGCATCGCACCGGAGCTGGACACGGTCTACTTGGAGCACCCGACGAACTCCCTCTTCCTCAGCGATGGAGAGCATCTTGATGAGTACGCCAAAATGTTCGAGCGCCTCTCCGAACTGGCCCTGGCTCCAGTCGACCCCGAGTCGGCCCCGGAGACCCACAAGTTCCGCGACTCACTGAGCCTGATCCAGCACGTCATGTACGCCCTGTGAAAGGAACAGAGATGCCCCGACTCACCTGGCAGAAGTCATCGTTCAGCGGCGGCGGCGAAGGCGAGTGCATAGAGCTGGCGTCGGCAACCCCGACATCCGACCGCATCCACCTCCGCGAAAGCGACCACCCCACCACCATCGCGCACCCCACACCCCAGGCCCTGGCCGGACTCATCGGCGCACTCAAGTCCGGTCGGATCGCCCGGCCTTGACATCGCGCCTCGCCACCAACGCGATCACGGCGAGGGAAGCCAGGGAAACGACGAGGAATACCGCGACCTCGAGGATCGACGGAAGTTCGTGCTGAACCACCACCGACGTCAGTGTCATTCCCACGGCGGCCGCGGCGACCGAGAGGGCCGCACGCTGGGCGGGGGGTCGAGTGCGGGCCATCAGGCGTACCACCGTCCTGGAAACACGAACCTGGCTCGAAAGTTATCGCCCTGCAGAGTACTGCCTCCCCATGAAAGGAACCCGATGCCCCACCTCGTCTGGCAGAAGTCTTCGTTCAGCGGCGGAGGCAACGGCGAGTGCATAGAGCTGGCGGCGGCAACCCCGACATCCGGCCGCATCCACCTCCGCGAAAGCGACCACCCCACCACCATCGCGCACCCCACACCCCAGGCCCTGGCCGGACTCATCGTCACGCTCAAGAGCGGGCTGTTCTGCGGGTATTGACGAGTTTTGACGCACCCTTGGCGGGGCGATTCCCCGTACCCATCCCGGAGCCTGTCAACGCGATCAAGGCAGGTAGATCGTTCTATCCCTGTGCCGGGATCGTTTGATCGTCGTGTCGGAGGTCGGCGGGCTTGTTGATCCAGGCGGCCTCGGGGAGTTTCGGTGGTTCGGGTGCCCCGCGGACGAATCGTTCGGGGTGCTGGCGGTAGACGCTCGTGAGGACGTCGGCGCGCATCTCGCGGAGCTGGTCGGCGAGGCCGAAGTGCACGTCGAAGGGGGTATGCATGGCTATTCCGGAGTGCCGGTGGGCGAGGTTGTACCAGTCGAAGAAACCGGTGCACCAGGCGCGGGCGTCCTCGATGCAGCCGAACCGCCCGGGAAAGTCGTGCCGGTATTTGAGGGTCTTGTACTGACTCTCCGAGTACGGATTGTCGTTGGACGTCTTGGGCCGAGAGTGCGACTTGGTGACACCCAGGTTGTTCAGCATCTGCGCGACGTTGTGGGCGATCATCGGCGAACCGCGATCCGAGTGGATCGTCAACTTGCTTTGCCGGACGGGGTACTTGGCGATCGTCGAGGACAGGAACTGCTCGGCCAGCTCCTTGTTCTCCGAGGCGGCGACCATCCAGCCGACCGTGTAGCGGCTGTAGATGTCGATGATCGTGTAGAGGCAGAAATAGCTGCCCTTGACCGGGCCCTTCAGCTTCGTGATGTCCCACGACCACACCCGGTTGGGTGCGGTGGCGATCAGCTCGGGCTTCTTGCGCGGCGGATGCGTGGCCTGCCGGCGCCGTTCGCGGACCTCGCCGTGCTTGCGCAGGATCCGGTACATCGTCGCCTCCGAGCACAGGTAGATGCCGCGGTCCAGCAGCACCGCGCAGATCTCGGCAGGCGCCATGTCGACGAACTCGGCCGAGCGCAGCACGGCCAGGACCTTCGCCTCCTCCGTCTCTGTCAGAGCCCGCGGATGCCGCTTGCGCTCCCGCTTCTGCCGCACCGGAGCCGGGGACCTGCGGTGGTGCCGATACCAGGTCGCCCGGCTCAGGCCGAGCGCGGGAAGGGGCGTCTTATGTGGGCTTCACCGGCCCTGGCGGGCGCCGTCCACGACGTCCGGGCCGCGCGCGAGCACGGCATCATCGAGGCACTCGCCGAGGCCGGCATCCCCTGCTGGGCGGACAAGGGTTACCAGGGTGCAGGCGGTACGGTCCGTCTCCCTTACCGCGGCCGATGGGACAGCCTCTCCACCGGCCAGCAGGCCGTCAATCGCTCCCACGCGAAGATCCGCGCACTGGTCGAGCAGGCCATCGCCACCCTCAAGTCCTGGCGCCTCCTCCGCAAACTCCGCTGCTCGACGACCCGGATCACGAGCCTCGTCCAAGCCGTCCTGGTCCTCCACCTCGCCGCCACGGGTTGAAATCAACCCGCAGCATTCACCAGATCCGTCAATTCGGCCTCGGTCATCCCAGCCCGCACACGAACATCGAAGGTGTAACCCTCATCGCAAAGCACCAGGTCAAGGCGCATGGGAGCCAGCCTGCGGAAGACGATCGCCAACCAGATCTCGTCTTCCTCCCAGACGTCCATGTACAGGCAGGTACCGTCCTCGTGCAGATACGCCTCACCCGGGCCGTTCTCCGTCTCAATCTCCCATGTGAGGCTGCGCACTTCGCTGCGGTGCATCGAGTCGACCTCGACCTCAGACCACCGGGCACGGATCGCGTCTGTCAGCGCATCCCGATCGACGCACCATCCGCCCGCATCGCCCTCGACCACCACCAAGAACGTCATAGCCAGGGTCTACCAGATGTCCGTGACACAGCGCCGATCGGCTGCCGCCTGAAGTTGGAATGGGCTCACTGCGGGCGAAGATGACCAAGCTCGCCGATCGTGGCTGGCTGCACAAACGGCCCGACGGACGGTTCACCGCACGCCGGTAGCCACACCGGCACGGTACGTCGGGGCGTAACCTGGGGGCCCCCGACGGCAGTTGACGTGTCTTGTGAGGAACAACACCAGCCCCGTCGAGGGCCCTGACGGCCTTGTCTACACTGCCCGCCTGCCGCTGTCGAGCGCCACTCTGAACTACCTCGCCACCGTGATACGCGGCCACTGCAAGAAGATCGGATCGCGGTGGCGGGCCCTGCCCGCGGGGAAGATCGCCGGCATCGTGCTGGCGGTGCTGCGCTGTGACCAGCGCCCCGGCGACCTCGCCGGCGGGAACGGAGTGCACCGCACCACGGTCACCCGGTGGGTCCGGGAGGCCGTCGGTCTGCTCGCCGCCCGCGCCCCGCGCCTGGACCGCGCACTGAAGAAGATCACCCGAACGGGTGGCGGGGTGGTTCTGCTGGACGGCACCCTGATACGGACCCGGCGGCGAACCGGCACGGCGAACCGGAAGAACTACTCCGGCAAGCACAAATGCCACGGTCTGCTGGTGATCGCGCTCACCGACGACCGGGGCGGCCTGCTGTGGGTCTCCGCGGCCCGCCCCGGACGATTCTCGGAGATCACCGCCTGCCGTCACGGCCAGCTCACCGCGAAACTGCGGGCGGCCGGGCTCGGCGCTATCGTCGACCTCGGCTTCGTCGGCCTCGACGACGGCGGCCCCGACGCCGACCCGGCGGTGATCACCGGCTACAAGGCCGCCCGCAACCGGCCCCTGACCCGAGGGCAGAAACTGTCCAACAAGGCGCTGGCCGCCGTCCGGGCGCCGGTCGAGCACGGCTTCGCCCACCTGAAGAACTGGCGAGTCCTCGGCAAGCTCCGCACCGACCCGAAGTGGGCGACCGCCCTGGTGAGGGCCCTGCTGGTCCTGACGAACCGCGAAGTCTCCCGATGACCGACGACCTTCACCGAAGTCATCCGCCCGCGACCAGCCCGAGTATCGCGAACCCCGCGCACACCAGACCCGCGACCAGCAACTTCACGATGCGCACTGCTCAGTCCGGCTGGGAGGTCGACTGGGCCGCCGCGAAGGCCGACTTCGGGGGGAGCACGTTCGCACCTGCCAGATCATGGTGATGCTCGCCTGCGCCGCTGGCGCGGAACCTGGGACGCGTCATCACTTGCGAACTGTGGCAACGCCTCCACAGACCCGTGTCCAGGTCGGCCGCTACAGGCGCGGAGGCAACCTGCTCCCGCGCTGCCGCTACTGCCTCGCTGGCGGACGGCAAGGGTAAAGATCGCGAGCTTCGATAGGCGCGTGCCGCACCGCCTAAAACGGACAGCCAAAAGGTGCAAAATCTAAAAAGATCGGCAATCAAGCAAACGTTGCTGATTGAAGCTTTGCTTCACTTTTACAGGACGACGGCATTCCGCCTTCCAGGAATCGCGAAGCCTGTTGATCAAGGAAGTTTTGCTTGATAGCGTCCAGAACTGCAGCGCTTCAATAGCGCCGTTCAGAGCAGAATCCGACGAGGAGGAATGCATCATGATGGAGAGCACCGAGTACGTTGAGCTCATCGAGATCGTCGACGAAGAGGGCGACTCTCTCGCCTGTTTCGACCAGGTGGGCTAAGTAATAAGTGCTGCCTTCCCCCTCTCTTGAGGGGGAAGGCAGCATTCTTTATATCTCTACCGGCGAACGGCTTGCACGGGAGGCGCTGATAAATGAGAAGGGAACCAAGGTGCGAGTTCGGCTAGTAAATCCCATCTTCCTTCAGGTTAAGCCTGAGGGGATTTACCTCTCCAGCCCTCGGGTAAAGCGGCGCATCCGCCTGCATCACTCCGTCGCCAGTGTACTGCTCGACCCACTCAAAGAGATAGATCTCGATGAGGTCAGGGATCGCTCTACGGACCTAGCGGCTGCAATTGAACAACTCTTGAGCCTGGGATTCCTCTGTAATGTTGAAGGGGCGGACAGAGGAGAAGAAATACCGAGCCCTTGGAGCGAGTGGGGTGGTTCCGCGTGGCAGTTTCATCACAGCATTCGTGATGCTCCATTCGTGAAGCCAGATTCCGAAGGACATGCGGGTTACAGCGAGGCTCTGGCCGGCCGTCAGCGTCCCCGGAACTCAAAGCCCATCGGCCCTGAGACTCCGGTCCTTCTATTGCCGCGCGTCCGGGCCAAGATGAGCAGCACTTTTGACGAGGTGCTTGAAGTCCGTCGGACGCATCGAGACTTCGCAGAAGCACCGGTTCCGTTGGAATCATTCGCAACTCTTATGCACTATGCGTTCGCCCCATTGCGGTTCGCTGATGCAGGACGTATGGGTGTAGTTCAGCTGCGGGCCAATGCGTCGGGCGGGGCGAGGCACGAGACCGAAGCTTATGTGATGGTCTTTAACATCGAGGATGTCGACCCTGGGGTGTATAGGTACGACAGTATCCGCCATGGGCTCATTTCGGTGCGAAATGAGGTGACGCGTGATTATGTCGAGTTCTTGACGCATCAGCAGGGGTTTTTCGAGTCCTCCGGCTTCGGAATTTTTACCACCGCTGTAGCCACGAGAATGTCCTGGAAATATCCACACCCGCGCGCCTATAAAATGCTGCTTCAGAATGTGGGGCACGTGGCCCAGGTGTTCTCTATGACGGCTGTAGCCCTAGGCCTAGGCGCCTCATTGACAGGAGCTTTCCGCGACAGCGAGGTCGAGGAATTTCTAGGTCTGGGCGGGGCGGAAGAGTTTCCAACCTTCGCGCTTAGTTGCGGCATACCGGAAAAGCGGGACGATGGCCTGCCCATTCGGCATCAGTCACCCAACAGGCCATTCATTAATTAGCCGCTTTTGAACCGGAGAGTCGGGATGCAGGAAACTATAACCCCTCTGAAGCCGCTGAATTACGGCAATTTTCGCAGTATGGTCATTGGCCGCGCAATCACCACTGTTGGAACCGGGATTGCTCCCATAGCCCTCGCCTTTGCCATACTCGACATGACGGGCTCTCCCACAAAACTGGGTATCGTCGTGGGAGCTCGTTCTATTGCCAACGCGGGAATGATGCTCTTCGGCGGGGTATTTGCCGATCGACTCTCACGCACACTTCTGTTGCAGGGATCGTCCTATGCCGCCGCATTTTCTCAGGCAGCAGTCGCCGTCTGTCTGCTGGCCGGGGAATCGACCCTACCGCTGATAGTGGTTCTATCCGCTCTGAACGGAATATTTTCCGCGATCTCCATGCCGGCGACTTCGGCTCTGGTGGCACAGACTGTTCCCCAGCAGATCCTACGGCAGGCGAACGCAATATTTCGCATGTTCACCAACGGCGCTCTCGTGATTGGCGCTGCTCTCGGCGGCATCATTTCCGCATCGCTCGGTTCAAGCTGGGGGATCGCGGTTGATGCACTTTCGTTCGCGATAGCCGGGATCGCTTTCAGCAGGGTTCGAGTCGGCGAGCCAGAAACCAGGAAAGAGAAGCGATCCACGCTCGCTGATCTGCGACAAGGCTGGTCTGAGTTCATATCCCATAAATGGCTTTGGATCGTCGTCCTGCAATCGACGATATGGCAGCTCGTCTGGGCTGGTAGCATTCAGGTACTTGGACCGGAAATTGCGGACAAGCACGTCGGAAAGAGCGCCTGGGGATTCATCCTGGCGGCACAGGCACTCGGCACAGTAGTTGGCGGGATAGGTGCGCTGAAATGGCGCCCCAAAAGGGCTCTGGCAATCGGCGTACTCTTGACCGGCCTGAGTTCTATACTGCCAATATCCCTTGCCCTGTCGCCAGTGCTGGTGATTCTCATCCCTGCCGCATTCATCGTGGGTGCGTCAATGGAGCAGATCGGAGTGGCTGGCGCCACGGCCATGCAGGAGAACATTCCGGCAGAGCGTATGGCGCGAGTTTACTCCTACCAGATCCTTGGTTCTACAGCCGCCGTTCCGGTCGGGCAGATATTGGCAGGACCCATGGCTAACGCTTATGGGAACGAGAGCGTTCTACTTTTCGCCGGCGCTTCGATCATCCTGTCCACGATGGGATCGGTTTCCAGCCGCAGCGTTCGAAGGTTGCAAGAAAAGCACTAGCCGCCATCAGGGGAACTGCGCTCTCGAACTGACGAGGGTCAGGGCTTCGGCAAGAGAAAAGAGGATTTGCAAGATGTCGGTGCGTCTCGACGTTATGACAGAGGACGAGTATAACGAATATGTGCCATATGTTGTCTCGGACTACGCGGAGCGAAACGTGCGCGCAGGGACCTGGCCGTCCGCTGGTTCACTAAAGCGGGCGAGGGAGGACTTCGACCGACTGCTGCCGCAAGGCCATTTGTCGACTGACAACTATCTCTACACGGCTAGGGACCCTGATACCGAGACTAATGTTGGGAACCTGTGGTACGCCATGCGAGGAGCTGGCGATGAACGCAACGCGTTCATACTCAACATGGAGGTTTCCAACCAGCTTCGAGGCAAAGGCTACGGCCGCGCCATGCTCGAGGCGTGCGCACGTTCAGCCGTGTCTCGCGGGGCGAAGAGCCTGGGAATCCAGGTACTTGGCCCTGATGAGTCCAGTAGGAGGCTCTTCCGTAGCGTCGGAATGATTGAATCCAGGGTGGTCATGTCCTGGGACTTGGGTAAGTTTGAATAAGTATGAGTTTCAGTTTTAGATCAAGCGAGGGGGCCAGAAAGCTTCTGACCCTCAAGTCAAACATCTCAGGTCGTCTCCGCACGATTAGCCGCCGTCCCTGTTTTTAGGGATCTGCGAAGAAAGGTATGCCCCATGGACTCTGCCCGGCAGGCTGACTTGGACGCGCTCAAGAAGGCGTACTCATTCCTGAGTGAAACAAGCGAGGATAGCGGCGAAATCCCCCTCGTGTTTGATGTTGCGAAAGAAGTCAGCCAGGTATTCGGGGTCGGAGACATCGAGGATGCTCTGAACTGTGGACTTCTGCGTTATCCTTATATTGGTATGGTGCGGCAAGGGCAGCAAGTGCCACCGGGCAGGTTCACCGAAACTCGACGTGTCGCCCGTACCGATCAGCGTCTCTACGCAGACGCACAAGCGGTCTCCGAGGAGTTCAATGGGGGATCCTCCATTATTCTCAAAGCCGTCGAAGAGTGGCACAGACCAGTACGTGCCTTGGTCGCAAAACTCGGGAACCTGCTCGGCACACGGGTAAAGGCTGATGTCTTCTTCACCCCTGCGGGTTCTCAGGCGCTCGCCGTTCACCGTGATGAGTACCATGTGTTCGCCGTTCAGTTGCATGGTGAAAAGGCGTGGCTACTCCAGGGGCTCCCCCAGGAAAGTTCATGGCGCGGCGGCCCAGCAAGCCTGGAGTCCTTGGGGGATCCCACCCATCTGACACTCAAAACTGGGCAAGGAATGTTCCTCGAGCGCGGCATGGCGCACTCCGCGTCAGCTCAGGAAGGGCCCTCCGTCCACATCTCCTTCGTGGTGCGCACTTTCCGCCTCGCAGAGCAGCTGGAAAAAATCTTCGCTGAAATCATCAGGGATGAAGCACGGGACTTCACATCTTTGGACCCCGACACCGTCCTGTTCCAGATGAGCGATGCAATTTCTCGCATTAGGGAACGATCGGATCACATCGTTCCGCAAGATGTAGCTGCTGGTGCCGTGAGGCATCTCAAGGAGTCTTCGCAGTACAAGAGGGTCTCATTCCAGAACTAAACCTCGCCGTTTCATTTGGTGTGGGGCCGGTTTCTGTGTGGTGACGCGAAAGTGCCTTCTGAGCTGGGACGATGAACCTTGTCGAGGGGTTCTTTCGGTCCAGACGGAAGGCACTTTCTGCGTGCAGGGTGTCGGTTTGCGCCCCCACAGCAGTCGCAGCTGACGGCGCGGGGGTGGTCGCTCACGCCTGTGCACGGTTGCTGGCTGATCTTGCCATGCCACCGGGCTGGCCAGCGCATACTTCACCGCATTGAGCAGTACGCATCGTGAAGTTGCTGGTCGCGGGTCTGGTGTGCGCGGGGTTCGCGATACTCGGGCTGGTCGCGGGCGGATGACTTCGGTGAAGGTCGTCGGTCATCGGAAGACTTCGCGGTTCGTCAGGACCAGCAGGGCCCTCACCAGGGCGGTCGCCCACTTCGGGTCGGTGCGGAGCTTGCCGAGGACTCGCCAGTTCTTCAGGTGGGCGAAGCCGTGCTCGACCGGCGCCCGGACGGCGGCCAGCGCCTTGTTGGACAGTTTCTGCCCTCGGGTCAGGGGCCGGTTGCGGGCGGCCTTGTAGCCGGTGATCACCGCCGGGTCGGCGTCGGGGCCGCCGTCGTCGAGGCCGACGAAGCCGAGGTCGGCGATAGCGCAGTGGTTCCAGCTTCCCGCGCACTGCCACTTCCAGCCCGAGTTCCTCACCCACCGCCCTGACCTGCACCGGGCCGTCAGCGACCCGTACGATCGCCAGGATCTCGCGGTAATCGCAGGGCAGCGCGGCCTCATCGGGCTCCTCGCCGCGGTGCGGGATCAGCAGGACCGCTCGCCCCGCCACCCGGGCGGGCGCCGGGGATGCGGCCACGGCGGTTTCCCCTTCGGCCCGGTCCTGCTCGGCCAGCCGGTTCAAGACCCGCTCGGCGACCAGCAGTTCCTCCCGCTCGGCCTGGACCTCCTGCAACTGCTTGGTCAACTCGTCGGCGAACCCATCCAGTTCGCTCCGGCGAGCGGTGATCCGCTCCAGGTCTCACATACCCTGCACCCTCTCGCGATCTCACCGCGTACTGCTCCGGTCACGGATCGTAGGAGCGGCACCGTGACGAACGCAGCGGAACCCGAGAACCGCCTCAGCCGACAGGGCAGACGATCTTCACCATGGACACCCGCCGCCGACCAGCACGAGCACGACAACCCGCCCGCACACCAGCCCACCTCACCTGCACATCTCACGATGCACGGGCCTCAATGAAAGTCACGTGCCACCACACCGTCAGCCAGAAATGATGTGGACCAGGTGACCAGGCGGCGCGAATGGAGGCTCTACATGGAGCAGTTGGAGCTGATCGTCGTGCAGCTCGAAGAAGCCAAGGGCATGATCGAGAAAGGGCGCCCGGTCAGGGGCATTGCGTGAACGGGATTCGTCTGGTTCGCCGGTCTCGTGAGTGACGTGGTGTCATGTCCGTTGCGAGACAGGGGTGCCGGGGCAGCAGAGCAGGCACGGTGCTGGTGATCATGTGGTTGTCGAGACCCATGAGAACCGAGCGAGACCGTGCCTGCCCGAACATCATCGCCCATCCCTTCCGCCATGGAACAACTGGGCTCCCAGACCACTTCCCTTGCCCCGAGCGATGCTGTTGACCTGTGTCGTTTCCTGAGCCTGGTGCCCGATCCCCGTGATGTGCGGGGGCGGAGGTATCCGGCGGTCGCTTTGCTGTGCGCGGCCGTCGCGGCGGTGCTGACCGGGGCCCGCTCGCTCATCGCGATCAGTGAGTGGATCGCGGATGCTCCGCAGCACGTCCTGGGCACTCTCGGCTTCGGCATCGACCCGTTCACCGGCCTGCGGCCCGTGCCGCACGCCGCCACGGTGCGGCGTCTGCTGCAACGCGTCGACGGCGACGCGCTGGACGCGGCGATCAGTGCGTATCTGCAGGCCAGAGTGGTGCCACCACCCTCGCCCGAGGGGAAGCAGCCGGTGCGGCGGGTAATCGCGGTCGACGGCAAGGTGGTGCGCGGCTCGCGTACCAAGACCGCCACGGCGATCCAGCTGCCGGCGGCGATGGACCATCAAGGCGTGGTCCTGGCCCAGCGGCAGATCGTCTCCAAGAGCAACGAAGTGCGCCACGAGGCGCTCTGTCGTATCCCCGGCTCAGCCGGGAAGAACTCGGAAGGAGGTTCTTGGGCTCAATGGCTAACCCTGAGGCGAAAGCCGACGGGGACAAGAGCATGCCATGGAAACTTGCGGCCGTGTCCAGAGATCAGGAACGGTGCACAGGGGAGTCCGCGTGATATGGCGAAAGCTAGACTGCCTGAATCCCAATCTCCAGTGATGCAACTCTTCATCCACCGGAAAAGATCTCTGAAACCGGTGCCGCGCTCTGCGTCGGATTATTTCGTTGGCGACGCAACTTCCGGAGCGCTGGGCGATGTCCAGTGAGGACATTCAAGGGGATGAGTGGGGCGCCTACGTCACGCTGCAAACGTACGACAGGGACGAACGTGGGATCGCCTACGGACCGCGAGGTCCAGGGCGACGGAGTGCTCGTAGTAGTCGTCGGAGTCGCGACCGGCCAGGGAGGACGGGAGAGCCGTCCGCAGGGCGAAGGAGCACAGATGATCGGACACACATGCCTGGGAGGTATGCGAAATGCAGAGTGCTGAAACGGTGCTGGGTGTCCTACGTGAACGCGGCCGGCGTGGCCTGCCGTTGGAGGAACTGTATCGACAGATGTTCAATCCGCAGCTGTATCTGCTGGCTTACGGGCGCATCTATTCCAACCACGGAGCGATGACACCCGGAGTCTCGGGAGAAACCGCAGACGGCATGTCCATCGGGAAGATCGATCGCATCATCGATGCGATGCGCCACGAGCGCTTCCGATTCAGCCCGGTGAGGCGCACTCATATTCCCAAAAAGAATGGAAAGATGCGCCCCCTGGGCCTGCCGTCATGGACGGACAAGCTGGTCGGCGAGGTGATGCGCCTATTACTGGAGGCGTACTACGAACCGACGTTTTCCGACCGTTCTCACGGTTTCCGTCCCGGACGCGGTTGCCACACGGCATTGACCGAGGTGGCCAACACGTGGACCGGGACAACCTGGTTCATCGAGGGAGACATCGCCGACTGCTTCGGATCTTTCGACCATGAGGTCATGATCACGATTCTGTCGGAGAAGATCCACGACAACCGGTTCCTGCTGCTGGTGCGCAACATGCTCGCGGCCGGATACATGGAGGACTGGGTCTGGCACGCAACGCTGTCCGGCTCGCCGCAAGGTGGCGTCCTCTCGCCCTTGCTGTCCTCGATCTACCTGCACAAGTTGGACATGTTCATCGAACAGACACTGATTCCCGAACACACCCGAGGAGAAAAGCGGCGGCACAACTCGGCCTACGTCAAGCTGTCCGGCATCATCGAGCGCGGACGCCGACGCGGCGACCGCGCAGTCGTACGGGAGGCGCGCAAACGGCGGCGAACGCTGCCCAGCAAAGACCCCTACGATTCGGGATACCGGCGGCTGAGGTACTGCCGCTACGCCGACGACCATCTCCTTGGTTTCACCGGGCCGAAAGCCGAGGCTGAGCAGATCAAGGCACGTCTGGCGACATTTCTGCGCGAGGAACTCAAGCTCGAACTGTCCCCCGACAAGACACTGATCACCCATGCCCGCTCACAAGCGGCACGCTTCCTCGGCTACGAGATCACCGCTCACCACGATCACCGAAAGGGAGCCCGAGGCCGCAGATGGACCGACGGCTTCATCAAGCTGAACGTGCCGCGATCGGTGATCAAGGCGAAGTGCGCTCGGCACATGCGGCGAGGCAAACCCGCCCACCGCCGCGACCTGGTCAACGAGAGCGACCACACCATCGTCGCGACATTCGGGGCCGAATACCGAGGGCTCGTCCAGTACTACCTGCTCGCCGGAGACGTCTACAAACTGAACCGGCTCGAATGGGTCATGCGAACCGCGATGCTGCGGACCCTGGCCGCCAAGCACCGCTCGTCGGTATCGAAGATGACGACCCGCCACAGGGTCAAGACCCAATGCCGCTAAGTTAGGCGGCTCGTGTCGTCCGCCTGACGATGGGGCAGGGGGGCAGCCGTCTCGCTAGGGTGCGGTTCGTGGCGCGAGTTGGGCAGGTCAGTGGGGACGAGCCGTCGGGCGGGCGGCTGACGGACCACATCGAGTTGGGTGTGCTCGCCCGTACGTTTCCCCGGGATCTGCTGGAGGAGGTCCTGGACGTCACGGGTCGGCGGGAGAGGCGGGTGCGGCGGCTTCCCGCTCATGTGATGATCCGTTACGTGATCGCGCAGGGCTTGTTCTTCGGGAGCGGGTCGGAGGAGGTCATGCGCCAACTGGTCGGTTCCCTGCGGCATCTGGGCTCGTGGAGTGACGACTGGCAGGTGCCCAGCACTTCGGCGATCGCGCAGGCCAGGGCCCGGCTGGGGGCCGAACCGCTGCGGGAGTTGTTCCGACGCGCGGCGGTCCCGGCGGCCGGACACGGCACCAAGGGCGCGTGGCTGGCCGGCCTGCGGCTGATGTCGATCGACGGAACCGGCCTGGACGCGGCCGACACCGAGGCCAACGTGGCCGCGTTCGGACGGATGAACTCCGGGCCCAAGGCGTCGGCCTTTCCCAAGGTGCACCTGGTCACCCTGTCCGAGTGCGGTACCCACGCTGTGGTCGCGGCGGAAATCGGCGGCTGCCGGACCGGGGAGCGTACGCTGGCGGCCGGTGTGCTGGACGCTTTGGAGCCGGACATGCTGCTGCTGGCCGACGCCGGTTTCTACAGCTGGCAGCTGTGGCACGACGCCGCCGCCACCGGCGCTGCCCTGGTGTGGAGGATCGGCGCCGGTGTGAGTCTGCCCGTCGTTCGTGCCCTGCCCGACGGCTCCTACCTGGGCCTGCTCTTCGACCCGTCGGTCAAGACCGCGCGCCGCCAGGCACTCCTGACCGCCGCCCGGGCCGGGCAGGAGGTGCCCGGGGAACAGGCGCAGCTGGTGCGGGCCGTGGAGTTCACCGTGCCCGACCGAAATCCCGACGGGGAACTGGTCTGCCTGATCACCACCGTCCTGGACCCCGCCCGGATCAGCGCCACCGAGCTGGCCACCGCGTATGCCCAGCGGTGGGAGCACGAGTCGGCGCTGGACGAGATCAAGACGCATCTGCGTGGTGGCGGCCAGATCCTGCGCAGCAAGTCTCCCAACATGGTCGAGCAGGAGATCTACGGACTGCTCCTGGCGCACTACGCGGTCAGGGACCTGATGTGCCAGGCCGCGGACGAAGCAGGCCACGACCCCGACCGGCTGTCATTCGCCCGCTCCGTCCGCGTCGTCCGCCGCCAGGTCACCGACCAGGCGGCCTTTCCCCCCTGAACACCTGCCCACGGCAACCGCCCACACCCTCGCCGAGATCACCGAGCGGCCCAACCCCCGGCGTCGCCACCGCACCTACCCCCGCGTCATCAAACGCGCCCGCCACAACTCCTACCGCGTGAAACGCCCCACCGACGTAGCCCTCAAACACACCGGACCACCCACACCGCAACTCATCCGAGCCACCTAACTTAGCGGCATTGGGTCAAGACCGAGACACCATACGGGCTCCGCACGTGCTTCGAGGCCACGCAACCGCGGCAGGGCAGGAAACCACTGGTCGCCCGGTTCGGAGGGATTCCCCTCCGGCGCAACAAGAACGCGGTGCCCTACGACCGCGTCCCCAACCCCACACCCCACCGTCATCGGGAAGTCGTCCGACGACTTCTCCGCAGCGAGTGCGAGCTCTGCCATCAGCGAGGCGAAGTGGAAACCCACCAAATCCGCACACTGGCCGATCTCACCGGCGCGGGGACCGCCACACCGGGTTGGAAGAAGCTCATGGCCGACAAGCGCCGCAAAACCCTGATCGTCTGCGGCGACTGCCACGACTCCATCCACCCCGGAACACCGGCATGATGATCACGGACATGCTCATCGGAGAGCTCACTGCGGGGAAACTCGCACGGTGAGTTCGGAGGGAGGCCGCGCGGAAAAGGACCAGTTCACGCTGGCACCTCGCCGCGCGGCCGACCCTACATCCCCTCCTTCCAGCCCCTGCTGGACACCCTGGATCTGAAGAACACCGTGCTGACCGCCGACGCCCTGCACACTCAGCACGATCACGGCGCCTACCTGACCGGCCGTGGCGCCCACTACGTGGCTGTCGTCAAGAAGAACCACCCCGGCCTGTATGCCCAGGTCAAAGGGCTGCCCTGGCAGGAGATCCCGCTCGGGCACCGCACCCGCGACCGCGCCCATCACCGCGACGAGATCCGCCGGCTCAAGGTCGCAGTGTTCCGCCATATCGACTACCCCGGGGCCCGTCAGGCGATCCAAGTCGTGCGCTGGCGCCGCGATCTGAGCACCGGCAAGCTGACCATGGAGCGCGTCTACCTGATCACGAGCCTGAGCGTCTTCGACGCCACCTGCGCCGAACTCGCCACCTGGATCAGAGGCCACTGGGGCATCGAGAACCTCCTCCACCACGTGCGGGACCGCACCTTCCGCGAGGACGACTCCAAGGTCCGCACCGGCACCCTGCCCCGCGCAATGGCCTCCTTGCGCAACCTCGCCATCAGCGTTCTACGCCAGGACGGCCAGACCAACATCGCCGCCGCCCTCCGCCACGCAAGTCGCGACTGCCGCCGGCCCCTGCGGGCCCTCGGACTCACGTGACGAACCCGGACACATCTCGATCACGCAATGGCCCTGGGCGCCCGGTGCCCGCTATGTTCGCTCCGACCATCCGACACCCGGAGCTGGCATGCAGACGACAGATGAACGGGCCGAGGAGGCGCTGGCATCGGCGGCGACGGCCGTCGTGGACCCCCCGGGTACCACCGCGACCCCCGTACGCGACTGGCCCCGGCACTGGCCGCTGCTGCTGGGGGCGGCCGCCCTGTGCGGCCCGGCGCTCTTCGTTCTCGGCCGGTGGATGGACCAACCGGCCATGCAGGCCTGGCGCACCGTCTGTCTCGCCGTCACCGTGCAGGCACTGCCGTTTCTGCTGCTCGGCACGGCCCTGTCCGGCGCGATCAACGCGTTCGTACCGGCACGGGTGTTCAGCCGCGTCCTGCCCCGGCGGCCCGTACTCGCCGTCCCGGTCGCCGGAGTCGCCGGAATCGTCCTGCCCGGCTGCGAATGCGCCTCGGTGCCGGTCGCGAACAGCCTGATCAGCCGAGGGGTCACCCCGGCCGCCGCCTTCGCGTTCCTGCTGTCGGCCCCCGCCATCAACCCGGTCGTACTGACTGCCACCGCCATCGCTTTCCCCGGCAGCCCCGAAATGGTGCTGGCCCGGCTGCTCGCCTCGCTCGCCACCGCCTCCGTGATGGGCTGGCTGTGGCTCTTCCTGGGCCGCGAGGAATGGCTCAAGCCGGTCGTGCGGCACACCGGGCACCAGCAGGACCACAGCCGCCTTCGGGAGTTCCGGCGCGGCTTCCAGCACGATTTCCTGCACGCGGGCGGCTTCCTGGTCGTCGGGGCCATGGCGGCGGCCACCTTCAACGTGGCGGTCCCGCGCTCCGTGCTCGACACGTTCTCCGGCTCGCCCTGGCTGTCGGTGCTGTTCCTGGCCGCGCTCGCCATCCTGCTCGCGGTGTGCTCGGAGGCCGACGCGTTCGTCGCGGCCTCTCTCACCGGTTTCTCGCCTCTCGCGCGGCTGACGTTCATGGTGGTCGGTCCGATGGTCGACCTGAAGCTGATCGCCCTGCAGGCGGGCACGTTCGGCCGGGCCTTCGCGATCCGCTTCTCCGCCGCCACGACGGTCGTCGCGATCCTGTGCAGCGCGCTGATCGGAGGAGTACTGCTGTGAAACGCCCCTTCCAGGTGACCCTGCTCGTCCTCAGCGGCCTCGGCCTGCTGCATGCCTCCCTCTTCACCGACCTGAGTCTCAGGTATGTGAAGGAGGGGATGCGTCCGATGCTGATCGCGTCCGGGGTAATGCTGCTCCTGCTGGGAGTGGCGGAGGCGTGGTCGCACCGGACTCCGGGTGTGCAGGACGACCACGACGAGCGCCAAGAGCACGAGGGCGGCGACAGCCATGACCACGGCACCGACAGCGACACCGGCAGCGGCAGCGGCAGCGGCAGCGGCAGCGGTCATGGTCACGACCACTCCGCCGTGCCCCGTGTCGCCTGGCTCCTCTTCCTCCCCGCGCTGAGTCTGCTCCTCTACGCCCCGCCGGCCCTCGGCGCGTACACCGCCTCGCGCGCGGCCCCCAAGGCCGTCGCGGAGCAGCGGTACTTCGAGCCGCTGCCCGCGACCTCGCCGGTCCCGATGACCCTCACTCAGTTCACCAGCCGCGTACAGCAGGACCACAAGCGGGACATCAAGGGACGCAGCATCCAGATGACCGGCTTCGTCACTCCCGACAAGCAGGGCGACGGCTGGTACCTGACCCGGATCATCTTCACGTGCTGCGCCGCGGACGCCACATCCGTGAAGGTGCGGATCCACGAGACCCCGGCCCTGACCGCCAACACCTGGGTGGCCGTCACCGGAACCTGGCACCCCGGCGGCACCCTGGGCACGAAAACCGCCCAGGCCGCCCTCGACGCCCGTACCGTCAAGAAGATCGCCCGCCCGGTGAACGCCTTCACGGACGCCCTCCCGCTCACCCCTCCTGGCGGCGGGCGGTGATCACCGCTCGCACCGGCCCGCTTCAGCCCACGCCCACTCCGCGCCTACGCCGTCGCACGGATCCTCGGTGCCCCCGCCGGACCGGCGCCCGCCCGTCCAGCTGGATCCATATCCGCACCTCGGTGCCGCCCAGCACCGACGAGCCGATCCGCACATCCCCGCCCGTCGACTCCGCCAGCCGCCGCACGATGTCCAGGCCGAGGCCGGTGGACCCGTCGCTCCCGGAGCCCCGCCCCCTTGCCATCGCGGTCTCCGGGTCCGTGATCCCCGGGCCCGCGTCCGACACCAGCACGATCACCGCGTCCTCGCTGTTGTGCACGTCGACCGCGAAGGCCGTGCCCTCCGGGGTGTGCCGGAAGACGTTCCCGAGGAGCGCGTCGAGGGCGGCCACCAGGTCGGCCCGGGCGACCGGTATGCGTACGGGACGGTCCACACCCGCGACCCGGACCTTGCGGCCCTCGTCCTCCGCGAGCGCCGACCAGAAGTCCATCCGCTCGCGCACGACCTCGGACGCGTCGCACCCGGCGCCGATGACTGTCGCCGCCGTCTGCGGCTTGGCCTCCCGGGCCGTCCGGATGATCGTGTCGACCTCCCGCTCCAACTGCGCCACGGCCGCCCGTGTCTGCTCGGCGGCCGCCCCGTCACCGAGCGAGGCCGTGTTGAGGCGGAGCACGGTCAGCGGGGTGCGCAGGCGGTGGGAGAGATCCGCCGCCAGCTCTCTCTCGTTCGCGAGCAGTTGTACGACCTGATCCGCCATCGAGTTGAACGCCACCGCCGCCAGCCGCAGTTCGATCGGCCCCTCCTCCGGCACCCTCGCCCCGAGCTTCCCCTCCCCCAGCTCATGCGCGCCCTCGACCAGCCGCTGGGCCGGCTGCACCATCCGTACCCCCAGCCGGTCGGCCACCGCGACCGAGCCGACGATG
The DNA here is from genome assembly GCF_056270325.1 of Streptomyces sp. RLA012. Lineage (NCBI taxonomy): Bacteria > Bacillati > Actinomycetota > Actinomycetes > Kitasatosporales > Streptomycetaceae > Streptomyces > Streptomyces sp. RLA012. Next base: position 7,224,413 of record NZ_JBWDPA010000002.1, on the reverse strand, counting down.
AGCGCGACGCCCACCGCGGCGAGCACCGCCCAGGCCGTGCCGACGCCGTTGCTGACCTCGGACTCGGGGACGTACACCTCGACGACCGCGATCTCCCCGGAGCTCAGCGCGGTGGGCTGGAGCAGGGTGGAGCCGCCGGGGACCTCCGAGGTGGAGGCCCGGCCTATCTTGCGTGTGGTCGCGATGTCCTCGGCCGCGGCCCGCTGCCGTCCGATGTCGACCGCCGCCTTGCCGTCGCTCGCCGGTATGTGGACGGCCATCCCGTCGTCCGAGCCCGCGGAGGCGACGACCCGCTCCAACTGGTCCCGGTCGGTGGTGATGGACAGCGCCGGCGCGATGGCCGCGGCCTCCCGCTCGGCGTTCGAGAACGCGCGGTCCCGGGCCATCTCCTTGATGACGAGCCCCAGCGGGACCGCGAAGGCCACCACGACCATCGTGGTCACCGCCACGCACACCTTGACCAGCGCCCACCTCATAGCGGCGGCTCCAGACCCGGCGGTTGTGTCCGCGGCGGCTCCAGCTTCACGCCGACACCCCGCAGGGTGTGCAGATAGCGCGGCCTCGCCGCCGTCTCGCCCAGTTTCCGCCGCAGCCAGGACAGATGGACGTCGATGGTCTGGTCGTCCCCGTACGACTGCTGCCACACCTCGGCGAGCAGTTCCTTGCGCGGGACGACGACACCGGGCCGCCCGGCGAGAAAGGCCAGCAGGTCGAACTCGCGGCGGGTGAGGTCCAGTCGGGCGCCGTCCAGCTCGGCCTGGCGGCGGAGGGGGTCGATGGCAAGGCCGCCGACCCGGATGACCCGCGACGCGGGCGCGTCCCCGACCACCGCCCGCGAGCGGCGCAGGACGGCGGCCATCCGCGCGGACAGGTGCTCGACCGAGAACGGTTTGGTCAGGTAGTCGTCCGCCCCGTCGTTCAGCAGGCGGACGATCTCCGTCTCGTCGTCCCGCGCGGTGGCGATGATCACCGGGACGTCGGTGATCCCGCGCAGCATCTTCAGGGCCTCGGCGCCGTCCAGATCGGGCAGCCCGAGGTCCAGGATGACGACGTCGAAGGAGAAATGGGCAACCTCGCGCAGCGCCTCGAGGGCGGTGCCGACACTGCGCACCGTGTGCGCGGCTTCGGTCAGATGCCGGATGAGAGCGCTGCGTACGAACTGGTCGTCCTCGACCACGAGCACACTTGCCATGCGCCGCACCGTACGCCATCCGCGCGATGCCGGTCCGGCGCCTGTGGACAACTCCCGCCAGGGGCCTTCCGGATGACACTGGATGACAGAGGAGACACTTGTGGGGCGGGTGGGGCAGTATGGCCCGCGATGCTCAAGGGACTCGTACACGTACTGGCTTGGTCGCTCGCCACGGGCGCGGCGACCACGCTGTCGTGGTGGGGTGTCCACACGGTCATGACGGGGACGGCGTACGACCCGCCGCGCGCGCTGCCCATCGCGGTGGGCGGGGCGACCACGCAGGAGTCGAAGCCGCTCGCCACGTCGACGAGTCGGCCGCCGGCCAGCCCGAGTGCCCCTGCCTCGAAGTCGCCGAGCAGTTCCCAGCCGACCGTGACCCCGTCTCCTTCGAAAACCCCGTCCGCCAGTCCGAGTCCGACCACGAGCGCGAACGCGGACGCCGCCGCACCGGCTGGGCAGGTCAAGAGTTACGACACCGACGGGGGCTGGGCCGTCTTCGATCTCGGTACGTCCTCCGCGACGCTCGTCTCGGCGACGCCGGGGGCGGGGTGGTCGATGCAGGTGTGGAAGACGGAGACGTGGATTCGGGTGGAGTTCACTTCGGGGGCGGATCGGGTGTCGGTGTTCTGTACGTGGCACGACGGGCCGCCGCGGGTGGAGATCGGCACGTATTAGCTCCGCCGGCTTTGCGGTTCAAGTGCGGGTTCGTTGTGGCTGGGCGCGCAGTTCCCCGCGCCCCTTACGGGGCCCGGTTCAGCGGAAGACCGATGCCGGTGGTGCCGGTGACGCCACCGCCGCCGCGTCCGCCACCGGTAGTGCTCCCCCGGTGAAGTCGGTGAGCCGCTTGCCGTGTTCGAGTCTGGCCGGGTGGGGGTCCGAGGCCGCGCGGCGGGTGAGTTCGGCCAGCGGCAGGGGGTGGCCGGAGGCGACGAGGATGGCGTTGCCGAAGCGTTTGCCGCGCAGGACCGTGGGGTCGGCGATGAGGGCGAGTTCGGGGAAGACGGTCGCGGCGGTGGCGATCTGGCCGCGCAGATGGGCCAGCGGGGGGCCGTCGGCGAGGTTGGCGGCGTACAGGCCACCGGGTTTGACGGCCCTGCGGACCTCGTCGAGGAATTCGACGGAGGTGAGGTGGGCGGGTGTGCGGGCGCCGCTGAACACATCCGCGATCACCAGGTCCGCCCAGCCGTCCGGCACCTTGGTGAGCCCTTCGCGGGCGTCCAGGGAGCGCACCCGGATGCGGGCGTTCGGGTCCAAGGGGAGTTCTCGGCGGACCAGTTGGACGAGGGAGGCGTCGCGTTCGACGACCTGCTGGGTGGAGCGGGGGCGGGTCGCGGCGGTGTAGCGGGCGAGGGTCAGGGCGCCGCCGCCGAGGTGGACGGCGTGCACGGGTTTGCCGGGCGGGGCGGCGAGGTCGATGACATGGCCGAGGCGGCGCTGGTACTCGAAGCTCAGATGGGCGGGGTCGTCGAGGTCCACGTGTGACTGGGGGGCGCCGTCGATGAGGAGGGTCCAGGCGCGCGGGCGGTCCCGGTCGGGTATCAGCTCGGCGAGGCCGCCGTCGACCGTCTCGACGATCGCCTCGGCGGACGCCTGCCCGCGCCGCGTACCACGCGACCCGTCACGCCCCGCGTCCCGCGCGTCGTCGGACCGCTTGTTCCTCGACCTTCCCATCCCGCCATTATCAGGGCGTACAGGGAGGTCGGCCCAGCGGCGGCCCTGCCGGGCGGCCGTCCGGTGTCCGCGCTGCTCAGGAACAGTTGTCCGCGACCTCGATCAGCCGGGCCGCCTCGCCCAGCGCGGCCCGCAGCACGGCCGGGTCGGTCGCCAGGTCCGCGTCACCGGGCGGCAGCAGCCAGTCCGAGCCCTCGACCGGGGGCTCGGGGGCCGGCCGCAGGCCCCGGCCGTTGGTCTGTGTGCAGGTGCTGCCCGGCATGTCCCAGGCGTCGGCGGTGCCCGGCGGCACCAGGAAGCCGAGGGTGTCGCAGCCGTCGTCGTGCAGGACGGGCCCGACGGAGTCGCAGGAACCGCGACGGAGGATGTCGACCGCCTCCAGGCCCTGGCGTGCCGGGACGGTCACAAGGTCGCAGTCGGCGCCGGGCGGCGGCGCGACCGGCTGTAGTGGGGCGCTGCACTCCGGGGACGGCCTGTGCTCGGCGGTCGACAGCGGCGTACGGAACTCGGTGCTCTCCATCCCGGCCTCCAACACGGAACCCCTCTTCCTGCACGAGCGGGTCGGGAGTTCGGGTGCGCTCCCGGTCCACAGGGTTCAACGCGTCAGAACGTCAACGGCTACGGCGTAACACCGCCGCAAAGGATGGCAGTTCATGGCAGATCGTGGTTGAGATATCCGGTTTGTAGCCAAACCCAGCGTGCCGACGCCGTCACAGCAGGTACGTTCTTGCTCCGCCGGGACAAGGTGACACAGGGCACAACACGGACAATTCACCTTGAATCCGGCATGGTTCGACGGTTCGCAAGAGAGGGCCCGGCCATGGCGTCGTCAGCGGTGACCTCGTCCCAGTCCCCCCGGCCACCACGGCCGAATCTCGCCTTCCGGCGGTTGCGCGGACAGCGCTCGCCGGGCGAGTTCGCCGCGGCGGTACGGAGGGCAGCGCGCGAGATCGGCGAGCGGGTCAGCTGTGACGCTCGCTACATCGGTCGGGTCGAGGCAGGCGAGATCCGCTGCCCCAACTACGCGTACGAACGGGTGTTCATGCACATGTTCCCCGGCCGCACGCTGACCGACCTGGGCTTCTCGCCCCGCTCGTTCGTGCGCGGTCGGGGGGCGCGCGGCACGGACGAGGCGCCCCCTCCGCACACCACGAGCCCGACGTACACCACCGGTGAGACGGAGGAGACGCACAAGACGTATGAGACGCAGGACCCGTACGACCCGCACGAGAACCACGAGGAGAGCGACGTGCAGCGTCGCGCATTCATGACCGGAGGCACCGCCACCGTGGCGGCGGCCTCACTGGGCCCCTTCGGGGTAGCCCTCGGCGGCACGGCCGAGGCGGCCGACCGCCGTTTCCACCGGGTGGGGACGTCCGAGGCGGGCGCCCTCGAAGAGGCCGTACGCCGGATCCGACTGCTCGACGACCGGCACGGGGCCGACGGCCTCTACCGGCGGGCCGCGGCGCCGCTGCGGACCGCGTACGAGCTGCTCGACGCGGGCACCGCCCGGCAGACGACCGCCGACCGGCTGTACTCGGGAGCGGGTGAACTGGCCATTTCGGTGGGCTGGTTGGCACACGACTCCGGGCGCTTCGACGACGCCCGCTCGCACTACGCGGAGGCGCTGGCGACCGCCCGGATGTCCGGCGACCCGGGCCTGGAGGCGCACGCCTTCTGCAACACGGCCTTCCTGGCGCGCGACGCGGGGCGCCCGCGCGAGGCGGTGCGCGCGGCCCAGGCGGCGCAGCGCGCGGCGCGCCCGCTCGGCTCCCCGCGGCTGCTCTCGCTGCTCTCGCTGCGCGAGGCGGGCGGCTGGGCGGGGCTCGCCGACCGCCCGGGGTGCGAGCAGGCGCTCGCCAGGGCGCAGACGCTCTTCGAGCGGGGTCCCTCCCCGGCCGATCCCGAGTGGATGACCTTCTACGGGGAGGCCGAACTGGAGGGTCTGGAGGCGCAGTGCTGGTCGACGCTGGGCGACTGGCCGCGCGCGGCCCGGCACGCCCGGCGCGCCGCGCACCTCCAGGATCCGCACTTCACCCGCAACATCGCCCTCTACACCGCCGAACTCGCGGACGACCTCGCGCGCGGCGGCCGCCCCGACGAGGCCGCCCTCGCGGGTCTGCGCGTCCTCGACCTGCTGGGCGAGGTCCAGTCGTCCCGGATCCAGACCATGCTGGCGGGCACCGCGCGCGTGCTGCTGCCGCATCGCAGGGCATCGGGTGTCTCGGCCTTCCTGGAGCGCCACGCGAGCCTGCCGCGCATCCCGTGAGCGCGGCCCCGTGAGCGCGGCCCCGTGAGCCCGGCCCCGCCGGCCCGTGCCTACGCGGTCAGGTGTCCGCAGTCGTTCCACGCCTCGATCGCGGGCTCGCCGTAGGCCCAGCCGAGCACCGACAGCGAGGTCGGGTTGAGGCGGACGCGGGCCGCGAAGTCGAGGGGCAGGCCGAGCCAGCGGGCGCCGATCGAGCGCAGGATGTGGCCGTGCGCGAAGACCAGCACGTCGCGGTCCTCGGCGCGGGCCCAGGCGACGACCTCGTCCGCGCGCGCGGTGACCTGCTCCAGGCTCTCGCCCCCGGGGACGCCGTCGCGCCAGATGAACCAGCCCGGACGGATCGCCTGTATCTCGGCCGGGGTCATGCCCTCGTAGGTGCCGTAGTCCCACTCCATGAGGGTGTCCCAGGTGGTCGCGCGCTCGCCGAAGCCGGCCAGTTCGCAGGTCTCACGCGCGCGTGCCAGGGGGCTGGTGCGCACCTCGACCCCGGCGAGCCCGTCGAAGGGAGCCCGTTGCAGTCGTTCGCCGAGCACCTTGGCGCCGCGTCGGCCCTCCTCAAGGAGCGGGACGTCGGTCCTGCCGGTGTGCTTGCCGGACAGCGACCACTCGGTCTGTCCGTGCCGGGCCAGCAGGATGCGCGGTGCCATGAAGAGGGGCCTTTCCGGTTCGCGGGAGGAATGGGTCACTCCATCATCGCGCACCCCGCCACCGGGCAACCCGTCGGGCGATCTCTGCGTCTTTGACAACCAGGAGTGCCCTCCCTGAGGTCCAGGGGTGCCTCCTTACGTCTTTCACATACACCGTAAAATCGGGTGTGGTCGCGCATGGTCGCCAGCAGACTGTTGAGACGGTCGCGTCACCACACCGTAAACCGCTGGTCATACGCGCGACGCGCGCGGGATCACACAAGCAGATGGGGGAGGGCGATCGGATGCCGCAGACCGATGCACGGCGAACCGAGGCGGCACCGCACGCCCGGCTCCGCCGGTGGACCGAGCTGCGCGCCTCCGTCGCACTGCACACCCGGCTGCGCTGGTGGACCGAGCTGCCGCTGATCGTGCTGGTGTACGCGTCGTACTCGGCGGGCCGGCTGCTCGCCCGCGGCAACACCGACAGCGCCGTCGACCACGGCCTGGAGATCCTGCGCGTCGAGAAGGCGCTGCACCTCAACGCCGAGCACCCGCTGAACCGGTTGTTCACCCGCGAGGCCTGGCTCGGCGTCCCGGCCGACTTCTGGTACGCGTCACTGCACTACCTGGTGACGCCCACGATCCTGATCTGGCTCTTCCGCTCCCGGGCCGTGCGCTACCGCGCGGCCCGCACCTGGCTGATGACGTCCACGGTGATCGGCCTGATCGGCTTCACCCTGCTGCCGACCTGCCCGCCCCGGCTGCTCTCGGCCGGCCACGGCTTCGTCGACACGATGGCCCAGTACAGCTCGTACGGCTGGTGGGGCGGCGAGGCGAGCGCGCCGCGCGGCCTCGGCGGCATGACCAACCAGTACGCGGCGATGCCCAGCCTGCACGTGGGCTGGTCGCTGTGGTGCGGAGTGATGCTGTGGCGGTACGGCCGCACGCCCGTCGTCCGGCTCGCGGGCATCGCGTATCCGCTGCTCACCACGATCGTCGTGATGGGCACGGCCAACCACTACTTCCTCGACGCGGTGGCGGGCGCCGCCGTGATGGGCATCGGACTGCTGCTGACCCCGTTCGTGAGGCGGCTCGCCAACCGGGTGCAGACACTGCTGAGTGCCCGTCTCCCGTGGGGCGCGGGCGCCTCGCAGGGCGCACGTTCCTCAATTGTCAGTGGCGGATGCCAGACTTCCACGGGTGAACGAATTCCCCGACAGCGCGAGTCCCCCATCGGGCCCGGAGCCGAGCCGGGTGCCTCTCCCAAGGACGCGGGGGAAGGCGCTGCGGCAGCTGCTCGCTGAGCTGCGCGGTCCGGCCGTGCCGCCCAAGGCGCTCGACGCGCGTGCCCTCGCGGCGCTCGCCGCGAACCCCGGATGCGAGCGGCGCGCCCTGCTGGACGGCGCGGGCGTGGACAAGGCGAAGCTGGCGGACGCGCTGGGCTCGCCGTCCGCCTTCGGCCAGTCCCAGTTCGCCTTCATGCGGGGCAACGCGTTCGAGGCGCGGGTCAAGGCCGACGGGGGCGCGGAGCTGCTGCGGCTGGTGCACGAGAAGCTGGACCCGGGCGCCGAGCCGCCCGCGGCCGGTGTCGTCCCCGACCTGAGCGCGGTCGGTCCCGAGGGCCGCACGGCCCGTACGGCCCTCGCCCTGCGCGAGGCCACCGCGGCCGGCGTCTGGACCCTGCTCGACCACCCCATGCTCGCCCTCGACGTCGCGGGCTCCCCCGCCTTCCTGGAGCCGGACGCCGTCGTGGTGCACCCCGACGGCGGCTGGACGGTCGTGGAGATCAAGTCCTTCCCGATGCTGGACGGCTCGGCGGACCCGGCGAAGGTGGGCGCCGCCGCCCGCCAGTCCGCGGTGTACGTCCTCGCCCTGGAGGAGGTCGCCGCGCGTCTCGCCCAGGACGGCGCCCAGGCCCCCGAGGTCCGCCACCGTGTCCTGCTGGTCTGCCCCAAGGACTTCTCCAACCTCCCCACCGCGTCCGCCGTGGACATCCGCAAGCAGCGCGCGGTCACCCGCCGCCAGCTGGCCCGCCTCACCCGCGTCGAGGACATCGCGGACGCCCTCCCCGAGGGCGCCTGCTTCGCCCCGGACCTCCCGGCCGCCGATCTGACGACGGCCGTCGAGTCCGTCCCCGCGGCCTACGCCCCCGAGTGTCTGGCCGCCTGCGAGCTCGCCTTCCACTGCCGCGACCGCTCCCGTGCCGAGGGTGTGGTGACGGCCCTGGGGCGTTCGCTCCGCTCCGAGCTGGGCGGGCTGACGACGATCGGGGAGGTGCTGGCGGCGGCCCACGGCGTGGCCGGGGACCCGGAGGACCCGGCGGTGGCCGCCCTGCGCAGGGCGGCCGCGCTGCGGGCGGAGGCCCTGCGAGGGCGCGCGACGCACCCCGCCGGCCAGGAGGAACTCGGCAGCGAAGACCTTCCGGAGGTGGCCCCTTGTCGCTGATCGCCACCCTCGCCCGGCTGGAGGCCGTCGAGAGCGGACACGCCCAGCCCGTGGCCACCGTGCGGCACCGGCATCTCACCGAGCGGCCCCTCGTCCTCGTGCCGCTCACCACCGCCGGTGAGGCCGGGGCCCCGCTCGGGGCGCTGGTCGGTACGGACCGGGACGCGCCCCGGCTGCTGGTCGTGCCCCAGCCCCGGGACCGCGACCTGCGGTTCGCGTTCCTCGCCGAGCTGGCCGATGCCGTGCTGCCCTACCTGGACTCGTACGCGGACGTCGTCGAGGCCGCCGAGCGGAGCGAGACCGATCCGGAGACCGGCAAGCGGGTCAAGGTCGAGGTCGAACTGTGCGCGGACGCCCCGCAGCTGATCGTGCCGAGCCGCGCGGGCGTGGAGTTCGTACGGCTCCTCGGTCGCTCCATGCGGTTTCGGCGCACCGCGGAGCAGGAACCGGAAGCACCTCATCCGGCGCCGCCCCGGGTGCCGTTGCTCGGCCGGTGGCTGACGCACTTCGGAGAGCGGGCCCGGGTGCCCGGCTCCGCCCTGCTGCTCGCCCTCACCGACGTACTGTCCCGGCACTGGGCCACCGGCCAGAGCAGCCTGGAGGACCAGCACCTGGGGGCGCTGCTCGCCTGGATCGACCCGGCGGAGGGCGTATCGGGCGCGGCGGCCGCGCTGCGGGCCGAGTTGCGACGGGACGCCAGGGGGCAGCTGGTCTGCCCGCCCGCCGGACCCGCCACCGACCCCGCCTTCGACAACAAGCTGCTCGCTCCCGCCATCGAGCGCTACGACCGCGCGCGGACCGCCCTCGCCGCCGCCCAGGACGGCCTGGAGGCGGACGACCGGCTCGGTGAACTCACCACCGCCGAGCGGGAGATCCACGCCCTCGTCGAGCAGGTCACCCGGCCCACCTGGGACGCGGTGTGGCACGGCCTCGACCTGTTGCGGGCGCTGCCCGAGGGCACCCACGCGGCCGACCGGTGGACCCGCGACCGCTGGTCGTTCACCGGCCACCGCGACCGGGTCACCGCGGGCGAGCCCCCGCAGCCGCGCCGCGACGACGCGGTCACCGCGGCGAACAAGCTGGCCACGCGCGAGCGCGAACAGGCCCGCCTGGACGCGCAGGAAGCCCTCGACGATCCGCTCGTGATGGCCGGGCGGCGGCTGGTGGGCGAGGCCTTCGCGGGCGAGGTCACGGACGTGGTCATGACGTACAGCGAGAGCAAGCGGCCCAGCCCCCGCCCGCTGGTGACCGTGCGCACGGAGGACCGGCCCTATCTCGGGGAGCGTGCGAAGGTGTTCCGGTCGCTGGGCGGGAAGCCGCAGGCGGCCGAGTTCGTCGGGTACGAGGGACCGGTGGAGGGCGACGGTCTGGTGGTCCTGCGGATCGTCGACAAGATGGGGCGCGGCAAGGAACCCGACGCCGGGTCCGTGCCGGAGAAGGGGGACCTCGTCTGCTTCACGCTCTTCGAGCACGAACAGCGGGGCGGCGCGAAGCTGCCCGACCCGGAGGAGACCCCGTGGACGCACGGCGGACCGCCGGGCGACCCCGACGCCGTACCACGGCCGGACCCGGTGACGGAGGAGGACGTCCTGTGACCACCGTCTTCGATCCCGGGGCCGCGGCCGGCCGCGCCACCGACGCGATCCTGCACGACACCCTGCACGGCACCCACCGCGGCGTCGTGGTCGACTCGCCCCCGGGGGCCGGGAAATCTACCCTCGTCGTCCGCGCGGCACTCGAACTGGCCTCGGCCGGGCGCCCGTTGATGGTCATCGCGCAGACCAACGCCCAGGTCGACGACCTGGTGCTCAGGCTCGCCGAGAAGAACGCGGACCTGCCCGTCGGACGGCTGCACAGCAGCGATCCGGACCCGTACGACAAGGCGCTGGACGAGCTGGCGAACGTACGCAAGTCCACGAAGGCCCGTGATCTGGCCGGACTGGACGTGGTGATTTCCACCGCCGCCAAGTGGGCCCACGTCAAAGAGGTCGAGCCCTGGCGGCACGCCATCGTCGACGAGGCGTACCAGATGCGCTCCGACGCGCTGCTGGCCGTGGCGGGGCTCTTCGAGCGGGCGCTGTTCGTGGGCGATCCCGGGCAGTTGGACCCCTTCGCGATCGTCGGCTCCGAGCAGTGGGCGGGCCTGTCGTACGACCCCTCGGCGTCCGCCGTGACCACCCTCCTGGCCCACAACCCCGAGCTGCCGCAGCACCGTCTCCCGGTTTCGTGGCGGCTGCCGGCGTCGGCGGCGCCGCTCGTCTCGGACGCGTTCTACCCGTACACGCCGTTCCGCAGCGGCACGGACCACGGCGACCGGCGGCTGGCCTTCGGCGTGGCGTCGGACGGTTCGGGACCCGACCGGGTCATCGACGAGGCGGCGGAGGCGGGTTGGGGCCTGCTGGAGCTGCCCGCCCGGCACACGCCGCGTACGGACCCCGAGGCGGTGCGGGCGGTGGCCCGGGTCGTACGACGGCTGCTGGACCGGGGCGGTGCGGCTGTCTCGGAGCGGGCGGACGAACCGGTGCCGCTGACCGCCGACCGGATCGCCGTCGGTACGGCGCACCGGGACCAGGCGGCGTCCGTGCGGGCGGCGCTCGCGGACCTCGGGGTCGCGGATGTCACCGTCGATACCGCGAATCGGCTCCAGGGACGGGAATTCGATGTGACGGTGGTGCTGCATCCGCTGTCGGGGCGGCCGGACGCGACCGCGTTCCACCTGGAGACGGGGCGGCTGTGCGTCCTCGCCTCCCGGCATCGGCACGCGTGCATCGTGGTCTGCCGGGCAGGGGTGACAGAACTGCTGGACGACCATCCGTCGACGGAGCCGGTGCAACTGGGAGTCACGGTGAAGTTCCCGGACGGGTGGGAGGCCAATCACGCGGTGCTGTCGCATCTGGCGGAGCACCGGGTGGTGTGGCGGCCGTAGCTCGCCCCCTCGCGCGCCCCCCGTATGGGCGCTCGGGCCCACTTGCGCGGGCGGGGGACAATGGACGGTGGTCCGCCCACGGAGCGGGCCCCTGACCCGTATGAGGAGGAGAAGACATGGCGGAGCCCACGCCGCGTCGGAACGAACCGCGGCTACGCCCCGCGCCCCTGCTCTTCGAGCCCGCGGAGGCGGCCGGTGACCCGGAGCACTTCTTCGATCTCGAATCGATCGACGACCCGGGGGCGCTGCTGGCGCGGGCCACGGAGCTGACGCTCGCGTTTCGGGCCGCGGCCGATCGGGCGCTGGAGTTCCAGGCGATCGCCGCGGCGCAGCTTGCCGATCCGCGGCGGTTCGACCGGCTTACGCCGGCTGCCGTTGCCGAGCGGGCCGAGTGGACCGAGGACTACGCGAAGAAGATGATCGAGTTCGGTCGTGATCTGCTCCGGGGAGCGGAGGGGGACGGGCGTGGCCTTGGGCACGGGGTCGGCGACCACGCCTGAGCCGGACGGTTCTCGCCCCCGCCGCCCCTACCCTCCCCCAAGCTCTCGGCTTCGCTCGAGCAGGGGGGACCCCCATCATCCCGTACCTGGGGGCTCCGCCCCCAGACCCCCGCCAGGGGCGCTGCGCCCCCTGGACCCCCGCATCGGCCTGAACGGCCTCGTCCTCAAACGCCGGACGGACTGAATGGCGCGGGGCCTGCGCCGAAGGCTTCTGGGGGCGCGGGGAACTTCGCGGTCCGCCCCCACCGGCCCGCAGACCAGCGAACCCGGGGCAGCGGGGAACTTCGCGGTCCGCCCCCGCTCGCCGAGACCGGCATATGCCAGCGGGGCAAGGTACTCCTACCCTCGCCGCGCTGTCCCGGTTTCTCGCAACTCTCGGGGAGCACGCGCTTACCGACGGTAGATCTCATCACCATGAGCAGCCCACGGAACCCGGCAGGCGCCACCCCGCACGGCCCTCACAGCTCCGTCGCCCCGTTGCCCGACCGGTTCGACGCGTCCGGCGTCACGCCGGACGGCGCCGCCTGGCTCGCCTCGGCAGGAACGTATCCGCGCAGCACCCTCGCCCTCTGGGACGAACGGCCCGCCGCCCCGATCGTGCTGCCCTGCGGCACCGCCTTCGACATCGTCAACACGCCCGCGATCTTCGGCCGCCGGATGCTCGACCAGCTGTGGGAGGAGGGGCCGGGCTCGGGCCCCGTGGCGGCGTACCGCGGACGGATGCTGCTGTTCAGCGCGCCGGGCACCGCACAGCGGCTCCCGTCGCTCCTGGAGTGGGAGGAGTGGGGGGTCCCCGGCGGCTCCCGTGGTTCCCGTGGTTCCGGCGGCTGCGGTGGCTCGGGGCGGGGAGATGCCGTTCCGCCGCTGCTCTGTCACGGCCCCGGAGACGCGGTGACCGTCCCCGCGCTCCGCCCCGTCACCCGCCTCGAATCCCGTTGGCTGGTGGCCCCCGACACCCGGCATCCATGGCTGCCCGGCCCCGAGATCCTGCTCTGGGCGACCGCCCGGGCGGCCCATGGGCCCGCCTCCGCCGCGGTGCGGATATCGATTTTTCCTCCCGCCGATCAGGATGCTAAGGTCTACGACGTCAGCAGGCGCCGCTAGCTCAGTTGGTTAGAGCAGCTGACTCTTAATCAGCGGGTCCGGGGTTCGAGTCCCTGGCGGCGCACGCTAGCGATGGCGGGTATGTACGCGGAAAACGCGTAGATACCCGCCGTCGTCATTTCCGCGCGGTGGCACCGTGAAGGCTCAGCCCGTCGTGATCTTCACCGTCCACTCCCCCGAAGGCGTCCGGTCCTCCACCTCGACATGGACTTTCTCGCCGGGGACCGTGAACGTCTCCCCGAGTTCGACCGGCGCGTCCGCGAGGGGCGGGTAGACCGACTCGCCGAAGCAGGACTCGGAGTGCGGGTGCCCGTCGACGACCTCGATGGGGCCGCCGCCGGACTCGGCGTCGCTGCGGACGCGGTAGACGAGGATGCCTTGCGTGCAGGTGGTGCCGTCGTTGCCCGCCGAGCCGCGCGCCTCGAAGGCGAGCGCGCTGTCGGGACCCGTACGGACGACCGCCAGCTTGGTACCACCACCGGCACCGAAGGCCTGCCTATCCGAGCCGAGGCCCTGCCGACCCTGCCCGTCCGAACCGAAGGCCTGCCCGTCCGAACCGAAGGCCTGCGCATTCGACACACCCGGCACATCCGACTTATCCGATGCGCCCAACGCACTCGACACACCCGACACACCCGACACACCCAACCCGCCCGAGTCAGAAATACCCGCCTCGGCGGCCCCCGCCGGCCCCACCCCCAGCGGCTCCAACGTCAACCGTGTACTCCCGCGCCCCCGCACACACCTCACCTGGCGCGGTTCCAGCCAGCCCAGTTTCCACTTGTGCCAGCCGAACAGGTCCGGCGCGAGGCCGAACTGACTGCCCATGAGGTCCCAGTCGCCGACGTACGTGTCCCAGTCGCCCTTGCCGTCGGAGGGGCGGTGGTAGAGGTCGGGCAGGTCGAAGACATGACCCGTCTCGTGGGCGAGGACGAGGCGGTCGGGCGGATGCTTCTCGAAGACCGTGACGACCCGGCCGATGTCCTTGCCGTCGGCCCGCACCGGGGTGTCGAGGTTGACGACCTTCGTCGCGTCGGAGTCCACGCCCGGCGCGTCCGGGTCGGCGACGAAGTAGACGACGTCGTAGCGCGAGAAGTCGACCCGCCGGTCGGCCGCGGTGATCGCGTCGCGCAGATAGGCGCCGCGCCGCGCGGCGTTCCAGTCGCGCCGTATGGCGTACGAGGTGGAGGCGTGCGGCATCCGGATCCAGTCACGCTGGGCATGCGGGTGCAGCGTGAACCTGCCGTAGGAGGCCCGCTCGAAGAAGCGACTGGTGGCCGGGAAGTGGTCGGCGGTCAGTTCGGCGGGCGTGGTGCGCGGGTGGGAGTCCGGGAAGGACAGGAAGACGAGAACCGCGTCGAGGGGGCGGGTGGGGCGCGGATAGGCGGTGTTCCAGGTGTCGAGGCCCTCCGAGTGGTGGGCCTCGGTCCGCCGCAGGGCGCAGGGGGAGAAGAGGGGTTCCGCGAGTGCGGGGCCGGTGACGAGGGAGGTCGCGGCCATCGCCGCCATCGAGGTGAAGGCGGCCGCGGTGCTGCGCCAACGCGGCGCGCCCGGACGAAGGAGAAGCCGTAGGACCTCACAGGTCCGACCCTGCCGGGCCTCCCGGGCGAGACTCCTCAGGGCGCGCTGACGCGGCACGTCGACCTCCGGATGCGGATTTCGGGACACCGCACCCAGCTTGGGTGATCTTGTAGTACTTCGTCCTGTTTGTCTGCACCAGAAGAGTGAGAGACCTTGAGTTGCCGAAACCCCGAACGACACCCCGAGCACTCACGGAACGTCACGCGTGATCGCCGGGTGAAGGAACCGGTCCAGATGCAGGCAGAAACGATCTGTCAGAACGGGTGGTTGTTCCGGGACACTGGACTGTGGCTGGAAGGCCCCGAGACCAGCCTCTATGATCGGCACACTTTCCTGCACGGACACGGCTTGTTCGGCCGTCCAGCACCGGCCGACCACCCCGAGAGACCCATACGAAGAACGAGTGCACTGCGGGAGCGAGCGGTGAGCGGAACGTCCGAAGGGCCGACGCCCGCGGCAGACCTCGTCCGGCCGGCCGTCACAGAGCGTCACATTGACACATCTCGGCGTACGTCACCTCGTACGTCTCGTACCTCTCGTACGTCCGCCGGGTTGCCTCCCGGCGCATCCGTCTCGCCCGGTTCGCCGACTGGCGCGTCCGTCTCGTCCGGTTCACCGGTCGGCGCGTCCGTCTCGTCCGGTTCACCGGTCGGTGCGTCCGTCTCGTCCGGCTTGTCGGGCTCGTCCGGTTCCTCGGCAGGCGTATCCGGGTCCGGCTCCGCGTTTTCTCCTTCCGGCGTGTATGCCGCGGTGGAAGCGGTTTCCGACACGCCCGGGTCCGCCCTCGACCTCGACCTCGGCCTCGACCCGGCCGGCGGGGCATCCGTCCGTACCTCGCTTGCCGTCTTCGCCGCCGCGCCGCTCCCGATGGCCGTCGTCGATCGCGAAGGTCTGGTCGTCACCGCCAACGAGTCACTGGGCGCACTGCTCGGCACCGGGTCCGGCGCGCTCGTGGGACGGATCGCCGCCGATCTGGTGGACCTGGCCTCGGACGCCCGCACCTGGCACGCGTACCGCGAGGTGCTGCGCGGCCGGCAGGCCCGGCTGCGCTGCACGCGCCGCCTCAAGCACCCCGACGGGCACTCGCTCTGGGTCCAGGTGGCCGTCACGCCGCTGCCCCCGGAGGAGCAGGCGGTGCTGCTGTCCCTCACGGACATCAGCGCACGCCGTGAACTCCAGGCCCGGCTGCGGCACTTGCAGATGCACGACCCGTTGACCCGGCTGCCCAACCGCACCCTGTTCTTCGAGCGACTCTCGTCAGCTCTGGAGGTGGAGGCGTACGAGGAGGGCGGCACCGGCCGGATCGGGCTCTGCTATCTGGACCTGGACGGGTTCAAGGCGGTCAACGACACGCTCGGGCACCGGGTGGGCGACCGGCTGCTCGCGGCCGTCGCCGAACGGCTGACGCGCTGTGCCGACGAGGCGGGTTACGCCCGGGCGGTCACTCCCCTGGTGGCCAGGCTGGGCGGTGACGAGTTCGCACTGCTGGTCGAGGACTCGACGGGCACGGAGCAGGTGGCCGACCTCGCCGAGTCCGTGCTGAAGTCGCTCCAGGCACCCTTCGACCTCTCCGGCCAGCGGCTGTCCGTCTCCGCGTCGATCGGGGTGGTCGAGCGGCGTGCCGCCGGGACGACCGCGACCGGTCTGATGCAGGCCGCGGACACGACGCTGTACTGGGCAAAGGCGGACGGCAAGGGCCGCTGGACGCTCTTCGACCCGGAGCGCAACGCGCACCGCATGACCCGCCAGGCGCTCTCCTCCACTCTCCGCGCGGCCGTCGAACGGAACGAGTTCGCCCTGGAGTACCAGCCCTTGGTGGGTATGGAGGACGGCGGGGTGCGGGGTGTCGAGGCGCTTGTCCGATGGAACCATCCACAGTTCGGCACACTGACGCCGAATCGGTTCATCGGATTGGCCGAGGAAGACGGTTCGATCGTGCAACTCGGCCGTTGGGTGCTGGCCACCGCCTGCCGCCAGGCCCGCCGCTGGCAGCTGGACCACCCGGCCGCGGCGCCGATCTTCGTCAGCGTCAACGTCGCCGTACGACAGGTGTGGGACTCCGACCTGGTCGCGGACGTGGCGGAGATCCTCGCGGAGACGGGTCTGGCCCCGCATCTTCTGCAGCTGGAGCTGACGGAGTCGGCGGTGATGGGTTCGGCGGGGCGGCCTCTGCAGGCCCTTCAGGCCCTCAGCGACATGGGCGTCCGTATCGCCATCGACGACTTCGGCACCGGCTACTCCAACCTCGCCTACCTCAGCCGTCTCCCGGTCTCCGTCCTGAAGCTGGACGGTTCCTTCGTCCGCGGATTCCAGTACGAGGAGCGCGACGGGACCGGCGCCCAGCGCAACGCCGCCGACGAGGTCATCGTCGAGGCGCTCATCCAACTCGCCCACCGCCTCGGCCTGACGGTCACCGCCGAGTGCGTGGAAACCGCCTCCCAGGCCACCCGCCTGCGCGGTATCGGCTGCGACACCGGGCAGGGCTGGCTGTACTCCCGCCCGGTGGCGCCGGATCGTATCTCCGCACTGCTGACGACGAACTCCTGATCGTCCGTCTCCCGGCAGTCCAGCTCTTTGCCGTCCGCCTCTTTGCCGTCCACCTCTTTGCCGTCCACCTCTTTGCCGTCCGCCCCTTGGCCGTCGGCGAGGTTCTGAGGTTCTGAGGTTCTATGGGGCCTTCGGCAGTCCGTAGGCGTCCGCGATCAGTTCGTAGGAACGCAGGCGTACGTCGCCGCTATGGGCGTTGCCCGTGAGCATCAGCTCGTCGGCGCCCGTGCGCTTCTGGAGGTCGTCGAGGCCGGCGCGGACCTCGTCCGCGGTGCCGTGGATGACGTTGGCGTTCCAGGAGGAGACGAACTCCTCTTCCATGGGCGAGAAGGCGTACGTCTCCGCCTCCTCCGGGGTCGGGACCAGGCCGGGGCGGCCGGTGCGCAGCCGGACCATGTTCAGGGCGGCGGCCAGGACCTGGCGGCGGGCCTCCTTCTCGTCCTCCGTGGCGAGGGCGGAGACGCCGATGAGGGCGTACGGGGCGTCCAGCACGGCGCTCGGCCGGAAGGACTCGCGGTAGAGGTCCAGTGCCGGGATGGTGTTCTGGGCCGAGAAGTGGTGCGCGAAGGCGAAGGGCAGACCGAGGACGCCGGCCAGGCGGGCGCTGAAGCCGGAGGAGCCCAGCAGCCAGATCGGGGGGCGGTGCGGGGACTGGACGCCGCCGGGGGAGGTGGACTGGATGGGGCCCGGGACCGCGTGGATGCGGGCGTAGGGGTGGCCGTCCGGGAAGTCGTCGTCCAGGAAGCGGGTCAGCTCCGCGAGCTGCTCGGGGAAGTCGTCGGCGCCCTCGTGGAGTCGTTCGGTGCGGCGGAGGGCGGCGGCCGTGGCGCCGTCCGTGCCGGGGGCTCGGCCCAGGCCCAGGTCCACTCGGCCCGGGGCCATGGCTTCGAGCGTGCCGAACTGCTCCGCGATCACCAGGGGGGCGTGGTTCGGGAGCATGACGCCGCCCGAACCCAGGCGGATGCGGGTCGTGTGGGCGGCGAGGTGGGCGAGGATCACCGCGGGTGAGGAGGAGGCCACGCCCGGCATGGAGTGGTGTTCGGCGACCCAGTAGCGGTGGTAGCCACGGGACTCTGCGAGGCGGGATATGGCGACGCTGGTCTGCAGGGCGGCGGTGGCGGTGCGGCCTGCGCCCACGGTGACCAGGTCCAGTACGGAGAGGGGTACGGGCGCGGTGCCCTGCGCGGTGCCTCGGATCTCGTCCGTGTCGTCCACCGGGGTGCCTCCTGTTGCGTACGCGGTGCGTTTGTCGTCTCCCCAACAGGAGACAGTCCCCGCTTATTCCCGGCCGGTGCATCGTGAGTGCCGCCGTTTTCCTCGCCCCCGCCGCCCCTACCCGTCCCACCCCTGGGGGCTGCCGCCCCCAGACCCCCGCATCGGCCTGAACGGCCTCGTCCTCAAACGCCGGACGGGCTGAAAGATCGCGGGCCGGGGGTGGGTGGGTGAGCGGGGGGTGGGTGGGGTGCGGCCTTCGGCCTCGGGCTCACACGCCGGACCGGCTGAAGGAGCGCGGGCCGGGGGCAGGTGCGTGACCGGGGGTGGGTGGGGTGCGGCCTTCGGCCTCGGGCTCAAACGCCGGACCGGCTGAAGGAGCGCGGGCCGGGGGCAGGTGCGTGAGCGGGGCGGGTGGGATGTGGCCTTCGGCCTCGGGCTCACACGCCGGACCGGCTGAAGGATCGCTGGCCGGGGGTGGGTTGGTGCGGTGCGCGGCCTTCGGCCTTGTGTTCAAGCGCCGGACCGGCTGAGGGGCGCGGGCCGAGGGCGGGTGGGTGAGCGGGGTGGGTGGGGTGGTGCGCTTGTGCTTCGGACCAGGCCCGCGTCTTTCAGGGGCGCGGGGGACTGCGCGGGCAACCCCCGGCCACCCGCAGACGAAAGGCCGTCTGACGGGGGCGTGGGGTGAAGCCCTGTCTCAGGGGTGGGGGAAGGGTTATGCCTGGATGATCGGCTCCTTGGTGAAGAGGGTGCCGAGGGCGGGGGCGTTCACCTTGCGGTCGGCCAGGCGGAGGGCCTCCCAGACCGTGACCTGGTTGGCGGTGAGGACCGGCTTGGAGAGTTCCTTCTCCAGGGCGGGCAGATACGCCGCCGTGTGGAGGGCCGTGTCGGGGAGGAGGACGGCGTCCGCGTCGGGGTGGTCGCCGGCCCGGGCGAGCGCCAGCGCCTCCATCTCACCCCAGTTCCCGTTCTCCACCGCCGTGACGATCCCGGAGGCGTGGACCGACACCACCTCCACACCCGCCTCCCCGAGGAAGTCCGCGAACAGATCCGCCACGTCCTGCGGATACGTCGCCGCGATCGCCACCCTGCGCGCCCCGAGCTCCCGTACGGCGTGCGCGAAGGCGAAGGCGGTGGAGGAGGCGGGCAGCCCGGCCGTCCGGGCCAGCGCGCGCACCTGCTCGTGGGCGCCCTGCCAGCCGTACACGAAGCTGCCGCTGGCGCTCGCCCAGACCACCGCCTCGGCGCCGGACAGCCGCAGCTCTTCGACGCCCGCCGCCAGCCGTTCCGCCGAGCCCATCTCGCGCAGCGCGTCCACCCGGTGCGTGTCCTCGCCGAGGTCCGTGTGGACCAGCTGTAGGCGGATGTCGCTGCCGAGGAGCTGCTCCATCCGTGGGTAGTCGTCCTCCGCCGAGTGGCCCGGGTAGAGGAATCCGAGTGCGGTCATGCCCAACCTTCCTGTTGTTCCGGCGGTACCGGCCCCCTCGGGCGGCCTGATCGATCAGCCGCTGACAGGGGCCCGCCACCCGGGTACCCAGACGACGCGGGCACGCCCACACTTTCCCGTACCCGTGAGCCGAAGGGGGCGACCACGCCGACCCCGCGCCGCGGGCGCGGCCCGCCGAGCAAGGAGGCCTCCATGGCGGCACCGGCCTCACGAAGGGGGACGAAGGGGCAACGGACCGTGCGTGCGTCCGTGTTGGCCCTGTGCTCCCGAAGCTACGACGAAGTGACAAGTAGCTCTCTGTAGCTGGTCTCGGGCTTTGTTGTGCTGGTTTCAGATGTTCTCGCCTCCTGTCTGATGTTCCCGCGTCGCCTTGGTCGTATTGCCTGCGGTCGAGAGGGGTTGGGCGTGCGTCAGGAGTGGGAGCCGGAGGACCTGATTGAGGTCTGGACCGTTGCTGGAGGAGGACCAGGAGAGGCTGCGGAACAAGTCAGGGGCGAACCGGCTGGGGTTCGCGTTGCTGCTGAAGTTCTTCGAGGTGGAGGCGCGTTTCCCGGAGGATGTCTCGGAGGTGCCGGTCGCCGCGGTGGCGTATGTGGCCCAGCAGGTGAAGGTGGCGGAGGAGGAGTGGGGGGCTTACGACTGGGCGGGGCGGGCGATCAAGCAGCACCGGGTGGAGGTCCGGGCCGCGTTCGGGTTCCGCGAGTGCACTGTGGAGGACCGGGGGCAGCTGGCGGAGTGGCTGGCGGCCGAGCTGTGCCTGGCGGAGTTGAGCCGGGACCGGCTGGCGGAGGCGGTGGTCGCGCGCTGCCGCAACGACCGGCTGGAGCCGCCGACGCCGGGCCAGGTGGGGCGGCTGGTCGCCTCGGCGGTGAACACCTTCGAGGAGCGGTTCTGCGGGAGAACGGTGGAGCGGCTGTCGGCGGCGAGCCGGTCGAGGCTGGATGACCTGGTGGCGGAGGACGACGACGGTGAGGGCAGTGTCGGCGGGGGCCGGACGTTCTTCACCGAGCTGAAGGCGGACCCCGGCGCTTTGGGCCTGGACAGTCTGCTGACGGAGGTGAAACAAGCTCCAGCGGGTTCGTCAGTTGGAGCTGCCGCCGGAGCTTTTCACAGAGTTCTCGGAGAAGCTGGTGTCCGCGTGGCGGGCGCGGGCGGCCAAGGAATACCCGTCGGACCTCGTGGCCGCGCCCGCGCCGGCGAGGTACACGTCGCCGGCGGCGCTCTGCCATGTGCGGGAGACCGAGATCACGGACTCGCTGGTGGACCTGTTCATCCAGCTGGTGCAGAAGATCAACACGCGGGCGGAGAAGAAGGTCGAGGGCGAGTTCGTCAAGGAGCTGAAGAAGGTCCGCGGCAAGGAGGCGATGATGCTGCGGGTCGCGGAGGCGGCGCCGGCCGAGCCGTCGGGCACGGTCCGCAAGGTGATCTACCCGGTGGTCGGCGGGGAGAGAACGCTCAAGGCGCTGGAGCTGGCCCGCGAGGTGCTGCTCGCCCGGGACCCGGCCACGCCCGTAGCCGTCCGTCAGATGCGAGCGGCGGCCTTGCGCAGGGCGTAGGCGGCGGCGCCGGCTGCGATGGCGCATCGCCACATGCGGGCGTGCGCTGGTAGCTCCGGAATTCGGTGCTGTGCGCGGGCTGTCTTTTGCGCGCTCGGCCGTGCGGGTGGTGTTCTTGCCGGACTCCTTGCCACCCGCCTGCAGGGGGGTTCACCGTGGCAACGCAGCAGGCCGTTCACTCATGTGCCAAGAGTTGTGGTAGAGAGCCCGCACCGGCCGGCGGGCTGCGGGTGTGAGCGCCGACATGGTTCTGCCATCGGGCGGTCGTGACGGCCTGACGTGCCAAAAACGAGTCGGTGCTCCCTCGGGTGGGCACCGGCCCCACATCAATGTGGCCTTCGCCCGCCCATGCGGGGCTGCTTCACGGACTACAGCGGACTTGCGCGGTGATCTGGGGCCCAGCCTTTCGATCTCGCGCGTGCCCGCGGTCCCATGGCATCGCAGCCAGGAGGCTTCACCATGCCCATCTCCCCCGACCGTGGATCCACCAGCGGCGGCACCCATGTCACCGTCACCGGTACGAATCTCGCCGGGACCACCGCGGTGAAATTCGGTGCCCGACCGGCGACCGGCGTCACCCAGGTCTCGCCGACCCAGGTCACCGCGATCTCCCCGTCCGGCACTGGCACAGTGGAAGTGACCTTGACTACCTCGGCCGGAGTCAGCGGCCCGGTCTCGTTCTTCTACGTCGACCCACCGTACCTGTGCTCCTTGAGCGTGGCCTCCGGACCGCTGGCCGGCGGTAACACCATCACCGTCCACGGCACCGATCTCTCCACCGCCACGAGCGTGCGGTTCGGTACCAATGCCGCCGTCCCGACCGTTGTCTCCGATCGCCAACTCAGTGTTACCGTGCCGACGGGGGCTGCAGCAGCCGCGGCCGCGGTGAGCGTCATCACGGCGGGCGGCACCAGCAACAGCGTGACCTACACCTATGTAGGCGTGCCCGCCGCCACCACCCTCACCCCCACCTCCGGCACCGCCTCCGGCGGAACCTCCTTCACCCTCACGGGCACGAATCTGGCGGGCGCCGCCGTCACCTTCAACGCCGTCCCGGCCACCGCGATCACCGTGAACCCCGCAGGAACCTCCCTCACCGGAACCACCCCGCCCGGCACCGCCGGCGCCGCCACCGTCCAAGTCACCACCCCGGGCGGCACCACAACAGTCCCGGGCGGATACACCTATGTAGGCGTGCCCGCCGCCACCACCCTCACCCCCACCTCCGGCACCGCCTCCGGCGGAACCTCCTTCACCCTCACGGGCACGAATCTGGCGGGCGCCGCCGTCACCTTCAACGCCGTCCCGGCCACCGCGATCACCGTGAACCCCGCAGGAACCTCCCTCACCGGAACCACCCCGCCCGGCACTCCCGGCGCCGCCACCGTCCAAGTCACCACCCCGGGCGGCACCACAACAGTCCCGGGCGGATACACCTACATCCTGCGACGCGCCTATGTCACCAACGCTTTCTCGAACACGGTGTCGGTGATCAGCACGGCCACCAACGCCGTGCTCGCCAGCATCAATGTCGGTACCAACCCGAGCGGCATGGCGGTCACCCCCAGTAGCATCCGCGCCTACGTCGCCAACTCCGGGGCGAGCACAGTGACCGTGATCAACACAACCACCAACACCTCCACCGGAACCCCCATCACCGTCGGCACCAATCCCCGCGGTGTGGCGATCACCCCGGACGGCACCCGCGCCTACGTCACCAACAACGGGGCGACCACGATGTCGGTCATCGACACGGCCACCAACACCGTTCTGACAACCATCACCGTCGGTACCAACCCGTACGGTGTGGCGATCACCCCGGACGGCACCCGCGCCTACGTCACCAACTCCGGCACAACCACTGTGTCGGTGGTCAGCACAGCCACCAACACGGTCACCGGCACCATCACCGTCGGCACCAGCCCACGTGGTGTGGCCATCACCCCGGACGGCACCCGCGCCTACGTCACCAACAACGGCTCAGGCACCGTCTCAGTGATCAACACCACCACCAACACGGTCACCGGCACCCCCATCACCGTCGGCACCAACCCGTTCGGTGTGGCCATCACCCCGGACGGCACCCGCGCCTACGTCACCAACAACGGCTCAGGCACCGTCTCAGTGATCAACACCACCACCAACACGGTCACCGGCTCCCCCATCACCGTCGGACTCACCCCGTTCGGTGTGGGCATCACCCCGGACGGCACCCGCGCCTACGTCGCCAACCAAGGCGCCAACACTGTGTCGGTGATCGACACGGCCACCAACACCGCCAGCGCCATCACCGCCGGCACCGGGCCCTTTGGCGTGGCGATCGCCTGACCTCCATGACGCAACGCGTGAGGGCCGGGGGTGGGGGCGCGATCAGGTTGCCGCGCGCCCGCGTTGTGCCCCTCTCCGCCCCTCCCGCGTCGTACACCGCGGCGGTTGAGCGGTACCTCACCGGTGCGGGCATCGCGAAGTCCTCCGCGCGGATCTACCGGATCTCGCTGACGACGTGGGGGTGGATGCTCGCCGGCGAACCGGCGCCGACCGGGCCCGCCCGCCGGGGCGCGAAGCCGCCCGTCTTCCCCATCGCCGCGATCGATGACCCGGTCCTGCCGGAGGTACTGGCCGAGCCGGCGGCGGCGCGGGCGGACGAGATGGACGCCGACACCGTCAACCGGGAGTTGTCCATCGCGCGCAAGGCGATCGGCTGGTGGCAGCGCCAGGGCTGGATCGAATGCGATCCGACGATCGGGATCGAGCGGCGGCCGGCGCCACCGGACCGCACCAAGGCCCTGGCGGAGAACCAGATCGCCGCCCTGTGGCGCCTGGACGTCGGACTCCGAGAGAAGACGCAGTGGAAGATGCTCTACGAGTCCGCCGCACGGACCGATGAGGTGCTGTGCCTGAACGTGGAAGACCTGTACCCGGCGGACAAGCGCGGCAGGATCACCGCCAAGGGCGGGGCGACCGAGTGGATTCACTGGCAGTCCGGCACCGCCCAACTGCTGCCCCGCCTGATCGCCCGCCGAACCCGCGGCCCGCTGTTCCTCACCGGCCGCAAGGCCTCGGCCGGAACACCCACGCTCGACGTGTGCCCGGAGACCGGCCGGGCCCGGCTCTCCTACCGCCGGGCCGAGGAGATCTTCGAGGAGAACACCCGGCTGCTCGCCAACCCGCTCGCCACAGCCGAGGACATCGAGGACCTGGACGGCTTCACGCCGCACCGGCTGCGGCACTCCGCGCTCACCCACGACGCGGAGGGCGGTACCTCCACCCCGATGCTGCTGGCCCGCTCCCGCCACGCCTCGGTCCGCTCACTGGAGCGGTACGCCCGCCCCGGCGTCGACGCTGTCGCCCGGCACGTCGCGGCCCAGGACCCGGCCGCCCGCCGCCACTGAACAGCACTCAGCATCCGTCGCGAGACAAAAAGTTACAGAGAGCCACTTGTCACTTCGTCGTAGCTTCGGGAGCACAGGGCCGTGTTGACGAAGGTAGGTTCGGGTGCGAGCGTGGTCAATCCGCGCATCTCAGACGGCTCCGGCCACCCCCGACATCCTCACACCCTCAGATCACCCTCAGATCACCCTCAGAGCAGCTTCAGAACAGCTTCAGGGCGCCCTCAGAGTCATTCACAGTTCGTCACGGTTCGTCCTCTCAGGAAAGCGGACTCGCATTGCGAAACGGTTTCCCTCGAACGCCGCGCCCGGTGTCCGCGACCACCCTCCTCGTCCTGGACGCCGAGCCCCTCCCCCGCCTCGGCAAACTCACCGGCCGGGTGCGGATCGAGCACGCCGACGAGTCGACGCTGGCCGAGCGGCTGCCGCGCGCGGACGTGCTGCTGGTCTGGGACTTCGCCTCGCACGCGGTGCGCCGCGTCTGGCCCGGCGAGGGCCCCCGGCCGCGCTGGGTGCACACGGCGAGCGCGGGCGTCGACCATCTGATGTGCCCCGAACTCGCCGCGTCCGACACGGTGGTGACCAACGCGCGCGGCATCTTCGACCGGCCGATCGCCGAGTACGTCGCGGCGCTGGTCCTCGCGATGGCCAAGGACCTGCCGCGGACATGGGACCTGCAGCGGCAGCGCAAGTGGCGGCACCGGGAGTCGCAGCGGGTGGCGGGCACGCGCGCGTGCGTGGTCGGCTCCGGGCCGATCGGGCGGACGATCGTCAAGACGCTCAAGGCACTTGAGGTGACGACGGCCCTGGTGGGGCGCATCCCGCGCACCGGGATCCACGGCCCCGAGGAGCTCGACCGGCTGATGGCGCGCGCCGACTGGGTGATCTCGGCGGCGCCGCTCACCGAGGCCACGTACGGCATGTTCGACGCGCGGCGCTTCGGGATGATGCAGCCCTCGGCGCGCTTCATCAACGTCGGCCGGGGGCAGCTGGTCGTCGAGGACGCGCTCGCCGAGGCGCTGTCGAAGCGGTGGATCGCGGGCGCGGCCCTCGATGTCTTCGCGCACGAGCCGCTCGGTCCGGACAGCCCGCTGTGGGGGGTCCCCGGGCTGATCGTGTCGCCGCACATGAGCGGGGACACAGTGGGCTGGCGGGACGAGCTCGGGGCGCAGTTCGTGGAGATGTACGAGACCTGGGCGGCGGGCAGACCGCTGCCGAACGTGGTCGACAAGAAGCGCGGATACGTACCGGGACAGTCAACTTGACCCGGCCCTGAAGGACCGGGCTTGGAGGTAGTGCCCAGCTGGCTGCTGGGGTGGACTCCTCCGTCCAGCACCCCTATGGGGTGGCAGGGACGCGTGACTCACGCCCCGCGTTCCACACGCTCCCGCCACGGGCGGCGATGTTGTGGGAAGCATTCCGGTCGGCGTGGGCAACGACCCCGCACCCCCGGCAGATGAAAAGCCCCTGGTCGACACGGTTTCATGCTGAAGACTCCCTCTGGAGGGGCCCATGCCGGAACTCGTCGAGCTGACCGCGCTGCAACTCCTCGACGGCTACCGCAAGGGCGAATTCAGCCCGGTGGACGCCACGCGGGCGGCGCTGCGGAGGGCCGAGGAGATCCAGCCGGCCGTGAACGCGTTCGTACGCCTTGACGCGGACGCGGCCCTCGCGCGGGCGGCTCGGGCGGCGGACCGCTGGCGGCGGGGCGAGCCCGTGGGGCTGCTGGACGGCGTTCCGGTCTCCGTCAAGGACATCCTGCTGTTGCGCGGCGGCCCGACCCTGCGCGGCTCCAGGACCGTTGACCCGCAGGGGAGTTGGGACGAGGACGCGCCGTCCGTCGCCCGGCTGCGCGAGCACGGGGCGGTGTTCCTCGGCAAGACGACGACCCCGGAGTTCGGCTGGAAAGGGGTCACGGACGGTCCGCTGTCGGGGGTGACCCGCAATCCCTACGACGTCTCACGCACGGCGGGCGGCTCCAGCGGCGGCAGCGCGGCGGCCGTCGCGCTCGGTGCGGGGCCGCTGGCGCTGGGCACGGACGGCGGCGGCAGCATCCGTATCCCGGCCGCGTTCTGCGGGACCTTCGGGCTGAAGCCGACGTACGGGAGGGTGCCGCTGTATCCCGCAAGCGCGTTCGGGACGCTCTCGCACGTGGGGCCGATGACGCGGGACGCGGCCGACGCCGCGCTGATGATGGACGTGATCAGCGGGCCGGACGCGCGGGACTGGTCGGCGCTCGGGCCGATGACCGGCTCCTCCGTGGACGCGCTGGAGGGCGGGGTGCGCGGGCTGCGGGTCGCGTACTCGCCCTCGATCCGGAGCACGAGAGGACCCGAGAATTCCTCAGCGCGGTCCTGTGACTACAAGCAGTGAACGCAACAAGGTGGGAGGTCCGGCACGGGGGGGCATGCCCCCTGAGCCATGACCTCGGCATATGTCAGCGTGCCGCGCTCCTGCTGAGCGAACCGGAGCACGCCCACAATCTCGGCAACAGCCCCTCCCCACCGACCGTTTGACAGTTATCGTGGACAAGCTCAGCTGTCCGGATCGATGGCCCAAAAAGCGCAGGGGGAAACCGTGGCGCTGATGAACGAGCCGACCGCGCCGTACCACTCGGCCCAGGACGCCCTGCGCGTCCTGGAAATGGTGTCCCGGAACTCCACCGGCGTCACCGACGTCGAGCTGGCCCGCCGGACCGGCCTCGGCGCGGAGCGGCGGACCGCGCTGCTGCGGATGCTGCGCCGGGAGGGGTACGTCGAGCAGGTCACCGACGGCGCATACGTCGCCGGGGCCGCCCTCGGCCGGCTGGGCTCCGCCCACGGCCGCGACCAGGCGTTGCGCGAGAAACTCCAGCAGACCATCGACCGGCTGCGCGACTCGGTCGGCGCCGCGATCTACCTCAGCCGCTACATCGACGGCGAGGTGCATGTCACCCAGTGCGCCGAGGGCCCGGCGACCCCCGCGGTCAACGAATGGGTGGACTTCCGTTCCTCGGCGCACGCCAGCGCCGTCGGCAAGAGCCTGCTCGGACAGCTCGACCTGAACGCCCGCCGCGACCACCTCTCCCGTCACAAGATGGCCCGCCTCACCTCGCGGACCATCACCAGCGAGCGGCTGCTGCTGTCCCGGCTCGACGCCCAGCCGGCCACGGTGCCGGTGCTCGATCTCCAGGAGTACGCGATCGGCACGGTCTGCGCGGCCGTCCCCATCACCGCCGGTTCCTCCGTCGGCTGCCTCGCCCTCTCCCTCCCGGTCGAGCACGCCCACCGACTGCGCCGGGCCGCCGACACGCTCAACCGCGAGGCCGCCCCGGTCCTGCTCTCGCTCGCCATCTAGGCCACACCCAGGCCGCCATCCAGGTGGTCCGGAGCACCCGTCCGGACCAGGTAGTATTTCTTTTGTCGCCGAACGCGAGAGCGGGAGGCGGGAGTCATGCGCCGCTAGCTCAGTTGGTTAGAGCAGCTGACTCTTAATCAGCGGGTCCGGGGTTCGAGTCCCTGGCGGCGCACATGAGAAGGCCCTTCACCATGGTGGGGGGCCTTCAGCAGTTCCCCCTCCAGTAGTTCTCAGCGCCTCGGTGAGGCCCCGGATCGTCGGGGTGGTGTACAGCAGTCGCATCTGGAGCGGGGGCAGGCCGCGTTTCCGCAGGGCGGTGCCGACACGGATCGCGTGGAGGGAGTTCCCGCCGAGCTCGAAGAAGTTGTCGTCGAGGCCGACGGGGACACCGAGGATCTCCTCCCAGACTCCGGTGAGGGCCGTCACCAGGTCTCCGGTGGACGAGGGCGCGGGCGCGGGTGCGGGTGCGGGCGCGGGCGCGGGTGCCGAAACGGGCGTCGGTCCGGGCCTCGCGGGACCCGGCGCGGGCAGCTGGTCGCGGTCCAGCTTGCCGTTCGCGGTGAGCGGCAGCTCGGCTACGGCGGTGACGGTCGTCGGCAGCATGTGGTCGGGCAGCAACCGGGCGGCCCGGCTACGTACGGCGCCGGTGTCCGTGACCGTCACCACATACGCGTCGATCCGTAACCCCGCCGCGTCCTCGAAGGCATCTCCGCTCAGCACCACCGCCGCCGCCGTGACCACCGGGTCCTCCAGCAGCACCGCCCGGATCTCGTCCAGCTCGATCCGGAACCCGCGCACCTTCACCTGGGTGTCGATCCGGCCCAGATGCTCCAGCGCCCCGTCCGCGCGCAACCGCCCCAGATCGCCGCTGCGGTAGCAGCGCCGCCCGTCGTACGGATCGCGCACGAACCGCTCGGCCGTCAGCTCCGGCCGCCCCAGATACCCGAGCGCGAGCCCGGCCCCGCCCACCCAGATCTCCCCCACCGCGCCCGCAGGCAGCACCCGCCCCCGCTCGTCGCGCACCGACACCGACCAGCCGGGCAGCGGGTGGCCCACCGAACGGGAGGCGGCCAGGGCCGCGCGCCGGGTGACCGTGGCCGCGGTGACGTGGACCGTGGTCTCCGTGATCCCGTACATGTTGACCAGCCGGCAGCGGTCCTCCGGGTAGCGGTCGAACCAGCCGAGCAGCGGCCGGGTGTCCAGCGCCTCCCCGCCGAGCACCACCAGTCGCACCGGCAGCCGTTCCTTCGTGTTCCGGTCCACCGCCCGCAGCTGGCCGAAGGCCGACGGGGTCTGGCTGAGCACGGTCACCGACTCGCGCACCAGCAGTGCGTGGAAGTCCTCCGGCGCACGAGCCACCCAGTGGTCCACGATCACCAGCCGGCCGCCGGTCAGCAGGGCGCCCCAGATCTCCCACACCGAGAAGTCGAAGGCGCAGGAGTGGAAGAACGTCCAGGTGTCGGCGGGGGTGAGGGCGAAGTCGTCACGGGTGGCCGCGAGGAGGGCGAGGACATTGACGTGCGGGACGACGACCCCCTTGGGGCGGCCGGTCGACCCTGAGGTGTGAATGACATAGGCGGGGTCCTGCGGGCTTCCGCCGCACTGCTGCCCGACGGGGCGCGCGGCACCCAGGTAGGGCGCGATGTCCCGGACGACCAGGCGTACGTCCGCCTCGCGCGCCGTGCGGTCGAGACGCTCCTCGGGGTGCGCCGGGTCCATCGGCACATAGGCCGCGCCCGCCTTCAGCACCGCCAGCATGGTCGCCACCAGGTCGGCGCCCCGCTCCAGACGGATCCCGACGCGGTCGCCGCGGCGAACCCCGGCGGCGCGCAGCCCGGCGGCCAGCCGCTCGGCACGCCCGCGCAGTTCGCCGTACGTCGTCGTGGTGCCGTCGTGTGTGAGGGCGGGGGCGTCGGGGTGGCGGTCGGCGCGGGCGTCGAAGGCGGTGTCGATGCGGGCTCGGGCGTCGAGAGCGGTGTCGAGAGCGGTGTCGACACGGGTGGGGGCGCCGGGCCGGGGTTTCCCGGCGGAGGGAGCGAGCAGGCGCTCGGCGTCCTCGCGCGGGAGCAGTTCGATCTCCGCGAGGGGGCGGTGTCCCCACTGGCCGTGCACATGGGTGAGGTGGCGGGCGAAGGCGCGGGCGGAGGCCTCGTCGATGTGCCGGAGCTGGTGGTGCAGCTCGACGGTGTCCCCGCACGGGACGAGCGTCAGCGGGAAGGGGGCAATCTGGCAGAGGAGCCGGTGGCTGAGGGCGGGGTCCGGGGGCCCCGTGCCGTCGAGGACCGTGGCGTAGGGAGGCAGCCCGTCCGCCGGGTCGCGGTGCTCGTAGCGGGCGAGGACCAGCGCCGCGGCGGCGGCGGCCCCGGCCGGTACCGGGAGGGTGACCACACCGGTGCGGTCACCGGCACGCTCGTCGCCGGTCGCCCAGCCGATACGGGGTCCGCCGCGCGGGCCTTTCGGGGGCGCGGCCGCGCCGAGCGGCACCGTGAGGCCGTCGGCCGGGCGGTGGCCGAGCAGGACGTGGGCGATGTCCCGGAGCGCGGCGGGGGCGAGTACGGCGTGGTGGGCGACCAGGACCAGCTGGGCGCCCTCGTTCCCGTCCCCGTCATCGTTCCCGTCCTCGTACCGCAGCAGGACCGCCCGGAACGCCGGGCCCGACGGGTCGAGGGGCCGGTGGAGTTCGGCCCGCAGCCGGTGCTCGGCGAACCGTGCGGGGACGGTGTCACACCACAACACCGGCCACCGGTCCGGGTGTTCGGGCCACCAGCCGCGTACGGCCGCGTCGAGGACGGATGCGGGATCGGCGGCGGTGGGAAGGCGGGCGGCGAGGGCGTGGCACGTCACGTGTGGGGCTCCAACTGTCGTGTGCGCGGGTGCCGTGGGATCAGTGGGATCAGTGGGGTCAGTGGGCCGAGAAGCCGCCGTCGACCGTGAGGACGGTGCCGGTCACCTGGCGGGACTCGTCCGAGGCGAGCCAGAGGGCGGCGGTGGCGACGTCCTCCGGTTCGACGAGGGTGTTCATGGGCTGGGCGCGGACGAAGGTCTGTTCGTGCTCGGCGACCGGGACGTCCAGGGCGCGGGCGATCTCGGCGAGCATGCGGCCCTCCACGCACGGGTCGTCGCGGACCGAGCCGGGGCAGACGGCGTTCACACGGACCCGGCGGGGCGCGTAGTCCAGGGCGACCGCCTTGGTCAGGCCGATCAGACCGTGTTTGGCGGCGACGTACCCGGCGAAGTGGCGGTAGCCGACCAGACCGGCCGTGGAGGCGATGTTGATGATCGAGCCGCTGCCCCGCGCGGTCATCAGGGCGCCCGCCGCCCGGATCGTGCGCCAGGCCCCGGAGAGGTCCACGTCCAGCATCAGCTGCCACTCGTGCTCCTCGATCTCGTGTGCGACCCGGCCCGAGGGGGCGGCGATCCCGGCGTTGTTGACGAGGACGTCGAGCTGTCCGAAGCGGGCCGTCGTCTCCTTCACCGCCGTCTCCACGGCCGCCAGGTCCCGTACGTCGACCCGGGCCGTGCGCACGCCGGCCCCCGTCTCCCGGCACAGCTCCGCCGTGTGCGCCAACTGGCTCTCGGAGCCCAGCGGGTAGGGCACGCCCGGCAGGTCGGCCGCGATGTCCACGAGCATCAGGTCGGCGCCCTCCCGGGCGAAGGCGACGGCGGTCGCCCGGCCGATACCGCGCGCGGCACCGGTGACGAGGGCGACCTTGCCGGACAGCCGCGGTCGCGGTCGCGGGGGCACGGACCCGGACTGCCCGGACTGCCCCGACTGCCCCGACTGCCCCGACTGCCCCGACTGCCCCGGGGGCGTGTTCTCGGACGGTCCGGGGCTCATACGTTCCGTCCGGCGCGGAGTTCGGCGCCGATCAGGCGGAGCAGCGCGCCCGGGTTCTCCGTCAGGTACATGTGACCGCCGTCCAGTTCCGCCGTGATGAGCCTGCCGGTGGTGGCGCGGGACCACTCGGCGGCCTCGGCCGCGCTCACCAGTTCGTCGTCGCGGCCCCGCAGGGAGAGCACCGGGACGGCGAGCGGGCGCTCGCAGGCGGGCCGGTACGTCTCGTGCATCCGTACGTCGGCCCGCAGCAGCGGAAGCAGCAGCTCACGCATCTCCGGGTGTTCCAGGGCCGGGTGCGCGTAGCCCGCGAAGTCGCGCACCCGGGCCAGGAACTCCGTGTCGGGCAGACCGCTCGCCCGCTCCGCGCGACCGGTCCACGGACCCGGCGCACCGCTGACGACGAGGGCGTCGAGGCGGACGCCGGGCTCGTCCGCCAGCCGGTGCGCCAGTTCGTGGGCGAGCACCGCGCCGAGGCTGTGCCCGAACACCGCCACCCGCGCGCCCTCCGCCAGCTCCCGGGCGACCTGCGCGTATGCCTCGGCGGCCGCCCGTACCGCGTCCGGGCAGGGCTCCTCGACGAACCGCTCCTCACGGCCCGGGAGCTGCACCGGCAGGACCCGCAGGCCTGCCGGTGCCTGGTCCTGCCAGGGCCTGAAGAAGGACGCGCCCGCCCCGGCGAAGGGCAGACAGACGAGGTGGGTCTCTTCCACGGTCTTCACTCCCACTCTCTTCACTCCCACGGTCTTCACTCCCGCGGTCTTCACTCCCGCGGTCTTCACTCCCGCGGTCTTCACTCCCGCGGTCTTCACTCCCACGGGTGAGGTCGGTGGCGCTGCTTCCTCTGTGCTTACTCCGCGCTCACTCCGTCGTGACGAACTCGGTGAGCACCCGGGCCAGCAGCCCGGGGTCGCGTGCCCCGCACAGTTCCCGCGCCGAGTGCATCGACAGCCCCGGTACGCCCACGTCGACGGTGGCGATCCCCAGCCGTGCCGCCGTGATCGGACCGATCGAGGTCCCGCACGGCATGGCGTTGTGGGACACGAACGGCTGCCACGGCACCTCGGCGCGCTCGCAGGCCGCGGAGAAGGTGGCGACTCCGGTGCCGTCGGTGGCGTACCGCTGGTTGGCGTTGGTCTTGACGACGGGCCCGCCGTTCGGGAGGGGGTGGTGACTGGGGTCGTGGCGCTCGGCGTAGTTGGGGTGCACGGCGTGCGACATGTCGGCGGAGACGCAGTAGCCGCCGGCGAGGGCCCGGTTGAAGTCCTCCCCGCTGCCGCCGCGCGCGGCGACGGAGCGGCTCAGCACCCGCTCCAGCAGCGGCCCCTGCGCGCCGGCGTGCGAGCCGCTGCCGACCTCCTCGTGGTCGAAGGCGGCGAGTACGGCGACGTGGGCGGGGGGACGCGCGGCGCCCGCGGCGGCGACCAGCGCGGTGATGCCCGCGTGCACGGAGATCTGGTTGTCCAGGCGCGGCGAGACGAGGAACTCCTCGTCCGCGCCGAGGTAGCCGGGTGGCTGGATGTCGTGCAGCATCAGGTCCCAGCCGAGGATCTCGGAGACGTCGGTGTCGGCCTCGGCGGCGACCCGGCCGAGCAGGGCGCCGGGCCGGGCGGAGCCGAGCCCCCACAGCGGGGTCATGTGCCGCTGCGGGTCGAGCGCCACGCCTTCGTTGACCCCGCGGTCGAGGTGGATGGCGAGCTGGGGCACGCGCAGCAGCGGCCGGTCCACGCAGACGAGCCGGCTGGACCCGTCGCGCATCGTCAGCCGCCCGGAGATGCCGAGGTCGCGGTCGAGCCAGCTGTTGTACGGGACGCCGCCGTAGATCTCCACGGCGATCTGCCGCCAGCCCGCCGAGCCGGTGTCGGGCTCGGGCTTGATGCGCAGGTTCGGGGAGTCGGTGTGGGCTCCGATGATCCGGAACGGCAGGTGGGCCGGGGCATCCTCGGGGACGTACCAGGCGAGCAGCGCTCCGCCGCGGACGACGTACCGGCCGCCCTCGGCACCGGCCGTCCAGTCGTCGGTCTCGCGCAGCTCCTGGAAGCCCGCCTTCTCCAGGCGCTGGGCCGCGTTCGCGACGACGTGGTAGGGCGAGGGACTGGACCGGATGAAGGACAGCAGATCGTCGCTGTGACTGCGGTCATGTGTGGGGGACATGGGCGCTCAGGCCTTTCGGAGGGGCTGGAGAGGGTTGAGGAGCGGGGCGACGGGATCGTCCGGCCGAGTGCACAGTTCGGCGAGGACGGCGAGCCAGTCGTCGAGGAGCCGCCGGGCCGTGGCGGGGTTCCACAGGTCGGCGGAGTACTCAAGGAAGGTGCGGTAGCCCTTGGCCGGGTCGCGGCGCGGGGCGAGACCGAAGGAGAGGTCACCGCGTGACACGGGTGGGGCGAGGTCGTCGACCTCGACATCGAGTCCGGGGATGGGGATCTCGATGTCCGTGTCCAGGGAGTTCTGGAAGGCGATGGTCAGGGGGAAGCGCTCGGGCACCGCGCGGGCGCCGCTGTCGCGCAGCGCCCGTACGATCCGCGCCGTCGGCAGGACGTGCGCCGTCGCCTCCAGGGCTCCGGCGCCGGTGCGCTCCACAAGGGCGCCGCGTGTCTCGTCCGGGTCGGGGGTCACCCGGACGACCACACTGGTCGAGGTGCACGCGACCAGTGACTCGAACGCGCTGCGCTCCCGGTTCGCGTACGGCGTGCCCATCGCGATGTCCGGCACGCCCGACCGCCGGGCGAGCAGCACCCCGAGTGCCGCGACCGCGACCCCGAACGGCGTGGTGTGCCGCGCCGCCGCCAACTCCTCGACGGCTCGCCGGAGTTCGCCGGAGGCGGTGCCGCGCAGGGTGTCGCCGCGCCCGCTCGGCACGGCGGGCCGGGGCCGGTCGCCGGGGATGTCGACCGCGGCCGGGATCCCGTGCAGATACCGGGTCCAGTACGCCGCCCTGAGTGCCGCTTCCCGGGGCTCGGCGTGCTCGCGCTGCCAGCGCGCGTAGTCGGTGCACTGCGCCGCCGGTTCGGGCAGGCCGTGCGGGCGGCCCGCCGCGGCGGCCGTGTAGAGCGCGGCCAGCTCGTCCAGGAGGAGGGAGAGGGACCAGCCGTCGATGCAGATGTGGTGCACGACGAACATCAGCGTCCAGCGGTCGGGCGCGACGCGCAGCAGCCGCAGGACGGGCAGGACGGGGTCGGTCAGCGCGATGGGTGTGGCCGCGGCCTCGCGGCAGGACCGGTCGGCGCGGGCGTCGCGTTCGGACTGCTCCGGCAGCCGGGTGAGGTCCTCGACGGGAAGCGGCGGGGGCGGTATGTCGAGGACTTCCTGCCGCCAGCCGGTCCCGTCGTCCGGGGCGATCCCATGGTCCGGGGCGGTCCCATGGTCCGGGGCGGTCCCATGGTCCGGGGCGATCACGTCGTCCGGGGCGGTCGTGTCCGTGCCCGGTACGAAGCGGCAGCGCAGCCCGTGGTGGCGGCCGAGAAGCTGGGCCACCGCCGTGCGCAGGGCGGCCACGTCCAGGGGACCGGTGAAACGGATCCGGGTCGGGATGTTCCACACCTCGGGGCGGGGCATGCTCAGAACGCCCGCGATCATGCGGGCCTGCTGGTCGCTGACGGGCGCCGTGTCCACGACGGTCACGTCCCGGGGTGGCGCGAGCAGGGCGGCCATCGCCCCCAGCGTGGCGTCGGCGAAGAAGTCCGCCAACGGGTACTCCACGCCGAAGGCGTCCCGGACCCGGTTGACCAACTTGATCGCGGTGATCGAATTGCCGCCGAGCTCGAAGAAGTTGGCGGTGGGGGCGAGGTCGTCGGCGACGCCGAGGGTGTGGCTCCAGAGGGTACGGAGACGGTGGGCCGCATCGGCGTCGGCGTCGGCATCGGAGGGGGCGGGGGCGGACGCCGACTCCGGAGTCGGCGTCGGAGTCGGAGTCGGAGTCAAGTCGCCGACCCTCTCGGCGACGCCCGCCGCCATCCCGGCCAGCACCCCGTCCAAGCGGCCCAGAAACCCCCGTACGGTCGCCTCGTCGAAGAGGTCGGCGTCGTAACGGATGCGCAGGCCGAGGCCCCCGTCGGCGGCCCAGGTGGCCATCAGGGCGAGTTCGAGGGGCGCGGACTCGGTACCGCCGTCGAGGGGTTCGGCGCGCAGGCCCGGCAGGTCGAGGGCCGCCAGGGGCGCGGTGTCCAGGTCGGCGGAGACGGTGACGAGGGGGCGCGGACGGCCCGGGTCGGGGTGACAGGCCGTCACCAGGGCGTCCAGATCGATGTGTTGGTGGGCGTCGGCGGCGAAGAGCGTGTCCCGGGTGGCGCGTACGGCGTCGGTCAGCGTGGTGTCGTCCCCCAGCCGCCCGCGCAGGGGCAGCAGGGAGACATGGAAGCCGACGGTGTCCCGGCTCTCGGGGGTACGGCGGCCGAAGGTGGACCCGATGACGAAGTCGTCCTGCCCGGCGTACTGGCGCAGCACGATCCGCCAGGCGGTGAGCAGCGTCGCGAACAGCGTGACCCCCTGCCGCCCGCTCCACTCCCGCAGCCGCCCCGCCCGCTCCCGGCCGAGCCGGACGCCCACCGCGCCGCCGTGCCCGGCGACGGTACGGGCACGCGGCCGGTCCGTGGGCAGCGCGGGCGCGGCCGGCGCGGCACCGAGGTGCGTGCGCCACCAGACCAGGTCGTCCGCGTTGCCCGCCACCGGCACCGCGTGGAGCGTGCTCCCGGCGGCCCGCTCGAACCGGGGCGCGCGCCCCTCCACCGCCGCCCGGTAGAACTCGCCCAGATCGGCGGCGACCAGTCCGGCGGAGTGGCCGTCGGTGACGAGGTGGTGCATACCGAGGATCAGCACGTGGTCGTCGTCGGCGAGACGCAGCAGCCGGGGCGTGAACAGCGGCCCTTCGGCGAGGTCGTACGCCCGGGTGCTCTCCTCCCGCAGGACGGCGCGGATCACCTCGTCGGCGTGCTCGGCGCCATCGCGGTGCACGGCGCCCGCGGCGCTCCGGTCCCGGGTGTCGTCGACGATCAGGCGCGGACGGTGCCGATCCTCCTGTTGGGACCCCCGTACGGCCTCCCGTACGACCTGGAAGACCCCTTCTCCCTCGGCCCGGAACACCGTCCGCAATCCGTCGTGGCGTCGGACGAGACCGTCGACGGCGGTCCGCAGCGCCTCGACGTCCAGCGGACCGCGCAGCCGTACGCCCTGGATCTCGTTGTACGCGGCCGGGTCGGCGATGAGTCCGGCGGCGAGCCAGAGCCGGCGCTGGGCGGGGGTCGCGGGAGCCCGCCGTACCGGGGTGTCCGTCGGGGGCTCGTGGTAGCGGCGGCGCAGTACGTCCAGCTGTTCCAGGCCCGCTCTCATCTCCTCGGGCGGAAGCCCGAAGTCGACCAGGGCGGCGATCTCGTCGACGCCCGCCGCCCACAGCGCGTCGACGGTGGCCGCGCAGGTGTCCGGGGAGCCGATCAGGGCCCGTTGGTCGCAGTAACGGTCGTAGGCGCGGTCGAAGAGGTGGGCGAGGTCGGCCTCGCTCACGTCGGTCACGTCCTCGGGGCGGCCGGCGAGGGCGGTCGCGGCGGAGCGCATCTGGAGGGAGGAGCGCAGATAGCGGCTCATCGGCTCGCGCGCGGCGGCCCGGGCGGTGGCGTGGTCCACGGCGAGGTGGGTGTGGACCAGGACGGTGACGCGGCCCGCGGCGGGGTCGAGGCCGCTCTCGGCGCGGATCCGGCGGTAGTGACGGATGTTCGCCGCGAGCTGCTCGACCGTCTGGCGCACGAGGTTGGTGACGATCCCGAGGTCGCGGCGGGCCGCCTGCTCGTACGAGGCGCGCCGCCCGGACGTCGCCAGACACATGGGCGGCAGCTCCTGCACGGGCCGGGGATGCACGCGTACGTCGACGGGGTGCCCCTCTCCGGTGCGGCGCGGCACGCTCTCGCCGCGCCACAACCGCCGTACCTCCTCCAGGTGCTGGAAGGCGATCTCGGTGCGGTCGGGGAAACGGTCGGGGTGGAGCGCGAAGTCACTCGCGTGCCAGCCGGTCGCGCAGCCGATGCCGACCCGGCCGCCGGAGAGGTTGTCCGCCACCGCCCACTCCTCGGCGATCCGCACGGGGTCGTGCAGCGGCAGGACCACCGAGCCCGCGTGCAGACGGATGCGGTGGGTCTCGCGGGCCAGCGCGGCGGCGAGGACGGACGGGTTGGGGAAGAGGCCGCCGAAGGAGTGGAAGTGGCGTTCGGGGAGCCAGAGCGTGCTGAAGTCGTGGGTGTCGGCGAAGCGGGCGGTCTCGATCAGCCGTTCGTAGGCCTGCGCGTTGTTCCCGACGTTCCCGACGTTCCCGGTGTTCCCGTTGCTCCCGGTGTTCCCGGCGTCCGGGTAGTCGCCGAAGAAGTAGACGCCGAAGTCGGGGGCGGGCCGCTCGGTGCGGGCCGGGGCGGCCGGGCGGCGGGTGGTCGTCGGGAAGTAGCCGCCCGCGCGCAGCTCTCGGAGCGAGTCCTTCACCGCGTCCGCGATCCGCTCGGTGTCGGTGTCGGTGTGCGCGGTGGAGAGGTAGAAGGAGCGCCACTCCCAGACGTAGATCCCGCGCAGGAGCAGGTGGTGGTAGAGCAGCTCCATGTCGGCGCGGTGGGTGAAGCGGAACATGGACCCGAAGTGGGCTGTCTCCAGGGGGAATTCCTCGGCGCGGAAGAAGTCGTCGAGGTCTGCGGCGAGGGCGTCGGTGCGGGCGTTCAGGGCTTCCTGGAGGGCCGGCCCCGCCTCCTTGAGGTGGGTGAGGACCGCGCGGGCGGCGGCCATCGACAGGGGGTGCTGGATGTACGTACCGCCGAAGAAGGTCGTGTCGCGCGGCGGGCGGCTGTCGTCCCCGTACTGCCAGAAGCCGCCGTCGACACCGTCCATGAGGTCGGCGCGGCCCGCGATCGCGCCGATCCCGTCGACACCGTCCATGAGGTCGGCGCGGCCCGCGATCGCGCCGATGGGGTGGCCGCTGCCGAGGGCCTTGCCGTAGGTGGCGAGGTCGGGGATGACGCCGTAGTGGTGCTGGGCGCCGCGGGGGTGGGGGCGCAGCCCGGTGAGCATCTCGTCGAAGAGGAGGACGATCCCGCGCCGGGCCGTCAGCTCCCGGAGCGCACGCAGGAACGCGGTGGGTCGGAGGGCCGGGTCACGGCACTGGACCGGTTCGACGAGGACCGCGGCGAGGGTGTCGCCGAGTTCGTCGATGACGTCCAGGCTCTCCTGGCTGCCGTATTCGAGGACGAGGAGGTCACGGACGGCGCTCGCGGGGATGCCGCGTGAGACGGGGACGGCGTGGCGGCCGTCGGGGCCCGGGCGGCCGAGGACCGAGTCGATGTGGCCGTGGTAGGAGCCGCGGAACATGACCACGCGGTCGCGTCCGGTGGCGGCGCGGGCGAGGCGTACGGCGGCGGAGTTGGCCTCCGTGCCGGAGTTCGCGAACGCCACCCGCTCCATGCCGGTGAGTTCCGCCAGCAGTTCGGCGGCCACGCCCGTGTCCTCGGAGCGCGGGCCGAGGCGCAGGCCGTCGGCGAGGTGCCGGCGCACGGCCTGCGTCACCGGCTCGGGCTCGTGGCCGAGCAGCAGCGCGCCGAAGCCCATGGTGATGTCGGTGTAGTCGTTCCCGTCCACGTCCGTCAGCCGGGCGCCGTGCGCCGAGCGGGCCGCGATCGGGTACTGCATCTCCTTCGTCGCCCGCCGGAAGCCGACCACCGCCCGGCTGTCCGCCAGCACCCGGCGGTGCCGCTGGGCCAGCTCCTTCGATGTCCGGGTCCGCTCGGTGAAGCGCCGGACCAGGTCGTCGGCGTGGGCCCGCTGGGCCTCGGTCGCACCGGCCCCGGACATACCGGAGTCGGCCGGGAGGATGACGTGGGGGCCGTGGTGGAGGGCCGGGGGCACGGACGCGGGTGGAGCCGGGGGCACGGGGGCGACCGGGGGCGCGGATGCGGGTGGAGCCGGGGGCACAGGGGCGACCGGGGGCGCGGGGACGACCGGGGGCGCGGGGTGGCGGGTCGTCGCCAGCAGTGTGTCGAGCCGTCCGGAGAGGGCGACGGTGCGGGCGACGGCCGCGGCGCTCGCCGCCACCTCGGGCCTGGCGCCCGACGTGGTCATCGGTCGGTCACCTCGCCTCCGCGGTACCCGGTCAGCAGCGCCACGGCTTCGGTGAGCTGGGCGAGCATACGGGTCTGGGTCTCGGCCAGCTGACCTATCTGGCGGGCGAGTTCGGCGACCTCGGCACGGGTGGCGTAGACGGGTTCCTCGTCCGGTGTCGCGTGCACCGGCTCCTCGTCCAGCCCGGCGGGGGCCCGCCCCTGCCTCGCCCGCTCGGCGATCAGCCGCGCGGCGAGCCGTGGCGTGCCCGCCTCCTCCAGGATCTCCCGCATCCCGATCTCCACCCCGAACTCGGACTCCAACTGCCGGAGCATCCCTATCAGTTGTAAGGAGTCCGCGCCGAGTCCGACGAACGTCTGCTCGGCCGAGATCGCCTCCGGCGAGTAGCCGAGGTGACGCGCGCTGAGCTTCAGCACCCGCTCCAGTACGGACTGTTCGGTCATGCCATCCTCCATGCTGCGGCCGTGGTCGCCGCGATCGTCGCGGTCGTCGGGCAAGGGCGTGGGCGGCGGTCCGGTCCAGTGGGAACGGTGCTGGAAGGGGTACGGCGGCAGCGGGATCCGGCGGCCGCCGCAGCCGTCGAGCAGGGCCGCCCAGTCGAGGGGGTGGCCCGCGCAGTGCAGCCGGGCGACCGCCGCCCAGAGGGTGCCCAGGCCGCGGTCGGCGCGACGCTGGGTGGGTACGGCGGCGGCGTCCGGCCGGGCCCGGCGGACCAGGCCCGTGAGGGGTGCGTCGGGGCCCACCTCCACGAAGACCGACCGCTCGCCCGACCGCTCGCCCGATCGCTCGCCCGACCCCTCGCCCGGCCCCTCGCCCGACCCCTCGGGCGAGCGGTCCAGCGTGCGCAGTACGGCGGGGAAGTCCACCGGCCGCCGGGTCTGCCGTACGAGGTAGTCGGCGTCCGGCAGCCAGCCCGCCGGATGCCGGACACCGTCCGGGCCGCTCACGAACTCGACCCGGGTGGGCCGCAGTCGAACCTGTGCGCAGGCGTCCCTGAAGTCCTCCAGAACCGGATCGAGCAGGGCGGTGTGGAAGGCGCGGTCCACCGGCAGGGGGTGCGCGGGCGTACCGCGTTCCGCGAGCCGGGCGCGCGCGGCGGTCACCGCGCCGGGCGGCCCGCCCACGACGTACTGCGCGGGCCCGTTGAGGACGGCGAGTTCGAGCCCGTCGACCTCGGCGACCAGCCCGCGTACGACGTCCTCGGCGGCGAACACCACGAGCATGCCCCCGGCCGCCGTGCCGTCCCGCATCAGCCGCCCCCGTCTGCAGAGCAGCCGCAGCCCGTCCTCGGGCGTCAGTGCTCCGGCCGCGCACAGGGCCGCGTACTCCCCGACGCTGTGCCCGGCCACGGCGGCCGGCTCGACGCCGAAGCGCCGCCACAGCCGTGTCTGCGCGATCTGCAGGGCGAAGAGCGCGGGCTGCGCGAAGGCGGTGTCCCATTCCTCCGCCCCGGCCCGCGCCCCGGCCCGCGCCCCGCCTCGCGCAGGGCGGCCCAGCAGCCGGTCGAGGAACCCCTCCTCCCCCGTCTCGTCCCGGTGGATCCCCGCGCACTCCGCCAAGGTGCGGGCCACCACGGGGAACCGCTCGGCGAGCGCCGCGCCCATCCCGTCGTATCCGCTGCCCTGACCGGTGAAGAGGAACACCGGGCCCGCTCCCGCCCGCTCCCCCGCGGCACCGTGCGCGTACGCCCCCGGCGCGCCCCGCACGAAGGCGTCCAGCGCGGCCGCCGTGTCAGCGGCACCCGCCGCACCGGCCCCGGCGGTGACCACCAGCCGGTGCTCATGGTGCCGTCGCCCCAGCGCTGTGGTGAGGAGCAGGTCGGCGGGGTCGGTCCCGGGGTGCTCGGCGAGGTGGTCGCGGAAGGCCCGTGCCGAGGCGAGGAGCGCCTCGGGGGTGTGGCCGGAGAGCGGCAGCAGGGCGGGCGCGGGCGTGCGCTCCGGCGGTCGGG
The DNA here is from genome assembly GCF_056270325.1 of Streptomyces sp. RLA012. Taxonomy (NCBI): domain Bacteria; kingdom Bacillati; phylum Actinomycetota; class Actinomycetes; order Kitasatosporales; family Streptomycetaceae; genus Streptomyces; species Streptomyces sp. RLA012. Next base: position 7,182,747 of record NZ_JBWDPA010000002.1, on the reverse strand, counting down.
GGGCCGGTGCCGGCGCCTCCTCCAGGACGACGTGGGCGTTCGTCCCGCCCATGCCGATGGAGTGCACCCCGGCCCGCCTCGGGCGGCCTTCCTCGGTGGGCCAGGGCAGCGCGCGGGTGGGCAGGACGAAGGGGCTCCCGGTCACGTCCAGCGCCGGGTTGGGCCGGGCGTGGTGCACCAGCGGCGGTATCTCCCCGTGCCGCAGCACCAGCACCGCCTTGATCAGCCCCGCCAGCCCGGCCGCGCTGTCCAGGTGGCCGATGGCCGGTTTCGTGGAGCCGAGCGCGCAGAAGCCGGCCCGGTCGGTGTGCAGCCGGAACGCCTCGGTGAGGGCGGCGAACTCGATCGGGTCGCCCTTGAGCGTGCCGGTGCCGTGCGCCTCCAGGTAGCCGATGGAGTCGGCGGGCACCCCTGCCGTACGCAGGGCGCCGAGCACGGCGTCCCGCTGGCCGGTGCGGCCGGGCGCGGCGAACCCGCTGCGGTCCGCGCCGTCGTTGGTGACGGCGGATCCGGCGATGACCGCGTACACGGTGTCGCCGTCGGCGAGCGCCCGCTCCAGCGGCTTGAGGACGACGGCGGCGACGCCGTTGCCGCCGACGGTGCCGTCCGCGTCCGCGTCGAAGGCGCGCACGGTTCCGGAGCGGGAGATCGTCGAGCCCCGTACGTGCCGGTGCCCGGTGACCTGGGGCAGGTGCAGCGCGGCCGAGGCGACGACCATGAGGTCCGCGTCGCCGAAGTGCAGGGCCTGGCAAGCGAGATGGACACAGACCAGCGAGGACGAGCACGCCGTCGCGACGTTGAGGGCCGGTCCCGTCAGCCCGAGCCGGAACGCGGCCCGGGGCGCCGCGAAATCGGGGTAGGTGCCGACCTGGGCCTGCTTCAGCCGCTGCCAGTCCCCCGAACCCACCTCCTCCTCCAGGTTGTTGGCGAGGTAGCTGTGCAGCGAGTACAGCCGGTACCCGGTGCTCCCGCACACCCCGATCCGCACACCGGCCCGCGGCTGTGCGTATCCGGCGTCCTCCAGGGCGTGGTGGGCGCACTCCAGGAAGAGCCGCTGCTGCGGATCGGTGACGGCGGCCTCGCGGGCGCTCATCCCGAAGAAGGCCGCGTCGAAGCCGTCGACGCCCGGCAGCGGGGCGCTCGCGGCCACGAAGTCGGGCGCGCCGTACTCCTCGGGGGCGATTCCGGCCGCCGCCAGCTCGGCGTCGGTGAACCGCCGTACGTGCGTCACACCGGCCCGGATGTCCCGCCAGTACCCGGCGGGGGTGTCAGCTCCCGGAAACCTCAGCGCCATTCCGACGACTGCCGTACGCACCGCTCGTCCCCTCCTTGCCGGTGCCGTGGACCGCGTACAACCGAAGCAGGTAGATCCCCGCGACAACGATCGCGAGGCCGTGCGACCAGGCCACGACGGTGAACGCCGAGAACGATTCGAGGGCCGCCGACACACCGATCATGCCAAGCCCGAAGCCGAGATTCTCGACGGTCGCCGTGAGTCCGAAGGCGTGTCCCCGCAGGGTCTCCGGCAGGGTCTGCAGATGCGAGGTGTACGACACCTCGGTGAGCCCGTCCGCGGCGCCCGCGACCAGGGCGATCAACACGGTCGCCAGCAGCGGGAACCCGGCGAAGCCGAGGATGAACGCGGACGACATCACGATCGTGCCGATGCCGAAGCCGAGCGCCCCGACGGCCCGTCCGGTGCGCTTGGCCCAGCGCTGGATGACCTGCTGCGCGAGCACGTTGCCCAGCGCCCAGAACAGCCAGAAGCGGCTGACGAACGCGGCCGGGTCGTCGGGGTCGAGCGCGCTGGAGTAGACGGGCAGCGCCGCGTTGTGCGAGGAGGAACCGCAGGCGTCGACCGTACGCAGCCAGACCATCAGCCCGAGCGCCGGCACCGCGGCCAGCGCGGCCGCGGCGGCCAACACGCCCTGCTTCTCCGACGATTCACCCGAGCCCGAGCCCGAGACCGAGACCGCGACAGGGACCGGATCCGGGGTCGAACCCGAATCCGTACTCGAACCCGACGCCGCACCGGGGGCCGACGCCGTACCCGGAGTCGAGGCCGCACCCGGGCCCTCGGCCGAAGCCGGCGGCTCCCGTTCCCCGTCCGGCAGCCACGCCACCGCCCCCGCGCACACCACGAAACTCGCCGCGTCCACCAGGAACGCGGCGGTGAAGCCGAGCCAGGGCACCACCACGCCGGACGAGGCGAACCCGGCGACCATGGCCAGTGAACGCCCGCCCACCATCAGCGAGTTGGCCCAGCCGCGCCGGTCCGCGCCGACGAGGTCGGGGATGGAGCTGCGCAGCGCCACCATGAACACGGTGCTGCACGCCCCCACGACCGCGGACACCACGAACAGCACCCCGGTCCGTACCCCTCCCTCCGGCGCCACCACCAGCAGGAACATGACAATCGCCTGGGCGACATTGGCCCACAGCATGACCGGCTTGGCCCCGAACCGGGCCTGGACCCGCCCCGCGACCGTCCCGGCCAGGAACCCGGCGCCGAGCCGCACCGCCATGAACAGTCCGACGGCGAGGGCACTGTGCGTGGTGGCGTAGACGAACAGGTTGAGCGCCACCAGGTTGAGGAAGGTGCCGTACGAGGAGACGGAATAGCCGGCGACCAGGACGCGATAGCGCCCCACCGCTGTCACCGGTGCCGCGCCACGAGCCGTCCCGGGTCGGCCGGTCGTCCGCACGCGCCGCGCGGCGGTGCGGCACCGGCGATGTCCACGACCCGGATGAGGTGACGCATGTTCCCTCTTTTCTCGACGCGGGTGTCCGGGTGCATCCTCCCCCCATGGGGCGGAGGGGATTCCTTTGCCCCCCAAGACCTCGCCGAGAGCCCGACCGGCCCCGGTGACGCCCGGAACTACCGCGTCGTCGGCAGCAACTCCTCCCGCCCGCGCGCCCGGTACTCGACCAGCAGTTCCTCGACGTCCGTCTCCCGCAGCCTCCGGTACGCGGGCTCCCCGGTCGGCCGCCACCACACCGGGTCGGCGCAGCGGAAGCCCTCACGCCGCAGCCCCACCCGGTGGATCTTGTTGGTGGCGGTGACCGGCATCCGCTCCACGATCCGCACGAAACGGGGCGCCATCTTGGTCCCCAGGTCGGGCTGGGCGCGGAGGAAGGCGGCGAAGGCCGACGCGTCGAAGCCGGCCCCCTCGCGCGGTGCCACCGCCGCCATCACCTGGTCCCCGGCCACCGGGTCCGGTACCGCGTACACGGCCACCGCGGCGGCGTCCCGGTAGCGGGCGAGGATGTTCTCGATCATCGCGGCGGCGAGGTTCTCGCTGTCGACGCGCAGCCGGTCGTCGGTACGCCCGGCGAAGTAGAGGAAGCCCGCGGTGTCCCGGTAGAAGAGGTCACCGGTCCAGTACCAGCCCTCGCGGCGGCGGTCGGCGTCCGCGGCCGGGTTGCGCCAGTAGCCCTCGAAGGGATTACGGCCGCGGTTCACCAACTCCCCTATCGCCGCCGCCCCGTTGAGGAGCCGTCCGTCCTCGGCGAAGACGGCGGGCGGGCATTCGCTCCGCGTCCCCGGGTCGACCACCGCGAGGTCGTCGCCGGGTGCCGCCCGCCCGATCGCGCCCGTCGGGGTGCCGGGCGTCCGCTGAATGGCGGCGCCGCCCTCCGACGAGCCGTACCCCTCCACCAGCCGTACCCCGAAGCGCTCCTCGAAGGCGGCCGCGTCCACCGCCCCGGCCTCCGTCCCGAAGCCCATCCGCAGCGGGTTGTCGCGGTCGTCGGGGCGGGCGGGCGTGGCCAGCAGGTACTGCACGGCTCGGCCCACATAGGTGAAGTACGTCGCCCCGCAGGCCCGTACGTCCGCGAGGAACCCCGACGCCGAGAAGCGCCGCCGGAGCGCGATCCGGGCGCCCGCCGCCAGCGCGGGCGCCCAGTCGGCGATCACCGCGTTGCCGTGGAACATCGGCATGCAGATGTAGTGCGTGTCGTCCGGGCGCACCCCGAAGTGGTCGACCAGCGAGCGTCCGGCGGCGGCCAGCCGGCCCTGGGTGCAGATCGCGGCCTTGGGCGCGCCGGTCGAGCCGGAGGTGAAGTAGAGGAGAAGACGGGCGTCCGCCGACACGCAGGACGCCACGACCGGCTTCGCACCCTCGTACGGCGCGAGGAGGGTGCCGTACGCCTCCGTGTCGGTGACCAGGACGCGTACGCCCGGCAGTTCGAGGCCGTCGAGGAGGGGCAGGTGGACCCGCTCGGTGACCACGACGCGGCACCCGGTGTGCAGGATGTCGCGGGCCAGTTCGGGGCCGCGCCGGGTCGGGTTGATCCCGGCGACGGCGGCACCGGCGAGGGCCGCCGCGCTCAGCCACAGGGGATATTCCGGGGTGTTGTCCAGCAGCACGCCGATGTGCGGTTCGGCGCCCGGTGGCAGCAGGTCGGCGAGCAGCGCCGCCCGCGCCGCCGCGCCCGCGGCCACCCGGTGGTGGCTCAGCACCCGCCCCTCGAACCACAGTCCCGGCCGGTGGTCGCCCCACCGTTCCTGCACGAGCTCCGCGACGGTACGCCTCATGGACCCCATGGGGGCGCACGATAATTGACGTACCGTCAGATGACGAGCCGTGCGGGGGCTAAATCCCGCCGAAGAGGGCGTCGTTCGCCTGGAACACCTCGTGGTAGGTGACCATGAAGCCGATGCAGAAGGCCACGATCACCCCGAAGAACACCAGCATGCCGATCGTGCCCGCCGCCGCCTTGACCGGACTCGGCGCGTACGCCGTCGCCTTCTCCGGGCGCCCGGCGGTGTAGTGCACGGTGACGATGTCGCCCTCGACGGTCGTCGCGGGGCCGTTCGCCTCCTCGAAGCGGACGGACCTGCCCTCGCGGGTCGTGAACTCGTAGACGTGGTGCAGGGTCGTGCTCACGGAGGTGTCACCGGCACCGCCGCTGGTCGTCGTGTACGTCCGCAGACAGCGCGCCTCCGCGGTCAGCCCGCTGTTCCAGGCGCTCCTGAGCTCCAGCGAGCGGCGCACCACCCTGGCCGCGGCCAGCAGCACGACGACGATGATCAGACCCGGTACGGCATAGAAGAAGAAGTCCATGACGTTCCCCCGTTGTTCGGTTCAGCTCCACGCACGCCGTCACGGTCATGCCGACGTGCGTGGAACCTACCCGTGGGGGGTGGACGAGCGCCTCAAGGGAGGCTCAGAACATGTCCGGACGGAGCAAGGTCAGAACGTGACGTCCGCACAGGAGTAGAACGCGTTCGCCGTGTCGGCGATCGTCCACACGCCGAGGATGACGTGATGGCCGCTCAGACCGGAGGGCAGCGTGCCCGTGTGGCTGAGCGTGGACGGCGGACGCTGTCCGTTGTAGGGGACGGTCAGGAACGGTGTGGTGTTGAGGTCGGCCCTGGTCAGTGCGTGGTTCTGGTTCCAGCCGGGTTTGGTGACGAAGTACTTGAAGTCGGTCGTGGCGTGCACGGCCGTGAACTGCCAGCGGAAGGTGTAGCTCTGCCCGCCGGTGACCTTGGTCGTCGGCCAGGCCGCCCCCGAGGGGGTCTTGGGCTGGTCGAGCTGGCTGAAGTTGGTGTGGTTCGCGGAACAGATCCGGCCGTCCGCGGGACCGGCCGCCGGGAAGCCCTTCGGGCCCTCGACGCTCTGGGGCTCCCACTGGATGTCACCGCAGTTGGTGACGCTGCCGCCGCTCGCGGCACACAACTTCTGTCGGCTCAGGGGCTGGTCGGTGTAGCCGTGGGCGTCGGCTCCGCCGGTGGAGAGCACGAACGTGCCCACCGTGGCGAGGCCCACGACAGCGGCGTACAGCTTGGCTTTCCTGGTCGTGCGGATCTCGGTCGTCCGTATGCGCATGCTGCCGCTCCTGGAGGACGTGGGGGAGGTTCTCGTGAGCTGTGCGCGCGATTTTCAGGTCTAGACCAACTCTGAGATTATTGCCAGACGTTGAACATGTCCAGACCAATCGCCAAGCTGTCGGGGCCCGTCACGACGACGCCTCCCTACGACCCGTGCAGAACGCCACCGTCAAGTCCTTCACCAGCGCCTTGCGCTCGTAGTCGTCGAGTTCGACCAGCCCGCGCATGGTCAGCCGGGTCACCGTGTCCTCGACGGAGTCGACGACCGAGGTGAGCACGGTGTCCCGGTGCTGGGCGTCCAGCGCCGCGACCCGGCGGCGCTGCATCACGGCCGCGATCTCGGGGGTGTACTCGATCCGGGTCGGCTGCGCCGAGAACACCTCCAGACCCACCGGCGCCGTGTCCGCGGCGACCAGCCGGGTCAGCGCCTCGCCGACCGCGTCCGTGTTGCGCAGGGTCGCCGCGTCCTTGATGACCGCGGGCGGCGCCTCGGCCGGCAACTGCGAGAGCACCCGTGTCAGCGCCGCCTCCACACACTCCCGCAGATACGCCTCGTGGTCGTCGACCCCGAGCGCGGCGCGCACGGTGTCCTTCACCCGCCACACCACGAGCACCACCACCCGCAGCGCGGCCCCGTTCGCGTCGACCACGGACATCGGCTCACTGCGCCAGTGCCGCAGCCGTACGTCCACCCGGCGCCGCAGCGCCAGCGGGTTGATCCACATCAGCCCGGTGCGCCGGACCGTGCCCCGGTAGCGGCCGAAGAGGTCGAGCACCCAGGCCCGCCCGGTCCGGCCCCGGGCGAGCCCGCCGAACCCGAACAGACCGAGCGCGCCCGCACCGGCGTACGCGGCCCACTGCGGGGGCCCGAGTCCGGCGCCCGGGTGCCAGGACAGCCCCAGCGCCGCCCCCGCACTCGGCGGCAGCACACCCGACCACCACGAGGTGAGTACACATCCGGCCACCCCGCAGGCCCCGCCCAGCACACCCGCCACTGCGGGCAGCACCCGCGCGGGGCACTCCACCAGCTCGGGGTCGACCTCCGGCACCGGGCGCGGGGCCCGGCCGGGCACGGGCCGCCGGATCCGGGGCTGCTCGCCCGTACCGCGCCGCCGCCCCACCACGGCGGGCGCCAGCGGCACGGACACGGGCTCGGGATCGTCCCGGAAGAGCAGATGGACGGGGATCTCGGTGGTCACCTCGTTGTGGATGAGCCGGGCGGACCGGGCGGCGGTGCCGTCCGGTGTCCCGCCGGGCTCCGGGGTGGGTGGAGTCGTCGAACTCATGGCTGCCTCCATGCCTCCGCGCGTGGAAGTGTGATCCCGGCCGTGTGACGAGCCGCGTGTCGTGTCGCGTGCCGTGTCGCGTGTCGCGTGACGCGTGACGAGCCTTGCTGCGGGCCGGGCTGCGGGCCGGGCTGCGGGCCGGGTGACCAGCCCCGTTACGAGAAGAGCCGGCGCCAGGTCTCCGGCCCCGGGAAGCCGTCCGCCGCGCCACCGCGCCAGCCCTGCGCCCGCTGGAACGCCTCGACGCCCCGCCGGCCCTCCTCGCCCCACCGCGGTCCGGGCCCCGACGTGTAGAACGTGCCGAACCCCTTCTTCACCAGCCGCTCTCCGAGCCGGACGACGAATTCGTTCTCCGCCCCCGGCCGGAACATCCCGCGCCCCGGATAGCCGGGTACGGCCGGATAACCGGGTACGGAGGGAGCAGAAGAAACAGACGGGGCCGAGAAACCCTTCGCCCCCGGACCTCCCACTCCCGGACCTCCCACTCCTGAACCTCCCACTCCTGAACCTCCCGCCCCCGGACCTCCCGCCCCCGGGATGTCCCTCCCCTTCTTCCCCACCAGGTACGACCAGGTCCGCGGCCCCGGCAGCCCGTCCGCCTCCGCGCCCCACCAGCCCTGCGCCCGCTGGAACGCCTGGGTGGCCCTGCGGTCCGCGTCCGACCACCGCGGTCCCGGCCCGGTGGCGTAGAAACGCCCCGCACCCCGCTCCACGAGGAGCCGGCCCAGCCGGGTGACGTGTGCGCCCGTTCGCACCGGGACCGAAGGCGGGCCGCCCCGGGTAACGGCCGGCCCGCGCCCCCCGCTCCGTGCCGGTGGCGCCCGCGCCGCTCGCGCCCTCGGTCAGCCCCTTGTGGCGATAGGGCACATAGCGGTCCGCGTTGCTCCAGTAGGCGTATGGCGTGGACAGCCCGCGGGTGTGCGGGCGGGTCTGTTCGTAAGCGAGGTAATTCGTGTGGGTGTAGTCCGACCAGCCGCCGAAAAGGACGACGTGCGAGCCGTTCGCGGGATCCGCCGCATTGTGGAACAGAAGCATGTCGCCGGGCTGCAACTGGTCGCGGGAAATGCGCACGCCGAACGTGCCGAGACTGCCGGTCCATTCGTTTCCCCGCAGGCTCCAGGCCATCGAGACATAGCCCGAACAGTCCTGCCGGTAACCGTCCGACGAGTACGCGGTCATGCTGTACGGCACCTGGTCGGTGACCCATTTCTTGGCCCGGTTGATGATCGTCGCCCGGGTGGTCCTGGGCACCTCACCCCCGGTCCCCGGCCGCCTGGGGGAGCCCGGACCGCCTCCCGGACCGTGCAGCGGGGCCGTGCCGCCCTGCGGGCTGTCGGTGTCGTCACCTCTGGGGTCGCCCGGCCGGGCGGGTCCGTGCGCGGCGGCCACGGCCGGCACCGAAGGGCCCGCGGCGAGGACGGTGCCCGCCGCCGCGGCCAGCAGCAGCACGCCCCGTACCGCCGGATGGCCCACGGCCCCCGACACCGGGGAACAGGGGATGACCCGCCGCCAGTGTTCACATCCGGAGCAATCGCAGTCGCTCGCGGGATCGAATTCCTCGAATACCGGAGCCTTCATGAGATTCCCCTCACACCGCAGGTCCTTATCTCCGCGTTTCTGCACAGGCGTCAGTTTCGCAACTGTGCTCCCATGTCGCATGTTGACGGTCCGAATGATGTACAGGGCGCCCGCCGGCCGGGGCGAGCCGCCCCGCGGTCCGGGGCACCCTCCCAGGTCGGGTAGAGTTCTCGGGTCAGCAGGCGCCGCTAGCTCAGTTGGTTAGAGCAGCTGACTCTTAATCAGCGGGTCCGGGGTTCGAGTCCCTGGCGGCGCACCGACACCGAAGGGCCCCTCATCACCATGAGGGGCCCTTCGTCGTGCAGGCACGGGCATGGACGGGCATAGACGCGCATAGGCGCGCACGGACGGGTACACGGACAAGGGCACGAGCGCGGGGGCGCGGACACGGCATATGCGCCCGGCGTATGGGGGAGCGACCCCATCTTCGTACACGCGTCCCAATTAGCGCGTATGACCGGTTAACACCGCGTTTCGCATCTTGCGATCATGATGAACACCGTAGAACCCTGGGCGCCAAGGGACTGTCGATACATGACAGTTGGGGGCTTGACCGGTTGCGGCCATGGGGGGTTGGGGGCCCCGTTCATGAACCGATGCCGAGGGGGGCATCATGCAACCGGAAGGTCGCGTTTCTATGTCTCTGCTGTGTGGACGATGTGGCGACGCCGACCTGCCAGTATGCGTTCGCGATGGTCAAGGGGGACTTGAGCGGACGACAAGAACCGACTGACACGCACCTGACCGTGCGTGCGGGGGGATGACTCATGACGTCGACGCCGACGGGCGCCCGGCAGAACTTCGACCCGTCAGAGACGACCCAGCTCCGTGTGCCTTCGCACCGGACCGGCAGCTTCCGCAGAATCAAGAAGACCCTGCCGAGATACGACTACGAGCACTACAGCCGACTCGCGGGTCCCCTCACACAGCCCGATCCGAACAAGCCGTACAAGGTGCAGTACCGCTCGCTGCTGTCCCAGGAGCCGCACCGCATACGAGCCGCTCTGATGCTGGGCGCCGCGCCGCTGCTGTCGCTGATCCTGCTGGGCTGGCTGCTCCAGCCGGAGCACTGGACCGAGCGCGACTACCCGGCCTACGACTTCCTGCCGGCGCTCGACATCGTGATGCTGGTCTCGATCGGTCTGATCGAGTTCTTCCGCTGCATGAACGTGCTGTCGAACGCGCACGCGACCCTGGTCGCCCGCGACCCGATCCCGGTGGTTCCGGAGACCGGCACCAGAGTCGCCTTCCTCACCTCCTTCGTGCCCGGCAAGGAGCCCCTCGCCATGGTGACGAAGACCCTGGAGGCGGCCGTCAGGCTGCGCCACCGGGGCCTTCTGCACGTCTGGCTCCTCGACGAGGGCGACGACCCGGCGGTCAAGGAGGTCTGCAAGCGCCTGGGCGTGCAGCACTTCTCCCGCAAGGGGGTCGCGAAGTGGAACCAGGCCAAGGGCGCACACCGCGCCAAGACCAAGCACGGCAACTACAACGCCTGGCTGGAGGCGCACGGCGACGAGTACGACTTCTTCGCCTCCGTCGACACCGACCACGTGCCGCTGCCCAACTACCTGGAGCGGATGCTCGGCTTCTTCCGCGACCCGGACATCGGCTTCGTCATCGGCCCGCAGGTGTACGGCAACTACGACAACCCCATCACCAAGGCCGCCGAGTCCCAGCAGTTCCTCTTCCACGCGCTGATCCAGCGGGCCGGCAACCGCTACGGCTCGCCGATGTTCGTGGGCACCTCGAACGCCGTACGCATCAGGGCGCTCAAGCAGATCGGCGGACTGTACGACTCGATCACCGAGGACATGGCGACCGGCTTCGAGATGCACCGCGCGAAGAACCCGGCGACGGGGAAGAAGTGGCGCTCGGTCTACACCCCGGACGTCCTCGCGGTCGGTGAGGGCCCGAACGCCTGGACGGACTTCTTCACCCAGCAGCTGCGCTGGTCCCGGGGTACGTACGAGACGATCCTCAAGCAGTACTGGAAGGGCTTCTTCTCGCTGCCGCCGAGCAAGCTCTTCAACTACACCATGATGATCATCTTCTATCCGATGTCCGCCCTCAACTGGATCCTCGCGGCGCTGAGCTGCGCACTCTTCCTGGGCCTGGGCGCATCCGGTGTGAACATCGACCCGACGGTCTGGCTGATGCTGTACGGCAACGCCTCCGCGCTGCAGATCGGCCTGTACGTGTGGAACCGCCGGCACAACGTCTCCCCGCACGAGCCCGAGGGCTCCGGCGGCGTGGCGGGCATGATCATGTCGGCGCTCTCCGCGCCGATCTACGCCCGCTCGCTGATGGACACGGTGCTGCGCCGCAAGAGCAAGTTCGTGGTGACCCCCAAGGGTGACTCGGCGAGCCCCGACACACTGTTCGGGACCTTCCGGATCCACCTGTTCTTCATCCTGGTCTTCGCCGGCTCGATCGTCGCCGGACTCCTGCTCGGGCACTCCCACCCCGCGATGATCACCTGGGCCTCCTTCGCCCTGCTGATCACCGCCTCGCCGATCCTCGCCTGGCGCTGGTCGCTGCGCCAGGCGAAGAAGCCTCCGGCGCCGCCCGAGGAGACCGTGCCGCTTCCCGCACCGTCCTCGGTGCCCCAGCAGGAGCAGCACGCGACGCATGCCCCGCATGCCCCGCAGCACAAGCCCAGTTGGGCCGCGGCGCAGGGCGCCGGCAGCGGAGGCGGCAACGGCGGAGGCAACGAACAGACCATGCAGATTTCCCTTGGGGGACATAAGAAATGAAAGACGGTGCCCGTCGCCGCCGTGCTCGTCGTCTTGCGATAGGCGGGGCGGTGGTGCTCGCGCTGGCCGGGATGAACGGGCCGTGGGTGTACCGCTTCAGCACGGAGAAGTACCACGACTACACGATCAACAAGCCCGAGTACAAGGCCGAGAACGGGCACTGGGACATCATCCAGTTCCCCGAGGAGTACAGACAGAACACCATCCACGCGGCGCTGCTGCACACCGGCAAGATCCTGCTGATCGCGGGCTCGGGCAACAACCAGGACAACTTCGACGCGAAGAAGTTCGACACGCGGATCTGGGACCCGGTCAAGGGCACCATCAAGAGGATCCCGACGCCCGCCGACCTGTTCTGCACGGGTCACACCCAGCTCGCCAACGGCAATCTGCTGATCGCGGGCGGCACCAAGCGGTACGAGACGCTGAAGGGTGACGTCACCAAGGCCGGCGGTCTGATGGTCGTCCACAACGAGAACCCGGACAAGCCGATCACGCTGCCCGCGGGCACCAGGTTCACCGGCAAGGAGAACGGCAAGACGTTCGTCTCCAAGGACCCGGTGCTCGTCCCGCGCGCGAAGAAGGTCTTCGACAAGGCGACCGGCACGTTCCTGCGCAACGACCCGGGCCTCGGCCGTATCTACGTCGAGGCACAGCAGAGCGGCCAGAAGTACGAGACGGGCACCCAGGACAACTACCGCATCCAGGGCCTGACCGGCGCCGACGCCCGCAACACCTACGGCATCGCGCAGAAGCTCGCCCTGGACAAGAAGGACTTCCAGGGCATCCGGGACGCGTACGAGTTCGATCCGGTCGCCGAGAAGTACATCAAGGTCGACCCGATGAACGAGGCCCGCTGGTACCCGACGCTCACCACCCTGAGCGACGGCAAGATCCTCAGCCTCTCCGGTCTGGACGAGATCGGCCAGCTGGTCCCGGGCAAGAACGAGGTGTTCGACCCGAAGACCAAGAAGTGGACGTACACCAAGGGAATCCGCCAGTTCCCGACCTACCCGGCGATCTCCCTGATGCAGAACGGCGAGATGTTCTACTCGGGCGCGAACGCGGGCTACGGACCGGACAACGTGGGCCGCGACCCGGGCATCTGGGACGTGGCCACCAACAAGTTCACCAAGCTGCCGGGCCTGAGCGACCCCAACATGATGGAGACGGCCGGCACGGTGCTGCTGCCGCCCGCGCAGGACGAGAAGTACCTGGTGATCGGCGGCGGCGGGGTCGGCGAGTCCAAGCTGTCCAGCAAGAAGACCCGGCTGATCGACCTCAAGGACAAGAACCCGAGGTTCGTGGACGGGCCCGAGCTGGGGAAGGGCACCCGCTACCCGCAGTCCTCGATCCTGCCCGACGACAGCGTCCTGGTCTCCGGCGGCTCCGAGGACTATCGCGGGCGCAGCGACTCGAACATCCTCCAGGCGCGGATCTACGACACGAAGTCGAAGACCTTCGACCGGGTCGCCGATCCGTTGGTGGGCCGCAACTACCACTCGGGCTCGATCCTGCTGCCCGACGGCCGGGTGATGTTCTTCGGCTCCAACTCGCTCTACGCGGACAAGGCCAACACCAAACCGGCCACGTTCGAGCAGCGCATCGAGATCTACAGACCGCCGTACCTCTACCGGGACTCGCAGCCCGAGCTCTCCGGCGGCCCGAAGACGATCGCGCGCGGCGACTCGGCGACGTTCGCCTCGCGGCACGCGTCGGCCATCAAGACGGCCCGTCTGATCCGGCCGAGCGCGTCCACCCATGTCACCGATGTCGACCAGCGTTCCATCGCGCTGGACTTCAAGAAGGCGAAGAACGGGATCACGGTGACCGTGCCGAAGAACCGGAATCTCGTGGAGTCCGGCTGGTACATGCTGTTCGTGACGGACGACCAGGGGACGCCGAGCAAGGCGCAGTGGGTCAAGGTTCCCTGATTGCAGTGGATCAAGGTTCCCTGATCGCAGTGGGTCAGGGTTCCCTGATTTCCGAGAGGTGTACGTGACTGCGGGCGCCCTTCTCGCGAAGGGCGCCCGCAACGTGTTCAGGGGCGCGGGGCCGTGACGTACGGCCCCGGCCCCGAGCTCAGCCGCTGGCCTTTGCGAGCTTCAACGCGTACTCCGCCCACCACTCGCCCGCCTTCGGACCCCCCTTGCACTCCCCGTCCGACTCCCCCGGCCGCTTGACCCAGAGATACGCGTCGACGAGCGGGTCGGCGGTCTTGGTCGTCGGGGTCTCCCCCAGCGCCCGCCCCGGCGGATTGCACCAGTTCTCGTCCGCCTCGCCTGCCGTGTACGGGCCGTTGCCGTTGCGGCTGGTGTCGATGACGAAGTGCTTGCCGTCGACCTTCGCGGACAACTGCTTGCCGTAGGCGATGGAGTCCTCGGTCGAGTAGAAGTTGGAGACGTTCACCGCGAAGCCGTCGGCCTGGTCGATGCCCGCCTGCTTGAGCGGCTGGAAGATCTCGTCGGGATGGCCCCAGCCGGCGTTGCCCGCGTCCAGGTACACCTTGGTGTTCTTCAGGGACTTGAGCTTGGTGATCGCGGTCTTGAGCAGGAAGTAGCGCTCCTCCTGGAACTGCTCCGGAGTGCACTGGTTGACCAGGTGCAGGATCGCGTCCGGCTCCAGGATCACCGTGGCGGGCCGGTCCTCGATGCCACGGGCGACCCCGTCGATCCAGGCCTTGTAGGCGTCGCCGTCCGCCGCGCCGCCCTGTGAGAACTGGCCGCAGTCGCGGTGCGGGATGTTGTAGAGGACCAGGATGGCGGCCCGGTCGGCCTGCTGCGCCGCCTCGGTGAAGCCGCGCGCCTCCTGCTCCGGATTCTCGGTCCCGATCCACTCGCCGGTCGGCTGCTCCGCTATCTTGCGGATCTGCTCGGCGTCGTCCTTCTTGCCCGCCTTGACGTACGTGGCGACCTGCTCGGCCGCGTTGCCCGCCGGATTGACCCAGAACGGGTCGGAGTTCTTGGGCTGTTGTGTGATCTTGGAACCGGAACCGTCGCCCTTGTCCGCGCCGCCCCCGGAGGAACACCCCGCGAGCAGCAACAACGCCCCCACCACCGCAACGGACGCCCGTGCCCCGGCCCCCCTACTGCCGTACATGCAACTCCCCCTCGGGTGCACTGTCCTAAGGGTCAATCGTGACATAGGTGTCGCCTCGCCCACGAGATCGCCCAAACCTTGTCGGTGAGCTGTTACAGCCCAGGGCCTCCCGGCGGACCGGACGTCGGGGCCGTCCCGCACACCGTCCCGCGGGCCGCCCCGTCGACCGTCCGTGAACCGTCCGGTCACGTGTGAAGCGTCGCCCGGATCCCCCGCGGAAGCGGCCGTCACCTGCGCTGATCACACAGGGCCACGGGTTGTCGACTTGGCGTCAAACAGCCCCTAGGCCGGCGCGCTCATACGTTCTAGAGTTGCCTCGAACGGCCCCAGTACCTCCCGCGCCGGTCGCCGGGTTACTCCCGCAGCCCGTGCGCGCGCGGTCGAGGACCAGCCCGGTCGGCGGCCCCGGGGGGAGCGGGTCGCCGACTGGGCCAGGTGGAACCAAGTGGACCAGGTGGAACCAGGTGGAACGGGTGAGCTGCACCCGCCCGAGTCGCCCGCTCAGCGCCCGCGGCCGGTGAGGTACGCCGATACGACCACGTTCGCCGTGTAGGTGCGGCTCACCCGGTCGAAGGTGCCGCCGCAGGTGACGAGCCGCAGCTCGGGCCGCCCCGACTGCCGTGGCCCGTAGGCCTGTCGGGCGTCGAAGCGGTCGCGCGGGAAGACCTGGACGTCGTCCACGGTGAACTCGGCGACCGTGTCGTCGTCGCGGACCACCCGGACCGTCTGGCCCGGCTGTACCGCGCTGAGCTTGTAGAAGACCGCGGGCCGGGCCTCGGTGTCGACGTGCCCCACGAACAGCGCGGTCCCGGCCGCCCCCGGCCGCACCCCGGCGGCGTACCAGCCGACCACGCCCGGCTGGTCGAAGGGCGGCGGGTCGATGGCTCCCCGCGCGTCGAGCCCACGGCCCACGACCGGGGCCTGCACTCCCATCGACGGGATGTCGATGCGCTGCGGGGCGGCGTTCGCCATCGGCTTCAGCGCGGGCGGCAGCCGCACCTCCGGCGGCCGTCCGACCGCCGCGATGTCCCCCGTCGTCGGCGCCGATATCCCCTGCCGAACGTCGGTCACCTCACGGCCCCACAGCCACAGCCCGAGCAGCAGTGCCACCCAGGCGACGCCGGTCAGCAGCCGCCCGGTACCGGAGGAACGCTCGTGTTCCGAAAGGTCGTCGGGCATGTCAGTCGCGGGTGCCGCGGCCCCGGCGCGCGCTGCGGACCGCGACCGCCACCGCCGCGACGCTCGCGAGGACGAGGCCGATCACCGTCTGCTTGGTACCGGGACCGGCCGACCTGACGTCCACGGAGGCGAAGTGCGCGGTACCGCCGCCCCCCGCGTGCACGGGGGCGACGGGCGAGGCGGGGACGGCGGAGGCACCGGGGACGGTCGGGACACCAGGAATGGCCGAGACGCCGGGGATGCTGGAGACGCCAGAGACATTACGGATGCCGGGAACACTGGGGATGCTGCCGATCCCGGGAGAGACCGCGGCGGTCGGTCCGCCCGGAGCGGAGACCGTGAAGGTCCCCTTGACCTGGTCCTGGTCCTGGTCCTGGTCCTGGTCCTTGTCCTGGTCCTGGCCCCGGTCCCGGTCCTGGTGACCGTCGCAGCTGACCGTGACGTCGTACGCGCCGGACGTGGCCGACGAGCGGACGCGGGTCTCGCCGACCAGCACCCCGCCCTGGCCCGTGAGCCGCGCGTCCGAGACGAACGCCGTGGAGACCGCGGTACCGGTCGTCCCCGCGCAGCCGGCCGCCCGAAGTTGGATGTCGCTGCCGGCGGCCGGGGACGCGGGCACGACCGAGACGCCGCTGTCGGATGCGTACGCCGTGGAAGTGAACGCCGTCGCGAGCACCGCACCGGCACAGAGAGTGAGTCGCACACAGAGAGTGCGTCGCCATGAGCCCATCGTGAACCTCCAGATATCTGGAGACTCCCCCCGCGGGCCGCCCGTCGCATCCTCAGACGCCCCGGACTGCTCCGTACGGGTCCCAAAAGGGTCCCAAACGGTTTGACGCGTCCCGTAGAAGCCCTGGAAGCCCACGGAAGCCCTGGACTCGCGTCCCCTGAAATCCCGAGCCCTGGACCCGGTCGACGAGGTCCGCGATCGAGTCCACGATCCGGGAGGGCCGGAAGGGGTACTGCTCGATCTCGTCGCGCGTGGTCAGCCCGGTGAGAACCAGGTAGGTCTCCATGCCCGCCTCCAGCCCGGCCAGCACGTCCGTGTGGTTGCGGTGAAGTCCCTGGTCAAGCCAGCGGCCTTCGACCTGATGAATGAATACCATGGCCACTCCACAGGCCAACAGGGCAGGAGTCCGCACCCATGACAGAGCGCAAGCCCATCGAATCGTGGCTCACCGACATGGACGGCGTGCTCATGCACGAGGGGGTTCCGGTGCCCGGAGCCGACGCCTTCATCAAGAAGCTGCGCGAGTCCGGCAAGCCCTTCCTCGTACTCACCAACAACTCGATCTACACAGCGCGCGACCTACAAGCCCGGCTGAACCGGATCGGCCTCGACGTGCCGGTGCAGAACATCTGGACCTCCGCTCTGGCGACCGCCAAGTTCCTGGACACCCAACACCCCGGCGGCACCGCCTACGTCATCGGTGAAGCCGGGCTGACGACCGCACTGCACGACGTCGGCTACGTGCTGAGCGATGCGGACCCAGATTTCGTGATCTTGGGTGAAACTCGGACCTATTCATTCGAGGCGCTGACGAAGGCGATCCGGCTCATCAACGACGGCGCCCGGTTCATCGCCACCAACCCGGACAACACGGGACCCTCTCCCGAGGGCGCCCTGCCCGCGACCGGTTCCGTCGCCGCACTGATCACGAAGGCGACCGGCAAGGAGCCGTACTTCGTCGGCAAGCCGAACCCGCTGATGATGCGGACCGGGCTGAACGTCATCGGAGCACATTCCGAGACCTCCGCCATGATTGGTGACCGCATGGACACAGACGTGCTGGCGGGCCTGGAGGCCGGGATGGAGACGTTCCTGGTCCTCACCGGACTCACGGGCAAGGGCGACATCGACCGCTACCCGTACCGCCCGACCAAGGTCGTGGACTCCATCGCGGATCTTGTCGACCTTGTTTGATCGTGTGACCGTCTCGCACCACTGGCCCGGGTTCGCGGCCCGGGTCTCTGGTCTCAACGGCGCCTGAACCATGCCCGGCGGGACACCGCGAGCAGGGCCGCTCCCGCCGCGAACAGCACGGCGCCCGCCGCCACGCCGAGCCCGTGGGATGCGCCCTGCCCCGTCCTGGCCAACTCGTCCGCGGACTGCTCCCCTTCCCGTTCCTTGCCTACGACGTCACCGGCAGCAGTGGCGGTGGCGGTGGCGGTGGCGGTGCCACTGCGGTCGGGAGCCGGACTCGTACCGCCGTCGACTCCGCCGCCATCGCCGCCCCCGTCGCTCCCACCACCCCCGCCGCCCCCGTCGCCCCCGTCGCCCCCGTCGCTCGCTGTACTCTCGTCCTCGATCCGAAACCGGTACGCGTTCGACTCCCCCACCCAGTCCCCGTCGTCGTTGTGCCGCTGCACCACGGCCGCGTTGGCGACGACGTCGTTCGGCACGGCGGCGTCGGAGGTCACGGAGAGCCGGATCCTCACGGTGAGCGTCCGGCCCGGTCCGATCGTGAACCCCGGGAACCCGTCGTCGAACGCCCCGATGTTCTCCTCCTCGGCGCTCTTCTCGAACTCGACCGGATGCGCGCGCTCCCCCTCGTAGAACTCCAGCTGCGCCTGCTCCGGCCGCAACACCCGCTTGCTGTCCACAAGCACGACGATCGGGTGGATGTTGCCGCAGGTGTGCGCCGTGGTGTTGGTCAGGTCGAGGTACCAGGTCCCGAAGTCACCACCCACGTCGTACGCGTCGGGGCCCCCGTGGATCCGGGTCTTGATGGGAAAGGCCCGGGTATCGGGGGCGGTGCAGGTGGGCCGGGGGTTCGCGGCGGCTCCCAGGGGGGTGATCGCGTCCGCGGCGGCGGGCGCGGGCGCGGGACCGAACCCCAGGGCGGAGGCGGCGGCGGTCAGGGCGAAGGGGCGGGTCTTGCGCAGTCGCATGTGGGGCCTTCAGGCGGTACCGGGCAACGGCCACGTGACCCTTCCACCCGGGCAGGCCCCTACCGACCCGCCACGCCCGGATACAACCCACTCGGCCCCGGAAGTCCCCTCGTTCGGCCGAGCCGAGCCGAGCTGAGCCGAGCCGAGCCGAGCCGAGCCGCTCAGCCCATCCCCGTCCGGCAGGGGTCCCGCCTCATCCTTCCCCCCGCCCGAACAGCGGCGCCAACAGCAACTGAGCCGCTCCCTCCGCGACCCCTCGCGCCCCTCCCGGCGCGACCCGTACCGGAACCGCCCCGTCGTTCAGGCCCTCCCACCGGGCCCGCTCGTCGAGAACGGCACCGACGCCCCGTACGAACGCTTCCTGATGCGCCGCGACGGTACGCCCGCCGAGCAGCACGAGGTCGATGTCCAGCAGCCCCACCAGATTCGCGGCGCCCACCCCGAGTACGCGCGCCGCCTCCTGCACAGCGCCACGGGCCACCGCCGCGAGGCACAGCGCCTCGATGCAGCCGCGGTTGCCACAACCGCACGGGGGCCCGTCCAGCTGCACGACCTGGTGTCCGAACTCCCCCGCCCCGGTACGCGCCCCCCGATGCACGGCCCCACCGATCACGAGCCCGGCCCCCAGCCCCGTACCGAGATGCAGATAGGCGAAGGAGGCGGGAGAGGCAGCGGCTCCGCCCCAGGAGTCGGCCTCACCCCCGGGGTCAGCCGTACCCCCGGAGTCGGCCGTACTCACGGAATCAGCCACACCTCCGGAGTCAGCCGTACCCACGGAATCAGCCACACCTCCGGAGTCGACCTCACCCCCGGGGCCAGCCGTACCCACGGAGTCGGCCACACCTCCGGAGTCAGCCGTACCCCCGGAGTCGGCCACACCGCCGGAGTCGACCTCACCCCCGGAGTCAGCCACGCCCGCGAAATCTGCCGTACCCGCGGATTCGCCCACACCCCCGCGGCCACCCCAGCCCCCCGCCCGAACCCCATCCCCCACCACCGCGAGCCCCAACGCGGCCGCGTTCGTGTCCTTGTCCACCACCACCGGTACCCCCAGCCGCCCCGCCAGGGCGTCCCGCAGCGGAAACCCGTCCCACTCCGGGAACCCGGTGACCCGGTGCAGTACGCCCCGCACATGATCGAGCGGCCCCGGCAGCGCGACCCCCGCCCCCAGTACGGACACCCCGGCTCCCGCGAGCAGCGCCTCGACCTCTCCCGCCGCCGACTCGACGACCGCCTCCGCTCCGGCTCCCAGGTCGAGCGGAACCCTCCGCTCGGCGACCACCGTTCCGGTGAGATCGCAGAGCACGGCCGTCAGCTCGTCCCGGTCGAGGTGCAGCCCGACGGCGTGCCCGGCCTCCGGAACGAGCCGCAGCACGGTACGCGGCTTGCCGCCGGTCGACGCGCGGCGCCCCGCCTCCGCCGCCAGCCCGTCCGCCCGCAGCCGGGCAGTGATCTTGCTGACGGCCTGCGGGGTCAGCCCGGTGCGCTCGGCGAGTTCGAGACGGCTGATGCCGGCCGCCCCGGCGGTGCGCAGCAGATCGAGCACGAGCGCCGCGTTGTGACTGCGCAGGCCCAGCAGATTCACCCCCGCCCCCTCGCCCCGCCCCGGCAGGGCCACTCCCGACTCCGCATTGGTCCTGTTCACGCAGCCCATTGTCCCCCGCGCTTGCACTTTGGCAACAGCGTTGCGAAAGTGGAGGGCATGACTGGTACTCCCCTCCGTGTGGGCCTCATCGGCTACGGCCTCGCGGGCTCCGTGTTCCATGCCCCGCTGATCGCCACGACCGAGGGCCTGGCCCTGGACACGATCGTGACCTCGAACCCGGAGCGGCAGCAGCAGGCCCGCGCCGAGTTCGGCGACGGCGTGCGGTCCGCCGCCACGCCCGACGAACTCTGGGCGCGCGCCGACGAGCTGGACCTGATCGTCATCGCCTCCCCGAACAAGACCCACGTCCCGCTCGCGACCGCCGCGCTCAAGGCGGGCCTGCCGGTCGTCGTCGACAAGCCGCTGGCCGGCACGGCGGCCGAGGCGCGCGAGCTGGCGGCCCTGGCGGACGAGCGCGGCCTGCTCCTCTCCGTCTTCCAGAACCGCCGCTGGGACAACGACTTCCTGACCCTCCGCAAGCTGCTCGCCGAGGGCGAGCTGGGCGACGTATGGCGCTTCGAGTCCCGTTTCGAGCGCTGGCGTCCGCAGCCGAAGGGCGGCTGGCGCGAGTCCGGCGACCCGGCAGAGATCGGAGGTCTCCTCTACGACCTCGGCAGCCATGTCGTCGACCAGGCCCTCGTCCTCTTCGGCCCCGCGGCCTCGGTGTACACGGAGAGGGACATCCGGCGACCCGGCGCGCAGACCGACGACGACACCTTCATCGCGATCACACACACGAACGGCGTCCGCTCCCACCTGTACGCCTCCGCGACCACCGCGCAACTCGGCCCGCGCTTCCGCGTGCTGGGCTCGCGGGCGGGTTACGTGAAGTACGGCCTCGACCCGCAGGAGGCGGACCTGCGCGAGGGCAGGCGACCGGGCGCGACGGCCGACTGGGGAGTGGAACCCGAGTCCCTGTGGGGCCGCGTCGGCTCCGGGGAGTCCCCGCTCACGGATGGCGGCCGCCCCGAGCCCACGCTCCCCGGCGCGTACCCCGCGTACTACGCGGCCATCGCCGCCGCCCTGCGCGACGGCGGCCCGAACCCGGTCACCGCGCACGAGGCCGCGGCCGCCCTCGACGTCCTGGAGGCGGCCCGCCGCTCCGCCGCCGAGGCCACGGTGGTGTCCCTGTGAGCACCGCCCAGGACCCCCAGGAACTCGCCGACCTGATCGCCGAACTGGAGGCACAGGAGAGGCAACTGGTCCTCCCCCACTTCACGTACGACGACGCGTGGACCCTCGGCTCCCTGCTGGTGGAAGCGGCCCGTGCGCAGGCCGCCCCGGTCGCCATCGACATCCGCCGCGGCGGCCAGCAGCTCTTCCACGCGGCGCTGCCCGGCTCGACCCCGGACAACGACGCCTGGATCGACCGCAAGCGCCGCGTCGTCGAACGCTACGGCTGCTCGTCCCTCCTGGTCGGCACCCGCTTCCGCGCCAAGGGCACCACCTTCGAGACCTCCTCCCGCCTCGACCCCGACACCTACGCGGCCCACGGCGGCGCGTTCCCCCTCACGGTCGAGGGCGCCGGCGTCATCGGCACGGTGGTGGTCTCGGGCCTCCCCCAACTGGAAGACCACGCCATGGTCATCAAGTCGCTCCAAAAGTTCCTACAGTCCCTGAAAAGCTAGCCCCCACACCCGCGCCCCTGTTTCTTTTCGTCTTTCTTTTCGTCTTTTCAGGGGCGCGGGGAACGGCACTTGCGTTCTTCAGGGGCGCGGGCAACGGCGCATGTTTTCAGGGGCGCGGGGAACGGCGCATGTTTTCAGGGGCGCGGGGAACTGCGCATGTTTTCAGGGGCGCGGGGAACTGCGCATGTTTTTAGGGGCGCGGGGAACTGCGCAATGGCCCGCAACACCCTACGGAACCTCGCAAGCACGGGGCACCGCAAGCCTTCCAGGGGCGCGAGGAACTGCGCGACCAGCCACAACACACCCGCACCCGACAACGCACCCCCAGCCCACCCCCACCCCCTCCGCCCAACCCAGCAGAGCGGCTACGCCGGTTTGAACTCCTGCCGCTGCCGCCCCAACCCCCCAATCTCCAACTCCACAACATCCCCGGCCCGCAAATACGGCTTCGGCTCCGGCCGCCCCATGGCAACCCCCGCCGGCGTCCCCGTATTGATGACATCCCCGGGGTAAAGCGTCATGAACTGACTGACATACCGCACCACTTCCGCCACCGAGAAGATCTGCTCGGCCGTGGTCCCGTCCTGCTTCAGCTCACCGTTCACCCACAACTTCAGCGACAGGTCCTGCGGGTCGGCGACCTCGTCCGCCGTCACCAGCCACGGCCCCAGCGGATTGAACGTCTCGCAGTTCTTCCCCTTGTCCCACGTCCCCCCGCGCTCGATCTGGAACTCGCGCTCGGAGACGTCGTGCGCCACCGCGTACCCGGCGACATGCGCGAGCGCCTCCTCGTGCGACTCCAGATAGCGGGCGGTACGCCCGATGACGACCGCGAGCTCGACCTCCCAGTCGGTCTTGACCGACGCCCGCGGCACCAGCACGGTGTCGTACGGCCCGACCACCGTGTCCGCCGCCTTGAAGAAGATCACCGGCTCGGCGGGCGGCTCGGCCCCGGTCTCGCGAGCGTGGTCGTGGTAGTTGAGCCCAATGCAGACGATCTTGCCGATGCGGGCGAGCGGCGGCCCCACCCGCAGCCCGTCCGCGTCCAGCACGGGCAGTTCCCCCGACTCGGCGGCCGCACGGATCCGCCCGAGCGCCGCGTCGTCGGCGAGCAGCGCCCCGTCGATGTCGTGAACGACACCCGACAGGTCCCGCAGGGTTCCCTCGGCGTCGAGCAGCGCGGGCCGCTCCGATCCCGCCGTACCGACTCGCAGCAGCTTCATGATCACAATCTCCCTCACTCGCGGGCAGCCACCGATGGGTGCAGCCATCGGAGGACTGGTCGATCCTCCAAGCTGGACGTCCAGTCCGCAATACCTCGTTCACGGACTGGACCGTCGCCATGTGCCCTCAGGGATACAGGATCACTCGCTCCACGGCACTCCACGCCGTACTGCTCGCCACGTACAACGCGGCGGCCAACGGCACCACCGCCACGGTGAGCAGCGTGAAGAAGGACAGGAACGGCACAAACGCGCTCACCGCACCGAGGCCGGGCACCTCCGCCCCGCCGGCCGCCGGTACCGAGGCGGCCATCGTCCGCTTCGTACGCCGGTAGTTGAAGGCAGCTACCGCGCCGACCACCACGAACAGACCCAGGTAGACAAGCCCAGCGGCACCGAACACCCCACCGTCCCCGAGCGCGTCCCACCACCGGCTGCCGAGCGGCGCGGCGAACAACCGGTGGTCCAACAACTCATTGGCATCACCGCCGACGGTGGAGCTGGAGAACAGGTGGTAGAGAAGGAAGAAGGCCGGCAGCTGGAGGAGCCCGGGCAGAAACCCGGACAGCGGCGACACCTTCTCCTTCTCGTGCAGTTCCAGCACCGCCTTCCGCAACCTCTCCGGATCCTTCCGATGCTTCTTGCGCAGCTCGGCGATCCGCGGCTGCAGCGCGGCACGCGCCCGCTGTCCGCGCGCCGCCGCCCGGGACAGGGGGTGCACCAGCAGTCGTACGAGCGCGGTGAACAGGACGATCGCGGCGGCCGCCGCGGAGGCGTGGAACAGCGGCTCAAGCAGATCGGCGAGCCGCTCGACCAGCCCGGCGAAAGCGGACATGGGTGTGGACATGAAAGCTGACATGGAGGCGGACATGGATGAGCCCTCCGGGGGTCTCGTCGTGCCGGAATAAGAAATGACGCGTCGGCATGACGACCCGCGCGGGGTACGCAGACAGGGGTTGTACGACTGGCGAGTTCCTGTTGGGATCCCTACGCGGCGGCCGTCAGGAGGGCCCGTCCGGGCGCTCGGGGCCGTGTACGCCCCGAGGCGTCGGGATCGCGTTGGGGCAGGAACGCCGTACGGTGCTCACGGTCGCGGATGGCCGTACGGACACGCGTACGGGGGACGGCGGGCGCGCAGCGCGAGCCGATGAGGGCGCAGACGGCGAGCGCGGCCCCGGCGGCGGCGGTCGCGGTGAACGTCACGGCGAGAGCGGCGGAGAGGCTGCCGGTGGCCGGCACGGCGACCGCGAGAAGGAACAGGAGCAGCGCGCCCGCAGGCCGAACGTTCGCCCAGCCACGCATCATGTCCCCTCCCTTCCCGCGGCTTCTCGCGGCTCCCCACCGCTTGTCGCCGCTTCTCGTACGCGAACCCACATCCGCCGTATCGCTACACGCGACCGGTCTCGATCGGCTGCAGCAACCGCTTCGGCTTGAGCAGCGCCCGGCTGACCGGATCCGCCGGGTCCGGATCGAGTCGGGGACCCGGCACCATTTCGACGTCCGGGACGGGTACGACGGTTCCACGGGCGGCACATTCGCCGTACGGGCCGAGTTCGGGGTCGCCCTGCAGGCGCGGCGCCTCGCGGACGGGGGGGCGTCCGTGGTCAACGGGGTCGCATCGAGGTCAGTGTGCCCCACACCGCGAGCCGATACTTGGACGTGTACTCGGGGGTGCAGGTGGTGAGGGTGATGTAGTACCCCGGCTCGCTGTACCCATAAGCGGGCCGGACGCTACTGCGCGGCACCGCGCGTATGACCCCGCCGTCACTCGCGGAGGTCCGCGGAAGCGTCTTGTCGACGACGTACGTGTAGCGGGCGGCCGCGGTCTCGACGTCGATCTTGTCACCGCGGCGCAGCCGGTTGATGTACCGGAACGGCTCCCCATGGGTGTTGCGATGCCCCGCGAGCGCGAAGTTCCCGGCCTGTCCGGCCTGTTGGGTGTGCGGGTAGTGCCCGACGTACCCCTTGTTGAGAACGTCCCGCTTACTGACACCCTCCGCGACGGGCACACGAAGACCGAGCCGGGGAATGGAGAGAACGGCGTAGGCCTGGGACCCACGGGGCACGCTCGCCGCCCGCCCGCCCGAGGCAACCGGGGCGGACCGCCCGGAACCCGCGCCGGAAGGCGCACCACCGGCGCCCGAGGGCCCCGACGTGGGCGCCGTACTTGACGTGCCCCCTCCCTGTCCCCACTCCCTCTCCAGCGCCTGAACCTTCCTCTCGGCGCCCTCCCCGGCCTGCCGATTGGTCCACCAGAGCTGATGCACGACGAGAAGCAGCAGCACGACCCCGACGGTGACGAGCACCTCGCCCGCACCCCACACCACACGCCGGTACGCGGCCCCTCGCCGCCGAGTACCGTGATCCACCACGCCGCCCGTACCCCCCATGCGTACGCCTCCTTCGCCGGGCGCGCACCGTATTCGCCGGGCGCGCACCATAAGGGCTGCGCCCCGAACTCACCAGGCCCGACAACGAAGTGATCCACCCGACCTCACGAGATCTCTCCTGATCCCAGCCTCTGGCCTGCAGGTATCTCTCCCTGGTCAGGCAACGGCAGTACGGTGTCCCCCATGCGCCCCGACACGTCTGCCGAGCACGTCGACCACAACGCCGAAGCGGCACGCCTGGAGCGGACTGCCGGCCTCTACCCCGAGGACGCCGAACACCTGCTCGTGCAGGCCGCGGCCCACCTCGAACTGGCCGGCGACCGCCCCGGCTCCACCGCGCTCTACGACCGCCTGCTGTCGTCCTCGACGCCCCTGGAGCACCCCCACCTGGTCCGCGCCCTGAAGGCGGCGAACCTGTGGGAGTACGGCCACGAGGCCGAGGCCCGCGCCATCATCGACGGCGTCCGCGCCGCGTCCCCCCGGGACCCCGCCCCGTGGGTGATCGTGGCCGAGGCCCTGGAGTCACACGACGAGCTGGAAGCGGCCCAGGAGACGTTCACCCAGGCCGCCCAGCTACTCCTCACGGAGACGTCGGAGCCCCCGTACGCCACCCACCCCGTCCTCTTCGGCCGCCACCGCGTCCGCCGCATGCTGGGCGTCGCCCACGACGACTGGGACGTACTGGCCGACACCCTGCACTCCTCCCCCGTCTCCCTGGACGAACTCCACGACCCCAAGCGCGTCTGGTCCCTGGGCTCCGACAACCCGGCGGAGCTGGAGGCGGAGATCTCCCGCCTGCGAGCAGAGCTCGGCACGTACCGGGAGGCGTTGTCCCGCCCCTTCCCCGTAGCGGTCCTCCACTGGCCGACCACCGAACTGACGGAACTCCTCACGGCGTACCCCACCCTCTCCGCCGAGTACCCGTCCCACGACGAACACCTGGCGACCATAGAGGCGTCCCTACGAGAACTCGCCACCTCCGGCACCCCGAACCTGGGCATCGTGACGGGCACAGTCCCGTCGTACGAGGCTTTCGCCGCCTCGGAGGCGTCCTCCCCGTCCGACCCGTCCCTCCTCCCCCAGTACGCGACAACGTTGGCGGCCCGGGGTCGGGCTGAGGCTTGGCCGCCGCAGCGGGGGGTTGAGTGCTGGTGTGGGTCGGGCCGGCAGTACCAGGAATGCCACGGGATCCCGCAAGCTTGAGACCGGCGGCGTCACGCCTCCTGCGGTTCGCCCCTTGAACGCATCCAGGGACATCGAGCGCATTTGTTCTGATCCCGTTACTCCTTCACAACTCGCTCACGCTAACCTCACACGCGACAAGCTGAACTGGCATGCCCGCTCGCGCCCTGGACATGTCCCGGCCCGCGAGGAACACCTGTATGCCGCCCTACCAGCCGTCTTCGGACTGGCAATTCGACGTACCCACCAGCGGAAGCAAGCGGCTTCCCCCGGCGGCCAGGTCGTTCGAATCGCTCGCGCACCAGGGCTACGGCTTCGAGGCGGCCATCGCCGACCTGATCGACAACTCGATCGACGCAGGAGCCCACAACGTCGTCGTGAGCTTCCTGCGGGACACCGGTGAGCGCGGCGGACGGGACCGCCTCGTCGGCCTGCTCGTCATCGACGACGGCCAGGGCATGGACGAGGCGAGCCTGGACACGGCGATGACCGTCGGCGGGCGCGAGAAGTACGCCGCCGGCACCCTCGGACACTTCGGCGCCGGACTGAAGGCCGCCTCCCTCTCGCACGCCGATGCGCTCACCGTGATCAGCCGGACCAAGCGCAGCCCGTCGACCGGCCGCCGCTGGCTCACCGCCCGTGCACAGGCCGACTTCACCTGCGACATCGTCGATGCGACGTACTGCCAGAACCTGGTCGACCGCTACGACGGGATCATCGACTGGCACGGCACGATCGTGCGATGGGACCAGGTCCGCGCGTTCGAGACCATCACCACCGGTCAGACCGACCGCTACCTCAATGACGCGATCGAACGGCTCGAGACCCACCTCGGTCTCTACCTCCATCGCTTTCTCGCCCGCGACGGCTTCCACGTGGACATCGTCGTCGAGGACGTCCACACCCGGGAGGAACTCGACCACCGGAGCGTGGAGCACATCGACCCGTTCGGCTATCGGGTCCCGGGCCGCCCGGGTTATCCCCGTACGTACGTCGCGCCCGTCGAGGGCGTCGGCGACGTCGCGCTCACCGCGCACATATGGACGCCCAAATCTCCGCTGGTCGCCTACCGAGGCATCGGCCCGCTCGCCGAGCGCCAGGGCTTCTACCTCTACCGCAACGACCGGCTCGTCCAGGCCGGCGGCTGGAACGACACCCGCAGCCCGGAGGGCCACCTCGCCCTCGCCAGGATCGTCGTGGATCTGCCGCCCGAGCCCAACGACGTGTTCGCCCTGACCGTCAAGAAGGACGGCGTCCAGGTCACCCCGGCGTTCGCCCGGGGGCTGGAGAAGGCAGCAGCCCCCACCACTGGCCACACCTTCACCGAATACGTCCGTGAGGCCGAGGCGACCTACCGCGAAGCCGCCAAGCGGCGCACCGAGGTCAAGCGCATGGCCGTCATCCCGCCCGGCAAGGGCATCGACCCGAAGCTGAAGCGGACGCTGCGGGACGAACTGCCGCAGCTGGAGGGCGATGACCCCATCACCTTCACCTGGGCCAGGCTCGACGTGCCGCCCGGCGTCGACTCCGCCGAACTGCTCTTCACGATCGACCACAAGGAGCGCCTGGTCGTCCTGAACAAGGACTACCGGCATGCCTTCAACGGCGGTCGGCGCGGGGGCTCCAACGACGCTCCGGTCCTCAAGAGCCTTCTCTATCTGATGCTCAACGAGATCTTCCAGAAAGAGCGGGTCTGGGCCAATCAGACCGACAAGGTCGCCCTGTGGAACAGCGTGCTCGTCACCGCGGTACGGGCCGAACTCGCCCGCGACGAGGGTTAGTCCACCCCTCGCCCCCGCATCTTCCCGTACACAAGAGAGGCCACCCCGCCGCCGTGACCGCCGAGAACACGCCCGCTCCCGACCGCCTCACCGACCTCCACGGCGAGGTCCTCGACGCGATGAGCCGGCGCGGCCCCAAGCACTTCGCCAAGCTTGCCTTCGTGCTCGCCGACACCGACGAACCGGCGGACACGGACCTGACCGGCTTCCGCGACCGCATCCTGGCCGCGTCCCCCAGCGACGAGTTGCTCGTCCTCTGGCGCCGCAAGCTCACCGCATGGGACTTCGAACAATCCCCCACGTGGTCGGCCACCGCGCCTCGCACCCCGGAGCGCCGCGCCGAGGTCTACGACAAGCTCGTGTTCGGCGCGGATCTACGCAAAGCGCTCGACGCAGCCGTCCCGGTCCACGTAGAACCGGGTCCTGTCACCATCAGCCGCGAGTTCCAGCCCTGGTACACCCGGGAGCAGGCGGCGAACCGCTCCTTCTACTGGGCTTCGTACGAGCGACTGCTGCGCCGCAAGGGCTGGAGCGACACGGCGGTCTCGAGTCTGGACGAGGCCGCCCATGCGGTCGTGGAGCGGCTTGCCGACCCCACCCGTGACGACGCTTACGGCGCACGCGGACTCGTCGTCGGCTACGTACAGTCCGGCAAGACCGCCAACTTCACCGGCGTCACCGCCAAGGCCATCGACGCGGGCTACCGCCTGGTCATCGTCCTGGGCGGCACCCTGAACCTGCTGCGCGGCCAGACCCAGCGCCGTCTCGACATGGAACTGATCGGCCAGGAGAACATCCTGGGCGCCGCAGACCCGAACGACCTGGACGCCCTGGTCGGCATCGACTATCAGGACGATGAGGACTGGCCCGCGAAGTTCGTCTCGTTCGGTGCCCGCCCCTCCGTGCTCGGCGCCTTCGACATCGAGCGTCTGACCTCTCGCGACCGTGACTACATGACGCTGGAACGAGGCATCAGCGCCCTGGAGTTCGAGAAGCCGGACCGCACCCGTCCCCTGTACGACCCGGCGAACCTGCATACGGCCCGCGCCCGCGTCATGGTCGTGAAGAAGAACAAGTCGGTGCTGGAGAAGCTTGTCAAGGACCTCAAGAAGATAGGCCCGATCCTCGGCGAGATACCGACCCTGATCATCGACGACGAGTCCGACCAGGCCTCGGTGAACACGACCGACCCGAAGAAGTGGGAGGACGGCAAGGTCACCCGCACCGCGATCAACGGCCAGATCAGCAAGCTCCTCAAGCTCCTGCCTCGCGCCCAGTACGTGGGCTACACCGCGACTCCTTTCGCCAACGTATTCATCGACCCGGGTGACGGGGAGGACCTCTTCCCGCGCGACTTCCTGATTTCCCTCCCTCGCCCCACGGACTACATGGGCGTTCAGGACTTCCACGACTTGGACCCCGTCGACGACAGCGAAGGCGAGGCCGAAAAGACGCATGTCCGAGGCATCTACGACGCCACGGGCGACCGCCTCCAGGAAGCCCTGGACGCCTTCGTCCTCACGGGCGCTCTGAAGCTCTACCGGGAGGGACACGGCGTCCCCTCCGCCCCGTTCCGGCACCACACGATGCTCGTGCACGAATCGGTCCGCATGGCCGAACACACCGCGCTCGCCCTGCGCATCAACACCATGTGGCACAACGCCGCGTACACGGGTCCGGAGGGTCACACCCGCCTGGCGTCCCTCTTCGAGAGGGACTTCCACGCTTACGCGGACGGCTCCCTGCCTACTCCCACGACGTACGCGGAGCTCAAGCCGTACGTCTCTCAGGCCCGCCGCCTCATCAACCAG
This sequence comes from Streptomyces sp. RLA012, assembly GCF_056270325.1. Classification (NCBI taxonomy): domain Bacteria; kingdom Bacillati; phylum Actinomycetota; class Actinomycetes; order Kitasatosporales; family Streptomycetaceae; genus Streptomyces; species Streptomyces sp. RLA012. The sequence goes on along the minus strand of NZ_JBWDPA010000002.1, from coordinate 7,152,464 downwards.
GGCGGCAGCCCCGTCATGGTCATCAACGGCGAGAGCGAGCGCGACTACGCCCAGCCCGACCTGGACTTCGACCGCACGCCGAACGTCTGGAAGATCCTTGTCGGCGGCACCAAACTGTCCCGTGGTTTCACGGTCGAAGGCCTGACGATCACGTACTACCGCCGCACGACGCAGCAGGCGGACACCCTGATGCAGATGGGCCGCTGGTTCGGCTTCCGGCCCGGGTACCGGGACCTCGTGCGCCTCTACATCGGCCGCGAGGAGGCCCTCGGCCGCAGCCGCAACGCCAAGACGGTCGACCTGTACGAGGCCTTCGAGGCGATCTGCCGAGACGAGGAACTCTTCCGCGCCGAACTGGCCCGCTACGCCCCCTTGGTGGACGGCCGCCCCCAGGTCACCCCCGCCCAGATCCCGCCACTGGTGGCCCAGCACCTGCCATGGGTGAAGCCGTCGGCCCGGAACAAGATGTTCAACGCGGAGTTGGTGGAGGTGCGGTCGCCCGGGACCTGGGTGGAGCCGACCGCCTACCCGGAGACCTCGGAGGGAATGGCCCACAACACCGAGTGCTGGGAGCCGGTGCTCGCCGCGCTGAGTCAGGACCCGGTGCGCCTGTCGGTCGGGGACGGCCCCGAGTACGAAGCGCGTGTGGGGACGGTCTCGCACGACACGCTGATGAAGGTCCTATGCGACCTGCGGTGGTCGATTCCGAGCCAGTTCTCGCCGCACCTGGAGTTCCTGCTGGAGACAGGGCAGCAGGAGACGACGATCGACGACTGGCTCGTGATCACTCCGTTGCAGACCTCCGCCAGGCGCGTGGAGGCTCGCATCCTGGGGCACGGCCCGTTCACCCCGGCCCGTCGTACTCGCAGGCGAGGCTCTCTCTTCGGCGCGCTGAGTGAGCCCAAGCACCGTGCCGCCGCCCTGCGCGTCGCGGGCGCCGTCGAGACGGCCGGGAACACGACGGTCGAGCAGCACGTCCGCCCGCGCCGCGGCGCGCTGCTGCTCTACCCGGTGATCGAGTCCGAGCCGCGACTCGCCTCCGACGGGGCGATTGCGCCTGGTGATCTGGTGATGGCCTTCTCTTTCGTCGCCCCGAAGTCGTCGGTGGGGTCCGAGCGCCCGCTGGTCCGGTTCCGTGCGATCGACTCGAGCCGGCAGGATGCAGTGGTCATCGACCGAGACGACGTACGTTCTTGAGGCTCGACAGCAGTGGACAACGTAAGGCCCTCCTCTCCCGGCGTCTCCGCACGCATGTCCCGACAGGCCAGCAAGGACACGAGCGCCGAACTGGCCGTGCGGCAATTGCTGCACGCGGCGGGCCTGCGCTATCGCGTGGAGTACCCCGTGCCGGGCATGGCGCGGCGGCGCATCGACGTGGCCTTCACCCGGGCCAAGGTGGCCGTTCTGATCGACGGGTGCTTCTGGCACGGCTGCCCCGAGCACGCGACGCAGCCGAAGTCGAACGCAGAGTGGTGGCGGCACAAGCTGGACCGCAACATGGCGCGTGACGCGGAGACCACCGAGCACCTCGTGGCCGCCGGGTGGGAGGTCCTGCGGTTCTGGGAGCATGAAGCGCCGGAGGATGTGGCCCTGCGCGTCGCGGCGGCGGTGACGCAACGCAGAGCCCAACGGGGACGGGGGACGAATCGATGAGCGGACTGACCTTTGTGGACGTGTGCTCCGGGGCGGGTGGACTGGCCCTGGGACTGGAGCAGGCCGGCTTCGAGCCGACACTGCTCCTGGACGAGGACGCTGATGCCTGCCGGACCCTACGGGCCAACCGACCGCACTGGAACGTGCTTCAAGGGGACCTTCTGGACCTCGACCCGAGCGAGCACCCGGAGAGCTATGACGTGGACCTGCTGTCCGCGGGACTGCCGCGGGTGAAGTCCAATGCCACTGCCGCACGGACCGAGTCGGGAGAGGAGGAGCGGCTGCTGAAGGCCGCCGTCTACCTCGCCCACGCGGTCAAGCCTCGGGCCATGGTCGTCGAGAACGTGCCCGCCCTCGCGGACTCCGACAGGTTCCACGACTTCCGCGAGTTCGCCCGCGCCGAACTGGACCATCTCGGTTACGAGTTCAGCTGGTTCGTCCTCAACGCCGCCGACTTCGGAGTGCCGCAGGACCGCAAGCAGGGAGTGCTGGTGGCGCTCAAGAAGCGGTGGTTCCCGGCCTTTCGGCCGCCCTCTCGGACCGTGACGGATCATGTGTCGGCCGGCGAAGCCCTGGCACCCTCCATGCGGTCGCGTGGCTGGAAAGACGCCGACCGATGGGCGGCCCAGGCGGCCACCGTGGCTCCGACGCTGGTCGGCGGGTCGAAGAATCGCGGTGGGGCCGACCTGGGCCCGGCCGGAACCAAGCGGAAGTGGGAGAAAATGGGGGTGAACGGCCACTCGCTGGGCGATGAGATCCCCGGACGGGACTTCACGTGGACGCCGGAACTCGGCAAGGACCACATGGTGCGGCTCACGGTGGACCAGACAGCCCTGCTCCAGAGCTTCCCGAAGGACTGGGAGATCACCGGAAAGAAGACGGCCCGCTACCGGCAGGTCGGCCACGCCTCCCCGCCGCCGGTGGGCGAGGCACTGGGCTTGGCCATAGCCCACGCGCTCCGTTCCTGAACGAAGATTTTCCTGGTCAGGGCAGAAATGGCGGGCGCCAGAAGGTCTGCCTGATACCCGCAAACGCAGGACGCCCGGCCGGCTACACTTGCACCCCATGACCCGAGCACCACATCCGGACGCGGACGCGTTCATGAACGCGAACCAGGATCCACCCGTGATCGTCGATCTCTTCGCGGGGCCGGGTGGCCTGGACATCGCAGCCGAGATGCTCGGAGTACGCGCTATCGGTGTGGAGTGGGAGAAATCGACCCGCGCGACCCGGCACGCCGCCGGTCTACGCACCACCGAGGTGGGCGACGTGGCGAAGCTGAACCCGCTCGACCCCGAGGTTCGCTCTGCCCGCGTCCTCACCGGAGGTCCGCCCTGCCAGACCTACTCGGTGGCGGGTAACCGGGAGGGACACAAAGCCCTCGACGAGGTGCTGGACCTGGCCCAGCTCGTGGGAGACAGCACGACCGTCGGGAAGCTGGAGAAGGCATGGGCGGAGGTGGAGCGGAGAGCCGTCGACCTGGAATGGGCCGACGAGCGCACCGGACTCGTGCTCCAACCGCTTCGGTGGATCGTCGAGAAGAAGCTCAAGTCCGATCCCTATGAGGTTGTGGTACTGGAGCAGGTCCCAACCGTCCTCCCCGTATGGAAGAAGTACCGCGAGATCCTTCGCGAGCTCGGGTACGACGCGGATTGCGAGATGCTGCACACCGAGGAATACGGGGTGCCACAGACACGTCGTCGCGCGGTGCTGATCGCCCGTTACCGGGGGGCTGGCAGAGGCCGCAGTGTCGAGTTCCCGCCGCTGACGCATCAGCGCTATCGCAAGGGGGCGAAGCGCCTCTCCGCGGTGGAGGAATCCGAGGTGCAGACACCTGCCCTCCAGCTGAGCCCGCTCTTCGGTGCCCCGGCCTCCCACTCGGTGAAGCCATGGGTCTCCATGGGCGACGCGCTCAAGGACTCGCGTTCAACGGACTTCGTCGTCCGCTCCAACTACGGGTCGGGGGGTGATCCCAAGAAGCGAGGACTCCGCGCCTCCGACGCACCGGCGGCCACGGTCACCGGCAAGGTGCGCCGAAACACGGTGCACGACCTCAAGGGCTACAACGCGGACGGTGAACCCGAACTGGGTCCGGAACAGGAGCGGTTCACGTTCCGCGAGGCCGGACTGCTGCAGACCTTTCCGGCCGAGTACCCCTGGCGAGGCACCGACGTCGCGCAGCAGATCGGCAACGCGATCCCGCCGCTCCTGGCCGTGCACGTCCTGTGCACGGCACTGGAGCTGGACGAGAGCCGCAAGGAACGAGCCATCGAGGCGCTGAAGTCCTGGCGCCCTCCCCACCTGTAGGACTAGGACGAAGGGCGGATCACTCCTCCTCCGGGCCCTCCTCGCTCTCTTCCTTCCTTCGTACGGGCGCGTCCGCGAACAGCTCCGCGAAATGGTCCGCCAGGCGCTCCACCGAATCCTCGGGGGCACGCTCCTCAGCAGGCCCGACGGGAAGAGGGCGGTATACGGCCAAGCCCCTCTCGCCTGGCCGGTGTACGTGCCGGCCCCGGACCGCCAGGGCGTCAGCGAGTGAAGAAGCCTGGCACTCGACCGTCCGGTGTCCCGACGAGGGCTGCCCGGTCGAGCAGGATGTTGTTGTTCTCGCAGCTCGTCTCGGGGAGCAGCAGACAGGCATGGCAGGCGGCCAAGTTCAGGCTGTCCGCGCCGCTCGCCTCGGACTCCATGCACAGGGGGTCGTTCGAGCACCAGCTCGCTCTGTGCAGGGCAGCCCGGAGTGAGGCTTCGAGACGGTCCGGTTCGCCCTGGGCGACGACGCCGCCGAGGCTGCCGGCGGAGTCGCTGGTGGCCGTGTAGACGAGTACGCCTGCCATGTCTTCCTCGCCGTAGATCCGCTCGCGAAGGGAAGCTGCCGGGTAACCGCCGTCCAGACTCCATTCGTTGATCAATATGTGTGCCAGGGCATGCAGAAGGAGAAAACGGGGCGTGGCGGGTGAGGGCGGAACCGGCTTGTCCGAGTCGCCGATACGTGCTGCGAGCAGCCTCTCGTGATTTTCCCGGATCAGGGTGGCGCGAGCGACTTGCCCCGGTTCCTGCTCCCAGACTCGCAGCCGCTCAGGGTCGAGACGAACGAACACCCCTTCACCGCTCACTTCGAAAGCCGGCAGCCAACTCGGCCGGTCCAGTGAGATCGCGGCCTCGCGCAGTGGGGAGTCCGCCGGACTCGGTTCCTCCACGCGCCGGAACGACTGCAGTGCCCTAACCTCGCGCAGTCGCTTGATCAGCATCACCTGAGCCAAGCCATGGGACGAGAGCAGAGCGCCGATCGGGGTGGTGGGGGGCTCGCAGACGAACTCCTGCTCCTGGTCCGCGACTTCGGGGTGCGGCGTGGACAGGCTCTGGTACTCGCCCTCGTAGATCTCCTGCCGGTAGTTGCGTGCGCGCTTGGCAATCTCCGTTCCATCGGCCGGCTCCGTCGCGGCGGCCTCGGCCGCGCGCCGCCGCTCGACCTCGGCCACCACGTCGTTGCCGGTGTACTCCGGGTGGTGACGCAGCAGTTTCTGCATGCGCACGTACGCCTGGATCGAGGCGGCATCCTCATGTTTGAAGACTTCGTAGTACGGCGCGACGAGCTTGGCGATGCCCTGGCTCCACGGGGGGATGGACAGAGCCGAGTACATGACCGGGAACCACACCGAGGAGGAACCGCGCTGGAGGGTGCGCGGTGGCTCCTGGCAGCTCACGGCTGGAGCGTCCTTGAGCCAGGGGCTACGGCCGGCGCACCGGATGCCGAGGTCCTTGAGGGCCTGCCGTCGGAACGACCCCTCCATGGACACCTCCTCCACCCCGCAACTGCAACCGATCAACACGGCACGCAGCGATGCGGTCGAGCCGTCGGCCCGGAACGTCAGTTGCCCCCCGCAGGCCCCGGATGTCGTCCGGTTGCCCCTATGGAGCCACTTCCAGTAGGGGAAGTCCTCCAGATGGCCGTGCGTGCACGCGATCACGAAGCGGGACGGGACCAGGTTCTCCTGACAGGTCGAGCACTCGGCCCGGCCGGCGGGCGAGTTGAACTTGCGGAAGGACTGCAGTTGATGGCAGTTGGGGCATGAGTACATCTCCGGGAAGCGCACTGCCCGTACGCCGTCCCGGGCCTTGTCGGGATCGGGAGCCGGTGGCATCCGGAAGCCGGAGACGCCCAACTGCCAGGCCAGACGGGGCTCCGAGATGACGGGAGCCTCGGAGATGTCCCACGAGTCGATACCGCGGACGAGGAAGGACTCGTTCTCCACCGCGATCATGGCTCCGACACCGTACGTCGTGATGAGCTGGGCCCGGCGGATCTCTCCGAGCTTGCGGGCGGTACGGGCCGGGGTCGACGGGAGGCCGCGGCGACGGGTGCGAGGCGGGGCGGGGCTCATGGTTCAGCGCTCCTCGAAGAAGGTGGACGAGGCGTCGACGTCGCGCAGACTCCACAGGGTCTTCCACGGCGAGGCATCGGGCGACTCGTCGTCGTAATTGGCCAACAGAGCGGGCACGCGGGAGCCACGCGGAGCCTCGTACACGAGGTTCGGGCTGGCCAGCGCCTCGTCCTCCCACCATCCGACGAAGTCCTCGAAGGCCGCTGTGGTGGACTCGAGCTCGGCCGGCTCGACCGCCGCCACCCGGTCGAGCAGGAGGGCACCGACGGTCTCGCGGAGGTCCATCACGAAGTCCTCTACGCGTGATGCGGCGTCGTTGTCCCGTGCGGCCGGCAGCATCAACCGGGCCAGAGCCACCACCACGGCGTGCAGTCCTCGGTCGCGGGCCCGGGCGGAGAAGGGGGTCACGCTGGTGGACTCCACCTCGCGGTACAGGGCTGAGTGGAAGCTCTGGAAGTCCTCGTAGTGCGAACGGTCCCGTGAGCGAGCGGAGTTGAGCATGATCGCGACGAGACCGGGATGTTGCCGGCCGACCCGGCTCGTCGCCTGGATGTACTCCGCAGTGGTCTGCGGTTGACCCATCACTGCCATCAGCCCCAGTCGGTCCACGTCGACTCCCACGGAGATCATGTTGGTGGCGAGCAGCACGTCGAGTACGTCCGGCATCGGGAGCTGTCGTTCCACGGCCTTGAGCCGGCGGGAGATGTCGCTGGAATTCGCCCGGCTGCTCAACTCCGTGAGGGCGTCGGCGCGGCGTACCTTGACTCCGTCACGCAGTGCGAGGTGTCCCAGACGCTCCTGGACATCGTCGAGGACCTGGAGCTCCGCCGCCGAAAGCAGTCGCAGGCTGTTGAAGTAGCCGATCAGGGTCCAATACGCGTCCTTCACCTCAGGCGGAGCATCATGGGTGTGAGCCCGATGGAGCAGCGACGCGTACACCCGGATCAGCAAGGTGGCCTGGCTGGTGCTGGAGGTCAGCAGGCCGACGTAGCGGCGGGCCGCCTTCCGCTCCCGTGGCGTCTCCACGGCGAACCAGGAATCCCGGGAGTCGAGGCCCGAGGGCGGAAACTGCTCCACCGAACGGGCGAACAGTCGGGTGCCCTGCTCGTCGGCGCGTCGAATGGTCGCAGTCGAGGCGACGACCTTGGGACGATCCGCCAAGGCGTCCACGGCCGTCTCGTACAGGCCGGTCAGCGTGCCGAGCGGGCCCGAGATCAGATGGAGCTCGTCCTGGACGATGAGCTCGGGCGGTCGCACTCCGTCCACGTCCCGGTTGAACAGGGCCGCCGACGCGGGTCGCCACGGCATCGAGGCGAACTTGTCGACCGTTGCGATGACCAAGGTCGGTCGATGGGCGTAGATGGCTTCGTCGATGAGGTGTACCGGCAGCCCTCCCCAGTGGAAGTCGCACGTGCCGGAGGGGCAGTTGACGGTCATGCGTACGGCGTCCTCATCGACCGAGTAGTCCGCCGCCCGCAACGATTCGCCGCACCAAGGGCAGTTGCGCAGTTGGACCGGGTTCTCGGTCTCCAACTGGAAATTTTCGTTGCGCACGAGATCGGCCAGCTTGCTCGTGGCGACGGCCAGCGTGTTGGGGGTCGCCGAACGACCCACCCACATGCCGATGGAGATCTCCTCGTGCCCCAGGCTCGCCGGATCGGCTGCCCGCAGTAGTTCCATCGCGCAGATGAGCGCCGCTGCGCGCTCGAACTGTTGGAGGGTAAGTAGTCGGAGCGTGTACCGCATGAGCACCGTGACGCCGGCCCCGTCCTCCCCGTCCCGCAGGCGCCTCAGGAAGGTGGTGAAGGCGATCAGGCCGAGGTACGCCTCCGTCTTGCCACCACCTGTGGGGAACCACAGCAGGTCGGAGACCTTTCGGTCGTCGTGGTCCGGAGCGACGATCCCGGCCAGGCAGAGCAGGATGAAGGAGATTTGGAAGGGCCGCCACCGCCCGGCCTGGCTATCCGGTTCGCCCGACCTGCCGCCCTTGATCCACGCGGTACGTGCCCGCTGGTCGGCCATCGCGAGGTTCGCCAGCCGGAACGCGCGCAGAATGTTCGGCTGCTCCGTGTCCTCCAGCAGATCCACGCCTTCGCGCATCCGGCGCAGTGCTCGCCGGCAGAGCTGGACCTGTTCGGCCGCGATTTTGCCGTTTTCCGTGTCGTGCAACAGGCGGGCCTGACCCTCTTGGGTCTCGATCCACCGCTCGTATCCGCTCAGCAAGGTGCGAAGGGCCGAGACGACCTCGTGGGTCGGGTCGGTTCCCAGCCGGTACATGGTCAGCGCCTTGTCGTCGATCTCCGGGTTGGAGTCCGTCAGCAACACCTCCTGGGAGGGGACGAACTCGGTCCGCAGGGTGGTGACGGCCGGAGGATCGATCGATACGGATCCCACCGGAGGTGGCGGCCAGTCCCAATGCGCCGCACAGCCATGGCCGGTGGCGAAGCTCGGCGCATGGCGGTACAGGAGGCGGCTCAGCGCATGTTCCGAGTCGACCGCGTCCAGAGCGGTCGGCCGTGCCACGAACACCGGGCTGCTGCCGTCCTCAGCGGTGACGATCAGCTCCGGTTGGTAGAAGCAGTGCGCGTCCCGGAGGTCGAACTGGCCGACCTTCAGACTGTTGACGACCGTGGCCGTCACGGTCACCGTCCGGTCCGACTCGGACCGGGGGCGGACCAGCACACGCAGTTCCAGCCCGGGATGGAGGTCGAAGGGCTTGAGCAGGCCGGGCTGTGTGACGTCCACGTCGACGGGCTCGATCCGCAGGGCGGAACGGCGCCAATGTTCCCGCTGGGCCTTCGTGCTTCGGGCCTCGGTCCGCTTCGCGGACACCGGATTCCCCTCGGAGTCCTCGGGAGCATAGACGGCAGCGTGTACGGTCAACCGAATCCGCGCGGACTCGGTCGGGTCCACGGCGAATGTCAAACCGATGGACGACGGCATCCGGACGTTTGCCAGCGAGACGCCCAGATCGCCGGGGCCTTCCTCGGGGTCCCGACGGGTGCCGAGTGGCACCGCGTCGGGCCCGTCCCGCTCGGACTCCAGATCCCCCTGTTCGGCCGGACCACTCTGGGGCGAGATACCGGACCGGTCCGCCTGCGAGCGCGGGAAGAGCACACCGACCGGGTACATGGTGATCGGCGCATCGTCCGTGAGAATCTCGTCCGGACCACCCACGGGGCCGAGCAGGTCTTGCCGCAGGGCGCCGACGAGCGAGTCGCGCACCTCGTAATGTGCTTGGTGAGTCGACCTGCTCATCCTTCGTTCCCTTCCCGTCCGTCCGCGTACCACTGGAAGCGCCCCAGACCGCACAACCGGGGTGCGACCCATGCGCCGTGTGTACCCAGCCCGGCGGCCTCGGTCGCCGCAGGAATGCCCGCCACGCTCTCCACGCATTCGACCCGGAGACCGGTGATCAGCGGCGGCCAGCGATCGACCTCAGAGTGCGCGGTGCGGCGCAGCATTCGGTGCAGGTCGGTGCGGAAGCGCTCCGACACCACCGCGATCTGTCGGCCACCGACCACCACCGCGTACGGTGGGGACTGGTCGGCGGCGACGGGGACGCCGTGCAGCAGCACGAGTTCCGCCTCGGCACCGGCGGTGACGTCGGCCAGGAGGTACCGCGACACCTCCGCAGCGTCCTGGTGAATTCCCTCCGTGCCCGGAGGCTGCTCGTGGGACACGTCCGAGCCGATCAGCTCGATGCCGTTGCGGGCCCAGGTGCTGCGACCACCCAGGTACCAGCGGTCGATCCTCTTGTCCTTGCGGAGGAGCCACGAGTTGGGGGCGTCCAGGACGTACAGATCATCCCGGGCCCGGGTCATGGCCACATACAGCAGCCGGGCTTCCGCCGCCGGGTCGTAGTCGTACTTCTTCTTCCGGACTTGGGTCGGCTCCTTCAGCACGCGTGGTTCGACGATCAGGACCCGGTCGAACTCCAGGCCCTTGGCACGGTGCACGGTCGAGATCACGAGCGAGGACGATTGTGCCGCGGTGAGCTCGTCGGGCAGCCGGCCCTCGGCGAGCGCCCGGTGCAGCCCGACGACATCGAGGGTGCCGCGACCGCTGCCCCGCGCCACCTTGCGCACCGACCTCCACAGCGCCTCCGGTGTGCTGCCGACGGGGATCTGCAGGTCGACCAACAATTCTTCGAAGCGCTCCCGGCTCAGAGTGGACGCGCCGGTCGAGGCGAGGAGTTCGGCTATCCATACGGGGGCCGAGCGCTCGCGCGCCGACCGCTGCAGTGTGTGGGGGACATCGGCGTCGGCCAACATGCCGGACAACGTCAATGCCTGGCCGTTGTCGCGGCACAGGATGGTGGTGGTGTCGGGATAGTCGCGCAGTGCCGCCCGCACGAACTCGTCCTCCAGGCCCCCGAAGTTCGGTGCCGAGAGCAGCAGGGCACGCAGGTCGCCGTGGATACGCTCGGCCTCGGCGGCGGCCTCGGCCCGATCGCGGGGCAGCCGCTGCAACTGGGCACCGTAGGGCAGGGCCATTCGGGCAACCTCGCTGCGGGCCCGGAAGTTGTCGCCCAGGTGGAGTTCCACCAGGTCCTCACCGAAGGTGGCACGCACCCAGGCCAGGAAGCGGTCGGTCTCCTCGGCCCGCTGATCCGGATCGGACACCTGGAATCCGTACACTGCCTGAGCCGAATCACCCACCACGGTGAAGCCGCTGTTCTCCTGGAATCGGTCGAGCAGTGCCTCGACCATCTCCCGACGGACACCGACGAGGTCCTGAACCTCGTCGATCACCACATGGGCCGGCAGGTACTCGCCGCCCTCGACCGCACCCTTGTCGATCGCCTCGGTGGCGGCCTCGATGCGCTCGTCGAAGGTGTACGTCCCCCAGTCCGCGTCCGGGTAGGCGCGGTTGAGCAGGGCTGCGGCCCAGGCGTCGAAGGTCTGCACGCGAATCCGCTGCGCGGCGGCGGCATGCCGCTCGATCCGCTCGGTGAGTTCGCGTACGGCGGCACGGGAGAAGCTGAGCACCAGGATCTCCCCGGCCTCCAGTTCCTCGCGCTCCACCAACACGTCGAGCCGCCGCACGAGGGTGTGCGTCTTGCCGGCGCCGGCTCCGGCCGTGACCAGCACCCGGGCGTCCCAGGGCTGGTCCACGACGGCCTGCTGCGCGGCGGTGAGTCGATGCTCGGGGAGCAGGGTGACGGTCACTGGCCCTCGCTCCACAGGTACTCGAACTCGGTGAACGCGAGTTCCTCACCGAAGTTCGTGATGTTGTCCCGCACGTTCAGGATCAGGCAGCTCTCCTTGCCACCGTTCTTCGGGCCGCGCAGACCACGTCCGATCATCTGCTGGTAGATGTTCGGGCTGTACGTCGGGCGGGCCACGACCACGACGCGGGTGGCCGGTGCGTCGAAGCCCTGAGTGAGCACGCCGTAGTTGGTCAGGACCTGGATCCTGCCCTTGCGAAAGTCGTCGATCCGCTTGCGTCGTTCGTTGGGGGGCGTGGTCGAGTCGATCGCGGAGGCATTGATGTCCCGGTCACCGAGCTTGGCGGCCAGAAGTTTGGCGTGGGCCACGGACGTGGCGAACACCAGCACCGGCCAGTCCGAGGGCATGGCGGCGATCTCGTCGACGATGCGCTGACTGCGCCCGTGGTCCTCGGCCAGCCGCTGCTCGGCGCCCTTGGGCAAGGTGGAGAATTTCTCGGACTGGGCACGCTCGTCCGCCGTCAGCGCGATGTCGGCGCCCACCAGTTCTCGGTGCTTGACCTGGGCCAGGACACCGATCTGTTGCAACCCCTTGATGGCGACGGACAGATCGCCGTCGAAGACGCCGGTGTCGAGGCGGCTTCCGAACCGCTGCACCAGCAGCCGGGTCAGTTCCTCGTTGTTCCGGTACGGGGTCGCGGTGAGGCCGATCAGGTGACGACTGGTGCGGCGGTGCGTGAGGTCGAGCTGTTCGAGCAGCCGTGTGTAGCGCGGGGACATCGCGGTGTGCGCCTCGTCGATGATGACGAGCTCGGCAGCCTCCCTCAGCCAGGCGTAGTCCTCCTTCTCCAGGCAGTTGTCCAGTTTGGCGTCGGTGGCCACGACCAGGTGCGGGCGCCCGTCGACGGGGGTCGCCTCGTTCGAGGCCCAGAGCCGGCTGATGACCAGGGGAAGCTCGGGACCCACCTTCGACCAGACGAATTTCCAGCTCTGCACGGCCTGCTCGCACAGCTCTTCGGTCTGGGCGATCCACAGGACCGGACCGGGCAGATCCTCCCGATCACGGATCCACCGGATCACTCCCTCCGCTGTGACACGTGTCTTGCCGGATCCGGTCGGCAGGCTGAGCATGCCGCGCTGGGGCATCGAGTTCTCCAGCAGAGCGAGCAGCGCCTGCGCGAGTTCCTCCTGGTAGGGGTGCAGGGAAGGGAACTCGGACGGACCGTCGACCTCGAGGCGGGGCTCCAGCGAGGGCACCTGGGCGCCCGCGAAGGAGTCCGGGAACCCGAGATCGGTGACGAAGCGCAAGGCCTTCGTGTTCCCGGTGAAGGAGCTGGGGGCGCGGGTGGGGAAGTCCAGAGCGAGATCCCGGGAGTGGACCCGAAGGATTGCTTCGCCGTGGGCGTTGAAGGCCATCTCGGCGATGCGCCGAGAGTTCGGTTCGGCGCCCTGCTCCTGGATCTCGCTCTCCATGAGGCCGGGCGGAAGTTCGCCGCGCAGGGCCTCCTCGCCGATCAACAGAGCGATCTTGTCGATGACGCTCTCGCTCTCCCGCACAGCGCGCAGTCGCCCCAGCAGGGCTTGGTCCTGCTCCTGCCTGTCCTGGAGAGCCAGGGCCTGGCTGCAACCGGCCACGCCGAAACCCCACTTGAACTCCTCATCGGCGGCTTGCAGCACCTGCAGCCGGTCGAGGGAGTCCAGCACGAAAAGAGTCTGGCCCTTCTTCGCGAACCTGAGCGGCTTCCGCTTGCTGCCCATGGGCGTGCGCACCACCTGCTCAAGCTCGGAGCAGCGCTGGATCTTGTAGCTGCTGCCGGCCTGGCCGAGGCGCGCCTTGACCGTCGTGAACTCCTCGAACAGGGACACGGCCCGGCCGGTCTTGACGGGCTCGATCTCTCTGCTGATGACGTCGGAGACCTTGAGCATCCCCCATTCCTCGATCATCACCTTCGCCGTGGCCACGTCCGCCTTGTCGGTGACCAGGAGGGCGGGGAGGCGCTCACGGACGAGTTCCTTGAACTCCACCGCGTTCAGCGCGACGGCGATCTCGTTGTCCGGGCGTCCTTCCCAGGAGGATCCCACCCGGCAGCGGGTGGGAACGTCTTCCGGGAACTCGAATCCGACCCTGTGCAGGAGGGCGTACGCGCGACCGATGAACGCGTCGTCCTCGCTCTCGAGCACGAGGTCCAACAGCTTGCCCCAGCGTCGGGTGGGCACCTCGTCGGAGGTTGTGGGCATGTTGAGCCTTCGCGCCGCCTCCTCCGCGATCTCGGCGACAGGGAGCACAGCACGGAAGGCCTTGAGCTGGGGACCGACGGCCTCGGACACTCGGGTCAGTCCCAAGGAGGTCTTCACGAGGCCGTGCTTGGAGATCATCCAACGCAGCGGGGACATGACGGCCTTGCGGGTGTTGGCAGTGGCTCCGTACTGCATCTGCCAGTGCTGCGAGATGTCGGATGCCGGCAGAGCCGCCACGAAGGCAGCACGGCCCTCCTCGGACAGCGCGGGCAGCAGGTGCAGCGGTCCCAACGTCGCAGCACCCTCGACGGAGAGGCGGGAGATGCTGGGTCGAGGGGCGGTGCTCGGCAGACTGCGGAGGTGCTGATCGTGAATGACCTGCCGGAATTCCTCGAACCACGTCTCCTCGTGGGGCCGGTATCCGCCGGTGGGACGGTCGAACAGCCCGAGGTCGCGGAAGATCGGTCTGTCGCTCTCGTGGAAATCCAGGTCGACGGCGATGGCCTTGTCGCGGCTTCCGTCGCGGGGCACCACCGGTCCGGGCAGGAGGCAGTCGCGCATCAGCCTGTAACGACCGTCCATGGTACGGACGCGCAGCGTCTTCAGCGGCCTGGGCACCTTGGCACGTATGCGGTCGACGTTCGCGCTGCCGCCGGCGCTGCGCAGCAGGATCCAGAAGTTCGACCATGCGTTGTTGTCGTAGTTGTCGAATCCCTGGTCGAGGACACCCTCGAACCGTCCCTGCGCATCGGCGACCCTGATGCCGATGTTGTGCAGATGCCGGGCCATTTCGGGGCGCTCGGAGATCGACGGGTGGACGTAGACCATGTCGTCGCGGAGCGTGTCGGCGGAGGTTCGGTGGAAGATCTCACCGGCTACGGGGGCGACGACGCCGTGCTCCTCGGTCAGCACGATCCGGGCCTTGCGGGCTTCGGCGGTGAGCGGGGAGTCCCCACGCAAGCCTCCGGCCTGATCCTTGAGCACCATCAGCGACAGGATCTCGATGGCGTGGCACGAGGCCTCCGCTGTGCCGTCAGCGACGAGCGCCTCGAGCCAGTCCTTGACGTTCTCTGGCACCTTCCCGGCCGCATCCAGGATGTGCATCATCTTGCCGCGGCGGAGGGCGGTGTCGGAGGCGTCGACGGATGCGTGCACCCAGTTGGTGGGGCGGCCGCTGTACTCCGACCAGATCCGGACCCATTCCTTGTCAAGATTCGACGGCGTGATCAACAGGTCGCGAGGAACCTGAAGTTCCCCGTTCTGGTCAGGCAGGGAGGGACGCTCGGCAGCCATCTCCCAGAACTGCCGGAGAAAATATTCGTCAGCCCAGTTGGCCTTCTCCTTGGTGCGGCCCGGCAGCAGGGGAAGGTAGGCTGCAGGGTCCTCGGCGGGCACAAGCTGGGGCAGGGTATCGACCACCAACCGGGCCGCGACCTGCAGCAGTTCCCAATTGAAGGGGCTGCCGTCGAGAAGGTGCTGGCGATCCTCGTTTGTCTTCCACGGGGCGTTCAGGATGCCGGTCAGCGACACCACGTACTTCGTCGGGAAGAACGCCCAGAACGACCCCCTGCCGACGGGTGTGGTGTATAGGCCGTTGCGGACCGTGTATTCGGGAACGGCCCAGGAGATCTCGAGCACCGGCCGGTTGTGCAGCTCGCCGGCGCTGTCCGAGACCTTGTCGGTGGGGGAATGGGCGACTGAGAACACCTTCCACTGCTCGGTGGTCTGCTTGGCGCCGCGTGCCACCTCCTTGAGCGTGCGGTGGATGCCCTTGGGTTCGACCGAGATCTCCCTGCGCGCGGGGGGCATGGTGCGCTCGTCGTGCAGGAGCACCTGGCCGACGTGGGAGGAGAACAACTGGAAGTGGGCAGGGAAGGCTTCGGTTTCCCGCCCACTGCGACTCCTGTACCCGCTGATGTCCCGTCCGAGACGCTCGGCGGCACCGCGCATCAGGGGCAGGCGGACGACGGTGGTGGCCCAGCGCAAGAGCTTGTCCAGTACGTTGTCGTCGGCACGCTCCTGTTCGACATCGAGGGGCCGGGCCATGCGGAGTACCGGGGTTTCCAGTTCGAGGTCGCCCTGCCGGCCGATGGCCTTGGCGATCTCGGCAGCGGACCAGTCCCGGTCGAAGCCGAAACCGAAGGCACCGTTCCCGCTGAAGAACTGGGGCGAGTCGCTCACGGAGAGCACGGACTTGACGCCGACGCCGAAGCGGCCGATCTGCCCGCCGCGCTTGCGCGAGACGCTCATGCGCAGGATCGTCTCGGCGCCCTCCGGCGTGACCGGGGTGCCTTCGTTCGCGCAGTAGAGGTGGTTTTCGGTCAGGACGACGTGCAGCTTGCCGCCGGGCGATGCCGCGATCTCGTCCGCCGCGTTCTGGACGAGTTCGAGCAACTGCCGTTCGCCGTAACCGCCCTGGGTGATACGACGCTCGCCGTTGGCATGCTCCTGTACCAGCCCCGGGTCGACCTGATACGTCTTCAGGACGGTCGAGGACTGTCGGATCACGGTGTCGATCACGGGCGGGAGCGAAGGGTCGGCGAGCTGCCGGTCGGCCATGAGGCACCTGTCTCGAATGAGAGAAAACGAACCGAGGACGCGCGGGGGGATACGGGGGTGCCGATGCATGACGCCGGCACCCCCGGTGAAGCAAATCAGGACAGCTTACGAGAAAAGCAGAGGGGGATCAGCTGTTGATGGTGGTGACCGTGGTGACGGTCGTGACCGTGGTGAAGGTCGTCGTCGTCACGGTCACAACGGTTGCGGTTCCCTTGGTCGTGCGGATCCTCTTGGTGCGGGTGACCTTGACCTGGTAGGTGCGGGGGCCCTCGGCGCGCCGAGGGGTGGTGGGGCGGCGGGTGGCACGGGACGTGCGGGGCACGGGCGGGACGAAGGGGGTGGTCGTCTGCCCCGTGGGCTGGCTCTGCGCGCGGCGGGCGAGACGCCGCCGCTCCGACGCCAGAATCTGGGGGTGGACACGGTGACAAATCAGAAGCTCGGCGCGGAGATCAGGGTCCTCCGTGTTGTCGTACTCCTTGATGAACCACGCCATCCAGGCCTCATCGTCGCTCATGTGGGTCCCCTCCCTGTGGGCGCGTCAGCGTACGCCCGTGCTGGATAACGCATGCAAAGAAAGCTGTGCAACTGGCCTGAGGACAGGGCTCCGCCCTCGGAAGCAGGCGCATCCCCAACGGCCTTGGCCAGGTAGGGAGTTGACCCTAGGAGAACCGTAGCATGCCGCTTGTCCGCCGATCGGAAGATCGGAAGAAAATTCAATCCACCCTGCTGGCGCTCGAATCGATCGCACATGTCTACTGAAATTTGACAGTGTCGGCGGCGTCAATCGGAGTGCTACCGTGGCGCTGCCCGGAACCGATGGGGAAGTGGGGGCTATGGAGGACACCGAGGACTTCGGCCTGTGGCTTGGGCGCCAGTTGCGCCGCAGCGGGATGTCGCAGGCGGAGTTCGCCCAGCAGCTGGGCTTGACGCGCGCGGCGGTGTCAGCGTGGGTCACCGGCAGGGCACAGCCACGGGCGGAGATGATGGTCAGGATCGCCGAGATCCTGGAGACGGACGTCGCCACCCTGGTCACCAGGGACGCCGACGCCGGATCGGCCCGACCGATCGGCTGGTATCACCGGATCGCCCACCACGACGGCGGTCGGGAGTACGGCAACGCGGCCGCCTTCGCCTTCGACGCGAACCTGGCCGTACTGGCCAGGGAGGTCACACAGAACTCCCTGGACGAGCGGTTGGACCCGCGACGCCCGGTGCGGGTGCGCTTCACCCTGCACGAGCTGACCGGTGAACACCTGCACTCCTTCCTCTCCGCGTTGAAGTGGGACGAGCTGGAGCCTCACTACACGGCGGCGGCACAGTCCCGGCAGAAGGTCGGCCGGGTCCTCGCCGAGGGGCTGCGGGCGTTGCGCGAAGACTCCTCTCTTCTGCTTCTCCGGGTGGACGACTACAACGCCTCGGGGCTGACTGGACCCGAGTACGGGGACGGCCGGTACGCCGCTGTGGTCCGCCGGCAGCTCGACAGTCACAAAAGCAACGACCGGGCCGGTGGTTCGTACGGGCTGGGGAAGGCCACCCTGTGGGCAGCCAGTCGGCTCGGTCTGGTGCTGATCAACAGCACCCTGTCCGAGGCGCATGAGGGGCGGACGGCCCGCCGGGTGGTCGGGCGTCTCGACCTTCCCTGGCGAGAGGTCGACGGAGTCGCCTACGCCGGACCTGCCTGGCTCGGTGAGCCGGACACGGAGAAAGAGCACGAAGGTGTCTCCCGCTCCTGGTGGGCGGACGAGCGAGTGGTCGCGGATCTGCGACTCGATCGAGACAGCGACGATCCGGGAACTTCCTTCCTCGTCGTCGGCGCTCACGACGCGGCCGGCAACAACGACACCCTGGAGGACCTGCACGAGGCCCTCAGCCGGGCACTGGCCGACAATTTCTGGGCCGCCATGACCTCCGGCCGTTCGACGTCGGCCATGCTGGAAGCATCGGTCCGCGCTCTTCGCAATGGTGACTTCGCGGTTCCGGAGAAGCGGGTCGATCCGCTCGATCGACACCCGGCGCTGGCCCACGCACTCCGGGCGTACATCGACGGCGAGACGGTCGACGAGCTCACGGCCACCGGACAGGTCGCCGCCGCGGAGGTCGCCCTTGTCGTCCCGCCGCTGCGGACCGCCGGGCGCAGGGCCGAAGGACACAGCCACCGTGCCGTACTCCTGGTCACTCCTGCCGCCGACAAGGACGAGGAGCACAGCCGCATCACCTGTATGCGCGGCACCCGGATGACTGTCACGGCCCGGCGTCCGCGCGGCCTGCGGCCGGGAGCGGACCCATTCCAGGCTGTCCTGCTCGCCGGTTTCGCCACTGGCGACGACGGCGCGGCGACGCATGCCGCCGAGGCGTTCCTACGAGCCGCCGAGCCCCCGGAGCACGACAGATGGGGAGCGACGGAGGAACTTACCGCCGCCTATGCCAACGCGCCTCGGCGATTGACCGAATTCAACGCGGCCATGGACTCGGCGCTGCGGGGCGTGATCGGTCGGCGGACTACCGGTCAGGGTTCGACCGGACCCGAGGTCCTCCGGAAGCTGCTGCGCCTTGATGCGCCCGCCGCGGTGAGTGGTCGTCGTGGCCAGGGACACCCGCTCGTGGACCGGGTCGTCGGGAAGGTGGACAGAGACGGGGCCTGGACCTTGGACGTGACGCTGACCGTCCCGCAGCGCGACGACCGCTGGCAGCTGCTGCCGGTGGTCAAGTTCGATGTGCGATCAGGGGGGCGTCCTTCATTGGAGTGGGCGGAGCTGTCCGCGAAGGAGAACTGCGAGATCGTGGACGGCAGGCTGCTCGTCGATCCGGACGTACGGTCGGCGCGCTTCGGTGGTGTCACGGCCGTCGGTAGTCACCCGGTGGCCGCCGCCATGGCCGGTGTGATCGTGGACATCCAACAGGCACGGGAGGCTTCGGCGTGAGCACCGTGTACGCGTACCCGACCTTGGTGGGGAAGATCGAGGTCACCGTCCGAGGGGCGAGCATAGACGGGAAGCCTTTGCAGCTCTCGCTGATCTCTCAACGCGATCAGGTCGTGGCTCTCCATCAGATCGAGCGTGACGACTGGACTGAAGGCGTCCTCGATCTCGAAGTCTCCCTACCCATGGACGAATTGGCCGACGGGCCCTGGTCCGGAGTCACCTGCGTCGCCGTACTGTCCGAGGGAGCCACCAACACCCGCAGGGTGAGTCGTCTGGAACGCCGTCGTGACGACACCCACTGGCGAGGCGAGGTCCGAGTGCGCCGCTCCACTCACGTGGCGCGCGCCGTCCTCGACGTGAGCGTCGTCGGCAGTCACGGTGGAGTCGACGGGCGTGTTCTCGGTACCACTAATACGCCCTGGATCGTGGACCTGCTTGCCCGTACTCCCACGAGGCAACGCGATCTGGAGATCCTGGAGGAGGATTTCCGAGACGGGCCGCAGGAGTGGCTGCGTC
Source organism: Streptomyces sp. RLA012 (assembly GCF_056270325.1). Taxonomy (NCBI): domain Bacteria; kingdom Bacillati; phylum Actinomycetota; class Actinomycetes; order Kitasatosporales; family Streptomycetaceae; genus Streptomyces; species Streptomyces sp. RLA012. The sequence goes on along the minus strand of NZ_JBWDPA010000002.1, from coordinate 7,133,022 downwards.
CGTTCATGGATGCGCCTTGGTTGATCGACACCACCGGAGACGTGCCGGCCGTCCTGCTCAACACGTCCTTCGAGGGTCTTCCCGAGCTGCTGGCCGGTGCTCGTGGCCCATTGGAGAAGGCAACCGCGGGACTGGTGGCCGCGCAGATCGCGGGAGAGGCCTGGGCGACGATGTTCCACTCCGCGCTGAGCGACCTCGAATTCGATGAGGACGGCACCCCGCGCTTTCCTGGTGGATGGCGGGAGTCAGTGCTGCGCTCCATGCTTCCGGAGGTGTTTCCCGGGCTGCCCCTCTCCGAGGCCTTGGGCGAGGCCCACAGCCGTCGAGGCGACGGCCGAGGATGGGCAGAGGTCCAGTCGCGGATTCAGTTTGCAGCCGGAAGGCGCGGCCAGGTGCCCAAGAACCTGACGGCGGCTATCCGCGCCGTAGCCCGTCCCCAGGAAGTGAGCCGATGAGCCGACACCGCATCGAGCCTCCCGAACGGCTCGCGCTGCTACCCGCCCACCTCGCCACGGCCTTCCTCACCCATGGGGTACGCGCGGGGCAGGACGGCCTGCCGCAGGTGGCGATCCTCCGGGCGAGCACGCCGATCGAGAGCGACTCCGTCCGGTGGAGCGCCGCCCCGGTGCGGGAGATCGTCGAGGAGGCGATGCACAGGTTCGATGCGGCGCGGACCGACGCCGATGCGTGGCTGGCGCCTCGGCTGCACGCGACCCTGCGGATGACCCGAGCCGAGGCGGCGAACCCCGGTCTGTGGAACTTCCTGGCCTTGGCCGTGGCGCCGGACTTTGTCTTGTGGCGGCACATGCCGTCCGGGGAGGCCGGCGACGGCGCGCCCAGGAAGGTCAACAGCGCCAGATTCGTAGGCCCTCACTACAGCCAGGCCTTCGCCCGACTGTGGTGGGCCGCCGAGATGTTCCGCGACGGGCCCGACTACACCCCCGCGGAGATCGCCTGCCGCAATCAGGACATGACCAACACAGCGCTCCGGCTCGCTGTCATCGACCACAAGCCCACCGCACTGGCCCTGGTGCGGGTCCTCAAAGGGCTGGCCGACGAGGGAGCCACACGACTCGGGGATCGGGTCAACGCGCTCTGTACGGCAGTCAATACGGCCGGCAGCACGCTCATGTACGAGGTGATCGCTCCGGACGAGGCGCCCGACCACCACGCACTCACCGACTGGATCGACGATGCGGAATCGGCCCCGGCTGTTCCGTGGGACCGGCTTCCCGGAGGGCCGGACGACGGCACTGCCCGGCGTTCCTCCTGCGAGGTCCTGTCGCGGATGTTCGAGCGATTCGCCGCAGAGGCACCGTTGCGTGACCGGGCTCGGTCCGGGGCGGCGCACGCTTAGAAGTTGTTGTCTTTCCGGACTTGAGGACCGCGTTTTCGCTGGTCGGGCATAGGGCGAACGTTTCCGTGGGAGTGGTGGCGTGTCGTGTCGTAGCTCCCGTGGAGGTCGTGGATGTCGTCGGTCGTGGGGCTGCTGGAACAGCGCGAGGTCGCCGCGCGCCGTCGCGTGGATGGGCTGAGGGAAGAAGCCGACCGCATCCAGGCCGAGTTGGCCGTGGCCGAGCGGGAATGGCGGGAGTGGGCCATCGCCCGCTCGCGGGTCGGCGAGGTACTGGCCCCCGTGGACGAGCCCGGGCAAAGCCACGCCCAGGCCGATGGGACAGCGCCGGCCAGGGGACAGGCCGAGAAGACACCGTCAGCGCCGACCGCGGCGAAGTCGCAGTCGCAGGTGCCGGTGTGGCATGAGGGGCTGGCCTGGTCGGTGCTGTCGGTGGACTACCAGCGCATTCTGCAGGCCCTCTCGGACCGGGCCCGGCTCCATCAAGGGCCGCTGACCTGCCAGGAGATGTAGAGCAGCGCGCCGCCGACCCGAGCAGGGTCCCGCCCTCCCCGGCCTCCCCCCGCATGGTTCTGCTCCACACCCTGGCCCATGTCCTCATCAACGAATGGAGCCTCGACGCCGGCTACCCCGCCGCCGCACTTCGCGAGCGTCTCTACGCCGACGACGACATGGCGGGGATACTCGTCTACACCGCGACGAGCGACTCCGCGGGCAGCCTCGGCGGGCTCGTCGCCCAAGGGGAACCGGACCGCCTCGCCTGGACGATCCGCTCGGCCGTGCGTCGCGCCGAGTGGTGCTCCTCCGACCCACTCTGCGTCGAGTCCGAGGCATCCGGCACCGACGGCACCAACCTCGCCGCCTGCCACGCCTGCGTGATGCTCCCGGAGACGAGCTGCGAGCACAACAACATCCTGTTGGACCGCGCGCTGCTCGTCGGTACCCCGGAAGATCCTCACCTGGGCTTCTTCGCGAACGTACTGGAGCAGTGACATCCAACTGACCGTGGGACACCGACACAGATCGGCGTCTTGTACCACGACGTCTCGGTAGGGCCGGGGACTGGCGCGGTAGCTGAAGCTCCCTTCCAGTCCCCGCCGCTTCCCACTGTGCACGCAGTTCTCTCGCTCGTGGCTTTCCGCCCAGTTCACCGGCTGGCATGCGCCGTTGGCCCGTTGACGTTTCCAGTGCCTGTCCGGCGTACACACACGCCTGCTCCGGATTCCCTGAAGCGGCCTCTACCGAGGCCAGGTCGCCGAACACGACGCTGCGCTGTGTGTCTTCGCCACCAGGAATGGCGTCCAGGACGCCGAGCAAGGTGTCACGGGCCAGGGAAAATGTCCAGCAATGAGTTAGTTGCCCGTTGCGCTTCCCGCCTCGAAGTGCATCTGGGCGCGATCCAGCGCCTCGTCCACGTCGTGACCGTGTGCCTGAAACCAGTGGAGGAGGTCGGCGATGACGTTGATCGCCGACTCCTGCGCTACAGCCGCGCTCAGCGCGCCTGGGCCCGGGTTGCCAGGCGGCTTCGCTGTGCCGTAGAGCCCTAGCATCGCCCCTGCTCTTGCCACGGACGCGCCCCCACTGTGGCCATCGGGCGAGTTCAGGCCGGTGGACAGCTCGCACCAGGTGATCTTTCGATCAGGGTGGAGCTGGACACCCCAGCGGTCGGCAGTGGCATCGACGAGAGCCATACCTCGCCCGCCTTCGGAGTCGACTCCCGCCTGAATGAGGGTGGGCAGGGCACGGGTGTCGGGGTCCTGGACCTCGATGCGCAGGTGGGTGCCGTTCATGGAGACGGCGAGCGCGGTCGGGGTACCGGCGCCCACGTGCGTGATGACGTTGGAAACCAGCTCGGTCACACACAGCTGTGCCGCCTCAGTGATCTCATGCAGGCCCCAGAGCCCCAGATGAAGCCGCATGATGCGACGCAGAGCTGCCACCTCCTGCGGTTCCGCGACGAAGGGAATGTCCCACGCCTTCCTCGGCATGCAACTCGTGCACTCCATGCCCAGCTCCTTCCTTCACACATCGAGTCGCCCTATGCACTCGACTCACCACTGAGAGTTGCATTGAAACTCCCAAAATGGAACTCTCATCTCGTGACTGCGGGGAACGATCAGGAGCACGACCGTGCGCCGCACGCCCCGGCGCACGCCACCTTGCCGTCACGCTCGGGCAAGCAGCACGATCTGAGAGATCAACACGAAGGGCCTCAGACATGGCAGTTGGACCAACCACTCGCAGGCGCCAACTGGGCGCCGACCTACGTCGCCTCCGCGAGCGCAAGGGCCTGACCTTGGAGGAAGCTGGCGCACGCGTCGGCATCTCGAAGGCGACACTCAGCCGCTACGAGACCAAGGAAGGTTCAGTCAAGTGGCCAGCCGTAGACGCTCTTTGCCGGGAGTACGGCACGTCCGACGAGGAGCGTCTCGCGCTCGTCGAACTCGCGAAGGGCGCCAAGATCCAAGGCTGGTGGAGGTCGCTCGCCGACCCCATCCCCGAGTCCATGAATCTCATGCTCACGCTTGAGGACGAGGTGGTGCGCGAAGACCACTACGCCTGCATGTACATCCCCGGCCTCCTCCAGACCCGCGCCTACGCCGAGGCCGTACACCGCGCCTCGGAAATGCAGTGCCCGGAGAGGGAGGTGCAGCACATGGTCGACATCCGCATGAAGCGACAGGAGCTCCTTCAGCGCGATGAACCGCCCCACATCTGGTGCGTGATCGATGAAGCCGCAATCCGCCGCGGCGTGGGCGGACGCAAGGTCATGCACGAGCAGCTTCAGCATCTCCTCGCCATGGCCGAACTGCCTCACATCACCGTCCAGGTACTCACCTTCTCAACAGGCGCCCACGCCGCAGCCGTTGGCAGCTTCGCCGTCCTGCGGGGCCCCACTCCTGAGCTGGACGTGGTGTACGTAGACATTCTCGGCGGTGGGCTCTTCATGGAGAAGCCGCAAGAACTGGAGCGGTATAGGTTGGCGTTCCAGTACCTCAGCGCACAGGCGCTCGATCTCGAGTCCTCTGCCAGGCTGATCCACCGCATAAGCGAGGAGTCCTGATGGCCGTCCGGTCCGAACCCCGCTGGTTCACGTCCTCGTACAGCGGCGGCAGCGGCACGGAGTGCGTCGAGTGTGCGCACACGAGTGGCAGCGCCCTTGTGCGAGATTCCAAGAATGCCGGAGGTCCTGTCGTCACCATCGGGCACCACGCTTGGCAGGCCTTGATACGGGCCTTGGATCAGGGAGAGCTGATGAAGTGACGCCGCCTGACCTCGCTATCCTGCTCTCGTGATTCGCGCAGCGGTCTTCGAGGTCGGTGAACTCCTCGTAGACAAAAGGGACTTGGGCCGACTGGCTAGGAGCGCCCCGGCACACCTTCCACGGTCGTGTCCCGTCGAGTCGTTGGATCGCCCTGGATCATGAAGGAGCAGCTCGATCGACTCCTTGAAGCGAACGAGTCTCCTCACATCACGCTCCAGGTGCCGCCCTTCTCCAAGGGGGCCCACTCCGCAGCTCTCGGCAGCTTCGTGATCATCGGAGGCACGGAGCCCGCCCTCGATGTCGTGTACGTCGACTTCCACACGGGCTCCCTCTTCCTGGAGAAGGACAAGGAACTGGACTGATACAGACTTGCGTTCGAGTACCTCCGGGCGCAAGCGTTGGACATGGAGGCCTCCTACGCCGTGATCCATCGTGCCCGCAAGGAGCTGTGAATGCCCGTCGCCCCTCAGTCTGTCTCCGAGCCCGTCTGGTTCAAGTCGTCATACAGCGGCGGCAACGCAACCGAGTGCGTAGAGGCGGCCTTCGTACCCGCCGGAGTTCTGCTACGGGACTCCAAGCGGCCCGAGGGTGCTCATGTCTCGGTGTCAGCCACGGTGTGGTGCAAGTTCTTGGCCGCTTCGGTGCAATGACTTACCCCTTGCTGGTCGGTCACCGAAGGGGAAGTCATCGCCACCGGCACGAGCTCAGTCGTCGAACTCCGTGACCCCACCGCCCACGCTGAAGTCATGGCCCTGCGCAACGCCGGTACCAAACTCGGGCGTCACCTCATGGAAGACGCCGTGATGTACGCGAGTAGCGAGCCCTGCCCCATGTGCCTGGTCGCCTGCTACTGGGCCCGCGTTCCTCGCCTTGTCTACGCTGCCACCAGCCATGACGTTGCCGTCAACGGATTCGAAGACCTCCAGTTCTACCGCCAGCTCGCCCTCCCCAACGCCGAACGGACCCTCCTCACGGAGACCGCTTCCGGCGACGAAACCCGTGAGCTCGCGACCATGGCTCTCGCGAGCTGGGCAAACAAGCTCCCCTCCCCCGTCGAGCCCAAACTCTGAGCAACCGACGCAGTTCTGTCACCCCGACGCACCGGAGTGGCGCTTTTCCTCGTCCCGCCTGAGGACAGGCGGGACTCCTCGCTTTCCCCTCGCCGTGGGTCGGTCCGCCGTCGCGCTGCTCGTCGGCCGCCCAGACGATCCTCACCTGGGGCTTCTTCGCCAACGTACTGAAGCACTGACATTCGTCGGAGACTGGCTCGGTAGCTGACGCTCCGTCTCCCGGCGCCGCAGCTTCCGACCGTTGACTCCGCAACTTCGCCCCTCCATGACAAACAGGTCGTTCAGGTCCCCTTATGCCAGAGCACGACGCCGAGGTGAGCGTGGTCCCCATGCCCGGCTTCAACATGTACGAAGACGCCAGAGTCCACTACGAACTCGTCTCCGCCGGCGTGGACGTCACCGAACCGGATGAACTCGTGCTCCACGACAAGGCCTTCAACGCCTTGAGCAGCGCCACCTGTTACGGCGACGCCGCCAAGGATTTGATCACTAAAGCCCTGGTGTTCTGGAGCAACGGCTGACTGACCCGTCGCCGCGGCGACGATCACGTCGGCTCACGTCACCGTTGGCATCAAGGCGCCCAAGGCCGCCCGGTTTTGCCGAGTGTGGCGGTTCCGGGGTGAGCGTCAAGAGCGCCCTTCGGGCGTCGGCTGCGCCGATTTCGCTTCGCTCCACTCTTGACCCTCACCCCTCCACCGCGGAGTGCTGTTGGCCGGGCGGCCCGGAAGGGGGAGGCGGGGGTAGGGGCAGGGGCGATGCGTTCTCAGGCTGTGAGCCGGAGCATGGCGGCCGCGTGCTGGGGGCGTGACCGGTAGTGATCGGCTGCGGCGGCGATGTTGGTCCAGCCTGCTTGGCGCATGAGTCCGATGGCAAGGTTGCGCAGGGTGGCCATGGCGCGGGGTGTGGCGCCGGTGCGTATTCGTGAGGCGTCCTCGTCGTAGGTGACGTCTCGGATGTGGTGCAGGGCCTCAACCGACCGGTGGTTCTGAGCGAGTTCGGCGAGTTGTGGCGGGCCGGCCTGTTCGGGCGGGAGGCTGGTAATCGCGTCGACGGTCTTCGTCTCGACCTTGCCGGTCTCGTGGTGGGTGCGGCGGCGCTTGATCTGCATGGCCTGGACAGCGTGCGGGAAGAGCAGGCCGGGACGGACGGTGCAGACCTTCAGACGGCGGATCTCACGGCGGCCGTGCCCGGACCCGGCGGGGATCGGGTATCCGGCCCAACACGTCCGCCAGGCAGGTGAGCTGTGACGGTTCCGGGCAGGTGGAATCGGTGTCCGTGCAGTGGCGTTGCAGGACACCGATTGGGGAGGATGGCACGCGAACGCGACCCCTGTTCGTGATCAAAGGCTTCGAGAAGCTTGATCATCAGGGGTCGCGTCTCTCGTTGCCGAACTGGGCGAACCGACCACGGCGGCGCGTACGCAGGCGATCAGCTCATCTCGCCGAATCAGAACGCATCAGCTCTGCCCCTCGACCGCTGCCATGCGGGCCGTCTGTAGGAAGATTGGCACAGCGCCCACATGAACCACGGCGACGTCCGTACGGAACACGAGCACCACAGGATGGCGTTGAAGCAATGAAGTGTGAGGGGATCGGAGAGTGATGCACAGTACTGGAGCGGAGGTCGACGGCGCGCGCGGGGTGTTATCAGTGGACTCGACCGCCCCGGGCGCCGCACCGCTGGGACTCGACGCCTTCCGGCGCGGGTGGGAGACGCAGATCGGCGACGATGTCTTCCAACTGCCGGCCTTCAGCCCGGACACGATCGGTGACTTCCGGGTCAAGGGCCGCGTGGCCAAGGTGCACGGCGCGGCGATCGCCGATCTTCACGCCGCGTCGGCAACCCGGACCGCGGACGTCCCGGGCGGCGATCAGGATCAGGTGGCGATGTACGTAGTGCGGCGCGGCGCCTGGACTCTGGGCGGCCCGCCCGGTGGCAGCGAGCAGACCGTATCGGCCGGGCAGTTCCTCGTCCGGCACGTCGGGCGCCTGTCGGCCTTCGAGACGTCGGCGCACCTCACGGCGAAGTTCTTCGTCCTGCCCCCCGGCGAGCTCAAACCCCTGCTCGGGAACCGGGTCATCACCGGGCCGGCGGACTCGGCCGAGATACGCCTCCTGACGGCTTTCACGGACATGATCCACATAACCGTGGCCGACCTCGGCCCGGCCGGTGTGGAAGCCGCCCACGCCGCCCTGATCGAGCTGGCCAAGGCGGTGACGAAGGGCCGGTTCGACGACGTAGAACCCCGGCTGGCTCCCGCGCTCACCCAGGCAGCCAAGGACCTCGCGGACCGCCGGCTCGCTGATCCCGAACTTTCTCCGGCGATGCTTGCGCGTGAACTCAACGTCTCCGTCCGTACGCTGCACCGGGCATTCGCCGCGGTGGGAGAGCAGATCACCGCCTACATCCGCCACCGGCGACTGCACGAGGCCCGGCTCGCCCTTACCGCGCCGTCCGGTCGCCTGAGTATCTCGGAACTCGCCGCACACTGGCAGTTCGCGGACGGCAGCCACTTCACCCGGGCCTTCAAGAAGCACTACGGTCAGACTCCCACCGAGTACGCCCGTTCGACCGGAGCAGCCTCGCTCTCGCCGAACCGGCACCCGCCGGGCCACGGGCCGGCCGAAAGCGCGTGACCAAAGGTACGACCGCAGTTCAGCGGATGCCGCCTACGCGTGTCCCAAGCAAGGCAGGGCGGCGCTGTGGGCGGCCTGGGCATGTGACCGCGGCGGGATGTTGTCGAATGAGGGCGCGGGTCTGGGTGACCTCGCCGGCGGTGCCCGCGGAGCCCTCGGTCTTTAGGAACTCGGCGGTTCCCGGGCACCGCCGGCGAGCTGAGAGGTGATCCACCGCCCCGTGGCTCACCATTGGGTGGTGTTTGCTGCCCGCCTTCCGCCGGCCGACCGACGGCGGACCGGCGTCGGCTCCCCCTCTTTCGCGCGTATGTGGCGGCCGTCCACACAGGGCCTCAACCCGTCGAGCTCGCCGGCCGTCTTGAGTTCGGCAAACAGGATGCCGGCAGCTGGTCGAAGACTCCGACCAGCTGCCGGCGGTCCAGGCGTCGGGGATGAGCGCGTTGTGGAAGCGCCGTGGGCGCTGAAGAAGGCTCAGTCGAGCAGTTCGGCGGCCCGTTCGGCGATGGCGTAGACGGTCGCGTTGGTGTTGGCCGAGGGGATGGACGGCATCACCGAGGCATCGGCGACCCGCAGTCCGGCTATTCCGTGCACGCGAAGGTTCGCAGGGTCGACGACGGCATCGGCGTCGGTGCCCATGCGGCAGGTGCCGGTGAAGTGGAAGTAGGGGCCGGTGGCCTTGCGGATGAACTCGTCCACGGATTCGCCACTCGTCCCGGAGCCCGGCACCGCTTCCTGCTTGCGCCAGTCGGCGAACGCGTCGGCCTCCCCGATGCGGCGTGCCAGGGCCAGGCCCTTGCGCATGACCTCCAGGTCACGGTCGTCGCTCAGGTAGCCGGGGTCGACGACGGGAGCGCTGCCGGGATGGGCGTCCGCCAGGCGCACGGTGCCGCTGCTGTGCGGAGCCATCGCGGAGAAAGCGATGGAGTAGCCGTTGGCCGGCGGCTGGCCCCATGCCGACGGGAGCGGTGCGGCGACGATGTAGACCTGAAGGTCCGGCCGGGCCGCGGCGGGGTCGCTGTACAGCAGGCCCATCATTTCGGCCGGCGGGTTGGCAGGAACGAACGGTACGGGCTGGATGGCCTCGTACACCACGCCCGCCATCGGATGGTCCTGCAGATGGGAGCCCACTCCCGGCAGGTCGGCGACGACGTCGATGCCGTGTTCCTCAAGGTGTTGTGCCGGGCCGATCCCTGACAGCATCAGGAGGTGTGCGGAACCGATGGCTCCCGCGGTCAGTACCACCTCGGCGCTGTCGACGGACAGGTGCTCGCCACCGATGGTGTACTCGACGCCGGTGCAGCGGCCCGCGGTGGTGCGCAGCCGCTGCACGGTCGCGTCCGTGACGACGTCCAGGTTCGGCCGGTCGAGGAACGGACGGATGTAGGCGTCGGCCGCGCTCTGGCGGGCGCCGCCGGGCAGATTCATGTCACTCCACCCGAACCCGGTCTCCAGCCCGCTGCCGATGTCATCGGCGCGTGCGAACCCAGCCTCCACCGCGGCGTCGACGCCCGCCGTGGCCAGGGGATGGGGTTCCGGGACCGGGGCGACCGCGACCGGCCCGTCCGTGCCCCGCACGGAGGCATTACGGCTGTGAGTGCTCTCGCTGCGGCGGAAATAGGGCAGCAGATCGTCGAAACCCCAGCCTGGAGCACCGAGGCCGGGCCATTCGTCGTAACCGGAGCGGTGCCCCCGCAGGTGGTAGAGGCCGTTGATGCTCGACGATCCGCCGAGGGCCTTGCCGCGCAGCACGTCAGCGGCCCTGCCTGTACCGGTCTGCACGGTCGAGGCGCCCAGCCAGAGGGATGACGGGTCGAACCCCAGGAAGCCCCAAGGAGATGCCATCGTCTCGGTTGCGTCCCGGGCTCCGGCCTCCAGCAGCAACACCCGCACGCCGGGGCGTTCCGAAAGCCGGGAGGCAATCACGCATCCCGCTGTTCCCGCTCCCACCACGACATAGTCATAAGGACTCTTGCCCATCATGTCTCCGCTTTCCACGGCAGCCTTGTCCGACCACCGGATTTCAGAAAATCAGCTCCTCGACGATCAAGGAGCTGATTATGCTTATGTACTAAAGGGGTCTAAAAGTGAGGATGGTTGTCTTCGCGTCAGCCCTGTGGGTCACCCAGCCGTGTCCGGGCTCGGCGCGCAGAAGGCGTGGAACCGGCTGATCAGCAGCGAGCGGGCTCCCGTGGAGCATGGCTGTCCGGATGGAGGCCCGCCACGCGCCCCTGCTGGTGTGGGCGTTGCTGGTGCTGACGGACACCGAGGCGACCCGGTGGCAAACGATCACCTTGATCGGCCTGGGCACATCCGATCCGCACGCTGCCGGTCACCCCGTTGGGGATGTCCATGTCGGCGCCGGTACCTGCGATGACGGCCACGCGGCCGGAATTCTCTTGGTTCACGAGTTTCTCGTCTTTGGTGTGTACCCGTCCAGGAACAGCCCGGGTGTTCCCTCTGCCGTCGAAGCTTAGGAAAACCGACACAGCACGCACTTGAACCACCGCGACGTCCGTTCAGAACCTGAGCGCCATAAGACAACGTTGGAGCACATGCTTCGGTTCGTTCACGGGCGGGCAGGGTGGCGAGACAGCCGGCGTCACACAGCACTGCGGCAGGCTGCTCGTACGCGCCGACCACGTTCTTGCCCTGCCACAGGTGACGGCCTCTTCCCACCGACGGCCGCGTCAACCTGGGCCGGCAGCGCGGACGGCAGGTGGACCACCAAGACGCTCACCGGTGACAGAACGCGGCAGGGAGCCCCGCACGGTCGGCGCCCGTAGCGTCGCCGCAAGCCCAGTCGCCGACAGTACGAGGCCACACCTGACACCCCATCGGAACGATGCCAAGCAGGCGCCGCATCTCCGCCTCGGCCTCCTCGTCCGAGGGCCCGAGGCGATCGGCCTGTTCGTGATCAGGCTTCGAGAACCCTGATCATCAGGGGCCGCATCTCTCGTTGCCGAACCGGCCGAACCGACCACGGCGGCGCGTACGCAGGCCAGCATCCGGATGACCCGCTTGACCAGGCCGAGCGCGGACCGCAGCCGCTTGTTGTAGCCGGGCTGCTGAGGGAGGTACGGGAACATCCCGGTGAGGTGCTTGCCGGCGTAGCGCAGCCAGTGCGTCTCGGACGTGAAGCCGAGCAGCGACTGGGCGAGCGCGAGGCACACGAGTTCGGAGTCGGTCAACACCGGGGGCCTGCCCAGCCGTCGTGGTCCCGCCAGCCCGTCGTCGATCTTCACGTACAGGGCGGTCAGAAGGGTCTCGATGTCGTTCGTCACGCAACGATCAACGAGACCCTTCTCCTTTGCGCCCGCAGGACTTCGGACCTACTCGTCCAGCCCTACCAACCGGGGTGGGGAGGGGCCGCTCAGCATTCGTTACGGCGCGGGAGCGGCCCCCGCTCACAACCGGCGGGTGAACTCCTGGCGGTCGGCGAAGTTCTCGTAGCCTGCCCGTTCGAAAGCCGTGATCATGGCGGTGTTGGCCGCGTCGCAGTCGCCGCGGATCTCCTCGGCGCCCGCTTCGACCAGCAGCCGCGTGCCGCGGGCCACCACCGCCGTCGCGTAGCCGTTGCCGCGGCAGGCGGGAGACACAGCCACCAGGCCGATCACCGCGGTCGAGGGGTTTCGGGCGGGGAGGCTGAGGGCAGCCGGCGTGCCGTCCGGAGCGTAGCCGAGTTCCCACCACGAGGGCTCGTACGAGAACTCCTCCATGTCCGCGAAGAGGCTCTCCGCGGCACGCCGGGCGCCATGCCGGGCGACCTTGGCGGCGAGTTGGGCGTCGGCGCTGGTCGGCAGCGCCTCGGCGAGGAGAGCGATGAACGGCTCACGGCCCAGACTGGGCAGGGAATGCCAGGTCAATCGGTCATCATGCGAGGTGAGTTCTACCCCGGAGCGGCGGCGGAAGCGGCGACCGTCACGGGCCCGCTCGAAGCCCGCCAGACGGAGAAGCTCGGCGCGCCGTTCCGGCTCCGCCTGGTACTGGGGCGGCTGCGTCGGCGAGTCGGTGACGTGCTCCAGCTCCGTGGCGCCGAGCGAATCGGCCAGGGCGACGGCCTCGGCCAGCAGCGCCTGGCCGGTGGCCAGGCCGGGTTCGTCCCACGGTGTCTCAAGGAGCACCAGGGCCATCGGGACGTCGTTCCCGGGGAGGGTCCATAGCGCGGTGGCCGCGGTGAGCCGACCGGCCTCGTCCTCCGCGACCATGCACCACTCCGGCCGGGTGCACTTCTTGGCAAGTAGGTCGGTGAGGTAGGCGGCCGTCCCGGCGTTGCGCTCGGGCTGGTCGGAGTGCTGGACGAGGGCAGGTAGTTCGTCTGGGCGCGCTATACGTATAGGCATGTACTGGGATCATCCTATCTCTCGATGACGTGGCTGGCTTTGCATGAAATCGCCACCCAGTGGCACCGGCAGGCCTGGCTGTTCCTGCCCTTGTCAGACCGACCATCAGACCCGGGCCTACGGACTGGATACTGTCGGCCTCCTGCCGCAGCGGTGGATCCCACGGCCGATCGGCGGTGGTCGTGGCCCGGCACAGGGCGGTGCGGCGTAGGCATCTCATTCCACCGGGTAGCGCACCACCAACACCCCCTCCACATCCCTCCCCACCGCCTCGTACTGATGCGGTACATCCGCCGCCCACCGGGCGTGGCCGCCCGGGCCCACCTCGAGCGGGGCGGAGGCGGGACCAACCCGCGCCGTGCCGCTGAAGACCAGCAAGTGCTCCTCCGTGCCCGGCACATGAGCGGCCGAGCGCTGCACCGCGCCGCTCTGAATGCGGATGCGATACACCTCCGACACCGCAGCCGCGTCCTGCACGCGGTCCGTCAGCACCGCGTGCACCGCCGCGCCCTGCACCGGGGCGGGGCCGACGACCGTGCTCAGCGGCGCCTCGAGGGCCGTGGTCAGCGCGTACAGCGTCTCCAGGGTCGGATTGCGCTGGCCGGTCTCCAGTTCCGAGAGCGTGCCCTTGCCGACGCCGGAGCGGCGGGCCAGTTCCGACAGCGACAGGCCGCCGTCCTGGCGCAGACGGCGCAGCCGCTCGCCCACCTCCTGGGCCAGTTCCATAGCTTTCCGCCCCTACCGCGCCGGTGATGCATCGTCGTGACGCGACCAGCGTTCCACAAACAGAACGTTCTGTAAACGGAACGATCGTGGCGATGCACACGCACCGCGGCTCAGGCGGGGTTCGGACTTACTCGTCCAGGGCGACTTGCTGCTCGCCGGGCCGCGATCGCGTCGAAGCAACGGTGATCGTGTGAGAGGTCTTGACAGGAGCTTGGGCGCGCGGCCACCTTTGGCAACGTTGTCAGACACTCTGGCAACGTTGTCACGCCAACGGCTCCGGCGCCTCCGCGTGTCCGCCGGCCGCGCTGTTTTCTGATGGGACTCACGTTCATGGCAGGTCAGTCACATGCGCCGCGGGATCCTTCCGGTCCTTCCCGGCGGTCGGTGGTCACTACGGGTTCGACTCTCCTCGCGGGATTCGGTCTGAACACTCTGTTCCCGGCGACGAGTTCGGCCGCCGGGCGCGGCGACGCGCTCACCGCGCCGGCGGCGTCGTCCGGTGAACTCGCCGGTTACCGCCCCGTCGAGGTCTCCTCGACGGACTACGCGGCGACTCCGGGCGAGTTCGTCGTCGACCGTCTCGCGTCGCCCGGGGTCCGGGGTCCGGGGAAGCGGATGGCGCGCCGCGGCGGGGGACGATCCGCAGTGGATCTCGGTCGATCTTCAGGCCGACTGCCAGGTCACGCGGGTCCGCCTCACCTTCGAGGCCGACGCGAGCGATCCGGTGTTCACGCCCCCCGCCACCGGCAACAAGGCCGAGGGCACCACCGGCAAGGAGATCCTGTCCAGTTACGCGCTCGCCTTCGTCGTCGAGACGTCCAGGGACGGCAGCTCCTGGACGGGCGTGTACCGCACGACCGCCGGTACGGGCGGGGTGGTGGACATCCAGCTGACCCGGCCCGTGACGGCACGGTGGGTGCGGGAGAGCGACCGGCGCACCACCCGCTTCGGCATCCGCCAGTTCGGCTACGAGTACGACGTGCCGCTGCCCTTCACCTCGTCCGGCGACGCCTGCGCCCAGTCGCTGGAGGTCGGAAGGCAGCAGGCCCGCTATGTCCGTGTCAGGTGCCTGACCAGGGCCACGGACTGGGGCAACTCCCTGTGGACCCTGTCCGTGACCGACAGCTCCCGTCCGGGCACCGACCTCGCCCTGCACGCGGGCGCCACCTCCTCCACGACGGACGGCGACGACCACGGCCCCGGCAACGCCACCGACGGTGATCCCGGCACCCGCTGGTCCTCGGCCTACCAGGACGATCAGTGGATCCGCGTGGACCTGGGCTCCCAGCAGTCCTTCGACGGCGTCGACCTCGTGTGGGAGCAGGCCTACGCCCGGACGTATGCGATCCAGGTGTCCACGGACGACTCGACCTGGGCGGACGTGAAGTCCGTGGACAACACCGCCGTACCGCTGCCGTTCAACACCGACCGGGCAAGCCTGCAGGTGGAGGACTTCACCGCCCGTACGGCCCGCTTCGTGCGGATCGACTGCGGGGTGCGTCATACCAGTTGGGGCAACTCCCTCTGGTCCCTTTCGGTGATCGACAGCTCCCGCCCGGGTACCGACCTGGCCCTGCACCAGTCGGCCACGGCCTCCACGGAGGAGTCCGACCATCCGGCCGCGGCCGCCACCGACGGCAGCCCCGACAGCCGGTGGTCGTCGCAGTACGAGGACCACCAGTGGATCCAGGTCGACCTCGGCTCCGCCCAGAGTTTCGACCGGGTGGCCATCCTGTGGGAGCAGGCCTACCCGAAGACGTACGTCATCCAGGTGTCGGCCGACGGTGACACCTGGACGGACGTGAAGTCCGTGGACAACACCCCGGCGCCGCTGAAGATCAGCGTGAACGGCGTACGGGTGCTGGCCCGGGGCGGCAACTGGGGCTGGGACGAACTGCTGCGGCGGATGCCGGCCGAGCGGATGGACGCGGCGGTGCGCATGCACCGCGACATGAACTTCACGATGATCCGCAACTGGGTCGGCAGCGTCAACCGCGAGGAGTTCTACGCCAGTTGCGACGAACACGGCATCCTGGTGTGGAACGACTTCCCCAATGCCTGGGCCATGGACCCGCCGGACCACGACGCGTTCAACGGGATCGCGCGCGACACCGTACTGCGCTACCGCATCCACCCCTGCGTGGTGGTGTGGTGCGGCGCCAACGAGGGCGATCCGCCGGCCGCCATCGACAAGGGCATGCGCGACGCCGTCGAGCAGCAGGCCCCCGGCATCCTCTACCAGAACAACTCCGCCGGAGGCATCATCACCGGCGGCGGCCCCTACAACTGGGTGGAGCCCGAGAAGTACTACGACCCGTCGACCTACGGCAGCAAGAGCTTCGGATTCCACACCGAGATCGGCATGCCGGTCGTCTCCACCGCCGAGAGCATGCGCAACCTGGTGGGCGACGAGAAGGAGTGGCCGATCGGCGGAGCGTGGTACTACCACGACTGGAGTGAACACGGGAATCAGGCTCCGCAGCAGTACCGGGCGGCGATCGAGGCGCGCCTGGGCACCGCGACGGGCCTCGACGACTTCGCCCGCAAGGCGCAGTTCGTCAACTTCGAGAACGCGCGCAGCATGTTCGAGGCGTGGAACGCCCACCTGTGGGACGACGCCAGCGGCCTCATGCTGTGGATGTCCCACCCCGCCTGGCACAGCACCGTCTGGCAGACGTACGACTACGACTTCGACGTCAACGGCACCTACTACGGTGCCCGCACCGCCTGCGAGCCCCTGCACATCCAGGCCGACCCGGTGAAATGGCAGCTCCTCGTGGTGAACCACACGCGCGGGGCGGTCGAGGGTGCGACGGTCACCGCCCGGCTGTACGACCTCACCGGTCACCGGATCGGCGGGACCAGGAAAGCCGTGCTCGATGTCGCGTCGGCCTCCACCGCGCGCGCCTTCGCCGTGGACTGGACCGACGACCTGCCCGATCTGCACCTGCTGCGCCTGACCCTTGAGGACCACGCGGGTCGTACGCTCTCGACCAACACCTACTGGCGCCATCGGACCCCGGCCGCGATGAAGGCACTCAACGACCTCCCGCGGGTCAGGCTCTCGGCCTCGATCACGCGCGTGTCGCACTCCGGTACCGGTACCCGACGTGAACTGACCGCTGTCGTCAAGAACCGTGGTTCGGCCCTCGCCCCGATGGTCCGGATGTCGCTGCTGGACGATCACAGCGGTGAGCGCGTCCTGCCGACGCTGTACAGCGACAACTACCTCTGGCTGCTGCCCGGCGAGTCGCGGACGGTCACCCTGTCCTGGCCCGCTCACGCACTGCCGTCGAACCGTCCGGCGCTCAGCGTGTCCGCCTACAACAGCTCCCGCACGGTCGCCCGGAGGTAGGGCGGAGGTAGGGCGGTCCTCGGGCTGCCGTTCGTACGCGTTAGCCTCGGTTTGTTCGACTGACGCAGGCAGGAGCGGGAGGCAGCGATGGCGAAGGTACCGGCCGCGGCGGTGGCCGCGGGTGGGCTCATCGGCGGGTACGGCGTGGCCCGGTGGACCAAGAAACGGCAGCTCGGCGGGGTCGTACTGGCCGCTGCCGGGGCCGCTGCCGCGCGGCAGTGGCGGCAGCAGGCCGGCGGGAGGGCCGCCGGGGCGCTGACCGTCGCGTACGTCGCCGCCTTCGCCGGGTCCCACCCGCTGGCCAAGAAGGTGGGCGCCTGGCCCTCCGTGTTCGGTGTCGCCGGGGCCCTGGCCCTCACCTCGTGGGTCGTGGCCGACCGACGGTCCTGAGCCCGTACGGAGGTTGTCGGCGGTCCTGAGCCCGTACGGAGGTTGTCGGCGGTCCTGAGCCCGTACGGAGGTTGTCGGCGGTCCTGAGCCCGTACGGAGGTTGTCGGCGGTCCTGAGCCCGTACGGAGGTTGTCGGCGGTCCTGAGCCCGTACGGAGGTTGTCGGCGGTCCTGAGCCCGTACGGAGGTTGTCGGCGGTCCTGAGCCCGTACGGAGGTTGTCGGCGGCCCCGGCTCAGACGACCTCCCCGCCCACCCCCGAACGCCCCGCCGGGACCCCCACGATCAGCACGGTCACGTGCTCCCGTACGGACTCGCCGAGGACCGCGGTCACCCCTTCCGTCAGGGACCTGATCAGGCGGGCGGACGCGTCGGGGATCCCGGGGTGGGTCAGGCCCCCTTCACGCATGGTGAGCGTGACGAGCGGTGCGGGCGCCTCGCCGGGTGTGCCGCCGGTGCCCCAGCGGTGCGCGGGAACGCCGAACAACTCCACGACGGCGACCGCGCGCGCCCACTCTCCGACCACCGCGGCCACCGCGTCCGTCAGTGCCCGGACGAGCTTCGGTTCGACGTCTCCGTCGAGGGTCTCCTCGCGGATCTGCACGGTGAGGTGGGGCATGAGGGATCTCCGTTCACGTCTACGGGCAGGACGGCTCATGTCTAAGGGCAGGACGGCTCATGTCCACGGGCAGTGCGGCGGGCAGGTTGGTAGCCTGACGACAATTCCCTTTGAGGGCAAAGCATCTTTACTCTCAAAGCTAATAAGAGGGATGGACGATGTCAACGAGCGTCGACGACGCCGTCAGGGCACTGCTGCTCCTCATGCCCCGCATGGTCGGGCGGGCCAAGCGCATTCCGGTGCCCGAGGAGCTGCGGTCGCTGGCGCTCGCTCCGCGGCACCTGTCGCTGCTGTCGTATCTGCTCTTCGACGGACCCCTGACCGTCAACGACCTGGCCACCCGCCTCGAAGTCGCGCCGACCACCGTCAGCCTCATGGTCGGCGAGCTGAGCGGCAAGGGAATCCTGGAGCGGCGGGAGGATCCGAGCGACCGGCGACGGCGCATCGTCAGCATCACCGATGCCCAACGGCCGTCCATCTCCGCGTGGTTGTCGCGCGGGGCCACCGCCTGGCGCCGCGCGCTGGAACCACTGACCCCCGATCAGCGGCAGTTGGTCGTCGACACCCTGCGCGCCTACGAGGCCGCGGCGGCGGACACTGACTCCGAGCCCGGGACCGGGACCGGGACCGGGACCGACGCCGGAACCGAGGCCGAGGCCGGGGCCGGGACCGACGCCGGAACCGGGGCCGAGGCCGAGGGGCCGGTCGTCTGAAACGCGCGGCGGTACGCGTACGGGCTCGTCCCCACCACGCGCTTGAACCGCTCCCGGAACGCCGTCGGTGAGCCGAACCCCGCCTGCGCCGCGACGCGTTCGACCGGGTACGTCGTCGTCTCCAGGAGGTACTGGGCACGGCGCACCCGTGCGCGGTGCAGCCACTGGAGCGGCGTGGTGCCCGTCTGCTCGCGGAAGCGGCGGTTGAGCGTACGGGTGCTCATGCCGGCGTGGGCGGCGATGTCCTCCAGGGTCAGGTCGCGGTCCGTGCTCTCCTCCAGCCAGGCGAGGAGGGGCTCCATCGTGGTGCCGGCCGGTACCGGCGGCTGGTCGTGGACGATGAACTGGGCCTGGCCGCCCTCCCGTTCGAGCGGCATGACCGACAGCCGGGCCGCGTGCGCGGCGACGGCCGAGCCGTGGTCCTTGCGGATCATGTGCAGACACATGTCGAGGGCGGCCGCCGCGCCCGCCGAGGTGAGGAACTGGCCGTTGTCGACGTACAGGACGTTCGGGTCGACGGTCACGGCGGGATACCTGGCCGCCAGGTTCCGGGCCGCGACCCAGTGGGTGGTCGCGCGCAGCCCGTCCAGCAGGCCGGTGGCGGCGAAGAGGAAGGCGCCGACGCAGATCGAGGCGATCCGGGTGCCGTTCGCGGCCGCCGCGCGCAGCGCCTCCGCCACCCCCGGCGGAAGGGAGGCGGCCGGGTCCGCGACGCCGGGCAGGATGATCGTGTCGGCCTCGGCCAGCGCCTCCAGGCCGTAGGGGGCGCGGACCGTGAACGGGCCCGCGTTCACCTCCTCGTCCGCCGTGGCCGAGCAGACCCGGATCCGGTAGGGCTGACGGCCGTCCGGCAGCCGCGCCCGGCCGAAGGTGTCGATCGGGGCGGAGAGGTCGAACGGGATGACCTGGTCGAGCGCCAGTACGGCCACGGTGTGCATGGCAAGAGCGTAGGCATACGGCGGATTGTGGCCAAGCGCCCCTGGTCGCGTACAGGCGCCCGTGGCCAGGTACGTACAGCGGTACGGGCGGCGAAGGTGGCGAGGGCGGCGAGAATCCGTCGGGTGGCGAGAATCTGTTGAGTACTGGCAGAAGTGCCACTTCTGCCAGATCGGGACCGCCCATAGCGTCAGCCCGTGACCAAGTTCCTTCTCGCCGTGCATGTGCTCGCCGCGATCGTCGCGATCGGGCCCGTCGCGGTCGCCGCCAGCATGTTCCCGCCCAGCGCGCGCAAGGCGCTCGCCGAGCCGACGGACGCCCGGGCCCTGTCCACCGTCCAGGTGCTGCACCGCATCTGCCAGGTGTACGCGACGGTCGGCGTCGTCGTTCCCGTGTTCGGGTTCGCCACGGCCCAGAACATGGGCGTGCTCGGCGACACCTGGCTGATCGTCTCGATCGCGCTGACGGCCCTCGCCGCCGTCGTCCTCGGCGCGCTGGTCCTGCCCCGGCAGGCCGCGCTCATGGAGGGCATCGTGGACACCAAAACCAAAACCGACACCGACACCGACACCGGTGCGGGCGGGACGGCTCGGCGGGCCACGGCCCGGCTCGCGATGGTCACCGGGCTCTTCAACCTGCTCTGGGCCACCGTCACGATCCTGATGATTGTCCGACCGGGGTCCACCACGGGCGCCTAGCCCTAGGATCCGGCTCATGCATGGACAGGTGTACGGACCACACGATCCGTCGACGCCATCGGCCCCGGCGGCCTACCTCGCCACGGTGGAGGGCCGGCTGACGGCCGACGGGTGCGCCATCCGGTGGGAGGACTGGGCCGGGGTGCCCGTGCTGGTGGGGCGGCGGGCGGACTTCCGGCTGCGCTGGATGGCGACGAAGCTGCATCTGTTCGTCGTGGCCGCGGCGGTTCCGGAGATCACCGTGCCCGTCGTCGAGGGCTTCACCGAACAGGTGATGAAGTACGCCAAGGACACCAAGGGCGGCCTGCCCGCCGGCCTGCAGAACGGGGTCGGTGCCTTCCCCGTCCTGGTCAGCGGCCGCGTCGATCCCGCCGCCGTGCGCTGGGCGGAGGAGCGCCAGCGCGTCCGGTTCGCCTGTACGGCACGGCCCGTCGTGGTCGACAGCGCCCGGCCGTACGTGGGCATGTACCGGGGCAGGCCGGCCCTCGGGCGTATCTACGCCGCGTACTTCATCGACAAGGAGCCTTTCCCAGTAATGGATCATGACGTTGTGTGATCGTTCAGATGGTGCGGTCGTACTCGAGCTGGAGCAGGACGAGGGCTGCGGCGGCGATCTTCGTGATGCGGCTGGGGTCGAGGCTGACTCTGCGCAGGGCCTTGAAGGTCGTCTTCAGCAGGGAGTTGGCGCGCTCGCAGACGCCGTGGATGCCGCGGATGACCTTGTTGTAGGTCTGCTGGGCCTCGGTCAGCTCGCCTCCGGCGGGCTTTTTGACGGGGTGGCGGAACCCGTCGCCGGCGTTCTCGTAGCCGAGGTCGACCAGGGTCGGCATGTCCAGCTCGGCGGCGATCCGGTTGAGGGCGTCGGTCAGGCCGTGGTGGCGGGCGCAGGTGGTGTCGTGCTCCCTGCCCGGGCGAACCGGTGAGACCCAGATCGGCCAGCCGTCCGGGGTGGAGATGACCTGCACGTTCCCACCATGGTGCTTGTGTTTTCCGGACCACCACAGGTCCGCGCCGTTGGGGCCGGGAGCGGCGACGCGGTCCGTGCGGATGACCGTTCCGTCGAGGTTCAGATGCGTCAGCCCGGCCGCCTTCGCACGCTCCAACGCGGTCGCGAGGTCCGGTGCCCCGGCCGCCAGAACGGTCAGCCCCTCGTGGAGGTAGCGGTATGCGGTCGAGGCCGACACCCGGTTGTCGCAAGCGAGTTGGGAAAGACGGGTGCCGTCGAGGAACCAGCGCAGCACGAGCACGGCCTGCTTGAAACAGCCCAGCGCACGCCGCCCCTTGCGGGTCCCGGCCACGATGCGGTGATCGCGCAGCAGCCGGGCCAGGTGCTCGGCGGTGGACCGCTTCACATCGAGCACGGCGGTGTATGTGACACTGATCGACACGTGAGGCCCCTCGGTCGGATCTTTCCTTCGCAAGATCGTTCCTACCAGGGGCCTTACGCCTGCCCGGACTTGGGGACCACACGGGCCGCAACTCCAGCATCGCGATCACAGCGAGCGACGAGCGCTTACTGGGAAAGACTCAAGGGCTCGCGGTACTTCTCGGTCCGCTGAGCCATCGCCGGACCGGCCGTGGCGGCTCCTCGTTCATTCACCGCCACCCATGCACCACCACCCCAAGCACCACCACCGCCCTCCACGGCTCCCGCGCTCACCACCACTGCGCGAGCGTCAGCTCCTCGTCCACCGCGTCGGGCGAGTCCGACGCCGTCCCCCGTCCCGCCCTGAACCGGCGCGCCACCATCGTCGCGATCAGCACCCCCGCCGCGACCACCAGCGTGAAGAACGCCCACGCCAGCGGCCAGACCGCCGCGTCCGGGGGCTCCGGATGGGTGTGGAAGGAGAGGTACATCAGCGCGGCCGGCGGCACCGCCACCAGCAGCAGGGGCCAGGCCATCGCGTCCCGGCGGCCGAAATAGGCGGCCAGGAGCAGCAGGACCACGGCGAGGAGAACGACACCGAGGACGGTCACCGAGGACGTCTCGGTGAGCTCCCCCGTCGTCCCGGGGCGGTTGCGCAGATCCCAGGGAACGCAGAGGAGGTACGCCGCACCGGAGAGGGCGGCGCCGAGCACGCGCGTCAGCCAGCGTTCCGGCCAGGGGCGCGTTCGCAGAGGGCCTAACAGCTTCTCGGTCATGTGTACGAGAGTCCCCGCCCGGGCGGCGGGCCGACAGAGTATGCGTACTCAGGTACGCCTACTCAGTTGCTCACCTGCTCACGCCACCACCACCCGCGACACCGTATAGATCAGCAGCCCCGCCAACGACCCGACCACCGTGCCGTTGATCCGGATGAACTGCAGATCGCGGCCGATGTGGGCCTCGATCTTCTTGGTCGTGTGCTCGGCGTCCCAGCCGGCCACCGTGTCGGTGATGAGGGAGGTGATCTCCTTCCGGTACGTCGTCACGACGTACACCGCCGCGCCCTCGACCCACCCGTCGACCTTGGCCTGGAGCTTGGGATCGGTGGCCATGCGGGCGCCCAGCGAGAGCAGGGAGGCCCGCACGCGCAGCCGCAGCTCGCTGCGCTCGTCCTCGGCGGCGGACACGATCATGGAGCGTACGGCCGTCCAGGCGGAGGCGATCAGGTCCTGGACCTCGCCGCGGCCGAGCACCTCGCCCTTGAGGCGCTCCACGCGCGCGCGGGTGTCGGCGTCGGACTGGAGGTCGGCGGCGAAGTCGGTGAGGAAGCGGTCGAGGGCACCGCGGGCCGGGTGGGAGGGGGCGTCGCGCATCTCGGTGACGAAGCGGAGCAGCTCCTTGTAGACCCGCTCGCCGACCTTCTTGTCGACGAAGCGCGGGGTCCAGCCGGGCGCGCCGCCCTGGACCGCGTCCATGACCTGCTCGTCGTGGAACACCAGCCAGTCGTGGGCGCGGATGCAGATCAGGTCCACAACCCGCTTGTGGCCGCCGTCCGCGACGATCTTCTCCAGCATCTTCCCTATGCCGGGCGCGATCTCCTGGGCGTCGGCGCGGCGCGTGATCGCCTCGCCGACCACCGCCTGCACGTCGGAGTCGCGCAGCACGGTCAGGGCCCCTCTGAGCGCGGTGGCGAGCTCGGCGGTCACCCGGTCGGCGTGCTCCGGTTCGGCGAGCCAGGCGCCGAGCCGGCTGCCGATGCCCACGGCCCGCAGCCGCTGTCGTACGACGTCGGAGGAGAGGAAGTTCTCCCCCACGAACTCGCCCAGCGACACACCCAGCTGGTCCTTCTTGGTGGGGATGATCGCGGTGTGCGGGATGGGCAGGCCGAGCGGGTGGCGGAAGAGGGCCGTGACCGCGAACCAGTCGGCAAGCGCGCCGACCATGCCGGCCTCGGCCGCCGCGGCGACATAGTCGGCCCAGGGGCCCGCGCCCGCGTGGGACGCCCACTTGGCCAGGACGTACACGAGGGCGACGAAGAGCAGCAGTCCGGTCGCCATCGCCTTCATACGGCGGACACCGCGGCGTTTCTCCTCGTCGGCGGGGCTGAACGAGGTCATGGCGCGGTTCGGCGGGACGGGGGCGGCCGACGCACGGTGACCGTCGCGACCGGGGGCGGCCGGCGCGCGGCCGGAGGAGGCCACGGCGGTCGGCGCACGGTCGGCCGGAGCGACGGCGGTCGGCGCGCGGTTCGTGGGGGCGCCCGGCCGGGCATGCTGCCCTACGGCGCCCGCTTGTTCCAATTCTGTTGATTCTGTTGGTTCTGTTGGTTCTGTTGGTTCTGTTGGTTCTGTTAGTTCCGTCGGTTCCGTCGGTTCCGTCGGTTCTGTCGGTTCCATTCACTCCACCCGTTCGCCGAGCCCGGTCGAGGGCCCCGTACATATTGTCCCTTCCTGGCCGACTCCTGGAACGGAACAGGAGTTCCCCACGTATGTACGGGCGGGGGAAACCCGGGGGAATTCCGGGACACCTCGGGGGTGTCTCGGGGGCATCTCGGGGTCGCCCCGAGAGGGGCCCGGCGTTCCCCCTACCCCACCCCATGCCACATCATGTGATCATCACTTCGGAGCCCCGGGCTCCCCTCTCCCGAGGAGACGCGCACCGCATGACCAAGCGCCACGGTTATGCCCTGCTGGCCGCGATCATCGCCGTCGTCGTAGCCATTTCCGGAGCCATATACGTGGGTGTCGCCGCCGACGACGGCACCCGTAACGCCCTCGCCGACCACCCCTCACGGAGCTCGGCCGCCCCCGCCACCACCGGCACCTGGGTCGGCGCCTGGTCGGCCGCCCCCTCCGGAGGCGAGCCCGGCACCGGGACGAACGGCATGGCGGGCCGCTCCGTGCGCAACGTCGTGCACGCGGACGTCGGCGGCACCAGGGCCCGCATCACCCTGTCCAACCTCTACGGACGCAAGCCGCTGACCATCACGCACGCCTCGATCGCCGTCGCCGAGAGCGACAACGACGCGGCGGCGGCCGCCGGCACCATGCGCCGCCTCACCTTCGGCGGCAGCACCACGGTGACCGTCCCGGCCGGGTGGCAGGTGACGAGCGACGCCGCGTCCGTCCGCATCCCCGACGACTCCGACCTCCTGGTGACCACGTACTCCCCGACCCCGTCCGGTCCGGTCACCTACCACCAGTTCGCGCGGCAGATCTCCTACGCCGCCACGGGCGACCTCACCGAGGACGTGACCGGCACCCCCTACACGGCGCAGACCCAGCACTGGCGCTATCTGACCGCCCTGGACGTACTGAGCGACGAGTCGGCCGGCACCGTCGCCGTCCTCGGCGACTCGATCACCGACGGCATCACATCCACGATCGGCGCCGACCGCCGCTGGACGGACGTCCTCGCGGACCGGCTGCGCGCGGCGGCCGGATCCGGCGACGCGCCCCGCTACAGCGTCGTCAACGAGGGAATCAGCGGCAACCGCGTACTGATCGACGGCATCGGCCCGAGCGGTCTGAAGCGCTTCGACCGTGACGTACTCGGCCGTACGAACGTGAAGGCCGTCGTCATCGACCTCGGCGTCAACGACATCCTGCGCGAGCCGCAGGTCGTCGATCCGCGGACCGTCACCGACGGCCTGCGGGAGCTGGTGCGACGGGCGCACGCGCGTGGGCTGCGGGTGGTCGGGACGACCCTGATGCCCTTCGGGGGGATCCGCGGCTACACGAACGGGCGCGAGGCGGTCCGGCAGGCCATCAACGCGGAGATCCGGGCGGGGAAGGTGTTCGACGCGGTCGTCGACTTCGACAAGGAGTTGCGGGACCCGTACGATCCGCGCCGACTGCGGTCGGACTACGACTCGGGGGACCATCTGCACCCCAGCGACAAGGGGTACCGGCAGATGGCGGAGGTGTTCGACCTGGGGGATCTGAAGGGCGCGGCGCGGGCGGCTCTGTAGTCGTCGTTTGACGGTCGGCGATCGCCGTTTGACGGTCGTCGGTTGGCGGTCGTCGGTTGGCGGTCGTCGGTTGGCGGTCGTCGGTTGGCGGTCGTCGGTCGGGGGCGGGGCCGTCGTGGCTTGTCTCGGCTAGTAGTCGCCGTGCCTTCGCCGGTGACGCTCCTCCCGGCGCTCCCGGTGGCGCTCGCGGCGCTCCTCCTGGCGCTCCCTGCGCTGCTCGTGGCGTTCGCGCATCAGGTCGTGGGCCTCGTCCAGGGCATCGAACATGTCCCCCAGCCCCTCGCGGCCGTCGCCGCGCGCCCCCTCCAGCCCCTTGCGGGCCGCCTTGCGCTCCAACTTCTCCTGCCGGCGCTCCTCCTTCAGGCGCAGCCGCTCGGCCCGGGTCAGCTTGCGCTCCACACCGACGCCGCCCCAGAAGGCGAAGCCCGTGACGATCACACGCGGGGCACCGGGGTCCCCGGGACGCCCCTCCTCGCGGTGGTCGAAACCGCCCATGATGCCGATACCGCGGACGACGACCTCGACGCCGGGCGGTACGACGACATTCATGCCGCCCATGATCGCGACGCAGTTGACCACGACCTCACGGTCCGCGAAGTTCGCCTCGCGCAGGTCGATCTCGCCGCCGCCCATGAAGGAGAAGGAGTTGAAGCGCCGCGGCACGGTCCAGCGGCCCTTGCGTTCGAAGCCCGACAGGATCGCCACACCCCACGAGGACGAGCCCTCGCCGCCGACGATCCGCCCCGCCCAAGCCCCGCTCTCCACGGGCTGCTTGACCATGGAGATCGGAGCCACGGCCTCCGCCCCCGGCAGATCGCGGGTGATCGGCGCCAGCTCCTTGTACGTACGCGCCTTGAACGTCGCCTCCAGCCGCTCCTCGAACTCCTCCATGTCGAGGCGGCCCTCCGCGAGGGCGTCCCGCAACTGTTCGGCGACTCGCTCACGGTCGGCGTCGGAGGCTCGGAGCTCCGGATCGGTGGGGCCGGGGGCCCGCGGCGTCAGCCGCTGATCGTCGCTTCCCCCGGAAAACTCAGCCTCGGTCATGGGACTCAGCCTACGAGAGAGCCTTCTCCTCGTACATGCGGCTGATGACCGCCTCGATGTCCGGCTCCCGCACCGAGAGGTCCACCAGGGGGTATTCGGCCGCGATCCGCGCCACCAGGGGCGCCGCCGACGCCGCCGCGGGAAAGGCCAGCCACTGCCGGGGCCCCTCCACCTTCACCACCCGCGCCGACTCCACCTCGATGGGCGGCAGCTCCCGCTCCAGGTCGACCACCAGGGTCCGCTCGCTCTCCCCCGCCTCGTGCAGCCCGGTCAGCGGACCGTCGTACATCAGCCGCCCGTGATCGATGACCATCACCCGTCGGCACAGTTGCTCGATGTCGGTGAGGTCGTGCGTGGTGAGCAGGACGGTGGTGCCGCGTTCGGCGTTCAGGTCCCGCAGGAACTCCCGGACCCTGGCCTTGCTGATCACGTCCAGGCCGATCGTCGGCTCGTCGAGGTAGAGGACCTCGGGGTCGTGCAGCAGCGCCGCCGCGATGTCACCGCGCATCCGCTGCCCCAGGGAGAGTTGCCGCACCGGGACGTCCAGCAGGGCACCCAGGTCGAGGAGTTCGACACAGCGGTCGAGGTTCTCGCGGTAACGGGCGTCAGGAATCCGGTACATGCGGTGCATCAGCCGATAGGAGTCGATCAGCGGGAGGTCCCACCACAGGGTCGTACGCTGCCCGAAGACGACCCCGATGCGCTGCGCGAGCCGGGTCCGTTCGCGGGACGGATCGATGCCCGCGACCCGCAGCCGGCCGCCGCTCGGGGTGAGGATGCCGGTCAGCATCTTGATGGTGGTCGACTTGCCCGCGCCGTTCGGTCCGATGTAGCCGACCATCTCACCGCGCGACACCCTGAAGGAGAGGGAGTCCACGGCCCGTACCTGGCGCCGCTCGCTGCGCAGGAAGCCGGTCTTCTTGCGTACGTCGAAGACCTTCTCGACACGGTCGAGTTCGATGAACCCGTCCACCGGATCCACCGGATCCACCGGACCCACCGGACTCACCGGACTCACCGGACTCACCGGACTCACCGAATCCATCGCCAGGCCTCTCTCCACGCCGGTTCCCGTGCCTTCCACCTCTGCGCCTTCCACCTCTGCGCCTTCCGCTTCCGTGCGTTCCACTTCAGTGCGTTCCACTTCCGTGCCTTCCACGTCGGCTCAGCTCCCCGTGCTGCGATACGAACGAAGCCCCGCCCGCCAGGCGACCCCCGCCAGCGCGCAGCAGCCCGCCGCGACCAGGGGCGGGGTGAAGGCGACCCAGGTCGGCAGGTCGAGCGGATAGGGCCGCCCCAGCACGTACAGCGCCGGCAGCCAGTTCACGAAGGCCAGCGGGAGGACGAAGGTCACCCCGCGCACCAGGTCCTTGGCGAAGACGGTCGGCGGGTACTGCAGGAGCGTGCTGCCGCCGTACGTGAAGGAGTTCTGCACCTCGGAGGCGTCCTGCGCGACGAACTGGAACGCCGCGCCCGCCACGAACACGGCCGAGAAGATCGCGCCGCCGCTCAGCAGCATCAACGGAAGCATGAGCAGCCGCAGCGGTGTCCAGTCGATGTCGAGCACGGCGACGGCGTACCCGAGGACCAGCAGCCCCTGGGTGATCCGGCCGAGCCGGCGCAGTGCGAAGCGGTCCGCGGCGACCTGGGCGAGCACGGGCACGGGGCGCACGAGAAGCGTGTCGAGTGTGCCGTCGCGCACCCGGCGCCCGAGCCGGTCCATCGAACCGAGCACGAGGTCCGTGAGCCCGAAGGCGGTGGCCGAGGCGCCGTACAGGAAGGCGACCTCGGGCAGGCTGTAGCCGCCGAGCCGATCGACCTGCGAGAACATCAGCAGGATCGCGACGAAGTCGAGGGCGGTCGCCGCGAAGTTGCCGAAGGTGGTCAGCGCGAAGGAGGCGCGATAGGCCATCGTGGAGCGGATCCACATGGCGGCGATCATGCGATAGGCGCGCACTCCGTCGCGTACGCGGGCGTACGCCCCTGCCTCCAGCTCCTGTAACACCTCTGAACCGTGCGTCGGCCGTTCGTCCACCGGGCTAGCCACCCTGCACCACCACCCTGCGTGTCGCCACCGACTGGATCAGCCGCCCGAGCGCCAGCAGCCCCAGCGCCCAGGCCCCCTGGAAGGCGTACGTGCCCAGCGGATCCGCCGTGCCCAGCAGGACGTCCACGGGTGCCTGGACCAGGGACGACCAGGGCAGGGCGCGTACGACCTCGCCCAGCACGCCCGGGAAGACGTTCAGCGGCAGCATCATCCCCGAGCAGAAGACACCCGCGATCATGGACATCTGCGCCGCGCCCGCCCCGTCGAGGAGCCAGAACGCGGACAACGCCACCAGATAGCGGATCGAGTAGCTGACGACCACCCCCAGCACGACCGCGACCAGGAACGCGATCCAGGTCAGCGGGCGGGCGGGCAACGCCAGTTCGAAGCAGAGCGCACCGAACACCAGCGGGACCACTCCACGCCCCAGCAGATGGAAGAGCGCCCGGCCCGCGTCCTGGGCCAGCCACCACAACTGGAGGTCGACGGGACGGTACAGGTCGATAGCGATGTCACCCGTACGGATGCGCTCGATCAACTCGTCCTCGAAGCCTCCACCCATCGTGGCCATCACCATGAGCAGCGCCTGGGAGAGCCACACATAGGTGAGTGCCTGGGCCTGGTCATACCCGCCGAGGTGCGGTTTCTCGTCCCACAGGGCGATGAAGACGTATGCCAGGATCAGCCCGAAGACGGTGTTGGTGAAGACACCGGCCGCGGTCGCCGTCCGATAGGTGGCGTAACGCCGGAACGCACCCACCGCGACGGCCGTGTACAACCGCCCTGTCCCCACGAGGAAGTCCTCCTTGCGCCCAGAGGGCTGTTTGGGCCGAAGCGCAGGAGCCTAGCCCCCTCAAGGCATCGGCTGCCAGGCATTTTCGGGCAGGACGCGCGCCGGGAACCGGGAACGGAACGCTTGGTGCGACAGTCTTCAAGAGGGGGCGCACAAGGCGTACGAGGGCGTACGGGAACGTACGATGCGAAACAGGAGTCCGGGAACAAATGAGCGACAAGCCGCAGCCGCAGCAGAGCAGCCAGGGCTGGGCACCGAGAGAACCGGAACCGGAGCCGGTTCCTCAGGCAGCACCGAGCGAGCCGGTCACGCCCGGCAAGGCGGGCAAGACGGGCCAGACGGGTAAGCCGAACGGCCCGAGCGGTCCGGGCAAGCCGAGCGACCCGAGCGGTCAGGTCGGTGCGGTCGGCACAGTCGGTGTGGTCGGCACAGTCGGTGTGGTCGATGCGGTCGATACGACCGACGTGGCCGCTGCGGTCGACGTGGCCGCTGCGGTCGACGTGGCCGATGCGGGCAAGCCCGGTAAGAAGCCCCGGCGGAAGCGGACCGGCTGGGGGCGGCTCATTCCGACCTGGCGGATGGTGCTCGGCACGTTCGTCGGCGCGCTCCTGCTCCTGATCAGCCTCTTCGCCCTCGGCTACTACATGGTCAAGATCCCGTCCGCGAACGCCGCCGCGACCAAGCAGAGCAACGTCTACCTGTACGCGGACGGCAGCCAGCTCGCCCGCGACGGCGAGGTCAACCGCGAGAACGTGACGCTCACCCAGATCTCCAAGGACGCCCAGCACGCCGCACTCGCCGCCGAGGACCGGGACTTCTACACCGAGTCCGCCGTCGACCCGAAGGCGATGATCCGCGCCGGCTGGAACACGGCCACCGGCAAGGGCAGGCAGTCCGGCTCCACCATCACCCAGCAGTACGTGAAGAACTACTACCTGGGCCAGGAGCAGACCGCCACACGGAAGGTGAAGGAGTTCTTCATCTCCATCAAGCTCGACCGCCAGAAGAGCAAGGACGACATCCTTGAGGGCTACCTCAACACCAGCTACTTCGGGCGCAACGCCTACGGCATCCAGGCCGCCGCGCAGGCGTACTACGGCGTCGACGCCCAGGACCTGACGGTCGGCCAGGGCGCCTACCTCGCCGCGCTCCTGAACGCGCCGAGCGAGTACGACGTCGTCGCGCACCCCGAGAACAAGGCGGCCGCCGAGGCCCGCTGGGGCTACGTCCTCGACGGCATGGTCAAGAAGAAGTGGCTGACCCAGGCGGCCCGGAACAAGGTCACGTTCCCGCAGCCCAAGCAGGAGGTCGTCGCGGCCGGCATGTCGGGCCAGCGCGGTTACCTGGTGCAGGCGGTCAAGGACTACCTCGTCTCGAACAAAATCATCGACGAGGACACCCTGATCACCGGCGGCTACCGCATCACGACCACCCTGCAGAAGTCCAGGCAGGACGCCTTCGTGAAGGCCGTCAACGACCAGGTGATGTCGAACCTCGACAAGAAGAACCGCAAGGTCGACCGGTACGTCCGGGCCGGCGGCGTCTCCATCGACCCGGCCACCGGCAAGGTCGTCGCGATGTACGGCGGCATCGACTACACCAAGCAGTACGTCAACAACGCGACGCGCCGTGACTACCAGGTCGGCTCCACCTTCAAGCCGCTCGTGTTCACCTCGGCCGTGGAGAACGACTCGCAGACCCAGGACGGCCGCACGATCACCCCGAACACCGTCTACGACGGCACCGACAGGCGCCCCGTGCAGGGCTGGAACGGCGGCTCGTACGCGCCCGAGAACGAGGACAACGTCTCGTACGGGCCCATCACGGTCCGCACCGCCACCGACAAGTCGGTGAACGCCGTGTACGCGCAGATGGCCGTCGACGTCGGCCCCGGCAAGGTCAAGCAGACCGCCGTCGACCTCGGCATCCCCTCCAGCACCCCCGACCTGACCGCCACCCCGTCCATCGCGCTCGGCCCGTCCACGGCCAGCGTCCTCGACATGGCGGAGGCGTACGCGACGCTCGCCAACCACGGCAAGCACGGCACGTACACGCTCGTCGAGGAGCTCACCAAGGACGGCATGTCGGACCTGAGCCTGCCCAAGCAGACCGCCAAGCAGGTGGTGAGCCGGGAGGCCGCCGACACGACCACCGCCATCCTGCGGAGCGTCGTCGAGGGCGGCACCGGAACCGCCGCGCTGGCCGCCGACCGGCCCGCCGCGGGCAAGACCGGCACGGCGGAGGAGGACCAGGCCGCCTGGTTCGCGGGCTACACCCCCGACCTCGCCACCGTCGTCTCCGTCATGGGCCAGGACCCCGACACCGGCGCCCACAAGTCCCTCTACGGCGCCCTCGGCCAGGCCCGCATCAACGGCGGCGGCTACCCGGCGCAGATCTGGGCCCAGTACACGAAGTCCGCGCTCAAGAACTCCGGCGCGAAGGACTTCGACCTCCAGCTCCAGCCGGGCGCGGAGGAACAGCAGCTGCCGAGCACCCAGCCCACCGATGAGTTCCCCGGCACCGTCGGCCAGGACGACGGGGACCAGAGCACCGGCGGCGAGAGCGCGCAGAGTCCGCCCGCGGACCAGACCGAGGGCCAGACGCAGGGCCAGACCGACGGGCAGACCACCGACGGCACCACCACGACGGGCGGCACCACCGACGGGACGACCACCGGCGGGACCACGGACGCGGGCACCACCACGGGCGGCACGACCGACGCGGGCACCACCACCGGCACCGGTGGCACGACGGACGCGGGCACCACGACGGACGGCACCACGGACGGCGGCACGACGGGAACGACCGCGGGGGCAGGACCGCTGAGCGGGCTCACGTCACGAAAACAGTGACCCCTGGGGACACGGAAACGGCCCGCACCGGATCACATCGAACCGGTGCGGGCCGTTCCGCGCCATGGAACACCCAGAAACGTCCCGGAACCCCCAGGAAGACTCAGATCCCCAGATCCTTGATGATCTTCGCCACATGGCCGGTCGCCTTCACGTTGTACAGCGCCCGCTCGACCTTGCCGTCCTCGTCCACGACCACCGTGGAGCGGATGACGCCGACGACCGTCTTGCCGTACAGCTTCTTCTCGCCGAAGGCGCCGTACGCCTCCAGGACGGTCTTGTCGGGGTCGCCGACGAGGGTGACCTTCAAGGACTCCTTCTCACGGAACTTGGCGAGCTTCTCGGGCTTGTCCGGGGAGACGCCGATGACGTCGTAGCCGGCGCCCGCCAGCAGATCGAGGTTGTCCGTGAAATCGCAGGCCTGCTTGGTACAGCCCGGGGTCAGCGCGGCCGGGTAGAAGTAGACGATGACCTTGCGGCCCTTGTGATCGGCGAGGGAGACCTCGTTGCCGTCGGCATCGGGCAGGGTGAAGGCGGGGGCGGTGTCGCCGGGCTGGAGTCGCTCGCTCATCGGTACCTCACGTGGCCGGGGAATGATCGGGGAAACGGGAACTGCGGTACTACGGGGACCGCGGTACTACGCAACGAGCGTAATGGGGGTGCCGAGGGGTGCGTCGCGACCCGAGCTGACAGACTGTCGAAAGCACGAGTCAGAACACGACCACGGAGGCAGCGCGGTGTCGGATACGTCGAGAACGTCGGATACCAGGACTCCGGCGCAGATCGAGGCGGACATCAAGCACCGCCGCGAAACACTCGCCGAGACGCTCGACGAGATCGGCGTGCGCGTGCACCCGAAGACGATCATCGGGGACGCCAAGGCCAAGGTCGCCTCCCAGATCGACCACACGCTCGGTCGTGCCTACGTCGGCGTCCACCGTGTCGTCGGCGATGTGAAGGGGCAGCTCGTCACCGAGGAGGGCGCGCCACGGCTTGAGCGCATCGTGCCCGTGGCGCTCGTCGCCGTCGGGGTCGCGGGGCTGCTCTTCGTGGGCTCGCGGCGCCGCAAGCGCTGACCCGGCTGCGTACGGACGGCTCAAAGGCAGGTAGGTTCGGGACGTGAGCGCCAATCGGGACAAGCAGAGCCCCCATCACGACAAGTTGCCCATCCGGATGCTGCACGACCGCGTGCTGGTGCGGCAGGACGCCGCCGAGGGCGAGCGGCGTTCCGGCGGCGGCATCCTGATCCCCGCGACGGCGGCCGTCGGCCGGCGCCTCGCCTGGGCCGAGGTCGTCGCGGTCGGGCAGAACGTACGGACGGTGGAACCGGGCGACCGGGTGCTGTACGACCCGGAGGACCGGGCCGAGGTGGAGGTGCGGGGCACCGCCTACGTGCTGATGCGGGAGCGCGATCTGCACGCGGTGGCCGCGGACCGCTTCGAGGGCTCCGAGGACTCCACCGGCTTGTATTTGTAGGGCGTAGTCGGCGTGAGGGGGCTGGTGACCATGGTCACCAGCCCCTTTCGCCTTCCCTTTCGCCTTCCCTTTCGCCTTCCCTTTCGCCCGGGCTTTGCTACCTTGTGCGCCCACCGCAGCCGCGTCAGAACGAGATCCACACGTCGGGCGGCAGATCCGGCCGACCCGGTACCGGCCTGCGCTCCTCCGTCCACGCGTCACCCGCGATCTCGGCGGCGACGCGGCGCCAGAAGCACACGGCGCCCGGGTTGTCGTCCTGAAAGGCGACCTCCCACGGCCCCGGGTGCCGGGTGACGACCTCACGGACGGCCCGCAGCCCGATGCCCGACCGGCGCGCCCCGCGCACCACGAAGAAGCTGCTGAGCACGCGTGTCGGACCGTCCAGACCACGCACGAAGGCGAACCCGACAGGGTGCTCCCCGCTCGTCACCAGATACGGCGCCCGGTCGGCATCCGTGAACGCCGCCTCCAGCCGCTCGCTCCGGAACGACCCGTCCGGGTGGGGCAACACTCCCCTGAACCCGGACAGATCGTGCTGGAACAGCGGCCAGAGACGGTCGAGTACGGGACGGTCGGTGGCGTCGGCGAGGCGCACGGTCGTGTCGGACATGGTCCTCCTCCAAGGATCTCCAGGCATGAAAAAAGCCTCCCGGGCGGACATGCGTCCGAGCCCGAAAGGCCTGAGTACTGGTCAGCAGACTATCAAGCCACGTGACCATCCGATCAACGGTTCGTTACTCCGTACGAGGTCACGAACATGTGGCCGGAACGGAGGGGAATCATGCCGGTCAGCCCGTACACCAAGGAGCGCTTGGAGGAGGCGGCCCGTTCTACGCGGACGTTGTCGGAGGCGTTGGGGAGGTTGGGGGTGGATCCGAAGAGTTCGACGCGGCGGTACGTACACGAGCGCATGAAGAAGCTCGGGGTGGACATCTCACACTTCGAGCGCGAGGGGGTGCGGTGGACGAGAGAAGTCCTTGGGGCAGCGGTTGCGGCCTCGACGAACATGTGCGAGGTGCTCTGCCGACTCGGACTTGAGATCGTCGGTGGACATCACACGCACATCAGCCGTCGAATCAAGGCATACGGCATCGACACCTCGCACTTCCAGGTGCCGACCAGACGAGGGAAGCCCAAGCAACCTCGGACACCGGAGGCCGTGCTCGTCGAGCAGACGGCTGGTCATGCCCGGCGCATCCCGAGCGACCGACTCAAATGGGCTATGACAGCCCTGGGCGTGCCCGAACGTTGCGCGCGCTGTGGCACGGAGCCGACCTGGGGAGGTCACCCACTCCCCCTGGAGATCGACCACATCGATGGCAACTGGCGTGACAGCCGCATCGAGAACCTCCGGTTCCTGTGTCCCAACTGCCACTCAGCGACGGACAGTTACCGAGGTCGCGCCAAGGGACGCACCAGGAGCGGCGCCTCATGAGCAGTGGCGTGCAGTACACCCGCGAGCGGATGACGCAAGCCGCCGAACAGTGCTCCGACATCGACGGGGTCATCGCCTTCTTCGGCACCCAGCCATACGGCTACCTCCGGCGCTACCTGACGAGACGCTTCGCTCACTTCGGGATCGACATCTCGCACTTCCGCCACTGCGGCAGCCACACCAAACAGACTCGGCCCACGTCTGACGAACTGCGCGTGGCGGTGGCAGAGTCACTCTCCATCGCCGAAGCGCTTCGCCACCTCGGCCGCCCGGACAACGGCAGCCAACGCGCGTTGTTTCGCCAGTGGATCACCGAAGAATGCCTCCCGACCACTCACTTCCTGGGGCAGGCACACCAGCGGGGAAGGCCAGGTACGTCGCCTGCCAAACGACCGGAAGACATTCTGATCCAGCACAGCGGGAAGCGCCGGACAAGGACTTCGCAGTTACGCCGAGCACTCCGCCAAATCGGCATACCCGAACAATGTGCCGAGTGCGGCACTGGACCTGCGTGGCTCGGAAAACCCATGACGCTGGAAGTCGACCACATCAACGGCGACTGGAGCGACGACCGCCCGGAGAACCTCCGTTTGCTGTGCCCCAACTGTCATGCGATCACCAGCACCTGGTGCCGAGGAGGTCGTCGACACGCCAGATAGGAAATCGCCACGGGACCGGTAGCATGGCGGGGTACGCGGCCGTGGCGAAATTTGGTAGCACGCGCGGGCCTTAGGAGCCCGTGGGCGAAAGCCCGTGTGGGTTCGAGTCCCACCGGCCGCACACACAGAGGGGCCGTCCAGCAAGGCGGCCCCTCTCCGTGTCTCAGCCCAACAACTCCCGAACCACCGGCACCAGCCCCCTGAACGCCTTCCCCCGGTGGCTGATCGCGTTCTTCTCCTCGGGGGAGAGTTCGGCGCAGGTGCGGGTCTCGCCCTCCGGCTGGAGGATCGGGTCGTAGCCGAAGCCGTTGGTGCCGGTCGGGGTGTGGCGCAGGGTGCCCCGCAGTTGCCCCTCGACCACCCGCTCCGTGCCGTCCGGCAGGGCCAGCGCCGCCGCGCAGGCGAAGTGGGCGCCCCGGTGTTCGTCGGAGATGTCGGACAGCTGGGCGAGGAGGAGGTCGAGGTTCGCGCGGTCGTCGCCGTGGTGGCCGGACCAGCGGGCGGAGAAGATGCCGGGGGCGCCGTTGAGGACGTCCACGCAGAGGCCGGAGTCGTCGGCGACGGCCGGGAGGCCGGTTGCCCGAGCCAGGGCGTGGGCCTTCAGCAGGGCGTTCTCGGCGAAGGTGACGCCGGTTTCCTTGACGTCGGGGATGTGCGGGTAGGCGTCCGCGCCGACGAGGTCATGGGCGAGACCTGCGTCGGCGAGGATCGCGTTCAGCTCGGTGATCTTTCCGGCGTTGCGGGTGGCGAGGATCAGGCGGGTCATGGCCATCAGTATCCAAGGGCCCGGGGCGCCGGCGCGCCGGGGTTACGGTGTGCAGACCTTCGTCAGTTCTCCCGCCGCGTCCGTGACGGGGCTGACGTCGGGGGTGCTGTCGCCGTTCTTGATGGCCGTACGGACGTTGCCGACGGCCTTGCTCAGATCGTCGACCGCCTTGTTGACATCCGTGTTGTCCGTCTTGTCGCCGATCTTGTCGAGGTTGTTCTCGATCGCGTTGAGGGACTCGTCGGTCTGCGTCGGGTCGTTCGCCGCGTTCTCGACCGCCTGCTGGAGGTCGGTCACGCTGTCGGCGATGGAGTCGGCGGTCTGGACGCAGTCCAGGGCTTTGTTGACGGCATCGCAGCCGACGGCCGCCGGCAGGGCGACGAGTGCGGCGACGACGGCGAATGCGGCTGTGCGGCGACGGTGGCGCGCGGCCATGGAACAGTCCCTCCCCGTGGACAAGATGTGGTCGACCCCGACGGCGCGGTCGCTCGACCTGTGACGCTGGTCCGCTCGACCCCGTGGCGCGGTCGCACGACCCCGTGCGGGGGCCGGCGGGGCGCACGGCTGGACCGTACGCCCGTACCCCTAAGAACGCGAAGGGTTATTCCGTGGTTGCCTCAAGTGCCGCCCGCTGGATCTCGGCGAGCTCGTCGCAGCCCGTGACGGCGAGGTCGAGCAGGGCGTTCAGCTCCTTGCGGTCGAAGGGTTCGGCCTCCGCGGTGCCCTGGACCTCGACGAAGCGGCCGTCGCCGGTGCACACGACGTTCATGTCGGTGTCGGCCTTGACGTCCTCCTCGTAGCAGAGGTCCAGCAGCGGCACGCCGCCCACGATGCCGACCGAGACGGCGGAGACCGTGCCGGTCAGGGGCTTGCGGCCGGCCTTGACCAGCTTCTTGGCCTGCGCCCAGGCGACCGCGTCGGCGAGCGCCACGTACGCGCCGGTGATGGCCGCCGTCCGGGTGCCGCCGTCGGCCTGGAGGACGTCGCAGTCCAGGACGATGGTGTTCTCGCCGAGCGCCTTGTAGTCGATGACGGCGCGCAGGGAGCGGCCGATGAGGCGGGAGATTTCGTGGGTACGGCCGCCGATCTTGCCGCGGACCGACTCGCGGTCGCCGCGGGTGTTCGTGGCGCGCGGGAGCATGGAGTACTCGGCGGTGACCCAGCCTTCGCCGCTGCCTTTGCGCCAGCGCGGGACGCCCTCGGTGACGGAGGCGGTGCAGAACACCTTGGTGTCGCCGAAGGAGACGAGGACGGAGCCCTCGGCGTGCTTGCTCCAGCCGCGCTGGATGGTGATGGGGCGCAGTTGTTCGGGGGTGCGGCCGTCGATTCGAGACATGGCGATGAGCCTAGCCGGAGATGGTTGAGGGGCCGCCTCCGGTTGCGGAAGCGGCCCCTCAGGGGTGAGACATGGAGCCGGGCCGGGCTCCCTCGGCTCACATCATGTCTTCGATGTCCGCGGCGATCGGGTCCGCGTCGGTGCCGATGACGACCTGGATGGCGGTGCCCATCTTGACGACGCCGTGGGCGCCGGCGGCCTTGAGGGCGGCCTCGTCGACCTTGCTCGGGTCCACGACCTCGGTGCGCAGGCGGGTGATGCAGCCCTCGACCTCTTCGATGTTGTCGATGCCGCCGAGCCCGGCGACGATCTTCTCAGCCTTGGTGGCCATGTCCTACTCCCTGCTCCCTGATCGGAACCGCTTCAACCGTCGTCGACTGGTCTACACCAGTGAGTGGATGGCCGCCAACCCGGCCCCGCCGTTGTCGTTTCGGAGTGCTTTCCGGGTCTGGAGTTCAGGGGTGTTCGTCATGCCTGGAACCATTTCTTACCATTATGGAAGAGGCCGTTGAATTCATGGGTTCCTTATCCAGCCTTCACCGTGCTACAAAAGGTCTACACCACTGAGTGGTGTAGACCACGCCGTCCTTACCCCCCTCCCCTGTTCCCCGGGCGGCGCCTTGCCCACTGGAGGAAGTTGTGACCACGGCCAGCGCCGCTCCCGCGGCCGACAAGAAGAAGGGCTCCGGCGTGATGGCTGTTCTGCAGCGCATCGGCCGCAGCCTGATGCTGCCGGTCGCCGTACTGCCCGCCGCCGCGCTCCTGGTGCGTCTCGGCAATGCCGACATGCTCGGACGCCCGTCCTTCCCCACGTTCTTCACCAAGATCGCCGGCTTTATGTCGGCCGGTGGCAACGCGATCCTCGACAACATGGCGCTGCTGTTCGCCGTGGGCATCGCGATCGGCTTCGCGAAGAAGTCGGACGGTTCGACGGCGCTCGCGGCGGTGGTCGGCTATCTGGTCTTCAAGAACGTGCTGGCGACGTTCACCGACAAGAACCTGCCGAAGGTGGCCACGGCCGTCGACGGCAAGGTGGTCATGGTGGACGCCCCGGTCGACGCCAAGGTCCTGGGCGGCGTGGTGATGGGCATAGTCGTCGCCCTGCTGTACCAGAAGTTCTACCGGACCAAGCTGCCCGACTGGGCGGGCTTCTTCGGCGGCCGCCGGCTCGTCCCGATCCTGTCCGCCTTCGCGGGGCTGCTGCTCGGCATCGTCTTCGGCTACATCTGGCCGGTCCTCGGCACGGGTCTGCACAACTTCGGTGAGTGGCTGGTCGGTTCGGGCGCCGTCGGCGCGGGCATCTTCGGTGTCGCCAACCGTGCGCTCATCCCGATCGGCATGCACCACCTGCTGAACTCGTTCCCGTGGTTCCAGGCCGGCGAGTACCACGGCAAGAGCGGTGACATCGCGCGCTTCCTGGCCGGTGACCCGAGCGCGGGCCAGTTCATGACCGGCTTCTTCCCGATCATGATGTTCGGCCTTCCCGCCGCGTGTCTGGCGATCGTGCACTGTGCCCGCCCCGAGCGCCGCAAGGTCGTCGGCGGCATGATGTTCTCGATCGCGCTGACCTCGTTCGTGACGGGTGTGACCGAGCCGATCGAGTTCACGTTCATGTTCATCGCTCCGGTCCTGTACGCCATCCACGCGCTCCTCACCGGCGTGTCGATGGCGCTGACCTGGGCGCTCGGCATGAAGGACGGCTTCGGCTTCTCGGCCGGCGCGGTCGACTTCGGCCTGAACCTCGGCATCGCGTCCAACCCGTGGGGCCTGGTCCTGGTGGGTCTGTGCTTCGCGGCGGTCTACTACGTGGTCTTCCGCTTCGCGATCATCAAGTGGAACCTGCCCACGCCCGGCCGCGAGACGGACGAGGAGCTGGCGGAACTGCAGAAGGCGGAGGCCAAGTAGGCACCCGTACGGCCTCGGACGCGTACTGTCCCGGCCACACCTACCGCCTCGGCACAGCTACCGCCCAGGCACACCTACTGCCACGGCACACCTACGACGGTGAGGGCCCCCGGAGCGATCTCCGGGGGCCCTCGGCGTCGTACCGGCTCTGGATTCTCGTGCGGATCTAGATCTCGTACGCCGCCCGGGGCGTCGCCAGATCCGCGGGACCCGAGTACACCGCGCGGGCGTCGGCCAGGTTGATCCGGGGGTCCGTCCACGGTGGGATGTGGGTGAGCAGCAGACGGCGGGCGCCGGCGCGGGTGGCGGTCTCCCCTGCCTCGCGGCCGTTGAGGTGCAGGTCGGGGATGTTCTCCTTGC
The DNA here is from genome assembly GCF_056270325.1 of Streptomyces sp. RLA012. Taxonomy (NCBI): domain Bacteria; kingdom Bacillati; phylum Actinomycetota; class Actinomycetes; order Kitasatosporales; family Streptomycetaceae; genus Streptomyces; species Streptomyces sp. RLA012. The sequence goes on along the minus strand of NZ_JBWDPA010000002.1, from coordinate 7,092,913 downwards.
CGTGCGTGAACGCGGCCTCGCAGAGGAACAGGTCGGTGTCCCGGGCGAGTTCCTCCAGGGCGTCGGTGACGCCGGTGTCCCCGGAGTACGTCAGCGACCTCCCGCCGTGCTCGATACGGATGCCGTAGGCCTCCACGGGGTGGCGCACCCGCTCCGTGTGCACGGTGAACGGGCCTATGTCGAACGTGCCCGGCTTGACGGTGTGGAAGTCGAAGACCTCGCTCATCGAGGAGGCGGTGGGGGTGTCCGCGTAGGCGGTGGTCAGACGCTGTTCCGTGCCCTCGGGTCCGTAGACGGGGATCGGGTCGCAGCGGCCGCCGTCGTGGCGGTAGTAGCGCGCGACGAAGTACGCGCACATGTCAATGCAGTGGTCGGCGTGCAGATGGCTGAGGAAGATCGCGTCGAGGTCGTAGAGACCGCAGTGGCGCTGCAGCTCGCCAAGGGCACCATTGCCCATGTCGAGAAGCAGCCGGAAGCCGTCGGCCTCGACGAGGTAGCTCGAACAGGCCGATTCCGCGGACGGGAACGACCCCGAGCAGCCGACGACGGTGAGCTTCATAGGAGCTGGAACCTCCGCGCTGGCAGGAAGTGCAGAGAGTAAATGCGGGGTGCAACTACTCGGAGCAGATACGGGAACGGGGGTCGTGCGGTCCGTCGAGCGTAAGGCGCAAAAGGGCGTGTCGCTCCTCCGCCAAGGGCTGTTGTGGGCGAACTCACCTGTGGTGTCACCGGTTCGGATGGACGGCCGGACGGACGTGGGGGGCGAGGGCCGTTCGGGCAGGGGGCGGGGTGGGGTGCGCGCCGGTACCTTCTTTGGTATGGACACGTCCTGGTGGCTCGCCCTGGCGGCGGTCGTACTGCTCGCGCTGATCGCGACGCTGGTCGACGGCTGGGGGCGTCGTGGGCATCGGCCGGCCGCGCCCGCCCGGCTCCGGCCGCGGCGGCTGGGCGGGGCGCGGCGGGGGGCGCCTCGGCCGCGGCCGGCGGAGATCTGGTGGGCGAACGTTTCGTTCGAGGACGGGCCGGGGCGCAAGGACCGGCCGTGTCTGGTGCTGTCCGTGCGGGGGGACGGCGCGGTGGTCGCGAAGATCACCAGTAAGTACCACGATGAGCGGGCCGGGGTGATTCCGCTGCCGCCGGGTGCCGTCGGTGACGCCCATGGGCGGGCGAGTTTCCTGGAGACGGACGAGCTGCGGGATGTGCCGGTGTGGGAGTTCCGGCGGCGGGTGGGGGTGGTGGATCCGGTCCTGTGGGACCAGGTCAGGCATTTGGCCGACTGAGGGCCTTGCCGGCGCCCTGCCACGGGCGCGGGGAACTGCGCGACCAGCCCCCGCCCGCCCGGGCCCGGAGGCGAGGGAACGTGCCCTCGCCGTCCGCGTGGCCTACGCCCAGAGCTGGCCCTGGAGGGTTTCGATCGCTTCCTCCGTCGTCGCGGCGGTGTACACGCCCGTCGACAGGTACTTCCAGCCGCCGTCGGCCACGACGAACACGATGTCCGCGGACTCCCCGGCGGCCAGCGCCTTCTTGCCGACACCGATCGCGGCGTGGAGGGCGGCTCCGGTGGAGACGCCCGCGAAGATGCCCTCCTGCTGGAGGAGCTCACGGGTGCGGGTGACGGCGTCGGCGGAGCCGACCGAGAAACGGGTCGTCAGGACAGAGGCGTCGTACAGCTCCGGCACGAAGCCCTCGTCCAGATTGCGCAAGCCGTACACCAGGTCGTCGTAGCGCGGCTCCGCGGCCACGATCTTCACGTCCGGCTTGTGCTCGCGGAGGTAGCGGCCCACTCCCATCAGCGTGCCGGTGGTCCCGAGGCCCGCCACGAAGTGGGTGACCGACGGCAGGTCCGCGAGGATTTCCGGACCTGTCGTCGCGTAGTGGGCGCCCGCGTTGTCGGGGTTCCCGTACTGGTAGAGCATCACCCAGTCCGGGTGCTCGGCCGACAGTTCCTTCGCGACGCGTACGGCGGTGTTGGAGCCGCCGGCCGCGGGGCTGGGGATGATCTCCGCGCCCCACATGCCCAGCAGGTCCCGCCGCTCCTGCGAGGTGTTCTCCGGCATCACGCACACCATGCGGTAGCCCTTGAGCTTCGCCGCCATGGCGAGCGAGATGCCGGTGTTGCCGCTGGTGGGCTCCAGGATCGTGCAGCCGGGCGTCAACCGGCCGTCCTTCTCCGCCTGTTCGACCATGTGGAGGGCCGGGCGGTCCTTGACCGAACCCGTCGGGTTGCGGTCCTCCAGCTTCGCCCAGATGCGGACGTCCGCGGACGGCGAGAGCCGGGGCAGGCGCACGAGCGGCGTGTTGCCCACCGCGGCGAGCGGGGAGTCGTAGCGCATCAGCGGTCAGCAGCCGATCAGACCATGCCGCCGGCCACGGCCGGCAGGATCGTCACGTTGTCGCCGTCGGTGAGCGCGGTGTCGATGCCGTCGAGGAAGCGGACGTCCTCGTCGTTCAGGTACACATTGACGAAGCGGCGCAGCTGGCCGCCGTCGACGATGCGGGCCTGGATGCCCGCGTGCCGGGTCTCGAGGTCGGCGAACAGCTCGGCGAGGGTCGCGCCGCCGCCCTCGACGGCCTTCTCGCCGCCGGTGTAGGTGCGGAGGATGGTGGGGATGCGGACCTCGATGGCCATGGTTGCGGGCTCCTGTCGGAAGGAAAGTCGGTCGGTGGGCGCGCGGCAGCGCGGGTCGAGCGGTGGGCGGGGAGTGCGCCGGTTGCGTGGCCGCGCCTCACGGCCGTACGGCGGGCAGGTCAGCGCGTACAGATGGCGCTCTGCAGCCTGCACAGGTCGACGTGCAGGCGCGCCACGAGCAGCATGCCCGGCGTCTTGTCGCTCACGTCGTGGGAAACCATGGGCTCATCGTATCGATTCCCGGTCCGGGTCCCGGAATGTGATCTCAGATGGTGGATGAATTCTGCCCAAAGTTCGGAATCGGAGCGGCGTCGGCACCGGGCCAGGCCCGGTTCAGTACGCGTCGACCACCTTGACCTCCTCCTCCGTCACCTCTGCTTCGAGGATCCGGAACGAGCGGAACTGGAACGGACCCGCGTCGTCCGCGTCCGCCGTCGAGACGAGGACGTAGTGTGCGCCGGGCTCGTTCGCGTACGAGATGTCCGTGCGGGAGGGGTACGCCTCGGTCGCCGTGTGGGAGTGGTAGATGATCACCGGCTCCTCGTCGCGGTCGTCCATCTCGCGGTACAGCTTCAGCAGATCGCCGGAGTCGAACTCGTAGAACGTGGGCGAGCGGGCGGCGTTGAGCATCGGGATGAAGCGCTCGGGGCGGCCCGAGCCTGCCGGGCCCGCGACGACGCCGCACGCCTCGTCGGGGTGGTCCTGGCGCGCGTGCGCGACGATCTGGTCGACGAGGGCCTGGGTGATGGTCAGCATGTCGGTCAGGATAAGCAGAAGGGCCGCCACGTACCGGGGGGTGGTACGGGGCGGCCCATATGCCGGACGTCCTGAGCGGCGGCCCCGGGGGGGGGCGGACATCCGTGGCGGAGGTCAGCCGACCTTCTCGAACACCGGTTCGCGGCGCTCGGCGACCTGCGGATTGCGCGCCTTGAGCACGGCCCAGCCCACGCCCAGCGCGGCGGCCCAGCCGGCCATCACGTAGAGGCAGATGCGGGAGTCGGCGTCGTACGCGATGAGGCCCGTGACGAAGAGCAGGAACACGACCGCGACCCAGCTGCACTTCGCGCCGCCCGGGGCCGGGAAGGACGAGGCGGGCAGGCGTCCCGCGTCGACCGCGCGACGGTAGAGGATGTGGCTGACCAGGATCATCAGCCAGGTCCAGATACCGGCGGCGGTGGCCACCGAGGTGACGTAGCCGAAGGCCTTCTCCGGGACGACGTAGTTCAGGATCACGCCGATGCCCATGAAGAGCATGGAGACGGTGATGCCGATCGCCGGGGTCTTGGTCGAGGAGAGCTTGTTGAAGACCTTCGGGGCCTCGCCGTTGTCCGCGAGGGTGCGCAGCATGCGGCCCGTGGAGTACATGCCGGAGTTGCAGGAGGACAGGGCGGCGGTCAGGACCACGAAGTTGACGATTCCGGCGCCGGCCGGGATGCCGATCTTCGCGAAGGCCTCCACGAAGGGGCTGACGCCCGGTGCGAACTCCGTCCACTTCACGACGCAGAGGATGACCGTGAGCGCGCCGACGTAGAAGAGGGCGATGCGCCACGGGAGGGTGTTGATCGCCTTCGGGAGGGTCTTCTCCGGGTTCTCGGACTCGCCCGCCGTGACGCCGACGAGCTCGACGGCGAGGTAGGCGAACATGACGCCCTGCAGGGTCATCAGGGACGAGCCGATGCCCTTGGGGAAGAAGCCGTCGAACTGCCAGAGGTTCGCGACGGAGGCCGTGTCACCGGCCGAGCTGAAGCCGAAGGTGAGGACGCCGAGGCCGATCACGATCATGCCGATCAGCGCGGTGACCTTGACCATCGAGAACCAGAACTCGATCTCTCCGAAGAGCTTCACCGAGATCAGGTTCGCCACGAAGAGGACGATCAGGAAGACCAGCGCCGTCACCCATTGGGGGATGGACGGGAACCAGTAGTGGACGTAGATCGCGGCGGCGGTGAGTTCCGCCATGCCGGTCACCACCCACATCAGCCAGTACGTCCAGCCGGTGAAGTAGCCGAAGAACGGGCCGAGGAACTCGCGGGAGTACTCCGCGAAGGAGCCCGAGACCGGGCGGTAGAGGAGCAGCTCGCCGAGCGCCCGCATGACGAAGAAGATGATCACGCCGGCGAGGGCGTACATGAAGATGAGGCTGGGGCCCGCCTTGGCGATGTTCGCCCCGGCACCCAGGAAGAGGCCGACGCCGATGGCGCCGCCGATCGCGATCATCTGGACCTGGCGGCTGCCGAGCCCGCGCTCGTACCCCTCTTCGGGGGTGTCGCCGCCCACGGACGCGCTGCCGGCCCGGGGCTCGTCGGTCTTGCCGACCTGCGACGAGGTCATGTGTGGTGCGCCTTTCTCCATGCCGGTCCGAGCCAGTCCCTTGGCTTCGGATCGGGTTCCGATCCCCCCCGGATGTGATGGAGCCGAGCGGACGATGCCGCTCCGCCTGGCCGGTGGTCACCGGCTCGGTGGCGCACCCGACCGGACATGGGTGGTGTCCTGTCGGGCGGTCGTGAAGATTTATCACGGCCACAACCAGGGGAGACCGTGGGTGCTGTAAGGCATGCCACAGGAAGAAGCGGACAAACAGCACCTAGGGGTGCATACGCGGCCGCAACGGTGACGGGATCGTTATCCGGATCTGAGCGTCCTCTGAGCGAACGCCGACCAGGCCCTGACCGAGCCCCCGACCAGCGCCGGAGGCTCCGCCGGGTCAGGAGGAAGCGGCTTCACCGATCGGGACACGGGGCACCCCCGGCCGAGCCACGAGGGCTCCGGGATTCCCTCGATCGGGGGTACGGGGGCCGCCCCGACCGGAGCACGAGTGTCTCGGACCCGGGTGCGGGGCGCCCGCGGCCGGGGCGCAAGGCCTGAGGCGCGAGGAACCTGGCCCGGACGCACAGGGCGACACGCGGCAGCCCGGCCAAAACGTACAGGCCGAGACACAGGACCCTGTCACGACGCACAGGCCGACACGCGGCAGCCCGGTCGAGGCGTACGACTGAGACGCGGAGCCGGCCGAGACCCGCGAGCCAGGACACGGCAGCCCGACCGAGACACGGGACCCTGCCACGGCCTACAGCCCGACACGCGGCAGCCCGGTCGGGGTGTGTGGAGGGTCGGTCAGGGGGTCAGGGTTTCGACGAGGGTTTCCTGGAGGCCGCCCAGCCACAGGTATGCCATCACCATCGGCTTGCGCGGGTCCTCGTCCGGGAGGCGGTAGAGGAGGTCGGTGTCCTCCTCGTCGACGACGTCGAGCCGGGCCCCGATCGCGAGGCGCAGGTCGTTGAGGGCACGCAGCCACTGCTCGGACTCCTCGGCGGAGAGCTTCAGGATCGCCCCGCCGTCACCCGCCGTGGTGAGCGCGTCCAGTGAGCGGATCACCGCGAGGGCGTTGTCGCGTTTGCCCGCGCGCAGGTCGTTCTCGGTGAAGCGGCGGAACTCGGAGGAGTACGCGCGCTGCTCCTCGGCCTGTTCCGGCGAGGACGCCTCGACGTCGGGGCCGCCGTAGGCGTCCGGGAAGAGGCGCTGCAGCACGGGGTCGGAGGGCGGCTCGCTGGGGCCCTCCGCGAACAGTTCGGCGAGCGGGTCGTCGGGGGCGTCCTCCGCGGGGCCGGGACCGATGAGCTCCAGGAGCTGTACGGCGAGGGTGCGGATGATGGAGATCTCGACCTCGTCGAGGGCGACGGCCGCGCCGCCGCCGGGGAGCGGTTCGAAGTGTCCTGGCATGGAGTGAGTTCGCTACTTCCGGTCCTGCTGAAGGGTGGCCCACAGACCGTAGCCGTGCATGGCCTGTACGTCGCGTTCCATCTCCTCGCGCGTGCCGCTGGAGACGACGGCCCGGCCCTTGTGGTGGACGTCGAGCATGAGCTTGGTGGCCTTGTCCTTGGTGTAGCCGAAGTACGTCTGGAAGACATACGTCACATAGCTCATCAGGTTGACCGGATCGTTGTGGACGATCGTCAACCAGGGGACGTCGGGCTCCGGCACGGCGAAGACCTCCTCCGCCGACTCGGTCTTTTCGATCTCTAGGGGTGCGGGAGCCGTCACACGGCCCATGCTGCCACCAGAGGGGGGCGCCCGCACAAATGGACCCCCCGAATCCCATCCGGGGAGAAACAGACCCCACAAATCGTCAGAGTGACGAGATGGGGGTACCATCCAGTCCCATGAACACAGCGGACCTTGGGCTGCCGGTGGACGTTCCCTCGACGGCGCTCTTCACGGACCAGTACGAGCTGACGATGTTGCAGGCCGCGCTGGCCGCGGGGACCGCCGAGCGGCGCTCGGTCTTCGAGGTCTTCACGCGGCGGCTGCCCGAAGGACGGCGGTACGGGGTCGTCGCGGGCACCGGACGCGTGCTGGACGCGGTCGAGAACTTCCGTTTCGACGCCGACGTCCTCGGCTTCCTGCGCGAGAACGCCATCGTGGACGACCCCACCCTGAAGTGGCTCGCCTCGTACCGCTTCGGCGGGGACATCTGGGGCTATCCGGAGGGCGAGGTGTACTTCCCGGGCTCGCCGATCCTGCGGGTCGAGGGGTCCTTCGCGGAGTGCGTGCTCCTGGAGACCGTGATCCTCTCCATCCTCAACCACGACTCGGCGATCGCGGCCGCCGCCTCCCGGATGGCCTCCGCCGCCGGGGACCGGCCGCTGATCGAGATGGGCGCCCGGCGCACCCACGAGCTGGCCGCGGTGGCGGCGGCACGGGCCGCGTACGTCGGGGGCTTCACGACCACCTCCGACCTGGCGGCGGGCTTCCGCTACGGCATTCCGACCGTGGGTACGTCGGCACACGCCTTCACCCTGCTCCACGACCGGGAGCGGGACGCCTTCCAGGCCCAGGTGAACTCGCTCGGCCGCGGCACGACCCTGCTCGTGGACACGTACGACGTCGCGGAGGCGGTACGGCGGGCGGTCGAGGTCGCCGGACCCGAGCTCGGGGCGGTGCGCATCGACTCCGGGGACCTGCTGCTGGTCGCGCACCGGGTGCGCGCGCAGCTGGACGAGCTGGGCGCGACCGGGACCAGGATCATCGTGACCTCGGATCTGGACGAGTACGCGATCGCCTCGCTGGCGGCGGCACCCGTGGACGCGTACGGGGTCGGTACGCAGTTGGTGACGGGTTCCGGCCATCCCACCTGTTCGATGGTCTACAAACTGGTCGCCCGTGCCGAGTCGGCGGACCCGAAGGCTCCGCTGGAGCCCGTGGCCAAGAAGTCCACCGGTGGGAAGACCTCGATCGGCGGGCGCAAGTGGGCCGCGCGCCGCCTCGACGACCACGGGGTCGCGGAGGCCGAGGTGATCGGCACCGGGCCGGTTCCGGCCGAGCTGGCCGACCAGCAACTGCTGGTGGAGCTCATAAAAGGCGGCCAGGTGCTCGCCCGCGAGCCCCTCGACGTCGTACGCGACCGGCACGCGGCCGCCCGCGCCAACCTGCCGCTGTCGGCGACGCAGCTCTCGCGCGGGGAACCGGTCATTCCGACCGAATACATCTGACGGGCACCTGACCGGCGTAGTGCGGGCGTCGGGCAGAAACCCGTCGGGCGGCCGGCGGGTGTCCGTTGTACACCGGTGTGCGCCGGGGGCGCGCGCGGGCGGCGCCCCCGGCCTCCTCCGGCCACCCTTGGGCAAACGCGAATGAACGGGCGGTCAGCGGGAATGCAACGGCAGCATGCAAGAGAACCGTCGTCATGGCCTCCGCCCCCGTCACCGCCGTAGCCACCGGCATCGCCGCGGCCGTTGCGCGTCACCCCCTCCCGCGCCGCGTGTGAAGTCTCTAGGCTCGGCTCCACAGGCCGGACCCGACACCCTCTAGCCACCGACCCCATAGTCGAAGGACACCGACCATGCGCCGCGCCTTGATCGTCGTAGACGTGCAGAACGACTTCTGCGAGGGGGGCAGCCTCGCGGTGGCGGGGGGCGCCGATGTGGCCGCCGCCATCACGGAGCTGATCGGGCAGGCACCCGCCGGCTACCGCCATGTCGTCGCCACCCGTGACCTCCACATCGCACCCGGCGGCCACTTCGCCGACAACCCCGACTTCGTCCACTCCTGGCCCGCGCACTGCGTGGCCGGCACGGAGGGCGTCGGGTTCCACCCGAACTTCGCCCCGGTGGTCGCCTCCGGCGCGATAGACGCCGTCTTCGACAAGGGCGCGTACGCCGCGGCGTACAGCGGCTTCGAGGGCGCCGACGAGAACGGGGTCCCGCTGGGCGACTGGCTGCGCGCCCGCGAGATCGACGAGGTGGACGTGGTGGGCATCGCCACCGACCACTGCGTGCGCGCCACCGCCCTGGACGCCGCGCGCGACGGCTTCCGCACCCAGGTCCTGCTCGACCTCACGGCCGGGGTGGCCGAGGAGACGACGGAACGGGCTCTGGAGGAGCTGCGGGCGGCGGGCGTGGAACTGACGGGCAAGCCGGTCGTCTAGCGCCACCGCCCCGGACCCGCGCCGCCCGCCGGGTGACTCACGTCACCGAGTGGCTCACGTCTGGGCCGCCGGGCGTCCGAGGAGGGCTCTGATCGGGTGCCAGAGCTCCTGGGCCGGTCCCGGATACGCGACGACACCGTGGTCGGTGGCCGTGCGCCATATCAGGCCGTCGGGGTGGTGCAGGACGGCGGTGACCTCGTCGGGGGTGGGCGGGGCCGCGTTCCCGCGGAGGTAGACCGCGCGCAGGCCGAGGTTGCGCAGGCGCGTCAGGGCGCGGGCGCGGTTCCTGGCCAGGACCAGAAAGCGCACGCTGCCAGGGCCCGAGCCCGCCGGGCTGGGCAGGTTCAGCGCCACCACCACGCTGCCGTTCGGCAGCTTGCAGAAACCTCCTGCGGCCATGCAGTCACACCCCCGCGCGCACCGGTGTCAATAAGAAATCCACAGGACGCACCTAAACACGATCGGCGGCAACCCGCCAGGGGGTCACCGCCGATACGCTTCTGACCTGCGCTAATACCGATTACCTCAGCGCAGGTCCGACCTCCAGCGAGATCGTCGAGCCATCCCGGGCCTCCTTGACGATCTTGATCTTGGTGTTGGTGTCAGTGATCTTGACACCGGCGGTCGGGGCCGTCGTGTCGTAGTAGGTGCTGGTGTGGTCGTTGAAGACCGGCACCCCCGGCTTCGACGGGATCTTCGTCGCCACGTCCGCGTTGTGCAGCGTGAGGCCGTCCGTGCGGTACAGGCTGAACGGCGAGTCGTACGACTGGATCCGGCTGCGCATCACCGTTCCGTCGGACCACTTCAGCGCGGTCGAGTGCGAGTCGACCGGCAGGATCTGCCCGGAGCCCGCGTGCTCGCTGACGTTGTTGTCCTTCTGCGAGGTGTCCCACTTCCAGATCAACAGGCCGTTCTGGTACGGGTAGTGCTCCACCCAGGACGGACGCGTCGTCGAGAAGCCGAAGTTGTACGGACCGGTCTTGAGGGTCTTGTCGTACGAGACGTACTGACGGTTCTCCGCGATGTAGTACTGCGGGTAGTCGTCGGTGAAGGACGCGCCGACGCGGGAGAAGCCGACGGCGGTCCACGCGGCGTCCGCGGTCTCGGCGTTGTCCGAGAAGAGCGCCGAACCGTCCGCGGTCACGGCGATCTCGTCGGCCGCGAAGCCCTTCAGTGCCACGCCGCCGTCACTCTGGTAGCGGAAACGCAGGTCGATCTTCTGGCCCGCGTAGGCGTCGAGCGGGTACGACAGCTTCTTGTACGCGTCCACCGTGCCGGTCAGCGCGGGCTTGCCGCTGCCGTCGCGCGGGATCGGCTGCCCGTCCACCGTGCCGTCGATCACGGTCCAGTTGGCGCCGCCGTCGGTCGAGACCTCGGCGTACAGGTAGTCGTAGTCGGCCTCGATGTCGTACCAGCCGTCGAGCGTGAGGGCGGCCGACGACTTGCCGGTGAGGTCGACGGAACGGGTCAGCGTGTTCCTGAGGTCGTTGCCGCTGCCGCTCCACCACTGGGTCGAGCCCTGCGCCGGGGTGACGATCTCGGTGGTGACCGCCTTGTCGGGCAGCGAGACCACGAGGGCCTGCTTGTTCTTGGTGTTGTACTCGGCGACACCCAGCTTGTGCTTCGACTTCGTCGCGGCCTTGGCCGTGTCGTAGTTCAGCCAGCCGAGCTGCAGCTTGTCCCAGGCGTTCATGTCGCCGGGCAGGTCACCGATGGCGTTCTTGCCGGTGCCGAGCCAGGAACCGGAGGACATCAGGGTCCAGAAACCCGTGGAGTTCTCGGCCGAGTTGGTGGTGTCGTACTCGTCCGGCAGACCCAGGTCGTGGCCGTACTCGTGCGCGTAGACGCCGAGGCCGCCGTTCTCCGGCTGGATGGTGTAGTCGCCGACCCAGATGCCGGTGTCGCCGATCGCGGCGCCGCCCAGCTTGTTGCCGGCCGGGCCCGTGGCGCCCGCGTCGGTGCCGAACGCGTACCAGCGGTGCGCCCAGATGGCGTCCTCGCCCTGCGCGCCGCCGCCCGCGGACTCGTCCTCACCGGCGTGCACGATCTGGAAGTGGTCGATGTAGCCGTCGGGCTCGTTGAAGTTGCCGTCGCCGTCGTAGTCGTAGCGGTCCCACTGGTCGTACTCGGCCAGGTCCGCCTTGATGTCCGCGTCGGACCTGCCGGCCGCCTTCTGGTCGGCGACCCAGGCGGTGACACCGTCCTGGACCGCGTACCAGGCACCGGTGGACGCCGAGTTGGAGCCGTAACGGGCCTCGTTGTAGGGGACCTTGACCCAGTCGGTGACCTCGCCGTCGACCGAGTAGCGGCCCGAGGACTGCTTCTCGTAGTACTTCTTCAGCGACTCGGTCTTCGTGCCGGTGCCGAAGTAGAGCTCCTGGAAGTGCGCCTGGTTGTAGTCCGCCTGCCAGGCCGTGCTGTTGTCCTGGGTGCGGTCGGGCTCGGCTATCTGGTTGTGCAGCGGGCCCACGGTGCCGCCGTAGCGGCTGTCGACCTGGTCGCCGAACTCGACCAGGATCGTGAAGATCTTGTCGGTCTTCTCGCGGCCGAGCTCGACGTACTTGTTCTTGCCCTTGAGCTTGACGACCTGTGAGCCGTTCCGGTCCTGGACCTTCGCGTCCCCGGATATGACCTGGTTCAGGGCCTCTTCGCGCTGTGCGTCCTGGGTCTTGCTGAGCGGGCCGTCGAGGTCGTGCTCGACCTCGTCGCCGGCCGGCCGGGGCTCGTGGCGGTTCGCGCTCGCCGACGCCGCGCCCGACGCCGATGCCGCGCCGTCCGCCTGCGCCACGGCGAACGTGGAGAATGTGGCGGTCGCCGCCGCGAGGGCCACGCCCACCGCGGCCGCTCTGAACGTCCATGGCCTGCTGGTCACTTGAAGTCCTCCCCCGCGTTCGTCCACGCGGATGGGGGGATCCTGGGGTCAGGGAGGTCCGCGCGCGTATACGCGTGTCAAGTGACGACATTCGACCGGAGTTACCAAAGAAAAGACAGACCTTGACTTGAACCTGGCAACTGCACTATGCGGAGCGACAGTTCGGTATCCGAACCATGAACGCCCCCTCAACGGGCGCGTCGAACCGTCCACTTGGTGGACGCGATGACTCCGTGCGCCCCCTGTGCTCCGGCACCGTGGGTAAGGTCACGCTTACCGGACGTTCCAGTCGGGCATGCAGGCGAATAGAGTCGATTGGCGGAACGTCGGAATGTCGACGGATTGACAAGTCGACACCGTTGTCGTCCCACGATTCGCAGTCCCACCCGAATGCGCAGCACCACGCCCGTTGTCGTTCGCTCCCTTGCCGTTCGCTCCTGTTGTTGTCCGCATCCTCCCCCATCGCAAGAGGCACGGGGGGAGTACCCCCACCCCGAGGAATCGCCATGCCTCGTCCGACCGCCGCACAGCTCGCCTACGGTTCCTGCACCGTGATCTTCTCGACCCTCGCCATGCTGCTGCTGTCTCAGACGAGTTCGGGCCTGGGGATCGCGGTGATCACCCTCTCGGCACTCGCTCTCGGACTGCTCGTCGCCGTAACGGTTCCGCTGCCGAAGCGCCGCGTCGCCACGGGCACGACGCGCACCGTATCGGTTTCGGTTCCGGTTCCGACTCCGGTCGCAGCCCCGGCTCCGGCTCCGGCTCCGCTCCAGGAGCGCGTGCCGGTGCAGCGCGAGACCGCGTCCGTGTCCGCGGTACGCGAACCGGCGGGCCCTTGACCGTACGGACCCGCCGCGCTGCCGCGCCGCCGTTCTGCCGATCAGCCGTCTCCCTCAGGGAGTGCGGCTGATCGCGTATGTCGACGGTACTGACCGTGTCTGTCGACCGGCACTGACCGCCTGCGTCAACTGGTGCTGACCACCACCGTCTTGGCCGCCTTGTCGTGCAGGCCCTGCTTGTAGGGCTTGTCGAAGAAGCTCCAACCGCCGGCGATCGCGGTCCAGATGCACGCGCAGCAGAACGCGAACGGGATCCACAGGACCAGCGAGCGGACGAGCGTGGTCTGTACGGAGGGCGTGGAGCCGTCGTCGAGGTTGGCCACCCGCAGTTTGAACAGCTTCTTGCCGAGCGTCTGCCCCGACTTGGCGATCATGACGGTGTCGTAGCCGGTGTAGAGCACCGCGGCGATCACGGCCTGCCCGAAACCCCTGCTGTACTCCATCCTGTCCGCGTTCAGTGTGTACTCATCGACCCCGAACGCCCAGGTCAGCAGCCACACCACAAGGCCCACCAGGATCATGTCGATGATCCTCGCCACCACGCGTTTGCCGCTGTCGGCCAGCGGCGGCATCCCCGCCAGCGGATCGCCGCCGTAGGGGCCACCGGGGCCGTAGGGGCCACCAGCGTACGGGGGCGGCTGGTTGCCGAACGAGGAGTCGTACGGAGAGCCCGGGGGCGGTGGCGGGGGCGGCGAGGTGCCGTCGTACGGAGAGCCGCCGCCCTCAGCAGGCGGAGGCTGCTTCTTGAACGGGTCGTCGTCCGGTGGCGGGGGCTGACCGGAGCCTGGGGGCGGCGGATCGCTGCTCATGGCCCGAGTCGACCGCGAACCCTCGGGCTCCGCATCCGGCGAGCGGCCGTCCGGGGGACCGGGATCCCGGCGGCCGCGGAGGGGCTCCTACCCCGCCGCCGCTACGAAGGTGTGGGCCGCCTTGTCGTGCCAGCACTGGCGCCAGGGCTTGTCGAACAGACACCACAGGACGCCGACGACACCGATGACGAGGATGCCAGGGACGGCGTAGACGAGCCAGCGGCGCAGGGCCAGGCCGAAGGACGGGGGCTCGTGGCCCTCGATGTCCCGCACCTCGATTCCGCAGACCTTCTTGCCGAGGGTGCGGCCCCATCTGGCGGTGGGCAGCGCGTCGTAGAGGACGCCGAAGAGGAGCAGGACGGCGAGGACGATCCCGAGATAGCCCGCGGTGGTGCCGTCCAGCAGCCAGACGGTGACGGTCTGGCCGGACCGCTTGGCCGCGTCGACCTTCTCGTTGATGTGGTCGATCGCCTTGGTGCCCAGGGGTACGGCGGCCACGGCGGTGACGGTGGCGAGGACGGCGGTGTCGACGATCCGGGCCAGCAGCCGCTTGCCGAGGTGCGCGGGGCGGGCCGCGGACTGTCTGCGGGCGGCCGCCTGGAACACGTCGTCGACCGGCGGCTTCCACGGGGTGACGGGCTGCCCCTCGGGGTCGCCCGCGAGCCGGTGCACCTGCTGGGCCCAGGACGGCTGCCCACCACCGGCACCACTGCTCAAAGGCGTGACGGAAGGGGCGGGAGAGGACGGGGAGGAGGAGGGGGAGGAGGTGGAAGGGCCGGTGGCCTGGTGGGGGACGGAGGGAGCGGAGGGAGCGGAGGGGACGGCAGGTGCGGGCGGCTGCTGTGCGGCGGCCGCCTGGGCGTTCTGGGCCGCCTGGGCCGCTTGGGCCGCCTGGGCCGCCTGGGCCGCCTGGGCCGCTTGGGCGGCGGCCTGCCCGGCGCCGAAGCCGCCCCCCGCCCCCGGTGCACCGCCGGGCTGCCCGTTCCCGGCGAACTGCGCACCGCTCGCCGGAACCCCGGCGCCGGACGGTGCCGCTCCCGTCGGGCGGCGGAACACCACGGTGCCGCCGGACGCCGGGGGCTGCGCGCCCCCGTCCGGGCCGGCGGGCGGGATCGTCGCCGTGCCGTCCGCACGGACGGACTCGCCGTCCGGCTGGACGGCCCCGTCACCCGGTTCCGCCGCGCGCGGCAGCCGCGGGTCGGCCGCCGGGGGCGCGCCCCAGGACACCCGGCGGTCCTGTTCGCCGCCGAACCCGGACTGCCAGGAGCGGTCGGCGCCCCACGCGGCCGCGGGCTCGGGCCTGCTGCCGTGCTGCGCCTCGGCCGGGTTCACCCGCCGCGGTTCGGCGGCGGGTTGCGGATCCTCGTCGAAGAAGTGCGGGCCCGTCTCCTCGGCGGGCGCGGGCCCGGAGCCCGCCGGCCCGGGGCCGGTCGGCGGCATGAGCGGTACGCCGTCGGACGGCGCCGGACGGCTCGTACCCGGTACCCAGGAGGCACCGTTCCAGTACCGGACATATCCAGGAATGGAGGGGTCCGGGTAATACCCTTCACGGGGCCGGTCGTCACCGGGGGCCGGGGTTGGGGCGCTCATGTCCGTCGTCCCGTATCTGCTCGGGGGTTTTTGGGGGCTCCACATCTACCAGACGGGCGCGCCTGTCAGCGGCGCTCCCGCCGTACCCACCTCTTTCGGGCAAGGTTCCGCCACATCCGGTCGCCGCCCGGAACACGGCCTCGGAACGCCCGCCAGAAAACTTCTTCGAACCCGCGTAATGGTTCCGCGTGATCGCGCTCTCCACTCGTACGGGCCCGCTCTCAGGGCCCCGTACCCGAGAGGAAGCGCATCGACATGCACACCGTGGTGGAACGCGAACTCGAGCTCAAACTCGTCCTGTCGCCCGAACACAGCATCGCCCTACCGGCCCGGCTCACCTACCGCTCCGACGACCCGTACGCCGTCCACGTCACCTTCCACATCGGCTCCGCCCATCCCGTCAGCTGGACCTTCGCCCGCGAACTCCTCGTCGAGGGGGTGTTCCGGCCGTCCGGGCACGGCGATGTGCGGGTGTGGCCGACGAAGGTCGCGGGCCGCAGCGTCGTGCTGATGGCGTTGAGTTCCCCGGACGGGGACGCCCTCCTGGAGGCGCCCGCCGCGCAGGTGTCCGCCTGGCTGGAGCGCACCCTGCGGGCCGTCCCCCCGGGCTCCGAGGCCGAGCGGCTCGGCATCGACGACGGCCTCGCCGAGCTGCTCGCCCCGACCCCCGCCGACGATCTGTGGCTGAGCGACCCGTGGCCGTCGGACGAGTCGAAGGAGGGCGAGTGAACCCGCCGGGCACCGGTGCCCTACGGACAGGCCGCGGTCGGCACGGTCTCCGCGGCCGCTGTGCGCGCGGACAGCGCCTGGCGGCCGAGTACGGCGGCCGAGGGAATCAGCAGCAGTCCCGCGTCCGCCGCCCTGCGGGCGCTCGCGCCGGGAGACGCCGTGCGGTTGTCCGCCGCGCCGCCCTAGAACACCTTGCCCGGGTTGAGGATGCCCAGCGGGTCGAACGTCGCCTTGATGCCCCGCTGCATCTCCACCCCCACCGGCCCGAGCTCGCGCGCCAGCCACTCCTTCTTCAGGACCCCCACGCCGTGTTCGCCGGTGATCGTGCCGCCGAGTTCCAGACCGAGGGCCATGATCTCGTCGAAGGACTCGCGGGCGCGCCGGGACTCGTCGGGGTCGGCTGCGTCGAAGCAGACGGTGGGGTGGGTGTTGCCGTCGCCGGCGTGCGCGCAGACGCCGATGGTCAGGGAGTACTTCTCGGCGACGCGGTCGATGCCTTCGAGCATGTCGCCGAGCCGGGAGCGCGGCACGCACACGTCGTCGATCATCGTCGTGCCCTTGACCGCTTCGAGCGCGGTGAGCGACAACCGTCGCGCCTGGAGGAGGAGTTCGGACTCGGCCGTGTCCTCCGCCGGGACCACCTGCGTCGCGCCCGCGGCCTCGCACAGGGCGCCGACGGCGGCGAGGTCGGCGGCCGGGTCATGGGTGTCGAAGGCGGCGAGGAGAAGCGCCTCGGTGGTCTCCGGGAGGCCCATGTGGGCGAGGTCGTTGACGGCCTTGACCGTCGTACGGTCCATCAGTTCGAGGAGGGAGGGCACATGGCCGCCCTCCATGATCCGGCACACGGCGTCGCAGGCGGCCCGCGCCGATCCGAACTCCGCCGCCAGCACCAACTGCTGGGGCGGCTGCGGCTTGAGCGCCAGGATCGCCCGTACGACGATGCCGAGCGAGCCCTCGGATCCGACGAAGAGGCGGGTGAGGTCGTACCCGGCGACGCCCTTGGCCGTACGGCGGCCGGTGGACATGAGCCGTCCGTCGGCGAGGACGACGTCGAGGCCGAGGACGTACTCGGCCGTCACCCCGTACTTCACGCAGCACAGGCCGCCGGAGGCGGTGCCGATGTTGCCGCCGATCGTGCACATCTCCCAGCTGGAGGGGTCCGGCGGGTAGTACAGGCCGTGCTCGTTCACGGCGCGGGAGAGGGTGGCGTTGATGACGCCGGGTTCGACGACGGCGATCCGGTCGACCGGGTTGATCTCCAGGATCCGGTCCATCTTCACCAGCGACAGCACGATGCAGCCCTCGGAGGCGTTGGCGGCGCCGGACAGGCCGGTGCGCGCGCCCTGCGGGACGACCGGGACGCGCAGCTCGGTCGCGACGCGCATGACGTGCTGGATCTGTTCGACGGTCCGCGGCAGGACGACCACGGCCGGGGTGCCCGCCTCGCAGAAGCTCGCCATGTCGTTCGCGTACGAGGCCGTGATGTCCGGGTCGATGAGGACGGCCTCGGCCGGCAGACCGCTCAGCAGGCGGTCCACGAGGTTGCCGGTGACTGCTGTGTCCTCATCGTGCGGGGCTTCGATACGGCTCATGATCACAGGGTCGCACTCGGGGCCATCGGTGTGAACCCCATCCGCGCGGGGCTTGGCCTGCCGGGATGCGGTCTTCATATTGACGCACAGTGAGCGGCATGGAGATCGAAGAGCGACAGCCGGTGCTCACCGGACTGCAGCCTCAGGGGCCCTCCGGACGGCGATCCTCCCGCGTCGCCAAGCGCGTGCTGATCGGCGTGGCCACCGGCGGCGCCGTCCTCGGCGGGGTGCTGGTGCTGCTGCCCTCCACCCGGCACACGGTGGCGCCGCCCGCGCCGGCCCCCGCACCCGCGCCCGCGCTCGGGCCGGGGCCGGTGACGCGGGCGATGACGGCGGTGGGGGCCGGGATGCCCGCCGCGCTGCCCGACCTGGCGGCGCTCATCGGCGACCGCGAGGCCCATCTGCGGGCCCATCCGCGCGACGAGCAGTCCTGGGCGGTGCTCGGCACCGCGTACGTGGAGCAGGGGCGGCGGACGGCGACGCCCGCGTACTTCCCCAAGGCCGAGCAGGCGCTGCATACGTCGCTGGAGGCGAGGCCGAAGGCGAACGCGGTGGCGCTGGAGGGGCTGGCCGCGCTCGCCAACGCCCGCAACGACTTCCAGGAGGGGCGGAAGTGGGGTGAGGAGGCGCTGAAGCAGGCGCCGAAGCGCTGGACGGCGTATCCGCTGCTCATCGACTCCTACACCGGCCTCGGCGACTACAAGGCCGCCCGCGGCGCGCTGGAGAAGCTCCAGGGGCTGCACCAGGGGCCGCCGGTGCTGGCGCGGGCCGCCCAGGTGTACTGGGACCGGGGCTGGCGCGAGGACGCGGGCGCCGCCCTCGTCGACGCGGCGGCGGGCGCGGCGAGCCCGGCCGAGCGGGCGGCGTGCCTGGAGCAGGCGGGGCGGCTGGCGTGGGAGCGCGGGGACCGGGAGGAGTCGCTGCGCTACTACGAGGCCGCGCTGCGCACCGATCCCGACGCGCACGGCGCGCTCGCCGGGCAGGGGCGTGCGCTGGCGGCGCTCGGGCGCACGTCGGAGGCGCTGCGTGCGTACCAGAAGGCGCTCGCCAAGCAGCCCGAGCCGCAGTACGCGCTGGAGCTGGGCGAGCTGTACGAGACGCTGGGGCTGAGCGGGGCGGCGCGCGCGCAGTACGACCTGCTGCGGGCGCGGGTGCGACGGGACGCCACGGGCGGCGTCGACGACGAGCTGGTCCTCGGGCGGTTCGAGGCCGACCACGGCGATCCGGCGGTCGCGGCGCACCGGCTGCGCGAGGAGTGGGAGCGGCAGCCCGGTATCGCCGTCGCGGACGCGCTGGGGTGGGCGCTGCACCGGTCCGGGGACGACAAGGAGGCGCTGACGTTCGCGAAGAAGGCGACGGACAAGGCGAAGGGGGGCGGCGTCCGCAGCGCGCTGTACATCTACCACCGGGGTCAGATCGAACTCGACCTGGACCTGCCGGGCCCGGCCCGCCGCCACCTCGCGGAGTCCCTGCAGATCAACCCGTCCTTCTCCCCCGTCTTCGTCCCCCTGGCCCAGCGGGCCCTGGCAACCCTGGGCGAGCCCCCCGCCGATCCGCCGCCCGACTCGGCGGAGGACTTCGCGGCGGAGGAACCGACGACGACGGAAACGGAACCTGAGGCCGCACACGGGGCTCCCAGCGCTCCGCCGGCCAAGACCGCTCCGGCGGCCCCGGCGCCCTCGACGACGGCGCCGCGCCCGCCCCGTCGCCCCTCGGCATCCTCGGCTCCCTCGGCCCCCTCGGCGTCCTCGACCCACTCGGCGGCGCCGCGGCGCACGGCGGGGCACTGAGGAGGCGCTGAGCGGGCGCTGAGGGGGGCGCGCCGAGGGCCGAGGGGCCGGAGCCCCAGGAACGTGACGGAGCCCTACAGGTTGCCGCGCTTCTCCTGTTCCCGCTCGATCGCCTCGAACAGCGCCTTGAAGTTCCCCTTGCCGAAGCCCATCGAGCCGTGCCGTTCGATGATCTCGAAGAAGACGGTCGGGCGGTCCTGGACCGGCTTGGTGAAGATCTGGAGCAGATAGCCGTCCTCGTCGCGGTCGGCGAGGATCTTCAGTTCGCGCAGCGTCTCCACGGGCACGCGCGTGTCGCCGACCCACTCGCCGAGGGTGTCGTAGTACGAGTCGGGCGTGTCCAGGAACTGGACCCCGGCCGCGCGCATGGTGCGGACGGTCCGCACGATGTCGTCGGTGTTGAGCGCGATGTGCTGGACGCCCGCGCCGCCGTAGAACTCCAGGTACTCGTCGATCTGGGACTTCTTCTTGGCGACGGCGGGCTCGTTGATCGGGAACTTGACCTTCAGGGTGCCGTCGGCGACGACCTTCGACATCAGCGCGCTGTACTCGGTCGCGATGTCGTCGCCCACGAACTCCTTCATGTTCGTGAAGCCCATGACCTTGTTGTAGAAGCCGACCCATTCGTTCATCCGGCCGAGCTCGACGTTGCCGACGCAGTGGTCGACGGCCTGGAAGGTGCGGTGGGCGGGGGGTTCGACGATCGGGGCGGCGGCCGCGTACCCGGGCAGGTACGGGCCGTCGTAGCCGGTCCGCTCGACCAGGGTGTGGCGGGTCTCGCCGTAGGTGGCGATCGCGGCCAGGACGACCGTGCCGTGCTCGTCCTTCAGCTCGTACGGCTCGGCGAGCGGGCGGGCGCCGTGCTCGACGGCGTACGCGAACGCGGCGCGCGCGTCCGGGACCTCGATGGCGAGGTCGATCACCCCGTCGCCGTGCGCGGCGACGTGGTCGGCCAGGAAGTGGCCCCAGGTGGTGGCCGGCTTGACGACGGAGGTGAGGACGAAGCGTGCCGAGCCGTTCTCCAGGACGTACGACGCCGTCTCGCGGCTGCCGTTCTCCGGTCCGGAGTAGGCGACCAGCCGCATGCCGAAGGCGGTGGAGTAGTAGTGGGCGGCCTGCTTGGCGTTGCCGACGGCGAAGACGACCGCGTCCATTCCCTTGACCGGGAAGGGGTCTGCCTGCCGGGCGGTGTCGGGAGTCTGGTGGGTGTGCGCAGTAGTGACGGCCATGGCCGCAGACTCCCTCCGTTCCACAAGGTGCGCAACAGTTTGCGAAAGAGCTGGACAATCTGCTCAGCGCCTTGGCCGGATCGGCGGGCGTTCTGTACAGGATGACCACCCGGGGAGAGCGGCATGGCGATCGATCATCTGGACGGCCGGCTCATCGTGCTGCTGGCCGAGGAGCCGCGCATCGGTGTCCTGGAGATGTCCCGGCGGCTCGGGGTGGCGCGCGGCACCGTGCAGGCACGGCTGGACCGGCTTCAATCGAATGGAGTCATCCGGGGATTCGGTCCGCAGGTGGATCCCGCCGCGCTCGGCTACCCCGTCACGGCCTTCGCGACCCTGCAGATCCGACAGGGACAAGGGCCCGATGTACGGGCGCACTTGACGACCGTCCCCGAGGTGCTGGAGCTGCACACGACCACCGGCGGCGGCGACATGCTGTGCCGTCTCGTGGCCCGCTCGAACGCGGATCTCCAGCGTGTGATCGACCGGGTCGTCGGTTTTGATGGCATCGTCCGGGCCTCCACGGCGATCGTCATGGAGAACCCCGTACCGCTGCGGATCATCCCACTGGTGGAGCAGGCGGCGACCGAGCACTGACCGACGACCGGGGTGAGGTGGCGTGAACTTCTGGGAGTACCTGAGCAGCCACCGCCGGCAGTTGCTCGTGGACGCGTACCAGCACGCCAGCGTGGTCTTCCAGTGCATGGTCGTCGCGACGCTCATCGGTGTCGTGGTCGGCGTGGTCACCTATCGCAGCGGCTGGGCGGGCAGCCTCGCCACGACCACCACGTCCACGATCCTGACCGTCCCCTCGCTGGCCATGATCGGTCTGCTGATCCCGATCGTGGGCCTGGGCGTCCCGCCCACCGTGATCGCGCTGACGCTGTACGGGCTGCTGCCGATCGTGCGCAACGCGATCGTCGGTCTGCGCGGGGTCGACCCCGCGCTGGTGGACGCGGCGAAGGGCATCGGCATGTCGCGCCCGGTCCGGCTGGCGAAGGTCGAGCTGCCGCTGGCCTGGCCGCCGATCCTCACCGGCATCCGGGTCTCCACCCAGATGCTGATGGGCATCGCGGCGATCGCCGCGTACGCCTCCGGGCCCGGCCTCGGCAATGAGATCTTCCGCGGCCTCGCCTCCCTGGGCAGCAAGAACGCGCTCAACCAGGTGCTCGCGGGCACGGTCGGGATCATCATCCTGGCACTGCTGTTCGATGCCGCGTACGTCCTCGTCGGGCGGCTGACCATTCCGAGGGGGATCCGTGCCTGAGACGACGGCCGGGGCGGCGGACGGGACGCCGGGTGAGGCGCCGGGTGGAGCGACGGGCGGGGCGACGGCGCAGACCGCGCACACGTCCACCACCGGCGCCACCATCGAGCTGGAGAACCTCACCAAGCGCTATCCGGGCAGCCGGGACCCCGCCGTGGACAGCGTGAACATGGAGATCAAGGCGGGCGAGCTCGTCGTCTTCGTGGGCCCCTCCGGCTGCGGCAAGTCCACCACCCTCAAGATGATCAACCGGCTGATCGAACCGACCGGCGGCCGCATCCGCATCGGCGGCGAGGACGTCACCGACATGGACCCGGTGAAGCTGCGCCGCAGGATCGGATACGCGATCCAGTCGTCCGGGCTCTTCCCGCACATGACGGTCGCCCAGAACATCGCCCTCGTACCGAAGATGGTCGGCTGGTCCGCTTCGCGGATCAGGGCCCGGGTCGAGGAGATGCTGGACCTGGTCGGCCTCGCCCCGGGCGAGTTCCAGGGCCGTTATCCGCGCCAGCTCTCCGGCGGTCAGCAGCAACGCGTCGGCGTGGCGCGGGCGCTCGCGGCCGACCCGCCCGTCCTGCTGATGGACGAACCCTTCGGCGCCGTGGACCCGATCACCCGCGACCACCTCCAGGACGAGCTGATCCGGCTCCAGCACGAGCTGCACAAGACGATCGTCTTCGTCACCCACGACTTCGACGAGGCGATCAAGCTGGGCGACCGGATCGCGGTGCTGCGCGAGCGCTCGCACATCGCGCAGTTCGACACCCCGGAGGCGATCCTCACCAACCCGGCCGACGACTTCGTGTCGGGGTTCGTGGGCGCGGGGGCGGCGCTGAAGCGGCTCAACCTCACCCGCGTACGGGATGTGGGGATCACCGACTGTCCGACGGTGACCGTGGACGACCCGCTGCAGGAGATCTTCAACAAGCTCAGGCGCAGCGGTACGAACGAGATCCTGCTGCTCGACCGGCGGGGCCGCCCCTACAAGTGGCTGCGGCGCGGCGACCTGATGCGGGCCCGGGGCTCACTGGCGCGGGCGGGCACGCTCGTGCACGACACGGTGACCAGGGACGCCACGCTGCGCGACGCCCTGGAGGCGGTGCTCATCGACAACACGGGCCGGGTCGCGGTGACCGGGCGGCGCGGCGAGTACATCGGGGTCGTCGACATGGAGACGCTGATGAACTCCGTGCACGAGCTGCTGGAGGAGGACCGGCTGGAGGCGATGGAGCACCAGCACGAGCTGGAGGAGGCGCGCGCCCAGCAGACCCACTTCGAGCAGGAGGGTGTCGGCGGCGGGGAGGAGAAGGCGTGAACACACCGCCGGCGGACGAGCGGCCCGAGGGCGAGCACGAGGTCAAAGGGCTCGCGTTCCGGGACGCCGGTCCCTTCCCCGACGAACTTCCGGGCGAGCTTCCCGAGGGCTTCCCCGAGGGCGGCGACGGCCCCGTGGAGCAGGAGGCTCCCCCGCCGGCCGTCACGCTCGAACGCCGGATCAGTCGGCAGAAGCTGACCTTCCTGCCGCTGGCCCTCGCGGCCGTGCTGCTCGCCACCTGGCTCTGGTTCCAGCAGGCCCGGCTGGACCCGATCTCCGAGAACGCGCTGTCGAACGGGCAGGTGTCGAAGGCTCTGTGGCAGCAGATCGAGCTGACCGCGATCTCGACCTTCTTCGTACTGATCATCGCGATCCCGCTGGGCATCCTGCTCACCCGCAAGGCGTTCCGGAAGGCGACGCCGTTCGCGATGGCCCTCGCCAACATGGGGCAGGCCACGCCGGCGATCGGCCTGCTGGCGCTGCTGGTCATCTGGCTCGGCACCGGCCAGAAGGCGGCCCTGATCGGCATCACGCTCTACGCCATCCTGCCGGTCCTCGCCAACACGATCGCGGGTCTGAACGCCAACGATCCGACGATGCTGGAGGCGGCCCGGGGCATCGGCATGTCCTCCCTGGGAGTGCTGTCCCGCATCGAACTCCCGCTGGCCGTGCCGCTGATCCTCGCGGGCGTACGGACGGCCCTGGTCCTGAACGTGGGCACGGCGACCCTCGCCACCTTCGGCGGGGGCGGCGGTCTCGGCGTTCTGATCACCACCGGAATCACCACCCAGCGCATGCCCGTCCTGGTCCTCGGCTCGATCCTCACGGTCTCCCTGGCCCTGCTCGTGGACTGGCTCGCCTCCCTGGTCGAACTGCTGCTCAGGCCACGGGGGCTGGAGGCGGAGTCGTGAGCCGTACGGTCGCGGTGCGCGCCGGAGGACGCGGGCGTCCGGCGCCGGCCGGGAGGCGTACGCGCGTGGCGCCGGCCGGGAAGCGTACGTGCCTGGTGCCGGCCAGGGCACTGGTGGCGCTGGTACTGGCCGCCGGCTGCGGGCTCACCAGCGGCTCCCCCATGGTCGACAACGTCGCGCCCGGCTCGATCGGACAGGGGCAGCCGCTCAAGGGCGCCCATCTGACGGTGACGTCGAAGGAGTTCACCGAGCAGCTGATCCTCGGCGCGATCATGGGCATCGCCTTCCAGGCGGCCGGCGCGGACGTCCTCGACCGCACCGGCATCCAGGGGTCGATCGGCGCGCGGGAAGCCGTCAAGAACGGCGACGCGGACGGCATGTACGAGTACACGGGCACCGCCTGGATCACCTACCTGGGCAACAGCAGGCCCATCGCCGACCCCCAGCGGCAGTGGCAGGCGGTGCGCGACGCCGACCTGAAGAACGGGCTGACCTGGCTGCCGCCGTCCGCGCTCGACAACACGTACGCACTCGCCATGAACCAGGCCAACTTCAAGAAGTACGGCACCAGGACGCTCTCCGAGGTGGCCGCGCTGTCCAAGTCGAACCCCGGCGCGGTCACGCTCTGCGTGGAGAGCGAGTTCGCCAACCGGGCCGACGGGCTGCCGGGCATGGAGAAGGCGTACGGGATGCACGTGCCCGCGAAGAACATCACGCAGATGGACACCGGGATCATCTACACCCAGGTGGCCAAGGGGAGTTGTACGTACGGGGAGGTGTTCACCACCGACGGGCGCATCAAGTCGATGAACCTGGTGGTGATGCGGGACGACAAGAAGTTCTTCCCCAACTACAACGCGGCCCCCGTGATCAACTCCAAGGCGCTGAAGGAGTACCCGGCGATCGCCCAGATCCTCGACCCGATCACCAGGAAGCTCGACAACAACATGGCCCAGGCCCTGAACTCCAAGGTCGACGTCGACGGGGAGGATCCGCATCAGGTGGCGCTGGACTGGATGAAGGCGGAGGGGTTCGTGAAGGAGGGCTGACACCGCCTAACACCGCCCTCGCCATCCAAAGGCATGGTTGCAAAGAACCACTTGCAATGACTTCTTTGCAACGCTACCTTTGCATGCATGCAGGAGCCCCAAGAACCGACGACACCGGCCGCACCCGAACCGGCCACCCGCACGCTCGACGCCCGTTCTCTGCGCGGCATCGCACACCCGCTGCGGATGCAGTTGCTGAACGCGCTGCGGCGCGGCGGCCCGGCCACCGCGTCCCAACTGGCGGCGAAACTGGGCGAGTCCAGCGGGGCGACCAGCTACCACCTGCGGCAGCTCGCCGCGCACGGCTTCGTCGAGGACGCCCCGGAGCACGGCAAGGGGCGCGAACGCTGGTGGCAGGCGGTCGATCAGGCTCTGATCTTCAACAGCGACGAGTTCAAGGACTCGAGTCCCGAGGTGCGCGGAGCCGCCGAGGTGTTCCTGCACGAGGTCGCGAACACCCACACACGTGAGCTGTCGACCTGGATCAGCACCCGGGACGAATGGCCGCCGGCCTGGAACCACGCCACTGACATGAGCGACATGACGCTGCGGCTGACGCCCGAACTCTCCACGGAGCTCGTCTCCAGGATGCGTGAACTCCTCGACAGCTACCGCTCGTTGGAGGCAGCGGAGAACGTTCCCGAGGCCGAGAAGGTCCGTATCCACACCCACGTCTTCCCCATCCACCAGGACTGAGAGGCACGCCGATGACGCACCCCGACACCCACCTCGCCCTGCACCACCTGCGCGCCGCCGACCTCCGCGCCCAGGCCGACGCCCACCGGCTCGCCGCCGAGGCCAGGCGTCCGAGCGAACTCCGTACCCGCCTTGGCTGGACCCTCGTGGAAGTCGGCCTCCGGCTGGCCTCCGCGCCGAGGGCGGCCGTCGCCCACTAACAGCTCGGAACCGAGCCCTTCCCCTTCTCCAGGGCCAGCAGGGAGTCGACCGCGCCCTTCAGCGTGGTCACCGGAACCAGTCGTAGCCCCTTCGGCAGTTCCGACTTGGCGTCCGAGCACTCCGCCTTCGGGACCAGGAAGACCGTCGCCCCGTCACGCCGGGCGGCCTGTGTCTTCAGCGCGACACCGCCCACCGCTCCCACCTTGCCGTCGGCGTCGATCGTCCCCGTGCCCGCGACGGTACGACCGCCCGTGAGGTCGCCGCCGCTGCCGTCGCCGTCCAGTTTGTCGATGATGCCGAGTGTGAAGAGCAGCCCGGCGCTGGGGCCGCCGACATCGGCCAGCTTCAGCGTGACCTTCACGTCGTCCTTCTCGTGCAGATAGGACAGCGCCGCCTGGGTGGCGGTGTCCTGGGACTGCTTCATCTCGGCGGTGTTGTGCTGCTCGATCTCCTTGACGCTGTTCCCGCTCGGGTAGACCGAGTCACGGGGCATCACCGCACGGTCCGTACGGAACCAGCCGTCGAGGACATCACCCAGGCTGACGCTGGCGTCCGGCCCGGTCGCCTCGATCGTCGTCATCCGCAGCTGCCCGCTCGTGGTGCGGGCGGGTGCCCCGCTGATCGTGATCACCGGGTCACCCCTGTTCTCGCCGAGCACGTTCGCCGTCATGCCGGGCTGCGCCACGGAAAAGGGCAGCGGCGCGAACGCCGCCGTGGCGAGCAGGGCCACGACGGGAGCGGCGCAGACGGCGACGGCCTGGAGGCGTGTGAGACGAGAGAGCACGGGATCAATCTAACGTCACCGCTCGGCGCGGCCTTCGTACAGGTCCCGCCGGGCGGTGGTGGAGCGGTGCGGCGCCTCCGGTGGCGGCTCGATCCCGATGCCCGGGGGGCGCGGTGCGTGCGCCGTGGGCGCTCGGCGCGCGGCGGCGTGGGGCGATGTGGGGCAGGGCAGGGGCCGGCTGTCGGGGTCCGTCAGCGCAGGGCGTCCGCGACCTCCCGTGCCGCGTCCACCACCCGCGGCCCCACCCGCTCCGGTACGGAGTCCGCGAGCATGACGACACCGACGCTGCCCTCGACGCCGGTCACGCCGATGAGCGGAGCCGCGGCACCGCTCGCGCCCGCCTCCAACTCCCCGTGCGTGAGCGTGTACCCGGGGTCGTCCACCGGCGCCTGCCGGGCGGTGAGGATGGCGCGGCCCGCGGCACCCCGGTCGAGCGGGTGACGGAACCCGGCCCGGTAGGCCACGTGATAGTCCGTCCACGTCGGCTCCACGACGGCGACGGCAAGGGCCTCGGTCCCGTCGACGAGCGTGAGATGAGCCGTCGCCCCGATGTCCTCGGCCAGTGCGCGCAGCGCGGGCAACGCGGCCTCCCGTACCAGCGGATGCACCTGGCGGCCCAGGCGCAGGACGCCCAGCCCGACCCGGGCGCGGCCGCCCAGGTCCCGGCGTACGAGTGCGTGCTGCTCCAACGTGGCGAGCAACCGGTACACAACGGTCCGGTTGACTCCCAGTTTGTTCGAGAGCTCGGTGACGGTCAGCCCGTGATCCGTGTCGGCGAGCAGCTTGAGGACGCGCAGTCCCCGGTCGAGCGTCTGAGAGGTCTCCGCGGTCACGACGCCCACTCCTTAGTGGTGAGGTCGGCGGCCCCCTCACGGCGGTTGCGTCACCGAGTCCCGTCGGCGACGCGCTTCAAAGGCCGCCGTCGGCTGACGACCCGGGTTCTTCCCGGGCGGAGTCGCTTCATGGCTGCGCTCCGCGGCGGCGCTGCCACGGTGCGTGTGCGTAGCGGGACAGTAGCGAGCTGGTTCGCTCAGCGGAAGTCTCCGTCCAGAATCCGGGCATGGGCTGGTGCGGACTCTTTGCCTTTGCGGTACTTCTGTCCCGATACGCACAGCGCACACGACACGGCGTACACGACCCCTGCACACAGCGCACACGCACACGAACGCGCCCCCGAAAGGGGCGCGGGGCGCTGACATCATGCGGCTCCGCCGCGTGGCCGCGACCAGCCACAGGCGGTCCGCAGCCGAAGCACAACCAGCGCCCCACGAACCGCGACCGCCCAGGCCCAGCGCCCAGCGTCACCGCATCCGGGTGGCCCACTCCTGCACCTTGGCGATCCGCTGCCGCAACTGCCCCGCCGTCGCCTCCGCGCTCGGCGGCCCACCGCACACGCGCCGCAGCTCGGTGTGGATCACGCCGTGCGGCTTGCCGCTCTGGTGGACGTACGCGCCGACCATGGTGTTGAGCTGTTTGCGGAGCTCCAGCATCTCCTTGTGCGAGACCACCGGCCGCCGCTCGGCGGGCAGTTCGAGAAGATCCGCCTCCTCGTCCGGCTTCTTGCGGCTGTGCGCGATCTGCCGCGCCTGCCGCTTCTGGAGCAACAACTGCACCTGGTCGGGTTCGAGCAGCCCCGGAATCCCGAGGTAGTCCTGCTCCTCCGCGCTCCCGGGGTGGGCCTGCATCCCGAACTCGGCGCCGTCGTACAGCACCCGGTCGAAGACGGCCTCGGACTCCAGCGCCTCGAAGGAGAACTGCTCCTGCTCCCCGGTGTCCTCGTCCTGCTCCCGGTTCGCCTCCTCCATCTCCTGCTCGGACTCGGCGTACGGGTCCTCCTCGCCCTCCTTCTTGGGCTTGTCGAGGACGTGGTCGCGCTCGACCTCCATCTCGCCTGCGAAGCCGAGGAGGTCGGGGACGGTCGGGAGGAAGACGGAGGCGGTCTCGCCGCGCCGCCGGGACCGTACGAAACGCCCGACGGCCTGTGCGAAGAAGAGCGGCGTGGAGATGGTGGTGGCGTACACGCCGACGGCGAGCCGCGGCACGTCGACACCCTCGGACACCATGCGGACGGCGACCATCCACCGGTCCTCGCTCTGGCTGAAATCGTCGATCCTGTTGGACGCGCCGGTGTCGTCGGACAGGACGAGGGTCGCCTTCGTCCCGGTGATCTCACGGATCAGCTTGGCGTAGGCGCGGGCCGAGTCCTGGTCGGAGGCGATGACGAGGGCGCCGGCGTCCGGGATGCCCTTCCTGACCTCGGTCAGCCGCTGGTCGGCGGCGCGCAGCACGCTGGGCATCCACTCACCGCGCGGGTCGAGCGCGGTGCGCCAGGCCTGCGAGATGGCGTCCTTGGTCATCGGCTCGCCGAGGCGGGCCGCGATCTCGTCCCCCGCCTTCGTACGCCACCGCATGTTGCCGCTGTAGGAGAGGAAGATGACGGGCCGCACGACCCCGTCCCCCAGAGCGGACCCGTACCCGTACGTGTAATCGGCGGAGGACCGCCGAATCCCGTCGTTCCCTTCCTCGTACGTCACGAAGGGAATGGGATTGGTGTCGGACCGGAAGGGCGTACCGGTGAGCGCGAGCCGACGGGCGGCGGGCTCGAACGCCTCAAGACACGCCTCGCCCCAGGACTTGGAGTCACCGGCGTGGTGGATCTCGTCCAGGATGACGAGGGTCTTGCGCTGCTCGACGCGATTGCGGTGCAGCATGGGCCGCACACCCACACCCGCGTACGTCACGGCGATGCCCTGGTACTCCTTGCTGAGCGGCCCCGCGCTGTACTCGGGATCCAGCTTGATCCCTATCCGCGCGGCGGCCTCCGCCCACTGCTTCTTCAGATGCTCGGTCGGGGCGACCACGGTCACCTGCTGCACGACGTGGTGGTGCAGCAGCCAGGACGCGAGCGTCAGCGCGAACGTCGTCTTGCCGGCGCCGGGCGTGGCGACGGCCAGGAAGTCGCGCGGCTGCTCCTGGAGGTACTTCTCCAGCGCCCCCTGCTGCCAGGCACGCAGCTTGCTGGCGGTGCCCCAGGGGGCGCGGCCGGGGAAGGCGGGTGAGAGGTGGTGCGAGGAGGCGGCACTGGCGGCGGTGGTAGTCACGGTCTCCGTGGGGTGGTCGGGCGGGGCGGCTCGGCTACGTATGACAACCGGGCCACCCTACCGGCGCCCCGCACGTATCAACGCCCCGACGACACCGGGTCACCCACGGATGGGACCCAGCTCACAGATCCCGCAACCGTCCGGCGATCACCCCGACACCGCTCTCCACACCGGCCGCCACGTCGATGACCAGGGCGTACGCCGCGTCCTGGTCGCAGCCGGCGAGATCCACTCCGCCCAGGGCGAGAAACGTGGCGGCGGCGAGCCAGGCGGTCCGCTTGTTCCCGTCGACGAGCGGGTGGTTGGTGGCGAGCGCGTGCAGCAGCGCGGCGGCCTGCTCGTACAGGTCGTCATAGGCGGCGACGCCGAGCATACGGGCGCGGGGCCGGTGCACCGCCGAGGCGAACAGCCCCGGCTCCCGCACCTCGGGATCCCGCCCGCCGAAGGCGATCCGGGCGATGTCCGTCACCTCGGCGACAGTGAGGTGACGGGTCATTGGCCGAGCCGCTTCAGAAGGTCGGCGTGCTCCTGCGCGAGCCGGGTGGCGAGGGTGCGCACACGCGTGCCCTGCTCACCCAGGTACCGGCGTACGGCCTCCTCGGCGACCTCCTCCGGCAGGCGGTCCTGCGCGTCCGCGAGGTCGTCGAGGGCCTGCGCGAGGGCGGGGTCGAGGCGGAGGGTCAGCTGTTCCATGGGGCTACGGTAGGGCTCACGGACCGCCGGCTCGACAGGATGGCGATCACCGCTCCCGTACCCGCGCCGTCGCCCACGCCCCCACCAGCGCCACCCCGGCCATCGGCAGGAACACGGCGGCGAAGCCGGCGGGGTGGGAGCCGGTCGCCGAGGTGGCCGTGTCCGTGACGGCGCCGCCGCCGAGGGCCACGAACGCCGCACCGCCCGCGGCGAGCAGCAGCACGGTGGACAGGCCGTCGGAGATCTGCAGCGCGGCGGAGTTGGCACCGACCTCCTCCGGCACCGAGAGGCGCAGCAGCAGCAGCAGCAGCACGCTGGTCAAGGCGATCACCAGCCCCATCCCGTAGCAGCCGAACACCCCTCGCCCTCGGGCGGGGCGGTCGCGGCATCACGTGCTTCCAGCGCTGTCATGGCCGCCAGCGTAAGGGCCACGACTGACAGTGACTCCTGTCCGAAGACCGTGATCGCCTGGGCCTTTGGTCGTACGCCCCAGGTCCGGGAACCGGCATTCATGAACGGCGTATGGCAGTCCCGTTGCAGCGCCCCCGCACCCCTTGAGCCCGCCCTCCGCCCCGCCTACGGTCGACCCATCAGGTTCGGAACGAGTGAGCCGTGCCGCACCTGAGAACGGCCGTGTGCCCGAGTGGTTCAGGGGCTCGCCTGCGCAGCATCCATCAGCGGGCTCCGCCCGCGGGGAGTTACGTGGGTCCGATTCCCGCCACGGCCGTTACGTACGGCCGTGTGCCCGAGTGGTTCAGGGGCTCGCCTGCAAAGCGAGTTACGTGGGTTCGAATCCCGCCACGGCCTCTATGGCCTTGACCAGGCAAAACGAAGGGGCGGCACCCTCGTGAGGGTACCGCCCCCTTGTGCGTCCGTCTCAGTCTTCGTCTCAATTGCACCCCCATCGTCCCCCCTTGGCGCAACGAATGAGCGAATGGGGAGTCCGACAAGCTAGTGGGGCGGCACAATCTGTAGCACCAGTCAATGCGCCGCAGTCTGCGCCATACACCTTGGGGGAAGGTGAGACATGGATCCGTGGATCTTTGAGTTGATCCTCGCAGCATTGGCATTCACAGCTGCGGCCAGCAGCTCCGCAGTACGCAGCATCCTGCGCACGATCTTTCGGCGCCCGCGAGCCACCACAGTGATCGTGGAGGTAGACGGTAAGCGGCTGGAGTTCACCGGCACGCAAGCCGCCCAAGACTTCATCGACCGGTGGTTCACGGAGTCGGAGTCGGAGTCGGAGTCGGATTCCAGGGCTGCCAGGCCCAAGGGCGGGAGCGTCAAACGCCAAGCGCCACCCCGGACGCGAGAACGAAGTGACTACTGGAGTCGCAGGTATAAGAGGACCAAGCGCGGCACGGAGAGGGTCACGAAGCGCAAGGACGAATCCGAGGTTGTTGCGGGGGGCGAGGTAGATGAGTGAGAGCGTCACAAACGCCGTGACAGGTGCCGCTGACGCTCCGACGATATCTGCTGCGCCAAGCACCTCGACCCAGCCGGTAATAACGACGGTTACCGCCCACTTCAAGCTGGTTTTTCTCTGCGTGACGGTAATAACCGTTCTCACGCTTTTGGCCAGCCTCTACATCGGAATCTTTGTGGAGAAGCCAACGGAGGCAGCAAAGTCGGCCATGAGTACCTGTTCAACGCTTGCCAACCTTGGTTTCGGAGCAATGGTTGGCCTTCTCGGAGGCAAGGCAGTGCAGTAAGGGGCAACTCAGTGCGCGGCATGCGTCGCACTGAGCCGCACCTCTCATTCCCAGATGAGCCCGTCAACCTGACGTGCGGATCTATGATCATCTCTTGGCAGTACCGGCACACGGGTGCGGGGCTACTCATGCTCGCCCCCGAGTTCTGTGTGGTGGTCCGTGAGGGCTTTGACGGACCGTGCGAGCCCCTGAGCATGCGCTACGGCGGCCGGGAACGTCCCGTTGGAGGGCTCCAGCCTCAGCCGCATACGAGCCTCTGCGATGCATGCCAGCGCGCATGCTCGCTGTACGTCTCCGTCCGGCCGTTTGATGGCGGCCGTCTCCACCTCCGGAATGGCCAACATGAGGTGTCCCCGCAGCAGGAGAGTCAGGGTCTCCAGTTCTTCCAGGGAGGGGAGTTCGGCATCCTCAGCCAGCAGACGCGCGGCCGTCTCGCGCATTGTCTGAACATCGATGGGAGTGATCGGCTCGGGCTTGTGTTCGGGTGCACCCTGCGCGATGGCGTTCACGCTGTCGACTCCTTGCAGTCGGCCAAGCTCCGGGACCGTTGGCGCGGTCGCCGGAGCGCAGACCTCCATGCAATCGACTTGTCAAGGGTGCTTACAGGGACGCAACGTCCTAGTTCTTGCGCCTTAGTCGGCAACCCCGAGGAACTCGGCCAACGACCGGAGTCCCGGCGGATGGTTGGGAAGTGACCACAGATCACGCACGATGGCTACGGCCAACGTGTGGTGCTGCATCCACGTCGATGCCACCTTGCGCAGGGATTCCAGGGTCTTCACAGCCCCTGCGGCATCCCCGATGTCCGTGTGGGCTCGGGCCACGTCCAGGAGCAGCCACGTACGCCACGATGGCGGGGTGTCCTTGCTCAGCCGCATGCCCTTGGCGAGTGACAGTGCGTCCTGCGGGTGGCCGTACTGCACAGCGAGACGCACACGCTCAATACGGACTGACGACGGGCTGAACACACTCACCATGCGGTTGTCCCCGCCGGACGGGAGCTTGGAGACTCGGCCGGCCTCTTTCTCCGCACTCCCCATCATGTCCGCCGCACGGTCGTAGTCACCGCTCCGCGCCGCTGACGTTGCAGCGCTCATGGTCAGTCCGCCCCAGACCTTCAAGCCGTCAGCCGTCCCGGTACGGCCTGCGTTCGCCATGTCGTCGGCAGCACGGAGAGCGATGGACAACGCGTCCTCAAGACGCCCTTGCCGCTGGTAAGCCCACGCTGTGGAGTTCACGATCATGGGCAGCAGAAGCGGGTCGGAGGACTGTCCCGCAGCCTCTATCGCGCGTTCCAGGCTGATCAGCGCAAGGTCTGTCTTCCCCATCCGCACGGCGACGTGTCCGGCAAGCTGAAGCACCTTGCCCAGAGCGGCGAAACCCGTCTTACTGTCATCCTCGTCGGCTGAGGCAGTAACAGCACGGGCGTCCGCGATCAGGTCCGGGAGTGCCTTCATGACGGTGTCGAACTCGGCCGAGTGGTACTGAGTCCAGCCGTCCGCGATCTGCTCACGGAGACGGTCCAGCGAGAAGTAAGCCCCTGGCGGATCGGGCTGTGGTCCCCAGAGCGTGGGCATGATGGCACGCCGTACGGCCACGAACCGGGGTCCGTCGTTCTCCCCTGTGGAGACGGCCGGAGGGTCCCCCAGCAGCGTCGTCAGCTCCACACCGAGACCGTTCGCCAGGGAATGAAGCGTGGGCAGGCGCGCCGAGTGCTTCTGTCCCTGTTCAAGCTGACGGATCACGTCAACAGACACGTCCGAACGTTCCGATAGTTCGTCCTGTGTCAGTCCTGCCAGACGGCGGAGACGGCGCAGGGTCCGGCCCAGGTCTTCGTTTGCCACCCTGCCACGGTACGCGGACCTGCGAGAGGCGTACCAGGCACTCAGGGCGAGTGAGCCGTTCGGCTACTGCCCAAGCCCCTGGAAGCCCTACGCCACGGCCTCTGCAAGCGGTTGGGCCCTGTTCGGGCCCTTCCCCGCGGCTCCCGCGCTCAGAGCACCCCGCCCGCCTCGTCCTCGAACATCTCCGGCCAGTAGCGCCAGCCGTCGTCGCCCGGCAGGGACGGGGTCGGGTCGCAGGCGACCGGGTCGACCGTGGCGAGGGTCTGGGCCATGGTGGCGGCGAGCTGTTCGTAGGATTCGGTGAGGTCGTGGGTGGCGTCGAGCGCCTTCTCGCGGTGCAGCAGCCAGAGGGTGAAGGCGAGTGTGGAGATGTCGGCGTTGAGCGGGCGCAGGGTGATGTCCGGCTCGCTCCAGGCGAGGACCGCTCCCGTGGTGCCGTCCACGACGAGGCTGGTGTCCTCGATCAGGTAGCCGAGGCGTATGAGGCGGTCGGCCGTCGCGGGGAGTTCGTCGGCGGAGAAGTCGTCGGGGCGCTCGTCCGCGTAGTAGTCGGCGAGGGCCGGCAGCGGCACCTCCGTGTCGAGCTGGAAGAGGAGGCCGTCCTCGGGCAGGCCGGTCTCGCGCAGGAAGCGACGGGTCGGCTCGTGCACGAGCGCGGGCGGGAAGTCGACGTCCTCGAAGCGCATGATGGAGCCCGCGCCGAACTCCTCGTCCAGCAGCCGCTTGGGCAGGTCGAGGACGAGCCCCTCGCCGGGGCCCGCGATCCGGGCCAGGGGGCGGATCAGCGCGGCCATCCGCCAGTACGGCGCCACCTCGTCGCCGGCGCCCGTGCCCGCCTCGAAGACCGCGGCGAGCGACTCGGACGCCTCCGAGACCGCCTTCGGGCCGAACCGGCCCGCGTAGGACGCGAACCGTCCCCGGGCCGTCATCAGTTCCTCCGTCGCCGCCGCGAAGCGCAGCAACGCCTCCAGGGAGGGCGCCAGGGGCGAGAGGTCCATCAGGGAAGGCTTGGAGTAGTGGAAGTACGTCGTGCCGACCTCGCCCGTCGCCCCGTCCAGGACGATCGACTCCAGGTCCCGGCCGAAGGTCCGCAGGGCTCCGACGACCAGCTGGTCCTGGAGCTCCGCGGCGAGTTTGTCGGCGTCGCCCGCCAGGTCGGCGACCCTGCGCAGCCCGTGCTCCCGCAGTGCGCCGAACCTCAGCAGCGTGCCTTCGGACGGCAGTCCGGGCCCTGTCAGCCACTGCCGTGTGCTCTCGTGGGTGATGTACGGATGCAGCTCGTCCTCGGTCAGCGTGATCGCGCCGACGACATCGGTGTCAGTCGTGCTCATGGCTCCCCCGCGCATGTGAACGCATTTGTGCTTCCCGCGAGGAACATCCCGCCGCCCAGCGGCAGTTCCCCACTGACCGAGAACCATACGCCGCCCCACTGACAACGCCGGAAACCCGCAGGCACACACGGCGTACAACCCGGAAACACACGGGTTCAAGCCATCGGCGTCACCCACGGACGCGTACCGCCGCCGGTCGGGATCAGGTGAGGTACACGCCGCCCAGGACGACCGCCAGGGCCGCCACGAAGAACAGCAGGACCCAGATCATCAGCTTCCCGACACTGGGCGGGGGCTCGAAGCGCGGCTGTTCCTGCTGTTCCCGCTGTTCCTGCTCGCTGCTGAGCGTGCTCTCGGGCGTTTCCCTGGTCATGAGGTGGTCACCACCGCGGCTTGCGGACGGATCGGGAGGCGGTTGACCGGCCGGCCCGTCGCCGCCCGTACGGCGGACGCGACGGCCGCCGGGGACGTCACCACCGGCACCGCGCTGACCGCCTTCGCGCCGAAGGGGGCGACGACGTCACGCTCCTCGACGAGTTTGACGATGCGGATGTCGGGGGCGTCCAGGGCGGTCGGGAGGGCGTAGCCGGTGAGGTCGGGGTGGCGGACCAGGCCGCGCGCGGTGCGCAGGTTCTCCGTGAGGGCGGCGCCGACACCCTGCGTGACACCCGCTTCGATACGGGCCGTCAGCTGCGCCGGGTTGAGGATCCGGCCCACGTCCTGGGCGAGCGCCAGCTCCACCACTCGTACCGAACCCAGTTCGATGTCGACGTCCACCACCGCGCGGATCGCGCAGAAGGCGAGGCCCACGAACGCGTCGCCCTGTCCGGCCGCGTCGAGCGGTTCCGTCGGGTGCGGGCGGCACTGCGCGGTCGCCCACAGCTCCTTGCCGTCCATCGCCTCGGTGACGGTGGTCGAGAGGACACCGTCGTACGACGTGATCTTGCCGTCGGTGATCTGCAGCAGCTCCGTGGACATGCCGAACTTGTGTGCCAGGGGCTGCAGCAGCTGCGTACGGACCATCTTCGCGGCGCGTTCGACCGCTCCGCCGGACACCCAGGTGTGGCGGCTGCGGCAGCTCGGGCCCGCGGGCGGCTGGTCGGTGTCGACCGGCGCCACGTGCACCTCGTCGATACCGAGCGTCTCCTGGACGATCTGCCGGGCCAGCGTGGTGAAGCCCTGGCCGGTCTCGACGGCCGCGCAGAGCACCGTGGCGACACCGTCGTGGACTTTCACCGTGGCCGTGGAGACCTCGTCCGCGCCCTCGGAGCCGAGCATGTGGACCATGCCGAGGCCGTAGCCGACACCACGGCGTACGGCGCCGGGTTCGCCCGCGCCCTCGGGGCCGCCCGGGAGCAGCCACTCGTCCTCGGGGGTGTCCTTGGGGAGCGCGGGCAGGGGGTAGTCCCGCACGGCCTGGAGCAGTTCGGCGACCGGGGCCGGGCAGGTCACCGTCTGACCGGTGGGAAGCACGTCCCCGGTGGCCATCGCGTTCTGCAGGCGCAGTTCGGCGGGGTCGAGGGCGAGCTTCTTGGCGAGCTTGTCCATCTGCGCCTCGTAGGCCGCGCAGACCTGCATCGCGCCCTCGCCGCGGACATGGCCGGAGGGCGGGTTGTTGGTGCGGACGGCCCAGCCCTCGATGAAGGCGTTCGGGACGACATAGGGGCCGCAGGCGAAGGAGACCGCGGCGGCCAGCGACTCGGCGGACGTGTCGGCGTAGGCGCCCGCGTCCAGCAGGATCTGCGCCTCGACCTTCACCAGCCGGCCCTCGGTGTCGGCGTGGTGGCGGTAGCGCAGGAGCGTGGGATGCCGGTGGGCGTGGCCGAGGAAGGACTCCTCGCGGGTCGCGGTGAGCTTCACCGGGCAGCCGGTCTGCAGGGCGAGCAGGCCGAGCGGGAGTTGGAAGCCCTGGTCCTCGCGGTCGGCGGTGGCGCCGGGCACCCCGGTGACGACGACCTTCACCCGCTCGGGCTCCAGGCCGTAGCAGGCGGCGGCGGTGTCGCGGTCGGTGTGCGGGTCGGTGGAGGCGATGTAGAGCTCGACGCCGCCGTCCGGGCGGGGCACGGCGAGACCGGCCTCCGCGCCGATCGGGGCCGGGTCCTGGCGGCCGATGCGGTACAGGCCCTCGACGACGATCTCACCGACCGCGTCCGGGTCGCCGTGGCGCAGCGGGATGTGCCGGATCAGGTTGCCGTCCGGGTGCAGGGGTTCGGCCTCGAAGGCCTGCTCCGGGTCGGTCACCGGGTCAAGGAGCTCGTACTCGACGATGACGGCCGCCGCGGCCATCCGCGCGGTGTCCGGGTGGTCGGCGGCGACGGCCGCGATGGGCTCGCCGTGGTGGCGTACGACCTCGGAGGCGAACACCGGGCGATCCGCACGGCCGCGGCCGTGCAGGGCCGCGCCGGGCACGTCCTCGTGGGTGATGACCGCCCGTACGCCGGGCATCTCGCGCGCGTGGCTGGTGTCGATGGACACGATGCGCGCGTGCGGATGGGGCGATCTGAGGACGGCCGCCCACAGCAGGCCCTCGGCCCACAGGTCGGCCGCGTACGGGAAGGTGCCCTCCGTCTTGGCCCGGGCCTCCGCGGTGGGCAGCGACACGCCGAGCCCGTGCGGCAGCGGCTCGGTGCCGGTCTCGGTTGCCGCGGCAGTCGCGGTCGCGGTCTCGTTGCTCACGCCTGGCCTCCGTCCTGGCCGTACGGCTGCTCATGCGGCGCCTGGGAGTCGTACGCGGAAGGGTCTTCGTACGCGGCTGGGTCGGCGTACGCCGAGTGGTCCTCGTACGCCGACGGGGGCTGGTACGCCGACGGCGGCGAACCGGGCGACACGCCCGGGGACTCGAACGCCGACGGGTTGACGCCGCCCGCTCCGGGACCCGCCTGGTGCGGGATGCGTGCCTCGCCCGGGTCCGGCGCGGCCTCGGCGGCGGCCGCGCTGTGCGCCTCGCGTTCGGCGACGACCTCGCGCACGGCGTTCAGGACCCCGCGGTAGCCGGAGCAGCGGCACAGGTTGCCGCACAGCGCCTGGCGGGTCTCCAGCTCGGTGGGGGCCGGGTTGCCCTCCAGGAGGTCGTGCACGGTCATGGCCATGCCGGGGACGCAGAAACCGCACTGCACCGCACCGCACTTGGCCAGCGCGCGCTGCACGTCCGAGGGCTGTCCGTCGGCGGCCAGGCCTTCGACCGTACGCACCTCGCTGCTCGCGGCGGTGACGGCGGGCACCAGGCAGGACGCCACGAGCCGCCCGTCCACCTGCACGTTGCAGGCTCCGCACTCGCCCTGCGAGCAGCCGTCCTTGGCGCCGGCGAGGCCGAGGCGCTCGCGCAGGACGTAGAGCAGCGACTCGCCGATCCAGGCGTCGGTCACGGGGCGGTCGGCGCCGTTGACGCGCAGGACGTAGGAGGCCAGGGGGTGTTCGTCGTGCGGGGGCGGCGCGGCGGCTTCCGGGTCGCCCGTGTCCGCCACGGGGGCGGCGGAGTCGGGCCGGTCCGGCGCCGGGGCTTCGGGGTGCTCCGCGGGGTCGTCCGGAACCGCTTCCGGGGCTGCTTCCGGAACCGCCGTCGAAGCCGCCGCCGGAGCGGACGCCGGGGCCGGGTCGGAGTCCGGTTCGGGCCCGTTCGGGGTCCGGTGCGCGTCGACCGGGGTCGGCGTGGGCCCGGCGACCGGCTCAGGAGCCCCGTGAGCGGCCCCTGTGGGCGTCTGGGCGGCCTCGGCGGGCGATTCTGCATGCGTGGGCCGTACGGGCCCCACGGGGGCCTCAGGGGCCTGAGGAGCCTCGGGGGTCGTCGCCCTCGGCGCGGCGGACCAGGGCTCCCCGATGGTCTCCGTGGTCGCCCAGGGCGCGGCCGCGCCGCCCGGGAGCGTGGCGGGCGGCGTGCCGCCCCACTGCTCGACCAGGGCCGACGTGGTGAACTCGCCCGATTCGTCCGGAAGGTCACCGCCGGCGACCGGAATCGACCACTGCCCGGTGACGTCGTGTCCGGACGCATCGGTCGCGTGACGTCCGGAGGCGGCACCCTCCTGGGCCACCTCCCCGAAGTCCCACTGCCCGGTGGCGCCGGGGTGGTACGAGAACCCGTCGTGCGCGCTCTGCTGATGCCCGGCCGCGGTCTGCCCGTGCCCGGCGTCCTGGTGTCCCGCGTTCGGATCGGGCCACCGGACCGGCTCGGCCGGCGCGCCCCAGGGGTCCGTCGCCCCGGCGTCGGCCGCCGGGGGCGTCACGGCGATCTGCGGGGGCACATAGCCGTGGCCGGGCGCCGCGAGCGGCTCACGCTCCGCCAGAAGTGCCTCGATACCGCCCTCGGGGAGCTTGACGAAGGCGGTGGCGCCGTCGTCGTAGTCACCCTGCGGGAGCGGGTCCCACCGGCCGCTGCTGCGCTGCGGAGCGCCCTCTTCGTGCTGGTCGTCGGTCACGACAGTGCCCTCCCCAGTGCTCGTCGGGCCAGCGCGGCGACGGTGCGCCGCAGGTGCAGTACGGCGGGCGGAAGCTGCTGTACGGAGCCGTCCTCGGCGGGGACGGGATCGGGGATGCAGGCCGCGGCGACGTACTCCCCGAAGGCGTTGAGCGCCTCCGGGACGATCGCCCGGCTGTTGTCCCAGTCGATCAGCTGGGCGACCCATGCCTCTGCGTCCAGGGGCCGCAGCGGCATCGGCGCTATGGCACCGACGGCACACCGCACCCCGCGCCGCGCCGGGTCGAGGACGAGCGCCACGGACGCGAGGGCGCGCCCGGGTCCGGTGCGTCCGGTCGCCTTCAGGAAGACCTGCGGCGCGTGCAGCAGCGGCACGCGCACGTAGCCGATGAGTTCGCCGCCGCGGAGCATCTCCATGCCCGCGAGCAGGTGCGACACCGGGATCTCACGGCGAGCCCCGCCCGGGCCCGCGATGATCAACGTGGCCTCCAGGGCGGCCAGTACGGGCAGCGCGTCCCCCGTGGGGGCGGCCGAGGCGATGTTGCCGCCCAGGGTGCCCGCGTTGCGGATCTGCGGCGGCCCCGCGGCGCGCGCGGCGGCGGCGAGCGCGGGGATGAGGGCCGCGAAGTCGGGACGCCCCATGCGTGCGTGGGTGAGGCCGGCGCCGAGCAGCGCGTGGCCGTCCTGGTACTGCCAGCCACGGATCTCGCTGATCCGGCCGAGACCGACGAGCGCGGCGGGCCTCAGCTGTCCGGAGTTGACGGCGGCCATGAGGTCGGTGCCGCCGGCCACGGGAACGGCGGCGGGCATGGCGGCCAGCGCCGCCACTGCCTCGTCCAGCGAGGCGGGCAGCGTCACGGCCTGCGCCGCCTGCGGTGCGTGCGTGGTCAAACCGGCTGCCCCTTCCCGCTGCCCCACCTGGTCCCACCTGTGTTGCGCGTACGGTACGTGCTGACAGGGCGGACGTGGCAACTCTGGCACATCTTCCCGGGCCCTCGACGCGGGGGTCCGCTAGGAGGCATTCGCCCCCTCACCAGGGAGATGGTCCGTTTTCGTACGGCATCGCCGGTCAGTACGAATTGCCACTCTTCGTTGACGATTGGGCGCCTTTTGCCTTGTGAGGCGGCGATGTCGGGGCGAGCGGGCGGGGACACGCCGGTCGGCGGTCACCTCACACGTTTGGGGGCGCCCCCTCGATCGGGCGTCCGAGCACACCCGGTCGCCGCTGCCACGGAAGCGGTCCGGTGGGCGGGCGGTAGGCCACTCCCAGGGCGTCAAGTCGCCCGTAGTGGGCGGCCATCCGCCGCTCGAAGTCGGCGAAGTCCCGCTCGGCGGGGGCGGGCAGGGCACTCCAGGCGACCTCGGCGAAGGCGGCGAGCCGGGGGAAGGTCTGGTAGTCCACGCGCCCGGAATCCTCCATCACCTCGGTCCACACGTTGGCCTGAGTCCCCAGCACATGCCGCGCCTCGGTCTCGGTGAGTTCGGGCGGAACGGGCTCGAAACGGTAGACGTCCTCCAGGGTGCGGACGTACGCGATGGGCACCGGCTCGTCCTCGCCCGCGGCCTGGCGGTAGTCCAAGTACACCGCCTGCTGAGGGCACATGACGACGTCGTGGCCGGCGCGGGCGGCCGTGATGCCGCCCTGGTAGCCGCGCCACGAGGACACGGCCGCCCCGTCGGCCAGCCCGCCCTCCAGGATCTCGTCCCAGCCGATCAGCCGTCGCCCGCGCGCGGAGAGCCAGTTGTCGAAGTGTCGGACGAACCAGGACTGCAACTCGTCCTCGTCCGCGAGCCCCAACTCCTCGATACGGGCCTGCGCGGTCGGCGACTGCTTCCACTGGTCCTTGGCGCACTCGTCGCCGCCGATGTGGAAGAAGTGTGAGAACGGCGCGGCGTCCGCCGGAAACAGGTCGAGGAGTTCCTCGAACACCCCCTCGTAGAAGCGCAGGGTGTTGTCAGTGGGGGCGAGTACGTTTTTGGAGATGCCCCAGGAGTCCCAGACGGTCAGGGAGGTCGTGTCGATGACGTCGGTGTTGCCCAGTTCCGGATACGCGGCGAT
Source organism: Streptomyces sp. RLA012 (assembly GCF_056270325.1). NCBI lineage: Bacteria > Bacillati > Actinomycetota > Actinomycetes > Kitasatosporales > Streptomycetaceae > Streptomyces > Streptomyces sp. RLA012. The sequence continues at coordinate 7,051,039 of NZ_JBWDPA010000002.1, read as the reverse complement.
GGCGGCCTGGCTGTGCCCCGGGATGTCGACCTCCGGGACGACACTGATATGCCGCTCGGCCGCGTAGGCCACGATCTCGCGGATGTCGTCCTGCGTGTAGAAGCCCCCGTGCGGCTTCTCCTCCCACAGCGGTGAGGCGCGATGGCCGAATTTCGTGCGCGCCCGCCAGGAGCCGACCTCCGTCAGCTTCGGGAAGCGCTTGATCTGAACACGCCAGCCTTGGTCGTCGGTGAGGTGGAAGTGGAAGACGTTGAGTTTGTGGGCGGCGAGGAGGTCGAGGTGGCGCAGGACCCCGTCCTTGGGCATGAAGTGCCGGGAGACGTCGAGCATGAGGCCGCGCCAGGGGAATCGGGGGGCGTCCTCGATGATCTGGTACGGGATTCCGTAGGCCGTCCCCGGCCGGACGGGCGCACGGCGGAAAGCGTCGGGCCCGAGGAGCTGACGCAGCGTCTGCGCGCCCCAGAACACCCCGGCCGCGCTGCCGCCCCGGATCTCGACACCCCGGTCGACGACGGCGCCGAGCCTGTACGCCTCCGGCTCCAGGCTGTCGTCGAGCAGCAGTCGTACGGCGTTGCGGGCGTCCTGCGGCCCTGGTGGCAGCGTCAGGCCGAGGGCCGAGCCGAGTGTGGCGCGCAGCCAGCGCTCGACGGTGCCCGTGCCGGGTCCTGCCCACAGGGTGGTGTCCGCGTCGAAGGTGACCCCGCGCCGCATGAGCCCCTCGACGGCGCGGGGCGCCGGAATCACATCGGTCATGTCAGTCCTTTACCGCTCCGCCCAGCCCGGAGACCAGTCGTCGCTGTACGAGTACGAAGAAGATCAGCACCGGAATCGTCATCACCGTGGACGCCGCCATCACACCGCCCCAGTCCGGCTCGTCGGGCTTGTAGAAGACCAGCAGGGCCATCGGCAAGGTGGACTGCGAGGTGTCGCTGATGATGAAGGACTTGGCGAACAGGAAGTCGTTCCAGGCCGAGATGAAGGAAAAGACACTCGTGGCCACCAGCCCCGGGAAGACCAGCGGGAAAAGGATCTGCCAGAGGAATCGTGTGCGGCTCGCCCCGTCGATGTACGCGGCCTCCTCCAGCGCCTCGGGAACGGCCTTCACAAAACCCCGCAGCATCCAGATCGCGAACGGCAGCGAGAAGGCGATGTGGGGCAGGATCAGCGAGCCCAGTGTGTTCAGCTGGCCGAAGTCCCGCATCAGGAAGAAGAGGGGGATCGTCAGCGCTTCCACGGGCACCATCTGCGCGACCAGGAACATGATCAACAGGGTGGTCCGGAAACGGAAGCGGAATCGTGTGACCGCCGTCGCCGCGAGAAACGCGATCAGCGTCGAGACGATGACCACGGAGCCCGCCACCACAAGGCTGTTGACGAAGTATCGGCCGAATTCCCGCTGCCCGAACACCCGCCGGAAGGAATCCAGGGAAGGGGAAAGCGTCCATGGCCGGGGTGCGGTGGACTCGATCTCCCCGGCCGGTTTGAAGGCGCTCAGCACCATCCAGTAGAGGGGAAAGGCGACGACCACGGCGATCAGCAGTGCGGACGCCTCGGCGGCGAGCCGCCACGGGCGCCGCACGAAACGGCCTGCGAAACGCCTGGCGGGACGACCGGCGGGACGACCCGCGAAACGACTAACGGACCAATCCACGAAACCACCGGCGGACCGACCCACGAAACGACCCGCGGACCGACCAGAGGAACTACCGGCGGAACTACCAGCCGAACTACCAGCCGAACTACCAGCGGAACGATCTGCGGAACGACCCGCGAGGCGACCCGCGAAACGGTCGGCGGAAGCACGTACGAAACGGCGGGTGGAGCCACGTACGAGACTCACAGTTCCTCCCCCTGCCCGCGCAGCAGCCGCAGATACACCAGCGTGACCGCCAGCAGGATCACCAGCATCACCACGCCGATCGCCGAGCCGAGTCCGTACTGCGAGGAGGCGAACGCCTGCTGGTACGCGTACACGTTCAGTACGAGGTTCTGTCCGGCGATGCCACCGCCGTTGGTCATCACGTAGATCTGCGTGAAGACCTTGAAGTCCCAGATGACCGACTGGATGGTGACGACCACCAGGATCGGCCGGAGCAGCGGCGCGAGCACCGAGCGCCAGATCCGCCACTGCGAGGCGCCGTCCAGGGCGGCGGCCTCCAGTACCTCGGCCGGTACGGCACGGATGCCCGCGTACACCGTCACCATCACGAACGGGAAGGAGCACCAGACCACTTCCAGCAGCACGAGCGCGAAGGCGCTGTAGCGGCCGTACGTCCAGGAGTGGTCGCCGATGCCCAGGACCCGGTTGACCGGGCCGAAGTCGGGGTCGAAGAGGAACAGCCAGACCGTGGAGCCGGTGACGGCCGGGGTCGCCCAGGCGCCGAGCGCGGCCAGCATCAGCGCGAGGCGCGGCACGGCCCGTACCCGGGTGAGGAGCACGGCGAGGGCGCAGCCGACGGCCAGGGTGGAGACCACGCAGGCCGCCGCGAAGAACACCGTGGCGATCAGCACCTGCCAGAACTGGTCGTCGGCGAAGAGCGTGGAGTAGTTGCCGAAGCCTTCGAAGGAGGTCGGTTCGCCGCCGCTGACCTGGGCCTGGGTGTACTTCAGGAGCGAGATCAGGCCGAGTTGGTAGATGGGGTAGCCGAGCAGGGCGCCGAGGACGACGAGGGCGGGGGCGAGATAGAGCCAGGGGGTCCACCGGGCGCGCCGGCGGCCGGGTGAGGTGGCCACCGCCTTCGTGACCGTGGCCGGTGCGGCGACGGCCTCTTGCGTGGTCATCCGCTCACCCCACGGAGCTGAACGCGTCGTTCATCTTCTTCGCCGCGTCCTCGGCGGCAGCCGCCACGTCCTTCTTGCCGGTGATGACCTCCTGGAACATCGTCGGCAGGACGAGTGAGGAGTCGATCTGCGACCAGGCGGGCGAGGCGGGCACGAACTTGGCGCCCGACGCGAGCGTCTTCACGAAGGGCGCGACGAACGGCTGCTTCTCGGCCACGTCGTCCCGTACGTCGGTGTACGTCGGCAGGAAGCCCATGGCGTCGAAGAGCTCGCCCTCGGTCTTCTTGCTCGCCAGCTGCTCCATCAGGTCGATGGCGAGGGTGCGGTGCGAGGTGCTCTTCAGTACGCCGATGTTGTTGCCGCCCGCGAACGCGGGGGCGATCTCGCCCGCCTTCAGGCCCGGCAGCGGCACGACCGCGTACTTGCCCTTGACCGCCCCGGCCTCGATCGCCGCATGGCTGAAGTCGCCGCCGATGGCCATGCCCGCCTTGCCGGAGGAGAAGGCGGTGACGGTGTCGTTGCCGGTCATGCCCGCGCACTTGGCGGCGGGACAGTTGTCGTCGCCGAAGAGCGAGGTGTAGGTCTTGATGCCCTTCTGGGCGGCCGCGCTGTCGATGTCGGCGGCGTACGAACCGCCCTTGCCCTGGGCGATCTCGCCGCCCTGGGACCAGATGAAGGGCATCGCGCCGTAGGTGTAGGCGCCGCCGACCACGAGCCCGTACAGATCGGGTTTCGCCGCGCGGATCTTCTTGGCGGTGGAGATCAACTCGGCCTGGGTCCGGGGAGCTTCGAGGCCGAGATCCTTGAGGATGTCGGTGCGGTAGTAGAGGGCGCGGACGCCGACGAAGAACGGGGCGCCGTAGATCTTCCCGTCGACCGTCACGGACTGTTTGGCGGTCGGGTCGGTGTCCTTGGACTCGCTCCAGTCGGTGAATTCCTCGGTGACGTCGGCGAGTCCGCCGTCCTTGACGTAACCGGCGGTGTCCGTGTTGCCGTACTCGATGACGTCCGGCGCGCTCTTCGGGTCGTTGAAGGCGGCCTTCATACGCTGGGCGCGGGTCTCCACGGGGATGTACTCGATGGTGACCTTGGTGTCCTTGTGGGCCTTCTTGAAGGCGGCGACGGCCGTGTCGACGACCTTCTCCTTAGGCCCGTTGTTGACCTCCTGGAAGAGCCAGACCCTCACAGTGCCGGTCTTCTCGTCCTTCCCGGTGGAGGAGTTGTCGGAGGTCTGGGGCGCGCAGGCGGTGGCGACGACAAGGGCGGCGAGGGCGGCAGCCGTCCGGGCCGGGAGCTTCGCAGAGAGGTTCGCAGAGAGCTTCATCCAACATCCTCCGGTGGGGGCGTTGCAACATACGCAATGGCTGTTTTGCTCTGCACAACACACCGGAGGCTATGGACTACATGAACATGCCCACAAGAGGTCTCAACCACCTTGTGACCGGCCGACGCACCCCGTGCAACGGCACACGGCACAAAGGCCCCCGGAGCGCACCAAAGCACGCCACGGGGGCCTTGTGATCGTCAGGCCGTCAGGCCTCTGCCCGTTACTTGTCCTGGCCGCCCTTGCCCTTGTCGCCGCCGGCGCCCATGGACTCGTAGATCTCCTTGCACATGGGACACACGGGGTACTTCTTGGGGTCGCGGCCCGGGACCCACACCTTGCCGCAGAGTGCCACGACGGGCGTGCCGTCGAGGGCGCTCGCCATGATCTTGTCCTTCTGGACGTAGTGGGCGAAGCGCTCGTGGTCCCCGTCGCCGTGCGACACCTGCGGCGTCGGCTCTACGAGGGTCCCCGTCCCAGTGCCTCGCTGGGGCTGGGTCTCAGGCTCAAGAGTGCTCATGGGAGCCAAGGGTAATCAACCGCCGGGGCCTATGGCGCCCCGGCTTGCACAACGGGTTCGCCGAGAACGGGTTCGCCGCGACCGACGGCATCAATTGAGCGAGGGATCGTCCGGATACGTCGCCACCATCGCGAGCTCGCTGCGCTGGCGGCGCAGGACCTCGCGCCACAGGCGCTCCGGGGACGGCGAGGAGACGTCTCCCGGTTCGGACTCGACCACGTACCAGGCGCCCTCCGTGAGCTCGTCCTCCAGCTGGCCCGGGCCCCAGCCCGCGTACCCGGCGAAGATTCTCAGGGAGCCCAGGGCCGAGGCGAGGAGTTCGGGCGGGGCCTCCAGGTCGACGAGGCCGATCGCGCCGTGCACACGGCGCCAGCCCAGCGGCGCGCGCTCCCCGGAGGCGACGCCGCCCGGGATCACCGCGACGCCCAGGGCCGAGTCCAGCGACACCGGGCCGCCCTGGAAGACGACGCCGGGTTCCCCCGCCAGATCCGCCCAGGCCTCCAGGATGTCGCTGACGTCCACCGGGGTCGGCCGGTTGAGGACGACACCGAGCGAGCCCTCCTCGTCGTGGTCGAGGAGCAGCACCACCGCGCGATCGAAGTTCGGGTCCGCCAGGGCGGGCGTGGCCACGAGCAGCCGCCCTGTGAGCGAGGACACCTCGGTCATGCCAGACATGATCCCGCATCTTCCCCGTATACGGGTCCCAATGCCCGTACCCGAGTGAATGCAGCTCAGGGCGCAGAGAAGCGCCACCCGCGCACACCGCCGCCGGTGACCCCGTGTGCCCGGTTCGAAACGGTTCGTGTTGTGTCAAAGCTATGACGCAGCTGGGTGGTACTTGGGCTTACTTAAGGGGGGTAGGCGGCGATTACCCTTGCTCTTCGGCTCCCGCCCAACAGGCCTGCCGATGCGCACTCCTGCCCAACTCATCGGAACGCGAGATACATGACCGTCAACGGCTCTGACGATGTACTGATTGTCCACGGCGGGACCCCGCTGGAGGGCGAGATCCGTGTCCGCGGTGCGAAGAATCTCGTGCCGAAGGCCATGGTGGCAGCCCTGCTGGGCAGCGCGCCGAGCCGCCTGCGCAATGTCCCCGACATCCGCGACGTACGCGTCGTACGGGGGCTGCTGCAGCTGCACGGCGTGACGGTCCGGCCGGGTGAGGAACCGGGTGAGCTGGTGCTGGACCCGTCGCACGTGGAGAGCGCGAACGTCGCCGACATCGACGCCCATGCCGGCTCCTCGCGGATCCCCATCCTTTTCTGTGGTCCCCTGTTGCACCGTCTGGGTCACGCGTTCATCCCGGGGCTCGGCGGATGCGACATCGGTGGTCGTCCCATCGACTTCCACTTCGAGGTGCTGCGGCAGTTCGGTGCGAAGATCGAGAAGCGGGAGGACGGCCAGTACCTGGAGGCTCCGCAGCGGCTGCGCGGCACGAAGATCCAGCTTCCGTACCCGTCCGTCGGCGCGACCGAGCAGGTGCTGCTGACGGCGGTGCTCGCGGAGGGCGTCACGGAGCTGTCCAACGCGGCCGTGGAGCCCGAGATCGAGGACCTCATCTGCGTACTGCAGAAGATGGGCGCGATCATCGCGATGGACACCGACCGCACGATCCGCATCACGGGTGTGGACTCGCTCGGCGGTTACACCCACGCGGCCATCCCGGACCGTCTGGAGGCCGCCTCCTGGGCTTCCGCGGCGCTGGCGACCGAAGGCAACATCTACGTCCGCGGCGCTCAGCAGCGCTCGATGATGACGTTCCTGAACACCTACCGCAAGGTGGGCGGGGCATTCGAGATAGACGACGAGGGCATCCGCTTCTGGCACCCGGGCTCGCAGCTCAAGTCGATCGCCCTGGAGACGGACGTCCACCCGGGCTTCCAGACCGACTGGCAGCAGCCGCTGGTGGTCGCGCTGACCCAGGCCACGGGCCTGTCGATCATCCACGAGACGGTCTACGAGTCCCGGCTCGGCTTCACCTCCGCGCTCAACCAGATGGGCGCGCACATCCAGCTCTACCGCGAGTGCCTCGGCGGCTCGAACTGCCGCTTCGGCCAGCGCAACTTCCTGCACTCGGCCGTCGTGTCGGGCCCGACCAGGCTCCAGGGCGCCGACCTGGTCATCCCCGACCTGCGCGGCGGCTTCTCGTACCTGATCGCCGCGCTGGCGGCCCAGGGCACCTCCAGGGTCCACGGCATCGACCTCATCAACCGCGGCTACGAGAACTTCATGGAGAAGCTGGTGGAACTGGGCGCGAAGGTCGAACTGCCCGGCAAGGCGCTCGGATAACCACAGCCCCTCCGCTCCCGGCCCAGGACAGCGCCGCTTCCGGCTGGGGGTCTGGGGGCCCGCGGCGCCAGCCGCTGATGTCGCAGCCCCCAGGCAGACACCGCATGGAGAAGCTGGTGGAACTGGGCGCGAAGGTCGAACTGCCCGGCAAGGCGCTCGGGTAGCGGCCGCGGGCGCTCGGGAGCGGCAGTAGCTGCTCGGGGAGCGGCGGCGGGCGCTCCGGGATCCGCGGCAGGCGCTCAGGGGCTGCAATCGTCACGCGGGGAGCGGTGGCAGGCGCTCAGGGGCTGCAATCGTCACGCGGGGAGCGGTGGCAGGCGCTCAGGGGCGGCAATCGTCGCTCGGGGAGCGGTAAGCAGGTGTACGTACGACGATGGGGCGGCCCCGGTCAAGGGGGCCGCCCCATTGGCGTTACTGCCGGCGCCGGCGCGCCTCGTGCGCCGTTCCGTGGCACACGAGCGCGGCTTACTTGCCCTTGGCCGCTTCCTTGAGCTTGCTGCCCGCGGAGACCTTCACGCTGTAGCCGGCCGGGATCTGGATCGGGTCGCCGGTCTGCGGGTTGCGCGCGGTGCGAGCGGCACGGTGGGTGCGCTCGAAGGTCAGGAAGCCGGGGATGGTGACCTTCTCGTCGCCCTTGGCAACGATCTCGCCGACGGTCTCGGCGAACGCGGCCAGAACGGCGTCGGCGTCCTTGCGGGTCACCTCGGCGCGGTCGGCCAGCGCGGCCACCAGCTCACTGCGGTTCATGTTGTTACTCCCGTGTTCTTCTTGCCGTTGAGGCGTGCCACGCGGCGGAGCCGCATGTTGGATGCGGCGAAGCCGATGCTGCCAGGGCCCTCGGTCGGTCCCCGGACCCGGGTCCGTAGCCAGACCCTCGCGCCCGAAGACGCATCCTGCCCCCACCTGCGGCGGGAAAGCCAATCCGGCACCCCTGGGAGTCACACGAACACCCTTGGGAGTCACACGAAAAGCGCCACTGCCTCAGTGTGGTGACGCTCCGTCCGCTCCCGGCAGCGGACCGCAGGGCCCGGGAGGCGTGAGCCTGGCCGCCACCCTAGAGGGCGGCCAAGGGCCCCGCATCCCGCGACGCGCCGACACACGGGCCCCGTGGCAATCGTCACAGCGCGTGGAAAGCGCGGGCCGCCACCCCCGGCGGGGCCCACACCAACCCCCGGGCGCCTACTCGACCGAGGACGAGACCGAGACCGACGCCGACGCAGACGCAGACGCCGCCTTCGCCGCGGAGCGCACCGCTCCGGCGACCGCGCCCGCGACCTTGTCGTTGAAGACGCTCGGGATGATGTAGTTCGGGTTGAGCTCGTCCTCGGTCACCACATCCGCGAGGGCGGTCGCGGCGGCCAGCATCATCTCCGTGTTGACCGTGCGGGACTGGGCGTCCAGGAGGCCGCGGAAGACGCCCGGGAAGACCAGGACGTTGTTGATCTGGTTGGGGAAGTCGGAGCGGCCGGTGGCGACAACTGCCGCGGTCTGACGGGCGATTGCCGGGTCGACCTCCGGATCGGGGTTCGCGAGCGCGAACACGATGGCGTTCTCGCCCATGGCGGCCACGTCGTCGCCGTCGAGCACGTTCGGGGCGGAGACGCCGATGAACACGTCGGCGCCGCGCACGGCCTCCTTCAACGTGCCCGCGAGACCTTCCGGGTTGGTGTTGTCGGCGATCCAGCGCAGTGGCGAATCGGAGGCCGCGTCGACGAGGTCCGCGCGGTCCGCGTGCACGACGCCGTGGATGTCGGCGACGACGGCGTTCTTGACGCCCGCGGCGATGAGCAGCTTGAGGATGGCCGTACCGGCCGCGCCCGCGCCGGACATGACGACCCGGATGTCACCGATGGCCTTGCCCGCCACGCGCAGGGCGTTGGTGAGGGCGGCGAGGACGACGATCGCGGTGCCGTGCTGGTCGTCGTGGAAGACGGGGATGTCGAGGGCCTCGCGCAGCCGGGCCTCGATCTCGAAGCAGCGCGGTGCGGAGATGTCCTCCAGGTTGATGCCCGCGAAGCCCGGCGCGATGGCCTTCACGATCTCGACGATCGCGTCGGTGTCCTGGGTGTCCAGGCACAGCGGCCAGGCGTCGATGCCGGCGAAGCGCTTGAAGAGGGCCGCCTTGCCCTCCATGACCGGGAGGGCGGCCATGGGGCCGATGTTCCCGAGCCCGAGCACGGCGGAGCCGTCCGTCACGACCGCAACGGAGTTGCGCTTGATGGTGAGGCGGCGGGCGTCCTCGGGGTTCTCGGCGATCGCCATGCACACACGGGCCACACCCGGGGTGTAGATCATGGAGAGGTCGTCACGGTTGCGGATCGGGTGCTTGGACTGCATCTCGATCTTGCCGCCGAGGTGCATGAGGAACGTACGGTCGGAGACCTTGCCGAGCGTGACGCCCTCGATGTGGCGCAGCTGCTCGACGATCTCGTCGGCGTGCGCGGTGGAGGTCGCCGCGATGGTGACGTCGATCCGGAGCTTCTCGTGCCCGGACGCGGTGACGTCAAGGCCGGTCACCGAGCCTCCGTGGGACTCCACGGCCGTGGTGAGCTGGGAGACCGCGGTTCCGCTCGCGGGTACCTCCAGCCGGACCGTCATCGAGTAGGAGACGCTGGGCGCCGTTGCCATGGCCGACTTCCTCTGCTTTCACCGTGACGCTTGTTTGCCGTCCGATCGTCGCACCTACCGCGGAGTACGCGGTAGCCGCCCCGGATTGCGAACGTTTTGTTCTCCAGGCGTTCGCAAAGGAAATGAGGCCCACGTCACAGAGTGACGTGGGCCTCATTTCCTTCTCTCACACGTTCAATGACACCGACCCGCCATGCTCGCCTCGCGGCAAGTGGTCGCTCGTAGCGACGAAGGTTGGGCCCGGGGGCTTGGATCGGGCCGGTGCCACATCCACCGTAACAAACGATCCCCGTAAGGCAATTCCCACCCCGAGAGTTCATTTTCGGCGAGGCGGGCGGACGGGCGGGAGGGGACGGACGGAGTGGGCGGGCGAACCCGCCTCCCCCTCAGCCCCGGAGCAGGTCAGCCCCGGAGCAGGTCAGTCCCGGAGCAGGTCCGGAACCCCGTTCGCGTCGGGTTCGTCGCGGTCACCGGAGACGATGGTCAGCTGCTGAGTGGCCCGGGTGAGGGCGACGTACAGCACCCGCAGCCCCGCGGGCGACTCGTCGGCGATCTCCGCCGGCGAGACGACCACGGTCGCGTCGTACTCCAGTCCCTTCGCCTCCAGGCTCCCGAGCGCCACCACCCGCTCGCCGAGCCCGGCGAGCCAGCGCGCGGCCTCCTCGCGCCGGTTCATGGCCACCACGACGCCCACCGTGCCGTCCACCCGGTCCAGCAGGCGCGCGGCCTCGGCCCGTACGGTCTGCGCGAGCGAGTCCCGTACGCCGGTGCCGTGGCCCTTGCTCGCCGCCACGAAACGCGGCTCGACGCCGGTGGACCGTACGGCTGACGGGGACGCGGAGCCGGGCATGGCGAGGGCGAGCACCTTGGCGGCCAGCTCGGCGATCTCGGCGGGGTTGCGGTAGTTGACGGTGAGGGTGAAGCGGCGCCGGGGACGGGTGCCCAGGGCCTCGTCACGGGCCTCCGCGGCCTCGTCGGGGTCGGACCACGAGGACTGCGCCGGATCGCCGACGACGGTCCAGGTGGCGTGCCGTCCGCGCCGGCCCACCATCCGCCACTGCATGGGCGTGAGGTCCTGCGCCTCGTCGACGATGACGTGCGCGTACTCGACGCGTTCCTGCGCCAGCCGCTCGGCCCGCTCGCGCTGCGACTCCTCGCGCACGGGCATGAGCTCCTCAAGGCCGCTGAGCTGGTCCAGCGGGTCCAGCTCGCGCCGCTTCCTGGGCCGGGCGGGCATCCCCAGGATCGCCTGGAGCTCGTCCAGCATCGCCACGTCGTGCACGGACAGCCCGTCCCGCTTGAGCGAGCGCGCCACCCGCCGTACCTCGCCGGGGTTGAGGATCCGCCGCGCCCAGCGGCCGAGCCGCCGCTCGTCGGCCATGGCGGCCAGGACGCCGCGCGGGGTCAGCTCCGGCCACCACGCGTTCACGAACTCGATGAAGCTGTCCTCGGAGGCGACGTCCTCGTCGAAGGAGGACCGCAGCTCGGCGGCCAGCTCCGGGTCGGTGTGGCGGGTACCGGCACCGGACCTCGCCCACAGCGCGTCCAGCAGCAGCTTGCGGGCGCGCGGCCGCAGCAGGTTCACGGGCGCGGTCCCGCTCAGCGCGTTGTGCTTGATCCGGTCCAGCTCGGCGGCCTCCAGCTCCAGCCGCCGCCCGAAGGCGACGACGCGCAGCCGGGTGGGGGTGCCGACGGGGGCCGGGGCGGCCTCCTCGCCGAAGGCCAGCTGTTCCGGCTGTTCCAGCTGCTCCGGCTGCTCCGGGACGGCGGAGAACCGGCGCGGGCCGCCCCCGGGCGTCTCCAGCGCCCCTCTGGCGGCCTTGCGCAGCACCTTGAGCATCCGGTACGAGCCCTTGGCGCGGGCCACGGCCGGGGAGTCGTACAGGGTGGCCTCCGCGCCGCCCGTGTCCTCGGCGAGTGAGCCGATGGCGCGGATGGCGACCTGGCCCTCCTCGCCGAGCGAGGGCAGCACGCCCTCGGTGTAGGCGACCAGCAGGGGGGTGGGCGAGACGATCAGGATGCCGCCCGCGTACCGGCGGCGGTCCTGGTAGAGGAGGTACGCCGCCCGGTGCAGGGCCACCGCCGTCTTGCCGGTGCCGGGGCCGCCCTCCACATACGTCACCGACGCGGCGGGGGCGCGGATCACCAGGTCCTGTTCGGCCTGGATGGACGCCACGATGTCGCGCATGGTGTGGCTGCGGGCCTGGCCGAGCGCGGCCATCAGGGCGCCGTCGCCGATCACCGGGAGTTCCTGGCCGTCGAGCGTGGCCCTGAGCTCCGGGCGCATCAGGTCGTCCTCCACGCCGAGGACCTTGCGGCCCTTGGAGCGGATGACCCGGCGGCGTACCACCCGGCCCGGATCGACCGGTGTCGAGCGGTAGAACGGGGCCGCGGCGGGCGCCCGCCAGTCGATGACCAGCGGCGCGTAGTCCGCGTCCAGCACCCCGATACGGCCGATGTGGAGCGTCTCGGCGATGGAGGCGTACTGACCGGTCTCGTCCTGACGGACCGCGCCCTCGGCGGGTTCGACGGCCGTGTACGCGCCGTCCGGCCCCTTCTGGCCGTCCTTCCCGAGCAGCAGGTCGACCCGGCCGAAGAGGAAGTCCTCGAACTCGTTGTTGAGGCGGTTGAGATGAACCCCCGCCCGGAACACCTGGGCGTCGCGCTCCGCGAGCGCCCCCGGTGTCCCTACCTGGCCGCGCTTGGCGGCGTCGTTCATCAGGAACTCCGCCTCGTGGATCTTCTCCTCTAGGCGCCGGTACACCCGGTCCAGATGTTGCTGCTCGACGCTGATCTCACGATCCCGTACGGAATCGTCCTGTGCGGAATCGTGGATCTGGTCGAGCGCGGTTTCCTGCTGAGCCTGAGCGGCCACCGGGCCCCCTTCTGACGTGCTGGGCAGCCGTCAACCGTACGCGAAGGGGACCCCTGGAGGCTACGTGCGCGCCCTGAGTTCGCTCACGCGTTCACCTGGACGAGCCGCTTCCCGTCGAAGGTCATGACCTCGAAGTGATCGATCTCATTCGGGGTGAAGGCCGCGCCGCCATGCACGTAGAGGGGGTTCTTCCCCTCTTCGGTCTTGGCGTTCGCAATGCCGTAACCCCAGGCCGGGACGGCCCACGAGGTCACCGTCTCCCGCTCGCCGTTCTTGCCGACGGCGATCAGGGAGCACTTGAGCGGGCCCTTGACGTTCTTGAGCTGAAGGACGGCGTGGGTGCCCCAGTCCTTCTTCTCGACCGCGACGACGGCGTTGACCTTGGTGCTCGGGTCCGTGGCGGACTTCTTGTCCGTCATGACGTCGAAGGCCGCCTTGGCCGGGCTGGTGGCCATCGCCATGGGCGGCGAGGCGCTGGAGGTCTCGCTGCCGCCGTTGACCGCCATCACCGTCAGCGGGCCACCGATGATCAGCGCGGCCGCGGCCGCCACCAGGTACATGCCGCGCCGGCGCTTCACCGCACGTCGCTCCGACACCTCGTCGACGAGCCGGTCCGCGAGCCGTGGGCTCGGGCGGGCCGCCAGCGACTCACCGATGGCAGGGGTGCCCTGGGAGGCCGGCAGGTCCGCGAGCGCGGCCAGCATCGGCTCCATCCCGGCGAGCTCGTCGAGCTGCTGGGCGCACCACTCGCAGGTGGCGAGGTGGGCCTCGAAGTCCGTGGCCTCGGCGTCGTCGAGAATGCCGAGGGCGTAGGCGCCGACGGTCTCGTGGATGTTGTCACCGGGATTCTGCTGTCCCCGTGGTCCCTGCATGGCTCCTGGACCGCCCGTTCCGTATCCCCCGTATGCGTTCATGCCGTCACCCCCCGCTCCTCCAGCGCCAGCTTCATCGATCGCAGGGCGTAGAACACCCGGGAGCGCACGGTGCCGCTGGGTATGCCGAGCGTCTCGGCCGCCTCGTTGACCGTACGCCCCTTGAAGTACGTTTCGACCAGAACTTCCCTGTGGGCAGGGGTCAGGTCGTCCAGCGCGTCCGACAGTGTCATCAGCCACAACGCCTTGTCGATCTCGTCCTCCGCGGGGATGACCTCCAGCGGTGACGGGTCCACCTCCTGCGGCCGGGCCTGCCGGCTGCGGTGGCCGTCGATGACGATGCGTCGGGCGACCGTCACCAGCCAGGGTCGTACCGAACCGGTCGCCCGATTGAGCTGACCGGCATTCTTCCAGGCACGGATGAGTGTTTCCTGCACGACGTCCTCGGCGCGCTGCCGGTCTCCAGCAACCAGCCGCAGTACATAAGCGAGCAAGGGACCCGCGTGTTCCCGATACAGCGCACGCATCAGCTCCTCGTCGGGTTCACTCGACGAGGCCGCAGACGGATTCATGCGATGTCGGGCCCTTGACCTTCGTTCATCAGCCACGGCGGAATCCTTGCGCACGCCTACCTCCGGTGTCCGGGGGATCCCCCAGTCGGTCGCTCATCCCGGGGTACGTGTCTGGGCGTGCGCATGTTCAAAGAGGTGGCACATATTTCCTGGAAGAGTTGTGAAGGAAGTTTGTCGATCACTGGGCGCGATCGAAAGATCACTTAGGGGTGAGGCAAAGGCTCCCCGGGCGCATCGGCACGACCGACGGGGTGTGACGCGTTTCACACCCATTTCATGCACGGGCGAGGGCCGCCCGGCGCCGGTGCCGGGCCACCCGCTCCCGGTTTCCGCACACCTCACTCGAACACCAGCGCCTCCGCCGCCCCCGTGAGGTGTCGAGGTAGACGATCGGGCAGTTGTCCCCCTCGCACTGTCTGAGGCTCGCCCGCGCCGCCGGGTCGGTGAGCAGTTCGAGGGCGTCGCGGGCGACCACGGCGAGCAGCCCGGGGCAGCCGGGCGAGGTGTGCAGCCGGCGCCGCAGCGACCCGTCGTCCGCGCGTACGGCCCAGGGGGCGGGCGGGGCGGCGAGCGCGACGGCGTTGACGCGGGCGAGCGCGGTGTCGGCGGGCCGCCCGTCCAGCTCACCGCGGACCAACTGGGCGATATGTCCGCGCAGTTCGCGGAAGCCCACCAGCCAGGAGACGTCGGCCGCCGCGAGCGGGGTGCCCGCGGGGACGAGTCCGGAGCAGGTGATCCAGGCGCGCAGCCGCTCCACCGAGTCGAGCCGTTCCTCGGGGTGGGTGGACGCCAGGAGGTCCAGGCAGATCCGCCCGGAGTCGAACCGCAGCTCGTACGAGGCCGTGGCCATGCCCGATGCCATGCGCCTGTCACCGCCTTGGGGTTACCGCCGTGGGTACCCCCTACAGTGCATGGCCGCGCGCGTGACCGGAAGACCCGGTACCGACCAGGCCTTGGACGACCGCGTATGGGGGCGCGCGTCTGGGCCATGTCACCTGTGCCGGGGCCTCGGTCGACTGGGGTGCATGACAGACATCACAGCCGAAGGCGCGGGGCGGCGTACGACCGCCGGAGGTGTCCTGGGTGCGGCCACGGTCGCCATGGGCCTGATCGCCGGGGTCTTCTACATTTTCGCCTGCGACGTCATGCCGTCGCTGGCCCGCAGCGACGACCGGGTCTTCATCGAGGTCATGCGGAACATCAACGACGTGATCCAGAACCCGGTGTTCTTCCTGAGCTTCCTGGGCGCGCTGCTCCTCACGGCCCTGTCCGCGTGGCAGTCGCGCACCTCTGCCCACCGGTGGTGGGTGTTCGCCGCCCTCGCCGCGTACGCGCTGGCCTTCCTCTTCACCGTCGCCGTGAACATCCCGCTCAACAACCGGCTCGCGGACGCGGGCGACCCGGCGAGGATCGCCGACCCGGCCGCCGTACGCCGGCGGTTCGAGGACACCTGGGTCGCCTGGAACGTCGTACGGGCGCTGCTGTCGACGCTCGCGCTGGCCTGCCTCACCCGTGCGCTGCTCCTGTACCGACGGCCTTAGACGTCGGCGTACTTGGAGTCGGCGGCCGGGTCGAGCGCGAGTCGGTAGCCGCGCTTGACGACGGTCTGGATGAGCTTGGGCGCGCCGAGAGCCGTACGCAGCCGGGCCATGGCCGTCTCGACGGCGTGCTCGTCCCGTCCGGCCCCCGGCAGCGCGCGCAGCAGTTCGGCACGGGCGACCACCCAGCCGGGGCGGCGCGAGAGGGCCCGCAGCAGGGACATGCCGGCGGGCGGCACGGGCCGCAGTGCCCCGTCGACCAGCACGGCGTGGCCGCGGATCTCGACCCGGTGGCCGGCGACCGGCAGCGTACGGGCCCGGCCTGGGAGTTCCTGGCACAGCAGCTGGACGAGGGGTCCGAGCCGGAAGCGCTCGGGCTGGACGGTGTCGATGCCGTGCGCCTGCAGAGGCAGTGCGGTGACCGGGCCTACGCAGGCGGGCAGGACGTCGTGGTGGAGGGCGGCGAGGAGTTCGGCCAGCAGACCGCGGGCCTCGGCGCGGGAGAGCAGGGAGGCGGCGGCGGGCGCGCTGGTGAAGGTGAGCGCGTCCAGACCGCGGGTGACGGTGGCGTCGAGGAGCCGGTCGACGGGGCCGATGTCCTCCGGCGGCATCCACCGGTAGACGGGGACCCCCACGACCTCGGCGCCCGCGGCCCGCAGCGACTCCACGAACCCGGGCAGCGGTTCGCCGTGCAGCTGTACGGCGATACGGCGGCCCTCGACGCCCTCCTCCAGAAGCCGGTCGAGCACCTCGGCCATGGACTCGGAGGACGGCGACCACTCCTCGGTGAGGCCCTGGGCCCTTATGGCGCCCTTGACCTTGGGTCCGCGTGCGAGCAGTTCCACCCCGCGCAGCCGCCCGAGCAGGGCCTCGCCGAGCCCCCAGCCGTCGGCGGCCTCGACCCAGCCGCGGAAGCCGATCGCGGTGGTGGCCACCACGATGTCCGGCGCCTGGTCGATCACTTCCTTGGTGGCGGCGAGCAGTTCGCTGTCGTCGGCGAGCGGCACGATGCGCAGGGCGGGCGCGTGCTGGACGGCGGCGCCGCGGCGCTGGAGCAGTGCTCCGAGTTCGTCGGCCCGACGCGCGGCCGTCACGCCCACGGTGAACCCCGAGAGGGGGCCGTGTTCGTGCCGGGCCGGTCGCTGCTGTTCTTCGTCCATGGCTCTCGTCTCGCGCTGGAGGCTTGGTGCACTTACGGCTGACCGAGCCTGTCAACGCCCCGTGACAGGCTCGGTTCCGCTTGATGTCACCCGTGTTACGTCAGACCTCGACGTAGCTGAGCTGCGGCTTCGCCTCTGCGGCAGCGGTGGTACGGGTCTGGGTGGCGGGGCCGCGAAGGTATACGGCCCAGGTGACCACGAAGCACAGCGCGTAGAAGGCGAGGAAGGCCACGAAGGCTCCGGTGCCGGAGCCGTAGGAGAGGAAGGACTGCCGGAAGGCGAGGTTGATGCCGACGCCGCCGAGCGCGCCCACCGCGCCGATGAGGCCCATGGAAGCGCCGGACAGCCGCCGCCCGTAGGAGGCCGCCTCCTCCCCTTCCAGGCCCTTGGCGACGGCCTTGGCCTGGAAGATGCCGGGGATCATCTTGTACGTCGAGCCGTTGCCGAGTCCGGTGAGCACGAACAGCGCGATGAACGCGACCGTGAACAGCGGCAGCGACTTCTGGGTGGAGGCGACGACGATGACCCCGGTCGCGCCGGCCATGGCGACGAAGTTCCACAGCGTGATCCGCGCGCCGCCGTAGCGGTCGGCGAGCCAGCCGCCCACCGGACGGATCAGCGAGCCGAGCAGCGGGCCGATGAAGGTGACGTAGGCCGCCTGCAGCGGCGTACGCCCGAACTGGTTCTGCAGCACCTGCCCGAAGGCGAAGCTGTAGCCGATGAACGACCCGAAGGTGCCGATGTACAGGAAGGACATGATCCAGGTGTGGGCGTCCTTCGCGGCGTCCTTGGCGGCGCCGGTGTCGTTCTTCACGGACGCGATGTTGTCCATGTAGACGGCGGCGAGCACGGCGGCGACGACGATCAGCGGGATGTAGATGCCGAGCAGGACCCGCGGCCCGCCGCTCGCGCCGATGATCGCGAGCGCCACGAGCTGGATGACGGGCACGCCGATGTTTCCGCCGCCGGCGTTGAGGCCGAGCGCCCAGCCCTTCTTCTTCAGCGGGAAGAAGGCGTTGATGTTGGTCATGCTGGAGGCGAAGTTGCCGCCGCCGATGCCGGCGAGCAGACCGACCAGCAGGAAGGTGTTGAAGGAGGTCCCCGGCTTCATCACCGCGAAGGCGGCGACGCTGGGGATGAGCAGCAGGCTCGCCGAGACTATGGTCCAGTTCCGGCCGCCGAAGATCGCCACCGCGAAGGTGTACGGCACCCGGACGACCGCTCCGACCAGCGTCACCATCGAGGTGAGCATGAACTTGTCGGCCGGGGTGAGCCCGTACTCGGGGCCCATGAAGAGCACCATCACCGACCACATGGTCCAGATCGAGAACCCGATGTGCTCGGAGAGCACGGAGAAGAGCAGATTCCGCCGGGCGACCTTCTCACCCGTCTCTTTCCAGAAGGTCTCGTCCTCCGGATCCCACTCCTGGATCCAGCGGCCTCCCCTGCTCGGTGCGGGGGCTGTACTAGGGGCTGTCATGACGCCTCCACGGTTCTCCGGTGCGGTGCGCGTGTCGTACTTGCGCGTGTCGTACTTGGGGATGTCACCGAAGGTAGGGAGGGCGCGTTTCCGCCCGATGGCTGTGAGTGACTGGAAGGGAACGTTGCTCTCACTCGGCGCGGGGGCGGACGGTGAGGTGACGGGCACCCGGTGAGGTGCGCCGCCAGCCCAAGGATGAATGGGTTGACGAATGTCACACGCCTACAAAGCTTGCAATTCCGTCATATCCATATCTCTGGTGCACCGGGGAGGGGTCAGGGGGTCCGGAGGTACTCCGCCAGCTTCCCGATGAGGCGGGCGGCGCTGTCCAGGCCCTGGGCGGTATCCACCAGATCCCCGGCGAGCAGCTTCTCCCGCGGCCCTTCCTTCCGCTCCCCCGCGGCGTCGGACTCCGCTCCGGGAACGATCGTGCCCCGGTACCCGGTGGGGGCCTCTCCGGCCGGCCCGTAGTAGCCGATGAAGTCCGACGCGGCGAGTACGGGAGCCTTGGCGGCACCGGCGAGGAACTCCACCCGGCTGAGCTGGATCTCGTCGGCGCCACCCGCGTTGTCGGTGATCCTCAGCCGGTAGCGGCGGTAGGCGGTGGTGTTGGTGAAGGGGAAGTCCCTCGTCTCGAAGCGGCGTGTGAAGTATTCGCCGGTACGGGTGTCGAGCGTCGTCCACGTGCTGCCGTCGTGCGAGCCCTGGAGGTGCCAGTCCCGCGGATCGCGGCCCGGGGCGTCGTTGGCGGAGGTCAGCCTGTACGACGCGACGGCGGCCGGGTGCTGGAGGGTGAAGTCCAGGTCGGCGGTGTCGCCGTGCACCAGCCACTTGTCCCGGGACTTGCGGAGCAGGTTGCGCGCGACCTCCCCGCCCGCCTCGAACTCGTCGCTCGCCTCGACCTCGACGACCGTGTTGGTGATGTCGCGCAGTTCGCCGGTCGCGGCATGACCGTCGGCCGTGGCGACGGCGGCGGACAGGGTGACCGAGGCCGCGTTCCCGCGCCGGTCGCTCCAGGACACCCGCTCCACGGGCGTCGCCCGGCCGTCGTCGAGCAGGAGTCGCAGCTCACCGGAGGGACGCCAGTCGCCGTCCTGCCCCTCCTCGGTGGAGAAGCGGTGCAGCGGGGCGTCCGTGGTGCCGTCGGGGTAGGCCCAGCGGTCCGTGAGCGTGCCGCGGAACTCGCCGAGCGCGCCGTCGGCGGCACGGTAGTGACCGCGGAAGCCGGACATGTCCGCCCGGAAGGCTATCGCCGCTTCCGCGCCGTCCGTCCCGCGCCAGGAGAGCTGCGCGGGAACCGCCCGGTCACCCCGGTCGATGTGGAAGAGCAGCCGCGAAGCGGGCTGCCACCCCGCGGAGCCGGCCGGGCGCCGCTCGGTACCGAACGCGAAGACCGACCGGGTGCTCGCCCTGGCCGCCATGGCGCGCCGGGCGCGGCCGCTGTCGTGGGCGGGGTCCAGGGTGACGGCGGTCAGCCGGAGCAGCCCCTCCTCACCGACGGGGCTGCGTATCTCCAGGAGGTTGTCGCCCGGCATCAGCAGTTCTCCCGGCAGCGACAGGACGCTGTCCTGGGGAACGTCGTGTCCGCCGGCCCCGGGGAACGTGAGCCCCTCCGCCACGACCTTGCCGTTGAGCAGGACGTCCATGGGAACGTTCGCGCCGAGGGTCGTCACGGTGAGGACGGCCCCGGCGACTTCCTCGTGTCCGTCCGTCGTGAAGTCGAGCTTGACGTATCCCTCGGAGCCCAGCGCGAGATGCGAGGGTGCGACCCCGCACCGGTGGTACCCCACGACGGCGTTCGACAGCCGGGCCGGAGTGGTGGAGAAATCCGCGAAGATCGGTTCCATGAGCGTCCCTCAGTAGTCGTCCTGCGATGGTGATCCGCGGACAACTCGTGTCCCCAGACGCCAAGAAGCTATCGGCACCCACTGACATCGCGAGGCATCACTGCCGCATCACTGCCGCATCACTGCCGATCCGGCCCACCCGCCGGTGACGGCGAAGTGGCCGTCGTGGCCCGCAGTCCGCTGCTTCCAGCGCATGTTCCAGGACACGTGAGGAGGACCGACGGTGCGCACCCTCCGCCTCCGCGAAGGCGACGCCCCGGAAGTCGTCCTCACCACCACTACCTCAGGTCCGGCCCCGGTGGCCGCGCCGCGCCGCCCCCGTCTTCGGTCCCTCCTTCGGTCCCTCCTTCGGTCCCTTCTTCGCTCCGTTCGGCCACAGCCGTGGGCTGCGCTTGGCGGCGATGTCCTCGATCCAGCCGAAGGCCAGGATCGTCAGGCCGATGAGGGGCCAGACCAGGACGAACATCCAGAGGTTGTACGAGGAGTCGAGCACGCCCACCGCGGTGCCGCCCTGCATGAAGGGGAGGCGGTAGGTCAGGTCGATGATCGGGACCGTGGCCATGATCAGCAGGTTGTGCCAGAGGTAGATCGTGACGGCCCGGTTGTTGGAGAGGGTGATCAGCTTGTCCCAGCGGGCCAGGCGGCCGGGGAGTTCCTGCCAGGACGGGGAGTACTGCAGGAGGATCACGACGAAACCGAAGGACCAGGCCGCCTGGGCGAGCGGGATGTCGTTCAGGTCCCAGCCGTCGGCGCCCAGATGGCCCGAGGCCCACCACAGGCCGAAGGCCATCAGCAGGGCCGAGCAGGAGACCGCCAGATAGCGGGGAACGCGCTGCAGGACACCCCCGTGGTGGGCGAAGCCCAGGACCCAGCAGCCGCCGTAGACCGTGAAGTCGGAGATCGCGTTGCCCGTCTCGCCGGGGATGGTGACCAGGCCGGTGCCGAGGACCGCCGTCAGGGCGAGCGGGGCCAGCAGCGTCGCCCAGGGCATCCTGCGGAAGGCCCACAGGAGGAGGGGGGAGGCGATCACGAACCACAGGTAGGCGCGCAGGTACCAGAGCGGGCCCGCCGCCTGGACCGCCCAGGTGTCCTCCAGCAGGCCGGACTTGGAGCCGACGTGCCAGGGGAAGGGCGGGGCGCCGACCGGGACGACGTATTCGATCAGCTTGATCAGGCCCCAGGTGCCGCCGTTGTCCGGGTCCTTCAGTACGTTCCAGCCGCCCGCGAACATCAGCGTGAGGGCCACCGCGCCGAACGCCCAGAGGGGCGGCAGGAGGCGGCGGATACGACCGCGGATCACGCCCAGGGCGGGGCGTTTCAGCGAGCGGGCCATCAGCGAGCCCGCCAGCGCGAACATCACGCCCATGGAGGGGAAGAGGACCGTCAGCCACGCCCAGCCGAAGAGGTGGTAGACGACCACGCGGACCAGGGCGATCGAGCGCAGCAGGTCCAGGTAGCGGTCACGGCCGGGTTTCTTGGGGGCGGGAGCGGATCCCGTGGCCGATCCCGGCGTGGGTGTCCGGGCCGATCCCGGCGGGGCCGATCCCGGCATGGGTGTCGGCAGGGGTGTCGGCGTGAGTGTCTGCTCGGGGTGGACCCGGGCCGAGCCCAGGGGCGGTGTCGCCCCCGCCGTGTACTCGTGCGTGGTCATGCGACCGGCCTCCGATCCTTCCCGCTCTGTCCCTCGCGCTGGCGCGGGATCGATCCCGGCGCCTCCACCACGCCCGTGCGCCGCAGCTTCTGCCAGCGCAGACGGCCTCCGGTGAGCGCGGTGATCCAGGACTGGAGCAGGACCATGTACATCAGTTGCCGGTAGAGGATCTGCTGGAGCGGGAGCGAGACGAGATACCTCATGCGCTCACGGTCCAGCCGGAAGGCGTACGCCGCGCAGGCCGCCTGGATGGCGAGGACGCCCAGCCACGCGACGATCGTCCGCTGCGTCGGGCCGAAGACGAGCCCGTAGAGGAGGAACACGTCGATCAACGGGGCCAGCAGCGGGGCCAGCACCATGAACAGCGAGACCAGCGGCAGGCCCACCCGGCCGAAGCGTCCCGAGGGGCCCCGTTCGACGAGCGCCCTGCGGTGCTTCCAGATCGCCTGCATCGTGCCGTACGACCAGCGGTAGCGCTGCGACCAGAGCTGCTGGACGGACTCCGGTGCCTCCGTCCACGCGCGCGCCTGCTCCGCGTACACGACCCGCCAGCCGTCGCGGTGCAGGGCCATCGTGATGTCCGTGTCCTCGGCGAGCGTGTCGTCGCTCATGCCGCCGACCCGCTCCAGCGCGGAGCGGCGGAAGGCGCCGACCGCGCCGGGAATGGTCGGCATACAGCCGAGGATGTCGTACATCCGGCGGTCGAGGTTGAAGCCCATCACGTACTCGATGTGCTGCCAGGCCCCGATGAGGGAGTCGCGGTTGCCGACCTTCGCGTTGCCCGCGACCGCGCCGACGCTCGGGTCGGCGAAGGGCTGGACGAGTTCGCGTACGGTGGCCGGCTCGAAGACCGTGTCGCCGTCCATCATCACGACGATGTCATGCCGGGCGTTGGCCAGACCCCGGTTGAGGGCCGCGGGCTTGCCCGCGTTGTGCTGCCGCACCACGCGGACGTTCGGCAGCCGCAGGTCCTCGACGATCCGCGCGGTGCCGTCACTCGAACCGTCGTCGACGACGACCACCTCGATGGGGTGTTCGCTCGCCATCAGCGAACGGACCGTGTTCTCTATGCACTTCGCCTCGTTGTACGCCGGCACGAGCACCGACACCGGTTCGGTGACCGGGGCCGGACCCCAGCGGAAGCCCTTGCGGCGCACCCGGCGGGCGTGCAGGGCGGAGAGCAGGAGCATCATGCCGAAGCGGGTGAAGACGAGCACGCCGATGATCGCGATGCCGACGACCAGGACGTCGGTGGCGTCGTCGGAGGCCCGCACCAGGTAGATCCAGGCCTTGCCCTTCGCCAGTTCCAGGCCGGTGACCCGGGTGTGCGCGCTGGGCGCGTTGAGCGCCTCGGTGAGGTTCTGGAACTTGTAGCCCCGGCCCTGGAGTTCGGGCAGGAACCTGTCGAGCGCCTGCACGGTCTGGTGCCGGTCGCCGCCCGAGTCGTGCATCAGGACGATCGCGCCCTTGCCGCCCTTGGGCGTGGCATTGCGGATGATCCGGTCGACGCCGGGCTTCTGCCAGTCCTCACTGTCGGTGTTGTTGACGACGGTGATGTAGCCGCGGCTGCCGATGTACTGCGTCACCGGCCAGGACTTGTTGTCCATGGCGTCCGCGAAGGACGAGTACGGCGGCCGGAAGAGCGAGGTCCGGATGCCGGCCGCGCCCGTCAGCGCGAGCTGGTTCTGGGAGAGCTCCCAGTCGATGCGCTTCTTGGACTGGAAGGAGAGGTCGGGGTGGTTGAAGGTGTGCAGGCCGACCTCGTGGCCCTCTCGCACCATGCGCCGCACGAGCTCCGGGTAGCGCGAGGTCATGGTGCCGGTGACGAAGAAGGCGGCGTGGGCGTGGTGCTTCTTCAGGACGTCGAGGACCTTGGGTGTCCAGGTGGGGTCCGGGCCGTCGTCGAAGGTGAGGACGAGCCGGTGGTCCGGGACGTTCAGGCTGGTCGTGCGGCCGCCGCGGGTGTCGATGACCGGGCCGCCGTCGAGGATCTTCTCCGGCACCTTGTCGGTGGCGGCCTCGGGCTGGATGCGGTGGTCGGCGAGGATCTCGCTGTGCACATAGCCACGCAGCATCAGCATCGCCAGCATGGCGACGAGGAGCAGCGAGGGCAGCAGATAACGCATGGGCAGCCGTCGGCGCCGGACATCGGGTATCGGGCGCCGCGCACGGGGAGCGGACCCGCGCGCGCTGGTACGGGATGCCATCAGAGGATGTTCTCCGGGTTCTGCTGATTCGCCGGGTTCGCCGGGTTCGCGGGGTTCGCGGGGTTCGCGGGGTGCTCCGGGGACGAGGAGCTGGTGGTGCCGGGCGCGAGCTCGGGCCCGGACTCAAGGGGGACGGGATCAACGGGGCTGTCGGCGACCGTTCCGGTGCCGTCGGCGCCGACCGGGCTCTGCGAGACGCTCGGCGAGGGGCCGCCGCCGTCCGAAGGGCTGGGGTCGGGCGAGTCGCTCACCGGGAGGGACGGCTCGACGACCGGGTCCTTGCTGGTGCTGGTGCTCGGCTTCGGCTTGGTCGTGGCGGACGTCGAGGGCTTCGGGTCCGCGGAGGCACCCGGGTCGGCGGAGACGCTGCCGGAGGCGCCCGGGGTCGGGCTGACGTCCGGCGCCGGTATCGTGCCGTCGCTCACCGACGGGCTCGCGCCCGGCACGGCGCCGCTCGAACCGGACGGTGTCACCGAGTCGGTGGGCAGCGGCGAGGTGTCGACCTTCCCGGCCGGCGTGTCGTCCTGCTGGCCGGGCACCGGCAGCCAGGGCGCGTTGGAGTTGCCCGACAGGAGCGTGGCGACGATGACGACGGCGTAGGCCGCGCAGGCGATGCCGACGAGGATGCCGAGGCGACGGAACCTGCGGCTCCGGCGGCCCGACTCGTCGACGAACACCGGGCCGTCCGAACCCTCCTGGATCCCGGGGGCGTCCTTGATCTGCTGAACCAGCCAGTCGTCCAACCGCCGCCCGGCCCCGTCGAGCTGAACCGTCACCTCGTCGGGGTCATGGGCATGCCCCGGCTCACCGAGCCGCTCCCAGACCGGGACAAGAGGCCGATCCCCCGCCCCCGAGGGCCGCTCCACCACGGGCCAACCACTCGTCTTGACCCGATCACCCACCACGGCCCGACTACCCACCACCGGTCGGCTACCCACCTCGGCCCGACCGCCCGCCTGGGACTGACCATCCACCACGGGCTGACCGTCCACCGCAGGCTGACCGTCCCTCTCAGACTGACCGCTCACCTCGGAGCCACCGCCGGTCTCGGACCGACTGCCCGCCTCAGGACCAACGCCCATCCCGGACCGACCGTCCACCACAGGCCGACCGTCCCTCTCGGACTGACCGCCCACCTCGGGACCAACGCCGGTCTCGGACCGACCGCCCGCCTCAGGACCACCGCCCGTCCCGGACCGACCGTCCACCACAGGCCGCCCGTCCCTCTCAGACTGACCGCCCACCTCGGGACCAACGCCGGTCTCGGACCGACCGCCCGCCTCAGGACCACCGCCCGTCCCGGACCGACCGTCCACCACAGGCCGCCCGTCCCTCTCGGACTGACCGCCCACCTCGGGACCAACGCCGGTCTCGGACCGACCGCCCGCACCACCACCGTCAGCCACGCCAGCACCGTCAACCACGCCAGCACGGTCAACCACCCCGGCACGGTCGGCTACCCCAGCCCGGTCAGCCACGCCAGCACGATCGGCTACCCCAGCCCGGTCAACCACCCCGGCCGGGTCGGCTACCCCAGCCCGGTCAACCACCCCACCCCGGCGCCCCGCGCCGGACAACCGGTCCGGACCCGCCGGCCGGCGCGGGCCGAAGAAACCATCCGCACCGAACCCGCGTTCCGTCCCGTTTCGTTCCGTACCGTTTCGTTCCGGCGCCTCGGATCCGTCCTCCGCTTCAGCTCCACGCTCTGTTTCGGCACCGCGTTCGACCCCGGTGCCAGATTCCGCTTCCGCGGAACGACCGGTCTCTCCACCGAGCCGGGCCTGCGGCCAGGCCGACGTCGCACGGCCGGCCTCGGGCCAGACCACTGGCTCCACGGCTCCGTACGAGTTCGACTCATCGGCCCGGCTGTTCGACGGATCGGCTCCACGCCCAGCCCGCTGATCAACATCCTGCTGATCAGGTTGGGCGTCTTCCCGCCACTTTTCCACACGCACGCACATCCCCCAGGGACAAGTTTCGGGGGCGCGCACGACTCCGGGCATTACGTACTTGTCGTCCGGAACAGGCCCCCACCTGCTCCGAGCGCCCCCCCTATCACACCGCACCCGGACCATGAATGTATCGCGCGTACGGAGCAACCGTGCACTTATGCATCATCCAACCCCGTCATGACGCGCAGATCACTGGCCGGAATCCATCCTTCCACAGGGCGCCGCAACCACCCCTCCTCCCGCGCGAGCTCGGCCGCGGCCCGCCGAAGGGCATCCAAACCGGGGTGCACCAGCCCCTTTCGCCACACCAGCGACACAGGTGACAAGGGGACCGGGTCAACAAGAGGTGTACAAACGGTTCCAGCCATGGCGGGAAAATTCATCACGGCAAGGACAGGGTTCCGCTTCTTGGTCATGATCCGCCGGAACTCCTCGGCCCCGAAAGCCACCGGCGCGGGCGGCGCCACCGCGATGCCACGTCCCTCGAAAAGGTGACACGCCAGATCGGTCCACTCCAGCGTCCGTGGATTTCCCGCACCGGCGTACACCGTCTCGCCCGCGAGCGCGGCCAGCGGCACCGCGTCCAGGGCGGCGAGCGGATGGTCCTCGGGCAGCAGGACGGCCATCGGCTCAAAACGTACGGGCTGCTGTTCGAGCCGCGCCCGGACCGCCGGGGCGAGGCCCGCGAACCGTCCGAACGACGCGTCCAGCCGCCCCGCGAGCATCTCCCCCGCCGCACCCGTGAGCCCGCTCTCGAAGCGGGCCATCAACTCGCAGTCGGGGGCGAGCACGCGGGCCCGCTCCAGGACCCGGCCGAAGAACAGCCCCGGGGAGTTGACGTCGACGAGCAGCGGCCGTTCCGGGCCGTCTCCCGCGAACGCGGACAGCAGCGCGTCCTGCGCCTCCAGCACGCGCCGCGCATACGGCAGCAGCCGCTCCCCGTCACCCGTCAGCGCCACCTGCCGGGTCGTCCGTACGAAGAGTTCCGCCCCCAGCGTGCGCTCCAGCCGCCGGATGTCGCGGCTGAGGGCCTGCTGGGCGACGTACAGCCGGGCGGCGGCCCGCGTGAAGTGCAGTTCCTCGGCGACGGCGAGGAACCCGCGCAGGAGCCGGGGGTCGAGATCGCGCTCGAAAGGACGGTCGAGAGGGGCAGGCATCGCGCGAACCTACAACCCGGGTGCGTCAATCGCCACGGAATAGGTGTTGGACCGTCCACCCCGCCCCCGACGACGGTTGAGCCATGCCGCAACGACCCTCCGATCAGGCGCCCATGCCCCTGCTCACCGTCACCGGCGACAACCCGGTGATCGCCGACTTCCGCCCCCGCCGCACGGTCTCCCGAACCGCGGCCTCCCGGACCACCCCGTACCACCGCCTCTTCACCGTCCCCGGCGCCCGCGCCTTCACGATCGGGAATCTGCTCGCCCGGCTGCCCATGGGCATGTTCAGCATCAGCGCGGTCCTCATGATCGCGGGCTCGCGCGGCTCGTACGCGCTCGCCGGCGCCGTGACGGCGACGGGCCTCGCGGCGACCGCGCTGGTCGCCCCCTGGACCGCACGGCTCGTCGACCGCCACGGCCAGGCCCGGATCGCCGTACCCGCCACGGCCTTCGCGGCCCTCGGCAGCCTCGCGCTGCTGCTGTGCGTGCACTACGGGACCCCCGACTGGACCCTCTTCGCGGCGTACACGGCCACCGCGACGACCCCCAACACCGGCGGCATGTCCCGTGCCCGCTGGGCCCACCTCTTCCGGGACGACCCGGCCGCCGTGCACACCGCGAACGCCTTCGAACAGGCCACGGACGAGCTGTGCTTCATGCTGGGCCCGGTCCTCGCGGCCTTCCTGTGCGGGACGTTCTTCCCGGAGGCGGGCACGCTGGTCGGTGCCGTCCTGCTGATGACCGGCGTCCTCGTCTTCGCCGCCCAGCGCTCGACCGAACCCCCGCCCCAGCCGCGTACGACCTCCGCGTCCCCCGCTCTGGCCCCCGGAATGCCGCCCCTCCTCCTCTGTTTCCTCGCCACCGGTGCCGTCTTCGGCTCGATGGAGGTCGTCACGATCGCGTTCGCGGACGCACAGGGCCACCGGTCGGCGGCGGGCGCGATACTCGCCCTGCAGGCGGCCGGCTCGTGCGCGGCCGGGCTGCTGTACGGGGCGCGGAGCCCGGCCGGACCGGCCGCGCGGCGCTACCCGCTCTGCCTCGCCGCCATGACGGCCCTCATGACCCTCCCCCTGCTCGCCGCCTCCCTGACCGGCTCGCTGCTGTCCCTGTCGGGCGCACTGCTGCTCGCCGGGGCCGCGACCGCCCCGACCATGGTCACCGGCATGACCCTCCTCCAGCAGCGCACGCCCGAGGGCCGGTCGAACGAGGGCATGACCCTCGGGGTGACGGGCCTGCTGGGCGGGATCGCCTGCGGCAGCGCGGCCGGCGGCTGGGTGGTGGAGCATGTCTCGGCGACGGCGGGGTACGGGCTGCCCGCGACGGCGGCCGGCGTGGCGCTGTTGTGCGCTCTGGGCCGGCTGTAGGCGGCGCCGACGCGGCAGGGCCATGGACGGTCCTGCGCGCACCCGCCACCCCGCCGTTCGACCGGCCGAACCGCTGCCCGCCCCTCGGCCCCAATTCCCGCGCACCCCATTGACGCGCCCACGCCCCCCACATACCTTCCCCCGTCGAAGCGCTTCGACGTCACGCATCGAAACGATTCGACGAGCGCTGCGTGACGGTCCTGAGATTCATCCAACTCCCCTGGAGGCAATGGATGTCGACGACACGAAGGCGTGTGGTGGCGACGGCGGCGGTGGCCCTGGCGGGCGCAATGCTGCTGGCCTCCTGCGGCGGCTCGGACAGTGGTTCCTCGGACAGCAGGACCCTGAAGCTGTGGCACTACGAAGGGCCCGACAGCGCGATGGGCGTGGCCTGGAACGAGGCCATCAAGGAGTTCGAGGCGACACATCCGGGCGTCAAGGTGAAGTTCGAGGAGAAGGGCTTCGAACAGATACAGAAGACGGCCCAGATGGTCCTGAACTCCAACGACGCGCCCGACCTCATGGAGTACAACAAGGGCAACGCGACGGCCGGTCTGCTGTCGAAACAGGGCCTGTTGACCGACCTCACCGCCGAGGCGACGAAACGCGGCTGGGACAAGAAGCTCAGCGCGGGTGTGCGCACCACCAGTCAGTACGACACGAACGGGGTGATGGGCTCCGGCAAGTGGTACGGCGTGCCCAACTACGCCGAGTACACGATGGTGTTCTACAACAAGGACCTCTTCAAGCAGTACGGCATCGCGGAACCCACCACCCTCGACGAACTCACCGCCGCCATGGACACGTTCGTCGCGAAGGGCATCACCCCGCTGGCGAACGCGGGCGCCGAGTACGTGGCGCAGCAGTACCTCTACCAGCTCGCCCTCTCCAAGGCCGACCGCTCGTGGGTCGACAAGTACGAGCTCTACAAGGGGAAGACGGACTTCCACGACGCCGCCTGGACGTACGCCGCCACCACCTTCGCCGACTGGGTGAAGAAGGGCTACATCAGCAAGAAGTCCACCAGCCTCAAGGCGGAGGACGCGGGCGTCTCCTTCATCCAGGGCAAGAGCCCGATCCTGTTCAGCGGCAGCTGGTGGTACGGGCGCTTCCAGACGGAGAACAAGTTCGACTGGGGCACCTTCCTCTGGCCCGGCAGCAACCTCACCCTCGGCTCCGGCGGCAACCTCTGGGTCGTCCCCAAGGGCGCCAAGAACAAGGATCTCGCCTACGACTTCATCGACATCACCATGTCGAAGAAGATCCAGAACCTGCTGGGCAACAAGGGCGGGGTCCCGGTGGCAGCCGACACCACCGCCATCACCGACCCGCAGGCCAAGACTCTGATCGCCGACTTCAACACGCTCTCCGGCAAGGACGGTCTGGCCTTCTACCCGGACTGGCCGGTCGCCGGCTTCTACGACGTCCTCGTCTCCGAGACCCAGAAGCTGATCACGGGCAGCGAGAAACCGGACGACTATCTGAGCGCGCTGCAGACGGCGTACGACAAGGGCGCGCCGAAGACATGACGGTCACCGTCGAACGGGGCGGCCGGGTGGCCCGGGGGCGCCGCCGGCACCACGGCCCTGCGACGCGCCCGCGCCGCCGCCACATTTCCTACGCCCTCTTCCTGCTGCCCGGCGTCCTCGCCTTCCTCGCGGTGATCGTCGTCCCGTTCCTGATGAACACCGGCGTGAGCTTCACCGACTGGCAGGGCGTCGGCTCCCCGAAGTGGTCGGGGCTCGCCAACTACCGCGAGCTGATGGACGACTCCGAGTTCTGGGCGTCCTTCCGGCACAGCCTGTTCATGGTCGTCGCCATGGCCGCCGTGCCGACGGTCCTCGGGCTCGTGCTGGCCGCCGCCCTCTTCGACTTCGTCGGCAAGCACTTCGGTACGAAGATCGCCGCCGTCCTGCGTGCCTGCTTCTACCTCCCCCAGGTCCTGCCCATCGCCGTCGCCGGCATCGTCTGGAGCTGGATCCTCGCCCCCGACAACGGCTCCCTCAACGCACTCCTGAAGGCGGTGGGCCTGGGCTCGCTCCAGCAGGACTGGCTGGGCGATCCCGACATCGCCCTCTACAGCGTCATGGGCGTGATGGTGTGGGTGCAGATCGGCTTCCCGCTGGTCGTCTTCATGGCGGGACTGCAACGCATCGACCCGCAGCTGTACGAGGCGGCGGAGCTGGACGGCGCGGGCTGGTGGCGCCGCTTCCGGCACATCACGCTGCCGCAGATCCGCCCGGAGATCTACGTCGTGCTCCTCTGGTGCACGATCGCCGCGCTCAAGGTGTTCGGCGCGGTGTACGTCCTCACCAAGGGCGGCCCCGGCGGCGCCACCGACGTGCCCTCCTACTTCTCCTTCACCACCTTCTTCGAGAAGACCCAGGTCGGCTACGGCGCCGCGATCTCCACCGTGCTGACCGTGATCATCCTCGTACTCGCGCTGATCGGCCTGAAGCTCCAGACCCGCGCCGAGGACGCCGAGGAAGGACTCCGCGCATGACCGCCGTACGCCGCTACCCCGTCCTCGTGGCCCTGATCATCGCGGCCCTCTTCATGGTGCTGCCGTTCGGCATCGTCGTGATCAACGCGGTCAAGTCCCCTGCCGAGTACGCGTCGAACGGGCCCCTCAGCCTTCCCCACGGCCTCTACCTCGACGGCCTCAAGGACTTCTGGCAGCGCGTCGACTACGGCCAGAAGCTGGTCAACTCGATCCTGATCTCCGGCTCGGTGGCGATCGGTGCCGCCGTGCTGTCCGTCCTGAACGCGTACGCGATCGGTATCGGCCGGATCAAGGGCCGCACCTGGGTCCTCGCCTTCTTCGTGCTGGCGAACATGCTGCCGCAGGAGGCGCTGGTCTACCCGATCTACTACCTGAGCAAGCAGGCGGGCCTCTACGACACCCGGCTCAGCGTGATCATCGTGTTCACCGTCGTCCAGGCGGCCTTCGGCACGTATCTCCTGTCCTCCGTCCTCGGGCAGTTCCCGCGCGAGATCATCGAGGCCGCCCGGATCGACGGGGCGAACAAGTGGCAGGTGCTGTGGCGGATCGTGGTGCCGGTCAGCCGCCCCACCATCGGCGTCCTGCTGGTCTTCTTCTTCATCTGGACCTGGAACGAGTTCCTGCTGCCGCTGGTCATGCTGATCTCCAACGACAACCAGACCGTGTCGGTGGCCCTCGGCGTCCTCCAGGGCCAGCGTCTGATGGACGCGACCATGACCAACGCGGCGGCCCTCCTCGGTGTCCTCCCCGCCATCGTCTTCTTCCTCGTCTTCCAGCGGACGCTGACCCGCGGCATCGCCGTGGGCGCGGTCAAGTAAGGGGTGTGGGCGTGAAGTTCACCGACGGCTACTGGCTGCTGCGCGAAGGCGTCACCGCGGCCCACCCGGTCGAGGTCCTCGACGTCAGCGCGTCGAAGGGAACCCTCGACATCCACGCGCCGACCCAGCCCATCCGCCACCGCGGCGACCTGCTGAAGGGACCGGTCGTGACGATCAGCGCGCACACGCCGATGCCGGACGTCATCGGCGTCACGTTCACCCACTTCGAGGGCGAGGAGCCGCGCGGCCCCCGCTTCGAGCTGCACAGGGGCGTCCGGGGGTCCGGTGGATGTCCCCCGGAAAAGCACAGCACCCCCACCGTGGAGTACGACGACGAGCACGCGACCCTCACCGCGGGCGCGCTGTCCGTGCGGGTCGCCCGCACCACCCCCTGGCACGTCGACTTCCTCGCCCACGGCCGCATCCTCACCACCAGCGGCCCCAAGGGCATGGGCATCATGCGGGACGCGACCGGCGCCCACTATCTGCGCGAGCAGCTGAACCTCGGCGTCGGCACCCAGGTCTACGGGCTCGGCGAGCGCTTCGGCCCGCTCGTCAAGAACGGCCAGGTCGTGGACATGTGGAACGCCGACGGCGGCACCGCCACCGAACAGGCCTACAAGAACGTGCCGTTCTATCTGACGGACGCGGGCTACGGAGTCTTCGTCGACCACCCGGGCCGTGTCTCCTTCGAGGTCGCCTCGGAAGCGGTCTCCCGGGTCCAGTTCAGCGCCGAGACACAGCAGTTGACGTACTACGTGATCCACGGGCCGACCCCGAAGGACATCCTGCGCAAGTACACCCAGCTCACCGGCCGCCCGGCCCTCCCGCCCGCCTGGTCCTTCGGCCTGTGGCTGTCGACGTCCTTCACCACCTCCTACGACGAGGCCACCGTCACCTCCTTCATCGACGGCATGCGGGAGCGCGAACTGCCGCTCTCCGTCTTCCACTTCGACTGCTTCTGGATGCGCGAGTTCAACTGGTGCGACTTCCAGTGGGACCCGCGGGTGTTCCCCGACCCGGAAGCCATGCTGGCCCGGCTGAAGGACAAGGGCCTGCACATCTGCGTCTGGATCAACCCGTACATCGCGCAGCGCTCCCCGCTCTTCGCGGAGGGCAGGGCACTCGGCCATCTGCTCAGGAAGCCGGACGGCAGTGTCTGGCAGTGGGACCTGTGGCAGCCGGGCATGGCACTGGTCGACTTCACCAGCCCGGCCGCCCGCGACTGGTACGCCGCCAAACTGGAGGCGCTGCTCGCCCAGGGCGTCGACTGCTTCAAGACCGACTTCGGCGAGCGGGTCCCCGTCGACGTGGCATACGCCGACGGCGCCGACCCGGAACGCATGCACAACTACTACACCTACCTCTACAACCGGACCGTCTTCGAGGTGCTGCGCAAGCACCGGGGCGAGGCGGAGGCCGTCGTCTTCGCCCGCTCGGCGACCACCGGCAGCCAGCAGTTCCCGGTGCACTGGGGCGGCGACTGCGAGGCCACGTACGCGTCGATGGCCGAGTCGCTGCGCGGCGGACTGAGCCTCGGCATGTCGGGCTTCGGCTTCTGGAGCCACGACATCGGCGGCTTCGAGGGAACACCGACACCCGCCCTCTTCAAACGGTGGATCGCCTTCGGCCTCCTCTCCTCCCACAGCCGGCTGCACGGCTCGTCCTCGTACCGGGTGCCGTGGCTGTTCGACGAGGAGGCCGTGGACGTCCTGCGGCTGTTCACCCGGCTGAAGCTCGGCCTCATGCCCTATCTGTACGAGGCCGCCCGCGCCGCCCACGCGGAGGGCGTCCCGATGATGCGGGCCATGGTCCTCGAATTCCCCGACGACCCGGGGTGCGCGCACCTGGAGCGGCAGTACATGCTCGGCCCCGACCTGCTGGTGGCGCCCGTCTTCAACGACGAGGGAGACGTCTCCTACTACGTCCCGGACGGCACCTGGACCCACTTCCTCACGGGGCGCACGGTGACCGGCCCGCGCTGGGTGCGCGAGCGGCACGGCTTCCTGAGCGTGCCGCTGCTGGTGCGGCCGGGCGCGGTGATCCCGGTCGGCGCGGTGGACGACCGGCCCGACTACGTCCACGCCGACGGGGTCACGCTCAGGGCGTACGGCCTGGAGCGGGGCGCCCAGGTGACCGTGCCGGTCGGCGACGTGACCTTCACGGTCGTACGGGAAGGGGACACGCTCCGGGCGTCCTGCAGTGATCCTTCGGCACCCTGGGGGCTGGCCTCCGGGGAGCGGACCGCGCGGGCGCAGGCGGGGACCGGGTTCCTCACGGTGGAGCCGATCTGATGGTGAAGATCACTGACGTGGCGCGGCACGCCGGGGTCTCCCCCAGCACCGTCTCCTACGCCCTCAGCGGCAAGCGCCCCATCTCCGAGGAGACCCGCCGGCGCATCGAGGCCAGCATCCACGAGCTGGGCTACCGTCCGCACGCCGGGGCGCGCGCCCTCGCGAGCAGCCGGTCCAACGTCCTGGCGCTGGTGGTGCCGCTGCGGGCCGGCATCCATGTGCCGGTGGTGATGCAGTTCGCGGTGTCGGTGGTGACGGCGGCACGGCAACACGATCACGACGTCCTGCTGCTGACGCAGGAGGAGGGCGAGGAGGGGCTGCGCCGGGTCGCGGACACCGCGCTCGTGGACGCCCTGATCGTGATGGACGTCCAGCTCCACGACCCCCGGCTGCCGCTGCTGCGCGCCCTGGACCGCCCCTCCGTCCTCATCGGGTTCCCTTCCCGGCCCGCCGGGCTGACCTGCATCGACCTGGACTTCAAGGCGGCGGGCGAGCTGTGCGTCGAGCGGCTGGCGGGACTCGGGCACCGGGTCGTGGCGCTGGTCGGGTCGCCGCCCGAGGTGTACCTACGGGGGACGGCGTTCGCCCAGCGCGTGGTGGAGGGCTTCACGGCCGCCGCCGATCGGGGCGGGCTCGCGTCCTCCGTGCACCCCTGCGAGGCCTCGCCCGCGGCCGCCCGCCGGGTCGCCGAACGACTCCTGAGCGAGCAGCCGGCCCTGACCGGTGTCGTCGTGCACAACGAACCGGTCCTGGAACCGCTGATCGACGCCTTCGGGCAGCTCGGTCTGCGGGTTCCCGGCGACCTCTCGGTCACCGCCATCTGCCCGGACGAGCTCGCCGAGAACATCCGCGTCCCCGTCACCTCCGTGGCCATCCCGTCCACCGAGGTGGGCGCGCGGGCGGTGGAGCTGCTGATGAAGAAGCTGGGCGGCACCGACGTACCCGAGGCCACGCTCCTCGCCCCCCGGCTGACGGAACGCGCGAGCACCGCGCCGCGCCTGGCACCTTGACTACCCGACGACTACCCGACGACTACCCGACAGACAGATGCAGGTCGGTCACATACCAGGAGCCGTCGATATCGGTGGCGTCGACCTTGAGGCCGACCTGATCCTTCTGGACTCCGGTGGAGTTGGACAGCAGGACCGCGGTGAGTGTCTGCCCGCCGACCGTGATCCGGTCCCCGGGAACGACCGCCGTCTTGCCCGTCGCCTGGACCTGGCCGACCTGCACCGTCGGATCCCCCGTCGAGGACTTGGGCGTGAACGAGGTGTGCAGGGAGTGGATCTGCTGCTCCATCTGCTGCACCTGGGACCCACTGCCCGAACAGGTCGCCGCGGTGTTGGCCCGCGCGGGCGACGAGCCGGTCGCCGGTGTCCCCATGGCCAGGCAGGCGTCTTCCGGACGGTCCTTGACGATGGCGGTGACCCAGCCGGCCACCGCGTCCTGGACGGTGGCCTGACCACCGGTCTGTTCCTTGGCAGGGGTACCGGCCGCGGTGGTCGACCCGGCCTCGGCGGACGGGGACCCGGTGGAGCTGGAATCGGCCCGCTGCGCGGTGGAATCTTCCGAACATGCCGTAAGGGCGGATAACGCGATCAGCGCCCCGGCACCGGCGATCCAACCCGTGGCTCTGTTCCGCAGATGTGCTGAGTTCATAATTCCGTTCCGTACTGGTTCGTGGCCCTCACGAGGGCTCGCCGACAGGCGGATGAGATCCGGTCGGCGCGCCACACCGTAGCTGACGTCATGTCACAGGACGGTCGCAAAAATGTTCGATTCATGCTGCAGCGGCCGCCCCCGCCCGGCCTATTCGGCACGAACCCGCCTTCGCCGTACAGCACCCGCCACATACGACAAAGGCCCCGCTGCTTGCCGCAGCGGGGCCTTTGCCCACATGGGGTTGAGGAGATCCGAAGACTCCTCCACGGTGGAGATGGCGGGAATCGAACCCGCGTCCAGCGGTGCAAAATCAGGGCTTCTCCGTGTGCAGTTCGCTGCGATTTTCTCGGCCCCGGTGATCACGCGAACAAGTCGCCGACGGGCCCAGTCACTGTTTGATTTCCCATCGAACCCCGTGACCGGGCTCGATGGTTTAGTTCCCTAGATTATGCCAGGGTCCGGGTCGGGAACACCCCCGGGCTGACACCCATTAAGGGTCCTTCACTCACTGCTTATTAGGCAGCGAGGGCGAAGGACTGGGAATCGCTCTTGGAATTGGCGATTATTGGTTGCGACATATGGTTAACGAGATCATTGCCGCTTCCTCGACACGCTTCCCCTGCTTCAACAGCCGCTGTCGAAACCGATCATCCCCATGTTGATTTTTCAAGCCCCTCCGAGGAGGGTGTCGCACCTGCTGTGAGGTGCAGTGCCATCGTACGTGACCAACGCACGACGGTGCCAGCCTATTCCCGCGAGGCGGCCGGGGCGGCCGTCTACTCGCCCCGCTGCTTCCGCTTCGCCGCCGCGATCGCACGGTCCGACTCACGCCGGTCCTGCTTCTCGCGCAGCGTCTGCCGCTTGTCGTACTCCTTCTTACCGCGGGCGAGAGCGATCTCGGCCTTCGCCCGGCCGTCCTTGAAGTACAGGGCGAGGGGCACGATCGTGTGACCCGTCTCCTCCGACTTCGACTCCAGCTTGTCGATCTCCTCGCGGTGCAGGAGCAGCTTGCGCTTGCGCCGCACGGTGTGGTTGGTCCAGGTGCCCTGGCTGTACTCGGGGATGTGGGCGTTGTGCAGCCACGCCTCGTTCCCGTCGATCTGGACGAAGCCGTCGGTCAGCGAGGCGCGTCCCTGGCGCAGCGACTTCACCTCGGTGCCGGTGAGCACGAGCCCGGCCTCGTAGGTGTCGATGATCGCGTAGTCGTGCCGTGCCTTCTTGTTCTGCGCGACGATCTTGCGCTTGCCGTCCTTGGCCTTGGCGGCCGCCCCGCCCTGCTTGGGCTGGGACTCCTTCGGTACGTACATTCCCTTGCTCATAGTGCTGGCCATTTTCGCACTAGAGGGGGCTTGGAGGGAAAGCCGATTAGGAGGGATCCCCGAGGCCGCTGAGTACCGTCTCCGCCCGTTCCAGGACCTCCGCGTCGGTTTCCAGGTCGGGGGTGATGCCCCGGCCGTCGACGACGTGCCCCGCCGGGGTGCGGTAGTGCCCGACGGTCAGCTCGGCGACGGATCCGCCGGGCAGCCTGCTCGGCATCTGGATCGAGCCCTTGCCGAAGGTCCTGGAGCCCACGACGACCGCCCGGCCGCGGTCCTGGAGGGCGCCGGTGAGCAGCTCGGCCGCGCTCATCGTGCCGCCGTCGACAAGCGCGACCAGGGGGCTGGTGGTGTCGCCGCCGGGGTCGGCGTGCAGGGCGCGCTGTTCGCCGTTGACGTCGTACGTGGCGACGAGGCCGCCGTCGAGGAGGGCGGAGGCGGCGGTGACGGCCTCGGTGACCAGTCCGCCGGAGTTGCCGCGCAGGTCGAGGACGATGCCGGCGTGCTCGGGGACCCCGCCGACGGCGGCGCGTACGGCGTCGCCCACGCCCTTGGTGAAGGCGGCGACCTTGATCACGGTGATGTCGCCGGGGAGCTTGTGTACGGTCACGGAGTCCGTGGACAGCCTCGCCCGGCGCAGCGTCTCGCTCCACGCGTGCGTGCCGCGCTCCAGACCGAGGGAGACCTTCGTACCGGCGGCGGCGTCGTTCGCGTCCCCGCGCAGTAACGAGACGACCTCGGTGACCGGTCTGCCGTCCACCTTCTCGCCGTCGACGCTGCGCAGCCGGTCGCCGATGCGGATCCCGGCGGCGGCCGCGGGCGAGCCGGTCTGGACCCGGGTCACTTCGATACGGCCGTCGCTCTCGCGCCTGGTCCACAGCCCGACGCCCGTGTACTGGCCGTCGAGGGCCTCCTCGAACTCCTCGTACTCGCCCTGGGAGTAGACGGCGCCCCAGCGGTCTCCGCTGCGGCTGACGGCCCGTTCGGCGGCCTCCATGGGGGACTTGCCGTCGGCCATCGCCTCGGCGGCGGCGGCGGTGACCGCCTCACGGTGGGCCACCGGGGTCGAACGGGCCGAGGGGGGCGGGGATTTCCGGTCGGGATCACCGAAGGACCCGGTCGCGGCCCCCGCGACGAGAACGCTCGCGAAGAGCACTGTCAGGGCGGCCCCGCGGCCTGCGCGGCGGGGCTGGCAGAACACGTCTCGGCCTGACATGGCGGTGAGTCTAGGACAACGCAAGGGGCCGTACCGCCGGTTGGCAGTACGGCCCCGTTGGCATGCGTCACACCTTCAGGTACTTGCGCAATGCGAAAAACGCGGCCAGCGCGGGCATCAGCAGACTGGTCGCGAGGATGAGCGGCAGCTTGGTGAGCACGGCGTCCCAGCCGATGAAGTTGATCAGATTCAGCTTCTCGGACAGCGCCAGACCGTGGTCGATGATGAAGTACCGCGCGATCAGCAGGAAGCCACAGGCCACCCCGCCGCCGATGAGCCCGGCGACCGCGGCCTCCATGATGAACGGCGCCTGGATGTAGAACCCGGAGGCGCCCACGAGCCGCATGATGCCGGTCTCGCGGCGCCGGCTGAACGCGGAGACGCGCACCGTGTTGACGATCAGCATCAGGGCGACGACGAGCATCATCGCCATCACCGCGCGCGCGGCCCAGTTCATGCCGTTGAGCAGCCCGAAGAGGTTGTCCAGGATGCCCTTCTGGTCCTGCACCGACTGCACGCCGTCACGGCCGTCGAAGGCGGTCGCGATGACCTGGTACTTCTGCGGGTCCTTCAGCTTGATGCGGTACGACTCCTGCATCTGGTCGGGAGTCAGCGAGCTGGCCAGCGGAGAGTCGCCGAACTGCTCCTTGTAGTGCTTGTAGGCCTCGTCCGCCGACTCGTACGTCACGTTCTGGACGACGGCCATCTTGCCGAGGTCACTCTTGATCTGGTTCTTCTGCTCGGTGGTCACGGCCCCCTTGGCGCAGTTGGGGTCGGACTCCGCGTCGCTCTTGTTGCAGAGGAAGATCGAGACGTTGACCTTGTCGTACCAGTAGCCCTTCATGGTGCTCACCTGGTCGCTCATCAGGAGCGAGCCGCCGAACAGGGCGAGCGAGAGGGCGACCGAGACGACGACCGCGAAGGTCATCGTGAGGTTGCGACGGAGACCGACACCGATCTCCGACAGAACGAACTGGGCGCGCATGGCGTCTGGTAAGCCTTTCCGTGGACCGTCGTCAGTGCTGGTAGCCGTAGACGCCGCGCGCCTGGTCGCGGACGAGGCGGCCCTGCTCCAGCTCGATGACGCGCTTGCGCATCTGGTCCACGATGTTCTGGTCGTGCGTCGCCATCAGCACGGTGGTGCCCGTCCGGTTGATGCGGTCGAGCAGCTTCATGATGCCGACGGAGGTCTGCGGGTCGAGGTTGCCGGTCGGCTCGTCCGCGATGAGGAGCTTGGGGCGGTTCACGAAGGCTCTCGCGATGGCCACGCGCTGCTGCTCACCACCGGACAGCTCGCCCGGCCTGCGGTCCTCCTTGCCGCCGAGCCCGACGAGGTCGAGCACCTGGGGCACGGACTTGCGGATCTCGCCGCGGGACTTGCCGATGACCTCCTGGGCGAAGGCCACGTTCTCGGCGACCGTCTTGTTCGGCAGGAGCCGGAAGTCCTGGAACACGGTCCCCAGCTGGCGCCGCATCTGCGGCACCTTCCAGTTGGAGAGGCGCGCGAGGTCCTTGCCCAGGACGTGCACCTGGCCGTGGCTGGTCCGCTCCTCGCGGAGGATCAGCCGCAGGAAGGTGGACTTTCCGGAGCCGGAGGACCCCACGAGGAACACGAACTCGCCGCGCTCGACCTCCAGGGAGACATCCCTGAGAGCGGGGCGGGTCTGCTTGGGGTAGACCTTGGAGACACTGTCGAATCGGATCACGGATGCACCACGGGTCGCCGGGGGTAGGTGTGCGTGACCATACGCGAACCGGACGTGCGAGCGCAGTCGCCGGTCAGGGTTGCGCGGGGCTTGCACAGGGGTTGTGCCCTTTTGTACGGGTCTTTTGGGCGGGGCTTTTGTACGGGGCTTTGTGCAGGGCCTTGCGCGGACCTTTGTACAGGGCTTTGCGCGGGTCCCCGGGAGCGTGCCCCGCAGAGACACGAGAAACTGCGCGACCGGCCCCCACCCGCCCGCGGCCGAGAGATCGTCCCGGCCCCCTCCGGAAGCGGTCGTTTCCCGGCCTAACCCACACAGTGCGGGGCAGGATAAGGGGAGCCGCGCCGAAATCCGCGGAACCTGGCACAGTGGAGGGGGAACGGTTGCGTTCCCCGCAGCGTTATGTACGCGGAGGACGGTGCAAGGAGGGCAAGCGCATGACGTACGACCGATTGGTGTGCGCGAACTGCGCGGGGCCCGTCAGCGAGGGCCGCTGCGCGGTCTGCCGTGCGAACCGGGAGCGGTTGCAGCAGGAGAGCCCGTTCGCGGGGCTGAACCCGATGGCGCTGATCGCGCTGCTCGCCATATTGATCGCGGCGGCGGCGCTGCTGGCGCACCAGACGGCGTGAGCCCGGCGAGCCACCCTGGTGTGACCACAGTCACTCCCGATATGTCCGACGCCTGACACGTCTGACGCAGGACCTGACACGAGAGGGGCCCGGAGCAGCTCGCTCCGGGCCCCTCTCGCGCTCACACCCGACTGGGTCAGGCAGCGGTGCCGCGGCCGTTCATGAGGCGCGGCAGCACCCGGAAGCCGATACCGCCGACGATCATCGTCGCGGCGCCGACCAGCAGGAACGTGGTCTCGACGGCACCCGTCTCGGCCAGCTCGCCCGAGTCGCCCTGGGCGGAGGCGTCCGAGCCGGTGTCGGTCAGGCCGGAGGAACCCTTGCCCTGCTCGACGGGCTTCGCGCCACCGTCGGGGTTGCTGTTGTTGCCACCGGTGCCGGACCCGTCGGTCGGGTCGTCCGTCGGGTCGTCCGTCGGCTCGCCGGGCTCGGTCGGCTCCTCGGTCGGATCCGTGGGCTCGTCGCTCGGGGCGGACGTGGTCGGAGCGGGCTCCGACGGGGCCGACGAGGTGGGCGCCGGCGGGGTGGACTCCGGCGGGGTGCTGGCCGGGACGGTCGGGATGCCCGTCTGGCTCAGGGTGGGGTCCGGTTCGGCGGTGGCGCTGACGTTGAGGTCACCGGCCGAGGCGACACCCGCGGCGGTCAGCGAAGCACCGGCGGCGATCACCACACCGGCTGCTATGCGTGCCACGCGGATTCGCGTCTTCTTGGTCATCTGCTTGCTACCCCCAGTAGCTGATCGTCAATGGAGCAGCGCCCGGGGCCACGGCGTCACAGGTGGCTCACTCAGCCCCCCGGTTCACATGCGCCCCGGAGATACGCATGCCACGCGCCACCATTCCCAGTTTTCACAGCAACGTCAAGGTCGTTGCGTACGCGATGTCCGGATCAATGTCATTTGCCTGCCGTGAGGACATGTGACTGTGACGTAAAAACCGGAATTCCCCCACACGGAAGGCAACTGCCGTCCAGTGGACGGCAGTTGCCTTGTCGACAAAGAGCTTCCGAAGCGGTGTCGATACCCCGCTCTACTTCTCCTGCTGCTTGCGCCAGCGAATTCCGGCCTCAAGGAATCCGTCGATCTCACCGTTGAACACGGCTTCCGGGTTGCCGACTTCGTACTCGGTCCGCAGGTCCTTGACCATCTGGTACGGGTGCAGGACGTACGAACGCATCTGGTTGCCCCAGGAGTTGCCGCCGTCGCCCTTGAGGGCGTCCATCTTGGCCTGTTCCTCCTGCCGGCGCCGCTCCAGCAGCTTGGCCTGGAGGACGTTCATCGCGGACGCCTTGTTCTGGATCTGCGACCGCTCGTTCTGGCAGGAGACGACGATGCCGGTGGGAAGGTGGGTCAGCCGCACCGCGGAGTCGGTGGTGTTGACGCCCTGGCCGCCCGGGCCGGACGACCGGTACACGTCCACCCTGAGCTCGGACTCGTCGATCTCGATGTGGTCGGTCTGCTCGACGACGGGCAGGATCTCGACTCCGGCGAAGGAGGTCTGCCGACGCCCCTGGTTGTCGAAGGGCGAGATCCGCACGAGCCGGTGGGTGCCCTGCTCCACGGACAGCGTCCCGTACGCGTACGGGACGTGGACGGCGAAGGTGGTGGACTTGATGCCCGCCTCCTCCGCGTACGAGGTCTCGTAGAGCTCGGTCTTGTAACCGTGCCGCTCGGCCCAGCGCAGGTACATGCGCTGCAGCTTCTCGGTGAAGTCGGAGGCGTCGACGCCACCGGCCTCGGCGCGGACGGTGACGACGGCCTCACGGGAGTCGTACTCCCCGGAGAGCAGCGTGCGCACCTCCATCTCGTCCAGCGCCTTCTTGACGGCGGTGAGCTCGGACTCGGCCTCGGCACGGGTGTCCGGGTCGTCCTCCTCCTCGGCCATCTCGAAGAGCACGCTCAGATCGTCGATACGCCCGCGCAGCGCCTCGGCCTTCCTGACCTCCGCCTGGAGGTGGCTCAGCTTGCTGGTGATCTTCTGCGCCTCGTCCGGGTCGTCCCACAGGGACGGCGCGGCCGCCTGCTCCTCGAGCACGGCGACATCTGCCCTCAGTTTGTCGAGGTCCAGGACGGCCTCGATCGACTCCATGGTCGAGGAGAGGGACTTGAGCTCTTCGGATACATCGACGACTGCCACGCCTCCAGCGTAACGGCTGCCGCAAGCGGGGCTTGCCCCTCGTCCGACGGGGGCTGCGCACCGGCCGACCCCGCCCAGGGGCTCCGCCCCTGCCACCCCACCAGGGGGCTCCGCCCCTGACCCCCTCGCCCGAAGGGCTCGTCCTCAAACGCCGGACAGGCTGGACAGTGCGGACCCGCCCCCCGCAAGGGGCGGCCGGATCCGGGGCGAAGCCCCGGCC
The DNA here is from genome assembly GCF_056270325.1 of Streptomyces sp. RLA012. Taxonomy (NCBI): domain Bacteria; kingdom Bacillati; phylum Actinomycetota; class Actinomycetes; order Kitasatosporales; family Streptomycetaceae; genus Streptomyces; species Streptomyces sp. RLA012. The sequence continues at coordinate 7,008,320 of NZ_JBWDPA010000002.1, read as the reverse complement.
TCAGGGACACAGGGAACTGCGCAACCAACCCCCACCCACCCACAGCCAAGCAATCCGGAACGTCCGAGGAATCCGAGGCGAAGCCCCGACCCCAGGACCGCGGGGAACCGCACGACCAACCCCCACCCACCCACAGACGGACAACACCAGCCAGCCCGAGGAATCCGAGGCGAAGCCCCGACCCCAGGACCGCGGGGAACTGCGCGACCAGCCCCCACCCACCCGCAGACGGACAACACCAGCCAGCCCGAGGAATCCGAGGCGAAGCCCCGACCCCAGGACCGCGGGGAACTGCGCGACCAGCCCCCACTCACCCGCGGCCGAACAAGGACCGACCGGCCCCGGGGCCCTACGGCGAAGCCGGGGCCGAGTTCTTCGTGTCCTGGGGGGTGGCGCCCGCGTCATCACCCGAGGTGGCCAGCCACGTACCGACCCCCACCGCGGCGACCAGCACCGCCCCCGCCACCCCCAGCGTGATCCTGCGGCGCCGCGCGGACGCCCGGTGCCGAGCGGACCCCGGCCGAGGCGCCCCCGCCGCCCGTGGCGCACGAGCCGTCCCGCGCGCCCCACCCGCCAGCTCGTCCGGCCCGGGCACCCGCATCGACGTATGGGTGTCCCGGTTGGAGTCCGGCGCGGCCCCCGGCACCAACGGCACCGCCCCCCGCCGCACCCGCGAAGCCGGCACCGCGGGCTCCACCGTCTCGCCCTCCTGGGCGTCCTCCGCCGACTCCCCGTCCGGCTCGTCCACGTCCAACGGCGGCATCCCCGCCAGCAGCGGCAGCTGCTCCCGCAGCCGTGCCCCCAGCTCGGACGCCCGCAGCCGCGACGCCGGGGCCTTGGCCAGACACTGCACGATCAGCTGCCACAGCTCCTCGGGGATCCCCGGAAGCGGTACGACCGTCTCGGTCACGTGCCGCCGCAGCACCGCCCCCGGATGCCCGCCCCCGAAGGGCGTGAACCCGGCAAGGAGCTCGTACAGCACCGTCGCCAGCGCGTAGATGTCGACGGCGGCCCGCGGCGGCAGCCCCTCGATGATCTCGGGCGCGAGATAGTCCGGCGTGCCGATGATCTTCGTGGCCCTGGTCCGCCGCGGCGAGTCGATGAGTTTGGCCACACCGAAGTCCGTGAGCAGGGCGGGGTGCGAGCCACCGGGGCCGAGCGGGCCCTGCATGTCGAGCAGCACGTTCTCCGGTTTCACGTCCCGGTGCACGACCCCGGCCGCGTGCGCCGCCGCCAGCCCGTCCGCGACATCGGCCACGATCGCGACCGCGGCCTCGGGGGCCAGCCGCCGTTCCCGGTCGAGCCGGGTGCGCAGGTCCGTACCCCGTACGAGATCCATGACGAGCGCGAGGTCGTTCCCGTCGACGACGAGATCCCGCACCGCCACCACATGCGGATGATCGAGCCCGAGCAGAGCCGTGCGCTCCTGTACGAAGCGGCCCACCAGCTCCTGGTCGGACGCGAGGTCCTCGCGCAGCAGCTTGATGGCGACGGGACCCTCAGGTCCCTCGCCGAGCCACACCGTGCCGGCACTGCCCCGTCCCAGAATCTGGTGGGCGGTGTACCGGCTCCCGATCTTCCGTGCCAAGACTGCTCCTACTGACGCGTGTTGTCGCTAAAAGTACGCGTCCGAAGACCCAACCTTCACTCCGGAGACGGAAATCACCCGTCAGATATCGACAAATCCCCAGGGTTAGTTGTTGGAGTTGCCGGAGTTGCCGGAGTCGCCGAGATTCCCGATCCAGTCGGTGGCGGTGTTGAACATGTCCTTCAGCTCGGTCCAGAACCCCTTGGTGGTCCCGATCCAACCCTGAAGAGGGCTGAACTCCCAGACCAGCCACGCGGCGACGAACAGGATGACGATCGTGAACAGGCAGCCCTTGAGGCAGCCGAGCCCCGGGATCTTCATCCGGTTGGCGCTGCGCTGGCGCGGCTCGCGCGGCTGCCGGGGCGCCGGTGCCTCGGGCTGCTGCGGGGCGGGAGCGTACCGCTGGGCCTGCTGCTGCGGTTGCTGCTGCGGCGCGGGGGCGTATCCCTGCGGCTGCTGGCGCTGCCGCCGCTGCTGACGTTGAGGCTGCTGGGGCTGTTGGGGTTGCTGCGGCGCGTACTGCTGGGGCTGCTGCTGCCCGTACTGCTGAGGCTGCTGCTGCGGATATCCGTAGCCGGGCGGCGGCTGCTGTCCCTGCGGCGGCCGCTGCTGGGGCTGCTGCTGCGGTCGCGCGACCTGCCGCTGCGGACGGCGGCGCAGCGGATCCTGGTCCGGATCGAGGTACTGGACCTGGGTCTGCTCATTGCGGTCCCGGGCCGCCCGCAGCTGGCTCTGCCAGGGGTGCGGGTCCTCGCCCTGCCCCGGCTGTCCTGGCCCGCCCGGCTGGTGCTGCGGCACCGGCGGCATGACGGCGGTCGGATCGGCCGCGCCGTGGTGCGGCAGGACGGCGGTGGGGTCGGCGGCACCGGGGACGCCGGGGGCACCGGTGTGCGGCAGGACACTGGTCGCGCCGTTCGGGTCGTACGCCCCCGGAGCGCTGTGCCGCAGCACCTGCGTGGGATCGGCGGCGCCCTGCACGCCCGGAACCGCGGCCGGCGCCGGGTCGGGGGCGAGCAGCGCGCCCACCCCCTCCGCGGCGGCGATCTGCGCGGAGTTGGCGTGCACCCCGACGCCCTGGGCGACGGCGCGCAGGCCCCGGGCGAGGTTCTCGGCGCTGGGCCGCTCGTCCGGGTTCTTGCGCAGACAGCGCTCTATGACCGTCCAGAGCGGGTCGGGCACGGTGGACGGGCGGCGCGGCTCGGCGCTCAGGTGCTGGTGCAGCACTTCGAGCGCCGACTCGCCGGCGAACGGCGGACGGCCGGTGACCAGCTCGTACAGCAGGATGCCCGCCCCGTAGATGTCGACGGCGGACGTCTGCGGGCGTCCCTCGGCGGACTCCGGCGCGACATACGCGGGCGTGCCGACGAACTCGTGCGTCCGGGTGAGGCCCGGGGAGTCGGCGAGCCGGGCGATGCCGAAGTCGGTGAGCATCGGGTGCATCTGGCCGCCGTCCTGCTTGAGCAGGACGTTCGCGGGCTTGAGGTCGCGGTGCACGACACCGTCGGCGTGACTCGCGGCGAGCGCGTCGGCGACCTGGGCGGTGAGGAGGGCGGCGGCGACCGGGGAGAACGGGCCGTTCTCCCGCAGGTAGCGGTGCAGATCGGGGCCGTCGACCAGGTCCATGACCAGCGCGAGCAGGTCGCCCTCGACGACGAGGTCCCGTACCCGCACGATGTTCGGGTGGGTCAGGCGCAGCAGGACGGAGCGCTCCCGAAGGAACCGCATCACGATGTCCGCGTCGTTGGCGAGCTCCTCCTTGAGGACCTTGATCGCCACGGTCTCGCCGGGCTGGCCGGCGACGGCCGCCTCGGCGCCCGCGGTCTCCCTCTGGCGGGCTCGCCAGACGGTGCCTGTGGCGCCGCGCCCAAGCGGCTCCTCAAGGAGGTACTTGCTCCCTACCGGCCGCACGTCATGCGCTCCCTGTTGCTTGCTTGCCTGGTCCGTCCACCGTGATCACCGTGGTACAGGTGTTCCGACCCACTGTAGTGCCGACATACATGGCACTGGGCTGTCGTCCTCCTGTGCTTCCCCTGGGTGCCTGTGCTCCGCACAAGCGGTTACGTACGCGTTCCCGCAGATGTTCGAAGGAAAGACGCTCGCGTCGGACGGTTGGTTGCCGAACGGCTGCCGTGGGGACGACGTGACCGATCTCAAGCGGGCACCGGTCGGGCATCGCTCGGGCATTGGTCAGGCACTTTTACGGGCAGAGCCGACCAATCAAGATCACTTGCCGCTGGGGGGCGGGCGTGTTGTCAGTGACAGGTGCGAGGATGCCTTCAGTACTGGCCGACGTGCCCGTGTGCGGTGGGGGGAATCTGCGGTGGGGGACCGCGGCGGGGCCTCGCCCTCCTCGCGGGCGCCTGTGCGGAAGGGACCGCTGACGGCGATGCAGATCCGGCTGACCGTCGTAGACCCGCTGGGCTCGCCCTCGGAGCCGCGGGGGCGAGCCGCGGCCTGCGATGTGCTGGTCACCGCTCCCGCCGGGACGGCGTTGGCGGCGGTGGCGGCGGGTCTGGCCTCGGCGGTCGGCGGGGACGGGGGGAGCGCCCCGCACGACCGCGGTCGAGAGCTCGGCGGGGGTCCGGTCGTGCTGTACGCGGGCGCCGAGCGCCTCGACGGCCAGCGCTGCACGCTCGGCGAGCCGCCCCTGACGGACGGTGCCGTGCTGTCCCTGGGCGCGCCCGCGGAGCCCGGTCCGGACGTGGCCGACATGGCGGCCCAGCTCCATGTCGTCGCCGGTCCCGACGCGGGCGGTGTCCATCTCCTGCACGGCGGCCGGATCCACATCGGCCGCTCCGCCGAGGCGGACGTGCCCCTGGACGACCCGGACGTCTCCCGGCTGCACTGCGCGATCACGGTCACGCCCGAGGGCCGTGTCTCCGTCGCGGACCTGGGCTCCACGAACGGCACGACACTCGACGGCGCCCAGGTGGGCACCCGTCCGGTCCGCTTCGCGCAGGGCGCGCTCCTGCGGGTCGGCGAGTCCGCCCTGCGGCTGGCCGCGCCCGGCGGCACGGGGTCCGTGGGGACGGCTCCGGACGGCGAGGGCCATGTCAGGGTGACCACGGTCACCGCGACCGCCGCCCGCCCGAAGCCCGCGTCCTCGACCGCATCGGAATCCGGGCCTTCGCCGACGCCCGCCCCTTCCCCTCCGTCCGCCCCCTCCCCGGCGTCCGCTCCTTCGCCGTCCACCGCGACCCACGCGCGCATGCTGGGCGCCGCCTCCGGTGCGGGCGGGATCCCCGTCCCTCCCGCCGGTGAGACACATCACGGCTACGGATCGGCGGAGTGGGGAGCCGCCGGCGGCGTTCCCGGGACGCAGGAGCGCGGTCCGGTCGTGCCGGAGCACGGCCGGCACGCCCAGCACGGTCAGCGCGGCCCGGTCGTGCCGGAGCAGGGCCGGGCACCCCGGATCGAGAGCAGGCCGGGGCAGCCGTCCGGTCCCGGGTCACCGGCGGCCACGGGCACGGGCACCCCCGACACCGGCACCAGGAAAGGCACCCCCACGCGCGGCACCGACGTACCGCCGGGTGTGCGCAAGCGGGGCGGGATCGGCGCTTGGGCACGCCGGCTGACCGGCGGCCGGGGCGAGGCGGCGGGCACCGGACCGGAGGATCTGTACGACACGGACGGGGACGACGGGGACGCGGAGTTCCTGGCGGCCTCCCTGCCCTCGCAGGCTCCGGAGAGCTGGCCCGACGCCGCGACGCTGCTGCTCACCGCGCTGGGACCGGGACCGCGACTGTGGGAGCGCGGCCCGGGACACCCGGAGACGCTGACGGTGCGGCTGGGCACGGCCGACCGGGCGGCGCCCGACGGCTCCGGACTGCTGCCCGTCGTACCGGTGACCGCGGGTCTGCGGGAGGTCGGCGCGCTGGGCCTGGCGGGGCCGCGGGCGCGCCTGGCCGGGCTGGCCCGCTCGGTGGTGGCACAGCTCACCGCGCTGCACTCCCCCGACACCCTCGACATCGTCCTGATCAGCACCGACCGCTCCCGTACGGTCGAGGAGCGCACCGCCGAGTGGTCCTGGCTCGGCTGGCTCCCCCATCTGCGTCCCACCCACGGCCAGGACTGCCGCCTCCTCCTCGCCCACGACCGTGAACAGGCCACGGCCCGCACGGACGAGCTCCTGCGCCGCCTGGAGGACCAACTGGCGGAGGCGGCCGCCGCCCGGGGTGCGCACGACAGCGCCGATCACGTCCCCGAGGACGCGCGGGGCGGTGCCCGGCGTCCCTCCTGGGCTCGCGCCGAGGACCCGGCCGGCGGAGCCCACGACGGGCCGTACACCGTGGTCGTCGTGGACGGGGACCCCGGGGGCGCCGATGTACGGGAGGCCGTGGTGCGGCTGGCGCGCGAGGGCGCGCGGGCCGGGATACACGTGGTGTGCCTGGCCGAGACGGCGTCGGCGTCGGCGTCGCCCTCGTCCCCGGTGACGGAGACGTACGAGGCGGCCTGTCAGGCGTCACCGGCGTTCCGGGAGTGCGGGGCGGTGGCCCTGCTCAGCGGGGATGTGGCGACGGCGCTGCGGCTGATGCGGGTGGCGTCCGGGGGCCCCGTCGGGCCCGGCACGGTCGCCGCCGTGGACGCGGTGTCCCTGGCCTGGGCGGAGCGTTTCGCCCGCGCGCTGGCCCCGCTGCGCACGGACGGCGCCCATGCCGACCGCCACGCGCGCGTGTCCGCCCCGCTGCCGCAGACGGCACGCCTGCTGGACGAGCTGGGGCTCGCCCGCGCCACCCCGGCGTCGCTCATGGCCCGTTGGGCGGACGCGGCGGACGACGCCGAGTCGCTCGGTGGCCGCGCCCGGGCGGTCCTCGGCGCCGGCCCGCGCGGACCGGTCGCCGTGGATCTCCCCGTCGAGGGCCCGCACCTGCTGATCGAAGGCCCCCCGGCCGGCGGCCGTACGGAACTCTTGCGCTCGATCGCCGCGTCCCTGGCCGCCGCGGAGCGCCCCGACCGGCTGGGCATCGTCCTGATGGACGGCCGGGACAGCACCGGGGGCCACGGCGCGGGTCAGGGAGCCGAGGGCCTGCGGGTCTGTACGGACCTCCCCCACGTCACCACGCATCTCACGGCCAACGATCCCGTACGGATGCGGGAGTTCGCCCAGTCCCTCAGCGCCGAGCTGAAGCGGCGGGCCGAACTCCTCGGCCGGCTCGACTTCGCGGAGTGGCACACCCGCCGCGCGGTGTCGGGCCGCATGGTCACACAGCGCGCGCCCAAGTCCTCCCCCGGAACGCCCGCCGCCCCCGCCCCCTCCGGCGCCGGCGCCGCGGACCTCGACGCGCCCCCCAGTTCGACTCTGCGGCTGCGCCCGGCGGCTGCCCGGGAGCGCACGGATCCGGGCCCCCCGCTGGCCCGTCTCGTCGTCATGGTCGACGACCTGGACGCCCTGCTCTCCCCCGCCCTGGGATCACCGGGCCGGCCGGCGGCCGGTTCGGTCGTACGTGCTCTGGAAGCCGTCGCCCGTGAGGGTGACCGTCTCGGTGTGCACCTCGTGGCGTCCGCCGCGGACGACGGGCGGACGGCCGTCACGGAGCTGGGCCGCGCCGCCGCGCTGCGCATCACCCTCGACGCGGTGTCTGCGGGTGCGGACGAACCGGCTCCCGGCCGTGGCCGCCTGGCCACCTCGGACGGCCGTCTCATCCCTTTCCAGGCCGGCCGGGTCACCGGGCGCATCCCCCGCACCGCCACCCTCCGTCCCACGGTCGTCCCCCTGGAATGGCACCGCATGGGCGACCCCCCGGCCCGCCGCCCGGTCCGCGAACTCGGCAACGGGCCGACGGACCTGGCCCTGCTGGCCAGCGCCCTGGAGCGGGCCGCGAGGTCAGTGGCGGCAACCGAGGTGCCGTCCCTGCTCTGACCCGCACGGGGCGCACCTCAGCGGCGCGGGGAACCGCGCGACCAGCCCCCACCCGCCCGCAGCAAAGAGACGCAAGCGGGCATGGAACGGAGCCCCAGGAGGAAGGGGCAGTGGGGGCGTGACCCCACGTCACGACCCAGTCACGATCACTCGCTTGACGGCGCAGGCGCTCTTGCCGCCCTCGACGCCCCGGGCGTAGACCAGATCACACGGGACAGCGCCGGACGTTCAACGAGGAACGAGAACGGGGCAATGATGCGCAGAACTCTTCGTACACCCAGGTCGTCCAGGGCCGCACAAGCCACCGCAGCCGCCGTCGTCATCGGCGCACTCACTCTCTCCGCCTGTGGCGGCAGCAGCAAGGACAAGAACGACGACGGCAGCACCAGCAGCGCCGGCAGCAGCGGCGGCAGTGCCGTCACGCTCCCCAAGCTCAACGGCGCGAGCCTCGAAGTCGCCGCCGTGTGGACCGGGGCCGAGCAGGCCAACTTCAAGAAGGTGCTCGCGGAGTTCGAGAAGCGCACCGGCGCGAAGGTCACCTTCGTCCCCGCGCAGGACCCGATCATCAACTTCCTCGGTTCGAAGATCGCGGGCGGCGCTCCGCCGGACGTGGCGATGCTGCCGCAGGTCGGCGCCATCAAGCAGGCCGTGGAGAAGAAGTGGGCCAAGCCCGTCGGCCCCGACGCGCAGGCCCAGCTCGCCAAGAACTACTCGCAGGGCTGGCAGGACCTCAGCAAGGTCGGCGGCACCCAGTACGGCGTGTACTTCAAGGCCGCCAACAAGTCCCTGATCTGGTACAACGCGCAGGTCTTCGAGAACGCGGGCGCCAAGGAGCCCGGCACCTGGAAGGACCTCCTCAGCACCGCGCAGACCGTCTACGACTCCGGCGTCACCCCGATGTCCATCGGCGGCGCGGACGGCTGGACCCTCACCGACTGGTTCGAGAACGTCTATCTCTCCCAGGCGGGGCCGGAGAAGTACGACCAGCTCGCCCAGCACAAGATCAAGTGGACGGACCCTTCGGTGAAGGACGCGCTGACCACGCTCGCCCAGCTGTGGGGGAACAAGAACTACGTCGCGGGCGGAGCGGACGGTGCCCTGCAGACCGAGTTCCCGGCGTCCGTGACACAGACGTTCACCGGCGGTGACCAGCCCAAGGCGGGCATGGTCTTCGAGGGCGACTTCGTGGGCGTCAACATCGCGGAGACGAAGGCGAAGATCGGCACGGACGCGAAGGTGTTCCCGTTCCCGGCCGTGGGCAGCAGCGCGCCGGTGGTCAGCGGGGGTGACGCGGCCGTCCTGCTGAAGGACTCCAAGGCCGGTCAGGCGCTGCTCACCTTCCTCGCCTCGCCCGACGCCGCGACGATCCAGGCGAAGCTCGGCGGCTTTCTCTCCCCCAACAAGAACGTGGCCGACTCCGCCTACCCGAACGCCGTCCAGCAGTCCATGGCCAAGGCCCTGATCGCGGCCGGCGACGACTTCCGCTTCGACATGTCCGACCAGGCCCCGCAGTCCTTCGGCGGTACGCCCGGCAAGGGCGAGTGGAAGGGCCTGCAGGACTTCCTGAAGAACCCGAAGGACGTGGCGGGGACACAGGCGAAACTCGAATCGGACGCCGCCGCGGCCTACAAGGGCTGATCCGGCGATGACGTCGGCGACGGCCGGAGGATCCGCACCGGTTCCTCCGGCCCGTAAGCGCAAGAGCGTGACCGGCACCCGCAGGACCGTGGCGGTGCTCTTCCTGCTGCCCTGTCTCGTGCTGCTCGGCGCGCTCGTGGTCTACCCGATCGGGTACTCGCTGATCCGCAGCTTCCTCAACCAGTCCGGCGACGGTTTCGCCGGGGTCGACAACTACAAGGCCCTGTTCACCGACGACGGCATCCGCACCGCGCTGAAGAACAACGTCATCTGGGTGGTGTTCGCGCCCACGATCGCGACCGCGCTCGGTCTCGTCTTCGCCGTGCTCACCGAACGGGTGCGCTGGGGAACGGCGTTCAAGCTGGTCGTCTTCATGCCGATGGCGATCTCGATGCTCGCCGCGGGGATCATCTTCCGGCTGGTGTACGACCAGGACCCGGAGAAGGGCGTCGCGAACGCCGTGTGGGTGGGGGTGCACGACACCTTCGCCGAGTCGTCGGCGTTCCCCAAGGCCCACCCGGGGCGGCAGTCGCCCCTCCAGCCCGACCGGGGCGGGTTCATCACCCGACAGACCGTCCACGCGGGGCAGTCCGTCGCCCTCCCCCTCGTCGGGGTCGCACCCGACAAGATGCCCGGCAGCGCGAAGAAGGCCGTACAGGCCCCGCCCGAGCCCGGCAAGGTCACCGGTACCGCCTGGCAGGACTTCACCCGTGGCAAGGGCGTCGGAAAGCTCGGGCAGGTCGACCCGGACGAGCTCGGCTACGCGGGCATGAAGGTCGAGGCCGTCAAGGACGGCAAGGTCGTGGCCTCGACGAAGGTGCGCGACGACGGCACGTTCACGCTCTCCGACAAGGCGGACGGGGCTCGGCTGCGGCTCCCGGCGGGCAACTTCAAGGAGCCGTACAACGGCCTGGACTGGCTCGGCCCGTCGCTGGTCACACCGGCCATCATCGGCTCGTACATCTGGATGTGGGCGGGTTTCGCGATGGTGCTGATCGCGGCGGGGCTCGCGGGGGTGCCGCGCGAGCTCCTGGAGGCGGCCCGGGTCGACGGCGCGAACGAGTGGCAGGTCTTCAGAAGGATCACCGTGCCGCTGCTCGCGCCCGTGCTCGCGGTCGTCACCGTCACCCTGATGATCAACGTCCTGAAGGTGTTCGACCTGGTCTTCATCATCGCGCCGGGCTCGTCGCAGGACGACGCGAACGTGCTGGCCCTGGAGCTGTACCGGAAGGGCTTCTCCGAGGACAAGCCGGGTGTCGCGAGTGCGATCGCCGTGTTCCTGCTGCTGCTCGTGATCCCGGTGATGTGGTTCAACATTCGTCGTCTGCGACGGGAGGTACGGCGATGACCACCCACGTCGGCACTGTCACGAAGACCGCGTCCGGCGCGGTCCGCAAGCAGTCGCTCGGCTCGCGTCTGGCGAGCGGCGTCAGCGGCGGACTCGTCCGCGTCTTCCTGCTGCTCGTCGGCCTGTTCTGGCTGGTGCCGACGATCGGACTGCTGCTGTCCTCGCTGCGCAAGCCGGAGGACATGAGCGCCTCCGGCTGGTGGAAGGTCTTCAGCGAGCCCTCCCAGCTCACCGTGGACAGCTACCAGAAGCTCCTGGAGAACGGCGACATCACCAGTTCGCTGGGGAACACGGTGCTGATCACCGTCCCGGCGACCGTCCTCGTCGTCGTCATCGGCTCGCTCGCGGGCTACGCCTTCGCCTGGATGGAGTTCCCGGGCCGCGACTGGTGGTTCCTGGGCGTGGTCGGCCTGCTGGTCGTCCCCGTGCAGGTGGCGCTGATCCCGATCGCCGAACTCTTCGGCAAGATCGGCATCTTCGGCACGATCTTCGGCGTGATCCTCTTCCACGTCGGCTTCGGCCTGCCCTTCGCCGTGTTCCTGCTGCGGAACTTCTTCGCGGAGATCCCGAAGGAACTGCTGGAGGCGGCCCGGCTCGACGGCGCGGGCGAACTGCGGCTGTTCGTACGGGTCGTGATGCCGCTCGGCGGGCCCGCGATCGCCTCGCTCGGCATCTTCCAGTTCCTGTGGGTGTGGAACGACATGCTGGTCGCCCTGGTGTTCTCCGACTCGGGCAGCCAGCCGATCACCGTCGCACTGCAGACACAGGTACGCCAGTTCGGCAACAACATCGACGTCCTGGCGCCCGGCGCCTTCATCTCGATGGTCATCCCGCTGGCGGTGTTCTTCGCGTTCCAGCGGCAGTTCGTGTCCGGTGTGATGGCGGGCGCGGTGAAGTAACCGGCGTTCAAGGGCACATGCGAGGGGCGGGCCGGACACCGGTCCGCCCCTCGGCGTTCACCGGAACATCCCCCGTATGCCACATCTGGCGTAACCAAGTCACCCCTTCGGCCGTTGCCGGGCAGTATGCCCGCGCCGACCCATGGATGTCCCTTGCCCAGGTTCAGTGTCATCGTCCCCGTGCACAAGGTTCAGGCGTACCTGCACGAGTGCCTTGAATCCGTCCTCGAACAGTCCTGCTCCGACCTCGAACTGATCGCCGTCGACGACCATTCACCGGATGCCTGCGGCGCGATCATCGACGAGTTCGCCGCCCGCGACGTCCGTGTACGCCCGGTCCATCTGCCGCAGAACGTGGGCCTGGGCCGCGCCCGCAACGCCGGTCTCGAACACGCCACCGGCGACTACCTGATCTTCCTGGACAGCGACGACACCCTGACCCCGGACGCCCTGCGCGCGATCGCCGACCGGCTGAAGGAGACCTCCGAACCGGACGTCCTGGTCTACGACTACGCGCGCACCCACTGGAACGGCGACACCGTCCGCAACCAGTTCGCTGAGCAGCTCAGCGAGCGGGGCCCGGCGCCCTTCCGGCTCGACGACCGGCCGGGGCTGCTCAGGGTCCTGATGGTGGTGTGGAACAAGGCCTACCGCAGGGAGTTCGTCGAGCGCGAGGGCCTCACCTTCCCGCCCGGCTACTACGAGGACACCCCCTGGACCTACCCGGCGCTGGTCTCCGCCGAGACGATCGCCACCCTCGACCGGGTCTGCGTGCACTACCGGCAGCGCCGCCAGGGCAACATCCTCGGCACCAGCAGCCGGGGACACTTCGACATCTTCGAGCAGTACGACCGTGTCTTCGCGCATCTCGACGCGCACCCGGAGCTGGCGCACTGGCGCCCGGTCCTGTTCCGCCGCATGGTCGACCACCTCTCGACGGTGTTCACCAAGCGGGGCCGGCTGCCGCGCGGCACCCGCGCCGAGTTCCTGCGCAAGGCCCGCACCCACTACCGCCGTTACCGCACGCCGGGCGCCCCCGTCCACCCCCGCACCCGGGTCCGGCACGCCCTGGTGCGGCTCGGCAACCACCGCACGTACCGGCTGCTGTCCCTGGCCTCACGCGTCCGCAAGAAGACCCTGCGCGCCGTCAAGGACCTGTTCCGCAAGGCCCGCGGCGCCGCCCTGCAGTTCCACTACCGCGTCCAGCTGCGACTGCCCCTGCGCGCCGACCGCGCCGTCTTCTCCAGCTACTGGGGGCGCGGCCACGGCTGCAACCCGGGCGCCCTGGAGTCCGCGTTCCGCAATCTCGCCCCGCACATCCGTACGGCGTGGATCGCGCACCCCGAGCACCACCACACCATCCCGGCCTCGACGCGGCGTCTGCGGCCCGGTACGACGGCGTACTGGACGGCGCTGGCCCGCTCCAAGTACCTGGTCAACAACGTCAACTTCGACCGCCGGCTGGTCAAGCGCCCCGGTCAGATCATGATCCAGACCCAGCACGGCACCCCGCTCAAGCACATGGGCCTCGACCTCCAGGACCGCCCGGCGGCGGCCCGCGACACCGACTTCGCCGAGCTGCTGCGCAGCGCCGACAAGTGGGACTACTGCCTGTCCGGCAACCGCCACTCCACCCTGGTCTGGGAGCGCGTCTTCCCCGCCCCGTACACGACGCTGGAGTACGGCCTGCCCCGCAACGACGTGTTCCAGCGGGCCACCTCGGCGGACGTCACCCGGCTGCGGGAGTCCCTGGGCATCCCCGAGGGCTCGGTCGCCGTGCTGTACGCGCCGACGTACCGCGACTACCGCCGCACCCAGCGCCTCACCCTCGACCTGGAGCGCGTCCTGCGCAGGCTGGGCCCGCGGTTCGTGGTGCTGACCCGCGCCCACCACGCGTACCGGGGCCCGCTGAGCACCCTGTCCGGGGCCCGGCTCATCGACGTCTCCGACCACCCGAGCGTCGAGAACCTCTGCCTCGCCTCGGACGCGCTGATCACCGACTACTCCTCCCTGATGTTCGACTACGCGGTCCTCGACCGGCCGATCGTGATCCACACGGACGACTGGGAGGCGTACGAAGCCTCCCGCGGCACCTACTTCGACCTGCGTGCCTTCCCGCCGGGCGCGGTCGCGCGCAGCGAGGACGAGCTGATCGACATCTTCGCGACCGGCCACTGGCGCGGTTCCCGCTCGGCGCAGCTGCGGGCCGCGTTCCGTGAGCGGTTCTGCCCGCACGAGGACGGGCGCGCCGCCGAGCGGGTCGTACGCCATGTCGTGCTGGGCGAGAGCGGCGGCCTGCCGCGGGTGGTGCCGCTCGCGCAGCGCCACCCGGTCCCGTCGGCCGCCGCCGCCCTGCCCCAGGTTCTCGGCTCCGCTCCGACCGGGACGACCTCCATCGACATGCCCCTCGCCACGGTGCCCGCGCCCGGTGCCGTCCCTGTCACCGAGACCCTCTGAACCGGAGCAGGCATGCCCTCCAGCCCCTCCCGGCCCACCCCGACCCGGCCCGCCACCTGGCGTCCCGCCGGGCGGCCGGGGCGATGACACCCCGCCTCAGAGTCCCTTGAGACCTCAGCATTACGTGAGAGAAAGAGCAGAATGCCCCGCTTCAGCATCATCGTCCCCACTCATGGAGTCGCCGGGCGGCTGTCCCTCGCCCTGGAATCGGTCCTCGACCAGTCCTTCGGCGACTTCGAGCTGATCACGGTCTGTGACGCGCCGGGCTCCCCGGCGGGCGAGGTCGCCGCCGGGTACGCCGCGCGGGACTCCCGGGTCGTCCCGCTGCATTCGCCGCCCTCGGACGGGCTGAGCGGGGCACGGAACACCGGGATCGTGGCGGCCACGGGGACCCATCTGCTCTTCCTCGACGGCGACGACGTCCTGGTGCCGGGCGCGCTGGCGGCCCTGGACGGCAGACTCCGGGAGGGGCCCGAGGAGGTGGACGTCCTCTATTTCGGGCACGAACGCGTCCACTGGTGGGACGCCGAGACCAGCACGCCCCCGCTCCCGAGGACACCCGAAGGGGTGTTCACCCCGGACCGGGCGCCGCGGCTCACCGGGGCGGGCCTCCCGGCGTGGAGCGCGGCCTACCGCCGGGACTTCCTGCGCGCGCACCGTCTCGTCTTCCCCGAGGGGCACTTCACCGATCTCGGCTGGGGCGGCCTGGTGACCGTCGCCGCCGGCCGGCTGTCGGTGCTGCGCCGGACCGTCGTACGGCATCTGCTGCGCAGGCAGGGCAGTCGGCTCAACGAGCCCGGCGAGCACCAGTTCCAGCTCCTCGACCAGGTGGACCTGGTGCTGACCAGGGCGGCCGAACAGGAGCTGTCCGCCGAGCGGACGCGGCCGCTGTTCGGTGACCTCTTCGCGGCGGTGCTGAAGTCGGCGTCGCACCCGAAACGGCTTCCCCTGCACCGGCGCCGGGCCTTCTTCCGGCGCGCGGGCCGGCTCTACCGGCGCCACCGGCCCGCCGGGTTCCGGCCGCCGCCGGGCCGCGTCGGGGTGCAGCACCGGCTGCTGGCGGCCGGGGCGTACAGCGCGTTCCGGGCACTGCGCGGCGTCAACCAGCGGCTGGCGAGGATGCGGACGGGGATGGGGGTCCCCGCCGGTCGGACGAGCCTGAAGAGTTGGGGAAGGTGGGGGATGTGGGGGATGTGGGGGATGTGGGGAAGGTGGGGGATGTGGGGGATGTGGGGGATGTGGGGGATGTGGGGGATGTGGGGGATGTGGGGGGAGGCTGCCGCGCCCCCGGCAGCTGCGCGCCCGCGCGCTGTACGCGGCCCAGCTGCGCCGCCCGCTCGACGAGAACCTCGCCGTGTACTGCGCGTACTGGGGCCGCGGCTATGCCTGCAGCCCGGCCGCGATCCACGCCAAGGCCCGTGAACTCGCCCCGCATCTGCGCTCGGTGTTCCTGGTCGAGGCGGACGCGGTGTCCGAGGTCCCGCACGGCCTGGACCACGCGGTGATCGGCAGCCCGCGTGCCTGGGAGGTACTGGCCCGCGCCAAGTACCTGGTCAACAACGCCAATTTCGCGGACGGGGTCGTCAAGCGCCCCGGCAGCGTGCACCTCCAGACCCAGCACGGCACCCCGCTGAAGAAGATGGGCGTCGACCAGTCGACGTACCCGGTGGTGGCCGCCGCGACCGGCAGCTTCGCCAAGCTGCTGACCCGGGTGGACCGCTGGGACTACAACCTCTCCTCCAACCGGCACTCCACCGAAATGTGGGAGCGGGCCTTCCCGGGCACCTACGAGGCCCTGGAGTACGGCTATCCGCGCAACGACGTCTACTACACGGCGACCGCCGAGGACGTGGCCCGACTCCGCGCACGGCTGGGTGTCCCGGAGGGCAGGACCGCCCTTCTCTACGCGCCCACGCACCGCGACTACAGCACCGGTTTCGAGTCCCGGCTCGATCTGGAGGCCTTCTGCGAGGAGATCGGCGACGAGTTCGTCGTCCTGCTGCGCGCCCACTACTTCTACGACGAGGGCGGCCGCAAAAGCAGTGGCCGGATCATCGACGTGACCCGGCACCGGTCCTCGGAGGACGTCTGCCTGGCCGCCGACGCGCTGATCACGGACTACTCGTCGATCATGTTCGACTACGCCAACCTCGACCGCCCGATCGTCGTGTACGCGGACGACTGGGAGGTCTACCAGGAGACGCGTGGCGTCTACTTCGACCTGCTGGAGGCGCCGCCGGGCCCGGTGGCCCGTACTCCGCAGGAACTGGCACGAGTCTTCCGCGAGGGTTCCCACGAGGACTCCGCGGCGAAGGCCCTGCGGGCCGCGTTCCGCGAGCGGTTCTGCCAGTTCGACGACGGGCGGGCCGCCGAGCGGGTCGTCCGCAGAGTGCTGCTGGGCGAACCGCCCGAGGCGATCCCGCCGGTGATCCCCCTCGCCGAGCGCCTTCCGGCCCCCGCCGCGTCCACCCTCGTAAGGAGCTGACGTGCCCCGCTTCAGCATCATCGTCCCCGTCTTCAAGGTGCAGGGCTTTCTGCGCGAGTGCCTCGACTCGGTCCTGGAGCAGTCGTACACCGACCTGGAGGTCATCGCGGTCGACGACTGCTCGCCGGACGGCTGCGGCGCGATCCTCGACGAGTACGCGGCCCGCGACCCGCGGGTGCGGGTGCTGCACCTGCCGCAGAACGTGGGGCTCGGCCGGGCCCGCAACGCCGGAATGCCGTACGCGGGCGGGGACTTCCTCTTCTTCCTCGACAGCGACGACACGCTCACCCCCGGCGCCCTGCGCGCCATCGCCGACCGTCTGGACGAGACCGCCGACCCGGATGTTCTCGTGTTCGACTACGCGCGCACCTACTGGTGGGGCGGGACCCGTCGCAACGCCCTCGCGCAGGTGCTGGCGGAGGGCGGCGACGGCACCTTCACCGCCGCCGGGCACCCGGAGATCCTCGACCTGCTGATGGTGGTGTGGAACAAGGTCTACCGCCGGGAGTTCGTCGGGCGCGAGAGCTTCACCTTCCCGCCCGGCTACTACGAGGACACGCCCTGGACCTTCCCGGTCCTGCTCAGCGCGGAGCGGATCGCCACGCTCGACCGGATCTGTCTGAACTACCGGCAGCGGCGGCAGGGCAACATCCTGTCCACCACCAGCCGCAAGCACTTCGACATCCACGACCAGTACGAGCGGGTCTTCGCCTTCGTCGACTCCCGTCCCCGGCTGTCGAGTTGGCGCCCGTATCTGCACCGCAAGATGGGTGAGCACTGTCTCGACATCCTCGCCAAGCCGGACCGGCTGCCCGAGTCCGACAAGGCCGAGTTCTTCCGGCGTACGGCCGCGCTCTTCCGCACCTACGCGGGCACCGGTCCGGTGCCGCGCGAACTGCGCGTCCTGCAGGGCGGTTACGCGCGCTACCGTGCCCGGAGCGGGGCCGGCCGGGTCGGCGCGGAACTCGGGCGGCGCGGGCTGCAGGCGCGCAGGGCGGCGGTCACCCGGGTCAAGCGCGGCTGGTCGGCGGTGCACGAACACCGTCCGCTGGACCCGAACCTGGCGGTGTACTCGGCGTTCTCGCACCGCGGGGTGCTCGGCGACCCGGGCGCCGTCCACCGCGCCGCCCGTGAACTCGCCCCGCACATCCGGGGGGTGTGGGTGGTGCGCGAGGACCAGGTGCCGCTGCTGCCGCCCGGCATCGAGCACGTCACACCCGACTCGCTCGCCTACCGCCGGGTCACCGCCCGTGCCACGTACTTCGTCAACAACGTCAACTGGCCCGGCACCCTGGTCAAGCGCGACGGCAGCGTCCACCTCCACACCCACCAGGGCACCCCGCTGAAGTACATGGCCGCCGACCTGCTCGACAAGCCCGGCGCCCGGCACGGCTTCGACGTGCCGCAGATGCTGCGCCGCGCCGACCGCTGGGACTACAGCCTGGTCGCCAACCGCCACTCCGAGCTGGTCTGGGACCGCGCCTACCCCTGTCACTTCACCTCGCTGCGCACCGGCAGCCCCCGCAACGACGTCCTCGTACGGGCGCGCCCCGAGGACGGCCCGGCGGTCCGCGCCCGCCTCGGCATCCCCGCCGGCCACCGGGTGGTGCTGTACGCGCCGACCCGCCGCGACTACGTCCGCGGCGGGCTCGTCGACCGCATCGACCTGGCCCGGTTCGCCGACGACCTCGGCGCGGGCCACACGCTCCTCGTACGGCTGCACCCCTCGCTCGCGGACGGCCCGGCGCGCGGAATGGGCCTGTCCGAGCTGCACCGGCGGGGGGTCGTGGTCGACGCGACCGACGAGCCGCACGTCGAGGATCTGATGCTCGCCTCCGACGTGCTGGTCACGGACTACTCGGCCCTCATGTTCGACTACGCCAACCTGGACCGGCCGATCGTGATCCACGCGGACGACTGGGGCGCGTACGCGGCGAGCCGGGGCGCGTACTTCGACATCACGGCCGACGCGCCGGGGCATGTGGCGGGCTCCTACCGGGAGCTGGCCCGGCTGTTCGCGTCCGGGTCCTGGCGGGACACGGAGTCGGCGCGGCTGCGGGCCGGGTTCCGGGCGCGGTTCTGCGCGTTCGAGGACGGGCGGGCGGCCGAGCGGGTGGTACGGACGCTGATGCTCGGCGAGCCCATGGAGGAGCCGGTGCCCGTCGTGCCGCTGCCGGCACAGACGAGGCACGACTCCCTCGCGTCCTCGTGAGGCCCCCCGTCGTGCGGCCCCGTACCTGGGTGGTGCTCCTGGGCGTGGTCTTCGCCGTGCTCCAGCTCGCGAACGTCACCGGCCGGGACACCCCCGACACCAAGAACTACCTGTCGTACGCGCTGAGCCTGCGCGGCGCGAGCAAGCACGAGGCGGCCGCGGCCACCATCGACTACGCCTGTGCCGGAAAGGCGACCGTCGCGCACCGCAACCAGAGCGTCAACGTGGTGCACTTCCGCGATCCGAGCCCCGCCCGGCGGGTCGTCGAGGAGTGCCGGCGCGAGCAGTGGAGGTGGGTGTCGAAGCGGCTGCGGGCCGGGCAGACGTCCGGCCACACCGTGCCGTTCATGCCGCCCCGCTTCATGCGGATCTTCGAGGCGCGGCCCGGGTATCCGGTGTTCCTGGTCCCCTTCGTCACCGTCCTCGGCGTGCAGTGGGGGCTGTGGGCGTCGAGCGTCCTCGTCACGGTCGCCGGGGGTGTGCTCGCCTTCCTGGTGCTGCGCACCCTGCGCGCCCCCACCGTCGCGGCGCTGACCGGGCAGGCCCTCTTCTACGTCCTGCCGTGCGGTACGACCGCGATGCGCCCTATGACCGAGGGCCTGCTGCTGGCCCTGACGCTGGCCGCGCTGTGGGGCTGCGCGCTGGCGCTGGAGGGCCGTGCGCGGGCCGGGACCTGGCTGGTCGGCGGGGCCCTGGCGGCGCTGTTCGCCGTCAAGCACGCGCAGGCGCTGTTCCTCGGCGTGTGCCTGGCGGGCGCGTGCGCGGTGCTCGGCGTACGGCGCGGGGGGCTCCGGCAACCGCTGCGGAGGCTCGCGCGCCCCTTGCGGGAGGTGGGAGTGGTGGCGGCCTGCGGGGTCGCCGTGACCCTGCTCTCGGCACGGGTGCTGGGCTACCCGTCCGAGTCGGAATCCCTCCAGGACCTGCTCACGGCCCACTTCTCCCGGCGCGACCGCGCCCACCCGTGGCCGGAGTTCCTGGACCTGGAGGTCAACTTCTGGGTGGAGTGGCTGCGCCGCGCACTCTGGCAGCCGTTCCTCCTCGCCGCGCTGGTGGCGGCGGCCTGGGGCGCGCTGCGACAGCGCCCGGCCTTCGGGGTGTTCCTGGTCGCGGCCGCGCTCACCGGCGTCCTCAACCAGGCCGGGCATCCCGACATCAACATCTACGGGGACCGGCTGATCGTGCTGGTGTGGGTGCTGCCGGTGCTGGGACTTCCGCTGCTGCTGGAATCGGTCGTACGGCCGTGGGCGGGGGGCCTGGATTCGGTGCCGGGGCCCGTTCGGACGGAGACCGGGGTGGACGCCGGGGTCGCTCGATGAACGGACCGGCGGACCTGCGGACCGACGGACCTGCCCGGCGGGGTCGGCGGGCCGCGGCGCGATGGGGGGTGGCGAGCGCCAGGTCCGCGGCGGCGGCCAGTGCGGTGTCGTCGCACACGCCGCGGCCCCGCGTCCCTGACGGGGCACGGGGCTGCGGCGTGTGCGGTTACAACGATCCGGACTACCGGACTACTCGATGACGAGCTCGACCGGGATGTTGCCGCGGGTGGCGTTGGAGTAGGGGCAGACCTGGTGGGCCTGCTCGACCAGCTTGCGGCCGGTGGTCTCGTCGACGGAGTCGGGCAGCTCGATGCGGAGCGTGACGGCCAGGGCGAAGCCCTCACCCTGCTTGCCGATGCCGACCTCGCCGGTCACCGCGGCCTGGCTGACGTCGACCTTCGCCGCGCGGCCGACCACGCCGAGGGCGCTGGCGAAACAGGCGGCATAGCCGGCGGCGAACAGCTGCTCGGGGTTGGTGCCCTGCCCGTTGCCGCCCATCTCCACCGGGATCGCCAGCTGCAGGTCCAGCTTGCCGTCGGAGCTGACGGCGCGGCCCTCGCGGCCGTGGGTGGCGGTGGCGACGGCGGTGTAGAGCGCGTCCATGGGGACCATCCCTCTCAAGTCAAAGTCTTAACCGGGGCGGCCGGTCCGACCGCCTCACGGCCTCAATTAGAGCACGCAATTCAATTGCGCACAACTTAATGACGGACAAGAGCTATCCTGGGTCCATGACCGCCATGCCGATCCCGAGCCCCCAGGCCCCGCCCGACGAGGACTACCTCCGTCTCGACCAGCAGATCTGCTTCTCCCTGAACGCCACGTCGCGCGCCTTCGGGAGCGTCTACCGAGTGATCCTCAAGGACCTCGGGCTCACCTACCCCCAGTACCTGGTGATGCTGGTGCTGTGGGAGCACGGCGAGCTGCCCGTGAAGAAGGTCGGCGAGCATCTGCGGCTCGACTCCGGGACGCTCTCCCCGCTGCTCAAGCGGCTGGAGGTGGCCGGTCTGGTGCGGCGGGAGCGCAGCGTCCTCGACGAGCGCTCCGTGCACGTCCATCTCACGGACGAGGGCGTCGCCCTGCGCGAGCGCGCGCTGCGGGTGCCGCGCCGGATCGCGGCGGCGACAGGCGCGAACCTTGAGGAGATCCGTGAGCTGCGGGCGCGACTCGACCGGCTGACGGCGGCGTTGGACGCGGCCGCGCTGGAGTAGAAGCCGGGGTGGAGGCCGGGGTAGAAGCCGGAGCGGAAGGGACCCTCGTACGGGTGCCTGGTTTCACGTCCTCGTACGGGGCTCGCCGGACGTACAGGCTCAGGGTCACGCCCTTGTGGACGATGCGCTCGCGCAGGGTGAACCGCTCGCCGATCGTGGTGAGTTTGGTCTGCTCGGTCGCCACCCCGGTTTCGGGATGCCAGTGCGGGCGGAGTGCGAACGGCTCGGCGATCAGCCAGACGCGGTCGATGCGGTCGAGCCGGCGGCGCAGTTCACGCGGGCCCGCCTCCCTCCCGTACAGCGTCCCGGACGCCTTCGCGGACGAGTTCAGCGCGATGTCCCGTACCCCGCGAAAGCCCCGCGGATACGCCAGCGCCGACCGCCGCGAGAGCGAGGGCAGGAACAACACCGGGTCGCCCGGTCGCAGTTCGCGCCCGGCGGCGGCGGAGACGGCGGCGAGGTCGTCGGGACGGCGGCCGAGGGTGCGGTCCTGGCGGAGCAACGGGAACTGGACGGTCAGGGTGAGCGCGACGGCGAGGACACCGGCGAGGGTGACGAGACGCGGAGCCACGGGACCCGGGAGCCTCGACACCGCCCGTGTCAGCCGGTCCGCCCCCGCCGCCGCCAGCAACGGCGCTCCCGCCAGCGCGTACAGGACGTACCGCTCGTCGTACAGCGGCCAGAAGCGGGAGACCGTCATCAGCACCGCGGGCGGGACCAGCGTCAGGGGCAGGGCCACCGCCGCGAGGGTCACCTCGCCGCGGCGCAGGAGGGGCCGTACCCCCACCGCGATGAGGAACAGATAGGGCACGAACACCAGTTGGGCCTGCCCGGTGAACGCCCGCAGCAGGTGGTCCACGCTCTCCCGGTTCGGTGCCGACAGCCACGCCACCTGCGCCGACTGCCCGCGCGAGACGAGCACCAGGGGCGACAGCAGGAGCACCGCGGCCCCCGCCGCACGCCCCCAGCCCCGCCAGACCCGGCGCGGCATCCGCGCCGACGCCAGGGTCAGCGCGTGCGCGAGCAGCAGGAGTACGGCCAGCTCGTGCAGCAGACAGGTGACGGCCACGGTCACGCCGTATCCCCACCAGCTCCCGTCCCCCCGCGCGGTCCGCACCAGAAGCAGCGTCGCACCCGCCGCCCCGGCCGCGACCAGCGCGTACGACCGGCCCTCCTGGGCGAAGTGCCCGGCCAGGGGCGTGACCGCGTACAGCAGGCCCGCCCACAGACCGACCCGCGGGCGGCACAGGCGGACACCGAGGGCGGCGACCAGGCCCGCGGTCGCGGCGGCGCCGAGGACCGAGGGGAGGCGGAGGGCGACCTCGCCGGGGGCGGGGGCGAGGACGGCGTGCATGAGGAGGTAGTACAGGCCGTGCACGGCGTCGACGTGGTGCAGCAGATGCCAGATCTGCGGGACCGAACGCCGGGCGACCTGGAACGTGGCCGCCTCGTCGCGCCACATGCCCCCGCGGTCGAGGCCCCAGAGGCCGAGCGAGAGCATGACGAGCACGGGAAGCAGTACGGCGGCGGCCTCCGCCACGGTCTCTGCCGCGGGTCTCGCCACCGGCTCCCCCACCGGTTCGGCCGAGGCCTCCGCAGTCGCCGTGGCCGCCGGACGGCCGGCGTCGAACCGTTTCATCAACACCCTTACCTTGCGTCCGATTTACTACTATTACCCAACCTTAAAGTGACTTTGATGGCGTATCGGCTCCCCTGAGGTATCCGCGCGGCCTACGATCCGGGCTTGATGAGCGCTTATCCGAGCCCCCGAAACCCGAGCCCCCGAGACCCGAGCCCTCGAAACCCGAGCCCCCGAGACCCGAGCCCTCGAAACCCGAGCCCCCGAGACCTGAGCCCCCGAAGCCGGCACCGCCCGCTCTCCCTCGCCGCCGCCTGGGTGGCCACCCGCGCCCTGATGCTGTGGCTGCTCGCGCACGACGACCTCTCCGCGCTGGGCGGCGGCGGGGTCTCGCGCGAGGTGACCCGCCTGTACTTCCACTGGTACGGCGTCCTGTCCCACGGCGCCTATCCGGCGGGCGACCGGCTGTGGCAGTACCCGCCGGGAGCCGGCCCGGTGCTGCTCTCGCCCGGGCTGCTGCCGGGCCTGACGTACCTGCGCGCCTTCGTGGCCCTCACACTCGCCGCGGACGCCGTGATCGCGCTGGCCCTCGCGCACGCGGGCAGCCGGCCCGGCCGCAGCCTGCGCGGCGCGGCGCTGTGGACGCTGGGCCTGCCGCTGCTGCTGCACATTCCACTCGCCCGGTACGACGTGCAGGTCACGGCGTTCGCCGTCATCTCGCTGTTGACGCTGTCGCGCTCCCCGCGCGCGTGCGGCACGTTCGCCGCGCTCGGCGCCCTGGTGAAGGTCTGGCCCGCACTGGCCCTCATCGGCACACCCCGGGGCCGTACGACCCGGGAGGCCTGGGCGGCGGCGGGGCTCACGGCGGTCACCCTGCTCGCCGTCCTCGCGACGGTCTTCCGCGACTCCTTCGACTTCCTGCGCCAGCAGGGCGGCCGGGGTGTGCAGATCGAGTCGCTCGGCGGCACGGTGCTCGGCTTCGCGCGCCAGGCGGGCTGGCCGGGCAGAGTGCGCTACCAGTACGGCGCGATGGAGTTCGTGGGCCCGTACGTCCACACGGTGGCCACCGTCTCGCTCGCCCTGACCGCCGTCTCCTTCGGGCTCCTGCTGCTGTGGCGGGTGCGCGCACGGCACTGGACGGCGGCGACCCCGTACGACGCCGCGCTCTGCGCCGTGCTGCTGTTCACGGTGACCAGCCGGGTGATCAGCCCCCAGTACATGGTGTGGCTGCTCGGCCTGGCCGCCGTGTGCCTGACCTCGCGGCACACCATCCAGCGCCCGGTGGCCGCGCTGATCGTGGCGGCGACCGCGGTCAGCTCCGTCGCGTACCCCGCCCTGTACGGGGAAGTCGTCCACAGCACCTGGGCGGGCTGCCTGCTGATGCTCGTCCGCAACGGCCTGCTGGCGACGGCCGCGGTGCTGTCGTTCACCCGGCTGTGGCGCTCCGGACTGCCCGCATTGGTGGCGGATCGACCGAAAACCGACGTGCCGTCCAGGAACCCACACCGGATTCCTGCCGTCTTCCGGACGGGACACTAAGCACCTCTTAACGGAAAATTACTGTCAACACCTACGATTCCGGCCCGTGGATCCCATGAACCCTCACCACTCGCAGGTCTCTGTCGTCGTCATCGGGTACAACGACGCCGACCATGTGACGGACGCGGTGCGCTCGGCGCTCGCTCAGGGCCCGGCCGTCCGGGAGGTGCTCGCCGTCGACGACCGCTCGACCGACGGCAGCGCGGACCTGCTCGACCGCCTGGCCGCCGACGAACCGCGTGTGAAGGTCGTACGCCGCCCGGACAACAGCGGCGGCTGCGGCAGCCCCCGCAACGACGGCATCGACGCGGCGACCGCCCCGTACCTGATGTTCCTGGACAGCGACGACATGCTGCCGCCGGGCGCCGTGGACGCGCTGCTCGGGGCGGCTCTGGAGCGGCGCACCGAGGTCGCGGCGGGTCTGTGCGTACGCCGCGAGCTGCCCTCGGGGCGGGAGGTCCCCTGGGAGCGCGAGCTGTACGCGAAGCCCGCGCTGATCCCCCACCCGTCCCGGCGCCCGCGCCTGGTCCACGACACGCTCTGCGTCAACAAGCTGTACCGCGCCGACTTCCTTCGTGAGCACGGGATCCGCTTCCCCGAGGGCCGCCACCCCTACGAGGACTTCGTCTTCACCGCGCGCGTACTGGCCGCCGGGCCGCGCATCGCGCTGGTCCCCGACACGGTGTACGTGTGGCACGTACGGCGCGGTGCGGACCACTTGTCGATCTCCCTGGACCGCGCGGACATCGAGAACTGGCGGGCCCGCACCGAGGCGCACCGGACGGCGTACGAGATCCTCCTCGGCGCCGGCGAGAAGCGGCTCGCGCGGGCCGCCAACGCCAAGTTCCTCGACCACGAACTCCGCATGTACACACGGGAGTTGGAGCTGCGGGGCGCCGAGTACCGGCGGGCGTGGTGGGACCTCACGCGGGCCTACCTGGCGACCTTCGACGCGACCGACTTCACCGTCAACCCGACCGCCCCCGGCCGGCTGATCGCCCGTGTCGTGCTCGCCTCCGAAGAGCCCCGCGACCTGCCCCGCCTCAAGGAACTCGCCGCCCGCCCCGCCCGGCTGCGCCCGCCGTACGCCCGCGCCGCCGACGGCACACCCATCTGGTCGGACGACCTCCCCCACCTCACCCTGGACCACTTCCTGCGGCGCCCCGTGCACGGACTGCCCGCCGCCGTCGACGCGGAACTGCGCCCCCGCGCCGGTACGGCACGGCTGCGGCTGCGCCTGTACGACCTGTACGGGCGGATCGCGGAGGCCGGCCCGGCCTCGGTGGACGTGGAGTTCGTGCACCGGGACGAGAGGCGGATCGGGCTGAGCGAGTCGGTCGACCTGGCACGGGACCCGGACCGGCCCACCTGGTCGGGCGAGCTCCCGGTGCATCTGTCGGCGCTGGGCCGGGGCACCTGGGACCTGCGGCTGCGGGTGCACTACCGCGACGGCGGCAGCCGGGACGTCACCGCGCACGCGGTCGGCGGGACGGGCCTGCTGCGCCGCCGCACGGTCCCGGACCTCCGGCACGGCGTCCTGCTGGTGCAGCCGTACCGCACCCACGCGGGGGCGCTCGCCCTGCGACTCGCGCCCGGACGGCGAGGACTGACCGAAGTGGTACGCCGTCGGCTCGATCGCCTGCTTCACTGACTGCGAACAACTCACCGACGAGGGGATGGCTGTCCATGACCTGGCTGATCACCGGCGGCGCGGGCTACATCGGGGCGCATGTCGTGCGCGCGATGCGGGATGCGGGCGAACAGGCCGTCGTCTACGACGATCTGTCCACGGGCATCGCCGAGCGGGTCCCCTCCGATGTGCCGCTGGTGGTCGGCTCGACCCTGGACGCCGGGCTGCTGGCCCGCACGATCAAGGAGCACGCGATCACCGGCGTGGTCCATCTGGCGGCGAAGAAGCAGGTCGGCGAGTCCGTGGACCTGCCCCTGCGCTACTACCACGAGAACGTCGAGGGCCTGCGGGTCCTGCTGGAGTCGGTGACGGCGGCCTCCGTCGCCTCCTTCGTGTTCTCGTCCTCGGCCGCGGTGTACGGCATGCCGGACGTGAACCTGGTGACGGAGGAGACGCCGTGCGTGCCGATGAGCCCGTACGGCGAGACGAAACTGGCGGGCGAGTGGCTGGTCCGTGCGACCGGGCGCGCCACGGGCCTGTCCACCGCCTCCCTGCGCTACTTCAACGTGGCGGGGGCGGCCGGCCCCGAACTCGCCGATGTCGGTGTCTTCAACCTCGTCCCCATGGTCTTCGAGAAACTCACCGAGAACGCGCCGCCGCGGATCTTCGGGGACGACTACCCGACGCCCGACGGAACGTGCGTACGGGACTACATCCACGTGGTGGATCTGGCGGAGGCACATGTGGCCGCGGCCCGCGCCCTCGAAGCCTCGCCCGGCCGGGACCTGACCCTCAACATCGGCCGCGGGGAAGGCGTTTCGGTCCGCGAGATGATCGACCGGATCAACGCGATCACCGGCTACGACCGCCCTCCGGTGACCACCGCGCGCCGGCCCGGAGACCCGGCCCGGGTCGTCGCCTCGGCCGACCGCATCGCGGTGGAACTGGGCTGGAAGGCGAAGTACGACGTCCAGGACATGGTCACGTCCGCGTGGGCGGGGTGGGTGCGGCTGCACCCCGGGGCGGCGCGCGCCTAGGGGCGCCTAGGGGCTGTCCGGCGGACAGGCCCTAGACGGAGACGGCCTTCGAAGCCCGGCCCCGCTCGACGCCCGGTCCGGCGGTCGGTCCGGTGTTCGGCCCGGCGGTCGGTCCGGTGTTCAGGTCGGCGGTCGGCTCGGTGTTCAGGTCGGTGTTCAGCTCCGGGAAGGTGACCCCGGTCAGTTCCTCGGAGGCCGTCCACAGGCGGACCGCGGACACGGGGTCGCTCGCCGCGGCCGAGCGCCCGACCAGCGTCGGCGCGCCGCGCATCTCGCCGAACCCGTCCGGTCCGACATAGCTGGCGCCGGGCAGATCCTCCGTGGCGGCGTACAGCGTGGGCAGGGCACCGCCCTTGTTGTCCTGGGCGATGAACCGGTTGCCCGCCGCCATCAGGGCGCGCCGCAGCACATTGGCGTCATGGCTCTGGAGGTGGGTGGCGGCCCAGCCGGGGTGCGCGGCGAGGGCGCGTACGGACGATCCCGCGGCGGCCAGCCGGCTCTGCAGCTCCAGCGTGAACAGCAGATTGGCGAGCTTGGACTGGCTGTAGGCGGTCATGGGCGAGTACTCACCCGTGAGCATCAGGTTCTCGAAGTGGATGCGGTTGCTGCTGGGCATCTTGTGCGCCCCCGAGGACACGGTGACCACCCGGTCGGTGATGTGCGGCAGCAGCAGGTTGGTCAGGGCGAAGTGCCCCAGGTGGTTCGTCCCGAACTGCATCTCGAAGCCGTCCTTGGTGGCGGCCTCGGGGAGGTGCATGACGCCCGCGTTGTTGATCAGCAGATCGAGGTCGCCCCGCCATGCCGCGGCGAACGCGCGCACCGAGGCGAGGTCCGCCAGATCCAGCCGCCGTACCTCGACACTGCCGTTGACGGTGAGGGCGGCCGCCTCGCCGCGCTCCGGGTCCCGTACGGCGAGGACGACATGGGCACCGGCCCGGGCGAGCGCGTCGACGGTGGCGATGCCGAGGCCGCTGTTGGCGCCGGTGACGACGGCGGTACGGCCGCTCTGGTCACCCATGTCGCCGATGTTCCACTTGTTCTGCTGGATAGCCGAGTCCTTGGTAGCCATGCCGTCGAATGTAGGCGTCGACAACAATGCTGTCAACGACAACAATGGTGACGACGACAACAAAGATGACAGCGCCTACAATGTAGTCGCCGGTCACATACCGGATAGACTGTCGGCCATGCAGACCCGCACCCGCCGCTACCACCACGGAGACCTGCGCGCCGCACTGCTGACCCGCGCCGAGGAAACGCTCAAGGAGAAGGGCCCCGCCGCGCTGTCCCTGCGCGAACTGGCCCGCGACCTGGGCGTCAGCCACGCCGCGCCGAGCCGCCACTTCAAGGACAAGCAGGCCCTGCTGGACGCGCTGGCCCAGTCCGGTTTCGAACGCTTCGGCGCGACCCTGGCGGCGTCGCAGGAAGCGGCGGGCGAGTCCTTCGCCGGCCGGCTGGACGCTCTGGCCCGCGCCTACGTGGGCTTCGCCACCGCCAACGCGGAGCTGCTCGACCTGATGTTCTCCATCAAGCACGACCCGGAGGCGTCCGAGGCCCTGATCAAGGCCGCCCATGGCATGGGTGCGCTGGGCATGAACGTGATCAAGGAGGGCCAGCGCAGGGGCGAGGTCCGGGAGGGCCGGATGGAAACCATCGCCATCCCGCTCTTCAGCACCCTCCACGGCTTCGCGGGCCTCGCCATCAGCGGCACCCTGCCCACCGACGCCCTGGACGCGGCCCTGAACGACGTCATCGCCCACACCCTCCGCGGCTGCGCCCCGGACACCCCGGCGCGACGCTGACCCGATGCCCCGCACCCGTGAACTCCGAACCATCGGCACCGTCCTCGGCTCGGCCGTGGGCGACGCACTCGGCGCGCCCTTCGAGTTCGGCCCCGAGGGCGCGTTCTCGGCACGCTTCCCGGCAGCCGGGCACGGTGGGGAGATGTGCGGCGGAGCCGGCTGGGAACCGGGAGAGGCGACCGACGACACGCAGATGGCGGTGCTGGTCGGGGAGTCGCTGCTGGACCACCGGGGTCTTGAACTCCCCGACGTCTTTCGGCGGTTCCAGCGCTGGGCCGCCGCCGAGCCCAAGGACATCGGGCTGCAGACCGAGGCCGTGCTCGGCAGCGGTGACCCCTGGGATCTCGCCGCCGCGCTGCACTTCCAGGTCAGTCAACGGGCCGCCGGGAACGGGGCGTTGATGCGGGCCGCCACCTCCGCCGTGTTCTTCGCGCCGCGGGGGCGGGAGGCGACCATGGAGGCCGGCCGCCGCATCGCCGCGCTCACCCACGGGGACCGCGCCGCCTGGGAAGGCACCGCGGTGTTCCACGAGTTGGTCCGGGTCGCGCTCGACGGCGAGGATCCGGTCGCCGCCGTACCGGAGGCCCTGGAGGCCGTGCATCCGGATCATCGCGCCCGGTACGCCGTCGTTCTCGCCGACGGATGGCATCCGGACCGGGCGACCGAGTTCAATGGCGCGGTGTGGCCGTGCCTCGGGTCCGCCGTGTGGGCGCTGCGGACCACCGGCTCGTACGAGGACGCCGTGCGGGCCGCCGTCGATCTCGGCGGTGACACGGACACCGTCGCCGCCGTGACGGGTGGGCTGGCCGGAGCCGTGTACGGGCTGGACGGGATTCCGGAGCGGTGGGTGGAGCCACTGCACGTGCCGCTGCCCGGATTCGGCGAGCGGGTGCTGCGGGCGGGCGAACTCGTCCGGCTGGCCCGGCGGTTGACGGCCGAAGCGCCGACCGCCGGGACCTGACGAACACCCGTCCTGCCATGGATCCTTGTCGGCCATGGATCCTTGTCGGCCAGGAATCCCTGTCGGCCAGGAATCCCTGTCGGCTAAGAATCCCTGTCGGCTAAGAATCCTTGTTGAGGTACGCCAGTACCGCGAGCACCCTGCGGTGGCCGCTGTCGCTCGGCGGCAGCCCCAGCTTCAGGAAGACGTTGCCGATGTGCTTGCTGACGGAGCGTTCCGTGACGACGAGGGTCTTGGCGATGGTGGTGTTGTCGCGGCCCTCGGCCATCAGTTTGAGCACCTCGCGCTCGCGGGGCGTGAGCGTGTCGAGCGGGTCGTCGCGGCGGCGGGTGAGGAGTTCGGTGACGACCTCGGGGTCAAGGGCCGTACCGCCCGTCGCGACCCGGTCAAGCGCGTCGAGGAACTCGTCGACCCGGCCGACCCGGTCCTTGAGCAGATAGCCGACCCCGCTCGCGCCGCCGCCGAGCAGCTCGGCGGCGTACGACTCCTCGACGTACTGGGACAGGACCAGTACCGGCAGGCCGGGGATCTCCCTGCGGGCCTCCAGCGCCGCGCGCAGCCCCTCGTCGCGGAAGCCCGGCGGCATCCGGACGTCGAGCACGGCGATGTCCGGCCGGTGCTGGAGGAGCGCGGGCAGCACTTCGGGGCCGCTGCCCGCGACGGCCACGACCTCGTGCCCGGCGGAGGTCAGCAGCAGCACCATCCCCTCCCGCAGCAGGGCGTTGTCCTCGGCGATCACCACACGCAAGGCGGCCTCGTCTCCACGGTTCCGGTCACCACACGCACGGCAGCTCCACCTCGATCACGGTCGGCCCCCCGACGGGGCTGGTCATCAGCAGGGTGCCGTCCAGCGCGGCCACCCGTCGCTGCATACCTGGCAGCCCGGAGCCGCCGGCCTCTCCCCCGGAGCCGAAAGCCTGGGAGGTACCCCCAGCCCCGCCCTGTCCCTCGTCGGCGACCCGGACGCTCAGCCCGCCCCGGTTGCGGACGAGCCGGACCTCGGCGCGCTCGGATCCACTGTGCTTGGCCGCGTTCGTCAGCGACTCGGCGACCACGAAGTACGCCGCCGCCTCGACCGCCGCCGGCGCCCGGGACCCGCTCTGCGCCCCGTCTTCCAGACCGTCCACGACGACGGTGACGTCGAGTCCGCTGCTCGCGGCGAGCGCCCGTACGGCGCCCGCCAGTCCCCGGTCGGTGAGGATCGGCGGATGGATGCCGCGGACGACGTGCCGCAGCTCGGTCAGCGCTTCCTCGGCCTGGCTCTGGGCGTCCTCCAGCAGTTTCAGCGCGGTCTCCGGGTCACGGTCGTAGGCCCGTTTCGCGATGCCGATCCGCATCGACAGGGAGACCAGCCGGGCCTGCGTACCGTCGTGCAGATCGCGCTCGATGCGGCGCAGTTCGGCGCCGTGCGCGGCGATCGCGCCGGCCCGGGTCTCGGTCAGCTGCTCGACCCGGACGGCGAGCAACGCCTCCGGGGAGGGCTTGAGCAGGGCGGTGGACCAGGCGGCGTCGAGGTCCGCGAGACGGCTGATCAGCGGCAGGACGAGCGGGGAACGGCCGAGCAGACCCTGTCGTACGCCGTCGACGGGCAGGCCCAGCAGCCACAGCGGCGCGGCGAGCAGGCCCAGGAAGCCGTAGACGTAGTGGGCGAGCATCCAGCGCAGGTCGCCGAACGTGCCGGGGCCGCGCACCGCCGTGCGCAGCCGCTCGCGCAGCGGGCCCTCGATGGGCTGGTACGCCTCGGGGATCTCCTTGCCCGTCCACGCGGCCACCAGGTTCCGCTTGGCCCCGGCGATCCGCCGGATCAGCAGCACCGTCTCGGGCAGCAGCCCGGCGCCGACGACCGCGACCGTCAGCGTGGCCGTGATCAGCAGCACGGTGATGAAGATGATCGTGCCGAAGGCCAGCACGGCGGACATGACGAGACCGGCCGTGGCCCGCGCCGCCTGCCGCACCGTCTCTCGCATGGCCACAGGTTAGGCGAACCGCCGCTCCCATGGGCGAACGGGTGAACGGGTGAGGTGTAGCCCACTGCGCCAGGGGTTCGGGAGGGCGCTCCCGCGTGGCGGCGGTGGCCCGGCGGCAGAGTTGATCTCAACGGGAAACACCCCGTTGGCCTCGGAAAACGGGTCGCGACCGCGGTCGGCACGGGTGTCGTCTCCCTCGGGGCGGGCGTCAGCCTCCTGAAGGGCCGCAAGCCGCAGGGGCGGCACGCCGCCCGAGCCCGGCCTTCTGTGACAGGTGCCCGACCCCGGCCCCTTGGCCGCACGCGCT
The DNA here is from genome assembly GCF_056270325.1 of Streptomyces sp. RLA012. Lineage (NCBI taxonomy): Bacteria > Bacillati > Actinomycetota > Actinomycetes > Kitasatosporales > Streptomycetaceae > Streptomyces > Streptomyces sp. RLA012. The sequence continues at coordinate 6,976,487 of NZ_JBWDPA010000002.1, read as the reverse complement.
CACAACCTGGCCGAACGCGCTCACAACGCCCTGAGCGCCGCCGCCGTAGCCCGGGCCAGGCTCGCCAGGTACCCCTTCGGCAGCTTGGGCCCGCGGACCACCACCGCCCGCCAGTACAGCGGCCCCGACATGATGTCGAGCGCGAGTTCCTGGTCGATCCCCTCGCGCACCTCGCCCCGCGCGGCCGCCGCCGCCACGATCCCGCTCGCCACCCCCTGCTGGCCTTCCCGCAGCGCCTTCTGCATGGCGTCCGCGATATCGGGGTTGCGGGCCGCCTCCGCCTGGAGGTCGGGGATGACCTGGCCGGCCACCGGGTGCCGCAGCGCACGGGACGTGACCTCGTACAGCAGCCGCAGGTCACCCTCCAGGGAACCCGTGTCGGGGGCGGGCAGTCCCTGGATCGCTATGGCGGAGACCAGGTCGAGCACCAGGTGCAGTTTCGAACGCCATCGCCGGTACACCGCCGTCTTGCCGACGCCCGCGCGGCGCGCGATGCCCTCGATGGACATCCGCGCGTAGCCGACCGCCGCGAGTTCCTCGAAGACGGCGACCCGGATCGCCTCGGTCACGTCCTCCCGCAGCACGGCCGCCCCCGCGGGGGCCCTACGACGTGGAGCCTTCCCGGCAGCCCCCTCCGCAGCCCCCTCCGCAGCACTCTCCGCACTCGCGGCGGCACTCGTGGTGTCGGCGTTCGTCGTCATACCCTCCAGCATAGGGCGTTACGACGAAACGGTTGCGTTCCGACGTCAAGAAGCCCTAGTCTCGCGTTGCGACGATACGGTCCCGTCCCGACGTAAGAAGCTGGCAAAGCCGCAGTAAGAAACGTTAAAGACGGCCCGCGCATCCCACCCCCCGAGCGAAAGCAGCGGATGTGAGCCAGGTCCTCCACACACCGCCGACGTCGGTTCCCCCCACCGACGATCCCGCGGCGCTCGCCGCCCGGTACGGCCTCAGCGTCAGCGGAGCCCGCCCGACCCTGCCCGCGTACGTCCGCGAGCTGTGGGCACGGCGCCACTTCATCACCGCCTTCGCCACCGCCAAGCTCACCGCCCAGTACAGCCAGGCGAAGCTCGGTCAGGTGTGGCAGGTGATGACCCCGCTGCTCAACGCGGCGGTCTACTACTTCATCTTCGGTGTCCTGCTCGGCACCAAGCACGGTGTGCCGGACTACATCCCGTTCCTGGTCACCGGCGTCTTCATCTGGACCTTCACACAGAGCTCGATCATGGCGGGCACCCGGGCGATCTCCGGGAACCTCGGCCTGGTGCGCGCCCTGCACTTCCCGCGGGCGGCGCTGCCGGTCTCCTTCGCCCTCCAGCAGCTCCAGCAGCTGCTGTTCTCGATGGCCGCGCTGGTCGTCATCCTGCTCTGCTTCGGCATTCCGGTGAGCGCGTCGTGGCTGCTCGCCGTCCCCGTCCTGGTGCTGCAGTTCACCTTCAACGCGGGTGTGGCGATGGTCATGGCGCGGATGGGCGCCAAGACGCCGGACATCGCGCAGCTCATGCCGTTCGTGCTGCGCACCTGGATGTACGTCTCCGGTGTCATGTGGAGCATCGACAAGGTGCTCAGCAAGGACGATCTGCCGCACTGGGCGATGGTCGCGCTGGAGAGCAACCCCGCCGCCGTCTACATCGACCTGATGCGCTTCGCGCTGATCGACAGCTTCCACGCCCACCAGTTGCCGCCGCACGTGTGGGCGGTCGCGGTCGGCTGGGCGGTGTTCGCCGGGGTCGGCGGCTTCATCTACTTCTGGAAGGCCGAGGAGACGTACGGACGTGGCTGACACCCTCCCGCAGGACGCCCGCGCCCAGGACGCGGCCGGCCGCGCCGACGCGCTCATCCCCACCGTCGTCGCCGACCGGGTGGACATCGTCTACCGGGTCAACGGCACCGGCGCGGGGCGGGGCAGCGCCACCGCCGCCCTCAACCGCATGCTGCGCCGCAAGCAGTCCGAGAAGGCCGCGGGCGTCCGCAAGGTGCACGCCGTCAAGGACGTGTCCTTCACCGCCTACCGCGGCGAGGCCATCGGCCTGATCGGCACCAACGGCTCGGGCAAGTCCACCCTGCTCAAGGCCGTCGCCGGTCTCCTCCCCGTGGAGAACGGCAAGATCTACACCGACGGCCAGCCCTCGCTGCTCGGTGTGAACGCGGCCCTGATGGGCGACCTCACCGGCGAGCGGAACGTCTACCTCGGCGGGCTCGCCATGGGCATGTCCCGCGAGCAGGTCAAGGAGCGCTACCAGGAGATCGTCGACTTCTCCGGCATCAACGAGAAGGGCGACTTCATCACGCTCCCCATGCGGACGTACTCCTCCGGCATGGGCGCCCGGCTGCGGTTCTCCATCGCGGCGGCCAAGGACCACGACGTGCTGCTGATCGACGAGGCCCTCGCCACCGGCGACCGGTCCTTCCAGAAGCGCTCCGAGGAGCGGATCCGGGAGTTGCGCAAGAGCGCGGGCACCGTGTTCCTGGTGAGCCACAACAACAAGTCGATCCGGGACACGTGCGACCGGGTGCTGTGGCTCGAACGCGGGGAGCTGCGCATGGACGGGCCCACGGAGGACGTGCTCACGGAGTACGAGAAGTTCACCGGCAAGTAGGGGCGACTCAGGGGGTGCGGGGAACCGCGCGTCGTCGGCCACGGGTTCGTCGTGGCTGGTCGCGCGGTTCCCCGCACCCCTTCGGGGCGCGCCTCAGCTCACCTCTCCAGGAACGTGAACAGGTCCTCCCACCTGCGTACGATCTCGTCCGTCGTGTAGCGCTGGATGTTGACGCGGGCCGCCTCGCCCATGTGGTCCCGCAGGTCCTTGTCGGACATCAGGGTGTCGAGGCGGCGGGCCAGTTCGGCGATGTTGCCGAGGGTCGCCAGGAGGCCGTCCTCGCCGTCGTGGACGATCTCGTGCACGCCGGGTGCGCAGTCGAAGGCGGCGCACGGGACGGCGGCCGCCATGGCTTCCATGAGGGCGAGGGGGAAACCCTCACCGCGTGAGGGCAGGACGAAGACGGAGCCGCCGCGCAGAGCGCCCGGTACGTCGCTGGTACGGCCCATCCACTCCACGGAGTCGTCGAGGCCGAGGGCGGTGCACTGCTTCTTGAGGATCTCCTCGTCCTCGCCCGAGCCGTAGATCCGCAGGGTCCAGTCGGGGTGGCGCGGCACGACCTCGGCCCAGGTGTCGAGGAGCATGTCGATGCCCTTCTGGTCGTGCAGCCTGCCGACGCTGACGACGACGTTCTCAGTGCGGGGCGAGGGCACCTCGGGCATGAAGGGGATCGGGTTCGGCATGAAGGAGGCGTTGTCGAGGCCCTGCCGGATCCACAGGTCGGCGTCCTCGCGGGTGAGCGCCAGCATCCGGTCGACGTCCTTGTAGTGCTTCTGCACCCGCCCGAAGCGCGAGGTCGTCCTGCAGTACGCGAAGGACTCGTGGCTCATGCCGATGACGGTCAGACCGGTGGTGTCGGCGAGCTTCACCCACTCCATCGCCCACACCTGAGCGACGATCACGACGGCTCCGGGGCGTGCCGCCCCGAACAGCCCGGTCAGCTTGGCGGCCTGTTCGCGCATGCCCGCCGCCCGTTCGGCACGCAGCCTGCGCTCGGCCACGTTGAGCCGCCCCTTGATGCCGCGCATGGGGCCGACGCGCGGCGGATGGACGTCGTAGAGCGTCGTGGTGGGGTACGGGAGCTCGCCGAGCAGCTGCGGAACCTCCGATGCGGTGATGCCGATGACGTGCACGCGGTGACCGCGCTCGGTGAACAGACGGGCCATCTGGTGCGACCAGCTGGTCACCCCGCCCAGTTCGTCGACGCTGTTGGAGACGAAGAAGATGTCCCGCTCCACGTTTTCCTGGTCCTGGTGGGCGGTCACGCGCGCCTCCACTGGGAGAAGAACTGGTCGACGATGCTCTGTGCGGCGTTCCCCTTGTCGAACTCGCCGAAGTCGGCGACGAACCGCTCGCGGGGGGCCGCGTACTTCACCTTCTGCTCCTCCAGCGAGTCGAGGACCGCATACAGCTCGTCCTCGGTGCGGACGACCGGGCCGGGGGCCCGTTCCAGCAGGTCGAAGTAGGTTCCACGGCCCTCGTGCACGTACTCGTCGTAGTCGTAGGCGAAGAAGAACATCGGGCGGTCGAGGAGGGAGTAGTCGAACATCACGGACGAGTAGTCGGTGATCAGGCCGTCGGCGAGCGCCAGCAGCGGGGTCATGTCGTGGTGGGCCGTGACGTCGATGACCCGGCCGCGCACGGAGGGCGGGAGGACCACGTGGTTGAGGTAGTGCGAGCGGACCAGGAGGACATAGCGGTCACCGAAGGTGTCGGCGAAGCGCTCCACGTCGAAGGGGAGCTCGAACCGCTGCTGCTTGCCGCCGCGCTGACGGAAGGTCGGGGCGTAGAGCAGGATGGACTTGCCCTCCGAGATGCCCAGCTCGGCCGCCAGCGGACCGCGCTCACGACGCCCGGCGGCCTCCTCCCGCGCCCTGGCCCGGACGAGCGCGTCGTTGCGCGGGTAACCCACCCGCAGCAGCGTCCGCTCCTGGAGCCGGAACGCCCGCGCAAGGGTGCGTACATCGTGCTCGGAGCGGATCAGGAACCGGTCGAAGCGGTCGAGGGTGCGCTGCTGGGCGGCCTGCGCGGCGCGGGGCTTGAGCTTCCACTCCGGTTCGTCGAAGCCCATCCGCTTGAGCGCCGAGCCGTGCCAGGTCTGGATGTACGTCGTCCCGGGCCGCTTGGTGACCTTCAGCGGGTAGCTCTGGTTGTCGACCCAGTACTCGGCCTGCGCGAGCGCCTTGAGGTACGGCAGCGACCAGCGCCGTACGAGGGTGGCACCGCCCGGGAAGCCCCGGCGACTGCCGGCGTAGGACCACACCGCCTCGAACTTCAGGCCCTGGCGGCGCATCTCCTCGTAGATGGCCTTGGGACTGTCGCTGTACTGCCGGCCCAGGTGGCTCTCGAAGACGACGAGCCGCTTCTTGACGGGCAGCCGGCTGAACACCTCGTGGTACAGCCGGAGTTTGGTGTCGCCCGAGGTGAGTTGCTTGCGCAGCGCCTTGGCCCTGCGATAGCCGGTCTTGGCCAGCCGCGCGGTCGGGCCGTGCATTCCGCGCTGGACCAGTTCGCCCGCCTTCTTGTCCGGGACGAGCCGGAAGGACAGATGGCCGCGGGAGGACACCTCCGGCTCGATGCGGTCGGCGACCAGCCGGGTCAGCCGCGGCCGGACGGGCAGCTGTCCGTGCGCCAGCTCGGGTTCGGCGGCCGTGAGCCGGGTCGTGGTCCGCGCGCCGTCGACGTCGAGACGCAGGCGTACGTCCCACACGGCGTCCAGGATGCCGAGCGGGCGCAGCTCCTTGGCGAGGTCCGCCGAGGCCTCCCAGGCGATGGCCTCGCCCTCGTGGCGCACGGTGGCCACGGGGAAGCGGAAGGTCTGGAAGCGCACACCGGCCCGGCGGGCGTAGAACTCCAGCTCCGCGGAGAGCCGGGCGCCGGGCGGGATCACACCGAGCGGGTTGGTGACGCGCCCGGCCAGCCGGACGGTGCCGTCGCTCTCCTCGTACCCGGTCAGCGCGTTGCGCAGGAACATCTTCTCGACCGGCTTGGTGTGGTGGCCGAGCTCGGTGACGTCCAGGACGTGCCGGCCGAAGGGGTCGTCGTCGATGTGCTCGGCGCACCAGTACACACGCCCGTCGCGCTCGACGAGCGGCGAGGAGATCTTGTCGCGGTTGCTGAGCGTGTCCACGGCAGGCAGCAGGTTGTCCCAGTCGCTCTCGTGGAGGAGGTAGGCGCAGATGGCGTGGATGGGCTCGGTCTCGTCGAAGGCCGCGCGGTCGATCGACTCCAGGTAGGCGCGGGCGATCGACGCGAACTCCTGCCGGTAGGCCGCGTCCCGGAAGGGCAGCTCCCGCAGATGCAGCACGAGGTCGTGCTTGAGCCACTTGACGTCCTTGGCGAACTTCAGCTCCAGCAGGTCGTGGTCCGCGAGGAGCTGGTCGACCCGGCGGTGGATCTCCATGCGGTGCGTGAAGTTGGCGATCTCGTCACGGCGGTTGCTGATCGACTTCGCGGCCGTCTCCGCCGGTTTGTCCACGATCCGCCAGTCGTAGACCCGGTTGGGGATGAGCGTGATGCGACGGGCGGCCACGTACGCCTGCGCGGAGAACAGCAGGTCCTCGTAGTGGATCCCGACCGGGAACTCCAGGCCCTCGTCCAGCAGGAACCGCCTGCGGTAGCACTTGTTGGTCGAGAGGGTGTCGAAGACCAGCAGGTCGGGCAGCTCGGAGACGGACTCCAGGGTGCGGGTGCGCTCGTACAGCCAGGGGTACCACTTGACCTCCTTGCCCGTGCGCGAGTCGACGTGCACGCGCACGCACAGGCCGGAGACGAGGTCGGCGCCGGTGGTCTCGGCGGCCTCCAGCATGTTGCGGCAGGCGTTGCGCTCCAGTACGTCGTCGCTGTCGAGGAAGAGGACGTAGTCGCCGCGGGCCTGCTGGATGCCGTGGTTGCGGGGGGCGCCGCAGCCGCCGCTGTTCTCGGGCAGCCGGAAGACGCGCACCCGGCCCGGATGCTCGGCGGCCAGTCGCCGCGCCACGTCGTAGGAGCCGTCCGTGCTCCGGTCGTCGACGATGACGACCTCGACGCTCCGCAGCGTCTGGCCGAGGACGGAGCGCACGGCGGTGGGCAGCCGGGATTCGTCGTTGTAGACGATCACGACGACGGACACGGTGGGGGCGCCCGCGGACACGGCGGGCACGGCTGCTGACTCTGCGGGCGCGACCGCTGATTCCGCGGGCGGGCGGCAGTGATCCACATTCATCCTATTGATGCTAGACATTCCTGATGGTTCCACCTAGGCGATCTACTCCATTTGCGTACCGTTCAGGTAGATGCCGATCGCCCCGCACGGGTTGCAGGGCCCGGTCGCCTAGCGGCTGTGTTTCGCCTGTTTCGCCTGTTCGAACACCCATGTCCGGTACACCAGGAAGCGGAAGGCCGAGGCCAGCACGATCGACACCGCCTTGGCCAGATTGGAGCCGAACGGACCGCTCATGCCCAGGCCGTGGTAGCCGACGTAGAACAGCGCGCTCTCCATGACGACGCCGATGCCGCTGAAGACGAAGAACAGGGCGATCTGGCGCCGGGTGCGCGAGGCCCGGTCACGGTAGGTGAAGAAGCGGAAGCCGAGGTAGTTGCTGCCCATGGCGACACAGCTGGCGATGACCGTGGCGACCATCGGGGCCCACTGCAGACCGTGCAGGAGGAGGTTGAAGACCAGGAAGTTGACCGCGATACCGCTGCCGCCGACGGCACCGAACTTCACCACTTCGAGGGCGATCCGCCGGATCCGGGCGAACGCCCCGGGAGGGGTGGCGGCGGGCGCGGGCTGGGCCGGTGCGGGGGCCTGATGGCCTACACGGGCCCGCCCCTCGGAGAGGTTCACAGTCACAATTGTCCCTTTTATCAGCAATAGGTAAATTCCAAGTCCGATTTCTCCGAGAGATCGACAAGAACGGGGCAAGAAGGCGACCACGGCGCTTGCCCCGGTCGGCACAAATGGGGGCACCCCCGGCCATCCCGGCCGGGGGTGCCCCCATCGACGTACCGCTGGACCACGTACCGCTCTGGACCTACGAGTGCGTCCGCAGAAGCGTCCGCATCGTGCGCATCGCCACCGACAGGTTCGCCAGGTCGAACGAGTCCGAGCTCCGGATCTCCTCCAGAGTGGTGCGGGCACGGCCGAGGATCGCGGCGTTCTTCTCCTCCCAGGCCTTGAAACGCTGCTCGGGGGTCGACGTGCCGTTGCCGACGGCGAGGACGTCGGCGGTGAGCGCCGCGTGGGCCGCGTACAGGTCCTCACGGATCGAGGCGCGGGCCATGGACTGCCAGCGGTCGGCGCGCGGCAGCTCGATGATGCGGTCCATGAGCTGGGTGATGCTCAGCCGGTCGGCGAGGTCGTAGTAGATCTCGGCGACGGCCAGCGGGTTCTGGTCCACGCGGTCGGCCACCGCGACGATGTCCAGCGTCGGGAAGGCGGACGAGAAGCCTGCCACCCGCGTGGCGAGCCCCTCCGGGACACCGGCGCCCGTCAGCTCCTCGAAGATCTGCTGGTACCACTCCAGGTCAGCGCCGCGCAGCAGCTTGGGCAGCTCGCCCCAGACCTGCGCGACCCCCTCGCGGAAGAAGGAGATGTTCTCGGCGAGCTGCAGCGGCTGCGGCCGGTTGTTGAGCAGCCAGCGCGTGCCGCGCTCGACGAGCCGGCGCGAGTGCAGCCGGATCCGGGTCTGGACGCCCGCGTCGACGACATTGTCGAGCCCCTCCACCGCGTCCCACACCTTGCTCGAATCGAAGATCGTGCGGGCCGCGGTCTGCGCCCGGACGATCTCCTCCAGGGACGCGCCCGTCTCCTCCCGGAGGCGGTGCAGGAAGCTCGTGCCGCCCGTGTTGACCGTGTCGTTGACCAGGACGGTCGTCACGATCTCGCGGCGCAGCGCGTGCGCCTCGATCTGCTCGCGGAACTTCTCGCGCAGCGCGGTGGGGAAGTACGCGAACAGCAGGCCCTGCAGATGCGGGTCGTCGGGCAGCGAGGTGGCGAGCAGCTCGTCGGAGACCGTGATCTTCGTGTACGCGAGGAGGACGGCCGTCTCGGGACCGGTCAGACCCTGCCCGGAGTTGAGCCGCTCACGGATCTGCCGCTCGCTGGGCAGGAATTCGAGGGCCCGGTCGAGGTGCCCCTCCCTGACCAGGAAACGCAGGAACCGCTGCTGCGCGTGGAGCATGCTCGGGGACTGGGCCAGCGCGTTGGCGATCGCCACGTTCTGCGCGTAGTTGTTGCGCAGGACCAGGTCGCCGACCTCGTCGGTCATCTCGGCGAGCTGCTTGTTGCGCTGCTTGACGGTCAGATCGCCGTTGGCCACCACCGCGTTGAGCAGGATCTTGATGTTCACCTCGTGGTCGGAGGTGTCCACACCCGCGCTGTTGTCGATGGCATCCGTGTTGATCTTGCCGCCGTGCTGCGCGAACTCGATCCGGCCGAGCTGGGTCAGGCCCAGGTTGCCGCCCTCGCCGACGACCTTCGCACGCAGGGCGGCGCCGTCGACGCGGATCGCGTCGTTGGCCTTGTCGCCGACGTCCGCGTGCGACTCGGCGGACGCCTTGACGTACGTACCGATGCCGCCGTTCCACACCAGGTCGACCGGCGCCTGCAGGATCGCCTTCATCAGGTCGGCCGGGGTCATCTTGGTGACACCGTGCTCGATGCCGAGGGCCTCACGGACATGGGAGTTGACCGGGATCGCCTTGGCGGTGCGCGGGAAGACGCCGCCGCCGGAGGAGATCAGCTCGGTGTTGTAGTCGGCCCAGGACGAGCGCGGCAGCTCGAAGAGACGGCTGCGCTCGGCGTACGAGGTCGCCGCGTCCGGGGTCGGGTCGAGGAAGATGTGCCGGTGGTCGAAGGCGGCGACGAGCCGGATGTGCTCGGAGAGCAGCATCCCGTTGCCGAACACGTCACCGGACATGTCACCCACACCGACGACCGTGAAGTCCTCGCTCTGGGTGTCCACGCCCAGCTCCCGGAAGTGCCGCTTCACGGACTCCCAGGCACCGCGCGCGGTGATGCCCATCTTCTTGTGGTCGTAACCGGCCGAGCCGCCGGAGGCGAAGGCGTCGCCGAGCCAGAAGTTGTAGCTCTCGGCGACCTCGTTGGCGATGTCCGAGAAGGTCGCGGTGCCCTTGTCGGCGGCGACCACGAGGTAGGTGTCGTCCCCGTCGTGCCGCACGACGTCGGCGGGCGGCACGACCTCACCGGCGACCAGGTTGTCGGTGATGTCAAGCAGCGCCGAGATGAAGGTCCGGTAGCTGCGGATGCCCTCCGCGAGCCAGGCGTCACGGTCCACGGACGGGTCGGGCAGCTGCTTGGCGACGAAGCCGCCCTTGGCGCCGACCGGCACGATGACGGTGTTCTTCACCATCTGCGCCTTGACGAGCCCGAGGATCTCGGTACGGAAGTCCTCGCGCCGGTCGGACCAGCGCAGCCCGCCGCGCGCGACCTTGCCGAACCGCAGGTGCACGCCCTCCACCTTCGGCGAGTACACCCAGATCTCGTACGCCGGTCGCGGCGCCGGCAGGTCCGGGATGGCCCGCGGGTCGAACTTCATGGAGACGTACTCGTGCGGACTGCCGCCCAGCGCCTCCTGGAAGAAGTTGGTGCGCAGGGTCGCCTTGATGAGGGTGAGGAAGGAGCGCAGGATCCGGTCCTCGTCCAGGCTGGCCACCTGGTCGAGAGCCGCCTCCAGCTCCTCCATCAGGGCGTCGGTCAGTTCGAGACCGGCGCGCTGGCGGTCCGGCGACATCCGCGCCTCGAAGAGGGAGACGAGCAGCCGGGTGGTGTGGACATTGTTGCGGAGGGTGTCCTCCATGTAGTCCTGGCTGAAGGTCGAACCCGCCTGGCGCAGGTACTTCGCGTACGCGCGCAGCACCACCGCCTGCCGCCAGGTCAGCCCGGCGCTCAGCACCAGGGCGTTGAAGCCGTCGTTCTCGGCCTCGCCGGTCCAGGTGGCGGCGAAGGCCTCCTGGAAGCGCTCGCGGCCGTCGTCACCGAGGTAGTCCCCGTTGCCGATGAGCGACTTGGGCAGGCGCAGCCCGAAGTCGTAGATCCAGGCCGTCGTACGGTCCGAGCAGCGCAGCTCGTACGGGCGTTCGTCGGTGACCTCGACGCCCATGCGGTTGAGGGCCGGCAGGACCGCCGAGAGGGAGACCTGCTCACCGGTGCGGTAGATCTTGAAACGGCGCTCGCCGGGACCGGCGCTCACCGGCTCGTAGAGGCTGAGCGCGAAGTCCTTGCTCTGGTCGGTGGTGAGCTTCTCCAGGTGGACCAGGTCGGCGACGGCGGCGCGCGGGGTGTGGTCGGCCTTGTAGCCCTCGGGGAAGGCGCTGCCGTAGCGGCGCAGCAGCCCGGACGCGCGCTCCTCGCCGCACTCGGCGTTGAGCGCCTCGGCGAAACCGTCGGCCCAGGAACGGGCGGCCTCGACGAGCCGCGCCTCGATCCGTTCCTTGTCCACGTCGCTGAGCTGCGGCAGCTCGGTGCCCTGCGGGACCCGGACCACGAAGTGCAGCCGGGAGAGGATCGACTCGGTGTTCCAGGCGGTGAAGTCGACGCTGGTGCCGTTCAGCTCCTCCTTCAGGATGTCGATGATCCTGAGGCGGACGCCGGTGGTGTAGCGGTCGCGCGGGAGATAGACGAGGGCCGAGTAGTAGCGGCCGTACTCGTCCTGGCGCAGATAGAGCCGCAGCCGGCGGCGTTCCTGCAGGTAGAGGACGCTGGTGACGATGGTGCGCAGCTCGTCGGCGGGCGTCTGGAAGAGCTCGTCGCGGGGGTAGGTCTCCAGGATCTGGAGCAGGTCGCGGCCGTCGTGGCTGTTGGGCGAGAAGCCCGCGCCCTTGAGGACCTCCTCGACCTTGCGGCGGACCACGGGAACGCGGCGCACGGACTCGGTGTACGCGGCCGAGGAGAACAGGCCCAGGAAGCGCCGCTCGCCGACGACATTGCCCTCGGCGTCGAACTTCTTCACGCCGATGTAGTCGAGGTAGGACGGCCGGTGCACGGTGGCGCGGCTGTTGGCCTTGGTGAGGACGAGCAGCTTGTGCTCACGGGCCTTGGCGCGGGCGTCGGCGGGCAGCCGCTCGAAGGACGGGCTGACCGGGTGGCTGTCGTCACCGCCGTGCTGCGGATCGGAGCGCAGGATGCCGAGCCCGGTGCCGGGGACGGCGGCCAGCACGTCGTCGTCGCGCAGCTCGTACTCGCGGTACCCGAGGAAGGTGAAGTGGTCGTCCGAGAGCCAGCGCAGCAGCTCACGGGCCTCCTCGACCTCCTGGTCGCGCAGGTCGTCGGCGGTCGGCTCGGTGGGCAGCTCCTCGGCGATGCGCAACGAGGCGTCGCGCATCTTCTCCCAGTCCTCCACGGCCTCCCGGACGTCGGACAGGACGCGCAGCAGATCGGCGGTGATCTGCTTCAGGTCGGCACGGTCGGTCTCACGGTCGATCTCGACGTGGATCCAGGACTCGACGTGCGCGTCGTGCGGCAGCTCCCCGGCGGCGGGCCGGGCGGGCAGCATCTCGATCAGTTCGCCGGTCAGATCACGCCGGACGAGGAACTGCGGGTGGATGACGACATGGATGCCGCGTCCCTGCCGGGACAGCTCATTGGTGACCGAGTCGACGAGGAAGGGCATGTCGTCGGTCACGACCTCGACGACGGAGTGGCTGCAGGTCCAGCCGTTCTCCTCGACGGTGGGCGTGTGCACCCGGACGTTGGCCGTGCCCTGGGGGCGGTTCTCGGCCAGCCGGTAGTGCGAGAAGGCGGCTCCGAAGACATCGACCGGGTCGCGGTCGGTCAGGTCCTCCGGGGCGGTGTGCAGGTAGTAGCGCTGGAGGAACGCGAGCACGGTGTCCTTGTCCGGAGTGCCCTCGCTCGTCGTCCCAGTCGGTAGGTGCCCCCCGACCGGGCTGTTCTCAGCTACCCGGGCAGCCCTTTCGAGCAGCTCGGCCTTGGCTTCGTCCAGCTTGGTCTGCATTGTCCTCTGGCTCCTGTCGCGCGCCGTTGCGTGACGTAGAAGGAAGTACGGTCTCTTCTCCGACGTAACGCCGCGACGCGGGGTGTCCGGTCTGGTCCGACGCTATGCCGCATGGAGAGAAGAGCGGGGGGTTATCGGCCATTCTCGACGCTCGCGGCGACTGTGACGCTGCTCTCTGCGGCGTCCGTCCCCGGGGTGTCCTGGCCGTACGGAGCGCACTCGCGATTCCGCCGACGCCCACGTTCCCGCCTGCGCCTGCGTCGCCGCTTGCGCCGACGGGTCCGCCCGCGCCCGCGTTTCCGCCTGCGCCTGCCGCGTTCGCCGTCCCGTCCCGCCTGCGAAGATCAGCGACCGCCGCCCGGTCACGGATGTGGTCCGTGCGCTCCGGGCGCGGGGCAGGGGCGATGACGCCCCCGCGAGATATCGCGCTGATCACGCCACCAGGCTATCGCTCCCGACCCCGGGGCCGTCATGAGCCGTATGTGTACAAAACCGGGGGTGGAACTTTGACAGTCTGCACAGGGACGAAAAGGACGGGAACGTGCAGTCCCTTGCCAACCGCCGCACGCGGCGACACGTTGACGAGGACGGACAACAGAGGCGGAATAGACCTTGAAGCCCCGCTGAAGCTCCACGGAAGTTCCACCGAAAGGAGCGGCACCGACATGACACCGAAGATCCTGATGGTCACCGGCGACGCGGCAGAGTCGCTGGAGGTCCTCTACCCCTACCAGCGCCTGCGCGAGGAGGGCTACGAGGTCCACATCGCGGCCCCCACCCGCAAGACACTCCGCTTCGTCGTCCACGACTTCGAACCCGGCTTCGACACCTACACGGAGAAGCCCGGCTACACCTGGCCCGCCGACCTCGCGTTCGCGGACGTCGACCCCGGCCAGTACGCCGCCCTGGTGATCCCGGGGGGCCGCGCCCCGGAGTACCTCCGCAACGACCTCGAACTCCGCAAGATCCTCAAGTCCTTCTTCGACTCCGACAAGCCCGTGGCCCAGATCTGCCACGGCCCGCTCCTCACGGCGGCCGTCGACGCCCTGCGGGGCCGCCGCGTCACGGCGTACCCGGCGCTGGAGCTGGACATGCAGGCGGCCGGCGCGACCTTCCAGGACGCGGAGACCGTGGTCGACGGCACCCTCGTCTCGGCCCGCGCCTGGCCGGACCACTCCGGCTGGATGCGCGAGTTCCTCACGGTCCTCCGCGCGAAGGCACCGGTGCGCTGAGCGACTTCCGGGGCCCGAGCAACCCGGGCGGGCCGACGCCCCGGCACGACGACGCCCCGGCACGGTGCGGCGCGGGACCGACCCGGTGCGGCGCGGGGCCGACCCGGTGCGGTGCGGGACCGACCCGGTGCGGCGCGGCGCGGCGCGGCGCGGGGTCGACCCGGCACGGCGCGGCGCGGGACCGGTGCCGTGCCGACGCGGTGCCGGCGGCCACCCCGCACGCTACCGCGCTACCAGCCCCCACCCCCGCGGCAGCGGCTCCGCTCAGGCCGCGAGCCGCTCGGCCTCCTCGACCGCCTCCTCCAGGCTGTCCACGACGGGCACGCCGACCTCCTCCAGACTGGCGCGGCTGTGCGAACCCCCGGTGTAGAGCACGGCCCGCGCACCGACACGCAGGGCGGCGATCGCGTCGTCCGCGGCATCCCCGATCACGACGGTGCGCTCCGGATCCACATCCGCGAGCGCACCTATGTGCCGCACCATGTGCTCCGCCTTGCTCCCGCCGGACGGCCCGACCCGCCCCTCCACCCGCACGAAGTGCGGCTCGATCCCGAACCCCCGGACCAACGGCACCAGTTCGTCATGCACATACATGCTCAACAGAGACTGACTGCGCCCCGCCGACCGCCAGCCGGCGAGCAGCGCCGCCGCCCCCTCGGTGAGCTCGCACGCTATGCGGTGCTCCGCGTAGTACCGGTGGAAGGTCTCATCCATGACCAGCCACTCGGCATCGGTCGGCAGCCGTCCCATCAGCCGCTCGTAGAACTTCGGCACCGGCACGCAGTACAACGCCCGGTAGCGCTCCAGCGTGAGCGGTTCCATCCCCAACTCGGCGAACGCCGCGTTCGTCGCCCCGATGATCGCGGCATTGTCGTGGAACAGCGTCCCGTTCCAGTCCCACACGATGTGCGCTGCTGCGCCCTGCTTCCCCATACCAAGAACCTACCCGCCACCACTGACAAAGCCCCTCGGCCACCCAACCCGTGACAACCGCGAGGGTGACCGGAAGGCGAAGTCTCAGTCCCCCAACCCCACCAGATGGGGAATCTCCTGCGTGGCGAACCACAACAACTCGTGGTCCTCGGCCCCGTCCACGATGAACTGCGCGTCGTCGTCCCCGTGATCGGCCGCCCCCAACGCCGCCACGGCCGCCGCGACATCCTCCTCGGCGTCATCGGCGTCGACATGCACCGCGGCGGCCTTGGCCAGCGCCAGGGCCCCCGACACCCGCACCTCGCCGAGCGCCGCCGGGTCGAGCCCCCGGTCGGGATCGGCGACCGCGGCCCGGTCGGGGACGTCGACCGCGACGACCACCCGGCGCCGCACCGTTCGCGGCTCGCCCGCGAGCATCCGCAGCGAGGCCAGCGCGGCCCGGTTCAGCGCCGCGTACTCCAGTTCCTCGATGTCGTCGGAGAGATACCACTCGCGCAGCGCGGGCGTGACGGCGTACGCGACGAACGGTCCCGCTCCCAGCTCCCCCGTCTTGTACGCCTCGGCGAGACCGGAGAGGGTCAGGGGGACGTAGACGCGCATGGCTGGCCGCTTTCGTAGTCGGGAGGGTCCCGGGTCGGAGGGCTCCTGGAAGGGCGCTCCCGCGCCTCCCGGGAAGGCCTTCAGGATACGTGCGGGCGTCCCCTTTCGGGTCCCGGTCCCTCCCCCGTACGGCGTCCACCTCCGGCCCGCGATTCACCCGCCGCTCCCCGTCCCCGCCAAGCCGTCCCCGCCTCCCGGTCACTCTGATAGGTGAACCCTCCGGCCGTCGCGGCGCGCGCCCGGCGTCCTTGCGGGGGCCCGCTCCCGCCTCGTACAAGGTCCCCAACACGAAAGTTACCGCCCGGTACCCACTGGGCCGCAGCGAGCGGGGACGACGGATGAACAGCGGGGACCACGCATGAACAAGGTGATGACCAGGACGAAGCGCCGCCCGGGCACCCGCCCGCCCGGCCGCCACGACACCCGGCGCCCCGGCACCACCCCGCCCCGCACCCCGGGAGGCGGCCCGCCGTCGGCACCGCCGGGCGCGGGCACATCCCGCACCGCACCGCCCGGAGCCCGCCCTGCCGCGACTCCACCGGGAAGCCACCCGCCGGGTACGCCGGACGGAACCCCGCGGGGCCCCGTACCGCAGCCCCGGCCCACCGACCTCTTCGCCGACCTCCTGCTCGCCGTGCTCAGCGGCCGACGCCCCGTCCACTGCATGCTCCGCCACACCGCGGGCCGGGCCTACGACGAACTGGCCTGGCTCGCCGAACGTGGCCCCCTGCGCACCCGCGGCACCTGTCCCGTCGTCCGCGACATCGGGTACTACGTCCCCCGCCCCGGCGCGATCGAGGCCTTCGCCCGCATCGGCGCCGGTGACCGGCTCCGCGCGATGGCCTTCCGGCTGGAACAGGGCCCCGACCTCCGCTGGCGCTGCACGGCGGTGGAACTGGGCGGCCCGCGCATGCCCCGCCCGGACGACGACTGACCAACTCCTGCGGGCCCCTGAACGCCCCTCCTGAGCAACGCGAAGGGCCGGACACCCCAAGGTGCCCGGCCCTTCCCTGCTCAGCCCAGTCGAGCGCACAACCCGCTCAGGCGCACAACCCGCTCGGACACACAGCCCGGCTCAGGCGCACAGCCCACTCGAACAGCTCAGCCCTCACAGACGGAGACTGTCACCGGACGCCTGCGGTCACTTCTTGCGGCGCCGCCCGTTGCTCTTCTGCTGCTTGCGGCGCTCCGCACGCGTGAGGCCGTCCGCCTCGGAGCGCACGGGCTCGTCGTCGTCACTGGCGAAGTCGCCCTCGACGATGCCGCCTTCGCCGTCCACGGTCGGTGCGGAGAAGTGCAGCCGGTCGGGACGCTGCGGGGCGTCGAGCCCCTTGGCGCGGATCTCGGGACGCGCACCCGCGGGGACGACGTCCTCCTTCTTCTCCAGCGACGGCGCGGAGTCCTCGACCGGGACCTCCTCGACCTGCTGCTCGACCTGGACCTCCAGGTTGAACAGGTAGCCGACGGACTCCTCCTTGATGCCGTCCATCATGGCGGAGAACATGTCGAAGCCCTCGCGCTGGTACTCGACCAGCGGGTCCTTCTGCGCCATGGCGCGCAGGCCGATGCCCTCCTGGAGATAGTCCATCTCGTAGAGGTGCTCGCGCCACTTGCGGTCGAGGACCGACAGGACGACCCGGCGCTCCAGCTCTCGCATGATCTCGGAGCCGAGCTGCTCCTCACGGGCCGCGTACTGCTCGTGGATGTCGTCCTTGATGGACTCGGAGATGAACTCGGCGGTCAGACCGGCACGGTCGCCGGCCGCCTCCTCCAGCTCGTCGACGGTGACCTTCACCGGGTAGAGCTGCTTGAAGGCGCCCCACAGCCGGTCCACGTCCCACTCCTCGGCGAAGCCCTCGGCGGTCTCGGCCCCGATGTACGCGTCGATCGTGTCGTCCATGAAGTGCTGGATCTGCTCCTGCAGGTCCTCGCCCTCCAGGACGCGGCGGCGCTCGCCGTAGATGACCTCGCGCTGCCGGTTGAGGACCTCGTCGTACTTCAGGACGTTCTTACGCGTCTCGAAGTTCTGCTGCTCGACCTGCGACTGGGCGGAGGCGATCGCGCGGGTGACCATCTTGTTCTCGATCGGCACGTCGTCCGGCACGTTCGCCATCGACATCACGCGCTCGACCATCTGGGCCTTGAAGAGCCGCATCAGGTCGTCGCCGAGCGACAGGTAGAAGCGGGACTCGCCCGGGTCGCCCTGACGGCCGGAGCGACCGCGCAGCTGGTTGTCGATACGACGGGACTCGTGGCGCTCGGTGCCCAGCACGTAGAGCCCGCCGAGGTCCTTGACCTCTTCGAACTCCGCCTTGACGGCCTGCTCGGCCTTCTCCATGGCGGCGGGCAGAGCCGCGGCCCACTCCTCGATGTGCTCCTCGGGGTCGAGGCCGCGCTGACGCAGCTCCGCCTCCGCGAGGTCGTCCGGGTTGCCGCCGAGCTTGATGTCCGTGCCTCGACCGGCCATGTTCGTGGCGACGGTCACGGCGCCCCTGCGGCCGGCCTGGGCGATGATCGGAGCCTCACGGTCGTGCTGCTTGGCGTTCAGCACCTCGTGCTGGATGCCGCGCTTACTGAGCTGCTGCGACAGGTACTCGGACTTCTCGACCGACGTCGTACCGACGAGGATCGGCTGGCCCTTCTCGTGCTTCTCGGCGATGTCGTCGACCACCGCGTCGAACTTGGCGACCTCGGTGCGGTAGATCAGGTCCGACTGGTCCTTGCGGACCATCGGCTTGTTGGTCGGGATCGGGACGACGCCGAGCTTGTAGATCTGGTGGAACTCGGCGGCCTCGGTCATCGCCGTACCGGTCATGCCGGAGAGCTTGCCGTAGAGGCGGAAGAAGTTCTGCAGGGTGATCGTGGCGAGCGTCTGGTTCTCGTCCTTGATGTCCACCCCTTCCTTCGCCTCGATCGCCTGGTGCATGCCCTCGTTGTAGCGGCGGCCGGCGAGGATACGGCCGGTGTGCTCGTCGACGATCATGACTTCGCCGTCGATGACGACGTAGTCCTTGTCCTTCTTGAAGAGTTCCTTGGCCTTGATGGCGTTGTTCAGGTACCCGACGAGGGGGGTGTTCACCGACTCGTACAGGTTGTCGATGCCCAGCCAGTCCTCGACCTTGGAGACGCCGGGCTCGTGGATGGCGACGGTGCGCTTCTTCTCGTCGACCTCGTAGTCCCCGGTCTCCTCGATGCCCTTGAGGGAGTTGCCGGGCTCGCCCTTCTTCAGGCGGGTGACCAGCTTGGCGAAGTCGCCGTACCACTTGGTGGCCTGGTCGGCCGGGCCGGAGATGATCAGCGGCGTACGGGCCTCGTCGACGAGGATGGAGTCGACCTCGTCGACGATCGCGAAGTTGTGGCCTCGCTGGACGAGTTCGTCCTGCGACCAGGCCATGTTGTCGCGCAGGTAGTCGAAGCCGAACTCGTTGTTCGTGCCGTAGGTGATGTCGCACGCGTACTGCTCACGGCGCTGGGCCGGCGTCATGTTGGCGAGGATGCAGCCGACGCTCAGACCCAGGAACTTGTGGACGCGCCCCATCATCTCGGAGTCGCGCTCGGCAAGGTAGTCGTTGACCGTGATCAGGTGAACGCCGTCTCCGGAGAGAGCGTTCAGATACGCGGGCAGGGTGCCGACGAGGGTCTTGCCCTCGCCGGTCTTCATCTCCGCGACATAGCCGAGGTGGAGCGCGGCGCCACCCATCATCTGCACGTCGTAGTGACGCTGGCCGAGAGCGCGCTTGGCAGCCTCACGCACGGTGGCGAAGGCCTCGGGGAGCAGGTCGTCCAGGCTCTCCCCATCCGCGTACCGCTGCTTGTACTCATCAGTGAGGGCACGCAGCTCGGCGTCGGAGAGGTCGACGAAGTCCTCTTCGATGGAGTTGACCTGGTCCGCGATGCGGTGCAGCTTGCGCAGGATCTTGCCTTCGCCTGCACGCATGATCTTCGAGAGGACGGACACGGGGGTTTGTCTCCTTGCCGGTCGGGCCTGGGACGGTCGGATTCAATGACAGATTCAATGACAGATTCAAATCACAGCTTGAGCAACGGCCATCGTAAGCGAGGACCCCACCGCGCCGGGAGGTCTGCCCGTGACAGCCACTAGGACAACGGACAGGGGTTGCGGAAGGTGCCGCGTCCGCGCTACGAAAAGTGACCGAACCGTCACTCATCGCAAAGAGATGGCGCCCTTCCGGTGGCCCGAGCACAATCGGCCGATGGATCCCGTCACACTGACCACCGACCGGCTGCTCCTGCGCTCCGTGGGCCCGCACGACACCGACACGGTGTACGAGGCCGTCCAGGACCCCGACATCCAGCGCTGGACCACGATCCCCTCGCCGTACCTCCGCGAGCACGCGACGGGGTTCACTGACCAGATGGTGCCGGACGGCTGGGCGGACGGCTCCATGTTCACCTTCGGCGTCTTCCTCCCCGCCGGGGAGTTGGTGGGCATGCTCGCCATCACCATGCGCTCCCTGGGCGTCGGCGAGGTCGGCTTCTGGGCGGCCAAGGAGCACCGCGGCAACGGTTACATCACCGAAGCCACCCTCGCCGCCTCCCGCTGGGTCTTCACCAGCCTCGCCGTCGACCGCCTCGAATGGCGCGCCGAAGTCGGCAACAAGGGCTCCCGCGCGGTCGCCGAACGAGCCGGCTTCACCCTCGAAGGCACCCTCCGCTCCGCCCTCAACAACAAGGGCGTACGCAGAGACTGCTGGATCGGCTCCCTACTCCCGTCGGACCTGAGCCTGCCATCAACGGCCCCGTACTTGCCCGCACCTCCCGACTCATCCGACATCTGAACCCAAACCGGTCGGCGGAACGAAACCCCACGGGCAACACAGCCCCGGGTGTGGCACAGCAACGCAGCCCGCAGGGGCAGGGGGCAGAACCCCGGTGTGATGCGAGGGGGGCGGGTGCGGTGCCCTGCGGGGGCGCATGGGCACAACCTCGAGTGGGGTGTAGGGGCACAGCCCCGGCGGGGTGCACTGGCGCAGCCCTAAGGGGGCCGGGGCCGGAGCCCCGAGGGGGGCAGGGGCGCAGCCCCGCGGGGGGGCAGGGGCGCAGCCCCAGGCAGGGTGCAGGGGCGCAGCCCCGCAGGGGGCCAGGGGGTGCAGGGGCGCAGCCCCGGGTGGGGTTGAAGGGGCGGAGCCCCTGGGGATGGGACGGGTAGGGGCGGCGGGGGCGAACCCACTGTCAGTGGCACCGCCTACCGTGTGGGCATGACGAGCAGCCTCCCGCGTCCCACCACCGAACTCTCCGCCGACGAAGCCCGCCGCATCGCCCTGCGGGCCCAGGGCCTCCTGGGCACCCCGGACCGCAAGGCCGGCGTCCGCGGAGTCCTGCGACACCTCGGCGCGGTCCAGCTCGACACGATCTCCGTCCTGGCCCGCTCCCACGAACTCATCCCGTACGCCCGCCTCGGCGCCGTAGGCCGCCAGACAGTAGACACCGCCTACTGGAAGGACACACACGCCTTCGAGTACTGGTCCCACGCCGCCTGCATCCTCCCCGTGGAGGAATGGCCCCACTTCGCCTTCCGCCGCCGCGCCTACCGATCCCGCCCGCACTGGAACCACACCCTGCCGGACGGCACCTACGACCAGGTCATCAAACAGCTCCGCACCGAAGGCCCCCTCACGGCAACGGAGTTGGGCGGCGCGAAGAAGACCAGCGAGTGGTGGGACTGGTCGGGCACAAAGGTGGCCGTCGAGCGCGCACTCATGTACGGCGAGGTGGTGTGCACCGAGCGCCGCGGCTGGAAGCGGGTGTACGACCTCGCCGAGCGCGCCGTCCCCGATGCTCTGCTCCATGACGAGTTGGACGACGCGGAGTGCCTGCGCCGCCTCGTCGGTCTGGCGGGCCAGTCCCTGGGTGTCGGCACGCGCGCGGACATCGCCGACTACCACCGTCTCAAGGGCGAGCAGGTCGACGCGGTGATCGCGGACTCGGGCCTGGTCCCGGTGACGGTGGAGGGCTGGGGCAAGCCGGCCTGGGCGGACCCGGCGGCCCTGGAGACGGCCCCGCGCGGCCGCCACCGTACGACGCTGCTGTCCCCGTTCGACTCGCTCATCTGGGAGCGGGCCCGCACGGAGCGGATCTTCGGCTTCACCCACCGCCTGGAGGCGTACACGCCCAAGCCGAAGCGGGTGTACGGCTATTTCGCGATGCCGGTCCTCGCCGGCGGCCACCTCGTCGGCCGCGTGGACCCGGCCCGCGAGGGCCGCACGCTGGTCGCCAAGCAGGTCACCCTGGACGGCCCCAAGGCGGTCCCGGCCGTGGCCCAGGCCCTGCTGGAGGCGGCAAGCTGGGTGGACTGCACGAACGTGCGCGTGGAGCGGGTGGACGCCCCGGAGCTGCGCGAGCCGCTCACGAAGGAACTCACCCGTCTGCTTGCCTGACCGGACCTACCTGATCTCGAGAATCTTCTCGCGCATCGCGTAGACCACCGCCTCCATCCTGGAGTGCAGCTGCAGCTTCTCCAGGATGTTGCGCACATGGTTCTTCACCGTGTTCTCGGAGATGAACAGCTCCTTGGCGATATCCCGGTTGTTCATCCCCGTCGCGACGAGCTTGAGCACCTCCAGCTCGCGTTCCGTGAGCCGGGGCGCGGGCACCAGTCGGCGCTCGTCCGTCCGCTGAATCATCGACTTGAACTCGGTGAGAAGTTTCGACGCCATGGACGGGCTGATCTGCGACTGTCCGTCCGCCACCGCGCGAATGGCCGTGGCCACCTCGTCCGTGGAGATCTCTTTGAGGAGATATCCGGTCGCGCCCGCCTTGATCGCGTCGTAGAGATCGGCCTCCTCGTCGCTGATCGTCAACATGATGATCTTCGCGCTGGGAGCCACCTCCTTGATGGAGGTGCACGCCTCGATACCGCCCCGTTTCGGCATGCGCACATCCATCAGCACGATATCGGGAAGCAGGTCGGCGGCCTTGTCGACCGCCTCCGCCCCGTCACCCGCCTCGCCGACGACCTGAATGTCCTCCTCGGCCGCGAGCACGATCTCCAGACCGCGGCGAAAGAGGGCGTGGTCGTCCACGACGAGGACCCGAATGGGCTCCTTTCGTGGAGAGCCCGTGTCCGGGCCCATGCCGACGACGCCACCGTCGGCATCCCCGTCACGCATCGGTCCGAAGCTGTCCGCCATCGTTCCTCCCCCTGAAGGCCGTGGCCTGCGTTCTTGTGCCATCGCCAACCCAAGGCAACGGCCTACCGGTTGAAGCCGGTTCGGCCATGATTCCATGCCCGGACGACAGTGCGGTGACAGAGCGGGTCCCGAAGTGGTCGCACACCGGTGCCCCTGGGGGCGCACGCACGCTCCAGGGGCACCGTCTCAGCCGTCATCGGGGCGGGTCAGCCGCCGAGCGCACCGCCCGGCGCGGCCGATCCGGCCTGGGCGACCATGGGGTCCGTGCTGAGGTGGATGACGCCGTAGTCGTAGGCGTGCCGTCGGTAGACGACACTCGGTTCCTTCGTCTCGGAGTCGACGAAGAGATAGAAGTCGTGCCCGACCAGCTCCATCTCGTAGAGCGCCTGGTCGAGTGTCATCGGGGCAGCCACGTGGGTCTTCTCGCGAACGACGAGGGGGCCTTCGCCCATGACCTCGAGGGAACCGATCTTCTTGGTCGGCACGCTGTCCGTGTCGTCCTCGTGGACGACACTCCCGTTTCCGTTCAGCGTCGCTGCGCCCGGGACGTGGTCGGCGACCTCGGCGGCCGAGATCCGGCCGTTCCCACGGCGGGTGTAGCGCTTGTCGTGCTGCTTGCGCAGCCGGGCTTCGAGTTTGTCCGCCGCCAGGTCGAGTGCCGCGTACGGGTCACTTGCCGCCGCCTCCGCCCGGATCACCGGACCCCGGGAGTGGAGCGTGATCTCCACTCGGTCGCAACGGTCGGCCTGCCGAGGGTTGGGCTCCTTGGACACCTCCACGTCGAGGCTGATCACCTTGCCATCGAGCTTCTGGATCTTCTCCAGCTTCAGCTTCTCGGCCACGTGCTTGCGGAACCGCTCGGGCACCTCGGTCTTGCGGCCCTTGACGACGATGTCCACGCAGAACTCCGTTCCCGGATCACTCCGCTGCACTGGCGGAGCATCTCCCTTTTTGCACCAGGTCCCGGTGAGTCCCGGAACCTCGGACTTGGTGACTTTCACCTCCTCCTCCCCCATGGGCAAGATCTACACCCCAGCGCTGCGGGGGATTCGGAAAACCCGCGGCACGGCATTCGGACAGGAGAGGTACGGCCTGCGCCATTGCCTCACAACCGAACATATCTCGCCCGGACGGATGTCGTCACCCTCTACTGCGGCGTACCTCCGTTCAGGTGAATTGACCTGGTCATTACCTGCAACGATGAAAGCTCTCGGTCAGTTCCGGTTTATTTCGAAGGAGTCCGGCGGGGCCGCCACCACCGCCGCACAGATCATGTCGCCGACTCCGTTCGTACCCGTCATTCGTTGGTCCACTTGTGTCCGGTCCATGCCCGATGCCGTTGCCCGCGTCATGCGTTCCCCCGTTGTTCCCCCCGCTTGCGCGGCGTATGCATGGGCCTCCGCCAGCACCGCCCGCACGGCACGCGCCGCCTCTGTCAGTGAGGCGCCCGTCGTCATCAGGTCGTCCACGAGCACGACCCCGTTGCCGCCCGCCAACAGCCGGGCACCTCCGGCGACCACCTGCAGGGCGCCCGCGAGATTGTCCAGCCGCTGCCGGGAGTTGAGCCCCGCCTGGTCGGCCACGGCGCGTCGTTGCCGCAGCACGGCCAGCACCCGGGCCGATGTCCCCGAGCGCCGCAGCTCCCCCGCCGCCGCGAGCGCGATCCGCCGCGCCGGATCGTGGCCCCGTGCCCGCACCGCGCGCCGCGAGGACGGCACGGGAACAAGCAGCAGAGACCCTGGACCGGCAAACCGCGCGGGCCCGCGGCCGCCCTCGGACCGCCGTTGCCCACTCCCGGCCCCCAGGCGCCCGTCCGAGGCCGTGGGCCGCCCCCGCGTGACCGGGAGGCACATGTGCCCCAGCCCTGCCCTCACAGCACCCGCCAGGGCCGCGCCCAAGGGTGTCGCGAGTGTGAGTGCCCCCCGTTCCTTGTGGGCGAGGAGCGCCGCGCGCACCTCGTCCCGGTAAGGGGCCACCGCGTGCACCACCGGCAGCCCGTGCGGCTCCGGATCAGGTCGCACCCGGCGCGCCACGGCCCCACTCAGGGCGTCACGGCACTCCGGGCAGAGCACCGCGCGAGGCCTCCCGCAGCCTCCGCACTCGGCCGGCAGCATCAGATCGGTGAGGTCCTGCCACCACCCCCGCATGCCCACCACTGTGCCAACGCCCGCCCCACCCTGCCACCCCTGTGGACAACTCCCTGTGGACAACTCCACGGCCATCACCCCCCAGGGTGACCCCACCCGGATGGCGACCCAGCCCACCCCCGTACGGCGTCCGCACCCACCCCCGTACGGCGTCCGCACCCGCCCCGTACAGCGTCCGCACCCACCCGAGACGGCGGACGGGACCTGCCCAGGACGACGCACCCGCCCTGCCCGAGTCGACGGACAAGCCCGCCCCAGGACAACGACAACCGAAGGGCCCGCCACGGACCGGCGGACTGCCCCGTCCAGGAATGCAAGATTCTCCGGCCGAGACAGCCGGCCGACCCGGCCGAAACAGCGCAAGCCCCCCGCCCGGTCGGCCGGCGGTCCGGCCCACCCGGGCAGACGGAATCCCCCAACCAGAACAGCCGCCCGACGCGCCCCGGCAGACACAGACGCCCAACCCAGAGCAGCGGTCCGCCCCGCCCCGACAGGCACAGGCCCCCAACCAGAACACCGGCCCCACCCGCCCCGGCGGGACAGCCGACCCCCTACCCGGGATAAACCGGCGCCGTCCCCTCCTTGACGATCTTCTGCCACTGCTCCCCGGCCGACAGCCGCACGATCCCGTCCTCCACCGAGTGCGCCACCAGCGGCAGCCGGTCGTCCTCGGACGCGGCGATCTCCTTCACCCCGGTCAGCGCCGAGGGCGGGGCACCCACCGGAGTGGAGCCGTCGACCTGGACGTACCGCATCTGCTGCACCCCGCCGGACTCACGCCCGACGACGACGAGCCGGCTGTCCCCGGCCCACGACATGGCGGTGACCTCCTCCAGCTGCGGCGCCACGGAGCGCGGTTCGAGAATCGAGACGACGGGCCGCTCACCGGTCTTGGTGTCGCGCTCGATACGCCCGATCTGCAGCGAGCTCTTGCCGTCCTTCTCGACGATCAGCGCGATCCGCACCCCGTCGGCGGCCACCCGCACCGCCTGCACGCGTCCGTCGAGCCCCGGCGCCGTGACCTCCAACGGTGTACCCGCACCCTTCTCCAGCAGGAGCAGCCGCGGTTTCTTCGGGTCACGGTCGGCCACCCACAGGTCGCCCCGCCCGTCCCAACTGGGCGTCGTCAGCCGGTCGTCCGCCTTCGCGCCCTGGCTGTGCAGCACCGCCTCCCCGAGCGAGGCACCCGACACCAGCGATCCGACGTACAGCGAACTCCCGTCGGCCGACACACCGGCCGCGCTGTCCTCGGTCCGCGAGACCGCGGCGGCCCGCAGTTTCTTGGCGCCCTCGCCCAGCGCGCCGGGCACCGGCTCGGGCTGCTTGTCACCGTTGCCGCTGGGCAGCCGTACGAGCCGCTGCTTGCCGTCGATGAAGTACTCGTAGACGGGGTGCTTGGCCGTGCCGTGCGAAGCGACGCTCTCGGCCCGGCTCTCGGTGACCACACACAGCTGCGAACCGTTCGACCGCTGCAGCTCCACCTCGTCGACGCCCGTGGGTGTCAGATCCTGGAGCGTGAACAGGAGTTGGGCCGCCATCTTGTTGCACTGGGTCTCCCCGACCCGGTCGGCCCTCTTGTTCAACGGGACCGTCACCCTGTTGCGGTCGTCGGGCGACAACGACGTGACGCCCTTCTTCAGTTCCGTACCGGAGGGGAAGCTCGACGCCACCACCGGGTCCAGCCAGCGCGTGGGCCCCTTCAGGAGTGCTCGGACCATCTCCGTCATCGGGTCCACCTTGTCCCGCACGTAGACCGGATCGGCGACGGTCTGCAGCGGTCCACCCGACCCGGAGGGCATGTTCGAGGCGAAGTAGTACTTGTTGACGGACACGTAGTTGCGCTGGAAGTCGGAGTTGCCCATCACCACGCCCTGCGGCAGCACGTCGATACGCCACTGCTTGGTGTTCTTCTGCAGCGTGAGATGCACCGTCGTCCGGTACGAACCGGCGTCCGGCGCGTACGCGTGCTGCGCGTCCACCGCGGCGACCTGGCTGCCGGAGAGCGTATACGCGGCGTCGTCGTCGCCCTCCCTGACGCCCAGGCGCTCCGACTCGGGGTTCGGCCCGTCCGCGAGGACGGTCGTGGAGCGGTAGGGATCCCACGTCTTGCGGGCGCTCACCGACAGATACTTGCGTGCCGTCTCGTACTGCGGGTCGTCACTGGTCAGCGCCTCCAGGAAGCCCTGCACGATCTCCGCCGGCGGGGCGTCCTCACGCGGTGGCAGCGCAAAGACACGGACCTGCGAGTCCTGCCTCGGTGTCGACTCGACCCCGCGCAGATCCCCGCTGTCCGGCATCGAGGCACACCCGGTCAGCAGCAATGCGCCGCAGCCGATGTACACCCCCACGCGCGCGGGACGCCGACGGCCGCTCCCCTCGCGGTCAGCGCCCACGAAATGCCTCCCCCTGCCCGAGTTCCTCGGGCTCTCCTTGTCCGAGCTCTTCAGATCCGCCGCCGTTCCGGTCACGCTCCCGCACGGTCAGCTCCCCACCCGCGGAAGGCGCGTCGTCCGGGCGCCGCGCGGCCCCGGCGGGCCTTGGCACCACACGCGCGCCGTTGCCCGGCAGCGCCGTCGGATCGGCCATGGGGGACGCCCCGGCCAGTCGCGGCATCATGGGCGTCCGCGACATCGGCGGTGCCGTCTTCCCGCCGCCGGTCTGCATCGGCACCGTGGCGAGCTTGTCACCGCCGCCGGAAGGCAGTCCCGCGTCGCTGAGTCCACGACTGCGCCGCGAGTCCTTGGGCTCCAGAGGTATCGGAGACCCTCGCAGCGGCTCGTCCGCGGTCCTCGGCAGCGTCAGCCGGAACTGCGAACCGCCGCCCGGCTCACCCCACGCCTGCAGCCAGCCGCCGTGCAGCCGGGCGTCCTCCAGGGCGATGGACAGCCCGAGCCCCGTACCGCCGGTGGTACGGGCACGTGCCGGGTCCGCCCGCCAGAAGCGGCTGAAGACCCGGGTCGCCTCGCCGGGCTTGAGACCGACGCCGTAGTCGCGCACCGCGATCGCGACCGCCCCGCCCGCCGCGGCGAGCTTGACCACCACTTCCTTGCCGTCGCCGTGCTCCACGGCGTTGACGACGAGGTTGCGCAGCACCCGCTCCACCCGCCGGGCATCCGCCTCGGCGACCACCGGCTGCTGGTCGCCGACGACGCGTATCTGTGAACCCTTGCGCTCGGCGAGCGGCTCGGCCCCGCTGACGACACGTCGTACGACTTCCCTGAGGTCTATCGCCTCGGCCTCCAGCGCCGCGGCTCCCGCGTCGAACCGGCTGATCTCCAGCAGGTCCGCGAGCAGCGTCTCGAAACGGTCCAGCTGATCGGCGAGCAGCTCGGCCGACCGGGCGGTCATCGGATCGAAGTCCACGCGCGCGTCGTGAATGACGTCGGCCGCCATCCGGACGGTCGTCAGCGGCGTACGCAGCTCGTGCGACACGTCGGACACGAAACGCCGCTGCATCCGCGACAGGTCCTCCAGCTGCTGGATCTTCGTCTGCAGGTTCTGCGCCATCTTGTTGAAGGCCTCGCCGAGCCGCGCGATGTCGTCCTCGCCGGTGACCTTCATCCGTTCCTGCAGACGCCCCGCGGACAGCCGTTCGGCGATCCCCGCGGCCATCCGCACCGGCGTGACGACCTGACGCACCACGAGCCAGGCGATGGCCCCCAGGAGCACCACGACGAACAGTCCGGCCGTCGCGAGCGTCCCCTTGACCAGGCTCAGCGACTTCTCCTCCTGCGTCAGCGGGAAGAGGTAGTAGAGCTGGTACGGGTCTCCGTTGGGGTCGAGGATCTGCTTGCCGATGACCAGCGCCGCCTGCGACTGCGTGTCGTCCTTGTAGACGACCCTGGTGTAGCTCTGGGCCGCGAGCGTGCTGCTGTCGATACGGGCGCGCAGATCCTCCGGGATGCTCAGCGTCGGATCGACATCGCCCGAGGAGCGCGGCCCGAGCCCGGCGCCGCCGTTGCCGGCCGCGTTGGAACTGAGCGTCACCACGTCGAAGGCGCCCTGGCCACCGCTGGAGAGCGACACCACGAGGTCGCTCATCCACTGGCTCACGTTCTTGGACGGGCGGCCGTCCGTGCTCGAACCGTCGTCACCGTTGGCCGTGGCCGCCGAGTCCGCCTTCTGCTTGGCCACCGTGAACCCACCGGTGGCCTGGCTCTGCGAGGCCTTCACCTTGGCGTCCAGCAGACCGTTGCGCACCTGCCCGATGACGACGAAGCCGAGCAGCAGCACGACGCCGAGCGACATCAGCAGCGTCGTGACGACGATCTTGAGCTGGATGTTGCGCCGCCACAGCCGCATCACGGGCAGCAGCGGACGGCGCACCCAGCGCATGAACAACCGAAGGACCGGGCTGCCCTGGACTCCGCCCTGCAGCAACCCGCCCTCCATGAACCGTCCCCAGCGGGAGCCCGTCACCTTCCGGCCGACAGGCCGCCCCGGACGGACCCCCGGCTCACCGGGCGCCGAAGCGGCACTGTCCGGGGACATGTCAGCTCGGTCCGGCCTTGTAACCGACACCACGGACGGTCACCACGATCTCCGGCCGCTCCGGGTCCTTCTCGACCTTGGAGCGCAACCGCTGGACATGCACATTGACCAGACGGGTGTCCGCCGCGTGCCGGTAGCCCCACACCTGCTCCAGGAGCACCTCGCGCGTGAACACCTGCCACGGCTTGCGGGCCAGCGCCACCAGCAGATCGAACTCCAGCGGAGTCAGCGCTATCGACTGCCCCTCCCGCTTCACAGAGTGACCGGCCACATCGATGACGAGGTCACCGATCGCCAGCTGCTCGGGCGCCGGCTCCTCGGAACGGCGCAGCCGTGCCCTGATCCGTGCCACCAGCTCCTTTGGCTTGAACGGCTTCACGATGTAGTCGTCGGCGCCCGACTCGAGTCCGACCACGACATCGACGGTGTCGCTCTTCGCCGTCAGCATCACGATCGGCACCCCGGACTCCGCCCTGATCAGGCGGCACACCTCGATACCGTCCCGGCCGGGAAGCATCAGGTCCAGGAGCACCAGATCGGGCTTGCTCTCACGGAAAGCGGCCAGCGCCTTGTCGCCGTCGGCTACGAAAGACGGCTCAAAACCTTCACCACGCAACACAATGCCGAGCATCTCGGCCAGTGCGGTGTCGTCATCGACGACAAGGACTCGTCCCTTCATAAACGACATCATCCCATTAACTAAATCGTTACCTGGCGTGACCTGTCACACAGCTCGGCAAGCGCCGCAGCCGTCACGGGCGACACAGCGCCCTCTTCAGTCACGATCGCCGTCACCAACTCGGGAGGCGTCACATCGAACGCCGGGTTGTACGCCTGGGTCCCCAGGGGTGCCACCGGTATCCCGCCTCCCGCTTCCACTCCCGCCACCGGCACCTGAGGTGCTGTGACCTCGGTCACTTCATGTCCGGGGCGCTGCTCGACCTCGATGGACGCCCCGTCCGGGGTGTCCGGATCCACCGTCGTCACCGGTGCCACCACGATGAACGGCACATGGTGATACCGGGCCAGCACCGCGAGCGGATAGCTCCCCACCTTGTTCGCGACCGAACCGTCGGCGGCGATCCGATCGGCCCCGATGAGCACCGCGTCCACCTCCCCCGCCGCGAACAGTGATCCCGCCGCGTTGTCCGTGAGCAAGGTGTACGCCATTCCGTTGCGCGCCGCCTCGTAAGCCGTCAGGCGAGCACCTTGCAGCAACGGACGCGTTTCGTCCACCCAGAGCCGCCGCAGCTGCCCCGCCCGATGCGCCGCGAGAGCCACCGCGAAGGCCGTGCCCTCCCCTCCTGACACCAGCGCCC
The DNA here is from genome assembly GCF_056270325.1 of Streptomyces sp. RLA012. Taxonomy (NCBI): domain Bacteria; kingdom Bacillati; phylum Actinomycetota; class Actinomycetes; order Kitasatosporales; family Streptomycetaceae; genus Streptomyces; species Streptomyces sp. RLA012. The sequence continues at coordinate 6,946,058 of NZ_JBWDPA010000002.1, read as the reverse complement.
CGGTGTTGCAGTGGGTCAGGATCCGGTGCCCGCCCCCGGGCAACAGCTCGTCGAGCAGCGCGAGGCCGTGCTCGGCCATGCGTGCGCTGGCCTCGGCGTCCTCCCGGTGCAGCGCCCGCGCCGCCGCCAGCGCCGCCCCGGCGGCCCGCCGCTGATCACCGCCGGAGAGCGCGGCACGGTACGCCGAGTGCGCCCGGCGCACACCGACAGCGAGGTTCACCGCGGTGGGCCGGGCACCCGCCAGCGCACGGGCGGCCTCGTCCACGTCGAAGCCGCGCGCGGCGGCGAGCGCGACGCCGTACGCCCCGGCGATCCCCAGCAGCGGCGCTCCGCGCACGGCAAGCGTGCGGATCGCCTCCACCAGCGCAGGCGCGTCCGTGCACACCCGCTCGACCTCCTCTGCGGGCAGTCGCGTCTGATCGAGAAGGACCACCACAGGCCCTTCGGGTGGTTCGTCCCAGCGGATCGCCGGTATCTCCAGTGGCCCGTCGTGCTCGCGGGATTGCGCGTACTGATCAGCCATCCGCCCAGTCTGCCCCGTACCCGGCGGACAATTGAAGGTGCACAGCCCGTACGGGGGCCGGTCCCCCGTCGGGCACACCGTGGCACGATGGCTGCCAACCTGCCGCCGCGACCGCGGACGGGCACCGTGAAGGAGCGACGATGAACGACACTCCGGGCTGGGCCTCGCCCGGATCTGCCCCCTCCAACGGTCAGGAGCCGGACAAGTCCGGCGCCACGCAGCCCTCGGAGCAGCCTTCGGACCAAGGCGGCACGGACCAGCCGGAACCGCCCTCGAAGTGGTCCAAGGAGCAGCCCCCGCCCGGCCAGTGGTCCGCTCCCAGCCCGCAGGGCCCCGTTCAGGCCCCGCCACCGCCACCGCCCGGCCCGGGCTGGGGCGGTCAGCAGCCTCCCGGCCCGGGCGGCCCCGGAGGCCAGGGCGGCGGTTACGGCGGCGGCTGGGGAGGCCGTGGCTACGGCGGCCCAGGGGGTCCCAGTGGCTGGGGAGGCAACTGGGGCGGCCCGCCGCCCGCCGCCAAGCCCGGCGTGATCCCGCTGCGCCCGCTCGGCGTCGGCGAGATCCTCGACGGCGCGGTCTCCACCATGCGCACCTACTGGCGCACGGTGCTGGGCATCTCGCTGACCGTGGCGGTCGTCACGGAGATCGCGGTCATCCTGCTCCAGGGCCTCGTCCTGGACGACACCACGAGCACCGACGCCCTCAACGACCCGAGCGCCACCGCCGGCGAGCTGAGCCGCGCCCTGGGCGACGTCATGCTGAGCTCCGGCGTCGTCGTGCTCATCGGCCTGCTCGGCACCATCGTCGCGACAGCCCTGCTCACATCCGTCACCAGCCGCGCGGTACTCGGCAAGTCGGTGACCACCGCCGAGGCCTGGCGCGACGCCCGACCCCAGTTGCCGAAGCTGTTCCTCCTGACCTTCCTGCTGCCGCTCATCGCCATCGTGATCATCAGCGTCGGCACGCTCCCGGGCCTGCTCGTCGCAATCACCGGTTCGAGCGACGCGGGCGCCGCGCTCGCGGTCCTCGGCGGGCTCGGCGCGGCCATCGTCGCGCTCTGGCTGATGATCCGCTTCTCGCTCGCCTCGCCCGCCCTGATGCTGGAGAAGCAGAGCGTCCTGAAGTCGATGAGCCGCTCCGCGAAGCTCGTCCGCGGCTCCTGGTGGCGGGTCTTCGGCATCCAACTGCTCGCCACGATCATCGCCAATATCGTGGCCTCGATCGTCGTGATCCCGTTCGCCCTCGTCGCGTCGGCCCTCAGCGGTGACGGCGTCACCGGCTTCCTCAACAGCAGCGGCAGCAGCCCCAGCTGGACGTTCCTCATCGTCAGCGGCATCGGCTCGGTGATCGGCTCCATGATCACCTTCCCGATCTCCGCGGGCGTCACCGTGCTCCTCTACATCGACCAGCGCATCCGCCGCGAGGCCCTCGACCTCGACCTGGCCCGCGCCGCCGGTGTCCAGGACTACGGTTCCAGCACCCCCGGCACCACTCCCGGGAGCTGATGCGGTGAGTCCGGCGGGGGAAGTTCTCGCAGCGGTACTGACGCTGCCGCGCACCGGCGCCACGGCCGTCCTCGCGCTGCCGCGCGGCGACGAGCCACCGGTGACGATCCCGCGCGACCCCGCCCGGGAGGCGGCCAAGCGCGAACTGTCCAAGCGGATGTACCACGAGAACGACCCCGGCCTGGTCCAGCGTGCCCTGAACGCCTTCTGGGACTGGGTCGACAAGCTGTTCGGCGCCGCCTCCTCCGCGACTCCCGGCGGGGTGCTCGGACTTGTCGTCATCGTGGTGGCCGTACTGGCTGTCGTGGCCGCCCTCTGGTGGCGCCTCGGCACCCCGCACCGCACCCCCACCTCGTCCGCCGCGCTCTTCGACGACCGCCCCCGCAGCGCCGCAGAACACCGCGCGGCCGCCGAGGCGTACGCCGCCCAGGGCCACTGGAACCAGGCCGTCCAGGAGCGCATGCGGGCCGTCGTGCGCTCCCTCGAAGAACGCGCCCTGCTCGACCCACGCCCCGGCCGCACCGCGGACGAGGCCGCCGCCGAAGCGGGCCGCACACTGCCCTCCCACACGGACCGGCTGCGCGCCGCGGCCCGGGACTTCGACGACGTCACATACGGCGGCCGGACCGCGGGCTCCGACACATACCAGCGCCTCACCGAGCTCGACCGCGACCTGGAACGCACCAAGCCCGTACTGACGAACAGCGCCCAGAGCACGGCCCACAACGCCCGCCAGGGGGCCACCCCATGACCGAGGCCACCCTCACGCCCCCCGCGGCCTCCACCTCGGCCTCGCCCACCGCCCGCCAGGTGTGGACCCGCGCCCGAGGGATCGCCCTCGCGGTCGTCATCCTGCTGGCGGCCGCCGTTGTGATCGCCGTGATCCGCTCCGGCGCCCAGCAAGGCCGCCTCGACCCACGCTCCGCCGCCCCCTACGGCAGCCGTGCCACCGGCGCACTCCTCGGCGACCACGGGGTCTCCACGCGCGTGGTCACCACCCTGGACGAGGCCCGCGCCGCGACCGGCCCCGACACCACACTCCTCGTCGCCACCCCGGACCTGCTGACCCAGCGTCAACAGACCGGCCTCCGCACGGCGGCCGCCAACTCCGGTGGCCGCACGGTCCTGATCGCCCCCGGGGCGCCCTCCCTCGGCACCCTCGCCCCCGGAGTCACCGCCGACCCCGCGATCAGCTTCGCCTCGACGCTCTCCCCCGGCTGCGACCTGCCCGCCGCCCGGCGCGCGGGCAGCGCCGACACGGGCGGCATCCGCTACACCACCACCGACCTCGGTGCCGACGCCTGCTACCCCAGTGAGGGCCTGCCCACCCTGCTGCGCATCCCCGCGCCCTCCGGGGCCGGCGACACCGTCGTCATCGGCGCCCCCGACATCCTCTACAACAAGCGTCTCGACAAGCAGGGCAACGCCTCGCTCGCCCTCCAACTGCTCGGTTCCCGCCCCCACTTGGTCTGGTACCTCCCCTCGCTCTCCGACACCTCGGCCACCGACTCGGGCGACCAGAGCTTCCTCGACCTGCTCCCCTCGGGCTGGCTCTGGGGCACACTGCAACTCTTCATCGCGGCAGCCCTGGCCGCCCTCTGGCGGGCACGCCGACTCGGCCCCCTCGTGCCCGAACGCCTCCCCGTCGCGATCCGCGCCTCCGAAGCCGTCGAAGGCCGCGCCCGCCTCTACCGCAAGGCCAACGCCCGCGACCGCGCGGGCATCGCTCTGCGCTCCACCACCCGCACCCGCCTCGCCCCCCTCGTCGGCGTATCCCCCGCCCAGGCGCACGCGCCCGAGGCACTGCTCCCCGCCCTGTCCGCCCAACTCCAGGGCGACGGACAGACCCTGCACTCCCTCCTCTTCGGCCCGCCGCCCCGCGACGACGCGGCCCTCATCTCCCTCGCCGACCAACTCGACGCCCTCGAAAGAGAGGTACGCCATTCATGATGGACCCGACCACTGACAACGCCGGGTACACCGGGGATCCGGGCGCCGCCCGCTCCTCCCTGGAGGCCCTGCGCACCGAGATCGCCAAAGCCGTGGTCGGCCAGGACCCCGCCGTGACCGGCCTCGTCGTCGCCCTCCTCTGCCGCGGACACGTTCTCCTTGAAGGAGTCCCCGGGGTCGCCAAAACGTTGCTCGTCCGCGCACTCGCGTCCGCACTCGAACTCGACACCAAGCGCGTCCAGTTCACCCCCGACCTGATGCCGAGCGACATCACCGGCTCCCTGGTCTACGACGCCCGCACCGCCGAGTTCTCGTTCCAGCCAGGCCCGGTCTTCACCAATCTCCTGCTCGCCGACGAGATCAACCGCACCCCGCCCAAGACCCAGTCGTCCCTCCTCGAAGCGATGGAGGAACGTCAAGTCACGGTCGACGGCACCCCCCGCCCGCTCCCGGAGCCATTCCTGGTCGCAGCGACCCAGAACCCGGTCGAGTACGAGGGAACGTATCCTCTCCCCGAAGCCCAACTGGACCGGTTCCTCCTCAAACTGACGATCCCTCTCCCGTCCCGCGAGGACGAGATCAACGTCCTCACCCGCCACGCCGAGGGCTTCAACCCGCGCGACCTGCGCGCCGCCGGCGTACGCCCCGTAGCGGGCCCCGCCGACCTGGAAGCCGCCCGCGCCGCCGTAGCCAAGACAGCGGTCTCCCCCGAAATCACCGGCTATGTCGTCGACATCTGCCGCGCCACCCGTGAATCGCCGTCCCTCACCCTCGGCGTCTCCCCGCGCGGCGCGACCGCCCTCCTCGCCACCGCCCGCGCCTGGGCCTGGCTGACGGGCCGCGACTATGTCATCCCCGACGACGTGAAGGCCCTGGCCCTCCCCACCCTCCGCCACCGCATCCAGCTCCGCCCCGAGGCCGAGATGGAGGGCGTGACGGCAGACTCGGTCATCAACGCGATCCTCGCCCACGTCCCCGTCCCCCGCTGATGGCACTCACCGGACGCGCCGCCCTCCTGGCGGCCCTCGGCACATTGCCCATCGGCATCTGGGAACCGAGCTGGACGGGCATCCTCGCCGTCAACGCTCCGCTCGCCCTGGCCTGCGCCTGCGACGCCGCCCTGGCGGCTCCCGTACGCCGCCTCGGCCTGACCCGCTCCGGCGACACCTCCGTACGCCTCGGCGAAACCGCCGATGTCACCCTGACCGTCACCAACCCCTCCGGCCACCCCCTGCGTGCCCACCTCCGGGACGCCTGGCCCCCCAGCAGCTGGGAGCCAGGAACCGAGGTAGCCGCCTCCCGCCACCGCCTGACGGTTCCCGCCGGCGAACGCCGGCGCCTCACCACCCGTCTGCGTCCCACCCGCCGCGGCGACCGCCAGGCAGACCGCGTCACGATTCGCTCGTATGGCCCCCTGGGCCTGTTCTCCCGCCAGGGCAGCCACAAGGTCCCCTGGACGGTACGAGTCCTGCCACCGTTCACCAGCCGCAAGCACCTCCCCTCCAAACTGGCCCGTCTGCGCGAACTCGACGGCCGCACGAGTGTGCTGACCCGCGGCGAGGGCACGGAATTCGACAGCCTGCGCGAGTACGTCCCCGGCGACGACACCCGCTCCATCGACTGGCGCGCCACCGCGCGCCAGACCACCGTCGCCGTACGCACCTGGCGCCCCGAACGCGACCGCCACATCCTTCTGGTCCTCGACACGGGCCGCACCTCGGCCGGCCGCGTGGACGACGCCCCACGCCTCGATGCCTCGATGGACGCGGCACTCCTCCTCGCCGCCTTGGCCTCCCGAGCCGGCGACCGCGTGGACCTTCTCGCATACGACCGCCGGGTACGCGCCCTGGTCCAGGGCCGGGCAGCGGGCGACGTCCTCCCGTCCCTGGTCAACGCGATGGCCACCCTGGAACCGGAACTCATCGAGACGGACGCCCGCGGCCTCACTGCCACAGCACTCCGCACGGCTCCCCGCCGCTCCCTGATCGTGCTGCTGACCAGCCTCGACGCGGCCCCCATCGAAGAGGGCCTGCTTCCCGTACTCCCCCTCCTCACCCAGCGTCATACGGTGCTGGTCGCATCGGTGGCCGATCCGCACATCGCCCGCATGGCGATGGCCCGAGGAACCACCGAATCGGTGTACGAAGCAGCGGCTGCGGCCCAGGCCCAGACAGAACGCCATCGCACAGCCGAACAGCTACGACGCCACGGAGTCACCGTCGTGGACGCGACTCCGGACGACCTGGCGCCCGCGCTGGCGGACACGTATCTGGCACTCAAGGCCGCAGGACGGCTGTAAGCGGGCACAAAAAAAGGGGGCCCCTGAAAAGGAGCCCCCTAAAATAAAAAGATCCCGGAATGCAGAAAACCCCCGGACCGATTTCCCGGTACGGGGGTCTCCTCACAATTTGTTCGGCGGCGTCCTACTCTCCCACAGGGTCCCCCCTGCAGTACCATCGGCGCTGTAAGGCTTAGCTTCCGGGTTCGGAATGTAACCGGGCGTTTCCCTCACGCTATGACCACCGAAACACTATGAAACTGTAACTACCGCACCATACCCAGTGGCCCCGGGCATGGGGTTGTTCGTGGTTTCAGAACCAACACAGTGGACGCGAGCAACTGAGGACAAGCCCTCGGCCTATTAGTACCAGTCACCTCCACACCTTACGGTGCTTCCAGATCTGGCCTATCAACCCAGTCGTCTACTGGGAGCCTTAACCCCTCAAAGGGGGTGGGAATACTCATCTCGAAGCAGGCTTCCCGCTTAGATGCTTTCAGCGGTTATCCCTCCCGAACGTAGCCAACCAGCCATGCCCTTGGCAGGACAACTGGCACACCAGAGGTTCGTCCGTCCCGGTCCTCTCGTACTAGGGACAGCCCTTCTCAATATTCCTACGCGCACAGCGGATAGGGACCGAACTGTCTCACGACGTTCTAAACCCAGCTCGCGTACCGCTTTAATGGGCGAACAGCCCAACCCTTGGGACCGACTCCAGCCCCAGGATGCGACGAGCCGACATCGAGGTGCCAAACCATCCCGTCGATATGGACTCTTGGGGAAGATCAGCCTGTTATCCCCGGGGTACCTTTTATCCGTTGAGCGACGGCGCTTCCACAAGCCACCGCCGGATCACTAGTCCCGACTTTCGTCCCTGCTCGACCCGTCGGTCTCACAGTCAAGCTCCCTTGTGCACTTACACTCAACACCTGATTACCAACCAGGCTGAGGGAACCTTTGGGCGCCTCCGTTACTCTTTAGGAGGCAACCGCCCCAGTTAAACTACCCATCAGACACTGTCCCTGATCCGGATCACGGACCCAGGTTAGACATCCAGCACGACCAGAGTGGTATTTCAACGACGACTCCCACACGGCTGGCGCCGCGCTTTCAAAGTCTCCCACCTATCCTACACAAGCCGAACCGAACACCAATATCAAACTGTAGTAAAGGTCCCGGGGTCTTTCCGTCCTGCTGCGCGAAACGAGCATCTTTACTCGTAGTGCAATTTCACCGGGCCTATGGTTGAGACAGTCGAGAAGTCGTTACGCCATTCGTGCAGGTCGGAACTTACCCGACAAGGAATTTCGCTACCTTAGGATGGTTATAGTTACCACCGCCGTTTACTGGCGCTTAAGTTCTCAGCTTCGCCAAGACGAATCTTGACTAACCGGTCCCCTTAACGTTCCAGCACCGGGCAGGCGTCAGTCCGTATACATCGCCTTACGGCTTCGCACGGACCTGTGTTTTTAGTAAACAGTCGCTTCTCGCTGGTCTCTGCGGCCACCCCCAGCTCAAGGAGTAAATCCTCTCACCAGTGATGGCCCCCCTTCTCCCGAAGTTACGGGGGCATTTTGCCGAGTTCCTTAACCATAGTTCACCCGAACGCCTCGGTATTCTCTACCTGACCACCTGAGTCGGTTTAGGGTACGGGCCGCCATGAAACTCGCTAGAGGCTTTTCTCGACAGCATAGGATCATCCACTTCACCACAATCGGCTCGGCATCAGGTCTCAGCCTCAATGTGCAACGGATTTACCTATCACACGGCCTACACCCTTACCCCGGGACAACCACCGCCCGGGATGGACTACCTTCCTGCGTCACCCCATCACTCACCTACTACAGGTCTGGACCGTCGGCTCCACCACTTTCCATTCCCCGAAGGGTCCGGAACGGCTTCACGGACTTAGCATCGCCTGGTTCAATGTTTGACGCTTCACAGCGGGTACCGGAATATCAACCGGTTATCCATCGACTACGCCTGTCGGCCTCGCCTTAGGTCCCGACTTACCCTGGGCAGATCAGCTTGACCCAGGAACCCTTAGTCAATCGGCGCACACGTTTCTCACGTGTGTATCGCTACTCATGCCTGCATTCTCACTCGTGAACCGTCCACCACTGCCTTCCGGCGCGGCTTCACCCGGCACACGACGCTCCCCTACCCATCCATACAGGCGTTGGCCCTATTGTATGAATGACACGACTTCGGCGGTACGCTTGAGCCCCGCTACATTGTCGGCGCGGAATCACTAGACCAGTGAGCTATTACGCACTCTTTCAAGGGTGGCTGCTTCTAAGCCAACCTCCTGGTTGTCTCTGCGACTCCACATCCTTTCCCACTTAGCGTACGCTTAGGGGCCTTAGTCGATGCTCTGGGCTGTTTCCCTCTCGACCATGGAGCTTATCCCCCACAGTCTCACTGCCGCGCTCTCACTTACCGGCATTCGGAGTTTGGCTAAGGTCAGTAACCCGGTAGGGCCCATCGCCTATCCAGTGCTCTACCTCCGGCAAGAAACACACGACGCTGCACCTAAATGCATTTCGGGGAGAACCAGCTATCACGGAGTTTGATTGGCCTTTCACCCCTAACCACAGGTCATCCCCCAGGTTTTCAACCCTGGTGGGTTCGGTCCTCCACGACCTCTTACAGCCGCTTCAACCTGCCCATGGCTAGATCACTCCGCTTCGGGTCTTGAGCGCGCTACTAAAACGCCCTATTCGGACTCGCTTTCGCTACGGCTTCCCCACACGGGTTAACCTCGCAACACACCGCAAACTCGCAGGCTCATTCTTCAAAAGGCACGCAGTCACGACGCACCGAGTAAACTCGATGCGCGACGCTCCCACGGCTTGTAGGCACACGGTTTCAGGTACTATTTCACTCCGCTCCCGCGGTACTTTTCACCATTCCCTCACGGTACTATCCGCTATCGGTCACCAGGGAATATTTAGGCTTAGCGGGTGGTCCCGCCAGATTCACACGGGATTTCTCGGGCCCCGTGCTACTTGGGTGTTTCTCAAACGAGCCGTTGACATTTCGACTACGGGGGTCTTACCCTCTACGCCGGACCTTTCGCATGTCCTTCGCCTACATCAACGGTTTCTGACTCGTCTCACGGCCGGCAGACCGTAAAAGAGAAATCCCACAACCCCACATACGCAACCCCTGCCGGGTCTCACACGCATATGGTTTAGCCTCATCCAGTTTCGCTCGCCACTACTCCCGGAATCACGGTTGTTTTCTCTTCCTGCGGGTACTGAGATGTTTCACTTCCCCGCGTTCCCTCCACATACCCTATGTGTTCAGGTATGGGTGACAGCCCATGACGACTGCCGGGTTTCCCCATTCGGAAACCCCCGGATCAAAGCCTGGTTGACGACTCCCCGGGGACTATCGTGGCCTCCCACGTCCTTCATCGGTTCCTGGTACCAAGGCATCCACCGTGCGCCCTTAAAAACTTGGCCACAGATGCTCGCGTCCACTGTGCAGTTCTCAAACAACGACCAACCACCCACCACCCTGCCGCACACGGCAAGTTCACTGGGGCCGGCACTGAAGGCAGCCATGATCGGCCGAACCCTCAGACACCCAACAGCGTGCCCGGCACCCCTGCCGCTTCCCTCATTCGTTCCACGCCCCGAAGAGCAGTACTGGAAGGAGAAGACAGTCAAGTGCACCGAATAATCAACGTTCCACCCATGAGCAACCACCGTCGAACATCTGCCGACGTAATGGCCCTGGACCACCGGGCAAGCCCGGCAGCCTAGATGCTCCTTAGAAAGGAGGTGATCCAGCCGCACCTTCCGGTACGGCTACCTTGTTACGACTTCGTCCCAATCGCCAGTCCCACCTTCGACAGCTCCCTCCCACAAGGGGTTGGGCCACCGGCTTCGGGTGTTACCGACTTTCGTGACGTGACGGGCGGTGTGTACAAGGCCCGGGAACGTATTCACCGCAGCAATGCTGATCTGCGATTACTAGCAACTCCGACTTCATGGGGTCGAGTTGCAGACCCCAATCCGAACTGAGACAGGCTTTTTGAGATTCGCTCCGCCTCACGGCTTCGCAGCTCATTGTACCTGCCATTGTAGCACGTGTGCAGCCCAAGACATAAGGGGCATGATGACTTGACGTCGTCCCCACCTTCCTCCGAGTTGACCCCGGCAGTCTCCTGTGAGTCCCCATCACCCCGAAGGGCATGCTGGCAACACAGAACAAGGGTTGCGCTCGTTGCGGGACTTAACCCAACATCTCACGACACGAGCTGACGACAGCCATGCACCACCTGTACACCGACCACAAGGGGGCGACCATCTCTGGCCGTTTCCGGTGTATGTCAAGCCTTGGTAAGGTTCTTCGCGTTGCGTCGAATTAAGCCACATGCTCCGCTGCTTGTGCGGGCCCCCGTCAATTCCTTTGAGTTTTAGCCTTGCGGCCGTACTCCCCAGGCGGGGAACTTAATGCGTTAGCTGCGGCACCGACGACGTGGAATGTCGCCAACACCTAGTTCCCACCGTTTACGGCGTGGACTACCAGGGTATCTAATCCTGTTCGCTCCCCACGCTTTCGCTCCTCAGCGTCAGTAATGGCCCAGAGATCCGCCTTCGCCACCGGTGTTCCTCCTGATATCTGCGCATTTCACCGCTACACCAGGAATTCCGATCTCCCCTACCACACTCTAGCCTGCCCGTATCGACTGCAGACCCGGGGTTAAGCCCCGGGCTTTCACAACCGACGCGACAAGCCGCCTACGAGCTCTTTACGCCCAATAATTCCGGACAACGCTTGCGCCCTACGTATTACCGCGGCTGCTGGCACGTAGTTAGCCGGCGCTTCTTCTGCAGGTACCGTCACTTGCGCTTCTTCCCTGCTGAAAGAGGTTTACAACCCGAAGGCCGTCATCCCTCACGCGGCGTCGCTGCATCAGGCTTTCGCCCATTGTGCAATATTCCCCACTGCTGCCTCCCGTAGGAGTCTGGGCCGTGTCTCAGTCCCAGTGTGGCCGGTCGCCCTCTCAGGCCGGCTACCCGTCGTCGCCTTGGTGAGCCACTACCTCACCAACAAGCTGATAGGCCGCGGGCTCATCCTTCACCGCCGGAGCTTTCAACCCACCCAGATGCCCAGGCAGGTATTATCCGGTATTAGACCCCGTTTCCAGGGCTTGTCCCAGAGTGAAGGGCAGATTGCCCACGTGTTACTCACCCGTTCGCCACTAATCCACCCCGAAAGGCTTCATCGTTCGACTTGCATGTGTTAAGCACGCCGCCAGCGTTCGTCCTGAGCCAGGATCAAACTCTCCGTGAATGTTTTCCCGTAATCGGGACGACACCACGAGAGCGGAACCCCCCGAGGAATAATCGGAAGGTTCACAGCGTCCTCGCTGTGCGCCTACCGGACAATGCCCGGCAGGACTTTTTCAAAGGAACCACGCCCCGACCGATCGGCCGGAGACGGGGTATCAACATATCTGGCGTTGATTTTTGGCACGCTGTTGAGTTCTCAAGGAACGGACGCTTCCTTTGTACTCACCCGAGAGACTCTCTCAGGCTTTCCTCCGGGCGCTTCCCTTCGGTGTTTCCAACCTTACCAGATCCGTTTTCCGTTCCGTTTCCGGTCGGAATTTGTTTCCGGTGGCCGTTGGAAGGCCTTTGCCTATTCGATTGCCTTGCGGCTCTCTTTCGGCGAGTCCGACTTTATCAGAAGTTATTGACCGGCCTTACCGGCCGCTCAGTCCTGAATAATCGGGAGGTGCTTCTCGGAATCGTATTCGCAAGAAGCTGACAGATGCTAACTGCCACCATCTGGACCTGTCCAGTTCTAGGCAACTGTTCGAATCTACCTCCCCACCAGCTCCGTGTCAACGGCTCTTGTGGGGCGAGGAGGAGACTAGCAGGTCAGCGAGGGTGAACGCACATCACGCGGCCGTCGGGAGAGTGGCGCTGCGCTCCGACTCGTCGACGTCACCCGTGTCGCCGGCCCGTACCGCCCGACTGCCCAGGACATAGACGTATGTAAGAAAGGCCAGTTCAGCCGCGATTCCTATGGCGATACGGGCCCAGGTGGGAAGACCGGACGGCGTGACGAAGCCTTCGATGGCGCCCGAGACCAGGAGGACCAGCGCCAGGCCTATCGCCATGCCGAGGGCGGCGCGGCCTTCCTCGGCGAGCGCCGTACGGCGGGAGCGGGGGCCCGGGTCGATCACGGTCCAGCCCAGCCGCAGACCGGTGCCTGCCGCCACGAAGACGGCAGTCAGTTCCAGGAGGCCGTGCGGAAGGAGCAGGCCCACGAAGGTGTCGAGGCGGCCTGCCGACGACATCAGGCCGATGCCCACGCCGACGTTGAGCATGTTCTGGAAGAGGATCCACAGGACCGGTATCCCCAGGAAGACGCCCAGGACCAGGCACATCGCGGCGGCCTGGGCATTGTTCGTCCAGACCTGGGCGGCGAAGGACGCGGCCGGGTGGCTTGAGTAGTAGGTCTCGTACTCGCCGCCCGGTCGGGTGAGCTGGCGCAGTTCGCTGGGTGCCGCGATCGAGGACTGGACCTCGGGGTGCGCGCCTATCCACCACCCCAGGACGATCGCGACGACGGTGGAGAGGAGTGCCGTGGGAACCCACCAGTGGCGCGAGCGGTAGACCGCCGCAGGGAAACCGTGCGCAAGGAAGCGGGTCACATCGCGCCAGGAGGCGCGGCGGGTGCCTGTCACGGCGCTGCGCGCGCGTGCCACCAGTTGGCTGAGGCGACCGGTGAGCTGTGGGTCCGGGGCACTGGACTGGATCAGGGAGAGATGGGTGGCCGTACGTTGGTAGAGGACGACGAGTTCGTCGGCCTCGGCTCCGGTGAGTCGGCGTTGGCGGCGCAGCAGGGCGTCGAGGCGGTCCCACTCGGCACGGTGGGCGGACACGAAGACGTCGAGGTCCATCGGTTCTACTGCTCCTCGTCCTCTCGTACTGCGTGCCAGCTTGTCGTACTGCGGCGCGATGCGCTCTCAGCTTGGCAGACTGACGGTTCTCGGGGCAGGTCAGGGGAAGGACGGCGAGCGTGAGTGAGCTAGTGACAGGCGAGGCGGTGGCGCTGGAGTTGCGCCCCGCCAAGCTGCCGAGCCGGGCCCTGGCCGTGTTGCTCGATCTGGCTGTGGCGATGGTCATCTATGTCATCGTCACCATTGGATTGGTGGCCTCGACGGCGGCCCTGGACGAGGCGGCTCAGATCGCCGTCTCGATCGCGAGCTTTGTTCTGCTGCTGGTGGGCGGGCCGATCGCGGTGGAGACGCTCAGCCACGGCCGTTCGCTGGGGAAGATGGCGTTCGGGCTGCGGGTGGTACGGGACGACGGGGGGCCGATCCGGTTCCGGCACGCGCTGGTGCGCGGTGCCATCGGTGTGGTCGAGATTCTGATGACGTTCGGGGTCATCGCGTGCACCGCCTCGCTCGTTTCGGCTCGGGGGCGGCGGCTCGGTGACGTGTTCGCGGGCACTCTCGTCGTGCGGGAGAGGATTCCGGTCGGCCGTACGGCCTTCGTGCCTCCGCCGCCGCCATGGCTGGCGGGGCGGTTCTCCGGGCTTGATCTGTCGGCCGTGCCGGACGGGCTGTGGCTGGCCATTCGTCAGTACCTGACGCGGATGCAGCAGCTGGACCCGCAGGTCGGTGGGGCGATGGCGGAGCGGCTCGCCTCCGATCTCGCTGCCCGTACGGGGTCTCCGGCACCGCACGGGGTTCCGGCGGCGGCGTATTTGGCGGCCGTGGTGCAGGAACGGCAGGCGCGGGAGGCCAGGAGGGCCTTCGGAGGTGGGGCGGCCACGATGACGCCCGGGGGTCCGGGTGGGCTCGCCCCCGGGATGCCCAGCGTGAGCGGTGTGGGCGGCGTGGGCGGTCCGGTGGTGCAGCAGCCGGGGGTTTACGGCTATCCGCAGGCGGCTCCTTCGGCGCCCCCGGTCCCGGGAGTCTCGTATCAGTCGGCGCCCCCTGCCGCGGAGCGCCCGGCGACGCCGGCGCAGCAGGCACCCCGGTCCGCGGGGCCGCGGGAGGAACCGGCCGAACGGCCCGCGACCGGGTTCGCACCACCTGCCTGACCCTGCGGCATCACCCGCCTGCGCCCGCTACGAAGCTCCGTGGCTGACAAGGCTCCGGGTCGGCCATGCCCCGATGTCGTCAGGCGAAGACCGACGGCGGTGATTCGAGCTGCTCAAGTTCGATGCCGGGGGCCGCGAGGACCACGTCTCCCGAGATGTGCACGGCGTGCTGCTCCCCCGTGTCCAGGGCTGTGACCTGGTATTCGTCCACGGCGAGGGGGCCGTTGTCAGTGGCGTGTGTTTCTCTCGAGATCAAGGCCCAGGATTGGTCGAGGGTGCGCGGGGCGAGGACCGGGTCGGTGAAGGCGACGAGGCGTACGCGGGTTGCGGAGGCATCGGGGGTGAGGCGAAGCAGACGGGCGGTGGCGACGAGGAACGCGGGGGACGTGCCGGTGAAGGCGTGGGCGCGGACGTTGCCCTCGGTGGCCTGGGTGCCGTTGGGGTCGGTGCGGACCCAGGTGACGCCGTCGAGCGCGGCGCCGCGGACCTGCCAGCTCGCGGCGTGCAGTTCGAGACGGATGGGGCGGCCGAGCTCGTCGAGGGCAAGGTCGACGGAGCCGGCATGGTCGCCGGAGGGGGTGGTCAGTTGGGAGACGTAGCGCCAGCCGGAGGGGCCGGGCGCGCAGTGGAAGTGTTCTTCGGCGAGGGGGGTGTGATCGTGCGGGTCATGGAGCGAATAACGGCCGCGGGGCATGGGCGTTCAGGTCCTCATCGGGGGCAGGCCCCCGCCACGGGGCGAGGGCCTGCTGACATCCGTACGCCGAGCGGTTGGTACCGCTGCTCGGCGGGGTGCTCAGTAGCGGTAGTGGTCCGACTTGTACGGGCCCTCGACCTCTACACCGATGTACGAGGCCTGCTCGGGGCGGAGGGTGGTGAGCTTGACGCCGAGGGCGTCGAGGTGGAGGCGGGCGACCTTCTCGTCGAGGTGCTTGGGCAGCACGTAGACGTCGGTCGGGTACTCGCTGGGCTTGGTGAACAGCTCGATCTGGGCCAGGGTCTGGTCCGCGAACGAGTTGGACATCACGAACGAGGGGTGGCCGGTGGCGTTGCCCAGGTTCAGCAGACGGCCCTCGGACAGCACGATGAGGACCTTGCCGTCGGGGAACTTCCAGGTGTGGACCTGCGGCTTGACCTCGTCCTTGACGATGCCCGGGATCTGCGCGAGGCCGGCCATGTCGATCTCGTTGTCGAAGTGGCCGATGTTGCCCACGATCGCCTGGTGCTTCATCTTGGCCATGTCGGCGGCCATGATGATGTCCTTGTTGCCGGTCGTGGTGACGAAGATGTCGGCCTTGTCGACGACCTCGTCGAGAGTCGTGACCTGGTAGCCGTCCATCGCCGCCTGCAGCGCGCAGATCGGGTCGATCTCCGTGACGATCACGCGGGCGCCCTGGCCGCGCAGGGACTCCGCGCAGCCCTTGCCCACGTCGCCGTAGCCGCAGACGACCGCGGTCTTGCCGCCGATGAGGACGTCGGTGGCGCGGTTGATGCCGTCGATCAGGGAGTGGCGGCAGCCGTACTTGTTGTCGAACTTCGACTTGGTGACGGCGTCGTTGACGTTGATCGCCGGGAACAGAAGGGTGCCGTCGCGGTGCATCTCGTACAGACGGTGGACGCCGGTCGTGGTCTCCTCGGTCACGCCGCGGATCTCAGAGGCGAGCTGGGTCCACTTCTGCGAGCCGTCCGTGATGGTGCGGTGCAGGAGTTCGAGGACGAAGCGGTGCTCCTCGGACTCGGCGGTGTCGACGGACGGGACCTTGCCGTCCTTCTCGTACTCGACGCCCTTGTGGACGAGGAGAGTGGCGTCGCCACCGTCGTCCAGGATCATGTTCGGGCCGCCGGTGGGGGTGTTCGGCCAGGTCAGGGCCTGCTCCGTGCACCACCAGTACTCCTCCAGGGTCTCGCCCTTCCAGGCGAAGACCGGGACGCCCTGCGGGTTCTCGGGCGTGCCGTTCGGGCCGACCGCGATGGCGGCGGCGGCGTGGTCCTGGGTGGAGTAGATGTTGCAGGAGGCCCAGCGGACCTCGGCGCCGAGGGCGACCAGGGTCTCGATGAGGACGGCGGTCTGCACGGTCATGTGCAGGGAGCCGGTGACGCGGGCACCCGCGAGGGGCTGCGCCTTGGCGTACTCGTTGCGGATCGACATCAGGCCGGGCATCTCGTGCTCGGCGAGGGTGATCTCCTTGCGGCCGAACTCGGCCAGGGAGAGATCGGCGACCTTGAAGTCCTGTCGGTTGTCGACAGTCGTCATGGCGGGCTGCTCCTCGGAATCGGGGCGAGGTGGATACGGCTGGTCTGCGCGGCGGCGGGCATACGTATGCCCGAACAAGGCACGGTCGTGACCAGCAGGACACAGGCGTGCCTGTCGCGCGCAGCGCAGTCGTCGGAGGCCCTCTCTCCCTCGGCCGGTCCGCGGTGGGACCGCCCGACCGCCATCAGCAGCGACGTCTGGCTCAGTGACCAAGCTACACCGGTTGCCACGGGCCTCCCCAGCCCGGCTTCGGCCAACAGACGTTCGGGACAAGGTCTCGGACTGCGGCGGACCCTCGTGTTCCGGCGAGGCGCGGGACTCGCCGTCGGGCGTGCGGATGAGCCCGGGCACGCCTCCGACCAGTCGGGTTGCTCCTGCCGGGGAGCGGCGCGGTCGTCCGTCTGCCCGGCAGGTCCGGCCCGGACGCGGCTGGGGCCCGCCTGAAAATCCAGGCGGGCCCCAGCCGAGTACGAGCGGAATACGAGTGGAGTACGAGCGGGCTGCGAAAGGAGGCGGGGATCAGTGCGCGGAAGGCGTCGGTCCCGGGCCTCCCGGGGTGGCGTCGCGATCGGGGCCCTTCGCCGCCTCCCCCTCGTTGTAGATGTCCGGCTCCAGGTAAATCACGCGGGCGATGGGGACGGCGGTGCGGATGCGGGACTCGGCGGCGTTGATCGCGGTGGCGACCTCGGCGGCCGTGTCGTCGTGCTGGACGGCGATCTTGGCGGCGATCAGGAGCTCCTCCGGGCCGAGGTGGAGCGTGCGCATGTGGATGATGCCGGTGACGGTCTCGCCGTCGACGATGGCGGCCTCGATCTTCTTGACGTCGTCGATGCCGGCGGCCTCGCCCAGGAGGAGGGACTTGGTCTCGGCGGCGAGGACGAGCGCGATCAGGATGAGCAGGATGCCGATGCAGAGCGTGCCGATGCCGTCCCAGACGCCGTCGTCCGTGAGCAGGGCGATGCCGACGCCGCCGAGGGCGAGGACCAGACCGATCAGCGCGCCGAAGTCCTCCAGGAGGACGACCGGCAGCTCGGGGGCCTTGGCCCGGCGGATGAACTGCGACCAGGACAGCTTTCCGCGCAGCTCGTTGGACTCCTTGATGGCCGTACGGAAGGAGAAGCTCTCGGCGATGATCGCGAACACCAGAACGCCCACCGGCCAGTACCAGTGCTCGATCTCGTGCGGGTGCTTGATCTTCTCGTAGCCCTCGTAGACGGCGAACATGCCGCCGACCGAGAAGAGGACGATCGAGACGAGGAAGGCGTAGATGTAGCGCTCGCGGCCGTAGCCGAAGGGGTGCTGCGGGGTTGCCTCGCGCTGGGCCTTCTTGCCACCGATCAGGAGCAGGGCCTGGTTGCCGGAGTCGGCGAGCGAGTGGACGCCCTCGGCGAGCATCGAGGACGAACCGCTGAAGGCGAACGCCACGAATTTCGATACCGCGATCGCGAGGTTGGCGCCGAGTGCCGCCACGATCGCTCTGGTGCCGCCTGAAGCGCTCATGTGCTCCTGCATTCCCTTCGTACGCCGTCCGGGCCCCGTTCGTACCCTCGTACGCCGGTCCGGGCTTTGCCCGCCCTTTGCGGTGGGCCATTGTTGCAGCCCGGTCCGACGGCGGTGCCTCAGGCCGCCACAGTCGCCCCGTCAGGCCACCACTGTCGCACGGAAGATCGTGCCTGCTCCGGACACCTCGGTCTTTTCGCCCGCCGGTACGAAGACCGACTGGCCGGGGGTCAGAACGTTGCCGTCCGCGCGTACCTCGCCCGCCGTGCAGAGCAGGATCTGCGGGGTCGCGCGCGTGAGGTCGTGGGGGGCGGCGCCCTCCGCGAGGGCGTACCGGGAGAGGCGGAACTCGTCGATGGGGGTCTCGTAGACCTCCTCGCCGTCGGGGGACGCCTCCGGGCGAAGGACACCGGGGTCGCTCGCCTCGAAACGGACGACGCGCAGGAGTTCGGGGACGTCGACGTGCTTGGGGGTCAGGCCGCAGCGCAGGACGTTGTCGCTGGTGGCCATGATTTCGACGCCCAGGCCGTTGAGATACGCGTGCGGGACACCGGCGCCGAGGAACAGGGCCTCGCCGGGCTTCAGTTGGACGTGGTTGAGGAGCATCGCGGCGATCACACCGGGGTCGCCCGGGTAGTGGTGGGCCAGGTCGACGTAGGGGGCGTAGGCACCGCCGAGGCGGGCGCAGGCGGCCGCGGTCTCGGTGACCGTGTGGGCCATCTCGGCGGGGTCCGCGCTCAGCACCGCCGTCAGGATCTCGCGCAGCGCCGCCTCTTCCGGGTGGGCGTGCAGCAGGTCGACGTACGGCTTGAGGGAGTCGACGTCGAGGCCCGCGAGCAGTTCGGCGGTCTCGTCGGGGGCACGGAAACCGCACAGGCCGTCGAACTCGGTGAGGGCGCATATCAGTTCGGGCTTGTGGTTGGCGTCCTTGTAGTTGCGGTGCGGGGCATCGATGGGGATGCCCCGCCGCTCCTCGTCCTCGTACCCTTCCCTCGCCTGTTCGAGATTGGGGTGCACCTGGAGGGAGAGGGGGGCGCCCGCGGCGAGGATCTTCAACAGGAACGGCAGGTGGGGGCCGAACTTCGCGACGGCCGCGCGGCCGAGTTCCTTCTCGGGGTCCTCGTCGATGACCTCGGTGAGGGGACCGCGTGCCGTGAGCGAGGGCGCGCCCGGGTGGGCGCCCATCCACATCTCCGCCTGTGGTTCACCGGTCGGCTCGACGCCGAGCAGCCGCGGGATGGCGGTGGTCGAGCCCCAGGCGTAGGGGCGGACGGTGTTGTCGAGGCGGTCCATGTGTCCTGTTTCTCCGTATGTACGCTGCGCTGGTCAAGAACCCCCGGTTCCAGCGGGCGCTGGTCAGGAGGCCAGGGTCAAGATCAGGCCCTCGAAGCGAGCGCCAGGTAAACAGCGGCGAAATCCGTGGTGGCGATCAGCTCGGCGAGGGTTTCGAGTTCGCCGCCCTCCGCGGGTTCGAGCTCGCTGATCGCGGTGTCGTGGCTGAGCGCGAGCTCGCGGGCGGCCGGGGCGGCGGTGAGGCCACCGGCCGGACGGTCGCGCAGCAGCACCACGCGCGCGTGCAGGGCCTGTGCCTCCTCGACACGGTCGCGGAAGAAGTCGTCGGGGTCGGCGCCGGCGGCGAGCGCCCCCGCGAGCAGCACACTGTGGGCGGCGAGCGCCTCGGGCAGTTCGGCGGTGAGCGCGGGGCGGCCCGCCAGCTCCGCGAGCGCGGCGGTGAAGCGACGGCCGGCGGGGCCCGCGGAGGTGCCCTCCGTCCAGATCACCGGGAGCGCCTCGGCGAGATCGGCGGCGAGTGTCTTGGCGGGGTTGCTGTACGTCGCGATGGCCGGGCCGCAGCGTTCGGCCACCTCGTCGAGGCGGTCGGCGATCTTCTCCAGCGCCTCCGGCGGGGCGGAGACCAGACCGGTGCGGTCCAGCAGTGCGAGCAGCGGGGTGAACAGCGCCCACAGGACGCCGGGGGCGGAGGCCGCGAGGGGTTCGGCGGGCTCGTACGGGGCGGTCGCCATCGGTACGAACAGGCCGTGGGCGCGCTCCACCGCCTCCACGATCGGGGTGCCGGCGGGGGCGACCGCGACGACGGAGCTGCCGCGCCGGTAGGCCTGCTCGGCCAGGAGTTCGAGGCCTGGTTCGGCGCCGTCCGGGGTGGCGATGAGGAGGAGGTCCACCGGGCCCGCCCAGCCGGGCAGTTCCCAGCGCAGGGCGCCTGCCGCGGGGGCGACGCCGGTGGGGGTGAGCCGGATGATGGGGCAGCTGGCTCCGGCGAGCGTGCCGAGCAGTTCGGCGACGGCCGTGGCGGCCATGCCGGGGCCGGCGATCAGGACGGCGCGTGGGCGGCCGTCCGGCTTCAGCTCCGGGATTCCGGCCTCTGTGGCGTGCCGGACGGCGGTACGGACGCGGGCACCGGCCTCGGCGGCGCCGCGGAGCAGCTCGCGACGGTCGGCGCGGGCGAGTGCCTCTGGGTCGTCGAGCAGCGATTCGTCGAGCATGGGTCGGCAGCCTCCCGATCGCCGGTGTGTCGCCTTACGCCTGTGTCGCGGGTGTCGCCTGTGTCGCGGGTGTCGCCTGTGTCGCGGGTGTCGCCTGTGTCGCGGGTGTCGCCTGTGTCGCGGGTGTCGCCTGTGTCGCGGGTGTCGCCTGTGTCGCGGGTGTCGCCTGTGTTGTGGGTGTTGCTGATGTTGCGGCCGTCGTGGGTGTCACGGCCGTTGTGGGTGCCGTGGGGGTCGCCGGTGGGGCGGTTACGCCGGGCGGCGGGCCTCGTCGACGAGCAGTACGGGGATGCCGTCCCGGACGGGGTAGGCGAGGCCGCAGTCCTGGCCCGTGCAGAGCAGCTCGCTCTCCTGCTCCTTGAGCGGGGCGTGGCAGGCCGGGCAGGCGAGGATCTCCAGGAGGCCGGCTTCGAGCGGCATGGGGTGTCCTTTCGAACAGGGTGGATGCGGCCTGGTCAGAGTACCGCTGTGGGGGGCGGGGTGCGGGGCTGTGGGGACGTGGGGGTTTTCGCCCCCGCCGCCCCTACCCTCCCCCAAGCTCTCGGCTTCGCTTGAGCAGGGGGGACCCCCATCATCCCGTACCTGGGGGCTCCGCCCCCAGACCTCCGCCAGGGGCGCTGCGCCCCCTGGACCCCCGCATCGGCCTGAACGGCCTCGTCCTCAAACGCCGGACGGGCTGAGTCGGCCCCACCCACACACCAGACAGACCGAAGGATGCGGGCCCGCGCCCGCCGGCGGCCAAACCAACCCGGGTAGGCCGGGGATTCGGGGCGCAGCCCCGGTCCCAGGGGCGCGGGGAACTGCGCGGCCAACCCCCACCCACCCGCAGCCGAACAAACCCGCGCAGCCCCGGAGAACCGCGTGAACGGTCAGCAAGCCGCAGGCGTTAGGCACCGCGCCCGGGGTGTTCAGCCCCTGATGATCTCCAGTACCTCGTCGCGGGCCTTCGCCATCGTCGCCTCGTCCTTCGCCTCGGCGTTCAACCGCAGGAGGGGCTCCGTGTTGGAGGGCCGGACGTTGAACCACCAGTCCTCGGCGGTGACGGTCAGACCGTCGAGCTCGTCGATGGTGACGCCCTCGCGCCCCTCGTACGCGACCTTGATCGCGGCGAGGCGGGCCGCCTGGTCGTCGACCGTGGAGTTGATCTCGCCGGACCCGGCGTAGCGGTCGAACTCGGCGACGAGCTGGGAGAGCGGGCCGTCCTGGCCGCCCAACGCGGCGAGGACGTGGAGGGCGGCCAGCATGCCCGTGTCCGCGTTCCAGAAGTCACGGAAGTAGTAGTGCGCGGAGTGCTCGCCGCCGAAGATCGCACCGGTGCGGGCCATCTCGGCCTTGATGAAGGAGTGGCCGACGCGGGTGCGGACCGGGGTACCGCCGTGCTCCCGGACGACCTCGGGCACCGACCAGGAGGTGATGAGGTTGTGGATGACCGTGCCGCCGCTGTGCTTGCCCAGCTCGCGGGCCGCCACCAGGGCCGTGATCGCGGACGGGGAGACCGGGTCGCCGTTCTCGTCGACGACGAAGCAGCGGTCCGCGTCGCCGTCGAAGGCGATGCCGATGTCGGCGCTCTCCTCGCGCACGCGCTGCTGGAGGTCCACGATGTTCGCCGGGTCCAGCGGGTTGGCCTCGTGGTTCGGGAACGTGCCGTCCAGCTCGAAGTACATGGGGACGAGGTCGAGGGGCAGGCCGGCGAAGACGGTCGGGACCGTGTGCCCGCCCATGCCGTTGCCCGCGTCGACCACGACCTTCAGGGGGCGGATGGAGGCCAGGTCGACGAGCGAGCGGAGGTACGCCGCGTAGTCCTCCAACGTGTCACGCTGCGTGATCGTTCCCGGTGTGGCGTCCGAGGTCGGGGCGCCCGAGTCGAGCCAGGACTCGACGAGTTCGCGGATCTCGGCCAGGCCGGTGTCCTGACCGACCGGGGCGGCGCCCGCGCGGCACATCTTGATGCCGTTGTACTGGGCGGGGTTGTGCGAGGCCGTGAACATGGCGCCCGGCAGATCGAACACGCCCGACGCGTAGTACAGCTGGTCCGTCGAGCACAGCCCGATTTCGGTCACGTCGACACCACGGGCGGCCGCCCCGCGCGCGAAGGCACGCGACAGGCCGGGCGAGGAGGGCCGCATGTCGTGCCCGATCACGATGGCTTCCGCTCCGGTCACCTGGACGAAGGCCGCCCCGAACAGCTCGGCCAGCGACTCGTCCCACTGGTCCGGGACCACCCCGCGTACGTCGTACGCCTTCACGAGCTGCGACAGATCAGCAGTCACGGCCAACCCTCCAGAAGTCCACTTCGGTCACCCCAAACTACCCGTCCTGACTGACAGTCCGCTGTGAAGCGGCTGATCGGACGCGTATCCGTCACCTGGGGAGCCCCACCCTTCACCCATGGGCAACGCACGCAAGCACCTCGGTCGGGAGACAGCCTCGGCTCACGGGTCGCCGGCGCTCGCGTACGGCGCGACGATGCCCGTCAAAGAGGCGTCGACGGAGGGGAGTTGCGCGCGGAGGCTCAGTTGTCCGGCGAGCGCAGTACCCGCAGATGGCCGCGGCGCGCGACCTCCATCGGGTCCGCCGAGCGCGCGCTGCCACCGGCCTCGGCGGCGCGCTGCTGGGGCCGGGCCGCCTCGCGCACGGCGTTGGCGAGCGCTTCCAGGTCGTCACCGGTGGGGCGGGAGGGGGCCGAGGCATCCGCGAGCCGGACGACCTCCCAGCCGCGCGGCGCGGTGAGGCGCTCGGAGTGCTCGGCGCACAGGTCGTAGCAGTGGGGTTCGGCGTAGGTGGCGAGCGGGCCGAGGACCGCGGTCGAGTCGGCGTAGACGTACGTCAGCGTCGCGACGGCGGGACGGCCGCAAGCGGTTCGCGAACAGCGACGTACGGGGCTCACGACGTTGGACGGTACCGCACTCTTGAGCGGGCCGCGACGACTCTCCCCCAGGTCACCCCACCGTGTCGTGCTGTGAGGCCGCCCACACGGGCCTGCGGACATCACACCCTGACCTGGGGTGACATCCCGTGGCGGGATGCCGAACAGACCTGAATCCGATCACCACTTGGTGCAAAACATGTCAATTGCCATCTGGGCGACGGTCTTGGGGGATGCGGAATCAAGCCCAACCTTGGCTGGAATGGTCATCCTGCGACATCCGGAAGGTGCACCGGGCTTCCTGCCCGGAGCTGCGGGCAGCCGCGTGGGGGTCGGACGCGCGGACCTCGTGGGGACTACTCTTCGTCAGTGATGGACAACCCCGTACCGCCCCGCGCCGCCGCACCAGGGCCCCGCCGCCGTGACCGCCACGGAAGGGGCATGCGCGGCCCCGTCGCGCCCCCGCAGGTGCCGCTGGCCGCGAGCCGTGCCGAGGTCTTCGCGGACCTGGTGCAGGACTCCGTGGAGCGCCTGGAGCGGCGCTGGCCACAGCTCGCCGACATCGACTTCATGGTCCTCGAAGTGCCCCGCCTGGACGGCTCCGGCGAGGGCTGGAGCGACGAGGCGGTGCCTCTGGGCGGCACGATCCCGGCGCATGAAGGCCATCCCGCGCGCGTGGTCGTCTACCGTCGCCCGGTCGAGATCCGCACCAAGGGCCGTGACGAGCGCGCGGCGCTGGTGCACGAGGTCGTCGTGGAGCAGGTCGCGGAGCTGCTGGGCCTGACACCGGAGACGGTGGACCCTCGGTACGGCGAGGACTGAGGGTCACCGGGCACTCCCGGAGCGCCGCCGGATCACCCTTGAGAACCCGGCGGATCCCCCATCCGGGGCAGGGCGGATCACCCCTACGAGGGCCCGGTGGATCGCCCCAAAGGGATCATCGGGCGGTTCCCGGCTTCACTCGATCACCGTTTCGCTCGATCCCTGTTTTCCTTGATCCCTGTTTTCCTTGATCACCGCTTCACGCGATCACTGCTTCACTCGATCACTGCTTCAGCAGCACCGACAGATCCTGGTCCGCCTCCGGCACCGCCACCGTGCCGCGGTCGTCCGGGAGGGTCTGGATCGTGAACCCGGGGACGCCCTCCTGGGTGGAGGCGAGGGTCCGGGAGGCGTAGACGGGGCCTCCGGAGGCGGGCTCGACCGTCAGCGCGTACGTCCCCTTGAGGCCGGCCGGCACCGGTGCGTCGACGTCCTGGGTCGTACCGCCCTTGATCGTGTACGTCTTCGTCGTCGCCGTACCGCCCCCGCTGCCCGCGGACGCGGTGACCTTGACCTGGGCGGTCCGGCCGGGGGCAGTCAGCGCGAGGGTGGTGCCCTTGGCGCTGTTGTCGGCGACCGTCGCGCGCGCGGAGACCGGGTCGGTGGCCGGGATGAACGCCGTCTCCTGCTTGCTGCCCTTGCCGCGCACCACCTGCAGGGCGGCGACGACCGGCACCGAGGTGCCGGTGGGCGTGAGCACCAGGGATCCCGCCTCGCCGCGCGTGACGTCGCCGAGGTCGACCGCGGCGGTCATGCCGGACTTGACGTGCAGCGTCTCGTTCCCGGCCGGTGTGATCAGGCCGGAGGGCGAGGCGAGGCGCACCTTCAGGTCGGCGTCCTGGTCACCGGGCACGAAGGCGACCAGGCGCACGGCGGTGGCGTCCTTCGGGATGCCCGGCATGACGAGGCTGCCCGCCGGGGCGGTGGAGGCGGCCAGCCAGTCGCCGCCGGTCTTGTCGTCCAGGGCCTGGACGGCGGCGCCCACGCGACCGCTGCGGACGGTCACATGGACAGTGAGGTCGGTCTGCGGCGCGTCGGTGAGCGTGCTCAACAGGATCGGCTCGCTGGCGTGCGGCTGGACCGTGATGCCCTCGCCCACCGTGGACTTGAGGGTGCCGTCCTTGCCGTACAGCTCGACGTCGACGACGGCGGCCGAGTCGTCGGGGTTGGTCAAGTGCACATAGTCGGTGCGGGTGTCGGCGGTGCTGGCGGCCGGGAACCAGAACTCGGTGTCCGGAGCGGTGCAGTTGGTGCCGAGCAGGCCGCGGCCGGTGCCCGCGGCGACCTCGGTGGTCTCCTGGACGGTCCAGCCGGGCGCGAACTTGCCCTCGGCGGTGCCGACAAGAGCCGGCGCGTCGGCACCCGAGCTGTCGCCGGTGGCCGGCTTGCCGGGCTCCTTGGGCTCCACGGCGGGCTTGGCGGCCTTCTTGCCGCTCTTCTTGCCGCTCGTGGAGTCCGCCGACTCCACGGTCGCGACCTGCAGTTCGGCCTTGCCGCTGTCGCCCGTGCCCTTGGTGACGGGCGTGAACGACGTGTACGCCGTCTCCGCGAGGTCGGAGACGCTCGGCTGCGGGCAGAGCAGGCTGGTGCGCTCCACGGGCTGCTCTGCGGCCGCCCTGGGGGTGTTGTCGCCGGAGGCGGTCGGCGCGTTGAACGAGGCGAAACCGGTGACGGCGGCCAGCGCGGTCGCGCCGGCGATCAGGGACAAGGTGGTGCGGTTCACTGCTGGCTCCCGTCGGGGCGCTCACTGTCGGTGCCGTGCGGCGGCTGCGGGGGCATCGGGGGCTGCGTCGGGTCGTAGGCCGCTTCGTAGCCCTGGCCGGTCGCGTCGTAGCCCTGGTGGTACGTCTGCATCGGGTCGTACGGTGCCGTGCCCCCGTAGGCGTACGGGTCGTACTGGCCCGCCTGGTACGGGTCTTCCTGGTACGGCTGCTCGTAGCTGCCCGCCGGGTACTGCTGCTGGCCCTGGTACTGCTCGCCGCCGTAGGTGTCGTACTCGGCGCCCGCGTAGCTCGGTGTGTCCCACTCGCCGTACGCCGGCTGCTGCGGGACCGAGGCGGGTGCCTGCTCGTCCTCCTCCTCCGAAGGAGGAAGGGTGTCGGCGTCCTGGATGTCCTGGGCGGACTGTTCCGCCTCCGCCTCGGCCTGGGCGCGCAGGCGGCGGGCGCGGCGGCCCTCGCCCGTGGCGTCCTGGGCCGGGACGACCGACTCCTCGGGGAGGTCGTCGTCGACGTCACGACGCCGCCCGGGCAGGGCAAGAACCACGAGGACGACGGCGAGCGCGCCCTGTGCCCACAGCCAGCCGGTGTGGCCCATCGGGGAGTCGAAGGCGACGTCCAGCTTGCCGCCGTTCGCGGGCAGTTCGAAGCCCTGTGCCCAGCCGTCGACCGTGGTGCGGGTGAGTGCCTTGCCGTCCAGGGTCGCCGTCCAGCCCGCGTCGGCGGTGTCGGCGAGGCGCAGGACGCGGCCCTCTGCCCCGGAGGGGATGGTGGTGTGCACTGCGACGGGTCCGGCGGCGATGGACAGCGCCTCGCCCGACTTGGGGACGATCGAGGCGCGCGAGACCTGGCTGTCCAGGCGCCACAGGGCGCTGCCGTCCTGCTGGCTGAGCCGGCTCAGGCCCGGTGTGGCGTCCAGGACGCGGCTCATCTCGCGGGGCGCGCCCTTGCGGACCAGGACGTAGCGCACGGCGAAGCCGCCGAGCTGGTCGGCCTGGTCGGCGCCGGAGCCCGCGACGAGGTTGGCGACGACCTTGTCGAGTTCCTTGTTCTCACCGGCCGCCGTCGCGAGTTCTCCGTCGCCCATGCGGGCGCCGGAGCCGCGTACGAGGGTGTAGCCGACGCGGGTCCCGGAGTCGCTGTCGAGGACGAGCGTGCGGGCCTGGTCGCGGGTGCCGCTCTCCTCGGCGACGAACGCGGGCACCTGCACCGGGTCACGGCGCTCCACGGGCCCGTCGGCGCCGCCGATGACCCACCCCGCGGCCACGAGCAGCGGCCCGGCGGCCGAGGCGAACGCGATCAGCGCGGCGACCGGCTGGCGCCAGCCGAAGCTCTGCTCGGCCACGCGCGAGCGTGCCCCGTCGGCGCCGAGCAGGGCGGCGGCGAGCAGGGCGAGGCCGTAGACGAGCGTGGCGGGTCCTGCCCACGTCGACTTGTTGGACAGCACGGCGAAGACGAGCGCCACCAGGGCGACGACCCAGGCGGCCCACACCGCGCGCTGCCGCTCGCTGCGCAGCAGGGCGGCCAGTGCCGCCAGCACGATGCCGACGAGCATCAGTCCGCTGACGGTCCCGGGGCCGCCGGGGCTGGCGCCGAGCAGGTCCAGCGCGGAGGCCGCGCTGTCGCCGTACGGCATACCGGCTTCCTCGAAGAAGCCGAACGGGAGCAGCGTCAGCGACCAGGGGGCGAGGACCAGCAGCGGGGTGCCGAGCTGGACCAGAAAACGCGGCCCGTAGGCGGTGATTTCCTTTCGGCGCACTCCGAGGAGGGCGATTCCGAGGACCAGTGCGATGGGCCAGACGATCGGCGTGAAGGCCGTGGTGAACGTCAGGAGGAGGGCGTACGCCCAGGTGGCGCGCCAGCTGCCGCGCGCGCCGGAGGAATGGGCCAGTCCGCTCGCGGCGATACCGGCGCGCGCGATGAGCGGCAGCAGGATCGCGAGGACTGCGGTGCCGATGCGGCCGCCCGCGAGGGCGCCGGTGGCAGCCGGCAGGAACGCGTACACCACGGACGCCCAGGCGCGCAGCAGGCGCGAGGTGACCAGGGGGCGCGAGGCGAAGTACGCGGCGAAGCCGGCCAGCGGTACGGAGGCCACCAGGAGCACGGTGACCGCGAGTCCGGTGGAGCCGAGGAGCACGGAGGACAGCAGTGCGACGAGCGCGAGATACGGCGGCGCCGTCTCCGTGCCGCCGGTGCCCACCGGGTGCCAGCCGTCGACGTAGCGCGACCACAGCTCGGAGGCGTCGGCGGGGGCGGGCAGCAGCGCGCCGCCCGCGAGCGAGCCGCTGCCGAGCAGGGCACGGCAGGCGAGGAGGGAGACGAACAGCAGCACCAGGAAGAGCATCGGGCCGGGGTTGCGGGCGATGCGCTTGAGCCGGGCGAACTGCTCGATCTCCAGGAAGTCGGCGTCGTCGCCGCCGGGCCCGGACTCGACCGCGCCGCCGTGCCGTCCGGCGCCGGTGGTGGCATCGGGGTCGTCGCTGCCCATGAGGTTGCCCGCGACCTGCTCGACCGTGGCGCGCACGGTCGCGCCGGGCGGCGGGAACAGCGGGCGCAGCTCGCCCTTGTCGACCTGGGGGCGACCGCGTCGGCGGCGGCCCGCGAGGATCCGCTCGGGGCGCAGCAGGGTGCCCAGGAGGCCGCGGATCTCGTCGACGGCCTGTCCGGGGACCTTGCCGACGAGGTAGGCGACGGTGCGCAGCACGGTGCCGACGACCAGCCGGATCAGGATCCAGGGCAGCTGTGCCGTGCGGGCGTTGACGAGGAGGGTGTAGACGGCGCCCGCCTTGTCGACCTTGTGCGGGGAGGCGGCGGTGCGGCCCACGCAGTCGACGGTGCGGCGCTCGCGGGAGGCCGCCTCGGCGTGCCGGACGACCGCTTCGGGGGCGACGAGGACACGGTGGCCGGCGGACTGGGCTCGCCAGCACAGGTCGACGTCGTCCCGCATCAGGGGCAGTCGGCGGTCGAAGCCGCCGAGTTCCTCGAAGACGTCGCGCCGGATCAGCATGCCGGCGGTGGACACGGCGAGCACGGGGTGGACATGGTCGTGCTGGCCCTGGTCCTGCTCACGGCGGTCCAGGCCGGTCCAGCGGCGGCCGGAGTTGGCGATGGTGACGCCGACCTCCAGGAGCGCGCGCCGGTCGTACCAGCCGCGGAGCTTGGGGCCGACCACGGCGATGTCCCTGCCGAGCTCCTGCTCGTTCTCCACGACCCGGAGCATCTGGGCCAGGGCGTCGGGTTCGGGGGCGCAGTCGTCGTGCAGCAGCCAGAGCCACTGTTCGGGCTCGCCGTACGGGAGTTCGGGCATGTCGTAGGCGTCGTCGCGCCACGTACGGGTGACCGGGTCCCAGCCGCTGGGGCGCTTCAGGTAGGGCAGGTCCTCCGGGGTGAGCACGCCGGCCCCGCGGGTGGCCTCCTCGACGGCCTGGCCGAAGCCGGTGCGCCGGGCGAGGTGCAGCACCCGGTCGGCGCCGAGGGCGTCGGTGAGCAGCTGGGCGGAGTCGTCCGCGCTGCCGGTGTCGGCCGCCACCGCGTTCTGCACGGGGCGCTCCTGGCCGAGCAGCCCGGCGAGCGCCTCGGGCAGCCAGCGGGCGCCGTCGTGGGCGACGAGGACCGCGGTCACCACGTGGCGTGGAAACTCGGGTGGGCGGGTCGGGTCAAACGGCGCCGGGCGCGTCGGGTCAAACGACGCAGTGGCTGCGGCGTGTGGGACTGCCGAATGGCTGTGCACGGACATCGAGGTACGGGCCCCGGTTCGATGGACTGCGGTGGACGCCTGTGTCCGGCGGGGACAGCGGGACGTCTCGGACGAGGGCCCACACTAACGGCTGGGCAACACAGCGGCCCGCCGCCTGTGGATAACCCACATGCGACGGGCCGTTCTCAGCTGTCGTTATCGGTACGGAGGGGTGTGTGCCGTCCGTCAGACGGCGGCCTTCTTCAGCCTGCGGCGTTCCCGCTCGGACAGACCGCCCCAGATGCCGAACCGCTCGTCGTTGGCGAGCGCGTATTCCAGGCACTCGGAGCGGACCTCACAGGCGAGACAGACCTTCTTGGCCTCGCGGGTGGAGCCGCCCTTCTCGGGAAAGAAGGACTCGGGGTCGGTCTGGGCGCACAGCGCGCGCTCCTGCCAGCCGAGTTCCTCGTCCGCGTCGTCGACCAGCAGTTGCTGCACCAGCTCGGTCATGTGCGCCCCTCGTCTGTCTTTCACGTCCCCGTGATGCTGCCGTTCCCGATTTCGGCTGAACGACACGAGTGAAATTACAAGTGTGCCGATCCGGGCCAGTCAAGCCGAGATCTGCTATTGGGCCCCTTATTCACTCTGCGGAACCAAGGCTATGCGGAAAGTGTTCAAATCGGCATAAACCCTGACAGCCTCAAAGGGCACGACCGGAGCTCCGACCCGCCACTGGGAATGACGCCCAGAAGTTCGATCTCGTTCCGACGTGGGACACCGAAGCGAAGCGGATCACATTTGGATCACAGGATCGCATCGAGGTTTGTGCGCCCGGTTGTGCGCCATGTGTCCGGGGCGGCTCCAGAACAAACCTTTCGCCACACAGATGAACCGGATGAGGTGAAACATCTCTCACATAGCGGACACGAAGTTGACAGTCGTGGTGTGAACCGATGTTCTTGTGGGCATGCTCGCGAACTTGGCACCCACCTCGACCCGCACCGCCGGGTCCCACGGTGCTGCCCGCGCTCGCTGTAGCTGTTGTTGCTGTCCCAGCTGTTGAGCCCTACCGCGCTCCGGCTGCCTCGCCGCCACTGAGGCGAATCCCCGCCCCGCTTCCGGGGCGACCGCCCGCACCAGGGCACCCTCTCCCGTCCGCGACCCGGGCGGACATGGCCCCGCGACACCCCAGCACTCTTCTGCCGAGGAACCCCCGCACCCCATGAACAGCGACAGCGACCTCCAGATCGCCGGCGACATCCTCGAAGTACCGCACCTGCTCCAGCCGCCGCGCGAGCACCCCGCCACCGTGGCCGAGTTCGTCGGCCTCGCCCGCTCCATCGCCGCCGACCGCTCCCAGTGGGCGCACCTCGTCCGGTACGACGCCACCTCGCGCTGGTACCACCGGCTGCGCACCGGGCCCGGCTACGAGGTGTGGCTGCTGTCCTGGGTGCCCGGACAGGGCAGCGGACTGCACGACCACGGCGGCTCCTCCGGCGTACTCACCGTCCTGGAGGGCGCACTGACCGAGCGCACGGAGCGCGACACACGCGCGTTGGGGGCACGTTCGCAGCGGGTGTTCGCGCCGGGGTACGTCCACGAAGTCGTCAACGACTCCCTCGAACCCGCCGTGAGCCTGCACGTCTACTACCCGGGGCTCACCGAGATGCCGATGCACTCGGCACGGTGCGCCGTCGCCGAGGTCGCCGAGGTCCAGTAACCGGCTCACGCGTTGTCGTACCTGCCTGCCAGACTGAACACCATGCGCATTGTGGTTCTGGCAGGCGGTATCGGCGGTGCCCGGTTCCTGCGTGGTCTCCAGCAGGCCGTGCCGGACGCGGACATCACGGTCATCGGCAACACCGGCGACGACATCCACCTCTTCGGGCTGAAGGTCTGCCCGGACCTCGACACGGTGATGTACACGCTCGGCGGCGGTATCAACGAGGAACAGGGCTGGGGTCGGACCGACGAGACCTTCCACCTCAAGGAGGAGCTCGCGGCGTACGGCGTCGGACCCGAGTGGTTCGGGCTCGGCGACCGCGACTTCGCGACGCACATCGTGCGGACGCAGATGCTGAGCGCGGGCTATCCGCTCAGCGCGGTGACCGAAGCCCTGTGCGACCGGTGGAAGCCGGGCGTGAGACTGATCCCCATGTCCGACGACCGCGTCGAGACGCATGTCGCCGTCACCCTGCCCGGCAGCGGCTCCGCCGCGGGCGACGGCGAGCGCAAGGTGGTCCACTTCCAGGAGTACTGGGTGCGGCTGCGGGCCTCCGTGCCGGCCGAGGCCGTGGTGCCGGTCGGCGCCGACCAGGCCAAGCCGGCGCCCGGGGTGCTCGAAGCCATCGCGGAGGCGGACGTGATCCTCTTCCCGCCGTCCAACCCGGTCGTGTCCATCGGCACCATCCTCGCCGTACCCGGTATCCGGGAGGCCATCGCCGAAGCGGGCGTGCCCGTGGTCGGCCTCTCCCCCATCGTCGGGGACGCGCCCGTGCGGGGCATGGCCGACAAGGTGCTGGCGGCCGTCGGCGTCGAATCGACCGCCGCGGCGGTCGCCGAGCACTACGGCTCGGGGCTCCTCGACGGCTGGCTCGTCGACACGGTGGACGCGTCCGCCGCCGAGCGCGTGGCGGCGGCGGGCATCCGCTGCCGGGCCGTACCACTGATGATGTCCGACCTCGACGCCGCCACGCAGATGGCACGCGAGGCGCTGGCGCTGGCGGAGGAGGTGCGGGGGTCTTGAGCGGACAGCTCCCTCCGGGGGAAGAGGTCATGGACGACGAGGGCACGCCCTCGGGGGCGGATCCGGGGTCCGCGGCGGGTGTCGCTGCGGGGACCGCTGCAGGTGCCGCCTCGCATTCGGGGTCCGCAGCGGGTTCGGCTTCCGGTTCCGGTTCCGGCTACCGGGTCTGGGCGTTGCCCGGGCTGCCCGAGGTTCGGCAGGGCGACGACCTCGCCAAGCTGATCGCCGTCGCCGAGCCGGGGCTGGCCGACGGGGACATTCTTCTCGTCACCTCGAAGATCGTCTCCAAGGCCGAGGGGCGCTCGGTCGAGGCCACCGACCGGGAGACCGCCATCGACGCCGAGACCGTACGGGTCGTGGCGCGCCGCGGAACGCTGCGGATCGTCGAGAACCGGCAGGGTCTCGTGATGGCCGCCGCCGGGGTCGACGCCTCCAACACCCCCGCCGGAACCGTCCTGTTGCTGCCCGAGGAGCCGGACGCGTCCGCGCGGGCGATCCGGGACGGGCTGCGGGACACCCTCGGGGTCGATGTCGGGGTCGTGATCACCGACACCTTCGGACGGCCCTGGCGCACCGGGCTCACCGATGTCGCCATCGGGGCCGCGGGCGTACGGGTGCTGGACGATCTGCGCGGTGGCACGGACGCGCACGGCAATCCGCTGAGCGCCACCGTCGTCGCCACCGCCGACGAGCTCGCCGCCGCCGGTGACCTGGTCAAGGGCAAGGTCTCCGGGCTGCCCGTCGCCGTCGTGCGCGGACTGCACCATGTGGTGGCCGAGGACGACGGGGAGGGGGCGCGGGCGATGGTGCGGGGCGCGCGCGACGACATGTTCCGGCTCGGCACGTCGGAGGCCGTACGGGAGGCGGTGACCCAGCGGCGTACCGTACGGGCCTTCACCGACGAGGCGGTCGATCCGGGGGCGGTCCGGCGGGCCGTGGCCGCGGCGGTGACCGCTCCCGCGCCGCATCACACCACTCCGTGGCGGTTCGTGCTCCTGGAGTCCGAGGAGTCGCGTACGCGGCTGCTCGACGCCATGCGGGACGCGTGGATCGCGGATCTGCGGCGGGACGGCAAGTCGGAGGAGTCGATCGCCAAGCGGGTGCGGCGCGGGGACGTGCTGCGCAAGGCGCCGTATCTCGTGGTGCCGTGTCTGGTGATGGACGGGTCCCACACCTACGGCGATCCGCGGCGTGACGGGGCCGAGCGGGAGATGTTCGTGGTCGCGGTCGGCGCGGGGGTGCAGAACTTCCTCGTCGCGCTCGCCGGGGAGCGGCTGGGGTCCGCGTGGGTGTCCTCGACGATGTTCTGCCGCGAGGTCGTACGGGACGTGCTGGGGCTGCCGGAGGGGTGGGATCCGATGGGGGCCGTGGCCGTGGGGCATGCGGCGGCGGAGCCCGGGGTCCGGCCCGAGCGGGACGCTGCCGCGTTTGTCGAGGTGCGCTGAGACTGTCGGCGTGCGCCGAGACCGTCGGCGTGCGCCGAGACCGTCGGCGTGCGCCCAGTCGGAGCGCCTACTCTCGTAGGGTGCCCCGGGCGCCCCGAGTACCCCTGGGACCTCATTTAGGACCTCATTCGTGGCTGGACGTTTCGCTCCCCGGCCGACCCGCACGACGGTGCGTGGCGGGCATGTCGTGGTGCCCGGAGGTGCCTCCGACGGGGTTCCGCGGCAGACCGTCGTACCCGGGCGTACGCGTACGTGGACACCGCCCTGGCCGCTCGATCTCGGGCTCGTGCTCGGGCCGTTGCGGCGGGGGCCGGGGGATCCGACCTTCCGCGCCACGCCGGACGGGGCCGTGTGGCGGGCCAGCCGGACGCCTGCCGGGGCCGGCACCCTGCGGGTCTCGTCGCGCGGCGGGGTGGTGCGGGGCGAGGCGTGGGGGCCGGGGGCCGACTGGCTGCTCGAACAGTTGCCCGAGATGCTCGGTTCGGCCGACGAACCCGGCGTCTTCGAGCCACGGCATCGGGTGGTCGCGCACGCGTGGCATCGACGGCCGGGGCTGCGGTTGACCCGTACCGGGCTGGTGCTGGAGTCGCTCATTCCGTCTGTTCTTGAGCAGAAGGTCACGACGGACGAGGCGTATCGGGCGTGGCGGTTGCTCGTACGGAAGTTCGGGGAGCCGGCGCCCGGGCCCGCGCCGGAGCGGATGTCCGTCATGCCGGCGCCGCGGACGTGGGCGCTGATCCCCTCCTGGGAGTGGCACCGGGCCGGGGTCGACAACAAGCGGGCGTCGACGATTCTGCGGGCCGTTCGGGTGGCTGGGCGGCTTGAGGAAGCGGTGCGGATGGCGGCGGGGGCCGCGCAGGCGCGGTTGGAGTTGGTGTCGGGGATCGGGCCGTGGACTTCGGCGGAGACCGTGCAGCGGAGTCATGGTGCGGCGGACTCGGTGACCGTCGGGGATCTTCATCTGCCGGGGATCGTGGGGTACGCGCTGGCGGGGGATCGGGATGCGGACGACTCCGTGATGCTTTCGCTGTTGGAGCCGTATGCCGGGCAGCGGCATCGGGCGGCTCGGTTGATTCTGCTGTCGGGGCGGACGCCGCCGCGACGGGTTCCGCGGATGCCGCGGGGGGATATCGGGCGGCTGTAGTCGACCCCGGGGCCGGGCTCGATGGTTTTCGCCCCCGCCGCCCCTACCCTCCCCCAAGCTCTCGGCTTCGCTCGAGCAGGGGGACCCCCATCATCCCGTACCTGGGGGCTCCGCCCCCAGACCCCCGCATCGGCCTGAACGGCCTCGTCCTCAAACGCCGGACGGGCTGGGTGGCGGGGGCCGGGGGTGGGTGAACGCGGGGTGGGTGGGGTGCGGCCCCCCGGCCGCGTCCTCAAACGCCGGACAGGCTCAAGGACCGCGAACCGCGGACCGGGGCCGGGCGGGGTGCAGCCCCCGACCTCGCCCTCAAACGGCCGGACAGCCTCAAGAATCCGGACCTGCGCCCAAGGCTTTCAGGGGCGCGGGGAACTGCGCGAGCAACCCCCTCCGGCGATCAGCCGAACATCTCCGACTCAGCGGGCGATCCGGGGCGCAGCCCCGGCCCTAGGGGCGCGGGGAACTGCGCGACCAACCCCCACCGGCGATCAGCCGAACATCTCCGACTCAGCGGGGAATCCGGGGCGCAGCCCCGGCCCTAGGGGCGCGGGGAACTGCGCGACCAACCCCCACCGGCCGCCGGGTGCATCGGGGCGGCAGCCCGTCGGTGGCCGCCCGTGGCGGGATTTCTACTGGTCCGACGAGAAGCGGAGCGCGCCGGCCGGGATTCTGGCCTCGCACCAGACTCTTACGCCCTCGCGGAGTTCGTTGTCGGGACCGACCACCGCACCGTCGCCGATGACCGTGCCGGAGAGGACGGTGCGTTCGCCGACGCGGGCGCGGGTGCCGATGAAGGAATCGGTGATGACCGCGCCGGGTTCGATCACGGCGCCCGACAGGACCGTGCTGCCCATCACCCGGGCGCCCTCGCCGATGTGGGCGCCGTCACCGATGACCGTGCCGCCGGTCAGTTTGGCGTCGGGGGCCACCCTGGCCGTCGGCAGGACCAGCCGGTCGCCGCAGCGGCCGGGCACGGCCGGGGAGGGGGCGCGGCCGAGGACGAGGTCGGCGGAGCCCCGTACGAAGGCCTGGGGGGTGCCCAGGTCCAGCCAGTACGTCGAGTCCACCATGCCCTGGAGGTGCGCCCCGGCGGCCAGCAGGTCGGGGAAGGTCTCGCGCTCCACCGAGACCGGGCGGCCCCCG
This sequence comes from Streptomyces sp. RLA012, assembly GCF_056270325.1. NCBI lineage: Bacteria > Bacillati > Actinomycetota > Actinomycetes > Kitasatosporales > Streptomycetaceae > Streptomyces > Streptomyces sp. RLA012. The sequence goes on along the minus strand of NZ_JBWDPA010000002.1, from coordinate 6,909,920 downwards.
GGAATCGTGTCGATGACCGAGCGGCGGAAGACGTACGCCCCCGCGTTGATCTGGTCGGTGACGATCTCCTCGGGGGTCTGCGGCTTCTCCAGGAAGGCCGTCACCCGGCCCGTCGCGTCCGTGGGGACCAGGCCGTACGCCCTCGGGTCCTCGACGCGGGTGAGGTGCAGGGAGACGTCCGCGCCCGTCGTCTCGTGGGTCGCCACCAGCGCCCGGATGTCCAGGCCCGTCAGGATGTCGCCGTTGAAGATCAGGACCGGGTCGTCGGGGCCCGAGTGGAGACGCGAGGCCACGTTGCGGATCGCGCCGCCCGTGCCGAGGGGCTCCTCCTCGGTGACGTACTCAAGATGGAGACCCAGCGCCGAGCCGTCACCGAAGTACGGCTCGAAGACCTCGGCCAGGTAGGAGGTCGCCAGGACGATGTGCTCGACTCCCGCCGCTCTCGCCCGCGCCAGTTGGTGCGTGAGGAAGGGGACCCCGGCCGCCGGAACCATCGGCTTGGGGGTGTTCACCGTGAGCGGGCGCAGCCGGGTGCCTTTGCCCCCGACCAGGAGGATCGCTTCTGTCACCTGTCGTCTCTGCTTCCTGCCGGGACCGGCCGAAGGGTGATTCGGCCGGCCAGTGTATGCAGTCCGTAGTAAGAGGCCTTCGACGGCAGTGGGGTGTCCTCGATGGCGCCGCGCAGACCTCAGCGGCCCTGGTAGCGGGCCGCGGCCGTCCTGGCCGAGCCGAGTTTGCCGTACAGCTGCCGTCCGGGGCACTCCGTGGCGAAACCGTCCCGATGACCGGAGATCACGTTCAGTCGTACGTTCTTACCTTTTCGGTAGAGATTGCCACCGCCGGACTTCAGGTATGTCTTGGCGCGCGGATCGGCTCCGGAAAGGCCGAGCTTCCATGCGGTGAGCCGCGCGATGGCGGTCACCGCGGCGGCGGACGGCTTGGTCCGGCCGAAGCTGCCGAGGACCGCAATCCCCATGCTGTCGCTGTTGAAACCGAGGGTGTGGGCCCCCATGACGGGCTTGGCCGCACCCCCGGCGCGGCCTTCGTAGATGTTTCCGCACTTGTCGACGAGGAAGTTGTAGCCGATGTCGCGCCAGCCGCTGCTCACTACGTGGTAGCGGTAGATACTGCGGATGACCGAAGGGGCTTGCGAGCAGCGGTAGTTGTTGCCCGAGGCCGTGTGGTGCACGAAGGCGGCCTTCACCTTTTTGGTGTACACGAAGCCGCGCTCGCGCAGGCTCTCGTCGGCGCCCCAGCCGTGCCGGGTGACGATGCGGGGGCGCTCGCCGATGTACGGCTTCACGTGCGGGGCGTTCTGCGGCATCCCCGCGAGCGCTTCCCTCTGCGTCTCCTGTCTGGACAGTGCCGTGATCTCCGTGGCACCCAGGGGCGCGAGACCGGCGTTGGCGGCGGACGCGGCGTACGCCTCGGCGGGCTCCGCGCCCACGCGCCCTGCGTCCGTGGACCCGCCCTGGGGCGGAGGCTCGGCGCCGGGGTCGACGAGTTCGAGGTGCAGGCCTCTGGGCAGCGGCGACTCGCCGGGTGCCGTGGACCTTTCGTCCACCTGCGCCTGGACGCGCACCTCGACTCCGTCCGAGTCGCCCACCCACAGCGGTGCCGTGGAGCCGCGCACCCGGCCCGAGCCGCTCTCCGCGGTGTCGGGGTCGGCCGCGTGCTCACGGTTGTGGGTCTCGACGGACTGCCAGCCGGTCCAGCGGCTGCTCCTGGCGGCACGCGTACGGACCTCGACGCGTCCGTGCAGTTCGGCGTCCGGGTCGTCCCAGATGACGCCGACCAGCGAGAACGACCGTACGGTGCGTCTGCCGAGGCCCTGTTCGGGCGCGGCGGGACCGAGGGCGCGGTCTGCGCCCGACGGAACCAGAGGGAGGGATTGGGTGCTGCCCGGGACGGTGGGCTCGGTCCGCGCCGCCGGGGGGCCGGCCTGCGCCGGGACGGACAGAGCCAGCGGAAGGGTGAGAGCGGCCGCGCAGACGACGCCGACCGAGGAAGCAAGGAATCCACGCATGTCCCCGATCGTGGACATAGTCATACTTATCTGTCCATTGCTGACTTGACGGACCGTCCGGCCACGCTCGTCCGAACCGGTGGCGCGGACGCCGTGTCCCGCCGGGCGCCCCCGCGTACGCTTGCGCGCGTGAACGCCACCGACCGCACCCCTGCCGACCTGCTGCGATCCGCGCTCGCCGCGGACCCCGCGCGCCCCCTGGTGACCTTCTACGACGACGCCACGGGCGAACGTGTCGAATTGTCCGTGACCACCTTCGCCAATTGGGTGGCCAAGACCTCCAACCTCCTCCAGGGCGAGTTGTCCGCCGAGCCCGGCAACCGGGTGGCACTGCTGCTGCCCGCGCACTGGCAGACGGCGGTATGGCTGCTCGCGTGCGCCTCGGTGGGGGTCGTCGCGGACGTCGGGGGTGATCCCGGCGCCGCCGACCTCGTCGTCGCGGGGCCGGACGCGCTCGATGCCGGGCTCGCCTGCTCCGGCGAGCGCGTCGCCCTCTCGCTCGCGCCGCTGGGCCGCCGCTTCCCGACGCCGCCCGCCGGGTACGCGGACTACGCCGTCGAGGTGCCGAGCCAGGGCGACCGGTTCGTGCCGTACGCGCCGGTGGACCCGGAGGCGCCCGCGCTGATCGTCGCCGGGGCCGAGCACACGGGGGCCGAGGTCGTCGAGCGGGCCCGCGCGGAGGCGGCTTCGCTGGATCTGACGGGGCCCGGGTCGCGGATCCTGTCCGCGCTTCCGTACGACACCTGGGAGGGGCTGAGCGCGGGGCTGTACGCGCCGCTCGCCTCCGGGGGGTCCGTGGTGCTCTGCCGTCGTCTGGAGCAGCTCGGCGAGGACGCGCTGGCCAAGCGGATCGAGAGTGAGCGGGTGACGTCGACGGTTCGCTAGTTCACCGGCGGCCGTGGGGGCGGCTGCCGCGCGGTGGGGGCTGGTCGCGCCCACGCGGCGGAGCCGCACATGTCGGCCCCGCGCCCCCCTCACGGGCCCCTCCCCCCGTTCGGCCTATCAGAGCCCACCCCCGGCCCCCGGCCCAGTCCATGGTCGTAGGAGCACCGCACGCTCGAACGCCATGAGGGGTGGACTCCGACGTGACCGACAGCGCACGGCCGGGAGCGGGGGCTTCGCCCACCGGCGCCGGGCTCATACGGCGACGGCGGCGGCGCTGGGTTCAGTATTCGGCGCTCGGTGCCGCCGTCGTCGCGGTCGGCGCCGTCGGGGCCGGCTGGGCCGCGTACGAGAAGCTGAACCGGAACATCACGGCGGACGCCGCCGCCGCGGCCGAGCTGGCGCGGTACGAGAAGGAGCGGCCCACCTCGCTGGTGCGTGACGCGCAGAACATCCTGCTGATCGGTTCGGACTCGCGTTCGGGGGACGAGAACGGGAAGTACGGCCGGGACTCCGGGACCGAGCGCTCCGACACCACGATCCTGCTGCACCTGGCCGCGAACCGGGGCAGCGCGACCGCCGTCTCGCTGCCCCGCGATCTGATGGTGGACGTGCCGAGCTGCCTCCGCCCGGACGGCACCCGTACCCGGCCGGTGTTCGCGATGCTCAACTCCGCCTTCGAAGTCGGCGGTTCCGCCTGCACGATCCGGACCGTCGAGAAACTCACGAACATCCGGGTCGACCACCATGTGGTCGTCGACTTCGAGGGGTTCAAGGACATGGTCGACGCCGTGGACGGCGTCCAGGTGTGCCTGAAGGAGCCCATCGACGACAAGGGCGCCAAGCTGAAGCTGCCCGCCGGCAAGGTCGTGCTCGACGGCGAGCAGGCTCTCGGCTACGTGCGCGCCCGCAAGAGCATCGGCGACGGCAGCAACACCGACCGGATGGAACGCCAGCAGCGATTCCTCGGCGCGCTCGTCCACAAGGTGCAGAGCAATGGCGTCCTGCTCAATCCGACGAAGCTCTATCCCGTACTCGACGCGGCCACCTCCTCACTCACCACGGACCCGGGTCTGGCGAGCCTGCGCGGGCTGTACGACCTCGTTCGCGGCATGCGCGGCATTCCTACAGAACGTATGCAATTCCTGACGGTGCCCCGGACGTCGTACGTCGACGACCCGAATCGCGACCAGCTCGTGAAACCGGCGGCCGACAAACTCTTCGCACTGTTGCGCGCGGACGCTCCGGTGGCGGTCGCGAAGGACGTTCCGATGGATTCCACCGCGAAACGCAAGAACTCGCACAAGGGTGGTGACGAAGGTACGTACGACTCCGCATTCGACTACGAAGAGGAGTCGGACGGCAACGTGAAGTCGGGAAGAAAGCGGTCCAGCACTCCCTCCGCCACGCCGACTTTCCGCGGGAACACGGCGGCCGAGGACGGCTGCGGGTAAAGCGCACGCCAAGGCGGGAACCCCTGAGCTAAGAAGTCTTTGAGAAATAGGGCGGATTGCCCAGTTGTAGGGACGTGTAATTTGTCACCTCCGTCGCTTGACCCCGAACCGGGCGGATAGTGTGAGCGACCCGGTGCACCCGGCCCGAGGTCCATCCTGGGGGTCGCGCACTGCTTGACCGAGACCCGAGCGCCTTTTGAGGGGGAAGGGCGCCGCGTGGCCCCGACGGAGGATTCAGACAACCGTGGACGCGCAAGGCCGTGGGCGGGCGGACAACATCGATCCCGCAGACCAGTGGGTGCTCAACCCGAACACCGGCGAATACGAACTGCGACTGACCCCTTCCGCACCGCAGTCGGGAGTCCCGAGACCACGCCGCGGCAGCCCCGCGGACTCGGGAGCGAAAGCGGGAACACGGGCGCGCACCGCGCCGGAGCGGGAGAGTCCCGCCGCTCCGGGCACCGGCGTGCCCGGGCCGCGCCGACGCCGCGGCGCCCCGGCCGAGCCGCCGGGCCGCCGTAAGGGGCGGACAAAGCCGAAGAAGTCGAAGGCGAAGAAGATATTGCTGTGGACCGGCGGGACGATGGCCTTCGTGCTGGTCGCCTCCTCGGCCGCGGGGTATCTCTACCTCAAGCACCTTGAGGGCAACGTCAGCACGACGGACGTCGGCAGCGCGGGCAAGAAGGGCTTCAGCAAGGACGAGGCCTTCAACATCCTGATCATCGGCACCGACAAACGCACGGGCGCGGGCAACGAGGGGTACGGCGACACGGGCAGTGTCGGGCACGCCGACACCAACATCCTGTTGCACGTCTCCAAGGACCGTACGAACGCGACCGCGTTGAGTATTCCGCGTGACCTGATCGTCGATGTCCCGGACTGTCCTACGAAGCAGTCCGACGGCACCACCAAGGTCGTCCCGGGTACGCAGAGTGTCCGCTTCAACACCAGCCTCGGCCAGGACGGCCGGGACCCGGGCTGCACCATGCGTACGGTCAAGGAGGTCACCGGCATCCCGGTCGACCACTTCATGATGGCCGACTTCAACGCGGTCAAGACGCTGACCAGCGCGGTCGGGGGCGTCGAGGTGTGTGTGGCCCACGCCGTCAACGACAAGGAGTCGCACCTCAAGCTGCCCGCGGGCAAGTCCACGGTCGCGGGCGAGCAGGCGCTGGCCTTCGTCCGCACCCGGCACAGCTTCGGCAACCAGGGCGACCTCGACCGCATCAAGGTGCAGCAGCAGTTCCTGGGCTCCCTGATGCGCAAGATGGCCTCCAGCGACACCCTCACCAACCCCGCCAAGCTGTTCAGCCTGGCCGAGGCCGCCACGAAGGCACTGACGGTGGACACCGGGATAGGAAAGGTCAGCACCCTCAAGGACGTGGCCCTGGAGCTCAAGAAGGTGCCCACGAAGAACATCACGTTCACCACGGTGCCGGTCCTCGACAACCCGGCCGAGACGGTCAAGGCGACGGTCGTCGTCAATGAGACAACGGCCCCCGAGGTCTTCGACGCGATCAAGAGCGACGTCTCCTTCACCGCGGTGAAGCAGCAGGAGCAGAAGGAGAAGGCCGCGGTGGCCGCCCGTCTCAAGGGCACCCGTTCCGCGGCCTCCGACATCCGGGTCGACATCTACAACGGCGGCGCCCCGGCCGGCAGCGCACAGGAAACTCTTAACTGGCTGCAGAATGATGAGGGCGTGCTCAAGTCCAGCCAACTCGGTAACGCCGACGCAACATTGAGCAAGACGACCCTGGAGTACTCTCCCGACCAGGCCGATCAGGCACGCAAGCTGGCGGACCTCATGGGGCTGCCCGCTTCGGCGTTGAAGCCGGGCAAGAGCGAGAAGAACTCACAGGGGCTGCCCGCGATCGTGCTGACCCTGGGCAAGGACTTCAAGGGCGCCGGGGTGTCGCTGACCGCCCCGACCAAGGCGCCTGACGTCGACAAGTCGACGGCGGACAAAACGGTGTGCGCCAGCTGATGACCTAACGGGTCCGTCAAGCGTCTAACAGGACGCAGGGCGTCCGGGCCGGACGCAAGGGGTGTCCGGCCCGGACGCGCGCGTCCCACAGGACGCGGGACGGACCCGTTTGTCAGGCGCAGGGTGGGGAGGGGCAGGGAGATGGCGCGAAGCGGTGTGCGTGGGGAGGGGGCTCGACCACGTGTCCGACAGGCCGGTGATCTGGGCTGGGACGACAGTCTGTACGGCGAGAACGGTGATTCCGCCGACACGGACGGCGAGGACGGCAGAGGCGACACAGGCAACACAAGCGGCACAGGCAACACAAGTGGCGCGGACGGCACAGGCGGCAGCAGAGGCGTCGACAGCAGAGACAGCGACGGCGGGGGCGCCAGACCCGCGGACGGCGACGGGGGCCACTCCGTCGCCGCCGGGGCCGGGAAACACCCCGTCGACGCCGGGGAGCACCCCGCGGACGCCGGAGACCATCCTGTCGACGCCGAGCGCCGCTCCTCCCGTGACGCGGGCCGGCTTCCCGGTGACGGGAGCGACGACGGTACGTCGGCCGAACCGCGCGGGCAGGGTCGGCACGGCAGCGGCGGTGGCGGGCGTCGGCGCGGGGGCGGCGAAGGCGGGAGCCCGCGGCGCAGACGCCGCGTACTGCGCTGGTCGGCGTCCGTTCTGGCGCTGCTGATACTTGGCACCGCGGGTGCCGGTTATCTCTACTACCAGCACCTGAACGACAACATCAAGAAGGACGACCTGAACCTCGGCGACGAGAAGGACAGGGCGGCCAAGAGCAAGGCCAACGCGGCCGGACAGACGCCGCTGAACATCCTCCTGATCGGCTCGGACGCCCGGGACACCAAGGAGAACCAGGAGCTCGGCGGCGCCAAGGAGACCTTCGGCGGCACCCCGCTCGCGGACGTCCAGATGCTGCTGCACCTCTCCGCCGACCGCAGCAACATGTCGGTGATCAGCATGCCGCGCGACACCCTGCTGAAGATCCCCAAGTGCACGGACCCGGACACCAAGAAGGTGTACGAGGCGTCCACCGGCCTGGTGATGACCAACACCTCGCTCGGGCGCGGCGGTCCGGGCTGCACGGTGGCCACCTGGGAGAAGCTCACCAAGATCCACATCGACCACTTCATGAAGATCGACTTCTCGGGTGTGGTGTCGATGGCGGACGCGATCGGCGGCGTCCCGGTCTGTGTGGACGCCAACGTCTACTCCAAGGACAGCCAGGGCCACGGCTCCGGGCTGAAGCTCAAGGAGGGCACCACCTACGTCAAGGGCACACAGGCCCTGGCGTGGCTGCGGACGCGGTACGGCTTCGAGGACAACACCGACATCGGCCGGACCAGGGCCCAGCACCAGTACATGAACTCGATGGTCCGCCAGCTGCGCGAGAACGCCACGATCAGCAACCCCGGCAAGCTGCGCAGCCTCGCGGAGACGGCCACCAAGGCACTGACCGTCGACAAGGGCCTGGGTACCGTGCTGAAGCTCTACGACCTCGGCAACGAGCTCAAGAAGGTCGAGCCGAAGCGGATCACGATGACCACGATGCCCTGGCAGTGGGCCGTGTCGGACAGCAACCGCGTGGAGCCCAAGCCGGGCGAGGCCGAGCAGCTGTTCCGTCTCGTGCGCGAGGACATCGCGCTCGACGGCAAGGACAAGAAGAAGACGACGACCGCGGTGAAGGCCTCCACGGACCCGGCCGCCGCGGACGACCAGATCGGTGTGTCCGTGCAGAACGGCACCCGCACGGACGTGCTGGGCCCGGTCGGCGGGCGCGCGCGCACGGTGTCCCAGCTGCTCTCCGGCAAGGGCTTCACCAAGGCCGCCGCGGACACCTCGGCGGCGACCGCCGAGGAGACGACGGTGATCCGCTATCCGAGCGCCGACCTGCAGGGCGACGCCCAGGCGGTCGCCAAGGCACTGGGGATCCCGCTGAGTGCGGTGAAGAAGTCGACGGACGTCTCGGGTGTCACGCTCGTGGTCGGCGCCGACTGGCGCGAGGGAACGGCGTACAAGGCCAAGGCGCAGGACGACAAGACGCCGGAGTCCGCCGACGCGCTCAACGGCGCCGACACCGGGGCCTGCATGCACGTGAACCCGAACTACGTCTGGTCGTAGGGAGTTGGGCGGGTAGGCAGGTAGGCGGGGCGGCAAGTAGGCAGGTCGGACGAGCAGTCGGGCCCCTCTCGGTGTCGAGAGGGGCCCGGCCGGCTGACGAGAACGGTCAGTTGGAGGTGAGCACCGCCGGGCGGCGGGACGCGATGACCTTCTTCGCCAGCGCCTTCGGGCTGGTGAGGAAGCCGAAGCCCCACGACATGTGCATCGTCGCCAGGGCGACGGGGATCTGCAGGCGGGCCTTCAACGGCAGCCCCTTGCCCGCGGGCAGCGAGCCCGCGGCTATCGCCGCGAGATAGCCCCCGGGGATCAGGAAGCCCCAGGGCGTCAGCGCCACGCCCACCACGACGCCCGCCGCGATCGCGCACACGGCGGTCGGCGGGGCGAGGTAGCGCAGGTTGATGGAGCCCTCGTGGTACCGGGCCACGACATGGCGCCAACGCCCGTAGTCCTTGTACTGCTTGGCGAGCGCCCTGACCGACGGACGGGGCCGGTACGACACCTTCAGCTCGGGCGAGAACCAGATGAGGCCGCCCGCCTCCCGGATCCGGAAGTTCAGCTCCCAGTCCTGGGCGCGGATGAACTCCTCGTTGTAGCCGCCCTGCCGCTCCAGGGCCTCGCGCCGGAAGACGCCGAGGTACACGGTCTCGGCGGGACCGGCCTCGCCCCCCGTGTGGAAGGCGGCGTTCCCGACCCCGATCTTCGAGGTCATCGCGGCGGCGACCGCGTGCTCCCAGTCGTTCTCGCCCTCGGCGTGCATGATGCCGCCGACATTCTGCGCGCCGGTCTCCTCCAGGAGGCGCACGGCGGTCGCGATGTAGTTCGGGGAGAGCATGCCGTGCCCGTCGACGCGGACGACGACGGGGTGCCGGGACGCCTTGATCGCCGCGTTCAGCGCGGCCGGGGTGCGACCGGTCGGGTTCGGGACGGTATGGACGCGCGGGTCTTCACGTACGAGTTCGGCGGCGATCTCGTCCGTACGGTCCGAGGACGGACCGATGGCGATCACCACCTCCATCTCGCCGTCGTACTCCTGCGCCAGGATCGCTTGGACGGCCCCGCGCAGATGCCGCTCCTCGTTGAGGACGGGCATGATCACAGAAACGGCGGGGGGCCGCACGTCAGACTTCTCGCTCATCGGACGTCACGTTACCGCGAACGGGGGACACGGGCGCGCGCCGCCCTACCTACGAGCCGGGCAGCAGATCGTATGGGCCTACGGTGCTCACGGCTCCCCACGTTCACCCCCGCGGAGGTGTCCCCCTTGCCCACGCCGCCCCGCTCCCCCGCCCGCCCTCAGGCCCGCCCTCAGCCCCGCCCCGGGCCGCCCCGCTCCCGGCGGCCCCCGGAGCGCTCCTCCGTACGGCCCCCCGTACGGAGGAAGAAGCCGCGCTGGGCCATGCGGATGGTCACCACGATCTCGGTGGTGGTCCTCGCCTCGGCGGGCATCGGGCACGCGGTGGTCACCAGCCTGGACGAGGACATCGCCCGGGTGGACCCCTTCAAGGACATGAAGAACCGCCCGGCGGCCGGCAACGGCATGAACGTCCTGCTGGTCGGCACCGACGGCCGCGACAAGATCACGGAGGAGGAGCGGCGGAAGTACCGCCTGGGCGGCGCCCCCTGTCACTGCACCGACACGATCATGATCGTGCACATCGCGGACGACAAGGAGCGGGCCAGCGTCGTGAGCCTGCCGCGCGACTCGTACGCCGAGGTGCCGGCGCACACCGACGAGACCACCGGCAAGGAACACGGCCCGCACCCGATCAAGCTCAACGCGGCGTACGCCGAGGGGGGCCCACAGCTGACCGTGCGCACCGTCGAGAACATGACCCATGTGAAGATCGACCACTACTTGGAGGTCGATTTCACCAGCTTCATGCGGACGGTGGACGTGCTCGGCGGCGTGGGCATCTGCACCGCACAGCCCCTGAAGGACTCGTACACCGGACTCGACCTGACCGCCGGCACGCACACGCTGAACGGCGGGCAGGCGCTCCAGTACGTACGCTCCCGGCATGTCGACGGCGCCTCCGACCTCGGCCGCATGCAGCGCCAGCAGCGGTTCCTGGCGGCGTTGATCGAGCGGGCCACGTCCTCGGGGGTCCTGCTGAACCCGATGAAGTTCCGTGACGTCACCCGGGCCGTGCTCGGCTCGGTCCGCGCGGACACGGGCTTCGGAACGGACGAACTGCTGGACCTCGGCCGGGCGATGCGGAACTTCTCCCCCTCCTCCTCCGAGTTCACAACCGTGCCGATCGGGCAGATGGCCTACGTCGTCAAGGGCATCGGCTCGACGCTGAAGTGGGACGAGGCGAAGGCCACCGAGCTCTTCCAGTCCGTGCGCGACGACAAGCCGCTGGCTCCGGCGCGCAAGGCACCGCGCGTCAGGACCGTGCACGTCGAGGTGGCCCCGCAGCAGATCCAGGTCCAGGTCGAGAACGGGACGCCCACGGAGGGCCTCGGCAAGCGCCTGGACGGCGCGCTCGCCGCCACCGGGTTCCACACGACGGGCCGGCCCGTCAACGCGCCGGACCGGACCACCCGGCGCACCGTCATCTCGTACGACCCGCGCTGGGACCGCTCGGCGAAGTCCCTCGCGGCCGCGCTCCCCGGCAGCGAGCTGCGCGCGGTGGCCGGGCAGGGGCCGCTGCTGAAGGTGATCGCGGGGCCGGACTTCAAGGAGGTCACGCGGGTGCGGGCGCAGGATCCGTACCAGGGGAAGGCCGGGGTGGTGACCGGGGATCAGGTGACGTGTCCGTGAGCACGGCACGCGCGCGTGGAGCACGGCACGCGCGCCTGAAGCACATCACTCGCACCTGAAGGGCATCACTCGCATGTACGGGAAGGGCCCCGCCGGTTCGTCCGGGGGGCCCTTCGTGGTGCTGGTGGTGGACGTCAGTTGCCCGACACCGTCACCTTGTCGTCGTTCTTCAGCTCGTCCACCAGCGTCTTGACCTTGGCCTTGTCCCAGACGAGGTTGCCGCCCGTGGAGCCGGAGATCGGCATGTTCATGGACTTGCCGTCGCCGCCCGTCACGCCCTTCATCGCCCAGAACATGCCGGCGAGGTCCCACAGGCTCATGTCCTTGTCGACGGTGAGGCTGTCGAGGCCCGAACCCATGGTCGGGTAGAGCTTGAACGGGTTCAGGACGGTCCCCGGGGTCGCGACCTGGTGGGCCAGGGCGGACAGGAACTTCTGCTGGTTCTTGGTGCGCTGGAGGTCGGAGGCCGCGAAGGCGTGGCGGGTGCGGACGAAGGCGAGGGCCTGCTCGCCGTTGAGGGTCTGCTTGCCCGCCTTGAAGTCGGCGCCGGAGTACTTGTCCTTGAAGCCCTGGTCGAGGGTCATCTCCACACCGCCGACCGAGTCGACGATGTTCGCGAAGCCGGCGAAACCGATCTCCACGTAGTGGTCGATGTGCAGGCCGGTGTTGTACTCGATGGTGCGGACGAGGAGGGTCGGACCGTCCTCCGCGTACGCCGCGTTCAGCTTCACCTGGCGGCCCGTGCCCTGGAAGGTCTTGCCGGACGCGGATCCCTTGTACGTCGGAATCGTCACGTTCGAGTCCCGGGGGAGGGAGATCAGCGTGTCCCCGTTGTCGCCGACGTGCAGGATCATCATCGAGTCCGTGCGCTTGCCGTCGGCGGACCCGGTGTGCAGCTTCTTCTTCTCCTCGGCGGACATGCCGGCACGGCTGTCGGATCCGACGATCAGATAGTTCGTGCCCTTGCCCGCTTCGGGCCGGTCGATGACCGTCGAGAGATCCACGTCACGGTGGAGCTTGGAGTCGGCCCAGAAGTACGTGCCGACGGAGACCACGACGAACAGCGTGACCAGCGTGATCGCGGTCCACTTGATCCGCCGCCGCCAGTTCGGCGCGGGACGCGGGGCACGGCCGCCCTGGCCGCCGGGGCCCTGCGGACCGCCGGGGCCGCCCGGCGACCCGTACACATGGCCGGTGTTGTAGCCGGAGTCGTACCCGTTGTCGTACCCCTGGCCGTCGTCGTACGTCGGCTGCTGGGGCACCCCGCCGTACGGCGGTGCGGGCGGGCGCGGACCGGGCGCCGCCGGGCCGCGCTGAACCTGCCGCATGACGCGGGCGCTCTCAGGCTGTGCGCCTGCGCTGCCGCGTCCGTAGCGGTTGCCACCGTTGCTGCGGTTGTCGTCCCACCCGTCGGGCCAATCGTTCATGCGGACCAGTGTGCAGGGCCGCACCGTATGCCTAACAAGAGAGTGGGGAGATCTGGGTCACGCCTGTTGCAGAGCTGATGCAAAGCGACCCCTCGCACGCCCCCCACATAGGGTGGAGTGCATGACAGACCAGGCGCCCACTCCGGAATACGACATTCCGGGCAAGCCGACCTTCGCGTCCCGGACCACCCTCAGCCACATCATGACCCACAACGACACCAACCTTCTGGGCACGGTGCACGGTGGAGTGATCATGAAGCTGGTCGACGACGCGGCGGGCGCGGTGGCCGGGCGGCACTCCGGCGGGCCCGCGGTCACCGCCTCCATGGACGAGATGGTGTTCCTGGAGCCGGTCCGTGTGGGCGACCTCGTTCATGTGAAGGCCCAGGTGAACTGGACGGGGCGGACGTCCATGGAGGTCGGCGTCCGCGTGCTGGCCGAGCGCTGGAACGAGTCCGAGCCGCCCCAGCAGGTCGGCTCGGCGTATCTCGTCTTCGCCGCCGTCGACGCCGACGGGAGGCCCCGGCGTGTGCCGCCGGTCCTTCCGGAGACCGAGCGGGACGAACGCCGCTACCAGGAGGCCCAGATCCGCCGCACCCACCGGCTGGCACGGCGACGGGCGATCATGGAACTGCGGGAGAAGCGTGCGGCGAACGGGCTGGACTAGGTCCTGTCCGGCAGGATCCGCCGGACAGGCCCCACCGGCGCTTCGGGGCGGAGAGGCATCCCTGGCCGACGGCTGCCCGCGGCGGGATGCCAGGGTGAGGTCATGACCCTCTCCCCCGCGGCCCCGTCCGCTTCCGGCGGACACCCCTTCGACGCGGTGCTCTGTGACGTCGACAACGTGATCCGCGTCTACGAACCGGCCCACCTGTACGCCTTGGAGCGCGCCGCCGGGCTGGCCGAGGGCACCACCATGAAGGTGGCCTTCGCGCCGGACACGGTGCTGCCGCTGGTGCTGGGGCGAATCACACCGGACGAGTGGGCGGGGTCGATCCTGCGGGGCCTGAGCGGGCTGGTGGCCGACGGGACGGCGGCGGAGCTGAGCACGGCGCTCGTACGCTCCCCGTTCCACGCCGACGAGACGGTGGTGGCGCTGCTGCGCCGGGCCCGCGCCCGCGTGCCGCTGGTCCTCGTCACCAACACCTCGGTGCAGTTGGAGGAGGACCTGGAGGTCCTGGGCCTGACGGACCTCGCCGACCACGTGGTCAGCAGCGCACGGGTGGGCATCGCCAAGCCCGACCGGCGCATCTACGACATCGCCGTCGAGCGGGCCGGCGTCCCGGCCGAGCGCTGCCTGTTCGTGGACGACACCCTGGAGAACGTGGACGCGGCGGCCGCCCTCGGCATGCGAACCGTCCACTACCGCACGCCGGAGGATCTACGGGGCGCGCTGAACGGCGTGTGAGGCCGCCCGCATCGGGCGTTGTCAGAGCCGGCTGGTATCCATGACCGCATGAACAACGATCACGCCACCCTGGAGGAACTCGCGGCGCTGCGCGGGGCGTTCGCCGTGGACGACGGCGGAGAGTCGGCGCTCGGCTGGGCGGCGGTGCACGCCTTCGAGGCGGAGCACGGCATCGTGCTGCCCGAGCCGTACCGGACGTTCTGCGCCGAGGTGACCGACGGTTCGTACTCCGGGCCGCCGGAGTACGGGCTGGTGTCCCTGGCCGAGCTGCCCGAGGGCTGGGGCGGCGACGGGCAGGGGCGCGACCTGAGCCGACCGTTCCCGCTCACGGAGGCGTGGGTGTGGGAGGACGACCCGAGGCCGGCCGAGGAGATCGATCCGGTCGTCGAGCGGGTCTTCGACCACGGGTCCGTCGTGCTGGGCACCGACGGGTGCGGAATGAACTGGCATCTCGTCGTCACGGGCCCGCACCGGGGGCAGATCTGGCACATCACCGGGGAGGGCGCCGTTCCCTTCGGCGCCGAGTTCGGGTTCACGACCTCCGCACCCGGCTTCGCGGGCTGGGTCGGGCACTGGGCGGCGCACAAGGCGTGGTTCGACGCCGCGTAGGGACGCGTGAGTGGCCCACCCGAGACAAGAAGGAGGGGCACCCCCCGCCGGGGTGCCCCTCAAGTCCCTGGTGCCGGGGGTGGGTTACGGCAGGTTGCGTGCCATGACGATGCGCTGGACCTGGTTCGTGCCCTCGTAGATCTGGGTGCTTTACAAGTCATACGGCGCTGACCTGCACGAACACCCCTCCTAGAGAGGGTCTCCCCAGCATTTCCCCATGATCGTCAACGGTCTGCGCAGGTAGCGGCCGTGTTGGAGGCACCAGCACCGGCCGCGCAACAGACAAGCAGGCCCGGGGCAGGTTACGCGGTTTCCTGTTCCGTCAACCGTGATCGCTTGACCCGCGTACCTCACCCTCGGGAGCATCGAGCCACACGCGGGGCACTGGCAGCAGCACGCGAGAGGGGAACCAGGACCATGAAGGTCACCAAGCTGGTCAGCACGTGCGACATCAAGGACTGCCCGACGATCTACGCGACGGATCGCGGCACCTTCCTGGTACAGGGCGAGACTCCGGTCGATCACGGGCTTCAGATTCCCGCTCACGAAACCCTCGTCGAGATCCCGATGGAACTGATCCAGAAGGCCATCCGTGACAACCTCATCTAGGACCCTCGGCGACCTCTTCGACGCGTTCGAGCGTGAGGCGTTCCGGCTGGAAACTCTGGACGACTACAGCAAGTCCGGGAACGTCGACGCCTATCACGCGTTCCTGGCCGGGGAGCCGCAGCCGGACGACTACAACGCGGGCTGGATCGAAGAACTCCGCTCCCACACCGAGAAGGGGAAGCGGCTTTACCGGGTGCACGTTCTGTCCCGCCCACTCACGGACTATCTTAGGTTCGAACTCGGGTGGGGCTACCAGAAGAACATGACCGGGGGTGAGGAGTTCTTCATCCTCGACGTCACCGACAAAGCCAACCCCCTGGAGAACGTTCCGGATTTCTGGTTCTTCGACTCCGAGTCCGTGGCCGTGATGAACTACGACGGAACCGGGAAGTACCTGGGATCGGAAGTGCTGCCGGCGGAACGAACGGCGGAATTCACGCGGTTCCGTGACGTGGCACTCGCCCAGGCGGAGCCGTTCACCGAATGGTGGGCCAAGTACGGGGCGTGAACAGAGCACAGCTTGGGGCCGCGCTGCGGGCGCTGCGAGTGGCATCCGGGAAGGAAGCCAAAGCAGTAGCCCGCAGCGCCCTCATGTCTCCGTCCAAGCTGTCCAAGATCGAGAATGCGAAGCTCGCGGCCAGCGCGACGGACGTAGAGCGCATCCTGACAGCCATCGGCGTCTCGGATGAGGTCAAGGCGGAGTACGCGGAGGCCGCCCGAGCGTCGGCGACGGAAGCGACGGCATGGCGACTTCTGAAGCGCATCGGGGTCCACAAAGGCCAGCAGGCCGCCAAGGCTCTGGAAGCCCAGATGTCGATGCTGCGGCTGTTCCAACCGGCGCTGGTTCCCGGCCTGCTCCAGACGCCGGAGTACATCCGGGCCGTTCTGCAACGTCACAACCTGAGCGAGGACGCTCTCACACGGACGATCAGCGGGAGACTCGAACGCCAAGCGGTCCTCTACGACAACGCGAAGGCACTGCGGTTCATCATCACGGAACCTGTCCTTCGGTGGCGAATCGTCCCGCCACAGATGATGGCTGCACAGCTCGACCGCATCATTTCCATTTCACGACTCTCCCATGTGGACATCCGCGTAGTTCCCCTACATATTCAGCAAAACGACATTGCAAATCACGCGTTCGTCATCCGCGACGACCGAATGGTCACGATAGAAACGGTCCACGCAGAGGTGGTCGTCACAGACCCCAGAGATGTAGGGGTCTATGTCGATAAGTTCGAAGGATTCGAGCGAATGGCGGTGTTCGGTAACGACATGCGGAGTCTGGTCGAGGACATCCGCGACTATTTTTTACGGGAACAGGAAACAGGCTAGAGAACTCTTCAGGATCCGGCGGATCATGCATACCTCAACGCTCAAGTCGAGGAGTGTCAATGGCCGCTACGAAGACGACGCAGGAAGCGCCGGTAGAACTGCCGATCGACCCTTGGCTCTTGGAGGGCACGCCCGAGAACGGGTGTGGGGTATGCATGGCTCTCGCAAGGGATCGCAAGTCGGCTCTCAGGAGGCGTGACTTCCGTACGGCGTGCGATGCCGCTGCGGAGATCCGGAGCCACAACACGCACGGGGCGCGGTAGCGATGGACATGCAGCTCTGGCGAAGCGCCAGGAATACGGCGGTCAACGCGAATGAAGAGCTGCATGCCGCCCTGCGGCGCCTCGGGATACCTGACCGCGAGTTGGACCGTGCGCTGTGGCCCACGGTGACCCCGAAGGGTGAGCCGTACGTGAAGGTCGGCCCGCTCAGGGCGGAGCACGCGGAGCTGATCGCGGAGTCACTTCGCATCGCGGCCGAGGCACGGAACCAGGCGACTGCTTCTCAAGAAACCGGGTCCTAGTTCCGGGCATCAGGCGCTGCCCTCTCCATCCATGAACTCCCGTCCGGTATGGGCGGCGGCGGCCGGTCATGGCCGTGACAGGTGAGCAGGAAGGTGCAGCGATGCAGAACGGAACTGACCTGTACGCGCTCAACATCGACGGGGCCTCGTTCGTGAAGGCGTGCGGTGGTCCTTGCAGTGAGGGGTGCGTGACCCTGGCCAGGATCGATGACGACTCCTGGGCCGTCGGTGACAGCAAGCGGCCGGACGCGCAGCCGCTGCGGTTCACCACGGAGGAACTGGACGCGGCCGGTATCGACCCGGCGAGGTTCGGCCTGAACGTCTGACCCCTCCGTCCCTTCCAATCGGTCCCGGCCCACCCCTCCCAGAGGGCCGGGACCGATTGGTCCTTCGACCCTCCACACCGAACGGGATCGACTGGTGCACCATCACGGCTACCTGTGGACCGGCCCGAAACAGCGCTTCGACCAGGAAGCACTTCGGCGGCCCCCGCATCCCGAGCCACCCCCGGCCGAAAGCAGGCCGGAACTGATCCAGCGCTACCGCGAGGTGGCCGCAGAGTTCCCCACTTCTGATCTACCTCCGCTGGAAACGGCGTTCTGGCTCATCAAGCCGGGTTCCTTAGTTCGGGGCACGTGGGATGAGGCGAAGGAAGCGGCGTCATGGCTCGGCGAACGGCTGACCGAGTACGCGCCCCGGTTCGATTCCGAGGCACAGCGCGACACGACCCACCTGGCCCTTCTCGTGAACTCCGCCGCTGAGCGGCTGCATTCGGGGGCTGACGTGTCGCTCGGCTTCTACCTCGAACGCCCCTCGTACCTGTCCCTGGCACTGGTGACCTGTTCGCCGAATCGGGCGGTGCCTGAACTGGTTTGTCCAGTCGGGTGGATGAGCACATGATCCATCGACTGGGGCCGCCGAACATGGCCTGAGCGAGCTGGCAGCTCGACAGCTCCCTCAGCTCCCTATGCCGACGCCGTCCGTAGGATTCCAGGCCCGCCCACAGCAGCCGCCTCCTGTCGATTCGGTCCCAGGGCGCCGTCGATCGCGAGCCTCGCACGGTCGGGGGAGTCAGGCATCAAATCGGAGTAGTACCGCTCGGTGAAGCTCACCGACGTGTGGCCCAGCCAGGCCGAGACCTCGGAAATCGCCACCCCCTGACTCAACAGCGACGCGGCGTAGAAGTGCCGGAGACTGTGCGGCTTGAAGTAGTCGATGCCGGCTGCGGCAAGGGCTGGACGCCAGATCCTGCCGTACCAGTAGTACGGGTAGAGCAACCCGGTGCCCGTCGCGTTGCTGAACAGCAGCTCATCCTCACCCCAGGTGTCGTAGTCCTTGAGGTGACGGCGCAGGGCCAACGCCACAACATCAGGCAGGGCACTCGACGCCCCTGCTCCCCATCCTCGCGCCATTTGGTGTGGCGCAGCCTCATGCTGCCGTATCGACCCGATCCAGTGTCCCGGTCGCAGGCAACTTGCCGGTCGACTGTGATCAGTTGGTGGCCGAAGGAGATTCGGTCACGGCCGAGGCCCATGGCTTCGCCGAGTCGTAACCCGCAGCCCGCCATCAGCCAGAGCATTCCCCGGTATCGCTCCGGAGCGGCCGCAACTACGCCGAGTACTGCCTCCGTGCTGGGGACGTGGACGTCCGCGCGCTGATCTCGGTGTGCCCGAGCGCCACTCACGGGGAGGGTAACTGCCCTGCACGGGTTGCTGTCGATCAGCCCGTGCTCCGTCGCCCAACTGAACACCGACATGAGGATGCTGAATCGGAATCGGACGGTGGAGTGCTTGTAGGCGCGCGAGTGCGTCATCCACTCCACCCACTTCTCAATCTGCGCCGAGGTGACACACCTGACGTCGTCGGCTCCGAAGAAAGGCAGCACAGCCCTGTTGAGCATCGTCCGGTACTGCTTGACGCTGCTGTTCTCCATCCCTCTCGTGGTGGCCCATCGTTCGAAAACCGCCACGAGCGGTTCACCGTCCGTCGAACCGGTCCCGTTCCGAGTCACGTAGGTCGTCCCCCTCCAGGTACCGCCTGGCCTTTTCGGTCAGACGGTTCGCAGGTCTGCCCGGCGGCCCGTCGAGGAAGCCCATGGCACGTGCCCGCCTGACGCGGCCGCTGATGGTGTTCCGGCTGAGCCCCCACGCCGTCGCCAGCCGCGTGACAGGACTCCGGTACCCCTGCTGCACCAGACGCACGTACTCACGAGCCATCAAGGCGTACTCCCGCTCCGTCTCGACCCGATGAAGCACCGCCGCAGTGGTGGCTTCGTCAGTCGACCGGCCCAGGCGCGCACGCAGTTCCCTCGCCGTCCTGCGGATCTCCGCGAGGGAGATCGATCGCATGAGCTCTGTCGTGATGCCGTCCGTTCCGACTGTGGCGTGGGGATCGTCAGGCGGCTCGATGCGGAGGCTCGTCGGGCCGTCCCACGGCGCGTCGAGCAGGCTGACAACAGTCAGCTTCCAGCCGTACAACTCGGCTTCGTGGACGAGTTGTTCTCCGTCCAGACGCCATCCCGTGGGCAAGTCCCCACCTGATGATGCTTCGGTCACAAGTCGAAAGTAGCGCGGCATACGACGACCGCCGTGTGCCGGAAGGTCCCCGGCCACATCAGAAAGCTAAGACATGACACACGGATATTTCCATGTCTCATGTTTCGCAGACCCAAAAGAGTGAAGGGCGCCCAGCATTCGGGCGCCCTTCGGCGGTCAGCTCACCAACCGTTACGGCAGGTTGCGGGCCATCACGATCCGCTGAACCTGGTTCGTTCCTTCGTAGATTTGTGTGATTTTCGCGTCGCGCATCATCCGCTCCACCGGATAGTCCCGCGTGTAGCCATAGCCGCCGAGGAGCTGCACCGCATCGACGGTGACCTCCATCGCCACGTCCGAGGCGAAGCACTTGGCCGCCGCGCCCTGGAAGGTGAGGTCCTTGTCGCCGCGCTCCGACTTCGCAGCGGCCGCGTACGTCAGCTGCCGGGCCGCCTCTATCTTCATCGCCATGTCGGCGAGCATGAACTGGATGCCCTGGAAGTCGGCGATCGGCTTGCCGAACTGCTTGCGCTCCCGGACGTAGCCCTTGGCGTAGTCGAGGGCGCCCTGCGCGATGCCGAGCGCCTGCGCGGCGATCGTGATGCGGGTGTGGTCCAGGGTCTTCATGGCCGTGGCGAAGCCGGTGCCCTCCTCGCCGATCATGCGGTCGGCCGGGATGCGGACGTTGTCGAGGTAGACCTCGCGGGTCGGGGAGCCCTTGATGCCGAGCTTCTTCTCGGGGGCACCGAAGGAGACGCCCTCGTCCGACTTCTCGACCACGAAGGCCGAGATGCCCTTCGAACGCTTGGTGGGGTCGGTGACCGCCATCACCGTGTAGTACTCGGACTCGCCCGCGTTGGTGATCCAGCGCTTCACACCGTTGAGGACGTAGTCGTCGCCGTCGCGGACCGCCTTCGTCTTCATGCCCGCCGCGTCCGAGCCCGCGTCCGGCTCGGAGAGGCAGTACGAGAACATCCCGTCGCCCTTGGCGAGGGGGGTCAGGTACTTGTGCTTCAGGGCCTCGGAACCGGAGAGGATCACCGGGAGCGAGCCCAGCTTGTTCACGGCCGGGATCAGGGAGGAGCTGGCGCAGACCCGCGCCACCTCCTCGATCACGATCACCGTCGCGAGCGCGTCGGCGCCTGCGCCACCGTACGTCTCCGGTACGTGCACGGCGTGCAGGTCGGAGGAGACCAGGGCGTCCAGGGCCTCCTGCGGGAAACGGGCTTCCTCGTCCACCACGGCCGCGTACGGCGCGATCTTCGCCTCGGCCAGCGAGCGAATAGCGTCACGGAGCATGTCGTGCTCCTCGGACGGGCGGTACAGGTCGAAATCAGCCGATCCGGCCAAGGTCTCTCACGCTCCAAAGACGCTAATTACCGTTAAGTAACCCAAATTTTAGGGGCCCGCCCACGGGAGGGATACGTGAGCTTCGCGACAGGGGGAAACCTGCCCGATGAGGGGCCCGAACATGCCCCGACTATGCTCGGGCAGCGCACTGAAGCCATACACCTCTGGAGCTCCCATGGCCCTCAAGATCACCGTGATCGGCACCGGCTATCTCGGCGCCACCCACGCCGCCGCCATGGCCGAGCTCGGGTTCGAGGTACTGGGGCTCGATGTCGTCCCCGAGAAGATCGAGATGCTGCGGCGGGGCGAGGTCCCGATGTACGAGCCGGGGCTGGAAGAGCTGCTGCGCAAGCATGTGGCGGGGATCGAGGGGTCCTCCGGCAGGCTTCGGTTCACCATGGACTGGGCCGAGGTCGGGGAGTTCGGCGACATCCACTTCGTCTGTGTGAACACGCCGCAGAAGCACGGGGAGTACGCGTGCGACATGTCGTACGTCGACGCCGCCTTCGAGGCGCTCGCCCCGCATCTGCGGGGGCCCGCGCTCGTCGTCGGCAAGTCCACCGTGCCCGTCGGCTCCGCGGAGCGGCTGGCGGGCGTGCTCGCCGGGCTCGCCCCCGCCGGTGCGGACGCCGAGCTCGCCTGGAACCCGGAGTTCCTGCGTGAGGGCTTCGCCGTGCGGGACACCCTGCACCCCGACCGGCTCGTGGTGGGCGTGCGCAGCGAGCGGGCGGAGAAGCTGTTGCGCGAGGTGTACGCGACGCCGGTGGCCGAGGGCTCGCCCTTCGTCGTCACCGACTTCCCGACCGCCGAGCTGGTGAAGACCTCCGCGAACTCCTTCCTGGCGACCAAGATCTCCTTCATCAACGCCATGGCCGAGGTCTGCGAGGCCGCCGGCGGCGATGTCGCCCTGCTGGCCGAGGCCATCGGGCACGACGAGCGGATCGGGAAGAAGTTCCTGCGGGCGGGGATCGGGTTCGGCGGCGGGTGTCTGCCGAAGGACATCCGCGCCTTCATGGCCCGGGCCGGTGAGCTCGGCGCCGACCAGGCGCTGACCTTCCTGCGCGAGATCGACTCCATCAACATGCGGCGGCGCGGACAGATGGTGGAGATGGCCCGGGAGGCACTGGGCGGCGGCGGGTCCTTCCTCGGCAAGCGGGTCGCCGTCCTCGGCGCGACCTTCAAGCCGGACTCGGACGACGTCCGGGACTCGCCCGCGCTGAACGTCGCCGGGCAGATCCATCTCCAGGGCGGCCAGGTCACCGTCTACGACCCCAAGGGCATGGCCAACGCCAGGCGGCTCTTCCCGACGCTCGGATACGCCGACTCCGCGGTCGAGGCCGTGCGCGGGGCCGACGTGGTCCTGCATCTGACCGAGTGGCAGGAGTTCCGCGAGCTGGACCCGGCGGTGCTGGGCGAGGTGGCCACGGCCCGGGTGCTGCTGGACGGGCGCAACGCGCTCGACCCCGAGGTGTGGCGGCGGGCCGGGTGGACGTACCGGGCGATGGGGCGTCCCACGGCGTAAGCGCTCCGCTTGGAGGAACGTTTCGGGAACCGCGGGCCGCGTCCGTGGCCGGTCACGCCGTTCCCCGCGCCCCTTGAGGGACGCTGATCCCGCTCAGCACTCCGTACGCTCAGCAATCCGTACGCTCAGCACTCCGCAGGTGACGCCGATCCGGCCGAGGCTCAGTCGGCCGGATCGGCGTCTGTTGCATTCTGCACCACTTCGCTGTGTGCCCGAGGGACGTCCGCCCGACTGCCCCTGTCCGGCCCCAACGGTGTTCAGCCGTCCAGTTCCGCGATCTTCGCCGAGGACGGCTCGCGCCGGTGCTGGATCGCGCGGGCGGTGAAGTCGGCGCTGCGGAGGGCGTGTTGGACGTTGCCCCAGGTGAGCAGGGCGCGTCGGCGAGGTAGGGGCCGGCCGGCTCCGTTGGACGGACGGCGATCGCAGTACCGTCACCGTCGCACGGAGCGAGGGGTGGCTTCCTGGCGGGTGGGGCGTTCGGGGGGCCCACCCACCACGAAATCCACGAAGCGACCGAGGCGGCGCCTCAGCCGTCCAGTTGTTCCCGGCTCACGTTCGACGGGCCGCGCGTCGCCCGCAACTCGCGGGCCACGTCCTCGGCCGCGCCCAGCACCCGTACGGCGTTCTGCCAGGTCAGCTTGGCGAGGTCGGTCTTCGACCAGCCGCGGTCCAGCAGTTCGGCGATGAGATTCGGGTAGCCGGAGACGTCGTCGAGACCGTCGGGGGTGAACGCCGTGCCGTCGTAGTCGCCGCCGATGCCCAGGTGGTCGACGCCGGCGACCTCGCGCATGTGGTCGAGGTGGTCGGCGACCGTCGACACCGTGGCGACGGGGCGCGGGTGCGACTCCTCGAAGGCCCGGTGGACCTTCATGCCCTCGGGGGTGGTGTCGAGGTGGTGGAAGCCGTGCGCCCGCATGTTCTCGTCGGCCTCGGCGGTCCAGTCGACCGCCGCCTGGAGGACGAACTTCGGTACGAACGTCACCATCGCCACTCCCCCGTTGGCGGGCAGCCTCTCCAGGACGTCGTCCGGGATGTTGCGCGGGTGGTCGCACACCGCGCGCGAGGAGGAGTGGGAGAAGATCACCGGGGCGGATGTCGCGTCGAGCGCGTCGCGCATGGTCGTCGCGGCCACGTGCGAGAGGTCGACGAGCATGCCCTCGCGGTTCATCTCCCGGACGACCTCGCGGCCGAAGGCCGACAGACCGCCGACGGCGGGGACGTCGGTGGCCGAGTCCGCCCACGCGATGTTGTCGTTGTGGGTGAGGGTCATGTAGCGCACGCCCAGCGCGTACAACCCCCGCAGCACGCCGAGGGAGTTGTCGATGGAGTGGCCGCCCTCCGCGCCCATGAGCGAGGCGATGCGGCCCTCGGCGCGCGCCGCCTCCATGTCGGCCGCGGTCAGCGCGGCGCGCAGGTGCGCGGGGTGACGGTCGATCAACTGCCGTACGCAGTCGATCTGTTCGAGTGTCGCGGTGACCGCGCCGGGCAGGTCCGAGCGGACGTACACCGACCAGAACTGCGCGCCGACGCCGCCCGCGCGCAGCCGGGCCAGGTCGGTGTGCAGATGGCCGCTCTGGTCGGTGGCGATGTCGCGGGCGTCGAGGTCGTAGCGGACCTGTTCGCGCAGCGCCCAGGGGAGGTCGTTGTGGCCGTCGACGACGGGGAAGTCGACCAACAGGGCGCGAGCCTCGGCGAGGGACGACGTGGAGGACGGCATGCGTGTCACTTCCCGAAGCCGAAGCCGCCGGTCGCGCCCTCGACCTTGGCGCGCAGCCGCTTCCCCTTCTCGGTGGCCTGGTCGTTCAGCTCCTGCTGGAACTCCCGCATACGGGTGAGGAGTTCCCCGTCGTGCGCGGCGAGGATACGGGCGGCCAGCAGGCCCGCGTTGCGCGCGCCGCCGACGGAGACGGTCGCGACCGGGACACCGGCCGGCATCTGCACGATCGACAGCAGCGAGTCCATGCCGTCGAGGTACTTCAGCGGGACGGGCACACCGATGACCGGCAGCGGGGTGACGGAGGCGAGCATGCCGGGCAGATGGGCGGCGCCGCCCGCGCCCGCGATGATCGCCTTGAGTCCGCGCCCGGCGGCCTGCTCGCCGTACGCGATCATCTCGTGCGGCATCCGGTGCGCGGAGACGACATCGACCTCGTAGGGGATCTCGAACTCGTCGAGGGCCTGGGCGGCCGCCTCCATGACGGGCCAGTCGGAGTCCGACCCCATGACGATGCCGACGACGGGGCCTGCAAGGGGGCTCATTCGGTGATCGTGCCTCTCAGGTATCCGGCTGCGTGGCGGGCCCGTTCGAGGACGTCGTCCAGGTCGTCGCCGTAGGTGTTGACGTGGCCGACCTTGCGGCCGGGCTTCACGTCCTTCCCGTACATGTGGATCTTCAGTTTGGGATCGCGGGCCATGCAGTGCAGGTACGCGGAGTACATGTCCGGGTAGTCGCCGCCCAGGACGTTGACCATGACCGTCCACCTGGCGCGCGGGCGCGGGTCGCCGAGGGGGAGGTCGAGGACCGCGCGTACGTGGTTGGCGAACTGCGAGGTGATCGCGCCGTCCTGGGTCCAGTGGCCCGAGTTGTGCGGGCGCATGGCCAGTTCGTTGACGAGGATGCGGCCGTCGGCCGTTTCGAAGAGCTCCACGGCCAGGTGGCCGACAACGCCGAGTTCCTTGGCGATGCGCAGGGCGAGTTCCTCGGCCTGGAGGGCCAGTTCGTCCGCTATGCCGGGCGCGGGGGCGATCACCGTGTCGCAGACGCCGTTGACCTGCTGGGACTCGACGACGGGGTAGGCGACCGCCTGGCCGTGCGGGGAGCGGACGACGTTCGCGGCGAGTTCCCGTACGAAGTCGACCTTCTCCTCGGCGAGGACGGGGACGCCGGCCCGGAAGGGTTCGGCGGCCTCCTCGATCGACCGGACGAACCAGACGCCCTTGCCGTCGTAGCCGCCGCGGACGGTCTTGAGGATGACGGGGAAACCGTCTCCCCCGCCGCCCTCGCCGTCTCCCCCGCCGCTGCCCTCGGCCGCGAACCGGGCCACGTCGTCGACGTCGCTCACGATGCGGTGCCGCGGGCAGGGCACGCCGATCGCGGCGAGCTTCGCGCGCATCACGCCCTTGTCCTGGGCGTGCACGAGCGCGTCGGGGCCGGGGCGCACGGGGATGCCGTCCGCCTCCAGCGCGCGCAGGTGCTCGGTGGGTACGTGCTCGTGATCGAAGGTGATCACGTCGCAGCCGCGCGCGAAGTCACGCAGCGTGTCGAGGTCGCGGTAGTCGCCGATGACGACATCGCTGACCACTTGCGCCGCGGAATCCTGAGGCGTGTCACTGAGGAGCTTGAACTTGATGCCGAGCGGGATGCCCGCCTCGTGTGTCATACGAGCGAGCTGACCCCCGCCGACCATGCCGACTACCGGGAACGTCACGCCCCAAGAGTATCGGCCGCGCCGCGGGGACCGGTTTCCACCACCGGTTTCCGCCGCCGGAGCCGCGTGCGCGGATTCGCCTGCCGCCTTGTTCGCAGCCTCGTCCGCGTCATTCGCAGCCTCCTCCGCGACATTCACAGCCCCGTTCGCGACATTCGCAGCCCCGTTGGCGACATTCCGCAGCCTCGTTGGCGACATCGGCTTTCCCTGGCTGTCACGCGGTCTTTCCGGACCCGTAAGGCCGTCCGCGGGCGCCGGAAGGGGCCGCTGGTTAGCATGGCTGGGTTGAATTCTTCGACCGATGTCCGATCTACGGGGGCTGGCGACACCATGGGCAGTGCTTCTTCGGGGCTTCATGGGCGGCCTCGCGGCGCGGTTCGCCGCCGGTTCGACCAGCTCCTGCGGGAGATCGCGAAGTTCGGAGCGGTCGGCGGAGCGGGGCTGCTCGTCAACCTGGCGACCTTCAACCTGGTGCGTCACGCGACCGGTCTGCAGGTCGTCCGGGCCAGTGTCATCGCCACGATCGTCGCAATCGTCTTCAACTACATCGGGTTCCGCTACTTCACGTACCGGGACCGCGACCGGGGCGGCCGTACCCGGGAGATGGGCCTCTTCGTGCTGTTCAGCGCGGTGGGGCTGGTCATCGAGAACGGCGTGCTGTACGTGGCGACGTACAGCTTCGGCTGGGACAGCCCGCTGCAGAGCAATGTGTTCAAGTTCCTCGGCATCGGCATCGCGACGCTGTTCCGGTTCTGGTCGTACCGCACATGGGTGTTCCGCACGGTGTCCCCGGAGGAGGGTGGGGCGGTGGCGAGCGCGGACGCGTTCCCGGACGTGGAGCCGGAACGGGAGCCCGAGCCGGAGCCGGAGCGTCCGCGGGCGCGAGCCCGGGCGAACTGAGACCTGAGCCGTCGCCCCGCGCGGCACCTGTCCCACCCGCCCGACCGTCGCCCCGCGACACCTCTCCCGCCGCGGCCGGGTGGTGCTACCTGACCGTCCGCTCCTCGTCGTCCTCCACCAGGAACGGCGGCCTCTTCATCGGCGTACGCGACAGGAACAGCCCGAACACCGGCGGCTGGGCCTGCAGCATCTCCAGCCGCCCCCCGTCCGCCTCCGCGAGGTCACGGGCGACCGCGAGCCCGATGCCCGTGGAGTTGCGCCCGCTGATCGTGCGCTCGAAGATGCGCGCGCCCAGGTCGGTGGGGACGCCGGGTCCCTCGTCCGTGACCTCGACGACGGCCTGGTTGCCGGTGACGCGGGTGCGCAGCGCGACGGTGCCGCCGCCGTGCATGAGCGAGTTCTCGATGAGCGCGGCCAGCACCTGGGCGACCGCGCCCGGGGTGCCGACGGCCTGCAGATGCCGCTTGCCGGAGCTGACGATGGCGCGGCCCCCGCTGCGGTACGCCGGGCGCCACTCCTCCAGCTGCTGCTTGATGACCTCGTCGAGGTCGAAGGAGACGGCGGAGCCGGTACGCGGGTCGCGGGCGTTGGTGAGCAGGCGCTCGACCACGTCCGTGAGCCGCTCGACCTGTGTCAGAGCGATCGTCGCCTCCTCCTTCACGGTGTCCGGGTCATCCGTGAGGGTGATTTCCTCCAGGCGCATGGAGAGGGCCGTCAGCGGCGTACGGAGCTGGTGGGAGGCGTCGGCGGCGAGCCGGCGCTCGGCGGTGAGCATGCGTGCGATCCGCTCCGCGCTGCCGTCCAGGACGTCCGCCACCCGGTCCAGCTCCGGGACGCCGTACCGCTTGTGGCGCGGGCGGGGGTCGCCGGAGCCGAGCCGTTCCGCGGTCTCCGCGAGGTCGGTGAGCGGGGAGGCGAGGCGGTTGGCCTGGCGTACGGCGAGCAGGACCGCGGCGACGATCGCGAGCAGGGCGACCGCGGCGATGATCAGGAGGGTGCGGCCGACCTCCCGGGTCACGGCCGAGCGGGGCTCCTGGACGGTGACCGTCTCGCCCTCCTCGCCCTTGGCGGTGGAGTGGATGACGTCACCGCTGGGCTGGACACCGACCTCGATGGGGGGCTGGCCGGGGATGCGGATCACGGCGTAGCGGTCTTCCGCGACCTGGTTCTTGAGGATCTCCCCGTTGACGTGTTCGTCGCCGAGGATGCGGCTGTCCACGATGCTGGCCAGCCGCAGGGCCTCGGAGTCCACCCGTTCCTGCGCGCTGTTGCTGATCGTGCGGGTCTCGACGATCACGAGGGAGACGCCGAACACGGCGATCACGACGAGCACGACGCTGAGGGTGGACTGGATGAGACGGCGACGCACGGGGCCCTCCGGGCGAGTGGCTTTACGTGGACCAGTGTGCCTTGACGCTCCGCTGGGCCGGGGTGGGGCTCGCGTTCGGCACGGCCTTGTTCGTCGGCTGCGGGGCGGTGGGGGCCGCCCGCACCCCCGGGTCGGGGCTACGCCCCGAAACCCCTGACCGACCCGATTTCTTCGGCTGCGGGCCGGTGGGGGCCGATCGCGCAGTTCCCCGCGCCCCTGAAGGCGGGGCTGCTCCCCGGAAACCCCGCCCGACCCGGTTCCCCTGACTGCGGGACGGTGGGGGCCGATCGCGCAGTTCCCCGCGCCCCCAGGGTCGGGGCTGCGCCCCGAAGCCCCTGTCCGGCCCGGATCGCTCAGCCGCGGGACAGCGGGGGCCGATCGCGCAGTTCCCCGCGCCCCCAGGGTCGGGGCTGCGCCCCGAAAGCCCCTGTCCGGCCCGGATCGCTCAGCCGCGGGACAGCGGGGGCCGATCGCGCGGTTCCCCGCGCCCCCGGCGGCGGGGCTTCGACCCGTCCCGCGGGGCCTCAGCTCTTCTCGAAGCGGAAGCCGACACCCCGTACCGTCGCGATGTAGCGAGGATTCGCCGCGTCGTCCCCGAGCTTCTTGCGGAGCCAGGAGATGTGCATGTCGAGGGTCTTGGTGGACGACCACCACGTGGTGTCCCAGACCTCGCGCATGAGCTGGTCCCGGGTGACGACCCGCCCGGCGTCCCGCACCAGGACCCTCAGCAGGTCGAACTCCTTCGCCGTGAGCTGCAGCTCCTCGTCGCCCATCCACGCGCGGTGCGACTCGACGTCGATGCGCACCCCGTGCGTGGCGGGCGGCTGCTGCGGCTCCGCGGCGCCGCGCCGCAGCAGGGCCCGGACGCGGGCGAGCAGTTCGGCAAGGCGGAACGGCTTGGTCACGTAGTCGTCGGCGCCCGCGTCGAGACCGACGACGGTGTCCACCTCGTCGGCACGCGCGGTCAGGATGAGGATGGGGACGGTGTGGCCTTCGGCACGGAGTCGACGGGCCACTTCCAGGCCGTCCATACCGGGCAGGCCCAGGTCCAGGACGACCAGGTCGACGCCGCCCTGCATTCCGGCGTCGAGTGCGGTGGGTCCGTCCTCGCGCACTTCGACCTCGTAACCCTCCCGGCGCAGGGCACGGGCCAGCGGCTCCGAGATGGACGCGTCGTCCTCGGCGAGCAGTACACGGGTCATGGGGTGATGGTAGTCCGCCTCGGACAGCGCCTGTGGTGTGATCGCCAACCGGGATTCCTACCTGTGACTGTGCGGATTCTTGCCTTCGGCTGTGGGATGCGATCGCGAACGACACCTTCGAATGCATGTCCGTGGTTCCATTATTACCTGTGATCCATATCTCAAGTCCTTCCATATGCCACATTGAGATGTCGTATGGTGACCAGACGCCTGTAACACCACACGGGGACCTTTGGCGCGTCAGCGACGCTGAAGGTCTCTTTTGTGTGCGGGCTGGTGTTCGCCAGCCTTGAAAGGAATGACCTGTGGCCGGGCCCGAACGCATCGACGCGTGCCGGGCGTGGATCCCGGTGGTCGCCGTCCGCCGCTCCGCGATCCGGAGCGGACTCCTCGTGGGCGTGGGGACGGACGGTCGGACCCCGCCGGTGCCGGCCGCCCCCCACCGGGCGCGCGACTCCCCCGAGCTCTCGGCTGCGCTCGAGCAGGGGGGACCCCCACAGCAGCGCGTCCCGACCAAGCAAGGATCGACCATGGCGTCCAGCCTGACGAAGGACTCGGTGAATCCGGGCACCCCCGGTTCCGAGAGGACCTTCTTCGGCCACCCCCGCGGACTGGCCACTCTCTTCATGACCGAGATGTGGGAGCGTTTCTCCTACTACGGCATGAAGGCTCTGCTCCCGCTGTACCTGGTGGCACCGGGCGGCCTGCACCTGAGCGCGACCACCGCGACCGCGATCTACTCGGTGTACCTGTCGCTGGTGTACCTCCTCGCCCTGCCGGGTGGCTGGTTCGCCGACCGTGTTCTCGGCCCCCGCAAGACGGTCACCGTCGCGGGCGTCATCATCATGCTGGGCCACCTCACGCTGGCCCTGCCCTCGTCCGGCACGTTCTACGGCGGCCTCGGCCTCGTCGCGATCGGCTCCGGTCTGCTGAAGGCCAACATCTCCACGATGGTCGGTCACCTCTACGACGGCCCGGACGACCCGCGCCGTGACGGTGGCTTCACGCTCTTCTACATCGGCATCAACGTGGGTGCCTTCGCCGCGCCGCTGGTCATCGGCACCGTCGGCGAGAACGTGAACTGGCACCTGGGCTTCGCGCTCGCCGCGCTCGGCATGGCGCTGGGTCTGGCCCAGTACCTGCTCGGCGGCCGTCACCTGAACCCGCGTTCGCACCAGGTCCCGACGCCGCTGTCGGCCCAGGAGAAGGCCGCGACGCTGCGGAAGTCGGCGCTGTGGGCCGCCGTCGCCGTGGTCTTCTACTGCGTCGTCGGCTTCTCGGGCCACTACACGCTGAACTGGCTGCTGGTCCCGATCACCCTCGCCGGTCTGATCATCCCGGTCATGGTCATCGGCCGTATCAAGCGGGACAAGGACCTGGACCGCGCCGAGCAGTCGAAGATGTCCGCCTACATCTGGTTCTTCGTCGCCGCGGCCGTCTTCTGGATGATCTACGACCAGGGCGGCTCGACCATGTCGATCTTCGCCGACACCTCCGCCGAGAACACGGTCTTCGGCTGGGAGTTCCCGGTCTCCTGGTACCAGTCCGTGAACCCCGTCATGATCATGGCGCTCGCGCCGCTCTTCGCCTGGGCGTGGCTGGCGCTGAACAAGCGCGGCAAGGAGCCGAGCACGGCCACGAAGTTCGCCTCCGGTCTGATCCTGATCGGCGCGTCGTTCTTCCTCTTCCTGGCCCCGCTGACCATCGCCCAGGACGGTCACAAGGCCGCCGCGATGTGGCTGGTCGCGATCTACTTCGTACAGACCGTCGGTGAGCTGACGCTGTCCCCGGTGGGTCTGTCGGTCACGACGAAAATGGCACCGGCGAAGTACGCCTCCCAGATGATGGGCGTCTGGTTCCTGGCCGTCACCGCCGGTGACGCCACGACCGGCCTCCTCTCCATCGCCGAGGTCGACCTCAACAAGACGGGCATCGTCGCCCTGGAGGCCACCCTCGCCGTCGTCGCGGGCATCGCGGTCTGGATGTACCGCAAGAAGGTCAGGCAGCTGATGGGCGACGTCCACTGACGTACGCCCGCCGAGGCTTCCGTACGGAGGGCCACCGCACCACTGGGTGCGGTGGCCCTCCGGGCGTTGCGGGTGCGCAGGCCGGCACGACCGCCGCCGGGACAGTGGACTCAGCGCAGTCCGCGGCGCGGCAGGAACGTGAAGATCGCGCCGCCGAGCAGGATCACCGTTCCCGCGACCAGGCCCAGGGCCCGCAGCGAGCCATGGCTGTCGGAGCCGGTTTCCGCGAGGCCGCCACTGGACGACGTACCGCCTGAGGAATCACCGCCCGACGCGCCGCCCGAAGAGTCGCCGCCCGACGCGCCGCTCGCCTGCTGCGTCGTGTCCAGGGTCAGGGAGACCTCGGACGTCGTCGGTGTGCAGGTCGTCGTCGTGCCCAGGGCCTCGATGGTCAACACGCCCGGGGAGAGGGTGGACCGGCCGCTCGCACCCGGCTTGTACGTGCCCGTGAGGTCGGGGATCTCGATCGGCTCGCCCGTCTTGAACGCCTGGGAGTTGGTCGGCCCCTCGACATGGACCGTGCCCGTGTCCGAGCCGCCCAGTACCACCTCCATCGACGGCTTGACCGCGTTCGCCGGGATGTCGATCGGGCTGTCCATCACGGACTTCTTGAACTGGACCGTGAGGTCGAAGCTCCCGCCGTTCTTCTTGGCGTCGATCTGCACGGGAGACGTGGCGGTCTTGTCCCCGATGGGCGTCTTGCACGCGTAGGGGACGGAGACCTCCTTGCCGGTGAAGTCCGTCTGACCGCTGCCGTCACCCCCGGTGGTGCCGCTCTCGCTCCCACTTGGGCTCGCCGAAGCGGAAGCGGAGGAGGAAGTGGACGGGGAGGGAGAGGGAGAAGTGGAGGAGGAGGGGGAGGGGGACGCGGAGTTGGAGGCCGAGGCGGAACCGGTGGGGGTCGGCGTCGGGCTGCCCGAGCCTCCCCCGCTCTCCGTCACCTTGATCGTCGCCGCCGACGGGACCGTCACCTTCGGCGTGCACTTCGTGTCCGTGGAGATCGGCTGGTTGACATTGATGTTGTACGCGTCCGGGGTCAGCGTGAGGTCACCCGGCGTCGTCAGCTTCAGCTTGCCCGTCATGTCGGACAGCTTCATGTCGCTGTTCTTGGGGATCGCCGGGTTGGTCCGCGGCCCCTCCATCGCGATGTCGGCGCTCTGCGCGCCGCCCGCCTTCAGGGTGCCGGTCGGCTTGACGGTGTCCTCGCCGAGGTCGAGGATGTCGGGATTCTTGGACGCCGCCTGGACAAACTTCCATGTGACGGTGATCTCGTCGCCCACCTTCGCCTCGGCGGGCGCGGTGATCTCCACCTTCGAGGTGCCCTCGACCGGGGGCAGCCCCGAGATCGGGGGCGGGAGACACTCCGTCTGGTACGACACCTCGGCGGCCTGCGCCGGAACCGCGGCCACCCCCAACAGGATGCCCGCGCCGCCGAGCATCAGCGCGACCCCGGCCGCGCTCGCTCTGCGGCTTGCGGGCACCACTCTCCCTCGCGTACTCACGTGTTCCCCTTCGTCGTCCGACTGTTCTCTTGCGGTGCGGAGAGCTGACCGTTCGCCGAGGTCCCCGGATCGTTGTCCGGCGTGAACCACGGCAGAGCCGTAGAAGTGGCGACAGCGGCAGAAGCAGTGGGGGCGGCCGCCGTCCGGGATGTCTTCGGTGTGCTCGGCGACGCGCTCCGCCTGGGCATACGGAAGGTGAGCTCGGGCAGCCGCAGGCCCCGGTGGCGGCCCGTCCGCCCCGCCGACCTGCGCGGCCGCACCCGGTCCACCACCGCCATCCCGACCCGGAACAACGCGGCCGGCACGACCACGCCGAGCAGGATCCAGAAGAGGGTCACGCCCCAGGGGCGGCCCACGCCCCACGGCTGTTCGGCGAGCACCTTCCCGCCGTACCGCAGCGCGACCGTGTAGTCGCCGTGCGCCCCGGCCGCGAGCTCGACGGGGAGTTTGATCCGCGCCTTCTTCCCGGGCTGGATCGTGCCGCGCCACTGCTGTTCCTCCCACTGCGGGGCGAACACCCCGTGGGAGGTGCCGACCTGGAAGACCGGGTCCTTGACC
The DNA here is from genome assembly GCF_056270325.1 of Streptomyces sp. RLA012. Classification (NCBI taxonomy): domain Bacteria; kingdom Bacillati; phylum Actinomycetota; class Actinomycetes; order Kitasatosporales; family Streptomycetaceae; genus Streptomyces; species Streptomyces sp. RLA012. The sequence goes on along the minus strand of NZ_JBWDPA010000002.1, from coordinate 6,876,386 downwards.
GCGGCGGTGCCGACATTGCCCACGGTGAAGACGAGTTCGCGGGAGGGCGGCGCGCCGAACCAGGTCAGCAGGCCACCGGATCCGTCGAGGCGGGTGTCGGTCAGCACCGAGAGCCGTCCGCCGCCCGTCTCCTTCGGCAGCGGCTCGACCGAGTGGCCCGCGACCATGAAGATGGCGTCCGCCGCCGCCGTCTCCCCCGTCACGGTGGCGACATGCACCACACACGGGCAGGGCTTGGGAGGCTCGGTGACCGGCAGTTCCTTGCTGAAGTCGCCCTTGGCGTCGGTGGTGACGGCACGGCCGCCGGCGTTGGCACAGGAGTTGGTGCCGCCGATCACCCCCCGGGACGGCACGGACTGGCCGCAGATCAGCATCATCAGCAGCGTCCCCGGCCGCCAGCCGCTGCCGCTCACGGTGATCGAACCGCCCGTCCCCGCCTGGGACGCGGACAGCTTCACGGTCGGCTTCCCCGCGGCGGTCGCGGCGGTCGCTCCCGCGAGGGCGGCCAGGACCAACGCGATCACCGCCAGCAGCGCCGTCGGCGCCACCCTCCGCACTCTGACGCTCACGACACCGTTCACCGCACCGTTCACCGCACCGTTCACCTCACCTCACCGCACCACTGCCGACACCGCTCACGACACCGCTCCCGTCCACTCGACTTCCGTACGCGGCCGTCCACCCGCCCCGTCGTCCGCCGTACGTCGACCGAGTCCAGCGGAGGGCGGGGGCGTACGGCATCGGCGGCTCCTGCGGGTCGTACGGGTTCCGGACCGTTCCGGGCGGGTTCCGGACGGCTCCGGACAGTTCCGAATGGCCTCAGCGGCGGGCTGCCTGATGCCGGCGCGTCAGCCACAGCGTGCCCGCCGCGCCCACCAGCAGCACCGTGCCGCCGAGGGTGCCGAGGGCGATCGCCGAGTCGGCGGGGCCGGTCTGCGGGAGCTGGCCACCGGAGTCCGCACCGGTCTGGGACCCACTGGTTCCGCTCGACCCGCTCGAACCGGATCCGCTCGAACCACTGGATCCACTCGAACTACTCGAACCACTCGAACCGCTGGAGCCGCTGGAGCCGCTGGAGCTCGAACCACCGCTCGCCGCCGTGACGTCGAGGGTCAGCGACGGCCCCGGGTTGTTCGTGGGCGTGCACGTGGTCGTCGTACCGAGTGCCTTGATGGTGAGCACACCCGCGGTGAACGAGACCTTGCCCGTCTTCGTCGGTGTGTAGGTGCCCGACAAGTCACTGATCTTGATCGGCGTGTTGGCGGGGATCGCGGCCGCGTTGGCCGGACCGCTCACCGCCACCGTGCCGCTGTCCGCGCCGCCCACCTTGATCACGGCGCTCGGGGTCATCGCGCCCTTGCCGAGTTCCACCGGGCTGGAGGAGACGCCCTTCTGCCAGGACATGGTGAGCTTGTAGCCGCTGCCGCTCTTGACGCTCGTGATGTCGATGGGCGAGACGGCGCTCTTGTCCCCGATCGGCGTCTTGCACTGGTAGTTGACGTCCACCACGGCGGCCTCGGCGGCGGGGGCGGCCATCAGCACCGCCGAGCCGGCCAGGGCCGCGGCGAACGCGAGCGCGGCGGTTCGTTTCTGGTACGTCCGGTACGACACGGGCCTGCCCCTCACTCCTGACAGTGACTCCTGGCGAATGTCTGATTCCTGACGGCACATCAGATCGGCCGTCAAGGTACGCCCGGGGTCTTGTGGAGGGAAGACAAAGTGCGCGCCGGATCTGAGGAGATCCGGCGCGCACGAAGTGACGTACGACGTCACCTGCCAGGTGACGTACGAAGAAGGGGTCGAACCGGGGGTAACCCAAGGTGGGAGTCGCGGGCGAGAACGGGTGGGGCTACGCGGGCGCCCCGAGTTCCGCCCACACGGTCTTGCCCGCGACCCCCGGGGTCCGTACGACCCCCCAGTCCAGGCACAGCCGCTGCACGATGAACATCCCGTGGCCGCCGGGGCGTCCGGCGCGGTGCGGGGTGCGCGGGGCGGGCTGGCCCGCGCCCCGGTCGGAGACCTCGACGCGCAGCACCTTGTTGTCGCAGGCGATCCGGAGCTCCTCCGGGCCCTCCGCGTGCAGACAGGCGTTGGTGACGAGTTCGGAGACGACCAGCAGGACGTCCTCGGCGGCGGCCCGCCGGTCGGCGCTCGCCGCGGGCAGCCAGCCCCAGTCGCGCAGCGCCTGACGGGCGAAGTCGCGGGCGAGCGGCACGACGCCGCTCTCGCCGTCGAAGCTCAGCCTGCGGGCCTGGCGCCCCCCGGGCGGGACGGCCCGGCCGCCCCCGGGCGTCCCGGAAGCGCCGCCGTCGCCCGACTCCGGGCCGCGGTCGCCCGGCGAGTAAGGCCGGGTGGTGCTCATCAGCGCTTCACCTCACCGATTCACCAGTTTCACCATTCAAGACTCAGTACTCGGCATGTGGTACGCATGGCAGGTACTTCTGCACTCAGGACGTTCGGAGCGGATCTCCACGACGCTCCCACCGATTGTTGCCGACATAGTCAGGATGTCTCCTGCCCGACCGATCCGCCGGAACACCCTCTTTGCCCGACGGAGAACGCGTGACGTCATTCGACGGGGAACGTGTGATGCGGGCGACACGGCCGGCCCGGCGGTCACACGCGGGAAATCCGGAGCACGCCGGGGCCGGATCTGAGGCCGGAGCCGGACCTGAGGCCGGAGCCGGACCTGAGGCCGGAGCCGGACGGCCCCGCCTAGTCGGCCAGGGCCGCATCGAGCGTCTCGTGAACGGTGAAGACGGCGTCCGCCCCGGTGATCTCGAAGACTCGGGCCACCACCGGCAGCATGCCCGCCAAATGGACTCCGCCACCCGCGGCCTCGGCCTTCAGCCGGGCGCCGAGCAGCACGTTCAGCCCGGTGGAGTCACAGAACTCCAGCCGTGAACAGTCGACGACGAGCCGGGCGTACCCCTTCTCGAGGCAGGCCTCAAGTGGCTCACGCAACAATTCGGCCGTGTGGTGATCCAACTCACCCGCGGGGACGACGACGGCACTCAAGCCCTCTTCCCGCACCTCGACAAGAAGCCGGCCCGACTGGGCGCTGCCCAACGTTCCGCGGTCCATGCCGTCTCTCTCCTGAGTGTCGCGACTCCTGATGTACGCACTCGAACACTACGCCTTCCTTACGAGCTCCGACACCCGAACAACCGCTAGAAAGCGGACATTTCGCCACGCAACACACTTGCGGGAGACGCGCGAAAGCGGGTAGGGCTAGGAGAGACAGCTATTCGACACGGCCGGCTTCGGAGGCGCCGCACACCGCAGTGCACGTATTGGCATCGGCGGCCATATGCCGAGAACGATGGAGGACATCATGTCACCCCGGCTCGACGCATCGCAGACCCAGACGGCGACGTCGACACTCCCTCTGGGACGCCCGGAGCCCGTCGAGGATACCGACGGACTCGCCGGACTTCCTGAGATCCCCCCGTACGACGAGGTGGGGCCGGTGGACGCACGGGCCCTGTCCAAAACGCTCTTCGCGCGGCTGGAGTCCCTCGAAGAAGGCACCCACGCGTACTCGTACGTCCGCAACACACTCGTCGAACTCAACCTCGCGCTGGTCAAGTTCGCCGCCTCCCGCTTCCGCTCCCGCAGCGAGCCGATGGAGGACATCATCCAGGTCGGCACGATCGGCCTGATCAAGGCGATCGACCGCTTCGAACTGAGCCGCGGCGTCGAGTTCCCCACCTTCGCGATGCCGACCATCATCGGCGAGATCAAGCGCTTCTTCCGCGACACCTCCTGGTCCGTACGCGTACCGCGCAGACTGCAGGAGCTCCGGCTCGACCTGGCCAAGGCGGGCGACGAACTCGCCCAGCGGCTGGACCGGGCCCCCACGGTGGGCGAGTTGGCGGAGCGCCTGGGCATCACCCACGACGAGGTCGTCGAGGGCATGGCCGCCTCGAACGCCTACACGGCCAGTTCGCTGGACGCCCAGCCCGAGGAGGACGACTCCGAAGGCGCGCTCGCGGACCGCATCGGCTACGAGGACCACGGGCTCGAAGGCATCGAGTACGTGGAGTCCCTGAGGCCCCTGATCGCCGAACTCCCGCCGCGCGACCGGCAGATCCTCTCGCTGCGCTTCGTCGCCAACATGACCCAGTCCGAGATCGGCGACGAGCTCGGGATCTCCCAGATGCACGTGTCACGGCTGCTGTCGCGGACGCTGGTGCGGCTGCGCAAGGGGCTGACGGTCGAGGAGTGACGGTCGAGGAGTGACGCTCCCCGCCCCCTCCGGCACCTCTTTTCAGCTCGTAGTGGTCCGGCTTTTCAGCTCAGAGTGGTCCGGCGCCGACGGCGCCGGACCGCTTTTTTTCTTGCGCCTCCTTCCTCCCTCTTTCCTCAAAGGGCCACCCCCGTCACGATGAGCACTCCAAACTGGCTGGTATGTCAGGACGGGAGCGAGTGACCGCACGGGGTACGAGGAGGCCGGCACATGGCTCAGGACGACGCGGGCGCGTCCGACACGCGGCTCACCGAACTGCTGAGCGCCGACACCCCCAGCGCGTATCCGGCCCTCCAGGAGCTCCGCGAACGGCACCGCCCCTCCGTCCTCGCCTACGCCCGCCTGTGCACCCGCAGCGAGTCGGCGGCGCGGCAGCTCGCGGCGCAGGCGTTCACCCTGGCGGCCCAGGAGTCGGCGCGCGGCTCGAACCCGAGCGTCCCCTGGCGCCACCGGCTCCTGCTGCTGGCGGGGCAGGTGGCCGCCTCGTGGGCGAGGGACGAACGGGCCGCCGGCCTCGACCCAGGTCTGCTCCTCGTGCTGAGCGCGGCCGGCCCCGGCGGGCCCGTGCCGCCCATGCTCGCCCCGTTCCAGTCCCTCCCGTCCCGCACCCAGGGCCTGCTCTGGTACCTGATCGTGGAAGAGGAACCCGCCGACCGGGCGGCCGTCCTGCTCGGCCTCACCCGTGAGGACGTGACGTACGGCGCACAGCCCGCGCTGCAGGCCCTGGGCCAGGCCTGTCTGAAGTCCCGGCTCGCCGCCTCCGACGACCCGCGCTGCGGGGACTTCCGACGGCTGATCGAGGAGTCGCTACGGCCGGACAACCCCCGTTCCAGCCCCGATCTGCAGGCCCACATGGCGCACTGCGCGCACTGCACGACGGCGTACGAGGAGCTGTCCGCCCTGCGCGACCATCCGCGCACCGCCCTGGCCGAGGGACTGCTGCCGTGGGCGGGCACGGCGTACGTCGTGAGCGAGGCGGGCGAACCCCTGCCCGGCGTCCCCGCCTCGTCGGGGCCCTGGCCGCCGTCCCGCCGTTCCGTCCTCACCTCGGCGGCGGCCCTCGGCGTCGCTCTGGTGCCGCTGCTGTTCGTCGTGCTGTCGTCGGGCGGCTCGCCGTCCCAGAACACGGCTGGCTCGGTCACCACCCCGTCGAGCGTGCCGCAGGTGACGGTGACGGCGACCGTCTCGGCGACCCCCTCGCCCCCGGCCCCGCTGCCCTCCGCGACCAGCAAGTCCCCTTCCCCGACTTCCCCGACTTCCCCGACGCGGAGCCCCTCCCCCTCGAGATCGGCCAGTCCGACGCCGTCCCCCACGCCCACCCCGGCCCACCCGCCGGGCAGCGGCTACGCCCAGGTCGTGAACCTCGCCTCGGGCCTGTGCCTGGACATCCGCGACGGCGATCCGACACAGGGCACGGACGTCGTCACGGCCCCCTGCACCTCGGCCCGCACCCAGCGGTGGCGGGTCGACTCCGGGCGCGGCGTCCTGCAGTCGTACGCCGACTCCGACCTCTGTCTGGACAGCCGCGGCTCCGTCGACAACGGCGTCGGGATCTGGGACTGCGGCTCGATCGACGGCAGCCACGGCCAGAACCTGAGGTTCACCGTGGACGACGACGGCGTGATCCACCCGTCCATCGCCCTCGAGACGGCGGTCACACCGAACGGCGGGGACAGCCTGTCCCTGCTGCCGCTCAACGATGGCGCGAGCCAGCGGTGGCGGGCCGGAGCCTCCTGACCCCGGCGTCAGACCTCGCGTACGCCGCGCCGCCAGACGCCGGTGACCAGCGGTACACCCGGCCGGTAGGCGAGGTGGACGTGGCTGGGCGCGTCCAGCAGGACCAGGTCGGCGCGGGCGCCGACGGTGAGGCGGCCGATGTCGTCACGGCGCAGGGCCGCCGCGCCGCCCGCCGTGGCGGACCACAGCGCCTCGTCCGGGGTCATCCCCATGTCCCGTACCGCCAGCGCGACGCAGAACGGGACGGACGAGGTGAAGGACGAGCCCGGGTTGCAGTCGGTGGACAGCGCGACGGTCACACCCGCGTCCAGGAGGCGGCGGGCGTCCGGCCACTCGGCGCGGGTCGAGAACTCGGCGCCGGGAAGCAGGGTCGCGACCGTACGGCCGCCGGCCAGGGCGTCCACGTCCGCGTCCGTGAGGTGGGTGCAGTGGTCGGCGCTCGCCGCGTCGAGTTCGACGGCGAGCTGGACGCCGGGGCCGTACGAGAGCTGGTTGGCGTGGACGCGCGGGTGCAGGCCCTTCGCCTTGCCCGCGGTGAGGATCGCGCGGGCCTGGTCGCCGTCGAAGGCGCCCTTCTCGCAGAAGACGTCGATCCAACGGGCGTACGGGGCACAGGCGTCGAGCATCTCGCCGGTCACCAGGGCCACATACGCGGCCGGGTCGTCTGCGTAGTCCGGCGGGACGATGTGCGCGCCGAGGTAGGTGACCTCGTCGGTGTGCGCCGCCGCGATGCGCAGCGCGCGGGCCTCGTCCTCGACGGTCAGGCCGTAGCCCGACTTGGTCTCGAAGGTGGTGGTGCCCTGGTGGAGGGCCTCACGGAGGTAGTGCGTGAGGTTGCGTTCCAGGTCCGCGTCGCCGGCGGCGCGGGTGGCGGCGACGGTGGTGCGGATGCCGCCCGCCGTGTAGCTGCGGCCCGACATACGGGCGTTGAACTCCTGTGTGCGGTCGCCCGCGAAGACGAGGTGCGAGTGGGAGTCCACGAAGCCCGGGATCACGGCCCGGCCACCGGCGTCGACCCGATTGTCAGTGGCGGGTGCTTCTCTTGAATCACCGGTCCACGCGATGCGGTCGCCTTCGATGACGACGGCCGCGTCCTGGATCAGACCGAGGGCGGATCTGTCACCGAGGGAGGGGTCGTTGGTGACCAGCGTGGCGATGTTGGTGATGACGGTGGTCGTGCCGGTGGTCGTGCCGGTGGTGCTGCTCATGGCGTCCTCGTGGGGGCGGAGTTCGGCGGTCGTCTCTAGGCGCGCAGGGCTTCGACTGCCTGCGCGAGGGCCTGCGGCACATCGGGAACAAGGGCGTGCGCTCCGTCTCGTACGACATGCCGACCGCCCACGACCGTGTGCCGTACGTCCGCTGCCGTCGCGGCGAATACGGCCGTCTCGGCGCCGAGGCGTGGCACCGGTCCCGCTGTTCTGACCGAGTCGAGGGCGATCGTCGTGAAGTCGGCGAGCGCGCCCGCTTCGAGGATGCCCGCGTCCTGCCAGCCGAGGGCCGCGTGGCCGTCGGCGGAGGCGGCGCGCAGCAGGGCGGCCGCCGTCCAGTGACCGCGGGTGCGGCTGCGCAGGCGCTCGTTCAGCTCCATCGCGCGGGCCTCTTCGAGCAGGTCGATGACGGCGTGGCTGTCGGAGCCGAGAGAGAGGGGCGAGCCCGCTCGCTGGAGGGCGACGGCGGGGCCGATGCCGTCCGCCAGGTCCCGTTCCGTCGTCGGGCACATGCACGTACCCGTCCCGGAGCCGCCCAGCAGCGCGATGTCCTCGTCCGTGAGGTGCGTGTTGTGGACGCCGGTCGTGCGCTCACCGAGGACGCCGTGGTCGGCGAGCAGCCGGGTGGGGGTGCGGCCGTGCGCCTCCCGGCAGGCGTCGTTCTCCGCCGTCTGCTCCGACAGATGCACATGGAGCGGGGCCCGCCGCTCCTCGGCCCAGCGCGCGACCGTCGCCAACTGTCCGGCGGGCACGGCCCGTACGGAGTGGATGGCCGCACCGATCCGTGCGTGATCACGTTCCTTGAGAAGTGAAGAGCGTTCCGCCCAGGCCTCCGCGCTGCCGTCGGAGAAGCGGAGCTGGTGGTGGTTGGGCGACTGTCCGAAGCCGGAGGACACGTATGCCGTGTCGAGGAGGGTGATCCGGATGCCGGCCTCGCCGGCCGCCGCGATGAGCGCCTCGCCCATGGCGTTCGGGTCGGCGTACGGGGTGCCGCCGGGCGCGTGGTGCACGTAGTGGAACTCGCCGACGGCCGTGACACCCGCGAGGGCCATCTCCGCGTACACCGCGCGGGCGAGCGCGTGGTAGGTGTCCGGGGTCAGCCGGTCCGCGAAGGAGTACATGATCTCGCGCCAGGTCCAGAAGGTGCCGGAGCCGACCTGGACGGTGCCGCGCAGGGCGCGGTGGAAGGCGTGCGAGTGGGCGTTGGCGAGACCGGGGAGGGTCAGTCCGCGGAGGATCTCGGCACCGGGGGGCGGGGTGTCGGCACCCATGCGGACGGCGGTGATGCGGCCGTCCGTCACCTCCAGGGCCACGCCCGGCTCGACGTGGGTGTCGAGCCAGGCGTGTTCCAGCCAGTACGTCCGCGTGTGGGGGTGCGTCACCTGCAGGCCAGCCCTTCGAGTACGTCGGCGAGTGCGGTCACCCCGGCCACGCAGTCGTCCTCGGCGGCGTACTCGGCCGGGGAGTGCGAGACACCCGTGGGGTTGCGTACGAACAGCATGGCGGTCGGGACGGTCCCGGAGAGGATTCCGGCGTCGTGTCCGGCGCCCGTGCCCAGGACGGGAACCGTGAGTCCCGCGGCCTCTTTCCCGTCCTTGCCCAGGATGCGGGCGAGTTCGTCGCGCAGGGCGTGCTCGAACTCGACGACGGGGGTGAACGACTCGCGGACGACGTCGAGTTCGACCCCGTGGGCCTCCGCGTACTCGCGGGCCGCCTTCTCGATGCCGGTGACGACCGTGTCCAGGGTCGGCTGGTCGACGGCGCGGGAGTCGAGCCAGCCGCGCACGAGGGAGGGGATGGCGTTCACGCCGTTCGGCTCCACGGCGATCTTGCCGAAGGTGGCGACGGCACCGGCGACCTGGGCCTCGCGGCGGGCGGCGAGCACGGTCTCGGCGTACGACAGCATCGGGTCGCGGCGGTCCACGAGCCGGGTGGTGCCCGCGTGGTTGGCCTCGCCCCGGAAGTCGAAGCGCCAGCGGCCGTGCGGCCAGATGGCGCTGGCGATGCCGATCCGGTCGCCGCTGAGGTCGAGGGCGCGGCCCTGCTCCACGTGCAGTTCGACGAAGGCGCCGATGCGGGCGAGGCGTTCGGGGTCCGGCCCGATGGTGCCGGGGTCGTACCCGGCGCGCTCCATGGCCTGCGGGAGCGTGATGCCCTCGGCGTCCGTGAGCCGGTGCGCCTGCTCGACGGTGAGCTGTCCGGCGGCCAGCCGGGAGCCGACACAGGCGAGCCCGAACCGGGCACCCTCCTCGTCACCGAAGTTGACGATGGCGAGGGGCCGGGTGAACTCCGCCTGCCGGGCGCGCAGTTCGTCCAGCGCGGCGAAGGAGGACACCACCCCGAGGGGCCCGTCGAAGGCCCCGCCGTCGGGCACGGAGTCGAGGTGCGACCCGGTGACGACGGCGTCCCCTTCGGCGGGGTCGCCGAGCCAGGCCCACTGGTTGCCGTTGCGGTCCAGCTCGTAGCGCAGCCCGCGTGACTCGGCCTGCGCCCGGAACCAGGCCCGGCAGTCGGCGTCGGCCGCGGTCCAGGCGAACCGGCGGTAGCCGCCGGACGCGGAGCTGCGGCCGATCGGCAGCAGCTCCGCCCACATGCTGTGGAAGGTCACGCGGCGCCGCCCTCGTCGCCTTCGCGCATCGGGATGCGCACGCCGCGCTCCTGGGCGACGGACTCGGCGATGTCGTACCCGGCGTCGACGTGCCGGATGACGCCCATGCCGGGGTCGTTGGTGAGCACGCGGCGGATCTTCTCGCCGGCCAGCTTGGTGCCGTCGGCGACGGAGACCTGGCCCGCGTGGATGGAGCGGCCCATGCCGACGCCGCCGCCGTGGTGGATGGAGACCCAGGAGGCGCCGGAGGCGACGTTCACCATGGCGTTCAGCAGCGGCCAGTCGGCGATCGCGTCGGAGCCGTCGAGCATGGCCTCGGTCTCGCGGTACGGCGAGGCGACGGAGCCGCAGTCGAGGTGGTCACGGCCGATGGCCAGGGGCGCGGCGAGTTCGCCGGACGCCACCATGTCGTTGAAGCGCTCGCCGGCCTTGTCGCGCTCGCCGTAGCCGAGCCAGCAGATACGGGCGGGCAGGCCCTGGAAGTGGACACGCTCACCGGCCAGCTTGATCCAGCGGTGCAGGGACTCGTTCTCCGGGAAGAGGTCGAGGATCGCCTTGTCCGTCTTGTGGATGTCGGAGGCCTCGCCGGAGAGGGCGGCCCAGCGGAAGGGGCCCTTGCCCTCGGAGAAGAGGGGGCGGATGTAGGCGGGGACGAAGCCGGGGAAGGCGAACGCCCGCTCGTACCCGGCGAGCTGGGCCTCGCCGCGGATCGAGTTGCCGTAGTCGAAGACCTCGGCGCCGGCGTCCATGAAGCCGACCATGGCCTCGACATGCTTGGCCATGGACTCACGCGCGCGGGTGGTGAAGCCCGCCGGGTCCTTGGCGGCCGCGTCGGCCATGTCGTCGAAGTCGATGCCGATGGGGAGGTAGGCCAGCGGGTCGTGGGCCGAGGTCTGGTCGGTCACGATGTCGATGGGGGCGCCCTCGGCGAGCATGCGGGGCAGCAGCTCGGCGGCGTTGCCGAGCAGACCGATGGAGAGCGGCTTGCGCTGGTCGCGGGCCTCGACGGCGAGCCGGAGGGCGTGCTCCAGGGAGTCGGCCTTCACATCCAGGTACCGGTGCTCGATGCGGCGCTCGATGGCGCGCGGGTCGACGTCGATACAGATCGCGACGCCGTCGTTCATCGTCACGGCGAGCGGCTGGGCGCCGCCCATGCCGCCGAGACCGGCGGTCAGGGTGATGGTGCCCGCGAGCGTGCCGTTGAACTTCTTGGCGGCGACGGCGGCGAAGGTCTCGTAGGTGCCCTGGAGGATGCCCTGGGTGCCGATGTAGATCCAGGAGCCGGCGGTCATCTGGCCGTACATGGTGAGGCCGAGGGCCTCCAGACGGCGGAACTCCTCCCAGTTCGCCCAGTCGCCGACCAGGTTGGAGTTGGCGATGAGAACGCGCGGGGCCCACTCGTGGGTCTGCATGACGCCGACGGGACGGCCGGACTGGACGAGCATCGTCTCGTCCTGCTTCAGGGTCCGCAGCGTGCGGACCATGGCGTCGAAGGAGCGCCAGTCGCGGGCGGCCTTGCCGGTGCCGCCGTAGACGACGAGCTTGTCGGGGTGCTCGGCGACCTCGGGGTCGAGGTTGTTCTGCAGCATCCGCAGGGCGGCTTCCTGCTGCCATCCCAGGGCACTCAGTTCCGTACCGCGCGGCGCTCGGACGGGGCGGGGTCCTGACATGGTCTGCCTCCCAGCGGATTGTTGCAGTAGATATTCACATCCTGAACTCTTGAATAGGGCTAGTCAATAGCTCCGTGGGCCAGCGCGGGCGCGGCGCGGATGTTTGGCTGGGATGTATGGGCACAGACAGGGACACGACGGGGGACTCGGTGAGCGACGGGGCGGAAGGGGCTGTGGGGTCTTCGGCTGGGCCTGGGGGGTCTTCGACGGGGCCTGGAGCGTCTTCGACGGGGCCTGGGGGGTCTTCGGCGGGCGGGGGCGAGGCCGGCGCTCGTCGTGTCGCGCGGCGTGACGAAGCCGTCCGGGCTGCCGTGGAGCAGGGGCTGCTGGGGCCGGGGACCTCCATCATCGCCCTCCTCGACGTTCCCGGCATCAAGGCCTCGGCGGCCGCGCTGCGGGCGGCCTTCGACGCGGTGACCGCCCCCGGCACCCCCGTACTGCACGCCTTCGCCGTGAAAGCGACCCCGCTCGTGCCCGTGCTGCGGCTGCTGCACGAGCACGGCATCGGCGCGGAGGTGGCGAGCCCCGGGGAACTCGCCCTCGCCCGCGCGGCCGGAGTACCGCCCGCCCACACCGTCCTCGACTCCCCCGCCAAGACGACCTCCGAGCTGCGCGAGGCGCTGGCGCTGGGGATCGCCGTCAACGCGGACAATCCGCAGGAGCTGGACCGCATCGACACGGCGGTGCGGTCGTCGGCCACCGGCTCCCCCATCGGAATCCGGGTGAACCCGCAGGTCGGCGCCGGTTCCATCGAGGCGCTGTCCACGGCGACGGCGACCTCGAAGTTCGGGGTCGCGCTGCGCGACGAGGGCGCCCGGGAGTGGATCGTCCAGGCCTACGCCGACCGCCCGTGGATGACCCGGCTCCATGCGCACACCGGGTCGCAGGGCATCCCGCTCCCGCTGATGGCGCGCGGGATCGCGGAGACGTACGCGCTCGCCGAGGAGATCAACCGGCACGTCGGACGGCGGCAGATCGACACGCTCGACATCGGCGGCGGACTGCCGGTCGACTTCGGCTCCGACATCACGGCGCCGACGTACGCGCAGTACGCCCGACTGCTCGCCGAGGCCGTGCCGGGGCTCTTCGACGGGCGGTACGGGCTGGTGACCGAGTTCGGGCGGTCGCTGCTGGCCAAGCACGGGACCGTGGTCGCGCGGGTCGAGTACGCGAAGTCCGCCGGGGGCCGGCCGGTCGCGGTCACGCACGCCGGGGTGCAGATCGCGACCCGCACGGTGTACGCGCCCGGATCCTGGCCGTTGCGGATCGCCGCGTACGACGCGAAGGGCCGCCCCAGGACGGGTCCGGAGGTCGTCCAGGACATCGCGGGGCCCGCCTGTTTCGCGGGCGACCTGCTCGCGGAGGGGCGGGCGCTGCCACTGCTCGAACAGGGCGACTACGTGGCCGCGCTGGACACCGGCGCGTACTTCTTCGCACACCACTACGGGTACAACTCCCTGGCCCGCCCCGGCGTCTACGGCTTCGGTCCGGATGCCGGGACGAGCGCGGGCGTGCGGTTCGCGGTCGTACGGGAGCCGCAGTCCCTCGACGAGATCGTCGCGGAGTCGGGCGGGGCACAGCCGGCGGCGCTCACCGGGTTCTAGGACCGCGGGGCACGGCGCTCACGGGATCGTCGCGCACCCCGCCGGACCTGCGAGCGCCCCCAAGCACGCCTTCACGACCCCCTGACCGGCCCCTGGACCGCCTCAAGCGGCCGGAAAATATGGTCAGTTGACCCACCTTAGTCACCGCGGGCATGTTCCACAGGAAAATGCCAGATCCCTCACCCCTAGCGCACACGTTGCGTAACTTCGGCGTCACTCGGCCGAACCCTTTGGCGGGAGGGGATACGTGGTGCCCGGAATCGACGAGTGCCTACTGGAAGCCATGCGACTGCCCGGTGCCCGGGGCGCCGCGGTGGTCGACTGGACCAGCGGGCTGGCCCTGGGCACGGTGGGGGACGCCCCGGGCGGTGACCACGAGACGACCGCGGCCGAGGCCGCCGAGCTCGCCCGGCTCGCCGCCGAACACAAGGCGTTCGCCCCGGCCGACGGGTCCGACTGGTCCGAGCAGGAGACACCGGTCGAGGACCTGATCGTGAGCAACCGCGACAGCTACCACCTGCTGCGGTTCGTCAGGACCACGTTCGACAGCAGCGTGTTCCTGCATCTGTGGCTGGACCGGGCGGACGGCAATCTCGCGCTGGCCCGGATCCGGCTCGGCGAGATGGCCGGACGGCTGGTGCTGGGATGACGACAGTCAGAACATCTCTCGCCCCCGAACTCGCCGTGCCCGACAAGAACCACGACCAGGACCAGGACCGCGACCAGAACCGCGACCAGGAACGCGACCAGAACCGCGGTCACGGCAAGGACGGGGCGGCGGGCCCTGCCGGTCTCTCGCCCATGCTCAGCCGGCTCGCCGCCGAGCGGGCCACCGGCGTGCTGGTGCGCGAGCGCGGGGTGCTCTACCTCTGTGACGGAGAGGTCGTGCACGCCGAGAGCCCCGCCACCCCCTCGCTCGACGTGCTGCTCACCGCACGCGGGGTACTGGCGGCCGAGTCCTGGCGGGAGGCGATCGCCGAGGCCGGGGCGCGACGGCAGGTCGGACGGTTCCTGGTCGAGCGCGGCCGGATCGCCGAGGGCGCACTGGAGCTGTGCCACCTCGGGGCGCTGTACGACGCGGCGTACTTCGTGCTGGGGCCGAGCAGCACTCCGGCCCGGTTCCGGTACGGGGCCGCGCACTGGCTCGGCCCGGTGCGCCCCGTGCCCGTGGCCGCGCTGGAGCGCGAGACGCTGCGCCGCCGCCAGCTGCTGCACCGCGTCTGGCCCGACCCGGCGACGGACACCGCCCCGCTGGCACGCGCCCGGCGCGCCGCCGAGCCGTCGGTCCCGCTGCGCCAGTGGGCCGTGCTCGGCCGGGTGGACGGTCTGCGGACGGCGTCGGACATCTCGCTCGCCCTGGGGCGGCCCGCGTTCCACACCTTGGTCGACGTCCGCCGGCTGGCCGCGGCCGGAGTCGTCACGGCGGCGAACGCGCCGGAGCGTGCGCCGTTGCCGAGTGTGCTGACCCAGCCTTCCGCCGATCCCGACGTCGCGTTGTTGCGCCGGCTCCGAGACGCGCTGGAGGCCCTGTGATCCGCGCGCTGCGACAGCGTGCCGAGAGGAGACTGCTGATGTCGGCGGAACCCGAAGTCCTCGACGAGCTGCACCGGTTGAGGGCCCGCGTGCCCCAGCTGACCGGTGCGCTGGCGGCCAGCGTCGACGGACTCGTACTCGCCCACGACACGCCCGGAGTGGAGCCCGAGGGCGTGGCGGCGCTCACCGCCGCCGCGCTCGGGGTGGCCGTGCGGATGGCGGACGCCACCGGGCAGGGCGATTTCCGCGAGTTGCTGGTGCGCGGCGTCGACGGCTATGTGGCGACGTACGCGGCGGGCACCTCCGCCGTGCTGACACTGCTGGCCCAGGACCGGGTCAACGTCGGGCGGCTGCATCTGGAGGGGCGCCGTGCCAGTACCCGGATCGGCGAGCTCGTGGAGGCCGCGACGGCGCGCGGCGAACCGGTTGCCCCGGCGCGGGCTCCCGCGCGGACCGCCTCCATGCCGACGCGCACCCGCACGGCGCGCGGCACGCCTCGTACGCCCCCAACCCCCACCACACCCACCACATCGGAAAGCTGAACCCGAAGTCGAAAGGAAGATCCACCATGACCAACACCGAAACCGCGCTGAAAGAGGCACTGGCCTCCATCGAAGGTGCGACCGGGGCCGCCCTGGTCGACTACACCAGCGGTATGGCGCTGGGCACGATCGGCGGCAGCAAGGGCTTCGACCTCACCGTGGCGGCGGCGGGCAACACCGACGTCGTCCGCGCCAAGCTCCGCACCATGGAGCACCTCGGGCTGAAGGGCGACATCGAGGACATCCTGATCACGCTGTCCGACCAGTACCACCTGATCCGGCTGATCAAGGGGCGCGGGGGCAACGGGCTCTTCCTGTACCTGGTGCTCGACGCCAAACGGTCGAACCTGGCGATGGCCCGGCACCAGCTGAAGAGGATCGAGGCGGACCTGGAGGTGTAACGACCCACGGTCGCCGCCACCTCTGGTCAGCGGCGTCGCGCTCCGCCGGGCGCGGCGTCGCCGGCCGCCACTCCGGTGGCCCGGCAGGCCTTGACCGGCTTTCCGACGGGAGCGCCGGCGCCGCGTCCGAGCCAGTCGACGCGCACCCAGATCAGCGCCTCCTCCGCGCGCTCGCGGCGCCCGAGCCAGCCGGCCTTGAGCCACAGGCCGACGCCCGCGCCGGCCAGCAGCATGCCCCCCGCGGCGGGCACCGCGAAGGAGCTGCCGAGCGCGGCCACGAAGGCGAGCAGCAGCCACCAGCGGTGGCCCCGGCGCCAGTTGCGTACCGTCACGGCCCGGTCCTGGAGCAGGTCCTGCTTGCTCGCGCGGGCGGCGGAGCGGACGAGTGCGGCATACCGTTTGCGACGGGTGTACGCCACCACGAAGGCCGCGACGATGAACAGCGCGGCCCCGGCCATGACCCCGATCCGGCGTCCGGTCAGCCCCGGCACCAGCACCCCGATACCGGCCGCGAACACCCCGAACCACCACAGTGGTGCGGCCCCCGCCCTCACGACGACGGCCACCCGAGCCAGTCCCTGCCCTCCGCGCGCCACGATCTCCGCCTCCCGTACATGCGTCTTCAGCGTCTTCAGCGTCTTTGGGCGCGCACGCTAACGACCGAACGTGAGACGAATCTGAGAGAGCCGCGGCCGACCCCCCGCACCCCGGCCGCTCCGACCGTTCTGGCTACTCCGACCACTCCTGCTACTCCTGCTACTCCGACTACTCCACGAACAGGCCCCTGGCCGCCGCCCGCACGTCGAACTCCTCCAGCCGCGCCTGGGCGTCCGGGATGTCGTCGCACATCGCCTCCAGCAGGACGCGCCCCAGGAGCATCGGGGAGCAGGCGGTGTCGAAGGCAAGCCCGGTACCGACGGCGGCGGGCAGGAGGAGGTCCGAGACCTTGGCGACCGGCGCGAACGCGGAGTCCGCGACCGTGACGACCGTCAGACCCGCCTCCTTCGCGTAGGCCAGCGAGTCCACGACCTCGCGCGGGTGGCGGGGCAGCGCGAAGCAGAGCAGGGCGGTGGCTCCGGCGTGGACGGCCGCGTCGATGCGGTCGTGCAGCATGGTGCCGCCCTCGTGCAGCAGCCGTACGTCCGGGTGGACCTTGGCGGCGAAGTAGGCGAAGCCGTACGCCTGGGAGGCCGCGGCCCGCAGCCCGAGGACCGGGAGCGGGCGGGAGGCGGCGAGCAGCCGTCCCGCGCGCTGCACCGGGCGCGGGTCGGCGAGCACCTCGGCGAGGTGCTTCAGGTTCTCGATCTCGGCCTCGACGGCCTGCTGGTACTCGTTGTACGAGCCCGGTGTCACGTTCTGTTCGGTGGGCGCGACCTCGCGCAGGTGCTTGCGCAGCGCCGGGTAGCCGTCGAAGCCGAGCGCGACCGCGAAGCGGGTGACGGAGGGCTGGCTGACCCCGGCGAGTTCGGCCAGTTCGACGCTGGAGAGGAACGGCACGTCGGCGGCGCGCCGCACCATGCTGTGCGCGATGCGCCGCTGGGTCGGGGTCAGCCGGTGCCCTTCGAAGAGGGCCTGCAGACGCCCGGCGGGACTGTCCATCACGCTCACGTCGACGCTCACGTCGACGTTGACATCGCTGCTGACGTCGCTGGTGACATCGCTGACGTCGCTGTTGACATCGGCGTTCGCATCCGTGCTCATGTCCGCTTTCACGTGTGCGCCCGCGTCCGCGTTCACGTCCGTGCTCCTGTCCACGCTCATGACTCGCTCCCCCTCCAGATGTCCGTGAACCGGTCGAGCAGCGCCGCCGCCGCCGTCACGTCGTCCGTCAGCGGCCGGTCCGCCTGGTCCACCCCGAGCACCGACTCGGCCAGTTCCAGCGCCCTCGCGACCGGCAGCTCCGGGTCGGGCCGCAGATCGCGCTGGCGCAGCGCCCGTACGGAGGCGACCAGTTCGCAGCCGACGACAAGACGGTAGGCACCGCACGCCCGCAGTGTCTGCCGTGCGGCGAGCGAGGCGAAGCTCGCCTGTTCCTCGACGCCCCGGGAGAGTACAGCGTGGCCCAGCGAGGCGGGCGCGGAGAAGGCGCGCAGGTCGCCGAGGGCGGCCGCGGCGGCGTACTCCAGGATCATCACGCCGGAGGACGCGGGCTCGTGGTCGGCGAGGAAGGGGCGCAGGCGGGTGTAGGCGGGTTCGTTGAGGGTGGAGAGCCGGGAGGTGGACAGCCGGGCCACCTGTGTGACCGCCAGCCTGAAGTGGTCCAGGGCGAGGGCGAGTTGGGCCTGGTAGAAGCCGCCGTGGTGGTACGCGGCCATGTCCTCCGGGGAGATGAGCGGGTTCTCCGCGGCGGCGTTGATCTCGACGGCCAGGACCCCTTCGAGCGCGTCCGCGGCGTCATGGGCGGGCCCGTGGATCTGCGGGACGCACCGGAAACCGTACGGGTCCTGGATCCGCCCGAGCGGCGGGGTGGGCCGGTCCGCCGCCCCGATCAGCTCCCGCATCCGCTTCGCCACCTCGGTCGACCCCCTGTGCGGCCGGGCGGCGTGCACGGGCGCCGCGTACGCCTCGTGCGACCCGTCGACGGCCAGCAGCGACAGCGCGGCCACCACCTGAGTGGCCTCGATCAGCCCGCGCAGCTCGTCGAGTGCGAGGGCGGCCTGCCCGAGGGTGAGCGCGTTGCTGCTGATGAGCGCGAGGGCGTCGTTGTTGTCGAGGGGCTGGGGTGCGGGGGGCAGGCCCTGCCCGAGGGACGACACCTCTTCGCCGAAGGAGGACACGCGCTCCCCCAGGGACAGCGCGCCCTGTCCCGAAGGCGGCACACCCTGCCCCGATGACGGCACGGTCCGCCCCGGGAGCTGCGGCTCGGCCTGACCCGGGAGCCGCGTCTCGGCCTGGCCCGGGAGCTGCGGCTCGGCCTGGCCCGGGAGCTGCGGCTCGGGCTCTTCCGGGACCCGTGGCCCGGGCGGCCCGCCGCCGGGCGTCCGCGCGGCGTCCGGCCCCCGCCAGGGGTGCTCCCCCACCAGCGCCAGCCCCAGCTGGGCCAGTGCCGCGATGTCGCCCGTGCCCACGGACCCGAACTCGTTGACGACCGGATACGCGCCGGTCTCCAGGGCCTCGCACAAGGCCGTGACGACGCTGGGGCGCAGCCCGGCACCGCCCGCCAGCAGCTGGTTGGCGCGGACGGCGAGCATGGCGCGGACCTGGCGGGCGGGGAGCTCCTCGCCGATGGCTCCGGCGTGGCTGCGCAGCAGGCGCAGGCCGTGCTCGGCGGCGGCCTCGGTGGGCACGGCCTCGTTCCGGTTGGCACCGACGCCGGTCGAGCGGCCGTAGACGCGGCCGGTCGCGGCGATCTGCCGAGCCGCGTCCCAGGACTGCTCGACCCGCTTCATCGCCTCGGTACCGGGAACCGGCCGCGCGGCCCCGTCGGCGAGCCGCACGACGTCGGTGACGCCCGTGCTGCACCCGTCCAGCACCACGAGGCCGGCTGTCACCGCACTCGGCGCGTCCACATTCCGAGACGACATAGAGCCTAAACTCCCCTCAAGCCGGACATTGGATCTTGCTTGATGCCCACAAGTAACCAGCGATTAACACCGGACCGTTGACAACCTATTCAGGTACAGAGAACTCTGCATGACGATATACAGACCGGGCAAGGGACACCTCATGATCCAGTTCGACACGGTCCACAAGCGCTTCCCCAACGGCACCACCGCAGTCCACGACCTCTCCCTGGAGATGCCGGAAGGCGGCGTGACCGTCCTCGTCGGATCTTCCGGTTGCGGTAAGACCACCACCCTCCGGATGATCAACCGAATGGTCGACCCGACCTCCGGCACCATCCGTGTCGGCGGCAAGGACGTCCTGCAGCAGGACGCCGCCGACCTGCGCCGATCCATCGGTTACGTCATCCAGCAGGCCGGCCTCTTCCCGCACCGCACGGTGCTCGACAACATCGCCACCGTGCCGCTGCTGCTGGGTTGGGGCCGCAAGAAGGCGCGCGCCAGGGCGGCCGAGCTGCTCGACACCGTGGGCCTCGCCGCCGACGCCGGCAAGCGCTACCCGCACCAGCTCTCCGGCGGCCAGCAGCAGCGCGTCGGCGTGGCCCGCGCACTCGCCGCCGACCCGCCCGTCCTCCTCATGGACGAGCCCTTCGGCGCGGTCGACCCGGTCGTGCGCACCCAGCTCCAGGACGAGCTGCTCCGCCTCCAGAAGGAGCTGAGCAAGACCATCGTCTTCGTCACGCACGACATCGACGAGGCCGTCCGGCTCGGCGACCAGATCGCGATCTTCCGCACCGGCGGCCATCTGGTGCAGTGCGCGACCCCGGCCGAACTGCTCGCCCGCCCGGCGGACGACTTCGTCGCCGACTTCCTCGGCGCCGAGCGGGGGCTGAAGCTCCTCTCGCTGAAGAAGCTCGCCGGCGTGCCGCAGGGTCCGGCCCCCGAGGGCGGCACCTGGACCCTCGTACTCGACGAGGCCCGCAAGCCGCTGCACTGGCGTGCGGCGACGGGCGACGCCGAACTCCCCGTACGACCGCTCAAGGACACCGACTCCCTGCTGGCGGCGCTGAACGAGTCGATCGCCTCGCCGACCGGCCTGGTGGCACGTGTCGACGCGAACGGCACCCTCACCGGCGTCACCTCCCGCGACGAGATCCACGAGCACGCGAGCAGGGCGCACACCGGCCACGACACCCAGGGCACGCAAGCCACGCAAGACACTCAGGGCACTCAGGGCACTCAGGGCACTCAGGGCACCGCGAGTGTGGCCATATGACCATCGACTGGTCCTGGATAGGCGACCACACCCACGACCTCACCACCCTCGCCCTCTCGCACCTCCAAGCCGCGCTGCTGGCCGTCTTCTTCGGCCTGCTGATCTCCCTCCCGCTGGCCGTGGTCGCGCACCGGGTCCGCCCCCTGCGCGGCGTGCTCCTCGGCCTCTCGAACGTCCTGTTCACGATCCCGTCGATCGCGATCTTCGTCCTTCTGCTCCCGGTGAGCGGCCTGACCCGCACCACCACGGTCATCGGTCTGACGGTCTACACCCTGGTCGTCCTGCTCCGGAACACGGTCGAGGGCCTCGACTCGGTCCCCGCGAAGACCAAGGAGGCCGCCAAGGCGATGGGCACGCGCCCGCTGCGCACCCTGCTCACCGTCGAACTCCCGCTCGCCCTCCCCGTGATCATGGCGGGCGTGCGGATCGCGACGGTCATGTCGATCTCCCTGGTCTCCGTCGCCACCTACATCGGCGACGGCGGACTCGGCCAGCTCTTCACGGACGGCTTCCAGCGCAACTTCCCGACGCCGGTGATCGTCGGTGTCGTCCTGACCCTGCTGCTGGCACTGATCGCGGACGCGCTGCTGGTCGCGGTCCAGTACGTACTCACTCCGTGGACGAGGCGGCGAGCCTGACATGTACGAACTCTTCAAGAACCTCGCCAAGTGGCTGGTCAGCGGCGACCAGTGGGCCGGCACGGACGGCATCGCGCACCGCCTCGCCGAGCACCTGGAGTACTCGCTCCTCGCCACCCTCATCGCGGCCGCGATCGCGCTCCCGCTCGGCCTGCTGATCGGTCACACCGGCAAGGGCGCCTTCCTCGCCATCAACCTGTCCTCCTTCGGCCGGGCGCTGCCCACCGTGGGCCTGGTGGTCCTGGTCTTCCTGGTCAGCGGGCTGTCCCTCTGGTCGGTGTACGTGGCGCTGGTCGTCCTCGCGGTCCCGGCCATCGTCACCAACACCTACGCGGGCATGAACGCCGTCGACCCGGAGGTCAAGGACGCGGCACGCGGGCAGGGGATGCGCGGCCACCAGGTCCTGTTCCAGGTGGAGATCCCGCTCGCCCTCCCCCTGATCATGACGGGCCTGCGCCTGTCTCTCATCCAGGTGGTGTCCACCGCCACGATCGCCGCGTACGTCAGTTTCGGCGGCCTCGGCCGGTACGTCTTCGACGGGCTGGCGCAGCGCGACCTCGTCCAGGTCCTCGGCGGCGCGGCGCTGGTCGCGATCGTCGCCGTCGTGCTCGACCTCGCGCTGGCCGGACTCCAGCGCCACCTGTTCCTCCCCCACTCTCGACTGCGCTCGAGCGGGCGGGACCCCCATCGCCGTACCGCCGCCCACTGAGGAGCCGAAGAACCATGAACCGTAGGACTCTGCTCGGCGGCCTCTTCGCCGCGGCCTCCGTCCCCGCCCTGGCCGCCTGCAGCAGCGGCATCACCTCGCTGGACAGCGCCGGCAGCGGCAGCGGTGGCGGCTCCGGATCCAGCGCCGGCGGTCTGACCATCGGCACCGCCAACTTCACCGAGAACCAGCTCCTCGGCTACCTGTACGCGGGGGTCCTGGGCGCGGCGGGCATCAAGACGAAGGTCCGTCCCAACCTGGGCTCGCGCGAGATCGTGGTGCCCGCGCTGGAGGGCGGCGACATCGACCTCCTCCCCGAGTACCAGGGCAGCCTGCTTCTCTACTTGGACGAGAAGGCCACGGACACCGAAGCCGGCGCGATGCAGAACACTCTGACGACGGTGCTCCCCAGCGGCCTGGAAGTCCTCCCGTACGCGGCGGCCGAGGACCGCGACAGCTTCGCCGTCACCAAGGAGACCGCCGCCAAGTACGGTCTGACCTCTCTCGCCGATCTGCGCAAGGCCAACGGCAAGCTGATCCTCGGCGCCGCGGCCGAGATGAAGAAGCGGGTCGTCGGTGTCGTGGGCCTCAAGGACCGCTACGGGGTGGAGTTCAAGGAGTTCAAGTCCCTCGACTCCTCCGGGCCGCTCGTCAAGGGCGCCCTGAAGAAGGGCGACATCGACGTCGCCAACGTCTTCACCACGGACGTGGACGTCATCGAGAACGGCTGGGTCGTCCTCACCGACCCCCTGAACCTGATCCCCTCCCAGCACATCGTCCCCCTCGTCGCCTCCCGCAAGGCCGACGCGAAGGTCCGCAAGGCGCTGGCGAGTCTCGGCAACGCCCTCACCTCGGAGGAGCTGACCAAGCTCAACCGCCTCGTGGACAAGGAGAAGAAGGACCCGGACGAGGTCGCGGACGCATGGCTGAAGAGCAAGAACCTGGCGTGAGCCACCGGGGTCCGAACACCCGTTTCCTCGCCCCCGCGAAAAACCCTGCCGGGCTAGACGTGTACCGCCGACCCCCGCTCACTCATCCTCGGCGCACACAGAATCCGCTTCTTCCGAACCCGTTTCCCCTCGATCGCCGCGACGGTCAGCCGTGCCGCCTCCGCGGCGATCTCCGGCAGCCCCCAGTCCACCGTGGTGAGCGGCGGGGTGAGCACCCGGGACACCGGGTGGTCGTCGAAGCCGACCACGGACACATCCCGGCCGACCGCGAGCGAGGCCTCCGCGGCGGCCGCGTACACCCCGTACGCCAGTGAGTCGGAGAAACAGAAGACGGCGGTCGCGGGCCGCGGACCGTCCAGGAGGCGTCGGGCGACGACCGTCGCCTCGCCCAGCTCCTGGGGGCACGGGACCAGCTCGGCGCGCAGCCCCAGCCGTGCGGCGGCCTCGCGGACGTACACGTCGGCGGGCCGGTCGGGCGTGCTCGGCCGGGTCGGGGTCAGCACGGTCACCCGGCGGTGGCCGAGCCCGTACAGATACTCCAGTACGGCGTCGATGCCGGCCCGGTTGTCGAAGATGACCTGCCCGGCGGTACGGGCCGAGCTGAGCGAGTCCCCGACGGCCACCACCGGCAGCGCCTCGGCGATCGCCGCCCAGCCCTCGGCCGAGGGGTTCACCGGCGACACCAGCAGCGCGTCGACGCGCTGGTCGCGCAACTGCTTGGCGAGCTTCAGCTCACGGTCGGGGTCGCCGCCCGCGTCGAGGATCAGCGCGTAGCGGTCGCCGGCCAGCAGTTCCCGGCCGATGGCGGCCATCAGCTGCTGCTGCCAGAGGTCCTGGAGGTCGCCCGCGAGGACGCCGACCATGCTGGTGCGGCCGCTGGCGAGGGCGCGGGCGATGGGGTCGGCCTCGTAGCCGAGCTCGGCCGCGGCCTTGCGCACCCGTTCCTCGGTCTCCTTGGAGACGTGCTTGCCGCGCAGGGCGTAGGAGACGGCGGCGGTGGAGAGACCCGTGGCCTCGGCCACCTCCCGGAGGGTGGTGCGCTTATTGGGCCTGGCCATGCCGGGAAGCCTACCGGGGACCCGTCCGCATTGTGGGCGCACGCCCCGCCCACACCCCCCGGGCGCGCCCCGCCCCCACTCCACCCCCCACTCCGCCCCCACTCCACCCCTGCTCCGTCCACACCCAGGGCGCGCTCCGGCGCACTCTTGACGCCCCTCTTGTTAACCGCTTAAGTTAATCGCATCAGTGAAGCGCTTAACCTACCGTCTTGACCTCACCTCCGCCCTCCGAGGACCACCTCGTGCCCACCGACGTCCACCAGCACATCTGGCCGCCCGCCTTCATCGAGCTGCTGCGCGCCCGCACCACGCCGCCGTACCTCGACGGCTGGACCCTGCACCTGGCGGGCGAGCCGCCGTACGAGGTGGACCCGGCCGACCACGACATCGCGGCCCGCACCCGTCTGGCCGCCGCCGACGGCCTGGACCTGGCCCTGGTCTCCCTCTCCAGCCCGCTCGGCATCGAGGACCTGCCGCCCGCCGAGGCCACCCCGCTGCTCGCCGCCTTCCACGACGGCGCCCTCGCGCTCCCGGCCCCCTTCGGCGTCTGGGCCTCGCCCTGCCTGTCGGCCGCGGACCCCGAAGCGGTCGCACACGAACTCCGCCGCGGCTGCGTGGGCCTCCAGCTCCCCGCCACCGCCCTGCTGGACGCGGCCGGCTGGGACCGCCGTGCTCCCCTCCTCGACGTCCTGACCCGCCACGACAAGCCGCTCTTCGTCCACCCGGGCGCGGCCCCGCCCACCCCCGACGCCCCGCCCTGGTGGCCCGCGCTGGTCCCGTACGTCCACCAGATGCACGCGTCCTGGTTCGCCTTCCGCGCCTTCGGACGGGCCCGCCACCCGCGCCTGCGTGTCTGCTTCACCGCCCTCGCGGGCCTGGCCCCGCTGCACGGCGAGCGGCTCGCGGCGCGCGGCGGAGGGCGCGGCGAGGTCGACTTCGACGCCTTCTACGAGACCTCGTCCTACGGAACCCGCGCGGTGGACGCACTCGTCCGGGCCATGGGCATCGACGTGATCGTCAGCGGCAGCGACCGCCCCTACGCCTCACCCACCGTCCCCGACCTCGGCGCGGCCGCCGCCGCCCACGCCCTGCGCACCACCAACCCCGCCCGACTGCTGAAGGGAGTTACCCCATGACGTACGAGGCCCTGCCGGACCGCACGCTCGACAAGCGCGAGCTCCAGGCCCTCGTCGACGACCTCGCCACCCGCCCCGAACTCTGGCGCGAGCAGGTCGCGTTCTCCGACGAGGAGCGGCACTACGCGTCGCTGCACCGCGACGAGTACGTCGACGTCTGGCTGCTGTGCTGGACCCGGCGCAACGACACCGGCTGGCACGACCACGACATCTCCTCCGGTGCGGTCGGCGTCGTACAGGGCGCGCTGACCGAGTCCAATCCGCGCATCGGCGGCAGCCATCTGTCCGTCACCGTCGGCGCGGGCGAGTCCTTCTGCTTCGGCCCCGATCACATCCACCGCCTCACCGGCGCCACCGACGACGCGGTGTCGATCCACGCGTACTCGCCGCCGCTGTGGCGCCTGGGCCAGTACGACATCACCGAGGACGGCCTGATGCGCCGGATCTCCGTCTCGTACGCGGACGAGCTGCGGCCCCTGGACCTTCCCGCGGACACTCCCGTGACCACCCCGGCGAACTCCCCCGCCGCCTGAGCCGATCAAGCGCCGGTATCGCGGCGGCGATGATCCGACGACGAATCGGCCAAGGGTAGTTAAATCGACACTCAGGGTGAGTGTGCGCGTGCGTACGGTCATTGAGCGCTACAAGCACAACTCCTGAGGGAGCGTCATGCCCTCGAACCGCAGGGCCTTTCTGGCGGCGACCACCGCCTCCGTACTCACCACCGCCTCCGTACTCACCACCACCGCGTCGGCTCCGGCCGTCGCCGTACCCCGCTCCCGGCCTGCGACCGCCCGCGCGGCCCTCGACGAACTCCTCGCGGGCAACCGGCGGTACGCCTCCGGGCGCCCCCGTCATCCGCACCAGGGGAGCATCCGGCGGCGTGTCCTCGCCGCCGGGCAGTACCCGTTCGCGGTGGTCGTCGGCTGCGTCGACTCCCGTGTCCCGCCCGAGCTGGTCTTCGACCAGGGGCTCGGGGACCTGCTCTGCATGAGGACCGCGGGGCAGGTGCTGGACGAGGCGGTGCTCGGATCCATCCAGTACGGGGTGGCGGAACTGGGCGTTCCGCTGGTGCTGGTGCTGGGCCACGAGCGCTGCGGGGCGGTCGCCGCGACGCTGGAACACCTCCGTACCGGGGAGCCCGTGCCCGGCCATCTCTCGCTCCTGGTGGACGAGATCATGCCCGCGGCGCTCCGTACCCGGGCGGTCCCCGGGGACTGGGCCGAGCACACGGTACGGGCGCACACGGCCTGGGTCCGGGACGCGATCCGGGCGGATCCGGCCTTCGCCCCGGCGCATGTCGCCGCCGCGAGATTCGACCTCGACACGGGCCTGGTCGCCCTCCTCCCCTGAGCACGCCGGGGACCAGTGCGCCCAGGACCGTGCGGGGCGTGCGGCTGAGCGGACTCACGCGCGGCGGTGCGCGGGGTGTCGGCGGTCGACCTGCGGATGTCGGGGCTGACGGCGGTGGACGCGACCGGGGCGCTCGCGCTGAAGGACGCGGTCGGGGATCTGCGGGACCGGGGCATCGAGGTCCGCATCACCGGGGTCGAACGGGGGCACCGCAGGGTTCTGGAGTCGCTCGGGGTGCTGCCCACGGGGGTGCGGCCCAGTTCCAACAGGGGGGCTATCCCCAGTGCCACGGGGGCCGCCACTCCCTAACGTGAACACCATGACGGGTAGGGAAGCGGGCGGCGACGCCGAACTGAAGAAGGAACTCGACGCCACTCTGCACGCGCGCAGGGAACTGGGCGAGGAGTACGAGTCCGCGCTCGTCGAGTCGTTCCTGGAGAAGGTCGAGCACAGCCTCGACGGCGCGGTCGACCGCCGGGTGCGGCGGCAGCTCGCCGAGCAGCAGATGGTGATGGCCCGCGGGGCACGCTCCTCGCACGGGCCCGACTCCTGGGCCGAGCGTTTCGGTTTCGGGATCGTCTCGCTGGTCCTGGCGATCCCCCTGTCCGCGATCGGCGGCAGTGTCGCGCACCTGCCCGGCCTGCTGGTCGCCTGGGGCGGCATCGTGGGGGTCAACGTGGTCCAGGCCGCGCGTGTCACTCCGAACTTCTTCGGCCACCGCAGGGGCAAGGACTCCAGCTGGGACGACTGACCGGCCGACTCCACGAGAGCGGCGCCGGTTTGGGCGCGCCACACGAAAGGGCCCGGCACCTTCACAGGTGCCGGGCCCTTTCGATGTGTTGCGCGGGGACCGCCGCACCCCCGTTACCGGGGGGCGGGACGACGGCGGTCCCCGCGAGGGACGCGGGCCGGGTCAGGGCCGGGCTTACGCGTCCATGGCGTCCATGGAGGTCCGGGAGCCGCTCCGGAGGTCCTTGGCGCCGTTTTGGTGTCGCCGGGGCGGGGAGCCGCTCCCGCCCTGCCGACACCCACTAATGTGCCGGATCCGTGTTAAGCGGGTGCTGCGCGGACGTGACGCGCTCGTACCACTTCCGCGAAGTTCCCTGTCGCAAGACAGGAAGATCCCTCTCAGGAGGGGAGCTTCAGGAGATTTCCTCCTGTCACCCGCGGAAACCTCCGACCTGTGCCTACTTCTTGGCGCCGCCCTTGGCGAGGAAGGACAGCAGGTCCTGGCGGCTGACGACACCGGTGGGCTTGCCCTCGACGAGCACGATCGCCGCGTCGGCGCCGCCGAGCACGGACATCAGGTCGCCGACCGGTTCGCCGGAGCCGACCTGCGGCAGCGGCGCCGACATGTGCTTCTCCAGCGGGTCCTGCAGCGAGGCCCGCTGGGTGAACAGCGCGTCCAGCAGTTCCCGTTCGACCACGGAACCGACGACCTCGGCGGCCATCACGTCCGGGTGACCGGCGCCGGGCTTGACGATCGGCATCTGCGAGACGCCGTACTCGCGCAGCACCTCGATGGCCTCTCCGACCGTCTCGTCCGGGTGCATGTGGATGAGGGAGGGGATGGCGCCGGGCGCCTTGTCGTTGAGCACGTCCGCGACGCGCGCGCTCGGGCCGGAGTCCTCCAGGAAGCCGTAGTCGGCCATCCACTCGTCGTTGAAGATCTTGCTGAGGTAGCCGCGGCCGCTGTCGGGGAGCAGGACCACCACGACGTCGTCGGGTCCGAGCCGCTCGGCCACCCGCAGCGCGGCGACCACGGCCATCCCGCAGGAGCCCCCGACGAGCAGCCCCTCCTCCTTCGCCAGCCGCCGGGTCATCTGGAAGGAGTCCTTGTCGGACACGGCCACGATCTCGTCGGCGACCGTACGGTCGTACGCCGTCGGCCAGAAGTCCTCACCGACGCCCTCGACGAGATACGGCCGCCCGGACCCGCCCGAGTACACGGACCCCTCGGGGTCGGCGCCGACGACCTGGACCTTGCCGTCGCTCGCGTCCTTCAGATAGCGACCGGTCCCGGAGATCGTGCCGCCGGTGCCGACGCCCGCCACGAAATGGGTGATCCTCCCCTCCGTCTGCTCCCACAGCTCGGGGCCGGTGGAGTGATAGTGCGAGAGGGGGTTGTTCGGGTTGGAGTACTGGTCGGGCTTCCAGGCGCCGGGCGTCTCACGGACCAGCCGGTCGGACACGTTGTAGTACGAGTCCGGGTGCTCCGGGTCGACGGCCGTCGGGCAGACGACCACTTCGGCCCCGTACGCCCGCAGCACGTTGATCTTGTCGGTGCTCACCTTGTCGGGGCAGACGAAGATGCACTTGTAGCCCTTCTGCTGGGCCACGATGGCCAGCCCGACACCGGTGTTTCCGCTGGTCGGCTCGACGATCGTGCCGCCGGGCTTGAGGGCGCCGCTCTCCTCCGCGGCCT
This sequence comes from Streptomyces sp. RLA012, assembly GCF_056270325.1. NCBI lineage: Bacteria > Bacillati > Actinomycetota > Actinomycetes > Kitasatosporales > Streptomycetaceae > Streptomyces > Streptomyces sp. RLA012. The sequence goes on along the minus strand of NZ_JBWDPA010000002.1, from coordinate 6,847,789 downwards.
CGATCATGCGCAGGGCGATGCGGTCCTTCACGGACCCGCCTGGGTTGAAGTACTCAACCTTCGCCAGGACGGTCGCCTGGATACCTGCGGTCACGTTGTTGAGCCTCAGCAGCGGGGTGTTGCCGACGAGGCTGATCATCGAGTCGTGGAATTGCACCGTTGTCTCCGGAGCTGCGTTTTCAGTGGGATGGTCCCGTCAGCCTAAGGCCCGGGGTGAGGGTTCACTCGCCGTTGAGATTGGCCGACCTGCTCCGCGGGGCAAGCAGTGGTTGTACGGCTACGAGGAGGTGGCGGCGACGCATGTCGAGCTTGTCGAGGGCGAGGGTGGCACGGCGGATCGCGGCGGGCGCGGCGTACGGCGGCGGCGGGATCGGGCTGGTCGGTGCCGCGGCGGTCGGTGTGGTGCTGGCCGAGGTGCAGCTGGCGAAGCGCCATGTGGGCAACGGGCACAGTCAGGCGCCCCGCGCGAACGGTCTCTACGGGTACGCCTACGCGGCGCAGGACGGTCCGCCGCTGCGGCTGACCATGCTGGGTGACTCGACCGCGGCGGGGCAGGGCGTGCACCGGGCCCGCCAGACGCCCGGCGCGCTGATCGCCTCGGGGCTCGCGGCGGTCGCCGAACGCCCGGTGGAGCTGTGGAACGTCGCGCTGCCCGGCGCCCAGTCCGACGACCTCGACCGGCAGGTGGCGCTCGCCCTCGCGGACACCTCGCGGGTGCCCGACGTCTGCGTGATCATGATCGGTGCCAACGATGTCACCCACCGGATGCCACCGACCCGGTCGGTCCGCCATCTGTCGGCCGCGGTGCGGCGTCTTCGTACGGCCGGTGCGGAGGTCGTCGTCGGCACCTGTCCCGACCTGGGGACGGTCGAGCAGGTCCAGCAGCCGTTGCGCTGGCTGGCCCGGCGGGCCTCGCGCCAGCTGGCGGCCGCGCAGACGATCGGTTCGGTCGAGCAGGGCGGGCGTACGGTTTCGCTGGGCGATCTGCTGGGGCCCGAGTTCGAGGCGAACCCGCGCGAGCTGTTCGGGCCCGACAACTACCACCCCTCCGCGGAGGGGTACGCGACGGCGGCGATGGCCCTTCTTCCCACCGTCTGCGCCGCGCTGGGCCTCTGGCCGGCCGAGGAGGAGCGGCCGGACGTCTCCCGGCGCGAGGGGTTCCTGCCGGTGGCACGGGCGGCTGCGGAGGCCGCGTCCGAGGCGGGTACGGAGGTCACGGCGGCCATGCCCACCGGGCCGCGCGGGCCGTGGGCCCTGCTCAAGCGCCGCCGCCGGCGCCGCGTCCCGGCCACCGACCCGGCCCCGGCCCCGGCCCCCACACCGTCCACACCGTCCACCCAAGGCTGAGCTCCCCCGCCCCGGCCCCCGCACGGCGGGTTCTCCGGCCGCGGGTGGGTGGGGATTACTCGCGCAGTTCCCCGCGCCCCTCGGAACGGGGCTACGCCCCGGATCCCGGGCCGCCCCGAGTCTCTTGCCTGCCGGCCGGTGGGGGCTGGGCGCGCAGTTCCCCGCGCCCCTGAGGTCGGGGCTCCGCCCCGAATCCCCCGGCTGTCCCGAATCACCCGGCTGCGGGCGCATGGGGGCCGGGCGCGCAGTTCCCCGCGCCCCTGAGGTCGGGGCTCCGCCCCGAATCCCCCGGCTGTCCCGAATCACCCGGCTGCGGGCGCGTGGGGGCTGCCCGCGCAGTTCCCCGCGCCCCTGGAGGCCTGCCTCGGGCCGTCCGGCGTTCGAGGGCCGGGGCGACGGACGCAGCCGCAGCCCATCCACCCCGACCGCCACCCCCACCCGCCCCGGACCCCGCATCTTCAGCCCGTCCGACGATTGAGGACGAGGCCGAAGGCCACACCCCCACCCACCCCCAGCCCGCGCCACTCAGCCCGTCCGGCGTCTGAGGACACGGCCGAAGGCCCCCCGCTCACCCACCCACCCCCGGCCCGCACTCCTTCAGCCCGTCCAGCGTCTGAGCACAAGGCCGAAGGCCACACCCCACCCACCCCCCGCTCACCCACCCACCCCAGGTCCGCACCACTCAGCCCGTCCGGCGATTGAGGACAAGGCCGTTCAGGCCGATGCGGGGGTCTGGGGGCGGCAGCCCCCAGGTACGGGACGGGTAGGGGCGGCGGGGGCGAAGGAAAGCAAGCGCTTAGAAAAGTGCGGTCCGAGTCACACCGTCGGAGCGGTGACCTGGACGGTACGGACAGGTAACTTCCCAAGCAGTCCCGCCCGTCCACCCCGTAGCGCCCATGGAGCCGTGATGCCCGAAGCCGTGATCGTCTCAGCCGCCCGCTCCCCGATCGGCCGCGCCTTCAAGGGCTCCCTGAAGGACGTGCGCCCCGACGACCTCACCGCCACGATCATTCAGACCGCCCTCGCCAAGATCCCCGAGCTGGACCCCAAGGACATCGACGACCTGATGCTCGGCTGCGGCCTCCCCGGCGGCGAGCAGGGCAACAACCTCGGCCGCATCGTCGCCGTACAGATGGGCATGGACCACCTGCCCGGCTGCACGATCACCCGTTACTGTTCCTCGTCCCTCCAGACGAGCCGCATGGCCCTGCACGCCATCAAGGCCGGCGAGGGCGACGTCTTCATCTCGGCCGGCGTCGAACTGGTGTCCCGCTTCACCAAGGGCAACTCCGACTCCCTCCCCGACACCCGCAACCCGATCTTCGCGGAGGCGGAGGCCCGCACCGAGGCCGTCGCCCAGAGCGAGGGCTCGACCTGGCACGACCCCCGCGAGGACGGCCTCGTCCCGGACGCGTACATCGCGATGGGCCAGACCGCGGAGAACCTCGCCCGCATCAAGGGCGTCACCCGCCAGGACATGGACGAGTTCGGCGTCCGCTCGCAGAACCTCGCCGAGGAAGCCATCAAGAACGGCTTCTGGGAGCGCGAGATCACCCCCGTCACGACCCCCGACGGCACGGTCGTCAGCAAGGACGACGGCCCGCGCGCCGGGGTGACGATGGAGGGCGTCCAGGGGCTGAAGCCGGTCTTCCGCCCCGACGGCCTCGTCACGGCCGGCAACTGCTGCCCGCTCAACGACGGCGCCGCCGCCCTCGTGATCATGTCCGACACGAAGGCCCGCGAGCTCGGCCTCACCCCGCTCGCCCGGATCGTGTCGACCGGCGTCACCGGCCTCTCCCCCGAGATCATGGGCCTCGGCCCGGTGGAGGCCAGCAAGCAGGCACTGCGGCGCGCCGGCCTGACCGTCGACGACATCGACCTCTTCGAGATCAACGAGGCCTTCGCCGCCCAGGTGATCCCCTCCTACCGCGACCTGAACATCCCGCTGGAGAAGCTGAACGTGAACGGCGGCGCCATCGCCGTCGGCCACCCCTTCGGCATGACCGGCGCCCGCATCACCGGCACGCTCATCAACTCCCTCCAGTTCCACGACAAGCAGTTCGGCCTGGAGACGATGTGCGTCGGTGGCGGCCAGGGCATGGCGATGGTCATCGAGCGCCTCAGCTAGACCCTTCGCCGTAACGGGAGTTGAACCCAGCGTGACCGAATCGGCCCAGAACCCAGTCGCCACAGGGACTCTGGGCCGATTTGTGATCCAATCCCCCCCAAGATGTGACCTATCTCCCCTTGGAGGGGGATTTGCGCAGGTCAGAGCCGTTACGCAACTAAACCCCGGGCCCAAAGTCCTGTCCTTTTCGTGACGTTACGCACTGACAACTGGATGGTCCGCCCTTCAAGCTGATGTAGGAAGTCGGGGGTCGACTGTGAACCGGGAGTACGTCAGTGAGCGCCATGCCGATTGCTTTGCTGCTCACCACCGCCGCGACCGCGGCTGTGGGCGTCGCCGTTCTGCGCAGCCTTCGGGGTCTGCGCCGGCAGGTCGCGGCCCTGCACACCGAGCTCGCCGAGAGCCGCATCACGCGCACGGCGCACGGCCTCGTGCCGGCCGCGCGCACGGCCACGGACGCGGACGAGATACGCGCTGCCGTCGCCGAGGCGCTCGCCGAGGAGCGGGAGCGGGAGCTCGCCGAGGCCCGGGCGTTCTGGGCCGCCCAGGAGGCACGTGATGCCTCGGACGCGCCCTCGCTGCTCGGTCTGCCCGACAGTGAACTGTTCACGCCCCGCCAGTCGGACTTCGTGGGCCTGGAGCACCTGGAGCCGGTCACCGAGGCGGGCCTGGACGCCGAGGAGTTCTCCCCCAAGGACTTCGTCCAGGGAGGTACCCCCAGCGACTCGCCCGAGCTGGCCGCGGCCCGCCGCCGCCACCCCTCACACCCGGACTTCATCCCGGCCCAGTCACCCATCGTGAACGACCACGAGCGCACGGTGGCCTGTCTGGAAGAGCTCGCCGAGTCCCGTACGGAACTGTCCGACGTCCGCCCGGGCCCGCTCGGCACCCTCGACGTCTACGTCTTCGCCGACGGTACGACCCTGTGCATGACCCCCGGCCACCGCGAAACCGCGGAACAGCTGGCCGCGGCCCTGCGCGCGGGCGAGACCCCGGTCCTGCTGGGCGGCTCCGGCGTCTCCGGCGCGTACGCCCTGACCTTCGCCTGCGGCGAGGAGAACATCTACATCCTGGCGGACCGGGTCATAGCGTCGCTGTAGAGGCGGCCGCCGCACATGGCCGGCGGCCACACACAGTCGACAGCCACCCACGGCAGGCAGTCACACGCGGCCGGTAGCCACACGCGGTCGGTAGCCACACTCGGTCGGCGGCCAGGGAACGGCCGTCACACCCCCGCCCTCTTCTGCGCCGCCGCCACAAGCCCCACCGCTTCGGCCAGCTCGCCCTCGTCCTTCAGTACGAGCGCCAAATCGTGAGCGGCGACCGTGATTTGGTCGGCGGCGGCGAACATGCCCGCGTCCGGCATCTCGTGGGGCTCCGTGGAGGCGTCCTCCAGACGTTGCGCCCATCGTGCCAACTCCCTGGCCAGCCCCAGCGCCTCGGCGGCGGCCCCGCGTTGCAGCCGACTCTGCGGAGCGGCCCGCAACCGGTCGGCGAAGTGGTCCACGGCTCGCGTCAACGGCGTCGTATCAAGCACGCCGCGAGACTACGCGCCGCGACGGGACTGTTGCCAACAACCGAACCCTCAGGCACCGTGGCGTGAAGGACCGGCTTACATCCCCATTGCGTCCGGAGGCGCCGATGTCCCAAGTGTTCTCCCAGGAGACCCATCGCAATCTGCTCGCCCGCATCCCCCACTGCACCGGTCGTGAAGTCTCCGACTGGCTGCGCACCGTCGACGAAGGCCCCGCTCTCTTCCGGTTCGAGGAGAAGGTCAGCTGGCTCCGCGCCGAGCACAACCTCGCGTACGGCCACGCCAAGGCGATCATTCATGAGTACGACTTGAGGAGGGCCGCGCGCAAACTGCTCTGAGCGCGCACCACCGATCCGACCAGGCATCCGAACGGCAGAGGGCCCGCGAACCGATGGTTCGCGGGCCCTTCGGACACCACTGCCGCCGACGCCAGTCGTGACTGCCGACGCCGGCCGTTACTGCCGGTGTAGTCGTTACTGCCGGTGCTAGTCGTTACTGCTGAAGATGGCGACCAGCCGCAGCATCTCGACGTAGATCCACACGAGGGTCATGGTCAGGCCGAACGCGGCCAGCCAGGCCTCCTCCTTCGGCGCGCCGTACGCGATGCCGTCCTCGATCTGCTTGAAGTCGAGGGTCAGGAAGAACGCGCCGATCAGGATCGCCAGGATGCCGACGATCGCGCCCAGCGGGCCCATGCTGCGCAGTCCGCCGTCGTCGGCGGCGCCGAAGGCGACGAGCAGCAGGTTGACCGCCATGACGACCACGAAGGCGATGGCGATGGTCATACCGATGCGCGCGTACCGCGCGGTCACGCGGATCCAGCCCGCCTTGTAGACGAGGAGGGTCGCGCCGGAGACCGCCATGGTGCCGAGCACCGCCTGGAAGGGCGCGCCGTTCCACTGGCTGTTGTACATCTCGCTGATGACGCCGAGGAAGACGCCCTCGAAGGCGGCGTAACCGAGAATCAGCGCGGGCGAGGCCGTGCGCTTGAAGGACTGCACGATGGCCAGCACGAAGGCGACGAGCCCGGAGGCGACGGCCAGGCCGTAGCTGGTGTTCGACACCGGCAGCAGCGCCCACGCGAGGATCGCGCCGACGGTGACGGTGCCGAGCGTCATGCCCGAGCGCATGACGACGTCGTCCATCGTCATCCGGCCGGTGGAGACCGGGGCCTGCGGCGGCGCGCCGTACTGCTGGTCCTGCTGGGCGTACGGGTTCTGCGCGTAGGGGTTGCCGCCCTGCTGGGCGTACGGGTTGGCCTGCGTGCCGACAGCGGGTCCCCCGGCCTGCGGCGCCGCGTTGAATCCCGCGTAGCCGTTGTCGCGGCTGAACCCCCGTCGCGAGAAGACCGGGTTACTGCTCCTCATTTCGCTCCTCCATGGCCACCGCACGTGGCCTTGGCCTCAAGAGTAATGGACAGGCAAAAGATCGACCCTAGTGCTTGGGGAGGATCTTTCCCTCACGCTGCCAAGGTACGCGTGTGTTCCCCGGCACGCGCGCACTGGTACCAAGCCGTGACAGGCCTCTCGGTCCACGTCGGAAGTCCACGTCGGAAGAGGTCTCCGAGGTGTCGTCGGACGGGTCAGTCGAGAGGGAACCCGGTGTACCCCTCCGCCAGGTCCGTCTCGGCCGCCCGGGAGCCGGCGATCCGGCGCAGCCGGGCCAGTTGGACGCGGTCCTCGAAGGGGGTCGCGCCGGGGGCACGGTGCAGCAGGGTCGTCATGTCGTACGAGAACCGCTCGGCCTGCCAGACGCGGCGCAGACAGGTCTCGGAATACGTGTCCAGGCGTTCCGCCGAACCGGTCTCCTCCAGATGGACCAGCGCGCGGGCGAAGGTGACGACGTCGCCGACGGCGAGGTTGAGCCCCTTGGCACCGGTCGGCGGAACGATGTGGGCGGCGTCCCCGGCGAGGAAGAGCCGCCCGTGCCGCATGGGTTCGTGGACGTAGCTGCGCAGGGGGGTGACGGACTTGGAGGTGACGGGGCCGCGCTCCAGCCGCCAGTCGTCGGCGGTCTCGAAGCGCCGCTCCAGCTCGTCCCAGATCTCCTCGTCCGCCCACGCCCCGGCGTCCGTGCCCTCGGGCACCTGGAGGTAGAGCCGGGAGACGGCGGGCGAGCGCATGCTGAGCAGGGCGAAGCCGCGGTCGTGGCGGGCGTAGACGAGCTCGTCGTGGGAGGGCGGCACATCGGCGAGGATGCCGAGCCAGCCGAAGGGGTACGTCCGTTCGAAGATGCGGGAGAGTCCGGCGGGCACCGCCTTGCGGGCCACCCCCCAGAAGCCGTCGCAGCCGACGACGTAGTCGCACTCAAGCACGTCCTCGCGCCCCCCGTGCCCCTCATCCCCTTCGCGCCCCTCATTCCCCTCGCGCCCCTCGCACCCCTCGCCCTTGTGGCGGAAGCGGACCCGTGGCCGCTCGCTCTCCGCCCCCTCCACCGCCAGCGCCTCGGCCTCGAAGAGCAGCGGTCCGCCCTCCTTGAGCTGGAGCGCGACGAGGTCCTTGCAGACCTCGGTCTGGGCGTACACCATCACGGAGCTGCCGCCGGTGAGGGCGGGGAAGTCGACCCGGTGCCGCTCCCGTTCGAACCGCAGCTCGATCCCGTCGTGCCGCAGCCCCTCGCGGTCCATCCGCTCACCGGCCCCGGCGGCCCGCAGCACGTCCACCGTCCCCTGCTCCAGGATCCCGGCGCGCTGCCGCTGCTCGACGTACGCCCGGTCGCGGCTCTCCAGCACGACGGAGTCGATCCCCGCGTTGTGCAGCAGCCTCGCCAGCAGCAGGCCGGCCGGCCCGGCTCCGATGATTCCGACGGTGGTACGCATCCGGCACGCCCCTTCGCGCTCCGCTCGACCCATGGCCTGTCTCGACCCATCACCTGTCTCGGCCCATGACCTGACCCATGACCTGTTCGCGGTGTTCGACCGCCCATGCTGTCCGTGTTGTTCGCCTGGTGAAAATTCCTTCACCATTTCCTGACGGGAGTCTCCGACCGCATGCGCTTGCTGTCAACGGTTCACGACGAAGTCGCCGAGGACATCCACAGGGAATGGAAAACGCCCAGAAAGGGCGCGGAGATCCATAGGGGATGGAAGGGGACAGAAGGGTCGGAGGTGCCCGGAACCGGACTTGAACCGGTACGCCCGCGAGGGGCAGCGAGGTTTAAGCTCGCCGTGTCTGCATTCCACCATCCGGGCAGGCCATGGGGCTCCGCATCGAGGTTCCGAGCCTATCGGGGCTCGTCCCTCGAACAGCGGGCGGGCGAACCGATGTTGTCTTATTTTATTGACGTCTGAGGGTGCATCAGCCGCCGGTACGGGCCATCCGCACTTGCCAATAGCCTTTCGGGCGGCGCGAGCCCGCGTATACGGAATGACGGAATTTCACCGCCCGAACGGACGCACTCTGCCAAGTCGCACCCGGACGGCGCTCCGGAAGCACTCGGGGAGCGCCCTCATCCCCAGGTATGACACGGCGGTCCGTGGTCCGACCCCAGGCTGTCCCCGGAACCGGAACAGCGGCTGACTACACGGCGCCGAACGGCGGCGACGATGGGACACGTCCCCGAGAACCACCGTCGTCCCGACAGGAGTACCCTCCCGTGACCAGCACGCCCCTCGCCGACCGGGCCACCACCGTGGCCGCCCGCGCCACGGAACTGTCGAAGGTCTACGGACAGGGCGAGACCCAGGTGGTCGCCCTCGACCGGGTCTCCGTCGACTTCCGGCAGGCCGAGTTCACCGCGATCATGGGCCCCTCCGGGTCCGGCAAGTCCACGCTGATGCACTGCGTGGCGGGCCTCGACACCTTCTCCTCCGGCTCCGTGCGCATCGGCGAGACCGAGCTGGGCTCCCTCAAGGACAAGCAGCTCACCAAGCTGCGCCGGGACAAGATCGGCTTCATCTTCCAGGCGTTCAACCTGCTGCCGACGCTGACGGCCCTGGAGAACATCACCCTCCCGATGGACATCGCGGGCCGCAAGCCCGACCGGGAGTGGCTGGACACGGTCATCAGGATGATCGGCCTCGCCGACCGCCTCAGCCACCGGCCCTCCCAGCTCTCCGGCGGCCAGCAGCAGCGCGTCGCCGTCGCCCGGGCGCTCGCCTCCCGGCCCGACATCATCTTCGGCGACGAGCCGACCGGAAACCTCGACTCGCGCTCGGGCGCGGAGGTACTGGGCTTCCTGCGCAACTCCGTACGGGAGTTGGGGCAGACCGTGGTGATGGTGACCCACGACCCGGTGGCGGCGGCGTACGCGGACCGGGTCGTCTTCCTCGCGGACGGACGGATCGTGGACGAGGTGCTCCGGCCGACCGCGGACTCGGTGCTCGACCGCATGAAGCAGTTCGACGCCAAGGGCCGCACCAGCTGAACCAGTTGATCCAGCTGATCCAGCTGCCGAACCAGCTGCCGAACCAGCCGAACCAGCTGTTGAACCAGCTGAATCAGCCGAACCAGTTTTCAGGGGCGCGGGGAGCTGCGCGACCAGCCCCCACCCACCCGCACCCGGCCAACCCACCACGCGTCGCCGGCCTCACCCTCCTGGACTGAGAAACCCCATGTTCCGTACCGCCCTGCGCAATGTGCTCGCGCACAAGGCCAGGCTCCTGATGACCGTGCTCGCCGTGATGCTCGGCGTGGCGTTCGTGTCGGGGACCCTGGTCTTCACCAACACCATCTCGGACGCCTACCAGAAGAGCTCCGCCAAGGGCTTCGACCAGGTCGACGTCGCCATCCAGCCCAAGAGCGGGGAAGACAAGGGCGACACGATCGGCAAGGAGCAGAAGCTCACGCAGGCGCTCCTCGACAAGGCCGCCAAGGCCCCCGGCGCCGTCGGCACCATCGGCGTCGTGAGCGGCTTCACCGCCATCGCCGACAAGGACGGCAAGCTCGTCGGCAGTGGCTTCCAGTCGCAGGGCGGGAACTACTGGGGCACCAAGGACCCCCGCTACCCGCTGACCGGCGGCCATGCCCCGAAGGGCAAGAACGAGGTCGCGATCGACTCGGAGACCGCGAAGCGCGCGGGCTACAAGGTCGGCGACACCGTACGGCTGTCCGTCGACGGCCCCGTCCTCACTCCCACCGTCGCCGGCATCTTCACCACCGACGACGGCAACGTCGCGGCCGGCGGCAGCCTCGCCCTCTTCGACACGGCGACCGCGCAGCAGCTCTTCCACCGGGTCGGCGAGTACGACGAGATCGATGTGAAGGCCGCCTCCGGCACCAGCCAGACCGCCCTGCGCACCGCCCTCGACCAGGTCGTCCCGAAGGGCGTCGCCTCCACCACCACCGGCAAGCAGCTCGCCGACGACCAGGCGAGCGCGATCGCCTCCGCGATGAGCGGCATGAAGACGGGCCTGCTGGTCTTCGCGGGCATCGCGCTGTTCGTCGGTACGTTCATCATCGCCAACACCTTCACCATGCTGGTCGCCCAGCGCACCAAGGAACTGGCCCTGCTGCGCGCCGTCGGCGCCTCCCGCCGCCAGGTCACCCGGTCCGTGCTCGTCGAGGCGTTCGTCGTCGGCGCGGTCGCGGCGGTGGCGGGTCTGGTCGCGGGCATCGGCATCGGCGCGGCGATGCGCTCGCTGATGGGCTCGCTCGGCGCCACCGTCCCGGACGGCCCGCTGGTGATCTCGCCCGGCACGATCGCCACGGCCCTGCTCGTCGGCATCCTCATCACCATGTTCGCCGCCTGGCTGCCGGGCCGCCGCGCCGCGAAGATCCCGCCGGTCGCCGCGATGAGCAGCGTGCACGCCCAGGCGACGACGAAGTCCCTGGTCGTACGGAACACGATCGGCGCCCTCCTCGCCGCGGCCGGCATCGCCGTCGTCCTGTTGGCGACGACCATGAACGGCTCGGACGGCCAGGCCCCGATGGGCCTCGGCGCGGTCCTCCTCATCATCGGCGTCTTCGTTCTGACCCCGCTGCTCTCCCGCCCCCTCATCGCGGCCGCGGCCCCGGTGCTGCGCGTCTTCGGTGTCTCCGGCAAGCTGGCCCGCCAGAACTCCGTGCGCAATCCGCGCCGTACGGCCGCCACCGCCTCCGCCCTGATGATCGGCCTCACCCTGATCACCGGTATGACGGTGATGGCGGGCAGTCTGCAGAAGTCGATCGACAAGATGGCCAGCTCCGCGATCAAGGCGGACTACGTCGTCTCGATGGCGAACGGCAACTCCCTCTCCCCCGAGGTGGCGAAGACCCTTTCCGCCCTCGACGGGGTCACCGACACCAGTTCCCTGCGCAACTCGCCCTCGCGCGTCGACGGCACGACCGAGTACCTGACGGGCGTCAACGGCGCGTCCATCGCCAAGCTCACCGAGCTCACCTTCGACACCGGTGCCTTCAAGGTCGGCGGCACCCAGGTCGTGGTCGACGACGACACCGCCAAGTCGCACGGCTGGAAGTCCGGTTCGCACCTCACCGTCTCCTACGAGGACGGCAAGAAGCAGCAGCTCACGGTCGCCGGGGTCTACCAGGGCAACCAGATGATCAACGGCATCATGCTCGACAACACCACACTCGCGCCGCACCTGACGGACACCTCCGACCTGCAGGTCATGCTGAAGACGTCCAGCGGCGCGTCCGACGCGACGAAGAGCAGGCTGGAGAAGGCCCTCGGTGACAACCCGGCCATCCAGGTCCAGGACAAGAAGGACATCTCCAACGGCATCGCGTCGCTGTTCACCCTGCTCCTGAACATGCTCTACGGCCTGCTCGCGATGGCGGTCATCGTCGCCGTCCTCGGTGTCATCAACACCCTGGCCATGTCGGTCTTCGAGCGCTCCCAGGAGATCGGGATGCTCCGTGCCGTCGGCCTCGACCGCAAGGGCATCAAGCGGATGGTCCGCCTGGAGTCCCTGGTCATCTCCCTCTTCGGCGGCGTGCTCGGCATCGTCCTGGGCGTGTTCTTCGGCTGGGCGGCCGGCGAACTCATCGGCAGCAAGATGCCGACGTACGAACTGGTCCTGCCCTGGGCCCGGATGGCCGTCTTCCTGCTCCTCGCGGGAACGGTCGGCGTCCTGGCCGCGCTGTGGCCGGCCCGCCGGGCGGCCCGCCTGAACATGCTGTCGGCGATCAAGTCCGAATAGCCGGGGAACGGTCACGCGCGTCGGGGCCCCGTTCCGGATCGGAACGGGGCCCCGGCTGTTGATGGACGGCCGTCAGGAAACGGCTTCAGCGGGCGGGTTCCAGGTTCTGGCCCGCAGAGGCATCCCGGAGGCGCCGGTGGGCTCGGGTGTCCTGATCGCCAGCACCTGGTTGACGCCGATGCGGTTGCGCTCGAAGGCGACCGCCGAGGCCGCCATGTAGAGACGCCAGACACGGGCGCGCCCGGGGCTGGTGAGCGCCACGGCGCGCCCCCACTGCGCCTCCAGATTGGTGACCCAGCGGCGGAGGGTGAGGGCGTAGTGCTCGCGGATCGACTCGACGTCACGGACCTCGAACCCGGCGCGTTCGAGCTGGGTGACGGTCGTACCGATGGGCGCGAGTTCACCGTCGGGGAAGACATACGCATCGATGAACTCGTCGACGGAGTACGCCGATTCGTCCCGCCGCGGCCGCCGACCGATCTGGTGGTTGAGCAACCGCCCGCCGGGCTTGAGTAGCTGATGGAGTACCTCCGCGTACTCCAGGTAGCGTTCGGCGCCCACGTGTTCGGCCATGCCGATGGAGGAGATCGCGTCGTACGGGCCGTCGTCGACGTCCCGGTAGTCCTGGACCCGGATCTCCACCCGGTCGGTCAGCCCCTCGTCCGCGACCCTCTTACGGGCGTACGCGGCCTGCTCCTGCGAGAGCGTGACCCCGACGACGCTCACGCCGTGCTCACGGGCGGCGTGGATGGCCATCGAGCCCCAGCCGCAGCCGACGTCGAGGAGCCGCTGTCCCGGCCTCAGGTCGAGTTTTCCGGAGATGAGTTCGAGTTTGTCGCGCTGGGCGTCCTCAAGGATGCCGCCGTCTTCCCAGTAGGCGCACGAGTAGACCATCGACGGCCCGAGGACGATCTCGTAGAAGTCGTTCCCCACGTCGTAGTGGTGGCTGATGGCGCGCTGGTCGCTGCGCTTGGTGTGCAGGTGGCGGCGCCTGCGTACCTCCTCGCGGGGCGGGGCGGGGGGCAGTGGGGGCCCGGCCATCCTCACCAGTCCGCGGACGGCGGCCCGTACCTCGGGGTCGCGCAGGGATTCGGCGACCCCGCGGGCGTCCTCGCCGCGCTCCCACACCAGCCCCGACATCAGGTCGAGGGTGGTGTAGATGTCCCCCTCCACTCCGAGGTCTCCGGTGACCCAGGCCCGGGCGAGTCCTACCTCTCCCGGTTTCCACAGCAGTCGGCGCAGGGCGCGCCGGTTGCGTACGAGGAGGGTGGGGGCGCCTGGAGGGCCTGCTTCCGAACCGTCCCAGGCGCGGATGCGCACCGGGAGCGGGACCCCCAGCAACTGCTCGACAAGGCTCTTCAGCCGCGGCGCGGCTTCCTGCATGGCGTACACCTCCGAGACAACACTCCCGAACGCTCCAACACCACGTAAACACCAACCGGCCTCGCGCGCAGTCCCCCTTCCGCGTTACAGCTCAGCAAAATAGCTGTAGGAACCACTTTCTTTCCGCCCCCTGCGCCCCTCCAGGGCACGGGGAACTGCGCGGTCCGGCGCGAAATCGGGGCGCAGCCCCGCCTCAAGGGGCGCGGGGAACTGCGCGACAAGCCCCCACCCGCCCGCAGCCGAAAGAGGATCCCGGGGGTCTGGAGGCGGAGCCCCCGGGCAGGGGCGGCGGGGGCGAAGGGCTCGCCGAAGACCCCCAAACCCCCAAACGAGGACCCCCAACGCCGAAGGGACCCCCCGCACCACGGATGGCGGAAGGCCCCTTCGGGCCGTACAGGTGACCGGAGGTCAGGAGGCCTTGGCCTTCTCCTCGGTCTTGGCGGCGGCAGCCGGAGCCGGCGCGGCAGCCGCCGCCGGCGCCGGCTTCGCAGCCTCGTAGAACTCCTCACGAGGAGTCTCCATGGCACCGAGCGAGACAACCTCACGCTTGAGGAACATCGCGAGCGTCCAGTCCGCGAAGACCCGGATCTTACGGTTCCACGTCGGCATGGCCAGACCGTGGTAGCCACGGTGCATGTACCAGGCCAGACGCCCCTTGACCTTGATCTTCGTCTTGCCCAGGACGATCATCGCGACGCCCTTGTGCAGGCCGAGACCCGCGACGGCACCCTTGTTGGCGTGCGCGTACTCCTTCTGCGGGAAGCCCCGCATACCGGAGACCACGTTGTCGCCGAGCACCTTCGCCTGACGGAGCGCGTGCTGCGCGTTCGGCGGGCACCAGGCGTTCTCGACACCGGCCTTGCGGGCGGCGACGTCCGGCACCTGGGCGTTGTCGCCGGCGGCCCAGATGTAGTCCGTGCCCTGCACCTGGAGAGTGGTCTGGGTGTCCACGTGACCACGCGGGCCGAGCGGCAGACCGAAGCGGGAGAGAACGGGGTTCGGCTTGACGCCGGCCGTCCACACGATGGTGTTGGAGTCGACCTCAAGACCGTTCTTGAGGACGACGTGACCGTCGACGCAGGAGTCCATGGACGTGGAGAGGTAGATCTCCACCCCGCGCCCCTCCAGGTGCTCCTTGCCGTACTGGCCCAGCTTGGGGCCGACCTCGGGAAGGATCTTGTCCGCGGCGTCGACGAGGATGAAGCGCATGTCCTCGCGGGACACGTTGCTGTAGTACTTCGACGCGTCGCGGGCCATGTCCTCGACCTCGCCGATGGTCTCCGCACCCGCGAAGCCACCGCCGACGAAGACGAAGGTGAGCGCCTTGCGGCGGATGTCCTCGTCGGTCGTCGAGTCGGCCTTGTCGAGCTGCTCAAGAACGTGGTTGCGCAGGCCGATGGACTCCTCGATGCCCTTCATACCGATGCCCTGTTCGGCGAGGCCGGGGATCGGGAAGGTGCGGGAGACCGCGCCCATCGCGATGACGAGGTAGTCGAAAGGCAGCTCGTACGCCTCACCCACGAGGGGGGCGATCGTGGCGACCTTGCGGTCCTGGTCGATGGTGGTGACCCGGCCGGTGAGGACCTCCGCCTTGGGCAGGACGCGTCGCAACGGGACGACGACATGCCGAGGGGAGATGCTGCCGGCGGCGGCTTCGGGAAGGAAGGGCTGGTAGGTCATGTACGACCGGGGGTCGACAACCGTGACGGTCGCCTCTCCGTAGCGCATCTTCTTGAGAATGCGCCGAGCTGCGTACAGGCCTACGTACCCACCGCCTACTACGAGGATCCTGGGACGCTCCGTGGTGCTCATGCCATCGAGTATCCACCCGGCCCTAGAGGGTCGCTCGTGCGCCCCTTCACAAGCATGGTCACGCCCTCTGCTACACTGCGCCGCCCACGTGATCCAGGTCATGGCGACCAAGGGGAACCACCGTGTGGCGCGGACCGTTGTCAACACCGCTTGAGCTGCCGCTCCGGGTGTTCGAACCGGGCGAACCACCCCTCTGATTAACCCGCCGGAAAAGCTCCCGAAACGCTCCCTTGAGCAGCCTCCCGGGCCTGGTGAGCCCCCTGGGAGTACCCGAGCGGCCCCATCGTCCCCCGACAGGACCCAATTCCTTGTGAAGAACTTCACGAAGTTCTCCGGCGGTGTGTCGCCGAAAGGGTCCGTATGGCCCTGAGGGGCCGCTCATACGTTATCCGACCTGCTCAGGAGAGGCTACCAGCGGGTAGTAAGCCGCCCTCGGAGCCGACTCGGGGACGGCTTGAGATCGGCTCGGGGCTCGGCTCGGGGTCGGCTCAGGGCTCGGCTCGGGGTCGGCTCGGGGGCTTCTCAGCGGGCTCACACGCCGTCAGGAGGGGTACGGGCCCACGGAGTCAGGCGATGGACCAGGCGATGCCGTCCAGGATGTCGTGCTCGCTCACCACGACTTCCTCTGCGCCGATCCGCTCCATGATCGAGAGCAGTACGAGGGCACCGGCGGCGATGACGTCGACGCGCCCCGGGTGCATCGAGGGGATCGCGGCACGCTCGGCGTGGGTGGAGGCCAGCAGCCACTCGGTGATCTCGCGGACCTTCTCGTGGGAGACCCGGGAGTGGTGGATGGCGACCGAGTCGTACGCGGGGAGGTGCTGCGCGATGGCCGAGACCGTGGTGACCGAACCCGCGAGGCCGACCAGTGTGCGGGCATCGCGGAGCGGGACCGTGCGCTCCGCGAGGTCGAGGGCGGCCTCGATGTCGGCGCGGATGGCGTCGATCCGGGCGGGGGTCGGCGGGTCGCTGACGACCCCGTTCTGCACGAGGTGCCGCTCGGTCATCCGTACGCAGCCGATGTCCACGGAACGGGCGGCGCGTACGTGGTCCTCGCCGACGACGAGTTCGGTGGACCCGCCGCCGATGTCCACGACCAGGTACGGCTTGGCGAAGTCGTCCCGCCCCGTCAGTTCCCGGGTCGCCCCGGTGAAGGAGAACTCGGCCTCCTGGTCACCGGTGATGACCTCGGGCTCGACACCCAGGATGTCCAGCACGCCGCGAACGAACTCGTCCCGGTTCTCGGCGTCGCGGGAGGCGGAGGTGGCCACGAAGCGCAGGCGCTCCGCTCCGTGCTCCTTGATGATCGCCGCGTATTCGCGGCAGGCCGCGAAGGTGCGCTCCAGTGCGTCGGGGGCGAGGCGTCCGGTGCGGTCGACGCCCTGACCGAGCCGGACGATCGTCATCCGGCGGTCCAGGTCGACGAGTTCTCCCGTCGCCGGGTTCGCGTCGGCGACGAGGAGGCGGATGGAATTCGTACCGCAGTCGATGGCGGCGACCCTGGTCATGGGTGGTGGTCTCCTGTTGTGGATTCGGGCAACTCGGTTCGACGAGGTGCGACGGGGTCCCGAGACATCTCGCCCCCGCCGCCCCTACCCTCCCCCGAGCTCTCGGCTTCGCTCGAGCAGGGGGGACCCCCACCATCCTGCACCTGGGGGCTCCGCCCCCAGTCCCCCGCACCGGCCCGAACGGCCTCGTCCTCAAACGCCGGACAGGCTGAAGAACCGCGGTCCGGGGCAGGCGGGAAATCCGGGGCGCAGCCCCGGTCCCAGGGGCGCGAGGAACTGCGCGAGCAACCCCCACCACCCCGCAGCCGAGCGATCCGGGGCGCAGCCCCGGTCCCGGGGGCGCGAGGAACTGCGCGAGCAAGGCCCACCCACCCGCGGCCGACGACACAGCCCCCGGCGATGGATCACTCCTCGGAGGCAGCCACCCCCGGAGGGACGACGCACGCCCCCTTGCTCCACCACTCCGGCAACATCGCGATCGCCTCGTCGCCCAGCGGGTTCACCCCCGGCCCCGCGGCCAGCGAGTGCGCCACCAGCACATGCAGGCACTTCACCCGGTCCGGCATGCCACCGGCGCTCGGGAAACCCTCCAGCACCTCGATGGCATCGCGCCGCGCGATGTAGTCCTCGTGGGCGGCCCGGTACGCGGCGGCCAGCTCGGGATCGGTCGCGAGCCGGTCCGTCATCTCCTTCATGACGCCGTTGGCCTCCAGCGTGCCGATCGCGGAGGCCGCGCGCGGACACGTCAGGTAGTACGTCGTCGGGAACGGCGTACCGTCGGGAAGCCGGGGCGCCGTCTCCACCACGTCCGGCTGACCGCAGGGACAGCGGTGCGCGATCGCGCGCAGCCCGCGCGGCGGCCGGCCGAGTTGCTGCTTGAATGCCTCGACGTCCGCGTCGGTCGGCTCGGTGCGCGGGGTGGGCGGCGGGGGCGTTTCCATGCCTGTGCTCAAGTCTCTTTCTTCATTCACTTCACCGGTCGGATCTTCACGTCACCGGTCGGAGCGGTCCGACTTGTCGACGCCGTCCCAGACGTTGGCGTACCAGGGGCGGGCTGCCGCCCCCAGATCCGTACGCGACTGCTTCGCCGCGTCCGGGTCGATCACGATGTATCCGGTCTCGCCCGGCATCACGTAGTGCAGCCGTTCCCGGATCTGCTGCTTCGCGTACGCGTCGTCCTGCCAGCGCGCCTTCAGGTCACGCAGCTGTTCGACCCGCTCGCGGGCCTGCTCGCGCTGCCGCTCCAGTTCGGAGATCTCGGTGCGCTGGGACACGTACTGCCTTATCGGGTACGCGAGCGCCACGATCAGAGAACAGAGTACGAGAGCGAGCAGCGCGGCCCGGCCGGTCAGACGGGAGCGGCGGGCCTGGCGCTTGGTCTGTGAGCGGTAGACCCGGGCCGCGGTCTGCTCGCCGAGCAGCCGCAGCCTGGTCGCGGTGGAGAACCGGTCCCTGTCCTTCACGGCCATGAGTCCCGCCTCCCCAGTGGTACCAGCCCGTCACGTGCGTACGTCCCCGCACACGGTACGGGACCGAGTACGGGGACGTACGTACGACTGGCTAAGGCTTGACCCTCGGCGGGTGTCAGCCCTTGCTGTGCCTACTGGTTCGCAGAGCGCTGTGCCTACTGGTTCGCAGAGCGCTGTGCCTACTGGTTCGCAGAGCGAAACCGCGGGAAGGCGCTACGCCCCGCGTACACCGCGGCGTCGTCGAGGATCTCCTCGATGCGCAGCAGCTGGTTGTACTTGGCGACGCGGTCCGAGCGGGCCGGGGCGCCGGTCTTGATCTGGCCGCAGTTCACCGCGACGGCGAGGTCGGCGATGGTGACGTCCTCGGTCTCGCCGGAGCGGTGGGACATCATGCACTTGAAGCCGTTGCGCTGGGCCATCTCGACGGCGTCCAGGGTCTCGGTCAGCGAGCCGATCTGGTTGACCTTGACGAGCAGGGCGTTCGCGGAGCCCTCCTCGATGCCGCGGGCCAGGCGCTCCGGGTTGGTGACGAAGAGGTCGTCGCCGACGATCTGGACCTTGTCGCCGATCCGGTCGGTGATGACCTTCCAGCCGGCCCAGTCGTCCTCGTACAGCGGGTCCTCGATGGAGACCAGCGGGTACGCGGAGACGAGCTCCTCGTAGTACTCCGTCATCTCGGCGGCCGAGCGGGACTTGCCCTCGAACTCGTACTTGCCGTCCTTGTAGAACTCGGACGCGGCGACGTCGAGCGCGAGCGCGATCTGCTCGCCGGGGATGTAGCCGGCCTGCTGGATGGCCTCGACGATGAGGTCGAGCGCGGCACGGTTGGACTCCAGGTTCGGCGCGAAACCGCCCTCGTCGCCCAGGCCGGTGGACAGGCCCTTGGTCTTCAGCACCTTCTTGAGGGTGTGGTAGACCTCGGCGCCCCAGCGCAGCGCCTCGGAGAAGGACTCCGCGCCGATCGGGGCGATCATGAACTCCTGGATGTCCACGTTGGAGTCGGCGTGCGAGCCGCCGTTCAGGATGTTCATCATCGGAACGGGCAGCAGGTGCGCGTTCGGACCGCCGAGGTAGCGGAACAGGGGCAGGTCGCTGGCCTCGGAGGCGGCGTGCGCGACGGCGAGCGAGACGCCGAGGATGGCGTTGGCGCCGAGCGAGCCCTTGTTGTCGGTGGCGTCCAGGTCGAACATCGCCTGGTCGATCAGGCGCTGCTCGGTGGCGTCGTAGCCGACGAGCTCCGGGCCGATCTGCTCGATGACGGCGAGGACGGCCTTCTCGACACCCTTGCCGCCGTAACGGTTGGGGTCACCGTCACGCAGCTCGATGGCCTCGAAGGCACCCGTGGAGGCGCCGGACGGGACGGCGGCACGACCAGTGCTGCCGTCGTCGAGGCCGACCTCGACCTCGACCGTGGGGTTGCCTCGGGAGTCCAGGATTTCCCGGGCTACGACGACGTCGATGGACGGCACGAGCATCTCCTTCTGGGATGTGACGCGGGTACGCGAGACCTGTGATGGCTTCGCGACATGAGCCTAACCGCCTGAGGGGGATCGGCCAGCCGGTCGCCCACCTCTTGGGCAGAACTGAACGTACACATTGTTCCAGAACGGAACAAAAACGGAAACAAAAATCCCCGCTCCGGTGCGTACGGGGGAACGCGCACCGGAGCGGGGGCCCGTGGGGACGGGGGTGGTCCTCCTCGGTGTCTCCAGTGTGGAGACCCCTTCTATGCGGGACCTGTCATTCAGCTGAGGTGAAGCTGCCGATCATCAGCTGAGGTGGAGCTGCTGACCCGGGTAGATGAAGTCCGCGTCGTCGATGATGTCCTTGTTCAGCTTGAACAGCTGCTGCCAGCCGCCCTTGACCTTCTTCTTCTCGGCGATCGAGCTGAGGGTGTCGCCCTTGACGACCTTGTACTCGCCGTCACCCTTCTCGACCTTCTTGCCCGCCGGGGTGGGCACGGTCCTCTCGGCGGACGGACGCGACGCCGAACGGGAGGCCGCGGTGTCCGTCGAGCGGGTGGTGGTACTGGTGCTCGGCGAGCCGTTCGACGAGGAACCGTTCGACGAGGAGCCGTTCGAGTTCGAGGAGGACGAGTGCGACGGGGTGCTCGTGCCGCCGGTGTACGCGGCGCCCGACAGGCCCGTGCCACAGGTCGGCCAGGCGCCCTTGCCCTGCGCGGCGAGGACCTTCTCGCCGATGGCGATCTGCTCGGACCTGGAGGCCTGGTTGGCGGCGGAGGCGTACGCGGTGCCGCCGTACGCGGCCCAGGTGGAGGCCGAGAACTGCAGTCCGCCGTAGTAGCCGTTGCCGGTGTTGATGGACCAGTTGCCGCCGGACTCGCACTGGGCGACGGTGTCCCACTGGGAGGCGGTGGCGGCGGAGGCGTTGCCGGCCGCCATGAGCGGGGCGGCGATGGCGACACCGGTGACACCGGCGAGCGTGGCGACACGGGTGGTTTTGTTCGGGCGGCGGTGCTTGCCCTTGCTGGAAAACAGCATGGAGAGATCCCCTCACCGACGCCTGCGAGGTGAGCTGTCGGGTTCGGGCGGGTGAGTGCCCGGCCGTGCGCTCTGGGCGCACGGCTTCACCCCAAGCCGCTCCGGTCAACTACCGGGCGCGGCACTTACCTTGGGTCCCCCGCTCCTGCCTACGGCGCTGACGCGTCGACTGTTCCCGTACGGCCGCTGGCAGGATTCGGCGTTGCGACCGTCGGGGCCCGCTGAGGCGAGCGGTGTTGACCGTAAGCAGCCGATCGGCTGAATTCCAAAGACGATCAGGGTCTTTGAGATCCATCTCTCACTCGCACTAAACCGGACATTCTCCAGCGAACCATGACGCGAACTGCCCCTACTTTTCGCCCGATTCAGTACCAACTGCAAGGCTCTGACCGGGGCGGATGAGGTCCGGGTCGACGCCGACCGCCTTCTTGTTCTCGGCGTACAGCTCGGCCCATCCGCCTTCGAGGTCAAGGGCGTCGGCGATGGTCCACAGATTGTCTCCGGCGCGGACGACGTACGAGCCGTCGATGACATCGCGGGCGGTGCCGGTACCCCGAGAGGTGTGCCGGTCGGAGGAGTCGTCGGTACGGCCGTCCAGCGCGCTGTCGGTGGTGGCGTCGGTGGTGTCCTCGTCGGCGCTGCCGCCGCGGTGGCGCCCGGCGCCGGTCGTCGCGCTCTCGGTCGTGGCCGAAGAGTCGCCGCCCTGACCGGAGTTGTCCGAGGTGCCGCTCTTCGTCGTCGCCGTCCCGCTGCCGTCGGCCTTCGTCGTACCCTCGGTCGCATTCGCCGACGAACCGGACGAACCAGAGGAATCTGAGGAATCAGAGGAATCAGAGGAATCAGAGGAACTGGACGACTTCGTGGAATTCGACGAACCGGAGGAACTGGAGGAACTGGACGAACTGGAGGAGTCGTTCGCCACACCCGTGTCGACCGCGACCTCACCCGAGTTCCTGCTGAGTCCGGAGAGCGGTCCACAGGTGGGCCAGGCGACGAGACCCTTGGCGTCGAGGAGCTTCTCGGCGATGGCTATCTGCTGCGAGCGGCTGGCCTCGTCGGCACTCGGCGCATACATGAGGCCGCCGTACCTCTCCCAGTCCTTCTGGGTCATCTGCAGTCCGCCGTAATACCCGTTGCCGCTGTCGGCGCTCCACTGGCCGGCGCTCTCGCACTCCGCGACCCGGTCCCAGGTGGTGCCGTCGGCGGCGTTCGCGCTCGCGGCGCCGAGCAACGGGATCGCGATGGCGGATCCGGTCACTCCTGCCGCGACGATGAGGGCCGGAGCCTGACGGGGGCGACGATGGCGGCCGTTCCCGGAGAGCATGCGGAAACCTTTCGCGTGACAGCAGTTGACTACGCGACGAACGAGTCGCGTTGACGAGTGAACGTATCCGCACCCGAACACTTGTCACAAGTCGATGCAGCGTAGATCACGTGAAGATTACAGAGTTGAGGAAGTGTCAGCTTGGGCCGCCGGTCGGCGTATGGTCGTCGGCCGCCGCTACGCCCCGACCGGAGGTGTGAACTCCACCGGAAGCGTGCGCAATCCGCGCATAATGAGCCCGCCGCGCCAGCGCAAATCGGCTGGATCCCCCGCGAGTCGGAGGTCGGGGAGGCGGGTGAGCAGGGTGGCGAGCGCGGTCTGCCCTTCCAGACGGGCGAGCGGTGCGCCGAGGCAGTAGTGGATGCCGTGGCCGTAGCCGAGGTGCTGGTTGTCGCGGCGGGAGAGGTCGAGCGTGTCCGGCCGCTCGAACCGTGCGGGGTCACGGTCCGCCGCGGCGAGTACGACGAGGACGGGGTCGCCGGGCGCGATGTCCTGTCCGCCGATCCGGACGGCCTCGGTCGCGAACCGCCAGGTGGCCAGCTCCACGGGGCCGTCGTAGCGCAGGAGTTCCTCGACGCCGGTCTCCAGCAGGGCCGACTCGCCGGCGGCGAGAGAGGTCTGGAGGCGCTCGCGCTGCTCGGGGTGGGCGAGAAGGGCGTAGGTGCCGTTGCCGATCAGATTGACGGTCGTCTCGAACCCGGCGAAGAGCAGGATGAAGGCCATGGCGGCGGCCTCGTTCTCGCTGAGGTGCTCGCCGTGGTCGGAGGCGCGGATGAGGCCGGAGATCAGGTCTTCGCCCGGCGCGGGCGTGTCGGGGAGGCCCTCGCGCTTCTTGTGGATGAGTTCGAGGAGATACCCGCGCATCTTCTTCACGGACCGCGCGACCCCGCCCCGCGGCCCGCCGCCGTGCCGGATCATCATCCCCGCCCAGTCCCGGAAGTCGTCCTGGTCCTCGCGGGGGACGCCCAGCAGGTCGCAAATGGCGTAAATGGGAAGCGGGAAGGCGAACTCGTGGATCAGATCGGCGGAGCCCGTGTCCGCGAACTGGTCGATCAGGTGGTCCGCGAGCTCCTGCACGCGTGGCGTGAACTCGGCCACCCGGCGTGGTGTGAACGCCTTCGAGACCAGCCGTCGCAGCCGGGTGTGGTCCGGCGGGTCGATGTTCAGCAGATGCGTCATCAACTCGGCCTTGCGTTCGCCCGGGATACCCGTCTTTCCCTTCGCGTGGGCGGGTTCGTCGTGATGCGCCGGGTTCTTGCTGAGCCGGGCGTCGGCGAGCGCCTGCTTGGCATCCGCGTACCGGGTGACCAACCAGGCCTCCACCCCGCTGGGCAACCGCGTCCTGTGCACCGGGGCGTGCTCACGCAGCCAGGCGTACGCCGGGTAGGGATCGGTGGCGAACTCCCAGGTGAAGAGTTCCGGAACGGGGCTGAACGGCGGCGGTTGGTCGGTCACTCCCTGACGGTATCCGGAGGCCGGGGACACTGCGCCGCAGGGAGAAGCCGGTGCGCCAGGGCTAGCAGAACACGGCAAAGCCAGGGACCGACCGCCCCTGAGAGGCCGCGAGGCCGCGAGGCACGGTATGCAGAGGTCTGGCATGTCTTGGGCCCGGGGGGCCGGGAAGCCCGGGGGCCGAAGGTGCGGGGGCCGGACGCCCGGGAGCCGAAGGTGCGGGGGCCGGACGCCCGGGGATCGGGGCCCCGGAGGCCCGGACGCCCAGGGACCGGGGATTGAGGGCCGGAGGCCTGGAGGCCGGGGACGAGGCCGGGGACCGGAGGCCGGGGACGAGGCCGGGGACCGGAGGCCGGAGGCCCGACACCCGGGGGCGGTAGCCGGGGACCGGACACCCGAAGGCCTGGGACCGGGAGCCGGCCGCCCGAAGGCCTGGGCCGGAGACGGGGACCGGACGCCCTAAGGCCTGGGACCGGGGACCGGACAGCCGGAAGCCGGGGACCGGACAGCCGGGGACCGGGGACGGAGAACCGGGGACCGGACAGCCGGGGACCGGGGACGGAGAACCGGGGACCGGACAGCCGGGGACCGGACACCCTAAGGCCGGGGCCGGGCGCCGGGGCCGGGAGCCGGACATCCGGCGGCCTGGGACCGGGCGCCGGGCGCCCGCGCGTTGGGGGCGCCCGGTGGCTGTTTCGTCGTCAACTCGCCGGAGGCGCAGCGCACCAGAGGCCTTGTTCGGCACCCAACTGCTTCGGCGAGGGGCGGCGAAAACGGGTGCCTCGCGGGCACCTTGGGCGGTGGGCCCGCGGCCCGTCGGGGGGGGTGCGGCGCGGGAGTCGTACGCTTTGTTGTAGGCCGTCCGTAAATCGCCTCTGGGTTGACTCCATGGCTCGTCGCGTTCCTAAATTCGCGCCGTGGACCCCGACATACTCAGATCCAGCTTCGCGGTCGTAGAGAGACGGGCCGAGTTCGCGGTCAAGTACTTCTACTCGCATCTCTTCCGGCACAACCCGGACGTCCGCGGACTCTTCCCGCTGGACTTCCCGGAGGACATGGAGCGACAGCGGGACCGGTTGTTCGCGGCACTCACGTATGTGATGGAACGGCTGGAAGATCCCGCGCTGCCGGGGTACTTACGGGAACTGGGCCGCGACCACCGGAAGTACCTGGCCGAACCGGACCACTACGCGGCCGTGGGCGCGAGCCTGATCGCCGCGTTCGCCGCCGTCGTGGGCTCGGCGTGGACCGCGGAGGCCGAGAAGGCCTGGGCCGAGGCGTACGGGGCGATCGCCAACGTCATGCTCCAGGGCGCGTGGGAGGCGCAGCACGAGGGCGAACCGCCCTGGTGGGACGCCGAGGTCGTGTCCCGGACCCGGCACGGCGACAACCTCGTCGTACTGACCCTGCGCCCACGGCACCGACTCCGCTACTCCCCCGGCCAGTACGTCAGCGTCAACGCCCCCCATCTGCCGGGCATCTGGCGGCCCTACTCGATCGCCAACGCACCTCGCGCCGACCACACCGTCGACCTGCACATCAGCCGGGTCCAGGACGGGGTGCTGTCCACCGCCCTGGTCCGGCAGACCCGGGAGGGCGACGTCCTGCGGCTCGGCGCGCCCGGCGGCGGGCTGACCCTGCGGACGCCCGGGGAACGCCCGCCGACCTTCATCGCGGCCGGCACCGGCTGGGCTCCCGTCAAGGCACTGCTGGAGCAGCTCGACGACACGCACGAGGCCCGCCTGTTCCTGGTCGCCCGCGACACCGCGTACCTCTACGACCGGACGGCCGTGGAGCGGCTGCAGGCCCGGCTGCCGCGGCTCGCCGTCACGTTCATCACGCCCGCTCCCGGCCGCCCCAAGGCCGAGGCCACCGAGCGGCTGCTGACCGCCCTGGGCAACCGTGCCGGCTGGGCCCGCCACGACGTCTATCTGGCCGGTCCGCCCCAACTCGTCGAGGACGTCGTCGAGACCCTTCCCACCCTCGGTGCTCCGCCCGACCGCATCTTCCACGACCTCCTCCCGCCCACCGGCGAGGGCCGCCGCCCCCTGGGCGCGGCGGAGTGGCTCCTCGACCGCCCCCAGCCGAACTGGCACAACCCGGCGAGCCGCGCCCCCGGCACGTAACCCTTTCCCGGGGCTCCCTCAGTTCTCCTCCGAGTCCTCCTCCGAGTCCTCCTCTGCGTTCCCCTCCGTCGCGCGGATCGCGTCCCGGTACGCCCGTGCCGCCGCCCGGAGCGCCGCCTCGGGGTCGACTCCCTCGGCCTCCGCGCGCGCGGCCATGGCCAGCAGCTCGTACCCGACTCCTTCGCCGCGCGGCGGCTCGACCTCCAGCCCCGCCGTACGTACCCGCGAAGCCAGCTTCGCCGCGAGGGCCAGGCCCGGCTGGCCCAGCGGTATCCCCTCCGTCACGGAGGTTCGCTGCTTCTCCTCGGCCTTGGTGCGCAGCCAGTGCTCCTTGACCTCCTCGGGGGTCGTGGCCGTCTCCTCGCCGAACACGTGCGGGTGGCGGTGGATCAGCTTGGCAACGATGCCGCCCGCCACGTCGTCGATCGAGAAGGGAGTCTCCGGGTCCTCTTCCGCGATGCGGGCGTGGAAGACCACCTGGAGCAGAACGTCGCCGAGTTCTTCTCGGAGTTCGTCCCGGTCGCCCTCCTCGATCGCCTCGACGAGTTCGTACGCCTCCTCGATCCCGTACTTCGCCAGGCCCTTGTGCGTCTGCTGGGACGACCAGGGGCACTCGACGCGGATGCGGTCCATGACCTGCACCAGGTCGAGGAGGCGGGCGCCCGGCAGGTCGTACGAGGCGGGGAGCAGCTCCAGGTCGGGCATCTGTATCCGGCCGGAGCCGGCGAGTCGGGCCAGGCCGTCGGTGAGGCGCGGCTCGCCCTCGCCGGTGGCGACGACGACCACCGTGCCGCCGCCGGCGCAGGCGTCCACCAGATCCTGGGCGTCGGGGGAGGCCTCGTCGACGGCGATGCCCGCCTCACGCAGATAGGGCAGCTGTGGGTGCGCGCCGTCCGCGCACAGCACCTGATCGGCGGTGCGCAGCGTCTGCCAGGCGGGCCAGGACAGCAGCCCGGGCGCGACACGGTGGCTGGTGGTGAGCAGGACGATGCGGCCGGGGTCGGGGACCGGGGAAGCGGCGTCGGAGCTGGTTGCGTTCACCCCCCGAACGTAACCCACTCCGCCGACGCCCCCTGGAGTTATCCACAGGAGAACGGGCCGACGAACCGTTTATCCACAGACCTACTCATCCAAAGCCGTGTTTCATCCACAGCCCCGACCATCCACAGCCCTGACCGTCCACAGCCCCGACTGTCCACAGCCTTGATCATCCACACCCCCGACCGTCCGCGGCTTCACGCCGACCGCCGGTCGCCAGGCGCCGGTCGCCAGCCACCGGTCACCGGTTCCGCTTCATGCCGGTCACCGGTTCCGCTTCATGCCGGTCACCGGTTCCGCTTCATGCCGGTCGCCGGTTCCGCTACGCCGTCTGCTGCGTCCCGGTCGGCGTGACCTCCCGCAGCCACGGCGTCTTCACATCGACACGGCTGCTCTTCTGGACGTCCCAGGCGCCGTAACGCGGGTTGAGGTCGACGTTCAGCTTCTTGGAGGCCTCGGACATGGCCTTCCAGAAGGCGGCCTTGCCCTCGGTGGTGTTCATGTCGGCGCCGAGCGTGGCTGCCAGCTTCTGGGCCTCGATCTCGGTGCGGAGGTTGTCGTCGAGACGCCGCGGCGCGACCCCGTACTGCTGCAGCCAGGCGGTCTCCAGCGCCTGCGCGCCACCCGCCTGCCGCTCCAGTTCCTCCCGCATCTGCTGGGTGTCCTTGCGGGTGACGGTCACACCCGCGTCCTTGGCCGCCCGGTCGAGAATCCGGTCGAGAACCATGGTGTGCAGGGTGTCGCGGGTGAGGCTGCCGGTCTTGGCGATGGCCTGCTCGTACTGGGCCTCGTCCTTGACGGCGGCCCGCTGCGCCGAGCGCACCTCGTTCACCCGGCTCTCCAGCTGTGCGACCGTGATCCGCTGACCACCGACGACGGCCGCGGCGCCTGGGTGCGCCTCGCCGCCGCACGCGGAGAGAAGGGGGGCCGCGGCGACGATCACGGCGGATAGGACGAACGCGGTGCGACGGCGGCGGTGCAAGGAAACCTCCCGAGGAGATTGTGCGACGGTGCACAAAGTCTTGCGGTGATCGATGGTAGGCAGTGGCCCGGCTCTCGGCCAGCCATTCGACCAACGATTCGCGGAGACTTCAGGTACCGCCGCGGCTCCTGTGTCGCGCGGGACAGCCACCGTCCACTCGTACGACCGACCGTCGGCCCACTCGTACGACCCATGGTCGGCCCACTCGTACGACCGACGGCCGGCCGCGCGCAGGCGCGTCTCGTTCGGCTGGCCGCCGACTAGCCGCGCGCGTGCACCTCGCGTTCGACGGCCCTGGCGACCTCGGTGCGCAGGCCGTCGCCGGTGCGGGCCACGATGATGTTCTTGCCGGTCGTCGGGACGGTCCCGGCGTCCCCCACCAGTACGAAGTCGACCTCCTGGTAGCGCGGTGCGGTCTGCGCGGCGACCGTGACCTCGGGTTTTCCCGCCGCCAGGACCACGTCGCAGGAGCGCTTCAGCAGACCGTCGAGGTACGGCCTCGCGTTGGCCGTGGACTGCTCGCCGGTCACCGGTACGTAGCTCACGCGCGCGTGGGTCTTGAGGGACGCGTCCCGCATGCCCTTCCAGACCTCGGCCGCGGTGGTCCCGGCCGTGATCCCCTCCTTGCCGGTCAGCAGGCAGGCGTCGACGTGCTTGTAGTGCCGGGCCCGGGTGTCGGGCAGCCGCCGGCCGGTGTCGCCGCCACGGGAGAGGAGGTATCCGGTGACGGCCACGGCGCCCGCCACGGTGACGGCACCCGCCACCATCGCAACCCCTCGGGCGCCCAGCACCCGCGGCCACTGGAGCACGGCCCGCGCGGCGGCTGCGAGCCACGACCCCCGCACGGCGTCACGTGCCGTCTTCACGCGCCGCGCCCACGGCACCTGCCCGACCCGCCTGGCCACTGGATGTCTCGTACTTTCCGTCTAGCGGTCGCCGCGTGGCTGTCGACGGCCGGCCGGGACCGGGCGGAACGCCCCTAAGGCACTCCGGTCCACCCGGCCTTCCCTCCGGCCTTCTCTCCGCGGGGCGGTCATGAAGGACGGAGGATCCACGAGGGACGGAGCGGTCACAGGGGACGGAGCGGGGCGGAGCGGCCCGGGGCCGACGACGGGAACCGCCGCGCCCCCGGCCCGTACGGTCATGGGCCGCGGTATGCGCACCGACGGGATGCTCATGCCCCACTCCTTCGTCGGCCGGCTCAGCCGGTGATGGCGACCGGTGCGTCCCAGGCGTCGCGGTCCACGGTGATCGTGTAACCGCCGCGGACCTCCTTGCTGTTGACCATGTACTGGTGGGCGCGGCTGTGGTTGGTCCACCGGTCGGCGGCGAACGGCCAGTCCGAGGTGGTCGTGTTCTGTGCGTCCCACAGGGCGTACCAGAGGTTGCCCGGCAGATCCGTGCGGTCGGTGGCGTCGGCGACGGCCTTCGCGCTGGAGCTGCGGAAGCCGTAGAACCCGGACCGGTACGTCTTGGCCTTCAGTGTCTTGTCGAAGGCGCGTATGTACGTCAGCGTGGCCTTGTTGCACGCCGTGTTCGTGATGTCGTACGACTCCATGTCCAGGTAGATCGGGCTGCCCGCCTTCATCCCCAGCGCGGACGCCTTGGCCACGGCGTCCGCGGCGTCGGTGGCGCCGAGCGAGGCGGCGTTGGTGGCGGTGAGCTTCTCGGGGTTGGAACCCGTCTGGCACGACGGCTGGGCACCGACGTACAGCGGGATGAGTTTCCAGCCCAGCGCGCTGACCGACTTCACCCAGGACGCGGTGAGGTTGGGCTGGCTGCACCCGCGGTTCTTGCCGCCGATGTACACGGCGGCCGCCCCGTAGAAACCGGTGTGCCAGGCCTTCATCGCGGCCGCCGAGGGCGCGGCGCAGGTGTCGAAGGCACGACCGGTGAACGTCCGCTGCGCGGGCCAGGTGGTCGCCGCCATCGACGTCTGCGCCGCGATCCCGGCTCCGGCGACCACGGCCACGCCGGCCGTCGCCCAAGCGATGTAACGGCCCTTCTTGGACATCCGATGGCTGGACATCCCCACCCCATTCCTGACACGCGTACGGCGCGGCGCGCGAACGCGCGACAAGCGGCACGCGAGGCGCGCGGCGTACGACCCAAAGACGAACCAACGACGAATCAAAGACGACCGGGCCCCGGATGGCGCCCATTCCCCGTCCACCTGCGAAAGGTGTCCGGGCCCCCGGCGCCCGGGGCGGATCGCACCGTAACCGACGCCACGTCACCTATCGGGAAACCCTGCACCCCAATAATCACAAGATTCCCTCAAGGCACGGCAAAAACGTTTGAGCCCATGGAGCTCCTGGCCTCCCATCTCCCTCTTTTGCCGAAACTTGACACGCTCATGCCTGTGCATGTCCTGTGCACCTTTTAGAGTCCGCCCGGACCGAACGTTCCAGTCATCCCATCGGTCATCGACGAAGGACTCAGAGATCCAGATGCGCCACCCCTCCCGCGCGGCCAAGGTGCTGCTCACCGCAGCCGTGCTCCCGCTGACCCTGTCGGCCTGCTCCTCCGGAACCGACGACCACTCCTCCGCCGACTCCAAGGCGACGGCGTCCAGGTCGACGGCCGCCAAGGACCCCAACGCCGGTCTGCTGACGGGTACGCGGCTCAAGAACGCGCTCGCTCCGGCGTCCTTCTTCGCCTCCGGCTTCGCGGTCGACCCCAGCGGTGTGCGGGACTCCGGCACCACGTACTCCACGCCTGGCTCCTCCCCCGCGCCGAAGCCGGACTGCTCCCTGCTCGGCGGCACCAGCTGGATAGCGATCACCGGCGACTCGGGGGTGTCCTTCGCCCAGAACGACTACGTCAGCAAGGCCACTTCCGAGGACATCGCCCAGGAGGTCGACACCTACCGCGGCGCGAGCTCGGCGACCGTGCTGACGGACCTGGCGAAGACCGCCGCCACCTGCGCGACCTTCACCGACTCCCAGACGCACACCGAGGTGAAGGTCGCCGGCGCCACCACCCCCGGCCTGGGCGACTCCGCGTACACCATCACCCTGACCGACAGCGCCTGGGAGAACGGCTCCACCCTGATCGCCGTCCGCACCGGAACCGACGTCGTCAGCGTCATGTCCACGGACGGACACGACAACGGGGCGGCCACGGCGAAGAAGCTGGCGGCGCAGATCGTCACGTCCCTGAAGGACGAACACCAGCGCGCATGACCTGCCGGATGGGAGTATGACGCCTCCGAGAACCTTCTCGGGGAGGCTCGGGGGGCGTGATGAGTAAGCGTTTGGAGGCCGGCTGGGCCCAGCGGATCGCATGGTCGGTTCTGGTGATCGTGACGCTGGGTCTGCTGGTGTGGGTGCCGTTCCTGTACGTGGCGATACGCCGCGGCCGGGGCTCGGACTGGTTCGCCTTCGCCGCGTTCCTGCTGTACGAGCTGGTGATCCTGCCGTGGGCGTCCTTCCAGCCGGACGGGGCGGGTGACACCGTCCTCGGCATGGTCGTGGTCTTCACCATGATGATGGCGGTGGGGCTGCTGCTGTTCGCGGTGTTCGACCGACGGGGACCGAAGAACGCGGTGGTGAGCGGGGTTCCGTTCCCGGCTCCACCGCACAGCAACCCGTACATGCGCTAGGAACTGGCCCGGACCCGGACCCGGGACGAAGGCACCCGTCGGCACCCGTCGGTACGCGTCAGTTCCCGTTGGTACCCATCGGCTCCCCGCCGACGCCTCACCTCCGTCGAGTACTGCGCACCACCCGTACGGCGGGCCAGGCCAGCAGCGCGTCGATGCCCCAGAGGAAGACGGTGAGCCCGGCCCATTCACCGGTGCTGGTCTCCGGATCCGAGGCCCCGAAGACGGTGAACGCGAGGGCGAGGAGGGACCAGAGCCCCGCGAGGACCCCGAAGATGACGAGCATCGCCGTCTGACCGCCGGTACGCCGTGCCGACGCTCCCTCCTGAACGGCACCGGCGGAACCCCCGGCCTCGCCCGCCGACGACGGGGCGGCACGCTCCTGCCGCCGCTGCCGAGGCGGCAGTCGAACCACCGCGGTCGGATGCACCGCCGCGTCGATGGTCGCCATGGTGTGCGCGTCGATCCCGTACTCCCCGGGCTCCACCTCCACGGACAGTCCGTCGGTACCGATGAACCGGCGCCCGCCGTCGGCCCAGCTCAGCTGGGCGGCGCAGGCACGGAAGAGCACGGTGGCCCGCTCCTTGCCCACCGTCAGGCTGACTCCCTCACCCCCGACGACGAGGGCGGAACCGTCCTTGCGCACGGAGTCGAATCGCGTGCCCTGGACGGTGTACGACGAGGTGGTCGGGGCCGCGGTGTAGCCCGCCCAGTCGGCGGTGTGCCCCGCGGGTGCCTGCAGCAGTGCCGTCCCGGCGGCCTCCAGCGCCACCGCGTGCACATGCTGCGGCGTGGTCGCCCACAGCTCGGACCGCAACTCGTCGAGCCCGCGCGGCGGACGGTGGGCCAGCAGGTCCTCCGCCGCGCCCGGCAGCCGTCGTACGGCCGCGTCGGGCGCGGTCAGCGTGGCGTCGGTACGGGTACGTACGGCCTCCAGGTCGCCTTGGGCGATCCGGCCGGCCTGAAGCCCCGCGAGCACGTCGACGAACCCGCCGAGCACCGCGTCCTGCTTGGCGGGCAGGGCGTCCGCGAAGGCGGTGACGGTCGCGAAGCCGTCCCGGCGGGAGGCGTAGTCGCCGGCCGCCGTGTACGAGTAACCGCCCTCCTGGCGCAGGGAGCGGGAGAGTTCGCGTTCCAGGACTCCGGCGTACACCCGGGCGGCGGTGGTGTCGGTGACGACGGCGTCGAGCAGGACGCCGCCCTTGCCGTCGGAGAAGTAGGCGGGAGCGGTGGGGAGGGCGGAGGTGACGGCGGGCATCGGCCTGCGCGCACCGGCGGGCAGCTTGAGCGAGAGCCCGGCCGGCAGCCGCTCCCCGGCGATCCACAGCACGGCGTTGTCCCGCGTGAACCACCGCTGCGCCCACTCCCGTACGTCGTCCGGCCGTAGCCCCCGTACCCCCCACTCCGGGTAGCTGACCAGCCCGTACCCCCGTGCCCCGTACCGCCACAGCGGCAGTTGGCCGCTCTCCCGTCGCGCCTCCTCGGTGCGCAGGATCTCCTTCTCGGTCTCCAGCCGTTCCATGGGCAGGTCGAGGAGGGAGGTGCACACGCCGCCGAGGTAGGCGACGATCTCGTGCTCGGCGCCCGTCACGTGGAAGTGGGTGAACGCGGCCTTGGTCGCGCCGTTGAAGTGGTAGTCGGCCAGGCCCTGGCGGTGCAGCGCCAGATGCTCGACCAGGTGGGTGATCCCGGCCCCGGCGAGCGTCTCGTCGGCGACGCCGACACGGAAGACCAGTCCGGCGCGCATCGGCCCGGCGGCGTACGCGAAGAGGGTGGGTATGCCGTCGACCTCGGTGTGATGGATGCCCTGGCTCATCGTCCGCCTCTGCCTGTGTTGTTCCGCATCCGCTCAGCCTCTTCCGAGGGCGGCGGCGCGGTGTCGTGTGTACGCGTCCGCGGGCTTGCCGAGGTAGCTCCAGGGGTACTCGGAGGCCAGGTTGCCCAACGCGCGGAAGTGCGCGGCGGCGCGGGCGGTGTCGCCGATCAGCGAGAACAGGGCGGCGAAGACGCCTTGGACGGTGACCCAGCCGTACGCCGGCCGGTGGTGCGGGTGCAGCACGGAGCGTTCGGCGGCCTCGACGAGTTCGGCGTGCACGTGGGCCTGGCGCAGGTACTCGGTGCGCTCGCGCCCGTCGGAGAGTGCGAGCCAGTGCTCCAGGTGCGCCTCCGCCACCAGCCCGCCGTTGAGCGCCCCTTCGGGTGCGTTCAACAGGCACTCGCGGGCGAACCCGTGCGCGGCCGCCCAGCTCCCGCTCCACTTGGGGCACAGCTGCTGGAGCAGCCGGGCCTGACCGGTGAAGTGGTACGGGTGGTACGCGGCCAGCCGGTCGTACCTCCGTCGCGCCTCGTTCTGCCCGAGTTGCAGCCCCATGGCCGTGGTCAGACGTGCGGCCCAGGCCGCGTCGTGGGACGGGTCGAGGGCGGTGGCGCGGATGAGCAGCCGCTCGGCTTGCCGCAGGTGCGCGTGCAGCCCCGCGAACTGCTCCCGGCTGACGTGCTGCGCACGCGCGCTGCTCCGGATCTCCCAGCCGAGTTCGACCTCGCGGGTCCCGAGCAGCGTCAGGGCCAGTACGTCGTCGGGGGCGGCGCCGACGAGTTCCCGCAAAGGGTGTTCGACACCGGGCACCTCGGCGACGACCCGGACGAGAAAGGCCCGCTCGACCCCGTGCGGAAGCCCGTCGGCGTAGTGCCGGATCGCCGCCCAGTCCCGCGCGGCGGCGGCCTGCCGCAGCCAGCCGGCCTCGGGAAAGGCGGAGGCGAGCTCGAAGTCGGGGGGTGGGAGGGATGTGTCGGTCGGCATGGAGCGGATGGTAAGTGGCGGGTTGAAGGCGATTTCCGGTCAGGTGTGCGGAAGCTGTGGGAACACACTGCCCAAACAGCACATAAGGGGGTCGACTTGACTATTCGATGACCTTGCTCGACCCGACCATGACTCGAACTTGGGTTCGCCTTGTGTGGAGAGACCTCCCGCCTTTCCGATGGCTTGAAACAATCCATGGACGGGCAAGGGGCGACGACAGAGGACAGACGACATCCGCCGCACCTGGCCCACGAGAGCCGGACGCACCCCTACGGCCGTCGCGCACCCCCACCGCACGCTCACCGCACGTTCGCCTTGCGCGGACGCGCACTGGGCTGCGCGCGGCCGGCCTCGCGGGCGGGGAGCCAGGCCACTCGCGCTCTTCTCGCCCTCGCCCTCACCCTCGCCCCCGTCCCCGTCCTCCACCCTCGTCCGCTTCCGCTTCCGCTTCAGCTTCCGCTTCAGCCTCACCCATCCCTACCGTTCCCTACCGCACCAGGAGCCCCACCCATGGCACTCAACGCCCGCCGCGCCAGACAACTGCTGGAGACCTCGGCCCCCTTGCTGCTCCAGGACGAGCAGGTCGAACTCACCAGTCTGGCCGGCATCGGAACGGTCTCGGTGCGCAAGCAGGCCCTCACCGCGGCGCTGGTCGGCGTGCTCAGCGCGGGCACGGTCATGGCGACGGTCACGCCGCGCCCGATGTACATCGTCCTGACGAACCAGCGGATCCTGTTCTTCGACGGCAACCGCGGTGGCAAGCCGGGCAAGCTGCTGATGAACCTCCCGCGCCCGTACGTCACCGCGAGCGCGCCCAAGAAGACCTTCCTGGGCCTCAAGGTGGTCACCCACCTGACCGTCGAGGGCCAGGAGGGCGCCCTCAAGGTCGATTTCCCGGTCCAGACCCGCGCCGACGGCCACCGGTTCGCCGCGGCCCTGCCGGTCACTCGCTGACGCGCCCCGGGGCCGCGCGCGGCGGCCCCGACTCGCACCACCCCGCGCTCCGCTCGGCCTAGCGACCGCCGGAGGCGTTGATCAGGCCCGCGAGCAGTTGGAGTCGCTCGGCGTCGGGGCCGCCTTCCTCGGCGGTGTAGACGATGAGCAGGGGGCCGGGGGTGCCCGGCATCGGGTACGCGTCCCAGTCCAGGTTCAGTTCCCCGACCAGCGGGTGGTTGACGCGCATCCGGCCGCGGATCGTGTCCTCCACGTCGTGGCGGGCCCACAGCGTCGCGAACTCATCACTGCGGACGGCGAGTTCGCCGACCAGCTCGACGGCGCGCGGGTGCCCGGGCTCGGCGGCGACCTGGCTGCGCAGCATCGCGGTCAGCTCGGCGACGGTGGCGGCCCGCTCCGGGCAGGCCTGGTCGGCCTCCGGGTGCAGGAGCAGCGACAGCAGATTGCGGTCCGCCCGCGGCAGTTCGGTGAACTCGCCGAGCAGGACACCAGCGAGCGGGCTCCAGGCCAGCAGGTCCAGGAAACGACCGACGACCACGGCGGGCGAGGTCATCGTGCGCAGCAGCCGCAGAGTGGTGGGCGGCACCTCCTCCGGCGCGTACGCACGGGGGCGCCGGGCGGGTGTGCGCGCGGCGACGGCCAGGCTGTGCAGGTGGCGGGTCTCCTCGGCGGAGAAGTTGAGAGCACGGGCGAGGGCGTCCAGCACCTGGTCGGAGGGCCTTACGTCGCGCCCCTGCTCCATGCGCTGGTAGTAGTCCGAGCTCACCCCGGCCAGCAGGGCCAACTCCTCGCGCCGCAGCCCGGCGACGCGCCGCCGCGGGCCGGGTTCCAGGCCGACGTCCTGCGGACGCACCCGGGTTCGGCGGGTCCGCAGGAACTCGGCGAGTTCGTGTCGGGGATCGTCGGTCACGGCAGCTACGGGATCGTCGGTCACGGCGCCAGTATGCCCGCGGCGCGGCCCGTGAAGGTGGGTCTGCCAGTCCCAGGAAAGAGCGAACGACCCTGCCGCGGCGGCCAGGGCCCAGGATCGGAGCTGTAACAGCCGACCACGGGCCGACGGTGGACCGACCACGGAAGGGACAGCGCCATGAAGGCCGTTCAGATCACCGGTTACGGCGACGCGGCGGACGTACTGCGGGTCAACGACGTCGAGCGCCCCGCCCCCGGCGCGGGTGAGGTACTGGTGTCGGTCGAGGCGTCCAGCGTGAACGGACACGACGTGATCGTCCGTGCCGGGGAGATGAAGATCGTCTCGGGACGCCGGTTCCCGCTCGGCACGGGGCTGGACTTCGCCGGTGTCGTCACCGAAACCGGCACCGGCGTCGAGGGCCTGCGGACCGGGGACCGGGTCTGGGGCACGGTGCACCCCCGGCAGCGGCACCTCACCGCCGGGGCGGCCGAGTACGTCGTGGTCCCCGCGAACCGCCTCGCCCCCGCCCCGGCGGAACTGTCACCGGGCGACGCCGCCTCCCTGGTCGTGGCGGGCGCGACGGCGCTGATCGCGCTGCGGGACACCGTGCACCTCGCGAGCGGGGAACGGGTCCTGGTCCGCGGCGCGGCGGGCGGAGTCGGCACGGCCGCCGTCCAACTCGCCCACGCCCTGGGCTGCCACGTCACCGCGCTGGCCCGCGACCGCCACGCCGCGGCCCTCACCGACCTGGGTGCCGACAAGGTCTTCGACTACGGCACCACCACCTCGGACCGACTCGGCCCGTTCGACGTCATCGTCGACACGGTCGGCACGGAACTGAACTGCTACCGAAGCAGGCTGGCCAAGGGCGGCCGGATGGTGACCGTCGGGCTGTCGGGCCCCGCCCTGGCCGCGATCGCCGCGTCGAGCGTGTACGGCGCCCGCCGCATCCGTACCTTCAGCGCGAACCCGGACACCGCCGTGCTGCGCGACCTGGCCGACCGTGTCGCCTCGGGTGCGCTGCGTCCCGTGGTCGACAGCGTGTACCCGCTGACGGACATCGTCGCCGCGCACCAGGCGTTCGAACGCGGCGGCGTCCTGGGCAAGCACGTGGTCGCGGTGTCCGGATGAGGTCGCTCACCGCCCGCCGCTGCCACCGCCGCTACCGCTGCCGCTGGCATTGCCGCTGCCGTTGACCTTGTCGTCAGCGTCGGCGCCGGTGTCGGTGTCGGCGGTCGGAGCGTGCTGCAGGAGCTTCGTGGCCAGGGTGCGGATCCGGGTGTGTTCGGTGGGTGTGAGCGACGCGGTGAGTGCGGCGACCCGCCGGCCCATCTCGGCGGTGCACCGGTCGGTGAGCTCTCGCCCGAGCGGAGTGAGAGCGACCAGGACGGCCCGGCCGTCGTCGGGCGAGGGGTGGCGCTGAACCAGGCCGCGCTTCTCGGCGCGGGTGACCAGACCCGTCATGGAGGACTTGTCCAGGCCGAGGTGACGGGCGAGTTCGAGCATGCCGGGCCGACGGTCGCGCAGGATGCCGAGCAGCCGGGCCTGGACGAGGGACAGGTCGTGTTCGGCCGCGATGCTCGCCAGCATGCCCTGGACCAGGAACGACAGCTGCACCAATGCGTCGACGGTGCCTTGCGGTTCATCGACCCTCTGGTCGCCCGACGGGTCCAGGGGGTGTCTGGGCGGCATGGCGGCTTCCTCTTCTCGGTGCTCGGCCTGGGACGCGGATCCGCCCAGCTTGATACGCATCACAAACTACCTTGACGTAGTACGCGCCACCAACTACCGTCAAAGTAGTACGCGACACAAACCATTGTTCCGCGATACCCAACCCCCGATCCCCGATCCCAATCCGCGATCCCCGATCCCAATCCGCGATCCCCGAGGCCAGGAGGCCAGGAGGCCAGGAGGCCGACCACCCATGCACGCCGCCGTAGTCCACTCCTTCGACGCCCCGCCCCGCCCCGCTACGACACCATCGACACCCCCCGGCCCGACGGGGAACACGAGATCCTGGTGGACGTCCTCGCCGCCGGGCTCCACCCACGGGTGCGCTCCGGCGCCAACGGCACGCACTACACCTCCGACGACGCCCTGCCCCTGATCCCGGGCATCGACGCGGTCGGCCGCACCGCGCAGGGAGAACTCCTCTACTTCGTCGCCCCGGACAACGCCGCCGGCACCATGGCCGAGCAGGCCGTCGTCGACCGCCGCCGCGCCATCGCCCTCCCGGACGACACCGACCCGGTCGCGGTCGCCGCCGCGATGAACCCCGGCATGTCCTCCTGGGTGGCCCTCCGCCGCCGTGTCACCCTCCCGCCCGACGCCCGCGTCCTGATCCTCGGCGCGACCGGCAACGCCGGCCAACTCGCCGTACAGATCGCCAAACACCTCGGCGCCGCCCATGTCGTGGCCGCCGGCCGCGACCCCGAGCGCCTGGACCTCCTGCCCGCCCTGGGCGCGGACGAGACCGTCTCCCTCCTCGGCGACCCCGAGAAGGTCGCCGACCACCTGGGCCGGAGCGCGGGCGACGCGGACGTCGTCATCGACTACCTGTGGGGCCCCGCCACCGAACACGCCATGCCCGCCCTGCTCACCGCCCGCCCCGAGCGCAGCAAACCGCTGGCCTGGATCCAGATCGGCTCCATGGCCGGAACCGGGATCACCCTCCCCTCCGCCTACCTCCGTGCGGCGAACCTGCAGATCATGGGCAGCGGCCAGGGCTCGGTCAGCACCGCCGGAATCCTCGCCGAACTTCCCGCCCTCGCCGCGGAGATCGCCTCCGGCGCCCTGACCGTGGCCCCTCTCGCCCTTCCCCTCTCCGAGGTCGAGCAGGCCTGGAACACGCCCACCGCCCCCGGCCAACGCATCGTGCTGACTTCGCGGTGACCGACCGCCCGTCAACCGGCTCCGAGAGCCCGGCCAAGCCGGGCACCCCGGGCACCCCGGGCAGCCCTGGCAGCCCAGGTGCTCCGGGCACCCCAGGTGCTCCGGGTGGGCCGGGGCGGACCGTGTCAGTTCGCGTGGAAACGTTTCGGTGCCTGGGTCGGGTTGCCGCCCGAGGGGAGCTTCTGGCCGGGGCACTCGGAGAGCACCTTCTTCATCGCGGCCTTCTCCCCGCTGGTGACCCACAGCCCGTACTTCTTCTTCACGGCCACCTGCGCGGCCACATACGCGCAGCGATACCCCTTGTTGGGCGGGAGCCAGGTCGCGGTGTCGCCGTCACCCTTGCTGCGGTTGGTGCTCGCGTCGACGGACAGGAGATTGAGCGGGTCGTTGGCCAGCGCTATCCGCTTACTGGGATCCCAGTACTTGGCACCCTTCTGCCAGGCGTCCGAGAGCGCGACCACGTGGTCTATGTCCACCAGGCTGCGGCCGCGCTTGAACGTCACGTCCTTGCCGGAGTACGGGTCGGGGTCGAGCGTGCCGGAGGTGACCTTGCAGGTGCCGCCGGTGAACCTCACCTTCTTCAGGTCCCGCTTGAGGATGTCGTCACGGGTGTCGCACTTGTTGGAGTCCGTGTCGGCCCAGGCCGTACCGAACCTCGCCCTGCTGTACCCCGTCTTGGGCGCGCGCCCCTTGACGGTCAGTGAGTTCACCGCGGTGAGCGCGGCACCGCCGGCCCCTGTCCCCTGCGGTCCCGCGGAACCGATGGTGTCCTCCGTGCAGCCGCCGACTCCGGCACCGACGGCGAACAGCACCAGTGCGGACGCGACCGCCCCACCCCTCAGACGCACCACGACGCCCCTCCCCTTGCCTCCCCGGGTCCGCCCTGTACGGGCGTATTTCCCCTGGTGCCCACGGTAGCGGCCGGTATGCCGGGGCCATACCCGCCTTCAACGGGCAATAGGTGCACGCCGGGCGTATCGTCGGTGGTGACGTACCTCCGGAAGGAGCTTCCGCATGGGCATCTTCGACAGATTCAAGGGCCAGGCGAAGTCCAAGGGCAAGGACCTGTCCGACACCGCCGAGCGGGACATCAACGAGAAGACGGGCGACAAGTACACGAAGCAGGTCGACGACGCGCAGCAGAAGATCGAGGGCGCGATGGGCATGGACCGCGACCCGACCGACCGGCCCGAACAGCCTTAGCGCCGACCGGCCTTGGCCCGGACGCCTTGGCTCGGAACGGCTCGGCTCGGAACGGATGTCCTCCCGCACCGTCGCCACCAGCGCAGGCGTCACCCGCGCAGGCGTCACCGGTCGGCCTGAACCGCCGTCAGCCCGAGACGCCGGAACGGCCCGGACACCGCCGAACAGCCGCCGAACAGCCGTCAGCACCCGAGGCCCGAGCGCTCCGAACAGCGGTCACTCGGAGACGCACCGAGGCACGGCCCACCCGCAGAGCGACCGACCGTGACACCGAAGCCGTCCGCGACGATCAACCTCCCGCGGGCGGCTTCGCGTTGAGCCCGGGTGTCCCGCGCCTCACACCTTTCCGATGCCCAGCGTCGACTCCGAAGGCAGCAGCCCCGAGCCCAGCACCGCGACCCAGAACTCGCCCAGCAGCTCGACGAGGCGGGCGCGCTCGGCGGGGGTGAGGGCGCGCCAGGGGGCGGCGGCCAGTTCGTCCGTGTGGCGTTCGACCTCGGCCCGTATCGCGCGCCCCTCGGGCGTGGCGATACCCGAGTCGGTCACGAGGCCGCGCGCGACGAGCCGTTCACGGGCCGCGCTCCACTCCTGCGGGCTCCAGCCGCGACTCTCGAAGCGCTCGACGGAGGCCGCTCCGATCGCCGCGAACGAGACGAGCGCCTCGACCGGGTCGAGCCC
This sequence comes from Streptomyces sp. RLA012, assembly GCF_056270325.1. NCBI lineage: Bacteria > Bacillati > Actinomycetota > Actinomycetes > Kitasatosporales > Streptomycetaceae > Streptomyces > Streptomyces sp. RLA012. The sequence continues at coordinate 6,807,063 of NZ_JBWDPA010000002.1, read as the reverse complement.
GGCGACGAGCAGCGCAGCGAGGTGACCGTCGCCCCGATGTTCACGCAGGATCGTCGCCGCGTGCCACAACTGGAGGTGCGGAGCCTCGGGCCACGCAATCTCCACGTTGGCGGCGGCCATGGGGCGGCCCGCGGTGTTCACCGCCTCGGCGACGCGGCGCAGCAGCCGGGCGGCCTCGGCGAGTTCGGGACCTGTCACGCGGTCGCCGAGGATCGCCCGGTACGCCCGGTCCATCGCGCGCACCCTCGCCTTCAGCACCTCCGCGGGGCTTGCCGTGACCCATGCGGAGTCCATGTGCTCGGCGACCATCCGCGGACTGAAGCTGTAGAAGGCCGACGTCACGCGCTCGCTGCCGACCGGCCCCAACGGCGCGGCGCGGAAGGGAAAGTACGACGGCCAGCGCTCCCCCGTCCCGTACCCGAGCGCGGCCGCCTCCTCGAAGACCTCGGGCGCGTAGTAGAACACCGCGTGCAGGGGCTCCAGCAGGTGCCACAGTCGACGCACCTCACCCAGCTCGATGTCGATGCCGATGTCAACACCGGCGCCAGCGCCGGCACCGTCCCCCTGAACCATCTCGTCGACCTCACTGCCGTTCTCCGACATGACGAACCCCCTCGTCCCGTCCGTTCCCACCCATTCAACAACTTGACACTGACAAGATTGCCCCATCCCGCCGAACTTGTCAACGACTAGATTGCGCGTACGCTGATGCCCATGAAGACCACCGCCGAACGCCCCTACCACCACGGCGACCTGCGTCGCGCGATCCTGAGCGCCGCCCTCGACGTCATCGCCGCCGAGGGGCCGTCCGCGCTGAGCCTGCGCGACCTGGCCCGCCGGGCGGGCGTCTCGCACGCGGCTCCCGCCCACCACTTCAAGGACCGCACCGGCCTGCTCACCGCGATCGCGGCCGAGGGCCACGAACTGCTGTCGGCCGCGCTCGCGGAGGCCACGGACCTACGCGACGCGGGCGTCCGCTATGTACGCTTCGCGCGCGAGCACCCCGCGCACTTCCAGGTGATGTTCACACCGGAGCTGCTGCGCGAGAACGACCTCGAACTCACCACGGCCCGCGCCCTCACGGCGGACCGCCTGCGCACGGCGGTCGCCGCCCGGCACACGGAACCCGGCATCGACCCCCGTCTCGCCGGAGTCGCCGCCTGGTCCCTGGCCCACGGCTTCGCCACGCTGCTCCTCAGCCACAACCTGGACGGCCCGCTCGGTGAACAGAACCCCGAGGAGGTCTTCCACACCCTGACGGGAATGCTGTTCCAGTCATCGTCGGCGTGACCCTGCCGTCCCGCCCTTGACCTTGTCCCTGGCGGCAGGGTCCGACGATCCCCCCCATGGAGATCACGAAGAACACAGGAATCACGGGGAACTCGGAGACCACGAAGAACGCCGAGACCACCGCCCGTACCGTCCTCGTCACCGGAGCCGGCACCGGCATAGGCCGCGCCACCGCCCGCGCGTTCGCCGCGCAGGGCGCACAGGTCGTCGCCGTCGGGCGCCGTCCGGAACCCCTCGCGGAGACCGCCGCCGGACACCCCGGCATCACCCCGCTCGCCGCCGACATCACCGCCGAGGACCCCCATGACGGACCCGTCCACATCATCCGCAGGGTCCTCGACACCCAAGGGCGCCTCGACGTCCTGGTCAACAACGCGAGGATCGTACGGACGGAGTCCCTCGGCGGCTACACGCGGGCGTCCGTCGAGCCGCTGCTCGCCACCAACCTCACCGCGCCCGTCCTGCTGACCCAGGCCGCGCTTGCGGCGCTCACCGAGAGCCAGGGTGTCGTCGTCAACGTCAGTACGTCCGTGGGCCTGCGCGCCTGGCCCGGCAACTCCCTCTACGCCGCCACCAAGACCGCGCTCGAACTGCTCACCCGCAGCTGGGCCGTCGAACTCGCCCCACGCGGCATCCGGGTCTCCGCGGTCGCCCCCGGTGCGATCGCCACCCCCATCAACACACACTCCGGTTTCACCGCGGAGCAGACCGCTGCGATCCGCGCGTGGCAGCTCGCGCACACCCCGCTGGGCCGCGTCGGCCGACCCGGGGAGGTCGCCTGGGCGATCACCCAACTCGCCTCACCCGATGCCTCGTTCGTCACCGGCGTCGTCCTCCCGGTCGACGGAGGCGCCGTCCTCACCTGAGCGAAGCCCCGGCCACGCCCGAACCGTCCGCCACACGCGAACCGTCCGCCGCACGCGAACCCTCCAGCACATGCGAAGCCCCCGCCGCACGCGGAGTCTCCACCGCACGCGAAGCCCCCGCCTCCCGCAACGCCCCGGCCAACCGTTCGCGAACGGCCAGCTGTGCCGCGATCCGCTCGTCCATCACGGCCAGACGTTCCCGCGCCACCCGCAGCGCCTCCTCGGACGCGGGCATCGCCGCCACGTCCCGGTCCAGGCAGGACAGAAAGACGCGCACGTCGTCCAGGGTGAGGCCGGCGGACAGCAGGTGGCGGATGTTGCGTACGCGGGTGACGGTCCGCTCCTCGTACACGCGGTAGCCGTTCGCCGCGCGCCGCGACTCGATCAGCCCCGCCTGCTCGTAGTGGCGCAGGGCGCGCGGAGTCGCGCCCGTCACCCGCCCCAGCTCACCTATCCGCACCTACGCGCGCCCCTCCGTACCCCTCCGCGCGCACCTCGCACGCCCGCACCTGGCCTACCCCTCCCCCATCCACCCCCTGGCCGCCACGACTGCGACTGCGACCACGACCACGACTACGACCCGAGAATCGTCGCCAGGAACTCACCCGTCCATCCCAGCAACTCCCGCCCGACCAGCGGCTTCCCGCCGACCTTCGCCGTCTTCGGGCGGGGGACCAGGAGCTGGCGGGCGGCCGGCTTGATGACCGTGCCCGGGTACAACCGCTTGAGGCGGAGTTCCTGGGACTCGCGCAACTCCGCCGGTGCGAAGCGGATGTTGTTGCCCTGGAGCACGATCTCACCCACACCGCACGACCGCGCGAGCATCCGCAGGCCCGCCACGAGCAGCAGGTTCTCCACCGGCTCGGGCAACTTGCCGTAGCGGTCGACGAGTTCCTCCCGTACGGACTTCACGTCCTCCTCCGTGTTGGCGGAGGCGATGGCACGGTAGGCCTGCAGGCGCAGCCGCTCGCCGGGCGCGTAGTCGTGCGGGACATGCGCGTCGACCGGCAGCTCGATCTTGACGTCCAGGGGCTGTTCCTCCTCGACGCCGCCTTCCAGGGAGGCGCGGTAGTCCGCGACCGCCTCGCCGACCATCCGGACGTACAGGTCGAAGCCGACCCCCGCGATATGACCCGACTGCTCGCCGCCGAGCAGGTTGCCCGCGCCGCGGATCTCCAGGTCCTTCATCGCCACGTACATGCCCGCGCCCATCTCGGTGTGCTGCGCGATGGTCGCGAGCCGCTCGTGCGCGGTCTCCGTCAGGGGCTTCTCCGGGGGGTAGAGGAAGTACGCGTAACCGCGTTCCCTGCCCCGTCCGACGCGTCCGCGCAGCTGGTGCAGCTGCGAGAGGCCGAAGTTGTCGCCGCGCTCGACGATCAGCGTGTTGGCGTTGGAGATGTCGATGCCGGATTCGACGATCGTCGTCGACACGAGCACATCGAACCTCTTCTCCCAGAAGTCGACGACCACCTGCTCCAGGGCCTGCTCCCCCATCTGGCCGTGTGCCGTCGCGATGCGTGCCTCCGGGACGACCTCCCTGAGTCGCGCGGCCGCGCGGTCGATCGACTCCACCCGGTTGTGGATGTAGAAGACCTGGCCCTCGCGGAGCAGCTCCCTGCGAATGGCCGCGCCGATCTGCTTCTCCTCGTACGGACCCACGAAGGTCAGCACCGGGTGCCGCTCCTCCGGCGGGGTGGTGATCGTGGACATCTCCCGGATGCCCGTCACCGCCATCTCCAGCGTGCGGGGGATGGGAGTGGCCGACATCGTCAGGACGTCGACGTTCGCGCGCAGCTTCTTCAGCTGCTCCTTGTGCTCGACGCCGAAGCGCTGCTCCTCGTCGACGATGACCAGGCCCAGGTCCTTGAACTTCGTCTCGGCGGAGAACAGCCGGTGGGTGCCGATGACGACGTCCACCGCGCCCTCCCGCAGGCCCTCCAGGACCGACTTCGCCTCGGTGTCGGTCTGGAAGCGGGACAGGGCGCGGACGTTCACCGGGAACTGCGAGTAGCGCTCGGAGAAGGTCCCGAAGTGCTGCTGCACCAGCAGCGTCGTGGGCACCAGGACCGCGACCTGCTTGCCGTCCTGCACCGCTTTGAAGGCCGCACGGACCGCGATCTCCGTCTTGCCGTAGCCGACGTCGCCGCAGACCAGGCGGTCCATCGGGACCGTCTTCTCCATGTCCTCCTTGACCTCGGCGATGGTCGTGAGCTGGTCGGGGGTCTCCGCGTACGGGAAGGCGTCCTCCAGCTCGCGCTGCCACGGCGTGTCGGAGCCGAACGCGTGCCCCGGGGCCGCCATCCGCGCGCTGTACAGCTTGATCAGATCCGCGGCGATCTCCTTGACGGCCTTCTTGGCGCGCGCCTTGGTCTTCGTCCAGTCGGCGCCGCCCAGGCGGTGCAGGGTGGGGGCCTCGCCACCGACGTACTTGGTGATCTGTTCCAGCTGGTCGGTGGGGATGTAGAGGCGGTCGCCGGGCTGACCGCGCTTGGCCGGCGCGTACTCCACGACCAGGTACTCGCGGGTCGCGCCCTGCACCGTGCGCTGCACCATCTCGATGTAGCGGCCGACACCGTGCTGCTCGTGCACGATGTAGTCGCCGGCCTCCAGGGTCAGGGGATCGATCGTCTTGCGGCGGCGGGCCGGCATCCGCGCGCCGTCCTTGCCGGCCGCCTTCTGACCGGAGAGGTCGGTCTCCGTCAGGACCGCCAGCTTGAGCGCCGGGTCCACGAAGCCGTAGTCGATCGAGCCGCACGAGACGTGGACGACGGACGGGGTGATGTCCGCCAGCTCCGCGTCGAGGCGGGCCGCGATGCCCTCGCCGCCGAGGACCTCGACGGTACGGGCGGCGGGGCCGTGCGCCTCGGTGACGTACACCGTGCGCCAGCCGTCCGCGAGCCAGCCCTTGGTGTCGGCGAGCGCCCTGGCCGTGTCGCCGCGGTAGGTCTCGGGGGCGTGCATGCCCAGCTTGAGGGTGTCCGCGTCGAGCTCCTCGTCGGCCGCGAACGGCGACACCGACCACCACATCATGCCCAGCTCGCGCGCCCGGTCCCGGACGTCCGCGATGGCCCACAGGGAGGCCGCGCCGACGTCGATGGGGGCCTCGCCGCCCCCGGCCGTCGCCGCCCAGGACGCCTGCAGGAACTCCTGCGAGGTCGCCACCAGGTCCGCGGCCCGCGTGCGTACCCGCTCCGGGTCGCAGACGACGGCCATCGAGCCCTTGGGCAGCACGTCGAGCAGCAGCTCCATGTCGTCGACCAGGACCGGAGCCAGCGACTCCATTCCTTCCACGGCGATGCCCTCGGCGATCTTGCCGAGCAGGTCGCCCAGCTCCGGGTGCTCCTCGGCCAGCCGGGCGGCGCGCTCGCGTACCTCGTCCGTGAGGAGCAGCTCGCGGCAGGGCGGCGCCCACAGGCCGTGGTCGGCGACCTCCAGGGAGCGCTGGTCGGCGACCTTGAAGTAGCGGATCTCCTCGACGTCGTCGCCCCAGAACTCCACCCGCAGGGGGTGCTCCTCGGTGGGCGGGAAGACGTCCAGGATGCCGCCGCGCACGGCGAACTCGCCGCGCTTCTCGACGAGCTCGACCCGGGAGTACGCGGCTGCCGCGAGCGCCTCGACGATCGCGCCCAGGTCGGCGCTCTGGCCGGTGCGCAGCGCGACGGGTTCCAGGTCGCCCAGGCCCTTGACCTGCGGCTGGAGTACGGAACGGACCGGGGAGACGACGACCGAGACCGGACCGGTCTCGGGGTCGTCGGGGCGCGGGTGGGCCAGCCGGCGCAGGACGGCGAGACGGCGGCCGACCGTGTCCGACCTGGGGGACAGCCGCTCGTGCGGGAGCGTCTCCCACGACGGGTACTCCACGACCGTGTCCGCCGGGAGGAGGGACCTGAGCGCCGCGGCCAGGTCCTCGGCCTCGCGTCCCGTCGCCGTCACCGCCAGTACGGGGCGGCCGGCGTCGCGGGCCAGGGCCGCCACCGCGAAGGGGCGGGCCGCGGGCGGGCCGACCAGGTCGACATGCATCCGGTTGCCGTCGGTGGCGGCCTTCACCGCTTCCGTGAGGGCGGCGTCCTTGACGACGGCGTCGAGCAGACCGTGCAGGCTCATGAAGGGCTTCCATCCCGGAGAGTGGGCAACGCGAACCGCCCGACACGTCGAGACGGGCCGGGGGCCTCCAGCCTACGACGGCGCGCCCGCTCATGCCGGGCCTGTGGACAACGCCCACGTCCCAGGGCCGGATCATGCCGACCGGCTCCGACAGGAGCGCCTCAAGGACGCCTCAAGGACGCCTCAGAGGCGCATCAGGGGCGCGTCAGAGGGTCGTCAGGGGCTCGTCAGGGGCGCGGAGCGCGGCATCGTGCGACTCGCCGCGTGGGCGCGGCCGGTCCTCGCCCACCCACGGCTGCGTACTCCCGAAGCGGCGCACCTGAGGCAGCGAGTACGACCACGGGCCCGGCCCAGGAGGTGAAGTCCTCCTGGGCCGGGCCCGTCCCCCGTAACCCCCGTGCACGGTGGCTTTGCGGCGGCTCACGCCGGCTCACGTCGGCTGGTCGGTGGCGATCAGTCGGTGGCGATGGCGTTCAGGACGTTCATCCGGCCCGCCCGGAACGCCGGGATCAGGGCGGCGAACAGGCCCACGAACGCCGAGCCGACGAACACCGCGATGATGGTCGGCCAGGGGATCTCCAGGACCTTCAGGCCCTCCAGGGCGAGGAGCTTCTGGGCGGTGGCGCCCCAGCCCATGCCCAGGCCGAGGCCGAGCAGCGCGCCGAAGAGGGCGATGACGACCGACTCCAGGCGGATCATGCGGCGCAGCTGGCGGCGGGACATCCCGATGGCGCGCATCAGGCCGATCTCGCGCGTCCGCTCCACCACCGACAGGGCGAGGGTGTTGATCACGCCGAGGACCGCGACGACGATGGCGAGGGCGAGCAGGCCGTAGACCATGTTCAGGAGCTGGCCGATCTGGTCCTTGAGCTCCTGCTTGTAGTCGGTCTGGTCGCGGACCTCGTACTGCGGGTACTGCTCCATGGACTTCTTCAGGGCCGCGTACGCCTGCTTCTCCTGGCCGTCCTTGGCGCTGGCGAACATGATCTCGTCCGGCGGGATCCGGTCGGCCGGGAGGTACTTCCGCATGGTCTGCGTGCTCACGTACCGCGCGCCCTGGTCGATGACCACGTCGTCGTCGGTGATCGCGGCGACCTTGAGTTTCGCCGTGCTGCCGCCCTTGAAGGCGACGGTCAGGGTGTCGCCGAGCTTGATGTGGTGCTTGGTGGCGAATTCGGAGCCGACGGACATCGCGTTCGTGCCGTAGGCGGCGGTCAGTTCACCGGCCGTCGTCTTGCGGTGCAGGTCCTGTGCGTAGGAGGGGTCGGCGGCGGTGACGCCGTCGGTGTCCGAGGTGCCGTCCGGGGCGGTGAGCGTGGCCTCCAGCTCCCGGTAGTGGGTGACGTGCGACAGACCGGGCGTGGACTCGATGGTCTTGGCCGCCTGCGGGACGATCCGCTGGTTGCCCTGGATGATGAAGTCGGTGCCGACCGACTTGTCGAGTTCGTCGGTCGCGGAGGCGACCATCGAGGAGCCGACCACCGACAGGCAGGCGACCAGGGCCAGGCCGATCATCAGGGCCGCGCCGGTGGCTCCCGTACGGCGGGGGTTGCGCAGCGCGTTGCGCTCCGCCATCCGTCCGACGGGGCCGAAGAAGCGCAGCAGCACCGCGCTGATCACCCGGACGACACCGCCCGCGAGCAGCGGGCCGATGATGACGAACCCGATCAGGGTCAGGACGACACCCGCGCCCAGCATCAGCGAACCGTCGGTCGCCTTGTCCGCGTGGGCCGCCGTGAAGAGCGCGAAGGTTCCGGCGCCGGTGAGGACCAGGCCGATGATGCCGCGGACGAGACCGGCCTTGCCGTCCGCCGGCGTACCGGCGTCGCGCAGTGCGGCCATCGGGGAGACCTTGCCGGCCCGGCGGGCGGGCAGATAGGCGGCGAGGACGGTGACCACGACGCCGAGAAGGACTCCGACGACCGGAGTCGTCGCCTTCACCGTCAGATCGCGGGTCGACAGGTCCATGCCCGCCGCCGACATGAGCTTCATCAGGCCGACCGCGAGGCCGACGCCCGCGGCGACACCGAGGATCGAGCCGAAGACACCGAGGAGCGTCGCCTCGACGAGCACCGACCGGTTGATCTGCTTGCGGGACGAGCCGATCGCCCGCATCAGGCCGATCTCACGGGTGCGCTGGGCGACCAGCATCGAGAAGGTGTTGATGATCAGGAAGATGCCGACCAGGAAGGCGATCCCGGCGAAGCCGAGCATGGCGTACTTGATGACGTCCATGAAGGAGCCGACGCCGGAGCGGTTCTCGTCCGCGTACTCCTTCTGCGTCTGCACCTTGTAGGCGCCGGCGCCCACGGAGGCGATGACGTCCTGCTTGAGCGTGTCGTTGGTGACACCGGTGGCGGCGGAGAGGTTGATGTTGGTGAACCGGCCGGTGGTGCCGAGCAGTTCACGCTGGGCGGTGGCGGTGTCGAAGTAGACGACGGCGGCACCGGGGTTGGTCACCTTGAAGGTGGCGATGCCGACGATCCTGGCCTTGAAGTCACCGGTGACCGTGATGGTCCGCAGTTCGTCGCCGAGCTTGAGGTGGTGCTTGTCGGCGGTGTCGGCGTCGACCATCGTCTCGGTCGGCCCGCGCGGGGCGTGACCGGAGGTGATCTCCATCGAACGCAGGTCGTTGTGCGTCCAGTTGCCGGCTATGGTCGGGGCCCCGTTGCTGGACCCCATGTTCTTGTTGGCGCTGTTGACGACGGTCACGTTCATCGAACTGACCGCGCCCTCGGCGGACTTGACGCCGTTCACCTGCTGGGCCCGCGTCAGGACGGACGCGGGCACCGAGTCCGGCTTGCCGTTCTGCGGGGTGTCGTCGCTCTTCGCCGCCTTCGGCGAGATGGTGACATCGGCGGAGGTGGCGGCGAACAGCTTGTCGAACGTCGTGTTCATGGTGTCGGTGAACACCAGGGTGCCGCAGACGAAGGCCACGGACAGCATCACCGCGACCGCCGACAGCGCCATCCGCCCCTTGTGCGCGAAGAAGTTGCGCATCGAGGTCTTGAGGACGGTCATGACGTACGCCCCCGGGCGTCGAAGTCCTTCATGCGGTCCAGCACCTGATCGGCCGTCGGCTGGTGCATCTCGTCGACGATCCGGCCGTCCGCGAGGTACAGCACGCGGTCCGAGTACGAGGCCGCCACCGGGTCGTGCGTCACGATCACGATGGTCTGGCCGAGTTCGTCCACCGAGCGGCGCAGGAAGCCCAGTACCTCGGCGCCCGCCCGGGAGTCGAGGTTTCCGGTCGGCTCGTCGCCGAAGATGATCTCGGGCCGCGCGGCCAGCGCCCGGGCCACCGCGACGCGCTGCTGCTGGCCGCCGGAGAGCTGGCTCGGCCGGTGCTTGAGCCGGTCCGCGAGGCCGACGGTCTCCACCACCTGGTCCAGCCAGCCCTTGTTCGGCTTGCGGCCCGCGATGTCCATCGGCAGCGTGATGTTCTCGATCGCGTTCAGCGTCGGCAGCAGGTTGAACGCCTGGAAGATGAACCCGATCCGGTCCCGGCGCAGCTGCGTGAGCTTCTTGTCCTTGAGCCCGGTGATCTCGGTCTCGTCGAGGTGGATCTGGCCGCTCGTCACGGTGTCGAGCCCGGCGAGGCAGTGCATCAGCGTGGACTTGCCGGACCCCGAGGGGCCCATGATCGCGGTGAACTGCCCCCGCGCGATGTCCACGTCGACGTGGTCCAGGGCGACGACCCGGGTCTCCCCGGACCCGTACGCCTTGACGACCTGCCGCGCTCGCGCGGCAACGGCCGTACGCCCTCCAGTGCCCCCGTGCCTGGGAATGGTCACAGCCGATGTCACGGTGTATCTCCTCTGTCGGTCGGACGTCCGGTCGGCCCGTCGGCCGGTCGGTCGGCGGATGAAGTGCTCTTCGCTACGTCGGTAAGTCTGGTGGCGGGGGGTGGTCCGGCGCGCTGGTGCCCAGCGCAGTCTTCTACGGGGGAAAACCCCACCCCCCGCGGTCCGGCCCGTACCACCGCGCCCCGCCCCCCGCGGCATAAAGCCAGGTTAAGGAAGCCCCTCGCCCGTCTCGTCCTCCGCCGGTACGAACGCCCCCCGAGCCTTTGTGGGGAGGGACCCCTAGGGGAAGTCCACCCTGCGGTGGAGCACCCCTCGGGGTTGCCTCCACCCTCGGTCCCCGGCAGCGTCCACCCTCCCGCCGCGTGAGGGTCAATGAGAGGGTGTGGGACGACGGATAGTTGCAGGGGGAACCGAATAGAGGGGACACTCCAGTGGGCCAGGAGGACACCGGGATACGGACCGCGGCGGCGCAGCACCCACGGACCTCTCGGGGCCCCAGGGGCAGCGTCATCGCCGCCCTCATGCTCTCCATGGCGCTGGCCGCGCTCGACTCCACCATCGTGTCGACGGCCGTACCGCAGATCGTCGGCGACCTCGGCGGCTTCTCCGTCTTCTCCTGGCTGTTCTCGGGATACCTGCTGGCGGTGACGGTCACCCTGCCCGTGTACGGCAAGCTGTCGGACACCTTCGGCCGCAAGCCGGTGCTGATCGCGGGCGCCGCCGTCTTCCTCCTCGGCTCGCTGCTCTGCGCCACCGCCTGGAACATGGCGGCGCTCATCGCCTTCCGGATCGTGCAGGGCCTGGGCGGCGGTGCCCTGCAGGGCACCGTGCAGACGCTCGCCGCCGACCTCTACCCGCTCAAGGAACGCCCCAGGATCCAGGCCAGGCTGTCCACGGTGTGGGCGACCTCGGCGATCGCGGGGCCGGCCCTCGGCGGAGTCCTCGCCGCGTACGCCGACTGGCGCTGGATCTTCCTCATCAACCTGCCCATCGGCGCGCTCGCGCTCTGGCTGATCGTCCGCCATCTGCACGAACCGGCACGGGAGAGGTCCGGCCGCCGCCCGCGGATCGACTGGGCGGGCGCGCTGGCCGTCTTCGCCTGCGGCGGTGTGCTGCTGACCGCGCTGGTGCAGGGCGGGGTGGCCTGGGACTGGCTGTCGCCGCCGTCCCTGTGTCTGTTCGGTACGGGGTTCGCTCTGATCGGTGCGGTGGTGGTGATCGAACGCCGGGCGGCCGAGCCGATCATCCCCGGATGGGTGTGGCGACGCCGTACGATCGCCGCCGTCAACCTCGCGCTCGGCGCGCTGGGGCTGCTCATGGTCGCCCCCACGGTCTTCCTGCCCACCTACGCGCAGGCGGTCCTGGGCCTCGCCCCCGTCGCCGCCGGATTCGTGCTCTCCGTATGGACGTTGAGCTGGCCGGTGTCGGCGGCGTTCAGCCAGCACGTGTACCGCCGGATCGGCTTCCGCAACACCGCGATGCTCGGCATCGGCACCGCCACCCTGATCCTCCTCGCCTTCCCCCTCCTGCCCTACCCCGGCGAGCCCTGGCAGCCGGCCCTGCTGATGCTCCTGCTCGGCGGCGCGCTGGGCCTCTTCCAACTGCCCCTGATCATCGGCGTCCAGTCGACGGTCGGCTGGGAGGAACGCGGGACGACGACGGCGTCGGTCCTCTTCTGCCGCCAGACCGGCCAGACCATCGGCGCGACCCTGTTCGGCGCGATCGCCAACGGGGTGCTGGCCGCGCGGCTCGGCGGGGCCGGGGACCTGGACGCGGTGACGCGCGCGCTGGACTCGGGCGCGCCCGCCGAACATCTGCGGCACGCGGTCGCGGACGCGGTCCACGCCGTCTACCTGGGCGCGGCCGGCGCCGCCGCGCTCGCCTTCCTGGCGCTGCTGTTCGTGGCACCGAGGCGTTTCCCGGTACTGAAAAACCCGGAGGAGTGAGGATCCGGCGGCCCTAGAATCACGGCCGATGACAGCCGATGACAGCCGACGTCGGCCGATGTCGGAGCTGATCACGGGGGGGGAATGATGTACGCAGGCGTACGCGCACTCATACGAGGAAGACGCGCGCTCGCAGCGGCAGGGGGCCTCGCGGCCGTGATCCTGCTCGCGGGCTGCGAGATCACGATCGGGGACGGTGATTCCGGCACGGCTTCCGGCACGGATCCGGACACCGGCCCCGGCGGCCTGTTCGCCTCACCGGTCACCTCCGAGGCCCCTGCGCGTGTCCTCGGCCCCGACGGGCTGGGCCCCCTGCGGATCGGTATGACGCTCGACGAGGCCGCCGCGACCGGCGCGTTCGACAAGCGCGCCGAAACGAAGGGCGCGTGCATGTCGGACACCGGCACGAACCGCATCACGGTCGGCTGGTCGGGCAGGCTCGGCATCAGCCGGCTCACCGCCGACAACGTGCACACACCGGAGGGCATCGGGGCCGGGTCGACGTACGCACAGGTCAAGAAGGCCTACCCGAAGCCCGCCTACCCGCAGGACGGTTCGCTCGACGAGGACATCTCGCTCATGGGCACGGTCTGGACGGCGGTACCGAACCGTCCCAAGGCCATGTACGTCTTCCGCTTCGTCCCCGACACGGTCGTCCGCGGCCACCTGGACGCCGCCAAGGTGCAGATCGTCGTGCTCAAACTGAAAGCGGAGCGGAACTGCTGAGGAACGCCCGGCGCAAACGCGGGTGACGCGACGGGTAACACCCCAGGTCACCGAAGTACCCGTGGGGCGGGCGGAACCGCGCCGCGGAGCGGCCGAGGCAGCGGCGCCCGCCTGCCTACTCCGCCGGGGCCCGTCCCGTCAGAGTGGTCAGACTCGACCGTACGTTGTCCATCTGCGCCCGTACGTCGTCCCACCGCTCTCCGTGCTCGCGCAGCACCCGCTCCGTCTCCCGGGCGATGTGCTCCTCCCGTACCCGCGCCTCGGCCAGCACCTCGTCGGCCCGCGCCACCGCGTCCTCCTGCCCGCGCCGGGCGGACTCCTCGGCCTCGGCGAAGGCATTCCTGGCCTCGGACAAGGCACGCTCGGCGCGCGCCGCCCGCTCCACGTGGTGTGCGTCGAGCGCGGCCACCCGCTCGACAGCCGCGCGCTCCGCCTCCTCCCAGCGCTCGACGTGCTCCCGCTCCTGCTCCTCGAAGAGCCCCGCCGTCCGCTGCCGCACCTCACGCAGCGCGGCCAGCGCCTCCCCGCGGCCCTCCTTGATCTCGCGGCGGGCGGCGATCCGCATCTCGTCCGCGACGGCACGGGCGCCGAGGAGCCGCTGCCGGGCCCGCTCCTCGACCTCGGCGCGCACTTCGTCGGCGTACGCCTGGGCTTCCTCCAGCGCCCGGACCCCGGCCGCCTCGGTCTCGTCGACGACGCGACGGGCCTCGGCGCGCGCGTTCTCACGTACGGACTCGGCCTCCTCCACGCCGAGTTCGTGAAGCCGGTGGGCGCGCTCGCCGAGCGACTCGTACGTCTGCGGGGCGAGCCGCGCCACCACCTCCCGCAGCCGCCGCACCTCCGCGTCCATCTCCCTGGCCAGGACCGTGAGCCGGGCGGCGCGTTCCCAGGCCGCGTCGCGGTCCCGCGAGAGCGCGGTGGCGTACGCGTCTACCTGCTCGGGACGGTAACCGCGCCCCCGTACGGCCATGAAGCCGTGCGGCGACACCGATGCGCTGCTCATCCTGGGACCCCTCTCCGACATGCGCCCTACGACATGATGTGGCGCATATCTTGGTGGATCAGGCGTAAGTGTTCATAACGCGACACTCCGCCCACCCGTTTCGGTCGTGATGGGTAAAAAAATGGGTGGGACCCGGTCATACGACCCGATCCCACCCAATAACTACCCAAGAAGTACCCAAGAGCCACTCGGGAACCGCCCAGGAACCACCCGAGAAACCAGTCTCAGCCGTGCGTCACAACAGCCCGTCCCACATCTGCTCCAGCAGCACCGACCACCAGCTCTCCGGAGAGCCGAGCGCCGCCGGATCGAGCGAGGCGAGCTGGGCCTGGAAGTCGACGGTCCAGCGGCCCGCCTGCTCCTGGTTGAGCCCGAACCGCAGCCGCCACATCCGGCCGAGCAGGGCCAGACAGCGCGCGAACTCGGGCAGCCCCGTGTTCACGAACTGCGCCGGCATCGAGGCACCGCCCGGACCCGCCTCCACCGGCACGGCCACGATGTTCGCCGTCCCGTACTGGACACAGATCGCCTTGCCGAAGTCGCTGCCCACGACGAGGTACGAGCCCGCGTCCGCGGCCGGCCGCACCCCGCGCTCCTGCGCCAGCTCCGCGAGCGTCGGCACCGGACGGCCCGGCTGGGCCTGCGCCCAGAAGAACGGCCCCATGTCGACCGGCAGTCCGGCCACCACCAGGGTGTGCGCCACCAGGTTCGGGACGCCCTGCCGCGACACCGCGGCCTGGTCGAACCGGAACAACCCCGGCCCGAACGCCGCCGCCAGCTCCTGCCCGATCGCCTCCGGCGCCACCGGCGGCGCGGGCTGCACCGGCGGAATCGGCGCCCGTACCGGCGCCGGCCGCGCGGGACCGTCCGCCACCTGGTGCAACTCGCCCTGATGCGCGAGGAGTTGGTGCATGCCCTGCTGACGGCTCGCGTGGTCCGTGCCGTACGGCGCGATGCTGGTGATCCGCGCCTGCGGCCAGGTCTCCCGGATCATCCGCGCGCAGTACGCGCCCGGCAGCTCGCACGACTCCAACTCCGTGTGCAGCTCCAGCACTTGCTGCGGCGGCACGTTCATCGCCCGCAGCTCGTGCAGCATCTGCCACTCCGGGTGCGGAGTGCCCGGCGCGGAACGCCGGATCAGCTGCTGCTCCGAGCCGTCCTGCGCGCGGTAGCGCAGTACGGCCTGATAGCCCGGGCCGACGGTCGGCTGACCGGTCGGCGGGTAGCCGTACGCCGGGGGCTGCTGCCCGGGCGGCATGGGCTGCCCCGGCATCGCGTGCCCCGACATGGGCTGTCCGGGCATGGGCTGACCGGGCATGGGCTGTCCCGGCATGGGCCGACCCGGCATGGGCCGACCCGGCGCCGACTGGCCCTGCATCGGCTGCGGCGCGCCCTGGGGCATGCCGGGGGCCGGCGGGGGCGCGGGTGCGCCGGGGCCGCTGACCGGGGGACCGACCGGCGGGCCGACCGGCGGTCCGGACAGCATGGTGGCCGCGTGGTGGACGCCGCCGGGGGGCTGACCGCCCGGGGCACCGGGCGCACCGGGCGTGCCGGGGGCGCCCGGCGGCTGAGGCGCGCCGGCGGGCGGGCCCCCCAGCATGGTCGCGGCGTGATGGACACCGCCGGGAGGCGTACCCCCCGGAGCGGGAGGCTGCGGAGGAGCACCCGGCACGACAGGCGCACCCGGCCCTGCCGGACCTGCCGGGCCTCCGGGCCCGTCCGGGCCGAGCTGCGAAACGAGCTGCGTCGGTACGTACCCGCCCGCCGGGGTGCCCGGAGCACCGGGCCCGGACGGCGGGGGCGGAGGCGCACTGCCCGGCCGCGCACCCGGCACACCCGGGGCGCTCGGCGGAGGCGGCGCGCTCACGCCACCGCCCCGCGCGCCCCGCGGCGGCGCCTGCGCCTTGCTGGTCGCGGCGTCGGCGATGTCACTGGCGTTCGGCGGCAGCGGGGCCTGCCGCGGAGGGTTCGGCACACCGCCCGGTCCCTGGGGATAGCCGTACCCGGGCGAGCCCGGAGGCGGCGGGGGAGGCGGCGGCGGAGTGCCGGGAACACCACCGGGCCCCTGCGGGAAGCCGTACGCGGGCGCACCCGGAGGCGGCGTACCGGGCGCACCCGGACCACCACCCGGACCACCCTGGGGATAGCCGTACGACGGCGGGCCGGAGTTGGAGGCGCCGAGCGCGGGCGCCTGCGCCGTCCGCGGGAGTTGACTGCCGCCCGACATCAGGGCCGTCTTGGCGTCCGGGGCCACACCCGGCGACGTCCGCGGACCCGCCTCGTCGTCGGCATCGGTCAACGGCGGTGCGAAAACGGTCGCCGGCAGCGGTACGGAACGGTCGTCGCCCGCGTCCGCGGTGATGTCCGTCCCCGTCCACGGGGTCGCCCCCGGGGGCGGGGCGGGCACTCCCACGGCGTCCTGCGGTCCCACGTCCCGTTCGTCACCGGCCGCCGCGGCGGGCCACGGCGTAGCTCCGGGGGACGCGGCGTGCGCCCCCGGCCTGGAAGGCGCACCGGGCGCCCCCGAGTTCCCGGACACACCCGACGGCACACCCGGCGGCGCAACCGCCGAACCGCCGCCCACCGAACCGCCGCCCACCGAAGCAGCGCCCGCCGCACCCCCGTTGGTGCCGGACACCCCCGCTCCCGTGCCCGCGTCCCGCCGCCGATCCGGAATCCCCAGCCTGTCCGCGGCCTCCTGCAACCACTCCGGAGGACTCAGCAAGAACGAGGTCTGGTTCAGGTCGACCCGAGCCTGAGCCGCCGGCACCGGTTCCGGGGACACCTCCGGCACCCCGTACTCCTCCTCGTACCGGCGAATCACCTCACCGATCGGCAGCCCGGGCCACAGCGTGGCCTCACCGCTGTCCCGCGCGATGACGAGCCGCTGCACGCCCCCGTCGGAGCGCGGCCCCTCGGCACGGTCCTCGGCCCACACCACGAACCCGAGTTCGAACTCCCTCACCCGCACCTCGCGGTGCTGGTAGCCGGGCACCTCGCCGTTGATCCACTCTTCCGCACGCTCCTGCGCCTGCGCGAAGGTCACCATCGGAAGTTCACTCCCCCACCGAGGACGCCGAAGGCGCCGAAGCCACTGAGTCGACAGGAACGGCACGCGCGAAGCCGCCGTCCACCATCAGGTTCGCCACCGTCGCCAACTCCGGCGGATTGCCCGCGAGCCGGGACAGGAACTGGTCGAAGTCGCCACCGCAGGGCACCAGCAGCCGCCGCACCCGCTCGGCCGGCGGCCAGCCGTCCTGGTCCCGGGCGTCGTCGTACGCGCAGAACCAGACCGACCCGATCGCCTCACCCTTCACCTTGACGGCGAGCAGACCGCCCTGCACGAACCCGATGCACAGATAGTCCTTGGTCAGATGGTCGCGCAGGCACTTGTTGATGTAGACGAGGTCGTTCACGGCGGCCTCCTCGCGCACCGTGAAGAACGGCTGGTCCACCAACAGACCCAAGTCGGCGTCGAGCGCGGCACCCACGGGCGCGCATCCACCCGCCGCCTTCAGGAACGACCGATAGGCACCCGGAAGCCGGTAACCGAGATCCTCCTCGACCGCCAGCACCTGCTGCTCGCTCACCGCGACCGACGACTTCGGCAGCCCGAAGTGCGCGGGCCGCGTCTCCTGCAACGGCCGCGTCCCCCGCTTGCCGTGGTCCACGGCCGCCGTCACGATACCGCCGTGGTGCCGCAGCAACGCCTTGACCTCGACGGGAACGAGCTCCAGCCGCCGCGTGCCCGACACGTGATGCCACGTCCAGCCGTGTGGAGTGGCCACCGACGGGATCGTGTCCCACAGGTCGTGCCCCACGGCGGCGAGCGCGGCGTTCGCGGACACATAGTCCGTCAACCGCAGTTCGTCCACGCCGAAACCCTCCGGAGGCTCGGCGATCTCCGCGGCGGCACGCGCGTACGGCGAGAAGTCGGGGTAGCCGTGCGCATCGATCCGTACGCCTCTGGGATGGCGAGCGGCCCGGACCGGATCCGGGAAATGCACGACCTGCCCGGCGTACGCCGCGTTCGGCGGCGCGGCTTGCTGCCCGAGCCGACCTGTCGTCATGACGGTTGCCCCCTGCGGCGTTCTCAATAGCTCTATGGATCGCGGATGTCGACAGCCTATGCGGTTGGAAGACACCGGTCACCGGGCCTCCGGTTCCGTGACCTGCCGTCACCCCGCCGTGACGGTACGACGAAGCCCGGGCGTGTCGCGCGCCCCAGCTACCGCACCGGCCACGCCATTTGGCAGTCTGTAGCCGCATCGGGGGATGCACGGGAGGGAATAATGATCATGAACGCGACGCATACAGGCACGTCCGGGGACCCAAGAGTCGGCTGGAGCAGCTCCGAGGCACCGCACGTCCCCACCCTCCTGCACCGCCGGGACGGCATACTCCCGACCGTCGCGGCCGCCCTCTCCGTACGCGGCGCCACCCTCACCGGCACCGCGGCACGCGGCGACCAGCCACCCGCCCTGCACCCCCTCGTCCAGGACTTCCTCGACACCCTCACCAACGCCCAACGCGACCGCTTCACCGGCCGCTGCGCCGAGGCGATCCTGATCTCCCGGCACATCACCACCCTCGACGCCGCCCGCACCAAACGGGCCGCACGCAAGCCGATGACCAACGGCGAGGCCCGCAGGGCACTCAAACAGGCCAAGCTCACCGCCCGCCGCATCCGCGAGGACGGCGACCCGCTGCACGGCAGCTTCGCCACGCCCTGCCGCGCCTGCAGGGCGCTCAGCGAACACTTCGGCGTCCGCGTCGTCGACCCGACAGCGCCGGCCGACGGCTCCTGACCCCCTCCGAACTCCAGACTTCCCACCCCCGCGCCCCTCCCCCCTCCTCACCCCTCCTCCCCCCTCCTCACCCGTACGCACCACGGCGATGACGACGCCGGTCCATGTCACTCGACGAACGAAGGGCAGATGCACGCCGACCGCACCCCCTCCACACGCTTCCCCGCCCCCGTCGACGCCGCCCTGCGCTCCGCGGGATGGCAGCCCGGACGCTGGGACATACAGCAGGCCGAGTACTGGGCCGACGCACTGCGGGGACACGAGTCACCCGCGGGGCACCGGCATGCCGTGTTCCCGGCCGCCGTGGAGGCGTGGGCGGAATTCGGCGGCCTGCGGGTGACTCCGTCCGGCCCCGGCCGCCAGCTCGCGCCGGCCGCGCTCCACTTCGACCCCCTGCACGGCCTCCACATGGCCCGCACCCTCGGCGACCTCGGCCGCGCGCTGGACACCGACGTCTGCCCCCTCGGCGAGGAGTCCGACTCCCGCGCCCTGCTCGCCATCGACGCCGAGGGGCGCGTCTACACCCTCGATCACACCGGGGACTGGTATCTGGGCCCTGAAATCGACACAGCCCTGACGGCCCTCCTCTCAGGCATGGAACCGGTACGCCTGACAGCCGTCTGACCACCCGGGGTTCTTCGACTGCGGGTGGGTGGGGGTTGCTCGCGCAGTTCCCCGCGCCCCTGAGGTCGGGGCTGCGCCCCGAATCCTCCGGCCGCCCGGACTCCTGCGGCTGCGGGTGTGGGTGTGGGTGTGGGACTGATCGCACAGGCCGGCACCACTCAGCCCGTCCGGCGTTTGAGGACGAGGCCGTTCAGGCCGATAAGGGGGTCTGGGGGCGGAGCCCCCAGGGATGGGACGGGTAGGGGCGGCGGGGGCGAGGAAAAGCCCTCTCACGCGCCGGCCGGGATCACCGCCGACACCCGAAACCCTCCCGCATCCGTAGGCCCGGAAACAAACACCCCACCCAGCGCCGCGACCCGTTCCTTCATCCCCAGCAGCCCGTTGCCACCACTCGGCAACCGCACATCGGAGACCCCCGGCTCCGGCGGACACTCGTTCTCCACCTGCATGGCGATCTCCGCGTCACGATGCGCCAACCGGACATGCGTCTTCGCCCCGGCCGCATGCTTGTGCACGTTCGTCAGCGCTTCCTGCACCACCCGATAAGCCGTCTGCTCGATCTGCCGCGCGTACAACCGGATGTCCCCCTCCACCGAGAGCTCCACCACCATCCCCGCGGCCGCCGACTGCCCGATCAACTCATCCAGTTCCGCAAGAGACGGCCCCTCACCCGCATCGTCGACCGCCCGCGACGCCGCCGCGGCAGCCGCCACCCCCACCGCCGCCAACGGCACCGGCTGCACCCGCGCCGCAAACCCCTCCCCCGTCCGCAGCACACCCAGCATCTCGCGCAACTCGGTCAACGCCTGCCGCCCCATGTCCCCGACCAGCGCCGCGTTCCGCACGGCCTTCTCGGGATCCTTCCGCGCCACGGCCTGAAGCGCCGCCGCATGCACGACCATCAGCGACACCCGGTGCGCCACCACGTCGTGCATCTCCCGCGCGATCCGCGTCCGCTCCTCGTTCCGCGCCCACTCCGCCCGCTCCTCGGCCCGCTCCGCGAGCAACTGCAACTCCCGCTCCAACGAATCCGCACGCTCCCGCAGGCTCTCCATCAGCCGCCGCCGCGCCCCCACGTACAACCCGAGCAGAACGGGCGGAGCGGTCATACCGATGGCGGTCGTGATCGAGACGAACGGAACGAACCAGTCCCCCATCGTCACATCCCCACGCACCCCCACGCCCTGGTGCGCCCGTACGAACGTGACGATCAGCATCCCCGCGAAGGACATCCCCGCGAGCGCCCCGATGATCCGGCGCGGCAGTTCGGACGCGGCGAGCGTGTACAGCCCGACGAGCCCCATCAGGAACCCCATCTGGGCGGGGGTGATGGCGATCGACACCAGCACCACGGCGATCGGCCACCGGCGCCGCAACAACAGCACCGACCCGGCGATCAGCCCGAACCCCACCCCCACCACGACCGGCAGCCCGGCGTCGCGCGCGAACGGAATCCCCTCGATCCCGCATTCGATCGCCGACGCCAGCGTGAGGCTCGCGTCCAGTACGGCACTGCGCCATCTGACCCACCACCACGGCCCGGTCCCGGCCGCGGTGTGTTCTTCCCCCGTCGTGGTCATGCCTCCAGCCTACGTTCGCCCCCCGCCCCCTTTCCGGTGACTTTCGCCTACTGGCTCACACCACGCTCCGCAATCGAACAGAAGCGAAACCGTCCGGTATCCCTCGAACTGCTGAATCGCTCACCGTTCGACCCCGGAAGCCCGCATTCCGCCCGGACGGTATGCCCATGGCACATCCACAGGGCAAGTACGCGGATTTCGAGAACCTGCGCGAACGAGCGATCACACTGCGCCGGGCGGGACTCAGCCTCCGGCAGATCCGGGACGAACTTCAGGTCCACAACAAGGAGACCCTCCAACGCCTCGTCGCGGGCGAGCCGCCTCCGGAGTGGACGAAACGCCCCCGAGCGAAGGACGACCTGCGGGACAGGGCTCGGGAGCTGCGGGGGCAGGGCTGGACGTACAACGAGATCCAGGCGGAGCTGGGCTGCTCGAAGAGTTCGGTTTCGCTGTGGGTGCGGGATCTGCCCCACCCGGAACCCCGTTGCACCCCGGAGGAACAGCGAGCCCGCATGAATGCGGGGCTCGCACGACTGCGCGCAGAGCAGGACCGGGTACGCGAGGAAACCAAGCGACAGGCTGCCGAGTCCATCGGAGAACTGTCCGACCGGGAACTGTTCATGGCCGGGGTCGCCCTCTACTGGGCCGAGGGACAGAAGAGCAAACCGTACCAACGCCGGGAATCCGTCATCTTCATCAACAGCGACCCCGGAGTGATTCAGGTCTACCTCGCGTGGCTGGATCTGCTGGACATGCCACGAGAACGGCTGCGCTTCCGCGTCATGATCCACGAAACCGCGGATGTGGCCACCGCCGAGCGGTACTGGGCCGACCTCGTCCACATCGACGCCGCCGCCCTCCAACCGACAACGCTCAAGAAGCACAACCCCAAGACCGTCCGCAAGAACGTCGGCGACACGTACCGCGGTTGCCTCGTCGTCCGAGTTCTGCAAGGAGCGGAGCTCTACTGCCGCATTGAAGGCTGGTGGGGCAGAATCGTGGCCCAGACTCAGACCCGACTCGGGTAAGGTCTCAAGGGCCATCCCCCGTGGTGTAACGGCAGCACACTGGTTTTTGGTACCAGTAGGACAAGGTTCGAATCCTTGCGGGGGAGCCGCAGCACACAAGGCCTTGGTTCGGGCCCTGACAGCCATGTCAGGGCCCGCTCCCATGTCCCTCCTGATACGCCCCGGTATCCTGCGGATGTCCACACCCCAGCCATCCGAAGCCGAAGGACATACCCGTGAGCGCCAATCCTCCCCAAGCTCTCGACTTCGCTCAAGCAGGGGAAACCCCACTGGCAGCCGTCGTCGTTCTCGCAGCGGGTGAGGGCACCCGTATGAAGTCGGCCACTCCCAAGGTCCTGCACGAACTGTGCGGCCGTTCCCTGGTGGGCCATGTGCTCGCGGCCGCACGCGCGTTGGAGCCCGAGAACCTGGTCGTCGTGGTCGGCCACGCCCGCGAGAAGGTCACCGCACACCTCGCCGAGATCGACCCCGGTGTACGGACGGCCGTGCAGGCCCAGCAGAACGGCACCGGGCACGCCGTCCGCATGGCCCTCGAAGAGCTGGGCGGCGGCGCCGCGGACGGCACCGTCGTCGTGGTCTGCGGCGACACCCCGCTGCTCAGCGGGGAGACCCTGCGCAGCCTCGCCGCCACCCACGCCGCCGACGGCAACGCCGTCACCGTGCTCACCGCCGAGGTCCCCGACGCCACCGGCTACGGCCGCATCGTGCGGGACGGCGCCAGCGGCGCGGTCACCGCGATCGTCGAGCACAAGGACGCCAGTGAGTCGCAGCGCGCGATCCGGGAGATCAACTCCGGGGTCTTCGCCTTCGACGGGCAGCTGCTCGCGGACGCGCTCGGGAAGGTGCGGACGGACAACAGCCAGGGTGAGGAGTACCTGACGGACGTCCTGGGGATTCTGCGCGAGGCCGGGCACCGTGTGGGCGCCTCCATCGCCGGCGACCACCGCGAGATCGCCGGTATCAACAACCGCGTCCAGCTCGCCGAGGCCCGTCGCATCCTCAACGACCGGCTGCTCACCGAGGCCATGCTCGCGGGGGTGACCGTCATCGACCCCGCCTCGACCTGGATCGACGTCACCGTCACCTTCGAGCAGGACGCGATCGTCCACCCGGGCACCCAGCTCCAGGGCGCCACGCATCTCGCCGAGGGCGCCGAGGTCGGGCCCAACACCCGCCTGAAGGACACCCGAGTGGGCGCCGGGGCCCGTATCGACAACACCGTCGCCGACGGCGCCGAGGTCGGGCCGCGGGCGACCGTGGGCCCGTACGCCTACCTCCGTCCGGGCACCCGCCTCGGGCTGAAGGCCAAGGTCGGTACGTACGTCGAGACGAAGAACGCGACGATCGGCGAGGGTACGAAGGTCCCGCACCTGTCCTACGTGGGCGACGCGACGATCGGCGCGTACTCGAACATCGGTGCGGCGAGCGTCTTCGTGAACTACGACGGGCAGGAGAAGCACCACACCACGGTGGGCTCCCACTGCCGTACCGGTTCGGACAACATGTTTGTGGCTCCTGTCACGGTCGGGGACGGCGCGTACACCGCGGCGGGCTCCGTCATCACCAAGGACGTGCCGCCCGGTTCACTGGCCGTGGCCCGGGGCCAGCAGCGGAATATCGAGGGTTGGGTGGCCCGCAAGCGCCCGGGGAGCGCGGCCGCGAAGGCGGCGGAGGCGGCCTCCCGGAAGCCGGAAGGCGAAGCCTGACCTGAAACAGGTGCGTCTGGCACGGCGTACCGTGATAAGTGCGCACCCGACAGGTGCGCACCCGTACCCCCGGCCGAGAGGGCTTCTCGCACTCCGGCCGGGAAGACCTCTCACGCCCCAGCCGAGACACCTCTGAGGAGACTGTGCTGTGACCGGGTTCAAGACGACCGGCGAGAAGAAGATGATGTTCTTCTCCGGCCGCGCCCACCCCGAGCTTGCCGAGGAGGTCGCCCACCAGCTGGGTGTCGGGGTTGTCCCGACGAAGGCCTTCGACTTCGCCAACGGTGAGATCTACATCCGCTACCAGGAGTCCGCGCGCGGTGCCGACTGCTTCCTGATGCAGAGCCACACGGCTCCCATCAACAAGTGGATCATGGAGCAGTTGATCATGATCGATGCTCTGAAGCGGGCCTCCGCCCGGAGCATCACGGTGATCGTGCCCTTCTACGGTTACGCGCGGCAGGACAAGAAGCACCGTGGACGTGAACCGATCTCGGCGCGTCTGATCGCCGACCTGATGAAGACGGCGGGCGCCGACCGTATCCTCACGGTCGACCTGCACACCGACCAGATCCAGGGCTTCTTCGACGGCCCGGTCGACCACCTGTTCGCGCTGCCGATCCTCGCGGACTACGTGGGCGCGAAGGTCGACAAGGCGAAGCTCACGGTCGTCTCCCCGGACGCCGGCCGTGTGCGTGTCGCCGACCGCTGGTGCGACCGTCTCGACGCCCCGCTGGCGATCGTGCACAAGCGCCGCGACAAAGACGTCGCCAACCAGGTGACCGTCCACGAGGTCGTCGGTGATGTGAAGGGCCGCGTCTGCGTCCTCGTCGACGACATGGTCGACACCGGTGGCACGATCTGCGCCGCCGCGGACGCCCTGTTCGCACACGGTGCCGAGGACGTCATCGTCACGGCCACGCACGGCGTGCTCTCCGGTCCGGCAGGCGACCGTCTGAAGAACTCCAAGGTCAGCGAGTTCATCTTCACGGACACCCTGCCGACGCCGGGCGAGCTGGAGCTCGACAAGATCACGGTGCTCTCGATCGCGCCGACGATCGCGAACGCGGTCCGTGAGGTCTTCGAGGACGGTTCGGTGACGAGCCTCTTCGAGGAGCAGTAAAGATCCTTTTGGGTGTGGCCTCCCTGCCGAGTAGACTGCTCGGGTTGCTCGGCGAGGGAGGCCGTACCGCTTGAGAAGGCGTGTGCGGCGGTCCGTTATCGACGCGCTCTTCGTAGCAGGCCGATGTTTGGCCGGGTGACCACGTTCCCCCCCTTTTTTCTACGAGGAGTGCACATGTCCGAGGTCAAGCTCACCGCCGAGCCCCGTACCGAGTTCGGCAAGGGCGCCGCCCGCCGCATCCGCCGTGAGAGCAAGGTTCCGGCCGTGGTCTACGGCCACGGTGCCGACCCCGTCCACATCACGCTGCCGGGCCACGAGCTGCAGCTCGCCCTGCGTACCCCGAACGTTCTGCTCACCCTGGACATCGAGGGCCGGACCGAGCTGGCGATCCCGAAGGCCGTGCAGCGCGACGCGATCAAGGGCTTCCTGGAGCACGTCGACCTGCTCACCGTGAAGCGCGGCGAGAAGGTCACCATCGAGGTCTACGTCCACACCGAGGGCGAACTGGCTCCGGGCTCCTACCTCCTCGAGCACGTGCTGAGCACGCTGACGGTCGAGGCCGAGGCCACCCACATCCCCGAGTCGGTCACCGTCTCCATCGCGGGCCTGGAGGCCGGCGCCGCCATCCTCGCCAAGGACATCCCGCTCCCCGCGGGCACCACGCTGGCGATCGACGAGGACGCGGTCGTTCTCCAGGTTCTGGCCGCCCAGGCGGAGGAGCCCAGCGCCGAGGGCGCCGAAGTGGCCGCCGAGGCCTGATTCGGCCCGGAATCCTCATCCGTGTTCAGCCGCCGCTCCCACCCGGAGCGGCGGCTGCCGCGTATCAAGGACACGGCTCGTAGTTCGAAGGACATATGGGAGACACCGACGTGACGACCGACGCCAACGCCCCCTGGCTGATCGTGGGCCTCGGCAACCCCGGCCCCGAGTACGCCATGAACCGGCACAATGTGGGCTTCATGGTCGCCGACCTGCTGGCGGAGCGGATCGGCGGCAGGTTCAAGCGGGCCGGCAAGGCGCAGGCGCAGGT
The DNA here is from genome assembly GCF_056270325.1 of Streptomyces sp. RLA012. NCBI lineage: Bacteria > Bacillati > Actinomycetota > Actinomycetes > Kitasatosporales > Streptomycetaceae > Streptomyces > Streptomyces sp. RLA012. The sequence continues at coordinate 6,781,423 of NZ_JBWDPA010000002.1, read as the reverse complement.
GATCGAGGGGCGTATCGGGCCGCCCGGTCCGGCGAACCGCCGGGTGATCCTGGCCAAGCCGATGTCGTTCATGAACCTGTCCGGCGGCCCGGTGACCGCGCTGCGGGACTTCTACAAGGTGCCGACGGCGAACATCGTCGCGATCCATGACGAGCTGGACATCGACTACGGCATGCTGCGTCTGAAGTTCGGCGGCGGCGACAACGGCCACAACGGGCTGAAGTCGATGACGAAGGCGATGGGCTCCGACTACCACCGGGTGCGCTTCGGCATCGGGCGCCCTCCGGGCCGTATGCAGGTCGCCGATTTCGTGCTGAAGGACTTCGCGTCGGCGGAGCGCAAGGAGCTCGGTTACTTCGTGGACCGGGCGGCGGACGCCGCGGAGTGCCTCGTGATCGAGGGGCTGGAGCGGGCGCAGAGCACGTACAACTCCTGAGCGACGGCCGGGGGCGGTCGATGTACGCGTACAACTGCCGACTTGTCGCCCACCGGTGCTGACCGGGGTTGACCGGGCGCGCGGCGATGGCCAAGGATCGCCGCCATGCCTGCCGTCGCCACACATCGAGGCCCCCGTCGGAGCGCGCATCCGGCGCTGCGGTTCGGGCGGCTCGCGGCGATGGGTACGGTCGTGGCGCTGATCCTGATCGCGGGCGTCTGGGGTTCCTGGGGTACGGCCCAGCACGTGATGCTGGGCAAGGGCCGGGAGCAGGGGACCATGACCGTGCGGGAGTGCTCGGGCGACACCTGTACGGGACCGTACGCGCCGACCTCGACGGGGTCCCTGGCGCGGGCCCGCGTCACCATCGACGAGACGGTGGCGGTGCGCAAGGGCCGGACGTACACGGTGACGGTGAAGCCCGGCAGCAGTGATGTGGTCCGCAGTGGCCCGGCCGGGATCCTCTATGCCTGGGTACCGCTCGGTGGTGCCCTGCTGCTCGCGTCGGTGGTGGTCGCGGGCGGGCTGCGGCTGACGCGGGCGGCGTGGGTGCTGGCGGGGGCGGGGATCGCCCAGCTGACGGCCACGTTCCTGCTCTTGTGAGCCATGAGGGTTGAGGGTGCCCCCGTGTTCGTACGAACGCGGGGGCACCGTGCGTGCTCCTGGGGGGTCGGCCGGGATCAGCCGGTGTTGCGCAGCCCCGCCGCGACGCCGTTGACCGTCAGCAGCAGGGCCCGCGAGAGCAGCGGGTCCGGCTCGGCGCCGGCGGCGGCCTCGTCGCGCTGGCGCTTGAGCAGGGCGACCTGGAGGTAGGAGATCGGGTCGAGGTAGGCGTCGCGGATGGAGAAGGTCTGCTGGAGCACCGGGTTGGTGTCCAGGAGTTCCTGGCCGCCGGTCACCCTGAGCACTTCGCGGACCGTCAGTTCGTGCTCGGCCTCGATGGTGGCGAACACGTGCTTCAGCTCGTCCGGCACCAGGGTGTCGACGTAGTGGCGGGCGATCCGCAGATCGGTCTTCGCGAGGGTCATCTCGACGTTGGAGATGAAGTTCTGGAAGAAGTGCCACTGTTCGTGCATCTCGTCGAGCACGGTGTCCCCTTCCTGCCGCAGGCCCGCTTCGCGCAGGGCCTTGAGGCCGGAGCCGACGCCGAACCAGCCGGGCACGATCTGCCGTGACTGGGTCCAGCCGAAGACCCAGGGGATGGCCCGCAGTCCGTCGAGCCCGGCGCCGCTGTCGGGGCGGCGGGAGGGCCGTGAGCCGAGGTGCAGGTCGGCGAGCTGGTCCACGGGTGTGGCGGCGAAGAAGTACGCCGGCAGGTCCGGGTCCTCGACGAGCCTGCGGTAGGCGGAGTGGGCGGCGTCGGAGACGACGTCCATCGCCGCGTCCCAGCGGGCCAGTGCCTCGTCGGACTGGCGCGGCGCGGTGTGCAGGGCGGAGGCCTGGAGGGTGGCGGCGACCGTCAGTTCCAGGTTCTCGCGGGCCAGTGAGGGCACCAGGTACTTGTCGGAGATGACCTCGCCCTGCTCGGTCACCTTGATCTCGCCCTCCAGGGTGCCCCAGGGCTGGGCGAGGATCGCGTCGTGGGAGGGGCCGCCGCCGCGGCCGACGGTGCCGCCGCGGCCGTGGAAGAGGCGCAGGCGTACGCCGTAGCGGTGGGCGACGTCGCGCAGACGCCGCTGGGCGCGGTGGATCTCCCACTGGGAGGTCGTGATGCCGCCGAACTTCGAGGAGTCGGAGTAGCCGAGCATGACCTCCTGGACGTCCCCGCGCAGCGCCACGAGACGGCGGTAGGAGGGGTCGGAGAGCATGTCCTCCAGGATCGTGTCGGCGGCCTTGAGCTCGTCGGTGGTCTCCAGGAGCGGCACGATGCCGATCTTCGCCCAGCCGGCGTGCAGGTCGAGCAGTCCGGCCTCGCGGGCGAGGACGGCGGCGGCGAAGACGTCGTCGGCGCCCTGGCACATGGAGATGATGTACGACTCGATGACCTCGGGGCCGAAGATCTCCAGGGCCTTCTTGACCGTCTCGAAGACGCCGAGGGTCTTGTGGCCCGCGGCGTCGAGCGGGGCGGGGGTCGGGGCGAGCGGGCGCCGGGACCTGAGTTCCTTGGCGAGGAGCTTGGCGCGGTAGTCGCGGGGCATGTCGGCGTAGCGCCAGGACTCCTCGCCGAGGCGGTCGAAGAGCTGGCCGAGCGCGTGGTGGTGGGCGTCGGCGTGTTCGCGTACGTCCATGGTGGCGAGCTGGAGGCCGAAGGCGGCGAGTGTACGGATGGTGCGGTTCATGCGGCCGTCGGCGAACAGCGCGCCCCGGTGTGCGCGCAGCGAGGTCTGGATGAGGGTGAGGTCGCGCAGCAGTTCGCCGGTGCCGAGGTAGTCGTGGCCGGCCTCGTGGGGGGTGCCCTTGGCGAGGCGTTCCTTGGTGTTCTCCAGCTTCTGCCGGATGCAGGTGGCCTTGAGGCGGTAGGGCTCCTCGGCGTTGAGGCGCTTGTAGCGGGGGCTGATTCCGGGGAGCCGCTCCAGGTCGGTCCTCAGGGATTCGAGGAGTTCTTCGGTGGCGCCGGTGTAGCGGATCGAGTTCGACAGGAAGCCGCGGAGTTCGTCGATGACGTCCAGGGCGTCGTTGATGCCGTGTTCGTGCTGGAGGATCAGGACGTCCCAGGTGACGGCGGGGGTGACGTTCGGGTTGCCGTCGCGGTCGCCGCCGATCCAGGTGCCGAAGGTGAGCGGCCGGGTCTCGTCCGGCAGCTTGACGCCGACGCGGTCCAGTTCGGCGGTGAGGTCCTCCAGGACGTCTCCCACGGCGCCGGCGTGCAGCTCGTCGAGGTAGTAGATGGCGTTGCGGGCCTCGTCGGCGGGTTCCGGGCGGACGACGCGGAGTTCGTCGGTCTGCCAGACGAGGTCGATGTTTTCGGCCAGCCGGGTGTCGTAGCGGCGGCGGTCGGCCTCGATGACGGGGGTCTCGAGAAGCGCGGCGATCCGGCGCAGCTTGTTGAGGACCGAACGGCGGGCGGCTTCCGTGGGGTGGGCGGTGAAGACCGGGCGAACATTGAGGTGCTTGACGGTCTGCTTCAGGTGTTCGGGGTCGGCGTCCTTGAGGCGGTCCGCCGTTCGGGCGAGGAGTCCGCCCTCGGCGGCCCGCTTGGCGCGCAGTTCGCGGCCGCGGTGCACCTGCTCGGTCACATTCGCCAGATGGAAGTACGTCGAGAAGGCGCGGACCAGTTTGGCCGCGGTCTCCAGCTCGGTGCCGCGCAGCAACTCGGCGGCGGCCTCACCGTCCTCGCGGGTCAGGCGGCGGACCTTCTCGACCAGTTCCAGGAGCTCAGGGCCCTCCTGCCGGACGAGGGTCTCCCCCAGCAGGTCGCCCAGGCGGCGGATATCGGCGCGCAGTTCACTGCTGGTCGTCGTGGTCTGGTCGTCGGCACTGCTCACAGGTGCGGCTCCTTGCAGTGTGGAAGCTCGGCTGAAGAGTGTGGAAGCTCGTCTGAAGCTCGTCAGGGAGGGAACCCGGGTGGCGGCCGCGCGGCGGGTGCCGCTTAGGGACGTGGCATCCGGGAAGAAAAGAGAACGGACCGCGCTGTCCGACCGACTCCAAGGATAGGTGTCCGGGCGGGCGCGCAGGCTCGCGGGCTCTTGCCGCCGGGCCGCGCGCTGCCATACTTACGACGCCGTAGGTTACGGAACCGTAAGAGCGGTATCCGGCCACCTCCTCCCTCCTCGACCCCACAGGGGACGCTCATGCCCACGAGTTCCGACGTGATCGACGACGCCCCGCATTCGGACAACGACACCCCAGTCCCCTCGGCCACGCTGGGTGGCGAGAAGAAGGGGTCACTCGAACAGATCACGCTGCTTCTCTTCATCGCCGTTCCGTTCCTCGCCCTCGTGGCAGCGGTGCCGCTGGCCTGGGGCCGTGGGGTGAGCTGGTTGGACATCGGCCTGCTGGTGTTCTTCTACTACCTGGGTTGCCACGGCGTCACGATCGGCTACCACCGTTACTTCACGCACGGCTCCTTCAAGGCGAAACGCCCGCTGCGGATCGCGCTGGCCGTCGCCGGCTCGATGGCGGTCGAGGGGCCCCTGGTCCGCTGGGTCGCCGACCATCGCAAGCACCACAAGTTCTCCGACGCCGAAGGTGACCCCCACTCGCCGTGGCGCTACGGGGAGACGGTGCCGGCCCTGATGAAGGGTCTGTGGTGGGCGCACATCGGCTGGATGTTCGACGAGGAGCGGACCCCGCAGGACAAGTACGCGCCGGATCTGATCAGGGACCCCGCGATCCGTACGATCTCGCGCCATTTCATCTACTGGACGATGCTCTCGCTCGCTCTGCCGCCCCTGATCGGCGGTCTGGCGACGATGTCGTGGTGGGGCGCGTTCACCGGTTTCTTCTGGGGCTCGCTGGTCCGGGTGGCTCTGCTGCACCATGTCACCTGGTCGATCAACTCGATCTGCCACGCGATGGGCAAGCGCCCCTTCAAGTCGCGGGACCGTTCGGGGAACGTGTGGTGGCTGGCCGTGCTGTCCTGCGGTGAGTCCTGGCACAACCTGCACCATGCCGACCCGACCTCGGCGCGGCACGGCGTACAGCGTGGTCAGGTGGACTCCTCGGCCCGGATCATCCGCTGGTGCGAGCAGCTCGGCTGGGCGTCCGACGTGCGCTGGCCGTCACGCTCGCGTATCGATTCGAAGCGCAACACGGACGGGTCCGGCTCCCGGAGCCAGACGGAGAGCGCCGACGCGGCATGATTGACAGTGTGGCGACCGACTCCAGCAGCACCCCGAGCAGCAGTGAAAAGCCGCGGCGTGCGCGTCGCACCCGTATGACCGGTGCCGAGCGCCGTCAGCAGCTGCTGGAGATCGGTCGCACCCTTTTCGCGGCGAAGGGTTTCGAGGGCACGTCGGTGGAGGAGATCGCGGCGAAGGCCGGGGTCTCCAAACCGGTGGTGTACGAGCACTTCGGCGGCAAGGAGGGGCTGTACGCGGTGGTGGTGGACCGCGAGATGCGCCGTCTGCTGGACATGGTGACCAGCTCCCTCACCGCCGGCCACCCCCGTGAGCTGTGCGAACAGGCGGCCTTCGCCCTCCTGGACTACATCGAGGAGTACACGGACGGTTTCCGCATCCTGGTCCGTGACTCCCCCATCCCCCAGTCGACGGGTTCCTTCGCCTCGCTGATCTCGGACATCGCCACCCAGGTGGAGGACATCCTGGGCCGCGAGTTCAAGCTCCGCGGTTTCGACCCGAAGCTGGCTCCCCTCTACGCCCAGGCGCTGGTGGGGATGGTCGCCCTGACCGGCCAGTGGTGGCTCGACGTCCGCAAGCCCCGCAAGGCGGAGGTGGCGGCCCATCTGGTGAACCTGGCGTGGCACGGCCTGGACGGCCTGGAGCCGAAGCCGCGCCTGATAGGGCATCGCAAGAGCTGACGGCGGAGGGTACGGCGGCACCGGGCGGGGTCAGGCCCGGGTGATCGCCTCGCCGATGGCAAAGCCCTTCGCCGGGCCATCGGGGATCACGGCGTCCGTGCCGTACGGGACACGGTGCTCGTCGGTATAGACGGCCTTCTTGGGGTCGGGCGAGGCCAGCACGACGACCGTGCCGTCACCGTCGTGGTCATCGACGAGGATGTACAGCGGAATCCCCGCCCGGGCGTACTCGCGGCGCTTGCGGATGCGGTCCCGCTGCTCGTTCTGCCGACCGGGCGAGACAACCTCGATGACCATGAGGACACCGGCCGCGTCGACACCGAGGCCCTCCTCGTCCGGAATCTCGTCGGGGTCCAGCGGGCCGACGAAGAGATCCGGAATCCAGCACTTGCGGCGACGGCGATGGATGACGTTGCCGTCGTGCCACACCGCGTGGTCACTGCCGCTCAGATGGGAATCCAATGCGTGTCGGAGGCGGTTGATGAGCACCATATGACGGCGACGGCCGGTGGGCGACACTTCGATGGCTCCCTCGATGATCTCGGCCCGGTAGCCCTCGGGGAGATCCATGGCCTTCCACGCCTGCCACAGGACCTCGTCCAGGTCGGAGACCGGGTTGTCGTCCACAGCCGGGGAAACCTCGTGTGCGAGAGCGGTCATCGTGAAGCACCTCCTCCATCAGTGTGGGCGCCGACGCCACTGCGGCACAAGCGACGCCGGGAACGCTACGGACGACAACGCCCCGGTGCGGCGAAGATGCCCTCTGATCATCAGAACGGGAGAGGTCGGGCAACCGGCTCCAGGAACTCCAGCCGGTTGCCGACCGGGTCCTCGGAGTAGAAGCGGCGGTGGCCGGGGAGGTTGTCGTCCCAGGTCACCATGGCGTTGTGGGCTTCGAGCCGGGCGGCTTCGACCCGAAGCCCGCGCCGCTGTACGCCCAGGCCCTGGTCGGCATGGTCGCCCTGCCGGGCCGACGATGGCTGGGCGTCCGCGGCCCCGCAAGGCGGAGGCCGCCACCTCCAAGAACCGGCCCGATCGCGATTACTGCTTGCGCGGCTCTGACGCGGTCGTCACGATCGTGGGCATGCCTGGGGGGCCGAGCCAGCTGATCCTGACCGATGACAATCTGCCGTCGATGTTCCGTTCCGCGGACAGCGCCTCTCTTGCCGGGCAGGCGGACACTGTGCAGTGGTCCGCGCTTCAGCTGGCCATGCTGGTGACCGGGGCCGTCCTCTGCGGCGTCGACATCAAGCTCAGCAACGGACTTGACCTGGGCGCTCTCGTCGCCGCGATCGCGCTCCTCGCATCGCTCGTCCCGGCGCTCTGGCTCACCGCGAACAATCCGCAGCGGGCCTGGTATCGCGGCCGTGCGGCCGCGGAATCCCTGCGCACGCTGTCCTGGAAGTACGCCGTGCGGGCAGAGCCGTTCGCCGGCACGGACTCCGCCGCCGACGAGCGGCTGCTGCAGGACATGGCGAGCATCCTGCGCGACCTGCGTGACGTCGGCTGGCCGACCGGAGCAGGCGGCAGCGCGGAGATCACGGAGCAGATGCGCCGCAATGACGGCCCACACGGCACAGCCCTCGTCCCCGAGTTCGCCCATATCCCCGCCGGCACCCACCGCATCGGCGCGGAGAACACCCCCTACGCCCTCGAACGCCCCGTCCACGAGGTGACACTGCCCGCCTTCGGCCTGGCCCGTCGCCCTGTCACCAACGCGGAATATGCCCATTTCATCGCGGCTGGGGGCTACGACGATGACCGCTGGTGGCGCACCGCGCAGGCCCGCCGCTGGCGCCGCGGCGAAGGCATTCACGACCTCATCGCCGACGAATGGCGTAAGAAACGCGACAACCTGCGCCGTCGTCCCGCCTTGCCCGTCGACATGCTTCGCACCGGCGTCGCCACCCTCCAACAGGCCGTCAGCATGGTGAAGCTGACGACAATGACGGACGGCGCCCTGCGCAGCGCGCTGACGGACATCTATGGCACCGAACCCCCGCGCGCCCCCGCCTACTGGTACGACAGCCTCCTCGGTCACCCCAGCGCGCCGGTCGTCGGCGTCTCAATCTACGAGGCCGAGGCGTATTGCGCTTGGCTCAGCGCCGCCACCGGTGAGCCCATCCGTCTCCCCACCGAGCACGAGTGGGAGGCCGCCGCCTCCGTCGACGGGCGCGTCCTCCCCTACGGCGACACGTTCATCCCGCTCGCCTCCAACACATTCGAACTCCACGCGCGCGGAACGCTACCCGTCGGGATCTTCCCGGAGGGCAGGTCACCGCACGGTGTGGACGACCTCTGCGGGAACGTATTCGAGTGGACGGCGAGCGCCCCGGAGCCCTACCCGTACGCCTGGGGAACTGCAACATCGTCGCCGGACGCGCCGAGCGATGCTCGTATCTGTCGCGGGGGCTCGTGGCGGCACCACCAGAATCGGGCCCGGGCGGCGTATCGGGGACGAGGGCAATGCTTTGTGCGCAATGACGACCTGGGGTTCCGGATCTCGCGCGGGTGAAGCATGCCAGATGACGCGCAACTGGCAGGCAAGGACGTCCACCTCGACATCGGGCTGATCGACACCGCCGCGACGAACCCGGCGATGGCGAAGTCGCCTTGTGAGTTGGTCCACGGGATCACAGGCGATCTTCACGAAGCCCTCGCGGAGATCGCCGCGTCGGCCAAGTCCCTGGGCATAGAGCTACCCGACCCGGCCGCCCGAAGCTGAGTCCGGACAGCAAAGTGGGCCGCTACGGCTGGATGCTGTTGGCCAACCCGGTCGGCCACGTCGGCTCCGCGGCATGTGTGCCGGAAACCGTGAGCACTAGATCGATCTAGTGCTCACGGCTTCCGGGGAGAGTGTTCCCTGCGGCGGATTTGCCAACAGCATCCGGCTGGGGCGGCCCACTTGGTGCTGTTCCGGAGGTATTCGCGTCAGACGGTGCAGTCCAGCCCCGTCGCACTTGACTCCGCCGAGGAACGCGGTGAACGCGTCGGCAGTGACGGCGAGCACTGGGCTATGCGTGACTTTGGAGTCGCGGATGCCGGTAACGCTGTCCACGAAGGCCACCTCGACACAGTTGTCTCCACCTGAACTGAAGCTGCTCTTCGTCCAGTTGGCGGCGCTCAGGTCAGCTTTGCCGGTCAAGCTTCCTCCTTGATGAGCTCACTGATGAAGTCGCGTGATGCCGGAATGTCCAGCGCCCGCGCACGCAGGTGATTGAAGGCGACCTCGTAGCGGCCCACGTGAATATCCTCCTCCAGGTAGAGGGCGGTTGTCAGTGGCTCCACCACGACCAGAGGGTCCCCGGCGTCGAACTGGAAAGCTGTGAAAGCTCCGTCAATCCCGGCGTGCACACCAGTGCTGAACGGCAACACTTGGATCTCAACCCCGGGAAGCTTTTCAGCGACGGCCAGCAAATGACGGAGCTGTCCAGACATGATCGGAGGGCCGCCAACCGCCCTGCGCAACGCGGCTTCGTCCAGTACGCACCACAGAGACAGAGGGTCCTCCCTGCGCAGGACCTGCTGACGCTTCATACGCAACTCGACGAAGGTACGCACTTCTCGCGCGGTCTTCCACTTGCCGCTGCCGTCGACAACCGCGTGCGCGTACTCGGGAGTCTGAAGGAGCCCGGGAATCAACTGGACCGCATAACAATCCGCGTGCTCGGCCAGCTCTTCGAGTTCCAGGTAGTTGGCGAAAGGGTCACGAACCGCGTCCCGGTACTGGTTGAACAGGTTAGTCCGACGCGGCGAAGAGGCCAGCGAAGCCAGCTTCCTGATCTCTTCCATGCGTTGAGCGTCCTCGACGCTGTAGGCGTCGAAATACTTGCCCAGGTCCGCTGACGAGACACGCTGTTTGCCGTTCTCGATCTTGCTGAGCGCGGACGGACCGGAGAGCCCCAATTGCTCAACCGCATCAGGAAGGTTGAGCCCCGCACGCCGGCGCAGCGTGCGCAACGCAAGGCCGAGCCGACGACGCATCAAGTTCGGACGAGCATCAGACATGCGTCAATCACCGCCACTCTGGCGCAGACTCTACACACACCCTCCCGTGCGACATATGCCACTTTCACTCACTCGAATAAAACCCACCTCAGCCTCTTGCTGAGAAACCTTTCTCAGCTTCATGCGCAATTCCGTAACACCACGTGCTCATCCAGAAGCTTTGAGCTACGTCTTGCCACGCATCCCCGCAGGGAACAGGTCATGGCATCACACACGCCCACAGACCTCCGCGCCGAGGTCCTCGACCTCGTCTCTCCCGACGCCCGCCTCCGTCTCCGCCTCACCGGGCTTACCTGCGCCCGACAGGGCAGCCCCAACAGCGCGCGGGTTTGGGCGGGCCGTGACGGTCCGCATGACCCACCCCGTACATCCACTCCACGAAAGGGAGCTGAGGACATGACCAACCTCATCACCCGCACCATCACCCGCCTACGCACACTCTTCTCCCCACGAGGCCGGCACCGCGCCGGACAGCCACTACCCCCACCCCCACCCCCACCCCGGCCCCGGCCCCGGCCCCGGCCCCGGCCAGCCACCGTCAGACACCCCGGCCCGTACGCCACCGACACCCCCCTCAACGGCCGCGCCACCGCCATGGTCCGCCCCTACCTCCTCGCCCCCGAGCAGCGCAGCCGCCGACGCCCCCTCTGGCTGGCCACGTACGGCGTCGACATCGGCCCGCGCCACATCCACGGCATGGAGGTCGCCCGATGAGCCCCGCCGAATCCGCCGGACCCCCGCCCCGCCTGCTGCCCTGGACCGGCACATACGGGCAACCCTGCTACCTCTCCACCGACGGCACCGGCCCCGCCTCCCGGCTCGCCGACCGGATCGAGAACGTACAACTCGGCCTCGCGGACAAACTCCTCAACCGCGCCCGGGACCTGCTCACCGAACACTGGTCGCCGCCGACCACCGAACTCGGCCATCTCGCCGCCCAGTTGACGGATGCCCTGCGCGACGCCCTGCTCATCGCCGAGAGCCGGGGCACTCGCCTCGCTCCGGCAGAGAACAACCGAGTCCTGTCGAGCGGAGTTCGCAACAGACCACCCCTCATCGAGGTCGTCCACAACGCGCTGACCCACTGCCCCACCACGCCCCAGGCGTTCGGTCTGCTCTCGCTCCCCGGCGGGGATCTCACCTCTGCGGGCGCCACCCGACACTACGTACGGATGGCGGCCCGGTCCTGGGGACTCTCCCCGGACACCGCCGACACAGCCACCGTCAGTGTGACCGACGAAGGCCAGGGCTTCCGGGTCTCCGTACCGGACACACCAGGGCCCGAGCGGGAGCGCGGACGCGGCCTGCTGATCACCGACGCGCTGGCTACCCGCCGGGGGCAGTACCGGACCGGCTGTGGCCTCACCGTCTGGGCCGAAATTGACCACAAGGTCAATCTTGTGTAAGCATCTGCGCATGATTGAGATTGCGATCAGCGCGGCCCGCTCCCAGCTCGGTGACCTCGTGCGCCGCGCGGCCCACGGCCGCGAGACCATCGCCCTCACCGACCATGGGCACGTCGCCGCGCTCCTCGTATCACCTCAGGTCATAGAGGATCTCGAAGACTCCCTCGCCATCGCCGACTACCAGCGGCGCAAGGCGGAGGGCACCCTCGAAGAGGGCATCCCGCACGAGGAAGTCGGACGGATTCTGGGGCTGCGTCCGTGACCTACCGCATCACCTGGGAACCGAGCGCCACGGACGCGGCGGTCCGGTTCCTCAAGGACGACCCCGCGGGGCTCGCCACCGTTTACGAGGCCGTCGACACGCTCGCCGAAAAACCGCGCCCGGCCAACTCCACCGCCTACGGCCCCAACATCCGCCGCCTCCGCGTCGGCGACTACCGCGTCCTCTACCTCATCGACGAGGACGTCATCCGCATCCTGATCACAAACCTGGGCCGCACCCCCTGACACCCGGCTCCAGGAACTCCAGCCGGTTGCCCACCGGGTCCTCGGAGTAGAAGCGGCGGTGGCCGGGGAGGTCGTCGTCCCAGGTGACGACGGCTCGGTGGGCTGTGAGACGGGCGGCGAACGCTTCGATACCGGTGACCCGCAGTCCCGGGTGGGCCTTCTTGGCGGGCCGGAAGTCCGTCTCGATGCCCAGGTGCAGTTGCACGGCCCCCGCCGAAAACCAGCAGCCTCCGCGGGCGGCGAGGGCGGGCGGCTTGGGGAGCTCGGTCATGCCGAGGACATCCACGTAGTACGTACGGAGGCCGGGCTCGCTGCCGGGTGGCGCGGCGAGCTGGACGTGGTCGACGGCGGTGAGCACGGCTCAGGCCCCTTTCCTCGCCACCGCGAAGAGGCGACGGAACGGGAACACCGTGCCGTGCCCGGTGGCCGGGTACGCCTCGCGCAGCGCGGCCCGGTAGTCGGTGACGAAGGCGTCCGCCTCCGCCCCCAGCTCGCTGAGGACCGGCCGCAGCCCCGTCCCCCTCACCCAGTCCAGGACGGCGTCCTCGCCCTGCAGGAGATGCAGGTACGTCGTCTCCCAGACGTCGGCCGCGCAGCCGAGGGCGGTGAGCCGCTCCAGATAGACGGCCGGGGTGCACACCGCGTCGTCGTGGCGCAGCGCGTCGGCCAGGCGGTCCTTCCAGCGGGCGGAGTGGGCGAGCTCGCGCATCAGCCGGTGGCTGGGGGCGTCGAAGTTGCCGGGGACCTGGAAGGCGAAGGTGCCGCCGGGTGCCAGGCCCTCCACCCAGGCGGGGAGGTTCGCGAGGTGTCCGGGCACCCACTGCAGGGTGGCGTTGCTGATGATCAGGTCGTACGACTCGTCGGGTACCCAGGTGCGGGCGTCGGCGGAGGCGAAGTCGATGCGGCCGCCGCCGGAGGTGGGGCCGGCGAACTCCTCGGCCCGGGCGAGCATCTCGGGCGAGTTGTCGTAGCCGGTGATGCGGGCGGTGGGCCAGCGGGCGGCGATCAGGGCGGTGACATTGCCGGGGCCGCAGCCGAGGTCGGCGATGCGGGCGGGGTCCGCGGGCAGCGCCGGGACGCGGGCGAGGAGGTCGGCGAAGGGGCGGGCGCGGTGGTCTGCGTGGCGCAGGTACTGGGCCGGGTCCCAGGTGGGGGTGGCGGCGGGCATGGGAGACCTCCTCGAAGTCGTATCCGAACTTCCACCCTCGCAAGAATTTATCTTGACGTCAAGAGAGTCGATATCAAGAGGCTCTACATCAAGAGACTTCATGTCGACACAACCACTACACTGATCGTCATGGAGGACGAGGTCGATCGGCTGGTCGGAGCATGGCGCCGGGAGCGCCCCGACCTCGACGTGGAACCGCTTGAGGTACTCAGCCGGGTGAGCAGACTCGCCCGGCATCTCGACCGGGCCCGCCGGCTGGCGTTCTCCGAGCACAGCCTGGAGCCCTGGGAGTTCGATGTGCTGACCGCGCTCAGGCGTGCGGGATCCCCGTATCAGCTCTCCCCCGGCCAGTTGCTCACCCAGACGCTCGTCACCTCCGGCACGATGACCAACCGCATCGACCGGCTGACGAAGAAGGGCCTGGTGGAGCGCCTCCCGGACCCGAGCGACCGCCGGGGCGTGCTCGTCCGCCTCACGGACGAGGGACGCGACCGCGCCGACCAGGCGCTGGCCGGACTCCTCGACCAGGAGCGCGCGATCCTGGCCGAACTCAGCAGGGCACAGCGCAGCGAGCTGGCCGCCCTGCTACGCCAGTTGACCGCCCCGTTCGACAACATCCCCGGCTAGGTCGACGGGCCCGACCCCGGCGCGGCGGGCCAGTGCGACCGCGGCGAGCGTCGAGTGCACGCCCAGCTTCCCGAGCACGTTCTGCATATGCGTACGGACGGTGTGCGGGGAGAGGAACAGCCTCTCCGCGACGGCCTTCCTGCCCAGCCCCGCGACCATGCAGCGCAGTACTTCCCGCTCCCGGGGCGTGAGCGATTCGACGAGCCGCTCGCTCTCCGTGCGGTGTTTGCGCGCGGCGGTCAACTCCCGCAGGACGCCCGTGAGCAGGGCGGGCGGAAGATGCGTCTCGTCGCGCAGTACTCCCCGGATGACGGTCAGGAGCCGCGACAGGGAACAGTCCTTGGCGACCCATCCCGAGGCGCCGGCCTGCAGCGCGAGGGCGGCCCGGCGCTGGTCGTCCTTCTCGGCGAGCACGACGATGCGCACGCTCGGCTGACCGGAACGGACGCCCGCGACGAGCGAGATGCCGTCGACGAGCCCGTCCTCGTTGCCCTCCTGGACCGGTACGGCGGGCCGGGCGCCGGGCAGATTGCCGCCCAGGTCGGCGTCGACGAGCAGCACGTCGAATCTGCGGCCCTCCGCGGCCGCCCGTTCCAAGCAGCGCAGCGCGGCAGGTCCACTGCCCGCGGCGGACACGTCGACGTCGGGCTCGGCGGCCAGGGCTGCGGCGAGCGACTCGGCGAAGATGCGGTGGTCGTCGACGACCAGGACACGGATGCGAACCACTGATACCCCCACTGGTCGGGGGACGACCGGCGCAGGTACGACACCCGAAGTGATCCCGAGCCCGCTCGCACTCGGAATACGGGATGCCGCAGCCACACGGCCGCCGCCGTGCTGGAACTGCTACCCCCACTTCGGGCGTCGTACCCGACTGTCTCGCCCCCTGATCAGCACCGGCCCCCACCGGCGCTGTTCACAGGGTAAGGCCGGGGGCGGGGAGCGGAAGGCAAATTGCAGAACTGATTGGCCAGGGCGTTTATGGTGAGCCGTATGTTTCGTATTGAGACAGGAGTCGACAAAGACCGACGTGATCTGCTCCGTCGGCGGCTGCTCGACACCAACACTCAGGCGTCCCCCGCCCTCCGTGCCCTGCGCGGAACCCCTGCCGAACGGGAACTTCCGCTCCATGTCTGGGCCTTGGACGCCACCGGTGCCCTCGCGGGCGGCCTGGTCGGCCACACCTGGACGACCTGGCTGCAGGTGACGTACCTCTGGGTGGACGAGATCCACCGGGGCACGGGCCTCGGCTCCCGGCTCCTCGCGGAGGGCGAGCGCCTGGCCCGGGAGGAACGCGGCTGCCTGAACTCCCGCCTGGAGACCTGGGACTTCCAGGCCCCCGAGTTCTACAAGAAGCGGGGATACGAGGTGGTGTGCGTGATCCCGGACTATCCGCCGGGAACCACGGAATACACGCTGACGAAACGGCTGTAGGGGCAGCGCCCCGTCAGGGGAGAACCCACCCGGGGTCTCGCGGCGGAGCCCCCGGGCAGGGAATCCCTGCGGTCAGCTCAAGCGGCGGGCGCCCGCCGACGGCACCGCCGGGAACACCCGAGGAGCCGTATGGCCCGCGGCGGCGAACGCCTCCGTCACCGCCTTCGTCACCGTCTCCACATCCACGGACTCCACCAGCACGATCGCCGAGCCGCCGAAGCCGCCCCCCGTCATCCGCGCCCCCAACGCCCCCACGGAGTTGGCCGTGGAGACCACCAGGTCCAGCTCCTCGCACGAGATACGCAGGTCGTCGCGGAGCGAGGCGTGCCCCTCCGTCAGTACGGGCCCGATCGCCCGTACGTCCCCGGCGTCCAGCAGCGCGATCACGCGCTCCACCCGGTGGTCGTCGGACACGACATGGCGTACGTAACGGCGTACCCGCTCGTCGGACAGGCGCGCGAGCGCCGTATCCAGCTCCTCGTACGCGACATCCCGCAGATGCGAGACCCCGAGCTGCCGCGCCCCCTCCTCGCACCCTTCACGCCGTTCGGCGTACGCCCCGTCGCCCAGCGCGTGCTTCACGCGGGTGTCGACGACCAGGAGTTCGAGTCCGTCGGCCGCCAGGTCGAAGGGGACCTGCCGGATGGACAGATCGCGGCAGTCGAGGTGCAGCGCGTGCCCCTCGGTGCAGCACGCGGACGCCGTCTGGTCCATGATCCCGCAGGGCACGCCGACGAAGTCGTTCTCGGCGCGCTGGGCGAGCCGGGCCAGTTCGGGCCCGCTGAGGCCGAGTTCGTACAGGTCGTTGAGGGCGAGCGCCGTCACGACCTCAAGGGCGGCGGAGGAGGACAGGCCCGCCCCCGTCGGCACGGTCGAGGCAAGGTGCACATCCGCACCCGTCACCGCGTGCCCCGCCTCGCGCAGCGCCCACACCACGCCCGCCGGGTACGCGGCCCAGCTGGTGTTGGTCAGCGGCGCCAGCTCGTCGACGTGCAGTTCGACGACCGGCCCCTCGATGTCGGCGGAGTGCAGCCGCAGCACCCCGTCCGCGCGCCGCGACACCGCCGCCACCGCCGTGTGCGGCAGGGCGAGCGGCATCACGAACCCCTCGTTGAAGTCCGTGTACTCGCCGATCAGGTTGACCCGCCCGGGCGCCGCCCAGACGCCTTCCGGTGCGGCCCCGTACAGCTCCTCGAACCCCTCGCGTACACCCACCGGACTACCTACCGCTCCCTGTTCTGGGCGAACGCCCACGCGTCCGCGACGATGCCCGCGAGATCCGCGCGGGACGGGTTCCAGCCGAGCCGCTCGCGCGCGGTCGCCGCCGAGGCGACGAGCACGGCCGGGTCACCGGCCCGGCGCGGGGCCATGACCTCGGGGATCGGGTGCCCCGTGACCTGGCGGACGGTCTCGATGACCTCGCGGACGGAGAAGCCGTTGCCGTTGCCGAGGTTGCAGATGAGGTGTTCACCCGGAGCCGCGGCCTCCAGCGCCAGCAGATGCGCGTCCGCCAGATCCGCGACGTGGATGTAGTCGCGGATGCAGGTGCCGTCCGGGGTCGGATAGTCGTCGCCGAAGACGAAGATCGCCTCGCGGCGCCCCTGCGCGACCTGCAGGACGAGCGGAATGAGGTGCGACTCGGGGTCGTGGCGCTCGCCCTGCGCCCCGTACGCGCCGGCCACGTTGAAGTAGCGCAGCGACACCGCGCCCAGCCCGTGGGCCGCCGCCTCACCGGTGATCATGTGGTCGACCGCCAGCTTGGACGCGCCGTACGGGTTGGTGGGCTTCGTCGGCGCGGACTCGACGATCGGGGTCTGCTCCGGCTCGCCGTACGTGGCGGCCGTGGAGGAGAAGACCAGCTTGCGCACGCCCGCCTCGCGCATCGCCGCGAGCAGCGCCATGGTGCCGCCGACGTTGTTGTCCCAGTACTTCTCGGGCTTCACGACGGACTCGCCGACCTGCGAGAACGCGGCGAAGTGCAGCACGGCGTCGTAGGAGGCGTCGAGCCACTTGGCGGCGTCGCGGATGTCGCCCTCGATGAAGGAAGCCCCCGCCGGGACGCCCTCGCGGAAGCCGGTGGAGAGGTTGTCGAGGACGGTGACCTCGTGACCGGCCTCGATCAAGTGCTGCGCGACGACACTGCCGACATAGCCCGCGCCACCCGTGACCAGGTACTTCCCACTCATGAACTCGCTACCTCTCGCAGTCGCTGGGCCGCGGCCTCCGGCGGCACGTCGTTGATGAACACGCTCATGCCGGACTCGGAGCCCGCGAGGAACTTCAGCTTGCCCGAAGTGCGGCGAATGGTGAAAAGCTCAAGGTGGAGCGCGAAGTCGTCCCTGCTCACACCCTCGAACTCCTCCAGCGCGCCGAAGGGCGCCTGGTGCCAGGCGGCGATGTACGGCGTGGGAGGCTCGCCCTCACCGAAGATCCGGTCGAAGCGTCTCAAGAGTTCCAGATAGACCTGGGGGAACTCTGTGCGCGCCGCCTCGTCGAGCCCGAGCAGATCGGGCACGCGCCGCTTGGGGTAGAGGTGGACCTCATAGGGCCAGTGCGCGGCGTACGGCACGAAGGCCACCCACTGCTCGGTCTCCAGGACGATCCGGTCGCCCTCGGCGAGCTCGCGTGCGACGACCTCGTCGAAGAGGTTCTCGCCGCCGGTGGCCTCCTTGTGCGCGGCCAGCGAGCGCAGCATCAGGGCCGTACGCGGGGTGGTGAACGGGTAGCCGTAGATCTGCCCGTGCGGATGGCCGAGGGTGACGCCGATCTCCTCGCCGCGGTTCTCGAAACAGAAGACCTGTTCGACGGAGGAGAGGTGGGACAGCTCCGCCGTGCGGTCCGTCCACGCCTCCAGGACGAGCCCCGCCTGCTCCTCGGTGAGGTCGGCGAAGGACGAGTCGTGGTCGGAGGTGAAGCAGACGACCTCGCAGCGCCCGGAGTCGCCGGCGAGCGAGGGGAAACGATTCTCGAAGACGACCACGTCGTACGAGGAGTCCGGGATCTCGCTCAGCCGGTCGCCCTTCGAGGGGCACAGGGGGCACTCGTTCGCCGGGGGGTGGTACGTGCGGCCCTGGCGGTGCGAGGCGATCGCGACCGAGTCGCCGAGCAGCGGGTCGCGGCGCACCTGGGAACTGGTGACGGTGGGCTCCAGCGGGCGGCGGTCCACCGCGTCGCGCACCGTGTCGTCGCGTGAGTCGTAGTAGATCAGCTCACGACCGTCGGCGAGCCGGGTCGAGGTCTTCTTCACCGCGGGACTCCTCATCCACACCACACCCAACCATCAAACATAACCGAACACAACAAACCACAAAGCAACAGAAACGTCAATGCCTGCGGGGGTTTGGGGGGTGTCTGTGATGCATGAGCGGCGTTGTGGGGCTCATGGGGCATAGATGCGGGCATGTATGCCCCCACGTACCTCGCCGAAGGGCTCCGTCTACCCACGAACGGGCTCGACTACACGATCCTCGGCATCTACTTCGTCGTCGTGCTCGGCATCGGTTTCGCCGCCAAGGCCTCGGTCAGGACGAGCCTCGACTTCTTCCTCTCCGGGCGCTCCCTGCCCGCCTGGATCACGGGCCTCGCGTTCATCTCGGCCAACCTGGGCGCCACCGAGATCCTGGGCATGGCCGCGAACAGCGCGCAGTACGGCGTCTACACCGTGCACTGGTACTGGATCGGCGCGATCCCCGCCATGGTCTTCCTCGGCCTGGTGATGATGCCGTTCTACTACGGCTCGAAGGTGCGCTCGGTCCCGGAGTTCCTGCTCCTGCGCTTCGACAGAGCGGCGCATCTGCTGAGTTCGATCCTGTTCGCCTTCGCGGCGATCCTGATCGCCGGCGTCAACCTGTACTCGCTCGCGATCGTCGTCGAGGCGCTGCTCGGCTGGCCGCAGTGGGTGGCGATCGTGATGGCGGCCCTCTTCGTGCTCGCCTACATCACGCTCGGCGGTCTGTCGTCCGCGATCTACAACGAGGTGCTGCAGTTCTTCGTGATCCTGGCGGCCCTGATCCCGATCGCCGCGCTGGGTCTGAAGCGGGTGGGCGGCTGGGACGGCCTGACCGACTCGCTCGACAGGACCCACGGCAGCGACTTCACCACCGCCTGGGGCGGTACGGGCATCGGCCAGGTGAACCCGCTGGGCGCGAACTGGCTGACCATCGTGCTCGGCCTCGGCTTCGTCCTCTCCTTCGGCTACTGGACGACGAACTTCGCGGAGGTGCAGCGTGCGCTGTCCGCGAAGAACCTCAGCGCGGCCCAGCGCACTCCCCTCATCGCCGCGTTCCCCAAGATCTTCATCGTCTTCCTGGTGATGATCCCGGGCCTGGTGGCGGCCGTTCTGGTCCCGAGGATCGGCACGAGCGGCTCGAACCTCCAGTACAACGACGCGGTCCCGTACCTGATGCAGGAGCTGCTGCCGAACGGCGTGCTCGGTATCGCGGTGACGGGTCTGCTCGCCGCCTTCATGGCGGGCATGGCGGCGAACGTCTCGTCCTTCAACACGGTCTTCACGACCGACATCTGGGGAAAGTACGTGGTGAAGGGCCGGGAGGACGCCTACTACGTCCGCTTCGGCCGTCTGATCACGGTGGTCGGCGTGCTGGCGTCGATCGGTACCGCGTTCCTGGCCTCGTCCTTCTCCAACATCATGAGCTATCTGCAGACCCTCTTCTCCTTCTTCAACGTGCCGATGTTCGTGGTCTTCATCGTCGGCATGTTCTGGAAGCGGGCGTCGGTGAAGTCGGGCTTCTGGGGCCTGCTGGCGGGTACGACGGCGGCGATGGTCAACTACTTCGTCATCTACAAGCAGGGGATCATCGGCATCCCCTCCGATCAGGGCGCCAACTTCGTCTCGGCGATCGCGGGCTTCGTCGCGGGTGTGGTGGTCATGGTCGCGGTCTCCCTCTTCACCGCCCCCAAACCGGCGGAGGATCTCCAGGGCCTGGTCTACGGCACCGTCTCCCCCGGCATGGCCGAGCCGCCGGCGGTCGGCGACGACGCGTGGTACCGCAGGCCGGCGCTGCTGGGCTGGGGCGCGCTGATCCTGGCGGCGGCCTGCTACATCCCGTTCTCGTTCTGACGAAGGAGGCCTGAGCAACCATGTCCGACCACTACTCGGACCGTGACGTCCAACGCGAGGTCACGGAGCTGGAGCAGCAGTCCGCGACCGCGGCCCGCCTCTTCGACATCCGCAGCGTCATCGGCGGCCTGTTCGTCGTCTACGGCATCATCGTCACCGTCGCGGGCCTCACCGTCTCCGACGCCAACCGCGCCAAGGCCCAGGGCGTCAACATCAACCTCTGGACCGGCCTGGGCATGCTGGCCCTGGGCATCTTCTTCCTGGTGTGGCTGTGGCTACGCCCATTGGCTCCGCCGGCGCCGGCACCGGAGGGGGAACCTCCGGCGGAGTAGCTGTCCCGTAGGGGGCGGGGCTGGAGTGTGCCGGGAGACTCCAGCCCCATACGGCTATGGGGACTGCGGCGTGGTGAACAGGTCCTCCGCGTCGGCCACATGGACAGCCCGTTCCGACCAGGCCTTGAGCTGGTCCAGGTCGGAACACGCCTGCACCCGAAGGCGGACGGAGTCGGATACCGGGAGGCCTCGCAGCTCCAGGATCTTCAGGGTCATTTCGATGCGGTCTTCGACACGCCCTTCGACACGCCCTTCATCCCTCACCTTCTGCGCGGCCGGGTTCTTGAAGAAGTAGTTCACCGGAGCCATCAGGTCCCTCCAAATCTCCTTCGCCTGGGAATCCACCAGGCCAGACGTCACGAGCTCTACGAACAGAGGCGCGCTCGCCGGGTCAATCGTCTCCAGAGCTGCCGCAAGTGGTCCCAGTATCGCAGCGGCGCGCGGCCCTTTACCATGCGTAATCGCCGAAAGTACCGCAAGCGACACGTCCTGCGCGGCCTCCTTCTCGTCGGTGATCACCGGCACGTTGTCCGGTCCGAGAACCATCAGCCGTACGACGAGCGAGGACCAGCCGGGCAGACCGAACCGGATGGGTTGTGCGGCCCACCGCGCGGTGGAGCTGCTCTGGGTCATGACGATCAGCACCGGCTCGCAGCGGTACTCCTCGTAGAGGTACGAGAGGTAGTACGGCCAACTCCCGCGCTTCCTCTCGTCCTTCTTGCCCTGCGACTCCAGCACGAGCAGATAGTCACCCTCCTCCGTGTTCACCCGCACCAGACTGTCCACGCGCCGCTCGACCGGCTCGATCTCGGTCAAGTCCGTATTGAGAACCGTGAATCCGCACGGTTCCGGAAACGGCACATGGAACAGCTTCTGGAAGTTGCGGACCAACCCGGCCGTGTCCTTCTGGCCAAAGTGGTGCAGCGCCTCGTGCGACGAGCTGACCATCAGCCCTCCTTCCTGTATGACGTGATCAACGAGCTACGCGGCGGCCAGGTCACACCACAC
The DNA here is from genome assembly GCF_056270325.1 of Streptomyces sp. RLA012. NCBI lineage: Bacteria > Bacillati > Actinomycetota > Actinomycetes > Kitasatosporales > Streptomycetaceae > Streptomyces > Streptomyces sp. RLA012. Next base: position 6,759,998 of record NZ_JBWDPA010000002.1, on the reverse strand, counting down.
GTACTTGCCGCACTGCCCGTGCCTGGTCAGCGGCTGCCACGACCACGCGTCGGAGCAGGCCCGGACCAGCGCGAGGCCCCGGCCCTCCTCCGCGTCGACGAGCCGGTCCCACGGCAGGGACGCCTCCGGCGGCCGCGGGTCCGCGTCCCACGCGCCGATGCGCAGGACCCCGGCCCGCCACTGCACCCGTAGCGCCGCCTGACCCTTGGTGTGCCGTACGGCGTTGGAGACCAGCTCGGCCGCGATCAGCTCCGCGACGTCGGTGAGGCGGATCAGGCCGTGCAGGGTGAGGATGAGGCGGACGGTTCGGCGACTGACGGTGACGGCGCGGAGGTCGTGGGGGATGTACATCATGTACTCCCAGGGTTCGGCGGAGGTTTCGGGCATGGGTGAACTCCGTTCGAGGGGAGGGGAGTTGAGAGTTCCGGGCGGTGGCTGTGCCGCAGCCGTCATGGCGTGACGATGCGGTGCGCTTCCGGTGCCCCGGGGTTTCGCAGAGTGTGCGACGCGTCACTGACGGTATGGGTAAAATTTGGGCCCGCGCAAGTTCCTGCCGTAATCTGCCCCTCGAACGAGTCACTGCCTCACGACAGTTGGGGCGAGGAGGAAGCCATGCCGCGCAGACGGCAGCCGACCGCACGTCAGGAACGCCTGGGGACCGAACTGCGGAAATTGCGTGAATCCGCGGGGCTCAAGGCACGTGAAGCCGCCGCACTGGTCGGGTCCGACTCGGCACAGATGAGCCAGATGGAGTCCGGCCTCGCAGGTGTGAGCGAGGAGCGCGTACGACGCCTCGCCGCGCATTACGCCTGCACGGACGAGGAGTTGATCGAGGCGCTGGTGGCGATGGCGACCGACCGGACGCGCGGCTGGTGGGAGAAGTACCGGGGACTGCTGCCCATGCCGTTCCTGGACCTCGCCGAGTTGGAGTACCACGCCACGTACCGGTACAACGTGGAGTTCCTGTACGTCCCCGGCCTGCTGCAGACAGAGGACTACGCCCGCGCCATCTTCTCGTACAGGGTCCCGGAACCGCCCCACGACGAACTTGAGCTGCGTGTCCGCCACCGGATGGACCGGAAGGTCGTCATCGAGGGACCCGACCCCGTCCCGTACGAAGCCGTGATCCACGAGTCGGCGCTGCGCATCAGAGTCGGCGACCGGGCCGCTTCACGTACACAGCTCGCCCGCATTCTGGAACTCTCCGAAGCGGATCACATCGCCGTGCGGGTCATCCCCTTCGACCTGGACGGCTTCGCCGGCGCCGCGAGCGCCATGACGTATACGGGCGGGGCCGTGCCCAAGCTGGACACCGCGTTGCGCGACACCCCCCACGGGACGGCCTTCATCGACTCCGAGGCTCAACTCGGCGCACTCCACACACTTTTCCGTAAGGTGAAAGCCGTGTCGCTGGGCCCCGGACATTCGCGTGACTTCATCCACAGGCTGACGAAGGAACTGTGAGGCACGCCATGACAACCCCCGACAACTGGCAGAAGTCGTCCTTCTCAGGCTTCGGCGACGGCAACGACTGCCTCGAACTCGCCACCACCACCCCCCACTCCATACACCTCCGCGAGAGCGACACCCCCACCACCCGCCTCACCACCACCCCCATCCCCCTCGCGCACCTCCTCCACGGCATAAAGTCCGGCACCCTCGCCACGCCCACGCCGTAGTCGCTCGTTCACAGTAGCGATCACCCCCGTTCGAATCATCTTCTCAACGCGCCTCTGACCTGCACGTTCCTTCCCGACAAGGGCCCCTAACGGGCTAGCACGACCCGGGGTGAACAGGACATGTGGAGTTGCCGCCCGCCCCGCCGCAAGGCGTCCTGAGCGCAGGGAGACACCTCCCCGACTTCCTCATTCACGCACGATGAAAGGCGCAGAATGCTCCACTTCAAGCGCTTCGGGTCCGCTGTCGCGTCGGTCGCGGCCCTGGCATCCCTGTCTATGGTCATAGCCCCGGCGGCCTTCGCCGTCACGGACCCGCAGCCCCTCACGCCCATCGTTCAGGAGTCCAAGGGCCCGAAGCCCCCGACGCCCTCGATCTGCGCCACTCTGAGCGGCCAGCTCTCCACGCAGCTGCAGACCGCCGCGACGGCTCTGGCCGCCACGCCGCCCAACGTCGCCGCCGCCCAGGTGGCAGTCGCCGCCGCCCAGGCCACGGTCGCACAGCTGCGTGCCACCGGGTGCCTCCCGGCAGCGCCTCCGACGCCGCCGACCTGCGCGGCCCTCGTTCTGCAGCTGCAGGCAGACCTGCAGGTCCTGGCCGCGGCGCTGGCGGCCGTCCCGCAGGTCCCGGCCAACATCACCGCGGCGCTGAACGCGGTGCTCGCCACCTCCGCGCAGCTCAACGCCGCCTGCACGTGACCGGTCGTTCACCCCGCACCGTGTCGGCGACTCACCAAGACGCCTGACATCGCGGTCTGAACGTATGGCGTTGGGGCGTTGGGTTCGGCGGTTCTTCACCGTCGAACCCAACGCCTTTCGGGTGCCGGCCCCAAAGGCTTCGGCCGACTCGCCACGCCCCCGGCACGGTTACTGCGTAGGCCGAGGGCCTTCCGCGCTCCCGAGCCCCGCCGTCACCGGCCCCGCGCGGTCCAGCAACCCCGTCCGCGCGGCCAGGGCGGCCGCCTCCAGGCGTGACCCCACCCCCAGCTTCATCAGCACCCGCTGGACATGGGTCCGGGCCGTGGACGGCGCGATGCCCATCCCCGCGGCGATCAGCCTCGTGTCCTCGCCGTCGGCCACCCGCACCAGGACCTCGACCTCGCGCGGGGTCAGCATCTGGAGCAGCCGCTGACCCTCGTCGTCCGGCTGGGCGACGGGGTTCAACAGCTCGCTGAAGGCGCCCTGGAGCAGGGCCGGGGCCACGGCCGCCTCGCCCGACCGCGCCTTCATGATCGCTCGCTCCACACCCTCTATGCGCTCATCGTGCCGGACGTATCCGGACGCACCCGCGGCGAACGCGGCGGCGATGCCGCGTGGGTTCGGAACCGGGCCCAGGACCAGGACCGCCACCTGGGGGCGCTCCCGTTTGATCTTGACCACCGGGTCGAAGATTCCCGGCTCGGCGGGTGTCGCCGTGCCGATCAGGCACACCTCGGGTGCCCTTGTGATCACCAGCTCCGCCGCTCCCGCGGCGGGCGCCGCCGCGGCGAGCACCCGGTGCCCCCGCAGTTTCAACGCCGAGGCCAGCGCCTCGGCGAGCAGTCGGTGGTCGTCGACCACCATGAGCCGCACTCCCATCGAGCAACCCCCCAGTCCCCCCAAGCATCCCCACTGGTTCCCCGTGGATTAGGAGCCCCCCGGCTCTCCATCCCCCGGAAGCTACACGCTTGTTCGACGTTGCGCTTCCCCTACTGGAGAGAAGTGCCCCGGAATATCGAAATTCCTCGCATTCGGGAGTGATGAGGGCTAAGTGGCATGGGGGACGAACGACCCCGCCCCTGAGCTGGGGCGAGGCCGTCGTCGAGGGGCGCGCGTTCACTCCCGCGCGCGGGAGTGCGTCACTGCGCGCCGAACGCGATCGCCAAGTACTCCTTCTCGGAGGCGCTGGAGGGCTTGTGGGCGAAGATCGCGGACATGTACAGGTGACCGTTGCGGTAAAGGATCTCGGCGTATTCCGGAAGCATGCTGGTCTCCGCGTCGCGGACCGACTCGGTCGCCGGGTTCTCCAGGAGCTTGGTCTGCTTGAAGGAGGTGCCGTCGATGCTGACGATCTGGCCGCCCTTGTCGTAGGGCGGACGCTTGTAGGCGAGCAGGTTCCCGGCGTCCATGCGCAAGGGGGAGATCGAGTAGCCGTCTCCCGCGTCCGCGCGCTGACCGGTCTGCTTGCCGGTGCCCAGGTCGAAGGCGACGATCTCGTTGGTCCGGCTGTACTGGCCGGCGCCGTCGTGTTCCTCGGTCGGGATGTAGAGCTTGTCGTTGCCGACCGCCAGCTTCACGCAGGACTCGATCTTGGTGATGCCGTCGCACTTGGCGGCGTACGTCTTGCCGGGCGCGGAGATCTTGGTGCGCAGCGCGCCGGTCTTGTTGTCGATCGAGAAGAAGTCGGAGATGCCGCTGCCGTCCCCGGCGGAGTCGCCGACGTCGGCGGCCACCACGAGCGGGTTGGTCGACACGACACTCGCGTACTCGATGCCGGGCGCCATCTTGTACTCCGAGACCACCTTCCCGGACGTCGGGTCGATGGTCTGGATGTGCAGTTGCCGCGTACTGCCGTACGCACCGCACTTGCGGACCGCGACCAGCTTGTCGCCGCCGCCGTACCCGGCGTCGAAGCAGCTGTCCGTGGGCTTCGGGGACCACAGGGCCTTGCCGGTGGAGATGTCGAACGCGGCACCGCCGCTGGTGCTGCCCACGGCGACCGTGTTCGCGCTGACGGTGACGTTGTCGATGCCGATCTTCTGGTCACCGGACCTGACCGACTTGGTCCACAGCTGTTCGCCGGTGTCGAGGGCGAGGCCGGCGACCTCGCTGCAGCCGTGGGACGGCTCCGCCTTGGTCGGCATCGCGGGCTCGTAGACGATCGCGGTGCGGCCGGAGTCGGTGACGTGGCGGCTGGCCGTGCACACCGGGCCGGGGAGCTTGATCGTCCAGAGCTTGGCGCCCGAGTCGGGGTCGTAGCCGTTGACCTCGGCGTTGCCGCTTTTGGCGTACACCTTGTCGGTGAGCCAGGAGCCGACGGTGGGCACGCTGTTGTCGTCGGTCACGGCGGGCGCTGGGACCTGGAAGAGGACCTTGGAGCTGGTGTCGGCCGGGACCTTCTCCTCGCCGGTGGAACCGGTGGTCTTCCCGCCGCCGGTGTCGCCCTTGCCGCCGGTGCCGCCGCTCGTACCGGAGGAGTTGTTCCTGCTGTCGTCCTTGCCGGAGGAGCTCGAATACCAGACACCGCCGCCGATGATCAGCGCGACGGCCGCCACGGCCGCCACGATGATGACCGCCTGCCCGCTCATCCTCCGCCCGCCGCCGCCCTGGGGAGCCTGCGGCTGCATGGGGTAGGTGGGCGGCTGCTGCGGATAGCCGTAGCCGTACGGGGGCGGGGGTGTGGGTGCCTGGGGATAGCCGTACCCCGGGCCCTGCGGAGGCTGCGGGGCGCCGAAACCGCCGGGCGGCGGGGCCTGCGGGGCTCCGAAGCCACCCGGCGGCGGGGCCTGCGGCGCACCGAACCCACCCGGCGGCGGATCCTGCGGTGCGCCGAAGCCGCCCTGCGGGGGCTGGTCCGACGGGGGCTGGTTCGGCGGTGGTGGGGGCGGCGGCTGGCTCATGGCGTGAGTACCTCGGATGCGGATGCGTCGGGGACGGAGAGAACGGAGAGAGAGGCGGGAGCGGAGAAGAGGGGAGAGGGGAGAGGGGGGAGAAGGGAGGGGGGAGAAGGAGAGGAAGGGGGCGTGAGCGCGCCTCACTTGCCGTAGGCCAGCATCAACTTCTCCTTCGACTGGTCGTTGCCCGTCAGCCGGGTGGTGGAGATGTAGAAGCGCCCGTCCACGTACCCGACCGCCTTCGAGAAGAAGCCGCTCTCGATCGACGCGGTGCCCCGTGGGTTGCGCAGCAGCGTGGTCGGCTTGTGGCTGCTGCCGGTGGTCGGGATCGACACGACCTGGCCACCGGCGTCGTACGACGGCTCGACGTACGCGATCAGCCGTGTGCCGTCCATCTTCAGCGGCAGCATCGACTCGTCGGCCGGGGACTTGACGCGCCACTTCTCCTTGCCGGTCGCCAGGTCGAACGCGACGACCTCGTTGGCGCCGGTCTTCGCCTCGGTCGGCAGATAGAGGGTGCTCGCGTCGGCGGCGGTGCCGAAGCAGCCCTGCAGATCGCGGTCCAGGAGCGCGTAGCCGCACTCGGGCGCGAAGATGTCGTCGCTCTTGAGCTGCGAGCGGACGTCACCGTTGTCCTTCAGCGTGGTGACGTTGACCCGCTTCTCGTCCTTGTTGGTCATGTAGATGACGACGGGATCGACGGAGTAGGTGCGCTCGACCGTCCAGCCCTTGGGGATCTTGGTCGTCCACTTGGCCTTGCCGGTCGCCGGGTCCAACTGCTGCACCTCGTCGTGCTCGGTGTCGGTGCCGACACCGCAGGAGGAGACGACGAGCAGCTTGGCACCGCCGGCGAACGCGGCCGGGTAGCAGCCCGCGCCGTAGTTCTTCTTGTCCCACAGGTGCTTGCCGCTGGTGACGTCGTACGCCGTACCGGACTGCGAGCGGCCGACCATCAACGTGTCGCCGACGAGGGACAGTTCGACCGTGAGCGTGCTGTCGAAGAGCGCGCCGTCGGGGACCTTCGCGCTCCAGCCCTTCGCACCGGTGCCGAGGTCGATCTGCTGGAGCTGGTTGCACTTGGCGTTGTCGCCCGCGCCGCTCATGTACGCCACGACAGCCTTGTCGTCGGACGTCTTCTGCGGGGTGACCGCGCAGATCTTCTGCGGGAACGTGATCGGGTCCCACGTGGGACTGCCGTCACCGACGTCGTACGCGAACACCTGCTTGTACGCGGGCTTCACCACCGTCTTGTCGGTGATCCACAGGCCGGGGGCGTCGGCTCCCGAACCGGGGGCGTCGGGCGCCTGCTTGTACCAGAGCACCTTGGCCTCGCCCGACTTGCGGCCCGCGTTGAGGTCCTCGGCGTCGTCTCCGCCGTTGCCGCTGCCGTCACCGGGGTTGACCGGGGCGTCGGAGGCCGTGGTCTTCCCGCCCTTGCTGTCCTCGGCGACCGGCTTCTTGCCGTGGTCCCCGCCGACACCGCCGCCGACGGCCCACACTGCTGCGCCGGCGACCAGCAGGGCGGCCACGGCCACGCCGATGATCGCGGCGGGCCGCGCCTTGAAGGGGTTCTTGGAACCGCCGGGGGGCGGAGGAGGAGTGCCGGGCGTGCCCGGGTACGGCGGCTGTAGCTGTGGCTGCGGCTGCGGCTGTGGTTGTGGCTGTGGATACGCACCGGGCTGCGGCGGGTAGCCGTGCCCGGGGACGGGCCCGGGCTGCTGACCGTACGGTCCGGGCTGGGCGTACGAGCCCGGCTGGGCGTACGAGCCCGGCTGGGCGTACGAGCCCGGCTGGGCGTACGGGCCCTGCTGAGCGTTCGCGCCCGGCTGGGCGTACGGGCCCTGCTGAGCGTTCGCGCCCGGCTGGGCGTACGGGCCCGGCTGGGCGTACGGGCCGGGCTGTTGCGGATATCCGTAGCCGGGTACGGGCCCGGGCCCGGGCTGCGGTGGAGGGGGCGTGCCCTGGGGGACGCCGGGGGGCGCGCCGAAAACGCCCTGCGCCGGTGGCGCCGGCGCCGACTGGTCCTGCGGTGTCCCGAAGCCGCCCGGCGGCGGCTGATCCGGCGGCTGATCCGGCGGCTGATCCGGCGGCTGATCCGGCGGCTGACTCATCAGCGCGTCCCCCTCATCCACTGATGTCGCGCCCACCGGCGGCACGGTCGGCAGTCGACTTCGCGCCACACCGGTGGTTCTCAAACTGTTCCCAGACAAACCTTTCTATCACTCTGACGCCCTCGAACAGCGGGCCGATCTCCCCCTGTTCCCAAGGGAGGACCGGCCCGTGATGCCCTCGTTACGCGCCTTTACGCGCCCTTCACCGTGGATTACGCGTCCTCCGCGAGCTCCAGCCAGCGCAGTTCCAGTTCCTCGCGTTCACCCGCCAACTCGCGCAGTTCGGCGTCGAGTTTGGCCACCTTCTCGAAGTCCGTTGCATCGTCGGCGATTTGGGTGTGCAGCCTGGTCTCCTTCTCGGAGATCTTGTCGAGCTGCCGCTCGATCTTCTGCAGCTCCTTCTTCGCGGCGCGGGCGTCGGCGGCGGAGGCGGTCTTCGCGGAGGTCGAGGGCGCGGCGGCGAGTACGGCGGCCGCGGCGACCTCCTCCATCCGCCTGCGTCGCTCCAGGTACTCGTCGATCCCGCGCGGCAGCATCCGCAGCGTGCCGTCGCCGAGCAGCGCGAACACGTTGTCCGTGGTCCGCTCGATGAAGAACCGGTCGTGGGAGATCACGACCATCGAGCCGGGCCATCCGTCGAGCAGGTCCTCCAGCTGGGTCAGCGTCTCGATGTCGAGGTCGTTGGTGGGCTCGTCGAGGAAGAGGACGTTGGGCTCGGCCATGAGCAGGCGCAGCAGCTGGAGCCGGCGCCGCTCACCACCGCTGAGGTCGCCGACGGGCGTCCACTGCTTCTCCTTGTTGAAGCCGAACGTCTCGCAGAGCTGCCCCGCGGTCAGTTCCCGCCCCTGGCCGAGGTCGACCCGGTCGCGGACGGCCTGCACGGCCTGCAGCACCCGCCAGGTGGGGTCGAGCTCGGCGACCTCCTGGGACAGATAGGCGAGCTTGACGGTCTTGCCGGTGCTGATCCGCCCGGCGACGGGCTGCGTCTCCCCCTCGCTGCGGGCGGCGTCGGCCATGGCGCGCAGGAGGGAGGTCTTGCCGGCCCCGTTCACGCCCACCAGCCCGACCCGGTCGCCGGGCCCGAGCTGCCAGGTGAGGTGCTTGAGCAGCACCTTGGGCCCGGCCTGCACGGTCACGTCCTCAAGATCGAAAACGGTCTTGCCGAGCCGCGAACTGGCGAACTTCATCAGCTCGCTCTTGTCGCGCGGCGGCGGCACGTCCGCGATCAGCTCGTTGGCGGCCTCGACGCGGAAGCGCGGCTTGGAGGTGCGCGCGGGGGCGCCGCGCCGCAGCCAGGCCAGCTCCTTGCGCACCAGGTTCTGCCGCTTGACCTCTTCGGTGGCCGCGATGCGCTCACGCTCCGCACGCGCGAAGACGTAGTCGGTGTACCCGCCCTCGTACTCGTACACCGCGCCCTTCTGCACGTCCCACATGCGGGTGCAGACCTGGTCGAGGAACCACCGGTCGTGCGTGACGCAGACCAGCGCGGAGCGCCGCTCCCGCAGGTGCTGGGCGAGCCAGGCGATGCCCTCCACGTCGAGGTGGTTGGTGGGCTCGTCGAGGATGATCAGGTCCTGGTCCTCGATGAGCAGCTTCGCGAGGGCGATACGGCGGCGCTCACCACCGGAGAGGGGGGCGATCACGGTGTCGAGTCCCTGCGGGAAGCCGGGCAGGTCCAGGCCGCCGAACAGTCCGGTCAGTACGTCCCTGATCTTGGCGTTGCCCGCCCACTCGTGGTCGGCGAGGTCCCGGATGACCTCGTGCCGGACGGTGGCCGTGGGGTCGAGCGAATCGTGCTGCGTGAGCACCCCCAGATGCAGGCCGCCGGAGTGCGTGACGCGGCCGGTGTCGGCCTCCTCCAGCTTGGCGAGCATGCGGATGAGGGTGGTCTTGCCGTCGCCGTTCCGTCCGACCACTCCGATCCGGTCGCCCTCGCTGACGCCGAGGGAGACTCCGTCGAGCAGGGCGCGGGTGCCGTACACCTTGCTGACGGACTCGACATTGACCAGGTTGACGGCCATTTCTCTCCTGAACAAGGGGGACGATCGACCCTCAAGGGTAGTCCGGGTCCGTCGTCCCCCGACGCCACGCCTGTTTTCGCCCCCGCCACCCCTCCCCATTCCCGTCCCCTGGGGCTCCACTCCAGACCCCGCCAGGGGCGCCGCGCCCCTGGACCCCCACATCGGTGGCCCCCTCCAGGGGCGCGGAGAACTGTGCGACCAGCCCCCGCCCACCCGCGGCCGAACGATCCCCCGGCAAGGTCCGGGCACTCGGGCGCCGCCGCCGACCAACCCCTGGCGTGGGATCAGGGCCGACGCCACCGCCCATGCACAGGCATGCCATCCCGCAGCAACCTTCCGGCAGGAGCACCGCGGGGGTCGCGCTCCCATGCGGCGACGGCCGCATTTACGCGACAGCAGACCGACCGCACCCCGCCAGCAGCCACCCTTTCGGGTTACTTAACTCCAATTCATCACATGTGCGCACTACTGCTACAGAGAATCATCCCTTGGTCCAACATGAGCGTCAGAGTTGAGGGGATCACATGCGGATTGCGATGTATCTACGGCTCAGTCGCGACAACGGCGGCAGCACATCGATCGCATCACAACGCGAGGACTGTCACACACTGTGCGCGACGCGCGGCTGGGACGTCGTCATGCAAGGCCAGGACGTGGACGTTTCAGGCGCGACGCCTCACACGAGGCGCCCGGGCCTGGCGGGCATCATGGCCAGACGGCACGAGTTCGATGCACTTCTCGTGGCACGTCCCGACCGCCTCGCCCGTTCCGTGCCGGTCGCGATAGAACTCCTGGACATCCTGAGCGCAACAAGCGCGGCGGTCATCGCCGCCAACGGCCCATTGGACTCCACTGTCCCCTCGGAGAGAGCCGAGTTCCTGCGCGCGGTCGCCCTGGCCGAAAAGGAAAGCGCCCTGATGCAGGCGAGGATCACCCGTTCCCGACTTGCGCTCCAGCATGCCGAACGCTGGATCGGGGGGAATGCGCCCTACGGATACCGCATCGTGCCGGACGGCGCAGGAGGCAAGCGTCTGGCTGAGCACGAGGAGAACGCACCCCGAATGAGGTGGATCGTGGAACAAGTCCTCGCCGGGGAAACAGTGACCGCAGTGTGCAACTCCCTCAATTCCGACAGAATCCCCTCCCCTGCAACGGTGTGCTCCCGAACGGGGAAAGTCTCTCAATGGTCACCCACCGTCCTGCGGAGGATGCTGCGCTCTCCGGCCCTGCTGGGTCACCGGACCGTGGGCCAGGGCCGCGAGCGGCTGGCCGCTACCGACGCGTTGGACCGCCCCGTGCCTGTAGGGCCGCCGCTGATCGATTCCCGAACGTGGGACAGATTGCAGACAACACTGCAGTCACGCGGCCGAACGTCTCAACGGCCCAGGCTGCGGTCATCCTTGCTGCTCCATGTGGCCCGGTGTGCGGAATGCGACGGGCAGCTCCACTACAACACACGTCGGTATGTCGGCGACGGAAGCCCGAATGACGTGTACCGCTGCTCGAACGGCTGCAAAGTACTGATCTCCGCCACGCGTCTGGAAGACGCCGTCCGCGACTGGGTTCTCGGCAGCTACGGCGCACTACCTTTCATCGCACGGCTCCCCTCCGTCTCCTCCCCGGAAGGCAGTTCCCGTGAAGAGCTTCGCTCAGACGTCGGCGAATTGGCCAGACGGCTGGTCGGCCTTCGTGGTCCCGCGGCTGATGCCGTCCAGCGGCAGCTCGAAGCGCACTCCGCTGCCTGGACAATGAACCTCCCGGCCAACGCAGCCTGCTACGAGTGGAGCTTCACCGGAAAGACAGTGGCTGAGGAGTGGGAAGCCCGGAGCTCAGGAGGACGGAGGGAGATCCTCCTCACCCTGGGCGTGCACGTCGCGATCCGTCCCGCCAACAACCGGCGTCGCTGGGCTCCGGAGCGACTGGCCTTGTCCGCGACCGGGCCCGGAGCATTCCTCCTTCAAGCGTTCGCTTGAGCTTCAGCTACTGGCACGACCGTCGCGCCGGGGGCGGGCCCGTCGGTGACCCGTACCGTCCGGCAGGTGCCGGAGGCGCACAGCGCGTCGGCGACCGTGCGCGCGGACTCGGCGTCCGGTGCGAGGAAGGCCGTGGTCGGGCCGGAACCGGAGACGAGGGCGGCGAGCGCACCGGCCGCGCGCCCCGCGGCGAGAGTGTCGGCAAGGGCCGGGAAGAGGGAGAGGGCGGCGGGCTGGAGGTCGTTGGAGACGGTGCGGGAGAGCGCCCCGGCGTCCCCCTTCGCGAGCGCGTCGAACAGTTCCCGCGAGGCGACCGGCTCCGGGATCCGCACCCCCTCGTTCATCCGGTCGAACTCCCGGAACACCGCCGGGGTCGACAGCCCGCGCTCGGCGATCGCGAAGACCCAGTGGAAGGTCCCGCCGACCTCCAGCGTCCGCAGCCGCTCGCCCCGCCCGACGCCCAGCGCCGCCCCGCCGACCAGGCTGAAGGGCACGTCGCTGCCCAGCTCGGCGCAGATGTCGAGGAGCTGCGCGCGGGAGGCATTGGTTCCCCACAGGGCGTCGCAGGCGAGCAGCGCACCGGCGCCGTCCGCGCTGCCGCCCGCCATGCCGCCCGCGACGGGGATGTCCTTGACGATGTGGAGGTGGACGGCGGGTTCGATGCCGTGGCGGCGGGCGAGTTCGAGGGCCGCGCGGGCCGCGAGGTTGGTGGCGTCGAGGGGGACCTGGTCGGCGTCCGGGCCCTCGCAGGTGATCCGCAGCTCGTCGGCCGGCGTCGCGGTGACCTCGTCGTACAGCCCCACGGCGAGGAAGACGTTGGCCAGGTCGTGGAAACCGTCGGGGCGAGCGGCGCCGACCGCGAGCTGGACGTTGACCTTGGCGGGCACGCGGACGGTCACGATGTCCGTGCCGGTTTCCGTCTGAGACTCCGTCACGGCTGAGCGCTCTCCTCGTTCTCGACCTTGTTCTCGATCTCGTTCTCGATCTCGTTCTCGACCTTGTTCTCGATCTCGTTCTCGACCTTGTTCTCGACCTTGTTCTCGACCTTGTTCTCGGCGATGCGGGCGAACTCCTCCACCGTGAGCGACTCCCCGCGGGCCTGCGGCGAGACACCGGCGGCGACGAGCGCGGCCTCGGCGGCGGCCGCGGACCCGGCCCACCCGGCGAGGGCGGCGCGCAGCGTCTTCCGCCGCTGGGCGAAGGCGGCGTCGACGACCGCGAACACCTCGCGTCTGGAGGCCGTGGTCTTGAGGGGCTCGGCGCGGCGGACGAGCGACACGAGGCCGCTGTCGACGTTCGGCGCGGGCCAGAAGACGTTCCGCCCGATGGAGCCGGCCCGCTTCACCTCGGCGTACCAGTTGGCCTTGACGCTGGGCACGCCGTACACCTTCGAGCCCGGGTCCGCGGCGAGCCGGTCGGCGACCTCGGCCTGCACCATCACCAGCGTGCGCTCGATGGTGGGGAAGGTGTTGAGCATGTGCAGCAGTACGGGGACGGCGACGTTGTACGGCAGGTTGGCGACGAGGGCGGTGGGGGCGGGGCCCGGGAGCTCGTTGACCTGCATGGCGTCGGAGTGCACGAGCGCGAAGCGCTCGGCGCGGGCCGGCATGCGGGCGGTGATCGTCGCCGGCAGCGCCCCGGCGAGTACGTCGTCGATCTCCACCGCGACGACCCGGTCGGCGACCTCCAGCAGCGCGAGGGTGAGCGAGCCGAGGCCGGGGCCGACCTCGACGACCACGTCGTCGTCGCGTACGCCTGCCGTGCGCACGATACGGCGGACGGTGTTCGCGTCGATCACAAAGTTCTGGCCGCGCTGCTTGGTGGGCCGCACGCCGAGGGCACCCGCGAGTTCGCGGATCTCGGCGGGGCCCAGGAGGGCGTCGGGGGTGGGGCTGTTCACGCACCAAGGGTACGGGGGCGGAGAGCTGCCTTCTTCGGCTGCGGGTGGGTGGGGGCTCGCCGCGCTGTTCCCCGCGCCCTCAGGCCGGGGCTACGCCCCGAAACCCCGACCTACCCGGGTCGGTTTGGCCGCCGCCCGGTGGGGGCTGATCGCGCAGTTCCCCGCGCCCCTCAAACCGGGGCTACGCCCCGAAACCCCCACCCACCCGACCCCCTTTGACCGACCGCCGGTGGGGGCTGATCGCGCAGTTCCCCGCGCCCCTCAAACCGGGGCTACGCCCCGAAACCCCCACCCACCCGGGTCGGTTTGGCCGCCGCCCGATGGGGGCTTGTCACGCAGTTCCCCGCGCCCCTGAGGGGGCGCGGGTCCGCGGTGTTTGAGGACGCGGCTGAGGGTGGTACCCCCGTTCACCCGCCCGGCCCCGGCCCTCGCCCTCCAGCCCGTCCGGCGTTTGAGGACGAGGCCGTTCAGGCCGATGCGGGGGGCTGGGGGCGCAGCCCCCAGGGATGGGACGGGTAGGGGCGGCGGGGGCGAGGGGCGTGGGTCAGTTGTGCAGGTGGGCGCCGCAGTGGGGCCAGGGGGTCGCCCCACGCCGTACGTACAGTTTCTTCGCCCGGAACGTCTGCTCCGCCGCCGACGCGTCCTGCGGCCGCCCTGAGCCACCCAGCGCATGCCAGGTATGGGTGTCGAACTGGTAAAGGCCGCCGTACGTGCCGGATGGATCCACCGCACCGGGCCGCCCCCCGGACTCGCAGGCGGCGAGCCCGGACCAGTTCAGCCCCTCGGCCCCCCGCACCGAATCGGGCCGCGGCTTCGTCCCCACCCGCACCACCCGCGCCCGCGGCGCCCGCACCACCTCGGACCCGACCGTCCGCGGATTCTCCCTGACCCCGTTGACGGTCCGGACCAGGTACGTGATCCGTCTGACCCCGGGCTCCCCGGCCCGGTCGACGACCTCCGTGCCGTGGAACAGCGAAGGGTCCTTCGTCCGGTGCACCTCGAAGGGGATCGCCTCCTCCTGGACCTCCCTGGTCCCGGTGACCCGCATGACGCTGACGGTCTGCCCGTCCCGCGGGAAGCTCTCCGCCGGGACCGAGGTGGTGTCCTCGCCGTGGAGGGTGATCCCGGCCTCCTCGACGGCCTCACCCACGGTCGCCGCGTTCGTCCGGATCGTCCGTGCCCGCCCGTCCGCCATGATCGTCACCGTCCGCTCGGTGCGGACGTGGAGTTCGAGCCCCTCCCGGCCGATCCGCCGGTAGCGCGAGGTCGACACATACGCCCCCTCCGCCCGCACCCCGAGCTGTTCGAGCGCCCCGTCCACGGTGTGCGCCGTCGTCCACACCCTCTGCCGGTGTCCGTCGAGGGTGAGGCGCACGGGACGGCCGTAGTGCACCGCCACCTCGTCGCCGCTGGTCAGCGCGGTACCGGGGGCGGGCGCGACGATGTCGTGCTCGCCCACCCGTACGCCCTCGTCGGTCAGCAGCTCGGTCACGTCGTCCGCGAAGGTGTGCAGCGTGCGCGGCTTCCCGTCGACGCTGAGCTCGATGGCCTTGTCATTGGCGACGAACGCGGAGGTGCCGCCGGCGAGGAAGGCGACGACCAGCGCCTGCGGCAGCAGACGGCGCAGCGGATCGGGCCGCGCGGCGATCCGCCGGCGCCGGGCCGCGCGCCGCGCCGCGGCCCGCCCACCGGGCCGGGGCACCCCCGCCAGGTCCACCGCCCGATCCCCCACCGGGTCCGCCGCCAGATCCACCTGCGTCTGCGTCTGTGTCTGCGTCTGTGCCTGCCGGGGCAGTATCGGCTCGGTCGGCGCCTGGGACACCGCCACCTCGTACGCGGGCCGATACGTGTCCACGTAGCCACCGCTGTCCAGGCTTCCGTCACCGTACGGCGGCAGCCCACGGTTCTCGTGGTCCTCGAACGACGTTCCAGTCAGGCCATACGTCTCGTACTGCGAGTTGCTCACGACGACACGCTCCAGGAGGGGTCCGGCGGAGTAAAAGGTGCGCCCGCAGGACTCGTTCAGGGTGGTGGTGGGAGACGGGCGGGCGACCAGAACCTAGCGGAGCGGTCGTCACTCTCCCAAGCAACGCGGCTACGCTGTGTCGCGACACTCCCCAGAGCCGTGCCCTCGGAAAATGGCCGGAAGCGTGATGTCTCAGTAACCGAAAGCCCGCGCTGTGTTCGCCGAGAGCGCCATCGCCAGCGCGTCCTCGTCAATGTTCCGCACGGCCGCCATCGCCCGAACCGTGACCGGAATGAGATATGGCGCGTTAGGCCGTCCGCGGTACGGGACGGGTGTCAGGAAGGGTGCGTCGGTCTCGACGAGGAGGAGCTCCAGGGGCGCCACCGCCAGCGCGTCGCGCAGCGGCTGGGCGTTCTTGAAGGTCATGTTTCCGGCGAAGGACATGAAGTACCCCGCCTGGGCGCAGATCTCGGCCATCGCCGCGTCACCGGAGTAGCAGTGGAAGACGGTCCGCTCGGGCGCGCCCTCCTCCTTGAGGACGCGCAGCACATCGGCGTGGGCGTCGCGGTCGTGAATGACCAGGGCCTTTCCGTGCCGTTTGGCGATCTCTATGTGGGCGCGGAAGGAGCGTTCCTGGGCGGCCTTGCCTTCGGGGCCCGTACGGAAGTAGTCGAGCCCGGTCTCGCCGACGCCCTTGACCTGGGGAAGGGCGGCGAGACGGTCGATCTCGGCGAGGGCCTCGTCGAGGGCGCCGTCGCCGCCGGGCTGCCGCGCGCCCTGGCGGGACCAGCCGTCGGGGTCGCCGTGCACGATGCGGGGCGCCTCGTTGGGGTGCAGGGCGACGGTGGCGTGGACGGCCTCGTACGCGGCGGCGGTCTCGGCGGCCCAGCGTGAGCCGTTCAGATCGCAGCCGACCTGGACGACCGTGGTCACCCCGACCGACGCGGCCTTGGCGAGGCCTTCCTCGACGGTGCCGGACTGCATGTCGAGGTGGGTGTGCGAGTCGGCGACGGGGACGCGCAGCGGCTCCGGGAGCGGCGGTGCTTCGGTCTTGTCGGAGGGCATGCCCCGATCCTACGAAAGGGGCACGCCGGCCCTCACCCGGGTGACGTCACCCGACGTCTGCGGTCATCCCGCCTTGCGGTGGTGGAAGGGGTGCAGCAGGTCGGAGAGGTGCCAGTGGTGGGGTTCCACGGGCACGGCCGGCCGGTCGGCGGCCTCGTCCCGGACCTTCGCGTCGAGAACGTTCTCGTCGCCCACGTTCTCCACGCGGACCTTCTCGTCGCGGACCTTCTCCGAGCGGCCGGACACCGGGCGGCGCGTGTGCTGGTGCATGGAGTTCTGGACGGAGGACACCTGACCGGCGCGCATGATGCGCAGCACATGGCCGTCGCAGTTCTGGCAGGAGGGCCGGCTCAGCGGCGACGGCACGACGCGGCCGTTCGTCACGTACATCACGAACTCGGTGCCCTCGGCGTCGAGGTGGTGCTCTATCTCGTACGACTGCTCCCAGCCATGCCCGCAACGCATGCAGGCGAAGGAATACGACTCATTGACCACGGCGGTCGCCGCGCCGCGGTTGCCGGTCTGTCCTGCGATCTCACTCATGCCAGCTCCTGCTGTTCCGCTGGACAAGCGCCCCCGGTCGGCGGGGGCGAGGAACGGGTACGTTCCTTCAACCAGTGGACGCTTCTCCGAGCGCGAACGCATCAGGCCTGTCGACTGTTGGAGTCGTTTTGGCCTTTCCTTGTCGGAATGCCCTCGGGACCCGGCCTGAGCTTTGCTTTCGGCCGCTGTCCCTTTGCTGTTCTATGGGGCGCTGTGCGCCGCTGCTGTTCTATGGGGCGCTGTGCGCCGCGTTCTTTGCCGCGACGACCGCGTCGAAGACATCGCGCTTGGGAATTCCCACTTCGGCCGCAACCGCCGCGATGGCCTCCTTGCGGCGCTCCCCCGCCTCCTCCCGCACCCGCACCCGGCGCACCAGTTCGGTGGCGTCCAGTTCCTCGGCGCCCTTCTCCGGAGCGCCCTCGACCACCACCGTGATCTCGCCGCGTACGCCCTCGGCGGCCCAGGCTGCCAGCTCGCCCAGCGGGCCGCGCTTGACCTCCTCGTACGTCTTGGTCAGTTCACGGCAGACGGCGGCCCGCCGCTCCGCCCCGAAGACCTCGGCCATCGCGGCGAGGGTGTCGTCGAGCCGGTGCGGGGCCTCGAAGTAGACCATCGTGCGGCGCTCGCCCTCGACCTCCCGCAGCCGGGACAGCCGCTCGCCCGCCTTCCGGGGCAGGAACCCCTCGAAGCAGAACCGGTCGACGGGCAGCCCGGACAGCGCGAGCGCGGTGAGCACGGCGGACGGGCCGGGTACGGCGGTGACCTTGATGTCCTTCTCGACGGCCGCCGCGACCAGCCGGTACCCGGGGTCCGACACCGACGGCATCCCGGCGTCGGTCACCAGCAGCACGCGCGCCCCGCCGGCCAGCGCCTCGACGAGTTCGGGCGTCCGGGCGGCCTCGTTCCCCTCGAAGTACGACACGACGCGGCCGGTGGGCTGCACGCCCAGCGCCTGCGTGAGCCGCCGCAGCCGCCGGGTGTCCTCGGCGGCGACGACGTCCGCGCCCGCCAGCTCCTGGGCGAGCCGGGGCGGGGCATCGGCCACGTCGCCGATGGGGGTGCCGGCCAAAACAAGGGTTCCTGTCACGCTCCCATCCTCGCAGGGGCGGTCCAGAGCGGTCTCATCCACCCATTACGGCCCGTGCACGGGACTCCCACAGACCTGTTCCCTACGATGGCGCGGTGACCAGTACCGCGTCCTCCACGGACACCCGGCAGGGCCAGGCCGCCGAAGAGCAGCGGCCGTCGTGGCAGCAGCGGCTGCGCCGCTTCGGATACACGGCGCCACCGAGAAGCGATGTGCGCGACCGCCTAGTGCCGCCGTACGCCGAGCCCAGTCCTCGTATCTGGGCGGCGTTCGGGCTGCACCACGAGGTCGCGGAGCGCGTCAAACGCTGGTCGGGCTGGGGCGGCCCGCTGCTCGTGACGCTCATGGCCGGGCTGATGCGGTTCTGGAACCTGGGCAGCCCGAAGGCGGTGATATTCGACGAGACGTACTACGCCAAGGACGCCTGGGCGCTGATCCACCGCGGGTACGAGGTCAA
This sequence comes from Streptomyces sp. RLA012, assembly GCF_056270325.1. Taxonomy (NCBI): domain Bacteria; kingdom Bacillati; phylum Actinomycetota; class Actinomycetes; order Kitasatosporales; family Streptomycetaceae; genus Streptomyces; species Streptomyces sp. RLA012. The sequence goes on along the minus strand of NZ_JBWDPA010000002.1, from coordinate 6,741,606 downwards.
CTGGGACAAGAACGCCAACGACCTGATCCTGCAGAACAACGGGCACGTCGGCATCCCCTCCGACGCCGCCTATGTCGTCCATCCCCCGGTCGGCAAGTACGTCATCGGCATCGGCGAGTGGATGTTCGGGTTCAACCCGTTCGGCTGGCGCTTCATGACGGCGGTGCTCGGCACGCTGTCGGTGCTGCTGCTGTGCCGGATCGGGCGCCGGATGTTCCGCTCGACGTTCCTGGGCTGTCTGGCGGGCGCGCTGATGGCGGTGGACGGGCTGCACTTCGTGATGAGCCGCACCTCGCTGCTCGACGGCGTGCTGATGTTCTTCGTACTGGCGGCCTTCGGCTGTCTGGTGGTGGACCGCGACAAGGCGCGCGCCCGACTGGCGGCCGCGCTCCCGGCGGACGCGGACGGGGTCGTACGCCCCGACGTGCACATCGCCGAGACCACCCGCCTCGGCTGGCGCCCCTGGCGCTGGACGGCCGGTCTGATGCTGGGCCTGGCCCTCGGCACCAAGTGGAGCGGCCTGTACGTCCTCGCCGCGTTCTGTGTGATGGCCGTCCTGTGGGACGTCGGCGCGCGCCGGGTCGCGGGCGCCCGTCACCCGTACCTGGCGGCCCTCAAGCACGACACCGGCATCACGTTCCTCGCGACGGTCCCGGTGGCGATCGCCACGTACTTCGTCTCCTGGACCGGCTGGATCCTCTCTTCCACCAACGGCAAGGGCGGCTACTTCCGCAACTGGGCCGCGACCGACGGCAAGGGCGGCAGCTGGACCTTCCTGCCCGACTGGCTGCGCAGCCTGTGGCACTACGAGCACGAGGTGTACGAGTTCCACGTCGGCCTCTCGTCCCCGCACACCTACCAGTCGAACCCGTGGAGCTGGATCGTCCTGGGCCGCCCGGTCTCGTACTTCTACGAGTCCCCGCTGCCCGGCAAGGACGGCTGCCCCGCCGACGCGGGCGACAAGTGCGCCCGCGAGGTCCTGGCCCTCGGCACCCCCCTCCTGTGGTGGGCCGCCTGCTTCGCGATCGTCTACGTCCTGTGGCGCTGGGCCTTCCGCCGCGACTGGCGCGCGGGCGCGATCGCCTGCGGCATCGCGGCCGGCTACCTCCCCTGGTTCATGTACCAGGAACGTACGATCTTCTTCTTCTACGCCGTCGTCTTCGTCCCGTTCCTGTGCCTCGCCGTCGCCATGATGATCGGCGCGATCCTCGGCCCACCCGGCTCCACGGAACGCCGCCGCGTGATCGGCGCGGCGAGCGCGGGCGTCCTGGTCCTCCTGATCGCCTGGAACTTCATCTACTTCTGGCCCCTGTACACGGGCACGGCGATCCCCATAGACCAATGGCGCTCCCGGATGTGGCTGGACACCTGGGTCTAGCCGCACACCTGGGTCTAGCCGCGTCGATACACGACGATGGCGCGGCGGACTGCCGCGCCATCGTCGTTGTCGGCGGTCGTTCAGGCCCGCGACCCCGCTGTCATGAAGATGACGTCCGCCCGGCTGCGGGAAAATGGTCGACGTCCACGACCGCCTGTGCGAAGTCGCGGGGCGCTTCCTGGGGCAGATTGTGACCGATCCCCTTCAGGGTTCGGTGCGCATAGTGACCGGTGAATTTGTCGCGATAGAAAGAGCCGCCGCCCGCAGGCGTGAAGGGATCGGCCTCGCCGTCGAGGGTGATCGTGGGCACGGTGATGACGGGACTTGCGGCGAGCCGCTTTTCGAGGTCGTCGTAACGGGGGTCGCCCTTGGCCAGGCTCAGCCGCCAGCGATAATTTTGGATCACGATGCTGACGTAATCCGGATTGCGGAACGCTGCCGCGGTGCGATCGAACGTGGCGTCATCAAAATCCCATGTCGGGGAGTTGAACTTCCAGATCTGCTTCGCCAGATCATGCCGGTTCTGTTCGAGGCCGAGCCGGCCTCTCTCCGTGGCGAAGTAGAACTGATACCACCACACCCACTCAAGCTTCGGCGGCAACGGCTTCTTGTTGGCTTCCAGGTTCGTGATCAGATAGCCGGTCACGGAGACCAAGCCCTTGACCCGCTCCGGCCAGAGCGCCGCAATGATGTCCGCCGTCCGCGATCCCCAGTCGTAGCCTGCGAGGATCGCCTTGTCGATCCGCAGCGCATCCATCAAAGCGATGATGTCGAGAGCGAATACCGACTGCTGTGCGTTCCGGAATGTCTTGGCCGAGAGGAAGCGCGTCGTGCCATGGCCCCGTAGATACGGAACGATGACCCGGTATCCCTTTTTCGCCAGCAAAGGCGCGACAGCGACGTAACTGTGAATGTCGTAAGGCCAGCCGTGCAGAAGAACGACCGCCGGGCCATGGGCCGGCCCCGATTCGGCGTATCCCACATTCAGGACGCCGGCCTTGATCTGCTTCAGCGAACCGAACCCTGAGCTCTGCCTCGTCTGCTCGTCCGTCTGCGGAAAAAGATCGCTTTCGCCGGACACCGCGGTCGAGCATGCCACGGAAACGCCGGCCGTCGAGGCCGCAACCGCTCCCGTACCCACGACCTTTCCGAAGGTTCGCCTGTTGATCATCTCCATGCTTCCCGTGAAACCGCGGCCGCCCGGTGGTCGAGTTGCATCGACGGTGAACGCACGAATTCCCCTACCCGGTCCGGCAGCCGTCACCTCGCCGGTCACGGGAACGTCAGGCCATCGGCCGAAGGCGCACTCCTGCGCGCGCCCCAGGAAGCGCGGCAGGAGGCACAGCAGGCCAGGACGGGACGGGTGGGCAGACACGGATCGTTCATATATTCGAGCCCGGGCGGGGCAGAGCCCTTGGTGCTCGTCACCGACCCAGGGCGATCCCCCCGGCCGCTGGGCGGTCAGCCCACCGGGTAGACGCCGTAGTCGCCGTAGTCGCCGAGGAGGTCGGCGTAGACGTCGACAGAGGTGGAGCCGGCGTTGTACAGGTCGATCGCTCCGTCGGTGCCGACCTTGACCAGCGCGCGGTTGGCGACGGTGTGTCCCTTCGTGAAGTCGACCGAGTCCACGCCGGGGCAGGAGGTGCCGTCGGCGTAGGCGATGAGGTGGCCGGTGCCGGACGGCGAGGGCACCGTGAGGTTGAGGTCGACGGCGCTCACCCCGCTCGCGGGGACTCCGTGCGCGCCGGTGACCTTGAGCTTGAGCGTGGCGTGGGCACCGAGCCTGGCGATCTTCCCGCCGGTTCCGGCGCCGGTGCGGGTGTTGAGGATCCGCGCCGGGCCGACGGGCTGGAACTCCGAACCGCTCGTGGTGGGGCCGTACCAGCCGACGAGGTCCGCGATCAGGTGTGCCGACGACTTGCCGGCGTTGTGCAGCACGACCTTGTCGTCCACCAGCGGGAGCACGATCTGCTCGGAGGCGGTCTGCCCGGTGGTCCAGTACGGGCCCGTCACGCTGGAGTTGACGGCGCCGTGGGGGGAGGCGGTGAGGCTGCCGGCCCCCTTGGTGGTGGTCGCCGCGACGTTGAGCACCACCGCGTTCGCCCCGGCCGGGACGCCGTGGGTGCCGGCGACCGTCAGCGTGGCGGAGTGGCCGCCGGCGATCGGGCCGGTGACGCCGCCGGTGCGGTTGCGGGTGTCGAGCAGGCGGGCCGGCGTGGCCGGGTGGTAGGTGCGGGCGAACTGGGCGTGCGACTGGAGGCCGACCGTGGCGACGTCGACGGTCACCGGGCCGGAGCTGCCGTTGTAGATGTCGACCGAACCGGTCGGGGTGACCTTGACGGTCGCCTCGTTGGTGGCGGTCCGGCCGGGCTCGAAGTTGATGCTGGAGGTGCCCGGCCGGGTGGTCCCGTGCGGGTAGAGGGTCAGGGAGCCGCTCGCCCTGGCCCCGCTGGTGACGATCTGCAGTTGGGCCGCGTCCACGCCGTCGGAGTCGGCTCGCACGGTGGCCGCCGAGAGCTTCAGGACCCCGTGCCCGGCGATCGTCTTCTCGGTGTCGTGCTGCGGGGTGATGGGCAGGAAGGCGTCCGCGGCGTGGAAGGTCGCCCTGGCGGTGGTGGTCCGGCCGACCCGGTCCGTCTGCGTCAGCGTGGCGGTGTAGGTGCCGGGGGCGGGGTACTGGTGCTGCACCTGCTGCGCGTTGTCGGGCAGGTTGTCCTGGCTGCCGTCGCCGTACGTCAGGGACCGGTACGCGACCTCCCACACGTTCGCCGGTACCGGAAGGGTGAACCGCGCGTACCCCGCCTCGACCTCCCCGTCGTTCGTGACGTCCACAGCGTCGGACAGCGACGCGGCGGGCGGTGTGGCCGTAGCCGCCACGACCGGGGCGTACTGCCCTGTCCGGCTCGACCCGTCGGTGTCGGTCACCGTGATGGTCGCGGTGTACCTGCCCGGCGTGGTGTAGGTGTGGGTGACCGGGGCGCCCGCGGCGCCGGTGACGGGGGCACCGCCGTCGCCGAAGTCGACCGAGTACGTGAATGCCTCGCCCCACGAACTGGTGGCGCCATCCGTCCTCAGCGAGGTGACGAACGGTGCGAGCCCGCTCGTCGGCGACGATATGGCGCCGGCCGGGAAGGAGATGGTGTCCTGCCGCTCGATGGCACCCCGGTCGGGGTGGCTGGTCACGCCGGTACCGGTACCGGTACTGGTACCGGTGTCGGCGACGAGCGGGTCGTCGGCGCGTGAGGCGCCGTTGATGTCGGTGGTGAGCTCGCCGGGTGCGTCGGCGTCGGCCGAGTCGATGAGGACGGAGTGTTCGTTCGGTGCCGTCAGGGACAGCATGTTGAGCCCGTCGATGTCGTGCGCACCCTGCCCGGTCGTGTCCCGCAGTGCCGCGGTGGTGGGGTAGGGGTTGCCGGCCCAGGAGTACTCGGGGCGCGGCCGGGTGGCACCGGGCGCACCGTTCGCCGCCACGTTGTAGTCGCCGGTGACCTGGCCCGCCGAGTCGGCCGACACCGCGTAGAGCGGAGCGGCGGGTGCCGGGCATATGTCGCTCTGCTTCGCCGGCGTGGAGGCGACCACGTTGTTCTCCACCACCCCGGAGCTCCCGCCGTCCAGCGAGATTCCGGTGGCGCAGGGCGCGAGGACGGTATTGCTCGTCACGTTCGCGCCGGACGTCCCCGTCACCGCGATCCCGCCCAGTCGCGGGGTGGTCACCACGTTGGTCGTCGCGGTGACCCGCGCCGCTCCTGGCTCCGCCCGCACGCCGTACGCGTATCCGTCGGCGATCCAGTTCCGGGACACGGTCACGTCCGAGGACGCGCCGTCCACGGTCACCGCGGTCCCCGCGCCGGGGGCCTGCACCGCGGGGCGGCGGAACGACAGCCGGTCGAGGCCGACGCCTTCGGAGCCCGTCACCGCCACCCCGCCCCCGGCGCCGTACCAGAACCCCAGCGATTCGACCCGTACGTCGTGCACCGCTTTCACCGTCAGCGTCGGCCCGGAGCCGGTCGGCGCGAGCTGCGCCCACGAGCCGCCCGCGCCGAGAGGCGCCCCGGTGAACGTGATCGGGGCGTCCTTGGTGCCCGACCTGGTCAAGGTCACCGACCCCGAGTACGAATGATCGTCCGGCGACTCGATCCGGACCGTCTGCCCCGGTTCCACCACGTCGGCCGCCGCCTGCACCGTGCAGAAGGGCGCGCTCCGTGTGCCCGCGCCCGTGTCGCTGCACGCCACGTCGTGGTTCACGTACAACGTCCCGGCCGAACCCGGGTCCGCCGACGCCCTACCGGTATCCCAGCCGCTCACCACCCCCGCCACGAGGAGCACGGCCACGGACACCCCGACTACGGGGCGAGGTCTACGCATGAGGTCTCCACGAAGCGTTCGCGGCAAGGGCGGTGAGCCCCGGGGCGTCGTGCCGAGGTGCGGTGCCGAGTCGTCGTCGACCGACGCCGGCGCGTGACGAGCATGGCGGTTGCGGGCGAACGGCCGCTGAAGGATTGCCGGTTGACTGCCGCGGGTCCTTCACTCCAGCGCTGACACGCAGCCGTCATCGTGTCAGCCCCGCCCCCAAGAAACGGCCATGATCCACCCTCGCCTTGCCCAAGACCGGTCCGTCCGGGACCCGTTGGGGCGATGACGAGACGCCGTCCGCGACGGATGCGGCTGGACGTCCGGTTCCAGCCTCGGGGGTCGCTGCCGGTGCTCGCTGCCGGTGCTCGCTGGCGGGGCTCGCTGGCGGTGCTCGCTGGCGGGGCGTTGCCGGTGCTCGTCGCCTGGTCATTGCCGGTGGTCGGCGGCGTTCCGTAGGGTGTCCCGCTGTGACGTCGTATGAGCGTTTGTCCCTGATCGCTTCGTTCGGCTCGCTGCTTGTCAGCGTCGTCGCCTTCGGCGCCCTGGCCTGGCAGCTGCTCATGCTGTCCCGCGGCACGGCGCTGGACCATGACAGGCGCCGTAAGCAGGCGACCATGGACTACCTCACCAACACCATGGACCGGCGAAGCAATTTACGCGATGAGGGAATTCCCGACGAACGGGATGAAACAGCCATCTCCGAGCTGATCGGTCTCTCGCTGGCAGGTGACAGGGCATCGACCAATCTGATCACCGCGTACTTGACGACCTACAACCATCTGGGCGTCGGAGCGCAGTCGGACGCCTTCGACCTGGGAGTCGTCGATCAGGCGTGGGGCGGTCTGATCACCGCCCTGTGGGACAACTACAAGCCCTGGATCGAGACACGGCGACAGGAGCGCGGCGAGCCCCGCCTCTACGAGGACCTGGAGTGGCTGGCGGGCAGGGTGACGCCCCGACGGTCGGCCGTCGCACCCGCCGGTGACGGAAGCAGCCTCCCCCCGCAGGGCCAGGCCGTACGCGGCTGAGGGCCCGAGGCGCCGGCCTCATGTCGCAGAACCCATGGCGCCGGTCGCGTCCTCGAAGCCGTGTTCCGCCGGGCCGGCCGGGCGCTGGGCCAGCCAACCCGAGACCCTGGGGCCCCCGTTGAGCGCGGCCCCCTGCGTGACCGTGCGGACATGCCGGAATCCCTGGCCGAGGTAGTACCTCTGCAGATCCTCGTTCCTCGTCCACGCGTCCAGACGGAGCCACTCGGCTCCCGCCCGGTGGGCACGGTCACCGGCCCAGTCGAGCAGTCGCCCGCCGAGGTTCCGCCCCGCGTGCGTGCGCGCCACCGTGAGTTTGCCGATGAAGAGGGCGGGCTCCGTCAGCTCCGCGACCGTCCAGAGCCCGGCCGCGGCTTCGGGGCGCGGGGTGAGGGTGATGGTCGCGACCGTCTCCTCGCCGTCCGCGACCATGAACACCGCGCCCGCCTCGATGGCGGCCGACAGCTTGCCGACGGGATAGGGGCGCTGCCACTGATCGGTCCCGAGGCGCTGAAGCCAGACGGCGGCCTCCTGGCGAAAGGCCAGCAGTTCGGACACATCGGCCGGCCGGGCGGAGACGATTCTCACCGGGGCTCCCTCTCACCATGCGGGACGCAGTGCTCTGCCGCGAGTCTTCGGGTTCGACCGCCGGCACGCGCAGGGCACCGGCAACTCCTCGTGCGACGTCGGCATCCGGAAAGTCACGTCGGATTCTCTCGTTCGGACGGTCACTGATCAGGTCGTCGGCCATGTCCTCCATCCTGGTCGATGATCAGCGTTCACGGATGCGGCCGGGCGCCCGGGTTTAACGATTCGGAGAACCTTCGCCCCACTCGCCACTCCTCCCGCATACAGTGCCCTACAGATCGACTTTTCTGAACGCGTTCAGAAGTTCGGGGGAGGGGTCCACGGGGAGGGTTTCGCACGATGCGCAAGGGGGCAAAGGCCGCTGTCATCGGCAGTGTGTTCGCCGTGATGGTGGGAGGCGCCGGGTACGGCGCGTTCAATGTGATGTCGGCGCTCAGCGACGACGGGGGCTCGGGGACGGGCGGGCCCGCGGCCGTCAAGACCGGGCCGCCGAGCAGTGCGGAGGTCAAGGAGACCTCGACGAAGTTCTTCGCGGCCTGGGAGCGTGGCGACGCCGCCAAGGCCGCGGCGTACACGAACTACGCGACGACGGCGGAAGGCCTGCTGGCCGGGTACAGCGCCGACGCGCACCTCACCGGCGTGAAGATCACACCGGGCGCGCCGACGGGGGCCTCCGTGCCGTTCTCCGTCAAGGCGACGGTGTCGTTCGAGGGGAAGTCCAAGCCCTTCGCGTACGACTCCCGGCTCACCGTCGTCCGCGGGAATACCACCGGGAAGGCGCTGGTCGACTGGAAGCCGTCCGTCCTGCACCCCGAGCTGAAGCAGGGCGACACGCTGGTCACCGGCGAGTCGGCGAGCCCGCCGATCGAGGCCGTGGACCGGAACAACGTTGTCCTGACGAAGGAGAAGTACCCCTCGCTGGGGCCGATCCTGGACGCGCTGCGCCAGAAGTACGGCGACACGGCGGGCGGTACGGCCGGGATCGAGCTGGCGATCCATCACGCGACCGAGGGCGAGGGGGACACCACCCTCGTCACCCTCGCCAAGGGCAAGCCCGGCGAGCTGCGCACCACCCTCAGCGCGAGCGCGCAGGCGGCGGCGGAGAGAGCGGTCGCGCGGTACGCCGAGTCGTCCGTGGTGGCGGTGAAGCCGAGCACCGGTGAGGTGCTGGCGGTCGCCAACCACCGGGAGGACGGCTTCAACGCGGCGTTCCAGGGCACCCTGGCCCCCGGCTCCACGATGAAGATCATCACCGCGGCGATGCTCATCGACAACGGCGTGACCACCATGAACGGCCCGGCGCCCTGTCCGGAGACCGCGACCTGGCAGAGCCAGACCTTCCACAACCTCACCGGCCTCGCGCCGAACGAGAAGGCGAGCCTCTCCAACAGCTTCGCGCGCTCCTGCAACACGGCCTTCGTGAAGCTGATCGACGAGAAGCCGCTCACGGACGAGTCGCTGACGACGGAGGCGCAGACGCGGTTCGGCCTCGGCCGCAACAACTGGAAGACCGGCATCCCGTCCTTCGACGGCAACATCCCGGCCTCCGGCGGCCCGGACCGCGCGGCGAACGCGATCGGCCAGGGGCAGATCCAGATGAGTCCGCTGAACATGGCCTCGGTCACGGCGACGGTGGTGACGGGCGCCTTCCGGCAGCCGGTCATCGTGTCGCCCAAGCTCGACGGCCGCGCACTGGCGACGGCGAAGGGCCTGCCCAGCGGTACGGCCGCGCAGCTGCGTTCGATGATGAACCTGACCGCGACCAGCGGCACCGCCGCCCAGGTGATGGCCGGGCTCGGCGGCAGCATCGGCGCCAAGACCGGCTCCGCGGAGGTCGACGCCCAGTCCAGGTCGAACAGCTGGTTCACCGGCTATCGGAACGACATCGCGGCCGCCGCGATGACCCAGGGAGGCGGTCACGGAGTGGATGCGGCCGGTCCTATCGTCGCAGCTGTGCTACGAACGGGCGGCTGAAGTCACCCTTGGCAGGGCGGGACCCTAGGGTGGGGGCTCTCGTTGAGGAGCATGAGGGTGCCGGGGGACCAGGGGAACAGTCGGAGGATCGAAACCTGTGGGGAACAGAAGGCGCGTCGCCGAGCGACGGAAGACGAAGCCCGCCGTGGTCGGCGGGCTGATCGCCGTGGTCGTCGGCGGCGGGGCGTTCGGCGCCTACAGCCTGTACGGCGGCGGTGCGGCGGCCGAGGACCGGACGTCGACGACGGCCCACCACAAGGCCGTGAAGACCGGTCCCCCGTCCACGGCCGAGGTCACGGCACTGTCCACGCGGTTCCTGACCGCCTGGCAGAGCGGTGACCTCGCGAAGGCCGCCGCCGCCACGGACGACTCGGCGGCGGCGACGACCGTGCTCACCGGCTACGGCAAGGACGCCCACATCACCGGCGTCACGCTCACGCCGGGCAGGGCGACGGGGGCCTCCGTCCCGTTCTCCGTCAAGGCCACCGTCACCTACAAGGGCAAGAGCAAGCCCCTGACGTACGAGTCGAAGCTGACCGTCGTACGCCGCGCCGAGGACGGTGTGGCGCTGGTCGGCTGGAAGCCGTCCGTCGTGCACCCGGACCTCCAGGACGGCGACCGGCTGGTCACCGGCGAGGCGGGCACTCCCCCGGTCACCGCGCTCGACCGCGACGGTGGTGAGATCACCACGGCGAAGTACCCGTCGCTGGGCACGGTGTTGGACGGGCTGCGCGAGAAGTACGGCAAGATCGCCGGCGGCAAGGCGGGCATCGAGCTGCGGGTGGTCCGCAAGGCCGCGGCCAAGGGCGCCCAGAAGACCCCCGACAAGACCCTGGTGACCCTCAGCGAGGGCACCCCGGGGACCGTGAAGACAACGCTCAGCCCGACGCTCCAGGCGGACGCCGAGCAGCAGGTCGCCAAGCAGGAACGGGCGTCGGTGGTCGTGATGCGCCCCTCCACGGGCGAGGTCCTCGCGGTCGCCAACACCGGTCACGGCTTCAACACCGCGCTCCAGGGCTCCCTGGCCCCCGGCTCCACGATGAAGGTCATCACCTCGTCGCTGCTCATCGACAAGGGACTCGCCTCGGCGGACAAGCAGCACCCGTGCCCCAAGACGGTCACGTACGGCGGCTGGAAGTTCCACAACGACGACGACTTCGAGATCAAGGGCGGCACGTTCAAGGCGAGCTTCGCGCGCTCCTGCAACACGGCCTTCATCAGCCAGGCGAAGAAGCTGAAGAACGCCGACCTGACGAACCAGGCCCAGCAGTACTTCGGGCTGTCCATGAACAACTGGGCCATCGGCGTCCCGACCTTCGACGGCTCGGTCCCCGTCCAGTCCGCGGCCCAGATGGCGGCCTCGCTGATCGGCCAGGGCGGGGTCCGTATGAACCCCCTGAACATGGCGTCGGTCGCCTCCACGATCAAGTCGGGCGTCTTCCACCAGCCGTACCTGGTGTCTCCGACGGTCGACAACCGCAAGCTGGCCACCGCCTCCCGCGCCCTCCCCGCCACGACGCTCTCCCAGCTCCGCGAACTCATGCAGTACACGGCGGCGTCCGGCACCGCGGCGGAGGCGATGTCCGGACTCGGCCCCGACTACGGCGCGAAGACCGGCTCCGCCGAGGTGGACGGCCAGAAGCAGCCCAACGGCTGGTTCACCGCCTACCGCGGCGACCTCGCGGCGGCCGGCGTCGTCCAGCAGGGCGGCCACGGCGGCGACACGGCGGGGCCGATCGTGGCGGCGCTGCTCAAGGCGGGGAGCTAGTCAGGGGAGCTGGTCCGCGTGACCGGCCCGGCGCGATGCGGGACGCCCAGGCCGGGATCGATACCGCGGAACAGTGCCGCGGCGCCGTCGTCGGTCAATTGCCGAGCGACGAGTGCTTGGGGGACACGGCGAACCGGACCGAGGCAAGGTCGCGCAAGCTCAGCCGGAACATCAACATTCGGCCCATGCCAAATCTATGGTCTTCGCCCTGACGACCTGCTGAGCTTGGCCTCATGGACATCGCCGCTGCCGACCGTCCGTCGGCGACCTACGACCGCATCGGCATGGGCTACCGGGACATACGACGTCCCGATCCCCGACTGCACGCCTTGATCGCCCAGGCACTCGAAGGTGCTCGTACGGTTGTCAATGTCGGTGCCGGCACCGGCTCCTACGAGCCGGAGGGAGCCGAGGTGACCGCGGTCGATCCCTCCCTGGTCATGCTCGACCAACACCCTGGAACGATGAAGGTGAAGGCCACAGCCGAGGCCCTGCCGTTCGCGGACGGCTCCTTCGACGCGGCCATGGCCGTCCTGACCGTCCATCACTGGCCCGAACTGCGCCGCGGACTCGCCGAACTGCGCCGTGTCGCCCGCAGGCAGGCCGTCTTCACCTGGGACCCGGCGCACCGGCCGGAGTTGTGGCTGCTTGAGGAGTACCTGCCGGAGATCCGCGAGCTGGACCACTCCCGCTTCACCCCTCTGACGGAGGTCGCCGACGCGCTCGACGCGCACACCGTGGTGCCCTTCTCGATCCCGCACGACTTCACCGACGGTTTCCAGTGCGCCTACTGGCGCCGACCGGAGTTCTACCTCGACCCGGTCGTCCGGCGGGCCAGCTCGACCTTCGCCCAGCTTCCGCCCGCCGTCGTCGAGCCGGCGATCGCCCGGCTCCGCGCCGACCTCGACTCCGCCACCTGGCATCGCCGCCACGCCGACCTGCTGGATCAGCAGAGCATGGACTACGGATACCGCCTGCTCATCGCGGGCAGGTAGTCGCGTCCCCCCTGAACAGCGTCTCCCGCCCCGGATCGACGGCCCCTCGAACGCCCCGAGTACGCGGCGGCGTGCCCGTCCTCATGCCCCATAGGCCCTCGTCGAGCCGAACCCATACGGCGATACTCGCTACTCATGAGGCGTGATGATCCCCACCGGGAAATCCCGGCCGCCCGAGGGCCCCGGCGCCATCGCGCTACGCGCTCGACCCGGCGGCCGGATCTGTCATCGCGTCAACGATCCCGGCGTGGCGGGAACGACCCTCGGTGATCTCCACAGGGACGCCGTGGCTGTCGCCCGGTCCATCACGACGCAGGGTCGAATTCTCATGATCGTTTACCGGGCTCCGCAAGCTCGGCGGACCATGCCGTTCCGGTACCGGGACATGCACAGCGTCCGCGTCCACACCCGCGACCTCGTTCAGAAAACGTTTTGGAGACAAACCCGATGAAGCTCGCCAAGCGTCTCATCCTCACCACCACGGCTCTCGCCGCCGTGACCGCCGGTACGCTCCTGAGCGCGACGGCCGGCCAGGCCGCCACCCCGCAGCCCGCCCGCACCGGCGTCGACGCCCCCGCCGCGCTGAAGGTCCCCGACGGCAACCGGCTCACCGGCGTCTTCTCCGCCGCGGGCGTCCAGACCTACACCTGCACCGACGGCGCCTGGAAGCTGCTGGAGCCCGCCGCCACCCTCTGGGCCAAGAACGACCGCTCCCACCGCCCCGTCGCCCTGCACTCCCGCGGCCCCGTCTGGGTGTCCACGGTGGACGGCAGTGCCGTCAACGGCGCCGCCATAGCCACCTCCCCCAAGACCGGCACCATCCCCGAGCTCCTCCTGCAGGCCACCGCCACCCGCGGTACCGGGGTCTTCGGCGGCGTCTCCTACATCCAGCGCCTCAACACCCACGGCGGCGTCGCCCCCACCACCGCCTGCACCGGCACCGACCAGGTCAGCGTCCCCTACTCCGCCACGTACGCGTTCTACAAGCCCGCGAAGTAGTGCGGTAGGAAACAGCAGTGAAGAACAACGGCAGGGGCCCTCTGGACGATCTCCAGGGGCCCCTGCCGTTGCTCGGTGACGGTCCCGCCCGCGGAGGCAACCCCACGAGTCAGTCGTGACAACCGTTCCATGTGAACCACATAAGAACCGATGGATCAGTGCGGCACCGGCGCGGCCGCCATGTACGTACGGCGCAGGAAGCGGATCAGTGTCTTCGAGTCGAACTGCACGACCGCCACCCCCTGGGGTGAGTGGAACTCCACCACCGCCTGCACCCGGCCGCACGGCCACACGCTCACGCCACCACTGCTGACCGGCGCCCGGAGTCCCCGCTCCAGCAGATCTCGGGCGAAGGCCCACTCATGGGGGCCGGGCAGCGTGACGCGCACTTTGCGGGGGTCGTCCTCGGGGTCATAACGGAGGAAAACCGGGACGACCTGGTGTTCATCCTCGGCGGAGTCTGCGGTGTCGGTGACGATGTGGGCGCGTGCGTACTGCTCGACGGCGGACATGGACCGACTCCTTACGCTGTGTCACCTGTGCGGAATCTATGAATCTGTCACCCCTCCAATGTCGCACATTCCGCAGAAATCGCCCGCGGATCCCTCCCGCTCCTCGGGTTCCCCGGTCGTCCGCGACTATTCATGGCCATCTCGCTCTTGCAAACCGTTCGCAACAAGGCACTATCATCGAACGGTGCATGTGCCTGACGGATTCATCAACGCCCCGGTCTCCGCGGTCACCGGGGCGGTCGCAGCCGGTGCCATCGCGGTGAGCCTGCGCGGCGCCCGCCGTGAACTCGACGAGAAGACCGCGCCGCTCGCCGGCCTGGTCGCCGCGTTCATCTTCGCCGTACAGATGCTGAACTTCCCGGTCGCGGCCGGAACCAGCGGACATCTGCTCGGCGGGGCGCTCGCGGCGATACTCGTGGGCCCCTTCACCGGGGTCCTCTGTGTCTCCGTGGTCCTGCTGATGCAGGGCATCCTCTTCGCCGACGGCGGCCTCACCGCGCTCGGCGTGAACATCACCGACATGGCGATCGTCACGACGGTCGTGTCCTACGCCGTCTTCCGCGGCCTGGTGAAGGTCCTGCCGCGCAAGAAGCGGTCCATCACCATCGCCGCCTTCGTCTCCGCGCTCCTTTCCGTCCCTGCCGCCGCCGTCGCCTTCACCCTTCTCTACGCCCTCGGCGGCACCACCGACGTCCCGATCGGCAAGGTCGCCACCGCGATGATCGGCGTGCACGTCCTGATCGGCATCGGCGAGGCGACGATCACCGCTCTCACGGTCGGCGCGGTCATCGCCGTACGACCGGATCTGGTGTACGGGGCGCGCGGTCTGCAGCAGCGGCTGAAGCTGCGGGTGGGCGGCGAGCTGGTCGACACACCCGCCCCCGCCGTTCCCGTGGCCGCCCAGACCTCCCGCCGCCGGGTGTGGGCGGTCGGCCTCGTCACCTCCCTCGTCCTGGCGGGCTTCGTCAGCTTCTACGCCTCCGCCAGCCCCGACGGCCTGGAGAAGGTCGCCAAGGACCAGGGCATCGACAAGAACACCAAGAAGCACCACACCGAGGACTCCCCGCTCGCCGGGTACGGCGTCAAGGACATCTCCGACGCCCGGATCTCCGGCGGCCTCGCGGGCGTGATCGGTGTCGGCGTCACGGTCGTCGCGGGCAGCGGGATCTTCTGGGCGGTGCGCAGGCGCCGTACCGCCGACCTCTCCCCCTCGCAGGTGGCCTGAGGTGGGCGCCGGCCACGCGCACCGGCTCTACCGGCACGGTCACTCGCCCGTGCACGCCCTGCCCCCGCACACCAAACTCGCCGCGACCTTCGCCTTCGTCGTCGTGGTGGTCTCCACCCCGCGCGAGGCGATGTGGGCCTTCGCGCTGTACGCCGCGCTCCTCGCGACGGTGGCGTACCAGGCCCGGGTGCCGGCCGCCTTCCTGCTCAAGCGACTGCTGATCGAGATCCCGTTCGTCGCCTTCGCCGTGCTCATGCCGTTCGTGGCGGAGGGCGAGCGGGTCGACGCACTCGGCCTGTCGCTCAGCGTGAACGGCCTGTGGGGCGCCTGGAACGTCCTCGCCAAGGGCACCCTGGGCGTCGCCGCCTCCGTACTCCTCGCCTCGACGACCGAACTGCGCGAACTGCTGCTGGGACTGCAGCGGTTGAAGCTGCCCCCGCTCCTCGTGCAGATCGCGTCCTTCATGATCCGGTACGGCGATGTCATCACGGACGAGATGCGGCGGATGCGGATCGCGCGGGAGTCGCGCGGGTTCGAGGCCAGGGGCGTACGGCACTGGGGTGTTCTCGCCAAGTCGGCGGGAGCGCTCTTCATCCGCTCCTACGAGCGCGGGGAGCGCGTGCATCTCGCCATGGTGAGCCGGGGGTACGCCGGTTCCATGCCGGTCATCGACGAGGTGACCGCGTCCCGGGCGCAGTGGTCGTACGCCCTCACCCTGCCGCTGGCCGCCCTTGTCGTATGTCTGCTGGGATGGACCCTGTGACTACCGCTTCTCTGGAGGTCTCCGGCCTCGCCTTCGCCTACCCGGACGGCCATCAGGCCCTCTTCGGCGTCGACTTCCTCGTCGCGCGCGGCGAGCGGGTCGCGCTGCTCGGCCCGAACGGCGCCGGCAAGACCACCCTCGTCCTCCATCTCAACGGCATCCTGACCGGCGGCGCCGGAACCGTGACGGTGGCCGGACTCCCGGTCGGCAAGCGGCACATGGCCGAGATCCGGCGCAAGGTCGGCATCGTCTTCCAGGACCCGGACGACCAGCTGTTCATGCCGTCCGTGCGGGAGGATGTCGCCTTCGGACCGGCCGCGGCGGGCCTGAAGGGCGCCGAGCTGGAGGAACGCGTCCGTACGGCCCTGGAACAGGTCGGCATGGCCGACTTCGCCGACCGTCCCCCGCACCATCTGTCGTTCGGACAGCGGCGGCGGGTGGCCGTCGCGACCGTCCTCGCCATGGAGCCGGAGATCCTCGTCCTCGACGAGCCGTCCTCCAACCTCGACCCGGCCTCGCGGCGCGAACTCGCCGACATCCTGCGGTCGTTGGACGTGACCGTCCTCATGGTCACGCACGACCTGCCGTACGCGCTCGAACTGTGCCCCAGGGCGCTGGTCCTGAGCGACGGCGTGATCGCGGCGGACGGGAGGACCGGCGAACTGCTCTCCGACGACGAGCTGATGCGCACCCACCGTCTGGAGCTGCCCTTCGGTTTCGATCCGCGCTCGACAGCCCTGCGTACTCCGTGACAATGGGCGCGTGACGAAACAAGAGGACATCGGGTCGTCGGCCGGGTCGCTGCTCCTCGACGACCAACTGTGCTTCGCGCTGTACGCGGCCCAGCGCGCGGTGACCGCCGCGTACCGCCCGCTGCTGGAGGAGCTCGGTCTCACCTACCCCCAGTACCTCGTCCTGCTGTTCCTCTGGGAGCACGGCGAGACCACGGTCAAGGAACTGGCGGACGCGCTGCGGCTCGACTACGGCACGGTGTCACCGCTGCTCAAGCGGCTGGAGGCGGCCGGTCTGGTGCGCCGTGAGCGCTCGGCGCGGGACGAGCGGTCGGTGCTCGTGACGGTCACCGGGCACGGCGAGGCGCTGCGGGAGCGCGCGACGGACGTCCCGCAGGCGCTGCTGGCGGCGACCGGGCTGGGCGGGGACCAGGCGGCGCGGATGCGGGCGGAACTGTGGGAGCTGGCCGAACGGGCGGAGGACGCCGCCGGGCGCGGGCGCTGACCGGGGTTACCGGCGGTTTCTACCCCCTGGTAACGGGCGCTTTCGTACCAGCCGGTACCTTGTGCACGATGTACTTGCACACTTCTGTGTTTTCCGTCCTGGGGGAGGTCCCGCCATGCTCGATGGCACCGCTGTCGACGACACCGCCGTCGACACTCGTCCGACGAAGATCATGTACGTCGCCGAGGCCACCGCGCACGGCGGTCGCGACGGTTTTGTCACCAGCCAGGACGGCCAGATCGAGCTGAAGGTCGCGATGCCGCCCGCGCTCGGCGGGGACGGCAACGGCACCAACCCGGAGCAGCTCTTCGCGGCCGGGTACAGCGCCTGCTTCCACAACGCGCTGGTCCTGGTGGGCCGCCGCGCGGGCCTCGACCTGACCGGCTCCACCGTCGCCGCGAAGGTCGGTATCGGCCCCAACAAGCAGCGCGGTTACGGCCTCGCGGTCGCCCTGAGCATCTCGCTCCCGGTCGTCGACCAGGAGGTCGCGGCCAAGTTGGTGGACGCGGCGCACGAGGTCTGCCCGTACTCGAACGCGACCCGGAACAACATCGAGGTCACGATCCTGCTGGGCTAGGAATCGAACCTTCTGCGTGCGTGTTGCATCCACTGTTGACGGTGGTCGGGCGACAGGGAGTACGGACGTGGACGTGAACGGCACAGTGGCCGAGGGCTTCGAGCCGGTCAGGGAAGCGTTCGTACGGAACTTCGACACACTCGGGGACCGGGGCGCGGCCGTCGCCGTGTACCGGGGCGGGCGCAAGGTCGTCGACCTGTGGGGCGGCACGCGGGACGTGGACGGGACCGCCCCCTGGGAGCGGGACACCGCGCAGATCGTGCGCTCGGCGACGAAGGGCGTGGCCGCCGCCGCACTGCTGATGCTGGCCGAGCGCGGGCAACTGGACCTGGACGCTCCGGTGGGCCACTACTGGCCGGAGTTCAAGGCGCGCGGCAAGGAACGGGCCCTCGTCCGGCATGTGCTCGCACACCGGGCCGGGGTGCCCGTGCTCGACCGCCCGCTCACCCTGGCCGAGGCGGCGGACCCCGACACGGCCGCTGCCGCCGTCGCCGCCCAGCGGCCCGCGTGGGAGCCGGGAACCGACCACGGGTATCACGCGCAGACGTACAGCTGGCTGACGGGCGAGCTGGTGCGGCGGGTCACGGGCCGGTCGATCGGTGCGTGGATCGCGGAGGAGATCGCCGCCCCGCTGGGCCTGGACCTGTGGGTCGGACTGCCGGACGCCGAGGCGGGGCGGGTCGGCCGGGTCGCCCAGGTCGAGTCACCGGCGACGGCCGGCGCGCTGCGCACCCGCCCGAAGCGGACGGTCTCCGAGGCCTATGCGAACCCCTCCTCCCTCACCCGCCGCGCCTTCGCCGCGATCACCCCGCAGCCGGACGAGAACGACCCGGCGTACCTGGCCGCGGTCCTCCCCGCCTCCAACGGTGTCGCCACGGCGGAGGGGCTGGCGCGCTTCTACGCCTCGCTGATCGGGGAGGTGGACGGGGTGCGACTGCTCTCCGAGGGGACGGTCGAGTCGGCTCGCTCCGAGCAGTCCGCGGGCACCGACCGGGTCCTGGTCGTCAACACCCGCTTCGGGCTCGGGTACATGCTGCACGGCAGTGCCTCGCCCCTGCTGGGCGACGGGTCCTTCGGCCACCCCGGGCGAGGCGGCGCCCTCGGCTTCGCCGACCCCGAGTCGGGGATCGCCCTCGGCTATGTGACGAACGGCTTCCGCAAGAGCGTGACGGCCGACCCTCGGCCACAGGCGCTGGTACGGGCGGTACGGACGGCACTGTCGTCGTAGCCGACCGGCCCGGAGCCCCGTACCCGACCGGATGCTGTTGGCCAACCCGGTCGGCCACGTCGGCTCCGCGGCATGTGTGCCGGAAGCCGTGAGCACTAGATCGATCTAGTGCTCACGGTTTCCGGGGAGAGTGTTCCCCGCGGCGGATTTGCCAACAGCATCCCGACCAGTCCGGGGCCGGGGCCGTGCCAGAACACCCCCGCGGCCCTGGCCCGGCCCTTTCCGGTCCGCCCGTACCTCTACGCGCGGCGACCACCAGGATGCGTGGCCGACCGCCCGTCTGTCGTTGGCACACAGTCCCCACCTAGTTGGCGGAGAGTCCACGACTTTCCGGGCCCGCCTCGCGCTCCTTGGCCACCGCCTGCCTGCGCAGTTCGCTCGGCGGGACGCCGAACGCGCCGCGAAAGGCCCGCGTGAACTCGGCGGCGCGGGGGAAGCCCCAGCGGGCTGCGACGGTGTGGACCGGCAGCGCGCGCAGTGCCGGGTCGAGGAGGTCGCGGCGGGCGCTCTCCAGCCGCTGATCGCGGATGTGGGAGGCCACGGTGAGTCCCTCGGCCTGGAAGAGACGGTACAGATGGCTGCGCGAGATGTGGTGCGCGGCGGCGATCCTGGCGGGGGTCAGCTCCTGGTCGCCCAGATGCCGGCGGATGTACGCCTTGATGCGCAGGGTCAGCGTCCGGCCGTGGGTCTCCGGCGACAGCAGGCGGTCGGCGTCCAGCGCGTGCGCGAAGACGGCCGTGACCAGGTCGGCGACGACCGTTCCCAGCCGGGGCGCGTCCGACGGCTGGTAGGAGCCGGTGTCCGAGGCCAACTGCATGAGCACCTGCGCCAGGAGCGCGCCGACTCCCTCGCGGCCCGAGATCCGGCTGCCGATCACCTGGTCGGCCCGGTTCGCGGGCAGCGCCACCAGTGCCCGCGGGATCTCGACTCCCACGAGGCCGACCGGGTCGGCGCCGGTGTGGATCTCGTACGACCGCGAGGAACAGTTGGTGTGGATGTCGTTGACCCGGTAGGCGGCCTGCTGTCTGCCCCAGGCGGCCGCTCCCTCTCCCCGCAGCAGGAGGGAGAGGTGGAACACCTCGGGATCGGACTGGCGGATCAGCTTCGGTGTCCGACGGAAGACCAGGTGATCGAAGGTCGCCGGCCACACCGTGACGTCGCCCAGCTCGATCAGGCGCTGGTGCGCGCGGTAGTCCGCCGTGTGGTCGCTGGCCAGTTGCATGGGCGCGTGTGTACGGCCCATGCGCTGCGTCCATGCCTCGAACCGGTCGCCGACCGGCAGATCCATGCTGCGGAAGACCGACTCGTGCAACACGGTCAGTGGTCGGACACGTGCGTGACGAATCGCTTCCAGGCGGTGGAGGCGACCGTGAGGTGGTTGATGTCACTGCTGTCGCTGTAGCTGCTCTTGAACCAGTGGAGTTCCGTGGCGCTCATAGTGCCCCCCGCGCTCGCTCGATGAAGGCCGGCGACTCTCTCGGCGTGAGAGCCTGCGCCCGGATCATGCCATATCGCAGTTCAAGGATACGAAGATCCCTGGGGGTTGAGACCGGACGACCGTTGAACGCATCTGGGCAACGTCCGACCGCCGCGCCATCGGCGAACTTCAGCATCTGGATCAGGCCGTGATGCACTCCGGCGTGCCCCTCCAGGGGGCGGCCGCCGCCCCGCTCCGGTGGCGGCCGGGACGTCGGCTCAGCGGCGGCGGTTGGGCGCCTCAAGGGCCGGGTTGACCGCGTGGGCGTCGGCCGGCCTGATCGTGCGGCCGGGGGCGGCGATCTCGTCGATGCGGTCGAGGACCTCGGTGGACAGCACCCGGTCGGCGCAGGCCAGCTGGGCGTCCAGTTGCTCCATGGTGCGCGGGCCGATCAGCGCGCTGGTGACGGCCGGGTGACTGGTCACGAAGGCGAGGGACATCTCGATGAGCGACATGCCGTGTTCCTCGGCCAGGACGTAGAGCCGCTCCGCGGCCTCACGCTTGCGGATGTCGTCGGCGGTGGCCGGCGGCATGGGGCGCCCGGCCGCGAGCCGGTCCCGGTGCGACTGCTCGGCCACACCCCCGGGCCGGTACTTGCCCGACAGGAACCCGCTCGCCAGCGGACTCCACGTCAGCACCCCCATGCCGTACTTCCGCGCCACCGGCAGCACATCGGCCTCGATGCCGCGCACGAGGATCGAGTACGGCGGCTGCTCGGCGACGAACCGCGCGAGCCCGCGCCGCTCGGACATCCACTGCGCCTCGACCACCTCCGCGGCGGAGAAGGTGGAGGAGCCGATGTAGAGGATCTTGCCCGCGCGCCGCAGATCGGTCAGCGCCGACAGCGACTCCTCGATGTCCGTGGCCGGGTCGGGACGGTGCATCTGGTAGAGGTCGATGTGGTCGGTGCCCAGCCGGCGCAGGCTGTCCTCGACGGCTTTCACGATCCAACGGCGCGAACCGCCCTGCCGGTTCATGACCTCCGGCCCCTTCGACTCGCCCACCCTGGTGATGTCCCCCACCGGCAGACGGAACTTGGTGGCCAGGACCACCGCGTCACGGTCGACCCCCTTGAGCGCCTTGCCGACCAACTCCTCCGAGACACCACCGGAGTAGGCGTCGGCCGTGTCGATGAGATTGACGCCCGCGTCCAGGGCGCGCCGCACCATGGCGGTGGTCTCCGCCTCGGCGGTGTTCCCGAACGAGCCGAAGTTCATCGTCCCGAGAGCGAGCGAGCTGACCTGGACGCCGGTGCGGCCGAGGGTCCTGTACTGCATGGGGAGCCTTCCTTCGAGCAGAGGAATGCGCAGTGCATGCCTGACACCGCGACCCTACACGGGACTCATTGCCAATCTGACACTGAGTCCCAGATTGAATCGCGATCCGTTAACCTGACCCCATGCAGGCGAACCAGGCGAACCCCCCAACTCCCGAGGCACCTCCCAAGCCCTCCCTCCGCGAGCGCCAGCGCGCAGCCGTCCGCGCCGAAATCACCCTCGCGGCCATGGAGTTGTTCCTCACCCACGGATTCGACGAGACCACCGCCGACCAGATCGCCGAGAAGGCGGGCGTCTCCCGCAGCAGCTTCTTCCGGCACTTCCCGACCAAGGAGGACGTCGTCCTCGCCAGCTTCGCGAGCGCCGGCGAGCGCGTCCGTGACGCCCTGCGGGCCCGCCCGGCCGGCGAGTCCGCGTGGGAGGCCCTCGGTCACGCGGCCGCCGTCCTCCTGGACAGCTTCGTCGACGACCCCGCCCGCAGCCTGCGCGTCAGCGCCATGCTCAGCCACACCCCGTCCCTGCGCGCACGTCACATCGAGAAGCAGCTCCTCTGGCAGGAACTCCTCATCCCCGACGTACGCACCCGCCTCAGCGACGGCGACGGCGGTGCCACCGGCACACTGGACACCCGCGCCCGCGCCCTCGTCACCGCCGCCCTCGGCTGCGCGGACGCCGCGATCCACGAATGGGTGCGCGCGGAGGGTGCCGCCGACATCCTGGGCCTGTACGCCGATGCCCTCACCACCGTGCACGTCGGCGCACGCTAGACACGGCGAAGGGGCACCCCGCCACAACGCGGGGTGCCCCTCAGCAGATCAAGAGACCCGGGGTCGGATCAGACCTGTACCAGCTTCCGGTCCTCGTCCCTGCCTCCGTCGCCGGAACTCCGCCTCTTCTCCTCCGCCGAACGCAGCCCCTCGCCCTCGACGTCCACGTTGGGAAGCGCCCGGTCCAGCCACTTCGGCAGCCACCAGGCCTTCTTGCCCAGCAGAGCGAGCACCGCCGGGACGATCGCCATGCGGACCACGAACGCGTCGAAGAAGACGGCGATCGCGAGGCCGAAGCCGATCATCTTGATCATCGACTCGCTGGAGCCGATGAAGCCGGAGAAGACGGCGATCATGATGACGGCCGCGGCCGTGACGACCCTGGCGCCGTGCCTGAAGCCGGTCACGATCGCCTGGTGGGGCTTCTCCCCGTGGACGTACGCCTCGCGCATCCGGGTCACGAGGAACACCTCGTAGTCCATGGCGAGACCGAAGACGACACCCACCATGAAGATCGGCATCATCGACATGATCGGGCCGGTCTCCTCGACACCTATGAGGCTCGCCAGCCAGCCCCACTGGAAGACCGCGACGACCGCGCCGAGGGCGGCCATCACGCTCAGCAGGAAGCCGAGCGCCGCCTTCAGCGGGACCAGGATCGAGCGGAAGACCACGATCAGGAGCAGGAAGGCGAGGCCGACGACCAGCGCGAGATACGGGATCAGCGCGTCGTTGAGCTTCTGCGAGAAGTCGATGTTCATGGCCGTCGTGCCGGTGACCAGGACCTTCGCGTCGGTCGTCGTCGTGATGGTGCCGCCCGCGTCACGGATGGCGTGCACCAGGTCCTCGGTCTTGACGGAGGACGGCTTGGAGTCGGGGACGACCGTGATCGTCGCGGTGTCCCCGGCCTTGTTGAACGCCGCCGGGCTGACCGACACGACGTCCTTCATGCCCTTGACCGTGTCGGTGACCTTGGTGGCCGCGGCCTTGGGGTTGTCGCTGGACTTGCCGTCCACGACGAGCATGAGGGGACCGTTGAAGCCGGGGCCGAAGCCGTCGGACAGCAGGTCGTACGCACGGCGCTGCGTGGTCGACGTCGGCTGCGAACCGTCGTCGGGCAGACCCAGTTCGAGCGAGGCCGCCGGGAGCGCGGCGGCGCCCAGGCCGAGCACACCGAGCACCAGCACCGCGAGCGGACGGCGGACGACGAAGCTCGCCCAGCGGGTGCCCATGTTGGGCTTGCCCTCCTTCTTCACGGCACGCCCGCCACCGAGCAGCTTGCTCTTCTTGCCGGCCGGCTGGACCTTGCGGCCCGCGTAGCCCAGCAGGGCCGGAATCAGCGTCAGCGCGATCAGTACGGCGATGGCGACCGTGCCCGCCGCCGCGACTCCCATCTTCGTCAGCATCGGGATGTTGACGACCGACAGGCCGACCAGCGCGATCACGACCGTCAGACCCGCGAAGACCACCGCGGAGCCCGCCGTGCCGACGGCGCGTCCGGCCGCCTCCTCGCGTTCTCGGCCCTCGGCCAGCTCGGCCCGATAGCGGGAGACGATGAAGAGGGCGTAGTCGATGCCGACCGCGAGGCCGATCATCATCGCCAGGGTCGAGGTCGTGGTGCCCAGGTCCAGGGCGTTCGCGAGCGCCGTGATCGTCGAGACACCGATGCCGACGCCGATCAGCGCGGTCAGCAGCGGCAGCCCGGCCGCGATCAGCGAACCGAAGGTGATGACGAGCACGACCGCGGCGACCGCGATACCGATGACCTCGGTGGACCCGGTCTCGGGTGTCGCCTGGAGCGCGTCACCGCCGACCTCGACGCTCAGCCCGGCGTCCCGCGCCTGTTGCGCGGCCTCCTCCAGGGCGGTCTTCGAGGAGTCCTTCAACTCCATGCCGGACACCTTGTACTTCACCGAGGTGTAGGCGACCGAACCGTTGTCGCTCACCGCGTCGGACTTGAAGGGGTCGGAGACAGAGGTGACCTCGGACCCGTCGCCGAGCGCCTTGACGGTCTTCTCGACGGTCGCCTTGTTGGCCTTGTCCCCCATCTTCTCGCCGGCGGGTGCCTTGAAGACGACACGGGCGGTCGCGCCGTCGGCGCTCATCCCGGGGAAACGCTGTTCCAGCAGGTCGAAAGCTTTCTGCGCTTCGGTGCCGGGGATCGAGAAGGAAGAGGCGCCGGCGGCGGGCGCGGAGGCCGCGCCGACACCCGCCAGCGTCAGCAGCGCCACCCAGATCAGGACAGCGAAATGCCGCCGCCTGAAGGCGAGTCGGCCTAGTTCGTAAAGGAATGTGGCCACGAGGGCGTACTCCCGGTCAGGTCGTGGGATGGCAACAGGGCAGGGGAGATCAGCCCGACGACGTGAGCGGTCGCGTCAGGTGCAGACAGGCGTCGTCCAGAAGGGCGTCGTTACGGGGATGGCAGGCAGGCTCAGGCGCCGAGAGCGGGGAGGATCACGGCGTCGATGTACGAGGTGAGGAAGGCCTGAGTGGGTGGCAGCTGGTCGAGAATGCCGCGCACCGCGAAGGCGCCGAACATCATGTGCAGCACATAGTCCTGGGCGGGGTTGTCCGCCCGGATCTCACCCCGGTCGACAGCGCGCCGCAGAACTTTGCGGAGTGTCTCGATCTCCGGATCGATGATCCACTCCCGGAAGGCGCGCAGCAGATCCGGATTCCCGTGCAGCGCTGTGGCCAGACCCCGCATCAGCGCGGAGTTCTGCTCCATGTCACAGTCGTCCTCACGCCTCACCATCGCGTGGAAGTCGCCCTGCAGGGATCCAGTGTCGATGTCGCCGGCGGCCGGCTTCTCGTGCCGCAGCGCCCTCACGACGAGCTCGGCCTTGCCGCCCCACTGGCGGTAGAGGGTGGCCTTGCTGGACCGGGTGCGGGCGGCCACGGCGTCCATGGTCAGGGCGTCGTAGCCGACCTCCCGGAGCAGTTCGAGCACGGCCGCGTACAGCTCGGCCTCACGCTCGGGGGTGATCCGACTGCGACGCACCGTTGCGGCTTCAGTCATCCCACTCACCTCTCCACTCCGGACGACACGGTTTCGTACACCTATGAAGATACCCCGAGGATCAACGAAACGAAACCGTTTCGTACGTGTACTGCATCACGGCCCCGGCACGCACCCTGTCCATCACCCTGTCCATCACCCTGTCCACAAGTTGCCGCGTCCCGCCCAGGGGAAAAACATGGGTAGGTGAGCGACGAGTACGAGAACGCATCCGAATCCGGGTACCTGCGCTTCCCGCACCTCAGCGGCGACCGGTTGTGCTTCGTGGCCGAGGACGACCTGTGGGTGGCCCCCCTCGACGGGCCGGGACGGGCCTGGCGGCTCACCGTCGACCGGACCAAGGTGTGCCACCCCCGCTTCTCGCCCGACGGCAGACACATCGCGTACACGAGCTGGCACAGCTTCGTACCGGAGATCCATCTCGCGCCGGTGGACGGCGGCTCCGGCCGACGGCTCACCTACTGGGGCAGCGCGGACACCCAGGTCTGCGGCTGGTCGCCGCCCGACAAGGAGGGGCACAGCGACATCCTCGCCGTCGCCTCGCACGGCCAGCCCTTCTCGTACTTCACCTGGGCCTACTGCGTCCCCACCGACGGCGACCCCGGCGGCGCACTCCCCTGGGGTCCGGTCTCCGCCATCCAGGTCGCCGACATCGACGGCGAACGCAAGACGCTCCTGCTCACCGGCACCCCACCGCACGAACCCGCCTCCTGGAAGCGCTACCGGGGCGGGGCCACGGGCCGCCTCTGGCTGCACGGACGGCGGCTGCTCGCCGACCTCGACGGCCACCTCGACTCCCCCATGTTCGTCGGCGGCCGGATCGCCTTCCTCTCCGACCACGAGGGCGTCGGCAATCTGTACTCGTGCGCGTACGACGGCTCCGACCTGCGCCGCCACACCGACCACGACGCCTTCTACGCCCGGCACGCCGCCGGCGACGGCACGCGGGTCGTGTACGAGTGCGCCGGGGACCTGTGGATCGTCGACGACCTGTCCACGGACTCGGTCCCGCGCCGCCTCGACGTCCGCCTGGGCGGTCCGCGCGCGGGACGGCGTACGTACCAGGTGCCCGCGACCCAGCACGTCGACGCGCTCTCGGTGGACGAGACCGGGCGGGCCAGCGCCGTCGTCGTACGCGGCAGCCTGTACTGGCTCACCCATCGCGACGGCCCCGCGCGCACCATCGCGGACACCCCCGGCGTACGGGTCCGGCTCCCCGAGATGCTCGGCTCCGGCGGCCAGGTCGCCTATGTGACGGACGCGGACGGCGAGGACGCCGTCGAGATCGCCTTCCTCCCCCGGGCCTCCGGTGAACGCCGGCCGCGCCGTCTCGCCTCCGGCGAGCTGGGCCGCGTACTGGAACTGGTGTCCGACCCACAGGGCGAACGCCTCGCGATCGCCGCGAACGACGGCCGGCTGCTGCTCCTCGACGCCACCGAGGAGCCCGAGGAGCCCGAGGAGTCCGAGGAGTCCGAGGACACCGACGAACCCGACGCCACCGACGCCACCGACGCCACCGACGAACCCGACGCCACCGACGAATCCGGGGACACCTCCCGGACGGAGTCCGGGGAAGGTCAGGTCACGGAGCTGATCACCTCGATCAACGGGCCGGTACGCGATCTCGCCTTCTCCCCGGACGGCGCCTGGCTGGCGTGGTCGCACCCGGGCATCGGCCGCTCCCTGCGCCAGATCAAGATCGCGCGGATAAAGGACCGGCTGATCGTCGACGTCACCAACGGCCGCTTCGAGGACGAGAACCCGGTCTTCACCCGCGACGGCCGCTATCTGGCCTTCCTCTCCTGGCGCGGCTTCGACCCGGTGTACGACGTCCACACCGGCGACCTCTCCTTCCCGCTCGGCTGCCGTCCCTATCTCGTCCCGCTGTCCTCCGCCACCCCCTCCCCCTTCGCCCTCAACCCGGACGGCCGGCCGGTCGCCGGGGGCCTGGACCCGGTCGAGGACGAGGGCGCCGACGGCGCGGTGAGCGTCGAACTCGAAGGCCTGGAGAGCCGGGTGACCCCCTTCCCGGTCACCGCCTCCAAGTACTCGGCGCTGTACCCGGTCGCGGGCGGCGGCCTGGTGTGGCTGCGCTGGCCGATCTCGGGCGCGCTGGGCGAGACCTTCGCGAACCCCGACGACACCACCGGCCGGCCGACATTGGAGTTCTTCAACATCAGCAAGGCGAAGAAGTCCGAACTCGTCCAGCACCTGGACTCGTTCGCGGTGAGCGGCGACGGCTCGCGACTGGTCGTCGTGGACGAGGGCGACCTGCGTGCCGTCCCCTCCACCGAGAGCGGCGACTCCGACTCCACGGTCTGGATCGACCTGCGCCGCATCATCCACGAGGTGAACCCGCCCGCCGAATGGCGCCAGGCCTACGAGGAGGCGGGCCGCCTCACCCGCGCCTACTTCTGGGAACCCCGTATGTGCGGCATCGACTGGGACGGGGTCCTCGCGCAGTACCGCCCGCTGGTCGAACGCGTCGCGTCCCCCGACGACTTCGCCGACCTCCTGCGCGAGGTCCTCGGCGAACTCGGCACTTCGCACGCGTACGTCGCCGCCGCCCGCCGCAACGAGGGCCCGCCGCACTACCAGCGCTGGCAGGGCCTGCTCGGCGCCAACCTCGTCCGCCGCGACGGCGGCTGGATGCTGAAACGGATCCTCCCCGGCGACTCCTCCGACTCCAAGGCCCGCTCCCCGCTCGCCGGCACCGGCATCCGCGAGGGCGCGGTCCTCACCCACGTCGACGGCCGCCCGGTGGACCCGGTGACCGGCCCCTATCCCCTGCTCGCGGGCGCGGGCGGTACGACGGTGGAGCTGACGTTCGCCCCGGCGGCGGGCGGGGGCCCCTCACGCCGGGTCGCCGTCGTCCCGCTGATCGACGAGCGCCCCCTGCGCTACCAGGACTGGGTGGCCAAACGCCGCGAGGTCGTACGGGAGTTGAGCGGCGGCCGCTGCGGCTACCTCCACATCCCCGACATGGGCGGCTCGGGCTGGGCCCAGTTCAACCGCGATCTGCGCCTGGAGGTGTCCCGCCCGGCCCTGATCGTCGATGTGCGCGGCAACGCGGGCGGCCACATCAGCGAACTCGTCGTCGAGAAGCTCACCCGCACCATCCTCGGCTGGGACCTGACGCGCAGCGCCCAGCCGGTCTCGTACGCCTCGAACGCCCCGCGAGGCCCGATCGTCGCCCTCGCCGACGAGGCGACCGCCTCCGACGGCGACATGATCACCGCCGCGTTCAAACTGCTGAAGCTCGGCCCCGTGGTCGGTCAGCGCACCTGGGGCGGAGTCGTCGGCATGACCGGCCGCCACCGCCTCGGCGACGGCACCGTGATCACCGTGCCGATGAACGCGGCCTGGTTCGACGCGTACGGCTGGTCCATCGAGAACCAGGGCGTCCCTCCGGACCTGGCGGTCCTGCGCACCCCGCTGGACTGGGCGGAGGGCCGCCACGCCGAGATGGACACCGCCATCCAACTGGCCCTCGACCTCCTGGCCACCCACCCCCCGGCCTCCCCACCCGACTACACAAACGTCCCGGACAGATCAAGACCAGAACTCCCCCCGAGACCAACCCAGTAACCCAGTAACCCAGCAAGCCAACAAGAGGCGCACGCCCCCTTGGCTTTTCCCCACCCGCCGTCTCCAGAGGCACGGGGAACTGCACAACAAGCCTCCACCCACCGCCTTCAGGGGCGCGGGGAACTGCGCAACAAGCCCCCACCCACCGCTTTTAGGGGCGCGGGGAACTGCGCGACCAGCCCCCACCCACCCGCACCCGACAACGCACCGCACCACCCCGCCCCTCCCCTTCCCCTCCCCAAAACACAAGAACGGGGTGCCCTCCAAGAAGGAGGGCACCCCATCCCCGCTAAAGCCAAGCGCAGCGGCTACGCGTCGTAGTCCTGGTCAAGCCGGTCCTTCGCCTCCCGCTGCACACGCTCGGTCTCCGAGATCGACCGGTCACGCCCCTGCGGGGAGTGCTCACCCGGCCGCGAAGTCCGCTCGCCCTGCTGCGGGGAACGCTGTCCCTGCTGCGGGGAACGCTCCCCGGGCTGCGAGGAGCGCTCACTCGGTGCGCCCTTCTCCTGACCCATCTGGCCCATCTTCTTCTTCGCCTGCTGCTTCATCTGCTCGGCCTTGTTCTGCATCTGGTCCTTCTTGCCCATGAGGTTTCACTCCCGTTTGTGGGTGAGGGGAATCGGGCTCGACCAGACTTACACGCACGGACATAGCGCGCATTTCGATCAGTCACTCACGGTGAGATCCCTTGGCGCCGCTGCTCGTCGGCGGCCCCACCGGCCCCGACAAGTCCCGTTCCCACGCCCTTGAGCCGGGGCTCGAACCGCCGCATCTCCCGCTGCCCGACCGCCCCGATGATCGCGGGAAGGTAGCCCCGGACGCCCTGCATCCCGCGCAGCCACCACTGCGCGTACACATGGCTGGAGCGCCGCTCGATCCCGGCGACGATGCGGTCGACGGCCGGCCCCAGCGGATAGGTCTTGTTGGACGGCCACGGCAGCCGCTGGCGCAACTCGCGCATCACCTCGTCCTGATCGGCCCCGCGCACCATGTCGGTGTCGGTCCAGGACAGATAGCCGACCCCGACACGTACGCCCTTGTGACCGACCTCGGCGCGCAGGCTGTGCGCGTACGCCTCCACGCCCGACTTGGACGCGCAGTACGCGGTCATCATCGGGGCGGGGGTGATCGCGGCCAGCGAGGCGATCTGCAGCAAGTACCCCCGGCTCTCCATGAGTACAGGCAGGAACGCCCGCCCGGTGACCGCCGATCCGATGAGGTTGACCTCTATGACCCGCCGCCAGGCGACGGGATCCGACTCCACGAAGGGCCCGCCGTTCGCGACACCGGCGTTGGCGACGACGATGTCGACCTTCCCGAACCGCTCCTTCACCTCGGCCGCGACCCGCGTCATCGCCTCGTGGTCGGTGACATCGGCGTACCAGAAGCCGCTCTCGCCGTGCAGCCGATCGGAGACCTGCTTGAGCGCCTCCGGCTCCAGGCCCACCAGCGCGACCTTGGCGCCGCGCGCGGAGAGTTTGCGGGCGAGGAGTTCGCCGACGCCCCGCGCGGCCCCCGTGACGACCGCGACCTGTCCCTCCAGGCTCACCCTGCTCATGCGCCCTCCTTGATCTCTCCGTAGGTGGAAACGAGTTCGCGAATGCGGGAGGTGACCACGGCGGGCGCCTCCACCGGCGTCATGTGCCCGAGTCCGGTCAACTCGGTCAGTCCGACGCAGTTCGGCAGCGTCGCGACCAGGGCGCGCGCGTGCACCACGGGCGTCAGCCGGTCCGCGGTACCGACCACCACGGCCGTCGGTACCGCGAGTTCCCTTACGCCGTGGTCGAGATCGAGCAGATCGAGCACCCGCGACCAGGCGTGCCGCACCCTGCGCGGACATGCGTGCACGATCCGCGCGCACACCTCGACCATGCCCGGCGACGAACCGGCGCCCATGGTGGCGTACTTGAGGATCCGCCGGGCGACGGGTGTCACGGGCCCGAGCGGCGCCCGCGAGCCGAGGATCCGTCGGGTGACCTCGGTGCGCAGCCGTCCGGCGGGCATCGGCAGCACCCGCGCCTCGGCCACCAGCCGCGAACTGCCCGTGCTGCACAGCAGGGCCGCCACCGCGTGCTCCCGGAAGCGCGGCCGTGCCGAGGCCGCCATCAGGGTCATCCCGCCCATGGAGTGCCCGACGAGCACGGCCTTCTCGCCCGGCGCGAGGGTGGCCGCGAGCACGGCTTCCAGGTCGTCGGCGAGCGCGTCCGTGCTGCAGGTCCCACTCTCGGGACTGCGTCCATGACCGCGCTGGTCGTACGCGATCACCCGGTGATCGGCGGCGAGGTCCCGTATCTGCGCCGCCCAGAAGGCGGTCGAACAGGTCCAGCCGTGCGCGAGGACAACGGTGGGCACGGCCGGGCCGTCCGGGCCGTCCGTGCCGTTCACGGGGCCGTGCACCTCGACATGCAGCCGGGCGCCGTCGGCGGAGACGGCGGTCAGCTCGCGCGCGGGCGCGGGCGGCGCGTACGCCCCGCGCTCCGCCTGAGTCAGTCGGCTCACGCTCCGGCCTCCACCTTCTCGGCGCGCTGATCGCCGGAACTCCCGGTGCCCGGCCGGGGATTGCGCAGCACCTCGTACTCTCCCAGGTCCACCCGCCGTGTGGCGTTACGGAACTCGGTCGTCGTACCCGGCCAGATGGTGGTGTTGCGGCCGTTCGCGTCGAGGTACCAGCTCGTGCAGCCGCCGGTGTTCCAGACCGTGCGCTTCATGCGCTCCTGCACCTTGTGGTTCCAGCCGTCCACGGCGCCGGGCCGCGCGTCGAGGGCCACCCGCCCCCCGAGGACGTCCAACTGCCGTACATAGTCGGCCATGTAGTTCAACTGGGACTCGATCATCAGGATCATGCTGGAGGTCCCGAGCCCGGTGTTCGGCCCGATGATCGTCATCCAGTTGGGGAAGCCGACCGCGCTGGCGCCGCGCAGCGACTTCATACCGGTCCGCCACGCCTCCGCGAGGGTCTTGCCCTCCGCGCCGACGACCCGCTCCGCGATCGGCATGTCGGTGACGTGGAAGCCCGTACCGAAGACGATCGCGTCGACCTCGGCCGTGCTGCCGTCGGCGGCCACAAGGGTGGAGCCGTCGATCTTGGCGAGCCCGGAGGCCACCATGTCGACATTCGGCCGGGTGAGCGCCGGATAGTAGGTGTTCGACAGCAGGATCCGCTTGCACCCGATCCGGTAGTCGGGGGTCAACTTGGCCCGCAGCGCCGGGTCCTGTACGGCTCGTGCCATGTTCCGCCTGGCCAGTCGCTCGACGAGGCCCAGCTCGTCGGGCCGCTTGGTGAACGCCTGGACCTGCAGCTCCCTGATCCCCCACAACAGCCCGCGCCGGGCCCGCGTCGTGAAGGGCAGCTGCTTGTGCAGCCATCGCTCGGCACCGCTGATGGCCCGGTCGGCGCGGGGCAGCACCCACGGCGGAGTGCGCTGGAAGAGGGTCAGCCGGGCCACCTCGGGCTGGATGGCGGGCACGATCTGGATGGCCGAGGCGCCCGTGCCGATCACGGCGACGCGCTTGCCGCGCAGGTCGAAGTCATGGTCCCAGCGGGCCGAGTGGAAGACCTTGCCGGGGAAGGAGTCGATCCCGGGAACCTCGGGAATCCTGGGATCGGAGAGCGGCCCGGTCGCGGACACGACGACATCGGCGGTGAGAGACCCGCGACTGGTCTCGATCTCCCACCGGAGCTTCTCCCCGTCCCACGTCATCATCTTCACTTCGGAGTCGAAGTGCAGATGCGGACGCAGCCCGAAGACATCGGTGACGTGCTCCAGATAGGCCCGGATGTGCTCCTGCCCGGAGAAGGTGCGGGGCCAGTCGGGATGGGGCGCGAACGAGAACGAGTACAGGTGCGAGGGCACGTCGCAGGCACACCCCGGGTAACTGTTGTCCCGCCAGGTGCCGCCCACACTCCCGGCCCGCTCCAGCACGACGAAGTCGGTGACCCCTTCGCGACGCAGCCGCACCGCGGCCCCCAGACCGCCGAACCCGGACCCGACCACCGCCACCCGCACATGCTCGCGATCGGGCTCGTGCTCGCACTCCTGCTCGTACTCCGTCGTCTCGACCTTCCCGCCCACCCGACGCCTCCCTAGCCGTACGACTCCGCCAGTGAACACTGGCGCAATGGGGAGACTAGAGCAGCTCCGTACTGATGGGTAGGGTCCCGACCACGAAAGTTACCGACGGTACGACGTAGGGTTTCGCACGTGGCGGAGAAGCGTGAGTACCGGATGGAGGAGCTGGCCGAGGAGGCCGGCATCACCGTGCGCACCCTGCGCTTCTACCGGGAGCGCAAACTGATACCCCCGCCCCGCCGCGAGGGCCGTATCGCCTGGTACGACCACACGCACCTGGCCCGCCTGCGCACGATCTCGGCGCTGCTC
Source organism: Streptomyces sp. RLA012 (assembly GCF_056270325.1). Classification (NCBI taxonomy): domain Bacteria; kingdom Bacillati; phylum Actinomycetota; class Actinomycetes; order Kitasatosporales; family Streptomycetaceae; genus Streptomyces; species Streptomyces sp. RLA012. The sequence goes on along the minus strand of NZ_JBWDPA010000002.1, from coordinate 6,708,478 downwards.
GAACGCGGCCACACCCTCAACGGCATCGCGGAGCTGGCCGAGGCCTTCGACCACGGCCGCGACGTCGGGGAACTCCTGGGCCTGGGCGCGCCCACCGAGGAAACCCCCGTCCGCCTCTCCCCCGAGGAACTCGCCGACGTCTTCGGCGGCCAGGCCACCCCGGAGAACCTCGCCGCCGCCCTCGAACTCGGCTACCTCGGCATCGACGGCGGCGAGATCGTCCACATCAGCCGCCGTCTGCTGGACGTCTCGGCGGCCCTGGTCCGCGAGGGCATCCCCCTGGCCGACGTCCTCACCGCCGCCCGCCGCGTCCGCGACCACGCCGACGCCCTCGCCGAACTCTTCGCCACCATCGTCCTCGCGGAGAACCGCACGTCGGACGACCTCAAACGGCTGCGCCCACTGGCGAAGAGCGTGGTGGAGGCGGAAGTGTCGATGGCCCTGGACCGCCGCCTCAGCCGACGCCTCCAGAACCCCACTTCCTGACGGTTCACCCCATCGAGGTACTTCCCGTTCCTGTCATCCTGGGGTCGGCAAGCGCAACCGCACACTCGTGTCCGCCGAGGGCGCTACTCGTGTCCGCAAAGGGCACTCCGGAAGGCTGCACCGTGCCGATCCGACACGGCACACCCCGCAGCCGTCAGCCGTCAGCCGTCACCTCTCGAAGACCACGGTCACCGGCGCGTGGTCCGACCATCGCTCCTCGTGGCTGACAGCCCGCTCCACGACCGCCTTGACCGCACGTCCGGCGAGCCCCGCCGTGGCGACAACCAGGTCGATCCTCCAGCCTGAATCGTTCTCGAAGGCCCGACCGCGGTACGACCACCACGAGTACGGCCCCTCGACATCCGGGTGCAGGGCGCGCACGACATCGACGTACCCCCCGTCACCTTCGTCGAGGACCCGCCCCAGCCACTCCCGCTCCTCGGGCAGGAACCCGGAGTTCTTCTTGTTGGCTCGCCAGTTCTTGAGGTCGGCTTCCTGGTGGGCGATGTTCCAGTCCCCGCACACCACCACCTCACGCCCGTCGGCGGCGGCGCGCTCGCGCAGCTCCTTCAGGTAGGTGAGGAACTCGTCCATGAACCGGACCTTCTCGTCCTGCCGTTCGGTCCCGACCTCGCCGGAGGGCAGGTAGAGGCTGGCGACGGTGACACCGGGGAGGTCGGCCTCGATGTACCGCCCGCTGGAGTCGAACTCCGCCGATCCGAACCCGATCCGCACACGCTCGGGCTCACGCCGGGTGTACAGCGAGACCCCCGCGCGCCCCTTGGCGGCGGCGGGCGCGTGCACGACGTGCCATCCCTCGGGCGCCCGCACCTCCTCGGGCAGTTGCCCGGGCTCGGCCCGTACCTCCTGGAGGCAGAGCACGTCCGCGGAGGTCTCCGCGAGCCACTCGACGAAACCCTTCTTCGCGGCGGCCCGAAGTCCATTCACGTTCACAGAGGTAACAGTCAGCACCAGGGCACGATACTTAATCCGTTCCACTCAGCGTATGCATAGATGTACGCTGAAACGCATGAGTATCCGCACGGTCCCCTTCGACCACCCCGATGCCGTCAAGCTCAACGACCAGGTGCAGGCCGAATACGCCGAGCGCTACGGCGACGAGGGGGATGTCACACCGCTCGACGCGTCGATGTTCAGGCCGCCACTGGGCCTGTACCTCCTCGCCTACGACGAGCGGGACCGCCCGATAGCTTCCGGCGGCTGGCGCACCCAGGACAAGAACGACGAGGGGTACGCGGACGGCGACGCCGAGCTCAAGCGCATGTATGTGACCCCACAGGCCCGCGGCCGCGGGCTCGCCCGCCGCATCCTGGCCGCCCTGGAGGAGGACGCCCGCGCGGCCGGCCGCACCCGCATGGTCCTGGAGACCGGCACCAAGCAGCCCGAGGCGGTCGCCCTCTACTTCTCCAGCGGCTACGAGCCCTGCGCCAAGTTCGGCCACTACCGCTTCGACGAACTGAGCCTCTGCTACGCCAAGCCGCTGACCGCTCACTGAGGAGGCAGACGCCTGTCGGGCTGGCCAGATGGCTTGCAAGAGGCAGCACGGGTTGATGGTGGCCATCGAGGTTGCCGTGTCGACGAAGGCCGCCTGCGTGTCGCCACCGATGCCGGGATCGCCATGCGGGAGGTCGAGCCCCTGCACGGCCTGCGGCTGGACCAGCCGAGCCCGCTGCCCGAGGCGATCCGCACCGGCAAGCCGTATTTCATCCCCGACCGCGAGGATTACATGCGCCGCTGGCCGCATGGAGCCGGACTTCAGTGGCTCGCCCGGCTCGGCTCCGACTACCCCGTCTCGATCACCCCCCTCACTGAGACCGGCAATCAGCCACTCGGAACGTGGATGGTGTTCTACGCCAGCGGACACCGGCCGCCCCTGGATGAGTGGACCCACATGGGCACGCTGGCCGACCTGGCCGACCTGGCCGACCTGGCCGACCTGGCCGACCTGGCAGGCCAGGCACTGAGGCGTATCAGGTTGCAACAGGCACGAGTCGAGCCGGCCACGGCGCTGCAGCAGGCCATGCTCCCCACGCTGCCCGAGCACCTCGCGGGCCTGGAGGTCGCCGCCCGCTACCGACCGAGCCGCCACAGGCTGGACATCGGCGGAGACTGGTACGACGCCTTCGTCCTGCCCTGGCCGGCGCAGCCCTCCATGACGGACTGAACGCCGAGCAGACCGCCGACCGCGTCCTCGACGCCGCCGTCGCGGTGGACCACCTCGACGACGTGGCCGTGCTGGTCATCCGACGCGCATGACGGCGTCCTCGTCCTCACACACCCTTTGTACGAACCCCCGAGCCAGCCGCGGAACGTGTTCACCATCCGCCGTGGCACGCGGGTGGCGATGCAGATCCTTCGGCACAGCAAGATCGCGGTGACGACGGAGGTCTGAACGTACGTACCGTCAGAATCGACCCGGCAGGCACTTCGCAAGCTGGGCAAGCGCCTTGGCAAGCAAGATCGGAAGTAGTTGCTGTACTTCGCTGCCGCACGGCATGCCAAAGCCCCTGTCGGTGATCACCAACAGGGGCTTTGAGCTGCGTGGACCTGAGGGGATTCGAACCCCTGGCCCCCTCGATGCGAACGAGGTGCGCTACCGGACTGCGCCACAGGCCCTTGCAACGAGTGAAACTCTAGCATCCCCGTCCGGGTGCTTGGAAATCCGTTCCTGGCTGGTCAGCCGGGGGCTTCCGGGCAGCCGGGGCGCTCGTGCGCGGTCACACGACTCCCGGTCCCGGTGCGTGGTCACACGGCCCCCGGTGCATGGTCACTCGTTGGCCGCGCGCGGCCGTTCGCCGTCCTCGTACTGGTCGAACAGCGGGGTGCGACCGCGCTCGCGGGCGCGCCGGGCGGACGCGGCGCGCCGGGCGTCACTGCGGCCGTCGTCGACGGTCTCGGCAGGGTCGGCGGGGTCGGCCGGGTCGGCGGCTTCGTGAGCCTCCTCGGCGGCGGGCTCCGCCTCCGGCTCGCTCGGCTCGGCGGCGCTGGAGCGCGCGGAACTCCACGCGTCCGGCGCCCCCAGATCGACGCTGGACGTGGCCCGCGGCGCGACCGGCGCGGTCACGTACGTCGGCAGCGGCACCGGTACCGGGTCCCAGCTGTCACCGCGGCCAGGGCCCCGCTGACGCTCGCGCTGCTGGTCGACCCACTCGGCGTGGTCGGTCTGCTCGACGAGGGCACGGCGGTCGGCCGCGAGCGCGGAAAGACCGGGGTCGGTCTCCGGCTCGGGGCTGTCGTCGGGCTCGTCGGCGCCGGCGTCGAGGGTGGACCGCCGGCGCGGCTGCCGCTCCCGCAGCCGCTGCGCCGCGGCCTCGGCCCGGCGCCGGTCCATGGTGTACGTGAAGCGCCGCCGCTCCTGGGCACGCAGGTACACGATGTACGAGCTCAGCATCACGGCGGGCACGCCGGGCGCCCACAGGAACGCGAGCCCCCCGACGGCCGCCACGATCGTGCCGAGGGTGAAGGCGAGGAAGAGCATCACCGTCGTGCGCCGACGGCGCGCGAGCACCTTCGAGCGCCGGGCGCGCGCCGCGGCCTCCGCCGCGGAAGCCCGCCGCGCGGCCGGAGCCTGCGAGCCCGCCGACTTGGCCGAGCCCGCTCCCGGCATCGAGCCTGACGCCGAGCCCGTCGGCGAGCTCGACGCCGGGCCTGATGCCGACGCCGGGCCCGACGCCGCCGGCGACGGCTTGTGCGCGGGTTTGGCCGACTGCTGCGGCACCGGTCTGCCGGCCGCCGGGGAGCCCTGCGGGGCACTCTGCCAGGCGGCGGGCTGCGGTGCCTGCTGCGGCTCCGGCTGGGCGGGGTGCGGGAGTTGGGCTTTGGTCTGCCGCCGGGCCGGGGGCATGGCGAAGGCCCGGACGTCCACCGAGTCGGTGACGCCGTCCGGATCGGCGCTGGGCTCCCCCTCTTCGGTGGAGCGCGCCCGCAGGTCCCTGGCGTACCGGCGCTCCATACCCGCCCGTCCGGACAGCAGCCGGATGGCGGTGCTGAAGCGTTCCGTCGGACGGGCTTCGTTCAGCTCGTCCTGCCTACGGAGCCACATCGGCACCAAGTAGGCGGCCCAGGCCCCGACGATGACTGCGTAGATGAGGCCGCTGCTGCTCACGCCTCACACGGTAGAGGGGTTTGCGTGAGGCCATCTGCCAATTGGGCCGGTGTGTCGCACGATCCGGCTGATATTTCGAGCTTTTTTTGTGACCGATGCGATCAGCAGGGTGCCGGGAGCGCGAATTTAATGCCCCGAGCCGATCGCACACCGATCAATTTCGAACACACATTTCATTTATGGTCGTGGGCCCACTTACTGCGCACTCGGCTTGCTCCGGTTCTGTGAGCGTGCCCGCTGCCAGCGCCCGAGAAGCCCCTCGGGCACCTCTTCCGCGGTGAGCGCGAAGACGAGATGGTCCCGCCAGGCACCGTCGATGTGGAGATAACGGGGCCGAAGCCCCTCCTCGCGGAATCCGAGTTTCTCCACGACCCGACGGCTCGGCCCGTTCTCCGGGCGAATGCAGACTTCGATGCGGTGCAGTCCGACCGTGCGGAAACAGTGGTCGGTCACCAGCGCCACGGCCGTCGGCATCACCCCGCGCCCCGCCACCCCCTGGTCCACCCAGTAGCCGATGTGCCCGGAGCACATCGATCCCCAGGTGATCCCGGCGACGGTCAGCTGGCCGACGAGACGGCCCTGGTACTCGATCACGAAGGGCAGCATCCGGCCCGCGTTGGCCTCGGCACGCAGATGCCGGACCATCTGGCGGTAGGTCGGCCGGTGCGCTATCGGGCCGCTGGGGGTGGGCGGCGGGATCGTCGCCTCCCACGGCCGCAGCCAGTCCCGGTTGCGCCGGTTCACCTCGCGCCAGGCCCGCTGATCGCGCACCTTTATGGGCCGGAGGACGACATCGCCGTCCACCAGTTCGACGGGCCAGGCTGGGCTGTTCAGCTCACACCCCCACTGCCGCTGGGTCTGGGGTGGTCTCCGCCGCGGAGTTGGTCGACGGCGTGGGCCAGAAGGGGCTCCAGGACGGCCAGGCCGTCCTTCACCCCACCGGTGGAGCCCGGCAGGTTGACGATCAGCGTCCGTCCCGCGACTCCGGCGAGCCCCCGGGACAGCGCCGCCGTGGGCACCTTCTCCCTTCCGAACGCCCTGATGGCCTCCGGAATGCCCGGCACCTCGTGATCGAGCACGCGCCGGGTCGCCTCGGGCGTCCGGTCGGTGGGTGATATCCCCGTACCGCCCGTCGTCACGATCACGTCGTACCCGGCGTCGACGCCCGCGCGCAGCGCCGCCTCGACGGGGTCGCCGTCCGGCACCACCTGGGGGCCTTCGACCTCGAAGCCGTACGACGCCAGCCCCTCGGCGATCAAGGGGCCGCCCTTGTCCTCGTAGACCCCGGCGGCGGCTCTGTTCGACGCGGTGACCACGAGCGCTCGGTACGACGGCGCCGTCATGACCGACTCCAGTCGCCCGACTTCCCGCCCGTCTTCTCTTCCACCCGTACGTCCGTGATGACCGCCCCCTTGTCGACCGCCTTGACCATGTCGATCACGGTGAGGGCCGCCACGCTGACCGCGGTGAGGGCCTCCATCTCGACGCCCGTACGGTCGGTGGTCTTCACGGTGGCGAGGATCTCGACGGCGTCGTCCGCGACCGACAGATCCAGCTTGACACCCGACACCGACAACGGGTGGCACAGCGGGATCAGATCGGGGGTGCGCTTGGCGCCCATGATGCCCGCGATGCGCGCGGTGGCCAGAGCGTCCCCCTTGGGGACCCCCTCGCCGCGCAGCAGCTCGACCACGCGGGGGGACACCAGGACGCGGCCGCTGGCGCGGGCGGTGCGCGCGGTCACGTCCTTCCCGGAGACGTCGACCATACGGGCGGCGCCCGCCTCGTCGATATGGGTCAGTCGATCCTGCGTACTCATGTCTGCGCGGCGCTCCCGGTCGGGCCTGTTGTGCGCGACACGGTACCGCCAACTCGGGGCGTACAGCGGAGCAGGACCCTCCTGGCCTCCGGGCGCTCAGCCGAGCAGGACCACCTCGACCTCGGTGCCGGGCTCGACCGAGGTGACGTCCTCGGGGACGACGATCAGCGCGTCGGCCTGCGCGAGGGCCGCGACCAGGTGGGATCCGGCGCCGCCGACGGGGGTCACCTTGCCGTCGGCGTGTCTCCCCCTCAGGAACTGCCGGCGGCCATCGGGCGAGGTCAGCGCCTTTTCCGTCTCCAGGGTCGCCCGGGTGGTGGGACGGTGGACGTCCTCCAGACCCATCAGGGTGCGGATCGCGGGACGGACGAACAGCTCGAAGGAGACGTACGACGAGACGGGGTTGCCCGGGAGGGCGAGCAGGGGGGTGTGCTCGGGGCCGATGGAGCCGAAGCCCTGGGGCTTGCCGGGCTGCATCGCCAGCTTGCGGAAATCGATGCCGCTGCCCGCCTCGTCCTCGTCGCCCACGGAGGACAGGGCCTCCTTGACGACGTCGTACGCGCCGACGCTCACGCCGCCCGTGGTGACCAGCAGGTCCGCGCGGACGAGCTGGTCCTCGATGGCGGAGCGGAGCGTCTCGGCGTCGTCGGAGACCGCGCCCACGCGGTAGGCGATGGCCCCGGCGTCGCGGGCGGCGGCGCACAGGGCGAAGCTGTTGGAGTCGTAGATCTGGCCGGTGCCCAAGGGCTCGTCGGGCTGGACGAGTTCACTGCCGGTGGACAGGACGACCACGCGCGGGCGCGGACGCACGCGTACGGTGCCGCGGCCGATCGCGGCGAGCAGGCCGATCTGCGGCGGGCCGAGGATGGTGCCGGCGTCGAGGGCGCGGTCGCCGGCCTTCACATCGCTGCCCTTCGCGCGTACATGCGCGCGTGCCTCGGCCGGGCGGTGGACGTGCACCTGGCCGGAGGCGCCCTCGGGGGCGGCGCTGTGGGCACGCATCCCCGAGACCAGGCCCTCACCCAGGCCGCCGTCGGTCCACTCCACCGGGACGACGGCCTCGGCGCCGGGCGGCAGCGGGGCGCCGGTCATGATCCGGGCTGCCTGGCCGGGGCCCACGTGGGGCTGCTCGGCCTGGCCCGCCGCGACATCGCCGACAACCGTCAGGGCCGCCGGGTACTCCTCGCTCGCGCCCGCGACATCGGCGACCCGGACCGCGTACCCGTCCATCGAGCTGTTGTCGAACGGCGGCAGGGAGACCGGCACCGTGACGTCCTCGACCAGGACGCAGCCCTGGGCGTCGAGGAGTTGCAGCTCGATGGGTTCGAGGGGGCGGACGGTCGCGAGGATGTCCTCCAGGTGCTCGGTCACCGACCACAGATGGTCCTGGCCGGTGACGCGGGTCGCGGCGCTGCTCAAATTGCTACATCTCCTCGGCTACGTAACTGCGAAGCCAGGTCCGGAAGTCCGGGCCCAGGTCTTCACGTTCGCACGCGAGTCTGACAATGGCACGCAGATAGTCGCCGCGGTCGCCGGTGTCGTAGCGGCGGCCCTTGAAGACGACGCCGTGCACGGGGCCGCCGACCTTCTCGTCCTGGGCGAGCTGCTGGAGGGCGTCGGTGAGCTGGATCTCGCCGCCGCGGCCCGGCTCGGTCTCGCGCAGGATGCCGAAGATGTGCGGGTCGAGGACGTAGCGCCCGATGATCGCGTAGTTGCTGGGCGCGTCCACCGGGTCCGGCTTCTCGACCAGACCCGTCACCCGCACCAGGTCGCCCTCGTCGGTGGTCTCCACCGCCGCGCACCCGTAGAGGTGGATCTGCTCGGGCTCCACCTCCATCAGCGCGATGACGCTGCCGCCGTGCCGCTCCTGGACCTCGACCATGCGGGCGAGCAGGGGGTCGCGCGGGTCGATCAGGTCGTCACCCAGGAGCACCGCGAAGGGCTCGTGGCCGACGTGCGGAGCCGCGCAGAGCACGGCGTGGCCGAGGCCCTTGGGGTCGCCCTGTCGCACGTAGTGCATGGTGGCGAGGTCACTGGACTCCTGGACCTTGGCGAGGCGGTCGGCGTCGCCCTTCTTCTGGAGGGCCGACTCCAGCTCATAATTGCGGTCGAAGTGGTCCTCGAGGGGGCGCTTGTTGCGGCCCGTGATCATCAGGACGTCGTCGAGACCCGCCGACGCGGCCTCTTCGACCACGTACTGGATCGCCGGCTTGTCGACGACCGGCAGCATCTCCTTGGGAGTGGCTTTGGTGGCCGGCAGGAACCGGGTGCCGAGGCCTGCTGCGGGGATGACAGCCTTGCTGATCCTGGGGTGCGACTCAGTCATGGCCGTAACCATAACCGGTGGCTATGAGGGGAATCTGTTGCTCCACCTTAATTAACTCTCATATGAGCGCATAAGGAACGGTACGGGAGCGATCAGTGAGCCACGTGGGACGTGAAGCAGAGCCTGACAAGCAAATGTTGCGCCGAGGATTCCTTGCGGTGAGAAACAGGTTGACACCCCATGACCTGCGGGAAACAGCCGCGGCCCTGGCCGTGCGCGCCTTGGAGCTGCCGGAGCTGGCGCAGGCGCGCACGGTGGCGGCGTACGTCTCGGTGGGGAGCGAGCCGGGCACTCTCGCACTCCTGGACGCGCTCCGCGCGCGCGGGGTGCGGGTGCTGCTGCCGGTTCTCATGGCGGACAACGACCTGGACTGGGGCGCGTACGCCGGAGAGGACTCCCTCGCGCGCGTCCAACACGGCGGGAAGATGGCCCTCTTGGAGCCCGCCGGCGAGCGGCTCGGCCCCGGGGCCGTCCAGGAGGCCGACGCCGTCCTGCTGCCCGGCCTGGCGGTGGACCGGCGCGGGATGCGCCTGGGGCGCGGCGGCGGCTCGTACGACCGCGTGCTGGCCCGCCTGGAACGCGCGGGGGCCGATCCGGCGCTCGTGGTGCTCCTGTACGACGCGGAGGTCGTCGAGCAGGTCCCGGCACAGCCGCACGACCGTCCGGTGCACGCGGTGGTGACACCTTCGGGGCTGCGCCGCTTCCGCTGACACCCGGGCCCGGCCGACGGACCCGGGTGCGGGAAAGGGCCCTCCACGCGTGCGTGGAGGGCCCTTTCCCGCTGTCGTCGTCAGTGGCTCACGGCTTCAGCGTCAGCGTGTCGCTCGTGCTCTTGTCGACCGCCTTGCCCGAGAAGGACCAGGACAGCAGCTCGCCCTTGGCCCACTTGTCCGTCTGGTCGGTGTAGTGGGCGCTGTAGGCGTGCCCGGAGGCGCCGGAGAGGTTGATCCACTTGGACTTGTCGAAGTCGTCGAGGTTGACCACCATCCGCATGGACGGCACCCAGACCACGCTGTAGCCGCCCGCGGCGTTCCAGCCGGTCGCGTTGACCGTCGCCTCGCCGCCGCTGAGCTTCCAGGGGCCGCGGTTGAGCATGTACTGCAGGGCGCCGGGGCCTTCGGTGCCCAGCGTCTGGTTCTTCAGGAACAGGCGGTGCAGCCGGCCCCAGCTCCAGGTGTCCATGTCCTTGCCGAGCTTGGCGGTCAGCTCCCAGCGGGCGTCCTTCATGGCCCGCCCGAACAGCTCGTCCCGGGTGTTGGTTGCCGTGTCCAGGCGCGTCTTGGGCGCCTTCCACCAGTCGTTGTCCTGGTCGTCGATGATCTTGCGGATCACCTCGAACCAGCGGTCGCCGCCGTCCGGCTGCGCCTGGTCCGCGTCACGCTGACCGCACTCCAGCACCTTCTGGTCCTGGTCCGCGGGACCGGTGGTGTTCACCGGGTCGACGTACAGGCACTGGCCCTTGACCCGCAGCTCCTTGGGCAGCTTGTTGCCGAAGGCGAGCTTGAGGATGTTGCGCCAGACCGAGTTGAAGTACGCGGCCGCCGCGGAGTCGGCGTCCTGGGTGTAGTCCCAGCCTTCGAGGAGCTTCTGCGCCTCGCGGACGTGCTTGTCGGCGATGTCGAGCTTGAGCAGCTTGGGCACGATCAGCTTGGCGATCTCGCTGCTGTTGTCGAGCTGCATCTGGCGCATGTCGTCGGTCGAGATCTTGCCGCCGCCCTTGATCTTCGACTCGATGAGATCGGCGATCCGCTGGCTGCGCGTGCCGTAGCCCCAGTCCGTGGTGAGCGTGTAGGGGTACTTGTCCTTGTCGACGACCGCCTGGTTGGCGGTGACGATGTAGCCGCGCTTCGGGTCGTACTCGAAGGGCAGCTCTTTCTGCTTGATGTAGCCGGTCCACTTGTACTTGGAGTCCCAGCCGGGCGCCGGGAGCGAACCGTCGTCGCCGCTGGCGCGGGTCGGGATCCTGCCCGGCAGCTGGTAGCCGATGTGGCCCTCGGTGTCGGCGTAGATCAGGTTCTGCGAGGGCACGTCGAAGGACGCGGACGCCTTGCGGAACTCGGACCAGTTCGACGCCTTGTCCAGCTGGAAGACGGCGTCCATGGAGTTGCCCGGGTCCAGGGCGGTCCAGCGCAGCGCCATGGCGTAGCCGTCGCCCCGGTCGGGCGCCGCGGCGTCGACGGTGGCCTTCTTGCCGACCTTGACCAGTTCGTCGTCGCGGTCGGAGAGCAGCGGGCCGCTGATGGTCTCCCGGACGACGATCGTCTTGCTCGTACCGCCCGCGACCTTGATCGTTTCCTTGCGGGTGGTGAAGGGCAGCACCTTGCCGTCGTACTGGTAGCCCTCGCCGGTGATCTTCTCCAGGTAGAGGTCGGTGACGTCGGCCCCGGAGTTGGTCATGCCCCAGGCGATGTCCTGGTTGTGGCCGATTATCACGCCGGGCATGCCCGCGAAGGTGTAGCCGGAGACGTCGTACTGGCACTTGCTGGAGACGGCGGTGCAGTGCAGGCCCATCTGGTACCAGACCGAGGGCAGCGAGGGCGACAGGTGCGGATCGTTGGCCAGCAGCGGCTTGCCGGTGATGGTGTGGGAGCCCGCGACGACCCACGAATTGGAGCCGATGCCGTTGCCGTTCACGCCGACGGCGGTGGGCACGTCGTCGAGGACGTCGTAGAGCTTGGAGAGCTGGCTCTGCAGACCGTCGGGAGCGGCGGCGTCGCCCGCCAGCCCGGTGCCCGTCGTGGACTGCGTGGCGTCCGACGTCGTGCCGCTGCCCTGGACGTACGACTCCGTGACGCTGTCGTACTCGCCCTCCTGGGTGATCGCCTTGTTCCGGCTGTAGGGATAGTCCGGGTACAGGTCGGCGATCTGCTTCGGGCCGAGGCGGCTGGTCATCAGGGACCGGTCGATCTCGTCCTGCATGTTGCCGCGCAGGTCCCAGGCCATCGCCTTCAGCCACGCGATCGAGTCGACCGGGGTCCACTCCTGGGGCTTGTAGTCGTTGGTGAAACCAAGGGCCGCGTACTCCAGGGAGATGTCCTTGCCGTCCTTGCCCTTCAGGTAGGCATTGACTCCCTTGGCGTACGCCTGCAGGTACTTCTTCGTGGAGGCCGACAGCTTCTTGTCGTACTCCTCCTCGGCGACCCGGCCCCAGCCCAGTGTGCGCAGGAATTCGTCGTTCTCGACCTGGCTCTTGCCGAACATCTCGGACAGCCGGCCCGAGGTCATGTGACGGCGCACGTCCATCTCGTAGAACCGGTCCTGCGCCTGGACGTAGCCCTGCGCCATGAAGAGGTCCTCGTCGGAGGAGGCGTAGATCTGCGGGATCCCGTAGCCGTCGCGCTTGACGTCGACAGTCCCCGACAGCCCGTCGAGGGTCAGGGAGCCCGTCGTCTGCGGGAAGGAGGCTCGGACCGTGCTCACGCCCCAGTACCCGCCGAAGGCCACGCCTCCGATGACGGCCAGAACCAGGACGATCAGGACCAGTCGGGCTCTGCGCCCCTTCTTCCTGCCGGACTTGCCCGGCTTCTGGCCGGAAGAGGCGGTGGTGTTCGGGGGCATCGCTGTCCTTGCTGTCCTAACGCGAGCGGCAGGCGGTCCTGGAGTGCTGGAGCAACCATAGGCGCAGGGCCCGACGCGCCTTGACGCGGAGTCGGGTACCGAGACGGACGAGCGTTCGATCTCAGCCCCGGGAGTGTCAAGAAAGCGTCAAGAGTTAGATAAGGTAACGAAGTACTTGGACTCATGTACCGACTTCGGGTGTTCGGATCGACGTGCTCGGATCGACGCGTCCGCATCGAATCGGCGTGTTCACACCGACGCGTTCGGATCGAATCGACGGGTTCACATCGACACGTTCGAATCCAGTGCCCGGATTGGCCAGAAGGGAACAGCCGCTGACTGTCCACCACCTCAACCAGCTCCTGCTCGTCTGCTCGCTCGTTCTGCTCGTCGCGGTGGCGGCGGTTCGTATCTCTTCGCGCAGCGGGCTCCCCAGCCTGCTCGTCTACCTCGGCATCGGCATCGCCATGGGCCAGGACGGGGTCGGCAATGTCCACTTCAACAACGCCGAGCTGACCCAGGTCATCGGGTACGCGGCCCTGGTCGTGATCCTGGCCGAGGGCGGCCTCGGCACGAAGTGGAAGGAGATCAAGCCCGCCCTTCCCGCCGCCACCTCACTGGCACTGGTCGGCATCGCGGTGAGCGTGGGGGTGACGGCCGCGGGCGCCCACTACCTGATCGGCCTGGAATGGCGGCAGGCGCTCATCATCGGTGCGGTGGTGTCCTCGACGGACGCGGCGGCGGTCTTCTCCGTCCTGCGCAAACTGCCCCTCCCCGCGCGCGTGACGGGCGTCCTGGAGGCCGAGTCGGGCTTCAACGACGCCCCGGTGGTCATCCTCGTCGTGGCGTTCTGCAAGCCGGGCCCCGTGGAGCACTGGTACGTGCTGCTGGGCGAGATAACCCTGGAGCTGGCCATCGGCGCGGCCGTCGGCCTCGCGGTGGGCTGGCTCGGCTCCTGGGGGCTGCGGCACGTGGCGCTGCCCGCCTCCGGCCTCTACCCGATCGCCGTGATGGCCATCGCGGTCACGGCCTACGCCGCCGGAGCGCTCGCGCACGGCAGCGGCTTCCTCGCCGTGTACCTCGCGTCGATGATGCTCGGCAACGCCAAACTGCCGCACTGGCCCGCCACCCGCGGCTTCGCCGAAGGACTCGGCTGGATCGCCCAGATCGGCATGTTCGTCCTGCTCGGCCTGCTGGTCACGCCGCACGAGATGGGCGACGACATCGTGCCGGCCCTCGTCATCGGCCTGGTGCTCACCATGGTCGCGCGGCCACTGAGCGTCCTGGTCGGCCTGCTGCCCTTCCGCGTGCCGTGGCAGGAGCAGACGCTGATGTCCTGGGCGGGCCTGCGCGGCGCCGTGCCCATCATCCTGGCGACCATCCCGATGGTGAGCGGCATCGGGGAGAGCCGCCGGATCTTCAACATCGTCTTCGTGCTGGTCGTCGTCTACACCCTCATCCAGGGCCCCACACTGCCCTGGCTGGCCCGGAAGCTGCGGCTGGGCGAATCCGAAGGGCCCGCCGACCTGGGGATCGAGTCGGCACCCCTGGAGCGGCTGCGCGGCCACCTGCTGTCCGTCGCGATCCCGAAGGGCTCGCGCATGCACGGCGTCGAGGTGGCCGAACTGCGGCTGCCCGCGGGCGCCGCCGTCACGCTCGTCGTACGCGACGGGACGTCCTTCGTACCGCTGCCCACGACCGTCCTGCGGCGCGGCGACGAGTTGCTCGTGGTGGCCACCGACCCGGTCCGGGACGCGGCCGAACGGCGGCTGCGCGCCGTGGGCCACGGGGGCAAGCTGGCGGGCTGGCTGGGGACGGCGGGGAGTGACCATTAGCGGGTGTGTCGTACCTTAGGTCGAAGTGCCACTCCTCGGGATGGAGTGATGCGCTTTCGTGTATAGGAGCCGAGCATCAGCGGTAAGTTCGACTTGTCCGACAGCACGCCTGTTGGACCTACCGCCGGACGGGCGGAAAGTAACGCTTGTGGAGACCCACGTAAGACCAGTCCCCCTCGGGGGAGGGCAAGGGCCTGTGAAGCAGGAACCCGCGGTGGCATCGCCAAACGGTGCGGACCAGAATCGCCTGCCGAGCAGGTGAGGGCGTCAACAGGCGGCAGAAAGGCCAGGGCCGCCGCATCCACGGTCCCTCCCGACCAACAGGGTGACCGCCCAGGGTACAGGCACCTGCTGCGCACCCCGGGCGCCTGGCATTTCCTGCTCCCCGGCTTCGCGGCACGTCAGCCGTTCGCGATGCTGACCATCTCCCTCGTGCTCCTCGTCCAGCACACCACCGGCTCGTACGGGACCGCCGGCGCCGTCGCCGCCGTCACCGGTGTCTCCATGGCACTGTTCGCGCCCTTCACCGGCCGTCTCGCCGACCGCCACGGGCAGCGGGCCGTCCTGCTGCCCGGCGTCCTGGTGCATGCCCTGTCCGGCCTCTCCTTGACGGCGCTCGCGCTGACGGGCGCCCCCTTGTGGGCCCTTTTCGCCGCCGCCGTGCCGACCGGGGCCTCGGTGCCGCAGGTCGGGCCCATGGTGCGCGCCCGCTGGGGTGTGAAACTGCAGGACTCGCCCCTGATGACCACCGCGGCGGCCTTCGAGTCCGTCACGGACGAGCTGACCTTCGTGTTCGGTCCGCTGCTCGCCACGGCGCTGTGCACCGCCGTGCACCCGGCCGCGGGCCTGCTGACCGAGGCCGGGCTGACCCTGATCGGCGGTCTCCTCTTCGCCGCGCAGAGGAGCACCCAGCCCGCCGTCGCTCCCGCCGGCCACGCGCGCGAGGCGCACACTTCCGCGCTGCGGGTCCCCGGAGTGCGCGTGCTGATCGCGACCTTCCTGGGCATCGGCTCCGTCTTCGGCGGCATGCAGGTCTCGCTCGCCGCGTTCAGCGAGTCCATCGGCGAGCCCGGTCTGAACGGCGTCCTGTACGGCGTCTTCGCCGCCGGCAACATGCTCTCCGGCATCGTCTGCGGCGCCATCGCCTGGAAGGTGGCCCCGCAGCGGCGGCTCGTCGTCGGGTACGTCGCCCTGGCGCTCGCCGCGTCCGGGCTGTGGGCCGCCCACTCCGTGGTCGTGCTCGCCGGGATCGGCCTCCTGGTCGGCATGTGCATCGCTCCGGCCCTGATCACCGGCTACACCCTGGTCGAGGGTCTGGTCCCGGCGGGCGCCCGCACCGAGGCCTTCACCTGGCTGACCGGCGCCGTCGCGCTCGGCCAGGCGGCGGCCGTCACGGTCGCCGGACAGCTGGAGGACCGCCTCTGGGACGGCGCCGGATTCCTGGTCCCGGCGGCCGGTACGGCACTGGCTCTGGCGACCCTGCTGACCCTGCGCTCACACCTGGCCACACGGGCCGCCGGGCGGACCGTCGCACGTGGCGTCGGTCACCGAGCGCCGGTGACAGTGGACTGATCTCGCGGAATACGTCAGTATGGACCGTCGTTAGCACTCATTGAGTGAGAGTGCCAGGAGGAAGACAAGTGCCGACCTACCAGTACCAGTGCACCGAGTGTGGCGAGGGCCTCGAGGCGGTGCAGAAGTTCACCGACGATGCCCTGACCGAGTGCCCCAACTGCGGTGGCCGCCTGAAGAAGGTGTTCTCGGCCGTCGGCATTGTCTTCAAGGGCTCCGGCTTCTACCGCAATGACAGCCGCAGCTCCTCGTCGACCAGCTCGCCGGCGTCGTCCAAGCCCTCGGCTTCTTCGACACCGTCGTCCTCGTCGTCGTCTTCGTCTTCTTCGTCGACGACCTCGTCGTCCTCGTCGGACTCGAAGTCGTCGGGCAGCGGCTCGTCGAGCAGCAGCTCGGCCGCGTAGAGCCCCAGCAGCTCCACAACCGCTCAGGACCTTCTCGCGGGGACCCTGCCGTCGTACGACGGCAGGGCCTCCGGCGTTTCCGGAGCGGCCGAGGTCCCCGCTACTGTGCTCGTCATGGCGAACGCAGAGATCGGTGTCATCGGCGGCTCGGGCTTCTACTCCTTCCTCGACGACGTGACCGAGATACAGGTCGACACGCCCTACGGGCCGCCCAGCGACTCCCTCTTCCTCGGCGAGATCGCCGGGCGCAGGGTCGCCTTCCTCCCCCGCCACGGCCGCGGTCACCATCTGCCGCCACACCGCATCAACTACCGGGCGAACCTCTGGGCGCTGCGTTCCGTCGGCGCCCGCCAGATCCTCGGGCCCTGCGCGGTGGGCGGTCTGCGACCCGAGTACGGGCCGGGAACGCTGCTCGTGCCGGACCAGATGGTCGACCGGACGAAGGCCCGGCCGCAGACGTTCTTCGACGGGCTGCCGCTGCCGGACGGCACGGTGCCCAACGTGGTGCATGTGTCGCTGGCCGACCCCTACTGCCCCGTCGGCCGCAAGGCCGCCCTCGAAGCGGCGCGCGGGCGGGACTGGGAGCCGGTGGACGGCGGCACGCTCGTGGTGGTCGAGGGGCCGCGGTTCTCCACCCGCGCCGAGTCGCTGTGGCACCAGGCACAGGGCTGGTCCGTGGTGGGCATGACCGGCCACCCCGAGGCCGCGGTCGCCCGTGAACTGGAGCTCTGCTACACCTCGTTGACCCTGGTCACCGACCTCGACGCGGGCGCGGAGACCGGCGAGGGCGTCTCGCACGACGATGTGCTGAAGGTGTTCGCGGCGAACGTGGACCGGCTGCGGGGTGTGCTGTTCGACGCGGTGGCCGCGCTGCCGGAGAACGGGACGCGGGACTGTCTGTGCACCACGGCGCTGGGCGGGATGGATCCGGGGTTCGAGCTGCCGTGACGGCCGCCGCGACGAGACGCACCTTGGGGAACTTGCGGCACTTGCAGCACTTGCAGCACTTGCGGAACTTCTCGTTCGGGTGAGGGAGTTGTCCACAACTCGTCGGTAGTCCACGGGCTCCAGCGGGATCCGCCACGAGACCGCATCGTGGGATCGCAAGCCGATCTCTCGTCGCAGGTGGTGGTCCCCATGGCTCAGCTGTCCCCTCTCACCGATCTCGTACGTCCGCCCGGCGTGGATGCTCCCGCGACCCGCGAGGTGCCGCAGTTCGCTCCCGTGCGGGTGCGCGGCGGGCGGTATCGGCCACGCGCCCTCGCCCGGCACAGGCGGCGGGCGGTGGCCGCGGGGCTCGCGGTCACAGCGGCGGCCCTCGTCGCGGCGGGTCCTGGTGACATGGGACGGACACGCGGGCATCCAACGGCCGCGCCCCCGCCCCGATCCACATCCACGTCCACGTCCACGTCCACGTCCAAGTCCTCCCCCTCATCCACCTCTTCCACTTCCCCTTCCTCTTCCTCGCCCGCCTCCGCCTCCGTACGTGGGCGACGCGCGGTCGAGATGGTGGCGGCGCCGGTGCGGATCGCCGACGCGGGTGCGGTACGGCTGCTCAGGCCGGGCGACCGGGTCGATGTGGTCGCGGCGGACGGCGGGAGCGCGGGGCGCGTGGTCGCGACCGGGGCGCGGGTGACCGCGGTGCCGGACTTCGCCGCCGACGAGACCGGGGCGCTGATCGTGCTCTCCGTGCCCCGGCCCACGGCGGCGCGGCTGGCCGGCGCGGGTACGACGGCACGGCTGGCCGTGACGCTGTGCTGAGCGCCGCGCCGCGTATCGAATCGGTGTCAAGTCCTTCGGCAGAGCTACCCGATGGGACTGGCCCGGCGCGCCCTGCCGTAGGTTGCGGAGCTGTTTGTTCCACAACTTGTGCAGAGGGGCCTCTTGGTGAGCGAGAAGAAGCAATCCGGCGTCTTGGAAGGCTTCAAGGCCTTTCTGATGCGGGGCAATGTCATCGATCTGGCCGTCGCGGTGGTCATCGGCGCGGCCTTCACCAACATCGTCAACTCGGTGGTGAAGGGCATCATCAACCCGCTGGTCGGTGCGATCGGCACGCAGAACCTCGACAGCTACAGCTCCTGCATAAAGGGCCCCTGCACCGGCAGCGGGGACACCGCGACGGGCGTCCGGATCCTGTGGGGCTCGGTGCTGGGCGCCACGCTCAGCTTCGTGATCACCGCGGCCGTCGTGTACTTCCTGATGGTCCTGCCGATGTCGAAGTACCTCGCGCGCCAGGCGGCCCGCCAGAAGGCGAAGGAGGGCGCGCAGGAGGTCATCGAGGTGTCCGAGCTGGAGGTGCTCAAGGAGATCCGCGACGCCCTGGTGGCCCAGCGCGGGCCGAACCACAGCCAGAACTAGCGCCAGACACCGAGGCCCACCCCGAAAACCCCGGGACCCGTCTCCACAGGCTCGGGGCCGCCCCCCAAGCCCCGGTATCCAGCCCCGAAGGCCCGGAGTCGGGGCCCCGAAGGCCCGGGCAGCGACTCCAGAAGTCCGCGTCCGGAAGCCTGCCCCGGGGGCCCGGGGGTCGGCTCTGGAATCTCGGGGGCGTACGCAGGGAGGCCGAGGGGCGCCTCAGGAAGCCCGGGGGCCTGCGCTGGACGCCTGGGGGGCGGCTCCGGGAGCCCGGGGGCGCGCACTGGACGCCGGAGGACCGGATCAGGCATTGCCGGAGAGCCTTCGGCCACGCTGGGCGGGCCTCCGCGCCCTTGGGGCCGGCCTCCGCGCCCTCGGTTGCCGCCTCCGCGGCCTCGGAGCCGGAAGCCGCAGCCTGGGCACCCGCGTTCGTGGGCCGGCGACCGTGGGCCGCGTGCCAACGCCCGTGGGCCCGGGAGCTGCGGCCGCGGACCGCAGGCCGACGTTCATGAACCCGGGACCCACGCCCGCCCCAGGACCACAGGCCAACACTCATGGCCCCGGGACCAGCAGCCCTGGACCGCAGGCCAACGCTCGTGGACACGACGCGGGCGTACAGCCGGCCGGGTGCTCGGCTCAGAGGTGGTGGGGCGGCTTCTCGTCGAGGAAGCGCTTCAGGTCCGCCGCGCTGTCGTCGCCGCCGGACTGCTCGCCCCAGCCTCGGTCCGTGTCGTCCGAGGACTGCTGGCTCAGCGGGTCGTCGAAGACCAGCGCGGACTTCGGACCGCGAGTTTTCGGGGCATCGCGCGGCTCGGGCGCATCACGCGGCTCGGGGGCGGGGACGGGGGCGGTACTCATGCGTTCAGGGTACGACGCGAGCGTGGTGGCCCACCCCGACCCGGCCACCGGCACGACGGGAGGCGCAGCCACCGCTGCAGCCGGAGACACAGCCACCGGTACGGCCGGAGGCACGATCCGAGGCACAGCCACCGGTACGGCCGGGGTTCGCGGAGCTAAGCCCGGGCGACAGGAGCTCTTTTCTGCTGTGCTTGGCCGCATGACGTCCAGTGCCGCTTCCGAACCCGCACCGACGCCCAGGACCGCCCGGCTCGGGCCCCTGCGCAGAATGACCGCCCGGAGGCGGGAGGAGGCGCACCGGGTCGCGTCGCCACTGGAGCTCTTCTTCGACCTGTGCTTCGTCGTGGCCATCGCCCAGGCCGGTTCGCAGCTGGTGCACGCCATGGCCGAGGGACACGCGGGCGAGGGCATCCTCAACTACGCGATGCTCTTCTTCGCCATCTGGTGGGCCTGGATGAACTTCACCTGGTTCGCCTCGGCGTACGACAACGACGACGCGCTCTACCGGCTCGTGACCCTGGTGCAGATCGCCGGAGTCCTGGTGTTCGCCGCCGGGGTGTCTCAGGCGTTCGAGAGCCATGTGTACCTGGCCATCTGGCTCGGCTACGTGATCATGCGGTTCGCGTTGATCGCGCAATGGCTGCGAGTGGCGCGCGGCACCGAGGGCGGCGAGAGAACCATGGCGCTGCGGTACGCGGGTGGCGTGCTGCTGTGCCAGATCGGCTGGCTGGGGCTGCTGGTCCTGCCGAAGCCCGACCGCGCCTGGGTGTTCCTGGTGATGGCGATCGCCGAGATGTGCGTCCCGATCTACGCGGAGAAGGACTTCGTCACGTCCTGGCATCCGCACCACATCGCCGAGCGGTTCGGCCTGTTCACGATCATCGTGCTGGGCGAGGCGATCGCCGCGTCCACGGCCGCGGTGAAATCGGCGCTGGACGAGCATGACGCGCTGGGTGAACTGCTGCCGATCGCCGCCGGCGGACTGCTGATCGTCTTCGCGGCCTGGTGGATCTATTTCGTGGTGCCCATCCACGGGCACCTGCGGTCCAACAGACAGTCGTTCCTGTGGGGCTACGGCCACTATGTGATCTTCACGTCAGCGGCGGCGATCGGCGCGGGGCTGGAGGTCGCGGTCGAGCAGGCGGTCGGCAAGGCGCACATCTCGACCCTCACCGCGTCCGCCGCGGTGACGCTGCCGACGGCGTTGTACTTCCTCACGGTGTGGCTGCTGCACGCCCGCCACTTCAGGGTGGGCGTCACGGAGCAACTCATCCTGCCGACAGCCGCGTTGCTGGTGATTCTGTGCACCTTCCTGGGCGACTGGGCGGTGCTCGCGGCGGGCATCGTGGCGGCGCTGACGGTGGTGGTCGGGGTGATCCTGACATCTCGGACGGTCAAGCGGGAGAGAGCGGGGGCCGCGGGGCGGGAAACACTGGAGGCATGACAGTTGACGCTCTGACGGATGTCGCGGGGCTGCGCGTGGGACACGCGACGCGTACCGGCGACGGTTGGCTCACCGGCACCACGGTCGTACTCGCTCCCCCGGGCGGCGCCGTCGCGGCCGTGGACGTGCGCGGCGGCGGGCCCGGCACCAAGGAGACCGACGCGCTCGACCCGCGCAACCTGGTGCAGAAGGTGGAGGCGATCGTGCTGACCGGGGGCAGCGCCTACGGGCTGGACTCGGCGTCCGGGGTGATGGCCTGGCTGGAGGAGCGCGGCCGCGGGGTGCGGGTGGGCGGCGATCCGGCGCACGTCGTGCCGGTCGTGCCGGCCGCCTGTGTCTTCGACCTGGGCCGCGGTGGCGACTTCCGGGCGAGGCCGGACGCGGCCACGGGCCGGGCCGCGGTGGAGGCGGCCGACGCGAGCGAGCCGGGCGCCCGGGTGCCGGAGGGCTGCGTGGGCGCCGGGACGGGGGCGACGATCGGGTCGATCAAGGGTGGGATCGGAACGGCCGGCGTCGTGCTCGACTCGGGGATCACGGTGGCCGCGCTGGTGGTGGCCAACGCGGCGGGTTCGGCGGTGGATCCGGAAACGGGGGTGTTGTACGGGGAGTTGCTGGGAGGCGGGCGTACGGCGTATCCGGCGCCCGAGGTGCACGAGGCGGCGCGGCGGCGGCTCGCCGAGGCCGCCGCGAAGAACGCGCCGCCGCCGCTGAACACCACGCTCGCCGTCGTCGCCACCGACGCCGACCTCACGCGGGCACAGGCCCACAAGCTCGCGGGCACCGCGCACGACGGCATCGCGCGCGCCGTACGGCCGGTGCATCTGCTGAACGACGGCGACACGGTCTTCACCCTGGCCACGGGCGCCCGGCCGCTCGCCGTGGACAACCCCCTCGCGCTCAACGAGATCCTCGCGGCGGGCGCGGACCTGGTGACCCGGGCGATCGTCCGCGCGGTGCGGGCGGCGGAGTCGGTGGACGGGCCGGGCGGGCTGTGGCCCTCGTACGGGGAGCTGTACGGGAGGGCTTAGCCGGTGGTCGCGGGGTGCGCTCGCTTCTGGCATGCGGCGGCGTGATCCGTGGCCCTGTGCGCATGCTGCTTCCGCGTGCCATGAGAAGACCGAGCTGATCGAGGTCGTCCGGATCACCGCCGTGCCGGGGTAACGCAGTGGGGAGGACCTGGTCGGGGAGGGCGTCGCCCTGTGGGAAGCGGAGCGGGCCCGGCGGGCCCTGGCGTTGATCGGCGAACTGCCGGGCAGTGAGCTGGGTCGCTGTTTCGTCCCGGGGTGGGTCATCGGCGCCCACAGTGACTCCCCGCCGCTGATGACCTGCTCCGCCGATTCCGTGACTCCAAGGCTCCAAGACTCCAAGTCGGCCCGTCGGCATGGGGGTTCGGTGTGCGGGCACCCAGGGATTGTCCTGGTTCTGTCACCGCACGGTGATAGGTGGGGACAGAGGGAACCCTTCACGTCGCCGCTCGCTCTTTCTCCACGCACTGGAGCGGATCACGCACATCACTAGAAACTGGAGCAGCCCGTGGCAACGCCGAACAGGACAGCGCGGCGCGCACTGGGGGCCTGTGCCGCCCTGATGGTCGGCGCCCTCACCCTCACCGCCTGCGGTGGTGACGCCAACGCCAAGACCAACACCGACGCCAACGGCGGCAAGAACGGCGGCAGCTCGGCCAAGACGTCCACGGCGAAGATCGCCATCTCGGCCAAGGACGGTTCGACGAGCGCGTCCATCAACGCGACCGGCGTGAAGGTCAGCGACGGCAAGCTGACCGACGTGAAGATGACCGTGGCGGGGAGCGGGACGGCGGTGCCGGGGGCGATCGCGGCGGACGGCGGCAGCTGGAAGCCGCAGGCGCAGCTGGAGCGCGGAACGAAGTACCAGATCTCCGCCACCGCGAAGGACGCGAGCGGACGGACGGCCGCCGCGAACTCCATTTTCACCACGGTCTCTTCGAGCAACAGCTTCATCGGGACGTACACGCCCGACAACGGCACCACGGTCGGGGTCGGAATGCCGGTGTCGTTCAACTTCGACAAGGTGATCAGCGACCAGAAGGCCGTGCAGTCGCACATCACGGTCACCTCCAGCAGCGGGCAGCAGGTGGTCGGGCACTGGTTCGGGGCGCAGCGGCTCGACTTCCGGCCCGAGACGTACTGGAAGGCCGGTTCCAAGGTCACGATGAAGATCGATCTGGATGGCGTCCAGGGCGCGAACGGTGTCTACGGGGTGCAGAAGAAGACGGTCACCTTCACCATCGGCCGCTCCCAGGTCTCCACGGTCGACGTCAACACGCAGACCATGACGGTGCTGCGCGACGGCAAGACCTTCAAGACGGTGCCGATCTCGGCGGGCAGCCCGGAGCACACCACGTACAACGGGCAGATGGTGATCTCCGAGAAGTTCGTGCAGACGCGGATGAACGGCTCGACGGTCGGCTACGGCGGCGAGTACGACATCCCGGACGTACCGCACGCGATGCGGCTGACGTCCTCGGGGACGTTCATCCACGGAAACTACTGGTACAACCGCGGGAACCCGCCGTTCGGACAGCAGGGCACCAGCCACGGATGCGTCGGTCTGGCCGATGTGCAGGGCGCGCAGGGGGACACGACCGCCAAGTGGTTCTACGACAACTCCCTGGTCGGAGACGTCGTGATAGTCAAGAACTCGCCGGACAAGACCGTCTCTCCGGACAATGGACTGAACGGCTGGAACATGTCCTGGAGTGCGTGGACCTCGGGAAGTACCGTCTGACGGGAGCCGTTGACGTCTTGGCGGGCCGCGCGGGAACCTCCCGCGCGGCCCTCTCGTTTTCTGTCCGTACGTTTTCTCGGTTCACAGGAATGATGTCGCACCGAGGGGCTACGGTATGCACCCACAAGGTGACATGCAGCAACGCCGGGAGAAACCTTGAGCGTTCCGTACGAGACAGCAGCGTACGAACCACCCGAGTCGCCCGAGTCTCCGGAGGAGCACCTCGCGCGGCTCCTCGGCCGTGCCCTGAACTCCTTCGAGCTGCCCGACGAGGCCATACGGCGACTCGACTGCGCGCTGGCGCACGACAGTTCGCTGCACTCCGCGCATCACAGCGCGGGGCTGCACCGCGAGACCTACCGGCACACCTGGCTGCTCGCGGACGGTTCGGCGGTCACGCTGTGGGAGCTCGTGCACAACACGGCGCCCGGCAGCGAGTCGCAGCACGAGGTGTACGTCGACGAGGAGGAGCTGCGCGCCGCCACCGCCCGGCTGCCGCTGCCGCCGGACGCACCGGACTTCGAACTGCCCGTGCTGGTCCATCTGTCGCCGGTCCTCGAACCCCGCCACGCCTATCTGTCCGACGACTCGGCGGATCACGTACGGCGGCTGCTGCGGCGCGCGGAGAACGCGGACCGGCCGGGGACCGACATCACGACGGTGCTGCTGCGGACGGCGTTCGCGCACCAGATCACCCAGGCCTTCGGGCGCCCCTGCCGGGCGGGCCAGGCCGGGCTGTGCTTCTCGCTCTACGAGCACGCGTTCCTGCTCAGCGACGGCCAGGAGATCTCCCTGTGGGAGGTCGAGCACACGGCGACGCCGGACGGACGGCACATGTGCGAGGTCTATCCGACGGAGGCCGCGGCGCGGGCCGCGATGGAACGGCGGGCGGCCCGCCTCGGCTAGCGCGTCAGAGGCGCGCGTCAGGGGCGACTGTTGGTGAACTGGCGGGCCAGGCTGGCGAATGCGGCGTGTTCCTCGGGGGTGAGTTCGACGGACTCCTCGGCGGGGCCGGACCGCCGCTGGTGGGGCACGGCCAGCAGCGCACGGCGGTGATCCCGTGCGGCGGCATCGAGGCGGACCTGGGTCAACAGCCGTACGAGGCCGAAGATCCAGACAAGGGTCGCGAGGGCGAGAACGGTCACGCCTATCAGCTGGGGGATCGAGACATGCTCAGGCATACCCTCCAGTAGACACTACGGCCCGGGACCTTGGTCCCGGGCCGTGAGGTATCTCGCAGATGCCCTCAAAGGGCGCGAAGTTGGCTATTCGGTTGGTGATTCGGTTGGTGATTCAGTTGGCTACGGCCGGTTCCAGTTGGCTGCGGCCGGCTTCGGTTGGCTGCGGCCGCCTTCGGTTGGCCGTTCAGGCCGCGACCGGCTCCTTGGAGTCGACGTTCGTCGATATCGGCGCGTCGGCGACGCCCGTACCGGTGCCCTCGGGAGCCTGCTTGCGCATGCCCTTCAGGACGACCACCAGGGCGGTGCTGACGCAGACGCCGGCCGCGATGGCGACGAGGTAGAGGAACGGGTTGCCGATCAGCGGGACCACGAAGATACCGCCGTGCGGAGCCCGCAGCGTGGCGCCGAAGGCCATCGACAGGGAGCCGGTGATCGCGCCGCCCACCATGGCGGACGGAATGACGCGCAGCGGGTCGGCCGCCGCGAACGGGATCGCGCCCTCCGAGATGAAGGAGGCGCCCAGCACCCAGGCGGCCTTGCCGTTCTCGCGCTCGGTCGGGGTGAAGAGCTTGCCGCGCACGGTCGTCGCCAGGGCCATGGCCAGCGGCGGAACCATACCGGCCGCCATCACGGCCGCCATGATCTTCATCGCCGAGTCGCTGGGGCTCGCGACCGCGATACCGGCGGTGGCGAAGGTGTAGGCGACCTTGTTGACCGGGCCGCCGAGGTCGAAGCACATCATCAGACCGAGGAGGGCGCCGAGCAGGACGGCGTTGGTGCCCGTGAGTCCGTTGAGCCAGTCGGTCATGCCCTTCTGGGCGGAGGCGATGGGTTTGCCGATGACCACGAACATCAGGAAGCCGACGATCGCCGCGGAGATCAGCGGGATCACCACCACCGGCATGATGCCGCGCAACGCCGCCGGGATCTTCACCTTCTGGATCCCGATCACCACACCACCGGCGATGAGACCGGCGGCCAGACCGCCGAGGAAGCCCGCGTTGATGGTGAGGGAGATCGCGCCGCCGACGAAGCCGGGCACGAGACCTGGCCGGTCGGCCATGCCGTAGGCGATGTAGCCGGCCAGCACCGGGACGAGGAAGCCGAAGGAGACGACGCCGATCTGGAAGAACAGCGCGCCCCAGCTGTCCGCCTGGGTCCACAGGAAGTGGTCCATGACCGACGGCGCCTTGTTGATCTTGTAGCCGCCGATCGCGAAGCCGAGGGCGATCAGCAGACCGCCCGCCGCGACGAACGGCACCATGTAACTCACGCCGCTCATCAGCCACTTGCGGAGCTTGGTGCCGTAGCCCTCACCGGACTCACCGCCGCGCTCGACGGGCGTGGCGGGGGCCGAGCCGGAGGTGACCTCGCCACGCGCGGCCCTCTCCCGCACATCGGCGATCAGTTCGGTGGGCTTGTTGATGCCCGCCTTCACACCCACGTCCACGGTGGGCTTGCCGGCGAACCGGTCCTTGTCCCGTACGGGCACGTCGTGCGCGAAGATCACACCGTCCGCGGCCGCGATGACCGCCGGGTCGAGCCGGGTGAAACCGGCCGAGCCCTGTGTCTCGACGACCAGCTCGACGCCTGCCGCACGGCCCGCGTTCTCCAGCGACTCGGCCGCCATGTAGGTGTGCGCGATGCCGGTGGGGCAGGAGGTGACGGCGACGATACGGAACGGCCGCTCACCGGTGGTGGTGCCCGTGGCGGTGTCGGCGGAGGCCGCCGCCGACACCGCCACGGAGTCCTGGGAGCCGTCAGCGGACTCGGTGCCCTCGGAGGCGTTCGCGGCCGCGGCCGCCGGGGACTCGTCCCCGCGGATGAGCGCGGCCGCGGCCGCCGCGTCGTCCACGGCCCGCAGCGCGGACGTGAACTCGGCGTTCATGAGCTGGCGGGCCAGCGACGACAGGATCGTGAGATGCGCGTCGTCGGCGCCCGCCGGGGCGGCGATCAGGAAGATCAGGTCGGCGGGTCCGTCCGGCGCGCCGAAGTCGATCCCGGCCGCGCTGCGCCCGAAGCCGAGCGTCGGCTCGGTGACATGTTCGCTGCGGCAGTGCGGGATACCGATCCCGCCGTCGAGGCCGGTGGGCATCTGGGCCTCGCGGGCGGCCACGTCGGCGAGGAAGCCGTCGAGGTCGGTCACCCGGCCCAGGGTCACCATGCGCTCGGCGAGGGCGCGTGCCGCGGCCTCTTTGGTCTCGGCGGACAGGTCGAGATCGACCAGGTCCGCGGTGATCATCTCGCTCATCGCGGGCTCCTTCGCACGCGTATCGCCCGGGGGAAGTACTGGGCGGGGGTGGGGACGGGGGGACCGCACTCGGAGAGTGCGGAGTCAACGGGGATGCCGCACTCGGGGAGCGCGGGGTGAACGGTGGTGCGGATGGCGGAGGCGGGGCCGGGGAAACCCCGCCTCATCAGGGCCGGTTCAGGGGGCGTGGCCGCGGGAGCATGGGTCGTCATGACCGTTGGGTTCGTCATGACGCAGGCTCCGTGAGTACGCGGTCCACGGGGACCTCCGATGTGACGATCACACCGGAGGGGTCTAGGTCGGCCGGGCCCGGCATCACACTGCCGGGCAGCTGTACGGCCGCGGCGCCATGGGCGACGGCGGAGGCGAGGGCCTCCGGGCCGCGGCCGCCGGCGATCAGGAATCCGGCGAGGGAGGAGTCACCGGCGCCCACGTTGCTGCGGACGGCATCCACCCGTGCGCTGCCGAACCAGGCGCCCGCGCCGTCCACGAGCAGCTGCCCGTCCGCGCCGAGGCTCGCGAGCACGGCGGCCGCGCCCATCTCGCGCAGTTCCTCGGCGGCCTTGACGGCGTCGCCGACGGTGACGAGAGGGCGCCCGACGGCTTCGGCGAGCTCCTCGGCGTTGGGCTTCACCACGTCGGGCCGCTCGCGCAGCGCCGCGAGCAGCGCGGGGCCGGAGGTGTCCAGCGCGATCCGGGCCCCGGCCGCGTGGGCGCGGGCGACGAGCTCGGCGTACCAGGAAGGAGCGAGTCCGCGCGGCAGGCTGCCGCAGCAGGTGATCCAGTCGGTCTCGCCGGAACGATACTGCTGACGGACCGTCTCAAGGAGCAGCTCCGCCTCGGCGGGGGTGAGTTCGGGCCCGGGGGCATTGATCTTCGTGAGCGTGCCGTCGGGTTCGGCGACGGAGATGTTCGAGCGGGTGGCTCCGGCGACCGGGACCGGCGCGACCTCGATGCCCTGCGCGTCGAGCAGATCGGCGACAAGTGCGCCGGGCGCACCGCCCAGCGGCAGTACGGCCACCGTGCGCTGCCCGGCCGCCGCGACCGCGCGCGAGACGTTCACGCCCTTGCCGCCCGGGTCCATGCGCTCGCCGGTGGCCCGGATGACCTCGCCGCGGTCGAGCGACGGGACCTCGTACGTACGGTCGAGGGAGGGATTGGGGGTGACGGTGAGGATCATGCGCGCACTACTTCCGTGCCACCGCGCTCGATGTCGGTGGCGTCTTCGGGGCTCAGACCGGTGTCGGTGATCAGCAGGTCCACATCGCTCAGGTCGCCGAAGCGGGCGAAGTGCTCCTGGCCGTGCTTGGAGGAGTCGGCGAGCAGCACCACGCGGCGCGCGGCGCGGACGGCCGCACGTTTCACGGCGGCCTCGGCGAGGTCGGGGGTGGTCAGTCCGTGCTCGGCGGAGAAGCCGTTGGCCGCGACGAACAGGACGTCGGCACGGATCTCCGCGTACGCGCGCAGCGCCCAGGCGTCCACGGCGGCGCGCGTACGGTGTCGGACGCGCCCTCCGACCAGGTGGAGCTGGATGCCGGGGTGGTCCGCGAGGCGGGCCGCGATCGGCAGGCTGTGTGTGACGGCGGTGAGCGTCGCCTCCAGCGGGAGGTCGCCGGCGAAGCGGGCGACCGTGCTGCCCGCGTCGAGGATCATCGTGCCCTCGTTCGGCAGCTCGGCGAGGGCGGCCAGCGCGATGCGGTCCTTCTCGTCGGCCGCGGTGGACTCGCGTTCGGCGAGGTCGGGCTCGAAATCCAGGCGTCCGGCCGGTATGGCGCCCCCATGCACCCGCCGCAGAAGTCCGGCGCGGTCGAGGGTCTTCAGGTCGCGGCGGATGGTCTCCGCGGTGACCTGGAACCCCTCGGCCAGAGAGAGCACGTCCACCCGGCCGCCGTCACGGGCGAGCCGGAGAATCTCCTGCTGCCGCTCCGGTGCGTACATGTCCGTTCGCCTCCGATTCACGTCGTGCTGATGCCCGAACCTGTGGTTTCAGTCGGGAGGCTACGCCCGGATTTCCGGAAAGTAAACAGGTTCGGGCGCGATGTGGGCACAAACGGACTTCGGGTGAAACAGAACTGCCCGGCGGATTGCGCATGGGCGCAACCCGCCGGGCAGTTCGGCCGAAGCCTGACCAACGGTCAGGGGACGAGTATCGGCTCCGTCTGCGGCGCCACGTCGGCTGCGTCCGCGCCGCCCGCGCCGCCCGCGTCGCCCGCGTCGCCCGCGTCGCCCGCGGAGGATCGCCCCGGCAGCGCGAACATCAGCAGGAAGATCGCCACCATCACCGCCGCGACCCAGCCCAGCGCGTGCTGGAAACCGTTCACAAAGGCCGGGCCCACCTGGGCGGGGGTCAGCCGGTCGCCGATCCCGCCGAAGAAGACCACGGACACCAGCCCGAGCCCCAGCGCGTTGCCCATCTGCTGCACGGTGTTGATCAGCCCGGACGCCGAACCGGAGTGCTCGCGCGGCACCTCCGACAGCACGGCGTCCGTCAGCGGGGCCACGATGAAGCCCATGCCCACGCCCATGACCACCAGCGGCAGCACCATCTGCCAGGAGTGGATGCCCGATCCGTACCGCTCGGACTCCCCTATGTAGAGCAGCACCCCGGCCGTCATGATCAGCGCGCCCGCCTGCAGCACCTTGCGTCCGAAGCGCGGGACCAGCAGCTGCACCGACATACCCGCGGCCGCGGACACCCCGATCGAGAAGGGAACCCCGGTCAGCCCCGCCCGCAGCGGGCTCCAGCCCAGCCCGACCTGCATGTACAGCGTCCAGACCAGGAAGAAGATGCCGAGCCCGACCCCGAAGACGGTCTGCACGGCGATGCCCGCCGCGAAGCTCTTCACCTTGAACAGCGACAGCTCGATCAGCGGCGAACCGTCCCGCGCCGCCTTCCGCCGCTCGTACGCCACCAGCGCGGCGAAGACGACGAGGGCGCCGCCCATCGACAGATATCCCCAGAGCGGCCAGCCCAGCTCACGGCCGCGCGTCAGCGGGTAGAGCAGCATCAGCAGACCGAGCGTCACGAGGGAGACGCCGACGAGGTCCAGCTTGAGGGCCTGCGGGGCCTTCGACTCACTGATGAACCGCCGGCCCAGGATCAGGGCGGCGATGCCCACCGGCAGGTTGATGAGGAAGATCGGCCGCCACTCCAGGCCGAAGAGGTTCCACTCGGTGAGCAGCGCGCCGAGCAGCGGTCCGGACACCGCGCCCAGCCCCACGATCGCGCCGAAGAGACCGAAGACCTTGCCCCGCTCGTGCGCCGGGAAGGTGGCGTGCACGATCGACAGCACCTGCGGCACCATCATCGCGGCCATCCCGCCCTGCAGAATGCGCGAGGCGACCAGCATCTCCGGGTTGGCGGCGAAGCCGCACAGCGCGGAGGCGATCGTGAAGCCGGCTATGCCGACGAGGAAGAGCCGCTTGCGGCCGTGGATGTCACCGAGCCGCCCACCGGTGATGAGCCCGGCAGCGAAGGCCAGCGCATAGCCGGCGGTGATCCACTGGATCTGGCTGAAGGACGCGCCCTCGTCCCGCTGGATCGACGGAATCGCGATGTTGACGATCGTGACGTCGACCAGGTCCATGAAGGCCGCGGTCATCACGATGGCGAGGGCGAACCAGCGCCGCCGGTCGGCCACGGCGGCCGGGGGCACGGCGGCCGGGCCGTGCGGCTGCTCGCCCGGGCTGCTGGGGGTGGTCTCGGTGGAGGTCATGGACCGAAGGTAGAGCTCCACTAGGTCAGATCATGTCCTAGATGTACGGCACTCTGGAGAACATGACGACGGACACTCCGGCCCGGCTCCTCCAGTTGCTCTCCCTCCTCCAGACGCCCCGCGAATGGCCCGGCGGCGAGCTGTCCGAGCGGCTCGGGGTGTCCCGGCGTACCGTCCGCCGCGACATCGACCGGCTCCGGGAGCTGGGTTATCCGGTGCAGGCGACGAGGGGTGCCGACGGCGGGTACCGGCTGGTGGCGGGCAAGGCGATGCCGCCGCTCGTGCTCGACGACGAGGAGGCGGTGGCGATCGCGGTCGGGCTGCGGGCCGGCGCCGGGCACGCCGTCGAGGGCGTCGACGAGGCCTCCGTACGGGCCCTCGCCAAACTGGAGCAGGTGCTTCCGTCCCGGCTGCGCCACCGTGTGTCGACGCTCCAGGCCGCGACCACCCCGCTGACCAGCGGGGACGGGGCGAGTATCGCGCCCGAGACGCTGACCGTGATCGCCGCGTCGGTGGCCGGGCGGGAGCGGCTGCGGTTCGCCTACCGCTCCGGGGACGGCACCCCGTCCCGACGCCTGGCCGAGCCGTACCGGCTGGTCTCCACCGGCCGCCGCTGGTACCTCGTCGCCTACGACCTCGATCGCGACGACTGGCGCACCTTCCGCGTCGACCGGGTCGCCGAGCCCTTCGCGACCGGCGCCCGCTTCGCACCGCGCGAGCTGCCGACGGGGAGCGCGGCCGAGTATCTGCGGCAGTCGGTGTACGGGCGCCAGGAGACGTACGACTTCGAGGTCACCTTCGCCGCACCTGCCGAGCTCGTCGCGGCCCGGCTGCCCCAGTGGATCGGCGCGCCCGAGCCGATCGACGAGCACAGCTGCCGGCTGCGCGCCTCCGGCAGCGGTTCGCTGGAGTGGCTGGCGGTACGGATCGCGATGACCGACTGTGAGTTCACGGTGCACCGGCCGCCGGAACTGGTCACGTTCGTACGGGAGTTGGGTGGCCGTCTGACCCGGGCGGCGGCGGGCGGTTCGTGAGGTGGCCGCCGTCGGGAAGGGCGCCGCTTCACCCCACCGCCGCATCCCGGCCCGCTCGCACCGAACCCCAGGGCGATTACACCGAACCCCAGGGAAAGTCATGCAGCGCGTCAAGGTGCCGCACCGCGAGGGCGACCGGTCCGGCGGGGCCGTCGGCCGGGTCGTCCCCGGCGGCCCAGGCCTCCACCGCCACCCGCACCGCCGCGCTGGCCACCGCGGCGCCGAAACGCACCTCGGCCCCGCCGCCGCCCGCGGAAACCCTCGCCTCCAGTACCGCGGCCAGCGCCCCTTCCGCCCCCTGGCAGGCCTCGCCCCACACCCTCAGCAGCGCCGGACTCCGCTCGGCCAGCCGGAGCAGGGAGCGGACCCACTCCATGGACTCCGGCCGCACCCCGACGCCGGGCGTGAGGGTCTGGACGACGGCGTGCTGGAGCGCCTCGGCGACGGACAGGCCGGCCGGGGCGTCGCGTACGGCCTCGGCCCACTTCTGGACACCCGCGGAGAAGAGGGGGGCGAGGCACTCTTCCTTGGCGGCGAAGTAACGGTAGAAGGTGCGCGGCGCGACTCCGGCGGCCCTGGCGATGTCCTCGGTACGGGTGGCCTTGAGGCCGTCCCGCATGAACAGCGCGGCCGCGGCCCGGGCGATCTCCAGCCGGGTGGCGGCCTTGCGCCGCTCCGTCAACGAGGGTCCGGCAGTGGTCGATGAACCCCCGACACCCACAGTCCCCGCCGGGGAACCCCGTTCCGCACCCGTCACGGACGGCAGGTTATGCCCTTGTGGCACAATCTGCCATCCGGGTCACCCCGGGGTTCAGGTTCGGGGTGGCCCGTCCCGCACGCCCGTCCCGCACGCCCGGACCATCGCAGCACGGACCCGCCGGAGGCGAAAAAGGAGCCGAGCCCCGGCGCCAGGGGGGGGAAGGCGCCGAAGCTCGGCTCTGGAAGAGTCCCGGCGCGGGGGGGGAGTGCGTCGGGACTCGGTTCTGGGGGGTCTTGGGGTTGTGCCCCGGGACCCTGAACCCTGGGCCCTGAAGTCTTGTGCCCAGAGCCCAGCGAGTTGAAGCGGCGTTACATGGCCATGTCCGGTCGAGTTATGGCCGACGTCCAACGTATGCGGACGTCCAACACCATCTGGACGCACCGCACGGGTTCATGAAATCCGACGTATCCGCCGGATCCGTACGAACCATACGTGGCGCACCAACCACATGAACCACGCAAACCGCCCGAACCGCAGATATTCTTACGCCGCCGCGTCGAAGCCCGTGTCACGGGCCAGCTTCTTCAGCTCCAGAAGTGCGTGCTTCTCGATCTGGCGGATGCGCTCGCGCGTGAGCCCGTGCTCCTTGCCGACCTCCGTGAGCGTGCGCTCCCGGCCGTCGTCGATGCCGTACCGCATCTTGATGATCGAGGCGGTGCGCTGGTCGAGGCGGCCGATCAGGTCGTCCAGCTCCTCGCTGCGCAGCAGCGTGAGGACGGACTGCTCGGGCGAGACCGCGGAGGTGTCCTCAAGGAGGTCACCGAACTGGGTGTCACCGTCGTCGTCCACCGCCATGTTCAGCGAGACCGGGTCGCGGGCCCAGTCCAGGACGTCCGTCACACGCTCCGGGGTGGAGTCGAGCTCGGCGGCGATCTCCGCGTGCTCGGGCTCGCGCCCGTTCTTGCGGTTGAACTCGCGCTGCACTCGACGGATCCGGCCCAGCTCCTCGACCAGGTGCACGGGGAGGCGGATCGTGCGCGACTGGTCGGCGATGGAACGGGTGATGGCCTGCCGGATCCACCATGTGGCGTAGGTCGAGAACTTGAAGCCCTTGCGGTAGTCGAACTTCTCGACGGCGCGCACCAGACCCGCGTTGCCCTCCTGGATCAGGTCGAGCAGGGGCAGGCCGCTGCGGGGATACCGCCGGGCCACGGCCACGACCAGTCGCAGGTTCGAGCGGATGAAGACATCCTTCGCGCGCTCGCCCTCGGCGACCAGCGCCTCAAGTTCCTCACGGGTCGCGTCCGACTTCGGGGCATCCACCTCGTCGTCGAGGATCTGCCGCGCGAACACACCCGCCTCGATGATCTGGGAAAGCTCGACTTCCTTGGCGGCGTCGAGCAGGGGCGTACGCGCGATCTCGTCGAGGTACATGCCGACCAGGTCGCGGTCGGCGATCTCGCCGCCTACGACGCGAACACTGCGTGCCGCGTCGCGGGTCTCGCCGGTGGCGGACTGACGACGGGCGACGGCACGGGTTGCCATGCGTGCTCCCTTGCGATGGTGGGCTTGCGGGTCCTGGTGGCTGCTCCGGCACTCACCCGAGTGCCCGGCATCCGAAGGAAACAACGACTGGAATCCGGACAGAATTCCCAACCCGTCCCCCTCTTTTTCTGATCATGCAGTACCCTGTGCCGCCACAACGGGAGGTCGGATGCCGTCGGAACATACAGAGGTGCAGGTCAGGCCAGGAGTCGAGGGTGACCTCGACGCTCTCACGGACATCTACAACCACTACATACGTGAGACGCCCATCACGTTCGACACCGCAGTCTTCACTTCGGAAGAGCGCCGCCCTTGGCTGCTCTCCCACCCTGAAGACGGCCCGCACCGCATGATGGTTGCCACGGGCACGGACTCACAGGCAATTCTTGGCTACGCGACCAGCAGCGCGTTCCGTCCCAAGCCCGCCTACGTCACCTCGGTCGAGGTCACCATCTACCTCGCCCCGGACGCGGGCGGCCGCGGTATCGGCACACAGCTCTACAAGGCCCTCTTCGACGCACTCGCCGACGAGGACGTGCACCGCGCCTACGCGGGCATCACCCAGCCCAACGAAGCGTCCGCGCGGCTGCACGAACGCTTCGGGTTCCGGTACGTCGGTACGTACCGGGAGGTGGGCCGGAAGTTCGGCCGGTACTGGGACGTGGCCTGGTACGAGAAGGACCTCTGAACCCGGTACGAGTACGAGAAGGGCCTCCGGCCTCCTGGAGGGGATCGGTTCGATGCCCCGGACGGGCTCGGCCCGACGTCCTCGGCGGACCCCGACGTCCTCGGCGGACTCAGCCGAACTGGACCGAGCGCTTGGCCAGTCCCAGCCAGAAGCCGTCGATCACCGACCGCTGCGCGTCCAGTTCGCCCGTCGCCTCCGCCGCGCCCATCGTCACGAAGAGCGGGGCGAAGTGCTCGGTGCGGGGGTGGGCCAGCCGGCCGGCCGGGGACCTGTGACCGAAGTCGAGCAGGGCGTCCCAGTCACGGGCGTCCAGTGCGCGGTGGCCCCAGTCGTCGAACTCCACCGACCAGGAGGGGATGCCGCCCTGTCGCAACGCGGCCAGGTTGTGCGTGAAGAAGCCGGAGCCCACGATCAGGACGCCCTCGTCACGCAGCGGCGCCAGCTTGCGCCCGATCTCCATCAGCTTCACCGGATCGAGGGTCGGCATGGAGATCTGCAGGACAGGGATGTCGGCCTCGGGGAACATCTCGACGAGGGGGACGTACGCCCCGTGGTCGAGGCCGCGGTCCGGGATGTCCTGGACCGCGATGTCCTGGACCGCGATGCCGGGCGCGCGCAGCAGTTTCCGTACGGACTCGGCGAGTTGGGGGGCGCCGGGAGCCGCGTACCGGACCTGGTAGTAGTGCTCGGGAAAGCCCCAGAAGTCGTGGACGAGCGGTACGGTCTGGACCGCGCCGAGGGCCAGCGGGGCCTCCTCCCAGTGGGCGGAGACCATCAGGATCGCCTTGGGACGGGGCAGCTCGGCGGACCAGGCGGCCAGCTCTCCGGGCCAGACCGGGTCGTCGGCGAGCGGCGGGGCGCCATGGCTGAGGTAGAGGGCGGGCATGCGCTCCCGCGGCGTGCGCCCCTCGGTGACGGCAGACGTGGCGACAGACATGGCGGCTACTCCCTCCGGGGGTTCCCTCATCAGACCGATTGGCCGGTTAATTGAACTCTCAAGCTATCCCGCATGACGATACCCGCGATTTGTTTAAGATTCAAGAAGAGGCTCGTACAGTGGAGTCCATGACTACGGCATCCGCATCCGCCGATGAGCCGCTCTGGCTCACCGCCGACGAACAGCGCACGTGGCGTGCGTACATGCATGCCGCGACCCTCCTGGAGGACCATCTCGACCGTCAGCTGCAGCGTGACGCGGGTATGCCACACGTCTACTACGGCCTGCTGGTCCAGCTCGCGGAGGCACCGGGCCGACGGCTGCGGATGACCGAGCTGGCCATGAACGCGAAGATCACCCGCTCCCGTCTCTCGCACGCGATCGCCCGCCTGGAGAAGAACGGCTGGGTACGCCGCGAGGAGTGCCCCTCCGACAAGCGGGGCCAGTTCGCGGTGCTCACCGACGCCGGCTACGAAGTGCTGAGCAAGGCCGCGCCGGGCCATGTCAGCGCCGTACGGCAGGCCTTCTTCGACCGGCTCACCCCCGAACAGCACAAGGCCCTCGGCGAGGCCATGCGCCTCATCGCCGAGGGGCTGCAGCCGAAGGACGCGGGCGCCGACCTGCCCTGGCTGCGTTAGCGCTCCGCTGGGGGGCACTTTTGGCTGCGGGTCGGTGGGGGCTGGGCGCGCAGTTCCCCGCGCCCCTTCGAGACGGGGCTGGGCGCGCAGTTCCCCGCGCCCCTTCAAGGCGCGGGCTGGGTGCGCAGTTCCCCGCGCCCCTTCAAGGCGGGGCTGGGCGCGCAGTTCCCCGCGCCCCTTCGAGACGGGGCTGGGCGCGCAGTTCCCCGCGCCCCTTCGAGACGGGGCTGGGCGCGCAGTTCCCCGCGCCCCTTCGAGACGGGGCTGGGCGCGCAGTTCCCCGCGCCCCTTCGAGACGGGGCTGGGTGCGCAGTTCCCCGCGCCCCTTCAAGGCGCGGGCTGGGTGCGCAGTTCCCCGCGCCCCTTCAAGGCGCGGGCTGGGTGCGCAGTT
Source organism: Streptomyces sp. RLA012 (assembly GCF_056270325.1). Lineage (NCBI taxonomy): Bacteria > Bacillati > Actinomycetota > Actinomycetes > Kitasatosporales > Streptomycetaceae > Streptomyces > Streptomyces sp. RLA012. Next base: position 6,671,848 of record NZ_JBWDPA010000002.1, on the reverse strand, counting down.
CTCCGTGCCCCTTCGAGGCGCGGGTCCGCCCCGGCTCCGATGTGTTCGGAACCGGGGCGGACCCTGGGAATCGTACGGGCGAGGCGTCCCCACCCCGCGCCCGTACGCGAAGCACCTACGGGTGGGGGATCAGTGGGCGATCACCGGCACCTTGAACTCGTCCTCGGCGCCCTCGCCCGCTCCGGTGCCCGCGGTCATGTCCGGGCGTCCGGTGTTGACCAGGGTCCCGGCGATCACCGCGGCGACCGCCAGGATGCCGACGGCGAACCAGATCGCGTTGGTGTAGCCGTTCACCATGCCCTGCAGCTGGACGAGCTGCTGCTGCGACTTGGAGGCGGCGCCACCGATGTGGTCCTTGATGTACGAGGTGGTCGCCGAGGCGGCGATCGTGTTCAGCAGAGCCGTACCGATCGCGCCGCCCACCTGCTGCGAGGTGTTGACCATCGCGGAGGCGACACCGGCGTCCTGCGGCTGCACACCGTAGGTGGCGAGCGACATGGCGGGCATGAACGCCGTACCCATGCCGAGGCCGAGCAGCAGCTGGGCCGGGAGCAGCAGACCCGCGTAGGAGGAGTCGACCTCCATCTGGGTCAGCAGCAGCATGCCCACGGCGGCCAGCGCGAAGCCCGGCGCCATCAGCAGCCGCGGCGGGACGCGGGTCATCAGACGGGCGCCGATCTGGGTGGAGCCCGTGATCATGCCCGCGATCATCGGCAGGAAGGCGAAGCCGGTCTTGACCGGCGAGTAGCCCTTCACGATCTGCAGGTAGTAGGTCAGGAAGAGGAACAGGCCGAACATCGCGATGATCGCGAGGCCGAGCGAGAGGTAGACGCCGCCACGGTTGCGCTCGGTGATGACGCGCAGGGGCAGCAGCGGGGCCTTGACCTTGGACTCGACGAACACGAAGGCCGCGAGCAGCACCACCGAGGCCACGAACAGGCCGATGGTCGTGGAGTCGCTCCAGCCCTCGGACTCGGCACGCGTGAAGCCGTAGACCAGGGAGACCAGACCCAGGGTGGAGAGGATGACGCCGGGGACGTCGAGCGGCGAGCGGTTGCGGCCACCGGCCGGCTCACGGATGACGAAGTACGCGCCGGCGGCGGCGATGATCGCGAACGGGATGTTCACGAAGAAGGTCCAGCGCCAGTTCAGGTACTCGGTGAGGAAGCCGCCGAGGATCAGGCCGACGGCGCCACCGCCACCGGCGATCGCACCGTAGATGCCGAACGCCTTGGCGCGCTCCTTGGCATCGGTGAACATCACCGCGAGCAGCGAGAGCGCGGCGGGCGCGAGCAGTGCGCCGAACGCACCCTGCAGCGCGCGGGCGCCGAGCAGCATCGCCTCGCTCTGCGCGGCGCCGCCGATGGCGGAGGCGCCCGCGAAGCCGATCAGACCGGTGACAAAGGTGCGCTTGCGGCCCCACAGGTCGGCGATCCGGCCGCCGAAGAGCAGCAGACCGCCGAAGGCGAGGGCGTAGGCCGTGATGACCCACTGACGGTTGCCGTCCGATATCCCCAGGTCCTGCTGGGCGGAGGGCAGCGCGATGTTCACGATGGTCGCGTCGAGGACGACCATCAGCTGGGCGAGTGCGATGAAGGCGAGCGCTTTCCAGCGGTTGCTGTGTGCGTCGGCGAGTTCGGCCGCCGACCGTGCCGAGGCTGAGGTGCCTGTTTCAGACATGGGGATACCCACTCCGGTACTTCGCAGTGAAAAAAGGTGAGGGACACTCACGGGAGCCGACGGCTCGTCGTCGTCGACGGCCGTGAGCTTCCGAAGGCTTGTTGGACTACGGACTGGCGCGGTGCGCCGATCTCATCGGTCAGGCTGTTCGCAGATCCTCCACGGTGGCCGCCACTCCGGGCAGTACGGAGCGGGCCGGTGCCCGCAGACCGTCCAGGAACAGCTGCAGATGACGGTGCACGAAGCGGTCGATGCCCTGGCACGCGGTGCCGGGCAGCGGCCGGGTGAGCTGACTGACGGCGACCAGCAGGTCACCGGACGCGACGTCGGGCCGCAACTGCCCGGCCTCGCGGGCGCGTCTCATCAGCGCATCGACCATCTCCATGGTCCGCTCGCGTGCGGCGAACAGATCCGGATGGTTCTGGTCGAAGGCCTCGGAGAGCATGGGGCACAGGGCGCCGATCCGCTCGTCCGCCGAGAAGTGCACGAAGTCGCTCAGTGCCTGGAAGGCGTCGCCGCCCTCGGCGAGAGCCGACTCGATCCACTCCGACGTGCGGTCCATGACCGAGCAGACGACCTCCCGCGCGAGCGCGTCGCGGTCGGGGAAGTTGCGGTACACCGTGGCGTTGCCGACACCGGCACGGCGGGCGATCTCGTCGAACGGCACATCCGGGCCGAACTCGACGAACATCTCGCGCGCGGCGGCGACGATCCGCTCCCTGTTGCGCAGGGCATCGGCTCGGGGCCGGGGCGCGCGACGCTTCACAGGGGTGGCGGTCTCCACGGCGTACTCCTCGGACGTAGGTAAGGCGTAGGTAAGGCGTAGCTAAGACATAGGTGGACGGAAGTGCTTGAAGACTGTGGCGCGATGCGGGGACTCCTTCCCCGCTTCGCTCGGACACAGGTCTAAACGGGGAAACCGTCCCCGGTTATTTCTCGCATTCCCCGAGAGTTGATGTGACCTGCGCCACATCCGCGCGATGCCGTTCCGGCTGCCGTCCGACCGGCGGCGGATCGGCGACGGACCGGCGACGGACCGGCGACGGACCGGCGGCCGATTACCTCGTATTCATCCTGACACCACCTGATATGTCCCCACGTCACTCCTCTCCCAGCAAGAAACCCACGATCGGGCTCTTCCAGCGCGCGCCCGCCCATCCCCCGACACAGGGTGATCGGACAGGGTGCAGTCGGTGACCGAGCGGCTGCCGTGAGCGAAGGAACCCTGCATGCAGCCGATGCAGCCGACCAGTCGCCGGATACGTTCCCGCCGCGTGGCAGCGCTCGCCACGGTGACCCTTCTGACGCTGGCGGTCAGCACCTCCGCCGGTACGGGCCACCTCACCGCGGGCTCCACGACGGCGGGCTCCATCGCACTGGCCCGCTCCACTGCGCTCGGTCCCTGCATGATCAGCGGCGCCATGGGCGTACAGATGGGCGAAGGCATTCCGACCCTGCCCGGCTACGCCCGCTCCACCGGTACGGTCCGGGCCCTCACCCTGATGGTCGACTTCTCCGACGCGCCCGGCCAGGGCAGCGCGCTCGACCGGCTCGCCGAGTTCTTCCCGCAGACCCAGAACTGGTTTCGCACCAGCTCCTACGGCCGCGTCGACTACCGCCCCGAGACCCCCGTCCGGCACTGGCTGCGGATGCCCAAGTCCTTCAAGGAGTACGGCATAGAACGCGGCGCCCCCTTCGACCCCGGGTACCGCGACCTGGTCCAGGACATCGTGGCCGAGGCCGACCCCGAGGTGGACTTCCGCTCGTACGACCTCCTGAACGTGCTGGTGACGCCGAACGCCGGACCCTCCGCCCTGGACACCGTGCTGTCCGTCACCTTCGCCGGCAACCACGAGGCACCGGTCGCCGACGGCGTCCCCGTCTCCAACGCCTCCTTCGTCTACAGCCGCCAGGACGACGGCTCCGGCTCCTACGCCGAGACCGGCTACCGGGTACTCCCCCACGAGAACGGCCACACCTTCGGCCTGCCCGACCTCTACACCCAGGAGGGCGGGGGCGCGGTCGGCCACTGGGACATCATGAGCGAGGACTGGGGCGCCGACAACGATCTGCTCGGGTGGCACAAGTGGAAGCTGGGCTGGCTCGACGACTCGCAGGTCAGATGCGCCGCGACGCCCGGAACCACGGAGTACACGCTCACCCCGCTGGCCCGGACCGGCGGCGAGAAACTCGTCTTCGTGCCCACCAGCAACAAGACGGGATACGCCCTCGAACTGCGCACCCGCGGCGGCAACGACTCCACGATCTGCCGCCCCGGCATCCTCATCTACAAGGTCGACGCGGGCGTGGACACCGGAAACGGCCCCATCACCGTCTACGACTCCAAGCGCGACAGCGGCGGCTGCACCCGCAGCCCCAACGTCCACGCGGAGCTCTCCGACGCGCCCTTCGCACCCGGCCAGTCCTTCAAGGACCCCAAGAACGACATCACGATCGCGATCACGGGGGCGGATCTCTCGGGGAACTACCAGGTGTCCGTGACCCGCGGCTGACCGCCCGTGACCGCCACCGCTACCGGCCGCTACCGACCGCCGCCGACCGCGGCCCCCGGGCCACTCGCCGACCTGCTGACCTGGCCGTGCAAGGACTACGGTGTCTCGTCTGAGTCTCTTCCGAGAGCCACAACGGAGAGCCCATGCCATCGAACGTCGTACCGGTGAACGTCGTACCGGCCCCCGAGAGCGGTACCGGCGGCACCGCGGAGGACGGGGCCGCCATGCCGACAGTGCCCGCGGTGCCTGCCGTGCCCGCCGAGGCCGTCACCCCCCTCATCCGCGGTATCGCCGTACTGCGGCGGCTGACCGAGGCCGACGGCGTGTCCAGCCTCAGCGGTCTGGAACGGTCCACCGGACTCGCACGGTCCACCGTCGACCGGATCACCGCGACCCTGGCGCGCCGGGGGTACGTACGTCTCGACGGCCGGGACGCCGTCCTGGCCCCCCGTCTGATGGAACTCGGCAACGCCTACCTGGCCGCCCTGCGTCTGCCCCGCCTCCTCGACGCGCACGCCGACGACCTCGCCGACAAGCTCGACGAGTCGGTGTCGCTCGCGGTCGGCGACCAGGACGGCATCCGCTTCATCCACCAGGCGACCCGGCGCCGCGCCATGTCGCTGAGCTTCCGCATCGGCGACCTGCTCCCCGCCGAACGCACCGCGCCGGGGCCGCTGTTCGCCACCGAGTGGGGCGAACAGGAGTGGACGTGGTGGCGCGAGCGGCGCGCGGCGGATCCGGAGGACCGGGGGTTTCCCGCGGTACCGGCCCGGAGCCGGCCGATCGAGGCAGAGACAGAGACAGAGACAGAGACAGAGACAGAGACAGAGGCAGAGGCAGAGGCAAAGGCAAAGGCAAAGGTCGAGGTCGAGGTCGAGGTCGAGGTCGAGGCAGCTGAGGCGGGTGGCGGTGCCCCGCCGAGCGCCGGTGGGCTCCCCGCCCTCGGCGACGACTTCGAACGCCGTACGGCCGAGGCACGGGAGGCGGGCTGGGCGCTGGACGACCAGTTGATCGAACCGGGCCTGGTCGCCCTCTCCATGCCCGTACGGGAGGCGGGGCGGATCGCCTGTGTGGTGAGCGTCGTGAGCCACACCAGCCGGCACACGGCGGCCGATCTGCGCGACACACTGCTGCCGCGGCTGCGGAAGGCCGTCGCCGGCATGGAGCGGGAGCTGCGCGAGGCCCGGGCCGCCGAATCCACCGCTCCCGCCGCGCCCGCCGCCCCCGGTGGTCTCGCCGTCTGGACCGGCGCCTCCAAGCAGGAGCTGGGCCGGGAGTTCATCGAGTCGCTGGCCCGCGGCCTCACCGTGATCACAGCTTTCGGCGAGGGCCGCGCCGAACTGAACCTCACCGAGGTCGCCCGGGCCACCGGCCTCGCCCGCGCCACCGCCCGCCGCGCCCTGATCACCCTGGAACACCTCGGATACGTCACCGCGCACGACCGTGTCTTCCGCCTCACCCCCCGCGTCCTGGGACTCGGCTTCCCGCCCCTCTCCCGGACCTCGCTCCCCGAGATCGCCGCCCCGCACCTCGCCGACCTCTCGCAGCGGCTGCACGAATCGGTGTCGCTGGCGGTCCTGACGGGTGACGAGATCCAGTACACGGGCCGCGTCTCCACCAGCCGCATCATGAGCGTCCACATCACCATCGGCACCCGGCTGCCCGCGTACCCGACCGCGCTGGGCCGGGTGATGCTCGCGGACCTGCCCGATCCCCCGCTCGCCGAACTGCTTCCCCTGACCCCGCGCACCATCACGGACCCCGGCCGGCTGCGGGCCGTCCTGAAGCGCGTACGGGAAGAGGGATACGCCCTCGTCGACGAGGAACTGGAGCAGGGGCTGCGCTCGGTCGCGGTACCGGTGCGCGAGCGCGGCGGCCGGGTCGTGGCCGCCGTCAATGTCGCGATGCACAGCAGCCGCCGTACGCCCGAGGAGTGCGTCGGCGAGGTGCTGGCGGAGTTGCTGGTCACGGCGGGGCGCATCGAGGAGGACCTGTGGGTGGCGGGACGGTTCCGGCGCGTGCCGCGCACGTGAACGCCCGCGTCCGGACCACGGGGGTGTGATCCGGACCCGGGCGAGGCGGCGGCGGGGTCCGGGAGGACGGCGCCCGGGTGTCGACGACATGGCCGCCGGCAACGGCCGTACGCAACTCGCCCGGCGGCGGTCAGGGCCGCGACATCGCGGCCCGGCTCGGTCACAGGGGTCGCGCTCCTGCCACCGGGCCGGCCGCGGCACGTCGCGTCTCGCCTCCGCGGGGCTGCTCCACGGTCGGCCCGGTCGTCAGCCCGAGGCGGCGGTGAGCGCTCCGAGGGCGCTGGCCTGGGTACGCCAGTCGGTCTGGTTGGGGCTGGTGCCGGCCCAGCGTTGGCCGAGGGCGTTGAGGGAACTGCGGTCCTGCGCCCACAGGGTGTCCGCCTGCTGCTGGACGTAACTCCGGTAGGTGCTGGCGCCGGTGGCCTTCGCGAGGTCGGCGAAGTTCCGCATGAAGATGCCCTTGAACTGCTTCTGGTTGTCGTCGCAGGACGCCGAGCCGATGTCGCAGGACTCGGTGAGCACTCCCCCGACGGTCAGCCGCGAGCTGCTGATCGCGGCGTCGGCCAGGGTCCGCGCGGTGGTCAGCAGCGAACTGTCCCCGGTCGTCTTCCACAGTTCGGTGAAGCCGCCGATGGCCAGTCCCTGGTTGTAACTCCACACGGTGCTGCCGTTGTTGGCGCAGGCCGAGGTCAGCCCGTCGTTCACCAGCCCCGAGGAGTTGATCATCCCGCTGGACCTGTACCAGGCGGCGGACGTCCTGGCCCGCTGGAGCCACACCGTGTCGCCCGGGATGCGCTGGTGCAGCGCGGTGGTCAGCCAGAGGTACTGCCCGTTCGTCACGGCGTTCTTGTAGGTGCGCTCGCGGTCCCACCACACGCCACCGCCACAGGTGCCGGGATCCCAGTACTGCTGGACGTAGTTGGCGATGGTGACGGCCTCGGCGAGGTAGCGGGCGTCGCCCGTGTAGTCGTACGCGTCGATCCAGGCGATCGCCCACCAGCCCGAGTCGTCGATGGAGCGGCTGATGAAGTGGCCCTCGATCGCGTCCGAGCTGCGCACACCGGCGGCGAAGCTGCCCTTGTTCTGGTCGAAGGTGCGCGCGACGACCCAGTCGTAGTCGTGCCTGCCGGTGGCCCTGAAGGAGTCTATGAGGGAGGTGAGAGTGGCGGCGGAGTTCCACCAACTGCTGGGCCACCAGCCGTTGTACGGGTCGTACGAGGCCATCAGCGCGTCCGCCGCGGCGCGCGCCCTGGTCGGCGCGGGCCGCACCCAGGCGGTGCAGCTGCCCTCGCTGTGGCCGGCCTCCCGGCCACAGGCGCGGACCGCGCCGCCGTGGAGGAGGCCGCGCGGGTCGCGGGTGGCGTACATGGCGGTACGGGTGCCGGTGGCTCCGGACGGGGTGCCGGTGCGGCCGAGGGAGGAGCCGTCCGGCCAGGTCGAGCCGCCGTCCCAGGAGCGGTCGAGCCAGATCTCGTCGCCGGTGCCACCGGTGTCGATGCTCGCCCAGGCCATGGAGTTCTGCTGGTCGACGTGCAGCCGGATCGTGCGGCCGTAGAGGGTGGTCGACGGCACCGGCTGGTCGTCACCGGCCGCCTCGCCGGGGTCGGTGCCGTCGCAGAGCGTGTCGCAGACGGTGGGGTAGACCCAGTTCGTACAGCCGACGGCGGCGGCGTCGCCGCAGGCTCGGACCAGTCCGCGTCGGTGGTTGCGGGGGTCGGTGATGTTGTACATCAGCGTCCTGGTGCCGGTCCAGGTTCCCGGGACGCTCGCCCTGCCGAGCAGTGAACCGTTCCGGGTTTGATCGAGGCTCGATCTTTTGGAAGGATCGAGTCCGTTATGGCGAAGCAATACCCGAAGGAGCTCAAGGAGCGGGCCGTGCGTCTGGTCCTGGAGACGCGTGATCAGTACAAGACGGAGTCCGCGGCGATCCGGTCGATCGGAGCGAAGCTCGACATCGGGCCGGAGTCCCTGCGGAACTGGGTGCGTCAGGCCGAGGTCGACGCCGGTGCCCGGACCGGGACCACGACCGAGGAATCCGCCCAGCTCAAAGCGCTCAAGAAAGAGGTCGCCGAGCTGAAGCGGGCGAACGAGATCCTGAAGGCCGCAGCGAGTTTCTTCGCGGCCGAGCTCGACCGGCCACACACACGCTCGTAGCGTTCATCGACGAGCACCGGGACCGCTTCGGCGGAGTCGAGCCGATCTGCAGGACGCTCACCGAGCACGACTGCAGCATCCACCCGTCCACCTATTACGCGTACAAGAAACGTCCCACGTCGGCCCGTGCCCTGCGAGACGCGGAACTGGCGCCGCTGATCGTCAGCATCTACCAGGACAACTACAGCGTCTACGGAGCCCGCAAGATCTGGGCCGAGCTCAAGCGCCAGGGCCATCAGGTGGCCCGGTGCACCGTCGAGCGGCTGATGAAGGCCGAGGGCCTGGTCGGGGCGGTGCGCGGCAAGAAGGTCGTCACCACCCAAGTGGCGGACAGGGACGCCGAGCGGGCTCCGGACCGGCTCAGCAGGCAGTTCGTGGCCAGTGCTCCGAACCGGGTATGGGTCGCGGACTTCACCTACGTGGCCACCTGGTCCGGCACTGTCTACGTCGCCTTCGTCGTCGACACCTTCTCCCGCCGGATCGTCGGCTGGTCCGCAGCGACGAACAAGCAGACCCCGCTGGTGCTGTCCGCACTGGAAATGGGGCTGTGGCAGCGTGACCGGGCCGGAAACCCCGTCACCGCAAGGGAGTTGATCCACCACTCCGATGCCGGATCGCAGTACACCAGCTTCCGGCTCGCCACCCACCTGGCCGCCGAACAGATCGCCGCGTCCATCGGCACCGTCGGGGACGCCCTCGACAACGCCCTGATGGAATCGACCATCGGGCTCTACAAAACCGAGCTCATCAAGCCGCAGCGGCCCTGGAAAGCCCTGAGCAACGTCGAGTTGGCCACCGCTGAGTACGTCGATTGGTACAACCACCGTCGACTCCACGGTGAGATCGGCCACGTCCCACCCGCCGAATACGAAACCACCCACTACCAGAACACGCAAAAACAGCAGGTCACAGCCACAATCTAGAGTCTCTACCGAACCCGGAACGGTTCATGGTCACCACCCGGCACCGCGGAATCCCGAACGTGATGACCAACGGGTTCAACATGATGGTGCGCCATGACCCACCGCTGATCGCGTGCGCCATCGGCCCCTGGGACCACAGCTACCAGGCCCTGGTCGAAACCGGCGAGTGCGTCGTCTCGGTCCCGACGGCGGACATGGCCGCCACCGCGGTCGACATCGGCAACTGCTCGGGCGCCGACGTGGACAAGTTCGAGGAGTTCGACCTGACCGCCGTATCCGGTGAGCAGGTCCAGGCACCGCTCGTGGCCGAATGCTTCGCCAACATCGAGTGTAGGGTCGCCGACGGCAGCCTCGTAACCCCCTACAGCCTCTTCCTGCTGGAGGCCGTCAGAGCGTGGACCGACCCCTCGCAACCCCAACCCCAACTGTTCCGCCACCGCGGAGACGGAACCTTCACACTGGACGGCCCGACCGTCGACCTGAAGAACCGCATGACCAAGTGGCAGTACCTCCTGTAGGTAAGTCGTGCAGGTAACTCCTGTATGGGGGCGGCGTCTCCCACGCCCCACACACCGTGTACCTTCCACGGGCGGCCGCGGGGGTGCGCGGGTGCGCAGCCGGTACACAGGTGGCCCACCGGCCGGAGAAATACCGGGGCAGAATGGCCACCATGTCCAACTCACACGCGCAGCCCATCCTCAGGACGGCTGATCTCTCGGAGGGACTGCGCATTGTCGAGCGGTTGCTCGCGATCGCCGATGTGCGGAATCTCGAAGTCGATTTCGACGTACGGATCTCCTCCGCACAGACCCTGTCACCGCTGCTGGAGTTGTTGCCGAATGCGAAGTGGTGGGCCGAAGGCGGCGGGGGCGGCTCGTCGGCGAAGGGCGACGATCCGTCGACACACCTGCCCATTCGGTTGAGAAGCTGGGCCAAGTCGCCGGAGACCGTGGGACCGTTCCTCGAAGCCGTGGGCGACAGCCCGGCCACGGTGCGGTGGGACTTCACGGGCTGGCCCGAGGCCCCCGAAGTGGGCCTGGGCGTCGGAGGGGCCAGAGGCGCGTTCGTGACGCTGGCCGTGCATACTCGCGACCTCGACCTGGAGGAACCCGCGTCTGATCACACGGTCTTCGTCCATGTCAAACAGTTCGAAGCCGAGCGCGCACCATGGCTGGCCACGCAGGTCGGGTCACAGGTGATCGGCGATCTGGTGGAGGCACCGTACTGATCGCTGCACCGTGCACAGCAGTGCACCCCCGCGGGAATTCTCCAGCGAGAGCGCACCGATCGGCTCAGTTCGGGAATCACTCAGCCGCAGTTTCTCGGATCGCGGGCGCCGTTGCAGATCGGGACTCCAGGGCCTCATGGCACCCAAACGGGTCAAAGAAGTCCTCACACCGAATATGCGACCACGGATTCTCGGGCTGACTCGCATCGGCTGAGGCAGTTCAGGAAGGTCGAGCAGCGGGGACAGGTCACGCATCCCCCCTCACACCATCGGACCTGCGGGCCTGCGGACCACGCACCCGGCGGTTCATCCGGCCGATCTCAACCGTTACCAGGACAACGTGAGGAGACGCAGGCCGAGGCCTTCCCCGTGAAAGCCGGGCAGGCCCGCTGAAGCACAGCCGATCCCACGATCCGCCCGTAACCCGTGCCCAGCCCCCGGAACACCGAACAGCCCCCGGAACACCGAACAGCCCCCGCGATCATGAACACGAGCCGAGGTCTCAACCCTGCCCACTGCCCTACGCCGATCCGCTAGGCTGTGAGCGACCGCCCTCACCAGCGGTCCCCACCCTTGCCTCAGCGCAGGTGCATACTCACGCAGAGTATTCACCCACGTTCCACGCAAGGCCCCGCCTTCGTAGCTCAGGGGATAGAGCACCGCTCTCCTAAAGCGGGTGTCGCAGGTTCGAATCCTGCCGGGGGCACAAGGGCAAAGGCCCCGGACCGATCATGGTCCGGGGCCTTTGACATCCACAGCTGACATCAACGAGCACGGTCACTGACGACCGGGACGCCTCCTGAGCAGCCGATCCATGTGACTCATGGCCTCGCGCTGAGTGTCCTGCACAACGTGCGTGTAGACGTCCATGGTGATGCTGATCTGCGAGTGCCCGAGGATCTCCATCACGACGCGGGGCGCGACTCCGGCCGCGGTAAGCAGGGTCGCCGTGCCGTGCCGGGCGTCGTGCAGCCGGACGACTCGGATGCCGGCGGAGTCGGCGATGCGGGTGAAGGAGCGGTAGACGTTCCGCGGCTCGACCTGGCGGCCGGTGCGGGTGGTGAACACGTAGCCGGACGCCTGCCACTTCTCCCCCGCCTTGGCGCGTGCGGCGGACTGCCGCATCCGGTGCCAGCGCAGCGGGGCGATGCAGAGCGCGGGCAGCGGAACGGCTCGACGGCGGCGGCTCTTGGGGTCGTCGTCGTACAAGACACCCCGACGGCGCTGAGTCTGCTGGCGGACGTAGAGGACCCGGTTTTCGAGGTCGAGATCAGACCAGCGAAGGCCGATGATCTCGCCCCGACGGAGCCCCATAGCAATGGCGAGCACGAAGGCCGCGTAGAGCGGATCTCTGCGAGAGGCGGCGAGGAAGTCGAGCGTCTCGTCCAGCGTCCAGGGCTTCAACTCCCTGTTGTCCGTGCGGGGCGGCTCGACCAGCTTGGCCACGTTGCGGGTGATCAGTTCCTCGCGGCACGCGGAGGACAGAGCGGAACGAAGCACGCGGTGGGACTCCTTGGCCGTTGCTGCGGTGGTCTCCTTCTCCAGGCGGACGAGGAAGCGGCGTACGTCGGCGACGCCGAGGGATTCAAGCCGCTTCGAGCCGAGCAGCGGCACCAGGTAGAGCCGGACGTGCGACTCGTACTTGTCGTACGTGCTGAGCTTGCGCCGAGGCTTGATCACGTTGTCCAGCCAGTACGGGAGCCACTCGGAGAGCTTGGCCGACCGTGTGGGAACGGGCACGCCCTGGTCGACCTTGGCGAGGAGCTCCCGTCGCTTGGTATCGCACTCGGCCCAGGTCTTGCCGTAGGCGAACTTGCGGGCCCGGGTGCCGTCCGGCTGGAGCACGTAGACCGCGCACTGAAAGCGGCCGTCCTTGCGCTTGGTGATGGTGCCAGCGCCGTTCGGGTTGCGCTTGCGTTGCTGGGCCATCAGGCAGCCTCCTCGATCTGGCCGAGGACGAAGTCCGTGACGGCGTCGGCAGGGATTCGACGAGCCCCGTCGATCTTGATCGAGACGAGGCGGCGCGACCGGATCAGGTCGTAGACCTTGGAGCGCCCGACCTTGAGCCGGATCATGACCTCCGCCACGGTCAGGAGTTCGGCGGTGGCAGTGGTCATGCTGCGGCTCCCTCCTTGGTCAGCTCGTCGCGTAGAGCGTCGCGGGCGGTCTCGCGGTTGGTCTGGAGGTCGCGGGCGATGGTCGCGGCGAGGGCGGCTTCGCCCGGGGTGTGGCCGTGGCCGGCGTACTGCCAGTCGGTCAGGACGAGGACGGTGTCCGGCTCGCGGTCGTCGAGGCCGAGGACGGAGGCCTCCTGCGCGGCGCGATAGTCCGCGCGTTCCTGGCGGATGGCGCCGAGGGTGGTGGAGTACGTGCGCGACTTGGACGAGAAGTGCCCGCGGAAGCCGAGCATGTGCGCCCAGGCCCAGAGGCGCCGGTCCGGGTACAGGGCGTCCAAGTCGCGACAGGCGGTGATGAGTCGGCGGGTGTGGTCGGGGACGTGGTGGCGGTCGAGTTCGGCGAGTTCGCCGATGCGGCGGTCCAGGGTCCCGGTGTTCTCGGCGGCCTTGGTGGCGTACTTGGCCACGTACGAGGCGACCGCCTGTTCAGTGATGTCGGAGCCGTCACCGAAGGCTTTGACCGGGCGGACGTCGAGCTGTCTTCCCCATCGGAACGTCCGGGCGGGCTGGTCGTCAGCGGCCGGAACCGAGATGGACGTGTACGAGTGCGCGGCGGCGGCGCGTACCGCGTCCGTGAGCAGGTCGACCGTGGCCCACGCGGGTGGCGGTGTTCCAGGCCCCTCGGGACCGTCGAGGCGTACGACGGCGTGGAAGTGGAGTGCGCCGCGCTTCTGGAACTCGGCGACCTTGCCGTACGAGACGCGCAGGTGGTCGGCGAGTTCGCGGCGGGGCAGCCCAGCGCGGGCGGCGAGTTCGCGGCGTAGGCGGGTGGTGAAGCGCTGCCAGAGCTGCCCGGCGTGGTTGTTGAAGAGGACCGCGCCCTCGTAGTCGTAGGTGCCGGGGTCGAGGGCGGTGCCCAGTTCCGGGGCGTCGGGGGTGTGGGCGGTGCCGCAGCGGCAGGCGCCGGTGTGGTCGGGGCGGTTGTGGACCGGGCCGAACGAGGGCGCGGTGAGGGTGGCGAAGACCCGGGGGTGGTCGCGGACGGTGGCGGGGATGTCTCGGCGGTCGTCCCCGGCGAGGCCTGCGCGGATCAGGTGGTAGGTGTCGCCCGCGTACGTCCAGGCGCAGGAGGGGCAGCGGGAGGCGCGGCGGTTGCCGCAGGCGAGGCGCAGGCGTCCGCCGGGTTCGTTCTCAGTGGAGTAGTGGTGCAGGGTCTCGCCGGTGGTCTTGTCCTTGGTGAGAGTCCAGCCGGTCAGGTGGATCGGGTCGGAGCAGCCGCCGGTGCGGCGGATCTGGTCTTCCCAACGGATGTAGTCGGAAGCCGAGGCCACCCGGAGGATGTCTCCGAGGGTGATCGGGTCGAGCGGTGGGGCGGACGTAGATGCCTTCTGTGTCGGGGGTGAGGCCCGATGGGCCATGCTGGGGGTTCCTTCCGGTTGCGAAATCGATCGGCGGGGACGGCTCCCGGGCGGCGGATGCTTGGCGGTATCGAGGCCGCCCGGGGGCCGGTCAGCTGCGCTTGGCGTCGGAGGCGAGCAGGGAGCGCAGGACGACCGCGCAGACGGCGACCGAGGCGCCGGTGATGGCGACCGCCAGGAGAAGCGAGACCAGGACGGCGCCGACGACCAGGACCACGGCCGTTCCGCCGCCCACGAGCGCGAGCGCGGTACCGGGGGTGAGCTGGACGACCGGGCGGGACGGCGCAGGGGCGACAGGGATCGGCTGCGGGACCGGTGCGCCCGGGGTGATGGCGGTCGGCTGGATGACGGCGGGCGGGGGTGGTCAGGCCTGCGGGCTGAGGCATGGTCGGGAACTTGGGCCGGAGCATGGGCAGTTCTCCTTCGCGGTGCGCTACTTGACTGCGGTGTCGATGGCGGGAGCGAGGACGCTGTCGGCGAGGAGGTAGCCGCCGAGGAGGAGTACGGCGATGAGCCACCAGGGCGGGCGGATGAGCTTGACACCGAGGTAGCCGACGGCGATCAGGGCGAGCCAGAGCGGGACCTGCACGGGATGTCTCCTCAGCGGACGGTGCAGCGGTGGGTGCGTGCGGCGAGTTGAGCGGCGGTCTGGCTGGAGTAGTCGGCGGACCAGCCGCAGCGGTCGGCGGTGCAGACGGCGGCGTGTGTGGTGCGGCCGTTGCGGTCGCGGTGGGTGCCGATCTGCACGGGGCCGATCCGCATCAGGGAGTGGAAGTTGTCGCGTGCAGACATGTCGGGTCAGTCCTTTCGGGTGGTGGGGTCGGGGTAGCGGGCGCGGATGTTCCGGGCGGTGACCGGGTCGTCGACGCGGCGGGCGGCTTCCTCGGCGAGCAGGTGCGCGAGGAAGGGACGTCCGGCCGTCGCCATGTCCCGTGCGGCGTCGAGGTAGTCGGCCGCGGTCAAGTCGGCCGGGTCGGAGGTCATCTCTGTTCTCCTTTGCGGTCAGCCGAGGTGGGCGGCGATGGCGTCGGCGAGGTGGGGCGGGACGCCGAGGCGGGAGCGGAGGGTGTCGGGGGTCGATCGGGGAGCCGGTACGGGCGCGGTACTCGTCGGCGACCTTGCGGGCGTGGTCGACCAGGACGGCCGGGATCGGCGGAGCAGAGGCCGGGACGAGAGCCGGGGCAGGACCGGGGGAAGCGGCGACTTCCACGGCGGGGGCAGGGACCGCGGCAGGCTCGGGCAGGGCTTCCATGACCGATGCGCGTCCGGCGTCCGGCAACGATTGTTCGTCCGAATGCTCGGGGTCCTGCGGCGAGGCGACCGGGGCCGACGGTGCCATCTGCGGCTCCGGGGCCGCCGAGTGAGCGAGGAGCGTGCCGCCGAGGAAGGCGAGGGCAGGCCATCCGGCGATGCCGAGGCGGAGCAGGGCGGGCGGGTCGGCCAGGTCGAGGAATCCGGCGGTTGCGATGTTGGCCCCGAGGGAGGCGAACAGCGCTACGACGAACCAGCACCAGGCCAGCCGGGACGGTCCCTCACTGCGCAGCCTCCGCCAGGCGGCGACGAGGAGCAGGTCGACACTGATCGGGTAGGCCCATGCCTTCCAGCCGTTCTGTCCGGCAGCGGCGGCCAGGTCGTGAAGGTGGGCGAAGGACAGGGCACCGGCGATCACGGCCTGAATCAGGACCGCGTCGACCCGGAGGCCATGACGGGCGCCCATCAGACGTCGCCCGGATAGGCGGGGCCGTCGTCGGGGTCGTAGTCGTCCGGGAACACGCCGGGCGGCGGCTCGGGCAGCGAGACGGCGAGGGACGGGCTGACGGCGTCCACGAAGTCGAGGTCGGCGCCGGCCATGTCGGCGTACAGGGCGAGTTGGCCGAGCAGGAGCACGGTCCGGGCGAAGTCCTCGCCGTTCGGGCACATGGTGGGTCTCCCTTCTTTGGGCATGGCGGGGGTAGGGACTTGGCACGAAAGCGGTCGCGCCGACCGTGGGGGTGGGGTGGGGATCAGACGGTGATCGAGGACGCCTTGACCAGCGGGACGGGCTCCCCGGCGGTGCCGGGGAGAGCAGGCCGGAATAGGGCCAGCTCGGGCAGGTCCGGGGTCCGGTCGGCGTGCCGGTTGCAGATGTTCACGGCCTGGCGGAGCGAGGTGTGCGGGGCGCGGATGCGGTGCCACCCGCCGGAGGAGTCGCCCGCGATGGCGATGCCCCGCGTCTCTGCCGGAATCTGGATCGCGGCGAGGACGGCGTCCGGGGAGATGTCGCCGAAGGCCATGTTGGCCGAGGTCTCGTCGTTGACGCGGTGGGCGGTACGGCCGGTGAGCTGAGCACGGAGCATGGTGATGCCCTTACCGAGTTCGGAGCCGAAACGCTGCCCGCAGATCTCCAGGTAGATGCCGGCCGCGCGACCGAGCTGGGCGAGGCGGACCAGGGCGGTGATGATGCGGTCCCGGCGCTTCTCCTCCTCCTTGCTTGCGTACAGGGCGAGTTCGGCGACCTCGTCGACCAGGACCACGATCGGGACCGGGCGAAGGTCGTCGGGCAGGTCCCAGATGTCGGCGGCGATCTCCGCGTCCGGCACGTCAGAGGTGATCCGCTGCTGGGACCGGATGAGCCGATAGACGTGCCCCATCCGGGCCACGAGCGCTTCGAGCACTTCCGCGGCGGTGTCGGGATCGTCGGCCAGCGCGGAGAACCGTCGGGCCAGTGGGAACAGTTCGACCCCCTGCTTGCAGTCGATTCCGACGAGGGCGACGTCCATCGGGGCGAGTCCCGCGACCAGGTTGCGTTGGTACACGGACTTGCCGGACTCCGTGGCGCCGAGGGTGAGGGCGTGGGATACCGCCCGGTAGTCGCGGTAGTGCACCGACCCGTCCTCCCGCAGGGCAACCGGTACCCGCATCGGCCGGTGGTCGGTCTCGGCCGGCATCTGTACCCGCTTGAGCACGTCGTAGCCGGTCATCCGCACCTCTACGACGCCGGAGCGCAGCTCACGCGAGGTCACGCCGTACATCGAGAACGAGTGCCGGAGCCGGTCCGAGGCAGCGGCGACATCGAAGGCGTCCTGCCCAGGGCGGAGCTTGAGTCTCAGGACCAGGCCGGTACGGGTCGGCCGCAGCCGCAGGATGCGCGGCGGACGCGGCTCCGGCATCGGCCGGTTGGCGGCACGGGCCAGCGCCAGCCGCCAGCGCGAGGGCGGGACTGTCAGCCCGCACGCGTCCATGACCGAGCCGTAGCGGACCAGGACCCGTAACACGGCCAGCGTGACCCCGAAGGTCAACCAGTACCAGGCGGGACGCCGCCACCGCAGGAGACCCACGGCAGCGACGACCAGCACCAGAACGACCATGAAGTCGGCCACGATCAGGCCGCCTTGGACCCTGCGGCAGCACCGACGAGCGAGGTGACCGCGACCGCGCGGAACGCGATCCCGTGCCGCCTCTGGCCGTTGAAGTCGTTCTCCCAGGGCCGGGCGATCAGGCCCGTGAGCGCGACCGGCGTGCCCATGGCCAGCTCACCGGAGATGCCCGGCTCCGGCACGGTGATGGACAGGATCTCCACCTCCTCGTTCGCCGCGAACATCACGTCCACGGTCATCAGCCTCGCCCGGTCTCCGTGTCGGTGGCGATCTCACCGGTACGGCGGTCACGCACCTTGACCTGCGGGGACTTGGCGACCATCACGACCGCGCCGGAGGTGTCGACGGGAATCTGACGCACAGAACTCACTCCTCTATAGATGCCGAACTCCGTCACTCATGTACAGGAGTGACATGAAGAAGAGTGCCTCACTCCTGTATATGAGTCAACCCGCCACGAAGAGGAACTCGTGGCGGGTTGCGGGATGCTGAGTGGGCGTCAGTCCTCGGCGGGGATCCGGTACTCGAAGACGAACTGGTCAGCGGCCATGAGGGTGTCGCACACCTCGACCACGAGCCCCGCGGTCGTACGAGCCTCCCGGATCAGGTGAACCACCGGCGCACCCGGGCTCAGCGCGAGCTCCGAAGCCTCCGCCTTGGAGGCCGGCCGCGCTTGCACCGTCTCGACGAACTCGGCGAACTCATGCCCGTGGTCTTCGAGTCGGGCGTAGATGCCGCCGCCGCCGGGATTCTCGGCGAACAGCTCGGGGATGTCCTTCACGACGTCCCAAGGCAGGTAGGACGTGGCGGTCTCGACCGGCGTGCCGTTACGGAAGTAGAGACGCCTACGGGCCAACACCTGTGTGCCGACGGGGACGCCGAGGCGTTCGGCGGCACCTTCGGGCGCCTCCTGGGGCCCGATGTACAGGACGCTGACCTTGGCGGTGGCCCCGGACTGCGCGGACTCCGCGAGGTAGGCCGCCTGCCCTCCCCGCCGGAGCGAACGCCGGAAGCGATCAGAGGAACGGTGCCGCACCGGAGGCCGGTCCTTCACGATCGAACCCTTGCCGTGCCGGGTCTCGACCAGCCCACTCGCCCGCACCTCGACCATGGCCTTACGAATCGTCCCGCCAGCGACGCCGTAGCGCTCCACCAGCTCCGATTCACTCGGCACCATGTCACCGGGCTTCAGAACTCCCGCCCGGATCTGCCTCACGATCTCGTCTGCGATCTGTACGTACCGAGGCCCGGAACCGACCCCTCCCGCCGCAGTTCCCATAGTCCTTCCCTGCCTCCTATGCTCCTTTACATGAGTCAATCACAGGAAGCGGCACCGTCTCCCCTGCACTCCGTATCCGTGGCCGGAGTAGTGGTGCGCGAGGACGGCCGCCTCCTGGCCATCCGTCGAGCCGACAACGGCACCTGGGAGCTCCCGGGCGGCATCCTCGAACTCGACGAGACCCCCGAGTCCGGCGTCGCCCGCGAGGTCCTGGAGGAGACCGGCATCCACGTCGAGGTCGACGAACTCACCGGCGTCTACAAGAACATGACCCGCGGCATCGTGGCCCTGGTCTTCCGCTGCAAGCCCTCAGGCGGCACCGAACGCACCTCCAGCGAGTCCCTGGCGGTCTCGTGGCTCACACCCGACGAGGTCAGCGAGCGCATGTCCGAGGCTTTCGCCATCAGACTCCTGGACGCCCTGGACGACAACGGCCCGCACGTACGCAGCCACGACGGCAAGCGCCTCATCCCGGCGGGATAAGACCTTCTCTCCATCATCAAGGCGGCTCGCTTCGCTCCCCGCACGCGGCACGACCCCCGGCCGGGCCTGCGCTCCTGTCTCCGCCCCGCTCCAGCCCGGCCGGCGCCCGTGCCCCGTACACAGCGATCAGCCGCCTTAAAGCATCGATCTCATCAGAGCACGCACCACAAGGTGATCATCGTCCGAATTTCGCCACTGCGCGACCTCCATATAGCGACGCCCTCCCAGCGTGAATGGACTTTCGCCAATGGCGGAGGCGTTAAAAGCTTGCACAGTATCCGCAAGAGGCGCATTGGTCACCACCAGCATGGAGGTCACGTTACTCGGCAACGAGGAGAGTCGCTCTTGTTGCAGCTCAAGATTCTTTGCACCGAATGAACCGGTCGAATAATACTTAACCTGGATTGCGACGAATGATTCCGGATGTGAACGATGCGCAACGCGGAAGCTATAGCCTTGGTCAGCCAAGAGATCTGCAGATGTTACATCGAATCCAGCAACTCGAATGAGGTCAATTATCGCTTTCTCAAACCGCAGCCCTTGCGCTTGAGGAGTGGCTGCCACAGCCAGAGCCTCGATGAGATTTCTTGCCGTAGATACGAATGAAAGCGCACCTTCTTGCGTTAGCTCCGATTCCCCTGTATGCGCAATACGATTACGGAGCTGGTTCAGCTCTTTGGCGGATCGTGCCATTTCTTGAGAGATTAGCCCTTGCTGCGCCAGTTCCCCAATCATCTGCATCGCAGTAGTCCGGCGATGCTGTGATGGGTCATCCGGGAGCGTCCTACGCAGCGCCTTTTCAACCTCAACCCAGGTACTAACGACAGCGTGGGCGGTATTCGATTCCGCCAATCGCTCTAGATGTTGAAATAGCTCGTCGGATTCCGACTGAGCATTTACCATCTCCACATTTTGCACCGAGTCTTCACTGACGGCGACCTGCAGGAAGTCTCGGGCGTAGGTGAGCAGTCGATCCGGCTTCAACATATATAGCCGGACGCCGGCCTCGCGGAGCAGCTCTTCGGCTAGCTCATTACGCGGGCCCAGAGGTATGCGATTTCGAGTACGCCACCAATCCTCCTTTGTGTCCCCGGTCACCAATAGAACATCCTTGACTCTTAGTTTCGCCTCATGGATCAATTGAAGCCACACGAGGTAGTCTCCCACCTCCGTATCATCGCCTCGCGATTGCTTCTTCTTGTCTTTATAACCAGGTGGCACTTCTTTCTCGATGCGCCGCTTTCCTTCGATTATGGCAGCGTCGTGATCCTTCGCATCGAGAGGTCCGCCAATTTTCCCTTGCAACAAGGCGGTAAGATTTGCCACCACTGCATCTTTTGACGTATCCGCCTCCATTTCAATTCCGCTGCTATCAACCACGACCTCCATACTGCCGATTACATCTTCGAGTGCACTCGTCAGTTTCGACTCAAGCTGGAAGGCGCTAACCCGGTCCAAGGAGACGCGATTTACCCAGTGGCGCAGATCAGATATAGGCTTCTCCAGGCCGGACCTCAGAGCCGAAATAGATTGCTGAAGCTGCCTTTCTGGATCTTCGAGAGCGCTCTCACGGTTGCGCCAAAATTCATCCATGACTTGATGCGGCACCCAAAGACGCGTCTCGAATTTCTGCAGTGTGGCTAGAAGAGAGCTCCGTGCGTCCTGGTTGTATCGATAGAGGTTCAATAGAACATTCGTATCGACAACTATCAGCCCGCTACTCAGGACATTTTTCCAGTCATCTTCAGTAGGAGTTGTGTAGCCGGAAAACCCATCGAAGATTCCGAGTTCGCGCGGGTCATCAGAACTTGGAACTTCGCTCGTCTCTTCGTCTGTCACGGCGGCAGCGTAGCGCCACAGTCGACGACGAGGCAGGGCTTTGCAGACTCCCGCAGTGGGTGGCTACGGCTGGATGAAGCCGACAACCCCCAGCCTCCGCCATGGTGCTTCGAAACAAGAAGCCGAGGCTCGTGTCACTCACGTGCCAGATACAGCGGGGACTCAGGGGAACAGCAGGAACTAAGCAACGGATGCGCTGAGGTTGGAACGCCGGTACGTCGCAGATCAACTCACCAACTACCCATGGATAACCAAGCTTCCCAAGCTGAGAGCTCCCGCTATCGCAACGGTCCCGCCGTCACGGCTTGCTCTGGTCTACGCCATTGGCAGCGTGGTTGACGCCGGTGGGGGTGCAGCGAGGCACACGCGCGCCTGGTCGGTCGGCGTACCCGCCGTCGTGGCTGACTTTCGTCGGCTGAGGTTCAGACGGTCGCGAGAAGGGTTCGCCTGCGCTTCGGTGTGCGATGCGTCTGCATCTGACCGGCACAGCGCGACGGGGAGGGGAGCCCGATTGGTCTTCGGGCTCCCCTCCCCGTGCAGAAGGGAGGAGCGTCACCGGCAAGCGCCGTTGTGCGGACGCTTTTTCAGGTGCCGCGTGGTTCGTTCGTCGCCAGCAGGTGACCGCGGCTGATCGCGACGCGGAGGACGTCTCGTAGGGCCCCGGTCAGGTCCTTCGCCAGGCGTTGCTTCTCCTCCGCGTCCGCGTCCTGGTCGTCGAGTGTTTCGGAGGCTCGCTCCAGCAGCTCGGCCGCCGTGCCGAGTTGGACCGCCTCGATGTTGTCCGCCAGGCGGGACATGAAGCCCTCTCTGTCGTCGGTGCTCAGGTAGCAGGGGTTGCCTCCGGGGCCCGACCACGGGAGGAGCCGCAGTTCGTCTTGTGTCGTCATCCTTGCGTCTGCCTCTCGTCGATCACGTGGTGGGTGGTGAAGACCGCGTCGATGCGGTCGCCGGGGAAGGCCAGCAGCGCGGCTTCGACAACGCGCCCGGCGGGGTCGGTCGCGGTGCGCGTGATGGCGAGGACGGGCACGGTGGAGCCGATCCGAAGGGCCAATGCTTCGTCCGGTGTCGGCGGGCGGGCGCATACCGCCTCCCTGACAGCGGCCGGCGCAGGACCGAGCACGGCGAATCTCGTGGCCGCTTCCCCGTACACGGATTCTTCGCCGAGCACTCCGGCCGGTGCCAAGTCGCGCGGGATGTAGATGCGGGCCAGTCCGTGCGGTGACGATCCTTCGAGGCTGAGGCACGAGAACTCGGCGAGAGGGCTGCCCGCAGGAACGTTGAGCAAGGTCGTGAGATGTCCGTGCGCTTGAACCGTGGCGCTGTGAACGGTGACGTGCAGAGCCGCTTCGGCCGCGGTCCACGGGTCCAGGGTTCCCCAGCCGCCGACGTACATGATCTTGCGAAGGGGAAGGCGAACGAAGTTGCCCTTGCCGTGGATCTTCTCGACGAGGCCCTCCACCTGAAGCACAGAGAGAGCTCTTCGTAGCGTCACCGTGCTGACCTTGTACCGGTCGGCCAAGTCGGCTTCGGACCGCAGGCGTTCACCGGGCTGTATGCGGCCAGTCGCGATCTGGCGGCGGAGGTCGTCCGCGATGTTGTGGTGACGAGAGGGCACGGACACGGTCACCGCCTTCTCATCGACCGCACGGCGACGAGCCGGGTACGCGCGTGGATGGTCAGCAGCTCGCCCGACTCGAAGACCAGTTGCTTGGCCCCTTGGGAGAGCTGGAAGAGGTCTCTCACCCGGCAGGCACGGCCGCCGAGTTGGATGACGTCACCGCGCTGCACGGTGGCCGCGGTGACCTCGATGCTGGCGACCAGCGCGCCGCCGGGGGCCCATGCGCTCATCGCTCCACCTCCGCGGTAGGGAATCGGTCGGCTGCCGGGTGGCACGGGCAGTCGCACGCTTCGTAGATCACAGGAAGGTCGGCCGGGGCCGAAGCCGGGGAGGACTCCGCGCAGGCCGGGTGCGTGCCGACGCGGCAGGCGGTCGAGCGGTAGGAAACGGCCGAGGCGTCCGCGATGTGGAGATGTCGGCGAGACGGCATTGAGGACTTCGAGGGCATCAGTGGACCCCCGTGAGGGCCGACCACGCATGGATCGGCAGATGGCGAGCGACGACCACTGAGCGCGTGCGGACGCGCTTCTCCCAGGCCAGCACGTACGGGCGGACGAGGGCGATGTCCTCACCCGCGAGCGAGTGCCGGTGCTCCGCGTCGGTGTAGGCCCGGCCCAGGATGACCGTCAACGCGTCAGCGGACGTGAGGAATTCGGAAGCGGTCAGCGGGTGGACGGGCGTTAAGGGGCGGCGGTGCCTTCCCTTGACGGAGTGACGCGCCCTGGTGAGGGGGACGGCGCGGCGGATACGGTTGAGCACGCTGTTCAGCTCCTATCGCTGATGGCCCGGTCCCCCGACATCGCCCGTCGTGGGGACCGTTTTGCGTACGACCGCCCAGAGGGTGCGGCCGTTCAGGCTGGTGGCGAGGAGCCCGAACCGATCTGCCTCGGCCACCACTTCCAGGACCTCCCGCCAGGAATCGACGGAGAGCGATTCCGGCACCTCCGCTTCGACTGACGTATGTAAGGCGTGCTCCTCCAGGCGCACGGGGAGCCCGATGGCGGACAGCCGGGCAGCGAGGGCCGCCGCGCTAACTCCCGAAGCGGGCACAGGGCAGCCTCCGTCACCGGCAATCACTTTGCGTGAAGCTAGTTAACTAGATTAGAGCTAGTGGACTAGATTTTCCATATGCCTGAGCAGCCGCCCTATCTCCGCATCGCCGACGAACTCCGGCGGCGGATCGCGGAGCACGTATGGGAGCCAGGGGACCGTCTCCCGTCCCGCGCCCAGATCGGCCAGGAATTCGGCGTGGGCGAGAACGTGGTCCGTCGGGCTCAGGAGTTGCTGATCTCGCAAGGCGTGCTGGAGGGCCGCGCCGGATCGGGCACGTACGTCGCCGAGCCCCGGAAGCGGGTGCGGGTGGTGCGTTCATCGGCGCGCGAGCAGCCCCAAGGGTCCCCGTTCCGCACGGACATGAAGGCACTGGGCAGACAGGGCGACTGGGAGAGCCGGACCGACGCCAAGGTGCCGGCTCCTGCGGAGATCGCGACCCGGCTCGGCGTCGTCGAGGGCGAGCTGTGTGTCCGGACGGTGTACGAGTTTCTGGCTGACGGCAGGCCCGTACAACTGTCGACGAGTTGGGAGCCGTACGACCTCACCGCCGGCACTCTCGTCGTCCTTCCCGAGGGAGGGCCGCACGCCGGGGAGGGTGTCGTGAACCGGATGGCCGCCATCGGTGTCACCGTCAGCCATTCCGTGGAGCAGCCGGAGCCGAGGCATGCGACCGCCGAGGAGGCGTCGCTGCTCGGCATCCAGAAGGCCGCGCTCGTCACACACATCCGGCGGACGTACTACAGCGATGAAGGACGCCCCGTCGAAACAGCGGACATCATCGTGCCCGCCGCCCACTGCGAGATCGTCTACGAGATCCCCATCAAGCGGTAGTCCATCTCAGCTCTCCAGGTCCGGCCATCCATCCCTGTTGGAGTAGCTCTCGAAGCAGTACCGGGTCGAGCGGTCCCACTCCTTCCCGGTAGCGAGTTCGTACGCCTGATCCGGCACATACAGCAGCCACTCCCCGTCACACTCGGTGGAGGTGTACGGGGCGAACTTGTCGACGTCGAAGAAGACGCCTTCCCATACGGCTTGTCCTGCGGCGACTACAGCACAACGGGCGTACAGGAACCCGTCGGCAGACTGCGGGAAGGGCTCGCCGTTCCGGCCCGTCATGTCGGCAACGGGAAGCGTCCCGAACTTCTCTTGGTCCAGGCGGTAGAGAGCCTCGGCATGTCGTTCCGCGAAGCCGATGATGTCGGGGACGGAACGGCGGCTCACCTCCTCGGCCAGGCGCTGGCAACTCGCCTGCGTGGCTTTGCCGTTCAGGGTGGCTATCAGCGCCCAGAAGGCGGCCCATGTCATTCTCACTGGCGCAGGATGTCAGAGCCGTCTGACATCCACGGCTGACATCAACGAGGCCGGACGGCGGCATACACCAGCGCCCCCGCACGACCGTCGGACCAGCCGCCGACGGCCCCAGGGGCGGGCGTGGATCGAACTCCTAAAGCGGGTGTCGCAGGTTCGAATCCTGCCGGGGGCACAGCACATTAAGCCGCCGACCTGGGGTTTCTCCCCCAGGGAGGCGCTCTACTCGGCCTCGGACTCCTCGTCCGGGGCCGTTTGCGTGAGCGGTGCATGAGCGGACGGATCGCCAGACCCCCATATCCCTCCCGACGGATCAGCACCATCCGGCACAGTGTCTTCCGCCGCGAGGGCTGCCTGTAAGGAAGTGATCTGGCCCGGTCCGAACCTGTGACCTGCGGTGGAGGTGCTGAGGATCTCGGTCGGTCTGGTCCCGGGCAAATGGATGCCGGATGTTGTCTCAGCTGATCTGCTCCGGCTCCACCGTTTGGCCTCGAGCGGCACCAAGACCCGACCAGCCGCTACTTTGTTCGCATGTCGCCGAACGAAGATCGTCAGTTTCCCGCCGCGCTCGCCGCTGCTATGGCGGTTCGGCTCGACTGCATCGGCGAGGACGGCGTCGAATTCGAGCCCTTCGAGTCCTTCCTGGACGCTGATGAAACAACCGACTGGGTCCGAGCGTGGACTGGCAACGGCGAACTGAGCGGCGACGGCTTCCGCGTGTTCGGCCAGGACGGCACCGGCGGATCCGTCGCCTTCTGGCTGATCCCCCCAGGTCGAGCGCTGGTCGAGCAGCCCATCATCTTTCTGGGTGACGGCGGCCGTGGCAAAGTCCAGATGTGCGGCCAGCCGAGTCCAGGCTGATGGCCACCGGAATTCCAGGTGGATGGCCGTCTGACCAGTGGTGTTCCTGATCACTTCCTTAACTGGAGGAGACCCCTCCGACCGTTTGCTGGTGTTTGCGCGCATCAGCTACCGGCCGGAGAGGTCCTGTGACGAAGTCTGACACGGAGATTATGGAAATCCTTGAGGCGTACGACCTGACCGGGACGGTCTGGTCGGCGGCGGCCTTGACGGGGCACGACCCGAAGACGGTCAAGCGGTATGTCGAGGCCCGCAACGGCGGGCGCAATCCCTATGAGCGAGAGCCCCGGCCGAAGATGATCGACGCGTTCGGGGAGAAGGTCGAGGAGTGGGTCGAGCAGTCGAAGGCGACGATCCGCGCCGATGTGGTCCACGAGAAGCTCGTGAAGATGGGCTACCGGGGCAGCGAGCGTTCGACGAGGCGTGCGGTGAACGCGTCGAAGAGCGCGTGGAAGGCGGGTAAGCGCCGCACCTACCGGCCGTGGATTCCCGAGCCGGGCCGGTGGCTGCAGTTCGACTGGGGTGAGGGGCCGCGGATCGGCGGCCGGCGGACCTGGCTGTTCTGCGCGTGGCTGTCCTGGTCGCGGTTCCGAGTTGTGATCCCGGTCTGGGACTGCACGCTGGGCACGCTGGTGGCCTGCCTGGACACCACGCTCAGGCGGATCGGCGGGGCTCCGACGTATGTGCTGACCGACAACGCGAAAACGGTGACCGTCGAGCACATCGCCGGGATCCCGGTACGTCATCCGCAGATGGTCGCCGCAGGCCGGCATTACGGCTGCCAGGTGGTCAGTTGCGTGCCCTACGACCCTGAGTCGAAGGGCGGTGCGGAGGCCACGGTCCGCATCGCGAAGGCCGACCTGGTGCCCACCAGCGCGAACCTGCTGGCCGCCTACGACACCTTCACCGATCTCGCCGATGCCTGCCTGACCTGGTGCGATGCGGTGAACTCGCGCCGTCACCGGGCGACCGGACAGATACCCGCGAGCCGTCTGGACGTCGAACGCACCACGCTGCATGTCCTGCCCATCGAGCCGCTCGCGCTCGCGCTGGGCGAGGAGAGGCTGGTCGGCTCGGACCGCACGATCAGCTTCAACGCGGTGCGCTACTCGACCCCGCCGGGCTATACCGGCGTGAGGGTGTGGTGCCGGGTGGTCGGCGAAGAACTCTCCATCACCGCCCGTACCAACTCCGGTGATCTCTCGGAGATTTGGCGCCACAGGCTTTCCACCCCGGTGTTCCGCAGATCATCGACGCCCACTATCCCGACCATCCCGACGGCCGCAGCATCCACCAGCCCAGGCTGCGGCCCCGCTCGGAAGCGGAGATCGCGTTCGTGGGCATCGGCCCCGGAGCCGGACGCTGGCTCAAGGAAGCCGGACCCGCCGGCGCGGTCCGTATCCGCGCCAAGATGGCCCGCGCGGTCGAGCTGGCCACCGTCCTGGGCAACGACAAGGTCGACCAGGCCCTCGGACTTGCGGCGACGGCCGGGCGCTTCGCCGACGACGACCTGCTCTCGATCCTGGGACACATCGCGGACAGCAAGCCCGCCGGCGAGGTCGTCCGCGCGGACGAAGCCCACTCCGTCCAGAACGGAACCATCGGCTGGCAGGCCCTGGGCAACTGAGCCAACACGCAGCCCACCACATCATTCTGACGACACCTCACCCAAGAGAACGGCACCTCCATGAGTTTTCCCAACCCGCCCGCGATCCCCGAGGAACTCGACAAGCTCATGCGCCGGATGCGCCTGCCCTATATGCGCAAAGCGGCCCCGGACGTCCTGGCCACCGCCCGAGCCCAACGCTGGGACCCCGCCGAGGTTCTGCGGCTGCTGATAGCCGAGGAGGTCACCGGCCGCGACGCGGCCACCCGGCGTCTTCGCCGCCACTCGGCGAACTTCCCCACCGGCAAGACCCTGGGCTCCTGGCGGGCCGAGGACTCCACCATCCCCGAACCCACCCAGAACTCCCTGACCACCCTGGAATGGATCGGCCGCGCCGAAAACTTGGTGATCGCCGGCCCGTCGGGGACGGGCAAGAGCCACTTCACCGAGGGCCTGGCCCAGGCTGCGATCGAAACCGACATGCGGGTGTCCTGGTTCACTCTGGAGACGCTGAGCGCCGCGATCGGCAAGTCGAAGGTCGATGGGTCCACCGCACGGACTGTCGCCCGGATCTGCCGGGCTGATTTGATCGTGATTGATGACATTGGCCTGCTGCCGGTCGGTGAGGACGCCGCCGAGGCGTTCTACCGGATCATCGATGCCGCCTATGAGCGCCGGTCCATCGCGGTGACCAGCAACATCCACCCCTCGGGCTTCGACACGATCATGCCGAAGACTCTCGCGGGCGCGAGCACCGATCGCCTCATGCATCACGCACACCTTGTGAACACCACCGGGGACTCGCATCGCCTCGCCGAGGCCCTCGCAGGGAAGGGAGTGGTCCCCTTGAACTGACCCCCACCCCAGGAACACCACCGGCCACACGCCTGGCTTTCTGATGGCCACCAGCCTGGGCCTCCAACGGCCACCTACCTGGGCATCTCAATGACCGTTGACAGGAGCTGGGGTGAGTGGTGGGTGGGCGCGAGTGAGATCATCACGTATGGCGTTGATTAAGTACATGACAAAGGCCAGAGATGAGCGATGGTGGATACAGGGTCTCGGGCTCATGGCCGGAGCGGCCTGGGCTGGCTTCCGCGCTTTGAGTAACGGACGACCGCCACTACTGCGGGTGGGCTTCGGCCTAGCGGCGATCGGTTTCCTGGCTGCAACTGCGGGACTCATCATCGACCGAATTCGAGCAACCATGCGAGGTCGCAGAGGTTCCACGGATGACACTGCCGCAGGCGAGCCGCAAGAGCCTTGATCGATGCCGGTTCGAGGGGGCCGCGAAGCGTGCCACTTCCGTGCCAGAACGGGCGGGGACTCACGGGGAATCGAGGTGCACCAGGGTGCGTACCTCCCCACGCCTCCCGAGGCAGGGATTCCCAGGTCAGACCTGTGATCCCCCAACCTCGCTCCTAAAGCGGGTGTCGCAGGTTCGAATCCTGCCGGGGCACAACACAGTAAGCCGCTGACCTGGGGTTTCTCCCCCAGGGAGGCGTACTATTCGGCCTCGGACTCCTCGTCCGGGGCCGTTTGCGTGAGCGGAAGGACGTTCCCGTCGTGGTGGGCCAGAGGCTCGGCCGCCCCGAGTTGGGTCGGCAAGCCATACGCATCTGGCACCAATACGTATTCCGGCTCGCTCAGGAGGACCACGCCGCGAGGAGTTCCGCCGGGCCGTACGCAGCGTCGAGCCCCGCGCAGTCGGTCCCGCTGCGCGAGACAGCGATCACAGGCACGGGAGTAGGCGTGAGCGCGGCGCGGTGTCGGTGCAGCGCCGCGAGATCGTGCCGGTCGAACGGGGAGTTCTCCAGCCACTTCACCGAGCCGACGAACAACAGCTCCTTGGCGATCGGCGCGCGGTCCGCTCCCACGACGTCGATCTCGACATCGTTGGTACGGGTCCAGTAACCGCCGATGGCGGGGGCGGCGGGGAGGTTCGCGTCGGGCAGCAGCCGTGCCAGCGCCTCGCGCACCAGAGGTTCAACGGCCCTGCCACGCCAACTGGTCCAGTTTTCGCGGATGCGCCGCAGCGTCAGGTCCCCCCGGCCCCGCTCGATCTCCTGCATCGCCGGACCCAGGAGCTTCAGCCAGAAGCGGAGGTAGGGATCCGCGACCCGGTAGCGACGATCCTTCGAAGGCCGCGTGGACACAGGAAGCTCCGCCGCGATCACCCGCTTGTCCGCAAGGATCCCCAGCGACCGCTGTAGCGGCGTCGCCCCGATCCCGCCGGCGGCGCGGGCAATGTTGGAGAACGTCCGCTCACCGCTGCCGATCGCCGAGAGGACGGTGCGGGCTTGCACCTGCTGGGGGAACTCCGCAGCGAGCGAGCGCTCCGCTGACACCAGCAAGGCCGAGACCGGATCACTGAGTGCCGCCTGCAGGAACTCCCACATTCCGGCGCCGTGCGTCCACTCTGCACAGATCAGAGGCAGTCCACCGGTGATCAAGGCCGCATCGAAGGCGGAGGCAGGCTCGAGACCGAGCATCTCGCCTACCTCCGCCGGGTTGAGCGGCCCCAACACCATCTCCCGTCCGCGCTGGTGGAACGGGCGTCCATAGCTGTTCAGCGCCTCCATCATCGACAGGTCGGAGCCGATGAGAACCAGCAGGACCGGCTTTGTCTCCAGCGCTCGGTCCCAGGCCCGCTGAAGCATGCCCTCGAAGGCGCCCTCCGCATCCATCAAATAGGGCACCTCGTCCATGACCACCACGCTCGCCTGGTCCTGCGGCAGTGCCGCCGCCAGTACATCGAAGGCGGAATCCCAACTCGCCGGGCGGGCCGCGGACAGCAGATTCGCCAGCGGAAGGCTGGACGACTGCGCATCCTGGCTCAGCCGCTCCAGGTCCGCCCCCGGCGACGCCCCTGTGGCGGCATAGAAGAGGAACGGCGCACCGGACCTCTCGGCGAACCGCTCCACCAACCGCGACTTACCCACCCGGCGGCGCCCTCGAAGCATCACGCACCGCCCGGGCCGCTCCCCACCGACCCCGGCCGTCACCTTGCCCAGCTCGCGATCCAGCGTCTCGAGCTCGTTCCGCCTGCCTACGAAATCCGCCATGTCGTCACCTTCCAGAGTGCTCCTTAACATCATCACGGATACTAACATCACAGTTAGCAACATTAGCGTTAGTGTCAGAGGTCTGTTCGGAAGGATGCCGCTTACCCCGGTACACCCATGGGAGAAAATCAGCCTTCGGCGCCACAGCATGGTCCGCCACTGGACGCCCCACGGCCGCCGAATGCGTGAGCGGCGCGTGAGCGGACGGCGGACGGCGTAACAGGAGTCGTCCTGAGCCGGATGGCCGGTCATGCCGCGCGGCGCTGATCAGGCAAAAGAGCACCATGCGGCACAGCGAAGCACCACCCACCAGAGATTCGATCCCACCCCTAAAGCGGGTGTCGCAGGTTCGAATCCTGCCGGGGGCACAAGGGAAAAGGCCCCGGACCGATCATGGTCCAGGGCCTTTGACATCCACGTCTGACGTCAACGAGCACGGTCACTGACGACCGGGGTCCTTCCTCCTCAGAGCGCGGGGAGGGCAGGATCTTGGGCATGAGGATTCTGGTCTTGGGCGGTACGTGGTTCCTGGGCAAGAGCGTCGTCCTGGAGGCACTTCGTCGCGGCTGGGACGTGACGGCGTTCAGCCGCGGCCGGTCCGGGCAGGACGTACCAGGGGTGCGGCCGGTGCGCGGGGACCGGACGGAAGCGGCGGACCTCAACCGGCTTGCAGACGCGGGCCCTTGGGACGCCGTGATCGATACGTCGAGTTCCGAGCCCCCGCCCCGCGACGTGCGCCTCGCCGCACGGGCACTGTGCGGTGCGGTAGGTCGGTGGGTGCATGTCTCCACCGTGTCGGTGTACGCGGGCTGGCCGCACCAGCCCCTGACCGAAGCATGCGAAATCCTGGAGTGCCCATCGGACGCGGACGAATCCTTCGGTTACACCGGCGCAGACGGTTCGCCCACCAAGTACGGATTCCAGAAGGCCGGTGGGGAACGGGCGGTCGCCGAGGCGTTCGGCAAGAGGGCGGTATTCCTGCGGCCGGGGGTCATTCTCGGACCCGGTGAGTACGTGGGGCGGCTGCCGTGGTGGCTGAACCGTGCCCACCAGGGTGGAACGGTGCTCGCGCCGGCTCCAGCCGATCGACACATCCAGCCGACCGACGTACGCGATGTCGCGCCCTGGACCAGGCAGCCGCGACAACAGGCGGCGCCTACAACGTGGCCCACTCCGAGGGGATGACCTTCGGGGACTTCCTGCACACCTGCTTCACCGTCACAGAATCGGACGCGCATCCGGTATGGGTGGAGCCGGAGGTGCTCATCGAGCATGAAGTACGGCAGTGGACCGAGCTGCCCCTCTGGCCTACGCACACGGGCGTGTGGTCGGTGGACTCCAGCCGCGCTGTCTCAGCCGGGCTACAGTGCCGGCCGCTGCGCGAGACGATCACGGACACGTGGGCGTGGTTGCGGGCCGACGGCCGTCCCGTGGACCACCCGCGGTGGGCCGAGCACGGGCTCGCCCCCGAGAAGGAGGCCAAGATCCTGGCTGCCCTGGCCTCCACGCCCTGAAGCGGCTCAGCCTTCCAGGGCGGCCACCGCTCCGGCTCCCGCACCGAGTTGATGCTGGGCGGCGAGTCGGCTGAACTGTTCCAGGCGCTCGCCGACTTCGCTCGCCAGAGGCGTCCGGCGGAAGCGTTCGTCAGTCAGTGCCCGGCGGACGCGCGCTGTGCGGGTCAGCAGGCCGGTGGCACGTTGGTCGCTGGGCACGATCCAGACGGTTTCCAGGGCGTCGGCGGCTCCGTCGAGATCGCTGCTCAAGAGCCGGGCTGCGGCCAGATCCGCGGCCGCACCACCCAGGACGCGTGCCGAGCGGAGCGTCTCGGGCTTGTTGGTCACCAGTTCAAGCGCGGTGCGGGCCGCAGCCTCGGCCTGTTCGCGATCGCCGAGCAGCAGGCAGGTCGAGCTGTTGGACATGGCGAGCCGTTCGTCTGGGAAGCCGAATTCTCCTGCCACGCCGTCGTGCAGGTCGTCGGTCTCTCCACGTCCTGCACGGCGGGAGGCATCGAGTGCCTGCTGGGCCGACGTGGAATCGCCCCGGTGACCGTGTGCTCGTGCCTCGATGGCCGCCAGGCAGCGGTGGGCGAGGTCGCCGAGCCCAGTGAACATTTGTGCGCGCTGGGCGATCTGCGCGGCTTCGGCTGGTCGGCCGGAGAAGTAGGCGATGTAGGCGAGGGCGCCACCGGCGAAGGCCCGCAGTGGTGTGAAGCGGGCGGTCTCCCCGTATAGGGCGGCGGCGCGGGCGAGGCGGGTGGCGCCGTCGAGCGAACCGAGATCGAAGGCCGCGGCGGACAGCAGCGCGCAGGCTTGTCCGGCGATGAGCAGCAGGTCCTGCTGCCGGGTGGGAACGTGGGTGCGGTCGCGGTGCTGTTCGGCCTCCTCCCTCAGCTTGCGCGCGGCCTGGAGCACTTCGAACGCCGAGAAATTGTTGTAGCGGCGGGCGAGTTCGGCGACGTCGTCGCGTAGCTGGTCGAGGGTGGTGTCGGAGATGGACGCGGAGGCGGCGGCGCCGGCGTCGGTCTTGGGGTCGTCCTCGTACACTTCCCAGCCGCCCACGACGAGTTGCTTGGCAACGGTGATGAGCCCAGCGTCCAAGTGGGTGTCGGTCCACTTCTGGCCGCATGCCTCACCGCGGCGCAGCCCGCGGAACGCGACCAGGTGGAACAACGCGTACAGACGGTCCTCCGCGACGTGGTCGAGGAAGAGGCCGGTGTGCTCTCCAACGCTCCGGTCAACGCCGCAGCCGCCGTCCCGACCCCGCAACCGTCGCGCACACTGCGGCGCTGATCACGACCCCGCGGAAACCTGGGACTCCGGCAGTCTGACTCCATAGGCCACTCTCCATCCCCGCACCAGCGGGCCCGGCCTCCCCTCCCCCAGAGGCCCGGGCCCGCTGCCTTGCGCGAGGGCCCCGAACATCCGCCATGGGGAGAGCGGACAACCGGGATCCGAGTGACGGGCGACGCCACGAGGGGTGGAGCAGGCAGGCCGGTCTACTGCCAGCCGTGTTTTGTGAGAGGGCCGCCGTCGTCGAGGTAGCCGCGCAGGCCGGCCTCCGGGTACTCAATGATGTCGTCGGGCAGGTCGTGCACGGTGAACCACTCAAGGGCGAGGCACTTCTCAGGCTCCTTGTTGACGGCCTGCCCTTCCCATTCGGTGGCCTCGAAGAAGAAACCGATCCGCTCCACCTGCGCGTCCTGCCGGTGGTGCACGGTCTGGACCAGGCGAAGGTGAACCGGGTCGACGGTGATGCCGGTCTCCTCGTACAACTCCCGGGCGGCGCCGTCGGGAAGGGGCTCGCCTTGGTCGAGCTTGCCCGACGGCATGTGCCATCGGCCGTGACCGTAAGGGCCGCCCCGCTGCGAGAAAAGGATTTTGTCGCCATCGCGGAGGATGACGTGAGTATCGATGACGGGCTGTGCCGGTTGTCCGCTCATGTTCCTTGGGGGGTCGGATGGGTGGGTGGGGTGACCGACGCTATCGGCAGAGCCGGGATGGCGTCGGCGATTCGGCCTGCTACATCCGGTGGGGTGGCATTGTTGGTGTCGAGATGCAGCACCTTCACCCCCTGCGTCATCAGCTGGGATGCGGCATCGGCGTAGAGCTCGACTTCTCGGCCGGGCGCCGAGGGGTCGAGATGGAAGCGATGGGTGACGCCGCGCGTTGCGATGCGTTCGGCGATGAGTCCCGGTTCCGCGGTGAGGATCACGGTGAAGCTTCCCCTTGATCGTGGACACCTGGAGACTGGGACGTGAAAGCCCAGAGGAAGCAGTGCCAGGTGGGAAGCAAGTACACGAATCGGTACTCGGACGAGTACAAGCGGGACGCGATCGAGCTCGTGCGGTCGTCGGGCCGGACGGTGACCGAGGTCGCCCGGGAGCTCGGGGTCAGTTCGGAGTCGTTGCGGGGCTGAGTGAAGAAGGCCCGCGCCGCCCAGGACACCGGATCGGTCCCCGCCGCCGGGCGGGCCGGGCACAGTGCCGCTGACCGGGACGAGGAGCTGAAGCGGCTGCGGAAGCTGACCGCCGAGCAGGCCAAGACGATCGAGATCCTGAAAAAAGCGACCGCCTTCTTCGCGAAGGAAAGCGACCGGTGAGCGAGACATGTCGGTTCATCCATGCGGAGAAGGCGAACTACACGGTCGTGCTGCTATGCAGGGTGATGGAGACGGCCCGCTCTACGTACTACGCGTGGGTGGCCGGAGCCGAAGCCCGCGAGGCGAGGCGGGGGGCCGATGAGGCCCTGGCGCACGAGATCACGGTGATCCACCTCGCATCCCGGCGGAACTACGGCGTCCCGCGCGCCACCGCCGAACTGCGCCGGCAGGGCCGACCGGTCAACCGCAAGCGGGTGGCACGGGTCATGCGGGAACACGGCATCGCCGGGAACAGCCGGCGCACCGGCCGCCGCAGCCTGACCAAGGCCAACACCAAGGCCGCCCCGTCGCCGGACCTGATCGGCCGGGACTTCACCGCCACCCGCCCCGGCACGAAGATCGTCGGGGACATCACCTACATCCCCACGGCCGAGGGCTGGCTCTACCTCGCCTCGTGGCTGGACCTGGCCACGCGCGAGATCATCGGGTACCCGATGGCCGACCACCATCGCGCTGAACTCGTCGTCGACGCCCTGGACATGGCCGTCGCACCGGGTCGCCCGGAACCCGGCTGCGTGATCCACAGCGACCGCGGATCGGAATACACATCCGGACAACTCCGCGACAGAATCAGCAAGTTGGGACACCGGCAGAGCATGGGCCGAACCGGAAGCTGCTTCGACAACGCCGCCGCGGAGAGCTTCTGGGCCGTACTCAAAGAGGAGATCGGCACCCGCTTCTGGCCCGACCGGGCCACCGCCCGCGCCGGCATCTTCGACTTCATCGAGACCTTCTACAACAGACGCCGCCTGCGCAAGCACATCCACTGGGGCTACCTCACGCCCCACGAAACACGCCTGCGCTACCGGCAAGACCAAGCCCTCGCGGCGTAACAACAACGTGCCCAAGATCACGGGGAAAATTCAGTCTGACGAACATTCTGAAGCCCGGCGATGAACCCTTGGACAGTGCGGATGCCCTCCGGCGCAGGCCAAGTCCGGCTGGCCAAGTCCGGGCTGGCCGAGGTGCCTGCTGGAGGTCCAGGCAGGAAGGCTCGATTCCGTCCGAGTGCCAGTCGAGCGCTGGTGTTCCTGTTGCGAGCTTGCGGCATGGGGCGTTGCTTGGCTCCGAGCGCGAGGCGCAGGTGCCGGTATACGGCATCGAGCTCCAGCAGCTCCGGCCCACCAGGCATGCCTGTGCGAAGGACTTCCAGGAGCTCGCCGGTGAAGGCCGTGTAGGTCTCGCCTGGCGGCGCCAGGGCGTAACTCGTCTCCGACGCTGCCGCCAAGAGGTAACTTCCCTCCACAGATGCTTGATCCACCAGTTCCGGCGTGCCAGCCATCGCCCCGAGGGCCAGGCCGCCGAAGCAGCAGTCCAACACGATCACCTGCCGCTCTGCTGGACCATCCAGAACCGCTTGGCGCAAATAGTCGTAGGGAAGCCCCGACTCCACGCGCTGCTGATGGGACTTGGGCAACGCAAGTTGCAAGGCGTTATGCAGGTCGATCAACCCGTGTCCTGCGTAGTACACGAGCAGCGTGTCGCGGGCCTGCTTGGCAGCGGATCTGAGCTCCGCCATCACTTCATCGTTGGATGCCGGGTTCGACACCACCACACAGTTCTGCGACGGCAGACCCCAGGAAGTGGGGAGACAGAGGGCATCAGCAAGCGCGGTGAGGTTGTTAGCGACCGCCGGAAGCTGCTCCAGGTGATCAAATCGACTGGAGCCGATCAAGACGGCCCGTGATGCTCCTGGGTCGGGCAGCACAGTCACTCGCCCTGCCCCTCCTCGTCCTGCCTCCCGCTCAGGATGCGGATCACGCGCTCCACTTCCTCGTCGCTGCAGTTCGTGAGCGAGACGGTAGTGTCGTCGCGGCTGATCGTGATCTGGGGATTCTGCGGTCGCGTCCGCTTCCACGCCACCACGGCCATCACGAACGAGGCCGCACTCCACCCGTTCTCGGTCACCAGCTTGATCACCTCGACAGCGGAGCCCATTTGCCCTGGCTGGAGTGATGGTCCCTGCAGCTCCAGCGTGGTCGATCGGCGCGCAACCGCGTCACTCCGCAGCCAAGTGTGGAGTGAGCGCAGGTCACTCGCACCGTGTTCCATACGCAGATCAACGCGCACAACGCCCCCTGTCCCCGTACGAACTATTCCGGCTCGACACCTGCGATCCCATCGTCGGCCAAAGTCGCAGGCCACGAGAGGCATTCGCCGGAACGATGTGCGGCGCCATCTCGGTAACCACTCGCTCTGCTGCACAGGCGCCCTTGCGAAACGGATTCAGCACACATGAGGCCGGGAAACCCCGCGAACACGCGAGAACTACGGAGGGGTGTTTTCCCAGGCCAGGCACCCTGTAGCCGACGTTTCTGCAGGTCACAGCCCCACCCAGGGAAAACTCCTAAAGCGGGTGTCGCAGGTTCGAATCCTGCCGGGGGCACAGAGAAACGCCTGGTCAGAGGCCCTTCCGTCCGTCGGAGGGGAGGGCCTCTGCGGTTGCAGCACACGTACGGCACCGACGCCGCGGCCACCTACAGTTGCTGCTCCCACGGATTGACCACCAGAGCCCCGGTTCGGGCCATGTGCTTGATGTTGCGTGTGGCCACCGTCCAGCCGTTGGCCAGGGCAGTGGCGGTGATCAGAGCGTCCGGTGGGTCGATGCTGGTGCCGGCGGCCTTGAGCGTCTTGTGGATGGTGAGGTAGGCGGCCGCTTCCGGTTCGCCGATAGGTGCGATGCGGTCACGGAATTCGTGCCGTACCGCAGCGAGGGCTTGTGCGTAGCGGGCTTGCCTTACGGGATCCGCGGCGGCGGCAACGCCGGCCTCGATCTCGGCCACGGTGATCACGCTCAAGAAGCGGTTGGGGCGGGCCGTGGACCGGAACCAGGCCAGGACGCGCGGGTCGGGCTTCGCCCGGGTCGTGAGCTCGGCAACGACATTGGTGTCGAACAGGTAGATCACTCGGCGTCCGTCTGCGCATCGTAGGAGCGGGCGCCGAACTCCAGACCCTCGAAGGGCCGGGAGAGCAGGAATTCCTCGAAGCCGTCGTTGCTCAGCGTCACCCAGCGGTGCAGCATCTCGGGCAGAGCCTCGATCTCCGTGTCGGCGAGCTCTGCGTCGAAGTGCCGACGCTGGTCCTCAGGCAGGGACTCCCGGATGTCACGGATGGTCCGCAGCGGATGCGACGACGGGCGCGGCGGGTGAGGCACACCGCTCGGAGCTGTGGTCATCGGCATCCCCTCCGCATGCATCGGGCTGCGTACTGCTGCTGGTCCCAGGCTACGGGTTTCCGCCTGCCCGCTCACAACTTTGGGACGAGAGCGGGGCATCCGTCAGCCTGGCCGCCGAGCGACAGCGGCAGTTCTTACGGCGTCCGCCTGGTCGTCCTCGTCAACAGGTACCGCCCCCAACCAAGTGGCCGGCCGGAACGGATTCGGCACACATGAGGCCGGGAATTGCTGGGAACACGCGAGAACCGTGGAGGAGCGATTTCGCAGGTCAGGTGCACTGGAGGCTACATTTAAGCAGGTCACAGCTTCGCCCAGGGAAAACTCCTAAAGCGGGTGTCGCAGGTTCGAATCCTGCCGGGGGCACAGCGAGAAGGGCCAGCTCAGGAGGTTTTACCTCCCAGGCTGGCCCTTCGCCGTTTCTGGCGCCGTGCCATACGCGTGCCACTACGTCCGGGTGGAGTCCTTGTCGACCTTGCCCGAGGGGTCTTCCCCGCCGTCGCGGATCATCGCGCCGAGGCGGTCGGCAATGGCCCGGTCACGGTCGCCGGTCATGTGCTGATAGATCAGCGCGGCCCGCGAGCTGCTGTGGCCCATCCGCGTCATCAGCTCCCGGGTGCTGGCCCCGGCCGTGGAGGCCGGCGTGTTGCCCGTATGCCTCAGGTCGTAGAAGTGCAGCTCGGCCGTGACACCCGCCGCTTTCCTGGCCTGGACCCAGTCGTCGGCTACTGATCGTGCCCGTCGCCTACGGCCCGCCGTCGAAGAAGCCGGACTTCAGGTCCCCGATGACGGCGTCGAGTGGATGCCCACTGACGATGAACGGTCCGCTCCAGGGCGCGCTGAGTGCGAAGAGCAACGCCAGGCTCAGCCCGACCACACTCGCAACGCCTACGATCAACAGTGACGTTCGCAGGCTGCTGCGGAAGACCAGTGCGCCGGAGTTCACGATCAAGGCCAGTCCGCTGACCACAAGCGTGACGACGTAGAGCGCGGGAACGTCGCGCGAGGCGGCCGCAACGCGGGCGCGACGACTACTGGTGACACCGTCCATGGAAACCACCAGCTCCGTGCCTGTCGGGGTTCCCACCTCGGGCCGGGCCGCCTCGTCGCGCACACTCCGCTCCAGCCGTGCGATCGCGCGAGCGGTGGCGGGGTCGTCACCGGACGCCGCTGCTGAAGCCTCCCACTCCCTGGCACGCGTGGTCTGCAAGTAGTCCAGCAGCGCCGCATGGATCGGCTCCGACGGGACTCGCGGACTTGTCGCCGCCCATGCCAGGCGGGAGGCCGCGGCCGCCTCGTCGCTCACCAACCCCTCGGCTGCGCGCAGGTAGCCGGCCTCGCTGGCCAGTGTGAGTGCCGCAAAGATCGCGAAGGCAGCGCCGAGTGTCGGCATCAGGGGCGTGGCGATCTGCGGCACCCGATCCCGTTCCTCGACCGGTACGAGCGCCCGGACGCCGACCCGCGCCACGGCCGCGACCAGTAGGGCAAGTAGGAGCCCGCCCACAACCAGCACCACCGCCGGCAGCGAGGTCAACCAGTTCACCACATCACCTACAGCGCGTTACCGCGAGCGCCCCGCGGCGGCGGCACATCGGCCCCGCGACCTGGAGCTCCTCGCCGATCACTTTTAATGAACGCTCCATGATCACAGGTTGAACACCTTTGACGCTCGCGACGCCCGGCACGGCATCTCTTTTCGTTGGCCAAGCAGCCGAATACGCCCAGTACGAGGCCGTACTGACAACGACCGCCGCGCCCGTCTCACTTTCCGTCTCATTCAGCCTCGTTCACCGCCGTTCAGCCGAGACCGGAAGCCGATCCCAATCCGGTGGCGAGCCGCCCATGAACGCAGGTGAACGCCCCCATACACACACCCACAGCCGACCAGCCCAGTTGGAAAGCGTGCACGAAGACGGACGTGTCAGTACTGGCGCTTACAGTCCAGGGCATGACCATCAGACCATCTGCACGCTGGCGGGCCCGCGTGGACGACGAGGCAAGGGAACTCGCCTCCGGGGCGCGAGACCCGAGCGACGCCTTCTTGTCTGAACTCTTCCCTGAGTCACTGCTGACGGCGACGGACAAGGCGCTCCACGCGTTCGAGTCCAATGTGCAGACGCTCCAGGACCAGGCCGACGAGCAGATCTTCGAAGCGATCGAGCGGGTCGTTCGGACGCTGAATGAGATCAACGAGGTTCACGATGGCGCCGGCTACGAGACCGAAGAGCGCGAACAGTTGTGCCTGTACATCGATCAGACCTTGACGGAGCACGGCATCGACGTTCCGGCCCTGGCAGTGAGGCGAGGCATCAGCCGCACCGAGATCACGGATGACTGGCGAGACTGGTAGCTGCTGCTGAAGTCTGTGAGCCACTGCCGCACCACAAGCGCACCAGATCGAGCGGGGAACAACGGGGAACCACGGTGAAAGCAACCGAGCCCGACGAGACCACAGCCCAGCTGTTCGCCCAGGTCAGCGCCTCAACAGGCACTAGAACACGTCAGCTTCCCAAGCTGATTGCTCTCTAGCTGTCGTCACGGGTCGGTCCTCACGGCTTGCTCTGGTCGACGCACACACCCCGACAGCGTGGCTGAGGCCAGTGGGGGTGCAGCGAGGCACAGGCGCGCCTGGTCGGTCGGCGCACCCGCCGTCGTGGCTGACTGTCGTCGGCTGAGGAACAGACGAACCCGAGCCCACCTCTGAGTAGAGGTGCCCAGTCACCTGCCTGCGGCCAGCATATTGAGGATGTGCATCCTGGGCGGCATGCCGAATCCCCACGGCGGCCCGTGCGTGAAGGTGCACTTCCGGCTTGAGGTCGAAGACGACTGGCCCCCGGCGTCGGTGGAGAGTCTGCGGGCCGTCGACCAGGGCGACAGCACTGCACGGCTCGACAACACCCCCTGGTTCGTTCAGGAAATCGCCTGCGGCGACATCGTGGAGGTAGAGCCCGATGAGGAGGACGTGCGATGGGCCAGCGCCGTGGTTCGTCGCTCGGGGAACTGCACCATTCGCCTCATCGTGCTGCGTGAGGGCGGCTCGGGAGCCGCACGGCAGAGCGCGATCAACGCGTTTCAGGAACTCGGGGTCGACGGCGAGGGCATTGAGCACTACGACATGGTCGCTCTGAACGTCCCACCCGCCGCCGATCACGCCAAGGTGCAACGACTGCTGAACCACGGCGTCGCCAAGGAGTGGTGGGACAGGGAAGAGGGGTGCATTACCGCGGAGCGGCGGGCTGCCTCCTCCGGTTGACGCCGGTACTCCATGGCTGGGCCGTCCGAGGTCGCTCAACAGGGACCACCGACGACCGATGACGACCGCTCAACCGCAGACGAGACCCGCCCTGAGCTGCGAAAACCCGGGCCACCAACATCCCCTGCAAGACCCAGGGCAAGAAGAAGCAACCCCTAACGATCAAGCCCCCTACCAGCGAAGACCTGCGGGTAGGGGGCTTGTCGCTGTGGACGCCGATCGGCGGTCAGGCTGCCGGTATCAGCGATCGCGCGATGAGGAAGTCCCGCGATCTGACGATCAGAAGGAGACAGTGACGCCGACCTGGTGGTACTGGCCGACGGTGTCCAGGACCCCGTCCTTGACCGCGCCGAACTGAGCCACGAGGTCCGAGCCGCTGATCGCCGTGGAGCCGGCGGCGATGCCGACCTGCGGGCTCAGGCCGCCGGAGACAGTGTCGAGCACGGCGTCAGAGATTTCAAGGGTCTGAACCTGGGGAGCGGAGTTCATGATGAAACTGCCCTTCGTATGGATGTTCCACAAAGGGGAGCGGCCAAGCTGGGGATGGACGGTGGGCCGCGACCGCAGGCGCGTGCCATCCGTTTCCGAACGTCTTGGCGCGATCCCGTCGGCGCGGAGGATCAAATCACGGAGCGTGCCCGGCATCCAGTCGGTCGCCGCTCCCGGCAGGGCAGTTGAAAAAGTCGGCTTCTCATCCATGCGCGCATGCATACGAATTGAGGGCAGCTTCTCTACGTGTAGCCCCGCGCATGAAAGCGACAGCTATTGCCACGGCGGCTCCGACCAGGACAACTCCGCACCAACAGAACGCTCCCGTGCCGCAGTTGCGCATTCGCGCATTCGCTGTGCAGATTCAGTCACGTACGCATCCGCGCGCCCTTCAGCACCTTGTCCACCGCGTTCCGCGGCCCGTACACCGCCAGTCCCATCAGGTCCAGCTCCTCCGTCGGCACGGCCCGGACGGCGGCACGGTTGTCGCGGTCGTTGCCGGTCGCGAAGAGGTCGGAGGTGAAGACGGCACGGGGCAGGGCACGGCTACGGATCAGAAGGTGCCCGTGCCCCACCAGCTGCCCAGTCCATCAGGGTCCGTGGTCCGCATACGGTGTGGCCCAGCGCAAGGAGAGGGAGGCCAAGGATCGGCGAACCGGTACAGAGGTGAGCCCCATCCGTGCACGGGGCTTGACCCAAGGCCGTGCCCCCTGCCCCCTACCTGTACACAGCCACGGGGCCGCTGAGCAACAACGTGAGCCTCTACGCGACGACGGTCCCGCTGACCGAGGGCAAGCAGGTCGCCTTCGCCGGTCTCCCCAACATCGAGCGGATGCACATCTTCGCCGCCGCGATCAGCTGACCGCAG
Organism: Streptomyces sp. RLA012; assembly: GCF_056270325.1. Lineage (NCBI taxonomy): Bacteria > Bacillati > Actinomycetota > Actinomycetes > Kitasatosporales > Streptomycetaceae > Streptomyces > Streptomyces sp. RLA012. Next base: position 6,629,374 of record NZ_JBWDPA010000002.1, on the reverse strand, counting down.
GCCCTGTCCTGCTCTGCCGCGCCAGCCAGGCGCGGCAGAGCACGGCTGACCAGCAAAGCGAGCGCGGCGGGCCGTTCCGCCACAACTGCTCCGGCACCTCCACGACCCGGTGGTACATGCACGCGTACAAACCCCGTCGACCCGGAGTTGGAGCAGCAGTTCGATCTTTCTGCGCTCCAGCTCCGGGTCGCCGCCGGTGTTCAGCGCCCGTTACGGATGCGTGGCCAGCGGATCGAGGAACGTCAGTACGGAGGCGTCCTCCTCGATCAGCGGGGTGAGGGCGGCGTTGAACGGGGCACCGTACGGGGCGCCCAGGTGCGTCTTGAAGGCGTCCTCGTCCCGGTAGACCTCGAAGATCCAGTATCCGCGCGGGTTCGCCGCCTTGGTGTAGACGTCGAAGGCCAGGTTGCCTTCCTCTTCCCGCACCTTCAGGGCGTAGTCCCGGATCAGGCGGGCGACCTCGTCCTCCGCTCCCTCTCGGGCGGTGAACTCGGCGAGCAGGGTCTTCTTCACGGTTTCGTGTCCTTGTCAATGAGCGAAGTCGAGGTGCCAGGCGACGGCCTTGTCCAGATTCACCGAGCCGATCCCTCGCATGCGGGCATGCCGGGTTACGCGTACAGGGCTCAGGATGTCTCCTTGTCCCCCGGCCATCCGCGCAGCGGTGACTGCGGTCCCGGCGCGGACGGACCTGAAAGCCCCGGGCCGAGGCCGGCGTCCACGCCGCCGACCAGGGGTGTCATCGTCGACTCATGTCATCGATGACATCGAGTGTCCGATTATGAAGCGCAATCCGGCCAGTGCGTCAACGGTTCGGGCTCGATTGCTCCGGTGCGGACCGACAGACCATCAGGCGTCGCCGACGGTCGCGAACTGCGCCAACTGGTTCGGCCACGGCGGGTTGGGGCCGGCAACCGAACAGGTCAGGGCCGCGACCTGCGCGGACAGAAACAAGCACGTCCCGGGCAGCCGGTGAGCGGCTTCGGGCGGGCGACGGCCGCGGGCGTTGCCGATTTGTGACGGGTACAAGGCATTGACGTTGCCGGGGAACGGAGTCCATCATCCTCGCCAAGCAGTGTCAACGATGACATAAGTCAACGATGACACCGAGGGACGGCATGCCCCGATGCCGGCCGTTCGCCCGCAATCCCGCAGGAGTCGTTCATGTCACGCATCTCTCGTCTGCCCTCCCCCTTGCTCAGAGCCGCTGCCTGCACGGGTGTCGCAGCCCTCGCCCTGACCGCCTGTGGATCCGGATCGGGATCGGGCACCGCGGGCACCGGATCGGGCAGCGTCAAGGTCGGTCTGATCACCAAGACCGACACCAACCCGTTCTTCGTGAAGATGAAGGAGGGCGCGGAGAAGGCCGCCAAGGAGAACGGCGCCCAACTGTCCACCGCGGCAGGCAAGTTCGACGGGGACAACGCAGGTCAGGTCACGGCCATCGAGAACATGGTCGCCGCCGGCGTGAAGGGCATCCTGATCACCCCGAGCGACTCCAAGGCGATCGTGCCCGCGATCCAGAAAGCCCGCGCCAAGGGTGTCCTGGTCATCGCCCTGGACACCCCGACCGAGCCGGAGAGCGCGGTCGACGCCCTCTTCGCCACCGACAACCTCAAGGCCGGCCAGCTGATCGGCGAGTACGCCAAGGCCGCCATGAAGGGCAAGACGGCGAAGATAGCCGCCCTCGACCTCGCGCCGGGTGTCTCCGTCGGCGTCCAGCGGCACAACGGATTCCTGAAGGGCTTCGGCGCCACCGACAAGGACGTCGTGTGCGCCCAGGACACGGGTGGCGACCAGGCCAAGGGCCAGACCGCGATGGAGAACTGCCTGCAGAAGGCGCCCGGCATCAACGTCGTCTACACCATCAACGAACCGGCGGCCCTGGGTGCGTACACCGCGCTGAAGGCCAAGGGCCGGGAGAAGGACGTCCTGATCGTCTCGGTCGACGGCGGCTGCACCGGCACCCAGGCCGTCAAGGACAGCAAGATCGCCGCGACTTCGCAGCAGTACCCGCTGAAGATGGCCGCCGAGGGCGTCAAGGCCGTCGTGACGTACGCCAAGGACGGCAAGAAAGCGTCCGGTTACACCGACACCGGCGTCACGCTGATCACCGACAAGGCGCAGGACGGGGTCACGTCGAAGGACACCGCCTACGGCCTGGACAACTGCTGGGGCTGAGCCGCTCACCCGCCCCTGGCCGCCATTTCCAAACCCGTCAGCGGGGCGGCCGCCCCCACCTCCCCGACCGGGGACGGCCGCCCCCTTGTCCTCCCACCGGGACTTCTGTCTTCCGACAAGGACTTCGCATGACAGCCACGACCACGCCGTACGCCGAGCTCAAAGCGCCGACCACGGCCCGCAGACTGCTCACGGCACCGACCACCGGCCCTCTGGTCGCCCTCCTTCTCGCCTGCGCCTTCTTCGCCCTCTCGACCGACCAGTTCCTCAGCGGCGGCAACTTCTCGCTGATCGTGCAGCAGGTGATGGTCGTCGGCACCCTCGCCATCGGACAGACCCTGATCATCCTCACCGCGGGCATCGACCTGTCCTGCGGAGCCGTGATGGCGTTCGGCAGCATCATGATCGCCAAGATGGCCGCCGAGGGCTCCCTGCCGCCGCTCGTCGCCATCGCGCTGGGCATAGCGGTCTGCGCGGGCTTCGGGCTGCTCAACGGACTGCTGGTGCAGAAGATCCCGCTGCCGCCGTTCATCGTCACCCTCGGCATGCTCAACGTGGCGTTCGCGCTGACCCACATCTACTCCGAGGAGCAGACGGTCACCAACCTGCCCGGCCCGCTGACGGCCCTCGGGCAGACCTTCCCGCTCGGCCACACCGACATCACCTACGGCTCCCTGGTCACCATCGCCCTGTTCCTCCTGCTCGCCTACGCGCTGAGCAGCACCGGCTGGGGCCGGCACGTCTACGCCCTGGGCAACAGCCAGGAAGCGGCGCGGCTGAACGGTATCCGCACCTCCCGGCTGACGATCGGCATCTACACCGTGGCGGGTCTGCTGTACGGGATCGCCGCCCTGCTGCTCATCTCCCGCACCGGAGTCGGCGACCCCCAGGCGGGACAGACCGACAACCTCGACAGCATCACCGCCGTGGTCCTCGGCGGCACCAGCCTCTTCGGCGGACGCGGATCGGTCCTGGGCACCTTCATCGGCGTTCTCATCGTCGGCGTCTTCCGCAACGGCCTCCAACTGATGGGCGTCGCCTCCATCTACCAGACCTTGATCACCGGTGTTCTGGTGATCCTCGCGGTGACCGTCGACCAGATCTCCCGGAAGAAGGTCCAATGACCGCCACCACTTCCCCCACGCCCGTTCTGCAGGCCCGTGGTCTGGTCAAGCGCTACGGCCACGTCACCGCCATCGACGGCGCCGACTTCGACCTGCTCCCCGGCGAGGTCCTCGCCGTCATCGGCGACAACGGCGCCGGCAAAACCAGCCTGATCAAGGCCCTCACCGGCGCGGTGGTCCCCGACGCCGGCGAGATACGCCTCAACGGGGAGCCCATCACCTTCTCCGGCCCGCAAAGTGCCCGCGCCCACGGCATCGAGACGGTCTATCAGGACCTCGCCGTGGCGGCCTCCATGGACATCGCCTCGAACATGTTCCTCGGGCGTGAGCTCCGCCGTGCCGGCGTGCTCGGCAGTGTCTTCCGCATGCTGGACAAGAAGCGGATGCGGCAGGAGGCCGCCGAGCACATGGCTGACCTGAAGATCGGCCTGCGCTCGCTGACGCAGTCGGTGGAGACGCTCTCCGGCGGACAGCGGCAGGCCGTTGCGGTCGCCCGTTCCGTCGCCTGGGCCCGCAGCGTCGTCGTCATGGACGAGCCCACAGCAGCCCTCGGCGTCAAGGAGTCCGGTCAGGTCCTGGACCTCATCCGCCGCGTTCGCGACAAGGGCATGCCGGTCGTTCTGATCAGCCACAACATGCCCCACGTCTTCGAGATCGCCGACCGGATCCACGTCCACCGGCTGGGCCGGCGCGCTGCCGTGATCAAGCCGTCCGACTACTCCATGGCCGAGGTCGTCGCCATCATGACCGGCGCGCTCAGCATCGACGAGGCCGGAGATACTGTCGTAGCGGATTCCAAGGCCGCGAAGGCCGCCGGAGTCCAGGCCACCTGACAGCACAACCCAGCTCTCGCAGTTTCCGGCCGAGGCCGCGGCCGGAACCGAGAGCCCTCAGGAGACGGTTTCTCCATGGCAGCGAACCGCCGCCCCACCCTGGCCGACGTCGCCCGCGAAGTCGGCGTCAGCGCCAAGACGGTCTCCCGAGTCCTCAACGAGGACGGGCCCGCCTCCGCGCAGACCAGGGAACAGGTACTGGCCGCAGTGGCCAAGCTCGGCTTCCAGCCGAACCTGATGGCCCGCAACATCCGCGTCGGCGGCCCGGACACCACCATCGGCCTGGTCATTCCCGACCTCGCCAACCCCTTCTTCGGAGCCGTGGCCCGCGCCATTGAGGACACCGTCCGCGACCGCGGACTGACCCTGCTCATGGGCTCCTCCGCGGACGACCCCGATCGCGAACGCGCCCTGACGGACAAGTTCCTCGCCCGGCGGGTCAGCATGCTGATCGTCGTTCCGTCCGTCGGCGCCGACCACTCCCACCTCAAGTCCCACCGCACGGCGGGACTGCCCGTCGTCTTCCTCGACCGCCCCGGAGCCGGCCTCGCCACGGACAGCATCGTCAGCTCCAACCGCGCCGGAGCCCACGACGGCGTCGCCCACCTCATCGCCCACGGCCACCGGCGCATCAGCTTCGTCGGCGACCTGCCCCCGAAGCTGTACACCCGCCGTGAACGTCTGGCCGGCTACCGCTCCGCGCTGCAGGAAGCCGACATCCCCTACGACCGCTCACTCGTCACCAACGCCCACGACCAGCAGGGCGCCGAGGCCGCGACCGCCCAACTCCTCGGCCTGGCCGATCCCCCCACTGCCCTGTTCGCCGGCAACAACATCATGGCGCTGGGCATCGTCGCCGAACTGGCCCGCAGCAAGCGCAAGGATGTCGCCGTCGTCGCCTTCGACGACGTATCGCTGGCCGAGGCACTCGAACCGGCCCTGACCGTCGTCGCCCAGGACGCGGAAGAACTCGGCAGAACAGCGGCGACCATGGCGCTGGCACGACTCGACGGCGACCGCTCCCGCGCCCGCACCATCACCGTTCCCACACGACTGATCGTCCGAGGCTCGGGGGAGCAACCCGTGTGAAGTTCCACCCTGGGCTTGGACAGCGGGTGTTTATGCTGCGGGAGTGAGGCCTTGCGTCGCCAGAGCTCTGGTCTCGAGTGGGGTGACGTAGCCGTACTCGGGGTGCTTGCGCAGGCGAGTGCGGTTGTACTCGACCTCGACGAAACGGAAGACGTCGGTGCGTGATGCACCCCTCCTTCAGCCCGCCGCGGGCAGCGGCCATCCGCAGAGCGTCGACGACGAGCTCGGCCCGGTGGTGGTCGGCCATCGCGTACCCGATCACCTCGCGTGTGGCCAGGTCAATGACCGTCGCGAGATACCACCAGCCGGCCAAGGTGGGCAGGTAGGTGATGTCGGACACCAGCTTCGTGCCAGGCTCGGCGGCGGTGAAGTCGCGGCCGACCAGGTCCGGCGACGGCGCCGCTTTGGTGTCGGCCTTCGTCAGACTGCGACGCCGACGTCGCGTGATCCCGCGGATGCCGCGCTCCCGCATGATCCGTTCGACCTTCTTCCGGCTGACCGGCCTGCCCCCGTGCCGCAGGACCGCGGTCACCCGCGGGGCACCGTAAGCGCCACGGGATTCGGCGTGGATCTGCCGGATCTCCCCGGCGAGCTCGTCTTCGCCCTCCTGTCGAATCTGGGCAGCCTCCCGGCCCGCAAGGTAGGCGTAGTAGGCCGAGCGGCCCACCTTCAGCAGCCGGCACGCTGTACCCGCCGGGATTGGCCTCACTCACCCTCTCCACGTCGATGAACCGGTAGCGCGCGGCTACTTCGTCCTCTGCTGCGCGAAGAAGGCCGTGGCTTTTCCCAGCACCTCGATCGTCTGCTCCTGCTCGCGGACCTTGCGCCGCAGCCTCGCGAGCTCCTCACGCTCCGCCGTCGTGAGCGCACCGGCCGGTCCCTCACCCCGGTCGATCTTCTCCTGCTTCACCCAGCCCCGCAGGCCCTCCGGACTCACGCCGAGATCCCGGGCGACCTCGGTCACCGTCTTGTCCGAGGACAGCGCCAGCGCGACCGCGTCCCGCTTGAACTCGGCCGTGTACCGCTTGCTCGTATTGCTCTTCTTGCTCACTACCTGGAACTGCTTCCTCCGGGACCTGTCGTCCCAGTATCAGGCTGTCCAGGCCGAGGGTGGAACTTCAGCATGCCGGACGGACGGCAGACAGTACGCTGAATCCAGCGGGATCGGGCCCGCGGCACAGTGTCCGGGAGGTGCTTCATGACGGCCGAGATGATGGCCCCGGCGTGGATGCATGAGCAGATCACGGCGGAGGAGTACGAGTCCTGGTCCGAGGAGCAGTGCGCCGGTATCGAGATCGTGGACGGGATGGTCGTCGTGAGTCCGAGCGCGTCCAAGCGGCACAACCGGCTGGCCCGGATGCTGGCGAACGCCCTGGATGCCGCCTCGGGCCCGGAGTGGAACGCCGACACGGACCTCGACGTCCGGCTTCAGGACGTCCCTCTCACCAATCGCCGCCCGGACGTCGTCGTGTACCGCGCAGACACGATCGACATCACCCCCACCCGCCCTGAGCACGTACTGCTGGTCGCGGAGGTGGTGTCGCCAGGCTCGGAGACCACCGACCGGATCGTGAAGGTCGACCAGTACGCCAAGGCAGGCATCGGCTTCTACTGGAGGATCGAGCAGGCCGCAACAGGCGTTCCTCTCGTGTACACCTACGTTCTCGACCCCGCGACGAAGACCTACCGGGACGGAGACGTGTTCACCGGCGTCCTCAAGGCAGCGGCCCCCTTCGCGGTGGAGATCGACCTCGGCCAGATCTGACCCACGCGCTGCTCAGCAGCCGACAGCGCGTGAGCGGCCGCGTGGAGTGGTCCTGCTCCGACGAGACGGCCTGCGCCGGCATCACCGCGTACCGCGTGGAGCGCTGGAACGCGACCGCCAGGACATACGAACCGGTCACCTCCGTCGCGGCGGCCCCGAACCGCCTGTACCACGCCTACGTGCCCATGGAGCTCGGCCAGACGTCGTACTTCCGGATCACCGGCGTCCGCACCGACGGCACACCGGCCGCCGTGGTCCACGCCTCGGCGGCCAGGGGGGCCTACGTGTGAGCCCCGGGAACCGTGCCGACGACTTCGCGACGGTGGCACGGGTATTGACCGAGGTGGATCAGCAGGATGTCTGCGGCGGACCCTGGGGGGGGGCGACGTCGGCGCTGCCGACGGTGAACCAGCCCGGCTCGTTCTTGAAGGTCCAGTCGTGCTCGTTGCTGGTGATGTGCCGGACGGTCCGCGCGGGGCCGCCGCTCATCCTCCCCTCGTTGCCGAGGGCGTGCCGGGTCACGCCGGGTATCCACAGATCGGACATCAGTGCTCCAGGGCATGCAGAAAGCCCCGGCCGGTTGGCGCGGGGCTGAAGGGGGGTTGGGTGCGGTTCGGGTCAGCAGGTGACCGTGAACCGCTGGAACTGGATCCGTTCGTACGGTCCGGTGGTGCCCGTTTCGTAGAGCACGCCGGCCGTGGTCCGGTCGAGCTTGGCGAGGTCGGAGTACGCGGCCGGACCCGGGGCGATGATCACCTGGGTGCGCCAGGTGCGGCCGCCGTCCGCGCTGCGGCGCACCGTCAGGTTCTGCCGCCGCGCAGGGTCCTGCGGGGCGGAGAACAGCAGCGGCTTGCAGCTGGTGCCGGTGTCCTGCAGCAGGGTGCCCTTGACGACCGGGGCGATGAGGGCGGGCATCGGCCGGAACGCGGCGGAGAAGGTGCTGCCGTTGGTCAGGCTGTAGGTGAAGGCGCGCGTGGTGGGGTCGGTGCCGCCTTCGTCGCGGGCGTTGAGGTAGAGCCGCCCGTCGGGCAGCTGCGCGGCGGTGGTCTCGTCGGGGTTGATGACACCGTCTGTGTGGTCGTCGACGGCGCCGATGCGCCACGTCTGGCCGTGGTCGTCGGACAGCAGCAGGTGCGAGCCGCGCAGCATGCCGGCACCGGTGTGGTTCGCGAGAACGACCAGCCGCCCGGAGGTGAGCGCGATGCCGTGGCCGGGCCCGGTGGCGTACCAGCGCCAGGAGGTCCGCTTGGTGGTGCTGGTGATCTCCCGGGGTGTGGTCCAGGTGACGCCGTTGTCGGAGCTGGTCTGCGCGTAGACGCGGCGCCCGTTGGCCGCGGAGACGGTTCCGGCCTGGATGTCCGCCTGGGAGACCTTGCCGGACTGGCGGGTGGTCAGCAGGACGATGCGGCCGGTGGCCGGGTCGGCGACCGGGGCGGGGTTGCCGACGGAGTCATTGCCGTTGTCGGCGATGCGCTTGAGCGGGCTCCAGGTGCAGCCGCCGTCGGTGGAGCGGCGGGAGACGATCTCGATATCGCCGGAGTCGGAGGACGAGTTCCGTCGTCCCTCGGCGAACGCCACGAGGACACCTCGGGAGTTGACCAGGGCGGGTATGCGGACGGTGTTGTAGCCGCTGGTGCCGGACGTGAAGGGCGTTGAAGCGATACAGCCTGGCGCCGCGCTGGCGTCGTGTGGCTGGACGGTGACGGCGAGCGCTGCGGTGAGTGTGGCTGCAGCGGTCGCCAGGACGGCAGTGGTGCGACGCATGTTTCCCCCGGTTGTGGCTGTTCCCCTGCGGGAGCATAGGCGTCTGCAGTGGCAGCGCGTCACATGAAGCGTTCAACGAGGCTGCGGGGGTGAGGGTGTTGGAGGCGCCCGCCGTGAACCACTGGGCGGTGATGACCAGGTCGTTGGCGGCGGCGGTGGCGGCGGCGGCGGTGGCGGTGTCGCGGGTGATGGGGCCGTCGCCGTAGAACATCTGCACTTCGCCCATCGGGCCGCCGGTGGTCCAGTTGCGCAGCTCGTGGAATTCCGCGAACCAGGTACCCGAGCCTCGAGCCGCCAGCGGTGAGGCACACGAGGTGCCCGCGGACGTGGAACTCCTTGTTGGAACTGGTCGCGGATCTCGGCGTCCATGGTGGCGGCGGCGCCCGCGACATGCGGGGTGGCCATGGAGGTGCCGTGGCAGGCCGGAGACTTCGGCCTCGACCTCTGCCTCTGCCTCTGCCTCTGCCTCTGCCTCTGCCTCTGCCTCTGCCTCTGCCTCTGCCGGATCGTCGGGGTCCTCCACGTGGCGGCGGCCCGCGCGTTCCGGACCGTGGTGTCCAGCCCTGCCGGTGGCGACGACCGCAGCGCCGCGTTCGTCGACAAGGAGGGCCTCGACACCGCCTGGAGCCGGTCGACCCCAACCGCGCGGGAGTGCTCGAAGCGGCCCACCACTTCGGTGTGCCGACGGGGTCGAGGGGCAGTGGTACCGGTGCCGTCCGGCGCGGCCCAGGCCGTCCTGGGGCTCAAGCCGGGCCGCGTCCACGTGCGAGGGAAGAGAGCGTCAGACCTTGAGAGTCACGTGGTGCTGTTCGTGCCCGGCAGCGCGGCCGTCGGGTGACTCGGCAGCGGTGCCAGGCCGGACATCAGAAGCTCGATCAGGGTCAGCAACAGGTCGCGGCTTGCCCGGCGCTGCCGGAGGTCGCCCATGACGACGGGGGTGTGCGGGTCGAGGTCGAGTGCCTCCCGGACCTCGGACTCGGTGCGGTCCTGGCGTCCGTCGAAGCAGTTGACGCCGACGACGAACGGGATACCGCGGCTCTCGAAGAAGTCGATCGACGCGAAACTGCTCTTCAGCCGCCGGGTGTCCACGAGGACGACGGCGCCGAGCGCCCCGTGCACCAGGTCGTTCCACATGAACCAGAAGCGTTCCTGGCCGGGTGTGCCGAAGAGGTACAGCACGAGTTGGGAGTTCACGGTGATCCGGCCGAAGTCCAGGGCCACCGTCGTGGTGGCCTTCTGGTCCACCCCGTCGATGTCGTCCACGCCGACGCCCGCGACGGTCAGATGCTCCTCGGTGTTCAGGGGCACGACCTCGCTCACGGCACCGACCATGGTGGTCTTGCCCACGCCGAATCCACCCGCGATGAGTATTTTCACCGCCGCCGGAGCCTGGGCCGAGGTGGAGTGGGTCATGTGTGTCCCGACCTGGTCGTCAGAGTCTGAGTAGGCCATCTTTCACCGCCTGAAGAAGTGTCATGTCCAGTCCCTGGCCCACCGCGACCGCCAGCGGTGCCCGGGCCGTCACCCTGCCGAGCGCGATCAGGTCGGAGACAAGGATCTTCGTCACCGCCACGGGCAGGTTCAGCCCGGCGGCGACCTCGGCGAGAGCCACCGGGGTGCGGCACTGCTCAAGGATCAGTCTGTGTTCGGGTTGCAGGCCACGGGGCGAGGCCTGCTCACCGGGGGCAGCAACCGTCGCGATCACGGTGATGAGGGTGAGGTCGTCCCGAGCCGAGGTCGTGCGCCCCTGGGTGATCGTGTACGGCCTGATGAAGCTCTGTTCCGCGTACTCGTCGTCCGGTGCCGCGTCCGCCCAGTGGCTCACCCACGCCCTCCCCCACTCTCGCCGTCGCTGGAGCGGCGGGACCCCGATCCCTCAGCGTCCTCCCGCACCACACGAACCTCGGTACCCAGGCGTTGCCCGACCTGCTGTACGAGGGTGTGCATCGCCACGGACATCACCTCGGCGTCCACCTCCTGGTCCGCCACGACCGCCAGGTGCGTGCCCCGGCCGGCGGAGCTGACGAAGAGCCAGAGTTCACGGAGCTCGATGATGACCTGGTGGACCGGTCCCCGCCGCCGAAGACATCACCGACTCCGCGAGCCAGGCTCTGCTGGCCGGTGGCGATGGCAGCCAGGCGTTCCGCGTCGACCCGGTCGATACTGCTGGACTGGCTGACCACCAGGCCGTCGTCGGACAGCACGATGGCGTTCCTGGTGCCCGGAACCTGGTCGACCAAGCGGTCGAGCAGCCAGTCGAGGTCGGAGTTGGTGGCAGTGGTTCGCAAAGTCATCGTCTGTCTTCCTTGCGGGCCCCGTCATGGCCCGGTGAGGGGTGAGTGGGCTGTTGATCGGAGTCGGACCCGAGCCGGGCTATCCGGGACTGGCGCTGGAAGGCGCCGATGGTGGCGCCGGAGCGGCGCGGCGCGATCCGGCGCGGCAACGGCTCCGTCTCCGACGTCTCGACGTGCGGCGCCTCGGCGTACGCACGGGGAGGATCGCGAAGTTCGGCGGCCAGACTGGCCTGTCGTACCCGGCGGGGCAGCGGTTCCGAACTCGTCGTGGGGGACACGGCGGTGGTGCGGGCCGGCGGTCTGGCCCAGGAGCCGATGAGCGGGCGGGTGAACGCCTCCTGATCACCGGAGTGCGGTTGCAGTTGCTGCTGGGGGTGGGGCTCCGGCCACAGATCTCGGGGATCGCCGTCCTGCCCCGAGCGGGGCGCGCCGATGATCGAGAGCTGGGCCGGGACAGCGCCGTCCGGTGGCTCCGAGGCCGGCCTCCCGTCGGAGATCAGCTCTGCCGGCACCAGTACGACCACCCGGGTACCGCCGAAGGAGGAGGGCCGCAGCTCCACGTTCAGCCCCAGGTTGGCGGACAGTCGCGCCACGACGTACAGGCCGAGGCGGGCGTCGTCGGCGCGGGACATCACGTCCATGCGGGGCGGGTCGGCCATCAGGCGGTTGGCCTCGGCGTACTGCTCGGGGTCCATGCCCATGCCCCGGTCCTCGATCTCGACCGCGACGCCACGGCCCACCCGGGTCGCGGACACCTCCACCGGAGTCGGCGGTTTGGAGAACGACACCGCGTTCTCCATCAGTTCGGCCAGTACGTGCACCATGGCGCCGACCGCGCGCTCGGACAGCCAGGTCTCGCCCTCGGTGTCGATCCGGATGCGCCGGTAGTCCTGCACCTCGCCCTGCGCGGCGCGCAGCACGTCCAGCAGCAGCACGGGATTGCGCCAGCGCCGCTGGGGCTGACCGCCACCGAGGATGACCAGGTTCTCCTCGTAGCGCCGCAGTCGGGCGGCCAGGTGGTCGACGTCGAAGAGCCCTTCCAGGATCTTGGGGTCCTCGTGCTGCCGCTGCATCTCGCCGAGACGTTTCATCTGCATGCCGATCAGCAACTGGGTGCGTCTGGCGATGCGCTGCAGCAGGCGCTCGAAGCCGCGGTACTGCTCGACCTGCCGCACGGCTGTCTCCAGCGCACTGCCGCGGGCCTCGTTGAGAGCCTGGCCGAGCATGCCCAGTTCGTCGTTGCCGTAACGGATCTCGGGCAGTTCGGCGTCCGTGTCGACCGTCTCGCCCTGCCGCAGCCGCTCCACCATGTCGGGCAGCCGGGTCTGCAGCTCCAGCGCCGCGGAGCGCAGCCCGAAGATACGGCGGCGCAGGACTCCGGTGAGCCGCAACGAGACCAGGAACACCAGCAGTACGGCCGCGCCGCCCACGACGCTGTTGACGATCAGGTCCGTCATCATGCCGCCGAGCTGGTCCTCGGTGGCGCCGACGAGGTACTCGGAGTAGGAGCCGCTTGCCTGCAGCAGCTGGGCTGTTATCGCCCCGTAGCTCTGCTGCCACTCCTTGCCCACCTGTGCGGATACCGGGGTCCGGCCGTCCTCGCCAGGGTTCTCGGCGGCCAGGACCGTCTGCTCGATCCGGGTCTTCTGCTTCCAGGCCGCGCCGGACAGGATGCCCTGGTACGTCTTGGCGGGCCCGCTCGGCAGCCGCGGTACGACCTTGTTGTCGTAGATGTGCTGCTGACTGCCGATCGCCTCGGCGAGCTGGGAGCGCTGCGCACTGGTGAAGTGGCCGCTCACCGTTGCCGCGGTGAAGACCGCGCTCTCGCGCGAGAGCATCTCCATGCCCCACACCGAGTCGATCAGCGGCTTGGCGAGGACGGTGACCTCGCCGAAGCCCACGTTGGTGAAGTCCTCGAACAGTTGCGCGTCCGACGCGATGACATCGGTGTAGCGGTCGAACGTCTGCTCCTGGGTGGCGTCCCGCTTGTCCACCGCGGCGCGGTACTCGGGCAGTCGGTCCAGGCCCCGGCCGACCTGCTGGTAACCCTTGGCGAGAGCGGCCGGCAGGGCGTCGGAGAGCGCTTCGAGCCCCTGGACGGAGCGGTCGGTGAGCGCACGCTGCTTCGCCAGTTTCGACTGGTAGGCCTTGGGGTCGGCGAGTGCCGCCGCGCTCAGTTGCCGCTCCGCCTGCAACTGGTAGAAGACGACGCCGATCGGCTGCCCGACCTGCTTGCCCGCTTCGTTGCGGTCGTGGACACTCTTCCAGTTGCCGTAGAGCTGAGCCGAGTTCATCGCCCACAGGGCGACCAGGGCGACGGTGGGAACCAGGGCCAGCACGAGCAGGGTCGTACGCAGCGACAACCCTCGCTCCAAAACCGTCTCCTGGCCGCCTTGCCGCCGTTCCACTTCTTGGCCTATCTGCCGTTTTGCCGCTCGCGAGTGAAGTGCCACAGAAGTCCCCGGCATGCTAGCGATGACGGACTGGTCCGAAATGGGGTCCGCGCGATGTCAGACGGAGCCTACTCATCACACAATTAATCTCAATAGTTTGATCATTCAAATTGATACCGATGCTTCGGGTGACAGTGTGTGAACGCACCGTGACGGGAGCGTCCAGGGGGCTCCCGCTCTCCTGAACTCTGCTCCGGTGACGTGCGGCCGGTCCCTGACTCGTCCGCGACCGAGGCCGCCCCGGCGACAGTTGGCACCTGCGGCGCGTGCTGGGCGGCAATCGCCTGGTCGAGGGCGGCGCGGAGCTTCTCGAACTCCGGCTGTTGCTGCTTCGTGACGGTGATCTGGCTGATGTGGAGTCGCTTCTCGCCCTTACCGACAGTGGCGCGGGCGAGGAACCCCTTGCGGGTGATAGTGACGTACTGGCCGTCGAACTGGACCTGCCCGCCGTGGCCTTTGACCTCGATCATGGTGATGCGCCCCCTTACTGGTGGAGGCAGCGTGGCATGAGGTGTCCGGTTCGGGGAGGGCAACGGCAAAGGCCCACTCAGTGTTGGGTCGTTTCTTTTATGGGGCGGCAATTCTTCATCAGTCGACGGCCTTCAAGTGGCCCAGGGCGTCTCCGAGGTCGAGTTCGGTGGCACCACGGGTCTGGAAGCCCTGCTTGAACAGCTCGGCCGTGCGCTGCTGCACTTTCTCGCCTCGGACGAGTTGCTGGAACAGCGCGGCGTCTGCGCGTACTTCGGCAGGGGCCGGCAGGCTGATGGCGTTGATTGCCGACTTGGCCGCGATCAGCGCGTCGCGGGGGAATCCGCTGATGCGCGTGGCGATGCCTGCTACGAACTCGTCCAGTTCGGCGTCAGGGACCGCGCGATTGACCCATCCATAGCGTTCGGCGAGGTCGGCGTCGAAGTCCGACGACGTCAGTACGGCTTCGAGTGCACGGCCCCGGCCCAGCAGGCGGGTGAGGTGCTGGATCGCGCCCGCACCGGGGGGTGCTCCGATTCCCACTTCGGGCTGGCCCAGGATGGCGTTCTCCCGGGAGGCGAAGCGCATGTCGCAGGCAAGGAGGAACTCACTGCCCGCGCCCCGGGCGCGGCCGCGCAGCTTGGCGATGGTGACAGCCGGGAGCCGGCTCAGCTTGCGGAACAGCATTCCCAGGGAGGCATCGCCGGGGCCTCCGGCCTTCGCTGCCTCAGCGGTGTACTCGGGGACTTTCGTCATGTCGACGTGCGGGAAGAAGAAGTCGGCGTCCGCACTGTCGAAGATCACCACGCGTGGGGCGGTCGGGTGGGACAGTTCGTCAAGCAGTGCGACCAGGTCCCGCACCACCTCGGGACCGATGAGGTTCATCGGCGGCGCGTTGAACGTGGCGGACAGGACGGAACCATCCAGCCTGGTCTTGATGGTTTCGTACGAGGCGGTCATCTCGGTCTTCCTGTCATCGCTCAGCCCCGTCCTTCTCGTGGACGCCCGATCGCTCAGGGCTTGACAGCCAGCCTTTCGCCCGGTTTTGCCATGCTATGTCACCCCTCACCGGTGGGCTCCCTGAGCGGTCCGGGCCGAGCCGGAATCGAACACCTGCCCGACATGTGCCTGGCAGGTCGGTAAGGGTTCAGGGCGCGGGTTCGATTCCCGTCACCCGTTCCAAGGACGCAGGCCCAGGCCCGATTCGCGGAGCCTCAGCGCGGTACGACCTCGCCCGCGTGGACGGCACGCATGGCCCGCTCGACGGTCTCCTGGTTCTCGCCGACCGGAGCCACGTAGCCGATGACGTCGCGCGCGGCGTCCTGCCCGAGCATGCGGGTGATCACCCACGTGGCGAGATACTGGGACGCCAGGCAACCGCCCGCCGTGGCGATGTTCCCCTCGGCGTGGAACGGCGCGTCCAGCACGGTGACGTTGCGGGCTTCCACAAAGGGGCGGCTCTTCATGTCCGTGCAGGCCGGCATGTCGTCCAGCAACCCGAGCCGGGCGAGCACCAGCGCGCCGGAGCACTGCGCACCGATCAACTGTCGCGAAGGGTCGAGCGGCAGCCTGGAGATCAGCCGGTCGTCGGCGACCACCTCGCGCGCCTTCACCCCGCTGCCGATCAGCACGACGTCGGCTTCGGTCACGAACTCCATCGGGCGCTGTCCGGTTACCTCGACGCCGTTCATGGACGTGACCACCGGGGTCGGGGTCGTGATGAAGGCCTCCAAGCCGTCCTTTCGGCACCGGTTGATCAGCGCGGAGGCGATGAAGCTGTCGAGCTCGTTGAATCCGTCAAAGGTGACCACGGCTACCTGCATGGCATCTCCTCAAAGCGCGGCACTGGAGTGCAGTCTCTCAGGGCGCTGTGCCCAGGTCGCAGGCCAATCGGCAATCGGTGGCTCGTCTGTCAGTGCGCAGTTGCCGAAGTCGCGCCTGGACCGGTTGAAGGCCGAGACGGAGGGGTCGAGGCAAACGAGACCAGCTTCACCCTCGGCCTTACCGAACCGGCGACGATACGGTCCACGCCCCGTGCCAGAACCGTGCCGGAGCGTGCGGGGAACCACGCCGAGCAAGGGGCGGAGCTCGTACATGCGCGAGGTGACGCAGACGGAGGTCCCCAAGTGGCGGCGCCTCCTACCAGGCCGACGCAGCGCAATCGGGCGGTTGCTGCACAAGATGAAGCCGGACCTCAACATCCCAAGGCCAATGGGGCGACGGGGCACTGACTCGGGGAACTCAACCGTGCCGGCGCCGCCGCCACCGAAGCCAACTCGTGCTCAGGAACGTGACGGCGACGACGGACAGAACGACGGCGCCCACAATCGCCGTCGCGGCCGCTGAGATCACGACAATGGCCCACCAAGGCGGATCACCTTGCATACGCACCCCCACTGATCGTCTCCCACGACGCCAGGAAACAAGGGGGCGGTTCCCAGCAGCCGGTCTTGACGACCTGCTCGGCGGTGCGGGTGAAGTGGCCCACGAGGTCTCCGTAGCACCAGTGGCGACAGCATCTTGCCGCCCTGCAGTACATCGGCAGCATGCTCCAGCCTGCCCAAGGCCGTGCGTCCAGCAGTCGCGGTGACCGTACGCCGGCTCTCAACCTGAGCACGATCGAGCAGGTCGGCAGCGAGCTCGACCTCAACGCCAAGGGCGCGTATGGCAGTCAACCGGGTTTTCAAAGTTGAGCGGTGCAGAGGTGTCCACGGGCTCGGCGGGTGGTGACGCAGCGTGTCCGTAGGCGCTGGTTGTCGCCGTTGCGGAACCCGAACGCGTTGCGTGCGACGAGCTTGACCACACGATTGATCACGCGGTTGATCACGCGGTTGATGCCTTCGCTCCTGGCGTTGCTGTGTCCGGTGTCGATGAACGCGGCGATCTCGGTCCACCAGCGGTCGACGATGGCGGCGAGGGCGGCGAGGGTACGGACTTCGGGGATGTCGGCGTCCGCGCACCAGATGAGGAACTTCCAACGGGCGTGGCCCACTTGGTTCCGCTCCGCCGCGTTCACCGCCGGCGCAGTGGTGGGCACCCGGCTGGTGTTGCACCACGGGTGGGGCCGGCCGCCGCCCGCCGGCCCCACCGAGCGGCACCTTCACGGAGGGCTAATACTGGGAAACGTGGACATAAGGGATAGGTCGTCCCGTGGTCCTTCAGACGAACACGGGGCACCGGTCGTGGATGTTCTGGTGGTCGGGGCCGGCCCGACCGGGCTTCTGCTCGCGGGCGACCTCGCCGGTTCCGGAGTCGAGGTGACGCTGCTGGAACGGCGCGATCACGAATCCAACCTGAGCCGAGCCTTCACCGTCCATGCGCGGACCATGGAGGAGCTCGACGCCCGGGGCCTGGCCGACGAACTGCTCCGTATCGGCACGCCAGTCCAGTCGTTGCGCCCGTTCGGCCGTATCCACATCGACTTCTCCGGGCTGCGAACCCGCTTTCCTTTCATGCTCATCACTCCCCAGTGGCAGGTCGAGCGACTCCTGCTGCGCCGGGCCGAGGAAGCGGGTGCCGCGATAACGCGCGGGGCCCGGGCCACAGGGATACGGCAGGACCCGGACGGCGTAGACGTGGACGTGAGCTATCCGGACGGCACCACGGCCACACTTCGGGCCCGCTACGTGGTCGGTACGGACGGGGCACGCAGCACCGTCCGGCAGAGCCTGGGCATGCCGTTCCCCGCCAAGTCGGCCGTCCGGTCGGTGATGTTGGCCGACGTGCTGCTTGAGCGCGCGCCGGACCAACCTCTTAATTTCGCCTCGAACGAAGATGGTTACACCTTCTTCGCGCCCTTTGGTGACGGCTGGTACCGGGCCATCGCCTGAGACCGGAAACGGCAGTCGACCGAGGATGCGCCCGTCACCCTGGAGGAAGTCCGGGACGTCACGAGGCGAACCATCGGTGATGACCTCGGGATGCACGACGCGCGCTGGATTTCGCGCTTCCACAGCGACGAACGGCAGGTACCCCGCTACCGGCAAGGAAGGGTGTTCCTCGCGGGCGACGCCGCACACGTCCACTCGCCCGCCGGCGGCATGGGCATGAACACCGGGATGCAGGACGCTGCCAACCTCGGCTGGAAACTGGCGGCCGTTCTGCACGGCTGGTCCGGTGATGAGCTGCTGGACAGCTACCAATCGGAGCGTCACCCGGTGGGGCGAATGGTCTTGCGCGTCAGTCACGCACTCCTCACGGCCGTCACCGCCCGATCGGCTGCAGTCCGTACGTTGCGGATCTGGGTGGCCTCCGTCGCCCATCAGCTGCGCGTGGTGGAGGCGCATGCGGCACGCGGCATCTCCGGCATCTCGATCAACTACCGAGCACCCCTGGGTTCTCATCCGCTCGCTGGGCGCCGGGTGCCGGACCTCCGCCTGGCAGGTGAACCGTCTCGGCTGTACGAGGCGCTGCGTCAGGGCAAGTTCGTCCTGGTGGGCCGCGACATCGCCACGATTGCCGCGCCGTGGGCGGGGCGGGTGGTGACGGCCTCCCCAGCGGCCGGCCTGCACCCCACACTGCTGGTCCGGCCCGACGGTTATACCGCTTGGGCGGCCGAGGCCCCCCACCCGGACGAGGTGCGCAAGACCCTGACGCGATGGTTGGGCGAGGTGGGCCACCACGCGGAGTGAACTGACAGCCTGGGCTCGTGGGCGTTGCGGTGTTCCGCCGGCTCGTGCCCTTCAGCGTGCCACGGGCGGGAGGCGCCTTCATCGAGCGCTCGGTAGTACGCCGTGATCTCGGCCTGGATGCGGGAGAGGTCGGACACACAGACATCACATCCTGCCTGCCGAAGCAGCGCCACAGCGCACAGCGAGAAGGGCCGGCTCAGGAGGGGTTTCCTCGTGGGTCGGCCCTTCGGCGTTTCAGGCGCCGCGCCACAGGGGTGCCGCTATGTGCCGGTGGGGTCCTCTTCCTACGTGCCGGTGGGGTCCTCTTCGGGGGTTCTTTGTCGTCCGGATCGGTCGGCGGGTGCCGCACCACAACCGCGCCATGGGCCGAGGCCGCCGCATTCGGCGGGTGGGTCAGGCAGGTGGGTCAGGCAGGTGGGTCAGGCAGGTGGGCATCCGAACCAGTTCACCGTGCCGTTGTCGGAGGTGTAGCCCAGGCACCTGATGGTTCTGTTGTGCAGAGTCCTGGTCCGGTCGACCCCTCCGTCCAGGGTGTCCCCCTTGTAGCGGGTCTGTACGAGGCTGTCGATCTCGACGGTGTACCAGCGGCCCTTGCGGGACGGGATGCTGCAGCGGTGGCCGGTCACGCTGCGGCTGGGCCCGCTGCTCCACACGTCCTGTTCGGCGCGGTCGCAGTGCGCGCGGCCGGCGGCGCCTGCGGTGCCGACGCCGGTGCCGAGCAGAGCCGTCGCGCCCGTGGCCACCGCCGCGGTAACGCCGAGCAGGCGCTTCAGAGTGACGTTCATCGATTGGTCCTCCTGACAGGCTTGGTGACGGATCGGAGTCGCCCTGTCACCTTGTGCGATGATCGCACTTATCCGGGGTGTCCGGCCCGGCAGCCGACGCCGCAGTCCCCCGACCCGGTGACGTAGGTGATGCCAATGCAGCAGGCCGCGGTCGCGCCCCCGGCCGGCCCCGGAGCGGGCCTCGGCCGGTGCCGGGGAGCGCCGCCCCGTCCTGGTCACCGCCGGCGGCCGACGAGCCGTCGCGGTGTGGAAACGATGGCGGCCACGGTCGGCCGACCAGAACCGCGCCCAGGAGTGCGAGTCCCTGCGTCCCCTCCTCCGCGGCGAGCAGGCCGCGCGACCCGCGGCGCAGGCCCGCGTGGAGGAGGGGCACGGGCGGGCCGAGAGCGAGACGTTCTACGCAGCCGCCGCACGGCTGCGCGGCCGCGCGGCTGCACGACTGCACGACTGCACGACTGCACGACTGCACGGCTGGGAGAGCCATCGTCACCGAGCGGCGAGAGGCCAGCAACTCCCCCAGCCGGAGCACGACTTCTACTGCGGCACCGAACTGTCGGCCAAAGTCGATGGGTTGACGATCGCTTTCGGTGCTTTCCGGCAACTTCCCGAGCACCGCTCCGGCCGTCGGCCACCACTCGGCGCGCGCAGCTCACAGAAGTTGACCAGGACCACGACTCGCCTACAAAGCTGCACTGCCACGGCGGACATCGCGTGTCGCTGCCCGACGGCGCGGATCTGTTGCGGTTGTTCAGGGCCGGTAGACCATCCCCGGCTGAGGCCTGGCAGGGGCGAGCAGCTGCGACACCGTGACGATGGTGTGGCCGCGCCGCGTGAGCGCCTCGATGATTCCCGGGACCTTCTCGCTGTAGGGCCTGGCAGCCCTACACCGGTGGAGCGTCAGATCACGGCGGAGCGGGGGCTATCCGTCTTCTCCCTGTTCAGGGCCGGTTGTTGGGGTCGGCTCCAGAACCTTGCCCGCGGTACCGGCCCGGGGGACCCCGTCGACCGCCACACAGATACCGAAGACGCGGTCGTGGCTGGTCCAGCCGTTGATGTGGCCCCGATTGTTGCTGATCTGCACCCGCTTCCTGGCTGGATCGAGGGACGACACCAGATGCAAGTACACGGTGCCGGCGACACGGGCAAGGACGATGTCCCCGACCGCCAGCTTCGAGGGGTCGACCGGAGCGACAGCCACCAACTGCCGACTGCGTATCAACGGGACCATCGAAGAGCCGCTCGGCCGGAACTCAACGGTGCCCCCACCGGCAACCCTGGCTGCCACTGCATCCAATGCGCCCATCCGGTGATCGTGGCAGATGCGGCCGGGCCGGCCCACCGAATTTCGTCCCACGCCCACCACACGGCGAACGTTGCCAGGTGACCGAGTCTGCTGAAGCCACAGACCTGAAAGTCACAGACCCGAAGTCACAGACCCGAAGCCACAGACCCGAAGTCGCAGACCCGAAGTCACAAACCTGAAGTCGCTGCGCGCCCGATCCGGGCCGGGACCGACCGAACTGACCGAGACCCACGGCACTTCCAGAAGCACGGTTGGCTGACAGCGAGGGTCGGTCCTGGTGCCGGGACGTCCTGGTGCCGCTGCCGCAGCGCCGGGTACCGCATCGGACACCGATTCAAAAGGGCGACGGTGTTGTCTCCGCCTTACCTGTAATTGCCGCGGTGAACGCGGTTCCCCGGGATGCATGACAGCGGAAGCTGGAGCAGCATGGAATGCAGGGGAGAAGCGGTTCGACCGGGATTCGCCGACTGAATCACCCGTCGAACGTTCCGAGATCATTCACCAGGTCAGGAATGGCCTTTCAACGGTCCATCACTCTCGTCCCGGGCGTGTCTCGGGAATGCCGACATCACCAGAAAGCGACGGGGTGTTTCGCCATGTCCAATAATCAACCGACCGGATTCCCGGCACCGCTGCAGAACTTCGAGCCGGCTGTCGAACTGCTCCAGGACGCACCGGAGGAGGACGCCCGGGGCGGGCTCGACCCGACGGTCCATGAAAACGAGGGTCCGGCTGCCGGTGACACCGATGCCACGGCGGTGCAGCGACCTCCCGTCGTATCGGTCGAAGACGTGCAGCAGACCACTCTCGCCGAACGGTGGCGCAAGCACATAGAGGCGTCCCGACAGCAAGGAGCATGATCATGCCGTACTTCCGCAACAGCCATTCCTCGACGATCCAGGTGGTCGGAATGTACTGGGACCCGCAGGCATGCGGGCAGTACGGGAACTATCGGACCAAAGGCTGGTGGCGCATCAAGCCCTACGAGCGGATACTGATCGCACCCAACAATCAGCAGTTCTTCTACTGGTACGCCGAGTCCGACGACGGGCGCAAGTGGGAGGGCCGCTACGGGCCCGTCTACACCTATCTCTACCCGTTCGAATCCTGCCTGGGTATCGGCTCGACCGGCGCGTGGAAGACGGTGACCATGCGCCAGCACGACACGTACGCCTGGCCCGGTGGCGTGAACGTGGACGTGTGAGCCCCCTCTACGCGCAGAAGTCAGGAGCATCGCCGTGGTCGCTCAGCAGGACAAAGACGCTCAGCTGTACTGCGCTCAGCCTCCGCAGCGAATCCCCGCGCTGCGCCCGGATCTGAGCCTTCCCCGGACCAGAGCGATACTGCTCAACGGGGCGAAGTGGGTGAACGGTACCGATCTGCGGTACTGCTTCCTCGATGGCGCCGACGACGGCGTGGAAAAGGCGTGGTTGGCCGAGGTCCACAACGGTTTCCAGGAGTGGGAGGATCTCGGGATCGGATTGCGGTTCCGTCCCGAGGACGACCCTACGGAATCGGAGATCCGGATCACCTTCGCCAATGACGGATCCTGGTCGTACGTCGGCACGGACTGCCTCGGTATCAGTGTCGACGAGGCCACGATGAACTTCGGATGGGATCCGACGTCACCCCACGGCAAGACCACGGTCCGGCACGAGATAGGGCACTCGATCGGTTTCTGCCATGAGCACCAGAATCCGTACGCCGGCATCGAGTGGGACGAACCGAAGCTGTACGAGTACATGGGCGGCGCGCCCAATTTCTGGCCACCGGAGACGACTTACCACAACATCATCCGCAAACTCTCCACGAACCAGGTGACCGGTTCGCACTGGGACTCGAAGTCGATCATGCATTACGGGTTCGGACCGGGTCTGATCAAACAGCCGGCAGAATACCGGAACGGCATTCCTTCCCCGCGTGAACTGTCCCAGCAGGACAAGGAGTTCGTGCGCACGTGGTATCCGCCGCTGGCTCCTCACATGGACGAGTTGAAGCCGTTCGAGTCGGCGGTCCTCGGCCTCGGTTCCGGAGAGCAGGCCGATTACGAGGTCATCCCGGAGAAGAGCCAGAAATACCAGTTCGGCACCTTCGGGGACGCCGATGTGCTGATGGTCCTCTTCGAGGAAGTCGACGGTGAGAACCTTCGATACGTCATCGGTGAGGACGACAGCGGCGAGGACCGCAACGGCCGCTTCGAGGTCAGACTCTTCAAGGGGCGCCGGTATGTCCTCCGCGTCCGGATGTACTCCACGTGGGGTTCGGGGAACGCGTCGGTCATGTGCTGGTGACCGCCGGCCAACGGCCTTGGGCTTGGCCCCGCTGAGCGGGCACCGGGGGCTGGTCCGGCCAGGCGAACGCGTACCGGGGATCGCCCCCTCGGCTCAGCCGTACGAAGCGCAGGAGTTCGCGGACGATGCCCGCGTTGCCCATCGCCCAGCCGACGCACGGTTCGAGGTCGCTCGGAGTGGCCCGGTGCTCGGCGTTGGACCAGCGGGCGCCGTCGCTGTCCCGGATCGCGCGGGCGACGAGGACGTGGGCGAAGTCGTACGGGTCCTGCTGTTCGGCGATCCGGTCGCAGGCCAGGGCGAGGACACCCGCGGTGCCGCAGCAGCGGCCGTTGTTGTCCCAGAAGCCGGGGTGCCGCCGCTGGGGCAGGCCGGAGCGGGTGACCGTGTGCCAGCAGCGGTCGGCGAGGCGGGCCAGACGGGATCGGCCGTGATGTCCCGCAGCAGCCGGAAGACCTGGGCGTCGCCGACCGGGCCGTGGCACCAGCCGTAGCTGATGGGCTCGATCACATCGGGGCGGTACTGCGGGGTGGAGTGCGGGACCAGGAAGCCCTCCGGCCCTGCTTCGTCGCGCGCCACGACGTCCGCGGCACCGGCCAGCGCCAGTTCGACCAGGTCCGCACGGCCGGTGGCCCCGCCGACCCGGGCCAGCGCCCGGACGATGCCGAGCGTGCCGTGCGAGATGTGGTGCAGACGGGAGTCGATACCCGTGCGCTGGGCCCAGTGGACGCCCGCCGGAGTCTGCTCCGCCGTCCGCAGATACGGCTCCATGGCCAGGACGGCCAGTTCGGCGTCGCCGGCCAGGAGGGCGCCGAGGCCGATCCCCGCGTTGCCGCCCATCAGCTCGAACAGCTCGCCCCAGCGGGTCCCGTCGAAGCGTGACCGTACGAGTTCCAGCGCGCGGTCGGCGGCGACGCCGGCGGCCGTGTCGCCGAGTTGTTCGTGAAGTGTCCGCAGGACGAGTGCCGTTCCGGTGCGGCCGAAGTAGAGGGAGTCGTCGTCGAAGTCGTCGACGGAGTCCGCGAGGCTGCGGCCCGCGCGCAGGGCGGCGTCGGCGTAGGAGTCGTCGCCGAAGTGCCGCCACGCCTCCAGGAGCACGGGGACGTTTCCCGCCGTACCGCTGTAGAGCATGGGGTCGAGCTCGTCGTCCGAGGGTCTTGTCGGCCAGGCGAGGCCTCCTCCGGAGGTTTCGCGCGCCGCGTCAGTCAGCCACCGCAGCCCGTCCACCGCGAGTCCCTCGACCTCGTCGACCGCCCGACCATGGCTTCTGGTGCCGTCATGGGCCAACCCTCGCATGATCTTCCGGACCCGCCCAGAGGGCGGTGGCGCTCCGCGGGATCCTCGTAGGCGCCCAGCGCGGACGGAGCCCGTAGGGTTCCGCCCATGGTGACTGCGACGGTCCGCGAGTGGAGCGACGAGGAAGGGTGGGGCGTGCTCGACTCGCCCGAGACTCCCGGCGGCTGCTTCGGCCACTTCTCCGACATCCAGGCGGCCGGCTTCCGCACGCTGTCGCCCGGACAACAGGTCGACCTCACGTGGGAAGCCCCCGGCTTCAAACAGGACGGCTACGACTACCGCGCGGTGAGCATCGTGCCTCGGCCTGTCTGACATCTTCCCCTTCCCCGGAGGTGGCGTGGGCCCGAGGTGTGGGCCCGAGGTGCGGGCCGGGAAGAATCCGGCTCGGCCGGGGCTTGTGCAGGTCATGAGAGCAATCGTGTACACGGAAGGCGGCGGCCCCGAGGTGCTGCGCCTTGCCGAGCGTCCGCTGCCGGAGCCGGGGCCGGGCGAGGTGCGGGTACGGGTCGAGGTGTCCGGGGTGAACCCGACGGACTGGAAGTCGCGCACCGCGGGGCCGCAGGGCGAGGGCGAGCAGGTGCCCAACCAGGACGGCGCCGGAGTGATCGACGCGGTCGGAGAGGGTGTCGACCCGGCCAGGAACGGTCAGCGCGTCTGGATCTGGGAGGCCGCCCGGCAGCGCCCGGACGGCACGGCGCAGGAGTACACGGTGCTCCCCCAGGAACAGGCCGTACCGCTGCCCGACAGCGCCTCCTTCGACCTCGGCGCGAGCATCCCGATCCCCGCGATGACGGCCCACCGCGCCCTCACCGTGCGGGACGGCGACCCGGCCCGGCTCGGCCCCGGTGCGCTGCGCGGCCGTACGGTGCTGGTCGCCGGTGGCGCGGGCGCGGTCGGCAACATGGCGATCCAGCTGGCGCGCTGGGCGGGGGCGACCGTGGTGGCCACCGTCAGCAGCCCGTTCAAGGCGCGCCTGGCCGAGGCCGCCGGCGCGCACCACGTCGTCGACTACAAGGCCGAGGACGCGGCGGCGGCGATCCGCCGGGTGGCCCCGGACGGTGTCGACATCGTCGTGGAGGTCGCCATGGCGGCGAACGCGGAGCTCGACGTCTCGGTGACCGCCCAGAACGGCGCCGTCGCGTACTACGACGACGGCGGCGAGGTGACACTGCCCCGCCGGACCTTCTTCGGCAACCTGCGCTTCCAGGGCGTGCTCGTGTACACGATGCCGGGCGAGGCCAAGCGGGACGCCGTCGCCGCCATCACCGCCGCCCTCGCCGACGGGGCGCTGCGCGTGGGCGAGGAGGCGGGCCTGCCGCTGCACCGCTTCCCGCTGGAACGCACCGCGGACGCGCACATCGCGGTCGAGAAGGGAGCGGTGGGCAAGGTCCTCATCGACGTGTGAGTCCGGCGCCGCCGTCGCGTCCGGTGGCTGACGGTTCCTCGGACTCACGTCAGCACGTCAGTACGTCAGCACGCCAGCACGCCAGCACGTCAGTACGAGCAGGGATCCTGCCGGCCGGCCTCCGACTCGTCCTGGTCCCCGACGAACGTGACCGTCTCGTCGAGCGGTGCGCGGTCCGTGCGGGCGTGGCCCACCGTGACGTCCTCGAAACCGATCGACATGCCGCAGAAGAGGATGAGGCCGTCCGGGGGTGACAGGATCTCCGCGACGGTCCTGCGGTACACCGACCACGCCATCTGCGGGCAGCTGTGCAGTCCTTCGGCGCGGAGCAGCAGCATGACGGTCTGCAGATACATGCCGACGTCGGACCACTGGGCCGGGCCCATGTCGCGGTCGATGTAGCAGAACAGGGCGACGGGCGCGCCGAAACAGTCCCAGTTCGCGGCGGCGGTCCGCTGGCGCCCCTCGATGTCCTCGCGCGCGATGCCGAGTGCGCCGTAGCGCTGTGCGGCGAAGGCGGACCGGCGTTCGTGGTACGGGGACTTCAGGCCGGGCGGGTACATCTCGTACTCCCGCTCGTCCCAGGGGTCGCCCGCTGTCACGCGCTCGCCGGCGCGCTTCTTGAGCTCGGCCAGTGGCCCGCCGGTCAGCACGTAGGAGTGCCACGGCTGGATGTTGGATCCTGACGGTGACCGGGCCGCCGCGGAGAGTACGCGCTCCAGCACCTCCCTCGGGACCTGCCGGTCGGTGAATCCGCGTACCGCCCGTCGACTCGCGACCGCCTCGTAGACGTCCAAGATGGCCTGCCTCTCCATCCGCTCGACGCGCAGAGCTCAACGCTCAACGTGTTCACCCCATTGACCGTCGGGGAGCGGAAAATGTGACAAACCACCGGCCGCCCGCAGCGAAACCCCAGGTCATGAGGCTGTCGCGAGATGCCTGGCGGGGCCGGGACGGTCCTGCTGTCCCGGCCCCGCCATGGTTCCCCGCCGGCTACGGCAGAGGGTCTGCGGGCCGCGCTCAGGACAGGCGGCAGGAGTGGAACCGGTTGGAGTGGATGTTCCCGAACGACGCCGGGAGGCGCGGGATGCCCTGATTCGGCCGGACGGTCAGGCTCCGGCCCGCGTAGTCGGCCTTGTTGTACACGGTGACGCACCGGCCCCAGAGATGGCCGCCCGCGCGCCAGGTGGCGGCGCTGTTCCACACCGAGAGGCCGCCGTTGAAACCGACGTAGGCGGTCGTCTCCGGATACCACCGCATGTCCTGCGAGACAAGGCTCACCACACCCGTGTAGCCGGGATCGGTCCAGCCGCACACCCAGCCGGACGAGCAGGGTTCGGACGGGGTGGCAGCGGGGGTGGCGGTGGAGTCGGCCTGTGCCGTGGGGGCGAGAGCGACGGTCACAGCGACGAGGGCGGCGGCCGCCGCTCCACTTCTCCGGGGGGTCATGGTGGCTCCGCGATCCTCAGACTCGGCCCTCGGCTTCGGCGTCGGCGACCGCGATCGTGATGCCGAGTGCTTTGGCGATGTTGCCCGCTGCCGTCATGACACGGGCCGTGCCCACGATGGGGGCGATGGCGACCAGGACGTCCTGCAACTGCTCGGCGGTCAGGCCGGCCTGGAGGGCGGGGTCGATGTGGGCGACGTACGAGATCGGCGGAGCGTCCGAGGCGGCGAGGGCCGCGATGCGGGTGAGCATGAACGTGTCCTGGGTCAGCCCGCACCGCTCGACGGAGTCGACCGTCATCGCGGCGAGGGTGTCGAGTACCGGGGTTTCAGATGCTGTGGCCATGGCGAATCGTCTCCTGCTTGATGTCGTGCTTGATGTCCTGCTTGATGTCGTGCTTGATGTCGTGACGAGGATCAGTGGCGCCCCCTGCTCGACCGTAAGTCCGTTTCGTGCGAATTGCCTGCCGAGGGGGTCGCCCGGCCCGGCAGCAGAGCCGCCCCGACGGAGGCGCCGGCCCCCGTCAGATCGTGGCCAGTGCCTCCGTCGGGGTCAGCCGGGCCGCGCGCAGGGACGGGTAGAGGCCGGCCGCCATGCCGATCAGGATCGCGCCGCCGAAGCCGGCCGCCACGGCGGGCAGCGGCACGACGGGGGGCCAGCCCTGCCACCGCGCGTAGCCGACCGTCGCCAGGACTCCGATCATGGTGCCGGCCAGGCCGCCCAGGGCGGACAGCACCACGGACTCGGTGAGGAACTGGCCGCGGATCTGGCGGCGGCTGGCGCCCAGCGCGCGGTGCAGGCCGATCTCGCGGCGGCGTTCGAGTACGGAGACGACCATCGTGTTGGCGACTCCGATGCCGCCGACCAGCAGGGCGACTCCCGCCAGTCCCAGGAAGAGCGCGGAGAACGTGGCCTGCGTGGCACGTTTGGCGGCCAGGGCGTCCGACGGGCGGCTGACCTGCACGAGCCCCGGTACCTGTGGATAGATCGTGGCGGGCAGGACGTCCCGTACGGCCTCGATGGCGTCCTCGCGGGCCTTGAGATAGATCACCGTGGGGTGGCCGTCGAACTTCAGCTGGTCGCGGGCGGCTCCCCAGCCGACCAGTACCGAGCGGTCGATGTCGGCGGAGAGCGGGGTCGGTGCGAGGACGCCGATGACGGTGAACCAGCGGTTGCCGACATAGATCTGCGGTGTCGGTTGTCCCGGAACCAGCCGGGCGATGCCGAGCCGCGTCGCGGCGACCGAGCCGAGGACGGCGGTCGGGAAGTTCTCGGTGGACGGTCCGAGGAAGCGGCCCGAACGGACCGTGCCGTTGATGGCCGTCAGCAGGTTGGAGCGGGTGGCCAGGACGGCGAGCCCGGAGTAGTCGCCCGCGTCGACCCGGTCCGAACGGTGGACGGCGACATGCGTGTTGGCGACGGCGCCGGCCACGGTGACCGGGCCGATGCGCGCCACCATGCCCACCGAGGTCTCCGGGAGGAGCACCGGCGGTTTCTGGTCCGGGACCGGCTCGGCCCGCAGCATGTTGGTGCCCAGCGCGGACAGCCGCTCCATCAGGTCGCGTTGGCTCGACGCCGGAATGCCGATGACGACGATCAACGTGGCGATCCCGATGGAGATGCCCAGCGCGGACAGTACGGCGCGTGTCGTGCGCGTACGGATGCCGAGCAGACCGAGACCGAGCAGATCGAGCGGCGCCAGCCGCACCGGTCGGCCGCGCGGGGAGTCGGCCGTGTCGCTTCGCGAGGAGTCGGGCGTATCGCCTCGCAAGGAATCGGTCGCGTCGCTTCGCGAGGAGTCCGTCGTGTCGCTCACGTCGGCCCCCCGTCGCCGGCCGCCACCGCCGGGTCGGAGACCACCGCCGTGTCGGAGACCACCCGGCCGTCGCGCAGTTCGACCCGGCGGGGCAGCCGGGCCGCGATGTCCCGGTCGTGCGTGATGATCGCGATCGTCGTCCCCTCGTCGTTCAGCGCGGTCAGCAGGTCCAGGACGGCGCCGCCGGTCGCGGTGTCCAGCGCGCCGGTGGGCTCGTCGGCGAGCACCAGCGCCGGGTGGTTCACCAGGGCGCGGGCGATGGCGACCCGCTGTCGTTCGCCGCCGGACAGCTGGTGCGGCGGGTGGCGGGTGCGGTGGGCGAGGCCCACCCTGGCCAGGGCGTCCAGGGCCAGCGGGCGGCGGCGTCGGCGCGGCACACCGGCGTACAGCAGCCCGGTGGCCACGTTCTCCCAGGCGGAGAGCCCGTCGGTGAGGTGGAACTGCTGGAAGACGAAGCCCAGTTGACGGCCGCGCAGGGCGGACAGCACCCGGTCGGACAGCAGGGTGACATCCTGGCCGCCGATCTCCACGACCCCGCTGGTCGGGCGGTCCAGGGTGCCCATGATGTTGAGCAGGGTGGACTTGCCGGAGCCGGAGGGGCCGACGATGCCGAGCAGTTCGCCGGGCTCGACGGCCAGCGACACGTCGTCAAGGGCTCGTACGCCACCCGCGTACTCCATGCTCGCGCCGCGCACGGCGAGGACGGGCGTCGGGTTCACGACGCCGTCACCACCTTCAGGTCCGCCCGCAGGCCGGTGCCGGTGATCTCCACCATGCCCTTGGCGAACAGCCCGGTCCGTACGGCGATCAGCCGGCCGTCGGGCAGTTGTACGGCGTAACCGCCGCCGCTCAGCGCCAGCAGCGCGCCCACGGGGACGGCGAGCACGCCCTTGCGGGTGCGCGCGGCGAACGCCACCTCGACGGGGGCCGCGTCCAGACGGCGTACCGCGGGGGTGTCGCTCAGGGAGACGGTCACGGTCAGCCGCGTCGCGTCGTCGCCCTCGCCACCGTCCCCCGATCCGCCCTGGACGACGGTCCCGACGCTCACGACCGTGCCGCGCACCGTGGACCGGTCCGGCAGGGTCACGGTCACCGGGCCGCCGGGCCGGACCGAGCCGACGTCGGTGGGGTCGAACTGCACGGTGACCCTCTTGCCGGTGGTCGTGACCGACACCAGCGGCCCGGCGACCGGGTCACCCGGCTGGGCCTGTACGGAGGCGATCCGCACCGCGCCGGACAGCACCGCCACGTCACCGGGGCCGAGAACTCCGGTCGGGGGCAGCCCGGCGTGGCTCTGCCACCGCTTGACGGCGGCGAGGAGGGAGGCGGTGAGCACTCCGTCGCCGCTTCTGACCCGGACCGGAGCCGCGGTCGCCGTCACAGCCGCAGCCGCAGCCGCACTCGTGGTGGCCGACACGGCCGGACTCCCGCTCGGGTCCGGACTCCCGCTCGGGTCCGGACCCCCGCTCGGGTCCGGACTCGCGCCCGGGTCCGGACTCGCGCCCGAATCAGGGTTCGCGCCCGGTTCGGCGGCGCCCGGGGCGGTGTGCTGCGCGACCCACGTACCGGGCGCCGGCTGGGCTCCGATGTCGTAGCCGAGGCGTACGAGGTTGTCGGCGACGACCTTCACGTCGCGGCCGACCGCACCCCTGGTGTCCAGGGTGCGGAACAGCGGTGTGGTCCCGTAGAAGAGCGGTACGGGCCGGTCGTCCACCCGGTACAGCGGATGACCCCGGGTCACCGTGACGCCGATGGCGGGCAGCCAGGTGACCACGCCGTCCCCGGTGCCCTTGACGGCACGGGCCGCGCCGTGGCCGAGCGTGCCGGGAAGCGTCTGCGCGTCGGACAGGTCGGTGCGCTGCACCGCCGTGGTCCGCAGCGGCGCGTCCCCCGTGGCGGCCCCGGATCGCTTCGCGTCGTGGCCGTGCCAGCCGATCACTCCCAGGGTGGCCGCCGCCACGGCGGTCACCGCGACGACGGCTGTGACGACCGTACGGCGACGGGAGTCAGGGACGTCGGGGGCATCGGAGGCATCGGGGGCGTCACTTCTCGCCACCGAACGCCTCCAGCTTGCAGTCGCGCTCGACCTTGACCGCCTTGGCGCTGTCGGGCAGGACCGAACCCGGGTGCTCGGCGAAGTTCCAGCCGCTGCCGTCGGACAGCGCCTCGACCTTCAGCCCCTTCCGGTTCATGCACTGCACCCAGGCGCGGAAGTCGTCCACGTAGTGCGGGTTCTTCGCCGGGTCCGTCTCCGGGGGCTGGATCGGCTTCTTCGAAGCGCAGGCCTTGTAGGCGTCGGGATACTTGTCGGCCCCGTACTTGGGAGCGACCCACTCCTGATCGTGCCCCGGCCAGGGCTTGGTGCCGTACGGCACGCCCTGGTCCTTCAGACAGTGTGTGTAGGCCTGGCCGATGGCGGTCTGTTCGGCGTCGGTCATGTCCAGGCGCATCTGCACGCCGGATTCGGAGGAGCCCGAGGACTCCGAGGACTCCGAGGACTCCGCGGACTCCGAGGACGGTGATCCGGCCGATGCCGTGCCCTTCGCGCCGCCTGGCGCTGTCGGGGTGCTGATCGAGGCCACCTGGTCGCCGCCCGGGGCCTTCGCGCCGTCGGAACCCGAGCCGCAGGCGGTGAGCAGACAGAGCAGGAGGGGGAGGGAGAGCGGAAGAGAGAGGACGGCCGTGGCGCCTGCCGTACGTCGCGGGATGCTGTTCGACATGCCCGGTACGGTCACGCAACGGTATGAAGATCCTGTCAGACCGTCATCAGATTCCTGTTCGGACGGTTTCGGGGGCCGTAGGGTCCGCAGCATGTGCGCACATGTCCTGGTGGCCGAGGACGATGCCGGACAGGCCGAGGTGATCCGCCGTTACCTGGAGCGCGAGGGCCACACCGCCACCATCGTCCACGACGGGCGTGCGGCCATCGACGAGGCCCGGCGGCTGCGGCCCGACCTGCTCGTGCTCGACGTGATGATGCCCGTCGTGGACGGTCTGGACGTGTGCCGGGTGCTGCGCCGCGAGACCGACGACCTCGCGGTGCTGATGCTGACCGCGCGGTCCGCCGAGGAGGATCTGCTGCTCGGTCTGGACCTCGGCGCCGACGACTACCTGACCAAGCCCTACAGTCCACGGGAGCTGATGGCACGGATCCGCACGCTGCTGCGCCGCGTCGGGCGGAGTGCCACGGCGGCCGGATCCGCCCTGCACGTCGGCGCCCTGGCCGTGGATCCCGTACGCCACGAGGTGCGGGTCGACGGCCTGCCGGTGGACTGCACTCCGGGCGAGTTCCGGATCCTCGCCGCCATGGCGGAGCAGCCGGAACGGGTCTTCACCCGCCGTCAACTGCTCGCCCACCTGCACGGGTTCGACCGTTACATCACCGAACGCACGGTGGACGTACATGTGTTGAACCTCCGCAAGAAGATCGAACCCGATCCTCGGCGGCCGGAACGTCTGCTGACCGTGTTCGGCATCGGATACAAGCTGACCGACGGCCGGCCCGCCGAGGACCCCGGCGATGCGCGACCCTGACGGACCCGCCGTCGCGGGCGCCGACGTACGGCGGGTGCGACCGCACCGCAGCCTGCTGGTGCGGCTGCTGGCCGCCTCCGTGCTGATCGCCGTCTGCTCGGTCGCGGCCACGGCCTGGCTCGCCGCCCGGACCACCGCCCGTGCCATCCGCCAGGAACAGGGCCAGGTCCTCACCGACGACGGCACGGTCTACGACACCCTGGTGGGATACGCGGCCACGCACCCCGGCTGGGACGGCGTGGACCGGACGGTACGGGACCTGGCGCGGCGCACCGGGCGCGACCTCACCCTGACCACCGAGGACCGTACCCGGACCATCGCCCGGTCCGGCCCGGACGCCGCACTGCCCGTCCGGGAGTCGGCCGTGGTGAACCCCTTGCACGTCGACGCGGCGCTGGACCGCCATGCCACGGACGACCGGATCGACTCACGCGCCGTCGGCCCGTACCGGCCGACCGCCGCGGAACGCCGCCGCCTGGACAAGGTGAGCGGGAAGATCCTGGGCTGTCTGCGGGCCACCGGGCTCGCCGCGCGGATCGACCACCGGCCGAGCGGCCATCCGTACGCCGTCATCGGCGGCGGCAACGTCTTCTCCACCAAGGGCTCCCAGATCTGCAGCGTTGCCCTGCTCGACCAGCCGACCCCCACCGAGCAGAAGGCCTTCGACCGGTTGTACGCGCTGGCCGAGGGCTGCTTGGAGCGCCAGGGCCTGCACGAGGTGGCGATCGGGCCCGACTTCGCGGCCGTGACCACCTCGCCGACCGCGCAGACCTGCGTGGACTCCGCCCGCCGTGAGCAGCTGACGGCCTACGTCGCTCCGCCGGCGCTGCTGTTCCTCACCGACCCGCCCAGCGGGCCGACCCGCACGGTGTTCGCCCTGTCCCCCGCCAACACCGCGCGTATCGCGGGAGTCGCCGGGCTGGTGCTGCTGCTCACCGTGTCGGTGACGGTACTGGTCGGCACCCAGCTCGTACGGCCCCTGCGGGCGCTGGCCGAGGCGGCGCTGCACCCGGCGGACGGCCAGGTGCGGGTCCCGGTCACCACCCGCGACGAGATCGGCTATCTCGCCGCCGCGCTCAACGACCTGTCCGAGCGCCGGGCCCTCATCGAGGAGCAGCGCAAGGCGCTGGTCAGCGATGTCGCCCATGAGCTGCGCACCCCGCTGAGCAACATCCGCGGCTGGCTGGAGGCCGCGGAGGACGGCATCGCCGTGTCCGACCGGGCGTTCATGGCGTCCCTGCTGGCGGAGGCCCTCCAGCTCCAGCACATCATCGACGACCTCCAGGACCTCGCGGCCGCCGACGCCGGTGCCCTGCGGCTGCACCCGGAGCCCGTGTACGTACGCGACCTGCTCGACCATGTCGCGGACGCCCACCGGGCCCGCGCGGACGCGGCCGATGTCCGGCTGGAGGTCCGTGCCGAAGGGGACCCGGCCCTGACCGCCGACCCGATACGGCTGCGGCAGGCGGTGGCGAACCTGCTGTCCAACTCCTTGCGGCACACTCCGGCCGGGGGTGGCGTCACCCTGCGCGCCGAGCGTGCCGGGGAGGACGTCGTGATCGAGGTCGCCGACACGGGTACCGGTATCGCGCCGGAGGACCTGCCGATGGTCTTCGACCGCTTCTGGCGGGCCGAACGCTCACGGAACCGGCAGACCGGCGGCAGCGGCCTCGGGCTGGCCATCGTCCGCCAACTCGTCGAGGCGCACGGCGGCACGGCCACCGTGCGCAGCACCCCCGGCGCCGGGTCGGTGTTCACCCTCCGGCTGCCCGCCGAGCACTCTTGATCAGCTGCTGATCAGTTGGTCAGTCGGTCAGTCGGATCCGTTCCGAGCGGGTTTCGCCGACGCCGCGGGTGGCGTCACCGGGTGTCGTCACCGGGTGTCGGCGGCGAAATGGTCGGTGCCCAGCACGGTGAGCAGGGCGAGTTTCTCGTGGCTCTCCGTGCCCGGGGTGGTGGTGAAGATGAGCAGCGACTGGCCCTGGTCCGGCTCCAGCAGAAGTTGGCAGTAGAGGTCCAGCTGTCCGACCTGGGGATGGACGAATCGTTTGGTCTCGCTCCACCGCAGGCCCACCTCGTGGCGCTCCCACAAGCGGGCGAACTCGTCGCTGGTGCGCAGCAGGACGTCCACCAGGTCCGCCGCGGGTGGTACTGCTGTTCCTACCCGCGCGACTGGCGGCTGCCGTGTTCCTTGGAGGATGATCGGGCACGCGAAGGCTCCGGCGAGGTCGTTGACCACGGTCGTCGGACCTTCATGACGTGAGATGGCGGCGCCGCCCTGCTCGTGGCCGGGCCCGCAGCGCCGCAGACCCCGAACCGGAGACAGTCAGAAGCCGTTGTCTAACCGAATCCGGGTCCTGACCGATCGAACACAGACCCCCCCAATGGCGGCCCCGCTCCTCATGGAACCGATCAACAGTCCTGGAGTCGCCCTGCGCGCGGCACTCGGGCCCGGCGTGCCTTGGACAGGGGCCGCTTCCGGGCCCGACCGCGGGCCGATGACGCCGAACCCGGCGCCGGCCGGCGAACCGCTCCAGCCGTGCTCCGCTCTCTCGGCATCCACCCGGCCTCCGGGGACTCGCCGCTCTCCTCGTAGGCCCCCTTCGATGAGCGACATCAATGAGGGACATCGGTGCGAGGGCGTCACCTGGCATAAGTACGATCGCCCCCTTCGACTGGCAGGGCGCTCCTCAACAAGCGCTGAGCGAGGGGCAGTTGGGCGTGTGGCCGGCCAGAGGAGCCCCGTGGCGCCGCCGGCCGGATCGGCCCTGAAGCAGAGGAAAGGAAACCACGGTGTCCGATGAAGGACGGCTGATCGCCGGCCGATACCGCGTCCTCGACCGTATCGGCCGAGGCGGCATGGCCACCGTGTGGCGCGCGCACGACAATCTCCTCGCCCGCCAGGTCGCGGTCAAGAAGCTCCATCCCCAGCCGCATCTCGACGCCGCCGACCTCGCCACCCTCTTCGAGCGCACCCGCCGCGAGGCCCGCAGCACCGCCAGGATCAGCCACCCCAATGTCGTTGTCGTCCACGATGTCGTGGACGACGAGGGCCTGCCCCTCATCGTCATGGAGTACGTGCCGTCCACCACCCTCAGTGACCTGATCGCGGCGCACGGCCCGGTCCCGCCCGAAGAGGTCGCCAGGATCGGCCGTGGCGTGATCGCCGCGTTGCGGGCGGCGCATCGGGCCGGGATTCTGCACCGGGACGTGAAGCCGGCCAATGTGCTGCTCGCCGAGGACGGCCGGGTGGTCCTCACCGACTTCGGCATCGCCCAGGCCGCCGAGACCTCGGCTCTCACCCGCACCGGCCAGTTGGTGGGGTCGGTCGACTTCATGGCCCCCGAGCGCCTGGTCGGCGCCAAGCCGGGTCCGGAGGCCGACCTGTGGGCGCTGGGTGCAACGCTCTTCCAGGCGGTCGAGGGCCGCTCGCCGTTCCTCCGGGACACGGTGGCGGAGACGATGTACGCCATTGCCATGGAGTCGGCTCCCGAGGTGCGCGGCGCCGGGCCGCTGACCCCGCTGATCCAGGGTCTGCTCACCGGCAACCCGGCCGACCGAATATCGGCCGAGGACGCCGAGCACCTCTTGCGGACAGTGGACGTCGACCCGCGACGCATACGCCGAGTGGGCCACTCCACCACTCCGCCCGCCGCCCGTGCGGCGGCCGCCGACGCTGCGGCTGCGGCTCCGGTTCCTGCTGAGGCCGACGCTGAGGCTCCGGTTCCAGCTGAGGCTCCGGCTGAGGCTGAAGCTGAGGCTCCGGCTCCGGCTCCGGCTGAGGCGAAGCCGGAACCGAACGCGGAGCCGGAACCGAACTCGGGGCACAGAACACGCGAGGCATCCGCTGCCGACCCGGCAGCGGAACGCCCGCAGTCGGCCACGACCGAGACCGCCCCGCAGGCGCGGCGGCCCTCCGGCCGAACGGGCCATTCGAAGAAGCTGGTCGTGCTTGCCGCAGTGGTCGCCACGGCGGTAGTGATCACGATCGCGTTGCTGGTCAACACGACGACGGAGAAGAACACCAGCAACGCCACGGTGTCGACCGGCCCGCTCCCCGCCGACGGCACCACGACGTCGCAGTCCGCGGACACGCCGACAGCCTCTTCCGTCTCCTCTTCCTCTTCCTCCTCCTCACCGTCGAGCTCTACGAGTTCCAGCGTCACGTCGGCGGCGGCGCACACCCCATCGCAGGGGACGACGCCCAAGGCCGGACAAGAGGAAGAGGATCCCGGCACGGATTCCGGAGACGAGAACACGTCCACGAACAACGGATCCGGCTCATCGGTCGTCCCGGCCAGCCATACCCTGGTGGTCCCCGCCACAGGGAAGTGCCTGAGCGGCGGCGCCGGGACCGAGGGGATACAGCTGGTCCAGGCGACGTGTGACGGCTCCGCGGCGCAGCGATGGCTCATCGGATCGGATGGGACCCTCCGGTCATCGGGGAAATGCATGACCGTGGCCGGAGGGTCGAGCGCTGACCGGACCGAGATCCAACTGACCGGGTGCAGCGGCAACTCCAGCCAGCAATTCCACTTCTCCGGTACGGCACTGGTGGCTGATCAGTCACAGAAATGCGTCACCATTTTCGGGGGCACGAGCGGAACGGTGGTGGTTCTTTGGGGCTGCGACAACAGCTGGGACAACCAGGTCTGGACGATTCGATGACCCACGTCACCTCCGCCCGGCCCGCTGCGGCGAGTGCGCGGGTGACGGCCTCGCCGTCGCGACGCTCGTCGCCGCCCAAGACGCGGGCCTGCCCCACCCCTCGTCGGCCGCGGTCTGCTCCCCTGGGACCGACCTGACCGTGTCCGGCGACAGCGCGGTCGGCGAAGCCGCTGTCGATCCCACGCCGGCCCCGAAAGGAGGGCGGCTCGCACGAGATCCTGCTGGACGACGCCGCACGGTTGGCGGCCCGCGCCGCCGAGCACGACGTCCACGTCGAACTGCAGGTCCGGCCTCAAGTACCGCACCTTTCCCGGGCGCACTGGGCCGCCACCCCCGACGCGTCCGGCGACGCTCTGTCGGCCGGCGCGCCGTAACCCGACACCGGCGGCCAGAACTCGACTCTGTGTAACGAATCCGTGATCCGGCAACAGAAAGCTTCGTGTCGTCCGCGGCATCTGGTCGACGATGACCCGCATGGCAACGATGAATCACTTCGGCATGACTCTGCGCGGCTGGCGTGAACGTATGTCACCGCAGGACAGCGGGCTGGAGGCCGGCGGGGAGCGGCGCATCCCTGGACTGCGCCGCGAAGAACTGGCCCGTTTAGCAGGCATATCGGTCGACTATGTGGTGCGGCTGGAACAGGGCCGCGCTCGCAATCCCTCGGCGCAAGTGGTCACCGCCCTGGCCAGAGCACTGCGTCTCAACCCGTCCGAGCGTGACCATCTGTTTCGCTGCGCCCACCTTGCACCACCCACCGTCGGGAACGTCTCCAGGCACATACCCATGAGTGTGCAGCGACTGGTACAGCAGTTAGGAGAGATTCCCGCCGGGGTCTTCGCTGCCGACTGGACCATCATCGGCTGGAACAAGATGTGGGCGGCCGCGGTCGGCGATCCCCGTGCGTACGGTTGGGACGAGCGCAATCTCGTTGCCGGGATGTTCCAGCCGAGCGGCAGCCGAGAACGGGATCCGGTGACGGCATGGCCCGTTTGGTCATGGAAAGGCAACGAAGCGCAGGAGGAGGACCTCGTTGCCGACCTGCGGGTGACAGCGGCCGCCCATCCCCATGATGTACGTCTTGCCTCACTCGTCGAACGCATGCTTCGAACCGACCGGCGCTTCGCCCGTCTGTGGTTCCACGGCACTGCCGGTCCCTATGTCGGCGACCGCAAGACCATCGAGCATCCACTGGTGGGTGACATCGCCCTCGACGTCGATGTCCTGATGCCTGCCGGCACCGACCTCAGGATCATCACGTATACGGCTGCGGCCGAGACCACCGACGCGGAGAAGATGGATGCTCTACGTGCGACCTGTCATCTGCCGCGAAACAGCCTGGCCCGTCCCGATTCAGAGATCTCCGGCCTCGACCGAGGACGGTGACCCGGGCTGCCGACCGGCCTGGTCCGCCCGACGGGCGGACGATCGACTCGGACACGGCCGCGGGTGGATCACGCGGGCTAGAGCAGTCCCAGGTCGCCGAGTTCCTTGTGCAGGTCGGCGCGCGGGTTGTCGGAGCGCGGTCGAAGGGCGCCGCGAGTGGTCGGCCCGGTGCCGCCGCCGGAGCGTGGGGGTGCGTCGGTCCGCGGGCGCCGGTCCCGGAAGAGCCAGGCACCGAGCAGGCCGCCGATCAGGCCACCGAGGTGTCCCAGCCAGCTCACCCCCGGCGTCCCCGGCACGGCCACGGTGAGCAGATAGGCGAAGGAGGCCGCCATGACGACACCGATCAGCGTGTCGATCAGATGCCGGTCGAAGAGTCCGCGTACCACGACATAGCCGAAGTACCCGAAGATCAGGCCGCTGGCGCCGACCGTTTCCACGTCGCCCCGTTCGAGGAACCAGACCGTGAGCCCACTGGTCACCGCGACCAGCAGGCTCAGCCCCAGGAAGCGGACCACCCCTCGGTAGGCGGCGAGGAACCCGAAGACGAACAGCGGTCCCGAGTTGCTCTCCAGGTGTGCCCAGTTCCAGTGCAGGAAGGGCGCGGCGAGGATGTCGGGCAGCGTGCCGATGTCGCCGGCGGTCACGCCGTACTCCCGTGAGAGCGCGTAGTGGTCGGCATAGTTGGCGAGCTGCACCAGCCAGACGGCCGCCAGCAGCCCGAACATCACGAAGAACGCCTTCCGCGCCTCCGCGATCATCCGTTCGGGACTGATCGGCCCCGTACCCGCCCGTTCCCGTTCCCGTTCTCGTTCCTGTTCCTGTTCCTGTTCCGAGCCGCCCATGGCACGCTTCCCTCCCCCGTCGGCCCTCGGCCGTGTCCGGCGCCTCATGCGGCGATAACCCATGAATAACACCCCCCTCTAACTTCGTGAACTGTAGGGATGGCCGCACCAGAAGGGGGTGCACCATGGAGTTTCGAATCCTGGGCTCGGTGGAGGCTGTACGAGGGGGCGAGCGGGTGGCCCTCTCCGGTTCCAAGATGCATACGGTGCTTGCCGCGATGCTGCTGGCGCAGGACCGGGTCGTGTCGGACACACGGCTCAGTTCACTGCTGTGGGGGTGGGAACCGCCGGCCACGGCGAGTGCCCAGATTTATACGTACATGTCCCGGCTGCGCAAGCAGTTGGGCGCCGAAGTGGAGATCCTGCGGCAGCCGCCGGGGTACGTGCTGCGGGCGCCCGGTGCCGTGGTCGACCTCGTCGAGTTCCGGCGGCTTGAGCGGGACGGGCGGCGGGCGCTCGGCGAGCGGCGCTTCGAGGACGCCTCGGAGTCGCTGTGGGCGGCGCTGCGGATGTGGCGCGGGGCCGCGCTCGCGAACGTCACCGAGCACATGCTCGACGCGGAGCTCGCGCCGCTGGAGGAGGAGCGCATGCTCGCCCTGGAGTCCCGGATCGAGGCCGATCTGGAGCTGGGGCGGCACGAGCAGGTGACGGCCGAACTCACCGGCCTCGTCGCCGAGTTCCCGGTGCGGGAGCGGCTTCGGGCGCAGTTGATGACCGCCCTCTACCGGTGCGGTCGGCAGGCCGACGCGCTGCACACGTACTACGAGGGGCGCAAGGTGCTCGCCGAGCAGCTCGGGATCGATCCCGGTGAGGCGCTCGGTTCCACCTACCAGGCCGTGCTCGGCGGCGAGTTGGGGCTCCGGCACGGGCAGAGCCATGGGCACGGGCCCGGACACGGGAACGGGCGCGGGCACGGACAGGGAGCGGTACGGGGCGGACAGCGGCCCGTGCCCGCCATGCTGCCCGCCGCCGACGGGGAGTTCGTGGGCCGGGAGGTCGAGCTCGAGACGCTGCGGGGGCGTCTTGGGCGGGAAGGTGCCGGACAGCGGCGGATCCTCGTCACCGGCATGGCCGGCATCGGCAAGACCGCGCTGGCGGTGCGGGCCGCGGCCGAGAGCAGGGAGTGGTTCCCCGACGGGCTGCTCTTCATCGAACTGTGCGGTCCCGACGGCGCGCCGAAGACTCCGCACGCCGTCCTCGCCCAGCTGCTGCGCGCCCTCGGCGAGAGCGACGGCGACCTGCCGGTGCGGGATCTCGACGAGCTCGTACGGCTGTACCGGACCCGGACGGCCGATCAGCGGCTGCTGGTGGTGCTGGACAACGTCCGCGGGGACCGGCAGCTCGGACCACTGCTGCCGGCCGGACCCTCGGCCGTGGTCGTCACCAGCCGGTCCCGGCTGGCCTGGGTGTCCGGGAGCGACACGCTCGCCCTGCCGCTGCTCGACGACACGGCGTCGCTGGAACTGCTGGCCGCCAGGGCCGGGCGGCAGCGCCTCGTCGAGGACCCGGACGCGGCCGACGACCTGGCGGCGTACTGCGCCGGGCTGCCGCTCGCGCTGGCCATCGCCGGTGCCCGGCTCGCCGCCCGCCCGCACTGGGCCGCCGCCCGGCTCGCGGTCCGGCTCGCCGACCCCGCCGCCCGGCTCGGCGAGCTGTCCTTCGGCGAACTGGACCTGCGCCGGACCCTGCTCACCTCGGTGGAGCAGCTCGGTCCGGCCGAGCGGGCGACGCTGACCGCGCTGGCGGGCACGGAGGCCGACCCCGGGTTCGGGGCGTTCACCGCGCAGCAGGCGGCGGCGCGGCTCGGGGTGCCGCCGGACGGCGCCGAGAACGCGCTGGAGTCGCTCGTCGACGCCGCGCTGCTCGACCTGTCCGGGCTCGACGACCGTGGGCGGCCGCTGTACCGGTACCACGAGCTCGTACGGCTGCTCGCCGCGACGCTCGCGCGTCCCGAGCCGGCCGCCGCACGGGTGGGGTGAGCGCACGGTGTACGTCGGGCACTCCGGGCGCGTCCGCCGCCGCCGTCTCCGCCTCCGTCGCCGTCCTCACCAGGCTCCCCGCGCCCGCGCCGGTGGCCGTCCCGGCATCGGCAGCCCCGGCGCGATGATCTCCCGGGCGACCGTCCAGGCGTCGGAGACCACCCGCTCCCGGGGCGGGCGCGGTGACTGGGCGAGCGCCTGCGCGGCGACCGACCAGACCGCGCCGACGGCGGCGGAGGCACGGACGTGCGCGGAGGGCCGGGCGGGGCGGGTGCCGTTGCCGGACACGTCCATGCGCAGGCCGAGTTCGGCCGCCTGGGCGGTCTGCGCGGCGCGTGCGAACCTGCCCTCCGGGTGCGCGAACACGGCGGGCGACAGCGGGTGCTCGTACACCTGGCGCACCCAGGCGGAGAAGCGCAGCCGCTCCCGTGCCTCCCAGCCGCCGGGGGCGGTCGGGCCCGGGTCCATGCGTTCCACGGCCTCGGCGAGGGCGGCGAAGTACGCGGTCAGCTCGGCGGGAGAGAGCGCGCGAGGGGACACGAGAGAGGACAGGGAAGAAGACACGGGGGAAGACACCGGGGAAGGCACCGCGGAGGGCGCGGGGGGAGCGGGCTCGGTGACGGCCGTGCGGGTGCCGCGCGGAGCCGCGGGCACGAGGGAATCCGTGATCATGGCGGGCGATGTCCTTTCGGGGAACGGGAGTCGGGCCCTTCGGGGCGTGCGCCCCCGTCGGGCGTTCAGCGAGTCGGTGGGTGCAGATGGACGCGGCCGCGGGAGGCGGGGCCGACCGGGCGGGCGAGGGACACGGCCAGGCGGGGCGACAGGGGCAGGTCCTGGACCGTCCAGTCGGTGTCGCGCCGCGGCCCTCGATGGGTGACACGGACCGGGCCCGCGCTGTCGGGGCGGGTTTCCAGGCCGCCGCTCCCGCCGAGTTCGGTGCCGGTGAGGCCCAGACCGACCGCCTTGATCACTGCCTCCTTGCGGGTCCAGACGCCGTGGAAGGCCGCGTGCCGTACCGCGCCCGGTGTGAGGGCGCACAGGTGCCGCTGTTCGTCGGGGGTCAGTACGAAGTCGGTGAGGAGCGCGTCGCGCACCGGGCGCAGCGCCTCCGCGTCCACGCCGATGGAGTGCCCCGCCCCGACGGCGAAGACGCCCCAGCCCTCGGTGCGGCTCAGGCTGATCGCGAACGGGAGTGAGGGGCGCAGAAGCAGCGGCGGGCCGTGGCTGTCCGCGCCGCAGCCGGGGCAGCGGCGGCGGCCCAGGTCCACGGTGTCGGGGGTGATGCCGAGGAGTTCGCCCAGGGCGCGGCGGGCGCCGGCCCTGGTGTGCACGAACTCGGCGGCGTCCCGCTCGGCGAGCATGCCGAGGGCGCGCCGGAACTCCTCGGTGCCCAGCAGTCGCAGGTCCTGGGGGTCGACGCGTTCGGGCGTACGCCACCACCACACATGTGCCTCGCCGTGCGCGACCAGCCGATCGGCGACGGCCACCGCCCCGTCACGGACCTGACCCCTGCCGTCGTGCGCCCGGCCCTCCCGGTCCTGTCCCTGGTCGCGGGGGGACACCATGCCATCACGCGACAACCCCATGCCCTCGCCTCCTTGTCCGCCGCAGCGCGCCAACGTACTTACCGTTCCTCCAGAATCCTCCGCAGGCACTATTGCCGCCCTATACCGGTCTTCCATAGGGCGGCAATAGGACGTGCTCCGAGACTTGCTCGGGAAACGTCCGACTACCCGAGGAATCTCTCCTATGGCTCAGATACAGACCCTCGCTCCCGAAGCGCCGCGCACGCATGCCGGATCCGACATCGCGGGGCATGAACTCACCGAGCGGGAAAGGGCGGAAACGGTCGCACTGACCGGTCGGCTGACCGGTCCTGGGCACCCGCTTGTCGACTCCCCCCAGTGGCTGGCGGACGCGCTTGAGGTCTCCTCGCTGCTGCCCCGGAAAGTGCTGGCCACGCTGCGTGCGTTCCGGCACGACCCGGGCCGGGACGGGGTGCTGCTGGTGCGCGATCTGCCGGTGGTGGCGGAGCGTCCGCTGCCGCCCACGCCGTGCGTGCCGAATTCCGTCGAGCGCGTTCCGACCACCGCCGCCTCGGTCATCACCTCGATGATGCTGCAACTCGGTGAGGTGATCGCATTCCGCAGCGAGAAGGGCGGTGCCCTGGTGCAGAATGTGGTGCCGGTGCCGGGCCGGGAGGAATCGCAGAGCAACGCGGGATCCGTACTTCTCGAATTGCACGTCGAGAATGCGTTTCACGACAACCGGCCGGATTATGTGGGCCTGGTGTGCCTGCGGGAGGACCCCACCGGGGACGCCCGGCTGTGCACCTCGTCCATCCGGCGGGCGCTGCCGCTGCTCTCCGAGGCGACCCGGCAGGTGCTGGCGGAGCCGCGGTTCCTCACCGAGCCGCCGCCGTCGTTCGGC
Organism: Streptomyces sp. RLA012; assembly: GCF_056270325.1. Classification (NCBI taxonomy): domain Bacteria; kingdom Bacillati; phylum Actinomycetota; class Actinomycetes; order Kitasatosporales; family Streptomycetaceae; genus Streptomyces; species Streptomyces sp. RLA012. The sequence goes on along the minus strand of NZ_JBWDPA010000002.1, from coordinate 6,585,596 downwards.
ACCCTCAACAGTGTCCGTTCGGCGCACCCGGTGCTCCTGGGCGACCTCGAAGACCCCAATGTCCTGGTCGACTTCGCCGCGACGCATCCGCTGGACGACACGGCGAAGAACGCGATGGCCGAGCTGCGGGAGGCCTTCGTGGAGACGATGACGGCGCACCGGCTGCGGGTGGGTGACCTCGCCGTCGTCGACAACCGGGTCGCGGTGCACGGCCGTACCTCCTTCACTCCGCGCTACGACGGCGCGGACCGCTGGCTGGAGCGGGTGTACGCGCACCTGGACAACCGCCGCAGCCGGGTGGACCGGATGGACGGCGGCCCGGTGCTCAACTGACCGCAGCGGCCGCACAAGGACGCACGGCCGAAGGGCCGGCCCCCACGGGCCGGCCCTTCAGCCGTGGTCCGGACGGCGTGTGCGTCACTGACGGGAGCCGATGACGTCCGCCGGCTGTCCCTGCAGGGCCAGCCGGCCCGGCACCACGGTCGCCAGCAGCGCGAGCGTCCCGGCGAAGGCGAGGACGCCCAGATACATCCAGGGGTCCACGGACGGTGCCGCCGTGCCCGTCATGCCCACGCTGAACGCGGTGAGCACGGCGAGCGCGATACCGCTGCCGAGCGCGGCGGCGATGAGCACGACGACCACCGACTCGATGCGCAGCATGCCCATGACCTGGCGGCGTGTGGTGCCCACCAGCCGCAGCAGCGCGAACTCGCGGGAGCGGTCGGAGACCGACATGGCGAGCGTGTTGACGACGGCGATCGCGGTGAACGCGATGATCAGGCCCATCGCGACGTAGTTCACCTCGGCGTTGGACTGCTGCACCTCGGCCTGCAGATCCTCGACCTGACCGCGGTCGAGGACCCCGACGCCGGGGAACTTGGCCACGGAGGCCTGGAGCTGCTCGCGCCCGGCCTTGCCGTCGCCGGCCGTCCTGACCAGGACGGAGGAGGCGAGCGGATTGTCGACGTGCTGTACGGCGAGCGCGTGCGACATGGTCAGGTCGCCGAAGCCCAGACCCCGGGAGTAGACGGCGGCCACCTTGAGGGTGACCACGGTGCCGTCGCCGAGGGTGAGCTTGAGGCTGTCGCCGGGCTTCTTGTCCAGGGTGTCGGAGGCGATCTCGCTCAGCGCCACACTGTTGTCGCCGAACCCGGCCAGGGAGCCCTTGGTGACGTCCGGGTCCCAGTTCTCGCGCAGCCCGTCCGGGGACAGGCCCTGCGCCGGGAACTTGTCGAGGCCGACGCGGACGTTGGTCCGTACGACCTCGGTGACGGCCGTGACCCCGGGCACCCGGCCGAGCGCCTGCGCGGCCTGCTCGGGCACACCCGGGCCGGCCGAGGCGACCACCCAGTTCGCCTTGTTGCCGTCCTTGGCCTGTGCGGAGGCGGCGTCGCCCATCGTGGTCTGGACGAAGAACACCGTGCAGGCCATGCCGATGAGCAGCGCCAGCGGGGTGATGGCGGAGGCCATCCGCTTGGTGTTGGCGCGCACGTTGGCGGTGGCGAGGTGGCCGGCCACCCGGGAGGCGCGCAGCGGCACCCCGAGGACGGCGACCGCGATCCGGGCGATGAGCGGGCCGAGCAGTGAGACCGCGACCGACAGCACGACGACCGACAGGAAGGTCACCGGTGTGGAGGCGGGCTCGGTCTTCAGCACGCTCAGCACGGCGAGCAGCACGATCCCGCCCGCCAGGGTGAGCGCACCGGCGAGGAACCGTCCCCAGCCGAAGTTCCGCGACTCCATGGCGGACTCGGCGAGCGCCTCGGCGGGGCGGATCCGGGCGGTGCGGCGAGCGGAGATCCGGGCCGCGGCCCAGGCGCCCAGCAGAGCGGCGCCGATCGCGGCGAAGAACGGGAACACGCTGTACGTGACCTGCAGGGTCTCCGGGATCGCCTTGAAGTCGACGAACTTGCGGTGCAGCCAGTACGCGATCGGCAGTCCGGCGACCGAGCCGAGCACGCCCGCGAGCAGCCCGACGATGAGCGCCTCGCGGCCGATCAGCTGCCGTACCTGCTTGGGAGTGGCGGCGATCGCGCGCAGCAGGGCGAGTTCGCGGTAGCGCTGCTGGATGGACAGGGCGAAGGTGCCGACGACCACGAGGATCGCGACGAGCAGCGAGGTGCCGCCGATCGCGCCGCCCATGGAGACCAGCTTGACCCGCGCCTTGGCCGCGTCCAGGAACTCGACCGGGCCGCGGTCGCCGCCGGTCGCCACCTGCGCGGTGGTGCCGTCCAGCGCCTTGCGGACCTGGCCGGCGAGTTCGCTCGTGGACACGCCCGGCTTGGGCAGCACGCCGATCACGGAGACCGCGCCGTCGCGCCCGGACAGCCGCTTTGCCTCGTCGTCGGAGAAGAACAGCGAGGACTGCTGCTTGAGATCGCCGTCGGCGGGTGCCGCGACGCCGGTGACCCGGTAGGTGCGTGGCGCGTCGGTGGACTGGACGGTGAGGGTGGCGCCGGGCTTGAGACCGGTGCGGCTCGCGAGTTCGCGGTCGACGACGACGTCACCGGCGGAGCTCGGCGCGCTGCCGGAGACCAGCTTGAACGGGGTCAGGACGGCCGAGCTCCAGGCGTGCCCGTACGACGCCTTGTCGTCGACGCCCGGCACGACCTGGCCCTTGGGGCTCACCGCGTAGGCGGGGAAGGTCACTTCGGGGACGACGGACCGGGCGCCGGGCAGCCCGGAGAGCTTGCCGACGGTGTCGGCGGGCAGCCAGACGCGCTCGGCGAGCGGCTTCGCCTTGTGCTTGACCTTGGTCTTGCCCTTCTTGTGCTTGACGGTGGTCTGGTGGACGTTCTGGTCGCCGCCGACGATCACGGGTGCGGCCGCGTACCGCTCGGTGCCGATGGTGCCGCGCAGACCGGTCTCCAGGAGGATGCCGCACGCGGTGACCAGCGCCGCGGCGCACATCAGCGCCAGGAACGCGCCGATGAACCCTCCTTTGCGGGCCCTGAGGGTCTGGAAGGCGTAGCGCAGCATCAGGCCCACGCTCCCAGGTGCGTCATCCGGTCGGCGACGCGGTCCGCGGTCGGGTTGTGCATACGGTCGACGAGCCGGCCGTCGGCGAGGAAGAGCACGGTGTCCGCGTACGAGGCGGCCATCGGGTCGTGGGTGACCATGACGACGGTCTGGCCGGTCTCGTCCACGCAGGACCGCAGCAGGGAGAGGATCTCCCTGGCGGTGACGGTGTCGAGGGCGCCGGTCGGCTCGTCGCCGAAGATGACGTCGGGCTGGGTGATGAGGGCGCGCGCGATCGCCACGCGCTGCTGCTGGCCGCCGGAGAGTTCGGCGGGCCGGTGGCTCGCCCGCCCGCCGAGGCCGACGCGCTGCAGGATCTCCTCCAGCCAGCGCTTGTCGAGGTTGCCGCCCGCGAGCCGCAGCGGCAGCTCCACGTTCTGCCGGACGGAGAGCGAGGGAATGAGGTTGAAGGCCTGGAAGACGAAGCCGACGCGCTTGCGGCGCAGCTTGGTCAGCTGGGTCTCGTTCATGCCCGCGAGTTCGGTGTCGCCGATCCAGGCGCGGCCGGAGGTCGGTTTGTCGAGACCGGCCGCGCAGTGCAGGAAGGTCGACTTGCCGGAGCCCGAGGGCCCCATGACGGCGGTGAAGGAGCCGCGTTCGATGCCCACCGTGACACCGTCGAGGGCCCGTACGCCGCGACCGTTTCTGCCGTAGACCTTGGTGATCGCGTCGAGCCGCAGGGCATGAGTGGTGCCCGTGCCGCTGAGCGGCTGGGTGTTGGTCCTCTCGGTCATCATGTGTGACCAGTCCTCTCCGTCCATCGTCCGTGGGGGTCGTCAGCGGCCACCGCCGGCTGCGGAATCGCGTCCCCACGAACGTGGCCCGGCGATCTATATCGGGCCTATGGCGGAGGGCCGGATGGACGTTTCAGGCATGCCTTTCGGCCGATCGCTCGCGAGATCGGCCGAAAAGTGGTGGATCGGGCATGTGGGTACGGGGATACGACGCGGTCCCGGCCTCCGCCGGGGAGGGCCGGGGGCCGGGGACCGCGTCCCTCGGGGGTCGGGGTGCGACCCCCGAGGACGAACCGGGTCCGGAAACCAGGGGGTGGTCGCCGGCGCCCGGCAACGGGCTCACCGACCGACGGGGGATGTCGCCGACGAGCCCGAGCTCGGTGCGGTGGTGCGGTGGTGCGGTGTTACGGCGGTGCGGTGGTGCCGTCGGGCCTCAGGGCCCTCAGGGCCCTCAGGCCGGTGGGTGCAGATGGACCGCGCCCAGGGGTGCCGCCGTCGCGGGGCGGGCCAGGGACGTGGACCAGGGGCCGGGCAGGGTCAGGTCCTCCACGTGCCAGCGGGTCGTACGGCCCTCGTGGACGTGGTCCACGAGGAGTGGTCCCGGCGACGTGGGATGGACGTCGAGGGTGTTCAGGGGCATGCCCATCAGTCCGAGGCCGACGGCCTTGACCACCGCCTCCTTCCTGGTCCAGGCCCGGTGGAAGACCCGGTTGCGCACCGGGCCCTCCGGCAGGGCGAACAGGCTCTCGCACTCGTTCGGTGTCAGCACCAGCTCGGCCAGCGCCTCGGACTCCACCGGCCGGTACTCCTCGACGTCGACGCCCACCCAGTCACCGGCCCGCACCGCGAGGACACCGCAGCCCGCGGTGCGGGAGAGGCTGATCGCCAGCGGGACCGGGGGCCGCACGACGGCGGGCGGCCCGTGTTCGGCGTCACCGCAGCCCGGGCAGATGCGACGCCCGAAGCGGACGGCCTCGGCGGCCACACCCAGCAGCCCGGCCACCGCGCGGCGCGCACCGGCCCGCGTGGTGGCGAAGGCCGCCGCGTCCCGGGCGGCGTGGAACCGCCGGGCACGGGCCCGTTCCGCCTCGTCCAGCAGCGCGAAGTCCGCCGGATCGGCCGTGTCGTGCAGCCGCCACCACCACACATGGGCCTGGCCGCTCCGCCGTAGTCGCGCCACCACATCCCGTGCCGCTTCGGGCAGGTACACCTCACCAATGTCCGCCGCGTGGTCGATGTGTTCGGCGGTCGGAACCGATCGCGTTGCCATCTTTCCTCCTCTCTCCTCGTCACGGCCGGTCTCAGGCCAGTCCGTTGAGGCGCAGGAGAAGCTCCTTGACCTCGGTGGCGTGGTAGCGGTCCCGTTCCTGGACCGGGTCCGAGCACAGCAGCAGCGGCCCGTCCCGGTCGTCGGAGGGCAGCCGTCCATGGCTGCCCCTGACCATGCCGGGGTCCAGCGGCACCACCGTCAGCGGTGCGCGCATCCCGGCCTTCTTGCGCAGCACGGTCCACGCCGCCTTCGCCTTGACCGCCGGGATCGACGGGTCGAAGAACAGCTCGGCGGGGTCGTAGCCCGGCTTGCGGTGGATGTCGACGCCGCGCGCGAAGTCGGGCGCCTTGTCGTCGTCGAGCCAGTAGTAGTAGGTGAACCAGGCGTCCGGCTCCGAGACCGCCACCAGCTCACCGGAGTTGGCGTGGTCGATGCCGTGGTCCGCCTGCTGGGTGCGGTCCCAGATCTCGTCGACGCCCGGCACGCTCTTGAGCACGTCCCGCACCCGCGGCACATCGGCGGGATCGGCGACGTACACGTGCGCGGCCTGGTGGTCGGCGACGGCGAACGCCCGTGAGGTGGGGGCGTCCAGGTACTCCATGCCGCGCTGGGTGTACACGGACAGCAGGCCCTCGCGGCGCAGCGCGCGGTTGAGGTCGACGGGCCGGCGCACCGGGGTGATGCCGTACTCGCTGAGCGCGACCACCGTCGTACCGCGTGCACGCAGGTCGTCGAGGAGCGGGGCGAGCGCCGCGTCCGCGTCCCGGGCCGCCCGCACGGCCTGCGGGCTGTCGGGGCCGTAGCGCTGGAGGTCGTAGTCGAGATGGGGGACATAGACGAAGGAGAGGTCGGGGCGGCGCCGGTCGACGACGTACCGGGCGGCGCCCGCGATCCACCGGGTGGAGGCGATGGAGGCGGTCGGCCCCCAGTACTGGAAGAGCGGGAACTCGCCCTGCGCGGCGGTCAGTTCGTCGCGCAGGGAGGCGGGCACGGTGTAGCAGTCGGGGGACTTGCGGCCGTCGTGGTGGTAGACGGGCCTGGGGGTCAGCACGGTGTCGACCTCGGCGCCCATCGCCCACCACCAGCACAGGTAGGCGGTGGAGTGTCCGGGGTCGCGCCGCCGGGCGGCCTGCCACACCTTCTCGCCGTGCACCAGCGCGTTGTGCTGGCGCCACATCATCACCTCGCCGTGGTCGCGGTGGTACCAGCCGTTGGCCACCGCCCCGTGCTCGCGCGGCAGCAGCCCGGTGGTGAGGGTGGCCTGCACGGTGGCGGTGACGGCCGGGAAGACCGTGTCCAGGCGGGCGGTGAAGCCCTGCTCGCCGACGGCCCGTACGTGCGGCATCTCGTCCAGCAGCCGCCGGGTCAGCCCGACCGTGCACAGCACGGCCACCTTGTTCCCGGCGTTCCCGGTGTTCCCGGCGTTCCCGGCGTTCCCGGCGTTCCCGGCGTTCCCGGCGTTCCCGGCGTTCCCGGCGTTCCCGGCGTTCCCGGCGTTCCCGGCGCGAGAGCCGCTCACGGCGTTTCCCTGCGCAGTCCGAGGTCCGTCAACTCCGCGCTCATCCAGGTCAGTTCGGCGGCCAGGCCGGCCGCGAGGGTCTCGTCGTGGTGGCCGGGCAGCACCGACCAGGTGTAGGTCTCCACCTCGACGTGGTGGGTGACCGCCCGCTCCCCGCCGAACAGCGCCCGCAGGGTCTCCCGCAGCACCGGACGGGTGCTGGACAGCGGCGGCCGGGGCTGCTCGTGCAGGGGTACGTGGTAGTGGATCCGCCAGGGTGCCCGGCCGGGCAGCGCGCCGCCGAGCGCCGCCCCGAGGTCGTCGCTGGCCAGCAGGGTGCCGTCGGCGCCGCGTTCCCGGGTCTGGTGCAGGAAGCGCGGCTCCGCGAACGGCGCGAGCAGCTCCCGTACGGACGGGTCGGCGGGGTCGGCGACCTCCAGGGCCGTGGACGCCTGGACCTTGACCACGGGGATCCGGGCCTCGTGCAGCCGGGCCAGCGCGGCGCGCGGCTCCTCGTGGGCGACCGCGAGGTGGCAGGCGTCCAGGCAGACCCCGATCCACTCGGGGTCGGTGCCGGCCAGCACCTCGACGGCCTGCTCGGTGGTCTCGGCGACACAGCCCGGCTCGGGCTCGATGCCGACCCGCACCGACCTGCCGGTGTCGGCCGCGATCTGCTTGAGCCCCTCGGCGAGCGCGTCCAGCTGGCGGGCGGCCGCGACGCGCTGCGCGGAGGTCCACACGGTGCGCCAGGCCAGCGGCAGGGTGGAGACCGAGCCGCTGCGGGTGTCGTCGGGGAGCAGCCCGGCGAGCACCCGGGCCAGGTCGAGGGTGTATTCGAGGCGGGCGGGCTCCGACCAGTCCGGGTAGTACACGGCCCGTTTGACGACGGGCGCGTGGAAACCGCGGTAGGGGAACCCGTTGAGGGTGACCGTCTCCAGACCGCGCGTGGTCAGTTCGCGGCGCAGCCGGGCCACGGCCGCGGGGTCGGCGGCGAGCGCGCCCGCCGTCTCGGCGGGCAGCCACAGCCCGATGCCGATCAGCCCGGCGCCGACCGCGACGCGCACCGGCTCGGCGTACGCGGCGAGCTGGGCGATGATGCCGTCGAGGGTCTCGGCCGGGTGCACATTGGTGCAGTAGGCGAGGTGGACGGCGGTGCCGTCAGGGTGTCGAAAACGCATGAGGGGTCCTCAGCTCCCGCCGCGGGCGATGGAGTTGCCCGCGAACAGACCGGCGGCCTGGATGTCGTTGTAGCCGTCGAGGTCGAGTCGCCCGGACTGGCCGTAGAAGGTGACCGGGTTGCGCCACAGCACCCGGTCCACGTCGTTCTCGTCGAAGCCGGCGGCGAGCATCGCCTCGGCGGTGGCCCGGGTCAGCAGCGGGTCGCTGTGGCCCCAGTCGGCGGCCGAGTTGACCAGGATCCGCTCGGTGCCGTAGCGCTGGAGCACGGCGACCATGCGCTCGGGGGTCATCTTGGTGTCGGGGTAGATGGAGAAGCCCATCCAGCAGCCGGTGCCGACGACCTCGCCGACGGTCACCTCGTTGAGGTGGTCCAGGACGACGAAGGCGGGGTCGATGCCGGACTCCCGTACGACGTCCAGGGAGCGGGTCGTACCGCCGGCCTTGTCCCGGTGCGGGGTGTGCACCAGCGCGGGCAGCCCGAACTCCACGGCCAGCGCGAGCTGCGCGGCGAACGCCTGGTCCTCGGCCTCGGTCACGGTGTCGTAGCCGATCTCGCCGACCGCGACGACGCCGTCCTTGGCGAGGTAGCGCGGCAGCTGCTCCAGGACGGGCAGGCAGCGCGGGTCGTTCGCCTCCTTGGGGTTGAGGCCGACCGTGCAGTGGTGGCGGATGCCGAACTGGGCGGCCCGGTAGGGCTCCCAGCCCAGCAGCGAGTCGAAGTAGTCGGTGAAGCTGGCCGGGGAGGTACGGGGCTGGCCCAGCCAGAACGCGGGCTCGACCACCGCGCGCACGCCGGCGGCGTGCATCGCCCTGTAGTCGTCCGTCGTACGGGACGTCATGTGGATGTGTGGATCGAAGATGCGCATGGCCGGGCTCCGCTCGGGGGTGGGTTACGTCGGTCAGTCTTCGTGGGGGGCGACGAGAGTGGCCACGAGCCACAGGTCCGCCGGCACCGGGCGTCCGGCGGCCCGCCGCTCGATGGCGAACCCCTGTGCCATGCGGGCGAGTTCGACGTCGCGGCGCTCGTCGATCCCGGCCACCTTGTGCAGCGGAATACCGGTGAACAGGCATTTCAGGACGGCCTGGCGCCAGCGGTACTGGTCCAGGTGGGCGCGCGCGTACGGGCCCAGCGCGGCCGCGATCAGCCGGTTGTCGTTGGTGCGCAGGGCGTCGTCGGTGAGCGCCAGCGCGGCGTCCCCGACCGGCAGGAACGGCAGCGCGCGCAGCACGCCCCGGCGTTCGGCCGCGTCCCCGCCGTCGTAGCGGGCGGCGGCCTCGGCGGCCAGCTCCGCGCCGTGCAGCGGCAGCCGGATCAGCAGGACGGCGCGGACGGCGTCCTCCACGCTCCAGTCCGCCCAGCCGGGCAGCGGGCCGCGACCGTAGTACCGCCCGGCCGCCGGGAACCGGCTGTCGAGCGCCGCCGGGCCCGCCGCGGCGACGGCCGCGGTGTCCTGGGCCAGCCGGGCCCGCTGGTCCTGCGTGAGCACGGAGAGCAGGGACTCCTTGAGGGTGCGCAGGGTCAGGGCGTCGTGTACGGCCCCGGACACCTGCGCCAGCGTGGTTGCGGTCATGTCGTGACGACCTCCTTCGAGTGGGCCTCGGCGGGCAGCCGGGCAGGGCGCCGCGGGGGGTGTTGTCCGTGGGCTCGGGGTACGGGTGGGACCGCCGCCCGGGGCGGGGTTGCCGCGGGACCGGACGAGGCGGGCGGGGCGCTCGGCGTGGTGGCCGCCGCGCGCAGGAACTCGATGCTGTGGCGGGCCGTGGCGGTGGCCGCGTGGCTGTGCCGGGGGAGCTCGACGGAGACCAGACCCTGGTAGCCGGCCGTGCGCAGCGCGTCCAGCACCGGCGGGAAGTCGATCTCGCCCTCCCCGAACGGGAGGTGTTCGTGCACCCCGCGGCGCATGTCCTCGATCTGCACATGGGCGAGCCGGTCGGCGGCCAGTTCGACGCAGCGCGCCACCGGGTACGGCTCCAGGCACCGGCAGTGCCCGATGTCCAGGGTCAGCCGGAACCGGTCCGGCGTACCGAGCGCCCGCAGCAGCCCGCGGTAGCCCGCGAGGTCTTCCACGAGCATGCCGGGCTCGGGCTCGAAGGCCAGGTCGATCCCGGCCCGCCCGGCGTCCACGACGGCCGCCGCGCAGCCCTCCTCCAGCCGCTGCCACGCCTCCCGCCGGGTCGTGCCCGGATCGGGGGTACCACTCCAGAAGTGCACGGCCTCCGCACCGAGTTCGGCGCCGATGCCGATCGCCCGGCGCAGCAGCTCCTGGCGGGCGGCGCGGCCCTCGGGTTCGGCGCTCAGCAGGGTGGGCCGGTGCTTGCGCATCGGGTCGAGGAGATACCGGGCGCCGGTCTCCACGACCACGGCGAGTCCGGTCCGCCGCAGTGCCCTGGCGGTCTCCCGGACGCGGGCCGCGAGGCCGGGCGCGTACGGGTCGAGGTGCTGGTGGTCGAGGGTGAGGGCCACGCCGTCGTAACCGAGGTCGGCGAGGACCCCGAGCGCGTCGGTGAGCCGGTGGTCGGCGAATCCGTTGGTGCCGTACGCGAAACGCGGGCGCGGGGCCCCGGCGGTGGTCGAGGTCATGTCGAGGACACCTTCCTTGCGAGCCGCCCGACCTGCGGCAGCCCCGCGGCGACGAGGACGGCGAGCCGGGTGCCCCCGGCCCGCGCGAGCAGCGCGGCCTGCAGCGGCAGCAGGGCGTGGATCCCGGTGCCCACGGCCGCCCGGACGGACCCGGCGGCCGGCTCCCGCAGGGCGGTCCACTGGGCGCGGGCGCAGGTCATCGCGTACCCGAGGGCGGCGACAACAGTCACGGCGAGCGGTACCCCGGCCGACGGCCCGTTCGTACGGTCGCGCGGGGGCGCCGTACCGCCGGGCATCCGGCGCGTGGCCAGGGCGCTGTCGAGGAACCGGGCGCCGGAGCCGGGCAACCGTACGGCCGAAGCCACCGCGGCCAGCGTCACCGCGGCCGTGGTCGCCAGGGACACCAGGGGCTCGCGGCCCGCGTCGCCCGCCACCTCGTGGCGGCTGAGACGTGTCACCGCCCAGGTGTGGGTGCCCACCGTGACCGCGGCGCGCAGCGCGGGACCGGCCGGGTCGGGGCCGGTGCCGTGCAGCACGTCGAGGGCGCGGGCCGCCGCCATCGCGACGGGCCCCAGCGGCGTCCGCTTCAGACCGAGGTCGTACGCCCACACGGCGGCGGCCAGCGGCAGGGTGCGCCGCAGCAGCACCCGCCGTCCACCGGCCAGGGCGCCCAGGCCGAGGCCCGCGGCGGTGAGCCCGGCGGCGATGCCCAGCGCCGTGCCCGCGCCGATCCGGCCGGACGGCACGGGCCGCTGCGGGCGTTCGCGCGCGTCCTCCTCGCGGTCGGCCCAGTCGTTGAGGGCCATGCCGGCCCAGTACAGGCTGACGGACGACGCGGCGAGCAGCAGCGTGCGCCCTCCGGCGGGCCGCCCCGCGGCGAGCGCGCCGGCCAGTACGTCACCGGGCACGGTGAGCGCGGCGGGCGCCCGCACCAACTCGGCCACGGCCCGCGCCTGTTGCCGCACGGCGACGGAACGGGGCCGGTAGCCGGTGTCGTACGGGCGGCCCGTCTCGATCGGGCGGCCGGTGTCGTTCGGGCGGCCGGTGTCGTTCTCGGGCCGCGCCCCCGGCGGAGCCTCGTGTGCCCAGGGAGCCCGGGGCGCCCGCGGTGCCCGTGCCTCGCGGAACGCCGTCGTCGCCGCGTTCGCCGCCGCCCGGCACGCCGCCGCCGTGTCGCGGGCGGTGCGGGCCAGGTCGGCGAGCGAGCGCCGGCCGGGGCGCGGGCGGGGTGTCGAGGCGGCCGGGGCGGTGGGCCGCTCGGGGCGGACCCCGGTCACGGTGGTCATCGGGCCGCCTCGGGCAGCCGCGCGGGCGCGGCGGCGCCGGCCCACGCGGTGAGGGCGCCGTACTGCAGGGTCAGGTTGTGCTCGTTGGAGCCGGCCGGGTCCTTGAAGAAGAAGCCGAGCGCGGGCAGCGCCCCGCTCTCCCCGCGCCGCCGCCCCAGCGCGGCCAGCCGCGCCAGGTCCAGGACGAGCGGCGCGGCCAGCGCCGAGTCGCAGCCCTGCCAGGTGAACTGCAGGGACATCCGGACACCGAGGAACCCCTCGAAGGAGATGTGGTCCCAGGCGGTCTTCCACTCCCCCATCTCGGGCACGTTGTCGATGTGCACATGCCCCTCGACGGGGTGTCCGACGGTCTCCTCCAGGCTGCGCTGCTTGGACTCGGTCTTGCTGCGCGCGGCGGCCGGGTCGGCGAGGGTGGCGCCGTCCCCGCCGCCGAGCAGGTTGGTGCCGGACCAGGAGCGCACCCGCAGCGCCCGCTGGGTGAACATCGGCGCGAGCGCGCTCTTGACCAGCGTCTCGCCGGTCTTGCCGTCACGGCCCGCGTGCGGGACCCCGCGCAGCCGGGCGAGCTCTTCGAGGGCGGGCAGCGCGGCCCCGGCGGACGGGGTGAAGTTGACGTAGGCGCAGCCGGCGTGGAACGCGGCGTACGCGTACAGGGAGCTCGGCGGCAGCAGGTCGGTGGCGGCCGCCATCGCCTTGTCGAGGTCGGCGAGGTCGAGGAAGGCGGGGTCGGGCTCGGGCAGCGGTTCGGTGGAGGAGACGTTGACGACGACGACCTGCTCCAGGCCGCCGCGCTCCCGGAAGTCGGCGATGTCCGCGGCGAGCCTGCGGGCCGCCGTGTACTGCGCCTCGCCCGGCAGCGGCGAGCCGTCGCGGATCTCCCGGTCGGCGGCGTCGAGGGCGGGCCGGACCCGGTCGGCCAGGCCGACGGGCAGCACGCCTGCCTCGGTCAGGTGGCCGGCCCTCGCCGTCAGCGGCACATCGACGATGTCGTGGCCGCCGAAGACGAGATCGGCGAGGGCCGGCAGGGACGCGTCACGGAACACGGGGGATTCGGTGACGCATCCGTTCGCGGAGGCGATGCCCGCGCCGATGGCGGCCGCGCCCACGATCACGGTGGTGGCGACCGAGCCCCGGGCGCCGATCAGCCACACGCCGACGCGAGGAGTGGTTCCGAGGGATCGGGCGGTGTCCTGCATGGTGAACATGCCTCCTGGGACGGGTGGTGCGTTTGCGGAAGGACAGAAGGGAGGACTGCCGGGCTGCTTCGGGAGGGCCGTCGCACTACTTGCCGAGGTCGGCCGGACCACTTGCCGAGGTCGGCCGGACCACTTGCCGAGGTCGGCCGGACCACTTGCCGAGGTCGGCGGACTACTTGCCGAGGTCGGCCGGGAACGGCGAGACGTCGAACGCCGCGTCGAGCTCGGCGCGGTCGCGGCGCAGCCACTTGGCGGTGATGTGCCGGACGGTGTGGCGCGGCAGGTGCGGGTTGGTGCTGAGGTCGGTGATCGGCTGGGCGAGGGACTGCAGCTCCCAGGCGGTGCCGGCCAGCCGGTTGATGTGGGTCCACCACTTCTTCTCGATGCCCAGCAGCACGAACCCGGCGAGGAACGGGTGCCAGCGGTGGTAGGCGTGGGTGGGCTCCGGCGGCGTGTAGTTCATCATGTGGACCTTCTGGCCGGCCGGGCGGCGCGGGTCGAACAGCGTGCCCTGGCCGAACTCCTGGAAGGCGAAGACCAGTCCGCGCGGGTCGTGGCCGTAGTACTGGTCGAAGACCGCGCGCTGGTTGCGCGAGAGCACCTCGAAGGCGTCCTTGTTGGGCTTGATCAGCTCCAGGTAGCTGCGCGGGTAGCGGCCGCCCTGGCGGGTGGCGGTCCAGGCGTCGTAGATCTTGGTGAAGCCGCCGAAGGGGGTGACGATGGCGGCCACCGCGTCCTTCATCTCCTGGGTCGGGGTGAAGTACGAGATCTCGTCGTACTGGTACCAGAACTCGTTCGCCCAGCGGTCGCCGACCATGCCCGGCACATCCGGCAGCAAGGGGTGATGGCGGCCGTGGGCCTCCGCCGGGACGGCACCGACCAGCGAGGCCGCGGCGGCCGCTCCGGCCACTCCGAGGGCGGCCCGCAGCGCGCTCCTCCGGTCCATGGTGTTGAGCGACATGGGTTCTCCTAAGGGTTGTACGAGGGTGTACTGGTTTATGGCGGTGTGCGTTTCGGCGGAGCTTTCCTGTGTTACGACTTTCGCGTACGCCCCTATCGGCGACCTATACCGCAAAAGCGCAGGTCAGGACTTGTTCTCAGGGGCGGAATCAGGGGCGGAATCAGGGGCGGAATCAGGGGCGGAATCAGGGGCGGGATCGAGGGTGGGATAGGGGGCCTTGCGCAGGCCGGGGGAGACGACGGCGACGAGCGCCGTGAGCGCCATGACGGTGCTCAGGGCCAGCACGGTGCGGATCGCGCCGACGCCCTCCAGGAGGAAGCCCGCGGCGACCGGCCCGGCCGCCATGGCGCCCGAACCGACCAGGTTGGCGAGGGAGTTGGCGCGGCCGCGCAGCCGGTCCGGGGCGGCGCGCACGAGCAGGACACCGCCGGCCACGTTGAAGACGCCGCCGACATAGCCGCTGGCCGCGAGCAGCGCGCCGAGCAGCACGGGGGCGTGCAGGGCCGCGGCGACCGGGACCATCAGGACGGTCCAGGCGAGCAGGCCGCCGAGGACGAGGGCGCGCAGGGTGCAGCGGGTGTTCCACCAGCCGCCGGTGAGCGCGCCGACCAGCCCGCCGGCGCCGCTCAGCGAGAGCACCACGCCGATCTGGAACTGGCTGCCGTGCGCTTCCTGGATGCCCGTCATCACGGCCAGGTTGAGGCCCTGGAAGAGGACGTTGGTGACGGCGACCGCGGTCATCACGGCCCGTAGGAAGGGCTGGCGCCACATCCACACCAGGCCCTCGCGGATCTCGGTGCCCAGCCGGGCGGGCGGACCGGTGCGCTGTTGCTGGAGCTTGCCGCGGACGCCGAACAGGCAGAACGCGGAGGCCAGTTGGGCGAGGGCCGCGGCGCCGTAGGGCAGTGCGGTGGCCAGCGCGACGAGGCCGCTGCCGAGCGGCTGCCCGGCGATGGCGGCGCCGCGGGTGCGGGCCTCGTTGCCGGTGAGCGCGGCGGGCAACTGCTCGGTCGGGACCACGGAGGGCACCGCGGCCCGCTCGGCGAGCTGGTGCAGCACACCGAGCGTGCCCTCGGCGAAGGCGGCGGCGAGCAGCGCCCACAGCCAGATGTGGCCGCTGAGCAGCAGGGCGAACACCAGGCCCGCGACGAGGGCCTGGCCGAGCCCGGCCCCCACCATGATCCGGCGCCGGTCCCAGCGGTCCACCAGCACACCGCCGGGCAGCTGCACCAGCAGTTGCGGCAGCAGCAGCGCCGTTCCGACCAGGCCGGCGTCGGCCGGTGACCCGGTCGCCCACAGCACGGTCAGCGGATACGCCACGGCGGTGGCCCGCCCGGCGAGCAACGAAAGCCCGGCGCCGCCCCACAGCAGCCGGAAGTCCCGGTTGCGCCGCAGCGGAACCGCGGCGGACGGGCCTTCCACGACGGGCTCGGCCATGACGTCGTCGGGCTCGGCCAGGTCCTCCGCGGTTGCCGTCACGGTCGCAGCCCCACTCTCGGTCATGGTCGCGGTTGCGGTGGCGGTGGCCGTCCGCTCCTCCTCCGCCAGCAGCCACGGCACCTCCGACGGATCGGTGGGGCGCTGCGCGGCCCTGGTCATCGCGTGGCCTGGAGGGTCTTCGCGGCGAGCGGTGCGTACGCGTGCTCCAGCACCGCCATGGCGCTGTGCATCTTGTTGGTGGCCTGGGCGAACGCGATGCTCATCGGGCCGTCCAGGACCTCGGCGGTGACCTCGTCGCCGCGGTGCGCGGGCAGGTCGTGCATGAAGACCGCGCGCGGGCTGCTCCGCCACAGCGCGGAGCCGACCTGGAACGGGGCGAAGAGGTCACGCCAGTCGGGGTCCGGTTTGGTGGTGCCGGTGGTCTGCCAGCGGGTGGTGTAGATGACGTCGTACGCGCCGGTCGTGCCGTCCGTGCCGGTCATGTCGTGGCGTTCGGTGATCCTGGCCCCCGTGCGGGCGGCGGACGCGCGGGCCCGGGCGGCGACGGAGGGGCTGAGGCCGTAGCCGGGCGGGGTGCGCAGTTCGAGGTCGACGCCCTCGAAGCGGCTCAGCGCGAGCGCGAGGGCCGCCGCGGTGTTGTTGCCCTCGCCGACGTACAGGACGCGCAGCCCCTCGATCCGGCCGAAGTGGCGCAGCAGGGTGGTGAGGTCGGTGAGGGCCTGGGTGGGGTGTTCCGCGGCGCTCATGGCGTTGACGACGGCCATCCGGTGCTGGCCGGCCCAGCCGCGCAGTTCGGCCTCGGGCCCGGCGGTGCGGGCGACCAGCAGGTCGAGCATGCCGGACAGCACGCGGCCGGTGTCCTCGGTGGTCTCGCCGGTGTTGAGCTGGAGGTCGCCCGGCCCGTACGAGACGAGGGAGGCGCCCAGGCGCAGCGCGCCGGAGGAGAACGCGGTGCGGGTCCGGGTGGAGGTCTTGGCGAAGTAGACGCCCGCGACCAGACCCTCCAGGGGGCGTACGGGGCCGGCGAGTCCGGCGGAGAAGTCGGCACCGCGCTCCACGACGCGGCGCAGTTCCTGGTCGGTGAGGTCGTCGATGGAGATGACATGGCGCACACGGCGCTCGTCCCGGAGGACGTCCATGGGGTTCAGCCTTCCTGGCGGGTGACGCGGTTGGCGGAGTGGTCGAGGGCCGCGGCGAGCTGCGCGACGGTGTGGTGGCGCAGTGCCGTGCCGAGGTCGAGGGCGAGTCCGGCGCCGCGGGCGGCGACCAGCAGCGGCGGGACGAGCAGGGAGTCGCCGCCGAGGTCGCGGAAGTCGTCGTGGACGCCGACCCGTTCGAGGCCGAGCACCTCGGCCCAGACCGCGGCGAGCGTGTGCTCGGTGGCGGTGCGCGGTGGCGCGTAGGGCCGGGCGGCGCCGGTCGCCTCGCGGGTGAGGAGGGCGCCGCGGTCGCGTTTGCCGTGGGTGGTGAGCGGCAGTTCGGCGACGACGGCCACGCTCGCGGGGACGACCGCGGCGGGCACGACCGCGCGCAGCCGGTCCCGCAGGGCCGCTATGTCGATGGTGCCGGTGCCGGTGCCGGTGCCGGTGCCGGTGCCGGTGCCGGTGTGGCCGTCGGCGGGCACCACCCAGGCGGCCAGCCGTTTCCCGCCGTCGGCCGCCTCGACCGCGGTGACCAGCGCCTCCCGTACGGCGGGGTCGGCGGCGAGCGCGGCCTCGGCCTCGCCGGGCTCGACGCGGTGGCCGCGGATCTTGACCTGGTCGTCGGCGCGTCCGGCGAACTCCAGGAGGCCGCCGGGCAGCCGCCGGGCGAGGTCGCCGGTGCGGTAGAGACGGGTGCCGGGCAGTCCGTACGGGTCGGGCAGGAAGGCGAGCGCGGTCAGGTCGGGGCGCCCGGAGTAGCCGCGGGCGAGCCCGTCGCCGCCGAGCCAGACCTCGCCGGTGATGCCGTCCGGGACGGGCCGCAGCCGTTCGTCGAGGACGCGCACCAGGACGCCGGGCAGGGCGGAGCCGAGCGGCACGAGGGTGCGCCCGGAGCGCTCGCGGACCCATCCGAAGGTGGCGGCGACGGTGGCCTCGGTCGGCCCGTACTCGGCGCCGAGCGCCATGCCCGAGCCGCCGGCCCGGATCCGCGCGGCCACCCGGTCCGCCTGGGCGGCGGGGTAGGCGTCCCCGGCGCAGACCGCGACCGCGGCCAGCGAGGCGAGCTGACCGTCACTCAACTGGTGTTCGAGCAGGGCCAGGTGACCGGGGGTCAGACCGATGAAGGAGTAGGGCGCGGCGCGCAGCAGCAGCGGTCCGAACTCGGCCGTCTCGTACGTCTGCGGCAGCACGTGCACGGGCTGTCCGGTCATCAGCGGCGCGTACAGCGCGGGCATCCCGAGGTCGAAGCCGACGGGCGTGAACCACGGGGCTCCGCCGCGCCCGAGGGCCGCGTACTCGCGTACCGCCCAGTCCAGGTAGTGCGCCAGCGCCCGGTGCGAGATCTCGACGCCCTTGGGGGTGCCGGTGGAGCCGGAGGTGTGCAGGACGTAGGCGAGCCGGTCGGGGTGGTGCGGTACGCCGAGCGGGCTGCCGTCGCCGTCGCAGGCGGCCTCCTCGGCGAGGAGTACGCCGTCGACGGCGAGCCGGTCCGCGTACGCGGCCTGCGTCACCGCGAGCCGGGCGTGCACGGCGTGCAGCCGCGCGTCGGGCGTGCACGGGTCGAGCGGCACCTGCGTGGCGCCCGCCTTCCACACCCCGAGCAGTGCGGCGACCAGGTCGGGGCCGCGGTCGAGGAGGACCGCCACCCGGGTCTCCGGGCCGGCGCCGAGGGCACGCAGCCCGCGGGCGATCCGGTTGGCGCGGGTGTCGAGTTCGCCGTACGAGACCTGGAAGCCGTCACCGTGCAGCGCGGGCGCCCACGGGGTGCGGGCGGCCTGTGTCTCGAAGGCGGTCAGGGCGTCGGCGGGGGTGTCGGGGTGCGGCAGCGCGGGCGCCTTGAGCCGGGCCCGCTCGTAGGTGTCGGGGAAGGCGCCGGTGCAGTCGCCCTCGGCGCCCGCGCCCGCCATCTCGGTCAGCACCGCCCGGTACAGCCCGGCCAGCCGGTCGGCGGCGGCCCGGGACAGGGTGCGGGTGCGGGAGGCGAGCGAGAGGTGGCCGCGGACGGGGGTGCCGACGACCACGGGGAACTCGTTGGGGCTGTCGTCGCGGCTGGCCATGATGTCGATGAGCTCGGTGTCGACCTGGTGGAAGTC
This sequence comes from Streptomyces sp. RLA012, assembly GCF_056270325.1. NCBI lineage: Bacteria > Bacillati > Actinomycetota > Actinomycetes > Kitasatosporales > Streptomycetaceae > Streptomyces > Streptomyces sp. RLA012. Next base: position 6,567,198 of record NZ_JBWDPA010000002.1, on the reverse strand, counting down.
CAGGTAGTGGAAGAGCACGTCGATCAGGTGCCGTTCGCCGCCCGGCTCCCGCATCGCGGGCATCGGGTAGCGGCGGTGCGGCCACAGCGCGACCTCGTGGGCGAACACCTGCCGGGCCAGCTCGCCCCAGGTCCGCGCGGACCGCTCGTACGGGAAGGGCACCGAGTTGAGGTACATCCCGGACACGGTCTCCGCGCCGGCCTCCTCGGGGCGGGCGTCGGCGACCATGCCGCCGCGGAAGGCACGGGCCCGGGTCAGCAGCGACAGCACCTTGCTGTGCGCGGCGTGCAGCACGCTCTTGTACGGGACCTCGGCGGCGGAGCCCAGGGCGCGCAGGCCGGGTTCGAGGCCGCCGAGCGGGATGTCGAGGCGGTAGCGCTCGTCGGGGCCGTCCGGGTCGCCCGCCCAGCCCGCGGGCACGGTGAACTTCTCGTGCCCCTCGACGATCCCGCGCCAGAAGGCGCGGTCGGCGGGGTCGGCGAGCGAGCGCAGCTCCCCGGCGATGAAGTCGGCGTAGCGGACAGCCGGCACGGGCGGCGCCGCGGCGGGCTCGCGGCCCCGGCTGAGCTCGTGGTAGGCGCGCAGCATCTCCATCAGCTGGGAGTGGTAGCTCCAGCCCTCGATGACGGGGTGGCACTCGGTGATGGACAGCCACCAGCTCTCGTCGTCCAGCAGGTGCACCGCCATCCGCATCAGCGGCGCGGCGGCGAGGTCGAACAGCTCGGCCCGGTCCCGGTCGGCGAAGTCCCACAGGGCCTGCTGGCGCCGCTCCTCGGGCAGCTGCCGCAGGTCCTCGTGGACGACGGGCATCCGGGACGCGGCGTGCACGAACTGCAGCGGCTGGGTGTAGCCGGACAGGGCGAAGGAGGTACGCATCACCTCGTGCCGCTCGACGATCAGGTCGGCGGCGCGCTGGAACGCGGCCGGGTCGAAGGGCAGCTCGTCGCGGATCCGGAAGGAGGTGATGTTGTGGTAGCGGTTCTCGCCGCTGCCGCCGTGCATCTCGACGAGCATTCCGGCCTGGATGCGGGAGACCGGGTAGGCGTCGGTGACGTCGGCGGGCAGTGCGGCCCGGTCCTCGCCGCCGATCAGCGCGAACCGCTCGACGGGTCCGCGCCGGACACCGGCCCCGGCCCCGTCGCCGTCACCGCCGTCGCCGCCGGTCCGTTCGACGGTGGCACGCAGCCGGGCCACGGTCCGGTGCTCGAAGACGTCCCGGACGGACGTCTCCCAGCCGGCCGCGCGCAGGGCGCCCACCAGGCCGACCGCGCGCAGCGAGTCGCCGCCGAGGTCGAAGAAGTTGTCGTGCACGCCGACCGTGTCCAGGCCGAGCACCTCGGCCCAGACGGCGGCCATCGCCCGCTCGTCCTCGTCGCGGGCCTCGACGTGCTCGCCGACCGCGGTGGCCGCCCGCCCGGGAGCGGGCAGCGCGCGCCGGTCCAGCTTGCCGTTGGCGGTCAGCGGCAGCGCGTCCAGCCGCAGGTAGGCCGAGGGGATCATGTACGGCGGCAGGGTCGCGCCGAGGTGCTCGCGCAGCGCCGCCGGGGCGAGCGCCTCCTCGTCGGCGTCCGGCGCGGGCACCAGGTAGGCGACGAGCTGCTGGTCGCCGGGGGTGTCCTCACGGACCAGGGAGACGGCCTCGGCGACGGACGGGTGCGCGGTGAGCGCGGTCTCGATCTCGCCGGGTTCGATGCGGTAGCCGCGCAGTTTGACCTGATGGTCGACGCGGGCGAGGAAGTCGAGGTTGCCGTCGGGCAGCACCCTGGCCAGGTCGCCGGTGCGGTACAGACGGCTGCCGGGCGGGCCGTACGGGTCGGGCAGGAACCGCTCGGCCGTCAGGTCCGGGCGCCCCGCGTAGCCGCGGGCCAGTCCGACGCCGCCGATCCACACCTCGCCGCCCACCCCGATGGGCAGCGGGCGCAGCCGCTCGTCGAGGACGTACATCGTGGTGTGCGGGATGGCGCGCCCGATGGAGACCAGCTCGGTGTCGACGGGCCCGTCGACGAAGTACGCCGAGTTGCCCACGGTGATCTCGGTGGGCCCGTACTCGGCGGCGAGCCGCGTACCCTGCGGCCCGGCGGCCGCCGCCCACCGACCGGCGAGCCGGGCGGTGAAGGAGTCCCCGGCCGCGATGACGAGCCCGGCCAGATCCCGGATCTGCTCGTCCCCCAACTGCCGGGTGAGCAGGTCGAGGTGACCGGGGGTCAGCTTGATGAAGGAGTACGGTCCCCCGGCCGCGAGCAGCTCGCCGAGGTCGGCGGTGTCGAAGCCCTGCGGCAGCAGATGGACCGGCTGCCCGGTCATCAGCGGCGCGTACAGATCGGGCACGCCGAGGTCGAAGGCGACGGAGGAGAACAGCGGCGCTCCCCCGCCACCCGTTTCCCCGCCACCCGTTCCGCCGTCGTCGCCCGTTCCCGCGTACGCCTGGACGGTCCAGCCCAGGTAGTTGGCGAGTCCTCGGTGGCCGACCAGGACGCCCTTGGGACGGCCGGTCGAGCCGGAGGTGTAGATGACGTACGCGAGCCGGTCCAGGTCGTGGGTGGCGGGCAGCTCGGCGTCGGCGGCCTCGATCGCGGCCCGCTCGGCGGCGTCGTCGACGACGACGACGATCCGGCGCACTCCGTCGGACTCCTCGGACCCCTCGACCCCCTCGACCCCTTCGGAGCCTTCGGAGCCTTCGAAGCCTTCGAAGCGGCCGGCGTGGCCGGACTCGGTGACGACCAGTTCGGTGGCGGTCGATTCGAGCATGTAGGCGATGCGGTCGTCCGGGTAGGCGGGGTCGATCGGGACGTACGCGGCGCCCGCCCGCCAGATGCCGAGCAGCACGGCGACCAGCTCCGGGCTCCGGTCGAGCAGGACGCCCACGGTGGTCTCGGGGCGGGCGCCGAGGGCCGCCAGCCTGCGGGCGAACCGGTCGGCCCGCGCGTCGAGTTCGGCGTAGCTGACGGTGGTGCCGCCGTGCCGGATCGCGGGCGCGTCCGGGGTGGCCGCCATCTGTTCGGCGATCGTCTCGAAGACCGGGCGCAGCTCGGCGAGGTCCAGCGGCCGGCCGGTGCCGACGGGGACGGCCGGGCCGTCCAGGAGCAGGGCCCGCTCCTCGGCGCCGAGGAGGTCCAGGTCGGCCACCGGGAGGTCGGGGGCCTCGGCGATCGCGGCGAGCAGCGCCGTGTAGTGGCCGGTGATCCGCTCGGCGGTGGCGGTGTCGAAGAGCGCGGTGGCGTACTCCAGGCTGCCGTGCAGCGAGCCGTCCGCCCGCTCGGTGAGGTGCAGGGTCAGGTCGAAGCGGGCGATACGGCTGCCGGCCGCCACCGGCGCCACGCGCACGCCGGGCAGCCGCGGCCCCGCCCCGCCCTCCCCGCTCCGCTCGCTCTTCCCGCTCCGCCCGCTCTTCCCGCTCTTCCCGCTCCCCCCACTCTGCCCGCTCTCCTCGCCGACCAGGTCGAACATCACCTGGAAGACCGGGGTGGTGGACAGGTCCCGCTCCGGCTCCAGCTCGTCGGCGACCCTGTCGAACGGGATGTGCTGGTGGTCGAAGGCGTCCAGGACGGCGGTACGGCTGTCCGCGAGGAACGACCGGAAGGGCGCGTCCGCCCGCCAGGTGCCGCGCAGGGCCAGGGTGTTGTACGCGTACCCGGCCATGCGGTGCAGCTCGGGCCGGGTGCGGCCGGAGACCGCGGTGCCGACGCACACGTCCTGGGTGCCGGTGTACCGGCCGAGCAGCAGCTGCCAGGCGCCGAGCAGCGCCATGAACGGGGTGGCGCCGGTGTCCCGGGCCAGCGAGCGCAGCCGTTCGGCGACGGGCGCGGCCACGTCGAAGTGGGCGACGGCCCCGCTCCAGTCCCGCACGGCGGGGCGCGGCCGGTCGGTGGGCAGCCCCAGCGGGGTCAGCCCGCCGAGCCGCTCGCGCCACCAGGCCAGCCCCGCGTCGAACGCGGGCCCGGCGGCCCGGGCGGTGAGCCAGGCGGCGTAGTCGGCGTACTGCACGGGCGGTTCCGGCAGCGCGCCGGCCGGGTCGCGCCCCTCGACCACGGCCGCGTACAGCGCGGCGAGGTCCTCCAGGAGCAGCGGCCGGGTCATGGCGTCGCACGCGATGTGGTGCACCACGGCGACGAGCACGTGATCGTCGGGTGCGAGCCGCAGCACACGTACACGCAAGGGGTGTCGGGTGGCGAGGTCGATGGGGAGCGCGGCCTGCTCCTCGGCGAAGGCGACCGCGGCGGCGGCCGCTGCCGCTTCCTCGGCGTACCCGTCCGTCTCCTCGGTCACCGTGAAGTCCACCGGACCCGCCGGGTCGACGGCCTGGCGGGGCTCGGGGCCGTCGAGGACGTAGCGGGTGCGCAGGATCTCGTGGCGGGCGGCGAGGGCGTCGAAGGCGCGGCGCAGGGCGGTGGTGTCGAGGGGTCCGTGCAGCCGGTACACCATCGGCAGCAGGTACTCGGGGCTGTCCGGGTCGAGCTGGTGCAGGAACCAGAGCTGGCGCTGCCCGGCGGACAGCACGAGCGGGGCGGTGCGGTCGGCGCGCGGTATCGCGGTGCGGGCGGCCGGCTTCGCGTCGCGCCGGCCGGAGGCGGCGAGGCGGCGGCGCAGCAGTTCGGCCCGCAGATCTTCCTGAGTGGGTGCGGTGGGTGCGGTCACGACTGGAACTCCCGGTGAGCGAGGGCCAGTTCGGCCTCGGTGAGCGAAGCGATCTCGGCACGTACGGCCTCTTCCACGGCGGCGGCGAGCCCGCGCACGGTGGGCCGCTCGAAGACGGCGCGCAGCGGCAGCTCCACGTCGAACTCCTCCTGGACGCGGGCCACGACCCGGGCCGCGCGGACCGAGTTGCCGCCGATCCGGAAGAAGCCCTGGCGGGCCCCGACCTGGCGGGTGGCGTCGCCGTACAGCACCTCGGCCCAGATCTCGGCGAGGATCTCCTCGACCGGGCCCTCGGGCGCGGTGTACGGCTCGTCGGCGAGCGCCGCGGCGAGGTCGGGCACCGGCAGCGCGGCCGTGTCGACCTTGTTGTGGCGGGTCAGGGGCAGCGTCTGCAGGCCCACGAGCAGGGCGGGCAGCATGTAGTCGGGCAGCCGGCGGGCGCAGTGGTCGAGGAGTTCCCCGTCGGTCGGGGTCGCGGCGCCCGGCGCGGGTGTCCAGTAGCCGACGAGCGCGGCCTCGGGCCCTTCCCCGTGCACCAGGACGAAGGCCTGGGCGACGGCCGGGTGCTCCACGAGCACGCTCTGCACCTCGCCGGTCTCCACCCGGCGGCCACGGATCTTGACCTGTCCGTCGGCGCGCCCGGCGAACTCCAGGGTGCCGTCCGGCCGCATCCTGGCCCGGTCGCCGGTGCGGTAGAGGCGCGACCCGGCGGGCCCGTACGGGTCGGGCACGAACGCGGCCGCGGTGAGGTCGGGGCGGCCGTGGTAGCCGCGGGCCAGTCCGCCGCCGCCGACGCACAGTTCGCCGGTGACGCCGTACGGCACGGGCCGCAGCTGCTCGTCGAGGACGTACACCGTCACATGCGGGTAGGGGTGGCCGACCGGCACGTCGGCGGCGGTGTCGTCGGCGTCCCAGCGGGTGGCGGCGATGGTCGTCTCGGTGAGCCCGTACTCGTTGATGAACCGCATCAGACGGCGGGAGAGCTCGCGGGCCAGCGCGGGCGGGCAGGGTTCGCCGCCGGTCTGGCCGACGATCGGGCGGCGGCCGAGCCCCGCGTCGATGAGCATCTGCCAGTGCGGCGGGGCGACCTGGAGATGCGAGACCTCGTACTCGTCGATCAGCCGCAGCTGGGCGGCGTGGTCGTGCTGCTCCCGCTCCTGGGCGAGCACCACCCGGCCGCCGGCCAGCAGTGGTACGAACAGCTCCGTGGCGGAGATGTCGAAGGTGACCTGGGCGAGCGCCAGCCAGGCGTCGTCCGGGCCCTGCCCGAAGTCGAGGTGGGCCTGCGAGGCCCGCAGCATCGCCAGCAGTGAGCGGTGTTCCACGGCGACGCCCTTGGGCCGCCCGGTCGAGCCGGAGGTGTACATCAGATAGGCGAGCCGGGCGGGGTCGTCGTCGAGCGGCGCCACCGGAGGCACCGGAGCTACCGGGGCCACCGGAGCTACCGGCTCCGCGGGTGCCACCGGCGCGTTCCCCGTGCCGACGACGGCCCCCGCGGCCGTGTCGACGGCGGGCGTCGCGTCCGTACCCACGGCGGGTATCGCGTCCGTTTCGGCGGCGAGTACCGGGTCCGTGTCGACGGCCAGCACCGGCCCCTCGAAGCGGTCCGCGAACCGGTCGGCGCCCGCCGAGTCGCTGATCAGCACCCGGGCCGAGGAGTCCGCGAGGACGTGCGCGACGCGCTCGTCCGGGGCGGCCGGGTCCAGCGGCACATACGCGGCGCCCGCCTTCCAGGTGCCGAGGAACGCGGCGATGAGGTCGGGGGTGCGGCCGAGCAGCACCGCGACCACGGAGTCCGGGCCCGCGCCCAGCTCCCGCAGCCGTCGGGCGAAGGTCTCCGCGCGGTGTTCCAGGCGCTCGTACGACCAGCTCTCGCCCCCGCAGACGACGGCCGTGTCGCCCGGCGTGCGGCGGGCCGACTCGGCGATCGCCGCGTGCACGGTGGAGCCGAAGGCCTCCCCGGTGCCGGGTTCCGGGCGGCCGGGGCCGCGGCCGAGGAGTTCGGCGCGCAGCGGCGCGGGCAGGATGTCGGCGTCGGCCAGCCGGCGCGCGGGGTCGGCGGTGACCGACTCCAGGAGCCGGATCCAGCAGTCCGCGAACCGCTCGACGGTGGCCGCGTCGAACAGGGCGGTCGCGTACTCGGCGAGGCCGAGCAGCGAGCCGTCGGGGCGGCGCTGGAGCACGAAGGTCAGGTCGGTGCGGGCGGTGCGCCAGGCGTCGCGGAAGGCGGCCACGTCGTCGGCGTCGACGGCGGTGCCGGTGCGGCCCTCGTCGTGGACGTCGAACATCACCTGGTAGAGCGGGGTGCGCGCCGGGTCGCGGGTGTCGTCCAGCTCCTCGACCAGGCGGTCGAAGGGGAGTTCCTGGTGGGCGAAGGCCGTGCGGGCGGTGTCCCGCACCCGGACCAGCGCCTCCTGGAACGGGGTGTCGCCGGGCGCGTCGCAGCGCAGTACCAGCGTGTTGAGGAAGTAGCCCACGACCTCGGCGGCCTCGGGGCGCCCTCGTCCCGCGACGGGCACGCCCACGGGGATGTCCCAGCTGCCGGTGAAGCGGGCGACCAGCGCGGCGAACGCGGTCAGCAGGGTCTGCTGCAGGGTCGCCCCGCTGCCGCGGCCGAGCGCGGCGACCTTCTCGGCGAGCGGCGCGGGCACGGTGAACACATGGGCCGCGCCGGCCGCGTCCCGGGTGGCCGGGCGGCGCCGGTCGGCGGGCAGGTCCACCGGGACCAGGCCGTCCAGGGCCTCCTTCCAGTGGGCGAGTTCCCCGCCGAGGAAGCGGTCGGTGAGCCGGCGCCGCTGGTGGACGGCGTGGTCGGCGTACTGCACCGGCAGTGCGGGCAGGTGGGCGTCGGTGCCGGTGTGGGCGGCCTCGGCGAGGGCCTTGAGGTCGCGTTCCAGGATGACCGAGGACCAGCCGTCGCAGGCGATGTGGTGGATGCTCAGGACGAGGTTCAGCGCGCCGCGGCCGCGGACCACCAGGGCGCGCCGCACCGGTCCGTGCTCCAGGTCGAAGGGGAGCGCGAACTCCTCCTCCACCAGCCGGTTGAGCTCCTGTGCGCTGTCGGCGCGCGCGGTACGCAGCTCCCACTCGGACTTCAGGTCGGCGATCTGCACCGGCTCGGCGCCGCGCAGGACATAGCGGGTGCGCAGGATCTCGTGGCGCTCGGCGAGCGCGGTCAGGGCCCGGCGCACGGTGGTGTCGGTGTACTCGGCGGGCAGGGTGAGGAAGACCGGCGCGTTCCACTCGGCGCTGCCCGGGCGCAGCCGGTCGAGCAGCCACATGCTCTGCTGACCGGGCGAGAGCGGCAGCCCGCGCGGGTCGCGGTCGACCGGCCGTACGGCCTCCTCGGGCGCGGCGGTGTCCGCCGCGCGCCCGGCGCCGGTGAGCAGCGCGGCCTGGGCCTCCACGGTGGTGGCGGTGAGCAGCACGGTCGCCGCTATCTGCCGTCCGGCGGCCTGGGAGAGGCTGGCCGCGAGCCGGTTGAGCATCAGCGAGGAGCCGCCGAGCTGGAAGAAGTCGTGGGTGGCGCCGATCTCGGCGGCGGGGGTGCCGGTCAGCCGGGCCCACTCCTCCGCGACGGCGCGCTCGGCGGGGTTGCGGACCGGGACGTGCGCGGCCTCGGCGCCCGCGGCGGCCGGGTCGGGCAGCGCGGACCGGTCGATCTTGCCGTTCGGGGTGTGCGGGAACTCGGCCACCGGCACGTACGCGGTGGGGATCAGCGGGTCCGGGAGCGAGCGGCGCAGGAAGGCGCGCAGTTCCTCGGGGCGCAGCTCCTCGCCGCGCGACTGCACCCAGGCGACCAGCCGGTGTCCACCGCTGCCGTCGGGCACCGCGGCGGCGACGGCGGCCCGTACCCACGGGTGGGCGGCGAGCGCGGCCTCGACCTCGCCGGGCTCGATGCGCACGCCGTTGACCTTGACCTGGTGGTCGAGGCGGCCCAGGTACTCCAGGGTGCCGTCGGCCCGCCAGCGGGCGCGGTCACCGGTGGCGTACAGACGGCCGCCCGCGCGGTGCGGGTCGGGCCGGAAGCGTTCGGCGGTCTGGCCGGGGCGGCCCAGGTAGCCGAGGGCCAGCCCGACGCCACCGGCGTGCAGTTCGCCCGGGACCCCGGCCGGGACCGGCCGGCCCGCCGGGTCGAGGACGACGACGCGCATGTTGCCGATCGGGCGGCCGATGGGGACGGCGCCGGTGTCCTGCTCCGGGTTCCAGCGGTGCTCGGTGATGTCGACGGACGCCTCGGTGGGGCCGTAGGTGTTCCAGATCTCGGCGCCGGGGGCCCGCTCGTACAGCGCCCGGCACAGCTCCGCGTGCAGCGGCTCACCGGCGCTGAACAGCAGCCGCAGGGTGCCGGTGCGCTCCCAGCCGGGCTCCTCGACGAGCCTGCGGTAGACGGAGGGCACGCCCTGAAGGATCGTGATGCCGTGGTCGCCGACCGTGCGCAGCAGGGCCGCCGGGTCGCGTTCGGCGCCCTCGGGGGCGAGCACCACGGCGGCGCCCGCGATCAGCGGGGAGAAGAGTTCCAGGCCGACGGCGTCGAAGCCGACGGTGGTCTTCAGCAGCATCCGGTCGCCCGCGCCGACCCGGTGCCGGTGTGCCAGCCAGCGCACCCGGTTGGCGATCCCGCCGTGCGGCACGAGCACGCCCTTGGGGCGGCCGGTGGAGCCCGAGGTGTGCAGGACGTAGGCGGGCCGGTCGCCGTCGGCGACGAACTCGACGCGCTCGTACGCCTCGCCGTCCGCCCCTTCACGCGCCCCCTCGTACGTCCCTTCACGCGTGCCCTCGTACGTCCCTTCACGCGTGCCCTCGTACGTCCCTTCACGCGTGCCCTCGTACGTCCCTTCGCTCGCGACGGACTCGACGGGCAGCCGCCGCACCGAACCGGGCAGCTTGTCCTCGGTGCCGCGCTCGGTGAGCACCAGCGGGAAGCCGGTGTCCTCCAGGACGGCTTCCAGCCGGGCCGCCGGGTGAGTGGGGTCCAGCGGCACATAGGCGCCGCCCGCGATCCACACCCCGAGGAACGCGGCGACCAGTTCCGGGCGGCGGGGCAGGCACACCCCGACGAAGTCGCCGGGCCGCACCCCGGCCGACCGCAGCCGGGCGGCGAACCGGCCCGCCAGGTCGGCCAGTTCGGCGTAGCTGACGGCGGCGCCGTCGGCGCGCAGCACGGCCGGGGCGTCCGGCGTGCGCGCGGCCTGGGCGGCGAAGAGCGAGGGGATCAGCAGATGGCCGGGCACGGGTCCCGACTTCGCAGGCTCGTTCACGATCTCTCCTCCATCGGGATCGGCGGTGCGGGTGGGCAAGGGCTCAGGCGACGGCGGTCGTGCCGGCGACGGCGGTGGTGCCGGCCTCGGCCGCCTGCTCCATGCGGCGGCGCAGGCTCAGCGGGCGCATGTCGGTCCACAGGGTGTTGATGCGCTCCAGGCATTCCCCGCGGCTGCCCCGGGTGCCCTCGGCGTGCCAGCCGGCCGGGAGGGCGCGGTCGGCCCACCAGAGCGAGTACTGCTCCTCGTCGTTGAGCACGACGCTGTACACGATTTCGTCGGACAGGTGTTCAGCCATGGGGTGTCCCTTCTGCGCGGTCAGGTACTGGCCCATCGTTGAACGCGGCGCTATCGGTGGTTTATCGCGCGCCTATACACCCCCTACGCCCCCCTCCGCCCCCCTTCGAACGTGGGCGGGCCCCCGACGCCGGATGCGTCGGGGGCCCGTGACTGCCGTTGACCGGATGAGGAGTGATCAGGCGGCGTTGTTGTTCAGGTTGTTGTTGTTGGAGTTGTTGTTGTTCAGGTTCGCCTCGACGTCGTTCGCGAGGATCCACGCGACGTTGTTGGCCTGGTTGTTGACGTTGTTGTTGTTGAGGTTGTTGTTGTTCGAGTTGTTGTTGGAGTTGTTGTTCATAAGAGAGTTCCTCTCGTTGGATTCCTTGGGTGGTTGACCGTCCCGTGAACCCAGCTGCACACGGGTCGTGTGCGGCCGGCGGGTCGCTTCGTAGCGGGCCAGCGCGGCGGCGGTGCCCGCCGCGCCCGGTTCCGCCTCATCGAGGCAGATGGCGAGCGCCACCCCGTCCTCGATGGCCTGGTTGGCTCCCTGCCCGTGGTGCGGGAGCATCGGGTGGGCCGCGTCGCCGAGCAGCGTGGTGCGGGCGGTGCTCCAGCGCTCCAGCGGGGCCCGGTCGTACAGCGCCCAGCGGCGCACGTCCCGGGCCGCCGCGACCAGCTCGCGCACCTGCGGGGCCCACCCGGTGAGCGCGGCGTCGAGGTCGCTGTGGTCGGCGGCGCTGGTCCACGACTCGTCGAGGCCCTCGGGCGCCGGGGCGACCACGACGTAGGTGAACTGCCGCCCCCCGCCGACCGGGTAGACCAGCACCCGTGCCGCCGGCCCGGCGAACATGTACATCAGCGTGGGGTCGAGCGAGGGCACGTCGGCCGCGTCGACCAGACCGCGCAGGGCGCTGTTGCCGGAGTAGACCGGCTGCTCGGGCCCGGTGAGCCGGCGCCGTACGACCGAGTGCGCCCCGTCCGCGCCGACCAGCGCGGAGGCCCGGGTGGAGCGGCCGTCCGCGAAGTGCAGGGTGACACCCTTGGGGCTCTCCTCGTACGCCACCACCTCGCGCCCGGTGTGCACCCGCGCGGCGGGCAGCAGCGAGGCCAGCATCCGGTGCAGGTCGCCGCGGTGCACGGTCAGATAGGGGGCGTGGAAGAGCTGCTCCCAGCCGGCGCCCATGTCCTGCCGCATCACGGTCGCCCCGTTGTGGAAGGCGCGCACCTCCAGCGCCTCGGGGCGGACCGCCTTCTGGGCCAGCTGCTCGCCCAGGCCCAGGCGGTGCAGCAGCCGGGTGCCGTTGGGGCCCAGGTGCATGCCGACGCCCTGTTCACGCAGGGTCTCGCCCCGCTCGTACACATGGACGTCAAGTCCTCGGCGGTGCAGGGCCGCGGCGGCGGTCAGTCCGCCGATGCCCGCGCCGATCACCGCGATCGTGGTCGTCATCGGTAGTCCCAAGCGGTCTCGAAGGAATCGAAGTCGTTGAAGCCCGTGTCGCCGAAGCCCGTGTCACCGAAGCCCGTGTCACCGAAGCCCGTGTCGCCGAAGCCGGAGACGCCGGAGCCGAGCGCGAGCAGGGCGTCCAGGTCTGCCTCGGCCGCCAGTTCGACATCGGCGACCAGGGTGTCGGGGTCGTGCACGGCGGCCGCGAGCAGCCGCTCGTAGCCGTCCGCGAGACGTTCGACCGTGGCGCGGTCCAGCACGTCGGTGTCGTAGGAGAAAACCGTGGTGACGCCCTCGGGGGTCTGTTCGACGCGCAGCAGCAGGTCCAGCTGGCCCTCCTGCTGCGGTACGTCGATGAGGGCGATGTCGAGTCCCGCGTACGGGATGGCCGGGCCGACCGATGAGGGCGATGTCGAGTCCCGCGTACGGGATGGCCGGGCCGACCGGCTCGCCGGGCGGCACATTGGGGACCGGGGGTTCCATGCGGTCCATCTGGACGAGGAACAGGGCGCTGCGGAACAGGGTGGTCCCCGGGAAGGCCAGGCCGCAGGGGTAGCGGACGTTGAGCATGCCCCGCATGACCCGCTCGCCCGCCCGGACGGCGGCCTGCCGGAAGGTGGTGGCGGGGCCGAACTCGGCCCGGACCGGCATGGTGTTGAGGAAGCAGCCGATCACGTCCCGCATGCCCCGGCCCGAGCGCGCGGAGGCGGGCACCCCGAGCAGGAAGTCGTCCTGGCCCGTCCAGCGGTGGGTGAGCGACTGGAAGACGGCGAGCAGATAGGCGAAGGGGGTGACGCCCGCGGTGTTCGCGGCGGCGGCCAGGCCCTCGGCGGACTCCCGCGGCAGCTGTCGTACGACCGTGTCCCCGCGCAGCGAGCGCACCCGGGGGCGCGGGTGGTCCAGGGGCAGTTCGGCCGGCGCGGAGCCCGCGACCGCCGCCCGCCAGTCCTCGGCCGCGCGCTCGCCCGCCTCGGAGGCGGTGTAGCGCAGCTCCTCCGCCGCGTGGTCGGTGTACGAGCCCTTCAGCGGGCGCCAGGCGGGCCCGGTGCCGGCGGCATGGCCCGCGTAGGCGTCCAGGACGTCCCGCACCAGCAGCCAGCGCGAGGTGAAGTCGCCGACGATGTGGTGGGCGGCGGTCACCAGCGCCCAGTCCTCGTCCGAGCGGCGCAGCAGCACCACCCGGAAGGTGCCGGACTCCAGCCGGAACGGGCGCGCCCCGGCCTCCTCGGCGGCCCGGCACAGCCCCTCCTCGCTCACCCCGTCCAGATCCCTGAACTCCAGGCGTACGACGGGCTGTTCACCGGTGACGCGGACCGGGCGGCCGTCCTGTTCGGTGAAGACCGAGCGGAGCAGCTCCTGGCGTTCCCCGACCGCGGTGACGGCAGCGTCCATGGCAACGGCATCGACCCGGCCGCGCAGCCGCAGGGGCATCACGATGTTGTAGGCGCTGCTGTCGGGGGCGATGCGGTACGCCGTCCACATCGACTCCTGGATCGTGGTCAGCGGCAGCGCGCGCACGGCGGTGCTCATCCGCAGCCTCCCGCGTGGCTCAGGTCGGAGGCGGGGCCGGCGACAAGACCCTCGGGGGCCGTCTCGGGAGCCGCCCCGGGGGCGGACTGCGGCGCGGTCTCCGGCGCGGGCGTCGGCTCGGGGAAGGAGGCGACGAAGTCCGCCACCCGGTCCAGGCCCCAGAACGGCTCCGAGCCGTTGATGAAGTACGGCACCCCGAACACCCCGTCGCGCACCACGTCCAGGAGCGCCTTGACGCCCTGCTCGCGGACCGCCGGGTCGTCGGTCGCGGCGGCCACCTCGGCGGCATCGAGGCCGATCCCGGCGGCCAGCTCGCGCACGGTGGCCGGGTCGCAGATGTCACGGCCCTCCAGCCAGCGGGCGCTGCCCGCCCGTTCGACCCAGGCCTTGCCCAGGCCCCGCCGCTCGGCGAGGAACCAGGTCAGATGGGCGGGCTCCCACCACGGGTCGGCGTCCGTCGGCCAGGTGACCTTCAGACCGCGCGCGGCGGCGAGGCGGCGCACGTCGCGCAGAATGTAGAACTGCTTGGCCCGGGACATCGGCGTGTAGGGGAACTCGGCGCCGGCCTCGGCGAGCAGCTTCTGGCTGGTCTCGTCGGGCTCCCAGAAGGGCCGCCAGTCGAGCGAGTCGAGCAGGGCGGGGTGGTGGGCGCGCAGCTCGCGCAGCGCGAAGAAGTTGTAGGGGCTGCGCAGATTGAAGTAGAAGCGCGGCGGCCTGGCGGCGCGTGGCATCGTTGACTCCCGTTTCCTGTCCTGTGGGCTGCGAGAGGCCGGTCGTACGGGCCCCGGAGGGATGGCTCAGACGACCAGTCCGCCGTCGATGGAGAAGACCTGTCCGGTGATGTACGAGGCGCGCTCACCGGCCAGGAAGGACACGAGTTCCGCGACCTCCTGCGGCTCGCCGAAGCGGCCCAGCGGGATACGGCGGGTCATCTCCTTGGCGTGCTTCTCGGTCAGACCGCCGGTCATGTCGGTGCTGATGAAGCCGGGGGCGACCACGTTGGCACGCAGTCCGGAGCGCCCGGCCTCCTTGGCGAAGGCCTTGGTGAAGCCGATGATCCCGGCCTTGGACGCGGAGTAGTTGGCCTGGCCCGCGTGGCCCGCGGCGGCGACCGAGGAGAGCGTGATCACGGCGCCGCGGCGGCGCTTCATCATCGGGAAGGCCAGCGTCTTGACGAAGTTGTAGGTGCCGTCGAGGTTGGTGCGCACCACGGCGTCCCAGTCCTCGTCGGCCATCATCGCGAGCTGGCTGTCGCGGACGATCCCGGCCGCGGTGACCAGCACATCCACGGGGCCGAGGGTGTCCTCCGTCTCCTGGACGAAGGCGGCCACGCCCTCCCGGTCGGTCACGTCGACCCGCCGGCACAGTGTGCGGGCGCCATGGGCGGCGGCCGACTTCGCGGCGAGCTCGGCGGCCTCCTCGTTGGACTGGAAACACAGCGCCACGTCGTGGCCGTCGCGGGCCAGGGTCTCCACGACGGCCCGCCCGATGCCGCGCGAACCGCCGGTGACGAGGGCGACCGGCCTCGGTGTGTCGGACATGGAGCTTGCCTCTCTGCTGGGGAGCGTTCGGATGCGGTACGAAAACGGGAGCCGAGGTGAGCGGCCGGGTTCAGGCCAGGCGCAGCAGCAGCGCGCCGACGGTGCCGTCCCGGTCGACCGCGGTGACCAGCGTGAGCCGGTCCACCAGGCTCGGTTCGGACTCCGCCTCGGCGAGTACGGCGGCGATCTGGAAGGCGGCGGAGGCCGCGCCCGCGTCGCCGACCAGGGAGCGCACCGGAAGCCGGTTGCCGGTCAGACCGTCGAGGGCGGACTCCTCCTGTTTGCCGAGCAGCCCCGGCGGGGTGCCGGGCGCGATCAGCTCCACGTCCTGCGGTCCGGCCCCGGCGGCGGCCAGCACATCGGCGACACAGCGCTCCAGTGCCGTACCGGCCCGTGCCGTGTCCTGGAAGGCGCGGAAGCGGGAGCCGACGACGGTGGCCAGGACGGGCCTGCCTCCCTCGCGGGCGGCCAGGGCGTCCTCCAGGAGGAAGAGCGCGGCACCCTCGCCGAGCGGCTGCGGCGGTGCGCCCCCGTGGTCGGCGACCCGCTCCAGGCGGCCGCGCTGCACGGAGAACTCCTCGGCCGCGCCGGCCAGCAGCGCCGTGCCGTGTCCGCCGCGCAGCAGCCGGGAGGCGTACTGCAGGGCGAGCAGCGCGGTGGCGGCGCCGCCGGAGACGGTGACGTTGGGGCCCTTGAGGGTGTGCCGGATCGCGCTCTGCCCGGTGGGGCAGTTCATCACGGTGTTGGGGAAGCGGGCCGGGTCCACGAGGTAGGGCTTGTCGCCGGTGAGCGCGTCCCGGGTGAAGTCCATGATCGACTGCACACTGCCGGAGGTGCCGAGCACCAGCCCGGTCGACTCCGGATCGGCGGCGAGCCCGGTGCCGTACTCCTCCAGAAGCATGCCGACCGTGGTCGCCGCGATACCGGTGACCCGGTCCATGGAACGGGTGCCCTTGCGGCCGAGTACGGCCTTGATGTCGAAGCCGGGGATCAGCCCGGCCTCCTGGTACGGGACCGGCCAGAGCGCCGGATCGAGCCCGGCGATCGCGCGCCGCCCGGACCGCAGTCCCTCGGCGAACCCCCGCCTGCCGAGTCCGTACGGCGACGAGACGGCCCAGCCGGATATCACCAACTCCGCTGTGCGGACGCTCACTTGGGGTGCCATGCCGTTCAACTCCTCTCAGACCGGCGCTAGGCCGCTTGGTCCCATTTGCCGAGCACCAGCACGGCGTTGTTGCCGCCGAAGGCGAGGCCGTTGTTCTGCACGACCCGGAGTTCGGCCTCCACCGCCTCGTTGGGCACGCAGTCGACCGCGCACTCGGGGTCGGTGGAACGGTGGTTGATGGTCGGCGGGATGAAGCCCTCCTGGAGCGCCAGGGCGCAGGCCGCGGAGGCGAGCGCGCTGGCGGCGCCCATGGTGTGGCCGATCATCGACTTGATCGACACGGTGCGCGGCAGCTCGTCCCCGAACACCTGGCGGATGGCGCCCACCTCGGTCACGTCGTTGGCCCTGGTGCCGGTGCCGTGCGCCGAGATGAAGTCCACGTCGGCGGCCTCGATCCCGGCGTTGCGGTGCGCGGCGGTGATGCAGCGGGCGATGGAGTCCCGGTCGGGGGCGACCGGGTGGCTGGCGTCGCAGGACAGCCCGTAGCCGAGTACCTCGGCGTAGATGCGGGCGCCGCGGGCCAGCGCGGACTCCAGCGACTCCATCATCAGGATGCCGGCGCCCTCGCCGGTCAGGATGCCCTGCCGGTCGGCGTCGAAGGGGCGGCACACGTCGGGCGCGATGGTGCCGAGCCGGTAGAAGCCGGTGAAGGTCTTGCGGCACAGCGCGTCCGCGCCGCCGCACAGCGCCATCGCGACGTCCCCGGAGCTGATCGCGTCGTAGCCGTAGCCGACCGCGTAGTTGCCGGCCGCGCAGGCGGTGGGGACGGTGACCGTCTCCACGTCCTCCAGGCCGAGTTCGCGGACGATCCCGGCGGCCAGCCGCCCGGGCCACACCCGGCGGGCCACCACCTCGTCGAGGGCGTCGTCACCCTCGGCGACCTGCAGCGCGGTGAGGTGGTCCAGGTCGCGGGACTCGCCGTCGGTGGTGCCGACGGAGACCAGCGTGCGCACCTCGCGCAGCTGCGCCTCGGTCAGCCCCGCGTCCGCCACCGCCATCCGGCCCGCGGCCACCGCGAACTGGGCGGCGCGGCCCAGGTCCTCCGGGGACTGCGCGTCCAGCCACGCCTCGGGCTCGAAGTCGGTGATCTCGCAGGCGTTGGAGTAGGCGAAGCCGGTCGTGTCGAAGGCGCCGATCGGCTTCGCCCCGCTGCTCCCGGCCCGCAGGCCCGCGGCGAAGGCGTCGACCCCGGTGCCGATGCTCGTCACCACGCCGAGGCCGGTGACGACGACCCGGTGCCGGGCCGGACCGGGCCGGTTCGTCCCGCCGGCGCTCACTTGACCTGGGCCTCGGCGACCACGGCGTAGACGCCGGCGAGGTTGACCATACGGCTGAGCTCGGACTGCTTGAGGGTGATGCCGAAGGTGCGCTCCAGCGAGGCGAGGATCTCGATGGTGCGCAGCGAGTCGGCGTCGTGCTCCTCCATGAACAGGCTGGTGTCGGTGACCTCGTCGAGTTCGAGTTCGAGGATGTCGCAGACGATGTCCTTGATATCCGCCTTCTGCCCGTCGTCCAGGGCCGGCAGCTGAGTGGTCATGGGGTGCCTCCGTGAGTCTTCAGTAGGTCCGTGAATCGGTTCGGTGGGTCCGTGCATCGGTTCGGGCGGGTCGTGAGTCGGTTCGGGCGGGTCGTGAGTCGGTTTCAGTGGGTGGCGAGTCGGTTTCAGTGGGTGGTGAGTCGGTTTCGGTGGGTCCGGGAATCGGTGGGATCTCGGACGACTTCCATGCTCCGGGAGGCCGCTATCGGTGCCCTATATCGGCCAACTGGTCTGCGCCTTCCGGCAGTTCAGCGTCCTTCCAGAGCTTGGAGACCTCGCCGAAGTGGCGCTGTACCCAGACGTCGTCGTAGATCGTGTCGAGGTAGCGGTCGCCGCCGTCGGGCAGGATCAGTACGACGTTGGCGCCGGGCTCGATGCCGGGAAGGATGCGTTCCAGCGCGGACACCACGGCTCCCGAGGAGCCGCCCGCGAGGATCGCCTCCCGGGCCACGAGCCGGCGGCAGCCCACCACACAGTCCAGGTCGGTGACGTGGACGACGTGGTCGGCGTCCGAGCGGCGCAGCAGCTTGGGCTGCATCGAGGCGCCGTGCCCCGGCACGAGCCGCACGCACTTGGCGGTCTGCCCGAACAGCACACTGCCTACCGCGTCCACCGCGTGCACGGTGGTGGTGAGGCCGTGCCGACGGATGTACTCGGCGCAGCCGCCCAGGGTGCCGCCGGTGCCGGCCGCCAGGATCAGATGGTCGACCTTGCCGTCCAGAGCCTCGGCGATCTCCCTCATCGTGGTCAGGTGTGCCTGCCGGTTGAGGGGGTTGGCGTACTGGTCGGGCCAGTACGAGTCGGGTGTGACGGCCAGCAGTTCGGCGACCCGGCGCAGCCGCATGGGCAGCAGCTCCCCGGTGACCGGGTCCGGATCGACGACCACCTCGACCCGGGCGCCGTAGGCGCGCAGGATCGCGATGTTCTGCTGGGTGGTGCGGGCGTCGACCACGCAGACGAAGCGCAGGCCGAAGTATCCGCAGATCTGGGCGAGTCCGATCGCGAGGTTTCCGGAACTGGACTCGATCACCGTGGAACGGCCGGGCACGAGTTCCCCGGAACGGATCCGGGCCAGCACCATTCCCAGTGCCGACCTGTCCTTGACGCTGCCACCGGGATTGAACCGCTCGGCCTTGGCGAAAAGCCGTCCGGGAAATTCCGGGACAAGCCGTTCGAGTTCTATCAGCGGGGTCCCTCCGACAGTGGCGAGGATTCCCTTGAGTGCGGCCGGCGGCCCGTCGGGGAACCCGCCCGGTCCCGGCCCCGGGACAACAGCATTCCCGTCTTCGTACGGCATCTGATGCAGCCATCCTCTGCTGGGAGTTGCGGGCGCTTTTCGACGGACCGACCATCGCGCAGCCGCCTATACCTCATCCATACAAAGCTGCTCAAGCAAGTAATCCGGCCATCTATAGAAGACTCATAGCGGGCTCGCTGACTCTGGCGTGCAAAGCACTCGACAAGGTGCCGTCGCACATTCCACCGGAAGAAAGAGCCTGCACATGACCGACACCGACTCGCGCATCCGCAAGGTCGTCATTCTCGGCGGCGGTACGGCCGGCTGGATGACCGCCGCCTATCTCGGCAAGGCGCTCCAGGGCACCGTGGACATCCAGGTCCTGGAGGCCCCTGCCATCCCCCGGATCGGCGTGGGGGAGGCCACCGTCCCCAATCTGCACCGCGTGCTCTTCGACTACCTCGGGATACCCGAGGAGGAGTGGATGCGGGAGTGCAACGCCAGCTTCAAGATGGCCGTCCGCTTCGTGAACTGGCGCACTCCCGGCCGCGGTCAGGCCGACGCGCGCACCCTGGACGGTGGCCGACCCGACCACTTCTACCACCCTTTCGGCATCCTGCCCGACCACGACAACACGCCACTCTCGCACTACTGGTTCAAGAACAAGTACGAGGGCGCCACGGACGAGCCCTTCGACTACTCCTGCTTCCGCGAGCCCCCGGTGATGGACGCCAAGAAGTCGCCGAAGTGGCTCGACGGCACCGAGTCGACGCGCTACGCCTGGCACTTCGACGCGGCTCTGGTCGCGGACTTCCTGCGCCGCTTCGCCACCGACAAGCAGGGCGTCGAGCACGTCCAGGACGAGATGGTGCGGGTCGAGCAGGACGAGCGCGGCCATGTCACCGCCCTGCACACCAAATCCGGCCGAGTACTGGACGCGGACCTGTTCGTCGACTGCTCCGGCTTCCGCGGCCTGCTGATCAACAAGGCACTGGGCGAGCCGTTCATCGACATGAGCGACCACCTCATGTGCAACAGCGCGGTCGCCACCGCCGTCCCGCACGACGACGCGACGAACGGTGTGGAGCCGTACACCTCGGCGATCGCGATGTCCGCCGGCTGGGCCTGGAAGATCCCGATGCTGGGCCGCTTCGGTTCCGGCTATGTGTACTCCAGCAAGTTCACCTCTCAGGAGGAGGCGACCGAGGAATTCTGCCAGCTGTGGGGCCTCGACCCGGAGACCACGAAGTTCAACCATGTGCGCTTCCGCGTCGGCCGCAACCGCCGCGCCTGGGTGAACAACGTGGTGAGTATCGGCCTTTCCTCGTGCTTCCTGGAGCCGCTGGAGTCGACCGGCATCTACTTCATCACCGCCGCCATCTACCAGCTCGCGAAGCACTTCCCGGACCGCACCTTCAACCCGGCGCTCGTGGACAGCTTCAACCACGAGATCGAGACGATGTTCGACGACACCCGGGACTTCATCCAGGCGCACTTCTACTACGCGCCGCGCAATGACACGCCTTTCTGGAAGGCGCAGAAGGACCTGGTGCTCCCGGAGAACATCCAGAAGAAGATCGAGGCCTACAAGGCGGGGCTGCCGATCAATTCACCGATCGCCGACGAGTCCACGTACTACGGCAACTTCGAGGCGGAGTTCCGCAACTTCTGGACGAACGGCAGCTATTACTGCATCTTCGCCGGCCTCGGCCTGGAGCCGGACACCCCGCTGCCCGCGCTCGCCCACAAGCCCGAGTCCGTCGCGGGTGCGGCGCCGCTGTTCGACAAGGTCAAGCAGGAGCAGCAGCACCTGCTGGACACGCTCCCCAGCGCCTACGACTACCTGCGTCAACTGCACGGCAAGTAGACCGGCTTCGGCACCGTACGCAGTCCGGTTTCAGCACGGCGAGCAGGCCTGCTTCCGCATCGGCCCGGCGGCACCGACCCCCCGCGGTCCGCCGGGCCGGGCCCGGCCGCACGGCCCGCTTCCCCGACAGTGCGCGCGCTTCTCCGACATACCCGCCCGCTTCTCCCCCGGCGCGCGCACGGCCCCGTCCCCCATGTCCGTATGTCCGCAGCGAAAGACACCGACAGGAGTCGTCCTGCATGACCGACACGACTGGCACGACTGGCACCACCGGCACGACCGAACTCACCGACGACGCCGGCGTCACCGGCGTCACCGGCGTCACCGGCGTCACCGACACCGACACCGACATCGCCAACGTCACCGACATCCGTCCGTTGATGTCCGCCTTCCCGTCCGGGGTGGGCGTGGTGGCGGCGCTCGACGCCGACTCGGCACCCCGCGGAATGACCTGCAGCTCGCTCGCGAGCGTGGCGCTGGCCCCGGCGACGCTCGTGGTCTGCCTGCGCACGGCGAGCCCCACCTTCCGAGCAGCGCTGGAGAGCGGGCAGTTCGCGCTGAACCTGCTGCACGAGGACGCCCGCGCCGTGTCCGACCTGTTCGCCTCGGGCAACGCCGAGCGATTCACGCTCACCGAGTGGCGGCTGCCGCTCGGCGCGGCCGGCCCGCATCTGACGCACGCCGCGCTCGCCGTGGCGGACTGCACGGTCACCCGGACCGTGGAGGTCGGGGACCACACGGCCGTCTTCGGCCGGGTCACCCGCGTCACGCTCACCGACGACAAGGCGCCCCTGCTGTACGGCAGGCGCCGCTACGCCCGCTGGTCGGCGGCGGCGTCGGCCCCACCACCGCAGGCGGCACCCGCCGCCCTGCGGGTGCCCGCCCCACGGGAGGTCCCCGTGGAAGTTCCCCTGGTCGTTCCCGAGGTTGTTCCCGTGGAAGTCCCCCTGGAAGGAGACGCCCGTGTCCGCTCCTGACCCGTTGCCCGACCTGTTGATCGCCGTCCCCGCGGTGATCCTCGCCTGCCGGGCCGGCGCCCTGCTGTTCCGCCGGATCGGTCAGCCCCCGGTGATCGGCGAGATCACCCTCGGCATCCTGCTCGGGCCCTCGCTGCTGGGCTGGATCTCCCCCTCCGCCCAGCACTGGCTGTTCCCGCCCGAGTCCCTGCCGTACATCGGCGTCCTGGGCAACCTCGGCCTGCTGGCCTTCATGTTCCTGGTCGGCCTGGAACTGGACCTGTCGGCGCTGCGCGGGCACGGCCGTACCGCCGTCGCCGTCAGCCAGGTCAGCATCGCGCTGCCACTGGCCCTCGGCTCACTGCTCGCGCTCGGCATGTACGACACGTTCGCGCCGAAGGGCGTGGACCGGCTGCCGTTCGTGCTGTTCATCGCCGTCTCCATGAGCATCACGGCGTTCCCGGTGCTGGCCCGCATCCTCACCGACCGCGGCCTGTACACCACGCGCCTGGGCTCCCTGGCGATGGCGTGCGCGGCGGTCGACGACGTCAGCGCCTGGTGCCTGCTGGCCGTGGTGGTCGCCGTCGGCACGAGCGGCACCGCCGAGCACGCCGCGCTGACCGCGATGTGGTCCATCGGCTTCCTCGTCCTCATGCTGTACGTGGTCCGGCCACTGCTCGCCCGGCTGGTGGCCCGCGCGGGGCGGGCCGTGGAGAGCACGGTCCTGGTCGCGATGTTCAGCGGGCTGTGCCTGTCGGCGTACCTCACCGACCGGATCGGCATCCACGCCCTGTTCGGCGCCTTCCTCTTCGGTGTGGTCACCCCGCGCGGTTCGCGGGCGGTCGAGCTGTCCGCCGCGCGGCTGCGGGCCTTCACGCTCCCGGTGCTGCTGCCCCTGTTCTTCGTCAGCACCGGACTGCGCACCGATGTCTCGCTGCTCACCGGCGGTGCGACGCCGTGGCTGTGGGCCGGCGCGGTGCTGGCGGTCGCGGTGGTCGGCAAGTGGGGCGGCAGTACGGTGGCCGCGCGGCTGTCCGGGCAGAGCTGGCGGGACGCGATGTCCCTCGGCTCGCTGATGAACTGCCGTGGGCTGACCGAGCTGATCGTTCTCAACATGGGCCTCCAACTGGGTGTGATCGGGCCAGAGTTGTTCACCATCCTGGTGCTCATGGCTCTGATCACCACCGCGATCACCTCCCCTGCCCTCACCTGGTTCCTCCGCACTCCCGAACCGGACACCGCACCCGCGCGCCCCGAACCGGTCCCGTCTCCGTGACCGTGCCGCCCGCGGCCGTGCCCCCGCTCCCCATCAGGAGCCGGGCACGGCCGCGACGGCGATCCGGGGCAAAGCCCCGCCCCCAATCGACGACAGCCGGACGGGAATCCGGGGCGAAGCCCCGGCCTCAGGGGCGCGGGGAACTGCGCGACCAGCCCCCACCCACCCGCACCCGATCAACGCACCCGACGTACCAGACGTACCCGACGTACCCGACACCCCCTCAAGCGGCCCGCGCCAACGCACACACCCCGCTGGCAGCCACCCACCGCTCCAACACACCCCCCGCGGACCCCGAGTCGACAGACTCGACAGCCCGCACGAGCCCCGCACCAAGACGCTCGGTCACCGAACGCCCCGCGGCCGGCTCCGCCGCGGCCAGCGCGGCCGCCGCCGAGAGCAGCACCGCATCCCGTACCGGCCCCCGCTCCCCCTCCAGCACCCGCCGCGCCACCGCGGCGTTGTACGCGGCGTCAGCCCCGCGCAGCGCCTCGATCGGAGCCCGGCCGATGCCGAGGTCACGGGGGTCGAAGGACTCCTGCCGTACGCTCCCCTCCTCCACGGCGAAGACGGTCGACGTCGTGGTGACCGTCAGCTCGTCCAGGCCGTCGTCACCCCGGAACACCAGCGCCGTACCGCCGCGCCGGGCCAGCACCCCCGCGATCAGCGGCAGCAGCCGGGCGTCGGCCACTCCCACCGCCTGGGCGGTGGGCGCCGCCGGGTTGGTCAGCGGGCCCAGGGCGTTGAAGACGGTGGGGATGCCCAGCGCCCGCCGCGCACCGGCCGCGTACCGCATCGCCGGATGGAAGTCGGGGGCGAAGCAGAAGGTGATCCCGGCCTCCTCGGCGAGCGCGGCGACCTGTTCCGGTGCCAGCCGCAGGGTCACTCCGAGTTCTTCGAGCACGTCGGCCGATCCCGAGGCCGACGACGAGGCGCGGTTGCCGTGCTTGACGACCCGCTCCCCGGCGCCCGCCACGACCAGCGCGGACATGGTGGAGATGTTGACGGTCTTCGCCCCGTCTCCCCCGGTGCCCACCACATCGACGGTCCTCCCCGGCACGTCGATGCGCACGGCGTGCGCCATCATTCCCCGTACTAGCCCTTCGAGTTCGCCGACCGTCTCCCCCTTGGCGCGCAGTGCCACCAGGAAGCCGGCGATCAGGGCGTCGGGGACGTTGCCCCGCATCACCTGGTCCATCACCCACGTGGTGTCCGCCCCGGTCAGATCACGACCGGTCAGGACGGAGTCGAGCAGTCCGGGCCAGGAACGTTCCGGCCGGCCCGGGTCAGGCCTTGTGTTCACTCGCGTTCTCCTCAGTCAGTCGGTCCCTCGGTCCCGTGATCCCGTGATCCCTTGGGACCGGGACGCTTCGGAAGCGTCAGCTCCAGGGGTCCACGCCGTCGGTGCCGTTCACGGCCGCGCCGACGTTCAGGTCCGCCGCCACGCTGTGCGCGGCCCCCCGGGTCACCGCGTGGGCGTCCTCGGCGACCGCCAGCGTGGTGAACAGCGCACCCGCGGCGAAGACGCCGACGAAAAGAACCTGAACCTGGGACTTCTTAACGAGCTGCATTTCCGTCTCCCGTTGGTTATTCATTCGCTTGCTGCCGCTTCTTCCTGACAGCAAGAAAATTACGGAGCTGCGGCTTCGCTTTATTATCGGTGGAGCTTCGCCTCCTTCCGAGAAACGATAACGGTGATATCAGTGCAGGCCAGCGGCCGGATGCTGAAAATCGGACCGCCAAATTCCGGCGACCAGGAAGGCGAGTTCCAGGGACTGTTCACGATTCAACCTGGGGTCGCAGGTGGATTCGTATCGATCGGCCAGATCTTCGAGGGCGAGTTCACCCCCGCCCCCCACGCACTCGGTGACATCGGAACCCGTGAATTCCAGATGTATTCCGCCCGGATGCGTGCCCAGCGCCCGGTGCACCTCGAAGAAGCCCTTGACCTCGTCGACGATGGCGTCGAAGTGCCGGGTCTTGTGGCCCGAGGGCGCCTCGAAGGTGTTGCCGTGCATGGGGTCGCAGATCCACACCACGCCCGCACCCTCGGCGGTCACCTTCTCCACCAGCACGGGCAGCCGCTGCCGTATCGTTTCGGCACCCATCCGGACGACCAGGGTGAGCCGACCGGGCTCCCGGTGCGGATCGAGCTTGTCGACGAGCCGCAGCAGGGTGT
Organism: Streptomyces sp. RLA012; assembly: GCF_056270325.1. Lineage (NCBI taxonomy): Bacteria > Bacillati > Actinomycetota > Actinomycetes > Kitasatosporales > Streptomycetaceae > Streptomyces > Streptomyces sp. RLA012. The sequence continues at coordinate 6,542,291 of NZ_JBWDPA010000002.1, read as the reverse complement.
CCGAGTCGGTGGCCGGGCCCAGTTTCACGCCGATCGGGTTGGCGAGGGTCGAGAAGAACTCGACGTGGGCGCCGCCCAGGTCCCGGGTGCGCTCACCGATCCACACCATGTGCCCGCTGGAGGCGTACCGCAGCCCCGTGAGCGGGTCCTCGCGCACCAGGGCGTCCTCGTAGTCGAGGAGCAGCCCCTCGTGGCTGACGAAGAACTCCACTCCGTGCTGGACCCGTTCGTCGGCCCCGCAGGCCCGCATGAAACGCAGCGCCTGGTCGATGCGGGTGGCCAGTTCCGCGTAGCGCCCGCCGACCGGTGAGCGCGCGATGAAGTCCTGGTTCCAGGCGTGCGCCCGGCGCAGATCGGCGTCCCCGCCGGTGCTGTAGGCCCGTACCAGGTTGAGGGTGGCGGCGGCCGCCTGATGGACCCGCAGCAGCCGCCGGGGGTCGGGGGTGCGGTCGGCCGCGGTGAACGGGAAGCCGTTGACCGCGTCGCCCCGGTAGGCGGGCAGGGTGACCCCGGCGCGCGTCTCGGTGGGGCGGGAGCGCGGCTTGGCGTACTGGCCGGCCATCCGGCCGAGCTTCACCACGGGCATGGAGGCGGCGTAGGTGAGCACCAGCGCCATCTGCAGCAGGGTGTGCATCTTGGCCCGTACGCTCTCGGCGCGCACGTCGTCGAAGGTCTCGGCGCAGTCCCCGCCCTGCAGTACGAACGCCTCGCCGCGGGCGACCGCCGCGAGCCGGTGGGTGAGCAGCTCGCACTCCTCGGGGACCACGAGGGGCATGGCACCCCGCAGTTCGTCCCGGACCGCGGCGAGGGCGTCCGGGTCGGGCCAGTCGGGCTGTTGCGCGGCGGGCAGGCCCCGCCAGGAGTCCTGTTCCTCCTTGGGATACAGCACGTCGATGTGCTCCCTTCAAGGTCGGGCAGTGATGGGTCAGACAGCGTTCATGGCCGGATCACCGGCCGGGTGGGCGGCGGGTGCGGCGGCGGGTGCGGCGGCGGACAGAAAGTTCTCCAGCAGCCGCATCCCGCCCACGGTGGTGATGGACTCCGGATGGAACTGCACACCCTCAACAGCGAGTTGACGGTGCCTCAGTCCCATCGCGTAGCCGTCGTCCACGGCCCGCGCGGTCACGGTCAGCTCCGCGGGCAGCGGTTCGGCGACGATCAGTGAGTGATAGCGGGTGGCGGTCATCTCCGCGCCCAGGCCCGTGAAGACCCCGGCCCCGTCGTGCGCGACCCGGCTGGTCTTGCCGTGCTTGAGCCGGTCCGCGACGGTGATCCGGGCCCCGTACGCGAGCCCGATGGCCTGGTGGCCGAGGCAGATGCCGAGCAGCGGCACCCGCCCGGCGAAGGCGTGCACCAGCTCCACGTGCCCGGAGTCCGCCGGGTGGCCGGGCCCGGGCCCGAGCACCACCGCGTCCGGCTCCAGGTCCAGGAGCTGCTCCGGGGTGCGGGTGCCCGACCGTACGACGTCGGTGTCGGCGCCCAGCCCCCGCAGATACTGGTCGATGATGTGGGTGAAGCTGTCGTACGCGTCGACGAGCAGGACGTTCACCGGGTCCCTCCGAGGATGCCCCGGCATTCAGGCCTGGGAGGAATCGGACTCCTGCGGAGCAGGGCAGGGAACGGGGTTTCGCCTCCAGGGCGAATCCCCATCCACGCGATCGGGTAAAGTGCTCGATGTGCGCTGCGAGAACCAAGCGCGCACACCGTGCTGAGCGAGAGCCAAGCCAGCACAGCAACTCCTTTGCTTGTAGTACCAAACCGGGCAGGTTCCGACCCGGCTGGTGTTGAGGGTGTAAGACCCGTAGGTCCGCTGGACCCGTAGGCAGCCTGAGCCAGGAATCCCCCTGCTTCAGCGGGGGAAGGGTTCAAGGCAGCAGCTCCTCACCGGTCAGCGCCCAGTGGGCCGCGCCCATCTTGTGCAGCGTCTCGTGCCACTCGGCGAGCGGCCGGGAGTCGGCGACGATGCCCGCGCAGCTCTGCGTGGAGTACGTCGTCCCGTCGTACGTGATCGTCCTGATGCACAGCGCGAGCCGTGACCAGCCGCGCACGTCGACCAGCCCGACCGCGCCCGCGTACATCCCGCGCGGCTCGGACTCCAGTTCCTCGATGATCTCCATGGCGCGGATCTTCGGGGCGCCGGTGACCGTGCCCGCGGGGAAGGTGGCGCGCAGCGCGGACCAGGTGTCCTCGCCGGGTTCGAGCACGCCCTCCACGGTGGAGACCAGGTGGAAGACGTGCGAGTAGCGCTCGACCGTCATCAGCTGGTCCGCGGCGAGCGTGCCGGGCCGGCAGACCCGGCCGATGTCGTTGCGGCACAGGTCGACCAGCATGACGTGCTCGGCCCGCTCCTTCTCGCTGGCCTTCAGCGCCTCGACGCGCGGCCAGTCGATGGTCGGGTCGCCGCTGCGCGGGGTGGTGCCGGCGATCGGCCGCATCACGATCCGCTCGCCCTCGGTGCGGAACAGCACCTCCGGGCTCGCCCCGATGAGCGTCGATCCGTCCCGCGGCACGAGGTACATGTACGGCGACGGATTGCGCTGCCGCAGCCGCCGGTAGACGTCCAGCGGGGTCAGCTCGGTGTCCACGTCGATGCGGTGGCCGATCTGGATCTGGTAGATGTCGCCGACGCCGATGTGGGCGAGGCAGCGCTCCACCTTGCCGACGAAGGACGCCTCGTCGATGGAGTCGCGCACACCGCGCGGCGCGGGTGCCTCGGGCACCGGCCCGACCGGGCGCAGCGCGGCCACGGCGGTGGCGATCACGGCCGGGTCGGCGGGCGGGAAGTCCTCGCTGCGCGCGGTGAGATGGTGGGCGGTGCCCGCGTCGACGTCGTAGCGCACGACGTCCCGGAAGAGCGTCAGGACCAGGTCCGGGCCACTGTCCGCGGTGCGCTCGGGCAGCCGCTCCATGTGCCAGGCGGCGCCGTAGCCGACGGTGGTCAGAAAGCCGAAGGCGTACGTGTCCGGGGGCACCTCGGTGTTCACGGCGAACGACTCCTGCGCGGCCCGCAGCAGCTGCCACACCTGCCCGCCGGAGCTCAGCGTGTGGCCGCCGTCCGGCCGCCGGGCCAGCCCCAGCCCCTCGGCGGCGGCGCGCAGGACCCGGGTGATCGGGGCGATGCCGGAGACGGTGATCCGGTCGGCGTGGACCTGGAGTTCGGCGAGCCGGCCGTATCCGACGACGGCGGTGTTGCCGTCCTGGTCGGGCGCCTCCAGGCTCTCCAGCAGGAACACCTCGTCCGCGGAGCGCTCGCGCAGCGCCGCGTACAGCTCCAGCGGGTCGTGCGGGGTGAGCGGTATCTCGTCGACCTGGACGGCGAGGGGCCGGCGTGGGGCACCGGCCGCTCTGGTCGGGGAGTCGAGCAGTGTGGTCACAGTGAGCTCATTCCTCGTGCGAACGGGTGGGCGGGATGGACGGGAAGGTGGCCGGGAAGGTGGCCGGGAGGGTGGCCGGGCCCCGGGTCAGCCGTAGCGGCGCAGCTCGTGGAAGAAGTCCTCCTCGACGGCGAGTTCACCGGCGGCGAGCAGGGAGTCGTACACGTGCTTGCCGACCGCGAGGTCCAGGACGCCGAGGCCGAAGGGCGAGAAGAACACGGGCCGGTCGGCGGGCACGGAGACCTCACCGGTGAGGACGTCGTACAAAGTGCCGTCGATGAAGTCGCGCCCCCCACTCAGCTGTTCGGCCAGATGCGGGGAGGTGTCGGCCTTCAGACAGTGCTCGACGTCGTCGACGAAGTTGGCGCCGCCGAGGATCACTTCGGCCCCCAGGTCGCGCAACGACACATGCAGGACCAGCGGATTGTGGTCGAACCAACCGGGATCGGTGACGTGCGGAGTCCCGGCGACGGTGGCGAACACCACCAGGTCACTACGGCGAATCAGCTCCTCCGCACCACCGTGCACGGTGATCCGCCCGCTCTCTCCCACCCTCCCCAGATATCCCGCGAACCCGTCCGCGTGCTCCCGCGAAAGGTCGTGCACGCCGATCTCGTCGAATTCCAGACCGCATCCGACGAGGTACTCGTGGATGTAACGGGCGATGAGTCCGACCCCGAAGAAACCGACCCTGCGCGGCCGTACCCCCCTTTCCGCGCTGAGCGTCGCGGCGGCCAGCGCCGCGGAGGCCGCGGTGCGGGCCGCGCTGATGATGGAACTCTCCAGGCAGGCCAGCGGATAGCCGGTGTCGTGGTCGTTGAGGATGAGCACGGCGGAGGCACGCGGAATGCCGGCCGCCACATTCTCCGGGAAGCTGGAAATCCACTTCAGTCCGTCGACGCGGACGTCACCGCCGATCGACGCGGGGAGCGCGATGATCCGGGCCGTGGGACGGTCGGGAAAGCGCAGGAAGTAGGACGGCGGATTGACGGTGTCACCGGCCCCGTGGACGCGGTACGCCGATTCCACGAGACGCACCACCTCCCGGTGCCGGCCCTGGAGGACCCGGTGAACCTGGGCCCCGGAAATCATGGCAAAGGAAGGCGCCTTGACCACAGGCGGCATGGTGTACTCCACAGCTCGGCTGGCGGTTGTCCCAGTCGAAGGTAAGCGGGTTCCTTATCGACGGATTATTGGACGTCTACATCGGGGAATTGCCGAACTCTCCCCGCCGCACCCATGCATGGCCCGGACAATGACATTCGAATATGCGCGACCGTTTCCACGGTCACAGCCCCCGACGGCTTCCAGCCGTTCACACCGCCACGACACCCCCGACCGGAACACCCAGTTCCAGCCGATCGCACCCCACCCCCACCCGCACCGGCACGGCCCCGCCCCACCCCCCAGGCAGGTGCTACCCCCGCTCCTCCTGGCCCCCGCTCTCCTCCTCCACCCGCGCCAGCGCCCGCTCCGCCTGCTCCTGCCACTGCGGCGCGGCAACCCGCACGAACACCTCGTGAGCGATGACGAGGGACTCCCGCGCCTCCTCGTACCGCCCCCGCAGCCGGCGCGCCTCACCCAGGATCAGATTGATCCGCCCGTCCACGAGCGGGCTGTCGATCCGCCCGACGATCTCCAGCGCCTCCATCAGCACGTCCTCGGCCGCGTCGGCGTCACCCCGCCCGAGCCGCACCTCGCCGAGTCCCAGCAGCGCGTACGCCAGTCCGACCAGGTCGGACTTGGCCTTCACCAGGGCCACCACCTGCTGAAACGCTTCTTCTGCCTGCTCGTACTCCTCCTGCGCCAGATGCACCCGGCCGAGCCGGTGCACGGTCTGCGCGGCGCCCCGCTTACTGCCCCCCGTGATCGACTTCTGGAGTTCCACCGCCTCGATGCTCAGCTTCATCGCCAGGTCGTTGCGGCCCCGGTCGATCTCGATCTGGGCCATGTTGTCCAGCGTGTGCGCCTCGGACGCCATGTCGCCCACCGCCCGGAAGATGTCCCGCGCGGTCTCCAACTGCAGCATGGCGATCTCCAGTTCCCCCCGGAACCGCTCCAGGATCGACAGGTTCCGCAGGTTCAGCGCCCGCCCGTGGTCCTCCCCGATCCGGTCGAACAGCGCCAGCGCCTCGCTGTAGCGGTCGTGCGCCGCGTCCAGCTCGCGGTACGACTGGGCCACCCCGCCGAGCTGGTGCAGCATCGCCGCCTGACCGCGCAGGTTCCCGCTCTCCCGGGTCGCCGCGAGCGCCGCCTCCGAGCACACCCGCCAGTCCTCCAGATAGTGCCGCGTCTCGAACAGCACCGCCGCCGACACCGTGATGTCCCAGGCCAGGTCGTCCATGCCGAGCCCCGCCGCCTGCTCCACCGCCGCCACCAGCGACAGCCGCTCCGCCTCCAGCCACTCCAGCGGGGAGTCCAGCAGCTCGTCCACGTGGATGCAGTCGATCGTCCGGCGCGGCACCTCACTGTGCACCACGCTGAAGTAGCCGCCGTACTCCCGCCGATGGGCCTCCTCGGCGATCGTCAGCCAGGTGCGGAACGCCCGCTCCCGCGCCGCCCGCTGCTCGTCCTCGGGCTCCTCCGCATACGCCCGCTCCCGCGCGTACAGCCGCATCAGGTTCTGCAGCCGGTAGCGCAGCCGCCCGGTCTGGTCGACACCGACGACCTCCAGGAACTGGGCGTCGACCAGGTCCTCCATCAGCCGCTCGGCGTCCAGCACGTCGATGTCCAGCAGCGCCCCCGCCACCCAGGCCGCGAAGTCCGGCACGTCCAGCAGCCCGAGCCGCCGGAACAGCAGCGCCGTGTCCTGCGACAGATAGCGGTACGACAGCTCGAAGCTGGCCCGCACCTGGGCCGCGCCCTGGCTCAGCTCGTCCAGCCGGCGCCGCTCGTCGCCGAGCCGCGTCACCAGGTGCCGTACGGTCCAGTGCGGCTTCGAGGCGAGCCGGGCCGCCGCGATCCGCAGCGCCAGCGGCAGCCGGTCGCACAGCTCGGTCAGCCGCCCGGCGTCCGCCCGCGCGGAGGCGATCCGCTGCTCGCCCACGATCCTGCCGAGCAGCTCCACGGCCTCCGGCTCCGGCAGCACCCCCAGGTGCACCCGGGCCTCCTGCGGCCAGGTGACCAGCTCCTCCAGCTGCTCCCGGCTGGTGACCAGCACCGCGCAGCCCCCGCTGCTCGGCAGCAGGGGCTGGATCTGTGCGTAAGAGCGGACGTTGTCCAGGACGAACAGGACCTGCCGCTCGGCCAGCACACTGCGGTACAGCGCGACCAGGTCCTCCGGCTGGGCCGGTATCTGGTCGCTCGGCACGCCCAGCGAGCGCAGGAACCGGCTGATCACATCGCCGGCCTGGGTCGGCTCGTGCTTCTCGTCGTACCCGCGCAGATCCGCGAACAGCCGCCCGTCGGGGAAGCGGGCGGCGGCCCGGTGCGCCCAGCGCACCGCGAGACCGGTCTTGCCGCCCCCGGCGATCCCGGTGATCAGCCCGATGGCGGGCGCGTGCTGCCGGTCCCGGCCGGTGACCAGCGTGTCCAGCAGGGAGAGTTCGACCTCCCGCCCGGAGAATCCGGAGACGTCCGGGGGGAGTTCGGAGGGCACGATGAGGTTCTCTGCGCGTAGCGCCTCGGCGGCCGGGACAGCGGGAGCGGGTGCCAGTGACGGGTCGTCGCGCAGGATCGCGTCGTGCAGCCGCTGCAGATCCGGGCCCGGCTCCATCCCCAGCTCGTCGATGAACTGGCTGCGCGCCTCCCGGAAGGTCGCCATCGCCTCGGCCCGCCGCCCGGACCGGTACTGCGCGAGCATCAGATGGTGCCGGGTCCGCTCCCGCAGCGGATGCTCCCGCACCGCGGCGGCCAGTTCCGGCACCAGGTCCTGGTGGTCACCGAGTTCCAGCCGTACGGCGGTGGCGTCGTCGTACGCGTTGAGCCGGTGCCCCTCCAGACGTGCCGCCTCGTCCTCCACCACCGGGCTGTCGATCCCCGCGAAGGCGGGCCCGCGCCACAGCGCCAGCGCCCGCGCGTAGCAGTCCGCCGCCTCCGCCTGCCGCCCCCGCTGCACGGCCGTCTCGGCGCTCTTGACCAGCCCCGCGAACTCCAGCCCGTCCACCGAGTGCCCCTCGGCCCGGAAGACATAGCCGGGGTGGGCGGTGACGATGATCTCCTCCGTCGCGCCCTCCTTCTTGAAGGTCTTGCGCAGCGCGGCGATCACGATGGCTATCTGGGTGCGCGCGGTGGCCGGAGGGCGGCTGTTCCAGACAGCCTCGATCAGGGAGTCGACCGGCACGATCCGGCCGGAGTTGAGTAACAGCAGGGCGAGCACCGTACGCTGCCGTGCTCCCCCGACGGCCAGACTGCGCCCGTTCGCCGTGACCGTCAGTGGACCAAGAAACTCAAATCTGAGCTGCTCGCCCACGGATGTCCCCTCCCCAAGAACAACATCCAGCATTCAGACCGGCGCGCCATGACAGTACCCGATCGGCGGGATTGAGCTGTTGTCTTATTTGACGTGGGGGGAGGTGTGAACCGAACGCGTTTCGCGGTAAACAATCTTCCCGTGATCGGCACTTGAAGGCAAGCGAAGTTTCCGGAAGAGAGTTTCCCGACTTCCGTGCAAGCTTCAGCTCTTCACTTCATCGCCAGTCAGCGCGAGTGTCGGCTTCACCGCGTTCGAGGCCTCCGCCGACACCGCCATCCCCGTTCATCCCCGTTCCAGGAGCCACGAGTCGGGCCGTCGGGCCCGCGCGCGCCGCTCCCATCCCCCTGTCTTGCCAAGATACTCGCCCCGCGCGCGCGACCGAAGGTCTGCGCGGTCACGCGTGCGCCAAGTCTGCGCCCCCCGTGCGGTATCGGCTGCGTACGAGACCGTCGTTATTGTTTCGCCGAACAGCGAAACCGACCAGCGAAACCGGACAGTGGAACCGAAGAGTGCGCCGAGGCCGGCACGGGCCCGGCCGGCAGGAGGCGGACATGGGCTGGTGGCAGGTCAACGCCGACACTCTCGCCCGCAGCCGCTTCGTGCTCTCGCCGCTCGCCGAGACCTTCGCCGGTCTCAGGACGCTGCAGGCAGGGACGGCCGCGCACCCCGGCGAGCGGGCCTGGCTCGACGCCCATCTGCCCGCGTACCGGGCGCGGTTGGCGGACGATCCGGTCACCGAGCTGCTCATCCGGGCCGGGCTCGGCCGGGAGTGGATCGCCGACTTCCTGACGCCGACGCCGCGCGGCGAGGCCGACTTCGAGGAGGAGGTCGTCCGGGTGCGGGAGGTGTCGCCCTCGGCCGCCCGCGCCCATCTCACCGTCGCCCTGGGCGGGCCGCTCCCCGCCGTCCTGCACCGCGACGACCTTCCAGGGCGCGCCGCCGACCTGCTCACCGACGTGTGGACCGAGGCCGTACGCCCTTACTGGGCCCGGCGCCGACGCGTCCTGGAGGCCGATGTGGTGTCCCGTGGCGCGCAGTTGAGCCAGGCCGGCTGGGCGGCCGCGCTGGGCGCGCTGAGGCCGGGCATGCGCTGGCTGGGCGACAACCGGCTGCAGGTCAACCTCCACGAGTACCCGCCGCGCGAGCTCTCCGGCGCCGAGCTGGTGCTCGTGCCCGTCACCCCGCAGCGCGTCGGATGGGTGTCGTGGGAGGAGCCGCACCGGTACGCGGTCGTCTACCCGTGCTCGGGCGCGCTCGCCCACACCGGTCCCGAAGCGGTGCCGGAGAGCCTGGGCGCGCTGCTCGGCCCCGCCCGCGCGGGCGTCCTCGTCCTGCTGGACTCCCCCATGAGCACGACCCAGCTGGTCGCCGTGACCGGGCAGGGGCTGGGCTCGGTCGGCCGGCATCTGAAGGTGCTGCTGAACGCCGGGCTGATACGCAGACGACGGGCCGGACGAACGGTGCTGTACGACCGGACACCGGCGGGCGAGGTACTCGTCGAGGCACAGTCGCAGGCGGGACCGAGCCGCTCCCGGTAAGAGGGGTGACCGCCCCGTCCGCCCGGCCACCCACCCGCCCCTTCGTTTCGCGCCTCCACGAAACAGTGACGAGCACCCCGTACAGCCCCCGACACTCCCCGCATGCGCAGTTACGCGGAGCTCTTCCGCACCCGTGAGTTCATCCCTCTCTTCCTCTCCTCCGCGCTCCTCTCCGTGGCCTCGACGATCGGCGGCCTGGCCATCGGCACGCTGGTGTACAGGGCGACGGACTCGCCCCTGCTGTCGGCGGTGAGCATGTTCGGCCCGCAGCTGGCGCAGGTGGTCGGCGCGACCACCCTGCTGTCGGCGGCGGACCGGCTGGCGCCGCGCGCGACGATGACGGGCATCGCGCTGTCCTTCGCGGGCGGTACGGCGGTGATGGCGGTGCCCGGCCTGCCGGTCTGGGCGGTCTTCGCCCTGATCGCCCTCCTCGGCCTGGTCTCGTCGCTCGGCGGCGGGGTCCGCTGGGGCCTGCTGAACGAGATCCTCTCCAAGGACGGCTATCTGCTGGGCCGTTCGGTCTTCAACATGGCGAGCGGTGTCACCCAGATCGCGGGCTACGCGGCCGGCGGCGTACTGGTGACGGTGCTCTCCCCGGGGCTCACGCTGGCGACCGCGGCGGCCCTGTACCTGGCGGCGGCCCTGGTCACCCGCTTCGGCATGTCCCGCCGGCCGCCGCGGGCCACCGGCCGCCCCTCGGTCGGGCGGACCTGGCGCACGAACCGGCTGCTCTGGTCCTCGCCCGAGCGCCGGACGACCTTTCTGCTCCTGTGGATCCCGAACGGCCTGATCGTCGGCGGCGAGTCCCTGTACGTGTCGTACGCCCCGGACCGGGCGGGCCTGCTCTTCGCCTGTGCGGCGTTCGGGATGCTCGTGGGGGACGTGACGACGGGCCGCCTCGTCCCACCGCGGGTCCGCCGTCACCTGGGGACCCCTCTCCTGCTGCTCCTCGCGACGCCCTACCTGTTGTTCGCGCTGCGGCCGGGGGCGGGCGTGGCCGCGGCCGTCGTGGCGCTCGCCTCCGTCGGCTTCGGCGCGAGTCTGATCCAACAAGAACGTCTGATGGCCCTGACCCCCGACGAACTGAGCGGCCACGCGCTGGGGTTGCACTCGGCGGGCATGCTCACCACGCAGGGCGTGAGCGCCACCCTGGCCGGAGCACTCGCCCAACTCACCTCCCCGGCAACGGCGATGGCCGCGATGGCGTGCGCGTCGATCGCGGTGACGCTGGCGCTCTCGGGCCGTCGCCAACACCCGGAGGTATCCGCGCAACGTGAAGAACAATCCGGGGTGAACGCCGCCTGAACCCCAAAAGGTTGTGCGATCGGTGCCACAACCACCCTTCGAACATCTCCGTCGAACGAGGTGACCACAGCGCGCACCGGCACGCGTCTTCCGAAGAGGCGCCTTCCACCGAGCGCGCGGAACCACCAAGCGGAACCACCAAGGGGAACCATGTTCAGTCTCCGTACCGCCCTGCCGAAGGCGCTGGCGCTCGCCGCGGCCACCGTCGCCGTGTCCGCGGCGGTCGCCGCCCCGACCGCGTTCGCCGCGCCCGCCAAGGGCGCGACCGCGGTCGTCGTCGGCCAGAAGCTCTTCTACACGGCCGCCGCCGGGCAGACGAACCACCTGTCCATCTCCTGGGCGCTCGGCGCGACCGACCCGGGCTCCCAGCTGGCCGACTACATCTACACCTTCGACGACAGCGTCAGGATCTCCCTCGGCGCGGGCTGTGTCCGTCCGGCCGGCGGCGACGTCACCAAGGCGGTCTGCACGGTGACCGAGCCCAACACCTCGGCGTCCGACCTCGACTCCCTGATCGTCGACCTCGGTGACGGCAACGACACCGCGAAGACCGACGACAGCAGCGGCGGGTACACGAGGATCTACGGCGGGGCGGGCAACGACACCCTGACCGGCCACGGCGTCGACGTCCTCTACGGCCAGGGCGGCAACGACCGTCTCTCCGGAGGCGGCGGGGCCTACAGCGAGGGCGCGTTCGGCGGGGCGGGCAACGACACCCTCACCAACTGCGGCTACACCTGCCACGGCGGCGCGGGCAACGACACCCTGTACGGCGGCGCCCAGTACGGCGGCGTGATCGCGGGCGGAGGCGACTACGCCGACTACAGCAACAACCTGTACGGCGACGACGGCAACGACAAGCTGTACGGCAACGCGGGCAGCGACCTCCTCCAGGGCGGCCGCGGCAACGACACCGTGTACGGCGGGACGGGCAACGACAAGCTGTACGGCAACAGCGGGAACGACGTCCTGCACGGAGGCGCCGGCAACGACTTCCTCTCCGGCGGCCCGGGCCGGGACAAGGCCTACCAGAACTGACCCGGCCGTCACCCGCACAAACCGGGGATAGCATCCGTTTATGACTACCGACAACAGCGACACCTCCGTACTCGACGTCCCGATCGATTCCCTGCAGGGCGGTTCCGCGGATCTCGGGCAGTACCGCGGCAAGACCGTGCTCGTCGTGAACGTGGCCTCCAAGTGCGGGCTCACCCCCCAGTACGCGGGCCTTGAGCGGCTGCACGAGCGGTACGCCGCCCAGGGCTTCACCGTGCTCGGCGTGCCCTGCAACCAGTTCATGGGGCAGGAGCCCGGCACCTCCGAGGAGATCGCCGAGTTCTGCTCCGCGACGTACGGCGTGACCTTCCCGATGACCGAGAAGGTCGAGGTGAACGGGGACGCGCGGCACGCGCTGTACCGCCGCCTGGTGGACACCGCCGATGCCGAGGGTCACACCGGTGACATCCGCTGGAACTTCGAGAAGTTCCTGATCGGTCCGGCCGGCGACGTGGTGGCGCGCTTCTCGCCGCAGACCGAGCCGGAGTCGACGGAGGTCGTCGCGGCGGTGGAGAAGGCGCTCGCGTAGCCCCCTCCCGTCCTCATGGGTTGACCTTGCCCCTGGGGCAGGGACCACCGTCCTCCGCACCGGGCGACTTCCGCCCGGTGACGGAGGATGGGCTCGTGCATCAGGAACTGCTCACGATCGGCGCCTTCGCCGCCCGCGCGCGGCTCTCGCCGAAGGCACTCCGGCTGTACGACCGGCTCGGGCTGCTGGCTCCGGCGTACGTCGACGAGGTCAGCGGCTACCGCTACTACCGCGCCGACCAGGTCGAACGCGCCCGCATGGTCGCGCTGCTGCGCCAGCTCGACATGCCGCTCGTCTGGATCCCCGCCTCGCTGAGCCGCCTGGAGGACGGGGCACGGCAGTGCGGATGCTGTGGGCAAATCCGCCGCGGGGACCACTCTCCCCGGAAGCCGTGAGCACTAGACCGATCTAGTGCTCACGGTTTCCGGCACACATGCCGCGGAGCCGACGTGGCCGACCGGGTTGGCTTGTCTACTACGCCGAGGTCAGCATGGAAAGCGACGGCCCCGTCGAGTCGTGCGTGCCGGTCGCGGACGGGGAGGCGGCGCGGGTGTGGGCCGAGAAGCGGGTCCGGGTCGAACCGGCGCGACGCCTCGCCGGACGGGGGCTCGCGTACGACGGTCCTGGCGTTCCCGGTGACCTGAACACCCACCGTCGCCAGGACGCGTTCGCTCCTCGTTGTCCTCAGCGCAGTTCCTCGGGGCAGGGGGTCCCCCGGGGAAGCTGGTAGGGGGCCGCCAGGCGGTAGGTGCCCGGGGACGGGGCCAGGAGTTCCGTCCACTTGTCGCCGGAGGCGTTCTCCTCGGTCTCCATGAGGCAGCCGTTGAGGTTGTCGTACGTCTTGGGAGTACCGTCCGCCCGGTGCTTGGACTTCTCCGTCTCCTGGGGCGGCTTCACACTCTTGCCCTTGGCGTCGACGAGACCGAGCCAGGGAGAGTAGGGGATACGGATGAGGACCCGCCCGGCCTTCTTCACCTCGATGGTCAGCTCCCCCTGCTCCGCCCGGTCGACGACGGCCGGCGGATCGGCCAGCTGCGTCGGATCCGTCACCGCGAAGAGCTGCCAGTTCGCATCGCCCCAGATCTGCCGGAGATAGGGCATCCCGCGCTGGACGAGCTGACGCTCACGCTCGCCGCCGTCCCCGTCCGGTTCCCCCTTCGGCAGCACCACGTAGTGGACGGCCCAGCGCTGCAGCCACTCGTGGTAGTTCGCGGAGTTGAGGGTGTCGTCGTAGAAGAGCGGATTGCGCTCCATGTCGGCCTGACGGTTCCAGCCCCGGGCGAGGTTCACGTACGGGGCGAGGGCGGAGGCCTCGCGGTGGGAGCGGGCGGGGACGACCTCCACCCGGCCCTTCTCGGCACCGACCACCTGGAGCTGGTTCACCAGCGGGGCGAGCTCCCGGGTCCAGGACGCCACCGGGGTCGTTTCCACCACGTCGTCGACCGACTTGAAGCCGATCCAGCCGATGAACCCGGCGATGGCGACGACGGTCAGATACCACTTGCGCGACTTCGGCACGGTGAAGGGCAGGGCGGCCACCAGCACCACCCCCGCGAGGAGCATCGCCAGGCGGGTGATGTTGGAGCCGATCTGCGAGCTGATCAGCCAGACGAGGAGCACCGAGAGGCCGTACACCGCCGCCGTGATCCGTACCGTCTTCCACGTCCTGGGGACGAGCGCGAAGATCAGCACGGCGTAGATGAAGGGCAGCGAGGACGAGCCGATGGACATCGGCTGCGTGCCGGAGAAGGGGAACAGCCAGGCCGAGACCGCCACCACGATCGCCGGCGCGATACCGAGCGCGTAGGCGCCGGGGCGGCGCTTCTGGAAGAAGAGGGCCACCGCGACCAGGCCGACGAACAGTCCGGCCACCGGCGACGCGGCGGTGGCGAGCGCGGCGAGCGGCGCCGCGCACAGGGCCTTCGCCCAGCGCTTGTAGCGCCAGCGGTACGGCCAGCAGAAGACCACGGCGGCCGCGGCGAGCCCGAAGACCATGCCCAGGCCGTACGTCACCCGCCCCGACGCCGCGTTGCACAGCAGCGCGAAGACCCCCGCGAGAGCCGGCCACAGCGGCTCGCGCACCACCCGGCTGCGGATCAGGATCATCGTCAGCAGACCGGCCGAGATCGTCCCGGCGATCATCATCGTCGTACGGACGCCGAGGACCGACATCAGATACGGCGACACCACGCTGTACGAGACCGGGTGCATACCGCCGTACCAGGCGAGGTTGTACGCCGAGTCCGGGTGGCGCCCGACGAACTCCGCCCACGCGTCCTGCGCGGCGAGGTCACCGCCGCTGTTCGCGAAAGTGAAGAACCAGGCGAGGTGCAGCAGACCGGCCAGGGCGGTGACGACAGCGACGCGGTGCCGGAGGACGAAACTCCGCAGTCGGACACCGAGCGCTCCGGAGCCGCCCGCCGATCCGGCGGTGGCACGTGCGGGCAGTCGTATTCGTGAGCCCGGTCCGCGCTCCGGTCCGCGATCCGTTCCGTCACCCGGTCCAGGGCCCGGATCGGCGTCGTCGGCGTGTGTCGGCTCCGCTGTCGCCACTGCAAGGCTCCCGTATCCCGTTTTCCCGTGCTCGGCCCAGGACCCGCGGCCCGCGACCTGCCCCGATCTCGCGACGCTAGCACGCACCCCGCCAGGGAGCGCCCGGGTGGGGCGCCCCCGGCGGGGTGCGATGCGTTCGCCTTGCGCTCACGATGCGCTCACGGCGCGTTCGCGTGGTGTTCGAAGCAACTACCGGCGTACGGGGGCTACGCCGCCCGCCGGAAGCGCCCCCCACTCGTACGCCCGTACGCCCTTACGTAGCCCTCACGCCCTTCTTACGCACGTCCGCTCAGCTCACACGGGTCAGCTTGGCGCCGAAGCCCGGCTCGGCGAGGTCCTTCTGGAGCTCGACGGGAACCCGCACGGCACCGCTGCTGCCACCGTCACCCACGGTGAGCGTGCCCACCTTGGTGCCCGCCTTCGCGGAGTGCGGCAACTCCGAGGAGACGAAGGACAGCTTCACCTTGAGCCCGGCCCAGCCGACCGCCGTGACGTCCTTGGTGATCACCACCGGCGTACGGCCGCCGAGCCCGTCGTCGACATACCCGACGACATCGCCCTTCTTCAGGATCGTCGCGGACTTCAGCGCGGCCTGCGCGGCACGGATCAACTTGTCGCCCGCGGCCAGCGCGCCGCCGAGGATGGTGTTGTCATCGCCGCCGGGACCCTGGCTGACCACCGCGCCGACGATGGTCCGCACCTCGCCGCCGATCTCCTTGGTCGCCGCGAAGACGAGGTTGCCGCCGGCCGCGGTGGTGGTGCCGGTCTTGATGCCGATGACGTTGTTGGAGCCGACCAGGTGGTTCCAGTTGCTGTGCTTGGTGCCCTTGTAGTCGGTGTACTCCATCATCCGGGCGACCTCGCGGAATGCCTCGTCCTTCATCGCGGCCTTGGCCAGCTTCACCTGGTCCGCGGCCGTGCTGACCGTCGTCTTCTGCAGGCCGGACGGGTCGGTGTACGTCGTGTTCGTCATCCCGAGTTCCTTGGCGGCGGCGTTCATCTTGGCGACGAAGGCCGTCTCGGAACCGGCGTCCCACCGGGCCAGCAACCGGGCCACGTTGTTCGCGGACGCGATCAGAACGCCCTCCAGGGCCTCCTTCTGCGTGATGGTGTCACCCGCGTGCACGTTGACCGTCGACTCGTCGCCCGCGTCCGACTGGTCCTCCGCCTTCTGGTCCACCTTGATCTTCGCGCCGTCGTCGGACTTGATCGGGTGGTCGCGCAGGATCAGATACGCCGTCATCACCTTGGCGACACTCGCGATCGGCGCCGCCTTCTGCTCGCCGGACGTGCCGAACGAACCGATGCCCTGGACATCGAGCGCGCCCTGCCCCGAGGACGGCCACGGGATGGAGGCGTCGCCGCCGCCGAAGGTGTAGCTGGATTCGGCGGTGAGGTCCAACTCGGGGCTGGGCAACGGCCGCAGCGACTGTGCGACCGCGAAGACGATCACGAGCAGCAGGACCAGCGGTGTCCAGATCTTCACCCGGCGCGCGAGCGTCCGCACCGGGGTCTGCGGGGGCGGCGGCGTGTTCGTCAGCTCGGCCAGCAGATCCAGCGGCGGCTTCGGCGGCAGGGGCTGCTGGGTGGTGCGCTCGGGGCCGACCTGCGGGAGGGCGGCGGTGGCGTCGGCCGGGGTCGCGCCGAGGAACTTCCCCGGGGGTGCGGTGGTCTTCGACCCGGCCTGCGGTCCGGCCTTCGGCACGCGTTCGTCGAGAGGCTTGAGGGCGACGAATTTGCTGGTGCGTTCAGCCGGGGACTCGGACTTGGGCTTGTCGGCCTCACCCTTGTCCGCCTTGGGCTGGTCCGCCTTGGGCTGGTCCGCCTTGGGCTGGTCCGCCTTGGGCTTGTCGGCGGCCGACTTGGCGCCGCCCAGCTTGAGCATCGTGGTGGGCTGGTCCACCGCCGGGCGCCGCGGCGCCTTGAAGACGGCGGTGGGCTGGTCGACGACGGGCTTGGCATCGGTATCGGCATCGGCGTCGCCGGAGTCCGTGGAGTCCGTGGAGTCCGAAGTGTCCGATGAGTCCTTGGACTTCGCCGCGTCCGCCGCCGCGGCATCGGCGGGCGAAGAGTCCTTCGGGGACTCCTTCGGGGACTCCTTCGGGCCGAGCTCGGCATCGGACTTCGGGCTGGACTCCGGGGTGGACTCCGGGCTGGACTCCGCATCCTCGTCCGAGGCTTCGCGGGAGTCGCCCTCGGTGTCGCTCTCGGCCTCGACGTCGGTCTCAGCCTCGACCTCGGCCGTCTTCCGCTCGGCATCCGTCTTGGACTCGGCGTCGGAGTCGGCGTCGGCGTCGGGGTCGTCCGTCACCGCGCTCTCGGCCTCAGCCTCGGCCTCGTCATCGGCACCGGACGCCGCCTCGGATCCGGCATCGTCGTGAGCGTCGGCATCGACATCGGACTCCGCAGCCGACGTCTCGTCAGCAGCCTTGCCCTCGACGCCCTCAGCCTCGGCCTCAGCCGCCGTACCCGCGCCCTCGGCGCCCTCGGAGCCCTCCGGAACCCCGGACTCCCCCTGGGGTCCGTCCTGGGCCCCCTCCCGGGGCTCCTCGTCGTCCGGCCCGGCCACCCACGCGGCGACAACCTCCCGCAGCCGCGCGTCCTCGCCCGAGTCGCTGCTCCCCGACCCCTCGGCCTCTTTCGAATCATTCGTCCCGGAACCGTTGGTTTCAGAACTGTTCGTCCCGGTACCGGTGGTGACCTTCTCCGCCACCCCGGCGGAACCTTCCGTCACCGCCCGCGTCGAGAACACCGCCGTGGCCTGATCCACCCGTACCGTGGCGGCCCGTTCACGGGCCACCGCCAGACGGGGATCGGCCGACGCCGCCGCGACGGGCCGGCTCGGGCCCGGAACCGCGGCCGGGGCCGTCGGCGTCGCTTCTGCCGACAACGCCGACGACTCGTGCTGCTTCGACCTGTCGGGGGACTCGCCCGCCACCGATGCCTCCTCCGTGCGCCCCCACCGGGCGCCCAACGAACCGTGAAACCCTTGCCCCGCCGCCCGAACATCGCTGTCCGAACCGTGTACCAGTGTCCTGTGTGCGGGCTTAACCCCTGCGGTAGACGAGAACGACATACCTGCCGGTTCCACTACGAAGCGGTCAGGCACTCTCGACAGACCAATGTGAGAGGGGTCACCCTGTCATTCATCCACGCGGGGAGGCATGGATGGGCAGGAGCCGCAGAACTCTTCCGGAAGAGCTTCTGCTGCTGGCGCTGGACCCGACCACGGGTACCACCGCACAGCCGCAGTCGCTCGACCTCGGTCTGGCCGGAGCACAGCTAGTAGAGCTGGCGCTGGCCGGACGGATAGCCCCAGACGGGGATCGTATCGCCGTGGTGCAGCCACGGCCGACTGGAGATCCAACACTGGACTGTGCGTTGGAACTGCTTCGCCGACGCGGAGCACCCGTACGCGCGGTCAACTGGATTGGCGGACCCCGACTGGGACTTCGCCAGACCTACCTCTCGCATCTGGAGAGGTGCGGCATGGTGCATGCCGTGGCCGGCCAGATGTGCGGGGTGCTTCCGACAACTCGCTACCAAGCGACGGACACGGAGATCAGCCGGGAGATCAAGTCCCGGCTGGACAGCGCGATCCGCACCGGCGTACCGCCGGACCCGCGGACCGCGGCGCTCGCCGCGCTGGCCCATGCGGTCGGTCTCGGCAAGCACCTGTATCCGGGCAACGAGGGACGCTCGTCCCGCTCCCGGCTGCGGGACCTGATCAGACATGACCCGATGGGCGGCCTCGTGGCCCACGCGGTCATGGACGTTCAGAACGGCGTGGGTGCACAGCCACGCCGCAGCCCGGCACCGGCAGGCCGTCCGGCCACCGCCGGAGTCAGGTCCGCACCGGAACCCGCCCGCGGTGTTCCGATGCAGCCGCGCCACGGTTCCATGGCGCGCGCCGTGGTCCACTGAGCCGCAGTCCCACGGCGCCGGCAGGCACCGTACGCATCAACGCATCACCACGCACAACGAAGAGCACCACCACGCATCGCCGGCACGACCTCAGCGCCGCACCGCAGTCCCCAAGATCCGGTTCGGGAGCCGCTGGTTCGCGCGGGGTGGTGGGACCGTACGTCCGGACGACGACACGGCCCCACCGCCCCGCGCGGCCGCATCTGCGGGCACCGCGCATATGCGCGCGGTACAACACGGGCACGCCGTACGCGTACACGATCTGCGCCAGAAACGTGCCAGATCTCCGAACTGGCCTGTACCCAGCGCATATCCGCTGTTTCCCAGCGGTAGAACGCACCTTGGTGGCAGTCTGCTCAACAGCAGATACGCAAAGTAGAGGCCCGCAGCCGGAGGTGCACGTCCCGTGGCGTCCAATGTCAATCCCACCGTCCGGCGACGCCGGCTGGGCCAGGAGCTGCGCCGGCTCCGAGAGCTCAAGGGCATGACGGCCGAAGAGGTCGCCGAGCGACTGCTGGTCTCGCAGTCGAAGATCAGCCGCCTGGAGAACGGACGGCGCAGCATCAGCCAGCGTGACGTCCGCGATCTCTGCGGGGTCTACGAGGTCGAGGACCACCGGATCGTCGACTCCCTGATGCAAATGGCCAAGGACTCGCGCCAGCAGGGCTGGTGGCACTCCTTCGGCGACATTCCGTACAGCGTCTACATCGGGCTGGAAACCGACGCGGCATCTCTGCGTGCCTACGAACCGCAGATTGTGCCCGGCCTGTTGCAGACCCGCCCCTACGCTGAGGCGCTCATCCAGGGTGCGCTGCCGGAAACTTCGACGACCGACATCGAAAAACGCGTCCAGGTACGCCTGCGGCGGCAGGAACGTGTCTCCACCGAGGATTCCCCTCTCCGCCTCTGGGCGGTGCTGGACGAGGCCGCCCTGCATCGGATCGTCGGGAACCGGCAGGTGATGCGGGAGCAGTTGGATCACCTCGCCGAGATGTCCCAACTCCCCCACATCACCGTGCAGGTGCTGCCATACGAGGTGGGGGCTCATCCCGGCCTCAATGGTCAGTACGCGATCCTGGAGTTCCCCGACGCGGCCGATTCGAGCGTCGTCTACATCGAGGGAGTCACCAGTGACCTCTATCTGGAGAAGGCCGCCGACGTGCAGAAGTACAGCGTCATGTACGAACACCTTCGGGCCCAGGCTCTGAACGTCGACCAATCGCGCCAGTTCATCATGGACATCGCGAAGGAGTTCGCGCGCTGAAGTCGGGCGGACCAACATCCGGGGGAACGATTCTCCGAACTATCTGCCAGCGAGGCGCGCACACTACACCTTTAGCACCCCATAGCGGAAGACTCCAGTAGAATATTTCATCCGGTCGAGTGAATAGCCGCTTCGCCCGCCGATGTTGGCGAGTAGCGTCGATCACGCCATCACGCAACAACGTTGGCGCAATCCGCACCGCCGGTTCCGGCAGGGACCGGCAGTGCGGTGACAGAAACTCGACACTGGCTACCGGAGCAAAAATGGCAATTCTCCAGGGTGCTACGGAAACGTGGACGAAGTCCTCGTATTCAGCCGGCAACGGCGCATGCATCGAGGTCAAGTCCCCGGTTCTCGCGGCGCTGGCCGTACGGGACTCCAAGGTCCCCGAGGGCCCCACCCTGGCGTTCCCCGCAGGCTCGTGGAACGCCTTCGTGGCAGAGGTCGGTCGGGGAGCTTTCGACCTCGCCTGATGCATCGGCCTCGACAACTGCATCAACAACTGCACCAACCAACTGCATACGCACCACCGAAAGAGCCCTCTCGACTGGCCCGCCGTCCTAGCCGAGGGGGCTCGGCCCTTTCCTTCGGAACTCGCTACGGGGCGCCCCTCCGCTACCTCAGGCGATCCACGTACCTGTCCGTTCCCGGCACGGTGGGGATGAAGGGCGCCACGAGTTCCGTCCTCCCCAGCCCCCCTTCCGTGACCGCCTCCTCAAGACCTTCGAAGTGGTCCTCCCAGCACTCCCGCGGATCCCTCTGAAGGAACCACAGGAGGGTCAGCCGGGTGTCGACCCCCTCGACCTGCTTCACGTACGTCATGCGGTCGCCGGGGAGCGGGGTGGGGCGGAAGACGGTCACCATCGCGGCCGGGGAGCCCGCGAGCCGCCGGGGAAGGTGCCGGGAGCGCAGCCACTCCAGCAACTCGGCGCGCCCGGCGGCGGATTCGGCGTCGACGACCTGGAGGACGAGGCCCGCGTACGGGTGGTCCAGGGCATGGAAGTCACGCGGACCCGCGGCCCCGTCCCGGTACACCGTCGCCACGTGGTCCTGAAAGGCCGTGAAGACATGTGTCCGGTCCTGATACACCCGGCCGTCGCGATTCAGCCGCTTGTTGATACCGACGGTCCACCTCATGTGGTCGTCGTAACGGCCCTCGGTGACCCAGTACGTGGAGAGGTAGCAGCCGGCGGTGACGGGCTGCGCGACCGCCGACTTCTCCGGGTACCGCAGGAGCTGGAGGTCGCGGGTGGCGACCCAGCGGCGGCCCGCGTACATCCAGGGCATGGCCAGCGCGCCGGCGTAGTAGTGATCGTCTTCGTACCAACGATTGTACGCGTACTCGTGGCCCGGATGCGGCTCGACCATGGTGATCAGAGCGTGGCCCGGGTGGACGCCGTACGGGCCGAGGGCGGCCAGTTCCGCGTACACCTCGCTGCGCGTCTCCTCCGACATGACGATCCCCTTCCTCCGTAGAACCCGCGCGGTACTTCCTTCCTCCGCCGGACGCTCTTACTCTGACGCTCCGTCAGATGATGCGCCAGAGCCACGTCGAGGCGAACCGAGCCACAAAAAAAGGGGAGGCCGTAGATGTCATTGCTCGCGGGCAGGACCGTCGTCGTCTCGGGGGTCGGGGCCGGACTCGGCCACCAGGTCGCGGCGGCCGTCGTACGGGACGGGGGCAACGCGGTGCTGGGGGCGCGCACGGAGGCGAATCTCGCCAAGTCCGCGGCCGAGCTGGACCCGGACGGCGCGCACACGGCGTACCGGGCGACCGACATCAGGGACGAGGGGCAGTGCGAGGCGCTCGCGGCGCTCGCGAAGGAGCGGTTCGGGAGGATCGACGCCGTCGTGCACGTGGCGGCCTGGGACAGCTACTTCGGCGGCCTGGAGGACGCGGATTTCGCCACCTGGCAGTTGGTCATCGACGTGAACCTGCTCGGCACGCTGCGGATGACCCGCGCCTGTCTGCCCGCGCTGAAGGTGTGCGGCGGCTCGGTCGTCGTCATCGGGACACAGTCGTCGGTGGCGGCCCCTTCCCAGGTGCGGCAGGCGGCGTACGCGGCGTCCAAGGGCGCGCTGACGAGCGCGATGTACTCGATGGCCCGGGAGCTGGGCCCCCATCGCATCCGGGTGAACACCGTGCTGCCCGGCTGGATGTGGGGCCCGCCGGTCGAGGCGTACGTCCAGTTCACGGCGTACACCGAGGGCGTACCGGAGGCGGACGTCCTGAAGCGGCTCACCGAGCGGATGGCCCTGCCCGAGCTGGCCACGGACGGGGATGTGGCGGACGCCGCGGTGTTCCTGGCGTCCGACCGGGCGCGGGCGATCACGGGCCAGTCGCTGCTGGTGAACGCCGGCGAACTCATGCGATAGCGGATATGACGGATCCGGTCGGCCGTCCCTTCCCACCCTTCCCAGCCGTACGGGACCCGCATCCCGTACACCTGTCGACTCGTCGGTGCTGCCGTGACTGCTGTGTCTGTGTGGTCTGACGAAGTGCCCGCTCATGGTGTGGTCCACGTCACGGGCACGACAACAGCCCTACGGGTAAAGTGGAGGCAAAATCGTTCTGCTTTCTGATCTGCGTTCATATGCATGACCGGAGAAGGTCTTGACCGGTCCCTCCGAACAGCGGTTCAATCCCCAAAGTCCCCGCTCCCGCAACGGGGGCGCCGCCCATGTACGTACTGGCGAAGTGCCGTCCGGTATCTGCAGGTTCACAAGGCGGACCCCTGGAGGGGGCACATGAACGGCTTCGACTGGGCCGTCCTGGTCGCGTACTTCGGCGTCATGACCGCGATCGGCTTCTGGTCCCACAAACGCGTGGACGACGTCAGCGACTTCTTCACCGCGGGCGGCAAGATGCCGTGGTGGCTGTCCGGCATCTCGCACCACATGTCGGGCTACAGCGCGGTGATGTTCACCGGATACGCCGGCATCGCGTACACGTACGGCATCACGTCGTACGTCACCTGGGCGCTGCCCATCGCCATCGGTGTGCTGATCGGCGCGAAGCTGTTCGCGCCCCGGCTCAACCGGCTCCGCTCCCGGCTGCACGTGGCCTCACCGCTCGAATATCTCAAGGACCGCTACAACGTCCAGACGCAGCAGGCGCTCGCCTGGTCCGGCATCCTGCTGAAGATCGTGGACGTCGGCGCGAAGTGGGCGGCGATCGCCACCCTGCTGAGCGTCTTCACCGGGATCAGCCTCACCCAGGGCATCATCATCACCGGCGGCATCACGGCGGTGTACTGCACGATCGGCGGTCTGTGGGCGGACGCGCTGACGGAACTGGGTCAGTTCGTGATCCAGTTGCTGGCGGGGCTCTCGATGCTGATCATCGTGCTGAACAAGATCTCCGACCAGGGCGGGCTGTCCAAGGCGCTGGACTCGCCGAAGCTGCACGGCCACGCGAACGGTTTCGCCGGCCCGTATCTGACGGTGTTCTTCATCGCGTATCTCTTCATCAAGCTGTTCGAGTACAACGGCGGCATGTGGAACCAGGCCCAGCGCTACATGGCGACGGGCAGCGCGAAGCAGGCGACGAAGTCGGCCTTCCTGTCCGCGGGTCTGTGGTTCGTCTGGCCGGTGATCCTCTTCATCCCCATGTGGCTGTCGCCGCTCCTCGTCACGGCGAAGAAGCCGGACGGTTCGGACGCGTACGGCCTGATGACCGAACAGCTGCTGCCGCACGGGCTGTTGGGTCTGGTCGTCGTCGGTTTCTTCTCGCACACGATGGCCATGTGCTCGTCGGACGCGAACGCGATCGCCGCCGTCTTCACCCGGGACGTCGTCCCGGTCTTCTCCAAGGCCGCGCGTGACTGGGACACCCGGGCCGGGCTCATCGCGGGGCGCGTCACCACGGTCGCCTTCCTCGGCTTCTCCATGGCGGTCGCCACGCAGGTCAACTCCCCCACCTTCAAGGACATCATCACGGTCGTCATCAAGTGGGTGGCGGGACTCATGGGACCGATCGCGATCCCGTTCATCCTGGGCCTGCTCCGCCCGTTCCGTAAGTCCGGCCCGACGGCGGCGCTCACCAGCTGGGCCTGCGGGCTGCTCGCGTTCTTCTTCGTCAACTACCACCTGGACTTCTCCCAGCGCACGGATGTGAAGCTGGAGTACCAGGTCTCCCTCCCGATGGCCGTCTCCCTCGTCCTGTACATCCTGATCGGCTTCCTCAAGCCCGAGGACACGCCGGAGCGGGATGCGATCATCGAGAAGATCAACACGGATGACGACGGTTCGACGGCGGCCGCGGTGCCCGTGCCGGCGGACGGCGCGTCCACCAGCCCTACGGGGGTGTGAACGGGCCCCTGGACCCGGGGCTGCGCCCCGAACCCCCGCCCACCCGAGTTTGTTCTTCGACTGCGGGTGGGCGGGGGCCGGCCTCGCGGTTCGGTCCCCGGCCCATCTGTCGCCAGGCGGATTCCAGGTACTGGGGCCTCTTCATGTCGGCGGGGCCTGCCGACCAAGATGCCTCGGGTGTGGGTGGCGGTCACACGGTGCGGGTGCAGACGAAGCCGAGGGAGGCGAGTCCTTCGGCCTGGCACAGTCGGTCGGATGCGCCGCCGACCTCGGTCTGGAGGAGTTGGTAGGCGGCTCCGTGATCTCGGCCCCATGTCATGGCGGCGCGCCACAGGGCGCGGCCGTAGCCGTGACCCCGGTGTTCCGGGAGGACGCCGAAGTACTGGGGGAGGAGCTGGGTGCGCCCGGCGGGGTCGGTGATGGTCTCCATGGGGCCGATGGCTCCGGCCACGTGGCCGTCGTGGGCGACGGTGAGGACCGGCCCGACAGTCCCGGCCTGCATCTGTTCGTGCAGGAAGGCGAAACCGTCGGCCTTCATGTTCTTGGCGAAGGCGGCGAACGAGGCCTTGACGGTGTCCGGCTGCTGGTCGTACGGCCGTACGCCGGTGCGCGGGCGTGCGTCCGGTCCGGGGGCGGTGAAGTCCTTGAGGTGGACGCGTGTGCCCACACCGGAGGAGTACGGCTCCGGCTGCTCGGGGCCGAGGAACCACACGATGCGCGCCTTCCCGGTGCCGTGGGTGGCGGCAAGCTTGCGGGCCAGATCGGCCCCGGCGGTCAGGCTGTCCGGCTCTGCCCCGTACACGTGGACCTTCACCACGCCTTGGCCGCGCTCGGAGAGGGTGGGAATGAGCGTGCTCCGCCGGTCGTGGTGGACGTCGCGGGTGATGATGCTCTCGGTCTTGGTGTCCGACCAGCGGCGGTCTTTGTCGTACGGGAGGAACTGGCCGGTGCCCGCCACGTCGGCGGCGGCCTCGAAGAGGTCGGGCAGGGGGCTACCGGGGTGGACGGGTCCCAGGGTCGGCACGTAGGGCACGGGCATCACGGGTTCGATCCAGTCCCAGTGGAAGCGCATGCCCGCACGCTACACACGCGGCGCAGGCCCCGCGGGAGAACACCGGGGCCTGCGCGTTCATGACCGGATCAGGTGCGGATCAGGTCAGTGGGGGTTGTCGTCGCCCGCGTTGCAGGAGCACTTGACGGAGTCCATCACCTGGTCCAGGTCCGTGATGGGGGTGACGGCGGTGAGCGGCGGCGCGGGCTCGGTGACCGGCCGCGTGTAGTAGGGCAGTTCCCCGCTGATGGACAGGTCGTCCAGGAGCGGGCGCCTGGGGGAGAATTCGACAGCTACAGCCGTCATGGGGTCACCTCTTCATTCCGTGTTGGCAGTAACTTGCGAGTGGTGCCTTCGCCTCCTGGTAGTGCTTGGCCAGCGGCCTGCACACGGTGCAGGAGCCCGAGAGCCGGCAGCCGGAGCAGCCACCGGTGCGAAGCATGAGACGGTCGGCGACAGCGCCGAGCCGGGCGAGGCCGTCGATTCCCTCGGCGGGGAGGCCGATCTGGTCGTCGCGGCCGATCTTGCAGATGGACACGAGCCCGTGCGGGTCGGTGTGGAAAAAGGTGTGGCCCGCGTTGCAGCCGGTGAAGGGCTTCCGCATCCGCAGGTGTTCCTTCGACTGCGCCGTCAGGGACTCGGCGCCGCCGTAGATCGTCGGCGTCATGTTCGTGAAGACGTTGTACTCCACGCCCCACCGCTCACACAGGGCGACCATCGGGGCCTCTTCGTGGGCGTTGTCCTCGGTGACGATCACGCTCATCCGCAGCGGCAGGTTCGCCCGGCGGCCGGCGTTCATGCCCTGGATGAACAGGTCCCACGCCCCGGTGCGCTGGGTCAGCTCGTCGTAGCTCTGCTTGGTGGCCCCGTACATGGACACCGTGATCCGGTAGGGCGGCCGCTCTCGAAACATGGCCAGCAGGTTCTCCCGCCACAGAAGGGAGGCGTTCGTGGAGACCGTGATCATCATGCCCCGCTCGAAAGCGTGTCGGTAGGAGGGCATGAAGTCCTTGTCCACCGTGGGCTCGCCCCCGGTGATCTGGAGCCACAGGACGCCGGCCTCCGCCATGATGTCGAGGCAGCGGAGCTTGTCGTCCAGCGGCATCCCTGAGTTGACCTTGAGACCCAGGTAGCAGTGCTTGCACGTGTAGTTGCAGCCCAGGTTGATCTCCCAGGACGCCCGCCCGTACCCCCACTTCGACGGTTGCCGCATCAGCAGGAACTCGGACAGCGGGCGGCCGGTGAGGTCCATGCCCCACTGCCGGCGGGCGGTGTCGGCCAGCCAAGCAGGGGCGGAAGCTTCCGGGGCGCGGGTGCGCAGTTCCTCGTAGTGGTCTTCGGGCAGCAGTAGTCCGCTTTGGCTCCCGGGGCGGAGGAGCACGTGCTGCCCCAGGAACGGACTGGCGATCAGTTCATGCATCGTCTCTCCCTCGGTTCAGGTGGTCCACGGGCCGGTGGAGTGCCCGCGCCTCAGGCGAGGAGCACCCTGGGTTGGCCGGCGAAGCCGCCCGGGTGTTCTGGCCGCTTACCGGGGCCGCCTGCGCTGCTGGTCGGCCGTGTACCGCATCAGCAACTCGACGGACTTGGCCAGCAGCCGCAGCGACGCGGCCGGGTCTTGGCCCTCGTCCTCGGCGACCGCACGAGCGTGCTGCACGGTGTGCTGGGCGATGTTCCGTGCCCGGCCATCGGACAGCGCGTCCGCGTACTCCTGAGCTGGGTCGGCCAGCAGACCGATGTATCCACGGAGCCGCCTGCGGAGTTCGTCGGCGGTCGGGCCGGTCGCTGTGCCGTGCGTGGCGAGTGTGAGGGCGAGCGCGCTGTCGCGGGCCATGTCGGTGGTGATGGAAGCCTCCCGCACGACGGTCATCGCTCGCTCTCCCCGGCCGGGTCCGGCTCCGGTCCGCTCTCCTCCGGGGTCCCGCAGCGGGCGAGGAACGCGTCCCATCCGTGGGAGGCGATCTCCAGAGTGCGGGCGGACAGGGAGTCGCCGGGGGCGCAGGTGGGGAGCGCCGGATGAGTCGGCGCGGTCTTGGGCTTGGGAGTGCTCTTTGTCGTCATCTCGTCGCCTCGGAGGGTTGTGCCGTGCCCGCGGCTGTCGGTGTGGCGGGCGCGGGTGTTGCTGATGGTTGAACGGAGTGGAAACGGGGCCGTGGTCGGCGGAGTCCGTTGCGGCTGACAGCTAGTCAACGCCCCGCGGCGGGAGGGGGAGCAGGGCTGATGCAGGACCCGCATACGGGTATGCGCGAAGTGGGTACCGTCGTATGTCGGTATCGGGCTAAGCGCGTAGCGTGGGGGAGAGGCCGTTGAACTGGCAGGCACAGGCAGTCCGTGACGCGTCCCGAACTGGTGACTACGGCAGGGTCATCGGGCTGGCTCGCAAAGACGCCCGGATGACGCAGAAGCAGTTGGGCGAGGCGTGCGGGCTGTCTCAGTCGGCGGTGTCGCGGCTGGAGAAGAAAGGACCCGGCTCTTACGGGACGGATGTCCTGTCGGCGGTCGCGGTACATCTGGCGATCCCAGCCCACATGGTCGGTCTCGCCGGGCAGCAGCACGTACTTCGAGATGGACATGAACAAGTGGAGCGACGCGGATTCCTGGGGGGCGTAGCTGCGGCTGCGGCGACCCCTCTCCTTGCCGCACTGCCCGACCCCGGATCAGCCGGGGGCCAAGCTGCGGCGCTCAGGCTCACCACATCGACGTTCCGCAGACTCGACAGCTCGACCCCGTCCCGGGATCTGCATGAATCTGTGCAGACCCATATCCGTCTCATCCAGACCGTGAGCCGCGACGCCGGATCGAACGAGGCCCGGTCCCGACTGGCGGCGATCGGGAGCGAGGCGGCGAGCCTGGCCGGGTGGCTGGCATGGGACATGGGCGACCACGGGTCGGCACGCTCCTGGTACGGGTCGGCGGTCCGGGCTGCACGGTCGGCTGGTGACCCGCTGCTGGCCGCCTACCAGGCCGGGAGCCTCGCCCAGTTCGAGGCGCACGCGGGCAACGGGACGCAAGCTCTGAACCTCGCCAGGAACGCTCGCCGCTACTTGGGGCCTGGTCGTCCGGCGGTAGCAGACGCGTGGCTGTCATCGGTGGAGGCCCTGTCCCATGCCGCCAACGGAGACCAACGAGGGGCCGATCGGGCCCTGACCCGCAGTCGTGCCGTAGCCGAGAAGCTGTCCCCGTCCGATTCGCCGCCGTGGCCGTGGGTGTTCCACTTCGACCCGGCCAAGGTCGCGGCAGCGCGGGTCACCTGCGGGGCCCGGCTCGGTATCGCCGACTGGGTACTCGGTGACGACACTCAGGCCCTCGGAACCGGCAGCGCGAAGCAGCGCGCCCTCGTCGTCTTGGACGTGGCAGCCGCCATCTGGCAGCGGGCCGGATCGAAGCCGCATTCGCCCTCGCGTCACGGGCGGTGGAGACCGGGCTGCAATACCGGTCCGGGCGGATCGTCGAGCGGGCCCGTACGGTGCGGCACGCCGTGTCGCTGACGTCCCCGCCCAAGGTGGTGCGGGACTTCGACGAGCGCCTTCACGACGTCTACCTGTAGGAGGGGACCACATGCGTATCGGGATTACCGGACACCGAGGGCTGAGCGACGAAGTGAGCGCGGCTGTGCGGGGACTGCTCGAAGAAGCCGTCCGCGAGCAGGACGCGAAGGAGTTGATCGCGGTGTCCTGCATCGCGGACGGGCCGGATGCCTGGTTCGCTGAGTTGGTGCTCGCGCACGGAGGTCGCCTCGAAGTCGTTGTTCCCGCAACCGAGTACCGGGAGAGCCTGCCCGAGGCGCACTGGCCGCTGTACGACGAGTTGATGGCCCGGGCCGCCGAGGTTCACGAGACCGGCATGACCGCCTCGGACTCGGCCGCGCACATGGCGGGCAGTGAGATCGTCGTTGGCCTCGCGGACCAACTCTTCGCAGTGTGGGATGGGAAGCCCGCGTGGGGGTACGGCGGCACAGCCGACGTCGTCTCCTACGCCGAACGATCCGGTGTGGCCGTGCGGATCCTGTGGCCGGAGGGTGCCAGCCGCTGACCATCCTGACGTTGGGCGACGCCCTTGGCGCCGCGGCCTTTCCTGCCCTCGATACAGATCGCGGCCAGCGCCTCGAACATCTCGGAGAGTCCAGACGGCGCAACACGTCCGTGGCCACGTAGCGGGTGATGAGTGGCTTGCCGTCGTCTTCTTGCCGTTCAGCCCGGCCAGGGCGGTGGCGCCGATGGCGACGGCCCCCCAGGGAGGGGATGGGACGACGGGTAGGGGCGGCGGGGGCGAAGGAAAAGGCGAAGGAAACGGCGAAGGAAAAGGCGTCAGGCTCGGGGGTAGCGGGTCAGCCAGCCGGGGGAGGAGCCGCCGGGGCCGTGCAGGGCGGGGCCCTGGGTCATCTCCATCGCGAAGTCGTCCGCGAGGACCAGCATCGTGGGACGGCCCTCCAGTTCGGCCAGCCAGGCCGGCGGAAGGGCCGTCTCCCCGTGCAGGGCACCCAACAGCCCCCCGGTGAGCGCCCCGGCCACCCCGGAGGGCCCGCCCTGGTTCACCGCGAGGCACAACCCGTGCCGCACGTCCTCCCCCACCAGCGCGCAGTACACGGCGACCGCCAGCAACCCCTCCGCCGTACCGTCCCCGGCAAGCTCCTCCACCCGCCCCGGCGTCGGCATCCCCTGCCGTACGGCCCCCAGCGCATGCTGGAGCGCGTCCGCGACGGGCTGCTGCCCGGGTCGCGGGGCGAGGATCGCCAGGGCCCGCTGCACGGCCGCGTCGAGGCTCTCGCCCCGGGCCAGCGCGTGCACGATGACGGCGTACGCGCCCGCCGAGAGGTACGCCGTGGGGTGCCCGTGCGTCTGCGCGGCGCACTCGACGGCGAGCTGCAGCACGAGTTGCGGCTCCCACCCGACGAGCAGCCCGAACGGCGCCGAGCGGGCGGCGGCCTCCGGCCCCGGCTCGCCGGGGTTCTTGGGCGCGTCCAGCGTGCCCATGATCTCGTCGCCGAAGCCGGTCAGACAGGAGCGGGCCGGGTCGCGACGGGCGTACAGCCACTCCTCGCGGGCCAGCCAGCCGTCGTCCTTGCGGCGCTCGTCCGGACCCCAGTCGCTCTGGGTGGCCCTCCAGCGGCGGTACGCCCGGTGCAGATCGGTCGGCGGATGCCAGGCGCCGGTGTCGCGTCGTACCTGGGCGCGTATCAGCCCGTCAAGAGTGAACAGCGTCAGCTGGGTGAGGTGGGTGACGGCGCCCCGCCGGCCGTGCCCGAAGGTGAGGTCGACAAGGCCCTGCGCGCCGTACGCCTCCCGGATCTGCTGCAGGGTGAGTCCGTCGAGCGGTGTGCCCAGGGCGTCCCCGACGGCCGCGCCCAGCAGCGTCCCACGTACCCGGCTGCGGAAGTCCTGCTGCTCCGGACGGCCCCAGACCGCACCGGCTGTCGCACCCACCGAGACCTCCCCAGGCACCGTCCGCACGTCCCCGCGCAGCACTGTAATCGACCGGGAACGGTCCGTTGAGGGCCCCGAACAGTATGCGAACTGTGACCCGAGTGAACCAAGTGCTCGCTTATGCACGCCGTTCGGATTGTTCGGCGGGGCTCTCTGAGTTCTCTGGGCTCTCTGGGCTCTCTGGGCTCTCCGGGCTCCCCGGGCTCCCCTCGGCGGCGGCGCCCGTACGCCCCGCTCCGATCCGTTCCCGGAGCGGAGCGAGCGCGCGGGCCAGGCGGTCCCGGTCGGGGTCGGGAGTCAGTTCGAGGGCTCGGTCCAGGTCACCGGCCGCCTCCTCCAGCCGTCCCAGCCCGAGCAGCGCCCGCCCCCGGCACACGAGGGCCGGGGGGTCGTCGGACCGCAGGGCCAGCGCCCGGTCGGCATCGGCCAGTGCCCGGTCGTGGGCGTCCCGGCGGAGATGGACCTCGGCCCGTTGGCGCAGGGCCCAGGGGTAGTCCGGCAGGAGCGCGAGCGCCCGGTCCAGATCGGCGAGGGCCTCCTCGGGCCGGCCCAGGTCGGCCTGGCAGACGCCTCGGCTCGCGTACGCCGACGCGTACGCGGCGTCGATGCCGATGGCCCGGTCGTAGTCGGCGAGGGCTTCCTCGGGACGGCCGGCGGCGCGCAGGGCGTCCCCGCGCTCGCAGTACCCCCAGCCCCAGTCGGGCAGCAGGCGCAGCCCGAGGTCGAGGTCCGCCAACTGCCGTACGGGCTGCCCCAGCCCCCGCCACACCCGGGCCCGGCGGCCCAGCGCCCAGGGGTAGTCCGGCTTGAGCTCCAGCGCGCGGTTCAGATCCACCAGGGCCGCGTCCAACTGTCCGAGCCGCTGCCGGACCGCTCCCCGGGACGCCCAGGCGAAGTGGTACGCGGGGTCGAGCGCGATCGCCCGGTCCAGATCCCTGACCGCCTCGTCGTCGTGCCCCAGGATGCGGTGGTACTCACCGCGTACGGAGATCGTCTCGGCGTTGTCCGGCGCGAGCTCGTCGGCCCGGTCCAAGTCGGCGATGCCCGCCTCGTAGCCGCCCAGCCAGTTGCGGCTGAGAGCCCGGCCGCGGTAGGCGCGGGCCAGCCCCGGATCGAGGGCGATGGCCCGGTCGTACTCCGCAAGCGCCTGTTCGTGGGCGCCCGCGTGCCGCAGCGCGCTCCCGCGCACCGCCCGGGCGAGTGCCTGGCGCGGCTCGTCGAGGCCGCCCCGGTCCAGCAGCACCCCGAGCGCGGCGACCACCCCGCCCTCGGCGAACGCCGCCGCCAGGTCCCGCCCCCAGGTCCGTACGGTCTCCGTGTCCGCGTCCTCGCCCGCCTCCGCCAGGACCCGTGCCCAGCGCTGCGCGGAACTGTCACCGTTGCCGCAGGCGTCGACGAAGTCCCGCAGCACCGCCGGGAGCACGGTCCGGGCCCCGGCGCACAGCAGGTGGTAGGACTCCGCGAGCCGCAGCTCCCGCCACCCGCCGTCGGCCCACAGCTCCCGGGTGTCCCGTCCGGCTTCCGTCTCCGCCCGCCACCGCCCGAAGGTCTCCGCGAGCCGCGCGTGCCGCCGCGCCCAGCCCCGCGGGGAGCGCAGCCGTTGCAACCGCAGCATCGGCGCCCGTACGACGTCGTGGTACTGGACGCGGTCCCCGCGGTCGCTGACGAAGGGGAGCCCGCGCAGCCAGCCGAACAGGGCGTCGGCCTCCTCCTCCGGGCAGTCCACGGCGGCCCGGAAGACGTCCGCGTCCAGGCGCCGGGGCAGGGCGCAGGCGAGTGCGGCGGCCCGGCGCACCGGGTCCTGCTCCCACTTCAGGAAGCGTTCGACGGCGGTCGCGCTCGGGTCGCCCACGTCGTCCGGGTCGGCCGGCCGCGCCTCGACCAGTGTGGACACCAGTACCGGCAGTCCGCCCGTGAGCCGCAGCACCTCCTCGACGACCGGCTCGGCCACCACGCCCTTGTCGGCGAGCAGCCCCCGCGCCTCGGCCTCCGTGAAGGGCCCCAGCGGCAGGTCGGTCACGAAGTCGGCGAAGCCGCCCCAGCGGACGGTGTCGAAGGGGCGCTGTCCGGCGGTGACGACCACGATGTTCGCCGACAGGGCGCCGTACCGGTCGGTCGTCATCACGTCGTGCAGCCAGCCGTCCAGGAAGGGCGCGGTCCGCTCATAGGTGTCGAAGATCAGTACGAGCCAGGGGGCTTCGGCGGCCACCCCGGCCAGTTCGTCGAGCAGCACCGGGGTGAGCACCCGCTCGGGCGAGAGAACGAGCTGCACGTCCTCCTGGTTGCGGAAGCGGGCGGCCAGACCGGCCCTCAACCTGTCCGCCCCGTGGGCCAGTCGGCGATGGCCTCGGTCGGCTCCTGTTCGCCCGCGTCCACGATCCGCTCCAGTTCACGGAGCCGGGCGGCACGCTCGGGGTGCCGTTCGATCGCGACGAACACGGCCCACGAATGCACAAACGCCCGCAGCGGCGCGAGGCTCTGCGTCTGCTGCGCGTTCGTCGTGGCCTCGAAGAGGTGCTGTGTGAGTGCCGGAACCCGGCTGGGAGCAATGCGGGCGACTGCCGCCCGCAGCGCGTCAGGGGTGAGTTCAGGCACGGGGATCAGCGGTCCGTACGGGCCGTCGCTCTGAGCACTCACGGTGACCTCCGGTGCGGGTGGGACGCTCCTCGTACGGTACCGGCGGAGGCTGCGGTGAGCCGCCGGGACGGTGCTGGTCGCGTGACTCGCTTCTGGCATTTCCTACGCCGCCGCTCGCGCCGGGCGACAGGCCCGGCAGCGGCCCGGCTCCGGGGCGCGGAACGCCCGGTCGCAGCCGTCGCAGTTCTGGAGGGGGTCGGGGCGAGGGGTCTCCGGCTGGGTGGGAAGGGGCGGGGGCAGGAGGGCTGTGAGGCGGTGGTGCCCCGGCATGAGCTGGCGGCAGCGATCGCCGCGCTGTTCGAGCTGACACCGCCGCTGGACTCCGACGCGGACGAGGCATGGCGGTCGATGCTGGTCACTCGGTTTCCCACCGTACGGCCGTTCCTCAAGCTCCTCGTCCAGGTCGTCAACTTCGGCGCCACGCCGGAGGGCCTGCCTGTCCTCAAGGCGCTGAAGACTCTGCCCGACCTGATGGGGCGCAAGAAGGTGGGCCCCGACGAGATCGACACGTCCCTGCTGGTGGGCTCGTGGCGGCGCCTCGTGCTGACCGCGCCGCACCTGGAGCCGGGCACGGTGGACTGGAAAGCGTACGTGTTCTGCGTGTTGGAGTCCTTCCACCGGATGCTGCGCCGGCGGGAGGTGTTCGCGAAGAACTCCTCGAAGTGGGGCGACCCGCGGGCGAAGCTGCTGGACGGGGAGGCATGGGAGCAGGTCCGCCCGACGGTGCTGGCCTCCCTGCACCGGGCCGCGAACGCCACGCTCATCGAGCACCAAGCCGTGATCCCTCTCGCGCAGGCGTGGGGCGGCGGGCTGGTCGCCTCGGCCGACGGCATGCGGTTCGTCGTCCCCGTCCCGTCCGTGTACGCCCGCCCCAATCCTCGCTATTTCGGGCGCCGGGGCGGCGCGACGTGGCTGAACATGATCAACGACCAGGCGGCGGGGCTGGGCGGGAGGGTGGTGGCCGGGACCCCGCGCGACTCGCTGTACGTGCTTGATGTCCTCTACGACCGCGACGGTGGCAAGCGCCCGGAGATGATCGTCACCGACACCGCTTCGTACAGCGACATCGTGTTCGGGCTGCTCACTCTCGCTGGGTTCGCGTACGCGCCGCAGCTGGCGGACCTGCCGGACCAGAAGATGTGGCGCATCGACCGCACCGCCGACTACGGCGCATTCACTGACGCCGCCCGTGGTCGGGTGGACCTCGCCCGGATCGAGCGGCAGTGGGAGGACATCCTGCGGATCATCGGCTCCATCCACACCGGCGCCGTGCGCGCCTACGACGTCATCCGCATGCTGTCCCGGGACGGGCGGCCGACCCCGCTGGGGGACGCGATCGCGCACTACGGGCGGATCGCCAAGTCCCTGCACATCCTGCGCCTGGCCGACGAGCCCGGCTACCGCCGCCAGATCAAGGCCCAGGCCAACCTCCAGGAGGGCCGCCACGCACTCGCCCGGAAGATCTTCCACGGCCGCTCGGGGCAGCTCTACCAGCGCTACCAAGACGGCATGGAGGACCAGATCGGCGCCCTCGGCCTGGTCCTCAACGCCGTCGTCCTCTTCAACACCAGGTACATGGACGCCGCGGTGAACCAGCTGCGGGCTGACGGGTTCGACGTCCGCGACGAGGATGTCGCCCGCCTCTCGCCGTTCGTGCGGCAGCACATCAACATGCTGGGTCGGTACTCCTTCGCCTTGCCGGAGATGCCCGGCGGGCTACGACCCCTGCGCGACAAGGACCGCGGCGACGGCGAATGATCACCACGTTCTGGCTAGCGCATACGCCATCATCCTCGTCCCGTTTGACATTTCGCTAGCCGCCTAGCAATATTGGTTAGGTGCCTAGCGAAAACGAGCGTGACCAGCATGAATCAGCAGGCGCGTGGGCGAAGCGGTACTACCAGACCAGCCAAGCGGTTCTGGAATCGATCCTGCGCCCCTACGGACTCGGGCCGACCCAGTGGTACGTGCTTTACCACCTGGCTCACGACGGTCCGACCAAGCAGCGCGACCTCGTACGCGCGCTCCGTGTAGAGCGCGCCACGATGACCGGCGTCGTCGCCGCCCTGGTCCGCAAAGGGCTCGTGGAACAGACACCCGACCCCGGCGACCTGCGGCAGAAGACGCTGCGCCTCACCGAAGCGGGCGGCGAACTGTGGACACGGCTGCCCGACCCCATCGCCCGCATCCTCGCCGTCGCCTTCGACGGCGTGAGCGAGGAGGAGCAGGCACAGGTCGCCCGCATCCTGCGTGTGGCCACCGAACGACTCGCACACCATCTGAAGGAAGAGACAGCCCCCTCATGACGATCCTCGTCACCGGTGCCACCGGACTGGTCGGCACCCGCCTCCTGCCCCGCCTCGTCGACGCCGGCGTCGACTGCCGCGCCCTCGTCCGTCCTGGCAAGTCCGCCCCCGACGGCGTCGCGCCTGTTGAGGGCGACATCCTCGACCCTGGCTCGCTCGATGGCGCGCTCGACGGCGTCACCGACGTCGTGCACATGGCCGCTCTGTTCCGCACCCAGGACACGGACGCCATCCACCGCACCAACGTCGAGGGCACGCGCAACCTCATCGCAGCGACCAAGGCCCAGGCTCCGCAGGCGCGCTTCACCATGGCCAGCACCGGCCTCGTCTACGGCTCCGGCCTGAACCGGCCCGCCTGCGAGGACGACCCCGCCACCGCCGACCTCCCCTACCCGGCCAGCAAGATCCTCGCCGAGGCCGACCTCAAGGCCAGCGGCCTCAACTGGAGCATCCTGCGTTTCGGCTTCGTCTACGGCGACAAGGACGGCCACCTCGAATCCGCCCCTGGCCTGATGGCCAACTGGAAGTGGCACCCCGCCCAGACCCTCGACCTCATCCACCACCGTGACATCGCCACCGCCGTCAAGCTCGCCCTCACCGGCGCGCTCGACGGACACACCGTCAACGTCGTGGACGAGGCCCCCACCAGCATCTACGAGATCGCTCAGATCGTCGGTGCCCCCTACGAGCCCTCCGCCGAACCGCTCAACGATCCCTGGATGGGCCGCGCCGACGGCACCCTCCTGCGCACCCTCGGCTTCACCGCCACCGTCCCCACCGTCTACCAGGCACAACGCAACGGCCTGCTGTAAGGGGATCGGTGCACGGCGCTGCGGCGGACACCGGTCTCCCGGTGTTCGCCGCAGCCGCCATGCTCCGGCCGGAACCCCCGTTCCGACAAGGGCGGGGCCGCAGCACTCGCCTTCAGCGACGACTGTCGCCGGGGGCGAGGAGGCTGGTCAGCTCCGAGATCGCCTCGGGCGAGGGCTTGAAGTACCGGCGGACATTCTCCGGCTTCTTGTGCCGCGACTTCGCCATCAGCATCAGCAGGGAGGCGCCCTGCTCTCCGAGGTGGGTCAGGGCGGAATGGCGATACTCGTGCAAGTCCCAGCCGGTCCCCGGCCCGCGCACGGCGGTGTGCTCGTCCAGCAGGGCGCGGGCTTGATCGTAGGAGAGGCGGGCCAGACCGGTGTCCGGGCACACATCACGCGGGCTGACGACCTTCCCCGGGGCGGGGCGGCGGTGGGTGACGAACACCGGCCCGCAGGTCCGGCCGCGCAGCAGGCGGGGCAGGAGCCGGGCCGTGCCGGCATCCCAGTAGACCGTCTCCAGCACGAAATCCTCGCGGACCTGCCCGCGGCGGCGGGCTTTGCTCCGGGCGCCCTTGGCCTTCACCGGGCAGCGGCGCCCGGCGAGGTCCAGGTCCTCGATGTTCACGCCGAGGATCTCCTCGGACCGCCCGGCGGTCTCGTAGAGCATCCGCCACAGCGTCTTCTCCCGCAGGTGGACCTCACGCCGGGTGATGAGCCGGTCCACGGCCATCTTGGAGCGGGCCGGGGTCTCGGAGTCCGGCACCGCCAGCCGCTTCGTCCAGGCTGGGACCGCCGGGCCGTCGTAGCCGTACGCCTCGCACCAGCCCAACCACGAGAGCACTGCCGCCCGGCGGGCGTTCCAGGTGTTGACCGCCGCAGTGCCCCACAGCAGTTCCAGGGTCTCCCCGATCTCGTCGTCCGCGACCGATCCCAGCGGGCGGGCTTCACCGATGCGCTCGGCGGTCTTGCCGACGCCGACTCCGTAACTGCGGACGGTGTTCGGGTTGCGGAGTGAGTCGAGGAAGGCGTCGGCCGCCGCACGGACGGTCAACGCCTTCCCGGCCGGCAGTTGCACGACGGTCGGCACCGCTTCCCCCTTGCCACGGATAACAGGGCCGCTTCATGTGCGGCCCGCAGGACGTCACCACAGGTGTGACCTTCAGGGCTGCATGACGCTGATTCTTCAGAGGTCTGCGGCGTGAACTGCCACAGGGCGATGTGCTCGCGCATCTTGCCGCGCGCCCGGCATCGGGTCATCGAGCGTGAAGCCGAGAGTGGGGAACTGTTCGGCGATCTCGGACGGGGTGAGAGCGGCGGTGACGGGAATCTCCCACCGGTTTCCGTTAGGAACCCAGGTCCCCTTCGGGTCTACGCCGCGGATGCGCCTGACGAACCCGTCGACCACATACACCATCGCCTTCATGTGGGAGCGCTTACTCCACGTCTTCCAACCGGTGATCACCGATGGTCACATTGACGCTTCCGCTGTACGGCATGGCACCTGCTCTCTCGAACTGCTGCGTCAGCCGTAGCGTACTGAGGCTGTGGTCAGCCGCAGCCCTCACGTCGCCGAAGCCGGAGACGGTGCCGAAGGCGAATGTCCGCGCCCTGCACCTCCTGGCGCCCGCGCCCATGAAGGCCGGCCCCACTATGGCGGCCTCCGACCCGACCCAGCAGCCGACCGCGCCCGCCGCGCTGGTGGAGCGTCGCACCCCCTCCGACGGTTACCGCCGCGCGACCGAAGCGCACCGCCAGGCCATCCGGACCTTCCGGGTGGACCCGGCCATCGCGGAAGCAGTGGGGCGGCAGACCGCCGCGATGCGGGCGCTGTCCCGACGTGCGTTCCCCGAGCCCGTCGCGGAGTGGAACACGTCGGACGGTAGGAGGGTTGGCTGAAGGTCTGCGCACCAGTGGCGCGTTCCGGGCGGTGTGTGCCGAAGGAGAGCTTCCGCTCGAAATGGCATGCACATTGCGGATTTGTGTCGCCGTCGTACCTGACCAGATGGCGATGGCAACCGACCTGCCCTGGGAGGCACTGTGCCGTTAGACAGCATCCGGAGAACTCTGTTCCGACCACGGGAGAAGACCTCTGATGACGGCCGATCCGACGAGCACCGCGGCACGACTCGCGAGCGAAGTGATCCGCACACGCCTGGCCATCCCCACGTTTTCCCGCCGCCTGACCGAGCGTCTCAACGCCTGGGAGGTCGACCACAGCGCCTTCCTCACCCAGACCGAGAGCGTGGTCCTCATCGCACTGCTGGCCACGGCCGATGAACCCGGCGCCGGTGTCCCGGCGACCTGGTACCCGGTTGCCGAGGCCGCGCTGCGCCAACGGCAGAGCACCGAGCTGTTTGCCGCCCTGCCCGCATCCTTGACGGATCCCTTCAAGCGACAGGTCGACCAACTCCGCCTGATGTCGACCGGGCTGACCCCCGGATCGGGTCATCGCTGGCTCAGGCTTTCCGATACCGCGCGGGAATTCCTCGAACCTGCCGCCCTGCTCGAAGGCTGAGCGCGAACCGCCACAAGAATTCCTGCCTGCGCCACTGCAGGCGATGTGACTCCCGCGCTCACTGACATGATCTTGGCAGAGCCGCGCAGCTGACTCCCGATTCCATCACGGAACGACATCCGCGGAGACATGCACAGCCACCGCGGCATCGCTCGGACGGTTGCTGTGCCTCACGCCAGGAGGGGTGTCGGGTTTCGAGGTCGCCTGCACGGATTTCCACGCTCGGCTGCACTCCATTGCGAGCGCGGCAAGACGTGCGCCGAGGAACGAGCTATGCACCGTCGTTGCCATCGCGCAGGGAATGAATCATGCTCTGCAGGATCCGGAACGCGCCTGACTGCTCGGTCTCGGTCATGCCGGCCAGCATTCTGACCTCGACGGACCGGACCGCTACGGTCGCCTTCTCCAGGCTCCGTCGGCCGCGAGGCGTGAGCCGCGTGGGAAGGACCTTCCCGACGGGTGCCTCCGCGGGCCTGGTCACGTAGCCGTCTCGTTCCAGGGCCTGGAGCAGCACGTTCATCGACTGCCGTGTCACGAACGCGCCCCGCGCGAGCTCGGAGTTCGACAAGCCCGGCCGTTGGGCCAGCAGCTCGAGGCAGGAGTAGTGCGTCACGCTCATCCCGAGTGGCCGCAGCACCTCCTCCATGGCTGCGCGCAGGGCACTCGAAGCCTCTTTCAACAGGTAGCCCAGTGATTTGTCCAGGTCGACGCCGGCACCGTTTTGACTCATGTCAGAAGTCTGACATAAATTGGTCTGTGTCAGGAATCTGACACGAAGCGAAGGAGCATCATCATGCCCGCCACCGGCCCCGACTTCATCTCGCTCCAGGCGCGCGACCTCGACGCTTCGCAGGCGTTCTACGAGCAGTACCTCGGCCTCGTCCGCTCGCAGGCCGGACCTCCGCACGCCGTCGTCTTCGAGACGAAGCCGATCGCGTTCGCACTCCGCGACGTCGTTCCCGGCACCGATCTCGCATCCGTTGCCCAGCCCGGCATTGGTGCCGCGATCTGGCTCCACGCCACCGACGTCCAGGCCATCCACGATGCTCTCGTCGCCGACGGTCACACCATCGTCTCCGCACCGATTGACGGCCCCTTCGGCCGGACATTCACCTTCGCCGATCCCGACGGCTACCAAGTCACTCTCCACGACCGCGCCTGATAAGCCGAACGCCACCGACGATCACCGTTTCCCCGAAGACCGCCGGTAGGTGCCCGAGGCAACCTGGGGCACCTACCGGCGCATCGTGTCCGCCTACCGACACCCTGACCACCGCGCCAGCAAGAAGGCTCTCCACTACGTCACGCAACCCTGCAACGGCATCCCCGGCATCCTTACCCCCGTCAAGACCGGCACCCCCCGCAACCAGCGCACCAGTGCCCCCACCGGCCCCACTGTCGGGCATCACGCCCGGGCCGGGCAGGGCCCGCTGTACCGGCTGGCCGACTACCTCGACCAGCACGGCCGCCACCACCGCGCCGAGACCATCCCCCCATTGACTTCTGGACCGCGGCCGCCGCCTACGCCCACCCCGCCGACCTGATCACACTCGGAAATGCCGCCTGGGACCGTGGCCTGCACCGCGACGCCGCTCAACTCCACAAACACGCCACCACCCACGGCAACCCCCACGCCGCAACCGCCCTCGTCATCCACCTCCATACCCGGCACCCCACCGACCCGCGCCCCGCCCAATGGGCCGCCGCCCACGTGTCCCTCGACGCCCCGTACACCGTGGCCTGGCTGTTGGGGTCTGTACGCTCACCGGCTCTGGCCCGTAGTCGGTGGTGACGCCGGGTAGCAGCCGTTGATCATGATCTTGTGATGGATGTCAACTCCCTTGTCGGGACGGTGTTTTCCGGGTTGGCGGTGCTGGTCGTCGAGGACGTGACGGACGGCGGTGACGCGGTGGTGGTCACGGCTCGCACTCGGGATGTGGCGGTGCGGTGTCCGGTATGCGGGACTCCGACGGCGAAGGTGCACGGGTATCACCGCCGGACGGTGACGGACGTGCCGGTCGACGGCCGCCCGGTCGTCGTCCACCTGCTGGTACGGCGGCTGGTCTGTCCGGTCCTGGGCTGCCGACGGCAGACCTTCCGCGGGCAGATTCCCGGTCTGCTGGAGCGCCATCAGCGCCGCACGGTGCGCCTCGCCTGGCAGATATCCCAGGTGGCGCGGGAGTTGGGCGGCCGGGCAGCGGCACGCCTCGCCGGTCTGCTGGCCGTGCCCGTGTCCCGCAGTACCGCACTGCGCCGACTGCGGCACCTGCCGCTGCCGCAGCAGGCGGTCCCGCGGGTGATCGGCGTGGACGATTTCGCCCTGCGCCGCCGCCACCGCTACGCCACGATCATCACGGATGCCGAAACAGGCAGACGCGTCGAGGTCCTGCCCGACCGCGAGAGGGCCACTCTGGAATCCTGGCTGCGTAAACATCCTGGTGTCGAGGTCGTGTGCCGGGACGGCTCGGCCACCTACGCCGAGGCCATCCGCCGCGCTCTGCCCGACGCGGTGCAGGTCAGCGACCGATGGCACCTCTGGGACAATCTCTGCGACAAAGTCCAGCTCGAAGTCCGCGCGCACACCGGCTGCTGGGCCACCATCAACCCGCCTCGCCCCGGCCAAGTACGTGAGCAGACCACCCGCGAACGCTGGAACAAGATCCACGATCTCCTCGGCCAGGGAGGCGTTGCGGTGCGGGGAGGGTTCGTCGCCGTCGTAGACGTAGTCGTGGGGTGGGGCCTGAAGTGCGGAACTGAGGCGCCCGCGGGCGGTGATCAGGCCGTCGGCGGCCATCTGGAGCGCGGTGGCGGCGGCGTCCCACATTGCCTCCCGGACCTCGTCTTTCAGCTGCTCAAAGGGGCGCCAGACGTTCAGCCCCGCGCGTTCCGGGTGTCCCGTGTTCTGCCAGATCAGCCGCAACGTGGTCTTGCCGTGGGCGCCTTGGCTGCTCGCGGCGAGGCTGACCTCGTCCAGGAGGGAGCGCAGGAGGCGGAACCACACCCCGGCGTGCACGTTCCTGCCGGGCAGGGCGACTCTGCCGGTGGTCAGTGCCTGGTGGGTGTAGTGGTCCAGGGCGGCACGGGGCGGCTCCAGCGGCTCCCGGTGCGTTTCCCGGCCCAGGATCAGCGCGGCCCTCACCTCGGAGATGTCCAGGAGGCGGCAGTCGTGCTCGACGCAGCTGGTCATCAGTGCCAGCCGCCACATCAGGGACATGCTTCGGTCCGGGTCGGCGACACAGACCGGACAGGCTCGCAGAGCGCCGGGGTGGGGAAGAAGCCACGGCCCCGCCCATCCCGGCTTGAAGCGCAGCGCGTGTTGCGTCGCGGCCTTGCGCGCGAAGAGAACGGAGTTGTCCCTCACGTAGGCGTCGAAGACCGACTGCGCGTCCTGGACACTCACGGGGAGCACGTCGAAGAGCCAGGGAACCCAGCCGGTCATAGTCATCGACCGAAGTCGGCTGAGGTCCACGCCGGTCTTCTCGGCGAGCGACACGAGTACCGCCGTCGGCGGGTTGAAGTCGAGATCAACCGGCAGGGCCAAGTCGACAAGGCCGAGGTTGTGCCGCAGCAGGTCGTGCACCGGCATCTCGTACAGCTCCGCGAGCCGCCCCAGCCACGACGACAGCGTTTGCAGCGGGCCGGGCTGCGGGTGCAGCGGCCAGCGCCGGACCGCGCTCACGTCAGCTCGCGCTCGAAGAGACGGCGCCGTTCGGTCGGGCCGGCGTACGGCGCGAGCAACAGGGTGCGCTGGTTGATGGCTTCCTCGCCGGACTCGATCGCCGCGACAGCGGCATCGGTGAGCAGGTGGGCCAACTCGCCGATCGTGCCCTCGCTGCGGGTGAGCAGGTAGCCGGCCATCTCGGCGGTGGCGATCGGCGAGGGTCTGCGCAGCGGGAACGAGGCGGCGAAACTCGCCAGCAGCGAGCAGGCTTCGACATCGGCTTCCCAGCGCCCCAGCGTCAGCGGCGCGAACCGGTTCTCCAACTGGTCGTCCGCACGAATGGCCAGGTAGGCGTCCCGAGTGCCGACGCCGACCAGCGGGATGCGCAGCTCATTGCCCAGATACCGCAGCAGGTTCAAGAACTCCCGGCGCTTGTCGCCGCTGCCGCCGAGGACGTTGTGCAACTCGTCGATCACCAGCACCCGCACCTCAGCCGCCCGCAGCAGCCGCAGTACCGCCTGTTCCAGGTCGGCCACCCGGTAGCGGGCACGCAGCGGCGCGCCGAGCGCGGCCAGCAACGCCGTGTAGAAGCGGATCACCGACGGCTCGGACGGCATCTGCACCACCAGGACCGGGATCTCCTCGCGGTCCGGATACGACACCGGCGGATGGCCGCGACGGAACTTCTCCACGATCATCGACTTGCCGTTGTTGGTCGGCCCGATCAGCAACAGATTCGGCATCCGCTGCTTGGACGGCCACGACAGCAGCGTCTCCAGCCGCCCAAGAGCCTCGGTGGCGCGCGGGTAGCCGATCCACCGGTCCGCCCGGACGTAGCGCAGCCGCTCCGCATCCGGCAGCCGCGCGATCTGCTGCGCGGCCGGGCGCAGATGCGACAGGTCCACCGCAGTGTCCTCGTCCTCGTTCACCACTGCTCGATCACCTCGAACGGCCTGGCCACAGCCTTGCTTTCCTGGCCCACGTCGGAGGTGGGCGCCTTCGGAGGCGTC
Organism: Streptomyces sp. RLA012; assembly: GCF_056270325.1. NCBI lineage: Bacteria > Bacillati > Actinomycetota > Actinomycetes > Kitasatosporales > Streptomycetaceae > Streptomyces > Streptomyces sp. RLA012. The sequence continues at coordinate 6,498,611 of NZ_JBWDPA010000002.1, read as the reverse complement.
ACCGTCGGCTGCGGCCGGGCGGGTGCCTCGGTGCGACGCTGTCGGTCGCGGCGGGCCTTGCGGGTCGTGGTCGCGGCGGTTTCGGTGATCTCCCGCATCTGCGCCACCATGGCGAACAGGGCATTCTCGCCGACCTCCGCGCGGCCCAGCTCGCGCAGCCGCCGGGCGGCGGCCTTCTGCTCCCACGCGCTGATCGGCGGCCGCGACAGCGTCCGATAGGGGACCTCCACATACGCGGTGCCGTCCGGGTCCAGGACCCAGATCCGGCTGATGTCACGCGGATCCCGGCGCAGCACGAACCGGCCCCACCGCTCGCGGCGGGCGATCCACGGTTTGAGCGCGTCGCTGTAGTACTGCACGCGGTCGATCACGAACCCCGACCGCGACAGGGTCCTGCGGATCACCGGCAGGAAGTCCACGAGGAAGGCGGTCTCGTTGGTCACCGTCACCAGCGGCCCCGACGCGGCGGCCTTCTCGGACCAGACCCCGGCCGGAGGGCGGCCCAGTGTCTCGTGGACCTGGCCGTGATAGCCGGCCACCGCCAGCGCCAGCCAGCCCTGCAACTCCCTTACGGTCAGCACGGCCTTGTCGTCGCTGTCGTAGGTGCCGCGCTCGGCGACGGACGAGAACGTGGTGCCCGGCAGTTCGTGCACGAGCTGCATCATCGTGCCGATCAGCCGCTCGACGATCCCGCCGAAGTGGGGCTGGCCGGGCGGCCGGTAACGCAGCTTGATGCCGTGCTGGTCGCAGCCGCGGCGCAGGGCCTCGCTCTTGAACTCGGCCGCGTTGTCCAGGTACAGCTCGCGCGGCTTGCCGCTCATCGGCCATACCGCCTCCACGCCCAGCCGCTCCAGCCACGGCCGCTTATCCATCGCCGTGTGGGCCAGACACAGCCCGACCGAGGTCGCCGACGGCGCCTCCAGCGTCACCACCAGGCCCACCACGCACCGGCTTGCCACGTCGATCGCCGCCGTCAGATAAGGACGGCCGATCGGCAGCCGGTACCGCTCGTCGACCACGATCACATCCACCGGCGTGTGGTCGACCTGAACCTGCTCCAGCAGCCCGGTGACCGCCGGCGGTACACCCCCGGCCGACCGGAGAGGACGAACCGCCTCTCTTCCTTCGCGCCCCGAGACCGAAGTCACCGGGTCCAGCCGCTCGATCCGCCGCTGTACCGAGCCCCGCGAAGGAGTCCGCAGGCCGCGAGCCCGGCATTGACGCGTGACCTCCTTGTAGACCGCCGCCACCGAGCGGCGCTGCCGCGTCAAGTACCAGGTCCGTAGCGCTTCCTGGACGATCGTCTCGACCTCACCAGACAAACGCCCGCCGCCGCGGCCTCCGCTGGAACGGTCAGGCAGCAGGTCCGACACCACTCCCTCACCAGCGCGCCACCGTCCAAGCAGGACGTACACCTGGCGCCGGGAGACCCGCAGCCGCTCGGCGGCCTCATCCGCCTCCGCCAGCCCCACTGTGTCCTTCGCCGCGAGCGACCCGATCACCTCGGCCTGTCGCACCGCGGTCTCCCACATCTGGGTCGGCGCGGTCAGCACCCCGCGCTCGGCCACCGGTCCCTCTGCCATCCGGAAGCCTCCGTCACGCACACGACTACGGACAACTCGACCGTAACGCAGGCGAGTTCGGCCCGTCCGGCGCGTTCGCAGTTCCCTGCACTCGACAGGGAATCACCAGCTCACCCGTGCACGCGACTTCGGAAACTGACACCGGGGTCGGTGTGGACCGAGCTGCCCCGGCCGATGAGCGCTGGCACCAAGCCGGTCGGGCACGTCCGCCTCGGCTACGCACGGGCCTCGACCGCCCGGCAGTCCCTCGACGCGCAGCTCGACTCCCTCGGCGAAGCCGGGGTGACCCGGGTCTTCTCGGAGAAGATCTCCACCCGCGCCACCCGGCGCCCCGAACTGGAGGCCGCCGTGAAGCTCGCCGGGGAGATCCGGTCCTCCGGCGTCGCCGTGACCCTCGTCGTCCACGAGCACAAGCGGCTCGGCCGCGGCATCGAACTCGCCATGCTTGCCGAGGAACTGAAGGCGAGCGACGTCGGCCTGGAGTTCCTCACCGGTGAACTGAAGGGCTCGCACGACCCCTCCGGCATCGTGTTCACCGTGCTCGCGGCCATGTCCGGCATGGAGCGCGAGTACATCCGCGACCGCACCCTTGAAGGCCACGAGTCCGCCCGCAAGCGCGGCAAGACCATCGGCGGCGCGGGCGTCACCGACGAGGACATGCTGTCCATGGCCCTCCACCTGCGCGACCAAGAGATGAGCCTGCGCGACATCGCCAAGCGGCTCGTCATCACCACCGGCACGAAGAAGGGCCAACACCCCTCACCCGCCACCGTCATGCGGATGCTGCGGGAACACGACGAACAGGCTGCCGCGGCGGCGAGCGCGTGCCCCCCGGGCTAGTTTGCGGCTGGTGTCTGAGCTAGGGGTCCAGCCAAGGTAAAGCCAAAGGCCGCAACGGGGATGTCAGAGAGGGATCGTTCCCGGGACACGCCCACAGGGGCGCCCGATCTTCATCCAGGGCACGTTGCTACCCCTCCGAGGGGCGATGAGGTCCACGGCGGGTCGAGCGGAGCAGCACGCCTCCCGCACCGGGCAGAGGCCCGAGGCTCTCGGGGAGGCGTGCGTACTCCTCGGGGTGGGGATCAGCCCACCGAGTTCGCCTGCTCGTCCGCGCTCAGCGACGAGAGGGGTTCGGCGACAGACTTGGCCGGAACCGGGTTGGCGTGGGTGGCCGCAACCGGGTCCGCCTGAGTCGCCGGAACCGGGTTGGCGTGGGTGGCCGCAACCGGGTCCGCCTGAGTCGCCGGAACCGGGTTGGCGTGGGTGGCCGCAACCGGGTCCGCCTGAGTCGCCGGAACCGGGTTGGCGTGGGTGGCCGCAACCGGGTCCGCCTGAGTGGCGGGAACCGGGTTGGCGTGAGTGGCCGGGGTCGCGGCGTTGGCGACGCTGACCATCCCCGCGGCGGCCAGAACGGTTCCGGCGGCCAGGCTGAACATGGCGCGGCGGTTTTGCGAGAACTTGCGGTGCTTCGACAAGAGTGTGCCTCTTTCTCGGATCGCCGGGCTCCCATCTGTGCGTGGGAGCCCTTTCGGGAGAGAGGTACGGAGGCGGGTGGCAGTCAGGTTGCACGGTGCGGCGGGAAAATTCTCCTGCCCGCACCGTGCAACCCCAGAGGGCCACTCCACGTATGTATGACAGGTGGAGTGGTGCACAAGGGAGAGGCCGGCAAAGGGTGAGGGACACGGCCCGGGAACGCGAGTTCCGGGAATTTGCCGAGGCGCGGCAGGCGCAGCTCCGACGCAGCGCCTACCTGCTCTGCGGTGACTGGCACCAGGCACAGGACCTGACCCAGACGGCTCTGATGAAGTTGTACGCGGCCTGGGGACGGGTCAACCGGGACGGCAACGCGGATGCCTACGCTCGCACCATCCTCACCCGCACCTTCATCGACCAGTGGCGCAAGAGAGGCTGGCGTGAGGAGCCGGTGAGCGAGCCACCCGATCTTCCCTCGGGCGTGTCCGGCGCACCGGAGTTGCGATTGATGATGCAAGAAGCCCTGATGGAGCTGGCGCCCCGCTACCGAGCCGTGTTGGTCCTGCGATTCTGGGAGGACTGGACCGTTGAGCAGACCGCGCACGCACTGCGGGTGAGTCCGGGAACGGTGAAGAGCCAAAGCGCCCGCGGGCTCGCCCGGCTACGCGAGATCGTCGAAGGCCTTGACATTGAAGAGACCAGGAGGTGAAACCGGCCATGGATGAGCACAAGAACGACGCTCTGCACGCCGCCTTCCAGGCAGTCCTCAGCGCCGAGCCGGAGCCCGCGCTACCCAGCGTTACCGACGCGGCCGTCGCCGGCGGCCTCCGGATCCGCCGCCGACGAGCTGCGCTCGCCACAGCCGGCGCACTGATCATCGTGGCGTCCATGGCCGCCGTGGCCGTCAACCTGTCCTGGCTGGGCGGCGAACGGGCTCCGGTGCCCCTGGCCCCCGCCAGCACCGCCCACCCGACACCGCACACACCCGAACCCGCTCGCACGGCAGCAGAGCCCCTTCCCTCCGGAGACTGACAGTCGCCGGGGCCGCCCCGGCATCACGCTGTGGAGTCCCGGGTAGATCCACACGGCCTCCGAGTTCCACTTCCGTACGCGAGTGGGACCTGTACCAGTTGACCGCCACAGCCTCAAGATCATCTCCGTTGCGGCTTTTGGCCTCACCTTGGCTGGACGCCTACCTGGACGCCCTACAGCACACGCACCACCCTGACTATCGCCTGCTCGACATGCCGGAAAATGAGGCGGAGACCGCGATCACCGGGCGACGCCGGTCGATCTTCTTCGCGTTCCAGAGTTTCCTCATCGCGGCCGAGATCCTCACCGTGCGACAACGTCATCCCGAGATCTGCCCCGGCGTAGGCATACACGGGGCCACTCCCGAGATCTTGGCCACCGCGAAGAGGACGTACGACCGTTGCATGACACATCCGAACCTCGACGCTCTCGCAACACCTCGACTCAAGGCCCTTCTCAGCGACGCTCGCGCCCGCATGCAGGAGATCGAACAGAGCATGTAGTCGAAGACCGAGCTCTGTTCACTCGTGCCGCCAACTTCACGTCAATCGGGTAGGGAACGATCTTCGAGAGCGCGGGAAACAATCTTCAGGGCCTCCTGTCGCCGCACGTCAGCCCCAGTCGTGAACACCCCACCGCAACCCTCTCTGTCAGCCTTGGAATGCATGGTGCACGTCTCCAGAGAGTTCGAGGAAGCCGCTGCACGGCTCGTCCGCGCAGGCCGACCGCCACGCTAGGGTGTTCGCGGTCGGCCCCGGCGCCGCCCTCCCCCCCGTGGGCCGGCGCCGAGGCAGGCTGCTGCCTGGGGTTATTCCTCGGAGGCGTTCGGGTCCCGCAGCGCCCGCAGGGCCCCGTCGCCGTGGCTGCGGACGATCGGATAACGGCCGTGGAAGTTGATGTGCTCGTGGACCAGCGGGGACAGCCGGGAACGGATCTCCGGAGAGATGGTCAGCCCGCCGGCCTCGAGTTCCTTGACGGCGGCGTCCATGTAGAGGGTGTTCCACCACACGACCGAGTTCATGGCCATACCCAGTGCTCCGAGCTGATCCTCCATCCCGTCCCGGTATCCGTGCCGGAGTTCACCGAGGCGTCCGAAGAAGATCCGGCGTCCGAGTGCGTGGCGGCCCTCGCCGATGTTGAGCTGGACTCCGATCATGCGCCGGTATGCCTCGGAGTCGATGAATTGCAGCAGGTGGAGGGTTTTGAAGATGCGCCCGTAGTGGGCGAACGCGTCGCCGAGGCCGGTCATACGGTCGCCGGAGGTCATCATCCGCAGCAGGTCGTACGCTCGCACCTTCCCGGTCTGCAGGGACCCGGCGACGCGCAGCATGTCCTCCCAGTTCTGCCGGATCCGCTCCACCTGGACCCGCTGACGGGACACGGGTTGCAGCGGCCCGTAGTCCCTGGCCAGGTCGAAGCGCCACAGCCGGGCGTCGGAGATATCGGCGATCCGCGGGGAGAACTGGTAGCCGCAGATCGCGAACAGTCCGAAGACAAGGTGGCCCTCCCCTGTGAACCTGAAGCCCGTGGATCACACGAGCCGCTGGAGGTTAACAGGGGCAACTGACAACGCCGTAGGGAGTTTTGGGCCGGAAACGAGGAGCGCTCTCGAAGTGCTCTTCGCCGCTACTTCACCACGGAGACGGCCGTGCCCTTGCTGCCGAACTCCCAGACGGCGTCCCCGTCCGCGCTGTGCATACGGATCCCGCCGGTCTGGACGCCCGCCGCGGGCTGGGGCGAGGAGCCGTCCTGGGCGTTGGAGAAGGCGATGTTGATGCCGGACGCGACGGCGAAGTAGACGATGTTCTCGACCTTCGTGCCGTCCGTACCGGTGGTGGAGGCGAGGGTGGACGACACCGCGTACCGGCCCGGCGCCGGGCTCACCGTGCCCGGCCACACCGCGAAGCTGCGCCGTACGGTCTCGCCCGTGTCGACCAGCCACACCCGCCGCTGGGCGAGCGAGTAGACGATCCGCCGTCCCGTGCCCGAGCCGTCGGGTACGGCGGCTGGCGCGGACTTCTTGGGCGAGGCGGAGGGCCGCGGGCTCGCCGACGCGGACGGCTTCGCCCCGGCGGCGGAGGCGGCGGTCGGCCGCGTGCCCTGGTCGGCCTGCGCGGCGAGGGCGCTGACGCCCACGATCGCCGCCGCGGTCAGTCCGGTGACCCAGACCCAGGAGGGAAGCCGTCGGGCAGCCACGGGCACGCAACTCCTCAGTTACCGATCCCCTCCGGCGAGGGCCCCTCCGGCGAGGGTCGGATCATCGTACTGTGAGCGCGAGCCCGGCGTTCCTCACTCCGGCCTCACTCCCCCACCGGTCCTCACTCCAATACCCGTCCTCACTCCAACACCGGGAGCAGCGCCGGCAGATGGCCGTCCGAGACGGCCGCCGTCCGCTGCCGCTCCTCGGAGACCTCCCCGTACAGGGTCGTCCGCGGCTTGGCCGGACGCCCCGCCGCCTCCGCGACGGCGACGAGGTCCTTGACGGACTTGTACGAGCCGTACGAGGAGCCCGCCATCCGGGAGATGGTCTCCTCCATCAGCGTGCCGCCGAGGTCGTTGGCGCCGGAGCGGAGCATCTCCGCGGCGCCCTCCGTCCCCAGCTTCACCCAGCTGGTCTGGATGTTGGGGATGTGCGGGTGGAGCAGGAGGCGGGCCATGGCCACCACCGCGCGGTTGTCGCGGGTGGTCGGGCCGGGGCGGGAGATGCCCGCGAGGTACACGGGCGCGTTCGTGTGGATGAACGGGAGCGTCACGAACTCGGTGAAGCCGCCGGTCTGCTGCTGGATGCGGGAGAGCGTGCGGAAGTGGCCGAGCCAGTGCCGGGGCTGGTCCACGTGCCCGTACATCATCGTGGACGAGGAGCGGATGCCGAGTTCGTGCGCGGTCGTGACGACGTCGATCCAGGTGGCGGTGGGCAGCTTGCCCTTCGTCAGGACCCAGCGGACCTCGTCGTCGAGGATCTCGGCGGCGGTCCCGGGGATGGTGTCGAGGCCCGCCTCCTTCGCGGCGGTCAGCCACTCGCGGACGGACATCCCCGTGCGCGTCGCGCCGTTGACGACCTCCATCGGGGAGAAGGCGTGTACGTGCATGCCGGGGACGCGTTCCTTCACCGCCTTCGCGATGTCGAAGTAGGCGGTACCCGGAAGGTCCGGGTGGATGCCGCCCTGCATGCAGACCTCGACGGCTCCGAGCTCCCAGGCCTGCTGGGCGCGGTCGGCCACCTGGTCCAGCGACAGCGTGTACGCGTCGGCGTCCGTGCGGCGCTGGGCGAAGGCGCAGAAGCGGCAGCCGGTGTAGCAGACGTTGGTGAAGTTGATGTTCCGGGTGACGATGTACGTGACGTCGTCGCCGACCGCGGACCTGCGCACGTCGTCCGCGATCCGGCAGAGGGCGTCGAGCGCCGGGCCGTCCGCGTGCAGCAGCGCGAGCGCCTCGTCGTCGGTGAGCCTCGTCGGGTCGTCGGCGGCGGTCGCGAGGGCCGCCCGTACGTCGGTGTCGATGCGGGAGGGCACCATTCCGGGCGCCGCAGCCTCGCGCAGTGCCTCCCAGTCGCCGTACACGAGGTCGAAGTCGTCCCGGCGGTCGCCGGTGCGCCCCTCGGTGTCGATGGTGTGGTGCAGATCGGTGCGCCCCGACGCCGTGAAGGCCTCTTCCGGCTCCTGCCAGGGGTGCCCCTCGACGACGGCGTCCTCGCGGGCGAGCCCCGTCTCCGGGTCGGCCAGCGCCCGTACGTGCGGCAGCAGCCGCGGATCCAGCCAGGGCTCCCCGCGCCGCACGAACTCGGGGTACACGCACAGCCGCTCGCGCAGTGCGAAACCGGCGGCGCGGGACTGCTCGGCCAGCTGCTCGATCTGCGGCCAGGGCCGCTCGGGGTTGACGTGGTCGATGGTGAGCGGCGAGACCCCGCCCCAGTCGTCGATCCCCGCGCCGATCAGCCGCCCGTACTCGGAGTCGACGAGGTTGGGCGGGGCCTGGAGGCAGGCCGCCGGGCCCATGATGTGCCGGGCGACGGCCACCGTGGCGACCAGCTCGTCGAGTTCGGCGTCCGGCATCCCGCGCATCGCCGTGTCCGGCTTGGCGCGGAAGTTCTGGATGATCAGTTCCTGGATGCCGTGGTACGCCCGTGCCACGCGGCGCAGCGCGAACAGCGACTCGGCGCGCTCCTGGTACGTCTCCCCGATCCCGATCAGCAGCCCGCTGGTGAAGGGGACGGACGACCGGCCCGCGTCCTCCAGGACCCTGAGCCGTACGGCGGGTTCCTTGTCCGGAGATCCGTGGTGCGGACCGCCGGGCTCGCTCCACAGCCTCGTCGCCGTCGTCTCCAGCATCATGCCCATGCTCGGCGCGACGGGCTTGAGCCGCTGGAAGTCGGTCCAGGACATCACCCCGGGGTTGAGGTGCGGCAGCAGCCCCGTCTCCTCCAGGATCCGGATGGAGATGGCGCGGACGTACGCGATCGTGTCGTCGTAACCGTGCGCATCCAGCCATTCCCGGGCCTCGGGCCAGCGGTCCTCGGGCTTGTCGCCGAGGGTGATGAGGGCTTCCTTGCAGCCGAGTTCCGCACCGCGCCGGGCGATGTCGAGGACCTCGTCCGGCGACATGAACATCCCGTGCCCGGCGCGGCGCAGCTTGCCCGGCACGGTCACGAAGGTGCAGTAGTGGCATTTGTCCCGGCACAGCCGGGTCAGCGGGATGAAGACGCTCTTGGAGTAGGTGATGACGCCGGACCGGCCGGCCGCCTCCAGGCCCGCGTCCCGCACCCGCGCGGCGGACGCGGCGAGGTCGTCGAGGGCCTCGCCGCGCGCCTGGAGCAGCACCGCCGCCTCGGTCACGTCGAGGGCGACGCCGTCCCGGGCGCGTTTGAGGGCGCGACGCATGGAGTTCTCGGTCGGGCCGGATCCGGAGGTCGCGGAAGTCGTCATCCTTCGAGCATACGGTCGCGGTGATCAGGCACTACAGGGCGCGGGCGTATTCCGCCGGGACGGCGGATCGTTACAGGTTGCCACCGGCACCCCGCGCGGGTCGGGACCCGGCAGGCGCGCCGCCTCCCCGAAAGCTGTCGATTTCCTTCCCTTGCCCCGCAGTTCACAGCCGACTACCAGGGTGGTACGTGCCAACGTGCACCACCCATGTCACTCTCACGACACCCTGGGGGCAGCAGCATGTGCGAGGACGAACACGGCATCGAGAGTTTCGACGGCATCGGCAGACGCGCGCTGTTCGTGACGGGAGCGGCGGCGGCGCTTACGTTGGGAAGCGTGACCTTCGCGAGCGGCGCCGACGCGGCCGACGGTTCCGGAGCACCGGCGGGCGGTACCGAGACCCGGACGGTGAGCGGCACCCTGCCCACGGGGTCGCCGGACTTCGTGTACCTCCCGGTGGAGGTTCCGCGCGGAGTGCGGGAGATCCACGTCGCGTACACCTACGAGAAGCCGTCCGTCCCGGCCGGCACCGCGGGCAACGCGCTCGACATCGGTCTCTTCGACGAGCGTGGCACGGCACTGGGCGGCAAGGGCTTCCGCGGCTGGTCGGGCGGCGCGCGTACGGAGTTCTTCGTCCGCGCGGACGACGCGACGCCCGGCTACATCCCCGGCCGGATCCGCCCCGGCACCTGGTACATCGCGCTCGGCCCCTACACGGTGGCGCCGCAGGGCCTGCCGTACACCGTCACCATCACGCTGACGTACGGGGAGCAGGACGCCACTCCGGCCCCCACGTATCCGCCGTCCCGCGCGAAGGGCCGGGGCCGTGCGTGGTACCGCGGCGACTGCCACCTGCACTCCTGGTACTCGGACGGCCGCCGCACCCCCGCGGAGATCGCCGCGCTGGCGCGCGCCGCGGGCCTGGACTTCATCAACACCTCGGACCACAACACGCACGGCTCGCACCCCCACTGGGCGGACCAGGCGGGCCCCCATCCCGACGGCGAACTGCTGATCCTGCTGGGCGAGGAGATCACGACCCGCAACGGTCACGTGGTGGCCCTCGGCACGGACCCGGGCACGTTCGTCGACTGGCGCTACCGTGCCCGCGACAACCGTTTCGGGCGTTTCGCCCGCCAGATCCGGCGCGCGGGCGGCCTCGTCGTCCCCGCCCATCCGCACGCGACCTGCATCGGCTGCGGCTGGAAGTTCGGCTTCGGGGAGGCGGACGCGGTGGAGGTGTGGAACGGCCCGTACACGCCGGACGACGAGGTGACCCTGGCCGACTGGGACAACACCCTGGTCGCCGCCGTCCGCTCGGGCGACCCCGACCGCTCCTGGCTCCCGGCGATGGGCAACAGCGACGCCCACCGCGACCCCGACGCGGTCGGCACCCCCCAGACGGTCGTCCTCGCCGACGACCTGAGCCGCGAGGCCATCCAGGAGGGCCTGCGCGCGGGCCGGTCCTATGTGGCGGAGTCGAAGCTGGTGTCGCTGTCCTTCACCGCCACGGGTCCGAAGGGCGAGCACGCGGGCATCGGCGGCCGCCTGCGGGTGGCCCCCGACACCCCGGTCACCGTCCACCTGGAAGCCACCGGCGCCCCCCGCTGCACGGTCCGCCTCGTCACCGACCAGGGCGTCCTTTTCACCAGCGCCCCCTTGCCGGTCTCGGGTTCCGGCACGGTGGAGTGGAGCACGACGGCGCAGTACGCGGCGTACGTACGGGCGGAGCTGCGCCATGAGACGGCGGCGGGGCCGGTACCGGGGGCGTTGGCGGCGTTCACCAATCCGATTTTTCTGGGGGCGTAGCCGGGCGGACGCCGGGGGTACCGGGGTGTCGGCTTCTCCGTAGCCGGGCGGGACTCTCGGGTCGGTGTCCCAGACGGCGACCGTCAGCCGGTCCGGTTCCGCCGAGAGGAGGCGGAGGGCGTACGGGCCCCGGGTGTGTAGATGGGCGTTGGTGAGCAGTTCGGAGGCCAGGAGTTCGGCGGTGGGGGTGAGGGTGGTGAGGTCGTGGGCGGCGAGGACGGTTCGGAGGGTGGCGCGGGCGATACCGGGGGCGCGGGGATCGTGCGGGAGTTGGAGGGTGTAGGCCCAGTGCGGCGATACGGTGGCCATCGGAAGTCTCCGATCACGGGAGGGGGTTGAACTCTTCGTTTCCGGTGCCCAGTGACCTGACCGCTCCGTCGAGCGGGGTGCTTCTGGGTGGGGCGCCTGAGATACACAGTAGGGGTAATCGCAAAGCAGCTTTGCGGAAACCCATGAGATTCCGTGCGGAATCCCTCGCGTGGGTGACGACCACGAACAGAGCTTTGTTTCAGGAGGAGTTGCATGGCGGACAGGCCAGCGCCGACGGCCCGTCGCATCCGCGTCGCCACCGAGCTGCGCAAGCTCCGGGAGCGAGCGGGCATGACGTCAACTGAGGCCGCACGCCAACTCGGCAGTGGTTCCGGGCAGCTCAGCAACGTCGAAACGGCCCGGTTCGGGGTCAGCGCCGACCGCATTCGCGCCATGGCCTGCACCTACGACTGTTCCGACCAGGCCTTCATCGACGCCCTGATCAACCTGGCGGGCGACAAGACGCGTGGCTGGTGGGAGCAGTACCGCGGGATCCTGCCTGCCGGTCTGCTCGATCTGGCCGAACTGGAACATCACGCCATCGCCCTGCGCACCGCGTTCACCGCGCATGTACCCGGGTTGCTCCAGACCAACGATCACGCCCGGGAGATCTTCCGTCACGTCATCCCCGCGCCCACCCCGCCCGAGGTCGAACACCGGGTCTCGTACCGGATCAAACGGCAGGACGTCCTCTACCGAGTGGACCCGGTCCCGTACCGGACCGTGATCCACGAGGCGGCCCTGCGAATGAAGATCGGTGGTCCTGAAGTGGCTCGCGCCCAGCTTGAGCATCTGCTCGACATGAGCGACCAGGACCACATCACCATCCGGGTACTCCCCTTCGACGTCGGCGCCTTCCCCGGCTCGGGCCAGTCGATCAACTACGCGTACGGGCCTGTACACCAGCTCGACACCGTGCAACTGGACCAGTTCCACGGACCGGTGCTCCTCGACGCCGAAGCCCATCTGGACAAGTACCGGCGGCTGCTCGACATCGTGGAGACCGTCGCCCTGCCCCCGACGAAGTCACGGGACTTCATCCACGCCATCGCCCAACAACTCTGAAGGGACCCCGCATGCGCACCCACGAGTGGCAGAAGTCGTCCTATTGCCAGGAAGGCGAGGCCTGCCTCCACGTCGCCGTCTCCACCACCGCAGAAACGGTCCACCTCACCGAAAGCGCCGACCCCGCCCAAGCCATACTTTCGGCCGCGCCCACCGCCTTCTACGCCCTTCTCCGCACGCTGAAGGAGACTCGGCGCCACGGCTGACGTACCCCCAAGAGGCCTACGAGCGGCCGGACCGCCTTACGCAGGGGCGTGGGCGCGCGCCATGAGCGTGCCCAGGTTTCCTGGTTCCGGGGCCTTGAGGACGTGGGCGTCAACGTCGGTGAAGCCGTGCCGCTTGAGGATGTCCGCCCACATCTCGGGGGCGTACTGCCAGCGAAGTACGGTCAGTTCGCGCTCGCGGCCTTCGAGCCACTTGCCCCGCATCTGCTGCCCCCTCCTGGCCGAGGCCGCATCGCTTCGCGCCACCCCGGGGGAGGAAGATACCGGCGACCGTCAGCAGCGTGGTGAGCGGTACGCCGAACCAGGCGACCAGGATGAGCGCGTTCGCGAACTCGGGTGTGCGGGCGCCGTCCTGGCAGGTGTCGCAGGCGATGGCGAGGAGCGGGCCGAAGGTGGCGACCAGGCCTCCGGTGACGAGTACCAGGATCGCGAGGGCGGTCAGGCCGGCCCAGCCGAGAGGTGTGCGCCGGGAGCCGGTGGTGCGGGTGTTCGCCATGCGGCCGACGTTACGGAGGACCGTGTTCGGGCGGCATCCGGCGTCGTACTCGGGTTGCCACGAGGTCGTGACCTGTCATGGCCCGTCGTGGCCCGTCGTGGCCTGAGTACGGCTACTCCGACGCCGCGTTGGACAGCCGGTCCAGCCACTCCCCCAGCAGGGCCGACTCGGCGGGGGTGAAGGCCGGGTTCGGTGTCTGGTGGAGGAGGGCGCCGAGGCGAGTGGCGGTGGCGGGTACCAGTACCGCTTCCGTTTCGGGCTCGGGCTCGGGCTCGGGCTCGGCGGAGGCCCCCGCGCTCATCGCCTCCGGGGTGAAGACCACCGCGTGCACCGCGTCCCGTACGCGCCGCGACAGGGTCTCGTCGGCGAACGTCGCCGGGCGGGAGACCAGCATCAGGGAGACGCCGACGTTGGCCGACATGATCATCTGGGCGGCCAGTTCGGGGGCCAGGCGCAGTTTGCCCTGTTCGGCCGCGCGCCGGAGGTCCGCGGTGAGGATGCGGTGGGACTCCAGGGCGGCGGCCGGCGGTGTGCGCATCGCCGGGGAGTTCATGAGGCGGTAGAGGTTCGGGTTGCGCAGGGCGAAGTCCGTGTGGGTGTCCCAGCCGTCGCGCAGGTCCTGGATCGGGTCCGTGCCGGGCCTGCGGCTGCGCTTGGTCGCCAGGTACTTCTCGTACCCGTGGTCGACGACCGCCGACAGCAGGCCCTCCTTGTCACCGAAGTGGCGGTAGAGGGCCGGGGCGCCGACCCCCGCCGCCTCGCAGACCGCCCGGGTGGAGACGTCCCCGTCGGGGGAGTTCGCCACCAGTTCGGCCGTCACTTCGAGGATGCGCGCTTTCGTACTGCTCACGGACGTACTCACGGTAGCGACGTTATCCGAGGTCATACGGATGTCCGACGCGGGGAGAGGAGGTCCGCGAGGCCGATCCGCGTCAGGAATTCCGCCCGGATACGGTCCGCCACCAGGCTGACCTCCTCCGAGCCGTCGTCCGCGGGATCGACGTGCACCCGGAAGGGACGCTTCCCGTACGGGGTGTCCACCACGTCGACGATCGCGTCGGCGACGAGCGACACGTCCGCGTCGGGCGGCGTGAGGGCCGCCAGGCGTCCCGCGACCTGGTCCATCAGGCCCGCGTAGTGCTCCTCGTAGGCGGGCAGCACGGTCTGTTCGGAGGGGTGGCCGCCGCTCGCGAAGTGGTTCGTGCCCGAGGTGAACGCGCCCGGCACCACGATCGTCGTCTCGATGCCGAAGCGGGCCAGCTCGACGGCGTACGACACGGCGAGCGCGTCCATCGCGGCCTTGGCGGCGAAGTAGGGAGCCAGGTACGGCGGGGTGCCGCCGCGCGTGGAGGTGGAGCCGACCCACAGCAGCAGGCCGTGGCCCTGGGCCCGCAGGTGCGGCAGCGCGGCCCGGTTGACCCGCTGGGTGCCCAGCACGTTCGTGTCGTGGACCGCGGCGATCTCGGCGGGCGTGAAGGCCTCCGCCGGACCCGTCACCATGTGCCCGGCGTTGTGGACGAGGACGTCCAGCCGACCGGCCTCCGCCAGCACCGTGGCGATCGCCGCGTCCGCCGACTCCTGGGAGAGGACGTCCAGTTCGACCGTACGGAGGTCCACCGCGTGCTCGGCGGTGTACGCCTCGGCCTCCGCGACCCGGGCCGCGTTGCGCCCGCCGGTGTCCCGCATCGCCGCGTACACCGTGTGCCCGGCGCGGGCGAGGGCACGGGCGGACAGCGCGCCGAAGCCCGAACCGGCGCCCGTGATGACGATCGTCCTGCGCGAAACAGAATCCATGACTGAACCCTTCACTCCTTGTGAATCGTGGTGAGTTACGCGATGCCGCCGTTGGCCCGGATCACCTGGCCGTTGACCCAGCGGCCGGCCGGACCGGCGAGGAAGGACACCACCTCGGCGATGTCCCGCGGCGTCCCGAGCCGCTCCAGCGGCGGCTGGGCCGCCATCCGCGCGACGGTCTCCTCGTCCTTGCCGTCCAGGAAGAGGGCGGTGGCGGTCGGGCCGGGGGCCACCGCGTTGACGGTGACGTCCCGGCCGCGCAGCTCGCGGGCCACGATCAGGGTCATGGCCTCGACGGCACCCTTGGTGGCGGCGTACGCGCTGTACCCGGGGATCGCGAGCGCCAGCACCGAGCTGGAGAAGTTGATGAGCGCGCCGCCCGCGCGCAGCCGTCGTGCCGCCTGCTGGTCGACGACGAACGTGCCGCGGATGTTGGTGCGGTGCATGCGGTCCAGCGCGTCGAGGTCGAGGTCGACCAGGGGCGCGAGGGCCATGACGCCGGCCGCGTGGACGACGACGTCCACCCCGCCGAACGCGGATTCGGCGGCATCGAAGAGGGCGGCCACCTCGGTCTCGTCGGCCACGTCGGCGCGGACGGCGATCGCCGCTCCGCCCGCCTCGGTGATCGCGGCGACGGTCTTGTCGGCCTCGGCCTCGTTGCCCGCGTAGTTCACGACGACGGCGTAACCGTCGGCCGCCAGGCGCTCGGCGGTCTCCCGGCCGATTCCGCGGGATCCGCCGGTGACCACGGCTACGCGGGTGGCGGTGCTGGGCTGCTCGGTCATGGCCTTGCTCCTTCTCGGAGGTGGGGTAGCGGTTCTCGCACCCCGGCGAAAGCAACGCTAACACCAATACGGTATCGACGCTACGGTCGTCGCCCTCCCCGGGGCCGCCCGGCCTCCGAGACCCCTCCCGTTGGGGCACCGTCATGACCCCGGCGGGCATGATCGCCGTCCTGCGGGGCGTCTTCAGCCGCTGACGGTTGCCCGGTCCCGGTACGGGCCGATGGAGTGGGGACCGTGTTGCGTGACATGGCGGAGGCGGCGCGGTTGCGCCGCTCGCGTCCGTGACACCGGGCCCGACGATCAGTGCGGCTCCCCCGCCCCGGCAAATCCCCGGCAGTTCCCCCGGCACAGAAAACACGTACTCGATGATCAGCAATGACCAGACAGTCGACGGCTTGATCGCCGCCGTCCCCCCAGGCACGCATGTCCCCATACCGCTCACGCGTTCCCCGCGCGACGGCCTCGGAGTCCCGGCGTCCGCCGCGGTCCGATCGACCGCGGACGGCGGTACGAACACGTGAAATCCAAACTCGATCCGCTGTCCATAGCGGCGATGGTGGTCACCGTGGTCTCCATCTCGGCCACCGCCCCGCTCACCGCCGCCGCCACCGCCTCACCACTCGCCATGGCCTTCTGGCGCAACTGCCTGGGCTTCGCCGTACTCGGGCCGTTCCTCCTGCTGCTGCGCCGCCGCGAGGTGGTGCGCGTCGCGCGGGGCGAGCGCGGCATCCTGCGGCGGGAGCAGTGGCGGCCCCTGGTCTTCGGCTTCCTCGCGGCCACGGCGCTCGCCCTCCACTTCGCGGCCTTCATGACGAGCACCCGGCTGACCTCGGTCGCCATGTCCACGGCCCTCGTCGCCACCCAGCCCGTCTGGCAGGCTCTCATCGCCGCGGGCCAGGGCGTCCGGGCGTCCCGCAGGACATGGGCGGGTCTCACCCTCTCCGTGGTGGGAGCGGCCGCGGCGGGCGGACTCGACATAAGGTCCGGCGGTACGGCGCTGACGGGTGACCTGCTCGCCCTCCTGGGGGCCATCGCGCAGGCCGGGTACACCGCCCTGAGCGAGAAGTCGCGCGCGGATGTGAGCACACCGCTGTATTCGACGTTCACTTCGCTGATCTGCGGTCTGGAACTTCTCGTCGTCTGCCGGCTGGCCCACATCCCGCTGACGGGTCTCGACAGATCCACGCAACTGTCGCTGCTCGGGCTGCTCGTCCTTCCCCAGATTCTGGGGCTCGGCTCCCTGAACTTCGTCCTCGGCAGGACATCGGCGACGACGATGAGCGTCCTTCTCCTGCTGGAGACCCCCGTGGCCGCACTCGCCGCGTGGTGGTTCATGGGGCAGGGCATCAAGCCCGCGACCGTGCCCGGGCTCCTGCTCATCATCGTCGGTGTCACGGTCGTGGTGACGAGCGGCAGCGGGAAACAGCAAGGGGAGCGAGCCGCGGCCCCGCACAGCGAACACCGCGTGGACATACCGCCGTATCCGGCCCACGCCCCGCGCACACGCCACGTACGGTCGTCCCCACGAACCCTGTCACTCCGTGCCGTCACCAGCCGGGACCCCAGACTGGACTGGGCGAAGTACGACGGGGGCGAGAGTCCGACGGTCACGCTCACTTACCACGGCGCGGGGGCGTTCGACACCCTGTACCTGCGCAGGCCGCACGTAGCGGAACACATGGAGGAACACGTGACGGAAGAGGAGCCGGGCGCTCAACTCCCCGCGGCCACGGCCAGGCGGTAGAAAGCCCGGGTGATGTCGGGGTGGGTGATCTCGTCCAGCAGATGCCGCCACTCGGGGTCGTCGGCGACGGAGGGGTGCGCGAGGTCCCAGGCGGCGAGCAGCGGGGCGAGTTCGCTCTCGGGCTCGGCGAGGAGGACTTCGGCTAGGGCCCCTTCCTCGCCCGGTCCCGATCGCGGGACCAGGCGCCCGCGCCTACCAGCACGGCTGCGCCGGTTCCGTACAGGGGCAGCCACAGGGTCGTCGTGGCTGCCAGGCAGTCGGCAACGGCCTCATCGCTCTGGGCCTCCTGCGCGTACGCCAGGGCGGGGCCGTCGCGATCAGCCAGATCCGCCAGCGCGGCCCTCGACCGGATGGCCTCGTACCTGCCCATCTCCTCGCACCCGCTCCGCGTGCCCGGCATCGGAAACAGCCAGGCCCAGCGCTGCAGCATGGGGGCCAGCATGATCGCCACGCACAGGCCGACGACCAGCGAATACGCGACCAGACCGCGCATGTACGCCGATCGGATGCCGGGCGTCCAGGCCGACCGTCGCTGGAAGGCGAGGATCACGGCAAGAAGCGTCACCCCGATGAAGGTGGCGAACCACTGCCAGGAACCCTGCGCGAGTGCGAACGTCAGTACGGCCGCGAGTCCGATGCCGATGACCCCGGCCTGGCCGGGACCGTCAGCGCCTGCTCCGGTGGATGCCGGCCTTCGGGTTCCTTGCGGGCTGGGGTCGTTCACGGGCCTCTCCTGCGGGGTGGGAGTCATCAGCATCCGCCGCGTGGCGCCGCGGGCCCCGGCGCCATGCCGGAGGGGTTCGACACCCCCGCTCGGATGACGCACCCTGCCGGTCCGCACCGGCTCTAGCTCCCCGACGGCCACACGATCGCCTGCACCTCGCTGTACGCGTGCAGCGCGTACGAGCCGACGTCCCGCCCCACCCCGCTCTTCTTGAAGCCGCCGAACGGCGCCTCCATGTTGCGGCCGACGGTGTTGACGCCGACCCCGCCCGCACGCAGCGCGCGGGCGACGCGGAAGGCGCGGGCGACGTCGCCGGACCAGACGTAGTCGATCAGGCCGTAGTCGCTGTCGTTGGCGAGGGCGATGCCCTCCTCCTCGTCGTCGAAGGGGACGACCACCACGACGGGCCCGAAGATCTCCTCGCGGACCACCCGCATGTCGGGGGTGCAGTCGGCGAGGAGGGTCGGGGCGACGTAGAAGCCGCGGTCGTACGAGGGCCGTTCACCGGCCGCCCCCACCTTCGGGCGACCGCCGCCCGTGACGATCCGCGCGCCCTCCTTCCGCCCGAGTTCGACATACGCCTCGACCCGGTCCCGGTGGGCCGCCGAGATGACCGGCCCGACGACCGTCCCCGGCTCCCGCGGATCCCCGACCGTCAACCGCCCCGCGTACGCGGCCAGTTGCTCGACCAGGCGCCCGTAGATCCCCTTCTGCGCGATCACCCTCGTCGGCGCCGTGCAGATCTGCCCGCTGTAGAAGGAGAAGGTCGTGCCGATGCCGGACACCGCCGAGGCGACATCCGCGTCGTCGAAGACGAGCGCCGCACCCTTCCCGCCCAGTTCCATCAACTGCCGTTTCATGGAACGCCCGCACACCTCGGCGATCCGCTGCCCCACCGCCGTCGAGCCGGTGAAGCTGACCATGTCCACGTCCTCACAGTCCACGGCGGCCTCGCCGACCTCCGGGCGTGAGCCGCTCACCACGTTCACCACGCCCGGCGGCACACCCGCCGCCTCCAGGGCCTCCGCCATCCGGTACACGGACAGCGGATCCTGCGGGGCGGGCTTCACGACCACCGTGTTGCCCATGGCCAGGGCGGGGGCGATCTTCCCGGCCGGGTTGGCCCAGGGGTTGTTGTAGGAAGTGACGCAGGTGACGACGCCGACCGGCTGGCGGACGGCGAGGGCGCCCATGACCGCCGCCTTCCCGAACGGTCCGGCCTCGTTGATCTGCGGCGGCAGCGGCTGCTCGACGGGCTCCACGCGCGCGTAGCGCCGGAAGCGGGCCGCGCCCACCCCGACCTGCATCCCGCGCGCGGTGCCGGTCGTGGCGCCGCTCTCGGCCTGGGCGAGTTCGGCGTAGGGGAGGAAGTTGCGCCGGATGAGGTCCGCCGCCCGGCCGAGGAGCGCCGCGCGTTCCTCGGGGGGCGTCCGGGACCACGGGCCGAAGGCCTCCCTGGCCGCGGCGGCGGCCGCGTGCACCTGCTCCCGCGAGGCCTCCGGCGCCAGTCCGACGACGCCCTCCGTCGCCGGGTCGATCACCTCGTGGTGCCCGTCGTCCGGCTCCACCCACGAGCCGCCGATGAACAGCCGCCGCTCACCGGTCCCCGCAGCCGCGTCGGTCACCGCGTACTCACCGTCTGTGTGTCCCGCCCGGAGCGGAGCACCTTCCCGGGGACGGCGCCCGTCACGACGTCTCCCCGGATCGACTCGACCCCGTTGACCCAGACGGCCGTGACGCCGATCGCCTTGGAGTCGAGGCGCGGGCTGTCTCCCGGCAGGTCGTGCACCAGGGTGGCCTTGCCGGCGTCGATGCGCTCCGGGTCGAACAGCACGAGGTCCGCATGGAAGCCCTCCGCGATCCGCCCGCGTTCCCGCAGCCCGAAGAGCCGCGCCGGGTCGTCCGTGAGCATCTTCACGGCCTGCTCCAGCGTGGTCAGCTTCCGCCCGCGCAGACAGTCCCCGAGGAACCGGGTCGTGTACGGGGCTCCGCACATGCGGTCCAGATGGGCGCCCGCGTCCGAGCCGCCGAGCAGGACGTCCGGGTGCTGCCAGGTCTCGGCGCGCAGCGACCAGGAGTCGGCGTCGTTGTCGGTGGGCATGGGCCACAGCACCGTCCGCAGATCGTCGTGCGCGCAGATCTCCACCAGGCACTCGAAGGGCTCCTGGTGGCGCCGGGCCGCGATGTCCTTCACGACCTGCCCGGTCAGACCGTCGTTCGCCGGGCTGTAGGTGTCCCCGACGACGTACCGGCCGAAGTCGGCGAGGCGGCGGAAGACGCCCGCCTCCTTGCTGTTCGCCTGCCGCAGCATCTCGGCCCGTACGGAGGGGTCGCGGAGCCGCGCGATGCGCTCCGGCACGGGCAGGGCGAGGATCGGACCCCACCCGGGGATCAGGTTGAGCGCGCAGAAGGTGCCCAGGGACATGTTCATGGGGGTGAGGATCGGCATGGTGAGGGCCACCACCCGGCCGCCCGCCTTCCGCGCCCGTTCGCTCGCGACCAGCTGCCTCGGCACGCGCTCGGGGACGGCGGCGTCGACGGTCAGCACGTTCCAGTTGAGCGGGCGGCCCGCCGCGGCGCTCATCTCGACGAAGAGGTCGATCTCGTCGTCGCTGAACTGGTCGAGGCACCCGGCGACGATCGCCTCGATCTGGGTGCCCTCGTGCTCGCCGACGGCTTTGCTGAGTGCCAGGAGTTCGGCCGGCCGGGCGTGCCGGGAGGCGACCGGCCTGCCGTCGCCGTCGGAGTGGGTGGAGGACTGGGTGGTGGACAGGCCCCAGGCCCCGGCGTCCATCGCCGCGTGGAAGACGGCGAGCATCTGCCCGAGCTGCTCCCCGGTCGGCTGCCCGCCCACCGCGTCCGCTCCCATGACGTACCGCCGCAGCGCGCAGTGCCCCACCATGAAGCCCGCGTTGACGGCGATCCGCCCCTCCAGGGCGTCGAGGTACTCGCCGAAGGTGTGCCAGTTCCAGGGCGCCCCCTCCTCCAGGGCGACCAGCGACATCCCCTCGACCTTGGACATCATGCGGCGGGTGTAGTCGGCGTCCTCGGGTCGTGCCGGGTTCAGCGGGGCCAGCGTGAACCCGCAGTTGCCGCCCGCGACCGTCGTCACCCCGTGGTTCAGGGACGGGGTGGCGTAGGGGTCCCAGAAGAGCTGGGCGTCGTAGTGGGTGTGCGGGTCGACGAACCCGGGGGCGAGGACCAGCCCGGAGGCGTCCTCGCCGGTGCGGGACGCCTCCGTGACCGTACCGATCGCGGCGATACGGCCGTCGCGGATGCCGACGTCCGCGGTGTACCCGGGCGCGCCCGTGCCGTCCACGACGGTCGCGCCCCTGATGACGTGGTCGAGCATGGCCGCACCCCTCTCAGACCGCTTGCCGGAACCGGGTCGTCCGGTGCACCGGATCCGTGTCGATCTTCGGGATCACATGCTCGCCGATCATCCGGATCGTCTGCAGGGTCTCCTCCTTCGGGACCCCGACCGGCAGGCCGAAGGAGAGCTGGTCGGCGCCCGCCTGCTCCCAGCGCTTGCACTGGGTGAGCACCTCGTCCGGGTCGCCGCAGATCAGCAGTTCCTCCTCGATGAGGAGTTCGACGAACTCCGCGTTGTACTCGGGGAGGGTCTCGGGCCAGACGGGGAAGCCCTCGGGGCGCGGGAAGGTGTCGTGGTAGCGGAAGACGAGGGAGGGGAGGTAGTGCAGCCCGCCGCCGACCGCGATCCGTATCGCCTCCTCGTGCGTCGGGGCGCAGATGGCGGTGGTCGTCACCATCACGTTGTCGTTGACGAAGGCCCCGACGGGCTCGGCGTCCACGATGGCGGTCTTGTACTGCTGGAGCACCCACTCCATGTCGGAGACCTTCTGCACGCTGAAGCCGAGCACTCCGAGGCCCTTGCGGGCGGCCATGGCGTACGAGGGCGGCGACCCGGCGGCGTACCACATCGCGGGGTGCGCCTTCCCGTACGGCTTGGGGAGCACCTTGCGGGGCGGGAGCTGCCAGTGCTTGCCCTGGAACCCGACGTACTCGTCCTGGAGCCACATCTTGGGGAACTCGGCGATGGTCTCTTCCCAGATCTCCTTGGTGTAGTTCATGTCGGTGATGCCGGGGAGGAAGCCGAGGATCTCGTGGCTGCCGGCGCCCCGTCCGCTGCCGAACTCGAAGCGGTTCTCGCTGAGGTGGTCGAGCATGGCGACCTTCTCGGCGACCTTGACCGGGTGGTTGACCTGGGCGAGCGGGTTGAAGATGCCCGAGCCGAGGTGGATGCGGTCCGTGGCGTGGGCGAGATAGCCGAGGTAGACGTCGTTCGCCGAGAGGTGCGAGTACTCCTCCAGGAAGTGGTGCTCGGACGCCCAGGCGTACTTGAAGCCGGACTTGTCCGCCTGGATGACGTACTCGGTCTCCTCCATCAGCGCCTTGTGCTCCGCGAGCGGGTCGGTCTCGGCGCGCTTGCCCACGTATCCCTGTACAAAGAGCCCGAATTCCAAGGAGGTTCACCGTCCCCACATTCGTATCTGACGTTCCGTCAGATCTACTTGCCGCCGACTGTTGCACCGAGCCCGTGAAGCGTCAATAGCTGACGAACCGTCAGCTGGTGGTGAGCCATACAGAACGCTGGGCCTCACAGAACGCTGACCCCCGCCAGCCACCCCCCGTCGATCACGAACGGCTGCCCGGTGATGTACGAGGAGTCCTCGGAGGTCAGGAAGAGGGCGAGCCGGGCGACCTCCTCGGGCCTGCCCACCCGCCCGAGCGGCACGAGCTTGCTGTACAGCTCGTCCAGGGCCTTGGTCATCTCCTCGGGATCGGCCGTCGGGTCGAGCTGGGCCGGGTTGGACATGGGGGTGTCGACGGCCCCGGGACAGATGGCGTTGACCCGTATCCGCTGATGCGCCAGCTCCAGGGCGGCGACACGGGTGAGGCCGAGGATCGCGTGCTTGGTCGCCGTGTACGTGCCCACGGCCGCCATCCCGGTCATCGCGGTGTACGAGGCGGTGTTGACGATCGTGCCCCCGCCGGCCGCGGCGATCTCCCCCGCGACGGTCTTGATGCCGAGGAAGCAGCCGACCTGGTTGACCTGCACGACCTGCAGGAACTCGTCCAGCGGGGTGTCCACGAGGGCGTTGAAGCGCAGGATGCCCGCGTTGTTGACCAGCCCGTCGATCCGCCCGTACGCGCCCTTCACGGCGGCGACGGCGGCCCCCCAGTCGTCCTCCCGGCCCACGTCGAGGTGGACGTACAGCGCGCCCAGCTCCTTGGCCACGGCCTCGCCCCGGTCGTCCAGCACGTCCGCGACGACGACCCTGGCACCCTCCGCCGCGAACAGCCGCGCCTCCTGCTCCCCCTGCCCGCGCGCCGCCCCGGTGACGATCACGACACGTCCGTCCAGCTTGCCCATACCGTGACTCCCTAGTTTCCCTGGTTTCCCTGGTATCCCTGGCTGAGGTGAGGCGCGACGTCGGCGCCGAACGCCGTGA
The DNA here is from genome assembly GCF_056270325.1 of Streptomyces sp. RLA012. Classification (NCBI taxonomy): domain Bacteria; kingdom Bacillati; phylum Actinomycetota; class Actinomycetes; order Kitasatosporales; family Streptomycetaceae; genus Streptomyces; species Streptomyces sp. RLA012. The sequence goes on along the minus strand of NZ_JBWDPA010000002.1, from coordinate 6,475,177 downwards.
TCTGGTCGAGGAGTTCGCTCAGCCCGCGGGCGCGGAACCGCACCTGGATCTGGTGCACGCCCATCGCCCGGTACGCCCGCAGCGACTCGGCGACGGCCTCCGGGGCCCCGGTCAGCGTGCGCCGCCCGACGTGCCAGCCCGGGGTACCGACGTACAGGGGCTCGGTGATGGCACCGACGACGAGGGGTGCGGAGATCCCCGCCTCCGCCCTGATCCGGTGCAGACGGGCGATCTGCTCCGGCAGCCGCTCGCGCGGGTCCCCCTGCGGCAGCCAGCCGTCGCCCCGCAGCGCGGCCCGGCGCACGGCGGCGGGCGAGGAGCCGCCGACCCATACGGGCACGTGCTCCTGCGCGGGCCGGGGCCGCTGTCCGAGCCCCTCGAAGTCGTACACCTTGCCGTGGTGGACCGGGAACTCGTCCGGCCCGAGGGCGGCCCGCAGCGCGTCGATCGACTCGTCGAGCACCGCGCCGCGCCGCGCGAAGTCGGCGCCCACCGCCTCGAACTCCTCCGCCACATGCCCGGCGCCGACCCCGAGGATCAGCCGCCCGCCGGAGAGGTGGTCGAGGGTCGCGTACTGCTTGGCCGTGACGAGCGGATGCCGCAGCCCGACGACCGCGACATGGCTGAGCAGCCGGACGCGCTCGGTCACGGCCGCCAGATGGGCGAGGGTGGCGACGGGGTCGTACCAGACCGTGCTCATGGCGTCCGCGAGGCGGCGCGGGACGGCGACGTGGTCGCAGCCCGCGATGTACGCGAAGCCGGAACGGTCCGCGGCGCGGGCGATCGCGACGAGGTCGGCGGGACCGGCGTCCGCCTCCCAGGGCTCGGCGTACAGGGTGCTCTGGGACTGGATCGGGAGCTGCATGCCGTAGAGCAGCAGCGCCGGGTCGGACGGGAACGGGTCGGACGGTGACTGGACCGAGGGGGACGGGTCCGACGAAGACTGGTTCGGCGAAGACTGGACCGACGAGGACGGGTCCGACGAAGACTGGTTCAACGGGGGCCTCCCGGGCCGGCCCACAGGCCGTCCTCCGTCAGCCCCAGCAGTTCGATGGCGTTCCCGCGGACGATCCGTTCCACCACGTCCGCCGCCAGGTGCCCCATCTGCGCCTCGCCGACCTCGCGGGACTTGGGCCAGGTGGAGTCGGAGTGGGGGTAGTCGGTCTCGTACAGGACGTTGCCGACGCCGATGGAGTCGAGGTTCTTGAGCCCGAACGCGTCGTCGAAGAAGCAGCCGTAGACGTGCTCGGCGAAGAGTTCGGACGGCGGGCGGTGGACCTTGTCGGCGACGCCGCCCCAGGCCCGGTTCTCCTCCCACACCACGTCGGCGCGTTCGAGGATGTAGGGGATCCAGCCGATCTGCCCCTCGGCGTACATGACCTTGAGCTCCGGGAAGCGCTCGAACTTCCCGCTCATCAGCCAGTCCACCATCGAGTAGCAGCAGTTGGCGAAGGTGATCGTCGAGCCGACGGCGGGCGGGGCGTCCGCGGAGGTGGAGGGCATACGGCTGCTGGAGCCGATGTGCATGGCGATGACCGTGCCGGTCTCGGCGCAGGCGGCGAGGAAGGGGTCCCAGTCGTCGGTGTGCACGGAGGGCAGGCCGAGGTGCGGGGGTATCTCGGAGAAGGCGACGGCACGGACGCCGCGGTCGGCGTTGCGGCGCACCTCCGCCGCGGCCAGCTCCGGGTCCCAGAGGGGTATGAGGGGGAGGGGTATGAGGCGGCCCTGCGCTTCGGGACCGCACCACTCCTCCACCATCCAGTCGTTGTAGGCCTTCACCCCGAGCAGGCCCAGCTCACGGTCCTTGGCCTCGGTGAACGTCTGCCCGCAGAAGCGGGGGAAGGTGGGGAAGCAGAGGGCGGACTGGACGTGGTTGACGTCCATGTCGGCCAGACGCTGGGGGACGTCGTACGAACCCGGTCGCATCTGCTCGTACGTGATGACTTCCAGACGTATTTCGTCCCTGTCGTACCCGACGGCCGTGTCAAGGCGGGTGAGCGGCCGGTGGAGGTCCTCGTAGACCCACCAGTCGCCGATCGGCCCGTCGTCGCCGGGCCTGCCCATCACCGGGGCGAACCTGCCGCCGAGGAAGGTCATCTCCTTCAGCGGCGCGCGGACTATGCGGGGCCCGATGTCCTGGTACTTCGCGGGGAGGCGGTCGCGCCAGACGCCGGGGGGCTCCACGGTGTGGTCGTCCACGGAGATGATCTTCGGGAACGGGGTGGTGGACGCCTGGCCGGCCTCACTGATCCTCGTGGTCTCCATACGGCCCACGGTAGCGCCGATCTGACGACCCGTCAGCTGTCCGGTACGGCTCTGTCCGGCGCCCCCCGCCGCTGGAATGGGAGACTCTGTACGGACATGTGCGGGAGAGCTTGTGAGAGCTCTGTGATTTCCCGTGTCCCTCCGGTGCGCACGCCCGTGATCGCTGCCCAACACGGCTGACGCATCCGCCATGAACAAGGCAAACTGGCCTCGTAGTACTGATGTCTTGACGGTTCGGCAGGGGGACAGCAATGGACGGTGTGCCGCGAGTGGCGGAGCAGCAGCGTCCCGAGGAATCGGCGGCGTTGCGCTTCAGCGTGCTCGGCCCGGTGCGCGCCTGGCGGGGGGAGGACGCCCTGCCCGCGGGATCCCCGCAACAACGCGCCCTGCTGGCCGCGCTGCTGCTGCGCGAGGGCCGGACGGCCACGGCCTCCGAGCTCATCGACGCGCTGTGGGGCGACGAGCCCCCGTCGCAGGCCCTGGCCGCCGTACGGACGTACGCGTCCCGCCTGAGGAAGACGCTGAACCCGGAGGTCCTGGTCAGCGAATCGGGCGGTTACGCGATCCGCCTGTCCCCGGGCGACGGCGCACTGGACCTCGCCGAAGCCCAGCAGCTGGCCGGCGGCGCCGAGAAGGCACGCGGCGCCGGGGACCTCTGCCACGCCCGCGACCTGCTGCGACAGGCGCTCGCCCTGTGGGACGGCGAGACACTGGCGAGCGTGCCCGGCCCCTACGCGGAGACCCAGCGGGCCCGCCTGGAGGAGTGGCGCCTGCAACTCCTCGAATCCCGCCTCGACATGGACCTGGAACAGGGCTGCCACGCGGAGGCGGTCGCCGAGCTCACCGCCCTCACGGCGACGCACCCCCTCCGGGAACTGCTGCGCGAGCTGCTGATGCTCGCGCTGTACCGCTCCGGCCGCCAGGCGGAAGCCCTCGCCGTGTACGCCGACACGCGCCGCCTGCTCGCCGACGAACTCGGCGTGGACCCGCGCGCGAGCCTGAAGGAACTCCAGCAGCGCATCCTCCAGGCCGACCCGGGGCTGGCCGAACCCCCGGCCCCGGCCGCCGAACCCGTCGCGGCCCCGGTCCGCCCGGCCCAGCTCCCGGCCACGGTCACGGACTTCACCGGCCGCGCCTCCTTCGTACAGGAACTGAGCGACGTCCTGGCCTCCGCCTCCTCGGCCACGGGCGAGGGCCGGGTGATGGCCGTCTCGGCGCTCGCGGGCATCGGCGGCGTGGGCAAGACGACCCTCGCCGTGCACGTGGCCCACCAGTCACGCTCGGCCTTCCCCGACGGGCAGCTGTACGTCGACCTGCAGGGCGCCGGACAGCGGGCGGCGGAGCCGGAGACGGTCCTGGGCGCGTTCCTGCGCGCCCTGGGCACGGCGGACTCCTCCATCCCCGACTCCCTGGAGGAACGCGCGGCCCTGTACCGGTCCGTGCTGGACGGCCGCCGGGTCCTGGTCCTCCTCGACAACGCCCGCGACGCCGCCCAGGTGCGCCCCCTGCTCCCCGGTACGGAGGGCTGCGCGGCCCTCATCACCTCCCGGATGCGGATGGTGGACCTGGCCGGCGCCCACCTCGTCGACCTGGACGTCATGTCGCCCGAGGAGGCCCTCCAGCTCTTCACGAAGATCGTGGGCGAGGAACGGGTGGCCTCCGAGCGCGAGGCGGCCCTGGACGTCGTCGCGGCCTGCGGCTTCCTCCCCCTCGCCATCCGCATCGCGGCCTCCCGTCTGGCCGCCCGGCGCACCTGGACGGTCTCGGTCCTTTCGGCGAAGCTCGCCGACGAGCGCCGCCGTCTCGACGAACTCCAGGCGGGCGACCTCGCGGTCAAGGCCACCTTCGAGCTGGGCTACGGCCACCTGGAGCCGGCCCAGGCGCGGGCGTTCCGCCTGCTGGGCCTGGCCGACGGACCCGACATGTCGCTGGCCGCCGCGGCCGCCGTCCTCGACCTGCCGATCGAGGCCACGGAAGACCTGCTGGAAACCCTCGTCGACACGTCGTTACTGGAGTCCGCCGCCCCCGGCCGCTACCGCTACCACGACCTCGTACGCCTCTACGCCCGCTCCTGCGCGGAACGGGACGAGCAGCCGCCGAGCGAGCGCGACGCGGCGTTGTCGCGGTTGCTGGACTTCTATCTGGCGACGGCCTCCGGGGTGTACGCGATCGAGCGGCCCGGGGACCGGCTGGTGGACCATCTGGAGCCGACGGAGCACCCCGGGCTGACGTTCGGGGACCGGCACAGCGCCCAGGACTGGTTGTACTCGGAGGCCATCTCCCTGCTCGCCTGCGTCCGCCAGTCCACCAAGGAGGGATTCCTCCGACGCGCCGTCGACGTGCTGTGGGCCTCCGTGGACCTGGCGGAGTCCGGCACGAACTCCAAGGCCTACGAGGGCGTCGCCGCCGCGCTGCGCGAAGCGGCACAGGAGGCCGGGGACTCGCACGCCGAGGCGCGGGCGCTGATCACACTGGCCTACGTCCACCACATCACCGGACGCTTCGACCCGGCCGGCGAGGCCGCCACACAGGCCGCCGAACTGGCCGCCGAGAACGATCACCTGACCAGTTGCTGGGCCTCCAACACGCTCGGGGTGATCGCCCTCTACCAGAACCGGTACGACGACGGCGAAGCCCATCTCACCCGGGCGATCGAGAGCTTCCGCGCCTGCCACGACCGGCCCGGCGAGGCGAGCGCGCTGTGCAACCTCTCACGCATCCACCTCGCCACCGGGCGCACCCTGAGCGCCGTGTCCCTGGCCCAGCAGGGCACGGACATGTACGACGACATGGGCCACGCGCTGAAGGGCGCCAACGGCCGTTACGCGCTGGGCCTCGCGCTCACCCAGAGCGGGCGGCTGTCCGAGGCCACCGCACGCCTGGGAGAGGCGCTCGCGGTGTTCCGCAACAGCCGCCAGCGGCTCTGGGAGGGCATGTCGCTGTTCCGCCTCGCGGAGGCCGATCTCGCCGCCCAGCGCCCGGCCCAGGCGGCGGCGAACGCCGAAATGGCCCTGACGGTCCTGCGCGGCATCGGTGGCGAATGGCGCCGGGGCAACGTTCTCATCGTGCTCGGCCAGGCCCTGAGCGGGATCGGCCACTCCCGTCGCGCACAGGTCTGCTGGCGCGAATCCCTCGACATCTTCGAGACCTTGGGGGCACCCGAGGCCGCCACGGTCAGAGCGCTGCTCAATCCCCTGGCCGTCGCATAGGACCTGCTCACAGGTCTCACGCCTGGACGTTCATCATTCGTTTATCGCCGCCCGGCACTCTCAACGAGTCGATCCGTCGCGTCGGGGGGCAGGCGGGGCGACCAGAGGCCGTGGCACTAGGGTGAACGGCCCCGAGATGCCCGTCCGGCGGCCCACGGGGGAGCAGCCGGGCGGGCGCCTCCCACCCATCGCACCAAGACTGTCAGGGGGACAGCCACCATGAGCGACACCAACAGCACCGACAACATCCACGCCACCAGCGAGCCGGCCGGCGACGCCACCACGGACAACATCCACGCCACCAGCGAGCCCCTCACCACCAAGAACCCGATCACCAAGGACGACAGCGCCGGCGACGCGTCCACGGACAACATCCACGCCACGGACGAGCCTGTCTAAGTCCCACAGGGAAGGCTTCACGGGGGAAGCCTCACGGGGGAGGGCTCCACGGGGGAAGCCTCACGGGGGAGGGCTCCACGGGGGAAGCCTCACGGGGGAGGGCTCCACGGGGGAGGGCTCCACGGGGGAGGGCTCCACGGGGGAAGCCTCACGGGGGAGGGCTCCACGGGGGAAGCCTCACGGGGGAGGGCTCCACGGGGGAAGCCTCACGGGGGAGGGCTCCACCGGGGGGGGCTCGGGGAGCAGCAGGCTTGCACCACACGGGGATCGGCCGCGGCGGCGCGGAGGGGGAGCCGCCGCGGCCGACGTGTGTCCCGTACCGGGTTCAGGTCAATCCGTGGTGCGAACCGTTCGGTCCTCTCGAACACCTTCCGCCACCTTCCGCTCCCGTTTCGCGCGGCATCGGGCCGCCGCCCTACAGCCCCCTGACCGCCACCCTGGGCCCGCACAGCTTCTTCAGGTCGTCCTCGTCCGACGTATAGAGCACCACGTTCCCGGGCTGCCGCTCGGCGATCACCGCGAGGGCCGCGTCGATGGCGTACTTGTGGCCGTGCAGTCCGCTCTCCGCCAGCAACACGATGGCGGCATCGGCGATCTCCCGCGTCACGGGTTCGACGACGACACGGGACATCGCCCAGGACCATGCCGACCGCTTCACCTGGCCGTGGTATGCCTCGATCAACGTCATGGAACTGGTCACGACGCCGATTCCGGCCCGGTGGGCATCCACGAGTCGGGCGATCATCCGTCGTTCGCGCAGCGCCGTCCGAGACAGGGCCTCGCAGTCCAGCACATAGGTATCGGTGCTCATCAACCCGCCAGGGGAAGGTCGAATCCGCCCGCGCCGGACGCGGCATCACGCTCGGTGAAGTAGCGGTCGAGTTCGCGCCGCTCGGCCTCGGCCGCCGCCAGCTCCGCCTCCGTGAGCGGCCCGCCCTCCTCCTGCATCCAGGCCACCAGCTCCCCCAGCCGGTCCCGCTCCCGCTGGCGCTCTATGGCCTGCGTGACGTACGCGCTGAAGCCCCCCGGTCCGACCTCGCTCCGGATCTCCTCGGCGAGTTCCTCCGGCAGTGTCACGGTGTACTTCTTGGTTGCCATACCCCTTACCATACCAGGTTCAGCGCCCCCGCAGCTCCCCCTTCACCACCTTCCCGCTCGCGTTCCGCGGCAGGTCCGCCACGAACTCCACGGCCCGCGGGACCTTGTAGTTCGCCATCTCCCGGCGGGACCAGGCGATCAGGTCGTCGGAGGTGAGGACGGAACCCTCCCGCCGTACGACGTACGCCTTGCCGACCTCGCCCAGCCGCCCGTCCGGCACCCCGATCACGGCCACGTCCGCCACGTCCGGGTGGAGGCCGAGGAGTTGCTCTATCTCCGCGGGGTAGGCGTTGAAGCCGCCGACGATGAACATGTCCTTGATGCGGTCGGTGATGCGGAGGTTGCCCGCCGGGTCCAGGACGCCCACGTCACCGGTGCGCAGCCAGCCGTCCGGGGTCAGTACGCGGGCGGTCTCCTCCTCGTCCTCGAAATAGCCCCGCATGACGTTGAAGCCACGCACCAGGACCTCGCCCGGCGCCCCCGCCGGCGCCTCGACGCGCACCTCGACGCCCGGGATCGCCCGCCCCGAGGTCGAAGCGATCACCGAGGACGCGTCCCCCTGGCGGCACATGGTCACGAACCCGCTCGCCTCCGAGAGGCCGTACGCCGTCAGGACCGTGCGCACCCCCAGTTCGGTGCGCAGCCGCTCCACCAGGCGCAGCGGGACCACGGCCGCTCCGGTGACCACCAGACGCAGGGTCGACAGGTCGTACGACCCGCGTGCCGCGTGGTCGAGGAGGGACTGGTGGAGGGTCGGCGGGCCGGGCAGGACGGTCACCCCTTCCGCGGCCACGTTGGCCAGCACCGTGTCCACGTCGAACACCGGCTGCGGGATCATCGTCGCGCCCCGCATCAGACAGGCGAGCACCCCGGCCTTGTAGCCGAAGGTGTGGAAGAAGGGGTTCACGATCAGGTAGCGGTCCTCCCGGCGCAGACCGGCCAGCTCGCACCACACCTCGTACGCCCGCAGGCTCTGCGCGTGGGTGATCACCGCGCCCTTGGGGCGCCCCGTCGTGCCCGAGGTGAAGACGATGTCCGACGGCGACGATCCCTCGACGGCCGCCGCCCGCTCCCGTACCTCCGCCGCCCCGACGCCCTCCCCGTCCGCCAGGAAGTCCTTCCAGGTACGGAAGTCGGCCGGGGCGTCGTCCGCCAGCACCACCACCTGTTCCAGGTGCGGCAGCCCGGGCAGGGGCCCGCTTCCGGCTCCCTCCCCCGCGGCCCGCCGCAAGGACGCCACGTACGACGTCCCCAGGAACGTCCCCGTCACGAACAGCAGCCGTACCCGGCTCCGGGCGAGCACGTACGCCGCCTCGGTGCCCTTGAAACGGGTGTTCAGCGGGACGAGGACCGCGCCCGCGGACACCGCGCCGAGCGCGGAGACGATCCACTCCAGGGTGTTGGGCGCCCAGACGGCCACCCGGTCGCCGGGCCGCACCCCGTTCGCGAGGCAGGCGGCCGCCGCGCGTTCCACCTGGGCGCCGAGCTCCGCGTAGGAGACCCGCGTACGGCCGTCGACGACCGCCTCGCGGTCCGCGAAGCGTTCCGCCGCCGAGCGGATCAGTCCCGGGATACTGCCCCACTCCATGTCACCGCGCACGGCTGACCTCCCCATGACCGACCGACTGACCGACCGACCGACCGACTGACCGACCAACCGGCCCACCGACCGACCGTCACTGCTAGCTGACTACCCGTCAGATTAGCTGTAGCCTGACGCACTGTCAGCAGCTCCGGTTACCCAGGGAGGTGTGCCCGTGCCCGCGCCCGGGATCAAGGACGCCACCGCCGTCGTCGGCATCGGCCAGACGCCGTTCGCCAAGCAACTCCCCGAGTCCGAGAAGGCCTTGGCCTGCCGGGCGATCCTCGCCGCCCTCGACGACGCCGGGATCGCGCCCGCGGAGGTCGACGGGCTCGCCTCCTACACCATGGAGGAGACGGACGAGGTGGAGGTGGCGAAGGCGGTCGGGTTCGGCGACCTCACCTTCTTCAGCAAAGTGGGCTACGGGGGCGGCGGTTCCTGCGCCACCGTCGCGCATCTCGCCGCCGCCGTCGCCACCGGCCAGGCGACGGTGGGCGTGGCCTGGCGGTCACGGAAGCGGGGCAGCGGGCCGCGGCCCTGGAAGAACACCACGGTCCAACTCCCCACCCCCGCCCAGTGGACCCGCCCCTTCGGACTGCTCAGACCCGCCGACGAGATCGGCATGCTCACGCGCCGCTACATGCACGAGTACGGCGCCACCCGCGACCATCTCTTCAACGTCGCCCTCGCCTGCCGCAACCGTGCCAACCAGAACCCGGCCGCGATCATGTACGACCGCCCGCTCACCCGCGAGATGTACATGACCTCCCGCTGGATCAGCGAGCCTCTCTGCCTCTTCGACAACTGCCTGGAGACGGACGGCGCGCTGGCGTGCGTGGTCGTGTCGGCCGAGCGCGCGCGGGACTGCCGCAGGCGCCCCGTGTACGTCCATTCCGCCGCTCAGGGCCTCCCCGCCCAGCACCACGGCATGGTCAACTACTGGAACGACGACCCGCTCACCGGCCCCGCCTGGACCGCCGCCCGACACCTGTGGAAACACGCCGACTTCGCGCCGGCCGACATCGACGTGGCCCAGATCTACGACGCCTTCACCCCCCTCGTGCCGCTCTCCCTGGAGGGGTACGGCTTCTGCGGGCGGGGCGAGGGCGCGGCCTTCACGGAGGGCGGCGCCCTGGAGATCGGCGGACGGCTGCCCCTCAACACCGGCGGGGGCGGGCTCAGCGAGGCGTACGTCCACGGGTTCAACCTCATCAACGAGGGCGTGAAGCAGTTGCGGGGGACCAGTACCGCGCAGGTTCCGGGGGCCGCCACCTGTCTGGTCACGGCGGGAGAAGGAGTCCCCACCTCCGCCCTCCTCCTGAGGAACTGAGGAACTGAGGAACTGAGGAACTGACTTGACCGAGCCCCTCCACTCACAGTCCCCCCACTCGCAGCCCCTACCCTCGCAGTCCCTCCCCTCGCAGTCCCTTCTCTCCCCCGTCCCCGACGACGACGGCGCCCCCTTCTGGGGGTACGCCGCCCAGGGCGAACTGCGGATCCAGGCGTGCGCCGACTGCGGCCGGCTCCGCTTCCCGCCCCGCCCCTGCTGCCCCCACTGCCAGTCCTTCGCCTGCGCGTGGCGGCGGATGAGCGGCCAGGGCCGCGTCTGGTCGTACGTCGTCCCGCACCCGCCGCTGCTCCCGGCCTACGCGGCCCAGTCCCCGTACAACGCGATCGTCGTCGAACTCGCCGAGGCCCCGCACATCCGCCTGGTCGGCAACTTGGTCACAGGGCCCGGCGCCCCCCTCGGCTCCTTCCCGGTGGACCGGATGCGGATCGGGGCGCGGGTACGGGTGGTGTTCAGCGCGGAGGGGCTTCCGCAGTGGGTCCTGGAGGGACGGTCGTGAGCGAGACGCTCCGGGTCGCCATCGACAAGGACACGGGCGTGGCCGTCCTGACCCTCGACCGTCCCGAGAAGCTGAACGCCGTGGACGCGGCCCTGGCCTCCGAACTCGCCGCCACCTGGCGGGCGTTCCGGTTCGACGACTCCGTACGGGCCGTCGTCCTCACCGGCGCGGGCGAGCGGGCCTTCTGCACCGGCCTGGACCGCACCACCGAGACCCCGCAGCCGGCCTCCCCCTACATGGTGGACGACCCGCTGCTGCGGATCGGTCCGAAGGCCAACGACCTGTGGAAGCCGGTCGTCGCGGCCGTACGGGGCATGGCGTGCGGGGGTGCCTTCTACCTCCTGGGGGAGGCGGAGTTCGTCGTCGCCGACGAGACCGCGACCTTCTTCGACCCGCACACGACGTACGGCATGGTCAGCGCGTACGAGTCCGTCTACGGGGCGCATCGGATGCCGTACGGGGAGGCGGCGCGGATGGCGCTCATGGGCAACGCCGAGCGGATGTCCGCGCGGCGCGCGTACGACGTCGGGCTGGTCTCCGAACTCACGCCGCCCGGGGGTGCGGTGGAGGCCGCCGTGCGCTGCGCCACCGTGATCGCCGGCTATCCGCCGGAGGGGGTCCAGGGCACCGTCCGTGCGCTGTGGACCGCCCATGAGGCGGCCCGTGGTCATGCCTTCGCGCAGGCGCCGCACCTCATCTCCCTCGGCAATCTGCCCCCGGCCCGGCAGGAGGCCCTGTTCTCCACCCGCCGCCCCGCCGAATTCCGCCTGCGATGACCCCCCGGGGGGTTCTTTCACTGCGGGCCGGTGGGGGTTGCCCGCGCAGTTCCCCGCGCCCCTGAGACCGGGGCTGCGCCCCGGAACCCCCGCCCGCCCCGGATCGTTCGACTGCAGGCCGGTGGGGGCCGTTCGCGCAGTTCCCCGCGCCCCTGAGGTCGGGGCTGCGCCCCGGATCACCCGCCCGCCCGGGTTTGTTCGGCTGCGGGCCGGTGGGGGTTGCCCGCGCAGTTCCCCGCGCCCCTGAAAGCCGGGGCGGCGGCCGCTACGCCGTGCGGGCCGTCCCCGTTCCCTTTTCCGCGTCGAGTGCGTACACGCAACGGTCCTTGCTGCACGCGTACACGACACCGTCCTTGACGACCGGCGCACCGGTGATCTCCCCGCCCGTCGCCAGCTTCCAGCGCAGCCGGCCGTCGTCCGCCTTCAGGGTGTAGAGGAGACGGTCGGTGGAGCCGAAGTGGATCCGCCCGTCGGCGACCGCGGGCGCGCCCACGATGTCACCGCCCGCCTGGAACCGCCACTTCGGCGTGCCGGTGACCGCGTCGAGGGTGTACAGCCCCTTGCCGCTGCCGACATGGACGTGCCCCGCGGCCGCCAGCACCGGTTCGATCGACGAGCGCGCCTCCGTCGCGATGCGCCAACGGTCACGGCCGTCCGCCGCGTCGAGCGCGTACACCGTGCCGAGGTAGTCGGCGAGGTAGATCCCGCCCCCGGTGACCGCGGGCCCGGGCACGAAGGTCGGCGGGCAGAGGAAGACCGCCGGCGCCTCGAAGTGCCAGCGGACGTGCCCGCTCGCGACGTCGACGGCGAGGACACGGGTGCCGGCGGAGATGTACACATAGCCGTCGGAAGCCGAGGAGATCCGTACGGGTACGCCCCCGCACGAGGCCGCGTCACCGATCGGGTACGACCAGCGCTCGTCACCCGTTCGGGCCTCCAGCGCACGCAGCCGGGCGTCCTTCCAGACGTACACCGTGCCGTCGTGGACGGCGGGTCCGGCCTCCGGGGACTCGAAGTCGGTCTGGGCGCCGGTGAGCTCCCAGAGTTTCTGGCCGTTGGAGGCCTCCCAGGCCTGGACCCCGCCACCGCGGGTGCCGGTGACGACCGTGCCGCGGTCGGCCTTCAGGGAGTACACCCAGGCGTCCGTGGACAGGCGCCAGAGGTCGGCGCCCTCCCGGGCGTCCAGCGCGAACAGCGTGGGCCCGTCGGAGGCGTGGATACGGCCGTCCGCGACCGCCATCGACCACGCCACGTCACGCGTCTTGAAGCGGCGCCGACCGGTCGCGACGTCCAGGGCGTGTACCTCGAACGAGGTGACGTAGACCGAGTCGCCCGCCACCGAGGGCGTACCCCAGACGTCGTTGGACATACGGAAACGCCACGGCCGCCAGCCGGACGGGGAGTCCGGGGTGACAGGCGGCGGCGCGACCGCCGGCACGGGATCGGCGCCGTTGACGCCGACGCGCGGCCGGGACCAGGAGGCGGCGAGGCCCGCCTCGGGAGGAGGTGCCTTCACGGCGGCGGCGCGGGCGTCGGCGACGCGCGGCCCGGGGCCGATGGGCACCTGGCCGCCCGCGAGCCGTACGGGCCCGCTGTCGGGCGTCCCGACGGGCACCGGAGCGTGCGACGGCGGCGGCGGAACAGCGGGGCGCCCGCCACCGCTGCGACCGCCGGAGGACGACGGCTTCAGCGCCGGACGGCCCCCGCGGCGCGCCTCGATCAGGCCCACCGCCCGCTCGGGCAGCCACGCCGACGCCGTACCGCTGTCGTCGGACCCGGAGCCGAAGAGATGGGGGGCGAGCTGTGCCTGGAGGTCGGCGGGGTTGGGCCGGCCGGTCGCCTCCATCTGCATACAGGACTCGATGAGGGAGCGCAGCTCGTCCGGGAGGCCCTCCAGGTCCGGGCCCTCCCGCAGCAGCATGAAGACCGTCTCGACGGGGTTGGCCCCGTGGAAGGGCGCGTGCCCCGTGGCGGCGAAGACGAGCATCGAGCCGAGCGAGAACACGTCGCTCGCGCCCGTCACACTGCGCGAGTCCTTCGCCTGTTCGGGGGACATGTAGGCCGGGGTGCCGACGGCGACATTCGTCATCGTCAAACGGGTGTTCGAAACGCCCGACGCGATACCGAAGTCGATGACCCGCGGGCCGTCCTCGACGACGAGGACGTTCGAGGGCTTCAGGTCGCGGTGGACGAGCCCGGCGCCGTGGATCGACTGCAGCGCCTCCGCGACGCCCGCCGCCAGCCAGCGCACCGCCTGGGCCGGAAGCGGCCCGCACTCGTTCACTATCTCTTCGAGAGAGGGCGCCGGAACGTACGCGGTGGCCAGCCACGGCACGGCGGCGCGCGGGTCGGCGTCGACCACGGCCGCCGTGTAGAAGCCGGAGACCGCCCGCGCGGCCTCCACCTCACGAGTGAAGCGGACCCGGAACAGCTGGTCCTCGGCGAGCTCCGTCCTGACCGTCTTGATCGCCACGCGCCGGCCGGAAGCCGAGCGCGCGAGATAGACCAGCCCCATGCCGCCGGCACCCAGCCGTCCCAGCACCTCGAACGGCCCGATCCGCCGCGGATCGTGCTGTGTCAGCTGATCCACCACTTGCCTGCCACCTCCCCGTACGAGCCACGTCATCCACGTATGAACGCAGCCCCGTGCAGCGTCTCACCACCGCACCGCCATGGCGGCACGCACCCCGATTCTTCCTGTCCGCGCCACAGGTTGCGAACCCGGGGCCGGAACGGGGTGTCTCGGGACAAACCGGGTGGCAGCTCGGTGAGCCGCCAGCGATTCCCCCATGAAGTACGGCGATTCACCGTGGAAACGCGGCGACTCACCGATGAAATACGGCGACTCACCGCTGGAGCACCCGTTGGAGCACGGCGAACGACGCCCCCTGATTGTCTGTGACGACGGCCACCCTTCCGTACGAGGTGTCGAAGGGGGGCGCCTGGACGCGGCCGCCGAGCCGGTTCACCGTCCCGAGCACCGCGTCGCAGTCCTCCACCCCGAAGTGGACCAGGAAGTGCGGCGGCATCTCGGCCGGGAAGACCTGCGAGACCGGAACCCGGCCGAAGTCCGGGGAGGCCTCGGGGCCGAAGAGGACGTCGTGGAAGAGGCTGCCGTAGAACTGGTCGACGGCCGCCGGGTCCCGCGCGTACAGCTCGGCCCAGCAGAAGGCGCCCGGCTCGTGCCGCTGGCCGAAGCCCTGGTGGGTGCCGGGCTGCCAGAGGCCGAAGACCGCCCCTTCGAGGTCGGTCGCCAGCGCCTTGGTGCCGAAGCGGCCGACCTGGGTGGGCGCGGTGATCACCTGGCCGCCCGCCGCCTGGATCCGGGCCGCGAGCGCGGCGGCGTCCGGGGTGGCGAAGGACACCGTCCAGACGGTGGGCATCCGGCCGTCCCGCTTGGGGGTGAGGGCGGCGACGGGCTCCCCGTGGTGGCGGGCCCAGACCCCGGCCTCGTGCGGGCCGAAGCCCTCGCCGAAGGTCCAGCCGAAGAGCTCACCGTAGAAGCGCTTGCCCGCGTCCACGTCGGGAAGCTGCGCGTCGACCCAGCAGGGAACGCCCTCTGGGTAGGTGCGGGGCGCATCGGATGCGCCGGATGCGTCGGAAGCCCGGGATGCGACCATGCGGCCAAGTTAACGGCCTTTCACCCGCCTCGCGAGGCAACCCACGCACCTCGTCCCACCCCGTCGCACCCCCGTCGCACCCCCGTCGCACCCCCACCACACCCCACCGCACCCCATTTGCAGTCGGCCGAATCGCGCTCCGATCACCCCTCGGTAAGCTGACGGCATGACAGGACAAGTACGTACCGTCGACGGCCGCGTGGCCGGGCGGCGCGGGCAGGCGACCAGGCAGAAACTGCTGGACTGCCTCAGTGAGATGCTCAGCTCCTCGCCCTACCGGGACGTCAAAGTCATTGATGTCGCCCGGAAGGCAGGCACGTCACCGGCGACTTTTTACCAGTACTTTCCGGACGTCGAAGGCGCCGTCCTGGAGATCGCCGAGCAAATGGCCGCGGAGGGCGCCGGGTTGACCCGACTCCTCGAAGGGCGCTCCTGGGTCGGCAAGGCCGGCTGGGGGACCGCGCAGGAACTCGTGGACGGCTTCCTGGAATTCTGGCGGAAGAACGAGGCCATCCTGCGCGTGGTCGATCTGGGCGCCGCCGAGGGCGACAAACGCTTCTACAAGATCCGCATGAAGATTCTCAATTCGGTGAACAACTCCCTCGCGGACTCGGTCGCCGAGCTCCAGTCCAAGGGCCGGGTCGACAAGGAAGTGAACCCCGCGGCGATCGCCGGTTCCCTCGTCGCGATGCTCGCCGCGGTGGCCTCGCACCAGAAGGGCTTCCAGACTTGGGGCGTCAAGCAGGCCGAACTCAAGCCGAATCTCGCCCTGTTGGTACACCTCGGGGTGACCGGGAAGAAGCCGACGAAGTAGCGCAGTCACGCACGCCCGCGTCCTTTGGGCCCGCGCGGCCCCACTCCTGTCATGCAGGCGGCAGTTCATGACCGATGGAGCACATCGGCGGGCTGCCGCCTGCTGGGCTATGCCCGCCGGGTGATCCGGAACAGCCGGATCTCACGATCGATCCGCGCCTGATACGTGGCGTACGGCGGCCAGAACGCCAGCACCGCCTTCCAGGCCGCGTCCCGCTCCCCGCCCTCCAGCAGATGAGCGGTCACGGGGATGTCCTCCCCCTTCCAGCTGACCTCGGCGTCCGGATGGGCGAGGAGATTGGCGGTCCAGGCCGGGTGATCGGTACGCCCGAAGTTGGAGCCGACGAGAATCCAACTCCTCGTCTCCTCGCGCCCCTCCGGCCCCTCCAGCCCCTCCGCCCCCTCCGGCCTCCCCGTCTGCTCCGGCATGCAGGCCAGCGGTGTACGCCGCTCCAGCCCGCTCCGGGCGCCCCGGGCGGTCAGCACCACGCCCGGCAGCAGCTGGGCGCTGAGCAGCACCCGGCCGCGCGTCAGCCGGTGCACCGCGCGGTCCATGGCGGGGATGAGGTGCGGCGCGAGGCGGGCGAAGCCCCGCGTCGAGGACATCTTCTGCACGACTCGCACAACGGTTCGCGACCGGACCGAGGGGGCCATCAGACCGCCACCCCCGCCCCGCCGAAAAGACGCGCCGAGTCGGCCGCGTGGTCCCGCAGCCGGTGCACGGGCCCGAAGAGCAGTTCGTCGCCGGACGCGCGCTTGAAGTACAGATGGGCCTCGTGCTCCCAGGTGAAGCCGATGCCGCCGTGCAGCTGGATCGCCTCGGCCGCGGCGGTCCGCAGCGCCTCCAGGCCCTGGGCGAGCGCGAGCCCCCCGACCCCCTCGCCACCGGCCCCCGCGGCCCACGCGGCGTAGTACGCGGCGGAGCGGGCCGCCTGCACCCGCACATACACATCCGCGAGCCGGTGCTTCACCGCCTGGAAGGACCCGATCGCCCGCCCGAACTGCTCCCGCTGCCGTACGTACTCGACGGTCCGCTCCAGCGCCCGGTCGGCGGCGCCGACTGCCTCGGCGGCGAGTACGGCGGCGGCGGTGTCCCCGGCGGCGGCGAGCGCGCCGAGCACATCGGCGGCTCCGTCGTCCCCCAGCAACTCAGCGCGGACATCGCGCAGTTGGACCCGCGCCTGGGTCCGCGTCTCGTCCAGCGCCGTCAGCCGTGTCCGTACGAGTCCCCGGACACCCTCGGCCTCCGGTACGAGGAAGATCCGCGTCCGGGACCGGGCGAACCCCCCGGTGTGCGCGGCCACCAGCAAGAGCCCCGCACGGTGTCCGTCGAGCACCCGTGTCACCTCCCCGTAGAGGCGCCACCCGTCCTCGCCCCGCCGGGCCTGTACGCCCCCGGCCCGGCCGCCGCCCGCCCACTCCCCGCCGTTGTCCCCGACCAGGCCGAGAGCGGTGGGGAGCCCGGCGCCCGGTACGGCGAGGGCGGCGGTCAGTTCACCGGCCGCGATCCCGGGCAGCAGCTCGGCGCGCTGGGCGTCGGTGCCGAGGGCGAGGATCAGCGGGGCGGCGAGCACGGCCGTGGCGAGGAGGGGCGAGGGGGTCAGCGTCCGCCCCAGCTCCTCGCAGCCGAGGGCGAGTTCGGTGACCGAGCAGCCGACCCCGCCGTACGCCTCGGGGAGGGCGAGCCCGGGCAGCCCCAGCTGCCGCGCGAGCGCCTCCCAGAGTCCGGTGTCGTACCCGGCCCCGGTCCGCACGGCCGCCCGCACCTCCTCCGGGCCGCAGCGCTTGAGCAGGAGCTCCCGCAGGGTGCGGCGGATCTCTTCCTGTTCGGCGGTGAAACGGGCGTCCATGGGCAGGCCAACCCTTCTCCTGATCTGACGGTGCGTCATATTAGGACCGGGAGGAGGAGATGCACAGAGCCGGGAGAGGGAGATGCGCGAACCCGAGAGGGGGGATGCGCGGGGTCACGACGGCCTCCCGCCGCCCCAGTCATCTGATGTACCGTCAGATTCATGGATCCGGGGAAGCGCAAGGTGGCCGTCGTGGGTGTCGCCCTCTCCGACTGCGGCCGGGTGGACGACCTGACCCCCTACGCCCTGCACGCCCAGGCCGCCCGCCGGGCGCTGGCGGACGCGGGGCTGGACCGTTCGCTGGTCGACGGCTTCGCGTCGGCGGGCCTGGGCACACTGCCGCCGGCCGAGGTGGCCGAGTACCTGGGCCTGCGCCCCACCTGGGTGGACTCCACGGCCGTCGGCGGCTCCACCTGGGAGGTCATGGCGGCGCACGCCACGGACGCGATCGCGGCGGGCCACGCCGACGCCGTCCTTCTCGTCTACGGCTCGACGGCCCGCGCGGACATCAAGGCGGGCCGCCGCACCGGCAACCTCTCCTTCGGCGCCCGGGGCCCCCTGCAGTTCGAGGTCCCGTACGGGCACACGCTCATCGCCAAGTACGCGATGGCCGCGCGCCGCCACATGCACCAGTACGGCACGACGCTGGAACAGCTCGCCTCGGTGGCGGTCCAGGCGCGCGCGAACGCGGCGCTGAACCCGGAGGCGATGTTCCGCTCCCCCGTCACCGCCGACGAGGTGCTGTCCGGCCCGATGATCGCCGACCCCTTCACCAAGCTGCACTGCTGTCTGCGCTCCGACGGCGGCGCGGCGGTGCTGCTGGCGGCCGAGGAGTACGTACGGGACTGCCGTACGGCCCCGGTGTGGGTCCTCGGCACCGGCGAACACGTCTCGCACACCACGATGTCCGAGTGGGCCGACTTCACGGTGTCCCCGGCGGCGGTGAGCGGACGCCTGGCCTTCGAGCGGGCGGGGGTACGGCCCGACGAGATCGACCTGGCCGAGATCTACGACGCCTTCACGTACATGACGCTCGTGACCCTGGAGGACCTGGGCTTCTGCGCGAAGGGCGAGGGCGGGGAGTTCGTGGAGAAGGGGCGGTTGACGGTGGGCGGGGAACTGCCGGTGAACACGGACGGGGGCGGGCTGTCGGCCCAGCACCCGGGCATGCGCGGCCTGTTCCTCCTGGTCGAAGCCGTACGGCAGCTGCGCGGGGAGGCCGGGGACCGCCAGGTCCGCAAACCGGGCGGAAGACTTCCGGAGCTGGCGGTCGCCTCCGGAACCGGCGGATGGTTCTGCTCGTCGGGGACGGTGGTGCTGGGACGGAACGGGCCCTGAGGGCCTGAGGGGCCCCTGAGTCAGCCCGCGGCCCACCGTCGCTGGGCCCGGCGCAGCGAGGCGGCGTGGCGTTCCATGATCGAGGCGAGGACCGGGTCGGCGGTGCGCAGCGGCAGACACACGTCCTCGGCGCGCAGGGTCACGCTGTCGGTGTCGGCTCCGAACGTGATCCGGGTGGTGCCGAAGGTCTCGGTGAAGGCGGTGGACCGGCCGGGAGGTCGGGCAGGCCGGTCGGGGCAGGCCGGTCACGGCGTCCGCGTGACCCGCACGTGATACTCGGGGCATGGGAACGGGACCGGATCTTCACGAGTTGCTGAGGTCGCTGCGGGTGTGGGACGTGGAGCTGCCCTCCTTCGACCCCGCGACCGCCCCGGCGGAGCCACTGCCGCTGTTCACCGAGTGGTTCGCGCAGGCCGTGGCGGCGGGGCAGCGCGAGCCGCACACGATGTCGCTGGCGACGGCGGACGAGGACGGGCTGCCCGACGTCCGGACCGTGATGCTGCACGGCGCGGACGCGGCCGGCTGGGCCTTCGCGAGCCACGCCACCAGCCGCAAGGGCCGCCAGCTGGCCGCCCGTCCGTACGCGGCCCTCGGCTTCTACTGGCCCGCTCAGGGCCGTCAGATCCGGCTGCGGGGCCCGGTCGAGGTCGCCCCGGCCCAGGAGGGGCAGGCGGATCTGCACGCCCGCTCGACGGGGGCGCTGGCCGCCGCGCTCGTGGGCAGGCAGAGTGAAGTGCTCGGTTCGGTGGAGGAGCTGGGGCGGGCCTCGGACGCCGCCTGGGACCGCGCGCGGAGCGACCCCGACGCCCCGGCCCCGACCTGGACCCTCTACCGCCTCCGGCCGGAAGAGGTGGAGTTCTTCCAGGGTGACGCGAGGCGTCGGCACGTACGGCTCGTCTACCGCCGTACGGAACCCTCCTCGAAGGGAGGCTGGGGCAAGGAACTGCTCTGGCCCTGAGGCGGGGGATCCGCCGGGGTGTCGGGGACGGGCCCGGTCAGGTGGGCCTGGGCGCACTTGCGGAAGGCCGTCACGAGGCGGCCGCGGTCGCCGGCCCGGGTCGCGAGCACCACATGGCACGGTTCGACGCCGTGCAGCGGGACCGTGGTGAGGTCGGGGCGGACGGTGTCGGCGCGCGGGTCGGCCGGAAGGATGGCCACGGCCTGCCCGGAGGCGATGAGTTCCAGCTTGTCCTCAAGGACTCCGACGAGCGGACCGTCGGGGGCCCGGCTTCCGTCGGGCCGTGGATCGATGCGCCAGAACGCGTTCCAGGCCGAGTCGGACACCCGGGGCAGCGGTTCGTCGGCGATGTCGTCGAGGGTGACGGATTCCTTGCCGGCCAGGCGGTGATCCAGGGGGACGAGCAGCACCCGCGGCTCGTCGTAGAGGATCGTCACGTGCAACTCGTCGGTCCGCAGCGGCAGCCGGGTCACCGCCGCGTCCACCCGGTGCCCGACCAGGGCCGCGTACGCGTCGTCCCAGGCCAGGTGCTGGGTGTGCACCTCGGCGTCCGGGTTCAGACGGCGCAGCTCGCGCACGGCCGGGGTGACGATGAGGTTGGACGTGAAGCCGATGGTGACCCGGCTGGGCCGTGCGGCGGCCAGGGTGCGCGCCGCGGCCTGGGTGGCCGCGCGCAGCAGGGCCTTGGCCTGGGGCAGGAAGACCTCACCGGCCTCGGTGAGCCGGCTGCCCTGCGGGGTGCGGTCCAGCAGGCGGGCGCCGAGCTGCTGTTCGAGGCGGCGGATCTGCCGGCTCAGGGACGGCTGGGCGATGCACAGGGCGGCGGCGGCACGGCCGAAGTGACGATGCTCGGCGACGACCGTGAAGTACCGCACGAGCCGCAGATCGAGGTCCACCGGAGGAGGCTGCGACGGCGAGTCGGGCATGCCCTCAAGGTATCCCCCGCACCCCACGGCGGGTGGCGGATGTCCGGCTTTCACCTGTGGTGATACCTCAAACGCATTGACCGATACGGAACGGGCCTTGGACGCGGATCCCCTCGTGACCGCACGGTGGAACCACGCACCGCGTTGCGGTGTGTCCCGCCAGGTCATGTTGTGTCATAAGGAGTGCGTCATGCGTGTGTTCGTCACGGGAGCCACCGGATTCGTCGGGAGCGCCGTCGTACGCGAACTGCTGGACGCCGGGCATCAGGTGCTCGGCCTCGCCCGCTCGGACGAGGCCGCCGCGTCGCTGACGGCCGCGGGGGCGGAGGTGCACCGCGGAGTCCTCGACGACCCCGACAGCCTGCGGGCGGGCGCGGACGCGGCGGACGGCGTGATCCACACGGCGTTCCAGCACGGCTCCTCCGACTTCGCTGCCGCCGCCCGGACGGAGATTCGTGCCATCCAGGCGCTCGGCGAGACGCTCGCGGGATCCGGTCGGCCCTTCGTCGTCACCTCCGGGACCGCCGGTCTCACGCTCACGCCGGGCCGTATCGCGACCGAGGACGACGAGCAGGACTCCTCCTCGCCGGCGGCGGCCCGGATTCCCGCGGAAGCGGCGGCACTGTCGTTCGCCGAGCGCGGTGTGCGCGCCTCGGTGGTGCGGCTGCCGCCGTCGGTGCACGGCGAGGGGGACCACGGTTTCGTCCCGCACATCATCGCCGTCGCCCGCGCGAAGGGCGTCTCCGCCTACCCCGGCGACGGCTCCAACCGCTGGGCCGCCGGGCACCGGCTGGACGCCGCGCGCCTGTACCGGCTGGCCCTGGAGGAGGCGCCCGGGGGTGCGCGGCTGCACGCGATCGGCGACGAGGGCGTACCGGTCCGTGACCTCGCCGAGGCCATCGGCCGGTACCTGAGGCTGCCGGTGACCGCCATCTCCCGCGAGGAGTCGCCCGAGCACTTCGGCTGGCTCGGAAACTTCCTCTCGATGGACATCCCGGCGTCGAGCACCCTCACGCAGAAGCAGACGGGATGGCGCCCCGAGCAGCCCGGCCTCGTCCAGGACCTCGAAGAGGGCCACTACTTCACGAAGTCGTAGACGGCGAAGTCGGCGAAGTCGGCGAAGTCGGCGAAGTCGGCGAAGTCGGCGAAGTCGGCGAAGTCGGCGAAGTCGGCGAAGTCGGCGACAGGGCAGTAACCGATCCGCTGGTAGCGGCCGTTGCTGGTCGGATTGGCGAGGTCGGTGAAGAGGAGTACCTCGTCCGCGCCGGCGGCCGGCGCGGCCCCGCTGACCTCGGCGGTGGCGGCCCCCGCGTAGCCGCGTCCGCGCAGGGGCGCCGGGGTGTGGACGGGGGCGACCCGGATCTGCCCGGCGATCAGGGGAGTCGCTCGGGCCATGGCCACCGGCGTATCGTCCGGCGTCTCCCGGAGCGTGACGCCGCCGTACGCGAGTCGGCTCTCGGTCCAGCGGTCCGGGTCCTGCCTCTCGTTCCGCCCGAAGATCCCGGCGAACTCGGAGTACCAGCGCGCGACGAGCGCGCGGTCACCCGCTCCGGCCACCCGGGCGCGGCCGGGCGGGCGCGGCCGGGCGGGACGGGGGTCGGCGGCGTGAGCGTACCGAGCCGGTAAAGCCGTTCGCTTCTCCGAAGCCGGGCCCGCGCGCCGACGTGGCGCTCCCAGGCGGCGGCGAACTCCGCGGCCGTGTCCACCGGACCGCCGACGCCCGGGAACGAGTACCCGGCGTCCGCGAGCCGCACGACCAGCGCGTCGACGTCTTCCGCGGGGAGGTCGGTGAGGTTGAGCTGGTACGGCGGAGTCTGGAACAGCGCGGCCGACACTCCACCGACGCCCTCGCCCTCCCCATCCGCGTCGGCGAGTCGGCCGAACAACGGTGCCCCCTCCTCGTACACATCCGGCCCCCGCCGACGCAGCGCGTCGGTCACCGTCAGCGCCACCGTGTGCGCCGCGGGCCGCGAGCGCAGGAAGTCCCCGGCGCTCGTGAGGAATTCGTCCAGATCGTGGGTGAACACCCGGCCACGCGCATCACCGGTCATGCCGGGCATGCTCCCGCTCACGGCACATCCGGCGCCTCCGGTTTTCCGGGCCCGGCGCACCGTGCTCGTCGTGGGCGGCGGCCCGGCCCCTCCCGCGTGACCGTGTAGGCCGTTCGCCTCCGTCGTGGTGCACGGGTCGACACCCGCGATGACCATCCAGATGTGCCCCTCGACGATGAAACGCATCGATATGTCCGGGGTACCCGAACGAAGGATCTGGACATGCGGTATCGAATCGTCGCCCTCGCCGTGGTGAGCGTGCTGGCCATGACGGTCCCGGCCGACGCGACTCCCGTACGGGCCGCGCCCGACAGCGCGGGGCCGAAACCCCCCGGGCCGACGCCTCCCCCCGGAACGACACCTCCGCCCGGGGCGCCGAACGGCGAGGCCTGGGCATGGACCCAACTGACCAGCGGCGGCACCCGGATCCGGTACGTGTCCACGGACACCAGCCAGACGTGTCCCGTCGTGCGCTACACCCTGGGAGGGAACCGGAATCCGCACTCCCTGCAGCAGGTGAGCACTCCCTCGACGACGTCACAGTTCCCGACCACCGTCTGTGAGCTGAGGGTGCCCCTCAGTGCCTCCAACGCGGAGCTTGAACGGACGTCGATCCAAGCGGCCACGGTGCATCCCGCGAACCGCCGGCTCCCCTTGCCGAAATGGACCTTGACCACGCGTCCCGGCAAGATCGCCGTCATCGGCGACACGGGCTGCTCGGTCCCGGTACCCGGTCCTGGTACCGATCCCCCGCAGAACTGCGCGAACCATCAGACCGGCTGGCCCTTCCAGCGGATCGCGGACAATGCGGCCACCGTGACGAAGCCGGATCTCGTGATCCACACCGGCGACTACCTCTATCGGGAGGACCCCAGCAGGGAGAACGACAAGGCGGCGAACCCGGGCTGCACGACGCTCGCCGACAGAGCCAATTGGGACTGTGTCGTCGCCGACTTCTTCAGGCCTGCCGAAGCACTGCTGGCCGTGGCGCCGGTCGCGCTGACCCGGGGCAACCACGAAGACTGCAATATGGCGCATCTGGGCGGCGCGGGCGGCGCGTGGTTCCGCTACCTCGCCGACAATCTCCGCTCCAACGAAAGTTGCAGCGATTACTCGGCGCCCTCGCTGATCCGTGCCGGCACCCTGACCCTCGCGTCCGTGGACTCCGCGTTCGCCGACCCGAGCGACAGCGGAAGCACGGTCCAGCGGAACATCTACGCCAGGCAGTTCCAAGCCGTGAACCAGGCCGCGCTCCAGAGCTCCAACGACTTCTTCGTGTTCACGCACAAGCCGCTGTGGATGGTGAAAGCGGCCGGCACCCCGCCCAACTCGGCGGAATGGCTGACCCACGTCCTCGACGCGGCCGTCTCCGACACCTCCCTGCACCGGCTGGCGGACAACGTGCGACTGGTGCTGTCGGGGCACATCCATCTCTACCAGATGCTCGATTTCAACTCCCCGCGCCCGCCCCAGCTGACCGTGGGCTCCTCGGGCGGACCACTCGACAACGGCCCGGACGACTCCAAGGTCGTCGGACAGCTGATCGGCACACCCCCGCAGGCCGTCACACAGTCGATCACTCAGGAACAGAACCCTCCGGGAGGCGTGGGGGTCTTCGGATACGCGGTCCTCAACGACAACGGCGGGACCTGGGACCTCACCTTCCATGACACGGCCGGTGCCGTACGGGGCAAGACCTGCGCGCTGAGTGCGAGCAAGACCAACAAGTCGTTCGCCTGCCATTGAGCCGGACCGGCAGGTCAAGGAGTCGGGACCGGGTCCTACGGGGGCCGGCCCCCGGACCCGGTGCTACCGGGGCCCGGAGCCCGGCAGCGTCGGCTCCGGGTCCGGGTCCGGGTCCGACGCGATCCGTGCGTGCAGGTGGACGTCCCGGAACGCGTCGCGCTGCCCGGCCTCGAACATCGCCTCCCGCAGCGTCCCCTCGTACGGGAACCCGCAGCGTTCGGCTATCCGGCAGGACGCGTCGTGGCCGAGGGCGTGGCCCAGTTCGAGGCGGTGCAGGCGGACGGCGCCGAAGCCGTAGCGGGCGGCCAGGGCGAGGGCGCGGGTGGCGACCTGGTGACCGCGGGCCTCCGGCAGGACCCAGTAACCGACGATGCCCACGCGTATGGCGTGGTTGATGTCGTTGATGCCGATGTGGCCGAGGGTCGTACCGGTGGCCGCGTCCGTGACGCAGAAGGAGACGGCGGTGCCGTCGGCGACGCTCACGGCTCGCGCGCGGAGCGAGTCACGGGCGCCGTCGAGATCCCGGACGACCTTGAGCGGGGTGTTCCAGCGCTTGAACTCCGGGTCGGACAGCCCGCGCAGCCAGGTCGCGACATCGGCTTCGGAATCCGCGTCCCAGGGGCGCAGCCGCAGACCGTGGCCTTCGAGCACGGGGAAGGGGTGGGCGAGAGGCTTCTCGTGAACATCGGACATCCGGCCATTATTCATATACGCCCGGCGCGCCGGAGGGTTCAGGAACCGGCCGTTCGCGCGGCGGAGGCGGGCGGCACAGCGGCCGACCGGGGCCGGAACACGGGAACCCCCGCCCGGAACGCGACCTCCATCTCCATCCCGATCCGCAGCGCGTCGCCCTCGCACTCCACCGCCTCGGTCATCATCCGCGGCCCCTCGGCGAGGTCGACGACCGCGGCGACGTACGGCACCCGCCCGCCGAACGGCGGGAGGTCGTTGCGGTGCACGACGGACCAGGTGTAGAGCGTGGCGCGCCCGCTCGCGGGCTGCCAGCGCACGTCCTCGCTCCAGCAGTGCGGGCAGAACTCGCGGGGGTAGTGGTGGGCCCGGTCGCAGTCGGCGCAGTGCCGGATCAGCAGCCGCCCCTCCGCCGCCGCGTCCCAGTACGGCCGGGTGAAGGCATCGACGTCGGGCAGATCGAAACGCGCCCCGACATCCGTACGCTCCCTGGCGTCCGCACGCGCCCCGACATCCGTACGCTCCCTGGCGTCCGTACCCGTCCCGGCACCCGTACGCTCCCCGCTCACGAGCACACCCCCCTCGACGGGCGGCTCACGAGAACCACCCGATCGCGCTGTCCAGCGACCACGTCTGCCACCCCATCCCGAAGAAGGCGACGCCCGAGATCAGCGCCATCATCGCGTTCTGCCCCTGCTCGGCCCAGTCGTGGATCATGAGCGTGAAGTACAGGACGTTGAGGAGCAGCCCGCCGACCAGCGCGATCGGCGTCAGGAAGCCGGCCACCAGCCCCAGCCCGAGGGCCAGCTCCGCGTACACCACGACGTACGCCATCGTCCGCGGCCGCGGCGCGACCACGGTGTCGAAGCCGGAGCGCACCGCGTTCCACCGGTGCTTGGCCGCCACATCCGACGCCCACGCGATCCCGGTGCCCCGCTCGAACCAGCCCTTCTTGTCCTTGTGCCGCCAGCTCTCCAGCCACCACAGCCCGAGCCCGATCCGGAGCACGGCCAGCCAGTCCGCCCCGCTGAGCCAGATCGTGTCCATGGACTCTCCTGTCGCCGCCGGATCTGACGGTATGTCAGTTCAGCGGATGAGGAAGCCCTTGCGCAAGACGTGCGCGACCAGGAACTACCAGCGCGACACCGGTACGCCCTAGAACAGGCCCCCGGCCGGCATCGCCCGCCCGTACAGCTCATCGAGGCCGATCAGCAGTACGCCGCCCCGCTCGGCTTCGGCGCGCAGTGCGTCGGTGAAGCCCGCGGCGCTGAAGCACGCCAGCCCACAGTGCTCGGTGTCCATTCCCCGGCCGGCGAGCAGTTCCCTGGCCCGCCCGAGCCGCTGAAGATGACCGACTCCCATGACGGTCCCCCACTTCGCCTCACCGAGCAGAGCGACCGATGGCCGCCTCCCGCCGGACCCCGGTTCGAGGACGGCCACGTCGATCTGGATCTGCCGACGCTCCTTCGGGTCGGTCACGATGCCTCCGCCCACCTCGCCCAGAGAGGTACTGAGCAGGGACCGCCCCGGTCCGAGCACATATTCACGACACACGGCCTCGAAGTGCGGCCCTGCCACGTGCGCCGCGAAGCGCTCCGTCGCCTGCCCCCAGACGTCAGCGGCCTGACCGCTCTCCAGCCGCGCCCAGGCGGGACGCATGACGGCCTCATAGAAGTTGATCAGCGGTTCGGTAATGCGGTACTGCGACTTCCCGGCCCGAAAGACGTCCAGGTCCCGCATCAACAGGTGACTGTCCTCCAGGACGTTGAGCGGATGTGAGATGTCGACCGACTTCCGGCCGATGTAACCCGCGATGCCACCCCGCGTCGTATTGCCCTGTGCCACAGCGGCCAGAACCGAGTGATAGAGCGCGGTGTCACGGATGTCCGCTTCCTCGGCAAGCAGATACCTGGCCTCGCGAAACAGCGGGCTGAACGGTGAAAGGACCGTACGGCAGATCCAGTCGTCGAAGTCGTGGAGGCTCGTGGGGACGTCGTCCGCCAGGAACTGGCGGCGGTACGCGGGTGTGCCGCCGACGACGGCATGGAGCCGGGCGGCCAGCGCGGGATCGCCGGCGACATTCCAGAAATCGGCGGCCGCACGATAACCGAAGGGCCGTACGACGAGTTCGAGCTGCGCCCGGCCCCGCAGTGGCGCGGTACTGGCCAGCAAACCGCCCATGACGGACATCGCCGAACCGCACAGGAGCAGTCTCATACGGCTCTCGTCCACCTGGAAGCGGTCGATCTCGCGCTGGATCAGCGAGGGGAGTTCCGGAGCGACCTTCGCCAGGTACGGGAACTCATCGATGACCACGAGAAACGGGGAGTCCGCCGCTCCCTCCGCCGAGCCGCCGTGCGTGCGTCCCCTTCCGAGCGCGGCGAGCCCGAACAGGTAGGAGATCGCGTCGTCCCAGGAGCCGAAGGAAAAGGCCACCGGGGAGCCCGCGTACCCGGCCAGCGCGGCACTGAACTGGCGAAGCGACTCCGCCTCGGTGCCCGCCGTCGCCCCGAAGTAGAAGCCGCCGTGTCGCTCCACGAGCGCCCTCAGGAGATAGGTCTTCCCCATGCGCCGCCTGCCGCTGACGATGCCGAGCATGGCATGCGGAAGAGTCCGGCCCGCGAAGGCGGTGAGCCCGTCCCATTCGGCCCCGCGGTCGAAGACGTACGGCGGCTTGCTCACCCTTGCCTGTGACATCTCGACTCCTTAGGGATGCACTCCTTAGAAGCGTACCCCTACGAAGGCGCGGTCCATGGCAGCCGACCGCCGCCTCAGTCGCCGAGGTACTTCCTGACCGCAAGCCCGAAGGTCGCCCGGCCCAGGAAGGTGGCCTTGATCGGCTGGGCAGGCTGGGACGCCCATCAGCGAGCGCTGGTCCTGCTCGACCTGCTCGAAGCCGACGCCCACGCTCAGCGCCCGGATTCGGCCCTTCCGCTGCTCGCGGCCCTCGCGGAGCTGCTCCCCTGGGTGAGGACCAGGCACGGGCTCGCCCCCGCCTCGCCCCAGGACGCCGACGAAGCCTTGTCGCACGCCTACGAACACCACGTCACCCGCCTCGGCCTGTCCGCAGAGGACGTGAGCTCGTGGCGCCCGCCCGGCCCCAGGCGAGGCAGGCCACGCAGAGGCGACCAGGGCAGCCTCCACTCCTCCCACACAACCAAGTGACCTACGCCACCGACCCCACCCACTCCTCCTACAGCCGTGATCAGTTCGCAACCGATTCCGGGCTTGACCGAGACCTATCAAGTGACCATGTGATTACGCTCGCGCTCATGGCCGACTCGACTTCTTCCTCGACTCCCCGCCCGGTGCCGTCCCACGAAGACCGCCCCGTGTACGTGATCGGCGGCGGCCCCGGTGGGCTCGCGACGGCGTACGCGCTGCGCGCGCAGGGCGTACGGGCCGTCGTGCTGGAGAAGTCCGACCGGGTCGGGGCGTCCTGGCGGCGCCACTACGACCGTCTGCACCTGCATACGACCCGGCGGCTGTCCGCCCTGCCCGGGCTCGCGATGCCCCGCTCGTTCGGGCGGTGGGTGTCGCGCGACAACGTGGTGCGCTACCTGGAGAAGTACGCCGAGCACCACCAGTTGGAGATCATCACGGGCGTCGAGGTCTCACGCGTCGAGCCCGCCCCGAACGGCGAGGGCTGGCTGCTGCACGCCACCGGCGGCCGGGAGCTGACCGGCAGCGCCGTGGTCGTCGCCACCGGCTACAACCACACGCCCCACATCCCCGACTGGCCCGGCCGCGACACGTACACCGGCGAACTCCTGCACGCCGGCGACTACCGCAACCCCGCCCCCTACGCCGGCCGCGACGTCCTCGTCGTCGGCGTCGGCAACACGGGCGCCGAGATCGCCGTGGACCTGATCGAGGGCGGTGCCTCGCGGGTGCGGCTGGCGGTCCGTACCGCTCCGCACATCGTGCGCCGGTCCACCGCCGGCTGTGCCGCCCAGTTCACGGGCATTGTCGTACGGCGGCTGCCGGTGCGCCTCGTCGACGCCCTCGCCGGGCCGATGGCCAAGCTGAGCGTGCCGGACCTGTCGGCGCAGGGGCTGCCCCGTCCCGACACCGGCCTCTACTCCCGCGTCAACGACGGCTCGATCCCCGTCCAGGACGTCGGCCTCATCGACGCCGTCCGCAAGGGGCGGGTCGAGATCGTGGCCGCGGTGGACGGTTTCGAGGAGGACAAGGTCGTCCTCGCCGACGGGAAACGGATCGCCCCGGGCGTCGTGATCGCCGCGACGGGTTACGTACGCGCCCTGGAGGGCGTCGTCGGACACCTCGGCGTCCTCGATGGCCGTGGCCGCCCGGTCGTGCACGGCGCCCGCACCCCGAAGAAGGCACCCGGCCTCTACTTCACCGGCTTCTCCAACCCCATCAGCGGCATGTTCCGCGAACTCGCCCTCGACGCCCGCAAGATCGCGAAGGCGGTCGCCAAGGCCACCGCCAAGGCCACCGCGAAGGCGGCGGCCAGGACAGGGACGAAGACAGCAGGCTAGACGGCTGCACGGAGGGTCGCGCGCGACACGGGGCCCACCCGCGCCGCGCGCCGAACTCCCGTCAGTTGACGCTCAGAGACGCCGTGTTGTTCGTCGTGTCCGGGTCGAAGACGAAGTCACCGAACTCGGGATGGATGCTCACCTCACCCGTCGTGCCGGGCGCCGCGGTGTCGATACGCAGCTGGAAGGCGTACGTCCGCTCGGTGTTCTCCGACACCCAGTACGGCAGGGCGCAGTCGTAGCGCGGGGCGCCCGCCCGCTTCTCGTAGTAGCCGCCGGTGAGGGTGTGCGGATCGCAGTCCGCGGGGACGCCGGTGACCGTCGTACCGGTCGGGACGATCAGCCTGACCCTGGCGACCGGGTCGCCGGAGCCCAGGTTCCCGAACCAGGCCGGGCCGTTGTTCTTGAAGGTGAGCGGGGCGGTGACCGTCTGGCCCGCCGCGCCCGTGACCGCCGCGCCGGTCACCGAGAAGTCGGCGGTGCTGTCGGCGCCGATCTGCAGGGCCACGTAGTTGTCGCCGCCCGCCAGGTCGGTGGCGCCGTCGGCCGGGTCGACGCTGATGTCCAGCCGCTCGTTCATCGCGCGGCTCGCGATCGCCAGCTCCAGCGGCGCGGGCAGCGCGAAGGAGTCGCCGGGGGCCAGCACCTGGTCGAACGTGCAGGTCGCGTACGACATCGGCGCATAGCCGTCGTCGCCGTTCGACTTCGTGTAGGTGCAGGCGTCGTACGTGTTCAGGAAGTCCAGCCCGTACGACGCCGTCATCTTCACCGTGACGCCGTGCGCGCTCTCGTTGCCCTTGTTGGTCAGCGCGAAGGGGATCGTCTCGGTGCCGCCCGGCTGCGCGTGCTCGATGTCGTCCATGGCGGCGAGGGAGAGGTCCGGGCCCGAGGCGACCGTGAAGTCGGTCTCGAAGCTGTCCTCGGGCGCGGTGAGCGTACCGTCGGGGCCACCGGTGGCCGTCGCCCCGTAGGTGATCCTGCCCTGCGCCCCGGCCTGCGCACCATCGGCCGCACGGATACCGAGGTGGATCTGCTCGCTGTAGTCGGGCCCGATCACGGGCACGCTCGGCACACTGCACACCGCGGTCGTGCCGCTCGGCGCGCAGTTGTCCGGCCAGGTCACCTCGGCGACCCCGGCCAGCCCGGAGGTGTCGACGGTCACCTTGCCGTCCGTCACCGTGAAGTGGCTGTTGTCGTGGTAGATCCCGACGTCGAGCGTCCGGCTCTGCGGCGCGCCGCCGTCCGTCCCGAGCGGCAGGGTCTGCTCGCCGGGCGCGTTGATCCACAGCTGGTCGGACTCGGACTCGGCCAGCGCGGGTGCTGCGGTGAGCCCCACGGTGACAAGTCCGGCGACGAGCGTCGTACAGGCTCCGAGCCGCAGCGCGCGGCCGACGGAGACAGGTTTCATGACATCCCCCAGGTGTGAAGCGGTGTAGACGAGCGGTGACAGATGGATGGCGCAAGTTCTGGACGATCAAAGGAAGTTGATGGTTGTGCCCGCCGCGAGAACACGCGGGCACTTTGTGTGCCGCAAGGTGCCCGAGTGCCGTGCCGCCGGTACCCCGAGGAGCACGATGCGATGGCCCCGCCCACCTTTCCCGCTCCGCCCCCGACGGGTTCCGGCCCCGGGCGTGGCGGGTACGAACCAGGTGCCCGCCACCCGCGCCACCTGCTCACCACCCCCGCCGCACACCCGGCGGCGCGCCGGCCGTCCCACGGTGAACAGCCGGGGGAACAGCCGGACGAACAGGCGGGTGCACAGCCTTTTGCTTGCACAACGGTTCCTGACGCGGCGTCAGTTAAGTAATCTGACAGTGCGTCAGTTAATTGGCTGTCACACAGGAGCGGGCGGACCGATGCTTGGATCAACCCACGGCACCCTCACCACCGACTCCCGCCGGGCCCGGGTCATCGCCTGCGGCGAGCAGCCCTCACCGGTCGTGCACGGCCGCCCGGCCGAGGTCGACGACCTGGATGTGAGCGGACGCCCGCTCTACGCCGGCGTCCCCGATCTGGACCGTTTCTTCCGCCCACAGTCCGTGGCCGTCGTCGGCGCCTCGGACGCGGAGGGCCGGCCGAACACCGGCATCACCCGGCAGCTGATCGCCTGGGCCGAACGGGTCGGCGCCCGGCTGTTCCCGGTGCACCCCACCCGCGGGTCCGTCTTCGGCATCCCCTGCTCCCCTTCCGTCGCCGACCTGCCCGAGCAGGTCGATCTGGCCGTGCTCCTCGTCGGTGACCCGCTCCCCGTGATCGGGGAACTGGCCGAGGCCAAGGTGAAGTTCGCCGTCGCCTTCGCCTCCGGGTTCGCCGAGACCGGGGCCGAGGGCGCCGCCGCGCAGGCCCGGCTCGCCTCCGCCGTCCGCCGCTCCGGCCTGCGGCTCCTCGGGCCCAACACCAATCTCAACGCCTTCGAGAAGTTCCGCGAAGACCTCGACGGTCCCGCGATCGCCCTCATCACCCAGTCCGGACACCAGGGCCGGCCGGTGTTCGCGATGCAGGAGCTGGGCGTGCGGCTCTCCCACTGGGCGCCCACCGGCAACGAGGCCGACCTCGAAACCGCCGACTTCATCTCCTACTTCTCCGAACAGCCCGGGATCGGCGCCATCGCCTGCTACGTCGAGGGGCTGAAGGACGGCCGTTCCTTTCTGCTCGCCGCCGACCGCGCCGCCCGCCGCGGAGTGCCCGTCGTCGCCGTCAAGGTCGGCCGCACCGCCACCGGGGCCCGCACCGCCGCCTCACACACCGGCAAGCTGACCGGCGCCGACACGGTGGTGGACGCGGCGATGCGGCAGTACGGCGTGATCCGTGTCGACGGGCTCGACGAACTCCAGGACACCGCCGCCCTGCTGGCCCGCGCCCGCGCCCCGCGGTCCGACGGGGTCGTCGTCTATTCGATCTCGGGCGGCACGGGCGCGCACTTCGCCGACCTGGCGACGGCGGCGGGGCTGCGGCTGCCGGGCCTCTCCGCCGAACGGCAGGCCGAGCTGCACCAGTGGATACCCGAGTACCTCAGCGTGGCCAATCCCGTCGACAACGGCGGGCACCCGGTCGGCGACTGGCGCGGCCGGAAGATCATCGACGCGATCCTCGCCGACCCGGAGGTGGGGGTGCTGATCTGTCCGATCACGGGCCCCTTCCCGCCCATGAGCGACAAGCTCGCGCGGGACCTGGTGGACGCGGCGGAGCAGACGGACAAGCTGGTGTGCGTGGTGTGGGGCTCGCCGGTCGGCACCGAGGCCGCCTACCGCGAGACGCTGCTCGGATCGTCCCGGGTCGCCACCTTCCGTACCTTCGCCAACTGCATCACCGCCGTCCGTGCCTACCTCGACCATCACCGGTTCGTCGCCGCGTACCGCTCGCCGTTCGACGAGGCGCCCCGTACGCCCTCGCCCTCCTTCCGCAAGGCACAGGCGCTGATGCGGCCCGGGCAGCAGCTGAGCGAGCACGCGGCGAAGCAGCTGCTGCGCGCCTACGGGATCCGGGTGCCGCGCGAGCAGTTGGTGACCAGCGCGGCTGCGGCCGTCCGCGCGGCCAGTCTCGTCGGCTACCCCGTGGTCATGAAGGCGTCCGGCGCACAGATCGCCCACAAGACCGAACTGGGCCTGGTCAAGATCGGGCTGACCTCCGCCAGCCAGGTCAGGGACGCCTATCGCGAGCTGACCGACATCGCGCGCTACGAGGAGATCTCGCTCGACGGGGTGCTGGTGTGCCAGATGGTCGAGCGGGGCGTCGAGATGGTCGTGGGCGTCACGCACGACGAGCTCTTCGGGCCGACCGTGACCGTCGGGCTCGGCGGCGTCCTCGTCGAGGTGCTGCGCGACACGGCCGTCCGCGTGCCGCCCTTCGGCGAGGACCAGGCGCGGGGCATGCTCGGCGAGCTGCGCGGGCGGGTGCTGCTGGAGGGGGTGCGCGGGGCTCCGCCCGTGGACGTGGACGCGCTGGTCGAGGTCGTACTCCGGGTGCAGCGGATGGCGCTGGAACTCGGGGACGACATCGCGGAGCTCGACATCAATCCGCTGATGGTGCTGCCCAGGGGGCAGGGGGCGGTGGCACTGGACGCGCTGGTCGTCTGCCAGTGAGCCCCGGGGCCCGCCCCGGCGGCCCCGCGCCACCTCCAGCGCCCGGCGCCCCACCAACCCCCGCACCAAACGGAGCATCCCCATGACGTCCTCCCCCGAAGAATCCGTCGATCCCGCAGCCTCAGCCGATCCCGTCGATCCCACGGCTGCAGCCAATCCCGTCGATCCCACGGCTTCAGCCGACCCCGTCGATCGCGTCGTTTCCGCCGCTTCAGCCGATCCCGGCGTTCCCGCTGGTCTCATCGATCCTGTTGATCCCGTCGATTCATTGGTACAGCACGCCACTGACAATCACGTCTCGTGGATCACCCTCAACCGCCCCGAAGCCCTCAACGCCATCACGCCTGACCAGCGCGAACGCCTTATTCAGCACCTCGCCCAGGCCTCCGCCGACCCGGCCGTACGAGCCGTCGTGATCACGGCGACGGGCCGCGGCTTCTGCGCGGGCGCGGACCTGCGCGGGGGGCCGCCGGCCGGGGATCGGGTGGCCGGTGACGTGGCCCGCATGATCCGGCTCGGCGCCCAGCGCCTGATCGCCGCCGTCCTCGACTGCGAGAAACCGGTGATCGCGGCGGTCAACGGCACCGCCGCCGGGATCGGCGCCCATCTCGCCTTCGCCTGCGACCTCGTACTCGCCGCCGAATCGGCCAGGTTCATCGAGGTGTTCGTGCGCCGCGGCCTCGTCCCCGACGGCGGCGGCGCGTATCTGCTCCCCCGCCTCGTCGGCCCGCAGCGCGCCAAGGAACTGATGTTCTTCGGGGACGCGCTGCCGGCCGGGGAAGCGCTGCGGCTCGGGCTCGTCAACAGGGTCGTACCACCGCAGGAGCTGGAGAAGACCGCGCGCGAGTGGGCCGAGCGCCTGGCCACCGGCCCCACCCGCGCCCTCGCCCTCACCAAGCAGCTGGTGAACGCCTCACTCGACTCCGACCGCACCACCGCCTTCGCCGCCGAGGCCGCGGCGCAGGAGATCAACATGACGACGGCGGACGCACAGGAGGGGGTGGCGAGCTTCGTGGAACGGCGGAGCCCGGGGTACCGGGGACGTTGAGCCCGCTGCCACCCGCTGCCACCCGCCCCGCCCCTTCCCATCTGACACCCCGTCAGCTTCAATGGTGGGTGTGATGGGACACGCAGGGATGGCGGCCGCCGCTGTCCGTTATCTCAGGTCGGCCGGGGTCTCCACCGTCGCGGAGCCCGTCGAGGCGCTGCCGCGGCCGGAGTTGCGCGCGGTGGGGGACGACGAGCGGGCGCCGGTCGATCCGGGCGAATTCCGCCGGGTGCTGGGCAACTTCGCGACCGGCGTGACCGTCATCACCGCACCGGCCGCCGTCGGCGGAGAGGGCGGCGGGGGTCCGGCCGGTTTCGCCTGTCAGTCCTTCGCCTCGCTCTCGCTCGACCCTCCGCTGATCTGCTTCATGGTCGGCCGTACGTCGACGACCTGGCCGCGGATCGCTCGCGCGGGCGTCTTCTGCGTCAACGTACTGGGAGCGCACCAGGGCCAGTTGTGCCGCGGGTTCGCGGTGAGCGGGGCGGACAAGTTCGCCGGGGTCGGGTACGACGCGGCGCCGGTCTCCGGCTCACCCCGCCTCGCGGGCGCCGCGGCCTGGGTCGACTGCACGATCCACGCGGTGCACACGGGCGGGGACCATCTGATCGTGGTGGGACGGGTGGACGCACTCGGCACCGGCGACGCCGACATGGCGCCCCTGCTGTTCCACAAGGGACGCTTCGTCTAGCCCCAGTCAGGTCGGCCGGCCCGGTGCGTGGGCGACGGCGCCCGCGGGGGCCGTCAGGCGACCGCCGCCCGCACCGACGGGCGCCGCCGGATCACCAGCGCCATCAGCGCCGCCACCGCGCACAGCGCGCCCGAGGCGTACCAGACCATGTCGTACGAGCCGAACGCGTCCCGTGCCACACCGCCGAGGAAGGCGACGAGGGCGGCGCCGACCTGGTGGGAGGCGAGGACCCAGCCGAAGACGATCGCGCTGTCCTCGCCGTACTGCTCGCGGCACAGGGCCAGGGTGGGCGGGACCGTGGCGACCCAGTCGAGACCGTAGAAGACGATGAAGAAGATCATCGGGGGGTGCACGGTCGAGGCCAGGAGCATGGGGAGGAAGAGCAGCGAGACACCGCGCAGCGCGTAGTAGACCGCCAGCAGTCGGCGCGGTTCGAGGCGGTCGGTGAACCAGCCGGAAGCGACCGTTCCGACGACGTCGAAGACACCGATGACCGCGAGCAGCGAGGCCGCCGCCGTGATCGGCATCCCGTGGTCGTGGGCCGCGGGCACGAAGTGCGTCTGGACCAGGCCGTTCGTGGAGGCGCCGCAGATCGCGAAGGTGCCGGCCAGCAGCCAGAACGGGCCGGTGCGGACCGCGGAGAGCAGGACGCCCACCGTGCGCCGGGCGGCCCCCTGCACGGGCGCGGGCTTCGGCACGAACTCCGTCGCCCCGTACGGCTTCAGGCCCACGTCCGCCGGGTGGTCGCGCAGCAGCAGCCATACGAAGGGGACGACCGCGAGCGCCGCGAGGGCCACCGTCACCGCGGCCGGGCGCCAGTCGTGCTCCGTGACGATCCAGGACAACAGCGGCAGGAAGATCAGCTGGCCGGAGGCCGAGGCCGCCGTCAGAATGCCCGTGACCAGGCCTTTTCTTGTCGTGAACCAGCGGTTGGTGACCGTCGCCGCGAAGGCCAGCGCCATCGAGCCCGACCCCAGGCCGACCAGCAGACCCCAGCAGAGCAGCAGTTGCCAGGCCGCCGTCATCCACACCGTCAGACCGGAACCGAGCGCGATCACCATCAGGGCGACCGCCACCACCCGCCGGATGCCGAAGCGGTCCATCAGTGCCGCTGCGAACGGCGCCGTCAGCCCGTACAGCGCGAGGTTGATGGACACCGCCGCGCCGATCGTGCCGCGCGACCAGTGGAACTCCTGGTGCAGCGGGTCGATCAGCAGACCCGGCAGGGAACGGAAGGCAGCCGCGCCGATGATCGTCACAAAGGTGACGGCAGCGACGAACCAGGCACGGTGGATGCGGACGCGGGGAGTGGTGGGGCCGGCGGGTCGAGGTTCCTCTGCGGCTGTGATGGCCTCGGTTGTCTGGGTCACGACATAGAGCTTCGGGCCTGCCGTTCTCTCGAACGAGTGACCCGAAGGACAGCATTCGCTAGGATCGGGCCATGGCCCCTCAGGATGCGTTCCGTCGGCACCGCGTCGTCGTCCTCGCCCTCGACGGGCTGATGCCCTTCGAGCTCGGCATCCCGCAGCGCATCTTCGGCAAGGCGCGGGACACGGGCGGGCGCGCCCTGTACGAGGTCGTCACCTGCTCGGTCCGGCCGCCCGGCCCCGTGGAGACCGACGCCGACTACGCCATCCTCGTCGCGAACGGCCCGGAGGTCCTCGCCACCGCCGACACCGTCGTCGTCCCCGCCTCGTACGAGCTCGGCCCTGTCCACGAGGAAGGCATCCTCACTCCCGAGCTGGCCGCCGCCCTCGCTCTCATCCGTCCCGGCACCCGTCTCATCTCCATCTGCACCGGCGGATACGTCCTCGCCGCCGCCGGATACCTCGACGGCCGCCCGGCCACCACGCACTGGATGCACGCCGAGCACTTCCAGCGGCTCTTCCCGAAGATCAGGGTCGACGCCGAAGTGCTCTTCGTCGACGACGGCGACATCCTCACCTCGGCCGGCGTCGCCGCCGGGATCGATCTGTGCCTCCATGTCCTGCGCCGCGACCACGGCACCGCCGTCGCCAACGAGGTGGCCCGCCGCACCGTCGTACCGCCGCACCGCGACGGCGGACAGGCGCAGTACATCCAGCGTCCGGTGCCGGAGCCGCAGGTGGCCACCACGACCGCCGCCCGTACCTGGGCGCTGGACCGCCTCGACGAGCCGATCCAGCTGCGCGACATGGCCGAGCAGGAGGCCATGTCCGTACGCACCTTCACGCGCCGCTTCCGCGAGGAGGTCGGCGTCAGCCCCGGGCAGTGGCTCACCCAGCAGCGCGTGGAACGTGCCCGGCACCTGCTGGAGTCCAGCGATCTGTCGGTCGACCAGGTGGCGCGGGGCGCCGGTTTCGGCACGGCCCAGTCGATGCGGCAGCACCTACAGGCGGTGCTCGGAGTCACCCCCACCGCCTATCGGCGCACCTTCCGGGCCGTCGGCGCCGCGAGTTGAGCATGGACCGGGACTCGGGGCGGGGCTCGGCTCGGCGCCCGGCTCGGAGCCCGGCTCGGGGCCCGGATCCGTCGCCCGGCCGCGCTCGCCCAGCGCGCCCACCCAGGTGAGCAGCAGGGTGAGGACGACACCGGCCAGGATCGCGGTCGAGGGCGCGACGAAGTGGAGCAGCACGCCCGCGAGGGAGCCCGTCGCGGCGTAACCCGCGCCCACCGCCGCGTACATCACCGAGTACCCGGCCGCCAGCGCGCTCGGCGGGAGCATCTCGCGCAGCGACAGATTGCGGGTGAGCATCGCGCCCGCCTGCAGGAGGCCCGCGACCACGAGCGCGGCCGCCATCCAGACGAGGGCCGGTATCAGCGCGACCAGCGCCAGGCACGCCGATATGCCGCACATCAGCACCACGCTCCGGGTGCGCAGCCGGCCCGGCCAGGTGCGCAGCCCGTACAGGAACGCGCCCGCCGCCGAGCCCAGCGACAGTCCCGTGAGCAGCGGGCCCGCCCAGCCGACGCCCGTCCCGCGCTGCTCCAGCAGCGCGGGCAGGACCAGTTCGGCGAGGGCGAGCAGTGAGAGGCTCGCCGCGCCCGTCACATACGCCGGCCAGGCTCTGGCCAGGATGCGGGGCATCGACTCGCCCGCACGGTCCGTGTCGTCCGCCTCCCAGCCGGCGGGCAGCAGCCACAGGCCCGCGACCGAGGAGGCCATCAGGGCGGCGGCGAGCAGCAACGGGACCCAGGGGGCGACGCCGAGGGCCAGGCCGGTGACCGCCGCCGGGGTCAGGGACCAGATGCCGAACGTGAGTATCGACTCGGCGGACAGGGCCTGGGCCACCGCCTGCTTCGGGACCAGGCTGGTGAGCAGGGTGCGTAGGCCGCCGGGGGCCGCGGCGGGGGCGGCGCCCGCGAGGGCGGCGAACGCGGCGAGCAGGGCGGGGGGTGCGTGCGGGAAGGTGGCCAGGGCCGCGAAGCCGGTCGCGCCTGCCGCGAGGCCGGTGGCCAGGTGGGGGCGGGCTCGGTGTGGGGGCAGGCGGGTGCCGAGGAAGGGGGCGCCGATGATCTCGCCGATCACGTATGCCGCTGCCAGGGCTGCGCCCAGCGTGTAGCCGCCGGGGCGTTCGCGGACCAGGAAGACCAGGGCCAGGGGGGTCATGGCGACCGGCATACGGGCGCCGGTGGCCACGGCGGCCCAGGCCAGGACCTGTTTGGAGGCGACGTCTCGGTAGCTCATGCGACGACGTTAGGCGACCGGACCGACAGCGCCCCACGGGATTTCCCCCGCCTGTGGATAACTCCCCCCACGATCAGCCCACCCACCGTTTTCCGCCCCCGCCGCCCCTACCCGTCCCATCCTCTCCCTGGGGGCTGCCGCCCCCAGACCCCCGCTTCGGCCTGAACGGCCTCGTCCTCAAACGCCGGACGGGCTGGAGATGCCGGCCGGGGGTGGGCCGGGTCTGGTCGGGCGAGGCACGACCTCCGCCCCCGCCGCCCCACCCGTCCCATCCCTGGGGGCTTCGGTCCCGCCCTCAACCGCCGGCCAGGCCAAGGCTTTCAGGGGCGCGGGGAACTGCGCGACCAGCCCCCACCGGGCCCGCAGCCGAAAAGAACCCCCGTCGGACCTAGAACGTCAGCACCGCCCTCGCCACTCTCCCCTCCCCCGCATCCTGCACCGCCTTGTCGAAGTCCTCGATCGGGTAGGTCCGCGTCACCAGTTCGTCCAGGAGCAGGTGTCCCTCCCGGTACAGCTCGGCGTACCGGGCGATGTCACGCTGGGGCCGGGACGAGCCGTAACGGCACCCCAGGATCGACTTGTCCAGGTACATCGACGAGACGAGGAAGGACGCCTCGGCGGTGGCCGGCGGCACCCCGAGGAGTACCGCCTGACCGTGGCGGTCCAGCAGATCGACCGCCTGGCGGACGAGTTCGACGCGGCCGACGCATTCGAAGGCATGGTCCACGCCCGTGGGGAGGATGCCGGGCACGGCCTCTGTGGAGGTCAGGAAGTGCGTCGCGCCGAACCGGCGCGCCATGGACTCCTTCGCCGGGTTGGCGTCGACCGCGACGATCTTCAGGGCGCCCGCGATCCGCGCGCCCTGGATGACGTTGAGCCCGATCCCACCCGTGCCGATGACGAGGACGGTGTCGCCGTGCTCCACCCGCGCACGGTTCAGAACGGCCCCCACTCCCGTCAGCACACCGCACCCGATCAGCGCGGCGGACGGGAGGGGAATGTCCTCGGGGATGCGGACGGCCTGGACGGCCTTCACCACCGTCCGTTCCGCGAAGGCCGAGTTGGACGCGAACTGGTACAGCGGCCGCCCGTCCCGCGTGAACGGCTGCCGCGGCCTCCCGATCGCCTTGCGGCACATGGTCGGACGCCCCCGGTCGCACTCGGCGCACGCACCGCAGTTGGCGAGCGTGGAGAGCGCGACATGGTCGCCGGGCCCGACATGGGTGACCCCCACGCCCACCGCCTCGACGACCCCCGCGCCCTCGTGCCCCAGCACCACGGGGACGGGGAAGGGGATCGTCCCGTCCACCACCGACAGGTCGCTGTGGCAGAGTCCGGCCGCGGAGATCGCGACCTGTACCTCGCCGGGTCCCGGATCC
Source organism: Streptomyces sp. RLA012 (assembly GCF_056270325.1). NCBI lineage: Bacteria > Bacillati > Actinomycetota > Actinomycetes > Kitasatosporales > Streptomycetaceae > Streptomyces > Streptomyces sp. RLA012. The sequence continues at coordinate 6,434,643 of NZ_JBWDPA010000002.1, read as the reverse complement.
CGTATCTCCAGGTCGTCCACGACCTGGGTCCGCTTCCCGTCGAAGATCACGCCTCGCATCACGCCTGGCATCGCGACTCCTCAGCCCTTCGGCTCCCTAGGCAGGCCGAGCACACGCTCGGCGATGATCGTGCGCTGGATCTCGTCCGAGCCGCCGTAGATGGTGTCGGCCCGGCTGAACAGGAACAGGTGCTGGGAGGGGTCGAGTTCGTACGGTGCCGCGGCCGACCAGTCCGCGGGACCGGTGGCGGCCTCGGCACCCCGTACCTGCACCGCGAGTTCACCGAGCCGCCGGTGCCAGCCGCCCCACAGCAGCTTGGCGACGCTGGGCGCGCCCGCGTCGCCCGAACCGCCCAGCGTGCGCAGCGCGTTCCACCGCATCGTGCGCAACTCCGCCCACTGGCGCACGAGACGGTCCCGGACGACCGGATCGGCTGCCGCGCCCGTGGCGACGGCCGTCTCGATCACCCGGCCCAACTCCGCCGCGAATCCGATCTGCTGGGCGAGGGTCGAGACCCCCCGTTCGAACCCGAGCAGGCTCATGGCCACCCGCCAGCCGTTGCCCGCGCCGCCGACCACGTGCTCGGCGCGCGCCACCGCTCCGTCGAAGAAGACCTCGTTGAACTCGCTCGTGCCGGTGAGCTGCCGGATGGGGCGGACCTCGATACGGCCCGGCTGGTCCATCGGGACGAGCAGGAAGGACAGACCGTGGTGGCGGGTCGACTCCGGTCCGGTACGGGCGAGGACGAAGCACCAGTCCGCCTCGTGGGCGAGCGAGGTCCAGATCTTCTGGCCGGTGACGCGGTACGACTCCGGCGACCCCCCAGAACCCGTCTCCCGTACGGCGGTTGTGCGTATCCCCGCGAGGTCCGACCCCGCGCCCGGTTCGCTGTAGCCCTGGCACCAGAGTTCCTCGCCGCGGGCGACGGGGGGCAGGAAGCGGGCCTTCTGTTCCGGTGTCCCATGGGCGATGAGGGTGGGGGCCAGGAGGTTCTCGCCGATGTGGCCCGAGCGGGCGGGTGCCCCGGAGCGGGCGTACTCCTCGGCCCAGACGACCTGTTGGGTCAGGCTCGCCCGCCGGTTGCCGTATCCGTCCTCCGCCCAGCCGAGGCCGATCCAGCCTCCCCGGCCGAGTTCCCGTTCCCAGTCCTGCCGGACGACCGGCTCCCCGACCGGGTGAGCCGTCAGCCAGTCCCGTGCCGTCCGCCGGAAGGCCTCGTCCTCGGCGTCGAATCCGAACTCCATGTGTCCCCCTCGCCCACGGGCCCAACAGAACAACGGCACTTCACGCGTTCGGCCGCGCCTGCCGCGCCGCCGCCCGCGCCATCGCCTCCACCTGCTCCAGCAGGGGCATGGGGTCCACGCCCACCGTTCCCGGCAGGAAGTCCGCGATCTTCTCCGGGGTCCAGGAGCCGTCCGCGTACCCGGCCCGCAGTTCCCGGGGCTGCGCCCACACCGCGATCTTCGGGCCGGCGATCGTGTACACCTGCCCGGTGATCCGTTCCTCGCGGGCGCGGTCCGAGAGGAGATAGACCACCAGGGCGGCCACGTCCTCCGGGTCGCCGATCTCCTTCAGCTCCATGGGCACATTGGCCGACATGCGCGTACGGGCGACGGGCGCGACCGCGTTCGCCGTCACCCCGTACTTGTGCAGGCCCAGCGCCGCGCTCCGCACCAGCGAGATGATCCCGCCCTTCGCCGCGCTGTAGTTGGCCTGCGCGACCGAGCCCTGGTGGTTGCCGCTGGTGAAGCCGATCAGGGTGCCGGAGCCCTGTGTGCGCATGACCGCCGAGGCCGCCCGGAAGACCGTGAACGTGCCCTTCAGGTGGGTCGCCACAACGGGGTCCCACTCCTCCTCGGACATGTTGAAGAGCATCCGTTCGCGCAGGATGCCGGCCACGCACACCACTCCGTCGACGCGCCCGTACGAGGTCAGCGCCGCGTCGACGACCCGCTGGCCGCCCGCCATCGTGGAGATGTCGTCGGCCACCGCGACGGCTTCTCCGCCCGCCGCCTCGATCTCCTTGACGACGGCGTCGGCGATCGAACTCGTCGGCTCACCGCCCTCGATGGACACCCCGTAGTCGTTGACGACGACGCGCGCGCCCTCGGCCGCCGCGGCGAGTGCGACGGCACGGCCGATCCCGCGGCCCGCCCCCGTCACGGCAATGACCTTGCCTGCCAAGAAGTTCCCCACGTCCGGCCCCTTCCCGCAGTTTCTGACGGTCCGTTAGATTCGGTCTCCTCGGATTCTACGACCCGTCAGATACCCGGAGACAAGCCCCGCGGAGGACTCATGTCACTTCCGGTCGAGTTCCACGACATCGCCAAGCGCGTGAACAACTGGGGGCGCTGGGGCGCCGACGACGAGATCGGCACCCTGAATCTGATCACCGACGAGGTGGTGCGGGAGGCCGCCGCCTGCGTCCGCACAGGGCGGCGCGTCCCGCTCGCGCTCCCCCTCCAGCAGGACGGGGTACAGACCGGGATGATCCCCGGGCGGGTCAATCCGCTGCACGTCATGGTGCAGATCAACCAGGAGATCTTCGGTCCGGGCACGGTCGCGTGCAGCGACGACGCGGCGACCCTGGGACTCCAGGCGGCGACCCACTGGGACGCGCTCACCCATGTCTCGCACTCCGGGAAGCTCTACAACGGCCGCCCGGCCGGCACGATCACCCCGCACGGCGGCGCCGAGTTCAGCGGCATCGACAAGCCCCGGCACATCGTCTCGCGGGGCGTCCTGCTCGACGTCCCGCGCGCGCGGGGCGTCGACCGCCTCGACGGCGGCCATGCCGTGACCCCAGAAGACCTCGACGCGGCGGAGGAGTTGGCGGGCACGCGGGTGCGGTCCGGGGACATCGTGCTCGTACGGACCGGGCAGATCCAGGTCTTCCTGGCGGGCGACAAGCACGCGTACGGATATCCGTCGCCCGGGCTGTCGATCCGTACGCCCGAGTGGTTCCACGCGCGCGATGTCGCGGCCGTCGCGAACGACACTCTCACTTTTGAGATCTTTCCTCCCGAAATCGACGACCTGTGGCTGCCCGTACACGCCCTCGACCTGGTCGAGATGGGGATGCTGCAGGGCCAGAACTGGAATCTCGAAGAGTTGTCCACAGCCTGTGGACAAGAAGGTCGCTATACCTTCCTGCTGTCCGCGATGCCGGAACCCTTCGTGGGCGGCACGGGCACACCGGTGGCCCCCGTGGCCCTGCTGTAGTCGCAGCCGCGAGGAACGTAAGAAAGCGTGGGAAAACGCGAGAAAACGTGGGAAAAGAGGTCGACTGGCGGCGCGTCGCTGCGCGCCCCGAGCACGGCACCGCGCGCCGCCATCCGGCTCCGGCGTACCCACCCTGCTCCCGTTGCCCCGGTAGGAGCCGACGCCGAATCACGACCCGCACTCGCCGAGGGCTCCCGTCACCGGAACCCTCGCCGTCCCCTCGCGGCGAATCGCTGAACACAAGCGTGATCAAACGGACACGCCACGTCAACACCCGTTCGGGGAATTATCACTTACGACCTATTTGCGAAGGTGCGCGCGGAAGCACACCCCGGCGCACTCGGCCGTGACCGAGGCCGGGGAAGCGGAATTCATGCGGACATGCGCGAACCGTGCACCCGCACCGGCGATACGGGAACGCCGATACGCGGGCGGCGATACGGGGGCCGGGACCGAGCGCGAACCAGGCCGCCTGGACCACCCGAACCAACTGAACCACCTGAACCACCCAGACCGTCCAGGCCCAGACGGCCTAGACCGCCTCGTACGCCTCGTACGCGAACCCCCCACAGGAGGAAGTCGAGGGCACGGAGGCGGACGAGGAGGGCGACGAAGACGCGTACGCGGACCCCGTCGCGGTGCTCGGCGTACACCGGTCCACCTCGCACCAGATGCTCTTGCCGGCCCCCTCGGGGTTCCAGCCCCAGCGGTCCGCGAGGCCGTCCACCAGCTCCAGGCCACGCCCGTTGGTGTCGTCGCCCTCGGCATGCCGGGGCACTGGGGGGCGGTCGCAGGAGTCGGCCACCTCCAGGCGGACCGTGCCGAGGGGCTGACCGAGGACGCCCGGCAGGGACAGCCGCAGCACGGCCGGACAGCCGGTGTGCACCACGGCGTTGGTGACGAGTTCGGAGACGAGCAGGATCAGCGTCTCGGCGAGCGGCTCATCAACCTCTATCCCGGATCCGGCGAGCCGCGAACGGGCCCACCGTCGGGCTCGCCCCACCTCCGCGGGGTCGGGCCGGATCTCCAGCTGCACTTGAAGCACCTGCACCGCTCACACCATCCGAACCGGCGGACACATCGCCTCGCGCCTCACGAGGGCCACGATCGTGGCCATGACCTGCATGACCAGAACCAGGATCACGGAACGTGATTCCCTTGAGAGACAGCATGGTTGACGTACAGTCACCCCAACAAGCGCTTCGGGCATATTCCAGCGCGAAGGAGTACGCGTGCGGCATACTGTGCGACGCTCGCCACGGGGAGTCGAACAGGCAGCCGCGGGGGTCCGCACTGCCTTGCGAACGGCGAGCATCGCCGGATCCGGCGCGGCCTCAGGGGCAACACCGGGATGGCTCGCTCTCTGAACCAGTCGCATCTCACACAAGGTACCGGAGCCCGCCGCCGACTCCAGGCCGTGACAAGTCACGCGTAGGACACAACCCGATATCAACGCTCTGTAATTCCGGTATGCCACGATCCGCGACATTCGTTTCGTTGTTTCCCAAAGCGTGCCTGCACAGAGCCCTATCGGCCCGCCTCGGCCACCAGATCGCCCGCCAACACATCCTCACTCTGCGTGTTCAGTCCCGCACGTTGGATCCGCGTCCACGCCCTCTTCAGATACAGATGCACATCGGACTCCCAGGTGAAGCCCATGCCGCCGTGCACCTGGAGGCAGTCGCGGGCGCCGCGTACGGCGGCCTCGTCGGCGAGCAGCCGGGCCGCCGCGATGTCCACCGGGTCGGCGGTCACGGCGGCGGCGTAGACCGCGACGCGCGCGAGTTCCACCCGCACCAGCATCTGCGCGCACAGGTGCTTGACCGCTTGGAAGGCCCCGATCGGCTGCCCGAACTGCTCGCGGGTCCGGGCGTGTTGCACGGCCGTCTCGCAGGTTCGCGCGGCGCCGCCGAGTTGTTCGGCCGCCGTGAAGAGCGAGGTGAGGAGAGCGTCAGGGAGTGCGCCGGTGGAACCCGTGGGGCGCACGTCGGCGAGACCGGCCCCGCCGGGCACAGGCACAGGTACAGGCACAGATACAGATACAGATACGCGTCTGGGTACGGATACGGGTACCCGGTGTAGCGGAGTCAGCGGATCCACCGGCCTCAGCGGCTCGGCGCCGGTCGCGTCCCCGCGTACGACGTCCGCCTCCGCCAGCCACTCCACCAGGCCGCCGCCGTCGACGGCCGTCACCACGGTCTCCCCGGTGGCCGCCCCGTCCACCACGCCCGCCGCGAGGTGGGTGGCGATCAGCGGGCCGGGCAGCAGGACCCGTCCCGCCTCCTCGAAGGCGAGCACCGCCTCCGGGAGGCCCAGTCCGACCCCGCCGTCCGCCTCCGGCAGCCGCAGCGCGAAGAACCCGGCCTCGCCGAGCTCGCGCCACAGCACCCGGTCGAGCCGCGGTCCCTCGTCCACGGCGGCGCGCAGCCGTTCCCGGCCGAACCGCGCGGCGAGCAGCTCGCGCACGCCCGCCTTCAAGGCTCGCTGATCATCCGTGAGTTGGAAGTCCATGCGGAAGAACTCACCGTCCCTTCGGCAGGCCCAGGATCCGCTCGGCCACGATGTTGTGCTGGATCTGCGAGGTGCCGGCCGCGATGGTGTACGACAGGGAGGAGAGCCGGTCGAGGCTCCACTCCCGGCCGAGGTCCAGCGCCTCGGGGCCGAGGACCTCGGCGGCGGCGTCGTACAACTCCTGCCGTGCGTGCGAATAGCGCAGCTTGAACACCGAACCGCCGACCCCGGGCACGCCCCCGCTTCTCTGGGCCTCGCTCACGTTCCACTGTGTGAGCCGCCACAGCGCGCGGAACTCGGCGTTGAGCCTGCCCAGCCGCCGCCGCAGCGCCGGATCGTCCCAGCGGCCGTTCTTCCGGGCCTCGCGCGCGACCTCCCCCAGCGTCCGGCGGCACGCCACGACTTCGCCCACGAAGGCGGTGCCGCGCTCGTACGACAGCGTCACCATGGTCACGCGCCAGCCGTCGTTCTCGGCGCCGACCCGGTGGGTGACCGGCACCCGTACCTCGTCGAGGAAGACCTCCGCGAACTCGGTCGAGCCCGCGAGGGTGCGCAGCGGCCGGACCGTGATCCCGGGTGCGTCCATGGGCATCGCGAGCCAGGTGATGCCCCGGTGCTTGGGGGCGGTGGCATCGGTCCGGACCAGCAGCTCGCACCAGTCGGCGACCTCGGCGTGGGAGGTCCAGATCTTGGACCCACTCACTACGTAGTCGTCGCCGTCCCGCCACGCGCGCGTGCGCAGCGCCGCGAGGTCCGAACCCGCGTCCGGTTCGCTGAACCCCTGGCACCAGACCTCGTCGCCGCGCAGCACGGGCGGCAGCCAGCGCGCCCGCTGCGCGGCACTCCCTTCGGAGGCGATGGTCGGCCCGGCGTGCAGCAGCCCGACGAAATTGGCCCCTACGTAGGGTGCGCCCGCCTTTTCCGTCTCCTCCAGGTAGATGAGGTGCTGGGTCGGTGTGGCACCCCGGCCGCCGGCGTCGATCGGCCAGTGCAGCCCCGCGTACCCGGCGTCGTACAGCGTCCGCTGCCACCCGAGGTCGTACGCCCGTCGGCCCGGCCAGTCGTCCGGGGACGGTTTCGGGGGCAGCGACGGGAGCACCTTGGCGAGCCACTCCCGCAGCCGCGCGCGGAACTCCTCCTCCTCGGGGGTGTACGTGAGATCCATGGGCCGTCTACTTGTCGAGGTCCAGGTCGAGCATGCGGATCGCGTTGCCGCGCATCAGCTTGTGAACGGTCTCGTCGTCGAGGCCCTTCACATGGTCGAGGGCGACCTCCTTGGTGTGCGGGAAGGTCGAGTCGACGTGCGGGTAGTCGGTCTCGAAGGTGGCGTTGTCCCGCCCGACCACGTCCAGCGACGCGACTCCGTGCTTGTCGCGGAAGAAGCAGCAGAAGATCTGCCGGTAGTAGTACGTCGACGGCGGGTCCGGGATGAGATCCCTGACCCCGCCCCAGGCGCGGTGCTCCTCCCAGACGTCGTCGGCGCGCTCCAGGGCGTACGGGATCCAGCCCATCTGGCCTTCGGAGTAGGCGAGTTTGAGGCGCGGGAACTTCACCAGCACCCCGCTGAACAGGAAGTCCATCATCGAGGCCATCGCGTTGTTGAAGGACAGCGACGCCTGGACGGCGGGCGGCGCGTCCGGGGAGGCGGCGGGCATCTGCGAGGAGGAACCGATGTGCATGTTCACGACCGTCCCCGTCTCCTGGCAGACCGCGAAGAACGGGTCCCAGTGGCCGGAGTGGATGGAGGGCAGGCCGAGGTGGGTGGGGATCTCGGAGAAGGTCACCGCCTTCACGCCGCGCGCGGCGTTGCGCCGGATCTCCGCGACCGCGAGGTCGATGTCCCACAGCGGGATCAGGCACAGCGGGATCAGCCGGCCGCCGCTGTCGCCGCACCACTCCTCGACCATCCAGTCGTTGTACGCGCGCACGCAGGCCAGGGCGACTTCCTTGTCGTGCGCCTCGGCGAAGGTCTGCCCGCAGAAGCGGGGGAAGGTGGGGAAGCAGAGGCTGCCCTCGACATGGTTGAGATCCATGTCCTTGAGGCGCTCGACGGGATCCCAGCACCCCCGCCGCATCTCCGCCCGGGTGATGCCCTCCAGCGTCATCTCGTCCCGGTCGAAGCCGACGGCGGCGATGTTGCGCTTGTACGGGAACTTGAGGTCCTCGTAGATCCACCAGTCGGTGGGCGGGCCGTCCGGGTCCATCGTGATCTGGTACTTGCCGCCGACGTAGGCGAGTTCGCCGATGCCGGCCGTGAGGGGCTTCGGCCCGCGGTCCTGGTACTTCCGCGGCAGCCAGGTCTCGAAGAGATGCGCGGGCTCGATCACATGGTCGTCGACGCTGATGATGCGGGGCAGTTCGGTCATGGGTCCCCTCCGCCTGGCGTACATGCCCATCGGATGCACCTGACGTATCTGATGGTCCGTCAGATTTCCTTGCCACAAGCAGGCTAGCCCCGCGCCTATGGACCGACAAGGCGGTGCGGCCTACGCTCTGGCGGGATCTGACAAACCGTCAGTTACGGGAGCCGTCGGCTACAGGGGGCCGTTGTGAACGACACCGCACACGCTCTGGGCGCAGCACGCACGCTCTGGGAACTGGTGGCCCGCCGCGCCGACCTCACCCCCGACCGGCCCGTCCTCCTCCAGGACGACCGCTCGCTGACCTTCGGCGCCCTGCGCGACCGTGCCGAACGGGTGGCGGCGGGCCTGTACGACCTGGGCGTACGCCCCGGCACGGTGGTCGCCTGGCAGCTGCCCACCCGCATCGAGACCGCCCTGCTGTCCTTCGCCCTGGCCCGCCTCGGCGCCGTGCAGTCCCCGGTGATCCCCTTCTACCGCGACCGCGAGGTCGGCTTCGCGCTCAGGGAGTCCAAGGCCGAGTACTTCGCCGTGCCGGGCGAGTGGCGGGGCTTCGACCACACGGGGATGGCACGGCGGCTCGGCGCGAAGGGCGTCTTCGAGGCGTACGACGTGCTGCCGGACGGCGATCCCGCCGTGCTGCCCGCCCCGCCCGCCGAGGGCACCTCGGTCCGCTGGATCTACTGGACCTCGGGGACGACCTCCGACCCCAAGGGGGTCCTCCACACGGACCGGTCGCTGATCGCGGGCGGCTCGTGTCTCGCCCACGCGCTGCGCCTGTCGGCCGAGGACGTGGGTTCGATGGCCTTCCCGTACGCGCACATCGCCGGGCCCGACTACACGGTGATGCTGCTGCTGTACGGCTTCCCGGCGGTGATGTTCGAGCACTTCGCGCTGCCCGCCGCCCTGGAGGGCTACCGGCGGCACGGGGTGACGGTGGCGGGCGGTTCGACGGCGTTCTACTCGATGTTCCTGGCCGAGCAGCGCAAGCAGCCGGGGAAGCCGGTCATCCCCACCCTGCGGCTGCTGGCGGGCGGGGGCGCGCCCAAGCCGCCCGAGGTCTACCACTCCGTCGTACGGGAGATGGGCGTGCAGCTCACCCACGGGTACGGGATGACCGAGGTTCCGATGATCACGATGGGGGCGCCGGACGACACGGCCGAGAACCTGGCCACGACGGAGGGCAGGCCCCCGGAGGGCATGGAGATACGCATCGTGGACGGGGAGGTGCGGCTGCGCGGGGAAGCCGTCTGCCAGGGGTATCTGGACCCGGCGCAGACCGCCGCGGCCTTCGACGCCGACGGGTTCCTGATCACGGGCGACGTGGGGCATCTCGCGGAGAGCGGGCACCTCGTCCTCACCGGGCGGCTGAAGGACGTCATCATCCGCAAGGGCGAGAACATCTCCGCCAAGGAGATCGAGGATCTGCTGCACCGGCACCCGGCCGTCGAGGACGTGGCGGTGATCGGGCTGCCGGACGCCGAGCGCGGGGAACGGGTCTGCGCGGTGGTCGAACAGCCGGCCCGGGCCGCCGCCGCCGATGCCGATGCCGATGCCGATGCGGACGCGGACGCGGACGCCGACGCCGACGCCGACGCCCTGACACTCGCGGCCGTGGTCGCGTATCTGCGTGCGGAGGGGCTGTCCGTGCACAAGCTGCCGGAGCAACTGGAGGTGGTGGACGCTCTTCCGCGCAACGAGACCCTGCGCAAGGTACTGAAGTACAAGCTCAGGGAGCGTTTTTCGGGGAGCGTGCGAGAGGCTGACGGTGCCGGGGCGGTGGGGCCGGACCCGGCACCGTGAGGATCGCCGTGCGGCGGATCTACTCCGGCACGGTGAAGTAGCGGGCGAACGCGCTGACGACCTCCGCCTCGCCGATCCGGCCGTCCGCGTCCGTGTCGATGGTCGCGGCCGCCGCGGCCGCGGTGTCGTCGGGCACGCCGAGGGCCTTCAGGACGCGGGCGGCCTCCTCGACCGTGGCCGCGCCGTCCCCGTCGGTGTCCGCGACGGCGAGGGCGGCGTGCAGGAAGGGACGGGCGATCTCCCCGAAGCGGTCGGGGTTGTCGCGCAGCCGCTTGACGGCGCCGTTCACGAACTCTTCCCGGGTGATGCGCTGGTCGCCGTCACGGTCCGCTATCCCCGCCATGCCCTGCCAGAACGCCTCCGCGCCGACGTACAGGGCCTGGCCTCTGTCCGACCGGGCCGCCGTACCGAACTCGGCGAGGACCGCCTTCGTGGCGGCGTTGAAGTCCTCCCGGTCGATGTAGCCGTTGCCGTCCTGGTCGAAGCCGACGAATCGGGCGGCAATCCTGCGTTCGTATTCGGTGCTGACCATGGTCTTCTCGGACCGCCTTACAACTCAGCCGGACTCTCAGCCGGACTGCGGTTTCATCTGGCACGGAGCGTACGACGCCCGGGCCGCCGGGGGCGCGGGAAACCGTCGGTTGTGCCAAGACCGCAGGAATTCCGGGACAACTGTGCGGGGCGGCGTGGCGCTGTGTCGCCGACCGGGTGTGGGGCGTCACGCGCGGCCTCACGCCGAGAGCGGGCTCGACTCCTCGTCGACGGCCGTGCCCACGTCCGGATAGACGTCGAAGAGGCGGCGGACGCCGAGGGCCCCGAGGACCCGGTTCACATGGGAGCCGTCGGACGCGCCCCGGGCCGGCAGGATCAGGCGCAGCCGGCCCTGGCAGGAGCGGACCAGGCGGCGGGTGGCGATGAGCACGCCGACGCCGCTGGAGTCGCAGAAGACGACCTCGGACAGATCGAGGACGAGACTGCGGCGGCCCTCCGCCACCGCGTCGTGCACCCGCTGGCGCAGCACCGGGGACGTCACGAGATCCATCTCGCCCGACACCCGGAGCACCGCCCACCCGCCCAGTTCGCCGTCGGTCACCTTGAGCGTCACCGCAACGCCTCTCGTTCGCCTCGCCCGCCAGAAACGGAAGCAGTTCCTACGCTTCCTTTCGGCGCGGCTGCCCAGCCCTCGTTCCATGAAACACCGGTCCGCAAGCGATGAAACGCCGGTCTACGGTCGAAAATGCTGGACGAGCGAGCTGTTTCGGTCGTTCGATGGTCAAGTACGGTCTGATTCGATCGGATCCAAGGGGGCAAGTGATGGGCTTCTACCATTCACGGTCTGTCCAGGGGCGCACATTGACGTAAAGGGGCGTGCGCTGTCGGACGTGCCGACTACATTCGGGACAGCGATGGACACAGGCTGGAGCTGGACAGGGACAGGCGCCGAGCACGAGCAGGGGTGAGGGGGCCGTATGGCGACGAAGGACGCACCGCCCCGCTGGGACCGCAAGATGCAGCAACGGCTCGCACGCGGGGAGGCGGCGGCGCTCGGTGAGCTCTACGACCGGTTCGCCTCGCTCGTGCACGGGCTCGCGCACCGCGTGCTCGGCGACGAGCGGGCCGCCGACGGCATCACCCGCGAGGTGTTCGCCCACGTCTGGGAGAACCCCGAGTCGTACGACCCGAAGCAGGGCCCCCTGCGTTCCTGGGTCGCCACCCTGACACACCGGCTCGCCGTGCAGCGGCTGCACGCGACCGAGACCGCCGCGCTCGCACAGGACGGCGGGGGCAGCACCGAGGAACTGGAGCGCAAGGTGCGCAGCGCGTCCGTCGCCGCCCGCGCGGACTACATCGTCACGTCCATGCCCACCCCGCTGCGGGCCGCCCTGGAGCTGGCGTACTTCCAGCGCCGCGACTACCGCCAGGCCGCCGTCGACCTCGGCGTCACCGAGGACGAGGCCCGCCGCCGGCTCCGCCTCGGACTGCAGCTGCTGTCCACCGCCCACGACGCCCGGCCCTCCGGCGCGCCGCCCGAATTCGGGGGTGCGCGGTGACGGCGCCATGGGGTTCGGGACAGGGTCCGGGCAGACCCGACGGCGGTGACGGCGCCGGTCAGGACGGCGGTGGTGGCGGTGACCGGGGTAACGGTGGCAGTGGCGGGGGTGAGCCCGCCGGACCGTGGCAGCCGCCGCGCATACCGATGCCGCGTTCCTCCGTCGAGGACACCGGACTGCCGCTGCCCGCGTCCGCGCCGCTCGTCCTCGAACACCGGGTGCTGAAGGCACTGCTCGGCGCGTGGGCGCTGGCCGCCTGCTCGGCGGAGGAGACGGCCGCGGTCGAGGAGCACCTCGGGGAGTGCGGTGCGTGCGCGGACGAGGCGCTGCGGCTGCGCGAGGCCGTCGGGCTGCTGCACCCGCCGGAGAGCCTCGACCTCGACCCGACCCTGCGCACCCGGGTCCTGCAGGGCTGCCTGGAGCGGCGCCCGCCGCGCATCCCGGTTCCGGACTGGGCGGCTCCGTACGACGCGGAGACCGCGCGGCTCGACGCGCTGCTCCAGGACATAGGGGATGCGGAGTGGCACGCGCCGGTGCGGCTGCGCTGGTTCGAGGGCGACGGGCCGGTGAGCCGTCGTACGACCGTCGCCGGGGTGATCGCCCACCTGCTCACCGTGGACGGGTTGGTGGGGGTCGCGCTGGGCTTGGAGGACCCGCTCGGTGAGACCCCGACCGCGCCGCACGAGCCGGTGCCGGCACCGGATGCCACGACCCCCTCGGGGCGCACCGAGGCGTACTGGCGCGCGTCGCACTTCCCGCCCACCCGGGCCGTGCGCGGACCCTGGCGGGAGCAGAGCCACAACCTCGTCCGTACGGTGTCGTTCGCGGGCGGGGGCTCCGGGCGGCTCGCCGTGTCGTACGGCGGCTTCACGCTGCCGCTCAGGGACTCGATGCTGGACCGGGCCTTCGAGTGCTGGGTGCACGCGGGGGACATCGCGGACGCGGTGGACTATCCGTACGGGCCGCCCGCCCCGCGTCATCTGCACCGGATGATCGACCTGGCGGCGCGGATGCTGCCCGTCTCGCTCGCGGAGCGCCGCCGGGCGGGTCTCGCGGCCCCGCCGCCCCGTCGTCTCGTCGCGGCGGGGGCGCCCGGTCGCAGCCTGCGTCTGGAGATCGAGGGCTCCGGCGGCGGCGAGTGGCTGATCCCCCTCGACTCCCCGGCCGCCGTCGCCTCCGCCGAGCAGGAGGTCGCGCATGTCGCGTTGGACGGCGTGGAGTTCTGCCGACTGGCGGCGGGGCATGTGTCGCCGGAGGAGGCGGCCGCGGGGCAGGTCGGTGACCGGGAGGCGATCAGGGACGTACTCTTCGCCGCCGCGTCCCTGAGCCGGATGTGACCCACCTGCAGGATCCGGGGCGCAGCCCCGGCTTCAGGGCCCTACGCGAACACCACCGTGCGGCGGCCGTTCAGCAGGATGCGACGCTCGGCATGCCACTTGACGGCCCGCGCCAGCGCCTGGCACTCCACGTCACGGCCGATGGCGACAAGCCCGTCGGGCGTCACGTCATGAGCGACGCGCTCGATCTCCTGCTCGATGATCGGCCCTTCGTCGAGGTCGGCCGTCACGTAGTGCGCCGTCGCCCCGATCAGCTTCACACCCCGCGCATGCGCCTGGTGATACGGCTTCGCGCCCTTGAAGCTCGGCAGGAAGGAGTGGTGGATGTTGATGATCCGGCCGCTGAGCTGCTTGCACAGGTCGTCCGAGAGCACCTGCATATAACGCGCCAGGACGACCAGTTCCACCCCTTCGGAGCGAACCAGTTCGAGCAGCTGCGCCTCGGCCTGCGCCTTCGTGTCCTTCGTCACCGGAATGTGGTGGAAGGGGATGTCGTACGACCCCACGAGCGCGGCGAAGTCCGTGTGGTTGGACACCACGGCCGCGATCTCGACCGGCAGCGCACCGCTGCGCGCGCGGAAGAGCAGGTCGTTCAGACAGTGGCCGAACTTGCTGACCATCAGCACGATCCGCATCTTGTCCTCGGCCCGGTTGAGCTGCCAGTCCATCTGGAAGGAGTCACCGATCGCCGCGAAGCTCGCACGCAGCTTGTCCACGGTCACCGGCGCCCCCGCCGAGAAGTGGACGCGCATGAAGAACAGGCCCGTGTCGTGGTCGCCGAACTGCTGGCTGTCCTCGATGTTGCAGCCGGTCATGAAGAGGTAGCTCGACACGGCGTGCACGATGCCCGTCCTGTCCGGGCAGGAGAGGGTGAGGACGTACTGCTCGGCGGGCGCGGCGGCGCGGACGGACTGCTCGTTCATGCAGGACAGGGTCCCATACGAGGTCCCCGTACCGAATGACCGTCCCGCCACCCGGACGCCCACGGCATCCCGGGACGAGGCGCCCTCAAGGCGCCCCTCCGTGCCTCTTCGGGCCGCGGCACCTACGCCGAGCGGGTCAGGATCCGCAGGACTTCCAGTGTCCGCGGCGGAACGTCGGGGTCCTCCCCGTCGCTCGCCGCGAGGCGTACGTGCGCGTCGCGCGCCGCCCGCAGCGCCTCCGGCCACGCCTGGTGGTCGAGGTACGCGGAGACGGGCGCGTCGGGCCCGACCTGGTGCATGATCCGCAGGACGCGGAGCACCGCGGTGTCGACGAGGGCCGCCTCCTGGGAGTCCCGGAAGATCGTGCCGACGTACTTCTCGGCGGACCAGTTGTCCAGCCAGGTGTCCTCGACCAGGCGGTACACGGCGTCGGTGACGTCCCCGTACCCCTCGATCCCGGCGAGCCAGACGTCGCGTTGGAAGGCGGGGTCGGAGAGCATGTGCAGCGCGGAACGCACATTGCTGCGCCAGCGCCACCACGGCATGTCGTTCAGTGGCATGCCGCCCATGGTGGATGAGCGACGGCCGCGACGGGAAGAGTTCTCCGAACCTTGCACAGTCGACGATCGTACGTTCCCCGCAAAAATGCGATCAACTGCCCCCGCAATTCACCTCCAGGTCACCTCACGTTGACCACCGGTGACACGCGGGTTAGTGATGTGGCGGAATCGTGCGTAACTATGACCGGCAGGCGACATCCCCCCACCACCCATCTCGTCCTCCCCCAGCGCATCAGGGCCAGAGTCACGACCAAGACCAGGGCCGGAGTGCTGTTCGCGGGCGTGGTGGCCGTGTGTGCGTCGATGGTCGCCGGATGCGGTGTCGTCCGCAGCGTCACGGGGGACTCCGGGAACGACACCATCACCGTCATGACCTGGGCGCCGCAGGACACCGCCGCGACCAACAAGCCCGGCATGCCCGCCATGGCCCAGGCCTACGCGCGCTGGACCAACGCGCACGGCGGCATCAACGGCCACAAGCTCAACGTCCTGACCTGCAACGACCGCAACGACACCGTGTTCGCCGCGAAGTGCGCCCGGCGCGCGGTCGACGAGGGCGCGGTCGCGGTCGTCGGCTCCTACAGCCAGCACAGCCGCTCGTTCCTGGCCCCGCTGGAGGCAGCGGGCATCGCCTACATCGGCGGCTACGGCGTCACCGACGACGAGTTCACGAGCCCGCTCTCCTACCCGGTCAACGGCGGCGAGCCGGCCCTGATGGCCGGTCTCGGCGAACAGCTCGGCAAGAGCTGCGGCCCGGTGGCGCTGATCCGCCCCGACACCGTCGCGGGCGACCAGCTCCCGGTGCTGCTCAGCTCCGGTCTGAAGACGGCGCGCCACAAGTCCGCCACCGACCAGCGGGCCGCCGAGGACGCCACCGAGTACACCCAGCAGACGAAACTCGCGCTCGACCGCGCGACCTCCGACACGGCGAACCGCGGATGCGTGGTGCCCACTCTCGGGGACCGCACGAACACCTTCATGGACTCCTTCCGGCGCGCCCGCGACAGCTATCCGCGGGTGGGTACGGGCACGGTGCTGGGCAGCGTCGACCAGTCGCTGATCGACGCCACCGGCGGCAAGTCGAGCCCGTACGAAGGGGCGTACGTCACCGGCTGGTACCCGGTGACGACCGACGCGCGCTGGGACCCGATGCGCAAGGTGATCAAGGAGCAGGCCTTCGGCGACAACCGGATCGACCCCGCGGACTCCGGTGTGCAGACGACCTGGATCGCGTACAACGTGTTCAGGTCGGTCGTGGAGTCGCTCGGCGACAACCAGGTGACCGCGCTCGCCGTCCGGCGCGCCCTCGACGACGGCCTCAAGGTGTCCACGGGCGGGCTCACCCCGACCCTCAGCTGGCGCTACGAGGACCTGATCGCGGCCGTCGACTTCCCGCGGCTGATCAACGCCCACGTCACCTTCCAGGTCGTACGCAAGGGTCAGCTGACATCGGCGCGAGCGGGGTTCATCGACGTGGCGAAGACGCTGGAGAACGCGGACGCCACCTGAGCCCCGCCGCCTGAGCCTTCTCCCCCTGAGCCTCTCCCTCGGAGCCTCACGGGCCGAGCGAGAGGCTCACCTCCGGGTCAGCGCCTCACAGCTGGGTCTGCGTGCGTTGCGTCAGCCCGTACGTGGAGGCGATGGAGTTCCACAGCTTCGCCGCCTTCGCCTTCTGACTGCTCGCGGTGCCGCTGGCCTGGTTGGCGGCCAGGGTCTGGCCGGTGGTGCGGGCGTGGCCCTGCTTGCAGCCCTTCTTGCCGCCCACCTGGTCGGCCCAGGCCGCGTAGTGGTTGTCCGCCGACGCGGAGGCCTTCCAGGCGCTGTTCAGCGCGGTGGTCAGCTCGGCGTTGTTCGGGAGCTTGTCGACCGACAGGCCGGAGAGCCGGGTCACCAGCCCGGTCCGCTGCTTGGCCGCGTCGCGCAGATCACCGGCCGCCTGGTCCAGCTTTTTGCACGCCTTCACGTTCTCCACGGCGTTGATCACCGAGTCGCGGCTGCTGTTGCTGTCCGCCAGGAGCTTGTCCAGCGCGACGGCCTGCGCCTTGGCCGGGTCGGCCGCCGACGACGACGAACCGTCCGTGGCGGCGGCCGTCGCCGATACGTTCTTGCTGCCGTCGCCGCTGTCGCTGTCGCCGCCGCTGAGCAGGGCACCGGCGCCGATACCGAGCACGGCGATGCCGATGCCGACGGCCGCGATCAGCGGGACGCGCGAACGGCCACGGCCCCCGCGGCCGCCCCCGCCGGCGTCGTCGGCCGCGGCGCGCCGGGTGGCGGCCCGCCCGCCGGGCGCTCCGGGCATCCCAGGGGCCTGCGCGGCGTACGGGGCGTGCGGCGCATGGGGCGCATGGGGGGCGTGCGGAGCAGGTGCTTCGAACCGCGGAAGTTGCTGAGTGGACGCGGGTCCCTCCGCCCCGCCCGGCTCACTGCGGAACAGGTTGTCGAACTCCGCGGGCGGCTGCCGGTCCTCCGGCCCGCCCGGACGTATCCCGTACGCCGCCGCGGCCGGATCGGCGGGCACCGGAGCGATGTACTGCGTGGGCTCGGCGTCGGGGTGGGTGGCGGGCGGCAGCGACCCGGCCCCGGGTCCGGCCTGCGCCCCGTGCCCCAGGAACGGTGTCGCGGTCGCGGACACCTCGGGCGGCAGCGCCCCCGGGCCCACCGGCGGGATGTACTGCGTGGCCCCCTCGGCGGGCGCGGCGGGGACGGGCGGCAGGAACTGGGTCGCCCCCTCGGCGGCGGCCGGGACGGGCGGGATGTACTGGGTGGCGCCCTCGTCGGCGACGGACGGCAGGGCACCGGGAACGGCGTGCGGCAGCGGCGCGGCGGCGCCACCCTGGCCGCCGTACGCCGGGGCACCGCCCTGCTGTCCCTGTTGCCCGTCATACGCCGAGGCCCCCTGTTGGCCCCCGTACGACGCGCCCCCCTGTCCGCCGTACGACGGCGGCTGCTGCTGATCCCCGAAGGGTCCCTGATCCCCGTACGAGGGCGGCTGCGCGCCCTCGGCCGGCAGCGGCCCGGCGCCGGGCGCCGCGGACGACGGCCCGAAGCCCTGCGGCTGCTGGGCCTGCGCGGCACCCCAGCCCTGCTGTCCCGAGCCCTGCTGTCCCTGTTCCGAGGTCGTGGCCCAGGTCTGGGTGGACGGGTCCTGGCTGCCCCAGTCCGGGCCGGGAGCGGCGGCCGGGGACGGCTCGGGGCCGCCCCAGGTCTGGGTGCCGTTCACGGGCGGCCCCCAGCCCTCGGCCGGCTGCGGGGCCGGTGCCGCCGACGGGTCCGGACCCCACGGGCGATCCCATGTCCGACCGCCCGCCGGGACCGCCCGGGCGGCCTGGTCGCCCGTCATGCCCGGCAGCAGCGGCTCGCTGCCGTCGGAGGGCAGCACGATGCCTTCGCGCGCGGGTCGCGCCGAGGGCTGCTCGCCCTGTCCACTCTGCGTCACCGGGACTCCTACTAATGGGGGACCTTCGGAATCATCGGCTCACGCTACCGGGTCCCCACAAGCCCGTGCCACGCAGCACGGGACGTGACCCCTGCCTCCTGTGACAGGGGTAACAAATACGCCCCGCTGTGCGCTGTATGTGTCTCCTTCCGCTCCGGACGCCTTCGTTTGCCCGGTGTTCACGCCAGTGCACGCCATGTGTTCACCGGCGCACACACGATCCGCGCACGCCACCGTTCATGCCGCCGCCTGCAACTCCATCCGCGCCCCGAACTCCCGCACCACCGCCTCGTCCCGGTACGGCTCCAGGCGCTGCTGGAAGTCGTCCAGGTACTCGGCGCCACGGTTGGAGCGGAGTGTGCCGAGGAGCTCGACCGCCCGCAGTCCCGTGTGGCACGCCTGCTCCACCTCGCGCTGCTGGACCTGCGCGGTGGCGAGCAGGACATAGCCGATGGCCCGGCGGCGGGCCCGCGACTCCGGGAGCCCGGCGAGGGCCTCCTCGGCGCAGCGCGCCGCGGCCTCCGCCTGCCCCAGGTCCCGGTGGCAGTGCGCCAACTCGTCGGCGAGATACGCCTCGTCGAAGTGCGTGATCCATGCCGGGTCGTCCCCGGAGGCCGCGTCGGCCCCCTCCAGGGCGGAGACCGCCCGCCCCGACGCCACCTGGGCGGCGCGCGCGTCGCCCATCAGCGCGTGCCCGCGCGCCTCCGCGGCGTGGAACATCGACTCCGCGCGCGGAGTCACCCGCCCCCGCGCGCCCTCCTGCGCCGCCCGCGCCAACTGCGCGATCTCGCGCGGGTTGCCGAGCTGGGCCGCCAAGTGGCTCATGGACGCGGCCAGTACGTACCCGCCGTACCCGCGGTCCCCGGCCGCCTGGGCGAGCCGCAGCGCCTGGATGTAGTACCGCTGGGCGAGGCCCGGCTGACCGGTGTCGATGGCCATGTAGCCCGCGAGTTCCGTCAACCGCGAGACGGCGGCGAAGAGTTCACGGCCGACGCCCTCCCGGTAGGAGCCCGCGAGCAGCCCGGAGACCACGCTGTTGAGGTAGTGCACGACGACCGGGCGCACATGCCCGCTGCCGTACTGGTGGTCCAGGTCCGTGAGCGCCTGGGTCATCGCCTTGACCGCCGCGACGTCCGAGAGCCCGACCCGCGGGCCCGCCGCGCGCGCCACCTGCGAGTCCGGCGCGGAGATCAGCCAGTCGCGGCTCGGCTCGACGAGCGCGGAGGCGGCGACGGACGAACCGGAGAGGAAGTCCCGCCGGCCGACGTCACTGCGCCACAGCTCACAGACCTGCTCGATGGCTCCGAGGACGGTCGGCGAGAACTGCAGGCCCACGCCCGAGGCGAGGTTCTTGCCGTTGGCCATGCCGATCTCGTCGATCGTGACCGTACGGCCCAGCTTGCGGCCGAGCGCCTCCGCGATGATCGCGGGAGCGCGTCCGCGTGGCTGCTGGCCGCGCAGCCAACGCGCCACCGACGTCTTGTCGTAACGCAGATCGAGGCCGTGCTCCGCGCCGCACATGTTGACCCGGCGGGCCAGCCCGGCGTTCGAACAGCCCGCTTCTTGGATGAGCGCCTGCAGCCGTTCGTTCGGCTGCCTGGCGACGAGAGGCCTTGCGGCCATGGCGTACCCCCTGTGGCTGCGGTGCCTGCCCACGCACCGAGTTGACGTGTCCTCATCGGCCAACCACAGCGAAGGAAGTCGGCCATGAAGATCAATGCCCCGCCGACATACCGAAGATGCGAGACATGTGAGGATTGCCGGGGTAAAGGCGGCTGCCCGACCCCTCCCCTGGTTACCCACCACCCGCTGTTGTTCCCCGTGCGCGCCCCCACCCGTGCATCCATGCGCCCCACGCGCGGGAATGATGCTCCTCCCCCGCGCACGTGACCCCCGTAACCCTCAATGACGGCTAGAGTTGTGTTCATCGTGGAAGAGACCATCGCGGGACCCGAGGCCGCCCAAATCCCGAAGCAGCGTGGCGAATCGCTGCTTGACACCGCCGTGCGATATGCCGAGGAGCGCCACTGGGACGTGTTCCCCGGTACCTGGCTGGAAGCCGTCGACGGCATGCAGCGGTGCTCCTGCGGCGAGGCCGGCTGCTCCGCACCCGGCGCACACGCCGCGCGCGAGGACTGGGCGACACAGGCGACCGGCAGTGCGACCGTCGCGCGCCGCATGTGGTCGAAGCAGCCGAACGCGTCGATCCTGCTGCCCACCGGACGTACGTTCGACGCGATCGACGTTCCCGAGTCGGCCGGGTTCCTCGCTCTCGCCCGCATGGAGCGGATGGAGCTGACGCTGGGTCCGGTGACCTGCACACCGGACCGGCGCATGCATTTCTTCGTCCTTCCCGGTGCCGCGGCCAAGGTCCCCGACCTGGTACGGAGGCTGGGCTGGCCGCCCGCCTCACTCGACCTGGTCACCCTGGGCGAGGGTTCGTACGTGGCGGCTCCGCCGACCCGGTTCGGGTCGCGGGGTGCGGTGCAGTGGGCCTGTCGGCCGACGCCCGCGAACCGGTGGCTGCCGGATGCGGAGGAATTGATCTCGCCGCTCGCCTACGCCTGCGGGCGGGATCGGTAACCCTGGTTGGCGCCGTCTTCTTCTGCGGGTTCGTTGTGGCTGATCGCGCAGTTCCCCGCGCCCCTAAAAACCCGAAAACAGGGCGCTTCCCCTTAGGGTGCTCGTATGGCCGAGGGAGCAGGGGGCAGTGCGCCCGCCGTACGTGTGCAGGGGCTCTGGAAGCGGTTCGGGGAGCAGGTCGCCGTTGCCGGGATCGATCTGGAGCTGCCGGCGGGGCGGTTCATCGGGCTCGTAGGGCCCAACGGCGCGGGCAAGACGACCACCCTCTCGATGGTGACCGGGCTGCTCAGGCCCGATCAGGGCAGCGTCGAGGTCGTCGGCCATGACGTGTGGCGCGACCCGGCGGCGGTGAAGGCCCGGATCGGCATACTCCCCGAGGGCCTGCGGCTCTTCGAACGGCTCTCCGGGCGCGAACTCCTCGCCTACACCGGCCGGTTGCGCGGTCTGCCCGGCGACGAGGTCGACAAGCGCACCACCCAGCTCCTCGACGTCCTCGACCTCGCGGGCGCCCAGCACAAACTCGTCGTCGACTACTCGACGGGCATGCGCAAGAAGATCGGCCTGGCCGCCGCGCTCCTCCACAACCCCGAAGTCCTCTTCCTCGACGAGCCGTTCGAGGGCGTCGACCCGGTCTCCGCGCAGATCATCCGCGGCGTCCTTGAGCGGTACACAACATCGGGCGCCACGGTCGTCTTCTCCTCCCACGTCATGGAACTCGTCGAATCCCTGTGCGACTGGGTGGCCGTCATGGTCGCGGGGCGCATCCGCGCGCACGGCCCGCTCGCGGACGTACGCGGCAGTGCGCCCTCCCTCCAGCAGGCGTTCCTGGAACTGGTCGGCGCGCAGGGCCGCGACCGCGGGTCCGATCTGGACTGGCTGGGCGGCGGGGCGACGCGATGAGCACGAGCACCCCCGGGGTCTCGATCACCCCCGTCGTCGTACGGCTGAAGCTGTCGCTGCTGCGCAACGGACTGCGGCAGTCGGCCGGGCGGCGGGCCGCGTACATCACCTCGGTCGTCCTCGTCCTCCTCTTCGCCGCCCTCCAACTGCTCGGCCTGATCACCCTGCGCGGCAACGCGCACGCCGCCTCCGTCGTCGTCCTGCTGATCGCGGTGATGGCGCTCGGCTGGGCCGTGATGCCGCTGTTCTTCCCCAGCGGCGACGAGACCCTCGACCCGACGCGGCTGGTCATGCTGCCGCTGCGGCCGCACCCGCTGGTCCGGGCGCTGCTCGTGGCCTCGCTGGTCGGCATCGGGCCGCTGTTCACCCTGTGCCTGCTCGTCGGTTCCGTGATCTCCGTGGCGCACGGTACGGCGGCGTACGTCACCGGTGTCGTGGCCGTGCCGCTGGCGCTGCTCGTCTGCGTGGCCCTCGCACGGGCCGTCGCCGCCGCCAACATCCGGCTGCTGTCCAGCCGCAAGGGCCGCGACCTGGCGGTACTGAGCGGTCTGGTCGTCGCGATCGGCGCGCAGCTCGTCAACTTCGGCGCACAGCGGCTCGGTTCGGCGGGCGGACTGTCCCAGCTCGACCCGGCCGCGGACGTACTGCGCTGGGTACCGCCCGGGTCGGCGATCGGCGCGGTGGACTCGATGAGCGAGGGCTCCTACGGGGCCGGGGTCGCCCAGCTGTTCCTGAGCGGGGCCGCGCTGGTGGGGCTGCTGACGCTCTGGTCGAGGCATCTGACCCGGCTGATGACCTCGCCGGACGGATCGACCCTGCAGACGGGCGAAGCGGAGGCGCGGGAGCGGATCTCGACGGGCGGGCTGCGCCGGCTGCTGCCCGCGGGGCGCACCGGGACCGTGATGGAGCGCAGCCTGCGGTATGTGTGGCGGGACCCGAAGACGAAGGCCGCGTGGGTGACCTCGCTGGCGATCGGGCTGATCGTGCCCGTGTTCAACGCGTTGCAGGGCACCGGCTCGATCTACTTCGCGTGCTTCGCGGCCGGGATGCTCGGCATCCAGATGTACAACCAGTTCGGGCAGGACACCTCCGCGTTCTGGATGGTCGCGATGACGATCGCGTCCCCGCGCGACGCGTACGTCGAACTGCGCGGGCGTGCGCTGGCGCTGCTGGTGATCACCCTGCCGTACGCGACCCTCGTGACCGTGCTGACGACGGCGATGCTCGACGACTGGCCCAAGCTGCCCGAGGTGCTCGGACTGTCCTTCGCGCTGCTCGGCGCGATGCTCGCCACCGGCGCGTGGTCGTCGGCCCGTTTCCCGTACTCGATCCCGCAGGAGGGCTACAAGAACGTGGCCCCCGGGCAGACGGGCCTCGCCTGGATCGCCATCTTCGGCGGGATGGTCTCGGCGGCGCTGCTGAGCGCCCCCGTCATCGCCCTTACGATCTGGCTGAACGTGACGGCGGACGGGGACCGGTGGAGCTGGCTGCTGCTGCCGCTGGGTGCCGGGTACGGGGCGCTGATCACGCTGTTCGGCCTGCGGATGGCGGCGCCCCGGACGGCCCGGCGGCTGCCGGAGATCCTGGCGGCCGTCAGCAAGGGCTAGGCGACCCGCGAAGGGGCCCGGCCGGAACCCCCGGAGGGAGCCCCGGTCCGAGTCCGGACCCTGTTGGCAAATCCGCAGCGGAGCCATCCTCCGTGGAAGTCGTGAGCACTAAATCGATTTAGTGCTCACGACTTCCGGCACACATGCCGGGCAGCCGACATGACCGACCGGATTCGCCAACAGCATCCAGAGTCCGGACGGAACCCCCGGTGACCCCGGACGGGACCCCGGTCAGGGGCCGGGCGGGTCAGCTGGTGAGTACGCCGTCGAGGAACGGCTCGATCGCCGCGCGCCAGGCCTCCGGCTGGTCGTAGTGCACGAGGTGGCCGGCGTCGGCCACTTCCGCGTACTCACCGCGCGGCAGGACACGGACCATCTCCTGGGACTCGGCCCGGCCGAGCTCGCCGTCGAGGCCCCGGACGACCAGGGCGGGGCACTGGACCTGGGCGAGCTCCTCCCAGTGCGCCTCGTACACCCAGGTCTGGCGGGACTTGAGCATCTGCTCGGGTTCGAAGACCGGGCGCCAGCCGTCGGCGGACTCGTGCATCACCTCGGCGTAGAACTCGCCGCGGGACGGATGGGGGCGCTCCACCCAGGGATCGTCCTCGCCGAACCACTTCCGTACGTCGGCGAGCGTGGCGAAGGGCATGGGCCAGGCCTTGAACCAGTTCTCCCACTCGCGCTGCGAGGCGGCGCCCAACGCCGAGGCCCGCATGTCGCAGATGATCAGCCCCTGCACGAGGTCGGGGCGCTTGGCGGCGAGCTGCCAGGCGGTCAGCGCGCCCATCGCGTGGCCGATGAGGACGGCCGGGGCGAGGCCCAGCTGCTCAAGGGCGGCCTCGGCGTCCTCGATGTACGCCTCGCGGGTGTAGCCCTCCTCCGGCGCCTTGTCGCTCTGGCCGTGGCCACGCTGGTCCAGCGCGACGGCGCGGTACCGCTCGGAGAGCCAGCGGGCGGTGGACGCCCAGTGCGAGGCGCGGCCCATGAGGCCGTGCAGGAGCAGCACGCCCGGGGCTTCCGAGTCCGGTGAGGCCGCTGCGCCTTCGACGGCCCCTGTGGCCCCCGGGGCCCCGACGTCCTCCGTGACCTTTGGCGGGTCGGCCTTGGGAGGATCGGCGAACTCCCACGCGGCGAGGCGTAGGCCACCCGCGCCCGTCACGTCGATGCGCCGCACCATAGGTCTGGCACCCCCCTAGCTCGCTCGGACCGCTCGCTCCCGCTCGAACCGGCCGGTCCACTCGTACCGCTTCCTACCGTTTCCTACAGCTCCCCGACACTGCAAACGACTAACACTTCAAAACGACTGTCGGGCGGCTGCCCCTGCTGGTTCGTTGCCCTACGTGTACCCCGTACGGCCGCGGTACGCCGCCACGTTATCGAATGAACATTCGAAAATGGGCTTCTCGGCGGTAACACCCCTCAATCGAGTGACCACCCGCGGGGATTGGCCGCCGTCGCCGAGGGGAGATCTTCAGCGGGAGGCGGACCGCTCGGGGAAACCGGTCCGAAGGGGATGACCCTGGGAGCTCGGGGCTCCGGGTCAGCACAGGGGAGGACAGGCCCCGGCGCCATCTGGTGCCGGGGCCCTCTCCATGTCTGCGGCACATCCTCCCCGCCCCCTCCCCAACCGCGCGACATCCCTCTCGGACACGGTCAAGAGCCCTCAGGTCATATGCCTCTCGCGACAGCCTCGCACGCAAACGGTCCCGGCGCTGCGATTCGGCACACTGAATCTTGGTTTCGGCGACGTAGCGAAAACGTCACAACTGCCTCTGAGGTCACGGGAGTTGACATGTCCGAGGTAGGCGGGTGGGTGGATGGGGAAGGCCGCACGCTGTCGTGCCCGGCGGGCTCCCGGGGGCCGGCGCCGGGTCCGGTGAACACCGGGCCCCGCGGCCCGCCCCCGGGAGCTGCCCCTCGCGGGCTCAAGACCGGCAGACGCACACCGGGGCGTTCACTCCGGGCTCGCTCCGGGATGTCCGCTCCGAGTCCACTCCGGGACGTCCACCCCGGGTCCGCTCCGGCGCGTTCACCCCGGGCGGTTCACTCCGGGGGCGTCCACTCCTTGGTGTCCGCCCCGGGGCGTCCGCTCCGGGTTTGTGCGCCTGCCCCGGTCAGTTGCCAGGTGTCAGCGCTTCGCGACGAACACGTGGGACGCGACGTCCGACTCCAGCTCCGCCGCCTCGCCGCCACTGCCGACGAGCACGCCACCCGCCGACTCCGTCACGCTCACCACGGAGCCGGGCTGCACGCCCGCCCGCCGCAGTGTGTACATCAGCTGCGCGTCCGTCTGGATGGGCTCGCCGATCCGGCGTACGACGACGGTCTTGCCGTCCAGACCCGGGTCGAGCTCCGCCAGCGAGACCATGCCCTCGTCCAGGAACGGATCGGCGCCGTCCTTCTCGCCGAGCTCCTCCAGGCCGGGGATCGGGTTGCCGTACGGCGACTCGGTGGGGTGCCGCAGCAGCTCAAGCACGCGCCGCTCCACCGCCTCGCTCATCACGTGCTCCCAGCGACACGCCTCGGCGTGCACCTGCTCCCACTCCAGACCGATCACGTCGACGAGCAGGCACTCCGCGAGGCGGTGCTTGCGCATCACGCGGGTGGCCAGACGACGGCCCTCCTCGGTCAGCTCCAGGTGCCGGTCGGTGGCGACCGCCACCAGACCGTCGCGCTCCATGCGCGCCACGGTCTGGCTGACCGTCGGCCCGCTCTGATCGAGCCGCTCGGCGATCCGGGCGCGCATGGGGACCACGCCTTCCTCCTCCAGCTCGAGGATGGTGCGGAGATACATCTCCGTGGTGTCGATCAGTCCGGACATACGTGCCCCTCGATTAGCTCTGCCGGAGGCTCGGTGGCTCACCGGCTTGTGCGCTGGCCCTGAACTCAATTCTGACGCATACCACCGACAAGCGTGCCTCGCCGTTGGAACCACAGGGTTACGACTGCCTCTGCGGGCACCTCCACGGGCACCGTCGCCGAGACCACTGCGGCCGTATTGACAGCTCGCTGGTCCAGACCGCAACGTGATCCGCGACACGTCACCCGCACGACGCCCACCCGACACCGACAAGACTTCTAGGGGGCTTCGCCCATGAGCGACAGCATGCTGGCCGGGCAGTTCTTCGACGCGGCGATCGGCCTGCTGCAGCGGGTGCGGGACGAGGACGCGGGGGACATCGAGGCGGCCGGCACGCTGATCGCCGACACCGTCGAGGACGGCGGCCGGCTGTTCGCCTTCGGCGCCGGGCACTCCTCCCTCGCCGCTCAGGACGTCGTCTACCGGGCGGGCGGCCTCGCCCTGATGAACCTGCTCGTCGTGCCGGGCGTGGTCGGCGTCGACGTCATGCCCGCGACCCTGGGCTCGGCCCTGGAGCGGGTCGACGGCCTCGCGAGCGCGGTCCTGGACACCAGCCCGGTCCGCTCCGGCGACGTACTCGTGATCGTCTCCCTGTCCGGCCGCAACGCGCTCCCGGTCGAGATGGCCATGAACGCGCGGGCCCTGGGCGTGAAGGTCATCGGCGTCACCTCGGTCGCCTACGCCACCGAGACGAAGTCCCGGCACGTCTCGGGAACGTATCTGAAGGACCACTGCGACATCGTCCTCGACTCGAAGATCGCGGTCGGGGACGCGGAACTGACCCAGGAGACGATCGAGGCACCCTTCGCCCCCGCCTCCACGGTCGTCACGACGGCCCTCCTCCAGGCCGTCATGGCCACGGCCGCGGGCACGCTGGCCGACCGCGGCATCGAGCCGCCCCTGCTGCGCTCGGGCAACGTCGACGGCGGCCACGAGTGGAACGGCCGGGTGATGACGGAGTACGGCGACCGGATCTTCTACCGCCGCTGATACCGCCGCTGATACCGCCGCTGAGCGAACCGAGATCTTCCACCGCCGCCGAGCCGACCGGGTTCGTCCACCACCGTTGGGCCGACCGGGTGAAGATCGCGACGGCCCTACGTCCGCCCCACCACCCCCATCAGCCTCTCCAGATCCAGCGCCATCGCGATCCGTACGGCCACGTCCTCCGCGTACGTCGCGTCCGTGCGCTCGAACTGGCTGCGCCCCGCGCCCCGCAGGAACGTCACGACACCCAGCGTCCGCCCCCGGCTGCGCAGCACCGCGCACAGGGCGTGCACCGAGTCCGGCGGCCACTGGCGGGCCGTGGCCCACTCCCGCATCCGCTCGGGGGTGATCTCGCCGCAACTGGCCCGTACGGACACGGCGCGCTCCACGCACTGCAGCGCGGGATGCCCCTCGGCGTACCGCACGGGCAGCCCGGCCTTCCCGGTGAGCAGGCTCGGCCCGGGGGCCCCGGCGGGCGTGGCGGCGGCGCGTACGAGCCGTACGGGCCCTTCGTCGTCCTCCGCCGAGCCCCCCGCCACCCGGTCGATCAGCGCGTGATCGGCGAACCCGGCGAGCGCGAAGTCGAGGTGGACGGTGGCGGCCTCCCCCGGGTCCTCGCACTCGGCGGCGGCCCGTGCGGCCCGGTGCAGCTGATTGGCCCGGAACCGCAGCAGGGCGGCCTCCTGCTCGGTCTGCTTGGCCTCCGTCACATCCTGGAAGAGCCACCCCACACCGAGCGGAACCGGTTCTTCCGCGAGCGGTGAGGCGAGCCGCAGGAACCCGCTCCGCCAGCACCGCCGCTTCTGGCCCTCGGCCGACCGCACGCTCACCCACATCTCGGCGGGAGCGGGCGGCGCGCCCTCGGCGAGCACATGCGTGAGCGCGCTCTCCAGCTCCTCGACCCCCTGGGAGAGCAGATCCCCCAGCGGCCGCCCGAGCACCGCCGTACGCCCGGTCCCCAGGGCCCGGGCCGCATGAGCGTTGACAACCGCGGGCCGCAGATCCGCGTCCACCAGCACCACACCCCAGCTGGCGTCCTCGAACAGCGCCTCGCTCAACGCGATGGACCGCTCCAGATCGATCTGCGCATGCACCTCGCTGAAGGCGCAGTACACACCCGCGGGCTTCCCGTCCGCCCCGCGCACGGCGGCGGACTGCGTCCGTACGAGCACGCGCCCCCCGTCCTTGGTCAGCAGCGCGAACTCGTGCACCTGCCGCCCGGGGGCCTCCATCGCGGACAGCAGCCGCGCCTCGACCTCCTCGGCGTCCGCGGTCCGCACGGCCCACCCGGCGAATCCCCGCCGCCCCACGGCCTCGGCCGCGGTCCAGCCGAGAATCCGCTCGGCCTCACGGTTCCAGTGCGTCACGACCCCGTCGGCGTCGAACGCGCACAGCGCCGCGTCCATCCCGTCCAGCAGCGCGGCAAGCAGATCCGAACCAGCCGGCCCGGGCTCGTCCGGCCCCAGTTCGTCGGTGGTCCCACTACGCCGGGAAGCACTCACCTGGACCCCCTGCAGGCTGCGTCCGCACGTACGGCGAGACAGTTCGCTCACCAGCCTTCATTCAACTCGAACGTGACCCAGCCCACATCCTGTTCCCCAAAGATTGGACGAAATCGTTGTACGCAGGGATTCCGTCCCGCCAGCCCCAGGAATCGCAGGACGACAGGGAGCTCCGGGTGTGACAGAGACAGTGCCACCGACATTTCGAAAAACCGGTTGAGCCTCGTTCGATCGGTTCCTAAGGTGGGCTGCACGCCGAAAGGAGGTGATCGGGTACATGTATGAAACCCGGACTTGCGAGGTGGCTGCGGGCTAGCGGCCCGCCGCCGAACTCGGTTCGGTGCCGGACCAGCGCGTGAAACGAGCGTGCAGCCGGCCCCAAACCCAAGCAGTCACCCGACCCGCGAGCTCGCCGGTACGTCCGGCCGGCTCCTCTGCCGTGAGGCGGGGGGACCCGAGCTCGCGGGTCGTCTGCGTTTCGCAGGGTGGGTGAGGTGGGGGACATCGTTTCGGGGGGTCCGCAGTACTCTGGGGGCATGCTTCCGATGCTCGTTCGACGCCGGCACGTGGACTTCGTGCGCGTCACGAGCATGGGCTGTCGGGCTACCGCCTGACCTCGGCCCTTCGCTCTCCTTCACCTTGGCACCCGTGGCCCCCGCCCCATCCCCGGCGGCCGCCCGGGCACCCGTACACCCTGCGGACGCTTCTCATGACGACGAACACGTCTTCCGCTGCTCAGTATCAGCAGCTCCCGATCATCGATCTTTCCGCGGCCGACCGCGGTCCCCAGGCCCGTGCCCTGCTGCGCGCGCAGTTGCACAGTGCCGCCCACGACGTGGGGTTCTTCCAGCTCGTGGGGCACGGCGTGAGCGAGGGCGAGACCGCTGCCCTGCTCGATGCCATGCACCGGTTCTTCGCGCTTCCCGAGGCCGACCGGCTCGCTCTCGACAACGTCAACTCGCCGCACTTCCGGGGGTACACGCGGACCGGCGACGAGCGGACAGGCGGCAGCCGGGACTGGCGGGACCAGCTCGACATAGGGGCCGAGCGGCCCGCGCGGACACCGGGGCCGGGTGAGCCCGCGTACTGGTGGCTGGAGGGGCCCAACCAGTGGCCGGCCGCGCTGCCGGAGCTGCGGACCGCCGCACTGGCCTGGATCGACCGGCTCAGCTCGGTCGCGGCGCGGCTGCTGCGCGAGCTGCTCGCCGCGATCGGGGCTCCCGCCGACTTCTACGAGCCGGCCTTCGGGGAGCGGGCGCATCCGCAGCTGAAGCTCGTGCGGTACCCGGGGAGCGCGGGGGACGGCGCCGAGCAGGGGGTGGGCGCGCACAAGGACTACGGGTTCCTGACGCTGCTGCTCCAGGACCAGGTCGGCGGACTGCAGGTGCAGCGCGAGGACGGGCACTTCCACGACGTGCCGCCGCTGCCGGGGGCGTTCGTGGTCAACCTGGGTGAGCTGCTGGAAGTGGCCACCAACGGGTACCTCGTCGCCACGAACCACCGGGTCGTCAGTCCGCCCGGGGCCACCGAGCGGTTCTCCGTGCCCTTCTTCTACAACCCGCGGCTGGACGCGCGGGTCGAGCCGCTGCCCTTCCCGCACGCCTCCGCCGCGCCCGGTGTCACCGACGACCCGGCGAACCCGTTGTTCGCCGAGTACGGGTTCAACGAGCTGAAGGGCAAGCTGCGGGCCCACCCGCTGGTCGCCGCCCGTCATCACGCGGAGTTGCTGACGCCTGCGTGATGACCGGACGACCAGCCGCTTCTCGGCTCAGTGCGCGATGCCCTCGGCTCAGTGCGCGATGTCCTCGTAGCCCTTGATCTCCTGGGGGCCGCGGGCGCCGGGGCCCACGTAGCGCGCGGAGGGGCGTACGAGCCGTCCCGTGCGCTTCTGTTCCAGGATGTGCGCCGACCAGCCGGCCGTACGGGCGCAGGTGAACATCGAGGTGAACATGTGCGCCGGGACCTCGGCGAAGTCGAGCATGATCGCGGCCCAGAACTCGACGTTCGTCGCCAGGACGCGGTCCGGGCGGCGTGCGTGCAGTTCCTCCAGGGCCGCTTTCTCCAGCGCCTCGGCGATCTCGAAGCGGGGGGCGCCGAGCTCGCGGGCGGTGCGGCGCAGGACGCGGGCGCGGGGGTCCTCGGCGCGATAGACGCGGTGGCCGAAGCCCATCAGGCGTTCGCCCTTGTCGAGGGCCTTCTTGACGTAGGCCTCGGCGTCGCCGGTGCGCTCGATCTCCTCGATCATGCCGAGGACGCGGGAGGGCGCGCCGCCGTGCAGTGGCCCGGACATGGCTCCCACGGCGCCGGAGAGGGCGGCGGCGACGTCCGCGCCGGTCGAGGCGATGACGCGGGCGGTGAAGGTGGAGGCGTTCATGCCGTGCTCGGCGGCGGACGTCCAGTAGGCGTCCACGGCGGCGACGTGCTTGGGGTCGGGTTCGCCGCGCCAGCGGATCATGAAGCGTTCGACCACGGAGTGCGCCTTGTCGATCTCGCTCTGCGGGACCATGGGGCGGCCCTGGCCGCGGGCGGACTGGGCGACGTAGGAGAGGGCCATGACGGCGGCGCGGGCGAGGTCGTCGCGGGCCCGGGCCTCGTCGATGTCGAGGAGGGGTTTGAGGCCCCAGACGGGGGCGAGCATGGCGAGTGCGGACTGGACGTCGACGCGGATGTCGCCGGAGTGGACGGGGATCGGGAACGGCTCGGCGGGCGGCAGGCCTGGGTTGAAGGCTCCGTCGACGAGGAGGCCCCAGACGTTTCCGAAGGAGACGTGGCCGACCAGATCCTCGATGTCGACGCCTCGGTACCGGAGTGCGCCGCCCTCCTTGTCCGGTTCGGCGATCTCCGTCTCGAACGCGACGACTCCTTCGAGTCCGGGTACGAAGTCGGACATCAGGCGGCTCCTCATGATGTGTACGACGGATGGCATGGGTCAGGGACGGGGGTCTGGTCGACGTCCGGTTCCACGGTCGGCTCATGGACTCGCGGTCCGGTACGTCATCGCGGTGATGCCCCGTTCGAGCGGCGGTCACCCCAACGGGACGGCAGCAGCACGATATCTCCGAGTGCCACCTTTGGGGAGAGTGCGCGGCACTCAGTGCCACGCAGTGATGAAGGCCACCCCGCCGGGTGGGGGCCGTGTTACGGCAAGATGACCGCGTGACCGACCGCTTCCCGGATGAATCCGCCGCCGAGCCCCTTGTCCAGCGTGCGGCGCAGGCCGCTGCCGAAGAAGGGGCCGGGGGCGCCGCCGAAGAACTCGCCGTCGCTCCCGCCGCGATGCGTGCCCACTATCGCGCCGAGGGGCTCGTCGAGTCCGATCTGGCCGCGCATCCCATGGACCAGTTCGCCCGTTGGTTCAAGCAGGCCGCGCAGGCCGCCGTGCACGGCACGGTGTACGAGCCGAACGCGATGGTCGTCTCCACGGCGGACGCCGAGGGGCGGCCCAGTTCGCGCACGGTGCTGCTCAAGCAGTACGACGAGCAGGGTTTCGTCTTCTACACGAACTACGACTCCCGCAAGGCCCGGGAGTTGTCGGAGAACCCGTACGTCTCCCTGCTCTTCCCCTGGCACTCGATGGCCCGCCAGGTCATCGTCACCGGCACGGCCCGGCGTACCGGCCGCGACGAGACCGCCGCGTACTTCCGTACCCGTCCGCACGGGTCGCAGCTCGGCGCGTGGGCCAGCGCGCAGTCCTCGGTCGTCTTCTCCCGTGCCGAACTGGACGCGGCGTACGAGGAGTTGAGTGCCCGGTATCCGGAGGGCGAGCAGGTGCCGGTGCCCCCGAACTGGGGCGGATTCCGTATCGCCCCCCGGACGGTCGAGTTCTGGCAGGGCCGTGAGAACCGTCTCCACGACCGTCTGCGGTACGTGGCGGAGCCGGACGGCGGCTGGCGGGTGGAGCGGCTCAGTCCGTGAACGGGTCCTGACAACGTCCTCGCCCTCAGTCCAGCACTCCGTTCAGGATCTCCCCCCACTGCGTCACCACGCGCTCCCGTCGTCCCGCGTCGTCGGTGAGGAGGTTGGCGAGGCCGAGGCCGCGTGACATGTCCAGCAGGCCCTGGACCGTCTCCCGTACGCCCGGGCGGGATTCGTCCGCGGCGAGGAGCTCCACGGCGATCCGGTGGGTCTCGCGGCCCACGCGGGCCTCCAGTTCGGTGACCCTCGGGCGGAGTTGGTCCTCGTTGGAGGCGGCGACCCAGAGGTGGAGGGCGGCGCGGAAGAGGGGGCCGGTGTAGAGGTCGACCAGGGCCGCGACCACCGCGCGGCGGTCGGCGGCGCCCTCCGGGAACAGGGCGCGCAGGGCGGTGGAGCGCTCCTCGGCGACGTACTCCACCGCCGCGGTGAACAGTTCTTCGCGGGTTCGGAAGTGGTGCTGGGCGGCGCCCCGGGAGACGCCGGCGCGTTCGGCGACTACGGAGACCGTGGAGCCGGCCCAGCCGTGCTCGGCGAGACAGGCCACGGCGGCCGCCAGCAGCCGCTGCCGGGTGGCCCGGCTCCGGTCCTGCTTGGGAACGTGCGGAAGCCGCGGGCCGGGGGAGCTGCGCACCGCCGTGGGTCCCGGGTGTTCTGTGGGTTTTGTCGTGTTTAGACCACCCATGCGGGATCCCGTCGTTCGAGGAAGGCCGTCATCCCCTCGCGGGCCTGGGGGGAGGAGAACAACTCGGCCGAGAGTGCGGTCAGGGCGACGGCGTCCCGGTCGAAGGTCTCCAGCACCCTAGCCGTGAGCAGCCGTTTCGTCTCGGCCAGGGCCTGTGGAGACGCTCGGCGCAGGCCGTCCAGGACGGGGGCGAGGGTGACGTCGACGTCGTCGCCGGTCGCCGTCAGGATTCCCGTCCGTACCGCCTCCGCCGCGTCGAAGCGCTCGCCGGTGAGGTAGTGGCGGGCGAGGGCGCGGGGGTCCGTGCGGGGCAGGAGGGGGAGCGAGATGACGGCGGGCGCGACTCCGATGCGTACCTCGGTGAAGGCGAAGGTGGCCTCCTCGGAGGAGAACGCCATGTCGCAGGCGCCCAGCAGCCCCAGACCACCCGCGCGTACGTGGCCCGTCACCCGGGCCAGCACCGGCTTGGACAGTTCGACGATCTGCCGCAGCAGGGAGACGAGCGCGTCCGGGTGCGGCGGGTCGCGCAGGTCGGCGCCCGCGCAGAACGTGTTCCCGGTGTGGGTGAGGACGACGGCGCGTACGTCGGGGTCCTTGCCGTACCGGGTGAGCCCGTCCGCGAGTTCGCCCACGAGGGCGGCGGACAGGGCGTTGCGGTTGGCGGGCGAGTCCAGGGTGAGGGTGGTGACGGCGCGGTCGTGGGCGGCGTGCACCACCGGGGCAACGGTCATGAGCGGCCCCGCAGTTCCCGGCGCAGGATCTTCCCGGAGGCGGCGCGGGGCACGGCGTCGATGAAGGTGACGCCGCGGACCCTCTTGTAGGGGGCGACGCGCTCGGCGACGTACATCATCACCTCTGCTTCGGAGAGGCCGGAGGGGCCTTCGGAGAGGCCGGAGGGATCGTACGGACCGGACGCGGACGGCCGGCGGACCACGAAGGCGTGCGGGACCTCGTTGTTGTCCTCGTTGTAGATCCCGATGACGGCGGCGTCCGCGATGCCGGGATGGGTGAGCAGCAGGGCTTCCAGTTCGGCGGGTGCGACCTGGAAGCCCTTGTACTTGATGAGTTCCTTGACGCGGTCGATGACGAACAGCCAGCCGCCGGGGTCCGTGTAGCCCACGTCTCCGGTGTGCAGCCAGCCGTCCGGGTCGATCATCGCGGCGGTGGCGTCGGGCCGCCCCAGGTAGCCCTTCATGACCTGGGGCCCGCGGATGACGATCTCTCCCGCCTCGCCGACGCCCAGGTCCTTGTCGGGGTCGTCGAGGGAGACGATGCGCATCTCGGTGCCCGCGACGAGTCTGCCGACCGTTCCCGGGGGCGCCTGCTGGACGGCGTCCAGGGGGACCAGGTGGGTGCAGGGGGACAGCTCCGTCATCCCGTAGCCCTGGCCGATGGGCGGCAGCCCGAGCCGCTCGGCGCAGGCCACCGCCAGTTTGGCGTCCAGGGGCGCGGCGGAGGAGACGATGTACTTCAGGGACGACAGGTCGTAGTGCGCGACGGCGGGGTGCTTGGCGAGGGCCAGGACGATCGGCGGGGCCACGAAAAGGCCGCTGATGCGGTGCTTCTCGATGGCCGCGAGGAAGGTGTCGAGGTCGAAGCGGGGCAGGACGACGACGGTGGCGCCCTGCCTGAGGGGCGCGTTCATCAGGGCCGTCAGCCCGTAGATGTGGAAGAAGGGCAGCACCGCGAGGATGCGATCGCCCTCGCCCATCGGCATGAAGGGCACGAGCTGTGCGAGGTTGGTGCCGATGGACCGGTGGGTGAGCATCACGCCCTTGGGTGTGCCGGTCGTCCCGGAGGAGTACGGGAGGGCCGCGACGTCCGTCACGGGGTCGATGTCGATCTCCGGTTCGGGTGCGGTCGAACCGAGCAGGTCGATCAGCGAGCGATGTCCCGGCGCGCTGTCGCAGACGAAGATCTCCCGTACGCCGCCGGCGAACTCGGCGGCCTGCCGTGCCGTCTCCAGGAGGGGCGAGACGGTCACGATCCAGTTCGCGGCGCTGTCCCGCAGCTGCTTGGCGAACTCCTCAGCCGTGGCGAGCGGGTGCACGGTCGTGACCGAGGCCCCCGCGCGCGTGGCGGCGTAGAACGCCGTCGGGAAGGCGATGGTGTTCGGGCTGTGCAGGGCGAGCACGTCGCCCTTGCGGACGCCCGCCTCGGCGAACGCGGCGGCCAGCCGCCGGTGGAACTGGTCCAGTTGTCCGTAGGTGAGCGTGGTGCCGTCGACTCCGTCGATCAGCGCGGGCGTGTCGCCGCGCTCGGCGGCGCGGCCCAGGACCGCTTCGTGGATGGGTTCCTCGACGGCCGGGACTTCGGCGTACTCGCTGCGGAACATGGTTCCTCCTGGAGCGGCTCGGGGAGCGACGGGGGCTAGTACGACTTGGGCAGGCCCAGGGTCTGGTGGGAGACGTAGTTGAGAATCATCTCCCGGCTCACCGGAGCAATACGAGCCACGCGCGAGGCCGTTATCAACGAGGCGAGGCCGAATTCGCGGGTGAGTCCGTTGCCGCCGAGGGTGTGCACGGACTGGTCGACCGCCTTCACACACGCCTCGCCCGCCGCGTACTTGGCCATGTTCGCGGCCTCACCTGCGGCGACGTCGTCCCCCGCGTCGTACAGGTACGCCGCCTTCTGCATCATCAGACGGGCGAGTTCGAGGTCGATGTGGGCCTGGGCGAGGGGGTGGGCGACGGCCTGGTGTGCGCCGATGGGCTCCTTCCAGACGGTGCGCTCACGGGCGTACTCGACGGCCCTGGAGAGCGCGTAACGGCCCATGCCGATCGCGAACGCGGCGGTCATCACCCGCTCGGGGTTGAGCCCGGCGAAGAGCTGGAGCAGGCCGGCGTCCTCGTCGCCGACGAGCGCGTCGGCGGGCAGCCGTACGTCGTCGAGGGTCAGTTCGAACTGCTTCTCCGCGCTGTGGAGTTCCATGTCGATCCGCCGCCGTCCGAAGCCGTCGGCGTCGCGCGGGACGATGAACAGGCAGGGCTTGAGGCGGCCCGTCCGCGCGTCCTCCGTGCGCCCCACGATGAGCGTGGCGTCCGCGATGTCGACGCCGGAGATGAACACCTTGCGGCCGCTCAGGACCCAGTCGGTGCCGTCCCGGCGGGCGGTGGTGGTGATGCGGTGCGAGTTGGAACCCGCGTCGGGTTCGGTGATGCCGAAGGCCATGGTGCGGGTGCCGTCGGCGAGGCCGGGGAGCCACTGCTGCTTCTGGGCGTCCGTGCCGAAGCGGGCGATCACCGTGCCGCAGATCGCCGGGGACACGATCATCATCAGGAGGGGGCAGCCCGCGGCGCCGAGTTCTTCCAGGACGATGGAGAGTTCGGCTATGCCGCCGCCCCCGCCCCCGTATGCCTCCGGCAGGTTGACGCCGAGGTAGCCGAGCTTGGCGGCCTCGGGCCAGAGGATGTTGATGTCGTAGTCGCGGCCGTGGCGTTTGCCGAGGGCGGCCACGGCGGATCGGAGGGCCTTGTGTTCTTCGGTTTCTGTTGCGGGGCTCATGGGGGCTCCTGGGGCCGTCTTTACGCTGAAGGTTGTATGTGGCTGGTCGCGCCCACGCGGCGGAGCCGCATGGGGTGACAGCCCCGCGCCCCTGAAGGGACGCTCGTCTCAAGGTGTCGTTTCGACCACTGCCAGGAGAGTCCCTACCTCGACCTGTTGGCCGGGGGTGGCGTGGAGGGCTGTGAGGGTGCCTGTGGCGGGGGCGGAGATCTTGTGTTCCATCTTCATCGCCTCCAGCCACAGGAGGGGCTCTCCGGCCCGTACGGGGGTTCCCGCGGCCAGGCCTTCGGCGATCCGGACGACGGTTCCGGGCATGGGGGCCAGGAGGGAGCCGGGGGCCTGCTGGGCGGTGGGGTCGGGGAAGCGGGGCAGGGCGGTGAGGGCGGTGGCGTTGACGAAGACCCGGTCGCCGTAGCGCGTCACCTGGAACTTCCTTCGTACGCCGGCCACTTCGAGTACGACGAGACGGGCGTCGGCGTGCACCACGCGCACCCCGTCGGCCGTCAGGCCCTCGCGGGTGTGGTGGTAGCGGACCTCGTGCTCGGTGCCGTGCGCCGCGTAGCGCTTGATCTGCGGCCCCGAGGGCAGGTTGCGCCAGCCGCCGAACCGGGAGCGGGCGCCGTCGTGCGCGTCCGCCAGGGCCGCCGCGAGAGGGGCGTACGGGTCCGGGGTGGACGTCGTGAGGGAGGCGAGGTGGCGGTCGTAGAACCCGGTGTCCATGCGGGCGCCGGCGAACTCCGGGTGCCGCAGGGAGCGTACGAGCAGGTCGCGGTTGGTCGTCGGGCCGTGGAGGTCGGCCCGTTCCAGGGCGCCCGCCAGTTTGCGTACCGCCTCCGCGCGCGTGGGTGCGTACGCGATGACCTTCGCCAGCATCGGGTCGTAGTGGACGCCGATCGGGTCGCCGTCGGTGTAGCCGGTGTCGAGGCGGACGCCGTCCGGGACGGCGAGGCGGTGCAGGGTGCCCGTCTGCGGGGCCCAGGCCCGCGCCGGGTCCTCGGCGTACAGGCGGGCCTCGATCGCGTGCCCCCGCGCGCGTGGGGGGTCGTTTTCGAGCGCCGTGCCCTCCGCCACCCGGATCTGGAGCGCGACGAGATCGATGCCGAAGACCGCCTCCGTCACCGGGTGTTCGACCTGGAGGCGGGTGTTCATCTCCAGGAAGTGGGCCTTTCCGTCGGCGACCAGGAAC
Source organism: Streptomyces sp. RLA012 (assembly GCF_056270325.1). Classification (NCBI taxonomy): domain Bacteria; kingdom Bacillati; phylum Actinomycetota; class Actinomycetes; order Kitasatosporales; family Streptomycetaceae; genus Streptomyces; species Streptomyces sp. RLA012. The sequence continues at coordinate 6,396,714 of NZ_JBWDPA010000002.1, read as the reverse complement.
TCGACGGTTCCCGCGCCCCTGTAGTCGACGGCGCGGGCGGCCCGGACGGACAGGTCGTGGAGGGTTTGCGTGAGGTCTCCGAGGCCGGGTGCCGGGGCCTCCTCGACGACCTTCTGGTGGCGGCGCTGGAGGGAGCAGTCGCGGGTGCCGAGCGCCCAGACGGTGCCCTGCGCGTCGGCGAGGATCTGGACCTCGACGTGTCGTCCGCCCTCCACATAGGGCTCGACGAAGACCTCGCCGTCGCCGAAGGCGCCGAGGGCCTCGGAGCGGGCGGCCGCCAGTTCGCCCTCCAGGGCGTCGAGTTCGCGTACGACGCGCATGCCGCGGCCGCCGCCGCCCGCGGCGGCCTTGACGAGGACCGGGAGATCGGCCGCGGTGACCGTCTCCAGGGGGGCGAGGCCCATCAGTTTCTTGGCGCGCGTCTTGGAGGCCATCGCCTCGATCGCCTCCGGCGGCGGCCCGATCCAGACGAGGCCCGCGTCGAGGACGGCGCGCGCGAAGTCGGCGTTCTCGGAGAGGAAGCCGTACCCGGGGTGCACGGCGTCCGCGCCGGTGCTCAGGGCCGCCTTCACGATCAGGTCGCCGCGCAGATAGGTGTCCGAGGGCGCCGCGCCCGGCAGCCGTACGGCCTCGTCGGCCACGCGCGCGTGCAGGGCGTTCCCGTCGGCGTCGGAGTACACGGCGACCGTCCGGATCCCCAACTCACCGCAGGTGCGGAAGATCCGGCAGGCGATCTCGCCCCGGTTGGCCACGAGGACGGAAGTAATCACTGGGACCTCACATCCGGAAGACGCCGAAGCCACCGCGCGCACCCTCGTAGGGGGCCGTGTGGATCGCGGACAGGCACAGGCCGAGGACGGTACGGGTGTCACGGGGGTCGATGACCCCGTCGTCGTACAGCCGCCCGGACAGGAACATCGGCAGGGACTCCGACTCGATCTGCTGCTCGACCATGGCGCGCAGAGCGGCGTCGGCGTCCTCGTCGTAGGGCTGTCCCTTCGCCGCGGCCGACTGCCGGGCGACGATCGAGAGGACGCCCGCGAGCTGCTGGGGGCCCATGACTGCGGACTTGGCGCTGGGCCAGGCGAACAGGAAACGCGGGTCGTAGGCGCGGCCGCACATGCCGTAGTGGCCGGCCCCGTAGGAGACCCCCATGAGGACGGACAGGTGGGGGACCTTCGAATTGGAGACGGCGTTGATCATCATCGCGCCGTGCTTGATGATGCCGCCCTGCTCGTACTCCTTGCCGACCATGTAGCCGGTGGTGTTGTGCAGGAAGAGGAGGGGGATGTCCCGCTGGTTGGCGAGCTGGATGAACTGGGCGGCCTTCTGGGACTCGGCGCTGAACAGCACCCCCTGGGCGTTGGCGAGGATGCCGACGGGGTAGCCGTGCAGCGTCGCCCAGCCGGTCGTGAGGCTCGTCCCGTAGAGGGGCTTGAACTCGTCGAAGTCGGAGCCGTCGACCACGCGGGCGATGACCTCGCGGGGGTCGAAGGGGTGCCGGAGGTCGCCGGGGACGACTCCCAGGAGTTCGTCCCCGTCGTACTTGGGGGGCGCGGCCGGGCCGGGATCGCCGTACGCCTTGCGGTGGTTGAGCCGGGCGACGACGCGTCTGGCCTGGCGGAGGGCGTCCTGTTCGTCGACGGCGAAGTAGTCCGCGAGACCCGACACGCGCGCGTGCATCCCGGCGCCGCCCAGGGACTCGTCGTCGCTCTCCTCGCCGGTGGCCATCTTCACCAGCGGCGGGCCGCCCAGGAAGACCTTCGCCCGCTCCTTGACCATGATCACGTGGTCGGACATGCCGGGGATGTACGCGCCTCCGGCGGTCGAGTTCCCGAAGACGACGGCGACGGTCGGGATCCCCGCCGCCGACAGCCTGGTGAGGTCGCGGAAGATCGCGCCCCCGGGGATGAAGATCTCCTTCTGGGAGGGCAGGTCGGCGCCGCCCGACTCGACGAGGCTGATGCAGGGCAGCCGGTTGGCGAGGGCGATGTCGTTGGCGCGCAGGGCCTTCTTCAGGCTCCAGGGGTTGCTGGCGCCGCCCCGTACGGTCGGGTCGTTCGCCGTGATCAGGCACTCCACGCCCTCGACGACCCCGATCCCGGTCACCAGCGAGGCGCCGACCGCGTACTCGCTCCCCCAGGCCGCGAGCGGCGACAGTTCCAGGAAGGGTGTGTCGGGGTCGAGGAGCAGCTCGATGCGCTCGCGGGCGAGCAGCTTGCCGCGCTTTTGGTGCCGGGCCACGTACTTCTCGCCGCCGCCGGCGAGCGCCTTGGCGTGCTCGGTGTCCAGCTCGGTGAGTCTGGCGAGCATGGCGTCGCGGTTCGCCGTGTAGTCGGGGCTCGTGGTGTCGAGCGCGGTGGGAAGGACGGTCACAGGAGGGCCTCCGGGATGTCCAGGTGGCGGGAGCGGAGCCATTCGCCGAGGGCCTTGGCCTGGGGGTCGAAGCGGTGCTGGGCCGCGACGCCTTCGCCGAGGATGCCTTCGACGACGAAGTTGAGGGCGCGGAGGTCGGGCAGGAGGTGACGGACGACTTCCAGATCACGGCTTTCGGCGATCAGGCTCCGGAATCTGTCGGCTGTCAGCTCGTGGGCCAGCCAGCGCCACGCGTCGTCCGTGCGGGCCCAGACGCCGACGTTGGCGTTGCCTCCCTTGTCACCGCTGCGGGCGCCCGCGACGAGGCCGAGGGGAGCGCGTCTCGTCGCCCCCGGGGCCGGCGGCTCGGGCAGGGCGGGTTCGGGCACGGGTTCCAGTACGAGGGTGGTGAAGGTGCCGGGATCCGGGGTCACCGGGACCCGGCGTCCGTCGTGGAGGACGGCGACATGGTCCACGGCGCCCCGGGGGACGTACGCGTCCTCGAAGACCCCGTACGGGGAGCCCTTTCCCGGTGGCGCCACGACATGGAAGCCGGGGTAGCTCGCCAGCGCGAGTTCGACGGCGGCGCCGCTGAGCGTGCGGCCGACCGCTTCCTGGTCGGGATCGCGTACGACGAGGCGCAGGAGGGCGCTCGCGGTCTCCTCGGTGGGCGCGTCGGGGTGGTCGGTGCGGGCGAGGTCCCAGCGGACCTCGGCGGGGCGGGACTTGGCGGCGTCCAGCGCGGCCTCCATCTGGTCCCGGACGAGGGCGGCCTTCGCCTCGATGTCGAGGCCGGTGAGGACGAAGACGACTTCGTTGCGGTAGCCGCCGAGGCGGTTGAGGCCGACCTTGAGGGTGGGGGGCGGGGCCTCGCCGCGTACGCCGTCGATGCGGACGCGGTCGGGGGCCTCCTGGGTGAGGCGGACCGAGTCGAGGCGGGCGGTGACGTCGGGGCCCGCGTACCGGGCGCCGGACGTCTCGTAGAGGAGTTGCGCGGTGACCGTGCCGAGGTCCACCACGCCGCCGGTGCCGTCGTGTTTGGTGATGACGCTCGTGCCGTCCTCGTGGAGTTCGGCGAGCGGGAAGCCAGGGTGGCGCAGCCGCGCCGGGTCGTGGCCGGTGAGTTCTGTGAAGAAGGCGTAGTTGCCGCCGGTCGCCTGGGTGCCGCATTCCAGGACGTGTCCTGCGACGACGGCGCCCGCGAGACGGTCGTACGCGTCCGGCGCCCAGCCGAAGTGGGCGACGGCGGGGCCGGTGACCAGGGCCGCGTCCGTGACGCGCCCGGTCACCACGATGTCCGCGCCCTCGCGCAGACAGACGGCGATCCCGACGCCGCCGAGGTAGGCGTGCGCGGCAAGACTCGTGGGGTGGCCGGCGGTGAGGTCGTCGCCCTCGACATGGGCGACCCGCACCGGTATGCCGAGGCGGTCGGCCAACTGCCGTACGGCGTCGGCGAGTCCGGCGGGGTTGAGGCCGCCCGCGTTCGCCACGATCCGCACGCCCTTCTCGTGCGCGAGGCCGAGGCACTCCTCCAACTGGCCCAGAAAGGTGCGCGCATAGCCGCCGGAGGGGTTCTTGAGGCGGTCGCGGCCGAGGATGAGCATGGTCAGTTCGGCGAGGTAGTCGCCGGTCAGGACGTCCAGGGGGCCGCCGGTGAGCATCTCGCGCATCGCGTCGAAGCGGTCGCCGTAGAAGCCCGAGGCGTTGCCTATGCGCAGGGGCGCGAGGGTCACCTGGCGTCTCCCTTGGACTCGCGTCCCTGTCCCGGCGGCCCCGCGAAGGCCTGCGCGATGTCCAGCCAGCGGTCCGCGTCGGGGCCGTCCGCCCGTACGGCGAGGTCGGCGCGGTGGGCCCGCTGGGTGACCAGGAGGCAGAAGTCGAGGGCGGGGCCGGTGACGCGCTGGGGGGCGTCTTCGGGACCGTACGTCCACAACTCGCCGCCGGGGCTGCGCAGTTCGACGCGGAACTCGGCGGCGGGCGGGGTGAGGCCTCGGACGCCGAACGCGAAGTCCCGGGCCCGTACGCCGATGCGGGCCACATGGCGGAGGCGGTCGCCGGGCGTACGCGCCACGCCCAGCGTGTCCGCCACGTCCTGGCCGTGGGCCCAGGTCTCCATCAGCCGGCCGGTGGCCATGGAGGCGACCGACATGGGCGGTCCGTACCAGGGGAAGCGGGTGCCGGCGGGGGCCGCGCGGAGGGCCGTCTCCAGCGCCGCGCGGCCGTCCCGCCAGTCGGCGAGCAGCGTGGCGGGCGGCAGCCCGGCCCCTCCTGCGCGCCCTCGTCCACGAATCCGCCGGGCGAGGCGATCGCCTTCTCGACCTCCTTCGCGAACGCCTCGGCGTCCGTGACGGCGAGCAGGGCGGAGCGGTCCGTCCAGGTCAGGTGGGCGATCTGGTGAGCGATCGTCCATCCGGCGGCGGGGGTGGCCAGTGCCCAGCGCGCTGCCGCCAAGTCCCCCACCAACAGGTCGAGTTCCTCGCTCTCCCGGCGCAGATCGTCGATCACGGACGACGGGTCGGACACGATGGGGCTCCCCTCGGGGCACGACGGTGTGCGGGGTCTGTCGCGATGCGTTCTGGAGCATGGCAGCGGACACAGAAACAATCAAGCATGCTTGCATTAATTGTGGTCGTACCGGCTGGAGCATGCCGGACACCGGCACCGGGAGTTCGGAGCTCGGAGCTCTTCAGCCCTGGGGCGGCGGCCCGGTCCGGCGCGCCGGTGGTGGTGGCATCAACCGCTCGGCGCGCCCCACGCACACGGCCGTCCGCCGGCCGTTCAGGGGCCGCGCGCCGATCGACCGTACGGCTTGCATCGCGCTTTCGCCCGTGATCCAGTTCCAGGTACGTGATCGGAAGCAGTGATTCCGCGACCGGCGGCGGCTCCGGACGGAGGGAAACCCATGCCCGAGGGGAACCACGACACGGTGGCGGTCACCGGGGTGACCGGGGCGCTGGGCAGCCGGATCGCGGCCCGACTCGCCGCCCACGGCGTCCCCCAACTCCTTGTCGGACGCAGCCCCGACCGCCTGCCCGAACTGCCGGGCGCCCGGCGACGCGGTCCGGCCGCCTACGCCGACGCCTCGGACATGCGCAAGGCGCTCGAGGGCGCGTCGACCCTCGTCCTGATCTCCGGACACCGCACGGGGCGCCGGCTGGAGGAACACGCCACCGCGGTCGAGGCCGCGATCGCCGTCGGTGTGGACCGGGTCCTGTATGTGTCCCTCGTCGGCGCGGCGCCCACCGCCACCTACATCAACGCCCGCGACCAGTGGCTGACCGAACAGTTCCTGGCAGGGGCCGGGATCCGCCACACGGTGCTCCGGGCGGGCTTCTACACGTCGACGCCGGCCGCCCTCGCCGACGAGGAATTCGTCGTGAGCGGCCCCGCGAGCACCGGCCGGGCCGCCTTCGTCACCCACGAGGACATCGCCGACGTGATCACGGCCGTCGCCCTCGACGAGGGTCCCCGCTCCGAGCACGACGGCGCGATCCTCGAGATCACCGGGCCCGAGGCCCTGACCCTCGACGAAGCGGTCACCCGGATCGCCGCGGCCACCGGTCGGCCCTACCGCTACGAACCCGAGACCCTTGAGGAAGCCTTCGCGCGGCGATGGCGACTGGGCATGAGCGGGGAACAGATCGAGACCTGGATCTCCTGGTACCAGGCGATCGAGCGGGGTGAGCTTTCCGCGGTCACCGACGTCGTCCCCCGGCTCACCGGCTCACCGGCGACCCCGGTCTCGGACGCGGCCTGGTGGCCCGCGCCGAGGACGGCGCGCGGTACCCGCTGAGGGCCCCTGCCCGGTCGCGCGCTCTTCGAACGGGTCCCGCGCCAGGACCGGCCTGAACTAACCGTTCTCGCGCTGCGCGGACGCGCCCCGGCTCATCGCGAGGACGGCGTCGCGGCGGCTCAGCGCGCCGAACGGTGAGCCGCCGGTCGGGGTGTCGCTCCCGTAGATCCAGGTAGGGCCGTCGGCGAGGTGGTCGAGAGCCTCCGCCGCGACCTCGTGGGGGTCGGCGAGCTCTCCGTACGCCTTGCCGTCGGCATCGAACGCCCGGCGCATGGACGGGGTGTCGGTCTTGCCGAGTACGAGCCCCAGTACGTCGACCCCGCCGGCACGCCACTCCGCCCACAGGCTCTCCGCGAGGATGAGGTCGAAGGCCTTCGTGGCGCCGTAGGCGGCAAGCGTGGCGCCGCCCGCCCAGGCGGCGCCCGAGGTCACCAGCACCACGGCCCCGCGCCCGCGCGCCACCATCGGACCACCGAAGCGGTACGCCGCTTCGAGCGGGGCGAGGCAGTTGCGGTGGACCAGCGCCAGGTGGGCGCCGAGGTCCTTGTCGAGGAAGGCCACGCTGCGGTCGTCGCCGCCGGCGTTGTAGACGAAGAGGCCGACCTCCAGGTCGGAGGTGGCCCGTGTCAGCTCCGACAGCGCGTCCGGGGCGCTGAGGTCGAGCGCGACCGTGCGGGTCTCGACGCCGTGCTTCGCCCGGATCTCGGCGGCGGACTCCTCCAGCACCGGTACGCGCCGCGCCACCAGCACCACGTTCATGCCCCGGGAGGCCATCGCGTGGGCGAACGCGGCCCCCACTCCGTCCGACCCACCGGCGACGATGCCCCACGGACCGTACGTACCGGTCAGGGTTTCAGCCACTCTCCCCACCTCATCCGTTCGATCCGTTCGACCCGTTCGATCCAGTCCGTCCAGTCGATCTGGTCCGTCCAGTCGATCGCTCACTCCGCCTCCTGGTGGCCGCGGGCGGCAGCGGGCGGAGCGAGCAGCGCGCGGGGTCCCTCGGTGCCGTCGAGGCCGGCGTTGACCCGCTCGGCGATCCGCCAGCCCCGCGAGGTGCGCACCCAGCGCCAGGTGTTCGCGGAGACCTGGAAGACCCAGAACCGGCGGGCATCGGCGTCCCAGCGGAAGTGCAGCGCGTGGCTGCGTCCGGTGGCGTGGTCGCCGTCGACGACGATGTGCGGGACGGTCAGGACGTGACCGCAACCGTTGTGGATCAGGCTCTGGTGGCCTGCGCCGTGAACCATGCCGAGGATGGCGTCCCGGCCCTCCATCCGCAGATGGGGTACGGCGTCGAAGAGGCCGTCCTCGGTCCAGAGGTCCGCCGCGGCCTCCCCCGAGCCGCTGTCGACGGCGGGCCCGTACTGGGCGACGAGTTGCATGATCTCGACCTGGTCCTCCAGGGCGTGGACCTTCGCCGCCAGCGTCCTGACCGTGGCGCGAAGCTCGTCGATCTCGCTCATACATCCCCCTCCTCGAACGGTAGGGACTGTAGCGACGCCATGGCATTTATAGAAGGGTGTCTCCTATAAACACCTCCGCAAACGGCCGGTCATTACGATGTCCGCCATGACAGAGCCGCGCCGCCGCCCCGGCCGTCCCCGGGACACGAGCATCGACGAACGGGCCCTCGCGGCAGCGCGCGAACTGCTCGTCCGGCGCGGCTTCGACGCGACGACGATCCAGGCGGTCGCGGAACACTCCGGCGTGCACGCCTCCGCCATCTACCGGCGCTGGCCGTCCCGGATCGAGCTGATCGAGGAGGCCACGTTCCCCGGGCTGAGTCCGCTGAGCGTGCGGCCGACGGGGGACCTACGGCGCGATCTGCGCCGGTTCATCCGCGCCTACCTGGCGGCCTTCAGCACGCCCGTGGCCCGCGCGGCCGCCGCCGGACTGTTCGCACACCATCAGACGTCGGACCGGACCGGTCCGCCGGAGGTGTACGTGCGGATGTCGGCGCGGCCGCTCTTCGTGGACATCCTGCGCGCCGCGCCACCCGGGACCGTGGACCCGGACGTGGACCCGGACGACGTGTTCGACATGCTGCTGGGCGCCGTCCTGACCCGCACGCTGCTGTTCAGCACCACGGCGCGCACCCGCCCCGTCGAGCGCACGGTCGAGATGATCCTGCGGCTGCTACGCCCCCTCGGCTGAACCGGCGCTCTCGGCCGGACCGACATTCTTCGCCCTGCCCCGTCCCACCTGTGTCCGTACCGCCCCCATGCTCGCCGCGATGACCAGGGCGATCGCGAGCGCCTCGGTGGCGGAGAGCGCCTGGTCCAGGACGAGGAAGCCGGCGGTCGCGGCGACCGCGGGTTCCAGGCTCATCAGGATGGCGAAGGTGGAGGCGGGCAGGCGGCGCAGGGCGAGGAGTTCGAGGGTGTACGGCAGCACGGAGGACAGCACGGCGACCGTGCCGCCCAGGGCCACGGTCGTCGGATCGAGCAGCCGGGTCCCGGACTCGGCGATCCCCAGCGGCAGGAACGCCACCGCCGCGACCACCATGGCGAGCGCGAGCCCGTCGGCCTGCGGGAAGCGTCGGCCCGTACGAGCGCTGAAGACGATGTACGCCGCCCACATCGAGCCCGCGGACAGGGCGAAGGCGACGCCGACCGGGTCGAGGGAGCTGAAGCCCCCGCCGCCGAGCAGGAAGACACCGCCGAGGGCGAGGCCCGCCCAGAGGAGGTTCAGGGCACGGCGGGAGGCGAGGACCGAGAGAACGAGCGGGCCGAGCACTTCCAGGGTGACGGCGGGGCCCAGCGGGATACGGGCGACCGACTGGTAGAAGAGGCCGTTCATCGCGGCCATGGTGACGCCGAAGACGAGGACCGTGCCCCAGTCCGCCCGCGAGTGCCCGCGCACCTTGGGGCGGCAGACGGCCATCAGCACGATCGCGGCCACCAGCAGGCGCAGCGAGACGACGCCGAGCGCGCCCACCCGCGGTATGAGGGTCACGGCCAGCGCGCCGCCGAACTGCACGGAGACGCCTCCGGCGAGCACCAGACCCACGGGGCCGAGGGCGCCCCTTCGGCCCGGGGCGCCGTCGCCCGGCGCGGGTGCGGGTGCCATCGCCGGGGCGACCGAGGCCGGGGACGCCGACGACGCCGGAGAGGACGGGGCGGCGCTGGGGGTGTTCACGGGGCCTTCCAGGGGGCTCGACTCGGGTGTCGTGCATCAAGGTGCACTTCCTGGTCCACAGTAATGGACCGAGTCAGGAACGTGAACCCTTTATGCGCCTGTCCAGGGCACCTCGTCGCGGAAGAGCGGCCGGCCGTCGGGCAGATAGCCCGCGAGGGGGTCCCGGAGGGGATCGGGATCAGCGTGATGGGGGAGGGGGTCGGGAAGCGCACCGGAGTACCAGGCGCCCTCGGAGCCGTACTGCCCGGCGGTCCCGTAGTACGCGTACTGCGGAGCCGCTTCCGCCACGAAGCCCCCCACGAAGCCCCCCGCGTAGTCCATCGGCATCCCTGCGGGCACACTCATCGGCACGTCCGTCGGCACACTCATCGGCACGTCCGTCGGGACACCCATCGGTACACCTGCCGGTACCCCCATGTGCACCGCACCGCCCACGGGGACCTCCGCCTCCGTGAACAGCGGCAACCGCAGCTCTCCGGTGTCCATCTGCGCGTTGTTCTGCGAACCGTGCAGCCGTGCGTACGCGCCGCCGCGGGCCAGCAGTTCGTCGTGCCGGCCGGTTTCCACGACGCGGCCGCGGTCGACGACCAGGATGCGGTCGGCGTCGGGCGCGAGGTTGAGGTCATGGGTGATCATGATCGTCGTACGGCCCTGCATCAGGCGCCGCAGCGGCTTGATCACACGGCGTGCGGCCATCGCGTCCAGGCCGGTCGTCGGTTCGTCCAGGACGAGGACCGGGGCATCGCGCAGGATGGCACGGGCGATGGCGAGCCGCTGGAGCTGACCACCGGAGAGGCGGGCCGAGTTGGGGTCGATCCTGGTGTCGTACCCCTCCGGCAGCTTCATGATGAAGTCGTGCGCGTCGGCGGCGCGCGCCGCCTCGACGAGCGCCTCGTCACTCGCGCCGGGGCGCCCGCAGCCGATGTTGGCGCGCACGGTGTCGTGCAGGACGAGGGTCTCCTGCGGCAGCAGCGTGACGTACTCGCGCAGCCGGGCCAGCGGGAAGTCGCGTACCGAGACGCCGTCGAGGAGGACCGAGCCGGAGTCCGGGTCGTAGAAGCGGAGCAGGAGCTTGGAGACGGTGGACTTGCCCGCGCCGCTCGGGCCGGTCACGATCACGAGCTCGCCGGGGCTGACCGCGAAGGACAGGCCGCTCAGGGCGTCGGTCTCCGCGCCGGGGTAGCGGAAGGTGGCGTCGCGCACCTCCACGGCGCCGTCGGGACGGCCGGGCCGGCTCTCCGCGGAGCCGGTCGGGTCGGCCACCGCGGGCCGGACGTCGAGAATCTCGATCAGCCGTTCGGCGCCGGCGGTGGCGGCGGCGATCGTCAGACCGAGCTGGGCCAGACCGCGCACGGGCGGGTAGAGGTAGCCGAGGAACGCGGCGAAGGCGAGCAGCTGGCCGAGGGTCATCCGGCCGCCGGAGATCTCCCACACGCCGAGGCCGATGACCGCGAGCACGCAGATCGTCTCGATGACCTGGACGAGCTGCTCGTACAGCTCGTTGAGGCGTCCGGAGCGCACGGAGGCCCTGAACCAGGCGTTCGCCTCCTGGTTCAGCCGCCGCCGCTCGGCGTCCCGGCGGTCGTACGCCTGGGTGAGGACGATGTTGCCGAGGGACTCCTCCACCACGGAGGTGATGGCGCCGTCGGCGACCCGGCCGTCGCGCGAGACGGACTTGATGGAGCCGGAGAAGCGGCGGGCGGCCAGCCAGAACAGCGGCGCGAGCACGAAGGTCGCCGCTGCCAGGTCCCAGCGCAGCCAGAACGCGGCCGCCGCGTAGAACAGCGCGCTGAACGCCGCCGAGGCCGCGCCCACCAGACCGGACACCACCATCGTCTCGATCGACTCGACGTCGCTGGTCAGCCGGGACAACAGGTCACCCTGGCGGTGGCGTTGGAAGAAGTGCGGCGGCAACTGCTGCACATGGTCGAAGACGTGCTCGCGCAGCCGCATCACGAAGCGTTCGGTGACCCAGGTGGCGAGGGAGTTGCCCGCGTAGGCGACGGCGGCGCCGAGCACGGCGACGGCCAGCCATTCGGCGGCGGGGACCCAGAACGCGGCCAGTGAGCCCTGTTGCAGGGCGTGGTCGGTCAGGTCGCCGAAGAGGAGGATGGCGGCGGTCTCGGCGAGGGCGGCGAGCACCGTGCACAGCCAGATGGCCAGCAGCCAGCTCCGCAGCCCCTTGGTCAGGGGCCAGAAACGGCGGAAGGCGGTACGGGCGGGGATGGTCGGGGCGTGCTGGTCGAGATCGTCCTCGTACTCGTCGTCCTCATCCTCGTACCTGCCGTCCTCGTACCTGCCGTCCTCATACCTGCTGTCCTGGTACTTGTCGTCCGCGTACTCCTGATTCTGCCTTTGCTGGGTCATGGCCCTCCTCATTTAAATTGCAGGCCGTGCCGTGGAGTTTCGGTTCGCTGCCGGAATCTTTTATAGGCAGCCTCATAAAAAGCCTCACAAAAAAGAGAGAGGCCGACGGCGCACCGTCGGCCTCTCCGCTACCGCCTGATCAGCCCTCGTTACGGGGGAACGGCTTGGGGAGCGGCTTGCGAGCCCTCTTGCGCGGCTTCGGCTCCGGCGGGGGCGGGAGCTGCTTCGACGGCTTGGGGGGCAGGGGGGCAAGCTTCTTGAAGCTCATGCCAACTCCTTGAGGTTCTGGCGACGCAATAGCGAGCGCAATAGTGCTGCGATGATGCGAGAATTCTCTACGGATACGGGCGGGAATTCCTGGTCGTCACCTCGGTTTTCCCTGCCGCCCGACATGAAGGAATCTACACGGCCACCGCCCCCAGGCCCAGCGAAAAGCAGCACAGAAGGACTGTGAATCCCCTTATGAAACCTGAGAGTTGCCTGAAAAACCTGGGGATTGGTTATCCGCGGCGGGACATGTACAGGTCGAGCGCCTTGTGCAGCAGGCGGTTGAGCGGGAAGTCCCACTCTCCGAGGTACTCGACGGCCTCGCCGCCCGAGCCGACCTTGAAGCGGAGGAGGCCGAGGAGGTGGTTGGACTCCTCCAGGGTGTCGGTGATACCGCGGAAGTCGTAGACGGCGGCGCCGAGTTCGTGGGCGTCGGTCATCATCCGCCACTGGATGGCGTTGTTGGGCTGGACCTCGCGCTTACGGCTGGTGGAGGCGCCGTAGGAGTACCAGACGTGGGTGCCCACGGTCAGCATCGTGGCGGCGGCGAGGACGTCGCCGTCGTGGTGGGCGAGGTAGAGGCGCATCCGGTCCGGGTCCTCGGCGGTCAGGGCCGCCCACATGCGCTGGAAGTAGGGCAGGGGGCGCGGGATGAAGCGGTCGCGCTCCGCGGTCTCCGCGTAGAGCTCGTAGAAGGCGGGCAGGTCGTCGTGACCGCCCCGCACCACCTTCACGCCCGCCTTCTCGGCCTTCTTCACGTTCCGCCGCCACTGCTGGTTGAGCCCGCGGTGGATCTCCTCCAACGACCGCCCGGCGAACGGCACCTGGAACACGTACCGGGGCTGCCCGGCCGCGAACCCGTCCTCACCGCCGGCCTCGGCCTGCCGCCACCCCGTGCTCCGCAGCCGTTCGGCGACGCCGAGGGCGGCCGGCTCGTACGTCGTCGCCTCCGCGTCCGCCAGGCGCCGGGCCGCCGGATCGGCGATCGCCGCCTTGACCGCGTCCGCGCTCCACCGCCGTACGACCACGGGCGGGCCCATCTTCACCGAGAACGCGCCGCGTGCCTTGAGATGGGCGAGCATCGGTTCGAGCCACCGCTCGACGAGATCCGCCGCGTACCAGTCGATGACCGGCCCCTCGGGCAGATAGGCCAGATACCGCTTCACCTTCGGCAGCGGCCGCAGCAACACCAGGCCCACCCCGACCAGCCGCCCGGCCTCGTCGAACCATCCCAGCCGCTCCGCCCGCCAGTCCGGCTTCACCTCGCCCCACGACGGCACCTGCATATGGCTGACCGAGGGCCGCGTCCGGACGAACGCCAGGTGCTCTTCACGGCTGATGGCCTGCAGACGAAGCCTCGGGACACTCATGCGGGGCACTCCTCGTGAAGGGGGCGGGGGTGACGGGTGGATCGGTGGATCGGTGGATCCACCAGCGTAAATACGGAGTTTCGAGGGAGCCCGGTTCCCGTCGGCGTGTCAGTCCAGCCCTTCGGCCGGCCCTTCGACCAGTCCCTCGGCCAGCACTTCCGCCAGGTGCCGCCCCCGCCGCCCCGCCAGTTGCTCCAGTTGGGTGCGGCAGGAGAAACCGTCGGCCAAAAGCACCGTGTCGGCCGTGGCCGCCCGTACCGCCGGGAGCAGTTGTTCCTCGGCGCAGGACGTCGACACCTCGTAGTGGCCCTTTTCGAAGCCGAAGTTGCCCGCGAGGCCGCAGCAGCCGCCGGCCAGGGAGCCGGTGAGGCCCGCCGCCTCGCGCAGTCGGCGGTCGGCGGCGTCGCCGAGGACGGCGTGCTGATGACAGTGGGTCTGGCCGGCCACCGGACGGTCGATCGACGGGGGTGACCAGTCCGGGGCGAGACGCTCCAGGGCCTCGGCGAAGGTCAGGACCGCCGACGCCAGCCGGGCCGCGCGCGGATCGTCGTGAAGAAGCTCCGGGAGGTCTGTGCGCAGGGCGGCGGCGCAGCTCGGCTCCAGGACGACGACGGCGGGCGGTTGCGGAAAGATGTCCGGAGCCAGGAACACATCCATCAGGTCGAGCGTCCGGCGCAGCACCGCGCGGGCGCGGTCGAGCTGGCCCGTGGAGATGTACGTCAGCCCGCAACAGACCTGCCCCCGGGAGCCGACCGACCACGGATTACCGGAAAACGACACATCCTCACCAAACGACACATCCTCACCAAACGGCACATCCTCACCAGCAGCCCCAGCACCTCCAGAGGCCCCGGCACCCCCGACCTCTCCGCCCCGCGGCCTCCCCCTCCGCATCGCCACCCTCGGCGGCAGGATCACGTCCACGCCCGCCGCCTCCAGTACCCGTACGGCCGCTTGTCCCACGGACGGGGAGAGGTGCTCGGTGAAGGTGTCCGGCCAGAGGAACACCGTCCCGGTGGGGCGCCCCTCGGCGGGTCGCTCCTCAGTGCGGCGCCCCTGGGCGTCGCCGGACTCGGACGCCCGCTCCCGCATCATCCGCAGCGCCCGTTCCTTGAACCGCCGCGCCCACCACCGGCTGAACGGCTCCGGCGCCAGGCGCGGAATCTCCCGCTCGGGCGCGATCCCGCCCAGCCGCTTGGCCACCGCCGCCAACGGCCGGACGCCGGCAAGGGCGTTGACCAGCCCGGCCGTTCTCGTCCGGGCGACCAGGCGCAGCCACACCGGCAGCCACCCCAGCGCGTAGTGCGCGGCGGGGCGGCGGCGCCCTTCGTAGTGGTGGTGCAGGAACTCCGCCTTGTACGTGGCCATGTCGACGCCCACCGGGCAGTCGGACCGGCAGCCCTTGCAGGAAAGACACAGGTCCAGCGCGTCCCGGACCTCGGTCGAGCGCCACCCGTCCGTGACCACCTCGCCCGCGAGCATCTCGTGCAGCAGCCGCGCCCGTCCCCGGGTGGAGTGCTCCTCCTCGCCCGTCGCCCGGAACGACGGGCACATGACGCCTGCGCCGGACACCGAGGTCGTACGGCACTTGGCGACCCCCACACACCTTCGGACCGCCGCCGAGAAGTCCCCGCCGTCCGCCGGATAGCCGAACGCCACGTCCACCGGCTCGCGGGGCAGCACCGCGAACCGCAGGTTCTCGTCCAGCCGGTGCGGACGTACCAGCATCCCGGGGTTGAGCAGGCCGTCCGGGTCCCAGAGGTCCTTCGTCCGCTCGAAGAGGCCGACCAGCTCCGCGCCGTACATCCTGGGCAGCAGTTCGGCGCGCGCCTGTCCGTCCCCGTGCTCGCCCGAGAGCGAGCCGCCGTGCGAGACCACCAGCTCCGCCAGCTCCTCCGAGAAGCGGCGGAAGCGGCCGATCCCGGCGCTCGTCAGCAGGTCGAAGTCGATGCGGACGTGGATGCAGCCGTCCCCGAAGTGCCCGTACGGCGTGCCGCGCAGTCCGTGGGCGCCGAGCAGCCCCCGGAAGTCACGCAGATACGGGCCGAGCCGGGCCGGCGGCACCGCGCAGTCCTCCCAGCCCGGCCAGGCCTCGGTCCCGTCCGGCAGCCGGGTCGCCGTGCCGCTCGCGTCCTCGCGCAGCCGCCACAGGGCGCGCTGCCCGGCCGGGTCCGTGACCACGAGGGAGTCGAGGACGTCGAGGTCGCCGGCGCCCCGGACGATCGCCTCCGCACGCGCGCGTGCCTCCGCCGGGTCCGCGCCGCCCGTCTCCACGAACAGCCAGGCGCCGCCCCGCGGCAGCCCCGCGTCCGGCGGTACGAGGTCCGCGCCCATCCCCTCCACCGTGAGCGGCCCGAGCGGCAGCAGGCCCGCCGCCGCCTCCGCCGCCGCGCTCTCGTCCGCGTACGCCAGTACGGCCAGCGCCCGCGCGCGCGGGGCCTCGACCAGGCGTACGACCGCCTCGGTCAGCACCCCGAGCGTGCCCTCGGAGCCGCAGAAGGACCGGGCGACGTCCGCGCCCTTCTCGGGGAGCAGCGCGTCGAGCGCGTAGCCGGAGATACGGCGGGGCAGGTCCGGGAAGCCCGTACGCAGGCGGGCCGACTCGGCCTCCACCAGGGCCCGGAGGCCGGGCGGGGCGCCCCGCCAGCCCCGGCCGAGACGTACGGCGGAGCCGTCTGCCCTGGTCACCGACAGTTCGCGCACGCTGTCCGCCGTCGTGCCCCAGGCCACCGAGTGCGCGCCGCACGAGTTGTTCCCGATCATTCCGCCGAGGGTGCAGCGGCTGTGGGTGGAGGGGTCGGGGCCGAAGCGCAGGCCGTGCGGGTCCGCGGCCTCCTGGAGGCGGTCCAGGACGACACCGGGCTGGACGACGGCCGTGCGTGCCTCGGGGTCGAGCGCGACGATCCGGTTCATGTGGCGGGTGAAGTCGAGGACGACGCCGGTGCCGGTCGCCTGTCCGGCGATCGAGGTGCCGCCGCCGCGCGGCACGACCGGCACGCCGTGCGCCCGGCACACGGACAGGGCGGCCGCCACGTCGTCGGCATCGCGCGGACAGACCACACCGAGCGGGACGCGGCGGTAGTTGGACGCGTCCATGCTGGTCAGCGCACGCGCGGTGACGTCGAAGGCGACCTCGCCCCGCAGCTGCGCCGCGAGCGCGGCTCTCAGACCGTCGACGTCCGGAGCGGCCAACGCGTCCGGAGCGTCCCGCGCGTCCCGCGGATCCGGTGTGTTCACCGCACGCCGCGCCCCGAACGGCCCGCTGACCTGCCCCTTGACCTGCCTCTTGCCCTGCCCCTCGCCGCGCCCTTTGCCCTGCCCGCTGCCCCTCGCGCCGAAATCCCTCATGCCTCCAGGATGCCCCCGCGCACTGACAACGCTCCGTAACCGCGACGCAGCGTTCACCGGCGGATTATGAGACCGCTTCCTGAACCTTCCCAATACGATCACGAAGTCTCATATAGTGACCGCCAGTTGAGCATCAGGTGTCGCCTCTCGCCCAAGAACCTCGCCCAGGACACGACCGAGGACACGATTCATGACCGCGCCCATCCCCTCCGGCGAACGACCCACCCTCCGCGCTGTAGCCCCCGCGCCCCTGGTCACCGCCGTCGCGGCGACGCTCGCGGTCGTCGCCGCCGTCACCCTGGCACCGGACTCGGTGCGCGTTCCCCTCGCCTGCGGCGGGGGCGCCGCCGCCGTGGTGCTGTGCGTCGCCGTCGCGGTCGCCGCCCGCGCCGTCCTGACGGCGAAGCTGGCCCGCCGCCGCCTCGACACCGTGACCCAGGACGCCGGACGGCTCCTGCAGGAACGTGCCCGGATGGCCGAGGAGTTCAACCAGGAGCGGACCCGGCTGGTGGAGGAGACCTCCCGCGACCGGACCCGCTTCGCCGACGCCTCCGCCCGCGAACGCGCCGTCCTCACCCAGGAGTTCGAGGCCGAGCGACAGCGCCACGCCGCCAACCTCGCCGACGAGCGACGGCGGTACACCGAACTCGCCGTGGAGAAGTCCCGGCTGGCCGAGCAGATGCGGCGGGCCAACAGCGACCGGGCCGGCGCGATCTCGGCCACCGCCAACGCCGCCGGACGTATGCAGGCGCTGGCCACCGGCATGCTCGCCGACCTGCGCGCCATGGAGGACAAGCACTCCGACGAGGAGGTCCTCGCCGACCTCCTCCACCTCGACCACCGCACCGCGCAGGCGGGCCGCCTCGCCGACTCCGTCGCCGTCCTCGCGGGCGCCCGCTCCGGCCGCCGCTGGGCGCGCCCCATCGTCATGGAGTCGATCCTGCGCGGCGCCATGGGCCGCATCGGCGGCTACCAGCGTGTGCGTGTCCACTCCGCCAGCGACGCCGCCGTCGCCGGACACGCCGCCGAGGGGGTGATGCACGCGCTCGCCGAACTCCTCGACAACGCCGCGAACTTCTCGCCGCCGACCGCCGAGGTCCATGTGTACGTCGAGGAGGTCCCGGCCGGTGTCATCGTCTCCGTCGAGGACAGCGGCCTCGTCATGGGCGACGTCCAGCTGCGCCGCGCCGAGCGCGCCGTCTCCCCGGACGCCGAGAACACCGCCGAGCTCGGCGGCCTCACCGGCACCCGGCTCGGCCTCGGGGTGGTCGGCCGGCTCGCCCGCAAGCACGGCCTGAAGGTGTCCTTCCGGCCCTCCGCACGCGGTGGCACGGGCGTTCTGGTGCTCATCCCCCAGGACATCCTGAGCCTTCCGACCACCACCCCCGCACCGGCCCCGGCCGCGACGGAACCCGGGACCGGTGCCGCCGCGCCCACCCCGGCCGCCGCCGAGGAGGACCGCACCGAGGACGACACCGTCACCGAGCCGCGCCCTTCGGCGTCGTACGCCGCCGCCCAGGCCCCCGCGGACCTCGACCCGGACCCGATCCCGACCCACGAGTCGCCCCGGCACGACACCGACGCCCCCACGACCACTCCCACGACGGGTGGCCTGCCCAAGCGCCGCCGCGGCCGCACCCTCGCGCACGCCGAGCGCAGCCGCGCCCACCTCACGAGCCAGGCCGACCCCGAACCCCGCACCGCCGACTCCAAGGCCACCGCCGCCCGCTTCAGCAGCTTCCGCCAGGCCGTCCGCGGCATGGCACCGGACCAGGCGGCGGTCCAGGGCACGGTGCCCGAGGACCACGAGGACGAGGACGTACGCACCACCGCGTACGCCCCCGAAGACGCCGTACGGACCGAATCCGAAGGCGCCGCACGAGACGTACATGCAGACGTGGACGACGTATATGCGGACGTAAACGTAGACGTGGACGTAGACGTACGGAACGCATCCGAAAGCGCCGTACGAGACGACAAAGCCGTACGGGACACCGCGCCCACCTTCTCCTCCCACGCCCCCTCGCACCCGGAAGGCGACACCACTTCATGACCGGCACCACCACCGCCGACGAGAAGCTCTCCTGGCTCATCGAGGGCCTCCTTGAGCGCACCCCGGGCGCCCGGCACGCGCTCGTGCTCTCCCGGGACGGCCTGAAGCTGTGCCGCACGCCGGAGCTCACGGTCGACCGGGCCGACCAGCTCGCCGCGATCGCCGCGGGCATCCAGTCGCTGTCCCACGGGGCGTCCGTGGAGTTCGGCGACGGCACCGGGGGCGTGCGCTCGGCGATGACCGAGTTCTACGGCGGGGTCCTGTTCATCGTGGAGGCGGGCGACGGCGCCCACCTCGCGGTGGTCACCGCCGAGGACGCGGACGCCGGTCTGGTGGGGCACAACATGAGCGAGCTGGTCGAACAACTGGGCGAACATCTGAGCGCGCAGCCCCGGACGTCATGAGTCGTCCGGGCAGGGACGACGCGCCCGACCGGCTCTACACCCTCACCGGTGGACGCAGCCGGTCCGCGCCCGACGCCCCGTTCGACCTGGTGACGCTCGTGGTCGCCGAGTGCGATCCGGTGGTGGGCATGCAGTCCGAGCACACCGCGATCCTGCGGCTGTGCGAGCGGCCGACGGCGGTCGTGGAGATCGCCGCCGTGCTGAAACTGCCCGTGTCCATCACCCGCGTCCTGCTCTCCGACCTCCTCGCCGCGGGCCGCGTCAGCGCCCGCCACCCGCAGAAGGCCGCTCTTCCCGATCCCGACATCCTGGAGCAGGTGCTCGTTGGACTACGCAACCTCTGACGCGAGGACTCCCGCGGACGCTTCCCCGGATGCTTCCGCGCACGCTTCCGCCAGGACTCCCCTGGGTGCCACCGCCGACAACGGCCTGAAGATCGTCGTCGTCGGCGGCTTCGGCGTGGGCAAGACCACCCTGGTCCGCTCGGTGAGCGAGATACGTCCGCTCAACACCGAGGAGACGATGACCCGGGCGGGCGAGGCGATCGACGACATCAGCGAGGTGCGCGGCAAGTCCGCGACCACCGTCGCCTTCGACTTCGGCCGCATCACGCTCGACGCCCGCAATGTGCTGTACCTGTTCGGCGCGCCGGGACAGGAACGCTTCTGGTTCCTCTGGGACCGGCTCTTCTCCGGCACGCTCGGCGCGGTCGTCCTGGTCGACACCCGGCGCATCGACGACTCCTGGTACGCGATCGACCGCCTGGAGCACCACGGCACGCCGTTCATCGTCGCCTGCAACGACTTCGGCGGTTCCTCGCACACCCCCGCCCAGCTCCGCGAGGCCCTCGACCTCGACCCGCACGTCCCGCTCATCAGCTGCGACGCACGCTCCCGGGAGTCCAGCAAGCGGGTACTGATCACGCTGGTCGAACATCTGCAGACCGTGTACGCCGCTCAGGGCGCCCACGTCGATCTCAAATCACCGGAGTTGGCCCTGTGACCCCCGCCCCCGTGCCCCTCAGCGGGCCCCGGTTCCAGACCGAACCCGCCGAGCTGTACCGGGAGATGCGGCGCGACCACGGCGCCGTGACGCCCGTCGTCCTGGACGGCGACATCCCCGCGTGGCTGGTGCTCGGCTACCGCGAACTGCACCAGGTCACCGGCGACCCCGTGCTGTTCAGCCGCGACTCCGACCTGTGGAACCAGTGGGACCGCATCCCCGACAACTGGCCGCTGCTGCCGATGATCGGCCGCAAACAGCCCTCGATCCTCTACACCGTCGGCGAACGCCACCGCGAGCGCGCCGCGATGATCAGCGACGCCCTCGAAGCCGTCGACCCCTTCGAACTGCGCGCCCACGCCGAGAAGTTCGCCGACGAACTCATCGACGCGGCATGCGCCAAGGGCGAGACGGACCTCGTCGGTGACTACGCCGCCCTGCTGCCCGTCCGCGTCCTCGCCACGCTCTACGGCTTCTCGGACGAACAGGGCCCCGGCCTGGTCACCGCCCTGAACGACATGGTCAACGGCCGCGAGAACGCACTCGCCGGTCAGCAGCACCTCGCCACCTCCATGGCACAGCTCCTCGCCGACCGGAAGGCCACGCCCGCCGACGACGTCGTGTCCCGCATGCTGGCGAACACCGCGGGCTTCACGGACGAGGAGATCAGCCAGGACCTGATGGTCATGATGGCCGCCGGCCACCAGCCGACCGCGGACTGGATCGGCAACTCGCTGCGCCTGATGCTGACCGACGAACGCTTCGCCGCCTCCCTCTTCGGCGGCCGCAACAGCGTCGCCGAGGCCATGAACGAGGTCCTCTGGGAGGACGCCCCCACCCAGAACGTGGCCGGCCGCTGGGCCTCCCGCGACACCCAGCTGGGCGGCCTGCGCATCCGCGCGGGAGACCTCCTCCTCCTCGGCCTCCAGGGCGCCAACTCCGACCCCCAGGTCCGCACCGACGGCTCCGCCCTCACCGGCGGCAACAGCGCCCACTTCTCCTTCGGACACGGGGATCACCGCTGCCCCTTCCCGGCGCAGGAGGTCGCGGAGGTCATCGCGCGGACCGGGATCGAGGTCGTACTGGACCGGCTGCCGGACATCGACCTGGCGGTACCGGCCGAGTCCCTCACCCGGCGCCCCTCCCCGTGGCTGCGGGGCCTCACCGAGCTTCCCGTGCGCTTCACCCCCACCCCCGCCCTTGGAGGCACCCCCGCATGACCACCAGTACCGGTACCGAAGAGACCCGTATCGTCCTGGACCCCTTCGTCACCGACCTGGAGGGCGAGAGCGCCGCGCTGCGCGCCGCCGGCCCGCTCGCCGCCGTCGAACTGCCCGGCGGGGTCCCGGTCTGGGCGGTGACCCGTCACGCCGAGGCCCGCGCCCTGCTCACGGATCCCCGGCTGGTGAAGGACATCAACGTCTGGGGCGCCTGGCAACGCGGCGAGATAGCCCCCGACTGGCCGCTGATCGGGCTCGCCAACCCCGGCCGCTCGATGCTCACCGTGGACGGCGCGGACCACCGCCGGATGCGCACGCTGGTGGCACAGGCGCTGACGCCGCGCCGGGTGGAGCAGATGCGGGAGCGCATCAGCAAACTGACGGACGGCCTGCTGGACGGCCTGTCGCCCGACGCGGGTGCTGTGGTGGACCTGAAGGCCGACTTCGCCTACCCCCTCCCCATGTACGTCGTCGCCGACCTCATGGGCATCGAGGAATCCCGGCTCCCCCGCCTCAAGGAGCTCTTCGAGAAGTTCTTCTCGACGCAGACCCCGCCCGCCGAGGTCATCGCCACGCTGACGGAACTGGCCGAGATCATGGCGGCGACGGTCGCCGCGAAACGCGCGGAGCCCGGCGACGACCTGACCTCCGCCCTGATCCTGGCCTCCGAGGACGGCGACCACCTCACCGACGAGGAGATCGTCTCCACCCTCCAGCTGATGGTCGCGGCGGGCCACGAGACGACGATCTCACTCATCGTCAACGCGGTGGTGAACCTCTCCGCCCACCCCGAGCAGCGCGCCCTCGTCCTGTCCGGCGAGGCGGACTGGTCGGCGGTGGTGGAGGAAACCCTCCGCTACTCCACCCCGACCTCCCACGTCCTGATCCGCTTCGCGACGGAGGACGTGCCGGTCGGTGACAAGGTCATCCCGGCGGGCGACGCCCTGATCGTCTCGTACGCAGCGATCGGCCGCGACGAGAACGCCCACGGTCCGACCGCCGGCGACTTCGACATCTCCCGCAGCACCGAGAACCGCCACATCTCCTTCGGCCACGGCCCGCACGTCTGCCCCGGCGCCGCCCTCTCCCGCCTGGAAGCAGGGGTCGCTCTCCCGGCCCTCTACGACCGCTTCCCGTCCCTGGACCTCGCGGTCCCGCCGACGGAGCTCCGCAACAAGCCGGTGGTGACCCAGAACGACCTCTTCGAACTCCCCGTCCGCCTGACCACCGACTGACCACCGGCTGACCACCGACTGACCACCGGCTGACCCAGAACGCAGGGGCGGCGTGAACGCGGAAAACGTGCTTCACGCCGTCTCACCCGCCGGACGACGTTTCCACCGCGTTTCGCACAACGGCTAGGCTCCCACCGTGGCTGATATCCAGATCCCCGCTGACATCAAGCCCGCCGACGGACGATTCGGCGCGGGCCCCTCCAAGGTGCGGACGGAGGCACTGGACGCGCTGGCCGCGACCGGCGCCTCGCTGCTCGGTACCTCCCACCGCCAGGCCCCGGTCAAGAACCTGGTCGGCAAGGTGCGCGAGGGCGTGCGCGAGCTGTTCTCGCTGCCCGACGGCTACGAGGTCGTCCTCGGCAACGGCGGCTCCACCGCCTTCTGGGACGTCGCGACCCATGGTCTGATCGACAACAAGTCCCAGCACCTCACCTTCGGCGAGTTCAGCTCCAAGTTCGCGAAGGCCGCCAAGCTCGCCCCGTGGCTCGCCGACCCCACCGTCATCTCCTCCGACCCGGGCACGCACCCCGAGCCGACGGCCGAGGCGGGCGTCGACGTCTACGCCTTCACCCACAACGAGACCTCCACCGGTGTCGCCGCCCCCCTCAAGCGCGTCAACGACGCCGACGAGGGTTCCCTCGTTCTGGTGGACGCCACCTCCGGCGCCGGCGGCCTCCCTGTCGACATCACCGAGACGGACGTCTACTACTTCGCCCCGCAGAAGTCCTTCGCCTCCGACGGCGGCCTGTGGATCGGTGTCTTCTCCCCGGCCGCCATCGAGCGCGCCGAGCGCATCCACGCGAGCGGCCGCCACGTGCCGGAGTTCTTCTCGCTTCCCACGGCGATCGACAACTCCCGCAAGAACCAGACGTACAACACCCCGGCTCTCGCCACCCTCTTCCTCCTCAACGAGCAGCTGGAGTGGATCAACGGCCAGGGCGGCCTGAGCTGGTCCACGGCCCGCACCAAGGACTCCTCGACCCGCCTGTACACCTGGGCCGAGGACAGCAAGTACGCGAGCCCCTTCGTCGCCGACCCGGCCAAGCGCTCGCAGGTCATCGGCACGATCGACTTCACGGACGAGGTCGACGCCGCCGCCGTCGCCAAGGTCCTGCGCACCAACGGCATCGTCGACACCGAGCCCTACCGCAAGCTCGGCCGCAACCAGCTCCGTGTCGCGATGTTCCCGGCGATCGACCCGGCGGACGTCGAGGCACTGACGAAGTGCGTCGACTACGTGATCGAGAAGCTGTAACCGTCACCCGTACGAGAACGGGGTCGGCGAATCCGCCGCCCGGGACACCCTCCTCGGAAACCGTGAACACTTTGGAGGAAAGTGTTCACGGTTTCCGGTAGCTGTGCGGTGGAGCGGGCACAGCCGACCGGATTCACCCACAGCATCGGCAGTCACCGGGGCTTGTCACGGTCGGCCCGAACGCGCGCCTGGCGCAGCGCCGTCCGCAGTTCGGCTGCCGTGGCGCAGTCCTTGCCGTGGCACCGGCATTCAGCGGTGCAGGACTTCACATGGTCGAGCCATGCGAGCCACTCCGGCTCCTCCTGCGCAACAGATGCGTGCACGATCTCCTCGCTCATCTCACTCATCGGGTAACTCCCAACCACCTGGGCGCCACGTCTCCCCTATGGCCTGCCGCACGTACGGCCGGACAACGTCGTCGCCGGATACGCCCGACTCACGTTGCCGGCAGGTCTCTTCGCTGGTGTGTGCCACGGGTCGGCCGGTGGCCCGGACGCGTTCGAACCAGCGGAGCCGGCGTGCGTCCCTCGGGTGCGGCAGGCGCAGCACATACGGGTCCGGGTCTCGTACGGGCCGGGCGAAGTCTCGCGGGCCCGACGGCGCGGCGCGTCTGCCTTCTCCGCCCCGTCTGCGCGGCCGAAGCGGCAGCAACACGCAGTACAGGACGCCTGCCCACAGAACAGTGTTCTGCATGTCAGGGCTCCTTGGTCTGCAGCGCCGTTGAGGAACACGTTTCGGACATCGGGAAGGTGGCCCACAGGCACTTGGCGAACCGGCGCAGATCGCACCCCCAGTTCTCCGCCAGAGCCGCCACGACGACCAGCCCTCGCCCACCCTCTTCCTGATCTCCGCTGGGCAGTACCCCCTGACACATAGTCAAGTTCACGCCGTGTAGCAGCGGCGCATGCCAATGAGGCTAGGCCTGGATTCCCAACTCTTGCAATCGAATCCCATGCACACGTGCACAAGAGACCACTATCGAGTGACCCGGCTCTGCGGGGCCCCAACAAACGGGCGGATTTGGCAGACTGAGGGGTCGAGAGAGGGAGGCGGCCAGATGCCCGCAGGTGGGAAGCCGACTGTGCGGAGTAGGCGGTTCGGCCGCAAGATGCAGCGCCACAGGGTCAAGGCTGGTTTCGATCAGGCTCAGGCAGCGGTCTTCATCTACGGCTCACGCTCCAAGATCAGCCGCATGGAAGACGGCATCACCACAGCCAAACCCGCGGAAGTCCTCCTGCTCCTGGACAGGTACGGCGTCCACGACGAGACGGAACGCGAGCACCTTGTATGGCTCGCGAAGAACAGCAATCACCGCGGCTGGTGGCTCGAACACGCCGAGCACCTACGGCCCGACTACCTCGATCACATCGCACTGGAGGACGACGCCACCTACATCCGGGAATGGCAGCCGGTTCTGTTCCCCGGTCTCCTGCAAACCCCGGCCTACGCGGAAGCGATCATCACGACAGGCCCCAACTACGTTGCCCCTGAACGGGTCACCCACTTGGTGAAAGCACGCGAAGGCCGACAGGCCAAGATCGACGAAGGCGGAACCGCGTACACCGCCATCCTCTGGGAAGCAGTCATCGCGCATCCCTTGGTGAGCGTCGAGATTCACCGGGAACAACTGTCCGCAATCGTTGAGGTGGGGAAAAGGCCGCATGTGACCGTGCAGGTGCTGCCGTTCGCAGCGGGAGCCCTGGCAGGCTCGACTTCCGCGTTCTCCTCCTTCAGCTTCGATTCGGAACCGACTGTCGAAGCCGTGACACTCGACAACCTGAGAGGTTCGTCGGTCCTTGAGGGCACGGAGGATCTCGCGGCTTACGCCAACGCGTTCGACCTACTACGATCGTCAGCACTGACGCCGGACGCGAGCACAAGACTCATCCGGCGCGTGCTGCGGAGCAGTAAGGAAGACGCGTCGTGACCGAGCCCATAGGCCCCTTCCGGAAGTCCTCGTATTCCGGTCAGGAGAACAACTGCGTAGAGGTTGCGGCCACCGCCGGGGGCGGTCGTGCCGTACGCGACAGCAAGGAACAGAACGGACCGCTGCTCTCCTTCACCCGCAACGGATGGCAGGCATTCGTCACCGGGGCGCAGGCCGGCGCGTTCGGTCACCTCACCCACCAGGGCTGACCTCCGTACAAACTCGCGAGGCGCCCGGCGATCCAGCAATCGCCGGGCGCCTTCTTCTCACGCCGCTGTACAGCTCATGCTCGGCACGGCCCCACCTCCCGGCGCTCCCCCGAACCCGAAGCTCACCGAACCGCCCACCGCCACAGCCCCGTTGTGATCGGCGTTCACCGCGGTGACGGTCGCCCCGCTCTGCGTGTACGTCGCGTTCCACATGCTCGTGACCTTCTGCGCCCCGCTCCATGTCCAGGTGACCTTCCAGGACTTGAGAGCGACCGTCCCCGTATTGGTCACCTTCACATCGGCGTTGAACCCGCTGCCCCAGTCACTGCTGACCGTGTAGCCGGCACCGCAGGCCGCCGTGCTCCCGCCACCACCGCCGTCTCCCCCGCCGGTGCCCGGGAAGCCGGGCGCCTTCACGCTCGCCAGATATCCGTCCTTCACCGTGTCCACGGTCGCCCAGTCGTCCTTCAGGATCCCGCCCGTGTCACCGGAGTTGGGGTTCCACGACCAGAAGGTCCAGGAGACGCTGTCGGCGCCGTAGGTGGCCGTCGGCCGCAGGTAGGAGACGAGCGCGGCCAGCCACTTCTGGTCCACGGTCGACTGGAGCGTGGTCCCGAACTCGCCCACCCACACCGGCGCGATGTTCTGCTTGAACAGATAGCCCCAGTACCTGTCCCACACCCCGGGCATGTTGTCGGGGAAGGACGGATCACTGAACCAGCTCTGCTGCGCCACGCTCGTCGCGTAGTCGTGCGCGGAGTACACGACCCGGTCGGCCACACTCAACTGCACCGGATACTGCCCGGCGCCCATCAGGTTGCCGCCCCACCAGCCGGACACGCCCGCGTACGTCTGCACGCCCTCCACGAAGATCAGCAGCTGCGGATTGACGGACAGCACGGCGTTCCCGGCCCGTTGCGCGGCCGCCCGCCAGTCCGTCGCCGCGTCCCCACAGCCCCAACAGGCGGGGTCGTGGGGCTCGTTGTGCAGATCGATGCCGATGACGGTGTCCTGTCCGGCGTAACGCGCCGCCAGCGCCTTCAGATCGGCGATCCACGTCGACTCGGGGACGGCGGAGGTGTACCAGAGCGCCGACTGGGCGCCCGCGTCCGGCCGGTGCCGGTCGAGGATGACCTTGAGGCCGTCCTGACCGGCGTACGCCACGATCCTGTCCATGACCTGCAGGGAGTTCAGCCCCTGCAGATCGGCGTTCTTGCCGGAGGAGAAGTCGATGCTGTTGGGCACGGCACCGGCGCCCTTGAAGAGGTCGTCGCTGTACGGGAGCCGGATGGTGTTGTAGCCCAGCGACTTCATCTGGTCGATCATGCTCTTGTAGTCGCGCGACCAGAGTCCGTGCACGACGTGGTTCCCGGTCTCGAAGCCGAACCAGTTGACGCCGGCGATACGGACGGGCTGACCCGCCGCATCGAGGATCTGACGGCCGCCGGTGTGCCAGTACCCGGCGCCGGGAGCCGCGGCGGCGTGCGCGGTCTGAACGCCCGCCAGGGGCAGCAGAAGCCCGGCGGCCACGGCGCACAGCGCTCTTCGCAAACTGCGGAACATGTGCGGGTTCCTCTCGGGGAGGCGCGGCCCCGGAACGGATGGGAGCGCTCCCATGTGCCGCGTACTCCCCATGGAACAAATGGTTCATGGGCACGTCAAGGATCCGGGCGGAATCCATGTGACCGCGGGTGCCGTGCAGCGCCCCTTCAGGGGCGCGGGGAACTAACGCGACAAGCCCCCACCGGCCCGCAGAGCGCAATCCCCGCCGCACGCCGCACGCCGCACCCCCTATGACTTGCGCAACAACCTCTTCAGCCCGAAGCCCGCCGCCAGAACCGCGGCAACGGCAAGCGCCCCCTTGGCCCCGGAGCTCATGCCGCCACCCCCGCCACCGCCCGCCGACGCCGAACCCCCGCCCGCCGAGGGCGACTTGGAGCCGGAACCACCGCCGGGAGCCGACTCGGCCTGCACCGGGCTGTCCTTGCCCTCACTCCCGTACATCAGCTTGGACCCGTCGGCGGTGTAGGTGACGGACTCCCCCTGCCCCTGGAGCGGCACGTTCAGCCGCCCCTGCCGCTTGATCTTCCCGCCGTTCCAGGCGTACGCGATCCCGCCGAAGTACCCGCGTACGACGAGTGTTTCGCCGTCGGGCGAGAAGGCGCCGTCGGTGACCCAGAGGTCGATGGTGGCGACGGACCGGAAGATGTTGGTGCCCGACGCGGAGAGCCGGGCCGGACCCTCGTACAGGTGGCCGCCGTCCTCGTTCTTGTCGGCGATGTAGACCCGCCCGGTCTTCGGATGGACCATCAGCGCCTCGGCGTTGCGGGGCCCGTCCGCGTACTTCACGACGTACTGGGTGGCACGGATCGTCTGGTCCTTGAGCACCTTCGGCTCCGGCAGCTTGTAGATCCACACGTACGACCACTTGCCGCCGAGGTTGTCTCCGATGTCGCCGACGTAGAGGTCGCCGTCCGGCCCGATGGAGATGGCCTCGACGTCACGCGGCGCGCCCACTCCGCGCATGGTGACGGTGGCGACGGTCTCGCCGGTCCTGCTGTCGACGGCGTAGAGGTACGGGCCGTCGTCGCTGTCGTCGTGGGTCCAGTAGATGCCGGGGTGGAGGTGGGAGGCGGCGAGTCCGCTGGACTCGGTGATCCGGGGATCCTTGATCGTGAACCCCCCGTCCCCGTCGGCGGCGAGGGCCGGCGCCGGCAGCGCAAGGCCGAACACGACAGCGGCAGCGGCGGAGGCGGCTCCGGCGAGGAACGAGGGCGATCGGCGCATGGGCCAAGCCTGCCATCCCGGTGGCATCGGGGCCCGGGGGCGCCCGCGCGGAAACACCGGCCCCCGCGTGTCCATCCTCACACTCCACGGCCCACGCGACGCGTACTGATCGCCCGCCCGATCATCCATGATGAGCGGATGCTCAGGTTCATGCCCGTCGGCGACTCCATGACGATCGGAAGCGCGGGCGAACACACATGGCGTTACCGGATGTGGCAGCACCTGCGTGCGACGTACGGGGGCCCGTTCCTGATCGTCGGTCCGCGCGAGACGCTGTACGACAAGGCGACGGAATCCCCCGACTCCTACGAGTACGCCGACCCGGACTTCCCCCGTGCCCATCTGGCGGGCTGGGGCGAGGGCTGGCAGCACATGACCCCGCTGATCGGCGAGGCGGTCCGCTCCCACCGCGCGGACGTCCTGCTGGTCTCCCTGGGCCTGATCGACCTGGGCTTCTACACGAACGCGGAACAGACGGCGGCGAACGCCCGCGCCTTCATCGCGGAGGCCCGCGCGGCGAACCCGCGCGTCCACATGGTCCTGCTCCCGGTGATACCGAACGTCCGTGCGGAGTCCGACGCCGCCTTCGCGGCCGAGGTCGCCTCCTTCAACGAGCTCCTGGCGAAGACGGCCGCCGACCTCGACGAACCCCGCTCCCCCCTCCTCCTGGCCACCCCTCCCCTCGCGTACGACACCGGTCTCGACACATACGACGGCACGCACCCGAACGCGGCCGGCGAACACAAGATCGCGGAAGCCTTCGCGGAGGCGATGTACCAGGCCTGGGACCTCGGCGAGCCCTACTCCCCCTGAGACCAGGGACGTGACCCGGTCACCGTGCGTATCGTTGTACCGCGCGGCTGTACTCGACCGGGTTGCGGCCGGGGAGGAGCGCCACCATGACCGTCGTAGAGAACGACAGGATCGCCATGGCCACCATCAACGAACAGATCCTGGACGAGATGTTCGACCAGATGACCGTCCCCGAGGGCTTCAAGGCCGAGATCGTCGAGGGGGCCGTCTTCATGGTGCCGCAGCGGGACATTCACTGGTTGATCATCCGCAGAATCATCCACGCTCTGGACACTACGTTCGGCATGGACTCCATGGTCTTTTCAGATGTGCGGATCGACTTCCCCGGCCACCTCAACGGCCTCTGCCCGGATGTGGCGAAGTTGCGCGACGGCTCCGAGAAGGACGCCGAGGGCCGTTGGCGCCACCAGGACATGGAGTTCATCGCCGAGGTCATCTCCAAGGACACCGCCAGGAACGACTACGGCCCCAAGAAGACCGCCTACGCCCTCGCCGAAGTCCCCGTCTACCTCGTCGCCGACCCCTACCAGGGCCGGTGCCACCTCTTCACCCAGCCCAAGGACGGCGAGTACGTCACGGAGACGACGGTCTCCTTCGGAGGGGACGTCGACCTCACTATCGGCAGCCTCGGCCTCACCCTCAAGACCGACGAGTTCCCCCGCGAGTAACCACGTCACCGTGCGTATCGTTGTACCGCGCGGCTGCGCTCGACCGGGTTGCGGCCGGGGAGGAGCGCCACGATGACCGTCCTTGAAGACAGGATCGAGATGGCCGAGGAAAGCGGCGAACTGACCCTGGACGTCATGTTCGAGTGTCTTGAGAAGATGCCCATCCCCGAGGGAACGAAGGTCGAGATCGTCGGGGGGAACATCTTCATGTCACCGCAGCGGCAGCATCACTGGGAGATCGTCCTCGACCTCGTGGAGCAACTGCGCGCCAAGTACCCGCGCAAGCGGCTGACGTCGGACGTACGGATCGACTTCCCGGGACACCTGAACGGTTTCGCCTGCGACGTGGCCGCGATGGCCGACCGATCGGTGAAGGACAACAAGGGCCGTTGGCGCTACCAGGACGTCGAGTTCGTGGCAGAGGTCATCTCCAAGGACACCGCCGCCAACGACCACGGCCCCAAGAAACTCACCTACGCCCTCGCCGAAGTCCCCGTCTACCTCGTCGCCGACCCCTACCAGGGCCGGTGCCACCTCTTCACCGAGCCCAAGCGCGGCGACTACACGGTCGAGGCGAAGATCGTCTTCGGTGACCCCGTGGACCTCGCCACCACCGTGGTCGGCCTCGCCCTTCGAACCGACGAATTCCCCCGCGACTGACCCGCCACACGGGGCACCTCCCTTGCCTAGAGCGCACTCCACGTCGTTGGCTGGGGAGTCATGAAGTACACGCAGCTCGGACGCACGGGACTCAAGGTCAGCCGACTCGTCCTCGGCACCATGAACTTCGGTCCGCAGACCGACGAATCCGACAGCCACGCCATCATGGACGCGGCGCTGGACGCGGGAATCAACTACTTCGACACGGCCAATGTCTACGGGTGGGGCGCCGACAAGGGCCGCACGGAATCGATCATCGGGAACTGGTTCGCGAAGGGCGGCGAGCGGCGCGACAAGGTCGTGCTCGCCACCAAGGTGTACGGGAACATGGCCGCCGAGGGCGACGCCTGGCCCAACCACGACAAGCTGTCGGCCCTGAACATCCGGCGGGCCGTGGACGCCTCCCTCAAGCGGCTCCGGACCGACTACATCGACGTCTACCAGTTCCACCACGTCGACCGCAGCACTCCCTTCGAGGAGATCTGGCAGGCCATCGACGTACTGGTGCAGCAGGGCAAGATCCTCTACGTCGGGTCCTCCAACTTCCCCGGGTACAAGATCGCCCAGGCCAACGAGATCGCCGCGCGGCGCCACGGCACCATCGGTCTCGTCAGTGAGCAGTGCCTCTACAACCTCGCCGAACGGCGCGCCGAGATGGAGGTCATCCCGGCCGCGCAGGAGTACGGCCTCGGGGTCATCCCCTGGTCGCCGCTCCAGGGCGGTCTGCTGGGCGGGGTCATCAAGAAGGAGATCCAGGGTGGGCGTCGCGCCTCCGGCCGGGCCGCCGACACCCTCGCCAACCCCACCAGCCGCGCCCAGATCCAGGCCTACGAGGACCTGCTCGACAAGCACGGCATCGAGCCCGGAGAAGCCGCCCTGGCCTGGCTGCTGACCCGCCCCGGCGTCACCGGCCCCATCGTCGGCCCGCGCACCGCCGAACAGCTGGAGTCCGCGCTGCGCGCCGTCGAGCTGGAGCTCGGCGAGGACCTGCTGACCGGCCTGGACGAGATCTTCCCGGGTCCGGGGCCGTCCCCGGAGGCCTTCGCCTGGTAGCACTCCCCAGGGGGCGCCCGCCGGGGCGCCCCCTCTCGGGGCGCGCGGAACCGCGCGGCCGGCCACGACCTGCCCGCGGGCAGACGAGCGGCGCGGTATTCCGGCCGACCCGGCGGAGCGGTATTCCGGCCGACCCGGCGGAGCGGTCCGGTCGGCTCTACTTGACCGCCGCCGCCAGCGCCACCACGACGAACATCAGTACGAGTACACCGGCCATGATTTGGTTTCGGGTCTTCGGGTTCACGCCATCGAGGTTAACCGGCCGCCCCCGGCCGCCTTCAGCCGCCCGCCCCGTCCAGCGGCCAGCGCCCCACCGTCTCGTACCGCGGCTGCTCCCCCGGCACCCCTGAACTGGGCAGATTGCTGCGTACCAGACACAGTTCCCGGACCGTCCAGTTCCGCCCGGCGAAGGCGTCCAGGGCGGTGACGTACGGGGCGAAGTCCGCCGTGTCCCGGCTGCGGGCCAGCGTCAGATGCGGGCGGTAGCGCCGGTGCTCGCCCATCTCGACGCCCGCCTTCCGCGCCGCGGCCTCCGCCCGGTCGGCCAGCAGCCGCAGCGTACGGACGTCTCCCGACACCCCGGTCCACAGCGCCCGGCCGCCGAAGTGACCGCCGCCGTGCAGGGCGAGCGGGAAGGAGGGCGTGCGGTGCGCCGCGCGCGCCAGCCGGTCCGACAGCGCCGGAACCACGTCCTGCGCCACCTCTCCGTAGAAGGCGAGGGTGAAGTGCCAGCCGGGGCGGCCGGTCCAGCGCAGTCCGTCCGCGCCCGGCAGCCGGTGCAACTCGTCCACCATCGCGCCCAGTTCACGTACCGCGTCCTGCGGGGGCAGCACGGCCGCAAAGAGTCTCATGCCCGTCACCCTTCCAGGGAATGGATCACCGGGCCATCTTCGCCCACGATGAAGATGAGGATGAAGATGAATACGGGTGGGTGCGTACGTCGACGGGGGGCCGCCAGATGCCCATGCTCGGAATCCTGCTGCTCCTGGCGGGCTCGGCGGTGGCGACGGCGGGCGTGGTCTTCTTGCCGGCCCTCACCGTGGGCGTGATGCTCCTCATCGTGTATGAGTTCAACTATCCGTTCAGCGGGCCCCTGAAGGTGAACCCGACGGCGTTCCAGCTGGCGCTGGTCCGGATACGGGCCCTCGTGTGACCGCGCGTCATGTCGCCCTGGCCAGTTGCTCCTTCTGCTCGGGCTGTTCCGTCTGCTCTCTCGGTACGAAGCCGACCTGGGGATGGCCGCGGTGCCAGCCCACCGACAGGCGCAGGCCGCCGACGCGGGCCAGGACCAGGCCGATGGTGATCGCGGCGGTCATCGACACCAGGCCGCCGAGCGCGAAGCCGACGCGCGGGCCGTAGGCGTCGGTGACCCAGCCGACCAGGGGCGCGCCCAGGGGCGAACCGCCCATGAAGACCATCATGAACAGCGCCATGACGCGGCCCCGCATGGCGGGGTCGGTGCCCATCTGGACCGCGGTGTTCGCCGTGACGTTCACCGTCAGGCCGAAGATTCCGATCGGGACCATCAGGAGCGAGAAGAGCCACAGGGACGGAGCCGTGGCCGCCACCACCTCCAGGGCGCCGAAGGCCACGGCCGCCGCGATCAGGATGCGCAGTCTGGCCGTGCCGCGACGGGCGGCGAGCAGCGCGCCGGCCACCGAGCCGACCGCCATCAGCGTGTTGAAGAGGCTGTACGCGCCGGCGCCCGCGTGGAAGACGTCGTCCGCGTACGCCGAGAGCCAGACCGGGAAGTTGAAGCCGAAGGTGCCGATGAAGCCGACGAGGACGATCGGCCAGATCAGCTCGGGGCGGCCGGCGACATAGCGCAGGCCCTCGCGGAGCTGCCCCTTGCCGCGCGGTGCCCGCTCGACCATGTGCAGGTCGCGGGTGCGCATCAGCAGCAGCCCCGCGATGGGGGCCACGAAGGAGAGGCCGTTGAAGAGGAAGGCCCAGCCGGTGCCGACGCCGGTGATCAGCAGGCCCGCGACGGCGGGGCCGATCAGCCGGGCGGACTGGAAGTTGGCGGAGTTGAGGCTGACCGCGTTCTGCAGCTGACCGGGACCGACCATCTCGGAGACGAAGGACTGGCGGGCCGGGTTGTCGACGACCGTGGCGAGGCCGACGGCGAAGGCCGCCAGGTAGACGTGCCAGACCTGGACATGGCCGGAGAGGGTCAGAAAGGCGAGCGCGAGGCCGGTGAGGCCCATGGCCGTCTGGGTGGTCAGCAGGGTGGGGCGCTTGGGGAGCCGGTCGACGAGGACGCCGCCGTACAGCCCGAAGAGCAGCATCGGCAGGAACTGCAGCGCGGTGGTGATACCGACCGCGGCGGAGGAGCCGGTGAGGCTCAGCACCAGCCAGTCCTGGGCGATGCGCTGCATCCAGGTGCCGGTGTTGGAGACGACCTGGCCGAGGAAGAACAGCCGGTAGTTCCTGACCCTCAGCGAGCTGAACATCGACGAGCTGGAGGAGCGCGGAGCGGGCGGGGACTCCGGGGCGGGCGGGGAGCCGGCGGTGGACGACGAATCGGCGGTGGACGACGAATCGGCGGTGGACGAGGAATCGGGAGCGGACGAGGGATCGGGGGTGGCTGGTCCGGGGGCGGAAGGTATTCCGGGTCCCGTACTCAAAGAGGTTCGCCTCCTAACGTTGGACGTCTCGGCACGCGGGCGCCGCCGCGTCTGTCACGGTGAGGTTCCGGCACCGGGGTACGTGCCGGACAGTGCGCACGGCCCGCACGGCGCGCCCCGCACGGGACACCGCGACCGGCGCACGCCCGGCGAGGGGCCGTGCGCGGCTGCGACCACCGCGCGGCGCCCGCGCCGAAGCCGCGCCTGCCGCGCGTGCGCCTGAGCCCGGTGTGCGGCACTCACAGCTGTGCGAGCTTTTCGAGGACGGGGGCGGCCTCGCGGACCTTCGCCCACTCGTCCTCGTCGAGGGCCTCGACCAGTCCGGCCAGGAACGCGTTCCGCTTGCGGCGGCTCTCTTCGAGCATCGCCTCCGCCTTGTCGGTCTGCGTGACGACCTTCTGGCGCCGGTCCTCGGGGTGCGGCTCCAGTCTGACCAGGCCCTTGGCTTCGAGCAACGCGACGATGCGGGTCATCGAGGGCGGCTGCACATGCTCCTTGCGGGCGAGTTCGCCGGGCGTGGCGGTGCCACAGCGGGCGAGGGTGCCGAGCACCGACATCTCGGTGGGGCTCAGCGACTCGTCGACCCGCTGGTGCTTGAGTCGACGTGACAGCCGCATTACTGCGGAGCGCAGGGCGTTCACGGCGGCAGCGTCGTCGCCATGGGTGAGGTCAGCCATGTATTTAGCATAACTCATTACTCTCGCTAAAGAGCCACAGGATGCCCGTGACACGGGCCACTGAACCCATACATCACTCATACGAGTGAGCCCGCTGCGGAAAGTGACCCGTCGTGCGCCCGGGCGGGGCGACCCTCGACTGCATGGGGACCAGCGTGCTCAGCTTGCGGATAGACGGGGAGCTGCTCGACCGGCTCCGGCACCACGCCGCCAAACGCGGAATGAGCGTCCAGGACTATGTGGTCCGGACGCTCATTCGCGACGACTTCGACGAGCGGTTCCAGACCGCGGTCGAGGAGACGGAGAAGTTCTACGGGGTCACGTGAGACCCCGCGGGGCCGCTCACGTGAGGCCCAGGGCCGGCATCAGGTAGTAGAACGCGAACACCGCCGAGACGACGTACATCGCGACCGGGATCTCGCGGCCACGGCCCGCGGCCAGCCGCAGCACCACGAAGGTGATGAAGCCCATGCCGATGCCGTTCGTGATCGAGTAGGTGAACGGCATCATCACCATGGTCACGAAGGCGGGCATCGCGATGGTGTGGTCGGCCCAGTCGATCTCCTTGACCGAGCCGGACAGGATCAGGAAGCCGACCGCGAGCAGCGCGGGGGTGGCGGCCTGGGACGGGACCATCGTGGCGACGGGGGTCAGGAACAGGGCCACCGCGAAGAGCGCGCCGGTGACGACGTTCGCGAAGCCGGTGCGCGCGCCCTCGCCGACGCCCGCCGTGGACTCCACGAAGCAGGTGGTGGCCGAGGAGGAGGAGGCACCGCCCGCGGCGACCGCGATGCCGTCGACGAAGAGGACCTTGTTGATGCCGGGCATGTTGCCCCGTGCGTCGGTCAGCTTGGCCTCGTCGCCGATGCCCATGATCGTGCCCATCGCGTCGAAGAAGCACGACAGCAGCACGGTGAAGACGAAGAGGATGCCGGTCAGTACGCCGACCTTGTCGAAGCCCCCGAAGAGGCTGAACTTGCCGACGAGCCCGAAGTCGGGGGTGGCGACCGGGTTGCCGGGCCACTTCGGGGTGGTCAGGCCCCAGGACGGGATCTTGGCGACGGCGTTGACGATCAGCGCGAGAACCGTCATCGCGACGATCGAGATCAGGATGGCGCCCGGCACCTTGCGCATGATCAGCGCGAGCGTGAGCAGGGTGCCGAGGACGAAGACCAGGACGGGCCAGCCGTTGAGGTGGCCGTCGGCGCCGAGCTGGAGCGGGACCGTGGTCTGGGCGATGTCCGGGATGCGCGAGACGAAGCCCGAGTCGACCAGGCCGATCAGCATGATGAACAGGCCGATACCGATCGAGATGCCCTTGCGGAGCCCCAGCGGCACGGCGTTCATGACGCGCTCACGCAGACCGGTGGCGACCAGCAGCATCACGACGAGGCCGGCCAGCACCACCATGCCCATGGCGTCCGGCCAGGACATCCGCGGGGCGAGCTGGAGTGCGACGACGGTGTTCACGCCGAGGCCCGCGGCCAGCGCGATCGGCACATTGCCGATGACACCCATGAGGAGCGTGGTGAAGGCCGCGGTCAGGGCGGTCGCGGTGACCAGCTGCCCGTTGTCCAGGTGGTGCCCGTACATGTCCTTCGCGCTGCCCAGGATGATCGGGTTCAGCACGATGATGTAGGCCATCGCGAAGAAGGTGGCGAAACCGCCGCGGATCTCGCGCGACAGCGTGCTGCCGCGCTCGGAGATCTTGAAATGGCGGTCCAGCGCGCCCCGGGCGGGGCCGGGCCCCGGCTGCTCCGGGGCGGCGGGGGCCTTGGTGGTGGCCGAGGTGGACATGGGTGACCTCATACGTGCGGGGCCTTGGGGGGCCGGTACTGGCGCCGGGCGGGGACTGGCGCCGGGCCGGGGAGCTTGATCGAGTCCGGCTGTCACGCGATCACCAGCAGGCTTCTCAGACGTCTCTGTTGGTGTTTCCTACGAACAGAAAGAGCCAGACTCAGACCGTTTCAGTATGAACATATGAGTCCGAAATCGCTATCTCCGCGCGTAGACCGTTGGTGCACAAGGCCACCCACGGGGTCGGGTGGCATCCGATCCACGGCCTCGTAAGCTGTGCCCATGGCGAAGTGGACCCCCAAGCACGAGGCGCCGGAGCCCCTGGAGGGGCCCGTCGTCGCCACCATCACGGGCGGCACGATCCTCTGGTTCGTCCTCTTCCTGGCGCAGCTGCCGTTCTACGGCTGGTTCGACGACCACGGACACCTGTGGTGGCTGTGGACCTGCCTGGCCGGCGCGGGTCTCGGCCTGATCGGCATCTGGTACGTCCGGGGGCGCGACGCCGCCCTCAAACGCGCCGCCGCCGAGGCGGAACAGCCGACGTCCGCCCCCGCGGAGTAACCGTCCGCTGCTGCGGAGCAACCAGCTTCCCCTACACCCAGAGCATCACTCACCGCCGCTCCCGTCCTCCCCTGGTCGGATCTTTGGGGCACTCGGCAGGTGAAGCCTTATATCCGCACGTACCGTCGAATGCATGACGCACATCGACGCGGGCGCCGAACTCGACCCTGTTCACCCCGTGCCCATACCCGCCCCCAAACGGGCGCAGGGGCTGTCCGCCGCCGAAGTGGCCGAACGGGTCGCGCGCGGCGAGGTGAACGACGTCCCCGTGCGCAGCAGCCGCTCCCTGGGCGAGATCGTCCGCGCCAACGTCTTCACCCGGTTCAACGCGATCATCGGCGTGCTCTGGCTGATCATGCTGTTCGTGGCGCCGTTCCAGGACAGCCTGTTCGGGTACGTGATCATCGCCAACACCGGGATCGGCATCATCCAGGAGTGGCGGGCCAAGAAGACCCTGGACTCGCTCGCGGTCATCGGCGAGGCGAAACCGACGGTACGCAGGGACGGCACCGCCGGTGAGGTCAGTACCTCGCAGATCGTGCTCGGGGACCTGATGGAGATCGGGCCCGGGGACAAGATCGTCGTCGATGGCACGTGCGTGGAGGCCGACGGGCTGGAGATCGACGAGTCGCTGCTCACCGGTGAGGCCGACCCGGTGGTCAAGCACCCGGGCGACGAGGTGATGTCGGGCAGCTTCGTGGTCGCGGGCGGCGGCGCGTTCACGGCGACGAAGGTGGGGCGGGAGGCGTACGCGGCGCAGCTCGCCGAGGAGGCGTCCCGGTTCACGCTGGTCCACTCCGAGCTGCGCACCGGTATCTCCACGATCCTCAAGTACGTGACGTGGATGATGGTTCCGACCGCGATCGGCCTGGTCATCAGCCAGCTCGTGGTCAAGGAGCACGGTTTCAAGGACTCCATCGCGCGGACGGTCGGCGGGATCGTGCCGATGGTCCCCGAGGGCCTGGTCCTCCTCACCTCCGTGGCCTTCGCGATCGGCGTCATCCGACTTGGCCGGAAACAGTGCCTCGTGCAGGAACTTCCCGCCATCGAGGGCCTCGCCCGCATCGACACCGTCTGCCTCGACAAGACGGGCACCCTCACCGAGGGCGGCATGGACGTCACCGAGCTGCGCCCGCTCCAGGGCGCCGACGAGTCGTACGTACGAAAGGTCCTCGGGGCGCTCGGCGAGTCGGACCCGCGGCCGAACGCCTCCCTCCAGGCGATCATCGGCGCCTACCCGGACAGCGAGGAGTGGCGCTGCGTCGAGTCGCTCCCGTTCTCCTCCGCCCGCAAGTACAGCGGGGCCTCCTTCAGCGAGGGCAACGGCGAGTCCAGTACATGGCTGCTGGGCGCCCCCGACGTACTGCTGCCCGCCGGGGACCCGGCGCTCGCCGAGACCGAGCGGCTGAACGAGGACGGGCTGCGGGTGCTGCTGCTCGCCAAGGCCACCAAGGATCTCGACGACGCCGAGGTGAAGAAGGGCGCCCGCCCCACCGCCCTGGTGGTCCTGGAGCAGCGGCTGCGCCCGGACGCGGCGGACACCCTGCGCTACTTCGCCGAGCAGGACGTCAAGGCGAAGGTCATCTCCGGCGACAACGCGGTCTCGGTCGGCGCGGTGGCCGGAAAGCTGGGCCTGAGCGGCGCGGTCGTGGACGCGCGCCACCTCCCCGACGAGAAGGAGGAGATGGCGAAGTCGCTGGACAAGGGCACGGTGTTCGGGCGGGTCACCCCACAGCAGAAGCGGGACATGGTCGGCGCGCTGCAGTCGCGCGGCCACACGGTGGCGATGACGGGCGACGGTGTGAACGACGTGCTGGCGCTGAAGGACGCCGACATCGGCGTGTCCATGGGTTCGGGCTCCGAGGCGACCCGGGCGGTGGCCCAGATCGTCCTGCTCAACAACAGCTTCTCGACGCTGCCCTCGGTGGTCGCGGAGGGCCGTCGGGTCATCGGCAACATCACCCGGGTCGCGACGCTGTTCCTGGTGAAGACGGTCTATTCGGTGCTGCTGGCGGTGCTGGTGGTGTGCTGGCGGGTCGAGTACCCCTTCCTGCCCCGGCACCTCACCCTGCTGTCCACCCTGACCATCGGTGTCCCCGCGTTCTTCCTCGCGCTCGCCCCCAACACGGAGCGGGCGAGACCGCATTTCGTACGGCGGGTCATGTGGTACTCGATCCCCGGGGGCGTCGTCGCGGGCGTCGCCACCTTCGTCACCTATCTGGTGGCCCGTCACCACTACTCCGGGCCCGGCCAGTTGGACGCGGAGACGAGCGCCGCGACGCTGACGCTGTTCCTGATCTCGATGTGGGTGCTGGCGATCGTCGCCCGGCCGTACACCTGGTGGCGTGTCGCTCTGGTCGCCTCGATGGGCCTGGCGTTCCTGGTGGTGCTGGTCGTGCCGTGGCTCC
This sequence comes from Streptomyces sp. RLA012, assembly GCF_056270325.1. Taxonomy (NCBI): domain Bacteria; kingdom Bacillati; phylum Actinomycetota; class Actinomycetes; order Kitasatosporales; family Streptomycetaceae; genus Streptomyces; species Streptomyces sp. RLA012. The sequence goes on along the minus strand of NZ_JBWDPA010000002.1, from coordinate 6,356,720 downwards.
AGCACTTCTTCGCCCTGAAGCTGGTGGGCGTGGAGATGCCGTGGATCGCGGTGGGCATCTCGGTGGTGGCGGCGGTCGCCCTGGAGTTCCTGTGGAGGTGGGTCGACCGCCGCGTTCCCGCGTGAATCCGTCGACGGGTCCCGCGCACGCCGGCGCGCGGGACCCGTCAGCGCAGGTCGACGTGTGTCAGCGCACGTCGATGGCGTCACCCACGGCGTTGACGGCCGGGGTGGTCGGGCTGCCCGCGTAGGAGTAGCGGTAGGTGCCGTCCACGGACGCCTTGACCGTCGTCTTCAGCGCACCACTGGCGGTCGTCCTGATCGTCTTGACCGTGCTGTAGGTGGTCGCGCCCTTCTTCTTGAACTGCAGCTTCACCGACTGAGCGCCATAACCGGAGTACTTGCCGGCATCCCAGTTGGCACGGGTCAGGGCGCCCGTCACCGTGATGGTCTTGCCCTTCTTCACCGGCTCCGGAGTGGCGTTGACCGTCAGCTTCGACAGCCGCTGCACCTTGAAGCTGCCCGCCTTCTCCTTCCAGATGAAGTCGGAGTCGTCGCCCTTGGCGTCCACCCACGCGTCGACGTACCAGGTGCCCGCCTCGTCGTTGGCGACGTCGTACACCCGCGGGTCGACGGTGAAGGTGCTGGAGCAGGTGGAGGTCGTGGCGTTGGCGGCGACGCACTTCACCGAGGCCGTGGTGAGCATGCCGTAGTTCGGGCCGTACAGGGTGAGGTCGGCGCCGTCGATGCCCTTGTTGTCGGTCGCGGTGACGGCGACCGTGAACTTGGTGACGGTCGTCGCGCCGATGACCACGTTCTTGCCGCCGTTCACGACGACCTTGGTGATCTTCGTGTCGCCCTGGCTGCCGTCCGCGAAGGCCGCGGGAGCCAGGACGGCTCCGGCCGCGGCGAAGGACGCGAGCAGGGCGACGGTGGTGGTGCGCTTGCGCATGGATTCCCCCCATGGGATGACGTGCCACATATGCGGAACCCGTGCCCTTGGCTGGGGCACGGGAATTGCATGGACTGCTGGTGCTGCTGGTGCTGCTGGTGCTGCTGTCGATACTGCTTGGTGCTGCCGGTACCGCTACTGCTTGCCGGTACCGCTGCTCACCTCACGTCGATGGCGTCACCGACGGCGTTGACGGCCGGGGTGGTCGGGCTGCCCGCGTAGGAGTAGCGGTAGGTACCGTCCACGGACGCCTTGACCGTCGTCTTCAGCGCACCACTGGCGGACGTCCTGATCGTCTTGACCGTGCTGTAGGTGGTCGCGCCCTTCTTCTTGAACTGCAGCTTCACCGACTGAGCGCCATAACCGGAGTACTTGCCGGCATCCCAGTTGGCACGGGTCAGGGCGCCCGTCACCGTGATGGTCTTGCCCTTCTTCACCGGCTCCGGAGTGGCGTTGACCGTCAGCTTCGACAGCCGCTGCACCTGGAAGCCCTTGGCGTTGTCCTTGCGGACGTAGTCGGCGTCCTTGCCCGTGGCGATCGCCCAGACCTTCCAGCCGCCGGCCACCGAGTTGACCAGGTTGTAGGCCGGCTTCATGTCGAAGGTCGACTTGCAGGTCGACGTCGTGGCGTTGACCTTGGTGCAGGTGGCACGGCCGTCGCTGCTGTTGGCGACGGCACCGCTGTCGGACGCGTCGATGTTCGCGCCGTGGTACAGGATCGCCTGCGCCCAGTTGACGCCCGAGGCGTCCTTGACGGTGAAGCTGACGGTGATGGTCTTCTTCGCGGTCGCGCCGACGACGACCGACTTGCCACCGTTCACCACGACGTTCGAGATCGTGGTGTCCCCGCGGACCACGTCGGCCTGCGCGGCAGGCACGGCGAGAGCGGAGAGGGCCAGGGCGCCGGTGACAACGCCGAGGGTGGCACGCATGCGCATGTGTTCCCCAGATTGAGAAGGGGTCCCGACGCTCCTCGTTCCGCGGCTCGCGGTCACGTACGGGGCCCGAATGATCGTGAAGTCTGTTGACTCGCGTGCTCAGATCCGCGACAGAAGCGAATGGTTGTACGGGTGAGGAACCCTTTTTGCACCTATGGCCAAGATCACACCACAGCCCCGCCCAAGGGGTCGCACACCTTCACCGTGCGCGACCCCGGGGCACGGCCCCGGCCTCAGTCGAACCAGCGGTCGCGCGCCAACTCCTCGGTCCGGGACGGGTCCTCCAGCAGCGCGGCCACCTCGAAGCGGCGGGGCCACTGACCGGCCGCCCAGGCGAGGCCGGCCGCGACGCCCTCCACCGTGGCGGCGTGCAGCACCCCGTCCCGCGTCCGGCGCCAGTCCAGTTCGGTGCCGTCGACGACGAGTTCCTCGTGCTCGACGTACGAGGTGGGGGTCGAGGGGCCCAGCAGGACCCGTACCGACTCCGGTACGTCGTGCTCGGTGCCCTCCGAGGTCACCTCGCCGGTCACCGACTCGCTGAGCCGCCGCACCTGGAACAGTTCGGCGAGGTCGGCGGCGCGGGACGGCCGTACGGGGAGCAGGGGCATCCCGTCGGTGAAGGGCAGCAGGTCGGGCGAGTCGACGACCACCGCCTCGGCGGCGTCCACGACCCTCACCTCGCCGTCCACCACGGCCCGCAGCTCGTCGGGCAGGGTCACCTGCTCGGGTTCGAGGTCGGCCAGGGCGCCGTAGAGGGCGTGCAGTTGGGTACCGGAGACCTCGCGGTCGGGGTCGGCGAGCCGGTCGAGGAGTTCGGCGGCGCCGCCGGGCTCGTCCAGGAGGGCGGCCACGGACGTGCGTACTCCCAGGGCCCGCAGCACCTGCTCGTCGTCGAAGCCGGTGGCGTCGGCGGCGTCGTACAGGCCGTGCAGAAGGGGATCGCCGCCCGCCGCCCGCAGACCGGCCGGGCGGCGGCCGTCGAGGACGGGATGACCACGCAGCCACCACGCCGAGTACGGCCGGACGATCTCGTGCGTGCCGTCCGGCAGGAGGACGCGCACCGGCTGGGTCAGCGCGTCCCGCAGCGGCGGCCGGGACAGCAGTCTGAGCGCCTGCGGCCAGCGGTCGTCGTCGACCAGGTCCAGGTCCCGTACCGCGACGATCTCCGTCGCGACCGGCGGCACCGGCACGTCGGGCAGCCGGTCCAGCACGTCCTCGCACCACACGTCGACGGCGTCCAGCAGGCCCGCGTCGTCGGGTTCGGCGAAGTCGGAGTCGCGGGGCTCCAGTTCGTCCGGGTCGAGGACGACGTCGGTGGCGCGTACGAGGGTGAAGTTGGCCAGCACCCCGCAGGCGGCCAGCGGCTGTTCGCCCCAGCGCTCGGCCAACTCGGCGTCGATGAAGGCGAGTTCGTCCTCGCGCATGACCTGGGCGAAGGGACTGCCGGGCAGCACGAGTTCGCCCGCGGGCGACGGCTCCCCCTCCTCGTCGGGGAGGGCGAGGGCGCCGAGCCAGGGTTCGTCGCCGGGTTCCAGACCGGCGTCGCGGACGAGGGCGAGGACCAGGTCCGCGAGCTCCTCGGCGTCCGGGGCCTCCTGGTCCCAGCCGCCTCCCTCGTCGTCGAGCGAGGCGGCGACGGCGGCCCGCACCTGCGGGGTGGTCAGGACCGCCCGGGGGGTGGCCGGGAGGGCGCCCAGCTTCTCCAGGAGGGGGTGGGCGGCGTCCGGATGGGCGACCTTGAGGCCGAGCCGGGCCAGGGTGTCGGGGGCGGCGTTCTGCGCGCCGTCGGGATCGGGGTCGGGCAGCAGAACCTGGCGGGGGCCGATGGTCGTACGGCCGTCGGCGAGCGGCACGGGGAGTCCGGAGAGCCGGTCCGGGTCGACGCCGCCCAGGCTGTCGTACAGCCGCCACCACCAGTCGGGGTCCTTCTCCAGCCCGGCCAGCCGGTCCACGGCCTCGGTGAGCGGGACGCGGGCGACGCCCAACGTCCGCAGTTCCACCCGGCGTTCGAGCCCGGCGGGCAGCAGGCTGGGCAGCACCTCGGCGAGCACGCGGACGGTCTCGGCGCCGGCGCCCTCGACGACCTCGGCGTCGCGGGGACGCAGGGCGGCCGGGTTGTCCGTGATGCCGACACCGATGTCTGCCCCTGCCCCGATTCCGGTCCCGGTCCCGGTCTCGTCATCGGGTTCGCGCCAGTCGGCGGGGGTGTCCTGGTCCTGGTCCTGGCCCTTGTCCCGCGGGGCCGCGGGCGGCAGGAACGCGGTGCGCGGCAGCCGCTCCAGGATCGCCTGGCGCAGGGCGCCGTCCAGCTCGCCCTTGCCGAGCGGGCCGGGCACGAGGTCGATGATCCCGGTGCCCACCGGGCGCCAGGCGGCGAGCAGCTCGGCGTACGCGTCCGCCGCCCGCTCCACGAGGAAGTCGGTGAGGGGGCCGGGCGCGGCGTGCCGCCGGGTCGTGTCGAGCGGGAGGGAGGCGATGAGGAGGGCCGGCACGCCGAGGGGTTCGTCGCTGGGCGTGGGCGCGTGCACGACGGGGCTGGTACGGGGGTGGGCGGGCACGCCCTCGACGTCCACCGGGACGGCCCAGGTGACCGACCAGTGCGGGCGCAGCCGCTCCTCGACCGGGCGGTCGGCGAGCAGGGCGGGGTCGAGGGGGCCGTGGTGGGAGACGGTGCGGTAGGGGGTGGTGCCGTTGCGGGAGTCCTCGACGGTGACGCCGTGCTCGTCGGTGCGGCGCCGCAGCGTGCGTACGTCCCCGTCGCCGTCCCCGACCTCGACGACCACCTCCTCCAGGCCCGGGAGGGCGAGCAGCAGGGCGTCGTCGATGTTCCGCAGAAGGCGCTCGGCGAGATCCTCGGCGGCGGTGTCCCGCAGCGGCAGGATCACCACGGTGTCGTACGGGTCCGGGGCCGTGCCCTCGGCCGCGAACGGCAGCCGGAGCAGCGGCACATGGCCGTCGCGGCGGCGGATCTCGTCGCCCAGGCCCGGGCTGTGGCGGGCGGTGTCGGACGCCAGCTCACGGGCCTCGGCGAGGGACCAGCGCACGCCGCCGTGCCGGCCGACGACGGCGGGCTCGTCGGTCACGGCGAGGACGGCCGCGAAGCCGACGCCGAAGCGGCCGACGGCGGTGTCGTGCGCGTCGCGCTTCGCGGAGGCGCGGAGCGTGGAGAGCGATTCGACGCCCGTCGCGTCGAGGGGGGCGCCGGTGTTGGCCGCGACGAGGACTCCGTCGCGCAGGGTGAGGCGGAGGCGGCCGGGGACGCCGGCGCGGGCGGCGGCGTCGGCGGCGTTCTGGGCGAGCTCGACGACGAGCCGGTCACGGTAGCCGCCGAGGACGAGGTCCTCCTCGGCGTTGGCGTCCTCGCGGAACCGGGCCGGGCTGGTGGCCCAGGCGTCCAGTACGCCGCGGCGCAGGCGCGCCGTGCCGAACGGGTCCGCGCCCTCGGGTGCCGGCCGCACGAACTTGCTCACGGTTCACTCTCCCTCTCGCTTCGCGCGATCGCGAGCGCTGGGCTCGGCCGCGGCATGAAGGTACCGCGCGCCGGGTGGCCTCCGGCCCGGTCGCCCGTCCCATGGTCCTTCTTTGACCGCGCCCAGCCCCGGGACCACGCCCCGCCCCGCCCACCCGGGATTGTCCGCCCGCGGGCCGGCGGGGGCTGATCGCGCAGTTCCCCGCGCCCCTGAAAGCGGGGCTACGCCCCGAAAAAACCCGCCCACCCCAGATCGTTTGACCGCAGGCCGGCGGGGGCCGGTCGCGCAGTTCCCCGCGCCCCTCAAGGCGGGGCTACGCCCCGAAAAAACCCGCCCGCCCGGGATCCTTTGGCCGCGGGCCAGTGGGGGCCGCTCGCGCAGTTCCCCGCGCCCCTCAAGGCGGGGCTACGCCCCGTAATCCCCGCCCACCCCGGATCGTTTGACCGCAGGCCGGTGGGGGCTGGCCGCGCAGTTCCCCGCGCCCCTGAAAGCGGGGCTACGCCCCGAAAAAACCCGCCCACCCCGGAATCGTTTGACCGCAGGCCAGTGGGGGCTGGCCGCGCAGTTCCCCGCGCCCCTCAAGGCGGGGCTACGCCCCGAAAAAACCCGCCCACCCCAGATCGTTTGACCGCAGGCCGGCGGGGGCTGATCGCGCAGTTCCCCGCGCCCCTCAAGGCGGGGCTACGCCCCGAAAACCCCGCCCACCCCGGGCCGCGGTTCTTCAGCCCGTCCGGCGTTTGAGGACGAGGCCGTTCAGGCCGGTCGGGGGGCTGGGGGCGGAGCTCCCAGGGAGGGGATGGGACGGGTAGGGGCGGCGGGGGCGAGGAAAACGGCTACGAGTGGCCCAGTTCGGCCGAGGATTCGTCGGGGGTGACGGAGACCGAACCGGAGTCGGGGGAAGGGCGGAGGGGGAAGGGGTCGACGCGGGTTTCGTCGATGACCGGCGGCGCCGGGCGAAGAGGTTTGGGCATGACCGCGGCCTCGGAGTGGCCGCCACAGCCGTACGAAAGGGAGACGACCCGACCGTCCGCCGGGGAGAACTCGTTCGCACAGACACCGAACGCCTGTCCGAGCGAACCCCCGATGGGGTTCAGGAAGCCGCAGCTGACACAGGACGCGGGCGCGGCCTGCGCCATCGCCGTCTTGGGCCCGTACGACTCCTCCCAGCGATCGGCCGCGATGTGCAGCCCGTAGCGGGACAGCACACGGGCACGGCGCAGCCCGAGCTCCTCCGCGACGGCCGCGATCGAGCCACGGCGCGGGGCGACCGGCAGATGCGCGGGGCTACCCGCCGTAACCTCGGCGTCCTCCGCCTCGACCAGTTCCGCCATGTCCTGGGAGACCGCGGAGTTCGGCGCGGGCTCGTCCTCGCCGGAGAAACCGGGCTCAAGGCGCAGATCCTCGGCGTCCGTGGGCAGCAGGTCGCCCGGACCCATGTCCCCGGGCCGCAGCCGCTCGCTCCACGGCACCCACTCGGGCGCGAGCAGCGCGTCGGGCCCGGGCAGCAGCACCGTCTCGTCGAGGGTGACGACCTTCGCGCGGGAGGCGCGGGCGACCGTCACCGCCCAGCGCCAGCCCCGGTACCCGAATTCCTTGCACTCGAAGAAGTGCGTGACAACGCGATCCCCCTCGGAGACCACTTCCACGTGCGCACCGACGACGCCGGGGGCGGCGGCCTCCTCGGCGGCGGCGCGGGCGAGGTCGACGGCCTCGGCGCACAGGCGGTCGGGGGTGCGGCTTCGCGTTGTCGCTGCGCTCACAGGTATCGCTTCTCTCCTACGCCGTCTCACGGGTGCGCCATTCCTCGGCGGGGGGTGCGGACGGAGCGGACCGGTGGGCCGCGTCGACGTCCACGCCCAATCGCGCTCGGGCGCACCTACGTCATCCATTCTGCGGGATGACCGAGAGGCGCGCGGCCGAGAACAACCGCCGCAGGCGCGCTACGCACGCTACCTTCTCCTGAGCCCTGGGCCCACACCGGCGGGGCGCTTCCGCACGCTGCGCCGGGTTTCCGAGAGGCTCCGCGACGGTGTTTTCCCACCCTGGAGCCCTGTCGTACGGATCGAAAAGAACCCCGTACAACTGTCCCGGTCGGCCGGAAAACACTCCCCGCCGCCGCTCCCACCCGTCTCGATGCCGACTCAATCCCGGCTCGGTCCCGGCTCAATCCCGGCTCAATCCCGGCTCAGTTCCCGTTCGCTCCCCGTTCGTTCCCCGCTCGGCTCGCGCGCCCCCCACCCGCCCCCGCTCGGCCGCAGTACACGCGGTATACGCGCGGTAACCGCACTACGTAGGCACTTCTCGGGGCACTATGGCGGAGTGGCAGCCGCAAGGTCGTCCCAAGGAGCCGCCGGAATCGGTGGCGCCAAGGGGAGCATCCGAAGTGGCGGATCGAGCCGGATGAGCGGTTCCGTCCGCGCGGTCGGCCGTGCCCTGCACTTCCCGGTGACCGGAACGGCACGCGGAATCCGCAAGGCGACGCACGCCCATGGGGCGGGTGAGTCGGGGCTCGGCAAGCTAATCGAGCTGCACGCCGTGAACGGCGCCGGCGATGTCATGATCACCATCGCGCTCGCCTCCACCGTCTTCTTCTCCGTCCCGACCGACGAGGCCCGAGGTCGCGTCGCCCTCTATCTCGCCATCACCATGGCGCCCTTCACCCTCCTCGCCCCGGTGATCGGTCCGCTCCTGGACCGCCTCCCGCACGGCCGCCGGGCCGCGATGGCGGCCTCGATGCTCGCCCGCGCGGGGCTCGCGCTGCTGCTGTCGAGCGCGGTCGTGACCGGCGGCATCGAGCTGTACCCCGCCGCGCTGGGGGTGCTCGTCGCGTCCAAGGCGTACGGGGTGGTGAGAAGCGCGGTCGTGCCACGGCTGCTGCCACCCCGGTTCTCGCTCGTGAAGGCCAATTCGCGGGTCACCCTCGGCGGACTCCTCGCCACCGGCGTCGCCGCGCCGATCGGGGCGGGCCTGCAGGCCCTCGGCCCGCGCTACCCGCTCTACGGCGCCTTCGTGATCTTCATCGCGGGTGCGTTCCTGTCGTTCACCCTGCCCCCCAAGGTCGACTCGGCCAAGGGCGAGGACAGGGCGCTGCTCGCCGCCGACGAGGAGCATCTGCACGGGCCGCATCTGAAGGGCCTGAAGAACCGGAAAGGCGTGACGGACCCGCCGAAGACGAAGCCGGAGCGGCGGCCCGGGCTGCGTACCGTCGGCACGGCCGTCACCCACGCCCTCGGCGCCAACGCCGCCCTGCGCGGCCTCTCCGGCTTCCTGACCTTCTTCCTCGCCTTCCTGCTGCGCGAGCACCCGCTCACCGGCACGAGCGCGGCCGTCTCGCTCGGGATCGTGGGCGTCTCGGCGGGCGCGGGCAACGCGCTCGGCACGGCGGTCGGGGCCTGGCTGAAATCACGTGCTCCGGAGATCATCATCGTGACGGTCGTCGCGTGTGTGCTGGGGGCCGCGATCACCGCCGCCCTCTTCTTCGGGGCCTTCCTCGTGGCCTGTCTGGCGGCGATGGCCGGGTTCTCCCAGGCCCTCTCCAAACTGTCCCTGGACGCGCTGATCCAGCGGGACGTGCCGGAGTCCGTGCGTACGTCGGCGTTCGCGCGCTCCGAGACGGTGCTGCAGGTGGCCTGGGTGGTGGGCGGCGCGATCGGCATCGCCCTGCCCCTCAACGGGACGCTCGGGCTCTCCGTGGCCGCCGCGATCGTCGCCGTCGGCTGGCTCACCACCGCGCGGGGACTGCTGAGCGCCGCGCGGCACGGGGGCCCGGCGCGCCCGCGCGTGGCCTGACCGCGGCACGCCGTACCCCACGTGGGGAGAGGGGTGGGCGTGCCCGATAGCCTTCGGCCATGACCTCCCTGCCCCGCGGCAGAGCCGCCCATGGACATCGCCGCCGCGCCGTTGCCGCTCTCGGCGCCGTTTCCGCCGGACTTCTCGTCCTGTCAGCCTGTGACAAGCCGACGCCGCTGGCCACCATCACGGTCGGCGACAAGTCCGTGAGCTCCGAGACCGACTGCTACAACGACGGCAAGGAGGTGAAGACCGCGGACCTGGCCAAGTGCCTCAAGGACTCGGGCATCAAGTCCATCAAGGTCGACCCCGACGACACCGTACGGTTCGGCGTGGACCCGAAGATCGCGGACAAGGGCTGGACGATCCTGATGAACGGTCAGCCGCTGACCGAGTCCAGCAAGAAGACCTACCGGACGATTCCGGGGAGCGTGTTCTTCAACGCGCAGTACGGCGCCAGCGGCAACTCCACGCTCGTCTCCATCAGGGAGGGCGACACCCCGGTGACCGGGCTGTGGTCCTTCAAGCTCAAGAAGGACGCCTGATCGCTTGATCTCCGCCGCTGGGCCGAGGGTGCTGGTGGCCACCGCGGTTCCGGCTGAACGGGACGCGGTGGCCGAGGCGTTCGCCGCGGCCGCCGAGTCCGTGCGGCTTCCCGGCGTGACCCTGGAACGGCTCTCCCCGGCCCGGGGGACCCTGGATCTGCTGGCCGCCGGGGTGGGGCCCGCTTCGGCCGCCGCCTCCGTCGCCGGGGCGCTCACCGCGGGGGCCCTGGACGGCGCGGCCTACGACCTCGTCCTCTCCGTGGGCATCGGGGGCGGTTTTCAGCCGGAGGCCCCCGTGGGCTCCCTCGTCGTCGCCGACGAGATCGTCGTGGCGGATCTGGGCGCCGAGACCGCGGACGGGTTCGTACCCGTCACCGGGCTCGGGTTCGGGACCGTCAGCCACCGTCCACCGGAAACACTCGTACGAGAGGCCGTGGCGGCCACGGGTGGTCGCGCCGGGACCGTACTGACCGTGTCGACCGTGACCGGCAGCGCCGAGCGTGCCACCGAGCTGCGGGCCCGGCACCCCCGTGCCCTCGCCGAGGCCATGGAGGGCTTCGGCGTGGCCGAGGCGGCCGCCGCGCACGGTGTGCCCGCACTGGAGCTGCGTGCGATCTCCAACCCCGTGGGCCCGCGCGACCGCGCCGCCTGGCGCATCGGCGACGCCCTCGCGGCCCTCACCGAGGCGTTCGGGAAGCTCGCGCCCGTCCTGGAGAGTTGGAAACCCGTATGAACCAGATGAACCAGATGAACCAGACGAGCAAGATGAACCAGACGAGCAAGACGAATCCTGAGCAGACGCAGACGCAGACGCAGACGCAGAAGCTTCAGATCGCCTACTCGCCCTGTCCGAACGACACCTTCGTCTTCGACGCCTGGGCCCACGACCGCGTCCCGGGCGCGCCCGCGCTCGACGTGACCTTCGCGGACATCGACATCACCAACGGCATGGCCGAGCGCGGCGAGTTCGACGTGCTGAAGGTGTCGTACGCCGTGCTGCCGTACGTTCTCGGCGAGTACGCACTGCTGCCGTGCGGCGGCGCGCTGGGGCGGGGCTGCGGGCCCCTGGTGCTCACCCGGGAGCCGGACGCCGATCTGACCGGCCGTACCGTGGCCGTGCCGAGCGAGCGCTCGACGGCGTATCTGCTCTTCCGGCTCTGGGCCGCGGACACCCTCGCGGGCGGGGTCGGCGAGATCGTGGTGATGCCGTTCCACGAGATCATGCCGGCCGTGCGGGACGGGAAGGTGGACGCCGGACTCGTCATCCACGAGGCCCGTTTCACCTACCAGAACTACGGGCTGCACAAGCTCGCCGACATGGGCGAGCACTGGGAGCGGACCACCGGACTGCCCATCCCGCTCGGCGCGATCATCGCCAAGCGCTCGCTGGGCGCTCAGCGTCTGACGGACCTCGCCGAGGCGACGCGCGCCTCGGTCCGCGCCGCCTGGGACGACCCGGAGACCTCTCGCCCCTACGTCCTCGAACACGCCCAGGAAATGGACCCCGCCGTCGCCGACCAGCACATCGGCCTGTACGTCAACGAGTTCACGGCCGACCTCGGCGACGAGGGATACGCGGCGATCCGGGGCCTGCTCACCCGCGCGGCGGCCGAGGGGCTGGTGCCGCCCCTCGGCCCGGATGCGCTGAAGTTCCCGTAGCGGTGGTGGAGATGCCGGCCGTGGCGGGGGTCGGGGACGCGGGCTACACGTCGAGTTGGTCGGCGACCGCGCGCAGCAGGCCCGCGATCTTCTTGCCGGAGGCCTTGTCGGGGTAGCGGCCCTTCTCCAGCATCGGCGTGATGTTCTCCAGAACCGTCGTCAGGTCCTGGACGATGGAGGCCAGTTCGTCCGGCTTGCGACGCTGGGCGGCGGCGACGGAGGGAGTCGGGTCCAGGATGGTCACCGAAAGGGCCTGGTCGCCGCGTTGACCGGCGACGACACCGAACTCCACGCGCTGACCGGGCTTGAGAACCTCTACTCCGGCGGGCAGGACCGAGGAATGGACGAAGACGTCGCCGCCGTCGTCGCGGGAGAGAAAGCCGAAGCCCTTCTCGCTGTTGAACCATTTGACCTTGCCTGTCGGCAAAGCACACACCCACTTCCCCTACCCAAAGCCACCGATCCGGACCAGCCTACCGGGGCTTTCCCCGTGGCTCACCTGAGAAAACAGAGAGAGCCCCTGCCAGTGAAGGCAAGGGCTCCGAGTGCCCTGAGGGACTGTCAGCCCACGTACGCCTGGAGGGCCTGCGAGGTGGCACCCACGGACAGGTTACGGGTCCTGCCATCTTGGATCTTGTACGTAAAGGCGGGCGATGTCGAGCACGGCGACTGAAAGTGGGCTGCCCCAGGCTCGGCCTAGCTACTTGCCCCTGAAAAAGGTTCGGGCGGTGATGGCCCTGCTGTGGGGTGGCGGTGTTGTCAGCTTGTCGATGGTCCGTGCCTCACCGGGTGAGAACGGTCATTCGGTGGAGGTTGTAGGCGAAGATCCCCAGTCCGGCCCAGGTCTGGGCGCCGGCCAGGCGACGCAGGCGGGTGCGACGGAAGCCGAAGCTGCGCTTGAGGTGACTGATGCGGGCCTCGACGCCGACTCTCCAGTTGCCCATCCGCCGGAATGGGCGGCTCTGCTCGTACTCACGCCGTGTCTTTCCAGGTTTTCCGGTGCGTTGCAGGCCGATCCGCTGGACACCGAGTTCAGCCAAGGCGAGATCGTTGGCCGCGGTGCCGAAGCCGCGGTCGGCGACGACCGTGCCGGGCGGGCGGCCGGTCAGGGACACGGCGCGCTCCACCGAAGGAACCAGTTGCGGCGCATCGGCCGGGTTCCCGCGCTGGACCTGGTGGTCGACGATGAAGCCGCGTTCGTCCTCGGCCACGAGCGCGGTGTAGCCAAACTGGGTGGGGTGCTGGGGCTTGCCCTTGCGAATCGGCCGGGCGTCGGGGTCTGCCAACGAGACCAGCCGGTCAGGGATGGTGCGGATGCCCGCCAGCCGCAAAGCGGTCTGCTCCAGCAGGCGGCGGGTGCCCGCCGCGGTCTCGGCCAGCTCACCCACCAGGTGCGCAAGTCGCCCCGAAGGCCGCTTGCCCAGCGTGCGCCGGGCATTGCGCTCCACCACCGCCACGTCCCTGCCTCACCCCGCTGCGGCACCGCAAGGCCCCCGACCGGCCCACCGTCCCCGGCTGGAAATGGGCGCTGTGCCCCGGCTGCGGCCGGCAGGGCGACCGCGACACGGGCGCGTGGCAACGCATCGCCGCACGCGGCCTCACCCACCAGACCAAGACCGTCACCGACCGCACCACCGCCACCATGGCGATCCGCTCGGTGGTGGACACCCTCGAAAGTACGGCCGTCATCGCACCGGCCGCACCGAAGACCAGTCGGACGGACCGGTCCAAGACCGGACCCACCCGGCGACACACCACACGCCCCGCGCCCAGGCGACGCAGGGCACCCTCCCCCACCAGCCCCTCGGGCCCGGCGGGCAAGCGTCCGGAGGGACACGCTCACACGGACCGGACCAGGCTGCCCCGCGCAGCCCACCGGCACCAGGACGTGACGACAACCAGCACACCCACCACCAGCCGCCACAGGCCACGAGGAGCAGCACGGGGCGCAGGATTCCACCTGCACGCCCACGCCACCCCTCCACAGTGGGCAGATTCCCCACCAGACACCACGTCTGGCAGAGGACCGCTCAGCTGATTAGAGACGCTAATGGTCAGGGGGCCGGTGACAAGACGTCGCCGGATTGTTCCTTCGCGCTGGGAACTACCCTGGTCCGGTGCGTGACAAGACCCAACCGAATTCCGCCGAACCAGGTGACCGGCTGATCCGTGCCGGTGCCATTGTGTTCTTCATCGGAGCCGTGGCCACTCTCGTCACCGTGGCCCCGCTGCTCCTCGATACGACGCCCTTTCCGACGTACATGTTCGGCCTGAGCATGCTCATGGGCGTCGGCTTCCTGATCGCCGGAGCGGGGGTGTTCCGGTCCGTCGCGGCGGGACGCCGTCGGGCCCGCGCGGTTCAGGCCCGTACGGTTCAGGCCCGCTCGGCCTCGCGGTAGTCCCCGCGGTCATCGCTGCGGGCATCGCTGCGGGCATCGCTGCGGGCATCGCTGCGGGCATCCCGACGGTAGTCGCTCAGCCACGCCGGGAACTCCGTCAGGTCGGCCAGCACGACGTCCGCGCCCGCCGCGCGCAGCTCCGCCGCGTCGCAGGGGCCGGTGGCCACCGCGACGGAGTACGCGTCCGCGGTGCGCGCGCCGCGTACGTCGCCGGTGTGGTCGCCGACGTACACGCTCGCGCCGTGCTCGCGCAGCGCCTGGGCCTTCCGCTCGGCCCACAGGTTGCCCACGACCGCGTGGGCGTCGATGCCCAGGTGCTCCAGGTGCAGCTTGGCGTTGGGCTCCCACTTCGCGGTGACGACCACGGCGCGCCCGCCCGCCGCCCGCACGGCCTCGACCGCGTCACGGGCGCCGGGCATCGCGAGCGTGCCGGTGATCGCGTACGTGGGGTACATCTCACGGTAGAGGTCGGCGATCGCGGCCACCCGGTCCGCCGGGAACCAGTTGATCAGCTCGTCCTCCAGCGGCGGGCCGAGCCGCGTGACGACCAGGTCGCAGTCGATGTACGTCCCCGTGTGCGCCGACAGCGCCCGGTAGCAGGCGTGGATGCCGGGGCGGGAGTCGATCAGGGTCATGTCGAGGTCGAAGCCGACGGTCAGCGGGCGCGAGGTCATCGATGCGGTAGGCATATAAACCATTGTGCCCAGGGGCGGTGTCGATCAGCTGTGCCCAGGGGGCGGGTGCTGATCGGCGGCCGTCGGCCAACGGCTGTCGGCCAACGGCTGTCGGCCAACGGCTGTCGGCCAACGGCTGTCGGCCAACGGCTGTCGGCCAACGGCTGTCGGCCAACGGCTGTCGATCAGCGGCTGTCGATCAGCGGCGGCGCTGTGAGCGCCAGACCAGGTACAGCGCCGAGGCCACCGCCGCGCCGCGGATCACCCAGGGCCAGGTTTCCTTCATCGCCTCGTCCATGTGGCCCTTGACGATCGGATCGCCCCAGCGGCCGTCCGTACGGCCCCACAGCCAGACGACGCCGGCCGTCACGACCAGGCCGGGCGCGCCGAGGACGGCCCACTTCGACTCCGCGGGGCTCAGCCGGCGGGAGGCCCAGGCGATGAGCCAGCCGAGGCCCAGGGCGAACCAGTTGCCGAGGACGGCGCCGATGACCAGGAGGACGGCGGCGAGCAGGAGGAGGGGGTTGGTCCAGTTGCCGGGGCGGGGGAGACGGGAACGGGGGGTGGCTTTGGGCTCGGCGTCGTCGGCGGGGACGGTTTTCTTGGCCTTGGACGGCTTGGCGACCTTGGACGGCTTGGACGGCTTGGACTGCCCGGACGGCTTGGGCCGCTTGAGCAGCCTCAGCGGCTTGCGGCTCGCTTTCTCGGCCTCGGTGGGGTCTTCCGTGGCCTCGTCCGCGCGCTCCTCCTCCGCCTCGGTCTCATCCTCCGCCGCGTCCTTGGTGCCCTTGTGCTTCGGCGGCGGCTTGAGCAGTTCGGGGATCTCCACGCCCCCGACGAAGCCCGGCACGCTGTCCACGTCCATGGCCCCGAACGGGCTGCTGTCCGTGCGCCACCAGTCCGGTTGCCCGGAGGTGTCGCCCCAGTCGTGGGGGCTCGCGCGGTGGGGCCGTGAAAGGCCGTCGGCGGTGGTCCCGCTGGACCCGGGTTGCGGTTTCCGTCCTGCCGTGCGGGGCCTCGGGACGACTCGGCGCAGGCCCTTGGGGCGGTCCTCCGGCTCGCCCGCGCGCTGGGTGGGGACGGCGGCCCAGGTGTCCGTGCCGGTCTCCGGGGCGCTCTGGCGGGCGGTCGCGACGACCTCGTCCGGGGAGCCGAGACGGGAGAGGATGCGGCGGACGGCGGCGGGGCTGTCGATGGGGGACTTCGCCCTGCGGCGGTCGATTTCGTTGCGCAGTTCCGACACGAGTCGCATGCGGGTGGCCGAGGGCAGCTGGCCCTGCTGGGCCAGGTCGCCGACGCGGCTCAGATAGTCGAATACGAGCTGGTCGCTTTCAATCCCCACGAAGTCCCCTCCGGGGCGGGCGCGTTGGATACCCCGTGGTCACGACGGTACCGCGTACGACCCCGTTTCCTCGCCCCCACCGCCCCCGGGGCTGCGCCCCGGCCCCCGGGTGTGTTGTCGAGTGCGGGTGAGCGGGAGCTGATCGCGCAGTTCCCCGCGCCCCTGAGGCCGGGGCTGCGCCCCGGATGCCCCGCCCGCCGCAGTTTCTTTGACCGCGGACCGGTGGGAGCTGATCGCGCAGTTCCCCGCACCCCCAGAACGGGGCTACGCCCCGAAACCCCCGCCCGCCCGGCGTTTGAGGGCAAGGTCGGGGTCCGCACCCCACCCACCCCCCACCCGCGATCCTTCAGCCCGTCCGGCGTTTGAGGACGAGGCTGGAGGCCGCACCCCACCCACCCCCGGCCCGCGGTTCTTCAGCCCGTCCGGCGTTTGAGGACGAGGCCGTTCAGGCCGAACGGGGGTCTGGGGGCGGAGCACCCAGGGATGGGATGGGACGGGTAGGGGCGGCGGGGGCGAGAAACCACTACCGTTGAGCGGATGAGCACAGAGGCGCACCGCACGCCGGACGGAACCCCGGACCCCGCCCCGCAGGGAACCGCTCCGCGCTCCCTCGCGGAAGCCCTCCGCACCCGGGACGACACCTCCCTGTCGACCCTCCTCCGCACCCGCCCGGACCTCATCACCCCCGTCCCCACCGACCTCACCCAGCTCGCCACCCGCGCCGGCACCCGCGCCTCGGTCGTACGCGCCCTGGAGCGCCTGGACCGTTTCGCGCTGCAGACCGCCGAAGCGCTGGCCGTGGCCCCGGACCCGGCGACGTACGACGAACTGCTCGAACTGCTGGCGGGCGACGACAAGGACCCGGCGGTCACGGCGGCGTTCCCCCACGCCCTGGAGACGCTGCGCGAGCAGGCCCTGGTGTGGGGCGCCGACGACCGCCTCCGGCTCGTCCGTACCGCGCGCGAGCTGCTCGCGCCGTCCCCGCAGCACCCCTCCCCCACGGGCCTGGGGCCGACCGTCACCGAGGCCACGGCGGGGATGTCCCCAGGCCGTATCCAGGAGATCCTGGCCACCGCCGGGCTGCCGACGACTCATGACTCGGTGTCCGCCGTCACCTCGCTCACCGCGCTGTTCAGCGACCGGACGCGGATGTCGGCGCTCCTCGACACCGCCCCCGCCGAGTCGGTGGACGTACTGTCCCGGCTGGTCTGGGGGCCGCCCTACGGCCAGGTGACCGCCGACCCGGCGCGCCGGCTGCGCTGGCTGATCGACCGCGGGCTGCTGCTGCCGACGGCACCCGGCACGGTCGTCCTGCCCCGGGAGGTCGCCCTGCATCTGCGGGCGGGCCGCGCGCACCGGGAGACGCAACCGGTGGCACCGGCCGTCGAGGCGGCGCGGACGCACCGTCCACAGGCTGTGGACAGCGCGGCGGCGGGGCAGGCGTACACGGCCCTGGCGACCGTCGAGGAACTGCTCAAGGACTGGCACGAGGGCGGGCCGGCCGTGCTGCGCGCGGGCGGTCTCAGCGTGCGCGACCTGAAGCGGACCGCGGTGGCGCTCGACGTCGCGGAACCCGTCGCCGCGTTCTGGGTCGAGCTCGCCTACGCGGCGGGGCTGCTGGCCTCGGACGGGGAGGCCGACGAGCGGTACGCGGCGACCCCCGCCTACGACGAGTGGCTGGAGCGGCCCGCCGCCGAGCGCTGGACCCTTCTCACCTCGGCGTGGCTCACCGCGACCCGTACGGCGGGACTGATCGGCGGGCGGGACACGAAGGACCGTACGTTGTCGGCGCTCGGCCCCGGCCTGGACCGGTCGGCGGCCCCCGAGGTCCGCCACCGTGTCCTCGCCCTCCTCGCGGCCCTCCCCGAGGGCGCCTCCGCCACCCCGGACTCGGTCCTCGCCCGCCTCCAGTGGGAGCGCCCCCTGAGGAGCCCGCAGCCGAGCCCCCAGTCCGACCCGCAGTCCGCCACCACCAGCGATGATCTGCGGACCCGGCTCGCCCGGTGGACGCTGTCCGAGGCGGAACTGCTGGGCGTCACCGGCCGGGGCGCGCTGTCGGCGCAGGGACGGGCGCTGCTGGGGTTCCCACCGGCCGCCGCGCGGAACACCGAGACGCACTCCGGCCCCGGTCCCGGTCCCGGCCCGGGCGACAAGCTCCCCGCCCACCGGCACCACCGCCCCGCCGTCGAGGCCCCCCTCCCCGGCACCCCCTTGTCCACACCCCCGCACTCCGCCGCCGAACAGGCCGCTGCCGCCGCCCACGCCGCCCGGCTCCTCACGCCGCTCCTCCCCGAGCCCCTGAACCATGTCCTCCTCCAGGCGGACCTGACCGCCGTCGCCCCGGGCCCCCTGGAGCGCCCGCTGGCCGACACCCTCGGCGTGCTCGCGGACGTCGAGTCGAAGGGCGGGGCGACGGTCTACCGCTTCACCCCGGGGTCGGTGCGGCGGGCCCTGGACGCGGGCCGGTCGGCCTCCGACCTGCAGGCGTTCCTCTCGGCCCACTCCCGTACGCCGGTCCCGCAGCCGCTCGCGTATCTGATCGACGACGTGGCCCGCAAGCACGGCCATCTGCGGATCGGCGCGGCCTCGGCGTACGTCCGTTGCGACGACGACGCCCTGCTCAGCGAGATCCTCGCCGACAAGCGGTCCCAAGGGCTGCGGCTGCGGCGCCTCGCGCCCACCGTGCTCGCCGCGCAGGCCGACCCGGCGGCCCTCCTCGAAGGCCTCCGCTCCATGGGCTTCGCGCCCGCCGCCGAGTCCGCCGAGGGCGACGTCCTGATCAGCCGTGCGCACGCCCACCGCACCCCGCCGCGCTCCGCCCCCGCGCCCGTCCCGGACGGTCCGCCGGTGCCCGACGCCACCCTCCTGGGTGCCGCGCTCCGCGCCATCCGCGCCGGTGACCTGGCCTCCACGACCCCGCGCAAGTCCGCCCAGGCTCAGACACCGGGCAACGGCGAGCTGCCGCGCACCAGCTCCGCCGAGACCCTCGCCACCATGCAGGCCGCCGTGATGACCGGCGAGGCGGTGTGGATCGGGTACGTCAACGCCGAGGGCTCGGCCAGCCAGCGCGTGATCGCCCCGATCCGGGTGGAGGGCGGTTTCGTGACGGCGTACGACCACACGGCGGACGAGGTCCGCACGTACCCGCTGCACCGCGTCACGGGGGTCGCGGAACTGGCGGACGACCAACCGTGACCGCCGACCGCCGACCCACCGTGACCGACGACCGACGCCCAGCCGTGGCCGACGACCAGCCGTGACCGGCGCCCGGCGAGCGGCCCCGGCCGCCTCTCCCCCGACCACTCCGTGATCACCCGCTCGTAGGGCACACTGGAGGTTTGGCCGGTCACCCGCGCAGAGGTGACGGCACGCAGAAAGGGACGGTTGTGAACGGACCCCTCATCGTCCAGAGCGACAAGACGCTGCTCCTGGAGGTCGATCACGAGCTGGCCGGCGCCTGCCGCCGGGCCATCGCGCCGTTCGCGGAGCTGGAGCGGGCGCCCGAACACATCCACACCTACCGGGTGACACCGCTCGGGCTGTGGAACGCGCGCGCCGCGGGCCACGACGCCGAGCAGGTCGTCGACGCGCTCGTCGAGTACAGCCGCTACCCCGTGCCGCACGCCCTGCTCGTCGACATCGCCGAGACCATGGACCGCTACGGGCGGCTGACGCTCTCCAAGCACCCGGCCCACGGGCTGGTCCTGACCACCACCGACCGGCCCGTCCTGGAGGAGATCCTGCGCTCGAAGCGGATCATCCCGCTCGTCGGCGCCCGGCTCGACCCCGACACCGTCGCCGTGCACCCCTCCGAGCGCGGGCAGATCAAGCAGACGCTGCTGAAGCTGGGCTGGCCGGCCGAGGACCTCGCCGGATACGTCGACGGGGAGGCGCACCCGATCGAGCTGGCGGAGGACGGCTGGGCGCTGCGGCCCTACCAGAAGCAGGCCGTGGAGAACTTCTGGCACGGCGGGTCCGGGGTCGTCGTACTGCCCTGCGGGGCGGGCAAGACGCTCGTCGGGGCCGGTTCCATGGCGCAGGCCAAGGCCACCACGCTCATCCTCGTCACCAACACCGTCTCCGCCCGGCAGTGGAAGCACGAGCTGGTGAAGCGGACCTCGCTCACCGAGGACGAGATCGGCGAGTACAGCGGTACGAGGAAGGAGATCCGCCCGGTCACCATCGCCACCTACCAGGTGCTGACGACCAAGCGGAAGGGGATCTATCCCCACCTGGAGCTCTTCGACTCCCGTGACTGGGGGCTCATCGTCTACGACGAGGTGCATCTGCTGCCCGCGCCCGTCTTCAAGTTCACCGCCGATCTCCAGGCACGGCGTCGGCTGGGGCTCACCGCCACCCTCGTGCGCGAGGACGGGCGGGAGTCGGACGTCTTCTCCCTCATCGGGCCCAAGCGCTTCGACGCGCCCTGGAAGGAGATCGAGGCGCAGGGGTACATCGCGCCCGCCGACTGTGTCGAGGTCCGGGTCAACCTCACCGACTCCGAACGGCTCGCGTACGCGACCGCCGAGACCGAGGAGAAGTACCGCTTCTGCGCGACGACCGCGACCAAGCGGAAGGTCACCGAGGCGCTGGTACGGAAGTTCGCGGGGCAGCAGATCCTCGTGATCGGCCAGTACATCGACCAACTCGACGAGCTGGGCGAGCACTTGAACGCGCCCGTGATCAAGGGCGAGACCAGCAACACCCAGCGCGAGAAGCTGTTCGACGCCTTCCGGCAGGGCGAGATCAGCGTGCTCGTCGTGTCGAAGGTGGCCAACTTCTCCATCGACCTGCCGGAGGCGACCGTCGCCATCCAGGTCTCGGGCACCTTCGGCTCACGCCAGGAGGAGGCCCAGCGGCTGGGCCGTGTGCTGCGCCCGAAGGCCGACGGCCACCAGGCGCACTTCTACTCCGTCGTCGCCCGCGACACCATCGACCAGGACTTCGCCGCCCACCGGCAGCGGTTCCTGGCGGAGCAGGGGTACGCCTACCGGATCGTCGACGCCGACGAGCTCCTGGCCGACAGCTGAACCAGCAGTAACAACCCCAGCAGGGGGTACGGCGAGGCCAACGGCTGCTGCCACCAGGGGAGACGGAGATCCAGGTCGCCCTGGTGCGGGATCAGCCACAAGGTGCGGGCCGCGAAGACCGCGGTGACGACGGCGGCCGGGCGCGGGCCGCGCTCGGCGTACAGCACGGCGATCAGCGGGACGCACCACACCCAGTGGTGCGACCAGCTGACGGGGGAGATCAGCAGGGTCGTGAGGGCGGTGACGAGAATGCCCCACCGCTCCCTCCGACCCTGAACCTCCCTCCGACCCTCGAAGCCCCTCCGGCCCTGGACCTCTCTCCGACCCTCGACGCCCCTCCGGCCCTGGGCCTCTCTCCGACCCTCGACGTCCTTCCGGCCCTCGACGTCCCCGCGGTCGTACGTCGTCCACGCGCGGGCCAGCCAGAGGCCGGCGCATCCCACGGCCGCGGCCGGCAGCGCCCAGGCCAGGCCCGGCGACGGGTCCCCGAGCACCCGGGCGATCAGCCCCTGGAGCGACTGGTTGTCGACGATCCACACCTTGCCGACGCGGCCGGTCTCGTAGAGCCGCCGGGTCCAGAAGTCGACGCTCGCGGCGGGCAGGGCGAACGCGCCCAGCAGGACGGTCCCGGCGAAACCGGCCAGGGCGGTCGCCGCTTCCCGGCGGCGGCCCGTGAGCAACAGGTACACGAGGAAGACGGCGGGGGTCAGTTTCACCCCGGCCGCGACACCGAGGGCGAGGCCCTTGCCAAGGGCGCCCGGCGGCCGTGTCAGGTCCCAGAGGACCAGGCATACGACGGCGAGATTGATCTGGCCGAAAAGCACGGTCTGGAAGACGGGTTCGAGCCACAGGGCGAGCGCGGTGGCGGCACAGAGGGCGGGCAGCCGCGCCGGCAGGCCCGCGAGCCGGTGGGAGAGCCGGACAAGGACCGCCAGCAGAGCCACGTTCCCGGCGACGAAGGCCACCTTGAGGACGGGCAGCGGGAGCCAGGCCAGCGGGACGAACAGAAGCGCCGCGAAGGGCGGGTACGTGGCGGGCAGACGCCACCGGGTGACGGTGAACCCGTAGAGATCCGTGCCGTGGACGACGGCCGCGCCCTCGGCCCGGTAGACGAGCGCGTCGGCCAGAGGAGCGCGCTGGAGAACGCACAGCGCGGCGAGGGCGGCGAGGGATACGGCGAGCAGAAGGAAGGAGAAGGAGACGGCGAAGGGAAAAGAGGGCGGAGGGGTGAAATAACGAGTGAAGGAACGGATGGAGGAGAACGGGAGGACTTCGTTGCGTGAGCGATCGGTCACGTTCCGCTGAAGCACGGAGTGACCCTAGTGCCGGGACGGTTCACCCCGGCGAACGGCTCACCGTCGGCGCACGCCCGCCTCCTCCTCGTACTCACCGAGAAGCACCACGCCGAAAGCCGCGCCCGCGAAGACCTTGACGGCACGAAGGGCGTCGCCGAGGCGGTGGCGGTGGTGGCCGGAGGAGAACGCGGTCGCGCCGTGGGCGGGACCTGGCTGGACAGGGCCTGGGGTGAAGGTTGCTGCGCTCATGTATCCATGATGGAATCCGCGACCCCATATGGCGTCGGCCTATGGACCGAACCTCGGCGGCCCCTCGTACGTCTCCAGGCCTCTGCGTGTACGCCTCACGACGGACGGCGACCCCTAGGGATATGGGGGTCGCCTCCCTGATGCCGCGTATGACGCCGGGAGTGATGCCGCGAACGGTGCCGCGAGCGATCCGCGAAAAAGGGTTGGCCCGGACCTCCTCCCCTGACCTAGAATCTCCGCTCTTGCCCGCCTCCCTCGACGGAGTGCCGCCGCCCGGCCGGAAACCGGACAGCATCCAACGGCTCGACCGCCGTACCCACTCACACGCAGCAGGTCTTCCGGAGGCATCACGTTGTCCACCCCACCCGCCCAGGACCCCCTCTCCCGCGAGCGCTCCCACCTCGGCTCGTCCCGCGCGGCACTGCGCGCGATGCGCGAGGACGTCGAGAACCTCGACATCAAGGACGTCACCGCGAACTGGGTGAACGCGGCGGTCCTCCAGCACCAGATCGACGAGCGCATCAAGGCCCTCGCCGACCTCAGCCACACCCCGCTGTTCTTCGGCCGCCTCGACTATCTGCACGCGCCCGGCGCCGACAAGGCGGAGGGCGCGGAGGGCGAGCGTTTCTACATCGGACGGCGGCATGTGCACGACGCCGGGGGCGACCCGATGGTCATCGACTGGCGCGCGCCGGTGTCGCAGCCGTTCTACCGGGCCTCGAAGAAGGACCCGATGGACGTGGGCCTGCGCCGCCGCTTCGGGTACACCGGCGGCGACCTCACCGCGTACGAGGACGAGCACCTGTCCGACCCCTCCGAGACCGCGGCCACCAGCAAGCTGCTCCAGCAGGAGATCGAGCGCCCGCGCGTCGGCCCGATGCGCGACATCGTGGCGACCATCCAGCCGGAGCAGGACGAGATCGTACGGTCGGGTCTTGCGGGCTCCGTCTGTGTGCAGGGCGGCCCCGGCACCGGAAAGACGGCCGTCGGTCTGCACCGCGTCGCCTACCTCCTCTACGCCCACCGGGAGCGGCTCGCCCGCACCGGCACCCTGGTCATCGGGCCGAACAAGTCCTTCCTCCACTACATCGAGCAGGTGCTCCCCGCCCTGGGCGAGCTGGAGGTCAAGCAGGCGACGGTCGACGATCTCGTCGCCCATGTCGAGGTGCGGGGCACGGACGACGCGACCGCCGCCATCATCAAGGGCGACGCCCGGATGGCCGAGGTGCTGCGCCGGGCCGTCCGCTCGCATGTGACGCTCCCGACCGAGGGCGTCGTGGTCGTGCGCGGCTCACGGCGCTGGCGCGTCCCGTCGTACGAGCTGGAGACGATCGTCGGGGAGCTGCTGGACCGCGACATCCGGTACGGCGCCGCCCGCGAGGCCCTTCCGCAGCGGATCGCGCACGTCGTGCTGGTCCAGATGGAGCGTTCCGGCGAGGCCCCGGACGACCGGGTGCAGGACGCCGTCGCCCGCAACGCCGCCGTGAAGGCCGCGGTCAAGGCGATCTGGCCGCCCGTCGACCCCGCCAAGCTGGTGCTGCGGCTGCTCACCGACGCCGACTTCCTCGCCGTCCACGCGGCGGGTCTCCTCGACGAGGACGAGCAGAAGGAGATCCTCTGGTCGAAGCCCGTACGGTCGGTGAAGTCGGCCACGTGGTCGCCCGCCGACGCCGTGTTGATCGACGAGGCCACCGATCTCGTCCAGCGCACGCACTCCCTCGGCCACGTGGTGCTCGACGAGGCGCAGGACCTGTCGCCGATGCAGTACCGGGCGGTGGGGCGGCGCTGCACGACGGGTTCGGCGACGGTGCTGGGGGATCTCGCGCAGGGCACGACCCCGTGGGCGACGCGGAGTTGGGACGAGGCGCTCGCCCACCTCGGCAAGGGGGAGGCGGTGATCGAGGAGCTGACCGCCGGTTTCCGCGTCCCCACCGACGTCATCACCTACGCCTCCCGGCTGCTGCCGCACATCGCGCCGGGCCTCACCCCGGTGGCGTCGGTCCGCGAGAACCCCGGTTTCTTCGAGGTGCGCCCGACCACCGCCGACGAGCAGGTCGTCGGCGCCTGCGAGGAGTCGCTGCGCAACGAGGGCTCGATCGGTCTCATCGCCGCCGACGCCCGTGTCCCGGTGCTGGCCGAGGCGCTGACGGCGGCCGGTCTGACGTACCTCGGTCCCGGCGAGGAGACCACGGCACAGACCCGCCTCACCCTCGTGCCGGCCTCGCTCGCCAAGGGTCTGGAGTACGACTATGTGGTCCTCGACGAGCCGCAGGCCGTGGTCGACGGCGAACCGGACGAACGCACCGGCCTGCGCCGCCTGTACGTGGCCCTGACCCGAGCGGTCTCGGGCCTGATCGTCACCCACGCGGCGGCGCTGCCCGCGCAGCTGGGGTAGCCGGCCGGCAGTCCTCTGTCGGCCGCCGCGCTATGCGTCCAGGGCCTGTCGCCACTCCCGTACGGCCTCCACCGACACCGGGGCGGCCCAGCCGCCGGGCCGGGCCGCGCCGCCGATGTGGAAGGCGTCGATCCCGGCGGCCCTGAGGCCGGGCACGTGGTCGAGACACAGCCCGCCGCCCACCATGATCCGGGGTTCGTAACCGGGTTCGGTGCGGCGGGCGGCCTCGGCGAGGAGGGTCGGGAAGCCGTCGTCCACGCCGTCCGGCGATCCCGCCGTGAGGTAGGCGTCCAGGCCCGGCAGGTCCGCGAGCTGCTTGCGCAGGGAGTCGCGGTCGGCGGCGCGGTCGATCGCGCGGTGGAAGGTCCAGGGGCAGCCGTCCAGTTCGGCGACGACCCGTTCCACGGCGGGCAGGTCGGGGCCGCCGTGCTCGTCGAGGAACCCGAGCACGAACTCGTCCGCTCCCGCGGTCCGCATCTCCCGCGCGATCCGTACGAGCGCGTCGATGTCCTTGGCGCCGCCCGCCCTGAAGCCGTCCGCCCGCCTCAGCATCACGCGCAGCGAGATGTCGACGGCGGCGCGGATCCCGGCGAAGGTCTCCACCGCCGGGCTGAGCCCGTCGGCGGCCATGTCGGTGACCAACTCCAGCCGGTCGGCGCCTCCGGCCTGGGCGGCGGTCGCGTCCTCCACGCCGAGGGCGATCACCTCCAGGACTGCACGCTTGGGCTCGCTCATGGGACCTCTTCCCTCGGGGCGGCTACAGGTCTAGTCCAATCCAAGCGTACGCCGGGGGTGTCGGCCGCGACGAGGTGGCTTCGCCTTTTTGTCGTGTACGGGGCGGGGCTGCGCCCCGGATCCGCCTCCGCCCGGGGTTGGTCGACCGCGGGTGCGTGGGGGCTGGTCGCACAGTTCCCCGCGCCCCTGAAAACGGGGCTGAGCCCGCGGTTCCCCGTGGGCCTGGGGTGGGGTGGGGTGGTGCGGGAGAATCTGGGCATGGCCGACCTCGACGCGCTGCGCAGCCGCTGGATCCGTGCTCTGGAAGGGGTCCGCTCCGGGGGCCCCGATCCGGACCCGTACGCCGACAACCTCCTCACCCGCTGGCGGGAGCCACAGCGTCGCTACCACACGGTCGCGCACCTCACCGCGGTCCTCGACCACATCGACGTACTGGAGAAGGAGGCGGCCGACCCCGACCTGGTGCGGCTGGCCGCCTGGTTCCACGACGCCGTCTATCTCCCCGACCGCTCCGAGAACGAGGAACGTTCGGCCCGCCTCGCCGAACGCGCCCTCACCGAAGCCGGGGTGTCGCAAGAGAGGACGGCGGAGGTCGCCCGGCTGGTCCGCCTCACCGTCACCCACGCCCCGGCCGACGACGACCGCAACGGCCAGGTCCTGTGCGACGCCGACCTGGCGGTCCTGGCCTCGGCCCCGGACGCGTACGCCGCCTACACCGCCGCCGTCCGCGAGGAGTACGCCTTCGTCCCGGACGAAGCCTTCCGCACGGGCCGGGCCGACGTACTGCGCCAACTCCTGGACCTGCCGCGGCTGTTCAGAACGCCGTACGCGGCACGGGCATGGGAGGAGCGGGCCCGGGAGAACGTCCGGCGCGAACTCGACCACCTCTCGTCCGCACCCGCCCCGAAACCCCCGCGCGAAGAAGACCGACAGGACCGACGAGGCCGACAATCCAGTACGTGACGACGCCCGACCGCGCCTATCCTCACCTGCATGCGAGACATGGGTGGGGACCAGGTGACAGAAGCCGTCGCAGGGGCCGTCGCGCTGTTGCGGACGGTGGCCGGCCGGGACTGGGACGGGGTCGCGGCGGGCCGTCTGGAGTGGAGCTGCCGGAAGACGGCCGAGCACATCGCGGACGATCTCATCTCGTACGCGGGGCAGTTGGCGGGACGCGCCACCACGGCGTACGTCCCCTTCGGGATCGTGATGGACGACGGCACCGACAACGCGGGCGTCCTCGACGTGATCGAGACGACCGGCGCCCTGCTCACCGCCGCCGTGCGCACCGCACCGCGCGAGGCGCGCGCCTTCCACCCGTACCCGTTCCGCAGCGCGAACCGCGAGGGCTTCGCCGCGATGGGCGTCACCGAGGTGCTGCTGCACACGCATGACATCGCACAGGGCCTCGGGGTCGACTACGAGCCGCCCGCCGAACTGTGCGCGGACGTCCTCGGCCGGATCTTTCCGCAGGTCCGGCCCGGGGAGGCACCCTGGCCGACCCTCCTGTGGGCGACCGGCCGCGGCGAACTGCCGGGCCGCGCCCCGCTCACCGAGTGGCGCTGGAGCAACAACCTGGTGATCGAGGCCGAACGGCTCACGCTCCAGGGCGTCACGCCCGCGGCCGCCGCCGATCTGCACGCGGGCGGCACCGGCGGCTTCGAGTGGATCGAGGGCGGCCCCTTCGAGGGCACACGGGACGCCGCCGGGATGGTCGTGAAGAAGCACGAGGACGGGGTGCACCGCCCGGAGTGGGGCATGTTCGTGCTCGTACGGACCGAGGACGGCCGCGCGGTCGGCGCCATGGGCTTCCACGGCGCCCCCGACGAGGAGGGCCGCGCGGAAGTCGGCTACGACCTCGCCGAGAACGCCCGCGGCAACGGCTACGCGACCGAGGCCCTGCACGCCCTCTCCGCCTGGGCCCTCGCCCGCGACGACCTCAAGCTCCTCTTCGCGGCCATAGACCGGACCAACGCCCCCTCCCAGCGCGTCATCGCGCGCGCCGGGTTCACACGGGTGAGCGAGGACGTGGAGCAGTACGCGTACGAGCTGCGCGGGCTGGACCCGTCCCTGCGCCTGTACGCACGCACGGACTGACCACCCGAGCACCGACCCTGTTCATCGGCTCATCGGCTCATCGGTTCATCGGCCGACATACTTGCGCCGGCGCAACCCCGCCCCGTACAGCAGCCGCACCACCTCGCGGCTGCTGACCTCCACCGCCCCCGCGCGCACGGCGTCCTCGTACCGATGGGAGGGGATGTCGTAGTGATCACGTTCGAAGGCGCGCGGGGGTACGTCCAAGTCCGCCGCGAACACGTGCAGTTCGTCGTACGAGACGTCGCTGACCAGGTGGGACCAGAGCCGACCGTGGCCCGGCCAGGATGGGGGTCCCCCCTGTCCGAGCGAAGCCGAGAACTTGGGGGAGGGTCGATGTAGACGGTCACGAGGACGCGGCCCCGCCGGTCGCCGTCCCCAGGGCCCCCACCGACGCGACCTTCACGCCCGCCTTGTGGCACACCCAGTGCGGGTCGGGCCCCAACTCGGGCTCGACGTCGAGGGCGTGCGGGTCGCCCGAGCCGCAGACGGGGCACAGCGGCCACCGTCCGTAGCGCTCCAGCAGCGCGTCCTGTACGTCCTGGGCGACGAGCCCGGCGACATAACCGGCACCTTCCGGCCACTGTTCGACCCACCAGCGGCGCTGCACCACCGAGTCCTCGACGAGCGAGACGACGTCCGCCTCGGCGACCTCGCGCGCGACGAGATCGGCAAGCACCAGGGCGCGGGCCGCGTGCAGCGCCTGCTCCAGGGGACTGATGGGGTCGCTGTGGGGGGCCATGCACCCATTGTGCGCACTCTTGACCGCATACCCCAGCAGAAAATATCTTTCAAAGGTGACCCAAGAGGTGAAGGAAATTTTCGCCGGTGAGGCTCCGCCCGCTCCTGCCGCCCTCGCGGCGAAGGTCCGGACGCTGGCCCCGTCGATGACCCGTTCCATGCAGCGGGTCGCCGAGGCGGTCGCCGGCGACCCGGCCGGCTGCGCGGCCCTCACGGTCACCGGCCTCGCCGAGCTCACCGGCACCAGCGAGGCGACGGTCGTGCGCACCGCCCGTCTGCTGGGCTACCCCGGCTACCGCGATCTGCGCCTCGCGCTCGCGGGTCTCGCCGCCCAGCAGCAGTCGGGCCGCGCCCCCGCCGTGACGGCGGACATCGCGGTCGACGACCCCATCGCGGACGTCGTCGCCAAACTCGCCTACGACGAGCAGCAGACCCTCGCCGACACCGCGGCCGGGCTCGACACCGTCCAACTCGGCGCGGCCGTCACCGCGCTCGCCGCCGCCCGCCGGATCGATGTCTACGGAGTCGGCGCGTCCGGTCTCGTCGCCCAGGACCTGACACAGAAGCTGCTGCGCATCGGGCTCATAGCCCACGCGCACGGCGACCCGCACCTCGCCGTCACCAACGCGGTGCAACTGCGCGCCAAGGACGTGGCGATAGCGATCACCCACTCCGGCTCGACGGGCGACGTCATCGAGCCGCTCCGCGTCGCCTTCGAGTGCGGGGCGACCACGGTCGCGATCACCGGCCGCCCGAACGGACCCGTCACGCAGTACGCCGACCACATCCTCACCACGTCCACGGCCCGCGAGAGCGAGTTGCGGCCCGCGGCGATGTCGTCACGTACGAGCCAGTTGCTGGTGGTGGACTGTCTGTTCGTGGGGGTCGCCCAGCGGACGTACGAGACGGCGGCGCCCGCGCTGTCCGCGTCGTACGAGGCGCTGGCGCACCGCCACAGCCCCCGCGGCCGTATGCGGTAACGCTCCGCTGGGAGCCCGGGAAAACTGGATGCCGTCGTCACGCTGCGGGCCGAATGTGGCTGGTCGCGCCCACGCGGCGGAGCCGCATATGTTCGCAGCCCCGCGCCCCTGAGGGGCGCGCCTTCACCACCCAGCACCGGAAAGAGCCGTTCGTCATGACCTTTTCCACCGCCGACGCCTCCTCCAACTACCACTCCCTGCGGGCCGAGTTGGAGACATTGACCACCGAGGCCTTCCGTCCCGAGCTGTCCGAGATCGACCGGCTGCCCACGCTGGAGATCGCGAAGCTCATGAACGCCGAGGACGCGACCGTGCCGACGGCCGTCGCGACCCAGCTGCCCCGCATCGCCGCCGCGATCGACGCCATCGCCGAGCGCATGTCCCGCGGCGGCCGGCTGATCTACGCGGGCGCGGGCACCGCGGGCCGGCTCGGGATCCTGGACGCCTCCGAGTGCCCGCCCACCTTCAACACCGACCCGTCCGAGGTCGTCGGCCTGATCGCGGGCGGCCCGAGCGCCATGGTCACCTCGGTCGAGGGCGCCGAGGACTCCAGGGAGCTGGCGGCGGCCGACCTGGAGGCGCTCGCCCTGACCCCCGACGACACGGTGGTCGGCGTCTCCGCCTCCGGCCGTACCCCGTACGCCGTCGGCGCGGTGGAACACGCCCACGCGCACGGCGCCCTGACCGTCGGCCTGTCCTGCAACGCGCACAGCCCGCTGGCCGCGGCGGCCGAGCACGGCATCGAGATCGTCGTCGGCCCGGAGCTGCTGACGGGCTCCACCCGCCTCAAGGCGGGCACGGCGCAGAAACTCGTCCTGAACATGCTCTCGACGATCACGATGATCCGCCTCGGCAAGACGTACGGGAACCTGATGGTCGACGTGCGTGCCTCGAACGAGAAGCTACGGGCCCGTTCCCGCCGTATCGTCGCCCTCGCGACCGGCGCCTCGGACGAGGAGATCGAACAGGCCCTCTCCGCGACCGACGGCGAGGTCAAGAACGCCATCCTCACCATCCTCGGCGGGGTGGACGGGCCCACGGCCGCCCGCCTTCTGGAGGAGAGCGACGGCCGGCTGCGCGCGGCGCTCGCGGCAGCGCCCCGCTGACCAGCACTCTCAGGGGGTGCGCACAACGAACGACTCAACCGCCGCCGCGATCCTCCCCCTCGTCGGCGGCGCCGAGAACGTCATCTCCGTCGCCCACTGCATGACCCGCCTCCGCCTGGTCCTACGGGACCGGACGCTCGTACGCGAGGACGCTCTGCGGTCCCTGCCCGCCGTACTCGGCGTGGTCGCGGACGACGACAGCTACCAGATCGTGCTGGGGCCGGGCACGGTCGCGCGGGTGACCCCGGAGTTCGAGGCACTCGTCACCGGCACCGCCGGTGCACTCGTCAGCGGGACCGCCGATGCACTCGTCCTCGGCACCGCCGATGCACTCGTCCTCGGCACCGCCGATGCACTCGTCCTCGGCACCGCCGGTGCGCCGGCCACCAGCACGGCCGACGCACTGGCCGCACGCGGCGCCGAGTGGAAGGCGGCCAGGCGACAGCGCAACGCGACCCCCCTCAAACTCCTCCTCCGCCGGATCGCGAACATCTTCGTCCCCCTGATCCCCGCCCTGATCGGCTGCGGAGTCATCGCGGGCCTGAACGGCCTGCTGATCAATCTGGGGTGGCTCCCCTCCCTCACCCCCGCCCTCGCCGCGATCGCCTCCGGCTTCATGGCCCTGATCGCCGTCTTCGTCGGCCACAACACGGCGAAGGAGTTCGGCGGCACCCCGATCCTGGGCGGGGCGGTGGCGGCGATCATCGTGTACGCGGGGGTCGCGAAGGTGACGGTCTCCGGCGTGACCCTGGCACCCGGCCAGGGCGGGGTGCTCGGCGCACTGGCCGCCGCGCTGCTGGGAACGTACGTGGAGAAGTGGTGCCGCCGCTGGGTCCCCGAAGCCCTCGACGTCCTCGTCACCCCCACCCTCACCGTCCTGTTCACCGGCCTGGTGACGCTCTACGCCCTGATGTACGCGGCGGGCGAGCTGTCGACGGCCACCGGGGCGGGCGCGAACTGGCTCCTCGACCACACCGGCGTCTTCGCGGGCCTGATCCTGGGCGGCCTGTTCCTCCCCCTGGTGATGCTGGGCCTGCACCAGGCCCTGATCCCCCTCCACACCACCCTCATCCAGCAGCAGGGCTACACGGTCCTGCTCCCCGTCCTGGCGATGGCGGGCGCGGGGCAGGTCGGCGCGGCACTCGCGGTGTACGTCCGCCTCCACCACGACGAGTCCCTCCGTACGACGATCAGGTCGGCGCTGCCCGCGGGCCTCCTGGGCGTCGGGGAACCCCTGATCTACGGCGTCTCGCTCCCCCTCGGCCGCCCCTTCGTCACCGCCTGCGCGGGAGGGGCGGCGGGCGGCGCCTTCGTCGGCCTCTTCTCGATGCTCGGCGACAAGATCGGCTCCACGGCGATCGGCCCCTCGGGCTGGGCGCTGTTCCCCCTGCTCAAGGGCACGGGCGGGCTGGCCCTGACGGCGGCGGTCTACGCGGGCGGGCTGCTCACGGGGTATGTGGTGGGGTTCGCGGCGACGTACTTCTTCGGCCTCGGGGGAATCCCCGTCATCGGCCGCGGAGGGACTGTCAGTGGCGTGTGCGATTCTTCGAAGGAGGGGCAGGACACCGACCCGGGAGGGAACCCACCACCGTGAACCACGCACAGCTGACCGCCCTCGGCCGCGCCCTGCGCGTGCTCGGCGAGCACGGCGACGGGCTGAACGCCGACACCCCCGACGCGAAGCTGCACGAGGTGAAGGCCGATCTGAAGCGGGCCCTGGACCTGCTGGAGGAGACGGTGACGACGGCGGTCCCCACGACGCGCTGCGCCGAGCATCCCAATGGCCCGGTGGACGAGGGCGCCGCCGATCTCTGCCTGCTCTGCGAGACACGGCGGCGCACCGCCCGCCGCACCGAGGTCAACGACGCCTTCCCACAGGGCCGTCCCAACGGCGCGGACGAGGCCCCCGAGCGCACGATGTCCCGGTACGGCGTGCGGGCCGACCGCCCCCAGCCCCAGCAGCGCTGGCTCCCGGAGGTGTGGACCGGCCAGGCCTGGCAGCTGTGCGGCACCCCGCGCCGCGACCGCGTCGAGGCGGAGCGCTATCTCGCCGCGGAGCGCCGCACCCCGCGCCCCGGCATGGCCTACCGCCTGGTCCACGAGTTCACCGACTACGAGGTGCTGCGCATCTGGGGCACCCCGGTGAAGGTGGACATCGAGCCGATGGGCAACCTGTAACCGATCCAGGCGCATGGATCATTTGGTCATTCGATCATTGCGTTGATCACCAGCGCCCAGGTCACCTGCGGGCTCCCGCGCCCAGGTCACCTGCGGGCTCCCGCGCCCAGGTCACCCGCGGGCTCCCGCGCCCAGGTCACCCGCGGGCTCCCGCGCCCAGGTCACCTGCGGGCTCCCGCGCTCGGAACGGCGGAGGCGAGATGCCTGCTGAACCAGTCCGTGGCCAGCTCGGTGGCCGATTCCAGGGTGCCGGGTTCCTCGAAGAGATGGGTGGCACCGGCGACGACGGCCAGCTGATGCTCACAGCTCAGGCGCGCCGCGGCCTGCCGGTTGAGGTCCAGTACGACATGGTCACGGCCCCCGACGACGAGCAGCGTCGGAGCCTTCACCTCCGGCAGCCTGGCGTCGGCCAGGTCCGGCCTGCCCCCGCGGGAGACGATCGCCGCGACGTCCGCCGCGGGCTCCGCCGCGGCCCACAGCGCGGCGGCGGCGCCTGTGCTGGCACCGAAGTAACCGAACTCCATGCCCTGGGTGCCGGGCCGCTCACGCAGCCATGCGGTCGCCTGGGTCAGGCGGCGGGCGAGCAGCGCCGTGTCGAACACGTTGTCCCGGTTCACCGCCTCGGCCTCGGTGAGCAGATCGAACAGAAGGGTGCCCAGACCGGCGCGGTTCAGCCCGGTGGCGACGAAGCGGTTGCGCGGGCTCTTCCTGCCGCTGCCGCTGCCGTGGGCGAAGAGGACGACCCCGGAGGCGCCGCGGGGTACCGTCAGCCGCCCGTCGAGCACGGCGCCCGTAGCCGGTATCCGTACCGCCCTGTCATAGGGCGAGGGAGCGTGCTCCGGGGAGGCGCTGCCCGCAGCCGGCGGCGCGTCGGACGTGGCGTGCGCCGCGCGGCTGTGCTCCAGGCAGGCAATGACCTCCTCGTCGCTCGTCTGCCCGAAGTCCGTGTAGAACCGACCGATCGCGTAGAACAGCCGGGGGGTGTGCAGACAGACGCCTTCGTCCGCCGCGTCTCCCAGGCGGGCCGACCAGTCGTGCGGCGCCACGGGAACCGCCAGCACGATCCGCGACGCGCCGCGGGCGCGCGCGATCCGGCAGGCCGCCAGTGCCGTGGAACCGGTCGCGAGCCCGTCGTCCACCACCAGGACCGTCCGTCCCTCGTACCGGGTCGGCTGCCGCTCGCCCCGGTAGTGGCGGGCCCGCTGCTCCAGGACGCCGCGCTCGTGTTCCTCCACCGCCGCCAGAGCACGGTCCGTCACCCCCGTCGCACGCAGCACCTCTTCATTGATGACGCGGACGCCTTCCTCACCGATGGCGCCCATGGCCAGCTCCGGCTGGAAGGGCACCCCCAGCTTGCGCACGAGACAGACGTCGAGCGGAGCGCCGAGGGCCTCGGCGACCTGCGCGGCGACCGGGACGCCGCCGCGGGGAAGTCCCACGACCACGAGGTCCGGGCCCTTGAGGTGGTGCAGCCGGGTGGCGAGCCGCCGGCCCGCGTCGGCTCGATCAGCGAAGTACATGGTCGCCTCCCGGGGTGAGGTGAGGTCCTCGAATCCCGAGTGAAGTCCGGTCCGCACTGCCGGGCGGATGAGTCCATTACCGCCGTGCGGACAAGTCCATTATGGAACGCTGCCACGCGCGGCTCCCAGGTCCGAACGGTCCGGAGCCGACCGGACGGTGAGGGTGCCGTCAGGGTCGAGTTCGACGCGTGAGCCGTACGCCCGGCTGATCCGGCTCAGAACGTCCCGCACCCACCGCGAGTCCTCGGCCCTCGCGCGCTCCAGCCGCATCCGCCGGGACCGCATCGGGACGATGCGCACGTCGTGGAACCGACCGTCGTCCGGGTCCACGGCCACGAAGTACAGCAACCGGAGATCGTCCCGGTACTCCTCGTAGCCGCCGATGCCCTCGTAGTCGTTGATCAGATCGCCGCAGCCGTGGGTGATGAGCTTTCCCCGGTACGACTCCAACGGCCGCGGATGGTGCGAGGAGTGCCCGTGCACGACGTCCGCACCACCGTCGACGAGCGCATGGCCGAAAGCGGACCTGGTCACGCGGGACGAGGTAGCCCCAGTTGGAGCCCCAGTGGATCGAGACGACCACGATGTCGCCCGGCCGCTTGGCCGGACGCAGCCGGGTCGCGATCCCGGCCGCGGCGGCGTCCGACGGTTCGGCGACGAAGTCGACCCCGCCGCGCCGTGCCGTGGCGGCCCAGCTGCGAGGTATGCCGCTGGAGGCCATCCCCACGGAGAAGACCAGGACGCGTCGGCCGCCGGTGACGGGGACGATCGCGGGACGCCGGGCCTCGTCGGCGTCCCGCCCCGCTCCTGGCGAGCGAAGACCCGCGTCCGCCAGCGCGTCGAGGGTCTCCTCCAGCCCGCGGCGGCCGTAGTCCAGCACATGGTTGTTGGCCAGGGCGCAGGCGTGCGGACGGGCGGCGGCCAGGCCGGGCAGGTTGGCCGGGTGCATCCGGTAGTGGATCTCTTTGCCGGGCGCGGCCTCGTCGTTCCGCGTGACGGCGGTCTCCAGGTTGAGGATCCGGACGTCGGGCGCCGCCGCGGTGAGCACGTCCAGCGCGTCGCCCCAGGGCCAGGAGAAGTCGGCCGGTCGGGGAATCCTGCCGTTCGCCGCCTCGGCCAGCTCCACATAGGCGCGGGCATCCTTGATGTACGACTCCCGCAGCTTCGGATCGCCGGGGTGCGGAAGGATCTGGTCGACTCCCCGGCCGAGCATCACATCGCCGGCCAGGAACAGCGTGACGAGGTCACCACCCATGCCTCCAGGCTAGGCCGGTCCGGCGGGTATTGCTGTCGGACGGCAAGGGGCCCGCCCGGGGCCCCTGCTGTCCTGCTCCCGTGGGCGCTCGGCGCTCTAGCCTTTGCTCCAGCCCTTGCTCTAGCCCCTGTAGCCCGAGACCGTGGCGATCCACTTGATGAAGTCGCCCGGGTCGTTGTCCGCGCCGTGCCCGGCGTCCCAGTAGTACGAGGTGTCGACGTCGTCGCCGAGGTTCTTCAGGCGGGCGGCTAGGTTGCCGGCGACGGTGAGCGCGGTGTCGCTGTCCTTGGTGCCGAGCCGGATCCACCAGTGCTTCGACCGGCTCCCGTTGACCTTGTCCACGAGGTGGTACATCGGGTTCATCAGGTGGAGTTTCGCGGGGATGTCGCTGTCGAGGCGCGCGCTGGCACCCTCTTCGTGGCGCAGGCTGTAGAGGGTGAAGTGCCGGTTGGCGGTGGTCCCCGCACCGAACTCGTTGTTCTCGCCGGCGGACAGGTCGAAGGCGTCGAACGCCGGGGTGTTCTTCTTCCGGGCGCCCACGTGGGTGAGGAAGTCCGCCCAGGAGAAGGTCGCCCGGCCGCCGGACCAGGTGATGAACGTGTTCGCGGCCAGGTAGGTCGCGCGGTCCGCGTCCGACAGCGCCGTGAGGTACTTGGTGGCCGACGGCTCCAGGTGGGTCCTGACCAGGTACTCGTCGAGGTTGCGCGCCGTGAGGGTCCCGAAGCCCTTCGCCGTCAGCCTGAGAGAGGCCAGATAGTCGCCGTACGCGCTGGACAGCGCCTTGGAGACGGTCTGGTCGACGACCGAGCCGCTGCCGAGCAGGTTGGCGCCCCAGTTCCACTCGTACGCCATGTCGGCGTGTTCGAGGTCGGTGATCGGGCACCAGGCACCGGTGGCGAAGATGGCGTCGCTCGCGTCGGCCGCGCCCAGCTCCGCCAGGTAGGAGTCGTAGATCGGGCTGTCGCCGGACGCGCCGAGCAGCGAGGACAGCGCGCCGCCGGCGCTGACTCCCGCGGAGACGATCCGGTCCACGTTGCCCGGGATGCGCCCCTTGTTGGACTTCACATACCGCACCGCGGCCTTGAGGTCGACGATGGCGGCGGGCGCGGTGCCGTAGTACGTCCCGCCGGCGTCGACCAGCGACCGCCCGCGCGCGCCCGGCTCCACGACGACGTACCCGGCGGCGAGCGCCAGCCGCTGGCGGCTGAGCGTGCCGGCGGGGCCCATGGCTCCGCCGATTCCGGTGGCGTTCGCGACGGACGACGGCATGTAACCGCCGACCTGGTTGGCGAGGAGGATGGGAGCGCCGGACGCGCCCACGGCGCTCCCGTCGATCTTCACCGGAACGCTGACGTTGAGGGACTGATAGGTGGCGTTCACCGGGTTGGCCACGTACGAGGCCACTTTGTAGAAGTGGTAGACGACCTCGTGGGCGGTGCCGGTGGTGTCCGTGATGCCGATGGTCAACTCCGTGTAGCTGTCCGGGTCGAAGACCAGGGAGGAGTCCGCGGACGCCGAGGACGACACCGAGGACGTCCGGCTCGCCGCCTGCGCGCTGGAGGCGAACCCGACCGCCGGCACCGCCGCGCCCGCCGTGAGCCCCATGACCACTGTCCTACGCTTCACTGCCGTCTCCTGTCTTCGCGGCTCGTTCGAACAACGAGCCCCCAGGACAACAGCCGTTCCTTAAGACCTCCTTTGTGTCTCCAGGGACAGCACCATGAACCGGCCACCGCCCTGACCAGCCACAACCACGCAGATCCGGCGCCCTCCGCCTGCAAACCAAATAAATTGCCCACAAAATTGTCAGCAATTTTGGCGCGATCTCGCACGCTCGGACTCCCGGTTGGCCTCCCTGACCCGCGCCCGCAGCGCCTCCTCCGGCGCACACGCACGCAACACGTCCGCCAGCCGCACCGCGGTACGCACGTTGCACCGCCCGAGCGCGACCAGGGCGAACGGTTCCTCGCTCGCACCGGTCACGGGGTCGACCCGCAGCGACGGCAGGACGATGCCGACGCCTTCCAGGGCCGCCTTGAGCTGTGCCACCACTTCTTCTGTCGACGCCACGTTCACGCTCCGCTTCCTCCACTCTGAGTGTTCGTGTTCACCACACAGAGTGGCCGACCCCCCTCTAACCTGGCCAGGGACGGCGTCCCAACAACCCGGCGTGTGCGACAGGGAGTTGTTGTCCATGGCAGGTCCGAAGGATCTCGACCCATCCGCGTCACCGCGTGCGCTGCTCGGCGCCGAGTTGCGCCATGCCCGGGAGAAGGCGGCCTTCAGCCAGGAGGAATTGGGTCAGCGACTGTTTGTGAGCGGCTCGTCCATCGGCCAGTTGGAAGCGGGTACGCGCCGGATGCAGCCGGAGTACGCCCGCATGCTCGACGAGGTCCTCGGCACGGAGGACTTCTTCACGCGCAACTGCGGGGCAGCGGCCAAGTCCCGTTATCCGGAACACTTCGCCGAAGCGGTGGAGGTGGAGGCGAGCGCGACAGCGATTCGCCAGTACCACTCGATGCTCATCCCTGGGCTGTTGCAGACGGCTGACTACGCGCGGGCCGTCTTCCGCGCGTACCGGCCGACGGCACCGGACGAAGTGATCGACGAGCTGGTGGCGGCCCGGCTGGCGCGGGCCCGCATCCTCGACGGTGCAACAAAGCCCCTGTTGTGGGCGGTGATTGACGAGGCTGCGCTGCGCCGCGAGACGGGCGGGCCCGCGGTGATGGCAGAGGCCCTGCGCCACGTCGCCGACCTGGCTCGCCACAATCGGGCGATCGTGCAGGTGCTGCCGTTCAGCGCGGGCGCGCACGCGGCCATGGAGGGCGCCCTGAAGCTGATGGACTTCGAGGACGCCCCTCCCCTCGTCTACTTCGACTGCGTCGGCAGCGGACGGCTGGAGGACGGCCCCGCCACCGTCGCGCACCAGAGGTTCACCTACGAACTCCTCACGGCTTCCGCGCTCTCCCCGGAGAAGTCCCTAGCCCTGATCGAGGCGCTGGCGCAGGATTACCAACATGACGAGCAACCCTGACCACGAGCTGAGCACAGTCACTTGGCACAAGTCGAGCTACAGCGGCGGCAGCGGCGGTGACTGCCTGGAAGTCGCCGACGGGCACCCCACCCTCATCCCCGTCCGCGACTCCAAGAACCCCCTCGGCCCGAAGCTCGCGTTCCGGGCCGAGGCCTGGTCCGCCTTCGTCGAAGGCGTAAAGGCTCCATAGGGACCGTCGCGTACCCGGTCCCGAAGCTCACATGCCGAACTCCGAGCGCTCTTAAGAAGGAATGGGCGGCGGGCCCAACCCGCCCTCCCACCCTGGCGAGTTGACTTGACGCGACCGACTTGCCACGCACAGTCACCAGGGCTTAGCGTGCCCGCATAACGAACAACCCCCGCCCGGTGCTGGAACACCTGCGGGGGTTTAACCACGAGACGATCGAGACAACGCCCCATGGCTGAAGCCAACTTTAGTGCTGCCCCCCGCCCTGCGCACGCTGTCCCCCACCCAATGGCCAACCCGGGCTACGGAAAACGCAGCGCCCCGGACCAACACCCCCGCACCAACCACGACTTCGCGCACCTCCCGCCCCGCGAGGCGGCGATCGCCGCGTACGTCGACCGGCTCCCCGACGGCGCCGACATCTCCGTAAAAACGCTGGCCAAAGAGCTGCCGTACGGGCAGTGCGCCCTACGCACCGCTCTCAACAACCTCACCCGGGCAGGCCACTTGCGCCGGGGCCGCGAACACCTGATCGAGTCGGGTGGCTCGCGCTGGGTCACCCGATCGTGGTTCACCCGAACGGCACGCGACGACGGCTGGTGGGCGACGTTCACGCGGGGCGACGTACCGAAGGAGCCCCCGGACCGGCCGTCCGCCCCCACCCGCTCCCGCGCCCACATCCTGCTGGCAGCACTGGGCCGCACGACCCCGGCCCTGTCCCTCTCCGCCCGGGACTGCGCGGACCTCGCGCCCCTGCTCACGGAGTGGTTCGCGAGGGGCGCCACCGACGAGCACGTCCTGAGGGCCCTGACCGCGGGCCTCCCCGTCCCCGTCCACAGCCCGGCCGCCCTCGTCCGCAACCGCCTGACCACCAAACTCCCACCGGAACCCGTACGAGAGGCGCCACCACCACACCCGCTCCTCCGCATCCTGGAGTGCGCGAAGTGCGGGGTCCCGGGCCGCCCGGAGGCCCTGCCCGGCGGCCTCTGCGGCCCGTGCCGGGGCGACACCGCGCCACGCCCGGCCGCCCCACTCACATCCACCCCGGTCCATGTCCACGCCGCCGCGGCCCGCGCGGCGATGGTCGACCGACGAGAAAGGCCACGCGTATGACCGCTCCAACGGTCCGGAAGCACACAGCCGGGGCACGATGGTGGGAAGGAGGCGACACCACCATGACCTTTGGCACCAGGCGCCCGCAGATGTCCACGGAGGACTTCGAAGAGCTGGCCGGCAAGGCCCCGAAGAACGTTCAGCTCGAATTTCTGGATGGACGGCTGTACGTCAAGGGCGACCACATCGAAGTCGAAGACTTCGAGGAACTCGCCCGAAGGGCCCCTGAGGGCGTCAAGCTCGAACTGATCGACGGAAAGCTAGAGGTCAAGCCGTTGCCGGACAATCGCCACAGGGCCATCGTGGTGTGGCTCGTTCGACTGTTCATGCAACTGCGCCCCGAACTGGCCCTTTACCACGAGCAGGACCTCAAGATCGGCGCCTACCGTAAGGGTCACGCCACTGCGGACGCCGCATTGGCGCCGTTGGACCACTTCATCGCCCAGGACAACGACTGGGCCGATCCCGACGGCGTCCTCATGGTCGTCGAAGTCACCTCCCGCGACCGCGACACCGACCGGCGCGACCGCATCGACAAGGTCCGCGGTTACGCGGAGGCAGGCATCCCCATCTACCTCCTCATCGATCGGGACAACGACACCCTCGTCGTACACAGCGACCTGAAGAACGGGGCGTATCAGCAGAGCCCCTCATACCCGTACGGAGCCGCGGTCGAGCTCCCGGCGCCCGTGAACATCACCCTGGAAACCGAGAAGCTCAAGGACTACGCCGACTGACCCCCAGGAAACCCGGCGGCTCCCTCACCCCACCAACGGCAGCGCCCCGAAGTCATGGTGCTCCCAGAGGCGACGCGAGGTCTCGTGCGGGTACGCGGTGACGACCGACTCCGCGTCGAAGACCTGGATCAGCCGCCGCTCGGTGTCGTACGCGGGCCAGCCCGGGTCGCCCGTCGTGGCGAACGCCGTCCAGGCCCCGCGGAAGCGGGACGACAGGGCCTCGCCCTCCGGGGAGTGCTCGACCCCGGCGAACAGCAGGACACCGAGGTCGGCGGCGAAGGTCCCGAACAGCAGCGGTACGTCGAGGCCGTGGCAGGCACCCAGCGCGCCGCCGTAGGCGGGGGCGGACCAGGCCAGCTCGTAGACGTGCGCACGACCGCCGCCGGCGATCTGCGCCTCGGCCAGGCGCAGCGAGGGCATCCGGAACAGCGCGTCGGACTGGACCCACTCGTACAACTCTTCGGGCGAGGCGTCGGGGAAGGCCGTGCGATAGACCCGCTCGCCGTCCGAACCGGAACTCGAACCGGAACCCGCCCCGAAACCTGAACCCCTTCCCGAGCCCCTTCCCGAAGCCGTTGCCGAAGCCGTTGCCGAAGCCGAAGCCGTTCCCGCCCCAGCCTCCGCCCCCGAGCCCGAACCCGACCTCGGCCCCGACCCCGACCCCGGGCCAAAGATCCGCAGCGCCTCCGTCGCCTCCTCCTCCGTGATCTTCCCCAGTTGTCCGCCGAGCACGGTGAACAGCCGTTGCTCGTTCCGGGTGTGCCCGACGATCAGTTCCACGTCCCGTGCCGAGCCGGTCGCCAGTGCCTGCCAGGGGGCGGTCGGCAGTACCTCTCCGTCGACGACCGGCGCGAAGGCCGTCAGCGTGTGGGCGACCATGCCCCACTTGTCCTCGAACTCCCGCATCTTGGGCCCCAACGCCTCGCCCACGGCGGTCAGTCGGCGGGGGTCCACCGAGGACAGGTCGGCGGCGTCCGGCCGCAGGCCCGCCTCGGCGGCGATGGCGGCGGCGATGTCCCGGGCGAGGTCGTCGGAGAAGAAGGTGCCGGGCACGCTCTGCGCGATCGCCCGCCCGAACAGCCCGGCCGCGCTCGGCATGGCCAGCAGCGCGGCGACGGACCCGCCGCCCGCGGACTCCCCGAAGACGGTGACCCGGCCGGGGTCGCCGCCGAAGGCCGCGATGTTCTCCTGTACCCATTCCAGCGCCGCGACCTGGTCGAGCAGGCCCCGGTTGGCGGGCGCCCCGTCGATCCGGGCGAAGCCCTCCATGCCGAGGCGGTAGTTGAGGGTCACCACGACGAGGTCGCCGTCGCGGGCGATGCGCCGGGCGTCGTATCCGGGGCTGCCGGAGTGGCCGAGTTTGTACGCGCCGCCGTAGATCCAGACCATCACCGGGCGGCGGGCGGCCGGGTCCGGTTCGGGCGTCCAGACGTTGACGGTCAGCCAGTCGTCGCCCATGGGGGCGTCCAGTTTGCCGGTACGGCCCTGGAATCCCGACTCCTGCGGGGGCGGCGGGCCGAAGGCGAACGCGTCCCGGGTGCCGTCCCAGCCGGACACCGGGCGCGGGGCGGCGAACCGCGCCTCCCCCACCGGGGGTCCGGCGAACGGAATGCCCCGGAAGACCACCAGCCCGTCCTCCCGACGACCACGCACCGCACCGGCGGCGGTACGCACCACGCTCGCTTCTGCTGACGTCACGACGGCTCCCTGGGGTAAGGGAGGAACGGAACGGATCCTCCAGGGAACAGCGTGCTACGAAACAGCCGGGCGATCACCCCCTGGGGACGGGGAGGGTGATCGCCCGGATGCGATTTCGGACAGGCCGGGTCGGCCCGGGGCTCAGCTGAGCGTGCTCATCGCCTTCGGGTCGAACGCCGCCAGCTCCTCCAGCCGTCCGTCCAGCACCTTCGCCGCCCACTCCGGGTCCTGGAGAAGGGACCGGCCGACCGCGACGAGGTCGAACTCGTCGCGCTCCAGACGGTCGAGGAGGTTGTCGAGGGACGCCACCTGGGAGCCCTCGCCGCTGAAGCCCCTGATGAAGTCGCCGTCCAGGCCGACCGAGCCGACGGTGATGGTGGGCTTGCCGGTGATCTTCTTGGTCCAGCCCGCCAGGTTCAGGTCCGAGCCGTCGAACTCCGGGAGCCAGTAGCGGCGGGTGGAGGCGTGGAAGGCGTCGACGCCGGCGGCGGCGAGCCGGGTCAGGATGGTCTCCAGCTCCTGCGGGGTCTCGGCGAGCCGGGCGTCATAGTTGTCCGACTTCCACTGGGAGTAGCGGAAGAGGACGGGGAAGTCGGCCGAGACCGAGTCACGGACCGCCGCGACGATCTCCGTCGCGAACTTCGTACGGGCGACCGGGTCACCGCCGTAGGCGTCCGTACGGCGGTTGGTGCCCGCCCACAGGAACTGGTCGATCAGATAGCCGTGCGCGCCGTGCAGTTCGACGCCGTCGAAGCCGATGCGTTCGGCGGTGGCGGCGGCCTCGGCGAAGGCCGCGACGACCTCGTCGAGGTCGGCCAGGGTCATGGCCTTGCCGGTGCCCTCGGTGCCGTTGAGACGGATGCCGGACGGGCCGACCGCGGGGGCCTCGGTGTACGGCGGGTCGCCCGCCTCACGCACCATGCCGATGTGCCACAGCTGCGGAACGATCGCGCCGCCCGCCGCGTGCACCGCGTCGGCGACCTTCGTCCAGCCCGCGAGCTGCTCCGCGCCGTGGAAGCGCGGGATGCGGTCGCTCTGTCCGGCCGAGTCATGGCCGACGTAGGTGCCCTCGGTGACGATGAGGCCCACGCCCGCGGCGGCGCGGCGGGCGTAGTACCCGGCCACGTCCTCGCCGGGAACGCCGCCCGGGGAGAACTGCCGGGTCATCGGTGCCATCGCTATCCGGTTCGGGACGGTCAGGCCGTTCAGCGAGACGGGGCGGGACAGGATCTCGGCGGCGCGGGAGGCGGAGGCGTCGAGCGGCACGTGGGGGCTCCTCGAAGAGGTCGGAGATATCGAACAGGCGGTCAAACAGGAAGCGCGCGCAGGTGCACCTGCGGTTACTGCACTCTCGAACATATGTGCATGTGCATGTATCGCACTCCCCGCCTCAACCGACCCGCCCGCCGAGGCATTCCGCCGCTCTCCGCCTCCCCCGTGTGACCCTGGACACGCCCGAGGGCGGCACCCCCTGGGAGTGGGGGTACCGCCCTCGGAACGTGAAGGACAGTGATCAACCAGAGGTCGATCAGAAGTCCATGTCACCGCCCGGCATGCCGCCCGGAGCGCCGCCCGCGGCGGCCTTCTCCGGCTTGTCGGCGATGACGGCCTCGGTGGTGAGGAACAGCGCGGCGATGGAGGCGGCGTTCTGCAGGGCAGAGCGCGTGACCTTCGCCGGGTCGATGATGCCTTCGGCGATCATGTCGACGTACTCGCCGGTCGCGGCGTTCAGACCGTGGCCGACGGGCAGGTTGCGCACCTTCTCGACGATGACGCCACCCTCGAGACCACCGTTGACGGCGATCTGCTTGAGCGGGGCCTCCAGGGCGAGCCGCACGGCGTTGGCGCCGGTCGCCTCGTCACCCGTCAGCTCCAGCTTCTCGAAGACCGAGGAGGCCTGGATGAGGGCCACGCCACCACCGGCGACGATGCCCTCCTCGACGGCCGCCTTCGCGTTGCGAACGGCGTCCTCGATGCGGTGCTTGCGCTCCTTGAGCTCGACCTCGGTGGCGGCACCGGCCTTGATGACGGCCACGCCGCCGGCCAGCTTCGCCAGGCGCTCCTGGAGCTTCTCGCGGTCGTAGTCCGAGTCCGAGTTCTCGATCTCGGCGCGGATCTGGTTGACCCGGCCGGCGACCTGGTCGGCGGAGCCGGAGCCGTCGACGATCGTGGTCTCGTCCTTGGTGATGACGACCTTGCGGGCACGGCCCAGCAGGTCCAGACCCGCGTTCTCCAGCTTGAGGCCGACCTCCTCGGAGATGACCTCGCCGCCCGTGAGGATGGCGATGTCGCCGAGCATGGCCTTGCGGCGGTCACCGAAGCCCGGAGCCTTGACGGCGACGGACTTGAAGGTGCCACGGATCTTGTTGACGACCAGCGTCGACAGAGCCTCGCCCTCGACGTCCTCGGCGATGATCAGCAGCGGCTTGCCCGACTGCATGACCT
The DNA here is from genome assembly GCF_056270325.1 of Streptomyces sp. RLA012. Lineage (NCBI taxonomy): Bacteria > Bacillati > Actinomycetota > Actinomycetes > Kitasatosporales > Streptomycetaceae > Streptomyces > Streptomyces sp. RLA012. Next base: position 6,312,158 of record NZ_JBWDPA010000002.1, on the reverse strand, counting down.
TCTCCAGGAGCGGGAGCAGGTCCTTGACGTTGGCGATCTTCGAGTTGGCGATCAGGATGTACGGGTCGTCGAGGACGGCCTCCATACGCTCCATGTCGGTGGCGAAGTACGCCGAGATGTAGCCCTTGTCGAAGCGCATACCCTCGGTGAGTTCCAGCTCCAGACCGAAGGTCTGGGACTCCTCGACGGTGATGACGCCTTCCTTGCCGACCTTGTCCATCGCCTCGGCGATGAGCTCGCCGATCTGGGTGTCGGCGGCGGAGATGGAGGCCGTGGAAGCGATCTGCTCCTTGGTCTCGACATCCTTGGCCTGCTCAAGGAGGGCACCGGAGACGGCCTCGACGGCCTTCTCGATACCGCGCTTGAGGGCCATCGGGTTGGCGCCGGCGGCTACGTTGCGAAGGCCCTCGCGGACCAGCGCCTGCGCCAGAACGGTCGCGGTGGTCGTACCGTCACCGGCGACGTCGTCCGTCTTCTTGGCGACTTCCTTGACCAGCTCGGCGCCGATCTTCTCGTACGGGTCCTCGAGCTCGATCTCCTTGGCGATGGAAACACCATCGTTGGTGATCGTGGGGGCGCCCCACTTCTTCTCGAGGACGACGTTGCGGCCCTTGGGGCCAAGGGTGACCTTGACGGCGTCGGCGAGCTGGTTCATCCCGCGCTCGAGACCGCGCCGTGCCTCCTCGTCGAACGCGATGATCTTGGCCATGTGAAGTGGTCCTCCCGGACTGGGGTGGATTGCTCCGGACCGCGCTGGCGCCCGCGACGGACGGCCTGCCTGCCCAGTGGTTCCTTGCACCACCTGGCCTGCGGGCCTCACCGACCCGGTCCTTCGTTATCACTCTCACCTTCAGAGTGCTAACGCCAATGATTAGCACTCGCCCCTGCCGAGTGCAAGCGCCTCCCCTTGATCCGCAGGTGAGCGCCCCGCGCCGACAGCCGAACAACAGACCGAAGGGCTCGTACCCCCAGGGGGATACGAGCCCTTCGTCACGTCGAACAGTCAGTCGGCGCGTGCTTCAGCCGGTCGCGAGCCGGACCATGTCCGCCTGCGGCCCTTTCTGGCCTTGCGAGATCTCGAAATCGACCCGCTGACCCTCTTCCAGGGTGCGGTAGCCGTCCATCTGAATCGCGCTGTAGTGGACGAAAACATCCGCACCACCGTCGACCGCGATGAAGCCGTACCCCTTCTCCGCGTTGAACCACTTGACGGTGCCCTGAGCCATGCCTAACTCCCCTATTACTGGCCCTTGCACAGGACCGCACTTCGCGGACCCGGGTCAGACCTCCACCCCCCAACGGTTGGGGGTGTGCGCCGGAACGCGTCGACCGCGGCTGAATGTATCTGTCCAACTGCCGTCTGCAACAGGTCAATCGGACGAGAATTCAGGGCACGACTGATCGGAAATATAGGGAGAATTTGCAAAGATTTAGGGCAAGTCGGGCCCCATAAAAGCCGTATAAGGCTCAAAGATGCGGGGTACTTTGGCTACTTCTTGTCGGACTTCGGGCGCGAACTCATATGCGCCCGGTACGCGAAGTGGAGCGGGTTCCCCAACTGTACCGTGCTCAACCATGCAGAATTGCCCCCTCCGTTTCTCTCACGGAGGGGGCAATTCGATGAACTCACAGTGATTGGCATTACCAAGGGTAATGATCTCACCCTGGGTAACGGCGCGCCTGACGGTCAGCCACCGGCGACGGCCGGGATGATCGAGACGCCCGCGCCGTCCGGCGTCGTCGTCTCCAGACCCTGCTCGAAGCGGACGTCGTCGTCGTTCACGTACACGTTGACGAACCGGCGCAGCTTGCCCTGGTCGTCCAGCACGCGTGCGGCGATGCCGGTGTGGTTCTTCTCCAGGTCCGCGATGACCTCCCCGAGGGTCCCGCCCTCGGCTGTCACCTCGGCCTTGCCACCGGTGTAGGTGCGCAGGATGGTGGGGATGCGGACGTTGACGCTCATTCCTTGTGACCTCCGGTCGGGTAGCACCCCAGAGGGGCGCGGGGCTGTTGGTCTTCCGAGCCGGGCCTTACGCGAGGCCGGCCTCTCGGAAGGAGTCCAGGCTGGGACGAATGGTCGCCGTCAGCCCCGTACCGGCCACCGCGTCCAGCGTCTTGAGGCCGTCACCCGTGTTCAGGACGACGGTGGTCAGTGTCGGGTCCAGCAGCCCGTTGTCGATCAGCTTCTTGGTGACCCCCAGCGTCACCCCGCCCGCGGTCTCGGCGAAGATGCCCTCGGTCCGCGCGAGCAACTTGATCGCGTCGACGACCTGCTCGTCGTTGACGTCCTCCACGGCACCGCCGGTCCGCCGCGCGATGTCCAGCACATACGGTCCGTCGGCGGGGTTGCCGATGGCGAGCGACTTGGCGATGGTGTTCGGCTTCTGGGGCCGTACGACGTCGTGGCCGGCCTTGTAGGCGACGGACACCGGCGAGCAGCCCTCGGCCTGCGCACCGAAGATCTTGTACGGCCTGTCCTCGACCAGCCCGAGCTTGATCAGTTCCTGCAGGCCCTTGTCGATCTTCGTGAGCTGGGAGCCGGAGGCGATGGGGATGACCAGCTGGTCGGGGAGCCGCCAGCCGAGCTGCTCGCAGATCTCGTACGCGAGGGTCTTGGACCCCTCCGCGTAGTACGGCCGCAGGTTGACGTTGACGAAGCCCCAGCCCTCGCCGGCCGGGTCGCCGATCAGCTCGGAGCAGAAGCGGTTCACGTCGTCGTAGTTGCCCTCGATGCCGACGAGCTCGCCGCCGTAGATCGCGGCCATGACGATCTTGCCCTGCTCCAGGTCGTGCGGGATGAACACGCAGGAGCGGAAGCCGGCCCGGGCGGCGGCGGCACCGACCGCGCCGGCGAGGTTGCCGGTGGAGGAGCAGGAGAGGGTGGTGAAGTCGAAGGCGCGGGCGGCCTCGATGGCCTGGGCGACGACGCGGTCCTTGAAGGAGTGCGTCGGGTTGCCGGAGTCGTCCTTGACGAAGAGCTTTCCGGCCTCGACGCCCAGTTCGCGGGCGAGGTTGTCGGCCTTGACGAGCTTGGTCCAGCCGGGGTTGATGTTCGGCTTGTCGGCGACGTCGGCCGGGACGGGGAGCAGCGCCGCGTACCGCCAGATGTTCGCGGGGCCCGCTTCGATGCGCTTGCGGAGCTCTTCGGTTTCGTAGGCCGAGAAGTCGTACGCGATCTCCAGCGGGCCGAAACACTCCTCGCAGGCGAACACCGGGCCGAGCGGCACACGGTGGCCGCACTCGCGGCAGGAAAGCGCGACGGCGGGTCCGAGATCGACGCCGTCTACGCTGGTGGTGTCGTCCGGGACGGAGTTCGTGGTGCTTGCAACAGTCTGCGCAGCCATGGAGGCGAGGCCCTTTCTCCTCATCTTTCTCACGACGCACTTCGCCGTAAGACGGATTTGGCACCTTCCCGAGCCGGGAGCCTCGCCACATCGACGTGACAAGAACCGACCGGAGGGTTGCCGGGGCTTCATCGGGCCGTATCCCTCTGCCCCTCTGGATGAGCGGTATTCGGTTGTTGGTCTTCGGCGCGGAACGATCTACGCAATGCGATGGTCATCCGCGTTGTTCAAGACTGTAACCGAAGGCCAGGACAGTTGAGATAGTCGTCCGAACCGCGAGATGGATCACACCGTGACACCGGGTGATCAGACAGTGAGGAGCCGCAGACCGTGCTGAAGGAAGTCGAGCGCTGGCTGAGCAATCGCTCCTGGTCCGTGACCGATCGCCCGCTCCACAAACTCATGGCCGCCAAACGGGTCACGGGCTCCTCGGTGAGTGTCGTGCTGCCCGCGCTGAACGAGGAGGAGACGGTCGGCGAGATCGTCGCCGTCATCCGCCACGACCTGATGCAGCAGGTGCCCCTCGTCGACGAGATCGTCGTCGTCGACTCCGGCTCGACCGACCGCACCTCGCAGGTGGCCGCCGCGGCGGGCGCGCGCGTGGTGCACCGGGACGAGATCCTGCCGCGCATCCCGACCCTGCCCGGCAAGGGCGAGGTGCTGTGGCGCTCGCTCCTGGTGACGAGCGGGGACATCGTCTGTTTCATCGACGCGGACCTGAAGGAGTTCTCGTCGGACTTCGTCTCCGGGATCGTGGGGCCGCTGCTCACCGAGCCGGGCGTGGACCTCGTCAAGGGAATGTACGACCGTCCGCTGGGCGGTGCCGCCGGTCAGGGCGGCCGGGTCACCGAACTCATGGCCCGCCCGCTGCTCAACATGCACTGGCCGCAGCTGGCCGGTTTCGTGCAGCCGCTCGGCGGGGAGTACGCGGCCCGCCGTTCCCTGCTCGAACAGCTCCCCTTCCCCGTCGGCTACGGCATCGAGCTGGGCATGCTGGTCGACGCCCTGCACCTGGTGGGCCTGGACGCGCTCGCCCAGGTCGACGTGGGCGTACGCAAGCACCGCCACCAGGACGGGCAGGCGTTGGGCCGGATGTCCGCCGCGATCTACCGCACCGCCCAGCTCCGGCTGGCCCGCGGCCACCTCATCCGTCCGGCGCTCACCCAGTTCGAACGGAGCGGGGACGGTTTCGAGCCGCGTACCTACTCGGTCGACACGGAGGAACGTCCCCCGATGGCCGAAATCGCCGAGTACCAGAAGCGAAGGGCCGCGTAAGGCACCCCCGCAAGGGGCGCGGGGCTGTGACACATATGCGGCTCCGCCGCGTGGGCGCGAGCGACCCCCACCGACCCGCGGACGGCATACGGCTGAAGGGAACGTTTGAGCGTTTCCATGCGGGGCTAAGTTTCGAGGCATGGCTTCCCCCGCTTCAACGCAAGGCGCCCACGGCATCCTCGTCGCATCCAACCGCGGGCCGATCACCTACGAGATCCAGGACGACGACTCGCTGCGCGCCCGGCGCGGCGGGGGCGGGCTGGTCTCGGGGCTCTCCGCGATCGGGCCGGACGCGGGGGCCCTGTGGGTGTGCGCGGCGCTCGGCGCCGGCGACCGCGAGGCGGTCCGGCGCGGGGTCGGCGAGGACGGCGTACGGATGCTGGACATCGACGCCGACGTACACGCGGACGCGTACAACGGCATCGCGAACTCGGTGCTGTGGTTCGTCCACCACATGCTGTACCAGACCCCGCTGGAGCCGGTCTTCGACGTGGAGTTCCGGCGCCAGTGGGCGTCGTACGAGGCGTACAACCGCGCGTTCGCCGAGGCGCTGGCCGACGAGGCGGCGCCGGGCGCGGTGGTGGTCGTACAGGACTACCACCTGACGCTGGTGCCGGGCATGCTGCGGGAGCTCCGCCCCGACCTGCGCATCGGCCACTTCTCGCACACCCCCTGGGCGCCGCTCGACTACTTCCGGATGCTGCCCGACGACATCGCCGAACAGGTGCTGCGCGGCATGCTCGGCGCGGACCGGCTCGGCTTCCTGACCCACCGCTGGGCGGACGCGTTCACCGCCTGCGCCACCGCGATCGTCGGCGGACTCGGCGACACCCGGATCGGCGTGCACGGGCTCGGGGCGGACGCGGACTTCCTGCGGCGGCGGTCGCACGAGGCGGACGTCGGCGAGCGGATGGCCACACTGCGTGAGCAGATCGGGGAGGGCCGGAAGACGATCGTGCGGGTCGACCGGACCGAGCTGTCGAAGAACATCGTGCGAGGCCTGCTGGCGTACCGGCAGCTGCTGGAGGACCACCCGGAGTGGCGCGAGCGCGTCGTCCACGTGGCCTTCGCCTACCCCTCCCGCCAGGACCTGGCCGTCTACCGCGACTACACGGCCGAGGTCCAGCGGGTGGCGACCGAGATCAACTCCCAGTACGGGACGCCGGACTGGACCCCGGTCGTCCTGCACGTCAAGGACGACTTCGCGCGCTCGCTGGCCGCGTACCGGCTGGCCGACGTCGCCCTCGTCAACCCCATCCGGGACGGCATGAACCTCGTCGCCAAGGAGGTGCCGGTCGTCTCCGACGAGGGCTGCGTGCTGGTGCTCTCGCGGGAGGCGGGGGCGTACGAGGAGCTGGGCGAGGACGCGGTCGGGGTGAACCCCTACGACGTGGTCGGCACCGCGCGTGCGCTGCACGAGGCGTTGTCGATGTCGGGCGGGGAGCGTGCCGAACGCACGAAACGGCTCGCCGCGGCGGCTACGGCGTTGCCTCCGGCGCAGTGGTTCCTGGAGCAGCTGCGGGCGTTGGAGGAGCGGAAGAAATAAAAGAAGTAGAAGAAGCAGGAGGAGCAGGAGGAGCAGGAGGAGCAGGCAGGAGCAGGAGGAGCAGGCAGGAGCAGGCGGGAGACGTGTGAGCGGGGCGTCAGTCGATCTTCGCCGCCAGTGACGTCAGCAGCTGTACGACTCCCGCGGGGCCGTCGACGACCAGGTCCGCGCGTTCGGCCAGTTCGCTGACCTCGGAGCTGCCGCTGCAGACGAGGAGCCCGGGGACGCCGTCCGAGCGGAGTTTCTCGACGGCGGCGAAGGCGGGGAGATCGCCGAGGTCGTCGCCTGCGTAGAGGACGGCTTCGGCGTGGACCTCGCGGACGTACTCCAGGAGGGCGACGCCCTTGTCCATGCCCGGGGGACGGAGTTCGAGGACCATCCGCCCGGGTTCGACGATCAGACCGTGCCGGGTGGCGAGTGCGGCGAGGGGTTCGCGCAGGGCCTCGAACGCGGCCTGCGGGTCCGCCGCACGGCGGGTGTGGACGGCGAGGGCGCGGCCCTTCTCCTCGATCCAGGTGCCCTGCCAGGCGCCGTTCTCGTCGAGGACCCCGGGCAGTTCGGCACGGACGGCGGCGACGCCGGGGTGCGGGGCGGGGGCGGTGACCGTGCCGGTGCGGGCGTCCCAGCGTTCGGCGCCGTAGTGGCCGAGGACGACGAGATGGTCGAGACCCGGGACGCCCGCGAAGCCGCCGTGGCGGACCGCGACGCCCGCCGGGCGGCCCGTGACGACGGCGACGGAGGCGACCTTCGGGGCGAGGGCCGCGAGGGCGGGGACCGCGGCGGGGTGGGCGCGGGCCTGTTCCGGGTCGGCGACGATGGGGGCGAGGGTTCCGTCGAAGTCGAGTGCGATGACGGCCCGGTCGGGCCGGGTGAGGATGGCGTCGAGACCGTCGCGTCCCGCGGGGGTCGTCGGGATCGCCTGGGTCTCCAAGGTCTCCGAGGTCTCCGAGGTCGGCAAGGGTTCCGTGGCGTCCGGGGATCCCGGTGTTTCCGAATGGCTGCCCATACACCGACCCTATCCATGCGCAGTTCCCCGCACCCCCACGGCGGGGCTCCGCCCCGAATCCCCCGCCCGCCGGGTTTGCTTGTCCGCGGGCCGGTGGGGGCTGATCGCGCAGTTCCCCGCGCCCCTGAGAACCCCGGCTCACCCGGCGTTTGAGGAGAAGACCGGAGGCCGCACCCCACCCACCCCAGCAGCCATCTCCACCCCGGTCCGCGCCACTCAGCCCGTCCGGCGTTTGAGGACGAGGCCGTTCAGGCCGATCTCGGGGGTCTGGGGGCGGAGCCCCCAGGGATGACGGGGGGTCCCCCCTGCTCGAGCGAAGCCGAGAGCTTGGGGGAGGGTAGGGGCGGCGGGGGCGAAGAACTTCTCGTCGGGGCCGGCGTCAGCGTTCTGTTCGGCGGGACTCCCTGACCCGGCGCAACCGGTTCACCGTCACCGGGTCGTGGGCCAGGGCCCGCGGGTCGTCGAGGAGGGCGTTGAGGAGTTGGTAGTAGCGGATGGGAGCCAGCCCCAGCTGTTCGCGTATCGCCCGCTCCTTGGCCCCGGGCCCCGCGAACCCGCGCCGCTCCATGGCGAGGATCGCCTGCTCCCTCCCGCTCAGCCTATTCGGCTCGTCCATGGCACAGCACCGTATCCCCCGCCACCGACATCACCGCCCCGCACTCACACCGTCCGCCGCCGTCGCCGCCCGCTGGAGCGACCCGAGCACACCGGACGGGCTGCCGTCCGGGGACACCGCCTTGCCGATCTGCTTCTTGATGTCGGCGCTGACGGCGGCCCAGGAGGTCTTGCCGACCGGGTAGAGCCGGGCGGAGGGAAGCTCGTCGAGGAACGGCATGAGCTCCGCGTCGTTCCGGTCGGCCGCCATCGCGTCGGACGCGGACGTGGTGACCGGCAGCAGGTCGTACTCGTGGGAGAAGGCGAGCACGTTCTGCCGGTCGTAGACGTAGTCGAGGAACGTGCCGATCTGCTCACGGTGACCGTTCTTCTTGAAGGCCATCATCCAGTCGGCGACACCCATCGGCGCCTTGGTCCCGCCGTCGACGCCGGGCATCGGCACCACCCCGAACTTCACCCCCTTCTCGGCGGCCGCCTTCATCAGCGTGGGGTGCCCATTGAGCATCCCGACCTCACCGCGCGCGAACGCCGCGAACGCGTCGGCACGATTGAGCTTCGCGGGCGCGACGGGTCCGGTGAGGCCCTTGCCGACGAGTTCGTCCTTGAGCCAGGTGAGGGTGGCGACGTTCTGGGTGGAGTCGATGCCGTAGGTGCCGACGTCGTTGGTGTAGCCGTCGCCGCCGCTCAGCAGCCACTGCATGGTCTCCGCCTGCGCCTCCTCGGGACCGAGGGGCAGCGCGTAAGGGGTCCTGACACCACGGGACTTGAGCGCCTTCGCGTCGGCGGCGAGTTCGCGCCAGGTCGTCGGCGGGGTGAGGCCCGCGGCGGAGAACAGCTTCTTGTTGTAGAAGAGCAGCCGCGTGGAGGCGGCGAACGGCATCCCGTACTGCACCCGGTTCATCTGCCCCGCCTCGGTGAACTGCGAGGGGAAATCGGCCTGTACGGGGATGGAGAGCACGTCGTCGACCCGGTAGAGCTCGCCCTTGGCCGCGTAGTCGGCGTACGTGCCGATCTGCGCCATGTCGGGCGCGTCGCCCTTCGCGACCATCTCCTCGACCTTGCGGTCGACGTCCGTCCACGGGTAGACGGTGACCTCGACCTCGGTCCCCGGGTGGTCGGCCTCGTACGCCTTGGCCAGCTTGTCCCAGTACTTCTGGGAGCCGTTGGCCTTGGAGTCGCCGTAGTCGGCGGCGACGAGTCTGAGCGTCACGTCCCCGGAACCGCCCGAGCCGCCGCAGCCCGCGAGGGTCGCCGTCATGCCCAGGGCGGAGGCCGCCGCGATCAGTCCTGTCCTACGCCGCTGCCGCTGCACCGCTGTCTCTCCCAACCCCCGGCCGCCCCTGTCCCGGGGTGGTCCGTCTTTGCTTCTGCGTCCGTTGCATTCGTCTCGGAATGCGGATACAAGGTCTACACCACGTGAATGGACTAGACCTCTCCTGGGGTAAGGGGAGACACTGTCCCCCGTGAGACATGTCATCGCCCTCGATGTGGGCGGCACCGGGATGAAGGCCGCCCTCGTCGGGGCGGAGGGCGAGCTCCTGCACCAGGCCCGCCGCGCCACCGGCCGCGAGCGCGGCCCGGACGCCGTGGTCGACGCGATCTTCGACTTCGCGGCCGAGCTGCGCGCCCACGGCGAGCGGCACCTCGGCGAGCCCGCGGCGGCCGCCGGAGTCGCCGTCCCCGGCATCGTCGACGCCGAGCGCGGTGTGGCGGCGTACTCCGCCAACCTCGGCTGGCGCGACGTCCCGATGCGCCGGCTGCTCGGCGACCGGCTGGGCGGCGTACCGGTCGCCCTCGGGCACGACGTGCGCACCGGCGGCCTCGCGGAGGGCCGGATCGGCGCCGGGCAGGGGGCCGACCGCTTCCTCTTCATCGCCCTGGGCACCGGCATCGCGGGCGCGATCGGCATCAACGGCGGCGTCGAGGCGGGCGCGCACGGCTTCGCGGGCGAGATCGGCCATATCGTCGTACGACCCGGCGGGACCCCGTGTCCGTGCGGGCAGCACGGCTGTCTGGAGCGGTACGCGTCCGCCGCGGCCGTCAGCCAGGCCTGGGCCGAGGCCTCGGGCGACCCGGACGCGGACGCGGCGGACTGCGCGCAGGCGGTGGAGTCCGGGGACCCCCGGGCGCGGGAGGTCTGGCAGAACGCCGTCGACGCGCTGGCCGACGGGCTCGTCACCGCGCTCACGCTGCTGGACCCGCGCACCCTGATCATCGGCGGCGGTCTCGCCGAGGCGGGGGAAACCCTGTTCACACCGCTGCGGGCCGCCGTCGAGCGGCGCATCACCTTCCAGAAGCTGCCGAACGTCGTCCCCGCGGCCCTCGGGGACACCGCCGGCTGCCTGGGCGCGGGCCTGCTGGCCTGGGATCTGCTGAATCAGCCGAGCCGGCCGGACCGGTCGAGCCCGCCGGACCCGTCGAGCCGGCCGAGCCGGCCGAATCCGCCCACCACCGCTTCCCGACCGACTTCGGAGGTAACCACCTGATGGCCCCTAGAACGGTTCTCACCGGTGCCAGGGTGGTACTGCCCACCGGAGTCGTGGACGACGGCCGCGTGATCGTGGACGGCACACGCATCGCCGGAAGCGCTCCGGACCACACTCCCCGGATCGACCTCTCGGGCCACTGGCTCGTCCCCGGCTTCGTGGACCTCCACAACCACGGCGGCGGCGGAGCCTCCTTCACCTCCGGAACCGTCGAGGAGGTCCTCCGGGGCGTCCACACCCACCGCCTGCACGGCACCACCACCCTCGTCGCCTCGACCGTGACCGGTGACATGGACGGCCTCGCCCAGCGCGCCGGGCTGCTCTCCGAACTGGCCGAGCAGGGCGACATCGCGGGCATCCACTTCGAGGGCCCGTTCATCTCGCCGTGCCGCAAGGGCGCGCACTCCGAGGCGCTGCTGCGCGACCCGGACCCGGCCGAGGTCCGCAAGCTGATCGACGCGGCGCGCGGCCGGGCCAGCATGGTCACCCTCGCCACCGAACTGCCGGGCGGCATCGACTCCGTACGCCTGCTGGCCGAGCAAGGGGTGATCGCGGCGATCGGGCACACGGACGCGACGTACGAGCAGACGGTGGAGGCCATCGACGCGGGCGCGACCGTGGCGACGCACCTGTTCAACGCGATGCCCGCGCTCGGGCATCGCACGCCCGGCCCGATCGCGGCCCTCCTGGAGGACGAGCGGATCACCGTCGAGCTGATCAACGACGGCACCCACCTGCACCCCGCCGCGCTCCAGCTGGCGTTCCATCACGCGGGCGCGGACCGCGTGGCGTTCATCACGGACGCCATGGACGCGGCGGGCTTCGGCGACGGCCGCTATCTGCTCGGACCGCTGGAGGTCGAGGTCAGCGAGGGTGTCGCCCGGCTGGTGGAGGGCGGCTCGATCGCGGGCTCCACGCTCACCCTCGACCGCGCCTTCCGGCGGGCGGTGACGCTCGACCGGCTGCCGGTCGAGGACGTCGTCGCGGCCCTGTCCGCCAACCCGGCCCGGCTGCTCGGCCGGTACGACACGGTGGGCTCCCTGGAACCGGGCAAGGACGCCGATCTGGTGGTCCTGGACGCGGACTTCACCCTCAAGGGCGTGATGCGCAGGGGCACCTGGGTGGTCGATCCCCAACTGGGGTGATTCGCACCCTTGTCGGTGCCGGAGAGGGTGACGGAGATGACGTACGGCGGTTGGCCCGGAGGACTGGGCCGACCGCCGCTGCCTTTGGCATGATCGAGCCTCCGGAACTGTCCAACTGTCGGCAAGCGCATCGGGGGAGGTCGGCCGGGGTGATCCTCACGGTCACGCTGAACACCGCTCTCGACATCACCTATCGCGTACGGTCCCTGCGCCCGCACACCGCGCACCGGGTGACCGAGGTGACCGAACGCCCCGGCGGCAAGGGCCTGAACGTGGCCCGGGTGCTCGCCGCCCTCGGCCACCGGGTGACGGTCACGGGCTTCACGGGCGGCCCCACCGGCCGCGCTCTGCGGGACCACCTCACGGACACACCCGGGGTGGTGGACGCGCTGGTCCCGGTCACCGGCCCGACGCGCCGCACGATAGCCGTGGTCGACACGACGACGGGTGACACGACTCAACTCAACGAACCCGGCCCGGAGATCACCCCCGCCGAGTGGGCGGCCTTCCAGGAGGCCTACGAGGTGCTGCTGCGCTCCGCCTCGGCGGTGGCCCTGTGCGGCAGTCTGCCGCCGGGGGTGCCGGTGGGCGCGTACGCCGGGCTGATCCGCACGGCGCGCGCGGCGGCCGTGCCGGTCTTGCTGGACACCAGTGGCGAACCGCTGCGCCGTGGCGTCGCCGCCCGCCCCGACATCGTCAAGCCGAACGCCGAGGAGCTGGCCGAACTCACCGGTTCCCACGAGCCGTTGCAGGCGAGCCGGGACGCCCGCAGGCGCGGCGCGCACTCCGTGGTGGCCTCGCTGGGTGCTCAGGGGCTGCTCGCGCACACCCCGGACGGCCTGTGGCGGGCCGCCCCGCCGCGCCGTGTGCACGGCAACCCGACCGGAGCGGGCGACTCGGCGGTCGCGGGTCTGCTGTCGGGCCTGGTGGAGCGGCTGCCCTGGCCGGAGCGCCTGGCCCGTGCCGTCGCCCTGTCCGCGGCGACCGTACTGGCCCCCGTGGCCGGCGAGTTCGACCGCCCGGCGTACGAGACGCTGCTGGACCAGGTCGCGGTGACGGGGGACGCGACGGCGGCGTGACGTCGACGCGCGGCGAAACCCAATGTCATGCCCCTGCCCGCACCGTTAATCTCAGTTCTCCTCACAGGAGTTCGGAGAAGCCATGCAACTCAACCGTACGGTCCGTCCGCTCGCCGCTGTAGCGGCTATGGCCGGCGCGCTACTCGTTGCCACATCGGCCACCCCCGCTACGGCAGAGGGTTGGCCCGGCGCCTTCGCCTACACCAACCACACCGCTACCGTCAGGGCCGATACGAGCACTAGTTCCGCCAAACTCGACACCATACCTGGGGACGAGGGAAGGCAGTGTGTGAGCGAATCGTGCGTGACCAAGACTGGGGGCTCGTACACCTGCTGGACCGGCGGTCCTAGCGGCAGGACGTGGGTTGCTGTTCTCACCAAGAATGGCCGCTTGGGTTACGTGGCCGCGAAGTGCGTGACGTTTCAGCGCTTTAAGTAAAGAAAAGTAAGTGAAGCGCCCTTGCCCGCCTCATGTGGCGGGCAAGGGCGCTTCACTTACCTCGTGCGCTACTTCCACCCTGCTTCCAACGAGAGTTGGTCGAGATTGGCGTCGCACTCGTTGCCCTGCTCGCAGGAGATCTTGATGACGTTGGTGCCCTTGTTGAGGGTGATGTCCCCCCAGGTATTGGTCCAGCCCTTCTCGTAGTCACCCTCTGCAGCTTTGGCAAAGTTCTTCATGTTGAGCGGGCGGTTCTGGGCCGTGCCATTGACCGTGAGTGTGGCGTTGGCATCCTTACCGGGCACTCCGTAGTTGACGTACAGCGTGTACTTGCCGGCCTTGCTGATACTGCTCACGTTCCAGGTGACGGACGCGCCGACCTGATTGAAGTTCGTGACGTAGACGCCACCGTCCGCCTTGGCGCCCTTGACGTCTGACGCCGTGGTCGTGCCGCCCGACAGGTTCAGCGCCTTCGCGTCGATCTTCGGCAGTTCGGCCTCGGGCCCGGCGGACTCGCTGGCCGACGCGCTCGGTGACGCGCTCTGCGAGGTCGAGGGCGTCGAACCCGCTTCGTCGCCGGTCTTGTTGTCGTTCGAGTCGCCGTTCATCATCGCGACGCCGATGCCGATGACGACGGCGGCGACCACCGCGATCGCGCCGATGAGCAGGCCCTTGGTGTTCGGTCCACGGCCGCGACCGCCACCGCCCGCTGAATGCCGGGTGGTGGGAGCCCCGCCGGGGACCGTCTCGGGCGCCGCGTAGGTGGCGTTGGGCTGGCCGTACGTCCCCTGCTGCGGCACCTGGCCGTACTGCGCGGTCGGGGCGGTCGGGGCGGCCTGCTGGCCGTACTGCGCGGTCGGGGCCTGCTGGCCGTGGCCGGCCTGCTGCTGTCCGTACTGGCGTTCGCCGACCGCCCGCACCCGGTTGACCGAGCCCGGGTAGCCGTAGCCGCCGCCTCCGCTGGGCGGGGTGGCGCCGTTGGCCTGACCGTCGGCGTACAGATAGCCGAACGGGTCGTCGTCCTCGGGCGTGCTCGCGCCGTTGTTGCCGGGCGTCATCCCTTGGTCTCCTCAACAGGTGCGGTTCAGATGCGGTACATGGATGAATGTCGAGCCTACCCGCTTCCAGGGGGCCAAACGGGTGGCCTTCGCCGCATCAACCCACTGACCTGCGACTTATCCGGCGCGCCGATGCTGTTTGGGACGAGACCGTTTCTCGACGTACATCCGTTCGTCAGCGGATTTCAACACCTCGTCCGCCGTCATGCCGCAATGTGCCCACCCGATGCCGAAGCTGGCGCCCACCCGGACCGCCCTGCCGTCCACCCGGATCGGCGGGATGATCGCGTTCCGCAGCCGTACGGCCAGGTCAGCCGCGTCCGCCCGGCCGAGCCCGTCGGCGAGCACCACGAACTCGTCGCCGCCGAGCCTGGCCACCGTATCGCCGTCCCGGACGCCGTTGGTCAGCCGGCGGGCGACCTCGATGAGCACCTCGTCGCCCGCGTTGTGCCCGAAGCGGTCGTTGATGGACTTGAAGCCGTCGAGGTCGCAGAAGAGGACCGCGAGCCCCTTGGCACCGTCGTCCGTCTCGCCCTCGGGCGCGACGGTGTGCACATGGTGGTCGAAGGCGTCGTACGCCTCGGAGCCCACGGCGAGGTCGAAGCCGTGCGCGTGCCCGTTGACCTGGCCGTTGAGGTGAGTGCTGCCGAGTCCGTCGAAGCCGCCGTGCTCGGCCGCCTGGTCCGCGAACGGCCCGTGCCCGTACGCCGCGTCCAGCGACTCGACCGCGCCCGGCTGGAGTGCCTGCGGGCGCTGGCAGAGGCGGGAGCCGAGGCGGGAGCGCAGCTCGGCGGAGTTCGGCAGGCCGGTGAGCGAGTCGTGCGAGGCGCGGTGCGCGAGCTGCAGCTCGCGGCGCTTGCGCTCCTCTATGTCCTCGACGTGCGTGAGCAGGAAGCGGGGGCCGTCGGCGGCGTCCGCGACCACGGAGTTGCGCAGGTTGACCCAGACGTACGTGCCGTCACGACGGCCGAGTCTGAGCTCGGTGCGGCCACCCTCGGCGGACGTCCTGAGCAGGGTGCCGATGTCCTCGGGGTGCACGAGGTCGGAGAAGGAGTAGCGGCGCATCGCGGAGGCGGGGCGGCCCAGCAGACGGCACAGGGCGTCGTTGGTGCGCAGGATGCGGCCGTGCTGGTCGCCGCCCATCTCGGCGATGGCCATGCCGGACGGGGCGTACTCGAAGGCCTGCCGGAAGCTCTCCTCGCTGGCGCGCAGGGCCTGCTGCTCGCGCTCCAGGCGGACCAGGGCGCGCTGCATATTCGCACGTAGACGCGCGTTGCTGATCGCGATGGCGGCCTGGAAGGCGTACATCTGGAGCGCCTCGCGGCCCCACGCGCCCGGCCGCCGCCCGTTGCGCGGCCGGTCCACGGACAGGACGCCGATCAGCTCGCCCCGGGCGGCGCCGGAGACACCCGGGGTGTACATGGGTGCGAAGAGGCGGTCGGAGGGGTGCCACTCGTCCTCGAAGCGGGGCGCGGGACCGTCGGTGTACCACTGCGGCACGTCGTCCTCGTCGAGGACCCAGCCCTCGGTGTGCGGTATGAACCTGAGGTCGCCCCAGGCCTCGCCCATGTTCAGCCGGCGGTCCCAGGAGGAGCGGGAGCCGACGCGTCCGGTGATCAGTGCTTCGGCGGCGGAGTTGCCGGCGAGCGCGGCGACCACGAGGTCGTTGTCGGGGCGTACGAGGTTGACACACGCCAGCTCAAAGCCGAGGCCCGTGACCACGCCGTCGGCGACGGTCTGCAGCGTGTCCGCCAGGCTCCGCGCGGTGTTCATGTCCGCCATCACCTGATGCAGCTGCCGCAGGGTCGCAAGACGGACGTAGGGCTCCGACTCGGTCTCCATTCGCCCTCCCCTCGAGACCTCGCAGCAACTCCAGGGTTGTCTTCGGCGTACCTGGTTCTCTTCGACGTTCTCTTTGACGTTCTCGTCGGCGTACTACTCGGCAGCTTCTTACCTGGCTTCCCCGCCACTGAATCACAGCGCGCTGCTCACTCGGTACACAGGGTCAACAAAATATGGCTCCTGTGACTCAAGTCACAGCTGAACGTGAACAATTGAGTGGGGTTTCTGCATTTCCCCCGTGCGTTTACTGAACGCTTATTTAGACACTGTGTAAATACTGTGAGCGGTTGTGTCCGTCCAACGACCTAGGACTCGACTCGGACCCGGCTCGGGCCCGGGCCCGATGCGGCCTCCCTCGGTCGGAGACTAGCGTTTCGGCGTGCTGAACACTCGCTCTATCGCTCCCTCTGCCGTTCCTTCCATCCCCTCCGTGCATGCTGAGGGGGTGAGCAACGACGAGTTCCGCGCCGCCATGACCCGGCTGGCCGCGGGCGTGGTCCTGGTGACCGCACACGAGCCCGCGCTGGACCCGGACGGGCCGGGTGGCGAGGACGTCGGCATGACCGCGACCGCCTTCCTGTCCGTCTCCCTGGACCCGCCGCTGGTGCTGGTCAGCCTGCGCGAGGGCTCCCGGATGGACGACCTGCTCGACGAACAGCCCCTGTGGGCCGTCTCCGTGCTCACCGAGAGCCAGCGGCACATCGCGGGCCGCTTCGCCATGAAGGGCCGCATCAGCGACCGTCTGCTCTTCGAGGACATCCCGTACGCACGCGGCGAGACGTCCGGAGCACTCCTGGTGGGCGGCGCCCTGGCGACCCTGGAGTGCCGCACCGAGCAACGGGTGGCCGCGGGCGACCACACGCTCGTCATCGGCCGCGTGCTCACGGCGTCGGTGCCGAGCGCGGACGGCGGGCCGCTGGTGCACTTCAAGGGCAGGTACCGGCAGTTGAGCTGAGGCCCTTTCAGGGGGCGGAGCCACCGGCCCTTTTGGGAGACGGGGACTTTCGGTCTTTTTTGCGTGCGGCGACCATCGGTCTTTTGGGGCCGGGAACTGACGGCCTCCTGGGGGGCCAATGGCTATCGGCCCCCTTCCGAACCGACGACCAGCGGCTTTCTTGAGGACCGGCGACAGACGACCGGCGGCTTTCCCGAGGAGCAGCGGCCATCGGCCTCCTCGGGAACCGATGACTATCGGTCGAGGACGGTGACGTCGAGACCGGCCGGCCGCTCCGGGTCGTCGAGGATGTCGATCACCGCGATCCTGCCGTCCACGACCGTCCACGACCGTGAACGCGAGGACGCCGACGGGACGCCCGTCCGCCACCACGACCACACCCGCGGCGCCGTTGGCCAGGGCGGGCCGCGCGATCCTGGCGAGGTGGGCGCAACCGCTCGCCCCCGAGGCCACGGCACGCGCACCGACCGTCACCCCGCCCTCGGAACGCGCCACCACGTCCGGGTCGAGCACGGCGACCGGCGCGTCGAAGTCGCCTTCCCGCGCCGCCGCGAGGAACGCGTCCACGACCTCCCGCTGCCGCGCCAGGTCGGGATCGGGCGCGGGCGCCCCGCCCTGGACCCGGCGCCGGGCTCGATGTGACGTGATGACGACGTCCGACGTCACGTCTCCGGGACGGCGCTCAGTCGCAGTCGGCCGCCGTCGCCCGAGCGCTGCACCTCGACCTCGTTCACGGAATCGTCCGCGAAACGCAGGGTGAAGTACGGACTGGCCTCGATCAGGAACTGCATGTCCTCACGCGCGCCGCTGTCGAGCGGCGCGGAGACAACGGCGTCCCACGCACGGGCGTCGGGCACGGTGGCCGGCCGGAGCCGGACAGGAATCCGCGCCAGGCAGGTCGATCGATTGGCCCACCACTCCAGATGCGCCCTGTCCTCATATCCGTCCATATCCATGAGATTAGCCACAACTCGGGCATTTCATGTCATCAGAACCGACCCTCAGCCCCAGTCGCGCCCCGAGCGCCCCCGCTTGGTGTCGGAACGCTGCTTCTTCTCACGCAACCGCCGCTCGTTGATCCCCCGGGGGATCCGGGTGGCACGACGGGGCTTGGGCGGCGGCGCGCTGGCCTCGGCGAGCAGGGAGGCGAGTCGTACGGCCGCGGTCTCCCGGTTGCGCCACTGCGAGCGGTGCTCGGAGGCGCGGACGCCGATGACGCCGTCGACGAGCCGCCCGGCGAGCCTGGCGAGGGCGCGCTCCTTCCAGACCGGGGGCAGCGCCTCGGTCTTCGCGAGGTCGAAGCGCAGCTCGACCTGGGAGTCGGTGGTGTTGACGTGCTGCCCGCCGGGCCCGCTGGAGCGGGAGAAACGCCAGATGAGCTCGGCCTCGGGAAGGGAGACGGAGCCGCGGATGACGTAAGGACCGGACATGGGTCCATGGTCGCGTGTCTGTCCGGTCCACGTCACCATGTTTTCGACGTCCTGTTTTCGACGTCCCGTTTCCGCCACCATGAAGGTAAAGAAAGTAAAGAGGGCAGGAACCTTACGTGCCCCTCTCGGCGTTCTTAGGGGTAGCTGTAGCTTCGTGCCCGTACGAAGCCCATATGTACGAGCACACCGCACGTACGCAACGAGGGAAGGGACTCCCAACAATGGCTGTAAGCCTGTCCAAGGGTGGCAACGTCTCGCTCACCAAGGAGGCTCCGGGCCTGACCGCCGTCACCGTGGGCCTCGGCTGGGACGTCCGCAGCACCACGGGCACCGACTTCGACCTCGACGCCTCGGCCATCGCGGTCAACCAGCAGGGCAAGGTCTACTCGGACGCCCACTTCGTCTTCTTCAACAACAAGCAGACCCCGGACCAGACCATCGTCCACACCGGTGACAACCGCACGGGTGAGGGCGCGGGCGACGACGAGGCGATCAACGTCAACCTGGCGGGCCTCCCCGCCGACATCGACAAGATCGTCTTCCCGGTCTCCATCTACGACGCGGAGAACCGCTCGCAGAACTTCGGCCAGGTCCGCAACGCCTACATCCGCATCATCAACCAGGCCGGCGGCGCCGAGATCGCCCGCTACGACCTGAGCGAGGACGCCGCCACCGAGACCGCCATGGTCTTCGGTGAGCTCTACCGCAACGGCGCGGAGTGGAAGTTCCGCGCCGTCGGCCAGGGCTACGCGTCGGGCCTGGTCGGCATCGCCCAGGACTTCGGCGTCAGCGTCTGAGTCCGAGCTTCACCTGCGACGCGGGAGCCCCCGGCCACCTCAGGATGCTGTTGGCGAATCCACGGCCGGGGCCGCCCTCCTCGGAAGCCGTGAGCACTAAACCGTTTTAGTGCTCACGGCTTCCGGCGCACATGCTGAGGAACCGACAGGACCGAACGGATTCGCCAACAGCATCCACCTCAGGCCGGGGGCTCCCGCGTCACCCCTCCGTCCACTCCTGCGTGGCAGATGGCGTGCGTCGCCTTCCCAGGCGGCAAGCTCACCCTGAACGCCGTCTCCCCCTGATGCCGGCTCCAGCTCTACTCGCGCCCAAAGACAGACACTCGGCACAGCCCGGCACGGCGGAGGGCTCGGCCGGCAGCTCGGCCCGGTGGTAGTCCTGCGGCTTCTGCGGCTTCATACATGGCCTCCCCGACTGGTCCGCTCGATGTAATGACCTTAGGGAGATGGGCAGTTGCCAGCCCACGATGTTGCACGGGATTGCACGGCAATCACCCGAGAGAGTCCATTGCCGCCGTGATCAGCGCGCGAGCGCTCGCACCGTAGCCAGCCAACCCACATGCCCTCAGCGGTCCGCAGCGAGGCAATCAAATCGGCTGCCTGATCCTCCGCCCCGCACGCTCGGCACCATGCCCGAATATCGTCCGCCGACGGGGGCGTACGGGCGTTCATGATGCGAGACGACGTGGACGGATGCCAGCCGCAGCGCTCGGCGATATCACGCCCGGACAGCCCAGCATCCCGGCACAAACTCCGCGAGTCGATCCGCTAGAGCCTGCCGGGCCCGCTGGGCGCTGGAAGACGGAGAGACAGCCATGACTGCGGCAGATCAGCGTGGCCGGTACTCCTCGTGAGGGATCGCACGCCGCCACACGGCCTCAAAGGCATCGGCGCATGGTTTCACGCGCTCCGGATCGTCCGTGTACTCCCGTCCGTCCACGTCCAACTGCCCATCACCGGTGAAGTGATGCAAGAGCGCCTGCGCGCCATCGAACACCCAGAAGTCCGTACCCGGCAGCGCAAGATCGGTCGCCCGCCTTCTTGGTAGCCACCGGACCGACTCACCCGCAGCGATGTTGGTGAACGTGCCGTCGTACTCGTATCGCGCGTAATCACTGATCGGCTCGGAGACGATACGGGCGCGTCGGACCACGACACCGCGGGCGACCGCATCGCGGACCGCGTCGTGCCGTCCGCCCCACCACGAGGACCGGTCAGCCGGGTCAAGCCGTTTCCCCTGCTGCCACGCGATGAACTCGGGGTCATCCAGCATGTAGCTGTCACGCAGCTCAAGGTGTACCGCGGAGCGTTGGGCCTTCGCCAGGGCGTTACGCGCTGGTGGTTGCACTTGCGGCCTCTCCCTTGTCGTCGTCCGGGCGGGGGATGTACTTCAGCATGACCGCCGGGAGCCTGATGATCGTCTCGTGGTCCGGTACGTCCGTGGAGTGGCCGGGGATCGAACCGACCTCCTGGCACTCCTTCACCTCCTCCTCGGTCGCCTTGTACGACTGGATCAGGAGGTCTCCCGTCTCCTCGTGAAGCCAGATGGTCGGAGACTCGTCGGTCGGCGTGTTGGGGATGATGCCGAGGAACTTCAGGGTCCTGGACGCTCCCGCTGTCGAGGTGGGTTGCACCGGCGTGCACGAGTCTCAGCGTCTCGGTTCGTCAGCGTCCAGGGAGCGAGTACGGCGCGTGGGAGCGCGGCGCGCTCAACCGCTCACCGTCGCTCGGCTTTGAAATGACGTATCAGGGCCAGCAAACCCCTGGGGGCCAGGGCGAGTACGTCGTCGGGCTCATCGCTCTCACGGAGGAGGAGATGGGGTTCGCGGCGGGCGAGTTCGACGCAGTTTTCGGCGTCCACTCCCGAGAAGGACGACTTCTGCCACTGCGTGGACATTCCAGGACCCCTCACAGTTCTCTCGCGATCTGGTGGATGAGCTTCCGAGATTCCGGCTCGCTCAGCGAGACTTGCTCGACGATGTCGAGCAGGCCGACGAACCTCTTGAGCTGAGCAGCTGCGGTGATGAAGGAGCCGCCCACAGGGCCATCCATCTGAACCGTGTCGAGCTGTGGCACGACTCCGCCCGCGTACAGCAGGGGGTACGTCGCCTCAATGAACTCCTCGCAGGTGAACGGAATGACCCGAACCGTCACCGCCGGCCGCTCTGAGGCTTCGAGCAGGTACTCGAGCTGCCCCTTCGTAACCTTGCGCCCACCGAAGCGCATGCGCAGTGCCGCTTCGTGGACGATGGCCTGAAACGGGGGCGGTACGTCCCGCTCGAAGATATCCCGACGCTTCATCCGGAACTCCACCCGAACGTCCACCTCCTCGGCAGGCAGCGTCGGCGTGTAGCTGCGGTGGATCGCGCGCATGTAGTCCTCGGTCTGAAGAACGCCCGGCACGTTCATCGCCTGGACGCCCCGCAGGTACGTTGCGTGGTGCTCTAGTTCGGCGATGTCCAGAAAGCCGGGGGAGAGCATGCCCCGGTAGTCGTCCCACCAGCCCTGGCCGCGCGACTCGCGGGCGATGGTGCACAGCGCCTCGATCAGATGCCGGTCATCGCATGCGTAGAACACGGCCAGCCGCCGGATCCGTTCCTCGCTGATCCCGATGCGGCCCGCCTCTATGTGGCTGATCTTGGCCTGATCGGTAGAGAGTAGACCGGCAGCCTCACGGGCCGTCTTCCCCGCGAGCTCTCTCAACTTCCGCAGCTCAGCGCCCAGTCGGACCTGTCGGGCGGTTGGGTTGTCTCTTGGCGGCATGGTTCCTTCCCCTTCGGCGTCCGAGTCTGCCGGGTCGCGCGTCGCGGGTCCACTCACTCGGGTGAACCTGATCGACAACCTTGCCCCGTGGCAACCATGCCACTACCTTCGAAACGCAAGGCGCGGCCCGCCAGTGAATCCGCAGAGCAGGCACCCCAAGGCGTCCGAGCCACGGTGGCCGACCGCACAACACCACGACACACAAAGGGAGTTCACTCATGAACGGCACCAACCCCATCACCCCGGGGACCTACCACCTCACCACCCCCAACTCCCCCCTCACCCCCAAGATCTGCCGCGACACCGTCGCCATACTCCTCGCCACGAACGGCCACGCCCCCGCACTCGCCGACACCGCCCGCACCCTCGTCTCCGAGGTCGTCACCAACGCCGTACTGCACACCGCCTCGCCGACCATCGACATGGAGACGGCGGTCCTGGCTGACGGGGTGCGGGTTCGCGTCTACGACGACAGTCCGACCGTGCACCTCGTACCGGTCGACGCCGGGTGGGACGGGGAGGGCGGGCGTGGGTTACTCCTGGTGCAGGCGCTGGCGCAGGCGTGGGGTGTCGCGACGGCCCACCCGTACAGCCGGAAGCACGTCTGGTTCGAGCTGCGCAGCGGCACCGGCGGCTAACCTGCACCGCGTGATCCTCGAAGCCCTGGCCCCGGACGGCGACATCCCGGCCCCCCTCCTCACCGAACTCACCGCCCTCTACGCCTCCCAGCACGAGTTCTTCGCCCTCAGCGGGGACTTTCCCGACGCCTACGACATCCGGCCCGAGCAGGTGGCCGCGGCGCTCGCGGGGGAGTTGGCGGACCCGGAGGCGGGGGTACTGCTCGCGCGGAGTGCGGGGCGGCTGGTCGGGGTCGTGCTCACGCTGGCGCGCCATCCCGACCCGGCCGATCCGGATCCATGGATCGGGCTGCTGATCGTGGACGCGGGGGTGCGGCGGAAGGGGTACGGGCGGGAGGTCGTGGCGCTCGTCGAGGAGGGGTTCCGGCGCGCGGGGCGGGATGCCGTGCGGCTCGCCGTCCTCGACAACAACCCCGAGGGCCTCGCCTTCTGGACCGCCCTCGGGTACGAGATCATCGGGCACCGGAAGGATCGCCAACTGGGCAGACCCTGCGCGGTGTTGCGCAAGGCGCTACGGAGGGCTCAGGACCAGGGAGAGTCCCCGTGACGGTGTGCCGGGTGTGGCGGTGTCCTGCGGGAACTGGCCGAGGCTTGGCCAGGGGCCAAGAGTCTGAGGCCTGGGGTCTGAGGCCTGGGGTCTGAGGCCTGGGGTCTGAGGCCTGGGGTCTGAGGCCTGGGGTCTGAAGCCTGGGGTCTGAAGCCTGGGGTCTGAAGCCTGGGGTCTGAAGCCTGGGGTCTGAAGCCTGGGGTCTGAAGCCTGGGGTCAGGGGTCAGGGGTCAGAGATGGGCCGGCTTGCCCTCTCCGTACAGCCAGTCCTTCCAGATGCCGCCGAAGTCCTTGTCGGGGGCCTTCTTCTCGACGTACGCCGTGAAGTCGGCGGTACTCGCGTTGCCGTGGCGGTGCGTGGCCGCCCAGCCCTGGATGATGTCGTAGAACGTGTCGTCGCCCACGGTCTGTCGGATCTTGTGGAGGACCATGGCGCCGCGGTCGTAGACCGGAAGGTCGGAGAGGTGGGTCGGGCCGGAGGGTTTCGCAGGGGGGAAGTCCCAGATCCTCTCGTCGACCTCGGGGTCGCCGTAGTAGTCGCCCTTGTAGAGGGAGTTGAAGATCTCCTCCGCCGTGTCGCCGTCGTGGTCCTCCTGCCAGAGCCACTCCGCGTACGTGGCGAAGCCCTCGTTGAGCCACATGTCCTGCCAGGACTTGGGGCTGACGGAGTCGCCGAACCACTCGTGGGCCAGTTCGTGGATGAGGAGCGTGGTGTCGGGGGCGCCGGGGAAGACGGGGCGGGACTGGGTCTCCAGGGCGTAGCCCGAGTCCTCGTCGCGGTCCACGATCGCGCCCGTCGAGGAGAACGGGTACGGGCCGAAGTTGTACTCCGCCCAGTCCAGTACCTCGGGGATCTTGGCCAGTACCTTCTTGGCGGCGGCGGTCTGCGTCGGGTCCACGGCGATGTACACCGGCAGGCCGTTCTTCGTCGTGGAGCGCGTGACGTCGTACTTTCCGATCGCGACCGTCGCGAGATAGCTCGCCATGGGTTCGCCGGTGTGCCAGGTGAAGGTCCTACGGCCGTCGGCGGCCGTCGTCTCGCTCTTCAGCTCGCCGTTGGAGACCGCCCGCAGGCCCTTGGGGACGGTGACGGCGATGTCGTACGCCGCCTTGTCGGAGGGATGGTGGTTGCCGGGGAACCAGGCCATCGAGCCGGTGGGTTCGCCGAGGGCGAGCGCGCCGTCGGCCGTGTACAGCCAGCCCTCCTCCGCGGCGTCCGAGTCGATGAGCGTCTTGGGGGAGCCCGAGTAGCGGACCGTCGTGCGGAACGTCTCGCCCTCGGCGAGGTTGGTGTGCGGGCGCACGGTCAGTTCCTGGCCCGCGCGGTCGAAGCGGGCGCCCTTGCCCTCGACGGTGACGCCGGCGACGTCCAGGCCCTTCAGATCGAGGTTGAAGGCGCTGAGGTTCTGGGTGGCCCGCGCCGTGATCTCCGCCGTGCCGACGAGGTGGCGCGTCTCGGGGTCGTAGGAGAGGGTCAGGGCGTAGTGCTTGACGTCGTACCCTCCGTTGCCCAGCCTCGGGAAGTACGGGTCCCGGGCCCCGGCCGCCCCGGGCTTGCCGTGCACACCGCTTCCACTCCACACGCCGAGCGCGAGAGCGAGGGTGAGGGTCAGGGCGAGGGCGCCAGGAAGGGCGAGGCGGAGGAGCCAGACCCGGGTGCGGGTCGGGGCAAAGGGGACGGTGGCGGAAGATCGGGGCACACTCGCGATCCTACGAGCCCGCCCACCTCCCCGCCCGAAACCGCGACACCTCCGCCACGGCCCGCTCCCCCGCATCCGACGCCACGGCCCGTTCCCCCGCATCCGACGCCGCGATCCCTCGTCCAGGGGGCATGACACCATCACCTACGTGCTCGACATCGGCTACGCCCTCTCCAACCGCTTCCCCGACCCCCCGCAGACCGACTACCGCCGCGCGGACGTCCACGCGCTGCGGCACGACCTGTTCTGCGGTGACGTCTACCTCGCCGACACCAAGGCGGACCGGGAGCTGTCCACGGCCTGGGGATGGGTGCCGGTACTCGACTTCGCGTGGGCGCTGTGCGACATCGTGGAGCAGCTCGACCGGGACCCGCGCGGCAGTCGGGCCTCCCGCCCCCAGCACGCGGAGCTCGACTTCACCGAGTCGACCGACCGCATGCTCTTCGAGCGCCGCTTCGGCTGGGTGGACATCGAGTCCGACTGGATGCCGGGCGACGAGAAACCGCTGACCTTCTCCCACTCCGAACTCCGCCGCGAGGCCCGCGACTTCCTGCACGACCTGATCGCCGACCTCACCGATCTGCACGACGACCTCGCCGAGAACCCGGCCATCTGGACGCTGCAGGCCCGCTTCCCCCGAGTGAGCTGACACCCCGCGCCTCTCACCCCACTCCCCCCACCCCCGCTCCTCACCCCAGCCCCGGCGCCCCCGCACCCCACACCAGTCCCGGCGTCCTCACCGCACCCCAGGCCCTCCCGCCCTCATTCCTCCCCCGATCCCCCGTCCACCCGCAGCCCCAAAGCCGCCGCCAGCACCGGCGCCAGATCCAGCAGCTGGCTCGGGCTGATCACCGCCCCCGCCAAGCAGTCCACGCCCCGCGCGACGTCCAGCTCCGCCGCACGGCGCAGGTCCACGTCCGTCAGGGTGGCCGCGGAGAAGTCCGCCCCCTTCAGGACGCAGTCCACGAACTCCACGCGCTCCAGCCGGGCACCTCCGAAGTCCGGCTCGACCAGCACACACCCCTCGAAGACGACGTCCTTGAGGCGGGCCTTGCGCAGGTTCAGATAGTCGATCTTGCCGCCGCGGATCAGGACGCGCTCCAGTACCGAACCGTGCAACTGCACCCCGCCCAGCCGGGCGTCGACCAGCTCGACATCGCGCAACGTCGACTCGGCGAGATCGGTGCCCACGCCCCGTATGCCCGTCAGGACCGAGTCCAGCACGCGCGCGTGGTGCAGCCGTGTCTCGTCCAGCGCACACCCCGTCAGGGCGCAGTCCATGAAGCGCGCGCCCCCGCCGTCCTGACCGACGAAGTCCGCCTCCCGGAACTCCAGCCCGTCGTAGTCCCCGTCCGGCTCCAGCCCGAAGCCGTCGTACGGCTCCAGCGCGGGCAGCCGCACCTGCGGCCGCCGCGCCCCCGGGACCCGCCCACTCGCCCTGCCCGCCGCTTTCCGCACCATGCCCCCATCTTGCACTCGCCCACTGACAACGCCCCGCCGACGCCCCTGACCTGCACGTTCCATTCCCGCCCCCTTCCCGCTCCCTTCCCGATGTCACATTCCCGCCCCCCGATCAGTCGTATTCACCAAGACGACCCCACAGCAGGGAGACGCCAACCATGGACCACCTCACCGTCGTCGGCGGCGGCCTCGCCGGACTCACCGCCGCGATCACCGCCGCCGAGGCAGGTGTCAAGGTCACGCTGTACGAGGCCCACCACACGCTCGGCGGCCGGGCCCGCACCGCCGAGGGACCGTACAAGACGAACCAAGGTCCGCACGCCCTCTACAACGGCGGCCCGCACTGGACCTGGCTCAAGCAGCGGGACCTGATCGGGCCGCTCGCCCCGATCCCACCCCTGGAGGCCGCCCGGCTGCGCCTGCACCACAAGGGCGCCCTGCGCCGCACCCCGCCCTTCCCGCTGCTGAAGCTGCTCAAGCCGCTCAAGCCGGTGGGCCGCGGCGCCCAGCAGGCCCCCGTGGACGTCGACTTCATGACCTGGGCCACCGAGCAGGCCGGCGAGGAAGCCGCCCGTGTCGCCGCCTGCTACTCCGCCCTGGCCGTCTTCCACCACGACCCCGGTTCGCTCTCCGCGGCCTTCGTACAGGAACGGCTGCGGCGGGTGACCAAACTGCCGCCCGAGGCGCACCTTCCGCGGGGCGGCTGGGCGAATGTCGTCGACCGGATGGCGGCCCGCGCCTGGAACCTCGGCGTCCGGGTGGAGACACTCGCCCGGGTGGACGCCCTTCCCGACCGGCACGGCCCCGTCGTCGTCGCCACCTCCCTCGACGCCGCCCGCCGCCTCCTCAAGGACGACTCCCTCACCTGGACCAGCGGCCGTACCGCCCTCCTCGACCTGGCCCTGCGCACCCGGCGCGGCGACGCGTTCGCCGTCTGCGACCTGGACGCGCCCGGCTGGACGGAGCGGTTCACGGCCCGGGACCGCAGCCTCGCTCCGCCCGGGGAGCAGCTCGTCCAGGGGCAGTTCCCGATCGCCCCGCACGAGTCCCGGGCCGATGGCATCGCCCGCGCCGAGCATCTCCTCGACCTCGCTTTCGAGGGCTGGCGCGAGCGCGTGACCTGGCGGCGCGAGACCGTGGCACGGGGGCGCACGGGAGCCGTGGACCTGCCGGGCACCAGCTGGCGCGACCGGCCCGCCCTCGACCGCGGTGACGGCGTCTACCTCGCGGGCGACCAGGTCGCGGCGCCCGGCGTGCTCTCGGAGGTCTCCTTCAACAGCGCCCTCGAAGCCGTCGCGCTGGCCCTCAGGATCCGCGAACGCCTTGACCTCAAGCATGCTTGAGGTTGAAAAGTGGGCCTCCCACAGGCATTCCCGCGGACCTTGCCACAGCCCTTGCCACAGCCCTTCCCGCGGACCTTCCCGCAGACTTTCCCGCAGCCCCTGAGGAGCCCACCATGCACGCCGTCCGCCTGCACGCCTTCGGTCCGGCCGAGAACCTCACCTACGAGAAGACCGAGGATCCCGAGCCGGGCCCGGGCCAGGTCCGTATCGCCGTGGCCGCGGCCGGCGTACACCTCCTGGACGCCACCCTGCGCACGGGCGCCCGGGGCCCGGCGCCCGCCCCCACCCCGCTGCCCACGATCCCCGGCCGCGAGGTCGCCGGCACGGTTGAGTCGCTCGGCGCGGGCGTCCCCGGGCGCTGGCTCGGCAGGCGCGTCGTCGCCCACCTCGGTTTCGCCCCCGGAGGCTATGCCGAACTCGCCGTCACCGACCTCGACCGCCTGCACGAGATCCCGGACAACCTGGACTTCGCCCAGGCCGTCGCCATGATCGGAACGGGCCGTACGGTGATGGGAATCGTGCAGTTCGCCGAGCCGAACCCCGATGCCGTGGCCCTCGTCCCCGCCGCCGCGGGCGGTATCGGCACCCTTCTCGTGCAGTACGCCCGGAACAGGGGCGCCACCGTGATCGGACTCGCGGGCGGCCCGGAGAAGGTGGCCCGGGTCCGCGAGAACGGCGCCGACCTGGCCGTCGACTACACGGACACCCACTGGCCGGCGCGGGTCCGCGCCCAGCTGGGCCCGCGCACCGCCACCGTCGTGTTCGACGGCGTGGGGGGCGACATCGCCCGCGCCGCCGTCGGCCTTCTCGGCCCCGGCGGCAGGCACATCGTCTTCGGCTGGTCCGCCAAGGGCATCCAGGACGGCGAGCCGCTGCTCGTGCCGGGCGTGTCCGAGCAGGTCCTCGGCCCCGTGATGCTGAGCAGGGCGGGCGGACCGAACCCCGTCCGCACCCTGGAGCTGCGCGCCCTCGCCGAGGCCGCCGCGGGCCGCCTCACCCCGGCCGTGACCCGCTTCCCGCTCGCCGAGGCGGCCGCCGCCCACCGGGCCCTGGAAGGCCGGGCAACGACCGGAAAGGTCGTACTGGAGCCATGACCAGGCACGCCCACGGGCACCACCAGGCACACTCTCCGGCGTGACCAGGAGCGCCCTCCGGCATGGCCAGGAGCGCCCTCCAGAAAGATGCGATTCACAATAATTCATGGTCTTCTGGGCAAGTGAGCGGCACCCGAACGGGTGAACCCGGTGCACTCGGTGAACCCCGTGGACCCGGAGTCCCTGCAACCGCCGACACCGCCGATGGCCCCGCCCCCCGGCGCTGGTGGGGCCTGGTGATCATCGCCCTCGCACAGCTGATGGTCGTCCTGGACGCGACCATCGTGAACATCGCGCTCCCCTCCGCGCAGCGCGATCTGGGCATGTCCGACGGCAACCGCCAGTGGGTCATCACCGCGTACACGCTGGCCTTCGGCGGTCTCCTGCTGCTCGGCGGCCGGATCGCGGACCTCGTCGGCCGCAGACGCACGTTCGTCTTCGGGCTCATCGGCTTCGCGGTCGCCTCCGCAGTGGGCGGCGCCGCCACGAGTTCGGGCATGCTCTTCGGTTCCCGCGCCCTCCAGGGCACCTTCGCCGCCCTCCTGTCCCCCTCCGCGCTCAGCCTGCTGACCACCACGTTCACCGATCCGAAGGAGCGCGGAAAGGCCTTCGGCGTCTACAGCGCCCTCGCGGGCAGCGGCTCGGCGCTCGGACTCATCGCGGGCGGGCTGCTGACCGAGTACCTGAACTGGCGCTGGTGCCTGTACGTCAACATCCCCATAGCCGCCGTCGGGGTCTTCGGCGCGTTCGCGCTGCTGCCCGACCCCCCGGGCAACGCCGGCGCCCGGCTCGACATCCCCGGTGTGCTGCTGGGCTGCGGCGGACTGGTCACGATCGTCTACGGGGTCAGCGCGGCGGAGCCGCACGGCTGGACGGACCCGCTGGTGGCGTCCCTCCTCGCGGGTGGAACCGCCCTGCTGACCGCGTTCGTGTTCTGGCAGACGAAGGCCCCGAGCCCGCTGCTCCCCCTCCACATCGTCGAGGACCGCACCCGTGCGGGCTGTTTCCTGACGATGGCCCTCGCCGTCATCGGCCTGTTCGGCATGTTCCTGTTCATGACCTACTACCTGCAGGTCGTCCTCGGGTACTCGCCCGTACGGACGGGCCTGGCCTTCCTGCCCATGACGGCCGCGATCGTCATCTGCTCCACGCAGATCTCGGCGCGGCTGCTGCGCCACGTGGCACCGCGCGTGCTGATGGTCCCCGGCGCGCTTCTCGCGACCTCCGGGATGCTGTTCTTCACCCAGCTCACGGTCCACTCCCACTACGTGGGGCTGCTGTTGCCCGGCCTGATCCTGATGGGCCTCGGCATGGGCCTGATCTTCATGCCGATCTTCGCCACCGCCACCGCCGGGGTCGCCCCGCGGGACTCGGGCGTGACCTCCGCGACCGTGAACACCTCGCAGCAGGTGGGCGGTTCGATCGGTACGGCCCTGCTGAACACCGTCGCCACCACCAGCGGTGCCGCCTACGTCGCCGCGCATCTGACCGACCCCGCCCAACGGACCCTGGTCGTCCGCGAGGGCATCGTGCACGGCTACACGGTCGCCATCTGGTGGGCCTGCGGCATCACGCTCCTGGCCGGCCTGGTCGCGGGCCTCATGGTCACCGCGAAGGCCCCCGAACACGTATCCGGACCGGCCCCGGTGCCCGAGTCAGTCCGCTGAACCCAGCTCCCGCAGCGCCCCGTCCGTCAGCCGGTACACCGTCCACTCGTCCTGCGGTCGCGCGCCCAGCGCCTCGTAGAACCTGATCGACGGCTCGTTCCAGTTCAGCACCGACCACTCAAGGCGCTCGTACCCCCGCTCGACACAGATCCGCGCCAGCTCGGTGAGCAGTGCCTTGCCGTGCCCGCCGCCGCGCACGTGCGGTCGTACGAACAGGTCTTCGAGGTAGATCCCGTGCACCCCACGCCACGTCGAGAAATTCAGGAACCACAGCGCGAACCCGACCGGCTCGCCCGCCGCCTCCGCGAGGTGGGCGAACGCGGCCGGGTGCGGTCCGAACAGCGCCTCGTGCAGCTGCCGCGGGGAGGCCTTCGCCTCGTCCGGGACCTTCTCGTACTCGGCCAGCTCACGGATCATCGCGTGGATGGCGGGGATGTCGGCGGGGGTGGCTGGGCGAATCATGGCGGCAGTGTCACACACCCGGTGGCGGAGCCGGACGGACCGCGAGAACGCGGGCGGTGAGGCCGAGGGGCCGGGCGCGGTCAGTGGCGGCCCGCCACCCGGTCCGCCCACCGTGCCAGGCGCGACGACTCCGCACTGTGTGCGGTCAGTTCGTGGCGGTCCGCCGTCCGGTAGGTCGCGTACATGCCCTGGACACCGATCCACCGGAAGGGCTCCGGCTCCCACTTGCGGACCTTGTGGTCGACCCAGGGCAGGGCGGTCAGATCGGTCGGGCCCGCCTGCCCCGAGTCCTGCTGGATCAGATCACGGAGCGTGCGCGCCGCGAGGTTGGTGG
Source organism: Streptomyces sp. RLA012 (assembly GCF_056270325.1). Classification (NCBI taxonomy): domain Bacteria; kingdom Bacillati; phylum Actinomycetota; class Actinomycetes; order Kitasatosporales; family Streptomycetaceae; genus Streptomyces; species Streptomyces sp. RLA012. The sequence goes on along the minus strand of NZ_JBWDPA010000002.1, from coordinate 6,281,132 downwards.
TCGCCACGCCCGAGCCGACGTAGCCGCCCGCCCAGCCGAGACCCGTCGAGCGGTCCAGGGTGACCGTGGCGCACCAGTCGCGGGGGACGCCGAGCACCCCCGACCAGGCGTGCTCCACCCGCACCCCGGCCAGGGAGGGGAAGAAGCGGACCAGGATCTCGCGGAGGGCCTCGATGGTCGCCCGCTGGGTGCGGCCGTCGTTGTCGGTGCGCGAGCCGAAGCGGTACGGGACCCCGCGGCCGCCCAGCGCGATGCGGTCGTCGGCGGTGCGCTGGGCGTACATGTACGCGTGCGCCATGTCGCCGAGCGTCTCGCGGCCCTCCCAGCCGATCGTCGCCCACTGCTCGGGGGTCAGCCGCTCGGTCGCGATCATGGAGGAGTTCATGGGCAGCCAGGTGCGCCGCTGCCCCTTCAGGGAGGCCGTGAAGCCCTCGGTGCAGCGCAGCACGTAGGGGGCGCGGACGGTGCCGTACGGCGTGATCGCGTGCTTCGGGCGGATCTCCGTGACCGGGGTCTTCTCGTGGATCGTGACGCCGAGCGCCTCGACCGCGGCCGCCAGCCCCTTGACCAGCTTCACCGGGTGCAGACGTGCCCCGTGCGGGGTCCAGGTCGAACCGACCGCGTCCGCGACCCGGATCCGCTCGACGGTCTGCCGGGCGCCGTACAGCTCGCGGTCCTTCTCGCCGTACGACAGTTCGTGCTCGTGGAAGGCCTTCAGACGGGCCAGTTGGGCGGGCGTGTAGGCCACCTCCAGGACGCCGCCGCGGTGGACGTCCGCGTCGATGCCCTCCTGGGCGGCGACCCGGACGACCTCGTCGACCGTCTCGTTCATCGCCTTCTGGAGGCGGACCGCCGCCTGGTGGCCGTGCAGCGCGGCGTACCGGTCGCGGCCCGCGATGCCGTTGTAGAGCCAGCCGCCGTTGCGCCCCGAGGCGCCGTATCCGCAGAACTTCTGCTCCAGGACGGTGACGCGCAGGAAGGGGGCCGCCTTCTTCAGGTAGTACGCGGTCCACAGGCCCGTGTAGCCGCCGCCGACGATCACGACATCGGCGGTCGCGTCGCCCGGCAGGGGCTCCCGGGGCTCGGGGAGGCCGTCGTCCGCGTACCAGAAGGAGATGCCTCCATTGACCGTGCCGCCGCCCGCGCCGCTTCCTGTGCTGGTGCTCATGGCTGGGACGCTAACCCCTGAGAGCGGCCAGTGTCTCCTTCGGATTCCATGCTTTTCCACGGCCTCTGACCAGCGGATAGCAGCCCAGACCGATGACCACGGAGATGAAATGCCCGAAATCGATGAAGGTGGGGCTGGTGAACATCGGCAGCCCGTAGACGGCGAGCACCGCCGCCGCATACGGATACCGCCAGGGCGCCGCGATCCGGTACGTGAGCACGGCCATCACCCCCGCCAGCGCGTAACTCACCCCGATGTCCAGAGTGTTCACCGACGACTCCGGAGCCACTCCCCTGCGGATCGCCTCCAGCAGTGCCCCCTCGCTGGCCAGCGTCGCCAGTACATGCGCGGCCACGCACACCACCAGCCAGCGCGCGGTGCCCAGCCAGCGCTCCGTCTGCGCGTGGAAGACGGTGAACAGGGCGGCGTAGGGGAACCAGAAACCGCCGTCGATCCACATCGCACTGGTGATCAGCACCCGCACCGGGTTGTTCGACAGCTCATGGATGTTGGTGGACCGCTGCCGGAGGAAGTCCTCCTCGAAATCCGGCGACATGTGGTGCAGGGCCACGGTGGTGAAGAACAGCACCGCGAGCCAGATGTACGTACCCGGGGCACTGCGTATGTAGCCCCTCACGTGGCGCGGGGTCCGCCCCTGCCACCCGAGTCGCCGATTCCACAGAAGCATGCGCCGGTCATCCCGCATGCGCTGGCGCACCCCCGCACGCGGGACCGCCCGCACCCTGCCGCCCGAACGGCGCGTCGAGGAACGCGCCGGCGTCGTACGCGAGGGGACCAACGACCCCGGTGACCGTGTTCTGCACTGGGACCTCCCCTACGACAACGCCCTCGCCGCCGACCGCGCGCCCAGGGGCGCCGTCGACCCCGAGCCGCTCGCGAGCGTGCCCCTGCCCGGACGCCGGGCCGTGTCCTCCTGCGCCGCGTCCTACAGAACACTCTGTGGGAGATCGAGGGCGACCGCCCGTCGGGGAAGGACGGGGAAGTCGGGGAAGGACCGGCACGTCGGGCGCGGTCTGCTGTGGGAGCCCCCTGTCGGATTCGAACCGACGACCTTCGCTTTACAAGTTCGACCGGCTGAGCGGCTTGCCTGAGTACTGAGCCATTGGCTGGGCACGGTCAGTGCTCAGGGAAACGCCCGAGGCTGCTCTGGCGCGTCGACGTTGCCGTCAAAGTCTGCCGTCACGACCTCTTCGTCCCGAAGCATTCCGGGTCGACGGGCGAGCTGCCCATCCTACGGTGCTGACCTGCGGCGGAAGTCCGTGACCGTCCGTGGACGTCCGCCGCTGTACGGCGCCGTTGTCACGCGGTTAGACACTCACGTAGCCGCTTACCTAGCGGCCGCACGCGCCTGCGCGGCGTGACGTGGTGGGCATCAGGTGTGCCAGCTGTGCTCGCAAGAAACCGCGAGCTGTCACTGGCCCCGCGTCAGACGGATGGATGCTCAGGGTGCATTTAGGTTGAAGTCCTGTGTGGTGTTGTTCTTGGCGCCGGGGCTCTTGATGTTGTTGTTGATGCTGATGTTGTTGAACATCGGGATGACGCCGCTGAGGTTGATGGGCAGGATCGACCCGCCGCCTCCCCCGTTGTTCCCGGCGTCGTAGGTGATGGTCACCACGGCCGGTCCGGTCGCGGGTGCGGAGGTACCCCCCGTCGGGACGTGGTTCGATCCGCCGCCGCCACCACCAGGCCCCTGCACACCACCGACTTGGAGGGCACTGCAGCCCCCGCCTCCGCCGCCGCCGAACCAGCCGGCTCCGCCGCCGCCGCCTGCGCCGAAGCCGCTTCCGCCGGTGCCGCCGACACCCTCTGCGCCGGAGGTGCCCGGCGTACTAGGGTTGAGGGGACATGTGGCTCCGCCGGAGCCGGCGGTTGTCTGGGTTCCGCCCCCGCCGCCCCCACCGCCGAACGTCCCGCTGCTGCTGCCGGACTGACCGGTGTTGCCGGCGTTTCCTCCGGTGGCCCCAGGGGCGGGCAAGGCGCTGTCGGCGCTTCCCCCGCCGCCTCCGCCGCCCGCTACGATCAGGCGGGGGTCGGTGGCGGCGACGCCGGTCAGGGTGCAGCCGGGGCCGGCCGAGTTGCAGGTGCGGACGTCGCTGGAACCACCGCCCGCAGTCCCCGGTCCGCCGCCCGCGCCCCCGCCCGTGGCGACGTTGACGTAGAGCGTGGTGGTGCCCGACGGCACGGTGATGGTGCCGGTGACGGTGTCGCCGTTCCCGCCCGCGCCTCCGGCAGGTCCGTTCGCGCCTGCGGCGCCGGTGGCGGTGACGGTCAGCTGGGTGACACCGGACGGGACGGTGAACGGCTGGTTGGCGCCGGCGTTGAAGGTAACGGTCACGGGCGCCGCCTCGGCGGGTGTGGCCATGGGAACCACCAGCGCCGCCGGCAGCATCCCCGTAGCGAGCAGGAGAGCAGCACGCGGGGCCGGGCGCCGTAGCCTCTCGGCTGTGGCTGTGGCTCCACGTCGTTGGGATGCCGCATGTTGCAGGCTCAGTCTCACGCTCGGGACTCCTCGAGAAAGGATGCCGAAACCAGGGCACCGCGGACAAGGGTTTGATGTTCCGGTCCCTGTGCAGGACCTCCCGACGATCAAGTCACATCCGTCCGTGCCGGTCCTCCAGACACACCGTCACAGCGCGCCGCGATCCACCTTCCAGCCCCTGCCCGTCGCCGGATTGGCAGCGCACGGTGGCGATGTGTGAACGGTGACGAGGGCGAAGAGCCGGCCGACCAGTACGTCGAACCCGAGCCGGAGTTGTGTGACTTGTGCGGGACCTCGGCCTCGGGCAGCACGGATTGCTATGCCGTTGAGGGGCGTTCGGGGCGCTGGAGGGGAAGTGACCACGCTCCACCGGCTCCGATGGTCTCTTCGTCAGCCGGACGAGCAGCAGTCGCGCGCTCTTGGAGCAGGGCACTGAACCCCCCAAGCCACAGAAGCAGGACGCTGGAGCCGCCTGCCCGAACGCCGCGCCCATAGCGGACCTCCTGGACCATGGGGTCCGCCCATGCGCATGACGACCCCAGGCGTATCACGGGGCCCCAGCGCGCATCTATCGGCAGATTTACAGCGGGCCGCTTTCATGACCTCTGACCTAGGGGTTCCCTTAGCGATCCCCCCGCCTGAGGTACGCCTGGGGATCGCTCAGGTCAGACGAACTCGTACTGAAGCTCATAGAGGTGCCCCGCCTTGGCCATCACTGTGACCTCGATCCGAGTGGTTGCCGTACTGGCTGGAGGAGTACATCAGGCCGCAGCGGAAGCGGACCACGTACGTGAAGTACGAGATGCACGTACGGCTCTACCTGGTACCGCTGTTGGGCAGTCGCCGACTGGAGTCGCTCACCACAGCGAACGTGCGGCAGATGATCTCCAAGGTCACGGAGCAGGCGTCGGCGGCAACCGCGAAGGAGGCACACCGCGTGCTGCGAACGGCCCTGACGGCTGCATGCCGTGACGAGCTGATAAGCCGCAACGTCGTGCAGTTGGTACCCGCCCCGCGAGTCGAGCCGCGCGAACTGCACCCCTGGTCGCTGGACGAGACCTTGACGTTCCTGGAAGCGGCGCGGACCGACCCGCTCTATCCGGCGTTCGTTCTGGCCGTGGCGCTCGGTTTGCGGCGTGGGGAGATCCTGGGACTCCAATGGCGGGACGTCGACCTTGACCGACGCACTCTCACGGTCCGGACCACGCTGAACCGTGGTGGCAAGGAGCTGTACCTCGACACGACCAAGAACCGGCGAGCGAGGATGATCCCCATCCCGCTGATGTGCGTGGCGCCGCTCCGGTGGCAGCGTCTACGCCAAGCCGCCCGCCGGGACGCGGTCGGCGCGAACTGGCACGACAGTGATCATGTTTTCACCACGCGCAGCGGTCGACCGATCGAGCCACGGAATCTGTACCGGTCATTCCTGCGGATCGCGTCGACCGCTGGCCTGCCACAGGTCCGCTTGCACGACACCCGCCACGGATGCGCGTCACTGCTCTTCGCTGCCGGCGTCGCGCCTCGCACCGTCATGGAGATCCTTGGGCACTCGCAGATCGCGGTGACGATGAACGTCTACACCCACGTGAGCGACGACAACCGTCGGGAGGCCATGGGCCACATGGACCGCCTGCTCAAACGGCGCCGTTAAGCGGGACTGCCGTCAAAGACTGCCGTCAACGCCCCCACGGTCCATGATCGCGGGGGCGTTGTCCCAGGTGGTTCACGGAGCCCCCTGTCGGATTCGAACCGACGACCTTCGCTTTACAAGAGCTGAGGTTTTACTCTGACCCACTCCGGGGGGCTCCGGCTGGTCTGCGTTTTGCCTGGTCGATGGGCTCCACTGCTCTAGGCCACTCCGGTAATTCTGGCCCTCTGTGGGACCCCCGCTCACGCACCGCTCACGCAATCCTGGGGTTCCGCAGGTGCCCTGAACAGGGCCTATCCATTGTCTCGCAGACCTCCGCCGCGCCGCAACGCCCGGACATGGAGCAGCCCCAGCCGGGTCGGGGGTCCCAGCTGGGGCTGCGGGGTGTGCAGGGCTGCCGCTGTGTTGCTCGCCGTCGCGACCGCCCTGCCCGGCTCACCTGACCGGAGTCAAGCGGGCCGGGGTCTCTCAGCGCCACACGGGCGTCTGGGTGGTCTGGGTGGGCACTTGCTGGCACCGGCCCGTATGCCGGTACACGACGGTGCCGCCGAGCGAGGGGGACGGGATGTCGTACTCGGTGTACTCCTCGCCGTCCCGGATCGGCTGGTCGCAGCGTCCGCAGATCTTCACGGGGTGTCTCCTGTCGGTGGGGACGTGGGGCGCTTGGGGCAGTGGGGTCCGCATTCGTAGACCTCGATGCTGAGGTCGTGGGCGCCGCTGGCTCCCGTCGCCCGGCCGGCGGACCGCGCCCCGTGCCGGAGCTGGGTGCCGCACCAGCAGCAGTTCCACCCCGAGTACTGGGCGCGGGTCAGATCGGTGGCGCGGGGCGGCTTCGGCTTCCAGGTCACCGGTCGGCGAGCGGGATCAGGCCGTGGGCGATCTGGCACGGGTGGCACGCGAACCGGTAGCCGGCGGTGCCGGGACCGGAGCCTGTCTCTTCGATGTGGATCAGGCGGAGGTCGCGCGTGATCCCGTCGTGCCAGGCGCAGCGGCCGTAGCTGCTGGGGATGGTGGGCGTGCCCTCGGTCTGCGTAGGCTCTGCCATGTCGACTCCTTGCCAGTCGTCCACGCCCCGGGGCCGTTTGCGCGGCCGCCGGGGTTTTAGTGTCCTAGGTCAGACCGTAGCGTGACCTAGGACACGACGACTAGAGGTTGAGTGTCCTTGCCCTCGACCGAATTACGCGTGTCCTAGTACATTCGGGTGTGCCCTAGGACGCACGGAGGAGAGCCGATGCCCGACACCGAACATCCCTACATGCAGGTCGCCGAACGGATCCGGCGGCGCATCCTCGACGGCGTCCTCCAAGAGGGCGAGAAGCTGCCGGCGCAGCGCGAACTCGCCAAGACAGAGGGCGTCTCCATCGCCACCCTCGGCAAGGCGCTGGACCAACTCCAGGTTGAGGGCTACATCACGACGTCCCGCAAGGGCACGTTCGTTGCCAACGCGCCTGAGGTCGCGCCGTCCAGCTACGACCGGATCACCCGCGTACTGCGGACGGGTTCCGTCCTCGCCGAGGGCGAATCGATGATCGTCACGACTGCTGAGCTGATCAAGCCGCCGCAGTACGTCGCTGAGCTCTTCGACCTCGACGAGGGGGACCAGGTCGTGCGCCGCCAGTGGCACACCGGGAAGGGCCAGCAGCGCACCGGCCTGTACGTCACTTGGTACCCGGCCCATTTCGCCGCTTCCGTCCCCGAACTGCTGTCGACGTCCCGCCAGTCCTCGCCCGGGATCTTGCTGAAGATCCAGCAGACCACCGGGCGGCGGATCACAGACGGGCGGGACGACATCCACGGCCGGGACGCGGACGCGCGCGAGGCCAACTTCCTCGGCCTGCGGATCGGCGCCCCGATCCTCGCCGGCGCCCATCGCCTGTGGGACGACCAGGGCGTCATTGAGTACGGCGAGTGGTGTCTGCCCTCCCGGCTGGCCGTTGGCTACGAGTACTCGTTCGAGGCCGCACCGGAAGCGCCCTGACCCCGGACGCACGAAAGCGGCCCCGCCCTCCCGAAGGAGAGCGGGGCCGCGTCACGTATTTCGTTACAGCTTCCGGTACCGGGCGGACATGGCGAGGACTGCGGTGCCGAGCAGGCCGCGCCGTTGGGGTGTGGGCGTGCTGTTGCCCGGGTCGGGGGCGCCGTCTTGTCGGCAGACCTTCGCGTAGGGGTCGTAGTCGGGGGTCTGCCAGCTGTAGCCGTCGGGGCAGGATTGCCCGGCCGGACCCTGCTCGCCAGTGTCGCCCTTGGGGCCCTGCTCGCCTTGGGGTCCGGGGACGGTGGAGTCGGCGCCCGGCTCGCCCTGCGGGCCCTGGGGTCCCGTGGCGCCGGACGCCCCCGATGCGCCGGGCGAGGGGGTGACCGTCGGTGCGGCCTTGCCCGGATCGCCCTTGTCGCCCTTCGGCCCCGGCGGACCGGGTATCGGGACGGGGACTTCGGCGCGGTCGGGCAAGTCCTCGACCGCCTTGGCAGGGTCGGGGGCGACGGGCGTTCCGCCCTTGGCCTCCACCTGCTGCCGCAGGGCCCGGACGTCTCCGGCGAGGGTGGATACGGCGGTGCCGCGCAGGTCCGCTTCGGTGGCGAGTTGGTCGGCGCGCGCTGCTTCGGCCTGGACGCGGACGTAGACGAGGAGCACGGCGCCGGTGAGGGCGAGGAGGAACGCGAGGAGGGCGATCGGCTTCCAGCGGTGGGCCAGCATCCGTTCGGCGCGCGTCATGGCTGCCCTCCGAGGGATTGCACCAGCAGCTTCAGACGTGCCGTTTCTGCCCGCTCGGTGGCCAGATCCAGGCGCAGTGCGGCCAGGTCGGCGCGCAGTTCCTTGCGTTCCTCTTGGAGCTGGTCCGTGAGGCTGTTGAAGCCGTTCACTGCGTTGCCCTCCCGCTGGGCTCTCCCTGCGACCTTCGAGCCGTACATGGCTGCCGCCCCGGCCACGGCGGCGCTTCCGATCACGCCGATAGCTGTGACGAGGGCGGCGTCCATGCCACCTCCAAGACGCTCGCATCGTGCAGGTCAGACGCCCTTGACCAGGGAGGCGCTGTTCTTCGTACCGAAGGCTCTGGCAGCCATCCCCTTCAGTAGGGTGCCCGCCGCGGCGATGCCGGCCGCGGCCATGGTCTGCCAGAAGCTGGCGTGGAACAGGTCGGCGGGGCCAGCCGCAATGCCGACGCCGGACGCGGCGACGACCGCCGTGGACAGGGTCCGCTCGGCGAGGTCTCTCGCGTAGGTCTTCGCCGTCTTGATGACGGTCTCGGCGTCGCCGGGCAGGGTGAACTCAGGCATGGTGTGTCCTTTCGGGAGGTCCAGAGGTTGAGGGCGTGCCGCTTGGAAGGGGTCAGACGTTGGGGACCTTGAGTAGGTCCCAGGTGGTCTTACCGGGCGGCCAATCGCCCGGGTAGCCGCACTTGCGCTGCCATGCCTCGTAGCTGGCCTTGTCGCCGGAGCCGATGACGTCCTTGTTCTTCGAGGAGTGGTAGCGCCCGCAGCCGACGGCGACAAGCCGGTCGTGCATTGCGGCGACGATCGGCGACCTCCGGCCCGTCACGAACCAGGAGGCGCTGGGGAACGGCTCGTACTTCGGCTTCGCCGGGGTCGTCTGGGTGGCCGTTCCGGCAGGCCGGGGCGCCCCCTTCTGGACCCAGGCGTACAGCGGGCCGCCGGGGCAGGCGGTCGCGTAGCCGTCCCTGTGGCCCTTGATCTCGGTCCCGGCGCCGTGCTGCCGCAGCAGCTCGATGCCGTCGCGGATCGCGCCGAGCATGGCGTCCGTCGGCTTCGTGAGGCCCTCGTCGCCGACGAGCCCGACGATGGCGTAGTGCGCCTGGTTGAGCGGCTGGTTGCCGTTGGCCCCGGTCCGCTTGCCGATGCCGCGGCCTTCGAGGAGATACCCGTGAGCGCACGCGCCGTAGTTGTAGGCGATGTCCGAGTAGCCCTCCTCGGTGTTCGCAAGGTGGGACTTGCGGATGTCCTTCCACTCGGCGATGCACTCGGCGTGATCCGTCAGCAGCTTCGTGCTGACGGCGGTGCCCTCGTAGTGGACCTTCACGCCCTTCGTGGACGTCTGGGTCGGCGCGGCCGACGCGGGCCAGCCGAGCTGTGCTCTCGTGACGAGCTTCATGGAACCCCCAATCTGGGCATGAAAAAACCCCGGCCGGCGGGCTCGGGGCGGGTGGGGAAGCGCTACAGGTCAGGAGACTTCGGGCTGCGGGTCCAGCAGGGTCGCGGTGAGGATCTCCATGTTCTGGCGGCAGATGCCGCACTGCACGTAGCAGTGGATGCCGTCGTTGGAGTAGAACTCCGGGATGGTGAAGGTCTCCCCAGAGTTGCGGCAGGCCTCGTTGTTGTCCCGGGCGGTGACGGCGTAGTAGAGGGCGGGTTGGAACGTCACGTTGCTCATATGCCGATCACCAGCCAGTTCACGGTTGTCGCGGTGGTGCTCTGCCGGTTCAGCCACACCGTCAGCCCGGTGGAGCTGACGCCGTTGGCGCTGGTGCCTGTCACGCCGTCGGGGGTGCCCGTGGATCCGGGCCGGGAGGTCACCGGGGACGTGAAGGCGGCGAACGTGCTGCCGGCGATGTCGAGGCCGCTCACCGTTGCGGAGGTCGGAGTGTTCGCGGCGGACGGGGTGATCAGGACGCTGCCGGTGGCGATGTTGCTCGCTGTCAGCACGCCGAGGACGTCGAGGTTGCACTGGGTGCCTGTCTCGCCCTGCACGTACACGTAGGGGCTGCCGCCCTCGAACGTGGACTCCAGTGTGAGCATGGCCCGGTGGGCGGAAGGGTCGACGTTGCCGGAGGTCAGGATGAGGTCGGTGTACTGGAACGCGTCGCTGTCGTAGGTGATGCCAGCCGGGACGGCGACCTGCCCGTCCTCGACGGGCCGGAACTGCAGCTGGCCCGACGACAGGTAGGCGGACATGTTGATCGGGTCCTGGAGGCCGCGCGTCCACAGCCCGCCGCCGCCGTCGCCGGCGTCCGGTCCCAGTTCTGCCAGCAGGGTCGTGCCGTCCTCGGCGTAGACGCGCAGCGTGCCGACGGTTGCGGTCCCCATGCGCCGTGCGGCCCGCAGCTCCTTCACCTCCCGTTCCAGCGCCTGGACGCGGCGCGCCAGCGAGGTGGCGTCCGGCGGGAGCTGGTCGAGTTGCCGGGGCATCAGTTCTCCTCCACGAGGATGGGCCGGACGCGGTCGGCGCCCGGGTCGAGTTCCCAGGACCAGCAGCGGGCCACCGTGTCGGCGCCCCGTGGGTGGCGGGGCGAGCGTTCGACGGCGAGGTGGACGGTGTCGCCGAGGATCCAGTCCCGTCCCAGGCGCGGGGCCCGGGAGGCGACGGCCTCGACCGTCCACACCTGGGCGCCCCGCGCCATCAGGGCCAGGGTCTTGGCGGCGTGCGCGTCGAGCTGGTCGGGATCCGTCACACCCTGCGCGGGGGTGAACCGGTATTCCCAGCGCGGCCAGCCGCTCGCGATCAGGGCGGTCGCCTCGTGCGGGCTGGACGTGAGCCGTGAGGACCCTTCGCCCTCGCCGCGGGCGGTGACGACAGTGGCGCCCTTCCCGTCCTCGTAGGACTCGGCGAGGGTGTACGAGGCGACGCAGCCCGGGAAGTCGAACACCCCCTCGGGCGTCGCCGCTTGGGTGCCGATGGCTGGGCGGACGCGCAGCGGGAACTGGAAGCCGGAGTGGCCGGCGTTCCAGACGACGTCGATGGTCCACTCCGGGCCGCCCTCCAGGCCCATGATCTCTTTCAGGCAGGACAGGATGCTCTTGTCGTCGCCGTCCTGCGTCAGATAGTCCATGATCACGCCCGTGCTCGGGGCGTCGATGACGATGGGCGGGCCGTCCGTGAGAGCGGGTGTGACGAGCGCGGTGACGACGGCGGCCTGGTCGGTGCCGGTGAGGGTCTGCGTGCCGGGGAAGCGGCTGTCGAGGTAGCGCTCAAGGGTGGCCGCGCCGAGCGACAGCGTCTGGGTACTGCCGCCGTCCCGCGTCAGCAGTGCCCCGGCCCACAGGGGGATGTCGGTGGCGGTGTCGACGGCCACGAGCAGGCTGCTGCCGGGCGTGGTCGCCTCGTCCCAGCCCGCCGGGGCGCCGGGCAGGGAGAGGCCGGCCTGCAGGGTGGTGGAGTCGCCCAACTTGCGTGACAGCGTCCCGGACGGGGAGAGGGCGGGCAGGTCCTCGATGATGCCGCCGGTCCGCAGATCGCACCCGTACCAGGCGAGCCGATAGGCGGTCTCCGTCACGAGACGGACTCGTAGACGCCGGTGATGCGGACCTGGGTGGTGTTCGCCATGGTCTCCGGCACGCCCTGGCTGTGGAAGGCCAGCCGGCAGTCGGTCTGTGAGGGCGGGAAGAACGTGTTGATGACGGTGGTGGCCGTCGAGACCACGATCTGCCCGTTCCACCGGTTCGCGCCCAGCAGCTGAGCGTTTCCGATCATGCTGGCGCCGAGGTTGGCGGAGGTGAACGGCGGCAGCGTGAAGCTGTAGCTGCCGCTGCCGTAGGTGGTCGTGCTGCCACAGACCAGGTTGATGTGGAACCGCACGTCCCGGCCGAACTTGCTGTAGCGGCCGGTCAGTGTCCCGTTGCCCAGCACGGGGTTGGTGGTCGACGCGGTCCACACCGGGGTGTACGTCGTCCAGGCACCCGGCACCTTCTGGTAGGTGTCCCAGGCGGAGCCGTTCCACCGGAGCAGGTCGGTGCCGTTGTCGTAGTACTGCCCGGTGTACGGGGAGCCCGGGGCGGTCGAGGCGGGCAGGATGCCGCCCGGAGCCACCGTGTTCGGCCGGACCGCGGTACTGACGGAGGCGGTGCCGCCGTTGGACACCGACAGTACGGAGATCGTGGCCAGCGGCATATAGATGACCGTGCCCGCCGGAGTCGGGGCGACCGGAGAGGCGGACGGAGTGCCCGCCAGGTAGACCACGTCCCCCTTGGCCAGGCCGGATGCGTCCACCGAGTTGTCCCACACCCGCAGATACACCAGGTCGACCCTGTTCAGGGTGGCGTGCGCGGCCGTGTACGTGCCCGGTGACACCGAGGACGGGAACGGCACCCGGTAGACGCCCTGGCCGCTGTAGGCGACCGTGGCCACCCCGGCCGAGCAGTTGATGGTGGTGCCCGCCAGCGTGACCGTGAGGCCCGGGTCGCCGGGCCGGACACCGGAGCGGGAGCCGAGCGCGGTCCCGTCCGTCATGACCGCCATCGCCTCGGCGTTGCGGGCCTCCAGGCCCGAGAAGGTCAGCGAGTCGATCGCCCATACGTCTACCGGCATAACTGCCTCCTCACATCCAGGCCGAGCGCCACGTGGCGGTCAGCATCGCGAGCGCGTTGTAAGTCGAACTCTGGAACTGGTAGATGACCGACGAGCCCGCCGGGACGGTGGGCCAGCCGGACGCGACGGTCATGAAACGCCGCCTGCTCACGGAGCCGTTGAGCATCACGGTGTGCGCGTCCGTGTCGATGGTCAGGACGTCACCGCTGGCCAGATCCAGCGAGTAGGCGAGCTGCTTGACCGTGCCGTCCGGATACAGGGCGGAGACGACGGGAGCGACGACGGGCCCCGTGATCGTCAGCACCGGACGGGTGTCCATGGACCCGGAGTTGACGGCATTGATCTGCCCGGACACCGTCGTCGCCGAGAACGTGATCGGGAACGTCACCGGGAACGTGAGACCGCCCGTCGTGGTCGGCAGCCCGGTAGTGCCGGACTGCAGGGTCGTGCTGTAGCGGCGCGGGTCGGCGGCCGTCACCATCACCGACCAGGTCGCGACCCGGTCGGTGACGTACTGCGCCAGCACCTTCCCCGACCGCCTCACCGTCGCCTGCCTGGGCACGCTCTCCCACACGGTCAGCGTCGTGTCCGACAGGGCCGCCGCCGCATACAGCAGCTCCAGCGCACTGTCGAGCGAGGGCCGGTCCGGTGCCTCCACTGTGCCCGTCAGCGTGACGGGCCGCGCCCCGAAGTAGACCGGGGAGAACCAGGATCCGTGATCCGACTCCCGCTCCTGCAGCTCGGCCCGCACCTCCGGGCTGTCCCAGCCCTCCAGGGACTGCAGGAACCAGGCCACCCCCGCCGCGTCGACCGCGCCGAAGCGCAGCGTGCCGAGGGTGGCCTGCCGGCCGTCGATGTCCGTGCCCGGGATGTAGGCCACCCGCGCCCCCTTTCAGCCGACGAACGAGATGACGCGGGCGATGTCGTGCGCCTGCTCGGCGGCCGTCTGCTTGGCGCCGTACAGGTTCACCTCGATGTGCTTGGTGACCTCCCGCGCCATCGCCGCCGCGGACACCGGGCCGCCCGCATACCGGCCTGCCGGGGTGAGCCGGTAGCCCATCGCGGACGCCGTCTTGGCAAGCAGCGCCCGGGACCGCGCCGAGTTGTTCCACGGGATCCACGACTCGGGCACCCCCGCCTCACCGCCGAGCACCATCGTGGGGCGGCTGAGGACTCCGCCGGCCGCCATCGGCTTGCCGCCCTGCGACACCCACTGCCGCACGAACGTCGCCTTGTTCGCCGCGGGCAGGGCGCCGATCTGCGCGGCCATCTTCGGCACCAGGGCCTTGATGGTCGCCGTGTCGAGGCCTGCCGCGATCAGGTCCGCATAGCCGCGCCCGGGACCGCCGCGCAGCGTCGACAGGAGAGTCAGGCTGTTCAGCAGGTCGTCTCCGGTCAGCGTGTTCTGAGCCGACCCCACCGCCTGGTTCGCCTTCGCCGCCTGCGTCTTGCTGCCCGCCGCCTGGTGGGCGAGGACCTGGGCGTTGGCGTCGCCCTGCGCGGCGAGCGCCTGCGCCAGGTCACCGAACCCCTGCGCGGCCAGCGTCTGGAGATCCTTGGCGAACTGCTGGTTCTCCTTCGTGGATGCCCCGAGCTGTGTGGTGAAGTCCGCGAGCGTGGCCTTGGCGAGCTCCCCGGTCTTCTGCAGCTTCGCCGCGATGGACTTGAACTGCCGGTCGCTTGCTCCGGCGAGGCTGTTGACGAGGGCGTAGCCGTCCTCGCCCATCCCCTCCAGCAGCGCCTGCAGTTCCTTGCCGCCCCGCTTGCCGATCTTGTTGAGGCTGGAGCGCCATTTGTCCGTCGCGGCCACGGACTTGTTGAGCTGCGTCTCGTATGCCTTCAGGTTGAACGCAGCCGGCGCCTTGGCGCCCTTCCTCACGCCGAGGGCCGCATCGGCGGCGTTGACGTCCCCGCGCTCCTTGCGGACCTTCGCGTCGGACGTCTTCTTGGCCGACCGTGCCTTGTCGACGCGCTCCTCGGCGGACCGTAGCTGGGCGGCGGTGTGGTGGCCCTTGCGGACCTTGGACAGGTTCTTCTCGGCGGCCGTCAGGTCGGCGGCCTTCTTCTTGGCGTCCTTCACCGCCGTGTTGAGGTCGTCCCAGGCCTTCTTGAGGTTCTCGACACCCTTGTCGTAGCGGCTCTTGGCGTCGGAGGGACCGCCAAGGACCGCCTGCCCGGCCGGGGCGTAGGTGAAGCCGGGGATGCCTCCGCCCGCGAACCACTCGACGTTGCCGCCGAGACGGCGCACCGTCTCCGCGGCGATCCGGCGGGAACGTGGCCGCTTGGAGTTGGCGAGCGGGATGTATGCCTCGTCTCCCGCCTCGTCCTCCGCCCACACCCTCCAGGAGCCCTTGGGTGCGATCTGCGCGACGTGGTTCTCCCGCATGCCGCCGTCGGCGTAGAAGGACAGGATGGAGCCGTCCGCCTGGGCGTTGGCGCCGCGTCCTCCTCCGCTGTTGACGTGGCGGTTCTCTGTGATCATCGTGATGGTCTTGCCGTGCATCGCGTCGATGCTGCGCTGAAGGGCTGCCAGTGCGGCCTTCGCGCCACCGGTCGGCACGCTGATCGAGACCTTGCCGTGGGGCAGCGTCCGGACCTTGAAGCCGACGGCCTCCAGCGCCTTGATCGCGGCGCCGCTCGGCGCCTTCACCGAGATCGACTTGCCCGCCGGGACGGACGCGAGCTTCTTCTTCAGCGACGTCAGCTCACCCGCAGCCTTGTCCGCGCCGGGCGTCGTCACCTTCGTCGACACCCCAGGCGGCAGCTTCAGGTAGGCCGCAGCCAGCTTGTTGATGGCGTCCTTGGAGAAGCCGGCGGCGCCCATCTGCTTCTTGAGCAGATCGATGTCCTTGTCGAGAACCTTCTGCCCGGCTTCCTGGCTGTTCTTCTGCTCGGAGACCGCTTTGGCGTGCTCCATGGCGGCCTTCGCCGCATCAAGGAAAGCACCCTTGACCTTGCGGCCCGCCTCCGTAGAGACGTCCAGCGAATGGCCGTTGTCCTTCACCGCGCCGTTGAGGTCGGACAGGCTCTGCCGGAAGGAGATCTCAGACTCCGCGGCGTCGATGGCCGTGCCGTTCAGGCCCTGCAGGGCCTCGGCGAGCTTCTCGGCCTCGGTCTTCTGCTTTTCCAGGTCTTCGGCGGTAATGCTCGCCTGCCTGCCCAGCTCAGCTTGGGAGCCAGTGGTCAACTTGCCCTGCGTGTCGGCCTCCACGAGGGCGTTGCTGTAGCCGTGCAGCAGAGAGCGGAACTTCTCGGTCGAGGTGCCGCCCTCCTCGGCGGCGGCGGCGTAGGCCTTGAAGTTCTCGGCGGCGATGTTCGCATTCCCCGACTGGACCAGCTCGGTCAGCGACTTGTCGATGCCGTTGATCTTGTCGCGCGAAACGTCGAGGTCGGTGTCGTTGAACGGGTCGAACGTACTGAAGAAGTCCTTGGTCCGGTTCAGCACGCTCGGGTGAGCCATGCGGGCGGCGGCCTCGCCGACACCGTCCAGATCCTTGCCGAAGTTACGGGCCAGCTCGCCGGTGACCTTGCCAGTCCTGGCGAAGTCGACCATGGCGTTCTGCATCTTGGTGATGTTCGGTGGGGCTTCCTGGAACTGGTCGACAACCTTGCTGATGCCGTAGCCGACCGCGCCGAGAGCGGCCGTCAGGATGGTGAGACGCCCCATGCTCGCCAGGGCGTAGCGGGTGCGCGCGGCGGTGACGCCGAGGGAGGCGAGCGCGGTCCTGGTGGCAGCGATCCGGGGCAGCATGAGCAGGACGCCGGAGACGACGAGCAGGGCCGCGCCGCCGACGCCGGTGAGGCCGGTGACGGTCTTCTGCAGCTCGGGCGGCAGGTCGTTGTACGCGTTCACGACCTTGGTGACCCACTGCGCCATTCCGCGCAGTGCGCCGTTGGCCGCGGAGCCGCCCTCGATCAGCGCGACCTCGATGGCGCCCCGCAGGCGCTCCAGGTCGCCGATCAGGTTGTCGGTCTGGATCGCGGCCATGCGGCCAGCGGCGCCCTGGTCGTTGACCGACTTGACGTACTTGTTGATGCCGTCTGAGCCGAGCTCGTACAGGATCGTCGCCGACCGCACAGCGTCCGCACCGAAGATCGTCGCCATCGCGCTGTTGCGGGCCTCGGGCGTCAGCTTCGAGAAGCTGGTCTTCATGCGGCCCGCGAGCTCCGACAGGCCGACAAAGTTCCCCGAAGCGTCGTAGGCCGAGAATCCGATCTTGTCCATGGCGCCCTTGGCCTCGTCCGACTGCGGGACAAGGCGCTGCAGCATGACCTTCAGCGAGGTACCGGCGTCCGAGCCGATCAGGGCATGGTCGGCGAACGCCGACAGGGTGCCCACGGTGTCTTCCAGGCTCAAACCGGTCTGGTGCGCGAGCAGGCCGCCCATGCGCAGGGACATGCCCAGGCCGTGCACATCGCTCGCGCTCTTGTTGGCGCTGGCCGACAGGACGTCAGCGATATGCGTGACGTCCTTGCCCTTCAGGCCGAAGGTGTTCATCGTCTGAGCGGCGACGACCGCCGATTCGGACAGGTCGAGCTGGCCGGACGCAGCGAGAGCCAGCGAGCCTTTGAGGGCACCGCCCGTGATGTTCGCGACGGAGACGCCGGCACGCGCGAGCTCCGCCTCGGCGTCCGCGGCCTGCGTCGCCGTGTAGCTGGTGGTCTTGCCCGCCTCCAGGGCGGCAGCCCGGAGCGTCGCCATGTCCTTGGAGGACGCCCCGGTCACCGCCCGGACGTTGCTCAGGGCCTTGTCGAACTTGGCGGCGGACGCGGCGGCCACCGCGAAGCCCGCCACCATGGCGGTACCGACGGCCGCGCCCGCGCCCGCGAGACGGGAGGTGTCGCGGGCAGCGGTACGCATGCCGCGGGTGTAGCTGCTGATGTCGGCGCGCAGCCGGACGGTGACAGAACGGGTCGCCACAGGTCACCTCCGGTCGCGGTCGACGTGCACATGCAGGCCGTCGGTGTTGCCCTTGTTGTCCTGGTGGGCGCGGACCGCCTTCGCCGAGGTGCCGCAGGCGTGGCACTTGATCAGCTCGGCGCGGTATGCGAACTCGCTCTTGATGTCTGTGGCTTCGCCCCAGGGCTGGCCGCAGTCCGGGCACGAGTCCGCCTCGACGTCGAGCAGGGCGAGCGCCCAGTAGCGGTCCTCGGGCAGCCACAGCGGCTCGCCGTCGCCGACGACCCGCCCGAGGAACACGGAGCGCGGCACGCCCCAGGAGCGCGCCGCTTCTACTTCTCGCCGCCAAGGGCCGCCAGGAGTGCGGAGGCGGCCAGCGAGAAAGGGATGAGGTCCGAGGAGTTGTGGACGTCCCAGGCCGCATCGAACAGCTTCTTGATCTCGCCCTCGTTGATGACCTCGAACAGGGCGATGACCTGCTCTTCGCTCATCTCCGGCTGGACGCACGACGCGGCGATCAGCGCCCGGGGGAACGTCTGGGAGTTGAACGCTTCCTGGTCGCTGTCCGACGGGTGCGCGGCCATCAGGTCCGAATACGCCCGGTCGCCGATGTACCGCAGCGTGAACGGCTCCTCGGACTCCCTCACCTGCGCGTGCACGGCCTTCAGCTCCTCGGAAACCGCCCGCCCGGGGTGCACGTCGGTGAGGTCGGACGGCTCCCAGTCCTCGGAGACCCGCGACAGTTCGTCCTGCAGGCGCTCGGCCTCGCCCGCCAGGTCTCCGCGGATGCAGACCTGGACGGTCTTCTCGCGCGGCTTGGCGCGCTTGAGGATGTCCTCGATGCTACTCGGCATCAGGCCACCGTCGCGGCGGTCGCCGGCGGCGAGGTCACCTTCATCGGGGACACAAACTTCATGACCTCGTTGGAAGCGGGGCTGGAGCTCTGGGGCTCACCGCAGATGATCGGGTACACCTCGCACTTCTGGGAGGTCGCCCAGGCCGTCGCGTAGGCGACACCGCGGCGCACGATGAGGTAGCCGCTGACGCCGTACTTCAGCGTGGTGTACGGAAGGTCTTCACCGCCAGTGGTGCCGCGCTTGAAGGTCATCTCTGTGTCGTAGCCGATCCTGCCGACGGTCTTGGTGTCGAAGGTGCTAGCCAGCGACGACGTGTCGACATCCGCCGTGCTCGGGTCGATCTTCAGGCCGTCCGGGGTGACGCGGGTGGTGAAGTCGCTGCCCGCGTTGAGCTCGGTCGTGGTCGGCGCGTTGATGTTGGCGATGGACGACGCCCAGACCACCTTGGTCATTCCGTCGCTGATCAGGTCAGACATGAACCCTCCTCAGGGCATGAAAAAAGCCCCGATCAACGGGGCGGAGCCGGACTGGGTGAGCGTCAGATGGTGAGGCTGGCGACCGTGACCGAGGTCGTCGACGAGTAGGTGATCGACGCGCTCACGCCGTCGGCGACCGAGGCGAAGAGCTTGTTCGTGATCGGCCCGATCATCTTGTCGCCGGTCGTGGCCGGGACCGTGACAACGAGGTCGGCGCACGGCTGGCCGTCGACGACGGCCGTCGCGGTGACCGTGACGGTCATGCTGGAACCGTTGGTGTTCTTGACGTGCAGGAAGCTGCGGTCGCCGCACGTCACCGTGGTCGAGGCGGCGGCGGCCGAGTACGTCGGCGTCGTTCCGGCTCGCGCGATGACCTGCTGTGCAAGCAGTGCCATGGGGACTCTCCTGTCAGGCGGGGATGGACATCAGCCGGTACTGCACCGGCACGAACCAGCTGGGGGGATTGGTGTCGTCGTCGCGCTGCACCGGAGGCCCGCCCAGATCCTCCGGCCGCCACGTGGCCCGGCCCTCGACCGCCAGCGGCCCGGACAGGGCGGCACGGGCCTTGTCAGCCGCCCACAGAGCGCGCTCCATCGAGCCGCCCACGCAGGTGATCTGAAAGACCGTCGTGAAGTCGGTACGGGCGTCCGCGAGGGACTCCCGCACGGCTGAGCCGGGCTCCGGGTAGAGCACGACGTACAGGTCCGGCGGGGACCAGACGGACGACGTCGGCGTGCCACCCAGATACACGGTCAGGCCGGCGCCCTCGAGCGCCGCCTGCACCGCGTCCACGTGCGGCAGGACAGTCGGTGTCGGCATCCGCTCACCACCAGGCCAGGCCGCGGGCGACGATCAGCGCCAGCTGCGCCTCGAAGCGGGGCTCCTCGACGTCCAGGGCGCGGCCGCCGTCGCGGTGCGGCGGATTTTTGACGCTCCCGTACTCCAGCAGGTTGCCGAGGGCTCCCTGCGGGCCGCCCTTGTCCGGGCCGATCGTCGCCATGACGATGTCCGGCCCGTAGGAGGCGATGTCGTAGCCGATCGACCGTGGGTAGGTCGGGGCGTGCTTCGGCGCGGATGAGCGGGCGTTGGCCCGCCAGTCCTTCTTGATGTTCGTCGCGCCCCGCACCACGACCGCCCGGGCATCCCGCCTGGCCCTGGGGACGGCACGCGCCAAGTGCCGCTCGAGGCGGCGCACATCGCCCATGTCGAATCGAGCACCACTCATGACCGGTCCTCCACTCTGATCCGCCACGCTGTGGACTGGTCGCTGAACGAGGCCCCGGTGACCCACAGGACCAGGCCCGTCATGCGGGCATCGGGCGAGGCTGTCACCTCGATGCGCGCCCCGGGCAGGATCCGGGTCCCCGGCGGCAGCGGTGTACTCCAGGGCAGGGACACCTCGTACTCGCGGAGCACGATCTCCCGCTCGCCGGCCTCCGTGTCCTGGCCGGTGGCTGCTGCGATCGTCTTGATCCGGGCCTTGCCCGCGTACAGGGTCGTTTGCGGGCCCGGCACGGTGGTGCCGGTGGTCCGGTCGAAGACGTCCGGGCCCTGCGTGTACAGGCGCACGGTGTCCCGCATGCGGGCCTCTGCTGCGGCCCGGCCTCCGGCGAGGGCGCCGTCGACGTTCACGACGACCCCAGCACGATGCTGAACGCGCCGCCGCCAGGCTGTGGCCGCAGTTCGGAGGCCTCCTCGTCGGACAGGTAGACCTCGCCGCGCGAGCGGGACGAGTCGACCGTGTACGAGTAGTCGTCCACAGACTCCTGCCGCTTCCCTCCGGGATTCAGCAGGACCCGCAGCACCATCGCGCAGCACACCTTGGTCGAGACGTCCGTGGGTGCGCTCTCGTACTGCGGGAACCGGTTGAGGATCAGCCCAGTCGCATCGGCCAGCCAGGCGGTGGCCTGGCGTTCCTCGACGGCCGTCAGATCGCGGCCGAGCCGGTCCCCCAGATCCTTCAGGGTCGCCAGAGCCACGGACGCCTCCTACTTCTCGTCGCCGCCAGGGGCCTTGGCCGACGCCTTGGCCTCGGTGACGCCCTCGTCTTCCGGCAGTCCACGAAGCCGCTTGACGACTCCGGCGTCCGAGGTCTCGAACTCGCCGTCCTTGAACTGGGCCCAGATGCCCTTGTCGTCCTGGAGGGTCAGGGCGGGGTACTTCGCGCTGTTGAACGTCGCCATGACGGCGGTCTCCTTACGAGAGGTCCTTGATGATGCCGTGGTAGGACTCGGGGCCGTACTCCAGGCCGACCTCCCCGTACAACTGCCATTTCTCCGAGGCGCCGACCTTGGCCAGCGGCTCGGCGAACAGCAGGCCCTTGCCGGGGATCTCCAGCCACACCGGGGTGCAGACCGAGAGGTCGACGACCGCGATCTGCCCCGCGGGCATCCATCGGTCGAGCATGACGCCGAAGGTGCCGAAGTCGGTGACCAGCGTGTCGACGGCGACGCCACCGATGTTGCGGGTCATGGTCGGCTGGTTCAGCGAGCCGGTGCCGTACAGGTTGGACAGGGCGACCTTCTGGCCCGGGCCCGTCATGAGGACGGTGGTGTCCTGCGGCAGCTTCGCGCCAGCGGCGAACATCGCGGCCAGCTGCGCGTCGACGATGGCCTTGGACAGGGCACGCGGGGTGCCGCCGTTGGCGTTCACGTTGGTCGTGATCGCCGTAAGCAGGCCGCGGGTCTTGCGGGCGGTCGCGTTGTTCGCGGGCTTCGCGTAGACGCCCGACAGGAACGACATCTCGACGTCCACGGCCATCGACTCGAGCTCAGTGGTGATCTGGGTGGTGAGCTCGTCGTTGACGGGGTTGTCGTCGGAGCCGATGTTGATACCGGAGTACATGCCGCTCGCAGCCTGGCGGGTGTAGGACACCTCGACTGCGGACTGGTGGACCTCCACCACGTTCGAGACGTTCGAGCGGGAGCGGGCCACGCCGGTCGGCGCTGCGGCACCTTCCACGACGCTGTTGTTCGTCGTGGAAGTGCGACGGTCGACGGTCTGCCACTCGAACTCAACGGACTTGGTCCGCTTGCCGCCCGACAGGCCGCCGATGGCCGCCAGGAACGGCGTCTCGGTCGGCGTGACGGCGTAGAGCTGGCCGTGATAGTTCGGCAGGTTGTAGGTCGTGCCCTGCCCGGAAACAGCACCCATGGGGAATTCCTCTCTGAGGGTGAGGGCCCGGCCGGAGGCCTGCCCTTACTTGCTGGTCTTGCTGTTGATCTCGCGGAGCTGCTGCGTCTTGAGCGCCATCACCAACCGGGTGTTGCCGGCCTTCTCGGCCTCGCCGATCTGCTGCGCCAGGTTCGGCGGGGTGCCGGGCCTGGCGCCCTGCGCCGGGTCAGGCCGCGGCGTGCGCGGTCCCGGCTCGCCTGCGGCCCAGTGCGGCTTGCGCGCCAGCAGGTCATCGAGGGCGGCCGTGATGGCCCCAGCGTCGACGGCGCCTTCCTCGCTGACGAAGGAGCCGCCAGACAGGGCGTCGACGGCGTCCTGCGGGTCCTGGAAGCGGCCAGAGGCCAGCGCTTCGACCTTTGAGGACACGGCGAGCTGAGTCGCCTTCGCCGCGCGGTCCTGGGCGTCCTTGAGGGCGTCCGCCTGGCGCTCCGCCTCGGTCTTCTGCGCGTCCTCGAACGTCTTCAAGCGTGCGGCCTGATCCTTGGAGACCTGCTCGGCCTCCTTGGCGCGCTTCTTCCATTCCGCCAGCGCCTTCTCTCCGGCCGGTCCCAGCGCGGCGTCACCGTCGTCGCTCTCGGGAGGCTTGGCGGGGTCGGCGGGTGGCTGCGGCTCGGGCGGAGCTGCGGGGACAGGCTGCGGGTTGCCCGCGGCCGGATCCGTGATCGGTTCGGTCGGTGTCGGTGTACTCATTACGGCTCCCGTTGCAGGAGTTGAGACCGTCGGCGTTGCACCGTGGTCAGGTCAGGTAGCCGAAGCGCCGCAGCATGGCGACCGCCTCGTCCCGGCTCTCAGCGAGCCGGAAGATTTCCTCGGGCATCAGCCGGGGCGTCGTCAGCCGGTACTGGCGCCCGATGTTGGCGGGCACCCGGCCGCGAGCGATGTCCCGGGCCCGTTCCTGCCGGTAGAAGGCGCCTCGGGTCGTCGTGCCCTCGCGCGTCGCTGACAGGCGGCGCCCGTAGGCGTCGGCGGTGGTCATGCCGCGGCGAGCGTTGACGATCTGGCCCATGTCGGCGCCCTCGCGGAGCGCGGCCGCGCCGGCCTCTCCGAACACGCGGTTCTGCTCTGCCCTGGACAGGCCGTTGAAGTAGGCGCGCGGGTCGATGAACCCGGGCGATCCTCCGCCCGGCCGTGTCGTCGGCGTGAATCCGTCCGAACCCACCCGGCCGCGGTGCTGGTTGCGGGCAATCAGCGTGGTCGGCAGGTGGATGCAGTCACACCGGGGATGGCGTTGGAAGCCCCTGTTCCAGCCGTACTCCTTGCCCGCCAAGATGATGCAGCGGGCACAAGCCGGAGGCTGCACCACCCTGACGTAGCCCTGAATCGTGCGCCGCCCCGCCATTCCAACGCTGGTGGCTCCGCGCCCGGCGTCCGCGACCTGCGTTGCGGTGATACGCAGCGCGCTGGACAGGGAGCCGCGGAACGCGGCCTCTGTGGACTGCCCGGCCAGCATCCGCACCTTCCAGTCGATGACCGGCTGGTAGAGCAGGGACAGCAGCGGGCGCCCGTCGGAAGCGATTCCAGCAAAGGCGCCGGGGACGATGCGGCCGGCTGCTGCCGCGTCCGCGCCCTCGGCTTCCAAGACGTCGTCCAGGTACGGGTCTGCGAGCCGTGCGGCCTGGGTCTGGGCGTCGATGACGGCGCCCATGAGCATCGGAGAGAGCTGCTGCCAGGAGCCCGTGATGTCGCCACGGTTGATCTGCCGCCAGACTGCCTGAACGCGGTTGACGGCCATCCGGACGATGACCTGCTGCCGCCGGTACTGATCGAGTGCGATCTCTCGCAGCGCCGTGTCGACCATGGCCTACCCCACCGGTTGCGAAGGGACCTGGTCGGCGCCTGGGTTGAGGACCGGCGGCTTGGGACCGTACCCGGCCGCGAGGTCGCCGCCCACGGCCCGGGCAAGGGCGTCGTCGTCCATCTGCCGCATGCGCTGCCGCTGGACGGCGGTGTACCCGAGGTCCTCGCGGCCCTGCTCGACGGGCAGGATGTTCGCCTGGACCAGCTTGACGATGGCGTCGGCCTTCTGCGCGAACGTGGGCGTGGAAGCATCCCGCCAGAGTGTCTCCAGGTTCATGGCCCGCGGGTCCCAGCCGCCGTCGCGGAACCGCAGGATCAGCCGGTTCATCTGCTCATACGAGCCGCCGAAGGACCGCTGCCGCCGCTCGGCCCGCTTCACCAGGCGGGTCTCAGCGCTTCGGATGGCGTCCGCTGACGGCGGGTTGTTCGTGTCGAGACCGAGGAAGTTCGGCGGCAGGCCTGACAGCCCGCCCACCAGGCGGGCCAGCAGCTCGATGGTGGAGTGGAAATTGGACAGCTGGGCTTCGGGGAACTGGACGACGTCCGCGCCGTCCTCGCCGCCCCGCTTCTTCGACATGGCCCAGATACGGCCAGCGATCCGGGACCACTTGGAGACCTTGTTCCCGTTCTGGTCGATGAAGTCTTCCTCGTCGACGCCGAACGCCACCCGGCGGGGAACGGCGTGGAACTCTTCGCTGACCATCATGTCCGTAGCGGACTTGCAGCCGGCGTCACTGAGGGGAATCACATTGGCGATCTCGGAAACCCCGTTGGGCTTCATGATGCGGCCACGGTTCACCAACGGCACCACCGGGACCTCACCGAGCTTGTGCTGGTCGCGGTCTGTCTCCTGCCAGGACGTCACCGACGTCTGCTTGTAGTAGATCGTCTCGTCGGGCAGGTACAGGGCCGCGTACTTGTCCGTGACGGCGTCGGTCAGCGGGTCCTGCTCGTGCCAGCGCTTCAGGGCTGCCCGCACACACCGGGTCCGCGGGTCGCGGTCCACCTGCATCTGCAGCGGCGATTCGACCGTGACCAGCGGCGTGGCCGCGTCCCTCTCGTTCGTCCCGACCACCAGGAACGACCGCCGCATCACCAACGCGTCCACGTGGGCCTGCTGGGACTTCTCGTCCATGCCGTTGGCCTGCCAGATCGCCCACAGGTCCTCGGCGGCCGACTCGTCGTCGGCGTACCGGAACCCTTCGACGTCCAGGCGCTCCTCGAGGGAGTCCACCACCAGGGCCGGCCAGTTGATGACCACCTGCCGGATTGCGTCCCCGAGCTCCTCGAGCAGCTCCGGGTTGAGGTAGGAAAGTTCCTGCTTGCCCTCGTAGTACCGGTTCAGCTCCTCGAGGCCCGGCTCAAGCCCTTCATGGACGCGGGCGAGGTAGGCCACCCAGTCGGCGGGGGTGCGGTCCTTGGCTTCCACGGCTGCACCCCCTTTCACAGGACGATGACGCGGGACTTCTTCTTCGGCTTGGCCAGGCCCGCGGCGATGGCGTCACACGCGGCCTCGTGGGCGAGGACCGAGATGACACCGAGGTCGATCTTTTGAAGGTGCGTCGCCTTGCGCAGGACATACCGCTTCGCTGGCCGTGCCGCTTTGCGAGCGTTCCGGACGTGGATGGACGTGGTCTCGCAGCCGTCGTGCCGGAAGGTCGTGTCCTTTTTCGTGACGTCGGTCAGCAGCTGCTCGCACGCGGCGTGCATCTGCGCGACGCGGTAGGTCTGCCACTCGGTGACGCGCTTCTCGCCGTAACGGGCCTGCCAGGCGGCCATTTCGCTGGTCCAGTACGGCGGGTCCCCGTACATGCGGACCACCTCGTACCGCTGCATGAGCTCGTCCACCGCGGCGTCGACCTCGAGGCGAGGCACCTGGCCGTCCCAGTCCGCGGGGTCCC
This sequence comes from Streptomyces sp. RLA012, assembly GCF_056270325.1. Classification (NCBI taxonomy): domain Bacteria; kingdom Bacillati; phylum Actinomycetota; class Actinomycetes; order Kitasatosporales; family Streptomycetaceae; genus Streptomyces; species Streptomyces sp. RLA012. Next base: position 6,255,453 of record NZ_JBWDPA010000002.1, on the reverse strand, counting down.
AGATGCACGGCCGGTTGTCGGGGCCGTAGGTCGGGGTGAACTGGTAGCCGTCCAGGGTCTCGGCCCTGATCCCAGTCCAGTCGTCGACGTCGGAGCCGTCGAAACCGAGCACGATGCGCGTGCCGTCGGGCACGTCCTCGGGCGCGATACGGGCGTCCCAGCGATCTTGCTGAAGCCAGGTGCCCATGCCAGCCGTGATCCGATTGCCGTGAAAGCGCTCCGCCTCCGCAGGCTCCTTCTCCAGCAGCTCGGCGGCCTCGCCCTCGATGGCGTCGAGGTCAATGTGCGCGCTGCCCTGGTAGACAACGGCATGGATTTTCCGGCGCTCGGACTTCTTGGCGTAGTCCAGGTCCTTGGGCGGCAGCCGATGGAACCGGTAGACGTCCTTGACCTTGGTCTCCGCCGTCTTCTGGGCCACCGACCCTTCGGTGGGGTCCCAGGCGTTCGTCTGTTCCAGCGAACGTCCCGACATGCCGGCCAGACCACGCCGTTGGGTGGTCGCCACCTTGGTCATGCCGTTGCCGTCGGTCCAGATTCCGGTCTCGTCCTGCGCGGCGAACGTGATCGGGTTGCCCAGACGGGACTGCGCGCTGGAGGTGACGACGTCGATCCGGCCGTCGCCCGGCAGGCGGATGAACTGCTCGCCCACCTTCATCACTTCGGCGAGCGGCCCATTGCGGATCATCGCCTGGAGCGGGCGATAGGTGTTGTCGGTCTGGTCCTCGGACGTCGCCGTGATCTGGATCAGCGGCTGGTTCCACGGGCGGCCCATCGGCTCGCCTGGCTCGTACTCGTACACCCAGCCGCAGCTGCACCGGTGCTGCGAGCATCGATACCGCTCGCCGCCGCGCGCCCACCCGTTGAAGAGCACCGGGCCGACACCCTCGGCGGCGATGATGCTCGCCGCCCAGGGGCCCTTGCCGGACTTCTGCGGTGCGACCGCCTGCGCGCGCCGGTAGTGGAAGGCCGTCGACAGCTGGCCGAGCTCGGCCTCCGGACGGACCCGGTACAGGTTGGCCGTGATGCGCAGCTGCCAGTCGTACATCTGGAACGACTGCGGCGTGTTGTCGAGACCACCGACCGACTGCAAGAGGCAGTGCCGAGCGATCCAGTCCGGGACGACGAACAGGGTAGAGAAGTCGAGGGACCAGGTCCCGTCGTCAGCCGCTACCACCAGCCACCGCCCTGAGCCTGGCGCGTGCCGAGGTCGGCGCGATCGTCGGCGTCGGGCCGATCGACGTCTCTTCCTCCTCGCCGGGCCGGTCGATCCGCCATCGGTTCGCCCGCATCCCTGGCGTGGTCAGGCCGAGGGCGTCGGCCATCTGCCGGACCAGGGTGCCGAGGTTGACGAAGGCCTCCGGCTTCTCCGCCTCGGCGAGGCGGCGCACGTACAGCGCGACCTCGATGTGCTGGCTGTACCGCTCCCACATGAAGGCCTGCGGCATCTCCCAGAGGCGTACCCACAGGTCGTCTTCGCGGTCGGTCTGCTCGGTCAGCGGCCAGTCGGGCGTTGCGCCCTGTCGGCCCTCAGCGGGCAGGATCGTCCACTCGCCGGCGTCCCGCTCACGCCGTAGTGCTTCGGGGTCAGGTGCCGGGCCGGACCTTGAGCGTGCTCCACCTTTCGGCATGTCGATCACTCCAGTTGGCCGCGTTGCGCGACGTCATTGCCGTCACCTTGCGTGACGGCGGAGCATGATCACCGGGGCCTCTGAACCCGGCAAACCTGGGAGCCACCTCCCCGGCGGTCCCTGTTGGATCTTGTTTCGGGGTCCCTCCCCGGGGTGATCATGACAAAATGTCACCCAGAGTTACATCTCTGGCCAAGGATTGACCTGCGACGATCACCCAGAGCGACTACTGCCACTCGTACAGGGCGTCGCCGTCCTGGTATCGGTGCAGGTGGTCGGGGGTGCCGGGCAGCCGGTCCGGGTCGGGAGCTGCCTCGGTGCAGGTGAGGTGCGCGAGGACGGGCAGGAAGTGAGGCTTGCCGCACAGCGGTGCCTGCTCTGCCTCCGCCGGCGGCGCCTCGCTGGCTGCCTCTGGTGCCTCGTCGTCGGCCTTGGCCTTGGTCCTCGTGGTCACTCCGCCTCCTCTGGTGGTGTCCAGCCCAGCTTCTTGAGCGTCTCGGCAACGCCCTCGCCGAGCAGGACGTCAGCTTCAACCGAGCCGAGCTCGGTCACGTCGATCAGCTGTACATCGAGCACCAGCTGTGGCACCGCACCCACACCCATGCGCAAGGTCAGCCCGGTCAGGCTCCTCGCGATGTCCGTCCCGTCGATAAGGACGCTGTGTCCGGGCCCCTTGCTGCGGATCTCGACCTGGTGCCTGCTCACGCGTTCCACCCTCCGGGCTGGTGCTGTGCTGTCTCGCTGCTGTGGCATGGGCCGCAGAGACCCCGGCCATGCCGGGGGTCATCGGGGTCGAGGCCCTGCTCGACGAGCTCGCGCCGGCTGAGTGGCCAGTGGTCGGCGTGCACCGATGGCTGACCGCAGGGTGAGCCGTGGCCGTGGTCCTCGTCGGTGCATACGCACGTCGGGTTGGCGGCCAGCACGCCAGGCCTGAAGCGCCGCGTGTGCCCTCGGCCGTAGCCTCGCTGCTTGGCTGTGCCGCGCCGCTGCTCTGCCTCGCGTCTGTGGTCTGCGCATCGGCCGTCGGTCGTGTACTCGGGGCAGCCGGGGACCGGGCATACCCGGTATCGCCCGTGTCTGGGCATGGCCGCCTCCAAGTCCGTAGCCTGTGCGCCTTGGGGGTGGTGAGCGTGAAGAAGGCTGATGTCCCGCTTGGGATCGTGGTGGCTGGCCTGGTCCTGATGATCGGCTGCCGGTTGATCACGTGGTGGCCTGGCGTGATCGTGGGTGCGGCGTTGATCCTCGGCGTCCTGGCCTCGGCGGCGATGAAGCGGCGGACGCGGGAGTAGCGGTCAGCTGGCCGCGGACCACACGTTGTTCGCGTCGGGGGTGTAGCCGGACAGGGTGATCGTGGCGGGCAGGGCCGTCTGTCCTGCAGCGCTGCGGCAGAACCGATACGAGCTCGCGCTGAGGTTGGCGTTGCCCGGGGTGAAGGTCGCGCCCAGCGTCGATCCGCACGCGAAGGTCGGCGAGGTCGTGCCGTTGAAGAGCAGCGCCGCGTAGTACTTGCCGGCCGCCGCTGAGTACGGGGCCAGCAGGTTCATCGCCTTGTTGCCCGCTGTGTTCCACACGGTGGACTGGTCGGCGGTGATGCCGACCCTGTTGCCGGATGCGTCGTACAGCCCGGCGAGGCACTGGCCTGAGGTCAGCCCGGATCCGTTGGCGCCGAGCACGGCGTGAATCCGGTTGATCGTGGCGGCCTGCCGCAGGACCAGCTCGACGAGGTAGATGAATCCGGCGGACAGCGTGGTGCCCGTGGTGGACGACGATGCCGGGTCGAATGCCCACGCGGTGAGGCCATGGTCGCTGGGGGTCCACACGTTGCCGGGTGCGGCTGGGGTCTGCCAGGTGCCGGGCGAGCCGTCGGCCGTGCACAGCCACCACACGCCGGTGGAGTCCTGTACGGAGTCGCCCGCGATCCAGGCGCCGGTGGTGGGCGGGCCGGCGCTGGCACGGCGGCCGCACAGCCTGATGTTGGTGAGGCCGTTCTTGGCGCCGAGGCTGGCTACGCCGGTCCCGGAGTCGATGTCGTGGACGTCGTCGAACGCGCCGGTGCCGAACTGCACGCGGCCGATCAGGTGCGGGCCTGCTGCTTCCCAGCGCATGACGTTGGACTGGGTGCCGGTGAAGTCGGCGTTCGCCCACTTGGAGATGAAGACGTCGAGCCCGGCGATCTCCAGGTCGAGGCCGCTGCCGGTGACGCGGAACCGGTAGGCGCCGGTGTTGTCGCCACGCTTGACGGTGAGGTTGGCGCCATTGACGGCGACGTCCCCGGTGAACGCCGCTCCCGCCAACGGGGCGAGTGCGGCAAGGGCCGCGGGGAGTCCGGTGATCTGGGCTTGCGTCAGGGTGACGGGGTCGCCGCCTCCGGTCGCATGCCGCGCCGCGTGGGCGAGCGCGGCCTTCGTGGCGGCCACGGCGTCCGCGTAGTTCGCCGCCGCTGTCTGTGCTGCGCTCGCGGCCCCGGCAGCGTCGAACGAGGCGATGGTCGCCCCGGACAGCTGCGGGTTGGGGTACGTCCCGGTGAGCGCTCCGCCGGCCGGGCCGGTGGGCGGGAGGCTCTGGCCGCTGCCGCCCGGTGCGGACACCGGGGCCAGCTGCGAGAGGTCGACCGACGCTCCGAGGGCGGAGGGCAGGTCGATGTAGTAGGGGGGACGCCGGGTGCCGCCTGCGGGCCGCTCGTCGACGCGCCAACGCCAGCCGGTGGGCTGGATGTCGGTGTCGTCGTTGCAGAGCAGCAGGGCGCTGAAGTGGCCCGTGTCGTCGAAGGTGACTGCCCCGCCGCCGCTGTAGATGGCGTGCTGGGTGGAGTCGACGAGGACCGCGGTCGGGGTGAAGACGACCTGCCCGTCGCGGGCGGTGCCGCCGACGGGGACGGGGAAGGTGCCGGTGACGGTGATGGTGGAGGCGCCTGCGGGGAAGGGCACGGGTACCTCCTCGTCGCCGGACATGGGGCACGACGAAGCCCCGGGGGCTCGGGGCCGCTCCGGGGCTTCGTGTGCGTTTGTGGTGCCGGTTGAGGGCACAGTTGTACACCCGGATCGTGACACGGCTCTGACCTGCGGTCAAGCGGCGTTGCGGGTGCGGCGTTCGATGACGAGGGCGGTGACGTCTTTGACGGCGTACCAGGGTTGCCGGGGGGTGCCGCCGGTGCGTTGGAGGTGGCCGCGCTGAACGAGCTGGCGGACGCCGTCGAGGGTGATGCCGAGCTGCCTGGCGGTCTGGTGGGCGGTGAGGTGGCCGGGGCGGATGATCTGCGACTCCATGGCTCCATGATGCGGCAGGGAGGGAGGCAGCGGAGGGGATCCACGAGGGCTGTTTCCCCGGCCTGGGAGGTTCCTGGCGGCTGCCTCCCTCGCCTCCCTGGCGCGGCGTCCTCGCAGGTCAACCGCGGGGAGGCGGTGCAGGGAGGCGGGTGGGGAGAACTCCCCGAGATCCTGCCGCCTCCCTCCGGTCAGGACTCGTCGTCGGTGTCGTCTTGGCCGTCGTCTTCGCGGTCGGCGAGGGCGTCGGCGATGCGCTGTCGGCTGACGTGCATGACGCCGCCGCTCTTGTACTCGCCGTGGTCGCAGTCGTCGAGGACGCGCCGCAGGTCGCGGAACGACCACTCGCCGTACTGGGCGGGGTTGATGTCGATGAGGCCGAAGATGACGTCCTGCGTCCGCATCTTCGGGTGCTGGCCGAGGACGGTGAGGATGTCGGCGAGCGGGTCGGCGAGCCGCACGGGTGCGGGCATCCCGAGCTCGGTCATGTCGTCGTACAGGCCCATGGCCCGCTCGACGACCGGTGTGACCTCGTCGATGCCTTTGTCGGGGTCGCGGGCGACGTAGTGGGAGCGGATGACCTCGAAGGGCTTGTTGCTGAACCCGACGGTGACGGCGGTGCCGACGTCCTCGCCGGGGATCAGGGTGGTCGCGGTGATGCCGGCCTTGTGGCGGCCGGAGCCGAGGAGTCCGTCGTTGGCGACGTGGTCGCCGACGGCGAACGCGACACGGTGGCTGGTGTTGCGGGTGACGTCGCGCGGGAGGCTGTCCGCGGTCGGGGAGACGGTGACCCACACGAGGGTGATGGCGACCTTGCGGGCCTTCTTCATCACCTTGATGGCCAGCTCGGAGGCCTCTTTGCCGTACTCCTTGTGCATGAACAGCTCGTGGCACTCGTCGAAGACGACGACCTTGGGCCGCATCCGCGGGTCTTTCAGAGCCAGCTCGCGGGTGACCTTCGTGGCGTCGCCGCCGAGTTCTTCCAGCAGCTTGCCGCGGGCGGTGACCTCGTCGCGCAGGTCCCGCAGGGCTTTCAGCGCGGCCTCGATGTCCTCGTCGTCGTCGCCCTTGACCAGGACGCGCAGGCGGGGCTTGAGCGGGTCGTAGTCGACGTTGTAGGCCATGACGTAGGCCTCGACGATGACGAGCGGGTCGAGGATCGCGCCGAGCAGCAGGGCGATGACCAGGGACGACTTACCCGAGCCCATGATGCCGCCGACCATGTAGTTCGCGGCCATCAGCTTGCCGATGATCGGCTCGCCGCGCTGCGAGACGGCGACGGGGACGCCCTTGAAGTAGTCGACGGTGCCCTCGGTGAGCAGGGGCCAGGGCGGGACGGCGCCGGACAGGGAGCCCTGGTCGGCGACCCACAGGTCGAGGACGCCGGGCTGCTTGGGTGGCTCGGTGGGCCAGACCTCGACGGGCTTCCTGAGCAGGTTGTGGGCGAGGACGTTCTTCTTCCCGTTGACCATCTCGACGGTGACGCCCAGGGGAAGCTGCAGCTGGGTGTGCCAGCCGTTCCCGGAGCGGGTCGTGGGCTGCACCCAGCGGGGCTGCCACCCGTCCTTGATGGCCTTGTTGAGGGGTGCGATGCCCAGGTTGCCGAGCGCCCGCAGGATGGCGCCCTCGTCGGGCACGACGTCGCGCTGCTCGGGGTCGCCGGGCAGCGCCCAGGCCGGGGCCGTCTGCCGGTGCCGGCCGACAGCCCACACCCCGGCGAGGGCGAGCCACGGCAGGGCGAACAGCAGCGGATCCCAGATGACGCCGGCAAGGAACGCGACCCAGGACACGAGCGAGATGGTGGCGTTGAGCGGGGCGAGGACGTCGTGGACGTCGTGGTTCGCCCAGGCCAGCATGATGCCGAGCATGAGGAGGATGCCCGCTCCGCCGGCGGTGCCCATGGCGATGGCCTTGGGGGCGTTGATGGCGAGTTGGAGGAGTTCCATGCGGCGGCGGTGGCGGGACTGGCGGTAGATGTAGGCGCGCTGTTCCCAGTCGCGGGCGACGTCTTCCTGTCCGGCGGCTTCGGCGGCGCGCATCATGCGTTCGTGGCGGGCGGTGGTGCGGGAGTCCCAGGCGCGGCGGGTGAGGATGCGGGTGCCGCCGACGATGTATGAGCCGTGCCGGACGGTGGCCCGCCAGGCGCCGTTCTGCCGGGTTTCGACGAGGACGCGGCGCAGGGAGTCGACGCGGATGCGGCGGCGCGGGCGGGGGGTGGCGTCCTGCGTGCCGGTGGGGGCGTCCGGGGCGTCCCGGGGTGTGTCCTTGGCGTCCTGCGGGAGGGGCGGGGGTGCGTCCTTGTGGAGCTGGATCACGTTGTCGGTCATGCTGGGGCTTCCTGCCTCTTGCTGGGGTCGGGACGCCCGGGGGCGGCGGCTGCTTGGCGGCTGGACGCCGTCCCCGGGGTGCTACTTGGTGCCGCGTGCGGCCCTCTTGCGGGCTTGTTCGCGGATGCGGTTGATGCGGCGGTCGATGTCGGGCTGGTTCTCGATTCCGGCGATGGCGCGGCGGACGCCGCGGGCCTCCAGGCGGACGATCTGCAGCTTTTCCCAGGCGGTGAGCTTCGGTTCGGGCATGGTCGGTCCTCTCGGGTTGCGGGACGGGTAGCGGTTGCAGGGGTCAGCGGTGGCGGCTGATCGTGTTCTGCTTCGGGGTGTGGCGGAGGGCGTCGGTTTCGGCGGCGGTGCGGTTCGCGGAGGGGTTGGAGGCGCGCCGGCCGCAGGAGCAGGTCCAGTCGAACTGAGCGGCGAGGGCCGGGCGGCGGGAGTTCCACGGGGAGACGCGGATGGTGTGGTTCATGCGGGGTCCTCTCGGTGGCGGGCCGGGCTGTCCGGCCCCACCGCACCTCCGCGGGTTTTCAGGGGATCGCCTGAAAACCTCACGGAGGACGGAAGGGCAGGTCAGCGGCCCTTGCGCTTGCCGGTGGGCCGGATCTTGGAGGCGGCCCATCCGGCGGCGAGGATCACAGCGCCCATGGAGAGGCCGATCATGGGGAGGTTCGCGGAGACGGTGCCGATGATCCCGATCAGTGTTCCGCCGACCAGGACGACGACCGCGCAGACGGCGGCCGTGCATACGACGACCACGGCGAGGATCAGGAACGTGACGATGATCAGCCGCTGCAGGGCCGGGTCCATGCCCTGCTGGACCGGGGCCTGTACGACGACCGGGGGCGGGGGCTGTCCGATCGTGAAGTGCACGGGGCGGCCCTGCTGGTCGTAGAGCACGTTCGGCGGACGGTGGTGGGCGGCCGGCTCGGCGTGCCGCTGGTAGGCCTCGGGCAGGTTGGACGGGTCGCGCTCGGTCACTTCGCCCACCTCCGGACGCGGCGGGTGATGCGGGGCCAGAGGACGAAGCCGGCGGCGAACGCGAGGGCCGGGGGGTACGAGGCGGCTGCGGTGGCGCCGGCCGCGGCGATGTCGAAGAGCGGCGGGAAGGCGACGAGCAGGCCGAGGATGGCGCCGAACAGGATGCGCATCATGACCGCACCGCCTGTCGCTTGGGCAGGTCGTCCTCATGGAACAGGTTGCGTCCTCGGGCGTCCTTGCTGTGGACGGTGAGGCGTCCTGCGGCTACCCAGCTACGGACGGTCGACGGGTCGATGTTGAACCACTCGGCGACCTGGGCGGACGTCATGAGGGGCGGGGTGGGCGGTGGTCCGTCCTCGGCGTCCTGGGCGTCCTGGGCGTCCTGGTCTGTCCCGGGCGGGAGTTCGGGCGTCTTGGTGGCGTCCTGGGGGGTGTCGCGTTCCAGGGTCACGGTGGGCGCCGGGCGGGCGGTGACCGGCAGGAGGCGGACGCCGGGCGGGACGACCTCACGGGCGGGCGGGACGCTCGGGACGGTTGGTGACGCGGTCGCGTCCTTGGTGTCCTGGGCGTCCAAGTGCGCGTCCGGCGGGCTGGCCGCGAGGTGGAGGAGGTGGCCGACGACGGCGGGCGGGACGAGACTGGTGACCGCGATCAGGGACGGCTGGTCGGCGACGACGTGCCCGGTGGTGATGAGGTGCGACACGACCTGGGCGGCCATGGCCAACCCGAGGGCGAGGCACGCTCCGATGATCGCGGACCAGCGGCCCCGGTCACCGGAGCGGCGGGTGGAGGCGACGGCGGCCGCGATGCCCGCGTAGGCGGACAGGACGACCGGCATGCCGTAGGTGAACGGGTCGTCCCATCCGGCGGTCTCGGCGAGGTGGTACTCGCCCGGTGCGCACATGAGGAGGGCGACGCCGAGGACGATGGGGCGTCCGCCGGCAGTGAGGCCGCGGACCCACAGCGGGGCGGCCGGGCGGCGGCCGGTGTCGGCGGGGGCGGTGCGGAAGAGGCGGGCCAGGCGGGCGGCGGCGCGGCGGATGCGGCTCACGAGGCGTCACCTCCAGCCTTCTGGTGCTGGCAGAGGGGGCAGGTGTGGCGTTCGTTGGTGGTGTTGTTCTCGCAGTGGGCGAGGCAGGCGCGGCACCAGGGGGTGTCGCCGTAGCGGGCCGTAGCGGGGTTGATGTCGGCGGGGGTGAAGGGGCGGTGGCAGGCGCGGCAGGCCTGCTTGGCGCGTTCGTCGGCGTCGGCCTGCTCGGCGGCGAGCTTGCCGCGCAGGAAGTCGACGTTCCAGCCGAGGTCTGCCGGGTCTTCGGCGAGGGCGCCCTTGACGGCGGATCGCGCCCATGCGGTGCGCTCGCGGATCCGCTGGTCGTAGTCGTGGGCGTCGTGGGGCAGGGTAATCGCGTCGAGGACGACTTCGAGCAGGCTGCGGAGGTCACGGGCCTCGGTGCTCGCGGCGGGCTTCGTCATCGGCCACCTCCGGCGAGGAGTGCGGCCAGGTCGCGGCCGAGCTCACGCAGACGGGCGGCGGCTTCGATGAGGGCGTCGGCGAGTTCGTCGGCCTGGCCGGGGGTGAGGTCGCGGGCGAATTCGGTCTGCACGACGTAGAGGACGACGTCGGTGGTGGTGGTCTGGGCGAACGGGGACTGGGCGAGCTGGGCGCGGAAAAGGTCGATGCCGTTGGGGGCGATGGTGTGTTCGGGCCCGTAGTGGGTGACGTCGACCTTGTAGTGGGCGCGGTCTTCCCGGTGTCCCACACACCAGTCGGGCTCTTCGATCTCCAGCGACTTCGTGACGTGGACGTTGACGTGCGTGGTGCGGGGTTCGGTGCTCACGCGCGCTCACCCCGCTCGGCGTCGAGGGCGGCGAGCAGGCCGCGGACACGGCAGTCGAGCGCCACCGCGGCATTCAGCATGTCCGCGTGGCTGTGGATGTCGAGGGCGGCGGTCTCGTCGAGGATGCGCCGGGTGACGGCGATCTCGATGTCGAGGGTCTCGGGGGCCGGGGTCGTGTCGTCCGGGCCGTGCAGTGGGTCGTAGGCGGAGTTATCCACACTGTGGATGGAGGTGTGGATCATCGGGTCACCTGCTTGGTGCGCACGCGACGCAGGGCCTCGTCCATGTCCGGGTCGCTGTCGCCTGGCCGCGGGGTGATGGCGGCGGTGCGGAAGCCGGTAGCGGCGGGGGTGTAGTAGCCGCTGGCCGCGTTCATCTCGCGGTCGGCGTACTGCCAGGTGCCGGTGTCGACGGGCGTCTCGGCGGTGTTCCGCTTGACCCGGTAGTACTGGCCGACGGTGCGGCGGGCGAGGGAGGCGAGCCAGTTGTACATCTGGCCGTCGGTCTCGGCCCGGCACTTGTGGAGGTCGAGCCACGCCCGGTAGAAGGCGTCCGCGGTGAGGTCTTCCGCGAGGTGCTGGTTGCCGCCGCGGACCTCGCGCTGGACGAGTCGGGTGATGGCCGGTTGGAACTGGGTGTAGATCGTGGTGAAGCGCTCGTTGAGCTGCTGCGCCGGGGTGATCGCGGACGATGCCGCAGGCATGGGAAGATCCATGACAGCCGTTCTCCTGTGTATGCAGGTGGTCGGTCAGGCCTCCGTCTGGTGCTCCAACACCGACGGGGGCCGCATTCAGTTGTGAGACCCGGGCTCCAACCCGGTGTCATGACACCCACCGTAGACCCTGGTGTCATGACACCGCAAGGGCTAACCTCGGGGTGTCATGACGAGAGTGGAGAGCTGATGCCGAACGTCGAGAAGACGCCCCGCCAGACGGTCCGGGTCGAGAAGGACCTCTGGGACAAGGCTGGCGCCGCGGTCGGCCCGCGTAACAGAGGCGCTGCGATCCGTGACTTCCTGCGCTGGCTCACGCACGAGACGGACGAGCTTCCGGGCCGGCCGCCGCGTCCCGAGTAGCCATCAGGACGCCTCCCTCTGCCGCACAGCGAGCGCTTCCTTGTGCTCGTCCTGCGCGGCGGCGAGGTCGATCCACTTCTCGGGCGGCCACTCCGCACCGCACCAGCTGCACGACACCGACGTCCGACCCGGATGCAGTGCCACCACGGCCCCGCACAGCACCTCGTCGAGCAGCGTCGGGCAGTAGCCCAGCCGGCGCGGCCGCTCCTTCGGATCACGCGGGTTCACGATCGACGCAACGTCCCGCTCGAGGCCGCGGATCTCCTCCGCGAACGCGCCCGCCAACGGCCACGACGCGGCGATCCATTCGAGGTTGAGGGACAGCGCCCGGGCGGCGACGGCTACCCGCCGCTCGACGTTGCCCTCGATGGCGGGCTCGCCCCAGCCGCGATCGGCCTGCATCGCGCTGCGCCAGTCCTCCAGGACGCTGACCATGCCACCGGGGCCGCGCAGGTTGAACGCGGGCTCGGCGATCGGCAGGGGCGCCTCCACAGGCGCGCAACGCCCGTACTCGGGGCGGCGCCCGCCAGGGTGCAGGAACGCGGCGAGCGCCTCGTACAGCCGCGGCATGCGCCCGAGCCGCTGAGCGGTGGCGAGCAGATCCCCCGGGCAGAGGTAGCCGTGTTCGAGGTCGCGGTCGCACAGGCCGCAGCTGGCGCTCACGCGTCGGCCCGCTCTCGCGCGGCCTCGAGCTCGGCCTCGGCGGTGCGCAGCACCTTGCGGTCGCGGCGGTCGTCGAGGACACCGAAGAGGATGTGGACGAGCAGCATGAAGTTCATGCCGAACGCGGCGCCGAGGGTGAGCAGCTGGATGTCGTGGTCGTTCACGGTCGTGTCCCTTCTGAAGATCAAAACGGGGGCTGGTCCGGGTGCCCGGCGGGCTGCTGGGCGGGCGGGGTGGTTGACCACCCGCCGCCCTGCTGCTGGCCGTTGGCGGGCTGGGCTCCGGCCCACGGGTCCTGCTCGGGGCTCTTCGTACCGGCGAACGAAGAGCCTGCGGCCTGCCCGCCCGCGGGGTTCTTCAGCACCCTGGCGGTGGCGCGGGCGAGGCTCACGGCCACGTCATCCGCCTCGATCTCGTAGACCGTGCGCCTCACGCCCTCGCGGTCTTCGTAGGAGCGCTGCGTGAGGCGGCCGACGACCACGACGCGCATGCCCTTGGTGATGGACTCAGCAACGTTCTCGGCCTGCTGGCGCCACACGCTGGCTCCGAGGAACAGCGGCTCGCCGTCGGTCCAGGCGTTGGTCTGCTTGTCGAACTTCCGGGGGGTCGAGGCGATCCGGAACTTGCAGACGGCGGCGCCGGCCGGAGTGAAACGCAACTCCGGATCGGAGACGACGTTGCCGATCATGGTGATGGTGGTCTCGCCGCTCATGGTCAGGCGACCTTTCGGTAGGTGGTGGAGTTCTCGGCCCGTCGGCGGGCGCGGAACCTCTGGTGCGTCTCTCGCTGGCAAATGCGGCAGCGCCGTCCAGTGCTGGCGTGCCAGTAGGTGTTGGCCTGGTCGTAGGGGTGGCCTTGCGGGCAGTGCGTCTTGGCGCGCTGAGCCGCACCGCCATTCCCGCGGCGGACGTTCTCCGCATGGGTCACCAGTTCCAAGTGGTCCGGGTTGCAGCACGCCCGGTTCCGGCACAGGTGATCGAGGTCAAGCCCCGTAAGGACAGCGCCGGTGTGCTGGGCGTAGGCGTATCGGTGCGGGTACGTGACACGCTCCCCGTCCCAGAAGCTCCCGTAGCCGGCGCTCGTCTTGGCGGCGGTCCAGATGTGGCAGGGGCCAGGCACGTCGCGGATCAGCGATATCGGTCCAGCCTTGTTGACCTTGGCCCAGAACCGGGCGAGCTCGGTCTCTCCGGACACGGAGGGCTCCTTCTGTGGTGTGCTGGGTGGGAGGCCGGGCCCGATATCCGCGGGCCCGGCCTTCTGCGTGCGGGTCAGGCGCCCTGTTCGGCGGGTGCGGGCGGGAAGACGAGCTCGACGTGGACGCGAGTCCCGTCCATCTCGCCGTCGGCGACCAGGCCGATCCACGGGTCGTCTTCGTCGGTGCTGCCGGTGACGGCCAGTTCGGTGCCGAGCAGCAGGGCGATGTCCCCGGCGAGGGCCTCGCGGAAGTCGGCGCGGCCGACGGTCCACGGGATCACTACCAGGACGGCATCCGGGGTGACGGTCAGCTGCGGCTGCACGCCGTACAGGTCGCGCAGCGCGGCGAGCGACTGACTGAGCCGGGCGGCCCGGGTGAAGGCCAGGCGGGCGGTCTTCATGGTGGCCATTGGGTACCTCCGTGTTGGTGGGATGCTGGGCAGGTGGCCGGCCCGGTTCCTGCGGGCCGGCCGGTTGCGTGCGTGCGGGTCAGGCGCGGTAGTCCGGGTTGGCGGAGCGTTCGCCCGCTTCGTGCGCAGGGCGGGGAGCGAGAACCTCTTCCCACTCCTTGAGCCTGGCCGCGTGGGCTGCCGCGCCGGGAATGATCCGGGCGCGGATCTCGAAGCCGCGGACCTCGGGGGCGTGCTCGCGCAGCTCAGCCGGCGTCCACACCATGTCGAGGTGCAGGAACGCGGGCTGAATGCTGGTGGTGGCGGTGCCGTCGGTGAGGTGCGCGTCGACAACGATGGCCCAGGCGACGACGGGGCAGATGACTTCGGGCACGGTGTCGTCACCGCCGTCGAGGGCGACAACCCAGTCGTGCCCGGCTGAGGTCGTGTTGACAATGCTGCCGGTGGCGATGTTCATGGTGTTCTCCCTGTTCGGGGTTGGCCGGCCGCCGGGCGACGGCCGGAAGCTTGGCGGTCAGGCTGCGGTCTTCAGCTCCGCGAGGACCCGGCCAGCGCTGTAGATATCCATCAGGTCCGAGACGTCCCCGGCCGTACTCCCTGCCGGGACCGGCACCCGCTTGAAGCGGCACCACGCGAGCTGCTTGGCGCTCGGAGGCCTGTCTCGGAACTGGGACCCGCGGGCTACGAACGCGGGCGGCGCGAGCGTCCGTGCCTGTTCTTCCGTCCACCTCATCGTCTCGGCGAGCGGCGCCTCGTGGTCCGGGGCCGGCGGCCGCACACCGGCGTCCGCGTCCCAGCGCCGCACCCGGTACACGCCCGGCCCGCTGCCCCTGACGAGGAAGAGGAACATCGTCGACGTGAGGGGAACGAACCAGACTCCGGCGTCCGTCTGAAGCCAGCGGACGGGCGACTCGTGGAAGAGATTCACGTCCTCCCACTCGACGCTTCCGATCGGCGCGGCCAGCTCGTCGTCCTCCACGGTCTCCCCCAGGGAGCGGCCGTCCTTGGGCTTCGAGATGGTGCGGCCGGTGAGGTCGACGATCGACGCGAGCCGGTGCCGGGTGGAGGCGCCCATCACATCGAGGAGGAGGGCGTCCTTCTTACCTGCGTGGAGGCGCAGCGCCCGGCCGGCCATCTGGCAGTACAGGCCGGGGGACTTGGTGGGGCGGGCGATCACGGCACAGCTGGTGTGCGGCGCGTCGAACCCCTCGGTCAAGACCATGCAGTTGGTGAGGACCTGGACGTCACCGTTCTCGTACCACTTCAGTGCCGTCTGCCGGGCCTCGCGGGGCATGTCGCCCCAGATGGTGGTGGCCGTGATCCCGATGTCGTTGAGGGAGTCGGCCATGGACTGGGCGGTGGCCACGGTCGGGGTGAAGACGACACCCGCGCGGTCGGCTGCGAACTCCTTGTAGGCCTCCGCGACAATGTCTGCTGCACCGGAGTCGTCGAGGGCCTGGCCCAACTGTCCGTCGGCGAGGTCGCCGTTGCGGGTCTTGACCTTGTCGAGGTTGAGGCCCTCGACGATGACTCGCTTGCCGCGGACGTCGACGAGGTATCCGCCGCGGATCATGTCGAGGATGTCGAGGGTGAAGACGACCTCTTCCCAGACTTCGGCAAGGCCGCCGTTCTGCCGGGTCATGGTCGCCGTGAAGCCGGCGGTGGGTACTCCACGCCAGGACCCGAAGTGTTCGAGGACGTCCATGTAGGTGCGGGCTGCGGCGTGGTGGCATTCGTCGACGATGATCAGGCCGATGTCCTGGATGGCCTGGCGTCGGCGTTCGACCGCGAGGGTCTGGATGCTGGCGACGATGACGTCCACGTCGTGGTGGTCGTTGCGCTGGGCCTTGACGATGCCGACGCGGAGGTCGGGGCGGACGGCTCGGATCTTGGCGGCGGCTTGCTCGAGGAGTTCTTCGCGGTGGGCGAGGACGAGGGCGCGCTGCCCGTTCATCTGGTCGAGCATCTTGCTGATGAGGTTGGAGAAGACCACGGTCTTCCCGGCGCCGGTCGGGAGGACGACTGCGAGTCGGTTGCCCTGGCCGGCTGCCCATCCTGCGGTGAGGGCTTCGATGGCCTTGGTCTGGTAGGGGCGTGGCGTGAATTCAGGCATGGGTCACCTCGGCTCGGACCGTGCTGGCGGGAGTGTTGTGGCGGGGGTAACGCAAGTAACGTGGCGCGTAACGGGCTGCGTTACCGGGTCGCGAGCTGCTGACCTGGACTTTCTCTTCTTCTTCTTGAGTAGTTACGTAAGTAACGTAAGAAGTAGAGGGGTGCACTACGTCCGTGCGCACGCCCGCGCCTGCACACACGCGCGCACCCGCATGCCGGTGTACGTTCTGCGGATCTGCGTAACGCTGCGCGCTGGCCAGCCGGAGGGCCCTTGACCTGATGCTTTCCCACTCGGTAGGGGTAACGTCGTGTGCGTTACCGCTGTGCGTTACCCCGGCGGTCGACTCGGATTTCATGCCACCGCCTCCTGCGCGTAGTCCTCGCCCAGCGCGGCCGGGGTGAAGAGGAAGCACCGAGTCGGGCGGCCGTCGATCTTCGCGACCGGGCGGTAGGTCGGGCGTCCGCGGTCCATCGCCTCGACGAGATATCCGGCGGCAATCCACCCGCCGAGAACCGCGTCCAGTGAGTACTCGGACTCGGCGAGGATGCCGCGCAGCCGCTCAGGGAGGATCGCGATGTGAGTGCGGCCGTCGCGCAGTTTCGTGGCGCCGATCCATCCGCGGAGGGGCGGCCTGTCGTCTGGACCGCGCCCCGGGTACAGCTCCGCGGAGTGGCCGGCGATGTACTCGCGGACGATGTCCATCGCCATCTCCGGCTGGTTGTCCGTAGGGCTGGCCGCAGTGAACATCTCGGTCCACGTCTCTGCCGGGAGCGGCGTGTACGGCAGGATCCCCGTCTCGCACGCCATGGCCTCGGCGAGGGCGAGCACGGCCACCATCGGAGCGCGGCGGCCTGTCATCGCACTGTCGCCCCGGAAGAGGGCCGTGAGGTCCTTGTGCTTCTGCCTCAGCCGATCCAAGCCCCCCTCCCTGGCGAGGCCCTTACGGACCAGCTCCGCGAACCGGGGTCCGGCGTGGCCGTAGTTGGCGAACACTCCGTCGTGGACTTGGCGGGCCGTGTCACCGTCTTCGCCGAACGGCGCCTCGGTGGTGCACAGCGCTCGGCCGGCCGCTCCCTGGTTCCGGGTGTAGGAGAGGATGCTCCGCTCTCCGGAGGACAGCAGGATCGTCTGCCACGGCAGCGCTCCCGCGTACCCGCCCGAGCGGTCCTTCCCCTTCTCCATCGGCAGCTGGTACAGCAGGTAGTCGATGATCCCCTCATCCGAGACTGCCATCGTCTCGTCGAGGAAGGTGGGCAGGCCGCGCACCAGGTTGAGGCGCTTCTCGATGGCGAAGACGGTGCCGCGCCAGTTCGAGATGGCGGACGCGGTCTCGCTCGGGTCGGCCCACACACTGCACCCGCACTGCAGGGCGGTGGTCTTGCCCTTCGTGGACCGCGAGGAGACGTCCACCGTGAAGGAGTCCAGTCCGAGAGGGCGCAGCAGCGGTGCTGCCAGGGAGGCCGCGACGACGATCCGCGGGACCCGGTGCGGTTCCAGCAGGGCGATGGTCTGGCGCCATTCCTCGAAGGCGCCAGCTGTCCCGAACGCCTGCGAGGGAAGCCGCTGTTCGTCGTACCTGACCTCCAGCTTGATGCCGGACTCCGGAGACGAGACGAACGTGCCGTCGGGCTGCCAGCCCAGGTTGCGGGCGAGCTTCTCGCGCGGGATACCCGACGTATTGGCGGCCTCGAATTCGGCGAGCCAACGTTCCACAGGCCGGGCGTCGCTCTCGATGAACGGGGCGCCGGCTGACCCGAGAACCTTGACCAGCTCGCGGCCGCGCTTGGCTACGTCGCGGGCGACGACCTTGGAGACGGTGCGGCCCAGGTCCTTCCATGCGAGCTGGACGCTCTGCTCGCCGTCGGGATCTTCGTAGGCTGCGGTGACGACCATCGGCGCGTAGGTGATGCGCGCCCAGGCCGGGTCGTCCTTGCCGGTGGCCTGCTGCACGCCGCTCGCCTGGATCTGGTATCCGCGCGGGACGGTGCATCCCCGCAGTCCGAACTCGGCAGTGAGGTCGTACTTGGTCCGAGGCTGGGCGGCGGGCTCTTCCTCGGGCTGGCGGGCCGAGGACCCGTCAGTGGGCGGCGCGCCACCCTGGGACGGTACGGACCGCAGGCGCCGCGGTTCTTCCGTGATGGCCACCAGGTCGTCCAGCCCGTACCCGGCAACGAGGTGGTCGTAGATGTCCGCCTTCGGCCGGTCCACGGCGCCGCGCACGACGCGTACTTCACGAACCCGACTCTTGAGGGCGGCCGCCACCTTGAAGGCGTGCTTGATGCCGGGCTCGTCGTTGTCCGCGACGATGGTGACCTTGGCTGCGCCGTCGAACCATTCGGCCATTCCGGGGCGCCAGTCCTGTGCACCGCCCGCAGTAGTGGCGACCTCTCCGATCTTCTCCAGGGCCTGGACGCACTTCTCGCCCTCGTTCCAGAAGATCTCCCTGCCGTCCTTCACTGCGGCGATTACCTGCGGCAGGCGCCAGGGCACGCGGACGATGTCCTTCATCCCGTAGGCCTTCTGGCCATTGACTAGGCGGTACTGCATGAAGTCTTTGGACTTGCCTTCTTTGCCGGGCTCGCGGCGGTCCTTGCGGTTGTTCTCGGTGCCGTCGGCCTTCTCGTAGATGTAGGTGGCGACGACCTGCGGGCGCTCGGGACGTTCCAGTGGCTGGTCGAACAGGTCGGCCTTGGTGAGACCAAGGCCGCCGACGATGTCGTCCTTGCCCTCTTCGCCGCAGACGTGGCAGTGGAGGACGACGCCGCTGTTGCCCTGTCGCACGGACATGGAGGGCTGGTCGTCGGGGTGCGCGGGGTTCCCGCATTGGGCTTCGTAGCCCCCGCCAGCGCGGCGGTAGGTGAGGCCGTTGTTGTCGAGCGCCTTGAGTACGCGCTCCATGGCGACACCGGGGAAGTTGTTCACGAACGAGTCCCTTGTGCTGGATCTGGTTGTGGTCCGTGAAGCCGGGGACGGCGGGCAATCCCCCCGCCCGCCGTCCCCGGCGGTCTGTCAGCCGGTGCTGAATCCCCCGGCGGCGACGATCGCGGTGAGGAACTGCATGGCCTCGTGCTTGTGGCCTTGGCACAGGACGATCCGCTGGGGCTTCTCGGTCGGGTCGGCGCTGTAGACGACCAGGGCGAGGGCAGCGTCGCGCGGGCAGCCCGCGCAGAACTGGTGGTCGTGGTTGTCGGCGGTGACCTTGCAGTCGCACCAGGCGCACGCCCCGGCCGCGGGCAGTACGACGACGGCCGGCGTCCCGTGGGCGGCGATGTCCCTGCCGGTGGCGAGGGCCTGGTCGGCGAGGAAGGTGTCGAGGGCGCCGCTGTTCTCCGTCACTTCGCCTCCTCGGTGGTGAGGGACTGGAGGCGAGTGACGGCCTTCTGGATGCGGGCGTCGTCGATCGCGCGGATCCGTCGGTCCTCGGCCTCGCGGTCGAGGCGGGCGATCTCGGGGTCGCCTTCGAAGTCGTCGGCCGCGATCCGGTCGGCCTGGTCCACGACGAGGGTGAGCTGGGCGACGAAGGCGCGCAGCGCGTTCAGGGCCTCGCGCGCCTTGGCCGGGGACATCTCGGCGATGCTGATGCCGTAGTCGAGGAAGACCTGCGTCTTTCTCCCGTAGGCGTGGGCCTTGTCGTTGGCGACGGTGACGCGGGCGGCGAGCCACGGGAGGTCGTTGCCGTTCGCGCTGTAGCCGCTGGTGTCGAGGTCGGCGTCGCGGAGTTCGGTCTCGACGTCGGCGGTGCTGTGCCACTCCGCGGCCGTGGGTTCCGTGTGGTCGGTGACGCACTGGGGGATGCAGCCCCAGCGGTTCATCCACTCGGTGCCGCGCTGCGCTGCGGTGAGCGGTCCGTCCTCGTTGAGGAAGCTGGCGACCTGGGTGTTGAACTCGGCGAGCTGGGTGCGGATCGCGGCTTCGGCGTCCGCGAGGCTGATCTGGCCGGGGTTGTAGACGGCCTCGTAGGAGTAGTCGTCCATGTCGGGCGTGGCCCAGAGTTCGACGCGGTGGCTGGTGAGGCTGAGTGCGGCGCCGATCGCGACGGTGACGCCGTTGTTGCGCTGCGCACTGGGGTCCGGCGTCGCCGTTGACGCCGCGGATGTCAAGATGGACATGAGCGTGCTCTCTTCTGCTGATCAGGTGGTTGCTGTGGCGCGTTCTGCAAGCGGCGTCGGGGCTGGACCCCCGGCGCCGTTGCCGTTCTCCTCAGGGATGAGCCCGAGGAAGCGGTGGAGATCTACGGTCCGTGCGACGCGTCGGCGCCCCAGGCGGATGACCTCGAAGGGCAACCTGTTCTCGGCTGCCAGCTGATAGGTGGTGCTCTCTGCCAGGCCCAAGGCCCGTCCGACGGTCGGCCACAGAGGGACGACGGCCGGCTGGTCGAGGATGTCGGCGATGGTGAGCGCTTTGCTGCTCACGCCCCGCCCCTCTCGCACTCAGTGAGCCAGGCTTCGACGGCGGACCGGCGGTAGACGATGTCTCGGCCGAGCCTGAATCCGGTCGGACCCGTCTTCCTGTAGCGCCAGCCGCGCACAGTGGCGATCGGCTTGCGCAGGTATGCCGCGAGCTCCTTGGTCGTCAGTAGGTCAGGAGCTTCCTGAACTGGCATTTCCCCTCCTTGCTGTACCCCTGGCAACGTCCTCGCCTTCGGGGTGGTCGCAACACTATGCGCAACATTGCGACTTGTCCACAACCTGCGTCACAGGCGTTGTGGCCGGAACCCAACGCTGCGCCCAGGGTTGGTGGCGACGCCCACTTGCGCCCGCTCCCAACGACCGTGACTCTTGCGAGTAACGTTGCGAATCGTTGAGACACGATGAGGAGCCATGGACGAGACAGGATGGCCGCCCGAACGATGGGCACTTCTGGGCGAGGCGATTGCAAGGGCACGCCGAGCGAAAGGGTGGGACCAACAGGAGCTCGCCAATAAATCGGGGAACTCCGCCACCACGATCAGTAATTACGAGCGGGGACGTGCGAGTCGAAGCAAGAGGATTCCTGGCGGATACCTACGTGTAGCCCAGGCTTTGGGATGGCCCTCAGATGCACCTAGAGAAATCCTCTCTGGCGAAAACCCCGACGTCATCCTGTCTCAACAAAGCCTCTTCAATGACGATCCCTCGTACCCAGCTCCCGATTTCGAAGAGCTGGCCCGCCTTAGGGCTGGCCTACCCGC
Source organism: Streptomyces sp. RLA012 (assembly GCF_056270325.1). NCBI lineage: Bacteria > Bacillati > Actinomycetota > Actinomycetes > Kitasatosporales > Streptomycetaceae > Streptomyces > Streptomyces sp. RLA012. The sequence continues at coordinate 6,234,791 of NZ_JBWDPA010000002.1, read as the reverse complement.
CACCTCGGTTCCCACTAATATCGGCCGCTTGAGTGGTAGAGACATCGAACTCACCGAATCGGGATACCTGGCTCAGGACGTATTCATGCGCCAGTTCAAGCGATTCAGGGAGATCAAAGGCCTGACCCCTGAGCAAGTCGTCGAGCGGTCCCGCCCACACGGCGGCAAGTTGCGGGCCGCTGATGTCCAAAAACTGGAGAACGGAACGCGGCTCCTTGCCATGTCAGAGGCGTCAGCCCTTGCTAGGGCTCTTGACACTTCAGTTGAATGGCTTCTCGGTCCCGGATTCAGTGATGACTCAACCGACGAAATGCGGCGGACGCCGAACGCGGAAGAATTGGAGGCTGAAGCAAAAGCTGTATTGCGTCGCCTCGGAGAGCTAGGAAGTCAAGTCCTCGCTGCACGACAGCGAGAACAGCAGGCTCAGCGCGAGCATCACATGGCGCAACAAATGCTATTGGTCACGACTGCTCACGAACGCGAGTTGGAGCGGAGCTATCAGTACCTGCTGGGCCGCATCGATTCTCTACGCGCGGCATCTGGCGAACCTACAATTATGGAGACGGTTCCTGTGTACGAAGGGGATCCGAATCGTGCACGTGAGGACGGCCTCGACGATCCTCCTAGCTGATCCATTCGAGAGAAGAAGGAGGTAGTCGTGAAGGGTTCTACGTACCGCCGTTGCTACTGCCGAGGCCAAGACGGCAAGGCCCTGAACAAGACCTGCCCTCAGCTGACGAGTAGGCGCCACGGGGTGTGGGCGGTACGGCAGGAGCTTCCCGCCCGCGGGGACGGCGGGCGGCGTTCCTTCTCCCGCTCCGGCTACGACACCGCCAAGGACGCGCAGGAAGTCCTCGACGCCGTGCGGGCGTTGCTCGCGCTTCCGGAAAGCGACGACACCGAAGCGCAGACCAAGGTCGGCGACCTCCTGGAGGATGTCTCCAAGGACAAGGACGCCCCGCTGCCCGAGCTCGCCGAGATCAGGCGCCGTCTCGTGCACGGCCAGAAGCTGACCTCGACGATGACGGTCGGCGACCTGCTCGACGAGTGGCTGGAGGCCAAGCGGAAGTCCCGCGCGGTCACCACCGTCAACAACTACGTCTCCCGTGTTGAGCACCATCTGCGGCCGGCGCTCGGGCACCACCGCATCGACCGCCTGAACGTCGGGCACTGTCAGTCGTACTTCGACAGCGTCGACGACGCCAACGAGGTGATCGCCGTAGAGAACGCGGCCCGGCGTGAGCAGGAGGCGCGAGCGACGTGGGGCAAGCGGTCCCGGCCGCCTGGTGCCGAGCGGGAGAGGCTGGCCGCCGAGCGGATGAAGCTCGACGAGATGCCCCCGTACCGGAAGATCACCGGACCGGCCACCAAGCTGGAGGTTCGCAACACGCTGCGGTCGGCCCTGAACTTCGCGATCCGGCGGCAGTACATCACCTTCAACCCGGCGGCCTTCGTTGAAGTCGGCACGGTCCGGCGGGCAAAGGGTCTGCTGTGGACGACGGAGCGTGTGGCCCGCTGGCAGGAGACGGGCGAGAAGCCTTCCCCCGTCATGGTCTGGACGCCCGCGCAACTCGGCGCGTTCCTCGACGCCGCCGAAAGCGATCGGCTCTACGCCATCTTCCACGTCATCGCGCACCACGGCCTTCGCCGCGGCGAGGCGGTCGGCATGGACTGGGAGAACGTGAACTACAAGGGCCGGACCGTCGGCGTGGCGCGGGAGATCGTGCGCGACGGATGGACCCCCGTCGAGACCGCTCCGAAGACGGAAGGGTCGGCAGCCGACGTGAAGGTCGACCGGGGCACCCTGGACGTTCTCAGGGCGCACCAGGGCCGCCAGTTGGCCGAGCGTGCGGAGCGGCTGGAGAAGCGGCTGCCGTGGACGGACACGGGCAAGGTGTTCGTCCAGGAGGACGGGAGCTGGCTGCACCCCGAATCGGTCTCGGACGTCTTCCAGCGGATCGTGGCCGACGCCGGTCTGCCGCCCATCAATCTGCGGGACTTGAGGCACGGCGCGGCTGCCCTCGTGAAGGCCGGCGGCGGCGACCTGCATGACGCCAAGGTGAAGCTGCGGCACTCCACGATCGTGCTGACGAGCAACACCTATATGGAGCTGTTCGAGGAGTACGAGGACGAGCTGACGGAGAAGGCAGCAGCGGCGGTGCCCCGCGCCAGAAAGGCCCCGGATGACACCGCCGCTCACGCACCGCTCACGCAGAAGCCTGTTGAGTGATCTACGTACCAGGGCCATTTAGGCCTTGACCTGGGCTGGAACGGAGCCCCCTGTCGGATTCGAACCGACGACCTTCGCTTTACAAGAGCGGCGCTCTGACCAGCTGAGCTAAGGAGGCCTGCACGCGCGCGTGCGGCATGGCTGCCGCGTGCGTGCCCGTGCAGTGTACCCACGTCACGGCGGGCCCCTCTCGAAAATTTCCGCGAAGTTCACAGGGCCCCGGGTACTGACAGACCACGTGAACGCGGGGTAGCGTCCTGAGCCAGTTCACTCTTGTGGACTACACCACTGCGAGGCTTCGCGGTGGACACCACCTTTACAACGGATCGTCCGGCACGTTCCTGCCGGTGAAGGGGGCCCCTCACCATGGCCACTGTCTCGTTCAACAAGGCGACCCGCATCTACCCGGGTGGCGACAAGCCCGCCGTCGATCAGCTCGAGCTCGACGTCGCGGACGGCGAGTTCCTCGTCCTCGTCGGTCCCTCCGGCTGCGGAAAGTCCACCTCCCTGCGCATGCTCGCGGGTCTCGAGGACGTCAACGCCGGCTCGATCCACATCGGTGACCGCGACGTCACGCACCTGCCGCCCAAGGACCGGGACATCGCCATGGTGTTCCAGAACTACGCGCTCTACCCGCACATGACGGTCGCCGACAACATGGGCTTCGCGCTCAAGATCGCCGGCGTCAACAAGGCCGAGATCCGCCAGAAGGTCGAGGACGCGGCGAAGATCCTCGACCTCACCGAGTACCTCGGCCGCAAGCCGAAGGCCCTCTCCGGCGGTCAGCGCCAGCGTGTCGCGATGGGCCGCGCGATCGTGCGTGAGCCCCAGGTCTTCCTCATGGACGAGCCGCTGTCGAACCTCGACGCCAAGCTCCGTGTCTCCACCCGTACGCAGATCGCCTCGCTGCAGCGCCGCCTCGGTATCACCACGGTGTACGTGACCCACGACCAGGTCGAGGCCATGACCATGGGCGACCGGGTGGCCGTGCTCAAGGACGGTCTGCTCCAGCAGGTCGACTCGCCGCGCAACATGTACGACCGCCCGAACAACCTCTTCGTCGCCGGTTTCATCGGCTCCCCCGCCATGAACCTCGTCGAGGTCCCGATCACGGACGGCGGCGTGAAGTTCGGCAACTCCGTGGTGCCGGTCAACCGCGAGGCCCTGAAGGCCGCCACGGACAAGGGCGACCGCACCGTCACGGTCGGCGTCCGCCCGGAGCACTTCGACATCGTCGAGCACAACGGCGACGCCGCCAAGTCGCTGTCCAAGGAGACCGCGGACGCCCCGGCCGGCCTCGCCGTCTCGGTGAACGTCGTCGAGGAGCTCGGCGCCGACGGTTACGTCTACGGCAGCGCCAAGGTCGACGACAAGCTCACGGACCTGGTCGTCCGCGTCAGCGGCCGCGCGGTCCCGGACAAGGGCGCCACGCTGCACGTCGTGCCGCGGCCGGGCGAGACCCACGTGTTCTCGACCTCGACGGGCGAGCGTCTCTCCGACTGAGGCAACACGCGTACGGGTTCGACACCCCGTAGCGGGTGAATTCACCCAGGTTGACGAAGAGGGCCCCACAGCCTGCTGTGGGGCCCTCTTCGTTGTCGACAAATACCCCGGCAAGCCGGTCATTTCGATATCTGTACGTCAACCCGTCGCCCCGGAAAAGCAGGCCCCGCATCCCCCGAACTGATTACTAAATGTCGCCAAATCATCACCCCGCGCTACCCTCACTCGCGTGAAGCACTCCACCACTAACCAACGGACCCGGCGTGGCCGTGGCCCCGCCCGCCGGATCGGTCGCACCCTCGCCCTCGTTCTGCCTGTCGTCCTGGTGCTCTCCGGGACCCTCGCGGTCACCCGAGTCAACTGGTCGGGGAACTCCTCGGACTCGGTGCTCACCGCCTCCTCCTCGGACGTCTCCTCGCGTGCCGTCTCCCGCGCCCCGCAGGACGTGTTGCGCGACCGGCTCCTGCTGGAGCTCCAGGAGAAGAACCCGGGCGTCGCCCTCACCCACCTCCAGGAGGCGGTGAACGACCGCCCGTCGCTCGCGAAGCACTGCGTCTCCATCGCCCGCGCCCTCGGCCGCGCCGCGGTCCGTGCGTACGGCCCGACCCGCGCGCAGGCCTTCGCCCGCCCCGTCTGCGACACGTCCTTCGCATCGGGGGTCGCGGCCACCCACATCTGAGCGCCACGGGCCGCCGCCCTTCAGGTAACAGCTGTTTAAGGGAACGGTTGCCGACAGAAGCGGCGAGCGGGGCGCCACGTACAGTTCGGGCATGACCGATCCGAACGCCGCGTCGCGCCCCGTTCAAGCCGTTGTCCTGGCCGGTGGTCAGGGCTCCCGGCTGCGCCCCTACACCGACGACCGGCCCAAGCCGATGGTCGAGATCCCCGGCACCGGGACCCCGATCATCGGCCACCAGCTGACCTGGCTCGCCGAAGAGGGCGTGACCGACGTCGTCGTCTCCTGCGGCCATCTCGCCGAGGTCCTGCAGAAGTGGCTGGCGACGGCCGACCTGCCGGTCAACATCACGACCGTCGTCGAGACGGAGCCCCTCGGCCGCGGTGGCGGCCTCAAGTACGCCGCCGCGCACCTCCCCCACCCGGACCAGCCCTGGTACGCGACGAACGGCGACATCTGGACCCGTTTCTCGCTGCGCGACATGGCGGACTTCCACACCGAGCGCGACGCCGTCGCGACCCTCGCCCTCGCCCGCCCCCGCATCCCGTGGGGCGCCGTCAAGACGGACGGCTTCGGACGCGTGACGGACTTCATCGAGTCCCCGCCGACCACGTACGAGATCAACGCGGGCGTCTACGTCTTCTCGGCCGAGTTCGCCGATCTGCTGCCCGAGCGCGGCGACCACGAGCGCACCACGTTCCCGCACCTGGCCCGTGAACGCCGCCTGGCCGGCTTCCCGCTCCCGCAGGGCGCGTACTGGCGCGCCATCGACACCGCGAAGGACCTCACGGAGGCGGCGAAGGAACTGGCGGCACTGGGGCGCTGACAGAACCCGCACTGGGGCGCTGAGAGAACCCACGGCCCGTACGAGTACGAGGAGGGGCCCCGCACATCAGGTGTGCGGGGCCCCTCCTCGTACGGCGGGAGGCGTGCTACCCCAGGAGGCCGCCGACCAGCTTGTCGGAGCCGCCGGAGGTGCTGCCGCCGGAGCTGCTCGAACCGCCGCCGCCGCCACCGCCGGACGTACCGCCCGAAGTACCGCCCGAGGCGGAGCTGCCGGTGGCGCCGCTGGAGGACGGGCCCGCGCTCGTGCTCGGGGCCTGGTGCGCCGGCGCGGACTGCTGGGGCGGGGCCTGGCCGGTGCCCTGGGTCTGGCTGGGGCCGCTGGTGACCATGCCGCCCGTCTCGCGGACCGCGCCCGGAGTGGTGGCCGCCGGGTCCGACGGCGCCGAGGAGGTCTCTTGGGTGGGCGCCTTGGTCGAGGCCGACGGGGTGCCGACCTTCTGGCGGGGCGCGCCGGGCTCCTCGGGCAGCGGGGAGCCGGGCAGTTCGTTGCGCGGGGCCTCGCCCGGTCCGGGCACGACCACGCGGTCGGCGTCACGGACGGCGCCGCCGAGGAGCGAGCCGATGAGCAGAGTGAGGCCGACGACGACGGCCGAGACGAGCGCGCCGCGGCGCAGCACACGGTGCCGCAGGTCCCAGATGTCGGCGCGCGGCCCGAGTGTGCGCCAGGCCTCGCTCGCGAGGCGTCCGTCGACGGAGTAGACGGGGGCGCCCGCGATGATCAGCGGGGACCAGGCGGCGAGATAGATGATGTCCGGAGCGTCGTACGCGGGGACCGTCTTCCAGCTGACGGTGACGATGAGCGCGGCCGACAGCATCGCGCCCACGACCGCGGCGACCCGCTGCCACAGTCCCAGCACCGTGAGCACGCCCACGATGACCTGGAAGAAGGCGATGACGAGCCCGGAGCCGACGGGGTGCTGGAGCGCGAACTGCCGCAGCGGCTCGGCGACTTCCCAGGGGTGCAGCGTGTTCAGCCACTTCACCATGGAGCCGCGCTTGCCGCCGTCGAAGTAGACGGGGTCGCAGAGCTTGCCCATGCCGGCGTAGATGGAGATGAACCCGAGGAAGACGCGGAGCGGGAGCAGCACCACGCCGAGGTTCATCCGGCGGCCTGGGTAGTAGGCGTGCCGGACGGGGTCGGCGGCGTGCCGCCTGGCCGGCTCGTCGCCGTCGTCGTCGAGGCCCTCCCGCGCGAACTCCCCGCCCGTGTAGCGGGGTTCGTCGTACGCGCTGTCCACGCTGCGCATGTTCGGCAGCAGGCGCGTCTCGCCGGAAGGGCCGGAAGGACCGGAGGAATGGGTGCGCTGGCTGCCGACGAGGGGCGTCTCGACCGTGTCGACGGTCAGGTCGCCTTCGTAGGCGGGGTGTTCGTAGGCAGGGTGTTCGTAGCCCTGGGTCTCGTCGAGGCGCGGGATGACCTGGGTGGCGCCGGCATCGCCCGCCTGGCCCGCTGAGCCGTGGCGCACGCTGGTGCTCCGCACGGCCTGCAGGAGGCGGTGGGCGCCGGTGTCGTCGGGGGCGGACTTCCCGCTCCAGACGACGGGCGCGCGGCGGCGGGCCCCGGCGGCCTGACCGGCCCCGCCCGCTCTGCCCGCCGTACCGACGACGGGGATCCGCGCGGTGTCGTCGGAGGAACTCAAGTGCCGCGCGATGTGCGGGGGTTGGGTTCGCGTCGCGCCGCCTAGCTGCACGCGGAAGCTCGCATGATTGACGATGACCTGCGCCGGATCGCTCGGCACCTTCACCATGCTCAGCGCGGGAGCGTCGTCGAATCCCGACGAGCGGTCCCCCGTGGGTGTGCGGGGTGTTCTGGTGTCCACACTCATCTAACCGAGTGACGTGTGTTTAGGACACTGCTTTGACTGCGTCGATCTGTCCGGACCGCGTCAAGGCCGTCCCGAACATCCCGATTGCCCCACGGGGGTGACTCACTCGGACGTCCGTCCGGACGTCTGTTCACCCGTCTGTTCAGACGCGTCGGCGCGAGGCCTCGTACAGCACGACCCCCGCCGCGACACCGGCGTTCAGCGACTCGGCGCCGCCCGGCATCGGAATCCGCACCCGGAAGTCACAGGTCTCGCCGACCAGCCGGGACAGGCCCTTGCCCTCGCTGCCGACGACGATGACGACGGGACCGCCGAGGGCCTCCAGATCACCGACCTCGACCTCGCCGTCCGCGGCGAGTCCGACCACGACGAGACCGGCCTTCTTGTACGACTCAAGGGCCCGCGTCAGGTTGGCGGCTCGGGCGACGGGCGTACGGGCGGCGGCACCGGCCGACGTCTTCCAGGCACCGGCGGTCATGCCGGCCGCGCGCCGCTCGGGCACGACGACGCCGTGGCCGCCGAAGGCCGAGACGGAACGGACGACGGCACCCAGGTTCCGGGGGTCGGTCACGCCGTCGAGGGCGACGATCAGCGGGTCCCGGCCCTCGTCGTACGCGGCGGCCGCGAGGTCCTCGGGGTGCGCGTACTCGTACGGCGGGACCTGGAGGACGAGACCCTGGTGGTTGAGCCCGTTGGTCATACGGTCGAGCTCGGGGCGCGGGGCCTCCATGAGGTGGATGCCGCCGCGCTCACCGGCGAGCTGGAGCGCCTCGCGCACCCGCTCGTCGTTGTCGATGAACTGCTGCACGTACAGCATCGACGCGGGCACGCCCTCGCGCAGCGCCTCCACGACCGAGTTGCGCCCGACGACCATCTCGGACGTGCCCTTGCCGCCGCGCCCGCGCGGGGCGGGACGGCGTGCGACCTGCTTCGCCTTGGCGCCCGCGATGCGGTTCTTCTTGTGCCCCTTGCGCATTTCGGCGGGCGGGGTGGGGCCCTTGCCTTCCAGGCCCCGGCGTCGCTGGCCGCCACTGCCGACCTGCGCGCCCTTCTTGCCGGACATGCGGCGGTTGTTAGCGGCCATGACCTACCTGTCTGTGTGAGGCGAGCGTACGTACGTGACGTGTCGTATATGCAGTGTGCCGCCCGGAGGCCCGGGCGGCACAATCGATCAAGGCCGAGGAGGCCCCGAGGGGGATCCGCTCAGCGCGGGCCGAGGGTCCAGCGCGGCCCCTGCGGGCCGTCCTCGATGACCAGACCGGACTGGTTGAGCTGGTCGCGGATGGCGTCCGCGGTGGCCCAGTCCTTGCGGGTGCGGGCGGCCTCGCGCTGGTCGAGGACCATCCGGACGAGGGTGTCGACGACGCCGTGCAGGTCCTCGCCGCGGTCGCCCTCACCGGCCCACTGCTCGTCGAGCGGGTCGAGCCCGAGGACGCCGAGCATGGCCCGGACCTCGGCGAGGCGGGCGACGGCGGCTTCCTTGTCGTCGGCGGCGAGGGCGGAGTTCCCCTGCCGCACGGTCGTGTGCACGATGGCGAGCGCCTGCGGGACGCCCAGGTCGTCGTCCATCGCCTCGGCGAAGGCCGGCGGCACCTCGGCGGCGGGCTCGACGACGCCCCCCGCCTTCTCGACGACCCGCTGCACGAAGCCCTCGATGCGCGCGAACGCCGACTCGGCCTCGCGCAGGGCCTCTTCGCTGTACTCGATCATCGAACGGTAGTGCGGGGTACCGAGGTAGTAGCGCAGCACGATCGGACGCCACTGCTTGACCATCTCGGAGACGAGTACGGAGTTGCCCAGGGACTTGGACATCTTCTCGCCGCTCATGGTGACCCAGGCGTTGTGCACCCAGTACTTCGCGAACTCGTCGCCGAAGGCCTTGGCCTGCGCGATCTCGTTCTCGTGGTGCGGGAAGATCAGGTCGATCCCGCCGCCGTGGATGTCGAACGCGGTGCCCAGGTACTTGTGGGCCATCGCGGAGCACTCCAGGTGCCAGCCGGGCCGGCCCCGTCCCCACGGCGTCTCCCAGCTCGGCTCGCCGGGCTTCACGGCCTTCCACATGGCGAAGTCGCGCGGGTCCCGCTTGCCGGTCTCACCGACGCCGGCCGGCTGCTGGAGGTTGTCCAACTCCTGGTTGGACAACTGGAGGTACCCGGGGAAGGACCGCACGTCGAAGTAGACGTTCCCGTCGGCCTCGTAGGCGTGCCCGCGCTCGATGAGCCCGCGCATCATCTCGACCATCTCGGTGATGTGCCCGGTGGCCCGCGGCTCGTAGGTGGGCGGCAGGCAGCCGAGCACGGCGTATCCGTCGTTGAACGCGCGCTCGTTCTCGTACCCGATCGCCCACCAAGGGCGGCCCTGGTCGGCCGACTTGGTGATGATCTTGTCGTCGATGTCGGTCACGTTGCGGATGAACGTGACCTCGTAGCCGCGGTACTCGAACCAGCGGCGCATGATGTCGAAGTTGAGGCCCGAGCGGATGTGTCCGATGTGCGGTGCGGCCTGCACGGTGGCACCACACAGGTAGATCGAGACACAACCCGGCTTGAGCGGGGAGAAGTCACGGATCTGCCGGGCGCTGGTGTCGTACAGGCGAATGGTCACCACTCCAGGGTAGTGGGCCCCGGGGAGTGCCCCGCGACCTTCCCGCGCAAGGGGCACTTATTCGTGACATCTATAGGTGTCCGCCCGGTCTCAGACGCCGCCGACGATCTTCCGGGGGTGAACGCGTACGACGACCCGCTCGGCGTCCTGGACGGACTGCGGGTTGAATTCCACGTACTTCTTGCCGGTGTACTTCAGCGACAGCGCGTCGATGAGTTCCTGGCCGCCCTCGGTCGTCGTCTCGACCGGGCCACGGATCTCGGCGTACTGGTACGGGGAGTCCGGGACCATGACCACGGCGGACACCCTGGGGTCGCGGACGAGGTTCTTGTACTTGCGGCGGTCGACGGTGGTGGAGAAGAGGACGTCGTCCCCGTCGCGCTGCACCCAGACCGGGGAGACCTGGGGGCTGCCGTCGGGCTGGATGGTGGCGACGGTGATGAAGACCGGGGTGTCGAGGAGGACCTTGAGCTTGTCGGGGAGTGCTGCGGAGCGTTCTGCGGACATGGGTTTCCTCTCGTGCGCCACTGCGGCGAAGGGCCGTACGAGGCTCACGGGTACCCGCCGCGGGTCCCCCCGTCACGGCGTGCACCCGATCGGCCCACCATCACCACACCGACCACCATCACCACTCCGACCACCATCGGCCCGCCCGCACCACCGACCCGCCCACACCACCGGCCCCGTACCCAGCGACGCCGTGCCGGCCGGTCGGCGTCAGGACGTTCGGGCCACCAGCGCCGTGGCCACCGCCATCAGTCCCTCTCCCCGGCCGGGGAAGCCGAGGCCGTCCGTGGTGGCGCCGGAGACGGACACCGGGGCCCCGACCGCCTCGGAGAGGATCCGCTGCGCCTCGTCCCGCCGCTTCCCGATCTTCGGGCGGTCCCCGACGACCTGTACGGCGACATTGCCGATGGTGAAGCCCGCCGCGCGGACGATCCGGGCGGCCTCCGTCAGCAGCGTGACCCCGGAGGCGCCGGACCACTCCGGCCGCCCGGTCCCGAAGTGGGCACCCAGGTCACCGAGCCCCGCCGCCGAGAACAGCGCGTTGCACGCGGCGTGCGCGACGACGTCCGCGTCGGAGTGCCCGGCCAGCCCCGGCCCCTGGCCCTCCCACAGCAGCCCGGCGCACCACAGCTCCCGGCCCTCCTCGAAGGCGTGGATGTCGGTACCGATGCCGACCTGCGGCAGCACCACAGGCACGGGCACGGGCACTGGCACGGGCACAGGCACAGGCGCGGGTGCGGGTGCGGGTGCGGGTGCCTCAGAAGCCATCGTTGGCCCTCCTGCGCGCGAGAACCGCCTCCGCGAGGACCAGGTCCAGCGGACGGGTCACCTTGAACGCCTCCTCGTGCCCCGGCACCACCACGACCCGCGCCCCGAGCTGCTCGACCATGCTCGCGTCGTCGGTCACGTCCTCGGTGACGGTCTCGTGGGCGCGTACGAGCGTGGCGCGGTCGAAACCCTGCGGCGTCTGCACGGCACGCAGCCGCGCCCGCTCGGGCGTGGCGACGACGGGCTCGGGCGCGCCCGGCTCGCTCGCCGGTTCGACCTGCTTGACGGTGTCGGCGAGGGGCAGCGCCGGTACGACGGCGGGCGCCCCGTCGCGTACGGCCTCGATGACCGCGTCGACCGTGTCGACGGGCACGAGCGGGCGGGCGGCGTCGTGCACAAGGACGATGTCGATACCGGGGGGCAGCGCGTCGAGCCCGTACTTCACGGACTCCTGACGGCTGTCCCCGCCGGGGACGACGAGGAAGTCGGTCCGCTCGGGCAGCGCGTGCGTGTCGAGCAGGGCCTTCACCTCGGCGGCACCGTCGGGCGGCGCCACGACGACGACCAGCGAGACGGCACGGGACGCGGCCATGGCGCGCACCGCGTGGATGAGCATGGGGGTACCGTTCAGCGCGCGAAGCGCCTTGGGAGCGCCCGGACCGAGGCGTACGCCCCGGCCGGCGGCGGGAATCACGGCCGCCGTACGTGCCCCGGACGGCAAGGGGCGCGAATCGTCAGACATCGGTTCCTGTCAGGTTTGTGTACTCGGGCTGCTTGGGTATGGCCCTGGAGGTGCCCCCTGCTCAAGCGAAGGCGAGAGCTCGGGGAGTGCCGGGCGCGAGCCTCGACCGGACCCTTCCGTGACATCCGGTCGAGCAAGCCGCCCGGGCTCAGCACGCCAAGTATCGGGGACGCACGTGGTATCGGGAACACACGTTCCCGAAGGGGGAACGGGTACGAAAAAGCCGCTGGGTACGAACATGCCGCAGCGCCCGGCGACAGCCATCGCGTCAAGCGAAAGCGTTTACGTCATCGGGCACCGCGGCATTTCATTGCGCAGCCGTGCGGGCATGTGTGGACGTCAGGACGATTGCCGGGTGAGAGCGGCCACCGTCTCGACGACCGCCTGCGTCAGGACGCGAGAACCTCGTCGAGCAGGGCCTCGGCCTTGTCCTCGTTCGTGTTCTCCGCGAGGGCGAGCTCGCTCACCAGGATCTGCCGGGCCTTGGCGAGCATGCGCTTCTCACCGGCGGAGAGTCCACGCTCGCGCTCACGACGCCACAGGTCACGCACGACTTCCGCGACCTTGATGACGTCGCCGGAGGCGAGCTTCTCCAGATTTGCCTTGTAACGACGCGACCAGTTCGTGGGCTCCTCGGCGTACGGCGCGCGCAGCACCTCGAAGACCCGGTCCAGCCCGTCCTGACCGACCACATCACGCACGCCGACGAACTCCGCATTGTCCGCTGGCACACGCACCGTCAGGTCGCCCTGGGCGACCTTCAGCACCAAGTAGGTCTTGTCCACGCCTTTGATCTGGCGAGTTTCGATGGCCTCGATCAGCGCGGCCCCGTGATGGGGATAGACCACGGTGTCGCCAACCTTGAACGTCATGTGACAGGTACCCCTTCCGTGGCTATCCAGGGTAACACGGAAACGGCGTCTTCTGAATGGCGTTTTCGCAGGTCAGGGCATATCTCGGGGCTTGACAACCGCAACAGGAACGTGCTGCGAGGGGCGAGCGGAAGAGGGTATTCGCAGGTCGGAGCGGCTGTCCAGGGCAAGAGAAACGCGTACGTTACACACACCGGACGTTCCTGACCAGGGTCTGAACATCCCGGTTTGTCCCGCTCCAAGGGCTCGACTTCCGCTACTCCGTTCGGTGCGCGGAGTCGGGTACGAGACGAATCCGGAATTGATCACGACCCGCACCGATCTACCGATGATCAATTTTCCCGACCGGCATGGATTCCTTGATTCCTTATCGGAAAAACCCCGGCTGATCTCATGACCGCTTATGTGAATGGCGAACGAACGGAAGCCAAAGTAGCTGATGGGGACCGCCCGAACCACATGAAGGACAGGGCGCACGGACGGCGCAACGGGGCTTGCGGGGGCCAAGGGGCGGGTCGGGTGCGGCAGCGCGGGAACGGCTCGGTAACCTAAGCCCGCTGACAGACCCTTAGGGCGGCTTTGCACAGAAGCCGCTCTGCTTCGCCCACGTTCAAGGAGTTGCCGCCGCCGTGAGCAGCAGCCTTCGACGCGGCACTCTCGCCGCCGCCGTCATCGCGTTCTCGATCGCCTCGCTCGCCGCGTGCGGTGCCGGCAACGACGCCCAGACGCTGGAGGTCAAGCCGGACAACGCGGCGACCACCGTCGGGGACATCAAGATCCAGAACGCCCTCGTCATCACCCAGCCCGACGCGGCGTCCAAGGGCCCGGCGGTGATCTCCGCGACCCTGTTCAACAACGGCATCACCCCCCAGACCCTCGACTCGGTCAAGGTCGGCGGCGACGGCGTCGCCCAGATCACGCCCGCCACGGGCTCGGGCAAGCTCACCATCCCCGCGGGCGGCCAGGTCGTCCTGGGCGGCGAGGGCAACGCCTCCGCCGCCCTGAGCGACCCCGGCACGGCCGTCAAGGACGGCAACGCCCAGCCGGTCACCTTCACCTTCAGCAAGACCGGTGACGTACAGCTGCGCGCGTTCGTCGTCCCGGCCGAGAGCTACTTCTCCAAGTGGGGCCCGAGCAACATCCCGGGGGCGGCCGGCGCGACGGCCTCCGCCGCCGCCTCGGAGTCGCCGAAGTCCTCGGCCTCGCCGTCCGACTCCGTCTCCGGCTCGCCCACCGGCACGGTGTCGTCGAGCGCGACAGCCACGAACACGGACGGCGCGACGGCCTCGACGTCGGCGTCGGCCGGCCACTGATCCAGCACGCACGAAGGGCGGTACCCCGAAGGGTGCCGCCCTTTGCCGTAGGTACGACAGTCGTCAGTACGAGATCGGTTTACGGCTCGAACTTGTAGCCGAGGCCGCGCACCGTCACCAGGTACCGCGGCGCGCCCGGGTCGGGCTCGATCTTCGCCCGGAGACGCTTGACGTGGACGTCCAGCGTCTTGGTGTCACCGACGTAGTCGGCACCCCACACCCGGTCGATGAGCTGCATACGGGTCAGGACGCGGCCCGCGTTGCGCAGCAGCATCTCCAGCAGGTCGAACTCCTTGAGCGGGAGGTCGACCTTGGAGCCGGAGACGGTGACCACGTGGCGGTCGACGTCCATGCGGACGGGTCCGGCCTCCAGGGCGGCCGGGGTGACCTCCTCGGGCTCCCCGCGACGGCGGAGCACGGCACGGATACGGGCGACGAGCTCACGCGACGAGAAAGGCTTCGTCACGTAGTCGTCGGCTCCTATTTCCAGCCCGACGACCTTGTCGATCTCGCTGTCCTTGGCGGTGACCATGATCACCGGAACGTTGGAGCGGACGCGCAGCTGGCGGCAGACCTCCGTGCCGGGCAGCCCCGGCAGCATCAGGTCGAGGAGGACGAGGTCGGCGCCGTTGCGCTCGAACTCGTCGAGTCCGTCGGGCCCGGTGGTCGCGATGGCGACCTCGAAGCCCTCTTTGCGGAGCATGTACGACAGGGCGTCGGAGAAGGACTCCTCGTCCTCGACGACGAGCACACGGGTCACGGAAGGACCTCCGGAGCGGGAAGCGGTTCGTACGGGGATGTGACGGTGGTCGTCCCGTCGGGCTGCCCGGTCTCGTCCTCATCGTCGAGTCCGGGCATGTGGTGGTCGGTCCCGCGGTCGCGGGCCGCAGCCGCCTCCGGCAGCCGCAGGGTGAATGTGGAGCCCTGACCCTCGGAGCTCCACACCGTGACCTCCCCGCCGTGCGAGGCGGCCACGTGTTTGACGATCGCGAGACCCAGACCCGTACCGCCGGTCTGGCGGGAACGGGCCGGGTCGACGCGGTAGAAGCGCTCGAAGACGCGCTCCCGGTCCTTCTCCGAGATGCCGATGCCCTGGTCGGTCACGGCGATCTCGATGAGGTCTCCGCCGGGCGCGGTCACCCGGCGCGCGGCTATACCCACCCGGGTGCGGGCGGGCGAATAGTTGACGCCGTTCTCGACGAGGTTGCCGAGGGCGGCGGCCAGTTGCCCCCGGTTCCCCCAGATGCTCAGGTCGGCGGTGCCGCCCGCGGCCATGGTGATCTGCTTGGTGCCGGCCTGGTGGCGGCACCGGTCGATGGCCTCGGCGACCAGCTCGTCCACGCGGACCGGCTCGGCGTCCTCAAGGGGGTCGTCGTTCTGCACCCTCGACAGGTCGATGAGCTCCTGGACGAGATTGGTGAGCCGGGTGGCCTCTATCTGCATCCGCCCGGCGAAGCGCTCGACGGCCTCCGGGTCGTCCGAGGCGTCCATGACGGCCTCGGAGAGCAGGGAGAGCGCGCCGACCGGGGTCTTGAGCTCGTGGCTGACGTTCGCGACGAAGTCGCGCCGTACGGCCTCGATACGCCGTGCCTCCGTCAGGTCCTCGACGAGGAGCAGCACCAGCCGGGACCCGAGCGGGGCGACCCGCGCGGAGACGGCCAGGGCCTCTCCCCGTCCGGTCCCCCGCCTCGGCAGATCCAGCTCGACCTGGCGTATTTCCCCGTCACGACGGGTGTCGCGGGCCATCAGCATCATCGGCTCGACCGCCAGCTTGCCGCCGCGCACCAGTCCGAGGGCGTACGCGGCGGAGCTGGCCTTGACGACGGCGTCGGCCTCGTCGAGGACGACGGCCGAGGACCGGAGCACGGAGAGAACCGTGTCGACGCCCGGCGGAAGCACCGGGTCCGTGTGCAGCGAGGTGCGGGTGGGGCGTTTCTGGTCGCGCTCGCTCCAGCGGAACGCCAGCATGGCGATGACACCGGTGAGCACTCCGGCGATCGCTGCCGCTGCGGCGACCGCCGCGTTCACGTCCATGCTTCCAGGTTAGGCATGCCGTCATGCCGGGCCACAGCCATCGGAGTGCGACCTCCGACACTCGTCGCCCAGAGTTCACTCAGGAGCCAGGGCTGGTTCATTTGAGGTGCCGGAAACGGACGCGTACTGGCCGGAACGTGGGAGCGTGGGGTTCACGGGGCCCGTCCGGCGACAGTCCGGCGGTCGGAGCAGCCCGCCCCCCGGGCCCCCGATGCTGACGTAAGAGAGGGACAACCAGATGCGTGACGCGTACCACGAGGAACTTGACTCGATCGGCGACGGACTGGTCGAGATGGCCCGGCTCGTCGGATCGGCGATCGGGCGCGCCACGACGGCCATCCTCGACTCCGACCTGAAGCTGGCCGAGAGCGTGATCGCGGGCGACCAGAAGGTCGACGATCTCCAGCACGAGCTGGAGGCCCGCGCGATAGCCCTGCTGGCCCGCCAGCAGCCGGTGGCGACGGACCTCCGTATCGTCGTCACCTCGCTCCGGATGTCCGCCGACCTGGAGCGCTCCGGCGACCTGGCCCAGCACGTGGCGAAGCTGGCCCGGCTGCGCTTCCCCGAGCACGCGGTCCCGCACGACCTGCACGCCACGATCCTGGAGATGGGCCAGCTCGCCCAGCGCCTGATGGCCAAGGCGGCCGAGGTCGTCATCACCAAGGACGTCGACCTCGCCCTCCAGCTGGAGCAGGACGACGACGAGATGGACCTGCTGCACCGCACCCTCTTCTCGCATCTGCTGGACGACCGGTGGAAGCACGGCATAGAGACCGCCGTCGACGTCACCCTGCTCGGCCGGTACTACGAGCGCTTCGCCGACCACGCCGTGTCGGTGGCCAAGCGCGTGGTGTACCTGGTGACGGGTGAGCACGCGGACGAGCTCCAGCCCGACATCCAGCCCGCGACGGGGGTCGAGGGAGTCTGAGGTCGGGGGGGTACGCGGGGGGCCGAACTCGCGCTCCGGGGGCGCGTACAAGCCTCAGTGCGCCGTTGATGCGCCCAGCGGAGCGGGCATGCAATAGGGGAAGGCACCCGCGCCTCGCCTAGACGTATGGGCGTAGGCACCGGCCTCGATGCCTCATTGAGGCCTCATTGAGGAGGACCCCATGGCCGATTCCCCCGCGACGCCCGACCCGACCCTGGACCGCGACACCGAACAGCCCGCCGACATCAAGAGCCTCCCCCTGTTCGGCGCCTGCGGCTGCGGCTCCGGATGCGGGTGCGGATGCCAGTCCGGCAATCCGTGCCAGTGCGGCTGATCACGTACGTCGCTCGTACGTACGTCCGGAAGGGCCCCGTCACCACGACGGGGCCCTTCCTTGTGCGCGACACGAGCACGACACGTGCATGACGGGATGACGGGATGACGGGATGACGGGATGCCCGGATGCCCGGATGCCCGGATGCCGGGGGGCCGGGGGGCCGGGGGGCCGGGGGGCCGGGGGGCATGGGCGCCGCGAGTTTTTGCCAGGTCATGACGGGAGGCGCCGACCTGCGGCAAAGCGCCGCGGGCGTGGGCCGCGGTGTTCGCGAAACGGGGCGAAAGTGCCGATCGGGTGAGGTGGAGAGGTGTCCCGCGACGGCGGCCCTGTCACTGGCGGGCGTTATGGTCCGACTCGCCTGATCACCTTTTCCACAGGAGCTTCATGCGCCTCAAGCAGGTCTCGCTCACGGCGGCGATATCGGTCGTCGCCGGGCTGACCACTGCCACGGTCGGCCTCACCGGCTCCGCAGCCTGGGCCGACAGCACGGCGGCGCTGCCGCTGTCCCACTACTCGCACATGCTGGTCGACACCGCTCACCGGCACATCTTCTTCAGTCAGGGCGCCGGTTCGACCGGCATCGTGGTGACCGACCTGTCCGGCACCCCCGTCACCACCCTCGCGGACGAACCGGGCGCCACCGGTCTGGCGCTCTCCGCCGACGGCGGGACGCTCTACGCGGCCCTGGCCGACGGCGACGCGATCGCCGCCGTCGACACGGCGACACTCACCGAGTCCACCCGCTGGCCGACCGGGACCGGCAGCGCGCCCGTCTCCGTCGCCGTGGCGGGCGGCAGGGTCTGGTACGGATACACCGCGGACGGCAAGGGCGCCATCGGGTCGGTGGATCCGTCCGCCGCGGACCCCGCGGCGACACCTCAGCCCTCGATGTCGCACTGGTCGGTCGCCCCGCTGCTCGCGACGGGCGGCGGTGTGCTCGCGGCCGAGGAGCCGCAGCAGAGCCTCAGCCACGTGGCCACCTTCGACGTCTCCTCCGGAACGGCCTCGTCCGGAACGGCCTCGTCCGGACCGGCCTCGGTGAAGGCCGACACCCTGGTGTACGGCGGCACGGCGACCGGGCTCCAGGTCACCGGCGACGGCGCGCGAGTGCTGCTCGCCGCCCCGCAGCAGGCCGCACTGCAGGCCTACCGCACCTCGGACCTCGCCCCCGCCAGTCCCTCCGTGTACTACACCGGCGGCGGGAACCCCGGCCCGAACTCCCTCGCCACCGACACCGACGGCACGATCGCCGTCGGCGGCAACTCGGGTTCGACCCCCGGTCTCTACCTCTACGCCGGCTCCACCCTCGCCGAGAACCACGTCACCTTCCCGGCCGGGACCGTGGCCCCGGACGGCCTGGAGTGGGGAGCGGACGGCCTGACGCTCTACGCCGTCACGCAGTCCCCCTCGGGGACCTACACCCTCGGCGTACTGAGCGACCCCAAGCTCACCGACACCCAACTCGCCCTGAACGCCCCGCAGTACGCGATCCCCACCCAGCAGTACACCTTCACCGGATCGCTGGGCACCAACGGCCTCCTCCCGGTCGGCGCGACGCTCCAGGTCACCCGCGACGGCACGGCACTGCCCGACGCCACGGTCGGCAAGGACGGTTCGTTCGCCATCAGCGACACCCGGCAGGACGCGGGCGCGTACACCTACCGGGTGACGTACGCGGGCGACGCGACGCACCGGGCCGCGACGGCTTCGCTGACGGTGCACGTGGCGAGGCTGTCGACCACCATCGCGTTCCCGGAGCTCAGTTCGACGACACCGCGTTCGGTGGTCTTCACCGGCTCGCTCATGACCGCGCTGAATCTCGGCGGCCTCCCCCAGGGCACCACCGTCCAGGTGTCCAGGACGAACGAGGACACCCAGGAGACGGTCCCGCTCCCGTCGGTCACGGTCGACCCGGCCACCACCGAGTTCACCGTCACCGACGCTCCGGGCAGCGCCGGAAGGTTCACCTACCACCTGTCGTACGCGGGTGACGCCACGCACGAGCCGACGGCCTCCGACGCATCCGTGCAGGTCTCCCCGTACGCCCCCGCCCTGACGCTGAAGGCGCCCACCACCGCCACGCGTGGCGCCGCGCTGTCGTTCGGCGGCACGCTGGGCGACGCGCCGTACAACAGCGGCGAGACGGTGACCGTGTCCCGCACGGACGCCGCCCACACGACGACGCCCGTCACATGGACCGCGCCCGTGGGGACCGACGGCACGATCACCGTCAAGGACACGCCGTCCGTCGGCGGTGCCAACACCTACACGGTCAGCTATCCGGGCGACGCCTCCCACCAGGCGGCCACCACGTCCGCGATCGTCCAGGTGTCCCGTACCGCGACGACCCCGTCCATCACCACCAACGCGTCCTCCTACACATACGGCGCGACCGCCACCGTCACCGCCCACCTGGGCACGACGTACAACAGCCGTACGGTCTCGGTCTACGCCCAGCCCGCCGGCGGCAGGAAGACGCTGCTCAAGACGGGCACCGTGGACAGCAAGGGCAACCTGTCGGCCACGTACAAACTCGCCGCCAACACGACGTTCACGGCGTCCTTCGCGGGCGACTACCGCTACGCCCCGGCCACGGCCGGCCGCACCGCCTACGCCCAGGCGAAGGTCACCCAGACGCTGGGCGGGTCCTACACGACCACCACGTACGGGGGCACCCTCTACCGCGTCTACCACCACACCGTGAAGCCGCGGGTGACCGCCACCGTGGCGCCGAACAAGTCCGGCCAGTGCGAGCGGTTCCAGGCCCAGGAGTACTACAACCGCGCCTGGCACACGCTCACCACCTCGAACTGCGTGTCCCTCGCCGCGAACAGCACCGCGGTGACGCAACTGAGCCTGACCGACGCGATCAACCAGAAGTTCCGCGTGCGCTCCGAGTACGTCCACGGCACGAAGGACAACACCAACCTGAGCACGTGGAGCGGCTGGCTGTACCTGACGGTCAGGACCTGAGCCGCCTAGTGGGTCGGGCCGGCACCCTGGCACGAGGCCGGATGACCTGCTCATGGATTCGAAGCCGGGTCGGCCGCCTCGGTTGTCGTGTCGTCGTCGCCGTGGTGGGCCGGGCCAAGTACCTCGTCGGCGCTGCGCGGTTCTGTGCGCGGCTGCCGGTTGAGCTTGTGGCGCGCGATGGAGGATCGCCGGTAGACCTCCTTGCGGGTCCGCATGATGTTGCCCAGGGGTGCGTGCTCGGCGGTGACCCGCCAGGGCGTGAAGGACAGTGAGTCCATCTTCTCCAGGTTTTCCGGGCCGGAGATGTCCTGCTGCGGCAGCCGCAGCTTGGCCACGGTGAAGGACGGCGAGAGCTGCTCGGGCCACTCCACGGTGGTGTCCTCCACCGGCATCCGCTCCAGGTCGGTGCAGAGCTGCACCTGGATGTCGAAGGCGTAGGGCCGCTCCTGCAGTTCGGCCTGCAGGGCCGGTCGGAAGACCTCTGCCCCCGAGGACGGGTCGATGTCGCGCCGGACCACCGCGGCGGCGAAGAGCGGGTCGGGGGTGATGCGCACCTTGGCGATGTAGTCCCCGTGCCGCACCGCCCCCATCGTCCAGTAGCTCGACAGCAGCAGGTTTGCCGGAGGGGTCTTTGACAGGCGCAGGAAGGCCAGGAACTCGTCCCACGCCCAGTCGTCCTGGTCCAGCGTTCCCTTTCCGGTCACGAAATCGGTGAAGAAACGACGCGCACCGGGTCGGCCCTGCGAGAAGTAGGCCGGCGCGTTCAGGAACAACTCCTGGATGAAGAGGTAGTGCTCGACCGTGTTGCAGAAGAAGATCGGTCCGTTGATGTTGGCGTAGTCGAACGTGCCTGTGTCCGGTTCGTCTTCCAGCAGGGTCGGGCCGGGGATGTCGAAGATCTTCAGCGCCAGTCCGGTGGCGGCGCCCAGTCGCGCGTCGGCTCCGGCGTGAGGCGAGCCGTTGGAAAAACGGATGAGTGCGTCGTGGGTTCCCGGAGTCGCGTAGATGCCTTGCGCGTACTCCGGGGGAAGCCCGTCCAGGATCTCCACTTCCCCCCGGACCAGCCCGTAGCCCTTGGCATGGGCGTCGCGGAGGGCCTGCCCGGTGCCACCGGCCTCGACCGACTCGGCGATGTAGCTCTCGGTCTTTTCGATCACCGTCTGCAGGTTCTGGTCGAAGTGCGGGTCGTCGTCTTCGACGTCCGGTGTGTAGGGGACGAACCGTGCTGCCATGACGTCGACCTCTCCTCGGAGACCGGGGTGGGGGCCTCAGCGGGCAGGAAGGGCAGGGGAAGGGCAGGAACTGCCCTCAGTCCTCCAGTTCGGCGAGCCAGCGCAGGGCGCGCAAACCAGGCAGGAAGCAGTACTCGCCACCACGGGTGACCACGAAGCTGGGCAGGTTCTGCAGGCGGCGCCGGACCGGCCTCTCCGGGATGGTGGCGCTGCCGGTTCCGTCGTGGTGCCCGGCCACCGGGTCCTTCTCGCCGGGGTAGCCGATGAAGTTGCCGTCGTTGACCCACTCGGCCTTGATAAATTCGAACTGCCGTTCAAGGTGGGCTCCGATGAATACTCCGACCAGGCCCCGGTCGGCGCCGTCGTCGTCCAGCACGCCCTCGGGCAGCGGCGGGCCGTAGGTGGTGCCGCGGCGGATGAGGCGGTGCATCCGTGCGTCGCCGATGATGGTGGCGTCGCGGGGATTGGTGCGCCGGATGTGCGCACCGGCGGGGCACCGGAAACCTCGGTCGTCGTTCTCCCGGTACAGGAAGTTGTTGACGCGGTGCGGATCGGCCGCCAGCTCCGGATCGTCGTGCTCCGGCGCCAGCGTCAGCGGCGCCCCGCTCGGCCAGCGCCCGACCATCTTCGCCGCCAGAAGTGTCTCCTCCTCGGCGCTGGAGGTGTTCGCGCGCAGATACCGGCGCCAGGCCGCCACGTTGGTATGGACCTTGCGAACGGCCACGTAGGTCCCGTTGCGCCCCAGCACGTCGGGGCTCGGCATGGGCGGCAGACTGCCGGTTTCGTCGGGGTAGCCGAGGATGAACTCGCCGGCCTTGATGGGGGCTTCCTGCGGGTTGGAGCCGGGCAGCCCGATGCCCTCGATGTGGGGATGGCTGATGCCGTCGCGGAATCCGAAGGTGGTACGCCCGGTCGGGAGCTGGTGGACCTCCTGCTGCCAGATCACCTGGACACCGGGCGTGTCCTCGTAGGCGACACGGGCCCGCTCCAACTCCCTGTCCAGCTGCGCCGCATCGGAGGAGAGGGCGCTCAACGCGATATGGACATCGCCCGTTCCGAACGGTGCCTCCCAGTGCGCCGGGGCGCTCTCGCCCACGTCGCCGATCAGCTCCGCCCGAGCGGCCATGCCCTCACGGAACGCCCGCGGAAAACTGTCCAGCGACTCCTGGGGCACCCCCAGGGCCCTCAGCCCCTGACAGGTGAACGCCACCGCCACCCAGGCATCCTGGCTCCGGTCCACGCCGGGCAGACCACCCGAGGTCACCGGGAGCAGCCGTCGCAGCAGGGCGCGCCCGGCGTGGCGGTCGTCGACGCGCAGGAAGACGAACTTTCCCTCGTACGGCACGGGCCGTGGACGCAGTGCCCCGCTTTGGACGTCGTCGATCTCGACGCGTACGCCGGCCGCGCTGCTGCTGTCCGCTGTGGTCATGGTCGCTTGTGCCTCCACGTCGGTCTCTGCCTGGACAGCCCCGCGATGGCCGACTCGCACCGGCCGACTTGGTCCACCGATGGTGGGTGGGCTCCGAGGTTTGGCTGTGTCCGGGTTCTAGGCCGAGGCTTCCTCCAGCAGCTTCTGGAAGGCCGGCGTGGCCAGCAACTCCGCGTTGGCCGGGCTGTCCAGCGCCGCCCGGAACTGGGGGGTGTCCAGCACCTCCTGGAACGCGTCGTCCACGCGGTGGTCCTTGTAGATCTGCTGAACGGTCAGGTCGGGATAGGCGCTGACGAAGACCCCTGCGGGCTCCTGGTGGGCGACGAACCAGTCCTTCACCCCTGGATCGGTGACGCCGGGGAACCCTTCGCTGTGCGAGAAGATCTTGTCGAAGCGGGCCCCGACCACCGTCTGGGCGAAGTCGTCGATGTAGGTGTCCCAGGAGCCGTCGAAAACGCTGGCGAACATGAACCGGGTGTCGTTGTCGAAGATCACGTGCCGTGCGTCATGCAGGGTGCCGATCTGGCGCACCGCCGCATGGACCCTCTCGTCATCCGCCGCGTCGGCGAGCGTGGCGAGATCCTTGCGCAGCGCATCCGCATGGCCCGGCTTGATCTTGGTGAAGACGGTGAACTCGTTGCAGACCCCATCCGACCTGCCCGGGCGCTCGGGGTGAGCCGATTGGGTTGCGCCTGTCGTCGCAGTCATCGTGACGTCCTCCTGCCGCGGTCGGTGCGAGGGTCGCCAAGCGCTCGGGCATGAGGCGCCATCGCCCTCGCCTCCAATCCTGACCGCACACTCACCGCCTCGCACCCCCGGCCATGGCTACGGTCCGTGCCCGATGGACCGTAGGGGCGTGCCTCGTCCGTCAGGGTGGCGAAGGGTTCCGAAGGGTTCCGAGAAAGACAGCCGCCTCGGGTGCCGGGTTGCCGTCCAGTTCCGGGAGGCAGCAACGAAGGTAACCAGCGGGCCAAGGCCAAGGGTTCCGGATCTGTCCTCAGGAGCTCCCGAGGACAGATCCGGAAAGGCGCAGGAAGATGGAACGGCGGACGTGCCGAGTACGTCGTCGTCACGTTCTCGGGCGGCCGCTTCCGCGTGGCCGTGAAGGCAGAGGCGCAGTCGACCGCGCGACAACCCGTAACCCGTCGCTCCGCCCAGGCACCGTCTCCGCCACACCATGAGCGGGTTCGAACGACGAGGCGCTCAGCCATCTGATCAGTCATCTGATCAGTCATCTGATCAGTCATCTGAAACGTCTGGGAAAGGTGCCGGACCGGTACTGACCGCCGAGGAGTTCGCCGTTCAGAACGGCCGCTTGCGGAGAGGCCGCGACCCGGGGCCCAGGGTCTGCGGACGGACCCTGGACACGTCCACGTCCACGACAGCGACAGCGACAGCGACAGCGACAGCGACAGGCCAAGGCTGCCCGCGCAGGCCGTCGGGGCACCCACCAAGCGTTGTTCAACCGGATCGCCGTTGCTCAACCGGATCGCCGCCCTGATCCCCTTCTGGAGGCAACCATGGGCAAAGTTCTCGGTGACGTGCTGGGTTTTGCGGCCGGCGTCGCGATCAGCCCGCTCCCGATCATCGCCATCATCCTCATACTCGCCACGCCTCGGGGACGTCTCAACGGACTGTTGTTCACCGTCGGCTGGATTCTGGGACTGGCGGCACTGGGCGCGGTGATGCTGGCGATCGCTTCCCCCGCAGATGCCTCCGCCCACAATCACCCGGCGACCTGGGTGGGAGCCCTCAAGCTCGCTCTGGGCGTGCTCCTCGTGCTCTTCGGCGCCCGGCAATGGCACCGGCGCCCAAAGGACCCCTCACAAGCCCAGCTGCCGAAGTGGATGGGCGCGATCGACCGCCTCACACCGGTCAAGGTCTTCGGACTCGGTCTGGCCCTGGCCGCGCTCAACGCCAAGAACGCCCCGTTGACCATCGCCGCGGCCGCCTCCATCGGCTCATCCGGACTGCCGGTCGGGCAGCAGATCGCATCGCTGGCAATCTTCGTCCTGATCGCCACCCTCGGCCTGCTGGCCCCACTGGGAGTCTTCCTGGTCGGAGGAGAGAGAGCGAAAACCACGCTCGGCAGTTGGAAAGACTGGGCAGCCCAGCACAATGTCGCTGTGATGGCCGTCCTGTTCTTCGTTCTCGGGGTGAAACTGCTGGGAGACGGCATCTCCATCCTCACTTCCTGACAGGCTCCCCCACCCGTCGCGGCGCGGTCCGATCACCGACGCGCAACAGGGAAGGTCGGCGGAGCGGCTTGGGGCGGAAGTGCACACCAAATGCCAGCGCGGGTCAGTACCGTCCCAGACATGAAGATCGTGATCTGGTCCTTCCTTTCCCTGTTCCTCACTGTCTGCGCCATCGGCGTTCCACAGGCCTCTCCGGTAGCTCGGAGGCGCAAGACCAGGACTGACAGGCCGAGTATTTGAGCGTCGGGCATTCTCTACTTACGACAGCTCACCGGCATCGCCGCCTCCTGGGCGAAACAGCCTTGCCCAGAGACCTGGTGGCCTCGACCAAGCCACTTGGCAGCACTATCTGGGGATGCGTCATCCCCACCAAAGGACTACATTTAAGGTGAGTACTCCGGCGAGTCGCCCAGCGATTAGTCAGGGAGGACTTATGAAATACGCCAGTGTTGTCCTCGCTGCGATTGCCGCCTTGCTTCCGATCTTCTCCAGAGTCTTTCGAGAGATCGTGGCGTCGTCGTTCCGCCACCCAAAGAGGTCCTCCATCCTCGTGAAGGCTGACGGAAATATGACGAGGGTCGATTTCCCCGAAGAGGCGACCATTGAACAGATTCACGACGACATTGGGCGGCTCATAATACCTCGCGAGGAATCGAAAAATGCGCCCGGGGGAGCGAATTTCGAGAAGGATGAGGACGAATGAGTCAGCCTCAACCCTCCCCGCAAGAGGACAGTTCGGCATCAAAGGACAGTTCGGCATCAGCGGCACTCGTGTCTCCGAACTTCAAGATGATCTTCATTACGGTCGTCGGACTGACGGTCCTTCTCTTCATTGCGGGCTGGTCCACTGCGTTGATTGTCGAGAAGCCGGACGAAGATTTGAAGAAGTTCATGGAAACGTGCAATACGCTGACGACCGGCGGGTTTGGGGCGATCTTCGGCCTGTTCGGGGGGAAAATTCCCTGATCCGCCTGGGAGGTTCAGATAAGGCGCGATCAGCATCCGGTCACACCGACAACGACCGAGGCACGCGAGCACTCTTGACGCTGAACCCACCGTCACCTCTACCACTAGAGGCCGTCGCCTCTACCACTAGAGGCGAGACCCTCTAGCGGTAGAGGTTCCGCTAGCCCTGTACTTCGCGGGTCGTTGAATCGGTTGGAGTAGAGGGTTCGGTCGTGTCCGGGTCGGGGCTGTGGGCGTTAGCCGGGTGTGTCGATGACTTCCCGGTCTCCGCGGCCTCGGTCCCAGCGTCAGCGTCTTGAGTGTGTGGTGACGTCTGTGGTGGAGAAGCGTCTGGGCGCTCTGCCTGTCGCTGCCGAGTTTCTGCGCCGGCTGGACGTGGCGGGGATCGTCGACGGTTTGTGCCCGTCCGCGCCGAGCGCGCACCTGACGCACGGGCAGGTCATCGAGGCGCTGGTCGCGAACCGGCTGACCTCGCCGATGCCCCTGTTCCGGGTCGGTGACTGGGCCCGGACCTGGGCGGTGGAGGAAGTGCTGGGGATCGAGGCGGGCCTGCTCAACGACGACCGCCTCGCGCGGGCACTGGACGCGATCGCCCCGAAACTGGAGCAGATCGCGGGCACGGCCGGCGCGCGGGCGATCACCGAGTTCGGCATCGACGTGTCCCGGTTGCACTGGGACATGACGTCGATGTCCGTCCACGGGACCTACCCCCTGGAGGACCAGGACGACGCGTTCCCGGTGATCAAGCACGGGCATCCCAAGGACCGCAGGGTGGACCTGAAGCAGGTCCAGGCCGGGCTCGCGGTCACCGGTGACGGCGGCATCCCGGTCCACGCCCGGGTCTTCGGCGGCGGCGCGGCCGAGGTGTCCCAGGTCGTCGGGGCGATGAAGGACCTGCAGAAGCTGGCCGGCGAGCAGGAGTTCCTGCTGGTCGCCGATTCCAAGCTCGTCTCCTACCCGAACGTCGCCGCACTGCTGGAAGCCGGGACGGCGTTCATCGCCCCGGTCCCGGCAGCCCAGGTCAAGGACGGCTTCTACGCCGCCTTGGACCTGGAGGCCGCCACCGTCGTGGATTGGGTGCCCGGCCGCGACGCGGACAAGGACCCCGCCCAGCGCGAGGTCTACCGGGTACTGGAAGACGTCCACACCCTGAACGGCCCGCGCAAGCGCGACCCGGTCCTGGAAGTTCGCCGAATCCTGGTCCACTCCACCGGCAACGCCGCAGGCCAGCAGGCCGCCCGCACCAAACGCCTCACCCGCGCCACCGAGGACCTGGACAAGGTCCGGCGCGGAGCCGGCGGCAGGTACTACAACACCGCCGAGAAGATCGCCGCCCGTGTCGGGGTGATCGCCAGGACCCGCCGGGTCGTCTCCTGCCTGCGCACCGAGATCAGCGAGGACGACCACGGCAGGCCCACCCTGGCCTGGCACTTCGACCAGGACGTCCTGCGGACCGAAGCCGCCGCCGACGGATGGTACGCCCTGCTGACGGCGCTGACTGCCGAGCAGGCATCCCCGAGCCGGGTCCTGATCCAGTACAAGGGCCAGGGATCGGTCGAGCGCCGCTACGCGGACTTCAAGGGCCCCCTGGCGGTCACCCCGCTGTTCGTGCAGCACAACCACCGCGTCGCCGCCCTGATCCAGGTCATCTGCCTGGCCCTGCTGGTCTTCAGCCTGATCGAACGCCAGGTCAGACAAGCCCTGGGCCCCGAGCAGACCATGGTCGGCCTCTACCCGGACAACCGCCGAGTGCGGCCAACCGGCCGGATGATCCTCTACCACCTCGGCGAACTCACCCTGCGGATCGGAAACGTCACCGACCCACCCACCGTCCAGATCACCCGCGGCGTCCAACTCCACCTCCTGGACCTCCTCGGCATCGAAGTCACCCAAACCCACTGGCCAATGACCTGAAACGGTGACCCGCGAAGTACGGGGCTAGCGGTCCGTACCATGCCTGACCATGGCGGGGTCGCCAACGTTAGCGACCCTGATAGCGACCAAAACCGCCAGTAGTGATCAGCGCGGCTCGGAAACGAGGTGCCCTGAGCGTGTCTGCGGCCCTCGGCGGGGTGGCCGTGGGTGATTGGGTGGCGGTCGCGAACAGCATGCGCCGCCCGGCGAGGCAGGCGCGGATTCCCAGCGCGACGGCGAGGTGGGTCTTGCCGGCGCCCGATGGTCCGAGCAGGATCACGTTCTCGCGGGCGTGCAGGAAGTCGAGCTGTCCGAGGTGCTCGACGGATCCATCCACATGACCTGCCAGCCGTGGCCGTCGAGGTCGAAGAAGCTGCGTGAGTACATGAAGCCGTGGTCCTCGGGGCCATCCGCCTCGGTGCCGCCCGCGGCGAGCGCAGCCTCAGCGACCGTGTCAACCTCATCGCGGGCTGACACGCTGAAGCAGTAGAGCGCCAGCGTGTGCGTGCTGGGATCGGCCATCGGCAGCTTCGCGAACTGCGCGAACGTCTTGTGGCTGAGCAGCATGACGGAGGCTTGCTCGCCGACCAGCATGCAGGCGGCGGTCTCGTCGGTGAACATCGGGTTGTAGCTGAACCCGAGCCGCGCGAAGAACGCCTTGCTGCGCTCGATGTCCGCCACGGGGATGTTCACGAACAGCATGCGACCGGCGTGTGCGGGATGGGTCATGGTGGGTCTCCAGTCCGAGGTTCGATGGTGTACGCCGGGGTAGACCGGCCCAGCCTGCGAAACTCATCGGTGGATTTCGGAACTCGCATCGAGCGACAGGCCGAAGCCGGGGGGGAACAGCTGTCAAGGCCGGTTGAAAAGGGAGCGGCCTACGGCCGCGCGACCCTTGGCGCTTCCACTGCCCCCGAGGCTGAGCACCGAACGCGTCCCGCACGACGTTTCAGGAGTTCGCGGAGAAGTGGCTCGCGAGCAGGCGTCATCCCGAAGGCCAAGAGCCGCGGAACACGCCGCCGCTCGCGAGCACGGCATGCACGCGCTCAGGCACTTCTACGCGTCCGTGCTCCTGGACGCCGGGGAGAGCATCAAGGCCCTCGCCGAGTACCTCGGGCACTCGGACCCGGGCCTGACTCTGAAGGTGTACGCGCACCTCATGCCGAGCAGCCGGGACCGGGCCCGGAAGGCTCTCGGGCAGACTCTCCGGCCGCAAGATCACACGGACTGAGGTTCCAGAGAGGTCCCAGAGAGGTTCCACGGCATGAAAATGCCCCTGAGTCGCGCCGTATGCGCAGCTCAGGGGCATGATCACGCAACCTACTTCTTCTTGCCCTGGTTCTTGACCGCCTCGATCGCCGCCGCGGCCGCGTCCGGGTCGAGGTAGGTGCCGCCGGGGGTGACGGGCTTGAAGTCGGCGTCCAGTTCGTAGGACAGGGGGATGCCGGTGGGGATGTTCAGGCCCGCGATGTCGGCGTCGGAGATGCCGTCGAGGTGCTTGACGAGGGCGCGCAGCGAGTTGCCGTGGGCCGCGACCAGGACCGTACGGCCGGTGAGGAGGTCGGGGACGATGGCGTCGTACCAGTACGGGAGCATGCGGACGACGACGTCCTTCAGGCACTCCGTGCGGGGGCGGAGCTCCGGCGGGATCGACGCGTAGCGCGGGTCGTTCGCCTGGGAGAACTCGCTGTCGTCGTCGAGGGGCGGCGGCGGGGTGTCGTAGGAGCGGCGCCAGAGCATGAACTGCTCCTCGCCGAACTCGGCGAGGGTCTGGGCCTTGTCCTTGCCCTGGAGCGCGCCGTAGTGCCGCTCGTTCAGGCGCCAGGAGCGGTGGACGGGGATCCAGTGGCGGTCCGCGGCCTCCAGCGCGAGCTGGGCGGTGCGGATCGCGCGCTTCTGGAGGGAGGTGTGCACGACGTCGGGGAGCAGGCCGGCGTCCTTCAGCAGCTCACCGCCGCGGACTGCCTCTTTCTCGCCCTTCTCGTTGAGATTGACGTCCACCCAACCGGTGAACAGGTTCTTCGCGTTCCATTCGCTCTCGCCGTGGCGGAGGAGGATCAGCTTGTACGGTGCGTCGGCCATACGTCCGAGCGTAATGGAAGCCTTCGTCCCCTCGTGCACCTGCCCGCAAGCCGGACAGTTGACGGCATCTGTTAATTGAGTGGCCACCGGAGACTCGCCGATCGTAAGTTGTGCTTGCCGCCTGAGCCGCTTACATCCGTTCCATAGGCTCCATGGACTCCAACCGTTCCATGCGCCCTATGCGTTCCATGCGTTCCATGCGTTCCATGCGTTCCATCCGTGGGGGATCCTCGATGCCACTCGCCGTCCTGCGACGCGCCGCCCGAGAGACCGTCTCGGGGCTTCCCCGCGAGTTCTGGTGGCTGTGGACCAGCACCCTGGTCAACCGACTTGGTGCTTTTGTCGCTACTTTCATGGCTTTGTACCTGACGCTCGACCGCGGCTACTCCGCCTCGTACGCCGGTCTGGTGGCGTCCTTGCACGGCCTCGGCGGTGTCGTCTCCTCGCTCGGCGCGGGTGTGATGGCCGACCGGCTCGGGCGGCGGCCCACGCTGCTCGTCGCGCAGGTGTCGACCGCCGCCTCCGTGGCGCTGCTCGGCTTTGTGCACGACCCGGTGGGCATCGCCGCGGTCGCCTTCCTGGTCGGGATGGCCAGTAACGCCTCGCGGCCCGCCGTCCAGGCGATGATGGCCGACATCGTGCGGCCCGAGGACCGCGTCCGGGCGTTCTCCCTCAACTACTGGGCGGTCAACCTCGGCTTCGCGGTCTCCTCCATGGCCGCCGGATTCATCGCCGAGTTCAGCTACCTCGCGGGCTTCCTCATCGAGGCCGGCATGACCCTCCTCTGCGCGCTCGTCGTCTTCGCCAGGCTTCCGGAGTCCCGGCCGGTGCAGAGCGCCAAGGAGGCCGGGGCCGACGTCGGCCTCGGGACCGTGCTGCGCGACCGGCGCTTCATGAGCGTCGTGGGGCTGTCCTTCCTCGTCGCCCTGGTCTTCCAGCAGGGATTCGTGGGGCTCCCGGTCGCGATGGGCGAGGCGGGCTTCACCCCGGCCGACTACGGCATGGCGATCGCGGTCAACGGTGTCCTCATCGTCGCGCTGCAGATCCCGGTCACCCGTTTCATCCAGCACCGGGATCCGCGCCGGCTGCTCGTGATCTCCTCGCTCCTCGCGGGGTACGGCTTCGGGCTCACCGCCTTCGCCGGGTCGGTCGGTGTCTTCGCCCTCACCGTGTGCGTGTGGACCCTGGCCGAGATCGTCAACGCGCCCACCCAGACGGGCCTGGTCGTCCTGCTCTCCCCCACCCATGGCCGGGGCCGCTACCAGGGCATGTACACCCTGTCCTGGGCACTCGCCTCGCTGATCGCCCCCCTGATGTCCGGCGTGGTCATCGACCGGTTCGGGGCCGAGTGGCTGTGGGGGCTGTGCGCGGTGGTGGGTACGGTGGCCGGGCTCGGGTACGGGCTGCTGATGCGGCGGCTGTCGGCGGAGGCACCGACGGTGGAGGCGAGTCCGGCGGTGGAGGAGAGCCCGGCGGTGGCGAAGCCCGAGGTCAACGCCGTGTGAGGAGCGGGAACGCGGCGGCGGCGGTGGCGGTGGCGGTGGTTCAGGGGTGCATCCGCGCCCCCTTCAGCACCTTGTCCACCGCGTTCCGCGGCCCGTGCACCGCGAGCCCCACCAGGTCCAGCTCTCCGGTCGGCACGGCCCGTACCGCCGCGCGGTTGTCGCGGTCGTTGCCGGTGGTGAACAGGTCGGAGGTGAAGACGGCGCGGGGCAGGGCGCGGGACAGGGTCCGGGCGTGGGCCGCCGTCAGGGTCTCCTTCGTGCCCTCGAAGACGAGGACCGGCTGCCGGAACATCGGGAGATACGGCACCCCGTCCGCGTCCTCGTACGGCTCCCCGATCACCTCACCGACCTGCGATCCCAGCCCGCTGACCAGGAACGCGGTGACATTCAGCCGCTGCCACGGCTCCAGGTCCGCACGCAGCAGGACGGCGATCTTCGTGTCGAAACGGATGGGTTCGGTGTCGTGGTCGTTCATGCGGCCAGACTGCCGACCGTCGTACGCCGCCGTCTTGTACGTTTTTTGCATGGCCCCGCAACGCACGGCCCCGCAACGCACAGCCCGGCAGCGCACGGCCGTGCACCGCACAGCCATGCACCATACGGCCCCGCAACGCCCCCAGCGGGAAGTCTCCGCCTGGCGGCCCGGGATCCCCGGCGTCGTCGAGGTCTTCCACGCCCTCCCCCAAGCTCTCGGCTCCGCTCGAGCAGGGAGGTACCCCCAACACCGAGTACGCGTACCCCATGCACGTACACGAGGCGTGGACGCTGCTGATCGTCGACGACGGCGCCGTACGGTACGACCTCGACCGGCACGAGCACGGGACCCCGCACGACACGGTCTCGCTGTTGCCTCCGCACGTCCCGCACAACGGTTCCCCGGTCACCGAGCACGGTTTCCGCAAACGCGTCCTCTATCTCGACCGGAGCCGGCTCGACGAGAGTCTCATCGGGCCGACGGTGGACGGTCCCGACCTGCGCGACCCCTTGCTGCGGCTGCGTGTCGGACAACTGCACACCGCCCTCGCGCGGCCCGGCGAGGAGCTGGAGGCCGAGAGCAGGCTGACGCTGGTGGCCGAGCGGCTGCGCGACCGGCTGCGGCCGCGGCCCGCGGGAGAGGAGCCGGGTGCCGGCCGGGCGCTCGCCCACCGGCTGCGTGAACTGCTCGACGCGCGGCTCGTCGAGGGGATCTCCCTCGACGAGGCCGGCCGGCTGCTGCAGGCCCATCCCGCCCATCTCGTACGGGCGTTCAGCGGCGCGTTCGGGATCGCGCCGCACCAGTACCTGATGTCCCGGCGCGTCGACGGCGCCCGGCGTCTGCTCCTGGCGGGCGGAACACCGTCCGAGGTGGCCGCGACCACCGGCTTCTACGACCAGTCGCACCTCACCCGTCACTTCAGGCGGCTGGTGGGCGTGGCCCCCGGGCGCTACCGCGTCAGTTCGCGCTGAGCCTCGTACAGGTTCCGCGGTCGTACGACGTCCGTGGTCCCGTACAGCTCCAGGCGGGCGTGCAGGTCTCCGGTGAAGTCGGGTACGTCGATCTGGTCGAACTCCGTACACATGTTGACGCCGACCGTGGCGCTGTAGGGCGCGAGGCCGTCGATCTTGACGAGGCCCGCGCGGCCGTTGGTGTCACGGATGTTCCAGTGGGTGAAGCGGGCGCCGAAGAGGGGGCCCGCCGAGGCGTCGCCGCCGTGCCGGCCGTTGTTGTTGACGGTGATGTCGGTGCGGACGTTCGCGAAGGGCATGCCGCGGTGGGAGTCGAAGGTGCCCATCTGGAGCTCGCCGCGCGACCAGACGTTGTACGAGGAGAGGCCTTCCACGTTGATGCCGTGGAGCTGGGTGTTCGGCGGGGCCGGGACGGTGCGCTGCTCGATGGTGAAGTCCTCGACGAGGTTGTCGTGCGAACCCTCGCGGCAGAAGTACGGGTGGTGCGAGCCGCGGCCCGCCACGCGTGTGCGGCGCAGGGTGCAGGCGGAGGCGGCGACGAGTCCGAAGCCGTTGTCGACGTGGCGGACCGTCACGTCGTCCGCCCAGCAGTCGTACGCGCACTGGAACACGACCCCGTTGTAGCCCTTGTCGAGGAGGTGCGGGGACTGGGGCGTCTCGACGGCCTCCAGGGTGAGCGCTTCGACGCCCGAGCCGGTCAGCTCCTCGACGTGGGTGGTCAGACGCGGGTCCCACTCGGGGCGTACGTCGAGCGGGAGCGGGCGCTCCAGGGTGACCTTTTTGCCCCGCACGCGCGCGATGCGCACGGGCCACTCGTAGGGGACGTAGCTCGTGAGCTTGGTCTTGTCGTCCCAGTAGTACGCCTCGGGGCCCGGACCGCCGCCCGCCATGTGCTCCAGGAGGGTGTGGTCGGCGTCGTCGGCGAGACGGAGGAGGACGAGCCGGCCCGGCCTCAGCCGGCGGGGGTCGGCGACCGTCACCGACCAGGAGCCGCGGGTGGCAGGGGCGACGGTCGTCAGGGTCTGCCACTCGTCGCGCCGGTTGCCGGTCCAGCCCTCGAAGGGCCAGGCCTGGGCCTTGATGGCGGCGACCAGGGAGTCCCAGCGGGCCGTGGGAGCGAGCCAGATGAGGCCGCCCGCCCAGGACCAGGACGACTTGTCACCGCCGTAGCGGGAGCCGTAGACGCCGATCAGCTCGGTGAGGTTCCTGGTCGCGTACAGCTTCGTACGGTCGCTGCCGGCGCCGCGCAGTACGACGTTCGAGTACCCGATGCGGATCAGGCCGTCGATGCGGAAGGTGCCGGGCGGGATGAGTACCGTGCCACCGCCGGCCCTTCCGGCAGCGGCGATGGCACGGTTGATCGCGGGGGCGCAGTCCGTCGTGCCGTCGTCCGCGACGGCGCCGTAGTCGCGGACGTCGGCCACGACGGGGCGGCGGGGGAAGCGCGCCGCCCCGCCCCGGTGGCCGGCCCTGCCGACGTACGGGATCTGCGGGTGCGTGAAGGGGGTCCGGGTGAACTCCCGCCAGAGGGCGGGCACTTGGCCCCCGCCTTCCGGTCGTGCGGCGCCTGTCGGCGAGGGTGCGGCGGCCGTCGCCGGTCCTCCGGTCACGGCGACGGCCGCCACGGCTACGGCGCTGCCGAGCAGGCCCCGTCTGGTGATGCTCACGTGCTCCTTGCTCATACCCGCCCGCCTTCCATCGCCTTCCAGCACATTCGCGTGATTTCCATGCTGATTTCCATGCCGATTTCCATGGATGTGAACGGCGTTCATATTTGCGTCGGCGGTGAGCATGCCACTGAGACCCCGAGCCCGGAAGGGGTCGTGCACCACTTAGTTGGACTGGACTATCGATTCAGTCGACGGGACGCTCAGTCAGATGAGTGAACGCGTCCAGATTGCGGGTCGACTCGCCGCGGGACACCCGCCAGGCGTACTCCTTGCGGATCGCAGAGGCGAAACCGAGCTCAAGGAGGGTGTTGAAAGAGCCGTCGGCGGCCTCCAGGACCGAGCCGAGGAGGCGGTCGATCTCGTCCGGCGTGACGGCGACGAGCGGCAGTTTGCCGACCAGATACACGTCCCCCAGGGGGTCGACCGCGTAACTCACCCCATAGAGCTTGAGGTTGCGCTCCAGGAGCCAGCGGTGCACACCCGGTTCGTTCTCGTCGGGGTGGCGGATCACGAAGGCGTTCAGCGACAGGGAGTGCTTGCCGACGATCAGCGAGACGGTCGTCGAGAGCTTGCGGGTACCGGGCAGTTTCACGACGTACGAGCCCGTCCGGGGACTCTCCCACTCCAGCTCGGCCTCGGTGAGGACCTGCTCGATGATCGACGCTGCGTCAGCCATGGGGGGAGCGTACGCGACGGTCTTCAGCCGTGATGTGCGCGGACCCGGCGCCGGTGTTCCTGCACCGCCGCCGTGTACACGTCCGCCGTGGCCGCGGCGGCGGTGTCCCAGCCGAAGCGCCGCGCGTGGCCCGCGGCGGCGGCACCCATCCGGGCCGTGAGCGTCTCGTCGTCCGCGAAATCGCGCAGCACGCGCGCGTAGGCGACGGGGTCGTGCCCCGGCACCAGGAAGCCGGTCTCGTCGTGGCGCACGGCCACCGGCAGCCCGCCGACCTCGGCCGCCAGCACCGGCGTACCGGTCGCCTGCGCCTCGATGGCGACCAGCCCGAAGGACTCGCTGTACGAGGGCATGACCAGCACCGACGCGGCCCGGAACCAGTCCGCGAGCTGCTCCTGGCCGACAGGCGGCCGGAAGCGCACGACATCGGCGATACCGAGCCGGGCGGCGAGTTTCTGCAGCCCTTCGGGCTTGGCGAGACCGGTGCCGCTGGGGCCGCCCACCACGGGGACGACGATGTTGCCGCGCAGGTCGGGGCGCTCGTCCAGCAGGACGGCGACCGCGCGCAGCAGCACGTCGGGGGCCTTCAGGGGCTGTATGCGGCCCGCGAAGAGCGGGATCAGGGCGTCCTGCGGGAGCCCGAGGCGGGCGCGGGCGGCGGCGCGGCCGTCGGCCGGGCAGAAGCGGTCGAGGTTGACGCCCGGATGGACGACGGCGACCTTGCCGGCCTCGGCCTCGTAGTGGCGTACGAGTTCGTCGGCCTCTTCGCAGGTGTTGGCGATGAGGCGGTCGGCGGCGCGCACGATCTGGGTCTCGCCGATGACGCGGGCGGCGGGCTCGGGCGTGTCGCCCTCGGCCAGGGCGGCGTTCTTGACCTTGGCCATGGTGTGCATCGCGTGCACCAGGGGTGCGCCCCAGCGCTCGGCGGCAAGCCAGCCGACGTGGCCCGAGAGCCAGTAGTGCGAGTGGACCAGGTCGTAGTAGCCGGGGCGGTGACCGGCCCAGGCCTGCATGACGCCGTGCGTGAAGGCGCACAGCTGGGCGGGCAGGTCCTCCTTGGCGAGGCCCTCGTACGGGCCCGCGTCGACGTGCCGGACGAGGACGCCGGGCGCGAGTTCGACGGTGGGCGGGAGGGCGGCCGTGGTGGCCCGGGTGAAGATCTCGACCTCGATGTTGATCGCGGCGAGGCGCTGGGCGAGCTCCACGATGTAGACGTTCATACCGCCGGCGTCGCCGGTGCCGGGCTGGTGCAGCGGCGAGGTGTGGACGGAGAGCATCGCGACGCGACGGGGCCTGCGGTGCAGCCTGAGCCGTGAGGGCGCCGCCGGGGAGCGTCGCCCGAGCCTGCTGACGTACTGGCTCACGTGGCGTTCCTCCTCGCTGCGGACATGCCGGTCGGAGGATGCGCCACACCCTCCAAGGGAGGTGAACGCCGGAGCAGGCTGCTCCATTTCCTCCCGCGCCCCCTCACGGGCCCCTTTGCCGAATCATTACCAGCGATCGCTCAACCGTTCGATACCGGACTGCGTGCGCGGCACTTATCCACAGGGCGGTGGAGGGCGGCCGGGGGTTGTCCACAGGCCCGCACGGCCCTCCGCGGGGCCGCCTACTCTCGTACGCATGACAACCCGCGCCGCGTCCCGCCCCGTGGGTACGGTGACGCGCGGGACGACCAACCCCAACCGACTGCGCCGCATGGACCGCTGGATCGCGGCCGCACACGGCGCCGAGCTGCGCAGGAGCGCCGACCCGGTGGCGGTCGACCTCGGATACGGGGCGGCTCCCTGGACCCCGGTCGAGCTGCTGACCCGCCTGCGTACGGCCGCTCCCCGCACCCGCGTGGTGGGTGTGGAGATCGAACCGGCCCGGGTCGCGGCGGCACGGCCGTACGAGAGCGAAGGGCTCGTCTTCCGGCACGGCGGCTTCGAGGTCCCGGTCCAGGGCAGACCGTCGCTCATCCGCGCGGCGAACGTCCTGCGCCAGTACGACGAGGAGCAGGTCGCCGCCGTCTGGCAGCGTCTGTGCGCCCGCCTCGCGCCGGCGGACCCCTCGACCGGCTCCCGGGGCGGTCTGCTCGTCGAGGGCACCTGCGACGAGATAGGCCGTCGGCACGTCTGGGTCGCCCTCGGCCCCGAAGGCCCGCGCACGGTCACCTTCGCCACGCGCCTGGGCTCCCTGGACCGCCCGTCCGACCTCGCCGAGCGCCTGCCGAAGGCCCTGATCCACCGCAACATTCCGGGCGAGCCCGTGCACGCGTTCCTGCGTGACTTCGACCGCGCCTGGGCGGCCGCCGCGCCCTACGCCTCGTACGGCGCCCGGCAGCGCTGGATACGCGCGGTCCGCGACCTGACGGCCGACTGGCCGGTGACGGACGGGGCGACGCGCTGGCGCCAGGGCGAAGTCACGGTGCGCTGGGAGGCGTTGGCACCGCGCCGCCCTCTGGCGTGAGCACCGCGCACGAGAGGGACGCGTATGGGTGAGGCGGGGGGGGGGAGGGGGAGGGGGCCCCAAACAGGCCTGCGACGTCTGGATGACGCACGGGCGTTGCGCGCCGCACAGGCCTCGGACACCCGGGCGAGGCACTGGCGTTGAAGGCTGGGCGGGACGAACCGGGACGCACGGGTGTGTGAGGTCGGGGTGTCGCGCGGGCGGTTGACGCCGGGGTGACGCGCGGGCGTGCCTCACCGGTGGTCGGCGGTCACCCGTACGCCGGGGAGACCTGTGGAACGAACCCCATGACTGGTTCGTCACACAGGCGGGGAGATCGTTTTATGGGCGGGCGGGGAGATCGTTTTGCCGGAGGGGACCGGGGGCAGGGAGTCCTTGCCCGCCTCTGTCGCATTGCGAGCCGACATGGCACGATCCCCCAGGCGTCCGTAAGTTACTGACGGTAAATCAGTTTGGGGGCGGAGCAATGGGATCCGGCAAGCGGAACCTGACCACGGCGGCCATGGTTCTGGCCTGCGCCTGCGCGGTGCTGTCGGCACCGGGCGTGGCGTACGCGAGCCCGGCAGCGGCACCCATGCGCGCACCGGCACCGGCGCCCACTCCGGGGAGCACCCCGGGAAGCACCCCGGGAAGCGAGGATCCCGCGAAGGATCCTGAGACGATCCGCAAGAAAAAGGACCTTGAGGCGATCCGTAAGAAACTGGACGCTCTCTACCACGACGCGGCGGTCGCCACGGACGCGTACAACGCCGCGGAGGAGAAGGCCAAGCAGCAGTCCGCCGAGATCGTCGACCTGGCCCGCGAGATCGTCAAGGGACAGGCGAAACTGGACGAGTTGAAGGACCGCGCGGGCGCCGCGGCCAGGGCGCAGTACCGGGGCGGCGGGCTGCCGCCCGAGATGCGGCTGTGGCTGAGCGACAGCCCCCAGGAGTATCTGGACGGGACGGGCCGGGTGCGTCAGGGCGAGCACGCGACCAAGGGTCTGCTCGCCGAGATGACGCGCACGCAGCAGGACTTGAAGCAGTACGCGCAGGACGCCTCCGCTCAGTGGCAGAAGCTGGAGGCCAACCGGCAGGTCAAGGCCCAGGCCCAGACGGAGATCAAGAAGCAGATCGCCGCCGCCGAGAAGCTGGAATCCCAGCTTGAGAAGGAGGAGAAGGAGCGGCTGGCGCAGCTTGAGGAGGAGGCCGCGTACAAGGCGCAGACAGCCTGGCTGAGCTCCGGTGTCCTCGCGGAGATCAGCGGCAAGGCCTCCGCGCAGGGCAAGAAGGCCGTGACGTACGCCACCGACCAGATCGGCAAGCCGTACGAGTGGGGCGCCGAGGGCCCGGGGTCGTACGACTGCTCGGGACTGACCTCACAGGCCTGGGTATCCGCCGGTCACGGCATTCCGCGCACCTCGCAGGAGCAGTGGCAGCAGCTCCCCCACGTCGACATCAAGGACATGCGCCCCGGCGACCTGATCATCTACTTCGACGACGCCAGCCATGTCGCGATGTACATAGGCGACGGCGCGATCGTGCACGCACCACGCCCCGGGCGAACGGTGACGATCGCGGGGGCGGGCTCGATGCCGATCCTGGGGGTTGTACGGCCGGATGCGTGACGGGGCCGATGACCGGGCGGTGGCTGGGCCGGTGAATGGGCGGCCGGCGGATCGTCGGCCTCAAGTTCGCCCGACGGCCAGGCCCGGCGCCCAAGGCACCGAGCGAAGTCGGGCGACCGGGGCCGGTGGCCTGAGTGGGTAACCAAGCCGGTAGCCGAAGTGGGAACCGCGTTGACAGCCGGAGCAGGCCGGCGGCCTGAGCAGACCACCGGCCGGGTGGGGGCGGAGCAGGGCGCCGGACCAGTGATCGCTCGCGGATCCGGGACTCGGCCCGGGCGTATCAAGGCTGTCCGGCGATCGAGAACGCGCTCGGAGGGCGATTCGAGCCCGGAGGGCGATTCGAGCCCGGCGCCGACAGCGGCGGGCGCCCCACGCCGACAACGAAGACCCGGCGCTTACGCCGTGCCCACCGCTCGCGCCGTGACCCGGCGCACGTGACCTACCCCACGGTTGCCCAACCCTCTCAACCCCGGGGACGTGACGTTCGTCATCTCGGAGTGACCCGCATCCTGTCCAAGTGCGTTACAGGATGCGGCATATGACGGTGGCCGTTGGCGGGACACCGCCGCGCACACCATTCCGTTGCGGCGTCCGCTACCGCTATGGTCCCCGTCGGTGGGTCGAGGACCTTCGCCCCACCACGCCCTCGGGGGGAGGGAAGGAACTCAGACGATGCCCGTACCCATACCGCGGCAGAGAGCGATCCCGGCCGTGGAGAGTGGTCAGGCTCAAGGCGCGTTCTCACCCGGCGGCCCATCCGGAGAAGCGACCGGCGGCCCGGCCGGGGCAGTACCGGCGCCCCATGCCACCACGACCCCGGTCGACAACGCCACGAACCTCACCCTGCTGGTCATCGAGGACGACCCGGCGGGCTCGCTGAGCGTGCCCGAAATACTGGACGCGGCCGGCAAGCCGATCCGCATCCGTACCGCCCGCAACCTCACCGAGGCCGAGCGGCTGCTCACCGACGACGTCCACTGCATCCTGCTCGACCTCGCGCTGCCGGCGCCCGGCCGGGCCACCGAGAGCGACGACGAGCTGGCCACGCTCAAGCATGTGCTGCGGCTCGCGCCCCGGCACGCCGTCCTCGCGCTCACCGCGTCCGGGGACGCCGAGCGCGGCACCGAGGCGGTGCGCGTCGGCGCCCAGGACTATCTGTTCCGCGACGAGCTGGACGGCCGGCTGCTGAGCCGCGCGATCCGGTACGCCGTGGAGCGGAAACGTTCCGACAAGGCCGAGCGGCGACTCACCGAGTCCAGGCTGCGCGCCCAGGAGAACGCACGCCTGGAGCGCGGCCTGCTGCCGACCCCCCTCCTGGAGGGCTCCTCGCTCCGCTTCGCCGCGCGCTACCGCCCGGGCCGCTCCCGCGCCCTGCTCGGCGGCGACTTCTACGACACGGTCCGTACGTCCGACGGCACCGTGCACGCGATGATCGGCGACGTCTGCGGACACGGCCCCGACGAGGCGGCGCTCGGCGTGGAGCTGCGCATCGCCTGGCGGGCGCTGACGTTCGCGGGGCTGTGCGGTGACGAACTGCTCTCGACGCTCCAACAGGTCCTTGAGCACGAGCGCGAGAGCGACGAGATCTTCGCGACGCTGTGCACGGTGGACATCGCGCCGGACGGCCGTCGCGCCGGGCTCTGCCTGGCCGGCCACCCGTCCCCGCTGATCTCCCGCCCCGGTCGGCCCGCCGAACTGCTGCCGTACGAGAACGGCGGTCCGGCGCTCGGCCTGCTGCCCGGCGCCCGCTGGCCGCGCCAGCAGGTGGAACTGGGCCGCGAATGGAGTCTGATGCTCTACACGGACGGCCTGATCGAGGGCCACATCGGCGAGGGCAGGGAACGGCTGGGCCAGGACGGCATGGTGGACCTGGTCCGCCGCCGGCTTACACAGGGCCTGGCGGGCGAGGAGCTGCTGCGGGCGACGGTGAACGAGGTCAGGGACCTCAACGGCGGCGAGCTGGCGGACGACGTGGCGGTACTCCTGCTGGACCGGACGCCGTAGCTGCCGTTACGGCCGTAACGGCCGTTAAAACGGAGCACTGACGGTCTTGACCGCTGCTACCGAGATACGCGAGACACACGAGATATACCGGCGTTACCGGATATAGCAGTGTTACCGGCGCTACCGGTATTACTCGTGTTACTGGTGTTACCGGCCGCCGTTGTACGGCCCGTACGGGCCGTCGCTGCTGCTTCCGCCGCGGCGGCCCCGGCCACCGCCGGAGACCTGACGGAGCGCGGGACGTACGTCCACGAAGAAGACGATCGTGGCGACCAGCCCCGCGATCTGCAGGAAGATCACCGGGACCAGCAGGTTCACGGCCACCGTGATGCCCAGGATGATCAGCCAGAACATCTTGTTCTGCTTGTCGGCCGCGCGGTAGGCGTCGTCGCGGGCCACCGCGGCCATCACCAGTGCCACCACGGCGAGCACCAGCATGGCAAGGAAGATCAGCGACATGAAGCCGCCGAATGCCGTCAAGAGCACTATGCCCACCGCCCGAGTCGAGTCGTCTCTACGGCCACCGTACCCGGAGAACGGGCCGGGAACTCTGAGAGTGCCCGGCCCGTCTTCCCCTGGCGGCACAGTCACCTGACCGCGCCGCCGTCGTCGCTCACTTCACTTGGTGCTTCGACGACCGCTGTTGCTTCACCGGCCGCGCCTGCTTCACCGGCCGCGTTCAGTTCGCGGACGGCGTCGTCTTCTTGGGGGTGACCTTGCGGGCCGGGGCCTTCTTCGCCGCGGCCTTCTTGGCCGCGGTGGGCTCGTCGGCGGCCGAGGCCGGCTTCCCCTCTTCCTTGACCTCGACGGACTCCGAGCCCGGCTCGACGGCCACGGCCAGTTCCTCGATCTCCTCGGCGGCCTCGCCACGCCAGGTCTTCACGGTCTGCTCGCCGTGCTCGGCGACCTTCTCGTACGTCTCCCGGGCCTTCACGGCGTACTCGGCGGCGACACCGACACCGCGCAGGGCGAGGTCCTGAGCGGACTCACCGATCTTCTTCAGGTCGGTGTCGAGGGTGCCGATGAACTCCGTCACCTTGGCCTGGATGCTCTCCTGCGCCTCCTTGGCGCGGGTGGCGGCCTTCTCCTGAACGGCGTTCGGGTCGATGTTCTTCACGGTCTCGATCCGCGCCGGGGCCTCGGTGCGGATCTGCTCCACGAGACCGGGGACCTTCTTGGCCTGCTGAACGGCCAGGTCGGCGGTGCCGGCCAGGAAGTACAGCGGGGTCGGGTCCGTGGCGGCCTTGCGGATGTCGTCGGTGATGGCCATGGTGATGGTCCTCCCGGGGTTGCTTTCAGCTGAGGGTTTTGGTGTTCCGCGACGAGACCGGCCGACTGCGGTGGCGCCACCGGTGGTGCTTGTGGTGCTCGTGACGCTCTTCAGCCGGCGTTCTGCTGCGGATCGGCATCGCTGCCGTCGGCCGTGCGGGGGCCGCGGACGGCGGTGTCCGCGGATTGCTGGGTGTCCGATATGTTCTCTGCCTTGCTCTGTGCCATGTCCTGCGCCATGTCCTGCGCCGCATCAGGCGCCAAGCCCTGGGACACGCCCTGGGACATGTCCGGGGCCATGCCCTGGACCAGGTCCCGTGCCAGGTCCTGCGCCCTGTCCGGGGTGATCTCGAATCCGTTCTCCTTGCGGAAGGACTCGTAGATCTGGAGCAGCACCTGCTTCTGCCGCTCGTTCAGCGTGGGATCGGCGACTATGACCGCACGCGTCTCCACCTCGTCCCGGTCTCGCTCGGCGTCGAGGATGCCGGCCCGCACGTACAGCGTCTCGGCGGAGATCCGCAGCGCCTTCGCGACCTGCTGCAACACCTCCGCGCTCGGCTTGCGCAGCCCGCGCTCGATCTGGCTCAGATACGGGTTGGACACCCCGGCGGCATCGGCGAGCTGGCGCAGTGACAGCTGCGCGTTGCGCCGCTGCTCGCGCAGGTACTCACCGAGATTGCCGACGTTGAGCGATGCCATGTCCCCACCTTGCCGCACCTCCGCTAACTATTGCAAGCACCCGCTTGCAAAAGTGCGCTACGCCACGCCCCCATTCCTGTGAGCCTGAGCACGATAGGTGTCGTATTTGCACGACAACTGTCGTCACCAGCGTCCGGCCTCCTGGTGCAGGTGCTCTCGGGACGCCCTCCACGGGTCGCCGGGAAGCGGCGTTGTCGGTGGGCTCTGCCAGGGTGTGCGTCGTGGATGAACTGGTGGAGCGTGTCGACGATCAAGATCGTGTGCTGGGGGTGGTGGTCAGCCGCCGGCAGGCCATCCGGGAGGGTTGGCTGCACCGGGTCGCCGTGACGGTGTGTCGTGATGAGCGTGGACGGATCCTCGTCCACCGACGGTCGGAGCAGGTATCGCGCTTCCCCGGGCTCTATGAGGTCGAGGTCGGTGGCGCCGCGAAT
Organism: Streptomyces sp. RLA012; assembly: GCF_056270325.1. Classification (NCBI taxonomy): domain Bacteria; kingdom Bacillati; phylum Actinomycetota; class Actinomycetes; order Kitasatosporales; family Streptomycetaceae; genus Streptomyces; species Streptomyces sp. RLA012. The sequence continues at coordinate 6,191,060 of NZ_JBWDPA010000002.1, read as the reverse complement.
GTCGGCGAGTCCTATGAACAGGCCGCCGCGCGGGAGCTGGCCGAAGAGCTGGGTATTCGTGCGCTGCCGCGCCTGCTGTTCACGTTCATCAACCGCAGCGGCTTGAGCCCTCACTGGCTCGGCGTGCACGAAGCCGTGGTGCCGGACGCCGTGGTCCCCGATCCCGATGAGGTCGCCTGGCATGGCTGGCTGACCGAGCCGGAGCTCGGCTCGGCCCTGTTGGAGTGGCGCTTCACCCCCGACAGCCACGAAGCCTTCAGCCGGTATTTCGCGTTCCGGACCGCGCAGTCATGACCTTGCCCGCCTCGCGGGCTCCTTACTAACTGGGGGAACGGGACGTCACTGGACGCAGTCGGTGGCCTCCGGCGTGAACTTCATGGGGTCGAGCCGGTCCGTGGCGGCGGCCTCGGTGTAGGTCGCGTGGGTGACCCGGTACCAGACGGCGCCCCTGAAGGTGTCGCCGTCCACGTCGTTCAGGCTCACGCACCAGCGCTCCTGGCGGATCACCCGGGTGTACGTCTCGGTGCCGCTGCGGACGTTCTTGCACTTCCGGGAGCCCGTGGTGGACGTGCACTTCCTGACCGTGTGCGGGCGCGTGACCTTGGTGGTCTTCCTGGAGACGTGGCGGACGGCGTCGCGGAGTCCGGTGACGGTGGCCGCCTCCGATGCGGTGTCCGGCGCGGTGCCCTGGTCGTCGTCGTGGCCCTCGTCGCGCTGGCCACTGCTGCCCCCGCTGGCGGTGGAGTCCTCCCATGGGTTGTCGTTCTGCCCGCTTCCGCTTCCGCATGCGCCGAGCCCGGCCATGAGGGCCATCGTCAGACCGGCCACCATCAGGCGTCTCTTGCTGGACATGCCTTGTTCCCTGTCCGCTGATGTCCCAAAAAAAAGACGGTCAGCGTACCTCCCACCCGCTTCTCCTCGTCCCCGGTCGGCATTGACAACCGCCCTCGCACCCCTCCATCATCATTCCACTAATCAAGTAGTGGAATGGTGGTGGTGATCGTGGAGTACCGCATCGACAGGCGGAGCGGGGTCCCCGCCTTCCAGCAGATCGTGCAGCAGACCAAGCAGGCCCTCCGGCTGGGCGTACTCGTGCCGGGTGACCGGCTGCCCACCGCCAAGGAGGTCGCCGCGACCAGCACGGTCAACCCGAACACCACCCTCAAGGCGTACCGCGAGCTGGAGCGCGAGGGCCTGGTCGAACCGCGACCGGGCCAGGGCACCTTCGTACGCCGCACGCTGGGCCGCCCCGAGACGGGCACCGACTCGCCGCTGTACGTGGAGCTGGTGGCGTGGATGTCGAAGGCGGCCGGGGCCGGTCTGGAGCAGGAGGACGTGGCCGCGCTGGTCGCGTCGGCGATGGAGAAGCAGTACGCCGCCGGGAACGTGGCGGCAACGGGGTCCACGACAACGGGGTCCACGGGGGCCACGACAACTAGGAGCACAGGTGAGTGAAGGTATGTACGCGGGGGAACCGGCGATCGAGGCGTACGGGCTGGGGATGCGCTACCGGCGGGGCTGGGCGTTGCGGGACTGCTCCTTCCGGCTCCCGGCGGGACGGATCTGCGGCCTGGTGGGACCCAACGGGGCGGGCAAGACCACGCTGCTGAGCATCGCGGCCCATGTCCTGCAGCCGACGAACGGCTCGATCAGCCTGTTCGGTGAGGCTCCGGGCTCGGTGGAGTCCGGTCGGCGCACAGCGTTCCTCGCCCAGGAGAAGCCCCTGTTCCGCCGCTTCACCGTGGCGGAGACCCTGCGTCTGGGCCGGGAGCTGAACCCCGGCTGGGACCAGCGCGCCGCCGAGGACATCATCCGCGCGGGCGACGTGCCCTTCGACGCGAAGATCAGCACCCTCTCCGGAGGCCAGCGCACCCGCGTCGCCATCGCCCTCGCCTTCGGAAAGCGCCCCGACCTGCTGATGCTCGACGAGCCGATGTCGGACCTCGACCCGGTCGTGCGCCACGAGATCATGGGCACCCTCCTCGCCGAGGCCGCCGAGCGCGGAACCACCGTGCTGATGTCCACCCACGTCCTGGCCGAACTGGAGAACGTGTGCGACTACCTCGTCGTCGTCTCCGGCGGCGGAGTGCGCCTCGCCGGTGACGTGGACGAGCTGATGTCCGTGCACACCCTGGTCACGGGCGCCAAGGAGGGGGACGGCATGCCTCCCGCCCTCGCCCTCGGGCACCACACCCTCGTCGAGTCCCGGACCAGCGGACGGCAGTTCACCGCGCTCATCCGCCCCGAGGGCCCGGTCACCGGCCCCTGGGACATTAACGCCCCGAACATGGAGGAACTCCTGCTCGCCTATCTCCGCTCACCCGACGCACCACCGCTGATCACCCCCACCGCCCAGGTCCACGGCCAGGGGTTCGGCACCGGGGCGGTGGCGGCATGAGCACCTTCACCCGCAGCTCGACCAGCACCTCGACCGGCTCCACGAGCGACGGCAAGAACGGGACCATGAGCGGGACCACCGACGGGACCTTGAACGCGACCACCACGGAGGCCAACCGGCGCCCCCGACTCAGCGGTATGACCTGGCTGGTCTGGCGCCAGCACCGGGCCGCGTTCTGGACGATCCTCGCCGCCACCGCGCTCTCCGTGGCCTGGATCGTCTACCAGCGCGGCCAGCTGGTCGACTTCCTCGACGGCTACGGCTATCCCGGCAAGAGCCTCGACGAGGCGGGCGGCAAGTTCCAGCAGTACAACGACGCGTTCTCCTTCGTCTCCATGGGTCTCCAGGCGATACCCATCCTGCTCGGTGTCTTCCTCGGCGCCCCGCTCATCGCGGGCGACCTGGAGAACGGCACCGCCAAGCTGGTCGCCGCCCAGTCCATGAGCCGGACCCGCTGGCTCGCCACGAAGCTGGCGCTGGCCGGACTGGTGGTCGTGGTGAGCACGGGCGTGTTGTCGGCGGTGTTCGGCTGGTGGTGGAACCCCGTCAAGTCCGAGGTCACGGTCATGGACTGGACCTCGGGCGCCGCGTTCAACACGACGGGCCCGGTGCCTGTCGCCCTCACCCTCTTCTCCGTCTTCGGCGGGGTGGCGATCGGTGTGGTGCTGCGGCGCACGCTGACGGCCATGGTGGTCACCTTCGGTTTCACCGTCGTCCTCCAGCTCGTCTGGGGCTACTTCCTGCTGTCGCTCGGCAACGTCGTCACGGTCACGACGAACAAGGGTGTCACGGGCGAGAACGTGTTCCCGTCGCTCCCCCACGGCGCCTACGAAATCGACCAGTCGTATGTCACCGGCAGCGGGGATCTGGTGGGCTGGGGCACCTGTTCGGGGTCGCAGACCGACGCGGCACGGCAGGTGTGCCTGGACAAGGCCGATGTCGTGGGCTGGTCGGTGCAGTACCTCCCGATGTCGCAGATGAACGCCATGCAGTGGTTCGGGGCGTCGATTCTGTTCGCCCTGACCGCCGGTGTCGTGGCGTTCCTCTTCTTCTGGGGTCGTAAGCGGCTCGTCTGAGTCCGTACGCCCCGCGCCCCTTTGCGAAGGGGCGCCTCTTTCCCCCTCTGTTTCTTTGTCCCGTCCGCCGGGCCGCTCTGCCATGCCCGAAGGTCCGGAGAGAAAGGCATGCCTTGAATCACCGTAAGAGGCGAGCGAGTGAGGCTTCCGCTCTCGCCGTGCTCGTCGCCGCCGCCCTTACCGCGGCCCTGCTCGGTGCCCCGGAATCCGGGGCCGCACAGTTAGACAGCGGTACGGCAGGTACGGCCGGCGCCCTCGGCAAGGCCAGGACCGTCACCCTCGTCACCGGTGACCGGGTCACGCTGGACGCCACCGGACAGGTCACCGGTGTGCGGCCCGGCAAGGGTCGGGAAGGCACCGCCTTCCGAATAGCGCGGAGCGCCGACCGCACCTACGTCGTCCCGCGTGACGCCGAGCGGCTCCTCGCGAACGGCACCGCCGACCGGCGGCTGTTCGACGTGACGCAGCTGGTCAAGTGGGGTTACGACGACGCGGCCCGCCCCGACCTCCCGCTGATCGTGACGTACGCCAAGGGCCGCACCCTCGCGCCGAGCGCGCTGTCCGCCGCCGGAGCCCGGGTCAGCCGGGACCTGCCCAGCGTCAACGGGGACGCGCTGAAGGTCCGTAAGTCCGAGGGCGCCGACCTGTGGGAGACGCTCACCGGCAGCGGGGGGACGGCGCGGGAGAGGTCGGCCGCCGCCGACCGGGTCGAGAAGATCTGGCTCGATGGGAAGGTCGAGGCGGCCCTCGACCGGAGCACCGCGCAGATCGGCGCCCCCGAGGCCTGGGCGGCGGGGTACGACGGCACGGGCGTCAAGGTCGCCGTGCTGGACACCGGAGTTGACGGCACGCACCCGGACCTGAAGGGCCGTATCGACGCGGCGAAGAACTTCTCCGAGGCGGCGGACACGGTCGACCGGGTGGGTCACGGCACGCATGTGGCGTCCACGGTCGCGGGGTCCGGCGCGCACTCCGGGGGCAAGTACAAGGGGGTCGCGCCGGGCGCCCGGCTGATCAGCGGCAAGGTGCTCGACGACGACGGCTACGGCGAGGAGTCCGGGGTCATCGCCGGCGCGCAGTGGGCCGTCGCGCAGGGTGCCGAGGTGGTCAACCTCAGCCTGGGCGGCCCCGACAGCCCCGGTGACGACCCCCTCGAACAGGCGGTGAACGAGCTGTCCGCCTCCTCCGGCGCCCTCTTCGTGATCGCCGCAGGCAACGAGGGCCCCGCCGCCGGGACCGTAGGTTCGCCGGGCAGCGCCGCCGCCGCGCTCACCGTCGGCGCGGTGGACCGCACCGACGCCATGGCCGAGTTCTCCAGCCGCGGCCCGACAGCGGACGGTTCCCTCAAGCCCGACCTCACCGCCCCCGGCGTCGACATCGTCGCCGCGAAGGCGGCCGAGGGCACGTTGGGCGACCCGGCCGCCGACGGCTACGTTTCGATGAGCGGTACGTCGATGGCGACCCCGTATGTCGCGGGCGCCGCCGCGATCCTCGCCCAGCGTCACCCCGACTGGACCGGTGAGCGCCTCAAGGCCGCGCTCACCGCATCCGCCAAGCCCACCCCCGGCGTCTCGGCGTTCGCGCAGGGTACGGGCCGTACGGACCTCACCCGCGCCCTCGACCAGCAGCTCACCACCACCCCCGCCACCCTCGGCTTCCCCACCCAACAGTGGCCGCACACCGACGACCAGCCGGTCACCAGGACGGTCACGTACCGCAACGACGGCGACCGCCCCCGCACCCTCGACCTGGCCACCGAGGCGTACGGCGAGGACGGAAAGCCCGCCGCCCAGGGCATGTTCGAGGTCTCGCCGAAGCAGCTCACCGTCCCGGCGGGCGCCACCGCGACCGCCCAGGTCACCGCCGACAGCGGCGCGGGCACGGCCGACGGCTCCTTCGGCGGCGCGCTCACCGCGACGGACGGCGCGGGTACGACCGTACGGACCGGCATCGGCGTACACCGCGAGGTCGAGTCGTACGACCTGACGGTCAAGCACCTCGACCTGCAGGGCAAGACCGCCATCCGTTCCGAGACCGGGGTGCAGGGCCTGGACAACGAGATCTGGCAGGACTACTCCGACGACACGGACGGCGAGTTCACCGTACGGCTGCCCAAGGGGCGTTACAGCCTCGAAGGCCGTATCGACACGGGCGCGACCCCCGACGCAAAATCCGGGGAGCTGGCCCTTCTCCTCAACCCGAAGTTCTCGCTCACCCGTGACACCACCCTCGTGATGGACGCCCGCAAGGCCAAGCCGATCCGGATCACCGTGCCGGACAGCAGGGCCAAGCACACCGACGCCACCCTCAACTACGGGTTCGACATCGACGGGTACCGGAGCGTCTCCACGTACGACGTGGGCAGCTTCGGCAGGCTGCGCGTCGGTCAGTTCGGGGCCCGGCTGCCGGCGGGCGAGGCGTTCGCGCAGTACAACGGCACCTGGACGCACGGCAGTACGAGCTACCGGCCAGCCTGGAACCGTACCGGCGACCTGTCGGGCTTCACCGCGAACCTGAAGCGCGCGCAGTTCGCCAAGGTCACGATCCCTGTCGGGGCGGCGGCCAAGGGCAAGTCGGCGGAGCTCGGCGCCGCGCCGAGAGTTCCGGGCGGCTCGTGGTTCGACTTCCACCCGAACTCGCGATCCCTGCCGGGCACCTTCACCGACTACGTCCTGCCGGGCGTGAGGTGGCAGTACTCCGTCTGGCAGACGGGCGGCAAGGACGCCGACGGCGAGACGGTGTGGGACGCCGGCCAGTGGACGGCGAAGCCCCGTTCGTACAGCTCGGGCAAGCAGTACACCGAGCGCTTCAACACCGGCGTCTTCGGCCCGCACCTCACCGGCCCGTTGACGGACGGCGAGGACCGTCCCGGCGCGGTCCGTATCGGTGACACCCTCCTGGCCTACCTTCCCCTGTTCTCCGACGGCGCCGGCCATGTGGGCGACTCCCGCTACAGCAAGGCCAGGAGCACCCTGTACGCGGGCGGCACGCGGGTCTTCGCCGTGGACACGCCGCTGACCGGCGTCTCGTACGAACTCCCCGCTGCCAAGCGCTCGTTCCGTCTCACCACGGACGTCTCCCGCCCCACCACGCTGTCCTCGGTCAGCACCCAGGTCACCGCCGAGTGGACCTTCACCTCCGCGCACGTCACCGGTGTCGGGCAGCGGCTGCCGCTGTCGGTGGTCCGCTTCACGCCCCGGCTGTCCACGGAGAGCACGGCCAAGGCGGGTACGCGTTTCTCCGTCCCGTTCACGGTCGAGGGCGCGGCCACCGCGCGCACCGCCCGCAAGTTGGCCTTCTCCGTCTCGTACGACGACGGCCGGACCTGGCACCGGGCGAAGGCGGTCGACGGCAAGCGCCTCGACCTGCGCCACCCGGCGAAGGCGGGCACGGTCTCTCTGCGCGTGACGCTCACGGACGCGGCCGGCAACACCCTGAAGCAGACGATCCACCGGGCCTACCGGACCATCAAGTAGGCGTCTGAACACGTGTGTTGGTTGGACGCCCGGGTCGGCTTCGGCCGGCTCGGGCGCTCTTGCCGTGAAAGGGACCCTCTGACCGTCGGAAAGGGAGAGGGGCCGGAGAAGAGTGTGCGACATCCCGCGAGTTCCCCTGAGCCCCCATGCCCGGCTCCCGATCGAGTGCGGCTGGGTGTGGTGTTGACCTTCGTGGCTAACGTAACTAGTCTATAGCTAATCGCATTAGCCATTTTGGTGGAGGACGGCATGACCGAGCACCTGAGAATCGGCAAGAACACCATCGCCTTCGACGTGACCGGGGAGGGTCCCCTGGTCGTGCTGGCGCACGGTATCGGCGACAGCCGGCACTCCTACCGCTTCCTCGTTCCCGGCCTGGTGGCCGCCGGTTACCGGGTCGCGAACGTCGACATCCGCGGGTGCGGTGAGTCCAGCCTCGGCTGGGACGGTTACAGCCGCACCGACATCGCCGGAGACTTGGTCGCCGTCGTGCGTCACCTCGGCGGCCCGGCCGTGATCATCGGGCAGTCGATCAGCGGCGGCGCCGCGACCATCGCGGCCGCCACTGCGCCCGACGTGATCAGCGGAGTGATCGAGCTGGCTCCGTTCACCCGTGCGCAGCCGGTCGACCTGGGCGGGCTGATCCGGGTCAAGCGCTTCCGGACCGGGTACACGCGGATGGCGCAGGTCATCGTCCGGGGACGCCTGGCGGACTGGAAGAAGTACCTCGACGTGGCCTACCCGGCCAAGCCCGCCGACTGGAACAGCGAACTGGCCCGCATTGAGGCCACGCTGAGTGAGCCCGGCCGGATGAAGGCCCTGCAGGACATGTGCAAGTCCAAGCCCACCGACGCCGGCACCCAGCTCGCCCACGTCACCTGCCCGGTCCTGATCGTCGAAGGCAGCCTGGACCCCGACTGGGCAGACCCCCGCGCCGAAGGGGAGAAGATCATCGCCGACCTGCCCGCCGGCCTCGGCGAGCTGGCCGTGATCGACGGCGCCGGCCACTACCCGCACGCCCAGACCCCCGACCAGGTCCTCGCGCTGGCCCTGCCGTTCCTGGCCAAGGCGGCCGGCCGTGCCTAGGGCCGGACTCACCGCCGCAACGGTCACCGAAGCCGCCGCCGCCCTGGTCGACGAGGTCGGGTTCTACCAGCTCGGCATGGGCCTGGTCGCCGAACGGCTCGGGGTCAAGACCCCCTCGCTGTACAAGCACGTCACCGGCCAGACCGACCTCGCCCACCGGATCGCCATCCTGGCCATGAACCAGTGCGCCGACGCCATCCGCGACGCCATCCAGGGCCGGTCCGGCACCGAAGCCCTGGCCCGCGGCGCACAGGCGATGCGGACCTTCGTCAAGGACCACCACGGCCGATACGCCGCCGCCAACGCCGCCCGCCCGACCGGACCCGACGACCCCCTCATCGACGCCCTCAACCGGGTGGTCGACTCCTGGGCCGCCATGCTCCACGGCTACCACATCGACCCCGACCAGCAGATCCACGCGCTGCGGATGCTGCGCACCGTCCTGCACGGATACGCATCCCTGGAAGCAGACGGCGGGTTCCAGTTCGCCACCGACATCGACGACAGTTTCACCTGGATGATCGACTTCATCGACCACGGCCTGCAGGAGACCACGGCCACCAGCACCAACAGCGCCCTCTCCCGCAGGGCCGCGCCGGGCGTGACGCTCTGACCGCCGTGCACTGCGCTCCACGCCAGTCCCCGGCCCCACCGGCCACCGGTAGACCACCCGCTCGCCGAACCCCCGCCCCTCCCTCCCGCACCAGCCAGAAGTGGAAACCACCATGAAGCCAGTCCTCACCGCCGTTATTGACATCGACGCCACCCCGCAAGCGGTGTGGGACGTCCTCACCGACTTCGCCGCCTACGGAGAGTGGAGCACCTTCTCCGCAGCCGAGGGCACCGCTCAAGTGGGAAGCCGGCTCACGATGCGCATGCCGGGCATGACCTTCAGGCCCACGGTCACCGTCGCGACGCCCGGCCAGGAACTGCGGTGGGTCGGCACGCTCGGCATCAAGCAGCTGTTCCACGGCCAGCACTCCTTCGTCCTTTCCCCCAACCACGACGGCACCACCCGCCTGACCAACCACGAGGAATTCTCCGGCGCCCTGGTCACCCTGATCCGGCCCTTCCTCAGAACACCCAAAAAAGACGGGTACGCCGCGTTCAACACCGGCCTCAAGCAGCGGGTGGAAGTCCGCACCGAGCTCGGGCCGGGTGCGTGAGGTGCCGGTGACCGGGGTGGTCGCGGGGAGCCCGGCCCCAGCTGCTCCAACTGCTCACCTTGAGCGGAACCCGAGAGATGTTCATCAGGAGGGGAGCAGCTCGATCAACAGGGAGACGATCGGCACGAACGGCAACATCGAGGCGAGCTCGTCGCGCAGCGCCTTGGCCTCGGCCGGGATGTCCTCGGCCGACAGCGGCGGGATCACCAGCTTCCCCTGCTCGTCCAAGCGGACCGCGCCCACGTCACCCGGAGAGGCGCTCGCCAGAGTCTCCTCCAGATCGGTGAGGGCCTGGTGGAGCTGCATCCGGGCCCCCGACGGAAGAGACACGCCGATCGTCCCACCGCAAGCCCCCAACTGCCTTCAAAACAAGCGACATCACCCTCAGAACACCAAGCCACCTCCTGTACCCACCAACAAACGTCTCCCCGACTCACGTACGTAGCTACATGACTAACGTGCCTTACACGGCATCAACGCATTGACCTGTAGAGACACTTGGCAGCACTAGATAACGGTGGCCACCGCTGCAACCCCGCCGCCGGTGACGGCGATCGTCGCTGTCCCGAACACCGCGGCGAGGATCGGCGTGGACAACTGGCCGATGGGAATGGGCACGAAGGACCAGAACTCGTCTTGGGCGCCGACCCGGGAGAGCAGCCGCTCCGGAACGTGGGTGTTATTGACGGTCTCCCACACGACGGTGAAGAACTCCGAGACCACCCCCGCCACGAACGCCGCCGCAGCCAGCCAGAACGTGTTCGCGCCAGCTCCGAGCAGGATCAGCGGGATGGCGGCCATCGTCATCGAGGACAGCGCGGGCACCATCTGGCGCCGCACCGTCAGCTTCACCATCACCACAATGGCCAGCAGCGCTCCGACACCGCGGGCGCTCAGCACAAGTCCCCAGCCCGCAGCGCCGATCGTGGCGTTCGCGATCACCGGGCCCAGGATTTGCCAGACCCCCATGTTGAGGGCGTTGAAGACGGCAAAGGCCGGTGTCACCGTCCAGATCCACGGAGTGGAACTGAAGTAGCCCCAGCCTTCGCGCAGTTCGGCAAGCATCGTGGTGCCGCCCTCGGTACGCCGTGGCAGTTCAGGCAGCGACATACGCGCGAAGAATGCGGCCGCGAGAAGGAAGGAGGCGGCGTCCGCTGCGATCGCCCAGCCGCCACCCACAGAAGCGGTCAACAGGCCGGCCACGGTCGGACCAAGGATACGAGTGGCGTTCCTGACAGACGCCAGCAGGGAACTGGCCTGCTGGATGCCACGTCCCACCGCCAGATTCGACACGATGCCGCGCAATGCGGGCTTGGTCAGTCCCTGAAAGATGCCGTTGAGGGCAGCGAGCGGCAGCAGGAACGCCGGATGCTGGTGGGCCAGCAGGAGGAACGCGACGCCGACCTGTGTGAGGCGCCGGCGCCCAGACTGGTGAGACACAGCACGGTGTCGCGTCGGTAACGGTCGGCGATACCACCGCCGAGGAGGAGCATCGCGACCATCGGGACCAAGGCCGCAGTGGTGACCGCGGACAGCCAGGCCGCACTGTTGGTGACCTCCAGGACGCCGAAGGCCAGGGCGACAGGCGACATGGCGCTGCCAGCCAAGGAGATCGACTGACCCGCCAGGAACCGGCGAAAAGCCACAGAGCAGAGGGGCTGCTCGGACGCGAGGCCAGTACTGGACACCGGTAATGCGCCGATTTCAGGGACTTGAGGATCTCGATCTTCTGGCGCATCTGATGCAGGCACAAGGGGCAACCGTGCCAGCAGACGCAGGACGCCTCAAGTGGTTTAGTCGGCGCCACATTCCCGTGGCTGCATGCCGGACCCGTCACCTTGGCGGAACACGCAGCCAATGCCTCACCTCAAGCGAGACAGACGGCTCCGAGTCGTCTCGCTGAACCTGAGGTATCGCAGGTCAAGCCCTCACCCTGCCCCACCTTGAGCGAGACCGGACAGCTCTGGTTGACCCGACTGGTCAACCGGAGCGCCCAAAGGAAGTGCCGGCCGGCGCGGTCACCGGAGGCGGGGTACCACCCCGGCGTCCGGTCAGCGGGTGGCGAGGAGCTCGAGCGTGTCGATCACGCGGTTCGAGAAGCCCCACTCGTTGTCGTACCACGCGGCCACCTTGACGTGGCGGCCGTCGACGCGGGTGAGGGCCGAGTCGAAGATCGCCGAGGCGGGGTTGCCCGTGATGTCGGACGACACGAGCGGGTCCTCCGAGTACTCGAGGATGCCGGCGAGCGGCCCCTCCGCTGCGGCGCGGTACGCCGCCAGCACGTCGTCGCGCGTCACGTCGCGGGCGACGGTCGTGTTGAGTTCGACGATCGAGCCCACCGGCACCGGTACGCGGATCGAGTCGCCCGACAGCTTGCCGTCGAGGTTCGGCAGCACCAGGCCGATCGCCTTGGCGGCGCCGGTCGTGGTCGGCACGATGTTGACGCCGGCTGCTCGGGCGCGACGGGCGTCGCGGTGCGGACCGTCCTGCAGGTTCTGCTCCTGCGTGTAGGCGTGCACCGTCGTCATGAACCCGTGCTCGATACCGGCGAGTTCGTCGAGGACCGCGGCCAGCGGCGCGAGCGCGTTGGTGGTGCAGGAGGCGTTCGAGACGATCGTGTGCACGGCCGGGTCGTAGGCGTCGTTGTTGACCCCGAACGCGAGCGTGACGTCGGCGCCGTCCGACGGCGCGCTGACGAGTACCCTGCGCGTGCCCGCGTCGAGGTGGGCGCGGGCGGCCTTGGCCGAGGTGAAGCGGCCGGTGGCTTCCAGGACGATGTCGACGCCGAGTTCGGCCCACGGCAGCTGCGCCGGTTCACGCTCGGCCAGCACCGTGATCCGACGGCCGTCGACGACGAGGGCGTCCCCGTCGACGGTCACCGGGCGCCCGAGCCGGCCGGCCGTGCTGTCGTAGGCGAGCAGCCGGGCGAGAGTGGTGGGCTCCGTCAGGTCGTTGACGGCGACGATCTCGAGGGCGCTGTCGCGCTCCAGCAGTGCGCGCAGCACATTGCGGCCGATGCGGCCGAATCCGTTGATGGCGATACGAGTCATGAGTGATGTCCCTTCCTTTCACCACCAGGCTCGCCCGCGGTGCACGCCGCGGAAAGTGGCGAGATCGCCACGGTTCGAAAGGATCCCGCCATGCGGTGCCGGGCGGGTTACTCGCCCCGGGTGAAGGTGCGCCGGTACTCGCTCGGTGTGGTGCCGAGGATGCGCTGGAAGTGCAGGCGCAGGTTCGCGCCGGTGCCGAGCCCGATGTCGGCGGCGATCTGTTCGACGCTGCGCTGCGAGCGCTCGAGCAGTTCGCGGGCCAGGTCGATGCGGGCGCGCATCACCCACTGCATCGGCGTGTAGCCGGTCTCCTCGACGAAGCGCCGGGAGAACGTGCGCGGCGAGACCCCCGCCTGCCGCGCCAGTATGTCGAGGGTGAGGGGCTCGCCGAGCCGGTGCAGCGCCCACTCTCGGGTGGCGGCGAACCGCTCGCCGAGCGGCTCGGGGACGCTGCGCGGCACGTACTGGGCCTGGCCGCCGCTGCGGTAGGGGGCCGCAACCAGACGCCGGGCCGCGTGGTTGGACGCGGCCACTCCGAGGTCGCCGCGCAGGATGTGCAGGCACAGGTCGATGCCGGAGGCGGCGCCGGCCGAGGTGAGCACGCTGCCCTCGTCGACGAACAGCACGTTCTCGTCGACCTGGACGAGCGGGTGCCTGGCCACGAGTGCCCGCGTGTAGTGCCAGTGCGTCGTGGCGCGCTTGCCGTCGAGCAGGCCCGTGGCGGCGAGCGCGAAGGCGCCCGTCGAGATGGCGGCGAGCCGCGCGCCCCGGTCGTGGGCGGCGATCAGTGCGTCGACGACGGCCTGCGGCGGGTCGTCGCGGTCCGGGAACCGGTAGCCGGGGACGAAGACGATGTCGGCCCACGCAAGCGCGTCGAGGCCGTGGGCGACGTGGTACGCGAGGCCGTCGCCGCCGGTCACGAGACCGGGTGTCGCCCCGCACACCCGCACCTCGTACGGCATGCTCGCGCGGGTCGTGAAGACCTGCGCGGGAATTCCGACATCGAGCGGCTTCGCACCCTCGAGCACAAGGACGGCGACGCGATGCAGGCGGGGTGCAGGCACAGGAAGAGGTTACGTGGGCCGTGACCTCGATACGCCCACCGCGCGGACCGGGCGGACGACACACCGGCCGGGCTGTCTTCCACGTTGCAGTCCACCGCCCGTCCCATTCGGACTTCTCGACGAGTTCATCGCCGACCGCGAGGCAGCGCAAGGCAGCGCAAGGCGCATGAGTATCAGATTGGCTGAGACAGGACACCTGAGAAACGCCGAAGCCGTACCGGATTTCTGCTGTGCCCGTTCCCGCGGCCCGCACAGCGCTAGCGTCAGGCCCCATGATCGTATGGCTCAACGGTACCCACGGCGCGGGCAAGACGACGACCGGTCCACTCGTGCAGCAGCTGATCCCGGATTCACGGGTGTTCGACGCCGAGAAGGTCGGCGAGACACTCATGGACATCACTCCGGGGCTGCCCGTGACAGACAACTTCCAGCACTGGCCGCCGTGGCGGCCGCTGGTCGTCGAGACCGCCCGCCGCGTACTCGACTACACCGGCGGCACTCTGGTGATGCCCATGACGGTCCTGGTCGAGGAGTACTGGCGCGAGATCAGCACGGGCCTCGCCCAACACGCCATTCCGGTACGGCACTTCGTCCTCCACGCCGACCAGGACACCCTGCGCGGGCGCATCGAGGGGGACACTCTTCTCGGCCCCTCCCCATTCCGTCTCCAATACCTTGAGCCCTACGCCGAGGCGGCCCGCACATGGCTGCACCGCGAGGCCGAGGTCGTCGACACCACGCACCTCACGCCCGCCCAGGCCGCCCTGCGGATCGCGGAGGCCGTCAGGAGTTGAGGTCGACCGTCCGGCTGTCGGCGGCCCGGCTGTCAGTGTCGTCCTCTACCGTCGCCCACGTGACTGAGCTCTCCTACCTTGCCGCGATCCAGGAGTCGTACGACACCGTCGCCGCCGACTATGCGGAACTCGTCAAGTCCCCCGCGGAGCTGGACCCGTTGTCACGCGCGATGCTGATCGCTTTCGCCGAGGACGTGCGGGTGGCCGGTCGCGGGCCGGTCGCAGACCTTGGATGCGGGCCCGGCAAGGTCACGGCACATCTGGCAGACCTGGGGGTGCCCGCGTTCGGCGTTGATCTGTCCCCGAAGATGATCGAGCTGGCCCGACAGGCCTATCCGAGTCTGAGCTTCGCGGTGGGCTCGATGACCTCGCTGCCGATTCAGGACAACGATCTCGGCGGCATCCTGGCCTACTACTCCACCCACCACACACCGCCGGAGTCGTTGCCCCGCGTGTTCGCCGAATTCCATCGCACGCTCGCACCCGGCGGCCATCTGATGATGGCCGGCCACGTGGGAGACGACGTGCATCTACGTCCGACGCAGGCGTACGGCGGCCATCCGGTGTCCTTCGAGTCCCACCTGCTCCCGGCGGATCGGATCGTCGCGCAGCTGGGCCAAGCCGGACTCGTCGTCACCGCACGCCTGTCGCAGGAGCGCGGCGAAGGAGCGAAGAGGGCGATCGCCACCTTCCTGGCGCGGAAGCCCGATTAACCGTAAGGAAGCCCGAACAACCGTACGGAAGCCCGAACAACCGTGAGAAAGCCCTGCTGCCTCGCCCTGGCGGGAAAGTACGGGGCGCACCTGCGGCATGGGAAATCATGAAGCATGCGACCGGATGACTGGCACCTCACCGAAGACGTCGACGACTTTCTCGCCCGGGCCGGAGACTTCCTGCGCTCGCGGCCCGGCCTGCACGTCATGCCGCTCACATGGACCGCGAGACTGCGAGCACGTGGGGCGGACGCGTTCGGCTTCGAAACCCCCGTCTTCGGCCTGCTGGAGCAAGCGGGCGAGGTCCGCGCCGCCTTCTACCGTCTCCCGCCCCGCGGTCTGGGCCTCACCCCGCTCACGCCCGAGCAGGCCGACAGCCTCGCCGCCCGTCTGGCCGCCCTCGGGCACTCCCTTCCCTCCGTCGGCGCGGACCACGGCACCGCCACCGCTTTCGCCGAGGCCTGGCAGCGGCACACCGGCGCGACGCCGAAACTCCGCGACACGCGGCTCTGTCTGTACCGCCTCGGCACGCTCACCCCACCGGAGCCGCACCCGGCCGGCCGGGGCCGCCTCCTGGGCGAGCAGGACCTCGACCAAGTCATGTTCTGGTGCGGCGAGTTCGCCAAGGCCGTCGGAGAAGACGTCTCCATGGACGCCGACTCCTGGGCCGACACGCGCTTCGCGGACAAGCGCTACACGCTCTGGGAGACCCCGGACGGCACCCCCGTCTCCATCGCGGGCATGAACCCGATGATCGGCGGCCAGGTCCAGGTGGACATCGTCTACACCCCGGCCCACCTACGCGGTCGCGGCTACGCGGGCGCCGTGACGGCGGAGGTGAGCCGGGCCGCACTGGCCGCGGGCGCGAAGGACGTCGTCCTGTTCGCGGACTTGGCGAACCCCACCAGCAACGCCCTCTACCAGCGCCTCGGCTACCGCCCGCTCGCCAACTGGGCGGCATACGACTTCTCATGGGCCGCACCGGAAGCCGGTTGAGAACCAACGGACTTGCGGCGCGGGCAGCAGAACTGCCAAAGCCCGACGGGCCTACCTGGCGAGTTCGGCCTGTTCGTCGAGCCGCGTCAGCTTCTGCGGGTTTCGCACCACGTAGATCCGGGTGACCCGGCCGCCCTCCACCACGAGGCTCACCGCGGCCGGCTCGCCGTCGATCTCCACCCGGCCCGCAGGCGCGCCGTTGAGCCATACGGTCGTCGTCTCGAACGCGGTCACCACCCGGTTCGCGCGCGCGAGCAGCTTCCCCACCACTTCGGCACCGTGGATCGGAGCCCGAGCGGCGGTCACGATCCCGCCGCCATCGGCGATCAGGACCACGTCCGGCGCCATGACCTCCATCAGCTCCTGCAACTGCCCGGTTCGCAACGCGAGCAGGAACCGCTCCACCACGGCCCGCTGCTCCGACGGGCTCACCGGCACCCGCGGCCGCCGAGCCGCCACATGCTCGCGTGCCCGTCGCCCGATCTGCCGCACCGCGGCCGCGGACTTGCCCGTCGCCTCGGCGATCTCGCCGTACGGCATCGCGAAGACCTCACGCAGCACGAACACCGCCCGCTCCGTCGGCCCGAGCGTTTCGAGGACGGTCAGCATCGCGATCGAGACGCTCTCCGCGAGTTCGACGTCCTCGGCGACATCCGGGCTGGTCAGCAGCGGTTCGGGGAGCCACTCGCCGACGTATTCCTCGCGGCTGCGCGACAACGTCCGCAGCCGGTTGAGCGCCTGCCGTGTGACGATCCGGACGAGGTACGACCGAGGGTCGCGCACCTGTGCGTGGTCGACGTCGGCCCACCGCAGCCAGGATTCCTGCAGTACGTCCTCCGCGTCGGCCGCCGACCCGAGCATCTCGTAGGCGACCGTGAACAGCAGGCTGCGATGGGCGACGAACGGGTCCTGGGTCATGCCGTCGACGCTACCGGGGACTTCTCAGAACGCGCGGCCAGCGGAATCTCGCACGCCGCGGAGAAGCCCTGCGACTCGACCCCGAGCGCCGTGTTGCTCCTGGTCACGAAGTTGGCGAAGGAGACGAACGCCGTGAGCTCGACCAGCGCCGCCGGGCCCAGCCGGTCGAGCAGCCGCGCGGACAGCTCGTCGGTGACGGTCGGCGGCGTGTTCGTCATGGCCTCGGCGTACTCCATCACGTCCCGCTCCAGCGGCGTGAACACCTCCGACTCCCGCCAGCGCGGCACCTGGCTCGCCTTGGCCAGGTCCAACTTCTTGTTCTGCGCCTGGAAGTAGCCGACGTCGAGGCAGAAGCCACAGCCGACCTGTGCCGCGACGGCCATGTGCGCGAACGACTTGAGGCTCTCGTCGGCCGCATCCCACGCGCCCACCTTGCCCCCGAGCTCCAGGGAGAACTCGGCGACCTTGGGGTTGTGCCACGTCACCTCGACGGGCTCGGGTACGACCCCGAACTGCTTGATCATGCCTTCGCCGAGCTCGGTGGGGATCTCCGCCTTCGGAACGCGTAGCACCATGGTGTCCTCCTTGGATGTCTTGTCTGTCTGCCTGTTCGGCATGAAGACACCGCCCCGCCCGCGAATGTGACATCGCCACCGCGCATGGATCGTCGGCCCGCCGACGAAGGACAGGGCAGGGCAGGTTGTCGCCTGCCGCGGGCCTGGAGGTGGCCGTGGACCGGTTCACCGAGGCCGTACGCCTTCGGGCCCGCCGGGTCGTCGATCGTCGACGCGTTTCTCGCGGCTCTGGCCGACCGCCACCCCGAACTCGCCCCGGTCCTGGACAGGCTGCGCGACGAGCACGAACGGATCGCGGCACTGACCGAGGAGTTGCGCCGGGTCGTCGGCGAGCGGCACCCGGACCCGGCCCGCGTGCTCCCGGAGGTGGTGCGGCTCACGGAGGAGCTGGAAGCCCATCTGACGTACGAGGAAGAGCGGTTGATCCCGATCCTGGACGCGGCCACCGCGCGCTGAACCACCGCCCGCCGAACCACTGCCCACCCCCCTGGCGGCCGACGCAGGCGCCGCTGCCCCGGTAGTCGTCGGGTCACCAGGGCAGCGGACGCGCGTGCACCACGTCCAGCCGTGACACCGCCCGGGTCAGCACCACGTACAGCCGGTGCAGCCCCCGCGCCTCCGCCGCCACGACGGCCGCCGGTTCGACGGCCACCACATGGTCGTACTCAAGCCCTTTGGCGAGGGTGGCGGGCAGCACCGTGACGCGCGCGCCCGGTGCGTCCGGCCCGGCGGCCTCGATCCCCGCGGCGCCGAGCGCCTCCCGCACCCGTACGACATCCGGGTCGGCCGCGATGACGCCGATGGACCCCTCGTGCGCGAGCGCGCCGCGCACCGCGTCGACGGTGGCGGGCAGGACGTCCCGGGCGTCGGGAACCGCGCGGACCGTCAGCTCCCCGTCCCGGCGCAGTGACCGGGCCGGGGGTACGCGCACGTCGAGCTGTGCCAGCAGCCGGTTGGCGAGTGCGACGACGGCCGCCGGCACCCGGAAGCCGGTCGTCAGCGGCACCACCGCCGCGTCCGGCTTCCCCAGGTGCCCGAGCAGTTCGCTCCACTCCCGGGCCGCCCACGGTGTCGTGCCCTGCGCGAGGTCCCCGAGCACCGTCAGCGATCCGAAGACCGCCCGGCGCGCGATCGCCCGGCATTCCATCGGCGACAGGTCCTGCGCCTCGTCGACGACCACATGGCCGTACCCGTCCGGGTGTTCGATCAGCCCGGAGATCTCGTCGAGGAGGACGAGATCGGCGGCCGACCACCGCGCCGACTTGTACGAGCGCGGCGGCTTCGCCCACAGGATCGCCTTCTGCTCGTCGCCGTCCAGGATCCCCCCGGCCGCGGCCGCCAGCGCGTCGGCGTCGGTGAGGAGCCGGGTGAGCAGTTCCTCCGGGCGCACCCTGGGCCACACCGCGTCGACATACGCGCCGACCGGCCGTGCCCGCGAGATCTTCTGCACCCAGGCGTTCGTGACCGGCGTCGGCCCTGACGGTCGTACCCGACGCCGTGGACCTGCGCACCGCGGCGGCCCTGGTCCACGACGGCCTCACCGCCGCCGGCCTGCTCGAACTGACCGCCGTGGGCCCCACCGACCGCGTTCTGGTCCTGGGCGCCTCCGGCGGCATGGGTACCGTGCTCGTCCAACTGGCCCACGAGCGCGGGGCGCGGGTGGTCGGAGTCGCCCGGGGAGACGCCAAGCGCGCTCTGGTGCGGAAGTTGGGGGCGGACGAGGTGGTGGACGCCCGCCGGGACGACTGGGTGTCCGCCGCCCGCCGGGCGCTCGGCGGGGCGGTCGAGGGGGCGGAGGTCGTCCTGGACGGGGTGGGCGGCGAGCTGGGGGCCGCCGCTCTGTCGTTGGCGGTGGACGGCGGCCGTTTCTCGGCGCACGGGGCGGCGTCGGGTGGTTTCTCCCCCGTCGACACGGCGGAGGCCGACCGCCGGGGGATCAAGCTCTTCGGCATCGGTGACGTGCAGTTCGGCCCCGCCGACCTGCACCGCTTCACATCCGAGGCCTTCGCCGAGGCCGCGGCGGGACGGCTGCGGCCGGTGATCGGTGAGGTGTTTCCGCTGGAACGGGCCGGGGACGCGCATGCGGCGATCGAGGGACGGGGGTTGGTGGGGAAGGTGGTGTTGGAGGTGTGAGAGGGGCTCAAGACGTGGTCGCTCGGCCGGGCGCCACGCGATGTCTCCTTGCGGTACTCGCACTCCGCCGCCACGCGCCCCACCCCCGGTGGTGAGGCGCTCCGCGATCCCGGACAGTGTCCGGTCGTACTCCTGACACCTGGGCACCTGGGCACCAGGGCACCTGGGCACCTGGGCACCTGGGCACCTGGGCACGCGTCGGCGGCAGGTCAGAAATCCGCGGGGACCCCGGCTGTCCTTCGGCCTCCGTAGTCACCGTGCGGCAGCGCACGGGCGAGATAGGGGTTCGCCGTCGTTTTGCCGGGCAGTCCCAGCGCCGCCATGGCCTCGGCCAGGGTCATGGCGTAGGTGTCCACGGCCCGGCGGACGTTGGGGGCGTCGAGACTGTCACCGGTCACGAGACGGTCGAGGTCCACATAGGCCGAGCGAACGACTTCTATCCATCGGTACACGCGCCAGTCCTCGCGCCAGCCCTTGGTGCACTCCTCCGGCAGCAGACGAGCCCAGCGGGAGAACAGACGGTCGCGGATCTCGGGACGGGTGGGAGTGAGGTGCATGTGGCGGACCAGGTCGTACAGCGGATCGCCGACGATCGCCATCTCCCAGTCGATGAGGACCAGACCGCCGCTCTCCCGACGGACGAGGTTCCAAGGGTTGAGATCGCCGTGCAGCAACACGGGCCTGCGGGGGACCAGGCTGTGGCGGTCGAGGATCTCGCCGAGACGGTAGCCGTTGGGCAGCCCCAGTTCCACCGTCAGGTCCCTGGTCGCCTTGGGGAGTTCGTTCACCATACGGACCAGTTCGTTGCGAAGTCCCCGGTAGAAATCCAACCCGTTCGCCTCGTCCAGCGCTTCACAGTCGACGGAGGTCAGCGCTCCGAGCTGATCCACGAGATCGTCCGCCTCGTGCGGGCGGAGCCCGTAGGTGGGGTGGTCCGGTGGCCGGAAGCCGTCCGCCGGCCCTTCGTAGGAATGGACGGCGAACTGTTCCTTCAGGCCGCTGGTACCCAGGGCCAGCACCCTCGGGGCGCGTACGGAAACGTTTGCCCGCTCGATGGCACCCAGGACGGCGTGCTCGTTGAGGAGTCGGCGCTCCCGCGTGTTCGCCGCCCCGACCTTCCTCCGGACCATGACGGGGAAGGGGACACCCGGCACCCTCACCGCCGTATTGAGATGGGCCGTTCCCTTGAACACCCGGTCGGCGGAGGCGGCGCCCTCCTCGCACAGCGCCCGGCTCACGGCCGCCGCGGGAAACCGGGGATGCGGAGGGACTCGACGGTCGCTTTCCCAGACGATCCGCGAGGGGGACCTGGGCTCGTTGCGCCGGCCCCCGTGGGACTCGTTCCACCGGAAGAGAATGCGCTCGATCGCGGCCTCGTCCGGCACGCTCATGAGCCGCAACGGTTCCTCGGCCGCCCGCAGGGCCCGATGCACGGCCTGTGTCGCGGTGTCCAACCGTTGCTGATCGACGGAGTCGCCCAGCGACATGGCGGCCCGGATCACGTCCGGGTAGACCGATTGGGCCTTCTCGAAGTCCACGTAGTGCTTCAGATCGCGCTCAAGCCCTTGCACGGCCTTGGGACGTCGACGGCCCATGACCTCGTGCCAGACCTCGATCACGTGGGACCACTGGTACCTGGGGTACTGCATCCGCACCAGGTGCGTGGCGAGGTCGTGCAGGGGATCGCCGTAGCTCGCCAGCTCCCAGTCGACGCAGATCAGGGGCGGATCGCCGTCGTAGGAGACGATCACGTTGTCCCGGTGCAGGTCGGTGTGGAGCAGGCTGAAGGGGCGGCCGGCGAGCGCCGGCACCCGCGCCGCGAACCGCACCAGGGCGTCCTCGGGGATGCCCAGCATCGCGAACAGCCCGCCGAAGTCGGCCCAGTTGCGCTGCCGGATCTGCTCGTCCGCGGCCGACGCCAGCGCCCGCAGAAAGGCCCTGCTGTCCCGGTTGGAGCGCGGCCAGGAGGCCGGTAGCGCGGGCAGGTGCTGCCGGCGCACCCGTGTCATGTCCGCGAGGAGATCCGCGAGCGCGACGATCAGGCTGGACTCCACCGGACTGCCGTTGGGGCAGATACGCGACAGCGGTACGCCCTCCACATGGCTGAGGATGGTCACATCACCGCGCTCGACCAGGCAGCGCGGAACGTGCGGCAGCGCACCCCGGATCGCATTGAGGATCTTCGCCTCGTCCTGCCAGGTCCTGATGACCACGGGCAGCGCCGAGGGAATCCGTTCCCGTACCCTCACCGGCGCCCCGTCGTCGCACGCCACCAGTCGGGAGTCGTCCGCCGTGAGCGGCCTCACCATGTAGTTCACGTTGTGGTGGCCGCGGCCGAACGATCCGAGCGTCCTGGCGTAGCGCACGAAGTCGCGGTACGCCGTGTCCGCCGCCTTCTCCGGGGCCGGCGGACCGGGCGGGCCGGGCGGACCGGGCGGACCGGGCATCGGCGGAACGCCCACGGGTCACTCCTGAATAACTGTGCGTTGTCGCCGATGTTCATGCACCGCGACTGGGGTGAGCACACCCTAGTGCCCACCCGTGAGCACAGCTGAGTCCTCTGGGAAATCAGCGTGTACTTGAGCAAGAGTTGTACCTCGCGAGAGCTTCGTGGCGCTGGAGGACCGCTCGACTCCCCGTCGCCTCAGGACGTCCCCGCGAGCAGGCTCCGGCAGGGGTCGAACCCAGCGCCCCCATGCTCTCCGTGAACACAGACCCGGAGGAGTCCCGGTCCCCCTCGTCGTTGACGTGCAGCCGGCCCCGCCGTTCTGATGAGGTTTCAGGCCCGCGCCTGTCCCCGAAGTTCCCGCAGGACGGGCTCCAAGGAGCCCACCACGTTCTCGGCCCCCGCCTCCCGCAGCAGCTTCTCCTTGTAGCCGTTGCGGGCATAGCCGAGGAACGGGACGCCGGCCTGTCGGGCCGCCTCGTAGTCCGAGGGGGCGTCACCGATCATCAGGGCGGTGGCGGGGGCCGCACCCATGGCACTCAGGGCCCGGTTGAGGCAGTGCGGGTCGGGCTTGAGCTGGTGCAGGTCCTGGCCACGGCCGTAGATGTTGGGGGCGAAGCAGCCGACAAGACCACGGCCTGCGAGGTAACCGGACGCGGTGCGCGCCGAGTTGTTGGTCGCGATGGCCAGCCGCGCGCCGACGGCGCTCCAGGTCCGTATCAGCGGATCCGCGTACGCGGTGGGCCAGGCGGACGCCACCGCCTTGAGTTCCTGCTGGGTGAGACGTTCCTCCAGCTCGGTCACCAGATCGCTGTGCGGATGGCGCCGGTGGACGGCGTAGAGGACGACCATCGGGTCCGGGTGGACCTGCTCCTCCTCGGTCAGCAGCCCGCGCAGACCCTGCCGCTCCAGCCACTCCACCAGGTCCTTCGCCACGTCCTCCGCGGAGTGCCCCGCGAACAACCGGCAGATCGGCCCGTCGAAGTCGAAGACCACGAAACGAGCGCGTTCGATCACTCCTCGCAAGTTCTCGGTCTCCGCTGCCACCAGTTCAGTCTGCGCCGTATCAGAAGTC
Organism: Streptomyces sp. RLA012; assembly: GCF_056270325.1. NCBI lineage: Bacteria > Bacillati > Actinomycetota > Actinomycetes > Kitasatosporales > Streptomycetaceae > Streptomyces > Streptomyces sp. RLA012. The sequence goes on along the minus strand of NZ_JBWDPA010000002.1, from coordinate 6,168,094 downwards.
ACTAGGAGAGTGTCAGGTCCGTGGTGATGGTTTCCCAGAGGGCGTCGAACCACTTCTGCGACTGCTCCACAAACGCGGCGTCCCGCTGACCAGCCCGCTTCTCGAAGGAGAAGAGGAGGGAGTCCGAGCCGAGGGCGTCGTACATGTCCAGCGTCACACTGGCCACCTCCTCCTCGCGCCGGGTGACCATGTAGTAGGCCATTAAGGCCTCGACGCCGTTGAGCAGGTACAGCTTCATGGGCGGGGTGAAGGGCAGTGCCCGGAACGCCACGCGTACCTCGATGCCGTGCGAGGAACGCAGGGCGCGCAGGTTGTGCTGGAGGACGTGGACCTGGGCGTTGCGCTGGGCCAGCCAGCGTTCGTGGACGGAGTCGTCGTCGCTGCGGCCGTCGACGGGCACCGGGAAGGCCAGGTTGATGTCCCGGGACGGAAGCAGGATGCGGACGTCGATCGACTCCGGACGGATACGGCCCTCGTGGATCAGCCGGACCGGTTCGCCGAGCGCCAGCATCAGCGTCTCCGCGGTCAGACAGGCGGCGTCGACCCGGACGTGCGGCGCGGAGAACGCCTCCGCCAGCCGGGGGGCCAGCCCGACCATCGTCGTCTGGGGCTCGCCCCGGGTCGGGGTCGGCCCCGCGATCCGCGGCGGGCTGCCCTTGCTCACATTGCTGAGGAGGCCGTCGTCCTGGAGGGCGCGCAGGGCCTGCCGGACGGTGCCTCGCTCGACGCCGAACTCCTCTGCCAACTCGGCCTGAGTCGGCAGGCGGTCGCCCGCCTTGAGGTCTCCGGCGCGGATCCGATCGCGCAGCACATCGGCGATCTCCTGGGGCGACCTTCTGCTGCCGTTCACTGCAACGCTCTCCTGGGTCACGACCAAACGCTACAACTCTGATCCATCTACGGGGAGTTGTTTGAAAGTTGTTTATGACTAGTGGCCAAGTGGGGACAACTTAATCAGAGTTGGCAACCAACTTGGCCAAGTTGGCGGAAGTTTTGCCTCCCCCACCCGAGTGCCGCCCGCCAACTCACCCGGGCCCATCCGCGAGCACCCCAGAGGAACCACCACGCCACAGTAGAAGCAGGAGAACCGCTCATGCCCGCCATCGCCCTTCTCTCCGCCCTCTTCGTCGTCGGCTTCGACCAGTACGTCCAGTGGCAGTACGGCACGACAGGCGTCGTCGGTCTGCTGCTCCTCACCATCGGCATCAAGGCGAAGAGCCCCACCTGCAGCTCCATCGGCGCGGTCGTCCTCGCCCTGATGGCCGCGGGCCCCGCCCTGTGACAGGCCGGCGCCCTGCGACAGGCCGGCGGGAGACGGTCAGTTCCTGAGCAGCAGCTCCGAGCTGATGGTCTCCCACAGCGCGTTGAACCACAGATGGGACTGCTCCACGAAGGTGGTGTCCCGTAACCCGGTCCCCTGTGCGAAGGGGAACAGCATGGACTGGGTGCCCTGGACGTCGTACATCTCCAGGTACTCGTGGTCCACCTCCTCCTCGCGCCTGGTCAGGGTGTAGTAGGCGAAGAGCGCCTCGACCCCGTTGAGCAGGTACAGCTTCACCGGCGGGGTGAAGGGCAGCGCGCGGAAGGAGACGTTGACGTCGATGCCGTGCGTGGCGCGCAGGGCGAGCAGGTTGTGACGCAGCACCTGGCCCTGGGCGTTGCGGTTGGCCAGCCAGTTGCGCTGCAGCCGGCCGGAGGCCGACGCGTCCACCGATGCCGGGAAGGCGAGATCGATGTCGCTGCTGGGGAGCAGCACACGGACGTCGACTCTGGCTGGTTTTATTCGGCCCGCGTGAATTTGCCGGAGGGGCTCGCCCATGGCAAGGGTGAGCGAAATCGACGTCAGGCACAGCGCGTCGATCTCCACATGAGGGGCCTCGAAGGCGGCCGTTATCCGCCCGCCGAGCGCCACGGTGGTGGGCTGCGGCGGGGCTTCCGGGCCGGTCAGGACCCGTTCCAGGGTGTCGGCGACGGTCGCCGGACTCCCTTTGGACACGTTCACGAGCAGCTGCTCCGACTGCAGGATGCGCAACGCCTGGCGGACCGCCCCGCGCTCGACGCCGAACTCGTCGGCCAGCTTGGCCTGCGTGGGCATGCGCTGTCCCGGCCGCAGCTGGCCGGACCTGATCCGGCTGCGCAGCTCGTCGGCCACCTCACGGTGTGACCTCTGTGGCCGTGGTGACCTGTTCCGCCCATTGGCGGCGGCGTGTTCCGGTTCCACGACCAAACACTACAACTTCGCGCCATCTTTGGGCAGTTACCGGATAGGTGGTTATGAGTCGACCCAAGCCGGAGATAAGTATGAGTGAGTTGGTTGCCAACTTGAGCAACATGGTCACACTTCCTGGAGGTTGGCCGCCAGAGTCGCCAGAGTCGTCGGAGTCGTCACTGAAGAGGCCCGTTCCTGAGGCCCGTCCCCAAGGAGGGACCGTCATGCCGCTCATCGCCCTCGTCGTCGCCGGCCTCGCCATCGGATTCGAACAGCTCATCCAGTGGAAGTACGGGCCGCTCGGGATCATCGCCTTCGTCATGCTGTCCATCGGCCTCAAGGCCAAGAACACCACCATCAGCGGCATCGGGGCCGTCGTCCTCGTGATGCTGCTCGCCCAGTCCGGCTGACCGGACGGCCACCGTCCGCCAGTCCGGCTGACCGGGCTCCCCTCCGGAGGGGAGCCGGGAGCTCGGTCGGTCTCGCACCACCGCACAACAACTGCAGGGCTACGGACAGGAATCACCCACCGCACCTCGACGAAAAGGAGTTACTGGAGAAGGAGTTACTGGAGTACGACTCGGGATCAGAAGATGTCCGGGCACCACGGTCGCCTGGACGTGCGGAGCAGGGCGTCGGCTACGAAGGCGGCGCCCTCTCGTTCTTCCCGCACCCGCCCCAGCGCGGCGAGCCGCACCGCCGACTCGTCGCCCAGCCACAGCGGCGCCAACTCGGCCACGTCCAGGGTGAGATCGGCGCTCCGCGCGGTCGGCGCGCAGGTCGCCCCGGCCGCCCCGGCGTCCAGCAGATAGCGCCCGGCGGACAGTCCGTCCCGGTCGGTGACGTCCAGCACCAGGGTCCCCGACCCCGCGTACGTACGCGCCTCCAGAGCCCGTACGACATCCAGGATCCGCACCCACAGCCAGTCGCCCTGCGTGGTGATGCGGGCCGCGCGCGGGTCGGGGAGGAAGTGCGGCAGCAGGTCGTCGGGGGCGCGCCAGCCCGTCTTGACCTTGGCGATCCAGTCGATCGAGCAGAGGTACTGCCACAGGGCGCGCTCGGCGGCCGGGGTCACCGCGATCAGCCAGTTCACGTCCGCCGTGTTCAGCGGTTGCTTGACGTCGCCCCAGTTGTCGTCCGACTCGTACGAGACCAGGCCCTCGACCTCGCCGGCCGCGGAGCGGTACACGGCGAAGAAGGGTTCCGTCCACGGCGCTCGGTCCAGCTTGAGCACACCGGTGTGGATCTGCCACCAGCGCTCGTCGTTGCGGCTGACCGCGCCGGGCTGGACGCGCCTGAGGCGCTCGTGCAGCTCGGGACCGATCTTCCGTACGTCCTCGCCGTCGACGAGGTCGATACGGGCGCCGTCGGCCGGTCCCGACCAGCGGGGGTCGAGGCCCGCCCTGGGCACGTCGATGATCCACTCGGCGGCGGTGGTGGCCGGCCCGAACCCGTACCGCCCGTAGATCGGGTACTCGGCGGCGATGAGCGTGGCGACCACGTCTCCGCGTTCCCTCGCGGCCGTGAGGTCGGTGGCCATCATGCGGGTGAGAAGTCCGCGACGGCGGTGGGTGGCGGTGACGGAGACATTGGTGATCGCGTCGGCGGGGACGGAGGTGCCACCGACGGCGGTGAGCTGTTGCGGGAACGATCTGAAGGTGGCGACGATGGGGGTCCCCCCGCTCGAGCGAAGTCGAGAGTGGGGGAGGCCGTCGTCGAAGGCACCCAGGGTGCGCTCCGGCACGATGTACGAGCCCCGGTCGGCGATCTCCCGCTCCGTTGCGGTCGGGGGTCGCAGGAAGCCCGTGTTCAGCGCACGGATCCAGCTCGGGATCTCGGTTTCCGTGATCGTCCGTACGTCGATGTCTTCGCGGCGGCTCATGAAGGCACGGTAGATGTACGCGGCCGGGAGTGTCGCGTGGTTTTCGCCCCCGCCGCCCCTGCCCGTCCCCTCCCTGCCTGGGGGCTCCGCCCGAGGCCGGGGCTGCGCCCCGGATCCCGCGCGTGGGCGCTGGTTTCGTTCAGAATGTCGCCCTGATCTCGCCCACCTCACGCCCCCCACCCGTCAGCGGGGACCGGCCGATCCTTGCGATCACCGGGGCCTCCACGCCCAGGAGGGACAGGGCGCGGGCCAGTACGGGGCCCAGCGCCCGGCCGGCGCCGTCGTCGATCTTGAAGGCGAGGGCCCGGCCGTCGGGGAGGGCGACCGCCTGGACGGCCTCCGCGCCCATCTTGGAGAGGGCGCCCGGGACCTCGCGCATCAGCCAGGTGTCGGGCCGGCGGGTGCCGGCGACGTACTCGGGGTGGGCCCGCATGGCATCGGCGACGCGGCGTTCGGCGGTGCCGGGAGCCGCGAGGACGAAGGAGCGGAAGGCACGGGCGAGCCCCGTGAGGGTGATCGCCATCAGCGGCGCCCCGCAGCCGTCCGTACCGACCGCGGCCACCGGCTCCCCCGCCGCCTCCTCGACCACGGTGTGGATGAGCCGCTGGAGCGGGTGCCCGGGGTCGAGGTAGGAGTCCAGCGGCCAGCCCCGCAGCGCGCACACCGCGAGCATCGCCGTGTGCTTGCCGGAGCAGTTCATGGTGACCCGGTCCCGCACCGCACCCGCGGCGAGGTACCGCTCGGCCTCGGCCGGGTCCAGCGGCAGATCCGGCGGGCACTGCAGCTGCGCGGCGTTCAGCCCGTGCTCGGCCAGCATCTTCTGGACGAGATCGCGGTGGAAGGTCTCCCCGGAGTGGCTGGCGGCGGCGAGGGCCAGCCGCTCACCGGCCAGGTCGAGGCCCGCCCGCAGCACCCCCGCCGCCTGCATCGGCTTGTTCGACGAGCGCGGAAAGACCGGCACGGTCACCTCCCCCAGGGCCAGTTCGACCGACCCGTCCGCGGCCAGCAGCACCAGGCTGCCCCGATGGCGCCCCTCGACGAATCCCGAACGGACGACCTCGGCGAGAACAGGAGGTATGGAGAGGGAGGAGGAGACGGCGGGAGCGGCGGGGGCGGCGGACATCGGCGGTGGCCTTCCGGTACGGGGGACCCGCCCGGGTGATCGGACCGCGACGCCACAGGGGAAGCCCCCCGGGGGAGGTCCCCGGCGGAGGTTCCCGGATGGCATGGTCCGGCCGAGCCCCGTGACCGCGTACCCGGGCCGTTCCCGGAGCGGCCGCCGCGGCCGCGGAACCGTACGGGGTCGGGGGCCCGGTCCCGGATGTCCCGGGCCGCCGGCGCCGCCGCGACCACCGCACGCGCCTCCGGGATCGCCGGGGGCCACCGCGTCACATGAGCAGGTCGTCTACTTGTGCTTCGCCTTCACGGTACCTGCGGGCGATCTCGGCACTGCAATCGTCGGCCGTGCGCTGCAGCAGCTGACGCCTCCGGGATACCTGCTGCTCGTAGCGCACCAGCCGCCCCATCCCCGCGCGCAGTTCCTCGTCCGTACGGGCTTCCAGGTCGGACAGCTCCACCTCGGCGAGCATGTCCGCGGCCAGCCGCCGGTACTCCTCGCCGTGCGGCGTGCCCACCGTCACATGGCGGGCCGACGAACGGTGCCGGGCGGGCGCGTCCGTCAGGATCTCCGCAAGCCGGTCCACGACCGACGGCATGCCGTACCCGGCGCCCGGCGCCCGACCCGTCGCCCGCCCCGACGCCGAACCGTCGGCCAGCCCGGGACTCGAACCCAGACCCGAGACCACTCCTGATCCCTGGACCGCTCCGGGAGCCGAAGAAGGTGACCGCAGTCCGCCGCGGCGCGCCAGCTCCGCCCGCAGGATGTCGATACGCCCCTGCAGCAGCCGCCGCACATAGCTGAGGTCGGCCTCGTCCCGCTGCGCGTCGCGCCGCAGGGTCCGCAGTTCGGGCAGCCGCAGCAGGGTCAGGTCGTGCGCGGGCGGGTCGGGCGGCAGCGGGCTCTCGGTGCGCTGCACAGGAGGGCGATGAACTGTCGTTCGACCGCCTCCCGTCCGCGGACTCGTACGGGTCAATGACACAACCCCGGGCGGCTGCCCGATACTCGGTGTGCTCATGTGCCTCTACCGTCCCCTCGACCGGCGCGGTCCACCCCACGGTTGCACCGCAACACAGGCATCGTGCCACCCCAAGTGGCCGCTATGTGACCGAGTGCCCACGATCGGCCCCAGATGGGGGGGTTAATGATCAAAAAGAAACCCTCCAAAGGGCTGCTTGAAGAGGCCGGCTCCCGGCACGGCATGATGGTCCCCATGCGTGCGGTGGTGCAGAGGGTGGACGGCGCGAGCGTCGTCGTGGCCGGGGAACACGGTCCGGAGACGGTCGGGGCGATCGACGGCGAGGGGCTGTGCGTCCTGGTCGGCGTCACACATGAGGACACCAAGGAGAAGGCGGCCCAACTGGCCCGCAAACTCTGGTCGATCCGCATGCTGTCCGACGAGAGGTCCTGCTCGGACATCGACGCGCCGCTGCTCGTCATCAGCCAGTTCACCCTGTACGGAGACGCCCGCAAGGGCCGCCGCCCCACCTGGAACGCGGCCGCCCCCGGCGATGTCGCCGAACCCCTCGTCGACGAGGTCGTCGCCCAGCTCCGCGCGCTGGGCGCGACGGTGGCGACGGGCCGGTTCGGCGCGCAGATGCGTGTCTCACTGACGAACGACGGCCCGTTCACCGTGCTTGTGGAGATGTGACCCACGCACAGAGGCTCCACCCAAAGAGACTCCACGCCCAGACGCCCGACCCACAGGCGCCCGCCCCACAGGCGCCCCCTCCACAGGCGACCCGCCGGCCAGGCGCCCCGCCGGCCGGAGCGGCTACGGCTCGACGACGACTTCCTGCGCCGCCGCCGTCTCGTCCGCGACCAGCCGCGCGTCCAGCGGCACGTTCCGCTTCACCAGGCCGAGCGCGATCGGGCCGAGCTCGTGGTGGCGTACGGCGGTGGTGACGAAGCCGATCTTCCGGCCGTCGGGCCCGTCGTCCGCGAGCCGCAGCTCGGCGCCGTGCGGCGGCAGATGGACCTCGCTGCCGTCCAGGTGCAGAAAGACCAGCCGCCGCGGGGGCTTGCCCAGGTTCTGCACACGGGCGACGGTCTCCTGGCCGCGGTAGCAGCCCTTCTGCAGATGCACCGCGCTGCCGATCCAGCCCAGCTCGTGCGGGATGGTGCGGTGGTCGGTCTCGAAACCGAGCCGCGGACGGTGGTGCTCGACGCGCAGCGCCTCGTAGGCGAGCAGCCCGGCCGGCGGACCGGCCTTCTGCGCGTACGACTCCAGCTCCGTACGCGGCAGGAAGAGATCGCGCCCGTACGGCGTCTCGCGTACGACCACGCCCTCCGGGACCTCGGCGATCGAACCCGCCGGGAGGTGCACGACGGCGAAGTCGCCCGTGCGGTCGGCGGTTTCGACGCGATAGAAGAACTTCATGGACTCCAGGTACGCGAGCAGCGCGTCCTGGGTGCCGGGCTCCACATGGGCCCAGGTCGTGGTGCCGTCGTCGACGAGGTACAGCGCGTGTTCGATGTGGCCGTGCGCGGAGAGGATCAGCGCCTCGGTGGCACGGCCGACCGGGAGGTCCGTGACGTGCTGGGTGAGCAGCAGGTGCAGCCAGCTCAGCCGGTCATCGCCGGTGACGGTGACGACTCCGCGGTGCGAGAGGTCCACGAAACCGGTGCCGTCGGCGAGGGCACGCTGCTCACGGAACAGTTCGCCGTAGTGCGCGGCGACCTGTTCGTCCACGCCCTCGGCGGGGACGGCGCCGGGCAGGGACAGCAAAGGGCTCTTCATATGCCTAGCGTCTCTGATTAGCTGAGCGAAACCAAGTCAGATGTGATGTCTGGCATGGGTTCTACCCACCGTGGAAGGCTGACGTGGGCGTGCAGGTGGAAGCCTGCGCCCCGTGCTGCTCCTCGTGGCCGGTGCCGACCGGCGGCGGGTGTGCTGATCGTCGTCACGTCCTGGTGCCGGGGGGCTGCGCGGGGCAGCCGGGTCCGGTCCATGTGAGCGTGTCCCTCCGGACGCTTACCCACCGGACCTGGAGGTCTGGTGGGGGAGGGTGTCCGGCGTCGCCTGGGCGTCGGACGTGTGGTGCGGTGCCGGGTAGGTCCAGTCTTCGACCGGTCTCGGCCGGGCCTCGGCGCAGGCGTGATGACCGCGCCCGCTTCGAGTCTGTCAATCACCGTGCGGATCGCCATGGCCCCGCCGGGACGGTCCACGACGGTCTTGGGCGCGCGCAGACGTGCCGGATCGCCTCGGCCAGGACCGCATGCTTGCCGGTCAGGGCGTGTTGTTCTGCCCCGTTGATGAGCCGGTGGTAGTGGTCGGCCTTGGCGTGCAGGTGCTCGGACAGGCGGCGCAGCCGGTGCTGTTTCGCGAGGACCCCGGCCGCGCGGAACATGCCACCGGTTGCGAGGGCCGTGATGGTTCCGTCTCCGTGGAGCCGGGCAGGCCCTGCGGACAGCAGGGTGTTCAGGCCCCAGTCCACCCCCAACGCGACCGTATGCCCGCTCCGCCGCGTCTTCGGAACGGCGTGGGTGTAGGCGAGATCAGCCCGCACCCTGCCCTGGTGGATGCGCAGGGTGGGCAGGTGCAGCACCGCGCTCGCGGGGATCATCGGCGGCAGCGCAATCGGGCAGGCCACCCACGTCCAGTCTCCGTGGGACCTCGGATCGGGACGGGTGGGCAGTTGCACGCGCAGCAACGCCCGGCCCGGATCGTCGGCCCGTTCAAGGGTGGCCTGCTGCCCGTCGCACGCGGACAGCAGCAGCATCCGCGCGGTGCGGGGCGCGGCCTCGACCTCGAAGACGTCGACCGGCATCCGGCCGTACTTGTTGGCGAAGGCGGCGATCTGCCGGGTCCGGCCCTTGATGACGCTGGACGGCACAGACCACCCGCCGGGCACCGCCTCACGCACCGCATCCCACTCCTGCGCGGTGCGCCTCGTGGGGTCGGCGGGCCAGGTCGCGGTGACGGCGGCGGTGAGGTCGACGCGCCACTTCGCCGAGCGCAGCGTGCGCCCGGCGGTCTCCTGGGCCATCCGCACGATCCGGTCGTTGACACGGATATCCCCGCCCGGGCCGACGGTCCAGCCCAGGCGGCGCAGGGCCATCCAGGCATTCGACGGAAGCTTGCGGCCCCCGGCATCCTCACCACTGGCCAGCACACCCACGTCGACGGTGTTCCAGTGGTCGGTCAGCAGGGCGGCGACCATGCCGGACACCAGATCGGCAGCCCACCCCACCCGCTCCACCGACACACCAGCAGAAAGGACCTCGCCCGACTTCTCCTCCACGCCCGTACGCAGCAGGCCCCGGGCACAGGCGGTACGGGCAGCCTCCCCATCGCCGAGCGACAACTTCCGGCTCACCACCGCCCCCTCCCCCGCGCATGATGCTGTCATCCGATCAACGACACCCCGGCGAAAAGGTCACACATTCGAGCACCGCACTCGCACACGACACCAGCTCCGGACGCAGGGCGTAAGCCAGGGGTCACGAATCACCATGGATACCCAAGGAAACAGCCGAGCCTACGACTTGGTAGTTGAACTCTTGAGTGCGCAGTCACGGCAGCGGCCGAAGATCGCGAAGTGCTTCATGTCCGTCTCGAAGCCGAACGTGTCGCGCAGCTTGGCCCGGAACTCGGCGGCCACCTCGACATCGGCCTCGATGACGTTCGTGCAGTCACGGCAGACCAGGTGGATGTGATGGTGCCGGTCGGCGAGGTGGTACGTCGGCGCCCCGTGCCCGAGGTGGGCGTGGCTGACCAGGCCGAGTTCCTCAAGGAGCTCCAGAGTCCGGTAGACCGTCGAGATGTTCACCCCGGAGGCCGTTTTCCGCACTTCGACCAGGATGTCGTCCGGGGTCGCGTGCTCCAGCGTGTCCACCGCTTCGAGCACAAGCTGCCGCTGCGGAGTCAGCCGGTAACCGCGCTGCCGCAGATCGCTCTTCCAGTCGGTGCCTACCACGCGGTCCAGTCTAGGCCGCCAGGATCTCTCTTACGCGCGTCACGACGTTCTCCAGGCTGAAGGGCCTGGGGAGATGGACGACGGGGACCTCCCGGCCTCCCTCGCGCAGGATGCGTGCCACCTGGGCGCCGTCGAGATCGGGCAGCCGCACGCCGAGGACGACGAGGTCGGGGGGTTCGGCGTACGCGGTGTTCAGGGCGGCGACGCCGGTGCCGACGGCGGTGACGTCGAAGCCGGCCAGGCGGAAGGTCGCCGAGAGCAGCTCGCAGACGTCGGGCTCGGCCAGGACGACGAGCACCTTGGCGGTGCCAGGAACGGATGTGGGGCCGGTCACACCCGCAGAGTTACCGGCCCCGACTCAGAGAAGCGTGAGCTTTTCCCTGTGCCCTGCTTAAGAGATCCCGAAGGGGCCCTCTTGAGCCGTCCTCCTGAGCGGTCCTCTTGAGCGGTCCTACTTGAAGAACGCGATCCCGTCGTCCGGCATGTCGTCCGGGAGGGCCTTGGCCCAGCGCTCGACGTCCTCCGGGGTGACGACCTTCTTCAGGTGCCCGGACATGTAGGGGCGCAGCTCGACCTCGGGGGTCTGCTTCTCGCCGACCCACATGAGGTCGCTCTTCACATAGCCGTACAGGCGCTTGCCGCCGCTGTACGGAGCGGCCGCGGCCGTGCGCGCCACGGCGTCGGTGACCAGGTCGATCTGCGGCTTCTTGTCGGCCAGGTCGCCGTACCAGATCTCGACGACGCCGTCGTCGCGGATCATGACGACCTCGACCTTGCGGTTGCCGTCGATGCGCCAGAAGCCGGACTCGGTCTCCAGCGGCCGGACCTTGTTCCCCTCGGCGTCGAGCACCCAGGTGCGCGAGTGGTACTCCAGGAAGTCGCGCCCGTCCTGGGTGAAGGTGACCTCCTGCCCGAAGTTGCACTTCTCGGAGCCGGGGAAGTCGTGGACGCCCGCGCCTGCCCAGTCACCGAGCAGGAAGGCGAGGGGGAGCAGGTCCTTGTGGAGGTCGGACGGAATCTCGATCATGAGCTCGGCAGTTCCTCGATGGGGGTCAGCGCTGGCCCTGGTACAGCTTCTTCACGGTCAGCCCGGCGAAGGCGAGCACGCCGACGCAGACCAGGACCAGCAGGGTTTCGAAGAAGATCTCCACGGGGTGCTCCTCGGATGAGCGGGTCGGGCGGTACTAGAGCCGGGCCCCACTCTAGTCGGGTGGGGCCCGGGACTCCCTGCGAGGTACTCCCAGGTACTCCTCGGCGCCCTTCGGACTCCCCCGTGCCCTCCGGACTACCATGCGGCCATGGCGAAGAAGCTCGTGATCAAGGTGACGGCGGGGGCCGATGCCCCCGAGCGCTGCTCGCAGGCGTTCACGGTCGCGGCGGTGGCCGTGGCCAGCGGGGTCGAGGTCTCCCTCTGGCTGACCGGCGAGTCCGCGTGGTTCGCGCTGCCGGGCCGGGCCGCCGAGTTCGAGCTCCCGCACGCGGCCCCCCTCCCCGACCTGATCGACTCGGTCCTGGCCGCGGGCCGCCTCACCCTCTGCACCCAGTGCGCGGCGCGCCGGGACATCACCGAGAAGGACGTCATCGACGGCGTACGCATCGCGGGCGCCCAGGTCTTCGTCCAGGAGGCGATGGCGGAGGAGACGCAGGCGCTGGTCTACTGAAGGCGCTGCGCGTACGGAAGGTGTTGCACGTACGGAAGGTGTTGCACGTACGGAAGGTGTTGCACGTACGGAAGGTGTTGCGCGCGCCCTCCTACGGGCGGCGCTTCTTGCCGTCGAGCTCGTCCCACCACTCGTCGGACTTCTGGTCCCCGGACGGGTCGTCCCACCAGCGGTCGTCGGGGCCCCGCCGGTTGGCCGCCATCGCGGCCAGCGGCGGGATCACCATCGCCACCACACACATCCCCACAGCCACGGGAATCGACCAGATCCGTACGACTCCCCAGGCCAGGACGAACAACCCGATGCACGTCCCCATCATGGCGAAGTAGACGTGCCGCCGTCGTGCGTACATACGTCCAGCGTAGGCCTGCGCACGCCGAAGGGCCGCACCCCGAGCGTCCAACCCTGGGGTGCGGCCCTTCGGCCACTCAGAGGTGCCGTCAGACGGCGATGGCGACCTCGGCGAGGCCGCCCGTCTGGGCGACGACCGTGCGGTCCGCGGTGCCGCCGGGGACCAGGGCGCGTACGGTCCAGGTGCCCTCGGCCGCGTAGAAACGGAACTGGCCCGTCGCGGAGGTGGGGACCTCCGCCGTGAACTCGCCGGTCGAGTCCAGCAGGCGCACGTAACCGGTGACGGGCTCGCCGTCGCGGGTCACCTGGCCCTGGATGGTGGTCTCACCGGGCTTGATCGTCGAGGCGTCGGGGCCGCCGGCCTTCGCTCCACACATGTTTCGTTTCCGTCCTTCAGGCCTTGACTTCGAGGGTTACTTGTTGGCGCCGAGCTCGATCGGGACGCCGACCAGGGAGCCGTACTCGGTCCAGGAGCCGTCGTAGTTCTTGACGTTCTCCACACCGAGCAGCTCGTGCAGCACGAACCAGGTGAGCGCGGAACGCTCACCGATACGGCAGTACGCGATGGTGTCCTTGGCCAGGTCGACCTGCTCGTCGGCGTAGAGCTCCTTGAGCTCGTCGTCCGACTTGAAGGTGCCGTCGTCGTTGGCGTTCTTCGACCACGGGATGTTGCGGGCGCTCGGGACGTGGCCCGGACGCTGCGACTGCTCCTGCGGAAGGTGCGCCGGGGCGAGCAGCTTGCCGCTGAACTCGTCGGGCGAGCGGACGTCGACCAGGTTCTGCGAACCGATGGACGCCACGACATCGTCGCGGAAGGCGCGGATCGCGGTGTTCTGGGCCTTGGCCTTGTAGTCGGTCTTGGCGCGGGTGGGCACCTCGACGACCAGGTCGCGGGAGTCGAGCTCCCACTTCTTGCGGCCGCCGTCGAGGAGCTTGACGTTCTCGTGGCCGTACAGCTTGAAGTACCAGTAGGCGTAGGACGCGAACCAGTTGTTGTTGCCGCCGTAGAGGACCACCAGCGTGTCGTTGGCGATGCCCTTCTCCGACAGGAGCTTCTCGAAGCCCTCCTGGTCGATGAAGTCACGGCGGACCGGGTCCTGAAGGTCCTTGGTCCAGTCGATCCGGATCGCGTTCTTGATGTGGTTCTTCTCGTACGCGGACGTGTCCTCGTCGACCTCGACGACGGCCACGCTCGGGTCGTCCAGGTGGTCCTGGACCCAGTCGGCGTCGACCAGGACGTCGCTGCGGCTCATGCTTTTTCTCCTCCGGGGCAGTTGCGGCGGGGCGGTGCGTTAGAGAGAGGGTGCGCGGCCAGGCCTGTCTGGGCTGCGCGGCGCGCACGGGGACCCTGGCGAAGAGGGGCCAGGGGAGGGCGGACGGGCAAATGCCCCCGCTCAGAAGGGGCGACAGAGCATGGCGGCGACGCGGCACAGGTCTACTGCCCGCCGCTTCGTGAGATCCGCCTGTCGCTTCATGGGTCCGATCGTAGGGACGGACAGGCGGGCATGTCACCGGCGTGTCGCATACTGAGATGCGATCGTCCGGGATGTGGGACAGTCCGGCCCTCGGAGCCGTCACCGCGCGGGTCGAGGGCAGCCGTGTCCGTCGTCGCGCCGACCGCCCATCTGCGGTGCGGACGGGCCCGTCTCGCTCCTCGGACAGCCCCCGCCCCACCGGCTCCCGACCGGCGACCGACGACCGGTAACCCGTGACCGGTGGCCGGTAACCCGTGACCGATGACGGCCGGGCCGCTGACCGTCCTACCCGACCAGCTTGACGTTCGAACCCTTCACCGCGATGTCCACACCGTTCGTCGCCGCCTGGACCGTGTCGAGCTGGATACCGCCCGGCAGCCCGTCGATCCTCTGCTGGAAGTCGGTGATCGCGCGCACCCGGTTCTCGGCGAGGTCGACGCCCAGCTTGGGCAGCGAGTCGGCGTGCACCCTGACCGTGTTGCCCCCGACCACCGTGACCGTGCTGAGCACGGAGACCGGCTGGGGCAGCTTGGTACCGAGGACGGTGGCCGCCACCTCGACCTTGATCTTGCCGTTGCCGCCGTCGGAGAGGCCGACGATCTGGGCGGTGACCCCGTCGGCGACCTGCGTCGGCTGCGACTTGGCGGTCTTGAGCAGCTCGCTGTAGGAGACGCTCGCGGAACCGGAGGCACTGTTGGCGGTGGCGGAGCTGTAGTCGCCGTCGAAGCTGACACCGTGCATCTCGGCGTTCAGGTCGTCGATACGGATGGTGCTCGTGCCGCCCGTGGCGCTGCCCGTCGACGCTTCGTAGTCCTTGATGCCGATCTTTATGTCGTCGAGTTCGCCGCCGACGACCTGGGTGAGGAAGGGGAAGCCCTCGATGGACACGTCGGGGGTGTCGGCCAGGCCCTCGGTGCTCTTGATCCTGTCCGCCGCCTTGTTCTCCGCGAAACCGACCGCCACCCGGTCCGCGATCACGAACAGGCCGCCCAGGATGACGGTGACGATCAGGATTATTCGCAGTGCGCGCATGCTCGGTGTTCCCCCACCTAGACCGGGTCGGGGCGACCCGCACGGCCGTCCCCCGGCGAACGTAACTCTGAAGGGCCTCACGACGGGGGCCCTTCGGAGTGGTTGTAGATCACTTGTGACGTACGGGACGACGACCGGGCGAACCGTACGAGCCGCTAGCCGAGCACGCGTCCCAGCAGGTACACCGCCGGGGCTGCGGTGGCCAGCGGAAGGGCCACGCCCGCGGTGAAGTGGACGAAACGGGACGGGTAGTCGTAACTGGCGACCCGGTGGCCGATCAGCGCGCACACCCCGGCCCCGAGGCCGAGGAAGGCGCCCTTGCTGCCCAGGTCCGTCATCCCGCCGACCGCGATACCGGCACCCGCGGCGGCCAGCAGCGCCACCACCACGGAGGCCGCGGTGGGCAGCGGCAGCGCGCGGGCGAGGACCGCGACGGCGACCGCGGCGGCGCCGACCGTGACGGCGTCCGGCTCGACCGCGAGGTGCCCGGCCGCGATGATCGCGAGCGCCGCCGAGGCGACGGTCGCCATCAGGCCGTGCATCCGGGTGTCCGGGTCGGCGTGGCTGCGCAGTTGCAGGACGAGGGTGAGCAGGACCCACACGCCGAGGGTGCCGAGGATCGCGGCGGGCGCGTTCTCCCGGCCGGCCACGAGCAGCGCCACGTCCGCGGTGACCGCGCCGAGGAACGCCAGCGCGATGCCCTGCCGGGCCGGCCACATGCCGTTCAGCCGGAACCAGCCCGCCGCGGTGACGGCCTGCAGCAGCACGAGCGGGACGACGAGGGCGTACTGCCCGATCGCCGCCGTACCGGAGAGCAGCAGTCCGAGCAGCGCGGTGAGCGCGGCGGGCTGGATGCCGGGTTCGATGATCGGCGACCGGCCCTCGGCGCGGGCGCGCTGGGCGTCGGTGACACGGGTGTTGCCGGTGACGGTCGGGGGACCGTACTCGGGAGCGGCCTCGGCGGGGGCGGAGACCGCGGCGGCGGGCGCCGAGACGGGGGCGGGGGCGGCGGCCTCGCGGCGCGGTGGCTGCGAGGTCGGGGGCCGTTCCCAGCCCTGCGCCGCGATCTCCTGCGGGAGGGGCTGCGCGGTGACGCCGTACCCACCGGCGTACGCCTGCGGCTCCTGGTACCCCTGCGGTGCCTGGTATCCCTGCTGCTGTCGCTGCTGCTGCCCCTGCTGCTGTTCCTGCTGCTGCCCCTGGGGGGGCTGGTATCTCGTGTCCGCCGTCGGCATCGGAGGCTGCACCTGGGTCTCCCAGGTCTGCCCCTCCCACTGCTGGGTGTGCTGCTGCCACTCGGGCTGCTGTTGCGGCTGTTGCTGATGCGGCGGCTGAGGTTGCTGCTCTGGCTGCTGCGGCTGAGGTTGTTGATACGGGTTGTACCCCTCGTACTGACCCTCGTACCGGCCCTCGTACGGCTGGTTGCTCATCGTCTCGCTCACCCTCCTGCGAACGGCGGGAGCACCTCGACCGTGCCGCCCTCGGCCAGCCGTACCGTCTCATGCCCGCGGGTGCCCACGGGGTCACCGTCGATGAGGAACGAGCATCGCCGCAGCACGCGGACCAGTTCGCCGGGGTGTCGCGCGCGAGCCGCGTCGAGCGCCTCGGCGAGCGTGCCCGCCTCGTACGGCTCCTCGGCGACGCCGGCCGCGGCCTTGGCGGCGGCCCAGTACCGCACCGTGCCCTTTGCCATCTCGTTCCTCGGTCATTGGTCGGTCATCGGTTTGTGTGGACACGGCCAGGCTAGCCCGCCGCCGCGACGGCCCATTCCCCGATACGGCCGAGCAGCTCGTCGTCCGCCGCGTCCTCGGCATGGCCCATGCCGTGCTCGATCCACAGTTCGGCATGGTCACCGGAGGCGGCGGCGAGCATCTTGGGGTGGTCGACCGGGAAGTAGCCGTCCTGGTCGCCGTGGACGATCAGGAGCGGGGTGGGCGCGATGAACGGGACCGACTCGACCGGGGAGGCCGGTACCGGGTCCCAGTCGCGGTGGTGGATCCGGGTGCGCAGGGCGTAACGGCCGATCGCGCGGCCCACCGGGCGGGTTACCAGCCAGTGCAGGCGCCGCATAGGGGCCGTACCCCGGTAGTACCAACGGGCGGGTGCGCTCACCGAAACCGCGGCGTCCGTACGCGCCTCCGTGCGCCCCTCGTGCTCCACCTCCGAGCCCCGTCCCGAGCTCCGGCCCGTGCCCCGTCCTGAGCCCTGGTCCGCGCCCCGGTCCGCGCCCCGGTGGAGCCCCGCGTGGCGCAGCACCACCGAGCCGCCCATCGAGAAGCCGACGGTGGCCACGCGCGCGTGCCCGAGTTCGCGGGCCCAGGCCACGGCGGCGGCCAGATCGTGGACCTCGCGGTCGCCGACCGTGGAGTTGCCGCCGGAGGCGCCGTGACCACGGAAGGAGAAGGTGACCACCGCCGCGTGCCGGGCGAGGACGGTCGCCGCGCGGCGTACGTGCGGGCGGTCCAGATAGCCCGTGAAACCGTGCGCGACGACGATCGCCACGTCATTCAGGCCAGTGGCCAAGTCACCGGGAGGCCGCGTTCCCGGGTCGTACGCCGCATCGATCGTCACCCCGTCGACGGTGTGCAGAAACCTCCGCAAAGGGGTGCGTGGAGGTATCTCAAGGGGTGGACGATCGGAAGATCCCGTCGCTTGACCTGCCGGACCTGAGCTCATGTGGGCTATTCTGCTGGGCAGAGGACTCGGGCAGCGTAGCCCCCGGGTCCTTTTGTGCATTCTGAAGCGTTGTATACGAAGCGGGAAACCGCAGGTGTACGAAGCCCACGGACGCATAGAACGCAGGGCGACTCCCAGTGGGCCGCCCGGCGACTCCCAGGGGCGCGGGAGCCGCACCGTAGGAAGCAGTGCCGCAAACTCCCCCACTGCCTTAAGGGCGTGGGAGGTACCCCCAGGCAGGGACCGAGGAGGAACCAGACGTTATGGGCGAGCGAACCTTGCATGACCGTAAAACGACCCAGGCAGGGGGGACGCGATGAGTTCTCTGCTGCTCCTGACCAATGCCCTTCAGCCGTCGACGGAGGTGCTTCCCGCTCTCGGCCTGCTCCTGCACAACGTGCGAGTGGCTCCGGCGGAAGGCCCCGCTCTCGTCGACACCCCCGGTGCCGACGTCATCCTGATCGACGGCCGACGTGATCTCCCGCAGGTGCGCAGCCTGTGCCAGTTGCTGCGCTCGACGGGCCCCGGCTGTCCGCTGATCCTCGTCGTGACGGAGGGCGGCCTCGCGGCCGTCACCGCCGACTGGGGCATCGACGACGTGCTCCTGGACACCGCCGGTCCGGCGGAGGTCGAGGCGCGGCTGCGGCTGGCCATGGGCCGGCAGCAGATCGTCAACGACGACTCCCCCATGGAGATCCGCAACGGCGACCTCTCGGTCGACGAGGCGACGTACAGCGCCAAGCTCAAGGGCCGGGTCCTGGACCTGACCTTCAAGGAGTTCGAGCTCCTCAAGTACCTCGCGCAGCACCCGGGCCGTGTCTTCACGCGCGCCCAGCTGCTTCAGGAGGTCTGGGGCTACGACTACTTCGGCGGTACGCGGACGGTCGACGTCCACGTACGGCGGCTGCGCGCGAAGCTCGGACCCGAGCACGAGTCGCTGATCGGAACCGTCCGGAACGTCGGTTATCGATTCGTTACACCCGAGAAGATGGACCGCGCCACGGACGAGGCGAAGGCCAGGACGGCCCAGCCAAAGCCGGAGGATGCGGACGAGACGGCGCACCTCGACGCCGTCGAGGCGGTCGAGGCGGCGGCGGAGGCGCAGTAGGCGCCCCCGAGGGCGTGCCGGGCGGCTACGGGGGCGCGGTCGGCCGCCGTACGCCCTGCCCACCGGCGGGTCCATCCGCGTAGACTCCGCGCGTGGCCAAGGTGACGAGGGACGATGTAGCGCGACTGGCGGGTACGTCCACCGCCGTTGTCAGCTATGTCATCAACAACGGACCGAGGCCGGTTGCCCCGGCCACGCGCGAGCGCGTTCTCGCCGCGATCAAGGAACTGGGGTACCGGCCCGACCGGGTCGCCCAGGCCATGGCCTCGCGGCGGACCGAGCTCATAGGGCTGATCGTGCCCGACGCCCGCCAGCCCTTCTTCGGGGAGATGGCCCACGCCGTCGAGCAGGCCGCCGCCGAGCGCGGAAAAATGGTGCTCGTCGGCAACTCCGACTACATCGCCGAGCGCGAGGTGCACTATCTGCGCGCCTTCCTCGGTATGCGGGTCTCCGGTCTGATCCTGGTCAGCCACGCGCTGAACGACAACGCTGCCGCGGAGATCGAGGCCTGGGACGCCCGCGTGGTGCTGCTGCACGAGCGCCCCGAGGCCATCGACGATGTCGCGGTCGTCACGGACGACATCGGCGGCGCCCAGCTCGCCACCCGCCACCTCCTCGAACACGGTTACGAATATGTCGCCTGTCTCGGCGGTATCGCCGAGACCCCGACCGTCGGCGACCCGGTCTCCGACCACGTCGAGGGCTGGCGGCGCGCGATGCAGGAGGCCGGGATCCCCACCGAGGGGCGCCTCTTCGAAGCGCCGTACAACCGCTACGACGCCTATCAGGTCGGTCTCCAGCTGCTCGGCGGTCCGCACCGCCCGCCCGCGATCTTCTGCTCCACCGACGACCAGGCGATCGGCGTCCTGCGGGCCGCGCGCGAGCTGCGCATCGATGTCCCGGGGCAGCTGGCGGTGGCCGGTTTCGACGACGTCAAGGAAGCCGCGCTGACGGATCCGCCGATGACGACGATCGCCTCCGACCGGTCGGCGATGGCCCGTGCGGCCGTCGATCTCGTGCTGGATGACGGGTTGCGGGTGGCGGGGTCGCGACGCGAGCGGTTGAAGGTGTTTCCGTCGCGGTTGGTGGTCCGGCGGTCTTGCGGGTGTGAGTAGCTCCGCCGGCGGCGCAGGTTCTGAGGGTCGTCCTTTGACTGCGGGCAGTGGGGGCTGGTCGCGCAGTTCCCCGCGCCCCTAAAAGAGGGGCGCGCCCCCGTGGACCCCCGTTTTTCATGGGCCTCCGGCGTCCTTATATCGGGCATACGAGGTTCTGTCGGGCTTCTCAGGGGGGACTCAGGGAGCTCTCATGATCACGCGGGAATCTCTTTACATGACCGAGAGCTTCCGCCGCAGCGGCGAGTACCCCCAGGGCGACGACCACCAGGCGACCGACCCCTTCCAGTCGGCGTACCCCCAGCAGCAGCCCGTCTCTTCCTCCCCCGTGAACCCCGAGTGGCCGCCCCCGCCGGCCTATGTGCCGGCCACGCCGGTCGCGGTCGAGCCGGGTACCACCGTGTGGCCGGGCTCCGGTCAGGGTGTCGACGGCGGTGACGGCGGGCACACCGCGGTACTGATGGCGGAGCCCCTCCCGGCCTCCCCCGCACCCGCCCCCGCGCCGAAGAAGCGCGCCAAGGGCACCATCGCGCTGCTGGCCGCCGTGGCGATGGTCGCCGCGGCCATCGGAGGCGGCACCGCGTACGGCATACAGGAGCTGACCAGCAAGGACACCGCTTCGAGCAGCACCAGCACCACCGTGGTGCCCGCCGCCAAGAAGGGCACCGTGGCCGGTGTCGCCCAGGCGGTCAGCCCGAGTATCGTCGAGATCAGCGCGACCTCGAACGCGGGTTCGTCGACCGGATCGGGCGTGATCATCTCGTCCAGCGGCGAGATCATCACCAACAACCACGTCGTCTCGGGCGCCTCCGAGATCAAGGTGCAGCTGAGCAGCGGCAAGTCGTACACCGCGACGGTCGTCGGCACCGACAGCAAGAAGGACCTCGCGCTCATCAAGTTCGAGAGCGCGCCCTCCGGCCTGAAGGTCGCCACGCTCGGCAACTCCGACGGCGTCCAGGTCGGCGACGACGTGGTCGCGATCGGCTCCCCCGAGGGTCTGACCGGCACCGTCACCAGCGGCATCGTCTCGGCGCTCAACCGCGACGTCACCGTCTCCACGGACGAGAGCCAGGGCCAGCAGCAACAGCAGGGCGGCGGCAGCGGCCAGTGGCCGTTCTCCTTCGGCGGCCAGCAGTTCAACGGCGACACCGGCTCCTCGACCACGACGTACAAGGCGCTCCAGACCGACGCCTCCTTGAACCCCGGCAACTCCGGCGGCGCCCTCATCGACATGAACGGCAACATCATCGGCATCAACTCCGCGATGTACTCGGCCGCCGACTCGTCGTCCAGTTCGTCGAGCGCGGGCAGTGTCGGCCTCGGTTTCGCCATCCCGATCAACACCGTCAAGTCCGACCTCGCGGGCCTGCGGGCCGGCGGCTCCGACAGCTAAGTCCTCTTGCAAGTCCTCTCGTAAGTCCTCCTGGAGGCTGAAATGATCACGCGCGTCTCCCACAGCATCGACGGCATCGACCCCGCCGGACTCGACCTGGCCCTCTCCGTGGCCCGTGAACTGCACAGGCCGGTGCCGCGGGTACCGGAAGTGGTGGTCCCGCAGCCCCAGATGATGGGCCTGCGCACCTCCGCCGAGCACCCGCACCGCCGCAAGGTCCCGCTGAGCCGCCTGAGCCGGCTGAGCGCGCTGGCTGCCTGAGCGCGCTGGCTGCCTGAGCGCGCTGGCTGCCTGAGCCGATGATCGACGGCAGACCGCGGACGACTGACCAACCCTGCCGGAACGTGCGAGGCTGAAAAGGTTCAGCCCCGTCCCACCGCACCCCTAGGAACCACGCCCATGAGCCCCGCCGAAGGCGACCGTGAAACCCAGCGCATCCTGATCGTCGACGACGAGCCGGCCGTGCGCGAAGCGCTCCAGCGCAGCCTCGCGTTCGAGGGGTACGACACCCAGGTCGCGGTCGACGGCGCGGACGCGCTGGAGAGGGCGACCGCGTACCAGCCCGACCTGGTGGTCCTCGACATCCAGATGCCGAGGATGGACGGTCTGACGGCCGCCCGCCGGATGCGCGGCGCCGGCACCACCACGCCCATCCTCATGCTGACGGCCCGCGACACGGTCGGAGACCGGGTGACCGGCCTCGACGCCGGCGCCGACGACTACCTGGTCAAGCCCTTCGAGCTGGACGAGCTGTTCGCCCGGGTCCGGGCACTGCTGCGGCGCAGTTCGTACGCGGCCGCGGCGGTCGGTGCCCCGGACGACGACGCGCTCACCTTCGCCGACCTGCGCATGGACCTCGCGACCCGCGAGGTCACCCGCTCGGGCCGGGCCGTGGAACTGACCCGTACCGAATTCACCCTCCTGGAGATGTTCCTGGCCCACCCGCGCCAGGTCCTCACCCGCGAGCAGATCCTCAAGGCGGTCTGGGGCTTCGACTTCGAACCCTCCTCCAACTCCCTCGACGTCTACGTCATGTACCTGCGCCGCAAGACCGAGGCGGGCGGCGAACCGCGCCTCGTGCACACGGTGCGGGGTGTCGGGTACGTCCTGCGGTCGGGCGGCGCGGAGTGATGAAGGTCCTGCGCCGTTTCACATCCCTGCCGATCCGCTCCCGGCTGGCCATGCTGGTCGCGGCGGCGGTGGCGTTCGGGGTGGCGGCGGTCTCGGTCACCTGTTGGTTCATCGTGCGGGGGAAGTTGTACGACGAGATCGACAACACGCTCCGGGCGGAGCGGCAGGCCGTGCCGTACCCCGTGATTCAGGACGCACTCACCAACTGCGGCCAGGACGCGACGGCCAACACCTTCCGCAGGCAGATCGATTCCTACACCCAGGTGATCCAGACGGACGGCACCGTCTGTCCCTTCGACTACTCCACGGGCACGGTGAAGGTCACCGACAGCGACAAGGACATCGCCAAGCATCCGAAACTGCGCACGTACGCGATCCGCAACGGGACCGACAACAAGGGCAACGACGTACGAGCACTGGCGATGCCGCTCATCGTCAACGACGCCCCCAACAGCAGCGGCCCGTCCGTGGCCCAGAACGCGGCCCTCGTCGTCGCCGTCCCCCTCAAGAGCACCCAGGCCACCCTGAACGACCTGGCTCTCGTCCTCCTCCTCGTCTCCGGCATCGGAGTCGTCGGCGCCGGAGCCGCCGGCCTGGCGGTGGCCCGTGCGGGCCTGCGCCCCGTGGACAAGCTCACCGAGGCCGTGGAGCACGTGGCGCGCACGGAGGACCTCTCCGTGCGTATCCCGGTCGAGGACGACAGCGAGGACGAGATCGCCCGTCTCTCCCGCTCCTTCAA
Organism: Streptomyces sp. RLA012; assembly: GCF_056270325.1. Taxonomy (NCBI): domain Bacteria; kingdom Bacillati; phylum Actinomycetota; class Actinomycetes; order Kitasatosporales; family Streptomycetaceae; genus Streptomyces; species Streptomyces sp. RLA012. The sequence goes on along the minus strand of NZ_JBWDPA010000002.1, from coordinate 6,145,289 downwards.
CTCGATGACGTCCGCGCTGGCCAACTCCCGCGAGCTGCAGCAGCAACTGATCGCCGACGCGGGCCACGAACTCCGTACGCCCCTGACCTCGCTGCGTACGAACATCGAACTCCTCACCCGCAGCGAGGAGACGGGCCGCCCGCTCCCCCCGGCGGACAGGAAGGCCCTCCTCGCCTCGGTGAAGGCACAGATGACGGAGCTGGCGGCGCTGATCGGCGACCTGCAGACGCTGTCGCGTTCGGACGCGGGCCAGGCGGGGGACCAGCTCCAGATCGTCGCGCTCCAGGACACGGTCGAGGCGGCCCTGCACCGCGCACGTCTCCGTGGCCCCGAGCTGACGATCACGGCGGACCTCCAGCCCTGGTTCGTCCGGGCGGAACCCTCGGCCCTGGAGCGGGCGATCGTGAACATCCTCGACAACGCGGTGAAGTTCAGCCCGCAGGGCGAGGCCGTCGACGTCATCCTCAAGGGCGGCGAACTGACCGTCCGCGACCACGGCCCCGGCATCCCCACCGAGGAACTCCCCCATGTCTTCGACCGCTTCTGGCGCTCCCCGTCCGCCCGCGCACTCCCGGGCTCGGGCCTGGGCCTGTCGATAGTGGCCAGGACCGTACAGCAGTCCGGCGGCGAGGTGTCGCTGCAGCCTGCGGAGGGCGGCGGAACGGTGGCGACGCTGCGGCTGCCGGGGGCGCCCACGCCTCCGCCCGAGCTGGGTACCGACGGGGTCGAGGGCCGGTAGAAGCCGGGCCGAACCGTTCCTGCTCCGACAGACCGTCCTGCCCTGCCCTGCCCTGCCCTGCCCTGCCCTGCCCTGCCGCGATCCGGTGATCCCTCTTCTCCGGCGAACGCCGTCCAGGCGAACGCCATCTGCTCGTACGGCCGGTGACATCTGCGCCCGCTGACACATCGGAGAAGGCCGGGCGCGGACACCGCCCAGCCTCCCCACACCCCCCTCCAAGCCCTCCCACAGCACCCCGTTACACGTTGGGGGGATGGTGCAGATCCTGCTGGCCGATGACGACAAGGCCGTACGTGAGGGGCTCGACCGACTGCTCCGCTTCGAGGGTTACGAGACCGTCCTCACCGGGGACGGCCGCGAGGCCCTCGAACTGGTGGCCGGGGTGGACGAGCGGCCCGACCTGGTGCTGATGGACGTCACCATGCCCGGCCTCGACGGGCTGGCCGCCACACGCCGGATCCGGGCCTCCGGGTCCACCGTCCCCATCCTCATGATCACCGGCAGAGACGCGGTCGGCGACCGTATCGTCGCGCTCGACAACGGCGCCGACGACTACCTCATGAAGCCCTTCGCCGCCGAGGAACTCCTCGCCCGGGTACGGGCGCTGCTGCGCCGCAGCCCACAGCGGAAGCAGCGCGCCCCGGCCCACGACAACCGGCTCGCCTTCGCGGACGTCGCCATGGACCGGCCCTCCCGCACGGTCACCCGCTCCGACCGCGTCCTCGACCTGACCCGGACCGAGTACGCCCTGCTGGAGTATCTGCTCCGGCATCCGGCCAAGGTCCTCAGCCGTGCCCAGATCCTCAAGGAGGTCTGGGGCTTCGACTTCGAACCGACGTCGAACACGCTGGATGTGTACGTGATGTACCTGCGCCGGAAACTGGAGAGCCGCGGCGAACCGCGGCTCATCCACACCGTCCGGGGCATCGGCTACACGCTCCGCGCCGCCAAGTAGTCGAGCCCGGGCGTCGCGAGCCGGGCGTACGCCCCGCCCCACGCCATCAGTTCCTCGTGCGTGCCGGCCTCCACCAGCCGGCCACCGTCCACGACCAGGATCCGGTCGGCGTCGGGCGCCAGCGACAGATCGTGCGTGATCATGATCGTCGTACGGCCCGTCATCAGCCGTCGCAGCGGCTGCACCACCCGGCGGGCGGCGACCGAGTCGAGCCCGGCGGTCGGTTCGTCGAGGACCAGGACGGGCGCGCCGCGCAGCATGGCGCGGGCGATGGCGATCCGCTGGAGCTGGCCGCCGGAGAGCGTGGCCGTACCGGGCGCGATCTCGGTGTCGTACCCGTCGGGCAGTGCGCTGATGAACTCGTGCGCGACGGCGTCCGCCGCGGCCCGCTCGATCTCCGCCTGGGACGCCCCCGGCCGGCCGCACTCGATGTTCTCGCGGATCGTGCCGTGCAGGATCAGCGTCTCCTGAAGCAGCAGCGCGACGTTCTCGCGCAGGAACTCCAGGGACATGTCGGGCAGCGGGACGCCGTCCAGGCAGATCACGCCGGCCGTGGGGTCGTAGAAACGGGTGAGGAGCTTGGAGAGCGTCGACTTTCCGGCGCCGCTCGGGCCGGTGACGATGACGAGTTCGCCGGGTCCCGCGGTGAAGGTCACGTCGTGCAGGGACTCGCGCTCGGCGCCGGGATAGCGGAACGACGCGCCGTGGAAGCTGACCCAGCCGCGCACGGGCCACTCCCGGACCGGGTCGGCAGGTTCGGTGACGGCGGGTTCGGCGTCCAGGATCTCCCGCAACCGCTCCGCACCGGCGGTGGCGGCGGTGAGGGTGAGCCCGAGCTGACCGAGATTGCGGATCGGCGGATACAGGTAGCCGAGGAACGCGGCGAAGGCGAGCAGTTGTCCGAGCGACATGCGCCCCTTCGAGATCTCCCAGGCGCCGAGGCCGATCACCGCGAGCACGCACACCGTCTCGACGACCTCGACGAACTGCTCGTACATCTCGCCGGCCCGCGCACCGCGCACCGACGCACGCATCCAGGCGCGCGCCTCGCGGTCGAGCCGCTTCTCCTCGGCGCGGCGGCGGTTGTACGCCTGGGTCAGCACCACATTGCCGAGGGACTCCTCGACGACCGAGGTGATCGCGCCGTCGGCGGCCCGCTCCTCCTGGGAGGCCGTCCTGATCCGGCCGGAGAAGCGGCGGGCGGCGACGAGGAAGAGGGGGGCGAGGAGGAAGGTGACCAGGGCCAGGTCCCAGCGCAGCCAGAGGGCGGCGGCGGCATAGAAGACGGCCGAGAAGGCCGCGGAGACCGTCCCCACGACACCGGACACGACCATCTGTTCGATGGCCTCGACATCACCGGTCAGCCGCTCGACCAGATCGCCCTGGCGGTGCTTCTGGAAGAAGTCGGGCGGCAGGTCCTGAACATGGCGGAAGACACCCGCGCGCAGCCGCAGGACGAATCTCTCCGCGGTCCACACGGCGAGCGAATTGCCGAGATAGCCGACGATCGCGCCGATCACGGCGACCCCCAGCCAGGCGCCGGCCGGTCCCCAGAACGCGGAGAGTGAACCCGCCTTCAGGGCATGGTCCGTGAGCTGCGCGAAGAGCAGGATCGAGGCCGTCTCGGCGAGCGCGGCCACGACCACACAGCCGATGATCACCACCAGCCATTTACGGTCGCCGCGCGTCAGCGGCCAGAAGCGCGTGAATGCCTCCCGTACTTCCCGCATATCAAATCAACTTCCCTTTCCGGTCCGGAACATGGCCGAGGCGGGGCCACCGGAAACCGATAATTCCCGGGGACCCCGCCTCGCGCGGGCTGCTACTGGCCCTGACGGCCGACCGGGCGCTTCTTCGGAGCGACGGCCTTCTTCGCCACCGGGGCCGGCTTGACGGGCCGGCGCTTCGCGACCGGGGCGGCCTTGTGGTGCTTCTTGACGGGGGCGATCTTGTGGAAGCTCATGGGTGTCTCCTTGTTCCCTGCGGGTGAATTCCCTTTGCCGTTTGCACTGTTCGCTTTCGACATGGAAAACACTACGGGACCCCGGACCCGGAAATCGCCAATTCCGCTGAGACCTCAATGAATTACAGCTGAAAGGAATTTTCAGATCGAACGCGGAACCAACCCTCCACTCACACAGAATTTAGGCAACAAAAAAGCGGGGCCGGTACGCATCCGCGTACCGGCTCCGCTCGCTGTCCGGGGACTGGGACCGGGACTGCTACTTCACGACCGTGATCCGGTCCGCCGTCGGCACCGGGTACGGCGCCGCGGCCGCGGAGTTCGCCGTCAGGTAGGCCTCGAAGGCCGCCAGGTCGTCGCCGCCGACCAGGACGTTCGTGCCCTTGCCGAGCTCGGCGAAGCCGTCGCCGCCGCCCGCGAGGAAGGAGTTCATCGCGACGCGGTAGGTGGCGGCGGGGTCGATCGGCGCGCCGTTGAGCTTGATCGAGTCGGCGACCACCCGTGCCGCGCCCGTCTTCGTCAGGTCCAGCGTGTAGGTCAGGCCCTTGGAGATCTGCAGGATCTTCGGCGCGGCCTCGTTGGCCCCGCCGACCTGCTGCTGAAGTGCCGTGACGACCTGCGCGCCGGTGAGGTTCACCAGGTTGACGGTGTTGGCGAACGGCTGGACCGTGTAGGCCTCCCCGTAGGTCACCACCCCGTCGCCCTCACCGCCGCTCGCGGTGTAGGTGAGGCCGGCGCGGATACCGCCCGGGTTCATCACCGCGATATCGGCCTCCGGGTCCACCGACTTGGCGTACGCGAGCTGTGCGTCGGCGATCATGTCGCCGAGCGGGGACTCGTTGCCGGCGTTGCCGATCTCGCCCGCGATGTAGCCGATGGGGCGCGAGGCGATCGGCGCGGAGAGCGTCTTCCACTTGCTGATCAGGGACGTCAGGTCGGCGGCCTTCGCCACGTCACGGGTGACCACGTGGTTGGCGGACTTCACCGCCGTACGCGCGATGTCGCCGGTCCAGCGGTCGTACGTCAGCGTCGTGTCCGTGTAGAGGCGGCCGAAGGACGAGGCCGACGTCACCATGCGGGGCGTGCCCGACGGGTCCGGAACGGTGCACGCGTACGCCTGGTGGGTGTGGCCGGTGACCAGGGCGTCCACGGCCGGCGTGACCTTCTTGGCGATGTCCACGATCGGCCCGGAGATGCCGTCACCGGCACCCGGGCTGTCGCAGTCGTAGTTGTACGCCGTCGACGCGGGCGCGCCGCCCTCGTGGATCAGCGCGACGATCGACTTCACGCCCTGGCGCTGGAGCACCTTGGCGTACTTGTTGATCGTCTCTACCTCGTCGCCGAACTTCAGTCCCTTGACGCCGTCGGCCGACACGATGTTCGGCGTGCCTTCGAGCGTGACGCCGATGAAGCCGACCTTGACGCCGTTCTTCTTCCACACCCAGTAGGGCTTGAGGATCGGCTTGCCGGTCTTCTCGTCGGTGACGTTCGCGGCGAGGTAGGGGAAGTCGGCACCCCGGAACTTCGCCTTCTTGTCGTAGCAGCCGTCCGTGGGGTGACAGCCGCCGTTCTGCAGACGGGCCAGCTCCTTGGCGCCCTCGTCGAACTCGTGGTTGCCGACGCTCGTCACGTCCAGGTCGAGCTTGTTCAGCGCGTCGATCGTCGGCTCGTCGTGGAAGAGACCCGAGATCAGCGGGGAAGCCCCGACCATGTCACCGGCGGCGGCCGTGATCGAGTACTTGTTGCCCTGGCGGGCCTGGCGCAGATGCGTGGCGAGGTACTCGACACCGCCCGCGTCGATCGTCTTCGTCGTTCCGTCCGCCTGCAACTCCGTGACACGACCGGAGGACCCGGACGGCGGCTCCAGGTTGCCGTGCAGATCGTTGAAGGACAGCAGCTGCACGTCCTGATAGCGGCCGCTGCCGGGGTGGTGGTGCGCGGTCGCGTGGTCCTGCCCCGCGCTCGCGGGCATCGCGGCGGCCAGCGCACCGACGGTGGCCAGCCCTGCGGCGGCGGCGAGGATGCGACGGGTACGTCTGCGCCGTGGCGTCGGCGGCATGGGTTTCCCCCCTGTGGGACGACTGTGGCTTTACGCGCACTTTAGAATCAACGCGCGTAGCGCAAAAGGGGGTTCGGGGTTACGGACTGATTGCCATTGTCTCACCGCCGTCTGACGGGCGGCCGTCCCCGGCCCCGCCGCCCCTTGTCCGGAAAACACCGAGCCGTACCCTCGTATCCATGACCAGCGACGACACCGCGCCCTCTGCACACAGCCGCTCCATCGAGACCTCCACCGCGCTCTCCCCGGCCCAGGCCGAGGATGTACTCCGGCTGCTCGCGGAGGCCGCCGACGCCGACGGGCAGCAGGCGGTCTCCGAGCAGGGGCGGCTCCAGCTGAAGGGCGGTGCCCGTGAGGGCGTACGGCATCTGCTGCTGACGGTCGGCGACCAACTGATCGGATACGCCCAGTTGGAGGACACCGACCCCGTGGAGGCCCCGGCCGCCGAGCTGGTGGTGCACCCGGCGTACCGCGGGCACGGCCACGGTCGGGCCCTGGGCGCGGCGCTGCTCGCCGAGTCCGGCAAGCGGCTGCGCGTGTGGGCGCACGGCGGGCACTCCGCCGCCCGGCACCTCGCCCAGGTCCTCGGGCTCACCCTCTTCCGCGAACTGCGCCAGCTGCGGCGGCCGTTGACCGACCTCGAACTGCCCGAGCCGAAGCTCCCGGACGGTGTGAGCGTCCGCACCTTCGTGCCCGGCCAGGACGACGCGGCCTGGCTCGCCCTGAACGCCGAAGCCTTCGCCCACCACCCCGAGCAGGGCTCCCTCACCCAGCGCGACCTCGACGACCGCAAGGCCGAGCCCTGGTTCGACCCGTCCGGGTTCTTCCTCGCCTTCCGCGGGGGCGAACTCGTCGGCTTCCACTGGACGAAGGTCCACGCCACGGAGGGTCTCGGCGAGGTCTACGTCCTCGGTGTCCGCCCCGGCGCTCAGGGCGGCGGCCTCGGCAAGGCCCTCACCACGATCGGGCTCCGCCACCTCGCCGCACAGGCCCTGCCGACCGCCATGCTCTACGTCGACGCCGACAACAAGGCCGCCCTCACCGTGTACGAGCGGCTCGGCTTCCTCACCCACGAGACGGACCTGATGTACCGAAGCGAGTCCTGACCGCCGGTCATCGACCGTCAGGCCTGAGGCCTCAGCCGTGAACCGTCAGCCATCGGTTCCCGGTCCGCGCCCGCCCGTATGTCACCGGCGGGCGCGGACGGCGGGTCGCCACGTCCGTAGGGGTTCCACGCAGGACCACGCCCCGATCAGCGCCGCCGCGACCAGGATCAGCGCCCACCGCTCATGGGAGGCGCCCCAGTCCGGGTCGGTCGGCGCCACGAACAGCGCCCACCGGCCGGGCAGCAGCAGGGCCACCACCGTCGTGGCCAGCAGCCCGCGGCACACCGCGCCCCCCGGCTCCGGCCGGTCGGTGAACCGTACGACGGAGGCCGCGGCGGCCAGCGCGAGCACGGCCAGGGCGGCGGCCTCCAGGGTGACGGCCCCCACCGGCGGCCGGGTCCGCCCCGGTATGAGGAACAGCGCGACCGTCCACCAGAGCACGGCGAGCGGGGCGACGAGCACCACCCGCAGGGCGGTCCGCACCGGACGCCGGGTCGGCACCGCCGCGGTGAGGTGCCGGGCCGGGTCGTCCAGCAGGAAGGCCAGGCCCAGGGCGAAGGCGAGCGCGGCGGCCCGCAGGAGGGTGAGGCAGAGCCACTCGTCGGGCTGGGCGGAGAACAGTCGCGGGGTTCCGGTGAACAGCAGGCCCAGTGCGGCACCGGCCGTGAGCGCCCGCCGGGGGAGGGTACGCCAGAGGGGGCGGAGGAGGGCGCGGACCACGGCGTACGGTCGCCCCTGGGACGGGGTGCCTCTCCTGCCCGCCGTATCTGCGTCTGCGTTGTCGAGCACGGTCACTCCTCGCATGTCTTGACGTTCAGCGCGCCCGGCCCCGCCGGCACGCCCAGCAGTTCGGCCACTCGCGCCGTGGTCGTCCTGGGCGAGGTGAGCTCCGTCCAGTGGGCCTTCACCTTGGGGATGACGCTGTAGCGGGGTTTCTGCAGCAGCTCCTTGATCACCCTTGCCTGGGCCGCGTTCATGGAGATCGGGTCGGTGGGCGCGAGGGCGACGCCGGAGCCGACGAGGGAGTCGTCGATGCGGAGATGGCGCAGCGCGGTCAGCGGGTGGGACTCCGAGCCCAGGGCCAGCCACATGATGACCACCGAGCGGGCGTCGCACACTTCGCCGGCGGCGTTCTCGTCCCCCGTCACCAGCACCGAGGCCACACCGACGGCGAACTCCGGAATCCGGTTGCCGCCCCAGCGGGTGCCGACGGTCACCACTCCCGGCGTCCTGGACGGGTCGAGCGCGGAGTCGCCCTCCAGACCGGAGCGGGCGTCGACGCGCTGCCGTACGGTCAGCCGCTCGCCTCCGGCGGCGCCGCCCGCGAGGGACTGGACGCGCTGGACGACCTCGGCCCAGTCGGCGGTCTGGCCGGCCCACTCGGGGTAGGCGCAGTACGTCGACCTGCCGTGCGCGACGCAGCTCTGCACCTTCTCCGGGGTGGCCGACGCCTTGGCGCGGGCCTCGGTCAGCGCGGCCGGGTCGCCCGGGGACTGTCCCGCTATGCCCAGGGCCATGGCGGCGAGGGCGAGGACGGTGACCGCCTTGATCCTGGGTGTACGACCGCCGGTCAGCAGCAGCGCGAGGCACAGCAGCAGCATGACGAGCCCTGCCAGATACAGCGCGTGCCAGCCGGCCGGGCGGCCCAGCAGGCCGGAGGGGAACGGGTGGGCGCCCTCCTCCACGACCGCGGGCGCCAGCCACCGCACCCCGTGCTCGCCCTGGGTGCTGGCGGCCACGAGGATGGTGACGATGTAGACGCCGATCACGAAGGGCGGCAGGGCGAGCGTGGAGGGGATCAGCCGGGCGAGCAGGGCGCCGAGGACTCCGGCCAGGAGGATCTCCAGCGGGCCCACGGCCAGCTCGGCGAGCGAGCCGTGGCCGACCGCGCCGGGCTTCAGGGCCGCCCAGGTGAACTCGAAGCCCACGACGAGTGCGGTGAACACCGCGTAGGGCACGACCGACAGCGCATGCGCGAGCGTGCGCCGCCATGGCTCCATGACCAGCACGTCGAAGTGTCGGTCGGTGGCGTACCGGCGGGAGCGCAGCACGGCGCGGTTGACACCCGCGAGCAGGACGATGGCGAGGAGCAGAGGGGCGGACTGGGTGGACCGGTCGACGTCTTGGAGGACCGGGTAGGCGTCCATTCCCTCCCTGCCGTTGAACATCGTCCAGCCGGTGTAGCCGACGTGCAGGAGCAGGAAGAGCAGCACCCGGATCTGCATCAGCAGTTCGCGTGCTTCGAAGCGGGCGAGGGCGACGACGGCCGCCGTCCTGTTCGGGCTTCGGTCCGGGGCGGGCGGCTCCACCCCCGTGGGGGCCGCCTCCTTCACGACTGTGCCGGTCGCCAGGTCGCTCATGCCGCCACCTCCGCGGGCTCACCGTCGAGAGTGAGCAAGTAGCCGTCCTCCAGGGTGGGTTCGAGGAGCTCGGCGCCCTTGGGCGGGTCGCCGAGATTGCGGAAGGAGCCCGTGCCCGTACGCCATCCGGCTCTCGCGCCGGGGTCGCGGGCCGTGCTGCTCCACACCCGCCCCGCCGCCCGTGCGGTCAGCTCGGCCGGGGTGCCCTCGAAGCGGATGGTGCCGCGGACCATGACGATCACGCGGTGGCAGAGCATCGCGACGTCCTCGGTCTGGTGGGTGGAGAGCAGGACCGTGCGGCCCTCGCCCGCCTGGGCGATCAACTCCCTGAACCGCATGCGCTGTTCGGGGTCGAGGCCGACGGTCGGTTCGTCCAGGACGAGGAAGCCCGGGTCGCCGACCAGCGCGGCGGCCAGCGCGACCCGCTGGCGCATGCCGCCGGAGAGCTTCCGCAGGCGTCTGCCCCGGACGTCGGACAGGTCGACGGCCTCCAGCACGCGCCGCACCTCCCGGTGCCGGGCGGAGCGGTCCGTCAGCTCCTTGAGGATCGCGACGTAGTCGACGAACTCGAAGGCCGAGAAGTCCGGGTGGAATCCCGGGGTCTGCGGCAGATAGCCGAGTACGCGGCGCACCTCCAGGCGTCCGGTCGGAGTGCTCGGGTCGTGCCCACGCACCGTGAACGCACCGCGGTCGGCGGGCACGGCGGTGGCCAGCACCCGCAACAGAGTGGTCTTGCCCGCGCCGTTGGGCCCGAGCAGTCCGGTGACGCCCTCGCCGAGGCGCAGGGAGACATCGTCGAGGGCGACGGTCCCGCCGAACCTGAGGGTCAGGCCGGAGGCGGAGACGGTGGGGGTCATGCGGCGCTCCTGTCGGAGAAGTCGGTGAAGTCGGTGAAGAAGGCATGTGCGGGCGAGGAGTCGAACCGGTCCCGTACGAGATAGAGCAGCCCCACGGCCAGTACCGCGACCGCGCCGGCGACGCCCTGGCCGAGTGCCGTGAACGGTGCGAGGGTGCTGCCGTCGGCGTTCGCCTTGGCCACCATCAGCACACCGACCCAGGCCCCGCCGACCAGGCCGGGCGCGAGGACCGGGCCCAGCCGGGCCGCCAGCGCGAGCCCCGTCCCGGTGAGTGCGAGGGCGGGCAGCAGCCAGGCCAGCGCACGCAGTCCGTAGGCGGGAAGCGCGAGCGTCGCCAGCCCGTTCAGCACGAGGACGGCGGTCAGCACGGCCACCGTGCGGATCATCAGCAGCCGGAATCCGTGCAGGGGGGACACCAGGGCCATCTCGTACGTCGGGTCGAGCATCGGCCCGTACGACAGCGAGACCCCGAGGAGCGGGAGCAGCGGGGCGAGGGCCAGGAACAGCGTGGGCGAGGACGAGCCCCGTCCCGCGTCGACCGCCACCACCGTCATGAGGAGCACGAGGACGACCGCGCCCAGCCAGGAGCGGCGCAGCACGGGCGTGGCGGACAGCAGCCGTGCGGTGTGGTCGGCGACGCCGATCCGCACCAGCAACGACTCGACCAGCCTCGGGCGCGGCGCGTCCAGCTCGGCGTCGAGCCGCTCCCAGCCCGCGTCCAGCGCGACGGGGTCGCTCACCACGGCGAGCGCCTCCCGGCACCGTGCGCACGAGGCCAGGTGTGTGTCGACGGACCAGAGCCGGGGCGGGTCCAACTCGCCCCGGGTGTAGGCCCGCAGGTCGTCGGCGTCCGCGTGCCACCGCTGCTCTGCGGGGCGGTCGGTCCCGCCCTCGGTCCCGCCCTCGGTCCCGCCCTCGGCCGTGCCGCCGGACGCGGCCGTGTCCTCACCGGACCCGGTCATGTTCTCGCCACCTCCGTCCGTCTCCGCGCCGTCCTGGTCCATGTCCGTACCGTCTCCGCCCGTGCCGTTGCCGCCCGTGCCGTTGCCGTCCTGGCCCGTGCTCTCGCCGTGTTCGTGCGGGTCCTCGGCGCCGCCGGCGATCGCGCGTCCGAAGCCGTGGCTCTCCGGTCCGGGCCGGTCGCCCTGCGGCGCCCGTCCCTCCGTACCGCTGTCGCTCATGCCAGCTCCTCCCGCAGCTGCTTGCGCGCCCGTAGGGCCCGCGTCTTGACCGTGCCGGGCGGAATGCCGAGCAGGACGGCCGCTTCCCGGGTCGTGAGTCCGTCGATCACCGTGGCCTGGAGGACCGCGCGCAGCTCGGGTGAGAGCCGGGTCAACGCGCCCGCGAGGTCTCCGTGCTCGACCCCGGCCAGGACGCGCTCCTCGGCGGAGGCCTCGTCCCGGTGGCGGAAGCGCGCCAGTGTCTGGCGCAGTCGGCCACGCGCGCCGTCGCCGCGCAGTGTGTCGATCAGGCGCCGCGAGCCGATACGCCACAGCCAGCCCGCCGCGTCACCCTCCTCCCGGTAGCGCGCGGTGCCGTGCCAGACGGCGAGGAAGGTCTCCTGTACGACGTCGTCGACCATCCCGGCGTCGGCACAGCGGCCGCGCAGGCGCGCGGTCAGCCACGGCGCATAGCGCCGGTACAACTCCTCGAAGGCGCGCCGGTCGCCGTCCGCCGCGATGGCCCGCAGCAGCTCTCCGTCGCTTCTCGTTTCCCTCACACCCCCTCATCGGACGAGCCCCGCCGATCGGTTCACGCCCCGCCCACTTATTTCAAAGAGCCACCCGCGGGTCCTGTTCGTGGCTCCGCGCACGCTCTTCCTGCTCGTGGCTCCGCACACCCTCTTCCTGTTCGTGGCTCCGCACACCCTCTCCTGCTCTTGACGCGGCGCACCCTCTTGCGTCACCCTTTCACTACTCAATTAGTGAAAGGGTGGTTGTCCGAGTGGTCGAGTACCGCATCGACCGGCGCAGCGGCGTCGCCACCTACGTCCAGATCGTCCAGCAGACCAAACAGGCCCTGCGCCTGGGCCTGCTCGAACCGGGCGACAAGCTCCCCACGGCCCGCGAGGTCGTGGAAGCCACCGCGATCAATCCGAACACCGTCCTGAAGGCCTACCGCGAGCTGGAGCGCGAAGGCCTGGTCGAGGCCAGACGCGGCCTCGGCACCTTCGTACGGAAGTCACTGGGCGCGGCCCCGGCGGACTCCCCGCTGCGCGCCGAGCTCGACGACTGGGCCGCCAGGGCCCGCGAGGCCGGGCTCGATCACGACGACGTGGCGGCGCTCTTCACCGCCGTACTGGAAAAGTTCAGCAAGGGAGACATGGAATGAGCGACACCGCCATGGAGGCGGCCGGGCTCGGCAAGAAGTTCGGGCGGCGCGGGAACTGGGCACTGCGCGGGTGCTCCTTCCGGCTGCCCGCGGGACGCGTCTGCGCCGTCGTCGGCCCCAACGGCGCGGGCAAGTCGACCCTGCTGTCCCACGCGGCCGGACTGCTCGCCCCCACCGAGGGCTCCCTCGCCGTGCTCGGCACCCACCCGGCCGCCGCCCGCGAACGCGTCGCGTACGTCGCCCAGGACAAGCCGCTGTATCCGCAGCTCACGGTCGCCGAGACACTGCGCCTGGGCCACGAGCTCAACCCGGCCCGCTGGGACGCCACGGTCGCCGAACGGATCACGTACGAGGCCGGCGGTCTCGACCCGAAGGCCAAGGTCCGTACGCTCTCCGGCGGTCAGCGCACCCGCGTGGCGCTCGCCCTCGCGCTCGGCAAGCGGCCCGAACTCCTGCTCCTGGACGAGCCGATGGCCGATCTCGACCCGCTCGCCCGGCACGAACTGATGGGCACGCTGATGGCCGAGGCCGCCCAGTACGGCACCACGGTCGCGATGTCCTCGCACGTCGTCGCCGAGCTGGAGGGCTCCTGCGACTACCTGCTGCTGATAGGCGGCGGCCAGGTCCGGCTGGCCGGCGACCTGGACGATCTGCTGGCCGCGCACACTTTGACGACGGGCCCGGTCCGCGACCTCGCTCCGCACACCGTGGTCGAATCCCGCACCACGGGGCGGCAGCTGACCGCCCTGATCCGCCCCCAGGGCCCGGTCTCCACCGGAGCCGACGCCCGCGCCACCATGCCCTCCCTGGAGGAACTGGTCCTCGCGCACCTGCGCAACCCCGAGGCCCCCGCGCTGCTCCTCGCCTCCGCCCGCACCGCCGCCGAGGAGCCCGCCGTATGACCGCGCTCGCCACCACCGGCACCCCGGCGGCGCCCGCCCACCGCCCGTCCGCCACCCGTGGTCTGATCCGGGCGTTGCTGCGGCTGCACCGCCCGGCGCTCTACATCTGGGCCGGCCTGTTCGTCGCCCTCGTGGTCCTGCTGCTGTGGCTGTACGGCCCGGGGACGGACACCGCGGCCGCGGCCTGGCGGCAGTACGACCGCTGCGGAATGGCCGCCTGCACCTACGACCAGAACGCGATCATCCGCTACAAGTCGCTCTCCCTCTACGCCTCCCTCGGGGTGACCTTCCTGCCGTTCCTCGTCGCCGCCTGGTCGGGCGCCTCGCTCGTGGGCCGCGAGATGGAGAACGGCACCGCGCACCTCTCCTGGACCCAGTCGGTCTCCCCGGCGCGCTGGCTGGCGGTCAAGCTGGCGGTCCCGGCCGCGGTCCTCACCGCCGGGACCGGCGTGCTGGTCGTGCTGCACCGCCTGATGTGGGTCAGGGGCCAGGGCCGGATCGACACCGCCAAGGACTGGACCGACGTCCTCGTCTTCTACGCCAACGGCCCGACCAGCGTCGCTCTCGCCCTGTCCGGTCTGGTCGCCGGCGCGCTCGCCGGTCTCGTGCTGCGCCGTTCACTGGGCGCGCTCGTCGTGGCGGTGCTCTGGACGGGTGCCGTCCGGATCGTCGCCGGCCTGGCCATGCCCCACCTCTGGCCGACGGTGCACCTCGCCAGCAGCCTCACCCACGACGGCCCCGACCACCCGGGCATCACCGTCGACGCAGGCCTCCTCACCTCCACCGGCACCCGGCTGTCCGACCCGCACTGCGGCAGCAGCCACTTCGGGCAGTGCCGTGACCTGTACGAGAAGCTCGACGCCGTCAGCTTCTACAGCGACTCGCACCCCCAGTCCCACTACTGGCCGCTGCAGTTCATGACGACCGGCCTGATCCTCCTGCCCACCGCGCTCGCGGTCCTCGCCGCCTTCCGGCTGCTGAACCGCCGCACCGGCAGCGCCCCGAAGGAGGCCCGCCGGTGAACGCCGCCGTCAACGGCCTGCCCTGGACCGTCCTGCGCGTGCACCGCGCGGCGCTGCTCGCCTGGGGCGCCTTCGTGGCCGCCGTCACCGGGCTCCTGGTGTGGGCGGTCGAGGTCAAGGCGCCCGCCGCCCGGGCGGAGCTGGCCTACTGCGCACACCACAGCGTCTGCTCCATCGACGCCACGCTCGACTACGGCGACGCCCTGCGCTGGTCGGCCATATTCCTGTGCTACTCCTTCTTCGCCGTCGCGGCCTGGGCGGGCGCCGCCCTGGTCGCCCGCGAACTGGAGACGGGCACCGCACAGCTCGCCTGGACCCAGTCGGTGACCCCCGTGCGCTGGCTGGCCGCCAAGCTGGCCCTGCCCGCGCTGCTGATCACCGCCGGCGGTGCGGTCCTGGTGCCGGTGTACCGCCACGCCTGGTCGATCGACCCGGACCGGATGGGCGACAGCTGGAGCGCCGTCAGCGTCTTCGTCGCCCGCGGCCCGGCGATGGCGGCGTACGGCCTGTGCGCGCTGGCCGTCGGCGCGCTCGCCGGACTGGTGCTGCGCCGCGCGCTGCCCGCCCTCGGCGTCTCCTTCGCCGTGCTGCTGGTGCTCAACCAGCTCCTGCAGCACTTCCGCGCGGACCTGTGGCCCTCGGTCACCCGTACCGGCACCGCCCGCTTCAGCCCGCCCGACAGTTCCTGGCAGCTGGCCAACGGGGTGCTCGTGCACGGCAGACGCGTGGCGAACCCCGAGTACGGGCGGTGCGGCGGCCTGGGCGCGGAGGCCAAGCGGTGTCTGGCCGAGCACGGAATCACCGGCTGGTACTCCGTCTACCACCCGGCCTCCCACTACTGGCCCCTCCACCTCGTGGAAACCGGCATCGTCCTCGCCGTGACCGCCGTCGCCACCGCGACCGCCTTCCGGCTGCTGCGCCACCGCACCGCCTAGGAGCAACCGACCGGCCCGACAAGTCCCCCACGGGGGTGGGGACATACGCGGCTTCCGGACATGTCGACGTCCGGGAGCCGCTCCCCGATATCCCGCACGTCATGTCGCCGTAACCATTGATTCAGACGAGCTTGCGACGCTCAGCCAATGAAGCCCGCCGCGCCAGAGCCTTCGCCTCCGCCGGAGAACGAGCCCTCGCCGACGACGGGGAACGAGCTGCTGCCGGCGACGCGGAACGGGAACATCCGCCTCGCCCCACTGCCTCTCGCCCTCTCCGACGCGCCGGTCCCGCTCCCGGCGCGGAAGAATGGGTCCATGAACCAGCCCAGCGCCCAGGCACCGGTGCAGCACCCGCAGCCCTCCGTCGGATCCATAGCCGCCCACCGCCCGCACACCGTGGCGGCGAACGTCTCCGACCTGGAACCCGACATCGATGCCGACCTCGACGCCTACGAGGACACGGTGCAGGACGGCATCACCCTGCCACAGGGCCGCTTCCTGGACCGCGAGCGCAGCTGGCTGGCGTTCAACGAGCGGGTGCTGGAGCTCGCCGAGGACCCGACCACGCCCCTGCTCGAACGGGCGAACTTCCTGGCGATCTTCGCCAGCAACCTGGACGAGTTCTTCATGGTCCGGGTGGCCGGACTGAAGCGGCGCATCGCGACCGGCGTCGCCACCAGGTCCGCCTCCGGCCTGCAGCCCCGCGAGGTCCTGGAGATGATCTGGGCCCGCTCGCGCGAGCTCATGGCCCGGCACGCGGCCTGCTACCAGGAGGACGTGGCCCCCGCGCTCTCCGAGGAGGGCATCCACCTGGTCCGGTGGAGCGAGCTGACGGAGAAGGAGCAGGCCCGCCTCTTCACCCTCTTCCGGCACCAGATCTTCCCGGTCCTGACCCCGCTGGCGGTCGACCCCGCGCACCCCTTCCCGTACATCTCCGGCCTGTCCCTGAACCTGGCCGTGGTGGTACGCAACCCGGTCAGCGGCCACCGGCACTTCGCGCGCGTCAAGGTCCCGCCGCTGCTCTCCCGCTTCCTGGAGGCCTCCCCCAACCGCTACGTCCCCATCGAGGACGTGATCGCGGCGCACCTGGAGGAGCTCTTCCCGGGCATGGAGGTGCTGGAGCACCACACCTTCCGCCTCACCCGCAACGAGGACCTGGAGGTCGAGGAGGACGACGCCGAGAACCTGCTCCAGGCACTGGAGAAGGAGCTCATGCGGCGCCGCTTCGGGCCGCCGGTGCGCCTGGAGGTCGAGGAGTCCATCGACCGGTACGTCCTCGACCTGCTCGTACGCGAGCTGAAGATCTCCGAGGCCGAGGTGTACCCGCTGCCGGGCCCCCTCGACCTGACCGGTCTCTTCGGCATCGGCGCCCTCGACCGGCCCGAGCTGAAGTACCCGAAGTTCATCGCGGGAACGCACCGCGACCTGGCCGAGGTGGAGTCGGCGTCCGCGCCCGACATCTTCGCCGCCCTGAACGAGCGCGACGTCCTGCTGCACCACCCGTACGACTCCTTCTCCACCTCCGTCCAGGCCTTCCTGGAGCAGGCGGCGCTGGACCCGGACGTGCTGGCCATCAAGCAGACCCTGTACCGGACGTCGGGCGACTCGCCGATCGTGGACGCGCTGATAGAGGCCGCCGAGTCCGGCAAGCAGGTCCTCGTCCTCGTCGAGATCAAGGCGCGCTTCGACGAGCAGGCCAACATCAAGTGGGCCAGAAAGCTCGAAGAGTCCGGCTGCCATGTCGTGTACGGGCTCGTCGGGCTGAAGACCCACTGCAAGCTGTCGCTGGTCGTCCGCCAGGAGGGGGACACGCTCCGGCGCTACTGCCACGTCGGCACCGGGAACTACCACCCGAAGACCGCCCGGCTGTACGAGGACCTCGGTCTGCTCACCGCCGACCCGCAGGTCGGCGCGGACCTGTCGGACCTGTTCAACCGGCTCTCCGGGTATTCGCGCCGCGAGACCTACCGCCGGCTCCTCGTCGCCCCCAAGTCCCTGCGCGACGGCCTGATCGCACGGATCAACAAGGAAGTCCAGCACCACAACGCGGGACGCCCCGCCTACATCCGCATCAAGGTCAACTCGATGGTGGACGAGGCGATCATCGACGCGCTCTACCGCGCGTCCCAGGCCGGAGTGCCCGTCGGCATCTGGGTGCGCGGCATCTGCGCGGTCCGGCCGGGCGTCCCGGGCCTGTCCGAGAACATACGGGTCCGCTCGGTCCTCGGCCGCTTCCTGGAACACTCCCGGGTCTTCGCCTTCGGCAACGGAGGCGAGCCCGAGGTGTGGATCGGCAGCGCCGACATGATGCACCGCAACCTCGACCGTCGGATCGAGGCTCTGGTCCGGATCACCGATCCGGCCCACCGGGCGGCCCTCAGCCGGCTGTTCGAAACGGGGCTGTCGGACACCACCGCCTCCTGGCACCTGGGCCCGGACGGCGAGTGGACCCGGCACGCGACCGACGCGGACGGCCAGCCCCTACGGAACGTCCAGGAGATGCTCATAGACGCCCGGAGGCGCCGGCGTGGCACAGCAACACCTTGATCCCCCCACCGACTCCACGGTCGGCCCGGTGTCCGGGGACGCCCTCGCGGGCTACCTGAGGGCCCAGGCCACGGAGTTCCTCCGTTCCCTGCGGCAGCACCGGGAGACCGGCGCCGAAGGAGGTGCCCCCGCTCGGGCGAAGGCGCGCGCGGACTCACGCCTGGACTCGCGCGCGGACTCGCGGGCGGACTCACGAGCAGGGGAGAACGGCTCGGGAGAGAACACCTCGGGGGAGTCCGTCGACGCGGCGCGCGCCCTGCGCCGCTCGGCCCGCCGCATCAGCGGCACCCTGCACACCTTCCGGCCGCTGCTCGACGCGGACTGGTCGGAGGGCATGCGCCCCGAACTGGCCTGGCTGTCGGGCACCCTGGCCCGTGAGCACGCCTACGCGGCCCGCCTGGAACGGCTGCTCGGCGCGCTGAACCGGCTCTGCGGCTCGTCCGGCTTCCCCGCCCAGGCCGGCGGGAACCCGGGCACCGCCTCCAAGGCCCATCTGACCGTGGGCGCGGCGAAGGCGGGCGCACTGCTCGACCGCCAGCTGACCCTGGCCCGTACCCGGGCCCATTCGGCGGCACTCCAGGCGCTCGGCTCCTCCCGCTTCCACGCCGTCGCGGACAGCGTCGCCGTGCTCGCCAGCGAGGTGCCGCTCACCCCGGCGGCGACCACGACCGACCTGCGCCCGCTGGCCGCCGCCGCGGCGGACCGGCTGACGGACGCGGTCACCGCGCTGCCGCTGATCACCGCGGGCCACCCGTACAACGCGGAGGCCCTCGTGCACGGCCTCTCCGCCGACACCGCCCCCCATCCCCAGGACGCCCCCTGGCACCAGGTCCGGCTGCTGCTGCGCCTGCACCGCTACGCCTGCGAGGTCCTCTACGGAGAGGAAGGCCCCGCCGACGTACGACTGCTCGGCGCGGGGCAGGCACTCAACCTGCACCGGGACGCGGCGGAGGCGGCCTCCGCCGCGGCGTCGGCGGCCCGCACCCCGCGGATCGCCCCGGCGACGGCGTACGCCCTCGGCGTGCTGCACGCCGATCAGCGGCACGAGGTGGAGGCGGCCCGGTTCGCGTTCCAGCAGAGCTGGCGGAAAGAAGCCGTACGCACCCGGTGAGGGAGGCTCGATGACCGAGGACGCCTTCAGGACCGTACGAGCGGCGGGCTGCGCCCTGTGGCGCCGGTCGCCGATCGACGGTGAGCTGGAGATATGTCTGGTCCACCGGCCCAAGTACGACGACTGGTCGCATCCGAAGGGCAAACTCAAGCGCGGCGAGGACCCCCTCGCCGGGGCGCTGCGGGAGGTCGAGGAGGAAACGGGGTACACCGCCCTGCCCGGCACCGAGCTGCCCACCCTCCGCTACTTCGTCGCCGGCCGCCCCAAGGAGGTCCGCTACTGGGCCGCCGAAGCGACGGACGGCCGCTTCACCCCGAACGACGAAGTCGACCGCATCCTGTGGCTCCCCCCGACGGCGGCCCGCCACCGTCTGACCCAGCCGAGGGACAGCGATCTGGTGGACGCCTTACTGAGCACCTTGCATCTGTCGTAGATATCGGCGCGTCCGTCGTGGGCATCTGCGCCCCGAAGGGGGCGCGGGAAACGGCCCACCGCGCGCTCCACACCGCCCCGCGTAATGGAATGCCACCGTGTCCGAGACGTGAGCGTTCCGTGACCTTACCGCACCGCCCGCAGGGGTTCACCTTCCGTTTACCTATGGCCATTGGCTACTTCACCTGTTCTGCCTAATTTCGGCCTTACACGGTGCAGAGCGCGTCCCGGACAAATCCTCGACGCCACCTCCGCATGACACCGAATTGCACGCCGCCACCCGACGGCGGCTCCTGGAAGGAACTCCCGAAAAGTGAAGCTTCAGCGCAAGAACCGGCTTCGCGCCCTCTCGCTCGGTGCCGTCGCCGTCTCCGGCGCCCTGGCCCTCACGGCGTGCGGCTCGGACGACACCGGCAAGAGCAGTGGCAGCGACAGCTCGGCTCCGGCCAGCAACGCCAGCTCCATCAAGTGCGACGACGCCAAGGGGCAGCTGCAGGCCTCCGGCTCTTCCGCACAGAAGAACGCGATCGACGCGTGGGTGAAGCAGTTCACCCAGGCCTGCTCCGGTGTGCAGATCAACTACAACCCGACGGGTTCGGGCGCCGGTGTCACCGCGTTCACCCAGGGCCAGACCGCGTTCGCCGGTTCGGACTCCCCGCTGAAGCCCGAAGAGGTCACCGCCTCCAAGAGCGCCTGTGGCGGCAACGCGGCCATCGACCTGCCGATGGTCGGCGGCCCGATCGCGATCGGCTACAACCTCCCGGGCGTGGACAGCCTCACGCTGGACGCCTCCACCATCGCCAAGATCTTCGACGGCAAGATCAAGACGTGGAACGACGCCGCGATCAAGGCGCTGAACCCGAGCGCCACGCTCCCCAGCACCAAGATCCAGGCCTTCCACCGCTCGGACGAGTCCGGCACCACGGACAACTTCACCAAGTACCTGAAGGCTGTCGCCCCCTCCGACTGGAACTACTCCGGCGGCAAGGCGTGGCAGGCCAAGGGTGGCCAGTCGGCGCAGGGCTCCTCCGGCCTCGCCGCGCAGGTGAAGCAGACCACGGGCGCGATCTCGTACTTCGAGCTCTCGTACGCCGCCGACGGCATCAACACCGTCGACCTGAAGACGGCCGCCGCCACCCCGGTGAAGGCCACCGTCGAGAACGCCACCAAGGCCATCTCCACCGCCACGGTCAAGGGCACCGGCAGCGACCTGGCGCTCTCCCTGAACTACAAGCCGACCGCCGAGGGCGCCTACCCGCTCACCCTGGTCACCTACGAGATCATCTGCGAGAAGGGCAACAAGGCCGACACCCTGGCCGCGACGAAGTCCTTCCTCACCTACATCGCGAGCGAGGACGGTCAGAAGCTGCTGACCGACGCCAAGTACGCCCCGATCCCCGACGAGATCATCGCCAAGGTCCGCACGACCATCTCTTCCCTGAGCTGACCTGAGTGTGCGGCCCGCCTCGCCGAGGCGGGCCGCACCGTCCGGTGCACCGCCGCCTGGAGCCGCCACCCCTTACGGCTCCGCAGACCGGAGAATCCCGATGGACATATCCACACAGAACACTGAAGCGCCTCCCCCCGCCCCACAGCCTTCCGCGGCCGAGCAGAAGCGCGCGAGCCGCGGCGCCACCCGCCCCGGAGACCGGGTCTTCCTCGGTCTCTCCCGTGGGTCCGGCATCCTTCTCCTGGTGATCATGGCCGCCATCGCGGCCTTCCTCACTTATCGCGCCGCCGACGCGATCAGCAAGGACCACGGCAACTTCCTGACCACCTTCGAGTGGAACACCAGCATCGAGCCGCCGGTGTTCGGCATCGCGGTGCTGGCCTTCGGCACGATCGTGTCCGCGGTCATCGCGATGGCCCTCGCGGTCCCGGTCGCGGTCGGTATCGCCCTGTTCATCACGCACTACGCGCCGCGCAAGCTCGGCGGCCCCATCGCGTTCGTGATCGACCTGCTCGCCGCCGTCCCGTCCATCGTGTACGGCCTCTGGGGCGCCCTCGTCCTCGTGCCGCACATGAACGGCCTCTTCGGCTGGCTCGACCACTACTTCGGCTGGACCGGCATCTTCGAGTGGCAGGGCGGAGCGCCCCGCTCGATGCTCACCGTCGGCATCCTGCTCGCGATCATGATCCTGCCGATCATCACCAACGTGAGCCGTGAGGTCTTCCGGCAGGTCCCGCAGATGCACGAGGAGGCCGCGCTGGCCCTCGGCGCCACGCGCTGGGAGGTCATCCGCATGTCGGTGCTGCCCTTCGGCCGCTCCGGTGTGATCTCCGCCTCGATGCTGGGCCTCGGCCGCGCGCTCGGCGAGACGATGGCCGTCGCCACGGTCCTCTCCCCGACCTTCGAGATCAACGCCAGCCTGCTCGACCCGGGCGGCGGCACCTTCGCGCAGAACATCGCGAGCAAGTTCAGCGAGGCCACCCCGCTCGGCCAGAACGCGCTGATCGCCTCCGGTCTCGTGCTGTTCGTCATCACCCTGGTGGTCAACGGCGCGGCGCGCATGATCATCAACCGCCGCAAGGAGTACTCGGGGGCCAACGCATGAGCACCACAGACGTCACCCCCAAGCGCCCCAGCTCCCTGCGCGGCGCCACCCTCCCGAAGTGGTCCCCGTGGGCCATCGCCGGCGGCTCCGTGGTCCTCGCCGTCCTCATCGGCCTGATCGGCGGCCTCGACAACAAGGTCCAGTGGGGCCTGATCGCCGCCATCCTCTTCGTCCTCGGCACGTTCGGCATCGCCGCGCGCATCGAGGGCCGCCGCCAGGCCAAGGACCGCGTCGCGACCAGCCTCGTCTGGGTCTGCTTCATCGTCGCCGTCATCCCGCTCGCCTCCCTGATCTGGGAGACCGTCAAGCGTGGCGTGAAGGTCTTCGACATCTACTTCCTGACCCACTCCATGGGTGTGGTCGCCGACACCGAGACCGGTGGCGGTATCTACCACGCGATCATCGGCACCCTGGAGCAGGTCGCCATCGCGACCCTGATCGCCGTGCCGATCGGCGTGCTCACCGCGGTCTACCTCGTCGAATACGGGCGCGGCAAGCTCGCCAAGGCCGTCACGTTCTTCGTCGACGTCATGACGGGCATCCCGTCGATCGTCGCCGGTCTGTTCATCCTCAGCTTCTGGATCCTGATCCTGGACATGGGCTACTCCGGCTTCGCCGGCTCGCTCGCCCTGTCGATCCTGATGATGCCCGTGGTGGTCCGCTCCACCGAGGAGATGCTCAAGCTCGTCCCGAACGAGCTGCGCGAGGCCTCCCTCGCGCTGGGCATCCCGAAGTGGCGCACCATCATCAAGGTGGTTCTGCCGACCTCCATCGGTGGTATCACCACGGGTGTGATGCTCGCCGTCGCGCGCATCACCGGTGAGACCGCTCCCGTGCTGCTGTTGGTGTGGGGCACCAACTTCATCAACACCAACCCGTTCTCGGACCCGCAGGCCTCGCTGCCGCTGTACATCTACCAGCAGTACGCGAACAGCGCCGGTTCCGGCGCGGCCTACGACCGGGCCTGGGCGGCAGCACTCGCGCTCATCGCCTTCGTCATGATCCTCAACCTGGCGGCGCGTGGCATCGCGCGCTGGAAGGCCCCCAAGACGGGCCGCTGACGCGGCCGATCAGCGACCCGAATCCTTTGCGAAAGAAGCAGTGATTGACATGGCCAAGCGAATCGACGTAAGCGGTCTCACCGCCTACTACAGCGCTCACAAGGCGATCGAAGACATCTCGATGACGGTCGAGCCCCGCTCGGTGACGGCCTTCATCGGCCCCTCCGGCTGCGGCAAGTCGACCTTCCTGCGCACGCTGAACCGTATGCACGAGGTCACCCCCGGCGGCCGTGTCGAGGGCAAGGTGCTGCTGGACGACGAGGACCTGTACGGCCACGGCATCGACCCCGTCGCCGTGCGCCGCACGATCGGCATGGTCTTCCAGCGCCCCAACCCCTTCCCCACGATGTCGATCTTCGACAACGTGGCGGCGGGCCTGAAGCTCAACGGCTCCTACAAGAAGTCCGAGCTCAGCGACGTCGTCGAGAAGTCCCTCAAGGGCGCGAACCTCTGGAACGAGGTCAAGGACCGCCTCAACAAGCCCGGCTCGGGCCTGTCCGGTGGTCAGCAGCAGCGCCTGTGCATCGCGCGGGCGATCGCGGTGGAGCCGCAGGTCCTCCTCATGGACGAGCCCTGCTCGGCCCTGGACCCGATCTCGACCCTCGCGATCGAGGACCTGATCGGCGAGCTGAAGGAGCGCTTCACGATCGTCATCGTGACGCACAACATGCAGCAGGCCGCGCGCGTCTCGGACCGTACCGCGTTCTTCAACCTGGCCGCGGTGGGCCAGCCCGGCCGACTCATCGAGATCGACGACACGGAGCGCATCTTCTCCAACCCGTCGGTCCAGGCCACCGAGGACTACATCTCCGGCCGCTTCGGCTGAGCCGTCCCGCACAAGAACCCCTCGCGGTGCTGCATGGCGGTGCCACCGCGAGGACGAGAAGGGCCCGCCCCTGGCTCCCGGGGGCGGGCCCGCTCGTCTTCCCCGACACACACAGGGGATACGTCCTTCGCCACCGCCCCACCCCCGACCCGGGGGCGACCCGGCGCCGGAGGCTTTCAGTGGCACGGGGCGATCGGGGCGCAGCCCCACCCCGAGAGGCACGGGGGGATCGGGGCGCAGCCCCACCCCGAGAGGCACGGGGCGATCGGGGCGCAGCCCCACCCCGAGGGGCGCGGGGAACTGCGCGACCAGCCCCCACCGGCCCGCAGCCGAACGAACCACCCGACGACGAGCCACCCGCAGCAAAGGAATCCTCAGACTCAGAGGAGGATCCAAGGCCGGGCGAATCGGTTCCTCAGGCGAATCGGTTCCTCAGAGCATTCAGGCCCACAGGAAGGCCTACAGGAACGCCAGGTTCACGATCCAGAAGCTGGCCGCAGCCACCAACGCCGCCGCCGGCATCGTGATGAACCACCCCAGCACGATGTTCTTGGCAACACCCCAGCGAACCGCGTTCACCCGCTTCGTCGCCCCCACCCCCATGATCGCGGAGGTGATGACATGCGTGGTCGAGATCGGCGCCTTGAAAAGGAACGCCGTGGCGAACATGATCGACGCCCCCGTCGTCTCCGCGGCGAACCCCTGCGGCGGATCAAGCTCGATGATCTTCCGTCCCAGCGTGCGCATGATGCGCCACCCACCGGCGTACGTCCCCAGCGAGAGCATCACCGCACAGACGATCTTCACCCACACCGGAATCGGATCGTCCGCTCCCTGCACATCACCGATGACGAGTGCCATCACCACGATGCCCATGGTCTTCTGGGCGTCCTGAAGACCATGCCCCAGCGCCATCCCCGCCGCGGACACCGTCTGCGCTATACGGAACCCCCGCTTGGCCTTGTGCGGGTTGGCGCGCCGGAACATCCACATGATCGCGCACATCACCAGATAGCCGACGATCAGGCCGACGAGCGGTGACAGGAACATGGGAATGACGACCTTGTCGAGCACTCCGGACCAGAGCACCGTCGTACCGCCCGCGAGCGCCGCGCCCACCAGCCCGCCGAACAACGCGTGCGAGGAGGACGACGGAAGCCCGAAGTACCAGGTGACGAGGTTCCAGACGATCGCCCCGATGAGCGCCGCGAAGAGGATCCCCATCCCCTTGCCGCCCTCGGGCGTCTCGATCAGCCCCGTACTGACGGTGTGCGCGACCCCGCTGCCGAGGAACGCACCCGCGAGGTTCATCACCGCGGCCATGGCGAGCGCGGCCCGCGGAGTCAGTGCCCGGGTGGACACCGACGTGGCGATGGCGTTCGCCGAATCGTGGAAGCCGTTCGTGTACGTGAATCCGAGCGCGACCAGAATGGTCACGACCAGGGCAAAGGTGTCCACGAAGCCTCAGGACTCCTTGACGGCGATGGTCTCCACCGTGTTCGCCACGTGCTCGAACGCGTCGGCCGCTTCCTCCAGCACATCCACGATCTGCTTGAGCTTCAGCACCTCGATGGCGTCGTACTTGCCGCTGAAGAGATGAGCGAGCAGCTTGCGGTGGATCTGGTCGGCCTGGTTCTCCAGCCGGTTGACCTCGATCCAGTACTCGGTGAGGTTGTCCATGGTGCGCAGGTTCGGCATGGCCTCGGCGGTCAGCTCGGCGGCCCGGGCCAGCACCTCGATCTGCTGTTCCACACCCTTGGGGAGTTCCTCGACCTGATACAGCACGACCAGGTCGACGGCCTCCTCCATGAAGTCCATGATGTCGTCGAGGGACGAGGCCAGGTTGTAGATGTCCTCGCGGTCGAACGGCGTGATGAAGGAGGAGTTCAACTGGTGGAAGATCGCGTGAGTGGCGTCGTCACCGGCGTGTTCGGCGGCCCGCATGCGCTCTGCGATCTCGGCCCGGGCGGAGGCGTCCGCCCCGAGCAGTTCCATCAGGAGTTTCGAGCCCGTGACGATGTTGTCCGCGGAGGCGGAAAACATGTCATAGAAGCTCGTCTCCCTGGGGGTCAGACGAAAGCGCACTTGGGGTCCTCGGAGTCCTTTTGTTCGGTCAGGCTGATGCTAGGCGCATCATCCGGCCACAGCTAACCGGCCGTCTTCCAGTGTCGCCCATCAGGCACAGTGATCAGCACAGGGACCGGTCGCGGCATCGGGCAAGGGCCCTATACCCAGCAAAGTTCGTTACCATATACCCACCAGGGGTATATAAACCGTACCAGCGGGAGGACGCGATGACGACCACCGAGGCCGGCGCGACGGCGCCCTCCGGCAAGGCCAAAACAGCCCAGGAGATCCCGGAGATCCAGGACATTCAGAAGATCCCGGAGAACCAGAAGAAGCAGGAGAAGCAGGAGAACCGAGGGGCCTCGAAGGCCGAAGGGACCCAGGGCACCCAGGGCACCCAGGGGGTACAGGGGACCCGGGAGACCCAGGACGTCGTGACCGACCACGACCGCGGCATCCACGGCTACCACAAGCAGAAGGACGAACACCTCAAGCGCCTGCGCCGCATCGAGGGCCAGATCCGCGGTCTGCAGCGGATGGTCGACGAGGACGTCTACTGCATCGACATACTCACCCAGGTCTCCGCCTCCACGAAGGCCCTGCAGTCCTTCGCCCTCCAGCTCCTTGAGGAGCACCTGCGCCACTGCGTCGCGGACGCGGCCCTCAAGGGCGGCGAGGAGATCGACGCGAAGGTCGAGGAGGCGACAAAGGCGATCGGCCGGCTGCTGCGCACCTGACGCGGCACGCGAGCAGGGCCCCTACTTCCCCGTGCCGCTCCCCCGCGCCCCACGCTCTTCGGCCACTTTCAGCACCTCGTCGATGCTCTCAAGGCTGAGCCGGTCCTCGTGGGCGGCCGAGGCCGCGATGATCAGGTCGCCGCACAGTTCGATCTCGGCGAGGGCCACGTGGTCCTGAACTGCCGTACCGCCGACCGGAGCCACGTGCATCACCTCTTCCTGCCGTCACCGGCTTCCTAGAGTAGGGAGCGGCCTACACACGGCGCATGGCACGGAAGGGCCATTTCCAGCCCCCACCTCCTGCCCATACACGGACCGGGCCCGGACCGCCGCACGGACGGACACGCGGACCGCCGCACGGACGAACTACGGCTCCACGATCTTCCCGGCGAAGATCTCACCGGCCTCCGGAAGCCGTACGTGGGCGGGGACCCCGAAGTCGTACAGCAAGGTCGTCGAGGCGACCGCGACGATGCCCTGGTGCTGGCCGTTGACGAAACTGAACCGGTTGCGCAGCTTGCGGACACGCCCCTGGTCGTCGAGGTAGGCGTCGAACGGGACTTCGGCCGTGGCGAACCCCTTCGCCGCCGCCGCGAGCGCCTTCCGGTTCCCCTTCGAGGCGCTCTTCGCGGCGATCTCCAGGTCGGCGGTCCCGCGAAAGTGCCGCACCGGCGTCCCGGCCACCTCCGTCCTGCCCACATACGTGGCCGTCCGCGCCCCCCGCAACAGCTCGGCCGCGGCGAACGGGTCGGTGGCACCACCGGTCACCAGATTCCCGTCCGAGAGGGTGGCCGTGTCGACGCGCACCCACTTGTCGGCGGGGACACCCGCGCCACGGTTCTTCATGAACAGGGCACCCGGAGCGAGGAGTTCGGTGATCGGCCGGTGCTCGACGGCGCCCGCCGGATCCTGCGGCAGCAGCACCTTCAACCGTCCCAGCTGCTTCCTGAAGTCGTAGACGCCCTGGCCTCGGATGGTCACCCGGGTCCCCCCGGTGGCCATCTCCATCGACGTACGGGCCTTCGCGCTGCCGGCCCGCTCCAGCGTGGCGGCGGCCCGGCGCACCACCTCGACCGGGGTGGCGCCGGCCCGCGCGTCCTCGGCGCCGGCCCGGTCGACGGAACACCCGCCGACGCAGACCATGACCCCCGTCACCGCGACCGCGACGACGCCCACACCTCGCTGCCTCCGTTGCTGCGCCACCATCGTCTGCCGACCCCCAGCCGGTCCGTCCCGGGCCTCCTGTCGTTCCGGTTAACGACGGGTAGGGACGCCCGTCACGCGGTGGCGATTCATTTACTTGCCTTGGGTAACGTTCTTGGTGTGGCGCAATCGGAAGACACCCACCGCACCCCGGAACACCGCACGACAACGGTCGAACAGGGGCACTTCTGTGTAGCCCGCTGCACCTGCGGCTGGCGCGGCCCGGCCCGCCGCGCCCGCAGCCTGGCCCGCGCGGACGCGAAAGGTCACACGGTGAGCACGCTCACCTAGGCCGGGGCGAAACGGGAGGGAACGGGATGGGACGGATGGGCGGGTAGGGACGGCCGGGGCGCCATCCGCGTGTGATCACGGTCATGTCCCGGTTCCGTCCCGCAGTCGTACGCTGTGGAACTCCTGGCAACGGACGCCCGTCTCGTCTCACGCACAGGGAAGCAAACGGAGGCGCACATGCAACGGCGTACGTTCATAGGTGGCGGCGCGGCCGCACTCGCGGTGGCGGTCACGTCCGCCTGCAACGGCAAGGCCGGCGCCGACAAGGCCTCGGCCGCCACGGACACGGGCGACACCTCGCTGCGCACGGCCACGGCCACCGCCACAAGCACCGGCACCGCCGTGCGCGCCGCCGCGAACTGGACCGCGCTCGCCAAGGACCTGGACGGTCCCCTGGTCCGCCCGGGTGACCGCAGCTGGTCGACGGCCCACCAGCTCTACAACACCCGCTTCGACTCCCTGAAGCCCACCGCCGTCGCGTACGTCGCCCATGCCGACGACATCCGTACGACCATGGCCTACGCCCGCGCCCACAACATCCCGCTGTCGATCCGCAACGGCGGCCACTCCTACGCGGGCTGGTCCTCCGGAAACGGCCGGCTGATCCTGGACGTGTCCAAGCTGAACACGATCCGGGCGTCCGCGAACGAGGCGGTGGTCGGCGCCGGCTCCAAGCTGATCGACGTCTACCGGGCGCTCGCCGCGAAGGGCGTCACGATCCCGGCCGGGTCCTGCCCGACCGTCGGCGTCTCCGGCCTGACCCTCGGCGGCGGCCACGGCGTCGTGTCACGGGCGTACGGCCTGACCTGCGACAGCCTCACCCAGGCGACGCTGATCACCGCGGACGGCAAGCAGCTCGTCGCCAACGCGAGCGAGAACAAGGACCTCTTCTGGGCGCTGCGCGGCGCCGGCAACGGCAACTTCGGCGTCGTCACCGAGCTCCGCTTCAAGACCCACCCCGCCCCGCAGGCCGTGTCGGCGTACCTGACCTGGCCCTGGACGAAGGCCGCCGCCGTGGTGAAGGCCTGGCAGGAGTGGGGCCCCAGCCAGCCGGACGAGATCTGGTCCTCGCTCCACCTGGAGAACGGCAACGGCACCCCCACCGTCGCCGTCGCCGCCTTCTCCCTGGGCACCTACGGCGAACTCCAGAACGCCGTGGACCGCCTCGCCACCAAGGTCGGCGCCCCCGCGCGCAGTGTCTCACTCAAGAAGCACTCCTACGAGGAGTCGATGGAGGCGTACGCGGGCTGCTCGTCCTTCGCCGCCGACGCCCAGTGCCACCTGCCGGGCTCGACGCCGGGCCGCTCCCCGCAGGGTGCCCTCGGCCGCGAGACGTACGCGGCCCGCTCGGACTTCTTCGACCGCTCGATCTCCGCGGCCGGCATCCAGACCCTGCTGAACCAGGTCTCCTCGGTCCGCGGCGGCGCCGGCAGCATCGCGCTCACCGCGCTGGGCGGCGCCGTCAACCGGGTCTCGCCCACCGCGACGGCCTTCGTGCACCGCCGCTCCCGGATGCTCGCCCAGTACATCGCCTCCTGGGGTGCGGGCGCCTCCGGCACCACGGTCCAGTCCTGGCTGACCTCGGCCCACGCGGCGATGGCCCGCCACGCCTCCGGCGCCGCCTACCAGAACTACACGGACCCGACCCTCACCAACTGGCGCAAGGCGTACTACGGCGACGCCGCCACCCGCCTGACGGCCCTGAAGAAGCAGTACGACCCGAACCGCTTCTTCACCTTCCCCCAGGCGCTGTAGGAACAGGCGCGGCCACAAGGGGAAACGGCGGCGCGCGCCTACGCCGCGAGGTCCGGCTCCTCGGGCCGCTCCGCCCGAGCTCCCGGAATGATCGTCTCCTGCCCCGCAGGCCCCGTACGCCGGGCCTGAATCAGCCGGCCGCCCCGCTGCGACAGCTCCACGGCCTTCATCACCGGGGTCAGCAGCGCCATGGCGAGCGGGGACAGCAGCAGTACGACGGCGGTGCCGAGGGCGAAGCCGCCGACGACGTCCGTCGGGTAATGCACACCCATGTAGACCTGGCAGAACCCTTCGAGCAGCGCGATCCCTATCCCGACCAGCCCGAACTTCCGGTTCGCGACGAACAGCCCGACCCCCATCGCCATGGTGAGCGTCGCGTGGTCGCTCACGAAGGAGAAGCCGGTCTTGTCGGCGGTCAGGACGTCGAGTCCTTGGTGGTCGGCGAAGGGGCGGGGCCGCTCCACGAAGCCTCGTATCGGCATGTTCACCAGCACCGCGATCCCGGCGGCGAGCGGCGCCCAGACCAGCGCGGCCACCGACGAGGCGGCGCTCTCGGCGTTCGCGGCGTTCGCGGCGTTTCCCCCGCCCCGGCGCCGCACGGTCCACCAGCACCACAGCACCAGCAGGACCATGGCGAGCGGCAGTCCGTACTCGCCGACGAACTCCATGCCACGGTCGAACCAGTGCGGTGCGTCCTTGGCGAGGCCATTGATGTCGTACAGCAGATCGACGTCGGGGTTCGAACCGGATTCGGCGAGTCCAGCCATGGTGCTGCGGCCCCTTCGTCGTCTTTCCTACGGGCGCACCCTTTCGTGCGCCGCCCGATCCACCCCCGTGGTCGTAGATCCGCTCTATGCCAACGTTCTACGCCAACAGGAACGCACAGTCCCCGTCAGTACGTTCCACACTCCACCAAATGATCACGCAGACGTTATCGAAGAGAGATACATCGCCGCAGCTCAGGGGTGGGATCAAACCGTCGTCGGCAATGCTTTCGCGCCATCTTCGGTCACGCGCGTGGCACCGAAGTAGTCGGGGGTGTCGATGCGGTCGAAGCGAATGACGGCACCGGTCCGCGGTGCGTCGATCATGTACCCGCCACCCACATAGATACCGACATGCCGGATGGCCCGGGAGTTGGTGAGGTCGTCGGAGAAGAAGACCAGATCGCCCGGGAGCAGTTCCTCGCGCGCGGGGTGCGGGCCGGCGTTGTACTGGTCGTTGGCGACCCGCGGCAGGGTGACCCCCACACTCTCGTACGCGGCCTTCGTGAGCCCCGAGCAGTCGAAGCGTCCACCCTGGTCAGCGGTGCCGTTGCCGCCCCACAGGTAGGGCGTGCCGAGCTTCTTCTGCGCGTAGTAGATCGCCGCGGCGGCCTGCTGCGAGGGATCCACCCGGCTCACCGGACGCGCGAAGCTCTTCTCCAGGGTGGTGATCGTCCTGACGTAGTTCTGGGTCTCCTTGTACGGCGGCACGCCCCCGTACTTGATGACCGCATAGGCCCCCGCGTTGTAAGCGGCGAGCATGTTCTCGGTGATGTTCCCCGGGGCGTCCTTCACATAGGACGCGAGCTTGCAGTCGTACGAGGCAGCCGAAGGAATCGCGTCATTCGGGTCCCATACGTCGCGCTTGCCGTCCCCATTGCCGTCGATTCCGTGCGTGGCCCAGGTCCCCGGGATGAATTGCGCTATCCCTTCCGCCTTCGCCGGACTCTGGGCGTTCGGATTGAATCCACTCTCCTGATAGAGCTGGGCCGCGAGCAGCGCCGGATTGATCGCGCTGCACAGATTGCCCCACTGCTGTACGAGTGTCTGGTACGCGGCCGGCACGGCGCCCTTGGCGAGCCCGACCGATCCTCCGCCGACCCCGTTGGCGAGGTTCCCCGCGACGACGTAGACACCGATGACGAGCACCATCACGAAGGCGAGCCCGGTGCCGGCCACGGCGGTAGCCACGATCCACGCCTTACGCACCGTCAACCGCCCCTCGCCGCCCGGGAGTCCGCCGGACGTCAGTCTAGAGGCGACTCCGGTACGAGGAAACGATCACACACGAGAAGAAACCGGGCGCCAAGTGCGCCCCTCACCAACTCCGCACGCCGTCGCCCCACCCCGCGCGCCGTCAACCCGCCTCACGCGCCGCCAACCCGCCCCGCGCGCCCCAAACCCGCCCCGCGCGCCCCAAATCCGCCCCGCGCGCTCCTAATCCGCCCTGCGCGCCGCCTTGTAGAGCGTCGCGACCTCGCTTCCGAGGACGACGCTGTACGAGATGTCGTCGGTGTCGCCGCCCGCCTCGTGGCCGCCGAGGACTCCGACGACCTCCTTGTCCCCGTTCACCCAGGGGCTCCCGCTCGTGCCGCCGGCGAAGGCGGGGCAGTCGATGCGCTGTTGGGTACGGCTGTGGGCGGTGGGTTTGTTCGTACAGGTGATCGGCGCGTCGAGGGTGGCGGGATACCCGGTGACCGTGACGGCGGTGGCCCCCGTCTCGCGCCCGGTGGCGAGGGCGTTCCCGCCGACGACGTCCTCGACGCCCTTGCCGCCCTGCCTGCCGACCTCGGCGAAGGCGACGTCGCTGTCCTCGTCCTGACCGCCGGCCCACTCGTTGCCGACGTATGTCTTCTTGACGTCCCAGATCCCGTACGGCGCCCTGGCGTCCCGGTAACCGGGCACGAACCGGAACTTCCCGCCCCCGTCCAGGCAGTGCGCGGCGGTCACGATCAGATCCCGCCCCTCGCTGTGCACGACGGAGGCGGTGCAGAAGTGCCCGCTCAGGCTGTCGCCACCGCCGAACAGGGCGCCCACGCGGGCACTCGCCTTCGTCGCGTCGGCCTGCACGGTCACACCGAGCGGCCCGGGGCCGTCATCGGCGGACGCCACCGACGCGGACGTGACGGCGAGCATCACGACCACGACGAACAAAGCGTTCCGCCGGTTGTCAGGGGGACGAGTGGTGCGCTTCATCGGTTCACACTCTGGCTCACGGAATTAAGAAAAATCCTGGAACCACACTGAGAATCTCCTATGAGTCACCGGTGGGAGCCAACAGGGTCACAGCGCCGGGTCCACCGTACGGCCCATCCCCGGACCCCGCACCCGGTCGACTGTCCACAGCCTGTGGACAACAAACGCCTTCACGCGAGGCTTCGTCCACAGGTCGATCCGCGATCTGTGAAAGGGGCCAGAATGTTCCAGCACCCGCCCCGATCCTCACCCTGGAGGAAGACCCCCGTGGCCGACATCCCCCCGGACCTCGACTGGATCCGCGCCGCCCCCGACGACGCGACCGGACCCGGCCCCTGGATCGAACTCGCCTTCGGCGCCGACGACCTGGTCTACATCCGCGAAACCAGCGACCCCACGAACATCGTCACTACCACTCAGAAGAAGTGGGACGCATTCGTCCTGGGCGTACAGGCGGGCGAGTTCGACCACTTCGTGGAAGGACTGGAGGACGAGAGATCTTAGGCACCACGACAACACGCCGCACCCTGCTCACCGCGGCCACCGCTGCCACCGCCGCGGCCACCGCACTCGCGCTCGGCGAGGGACCGGCGTACGCGGACACCCGCCACCGGGACACCCACGCCCGGCTGCGAGAACTTGAGGCGGCACACGGGGCGAGAGTCGGCGCGTTCGCGTACAACCTGAGGACGAAGGCGACCGTGCGCCACCGTGAGGCGGAACGGTTCCCCATGTGCTCGGTGTTCAAGACGCTCGCGGTGGCGGCCGTGCTGCGGGACCTGGACCGGCACGGGGAGACCCTGGCCCGGCGCATCCACTACACGGCGGCGGACGTACGGACCGCGGGCGGCGGCACGGTCACCAGCAAGCCGGAGAACCTGGCCGCCGGCCTGACCGTCGCGGAACTGTCCGACGCGGCGATCCGCTACAGCGACAACACCGCGGGCAACCTGCTGCTCCGCGAACTGGGCGGCCCCACGGCGATCACGCGCTTCTGCCGCTCGCTCGGGGACCCGAAAACCCGCCTGGACCGCTGGGAGCCGCAGCTGAACACGGCGGAGCCCTGGCGGGTGGAGGACACGACCACCCCTCGGGCCATCGCCCGCACCTACGCCCGGCTCGTCCTCGGCGACGCGCTGCACTACCGGGACCGCGACCGGCTGACGACCTGGCTGCTGGGCAACACCACCAGCACGGAGCGTTTCCGCAGGGGCCTGCCCGAGAACTGGACGATCGCCGACAAGACCGGCACCGGCGAACACGGCACCGCCAACGACGTGGGCATCGCCTGGACCCCGGACGGAGCCCCGGTGGTGCTGGCCGTCCTCACCACCAAGCCCGCGCCGGACGCCGCCGCCGACAACCCGCTCGTCGCCGCCACGGCTTCGGTCCTGGCCGCGGCCGTGGGCTGACGCGAGGCACCCGAGGCCCGCCGGGGTGACTCGGCGTCACTCGGCCGGTGCCGCCCCCGTGTACGCCGCGGTCGTCCGATCCGCGGCCGCACGGGCGGCGGCCTGCGGTGTCCCCGCCGCGACGCTCGCCTCGTACCACCCCTCGCTGCTCGGCGTCACGTACCGGCGCCCCTCCTCGGAGCCCAGCCACGCCATGCTCTCCTTCGGGTCGAGGGATCCGCCCGAGGACAGATGACGGGCGAGGCCCATGAGCCCGAGGTCCCGGCCGACGCCCACCGCGCCCGGCCCGAACTCCGCCCAGCGTTCGTCGTCGACGTACGCGATGTGTTCGAGCTCGAAGCGGGTCGTCTCCTCCGTCACCGCCGTCAGCCGGACCTCGATCCAGCTGACCTCGCCGCCGTACTCCCAGGTCGCGGCGAAACTCTCGGGCGGCTCGCAGCGCTCGACCGTGCCGCCCGCGTTGCCCTCCAGCTGGTACCGGCCGCCGAGGCGCAGCTCCCCGGAGACGGGCAGGAACCAGCGCGGGATCCGCTCGGCATGGCCAACCTCGGCACCGCGGTGAACGAGGCGGTCAAGCTCGGCGCGAAGTACGTCTCCAACAGCTACGGCGGCTCGGAGTCCTCCTCCGACACCTCCTACGACAGCTCGTACTTCAACCACCCGGGCGTCGCCATCACGGTCAGCGCGGGCGACGAGGGCTACGGCGCCGAGTACCCGGCCGCCTCCAAGTACGTCACCTCGGTCGGCGGCACCGCCCTGTCCACCGGCTCCACCAGCCGCGGCTGGACCGAGAAGGTGTGGAAGACCAGCAGCACCGAGGGCACCGGCTCCGGCTGCTCCGCCTACGACGCGAAGCCGACCTGGCAGACGGACGCCTCCTGCTCGAAGCGCATGATCGCGGATGTCTCGGCGGTCGCCGACCCGGCCACCGGCGTCTCGGTCTACGACACCTACGGCGACGGCACCGGCTGGGTCACCTACGGCGGCACCAGCGCCTCCTCGCCGATCATCGCGGGTGTGTACGCCCTCGCCGGCACCCCGACCAGCACCTCCTACCCGGCGAAGTTCCCGTACACCGCGGCCGGCACCTCGGCCCTCAACGACGTGACCTCCGGCAACAACGGCACCTGCACCACCAGCTACTACTGCACCGCGAAGGCGGGCTACGACGGCCCGACCGGCTGGGGCACCCCGGAGGGAGTCACGGCCTTCACCGGCTGACCTGCGAAGAAGCGGAAGCGGGGGGAGCTGCCCAGGAGAGGACGTGGGGATTCTCCGGCAGCGCGGGGGAACGGGCCGCGGCAACCAGCCGCGGCCCGTTTCCGCGTGCCCCGGCGACGGGGGATAGCCTTCGGGGGAGCGGCCACGCGTCCACATCGGGCGGACGCGCGGCCCGGAGAACATCGGCTCGACAGCCCGTCAGAAACAGGACAGGCGCGCAGGGATGCTACGAGGAGCGGCAGGGCGACCGCCCCGCACACTTCGTAGAAGGGGTTAACGACGGAACCACACGACAGGTTCCGCTTCAACTTCATTGCCCGGCGTGACCAGCCGTGATACACAGAGTGACCATACGACTCTCTGCATACCGTCGCACGCCTCCCGCAAGAGGCCCGCGTACGCCGGTGACAAGGGATTCGTACGAAAACCGCCAATCAATGACGCCAAGTCGACATACGACAGCGACATTGTCGGCGAGAATGGGCCCGACCTCTGCGCACAGTGGCAGGGGGTGCAGAACTACCCACTAGGGGCGGTGACTTACATGCTTTTCGCAGCCGACAAGGGCGACATCACCACAATCATCGGCGGAATCGCCCCGGACTGGGGTCCCTTCGGCAGCCTGGGCAACGAGGCCAAGACGATGATCCAGGTCGTGATGGCGGTCGCCATCCTGCTCTGCCTCGGGATCGCGATCTGGGGAGCGGCGAAGCAACGCATCGGAGCAACGGCGCTCCGCGACACGTTCAGCGCCGAACAGGGCAAGGGCCTGATCATCGCCGGCCTCACCGGAGTCTTCATCATCGGCTCCCTGGGCACGCTGTTCACGATTGTGTACGGCATGGCCGTCTAGCCCCGGCCGGGCGCCCGGCAGCTCTCCCTTCCCCTCCCCGTCCGACCCACCCGTCCGTCGTGCCCACCGGCTGAGGTTGCGTTTCCCTGATGTCGAGTCACCACACCGCGCCCGCGCGGAAACCAGCACGGCTACCGTCGTACTACGCGGTTCAGCAAGAGGTTGAGGGGGCGTACGCGGCATGAGTCTCGGTGACGAACCCGGGTACGGGGACGGCTCCCGCGGCGACGACGGGGGGTACGGGGGCACGGGCCAGACCCGGACCCGGCTCCCCGACCGCCCCGGCGACGTCTACGGCGGCGCCCGCCGCGGCCGCTCGTCCTCACGGAGCCTGGTCACGGTGGTCGGCGTGGTCGTCCTCCTCATCGCGGCGATCGCCATCGCGAACCGCGGAGGAGACGATTCCTCTTCCACCTCCGGAACCGCCGGCAACGAAGCCGGCAACACCTCCAAAACCTCCCCCACAGCCCCGTCGGGCGAACGCCCGGTCGAGTCGAAGACGGGCGGGATCCCCTCGGGGTTCGCGCACAGCGAGCAGGGGGCGCAGAGCGCGGCGGCGAACTACGCGGTGGCCCTTGGCTCGACGGGCATGTTCCAGAAGGCCGGTCGGCACAGCATGATCGACACTCTCTACACCTCCGCGGCGGCCGGCCGCCTCCAGGGCCCGATGGACGACGCCTACTCGACGAGCTTCCTCAACAAGCTGGGGCTCGACGCGGACGGCAAGGCGCCGCAGGGCAGCACCTTCGTCTCCCGCACGATCCCCGTGGGCAGCAAGGTCGAGCAGTACAGCGCCACCGACGCCAAGGTGTCGGTCTGGTACCTGGGGCTCATCGGCATGTCCGCGCAGAACTCGACCGACCCCGTCACCTCGACATGGAAGACGTGGACCTTCGAGCTGCAATGGGCCGACGGAGACTGGAAGATCGTCACGGACTCGCAGAAGGACGGCCCCGCCCCGGTCCCCGGCGACGACAAGGCCGCCGCCTCGGACGAGATCAGCAAGGTCATCGAGGAGTACGGAGGGTTCACTTATGCCCGGTAGCCCACGCCGTGTACTCAAGCTCACCGGCGCCGTCGCGGCCGTACAGACCGCCGTCGTTCTGCTGGCGTCCCATGCCTACGCGGATCCGTCGCCGAGTACGAGCCCGGCCACGAGCCCGAGTCCCAGCGCGAGTGCGAGCGCCTCCACCGACTCATGCAGGCTCATCGTCGGCGAGGCCAAGAAGTACTGCGAAAAAGGCAACCCGAACAGTGGCACCGGCACCACCGACCCCGGCACCACCTCCACCCTCGACCCCCTCTCCTCCCTGGCCAAGGGCTGCGCCGAAGCCGCTGCCTGGACCATCGACAAGCTCTCCGCCGCGGTCAACGACACGGCGAACGTCGACTTCACCAACGCCAAGTTCCTCCAGCAGTACGCCGTCGTCTTCGCGGCGTCGACCATCCTCACCCTCCTCCTGTGGCTGCTGGCCGTCGCGAAGCGCGCGGTGCGAGGCGTCCCCCTCGGCACCGCGCTCTCCGAGGCGATCGGCTTCCTCTGGCTCACGGTGCTCGCGTCGGCGTTCACCCCGCTGATCCTCTACACCGTCGTATCGGCCGCGGACGGCGTCACCGACGTCCTCGCCAAGACCACCGGCAACCAGACCGACACCTTCTTCGGCACCTTCTCCGGCGCCCTCGCCAAGGGCGAGAACATCGGCGGCGGCCCGATCATGCTGATCGTCGTGTCCCTGGTCTCGATCCTCGCCGCGGGCGTCCTGTGGCTGGAGCTCGTCATCCGCGCCGCCCTGCTGTACGTCGGCGCGCTCCTCGGCACCGTCGTCTACGCCGGGCTCGTCGACAAGAACCTGTGGAGCCACGTCCGCCGCTGGGCCGGCATCATGATCGCCGTCATCCTGGTCAAACCGGTCATCGTGATCGTGCTGGGCCTGGCCGGCGCCCTGTCGACCAAGGACGGCCCGGACTCCTTCTCCGCCGTCGTCTCCGGCCTCGCCATCATCCTGCTCGCCATCTTCGCCAGCGCGATGATCTACCGCTTCGTCCCCGGCTTCGGCGACGAGATCGCCAACGGACGCAACAACCGCATCATGCAGGGCGCCGAAAGCAAGGCCGCGGCCGTGATCAGCTCCCCGGCCACCCTGGTCGCCCAGGGCATCAAGACCCACAGCACCCGCGCCGACAACAACGGCGGAGGCGGTGGCGGTGGCGGCAACAGCCAGGCCCGCCCCGCCAACCCGGTCTCCGGCGGCGTCGCGGCCCACAGCACCCGGACGCCGAACGGAGGCAGCGGATCTGTCCCCTCCGCCGCACCCCCACCGCGTACCGGCGGCAACACCCGCAACAGCAGCAGCTCCAACCGCACGGGAGGTGAAGGGCGTTGACGACCGAGTCCCACGTGTCCCATCCGGTCACGCCCCGCCGTACATATCTGATGGGCCGCGCCCGGCCGAACGCGATCGTCGGCCGGAACCGTGAGTCCGGCGAGATCGCGCTCATCATCGCGGGCGCGT
Source organism: Streptomyces sp. RLA012 (assembly GCF_056270325.1). Taxonomy (NCBI): domain Bacteria; kingdom Bacillati; phylum Actinomycetota; class Actinomycetes; order Kitasatosporales; family Streptomycetaceae; genus Streptomyces; species Streptomyces sp. RLA012. The sequence goes on along the minus strand of NZ_JBWDPA010000002.1, from coordinate 6,106,516 downwards.
TCCTGGGCATGATGTGCGGCTTGCTCGTCCCGGTCCTCTCCCTGCGCATCGTGCTGCTGATGGGCTTCCCGCTGGTGGCCATCGCCGCGGTGTACGTCCCGTACAAGCGCCGCACGTTCTACAAGTGGTTCGAGATCAACCGCAGTTACAAGCGCAACCTGCGCCGCGGCACCGCGTACCGCAGCACCGTCCAGGAGGCCGGCACACACCTGGACGGCAAGGAGATCGAGATCGGGCCGCCGCCCGGCATCGGCCGGATCTCCTGGCTCGCGGCCCCCTTCGGCCCCGACGAGATCGCCGTACTCCTGCACGCCGACCGCCGCACCGTCACCGCCGCGATCGAGATCGAGGGCCCGGGCGTCGGCCTGCGCGACAGCGAGGACCAGGAGGCCCTCGTCGACCGCTTCGGCACACTGCTCAAGCACGTGGCGAACGGCGACGGCTTCGTCACCCGCCTCCAGATGCTCGCCCGCACCCTCCCCGCCGACCCGGACGCCCACGCCAAGGACGTCGCCCAGCGCGGGGAGGAGAAGGCCCCCGCCTGGCTGCAGCAGTCGTACGACCAGCTCCAGTCCATGGTGTCCACGAGCAGCGAGCAGCACCGGGCCTACCTCGTCGCGTGCATGCACTACACCCGCGAACTCGCCGCCGAGGCCCAGGCCATGGCGCGCGCCGCCCGTCCCCAGGGCGGCAAGAAGCTGGACCGCGACGCCGGACTCGCCGTCGTCATGGCCCGCGAGCTGACCGACATCTGCTCCCGGCTCCAGGAAGCCGACATCCGCGTACGGCAGCCGCTCGGCCAGGGGCGACTGGCCTCCCTCGTGCACTCCATGTACGACCCCGACCACCCGATCGACCACATCCAGGCGATGACGAAACGTAATGCCTGGCCCGCCGAGCTCGACGCCATGGAACCCACCTACCTCCAGGCGAAGACCCGCGAGTCCTCCACCCGTGCCCCCTGGTGCCACGCCACGGCCTGGGTGAAGGAGTGGCCGATGACCCCGGTCGGCGTCAACTTCCTGGCGCCCCTGCTGGTCCACACCCCGGACGTCATCCGTACGGTCGCCGTCACGATGGACCTCGAACCCACCGAGGTCGCCATCGAACGCATGCTCACCGAGAAGACGAACGACGACGCCGAGGCCAGCCGCCAGTTGAAGATGAACCGCACGGTCGACCCCCGCGACGTCGCCTCCCACAACCGCCTCGACCAGCGCGGCGAGGACCTCGCCAGCGGCGCGGCGGGCGTGAACCTCGTCGGCTACATCACGGTCAGCTCCCGCTCACCGGAGGCCCTCGCGCGCGACAAGCGCACGATCCGCGCCTCCGCCGGAAAGTCGTATCTGAAGCTGGAGTGGTGCGACCGCGAGCACCACCGCGCCTTCGTCAACACACTGCCGTTCGCCACCGGAATCCGCAGGTAGGAGCTGATGTTCTGATGCGGGATCCGCTGTCCTCCGCGACAGACGCCTTCACGTCCTTCCTCTTCGGCAAGATCGAGACCACCCGCCTCCCGGTACGCACCTCCACGGGCCAGGCCCAGGCGGTCTACCTCCCGACCGCCGCCCCCGGCCTCGGCGACTCGGGCGTCATCATCGGACGCGAGGTGTACTCCGGCAAGGGCTACATCTACGACCCCTTCCAGCTGTACGGTCAGCAGCTCCCGGCGCCGCACTGGCTGGTCCTCGGCGAGTCCGGCAACGGCAAGTCGGCACTTGAGAAGACGTACGTCCTCAGGCAGTTGCGCTTCCGCGACCGGCAGGTCGTCGTGCTCGACGCACAGGGCGAGGACGGCGTCGGCGAGTGGAACCTCATCGCGGAAGAGCTGGGGATAACCCCTATCCGTCTGGACCCCACAGCGGCCCTGGACATGGGGATCCGGCTCAACCCGCTCGACCCGGCGATCACCACGACCGGCCAGCTGGCCCTGCTGCGCACCATCATCGAGGTCGCGATGGGCCATGGCCTCGACGAGCGGTCCGGCTTCGCCCTCAAGGTCGCGCACGCCTACGTCAACGAGACGATCGTCGAACGCCAGCCCGTCCTGATGGACATCGTCGAGCAGCTGCGCCACCCCGAGCCGGAGTCGGCCGAGGCGATGAACGTCGCCATAGACGACGTACGGGCGTGGGGTCTGGACGTCGCCCTGGTCCTCGACCGCCTGGTCGACGGTGACCTCAGGGGCATGTTCGACGGCCCCACAACGGTGGGCATCGACCTCGACGCACCCCTGATCGTCTTCGACCTGTCCCACATCGACCGCAACTCCATCGCCATGCCGATCCTGATGGCGATCGTCGGCGTGTGGCTGGAGCACACCTGGATCCGCCCCGACCGCAAGAAGCGCATCTTCCTGGTGGAGGAGGCGTGGCACATCATCAACAGCCCCTTCGTGGCCCAGCTCTTCCAGCGCCTGCTGAAGTTCGGCCGACGCCTGGGTCTGTCCTTCGTGGCAGTCGTCCACCACCTGTCCGACGTGGTGGACGGCGCGGCCGCCAAGGAGGCGGCCGCGATCCTGAAAATGGCGTCCACCCGCACCATCTACGCCCAGAAGGCGGACGAGGCACGGGCGACGGGCCGGGTGATCGGTCTGCCCAGGTGGGCGGTCGAGATCATCCCGACCCTCACCCCCGGTATCGCCGTCTGGGACGTCAACGGCAATGTGCAGGTGGTCAAACACCTGATCACCGAGACGGAGCGTCCGCTGGTCTTCACCGACCGCGCCATGACCGAGTCCTCCGCCGACCACCTCGCCGACGACGCACTGCGCGCCGCGGAACTGGAGGCCGAGGAACGCGCGGCGGCCTTCGTGGAGCAGCATCTCGCCGATCTCGACGGTTCGTCCGAGTCCACGGTGGCCTGAGATGAGAACGGTGGCGTGAGATGAGAGGGGACAGGCGGGAGCAGCGCAAGGCGGAGGGCGGCATCCCGGACGGGCTGCTGGTCTCGATCCTGGCCTTCCTGCTCGGCATGACGTTCCTGGTCTGGTCGGCGACCGGGCTCGCCGGCTGGTTCGCCCACGGAGCCTGGCCGCACGCGGTCACCTTCGCCCGTACGCCACTGGCTCTGCGGCACCTGATCGGACAACCGCACGACGTGCCGGGCGCCTGGCCGGACACCCCCGCGGACCAGCTCTCGGGATACGGGCTCTTCTGGGGCCTGTTCATCGGCCAGCTGATGGTCCTCCTCGTGATGACCATCTTCGTGATGGGCACGTGGGCACGGTGGCGTGCGGTACGGGCGAGACGCAGAGCGGGGGTGTACGCGAAGCCGGCACCGGCGCCGATCCCCGCTCCGGTACCTGAACCGACCCCGGCGCAACTTGAGGTTCCGGTGCAGCGCCCAGCGCCGGAACCGACGGAGCTGCTACCCGCAGAGGCGGAAGCAGAGCAGCCCGTGTCGGCCGCCTTGGCGGCGGACGGTAAACGGTTGGGTGGGTGGGAAACAAATCGCGCCGCAGGCGCGCTGATTCTCGCCCCCGCCGAAACCCGCCACCCCACCGCGACCCAGGCCGTACGGGACGCGGAGGGCCCCGCCCTGGTCGTCACCTCCAACCCCACCATCTGGTCGGAGACCAAGGACGCCAGAGCCAAACTCGGCCCCGTCCTCCTCTACGACCCCTCGCACCTCTGCGACACCCCGGCCCGCCTCCACTGGTCCCCCTCCACCGGCTGCGAGGACAAGGCGACGGCGGCGTCAAGAGCCGTCGCCCTGCTGAGCCCCGTACGCCCCACCGCCAAGGTCGACCAGGCCATGGCCGATGTCGCCGAAACGCTCCTGAGGAGCTATCTGCACGCCGCCGCCGTGGAGGGCAAGGCCTTCCGTCACGTCCACCGCTGGGCCCAGGGCAGCCAGGTACAGGACGCCGTACGAGCCCTCCGTACGAACCCCAAGGCCGCGTCCGGCGCGGCGGGCGAACTTGAGGCCGCCCTCACCTCGCACCCGGAACGCCGCGACATAGCGCAGGAGTTGACGGCCCGGGCGCTGTCCTCCCTCTTCACGGTCAACGTCCGCGAATCCTGCACTCCGAACCGAAGTGACGCCCTCACCCTGGATTCCTTCGTGAACGAAGGGGGCACGCTCTATGTGGTCGGTGAACCCATCGAGGACCCCAAGGCGAACCCCGGCGCGATGCCGCTCCTGACGGCCCTCGCCTCAAGCGTGGTCGAGCGCGGCCGGCGCATGGCCGAACGGTCATCCTCCGGTCGCCTCGACCCACCACTTACGCTCGTCCTGGACGACGTCGCCGCGGTGGCCCCGCTCCCCCAGCTCCCGGAACTGCTCGCCACCGGAGCCGACCAGGGCCTGCCCACCCTGGCCCTGCTCCGCTCCCAGGAACAGGCCAGGGCCCGCTGGCCCCAGCACGAACTACCGGTCTGAAGACACCTGGAGCTGAAGACACCTGAGGCTGAAGACACCTGAGGCTGAAGACATCCGGAGCTGACGGCACCCAGGGCGGACGGCGTCTAGGGCCTGGCGATCACGAACTCCAGATCCCTGGCCCCCTCGTTCCCCTCGGATGCCACGGATCCCCCGGTCGGCACGAACCCCGCCTTGCGATAGAAGGCCCCGGCCCGTCCGTTCTTCTCGTGCACGAACAGCCGTACACGCTCAAGCCCTCTCTCCCAGGCCCAGGCGAGCGCCGCGTCGACGAGCCCGTCCGTCACACCGCTCCCCCGGTGCTCTGCCCGTACGAAGACACCCACCAGGTGCCCCTGGTCCTGTTCGATCACGGCATCGAAGAAGTCCCGCCGCCCGGCCTTCTCCACCAGCATGGCCACGGAGCCGCCCCACACACCGTCCGGACCGACCGCGACGAACTGCCGCGCGCCGTCCCCCTCGGCCGCTCCCGCCGCCCGCTCCTGCCAGAACGCGTCGGGCCGGGCCGCCGCCTCCTCGTACGTCTCCAGGAACGCGAGATGCGCGACAGGGTCCCGCAGCGCGGCGAGCCGGAACTCCTTGGCCGCGGGCCACTCGTCGGTGCGTATGGAACGAATTACGTGGTTCATGAAGCCCACCGTAGCCTCCACGTCGGACATCGCTCACCTGAATTCCACCCTGCCGATCACCGCTGTCCAGGGCCCCGTCATGCTCTTCCCTGTACGCACATTGATCCAAGGGGAGAAAGCCGCATGACCAAGGTCCAACTAGAGGAACTCCGCGAGGTCATCCACCCCGCGGGCAAGCTGGAGAGCAGGGCGGAGCACTGGGCCGGCCGCCTCTACATGCGCACGCTCTCCCTGCGCGTGACCCGGCTGATGCTGGGCACGCGCGTCTCGCCGAACCAGATCACGACGGTCATGGTCTTCGCGGGCGTACTCTCCGGAGTCGCCCTGATCGTCCCCGGCCTGGGCGGCGCCGTCCTCTCCGTCCTCTTCATGCAGCTGTATCTGCTGCTGGACTGCGTGGACGGCGAAGTCGCCCGCTGGCGGCGCCAGTTCAGCCCGCTCGGTGTCTACCTGGACCGCCTCGGGGCCTATCTCGCCGACGCCGCCGTCATGGTCGGCATGGGCATCCGTGCCTCCGAACTCGGCCTGGACCCCTATCTGGTGGCCGGCCTGACGGCCGCCATCGGCGTGCTGCTGCTGAAGTCGTCCTCCGACCTCGTGCACGTGGCCCGCTCCGACAGCGGCATGGAGAAGGCGACCGACCAGTCCGTCGTCCCGCGCTCCAGCGGCCTGGCCCGGGTCCGCCGCCTCGCCTCCGCCGTCGGCCTCCACCGCCTGGTCAACGGCATCGAGTGCACCATCCTGCTGCTCGTGACGGCGATCGTCGACCTGGCGCTCGGCGACCTCACGGCGACGAAGATCGCGACCGTGGCCGTGACGGCCATCGTCTGGCTCCTCGTCCCCGCGCACATCGTCTCGATCGTCGCGTCGTCCCGCCTGAAGTAACCGCTCACGTCACTCGCATCATGTCGAGGGCACGCGGGGCCATTGTTCGGCCCCGCGTGCCCTCGACATGATCAGGTCCGTGGACCGCACAACGCAAAAAAGCCCCAACTTCGGGTACCTACCCGAAGTTGGGGCTTTTCTCAAAATTTGTTCGGCGGCGTCCTACTCTCCCACAGGGTCCCCCCTGCAGTACCATCGGCGCTGTAAGGCTTAGCTTCCGGGTTCGGAATGTAACCGGGCGTTTCCCTCACGCTATGACCACCGAAACACTATGAAACTGTAACTACCGCACCATACCCAGTGGCCCCGGGCATGGGGTTGTTCGTGGTTTCAGAACCAACACAGTGGACGCGAGCAACTGAGGACAAGCCCTCGGCCTATTAGTACCAGTCACCTCCACACCTTACGGTGCTTCCAGATCTGGCCTATCAACCCAGTCGTCTACTGGGAGCCTTAACCCCTCAAAGGGGGTGGGAATACTCATCTCGAAGCAGGCTTCCCGCTTAGATGCTTTCAGCGGTTATCCCTCCCGAACGTAGCCAACCAGCCATGCCCTTGGCAGGACAACTGGCACACCAGAGGTTCGTCCGTCCCGGTCCTCTCGTACTAGGGACAGCCCTTCTCAATATTCCTACGCGCACAGCGGATAGGGACCGAACTGTCTCACGACGTTCTAAACCCAGCTCGCGTACCGCTTTAATGGGCGAACAGCCCAACCCTTGGGACCGACTCCAGCCCCAGGATGCGACGAGCCGACATCGAGGTGCCAAACCATCCCGTCGATATGGACTCTTGGGGAAGATCAGCCTGTTATCCCCGGGGTACCTTTTATCCGTTGAGCGACGGCGCTTCCACAAGCCACCGCCGGATCACTAGTCCCGACTTTCGTCCCTGCTCGACCCGTCGGTCTCACAGTCAAGCTCCCTTGTGCACTTACACTCAACACCTGATTACCAACCAGGCTGAGGGAACCTTTGGGCGCCTCCGTTACTCTTTAGGAGGCAACCGCCCCAGTTAAACTACCCATCAGACACTGTCCCTGATCCGGATCACGGACCCAGGTTAGACATCCAGCACGACCAGAGTGGTATTTCAACGACGACTCCCACACGGCTGGCGCCGCGCTTTCAAAGTCTCCCACCTATCCTACACAAGCCGAACCGAACACCAATATCAAACTGTAGTAAAGGTCCCGGGGTCTTTCCGTCCTGCTGCGCGAAACGAGCATCTTTACTCGTAGTGCAATTTCACCGGGCCTATGGTTGAGACAGTCGAGAAGTCGTTACGCCATTCGTGCAGGTCGGAACTTACCCGACAAGGAATTTCGCTACCTTAGGATGGTTATAGTTACCACCGCCGTTTACTGGCGCTTAAGTTCTCAGCTTCGCCAAGACGAATCTTGACTAACCGGTCCCCTTAACGTTCCAGCACCGGGCAGGCGTCAGTCCGTATACATCGCCTTACGGCTTCGCACGGACCTGTGTTTTTAGTAAACAGTCGCTTCTCGCTGGTCTCTGCGGCCACCCCCAGCTCAAGGAGTAAATCCTCTCACCAGTGATGGCCCCCCTTCTCCCGAAGTTACGGGGGCATTTTGCCGAGTTCCTTAACCATAGTTCACCCGAACGCCTCGGTATTCTCTACCTGACCACCTGAGTCGGTTTAGGGTACGGGCCGCCATGAAACTCGCTAGAGGCTTTTCTCGACAGCATAGGATCATCCACTTCACCACAATCGGCTCGGCATCAGGTCTCAGCCTCAATGTGCAACGGATTTACCTATCACACGGCCTACACCCTTACCCCGGGACAACCACCGCCCGGGATGGACTACCTTCCTGCGTCACCCCATCACTCACCTACTACAGGTCTGGACCGTCGGCTCCACCACTTTCCATTCCCCGAAGGGTCCGGAACGGCTTCACGGACTTAGCATCGCCTGGTTCAATGTTTGACGCTTCACAGCGGGTACCGGAATATCAACCGGTTATCCATCGACTACGCCTGTCGGCCTCGCCTTAGGTCCCGACTTACCCTGGGCAGATCAGCTTGACCCAGGAACCCTTAGTCAATCGGCGCACACGTTTCTCACGTGTGTATCGCTACTCATGCCTGCATTCTCACTCGTGAACCGTCCACCACTGCCTTCCGGCGCGGCTTCACCCGGCACACGACGCTCCCCTACCCATCCATACAGGCGTTGGCCCTATTGTATGAATGACACGACTTCGGCGGTACGCTTGAGCCCCGCTACATTGTCGGCGCGGAATCACTAGACCAGTGAGCTATTACGCACTCTTTCAAGGGTGGCTGCTTCTAAGCCAACCTCCTGGTTGTCTCTGCGACTCCACATCCTTTCCCACTTAGCGTACGCTTAGGGGCCTTAGTCGATGCTCTGGGCTGTTTCCCTCTCGACCATGGAGCTTATCCCCCACAGTCTCACTGCCGCGCTCTCACTTACCGGCATTCGGAGTTTGGCTAAGGTCAGTAACCCGGTAGGGCCCATCGCCTATCCAGTGCTCTACCTCCGGCAAGAAACACACGACGCTGCACCTAAATGCATTTCGGGGAGAACCAGCTATCACGGAGTTTGATTGGCCTTTCACCCCTAACCACAGGTCATCCCCCAGGTTTTCAACCCTGGTGGGTTCGGTCCTCCACGACCTCTTACAGCCGCTTCAACCTGCCCATGGCTAGATCACTCCGCTTCGGGTCTTGAGCGCGCTACTAAAACGCCCTATTCGGACTCGCTTTCGCTACGGCTTCCCCACACGGGTTAACCTCGCAACACACCGCAAACTCGCAGGCTCATTCTTCAAAAGGCACGCAGTCACGACGCACCGAGTAAACTCGATGCGCGACGCTCCCACGGCTTGTAGGCACACGGTTTCAGGTACTATTTCACTCCGCTCCCGCGGTACTTTTCACCATTCCCTCACGGTACTATCCGCTATCGGTCACCAGGGAATATTTAGGCTTAGCGGGTGGTCCCGCCAGATTCACACGGGATTTCTCGGGCCCCGTGCTACTTGGGTGTTTCTCAAACGAGCCGTTGACATTTCGACTACGGGGGTCTTACCCTCTACGCCGGACCTTTCGCATGTCCTTCGCCTACATCAACGGTTTCTGACTCGTCTCACGGCCGGCAGACCGTAAAAGAGAAATCCCACAACCCCACATACGCAACCCCTGCCGGGTCTCACACGCATATGGTTTAGCCTCATCCAGTTTCGCTCGCCACTACTCCCGGAATCACGGTTGTTTTCTCTTCCTGCGGGTACTGAGATGTTTCACTTCCCCGCGTTCCCTCCACATACCCTATGTGTTCAGGTATGGGTGACAGCCCATGACGACTGCCGGGTTTCCCCATTCGGAAACCCCCGGATCAAAGCCTGGTTGACGACTCCCCGGGGACTATCGTGGCCTCCCACGTCCTTCATCGGTTCCTGGTACCAAGGCATCCACCGTGCGCCCTTAAAAACTTGGCCACAGATGCTCGCGTCCACTGTGCAGTTCTCAAACAACGACCAACCACCCACCACCCTGCCGCACACGGCAAGTTCACTGGGGCCGCACTGAAGGCAGCCATGATCGGCCGAACCCTCAGACACCCAACAGCGTGCCCGGCACCCCTGCCGCTTCCCTCATTCGTTCCACGCCCCGAAGAGCAGTACTGGAAGGAGAAGACAGTCAAGTGCACCGAATAATCAACGTTCCACCCATGAGCAACCACCGTCGAACATCTGCCGACGTAATGGCCCTGGACCACCGGGCAAGCCCGGCAGCCTAGATGCTCCTTAGAAAGGAGGTGATCCAGCCGCACCTTCCGGTACGGCTACCTTGTTACGACTTCGTCCCAATCGCCAGTCCCACCTTCGACAGCTCCCTCCCACAAGGGGTTGGGCCACCGGCTTCGGGTGTTACCGACTTTCGTGACGTGACGGGCGGTGTGTACAAGGCCCGGGAACGTATTCACCGCAGCAATGCTGATCTGCGATTACTAGCAACTCCGACTTCATGGGGTCGAGTTGCAGACCCCAATCCGAACTGAGACAGGCTTTTTGAGATTCGCTCCGCCTCACGGCTTCGCAGCTCATTGTACCTGCCATTGTAGCACGTGTGCAGCCCAAGACATAAGGGGCATGATGACTTGACGTCGTCCCCACCTTCCTCCGAGTTGACCCCGGCAGTCTCCTGTGAGTCCCCATCACCCCGAAGGGCATGCTGGCAACACAGAACAAGGGTTGCGCTCGTTGCGGGACTTAACCCAACATCTCACGACACGAGCTGACGACAGCCATGCACCACCTGTACACCGACCACAAGGGGGCGACCATCTCTGGCCGTTTCCGGTGTATGTCAAGCCTTGGTAAGGTTCTTCGCGTTGCGTCGAATTAAGCCACATGCTCCGCTGCTTGTGCGGGCCCCCGTCAATTCCTTTGAGTTTTAGCCTTGCGGCCGTACTCCCCAGGCGGGGAACTTAATGCGTTAGCTGCGGCACCGACGACGTGGAATGTCGCCAACACCTAGTTCCCACCGTTTACGGCGTGGACTACCAGGGTATCTAATCCTGTTCGCTCCCCACGCTTTCGCTCCTCAGCGTCAGTAATGGCCCAGAGATCCGCCTTCGCCACCGGTGTTCCTCCTGATATCTGCGCATTTCACCGCTACACCAGGAATTCCGATCTCCCCTACCACACTCTAGCCTGCCCGTATCGACTGCAGACCCGGGGTTAAGCCCCGGGCTTTCACAACCGACGCGACAAGCCGCCTACGAGCTCTTTACGCCCAATAATTCCGGACAACGCTTGCGCCCTACGTATTACCGCGGCTGCTGGCACGTAGTTAGCCGGCGCTTCTTCTGCAGGTACCGTCACTTGCGCTTCTTCCCTGCTGAAAGAGGTTTACAACCCGAAGGCCGTCATCCCTCACGCGGCGTCGCTGCATCAGGCTTTCGCCCATTGTGCAATATTCCCCACTGCTGCCTCCCGTAGGAGTCTGGGCCGTGTCTCAGTCCCAGTGTGGCCGGTCGCCCTCTCAGGCCGGCTACCCGTCGTCGCCTTGGTGAGCCACTACCTCACCAACAAGCTGATAGGCCGCGGGCTCATCCTTCACCGCCGGAGCTTTCAACCCACCCAGATGCCCAGGCAGGTATTATCCGGTATTAGACCCCGTTTCCAGGGCTTGTCCCAGAGTGAAGGGCAGATTGCCCACGTGTTACTCACCCGTTCGCCACTAATCCACCCCGAAAGGCTTCATCGTTCGACTTGCATGTGTTAAGCACGCCGCCAGCGTTCGTCCTGAGCCAGGATCAAACTCTCCGTGAATGTTTTCCCGTAATCGGGACGACACCACGAGAGCGGAACCCCCCGAGGAATAATCGGAAGGTTCACAGCGTCCTCGCTGTGCGCCTACCGGACAATGCCCGGCAGGACTTTTTCAAAGGAACCACGCCCCAGCCGATCGGCCGGAGACGGGGTATCAACATATCTGGCGTTGATTTTTGGCACGCTGTTGAGTTCTCAAGGAACGGACGCTTCCTTTGTACTCACCCGAGACACTCTCTCAGGCTTTCCTCCGGGCGCTTCCCTTCGGTCTTACTGTCTTGCTTTGTTCTTGCGTTTCCGACTCTATCAGACCGTTTCCCGACCCGATTTCCTCGGTGCTTTCCAGGTTCCCGCTTTCGCGTTTCCCTTTCCGGCGGTTCCGACTCTATCAGATCCTTTCGGACCCGATTCCCTGCCGGTGGGGCTTGTCTTCGCGGCCGTTGGGCCGTTCCGACGTCCAAACTTTAGCGGATCCCCCTCGGCAGTTCCTAATCGGGCCGCCGAGCCCAAATCGAATTGAATTCGGGCACGCCGAATTCACCCGTTTGGGAGATCGTGCTGATGGTTTGGGTGCCGCTTCTGCGGCGGAGGTGCTGCCGAAGAACCGTTACGGCTCCGTGGCAACTCGAAGAACTTTACGGATCCAGCAGGGGCGTGTCAACCACCTCTGTCAAGATCTTTTAATCGAGGTCGCTGAGCCGACCGCCCGCATCCGGCTGCGCGTGCTCCACACGCCGTAGAAGACGCGTCAGGACCTCACCCAGGACGCCGCGCTCGGCGGCGGACAGGTCCTGGAGCAGGTCCTCCTCGAAGACCGTGGCGAGGCGCATGGCCTCCAGCCACTTCTCGCGCCCCTCGTCCGTCAGCTCCACGATCACACGGACACGGTTCGACTCGTCGCGCTCCCGGGTGACCAGACCCTCCGCGACCATCCGGTCGATCCGGTGGGTCATGGCGGCCGGGGTCAGGCCCAATCGCTTGGCGAGCTCACTGGGGCCCAGGCGGTAGGGCGCGCCGGCGAGGACGAGGGCCTTGAGGACCTCCCACTCGGCGTTGCTGATCCCGAGGATGGCGGTCTGCCGGCCGTAGGCGACGTTCATCCGGCGGTTGAGGCGGCCGAGCGCCGACACGATCTTCTCGACCTGGGGGTCCAGGTCCTGGAACTCGCGCTGGTAGGCGGCGATCTGCTCGTCAAGTGTCGGCTCGGTTGTCGGCCTGACCGTCGGCCTCGTTGTCGGCTCGGTGACGCCGGGGGTGTCGCCCATCCCCGAAGTATCGCACGGGCTCGCTTGGTATTGAAGTCCTTCGATGTGTATAGTTCAATATCGAACTTTAGCTTCGAAGTCTTCATGTCTGCATCCATGCAAGGTGAAGCTTCACGACCAAGGCAGGTGAAAAGTGACCAGGGCGATGGGCACAGCGATGCGCCGGATCCACGTGGGCAACGCACTCGGAGCGTTCGGGCTCGGCTTTACCGTCCCCTTCCTCTACGTCTATGTGGCGCAGGTACGGGGACTCGGCTCCATGACGGCGGGTCTCGTGCTCGCCGTCTTCGCCGTGGCCGCGCTCGCAGTGCTGCCGTTCGCCGGGCGGGCCATCGTCCGGCGCGGCCCGCTGCCGGTTCTACTCACCGCCCTGGTCACCGCCGCCGTCGGAGCGCTGAGTCTGGGGCTCGCGAACAACGCCACGACCGTGCTGCTGTCGGCGGCCGCGCTCGGTGCCGGACAGGCGGTCATGCAGCCGGCGCTCGCGACCATGATCGTGGACTGCTCGACGGCGGACACACGGTCGCGTGCCTTCGCGACACAGTTCTTCCTGCAGAACCTGGGGCTCGGCGTGGGTGGGCTGATCGGCGGCCACATCGTCGACACGACCCGCGCGGGCTCCTTCACGCTGCTGTTCGCGATCGAGGCGGCGATGTTCCTGGTGCTGGTCGTGATCATGGCGACCGTACGGGTGCCGCACGCGCCGCGGATCAAGGGTGACGCGCCGCAGGCCGCGGGTGGCAGCTGGAAGCAGTTGCTCGGCAACCGGGCCATGGTGCAGCTGTCCGTGCTGGGCTTCGTCCTGTTCTTCGCGTGCTACGGGCAGTTCGAGTCGGGGCTGTCCGCGTACGGCGTCGAGGCGGCCGGGATCTCCACGTCCGCGCTCGGTACGGCGATGGCGGCGAACACCGCGATGATCGTGGTGGCGCAGTTCGCGGTGCTCAAGTTCGTCGAGCGTCGGAAGCGGTCGCGGGTGATCGCGGCGGTGGGCCTGATCTGGGCCGTGGCATGGCTTACGGCGGGCTACGCCGGGCTCGGGCACGGCAGCCAGACGATGGCCACGGCGGCGTTCGTCTCGACGTACGCGCTGTTCGGGCTCGGCGAGGCGATGCTGTCGCCGACCGTCGCGCCACTGGTCGCGGATCTCGCGCCGACGGGTCTGGCGGGGCAGTACAACTCCGCCTTCGCCCTGGTGAAGCAGCTCGCGCTGGCCGTCGGGCCGGCGGTGGGCGGCCCGATGGGTGCCTCGCTGCACGGGCCGTACGTCGTGACGTTTCTGCTCTTCTCCCTCGGCATCACGTTCCTGGCGCTGCGGCTGGGGCGGCAGCTCAGCCCCGTACAGAACCAGCCGTGGCTGGCGACGAGCCGGGTGGTGGCCCAGGGCGGGGCTTCGGCGGAGCCCGTGCGGGTGAGCGCCTGAGGGACGGCTGTACGGCGGCTGGTGTTTCACCCGTGTTCCTCGCCCCCGCCGCCCCTACCCGTCCCATCCCTGGGGGCTGCGCGCCCAACCCCCACCGGCAGCCAGCCGAACGTCTCCGGGTGGGTGGGGGATCCGGGGCGCAGCCCCGGCCTCAGGGGCGCGGGGAACTGCGCGACCAGCCCCCACGCGCCCGCACCCGGCAAACGCACTCGGGGGTCAGCCGGCGGTCCGTGGTAGGGCGAACTCGCACCACACGGCCTTGCCGCCGCCGGGCGTACGACGCGACCCCCAGCCGGAGGCAATCGTCGCGACGATCGCGATACCGCGCCCGGCCTCATCGGCGGGCTCCGCCCGACGTCGCCGCGGCAGATGGTCGTCGCCGTCGGTGACCTCGATGATGAGGCGGCGGTCGGTACGGCGCAGCCGAAGGCGCATCGGCGGGGTGCCGTGCTGGAGGGAGTTGGCGACGAGTTCGCTGGTGGCGAGGACGCCGAGGTCATGGAGGTCGGACGGGAACCGCCAACTCGTCAGAACGCCGGAGGCGAAGGCACGCGCGCGTGGGGCCGCCTCCACCCCGCCCAGCAGCTCCAGGGCCGCGTTGCGGAAGAGCTCGCCGTCGGGGCCCGTACGGGCGGGGTGCTGCAGGACGAGGACGGCCACGTCGTCGTCGTGGTCGGCGGTGACGCCCGCGGAGCGGACCAGGCGGTCGCAGACGACCTGGGGCGTGCCCGTCGCCCCCGCGAGGGCGCGCTCCAGGGACGCGATGCCCTCGTCGAGGTCCTCGTTGCGGCGCTCGACCAGGCCGTCGGTGTAGAGGACGGCCGTGGAGCCGGGGCCCAGCGGGACCGAGCCCGAGGCGTGCATCCAGCCGCCGGTGCCGAGCGGCGGGCCGGTGGGTTCGTCGGCGCGGACGACGGTGCCGTTCTCGTCGCGGACCAGGATCGGGAGGTGGCCCGCGGAGGCGTACACGAGGCGCCCCTCGTTGGGGTCGTGGACGGCGTACGCGCAGGTGGCGATCTGGTTGGCGTCGATCTCGGTGGCGAGGCCGTCGAGGAGCTGGAGCACCTCGTGCGGGGGCAGGTCGAGGCGGGCGTACGCGCGGACGGCGGTGCGCAGTTGGCCCATGACGGCCGCGGCCCGGACCCCGCGCCCCATGACGTCGCCGATGACGAGCGCCGTACGGCCGCCGCCGAGGGTGATCACGTCGTACCAGTCGCCGCCGACCGCGGCCTCGGTGCCGCCGGGCTGGTAGGTGGCGGCGACACGCAGGTCGTCGGGTTCCTCCAGCTCCTGCGGGAGCAGGGAGCGCTGGAGGGTGACGGCGGTCTCGCGCTGACGGCGCTCGCTGGCGCGCAGCCGCTCGGCGGCCTCGGCGTGGTCGGTGACGTCGGTGGCGAAGACGAGGACGCCACCGTCCCGGCCCTCCGGGGCGGCGTCGACGGGCGTGCAGGTGAACGTGTACGAGCGGCCGCCGGGCGCCTTGCGGGACTTGACCGTGCGCGGCTTGGCGCTGCGCAGCACCTGGTCGAGGAGCGGGAGCAGACCGATCTCCGCGAGCTCGGGCAGGGCCTCGCGCGCGGGTTCGCCGACCGGGCGGGCGCCGAAGGCCGCGACATAGGCCTCGTTGACGTACGCGAGGCGGTGCTCGGGGCCGTGCACGAGGGCGACGAGGGCCGGGACGCGGTCGAGGATCTCGCGCACGGGCAGGTCGTCGACGGCGGGGACGGCCGGCGCGGCGTCGCTCAGCTGCTCGGCGCGGGCCGCGGGCACGGAGCCTTCACCCCGCCGGTCCGGGGAGGCCGTGTGTTCGGTCCGCGCTGCGGCGCGGCGCTGCGTTCCGGGGAGCCGGGCGCTCCAGCGGGTGAAATTCACCGAATCCTTGCCTCGTGATTGTCGTCTCCGGTCGGCTCCGGATCCGGCCGGGGGGCCGGCCCGCGGCCGGAGCCGCTGGGGCGCCGCGTCCCCCCGGAGGAACCCGGAAGGAGTCCCCGAGGAGGAGTCTTGGGAATCCGGTAGGACTCCGATGGGACTCCAGTAGGACTCCGGGGAATGCGGCGCTTGGGAAGAAGCCTGTGGGTGCGAAGAGCGAGCGGTCGGCCCGCCCAAGGTCGGGGACCAGTCTGGCCGACCGGACCGACATCCGTCAGACGTCGGCCCGATCGAGGGAGTTCCTGAGTCTGGTCAGGACGACCCCTTCGGGTCGAGCTTCGGGTCGAGAGGATGCTTTCCACCGGCCGCGAGTTCGAACTCCGCACGGGGGTGTTCGAGCGAACCGAGGGACACGATCTCCCTCTTGAAGAGCCCTGCCAAGGTCCATTCGGCGAGTACGCGGGCCTTGCGGTTGAAGGTCGGGACCCTGCTCAGGTGGTAGACGCGGTGCATGAACCAGGCAGGATAGCCCTTCAGCTTGCGCCCGTAGACGTGTGCGACGCCCTTGTGCAGCCCCAGGGAGGCGACCGAGCCGACGTACTTGTGGGAGTACGTCTCCAGGGGCTCGCCGCGCAAGGAGTGCGCGATGTTGTCACCGAGGACCCTGGCCTGGCGCACCGCGTGCTGGGCGTTGGGCGCGGTCTCCTTGCCGGGCTCCTCGACGCTGACATCGGGAACGGCGGCGGCGTCCCCCGCGGCCCACGCGTGCGTGGCGCCGTCCACGGTGAGCTGGGGGGTGCACTTGAGGCGGCCGCGCTCGTTCAGGGAGAGGTCGGTGGCGGCGAGGACCGGGTGCGGTTTCACGCCGGCGGTCCACACGACCGTACGCGTGGGGAAGCGGGCACCGTCGCTGAGGACGGCGATCCGGTCCGCGCAGGAGTCGAGACGGGTTTCGAGGCGTACGTCGATGTTGCGTCGGCGCAGCTGGGTGACCGTGTACTTGCCCATCTCCTCGCCGACCTCGGGGAGGATCCGGTTCGACGCCTCCACGAGGATCCACTTCATGTCCTCGGGCTTGACGTTGTGGTAGTAGCGGGAGGCGTAGCGGGCCATGTCCTCCAGCTCGCCGAGCGCCTCGACGCCGGCGTAACCGCCTCCTACGAAGACGAAGGTCAGGGCGGCGTCGCGGATCGCGGGGTCGCGGGTGGAGGAGGCGATGTCCATCTGCTCGATGACGTGGTTGCGCAGCCCGATGGCTTCCTCGACGGTCTTGAAGCCGATGGCGTAGTCGGCGAGTCCGGGGATCGGGAGGGCGCGCGAGATCGAGCCGGGGGCGAGGACCAGTTCGTCGTACGTGATCTGTTGTGCGCCCGCGCCCTCCTCGGCGGTGGCGAGCGTGCTGAGCGTCGCGGTGCGTTTGGCGTGGTCGATCGTGTGGGCCTCGCCGATGACGATCCGGCACCGGTCGAGCACCCGGCGCAGCGGGACGACCACGTGGCGCGGCGAGATCGAGCCCGCGGCGGCCTCGGGAAGGAACGGCTGATACGTCATGTAGGGGTCGGGGGAGACGACCGTGATCTCGACCTCGCCCCGATTCAGTTCCGGCTTCAACTTTCGTTGGAGGCGCAGGGCGGTGTACATCCCGACGTATCCGCCGCCGACGATGAGAATGCGCACAGGTTCCTTCACCATCCCATGACGCACCCCGCTCTCGAGTTTGTCCACAGGCCCGACAATTTGTGTGACCGGCCGTCGCGGGCCCGGCGGGTTGCCCGAATTGCCGGAGGGCGAGGAAAGTTCGCAGGTCAGCGAGGGTGAGCGAGGGGTTCGGAGGGGGTGCAATCGGGAGGTAACCGACCCGTACTCCGATCGGGGGGCGCTCCGTGCGGAACCTGCCCCTTCTGAATTGACCCCCACTCAACTATGTTCGTGTGTCGACGGGGTGTAGGGGGATGCGCTCGACGGGTCCGCGCGACGGGCTCGTGAATCATGCTTGTTCCCGCACGCTCCGGCTACCAATGGCGGGGAGAGTCTCCGGGGGGAGACGTCATTACCGGGGGAACGCTTATGCACATTCAGGGCTCTCATTGGTCTTCCGCGTCTGCCATCGCGCCCGGTGGCGCGGTCGGCGCGGCAGCGGGCGGCAATGGCCGCGGTCCGGGGGACGGATCGCGGACGACGCCGTTGCGGGTGGACGCACAGCGCAATCTGGAGCATGTACTGCGCGCGGCGCGCGAGGTCTTCGGCGAGCTGGGGTACGGCGCGCCGATGGAGGACGTGGCGCGGCGCGCCCGGGTCGGTGTCGGCACGGTGTACCGGCGCTTCCCGAGCAAGGACGTCCTGGTCCGGCGGATAGCCGAGGAGGAGACCTCCCGGCTGACCGACCAGGCGCGCGCGGCGCTCGGTCAGGAGGACGAGCCGTGGTCGGCGCTCTCACGCTTCCTGCGTACGTCGGTGGCCTCGGGCGCCGGGCGGCTGCTGCCGCCGCAGGTGCTGCGGGTCGGCGTCGCGGAGGAGAGGTCCGCGGCGGACGAGGCGCGGGTGCCGCAGCAGCGGTCCCAGCTCGCCCCCGAGCTCAGGCTCGTGGAGCAGCGTTCGGCGCCCGCGGAGGAGGCGGTGACCGCGCTGACCGACGACGCCGGTGCGGCCGCGCTGCTCGACGTGGTGGGCCGGCTCGTGGACCGGGCGCGCGCGGCGGGCCAGCTGCGGGCGGACGTGACCGTGGCGGACGTACTGCTGGTGATAGCCACGGCGGCGCCTTCGCTGCCGGATGCCGCCCAGCAGGCCGCGGCCTCGGCCCGGTTGCTGGACATCCTGCTGGAGGGGCTGCGCTCACGTCCGGCGTGACGGTGGTGGGGACGGCGTGGTCGGGACGGCGTCGGCCGGGATGGCGGCAACGTCCGTACGGGGAGCGTTTATTGACTATTCCCCAAACGAGTGACCGATAGTGCTGTCGTGCGGCAGGTCCCCACGGACGAGTGGTTGGTCCGTGGGGTGGAGGCCCGTCCCTCAAGCGTGTGGCACTCTGTCCCGGTATTCGGGTCCGAGTGTGCAGGCGGGGGCTTTCCGCGATGAGCGTTGACGGGCGGGACGAGTCACTCGGTGACGGTGGCGCGGAGGCCGGTGGGCCGTCCTCGCGGCAAGTCCCGAGCCAGGGCGGACCACCGAAAGGCGTTCCCGGCCCCTCGGGCATCCCCGGACTCTCAGGGATCCCTGGGCCCTCAGGGATCCCTGGGCCCTCAGGGATCCCCGGACCCTCAGGTCCTCCGGGAGCCCCGGGCATCCCGGGACCCTCAGGTCCCCCGGGCGTATCGGGTATCCCGGGCGCATCGGGGGAACCCAGCGTTCCGGCGCAGCGCGACCGGTTCGACCGGCGGGACGGCGGCGGTGTCCTGCCACCCCCGATCGAACTGCCGCCCTCCGACGCCGATCTGATCGAGCGGATGCGCGCGGGCGACGACACGGCGTACGAAGTGCTCTACCGCCGCCACGCGGAAGCCGTCCGCCGCTACGCCCGCACCTGCTGCCGGGACGCCCACACCGCGGACGACCTCACCGCCGAGGTGTTCGCCCGGATGCTCCAGGCGGTGCGCCGCGGCCACGGCCCCGAACACGCCGTACGCGCGTATCTGCTCACGACGGTCCGCCGTGTCGCCGCGAGCTGGACGAAATCTGCGAAGCGGGAACAACTGGTCGACGACTTCGCGGTGTTCGCCGCACAGGCCACCCGCACCTCCGAAGTCTCCGACGACGACACACTGGACCTGGGCGCCGACGTACGGGCGATGCACGAGGCCGAGCAGTCGATGGCCATGCAGGCGTTCCGCTCGCTGCCGGAGCGCTGGCAGGCCGTGCTGTGGCACACGGAGATCGAGGACGAGTCGCCGAGCGAAGTCGCCACGCTCTTCGGGCTGGATGCGAACGGCACCCGCGTCCTGGCCAGTCGCGCCCGCGAGGGACTCAAGCAGGCCTACCTCCAGGCACACGTCAGCGCCACCCTCACCATGGACGAGGAGTGCGCGCGCTATGCCGACCGGCTCGGCGCCTACGCCCGCGGTGGTCTGCGCACCCGGGCCGAGCGCGGGCTGCGCAAGCACCTGGAGGAGTGCGCCAAGTGCCGGCTGGCCGCGGGCCAGATCAAGGAAGTCGCCAGCGGGATCCCCGCGGTCGTGCCGGTCGCGGTCATCGGTTGGTTCGGTGCCGCCGGGTACGCGAAGGCCGTCGCGCTCATCGCCGGTGGCGCCGGAGCGGGCGCGGCCGGGGCGGCGGGCGCGACAGCCGCGGCGAGCGGCGGCTCGGGCGGGGCGAGCGCCGGCGGCGGCGCGGCGGCCTCGGAGGGGCTCGGGGCGCCGGTCAAGGCAGGTATCGCGGCGGGAGTCGTCGCGGTGGCCGTCACCGCGGCGGCGCTCGCCCTCGTCGGCAACGGCAGCCCCGCCGAGAAGCCCGAGGCCAGGCCACCGGCCACCTCGCCGGTCGTGGAAGCTCCGCAGCCGGCGCCGCCCGCGTCGAAGAAGCCCGCCCCGCAGCCGGCGGTGGCGGCTCCCGCGTCCGTCCCCACCCCGGCCCCGACACCCAGGCCCAGTCCGAAGCCCACGCCCGAACCGTCCCCCACCCCCACGAAGGCGCAGCCGAAGCCCGCCCCCAGGCCGACCCCTGCCCCCACCCCGCCCCCGACTCCCACTCCCGCGCCCACTCCCACTCCGACTCCCGCGCCGACGCCACCGCCGCCCGCGCCGGTCGTCTACCAGTGGAACGAGCTGAAGTACGGCGTCACCGGCGACCACACCAAGCCCGAGATGCGGCTGCGCGAGAGCAGTTGGGTCTGGCAGCGGTGGGGGATGTCGATCGCGGACCAGCAGTACGCGAACGGCGTGACCGTGCACGGCCAGTCCTCCGTCACCATCGACCTCAACCGCAGTTGCTCGGCGTACGACGCACTGGTCGGGGTCGACGACCTGACCATGGGCCTCGGCCAGGTGGTCTTCTCCGTGTACGCCGACGGATCGCGCCTGTGGCAGTCACCGCTGGTCAAGGGCGGCGAGCAGGCGATCCCCGTCCATGTGAACCTCACCGGCCACAAAACGATTCGCCTCGTCGTCGAACCGCACACGACATTCGACGCGGCGGCGCTGTCGGACTGGGCGGACTCGAAGTTCCGATGCCAGTGAGCTCCCTGGCGTCCCGGTCCCTGGCGTCCCGGCCCTATGCCGTCCCCGCCCTATGCCGCCCCCGCCCTGACATGTGCCGCCGCTAGTCGGTGCTAGTCAGTGCTGGTCGGTGGCAGTGGGGTGCGGGCGTGGGCGTTCCTTCAGTGCCTCCCCAGTGCCTCCCCAGTGCCTCCGCCAGGTCGCGCAGGGCGTCGTCCTGGGTGAAGGCCGTCCCCGCCGTCCGCTCGGACTCGTAACGGCGCGGGCCGAGGGCCGCGAGTGCGGCGGCCTGTGTGCGCTCGGCGTCGCCGCGCTCAGGAGCAGGCCGGGGGTACCCCCCGCGCCACCCCGTACCCGCGGCGACCAGACGGGCCGCCCGGGGGTGGTCGCCGAGCTCGGACAGCAGCCGCGCCGCGCTCTCGACGAGGCCCGCCGTCACCACGTCGGCGCACCGCCCCGTCACCGCCGCCGCCAGGGCGGCGGCCATCTCCTCCAGGCCGGGCCCCGGGCCGGACTCGGCGGCCGTGACGAGCGCCCCGACCCAGTTGAGCGCCGCCAGGAACTGCGGGGGTGGGGTGGCTTGGGCAGTCATCTCGCATGCCTGCTCCCACAGTTCGCGCGCGTAGGCGACCTCGCGGTCGTCCAGGGCCAGCTGGGCGCGCAGCAGCCGGACGAACGCGCGCGAGTCCGTCACCCCGTACCGGTCGGCCGCGGCGCTCGCCTCGTCCAGGGCGGTCAGCGCCCGCGCACGCTCGCCCTCGCGGTAGGCGAGCTCGGCCAGCCGTGCCATGAGGAAGGGCGTCTCGGCGTACGCCCCCACTTCGAAGGCGAGCCGCAACGCCTCCTCATACTCGCCCTTCGCCTCGATGTAGAGACCGCGCGCCATGGCCGCCTCGCCGGCCGCGCTGCACACCTGGGCCCGCATCCAGCGGTCGCCCACCCGTCGGCTGAGCACCCGCAGCTCCGCCAGGTCGTCGTCCACGCCGGGCATGCCGCCCGGGGCGTCGACGACCACGTGCGTACGGAACATCAGGGTGACACCGATCTCCCACTCGCCGCCGTACCTACGGCAGTTGGCGACCGCCGCGTCCA
The DNA here is from genome assembly GCF_056270325.1 of Streptomyces sp. RLA012. Taxonomy (NCBI): domain Bacteria; kingdom Bacillati; phylum Actinomycetota; class Actinomycetes; order Kitasatosporales; family Streptomycetaceae; genus Streptomyces; species Streptomyces sp. RLA012. The sequence goes on along the minus strand of NZ_JBWDPA010000002.1, from coordinate 6,084,503 downwards.
TCGCCGGACGCACGTCGTGGGAACCGCTCAGGAAGAAGGCGGTCAGCGGCCAGATGATGCCCGGCATGGTCGCCGCGTTCGGGCCGCCCTTCCCGAAGACGTCCCGTACCCGCGCGATGTACTCGCGGAACCGCGGATGCTCCCCTCCGCCCAGCGGCTCCGTCTCCACCAGCATGAACAGGTGCGACATGCGCAGCCGCATCCGCATGTCGTGCAGCGGATGGGAATCCTTCTGGTCGGGGGCGTCGAGGTAGGCCGTGAGCGGGTCGAAGCGGTCCAGGTCCGTGAACGGGGCGCCGCCCTCGGCGCCGTGCGGCACGTTCGCCCCGGAGACGGCACCCGTCGCGTCGAGCGCCACGCCCAGCCGCAGCACGAGACCCGTCCATTCCGCGCCCTCGCGGCGGAAGTTGCGCAGCCACCAGAACCAGCCCATGGCGAGGGCGAGGGCACCGGCCTCCTCTTCGTCCCCGGCGACGACCGCACGGTGGAGGGCCGCCCGGATGTTGTCGAACTCGGTCTCCAGACGGCGGATCCAGGGCAGTTGCGCGGCGGAGCGCAGCAGCGGCTCGGCCTCCTCGACGAGGTCGCGCACCCACGCGCGGTGGCGCCGCTCGGCCGCGGCGCGCAGCCCGGGGACCTCGGCGGCGCGCTCGGTGGCGTATTCGTGGATCGTCTCCAGCATGCGGTACCGCATGCCCCCGCTGCCGCCCTCGGCGTACGGGGCATCCGGGCCATCCGGGACGTACGGCATATCCGGCGTGTACGGCGTGTCCGGGGCGTACGGGTTCGCGACGATCAGGGACTTGTCGACGAGCGCGCCGACGAGGTCGGCGACCTGGCCCGCGGAAAGACCGGTGCCGGGGCCGGTGCAGACGGCCTCCGCGGCCGCGAGGTCCCAGCCGCCGGCGAAGACGGACACCTCGCGCAGCACGGTCCGCTCCCGCTCGTCGAGCAGGTCCCAGGACCAGTCGACGACGGCGCGCAGGGTCTGCTGGCGGGGCAGCGCCGTGCGGCTTCCGGAGGTGAGCAGCCGGAAGCGGTCGTCGAGCCGGTCGGCGATCTGGCGGGGCGTCAGCAGCCGTAGGCGGGCGGCTGCCAGCTCGATGGCCAGGGGCAGACCGTCGAGCCGCCGGCAGATCTCGTCCACCGCCGCCGAGTCGCGGAACACGGCGTCGGCGCCGGCGTGGGCGTTGGTTTCGGGACGCACGGCCGCCGCCCGCTCCGTGAACAGCCGGCGCGCCGGATCGGGCGGCAGGGGCTCGACCGGGCGCACCAACTCGCCCGGAACGCCGAGCGGTTCGCGGCTGGTGGCGAGGATCGTGAGGCCCGGGCAGCGGGTGAGCAGGGTCTCGGCGAGCTCGGCCGCCGCGCCGATGACATGTTCGCAATTGTCAAGGATCAAAAGCTGGCTGCGCGGGGCGCAGTACTCGATGAGCAGCGCGAGCGGGTCGTCCTGGCCGACCATCGCCATCTCGCTGCTGATCAGCACGGTCTCGCGCAGACCGAGGGCACTGATCACCGCACCCGGGACCGCCTCGGGCCGGTCGAGCGGGGCCAGCTCGACCAGCCACGCCTGCGGAAGCCCGGCGGCGGCTTCCTCGGCGAGGCGGGTCTTTCCCGAACCGCCCGGTCCGGTCAGGGTGACCAGGCGTGCCCTCCGCATATCCGAACGGATCGCGTCGAGCTCGGGTTCCCGGCCGACGAAGGAGTTCAGCCGGGGGCGGAGGTTGCCGATGCGTTCACGAGGACCGGGGCCGTCGGTCTCACCGCCACCGGGTTCGGCCGTGGCACCGTGGGGGCCGGTGCGTACGGGGACGAGTCGTGGGTCGGCGCCGGGCCGAAGGGATCCGTGCCCACTCGGGCGCGGAATCGGTTCACCGCCGGAAGCCCCACTGCCGACACGCCGACCGCCGCGAGAAGACACCGCCGCCCCATCCACCACCCGCCGTACACGACGACTGTCATCACGTGAGGATGCAGACATGGCTATGGCTATGGATGTGGATGTGGATGTGGATGTGGATCCCGGCCCGCCGTCCGCCGCCGGGGTCAGCAACTCCGCGTGCAGACTCCGCAGCTCCCGGCCGGGATCCGCGCCCAGGCGCTCCTGAAGGGCGCGACGCACGCCCTCGTACGCGGCCAGGGCGTCCGCGCCGCGGCCCGCGTCGCGCAGGGCGCGGATGAACAGGGCATGCAGCGCCTCGTCGTACGGGTGGTCCCTCGTCAGCTCCTGCAACTCCGGTACGACGTCGGCGGCGCGGCCCAGTCGCAGGTCCGCCTCGATACGGGTGCGGGTCGCCTCCAGGCGGAGGGCGTCCGGGCGGGTCGCGGCGCTGCGGTCGGGGAGGTCGGCGAGGGCGGGGCCGCGCCACAGCGCGAGGGCTGCGCGCAGGCTGTGAGCGGCGGTTGTGGCGTCGCCGTGTTCGAGGGCCTCCTTGCCCTCGCGTACCAGGCGCTCGAAGACGAACAGGTCCACGTCGTCCCTGGTGGCCCGCAGACGGTAGCCGCCCGTCTCCGAGGAGACCGCGTCCTTGCCGATCGCCCGGCGCAGGCGGCCCACCAGGGCCTGGAGTGCCGCCAGGGCGTCCAGTGGGGGGTCGTCCGCCCATACGTCGTCGATCAGGGTCTGGGGGGTGGTGGTGCGGTCTGCCCGTTGGGCGAGGGCTGTGAGCAGGGCGCGTACGCGGGGGCCGCCCACCGTGACCGGGGTCCCTCGCGCATCCTCCGCCTGGGCGACCCCCAGGATCCTGTACCGCACCCACCCATTCTCACCTGGGCCGGTGGGTGGGGTGGCCGGTTTCACCGGCGGGGCGCGGCGCCACCGCCGGGCTCCGCCCGTTTCCTCGCCCCCGCCGCCCCTACCCCTCCCATCCCCAGGGGCTCCGCCCCTTCAACCCCACCGGGGGCTGGACTCCCGTACCCCACTCGCCCCACTCGCCCCACTCACCCAGCTCACCGGATGCTCGACAGGCCCGCCCCTCACCCGCACCCGGCCCACCCACGGAAGGGGCCGTGCCGGTGCGTCGAAAGCCCGTCGCGTACGTTCGGATTTGGCAGCGGCTCGCTTGTGCACCTCACGTCTGATCCGGCGGCGACGGGCTCGACGTACCGGCACGGCCCCGACCCACCCCCGGGCAGGTGCTACCCCCGCCCCCCGGCCCCCGCCCCCAACGCCCGCCCCTGCGGCACAATCCCCGCCGGTACCGCCCGCTGCCGCGCAGGCGTCCCCGTCCAGCACGTCCCCCGGCGCGCCAGCAGCCGCCGCAGCCACAGCTCCAGGGAGACCAGATCCGCCAGCCCGTCCAGGGGCAACGCCTCCCCCGCCGCAGCCGCCCGCAGGGCCTTGCGCACGACCCGCGCCTCCACCAGCCCCGCCTGCGCCAGCAGAGGAGTGTCGAACAGCGCGATCAGGGAGTCCGCGGCCACCCGCAACCCCATCCGCGCGGCCGCCGCCGAGGACGCGTGCGACGGCGCGCCCCACCCGGGCGGCAGGTCGGTCACCCCGGCACCCTCCAGCACCGTACGGAGGATCGCGGCACGCGCCCCGGGCTGAACCCGCAACGCCTCCGGCAACGCCCGGCACGCACGGACGACCTGGTTGTCCAGGAACGGCGCGTGCAGCCGCTGGAAGCGGATCTCGGCGGCCTGCTCCAGGACCCGCAGATCGGCGGCGTGCCGCGCCAGCGCCGCCCGTGCGCGGAAGTCCCCGGGCCGCTGTCCGGGACCGCCCCCGACCCCCACCCGACCTGTGGTTCCTTGCAGGCGAACCGATACTTCAGCCAACGCCTCACCGGTCAGCCAACGCGCCGCGGGGCCGGGCCTGGCCCAGGTGAGCGCGGCGAGTGAGGCACCCACCGCACCCCCCGGTTCCTCGAAGCTCCGGCGCAGCAGCCGGTCGGCGAGGACGTCGACACCGGTCCGGTACGGCGTACGGGCGAGCTTGCGCGCCGCGCCGTACACGCGCGCGGGGACCATGACGGAGCCGTCCGCCCTCGCCAGGGCGGCGACGGGACGCACGAGATGGCGTCTCTTGCGGTCCATCAGCAGATCGGCCAGCCGGGCCGGGTGGGCGTCCAGGACCTGCCGGGCGCCGTATCCCGTGAAGTGGTCCGCGCTCCCGGAGGAGAGCCGGGCGCGGTGCCGGGCCGCCGTCACGAGCGACGGTCCGGGCTCGTCGGTCAGCGGGCCCTCCAGGTCGGCGTACGGAAGCACCTCTTCGCCCCCGGCGACGACCACATGGTGCAGCCGGGGATTCGCGGCGAGCGTCCCGGCACGCTCCACCTCGGCCTCCCGCCCGCGCACGGCGAGGTCGTTGAACGTCACCGCGAGAAGCCGCTCCCCGGCCCCCGTGCCGTGCCCCAGGACCGTGCCGGGCGCCCCCGGCAACCCGGCCGCGAGCAGGGCCAGCGTCCCCGACGCGGGTCCTCCGGAGAGGTCGGCCCCGATCCCGGGCACGGGCATCCCGCGCGCCGCGCGCCGCTCCGCGGGCCCCATCCCGGGTACGGGCCCGGGGTCGATGTCGGTCCCGGGGACGTGCCGGGGAGCCGCGAGACGCGCGCGTACGGCCTCCACGAGGGCGTCCCGGACGCCGTCCACCGCGCTGTCGGGGTCCGCGATGGGCGCGGCGACGGCGAGGGAGGCGACGGGCTCGTACCCGGCGATCTCACGGGCACCCGCGCGCAGGATCAGCGCATGCCCCGGCGGAATGCGCCGCACGCCGTCGTACGGGGTCGATTCATGGACCGCGGCCGGTACGTCGGGGGCGGCGAGCAGGGCCGCCAGGTGCCCGAAGTCGAGGTTCGCCTCGATGAGGTCGGCGAGGGGCAGCGCGGCGGTCGCGTAGGCCGTACCGCCCGCCCAGGGGGTGTGGAAGACGGGCCTGGCGCCCGCGAGGTCACCCGCGACGGTGGTGCGCCGGCCGACCTGGACGACGGCGGTGTAGCTGCCGGACCAGGCGGTGAGATGGCGCAGTGCCCCGCCGCGCGCGGCGAAGAGGCCGAGCTTGAGTTCCTCGTCGCTCGCCCCGCAGATGCCGAGGACGGCGATCCGGTTCTGCGCGTCGGCCTTGATGACGCGCACCTCGTCGGGGCGCCAGTCGCCGACCGCCCAGAGCGGATCGGGGTCGCCCCACAGGAGTTGGGAACCCACCGGGTGCACGGTCTCGCCGTCGCTTCCGGTGGCGCCCGCCGAGCCGATCTCGGGCGCTCTGGCGGCGGTACTGCTCCACCCCACCAACCATCGCATCGCCGCCTCCACAGGCTGTGGACAACCAGTGCACCGTACGAACTCGGCACCATGCTGTCACGAAGAATGCGCTCCGGAGGGTTCCTACGGCGGCTCGCGCCCCCTGGAGTGCGCCCCTGCGAAGGCGTTCGCGCCGCCACGGGGGCAGTGCAAAGCCGATCCGAAGCAGATGCGAACACCCGCCCGAGGCAAGCGGATCGCGAGAGAATCACTGGGAACGACGAATCGGCGGGGGCGGTTCGGCGACGCGAATGCGCCCCCGATACGCTCCCCGAAAGCACCTCACGCGCCCTCAAGTGACGTGGTAGAAGCGCTAATTGCCTGCAAAGACCACCGTCGATTTTCGGCCAAATCGCCTGCGGGCGGACAGCCGCGCACACGCTCCGTACAGGCCCTGCGCACCGCTTTGGCAACGCACAGTCCGGGAGGCGGAGTTCGCCTCCCGGACCGGTCCGCCGCCCGCGGGGATGTAGGCGGCGGTGTCCCCCAGCCCACTGGATCCAGTACAGCGGGCCGACCCACGCACGATCCATGGAAGCGCTCCCCCGGTGGCCGGAGAAGAGCGCACGGAGAGGCGCACGGCCACACAGCGGGAGCACGCCGCGACCGTCCGTACTTCCGTACGGACCACAATCCCGCCATCCGGAACGACGCCCCTTAACGCTTGGGATGCGGCGAACTACGCTGGGTTTACGAATGCCGCATGGTTATGCCAGCGCGGCAGCCGTCTGTGTCGAGGGGTGGCGCATGTCCAGGGAGCAACGCGGGCCGAACGAAAAACTCGGCGCCGTTCTCGCCCTCGCGGGAATCAGCAACGCAGGACTCGCGCGGCGCGTCAACGATCTTGGCGCTCAACGCGGGTTGACTCTTCGCTACGACAAGACGTCCGTGGCGCGCTGGGTGTCGAAGGGAATGGTGCCGCAAGGTGCCGCTCCGCACCTCATCGCGGCCGCCATCGGACAGAAGCTCGGCCGCCCGGTGCCGCTCCACGAGATCGGTCTGGCGGACGCGGATCCCGCGCCCGAGGTGGGCCTCGCCTTCCCCCGTGACGTCGGACAGGCGGTGAGGTCGGCCACCGAGCTGTACCGCCTCGACCTCGCCGGCCGCCGGGCCGGCGGCGGCGGTATCTGGCAGTCGCTGGCGGGATCCTTCGCAGTGAGCGCTTACGCGACTCCCGCTTCACGGTGGCTGATAACCCCGGCCGACAGTTCGGTGGCGCGGGACGCGAACCCTTCCGAGGGCTCCGGGGCACCACTGAAAGTCGGCCACAGCGATGTGCAGAAGCTCCGCGAGGCAGCAGAGGACGCCAGGCGCTGGGACTCCAAGTACGGAGGCGGCGACTGGCGTTCGTCGATGGTGCCGGAATGTCTGCGGGTCGAGGCGGCGCCGCTGCTGCTCGGCTCGTACTCGGACGAGGTCGGAAGGGCCCTCTTCGGAGCGTCGGCCGAACTCACCCGCCTGGCGGGCTGGATGGCCTTCGACACGGGACAGCAGGAGGCCGCCCAGCGCTACTACATCCAGGCCCTGCGCCTGGCCCGAGCGGCCGCCGACGTCCCCCTGGGGGGCTATGTACTGGCCTCCATGTCGCTCCAGGCGACCTACCGCGGCTTCGGCGACGAGGGCGTCGATCTCGCCCAGGCCGCTCTGGAGCGCAACCGCGGCCTCGCCACCGCCCGCACGATGAGCTTCTTCCGCCTCGTCGAGGCACGTGCCCACGCGCGTGCGGGTGACGCCCAGGCGGCCGGCGGAGCCCTGCGGGCCGCGGAGGGCTGGCTGGAGCGGGCCAGGGACGGCGATCACGACCCGTCCTGGCTCGGCTTCTACTCGTACGACCGTTTCGCCGCGGACGCGGCCGAGTGCTACCGCGACCTCAAGGCGCCGCGCCAGGTCCGCCGCTTCACCGAGCAGGCACTGTCGAAGCCGACGGAGGAGTTCGTACGCTCGCACGGCCTTCGGCTGGTGGTGTCGGCGGTCGCCGAGCTCGAGTCGGGCAATCTGGACGCGGCATGCGAACAGGGCGTACGGGCGGTGGAGGTCGCCGGGCGGATCTCCTCCGCGCGCACGACCGAGTACGTGAAGGACCTCCTGCACCGCCTGGAGCCGTACGGCGACGAACCGCGCGTGGTGGAGCTGCGGGAGCGCGCACGGCCGCTGCTGATGGCTCCCGCGTAGTCGCTCCGCCGGAGGACCGGTACGACCCCGGGTGGTTCTCGGCTGCGGGTCGCTTGTGGCTGGCCGCGCCCACGCGGCGCAGCCGCACCATGTCGCAGCCCCGCGCCCCTGCGGGGCTCGGTAGGGCGCCGCTTCCGGCGCTTCGCGGGTTTGAGGGCGTTGTCAGTGGCGCAGTGCACTCTTGAAGCCGGGAGGTGGAGCAGGTGCGGATCGTTTACGACTGCGATGTGCTGGTGATCGGCGGCGGGATCGTCGGTCTGTCGACGGCGTATGCGATCACACGCGCCGCGCCGGGCACGCGGGTGACGGTGCTGGAGAAGGAACAGGGCCCCGCCCACCATCAGACGGGGCACAACAGCGGAGTGATCCACAGCGGGATCTACTACCGCCCGGGCTCGCTGAAGGCGCGGTACGCGGTGCGGGGCGCCGCCGAGATGGTCAAGTTCTGCGCCGAGTACGACATCGCGCACGCCGTCACCGGCAAGCTGATCGTCGCCACCGACAAGGCGGAGCTGCCCCGCCTGCACGGACTCGTGCAGCGCGGGCGGGAGAACGGGATTCCGGTGCGGGAGCTGGGCCCCGCCCAGTTGGCGGAGTACGAGCCGGAGGTCCACGGCCTCGCCGCGATCCACGTCGGCACGACGGGGGTGTGCGACTTCGTCGCCGTGACCCGGCAGCTCGCCGAGGCCTCCGGGGCGGAGATCCGGTACGGGGCGGAGGTCGTCCGGGTCGACCGGCGGGCCGCCCTCGGCGTCGCCGTCCGCACCCGGGACGGGGCGGTCGTGCGGGGACGTGTGCTGGTCAACTGCGCGGGCCTGCACTGCGACGAGATCGCGCGCCTGGTCGGGGACGAGCCCGGGATGCGGATCATCCCGTTCCGCGGTGAGTACTACTCACTGGCGCGTCCCGAGCTGGTGCGCGGCCTGGTCTATCCGGTGCCGGACCCCGCCTTCCCCTTCCTGGGCGTGCATCTCACCCGGGGGATCGACGGAGGCGTGCACATCGGGCCCAACGCGGTGCCCGCGCTCGCCCGGGAGGGATACGGGTGGGGGGTCGTCCGGCCCCGCGAGGTGGGCGCGAGCCTGGCCTGGCCCGGGTCCTGGCGGATCGCTCGGCGGCACTGGCGGTACGGGGCGGGGGAGCTGCGGCGGTCGGTGTCCAAGGCGGCGTTCACCGAGGCCGTGCGGCGGCTGCTGCCGGCGGTGACGCCGGACGATCTGATACCGGCCGCGGCGGGTGTCCGGGCGCAGGCGGTGCTCCGGGACGGGACGCTGGTGGACGACTTCCTGATCGAGGAGGGGGCGCGCACGGTGCATGTGCTGAACGCGCCGTCTCCGGCCGCGACGGCCTCGCTGCCGATCGGGAGAGAGGTTGCCCGGAGGGCACTGAGGGCGTTGGGGACATCGACGGGGGTCTGACGGAGCCCACCCCGGCTTTCTCCGCCCCCGCCGCCCCCGCCGCCCCGGACGGGCCGAGTGGTGCGGGCCTGCGCCCAAGGCTTTCAGGGGCGCGGGAAACTGCGCGACCAGCCCCCGCTCACCCGCACCCGCACTCGCACCCGACAAACCCACCCCGGGTGGTCTGGGGGGCGCAGCCCCCCAGGGGCGAAGGACCGCTCCCGGTCGCGCCGTAAAATCGACCCCACTGTGTCTGACTCTCCTGACTTCCCCGAAGAGCCCCGGTCCACCCCCACCGGCGGCGGCGACCCTCACCGGCATCCCCGTGCCAAGGGAGAGCCCAGGTTCCCCGACGGGCCGAAGGCCGACCCCGCCGGGTCGCACTTCGAGCGGCGGATCCGGAGTTTCCAGCCGCGCCGCAGCCGGGTGACGACCGGGCAGGCGGACGCGCTGCAGCGGCTGTGGCCCAAGTGGGGGCTCGACATCGACGGGCAGCGGGTGATCGACCTCGCGGAGCTGTTCGGGGGCGACCGTCCCGTCGTACTCGAAATCGGGTTCGGCATGGGCGAGGCCACCGCGCAGATGGCGGCGGAGGACCCGCGGACGGGGATCCTGGCCGTCGACGTGCACACACCGGGGCAGGGCAACCTGCTCAATCTCGCGGACCAGAACGGGCTCACCAACATCCGGGTCGGGAACGGTGACGCGATCATCCTGCTCAGGGAGATGCTCGCACCGGATTCACTGAGCGGGCTGCGCGTGTACTTTCCCGACCCCTGGCCCAAGAAGCGCCACCACAAACGGCGGCTGATCCAGCCGGAGTTCCTCACCCTCGCCGCGAGCCGCCTCAAGCCGGGCGCACTGGTGCACTGCGCGACCGACTGGGAGCCGTACGCCGAACAGATGCTGGAAGTACTCGGCGCGCACCCGGACTTCGAGAACACCCGGCCCGACGGCGGTTACGCGCCACGTCCGGACTTCCGGCCGCTGACCCGTTTCGAGGGCCAGGGACTGGACAAAGGTCATGTGGTGAACGACCTTCTGTTCCGGCGCGTACAGCACCGAGACCAGCACACATCCGGCGACTGAAACGCCTCGCGCGCCACACCGGGCACCGTCGCGGGCAGCGCCCCTCCCTCGTTAGGGTCAATGCCGTGGCCACCTTTCCCGCCTACCCGACGCATCCCGGCGGTCCCACCGGCGGGCCGGCCGACGGTGCCCTGCGGCACGCGCACTGGTGGCAGAGATGGGGGTACCTCCCTGCTCGAGCGCAGTCGAGAGCTTGGGGGAGGGTGCGCTACAGCGCGCTGGTCACCCTGCTCGCGCTCTCGGGTCTCGTCATCCTGGCCCTGGTCCGCCGGCAGACCGGCACCGAGGGCTTCCTGGTCGGGCTCGGCCTGGCCGTCCTGCCCGTCCCGCTCCTGGTGGCCGCGTTCCGCTGGCTGGACCGGGTGGAGCCCGGCCCCTGGCGCAACCTGCTCTTCGCCTTCGCCTGGGGGGCCTGCGCGGCGGCGCTCATAGCGATCGTCGCCAACAGCTTCGCGACCAGATGGATAGCGACCGCCACCGCCGACCCGTCCAGCGCCGACACCCTCGGCGCGACGGTCATAGCGCCCATCGTGGAGGAGTCCGCGAAGGCGGCGGCCGTGCTGCTGATCTTCCTCTTCCGTCGCCGGGACTTCACCGGGATCGTCGACGGGGTCGTCATAGCCGGGGTCACCGCCACCGGCTTCGCCTTCACCGAGAACATCCTCTACCTCGGCACCGCGTTCGGCACGGACCAGCTCAGCGGTGACCGCGGACTGACCTCCGTCACCGCCGCGACCTTCTTCGTCCGGGTGGTGATGTCGCCGTTCGCGCACCCGCTGTTCACCGTGCTCACCGGCATCGGCTTCGGCATCGCGGCGCTGTCGGCCGAGCGCCAGCACCTGCGCCGCGCCCTGCTTCCCCTGACCGGCCTGCTGCTCGCGATGGGCATGCACTCCGTGTGGAACGGCTCGTCGAACTTCGGCGAGTACGGGTTCTACGCGGTGTACGGCGCGTTCATGGTGCCCGCGTTCGGGCTGCTCACCTTCCTCGTCATCTGGACGCGGCAGCGCGAGCTGAAGATCGTACAGACCGAACTGCCGGCGTACTCCGCCGCCGGGTGGCTGACCGCGCCCGAGCCGTACGCCCTCGGTTCGATGCGGGCACGGCGGCTGGCCCGCGACTACGCCGCCCACCACTTCGGCAGGGCCGCGGCACGCTCGGTCGCGCAGTACGAGGCGTACGCGACCTCGCTCGCCTTCCTGCGGCACCGGGGGCGGCGTGGCCGCGCGGACGCCGACTTCGTCGTACGGGAGCGGGAGTTGCTGCACGAGTTGTGGCGCCGCCGGGAGGTCGCCCGCCCGTCCCTCGCGTACGCGGCTCAGGCGACGGCCCCGGCCGTCCCGGTGCCGGTGCCGCCGCCCCGGTCCGGGTACGGCTACGGGCCGCTGCCCGAGCAGCCGTACGCCACCACCGTGACGCCGTATCCCGCCACCACGACACCCCGTCCCGCGCCGGCGGCGCCGTATCCCACGTACAACCCCTACCAGTCCTAGACCTCAGGCCCTACCAGTCCTAGACCTCAGGCCCTGCCGGTCTCGGGCCTCAGACGGATGCCGTCGTCAGCTTCGCCAGTTCCGCGTCCGTGAGGGTCAGGTCCGCCACCGCCAGCAGCGCCGGAAGCTGCTCGACCGTCCGTGCCGAGGCGATGGGCGCCGCGACCGTCGGCCGGGCGGCGAGCCAGGCCAGGGCGACCGTGGCGACCTCGGCGTCGTGGGCCCCGGCGACCTCGTCGAGGGCGGCCAGGACGCGGATGCCGCGCTCGGATTCGAGGTGCTTGCCGGCGCCCGCGGCCCGCGCGGAGTCGACCGTCGTACCCGGGCGGTACTTGCCGGTGAGGAAGCCGGACGCGAGCGCGTAGTACGGGACGGCGGCCAGGCCGGTCCGGGAGGCGACCTCCTGGAGCGGGCCCTCGTAGGTGTCGCGCGAGACGAGGTTGTAGTGCGGCTGGAGGGCGACGTAGCGCGCGAGGCCCTCGCGGTCGGAGAACTCCACGGACTCCGCGAGCCGCTCGGCGGAGATGTTGGAGGCGGCGATCTCCCGGACCTTGCCGGCCCGGACCAGCTCGTCGAGCGCGCCGATGATCTCCTCGACCGGCACCGAGGTGTCGTCGAAGTGGGTGTAGTAGAGGTCGATGTAGTCCGTGCCGAGGCGGCGCAGCGAGGCGTCGGCAGCGGCCTTGATGTTCGCCGGGGACAGGCCCTTGTACTCGGGGTGGCTGGCGACCTTGGTCGCCAGGACGACATCGGAGCGGTTGCCGCGCGCGGCGAACCACTTGCCGATGATCGTCTCCGATTCGCCGCCCGAGTTGCCGGGAACCCAGGCCGAGTAGCCGTCGGCGGTGTCGACGAAGTTGCCGCCCCCGGCCGTGTACGCGTCGAGCACGGCGAAGGACTGCGCCTCGTCCGCGGTCCAGCCGAAGACGTTGCCGCCGAGGGCGAGCGGGAAGACCTCCAGGCCGGAGGAACCGAGCTTGCGAAGAGAAGTCATGCCTCAATTCAACACCCGTACCGGACTGACGTATTCCGCACTCAGGCCTGCCGCCGCACCACTGGCGTCAGGGGTTCAGGCCCTTGCTCTGCAGCCACGCCATCGGGTCGATCGCGCTGCCGGCGCCGGGGTGGACCTCCAGGTGCAGGTGCGGCCCGGTCACGTTGCCGGTCGCGCCCACGCGCCCGATGACCTCACCGGTGGCCACCTTCTGCCCCACGCCGACACTGATGGAGGACTGGTGACAGAACCACAGCTCCGTGCCGTCGTCGAGGGTGAGGATCGTGCGGTAGCCGTACGAGCCGGCCCAGCCCGCCTCGGTGACGGTGCCGCTGTGGATCGCCTTGATCAGCGTGCCGGTGGGGGCCGCGAAGTCGAGGCCGGTGTGGTAGCCGGAGGACCACATGGAGCCGGCGTCGCCGAAGCGGGAGGTCAGGGTGTACGAGGAGGTCGGCAGCGTGTAGCTCTTGGCGAGCTCGGCGAGGCGCGCGGCCTCGGCCTTCTGCTTGGCCTCGTCGGCCGCCTTCTGCTTCGCGGCGGCGGCCTTGGCCTTGGCGTCGTCCTGCTGCTGGGCGGCCAGCGCGACCGCCTTCTTCGTGGCGGCGGCCTCGGCGGCGGCCTGGGCCGCGTTGTCGACCTGGTCCTGCTGCGCCTCGGCCTGCTGGATGATGCGGGCGCGCAGCGCCTCGCCCGCGTCCTTGTTGCCCTGCGCGGCGTCGGCAGTCGTCACACCGGCGCTGGTGAGCGGGGTGGCGGAGCCCTTCGGCGTGCTGGAGCCGCCGTCGGAGATCAACGCCTTGGCGGACTGGGTGACCGAGGCCAGGTCGGGCAGCGAGATGGACACCGGGGGCTTGCCGGGCGCCGCGGTGGCCATGCCACCCGCGCCGACGGCGGCTATGACGCCGACGCCCAGAACCGTGGAGCTACGGGCGAGTCCGCCCCCGCGCTGCTTGGAGACGCGGTGCCGGCCGCGGACGGGACGGACGGAATCCGCGGTGGGATTCCACTCCTCCCAGGGGCCCTCGTCCTTGCCGTCCTTGCCGTAGGCGTAGCCAAAAGTCTGAGTGTCGCTCGGCGCGAACGAAGTGGGCTGGGCGGGCCGGTTGGACGCCACGTGGGCGTGCTCCTTTCCTTCCTTCTCGCCTACCGGGTTAGCTGACGGGTTCGGAGCAGGAAGGTCTCCTACGCGCGTCAACCCACGGTGTCTCCACCGTGAAAGACGCTCGATTCACCCCAAGTTGGTGGTTCCCCGGTTCCCTTGCGGGATTCGGCGCGTGCGCACGGAGCCGACTCTTGTGACGGCTGGGACGACCGCGCTGCGTTATCGAACGTTAATAGACTCGGGTACCGGATTCCAAGCCGTTCGTGCTGATCATTAACGACTCTTGGCCAGGACTTACAGGTCACGACCGGCGAAAATCGGGGCGAGTTGGCCGCGCGCCCCCACTTCCGGGTTGCTTGACGGTGCGTCACCTGTTACGCGGAGGGACATCGCCCGATCACCCCTCGTGACAATGATCAAGAAGGCCTCCGTGGCGGGCACGGCCGCCGTACGGCGAGCAGCGCCATGTCGTCCGTCAGGGCGCCGCCCGTGTACCGGCGGACCTCCTCCGCGAGCGTGGTCAGCAGGGCGTCGGGACCCGGGAAGGTCCGGCCGGCCAGGCGCGCGGCCGGGTCGTAGAAGCGCCCGTGCGCGTCGCGCGCCTCGGACAGGCCGTCCGTGTGGAGCAGGAACATGGCACCGTGCGGGAAGTGCGTCTCCTGCGCGCGGTCCGGCCAGGTGCCCAACTCGCCCATCCCGAGCGGCAGTGCGGGGTTCACGGCGGCGAGCGTGTCCAGCGTTCCGTCCGCGTGCAGGAGCAGCGGGGACGGATGGCCGCGGTTGACGATCCGTACGACATCGCCCTCGTGCGGGATCTCCGCGAGGACGGCGGTGGTGAACCCCTCGGAGGCGTCGAGGTCGTCGCGCCGGGTACCCCCGCGGGTCAGCGCCCGCTCCAGCCGCTGTGCGACCGCCTCCAGGGTCGTCTCCTGCTCGGCCGCCTCCCGGAACGCCCCGATGACCACCGCCACGACGGCCACCGCGCCCATGCCCTTCCCGCGTACGTCGCCCACGATCAGCCGTACACCGTGCGGGGAGTCCTGCACCGCGTACAGGTCACCGCCGATGGACGCGCCCGCCTGCGCGGCCTCGTAGCGCGCCGCGACCTCCAGCCCGCCGATGCGTTCGTCGGGTTCCGGCAGTACGGCGCGCTGGGCCGCCTCGGCGATCTGGTGGGCCGAGGCGAGCCGTTCACCGGTGCGGCGCACGAGGATGTTGATGAGCACGGCCAGCGCGGCGACGGTCGCCACCGTGACGGCCTCCGTGATCGCGCCCACCCCGAGGGCGATACCGAGCTTGATATGGACCGCGAGCACCCCGGCGAGCGCCGCGACGCCGGTGAGCAGTGTGCCGCGCAGCGAGAAGAACGGGGCGGCCACGAGGGGCGCGGCCGTGAAGAGGGGGCCGGCGGTGAAGGCCGACGGGGTGTAGTAGTCGTAGACCATCCCTGCGACGATCAGCAGCGCGGGCAGCGCCCGTGCGACGGTCCGCGCGTCCGAGATCCCTCTCCGGTCCGCTCCGCCCGGTCCGGGCGTCGGTTCGTCCCCCGGCCCCGGATCGGGCACGGGGTCGCCGGGCGGCCGTCCACCTGACCGGTCGCTCGGCTCTCCGCGCGCCCCGTCATGCGGCTCGTCGGCCTGCTGCGCACCTCCTCGCTGCCCCACCCGTCCAGGTTTCCCGGAGCGGGGGCGGAGGGCGAATCCGGTGGCCCGACCGAGGGACGCACCGGGGTGGCGCCGATCAGGCGGGACACCTCTCGGTACCGCCGCATCCGTGGTGGTACCCGGCCGGGGCGATGACGGTCCCGCCGTGCGGCAGGAAGTCGCGGCCGCCGTGGCAGGCCCCGAGGAACAACGCGCACGCGGCGAGCAGCAGCGCGAGCGCCGATCCCTGCCGCATCAGCCACCGAAGACGACTCATAGTGATCGGAAGACTACAGAAAGTCGGCTCGGCAGGGAAAACTCGGCAAGGGAAACTCGGCAGGGAAGACTCAGCAGAGGGAACTCGACAGGGAGAGCTCGACGGGAGGCCTCGACGGGAGACTCCGACGGGAGACTTCGACGGGAGACTTCGACGGGAGAGGAAAAACCAAGGGCCGGAACTCGTTTCCGAGTTCCGGCCCTTGGCCTTCAGTAGCGGGGACAGGATTTGAACCTGCGACCTCTGGGTTATGAGCCCAGCGAGCTACCGAGCTGCTCCACCCCGCGTCGTTGAAATCAGTGTACGCCATCCGCGGGACCCGATTCACCAGGGTTTTCACGGGCGGCCACGCAGGCGACGCGGGGGGGCCGATCCGGGGGCTTCCGAAGGGTGCCCGGGGTGCTGTCCGGCAGAAAGAACCGGGGTGCTATCCGGCAGCAAGAAGGTGACGGTTGGGCGCCATGGCCCGCTCCTCGAATTCCGGCAGTACGACGACGTCCGCCCCCGCGGCCGTCAGCAGCCCACTCCCGTCGGCCGCCGCCACGAAGGTGTCGGGCTCGCGCCAGGCGGTGACCACCCGCCGTACGCCCGCGTCGAGGATCAGCCGCGCACAGGGCGCGGGCCGGGACGCGCGCCGGGCGCAGGGCTCCAGGCTGCTGTAGACGGTGGCGGAGCCGAGGCGCGGATCCGCGGGGTCGATCTTCGCGAGCGCCGCCTCCTCGGCGTGCACGACGGGGTCGTCGCCCTCCCGCGAGTGGCCGCGCGCCAGCTCGGTCCCGTCGGCCGCCACCACCACCGCCCCCACGCTGAACGCGGTCTCCGACGGCGGACACAGCCCCGCGAGCTCGCATGCGATGCCCAGCCAGTGCCGGTCCGCCGCGGCGGCGAGCCCGCCGGTCCCGGGCGCGGTGGGAACGTACCGGATGAGGACGACGTCCCCGACCGGCCGCGTCTCCACCAGCCGCAGCCGCCCGGGCGGATACCCACCGGGTCCGAACAGCCGTGGCGCGTCCGGCTCCCCCACGAAGAGCGGGGCGACGGCGAGCTGCAGCTCATCGGCGAGCCCCTGTCCCATCAGCTGGGTGTGCACCCGCCCGCCGCCCTCGACCATGAGGCGCCGCACCCCTCGTACGTCGTGAAGGTGTTCGAGTACGACGCGCCAGTCCAGCTCGGCCCCGGTCGGGACCACGTCGACAGCCAGTCCGCGCAGGGCGTCGGCGGCCCGTCCGGCGCCCTTGTCGGTCGTGTAAAGGACCTTCTCGCCGCCCGTGTGCCAGAACTGCGCGGCCGGATCGAGGTCGCCGGACCCGCTGACGGTGACCTTGAGCGGGTACTCCGGGCGCCCGGCGGCGACCCGTGCCGCCCGCCGCTCGGCGGAGTTGACGAGGAGCCGGGGGTTGTCCGCGCGGATGGTGCCGGCGCCGATCAGGATCGCGTCGCTGGACGCCCGCACCTCGTCGACCCGGTCGAAGTCGGCCGGACCCGAGAGCAGCAGCCGTTCGGGGCCGGTGTCGTCCAGGAAGCCGTCGAGGGAGACGGCGGCGGACAACAGGACATAGGGGTGGGGCATGGGACGCACCCTCCAGCTCCGAGCTCTGGGCTCCTAGTGGTTCAAGTTTTAAACAATACCTAGACTGGCGGCATGACGACCCGCTGGCTCTCCCCCGCCGAGCAACGCGCCTGGCGTGCGTACACCGCCGCCACCTCGCTCCTGGAGGACACGATCGACCGGCAGCTCCAGGCGGAGGCCGGCATGCCGCACCTTTACTACTCCATCCTGGCCATGCTGTCCGAGGCGCCGGACCGGCGGCTGCGGATGACCGAGCTCGCCGAGATCCTGAAGATCACCCGCAGTCGGCTGACGTACGGCGTGACCCGGCTGGCGAACGACGGGCTGGTGCGCCGGG
The DNA here is from genome assembly GCF_056270325.1 of Streptomyces sp. RLA012. Classification (NCBI taxonomy): domain Bacteria; kingdom Bacillati; phylum Actinomycetota; class Actinomycetes; order Kitasatosporales; family Streptomycetaceae; genus Streptomyces; species Streptomyces sp. RLA012. Next base: position 6,067,185 of record NZ_JBWDPA010000002.1, on the reverse strand, counting down.
AGGGCTGTCGCGACGACAAGCGCGGACAGGTCGCGGTCCTCACGGACGAGGGCCTGGCCACCCTGGAGCGGGCGGCACCCGGCCATGTGGAACAGGTACGGACGGCGGTCTTCGACCGTCTGACCCCGGAACAGGTGGGGCAGTTGGAGGAGATCTGTGGGGTCATCACACGCGGCATCCAGGGGGACAAAACCCGGGCTCACGGGGAAGACCTGCCGTGGCGGCGACGTTCTTCCTGACAATGACCCGGCAATGACCTCAACTCCGTTGCTTGAACTTTAAAGCATCGTGTACTGTCTGCCTCCGAGGTAGTGCTTCAAATCTGAAACACAACCGGCAACTGGCACCCGACCCGCTGGACCGGAGAGACAACATGCGCGACTTCCCCACCGCCACGGTGCGCACCCGCGTCGCCGTGCCCCTGCGTTTCGGCGACGGCTACTCGGTCGACGCGGAGTTGGTCACCTTCCACGGCCTGGCCGACGACAAGGAACACCTCGCCGTCGTACTCGGCAAGCCCGGCGCGACCCCGCTGGTGCGGCTGCACTCCGAGTGCCTGACCGGCGATGTCTTCGGCTCGGCCCGCTGCGACTGCGGCCCGCAGTTGCGCGAGGCGGTGCAACAGATCGCGGAGCGGGGCGGGGTGCTCCTGTACCTCCGTCAGGAAGGCCGCGGCATCGGCCTCTACAACAAGCTCGACGCGTACGCCCTCCAGGACCAGGGCCTCGACACGTACGCCGCCAACGCGGCCCTCGGCCTGCCCGAGGACGGCCGCGACTACACGGCGGCCGCCCAGATGCTCCAGGCCCTCGGCATCGACGAACTGGACCTGCTCTCCAACAACCCGGACAAGGCCGAGCAACTCCGCGACCTCGGCATCACGGTCTCCCACCGTGTCCCGACCGGCGTCTTCACCACGGCCCACAACGTGCGCTACCTCCGCGCGAAGGTCCTGCAGACCCAGCACACGCTCCCGCTGCCGGAACTCACGGCCGGCTGAGCCCACGTCGCCACACACCGAAGCCCCAGGACAGATGCACTCTGGCCTGGGGCTTCTTGGTAGACCCTGTGGGACTCGAACCCACAACCAATGGATTAAAAGTCCACTGCTCTGCCAATTGAGCTAAGGGTCCACGCACCGGCCCGTACGGATCCCGTGCCGATGCATCCCCGAGCATAGCCGGACACGGCCGGGACTCCGATCGGGTATCGGCGACCCGGCCACGCCAAACACGCGGACGGCTGTGGACCAACGGCGTACAACGCTACGGATCGACCCGTTCGGGCGCGCCCTTGCGGGCCGTCTCGCGGGCGATCGTGCGGGCGTGGTCGGGGTTGAGGAACCAGTGCCGGGCCGAGGCCAGCCACCAGGTCGCGGCGAAGCCGAGGACGACGAGGACCGCGATCGGGGCGTAGTTGAAGGTCTCCCAGGTGATCGGCGAAACCTGGGGCAGCATGAACAGGACGGTGATGACGGCGACCCAGCCCACCGAGACGACGCCGATCGCGCGCGACCAGCGGCCCAGATGCCACGGCCCCCGTTCGAACGCCTCCCCCTTGCGCAGCCGCAGCAGTGTCGGGATGACGTAGGCGATGTAGAGCCCGATCACGGCGATCGACGTCACGGCCGCGTACGCGGTGACATTGATGAGGTACGGCAGCCCCAGCACCAGGGCCGCCAGCGCCGCCAGCCACACCGCCGCGACCGGTGTCCGCGTACGTGGGCTCACCGTGTGCCAGACGTGTGAGAACGGCAGCGCGCCGTCCCGCGAAAAGGCGTAGATCATGCGGCTGTTGGCGGTCACGGACGCCATTCCGCAGAAGAGCTGTGCGCCGATCACGACCAGGAGGAGGAGTTTCCCGGCCGTGGCGCCCAGCGCGTCGAGCAGGATCTGCGCCGGGGGCGCGCCCGTCGCCGAGCCCAGTTCCTTGTCGTACGACTGGATGGCGAAGGTGAAGCCGAGGAGGAGGACGAAGCCCGCTATCCACGAGGTCCAGATGGACTGGACGATGCCCTTCGGGCCGGCCGTCGAGGCGTCGTGCGTCTCCTCTGTCATATGAGCGGAGGCGTCGTAGCCGGTGAAGGTGTACTGCGCCATCAGCAGGCCGAGTAGGACGACGTACACCCCGCTGCCCCAGCCGGTGTTGTTCACGAAGTGGGTGAAGACGAAGCTCGCGGACTGGTGGTGATCCGGTACGAAGGCCAGCGCGCCCACGATCACCGCGACGCCCAGGACGTGCCACCACACGCTGATGTCGTTGAGGAGGGCGACGATCCGGACCCCGAAGGTGTTCAGCAGCCCGTGCAGGACGAGAATGCCGGCGAAGAGCAGGATCGTACGGCCCGGCGTGATCGTGAAGTCGAACTGCAGGTTCAGGTACGCGCCCAGGAAGGACGCCGCGCCGAAGTCGATCCCGGCGGTCACCGCGACCTGCCCGAGGACGTTGAACCACCCCGTGAACCAGGCCCAGGCCGCCGCGGACCGCTCCGGGGCGAGCCGGTGGGCCCAGAAGTACAGCCCGGCCGAGGTCGGATAAGCCGAACAGATCTCGGCCATCGACAGTCCCACGAACAGCGTCATCAGTCCGACCGCGCCCCATCCCCAGGTGATCACGGCGGGGCCGCCGGTGTTCATGCCGAACAGATACAGCGTCAGACAGCCCGACAGGACCGAGATGATCGTGAACGAGACCGCGTAGTTGGAGAACGCCGACATGCGGCGGGCGAGAACCTGTGTATAGCCGAGCTGGGCAAGCCGTTCTTCGTCCGACAGCCCATTTGCCTTGGCGTCATCTGTCATGCCCCCAGCGATTCCCTCGCCGGGGGATCGACATGCACCGATCAAGACGTCGGGTTGGCTAGAAAAGGCCCTTATAGCCCTGCCAGCCGCTCCCGATCTTCACCCGCGCCGCGAACGACCCCTTGCCGGTGCCGTTCTGACGGTACAGATTGCCCGCGGTGTCCCGCGCGACCAGATCCGCCTTGCCGTCACCCGTGATGTCCCCGGCGCCGACGACGACGTTGTACGACCCGCCCCAGCCCGCGAACACCTTCGTCCGCGCGCCGAACGACCCCTTGCCGGTGCCGTAGTAGCGGTACAGGGTGTTGGCCTTGTCCTGGGCGAGCAGGTCACCGATACCGTCGCCGTTCAGGTCACCGACACCGACGACCTTCTTGTACGTCTTCCAGTTGGCGTACAGCTTCACGCGCGCGGACAGCTTGCCCGCGCTCGTGCCCTTGTAGAGGTACACCGTGCCGGTCGCCGTGTTGCGCGCGATCAGATCCGGGCGGCCGTCGCCGCTGATGTCGCCGGGCGAGGTCAGGACGTCGTACTGGTTCCAGCCGCTGGTGCCGAGCGAGGTGTACGCCGTCGACGGCTTCAGCGTGCCGTAGCAGTCCGGCTTGTACGCGCGCAGTGCCCCGCTGGTCAGCCGGACCAGGACGTCGTTGCAGCGGTCGCCGCTCAGGTCGCCGAACGGCACCACCTTGTTGGTCGTCGTCCAGCCGCTGCTGGTGCCGAGGTTCACGGAGAACGTGCCCTTGCCCGAGCCCTGCCGGAAGCCCAGCGTGCCCGAGGAGCTGAGGGTGACCAGGTCGCCGATGAAGTCGCCGCCGCCGATGTAGTCGTGGGTGGCCGGAGCCGCACCGGACAGGGCGACCGTGCCGCTCGTGGCGACCGGGGCGCCGACCCCGTCGGCCGGAGTGACCGACAGCGTCCAGTCGTACCGCCCGTTCGTCAGGAACGCCCCCTTGGCGTCCGTCCCGAACCAGCCGACCTTCACCTCGCCGCGTGTCGCACCGCCGTCCCGCGTGTCCACGACCTTGCCGGTGGCGCGGCTGCGCACGGTCAGCCGCCAGCCCGCGGTCGGCTTCGACAGCAGCAGGGTGGTCAGCGTGGACGGCGTCGTGTCGATCTCCTCTGCGGCGAGGGTGGACGCCGAGTCGACCGGGGCCAGCAGGCGCAGCGGCTGCTGGGTCACGCCGGTCGGCACGAGGTGCACGCGCTCCTGGTCGTCGACGTAGGCGACGTTCCCGGTCGACTCGTCGACCGTCCAGCGCACCTCGCGCTGGGAGATTCCGGTGTCGGGCAGTGCGCCGATCACGCGGCTCGCGGGTATGCCGTCCGCGACCGTCGTGAGGACCAGTTGCCCAGCCTGTCTGTCGTGCGTGACGACGAATCCGTCGCCGAGTTCCGCCTCGCCGGCCGGGACGGGCACGGACCTCTTCGCCGTACGGTCGTAGACGCCGGCCGTGCCGTCGGCGCAACCCCAGTACAGCCAGCGGCCGTTGGCCCGCAGTTCGGTGGGTGCGCAGCCGGCGTCGGTGGTGAGGGTCTCGGTGGTCTTCTTCGTGGTGAGGTTGTACGCCGTGACGGTGCCGGGGGTGGTGCCCGGGGTCCACAGGGTGTCGCCGGAGAGGGCGGCGGCGCCGGGCGTGCGGGTGAGCGCCGGGTTGCCGTCATTGCCGATCTTGTAGACGGTCTGCGCGGTGTCCGTCGTGTGGATCAGGTACCGGCCGGACACGTCGGTGATCCGGCCGCCGGCGGGGACCCCGCGCTCCCAGAAGGAGTACGGGGCCGGCCCGGCGACGCGAATGCGGTCGCTGGTCGCGGTGTCCTTCGTCACCCAGGCGGCGCGACCGTCGGCCGTGCCGTGGAGCTGGGAGCAGCCGACCTCCGTCGCCGGGCAGGTGCCGAGGTTCAGTGCGGTGCCGTCGAACGACGAGCGTGCGCCGAACTCGGGGGTGCCGGTCACGGCGACGGTCCGTACGTAGTCGTCGCGGTATCCACCCGGGCCGCCGGTGTCGGCGACGAGCAGCCGCCCCTGCTCCAGGGACAGTCCCTGGATCTTGATCGGCGGCTTGGGCAGAGCCTTGACCTGGGTGACGGCAGGGGTGCCGTCGGGACCCGGCTTGATGCGCTGGACGCCCCAGTCGTCGGCGGTGGTGCGGCCGATCAGGACGGCGGTGCCGTTGGAGACGGCGGAGGAGTAGACACCCGACGAGGGCATCAGGGTGACCGTGGGACCGCCCGCGATCGGTTTGGCGAGCACCGCCGTACCGCCGCTGGGCCGGTGGACCAGCCAGTCGCCGACCACGGCGAGATCCTGCGCGGGGTTCACGCTGCCGCTGCCCGACAGCGTGACCTCGGTCGGGGCCGCCGACAGGTCGGAGCGGGGCAACACCTGCACGGCGGTCTCGTTGACGTTGAACAGGACCACGTGCTCGGCGGTGACCTTGGCCCTGAGGTAGACCTTGGAGCGCGGCGGGGTCCAGTCCCGCACCTGCCCCGTCCGCCGGTCGACCATGACCGACAGGTACTGCCCGTCCTTCGCGCCCTGGAACAGCAGCCCGTCGGCGTCCCCGTCCAGGGGCTGCCCAAGGTTCACTCCCGCGGGCACTCCGGCGACCGGCACGTCACGCGTGCTGCCGTCGGCCTCCGGGAGCAGCAGGTGCATCTCCCGCCAGGCCGTGCCGTTCTCGTCCTGCACGACGCGATAGGCGACCGCGAGGTCGCGGTACGCGGTGAGCAACGTCAGGCCCGAGGGTGTCCGGAGGGTGCGGGTGGTCCCGTCGACCGCGTTCCACAGGTCGACCCTGTCCTCCGCGTAGCGGTACGCGAGGACGTCGCCGCCGGTCCCCCAGGTACCGGTGATCCCCGCCGGCCGGGTCACGGGCACCGACGTCCCGTCCGCGTATCGCGTCCAGACCAGCCCTGCCCCCTCCAGCGTGTGGAAGACGCCCTGCTGTCCCGCGCCGTCGTGGCCTGACGTCGACCCGCTGTAGAGCTCGGCCGAGGTGTAGGTGCCGCGCAGTGTCGCCGGCACCACCGTCTCCTGCGGCGCGTCCGCGACCGCCGTCGGCGACGGGAGCAACGGGCTCAGGCCGGTCGCCAGCACCGCGGAGGCGGCGACGAGACGCAGGCGCACGAAGGCATGACGAGTCAAGAAGACCCTCCCCGAAGAACGAGACGGGACGCGCACCGCTTCTCGATGCCCCCGGCCCCCCGGCCGTCGCATCCGTCTCAGAAGTCGGCTGATCTTACAGCGAGTTCAAAGTTTCCGGAAAGCCTTTCGAAACAGCGTGGGGCAGGGCCACGGGCACGGAAAACGCCGTGGCCCCCACCGGATTCGGTGGGGGCCACGGCGTTCAGCACTCTCGGACGTCAGCGGACGTCAGCAGAGGTCATCGGACATCAGCCGTTGCGCTTCCAGCGCGGCTTCTCGTCGCGGCGGCCGAAGGAACCGGTGCCGGTGCCAGTGCCAGTGCCGGTGCCGGTGCCGGTGCCAGTACCGGTGCCGCGGTGGTCGTCACGACGGCCGTACGGGCGGTCGTGGCTGCCGGCGCGGAAACCGCTGGAGGGGCGGTTGTCCTGGCGGTCGCGGTTGAAGGGACGGTCGCTGCCACGGTGGCCGGCACGGTCGTCACGACGCTCGAACGAACGGCCGGTGCCCCGGTCGTTGTCACGACGGAAGCCGGAACCGCCACGGTCGTCGCGACGCTCGAAGGTACGGCCACCACGGTCGTCACGACGGTCACGGTCGAAGCCGGCGCGGTCGCCACGGGTGTCGTCGCGACGGTCGTCGCGGCGGAAGCCGGAACCACCGCGGTCATCGCGACGCTCGAAGGTACGGCCACCACGGTCGTCACGACGGTCGTTGTCACGACGGAAGCCGGAACCACCGCGGTCGTCACGACGCTCGAAGGTACGGCCACCACGGTCGTCACGACGGTCGTTGTCACGACGGAAGCCGGAACCACCGCGGTCGTCACGACGCTCGAAGGTACGGCCACCACGGTCGTCACGACGGTCGTTGTCACGACGGAACCCGCCACGGTCACCACGGTCATTGCGGTCGCCGCGGTCGTTGTCGCGACGCTCGTAGTTGCCCCGCTCGTCGCGGCGCTGACGCGGCGGCTCGTAGGACGAACGCTCGGCGGCGGGCTGCTCGGCCACGGCCGTTACCTCGGCCGGAGCCTCGGCCACCGCCTGCTCCGCCAGGGCCTCCGCGGCCGCGACCACCGCCGCCTCCGGGTCCTCGCCCCGCTCACGCGCGGCACGGGCCACCAGGCGGTCGGCCTCGCCACGCAGCTCGACCGCACGACGCTGCGCGCGCTCCAGCTCCTTGGTGAGCTGTGTGACCTCACGCTCGGCCTGCTGCGCGGCGTTGCCCGCGGACTCGGCCTGCACCTCGGTCATCGAACGGGCGCCGGTGATCTCGGCGACCTCGGGCTCGAAGGCCGTACCGGAGTTGATGATGTGACGCGAGGCGTCGACGCCCGCGTCCTCCATCAGCCGGAAGATCTGACGACGCTGGTGCGGCAGGGAGAGGGACACGACGGTGCCGCTGCGACCCGCGCGAGCCGTACGGCCGGAGCGGTGCAGGTAGTCCTTGTGGTCACCGGCGGGGTCCACGTTCAGCACCAGGTCGATGCCGTCGACGTGGATACCGCGGGCGGCGACGTCGGTCGCGACGAGCGCGTTGACGTAACCGTCCTTGAAGTCCGCCAGCGTCCGCGTCCGCGCGCCCTGCGTCATGCCGCCGTGCAGCGCGTCGGCCTTCACACCGGAGTCGCGCAGCTGCTCGGCGATGCGGTCGGCGCCCAGCTGGGTGCGGACGAAGATGATCGTGCGGCCCTTGCGGGAGGCGATCGCGGCGGTGACCGGCGCCTTGTCCTTGGGCTTCACGATGAGGATGTGGTGCGACATGGTCGTGACGTTGCCCTGGGCGCTGTCGACCTCGTGCGTGACCGGGTTGGTCAGGTAACGCTTGACCAGCGTGGAGATCTCGTTCTCCATCGTGGCCGAGAACAGCATCCGCTGACCGCCGGCCGGGATCTGGTCGAACAGCTCGGTGACCTCGGGCAGGAAGCCCAGGTCGGACATCTGGTCGGCCTCGTCGAGGACGGCCACCTGGACGTTCTCCAGCGAGCAGGCGCCACGGTTGATGACGTCGCGCAGGCGGCCCGGGGTGGCGACGAGGACGTCGACGCCGCGCTCCAGGGCGTAGATCTGGTTGCCCATCGACGTACCGCCGCAGACGACCTTCATCTTCAGGCCGAGCACGTCACCGTAGGGCTGCAGCGCGTCCGCGACCTGCATCGCGAGCTCACGGGTCGGCGTGAGGATGACGGCGCGCGGCTTCTTCTTCTCGGTGTGACCACCGGCGAGCCGCGCCAGGGTCGGCAGACCGAACGAGAGGGTCTTGCCGGAGCCGGTGCGGCCACGGCCGAGGATGTCCTTGCCGGCCAGGGCGTCCGGGATGGTCGCGGCCTGGATCGGGAACGGGGTGGTCACGCCGTTCTGAGCGAGCTTGCGGACGACGCCCTCGGGAAGACCGAGGGAGGCGAAGGTGATCTCGGGGGCGGACTCGACGGCCTCGACCGTCTCAACGGTCTCCACGGCCTCGACCGTGTCCACCGTCGCGACCGTCTCGACGGTCTCAACGGTCTCCACGGTGGCCTGCTGGACACCCTCGTTGTTGTCGTTCTCGTTGTTCTCGGGCACGACGACGTGATCAGTACTGGAAACAGACATGCGAAATGCGAACCTTCCGGAGTTCTTCGGCACGCGCCCAAACTCCGTGAAGTCGCAATCGACCGCCTCTATGCGGTCCGGCCACGGCAAGGGAGAGTACGCGCCACACGCGGCGCTCTCTGCGTTGGCGCCGGGCAAATGGGATCAAACGATCTACCACCATACGCACCCCCCACCCCTGAAGGCAAACTGACCCTCAAAGGGGCAGGTCAAGCACGTATGGGAGAGCTTTCGTCTGCTGGCACCGGTTCCAACACCGGCCGGGGTCGACCGTATTCCCCACATCCCGCCGCCCTTCCCCGTCGCCTCTCCCCACCCCCGTCTACGCCGGTTCGCCCGCCCGCGGTGCCGGCTCCCGCTCCACCAGCTGCGTGGTCTGCTCATGCGCCGAGGACGAGGGCTCCGCCGTGGTCGGCTCGGACGACGGCGTCACGGGCGGCGGCGGGGGAGGGGGCGGCGGAGTCGGATCGGATGTGACATACGTGGGACTCGGCACCCCGTTCGACGGCGGGGGCTGCTCCGGCTGCCCCTTGCCGCCCCCCTTGCCCGTCGCCCCGGCGGACGGCTTCGCACGCCCGGACTCCGTCACGGACGGAGACACCGACCCGGACACCCGCCGACCGGGCTTCGCCGAGGCGCCCCCCTTCACGCCCGTCCCGCCGTGGAACCCGCCGCCGCCGTCCCCGCCCTCCCCGACCCCTCCGTCCGGTGCCCCGTCTCCCCGCTGCCCGGCCGAGTGCGAGGGTCCCGGCCGACCCCCGTCGTCACTCACGCTCATACAGCCGGCGGCGGCCGCGACGGCGATGACCGTGGCGGCCAGACGGACGGGTACGTACAAGGCGCGCACGGGCAGCCACCTCCGGATGGGGTCTCCCCTGCTCGGTCGGAGCCGAGAGCTCGGGGAAGGATCGGGGAGTCCATCTGCCCAACTCCCGCCGCCCACAAGAAGACACGCGCACCGAACCCTCAGGGCCCCGACAACCCGCCGACGCTCCCGGCGGCACCTCCGCCGCCGCTCCCGCTCACCCGTAACCGAGCGCGTGCAACCGGTCGTCGTCGATCCCGAAGTGATGGGCGATCTCGTGCACCACGGTCACCTCGGTCTCCGCGACCACGTCCTCCCGGGTCTCGCACATCCGCAGCGTCGGCCCCCGGTAGATCGTGATCCGGTCCGGCAGCACCCCCGCGTACCACTCCCCGCGATCGGTCAGCGGAGTCCCCTCGTAGAGCCCGAGCAGCTCCGGGTCGGACGGGTCGGGCTCGTCCTCGACGAACACCGCCACGTTGTCCATCAGCCGCGTCAACTCCGGCGGAATCCGGTCCAGCGCCTCGGCGACCAGTTCCTCGAACTCCTCGCGCGTCATCTCCAGCACACGGCCATTGTCCGGTACGACAGCCTCGTACGAGAGTCGAGGGCAACCCCCGTACGACCGTCATCGCCCCGCACGAGGGCCGGTCCGCGGTACGAGAGCCGGTCCGCACCCCCGCATACGCACCCCGACACTTGGGCATACGGGTCCAATGGCCCGCGTCCCCGCTGCCGTACCCGCTCTCGCCACCGCTCTCGCCACCGCCGTGACCCGCCCGTACCGCACCCTCCGCACCCGCCTCCGCACCCGTCCCCACCCCCGCCCCCGCCCGGTCACCGAGGAACTCGTCCACCGGCTTGACCAACCCCCCGCCTACCTCCGGGCCCTCGGTCTGATGACCGTCGTCCTCCTCGGCGCCTGGCTCGGCCTGCTGATCGTGGGCAATGTGCGCGTTCCGGTCGGCCCCATGAACACCACGATGACCCTGCGCCCCTCGGTCACCGGCGGCACGAAGATCAACGTCTCCCCGCTCGGCGCCCTGGAGCTGAACAGCCACATCGCTCCCGTACGCCTCGACGTGAACGTCGACCAGCTGGACCCGGTCCGCGCCCAGGCCCTGGTCGACCACCCCGAGCGGCTCTCGGGCCTGCAGGACGAGGTCGCCCAGGACGTGGAGCACGGCACCCTCGACCTGGCCGTACGGTCCTGCGTCGCGGTCGTCTCCGGCGCCACCGCCCTCGGCCTCGCGGTCTACCGCCGACCGCGCCGCGCCCTGGCCGCCGGCGGCCTGGCCCTCGCCCTCCTCGCCGCCTCCGGCGCGACGGCCTTCGCCACCTGGAACCCGAACTCGGTGCTGGAACCGAAGTTCTCCGGCCTGCTCTCCTCCGCCCCCTCCCTGGTCGGCAACGCCCGCAACATCGTCAGTGAATTCGACGTCTACCAGAAGGAACTGGCCCGCCTGGTGACGAATGTGACGAAGCTGTACGACGTCACCTCCACGCTCCCGACGTACGAGCCGGACCCGTCCACGATCCGGGTGCTGCACGTCTCCGACATCCACCTCAACCCGGCGAGCTGGAAGATCATCGCGTCACTGGTGAAGCAGTACGAGATCAATGTGATCGTCGACTCCGGCGACACCATGGACCACGGCACCTCGGCCGAGAACGGCTTCCTCGACCCCGTCCAGGACCTGGGCGCGCCGTACGTCTGGGTCCGCGGCAACCACGACAGCCGGCTCACCCAGCGCTACCTGGAACGCATGAAGAACGTGCACGTCCTGGACGACGGCCGCGCGATCACGGTCGCCGGCCTGCGCTTCGCCGGCATCGGCGACCCCCAGTTCACCCCCGACCGCTCGGTCGCCCCGGGCGGCGACGCGGCGGAGGAACTGGCCGGCGCCCGCCTGGCCTCCTCCCTGCGGGACCAGCGCGCCGCGGGCACCCCCGTCGACATCGCCATCACCCACGAGCCGTCGGCCGCCCGCCTCACGGACGGGGAGGTACCCCTCGTCCTGGCCGGTCACCTCCACCACGAACAGACGGAGGTCATGAAGTACGGAACCCGTCTGCGCGTCGAGGGGTCGACGGGCGGCAGCGGACTGCGCGCGATCGAAGGCACCTACCCGGACCCCATCGAGGCCTCGGTCCTCTACGTAGACCGCGACACCCGCCACCTCCAGGCCTGGGACGAGATCAAACTGGGCGGTCTGGGCCTGACAACGGCCGAGGTCAGCCGCCACCTGCCCGAGGACAACCGACCCTGAACCCGCGCTCCACTATCTGGTTTGGTCCGCATCCAGGCCGCGTAGTACAGTCTGTTCGTGCCCAAGGGCGCCGGTCAGGACTTGACCGTCCCGAGCTTCCTTCGAAGCGAAGGAGAAGCGGAACCCCTCGGGGGAAAGCGGAGTCACATGCTTCTCACGTCCCCTCGGGAACGCGAAGACGAAGCAGAGCGGTACTGGCTGTTCGCCCTCATCGTCTAGCGGCCTAGGACGCCGCCCTTTCAAGGCGGTAGCACGGGTTCGAATCCCGTTGGGGGCACGCAATACCGTGTGCGACACTGTTTTACACGCCGCACACAACAGCTTGGTCCTGTGGAGCAGTTTGGAGTGCTCGCCACCCTGTCAAGGTGGAGGCCGCGGGTTCAAATCCCGTCAGGACCGCTGAGGTTTCACATGAAACCTCGTGGCTGGGTAGCTCAGTTGGTACGAGCGATCGCCTGAAAAGCGATAGGTCGCCGGTTCGACCCCGGCCCCAGCCACACCCCGAAGGCCCCGTCCACCAGGACGGGGCCTTCGCCGTTCCCCGCTCCGCGACCCCGGCGCGTCCGACTTGGCATGCCCCGCACAGAACACGCTACGTTCTGGCTGCCGAAGCGACCCAGCGACCCCATGAGGCAGGGAACGAAACCATGGCGGGCAAGGACGGACTGAAGCCGATGCGCGAACTCGACCTGGAGCGGTACCGAGCCCGGTACGGCTTACAAGCGGTCCTCCTCAGCAACCTCGCGATCGCCGTCGTGGCGATCTTCGGCGTATGGCGCCTGGACGGCGACAAATCAGTGATCATCGGCGTCCTGACCGCCGCCTTCACCTCGGTCAGCAGCATGACCACGGCCTACCTGGGCATCAAGGCCGTCTCCAACACCGCCCAGGCCATGGCCCAGGGCGACCCCACCCGCCGCGCCCAGCCCCCACAGCCCACCCCACCCCAGGCACCCACACCCCCGACGCCCACACCCCCAGCACCCACACCCCCAACACCCACCGACTGACCGCACGCTCCGCGACCGGCAGCCGAGTACGAACGGACTGCTCCCCGGCAACGACTGTCGACCGGCGGCAGCCGAGTACGCACGGATGGGGCCGTGCCGGTGCGTCGAAAGCCCGTCGCGTACGTCCGGATCCGGCAGCGGCTCCCTCCCCCACCTCACGTCTGATCCACCGGCGACGGGCTCGACGCACCGGCACGGCCCCGACCCACGCCCCTCCCCCGCAGACACCCCGACGCACCCCCCGCAGACACCCCGGACACACCCCCGGCAGACACCCCGAACGCACCCCCCACCCAAAACCGTTCGCCACTAATTTCGCCAAGGTGAGATCCTGGACCGCGTATGTCTACGCACCCCGCCCCCGCCCTCGGCGACCTCGCCCCCCGCCTGGCCGAACTGTCCCTGCGCGAAGCGCACCGACTCGGCCGCAGGCTCGAGGGCGCACGCCGGATCCGCAAGCCCGAGGCCCGGGCCGCCGTGCTCGCCGAGATCGACGCCGAGGTCACCAAGGCCGAGGCCCGCCTCGCCGAGCGCCGCACCCGCGTGCCCGCCGTCACGTACCCCGAGCAGCTCCCGGTCAGCCAGAAGAAGTCCGACATCGCCGACGCCATCCGCGACCACCAGGTCGTCATCGTCGCGGGCGAGACCGGCTCCGGAAAGACCACCCAGATCCCCAAGATCTGTCTCGAACTGGGCCGCGGCGTCCGCGGCATGATCGGCCACACCCAGCCCCGCCGCATCGCCGCCCGCACGGTCGCCGAGCGCGTCGCGGAGGAGCTGGACACCCCCCTCGGCGAGGCCGTCGGCTGGAAGGTCCGCTTCACCGACCAGGTGAACCCGGACGGCACCTTCGTCAAGCTGATGACGGACGGCATCCTGCTCGCCGAGATCCAGACGGACCGCGAGCTGCGCGCGTACGACACGATCATCATCGACGAGGCCCACGAGCGGTCCCTCAACATCGACTTCCTGCTGGGCTACCTCGCCCAGCTGCTCCCCAAGCGCCCGGACCTCAAGGTCGTCATCACCTCGGCCACGATCGACCCGGACCGCTTCTCCCGCCACTTCGGCGACGCCCCGATCGTCGAGGTCAGCGGCCGTACGTATCCCGTGGAGGTCCGCTACCGCCCCCTCCTCGAAGAGGACGGCGACGACTCGGACCGCGACCAGATCACCGCGATCACGGACGCCGTCGAGGAACTGCAGGCCGAGGGCAAGGGCGACATCCTGGTCTTCCTCTCCGGCGAACGCGAGATCCGCGACACGGCGGACGCGCTCACGAAAAAGAACTACCGCTTCACCGAGGTCCTCCCCCTCTACGCCCGCCTCTCGCACGCCGAGCAGCACCGCGTATTCCAGCCCCACACCGGCCGCAGGATCGTTCTGGCGACCAACGTCGCCGAGACCTCCCTCACCGTCCCGGGCATCAAGTACGTCATCGACCCGGGCACCGCCCGTATCTCCAGATACAGCCACCGCACCAAGGTGCAGCGCCTCCCCATCGAGCCGGTCTCGCAGGCCAGCGCCAACCAGCGCAAGGGCCGCTGCGGCCGTACGTCGGACGGCATCTGCATCCGTCTGTACTCCGAGGACGACTTCGACGCCCGCCCCGAGTTCACGGACGCGGAGATCCTCCGTACGAACCTCGCCTCGGTCATCCTCCAGATGACGGCGGCCGGCCTGGGCGACATCGAGAAGTTCCCCTTCCTCGACCCGCCGGACCACCGCAACATCCGCGACGGCGTCCAACTCCTCCACGAACTGAACGCGCTGGACCCGTCCGAGAAGGACGTGCGCAAGCGCCTCACGGACACCGGCCGCAAGCTCGCCCAGCTCCCCGTCGACCCCCGGCTGGCCCGCATGGTCCTGGAGGCCGACAAGAACGGCTGTGCGCGCGAGGTCATGGTGATCGCCGCCGCGCTCTCCATCCAGGACCCGCGCGAGCGCCCCGCCGACAAGCAGACACAGGCGGACCAGCAGCACGCCCGCTTCAAGGACGAGACGAGCGACTTCCTCGCCTTCCTCAACCTCTGGCGTTACGTCCGCGAACAACAAAAGGAACGAGGCTCGTCCGCCTTCCGCCGTATGTGCAAGCAGGAGTACCTCAACTTCCTGCGGATCCGCGAATGGCAGGACATCTACACCCAGCTGCGCACGGTCGCCAAACAGATGGGCATCCACCTCAACGAGGACGACGCGGCGGACCAGAGCGTCCACGTCTCCCTCCTCGCCGGCCTGCTCTCGCACGTCGGCATGAAGGACGTGAAGGAGACCGGAGGGGAGAGCGGGCGCAGCACGGGCAAGAACGAGTACCTCGGCGCCCGCAACGCCAAGTTCGCGATCTTCCCCGGTTCGGCCCTCTTCAAGAAGCCCCCGCGTTTCGTGATGTCGGCCGAGCTGGTGGAGACCTCCCGTCTCTGGGCCCGGGTGAACGCCAGGATCGAGCCCGAGTGGGTCGAACCCCTGGCCGAGCACCTCCTCAAGCGCACCTACAGCGAACCGCACTGGGAAAAGGACCAGGCCGCGGTCATGGCGTACGAGAAGGTCACCCTCTACGGCGTCCCGATCGTCGCCCAGCGCAAGGTCAACTACGGCCGTATCGACCCGGAGACGTCCCGCGATCTCTTCATCCGCAACGCGCTCGTCGAGGGCGACTGGCGTACGCACCACAAGTTCTTCGCCGACAACCGCAAGCTCCTGACCGAGGTCGAGGAGTTGGAGCACCGCGCCCGCCGCCGGGACATCCTGGTCGACGACGAGACGCTCTTCGACTTCTACGACCAGCGGGTGCCCGCGCACGTCGTGTCCGGCGCGCACTTCGACTCCTGGTGGAAGCACAAGCGCCACGACGAGCCCGAACTCCTCGACTTCGAGCGTTCGATGCTCATCAACGAGAAGGCGGGGGCCGTCACCAAGGACGACTACCCCGACTCATGGCGTCAGGGCCGTCTGAAGTTCCGGGTGACCTACCAGTTCGAGCCGGGCGCGGACGCCGACGGCGTCACGGTCCACGTCCCGCTCCAGGTCCTGAACCAGGTGACGGACGAGGGCTTCGACTGGCAGATCCCGGGCCTGCGGGAAGAAGTGGTGACGGAGCTGATCCGCTCCCTCCCCAAGCCCGTCCGCCGCCACTACGTCCCCGCCCCGAACTTCGCGAAGCGGTTCCTGGACCAGGCCGTCCCGCTCCAGGAGCCGCTGGCGACGACGCTCGCCCGCGAGCTGAAGCGGATGGTCGGCGTCCCGGTCACGGCCGACGACTTCGACTGGTCCCGCGTCCCCGACCATCTGAAGATCACCTTCCGGATCGTCGACGAACGGCGCCGCAAGCTGGCCGAGGACAAGGACCTCTCGACCCTGCAGCTCCAGCTGAAGCCGAAGGCACGCAAGGCGCTCTCGCAGGCCGCGGCGGCGACGGCGGAGCGCGAGGGCGGCGAGTCCCTGGAACGTACGGGCCTCACGGACTGGACGATCGGCACGCTCAGCCGCGTCTTCGAGACGCGCCGGGCGGGCCAGCCGGTGAAGGCGTACCCGGCCCTCGTCGACGACGGACCGACGGCGAACACCGTCTCCGTACGCCTCTTCGACACGGAGGCCGAGCAGGCGCAGGCCATGTGGAAGGGCACGCGCCGCCTGATCGTGCGCAACATCCCGGTGAACCCTGCCAAGTTCGCCTCGGACAAGCTGACGAACGCCCAGAAGCTCGCCCTCTCCGCCAACCCGCACGGCTCCGTCCAGGCCCTCTTCGAGGACTGCGCGACGGCGGCGGCGGACAAGCTGATCGGCGACTTCGGGGGCCCGGCGTGGGACGAGGAGTCGTACCGGAAGCTCTATGACAAGGTGCGCGCCGAGATCGTCGACACGACGGTCCGGACGGTGGGTCAGGTAGAGCAGGTCCTCGCCGCCTGGCAGGCCTGTGAGCGCCGCCTGAAGGCCACCGGCAGCCCCACCCTGCTGGCAAACCTCACGGACGTACGGACGCAGCTGAACGCCCTGGTGAAGCCCGGCTTCGTCACGGCGACCGGCCTGCGCCGCCTCCCGGACCTGATGCGCTACCTGGTCGCCGCCGACCGCCGGCTGCAGCAGATGCCGACCGGCGTCCAGCGGGACACCACCCGCATGGAGAAGGTCCACGAGATGCAGGACGAGTACGCCTGGCTCCTTGAGCAGTTGCCGCAGGGCCGGCCGATCCCTTCGTCGGTCCTGGACATCCGCTGGATGATCGAGGAGCTCCGCGTCAGCTATTTCGCCCATGCGCTCGGCACGGCGTACCCCGTCTCCGACAAGCGCATCGTGAAGGCGATCGACGCCGCGGTGCCGTAACGAGGCCTGCACGGTGGGTGAGTTCGACCCGGGGCTCACCCTCCTGTACAGTCTCTTCTCGCAGCACAACGCAAGAAAGTGACTGCGAAACCTGGTCCTGTGGAGCAGTTTGGAGTGCTCGCCACCCTGTCAAGGTGGAGGCCGCGGGTTCAAATCCCGTCAGGACCGCAGTAGACAGCAGCAGATGAAAGAGCCCGGGTCTTCGGACCCGGGCTCTTTCGCATGCGCGTTCCGCGCACCTCGCGAGTACGGCCGACCGCACGCATCGCAGGCCCAGCCGACAGGCACAGTCGTCGGGCCCAGTCGCGGGCCCAGCCGTCGGGCCCGCATACGGACTCCAGGGACGCGTACGCCCCCTCCACACGCCCCCGCGCGCCCCACGCCCATACAGCCGCCCCACGAGCCCTCCCGCGCACGGCCGGACACCGCTCCTGGCCCCACGGGCGGAGCTCCCGCACCTTGACGCGGGCCGCCTTCCGCGGGTACCCCAGAAGCCAGGGCACTCGACCCCCTGGAGGTGGTCCATGGCGGCGTCCGCTCGGCACGAGACGCGCGCTCTGCTTCGCGCCCATCTGTCGGCCGCCTCCGGCTACCGCCATCTGACGCGGCACTGCCCGATCTGTCGCCAGCTTCTGAGACTGGCCATGGAACCCGCTCCGCACGGCGAGGAGGACGAGCCGGCCGTCGAGGACGAAACCCCCTCCGAGGCACAACCGCCCCAACTCCTTTAGCGCAGAGGTGCCAGAGGCAACAAGGACTCTGGCATGTGACGGGTGTCACCGCATAAGTTTTCAGAACGGCGGAACTTACACCCCACCTACAACTGGTCAATTTAATATGTGCAATTGCACCAGTCCCCGAAGGCTTCCACAGGAGATCCGACACCCCTCCCCAGACTCTGACAAGCCCGCTCACAGACCCACCTCACACCCCTCGCCGACAGCTCCCCGAGAGCTCCCGGAGAGCCGCTCGACCGTCATTCGACAGCCGTTCAACAGCCGAGCGGGGCATAAAAAAAATCGCGCTGGACCCGGCGGAGTCCAGCGCGATCGACGACGCACCCTTGTCGCATGTGTAACTGGGTCGGGCGTGAGCCCTGTTGGGGCAGGACCCGCGTCGCTTGGAGCTGTGGTTCGGACGCCTCGGCGGGTTGGGGGACCTACCGAATTGTCCGGTTATGCAGTTGTTCAGGCCTCGCTGCGCTGCTGCGGAATACCCGCGAGTAGTGCGCGGACCTCAGCCTCGCGATAGCGGCGGTGCCCGCCGAGCGTGCGGATGGACGTAAGCTTGCCGGCCTTCGCCCACCGCGTGACCGTCTTGGGGTCGACGCGGAACATCGTGGCGACCTCAGCCGGGGTCAGCAGCGGCTCGGCATCAGGGGTGCGAGCGGTCATGAGCGGCCTCCTCGGGAGAACCGAACCTTCTCGGTTCTTTCCTCTAAATTCTGCACCTTGACCCGCGTTGCCCGAAATGGCGGACGCGAGTCGAGTCGGTTATAGGACGAACGGCTTGTCCTCGGCACTACAACTACACCATCCGTCCAGCCGCGTCGGCCAAACCGATGGAATTGCCCTCCCAGGTGTTCATCAGCGACGGAAGCCGATGGACCATGCCATAGCGGACAGTCACGCCACTGTGACGATCAGTCACAGGACGATCAGGAGTCACCAGACCCCCCATAGCGTGCAATGCAGAGATTCCCCCCAAAAAGCGGGCGGATAGACCCTTCCCCCGGGGTCCTTGTCCTATTTTGGCACGAGGAGGGGCGAGCGATGCAAGAGCCAGGTAAGTGCCATCCGTCACGCTTGACACACCGTCGACGCAAAAGACCGGATCGGGACCTACGTCCCGCCGTGCGGGGTGATCTCCCGCAGTGAGGGTTGATCTCCCGGCATGAGGGTTCTTCAGCGTGCGAGGACCATACGCGAGTTCGAGGCCAACAGGTGAGATCCAGGTCACATGCCCCAAACGCCCCAGACGTCTCCCGCGTCCCGGCGTCAGTTCGCCGAGCGCCGGTCCCGCACCGTCCGCCAGCGCTCCACGAGCCGCCCGTAGGCCTCGCCCGCCGCGGCCCCGTCCCCGTTGCGCAGCGCCTCGATGCCCGCGGCCACGTCCGCCGCCGAGTGGTCGTCCTCCAGATGCCCGACCGGCAGGGTGTGCACGAGCCCGCCGTAGTCCAGCTCGACCAGCGAGCGCGGATGGAATTCCTCCAGCCAGCGCCCCACGTCCACCAGGCCGTCGATGAGCGGCCCGTCGTCCAGGGTCTCCTTGAGCGTCTTCAGGGCCCGTGCCGTCCGCCGCCGCGCCTGCACCATCGGCGTCCGGTAGCGCAGCACCGGTGCCACTCCGTCGCCGTCCGCCCCCTTCTCGTACTGCCGCTCCTCGTCGGAGACGAGCACGAACCAGTTCAGCGGGACCTGCCAGGTGGAGCTGCGGATCCACGGGCGGGCGTCGGGGTTGCGCACCAGCCAGCGCTCGTAGTCCAGGGCCGCCTGGCGGCGCACGAGCGGCGGCAGGACCGCGTCCAGGACCGACGCCGGCAGTTCCTCGGCCAGCTCGCCCAGCGCCTGCCAGCCGCGCAGCCGGGTGCGCCAGGGGCAGACGCAGAGCACGCCGTCGACGCTCAGGACGAACGCGTCGCTGCTCTCGTGCACCGGCACCGGGATCGGCGGGGTGGGCAGCAGATCGGCCAGGGAGCGTCGCAGTTCGTCCTGGTAGGAGGGGCGCTCGGCACGCCGGGCGTAACGCGCCCAGTGGCCGCGCTCCGGCTCCGGAAAGGCGGCCAGCGGTTCGTACACGCGCAGATAGGACGCGTACGGGACGATCACCGAGGACACCTTGGGCACCCCTGCTCCCTCCCCAACGGATCGGACGCGAAACCCGGGCCGGAAACCCGCTCGACCGGCTCACGAACAACCGGGAAACCACTGCAAATCGTCCCACGGTCATGCGGAAACGTACTCCGGGAGGGGGTGATCCTGAACACTGCGCCGATGGTGACCGGGCGCAGGCTCTAATCTCGTGCCCACGGAAGCCCGCCATCCGCACGGGCACCGTCTCCAACCGCCGCTACTTACCTGGGAGTCACCACCGTGACCGACGTAACCGGCGCGCCTGCTGATGTACTGCACACCCTGTTCCACTCGGACCAGGGCGGTCATGAGCAAGTCGTGCTCTGCCAGGACCGGGCCACCGGCCTCAAGGCCGTCATCGCCATCCACTCCACCGCCCTGGGCCCCGCCCTCGGCGGTACGCGCTTCTACCCGTACGCGAGCGAGCAGGAGGCCGTCGCCGACGCGCTGAACCTCTCCCGCGGGATGTCGTACAAGAACGCCATGGCCGGTCTCGACCACGGCGGCGGCAAGGCCGTGATCATCGGGGACCCCGAGCAGATCAAGAGCGAGGCGCTGCTCCTCGCCTACGGCCGGTTCGTGGCCTCGCTCGGCGGTCGCTACGTCACCGCGTGCGACGTCGGCACCTACGTCGCCGACATGGACGTCGTGGCGCGCGAGTGCCGCTGGACGACGGGCCGCTCGCCCGAGAACGGCGGCGCCGGCGACTCCTCGGTGCTGACCGCCTTCGGGGTCTTCCAGGGCATGCGGGCGAGCGCTCAGCACCTGTGGGGCGACCCGACGCTGCGCGGCCGCAGGGTCGGCGTCGCAGGGGTCGGCAAGGTGGGCCACCACCTCGTGGACCATCTGCGCGAGGACGGCGCCGAGGTCGTGATCACGGACGTACGGGACGAGTCCGTACGGCGGATCCTGGACCGGCACCCGACCGGTGTCACGGCGGTCGCGGACACCGAGGCGCTGATCCGGGGCGACCATCCCTCCGGGGGGATCGACATCTACGCCCCCTGCGCGCTGGGCGGGGCGCTGAACGACGCGTCCGTGCCGGTGCTCACCGCGCGGATCGTGTGCGGCGCCGCCAACAACCAGCTGGCGCACCCGGGCGTCGAGAAGGACCTCGCGGACCGCGGGATCCTGTACGCGCCGGACTACGTCGTGAACGCGGGCGGGGTCATCCAGGTCGCCGACGAACTGCACGGTTTCGACTTCGACCGGTGCAGGGCGAAGGCCGCGAAGATCTTCGACACCACGCTGGCCATATTCGCACGTGCGAAGGAGGACGGGATTCCGCCGGCCGCCGCGGCCGACCGGATCGCCGAGCAGCGGATGGCGGAGGCGCGCCGCCGGGGATAGCGGAACCTTCCATTCCGGCACATTCCGTAGGTGTCTCGATGCTTGTCAGGGACCCGCCGAGGGGACACTTGGAGAGAACTCTCACTCCCGTCGGCGGGTCGTCCGCCAAGAAGAGGTTAAAATCGCGGTTGACCAGCGAGGACAGGGCACCTCGCGGGTTCTGGGCGTAGGCGCGTCCTGCGGGCGACGTACCGTATGGGCGCGGGCTCAGGTACCGTGGAAGCCCTACGGACCGGTCTCTCCACGGAGAGCCCGTTCCAGATCATGAACGCGTGTCAAGACTCTGGGGCCACCGAGCCCCGTATCCGAGGGGGTCGAGCCATGGGGCGCGGCCGGGCAAAGGCCAAGCAGACGAAGGTCGCCCGCCAGCTGAAGTACAGCAGCGGCGGGACTGACCTCTCGCGTCTGGCCAATGAGCTGGGCGCTTCGACTTCGAGCCAGCCGCCGAATGGCGAGCCGTTCGAGGACGACGACGAGGAAGACGACCCGTACGCCCAGTACGCGGATCTCTACAACGACGACGATGAGGACGAGGACGACCAGTCCGGTCCGCAGTCTCAACGTCGCGGCGCTTGACGCACCAGCGTCCCTCGCAGTTTCCGCGATCTCTCGTAGCAGTAGCGGTGAGCAGATCTCAGTTGGCGGATTTCTCGTAGCAACCGCACTTCACCCGGTCCGGGGCCTCAGCGCCGGACCGGGTTTCGTGCTGTCCCGAGGGCGCCGGGGGCCGCGTGGCCCCCGGGTGCCTCAGTTCGCGTAGTCGCCGATCAGGGCCGCGCCCGTCGCGTGCTCGCCGCGCTCGGTGATCTCACCGGCGATCCAGGCGTCCACGCCGCGGTCCGCGAGGGTGGCCAGCGCCACGTCCGCCGATTCCTCGGGGACGATCGCGATCATGCCGACGCCCATGTTCAGCGTCTTCTCCAGCTCCAGGCGCTCGACGTGGCCCGTCCTGCCGACGAGGTCGAAGACCGGCGCCGGCGTCCAGGTCTCGCGGTCGACGATCGCGTGCAGCCCGTCCGGGATCACCCGGGCCAGGTTGGCCGCGAGGCCGCCGCCGGTGATGTGCGAGTAGGCGTGCACCTCGGTGGTCCGGGTGAGCGCCAGGCAGTCCAGCGAGTAGATCTTGGTGGGCTCCAGGAGCTCCTCGCCGAGCGTGCGGCCGAACTCCTCGACCTGCTGGTCCAGGCTCAGCTTCGCCCGCTCGAAGAGGACGTGCCGGACGAGGGAGTACCCGTTCGAGTGAAGACCGGAGGCCGCCATGGCGATCACCGCGTCACCCTTACGGATACGATCCGCGCCCAGCAGCCGGTCGGCCTCGACCACACCCGTACCGGCGCCCGCGACGTCGAAGTCGTCCGGACCGAGCAGGCCCGGGTGTTCGGCCGTCTCGCCGCCCACCAGGGCGCAACCCGCGAGCACACAGCCTTCGGCGATGCCCTTCACGATGGCCGCCACGCGCTCCGGGTGGACCTTGCCGACGCAGATGTAGTCGGTCATGAAGAGCGGCTCGGCGCCGCACACCACGATGTCGTCCATGACCATCGCGACCAGGTCGTGGCCGATGGTGTCGTACACGCCGAGCTGCCGGGCGAGGTCGACCTTGGTGCCCACCCCGTCCGTCGCGGAGGCGAGCAGCGGGCGCTCGTAGCGCTTGAGGGCGGAGGCGTCGAAGAGGCCGGCGAAACCGCCGAGGCCGCCGAGGACCTCGGGGCGCTGCGTCTTCTTCACCCACTCCTTCATCAGCTCCACGGCGCGGTCGCCCGCTTCGATGTCGACGCCGGCAGCCGCGTAGGAAGCACCGGTACTGCCCGGGGACGGGGTCCCCTGATCGGACACAGCAGACATTGCCTGGGATCTTTCGGGTTGGTGATACGGGGCTCTGCGGCGCTTACGGGCGACGGATGGCGTCGGCCGCGGCCGTGGCGGCGGGACCCGCGGCCAGCTCGGTCTCCAGGAGCTGCTTGCCGAGCAGCTCGGGGTCCGGGAGCTCCATCGGGTACTCGCCGTCGAAGCAGGCGCGGCACAGGTCCGGCTTGGCGATGGTGGTCGCCTCGATCATGCCGTCGAGGGAGATGTACGAGAGGGAGTCGGCGCCGAGCGAGGTGCCGATCTCCTCGATGGTCATGCCGTTGGCGATCAGCTCGGCGCGGGTCGCGAAGTCGATGCCGAAGAAGCAGGGCCACTTCACGGGCGGCGAGGAGATCCGGATGTGGACCTCCGCCGCGCCCGCCTCACGGAGCATCCGGACCAGGGCCCGCTGGGTGTTTCCGCGCACGATCGAGTCGTCGACGACGACCAGGCGCTTGCCCTTGATGACTTCCTTCAAGGGGTTCAGCTTCAGGCGGATGCCGAGCTGGCGGATGGTCTGCGAGGGCTGGATGAAGGTCCGCCCGACATAGGCGTTCTTGACCAGTCCGGCGCCGAACGGAATCCCGCTGGCCTCGGCGTAACCGATCGCGGCGGGCGTCCCGGACTCCGGAGTCGCTATGACCAGATCGGCCTCTACAGGGGCTTCCTTGGCCAGCTTGCGGCCCATCTCGACACGCGAGAGATACACGTTCCGACCGGCGATGTCCGTGTCGGGGCGGGCCAGATAGACGTACTCGAAGATACAGCCCTTGGGCTTCGCTTCCGCGAATCGCGAGGTGCGCAGGCCGTTCTCGTCGATGGCGACGAACTCGCCCGGCTCGATCTCCCGGACGTAGGCGGCGCCGCAGATGTCGAGGGCGGCGGACTCGGAGGCGACGACCCAGCCGCGCTCCAGGCGGCCGAGGACCAGCGGGCGGATGCCCTGCGGGTCGCGGGCCGCGTACAGGGTGTGCTCGTCCATGAAGACGAGGCTGAAGGCGCCCTTGACCTGCGGGAGGATCTTGGCGGATGCCTCTTCTATGGTCAGCGGCTTGCCGTCGTCGTCGACCTGGGCCGCGAGCAGGGCCGTGAGGAGGTCGGTGTCGTTGGTGGCGGCCACCCGGGTGGTGCGGCCGTCCTGCTTGGGGAGGTCGGCGACCATCTCGGCGAGCTGCGCCGTGTTGACGAGGTTGCCGTTGTGGCCGAGCGCGATGGAGCCGTGCGCGGTGGCACGGAACGTCGGCTGGGCGTTCTCCCACACGGAGGCGCCAGTGGTCGAGTAGCGGGCGTGACCGACCGCGATGTGACCCTGGAGCGAACCGAGCGAGGTCTCGTCGAAGACCTGGGACACGAGGCCCATGTCCTTGAAGACGAGGATCTGGGAGCCGTTGCTGACCGCGATACCCGCGGATTCCTGGCCTCGATGCTGGAGGGCGTAGAGCCCGAAGTAAGTGAGCTTGGCGACCTCTTCGCCCGGAGCCCAGACACCGAAGACGCCACAAGCGTCCTGGGGGCCTTTCTCACCGGGGAGCAGATCATGATTGAGTCGACCGTCACCACGTGGCACGCCACCGAGTGTAGGCGAGATCGACCACTGGTCCGAATTGGGGATACGGGACTCTAACGGATCACTTGTCGGCCACCGCACCGACGGTCGTTCCGTTTGCGCTGGTCAGCACGAAGGAGCGATGATCCAACTCGTATGCGACCGTGCCGCCGAAGAGGCGCAGCAGGGTCCTCTCGGTGTCCATGAGTGAGCGGTCGCACATCATCCGGGTGGTCCTGGCGGTGCCGAGGGTGATATGTCCGTCGCCGACGGTGGCCTTCGCGGACACCTGGTTGCAGCCGAGGCGCCCGGAGAGGGTGCCGTTCTTCTCGTCCAGGGTGAAGTGGGCCTCGGCTCCCTGCGGGAGTGACTGGGACACGTCCGCGTTGCCGAGCGACGTGATGGTCCACTCCGTGCCGTACAGGGGCGCGTCCTTCTCCTCGGTGAGACGGACGCGGTCGCCGTCGGCGGTGGTGAGCGTCAGCTTGTCGCCCTCGACCTTCGTGGTGAAGGTGTCGTCGACGAAGGCACGGGTCAGGCTCTCCTCGAAGGTCATCGGGTCCTTCTGGCAGCCCATGTCGGTCATCTGGATCTCTCCGAAGTCGACGCGGTCCCCCTTGAGGGTGGCGGTCGTACCGAAGCCGTTGCAGCCGAGGTTGCCGCTGACCCGGCCGTCCTCGCCGATCCGCAGATACGCGCTGTCGGGTGCCTGCCGGGTCCGTCCGTCCACGGTGAGGCTGTCGACGGTCCAGTGGACGCCGGTCACCGGTGACGAGGCCGTCCCGGCGGAGCCGCTCCCCGCCGTCTCGGTGCCGCAGGCCACGGCGAGCGGAAGCAGGGTCAGGACGCTGAGGGTCAGTCGCTGCTTGTCCATGACGGTGTGACGGGACGGGTGGGGTGGCCGGTTCCCTCCAGGCCCTGGCGGCCTCGGCCCGAATCCGGGCGCCTCAGCCCATCAGGGGCAGCAGTCCGCCGAGGTCGGCCCGTTCCCCGCTCGCGCTGACCTTGGCCTCGTCCAGTGCGGCCCTCCACTCCGTACGCCCTGTCGCGAGCCGGATCCAGGTCAGCGGGTCGGTCTCGACGACGTTCGGCGGGGTGCCTCGGGTGTGCCGGGGCCCCTCGACGCACTGCACGACGGCGTACGGCGGGATCCGCACCTCCGTCGACGCGCCGGGCGCCTTCACGGCGAGGGCGTCGGCGAGCAGCCGGGTGCAGGCGGCGAGGGCGTGGCGGTTAAAGGGGATGTCGGTTCCGGCGGCCCGGTTCAGGTCGTCGGTGTGGACGACGAGTTCGACGGTACGGGTGACGAGGTAGTCGGCGAGGGTCATGGCGCCGGTGCGGGCGGCGAGCAGCCGGTCGTCGGAGGCCGTGAGGAGGCGCCCGATGAGCCGCTTCCCGGTGCGGGCGTAGAGCGCGTCGAGGTCGGGGTTGTCGGCGGCGAGTTCGCGGGTGCCGTCGGCGATGTCCTCGGCGCGGTCCGCCGTCGCGAACGGCCAGTCGAGCAGCGCGAGTTCCTTCGTGCCGGGCTCCGGCCGGTCGAGGTTCCGGCTGACGGTCTCGACGGCCATGGTGATGTGCGCGGCCAGCTCCCGCACGCTCCAGTCCCCGAGGTCCGTGGGCCGCGCCAACTGCTCCTCGGTCAGGTTGTAGACGCCCTCCCGCACATTCCCGAACTGCGCGAGCACGGCCACGCGGATCTTGGCGGGGTCATAGGTACGGGCGCGTTTCCTGGCCGGCGGCATGCGCCGAGCCTAGTCGGCGCGGGGCAGCCGGTCGGCGAGGTGGTCGGCGGTGAGCACGGCAGTGAGCACGGCAGTGAGCACGGCAGTGAGCACGGCAGTGGGCACGGCAGTCTCGGCGAGGCCCGGTGCGGGAACGTCACGCTTTGCGCGCGTAGTCCCCGAGTCCCTGTTCCACCAGCGCGAAGGCCCGCTCGGCGAGCCGGGGCGCGTCGGCGGCGACGGACTCCACGCTCTCGCCGGCGTCGACCCGGCGGTGGTGCTCCTCGACCAGGGCGTTGCGGGCGGCGCTGAGCGTGGCGGCGGCGATGGTGGCGAGGGTCAGGTCGCCGGTCTCCTCGGCGAGGGCGGCGGCCAGGTCCCGGGTGCCCTTCTGGGCGGCGAGGAAGGCGCGTTCCATCAGCACCGGGGTCTCCATGACGAGCCCGCGCACCTGGCGGGCGAACGGCTCGCTGTGCAGGCCGACCGAGGGGTCGCGGTTCTCGACCATCTCCAGGAAGTGCCGGCGCACGGCCGACACCGCGGACTCGCCCGACCCCCGCTCGCGCACGGCGCGGGCCGCGTCGCCGAAGTGCTCCTCCACGGGGCGGAAGACCAGGTCCTCCTTGGTGCCGAAGTAGTTGAAGACGGTCATCTTGGAGACCTCGGCGGCATCGGCGACCTCCTGCACGGAGACGTTGTCGAAGCCGCGCTCGACGAAGAGCGCGACCGCGGTCCGGTAGATCCGCCTCGCGGTCTGCTGCTTCTTGCGCTCGCGCAGCCCCATCACCTCAGCCATGCGGTCACTGTACCAAGGCCAAATTTAATCCCGGATGAAAGATTGACTTGGTACACACTTCTGGCCCATGGTGATGCCCATGACCGAGACCCAGCGCAGAATCGGCTTCCTCGTCTGCCTCGTCACGATCGTGCTGGCTCTGCTGGACCTGCAGATCGTGTCCGCGGCCACCGTCCCGATCGTCCGCGACCTCGATCCCGACCACGGCATCGACAAGATCCCGTGGCTGGTCAGCGCCTACGCGCTCGCCTCGGCGGCGATGCTCCCGCTGTACGGCAAGCTCTGCGACGTCCTCGGCGCGCGGCGTGTCTTCACCGGCGCGATCGCCACCTTCCTGCTCGGCTCCGCGCTGTGCGGCGCCGCCCGGTCGATGGACCAGCTCATCGCGGCCCGCGCGCTGCAGGGCCTCGGGGGCGGCGGGCTGATGAGCATCACCATGGTGGTGATCGCTCAGCTCAAAGGGCCCGCGGGGCGAGGCGACGGCTCCGGCGGAGGCACCAACGCCGGCGGACTCGTCGCCGGCGGCGCCCTGGCGGTCGGCCCCTGGATCGGCGGGCTGCTGGCCGACCACGCCGACTGGCGCTGGATCTTCTACGTCAACCTGCCGATCGGCCTCGCGGTACTCGCCACCGCCGCCTTCGCCCTGAAGCTCCCCGAACTCCCCGAGCACCCCGAACACCAGGTGCGCCGCCCGCTGGACTACCTGGGCGCCGGGCTCGCCGCCGCGTTCTCCAGCGCACTGCTCCTGATGACGGACTGGGGCGGCAAGAAGTACGCGTGGACGTCCCCGGAAGTCCTCGGCCTGGCCCTCGCGGCCGCCGTGACCCTCGCCCTCTTCCTGTGGCGGCAGGTACGGGCACCCGAACCGGTGCTCCCGCTCTCCCTCTTCCGGGTCCGTGAACTGCGGGTGGGCTTCGCCGTGCAGGCGATCCTGGGCGGCGCGATGATGTGCGCCATCTACTACGTACTGGTCTATCTGCAGATCGCGCGCGGCATCGCCAGTTCCTCGGCGGGCCTCTACCTGGTCCCGATGGCGGTCGGCCTGGCGGCGGCCGGTCTGCTCACCGGCCCGCTCACCGCACGTGGCTGGTCGGCGCGGACCTTCACCGTCAGCGGCACGGCGACCGCCGCGCTCGCCTTCGCCCTCCTCGCCACCACGACCGGCCCGGACACCTCGCTGTGGCTGATCCGCGGCGAACTCCTGCTGGCCGGCGCCGGGTTCGGCCAGCTCGTCGGCCAGCTGATCCTGCTCGTCCAGGACTCCGCGCCGCGCCATCAGCTCGGTGTGGCCACCACGTCCATCCGCTTCTTCCAGACCCTGGGCAACGCGCTGGGCACCGCCGTCTTCGGCAGCGTCCTGGCCCGCCTGTACGCCGCCCACGGCCCCGGCGGCGACATCACCGCGCTCGCCCGGCTGACCGGAGCGGCCCGTACGGACGGCGTCCACGCCTTCGTCGACGCGACCCGGATCGTGTTCTGGGGAGGGGCCGGACTGATGACCCTCGCCGCACTCCTCGCGCTGAGGCTGCCCAAGGCCGGTGACACCAGGGGCACCGGGACCCCGCCCCGGGAGACCGAACCCGTCCCGGCATGACGATGGCCCCGCCCGTCGAAACGGGCGGGGCCATCCGCTGCGGAAGTCGTGAGCACTAAACCGGTTTAGTGCTCACGACTTCCGGCACACATGCTGGGGAGCCGGCACGGCCAACCGGATTCGCCAACAGCATCCGTCGAAACGGGCGGGGCCATCGGCGTCCTACGACCGCCTACGCGAGCAGCGCCGGGATCGTGCCCTCGTGGGCCGTGCGCAGCTCGTCCAGCGGGAGCGCGAACTCGCCCTGGACCTCGACCGCCGTCCCGTCCACGACGCCGACGCGGGTGACGGGCAGACCCCGCGCGCCGCACATGTCGTTGAAGCGGAGCTCCTCCGAGCGCGGGACGGCGACGACCGCGCGGCCCGCCGACTCCGAGAACAGGAAGGTGAAGGCGTCGAGGCCGTCGGGCACGACCAGCCGTGCGCCCTTGCCACCGAGCAGCGCCGACTCGACCACGGCCTGGATCAGACCGCCGTCGGACAGGTCGTGCGCCGAGTCGATCATGCCGTCGCGGGAGGCGGAGATGAGGATCTCGGCGAGGAGGCGTTCGCGCTCCAGGTCGACCTTCGGGGGCAGACCGCCGAGGTGGTCGTGGACGACCTGCGACCAGGCCGAACCGCCGAACTCCTCGCGGGTGTCGCCGAGCAGGTAGAGGAGCTGGCCCTCTTCCTGGAAGGCCACCGGCGTGCGGCGGGCGACGTCGTCGATGACGCCCAGCACGGCCACGACCGGGGTCGGGTGGATGGCGACCTCGCCCGTCTGGTTGTAGAGCGAGACGTTGCCGCCGGTCACCGGGGTGCCCAGCTGCTGGCAGGCGTCGGCGAGACCGCGGACGGCCTCGGCGAACTGCCACATGACGGCCGGGTCCTCGGGGGAGCCGAAGTTCAGGCAGTCGGAGACGGCGAGCGGCTTGGCACCGGTCGTCGCGACATTGCGGTAGGCCTCGGACAGCGCGAGCTGTGCGCCGGCGTACGGGTCCAGCTTGGCGTACCGGCCGTTGCCGTCCGTGGCGATGGCGACGCCGAGTCCGGTCTCCTCGTCGATGCGGATCATGCCCGAGTCCTCGGGCTGCGCCAGCACCGTGTTGCCCTGCACGAAGTGGTCGTACTGGGAGGTGATCCAGGACTTGGAGGCCTGGTTGGGCGAGCTCACCAGCTTGAGGACCTGGTCCTTGAGCTCCTCGCTCGTCGCCGGGCGCGGCAGCTTGTTCGCGTCGTCGGCCTGGAGGGCGTCCTGCCACTCGGGGCGGGCGTAGGGGCGCTCGTAGACCGGGCCGTCGTGCGCGACCGTACGCGGGTCGACGTCGACGATCTTGCCACCGTGCCAGTAGATCTCCAGGCGGTCGCCGTCGGTGACCTCACCGATGACGGTGGCGATGACGTCCCACTTGTCGCAGATCTCCAGGAACCGGTCGACCTTCTCCGGCTCGACGACCGCGCACATGCGTTCCTGCGACTCGCTCATGAGGATTTCCTCGGGAGAGAGAGTCGAGTCCCGCAGGGGTACGTCGTCCAGGGTCACGCGCATACCGCCGGAGCCGTTCGAGGCGAGCTCCGAGGTGGCGCAGGACAGACCGGCCGCGCCGAGGTCCTGGATGCCGACGACCAGCTTCTCCTTGAAGGCCTCCAGGGTGCACTCGATGAGGAGCTTCTCCTGGAAGGGGTCGCCGACCTGGACCGCGGGGCGCTTCGACGGCTTGGCGTCGTCGAAGGTCTCGGAGGCCAGGATGGATGCGCCGCCGATGCCGTCGCCGCCCGTGCGGGCCCCGTAGAGGACGACCTTGTTGCCGGCGCCGGAGGCCTTCGCGAGGTGGATGTCCTCGTGCTTCATGACGCCGATGGCACCGGCGTTGACGAGGGGGTTGCCCTGGTAGCAGGCGTCGAAGACGACCTCGCCGCCGATGTTGGGCAGGCCCAGGCAGTTGCCGTAGCCGCCGATGCCCGCGACGACGCCCGGCAGGACGCGCTTGGTGTCGGGGTGGTCGGCCGCGCCGAAGCGCAGCGGGTCCACGACCGCGACCGGCCTGGCACCCATCGCGATGATGTCGCGCACGATGCCGCCGACACCGGTGGCCGCGCCCTGGTAGGGCTCGACGTACGACGGGTGGTTGTGCGACTCGACCTTGAAGGTGACGGCGTAGCCCTGGCCGACGTCGACGACTCCGGCGTTCTCGCCGATACCGACGAGGAGGGCGTCGGACTGCGGGGCCTTCTCGCCGAACTGGCGCAGGTGCACCTTCGAGGACTTGTAACTGCAGTGCTCGGACCACATGACGGAGTACATGGCGAGTTCGGCGCCGGTCGGGCGGCGGCCGAGGATCTCCACGACCCGCTCGTACTCGTCCTTCTTCAGGCCCAGTTCGGCCCAGGGCAGCTCGACGTCGGGGGTCGCGGCCGCGTTCTCGACCGTGTCCAGAGGCGTGCGGCTCATGCGTTGACCAGCTTCTTGAGGATCGAGGTGAAGAAGGGGAGGCCGTCGGTGCGGCCGGTGCCGACCAGGGGCTCCACGGCGTGCTCGGGGTGCGGCATGAGGCCGACCACGTTCCCGGCCTCGTTCGTGATCCCGGCGATGTCCCGAAGGCTGCCGTTGGGATTGAAGTCCACGTACCGGAAGACGACCCGGCCCTCCGCCTCCAGCATGTCCAGGGTGCGCTCGTCGGCGACGTACCGCCCGTCCATGTTCTTCAGCGGGATGTGGATCTCCTGGCCGGACTCGTAGTCGGCCGTCCAGGAGGTCTCCGCGTTCTCCACCCGCAGCTTCTGGTCGCGGCAGATGAAGTGGAGGTGGTTGTTGCCGAGCATCGCGCCGGGGAGGAGGTGCGCCTCGGTGAGGATCTGGAAGCCGTTGCAGATCCCGAGGACCGGCATTCCGGACTTCGCCTGCTCGATCACGGTCTCCATCACGGGCGAGAAGCGCGAGATGGCACCGGCCCGGAGATAGTCGCCGTACGAGAAACCGCCGGGCAGCACCACGGCGTCGACCTGCTTGAGGTCCTTGTCCTTGTGCCAGAGAGCGACGGGTTCGGCACCGGCGAGCCTGATCGCACGCTGCGTGTCCCGGTCGTCGAGGCTGCCCGGAAAGGTGACGACTCCAATACGAGCAGTCACTTTCCTGCCTCCGCGACTTCCTCGACCTTGACGGTGAAGTCCTCGATCACGGTGTTGGCGAGGAAGGATTCCGCCAGTTCATGGATGCGGGCGAGCGCGGCGTCGTCCACCGGTCCGTCCACTTCCAGTTCGAATCGCTTTCCCTGACGTACGTCGGAGACACCGTCGAAACCGAGACGCGGCAGTGCACGCTGCACCGCCTGGCCCTGGGGGTCGAGGATCTCCGGCTTGAGCATGACGTCGACTACGACGCGTGCCACTGGCACTCCCGGTGTGTGGTGCTGAGCAGGTCGCTTCAGACTACCCGCACAAAATTTCTACTCGCGTAGATTCGTAGAATCCTACGTGAGCCCGATCACGATCCCGCATCGACGCGGGGGCTCCCACGGAAAATCCTGGGAAAAATCGCGGAAGAGCGGCTGGACACCATTACCTTCGGACACGCGGAAGGTTTTAGTCGGGCTTCACAATGCAATGCCTGGCACTGTACAAAGGAATTGGCAATAGCCGATACTTTGCCCAATAACAGCCGGACAGTCGGCATCTCCCCGACAACTCCGTGACGTCCACGCACGTCATGGGGTGTGATCGCAGAGGTGCCGCACGAAGGGACCGATATTCGTGGCTCAGCGTGTCGTGGTCACTCTCTTTGACGACATCGACGGGTCGGAAGCGGCGGAAACGATCGCCTTCGGACTCGACGGCAAGTCGTACGAGATCGACCTCAATCCTGCCAATGCCAAGAAACTGCGTAAGGCACTCGCACCGTTCGTCGAGGCCGGCCGCAAGCAGGCGAAGTCCGGGAAGGCCTACACGCACACCGCGTTGACCCCCGACCCGGCCGCCGTCCGCGCCTGGGCCCGCTCCAACAAGCTGGAGGTGCCGCCACGCGGGCGCATCCCCAAGAAGGTCTACGAGGCGTTCGCCGAGGCGCACTGAGCCCGCGGGTCCTCCCGGGACGCCCGCGAGGACCCGCCATCGGGCCTTGGGAACAGCCGACTTGCGCTGACCCCCCGCTGATCAGCTAGAGTCTGGAGCACGCCGAGGGGCAAGGCCGAAAGGACGAACCCCAAGGAGTCACGCGGGTGTAGTTCAGTAGCAGAACATCCCCCTTCCAGGGGGAAGGCGCAGTGTGCAATTCCTGTCACCCGCTCTGCAGCCCTTACCGTTCACTTTTGTGGATCAGGTAGGGTGGTGCTCGCACCGACCGGTGAAAGCTGGTCGGGAGCAATGCGGACGTAGCTCAGTTGGTAGAGCGCAACCTTGCCAAGGTTGAGGTCGCGAGTTCGAGCCTCGTCGTCCGCTCCAGCAAGCAAAGACCCCGGTCATCGACCGGGGTCTTTCTCGTGTGCGCACACGAGTGTCCCCTGACATTTGTCATGCGGACTGATGACACCGCGCACTGCTGTCGGGCCCCGTCCGCGGTGACGCTGATTTCATGAACACGAACGAGCAAGATGACGTGATTGAGGTCACTGATCTGCGGCGCGTGTACGGGGGAGACCGGGGAGTCGGCGGAGATTTCGAGGCCGTGCGCGGAATCACCTTCTCCGTGGGCCGCGGTGAGCTCTTCGCGCTGCTGGGAACGAACGGCGCGGGCAAGACCTCCACCGTCGAGCTGCTTGAGGGCCTCGCCCCTCCGGCCGGCGGTCGGGTACGGGTCCTCGGGCACGATCCGTACGAGGAGCGCGCGGCCGTCCGGCCCCGGATCGGCGTGATGCTGCAGGAGGGCGGCTTCCCCTCCGAGCTGACGGTCGCCGAGACCGTACGGATGTGGGCGGGCTGCACGAGCGGCGCCCGGCCGACCACCGAGGCCCTGGACATGGTCGGGCTCACCCGGCGGTCCGGGGTACGGGTCAAGCAGTTGTCCGGAGGCGAGAAGCGGCGCCTGGACCTGGCCCTCGCGCTCCTCGGCCGCCCCGAAGTCCTCTTCCTCGACGAGCCGACGACCGGTCTGGACGCCGAAGGACGCCGGAGCACCTGGGAGTTGGTACGAGAGCTGCGCGACGGCGGTACGACCGTGCTGCTGACCACGCACTACCTGGAAGAGGCGGAGGAACTGGCCGACCGGCTCGCGATCCTGCACGAAGGACATATCGCCGCCGCCGGCACCCCGGCCGAGGTGACCGCGTCCCAGCCGTCCCGGATCTCCTTCGAACTGCCCGACGGCTTTCTCCTCGGAGACCTGCCCCCGCTCCCCGGACTCGGCGTGACCGACCACCAGACGGCGGGCCGCCTGGTCAGGCTGCGCACCGACGAACTCCAGCGGACCGCCACCGGACTGCTGATATGGGCCCGGGACCAGCGGGTCGAGCTGCGGGGGCTTGATGTGCGGTCGGCGTCACTGGAGGAGGCGTTCCTGCGGATTGCGCGGGACGCGGCGGATCGGGGCGGGGCCCGCGAGGCCCGCGGGGGCGACCGGGGCGTGGGTGCGGGGGAACAGGAAGGGGAGGTGGCGGCATGAGCACGACAGTGCCGGTTGGCGGGGATGCGGGGATGGAGAAGGGCAAGGGCTCGGAGGTGGGTGCGGGCTCGGGGGCGGGGGTAGGCACGGGGGCGGATATGGGCTCGGGCTCAGGCTCGCGGGCGGGTGCGGGCGCCGGTGCCGGTGTGACCACGGCCGTGGGGCGCATGGTCGCTCTGGCGCGTGCCGAGCTGACTCTGCTGGGCCGCACGAAAGCGACCCTCGCCGCCGCCGTGCTCGTGCCGCTGACCTTGCCGTTCAGCCTCCGCGGAACGGTCGACCAGATGGACCTGAAGGACACCGGGCTCTCGGTCGGCTCGGTGATCCTGCCGTCCTCCGTGGGCTTCTCGCTCCTCTTCGCGGTCTACAGCTCGCTGGTGAGCGTGTACGCGGCCCGCCGCGAGGAGCTCGTCCTCAAACGGCTGCGCACCGGGGAACTGCGGGACGTGGAGATCCTCGCCGGCGCCGCGCTGCCCTCGGTCGCGATCGGCCTGGCGCAGTGCCTGGTCCTGACCATCGCGTGCGCCGCGCTGCTGGACGTCGGAGCGCCCCGGGCACCCCACCTCGCCGTGCTGGGACTGCTGTTGGGCCTGGCGATGTGGCCCCCGCTCGCGGCGGTCACCGCGAACTTCAGCAAGAGCGTGGAGGGCGCCCAGGTCGCCGCCATGCCCCTGATACTGGTGTCGCTGCTCGGCTCCGGCACCTTCGTCCCCCTCGAATTCATGCCCGACCGGCTCGCCTCGGCCTGCGAACTGCTCCCCCTGACCCCGGTGATCACCCTGATTCGCGGCGGCTGGACCGGCGACCTCTCCGCACACGACGCCCTGGGCGCCCTCGGGACGGCGATGGCCTGGATCGTGCTCGCGGTGTTTGCTGTACGACGGTGGTTCCGCTGGGAGCCGCGACGGTGACCAGGGACGCGGAGGTGGGCATGAGCGGTCGAAGCGGCTGGTGGCGCGGGAAGAGCACACCGGCGAAGGTCGAGACGTACACACGGTGGTCGTTCCACACCTTCCCGTTCATCGAGATCGCCACCTTCGCGCTTCCGGCCTTCGGGTATGTGCCCGTACCGGTGAACTGGATCCTGGTCCTGCTGGTGAGCGCGCACGCCGCGCTCAGCGGGGTGACCGCCTCGCGGACTCTGGACGCGACCCGCGGCCACCGCCCCCTGCCGGTACGGCTGCTCTGGGCGCTGGCGACCGCCACCGCGGTGTTCGCCGTCGTGAGCCTGGTGATCGCGCTGCACGGCGCGCACGGCGCGGACAACGAGGCGGCGGCGGGCACGGTGTTCGTCGGCGTCCTGTCGTTCGGGACCGGCACGCTCGCACTCGCGGTGCGCGAGACGCGACGCCTGGTCTACGGCGTGCTCGGCACCGCCCTGGGCGCCGGCGCCGTGGCCTTCTTGGTGGGCGTTCCGGCGCCCGCCAGCCTCGTCACCGCGGGCGTGGTGGTGATCACCACAGGGTTCCTCACCTTCACCTCTGCCTTCTCCGTCTGGCTGCTGAACGCCGTCTACGAACTGGACGAGGCCCGCGAGACCCGGGCCCGGCTCGCCGTCGCCGAGGAGCGGCTGCGCTTCGGGCGCGATCTGCACGATGTGATGGGGCGGAATCTGGCGGTGATCGCCCTGAAGAGCGAGCTCGCCGTACAGCTGTCGCGGCGCGGGCGGCCGGAGGCCGTGGACCAGATGACCGAGGTCCAGCGGATAGCGCGGGAGTCGCAGCGGGAGGTCCGGGAGGTCGTACGCGGCTACCGCGAGGCCGACCTGGGCACGGAACTCGCGGGCGCCCAGGGCGTGTTGGCGGCCGCGGGCATCGACTGCGAGGTCAGCGGCGCGGCGACCGGGCTGCCCGCGTCGATCCAGTCGGCCCTCGGCTGGGTCGTACGGGAGGCGACGACGAATGTGCTGCGGCACGGGGACGCCGGGAAATGCACGGTGTCCCTGCGGGTGGCGGAGGGCCGGGTGACCCTCACGGTCGAGAACGACGGGGCGCCCGGAGCCGCCCAGGGGCGGGGGTCCGGGCTCGCGGGGCTGCGGGAGCGGATGAGGGAGGTGGACGGGGTGCTGCGGGCCGGGCCGGCCGAGGGCGGGCTGTTCCGGCTGACCGCCGATGTGCCGCTGCCGCCGGCCGGCCCGGAACCGGCGCCGCCCCCGGAGCCGGGGGTCCTGAAGTCTCCTGTCCCGCGTGTCGTGAGCGAGGTCACCCCGTGACATCCGTACCGCCCTCCCCACCGTCCTCCGTACCGCCTTCCGTACCGCCTTCCGTACCGCCTTCCGTACCGCCTTCCGTACCGCCTTCCGTGTCGCCCATCCGACTGTTGCTCGCCGACGACGAGCATCTGATCCGAGGAGCGCTCGCCGCGCTGCTGGCGCTGGAGGACGATCTCGTGGTGGTCGCGCAGGCGGCGACCGGGCCCGAGGCATTGGCGATGGCGCGGGCGCACGCGCCCGAGGTCGCGGTGCTGGATCTGCAGATGCCGGGGGCGGACGGTGTGAGGGTGGCCACATCTCTGCGGGCCGAACTGCCCGACTGTCAGGTGCTGATCGTGACGAGTCATGGGCGGCCGGGGCATCTGAAGCGGGCGCTTGCGGCGGGTGTGCGCGGGTTCGTCCCGAAGACGGTCAGCGCACAGCGGCTCGCGGAGATCATTCGTACGGTGCATGCGGGAAACCGTTATGTGGATCCGGAGTTGGCCGCCGACGCGATCTCCGCCGGGGACTCGCCGCTGACCGCGCGGGAGGCGGAGGTGCTTGAGTTCGCCGCCGACGGGGCGCCCGTCGCGGAGATCGCCGAGCGGGCGGCGCTGTCCCAGGGGACGGTACGCAACTATCTTTCGTCGGCCGCCTCGAAGCTCGGGGCGGAGAACCGTCACGCGGCGGTGCGTCTCGCACGGGAGCGAGGTTGGGTATAGTTGTCCTCGCACCACAGCGCATGCGGACGTAGCTCAGTTGGTAGAGCGCAACCTTGCCAAGGTTGAGGTCGCCAGTTCGAACCTGGTCGTCCGCTCAGAGAAAGAAGCCCCCGGCCCTTCAGGGTCGGGGGCTTCTTCGTGTATTTCTCCGTGTGCTCCTTCGCGTCCTCAGCTCCAGCTGGTGCCGGTCAGGCGCTCGTACGCCTCGATGTACTTGGCGCTGGTCGCCTCCACGACGTGCGCCGGCAGCGCGGGCGGCGGCTGCTCGCTCCTGCGGTCCCAGCCCGACTCGGGGGAGGTCAGCCAGTCGCGGACGAACTGCTTGTCGAAGGACGGCTGGGGGTGGCCCGGCTCCCACGCGTCGGCGGGCCAGAAGCGGGAGGAGTCCGGGGTGAGCACCTCGTCGGCGAGGACGAGCGTCTCGCCCTCGTAGCCGAACTCGAACTTGGTGTCCGCGAGGAGGATCCCGCGCTCGCGCGCGATGTCGCGGGCACGGCGGTAGACGGCGAGGGTCGTCTGGCGCAGTTCGGCCGCGGTGTCGGCGCCGACCTGGCGGGCGACCTCCTCGTAGGAGACGTTCTCGTCGTGCTCGCCGACCGCGGCCTTGGTGGCGGGGGTGAAGATCGGCGCGGGGAGTTCCGAGCCGTCGGCAAGGCCCTCGGGGAGGGCGAGGCCGCAGACCGTACGGGACTCGTCGTACTCGACGAGGCCCGAGCCGGTGAGGTAGCCGCGCGCGACGCACTCGACCGGGACCATCCGCAGGGACTTGCAGATCAGGGTGCGGCCGGCCCAGTCGGCGGGGGCACCCGGCGGGAGTTCGGTGCTCAGGACGTGGTTGGGGACCAGGTCGGCGAGCTTGTCGAACCACCACAGCGAGAGCTGGGTGAGTACCCGGCCCTTGTCGGGGATCTCGGTGGGCAGCACCCAGTCGTAGGCGGACAGGCGGTCACTGGCGATCATCACGAGGTCGCCCGCCTCGTTCTGGTACAGGTCGCGCACCTTGCCGGTGTGCAGATGCACCAGACCCGGGACCTGGAGGGGCTCGGGCTTTTCGACGAATCCGGACATGGTTCCTCCCCGTGGTTCTGTCCAAGTGGCTCGATTCTCCCGTATCCGGAGAGCGGCGTCGGCCAGGGGTGTGCTTGGTGTGCTCTCTCAGTCGCGTTTGCAGATGCGGTCGAGGAGGTTGGCCGTGGCGCGCTGCACTCGGGCGTCGACGTGGCCGGGTCGGTCCAGGGCCGGGGACCAGGCGAACGTCCCGGATGCGAAGACCAGGGCGCCGGAGGGGGCACGGTAGAGGGAGGTCTCCTGGTGACGGACGGTGCCCTCGCTGTCCCGGTACGGGGAGTGGGCGAGGAGGATACGGCCCTGGTGCTCCGGCAGCGGGGCGCGGGGGAAGTAGCGGTCGGCCTCGCCCGCGACCATGCCGTCGAGTTCGTCGCCCTCGTGCGCGCCGGTGGCGTCCCACAGCCAGTGGTCCGCGTTGCGTACGACCATGGGGTGGGGCTCCGGGACCCTTCCCGCGTACTGGATGCCGATGAGCTGCTGCTCGGGGCGGTCGATCTCGCGCCACAGCGCCGGCCGTCCGGGACCTCGGCGCTTGCGGCAGGTCAGCAGGCGGTCGGCGACGCCGGACGGGGACGGGCCCAACTCCACCTGCCAGTACATGGTGTTGGCGGAGAGGAAGACCAGGGAGGTGCCGCTTTCGCGGGCGAGTTCCACGGTGCGGCGCATGGTCGTCGACCAGTACTCGTCGTGGCCCGGGAACACCAGGCCGCGGTAGCGGGTGGGGTCGACGCGGCCGGCGTGCAGATCGCGGGCGTCGGCGTAGGCGAGGTCGTAGCCGTAGCGCTCGGCCCAGCGGATGAAGTCGTAGGCGTGGCCGACGTGCAGGGGGAGGCCCGCACCCGCGTACGGGCGGTCGAAGGAGACCGTCGTCGCGGCGTCGGACTCACCGAGCAGGCGGCCGTTCTCGTCCCAGGCGTGGTAGAGGCTGGCGCCGGTGTGGCCGTCCTCCGGGTAGAGGTTGTACGCCTGCCACGTGATGTCCGGCAGCAGAAGCAGCAGGTCCGCCGGGTGGTTGTCGCGGACCGTGAAGGGGACGTGGGAGCGGTAGCCGTCGGCGGTGGTCAGTACGGCCACATACGCGCCGATGTTCCAGTAGCTCGGGATCTGCAGACGCCAGGAGAGCCACCAGTGATGGCAGGAGACGGTCCGGTCGGCGGTGAGCGGCGGGGGCTGGACGATGCCGGAGAGGCGGGGGCTGGTGGTGATCTTGCTGGCGCCGTCGCCTCCGTAGTGCCCGATGCGGTAGATGTCGACGCTGAATTCCTGGGGCGGGTCGACGGTGACGTGGAAGTCGATGGCCTCGCCCGGGGCCGCGGCGCCGTTGGAGGCGAAGCCCTTGATCTGGCGGCGCACGTCGTCCGCCGGGCGGGGGCCGCCGGCTCGGGGGCGGGGGACGGGGGGTCTGCGGGAGCCCTGCCGCTGGGCGTCGCCGCGGGCGTCTCCGACCCGGTCCGCTCGATCTGCCCGGTCTGCCCGGTCTGCTCTCCCGGTTCGGTCGGCCTGGTCGACATGGTCGATGTGGTCGATGTGGTCGGTGTACCAGGGGACGACGTGGCCGGTGTCGTCGAAGTACTGCTCGTCGCCCCGGAGCCAGGGGACAGGGCCCTGGCCGAAGGGGTCCGTCACGGCGTGCGCGAGTGCGCCTGACTCCCAGCGGCGGATCTGCTCCGACCCCATGTCTGTTCCCCTCCCTCGTGCCCCCGTCGGTTCCGTATTGCCTCTGCACTTGCGCGATCCTCTGTCCTGCGCGCGATCGGTCCCAGCACATCACATTACGCACGCACTCCGTCACCGTTCGTCGTGAATTGACGTGAACGGAATGCGATCCTCCGCCGGCCTTGCCCGTCCCGTTCCGAACCAGGGGGTCCGGCGTTCGAGAACGAGGAAGGGGTGTGTCGATGGTGTGTTCAGACCAGGCGGACCGGTTTTTCGGGGCGGACGCCCAGGTGGAGGAGCCAGTCCCGGAGCGGAGCGGGGTCGCCCTCCTCGACGAGGGTCAGGACACGGGGCCCCAGATCGGCGGCGCGCTCACCGCCGACGAGGAGGGAAGGACCGTCGAGCCAGTCGAGCCCCGGCGCCGCCCCGGCGGTGTCCATCGCCGCGCAGCAGACCATCGCGGTGACATGGTCGGCCAGCAGCTCGCGCCCCGTGCGCGGCGGCTGCAGCGGAAAGAGGGGCAGCATCCCGTCGTCCCAGAACGCCCGGTCGGGCCCGGCCGGCTCCGCGCCCCCGCCCGGCCCGGAGGCCACGGCCGGCGCGGCCGCCTCCTCACGGGCCAGCTCCGCGGTGAGGCCGGCGGCGAGCGCCGCCGTCCGCTCATTTCCGAGGGCGAGGTCACCGTCACCGTCGTCGGCATCCGCATCCGCTTCCGTGTCTGTGGCCGTGCCCGTGTCTGTAGCCGTGTCTGTGCCTGTGGCCGTGTCTGTGCCTGTGGCCGTGTCTGTGCCTGTGGCCGTGTCGTCGGCCTGGATCCGGATCTGGACCTGACCTTGGTCCTCCTGGTCCTGGCCCTGGCCCTGGCCCTGGTACAGATCCTGGTCCTCGGTCAGGCCTGAATTCACGGCGTCCACGGCGTCCGGGGCGTCCGGGGCGGGCACCGCGGTGCCGGTGGGCGGCGCCGTCAGATGGTCCACCACGCGCGCCAGCGTGGGACCGTCGTGGTGGCCGGGCGCCGCGGGGTCCGTGGAGTGACGGACACCCAGCGCGTCCAGCACCCGGTGCAACCGGGCCGCGTCGGTGCGCCATTTCCGGTCGACGACCTCGTCCGGATACTCCTGCCAGTCCACCGGAGCCCAGTCGGGCCCGGACTCGGCGGGCCCTCCGTGGAAGAGCCGGGCGGCGAGGAGCGAGGCGGCCTCGTCCACCGTGCCGGGCTCTTCGAGCAGGTCGCAGGCGGGGCGCTCACCGAGGCGGGAGGCGAATCCCTCGGCCAGCCGGTCGCGGCGCGACAGCTCGGTGAGGGCCGCGACGACGCCCGCGTCCAGCCGGGACGGCCAGCGGCCCATCCGCCAGGCGGGCAGTGCGACGCGGGTCAGGAGACGGTCCCAGCCCGCGTAGGCCAGGCCGACCTGTTCCTGCGCGACGATCCGCAGACCGTAATCCACAGCCTGTGCACGCTCCGCCGCGGCGGCCGCCACCCCCCGTTCCATTTCGGCCGCGTGGCCCCGGCAGCTGCGCAGCAGCAGGCGGGTCACCCAGCCGACACCGGCGAGAACCGTGCGGACCAGTGGGCCACGGCTGGGCGCCGAGGTCACGGCCACGGCCGCGTCCAGGCCTCGTACGAAACGGCGGGCCGCGGCTATGTCGGAGTGGGCCGAGGGTCCCGTACCGGCGACGACCGGGGCGAGGACCGCGCGCAGTTCCCCGACCCGCATCCACCACAGGAAGGGCGAGCCGATGACGAGGACGGGAGCCGCCGGGGCCCGGCGGGAACGCCCGGACACCCCTCGTACGCCGCGCAGGCCTCGTACACCCGCTATTTCGTCCCTGTCCTCGCGCGGTGGCGGGCCGTGCGCCGGATGGGTGCGGTCCTCCAGCCAGCTGTCGCAGTCCGGGGTGAGCGCTATGGCCGAGGGGGGCGGTACGTCGAGGCGGTCGGCCAGGTCCCGGACCATGCGGTAGAGGTCGGGGGCCGATTCCTCCGCGATCGGGACCGTGGGGCTCATGGCCGGGCGGGCGCGGGCGACGACGAGGGCGATGCCCGCGGCCGAGAGGAGGACGAGAACGGCGAGGACCGTCATGATCCAGCGGGTGACGGGCCAGCCTCCGCCGGTGATGTGACCGGTGGAGCCGCCGACGAGCAGCACGACGGCGACGGCCGCGGGCAGCAGGGCGACGGCCAGCGCCCTGCCGCGGATGCGCAGCACGGCGAGCGCCCGGGAACGCGCTGCCTGCGCGCCCACCTCCACACCCATACCGGTCACGACCGAACGTCACCCCCTATGGTCCGCCGGGCGCGAGCTGTCTCACAGCCCGTACCGACGGATGCCCTGGCGTTGCTCACTCCCCCACTGTGGCACCCGCCACTGACATCGCAATGCCGGTGGGCCAAGTGCCGGAACGCTTTCGCCGCACCCTAGTTGGGGCCTCGGCCTCCGTCAGCCGGATGGGGCATCGCTCACTCGATGGAATGGCTTTGGGGAAAGGTGGATGACCGTGGGCAAGGATCAGGCCCCGGATTCCGTACAGAATCCGGGGCCCGGCGGTACAGCGGGAAGGGGCGGAGGTCCATGCCTCCACGCCCTCAGCGGGTGGGGGGTGGAGGGCTATGCCTCGTCGGCCGCCGCCTTCGC
This sequence comes from Streptomyces sp. RLA012, assembly GCF_056270325.1. NCBI lineage: Bacteria > Bacillati > Actinomycetota > Actinomycetes > Kitasatosporales > Streptomycetaceae > Streptomyces > Streptomyces sp. RLA012. The sequence continues at coordinate 6,024,691 of NZ_JBWDPA010000002.1, read as the reverse complement.
CGCGATGTCCGTGCGGTGTTGCGAACCGTCGAGGCCGATGCGGGAGACCGCCGCGTAGGCGCGCGCCCGGGCCTCGGTGAGGTCGGTGCCGGTCGCCGTGACGGAGAGCACGCGGCCCCCGGCGCTGACGACCGCTTCGCCGTCGCGCTTCGTCCCGGCGTGCAGGACGTACGCGTACGGGGCGTCCTGGGCCGCCACCTCGTCGAGTCCGGTGATCGGGTCGCCGGTGCGCGGGGTGTCCGGGTAGTTGTGCGAGGCCACGACCACCGTGACCGCCGCGTCGTCGCTCCAGCGCAGCGGCTCCAGATCGGCGAGGGTGCCGTTCGCCGAGGCCAGGAGCACACCCGCGAGCGGGGTCTTCAGCCGGGCCAGGACCACCTGGGTCTCCGGGTCGCCGAACCGGGCGTTGAACTCGATCACCCGTACACCGCGGCTCGTGATCGCCAGACCCGCGTAGAGAAGGCCGGAGAACGGGGTGCCACGGTGGCGCAGCTCGTCGACGGTCGGCTGGAGGACGGTCTCCATGACCTCCTCGACCAGCTTCGGGTCCGCCCACGGGAGGGGCGAGTACGCGCCCATGCCGCCGGTGTTCGGGCCCTCGTCGTCGTCCAGCGCGCGCTTGAAGTCCTGCGCGGGCTGGAGCGGGACGACCGTCTCGCCGTCGGTGATCGCGAAGAGCGAGACCTCGGGGCCGTCGAGGAACTCCTCGATGACCACACGGTCGCAGGCGTTGGCGTGGTCCCGGGCCTTCGCGAGGTCGTCGGTCACGACGACACCCTTGCCGGCCGCGAGCCCGTCGTCCTTCACGACGTACGGGGCTCCGAAGGCGTCGAGCGCCTCGTCGACCTCCCCGGGCGTCGTGCAGACATACGAACGTGCCGTGGGGACGCCCGCCCCCGCCATCACATCCTTGGCGAAGGCCTTGGAGCCTTCCAGCTGCGCGGCCTCCTCGGAAGGGCCGAAGCAGGGGATGCCCACCGCGCGTACGGCGTCGGCGACGCCGGCGACGAGCGGTGCCTCCGGGCCCACGATCACCAGCTCGGCACCGAGCTCCGTGGCCAGCGCGGCCACGGCGGCGCCGTCGAGGGCGTCGACCGGGCGCAGCTCGGCCACCTCCGCGATGCCTGCGTTCCCGGGGGCGCAGTGCAGGGCGGTGACGTCGGGGTCGAGGGACAGGGAACGGCACAGGGCGTGTTCGCGGGCGCCGCTACCGATGACGAGGACCTTCACGGGGTCAGCCTATCCGCCGGGGCCGGGTGCCTTTGTGGGGGCTTCCGAAGCGGGGGGTGCGGAGAGTTGGTGCGATCCTCCGAGAGCCCAGGGGGTACGGGGCTGCGGGCACCCGCCTTCAGCGACGGGAACCGGCCCTTCGGCGACAGGCGGCGCCCCTTCTCCACGTTCGTGCGCGTACTTCATGCACGTACTTCATGCGCCTGTTTCATGTTTCATGCGCGCGTTCACTCGTTGGAGAACTCCTCCACCACCGTCGCACCCAGTTCGCGGACGATCAGGTCATGGCCCGAGAGTGCGGACTCGTCGAGGTCGGGGTCGTCGTCCTCGGGGATGTCGTCCTCGGGGGCCACCGGGGGCGGCTCGTAGGCGGTGGGCGGCGGGGTGGGGGGCGGCGCGGGTGCGGACGGACCCTGACCCGCCGACGGGCCCTGCGGCGCCGCGGGGCGCGGAGCCGGGGCCGGTGACTGCTGGGGGGCGGGGCGCGGGGCGGCCGGAGCTCCGCCGTAACCACCGCCACCGCCGAACCCGGGGCCGGGACCTTGGGCAGCCATCGGAGGCGGTGCGGAGCCGCCCGAGGCGTCGACGATCGCCTCGATCTTCCACTGGACGTTGAACTGCTCGGCCAGCGCCTGCTTCAGCACTTCCTCGCTGCCGCTGCTCGCGAAATTGTCCCGCGCGCCCGCGTTGACGAAGCCGATCTGCAGGGTCGTGCCGTCGTAACCGGTCACCTGGGCGTTCTGGCTGAGCAGGATCCAGGTGAAGCGGCGGCGGTTCTTCACCGCCTCCAGGATGTTCGGCCACAGCATGCGGGGGTCGACACCACCGGCGGCGGGGGCCGGGACAAAGCCGGATGCGGCGCCAGATGGGGCGGCTGCGGGAGCCGTCGGAGCGGCCGCGGGCGTCGCGCCGGGCGGGGCGGGGGCCTGTCCCCCGCCCGTGGGTGCCGCGGTCGGCCAGCCGCCGGGGCGCCGACCACTGCCCGCGGCGGTCGCGGTGGGCCAGGCACCGGGTGCGGTTGCCGCCGGGGGGGCGGGCGCGGCCGGAGCGGCGGCCGGGGGAGTCGCGGGAGCGGGCGCGGGCGCGGCAGCGGCGGGGCTTGGAGCCGGGGCCGGAGTCGGGTACGCGGCAGCGGGCGCCGCAGGGGCAGGAGCCACCCCCGCGCCCGAAGCCACAGCACCAGCACCAGCACCAGCACCCCCATACCCCTCAGGTACTCCCGGCCGTACGGCGGCGCGGGCGGCGGCGGCCCCACCGCCCGGCGGAACCACCGCGGCGCCCGCGGGCTCCGCGCCTCCCGGCACCGCATGTACTTCAGGACCAGGTACGTACCCCATGGCAGGGCCGCCACCACCGCCGGAGAAGTTCACCCCGCGCTCGATCCGGTCCAGGCGGGCCATGACGGACCGCTCGTCCCCGTACGCCGCGGGCAGGAGCACGCGCGCGCAGATGAGCTCCAGCTGGAGTCGCGGCGAGGTGGCGCCGCGCATCTCCGTCAGCCCCGCGTTGACGAGATCGGCGGCGCGGCTCAGCTCGGCGGCGCCGAAGACCCCGGCCTGGGCCTGCATGCGCTCCACGACATCGACCGGGGCGTCGATGAGCCCCTTCTCCGCCGCATCGGGCACAGCGGCGAGGATCACGAGATCCCGCAGCCGCTCCAACAGGTCGGCGACGAACCTCCGAGGATCGTTTCCGCCCTCGATGATCGTGTCGACGACCTCGAAGGTGGCGGCGCCGTCCCCCGCGGCGAACGCCTCGACCACCGAGTCGAGCAGCGAGCCGTCCGTGTAACCCAGCAGCGAGGTGGCCATGGCGTACGTCACACCGTCGGTGCTCGCCCCCGCGAGGAGCTGGTCCATGACGGACATGGAGTCACGCACGGATCCGGCGCCGGCCCGCACGACCAGTGGCAGCACCCCGTCCTCGACAGGGATGCCCTCACGTCCGCAGACCTCTCCGAGGTACTCCCGCAGGGTCCCGGGCGGCACGAGCCGGAACGGATAGTGATGGGTCCGCGACCGAATCGTCCCGATGACCTTCTCGGGCTCGGTCGTGGCGAAGATGAACTTGAGATGCTCCGGCGGCTCCTCGACGACCTTCAGCAGGGCGTTGAAGCCCGCCGAGGTGACCATGTGGGCCTCGTCGATGATGTAGATCTTGTACCGACTGCCGGCGGGCCCGAAGAATGCCTTCTCGCGCAGGTCACGGGCGTCATCGACACCACCGTGCGAGGCGGCGTCGATCTCGATGACGTCGATGGACCCCCGTCCGTTCCGCGCCAGGTCCTGACAGGACTGGCACTCCCCGCAAGGCGTCGGCGTCGGCCCCTGCTCGCAGTTGAGACACCGGGCCAGGATCCGCGCGCTGGTGGTCTTCCCGCATCCGCGCGGACCGCTGAACAGGTACGCGTGATTGACCCGGTTGTTCCGCAGCGCCTGCTGCAACGGGTCGGTGACATGTTCCTGCCCGATGACCTCGGCGAACGACTCCGGGCGATAACGGCGGTACAGCGCGAGAGACGACACGCATACGAGGTTATAGGCGCCCACTGACAACAGGGACCGCTCGCCCGACCGCCGGGATCCCGCCGACGGGATCCCGCCGACAAGGGACCGCCCGCCGCCACACCCCCGCAAACGCAAGCGCCCCCCACGCACCCGCCAGAGCCAACCTACCCTTGCTGCCTTCCGGCCCTGGGGGAGTTCAGTCAGATAGCGCCGCGTGAGGGGCTCCGCACAGAGTACCTGATCCGGGAGGGGGGAACGAGTTCGCGAGCACTCCTCAACGTCTTGTATTGTTTGCGGCGGAGGATTCGCCTAGAGGCCTAGGGCGCACGCTTGGAAAGCGTGTTGGGGGCAACCCCTCACGAGTTCGAATCTCGTATCCTCCGCCAGTGCCTCACCGGGCACGATGTCGAAGGGCCCCACCTCACGGTGGGGCCCTTCGACGTTGTCCTCAGACCCCGTTGTCCTGGTTTTTGTCCACAGCGGGTGTTCGCGGGGTTCCCCAGATGGCATCGGCGATCTTCCGGGCAACGTCCTTGAGCATGGCGTCGGGCACGTGGAGGTACCTCGCCCGCATGCGCGCGGAGGTGCCCGGTTCCCATCCCATGATCTGATCAATGACCCGGTCCGGGACCCCGAGCAGCATGAGCACGGTGGCGGCGGTGTGCCGGGCGTCGTGAAGCCGGGCGTCCCGAACCCGCGCGTCCACCAGCAACCGCTTCCAGTCGTGGTAATCCGTGTTCGGGCTCAGCGGGCCCCCCAGTGCCCTGGTGAACACGTAGTCCGACTCGACCCACAGATCACCAGCGGTCTTGCGCTCGCGCGCCTGCACCTCGGCATGCGACCGAAGCATGGCGACCAGCGGACCCGGCAGGGGCACCGCGCGGCGGCCCGCCCGAGACTTGGTGTTCTTGGTCTCGCGCCGGACCTGTTCCCGGTTCGGGCAGTACCCGGCCTTTCGGCCGCACGGCGAGGCTTCCGGGCACCCGTGCTTGTACCTGGGGCGCAGACGGTTCCGGCGTAGCTTCAGGTACTCGTTGTCCAGGTCGACGTCAGACCAGCGCAGTCCGAGTGTCTCGCCCTGCCGCAGACCGAGCGCGAGTGCCAGCATCCAGCGGGCGCTGTTGCGGCGCTTGTTGACCTCGATCAGCAGGCTCTGCACCTCTTCCAGCGAGTAGGGCTCTACCTCGTCTTCCGCCTCTTCCATCCGTGGCGGCTTCGCCAGCGCGGCGGCGTTCTTCGCCGCATGGCCGCGCCGTGCTGCCTCTCCGAGGGCGGTTCGGATGGTGCGGTGAGCCTGATGAGCCGTGCCGGGCTTGCTGCCGCTCTTCTGCATCCGGCGGTACAGACTCTCCAGGTGTTCCGGCTCCAAGCGGTCGATGCGGTGCTTGCCGACACCGGGCACGAGGTGAACGCGCACCGCGACCTCGTAGCCGTCGTAGGTGTTCTCGCTGACCACCGGCTTGGCGATGTTCTCGACCCAGTGCCACAGCCACTTCTCGACCGTCCACGGCTTGCCGGGCTGTTGCGCCGAACCCTCGTCGCGCTGCTTCTCCAGCTTCCGGACCTCGTCCACCAGTTCCTTGCGCGTCGGGCGCGTCAGGTGCCGACGGTAGGGCGTCCCGTCGTCCTTGTAACCCATCGGCACCCGGGCGTGCCAACGTTCATCCTTCCCGTAGTAGATGGCCGATTCGCCGTTCGCCCGACGGGTGCGCTTCTGTTCTTCTGCCACGGGCAGACTCCTGTTTCTGGGTGTCGGGATGGGAGCCGGGGCGGCGGGCTGTCCTGTCCGGGAGTGCCGCCGCCCCGGGCGTGGTCAAGCGGCGCGTTGGGCCGCGCGTCGGCGGGCGACGTATTCGGCGGGCGCGTCTGCGGGGACCCGACGAAGGCGGCCGACGTCGATGGACTCCAGCTCTCCGGTGCGGATGAGCGCGAAGCACGTGGTCCGGCCGATGCGGAGTCGGCGGGCGGCCTCTTCGACGGTGAGAAGAACAAGTGTCGGGTCGTCGTCGGCGGGGGTCGTGAGGGTGCCGTGTTCGTCCAAGGCTCACTCCTGTGTGGCTGAGTTCCTGAGCAGATGCCGCCGCACAAACCGCAAAATCCGCAGAAATAGCGGGGATGGCCGCTGACCTGCGGCGATGCGGTGTGTGGGTGGTGGTGGACGGTGCTCCGCAAAAATCCGCGATATTCCGCAAAAATCAGCGGCACCCCGCGGCCGGCTCCGACCGGTGAGGCTGGGCTCGGATTTTTGCGGAATATTGCGGGATTGTGCGGCGGGGCCTCGCCGTGCGGTGGCGTGAGGTCCCGCCGCAGGTCAGCGGGCATGCCGGGGGTTATTGCGGATTTTGCGGTTTGTGCGGAAGGGGTCGGGCGGGATTGAGGGCTACCGCCCGGCATCCCGCACGTTGGGGTGTACCTGCAAGCGGGGCGCGGGAGGTCGGCCTCGCTTGCCGGTGCGCTCCGGTTGGTAGGACCGCAGGTATCCGTGGTCTTCCAGCAGGGCGAGGGCCGGTTCGAGGTCCGTGATGGTGGGGACCTCGGAGCGGGACAGGGCGGTGAAGACGTCCCGCCGGCTGACGTCCTCCCATCCGTTGTCCCTCAGCGCGTCCAGCACGCTGCGGGCCCGTCCGAGGACGGGATCGGCGCCCATGACGTCAAACGCAGCGAGGGCGTGGGCGGTGTAGTACTCCCCCAGTTCGATCGCCGCGCGCATGGTGGTCTCCGGGACCGGACGGGCGTAGCCCTCCCCCAGTTGTTCGGCGAGGTGCAGCAGCGCGGCCATGCGGGCGGTCGCCCCGGCGAGCTTTCCGGCCCAGTTGGAGACGTGGCTCAGATGCCCGCCGCGGGGCTTGAGCTTCGTCTCGATGCGGTCCTGATAGGAGATCAGGGCCGCGTCGGCTTCCGGGCTGAGTTGAATGAGGGCCGGGTCGGTCCATTCCGCGAGGGACAAGGTCAGGTCGATGACCCTCGCGGCGTAGGTGGCGGCCGTCGTCTCGGGGACCGGGTCCGTAATGATTTTCCGGTAGCCGACCGTGGACACGGGCAGGGAGTACAGGAAGCGGGCCAACAGGCCGCGCCCCTCGAACCCCTTCACCTTGCCGATGTCCCTGAGCACGTCGGGTTGGACGGCGAGGCCGATGGTCAGGGCGGGGGCGTCGATGTACTCGCGGCGGGTCTGCCGGTTGACCCTCAGCCGGTCCCCGGCATGGCCCTTGAGGAACACCTCCATGTTCGGGGCACCGGAGTAGCGGCCGGCAATGATGTCGAAGATGCCGCCCTCCGCGCTCATCACAGACAGCCGGCCGCCTTGTTCAGCCATGAGCGAGGTGACCGTCTCGGGGGTGGAATCGTCCGCGAGAAGCACCGGTTCGGCGGGGACCATGAGTGTGTCGGCGGTCTGCGCGAGACCAACCGCGGTAGCCACCATCTGTTCCCGCTTATCGCCGTCCGCGGACGCGGCCTTGGCGGCAGCCTTGTCCGCGGCCTCCTTGGCCAGCCGCGCCGTTACTTCCGCTTCCACGATGACCGGCTTCATAGACGCCTTGAGCTGCTTCTCCGCCTCATACAACGGGTTGGTCAGCAGAGAAAAGACGGCGGACTTGCGGTTGGCGGGCGGGAGCGCCACCACGGTGTAAAGGTTGGTGGGCTCGCGCCAGTTGCCGCGTACGTGGACGACCGACCGGCCCCCGGCCGCCGTGGCGAGGACGGCGAGGGCGATCGATCCGGCGAGGTCCACGGGGGTCTGCGTCTCTTCCGCGACGGCCGCCACGAACTCCCCCAGCCACGCGGGCAGAACGTGAGCGGGGAAGACGGGGCGCTCGCGCCAGCCGGTGAGAGGAATGGGGTCCTCCCACACGTCCGGCGCCGTGTCGTCCTCGCCGGGCGGCTGTTCGAGGGCGGGAAGTCCGGCCCACAGGTCAGAACTGTCCACAGGCTGTGGAGTCATGAGGCCGCCCTCCCTTCGAACGCGGTGGTGTGCGGGCAGACGCCGACGATGACGCGGGCGCTCAGCGCGATGACGGCAGCGCGGCCACGGGCACGTTCGTGATGCCCACAGGCACACAGCCAGTCCGCCACCGGTACGCCCTCGCGCCGGACCTGGAGACCCGGTTGGATGCCGGTGACGGTGACCGTCTGCGGGTCAGAACCAACAGCAGAAAGGACGCCCTTACGGGCGGCGACCCTCGGTTCGCCCACGGCGGGCCGTGGCCTGCGCTGTACGGCGCCCTGAGGGCTGTTCGCGGGGGTTCGGGATGCTTTGTTCATGCCGCGCGCCCCACAGTCGTCTCAAGGCCGTTGGCGACGGCGCGGCGGGCGTAGGGCTCGGGGACGCCGACGGAGACGGCAGCGGCCACGATCTCTTCGCCGATGGCGTCCAGTCCGCACGGTCCCGGGCACCGGGCGTGCTGGGCGGCAAGGAACCGGGCGACACCGAACGCCTGTGACCCGGCGCCGGATTCGCTGCGGTCCCGCACGAGGGCGAGGCCGCGTTCGAGGCCGGTGCGGACGTAGCGCTCGGTGTGGCGGCACCCGGTCGCAACCGCCCGGTCCCAGGTGACGCGCTCGGGGACAGAAGAGACCACCTCCCCCGGGGCGGGGGTGGTCTCTTCCTTCACCACCAGGGCGCGCACGGCCGCCGGCAGGTCGACCATGCGGCCGGTGCCGGGACCAAGCCACCGGGCGTACTGCATCAGCGACTTGACGTCCACACCCGGCCGGACCGCGTTGGACGAGCGCATCGTGCCCCGGTAGATCCAGTGCTCACCCCGCGTCGTCTGCACGATCCGGGTCGCGGGCAGGCTCCCGCGGGCCCATACGACGGCCGCCGCGTTGTCGAGGTCCACCACGGTCACCCCGGCCCCGCCGGGGTGGTAGGCAACCGCTTGAGCCTCGCGCCATGCCGGGGCCCACGCGGGGGAGTTGATGATCCGGGTGTCTGTGGTGGCGGCAGCCCATGCGTGGCAAGGGGCGGGGCACCGGCAGGTGCCCGCCCGCTTCATGTTCGGCCGTCCGCCGCAAGCGCCGTCCGCGCACCGGGGGCAGTTCCCGAACGGCACCTTGCCCCGCCGAAGGGGCAGCGGCGGCACACCGGCCGCCGCGAGGTCCAGCGCAGTCCGCAGGTGGTTGTCCGTCGTGCTCATGCCGCCACCCCCAGTGTCTCCATGGCAGCGAGGTAGGCGCGGCCGATGAACTCGGTGTAGGCGGGCGGGATGGCCTCGGTGAGTTCCTCGCGGACGTCGGTCCACGTGATGCCCATCGCGGTCTGAAGTTCCGGGATGGACGGCTTGCCCCCGCCGGCGCCGTACGCGGCGACATAGGGGCCGTCGTAGAAGCGGCCGTGACGCCACCCGCGCACCCGCCCGCGGTGCGGGACGTGCGCCGGCCGTGCGGTCGTCCAGCCGCCCAACTCGAAGTTGCGGTGCCGGATGACTCCGAGCCCGAACATCTCCCCGCACAGGGTCAGGTCCTTACGGATCTTCGCGCGGCCGTTGGGCTGCTCGATCACGTACGGCAAGCCGGTGCGGTCCAGAAGCTCACGGGTGGGCGCCACCAGGTCGACGTGCGTGCCGCCCCACCCCTGCGAGGCGTTCGTGCCCACGGTCAGCGCGCATCCGTGCTGGCACGGCGGAGAGGCGTGGACGAACGCGTAACGGCGGATCTCGCCCGACGCGATCAGACCGGCGAGGTAGGTGAGGGCGTCGCCGCGGTGGCGGGGGAAGGGGTAGTTCGGGCGGTCGGCGATGTCACAGCCGTCCACCCCGAACCCGGCCCGGTGGTAGCCCATCGCGGCACCACCGGCACACGAGAACAGATCCAGCAGACGCGGCCGGGACACTCGCCCCGAACGGGCGGCAGGGGCCAAGGGGCCCTCGCCGAAAGCGCGCAGTTGGGTCATGCTGTAGGTCTCCTGTTCTGCTACGTCGGGATACGGAGACCGAGGGCGGCGGGCTGTCCTTGTCCGGGAGTGCCGCCGCCCTCGGGCGTAGCTAGTTGGTCTTGGCCCAGTGGGCGTATTCCTGGCGGACGTAGCCGCGCGGTTCGGCGGCGGCCCTCGGCTGCACCGCCCGGATCGGTCCGTCATGGTGGCCGCCGTTGCCGTCGCGGTCGTAGTCGACGAACCGGCGGGCCGCTTCCGTGGCCACCTCGTCGGCGTCGCCCGTGATGCCGTCCTGTTCGTCGCGCAGCGCGATGCGGTCCAGCAACGCGGCCTTGCGCAGCCAGTACTCACGGCCCGAGGCCTCGCCGTGCGGCCTGTCGACGGCCGTGCCGACGGTCCATCCGATCTCGCGGACGACGCTCGGGGCGAACACGTACGCCGCCTCCGGGGTGGGCCACGGGCCCGGGTCGGCGCGGTGGTCGGCCCTGACGTAGAAGCGGTGCTGCTTGCCGTCGCGGGTGGGGCAGACGGTGACGGTGCCGGTCGTGAAGGTCTTGTCCAGCGCGGCGACGATGCGGTCAGTGTCGGCCGGGTCGCAGATGACGCGAATGTCGAACACGGTTCTCCTATCGGGCTGTTCAGCCGTGGAAGTGGCTGCGCTTGATGACGGCTTTACGGATGTTGACCGTGCTGCCCTTGCCGCCGGTGATGGCGCGGGCCGGGGTGCGCAAGGCGAGGACGACAAGGGCGACCCAGATCAGTGCCCCGCCGCTGAAGCCGGCGGCGGCATTGATGACTTCGCCGATGCCGTATCCGGCCCCGGCGGACAGGGCGCCGCCACCGATGCCGGCGCCCATGAGGCGCTGCGCGATGGGGTCGAGGAGCGGGAGCGGGGTCAGGTCGCGGGGCGCGGGGGCGACGACGGCGGGCGGGGCAAGGTGCTTGGGCATGGGGACCATGCGGCCGTAGGCGTCCGGCACCCACACCACCGGCTGACGCTCGGCGTACACGTCCATGGCCACCGGCGAGGCAAGGTCGTAGGGCGCGAGCGGGGCCGGGTGGTGGACTTCCACGGTCGCCGGCTCGCATCCGGCCGGGCGGTGGCGGTCGTAGTACGCGGTGGGTTCGTTCACGTCCTGGTCTCCTCTCTAGCGGCCGGTTCCGGCGAGGGCGCCGGTCACGGCGGTGACGAGTTGGTTGACGGTGTCGGCCGCGCCGGTGCCAGCGAGGTAGAAGCCGAAGAGCACGGCGGCGACGGCCGCGCCGGCACCGAGCGCCCGGAAGCGCAGCAGCAGCGCGAGCACGGCGGCGAGCAGCAGTACGAGGGGGATGGTGAGGACCACGGGCGTCTCCCGGCGGGTCAGCGGGTGCCGGCGCGGTAGGTGCGCGCGGCGCGGTTGTAGATCCAGCGGCCGACGCGTATGCGCTTGCCGGTGGCCTGGCAGCGGCGGCAGTCCTTGCCGCGCTTGGTCTTGCCCTTGCGGTCGGTCTTGAAGGCGTGGCCCATGCCGTCGCACTTGCGGCAGTCTCCGAACGGGCTCAGCCAGCACTTGACGACGTAACAGAGTGTGATTGCCAGCAGGAAGGCGGTAGCGAGCACTGCAAGGCTCATCAGGGGCCTCTCAGAGGGGGTTCGAGGGGTTTCCGCAGGTCGGCCGCTATGTGCTAGCGACCTGATCAGGGGCGGTTTGGGTCGCTAGCAGGGTTGCTACCGGTAGCGACGTCTGCCGCTACCGGTAGCAGGCTGCGGAACCTATCCGGCGTCCCGCTTCTTGTTGCGCTCCGTAATCGCGGTGGCGATGTCGTCGCGCTTGATGCCGCGCTTGTTGACCTGTTCGCCGTCGATGCGCCGGCTGATCTGTCCCGTGCCGATGCCGAACGGCTTGAGGGCTGCGGTGAGCGCTTCCGCCTTGGGCTTGGGCTCCAGTTCCGCCCACGGCCCGTAGACGTCGGGGCGCAGGTCGGCAAGCCGGTCCACGATCGTCTCCGACCACACCTTGGCCTCGCCCTTGCCGAGCACGGCGGCGACGTCGTCCAGGATCGTGGCGGACACCTCCGGGGCCGGTGCCTCGCCGGCCGCGTCGCCGGTGAGCGTGCCCTCGGCCTCGCGCAGCGCCGCAGCCCTGGTGAGGATGCGTTCGGCGTCACGGCCGTCGGCAAGGTAGGTCCGCACGATCCCCGCGTCGTCCGACATGCCCTTGAGCAGACCCACACCCTTGTGGGACTTGAGCAGCTTGGACGCGTCCAGACCCTCGGAGTACGAGCCCGCACCGAGGATCGTGTCCGAGACCTGGTAGGCGCCGACGCGCAGCGCGAACCGCGCTTGGTGCTGGTCACGCAGCTCCGAGGGGCACGCCTTGTCGTCCGGCTTCTGCGTGGACGTCATCACGCTCACGCCGACCGCCGGGGCGACCCGGGCGAGGTAGACCAGCAAGGACAGGATCTCCTTGCCGTGCTCGGGGTGCTGCAAGTACTCCTGCACCTCATCGATCACGAACAGGGTCAGGGGCATGTTCAGCTTCTTGTCCCGGCTGATCTCCGGGGTGAGCTTGCCCTCCGGGCAGACGTGCAGCGGCAGTTCCGAGAGCCGGTGGTACCGGTCCTCGACGTCCGCCTTCAACTCGCGCAGCGAGGTCAGCAGATGCCCCACCGGGTCGAACCCGTTCTTGGGCACGATGCCGAACCCGATGCGGTGCGCGACCAGCGCGAACTTGCGCCAGTCCGGCGACGCCTTCCCGTCGAACACGTACAGACGCACGTACGGGTCCAGCGCGGCAGCAAGCGCGATCGTGCGGGCAGAGAACGTCTTGCCCTGCCGAGGGACGGCGCCGACCAGCAGAGACAGCCACAGCAACGTGGCCATGACCGGGTTGCCCCGCTCGTCCACACCCCACGGGAACGGCTTCCAGAAGTCCACCCGAGTCGCCCCCAACAGCGGGGACTTGCCGGACGGGACCGCGAGCGGGTCACGGTCGGCGATCCAGTACGACACCCGCCGGCCGCTCGTCTCGTCCTTGTCCAGGAAGAGCTGAGTCGGCGCGATGTCCATGCCGGACGCGAGCCGGGCATGGGCCTTGAGGGCGTCCTCGAACGTCTTGCCGTAGGGCAGATCCACCACAACGCGCCAGCCGTCGCCGTCCCGGCCGATCGGCCGCGGGAAGGCAATCGACTGATCCTTGGTCGTCAGCCCAGCCGCCTCATGAGCGCGGATGACGATGTCCGAGGACAACTTGCGCTTGCGGAACGTCACCTTGGCCAGATCGATCAGCGGCCGGTCCGCCGGGGCGCCGACCACACCGAGCGTGGTGGTCAGCGTGGCCACGGCCAGCAGGAGCAGCCACGACGGCGCCATGACGAACAGCGTCAGGGTAGCGGCGAGGCCGACGAACCCGGCGATCGTGGCGACGATCCCGCGCAACCTCACGCGGTCGTTGCGCTGCCGCGACAGCTTCAGATACTCGGCCGCATCCTCAGCGGCCACGGCGGCGAGACGCAGGGACTTGCCCTCCGCGTCGAACACCCACCGGCCGATCGCGGCCGACCAGCGCCACGCCCCGCGCGGCGAGTACCACAGCACCTTGGGCGTGTAGATGCACGGCAGACGAACCGCGTGGTAGCCGACCACGGTGGAGTAGTGGCGCACGGCCCACTTGCGGACGGCCTTTCGCTGGTCGGGGAGCTTGACCCAGTCCGGCAGGACAGCCATGCGGGCCTTGTCCTTGGCCTCCATCCACTCAGCCACCGAGGGCGGGTAGACCTCGCGCGGCGGGTCGACCGGGGCACCCTCGGCCAGTCCGTCGGCCTCCGGGTCGTCGGTATCGGGGAGTTCGGCCTCCCACTCCCCCGGCTTGGCCTCGCCGGGGGCGGCGGACTCGGGAGTCTTCTTCTTCAGCGGGAACGGCAGCACGGCGGCCGTCTGCGCTTCGTCGCCTTCCGGCTGGTCCGGAGGCGGGGTGAACGTGGTTGTTTCCGTCACGATGTACGTACTCCTTCGGGAGTCGACAAGGGTCCGGCCGACTTGCTGTGGAAGGTGGGCGGCCGGACCCGGGATCGGGTGGTTCAGGCAGCGCGCTGTTCTTCGGGATAGGCGCAGGTCACGCACATGCCGAGCGTCGGAGGGATGACGTATCCGGCATCGCGTCGGCACTCGGGGCAGGTGCGGCGGGCGCGCATCATGGCTTCGTGTACGCGCCACATGCCCGGCGTCATCGGCCGTACCGGCAGGGCGAGGTCGACGCGGTACAGGTAGGCGGTCAGCGGCTCGCGCCGACGACGCGGCCGGAAGAGTTGGGCCGCGATGTCCTGACCACCCGGCCGTAGCCCCTGACTGCGGAGTTGGCGGCGGGTGGCCAAGCCGTCGTCCGGGGCGTGGCGCCACGGATAGGTGGGGATGCCGAAGCGCTCACCGGTGGGGTCGAAGCAGTCGGCGAGGGTCAGCCGCTTCACAGGGCCGTGCCGCCGACGGCGTCACGTTCAGCGAGGATCGTGTCCCGCAGCATCCGCGCGTTCGCCGGCGAGGTGTGGACCTCGCGGCGGATCCCCTCAGCGGTGATCTGCGCATCCGCCCACCCGGCCGTGACCGACCGTGCTTCGGTGAGCAGTTGATCCGGCGTCCGCTTCGGTCGACTCGATCGGGCGACCTGCGGAACCCGACCCGTCGCTCGGCGCGGCCGGCTCGACACCGCCGGGACCGTCCATACGACCGGTGCCACGATCGGCGCCGGGATCGCGCGTACGGGCTTGAGCGGCAGAGTCGACTTGCCCAGGTCGACCGCCACCGGATCGGGCACCGGGAATCGAGTCAGGACCACGGACGGCGCCGGGGTCGATTCCGGCAGGTCAGCCGTAGACCGATTCCTTGTGATCTCGGCAGATTCCTCCGCATTCGCGCCCGGGCCGGACGCGGGGTCGGTGCCGCCGAACATCGAGGCGAGCGCGGCATCCGCACCGGCGGTGATCCGGTCGCGCTGGACGTCCAGCAGCCTCGATCCGAGCGCCACGTCCCCGACCCCGACCTTGCGGGCCAGACGCCACGACACCCGATCGGACCGCTTCCTGACCCGGGCGGTCGGATGCTGAGCAGCACGCGCCCGGTGGTAGGCGAGGGCCTGAACGATGTCCGCAGTGCGCCGTTCGTTCTCCGCATCCCGGCCGTCGGTGTGGACGACGATCCGCCGGGCGAGGAACGCCATGCCCTCCGCCGACACCGACATGCCCATCGGGGTCAGGGCGAAGATGACGGTCCGCCCCGGGTCCGGCGCGGCCATCGCGCCCATGACGGCAGCGGCAGCCGGCAGAGCCCACAGCCCCACGCGGACGACGCGCGGGGAGGACTGTCCCAGCATGGTCAGCCCGAGCAGCACCAGGGCGAGAACGGCAGTTGCGCCCTCGCCGGCGGCGAGCGCACCGAGCGCGGTCCCCTTGCCGTAGGCGTGCCCGATGTTGCTGTAGGTGCCGATACCGCCGACCACGCCCGTGGCCAGCATCGGCACGAACGCAGCCGTCAGCACACTGATCTGAACCTTCGTCAGTGGCTTGTGTGCGGTCATCACGCCATCTCCTTGCCGGCGGTGCCCGGCCGGCCGTAGCGGCGGCCGTGGACGGTAGGCAGTGCGGACAGGTCAGCGCTCCCACGCCAGTAGCGGGCCACCCCGACCGAGACGTACACGTCGATGTCCCGGCTCTCGAACGGCACCGGCCGCTCAAGGCTGCGGATCAGGTCCAGCACCTTGGCGCTCAGGTTGCCGGTGACGGTGCCGGCGTCGCCGGACACGTCGGTGACGGCGGCGAACTCATCCCCGCCCAGCCGTCCGGCCACCCCGTGGTGTCCGGCCGCCCACGCCCCCAGCCGCCTGCCGGTCGCGCGGATCACCGCGTCACCGGCCGCATGGCCGTGGGTGTCGTTGATCTCCTTGAACCAGTTCAGGTCCAGCACGAGAACGGCCCGCTGCTGTCCCTTCGACAGGCTCTTGCGGGCGCGGTCCTCGAACGCGTCCCGCGTCCAGAGCCCGGTCAGCGGGTCGCGGCGAGCGGCCTCGATCCGGCGCGTCAGCCGCAGCGCGTGAACCGACCAGCCGGCCAGTAACGGCGCGCTCGCGGCGGCGGTGACTATCAGCTCAGTCATGCCGCTTCCCCCGTTCCCATCCGGTGGCCGCGAGCGGCACGCAGGAACGGCACGGTGCGGGTGAGCGCGTCGGCGTACAGGACGTCCCAGCCGGCGATCTCGTCACCGGCCTCCGCCTCCTGCCGCAGGTCGGCGAGGATGTCACGGGCCGCGTCCTCACGGGCGGCGCGCTCGTCGTCCGTCTCGGACTCCAGCGGTCCCCGGAACAGGTCGACGTCGAGACCGAGCGCCAGTTCCGCGAACTCAAGGTCGCCGTGCGCTTCGTGACCGGCGACGAAAGTGCGCATACGCATGGTGGATCTCTCCATTTCAGGTACGTCGGGATTGGCGCGGGGCGGTCGGCTGTCCTTGTCCGGGAGTGCGACCGCCCCGCGAAATACGGGGGTCAGACGGTGGCGATGAGGAGAGCGGCGACCAGCAGCCACAGGTGGTGGAAGGACTGGTCAAGCGCGTAGGCGCCGGTACCGATGTGCGGGTTGTCGTCGTGGCCGGCGCGCGGTGCACCGAGCCGGTAGAACTCGCCCTTGCCGGTCACCTTGGCCAGCCACGCGAGCGTGGTGCGCCGGTCGGCCCACCAGTGCGTGACGGCGTCGACCGTGAGTCCGGCGACGATGCCGAGCACCGACAGACGCAGGTCCAGCAGCCAGACGACCGGCAGCAGAACCGTCACCTTGGTGGCGGTCAGGGTGGCCACGTGCCGGGCGTCCGCAAGCCGGCCGACCCAGCCGGGGTGGCCCTTGTGCATGGACTGGTGGGAGGTCTGTACCCAGTGGTCGCCCACGCTGTGGGCGACGTACAGGGCGACGAACACGGCGGCGAAGGCGGCAGCATCCACGGCGGTCACCGGCTCTCGTCGCGGTGCTGGACGAGCTGAATGGCCATGCGCGGGAAGTCCCCGATGCCGTCGAAGTGCGCGAACTTCACGCCGTGCAGCTCGGCCGCCCGGATCATGTCGCGGAGGATCGAGGCGGCGTCGGCCACCTGCCGGGGCGTCGGGCGGTGACTCGGAGCGAACTCCATTGCGGCCGACTCGACGCGGCGGGCGAGGTCCTCGATGTCGTTCTGGTTCACTGCGCTTCCACTCCTTGACTGTGTCGGGATGGAGACCGGAAGCGGCGGGCTGTCCTTGTCCGGGAGTGCCGCCGCACCGAGCGCTCTACTCGTCGTCGGTGTCCTCGGTGCTGGCGCCGGCGCCCATGACCACGTCGCCGTGGACGATGCCGCCAGACACGGCCACCTGGTCCCCCAGGACCACAGAGCCACCGAACGTGATGTTGCCGTCGCCGAAGTTGAAGACGGCGCCGCTCTTGCTGTCGCTCATGTGCTTCTCCTCTGTGCGTGCCGGATGTGCAGCGGTCGGGCGTTGCTGTGGTTCAGCAGCGTTCGGCCGCTGAACCGATGGAGGCGAGGGTCTGACCCTCGCGAAGGTGCTGCGGACTTCAGATCTGGCAATGCCAGTCACCACCCCGTGGGGTGGATCCGGGCAGGTCATCCGGCCCGACATGGGCGGTCGGGATGATGACCCGCACCCATCGACCACCCGTGTTCAGGTGGCTGGGTCGGCACTCTGTTGAGTTCTTCGCAGCGCTCGCTCCGGGCCGTACATCCGGTCGCTGTTCGTGCAGGTCAAGCGGGGTTTTCAAGCGCCCCGCCCCTTTCGGGGGGAGCCGCTTTCTCAACTCTGCCTCAGAGTGCACTGTGAGGCAGAGCCAGTCAAGTCCTCTCGCGGAACATGCAGCGTGGGCCGCTGGTTCTATCTCTGAGGCACAGGCACTATGAGGCAGAGACCGAGACGAGACTTGGGGTGCAGATGGTCGAGTGGACCGGCAAGTTCGCCTACCAGCAGGTGGCCGATGACCTGCGGCGACGGATCGGGGATGACGAGTTCGCCGAGACCGGACAGCTTCCCTCGCTGGCACAGATCCAGAAGCACTACGACGTCACAGTGACCGTCGCCCGCGCCGCCATCCGTCAACTGACGACAGACGGCCTCGCCGTGAGCCATCAGGGCAAGGGGGCCTTCCTGACTCCGGACGCCGCACGGACTGCACAGCTCGCCGATCCGGTCGGGACCGTGACGGAACTGCGCGAGGAAGTCGAGAAACTGCGCACCGAGGTCGGGGAGCTGCGCCGGCGCGTCGCGACGCTCGAAGGAAGCTGAGCTTCGACAAAGCCGGGGTGGGGCCTGAGCGGTCGCAGCGCGGGGCATGTGCACCTCCTCGTTTCGGTGTGTGCCCTAGTTCACAGCCGCAGCGCGAATATCGGTATCACGTACCACTACCTGAGAAAATCCCGACACTTTTACACATCCGCTTATACACGCTCTATCACAACGTTCCATGGGCCTACTCGGACCGCTACACTCGCGGCTCCGAGTAGTTATCTAGGAGGGGCAGATGGCTCGGCAGCACCCGGATTGGAACCCCGAACTTCTTCGCAAGCACCGCGAACAGATCGGGCTCACCCTGGAAGACACGGGGGAAAAGCTCCGCGAAATCGCAGAGCGCCACGGCTTCAATATTGCCGCGAACTTCCAAACCATCTGGGGCCACGAGAAAGGTTCGGTTTACCCTGGTCCCCATTATCGGCGGGCCTATTGCCGACTTTATCGACGCAATGAAGCGCAACTTGGCTTCCGTCGAGCCCTGCCCGGAGAGGATGCCCCCGTGGAGTCCGCCGCAGCACAGCTTCCCGCCCCACGAGCACAAACGCAGGACGAACAGCCACAAGCCGTACGGCAGGCACTCAGCAGCATTCGATCAGGCACGGACGACGTCGACAGCGAGGCACTCCGAAACCGTGTGGTCGACGCATGGCGGCGCCGGACGAGCGGCGTCACCGATGGCCCCACGGTCGTGCTGGTTGGCGGGTTCGCTGGTTCCGGGAAGTCTGAGTTCGCCAAATTCCTTGGGAGCCTGACCGGGTGGCCAATCCTCGACAAGGACTCCTTGACGCGCCCGCTGGTTGACCAACTCTTGATTGCGCTCGGCGGCGAAGCACACGACCGGAGTTCCGACCTCTATCGCGAAAAAGTCCGCCCACTCGAATACCGCTGCCTCATGGAGGCGGCTTGGGATAATGTGGACTGCGGGATTTCTACCATCCTTGATGCCCCATTCGTCTCGGAGTTTTCGCAAGCCGACTGGATGCAGCGATTTCAGAATCGCTGCCGCTCGAAGCGTGTTTCTGTCGCAACGATATGGGTCGAATGCGACCCAGAATCTATGCGCGAGTACATCGAGTTCCGTGGCGCCGCCCGTGACGCCTGGAAGATGGAGGCATGGGACGAGTACCTGTCGTCGCTCAATCTGGAGTTGCGTCCCCAGGGCCCGCACTTCGTAGTCGACAACCGCCTTGGCGCGGCCGTCGCCCTGGTCGACGAAGCGCGCGATGTGTTGAGTGGCGGTGGGCTGTGACGTCGTCGGGTGTGATCCTGTACGGACCCCCCGGCTCCGGCAAGGACACCATCACCAGTGAACTCGCGCGGCTTCGAACGGAATTCGCGCTCTTTGAGCGACTCAAGGCCGGTCCAGGGCGTACGACGGGCTATCGGCTCACGACCGTCGACCGCATCGACGAACTGGCGCGTGCGGGAGAACTCCTCTATCGCAACGCCCGCTATGACGCCGAGTACGCCATCGATCGGCAGGGCGTCGCGGCCCTGGTCGACGACGGCCGCATTCCCGTTCTGCACATGGGGCAAGTCGTCGGTGCCGGTGCCGTGGCCGCCTTCCCCTTGCACTGGATTCGGGTACTCCTGTGGTGCCCCCTGGACGTCACAGAGTCGCGTTCCGTCGGCCGCAGAGACAAGGACGTAGAGGCACGGGTCAAGGTCTGGCACGAGACCCGCGAGGACCTGTTGGCACACGAAGCCGAACCGTGGACCCTCATCCTCCGGACCGACCACCTAAGCCCAACCGAGTCGGCCAACGCCATCATCGACGCCCTCGCGGCCACCGCCTCAGCCGAGATCCGGGACATCCGGGATCTTGTCGGATGACCACACTCGGCGTCCTGCACCCCGGCAGCATGGGAGCAGCCGTCGCCGCCCAGGCACGGCGCTCCGGTGCTGAGGTTCTGTGGTGCCCGGTCGGACGCAGTGCGAGCACCAAGGAACGGTCCGAGCGACACGGGCTCACGCCGGTACGAGGGCTGAGCGAGATGACCGAGCGGGCCGACATCATCCTGAGCCTGTGCCCGCCGGCCGCCGCTGAAGACGTGGCGCGGGCTGTCGCGGCGTGCTCGTACGCTCGTATCTACGTCGATGGAAACGCCGTCTCCCCCGCGACGATGGCCAACATCAGCGCCATCTTGCAGCGCTCCGGGTCGACTGTGGTGGACGGCTCCGTGATCGGGTCTCCGCCGTCGGACTCGAAGAGCCCTCGCCTCTACCTCTCTGGACCGGTCGAGGCCCTGTCGGCGGTTGCCCAGCTCTTCGCCGGGAGCACCGTGCAGGCACGTCCCTTGCCGGGCGGGATCGGGCAGGCGTCCGCTCTCAAGCTGTCATACAGCAGCTACCAGAAGGCCAGCCGCGCTCTGGCCGCCGTTGCCTACGCCCTTGCCAGTGACCACGGGGTGGAGGCGGAGCTAGTCGACATCGCCCAAGGACGTACGACCAGCTACCTGGCAGAGACCGCGTACTTCCCGAAATTCGCCGCTCGGTCATGGCGCTGGGGCCCGGAGATGACGGAAGCGGCGCACGCCCTCGAAGAGGCCGGTCTTCCCACTGATCTGGCTGACGCCGCAGCCGCCGTGATGGGGCGGTGGACGGGACTCAAGGACACCTCGCCGGATCTCGCGCTCGTAATAGATGAGCTGCACAGAAACCCGCATTGCGACCCGACCTAGACCGTCAGCTCTCGCAGTACATCAATGGCCTCCGCGGCACGCTGCACCACGGCATCGGGCTCGCGGGGGCCATCGGCCCATTCACGGCCACCGGCCACCCAGACCGTCCGCAATCCCGCTGCCCTTGCCCCTCCCATGTCCGTGTCGGGGTTGTCACCCACCATCCATCCTCCGGCGCTCAGCAGGGCACCACACTCCGCAGCCGCAGCCTCGAAGTGGCGGCGCTCCGGCTTTCGGGCCCCTACCTCCTCCGAGATACAAATACCGTCGAAGAGCGGGGCGAGCCCAGTCGCGTAGAGCTTGGCGCTCTGGATGTCGACCGCGCCGTTCGTCGCAATTCCGAGGGCCCACCCTGCACCCCGCAGGGCGGCGAGCCCTTCCCGAACCCCAGGGAAGCAGCGCACCGAACGGGCGACGCCATCGGCGTACTCGTGCCAAAGGTCGCCCGGATCGTCGCTAAGACCGAGCGCCTCCCGAAGGTGTACGAAGTCCGCCGGGTAGGCCCGCTCCCGGAGTCGATCACAGATGACCGACTCCGCCTCGTGGGGCAACCGGCGCGAACGCATGAAACTGCGGGCCCAATCCTCAAGGCCCACACTGCGGTCGATCAGAGTGTTGTCCAGGTCGAAAAGTGCGAGCACACTGCGACGCTACGCGAGGGGTCGCCCGTCAAACTAGCCTCAGTTGGGCTGGTCGGTTTGAAGGATGAATTTCCTGTTCGGGTGTTGGTGACGCCATAAGGCCGAAAACCCAACTGTTCAACTCTGTGATGGAGGTGTTGAGTTGGTCTGCGATCTGCCGCGGCCTGATGCCGTCTGCCCAAAGTGCGCTGAACACCTTTTGTAGAAGCATTGATGACTCGCGGGAGGCATCTCCGGGTTCTCCTGTCCTGAACCCTAGCCGCCCCAATTCAATGACGGATTGACGATACTGCCACTCTGTGATCCTGCCTAGAGCGTGTAGGCGGTACGTCAATGCCAGGGCTGATACGTTCCAGTGTTTCCTTGATCTAATGATTTGATCTGTAGTTGGGCTTTCTGGAACTCGGGCCGCAATGCTGCGTCGAGGCATCAGCAACGTAGACGCGAATTCGTCCGCTTCCTTTTCGGCCGCTCGCGTCCTCACTCCGGCCTCATCGTCGCAGTGCATCATGAGATGTCCGAGCTCGTGGGCAACGTCGAAACGGCTACGAGCTGCTGACTTCAGTGTATTAAGGAAAATGTATGGTCTCCCGTCGCGCCAGAACGAGAATGCATCGACTTCTTTATATTCCGGCGCAAGTGAAAAGACGCGAACTCCATGGGCTTCGACCAGGTGAATCGTGTTCCTGATGGACTCACTTTCTCCCATGCTCCAAGCGGATCGAAGGTATTCAACGTTCAGCTCCGGAGTCATTTTCCTTCCTGGGGTCGGGATGTGCGGAGCTGGAAGGGTAAATAGATCGTCCATCCAGTGGCTAAATTCCACGGCTAGACGTGATTCCGACAATGCCGCATCGCGAATGTATGCCGATAGCTTACTTCGGGCGCGAAAACTTACAGATGCTGGATCGATCTCATCGATCTCGGGCGCTGCAAAGAATGAGAGTGGAAAACCTAGAACTTCTGCGATTCTCTCTAGGGTGTGCGGCGACGGTTGCTGGCGATCGTGTTCGTAGTTCGAGATGCTTTGGCTGCTCACGCCAACCTGATTTCCAAGCTCGACAAGTGTCATGCCGCGACGCTTGCGAGCTAGTGTCAACCGGGATGGCGTGAACATTTGGATTCCTTTCCTTCTAGATCGTCAGGGCTTCCGCCTCTCGACCGGAACTTCACTGGGCGGACCGAACCCGTCGTTGGGGTCGTTGTCGATGGAGTCGAACTCGTCACCGTCGACTGAATACGGAGTGGGTGGGAGGATGCGGTCATACCAGTCCTTCACGTACCCCTTGGCGTTCAGGCGCTCGGGCAGCGAGACTTCGTGTCGGATCTCCTTCTTCTTTTGATCAAAATAGACCAACATGAGCCAGAGGTTGTAACCGGCCAGCTCGTCTGTCTCTTCCACTGCCTGGAAGACTGAGCGACCGAGAAGGGCGATCTGCCCAAGTGGCACATTGCGCTCTACCAGCTTCTTGGTGAGCTCGCCCTTGGGGTAGCGCGAGCTGGGTTGCAGCCTCCCAGACCTCTGGCCAGTCAGCGGACTGCCACTCGCTACCCCCAGGGCCACCCGCGTGCGGGAGTTGAGCATGACGGGAAGGACGCCAGCCAGGTTGACGCGACGCCAATCGTCCTCGCCGTCCAGTTGGCGGCTCAGGCTTGTAACGAGCCCGTTGTACGCGTAGATGCCGGGGGCGATCTTGGCTGCGTGGTCCTTCGAGCACAGTCCGCGTTCTGTGTTACTCGCTCCAAGCGCTTGACGCAGCACGTCCCCGCGGAGGCCGAGGCTCGTGACCCGAGCCTCGTATCCCGCATGGGTCTCTGCTGCTACAGATTCGATCATCCTGCCTCCAGGCTTAGGGAATCCGGCCCTCGGATGAGGGCTCGAATCAATAAGCCAGCCTACAGGGGCGCACTGACAGCCAAGGCAGGAATGACTCGGCGGAGTCGCACGGTTGGCTGTCGAGGGTGCCGCCGCCCGCGGGGGTGGCGACATCAACCGATGACATCAACACCGGCGTACGGCAACGCACAGCGGCGTACTGATGGCGTGTACCTTGCACAGCTCACCTCGCGCTTGAGGAGGTTTCCGCGTGGGCCGCCGACGAGTGCGCCCGCCTACAGATCAGATGAAAGTCCTGCATGCCGGCCGCCCGTCGGCTGTCATGGATGGGACCAACCTGTCTGGAGGGAAGCGTGCCTCAGAGTCACGAAGGAATCCTCGTTCCAGTGCCGCGCGAGAGCGGACCGTGGAGCATGCAATGGCAAGTCAAGTGCCCCGCGTGCGGCATCGCAGAGGTGGAGCAGGGAGATGGTCCCGACCACGAGGCGGTCACGGTCCATCCTGACCGGGACAGTCACGGCAGTCCCCTCGGGACCAGAGGCGGATTCGTCAGTGTGGAACTGACCTGCGCAGCAGGCCACGGTTTCGACTTCATCATCAGCAACCACAAGGGGGCTGAGTTCGTCGGTGTTGTCCCACGAACCTGATCTCGTTGTCCTAGTCGTTGTCCAGTTCGCCTACGTACGCCACTGTCCACCGACGTACGCGCACCCCGTCTGAACTGCCCCGCGAACCCCTGCGGACGCCCCTGAACTGCCACGCGCACAGTTGGAAAGCGTGTTGGGGGCAACCCCTCACGAGTTCGAATCTCGTATCCTCCGCCAGTGCCTCACCGGGCACGACTCGAAGGGCCCCACCGTTCGCAGTGGGGCCCTTCGACGTTGTCCGTCTCTGTTTCCGTCTCAGTTCACAATTCCGGTGACATCCGGTTCAGCCGCCTGCGATGCTGCGCGTCATGCTCATGATCGCCACGACATCGGCCGCAGCCTCCTCCGACCCGACAGGGGTCCTGATCTTCGTCGCAGCCCTCGGGGCCGCAGCCGTCTACATCGGAGGAAGGTTGGTCTTCAACCTGCGCGGTGCCGTTGACGCAACGCTGGCGCGAAGACGGGCCGCCCTGGAGCTGAAGGGCCAGCGCACAGGCAATCTGAGCCTCGCGGACACCGAGAGCCTCGGCCCCGGATTCTTCAAGATCCTGGGCAGCGTCATAGCCGTGGCAGGACTTGCCCTGCTGGCCCTGAGCCTGATCCTCGCGACCAGCTGAGCCGACACCGCCGGGGGCGTCAGACGTTGCCCCAGAGCGCGTCGCCGACCTGGTGCGCGACCTTGCGGAGCATGGTCCCGGTCACGTGCATGTAGCGGGCGCGCATCCGGGCCGCTCCCCCGGGCTCCCAACCCATGATCGAGTCGATCACGACGTCCGGGACGCCGAGGATCAGCAGGACGGTCGCGGCAGTGTGGCCACGTCATGGAGACGGCCGTTCCGGACGCCCGCGTCCCGGAGGAGCCGCTTCCAGACGTGGAAGTCGGTGTTGGGGCTCAGCGGTCCGCCGATCGGCGAGGCGAAGACGTACCCCTTGCCTGCCCAGTCGGCACCGGCTGCGATCCGCTCCTGCTCCTGGGCTTCCTGGTGCTGGCGGAGAATCTTGATCAGCGGATCGGGTAGACCGATGGTGCGGCGCCCGGCCCGGGACTCGGTCGACTTGTGCTCGCGACGGGTCTGCTCCCGCTTGGGGCAATAGCCCGCCTTCCGGCCGCACGGGTTGGCACCGCAGCCGTGCGCGTACTTGGGGCGCGGCCGGTTCTTGCGGATGCGGACGTACCCGGAGGTGAGGTCGACGTCTTCCCAGTGCAGGCCGAGCGCCTCCCTCTGTCGGAGACCGAGCGCCAGGGCGACGACCCAGCGCGCGCTGTTGCGGAGCTTGGCCGCTTCGACGAGGAGGCTCTGCACCTCTTCGATCGTGTAAGGCTCGATGTCCTCTTCTTCGAGGCGGGGAGCCTCGGCGATCTCGGCCGCGTTGGTGGCGACGTGCCCGCGTCGGACGGCCTCACCGAGGGCGACCCGGATGGTCCGGTGGGCGTGGTGGGCAGTGCCGGCCGAGCTCCCGGACGCCTGCATCTTCCGGTAGAAGCGTTCGAGGTGCTCCGGCTCCAGACGGTCGAGCTTGTGGGCGCCCAGGCCAGCGACGAGGTGAACGCGGACGTCCACCTCGTAGCCGTCGTACGTGTTCTCGGAGACGTACGGCTTGGCGATGTTCTCGACCCAGTGCTCAAGCCAGCTCTGGACCGTCCAGCCCTTGCCCGCTTTCCGAAGCTTCTTGTCGTCCCGGGCCCGCTCCATCTCGCGGACGGCCTTGGTCACCTCGGCCTTGGTCTTGCGTTCGATGTGAGGACGCCGCAGCGGCAGCGGCGGACCACCGGTGCGGCCGTCACGGTCGAGTACATCACCACCTCGGGCAACCGAACCGTACGCACCCTCAGGGACCTGGAACTCGATCCGCCCTACCTTGATGCCTCGTGTCACCTGCACGATACGGAGCGCGCCTTCACTCTCTCCCGCATCCACGGCGTGATGCCGGCCAGGCCGAGGTGCCTGATGGCACCCCACCAGGCACCTCGCGAGATATACTTGACCCCACATTTGATATCAGGAGGCGTGTATGAGTCGGACGGTTATCGACCTGGACGACGACCTGGTCGCGGACGTGGCGAAAGCCCTCGGGACGAACACCAAGAAGGAGACCGTCAACACCGCTCTTCGCGAGGTGTTGGAGAGTCGGCGTCGCGCCCTGGCTCTCGCCCGGCTGCGGGCCGCGGCGGGCGACGGCGCATTTGATCTGGAACTGTTCGAGAACAAGGAGAACTACCGCAGGTGAACGCGGCCCAGTTCCTGATCGACACCAGCGCGGTCGCGCGGTTCATGCGCGGGGAAGCGGAGCAGTACGGCTGGGACCAGGCCGCCGCGGCTGGACTCATCGCGACCTGCCCGATCACCGAGCTCGAGTTCTTCTACAGCGCACGGTCAGTTGCCGACCGGGCGCGCGGCATCGAGGACATGCGGCTGATCTTCGGCTGGGTTCCCGTCGATGACCGCGCCTACGACCGCGCCTGGCAGGTCCAGGAAGCCCTCACCAAGCAGGGGAAACACCGAAGTGCCGGAGCGGTCGACCTGGTCGTCGCCGCGACCGCTGAGCTGCAGGGGCTCACCCTGCTCCATCGCGATCACGACTTCGAGTGCATCGCCGCAGTGACCGGGCAAGCCCCCCAGTGGTATGGCCCGGAACACGGCAAGTAGGTCAGCAGTGGTTGCAGTTCTGGTTGCGTTCACCGCCGTACGACATCGTTCAGAAGCCCCACCCGAGTCGGCTGCATCGCAGGTCAGAACGCTCCCGCACATCCCCGTACCCCCAGACGAACATGTGGAAAGCGTGTTGGGGGCAACCCCTCACGAGTTCGAATCTCGTATCCTCCGCCAGTGCCTCACCGGGCACGATGTCGAAGGGCCCCACCGTTCGCGGTGCTGTTGGCCAACCCGGTCGGCCACGTCGGCTCCGCGGCATGTGTGCCGGAAGCCGTGAGCACTAGATCGGTCTAGTGCTCACGGCTTCCGGGGAGAGTGGTCCCCGCGGCGGATTTGCCAACAGCATCGTTCGCGGTGGGGCCCTTCGACGTTGTCCGTCTCGGTTTCCGTCTCGGTTGGCATCGGGCAGTAGCCCGCCTTCCGACCGCTTACGAGGCCGTGATCACTCGTGCCGAAGCAGCTCCCGCTCAAAGCCGCTTCGTCGACCCAGCTGCTGAATGCGCCCGGTGCCGATCGGTCGGTGCGGAAAGAGCAGGTCAGAGAGGTTTCATCAGCCGTGGCCGCCAATCGCTGTCCGCGCGCCGAAGTGGCTGGAATGCGATTATTGAGCCATAAGGGTGATCGCTCGACGATCGCGAGGGAGCGGCAGGTGGACGTCTCGGACGAACTCCTTCGACGGA
The DNA here is from genome assembly GCF_056270325.1 of Streptomyces sp. RLA012. Lineage (NCBI taxonomy): Bacteria > Bacillati > Actinomycetota > Actinomycetes > Kitasatosporales > Streptomycetaceae > Streptomyces > Streptomyces sp. RLA012. The sequence goes on along the minus strand of NZ_JBWDPA010000002.1, from coordinate 5,997,648 downwards.
CTGAACCGTCGGCTCTGCTGTACCCGGACGGCATCATCCGCTCCCTGAAAGCCGAGATGGCCACGGCACTCGGCAGGCCGGCGGAACAGTGTGTGGGCCGATACGTAGGGGAGCTGGTGCCCGAAAGTCAGCAGAGCGTGGTCGAAAGCGTCGAAAGCATCGTGGCCCACGGGAGTAAGAAGAGGCCGGCGACGCAGGTGCTGGAGTTTCCCAGGCCGGGCAGGGCGTCCGTGGTCTCCCTCGTCGAGGCGCGACCGACAACGACCGCCGAGGGCGAGCCGCTGGTATGGGTGCCCGTACCGAACTGCTCAGCGCCTGGCGCAGGGCATGAGCAGGGCGTGAGCAAGAGCTCGGCTTCTGTGGTTGGCCGACGTGCTCCTGCAGGCAATGGACAGTGACGGCATCCTCGGCGTCCAGACCTGCACCCGGGCCGTGATCACCGCCGACGGCGTCCAGCCTCATCCGCGGGACGCCGAACTCACCCGGATGGGGTACGAGTTTTCTCTCCCCCGGGCACTGGAGAGTGCGCTGCGCCGGGCGGCCAAGGCCGGCCTGCCGATGATCGTGACCGAGCACGCCACCCCGGCGAACGGCAGGTACTGGACCCGCGGCAAAGGAACCGCTCAGCGCCTCACACAGGGCCCGAGCGGGGGGGTGAGCAGGAGCGAGCAGGGAGTGAGTCGGGGGGTGAGCCGGGGGGTGAGCAGCACCGCCGACGGCAAGCTCCGGACACGAGAGCAGGAGCTTTCCACCGCGACTCCGTCCAGGCCCGGAACCACGGGCCGTGGGGCGCTCGGGTGGTACGTTCCGCCGATCAGGTGTTACCTGGTGTGAGGGGAGAAAACGGGAGGGGTAGAGACATCTCGGGCCAAAGGAGACCGAAATATGCGCAGGAAACCGGTCATGCAAGCCCTGGCCGCCGCCCTCCTCACAGGCGGTGTCGTCGTGGGAGTGGGCGCGGCCGCCAGCCCGGCCTCGGCCACCACCAACGGCGTCGCGTCGCTGTCACCCAGCAGCCTGGCGAACGGCGGGTGCCGGGGAGGCTTCAACGGAGGCTTCAGCCCGTACTGCGGGTACGGGTTTGGGTTCAACAACGGGTTCAACAATGGGTTCAACAACGGGTTCAACAACGGGTTCGGGAACGTCGGGTACTACCCCATAGGCGGGTACGGGTACGGCAACACCCCCGTGGTGATCATCATCCGCTGACACACCGACGGCGTGGAAGGCGACCGTCAGCAGAAACAGGAGGAGGGCCGCCGCGTTGCTGCGCGGCGGCCCTCCTCCTGTTCGGACGTCCCCCGGCCCGCACCGATGACTGCACCGATGACTACGCGCATCGACTACCTGCAGCACGTCGCCGCCGGACGTTGTCCGGGGAAACCCGCACTGTTTGTGCAGGACGCCCAGGTCCGCATCGTCGGCGATGCGCTCGACCAGCACACGGCCGAACGCCGCCAGCCGGTCCCTCGCCGGTGCTCGAAAGAGGGTGCCCTTTCCCACGCCGGCCGCCTCCGCGACCTCGTGCATCGTCATGTGTTCGGCCGGTGGTGACGTCGACGTCGTCCGGTGCGTCCATCACGGTGTGCCTATGTACGTGTAGCCGCTGTCGGCCATCGCTGTCCTTCGAGTAACGGCTGCCGAAGTTGTAGGGGTTGACAGAGGTTCGGAACCGTCCTCGTCGTGCTCGTGTGCTTCGAGCGCCTGTCGGGCAGCCCGGACCGCTTCTTTGACGCAGGCGATGTACTCGATATAGGTGTCGAGTTTGCGCTCAGCCCACCGGGTGGCCAGGGTCTGTCGAAATGTGGCACGCTCCGCCACGCTTGTGGCGAAGAACGAGGTGACCGCCCCCAGCAGGACTCCGATCACGGCGAGCCGCCGCCGCGTGTCGCCTCCCGTCACCGCACGGTCCGGAAGTGGATCGGAAGCGAATCGGTTCTGGCCACGGAAGCGGCGGGGCTGGTGGCATCAGAGGTGTCAACCAGCCTTTCCGCGCGCTCCTTCCTGCCGACCTGCCGACCTGCCGACCCGCCGACTCGTCGGGTGACACGGCGGCAGACGGATCACAGCGGGTGCAGCCGGCCGTGCAAGCAGTCGGGGTGAGCGAATCGGTGCACTGTCGTGACCGTTGGAGTACCCCATGGACAACCCCGGACTGCCGCCGCCCACCGCACGACCCGACCCGCTGTACGCCGCCGTACCGGGCCCCCCGTCGCCGTACCGCGACGGGGGACTCATACCGCCCGCCGGGTCCGCCCGTACCTGGGGGCTCACCGTCATCGGCGTGCCCCTGCTGCTCATCCTGCTTCTGGGCCTGGTCGACGGCTCGACGCAGGACGGCTCCGGCTCGACCGGTGACCCCGGGCCGTTCACCGGTCTCGGGACCGGATCGCAGTCCCAGCCGGAGGCTTCGCCGGCGACGCCGTACACCGACCCCGTCGCGCCGGACACCTACGGCACTTCCGATACGGCCACCACATCCGGGACGACAGAGCCCGGGGACATCGGGGACCTCTTCGGCACCTCGCCGGACCACGCCACCGCGACCGGCACCGAGACTCCGACTTCGACTTCGACCGCGACCGCGGGACCGGAGGCGGTCGTCACCGCCTACTTCGCGGCGATCAACAACCGTGACTACCAGACCGCCTGGGATCTGGGCGGCAAGAACCTGCACACCGACTACGCCTCGTTCGCCTCGGGCTTCGCCACCACCCAGCGGGACACCATCAACGTCGTCTCGGTGCAGGGGGCCGTCGTACGGCTGGTCCTCGACGCCCTGGAGACGGACGGCACATCGCGCTCCTACGACGCCACCTATACCGTCCGCGACGGTGAGATCACCGGCGGCACGGCAACCCCGACCAGCTGACCACCCGGGCGTACCCGGCCCGGGTACGCCCGCACGAGCGGAGCGCTGAACCACCGTGACCACACAGACACTTCACCCACGCCTTCCCGGCCCGCCACAGGCGCCGCCGATCCCCCGCGAGTACGCGCGGACCAAGGCCACCCGCCTGCTGTCGGCGGGCACCTACCTCGATCCCGGCTATCGCCGGACCGTCATCCGAGAACTGCTGAAGAAACGCTTCCGGGTGGTCGCGCCGTCCTACGGCTACGACGCCGTGTCGGTCCTCGCCCACGCCCTCGCCGCACGCCGGTTGCGCCGTATCCAGTGGGGCGTGGCCATCGGCTCGGTCGTCGCGGTCCAGATACTGATGGGCAGCGGCGCGCTGAGCCTCCGCGTCGGCTTGGTGCTCCTGTGCTGGGTGGTGTGGGGCGCGGCCTATCTGCGTCGTGTCGTCACCCTGCACATCCTGATGACCCGGCTGAAGGAGACCCGCCCCGACGGCGGCTTCGACGGCTCCTACCCGGCCGGCGGCAAGCTCACCGACGCCCTGATCCGCAAGATCGACCATGAGCAGTCCGCCCACAGCGGCCTCGTCTTCTACGGCGGCTTCCGGCCCTTCGTCGGCGCCGGTGAACCCCTGCGCGACTGGTCGAACGCCCAACTGCTGCTCGGCGCGCCCAAGACCCGGCTCGCCGCGCGCAAGGACATCGACGGGTCGGGGCCCGACCTGGACACCGTGGAGCGCCGGACCGTCGTGCCGTTCACCGTCCACGACATCACCACGTACGTCGCCGGCCGGATGGCCGTGGAACTGCGCGACGAGGCCCGCCGGGACGAACGTATCGAGGGACTGACCGTCGAGCAGCGCCGCTTCACCACGGCGATCCGCACGAACGACCGTACGCGCGGCACGGGTTGGTCCCAGCTGCCCGGCGTGGACGACCTCCCGGGCATCCACTGGCGGGAGGACTACGACTCGGCCCGCGAGTACCTGTGCGTGCGCGTCGGATCGTGGAACGAAGAGCTGGTGACCTCGATCTTCGTCGGGTTCGACCTCAAGGGCGACACGCTGCACACCGAGTTCTACACCTACGTCCTCGGGCCGCTCGTGGAGGAATTCCACCTCGTCGACCGGCTGCCCGACGCGTTCGACGGCCGCCTGGCCGTGCGGGTCGCGTGGGACATGGCCACGGCCGCGCCGCTCTGGTTCCTGGCGCTGGCCCTGCTGCCGCTGCGGGTGTTCCCCGAGCGTTTCCTGCCGCCGCTGATGCGTCGGCTGGTGCGGCCGCGGCGGGGCGGGCGGATCGTCATCGGGGTCGACACGGCGATCGCGGTGGCCGACAGCAGCGAATTCCGGCTGGGCCGCTATGTGACCAAGGCGGTCGACTGCGGCGCGCTGACGAGCGTCCGGGAAATGGCCACCAGCGACACCTACCACCATTTCTTCCAGAAATCGGATGCGGTGAAGTACACACAGATCGTCGAGCGCCGTCTGCTCCAGAACATCCGCGCGTTCCTGAGCGAACACAACGTGGATCTCGCCGACCACGACCGTGCGCAGACCAACATCCTCTTCGGGGACAACAACCAGAATGTCTTCGGCGGAGAAAACCGGAATTTCGGCTACAACTACCAGGCCGGGGGCACCGACTCGTCCGGCGGCCGAGGGGGGCAGTCATCATGACCGAGGGCCACACGTTCGGGGACAACAACCAGAATGTCTTCGGCGGAGAGAACCAGCATTTCGGCTACAACTACCATGCGGCGGCGGCCGCCGAGCCGCGGGCGACGTCCGTTGCCGAGCGGTCCGGCGGGGCGGAGCGGGCGTCCGGGCAGGTGGCCTCCGAGTACGGCCGCAGCCGTAGCGTCTTCGTCGTGCACGGCCGGGACGAAGAGGTGCGGCAGGCGATGTTCGGGCTGCTGCGCCGGCTCGACCTGCGCCCGTTGGAGTGGGAGGAACTGGTGCGGGCCACCGGCAAGACCGCGCCCTTCCTCGGCGAGGTGGTCATGAACGCACCGTCGCAGGCGCAGGCGGCCCTGGTCCTGCTCACCCCGGACGATGTCGCCAAGCTCCACCCGCATCTGCTCGGCAACCGTGAGCTGGACGACGAGACCCAGCTGACCGGCCAGCCCCGGCAGAACGTACTGATCGAGTTGGGCATGGTGTTGATGGCCTACCCGGAGCGGACCGTCATCGTCGAGGTCGGCCGACTACGGCATTGCGCCGACATCGCGGGCATCAACGTCATCCGGTTCGACGGCACGGAGTCCTCCCTCGCGAAGATCACCGCGCGGCTGAAACAGGCCGAATGCCTGCTTGACGACACCCGGCCGGAATGGCGCGAGACCGAGCACTTCCGGAATCTGTCCGCGTACCGGCGTCTCGCTTGATCCACCCGCCGGAAGGGTCGGAACGGGAGCGGAAAGGGACCAGAAAGGGAGGGGAGGGGACGGGAGGGGAGGGGAAGGGGACGGGGCGCCTGACGGCCCGTCCCGCCTCTCCCCTTTCCTTCCTTTCTGCTCCTTTTCCCTTCCTTTCTTTCTACTCCCTTCCCTTTCCTTCCTTTTTCTTTCCTTCCTCGTGCCGTACTCACGTCCGGTCCAATCCCGACGCCAGAGTGCTCAGAAAGGCCGCCACCTCGCGCATGTCGATCCGCTCCAGGTCGGCGGGCCGTACCACCACCCGCAGTTCGCGGCAGATCGCGCCCTCCCGTGACCGCGCGATGAAGGACATCAGGACCAGCCGCAGCAGGCTGTCCTGGTCGAGGTGATCGAGCCGGGACAGCCCCGATCCGACCAATGGCATCGCCACCCGTTCCAGTTGGGCATGCCGGTGCATCGCGTCCCACAGACGGCTGAGGCCGAACCAGAGGTCCTCCACGCTGGAGGCGGCCACGCAGTCGTTGCCGATACGGCTGTACGCCACGGCGAACACCAGCCGCGGACGGGTACCCAGGACCGCCACCGTGCCGACCGGATACCGGTCCAGCTTGCCCAGCGGCTTGTGGTCCCGGTCCTCCCGTGCGACCGGCACGACCGGGGCGAGCGCGGTGGTCAGTTCCGCGTCCAGGCGCTGTACGTCGCCGCCGTACCGCCGGTCCAGCAACTGCGCCTGCACACTGTCGCCGTTGATGACCGCGCCGCCCGCCGACGCGGTGTCGAAGGTGTCGCAGAACCCGACGACGAGATGCGCCGGCTGCTCGAACAGGTCGCCCGCCTCGACCACCACCGTCATGTCGGGCCGCCGGAACACCTGCTGCACCCGCGGCACCGGACGGGCCCGGCCCAGCCCCCACACCAGGCACGCCGCCACCGACACCACGGTCACCACGCCGGGATCGGGAAAGCTCCGCGGAAAGAATTGTCCGACGAACTGCAGGACCGCGGATATCCCCCCGAATGCCACCATCGCGTTGCGTGCGAAAACCTGTCGAGCGCGCTGCGTGCCCCACAACCGCAGCGCACGGGAACGCGCTCGGAATTCTCCGCGGCCCCGTATCGGATCCCGACCGCCGGAACCACCGGAATCACCGGAATCACCCGAACGCACGGTCCCTCCAAGACATCATGATAATCTGCCGGTCACTTCAGAGTGACGCAGAGTGACGCAGAGATGCGGCGGGGGCGACGCGGGTGGCCGAAGCACGAGCGCACATCCAGGTGAAGGTGCTGGGGCCGGTCCAGCTCGAAATCGACGGAGTTCCGGTCCGGCTGACCCCGCTGACCACCCGGCTGCTGGTTCGTCTGGTGGCCGCCGAGGGCGAGGCCGTGCCGGTACGGCAACTGCGCCGCGACGTATGGGGCTTGGCGGACGAGCCACGTCATCTGGCCCAGCGCAACCGCAACGAGGTGCAAAAACGCGTCCTGGAGCTGCGGCGCGCCCTCGACCCCGGCCAGGACGGCACCGCCGCCCGCGTTCTGCGCACCGAGCAGCTGGTCACCGTGCACGGCCCGGAGACCGCCTACCGTCTGGTGCTGCGGCCCGAGGAACTGGACAGCGCACGGTTCACCACGGTCGTCGGCGACGGCCTCCTCGCCCCGCCCGCCACCGCCGCCCACCGTCTCGCCGAGGCGCTGTCCCTGGTCCGCGGCCGGCCCCTGGCCGAGGTCAACGGCGAGGGTTTCGCGGATCCCCTCATCCGCCGCCTCACCACCCTGCAGGACTCCGCCCGCCGTGAACTGGTCCGGGTCCAGGCCGATCTCGGCCGCCCCGAACTCGCGCTGCCGGTGGCCGAGCTGATCGCCCGTGACCACCCCGACGACCCCGAGACCGCGCGCACCCTCGACGCCCTGCGGGCCGCGCTCCGCGCGCGCCACGGCGCCGAACTGCTCCGCCACAGAGTGCCGTTGCCCGGCCAGCGGGCAGACGTCGTCCTCGTCCGCGGCGACCTGTTCGAGCAGACGGACTCCAACCTGGTGGTCGGCTTCACCGACACCTTCGACACGGAGAACGACCAGGACGTCGTCATCAGCCGCGACAGCGTGCAGAGCCAGCTCGTCGACCGCCTCTTCGCCGGTCGGCGCCGACTGCTGGACGAGAGGCTCCGGGCCGGACTGCGCGGCGTGCGGGCCGTCGGCACCGAGAGCGTACGGGCCAAGCCTCGCGGCCGGCGGGTCCGCTACCCGGTGGGTACGACCGTTGCCGTACCCGTCGACGGCCGCCGGGTGTTCGCGACCGCCTACTCGCGGCTCGGCAACGACCTGGTGGCCAGATCCGGTGACGAGGATCTGCGGTCGAGCCTGGACAACGTATGGGCCTCGGTGGCCGTGCACGGCCTGTTCAAACCGGTCGCCGTCCCGCTCATCGGCTCCGGGCTGGCCCGCGTCACCGACCTCGACCGCGGCCAGCTCGTGGCCCTGATCGTCGACTCGTTCATCGACGCCTGCCGCCGGTACCCCGCGCTCACGCCCGAACTGCGCATCGTCGTGCGCCCGGAGGATCTGGCCCGGACCGATCTGTCGCCGGTCGAGCGGCGCTTCCAGGAGCTGGTGCCTGATCTGGAGCCCGGTGCGGGCCCGGACCGGGTGGAGTGACCCAGGTCCGCGGGAGAAAGCACCGCGGCGGCGGCGTTGGCGGCGGCGGTCGGGCGGGGCCGATCGGTCCCGAGGTGAGGCCGATCGGTCCCGAGGTGAAGCCGGGCGGCCCCGAGGTGAAGCCGGGCGGCCCCCGGCGTCCGTCCCCCGGTCCGGTGGGTTCCTCCGCATCCCTCGGTCCCCCATGCGGCATCGTCCCGCCGGTCACGCGACCCGCCACCGCCGCCCGGCCTCACCGGACCCCAGTGGAACGCTCCCGGCGCTTCCGCGGGTACCCGTCACCCGCTTCCGATCCGGTTCCGATGTCTCTTCGCGGAGGGCGGCCCAAGGTGACCTGGGGGCGCTGCGCGACGCCCCCACCTCACCTGATCCGGTCAAGGACCGCCCCCGCCGTCCGGGTCAGCCGATCTTGTCCGTGAAGCCCACCGACAGGAACGTCTGGTGGGTGGCCTTGCCCTTGCTGGCCCCCGCGGTCCACGTGAAGGTGTACTCCAGGATCGAGCTCGTCTTCGGGTCGACGATCACCTGTCCGACGCTCTTGGCCTCCGCGAACTCCAGGGCCGTCCCACCCCGCCCGGTGCTGTCCTTGACGGACCCGAGCAGTTTGACGCCCTTCAGCCCCGCCATCGCCTTGAACACCCCGGCCCGCAGTTTCGGGCTCGCCGGGGACCCGCCGAGCAGGGTGACCGCCTGGTCGAAGGGGGAGATGCTCTTGGCCCGCTGCGGAGCCTGCAGCAGCTGGAGCAGTTTCGCCGGGTCCGTGGTCAGCTGCTCCAGGCCCTTCCAGTCGAGGTCCTTCGAGCCGAACTGCCAGTCGGGCTGGCGCCCCTTCTTGTAGGACTTGCCGCCGTTGACGACGTAGAAGTCCATGGACTGCGAGACGTACGCGTCCCCGGCCGTCAGATGCATCTTCCAGTACTTCCCCGAGGAGACCGACTGGGCGGCGGCCACCGTGGAGATGTCGTCCAGGAAGACGGACGCGCCGGACGCCTGCGCCTCACCGTGCGTGCCCGTGCCCGCGCCGCCCGTGGGTGCCTCACCGGTGTTCGCGTACGTCACCACGCCGGCCGCGACCGCGGCAAGGGTGAACAGGCTGACCAGAGCCCGGCGGCGCCCCGACATCCGCCGGAGCGGTGTCGTCACCACCGTGCTTGCCTTGTGCCCGGCCGCGGGCCCGGCCTCCTCCGCGGCCACCGCCGCCTCGATCCCCGCCAGCGCCCTGGCCAGCGCCTGCGCCGACGGCGGCTCGACGCGCCCCGCGGTCCTCAGTTCGTCGGCACCGGGGAAGTCCAGCAGCGCCCCTCGCTCGGTCATGCCGTTCTCTTCCACGCCGTACTTGCTCATGTCGGTCCGCTCCACATCGTCGTACGTACTCATGCCATGTCGCCCGTCACGCTCAGGTGCCGTCCCGCCGGGCGGGGCGCTGCGAGCCGCTCGCGCAACCTGCCCCGGGCCCGGTGCAGCCGCGAGCGGGCCGTGCCCGCCGGGATGCCCACGGCGACGGCCGCCTCGCCCGGGGTGAGCTGCTCCCAGCTGATGAGGAGCAGCAACTCCCGCTCCTCGCTGGGCAGTTCGGCCAGCGCCCGGCGCAGTGCGGGGGCCAGCGCGGCCGCGTCGAGCCGCTGGTCCACCGCGGGCCACGGGTCGGTGGTGTCCGGACCCGGTGCGGCCTCTTTGCGCCCGGCCCGCCGCAGGTACTGGGCCAGTACGTTGCGGGCCACCCCGAACAGCCAGCCCCGCGCCGAGCCGCGCGACGGGTCGAACGTGCGCCGCGCTGCGAACGCCTGCAACCACGCCTCGGCCAGCAGATCGTCCGCCGCGCCGGGCAGACGCCGGGCGAAGTAGCCGTGCAGGGCGGACGAGTACTTCTCCACCAGCGGGGTGAACGCCGCCGCGTCACCGGCCGCCGACCGCGTCAGCTGGGCATCGCTGTCGTCATCACGGGCGGGGGCGCGGTCGCTGCGCTCCTCGTGATGCCGGTTGTCCGGTTTCACGAAATCTCCGTCTCCGACCGCCGGGCGACGGTCTCACCCCGTACTTGTCGTCGGGCTCCGATTCCGTTCGCGCCCCCTGCGGAGTGGCTCCCCGTCGGAGTGTCCTCTGTCGGGGATACGAGCGTCGGGGATGCCGGCGAGGGCCGGATCACCGCCTCCGGGGCCTGGTGGAGAAAACTGTTCGCTCGCGGCGCGACCCGAACGGCAGCATGGGCTCATGCCCCTTTCCGGACCGCCGTCCTCCACCGTGCGGATACCCGCGCGGATCGCCGAACTGGCCGGGGGCCGCCCCCTGCAGCCCGTGTGGGAGAACGAGTTGGGCGGCCTGACCTTCCGGATCGGCGACGAGGACGCCGGCTTGGACGCCGGCTTGGACGGTGACTTGGATTTGGACGGGGACGGGGACGGGGACGGGGATGGGGATGGGGACCGGGACGAGCCGCTGTTCGCCAAGTGGGCTCCGGCCGGCTCCGGGCTGGACCTGACCGCCGAGGCCGTACGTCTGCGATGGGCGGGTCGTTTCACGCCCGTGCCCCGTGTGCGGAACCAGGGAGCGGACGAGGACGGAGCCTGGCTCGTGACCCGTGCGCTTCCCGGCGAGAGCGCCGTCGCTCCCCGCTGGAAGGCGGATCCCGGAACGGCCGTACGCGCGCTGGGAGTGGGACTGCGGGCCCTGCACGAGCGGCTGCCCGTGGCCGGCTGCCCCTTCGGGTGGTCCGTCGAGGACCGGCTGGAACGCGCCCGGCGCGCGGGTGTCCAGGTGCCCGCGGACCTGCCCGCGCCGCCGCCGGTCGACCGCCTCGTCGTGTGCCACGGCGACCCCTGCGCACCGAACACGCTGCTGCACGCGGACGGCGCCTGGTCCGCCCACGTGGACATGGGCGCCCTCGGCGTCGCCGACCGATGGGCCGACCTGGCCGTCGCCACCTGGAGCACCGAGTGGAACTACGGCCCCGGCTGGGAGCGCACCCTCCTCGACGCCTACGGAATCGCCCCCGACCCGCGCCGGACCGACTTCTACCGCCGCCTCTGGTCCGCGACGTGAGTGATCGGTGCACCCCCGGAACTCGGAACTCGGAACTCGGAACTCGGAAACTTCCGAACTCGCGAACTCGCGAACTCGCGAACTCGCGAACTCGCGAACTCGCGAACTCGGAACGCGGAAACCCGGATTGCACGCTGCGCGAGTCGGCACTTCGGGCAGTGCGCCGGGGCGGAGCGGAGGGGGTCTCAGCGGCCGTCCCCCGGGCCGAGGGTAGAGCTAGCTGCACCCTCGGTTGGGGGGCGCACCTGCTCGTAGCGGCGGACGGGCGACGGCATCGTTGAAGCCAGCTGGTCCGAGAGGTTCACAGCTCCCCCTCCGGAAGGAAACCCCGCCATGAACTCGCTGCTCTCCTCGAAGCCGCAGACCGCGTACGCGGCGCGGGGTACGGAGCGCGCAGGGCGTTCGGAGCAGGTGAAGGCGGTGGAGCCGGTGGAGAGCGGCGTCGAGGACACGCGCCGGATACCGGCGGCAGCGACCGCCGCGGCCACGACAGCCGCCTCGACCCGTCCCGGCCCGTTCGCCTCCTTCGTACGGTTCGTCGTGTGCGGCGGCGGCATCGGGATCCTCTCCAGCTTCGCCGTGGCGGGACTCGCCGACCTCATGCCCTGGGCCCTGGCCAACGCCGTCATCACCATCGCCTCCACCCTCCTGTGCACCGAACTCCACGCACGCTTCACCTTCGGATCCGGCAAGCGCCCCGGATGGCGACAGCACTGGCAGTCCGCCGGATCGGCCGCGGCCGCGTACATCGCCACCAGCGCCGCCATGCTTCTCCTGCACACCGTGCAGACGTCACCCGGAGCGCTCACCGAACAGATCGTCTACCTCAGCGCCTCCGCCCTCGCCGGAATCGGCCGCTTCCTCGTCCTGCGCCTCTACGTCTTCACCACCGGCCGCAACCGGACCGCGGGCCGTGTGTCGCCGGAGTCGGTCGTGTGGGTGAACCTCCGGGCCCGCGCCATGACGGCGTCGACGGTGGTTCAGAGGGCGACGGCGACTCCGCTGAACGTCGTGTCGGGCGTCTGAGGGCTGGTGAAGCGGGCGTTGACGAGGTAGAGCCGGTTGCCCCAGCGGGCGACGGTGGTGGGGACGTCGAAGCGGGGATCGGTGAGCGTGCCGCGCAGGGTGGCGGTGGTGGCCTTGGCGTCGAGGTCGAACACGCTGATGAGGTTCAGACGGTTCTGTACGACGTACAGCGTGCGGCCGACGCGGAGGAGACCGTCACCGTTGGTGACGCTGTCCGCTCCGGTCAGCGCGATCTGGGTGGCGTACCCGGTCCTGAGGTCCACACGGTAGAGCCGGCCGGGCGAGCTGCTGACGACGATCAGGCCGCGGCCGTCGGGGGTGCCGACGAGACCGTTGGCGTTGTTCACATTGGGCGTCTGCACCCAGTCGCCGCCGAGCGGCAGGGCGCGAACCTCTCCGTCCCGGCCGCGCGGTACGCCGTAGAGCACGGCCTCCAGCGAGTCGGTGTACCAGGCGCGGTCGCCGAGCAGGACGACGTCGTTGATGAAGTGGCCGGGCGTGGCGGTCAGTTGGTACGTGGCCACGAGTGCGCCGGTGCGGGCGTGGACGACCCGTGCCGTTCCGCCGCCGCCTCCGGCTATGTAGAGCCGGCCGTCCTGGTCGTCCAGCTTCAGACCGACGGACGCCGTGCCCGTCGCGCCCTCATGGACGACCGCGCCCTCGCCGGTGCGCAGGTCCGTGCGGTACACGGCGCCGTTGGCGCGCGAGCCCATGTAGGCGTACGGCTTTGTGCCGATGGTGATGCCCTCGGGCAGGAACCCGTTGGGAAGCGGGAACTCGGTCGGCCAGGCGGCGGCACGGGTGCCGGCGGGAGCCGCGCTCGCCCCGCCGGCGCCGCTGGCCACGGCTAACGCGGCGACGGCGGCACCGCCGAGAAGGGTGCGCCGGGAGGGACGCGCGTAAAGCCGGGAATCGGACACGGGCTGGGGGTGCGGGTGGGGCTGGGGCTGGGCGGTCATGGTTCCGGGCCTCCGTGTGAAGTGGGGGTGGAAGTCTTCGGACTCAACAGCTCGACGGACGCAACGAGTTGTCGACTTCCGGAGTTCCCGTGCGCCCCACCGGCACCGCCCGTCGGGCCTGGCACGCCGAGCAGGTCTTCCACGGCGCCCCGCGCCCTGCCGCGCCGGCATGAGAGCCTTCCCGGGGTTTCCTCCCAGCACGACCACCGCATGTGACGCAGGTCACGGGAAGTCGGTGTGGGGTGCCGGACAGCTCCTAGAGGTGAGCATTCATATGCGTACCCGGGTACGGGCCGGGGAAGAGAGCGCGTTCGCCGAGCTCTTCGACAGCCATGCGCGTGCCGTCTACAACCATGCCTTCCGGCTGACCGCCGACTGGTCGACGGCCGAGGACGTGATGGCCGCGACCTTCCTGGAGGCGTGGCGGCTGCGCGACCGGGTCGACCCCGAGGGCGGCTCGCTGCGGCCCTGGCTGCTGGGCATCGCGACCAACACCGCGCGCAACCAGTACCGGAGCAACCGGCGCTACCGCGCGGCGGCCCATGCCGCCGCGGCGGCCGAGCTGTCGGTGCCCGACCACGCCGAGGACGTGGCCGACCGGGTCGACGACCGTCGCCGTCTCGCCACCGCCCTCACCGCGCTCGCCGCGCTGCGCCGCCCGGAACGCGAGGTCATCGCGCTCTGCCTGGGGGAGGGCCTGGACTACGAGGCCGCGGCCGAGGCGCTGGGCATTCCGGTCGGCACGGTCGCCTCCCGCCTCTCCCGCGCCCGCGGCAAACTGCGCGCCCTCACCGATCCAGGTCCGGGCACCGGGTCCGCACGCGAACCGTCCCGGCCGGACAACCGCCCGGACAGCCGCCCGACCCCCCGCCGGGTTCCGGCACCACTTGAGAAAAATCGCGGAAAACGGGAAGGCGGCCGCCCCGGCCGACAGATAACAGGCGATCGCACTCAAGTGATCCGGCCCGTGCAGGAAGGAAACCGATGAACGCGAACACGTCCCGGCACAGTCCGGCGGAGTGGGACGAGAGCGACCAGCTCCTGTCCCGGACGGCACGTGACCTCCCTACGGGCCGTCACCAGTTCCACAAGGAGCGTCTGATGGCCCAGATTCACCAGAACCAGCTGGACGAGCGCCCGACCGCCACCGAGTCGGCGGCCCCCGCGCGGACCCGGCGGTTCCGGCTGCCGCGCCCGGCGATCGTGCTCCCCGCGATGGCGGCCGCCCTGGCCGCGGCCGTCGTCGCCGGGGTGACCACGCAGAACGGCGGCGGAGTCAGGGACGCCGGTGTCGCCACCGGACCGGCGCTCACCACCCAGATCGGTGCCGCGACCACCAAGGGCCTCCCCCAGCTGCTCGACCAGATCTCGCTGGCGGCGGCCGAGGGCGAGGGATCCCGCCCGGCCGTCAAGCCCGGCCAGTACGTCTACATCGAGTCCAAGACGGCCAACACGTTCGTGAAGACCGTCGACGACAAGACCAGCCTTGCCAGTCACGCGCTGCACCGCCGCCAGGTCTGGATGTCCTCCGACGGCACCAAGGGCTGGCTGATCGACCCGGCCGTCAACGAGAGCTCCGAGGGCGAGACGCTGAGTCTGCCCGACGAGCAGGGCAACACCCCGGTCGGGAGCCTGAACAACCCCACGTACGACTACCTGACCCAGCTGACAACCGACCCCGACAAGATCCTGGCCAAGATCTACAAGGAGACCAAGGGCCAGGGCAACACCCCCGACCAGCAGGCGTTCACCACCATCGGGGACCTGCTCGTCGAGAGCTACCCGCCGGCGGACCTCTACCCGGCCCTGTTCAGGACCGCCGCGAAGATCCCCGGTGTCGTCGTGGTCCAGGACGCGGTGGACGCGGTGGGCCGGCACGGGATCGCGGTGGCCCGGCTGGACGAGACCAGCGGTCAGCGGGAGGAATGGATCTTCGACAAGAAGACCCACGTCTTCCTGGGCGACCGCTCGGTCCAGGTGACCGAGGGCACCGGCGAGGACGCTCTGATCAAGCCCGGCACCGTGACCTTCACCAACGCCATCATCAACCGGGCCGTCGTCGACGGCATGAAGCAGACTCCCTCGGCCACCGGCTGACGCACGACCGGCGTACACGCCGCTCACGGAGAGACCCGGGCCGGCCGAACTCACGGAAGGACCCGGGTCAGCCGAACTCACGGAGGAGACCCGGGTCAGCCGATCTTCACGGTCTTCGAGACCGTGACCTGGTCGATGTCGGTGGTGCGGACCGTGACCTTCATGGTCCAGGTACCGGCGACCGGGAGGGTGACGCCGTCCGCTCCCCAGTAGCCGCCCTTGTCCGTCAGCTCCGCGTCGATCGGGCCGATCTGCTGGGATTCCAGGGTGAAGGTGAGGCGCAGCTCGGGCACGGTCGCGATCCCGTCGTCGGGGCCGAAGATCACGGCCTGTACGGAGTTCTCGCCCACCCGGCCCGGGGTCAGCTCGATCTGCACCTTGCCGTGCCCGTTGGTCGTGCCCACGTCGAACGGGATCGTCGTCGCCGTCGTCGGGGACTCCCCGGCGGCCGTGCCGGCGGAGGCCGCGGCGGTCTCGGTGGCCGCCCGGCCCGGCTGGGTGCCGGTGAGCAGGGTGGTGATCACGAGTACGAAGATCCCGACGGTGATCTCGGCCAGCACCGAGCGCCGCAACGCCCGCCGATACCGGTCGGTCTCGCCGGAGCCTGCGCGATCCGGATCCGGTTCGCCGACCGGTACACCGTCCGATACGCCGACCGGTACCCCGCTCGGTACGCCGTCGCCCCCCTCGGCTCCCCCGGTTCCATCTGTGCCTGCCGCACCTGCCGCTCCTCCCGCGCCCGCGGCCTCTCCACCGTCGCCCGCCTGGGCGCGTACCTCGGTGGCGACAACCGACGCCCCCACCGTTTCCGGTACCCGCTCCACCACCACGACCGCCGCTGTCCGCTCCGCCTCGGCCGCCACCGTCAACCGGCCCGTCCAGCGCCGCGAGGCCCCCGCGCCCGCCAGCAGCAGCACCACGGCCGCCAGCTTGGCGAGGAGCAGATGGCCGTACGACGTCGAGGTCAGGGCGCTCCAGGAGCCGAGGCCGCGCCAGGACTGGTAGACGCCGGTGACGACCAGGACGGCGACCGAGCCGAGGGCGAGGCGGGAGAAGCGGTTGACGGTGGCCGCGGGGAGCGGCTCGGCCGACCGGTGCAGCGCGGTGAGCAGGGCCGCGAGGCCGCCCAGCCAGACCGCCATCGACAGCAGGTGCAGTACGGCGGAGACCATCGCCACAGGAACCTGGATCCCGGCGGACGCGTGCTCGGCGGCGGCCCAGGTGACGGCGAGGCAGACGGTGAGCAGGCCGCCGAGCGCGAGGGCGATCCGCCCGCGCACGGGCTGCCGTACCGGATAGAACGCCGCTGCCGCCAGCAGTACTAGGCGCGCCAGCAGGGCCAGCCCCGGCCTGCTGGTCAGGGTCTCGTTGAGGACGGACGGGTCGAAGGCGTCCGTCGGGGAGCTGCCGCGCTCGTACGGTCCGCGCAGCAGCAGCAGCGCGGCCGTGGACAGCAGCAGGACCCACCAGCCGGTGACCAGCAGTCGCCGTACCGCGTCCGCGAAACCGCAGACCAGGACGAAGGTGGCCGCGCCGATGAGGAGGGCCAGACCGCCGTAGGCGAAGTAGCGGCCGGCGTCGTAGAGCGTGCTCGCGACGGTGCCCCCGGCGGGGTCGACGGGCACCGGCGGTGGGGTCGCGGAGGGCTTGCCGATGGAGAAGGTGAAGGCGCCGGAGATCGGGTGGCTGTCCGCCGACACGACCCGCCACGCCACCGTGAAGGTGCCGGTGCCGAGGCCCTTGGGCAGGGTCACGCGGGCGGTGTCGGAGCGGTCGTCCGCGTGCCCCGGATCACCGGTGTGCACGCGCCGGTTGTCCGGGTCGAGGACGCGGAAGGAGTCGTCGAGGAGGCCGATGGACTCGGAGAAGGTCAGGGTCACCTGGGTGGGCGCCGTCTTCAGCACGCTGCCGTCCTGCGGATCCGTGCCGGTCAGCGCGGCGTGCGCGGACGCGCCGCCCACGCCGCCGAAGAGCACCAGCACCAGCACCGCGCCCAGCAGGGCGAACCCTCGGGCGATGCGCCGTCGTTCCCGCTGTCCGTCTCCGTGTCCGCTCACACGCCGTCTCCGTCTCCGCGTTCGCCCGGCTCGGCTCGTCTCGTCTTCGCTCGTCTCCGCGTTTCAGAGTCACGGATACGTACGGACGAATCCGGCGTCGTGCTCACTTGTCCACGGACAAGGAGCCCGAAGCGCCGTCCCCGCGGGCCGTCTCCCGGGTCAGGAAGGCCAGCCGGGCGCGCTTCTCGGGCAAGTAGACCCCGGGCAGGTCGATTTCCGGAAGAACGATCTCCGGGCCCGGCACGAACCCCTGCCGGACCAGACGTGTGATGGCCTTCGCGTTGCGCGCGTCGGGTTCGACGACGACCCGTCGCCGGTCGAGTCCGACCAGTACGTACTCGGTGAAGGCGGCCAGCAGGGCGGAGGACCAGCCCGGCCGGTCGCCGCCGGGCCCCGCGGGGCCGATCAGCAGGTGGACGCCGATGTCGCCGGGCTCGACGTCGTAGCACTCGCTGACCCGGTCGGCCTCGGGCTCGTACGTCTGGAAGAGCGCGGCGGGCTCACCGTCCTTGACCGCGAGGAAGGCGTGGTGGGTGTCGAGGGAGTCCAGGTGGACGTATGTCTCCCGCACCTGCTGCTTCGTGAGGCCGTTCATGCCCCAGAACACGGCGCGCTCCTCGCTCACCCAGCCGTGGATGACGTCCAGGTCGGCGTGCGGGTCGACGGGCAGGATACGGACGGTGCCGAAGCCGTCGAGCTTCTGCTCGTGCACGGCCTCGCGGGCCTGGGCGTACGGCTCAGTGGTCATGGCGGTCGTCCTCTTTCTCGCTCTTGTTCTCGCTCTTGTTCTCGCTCTTGTTCTCGGTCAGCAGGTTCCAGTCGGTGATCACCGGGACCAGCTCTCCCCCGAGCCACAGCGGTAGCTGGTCGCGGTGGTGGGCCGAGCCCGGGATGCCCGAGGCGCCGAACGGCACCACCCAGAGGCTGTGGTCGCGGTCGGCGAGGTCCCAGACGTAGCGGGCGGCCGGGCCGCGCACGCTCAGGTCGCTGAGACCGGGGACCGTCGAGGTGGACAGCACACAGTCGTGATCGCCGGAGAGTCCCGGTTCGTCGTACGAGGTGGTGGTGAGCGCGCGCCAGGGCGCGAGGCGGTGGGTGTCGCCCCAGACGCCGAGCGGCTGCGCGGCCGCCTCCTCGACGGCTTCCCGGACGAGGGCGGCGCGGTCGATGCCGTACAGCTCCTCGGCCTTCAGCAGGTTTTCGAGGGCGAATCCGACCCGGGGGAGGAGGCCGAGCCAGGGACGGAAGACCTCGGGGTACGCGGGCGGGTCGGCCAGCGCGGCGAAGGCGGGGTGGGCGGCGAGCCGCCGTACGACCGCGCCGCGCACCGCGGAGTACGCGGCCGCCGCCATGCTGTCGGCCGTCATCCGGCGGTCCCAGCCGATCAGCCAGTCGCGCAGGGCCGTCGCCTCCAGGGTCAGCCCGTCGAGGGCGGCGAGATGGTCCATCAGGGCGGCGGAGGCGAGATAGGTGTCCATGTGGATGTCCGCCATCTCCGGAGCCGACCAGCCGGACCGCTCGTCGAGAAGCTGCCGGATCCGGGCGGCCCGGTGCGGCGCGGAGAACTCCACGCCGAGCGGGGTGGAAGGACCGCGCTGGTTCGCCATGACGGCCATACCGTCCTCGACCGTCCCGTACGGCATCTCGTGCCAGCCCCGCCACTCGTGCCCCGGCTCCCAGGCGGCGACGATCCGGACCCGGTTGTCCCTGCCGCGGAGCGGGACCCTGCCCGCGACCCGGTGCAGTACGCCGCCCTGGGTGTCGGCTGCCTGGACGACGTTCACGGGCTCGGCCCAGTGGTCGAACGCCCGGTCCACATCGGCGACTTCACGGGCCCGGAGGAGGGGGAGGAGCGCGCTGAATCCGAGGTCCTCGGTGACGCGGGGCGGGTAGCGGAGGCTGAGGGGTTCGACGTCCTCGGGCATCTCCGCTCCCCCTGCGACGACCGGTCCGCGCGGGGTCTCGACGACCTCGACCTCGACGGGTTCACCGCCCGCCACCTCGACCGTCTCCATGTGCCGGGCCACGGCCCGCCACTCCCCGTCGGGGTCGAGCGCCTCCCATCCTCCCGATCCCTCTCCCAACCCCTCTCCCGCTCCCTCTCCCGCTCCCTCTCCCGATCCCTGGGGTCCGACCCGCCGCAACCGCTCCCGGTAGAGGTCCTGGTAGTCGGCCATCGCGTTGGTGATGGCCCAGGCGACGGTGCCCGTGTGGGCGAAGTGGGCGATGCCCGGGACGCCGGGGACGGCGAGGCCGACGACGTCGAACTCGGGGCAGGAGAGGTGGATCTGCTGGTAGACCCCGGGGTCCTCGATGAAGCGGTGGGGGTCGCCCGCGATCAACGGCTGCCCGGTGCCGGTCCGTTCGCCGGTGACGAGCCACCCGTTGCTGCCGGAGGTGCCGGGCCCGTCGGCGGCGAAGAGCCCCACGGCCCGCGGACCCAGCCGGCGGACGACCTCCTCGCGCCACAGCTTGGCGGGGAATCCGGCGAACAGGATGTGCGTGGCGAGCCAGACGCCGAGCGGGGTCCAGGGCTCCCAGCGCCCCGGCGCGAGCCCGCTCTCCGTGAACTCCGGTGCACGCCGGGCGCCTTCGGCCAGCCCCTCGTTGACCCCGTCGACGTAGGCGACGACCCAGTCGGCGGTCTCCGGGTCCCGTGTCTCCAGGGCCCGGAAGCAGCGTCTCGCGGTGTCGTCGAGCCGGGCCCGGCGCGCCAACCGGTCCCAGTCGACCGCCGCGGCGCCGAGGAACGCGGCCGAGGTGCCCTGCGAGCGGTGCCGTTCGACCTCCAGCTGCCAGGCACGGTCGACAGCGGTGGTGCGGCCCTGGGCGTGGGCGAGTTCGCGGGCGTTGCCGGCGCGCAGGTGGGGGATGCCCCAGGGGTCACGGTAGAGCTCTGCGGTCACGATCCATCCCCAGTTTTCTCAGGTTAGGCTAACCTAACTTCCATTAGGGCGAAATCGTACGCGAGGGGTGGAGGGCCGATGGCGCAGGGGCACGGCTGGGAGGGCGCGGTACTCAAGCTGCTGCGCGGCAAGGACTTCGAGTTCACGGTGACCGGGGCCGAGGACGTCACCCCCCACTACCGCCGGCTGCGCTTCACCGACGGCGGCATGCTCGCGGCGACCGGGACCCACCCGACCATGTGGGTGCGGCTGTGGTTCGACAACGCGGGCAAGCCGCACCAGCGGGCGTACACACTGGTCGACCCGGACCCTGCGGGCGGCACCTTCGGCCTGGAGTTCGCGCTGCACGAGGGCCGCGCGAGCGACTGGGCGCGGGCGGCGAAGCCCGGGGACACCATCGAGGCGACGGTCCACGGCACCGCGTTCACCGAGCCGGACCCGGCCCCGTCCCACCTCTTCGCGGTCGCCGACACGGCCTCCCTCCCCGCCCTCAACTCCCTTCTGGACGCGGTCGGCACGACCCCGGCGACGATCTGGTTCGAGACGGACCACGGCACGCACGGGCTCCCGCTCCGCATCCGTCCCGCGCGCCACGACCTGCGCCCGGTCCCGCGCCGGGGCACCCCTCTCGTCGCCCAGGTCAAGGAGTCCCTCCCGGACCTCGTGAAGGACCAGTCCGCCCCCTACGTCTGGATCGCCTGCGACACCGCCACGACCCGCTCCCTCACGGCGTACGTCCGCAAGGAGCTCTCCCTCCCGAGGCAGCGGGTGAACGCCATGGGCTACTGGCGCACCACCTGAGCCCCCTCCTCGCGTCCCGCACGCTCACGCGGGATCATCGGAGGCATGGACGTCAGCCTTCACATCGCCCAGGATCCCGAAGCCGACGCGCTGCTCGGCCGCAGCCCCCTCGCCGCCCTGACCGGGATGCTGCTGGACCAGCAGGTGCCGATGGAGTGGGCGTTCAAGGGACCGCGGACGATCGCCGAGCGCATGGGCACGGACGACCCCGACGCGCACGAGATCGCCGCGTACGACCCGGAGAAGTTCGCCGCGCTGCTCTCGGCGAAGCCGGCCGTGCACCGCTATCCGGGGTCGATGGCGAAGAGGATCCAGCAGCTGTGCCAGTACCTCGTGGAGCACTACGACGGGGACGCGGCCGCCGTCTGGGAAGGCGTCGGAACCGGCGCGGAGCTGCTCCAGCGGCTCAAGGACCTGCCCGGCTTCGGCGCCCAGAAGGCCCAGATCTTCCTGGCCCTGCTGGGCAAGCAGTTCGGCGTGCGCCCCAAGGGCTGGCGCGAGGCGGCGGGGCCGTACGGCGAGCCGAAGTCCTTCCGCTCGGTCGCCGACATCACCGGCCCGGAGTCGTTGGCGAAGGTCCGGGCCCACAAGCAGGAGGCCAAGGCCGCGGCGAAGGCCTCCGGCAAGTAACCGGGTACCTGCGGGTTTCTTCGGCTGCCGACCGGTGGGGGCTGGTCGCGCAGTTCCCCGCGCCACTGAAGGGGCGCTCCGGTCGGCGCCGGGTCATCCGCCGGATGGCCCACCCCGCTGGCACCCCGCACCCGGGCGGCCCAAACATGAATCATGACCGAGGCACCGAACGGCCCCTCGCGGGGACACCAGTACGACGACCGCCGGGTCCACGACCGTGAGCCGAGCGTCGCCACCGAAGGCCCCCTGCACCTCCTCGCCCGCAGCGCCTGGCAGGCGGTCCTGCTCGCCGGCGTCGCGGCCCTCGTACTGGGCGTGCTGGTGCTGGTCTGGCCGGGCGCCTCGCTGCTCGCCGCGGGCGTGCTCTTCGGGCTCTACCTGCTCGTCAGCGGCGTACTGCAGCTCGTCTCCGCCTTCGGCACCCACGCGGCGACCTCGCTGCGCGTCATGGCCTTCATCAGCGGCGTCCTGTCGATCCTGCTCGGCCTGTTCTGCTTCCGCGGCGCGATGCAGTCGATCCTGCTGCTCGCCCTGTGGATCGGCATCGGCTGGCTGTTCCGCGGGATCACCCAGACCCTGGCCGCCGCGTCCGACCCGAGCGTGCCGGCCCGCGGCTGGCAGGTCTTCCTCGGCATCGTCAGCGCGCTCGCCGGGATCGTGCTGATCGTGTCCCCGTTCACGTCCGTCGCCGTCCTCACCGTCGTGGGCGGCTGCTGGCTGCTCGCGGTGGGCATCACCGAGATCGTCACCGCGTTCGTGATCCGCAGCCGCGCCAAGCAGGTCCCGCGCGCCCTCTGACCCGCCCGCCCCCCGGGCCCCGGCCGGCCCGCACCGCCCCACACACCACGCCGTACGTCAACATCGCGCCCCGTACGTACGCCATAAAGGCGGAACTCCCCGCACACCCGATGGACCACCCACCCCCGATGGGGACATGACCTCCTATGAGCCCCATTCCGCACCGCCGACCGCGTATGCCACGCCGGCACGCGTGGATGCGGGTACTGGCGCTCCTCGTCGTCACCATCCTCGCGGCCGGCGCGCACGTCGAGGCGCTCGCCGCGGTCCCCACCGCTGCCGCCTCGTCGGACGGCGGCACCGAGCACGACGTACTCGACACGGGGCTGCGACCGCCCGCCCGGCAGGAACACGGCCCCCTCGTCCCGCTGCGCCCCGCGCCGGGCCCCGCTCACGACCACCCCGAGTCGGCGCCCCGCCCCCGCCACGTACCGCCGTCGTACTCCCGCACGCTGCACGCCCTGCGCTCAGTGGTTCTGCGCTGCTGACCGGTCCGGTCTCCGGACCCTTCATCGCCCACCGGCGAACAGCGAACCAGCGACCCGAACGAACGCAAGGACACAGCCATGCCCAACGACCCGTACGCGGTCCTGCGCGCCCTGCTGCGCGCGGAAGCCGTACGCAACACGCCCAAGCCGAAGCCCGAGCTCAGCGCCGGACCGGACGACCGGCCGGTGCCGGCGCTCCCGCCGAAGGAACACCGAACCAGCTGAGACAAACAGGAAGACCCAAGGTGACCGCCCCTCGTTCGGGGGGCGGTCACCCGCCCCCCGTCCACTCGCCCACCCCCCGTCGCCCACCCCCGTCGCCCACCCCCGTCGGCTACCGCCTCCGCCGGGCCGTGCCGAAGAGGGAGCGGGTGATCTCCCGCCCGATCTGCGTACCCACCGACCGCGCCAGGGACTTGAAGATGCCGCTGCCGACGACCTGCTCGACGACCGAGGGTTCCTCCTTCGGCCGTCCCTTCGCCGGCGCCCGTCCGGCCTCCGGGGCCGCCTGCGCCGCCGCGGCCTCGCGTGCGGTGAGCTTCTCGTACGCGGACTCGCGGTCGACCGCCTCCGCATAGCGCCCGTACAGCGGGGACGACCGCACCGCCCGGTCCAGGGCGGCCGCGTCGACCGGGCCCATCAGGGACTGCGGGGCCCGCAGCCGGGTCGCGGCGACCGGTGTCGGCGCGCCCTTCTCGCTCAGGACGGTGACGACGGCCTCGCCGGTACCGAGGGCGGCGAGGACCTCCTCCAGGTCGTACGCGGAGTTCGGGAAGGTCTTCACCGTCGCCTTCAGCGCCTTCTGGTCGTCCGGTGTGAAGGCGCGCAGCGCGTGCTGGACGCGATTGCCGAGCTGGGCGAGGACGTCGGACGGCACGTCCTTCGGAGTCTGCGTCACGAAGAACACGCCGACCCCTTTCGAGCGAATGAGCCGGACGGTCTGGGTGATCGACTCCAGGAAGGCCTTCGACGCGTCGCTGAAGAGCAGATGCGCCTCGTCGAAGAAGAAGACCAGCTTCGGCCTGTCGGCGTCGCCGACCTCCGGAAGGTCGTGGAAGAGGTCGGCGAGCATCCACATCAGGAAGGTGGAGAACAGCTGCGGCTTGTCCTGGACCTCGGGGAGTTCGAGGACGGACACCGTGCCGCGCCCGTCCGACGCCGTCCGCAGCAGCTCGCCGGTGTCGAACTCCGGTTCTCCGAAGAAGGGGCTCATGCCCTGCGCCTCGAACGCGGTCAGGGAACGCAGGATCACACCCGCCGTGGCGGGGGACAGCCCGCCGATCCCCTTCAGCTCCGCCTTCCCCTCGTCCGAGGTCAGGAAGGTGACGACCGCGCGCAGGTCCTTGAGGTCGACCAGCTCCAGGCCCTTCTGGTCGGCGTAGTGGAAGATCAGGCCGAGCGACTGCTCCTGGGTCTGGTTGAGCTGGAGCACCTTGGACAGCAGCACCGGGCCGAAGCTGGTGATCGTCGCCCGTACGGGGATGCCGTGGCCCATGCCGCCGAGCGCGTAGAACTCGGCCGGGCAGCCGGTCGGCGTCCACTCCTGGTGGACCTCCCGGGCGCGCCCGAGCACACGGTCGTTCGACACGCCCGGGGTGGAGATCCCCGACACATCACCCTTGATGTCGGCGAGGAAGACGGGCACGCCCTGCGCCGACAGCTGCTCGGCGATCAGCTGCAGCGTCTTGGTCTTGCCGGTGCCGGTCGCGCCGGCGACCAGGCCGTGCCGGTTGAGCATGGGCAGGGGGATGCGGATCTGCGCGTCCGGCAGACAGCGCCCGTCCCAGAGCAGGGCGCCCAGATCGAGGGCGGGTCCGGAGAAGGCGTATCCGGAGGCGATCTCCAGGGCCTCCTGAGAGAGAGCGGGGGCGCCGCTCACACCTTCGGGTGCTACCGCGGGAGGTGCTTCGCTGTCGCTCATATCAGGCCCCTGTTCCCGATTTGCACGGATTTACAGCGTCTTTTCCAGCGTCGCACTCCGTCGCCATGGCTGCGCCCGGAAGGTCTGGGCCGGTAGGCTTTCCGTGTGATCTTCAAGCGCATCGGAAACGGCCGGCCGTACCCCGACCACGGCCGGGAAAGCACCCGGCAGTGGGCGGACGTCGCACCGCGCCCGGTCCGCCTCGATCAGCTCGTGACGACCAAGGGCCAGCTGGACCTGGAGACCCTCCTCGCCGAGGACTCCACCTTCTACGGCGACCTCTTCGCGCACGTCGTGAAATGGCAGGGCGACCTGTACCTGGAGGACGGCCTGCACCGCGCCGTCCGCGCCGCGCTGCAACAGCGCCAGGTGCTGCACGCACGCGTGCTCGAACTCGACTGAGACCCCCGGAGAGGGCGACCGCGGGAGAGGGCGAGGGGCCCTCGGCGCCCCAGGACCCCGCTCATTGACCCTTTTGGGTTGGACTGACCCTCGACCGATGATCATTTAGTAGGCATCATGGCCGCGGCACACTACGCTGCGCCCATGAGCATGCTCACTCCCCCTGGCATGGGCGGCCAGTACCGGATCACGGGGGACAAATACCCACGGATGCGCCGACGCCGGGGGCGTCGCAGGCTCGTGTTCCTGGTCGTCTCCTCCGTCACCGCGCTCGGGCTGATCGGGTGGGGAACCCTGCAGCTCATCGACGTCTTCACGGGCGGCGACAAGGCCACGGCGGTCGGCTCCAAGGCGGACTGCGCGTCCAAGGCCGGTCCGTCGGCCAAGGCGTCCGGCGCGGCCACGGCGTCCGACGCGTCCGCCGCCGCCAAGGCGCTGCCCAAGCCCGGCCAGATCACCGTCAACGTCCTGAACGCCACGCCCCGCGGCGGGCTGGCCAAGGAGACCGCGGACGAGCTGAAGAAGCGCGGGTTCCGCATCGGCGACGTGGGCAACGCGACGGCGGCGTACGACAAGAAGGTCACCGGTGCCGGGGTACTGCTCGGCGCGAAGGCGGCCGCCCAGGCCGCGCTGCCGGTGCTGGGCACCCAGCTGGCCGGCGCCGAGGTGAAGACCGACGGCCGCGCCAAGGCGGACCAGGTCGACCTGATCATCGGCACCGGCTTCAAGAACCTCACGCCGAAGCAGGCCGCCGACAAGGCCCTGGCCGCCTTGTCCGAGCCCCGGACGGCCGCCTCCACCACTCCGAAGAGCTGCTGAACGACGAAAGGCCCCCGGCGGCCCCGTAGGACCGCCAAGGGCCTGTACGACCGCTGAGGGCCCGTACGACCGCTGAGGGCCCGCGGGGCCCAGCGGTCGAGGAGACTGTCGGCGGCCCCTTACGACCGTTGAAAGCCGCCCGGCGGCCCCCCGCGACGTGCAGGCCGCCGGCAGCCCCGTACCGACCGTGCAGGTCCCGCGGGACGCGGGACTCTACTCGGCCGCTCCGTACATCCGGTCGCCCGCGTCACCCAGTCCGGGGACGATGTAGCCGTGCTCGTTGAGGCGCTCGTCGACCGACGCGGTCACGACCGTCACCGGCGTGCCCGCGAGCTCGCGCTCCATGACCTCGACGCCCTCCGGAGCGGCGAGGAGCACCACGGCGGTGACGTCGTCGGCGCCGCGCTTGATCAGCTCCTGGATCGCCGCGACGAGCGTGCCGCCGGTGGCCAGCATCGGGTCCAGGACGTACACCTGACGCCCTGAGAGGTCGTCGGGCATCCGCGTCGCGTACGTGGACGCCTGGAGCGTCTCCTCGTCGCGCACCATGCCCAGGAAGCCCACCTCGGCGGTCGGCAGCAGCCGCACCATGCCGTCGAGCATGCCGAGGCCCGCGCGCAGGATGGGCACCACCAGCGGGCGCGGGTAGGACAGCTTGACGCCCGTGGTGGAGGCGACCGGGGTCACGACGTCGACCTGCTCGGTGCGCACGTCCCGGGTGGCCTCGTAGGCGAGCAGGGTGACCAGCTCGTCGGCGAGCCGCCGGAAGGTCGCGGAGTCGGTGCGCTGGTCGCGCAGGGTGGTGAGCTTATGGGCGACCAGGGGGTGGTCGACGACGTGGAGACGCATGCCCCTAACAGTAACCGCGCCCCCGCGTCCCCCGCGCTGGCATCAAACCGCCCGTCAGAGGGAAAGTGGGAGAACGGACCTGGGGGTGGTGCACCTGTGCGAGACCGGAAAGAGGAGCCCCCGGAGCAGTTGGAGCCGGGGGCCGGTACGGAGACGGACGCCGAGCGCCGGCGGCGCCGGGCCCGGTTCCTGCGCGAGCTGGCCGAGGCACGCGAACTGCGCGATCGCGTCCAGCCGCGCCGCGCCAAGGCCGCCCGTCTTCGTCACGCCATGCGCATGCGCACCTTCCGTTGGTAGTCCTGTTGCCGTCCTCCCACGCCGTGAGGGCGGGGACATGCACGCACGACGCCGAGGGCCGCGTACGATCCGCTGTTAGCGATCAAAAGAGGCAGACACAGCAGGCCGAAGACGTCCCCTGAACGCTCTGTTTCTGCCACGATTCCGAGTGGGTGGGGCTCGGAGCAGCACTCCCCGCCCAATCGACCTCCGCCGGGGGGACCCCCAACCGGCACGCCTATGACCAGTGGGAGAGTCACGGTGTACTTCGCCGCACTGCTCGCGCGCACCGAAGACGGGTGGGAAGCGAGCGACACAGAGCTCGACGATGTGGAGACCCTGTCGGATCTGACCGACCTGGCCCGTGAAGCCTCGGAGGAGGACACGGTGCTCGTACTCATCGAGCAGGAAGACGCATGGTTCGGCGTCGTCCGCGTGGACGGCGAGGAGGATCCCCGTATCTACGTCTCGGACGCCGCCGCCGCCGCCCGCAGCTCGTACGGCGAGATCCTGCTCACGGACGAACTACTAGGACGGGAGCCCGGCGACGACGACACCGACCTGGACTCCCTCGACCTGGACGGCACCGAGGACGGTGAGCCCGACGAAGGAAACGACTCCGAGGACGACGAGGACGAGAGCGTGTCCGGCGAAGCCGTGTCGCACAGCCCCGTCGGGGACCGCGAGATCCTCGCCGACCTCGGAGTGAGCGAGAAGGAACTCCTCGCCCTGGACGAAGGCGACGCGCTCAGCACGATCGCCGAGGCTCTGGGAGCGGCGGAGGTCCTGGAGACCGTCCGCTAGTTCCCCGCGGGAAGGTGCTTCCCTGCCGAGGCAGCTTCCCCGGTGAGGCGGTTTCCCGGGCGACCCCGATAGATTTCCCGGGTGAGCTCGACAAAAGAGACCTTTCCAGCAGATCCGGCAGATCCGGTACGCGACCGCTGGCGGGCCGCGATGCGGCTCGCCCTGGACGAGGCCCACCGGGCCATCCAGGGCGGGGATGTCCCCGTCGGCGCCGTCGTGCTGTCCAGGGACGGTACGACGGTGCTCGCGGCCGGTCACAACGAGCGCGAGGCCACCGGCGATCCGACGTCCCACGCCGAGGTGCTGGCGATCCGCGGAGCCGCCCAGCGGCTCGGCGAGTGGCGGCTGGGCGGCTGCACGCTCGTCGTCACCCTGGAGCCCTGCACGATGTGCGCGGGCGCGCTCGTGCAGTCCCGGGTGGACCGGATCGTCTACGGCGCCCGCGACGCGAAGGCGGGCGCGGTCGGCTCCGTCTGGGACCTCGTACGCGACCGTCGGCTCAACCATCGCCCCGAGGTGATCGGCGGCGTGCTCGAAGACGAGTGCGCGAGCCTCCTCACCCGGTTCTTCCGTGACCGCTGACCCCGGGCCGCCCGCCCTTCGCGCAGCCCCGGGAAACGGATTTCAAACCACGGCCCACCTTGGGGTAGGGTCTCCCTCGGTAGCGTGTCCGAGCGGCCGAAGGAGCTCGCCTCGAAAGCGAGTGTGGCGCAAGTCACCGAGGGTTCAAATCCCTCCGCTACCGCTCTTACACCCTCCTGAACTGCGGAAACGCGGCCAGGAGGGTGTTTTGCGTGAGGCATGTGCCTCACGACCGTGCGGCACCAGGAAACATTGGAAGCAGCACCACCCCTCGCGCCAAACGCGTTCACCCTTCCTACGGAGGGATTGGCCACCTGCGCTGCCTCCGAGACGATCCCTGCGATCCCGTGCCGTCGCAGTTTCGCTACCCCAGCCGCCGATGGCGCGGACACGGCTACCCCTTCCGACAGGCACCCCACTTCCATGGGTCGGTGGTGATGCCAGGCACTACGCTTTTGTCGGCGGTGTCGGACATCAAGTCTGAGCAGGGGGATTTCAGTGCCACAGGCAGGTGAGGGGCAGATGGGGCCGGCCGCGCCGATCACCGTCACTGACCCGGTCATCCTGGTGCTTGCCTCGGGGGCCACTCCTACGGCAGTGGGCACCGCCCGCGGACGCCTCTTCGAAAGCTTTGTCGCCCGCCTGCTGCACGCCTACGGATACAGCAAGCCCGCCACCGAGCGGCTCAACACCACCGCCAACGGCATTGAGCTGGACGTCGTCGCTTCCCACGAGATGACACACCAAATGGCTCTGGCCGAGTGCAAGGCCTACACCAGCCACATCCCTGCCTCCATGGTGGCTGTCTTCCACAGCAAGTTGATCACCCGGCGCAACAACACCCCGGACAACCGCGCGCAAGGCTTCTTCGTCGCCATTCCCCGCCTCACCGCCGAGGGGCACGAGTACGCCCGAACGATCACCGCCCACGACGAAGGCTTCCACCTGCTGACCGCCCGCGACATTGCCGACAAACTACGCGAGCGTGAATGGATCGTCGATTGCCCGCTGCGCGAGCCGCTGACCAGCGACCAGGCCGCCGTAATCACCGAGGACGGCGTGCACGCTGCCTGTCTCGAGTTGGATGCGAACTCCCGCAAACCGGTACGTGCCTTGATCTGGGCCGCCCAGGGACAGGTCCCGGCCTCGGTGCTTGAGGCCGTAGCTGCCGCGGAGTACGCCCAGGGCTGTCCCGTGGTTGACGTGCGCGCCACCACCTTCCGCAACACGCTGTCAGAGCAGTCCCACACTGAACCCTCACCGGTAATCGTGACCGTCGCTGGCAGCCGGTCGGACTTTGAATACCAACTCCCGGCTGCACCGAAGTTCTTCGTTGGCCGTAAACGGCTCGTTGACGAGCTCCGCCGGGTCCTCGACAGCAACATGGGGGTGCTGGTCCTCAACGCCCAGTCCGGATGGGGCAAGAGCTCCGCGGCCACGGCCTGTTCTGAAGGTGAGCCTCGGACACCGGACTGAAGCCTCCGGCAGACCGCGAGTCGAGTACGCAGGGGGCACGTGCGGCGTGCGGTGGGCCGC
Source organism: Streptomyces sp. RLA012 (assembly GCF_056270325.1). Classification (NCBI taxonomy): domain Bacteria; kingdom Bacillati; phylum Actinomycetota; class Actinomycetes; order Kitasatosporales; family Streptomycetaceae; genus Streptomyces; species Streptomyces sp. RLA012. Next base: position 5,967,773 of record NZ_JBWDPA010000002.1, on the reverse strand, counting down.
GCACTCAGCCTCGGATACTGCGCCACACAAATCTGACAGCACTGCTAGCATTGTAAGCGAGACGAGGGAGGCAATGTGGCGACTCTGACAATCCGGGGACTGGACGACGCGACCCATGCGCGACTGCGCGTGCAGGCCGCCCGGCACGGCAGGTCGATGGAGGCTGAGGTGCGTGCGATTCTCAGCGAGCAGCTCGCGCCCGACAGTTCCTCCCGTCCGCTGGGATCTCGCATCCGCGAGCGATTCACCGGGCTCGGCGGAGCCGAGTTGGAGCCGCCCGCTCGGCAGGATGCGCCGCGCTCGGCGGTCTTCGAATGATCATCCTCGACACCAATGTCCTGTCGGAGCTGGTGAAGCCTGTTCCGGAGCAGCGGGTCGTCGACTGGCTCGACAGCCTTGTACCCGATGAGGTCATGACGACTGCGGTGACTGCTGCGGAGCTGTGGTACGGGGTACGCCGGTTGCCGGACGGCAAGCGCAAGTCGGAGCTTGCCGAAGGCATTGATGCGATGTTGTTCGAGGATCTCGGCGGACGCATCGAGGTGTTCGACGCGGCTGCGGCCACTCGGTACGCGGACATCGTGCTGGCCCGAGAGAGGCTCGGCCGACCGATCGCTGCCGCTGACGCACAGATCGCGGCGATCTGCGCTAGACGCAAGGCGACGCTGGCGACCAGGAACGTCAAGGACTTCGAGGGCACCGGTGTCACGCTCGTGAATCCTTGGGACGACGCCACAGCCCCGCGCGGCTGACGGTGTCGCATGCAATGCCACACCGGATCATCATCGCGGCATTTCGAAGGCTGGACCTCCGATCGGGTGACCTGACAGGGCGTCCGCCAACACGCACAGCGCGGTGCCCAGCTCCATCGAGGGCGCCCGGTCATATCCGGGGCAACGCTTCGGCCGCCCCCAGGGTACGCAGGAAATCGTCCAGGAGGGCCCGCAGGGTGTGGTTCTCGCGCTGGGCCACGAGCGCCCGCGTGTGCAGCGCGCTCGCGAGGCGCGCGAAGCGCGCCAGCACCTCCTCCGACGGCCATGCCACCGCGGCCTGTGCGAAGGCCCGCGCACTCAGCTCACGGCCCGCAGTACCCTGCGCAAGCTGCGACAATTCGCTGCCTCTGGACCGGATTTCGTGAAGCAACCACCAAGTGTCGCCCTCCTGCTCCAGCCTCAGCGCGAGCACCCCACGGCTCACGGTCACGGGAGTCCAGCTGACGGCAGCGTGCACCTGCCCCGCCTTAGGGACCACGAGTACCGAGCCAGGGACACTCGACAGATCCGAGACATCAGTGGTGTCGATGTACGGCAGTGGACTACGCAGTACGTCAACAGGTGCTACCCACTCATCGCCCTCTGAAGGCGCCGACGGCCGTGGGACTGTCCCTGTCCGGGCGTCGCGGACGACATCCTTGAACCTTCTTTCCAGCCAGCCCTTTCTGTCCGCCGCAAGCGCAGCGAAGTGCGCGTCCGCGAGCGCGACCGCGGTGTGCGCAATCCGGTCGTTGACCTCGGCCCGGTTCTCGATGGCGCGGACCACACGCAGGACCCGTTCACGGTCTGCCAGGGACGGCAGCGCGACAGGCAGCTGCCGCAGCGACCTCAGTCCGAGCGTGCGCTGCACGGTGCCCGCGGCCTGGGTGTCGCACCACGCGCGGGCGGTGGGCGTGGCAAGCCAGATCCGGAGCCACTGAGCGAGATGCGGGTCGGCGCAGCGGACCAGGGCTACCGAGCGGGCGACGTTCCACCCCTCGTGCTCCGGTCGGGTCACGGCGGCTTCGCCGACCCGCCCTACAAGCACGATGAGTAGATCACCGGGGCGCAGCCGCGTCTTCGGATGGGCTTCTGCAACTTCCCGTCCCACGCACACCATGTCCGTGGTCTGAATGCGTCCGTCGACGATGTCTCCGGCCCGGAGCATGGGCACGCCGTCCAGGGCAGGGCGGCCAGGGCGGTTGATGCCGTACCCGACCACTTCCACGCCGGGCAGGTCGGCGAGCACCGCCCACTGGGGGCGTTCGTTCACAGCTCCCCCAAGACATCGCGGAGCTCACGCTCCATGCGCGCGGCTTCCGCGAAGTGTCCATAGAGTTCTTCGGTCAGCTCACGCACCCGCCGCTCATCGTCGCCGGGTTCGGCTTCCGCGACCACCGGCGCGACGTGGCGTGCCGGGAGGAGGTCGAAGTCCGCTGCCTTGATCTGATCCAGGGGGACGGTCCGGCACCACCCCGGCTCGTCGGCCTCTCCGCGCTCCGTCCCACCCCTGAACGCACTGAAGATCCGCGCGATGTCCTCGTCGGTCAGGACGCGTCTGCCCCGGCTCACCTGGACGCCCACGTCCTGTGCGTCGATGAACAGGACGCGGTTCTTGGCATGGGCGTGCTTGGCCTTGCTGAAAATCCACAGGCAGGCGGGGATGCGCGTGTGTGGAAAGAGCCCGGGCGGCAGCTGGATGACCGCGGCAAGTACGTCATCGTGCACCAGTCCGGCGCGGATATGCCGCTCGGCGCCGCCCCGGAAGGCCGCTCCGTTCGCCAACAGGATCGCGGCGCGACCATCGGTCTTGAGCGAACCCAACACATGTTGGACCCAGGCGAAGTCGGCGTTGCTCTTGGGTGGGGGGCCGTACCGCCAAGGCACGAACCGGCCGTCGAAGCGGTCCTGCCAACGGGACATGCTGAAGGGCGGGTTCGCGAGGGCGATGTCGTACTGCTCGCCAGATTCTGAGCCGTACAGAAGGCTGTCGTCCGCGTCGAGGTCCCGCTGCAGATCCTCTTCCAAGCCGTGGAGAATCAGGTTCATCGCCGCAATCCGGCGTGTGCGGGCATTGACGTCCCGGCCGAACAGCCGGAGCGTGGGCTCAGTGCGATCAGTGGGCCGCCCATCGTGCGTCTCTACGTACCGCGCCGCCTCGGTCAGGAATCCGGCCGAACCGCACGCCGGATCGTAGATTTCATCGCCGGGCTCCGGCGCCATGAGCCGCACCATCGTCCGTACGACATCGCGAGGCGTGTAGTACTCACCGCCCGCCCGGTCTTCCGAGAACCGCGCCAGGCACTGCTCGTACAAGTCCGCCATCGTGCATGCCCGGCCCGCCTGGTCCAGGACAGCAACGAGGTTCCGCAGTGCCTGCTGCGTCGGCCGGCTGCTAAAGGACAACTGCCCGAGGACCGCCTCGTCGTCCAAGTCAAGGCGAAGTTGCCCATAGTCACCGCTCCAGGCGTGCAGCGCCCTGTGTAGGACCGACTGGGGGAAGTCGGGCCCGGACACTTGGCGGACCAGGTCGTCCCAGGTAGGGCGCCCCTGGGCCACGTCCTCGGGGACGTCTGAGACTTGGCGCAGGAAGACCGCGGCCAGGACTAGCTGTTGCATCGCGTCCGGGCTGACGTCGCCGTGCAGCACCCCCATGGCCCGCACCAGCCGGTCGACCTGAGACCTGATCGCTTCCATCTCACCTACCTTGCCGGGTCAACGCCGAAAGGCGAGGACGATCACAACGGCGATCGCGGCAACCACCGCAAACGCGCTTCCCCCATGCTGCACGGCACCGAGCACGTCCTTGTGCCGCGCGTATTCAACGATGCCCGCCATCAACGCGACGTTCATCGTCAACGACGCCGCAAGCCACCACGGCCACGACCGACTCACCCTTGCCCCACCCCTCACAGGCTTCTCCGGAGTACGCTCCACACCCTAGCAAATGCAGCAGACGTTTCGGGTTTTCTGCAGCAGACAGTTTGGGACTATCTTCGGTCTCCAAATTATTCGCATGCCAACGCACCCAGCCAAATTGCCGGCCGGGAACTTTTGCCAGGGCCGACCTACGCCCCGGCTGCCGCCCTGCGCATCGCGCTACCCGTTCGATCCCGGACCGTTCGGGCAGGGCCGCACCCTTCGTTCGGCGGCCGGGCTGCCCACCAACGCCATCGAACGCGACTTCACCTCAGGATGGGCAGGAGCTCATCCGGCGTCATGACCCAGTTCGTCCGCCATACGCAAGCCCGCCACCGGGCGGTACGGACGCGCGCGTCATTGAGGTCGCGGAGCGCACGAAGACCACGAAACCAGTCACGCACCGCGACCATCCATCAGGATCGATCAACACCCGGTAAAGCGCCACAGACGAGCCCCCGAGCGACCTCAAGAGCACAGAGCCAACAGTTACCCCGCACCCCGGATCAACCACCAAGAGGGCAGGCGAACGCTGCCGACCGCACCCCTTCTCCATGGTGCGGCACGTGCCTCACGGGAACCGTCAAAGGCCGATCGAGCAGGACTCAGCGGGATGGAAACAGGGCGGTATGTCCCGCTCTCAGGAAAAACCGCAGGTGAGACCGGTCACGTAAGCGGGTTCAAATCCCTCCGCTACCGCAGACAGATGAGGCGCCCGGTTCGTTGAACCGTGCGCCTCTTCTGCTTCCGTCTGGTTCACACGCCCGAAGGCGAAATCGTCTGCGAGCTGAAGTCCTTCCAGGCCCAGACGGGCATCTTTGCCGGCCTGCCGGAGATCACAGCTACGTCAGCGCAGTCGGTGTACTCCATAGAGAGGACCTGGCGTTCGCGGCTTGGTCGCATGAGCGGGTCGCCCAGCGGCTTGAGACGGCTACGGCGCCGGAGATGACAGCAGCCTTCCTGCCCGCCGATGACCGCCCGGCACCTGCCACCCGTCGGCGGTCAGTGGCTCTCAGTGCAGCCAGGTACGGCCGGGCGCGCCTTGGCGCCCGGCCGTGTTCTGTCACTCCCAGCCGGTGGACGTTGCCGAGCCGGTGGCGGGCTCGGACTCGTTGCCGTGGATATCCACTGCGGTGATCGCGTAGTAGTAGGTGACGCCGGGCTCGACGTAGTGGTCCAGGAGGTGGACAGGGGCGGGGCCGCTGTACTCGAAGATCGTGTCCGGTGAGTACACCTCGATGATGTTCCCCTTCAGCGGCGCGCTGTTGAGCCGATACTCGGGGGCGACGCGGACATCGGGGCTGGTGGATCGGTAAATGTTGAAGCCCTTGAGGTCGGCTTCGCCGCCGCTGGTCCACCTCACGTGCGTCTCACGGACGCCGTCGCTCGCCGTGAGGGCCCCGGGGACGGCGGGGGTGTCGCGGATGCTGCTGACGAACGCAGGGGTGGACGCGGTGCCGACGCCGTTGACCCGTACGAGCTTGTAGGTGAGCGGGACGTTCAGCGGCGCCGTGGTGTCCACGTAGTACGTCGCGAAGAGCGACAGCCGGGCGACCGGCTCGTAAGTGCCGCCCTCGCCTGCCGCGCGGTACAGCATCTGGTGGTCGTACCGGCCGACGCCGGAGCCGTTGGGCGGCTGGAAGGGGTCCCACCACAGTTCGATGCCGCCCGTCTTCTCACGGGCCAGCAGTCCCTCCGGAGTCGGCCAGGGGCCGGTGCCGGACCCGTCGAGCCGGGTGGCCGACGCGATGGCCGACGGGAGGGACTCGGCTCCGAAGGCGTCCACAGCCGTGACGTAGTACTGCGACAGCACGCCCGTGGGCGCGGTGGGGTGGTGGAGGCTGGTGGAAGTCACCGGCGTGGACGTCAACTTCGTCCAGTCCAGGTCCGCGGCGGACTTGAAGTAGACGTGGTATCCGGTCGACGTGGCTCCCGCGGGCGGCTTCCAGGTGACGGTGTTGCCGTCGTACCAGTCGTCGGCGGTCACCCCGGTGGGAGCGGCATCGGCGCCGGCGGCCGGGCGCGCGGCGCTGACGGCCGCCGAGAACGCGGAGAGATTGCCCAGGCGGTCGGACGCGCGCACCTTGTACCAGTAGGTGACGCCTGGCTCGGCAGAGGCGTCGGTGTAAGCCGGAATGACGACATCCCCCGAGCCCAGGCCGGTGAAGGTACCGGTGGGCGAGGTGGCCCGGTAGACCCAGTAGCCGGGGTAGTAGGGGTTGTCGTCGGTGGTGTCGGGATACCACGTGAGCGTGACGGCCGGCGGTGTGCCCTTCGCCTTGACGCCGGTCGGCGCGGCCGGCCCCGTCTTGTCCACCGAGGTCACCGTCTGGGCGGCGGGGCGGGCGGTCTCGTTGCCCGCCTTGTCCACGGCGGTGACGGCGTAGCCGTACGCGTCGCCGGTGGCGGGCGGGGTGTCGAGGTACGACGGCGAGGTGACCAGGCCCGTGCCGCTGGTCCTGGTCCAGGTGGTGGAGGTGCCGGTGCGGCGGTAGACGCGGTACCCCGCCAGGTCCATCTCGACGTTCTTCGTCCAGGTGAGGCCGGTCTTGAGGGTGGCGGTGCTGTAGGCGGCATTCAGACCGGTGGGCGTCAGCGGCTTGACCTTGTCGACGCTCGCGCTGGTGACCGGGGCGTATGTGAACTTCACGTTGGCCCTGCCGGTGAAGGCGGCGAAGTCGACACGGATGGTGTGGGTGCCCTTGGGGATCGTCGCGCGGACGCTCTTGCCGCGCGTCGCGGAGACGTTCGACCACACGTCGATCTTGCGGACCCCGTCGAGGTAGACCCGGATGCCGTCCTGAGCGGCTGCGGAGAAGGTGAACGGCCCGCCGGAACCGAAGTCGCGGCTCACGGTCCAGCGGACGCCGAAGTTGTCACGCGGCAGCGCAACGCCCGCCGGGTCACCGGTGCCGTAATTTTCGTTGATCGCCGTGTCGCAGGTGGTCTTCTTCGGCGTACCGCTGAACGAGGTGTTCGCGTAGTACTTCGCCGTCCACACACCGGAAACACAAGGCGTGGCCGCGTGCGCGGTGGACGCGGCCAGAGTCGCCACACCTGTGGCGGGCAAGAGCAAACCGAGCGCGGCGCAGACCGCGCGTCTGTTGATACGCATGTGAAAGTCCCCTCCCTGCGGGGAATCTTTACAAAGTCGCAGGAATGAGGAAAGGATTCCGGCGAGGAAGGCTCGGCGTGCACACCCGCTCACGCCTGAGGCTTCGCGCCCCCGGACGCTCAGGCCTTGAACAGACCTGCCCGTCCGTCGGATGACCGGCATGGACGAGCACCTACAGAGCCTGCGCACCGCTCTGGAAGTCGCTGCTGCAGTGGTGACCTCCGACGGCAGCGGGTCAACATTCGAACATCGCAGTACGCGGCCGTCCGGAGCCGTTCAGCCTGCCGCGACGGGCGGTGACGAAGGGCCCGGTCCGATGGACCGGGCCCTTCGTGCGTGTACGGACGGAAACGTACGCCGCCTCCGTCCTGCGACCCCGCCCTCACCCCACCCCGCCCCGTGGACCGTTGGCCCCTGGAGCGTTGGTCCCTAAAAGGGGGGTGAAGGTTACACTCACCGCCGGCAACAGGGGGCCCAGTGGGCGCAGCAGTCACAGGGGAGGCCGCGATGGCGGTGAATTCGAAGAAGATCGCCGTCTATGTGCTCGTGGTCTTCGCGCTGTACGTGATCATCACGGATCCGGCCAAGGCGGCCGACTATGTCCAGATAGGATTTGAGGGCATTTCGACCGCCGCCCGGTCCATCGGCGACTTCATGACGTGGATCGCCGACGGAGCCAAGAACTGAGCGGTCACCTCCGTACCGCCAGCCCCACCCGTGCCACCCGCATCCCCAGGGAGTACCCGTGATCCGCCATCTGGTCCTCTTCAAACTCAACGAGGGCGTCGAGCGTGAGGACCCGCGCGTCGTCGAGGGCGCGGCCGCCTTCCGCGTGCTCGGCGACCGGATCCCCGAGCTGCGGTTCTGGGAGTGCGGCTGGAACATCACCGACCGGCCCGTCGCGTACGACTTCGCGATCAACTCCGCGGTCGACGACCCCGACGCCCTGCAGCGGTACTTGGAGCATCCCGCGCACCAGGCGGGCGTCGCGCTGTGGCGCGAGTTCGCGACATGGGTGATCGCCGACTACCCGTTCTGAGCCCTACGGCTCCCCGGCCCCCCGCACCTTTCCACAGCCCTCCGAAGCTCGCAGAAGCTCTCCGCCGGAAACCGGCGGGGGGCTATTTTGTGTCAAATGCCCTAACTCCCCTCCAACACGGTGTTATGCGGTGCTTGCACACAGTGCACATGTCTTGTGATGCTATGACCGCTTTTGACGGATGAGTTGACGGATACGTAGACGGATGAAGAGGTGGCGTTGACCGTGTCGGCCAGTACTGCGCCGCCCCAGGAGGAAGCCCCGGCCCCTGCCCCGGCGCCGCCCCAGGAAGTCACGCAGGAAGCAGCGCCGGAAGTCGCGCCGGAACGGCGCCGGGGCGCCGACACGCGAGCCCTCACCCAGGTGCTCTTCGGCCAGCTCAAGGTGCTGGAACCGGGCACCCCCGAACACCACCGCGTACGCGGGGCGCTCATCGAGGCGAACCTCCCGCTCGTCCGGTACGCCGCCGCCCGCTTCCGCTCCCGCAACGAGCCGATGGAGGACGTGGTCCAGGTCGGGACCATCGGCCTGATCAACGCGATCGACCGCTTCGACCCCGACCGGGGCGTGCAGTTCCCGACCTTCGCGATGCCGACGGTCGTCGGCGAGATCAAGCGGTACTTCCGCGACAACGTCCGCACCGTCCACGTACCCCGTCGGCTGCACGAGCTGTGGGTGCAGGTGAACAGCGCGACGGAGGACCTGACGACGGCCTTCGGGCGTTCGCCCTCGACCGCCGAGATCGCCGAACGGCTGCGCATCACCGAGGAGGAGGTGCTCTCCTGCATCGAGGCCGGCCGTTCGTACCACGCGACCTCCCTCGAAGCCGCCCAGGAGGGTGACGGGCTGCCCGGGCTGCTCGACCGGCTCGGCTACGAGGACCCCGCCCTCGACGGCGTCGAACACCGCGACCTCGTACGGCATCTGCTCGTACAGCTGCCCGAACGCGAACAGCGGATCCTTCTCCTGCGCTACTACAGCAATCTGACGCAGTCACAGATCAGCGCCGAGCTGGGAGTCTCCCAGATGCATGTGTCAAGGCTGCTCGCGCGCAGCTTCGCACGTCTTCGATCCGCAAACAGGATCGAGGCGTAACCGACAAGAGCGAATCGCTCAACGGCTGCTTTTCCGACAGTTCAGCGTCGAATAACCGTCAGACCAGCCTTTTCCAGGGCCTATTCACCCCCTTCATGTCGACATGTCACTACAGCGTGTTGCCGACATGTGACATTCTGCCGGAAGAGCGTTTGCCGCGGCCCCGCCGCCGGTATTCAGGTGGAGGCTGCGTTCCTCCGACGGGAGCGTCCGCCGCGACCGTCCGCGACCCAAAGGGGGTGGCATGTCCGCAGACCAGGGCAGCTCGAAGGTGCTCACGCTCACGAAGAGCGAGTCCGCACCCGACGCGCTTCACGATGTCCCGGCCCTCCCGGCCCCCGACGCCCCGCCGGCCACCGATGCCGTCCCGGCCGTCGCGGCCCCCCGGCCGCCGCGACCTCGGAAGCGATCGACACCCGCACCCTGTCCCGCTCCCTGTTCCTGCGGCTCGCCGCACTCGGCGAGAACAGCCCCGAGCGTGCCTACGTCCGGGACACCCTCATCGAGCTCAACCTTCCGCTGGTGCGGTACGCGGCAGCCCGCTTCCGCTCCCGCAACGAGCCGATGGAGGACATCGTCCAGGTCGGCACCATCGGCCTGATCAAGGCGATCGACCGCTTCGACTGCGAACGCGGGGTGGAGTTCCCGACGTTCGCGATGCCGACGGTCGTCGGCGAGATCAAGCGGTTCTTCCGCGACACCTCGTGGTCGGTGCGCGTGCCGCGCCGGCTGCAGGAGCTGCGGCTGGCCCTCACCAAGGCCAGCGACGAGCTCTCCCAGAAGCTCGACCGCTCCCCGACCGTCGCCGAACTCGCCACCGTGCTCGGTGTGTCCGAGGAGGACGTGGTCGACGGCCTCGCGGTCGGCAACGCCTACACGGCCTCCTCCCTCGACTCCCCGGCCCCCGAGGACGACGGTGGCGAGGGCTCCCTCGCGGACCGCCTCGGCTACGAGGACACGGCCCTGGAGGGCGTCGAGTACCGCGAGTCGCTGAAGCCGCTGCTCGCCAAGCTCCCGCCCCGCGAGCGCCGGATCATCATGCTGCGCTTCTTCGCGAACATGACCCAGTCGCAGATCGGCGAGGAGGTCGGCATCTCACAGATGCACGTCTCCCGGCTCCTCACCCGAACCCTCTCCCAGCTGCGGGAAGGTCTCATCTCCGACTGAGACGTCACCACCCGCACTCCATGATTGACGGACGGATCGTCAGCCACACCGGCGCAATACGCGATACGTCGAGCGACATGGCTCCATGGCCGTCGAGGCGCCCTGCTGGGCGCCTCGACGGCTTTGGTCTGCCTGGAGGTCCGTACGGCCGCGCCGGCCCGCTGCGGGGGCACTGCAGCGGCGGCGGGTACGTGGCGCTGGGAGCGCCCACGCCGTCGGCCACCGGCCGGCGCTGGTGCGAGAAGGTGACCGTCTCCTTCCGCAACACCGGCGGCACCGCCGTACGTTCGGGCACGGAGATCTTCGGGCACAGAGACCTTCGGTACGCGCATCATCGGGGCACCCGGCATCGACCGGGCGACGGTCGAGCCGACGCGGGACCTGCCCGCACCGATCGCGGCCGGAGCGGGCAGCACAAAGGACTGGACGGTGCGCGTCGACGCCATGGAGGTCCCCCCTGTTCGAGTGGAGCCGAGAACCTGGGGGAATGTGCCGTCGGGCAGGCACATCGAGACGCGGGACGTGTCCGTCCAGTGGAAGTGACCCGCCGCCATCGCCTTTACCGGCGGACCGGTGTTACCGGCGGCTCGGTTCTGCCGATGGGGCGGGCGGGTTGACTTACGCCAGCGCGAGCCATGCCACGGCGGCTACGACCACCACGGCGACAACGACGCCGATGATCAGGCCGATGCGGGGGCCCGCCGGGGCGGCCGCCTGCTGCTGCCGGGCCTGGGGGCCCTCGTCGACGAAAGCGCGGAACATCTGGGTGCTACCCGCGGGGTCGTAGTTGCCCTCGGGGCCCTGAGTGTTTGCCATGGCCCAGGACCCTAGCGAATGCGCGAGCCCCACCCAAGGGCAGGGTTCCTCCGGACGCGGGGAACTGCGCGACCGGCCCCCACCCGCCCCACAGCGAACCCAAAGCAAAACACCCCCTCCCACCTGCCAATTTACTTTCGCCAACACTTGCCTTTGCCATGTTTTTAGCCCAGCGCCAGCGATTACGTTTGCCTGCAGCAACCAACTGCATTTATGGTTGCCCCAAGCAACAAATACGGGAGGTGTGATGGCCGAGCAGGCGCAGTACGAGGAATTGGCTCGTCAGCTCAGCGCCATCGGCGCAGTGAAGCGGGAGCTCGGACGGATCCTGCCGCCCGACTGCCCCACAGGCTCCGCCGCCGTACTGACCCTCCTCGGCCGCCACGGCGACATGCGCATGAGCAGACTCGCCGAGCTACTGGCCGTGGACATGTCGGTGACCAGCCGCCACGTCGCCCACGTCGCCGCCCGGGGCTGGATCGAACGCCTCCCCGACCCGGCCGACAAACGCTCCCGCATCCTGCGCCTCACCGACACGGGACACGAGCAGCTCGCCGAACTCTCCCGGCGCACCTCGCAACTGTTCGCCGACCGGCTGAGCAACTGGTCCGACCACGAGGTCGGCCTGCTCATCCATCTCATGGGCCGGCTGCGCGAGAGCTTCGGCGACTGCCGTGCCGTACCCCGGCCCCCGTACGTGCCGGACGCAACCGAATACGTGCCGGAAGCAACCGAACTGACCACCCGTACACCCGCGTAGGACAACCACCCGTACACCCGCACAAAACAGAGAAGGAAGCCCATGGCAACGACCACACCAGCCGGTGTGCGGGCTCACGCCAAGCACGGAGGCGCGTCCTCCGACGGCACTCCGATGACGCATCGGCAGATCATGGAGGCGCTCTCCGGGCTGCTGCTCGGTATGTTCGTCGCGATCCTGTCGTCGACGATCGTCACCAACGCCCTCCCCGAGATCATCGGCGACCTGGGCGGCGGCCAGTCCGCCTACACCTGGGTCGTCACCGCCTCGCTGCTGGCCATGACCGCGACCACGCCTCTGTGGGGCAAGCTCTCCGACCTGTACAGCAAGAAGGCGCTCGTACAGATAGCCCTCGTCATCTACGTGCTGGGATCGGTCGTCGCGGGTCTGTCCCAGAACCCCGGCATGCTCATCGCGTGCCGGGTGGTCCAGGGCGTCGGCGTCGGCGGTCTGTCCGCCCTCGCCCAGATCGTCATGGCCGCGATGATCTCCCCGCGTGAGCGCGGGCGTTACTCCGGCTACCTCGGCGCGACCTTCGCTGTCGCAACGGTCGGCGGCCCGCTGCTCGGCGGTGTCATCACCGACACCTCGTGGCTCGGCTGGCGCTGGTGCTTCTACGTCGGCGTGCCGTTCGCGTTCATCGCGCTGATCGTGCTGCAGAAGACCCTGCACCTGCCCACCGTGAAGCGGGACGTGAAGGTCGACTGGGGCGGCGCGTTCTTCATCTCCGCCGCGGTCTCGCTGCTGCTGGTCTGGGTCACCTTCGCCGGTGACAAGTACGACTGGGTGTCGTGGCAGACGTACGCGATGGTGGGAGGCGCGATCGTCCTCGGGCTGCTGTTCGTGCTCGTCGAGTCCAAGGCGAGCGAGCCGATCATCCCGCTGCGGCTGTTCCGCAACCGCACCATCACTCTCTCCTCCCTCGCCTCGCTCTTCGTGGGCGTCGCGATGTTCACCGGCACCGTCTTCTTCAGCCAGTACTTCCAGCTGGCCCGTGACAAGTCCCCGACGATGTCGGGCGTCTTGACCATCCCGATGATCGCCGGCCTGTTCATCGCCTCCACGGTCTCCGGCCAGGTCATCACCAAGACCGGCCGGTGGAAGTACTGGCTGGTCAGCGGTACCGTCCTGATCACCGCGGGCCTGGGCCTGCTGGGCACCATCCGCTACGACACGACCTACTGGCACGTCGCGATCTTCATGGCGCTGCTCGGTCTCGGCATCGGCATGACGATGCAGAACCTGGTGCTGTCCACGCAGAACCAGGTCGCCCCGTCCGACCTCGGCTCGGCCAGCTCCACGGTGACGTTCTTCCGCTCCCTCGGTGGTGCGATCGGCGTCTCCGCGCTGGGCGCGATCATGTCCACCCGGATCGCCGACTACGTCAAGGACGGCCTGGCCGGCATCGACCCCAAGTACGCGGCCGCCGCGTCCGCTTCCGGCTCCGGCACCATCCCGGACATGGACGCGCTGCCCGCCCCGCTGCGCACCGTCCTGGAGAGCGCCTACGGTCACGGCATCGCGGACGTCTTCATGATCGCCTCCGTCCTGGCGCTGCTCGCCTTCTTCGTCGTCCTCTTCATCAAGGAGGTCCCGCTGCGGACCTCGGGCGCGCTGGTCCAGGCGGCGGAGGCCAAGGCGGAAGCCGCGGCCACCACCGGTGCTCCGGCCGTCTCCCAGGCTCCGGCCGCCACCGAGGCGCCCGCCGCCGAGGAGAGCACCCCGAGCTGGGCCACCGTCGCCGAGACGAGCCCCCAGGCCGACCCTCGGACCGGCCCCGAGGGCACGCAGCGGCTCGCCGCCGTCGCCACCGCGACACGGGAGAGCGCCCCGCTGCCCGCCTCCGGCGGCATCCCGGTCCGCGGTCACGTCCGCGGCGCCGAGAGCGCGCCCGTCCCGCAGGCCGCGGTCACGCTGATCTCGCTCGCGGGACGGCAGCTGGGCCGGTCGGTCGCGCAGGCCGACGGCGCCTACGCGGTGGACGCGCCCGGCGCGGGCTCGTACGTCCTGATCGCCTCCGCCGACGGCTTCCAGCCGCAGGCCTCGACGGTCGTCGTGCACGACGAGCCGGTGGCGTTCGACATCCTGCTGAGCGGCACGAGCGGGCTGACCGGGCTGGTGCGGGCCGCCGAGACCGGCACCCCGGTCAAGGACGCCATGGTCATCGTGACCGACGTCCGCGGTGATGTGCTGGCCACCGGGACCACCGGTGAGCACGGCGAGTTCGGCTTCGCCGAGCTGGTCCCGGGCCAGGTGACCATCGCGGTGAACGCGGCGGGCCACCGCCCGCAGGCCCTGCTCGTCGAGGTCGGCGGCACCGGGGTCACCCGGGTCGAGGTCGAACTCCGCGCGGGCGCCCAGCTCCAGGGAGTCGTACGGGCGCCCGGCGGCCCCCTGACCGACGCCCGGGTCACGCTGGTCGACGCGGCCGGCAACGTGATCGGCACGGCCAGGACCGGCACGGACGGCGCGTACGCCTTCACCGATCTGGACGGCGGCGAGTACACCGTCATCGCGACGGGGTACCCCCCGGTGGCGACGGCCCTCACGGTCTCCGGCCGAGGCGTCGACGACCACGACATCGCCCTCGCCCACCCCGGCGAGTAGTCGATACCCCGGCCCGTGGGGGACGCGCGCACTCTGAGCGGAGGTGCGCCCCCCACGGGCCGGTCTCATCGCGACCAATTTTTAGTGCTTTGCAGGGAGAAAACGGGATGGGACTGACCGCACGGATTCGTACGCGGGACGGATGGGCCGTGTCGCACGCGGTCGTCACGGTGACCGACATGACGGGTACGCAGGTGCTGCGCGCCGAGACGGACACCGAGGGAACCGTGCACGACCCGACCGCCCTCGCCCCCGGCGCGTACACCGTGATCGTGACGGCGGTCGGGTACGCGCCCGCCGCGTCCAGCGCGATCGTCACGGCGAGCGGCCGGGCCGAGATCGGCACCGTGACCCTCGCCCGTCAGGGCGGCACCGAACTGCCGCCGCCCGGCCCCTGGACCGTCGACCCCGCGCACTCCTCCGTCGGCGCGGTCGCCCAGCACCTGGGCATCTCCAGCGTGCACGGACGTTTCACGGACTTCGCCGCCACGATCGAGATCGCCCCGGACGAGGTGGCCAAGTCCCGTGTCGAGGCGGTGATCAGGGCCGCGTCCATCGACACCGGAAACGGCATGCGCGACGGCCATCTGAAGTCCCCCGACTTCCTCGACGTCGAGACCCACCCCGAGATCACCTACCGCTCGACCGGCCTGACCCCGGCCGGCTCCGACCGCTGGACCGTCCACGGCGAACTCACCATGCGCGGCATCGCCCGCCCGGTCGATCTGAACCTCGCCTACCTGGGCACGGGCGCGGACCCCTGGGGCGGCACGCGGGCCGCCTTCCGGGCGACGACCGAACTCCACCGCGAGGACTTCGCCATGAACTACAACCAGGTCATCCAGGCGGGCATCTCGGCGATCGGCACCACGCTGAAGGTGGAACTGGACATCCAGGCGGTACAGGGAGCGCCCGTTTAGGAGCGCGGGCCTGTGACGTGGCGCGGGCCTGTGACGTGGCGCGGGCCTGTGACGTGGTGCGGGCCTGTGACGTGGTGCGGCTCCGCCGCGTGGACGCGACCAGCCACGAAGAACCCGCACCCGAACGACCACCCTCTACGCTTCCTGCATGGCACCGAACATCGCTACGAACACCGCCGTGTCCCTGGACGAACTGCTCGACTTCGTACGCCCCCGCCACCGCGCCATCCTGCTGACCCGCAGGGCGGACGGCAGCCCCCAGGGCTCGCCGCTGACCTGCGGGGTCGACGACGCCGGGCGGATCGTCGTCTCGACCTACCCCGAACGCGCGAAGACCCGTAACGCCCAGCGGGACGAGCGCGTCAGCCTGATCGTGCTGAGCGACGAGTGGAACGGACCCTGGGTCCAGATCGACGGCACGGCCGAGGTCATCGACTCCCCCGAATCCGTCGAGCCCCTCGTCGAGTACTACCGGAACATCGCGGGCGAGCACCCGGACTGGGACGAGTACCGGCAGGCCATGCTCAAGCAGGGCAAGTCCATCATCCGGGTCACGCCGGTGAAGTGGGGCCCGGTCGCGACGGGCGGCTTCCCCGCCCGGCTGGCGCCCTAAGGCCCCGAGCTCTAAGCCCTCGCGACCATCGTCTCGATCCCCGCGATCAGCGTCTCCAGCGCGAACGTGAAGTCCCGCTCGCGCATCTCCTCGACCGTGTCACCGCCGCGGGCCTCCATGAGGTCCGCGGCGTTCTCGAAGTTGACCGCGAACTCCGGCTGCTCGCTGATCGTGCTCATGGCCTGGCGGAAGTACTCGTCCTGGGTCATGCCCGCCGAGGCGCAGCGCTGTACGAAGTGGCCCTCGATGGTGCCGAAGCCGTACACGAACTGGAAGACGGCCGAGAGCGCGCCCATCTGGCCGTGCGGGGGCAGGCCGGTGTTGCGGACCACCTTCTGGACGCAGAGCGAGAAGGCCATGGAGTGCGGGCCGATGTTCAGGAAGGTCCCGATGAGCGGGGACACCCAGGGGTGGCGGACCAGCAGCGCCCGGTAGCCGGTGGCGAGGGAGCGGAGCTGGTCGCGCCAGTCCGTGCCCGCGTCCGGATCGGGCAGCTCCAGTTCGCCGAAGACCGCGTCGAGGGCCAGTTCGAGCAGATCGTCCTTGGTGTCGACGTACCAGTACACGGACATCGCGGTGACGTTCAGCTCGGCGGCCAGCCGGCGCATGGAGAACTTCGCCATGCCCTCGGCGTCCAGCAGCCGTACGGTGACCTCGGTGATCCGGCCCCGGTCGAGCCCCGACGGCTGCCCGCCCCCGCGCGCCGCACCGCCCCGGGGTGCCTTGCCCTCCAGCCAGACACTGGTCCGCGCCGGACGCTCGGCACGGTCGGCTGCCCTCACCATGGCGCACCTTCCTTGGAACTTGGAACTCGGAACTTAAGTACTCGGAACTCAGCGGTTGGCGGTAAGCGGTGAGCACTCAGCAGTGAGCACTCGGCGCTCGGCGTTCGAAAGCGGCGGCAGCGGGTCCGCCCTCCCCGATGCTAAGCGGGCGCTACGCCGAAACCGCCACCGCGGAGTCTGCCCTCTCCGCACGCCGTAGCAACGCCGCGGCCAGCAGTCCACCGAGAAGGACGGCCACCGCGCCCACCAGCTGACTGGTCTGCAGGCCTGAGGAGAACGCGTCCGTGATCCGCCCGCGTTCCTCGTCCGAGCCCGCCGAGGCCAGCGCCGCGGGCAGCGAGGCCGCCGCCACCGGAATCAGCGCCGCGAAACGGGAGTTGAGGACCGCCCCGAGCACCGCGACGCCCAGGCCGTTGCCGAACTCGGCGAGCGTGCCGTTGATGCCCGCGCCGACGCCGGCCTTCTCCGGCGGGATCGCGCTCATGATGGCGTGCGCCATCGCCGGGTTGGCCACGGCGGCGCCCGCGCCGATCAGCAGCAGGCCGAGCAGTGTGCCGCCGTACCCGTGCGCGGCGAGCGTCGCGATCGACACCAAGCCGCCCGACATCAGTGTCATCCCGAGCGCGATCGACACCGGCGTGCCGAGCCGCGCCGTCCACTTCGCCGACAGGCCGGTGAAGTTCAGCGCCACGACCGCGAGCGCGAGCGGCGCCGTACGCAGTCCGGCCTCCAAGGGGCCGTACCCCAGAACGAATTGGAGGTGCTGGGTGAGGAGGAAGAGGGCCCCGCCCATGCCGAAGGTGATGAGGACGACTCCCGCGACGGCTCCCGTGAACCGCCGGTCACGGAAGAAGTGCAGGTCGAGCATGGGGTACGGGATCCGGCTCTCCCAGTACGCGAAGGCGGCCAGCACCAGCACGGCGACCGTGGCCGTGGCCGACACCCGGCCCGAGGTCCAGCCGTGCCCGGGGCCGGAGATGATCGCGTAGACGAGGGCGGTCATGCCGATCGTCGACAGCAGCGCTCCCACCAGGTCCGGACGGTTCCCGCGGGGGCTCTTGGACTCCGGTACGAGGGCCACCACCGCGGCGAGTGCCAGCGCCGCGACCGGCAGGTTGAGCAGGAAGATCGCGCCCCACCAGAAGTGGTTGAGCACGAAGCCGCCGAGGAGCGGGCCGACCGCGAAGCCGAGCGCGTTGACGGCGCTCCAGATGCCGATCGCCTTCGGGTGCTCGGCAGGCGTGAAGATCTGCATGGCGACGGCGAGGGTGGTGGTCAGCAGCAGCGCGCCCCCGATGCCCATGCCCGCCCGTGCGGCGATCAACTGGCCGGTGGAGTCGGCAAGTCCGGCCACCAGCGAGCCGATCCCGAACAGGACGAGCCCCACGATCAGCATCTTCTTGCGGCCGTAGACGTCGGCCGCGCTGCCCGCCGTGAGCAGCAGCCCGGACTGCACCAGTGAGTACGCGTTGATCATCCACTGGATGTCGGAGGTGGCCGCGCCCAACTCCCGGGTGAGGGAGGGGATCGCGACGTTCAGGACGGTGTTGTCGAGCAGCACGGTGAGCTGCGCGAGGCAGATGACGCCGAGGATCAGCCAGCGTTGGGGGTGGCCTTGCGTCTGGTTCCCGGGGTGCCCTGGGGGAGTCGTGGACATGCTGTACACCGTAGAACAGTTCCCATACGGCGTACAACGCGGTTCTCCGGGCGTACGAAAGGGCGGTGGCCCGGAGCTGGATCGCTCCGGGCCACCGCCCCTCACCAAAGCCCTGTTCAGCTGATCAACTGGTCGGCTGCGTCAGGTCGTAGAAGGTGGCCGAACCCACCGTCACCTTCTTGAAGTTGGCCGTGACCCACGAGCTGATCTGGGAGGAGGTGGAGGTGGTGGAGGAGGAGTTGCCGCCACCGCCCATGCTGCCGCCCGAGATCAAGTAATGGATCTTGCCGTCCGTCACGTACTTCTTGAACTGCGCCAGCGTCGGGGACGGGTCGGTTCCGTTGAAGCCGCCGATCGCCATCACCGGCTTGCCGGTGGCGAGCTGGTAGCTCGCGGAGTTCTGGGAACCGATGGCCGCGGCCGCCCAGGTGTACTTGTCCGCGTCGGTCTCCAGCAGCTTCTTGGCCGCGGAGGTGACGGTCGCGCCGTTGAGCAGACCGCCCACACCGCCACCGCCCATGCCGCCCTCGCCCATCGCGCCACCGCCGGGCATACCGCCCTGCTGGTTCTGGCCCTGGGTGTTGCCGTTGCCCTGCTGGTTCGTGCCACCGCCCGGGAAGCCGCCGGTACCGCCCGTCGGGGGCTGGCCCATGCCGCCGCCCTGCTGGTTGGTGCCGTTGCCGCCCTGCTGGTTGGTGTTTCCGTTCTGGCCACCACCCGGGAAGCCGCCCCGCATGCCACCGCCGCCACCGCCACCGGGACCGCCGCCCCGGCCGCCCATCATGCTGGCGCCCGCCGGACCGGCCGTCACGATCGAACCGGTGTGCCCGGTGTTCACCGTGGACAGCGTGTACGCCGTCGGGCCCGCGACCGAGGCCACGAAGCTCAGCCCGACCGCCGCGAGGGCCAGTTGGCGGCCCAGCCTGGCCGCGAAGATCAGGCCGAGCGCGCCGGCCAGACCGCCGACGAGGACGAGCCACTTCAGCCAGGGCAGGTAGTCGGGGGTGCGGTTGAGGAGGACGTAACCCCAGGCCGCGGTCGCGGTGACCGCGCCCGCCAGGGTGAGCGAGGCCCAGGTCTTGGACCGCTCCTCCCACAGCGCCGTCACGCCCATGCCGACGACGGCCGCGATGTAGGGGGCCAGGGCGATCGTGTAGTACTGGTGGAAGATGCCCGCCATGTAGCTGAAGATGATCGCGGTCATCAGCAGCGCGCCGCCCCAGGCGAGGAACGAGCTGCGGGTCAGGTCGGTGCGCCTGGCCTTGCGGGTGAGGACGATGCCCGCGACGAACAGGATCAGCGCGGCGGGCAGCAGCCAGGAGATCTGGCTGCCGATCTCCGAGTTGAACATCCGGTTCCAGCCGGTCTCGCCCCACTGGCCGGTGCCCCCGGCTCCGCCGCCGCCTCCGCCGCCGACGCTTCCGGTCTCGTCGCCGTTGATACGGCCGAGTCCGTTGTAGCCGAAGGTCAGCTCAAGGAAGGAGTTGTTCTGCGAGCCGCCGATGTACGGGCGGGAGGACGCGGGCCACAGCTCCACGATCGCGACCCACCAGCCGCCGGCGACGATCATCGCCACCGCCGACAGGCCCAGTTGCGCGAACCGCTTCTTCAGCTGCACCGGCGCGCAGACCGCGTACACGACCGCGAGCGGCGGCAGGATCAGGAAGGCCTGCAGGGTCTTCGACAGGAACGCGAAGCCGACCGCGACGCCCGCCCAGACCAGCCACTTCGTCCGGCCGTCCTCCAGACCGCGGACCACGCAGTAGATCGTGACGGTCATCAGCAGCGCCAGTATCGCGTCCGGGTTGTTGAACCGGAACATCAGCGCCGCGACGGGAGTGATCGCGAGCACCGCACCCGCGATCAGACCGGCCGCCGGGCTGAAGCGACGGCGCACGGCCGCGTACAGGACGCCGACCGTGGCGACGCCCATCAGCACCTCGGGGACGAGGATCGCCCACGAGTTGAGGCCGAAGATCCGTACCGACAGGGCCATCGGCCACAGCGAGGCCGGGGGCTTGTCGACGGTGATGGCGTTGGCCGAGTCGAGCGAGCCGAAGAACAGGGCCTTCCAGCTCTGGCTGCCGGCCTGGACGGCCGCGGAGTAGAAGGAGTTGGCGTACCCGGAGGCGCTCAGGTTGTAGAGGTAGAGCAGGCCGGTGGCGACGAGCAGGCCGAGGAAGGCGGGACGCACCCAGCGCGGGTCCTCGGGCCGGCCGCGCCAGGCGCGCCGGAAGAAGGGCTGCTTGGGCTCACCGGACTGCGGGGCCACGGTGGGCTGCGCGACGGGCTCCTGCAGAGCCGTCGAGCTCGGCGGCCCCCAGGAGGGCCCGGCGCCCCCGGAGGGACTCATGCCCCCCTGATGGCTCGTACTCGTGTCGGACTGAGTCGTCATCGTGCGTCCCTCGTGTTCCTCGTGTCCCTCGGGTCGTGATCGTGCGGGCGCACCGCCTGCAGCTGCATGGTTGCGTCCCCCCAGGTGCGGTCCACGGCTTCACCGGCGCGGAACTCGTTGGTCTGGTTGTGGTCGTGGTTGATGTACGGAGCTTGGGGCGCCGTCGGGCTCGGGCCCTGAAGCAGCGGCTGGTGCGAGTGCTGCTGGTGGTGCTGGTGCTGGTGCTGGTGCTGGTGCTGGTGCGCCGCCGTCGTACTGAAGGTGGGCGAGGCCGGGTGGTGCGAGGCGACGACGGTCGAGGCCGCCGTCTCGTCGTGCCGGTCCGGAAAGACCCAGGCGCGGAAGAGCAGGAACCTCAGCACGGTCGCCGCGAGGTTGGCGGCGATGAGCACCGCCAGTTCGGTGGAGTGCGCGGGGCTGCTCGTCGCCGCGTTCAGGGCGGCGAGCGAGCCGCTGGTGAGGGCGAGGCCGATACCGAAGACGACCAGGCCCTGCGCCTGGTGCCGCACCGCGCTGCCCCGGCCGCGGACACCGAAGGTCAGCCGCCGGTTGGCCGCGGTGTTGGCGACGGCCGAGACGAGCAGCGCGAGCGCGTTGGCGATCTGCGAGCCCGAGAACGAGCGGAAGCCGCTGTACAGGAGCAGGTAGAAGAGGGTGGACAGGGCGCCCACCACACAGAAGCCGACGAGCTGGCGTGCCAGGCCCTTGGGTACGTCGGTCAGGTCCCGGTCGCGCGGATCGTCCCCGAAGGGGCGCACAAGGCGGTCGAGCGGGAGCGAACCGGTGGCGAGGGCGCGCCCCACGCGCCACACGCCCTTCAGGTCGTCGGTCGCGGTCTTCACGATGTGCACGGTCGAGTTCGGGTCGTCGACCCAGTCGACCGGCACCTCGTGGATGCGCAGTCCGGCGCGCTCGGCGAGCACCAGCATCTCGGTGTCGAAGAACCAGCCGGTGTCCTCGATCAGCGGCAGCAGTACCTGGGCGACATCGCGGCGGATCGCCTTGAAGCCGCACTGCGCGTCCGAGAAGCGGGCCTGCAGTGAGCCGCGCAGGATCAGGTTGTAGGTACGGCTGATGAACTCCCGCTTGGCACCGCGCACCACGCGCGAGCTCCGGGCCAGCCGGGAGCCGATCGCGAGGTCCGAGTGGCCCGAGATCAGCGGGGCCACCAGCGGCAGCAGGGCATTGAGGTCGGTGGACAGGTCCACGTCCATATAGGCGAGGATCGGAGCGTCCGAGGCCGACCACACGGTGCGCAGCGCGCGCCCCCGGCCCTTCTGCTCAAGCCGGAAGGACCTGACCTCCGGTATCTCCGACTCCAGCCGTGCGGCCACCTGCGGGGTGGTGTCCGTCGACGCGTTGTCCGCGATCGTGATCCGGAACGCGTACGGGAAGGTGCGCTTGAGATGCTCGTGCAGTCTCACCACACACGGCTGGAGATCCTTCTCCTCGTTGTAAACGGGGATCACTACGTCCAGGACAGGCGTACCGGCGGACCCGGCCGGGAGGTGCTCCCGCGCCGGCAGGTTGCCGGGAGAAGAGTCGGTTCGCATACGAACGACTCTGATCAAACGCCCTGTTGCACCCATGTGGTGGCGCTGTGCTGTGCCTGTGAGTGCAGTTGCGCCTTTGTTTCCACGAACGGATCCACGTACGTTTCGACGGCGAGCGCGGGCAGATGCAGGGTGAACACAGTCCTGCCGGGCATGCTGTCCACGGTGACGGCACCCCCGTGCGCGGCCGCGACGGCCTGCACGATCGCGAGTCCCAGACCGGTCGAGCCGGAGGACCGGGAGCGCGAGGAATCACCGCGTGCGAAGCGTTCGAAGACGCGCGGGAGCAGGTCGGGCGGGATGCCGGGCCCGTCGTCCTGGACGTCCACACACAGCCACGGCCCGTGCCGGTGCACACGTGCGGTGACCGTCGTACCGGGCGGGGTGTGGGTTCTGGCGTTCGCGAACAGATTGACCATGACCTGTTGCAGCCGTGCGGCGTCCGCCAGCACGAGCGCGGGCTCCTCCGGCAGTTCGAGCCGCCAGTTGTGCTCGCGCCCGGCCGCCCGGGCGTCGCTCACCGCGTCGATGACGAGCGGTACGAGGTCGGTCTGGTCGTACTGGAGCGGGCGCCCCGCGTCCAGCCGCGCGAGCAGCAGCAGGTCCTCGACGAGGAAGGTCATGCGCCCGGCCTCGGACTCGATCCGCCCGAGGGCGTGCCGGGTGTCGGGCCCGGTCTCCTCACGGCCGCGTCTGGTCAGCTCGGCATAGCCACGGATCGACGCCAGCGGCGTACGCAGCTCATGGCTCGCGTCCGCGACGAACTGCCGTACCCGCATCTCGCTCTGCTGGCGTGCGTGCAGGGCACCGTGGATGTGGTCGAGCATGCGGTTGAGCGCGGCGCCGACCTGGCCGACCTCGGTGTGCGGGTCGGCCTCGGACTCCGGGACCCGCTCGTAGAGGGTGACCTCACCGGTGTGCAGCGGGAGTTCGGAGACGCGGGTGGCGGTGGAGGCGACCTTGCGCAGGGGGCGCAGGGCGAGCCCGACGAGCACGCTGCCGGCGATGCCGGCGGCGATGAGACCGGCGGCGGTGACGCTGACCTCGACCCAGATGAGGGTGTTGATGGTGTTGGTGACGTCCCTGGTGGGGATGGCCACGTAGTACTCGCCCTTGGGGCCGCTCATGTACATGACGCGGTATTCGCCGAGGCCGAACAGTTCCACGTTGTGCTTGCCGGTCTTCGCGACGGACCCCAGCGCCGTCTTCTGCGCTGCCGTGAGGTCCTTGGCGGTCATGCTCGCGAAGGCGCCGCCGCTGGTGGTGTTCTCCTTCTTGATCACCGCTTTGGTGACCACGCCGTTCTTCACTACCGCGGCGACGGTGTTCACCCCGTTCGGGCCTCGGGTGAGGAAGGTGAAGGGGTCGTTCGTGGTGTCTTCGAGGTTCCCGCCCGGAGGCGTGTCGGCCGGGTTCCCGTTCCCGCCGCCCGGTTTCACCGGTCCTCCGCCGACCGCCCGCATGGCGGTCTCGGCCACCTGGCCGTCCAGCTGGTCGTACAGATGCGAGCGCAGCGCGAACGTCGTCACCGTACCGATCACCGCACACACCACCGCGATCAGCGTGACCGCGGAGACGACAAGCCGCGTCCGCAGCGTGCGCGGCTGTCGTCCTCGCCCCTGCTTCCGCGGCCGTCGTCGTCCGCTCATGACACCGCGGGCTTGATCAGGTAACCGGCCCCACGCCGGGTGTGGATCATCGGCTCACGACCGGCGTCGATCTTGCGGCGCAGGTAGGAGATGTAGAGCTCGACGACGTTGGCCTGGCCACCGAAGTCGTACGACCACACGCGGTCGAGTATCTGCGCTTTGCTGAGGACACGCCGGGGATTACGCATGAGGAACCGCAGGAGTTCAAACTCCGTCGCGGTGAGGTGGATGTTCTCCCCGGCCCGCGAGACCTCGTGGCTGTCCTCGTCGAGAGTGAGGTCCCCCACGACCAGCACGGAGTCGGAGCGCCGGTCGGCGGCACCGGAACGGCGGATCAGTCCGCGCAGCCGGGCCACGACCTCCTCCAGACTGAAGGGCTTGGTGACGTAGTCGTCGCCGCCGGCCGTCAGCCCCGCGATGCGGTCCTCGACGGCGTCCTTGGCCGTGAGGAAGAGGACGGGCACGTCGGGCAGATCGCGGCGCAGACGCCCCAGGACCGCGAGGCCGTCCATGTCCGGCAGCATCATGTCGAGAACGACGGCGTCGGGCCGAAACTCGCGCGCGGTCTGCACCGCGCCCTGTCCGTCACCCGCACTGCGGATCTGCCAGCCTTCATAGCGAAGGGCCATGGACAGAAGCTCGGTGATCGACAGCTCGTCGTCCACCACCAGCACTCGGACGGGGCTCCCGTCCGGCCTCAGCAGTTCGGTGCGCCCCTGGGGCGAGGTCGTGGTCATAGCGGACACCTTGGCGGGGCCCCCTGAGAGCATGCTTTCGGGAACCTGTGATTTTCCTGAGAAACACACAGGTGCCTCTCAGGGAACGCCTGGGAAGATCACGGGCTTCCACGGGACGCCACCGGGTCAGGATGTGATCTTGAAAAGACGTGCCCCGTTCTCGTAGCAGACGGCCCTCAGCCAGTCGTCCCCCAACCCGAGCCGTTCCAGAGCGTGCAGCTGATGGACATAGGGATAGGGGATGTTCGGGAAGTCGCTCCCCAGCAGGACCCGGTCGCCCAGGCCGACGAGCCGGGCGGCGGCCTCCCGCGGAAACGGCGCGAACCGCTCACCGAAGTCCGTGAACGCCATCGTCGTGTCCAGCCGCACTTCCCCGTACCGCTCCGCGAGCCCAAGGAACTCCTCGTACTCGGGCATCCCCAGGTGCGCGACGATCAGCCGCAGCCGGGGGTGCCGGGCGAGGACGCGGGCGACCGGCTCGGGCCCGGTGTGCTTGCCGGGCGCGGGCCCGGATCCGCAGTGCATCACCACGGGGATCCCGACCTCGGCGAGCAGGCCCCAGGTGGAGTCCAGGAGTCGATCACTCGGGTCGTACGCCCCCACCTGGACGTGTGCCTTGAAGACCCGGGCCCCTTGCTCGACGGCCTCCCGTACGTATCCCTCGACACCCGGTTCCGGAAAGAGGGTGGCGGTGTGCAGGCAGTCGGGCGTCCGGCGGGCGAAGTCGACGGCCCAGGAGTTGAGCCACTGCGCCATGCCGGCCTTGTGCGGGTAGAGCATCGCGGTGAAGGCCCGTACTCCGAACTCCCGGATCACCGCGAGCCGTTCGTCCTCCTCCGCGCGGTAGGTGATGGGCCACTCGACACCGCCGGTCAGCGAGCCGAGTCCGTCGAAGTAGGCCCACACCTTGCGCAGGACGCGCTCCGGCATGAAGTGCGTGTGGACATCGACGAGCCCCGGAAGCCCGAGCCGCCCCCAGAACCCCCGTACGCCCTCCCTATCAGCCACCCGCCCACCCGCCCCCTCGACTCCGTTCAGCCCTGCGGCTCCGCTCAGCCCCTCGACTCCGCCCGAACCCATTGCTCCGCTCACCTCCACGGCTCCGCCCGAACCCTGGGCTCCGCTCACTCCCGGGGCTCCACTCACTCCCGCGGCTCCACTCACTCCCGGGGCTCCGCTCGAATCCTTGGCGCCACTCAGACCTACGGCTCCGCTCAGACCTACGGCTCCGCTCAGACCTACGGCTCCGCTCAGACCTACGGCTCCGCTCAGACCTACGGCTCCGCTCAGACCTACGGCTCCGCTCGAATCCTTCGCTCCGCCGCTCGTCCCAGTCGCTCTCCCCCGCTCGTCCCTCACCTCTCATCCCTCACGGCTCATCCCCCGCCACTCGTCCCCTTGCCCGCCTCCTGGTCGCCCGCCTCCTGTTCGCCTGCCTCCCGGTCGCCCGCCTCCCGGACGTCTCAGAAGAGCCCCTCCTGCATCTCCCCGCCTCCGAACTCCTTCACGGGCACGGTGACTTCATCCCGCTCCGCGGCGGTCAGCTCCCACCCGGTCATGAGCCGGGTATCGACCACGACGACCCCGCGCCCGGTAGCCAGATGCAGATCGGGCCCGGCGGCGGCGACCAGCTCCCCGCTCACCACACCGCCCGCGACGAGCTCGCTCACCGCACCGACGGCCGCCGGGAGCCCGGCGAGCCCGAACACATCGGTGTGGTCGACCGCCTGGAAAGGCGCACGCTCCAGGGACTCCGGCCAGCCATCGAGCTCCATGACCCGCGCGTGCAGCTCCCGGATCTCCTCCAGCCGCTCGTCCGCGCCCGGCAACACGGCCCGCACCGCCCTCTTCTCGGCGTACGGAATCCGGTCCGGCACCCGAAGCGCGGCCCGCAACAGTTCCTCGGTCCGCCGCGCCGCCATCAACGGCCCCTGCCCCAGCCAGCTGAAGACGACGGCCCCCTGCTCCAGCAACCGTGCGGACCCGCGCGCGGCTCCGGTGATCCCGACCTTGACCATGCCGGGCCCGAACCACGCGAGATACACGCGGTACGGCCGCGGATCGTCGGCCATCGTGTCGGCGGCCACGGAGTGCGCCCGGTCCAGCCGCGCGCACTCCTCGCAGCGGGCGCCCGCACTCCGCCCCGACACGGCCGCCCGCACGGGGCACGCGTTCCCCCGCGCCCCCACACACGTCCGTACGCCCCCGTCCACCACTCCAAAGGCCACCCGCTTCCCCCAGGACAGCGCACTGCCCCGCCCACCGCCCCACACCAGCACGGGGCCGTCCACCGACCACCGCAGACCCGAACATCTCCACGTCTGTGCCATCACCCACGAGCGTAGGGCTTACCACCGACAACGCGACTCGGCGGACAGATCGGGCGAAAGGCAAGCCGGACAAGCACGGCGAACAAGCAGGACGAACAGACAGGACGAGCAGCCAGGACGAGCAGGCGGGACGAGC
This sequence comes from Streptomyces sp. RLA012, assembly GCF_056270325.1. Classification (NCBI taxonomy): domain Bacteria; kingdom Bacillati; phylum Actinomycetota; class Actinomycetes; order Kitasatosporales; family Streptomycetaceae; genus Streptomyces; species Streptomyces sp. RLA012. The sequence continues at coordinate 5,940,728 of NZ_JBWDPA010000002.1, read as the reverse complement.
AGGCGGGACGAGCAGCCAGGGCCGGCAGCTCAAGCGACGGTCTCGGTCACCGGGTCACCGCTCACGGGCTTCCCGCCGACGGCGACGTCGGTGCCCGTCGCGGGCCGTCCCCGTCCGGCCAGCCGACACCCCACACACCCGGGATGTCCCTCCCGCGCACCGAGGTCCCTGACCCGCAATCCCCACTCGGCGGCGGGCCGCCGCCCGGGCGGCTTGCCCCGTGACATGAGGGCCTAGAATCCCTCACAGACTAAGAAATCTACTCCAGAAACCTCTCACGCACTAAGGGAAATGACAATGGAGCAGGCCAAGCCGCGCCCGCCCGCGACTCCGGCCCAGGCGCTGAGCGCCATGGACCACCTCGTCGCGACGGCCATGATCGGCCAGCAGGAGATGGCCCAGCGGCTGGACCTGAACGTCACCGACCTCACCTGCTTCGGCTTCGTCCTGGAGGCGGGCGACACCCTCCTGACGGCCGGCGACCTGGCGGAACGCGCCCACGTCACGACGGGCGCCGTCACCGGCATCCTCAACCGCCTCGAACGCGCCGGCTACGTCACCCGCCGCCCCGACCTCGAGGACCGCCGCCGCGTCCGCGTCGCCGCGAACCCCGACGCGGTCGCCCGCGTGACGGCCCTCTACCAGCCGCACTACACCCGCCTCGCCGAACTCTTCTCCGACTACTCGCCCGCCGAAATCGCGGTCCTGTACGACTGGTTCACCCGTACGGGCAAGTTGATGAGCGATTACCTGGAGGAGCTGCGACAGCGGGACTGAGCCCCCTCGCCTCCACTAACGTACGAGGGGCCCGACAACGTACGAGGGGCCCGAAGCCGCAACTTCCTTTTGCGGCTTCGGGCCCTTCTCGTTCTCCGCCGCTGTCCGGCGTCCCCCCAGGGCGGCACGTAATGCCGGCTAGGGCAGCACGTACACCGGCGCTCCGTCCGCCGCATACCCGCTCTGCTTCATGCACCCGCGTTTGAGCAGCATCCGCACACTGTCGAGGACACGCTCCACCGTCAGCCCGGTCCGCCCGGCGATCTCCTCCAGCCGGCACTGCGCCTTCCCTCGCACGAGCGCGGGCGCGAGATACGCGGCGACGGCGTGCACATCCGCGGTGACGACAAGTTTCTCCGCCTGCCACCCGGCCAGCAGCTCCTGCGGAGTCATCGCCGGCGGCTTCCCACCCCCGCCGCCCACCCCCATCCGCCCGGCGATCCGATCCAACGACTCGGCCATGCGCCCCAGCGCCGCCGCCATCGCGTCCTGACTCCGGGCGATCACCTCCTGGCTTCGTGCGATCACCTCATGACTTCGCGCCATCGCGTCCTGACTCCGAGCCACGACAGTCCAGCCACGGTTGGACTCGCGCAACAGCCGATTCCGCTCGGCCGCCAACCGTTCCCGCTGTACCGCCAGCCGATTGCCCTCAGCCATCAGCGCATTGCGCTCCGCCAACAACTCGTTCCGCGCCGCCACCCGCGCCGCGAGCTCCTCGTCCGCCCGAATGTTCCGCTCCTCCAGCCGCACAAGAGCATCGGCGACCTGCTGAGGCACGACATAGGCGACACCACCGTGGGGGGCGGGTTGTACGGGGGCGGGTTCGAGTTCGTAGCAGCCGTCGCGCTGGATGGTCGCGACCACCTCGGCCACCCATGCCTCGAAGGGCTCGCACTCGGGCTTGGTGCATCCGTTGACGAGCTGGACGAGCCCTTCGAGGTTCACCATCTTCATCGACTTCTGCAGCCGGTGACCTGCTACTTTGCGCAAGGTGTCTGCTGTGCAGACGCTTCCCGCAAGCTCACTCAGACGCTTCTGCCAGCGTGCGGCAACATGCATCTGCAGGGCTTGCCGCGTGTTCGCGTACCCCAGGCTCCTCGCCACGTCCGCCGCCGGGAACCAGTGCTCCCCCTGCGGCAACGTCAGCCGCCGCACCCGCGCCCCGGTCGCCGCGAACACGAAGTCGTCGACGTCGATCGCATCCTGCTCGTACATCGAGCACCACCTCCACGCCGGAAAATAGGCGAGGAAGTATGCAACTCCCGTATAAATCAACGATGTTCACCCGATAGGCGACAGAAGGATCGATTCCGCGCAGGAACACCCACATCGGCCAGACAGGCGACCCCGCACGTCCGCGCACCTTCGCTGCCCTCAGAGCCGCCTTGTGGCATGGGTGAGTACAGGTGAGCTTCCATCAGGAGGCTCAGTCACGGATTTCCCTACATGGCGCGGCCTACGGTCAAAGCAATGCCTCCGGCGGGGGATCGGCCGGCACCGCCGGGCATGTACGACACGCCCGGCGGCTGCCTTCAAGTGGTTTGCACTAGGGGTTGCATTGGGTGGCGCCTGCACCGGTGGAGGGGCGGACGCAGAAATCGATGCCGGGCCCACCGTTGTTGGTGTTCGTGCCGGGTCCGCCGTCGAGGGCGTCGTTGCCGTTCTGGCCGAGGAGGGTGTCGTTTCCGGCGGTGCCTTGGAGGGCGTCGTTGCCGTTGCCGCCCTCGATACGGTCGTTGCCGTCGGCCCCGGCAAGGGCGTCGTTGCCGTCACCGCCGCACAGCAGGTCGTCGCCGCCGAGCCCGTTGATGGTGTCGCTGCCGCCGAGCCCGAAGATCGCATCTCGTGCCTGGGTGCCGATGAGGATGTTGGGGCGGTCGTTGCCGGTGATGACGTTGAAGCCCTGGGCCTGCAGGTCGGCGGGGCTGGTGGCGCAGGTAGGGGGAGCGGGGGGCTGCACGGTGAGGGTGAACTGCCGTGCGGCCGCAGGCACGCCCGGGTTGGGGTCGGTGGCCGTGACGGTGAACGTGAACGTGCCATTTGTGGTGGGAGTGCCGGAGATCACTCCGCTGTCCGGGTCGAGGCTCAGGCCGGGGGCAGGGAGCCGCCGGTAACCGCGAAGGTGGGGTTCCCGGTGCCGCCGGTGGTCTGCAGGGTGGTGGAGTACGCGACGTTCTGGGTTGCGTCAGGCAGCGGGCTCACCGTGCTGAAGGCCAGGTCCTGGACCGTGTAGGTGATGGTCACCTGACCATTCGTGTCAGGGGTTCCAACGGACGAGGTGGAGTAAGCGGTGCTGGTGCCCGTCGGGGTGGCGAAACTGCTGCCTCCACCGCCGCTCCCTCCGCCGGCGGCACCCGAGGTGGTGGCCGAAGCACCCCCTCCACCACCGCCGAAGTAACCGCCTCCGCCGCCTCCGCCACCGGAGACGACAAGTCCGGCGCCACAGCCGGAGTAGTTGCCGCCCGAGCCCCCGGTACCGACCACGGCGGCGGAGAAACCACCCCCTGTGCCGCCGGCCTGGGCCATACACGGCGGGGCGACACCTCCTGCACCTCCTGCGCCTCCTGCGCTGGTGGTACCCCCGCCACCGCCACCTCCAGGGGAACCGCCGAAAGTTCCTCCCGGGTCACCGGCAGTGCCGTTCGGGGTGCCGCCGCCACCCCCGTTGGAAGGGAAATTGCGTCCCCCGGTACCGCCGCCCCCGCCCGCCACCACGAGCAGGCTGCCGCCCGTTGACACACTCGACGCCCCACCCCCACCGGAACCGTTGGAAATTGGAGTGGTAGGTCCCGCTCCACCCGACGCTCCGCCGTTGAACCCGCCGGCGGCACCCACGTTGCTACTACAGCCCCTGCCGCCGGCGCCACCCACATTGACAGTGACGGGCGACGGGGTCGCGGAGGCCGGGAGAGTGGTGACCACCCGCGCCCCTGCACCACCCGTTCCGCCATTGACGCAAGAACCGTTGCGGGTACTGCCACCGCCGGCGCCGTCCGCGGTGATCGTTACCGCTGTATTGGCCGGGACGGTGAAGCTCTGCGGGGCACCCGTGAAGGTGAAAGTCTCCGTAAGGAGAACTGCACGGGGCGACGCCGCAGCCGCCGTAGCCGGAACCAGCCCAAGACCGGACAGGACCACACACAGGGCCGTCGCAGTGCCTGCGCCATACCACCGCCCGCCGCCGAGCCTCCCGTGATGAGGCACTGATCGCACGATCAGAGCCGATTTCCGCGCCTGCCCATTGTCCACCGATCTCTCCCGAGGCTTTTGAACCGATGCCCGTGCTCGATCAGCAGCAGGCCTGCACCTCCGTTATCCGGCGGCACCCAAGCGCACCGTACACAATAAAATGACAAATAGGATGATTTGCCCTTTACGTGTCACGCACGGGTGTCCCGGGCCGGTATGGCTTCGCTTGAATACGCCAGGAGACGGCACCACCGCCCGCAAGGCGGGTGTCGGTTCCGGCGCGTTCCGCTTCGCCGCGCCGCATGCGGCCGGAAATGCCGCGTAGGCCATCCCGGCCTATGTACACGCCCCTGCACTGCGGCAGCACGGTGTGCAGGTAGGCGTAGCCGGTGTTGGTGCGGTTTCGCCGGCCCCTTCTTGGCATCGCGATCCAGAGTCCAGGCATCCGCCACCTTGATCACCGCGATGTCGAGAAGTTCGACGACCTCCTCAGGCAACGCGACCGGGAGGCCGGGCAGGGCATCTTCACCCGCTCCCCCGAGGAGGTGGCCTTCGTGCGTCCCAACGCCAGGGTCCACCGCAATGCCGCAGTCACATCCGATGCACCATCCACCCCTCTTCGAGGCGGTTGCCGTCAAACACTGCCGTCAAGGCAAAAACCAGAGGCCCTGTGGATTCCTCCACAGGGCCTCTGGTCAGCTGTGCACTCGGCAGGATTCGAACCTGCAACCTTCTGATCCGTAGCTCTAGATAGATCGGTCAATGACGGTCATACAGGCCGCGCTTCGGGTCTACAAGGACGCTACGGGACGGGACCGGTTGCTGTGGTTGCTGTACTTCGCTGCTGTACCGCCACCTCAGGGCTTCATTCTGGCCTGCGCGTGACAGGGAGTCCGAGGAGCTCACCGGCAAGTGCATCAGCTTCATCCGCGACGGCGAGTTGGACACGTTCCGCAAGGGCTACCGCGGCATGGACATTCCACTGATCATGACATCCGGCCGCGCAAGCTGGTGACGCGTATCGCGATCCTGGTCAAGAAGGCGGGCCCGGGTCGGCGCAAGGACCTGATCCCCAGAGGCGAGGACGCGGCCGCTGAGATCGAGGGCTACACCGAGAGCACTGCTTGGCGGAAGGTCGAGGTGCAGGCAGGGAAGCCGAAGGTCTTCCTGGAGATGAAGTACTTCGTGGACGGCAACGTTGACATCGCCGTGAAGTTCAACTCCGTGCGGAACTACCTCGTCTCTCAAACGTGCATGTTTCACGTGAAACACCTGTACGAACGCCGTTCTGGCCTCGCAGCGGATACCAACAGATGACGTCGTTCCGACGGTGCAAGGGCTCCTAGCGCGTTACGGACAGGTCGCTGGTCAGGAAGGGTGGGGGCACACACGCGCCTGGAGTCCAGGAGTCCGACGTGGTTCGCAAGTTCAACTCCGGACCGATGGCCGACCAGCGACTACCGACCTGCTCAGCAGGATGCAGAGGCACCGTCATACCTTGCCGCTCTTGCGGGAGTTGATACGTGGAGGGGCACCCGCTGTCAGTGCGGTGCGTCAGACTGGTTCTCGCGGCCGCAGGCCTCCACCGGAAACGGCGGCGGCCCCCTGGTCCTACGCAGGAGGCCGCCATCACCGTCGGGAACATCAGTCAAAGGAGGTCGACATTCCCAGCAACAGGAAGCATAGGCGCCAGGTACGACAGTGCCCTAGCTCGATGATCGCTCGGACAAGCCGCTCGCGTGACCACATACGCACTCACGTGGAAGAACGTCCAGCGCGGCGCCACTTCCGCCGTCTCTTGAACTCCGCCACGGATGAGCTTCTGCGTGCCGGGGTGAAGGCCAGCGTGAGCGGGGTCGGAGCACTCGCGCTGTACTGGTGGAATCACCACCGCTGAGTCACCCAGGGTGCTTGTGCTCCGCTCTCCGCGATCGGAGCCCAAGCACACCCCTCCGACCACGGCTTAAAGGAGCAACGTCGGACGGTTGCGAGGGTGACCTGCGGCTCTGCTCCAGGTACCGCAGTCCAGTGCTGCCCGCGACGCTAGTTCCCGGGGTCCGGCGGTTCCGGGAGAGGGCGCGGCAAGGGATCAGCTCCCTCGGCCCATACACGAGTGCAGGACGGCATCCCGGAAAGTGCACCCACGGTTGCCCCGAACTTGCGACCGTCCTCGTGACGGAACGCAAGTTCGTAACGCTGAGACTCCACGTCAACGCTTGAGTGCAGGACCGTGAGCCTCTCGACGGCCACGTCGTAGTGCTGGTGAATGCGTGATCGTGCGATCTCAACAGCTTGCTCCGTTGAAGGCATGGACCCCCATACGTCGCCATCCGCTCGACTCTTCAACTTCTCATAGACGCTCTTGATCGCTGCGGTGACGGCTACCGCTCCGACCCCTCCCGCAGCGTTTGAAGAGACCTGCATGATGATCTCGGAGAAGGATCCTGCGGCGCCCCAACTGTGCTTGCCGGTCTTGGCCAACACGGTGCTGTTATTCGGGTATTCGTTACCCTCGGCCCACGGGATCGCATCGAGATCATCGAGGACTTCTTCGGTGAACATGTCGAGGTGATCAAGCGCTAGATCCCAGACCTCGTGCGGGTAGTGGAACATGTCATCCACTAGCGCAACAGAGATGCGTGACTCCTGGGCCCTCATGCTTCCTCCGTGCATTGGATGAAGCTGATCGTGACAGGCGCATTGGCTGTCACGCAGGCGAACAGGAGCTTCCGCCGCAGCTCTTCTCAGCCCACCACTCTCCCAAGCTCCCATCCCGTCTGCCGTCGGCCCACACACCGTGGAGCGGGCGTGGTTCAGGGCGTCAAGGTGGAGCGCGCCACTGTACGAACGACCTTGACGCCCTGGGCCGCGGCTGCTCGGCTCTGCCTGGGTCGATGGCAGACGGGATGGGAGCACCCCGCGCACGCCACACTCGGCCGGCACTCGCGAACGGCGCCCCCGCCATCTCGGAGCCTGAGCGCCCCCGCCGGAGGCACGTTCTGACCGGAGCACTCCGTGTCCAGGTCTCTACTCATGGGCCGTTGCTTGCTGCGGCCCCAGGGGCCGACCCCGGCGCCGAAGGCGCAGAGGGGTCGGGCCCCAGGGGCCAGCCCGCGCTCGCGCGGGCACTTGATGAGGTAGAGAAACCTGTAACAGCTCGCGCTTGCTCAGGCGTCGAAGTCGTACTCCAGGATGTAAGAGGCAGCGTCAAGAGTCATCTCGTTGATCTCGACGGGGCGCCCTTCGTCCGCGAACGCAGTGCGACAGATGAGGATCACGGGAGTGCCTGCGGAGATGCTCAACTGTGCCGCTTCATGCTTCGTGGGCATGCGTGAGCGGATCTCCTCGCGAAAGTGCACTGGCTTGTATCCGAGTTCGGCCAACCGTGCGTAAGTACCGCCTGGCCCTGTGTCCTCCTGCGTGATGGCCGATCCAGCGACCACAGACGTGGGCAAATAGCTCGTCGCGAGCAGAACGGGCTTCCCATCCAGGACGAACCGCCTACGCCTCACGCATACGGTGTCCTCACCCGCAAGATCCAGGACTTGCCCGATCCGCTCTGGCGCTGCTTCCTCAGAAACCGTCACCTGGTCCACGACGAGCGAGCGGTTGTCGATGTCCGCAGACCAAATCGACCGACCGCTGCCCCACTGATCTTGCGCCAGCCGCTGAATGCCTCGGCGGCGCAGTGGGCGGAAGTTGCGCACGAACACGCCGGCGCCCTTGCGGGACTCAGCAACGCCTTCATCCCTCAGAACACCCAGGGCCTGACGAGCCGTCATGCGGGCCACGCCATGCGCGGCCATCAGCTCGTTCTCTCCCGGAAGCCGATCACCGGGACCGTACTCGCCCGCTTGGATCGCCTCCCGCAGAGAGTCCGCGATCCGCTGGTACTTGGGCCGACGGTCGTCGTCGGTGTTGGCCATTCCGGAGCCCTCCTCTCTTCTCTAGACAGCCTAGGCCATAGGTACACGGCCCGCCCTGTGCGTGTAGCCGCAATCCGACGCCTTCAACATCTCTAGACAGATTCTCTTGACGTCTCTAGACATGTGCGCTCCAATGGAGATGTCTAGAGAGGTCGCGATGGGTGGCCTCACGAAACGAGGGATGTACGCATGCCGTCGTTCAAGATCGATGTTTCGACCGCTGTCGTGTTCGTGGCGACCGCGCCGACGCCGAAGCTGGTCAGTCAGAAGACCGGGGAGCGGGCGGTGGACCGGGAGACCGGTGCCGGCCTGTCCACGGTGGGTCTGCTCATCTCGGACGAGGGGGAGGGGAACCTCTACCAGGTGACCGTTCCCGAGACGGGCCTCCCCGAGGGTCTCGCTCCGGGTGTGCCGGTGAAGGTGATCGGCCTGAAGGCGCGGGACTGGGAGAACGAGTTCAACGGGCAGAAGCGGCACGGCATCTCGTTCCGCGCGGTGGCCGTGACGGCGGTGGCCTGAGCCATGGCTGATCTGTCCCTGTGGCTGGAGGCGTCGGGCGTCTTAGCGGGTGCCGGTGGTCTGGGCTACGCGAAGTTCCGCGCGCCGCGCGTGTACTGGTCGTTCGTCGGACTGCCGGCGGCCTGGGGTCGATTCACCCTGTCGTACCGCTCGACGATGGATGTGTGCGGTCTGACGGTGCAGCCGTCGGGTCTGCGGGCGTTCATGGTCCGCAACGTCGCCCGGCGTGAGGTGCAGCCGGTGCCGCCGAAGGTCCGCCGGGTGCGTGGGACCTCCACCGGTCTGCGGGTCACGTTGCGGCTCCCCGCGGGTCTGGAGCCGGCGGACGTGGTCGCCTCCTCGGAACGGCTGCGCCATGCCTGGGGCGTGCACTCGGTCACCGTGATCGAGACGAAGCCCGGGTTCGTGGAACTGCGGATGACCGGGTACGACGTACTGCGCCGGGTGCGGATGCCGCGCAAGGCACAGCCTCACGACATGATCGTGCCGGTGGCGCTACGCGAGGACGGAACCGCCTTCGTCCGCGACTACCGCAAGGTCCCGATGGCCCTGACCCTCGGCGCCAACCAGTCCGGCAAGTCCATGTTCCAACGCAACCTGGTCATGGGCTTGGCCCAACTGCCGGTGGCCCTGGCGGGCATCGACTGCAAACGCGGTGTCGAACAGTCCTCCTACGCGCCGCGCCTGTCGGCCCTGGCCACCGATCCGGACCGTGCCGCCGCACTGCTCGATGTCCTGGTCGCCGAGATGGAATCCCGGTTCGACCTGCTGAGCCTGTACGGCGTGTCGGACCTGTGGGAACTGCCCGCGAAGGTACGGCCGGTGCCGATCGTGCTCCTCGTCGACGAGATCGCGGAACTCTTCCTGATCTCCTCAAAGAAGGATGAAGAGCGCCGCGAACGGCTGGTGACGGCACTGATCCGGCTGGCGCAGATGGCCCGTGCCGCCGGGATCTACCTGGAGATCTGCGGGCAGCGCTTCGGCTCCGAACTCGGCAAGGGCGCCACCATGCTCCGTGCCCAGCTCACCGGGCGTGTGGTGCACCGCGTCAACGACAAGCAGACCGCCGAGATGGGCCTCGGTGACGTCGCCTCGGAAGCGGTCCCGATGGTCACGACGATCCCGCCGGACAAGGCCGGCCTGGCGGTCGCCGCCGACTCCTCCGGTGGCTGGTCCCGCATCCGTACCCCGATGACGACACAGGCCGAAGCCACGGCGGTGTGCCGGGAGTTCGCCCACCTGGTCCCGCATCTGCCCGCGCTCGACCCGTTCCGCCCGCACGTCCCGGCCGGCCCCGTGCCTGAGAGCGTGCCGCCGCTGGTCAAGCCGGTACCGGTCCCCGAGTAGCACCCCTGTTCCACCCCGGTGGCGCGACCGCTTCGCGCCAGGTCCCTACCCCCTCCATGCCGGAAACCGGAAGGACTCCGATGCCTCACAAGCCCTGGTTTGAATTCGACCCGGTCGAACGAGACGACGCCAACCGGCTCGGGTTCCTGTACGAGGCCCTGCTCAACCACCTGCACTTCAACCCGGTGGTGGACGACTTCACCACGGCCCTGAACAGCGCTCTGAACGCTGAATTCGCCCACCGCGCGGAGGGCATCTACCCGCCCGCCGGGCACGACTACCCCGGTATGGACCGGTGAGCGGCATGTGCGAGCACTGCGAGGACTTCCACCGCACGGTGCTGATGCTCGGCTCCCTGGCCCTGTACGCCGACCTGTACGGCGCCGATCACGCGTTCGTGGACGCGATCGCCCCGTCCATCGCGGCCTCCCTGCCCGAGCCCCCTCCGGGCCTGTTCCCGCCCGGCTTCGACCCCACCGACGGCCCCGAGTACCCCGGCGAGGGGTGACCCGTGGCCACCAGGAAAACACCCCCGCGACCCGCGCCGGCTCCGCCGAAGTGCGGTCCGTGCGACGGCACCGGGGAGGTCGCCGCCACGGTCCACGTGGGCCGCAAGCGCCGCGCTGTCGGCAAACAGGCCGGTATCTGCCTGGCCTGCTTCGGCACCGGCGAGGCCACCACCGACTGAACCGCCGGGGCCGGACGGCCGGACACGACTCCCCGCCCGCCCCTGGCCCGACCCCCTGTGAAGGAGGTGAGGACATGTCCCGCTCGATCCGTCCGGATGCCGTACTCGTACAGGCTGTGATTGCCGGTGCGCTGTCCTTCGCCCACCTGCACGACTTGGCCGATGCCGCCGGGCAGACCGGATGGAAGGCATGGGCCTACCCGATCAGTGTCGATCTGCTGCTGGTGGCCGCGTGGCGCCGGCTGCGGACTGCCCGTAAGGACCGGTCGGCGTGGACCTGGTTCGTGATCGCCCTGTTCGCCTCGCTCGGCGCGAACATCGCCACGGCCGGGCTCCTCGACCTGGACAACGTCCCGGCCTGGCTGTGCATCCTCGTCGCCGGCTGGCCCGCGCTGGCCTTCCTCGGCGGCACCCTCCTCGTCCACGCACCCACCGAACCCCCGGCTTCCACCGAACCCCGTACACAGCCTGTGGACGAACCGGCCGTGACCGACGTCGACATGCACCGCGCCGACACCCCGGCCCCGCCCGCAGCCCCGGAGCTTCCGCCCGCACAGCCCGAACGCGCTACGCCTGCGGTGACGGTGCCGGCCGCGCTCCTGGACCACGCCCGAAAGATCGCCGAAGCGCACCGCGCCACGACCGGAACCCCGATGGCCGCGGACGCTCTCTCCACCCGGCTCGGACTGCCCGGCCCGATGTCCGCCGCGATCGCGGCAGAACTCCAACTCACCTGACCAGAAGGGACAGACATGCCCGTCTACCGGCGCTTCCGCAACCTGATCCGCATCGGCCCCGTCGAGGTCGGCACCTACTTCGACGGCCGCGGACGCAACCGGCACACGGCGGCCTGCACCGCCCCCGGCTGCGGCTTCTCCACCGACTACAACGACCGCGCCGCCGCCGAACTCGCCGCCCGCACCCACCGCTGCCAGCCCTAGGAGACCCCGATGGACGTTCCGCTCTGGCTTGCTCTGATCGTCATCGGCTGGCTCGGCGTCAAGCTCGCCCGCCCGCCCTGGTGGCTCGTGGCCGTGCTGCTGCTCGGCGGCTACCTCCTCGCCCACAGCTTCCTCGGCCCCGCCGTCGGCGCGGCCGTCAAGTAGCCCCACCGAAGGGAGAAAAGCTCGTGTTTACCCCGAAGTACCCGACCCCGGACACCGCCCCGCCCCCTGCGGCCCCCGCACCGGCCCCCACCGCGAACACCCCGGTGACCTCGGCCCCCGCCCCGGTTCCGGTGCCGCAGACCCCGGCACGGCCCACCGTCCAGCTCACCCCCGGCACCGTCGTCGCCCTCGTCGGTGGCGGTACCGCGGTGGTCCTCGTCGTGGGCGCGGTCCTGGTCTCGCTGCTCCTGGCGGTCGCCATCACCGGCGTTTCCGTCGCCCTGGTCGCGGTCGTCCTCCGCCTGCTGCTCAAGGACCTGCACAACCGCTAACCGGCCCCCGGAGCGGCCTCGGTCGCCAAACTTCCGCCGCTCCGGGCGCCTCACCACCTTCCAGATCCAACGGACCCGAAAGGGAAGCCCCATCATGCCTCAGCGCGCCCAGAACACGCCCGTCTGCCGTGACTGCGACGGCTTCGCCGCTGCCGCGATCACCACCGGTACCCGCAACCGCGACGGCTCGCGGACCACCCTTCGTGTCGCCTGCCGGGCCTGCAAGGGCACCGGCCACATCGCCCCCGCCGCCGTCCTCGCACGCGCCGGGAGGTGACCGGGATGTTCCGCAAACCTCTCGCAGACCTCACCCCGACCGAGGAAAGCCCCGGCCTCCGGGTCCGCGGCGGCACCAAGTACACCCGCTCTCAGGGCGACTACGTGTGCGGCGGCTGCGGTGCCGAGGACCACGCCAACGGCGACAACGACGTCAAGGCCCTGGTTGAGGACTACGGCACCAACCACGGTCCCGCCCACCGCCGGAACGGGGGCAACCCGTGATCGGCAACCCGATCAGTGAACCGCGGGTCCTGGACCTGTTCTCCTGCTCCGGTGGCGCCGGCTGGGGCTACCGTCTCGCCGGGTTCGACGTGGATGGCTGCGACATCGCAGACCGCCCCCGCTACCCCTTCCCCTACCACCGGGGTGACGCCCTCGAATACCTCGCCCACCTGATCGCCACGGGCGAGATCGAGCGGTACACCCTCGTCCATGCCTCCCCGCCCTGCCAGGCCGGCTGTGGCCTGACCGTGGGCACCAACCAGTCCCAGGGCTGGGGCGGAACCCACGAAGACCTGGTGGCGCCCACCCGCGAACTCCTCGACCAGTCCGGGCTGCCGTACGTGATGGAGCAGCCCAACGGCCGCGCGAGGATCCGCAAGGACCTGTCCCTGTGCGGCGAGATGTTCGGCCTCGGTGTGCTGCGGCACCGGAACTTCGAACTCGGCCGCTGGGGCGTCATGCAGCCGGCCCACCCCCGTCACCGGGGCTACGTGCGCGGCTGGCGCCACGGCGTCTACCGCGACGGCCCTTATGTGGCGGCGTACGGCGACGGAGGCGGCAAGGCCACCGTCCCGGAGATGCAGCAGGCCATGGGCATCACTTGGACCGACGTCCATGAGGAACTCACCGAAGCCATCCCGCCCGCCTACACGCGGTGGATCGGCACCGCTTTCACGACCGCCCGGCAAGAGGTGATCGTGTGAGCGTCTTCGATTTGCCGCCGCGGAGCCCCAACGGTCTGCGCCTGCTCGACCTGTGCTGCGGAGCCGGCGGACTGTCGCTGGGCCACCACCTCGCTGGGTTCGAGGTGACGGGAGTCGACATCCACCCGCAGCCTAACTACCCGTTCACCTTCCATCAGGCCGACGCGCTCACATTCCCGCTGGACGGCTTCGACCTGGTGCACGCCTCTTGGCCCTGCGAGCGCTATGCCCGGGTCACCGCATGGCGTGGCAACCCCGACGATCACCCCGACCTGCTGGAGGCAGGCCGTGAGCACCTGCAAGCCTCCGGCCTGCCATGGGCCATCGAGAACGTCCCCGAGACTGCAAGGGCTGGACTGCTGCGGCCGGACTACCTGCTGTGCGGCACCACGTTCGGCCTCAACGTCCGCCGTCACCGAGTCTTCGAAACCTCGTGGGGATGGAGCGGCGACCTGGTGCCGCCCTGCTGGCACCCCAAGCGGCTGCTGGCCTTCGACCACAAGGGCGAACGGGCGTATGCCGACGCCATGGGCTGCACCTGGATGACCAATGCTGAAGCCCGTAAGGCCGTGCCGCCCGCGTACAGCGAGTGGATCGGCCGTGCCTTCCTCACCTCCCGTCTGGAGGTGGCCGCGTGACCGACACCGCCACCCTGGCGGGTCTCGACCCGGCCACCCTCGGCGACGTGCTGAGGGTGGCCGGCTCGGCCGACTTCGACCGCTGGCAAGACCAGATCCGCCGCACCGGCGGCTGCTCCGACCCGATCCGGCTCACCGGCGCGACGAAGACGATCGACCCGACGACCAAGACCGTGCTGCACGCCTACACGACCGAGCACGAGCCGGGCGGCATGCTCCGGGTGGCCTGCGGCAACCGCCGTGCCTCCCGCTGCCCGGCCTGCGCCTGGACCTACGCCGGCGACACCTACCACCTCATCCGCGCCGGACTGACCGGAGACCCGGCCAAGGGCACCCCGCACACCGTGCGCGACCACCCCCGCGTCTTCGCCACCCTCACCGCACCCTCATTCGGCCCCGTCCACAACCGCCCCGGCAACCGGCCCTGCCGCTGCGGCCGACACCACCCGGAGGACGCGCCCGAACTCGGCACCCCGCTCGACCCGACGACCTACGACTACGCGGGCGCCGTGCTGTGGAACAACCACGCCTCCGACCTGTGGCGCTACTTCACGATCTACCTCCGCCGCGAGATCGCAAAGCGTGCCGGGCTCACCCAGAAGGACGCCCACGAACAGTCCCGCGTCTCCTTCGGCAAGGTCGCCGAATACCAGAAGCGCGGGGCCGTCCACTTCCACGCCGTGATCCGCTTCGACGGACCCGAAGGACCCGACACCCCACCCCCGCACTGGGCCACCCTCGACCTGCTCACCGACGCGATCCACGCCGCCGCAGCCCGCGTCGCGGTCGACGTACCTCCCGCGGGTGACCAGCCGGCCCGGGTCCTGCACTGGGGCACACAGCTCGACGTGCAGCAGATCAGCGCGTTCGGCAACGGCGAAGAACTCACCGAACAGGCCGTGGCCTCCTACGTCGCCAAGTACGCCACCAAGGCAGCCGAGACCACCGGGGCCGTGGACCGCCGGATCGGCAATAAAGAAGCCCTCGTGCTGCTCGACGTGCCCGACCACCCTCGCCGGCTGATGGAAGCCTGCCTCGACCTGCACGCCCTCTACCCCGACCGGAAGCTGCGGGACTGGGCCCACATGCTCGGCTTCCGCGGCCACTTCTCCACCAAGTCCCGCCGCTACTCCACCACCCTCGGCGCTCTCCGACAGGTCCGCGCCGACTACCGCGCCGCCCAGCAACGCGCCGCCCTGGGCCTGCCCGACCTCGACGACAACCCGGAGGCAACCACCCTCGTGCTCTCCCACTGGACCTACGCCGGCCACGGCTACACCCCCGGCGAATCCTGGCTCGCCGCCAACATCCACCGGGACATCCAACTCAACCGCGAGACAGCACGCGAAGCCATGCACGACCAACTCGAATGGGAGGAAGCCGCAGCATGACCACGGCTGTGATCACACGAAAGTGGCACACCACGGCGGAAGTTGCCGAGATGCTCGGCTATGGCCTGTCCAAGACCAAGATGCTCGTACTGACCGGTGAGATCCGTTCCATCAAGGACGGCCGCAACCGGCGCATACTGCCCCGCTGGGTGGATGAGTACGTCGAACGCCGCGCGCAGGAAGCCGAAGCGGGGTGGTCGGCGTGAGCGGCAAGCGCGCCAACGGCGAAGGCTCGATCTACCCGTATAAGAACGGCTTTGCCGCGTACGTCTGGGTGGACACCCCGGAGGGCAAGCGCAAGCGGAAGTACGTCTACGGCAAGACCCGCGAAGAGGTCCACGACAAGTGGATCAAGTTGCACGGTGAAGCCAAGAAGGGGCCTGTGGCGACCCGGCACCGCACTCTGTCCGCGTTCCTCACGTACTGGCTGGACTCGATCGTGAAGCCCAACCTGGCACCGCTGACGTACATCTCCTATGAGGGTTCGGTGCGGCTCTACATCGGTCCCCACCTCGGCGGGAAGCGGCTCGACAAGCTCACGGTCCGGGACGTCCGCGAGTGGCTCAACAAGCTCGCAGGGATCTGCCAGTGCTGCGCTCAGGAGAAGGACGCCAAACGCCCTCCCGAGCGGCAGCGGTGCTGTGCCGTCGGCGAGTGCTGCGAGGCGTATCCGTCGCGCCGTGTCGTCCAGGCGGCCCGCGATGCCCTGCGCGCCGCGCTCACCCACGCCGTGAGCGAGGAGGAGATCGGTAAGAACGTCGCTTCCCTGGTCACGGTCCCCAAGCCCCGGCGCCGACGGATCAAGCCGTGGTCGGTGGTCGAAGCCAGCCAGTTCCTGGCCGACGCCGCGGCCCGTGACGATCACCTGTTCGCTGCGTGGATGCTGGTGCTCTGCCTCGGGCTCCGGCGCGGCGAGGTACTCGGGCTGACCTGGAAGTCGGTCGACTTCGAGGCCGGCGAGATCTACGTGGATCACCAGATCCAGCGGGCGAGCCGCGAGATCCTGCACCGCGAGACCAAGACCGAGGACTCGGACGACTTCCTGCCGCTGCCGGACGTCTGCCGTACCGCCCTGGTGATGCGGCGCGCTCAGCAGAACGCCGACCGGAAAGCGGCCGGTGATCTCTGGCAGGACCGACACGGGCTGATCTTCACCACGAAGTACGGCACCCCGATCGAGCCAGGGAACCTGACCCGCATGTTCGCCCTGCGGGCCCGCCGCGCCGGCATCCGCTTGATCCCGCTGCGGAACACTCGGCACACGTGCAGCTCGCTCCTGGTCGCGCTCAAGGTCCACCCGAAGGTGGCACAGCGCATCCTGCGGCACTCGCAGATCGCCATGACGATGGAGGTCTACGCCGAAGCGAGCGAGGACCAGGTGCGCGCTGCGGTACGCAAGCTGTCCGAGGCGATGCGCGACGGCTGAGGACCCGTTGCTGTACTTCGCTGCTGTACGGCACGAGAAAGCCCCGCTCCGGTGATCGGAGCGGGGCTTTCACCTGTGTGCACTCGGCAGGATTCGAACCTGCAACCTTCTGATCCGTAGTCAGATGCTCTATCCGTTAAGCTACGAGTGCTTGTTTTGTTTTGGTCCTACTGCCTCTCGCTTCCCGGGCTTTCGGCCCGCTCGCGGCGACAGGAAGAACATTACATGACTGCCGCCGCCATGTGAAATCCGTTTACCGCACCCCTTGTGAGCTGGGCAGACGTGCTCCAGAGGGCCCAACGCCGAAACCCCGGTCCAGGTGGACCGGGGCTTCGGATCTTGAGGCGGAGGCGGAGGGATTTGAACCCTCGATGGGCTTTAAGGCCCAAACCGCATTAGCAGTGCGGCGCCATAGACCGGACTAGGCGACGCCTCCCGCACAACCGCCCACGCGAGCGCGAGTGGTGCGTGCAGATGATGACACAGCCGGGTGGGGTGTCACCAATCGGCTCCCACGGTACTAGGCAGGCGGGCCACAGAGCAAAGTCCAAAAGCGCTGGAGCCTCGGATGGCGCGAGAAGGCCGGAGAGCCGGAGAGCCGACGGCCTGGAGAGCGGGAGAGATCGCGAGGGCGGGGAGATCTCGGGCCGGGATGGGCGGGGAAGGGCGGGGAAGGGCGGGGAAGGGCACGGCAGGACGTGAGAGCGCGGGAGGGCAGGACGGCGCGGGAGGGAGAGAGCGCGGGAGAGGCAGGGGAGCGCGCCGGGCGCGGGCCCCAGCGGCGCGCAACCGCTCGGGGCGCGTCGCGTTAGTCAGGGCATGTTGCGTCGTCTCGTCCTCACCGCCGCCGCGTCCGCCGCGGCGCTGTCCGCCCTGCCCGCCGCCACCGCGCAGGCAGGGGCCGCCCACGCGGAACCGGTCCCCCTGGCCCTGATGCCTCCGCCGGCCCACGGCGAGGACTCCGGCGACCGGCTGACCGTCACCGTGCACGGCATGGGCGGCGGCCGTGACGGCACGTACCGGCTGCGGTGTCATCCCGGCGGCGGCAGTCACCCCGATGCCGGGAAGGCCTGTGCGACGCTGGACCGGCGGACCACCTGGGGCAGGACCCCCTTCGCTCCGGTGGCGCCCGGCACGATGTGCACGATGATCTACGGCGGTCCGGCCACCGCCCATGTCACCGGGACCTGGGCCGGGCGGCCCGTCGACTCGCGGTTCGACCGGGCCGACGGGTGCCAGATCGCCCGCTGGGACGCCCTCGTGCCCCTGCTCCCGGGCACCCGCTCCTAGCGACGGCACCGCTCGGTCACCGTGGCGCGTGTCCGCGTCGCGCCGACGTCGCGCCGATGTGGTTCCGATGCGGTGTTGACCTCGCAGTTCGGGGGAGGGCGTGAGCCGGGGTGAAATGCGTGGTCACATGTTCCACCCCTCTTCTGCGTGCGGCCTCCGTCTCATCCGGCGTCGCGAGCGCAACCTCTGCCCGTAGACTCCCTCGCGTGACACGCTGCGGGCAGGTTGGCAAGATGGCCCTCGCGGTCGGCAAGGTGCGGTAACAGGGAGGAAGCGTCTCGTGAGCAGCAGGCCATCCCGAGGCGCTGCTCGCCTCGCAGCCATACTGGACGCGCTGCCCGATGCCTTGGTGCTGGTCAACGCCAATGGCACGGTCGTCAACGCCAACACCATCGCCCTGGAGGCCTTCGAAGCCCCGGGCACGGCTCTGGTGGGGCGCGGCCTGCTCGATCTGCTGCCGCAGTTCGACTCGCGGCTCATCCCCGGGTCCATGCGACGGCCCGACAGCATCGACCAGCGCGGGCGGACCAAACCGACCCGGATGATCGCGCGGCGGACCGACGGCAGCGAGTTCCCGGTCGAAGTCACCAGTGCGAATCTCGAGAACGGCCAGCAGGCCTACGACAGCTACGGCCCCACCCCGGACGAGCTGCTCATGCTCGTCGTACGCGATCTGTCGGGCACCGTGGACACCGAGGCCGAACTCGCGCGTTCGCAACGCCAGACCGAGATGATCCTGCGGGCGGCCGCCGAGGGTGTCGTCGGGACGGACACGGACGGGCGGGTCGTGCTCGTCAATCCCGCCGCCGCTCAGATACTGGGCTACCGGGCCAGTGATCTCGGTGGGCAGGACCTGCACGCCCTCATCCTTCACTCGCGCGCGGACGGCGAGCCCTTCGCGTACGAGGAGTCGCCGCTCGCCGACACCCTGCGCTCCGGGCGCAAGCACCGGGTGCGCGGGCAGGTGCTGTGGTCCAAGTCCGGGAACAAGGTGCCGGTCGACCTGACGACCGCTCCCGTCCGGGACGGCGACCAGCTCGTCGGCGCCGTCATGACCTTCACCGACCGGCGGCCGTACGACACCCTCGTCGAGGAGAAGGACACCGCGGCCACCCGGCACGAGGAAGAACTCGTACGCATCCGCGAGGAGCACGCCGCGGAGCTCGACGCACTGCGCGAGGAGCAGGCGACCGAGCTCGCCGAGGCGCGCGAGCGGCACGTGGAGGAACTCGCCTCGAACGACGAGCGGTACGCCGCGCTCGGCGAGCGCGAGAAGGACCGCTACGAGGCGCTGACCGCGCGGCACGATCAGCTGCTCGCCGTGCTCGGCCAGTCCCTGCGCGGGCCTCTGGACCAGCTGCGCGGCGAACTCTCCAAGCTGGCGGCCGACGATGCCGGACAGCTGTGGCCCGAGGCCAATCAGGTGCTCCACCACCTGGCGGCGGGCTACTCGCGGATCACGACCCTCGTCGACAACGTGCTCGGCTATCAGCGGCTCGACGCGGGGGCCGAAGGGATCGTCCGTACGAAGGTGATGCTCGACGCGGTCGTCGCGGCCGGTGTCGACGGGGCCGTCGAACTGATCGGACCCGGACGCGTGCAGTTCGCCGTGCACGCGCCGCCCATCGAGGCCGAGGTCGACCCGCAGCGGCTCGCGCAGGCACTCGCCCACCTCATCGCGGACGTGGCCGGCGTCGACGCGACCGGCAACGCACCGGTGTCCGCCGGCGGCTACATGGACAACACCGTCGTGGTGGCGGCGGCACAGCGCGGCGAGGTCGTACGGATCGAGGTGCGCGGGCCGTATGCCGGGGGAGACCCGGTGCACGAGCCGATCGTGCGCGGGATCGTGCGCGCGCACGGCGGCGTGCTGCAGACGCACGAGGTGCCGGGGATGAGCGGCAGCGCGTTCGTGCTGGAGGTGCCCATCGGGGACGGGGCCGGGGCGGTGGCGCCCGAGGCCCGGTCGACCGGGGCCGAGATCGCCCTGCCCGAGCAGGCCTCCCAGCAGGGGCAGCAGGGCCACCAGGGCGGTGCGAACCACGCCGGTGGCAGGCGGCGGGCCCGGCGGTCCTCCGTTGACGCCTTCCTGGAGAGCGAGGTCGCGACCGCGGAGCCGGCCGCGTCCGACGCCGGTACGACCGCTCCCACCGGGCGACGTCGTCGGCGTACGGCGGCGGAGCAGGACTCCGTCGAGGTGTCCGTTCCCGCGCAGGGGTCAGGACCCGAGAGCTCCGGTGACGGCGACTCCGGAGGGACCGGTCGTCGGCGCGGGCGGCCGAGTCCGGCCGAACCCGGTACCGACAGCGGGACCGAGAACGTCTCCGAGGGCGTCTCCGAGGGCGCGGTCGTCATGGCGGCCGAGCACGCGGCGGGAACCGCGGCCGTGGGTACGGGGCTGGGCGGGACGGTGCCTCCCCAGGGGGTACCCGTACCCGCGGTGCCCGTACCCGCGGTGCCCGTACCCGCCGGGCGGCGTGCGCGGCGGGACGGCGAACAGCATGCGCTGCCGCCCGCGCTGCCGCCCGCGTTGCCGGCGGCGCCGACCGCTCCCAGTGCTCCCAGCGGCCCTGGTGGGGCCGTGGGCTCCGCGGAAGGTGCCGGTACGCAGCCGACCGGGCGGCGTCGGCGTGCGCTGGCCGCTGCGGCCGAGCGTGCCGCGGCCCAGGAGACGGGCGGCCGCACGGTGTTCGCCCTGCCGCCCGCGGAAGCCGACCGCTCACCCGAGTACGTCCAGGCCCAGCAGGCCCTGCAGGCTCAAATGGCCCAGCAGCAGGCCCTGGAGTCGGCGGCCGTCACCGGCGGCGCTCTCCCGGGTGCTGTCCCGGGTGACGAAGGCCGTCACGACGCGGCGCTGGACGACGCGGCCGAGGACCACACTCCGCCCCAGCCGCACCCGGTCTCCGCCCCGCCGGGGCGGGCACACCCGGCGCAGGCACTCACGCCGGCACCGGCACCGGCACAGCCGAACGCGATGGTGGTTCCGCCTCAGGGCGTTCCCGTACCGGCCGCCCCGACCCCCGGAGCCCCGGGGCAAGCCGTCCCCGCGCAGGCCCAGGCTCCAGCCCCGTGGCCGGCCCCTGGCGCCAACGACACCTCCGGCGCCGGTATCCCCGTACAGCCGGGGGCGCCCGTGCCGCCGGGGGTCCCCGTACAGCCGGGAGCACCCGTGGCAGCGGCCGCCCAGGCACAGCCGCAAGCCCCCGGCACCCCTCTCCCGCCGGAGCAGCCCGTACAACCGCAACCTCGGCCGCAGCCCCAGCCGCAGCCGCTCGCCGCCCAGCCGCGTGTCGCCCAACCGCTGCCCGCGGAGGCCGCGGCGCCGGTCGACCCCAACTCGACACAGGGACGCGCGTTCAGCGTGCGGACGCTCGGGCAGGGCGTCCCGTTCAGCCGCCAGCCCGCGCCGAACCAGCAGCAGGGCGTACCGGCCAAGGGAAAGACACAGGCTCAGGCGCCGGCGCCCGGACAAGCACAGCAGTCCGCCACGCCTCCCCCCCACCAGACCAACGGCTCCGGCCGCCGCCGCAAGCTCGGTACACCCCCCGAGCCCGCCGCCGAACGCCCGGAGACCGCGGCCCGGCCGCATCCGCCGGCCGGTCAGACGCCGGGGCCGAGGCTGCCCGGAGCCACCGACGGCGCCGGACGGTCGTACGCCATAGGAGCCCCGGACAAGAACGCCGACGAGGGTCCCGAACCGCTGGACGGCCCCGGGGGCGCGGTCGAGGTCGCCGACCAGCCGCATCCGCGGCCCCTGGACGACGAGCTGCCCCCGGAGCCGCTCGACAACCCGCGCCGTCTACTTGTCTGGCCCGCGCCGGACGTGACGACCCAGCAGGCGCTGAGCGACCGCGGCTACCGGCCCGTCATCGTGCACTCGCGCGAGGAGGTGGACGCGCAGATCGCCGCGTTCCCCGCCGCGCTGTTCGTGGACCCGCTGACCGGACCGATCACGCGTACCGCGCTGCAGTCGCTGCGCCAGGCCGCCGTCGCCGCCGAGGTTCCCGTCCTCGTGACGGCAGGGCTCGGTCAGGCGACCCGTGAGGCGGCATACGGCGCCGACCCCGCCGTACTCCTGAAGGCCCTGGCGCCCAGGGACTCCGAGCAGCACCCGCCACGCGTGCTGCTGATCGAGGAGCACGCGGAGATCGCGCTGGCGCTGACCTCGACGCTGGAACGGCGCGGAATGCAGGTCGCCCGGGCGTCCACCGACGAGGACGCCGTCACCCTGGCCTCACAGATGCGTCCGAACCTGGTCGTCATGGATCTGATGCAGGTACGGCGTCGGCGTGCCGGGATCGTCGACTGGCTGCGGGCGAACGGACAGTTGAACCGCACCCCGCTCGTCGTCTACACCGCCGCCGTCGACCGGGCCGAGCTGCCCCGCCTCGCCGCGGGCGAGACGGTCCTGTTCCTCGCCGAGCGCTCGACGAGCGTCGAGGTGCAGGACCGGATCGTGGACCTGCTGGCGCGCATCGGCACAAACTGACCGGGCTCGTACGAGGGTTGGGGTGCTGTTTCACGTGAAACAGCACCCCAGCCCTCATCCCAGCCCTCGCTCCGGCTCCGACAGCCGCCGGAGCCGGAGCCGGAGCCGGCCGACAACCCGTCCGTAAGAGTCGGAGCAACGGGACATCCCGTCCCGTCAGAGCCGAGTGACGTCCAGCTCTCCCTGCGCGTACTGCCTGCGCAGCACCTTCTTGTCGAACTTGCCGACGCTCGTCTTCGGGACCGCCTCGATGATCGTCCAGCGCTCGGGGAGCTGCCACTTGGCGATCTTGCGCTCCTCGGCGAGGAAGGCGCGCAGCGACGCGAAGTCGGCGGTGATGCCCTCCTTGAGGACGACCGTGGCGAGGGGGCGCTCGCCCCACTTGTCGTCCGGGACCGCGACCACGGCGGCCTCGGCGACGGCCGGGTGGGACATCAGCGCGTTCTCCAGGTCGACGGAGGAGATCCACTCGCCGCCCGACTTGATGACGTCCTTGGCGCGGTCGGTGAGGGTCAGGAAGCCGTCCTGACTGATCGTGCCGACGTCGCCGGTCTTGAGCCAGCCGTCCTCGCTGAACTTGTCGGCGGGGCGGACCGGTTCGGCGCCCTGGCCGCCGTAGTACGCGCCCGCGATCCAGGGGCCGCGCACCTCCAGCTCGCCCGCGGACTCGCCGTCCCAGGGCAGCCGTTCACCGCCGGGGCCGGTGAGGCGGGCCTCGACTCCGGCCGGGAAACGGCCCTGGGTGAGGCGGTAGGCGAACTCCTCGTCCGTGCCCACGACACTGGCCGGCGGCCGGGCGATCGTGCCCAGCGGGGAGGTCTCCGTCATGCCCCAGGCGTGGCAGACCCGCATGCCCAGCTTGTCGAAGGCCTCCATGAGCGAGGGCGGGCAGGCCGAGCCGCCGATGGTGACCTGGGTGAGGGAGGAGACGTCCCGGGGCCTGGCGTGCAGTTCGCCGAGCAGGCCCTGCCAGATGGTGGGGACTGCCGCGGCGTGCGTGGGCCGCTCGGTCTCGATCATCTCGGCGAGCGGCGCGGGCTGGAGAAAACGGTCCGGCATGAGGAGGTTGACGCCCGTCATGAACGTGGCGTGCGGCAGGCCCCAGGCGTTGACGTGGAACTGCGGGACCACGACCAGCGAGGTGTCCTGGTCGGTGAGCCCCATCGACTGGGCCATGTTGACCTGCATGGAGTGCAGATAGATCGAACGGTGGGAGTAGATGACGCCCTTGGGGTCGCCGGTCGTGCCGGAGGTGTAACACATGGCCGCGGCGGCGCGCTCGTCCAGCTCCGGCCAGTCGTACGTGGTCGGCTTGCCCGCGATGAGCTCCTCGTACTCGTGCACCCGCACGCTCGCGCCGTCGAGCAGCGAACGGTCACCGGGGCCGGAGACGACCACATGCTCGACCGTCGGCAGATGGGGGAGCAGCGGCGCGAGCAGCGGAAGCAGTGAGCCGTTGGCGATGATCACACGGTCGGCGGCGTGGTTGACGATGAAGACCAGTTGCTCCGCGGGGAGTCGGAGGTTGAGCGTGTGCAGAACCGCGCCCATGGAGGGGATCGCGAAGTACGCCTCGACATGCTCGGCGTTGTTCCACATCAGCGTCGCCACACGGTCGTCGCCCTCGACCCCGAGGTCCTCGCGCAACGCGTGCGCGAGCTGGGCCGCCCGGCCTCCGATCTCGGCGTAGGAACGGCGCTGCGGCTCTCCCTCACCCGTCCAGGTGATCACCTGCGATGTGCCGTGGATCGCCGACCCGTGGGTCAGGATCCTTGAGATCAGCAGCGGTACGTCCTGCATCGTGCTCAGCACGGCGTCCTCCCGGGGCGACATTGCCTACGAGGCGGTAAGGGTTGCGCTGATTCTGCGCACATACCGCGTGGTATGTCACTAGTTCCGGGTGATCGATCAGGTCACAGGGTTATTCGGCTCGGGCGGGAACCTCTCCATGGACGCCGTTCGCCTCACGGCTGAGCCGGGTCACCGGACCGGCTCCAGCTCAGGGTCCTCACGCAGCTTGCCCAGCGCCCGCGACACCGCCGACTTGACCGTGCCGACGGAGACGCCGAGCACTTCCGCCGTCTGCGCCTCGCTGAGGTCCTCGTAGTAGCGCAGTACGACCATGGCCCGCTGCCGCGCCGGCAGCTTCATGATCGCGCGCCACATCGCGTCGTGCAGCGCCTGCTGCTCGGCCGGGTCCCCGGCGGGCGCCTCCTCCGGCTCCGGCAGCTCGTCGCACACGAACTCGTCGACCTTGCGCTTGCGCCACTGCGATGTCCGCGTGTTCAGCAGCGCACGCCGTACATAGCCGTCGAGCGCCCTGTGGTCCTCGATCCGCTCCCAGGCGACGTACGTCTTGGTCAGTGCGGTCTGCAACAGGTCCTCGGCATCGCTCGGGTTCGCGGTCAGCGACCGGGCGGTACGCAGCAGCACCGGCTGGCGGGCCTTCATGTACGACGCGAACGATGGGTACGCCGCGTACGGAAGGGTCCGCGTCGCGACGTTCGAACCGCTGGTGCAGACGAGTGTGGTCATGGCTCCACGCTAGGAGTGACCCCTACCTTTTCGGATCGGCCGCAGGTCCCTAAGAGGTGTCCCCCCTAGGTTGTAGGAGGGGGGTTGGCCCCACCTCCTGAGGGTGGACGAGCGACGCCTGCACCCTGAGGGTTCACCCCTGAGAGACACCTACGGCGGTAGTACAGCGGCTGACGCGGTACTACCGGGGGTGTCCCGGAGAATCCCCCCGAGGCCCTTGCGGCGGGGTGGAAGGCGGGGCGGGCCCGCGAGTGCCTACCCGGCTCCGTCCGCCCCCAGGATCAGCCCCGACGTGGGGACACCGGTGCCCGCGGTCACCAGGGTGCGGCGGGCGCCCGGTATCTGGTTCACGGATGTGCCGCGCAGCTGTCGTACCGCCTCCGCCACCCCGTTCATCCCGTGCAGATACGCCTCCCCGAGTTGCCCGCCATGCGTGTTCAGCGGCAGCCGCTCCTCGGCCACGAAGTCCGCGGCCTCGCCGGGCTTGCAGAACCCGAACTCCTCCAGCTGCATCAGCACGAACGGCGTGAAGTGGTCGTACAGAATCCCCACGTCGATGTCCGCCGGAGTCAGCCCTGAGGTCCGCCACAGCTGCCGTGCCACCACCCCCATCTCGGGCAGCCCGGTCAGCTCGTCCCGGTAGAAACTCGTCATCTGTTCCTGCGCCCGACCCGCGCCCTGAGCGGCCGCCGTGATCACCGCGGGCGGATGCGGCAGCTCCCGGGCGCGCTCCATCGAGGTGACGACCAGCGCCTGACCGCCGTCCGTCTCCTGGCAGCAGTCCAGCAGCCGTAGCGGCTCCACGATCCACCGCGAGGCCGCGTGCTCGGCGAGGGTGATCGGTCTGCCGTGGAAGTACGCCGCCGGGTTCGTCGCCGCGTACTTCCGGTCCACCACGGCGACCCGGCCGAACGCCTCGGGCGTGAGTCCGTACGTGTGCAGATACCGCTGGGCCGCCATCGCCACCCAGGAGGCCGGTGTGAGCAGTCCGAACGGCAGGGACCAGCCCAGCGCCGCCCCCTCGGCCGACGGCTCCCGCTGTTGCACCCCGGTTCCGAATCTGCGTCCCGACCGCTCGTTGAACGCCCGGTAGCAGACCACGACCTCGGCCACCCCCGTCGCCACCGCGAGCGCCGCCTGCTGGACGGTCGCGCAGGCCGCCCCGCCGCCGTAGTGGACCCGGGAGAAGAAGGACAGCTCTCCGATCCCGGCCGCCTGGGCGACGGTGATCTCCGGGCTGGTGTCCATCGTGAACGTGACCATCCCGTCCACCTCGGACGGCGCCAGCCCGGCGTCGTCGAGCGCCGCCCGTACCGCCTCCACCGCGAGCCGGAGCTCACTGCGCCCGGAGTCCTTGGAGAACTCGGTGGCCCCGATCCCGACGATCGCCGCCCGTCCGCCGAGGCGGTCTCTCGTCCGTACGCTCACGAGCCACCCCCGGGCGGAAGGGTGACCGTCACTGTCCCGGTCACATGTCTGCCGATGCCGTTCGTCCCGACAACCCGCACCGTCGCCGTATCGCCCTCGCCCTCGACCTCGACCTCCTCGACCGTGCCCGTCAACACCATCGTGTCCCCGGGGTAGTTGGGTGCACCCAGTCGTATGGCCACCTTGCAAAGGACCGCGGCCGGTCCGAAGTGGTCCGTGACATACCTCCCGACCAGGCCGTTGGTGGTCAGGATGTTCATGAAGATGTCGGGGGAACCCTTGCGCCGTGCCAGTTCCGCGTCGTGGTGCACGTCCTGGTAGTCCCGTGACGCGATCGCCCCGGCCACGATCAGCGTGCGCGTGATCTCGATCTCCAGCGGCGGCAGTTCGTCACCGACCCGTACGCGTTCTCCTCCTCCGACCCTCATGTCTCCGCCTCCCCGCTCACGATCAGCTCTCCCAGCTCCTGGAGCACTTCGCTCCCGCACCCCAGATACGCGTCCAGCTGCCGCCCCCACAGAAAGTGCCGGTGCACGGGGTGCTCCAGGTCGGCCCCCGTTCCGCCGTGCAGATGCTGGCCCGTGTGCACGACCCGCTGTCCCGCCTCGGACGCCCACCAGGCGGCGGTCAGGGCGTGCGTCGCGTACACGAGCCCCTCGTCGTGCCGCCATGCCGCCTCGTACGCCGTCACCCGTATCGCCTCGGTGTCCATGTACGCGTCCGCGGCCCGGAGCTGGACGCCTTGCTTGGCGGCGAGCGGGCGCCCGAACTGCTCGCGTGTGTTGGTGTGCTCCACGGCTCGCGCCAACGACCCGGCGCACACCCCGGCCTGCAGCCCCGCGAAGGCGGTGCGGGCGGTGGCGAGCACATCGTCGTACGCATCTTCCCCGCCCAGCGGCTCAGCCGGCGTGTTGTCGAGCGTCAGCCGCCCCGCCGACCAGGGCGCCGTCAACTCGACCGGCTCGCACTGCGCGTCAGCGGCCCGGACCAGCCACAACCGGCGCCGGTCGTCCGCGACGAGCACGTGGGTGGCGTCCCGCAGCCAGGGCACCACGGGCGCGAGGCCGCTCAGGCGTCCCGCCGCGCCCTCCCGTACGGATCCCGGACCTCGTACGGATCCCGGCCCCCGTACGGATCCGGTCCCGGAGATCGCCCCGCACACGACCACCGTCCCGTCCCCGATCGCGGGCAGCAGTCGGTCCCGCTGCTCGGGCGAACCGTGGGCCGCCACCGTCAGCAGCCCGTACACACAACTCGCCGCGAACGGCACCTGGGCCGTGGTCCGCCCCTGTTCCTCCAGCAGGAGCACCAGGCCGAGGAGCCCCGTGTCCGCGACGGCCGTCACCAGCCCGGCCGCGCACAGCGCCTTCCACAACTCGGCGTCGCTCCCGGTCCCGGCCGCGGCGAGCCGCTCGGGCGTGGAAAGGTCACCGAAGATCCGCTCGGCCAGCTCACGGGCCGCCGTCTGCTCCTCCGTGGGTGTGAAGTCCATGTCAGCCCCCTTCACCCTCCCGGCCTTCATGGCCCTCCCGGCCCTCCCGGCGTCCGTGGCCCTCCTGATTTCCGCGGGCCTCGTCGGCCCGGAAGACCGGCAGCACCAACTCCTCGTCGTACCGTTCGAACTGGACCCGCACGGGCATCCCGATCCGCACCTTGTCGTACGGCACCCCGATCACATTGCTCACGATCCGCACCCCCTCCGCCAGCTCGATCAGACCGACCGCGTAGGGAGGGTCGAAGGCGGGGAAGGGCGGGTGGTGCATGACCACGTACGAAAAGACGGTGCCGTCGCCGCTCGCCTCGACCGTGTCCCATTCCAGGCAGCCGCAGGAGCCGCAACCAGGCAGCCAGGGAAACCGCAACGACCCGCATCCGCCGCACCGCTGGATCAGCAGTCGGTGCTGCCCGACGCCCTCCCAGAACCCGGCGTTGTCCCGGTTGACGACCGGTCGCGGCCTTCTGTCCTTGGCTCTGCTCCGGGCCGGGGCGTACTTGAGGATCCGGAACCGGTGCGTACCCGCGAGGTCCCCGTCCACCCGTACGTCCATCCGGGTCGTGACGAAGTACCCCGTACCCAGCTTGGTCGTCTTGCGCTCGGAGACCGATTCGATCACCGCGTCGAAGGTGATCTCGTCCCCGGGCCGCAGCGGCCGCAGATACTCCTGCTCGCAGTCGGTGGCGACCACCGAGGTGCAACCGGCCTCGTCGAGGAGCCCGAGCAACTCGTCGTACGCGTCCGAGCGGCCCGCGTGCCCGGAGAGGCCGCCCATCGTCCACACCTGGAGCATGGTGGGCGGTGCCACGGCGTCCGGCCCCTCGTACCCCGGATGGGTGTCGCCCATCGCCTCGCACCAGTGCCGGATCATCGGCTCGTTGACCGGGTCCTTGCCCACGCCCGCGACGGCGGCCGCCCGTCCCTCGTACGCCTTGAGCCGCGCCTCCAGCCCCGCCGGTTCCCCGGTCCCCGTCCCGCTCCCGCCGCCGACCGCCGCCCCGCCACTCACCGCGACCTCCTCGCTCACCGACAGCCCCTCACTCACCGCCGTCCTCTCGCCCGCCCCTCTCACCGCCGCCCCCTCGTCATCCCGAGCCGCATCGTCGCCACGATCTCCCGCTGCACCTCGCTCACCCCGCCCCCGAACGTGTTGATCTGCGCCGCCCTGTTCATCCGCTCCAGCTCGCCGTCCCCGAACACCCCCGGCGAACCGGAGCGCACCAGCGCGTCCGCTCCCACGATTTCCTGACACATTCGGTACACCGCGACCGCCGATTCGGTTCCCACGACTTTCACGCCGCTCGCATCGCCGGGCGCCAGCCGGCCCGCGCCGACATCCCCCACCAAACGCCAGTTGAGCAGGCGCGATGCGGCCAGCCGGGCATGCGTCTCGGCCAGCCGGAACCGTACCCACGGCTCGTCAACGCGGCGCCGTCCTGTCACCGGATCAGGGGTACGCGCCGCCGTCAGCGCGGCCTCGTAGAAGTCCTCGGCCTGCATACCGATCGCGGCGAGGGCGACCCGTTCGTGGTTGAGCTGGTTGGTGATGAGCCCCCAGCCGCCGTTCTCCTCACCGACGAGGTTCGAGAAGGGGACGCGGATGCCGTCGTAATAGGTGGCCGTAGTCGTCAGCCCGCCCACCGTCTCGATCGGTGTCCACGAGAACCCCGGCGCGTCCGTGGGCACGAGGATGATCGAGATGCCCCGGTGCTTGGGCGCGTCGGGGTCGGTGCGGCAGGCGAGCCAGATCCAGTCGGCGTGCTGGGCGTTGGAGGTGAAGACCTTCTGCCCATCGATGAGCCAGTCCCGGCCGTCGCGACCGTCGCGGTCGTCCCGACCGTCGCGGTCATCCCCGCCGTCGCGGTCGCCTCGGCCACCCCGGTCATTCCGGTCATTCCGGTCGCCCCCGTCGCCGCGGCCATCCCGGCCATCGACGTCCTGGTCGCCGCGGCCACCCCGGTCATCCAGGCCGTCGCGGCCGTCGCGGCCGTCCCGGTCACTCCCCCCGCCACCGCTCTCCTCGCCGACCCGCACGGCACGTGTCCGCAGGGCGGCCAGATCCGTCCCCGCCGAGGGCTCCGAGTACCCGATCGCGAAAACGACGTCACCGCTCAGGATGCGCGGCAGAAAGTACTCCTTCTGCTCCTCGCTCCCGTACTTCATGAGGGTCGGCCCCACGGTGTTCAGCGTGACCATGGACACCGGCGCCCCGGCCCGGTACGCCTCGTCGAAGAACACGAACTGCTCGTCCGCGCCGCGCCCCTGCCCCCCGTACGCGACGGGCCAGCCGATCCCGAGCAGTCCGTCGGCACCGATGCGGCGCAGCAGCGCGCGCTGCCGGCGGGGGTCGTCGGCGGCCGGGGGCCCGTCGGGCATCAGGTCGCGGAAGTACGTACGCAGTTCGGCGCGCAGCCGTTGCTGGCGCTCGGTGGGGGCGAGGTGCACGGCGGCGGCCCTCCCGGACCTCGTACGAACAAGGTTTTCTGACTGTCCGTCAGATAGTGGGGGCTGTCAAGGTCATGGAGGGCCCTACGGCCCGCCGCCCACAGGGAGGAACCGGGGTCGCAACGCATGAGAAAACGCCTGCGCGACGGCACCGAAGTACCGTCGCGCAGACGCGTTACCACCCCACAAAGCACACCCCGCACGGTGCTTCAAGGCCGATGGACCCGTCGAGAGCGGGTGCACCGGCCCCGGCTCACCAGAGGTTGGTGAAGTTGACGACGGCGTTCGACTGGTCGATGTCCGTGAACGCGGAGCCGTTCACCTGAGCCGTGTTGCTCTGGTTCGAGGCACCGGAGCCGACCGCCTGCTGCTGCGTGGTGGAGGAGTTGCCGCTGTTGTCGCGCCCGACCCCGCTGCCGCTGACGGTTGCCACGCCCGCGTTCGATCCGTTGTCCGCGAAAGCGCCGTTGTCCGCCGTCGCGACACCCGCGAAGAGGGCGGCGGCGAGGGGCAGGGCCGAGACGGCGGCGAGAACGCGGGCGGTACGGATGCTTGCCATGTGAATTCCTCCAAGAACCGGATGTACGGACCGACCGGTATGAACCGGGAAGTACTGCTTGCTCCGGGGCAGTTGGCCGACCACCTCAGTGCCGATCACGACGTCGCGAGTCCAGAGTTGCCCACCGAATCCCCGTCGAACCACCCCGGAAGCTGCGATTCCCCCTCAAGCGTGAGGACATGTCGATAAACCCCCTTCATGACAAGAAAACGCCTGTTCATCCCGGACCGGACGGCTCGCCCCCTGGCACCACAAGAGGGGAAGCGTTTCGCCAGTTTTTGGATCAACCCCTCCCGGATCCCGCCCCGGCACCCTCGCGCCCGGCGAGCCCTTCCCTTTTTCGAACACTCGTACGAACATGGATTCATGGCCACCATCGACCGGCAGGCCACGACTCTGGCCCTGGCCCACGCCCTGTCCGCAGCCGAGCGCGGCCTCGCGGTGATCCCGCTGTCCCGCTCGAAACTCCCGGCCCTGCGCTCCCCCCACCGCGACGACCCCGACCGTGCGCCCCGCGACCCGACCGCCCCGCCCTGCCACGGCGAATGCGGCCGCTTCGGGCACGGTGTGTACGACGCCTCCACCGATCCCCGCCGCATCCGCGAACTCTTCGCCGCCGCCCCCTGGGCCACCGGCTACGGCATCGCCTGTGGCCTCGACCCGCACCACCTCATCGGCATCGACCTCGACACCAAATCCGGTACGGACTCCTCGGCGGCGCTGCGTGAACTGGCCCTGCGCCACCTGTTCACGATCCCGGAAACGGTGGTCGTGCTGACCCCGAGCGGCGGCCGCCACCTGTGGCTGACCGGCCCGCCGGACGTGGTCGTCCCCAACTCGGCGAGCCGGCTGGCCCCCGGCATCGACATCCGCGGCGCCGGCGGCTACCTGGTCGGCCCCGGCTCCCGCACCGAACACGGCGTCTACGGCACGGCGCCGGGCACCGCCCGTCTCGCGCCCGCGCCCTGCCCGCGCGAACTCCTGCGCCTGCTCACGCCTCCGCCCCGTACGCACCACCACACGCCCCCCGGGGCCGGCCAACACGGCCAGGGCCTCGTCCAGTTCGTCCTTGCCGCCCACGAAGGTCAGCGCAACACCCGCCTCTTCTGGGCCGCTTGCCGCGCCTACGAGCACGGCATCGGCCCCGAACTCACCAACGACCTCGTCCAAGCCGCCGTCCACACCGGCCTCACCGAACGCGAGGCCCACTCGACGATCGCCTCGGCATCCCGGATGACGTGTCGACGTCCCGGATGACGTGCCGACGTCCTGGATGACGTGTCGGCCCGGGGCGTCCCGGATGAACCGTTCCGGGTTTGATCGAGGCTCGATCTTTTGGAAGGATCGAGTCCGTTATGGCGAAGCAATACCCCAAGGAGCTCAAGGAGCGGGCCGTGCGTCTGGTCCTGGAGACTCGTGATCAGTACAAGACCGAGTCCGCGGCGATCCGCTCGATCGGAGCGAAACTCGACATCGGGCCGGAGTCCCTGCGGAACTGGGTGCGTCAGGCCGAAGTCGACGCCGGTGCCCGGACCGGTACCACGACCGGGGAATCCGCCCAGCTCAAGTCCCTCAGGAAAGAAGTCGCCGAGCTGAAGCGGGCGAACGAGATCTTGAAGGCTGCGGCGAGTTTCTTCGCGGCCGAGCTCGACCGGCCACACACACGCTCGTAGCGTTCATCGACGAGCACCGGGACCGCTTCGGCGGAGTCGAGCCGATCTGCAGGACGCTCACCGAGCACGACTGCAGCATCCACCCGTCCACCTTTTACGCACACAAGAAGCGCATGCCGTCGGCCCGCTCACTGCGGGACGCGGAACTGGCACCGCTCATCACCAAGATCTACCGCGACAACTACAGCGTCCACGGAGCCCGCAAGATCTGGGCCGAACTGAAACGGCAAGGACATCAGGTGGCCCGGTGCACTGTCGAGCGCCTGATGAAGGCCGAAGGCATCACGGGAGCGGTGCGCGGGAAGAAGGCCGTCACCACCAGGGCGGACAAGGAAGCGGACCGGGCCCCGGACCGGCTGGGCCGGCAGTTCGTGGCCAGCACCCCCAACCGGGTGTGGGTCGCCGACTTCACCTACGTGGCCACCTGGTCGGGCACCATCTACGTCGCGTTCGTCGTGGACACCTTCTCCCGCCGGATCGTCGGCTGGTCCGCCGCGACGAACAAGCAGACGCCGCTGGTACTGTCCGCACTCGAAATGGGCCTGTGGCAACGTGACCGCGCGAACACCCCTGTCATCGCAGGGGAGTTGATCCATCACTCCGATGCCGGATCGCAGTACACCAGCTTCCGCCTCGCCGCCCACCTGACCGCCGAACAGATCGCGGCGTCCATCGGCACCGTCGGCGACGCCCTCGACAACGCACTGATGGAATCGACGATCGGCCTGTACAAGACCGAGCTCATCAAGCCTCAGCGGCCATGGAAGGCCCTCAGCGACGTCGAGTTGGCCACGGCGGAGTGGGCCGACTGGTACAACCACCGCCGACTCCACGGTGAGATAGGCCACGTCCCGCCAGCCGAATACGAAGCCGTCTATTACCAACAGCAGCCAAATCTGCAGGCCACAGCCACAATCTAGAGTCTCTACCGAATCCGGAACGGTTCAACGTGACTTCGCGGCTCACGTCGCCTCACAGACTGGAGAACACCATGCCCGGATGGGCCGTCATGCGAGCCCTCGGTCTGGCGGAACTTTCCAATTACACCGTCTACCGTGAACTCGAGGGGACCGAAGCCGAAGCCCTGGCCGGGATGCTGCGCATCATCGACACCTTTGAGGAGGCTGTCACCGCAGCAGGGCGTCGACGCCAGAGGAGACAGGTCTTCCGCGTCTCCGAACGCAGCTACTTTGTGCGCGTCGAAAACCGGATGTCTAGCAAGGAGGCTCACTTCATCCTCGCCGAACTCATAGCCGACACCCACAACGACGGCCTCCCCGACGCCGCCGGTGGTTTGACGGAGACGCCGTGATTCCTGGCCGCAGGTTGGCCGCACGCGCTGGTCAGAGGTGGGATACCGGCGAATCAGGGTGAGACAAGGTCATGCGAAAGGGGTGCCGCTCCGGAGAGTGGCACCCCTTCTTACCTGCAAAGCTTCAGACCTGCGCGGTGGGTGTGGGATTTGAACCCACGGTGACTCACGCCACGACGGTTTTCAAGACCGTTCCCTTAGGCCGCTCGGGCAACCCACCTCCGCCCCGCCCACCAGGGGCGTAGCAGGTACAGCGTACCGGCCCCGGGTGTTTGGCGGGGCCATGGCCCACACGGGGTCCATTGCCTCTGGTCCGCTCCCCAGGGCGCCGATCAGCACCCGCCCGCGACCCCCGCCACCGTGTCGAAGGGCTGTGGCAGCGCCTCCTGAGGTAGGTGACCTCCGCTGGATCGTGTGCCCGTGCCCACGAGTACAGACGCACAAGGGGGCCTGCCACCTTCCTCCTCATGCTGCAACCGCATCTGGGGTGTGTGGCCTCGGCGTTGGCAGTGGCAGTGGCAATGGCAATGGCAGCGGCGGGCTCGGGCCTCGCTGGTACGTCGGATGACGTGCCGATCAACCGGCGGATCTCCGGAACGCTGAAAGGCATGACGTCGTGTTCCCTGTATCCGCTGCCCCTTTTTCGGCTTCTTGGGCACGGACGGCGGTCAGATGGGCCAGGGCCGCCATGGCGAGGGTGATGTGCCGGTACCAGGCTCGGTAGAGCCCCACCCCCAGCCGCTGGCCGAGCGTCTGGTTGCACGCGGAGAGGCGTAAGCGCGCCCACGCGACAGGCAACCGCCGCGTGGGCGCGCTTACGCCTCATGCCGCTGTCGCGGCGAACCGGCCTTGAGAGCTGCGGCCATCGCCGCTACGCGCCGCCCTGGCTTCCGGGCGGCGGTCAGGGCTTCGTCGCCGACGGAGGTCGAGCCATCCTCGCCGCCGAGGTAGCCGGTGCAGCGCGGTCGGCCGGGGGACCGCATCGCCCCTGTAGCCGGGGACGGCGTCCCGCCACGTGGTGCAAGCGTTCAAGGTGGGAAGCGCCTCGCGGGTCAGTCCGCGGAGGGACGCGGAGCACGCAGGTGGGCCCGCTCCTTCAGCTCCTCCTCCTCGACCAGCGTGAGCATCGGCTGACCCGGCGCGCACATCATGAACACGACGTACTTGGCCGGCGCGTCCGACTGGGCGTTGCCGTTCTGGTAGTGGATCACGTCACCGCCCGGCTCCCAGAACGTCTCACCGGCCTTGATCACGTGCTCCGGCTCACCTTCGAGCTCCCACCGGACCGCGCCCTCGATGACGTAGCCGAAACACGGCCCCGAGTGGCGGTGCGGAGGAGTCCCGGGGTCACCGGGAGGCCACTCGACGAGGACGGTCATCCCCGAAGCACCCTCGGGAACGAAGGGCGGCTTGACGTCCGCCAGCATCTTGGGTCCGACCCCGCTTACCGAGTTCATCTCGTGCACTGTGCTACACCTCCATAGGCCTGCCAGGAACGGACGATCTCGCGTCGGTCACCACGTTCCGGGCCGGTGTACCGACCTCTCGTTCGGGGGTGACCGTGTTCGCCAGTTCCGGGCTCACAAAACTTGCTTCGCAATGAAGACAAGGCACGGCCCGCATCCGTGACACGTCGTGCGCCTGCTGCCTCGCACAGAGAGTCCGGAAGCCACTCTGCTCCCTGTCGGCGGCCTCCACAATCCGGGAGCCCGCGGCATCGAGAGCGCATCGCACCGTGGCGATCCCGGCGTCCAACGCTGTCGCACCAGGATCGTCCAACGCCGTCACAACAGGATGGTGTCCGCACTCGTGGTGCAGCGGATCAAGGCTGGTGAGCGCGCGGTGACCTGCCCGGGGTGCGCACCCAGCCAAGGTCACGGCTCACATCGGCGTGCACTGAGGCGAACACGACGACACCCGCACCACCCACACCACCCGCACCACCCGCACCACCCGCACTACCCGCACCACCACGGCTACCGCGCGACATACCTGGCGGGCGATGTGCTCTTCCCCCTCGCCCGCGTCGCCGTCGTCTCGATGCGCGGCCCGCCGGCCGGGTCCTCAGGCTTCGGGTGTGGTCAGCCACGCGCCGATGCGGGCCAGCGCGGGAGGGCCGGAGGCGGAGACGACGTCCTGAACAAGATCGGCGATCGAGACGGCGCGCAGCGCTTCGCGCCAGGCCGCGTCCGCCCCGGCCATCGCGCGGGCGATCGAGCAAGGTGCGGTGCACGACTCGGCCGGGGCGGCCAGCGGGCCCCGCTGACGGATCTCCGTGCAGGTGAACGCCTGGCCGGGGCCGTCGACCGCTTCGACCACATCGAGCACCGTGATCGAGCCGGGTTCCCGGGTGAGTACGTAGCCGCCCGCCTTGCCCTGGACCGAGCGCACGAGCCCGGCCCGGGAGAGCGCCTGCAGCTGTTTGGCCAGATAGCTCGCCGAGACGTCGTGCAGTTCCGCCAGCTTGGTGGCGGGGACGGGCTCCTCGACCGACGTCAGCACGACGCAGCAATGTAGAGCCCACTCGACTCCGCCGGACATCTTCACTCGGCCACTCTAATCAGCCCGCTCAACTCGGACAACTTGTATCCATGTATTGTCTCGGACAGAATGTGTCCGAGTTCGGCACACGACTCGCCCGCATGGGACCCATGTGCCAAATTTCGGACATACTCCCGACGAAAGGCATGTCATGAAGATCGCAGTCATCGGCGGTACCGGACTGATCGGGTCGCAGGTCGTCAAGAATCTGAACGCCGCCGGGCACGAGGCGGTGCCGCACTCGCAGTCCACCGGAGTCGACGTCATCAGCGGCCAGGGACTGGACGAGGCAGTGGCGGGAGCCGACGTCGTCGTCAACCTGACGAACTCCCCGACCTTCGACGAAGCCTCCCCGGCCTTCTTCCAGACCTCGATGGACAACCTTCTGGCCGCGGCCCAGAAGGGCGGCGCCGGCCACGTCGTCATCCTCTCGATCGTCGGCACGGACCAAGTACCGGAGCTCGACTACTACAAGGCCAAGGTGCTCCAGGAGAACATCCTCGCGGCCGGGCCGATCCCCTACTCGATCGTCCGCGCGACGCAGTTCATGGAGTTCATCGACGCCGTCCTGGCCTGGACCGCCGACAGCGACACCGTCCGGCTGCCCGCCACGCCAATCCAGCCGATCGCCTCCAAGGACGTGGCCGGCGCGGTGGCGGAAGTCGCCGCGGGCGCCCCACTGAATGGCATCCGCAACATCGCCGGCCCCGAGATCTTCTCCCTGGACGAGCTGGGCCGGATCACCCTGTCCCACAAGGGCGACGACCGTACCGTCGTCACCGACCCCACCGCCGGCATGTTCGCCGTCGTCGAGGGCGACGTCCTCACCGACAAGGCCGCCCACCTCGCCCCCACCCGCTACACCGACTGGCTCTCCTGACTCGCTCGCGCCCTCTCAACCGCGTAGACCGCATGCAGCCCACCCCTGACCGTCGTGGGCGATGACAAGAACTCGGTACGGCGGCCAGGGGTGGTCCAAGCGTCGGACCACCCGAACGAGTTGCTTGCGCCGCTTGAGAAGAAGAGGCGGACGCTGTCGGAGCAGATCGGGCAGGTGCGTCCCGACGGCGTCCAGCAGCAGTACACCGGCACGGCCCGCCGCACGGAGAACAACCGGATCGGAACGTTCCTGGCCCATGCCTCCGCCAGGGACCGGGCGTTGACGGACTTCCTCAAGCTGATCCTCAAGCTGATCCTCAAGCTGATCACCGTTGCGCATTTCGTCTGTTTGAAGCGAATCTCGTGCCCAGCTTCGGCTTGCCCTGAGACGCTGGGTGCATCGCGCGAGAGGGCCGGCGTTCATGGAGTGAAAGCCCCCCTGCGCGAGCGACAGATCTGCACCGACAAGTGGGTGAATCTGTGCCTGGTCAACGCCCAACAGCCTGACGGGCGCAGGTGGAAGGACCACGTCGTTCGGCTCCGACACCTGGCCGTGGCCGCCGTGTCGCCGACGGCCGGTGCGGGGCCATGGAGCCGCCATTCCGAGGAAGCCCGGGAATACAGGCAATGAAAGATCGCCACTACGTACATGCGTAGGGAATTGGGGCCTTGCTACAGGCTCACCCGCACGCTGTCCCGGCAACTGTCGACC
The DNA here is from genome assembly GCF_056270325.1 of Streptomyces sp. RLA012. Taxonomy (NCBI): domain Bacteria; kingdom Bacillati; phylum Actinomycetota; class Actinomycetes; order Kitasatosporales; family Streptomycetaceae; genus Streptomyces; species Streptomyces sp. RLA012. The sequence goes on along the minus strand of NZ_JBWDPA010000002.1, from coordinate 5,902,823 downwards.
CCCTGCAGGCCTACATACGGTTCCGCGACACGGAATCCATGTCCATGGTGGGCAAATTATCGGAGTATGTCTCGAAGTGGTAGCTGCTACCGGGCATCGTTGACGCCGAATACGGCATGTCACATCTCACGCCTTCAACATGTGGTCCGTACCAAGCTATTGACGCCCCCTTAGTTCACTTCTTAAATCATGAGGCGACGCACTCACCCCCCACCTCGCTCGGCGCACCCATGCGCCGGAAGGGAGAGCCGTGGTCTCGCCACGATCGCTCCGCAGATGTCTCCTCGCCGCCCTCTCCGCCATGCTGGTCGCGGCCGCCGCGATCGGCCCGGCACAAGCCGACGCCCCGAATGTCGGGGCTGCCGCCGTGACGTTCTCCGACACCTTCGACGGGGCCGCCGGATCGGCCGTCGACTCCTCGAAGTGGCAGGTCGAGACCGGCGACAACGTCAACAACCATGAGCGGCAGTACTACACGTCGGGCAACAAGAACGCGGCCCTGGACGGCCAGGGGCATCTGGTCATCACGGCCCGCCGGGAGAACCCGGCCAACTACCAGTGCTGGTACGGAACTTGCCAGTACACATCGGCTCGTCTGAACACGTCCGGGAAGTTCACCGCGCAGTACGGGCACGTCGAGGCCCGGATGAAGATCCCGCGCGGGCAGGGCATGTGGCCCGCGTTCTGGATGCTCGGCACACCGGTCAACTGGCCGGCCTCGGGCGAGATCGACGTCATGGAGAACGTCGGCTACGAGCCCTCCACGATCCACGGCACGATCCACGGCCCGGGCTACTCCGGCTCGGGCGGCATAGGCGCGGCCTACTCCCTGCCCGGCGGCCAGGCCTTCGCCGACGCCTTCCACACCTTCGCCGTGGACTGGGCTCCCGACTCGATCACCTGGTCGGTGGACGGGACCGTCTACCAGCGGCGCACACCCGCTGACCTGGGCGGGAACGCCTGGGTGTTCAACAAGCCGTTCTTCCTGATCCTGAACCTGGCGGTGGGCGGCTACTGGCCGGGCGACCCGGACGGCTCCACCGCCTTCCCGCAGCAACTGGTGGTGGACTCGGTGTCGGTGACCACCGGTGACACGGCCGCGGGCGTCGCGATCAAGGGGCTCGCCGGGAAGTGTGTGGACGTCGCCGCGGCGAACTCCGCCAACGGCACCCCCGTACAGCTCTACGACTGCAATGGCAGCACCGCCCAGCAGTGGACCGTCGGCTCGGACGGGACGATCCGCGCGCTCGGCAAGTGCCTCGATGTCACCGGCAACGGGACGGCGGACGGTTCGACGGTCCAGTTGTGGGACTGCGGGGGCGGAGCGAACCAGAAGTGGGTCGTCTCCTCGGCGAACGACATCGTGAACCCGCAGGCGAACAAGTGCCTGGACGTGACGGGCGCCAACTCGGCCAACGGCACCCGGCTGCAGATCTATACCTGCAACGGCACCGCCGCCCAGAAGTGGACGGTCGGCTGAGCCGCAGGCCCTGGGGACCGTGGGTCTTGAACATCCGGTCCACGGGATTGAAGCGCCCGATCAGAGGTTCTCGCGCAGGCGGGCATCTGGTCCACGCCCGGTCCACCCACAGTGATCCACAACGCGACAGAGCCGGATCAAGCTGAGACAAGCTCCATGCAGAAGGGGTGTCGCTCACTGAGCGACACCCCTTCTGACCAGCACGTCCATAACCTGCGGAGTAGGCGGGTTCCGAAACCACGGGGACGCTTTCACGTCCTCCGTCCTCACGTCCTCACGTTTTCAAGACCGTTCTCCCAGGCCGCTCGGGCGACCCACCCCGCGCCACCGGCGTACATGTACGTCGGTGGCGCGGGACAAGACCTGACCGACTGACCGGTCAGCTGTCGCCCTCGCGCTGTCCGAGGGTCACGTCGGTGGTGTGGGTCTTTCCGTCGCGGGTGTAGGTGAGCTTGACGTTGTCGCCGGGCTGGTGGGTCCAGATCTCGCCGATGAGGGTCGGGCCGCTGTCGATCACCTGGTCGTCCAGCTTGGTGATGACGTCGCCGGGCTTGAGGCCGGCCTTGTCGGCGGGGCCGCCGGACGAGACCGCGGCCGAGCCGCTGGCGCCCTGTTCGCTGATCTTCGCGCCGCCCGTGCCGTCTTCGAGGGAGACGGATGCGCCGATCACGGGGTAGACCGGCTTGCCGGTCTTGATGAGCTGCTGGGCGACGTGCTTCGCCTGGTTGATCGGGATCGCGAAGCCGAGGCCGATGGAGCCGGACTGGCCGGTGCTGCCCAGACCACCGCTGCTCGACGACTGAATCGCGGAGTTGATGCCGATGACCGCGCCCGAAGCGTCAAGAAGCGGGCCACCTGAGTTACCGGGGTTGATCGAGGCGTCCGTCTGCAGGGCGCTCATGTACGAGGCCTTGCTGCTGGAACTGCCGTCGCTGGAGGCCACCGGGCGGTTCTTGGCGCTGATGATGCCCGTGGTCACCGTGTTCGAGAGACCGAAGGGCGCGCCGATCGCGATCGTGGAGTCACCGACCGCCACCTTGTCGGAGTCGCCCAGGGCGAGCGGCCGCAGATCCGAGGGGGCGTTCTTGAGCTTGATGACCGCGACGTCGTAGCCCTGCGCGTGGCCGACCACCTCGGCGTCGTACTTCTTGCCGTCGGGGAAGGTCGCGGTGAGCTTGCCGCCGTCGACCGCGTCCGCCACGACGTGGTTGTTGGTGAGGATGTGGCCCTGGGTGTCGAAGACGAACCCGGTGCCGGTGCCGCCCGAGCCGCTGCTGCTCTCCGCCTCGATGGTGACGGTGCTCGGCAGCGCCTTGGCTGCCACGCTCGCGACCGTGCCCGAGGCACGCTTCACCTCGCCGCTGCTGCTCGGGGCGGAGACCGTGGTCGAGTCGGTGGAGTTGTCGTTGTTCTTGGCCAGCGAGTAGCCGATGCCACCGCCGACGCCGCCCGCGACCAGCGCGGCCACCAGGATCGCGGCGACCAGGCCGCCGCGCCCGCTCTTCGGCTTCGGCGCGGGCTGCTGGTAGGAGGAGCCCCAGCCGCCGGCTCCCGAGCCGCCACCGTCCGCGTACGACGGAACAGCGGGCGGCGGAGGCGGCCAGCCCGCCTCGGCCGCCGGTGCCGGCGCCCCGGGGTCGTATGCCCGCGCGTCAGGAGCCCCGGCGCCCGCCGACGCGTACGCCGATTCCTGCGCCGGTGCGCCGGGGGCGCTCGGAGGCACCGCCGGGATCTGAGCGGTCGGTGCGCCACTCTCGGGCGCAGCGATCTGCGCGGAAGCAGCGGGAGTTTCCACCGGCACAGGAGGTGCGGACGGGGCCGGGGGTACTGCAGTGCCCTCGTTCTCGGTGCTCACAGCTCTTCTCCTCGATCCACGGCTGTTGTTCTCGGTCGCACTCGGTCACGCTCACTCACGCTTGTCGACGGGTCCGGCGCGATTCAGCTGTGCATGTGTGCATGTGCTTTTTGTACGCCGTCAGCTTTTCCCACGGGACGTCAGAGCACCATAAGCGGTGGCTGTGGGTCCAGGGCCATCCTTTATATCGGAATTTTAGGATGAAATATAAATATTCTCGGCGTATCCGCCCCGACGTGCATCCCTCAGCGGTGGCACCATGACGCGGTGACCCACGCACGACAGCACACGATTCAGGTCGTCGCCCACCGCGGGGCCTCCGAAGAGGCCCCCGAGCACACCCTGGCCGCGTACAAGAAGGCGATCGAGGACGGTGCCGACGCCCTTGAGTGCGATGTACGGCTGACCGCGGACGGACATCTCGTCTGCGTCCACGATCGACGCGTCAACCGTACGTCCAACGGCCGCGGGGCGGTCTCCGCCCTGGAGCTCGCCGAGCTCGCCGCCCTGGACTTCGGCGCCTGGAAGAACCGCGACGAGTCCCCCGACTGGGAGTACGGCCCCGGGGACCCGGAGGACACCTCCGTCCTCACCCTGGAACGGCTGCTCGAACTCGTCGCCGACGCGGGCCGCCGCGTCGAGCTGGCCATCGAGACCAAGCACCCCACGCGCTGGGCGGGCCAGGTCGAGGATCGGCTGCTGCTCCTTCTGAAGCGCTTCGGCCTGGACGCCCCGGCGAGCGCCGCCACCTCACCAGTACGCGTCATGAGCTTCTCGGCACGGTCCCTGCACCGCGTCCGGGCCGCGTCCCCGACCATGCCGACGGTCTATCTGCTGCAGTTCATCTCGCCCCGGCTGCGCGACGGACGACTGCCCGCCGGTGTCCGGATCGCGGGCCCCTCGATGCGGATCGTACGCAGTCATCCCGGGTACATCGAACGGCTGAAACGAGCCGGTCACCAAGTGCACGTCTGGACCGTGAACGAACCCGAGGACGTCGACCTCTGCGTTGAGCTGGGCATTGACGCCATCATCACCAACCGCCCCCGCGCGGTGCTGCGCCAACTCGGCCGCTGAACCCAAAACCACCTGGCCAGAAGCCATCGGTGCATCCTCGACAGACCCCGGCGGACCAGGGCAGACCCCCGACGACAAACGTCGAAAACCAGCCAGGTAGCTACAGGGAGTGCACCGGCGCGTTCGTTCCGTATTCGATCGTTACGAGTGCGTCAGCAGACGTGGATTGGCCGGTTTCCGGTCCAGTCCGGAGGGGCATCCACACCGTGGCGTGGGGCAAAGGAGGTCTCGGGGGTGGCGTTGGTGGTGGCACAGGAGGTGCCCACGTCGTCGAGCATGGCCGTTCCCCATGGCCCTGCGGGCGTGGGGAGAGCAAGGCATCGGATGCGGGACCAGTTGCGTACCGGTGGAGTGGCGGAATCGGTCATCGACGACGCCGTACTGATCCTTTCCGAACTGCTGAGCAATGCGTGCCGGCACGGCAGGCCGCTCGGCGAGGCCCTGGCGGGTGACGGCGACGTCCGCGCCGCCTGGCGCGTCGACGCGTCCGGGAGACTCACCGTCGAGGTGACGGACGGGGGTGGTCCGACCCGCCCGGTCCCGGCCACGCCCTCGGTCACCGCACACGGCGGCCGCGGGCTGAACATCATCACGGCGCTGGCCAAGGACTGGGGCGTACGGGACGACGCCCGCGGAGAGGTCACGGTGTGGGTCGTCGTCCGGGAGCACCTGGACATGGCGGTCGACGCGGTCGAATCGTCCACCACGCGCCGGCGGGACGGCTTCGCTACGCGCGTCGCGTCGCCGGCCGCGGCGGAGATGTCCGAGTTGGACTTCGCGGACGCCTTCGACGACTTGGACTGACGCCCGGTGTCGGACCGGCACCCGCATCACGCTGACGTCCGCGCCGAGGGAGGAAGCGTCCGCGCCGGGAGGGGCACCCCCATCGGGAAAGAGATGCCCGCACCGAGTGGACACCTCCTACCGGGCTGGATGCCGGTATCGGGCGGACGTCCGGCGTCGGGACGACGCCTGGTACCAGGGCCGCCCCGGTACCAGGACGACACCTGACGGGCGCGCCGGGCGGGCCCGGTCGGAAGCTCCGGTTCCAGGACGACTCGGTGCGTTGTCCACAGGGTCCCGTCGGCCGTCGTGCGAACGGCTAGGCTCGCGCCAGTACGAGACGAGCCGTGATCGGGAGACACCCACGATGGCCAAGAAGCGACCCCAGACGAAGGCCAAGCAGCCTCAGCTGAAGGATGGGGAGATCCCTGTTGTCGGCGCTCGCGAACCCTGCCCCTGCGGCAGTGGCCGCCGCTACAAGGCCTGTCACGGCCGGGCGGCCGCACACGCGGTGACCGAGCTGGTGCAGCGCCCCTTCGAGGACCTGCCGGGCGAGGGCGACTGGGTCGCGCTGCGCGAGCTGGTGCCCGCCGCCACCGTCGAGCTGAAGCTCAAGGAGAGCCTCCCCGAGGGAGTCCCCTCGGTGACGCTCGCCACGGTTCTGCCGATGGCCTGGCCCGCGCTGCGCCGCGACGACGGCTCGGTTCTGCTCGGCCTGCAGAACGACACGGCGTCCGGCGACATCAGCCGCGACCTCGCCGATACCCTCCAGCGCGCGCTCACGGCGGAGCCCGGCACCCCGGTGCAGGGCCGCCGTGCCCCGGCCGACGGACCGCGGCTGCAGGAACTGCTCGACCCCGAAGGCCCGTTCGAGCCAGTTGTGCACTCGGGCTTCGAATTCTGGGTCCCGGACGCGGAGAACTCGACGCCGGAGGTGGCCGCCTCCCTGGAGCGGGCCAACGCCGCCGCGATCCCGACCGTGAAGCTCTCCGGCGTCGACGCGGCGTACTGGTGCGAGACCCCCGACAAGAACCACCTGCGCTGGGTCATGCCGTACCCCGAGGAGCAGCTTCTGGACGCGCTCGCGCGGCTGCACGCCGCCGGCCGTTCGAGCCTCGGCGAGGGCACCCGGCTGGTCGGCTCCTTCCGGGCGCACGGGCTCACGGTGCCGGTCTGGGACCTGCCGACGGGTGTCACGGCCGACGACGTGGAGAAGCCGGCGGCCGAGTTCGCCGAGCGCCTCGCGGTCGCTCTGGCCTCGGACGCGCCGCTCACCGCGGACGAGCGCCGGGCGCGCGGCGGCCTCACGAACCGACAGGTCACGCTCAGCTGACACCCCACCGGGAACTGACCGACCGGTCAGCTGGTGGCGCCTGTGCGGAACAGGTGACTCCTGTCACAACTCCCGGTTGTGACACATAAATCCGTGTCCGAATAGCCGAGATCGAATTTGCGAACCGCCGATCTCTTGTTACCGTTCGAGTAGCCCGGTTGCTGGTGCATCCCCCGTCGCCAGCAACCGGGTCTTTCCATGTACGGATTTTCGTACGGCATCAACCGCCTTGCCGGGGCGCCCAGTTGGCTCGGCAGTGGTGCCGAACCGACTCCGCTGCCGCGCCGAGCCTGCCTCGCTACGGCGCCGAGCCGCTCTCCGATTCGAGGCCCGCGCCGACGTCCGCGCCGAGTCCCGCGCCGACGTCGGAACCGATTTCCGGACCGATTTCCGGACCGGCTTCCGGACCGACTTTCGGACCACCGCCCGAGCCGACGTCCCCGTCGCTCCCCGAGCGCAGCAGCAGTGGCCCGCTCCCGGCGCCCCTCGCGAACTCCGCGACGGCCGTGTACGCCCCCACACCCCCCGTCGTACGCTCTCTGGGCGTCTCGCACGCCCCCGGGTCGTCCTTGGCGTCCACCACGCAGTTCATCTGCACGCTGTGGCCACCGGGCCCCATGAGGCTCAGCGCGGAGCTCAGCTCCTCGCCGGTCGCATTGCGGTAGTAGGTGCGCGCCCAGGTCTCCTCCCCCTGGGTCAGGACGCAGGTCTGCGCCTCGATGCCGTCGGGCGAGGAGAGTTCGGGTCCGCACCGGGCGGCGGTGGCCAGACCGAGGCCCAGCAGCCGGGGCGAGGACGTGGATGCGGGGGTGGCGGCGGGCGCGGCCGACCGCTTGTCGTCGAGGTGTTCGGACGCACGCAGGAGCTCGCGGCTCTCGTCGCCGACGGGTCCCGCGGATGCCACGGTCAGCGGCACGGCCACGGTGAACGCCACGACGCCCGCCAGCGCCACCAGGCGAACTCTTCTGGGGTCCGGACCGGCGCGTGGCGGCGATGGGGCTCGGTGTCCCCCAGGATGACGCTGCATACTGCGGAACATAACGAGCGCGGGTGGGCGCGCGGCTCACCGCGCGCCGGGCACCCTACAACTCGGGCGCGCTCACACCCGTACGAGTGAGCGCCTCCACCACGGCGTCCACCACAGCTTCTACATCGGGCACCCAGGGCGCGGCGGAGCCGGGCAGTGGGGCCCGCTCCCAGCGGATCTGACCCTGGCCGGTCTCGGACGGGGGCAGCGCGATGTAGCCGCCCTCGCCGTGGAAGCGCAGGGACCCCGGCACGAAGTCCTTGGCGTAGAGGAGCTCACCGAGCTGCTCCATGGAGTAGGGCGCGACAAGGATCGCCCAGCGCGTCGGGGCCGCGACGACCGGGCCGAGGCGCATGCCCTTGCGGTCGAGCGCGTCGAGCGCGCGGGCCGCCGCGGGGGCGGGCAGGCTCACCGCGCAGGGAGCCTTGTCTCCGGTGGCCAGCACGATCGGTGCCGACGGCCGGTTGGTCCACCACCAGCGCACCATGCGCTCGTCGGTGGTGGCCGCGAGGAGGCCGGGGTCGAAGGGGTGAGCACCGGGCACCGTGCACTCCGGGTCCGGGCAGCCGCAGCGGGCACGCCCCTGCGGATCCGGTGCCACACCCGGGAGTACGGGCCACTGCCAATCGGTCGCGAAGGTCAGGGCCGCACTGAGCATCTCAGGCCTCCCGTCGTTCCGCCTGGACAGAAGCCTGCGTCGCCTTCCGAGGATCTCGCGCATGAGCGCTCGTTCCTTTCCGTTGCACGCCTGGCAACACCGTGGATCACATCACACCATGTGTCGATCACTTCACTGTGCGTACCTGCTGGCGCATCACACCCCTGCGCAAGACAAGGGGAACCCATCTGGGCAGAGCATTGGTTGCGTCCGCGTCCATACTGCGTCTGGCTAAAGCATGGGCATGGCGTGGGGTGGCGGCGCCTGGCGTTTTGCCGTCCCGCTATTTCTTGCCGCCTCCGCCACGGGAGGATGGGGCACGGTCGTCGGTGGTTAAGACGCCCGGGTCCGTCGCCAGGTTCCGGGCGGATCCCAACCACCCCTGGCCTTCACCGAGTACGTACCCATCACGACCGCTGTGACGCTCCGTCGAACTAGGCCAGTCGACCTCAATAGCCCGTTACCCGAGTCAGTTTTAAGCCAATTTTGCTTTCCCGCAAGGGTTACCGAGGGTCTCATGGACACCAGGAATCCCAGCAGGACAATGCTGGACATCCCCTCACGAGTGCGTGTACATGTGGAGACACTGCTAGCGGCGCAGAACGACATGGGGGTTTGCGATGCTATCGAGCAATACGCACCGGTCGGAAAGCCGGACAACATGAACGCCCCTCACGTTCCGAAAGTGGCCGGAATCGATTCCACGGTTCCCGCGCCCGCACACACTGTCGCGCCGACGGCCTCTTCCAAGAGTTCCGCTTCGGCCACCTCCTCCACCGGCCCCGGAGCCGTTCTCCAAGATCGGCTCGCCGGCTGGGTCTCCGATCTCACCACCCTCCACGAGCTCACCGAGCGCCTGGTGCGCACCGCGACGCTCGGCGACGCGCTCCAGGAACTGCTGCGCGCCGGAGCCGCCCTCGTGGGCGCCCGGCGCGGTCTCGTCGTCCTGGAGCCGGGCGACGGGCTCGGCCCGGACACCACCATCGGCCTGGGCCTCGCCCGCGCCGACCTCGGCCACATCGAGACCGTTCCGCGCAGCTGTACGGCGTACGGCCGGATCCTGGACGGGCTGCCGGGCGGCGACGCGGAGATCGCGCAACCGGATCTCTTCTCCGAGGACGGGCTCGACCCCCGCCACCGCGAGGTGGCCGCCCGCCTCGGCTACGCCGCGAGCTACGCACTGCCCCTGTCCACCCGGACGGCGGGCCGGCTCGGCGCCGCCGTATGGCTCTACGACGAGCCCGCCGAACCGGTGGAGCGCCAGCGTCACCTCGTCGGCCTCTACGCCCGCTACGCGACCGAACACCTGGCACGGCTGCTGGAACTGGACCGCACGCGCGCGTGCATGACGACGATCTCCGAAGAGCTGCTTCCGTCGCGGCTTCCCCGGGTCTCCGGCGTCCAGCTGGCCGCCCGGCACCGCACGGGCCCGCGCGGCGGCGGCGACTGGTACGACGCGCTGCCGCTGCCCGATGCCGCGCTCGGCCTCGCGGTCGGCTCCGTCACCGGGGCCGGGCCCAGCGCGGTCGCCGCGATGGGACGGCTGCGGGCCTCCCTGAGGGCGTACGCCGTGATGGAGGGCGAGGACCCCGTCGCCGTCCTGTCCGACCTCGAACTGCTGCTGCGGCTGACCGAGCCCGCCCGCTCCGCGACCGCCCTCTTCGCCTACTGCGAGCCCGCGCTGCGCAAGATCACGCTCGCCGGTGCGGGGCACAGCCCGCCGCTGATGATCGGCGCGCGGCGCACGGAGTTCGTGGAGACCTCCCTGTCCGCGCCCCTGGGCATGCTCGCCTGCTGGGAGGCGCCCAGCGTCGAACTGACCGCCGAGCCCGGCGAGACCGTGCTGCTCTACACGGACGGACTGCTGCACCGCACCGGTGACCCCATGGACCGTGCCTTCGCCCGGCTGCACACGGCGGCGGCGAGCGTCCCGCGGGCCGTGCGCGAGGATCCCGGCGCGGTCGCCGACCACGTCCTGCGGTCCGTGCTCCCGGACGGGCTCGACGAGGCGGACAGCCCGGAGGACGTGGTGTTGCTGGCGGCGCGCTTCGAGTGACCGTCTGTGGGCCGCCGGGCCGCCGGGCCGCGGCCTGCCGGGGCTTGGGCTGCCGGGCTGCCGACAGGCCTCCGATGGGCTCTGCCGGGGGCTGCCTCCGAGCTGTGGGCGGGACGGGGCTGCCAGCAGCCTGCCCACACACACGAACTACCTGCGGATGATCGGCGCACCGCCTACGGCCTACTTTGCCGCCCGCCCGCCTGCGTCCCGCCTGCGTCCCGCCTGCAACCCGCTTGCGTCCCGCCTGCGTCCCGCTTGCGACCTACTTGCGGGCCGCCTGTGCCTCGCCTGGGGGCTGGCTGCGGTCCGTCCGTATGGAGATCGACTGCGGCCTGCCTGGGGGTCGACTGCGGGCCCGCTGCGGGCCGCTTGCGCTGAGCTCTAGGCGTAACAGGTCTTCCGGCCCCGGGGCTTCTCCCGTACGACCGTACGATGGAGGCGGTCCAGAGTCGTATCTAGGAGGCAGACCGTGTCGGAGGCGCTCACCCCGGAGACCCCGGAAGCCGTGCTCGACGATGCCGCTGACGAAGCGGGCAAAGAAGAGCCGATCAAGCAGCGCAAGAACGTCCTGTATCCCGGCGTGTCCGACGAGCTCGCCGAGAACATGAAGTCCGGCTGGGCCGACACCGAGCTGCGCGGCCTGGAGCCGATCGCGCAGGCCGAGTACACCGCCGGCCGCCGCGCCGCACTCTCCGCGCGTTTCCCGGGCGAGCGCCTGGTGATCCCCGCGGGCAACCTGAGGACCCGGTCGAACGACACGGAGTACCCCTTCCGCGCCTCGGTCGAGTACGCGTACCTCACCGGCAACCTGGCCGAGGACGGCGTCCTGGTCCTGGAGCCCACTGCCGATGGCCACAAGGCGACGATCTACCTGCTGCCGCGCTCCGACCGCGAGAACGGCGAGTTCTGGCTCTCCGGACAGGGCGAGCTGTGGGTCGGCCGCCGCAACTCCCTCGCCGAGGCCGAGCAGCTGTACGGCATCCCCGCCTCCGACGTGCGCGAACTGGCCGACAAGCTGCGCGAGGCCACCGGCCCGGTCCGGGTCGTGCGCGGCTACGACGCCGGCATCCAGACGGCCCTGACCGACAAGGTCACCGCCGAGCGCGACGAGGAACTGCGGATCTTCCTCTCCGAGGCGCGACTGGTCAAGGACGAGTTCGAGGCCGGCGAGCTGCAGAAGGCCGTCGACTCGACGGTGCGCGGCTTCGAGGACGTCGTGAAGGTCCTGGACAAGGCCGAGGCGACCAGCGAGCGCTACATCGAGGGCACCTTCTTCCTGCGCGCCCGGGTCGAGGGCAACGACATCGGCTACGGCTCGATCTGCGCCGCGGGTCCGCACGCCTGCACCCTGCACTGGGTGCGCAACGACGGGCCCGTGCGCTCCGGGGACCTCCTGCTGCTCGACGCAGGCGTCGAGACGCACACGCTCTACACCGCCGACGTCACCCGCACGCTGCCGGTCAACGGCACGTACACGGAGATCCAGAAGAAGATCTACGACGCCGTGTACGAGGCCCAGGAGGCCGGTATCGCGGCCGTGCAGCCCGGCGCCAAGTACCGCGACTTCCACGACGCGGCGCAGCGCGTGCTGGCCGAGAAGGTCGTCGAGTGGGGTCTGGTCGAGGGCCCGGTCGAGCGCGTCCTGGACCTCGGTCTGCAGCGCCGCTGGACCCTGCACGGCACCGGCCACATGCTCGGGATGGACGTCCACGACTGCGCTGCCGCGCGGACCGAGACGTACGTGGAGGGCACCCTGGAGCCGGGCATGTGCCTGACCGTGGAGCCGGGGCTGTACTTCCAGGCGGACGACCTGACGGTGCCGGAGGAGTACCGGGGCATCGGCGTGCGCATCGAGGACGACATTCTGGTGACCGCGGACGGGAACCGGAATCTGTCCGACGGGCTGCCGCGGCGCTCCGCCGAGGTGGAGGCGTGGATGGCGGCGCTGAAGGGTTGATATCAACTGAACGGCCGGGTTGCCCTCTGGGTGCCCGGCCGTTCTTTTGTTCTTTCGGCTACGGGTCGTCTGTGGCTGGTCGCGCAGTTCCCCGCGCCCCTTGAACCGGCGGTGCGGTGGGCCGCCACGCGGGGCGCGACAGCCCACCACCGGGACCGGGTCAGCCGGCGACCCGTACCGGTGAACCGACCACCACCGGAAGCGAGTCCACGAACAGGGCACCCGCGAGCAGTCCCCCCGTGCCACGGGGGCTCCACGCGCGCGCGTGGAGGTCGTCGTCGAGGGCGGCCAGGGCCGTGCGGCCGGCCTCCGTCGCCGTGCCGCCCGCCTCCAGCACGCCCCGCGCACCCGCCTGGACATGACGAAGACCGTGCGGGCCCGCCGTGTACAGCAACTCGGTGTCCTGGAGGGTGGACATGACGGTCAGGAGGGCGTCGAGCCGGGCGTACGGCTCGGGCGCACCGGTGGAGCGGGAGGCGGCGAGCGCGTCCAACGCCCGCCGTATGTGCGGGAATCCGGCGCGGGCCTCGCCCCGGGCCCCGGCCGCACCGTACTGCGCGGACACGGACGACCCCCGGGAGGGCCGCCGTGGCGCCCGCCGGTCGGGGTGCGCCGCGATCCGCTTGGCGGTGGCGGTGACCTCGGTGCCCTTGGCCCCGGGTTCCAGGGCCGCGGCCGCGACCAGGAAGCCCAGGGCCCACAGCGCCCCGCGGTGGCCGCCGCCCGCCAGAGCCACCGAGTGCTCGGTGGACCGGCCGATCGCGCCCAGCTCCGTGCGGAGTTCGGGCGTGGGCCGGCCGGTGCGGCGGGCGACGGCCGCCATGGCCGCGAGGCCGGGTGCCAGCGCCTTGGCGGACCAGCGCAGGGAACACAGGTCCCGGCGGGTGGCCCGGGCGTCGAGATCGCGCGGGTCGGGCAGGCCGGGCTTGGGAGTGAGCTCCAGTTGCCAAGTCAGCGCGGCCACGGCGGCCCACGCCAGCGTCTCGTCCTCGGGACTGCTCATGGGCGAACCCTACGAGGACGCCGCGGACGCCGCGGACGCCGCGGACGCCGCGGATGCCGGGGACTCCGAGGACGCCGAGGACGCCGAGGACCGTCCGGTCGTCGGCGGTCGAGCCGTCCTCGCTCTCGGCGGGCGCGGAGCCGCCGGGGTTGGCGGTGGTGTAGCCGGAGTAGTAGCCCCAGGCGTCGCAGTGCCAGATCTCCACGGCCGCGCCCGCGACCGGGTCGCAGGAGTCGGTGGTGTCCTGCACGGTGATGCGCAGCGTCAGCGGGACGCCGCCCTTGCCCTCGGTGATGTCCTTCCGCACCAGGGCGCCGTCGAGGTAGTACGGCCCCTCGGTGACGCTGGACATCAGCACGCACTGGCCGCTGCCGGTGGATGTTGAGGCCGAGGCCGAGGTCGAGGTCGAGGTCGAGGTCGAGGTCGCCGAGGTAGTCGCCTCGGCGTCGGTGGTGGTGGTGGCGGCGGCGGTCGTCTCGTCGGCGAACGCCGTCTGGTAGCCGGCCACCGCGAGCCCGCCCGCGGCAACCGTGCCCCCGGTCACCGCGAGCGCACGGCGCCGGGTGATCGATGTGTCTTTGTGGCTTCTCGTCATGATCGGAAAGCTACGAAGGGCAACCCTCAGGGGCATGGGGTGGAACTGTGAGGGAGGTAGGAATGCTGAGAAAGCCGGTGGGACCGTCACCACGCGTACGGAAGATCCACCTCGATCTCGGTCGGCCCCCCGGCAGGGCTGTTCAGCCGCACGGTCCCGTCCAGCGCGGCGACCCGTCGGCGCATGCCCAGCAGTCCCGAGCCGCCCGCCTCTCCCTCAGAGCCGAAAGCCTGGGCGGTGCCCCCAGCGCCGCCCCGGCCCTCGTCGGCCCCGCCCCGGCCCTCGTCGCGTACGACCACGCTCAACCCCGTCGTCGTACGGGCGAGCCGGACCGACGCCCGCTCCGACCCGCTGTGCTTCGCGGCGTTCGTCAACGCCTCGGCCAGTACGAAGTAGGCGGCCGCCTCGATCGCCGCCGGAGCCCGGAGCCCGCTCTGCGCCCCGTCCTCCAGACCGTCCACCTCCATGGTCACGTCGAGCCCACTGCTCGCCGCAAGCGCCCGCGCCGCTCCGACCAGCCCTCGGTCGGTGAGGATCGGCGGATGGATGCCGCGGACCACGTGCCGCAGCTCGGTCAGTGCCTCTTCGGCCTGGTCCTGCGCGTCGTCGAGGAACTTGCGCGCGGTCTCCGGATCGCGTTCGTACGCCCGTTTGGCGATGCCGATCCGCATCGACAGCGACACCAGCCGCGCCTGCGTGCCCTCCTGCAGATCCCGCTCGATGCGGCGCAGTTCGGCCTCGTGCGCGGCCACCGCGCCCGCCCGCGTCTCGGTCAGTTCCTCGACCCGCTCGGCGAGCAGCGCCTTCGGAGAGGGCTTGAGCAGGGCGGTGGACCAGGCGGCGTCGAGGTCCGCTAGACGGCCGATCAGCGGCAGGACGAGCGGCGAACGGCCCAGCAGACCCTGCCGTACGCCGTCCACGAGCAGGCCCGCCGGCCAGAGCGGCAGCGCCAGCACGCCCAGGAAGCCGTAGGCGTAGTGGGCGACCATCCAGCGGAGGTCGTGGAAGGTGCCGGGGTCACAGACCGACGTGCGCAGCCGCTGACGGAGCGGGCCCTCGACGCGCTGGTACGCCTCCGGGATCTCCCGGCCGGTCCACTGCGCCACCTGGCGCCGCTTGGCCCCGGCGAACCGGCGCACGAGCAGCACCGTCTCGGGCAGCAGCCCGGCACCGACCACCGCGAGGGTGGCGACGGCCGTGAACAGCAGCACCGTGATGAAGATGATCGAGCCGAACGCCAGTGCGGCAGCCCTCGCCAGCTGGACCGTGGCCCGCGTCGCTTGCCGCACTGTCTTTCCCATGCCGACCAGGCTAGGCAGACCGAGGAGGCGGCGCGGGAGAGCGCGCTCCACATGAATGGTGTAGCCACCTACACCACCGGTTCGGGAGGGCGCTCTCTCGTGACGGCGGGCCCCGGACGGGATCGTTGAATCCGCAAGGTCAACGTCCCCCTCCGAAGGAAACCCCGTGAAGTCGCTGCTCTCCTCGACGCCGCTCTGGTCGCTGTTCCTGGTCGGCCTCGGTGCCGCCGCCGGCATGGGCCTCGTCTCCCTCGGAGCGGGCTTCGGCTTCCTCCAGAACCGCAAGGTCAGGCCCGACCCGGCCGGCACCGCCCCCGCGCGGCACCGACGCACCACCACTGCGCTGACGCAGGGCTGACGCAGCACGGATACGGCACCGGTGCCGCACCACTCGAAAGCACCGGTCGAAAGCACCGGTCGAAAGCACCACTCGAAAGCACCACTCGAAAGCACCACTCGAAGTACCCGAAAACCAGACCTTGGAGACCCCTCCCGTGGCTACCTTCCTCTATCGACTGGGCCGAACGGCCTTCCGGCGGCGCTGGTACGTCGCCCTCATATGGGTGGCCGTCCTGGCCGCCGTCGGCTTCGGTGCGGCCAAGGCGCCCGCCGCCCCCGACGACTCGAACGCCATGCCGGGCATCGAGTCCCAGAAGGCGTTCGACCTGATGGAGCAGCGCTTCCCCGGGGCCAAGGCCGACGGAGCGACCGCCCGGATCGTCTTCGTCGCCCCCGACGGCCAGAAGATCACCGCCACCGACAACAAGGCGGCCGTCGACAAGCTGGTGGACGAGGCGGCCTACGGCTCGCAGGTCGCCGGTGCGGTCAGTCCGTTCCAGGCGAACGCGGTGAGCAAGGACGGGACGACGGCGTACGCGACCGTCACCTACAAGGTGAAGGCCGACGACCTCACCGACGCGGCCAAGAACCACCTTGAGGACGCCATCGCGCAGGCCGAGCAGGCGGGCCTGACCGTCGAGGCCGGCGGTGACGCGCTGGCCACCACGCCCTCCGCGGGCGGCTCGGCCGAGGCGATCGGTATCGCCATCGCCGCCGTCGTGCTGCTGATCACCTTCGGTTCGATGGCCGCCGCCGGGCTCCCGCTGCTCACCGCGATCCTCGGCGTGGGCGTCTCCATGGCCGCGATCATGGCCCTGTCCAGCGCGTTCGGCCTCTCCTCCACCACCGGCACGCTCGCCACCATGCTCGGCCTCGCCTGCGGCATCGACTACGCGGTCTTCATCGTCTCCCGCTACCGCGAGGAACGCGCCAAGGGCCACACCCCGCAGGAAGCCGCGGGCCTCGCCACCGGCACCGCCGGATCCGCCGTCGTCTTCGCCGGCCTCACCGTCGTCATCGCCCTCGCCGGACTCTCCGTCGTCGGCATCCCCATGCTCACCAAGATGGGCCTCGCCGCCGCCGGAGCCGTCATGGTCGGCGTCTTCATCGCGCTGACGCTCGTCCCGGCCCTCCTCGGCTTCTGGCCGAACGCCGTACTGTCCCGCCGTACCCGCAAGCGCGGAAGGATCAAAGAGGCCGGCGAGAACAACGGCGGCAGCCGCTGGGCCCGCTTCGTCCTGCGCCGCCCGGTGCCCGTCCTGCTCGCCTCGGTCGCCGGTCTGGGCGCCCTCGCCGTGCCCGTCATGGACCTTCAGCTGGGCATGCCCGGAGCGGAGTCCAAGCCCACCTCGACCACCGAGCGCCGCGCCTACGACGACCTCGCCAAGGGCTTCGGCCCCGGCTTCAACGGCCCCCTGTCCATCGTGGTCGACGCCAAGGGCGCCGCGAACCCCAAGGCCGCGGTCAAGACCATCGAGGAGAAGATCAAGGCCACCGACGGGGTCGTGTCCGTCTCTCCCGCACGCTTCAACACCGCGGGCGACACAGCGATCTTCTCCGCCGTCCCGTCCACCGCGCCCACCAGCGAGAAGACCAAGGACCTCGTCAAGACCATCCGGAACGAACGCCCCGTCACCGAGGCCTCGACGGGTGCCGAGTTCGAGGTCACCGGCACCACCGCGCTGAACATCGACATGGCGGAGAAGACCCAGAAGGCACTGATCCCCTACCTGATCGTCGTCGTGGGCCTGGCCATCCTGCTCCTGATGGTGGTCTTCCGTTCCCTCCTGGTCCCGGTCAAGGCGGCCGTCGGCTTCCTCCTGTCGGTGCTGGCCGCCCTCGGCTCCGTCGTCGCGGTCTTCCAGTGGGGCTGGGGCGCCTCGCTCCTCGGCCTTGAGACGACCGGTCCGATCATGAGCATGATGCCGATCTTCCTGGTGGGCATCGTCTTCGGACTCGCGATGGACTACGAGGTATTCCTCGTCGCCCGGATGCGGGAGGCGTACGTCCACGGCGACAGCCCCAGCCAGGCCGTCCAGAGCGGCTTCCGCTACAGCGCCCGCGTCGTCGTGGCCGCCGCGCTGATCATGATGGCCGTGTTCTCCGGGTTCATCGGCGCCGGGGAATCGATGATCAAGATGATCGGCTTCGGACTCGCCATCGCCGTCCTGTTCGACGCGTTCGTGGTCCGCATGGCCTTCGTACCGGCCGTCCTGGCCCTGCTCGGCAAGGCCGCCTGGTGGATGCCGCGCTGGCTCGACAAGGTGCTGCCGAAGGTCGACGTGGAGGGCGAGGCGCTCACTCACCGGTCGGCCGTCACCCCGGCACACGCCGACCCGGCCGATCGAGAACCGGCCCACGTCTGACCGTCCCGAGGACCGGAGGACCGAGGGCCGGAGTACCGGAGTACCGGAGTACCGAAGGCCGGAGTACCGGAGTACCGAAGGCCGGAGTACCGGAGGGCCGCCCGTGCCGAGCACGGGCGGCCCTGGGCCTGTACAACCCGCCGCGCTCAAGCCCGTTCACCGGCCCGCGCCCAAGCCCCCGTACGGCCCGCGTCCCTCAGCCCCTCAAGTCCGTACGCCCCGTACACCCCCGTATGCCCTCACAGGACCGAAGACGGCACCCGACAGGAACCGGTGATGATCACCAACTGGCAGCGACACGTACGGAACAATCCCCGCGCCCAGGACACGACATCGGCCCTGCTGCTGTTCGCCGTCTCCTTCCCCGGCACCCTGTACGTCGCCACCGGCTCCGCCGACCCGGCGGCCCCTTGGTGGACCCCCGCGCTGCTGTCCTGCGTCTCCTGCACCGCCCTGCTGTTCCGCCGCGACCACCCGCGCACCGCCGTGGCCGTGGCCACCGTCGCCGCGGTGACCACGGCCGCGCTGGGCTACCTGCTCACCGTCCTGTCGCTGGCCCCCCTCATGGCGGCGACCACGGCCGCGCTGGGCTACCTGCTCACCGTCCTGTCGCTGGCCCCCCTCATGGCGGCGCTCTACTCGTTCGCGCTGCGTACCGACCACAACGCCCGCCGCAGGAGCTACGCCTTCGGTGTCGCCGCACTCCTGGTGATCACGGAGCTCATCACCGGGCCCGCCGACCGCTCGTTGGACCTCAAGACGGTCGGCCCGGTCGCCTGGGTCCTGCTGCCGACCGCCCTGGGCAGCGCGGTACGGCTCCGGCGCGCCTACTTCGACGCCGTGCGGACCCGCGCCGAGCACGCCGAGCGCACCCGCGACGAGGAAGCGCGGCGCCGGGTCGCCGAGGAGCGCCTGCGTATCGCCCGCGAACTGCACGACGTCACCGCCCAGCACCTCGCCCTGGCCAACGCCCAGGCCGGCACCCTCGCCCACCTCCTGCGCGGCCAGCCCGACCAGGTCCACCAGATCCTCGCCGGCCTCGCCACCACCACCTCCGCCGCGCTGCGCGAACTCAAGGCCACCGTCGGCCTGCTGCGACAGGAGGACATCGAGGGCGCGTCCCCGCCGACCGCGCCCGGACTCGCCCGGCTGGCCGAACTGACCGCTTCCTTCCGGGCCGCGGGTCTCACGGCCACCGTCAGTACCCAGGGGGAACCCCGGCAGCTCTCCCCGACCGCGGATCTCACCGCGTTCCGGATCGTGCAGGAAGCCCTCACCAACGTCACCAAACACGCCGTCACCGGGACGGCTCGCATCCGGCTCGCCTACTCCCACGACCTGCTGACCCTCACCGTCTCCGACGACGGCGGCGCCATCCCCACCACACCGATCACCCCGGCCACCGCCACCACACCAACCACCCCAACCACCCCAACCGGCTCAAGCAGTTCGAGCAGTTCGAGCAGTTCGAGCAGCCTGCCGGTCCGGAGCGGCGGCTTCGGTCTCATCGGTATGCGCGAACGCGCCCAGTCCGTGGGCGGCAGCCTCCTGGCGGGCCCCCGCCTCGGGGGAGGCTTCGAGGTCAGGGCCGAACTCCCGCTCGGCCGAACGGACGTCACGGTCCGCCGCTGAGCCCACGCACCCCTGACTCCTCGACTCCCGGCTCCCCGACTCCCGGCTCCCTGACTCCCCCTCAGGCACTACACCGCCAGCAAAGGAGCGTCCTTCTTCCACTTCAGGATCTTGTCGAAGCTGACCACCGCCCCGCCCCGCCCCGGCTCGTTGCCGATCTGGACGTGGTCGGCGAGCTCCTGGATCAGATACAGCCCGCGGCCGTGTTCGGCGTCGTCGCACAGCGGAGGACGGGTACGGACCGAGGTGAAACCCGGGCCGGAGTCGGCGACTTCGATGCGGCACTTCTCACCGTCGAGGTAGGCGGTCACCCGGTAGGCCTCGGAGGAGGCACCGGGCGCCGCGTGACCGCCGTGCTCGACGGCGTTGGCGCACGCCTCGCTGAGGGCGACGGAGAGGTCGTACGAGACGTCCGGGTCGACGCCCGCCGTCTCCATCGTGCCGAGCAGCAGGCGTCTGGCGAGCGGAACGCTCGCAGCTTCGCGCCGCAAATGGAGTGACCACCAGATGCTCATGCTCCAGCCTCCTGGCCGCGGCTCGACATACCGTTACGTATTGCCGCAGGCGCCCGTGTGCAATCGCCCCACATGACGTGATGCCGCCCATACGGCGGATGCGCGCGCGACAGAGCTCGGTGTATGTGCAGGTGGATTCGCCCAGATGGTGAGCTACCGCCGGATGGTGATCTACCGCACTTACCTCACGGAACGTCACCTTGTGGACCTGGCGTGGGGAGCGGATGGGCCGAGTGCGATGATGAGGCGGCCATGACTGCCCCCCACCAACGCAGGGCGCGCTCCGGACCCGAGCTCCGGATTCTGCGGGCCGCGGTGTTCGCCGCGGTCTGCGTCGTGCTGGCCGCGGCCGGTCATGGGATCGCTTCCTGCGCCACGGTTCCGCTGTGGACGCTGGGCGCCGGATTCCTCGTGGTCTTCGCCGTCGCCGCCGCACTGGCGGGACACGAGCGCTCACTGCCGGGCATCGCAGCGCTGCTCGCCGTCGGCCAGACCGCCCTCCACACGCTCTTCGGGCTCGGCGTGGCCGGTGCGACGACGGCCTCCGGCTCCATGCCGATGACCGACACCTCGCTCGTGGAGCGTGCCGCGCGCCTCGTGTGCGGTACCACCGCCGCGGCGATCAGCCCCGCGCAGGCCATGAAGATCATCGCCGACGCGCGGCTCGACACGGGCATGAGGGGGTCCATGCCCATGCACCACCCCGCGGACGCGATGTCGACCGCCATGGGTTCCTCGATGTCGGTGCTGCCGTCCGTGCCGATGCTGCTCGGCCACGTCCTCGCGGCCGTCGCCGCCGGTTGGGTGCTGCGCCATGGTGACCTGGCGCTGCTGAGGCTCATGCGGCTGTCCGCGCACGGAGTCACGGAGGGGGCGCTCGTACGGTCCCTGCGCGGGGCGCTCGCGCTCGTACGCGCCCTGCGGGCCGGCCTTCCGGGCACGCCCGGTATGGCACCCCGCACGCCGCGCACCGCGCTGCTCGCGCCGCCCAAACCCCGTATCACCGCACTCCAGCACAGCGTCGTCCGGCGCGGACCGCCACGCTCCACCGCTCTCGTCCTCGCCGCCTGACACGACGCGCCACTCCATCAGCCGCTGAGCCCGATGGGAGATGCCGTCGTACGGCACGCGCGCGTGCACGCCGTCGACGCCCCCGGGCGCCGTACAAGGCCTGCGTATGCGCCCTTCTGTCATGGATTTCACGGATTCCACGGAATCCAACGGACTGAAAGTGGAGTGTTCTCTTCCATGAAGGCTTCCCGTATCGCCGCCGCCGGTGCCGTCGCCGCCTCGGCCGTTCTCGCCGTCTCCGCCCCCGCCTTCGCGCACGTCAGCGTCCAGCCGGAGGGCGAGGCCGCCAAGGGCGGCTACGCCGTCATCGACTTCAAGGTCCCCAACGAGCGCGACAACGCCTCGACGAACAAGGTCGAGGTGAACCTGCCGGCCGATCACCCGCTCGCCTCCGTCATGCCGCAGCCCCTCGACGGCTGGTCCGTGAAGGTCACCAAGAGCAAGCTGGCCAAGCCGCTCACGATGCACGGCGAGAAGATCTCCGAAGCCGTCACCAAGGTCACCTGGACGGCCACCGGCAAGGGCATCGAGCCGGGCTTCTTCCAGAAGTTCCCGCTCTCCGTCGGCGCGCTCCCCGAGGACGCCGACGAACTCGTCTTCAAGGCGATCCAGACATACGACAACAAGGACGTCGTGCGCTGGATCGAGCCGCAGCAGGAGGGCCAGGAGGAGCCGGAGAACCCCGCTCCGGTGCTCGCGCTCACCGCCGCGTCCGCCGACGACCACCACGGGGCGTCCGCGACCGCCGAGGACGCCTCCGAGAAGTCCACGGCGGCCCCCGCCGCGGCCGCCGCCTCCGCCTCGTCCGCCGACAGTTCCGACACCACCGCCCGCGTCCTCGGCGTCGTCGGCATCGTCGTCGGCGCGGCAGGGGTGGCGTACGGCGTTCTGGCCGGCCGTCGGCGCACCACCGCCTGAGGCCCACCGCACTCCTCCGTTGCGCACCGGTGGTCGTACGGCGTCCTGAAACCGGCGTATGCCCTCGTGAACAGGTCATACGCCCGCGTCGACGGCGTCGTACGACCCCGGTGCACACCGGAGCCCTCACATCTGGGACATTTTTCTATGCGCAAGAAGACGTATGCCGCGGCCGCCCTGTTCGCCGCCGCCGCACTGACCCTCTCCGCCTGCGGCAGTGGCGACGACAGCAACAAGCCGATCGCCGACGTGTCCGCCGAGAGCGGATCGGGCAAGGCCGCGACGGTCCTCGACAAGGCGTTCGAGAAGCCCGACCTCGTCCTCACCGACACGAACGGCAAGAAGTACGACTTCCGGGCCGAGACCAAGGGCGCTCCGACGCTGGTCTACTTCGGCTACACCCACTGCCCGGACGTCTGCCCGACGACGATGAGCAACCTCGCCGTCGCCAAGAAGCAGCTGCCCAAGGCCGAGCAGGCCAAGCTCAAGGTCGTGTTCGTCACCACCGACCCGGCGCGCGACACCCCGGCCGCACTCGGCGAGTGGCTCAAGGGGATCGACCCCGCCTTCGTCGGCCTGACCGGCGACTTCTCCACCATCCAGGCCGGCGCCCGCACCCTCGGCATCTCCATCGAGCCGACGACGAAGGACAAGAACGGCAAGCTCGTCTCCGTGCACGGCACCCAGGTCATCGCCTTCTCGCCGAAGACCGACGGGGGCTATGTGATCTACGGCGAGGACGCCACCGTCGACGACTACACCAAGGACCTCCCCAAACTCATCAAGGGGCAGAACCCGTGAGGCGACTCGCGGGACGCGCGGCGCTGACAGTCACCGCACTGGCACTGGCCCCCGCACTGGCGGGGTGCGGCTCGGACGACTCCTCCTCGGGCCGGCCCGACCTGAAGGTCACCGGCGCCTACATGCCCGCCCCGGTCATGGACACCATGGCGGCCAGTTTCTTCACCGTCACCAACTCCGGCGGCGCCGACACCCTGACCTCGGTCACCAGCGGCCTCTCCGACGACGTCACGCTGCACTCCACCAAGGGCGGCGCGATGGAGGAGGAGAAGTCCTTCGCCGTGCCCGCCGACGGCACGCTCGACTTCGCCAGCGGCGGCAACCACCTCATGTTCGAAAAGCTCACCCACAAGCCCGTGGAGGGCGAGAAGGTGTCGGTGACGCTGCACTTCGCCAAGACCGGCTCCGTGAAGATCTCCATGCCGGTGAAGTCCGCGACGTACAACCCGAAGACCGGGCACTGAGGGAGGGATCACCGTGACGCAGACCATCGCTCCCCAGGCGACCGACCACCGTACGGCTGGGCGGGCCACCACTTCCGGTGTCGCTTTTCGGGACACGCACCGGGGCGTTTCCCGGCTACGAACGCTGGTGTTGCTGTTCCTCGCGGTGGCGGGCGCGGTCCTCGCCGGCGCCGCGCCGGTCTCCGCGCACGCAGCGCTGACCGGCAGCGACCCCCAGCAGGGAGCGGTGGTCAGCCAGGCGCCCACCCAGGTCTCGCTCACCTTCTCCGAGAGCGTCTCGATGTCCGACGGCTCGGTGCGCGTCCTCGACCCCAGGGGCAAGCGCGTCGACACCGGCAAGACGACCGACCTCGGCGGCACCACGTACGGCGTGAAGCTGCACTCGGGGCTGCCCGACGGCACGTTCACCGTCACCTACCAGGTGGTGTCGGCGGACAGCCACCCCGTGTCGGGCGCCTTCACCTTCTCCATCGGCGCGCCCTCGCAGACCTCCGTGGCGCTGTCCGACCCGGCGGTGGGCGGCGGAGTCGTCGGCACGCTCTATGGGATCGGGCGCTACATCTCGTACGCCGGATTCATCCTCCTCGTCGGCGGCGCGGCCTTCGTCCTGACCTGCTGGCAGCGCGGCGCCGGAGTCCGTGCGGTGCAGCGACTCATCGTCGCCGGATGGCTCGCGCTGACGGGCGCCACCCTCGCGCTGCTGCTTCTGCGCGGCTCCTACGTCGGCTCCGGCAAGATCGGCGACATCTTCGACCTGACACTGCTCGGACAGGTGCTGCAGACCAAGTCGGGCGCGGCGCTGGTCTCGCGCCTGCTGCTGCTCGCCGCGGGGGCACTGTTCATCGCGGTGCTCCTCGGGGCGTACGCGCGACGGGACGAAGCCGCGGACACCACCGGCGACGAGTCCGCGGACGCCGCTGCCACCGCCGCCACCGCTGATGGCGTCGATGGCGTTGATGGCGTCGGAAAGGACGTCGGAAAGGACCTCGACGAGGACCGCGAAAAGGACCTTGAGAGAGGCCTTGAGCGGGACCTCGAGAAGAAGGACCTCACCTTCGGGCTCGCGATCGGCGGCACCGTCGTCGCGGCGGGGCTGGCCGCGAGCTGGGCGATGGCCGAGCACGCCTCGACCGGCATCCAGGCGGGCCTCGCGATGCCCGTCGACGTACTGCACCTGCTGGCGGTCGCCGTCTGGCTGGGCGGCCTGTCGACGCTGCTCGTGGCGCTGTTCCGGGCGCCTGCCGACGCGCCCATCGAGGCCACGGCCGTACGGCGTTTCTCGCGTGTCGCGTTCGGCAGCGTGAGCGTGCTGGCCGCGACCGGGATCTACCAGTCGTGGCGCCAGGTCGGCTCCTGGTCGGCGCTCACCGACACGTCGTACGGACAGCTGCTGCTCGTCAAGATCGGCCTGGTCGCGGTCCTCGTCGGCATCGCATGGGTCTCACGGCGCTGGACGGCTCAGCTGTCCGAGGCGCCGGTGGCGAAGGTCCTGGCCACGGCCGGGGCGACAGCCACGTCGACGACTGGGGCGACAGCCGCAGCGACGAGCGGGGCGACGAGCAGCGCTACAGCCGGGGTCAAGCAGCGGGCGAAGGAGCCCACGACGGTTTCCGCGGACTCGGGTGGCTCCCGGCGTGCCGCCCAACTGGCCCGGCAGCGGACCGCCGTGGCCGACACGCGCCAGAAGCGCATCCGCGACGCCGATCCGGTCCGTACCGGGCTGCGCCGCTCGGTGCTCGCCGAGGCGGGCGTCGCCGTCGTCCTGCTGGCCGTGACGACCGTGCTGACATCCACCGAACCGGGGCGCACGGAGGAGGCGGCCCAGCAGACCACCGCCTCCACCTCCCAGCGGTCCGGACCGCTCTCCCTGAAGATGCCGTTCGACACGGGCGGCCAGGACGGCAAGGGAACGGTGGAGGTCACCCTCGACCCGGCCCGCACCGGCGGCAACGAGATGCACGTCTTCGTGGTGCGGCCGAACGGCAAGGCCTTCGACGTCCCCGAGGTGAAGGTCGCCTTCACTCTGGAGGCGAAGAAGATCGGGCCGCTGCCCGTGACCCCCGACCGCATCGCCACCGGCCACTGGTCGGCGATCGGGGTGCAGATCCCCATGGCCGGCGACTGGAAGGTCGCGGTGACCGTGCGCACCTCCGACATCGACCAGGCGACCGTGACCAAGAACGCGAAGATCGGCTGAACCTCACCATGGCTGACCAGTCCACTCCGGAAGCCACTTCCCAAGCCGCTTCGAAAGCCATCCCGGATGCCATCCCGGATGCCATCCCGGATGCCACTTCCAAAGGCACTCCCAAGGTCGCTTCGGAAGCCGCTTCGGAAGCCACTCGGGAAAAGGCCCCTCCAAGGGAGGCCGTCTCCGGAAATGCCACCCCCAAGGGGGTCTTTTCCCGTCGCCGACTGCTCGGCACCGCCGGAGCCACCGGGCTCGCCCTGGGCGCGGCCGGAGGTGTCGCCGGCTACGCGGCGGCGCCTTCCGCCGACCACACCGTGCCCCTGACCTCGCTCGGCGCGGACACGGTGATGTTTCACGGGAAACATCAGCCCGGCATCACCACCCCGCTCCAGGCCCGCGGTCACCTCGTCGCGTTCGACCTCGCCGCGGGCGCGGGCCGCAAGGAGGCCGCCGCACTGCTGCGCCGCTGGTCGACGACGGCCCAGCGGCTGATGGCGGGCGAGGCCGCCGCGCACGACGACACGGACGTGGCACGGGACGCCGGCCCGTCCTCCCTGACGGTCACGTTCGGCTTCGGGCACAGCTTCTTCGCGCGTACGAGCCTGGAGAAGCAGCGCCCGGTCGCCCTCGACCCGCTGCCCGACTTCTCCTCCGACCACCTCGACAAGACGCGCAGCAACGGCGACCTGTGGGTGCAGATCGGCGCCGATGACGCCCTGGTCGCCTTCCACGCCCTGCGCACGCTCCAGAAGGACGCGGGCGGCGCGGCCCGGGTGCGCTGGCAGATGAACGGCTTCAACCGCTCTCCCGGCGCCACCGCCCAGCCGATGACGGCCCGGAACCTGATGGGCCAGCTCGACGGCACCCGCAATCCGAAGCCGTCCGAGTCCGACTTCGACCAGCGCATCTTCGTACCCGCCTCCGGCGACCCGGCGTGGATGGCGAATGGCTCGTACGCCGTCGTACGCCGGATCCGGATGCTTCTCGACGACTGGGAGAAGCTCTCGGTCAAGGCCCAGGAGGACGTCGTCGGGCGGAAGAAGTCGACCGGGGCGCCGCTGAGCGGCGGTACCGAGACGACCGCGATGAACCTGGACAAGACCGACGCCGTCGGCAACCTGGTCGTCCCCCTCAACGCGCACGCCCGGATCACCCGGCCCGACCAGAACGGCGGGGCCGCGATGCTGCGCCGCCCGTTCTCCTTCCACGACGGGTTCGACACCGACGGCGTGCCCGACGCGGGCCTGCTCTTCGTCTGCTGGCAGGCGGATCCGCTGCGCGGGTTCGTCCCGGTGCAGCGCAAGCTCGACCGCGGCGACGCACTGTCCACTTTCATACGCCACGAGGCGAGCGGGCTGTTCGCGGTACCGGGCGGGGCGGCGCGGGGGGAGTACGTGGGGCAGTCGCTGCTGGAGGGGTGAGGGCCATCCCTGCAGGCGGCGGTTTCCACAGGCGGGGGCCTGGGTGCGCGAGGCCCACTAGGGTGAGGTCATGCCAGCCAGCTATGCGTATCTCGGTCCCGAAGGCACCTTCACCGAAGTCGCCCTGCGCACGCTTCCGGAGACCGCCACCCGGGAGCTCGTCCCGATGGTGTCGGTTCCCGCCGCGCTGGACGCCGTCCGCAACGGCGAGGCCGAGGCCGCCTTCGTCCCGATCGAGAACTCGGTGGAGGGCGGCATCACCACGACCCTCGACGAGCTGGTCGCGGGCACACCGCTGATGATCTACCGCGAGGTGCTGCTGTCGATCACCTTCGCCCTGCTGGTCAGGCCCGGCACGAAGCTGTCGGACATCAAGACGGTGAGCGCCCATCCCGCCGCCCAGCCGCAGGTGCGCAACTGGCTGAAGAACAATCTGCCGGACGCTCTCTGGGAGTCCGCCGCCTCGAACGCGGACGCCGCCCGGCTGGTGCAGGAGGGCCGGTACGACGCCGCCTTCGCGGGCGAGTTCGCGGCGGCCAAGTACGGTCTGGAGCCGCTGGAGACCGGCATCCACGACGCGGAGAACGCGCAGACACGCTTCGTCCTGGTGGGCCGGCCCGCCCGGCCCGCGGCGCCGACGGGTGCGGACAAGACGTCCGTGGTCATCTGGCAGCGCGACGACCACCCGGGTGCCCTGCTGGAGCTGCTCCAGGAGTTCGCGGTCCGCGGCGTCAACCTGATGCTGCTGCAGTCCCGGCCCACCGGTGAGGGCATCGGCAACTACTGCTTCGCGATTGACGCGGAGGGCCACATCGCGGACCGCCGTGTGGGTGAGGCGCTGATGGGGCTCAAGCGGGTCTGTCCGCAGGTGCGGTTCCTCGGCTCGTACCCCCGTGCGGAAGTCGATCCCAAGGACGTACGCCCGCCCCGGGCCGGCACGTCGGACAGCGAATTCTCCGCCGCGTCGGACTGGCTGGCACGCTGCCAGGACGGCCGCTTCTAACCCGCTCCCCGGCCAGTCCCGAGCCCGGTTCCCCCGGCCAGTCCCGAGCCCGGTTCCCCCGGCCAGTCCGGGCCTGGACCCCCGGCCAGTCCGGGCCCGGATCCCCGGCCAGTCCCGAGTCCGGATCCCCCGACTGGTCCACAAGCCGGGCACCGAAGCAGGTCCCCGGCCGGGCGCCGAAGGCGGTCCCAGGCCAGGCGCCGGGGCCGAGTTTCCCGGCCAGTCCCCAACCGGCTCCCGGGCCAAGCCGCCCTGCCCCAGTTCCAGGCCGGCCCCAGGCCGCGCCCCTGGCCCACGCCGGCCCAGCCCAGCCACACCGGCCCGGCCCGGCCCAGCCCGCCGGTCCTACGTCCAGATTTTCGTCATCCACAGACGTTATCCACAGGCGCGCTTCTCGACCTGGGGACAAGTCGACAACGAAGGGTTGCATCGTCGATAAATCGGCCTGCGGGGCCCTGGTTCGTCCACAGCCCTGCATGTCACCCCTCGTCCACTCTTTTCCCTTGATCAATCCGTTGGAGCGAAGCATTTCCACTCGAACGTGGGTGTACAGATGGTTTGACCCGCGAATCCTTCGTCCCGCATGCGGCTTTCGGAACGATCAGCCACGAAGTCCACAGATCTTCCACACACCCTGTGGATAACTCTGCGAGGGTGTGGACGCCTGTGGACAACCCCTTCTCAAGTCCCGTTCCCCACAAGGGAATCCAGTCAACCGCCGAGCGGCCATCTGCCCCGTTTCAGGGAGTACCGTCCCTTTTATTGACACCTCACCGGCGATCATCGACACTCATTGTCGATCAAGAGATTCGGCCCGGCATTTCACTCATAACACGGCAGAAGTGACGGAGTGGAATATCGAGTCGATGGCCGGAAGCGCGCACCGGTAGCCTTGAGGGGTGATTGACCTTCGCCTGCTCCGTGAGGACCCCGACCGTGTTCGCGCCTCCCAGCGCGCCCGTGGAGAGGACGTCGCACTCGTCGACGCCCTCCTCTCTGCCGACGAGCGGCGCAGGTCGTCCGGCATGCGCTTCGACGAGCTCCGTTCCGAGCAGAAGGCGCTCGGCAAGCTGATCCCCAGGGCCTCCGGCGACGAGAAGGCCGAGCTGCTGAGGAAGGCCGGTGAACTCGCCGCCGCGGTCAAGGCCGCCGACGCCGAGCAGCACGAGACGGACGAGGAGGCCAGGCGGCTCCTCCTCCAGCTCGGCAACCTGATCCACCCGGACGTCCCGGTCGGTGGCGAGGAGGACTTCGTCGTCCTGGAGACGCACGGCACGATCCGCGACTTCGGCGCCGAGGGCTTCGAACCCAAGGACCACCTGGAGCTCGGCGAGGCACTCGGCGCGATCGACGTCGAGCGCGGCGCCAAGGTGTCCGGCTCGCGTTTCTACTACCTGACGGGTGTCGGTGCCCTCCTGGAGCTCGCCCTCGTCAACGCGGCGATCGCACAGGCCACCGAGGCCGGCTTCACCCCGATGCTGACCCCGGCCCTGGTCCGCCCCCGCGCCATGGAGGGCACCGGCTTCCTGGGCCAGGCCGCGGAGAACGTGTACCACCTGGAGAAGGACGACTTCTACCTGGTCGGCACCTCCGAGGTCCCCCTCGCCGCGTACCACATGGACGAGATCCTGGACGCCGACCAGCTGCCGATGCGCTACGCCGGCTTCTCGCCGTGCTTCCGTCGTGAGGCCGGCACCTACGGCAAGGACACCCGCGGCATCTTCCGCGTCCACCAGTTCGACAAGGTCGAGATGTTCTCGTACGTCGACCCCGAGGACGCGGAGAACGAGCACCAGCGGCTCCTGGAGTGGGAGAAGCAGTGGCTGACCGGCCTTGAACTGCCGTTCCAGGTCATCGACGTGGCGTCGGGCGACCTCGGCGCCTCCGCGTCCCGCAAGTTCGACTGCGAGGCGTGGATCCCGACCCAGGGCAAGTACCGCGAGCTGACCTCGGCCTCGAACTGCGACGGCTTCCAGGCCCGCCGCCTGTCCGTGCGCATGCGCGACGGCAAGAAGGTCCAGCCGCTGGCGACGCTGAACGGCACGCTGTGCGCCGTCCCCCGCACGATCGTGGCGATCCTGGAGAACCACCAGTTGGCCGACGGTTCCGTACGGGTGCCGGAGGTACTGCGTCCGTACCTGGGCGGCCGTGAGGTCCTGGAGCCGATCTCCAAGTGAACGGCACCACTGGGTCGGCCGGGGCAGCCGCTTCGACCGGGCCGTTCCCCTACAAGCTCGTCGCGACCGATCTCGACGGCACGCTGCTGCGTTCCGACGAGACGGTCTCGGAGCGCACCCGTGCGGCACTCGCCTCGGTGACCGCGGCGGGCGCCGCGCACATCGTCGTCACCGGGCGCGCGGTGCCCTGGACCCGGCACATCCTCGACGACCTCGGCTACGAGGGGCTCGCGGTGTGCGGTCAGGGCGCGCAGGTGTACGACGCGGGGGAGCACCGGCTGCTCACCTCGGTGACGCTGGACCGGCAGCTGGCCGGTCTGGCGCTTGCCAAGATCGAGGCGGAGGTCGGCCCGCTGCTGCTCGCCGCGAGCCGCGACGGGCTGGACGGCGAGGTGCTGGTCGGCCCCGGCTACCGGAGGCAGGACGGCCCGCTCCCGGTCGTCCCGATCAAGGACGCGGCGGACCTCTGGTCGGCCCCTCTGAACAAGGTGTACGTGCAGCACCCGACGCTCTCCGACGACGAACTCGCCGCGGTGGCCTCGGAGGTCGCGGGCGGCCTCGTCGGCGTCACGATGGCCGGCGCGGGCATAGTGGAACTTCTCCCCCTCGGCCTCTCCAAGGCCACGGGGCTGTCGCTCGCGGCCCGCCGCCTCGGTGTCAGGGCCGCGGACACCATCGCCTTCGGCGACATGCCCAACGACATCCCGATGTTCGCCTGGGCGGCGCGCGGGGTGGCCATGTCGAACGCCCACGACGAGCTCAAGGCGGTCGCGGACGAGGTGACGTCCTCGAACGAGGAGGACGGGATCGCGGTGGTACTGGAGCATTTGCTCGCGCAACCGTAACCCACGCCCTGCTCCTGCTCCTGCTCCTGCTCCTGCTCCTGCTCCTGCTCCTGCTCCTGCTCGAACGTCTTGCGGAGGATGCGCGGATCGAACGCGCGCGGGCTTTTCGGGCCCGACCACGGCTTAGCAAGCCGGTGCCTTTCCACTCGGCCAATCCTCCGGGTGGGCGGCCCGCGCGAGATGCGCGCTCGAAGCGGCCGCCCCGGACAGCCCCCCGTGCGGGGTGGGTTCGACGGAGAGGTGACTACTCCGGAACCCGCCGCGGGCTGCCCTGTCGGGAGCTCGACGAACTGCTCCTGATGAACATCGTCGCACTCCTCTCCCAGAACGTGGCGCCGGCTCGATGCGGCGGCGTGGACAGAACCACTGTGCCCGCACGCCGACTTGGGCGCCACTGATTAAAGGCCGCCCCCGCGGGGGTTCACCGGCGGCGCCACCTGCGCCGACGGGCCTTGCTGAAGAACCACCCCGCGGGCGGTTCGTCGGAGCGCCAGGGCTGTGGATCGGGTCCCCCCTCGCGCCAACGGGCCGCGAGCATACGGGCGCGGGCGGACGGCTCGGCCGTTTCCGCGGACCGTATGAAGTTCTCGTCCAGTACGAGGCCGTCCCAGACGTCCTCGACATCCCCGGACCGCTCGCGATCGTCACTTTGTGGTTCCTCGACCGCCATCCCCGTTCCTCCTAGCCGTACGTCGGCCGTGCATCCCCTCGGCCCAGTGTGCCCGGACAGAGATGAAGTCGCTGTCAAGAAGCCGCTGTCAAGAAAAAAAGGGGGCTCCACGCAGAGGTGGAGCCCCCGCTCACTCCTCGCCGGCCAGCGTCAGCGACCGCAGCCTCTGCCCGGCGTACCAGGTGGCGAGCACGGTGACCGCGACCAGCAGCACCGTCGCGGTCGGCAGGCCCACGTCCGAGGTGACGAGGTCTCCACCGGTGACCTTGTGGCCCACCGCGAGCGCCCACTGCTGGACGCTGAGCGTGCGCGCGCCGGACACCAGCGACCCGAAGAGGGCCTCCCAGACAAGCGCGTAGACGAGTCCGAAGACCACCGCGTGCCGGGTCACCGTCCCCAGCAGCAGGAACAGTGCCGCGTACGCGATCGAGGCGACCAGCGCGGCCACGGTGTAGGCGACGGCGATCTGCTGGCCGTTGCCGTTCAGGATCATGCCCGCGATGAAGGTGGGCACCGCCGAGAACGCCATGGTCACGGCGACGGCGACGATCAGCTTGGTGAAGATGATCGTGGGCCGCTTCAGGGGCTTGGCCAGCAGATACACCACGGAGCCGTCGTCGATCTCGGGCCCGATCGCACCCGTGCCGGCGATGACGCCGATGATCGGCACCATGGTGGCGAGCGCGAACCCGCCGAGCAGGTCCGAGGCCACCTGGTCGTCGGCTCCGGAGAAGCCGCGTACGGCCACGGAGATCACGATGAGCAGGACGGGCAGCGCACAGAGGATGAGGGCCCGGCGGCGGCCGAGCAGGCCCCGATAGGTGAGCCGGGCGACTGTGGGGTCGTACATCTTGGGCCTCCTACGCCGCGACGAGATACGAGAAGACGGACTCGAGGGACTCGTCGGACGGCGAGACCGTGAGCAGCCGGATGCCGTGCTCCCGCGCGACACGCGGCAGCAGCGCGGTGAACCGGCCGAAGTCGACCGCCTGGATGCGCAACGCGCCCTCGGCGAGGTCCACTTCGATGCCGGACGTCGACGGGTCGGCGATCAGCGCGGCGGCCAGCGCCCGGTCGTCACTGGAGCGGACGAGGTAGCGGTGCGGGCGGTCGGTCATCAGACGGCGGATGCGCCGGAAGTCGCCGCTCGCCGCGTGCCGTCCGGCGACGATCACCTCGATGTGCGAGGCGAGTTGCTCGACCTCTTCGAGGATGTGGGACGAGAACAGCACCGTGCGGCCCTCGTCGCCCATGCGGCGCAGCAGATCCATGAGCTGCATGCGCTGGCGCGGGTCCATGCCGTTGAAGGGCTCGTCGAGCAGCAGCAGCGACGGGTCGTGGACGAGCGCGGAAGCCATCTTCACGCGCTGTCGCATGCCCTTGGAGTACGTCGAGATCTTGCGGTCCTGCGCGTACTCCATCTCGACCGTGGCGAGCGCCCGCTGGGCGGCCTTCGCGCCGAGGCCGTGCAACTCGGCGTTGGCGACGACGAATTCCTGTCCCGTGAGGAAGTCGTACATCGCCTCGCGCTCCGGGACGATGCCGATGTGCTGGTAGATCTGTTCGTTGCGCCAGACCTGCCGGCCGTCGAGGGTGACGGTGCCCGTGGAGGGGGCGAGGAAGCCGCCCATCATGTTGATGAGGGTGGACTTCCCGGCGCCGTTCGGGCCGAGCAGGCCGGTGACACCGGGGCCGATCGTCATCGTGATGTCGTTGACCGCCACCACGTTGCCGAACCAGCGTGAGACGTGGTCGATGTTGAGCGTGGTCACAGCCCGACCTTTCGGTAGCGGCGCATCAGGAGGCCGTAGCAGCCCGCGATGAGCCCCAGGACGACGATGAGGTAGACGACGCCCTGTCCGGACGAGGGGCCCTCCCCTCCGGGGAAGGCGGAGGTGGCGCCGAGGAAGGCCGTCTGCACTCCGTCGATGAGCGTGATGGGCGAGAAGAGCCCGAGCCAGGGGACGGCCGTGGAGCTGGACTGCTCGAAGGCGATGGCCTGGACGGTCGACACGGCTCCGTAGGAGATGGTCAGGGCGGCGATGACGGCCGCGATACCGAAGCCGCGGCGGGGGGTGATCGCCGAGATGACCAGGCCGATCCCGGCGAAGAGCAGCGACAGCAGCGCCACGGAGACCAGTCCCTGTCCGAAGCCCTTCGTCTGGTCGGCGAAGTCGAGCTTCGCCAAAAGCGCCCCTACGTAGAGCACGATCAGCGGCGCGGCCGTCAGGACGAACAGCGCCGAGGCCAGCGCCGCGTACTTGGCGCGTACGTAGTCGACGGTCTCGATGGGGCGCGAGAAGTACAGCGGTACGGTCTTGAAGCGCAGGTCGCGCGAGACGGACTGCGGTCCCTGGGAGGCGACGTACAGTCCGATGACGGCCTGCATGATCACCGCGTAGCGCGTGTAGTCGACGGGCAGGTCCTTCGCCTTGGTGGCGACCGCGACCGCCACCATGATGAGTGCGGGGACGCACATCACCACGAAGAGCAGCATCGGCAGCACCTTGGACTTGACCGAGCGGCCGAGGCCGTAGGAGCCGCGCAGGGACTGCGAGTACAGCGAGCGGCGGGCGTAGGCGCGGCCGAGGCGCGGGCCGTCGTAGTGGCGGTAGCCGATGTTGTGGATGCGGGTCTGCTCACCGCCCTGGGCATGTGCCGTCGTCCGGGTCTGGTCAATTGCCATGACCGACCGCCTCCTTCCGCTGCTCGTCGCTTCCCTTGGCGCCGTCCTCGTCGCTGTCCGTGAAGACCTCGGCGATGTGGTGACGGCGCTGTTCCATCCGGACCAGGCCGAGGCCGAGGTCGGCGACGACGTCGCGGACGAGGTCGTACGTCTCCTCGCTCTCGGCGGTCAGCAGCAGGATGTGTCCGGCGCCCGGCAGGCCGCTGCCGTCGTGGGTGTCGATCCCCCGCGCGTGGAGCGCGTCACGCACCGCGCGGGTACCGTCCGGGTGCTCGTCGGTGTCGGTGACCTCGATGGCGAGGGTCGTGGTGCTCTGGGTGAAGTCCGTGGTGGAGCTGGAGCGCAGCAGTTTGCCGCCGTCGACGACGACGACGTGGTCACAGGTCCGCTCCAGCTCGCCCAGCAGGTGCGAGGTGACCAGGACCGAGATCCCGAAGTCGGTGTGGATGCGGCGGATCAGGCCGAGCATCTCGTCGCGGCCGACCGGGTCGAGGCCGTTGGTCGGCTCGTCGAGGAAGACCAGCTGGGGGTCGTGGACGAGGGCCTGCGCGAGCTTGACGCGCTGCTTCATGCCCGTCGAGTAGCCGCCGATGGGGCGGTAGCGCTCCTCGTACAGGCCGACGTGGCGCAGGGTGTCCGCGGTGCGCTCGCGGGCCGCGGCCGGCGGGAGCCCGGACATGCGCGCCATGTGGACGACGAACTCGGTGGCCGAGACGTCGGGGGGCAGGCAGTCGTGCTCGGGCATGTACCCGACCCGCTCGCGGATGGCGCCGCCCTCGGTGGCGACGTCCAGGCCGAGCACCTGTGCGCGGCCCTCGGTGGCGGGGGACAGACCCAGCAGAATCTTGATCAATGTGGACTTGCCGGCCCCGTTGGCTCCGACGAGTCCGGTCACACCGGGCCCGACGTCCACGGAGAGCCGGTCAAGAGCGGTCACCCGGGGGTACCGCTTGCTCAGGCTTTCGGTCACGATCACAGTCACGTTCTCGAAGGTAGTGGCGCACGCCACAAGGGTCGTCAGCCCACGGAGCTGGATCCGCGTCAGACTCCAGTCGTACGGGCCCGTAGGGGTCCCCCTGAAGTCGAACAACCGGCGAGGGACTATCCACATCGGGCCGGTTGTCCACAGGCGCCGCGCAGGTCTATTGACGCAGCCTCTAACAACTGTCACATTCGCCAGTGTCAAGTTACGGACACGTACCGCAGTCGACGGGGACAGAGTGGGGCGGTGGCATGACGACGGCAGCGACGGGTGAACTCGCCGCGGAACTGCGGGGGTTCCGAAAGGTGCAGCGCCTCGCGTACGACTGCGCGGAGGCGGTCGCCGCACAGCTGCGGCCGGGCGTGACCGAGCGCGAGGCGGCGCGCATGCAGCGGGAGTGGCTGCGCGAGCGCGGGGTGCTCGACTGGTTCCACCTGCCCTTCGCGTGGTTCGGGGACCGCACGGCGTTCGTGGACTTCCGGATCCCGCTGCAGTTCTTCCCCACCAACCGCCGGCTGGAGCCGGGGATGCCCTTCATCCTCGACCTGGCCCCGGTCCACCGGGGATGCACGGCGGACGTCGGTTACTCCGGCTCCCTGGACCCGAACCCCGTCCAGGACAAGCTGATGGCCGACCTGGAGGCGCACCGCGAGCTGATCCTGCGCGAGGTGCGCGAGCGCAGACCGCTGCGCGAGATCTACGAGGACGTGGACCGGCTCATGGTCCGCCAGGGATATGCGAGCCGGCATCGCGCGTATCCGTTCGGCGTGATCGCGCACAAGGTGGACCGGGTGAAGGAGCGCGCCTGGTCACCCCGTCTGTTCGGGTTCGGTACGCAGTCCCTGAAGGGGCTGGCGAGTGACGTGCTCCACGGGCACCGGGACGGCTGGTCGCCGCTGTGGTCGCCGTACCGGTTCTCCGACCATCGTCCCCCAAGCTCTCGGCTTCGCTCGAGCAGGGGGGACCCCCATCGGCCGGGCCTGTGGGCGGTCGAACCGCATCTCGGATTCCGGGGCACGGGCGCGAAGTTCGAGGAGATCCTGGTCGTCACCGACTCCGGGGATCCCGAGCAGAGCGCTTTCTGGCTGGACGACGATCTGCCGCACGTGCGGCGCTGGGCGAAGGAGGGGTGAGTCCCGTGACTCTCGACGGAGCGCGCGAGCGCTGGGTGAGGACGGGCGGAATCGAGCTGTGCGTCGCCGAGTTGGGCGACCCGGCACAGCCCACGGTGGTCCTCGTGCACGGCTATCCGGACTCGAAGGAGGTGTGGTCCGAGGTCGCGACACGCCTCGCCGAGCACTTCCACGTGGTGCTGTACGACGTGCGCGGGCACGGCAGATCGACGGCGCCGCAGCCGCTGCGCGGCGGGTTCACCCTGGAGAAGCTGACGGACGACTTCCTGGCTGTCGTGGACGCGGTGAGCCCCGACCGTCCGGTGCACCTGGTGGGGCACGACTGGGGTTCGGTGCAGTCCTGGGAGTTCGTCACGGTCGCGCGCGCCCAGGGCCGTATCGCCTCCTTCACGTCGATGTCCGGGCCGTCCCTCGACCACTTCGGGCACTGGATCAAGCAGCGCGTCCGGCGGCCCACTCCGCGCAGGGTCGGCCAACTCCTGGGGCAGGGCGCCAAGTCCTGGTACGTGTATGTGCTGCACACGCCCGCTCTGCCCGAGCTCGCCTGGCGCGGCCCCCTCGGCAAGCAGTGGCCGAAGATCCTGCGGCGGATCGAGAAGCTGCCCGGGGGCGACTACCCGACCTCGTCGCTGCCGACGGACGCGGCGCACGGCGCCTGGCTGTACCGCGACAATGTCCGGGCCCGGCTGAACAGACCGCGCACGGACGCGTACGCGCACGCGCCCGTGCAGCTCGTCACGCCCCTGGGGGACGCGTTCCTCTCCGAGCGGCTCTACGACGACCTGGAGCAGTGGGCCCCGCGGCTGGTGCGCCGCACGCTCCCGGCCAAGCACTGGGTCCCGCGGACCCGGCCCGACCAACTGGCCTCCTGGATCACGGAGTTCGTCCACGCCAACGAGGACGGCGTTCCCCTGCGGGACACCGTGGCCACCGGCACGTACGCGGAGCGCTTCGGCGGGCAGCTCGTGCTGGTCACCGGCGCGGGCAGTGGCATCGGACGGGCCACCGCCTTCGCGTTCGCCGAGGCGGGCGCGCGCGTGGTGGCCGTCGACCGGGACGCGGCGGGCGCGGCCCGTACGGCGGAGATGTCCCGGCTGATCGGCTCCCCGCAGGCCTGGGCCGAGACGGTCGACGTCTCCGACGAGCAGGCCATGGAGAAGTTCGCCGAGAAGGTCGCCACCGAGTACGGCGTGGTGGACGTGCTGGTGAACAACGCCGGGATCGGGCTGTCCGGGTCCTTCTTCGACACGACTCCGGCGGACTGGAGGAAGGTCCTCGACGTCAACCTGTGGGGCGTGATCCACGGCTGTCGGCTCTTCGGCAGGCAGATGGCCGAGCGCGGCCAGGGCGGTCACATCGTCAACACCGCCTCGGCGGCGGCGTACCAGCCCTCGAAGGCGCTGCCCGCCTACAGCACCTCCAAGGCGGCCGTGCTGATGCTCAGCGAGTGCCTGCGCGCGGAGCTGGCGGGCCAGGGCATCGGCGTCTCGGCGATCTGCCCGGGTTTCGTCAACACGAACATCACCTCGACCGCGCACTTCGTCGGTGTCGACGCGACCGAGGAGAAGCGGCGCCAGAAGAGATCGGCGCGGCTGTACGGGCTGCGCAACTACCCGCCCGAGAAGGTCGCCGACGCGATCCTGCGGGCGGTCGTCCGCGACCAGGCGGTCGTGCCCGTCACCGCCGAGGCGCGCGGAGCCCGGCTCATCTCCCGCCTCGCGCCCGGGGCACTGCGCGCGATCGCACGGGTGGAGCCGCCGCTGTGAGCGACCGCCGCCCACAACAGAGCCGTGCACAAAGACCTGTTGCCCACCTGGAAGGAGCCCGGCACGGCCGTACCCCGTCGTCCGCGGCGGTCGTACCATCCCTCGCAGGAGGGCTCGTTGCGCAGGGCTGCCGCGTACCCGGCGCAGTCGACGGCGGCCCGCACGGCGGCGGGGGCGATCGGGCGGCCGGCGCGTAGCGTCCAGGGGAGCGGGAGGCAGGCAGCGTGAACGACGAGCCGGTCGGTGTCGCGTACCGCATCGAGGACCTGGCGCATCACAGCGGCGCCACGGTCCGCACGATCCGCGCCTATCAGGACCGCGGGCTGCTCCCGCGCCCCGAGCGGCGCGGTCGCGCCAATGTGTACGCGGACGCGCATCTGGCCCGGCTCCGGCAGATCGCCGACCTCCTCGACCGCGGCTACACACTGGCCTCGATCAAGG
This sequence comes from Streptomyces sp. RLA012, assembly GCF_056270325.1. Classification (NCBI taxonomy): domain Bacteria; kingdom Bacillati; phylum Actinomycetota; class Actinomycetes; order Kitasatosporales; family Streptomycetaceae; genus Streptomyces; species Streptomyces sp. RLA012. Next base: position 5,864,277 of record NZ_JBWDPA010000002.1, on the reverse strand, counting down.
AACTCCTGGAGGCCTGGGACACGGGCCGGGGCCTGGGCGGGATTCTCGGGCTGGTGGCGGAGGTCGACGGACCGTGGACCGACGAGAAGGCGGTACGGATCTCACGGGCCGAGCTGGACGAGCGGTTCGGTGGCGTCCCGGACGACTCGGCGGTCGCGGAGGCCGTGGCGCTCGGTGTGCTGGAGCGCGTCCCCGGCGAGCACGAGGTCTATCTGGTCCCCAGCCCCCAAGAGCTGGCCGTGGCCGTGGAGTTGTACGCGGCGGGGGTTCCGCTGTCCGCGATCTCGGGCCACCTCAGGGAGTTGAGGGGCAAGGTCGAGCACATCGCCTCGCATTTCCTGGAGTTCACGACCGAGCACGTCTTCGGGCGGTATCTCGGCGAGCATCCGCCGAGCGACGCGGTAGCGGCCGAGGCGGCCTCCCTGGTCCGCCGTCTGCGACCGCTCGCGCAGCAGACCGTGGACGCGGAACTGGCCCGCGCCATGCGGCTGTTCGCAGTCCGGCACCTGCATGAACGCCTCAGCTCGGCGCAACCGCGCAGTCGTACGGACGAGACGCGTTCCGTGGAGATACCGCTGGCCACAGCACGGGCCGTGGAGCGGTTGGTTGGCGCGGAGCAGGTCGCGGACTTCGTCGCCGCCGCGGCCGAACGTGAGGTACAGGCAAGGATCTTGGATCGACTCACATCAAATGACCACGATGGAAATATTGTTGACGAAACACCCTGAATCATCGGTGAGTTGTCCACAGCTTCTTCAATTCCCCTGTGGATAACCGTACTTGGCTGTGGATCAAACCTCCGGACCAAAATCAAATGCGTGATCAGCGTCTCGTCAGGCACCCTGACGGGATGGATGAAAGACGCACCGTAAAGGTGTCGAAGTACCTTTCGAAGCATCTGCGACATCAGCCCGAGCGGATCGGGCTCACGCTCGGCGAGGGCGGCTGGGTCGAGATCGACACGCTGATCGCGGCAGCGGCGGCGCACGGCTTCCGGTTCACGCGCGAGGAACTCGACCACGTGGTGGCCACGAACGACAAGCGGCGCTTCGCCGTGGAGGGCACCCGCATCCGTGCCAGCCAGGGCCACTCCGTCGAGGTGGACCTCGGCCTGCCCCCGGCGACTCCGCCGGCGTACCTGTACCACGGGACCGTGGCCCGCAATCTGGACGCGATCCGCGCCGAGGGCCTGAGGCCCATGAACCGGCACGACGTGCACCTCTCGTCCGACCGCGAGACCGCCACCCGTGTCGGCGCCCGCCGCGGCCGGCCCGTCGTGCTCGGCGTGGACGCCGCCGCCATGCACCGCGACGGCCATGTCTTCCGGGTCAGCGCGAACGGGGTGTGGCTCACCGAGGCCGTACCGCCCGGTTACCTGCGGTTCCCCGGCCCGCACTGATCGAAGAACGACGTCGAACTGATCTGAGGACGACCACGCGCTGATCGAAAACCGACCTCGCGCCGATCAAGAGGTACCGGTGGAGTGATCACGGGGTGTCCACGACCACCCCGTGGCTCCGCTTACGCTCGATGCATGAGTCTGCGCCTGAGCACCGTGATCCTGCCGTACGTCCGCTGGCACGAGGGCGGGCGCGCCACCTGGCAACGTGCGGAGCAGCTCGGCTTCCACACCGCGTTCACGTACGACCACCTGTCGTGGCGGACCTTCCGGGACGGCCCCTGGTTCGGTGCCGTACCGACGCTCACCGCGGCGGCCGCCGCCACCGACCAGCTCCGTCTGGGCACCCTCGTGACCTCAGTCAAGCCTTTTTCGCCTATCGCGGCGTGACCTGGGCGGATTCGTTGTCTCCGACTCAGATGCCGATGAGTCGGACGCGGTCACCGCACAGCCGGGTCATGTCATCGACGTCGGACGTCAGCATGGCTACCGGCCCCGGCTGACGCAGTGCCACCTCGGCGACAGTCGCGTCGATCGCGTACCTGTGGCCGTGCAGACCCGCGGCCTTGAGCAGTTCCGCAGACGCTTTCGCCGCATCCTCGGTCACCGGCTCGACCTTGACGCGGGACAGCACCCACCGCAGCCGGGACATGTTCACCCGCGCATGGCCGACTTCCACGATGGTGTTGGCCCCGATGACGAAATCCGCGCCCATGGCATGGAAAACCTGGAACATCGCGAGAATCTTGCGATCCTGTGCGATCCAGGCGGAGAGCCCCTGGGAGTCCAGGACGACGGTCTCGACGTGCTCGTTCACGCAGCGCTCGCCGACCCGCCGGCGTCCGTCGTCCCGAAGATCCTGGAACGCGCCTCCGCCAGCTCCTCCTCGGTGAAGGCTCCGTTCTCCTCCTGGTGGCGCCGCAGGTCGGCGCCGAGCAGCTGGTGCCGCAGCTGACGCGCCACCGCTTCGGCGACATAGCCGGAGACGTTGTCGGTGAGCTTCCTCAGTTCGGCGACCTGCTCGGTCGGCAGCGTCACCGTGATGCGGGTCGTGTCAGCCATGACATCAGCATACTGCGATATGCGCCCCGTGGTCGTCTCGCTCGGCTCACGTCAGCAGGCGGGCGCAGGGTATCGACTGAGGGTGGACCCGAGGATGTGCTCGCCGAAAAGGGACCACCACCCGGCGTCCAGGTTTGAGCGCGGTGGTGCCCGGCCGTCATGATGGGCCTGCCCGGCGTCGACAAGCAGCCGACCGGCGTGTGTACGCCGCGTAGAGCAGGCCCGTACCTGAAAGGTGAGGGCGGGCCCGAGCGTGTCGGGTGGTGAGCGGGGCGCGGTGAGGGCCGCCTGGAAACGATGGGGCGAATGAGCGTGGCACGGGTCGTCGTACGAGAACCACGCACGGGCACGAGAGTCGCGCCGCCGCTGGCCACGCCGGAGGCAACCGCCTTCGCAAGGCGTCTGCTCGACGACGGCTGGGCGGCGGTGTTCCTGCCCGGCGAGCCCGCCCGCCTCGGACGGCTGCTGCTGTGGCAGCCCGTGGGGGCAGCCGTCGGCGACGGCGTGGCGCCCGCGGGCGTCGAGACCGAGTCGGTGGAACTGGTGCTGCCGCACGGCCGGTCGGTCCGGCGGCGCAGGGTGCAGGGCTACGCGCTTCCCATCGCCCTCGCCGTGTCCGCCCTGGCCGGGGCACAGCCGCCGCATCCGTCCGCCGCTGCCTGGCAGGCCGCCGCCCGCTTCGCGCTGCGGCTGCTCGCCGACGGCCGAGTCCACCCGGCCCTCACCCCCGCCGGCTACGACAGCTGGCGGACGGGCCCCTTCACCGCAGCTCAGCGGCAGACGCTGGACGCCCTCGCCGCCGCCTTCCCACCCCATGCCCACTGCCTGCCCGAGCCGGGCTCGGGCCCGCTGCGAATCGCCGAACCGGCCGCGCTGCTACGCCAGTTCTGCGACGCGGTCGCCGACGACCTGGTCCGCACTCCGGCCGCCCCGCTCGCCGTGGGAGCCCTGCCGTATGCCTGGCGCGAGGCGCGTGCCGTGCCTGCCCTGCGTGAGTGGGCCGAGGAGACCGTCGCCGCGTTCACAGCCGAGGTCGGCGTCTCGCTTCGCGTCGACGTACCCGAGGGGCGGCGCCGCCAGTTCCGGGCCGTCCTGCAGTTGCACACCGCGGCGGACCCGGCGCTCGTCGTCGAGGCCGCACGACTGTGGAACGAGCCGACCGAGGTGGAGCGGCTGCTCGGCCCGCGCGCCGAGACCGAGACGCTGCTCGCACTGCGCCGCGGTGCCCGCACATGGCCTCCGCTGCAGCGGCTGCTGAAGGACGCCGCCCCCGACGAGCTCCGGCTGACCGACGACGAAGCCTTCGACCTGCTGGGGGACGCCACCGACGCGCTGCGCGCGGCCGGTATCGACGTGCACTGGCCGCGCGAGCTGGTCAAGGCGCTCACCGCGACCGCGGAGATCGGGCAGCGGACCGCCCCCGGCTCCAGCGCGGGCGGCCTCCTCGACGCCGGCGCACTCCTCGACTTCCGCTGGCAGGTCTCGCTCGGCGGCGAACCGCTCACCGAGGCCGAGATGGACGCCCTCGCCGAGGCCCGCCGCCCTCTCGTCCGGCTGCGTGACCAGTGGGTGGTCGCCGACCCGAAGCTGGTTGCCCGCGCCAGGCGTCGCCGGATGGAACCGCTCACCCCCATGGAGGCGCTGAGCGCCGCGCTGACAGGCGAGGTGGAAAGAGACGGCGAGCCGATCCCCTGTGCGGCGGTCGGCGCGCTCGGCGACCTCGTCGCCCGTATCCGCGATCCCGAGTCACGTACTCCCGCCCCACAGCCCGCCGCGCTCAAGGCCACCTTGCGCGACTACCAGAAGCGGGGCCTGGCCTGGCTGGCCGAGATGTGCGGACTCGGCCTCGGCGGCTGCCTCGCCGACGACATGGGCCTGGGCAAGACCATCACCCTCCTCGCCCTGCATCTGCACCGCCAGACCGACCCCGCCACCGGGGGCCCCACGCTCGTCGTCTGCCCCGCCTCCCTGCTCGGCAACTGGCAGCGCGAGGCGGCCAGGTTCGCGCCCTCCACCCCCGTACGCCGCTACCACGGCGGCGACCGCCACCTCGACGACCTGGCCGGCGACGAGATCGTCCTGGTCACCTACGGGGTGCTGCGCCGCGACCGCGCAGTCCTCGCCGAAACCGCCTGGTCGCTGGTCGCCGCCGACGAGGCCCAGCACGTCAAGAACCCCTACGCCGTCACCGCCCGCGAACTGCGCGCCCTGCCCGCCCGTGCCCGCGTCGCCCTCACCGGCACCCCCGTGGAGAACAACCTCTCCGAACTGTGGGCGCTCCTCGACTGGACCACCCCCGGACTCCTCGGCCCGCTCACCGCCTTCCGCGACCGGCACGCCCGCCCCATCGAGGCCGGCGAGGATCCCGAGGCCGCCGAGCGCCTGTCCCGTCTCGTCCGTCCCTTCCTGCTGCGCCGCAGGAAGTCCGACCCAGGGATCGCACCCGAGTTGCCGGCCAAGACCGAGACCGACCGCGTCGTCGCGCTGACGGCCGAGCAGACCAGTCTGTACGAGGCGGTGGTCCGCGAGACCATGGCGAAGATCTCGGAATCCGAGGGCATCGCCCGCCGCGGCCTGGTGCTCAAGCTGCTGACCGCGCTGAAGCAGATCTGCAACCACCCGGCCCAGTATTTGAGAGAGCACAGCCTGCCCCAGTCCACACCGTTGCACGGCCGCTCCGGCAAACTGGCGCTGCTCGACGAACTGGTCGACACGATCACCGCCGAGGGCGAGTCTGTACTGGTCTTCACCCAGTACAAACAGATGGCAACCCTGCTGGAAAAGCACCTCGCCGAGCGTGGCATCCCCACACTCTTCCTGCACGGTGGCACCCCCGTCGCGCGGCGCGAGGAGATGGTGGAACGCTTCCAGCACGGCGAGGTACCCGTGTTCCTGCTGTCCCTGAAGGCCGCGGGCACCGGGCTCAACCTCACCCGCGCGACCCACGTCGTGCACTACGACCGCTGGTGGAACCCGGCCGTCGAGGACCAGGCCACCGACCGCGCGTACCGCATCGGACAAGACCGGCCCGTCCAGGTGCACAAGCTGATCGCGGAAGGCACTGTGGAGGACAAGGTGGCCAAGCTCCTGGAATCCAAGCGCGCGCTCGCCGACGCCGTCGTCGGCTCGGGTGAGGCCGCCCTGACCGAACTGTCCGACGCCGACCTCGCCGAACTCGTCGCCCTGGGGAGGCAGTCATGAGCCCCTCCGTCCCCGGACCGCGCCGCGCACCGGCTCGCGGCAGGCGCGGCTTCGCCACGACCTGGTGGGGCCAGGCATGGGTTGCGGCCCTGGAGGACTCCACCCTGGACTCCGGGCGTCTGTCCCGCGGACGCACCTACGCCCGGCAGGGCTTGGTCGGCCCGACCACCGTCGCCCCGGGCCAGGTCAAGGCCGCCGTCCAGGGCAGCCGACCGCGCCCGTACCGCTCCTCGGTCCATCTACCCGTCCTCACCGACACCCAATGGGACACCCTGCTCGACACCATCGCGGCCCGTGCCGGGCATCTCGCCGCCCTCCTCGACGGTGATATGCCCGCCGAACTCGTCGACGACGCCCGACAGGCAGGCGTCCCCCTGCTGCCGCAGCCCACCGAACTCGACCCGGCCTGCTCCTGCCCCGACTGGGGACACCCCTGCAAGCACGCCGCCGCGCTCTGCTACGCCATCGCCACCACCATCGACGCCGACCCGTTCGTCCTCTTCGCACTGCGCGGCCGCGGTCGCGAGGAGATCCTCGCCCAGCTGCGCGCACGCCGTACGACAACCCGGGAGACCGCAGGCCCACCGGCCCCGGCCGGCATCCCGGCCGCCGCCGCGTACACCCGCTGGGCCGAACACGCCCCCCATCTGCCCGAACCCCCCGAACCGGCCCCCCACACCGCCGCGCTCCCGGTCACCCCGCCGCCCGTCAGCGGCCTGGTCACCACGGACCTGGAGCGCCTCATGACCGACGCCGCCACCCGCGCCGCGCGGCTCCTCGCGGGCGACACCACCGACCTGCACCTGACCCGGCACCAGGACGCGGTACGGATCGCCGCGAGCGGCCCCGGGCCCGAGTGGTTCCACCGCCTGATCGTGAACACCGGCGCCAAACCGGACGCGTTCGCCCGCCTCACCCGCGCCTGGCGCCACGGCGGCCCCACCGGCCTCACCGTCGCCGAACACCCCCACACCCCCGCCCCGGTGACTATGAAGGCCGCCCGCACCGCCCTGACCGAGGCTCTCGCCGAGATGACCACCGCCCCGGTCCCCCTCAGGGCCTGGCGCAACCGCCTCACCCTCACCGACCACGGCATCCAGCTGCGGCTGGGCCCCGACGCCCGCTGGTACCCCTACTCCCAGGACGACGACGGCGAATGGTGGCCCGCTGCACCGGCCCACACCGACCCCGTCACCGCGCTCACCTCGGTCTGGCAGCCGACCAGGGTGTGACAGCGACGGCGGTTCCACCCCTGGACAGCGGCGCCGGGTCAGGGCAGACCGGTCAGGTGTAACCGAGTTCCTCCAGGCGGGCTCTGAGCCGTGCCGCAGCGGCCTCGCTCTGTCTCTCCAAGTCCGTGAAAGAAGTCCCGTACCGGTCACCCCATGAGCGGTAGACGTCGACCAGTTCCTGTCGCTCCGCGGCAACGAGCTTCTCCACCCGAGAGCAGAGATCGTTGCCAAGGACATCAAGCACTCGTTCGCGTGCCAGGCTCCCAGGAAGATACGAAGGTCGGCCGTCGGCCACCGCCCACCGATCGATCACCCCGGGAAAGCCCCGGAGGTCCAGGCTTCTGAGGTCGTCCTGCCGGTCGGCCCACCATGCCGCGAAGGTGCCGGTCAACTGGTACCGGTCCAGGATCCCGGCCGGCAGGAGCTCCTCGCGGAGGGAAGCCATGAGCCGGGAACGCAACATCAACAGCCTGCTGGTGCCCGCGAGTTCGGCAATACGCGATTCCGCTCCCTGCCACCAGGAACGGCAGTGGTCGATGAAGTCCCTCTCCCGGGCAGCGGCCAGGTCCGGGATACGCGCTGCGGTCGCCTCGCAACCGCAGCCGGGGAAATCGAGGTAGCCGGAACCCTTCGTCATGAACAGGTCGGCGAGGCCGATACCGAAGACCTGGAACTTCCTCATTTCCGCGTCGACTTCGCTTCTTGGCACCCCGCCGAACAGCGCGGCACGGACGTCCAGCGATGGCTCGGCGGGCGGACTGGCGTCGACGTAGCGCCGGATGTTGAGGTTGAAGTCGTTGTCCGCGATCTCGTCCGGAGAGACCACTCGCGAGAAGCCGGGGATGTCCGCCCACTCACGGAAAGCGCCCACGATCTTTTCCACGTTCTGCGGCTCCAGGCGGTTCTGTGACCGCCCCGTGACCACTTCGCGCTCGGCGTTGATGAACAGCACCTGGCCGCGCTGATCCGCCGGTGTTCCGTTCGTGCCCCGCAGCACCAGGATGCAGGCGGGGATGGCCGTGCCGAGGAAGACGTTCGGTCCAATACCGATCACCGCTTCGAGCCGGCCGTCCTCGACGATTCCCTGGCGGATCTCCGCCTCCGCCCCGCCCCGGAACAGCACACCATGCGGGGTGACCACCGCTCCGATCCCGTCCGGACGAAGTGTGGCCAGCACATGCTGGACGTTCATCAGATCGGCCTTCTTGCCCTGCCCGGGTGTCCAGCCGTACATCATCCGCTCCGGATGCCTCATCTCCTTCTCGGAGTAGTTCATCGAGAAGGGAGGATTGGTCAGCACACGGTCGAAGCGCCTGAGGTGCCCGTCCTCCAGAGAGTGGAGTGGGTCGGTCAGTGTGTCCCCGCAGAGCACCGAACTGTCGGTGAGTCCGTGCAGCAGAAGGTTCAACCGGGCCGTGGAGCACGTCGCGGCGTTCTTCTCCTGCCCGAAGAGGGCGAGATGCGCGCCCTCCCCGCCATGCTCGTCGACGTACTGCCCGGCCTGGACGAGCATGCCTCCCGAGCCCGCGAACGGATCGTAGACCGACTGTCCCTCCCGCGGCCGGACCAGGCGCACCATCAGCCGGACCACAGAACGGGGCGTGAAGAACTCCCCGCCCCGTTTCCCGGCACTGTCGGCGAACGCGCCCAGGAGGTGGTCGTAGGCGCGGCCGACCGCATCGCCGAACTCCAGGTCGCCGTCGTCGAGCGGAATACTGTCGAAGTGACCGACCAGTGCCTTCACCTCGGCACGGCTCAGCCTTACGTCGAAGTCGACGGCCTCGAACACACCCTTCAGGACTTCGGGGTTGCTCTGCTCGAGTTCCCACAGAGCCTCGTTCAGTACCCGCCCCGGCGCCTTGCCCTCGTAGTCGACGATCTGGGACCAGCGCGCACGGTCAGGCACCCGAAGGATGCCGGGCTGATCCGAGACCCGCTTGAGGACCAGCATCGCGGAGATGACCTCACGGTACTGCGACGCGTCCATCCTGCCGCGCAGGATGTCGGCAGCGGCGAAGAGGGCCCGCTCCAGTTGACCGACGGTAAACGGACTCATGTGCGCCTCGCTCCCTGGATCAGCTCTCCGAAGATGGCCGGCCGCAGTGCCTCCAGGCGATCGGCCATCTGCCGCTGGATCCTGATCCGGGTGTCGACATCCGCCAGGGCCTCGACGACAGCGTGCTGCCGGTCCAGGGGCGGCACGGTGACCGGCAACTCCTTCAGCATCGCCGAGTTGAGCGAGGGCACCGTACCCGGGATGGACTGGCTCAGCATGACCCGTTGCACGGGCGGATACGACAGATACGACACGAGGTACTCGGGCAGGAGGCGCTCCCGCTGGGGCCTGATGCGCAGACAGGACGAGCCGTAGAACCATGTGGCGTGTTCTGCCTCGATCAGCGCCAGCCGGCCGAGCGCCCCCTGCCGCACGATGAGGATGTCGCCCTCCCGCAGCGAGAACCGGGAGAGGCGTTTCGTCTCGTCCCACGGCACCCGCCGCAGCCGCCGGGTGTCCACTGTGTGGTGGGCGGTGAGATCCGGCGGTGAGATCACGGGCACTCCGTCGGGGCCGTCGTGCAGGCTGTCCAGCAAGGACCCGGACGGACCGGCCGTCACCTCACAAAGGCTCCCGAGCGGGATCTCGTGGTCCCAGATCATGGATACGTCGTCTCCTTTCACGGCTCCTCCGTCTCTCTTCCCGGCACTGCCGCTCTGCCGTGGTCCCGCGCGTGGGTGGCGGGGTGTGGTGCGGGTGCGCACCCGCACCACACCCCGCCACCCACGGTCAGGCGACGCGCATCCAGTACCGCATGGCGGCGCGCGCCAGCTCCTCCACGGCAGCGGCCAGCAGAGCCATGACGACCACGGTCAGCGCCGCCGCACCGTGCCCCACGGCAAAGGCGCCGACCACGGCCACGACGATGATCACTGCGAGCGGCACCACGGCCTTGATGGCCCGAGGCGGGAGGGACCATGCATGATGGGTAATGGCAATCCTCACGAGGATGTCCTTTCTGTCTTCGCACACTGTGCGGGGATGGGTTGAGCCGCACCCCCTGCCGGGCGTCCAAACCATGCAGGGTGGTGCGGCGGTTCACGTACGGCACCACACACGAAGTCCGGGTCAGGCCCGATCCTCGATGACACTGAAGACTCTACACCGCGAAGCTAGCTTCGCAGCATGTCGCGCACCCCAACTGCCCCGCAGAGGTCGGAGAGTTGGTCCGCATCCCCTGACGACGTCACCGCACCCGACGGGGCACCCCGACGGTCTCGCTTATCGTCGGGGGCATGCGTCTGAGCACTGTGATCCTTCCGATCCACCGATGGAACGACGGACAGAAGCTGTGGCAGAGAGCCGAGGACCTGGGCTTCCACACCGCGTTCACCTACGACCACCTGTCCTGGCGCGCCTTCCGGGACGGCCCCTGGTTCGGCGCCGTACCGACCCTGACGGCCGCCGCCACCGTCACCGACCGGCTGCGTCTGGGCACCCTCGTGACCTCGCCGAACTTCCGGCACCCGGTGACCCTCGCCAAGGAACTGATCTCCCTCGACGACATGTCGAACGGCCGGATCACCCTGGGCATCGGCGCGGGCGGCACCGGATTCGACGCCACGGCGCTCTCCAGGAGCGATCAGGAGCCCTGGACCCCGCGCGAGCGCGCCGACCGCTTCGGTGAGTTCGTACCGCTCCTCGACCGCCTGCTCACCGAGGACTCGGTGTCGTACGACGGGGACTTCTACTCGGCGCACGAGGCGCGCAACATCCCCGGCTGCGTCCAGCGCCCCCGACTGCCCTTCGCGGTGGCCGCCACCGGTCCGCGCGGCCTGAAGCTCGCCGCCCGCCACGGGCAGGCCTGGGTGACGACCGGCGACCCCAAGCTGTATGAAACGGGCACCCCCGAGCAGTCGGTTCAGGCCCTACGGGGACAGTCCGAGAAGCTGGCCGCCGCCTGCGCCGCGGTCGGCCGGGACGTCGCGGAGCTCGACAAGATCCTGCTCACCGGTTTCACCCCGGACCGCGGCCGTCCGCTGGAGTCCCTCGACGCGTTCGTCGACTTCGCGGGCCGGCACGCGGAGCTGGGCTTCACCGACATCGTGATCCACTGGCCCATCCCCGACTCGGACTTCGCGGCGGACGAGAAGGTCTTCGAGCGCATCGCCATGGAAGCCCCGGCGCAGCTGGGCTGACGGCCGCGACGGACACGGCTGACGAAGTCGGCAGGGCTGACGGCCGACGCCGTCCCGGGCGGCGAAACGGCGAGTTCCGCAAGGCCGCGAGTCCGCGAGTCCGAGCAGGGCCTGACGGCGTCGGCGAGCGCGGTGACCACTCACATGTGCGGACTCTCGCACGACCGTGCGGGCATATGCGCGAGAATGGCCCGGTGACCTCAGCGACTCGACAGCCCGAGACCCCGGCCTCCCCCAAGCTCTCGACCTCGCTCGAACAGGGAGGTACCCCCATCGTCCCCCCGCGGCTGATCGCCACGGACCTCGACGGCACCCTGCTGCGCGACGACAAGTCGGTGTCCGAGCGCACGGTCGCCGCCCTCGCCGCCGCCGAGGCGGCCGGTATCGAGGTCTTCTTCGTCACCGGCCGCCCGGCCCGCTGGATGGACGTCGTCAGCGACCATGTCCACGGCCACGGCCTGGCGATCTGCGGCAATGGCGCCGCCGTCGTCGACCTGCACGGCGGTCCCGGCGCCCACCGGTTCGTCAAGGTCCGGGAGCTGCCGCGGGCGAACGCGCTCGACGCCGTACGGCTGGTGCGCGAGGCCGCGCCGGGCACTGTGTTCGCCGTCGAGCAGACGTACGGCTTCTACCAGGAGCCCGCGTACCCGAAGCTGCACATGGAGGCTCCCGACACCCTCGCGCCCGCCGAGAAGCTCCTGGCACCGGACGGTCCCGGCGCCGACGAGCCCGTGCTCAAGATCCTCGCCTTCCACCACGAGCTCGACCCCGACGCCTTCCTCACCGCTGCCCGGCTGGCCGTCGGCGACCGGGCCACCATCACCCGCTCCAGCCCCAGCGCGCTGCTGGAGATCAGCGGCCCCGATGTCTCCAAGGCGAGCACGCTCGCGCTGTGCTGCGCCGAGCGCGGTATCTCCCCGGAGGAGGTCGTCGCCTTCGGAGACATGCCGAACGACGTCGAGATGCTCACCTGGGCAGGCATGTCGTACGCGATGGGCAACGCGCACCCCGCCGTGATCGCCGCGGCCTCCGGCCGCACGGTCGCCAACAACGAGGACGGGGTGGCGGTCGTGATCGAGCGGATCATCGCCGAGCGGCTGTAGAACGAGCGCCTGCGGAACGAGCGCCTGCGGAACGAGCGGCCCCAGAAGGAACGGCCGCAGAAGGAGACGGTCACGGAGGCGGGTCCGTTGCGATGCATGTCGGCCTCCGCCGGCCCTGGAGTGCGCTCAGTGTCCCCGTGTGTGCTCAGAGCGGCGCCTGCCACACCACCGTCGTACCGGCGCCGTCCTCACCGAGCCCCGGTCCGTACGAGCTGTCGCCGCCCAGCGACTCGGCGCGCCGTCCGAGGTTCCTGAGGCCGCTGCGCCGACCGCCCTCGGGGATGCCGACGCCGTCGTCCGCGATGGTCAGCCGGACACCCTGCCGCCCGTCGGGCAGCGCGACGGTCGCGTCGACGGTGACATCGATGCGGGACGCCCCGGCGTGCCGGAAGGCGTTGGAGAGGGTCTCGCGCAGGGCCGCGATGAGGTTCTTGCCGGTGAGTTCGCCGACCACCGTGTCCACGGGCCCGACGAAGTGCAGCGTGGGCCTGAAGCCGAGGGGCACGGCGGCCGTGTTGATCTCGCGCAGCACGCAGGTGCGCAGCCCGGACGGCACTTCCGCGGGCCCCTGCTGAAGCGCGAAAACGGCGGTGCGGATCTCCTGAATGGTGACATCGAGTTCGTCGACCGCCTTGCCGACGCCCTCCCGCACCTCGGGCACGGTGGAATTCCGCTGCACGCTCTCCAGCATCATCCCGGTGGCGAACAGCCGTTGGATGACGAGGTCGTGCAGGTCGCGGGCGATCCGGTCGCGGTCCTCGTAGACGGCGAGCCGCTCCCGGTCGCGCTGCGCCTCGGCCATCTTCAACGCGAGCGCCGCGTGCGAGGCGAACTGCGCCGCGAGGACGCGCTCCGTCCCGGTGAACGGGCGACTGCCCCGCGCTCGGGGCGTGACGAGGGCCCCCAGGAGGCGGCCGTCGCTCCGCAGGGGGAGCATCATCGTCGGCCCGTACTCGCGGGCGAAATCAGTGAGTATGGGCGCCTCGGTGGCCGCGTCCTCAAGGACCACGGCCACTCCGTCGAGGAGTTCGGCGACCAGATCGCTCTCCGGCGGGATGACGGCTCCGAGCGCCTCGGACGGGCTGTCCTTGGCGACCGCCGCGACCTCCAGGCCGCCCTCGGCGGCGGGCAGCAGGACGATCCCGGCCGCCGAGCAGGACAGCCGACGGGCGTGTTCGGCGACGACCTGGAGCGCGTCCTCGGCGTCGCCGCCCGCCAGAAGCGCCGTGGTGACGGCCACCGAGCCGTCGATCCACTGCTCGCGCTGCTGGGCGGCCTCGTACAGCCGCACGTTGCCGATCGCGATCCCCGCCTCCGCGGCCAGCACCCGGATCATGTTGAGGTCGTCGTCGTCGAATGAGCCGCCGCCGCGTTTCTCGGCCAGGTACAGATTCCCGAAGATCTCGCCCCGCACGCGGATCGACACCCCCAGGAAGCTGTGCATCGACGGATGGTGTTCGGGGAATCCGCAGGAGCGCCCGTCCTCGGCCAACCGCGCGAGTCGTACCGGCCCCGAATCGTGGATGAGCGCTCCGAGCAGCCCCTTGTGGCCGTCGGGCGGCCGCCCGATCCGCCGGGCGGTCTCCTCGTCGATGCCGTGGAAGACGAAATCCGCGAGTCTCTCGCCGTCCTCCGTCACTACCCCGATGGCCGCGTAGCGCGCATCGGCCAGCTCGGCCGCCGTCTCGCAGATCCGGTCCAGCGTCGAGTGCAGCTCCAGCCCCAACCCGACCGACCGCACCGCCTCCAGCAGCCGTCGTACGTCCGCGCCGCGGCGCGGGCCACCGTCCGGGACGTCGGCCGGGTCGGGCGAAGCGGAAGCTACTGACATGCCTAGAGAGTAATTAGTCCCATTTATTCAGGAAAGTCGGGCCGTTGCCGTTGCCCGGGAAGTCGGGTCCTACCGCGCCACAGCCCCGACCAGCAGATCTCCCGCCGCCTCCCGCTCCACCATCTCCCGCAGCGGCCCCTCCACCACGGACAGCTCGGCGTACGCGCCCCGCTGCACGACCCGCCCCGCCGCCAGCACGATCACCTCGTCCACCGCTTCAAGACCGGCCAGCCGGTGCGTGATCAGCAGCGTCGTACGGCCCTCGGTCGCGGTCAGCAGGTCCGCGGTGAGCGCGTCGGCCGTCGGCAGGTCGAGGTGTTCCGCGGGCTCGTCCAGGACGAGGACGGGGAAGTCGGCGAGCAGCGCGCGGGCGAGTGCCAGCCGCTGGCGCTGACCGCCGGAGAGCCTCGCCCCGTGCTCGCCGATCAGCGTGTCGAGCCCGTCGGGCAGCTCGTCCACCCACTCCAGGAGCCGGGCCCGCGCGAGCGCGTCGCGCAGTTCGGCCTCGGTGGCGTTCTTCCTGGCCAGCAGCAGGTTCTCGCGCACCGTGCTGTCGAAGAGGTGCGCGTCCTGGGCGCAGAGCCCGACCAGCCGCCGCACGTCGTCCCCGTCCATCCCGTACGCGTCCACACCCCCCAGCGTGTACGTCCCCGCGTCCGCATCCGCATCCAGGAAACGCAGCAGCACCTGCGCGAGCGTGGTCTTGCCGGCGCCGGAGGAGCCGACGACGGCGATCCTGTGGCCCTGTTCGAGGGTCAGGTCGAGTCCTGCGAGAGCGTCCCGGTCCTGTCCGGGATGGCGGGCCCGGAGCCCCTCCACACGCAGCGGGAACGGCGACGCGGGCGCCTGCTGCGGCCGCTCCGGTTCGCGTACGGGATCGGGGGCGTCCAGCACCTCGTACACGCGCTCCGCGCTCCTGCGCACCCGCTGCCGGTACTGCACGGCGAGCGGCAGCCCCAGAACGGCCTCGAACGCGGCCAGCGGGGTGAGGACGACCACGGCCATCGCCACGCCGCTCAGCCGCCCCGCGGCGACCGCCTGAGCGCCCACGAGGGCGGTCGCGGCAACGGTCAGCCCGGTCGCCAGCGCGGTGAGCCCGTCACCGAGCGCGGTCGCGGTGGCGGCCCGGGAGGCGATGCGGGTCAGCACGGTGTCGGCCCGCCGCACCTCGGCCGTACGGATGGGCAGCGCGCCCGCGACCGTCAACTCGGCCGTCCCGGTGAGGAGATCGGCGACGCGGGTCGCCAGGGCGCCGCGGGCGGGGGACAGCCGACGCTCCGCCCGGCGCGCCACGGCCCCGGTCAGGAGCGGTACGCCGACACCGGCCGCGAGCAGCCCGGCGGCGAGGGCGGCCCCCGCCTCGGGCAGCAGCCAGGCGGTGAACCCGACGGAGGCCGCGGACACCAGGACCGCCGCACCGGCGGGCAGCAGCCACCGCAGCCAGTAGTCCTGCAGGGCGTCCACGTCGGCGACGAGCCGCGAGAGCAGATCGCCGCGCCTGGTCGTCCGCAGTCCGGCGGGCGCCAGGCGCTCCAGGCGCCGGTAGACGGCGACCCGCGTATCGGCCAGCATCCGCAGCACCGCGTCGTGCGACACGAGCCGCTCCGCGTACCGGAAGACGGCCCGGCCGATCCCGAACGCCCGCGTGGCCGTCACGGCCAGCATCAAATACATCACCGGCGGCTGCTGGGACGCCCGCGAGATGAGCCATCCGGAGGTGGCCATCAGCCCGACCGCGCTCCCGAGCGCGAGGCTCCCGAGGAGGAGGGCGAGCGCGAAACGGCCACTCCTGGGCCCGGCCATGGCGCGGACCCTGCCTAGCACGCCTCCACGCCGCTGAGGGGCCCCGTACGCCGCTTCCGCGCCGACCGCGGGCACATCCCCCGGCTCGACGGGCCGGAGTTCCCTGGCGCCCTCGTTGTGCGCGGAGCCGGCCGCGACGACAGGTGTGCCGGGATCCAACCGCACCACCCGGTCCGCCACCCCCAGCAGCGCGGGCCGGTGCACCACCAGCAGCACGGTCCGCCCGGCGGCGAGCCTGCGCACGGCCGCCACGACCTCCGCCTCCGTCGCCCCGTCCAGCGAAGCCGTCGGCTCGTCGAGCAGCAGCACGGGCCGGTCCGCGAGGAACGCCCGGGCCAGTGCGAGACGTTGACGCTGCCCGGCGGAGAGTCCGGTGCCGTCCTCACCGAGGAGCGTCTCGGCGCCGCCGGGCAGGGCGTCCACGAACTCCAGCGCCCCCGCGTCGGCCAGCGCCCGCCGTACCGCCGCGTCCTCCGCGTCGGGCCGCGCCAGCCGTACGTTCTCGGCGATCGTGCCGGCGTAGAGGTGGGGCCGCTGCGGCACCCAGGCCACCTGGGAACGCCACCGCTCCACATCGGCCTCGGCGAGATCGACTCCCCCGATCCGCACCCGGCCCGCCGCGGGCTCCACAAATCCCAGCAGCACGTTCAGCAGTGTCGACTTGCCCACGCCACTCGGCCCGACGAGGGCCACCGTCTCACCGGGCTCGACCGCGAAGGAGAGCTCGCGGACCGCGTCCCCGGAGCGCCCCGGATAGCGGACCGTCACGCCTTCGAAGGCGATCTCCCCCTCCGGCGCGACAAGCGAGCCACTGGCCGGCACCGGGGTCTCCAGCACCGAGAAGATCTCCTCCGCCGCCGCGAGTCCCTCGGCGGCGGCGTGGTACTGCGCCCCCACCTGGCGCAGCGGCAGATACGCCTCGGGAGCGAGGACGAGGATGACGAGACCCACATACAGATCCATGTCGCCATGGACGAGTCGCATCCCTATGGTCACCGCGACCAGCGCGACCGAGATCGTGGCGAGCAGTTCCAGCGCGAAGGACGACAGGAAGGCGATCCGCAATGTCCGCATGGTCGCCTGGCGGTACTCGCCGGTGATCCGCCGGATCGACTCGGCCTGCGCCTTGGCCCGGCCGAAGACCTTGAGCGTGGGGAGCCCGGCGACCACGTCCAGGAAGTGACCGGAGAGTCGGGACAGCAGCCGCCACTGGCGGTCCATCTGGGATCGCGTGGCCCAGCCGATCAGCGCCATGAAGACCGGGATGAGCGGGAGAGTGACGACGATGATCGCCGCCGACACCCAGTCCTCGGTGACGATCCGAGCAAGCACGGCCAGGGGCACCACGATCGCGAGCCCCAACTGGGGGAGATAGCGCGAGAAGTAGTCGTCGAGCGCGTCCACCCCCCGCGTCGCGAGGGCGACCAGCGACCCTGTCCGCTGCCCGCTCAGCCACCCGGGACCGAGCGCGGTGGCCCGCTCCAGCAACCGTCCCCGCAGCTCCGACTTGACCGCCGCGCTCGCCCGGTGCGCGGCCAGTTCGGTGAGCCAGGCGACAACCGCCCGCCCGACGGCGACCGCGATCAACAAGAGCAGCGGCGTGCGGAGTTCGCCGGCCGAGTGACCGTGCTGGAAGGCGCCGACCACGACTTCGGCGATGAGCATGGCTTGGGCGATGACCAGCGCCGCCCCGGCTGCGCCCAGCCCCACGACCGCCATGAGGAAGAAGCGAGTGGCGCGGGCGTACCGCAGCAGACGCGGATCGATTGGTTTCACGTGAAACACACCCTTGGCTCATCCGGCATGTTTCACGTGAAACATGCCATGAGGGAGAAGTCGTGCCATGAGGTAGGCGCCATGCCTCGGGGGAGAAGTCATGCCATGGGCCAGGAGTCAGTGCGCAACATCCGCGGCGATGTGATGCGTACCGATCCGCTTGCGGAACACCCAGTACGTCCACGACTGATAGAGCAGGACCATCGGCGTGGCAATCCCCGCGCACCAGGTCATGATCTTCAGGGTGTACGGACTCGACGAGGCATTCGTGACCGTCAGACTCCAGTCCTCATTGAGCGAGGACGGCATGACATTCGGGAAGAGCGTCAGGAAGAGCATCGCGACGGCCGCCACGATGGTCAGCCCCGACAGCGCGAACGCCCAGCCCTCGCGCCCCGTCTGGGCCACCGCGATGGCAGCGACAAGGGCGACCACGGCCACGATCATCGCGACGAGGGACTTGGCGTCTCCATTGTCGGCCTGAGTCCAGATCAGGAAGACGAGCGCCAGCACGGCGGTCACGAGCCCGACCCGAAGCGAGAGTTTGCGTGCCCGCTCCCGGATGTCGCCGACCGTCTTGAGCCCGACGAACACGGTCCCGTGGAAGGTGAAGAGCGTCAGCGTGACCAGACCGCCGAGAAGCGCGTACGGGTTGAGGAGGTCACCGAAATTACCCACGTACTCGAAGCTCTTGTCGATCTTCACGCCGCGGGTGATGTTGCCGAAGGCCACACCCCACAGGAACGCGGGGATCACCGAGGTCCAGAAGATCGCCGTCTCCCAGTTGCGCTGCCAGTTCTCCTCGGGCCGCTTCACCCGGTACTCGAAGGCGACACCGCGCACGATCAGGCAGACCAGAATGAGCAGCAGGGGCAGATAGAAGCCGGAGAAGAGCGTGGCGTACCACTCCGGGAAGGCGGCGAAGGTCGCGCCGCCCGCCGAGAGCAGCCACACCTCGTTGCCGTCCCAGACGGGTCCGATGGTGTTGATGAGGACCCGCTTCTCGGTGCGGTTGCGCGCCAGCAGCTTGGTGAGGACACCGACGCCGAAGTCGAAGCCCTCCAGGAAGAAGTAGCCGGTCCACAGGACCGCGATGATGACGAACCAGACGTCGTGGAGTTCCATGACTCAGCAGCTCCCTGGGCCTAGTAGGAGAAGGCCATCGGCTTGTCGGCGTCATGGGAGTCGCCGCCGATCTTGGTGGGTGGGTTGAGGTCGGCCTCGGTGAGCTCCGGCGGTCCCTGCTTGACGTACTTGAGCATCAGCTTCACCTCGATGACGGCGAGGATCGCGTAGATGAGGGTGAACACGATCAGCGAGGTCAGCACCTCGCCCTGCGAGACCCCGGGCGAGACCGCGTCCCTGGTCCTGAGCAGGCCGTACACCACCCAGGGTTGACGCCCCGTCTCGGTGAAGATCCAGCCCCAGGAGATACCGATGAGCGGGAAGATCAAGGTCCACTGGGACAGCCGCCACCACCACACGCCGAGCTTGGGCGTCAGCTCCATGTTCTTGGTGAGCATGAGCTTCGGTACGTCCTCGTCCCCGGTGCGGTGTGCGGGTGCCAGCCAGAGCTTCCGCCTGGTCAGCCAGAGGCCGGCGGCGCACAGGGCCATCGACACCCCGCCGAAGCCGATCATCCAGCGGTACGCCCAGTAGGCGGTGGGGATGTTGGGGCGGTAGTCACCGGGTCCGAACTTCTCCTGCTCGGCCTTGTTGATGTCGTTGATGCCGGGGATCTTGGCGTTGAAGTCGTTCTTGGCGAGGAAGGACAGTATCCCGGGGATCTCGATGGCGACGGTGTTGTGCCCCTTGGCGACATCGCCGTACGCGAAGAGCGAGAAGGGCGCGGGCTGCTCCGAGTCCCACAGGGCTTCGGCGGCCGACATCTTCATCGGCTGCTGCTCGTACATCACCTTGCCGAGGGTGTCGGCGCTGACGACGGTGAGGATCGTGCCGACCAGCGCGGTGATCAGGCCGAGCCGCAGCGACATCCGCATGGTGCGGATGTGCCGCTTCTTGCGGAGGTGGAAGACGGCGATACCGGTCATGAAGGCGCCGCCGACCAGGATGGAGGCACTGATGACGTGCCAGAAGTTGACGAGCGCCGTCTCCTGGAAGAGCACCTTGGGAAAGTCGGTGAGCTCGGCCCGCATCGTGCCGTCCGCCTTCTTCACCAGCC
Organism: Streptomyces sp. RLA012; assembly: GCF_056270325.1. Lineage (NCBI taxonomy): Bacteria > Bacillati > Actinomycetota > Actinomycetes > Kitasatosporales > Streptomycetaceae > Streptomyces > Streptomyces sp. RLA012. Next base: position 5,844,494 of record NZ_JBWDPA010000002.1, on the reverse strand, counting down.
GGTAGCCGACCGGATGCTGCATGAAGGAGTTGGCCGCCATGATGAAGTACGCCGACAGGACGGTGCCGATGGAGACCACCCAGATACAGGCGAGGTGGACCTTCTTCGGCAGCTTGTCCCAGCCGAAGATCCACAGCCCGATGAAGGTGGACTCGAAGAAGAAGGCGATCAGCGCCTCGAAGGCCAGCGGCGCACCGAAGACATCACCGACGAAGCGCGAGTAGTCGGACCAGTTCATACCGAACTGGAACTCCTGCACGATGCCGGTCACGACGCCCATGGCGATATTGATCAGAAACAGCTTTCCCCAGAACTTGGTCGCTCTGAGGTAGTGCTCCTTGCCCGTCCGCACCCAGGCGGTCTCCAGGATCGCCGTGAGGGCGGCGAGCGAGATCGTCAGAGGGACGAAGAGGAAGTGGTAGACGGTGGTGATGCCGAACTGCCAGCGCGCCAGAGTCTCGGGCGCCAAAGCCATTTCCACGTCGTCAGTCTCCTTACGCCGCGATGATTGCAGCGGCAGTTTGCCCCGTTCATGGCGCACATCATGGGACAACCGGGACACGCTTGTGAACGCATTCACATTCACAAGCAATTATGACGCATGCCCGTTCGAGACTGCAGAGGTGGGGGTCCCTAAGCCCGGTTCCGACCGGGCCCTGGCTCAAACAGGTCGGTCGGAACCCTGCCGGGCGCGGACTAGAGCTCCTTGCGGAACCCCTCCGTGGCCTTCAGGAAGATGTCGTTCGCCTCGGTCTCCCCGATCGTCACGCGCACCCCCTCCCCGGCGAAGGGCCGCACGACGACCCCGGCCTGCTCGCAGTGGGCGGCGAAGTCGAGCGTGCGCTCCCCCAGCCTGAGCCACACGAAGTTGGCCTGCGTCTCGGGCACCGTCCAGCCCTGGCCGCGCAGCGACTCGACCACGCGGGCGCGCTCGCACACCAGTGTGCCGACCCGGCCGAGCAGCTCGTCCTCGGCACGCAGCGACGCGACCGCCGCGTCCTGCGCGAGCTGACTGACGCCGAAGGGCACCGCCGTCTTGCGCAGCGCCGCCGCCACCGGCTCGTGGGCGATCGCGAAGCCGACCCGCAGGCCGGCCAGCCCGTACGCCTTGGAAAAGGTGCGCAGCACACAAACGTTGGGCCGGTCACGGTAGATCGCCACGCCGTCCGGCACCTCGATGTCACGGATGAACTCACGGTAGGCCTCGTCCAGGACCACCAGCACATCGCCGGGCACCCGGTCGAGGAACCGCTCCAGCTCGGCCCGGCGCACCACGGTGCCGGTCGGGTTGTTCGGGTTGCAGACGAAGATCAACCGCGTCCTGTCGGTGATCGCGTCGGCCATCGCATCCAGGTCGTGCACCTCGCCGGGTGTCAGCGGCACCTGCACCGGGGTCGCCCCGCTGATCCGCGTGATGATCGGGTACGCCTCGAAGGAGCGCCAGGCGTAGATGACCTCGTCGCCTGGGCCGCTGGTGGCCTGCAGCAGCTGCTGGGCGACGCCGACCGAGCCGGTGCCGGTCGCCAGGTGCGAGAGAGGGACCCCGAAACGATCCGCCAACTCGTTCATCAGGCCCGTGCACGCCATGTCCGGGTAGCGGTTGAACGACCCGGTCGCGGCCGTCACGCTCTCGATCACGCCGGGCAGCGGTGGGTAGGGGTTCTCGTTGGAGGACAGCTTGTACGCCACCGCACCGGCCGCGGCGGGCTTGCCGGGCTTGTAGGTGGGGATACCCTCCAGCTCGGTACGCAGCTTGGGGCTCGTCTCGCTCACCGCAGTCCTCCTCGCGACCACCGCTGGCTCATGACCACCACCGGCTACCAATGCTTCTCACCTTATGAGGATTCGGCGCCGCTGCGAATGGGCTGTGGACAACCACGCGATGCAGCCCGCCCGGGCCGGCGATCGGCCCCGTACCCCCTGGTGATCATCGTCATACTCCCCGATGATCACCCTCGTGCAACCCGGCGGCCATCTCGTACGTACGCGAGGGTCATCCTCGTACGAAGGCGTACGAAATGGGGGGGCGCGCCGCTCAGGAAGACATGCGCCGGTGGCTCACGCCGTGGCGCGCATCGCTCGTCAAGGTGAGTTGAGACCTCTTCGAAACATGGCCCAGTCGGCAGGCCCATGCGTGTCGACAAGTCACGTATTGCCATTGGATCGTTCAACTGACTTTGTTTCAAAGGCAATTGAGTCAATTTGACCTTGCAGAAACGTGCCTGTCAACGAGTGCATATGCGTCCGCACTACCCCACCGCATGAGCCCTACTATCGGCTCGCCATGACAGCAGCAGGGAAGCACCAGGTGAGCCGCGCAGAGACCTCCCGCCGAGGCGGTCGACCGGGCCGGGCGGGTATCAGAGACGTGGCCGCGGCCGCAGGGGTCTCCATCACGACCGTGTCCGATGCCCTCAACGGCAAGGGCCGGCTCCCGGACGCCACCCGACGCCACGTCCGCGAGGTCGCCGACCGGCTGGGCTATCGCCCGTCGGCCGCGGCCCGAACCCTCCGTACCGGCAAATCGGGCCTCATCGGCCTGACCGTGACGACATACGGGGATGAACCTTTCACCTTCACGGAGTTCGCGTACTTCGCGGAGATGGCCAGAGCCGCCACCTCGGCCGCGCTCGCCCGGGGCTACGCCCTGGTCATCCTCCCCGCGACCTCGCGCCACGACGTGTGGTCGAACGTCGCCCTGGACGGAACCGTGGTCATCGACCCGTCCGACCACGACCCGGTCGTCAGCGAGCTCGTCCGCCAGGGTTTACCGGTCGTCTCCGACGGCCGCCCCGCGGGCACGCTCCCGGTCACCGCCTGGGTGGACAACGACCACGAGGCCGCGGTGCTGGGCATCCTCGACCACCTCGCCGACGCCGGCGCCCGCCGGATCGGCCTCCTCACCGGCACTTCCACGGACACCTACACACATCTCTCCACCACCGCGTATCTGCACTGGTGCGAGCGGGTCGGACAGGACCCGGTGTACGAGGCCTACCCCGCCCACGACCCGTGCGCGGGCGCCGTCGCCGCCGACCGGCTGCTGGCCCGGCCCGACCGCCCCGACGCCGTCTACGGCCTCTTCGACCCGAACGGCACCGATCTGCTGGCCGCGGCCCGGCGCTACGGCCTGCGCGTCCCGGACGACCTGCTGCTGGTCTGCTGCAGCGAGTCCACCGTCTACGCCAGCACCGAGCCGCCCATCACCACACTCTCGCTCAAACCCCGCCGGATCGGCACGGCCGTGGTCCAGCTCCTCATCGACGCCATCGAAGGGGTCGAATCGGACCAACCGGTCGAGCAGGTGATACCGACGGAGCTGATCGTGCGGACGTCCTCCGAGCGGCGTCCGCCCCGCACGACGGTCAGCCCGCCCCGGTCACCCGAGAAGGGGTAGTCCGGCATCACCCGGGAAGGGGACGTCCGGCGCCGGCCGGGGAGGAATGTTCGGCGTCGGCGGGGAGAAACGCTCGGAGCCGACGGAGAGGAGTGGTCCGGCGGCCGCCGAGGTTGACGACCATCACACCCGTGGCGGGGCATCCACCAGGGAAAGCCCCGCCCAATTCGGGCGAAAACCGCAGTGAACAGGGCTCCTGCTCCGATTCACCACCCCTGGGTCACCACATGGCGCGATCCGCATTCCTATGATGGGCCCACGACACCGCGGGCCGCTGCGACCAGGCAGTCCGATCCGGTGCAGATGCGGCGCGATGGTGGTGGAGGGGTCGATGACTCAGGGGGCCGGTCAGGGACCCGAGGCGGTGCGGACGGAGACGTTGCGCGACTTCCGGGTGCCCGCGTACGTCCACGAGACCGGTCCGTACGCGCCGAGCACGGCTCTCGGCGAAAGTGCGGGACCCGCCGAGGAGCCCGAGGGCTACACGCCCACGCGGCGCGATCTGCCCATCATCAACCGGGGCGACACGGTCCAGGTCGTCATCGACCCCGAGGCCGTGCCCGCCCCGCAGCCCACCGACGGGCCGGGTCCGCTGTTCGTCGTCGGCGACGTGCACGGCTATCTCGACCAGCTGGTCGCCGCGCTCCAGGAGCAGGGCCTCATCGACGCGGCGGGCAACTGGTCCGCGGGGACCGCGCGCCTGTGGTTCCTCGGCGACTTCACCGACCGCGGCCCGGACGGTATCGGGGTGATCGACCTCGTGATGCGGCTGTCCGCCGAGGCGGCCGCGGCCGGCGGCTACTGCAAGGCGCTCATGGGCAACCACGAACTGCTGCTGCTCGGCGCCAAGCGGTTCGGCGACACCCCCGTCCACTCCGGCGCGGGCACCGCCACCTTCCAGGCCGCCTGGCTGCTCAACGGCGGCCAGAAGACCGACATGGACCGCCTCCAGGACCACCACCTGCAGTGGATGTCCCGCCTGGACGCCATGGAACAGGTCGACGGGCACCTTCTGGTGCACTCCGACACCACCGCCTATCTCGACTACGGCGACTCGATCGAAGCGGTCAACGACACCATCCGCGAAACCCTCACGCGCAACGACGCCGACGAGTGCTGGGACCTCTTCCGGAAGTTCACCAAGCGCTTCGCCTTCCGCGACGACGGCGCCGAAGCCGTCCTGTCCCTGCTGGACACCTACGGCGGCACACGCATCGTCCATGGCCACAGCCCCATCCCGTACCTCCTGGGCGAGGTCGGCTCGGAAGAGGGCGAGGACAACCCGACCCCCGTGGTCGAGGAACCACATCTTTACGCCGACGGGCTGGCCATCGCGATGGACGGCGGAGTGACCATGGCCGGAAAACTGCTGGTCCGGCAACTGCCCCTGGATAGCTGAGCGTTCTTCGGGCAGGCGTCCCCCACGGGGGACCGCGCTGGCCAGGGGGCAATTTCTGGAAACCCCCTGTCACGGCGTGCCGTCACCGCTCTACCATCGGCTTATCCGTAGCAGGCTCCCCTCCGTTTCTGCCCGACGGCTCGTCAGCGTGCGAGCCACCAGCCCTACGGAGCATCGGGGGATGCACATGAACAGCGTTCCGCAGCACCTGTTGAGTGAGGACCGCCAGGAATACGAGCGGATCCTCGATGAGGCGCTGCGCTCCGCCCCACACCACCCGGAACTCGCCGCCGTCGGCAAGCGGCTCAACCCCGAACAGCTGCGCACCATGGCGCTCAACGCCACCGCACTCATCACGGTGGCCGCGGCGACCGAGTACGCGCACTACGTGAAGGTCCGCGAGGAACTGCGCCACCCGGCGCCGTCCACCCCATCCGTGACCGAAGAGGCCGGCTCCATGGAGCCGGGCACGACCACGGTGGGGCTCGCCACCACCATGGGAGAGGTCACCGAGACCGCCGGAGCCGGCGCGATTGCCGTCGTCGCGGTGCTCGCCCCCGTCCTCGCCGGGACAGCCGCGGCGATCTTCCTGCTCGTGGGCTTCATCCTCAAGGTGCTCACCCCCGAGCTGGCCTTCGCCGAGACCCTCCTGACCACCGGGTGGGTCTTCGGCGCGGTCACGGCGGCCGCGATCCTGGTCGCCGCGGTCGGGCTGCTGCTCACCGCACTGCGCAACGGTTCGTCCTCGCTCCAGGCCGGAGCCCACGGCGAGCTGAACGAAGAGGTGGACCGGGCCAGGGAAGCCTGGCGCGAGGCCCTGCTGGAGCGCGGCATCATGCCGTTCCTCCGGGAGGCCCTCGCCGATCCGGGCACGGCGGTACTGGGCCGGCCGTCACCGACGCCGACCACCGGCCGCATTCCCCACCTCGGTTACAACCGACCAGGGTTCAGCAGCCCGGACGGCGGTCCCGCGGCGGGCCCCCGGCCGAGCTTCAGCAGCCCGGACTTCACCAGCCCGGACTTCGGAGGTCCGGAGCACCAGCCGGAGTGACACCCGAGGGGCCGACACCCGGGTGACGAGAGGAAGGGCCTGCGCCGATACGGCGTGGGCCCTGACCGGCGCCCGCGCCGACACGGCGTGCGGCCTCACCTGCGCCTGCCCCGCACACGTTCGTACGGTCCCTGGCGAGCGCCGTCAGATGATGCCGATCCGCCGGGCTGCCGTCACCCAGGCCGGGAACTGGGAGAGCAGCCGGTCGTACAGTTCCGGATCCGGTACGCCGCTGATGTCGTCCACGGCGAAGAAGCCGACGTTGTCGACGCGTCGGCCCGGCAGCACGTCGAACCGCTCCAGCACGCCGTAGTCGGACCGCCCCAGGCCCACGAACTGCCAGAAGATCGGCTCCTCCACCGCTGCCCGCAGCTCCTGCTCGATCTCCTTGTTGCGATAGACCCCTCCGTCGGAGAAGAACAGCACCAGTGTGGGATCGGCGGCCGGGTGCTCTCGCACATATGTGCGTACCTCGGCGATCGCCTTCTGCTCCTCGTTCTGGATACCGACGGCCCGCATGTCCACCTGCCCCGGGAGCAGTCCCTTCCGCGGCTTCTTGCTCCGCCGGAACAGGCTCAGCTCACCGACCCGGACATGAAGCCCGAGCCACTCGGGCAACTCGCCCAGGCTCAGATCCGGCAGCCGGGCCGCATGCGAGGCGAACGTCCACGCCTGCATCACACCGTCGTCGTCCAACTGGGCCGCCACCGCGGCCATCCGCTCCACCACATCGGCCACGACACCCTTCGCATACAGGAAGGACATGGAGCCGGAGGCGTCGAGGATCAGCACGACACGCGCCGTGATCCCCGCCGCGCCGTGCTTCCGCAGACTGACCGCCACCTGCTCCTTGCGCAGGGACAGCCGCTTGCGCATGTCGACGGGGAGCCGCTCCTCGCCCTTGCCGAGGCGTGGGGAGGGCGCCGGGAGAGCCTGCGGAGCGGGTGGGGAGACCGGGGCCGACGTGACCACCGGCGCGGCCGCAGGCGGCGCGACAGGCGTCTGCGCGGCCTGCCCCGGAAGCGGCCGGGTCGGCGTCACCGTGGGCGCGGCCGTCGGCTCCGACGCGGCGCCACCCGCCTCGTCGGACTCCACGCTGATGCCGAAGTCGGTGGCCAGCCCCGCGAGTCCGGACGCATACCCCTGTCCGACCGCGCGGAACTTCCACTGACCGCCGCGCAGATACAGCTCGCCCCCGATGAACGCCGTCTCCGTCGTGGCCTCCATCTCGAAGTGCGCGAACTCCTGCTGCGTCCCGGCGTCGAGCAGTCTCAGCGTCAGTCCGGACAGCTCGCCGAAGGTGCCGCCGTCGGCCGAGGCACACAGCACGACCCGCTCGATCTCCGGTTCCAGGGAGCGCAGGTCCACCTCGACCGTGTCCGTCGTGGCATCGCCGTCCCGCCGCTTCCCGAGATGCCGCACGGCGCGGGAGGCATGCTGCGGCTGGTTGTAGAAGACGAAGTCCCCGTCGTCCCGCACCCGTCCCCCCGCACCGAGCAGGAGCGCCGAGGCATCCGCGTCCGGCGCACCGGTCCCTCCTCTCCAGCCGAGCACGGCCTGCACCGCCCCGGCGGCGACGGGAAGATTGGCGCCCTTGCTCATGGATGTCGACGTCATGCGCCCAGTCTGCCGAGAGAACCCGGTCCCGGGGCCGTCCGATGCGCATACGTACGCATCGAACGGCCCCGGGCCGCCACGAAAGCCCGGCTCCACACACGACGCACCGCGTCCGTGCGCCTCAGTCGGCGAGCGGCAGATAGACCCGGTTGCCCGCGGCCGCGAACTCCTTGGACTTCTGGAGCATCCCCTCAGCGACCTCTTCCGGCGACGCTCCCTCGGCCGCCGCACCGCCGAACCGCTCTGCGATGCCTTGGCTGATCTTCATCGAGCAGAACTTCGGGCCGCACATGGAACAGAAGTGCGCCGTCTTGGCGGGCTCGGCCGGCAACGTCTCGTCGTGGAACTCCCGTGCCGTGTCCGGGTCGAGGGCCAGGTTGAACTGGTCCTCCCACCGGAACTCGAAGCGGGCGTCGGACAGCGCGTCATCCCATTCCTGCGCACCTGGGTGCCCCTTGGCGAGGTCGGCTGCGTGGGCGGCGATCTTGTAGGTGATGACGCCGGTCTTGACGTCGTCACGGTTGGGCAGGCCCAAGTGCTCCTTGGGCGTGACATAGCAGAGCATGGCCGTGCCCCACCAGGCGATCATCGCGGCACCGATGCCGGAGGTGATGTGGTCGTACGCCGGCGCGACGTCCGTCGTCAGCGGGCCGAGCGTATAGAACGGAGCTTCATCACAGATCTCCTGCTGAAGGTCGATGTTCTCCTTGATCTTGTGCATCGGGACATGTCCCGGGCCCTCGATCATCGTCTGTACGTGAAAACGCTTCGCGATCGTGTTGAGTTCCCCGAGCGTCCGCAACTCCGCGAACTGCGCCGCGTCGTTGGCGTCCGCGATCGAGCCGGGCCGCAGACCGTCGCCCAGCGAGTAGGTGACGTCGTACACCGCGAGGATCTCGCAGAGCTCCTCGAAGTTCTCGTACAGGAACGATTCCTTGTGGTGCGCTAGGCACCAGGCGGCCATGATCGAGCCGCCGCGCGAGACGATGCCGGTCTTGCGGTTCGCGGTGAGGGGCACATAGGGAAGGCGTACGCCCGCGTGGACGGTCATGTAGTCCACACCCTGCTCGGCCTGCTCCATGACCGTGTCCTTGTAGATCTCCCAGGTCAGCTCCTCGGCACGGCCGTCGACCTTCTCCAGCGCCTGGTAGAGCGGCACCGTGCCGATGGGGACGGGGGAGTTGCGCAGCACCCACTCCCGCGTGGTGTGGATGTTGCGCCCGGTGGACAGGTCCATGACCGTGTCGGCGCCCCAGCGGGTCGCCCAGGTCATCTTCTCGACCTCCTCCTCGATGGAGGACGTCACGGCCGAGTTGCCGATGTTGGCGTTGACCTTCACCAGGAACCGCTTGCCGATGATCATCGGCTCGATCTCCGGGTGGTTGACGTTCGCGGGCAGCACGGCACGGCCGGCGGCGATCTCCTCGCGGACGACCTCGGGGTCGACCTTCTCGCGGACCGCCACGAACTCCATCTCGGGTGTGACCTCGCCGCGGCGGGCATACGCGAGCTGGGTGACCGCCTCTCCGGGCCTGCCCCGGCGCGGCTGGCGCGGCCGCCCCGGGAAGACCGCGTCGAGGTTGCGGAGCCCCCCGCGCGGCGAGGTGCGCTTGACCCCGTCGTCCTCGGGACGGACGGGACGGCCCGCGTACTCCTCGGTGTCACCGCGGGCGATGATCCAGTTCTCGCGCAGCGGTACGAGACCCCTGCGTACGTCGGTGGCGACGGTCGGGTCGGTGTACGGGCCGGAGGTGTCGTACAGCGTGACGGACTGCCCGTTGGTGAGGTGCACCTGACGGACCGGCACCCGCAGATCGGGGCGCGAGCCCTCGACGTATGCCTTGTGCCAGCCGATGGATTTCCCGGCCCTCTGCGGCTGTTCGTCCTCGGCCTCGGCCACAGAAGGATCTCCGTCCGTCTGACTGGAGGCAGGCGTGCGTACGTCTTTGTCGGTCATGAGACCTACTCCCTACGCCGGCATTACCCGGTAACAGGTTCAGCGGTCGACGCAGCGGCTTCCGTCTGCAGACGTCTCTGGTGAAACATCGCTCGTTCCACGTGAAACATCGCGAAGACGGAGGTCAGCGCCCTCTCAGCCCGGTGCTCCGAGCTCCCGCGTGTGCAAAGGTGCCTCCACGCTAGCGTCATATCTGGCGCGGTGAACAGAGGGCCCTCGGCGTTCTTGCGATGATCGGGCGGTGACCACAACGCATCAGCCCCCGTTCCCGCCGTCCGAGCCTCCGCGCCGCCCCGGCCCCAGGGACGGCCATGGGTACGGCTCCGGAGGCGGGCAGGGACCTGGGCCGGGCGGTGGCCACGGCCCCGGGTCCGGAGGCGGCCACGGGCCCGGTCCGGGTGACGGACGTGGGCACGGCCACGGGCCCGGAGACGGGCATGGAGACGGACACGGCCACGGTTCCGGAGATGGGCACGGGCCCGGAGACGAACACGGGCGCGGGGAGGGACACGGTTCCGGGGACGGCCACGGGCAGGGCCACTCGCACAGTCACAGTCACGGCCCCGCCACGCCCGTCTCCAAGCACCTGCGCAAGGTGATCGCCGCCATTCTGATCCCCTTCGCCGCCGCGGTCGTTGTGGGGCTCGCGGTTCTCTGGCCCGGCGGCGCCCCGTCCCACGAGCGCACCGGCGTCGGCTTCGACCGGCAGACCCAGCAGGCCACGGTCGACAAGGTCGACAAGGTCGACTGCAAGTCCGTGAACGCCTCGGGGGAGACCCCGACCGGCGACACGTCCACCGCCGAGGGCTCCTCCGCGCAGCAACAGGCGACCGGCGACTGCAAGAAGGCGACGATCCGGGTCGACACCGGCAAGGACAAGGGCCGTACGTTCACGGAGATCGTGCAGCCGGACCAGTCACGGCAGTTGCACCAGGGCGAGAAGGTCGTGGTCGCCTACGAGCCCTCCGCACCCAGGGATCTGCAGTACTCGGTGACCGACGTGAACCGTAAGTTCCCGATGGCGCTGCTCGCCGGAATCTTCGCACTGGTCGTCGTGGTGGTGGGCCGGATGCGCGGCGTCATGGCGCTGGTCGCGCTGGCCGTCAGCTTCCTGATCCTGACGCTCTTCATCCTGCCCGCGATCCTGCAGGGCTCGAACCCGCTGATCGTGGCGGTGGTCGGGGCGAGCGCCATCATGCTGATCGCGCTCTACATGTGCCACGGTCTCTCGGCCCGTACGTCGGTGGCGGTGCTCGGCACACTGCTTTCGCTGGTGCTGATCGGTGTACTCGGTTCGGGGTTCATCGGCTGGGCGGCGCTCACCGGCAACACGGACGACAACACCGGGCTGATCCACGGCCTGTACCCGTCCATCGACATGAGCGGTCTGCTGCTCGCGGGCGTCATCATCGGATCGCTCGGTGTCCTCGACGATGTGACGGTGACCCAGACATCGGCGGTCTGGGAACTGCACGAGGCAAATCCCACCATGGGCTGGCGCGGCCTGTATCGCGCGGGCATCCGGATCGGCCGCGACCACATCGCCTCGGTCGTCAACACACTCGTCCTGGCGTACGCGGGCGCCGCGCTGCCGCTGCTGCTGCTCTTCTCGATCGCGCAGAGCAGTGTGGGCACGGTGGCCAACAGCGAACTGGTCGCCGAGGAGATCGTGCGCACCCTGGTCGGCTCGATCGGTCTGGTCGCCTCGGTTCCGGTGACCACCGCGCTGGCCGCGCTGGTGGTCTCGGCGGACCGTCCGGGCAGTGCGGAGGTCCCGGGGAATCCGGCGAATTCAGGGGGTACGGCCATCCCCGCGGAGTCCATGGCGAGCAGGGCACCGGCACGCGGTGGAAAGGGCCGTCGCCGCAAGCACTGAAGCCCGCCCGTGTCACGATGAGGAAGCGTTACGCCACTTGGGGGGCTTGGGGGGCGCGACAGCCCTTCAGCCCGCGCTCTGTTCCTCCGCCAGGATGCGGTCGAGCGCCTCGTCCAGATGGGTGTCGAAGTCCGCGAGGGAACGCTCCTGCCCCAGCGGCACCAGCTTGTCCGTGCGGTCGAGGAACGCCACGAGCGGCGCCGCCCCGGACCGGAACAGGGCGTGGTCGCCGCCCACCTGGAGCCGGATCAGCACCTCGCCGAATGCCTCCGGATCGGCCGGCGCGATATGCACATCGCCGTCGCCGCACGGCCGACCCACGCCGTCGATCAGCAGCTCCCGCCCGAACGCCCAGGTCACAGGCGCGTCGCCGGGCAAGTGAAAGGTGAGCCGCACGGCGTAGGGATCACAGGTCTCGTATCGCAGCTCCACCGGAATGCGGAAAGAGAGCTCCTCCGACACGAGGAAGCTCATCATGACCTCTGCCTGTACCGACTCGCGCATCGCCTACCCCGTCGTTTGCCGTCGACTGGCCAGGAATCATCCCCCTGACTCTGCTGAAATATTGCTCAACGTACACAAGAGATCACAAGGAGTGAGTTTTCAGATGCTGATAGAGATCGCGAGTGTCCCAAGTAGTCTGCCGATCTCACCTTGCAATTGTCGTGCCGCAGGTAGCAGGCGATCGGCCTGGTGAATAGGGAGAGAAATGGCCATTGTGGCCGCAATGGTGCCGGCCGTGATGGGGAGCGCGGCGCAGACCGTGCCCAGCGCGTACTCCTGCCGCTCGATGACGGGTTCCATCCGCCCCGTCCGTTCCAGGCGCCGCAACAGACTGGCACTGTCACGCACCGTGTAGGGGGTGATGGACTGCACCGGATAGCGGTCGAGGTGATCCCGGCGGGCCTTCTCGTCGAGTTGGGACAGCAGGCACTGGCCGATCGCATGGGCGTGCCCGGTCTCCCGGAAGTCGGCCCACTCCTCCACCGCCGGATTCGCGGGGGTGTCGGCCACGCACATGACCTCGATCTCGCCTTCGCGGTAGACCGCGTAGTACACGGGCACACCGATCGAGTCGCGCCACCGGGCGAGCGCGTCACTCACCGTGCTGCGACGTTTCTGCTGCGCTCCACTGCTGCTCAGCCGCTCGGCGGCCTCACCGAGGAAGAACAGCCCCTTCTCCCGGCACAGATAGCCCTCGTGGACCAGGGTGCGCAGCAGGTGGTACGCCGTCGGCAGCGCGAGACCGGCCTCGCGGGCAAGCTGCTTGGCGGGGGCGCCGTGCTCGCGCGCGGCAACGGCCTCCAGCAGCCGCATCGCCCGCTGCACGGAGCCGATCAGTGTCGTGGGATGCAGCTCCGACGAGGCAGGCTCCAGCTCAGGAGTGCGCGCCTCCGGCAGCGGAACACGTGCCTCCGCGGGGGAGGTACGTGGCTGGGCGGGTGGAAGACATGACCCCGTGGAAGCACTGGACCGCTGGAGGGGTGGGGCGGGCGATTCTGCGGGTGCGGTGTCAACCGTGGCCAAGGGGCACTCCCGAAGCGCGAGGGGAACCACCCGTGCGGGGGGACACGGGAGGGGGTGTGCGCTGCCGCGCGGGGGTCGGCCCCGCGGCGAATTCCGGACTTTAACCGCCTGCCACCGCCCGCTGACGGCCTCACCGGAAAACTTCCCTCGGCCGAGGGAACCTCGGGTTCCCTTTTCCGACCTGCCCGTTACCCGTTGCTCACCCGGTGGTGTGTCACCAGTCGCTTCGCGACGACGAACTCGACGTGAACTTCCGCACCACGTAGATCAATCCGCCGACGAGGGCCACGAAGATCAGCACCTTGAAAAGCAGACCGATCAGGACACTGAGCACACTGACGATCACCGTGCCGAAAACGACCAGAGCGATGACCGGCACCGCGATCCACTTCACCCACCACGGCATCCCGTTGAAGATCTCTCGCATCGCCCTGACCCTTGCCTCTCTTCGCCCGTCGTCCCAAGTCCGGGACTCTGCTTCCGGGTTCTCTGATGTCTTGCATTCGATGCTAGGGCCGAGGGCGGTCCGACGGGGGCCTCGCACCCCTTGTCCTCCCCTGACCGTTCCCCTAGGGAACCCTGAGACGGACGTCAGCTCTCGGGCGGAGAGAACATCACCAGAACCCGCAGATCCTCGGTGATGTGGTGGAACTTGTGGGCGACCCCCGCGGGTACGTAGACGACGCTGCCGCGTGCCACCTGGGTGGTCTCCAGACCGACCGTGATCGCGGCCCGCCCGCTCACGACGAAGTACACCTCGTCCTGCTGGTGCGGCTTCTGCGGATCCAGCTCACCCGCGTCGAGCGCGTACAGACCGACCGACATGTTCCGCTCGCGCAGGAACTGCAGGTAGGCACCGTCGTTGGCGGCGCGTTCCGCCTCCAGTTCGTCCAGCCGGAATGCCTTCATCGCCCTTGTCCGCTCCCGTGCTCCGCAGGCTGTGTCCACAGCCCCACTCGCCAGTCGATCTCGTCTGTCACGATCAGACACATGAAGAATTTCGTAGTCAAGACGATCGCCAACGCGGGGGCCCTGGCCATCGCCGTGTGGCTGCTCGACAAGATCACCCTGACAGGAAACAGCACCGGCAAGAAGATCGGCACGCTGCTGCTCGTCGCACTGGTCTTCGGTCTGGTGAACTTCCTGGTCAAACCGATCGTGAAGGTCCTGACCTTCCCGCTCTTCATCCTTACGCTGGGCTTGATCACCCTTGTGGTCAATGCCCTGATGCTGCTGCTCACGTCATGGCTGGCCGACAAACTCGACCTGAGTTTCCACGTGGAGGGCTTCTGGACCGCCGTCCTGGGCGGCCTGATCATCTCGATCGTGTCCTGGGCGCTCAATGTCGTGCTGCCCGACGGCGACAAGGACTGAGAGCGTCCGATGTCCTATCGCGTCTGTTTCGTCTGCACCGGCAACATCTGCCGCTCCCCGATGGCCGAGTCCGTCTTCCGTGCCCGGATAGAAGAGGCCGGACTCGCGGGCCGGGTCGAGGTCGACAGCGCGGGCACCGACGGCTGGCACGAGGGCGACGGTGCGGACTCCCGTACCGTCGCCGTGCTGGAGGCGGGGGCCTACGAGAGCGGTCATGCGGCCCGCCAGTTCCACGCCTCGTGGTTCTCCCGTCTCGACCTCGTCATCGCCCTCGACTCCGGCCACCTCAAGGCCCTGCGCCGGCTCGCACCCACTCCCGAGGACGCGGAGAAGGTCCGGCTGCTGCGGTCGTACGACCCCGCCGCGGGCGACGACCTGGACGTTCCCGATCCGTATTACGGACCCATGGAGGGTTTCGAGGAGTGTCTTGAGATGGTGGAGGCGGCGAGCCCAGGACTGCTCACCGCGGTACGGCAAGAACTGGAGGGACGCGCGGCATGACGTCAGGGGATTTCGTCACGGGGAGCGGCGACGGCACACGAGCGGTACGGGCGGGCCTGCCCGACCCTGTCAAGTACGAGCCGACGCTCCCGGGCCCGGTCTTCGCCGCGCACTTCCATCTGCCGGGCGATCCGACCGGCCCGTACACCTACGGCCGTGACGAGAACCCGACCTGGACGCTCCTGGAGCGCGCCATCGGCGAGCTGGAGGCGCCCGGGCAGGACGGTGTCGCCACGCTCGCCTTCCCCTCCGGGATGGCCGCCATCTCGGCGGTGCTCTTCTCCCGGCTGCGCGCGGGAGACGTGGTGGTCCTGCCCGACGACGGCTACCAGGTGCTGCCGCTGGTGCGTGAGCAGCTCACCGCGTACGGCATCGAGGTGCGCACCGCGCCGACCGGCGGCAACGCCCAGCTCGATGTGCTCGACGGCGCGAAGCTGCTGTGGATCGAGACCCCGTCGAACCCGGGGCTCGACGTGTGCGACGTACGACGGCTCGTCGCGGCGGCCCACGCCCAGGGCACCCTCGTCGCCGTCGACAACACTCTGGCGACCCCGCTCGGACAGCGCCCGCTGGAGCTGGGCGCCGACTTCTCCGTGGCCAGCGGCACCAAGATGCTCACCGGGCACGGCGACATCCTCCTCGGGTACGTCACCGCACGCGACGCCGATCTGATGGCGCCCGTGCGGCGCTGGCGGAAGATCGTCGGAGCCATCCCCGGCCCCATGGAGGCCTGGCTGGCCCACCGCTCCCTCGCCACGCTCCAGCTGCGCGCCGACCGGCAGAACGCCAACGCCCTGGCGATCGCCGAAGCGCTGCGGGGCCGGCCCGAGGTGGCCGGGCTGCGCTATCCGGGGCTGTCCGACGACCCCTCGCACAAGATCGCCTCGCAGCAGATGCGGCGCTTCGGGTGCGTGGTGTCCTTCACGCTGCCGACGCGGGCACGTGCCGAGCGTTTTCTCGACGCCCTGCGTCTGGTGGACGACGCGACCAGTTTCGGCGGGGTGCGATCGACGGCCGAGCGGCGCGGCCGGTGGGGCGGCGACGCGGTGCCGGAGGGCTTCATCCGCTTCTCGGCCGGCGCCGAGGACCCCGAGGACCTGGTGGAGGACGTACTTCGCGCGCTCGCCGAGTCCGCGAAGTGACCCATTCCTGAACGGCCGGTGAGTATGCTGCGGCACACATCCAGGCCGTCCGCTCAGTACCCCCGCTACGTACAACGGACGGTCCGAGCCTCCCCCCTCGTGGCTCGGACCGTCCCGGTTCTGCGCGCGAAGAACCGCGCGAACAAGGCTAGTTGACTCTGTGTCAGTGTCCAATCACAGTAGCGACAGCGACCTATCGACTTATTTATAGTTGGGGCTCGGCCGGGTGCGCCGGGAGGAGAGGGACACCATGGATCTGGCCCTGCTGCGCACGTTTGTGACCGTGCACCGGGCCGGTTCCTTCACCCGCGCCGCCGCGCTGCTCGGTCTCTCGCAGCCTGCGGTCACCTCGCAGATCCGCACCCTGGAGCAGCAGCTGGGCCGACCGCTCTTTCTGCGCCAGGCCCGTGGGGTGACCCCCACGACGATCGGTGACGAGCTCGCCCACAAGGCCGCGCCGCATCTGGACGCCCTGGTGGAGATCGCCGAGACAGGGCTCGACGAGGACTCGTCAGTACGCACCCTCCATCTCGCCGGACCGCCGGAGTTCACCGCCGAGCGAGCGCTGCCCGCACTGACGGAGCTGACCGGCGAGGACGGCCAGGGCTTCGCACTGCGCGCCTCCTTCGGGAACGCCGAAGAGACGCTGGAGGGACTCGCCGCCGGACATCATGATCTGGCCATCACCACGGCCCGTCCGCGCGGCACCCTGCTCACCGCGACTCCGCTCTGCGACGAGGAACACGTCCTGGTCGCCGCCCCGCGCTGGGCCGCCCGTATCGGTCCCGGAAAGCTCCGCCGCAAGGGTTCACCGGCGCTGGAGAACTTTCCCGTGGTCGAGGTGCACGAGTCGCTGCCGCTCGTCGCCCGTTACTGGGCGTCTGTCTTCGACTCCCGCCCGGCAGCCTCGGGCACCGTCGTCGTCCCCGATCTGCGTGCCGTGCTCGCCTGCGCCGCCACGGGCGCGGGGCTCGCGGTACTGCCCCGGTATCTGTGCGCCGAGGCACTGGAGCGCGGCGACGTCGTCTCACTCCTCGATCCGGCGGTGCCTCCGCTGCGGACGTACTTCTTGGTGGTGCGCACCGGCACACTGGCCATGCCGCACATCGCGCGTGCACACGACTGGCTGCTGCGTGCCGCAGCCGACTGGTCCTGAGACCTCCCCAGTACTCCCAGAGCTCCCTGAGTCCTCCCAGTGGCCTCCTGGGCCCCTCCTGAGGTCCTCGGGGCTCCACGATGTTTCACGTGGAACCAGCCGGGCCACATTTCTCCCATGACCGTCCGACCCGTGGTCAAGCGCACCGCCCGAGCCGTCCTGCTCGATGGTGACGACCTGATTCTGATCAAGCGCACCAAACCCGGCGTCGATCCCTACTGGCTCACACCTGGTGGCGGGGTCGAACCGGAGGACACGACTGTCGTCGAGGCGCTCCATCGCGAGGTGCACGAGGAACTCGGCGCCAAGATCATCGATGTGGTGCCCTGCTTCGTCGACACCGTCGAACACATCGGCGACGACGGCGGCGCCACCGGCGTGAAGGTGCAGCACTTCTTCGTCTGCCGTCTGGAGTCCATGGATCCAGCCCAGCGGCACGGCCCTGAGATGGACGAGCCCTGCGGCGAGTACGAGATCGTGCGGGTGCCGTTCACCCGGGTCGGCATCGCCTCCGTCCATCTCGTGCCGCTCTCCCTGCGGCACTATCTCGACGGGAACATCGAGGGCGTCCGGGCGATGCACGCACCCGACCTGGGCTGAACGTGCACGGTGGGGGCTTGTCGCGAACGAGCGGCCCCGGTCAGTCGCCGGCTGCGACAAGCTCCTCGACCGAGTCGTGGCGTATGCGGTCCGACGGGATGCCGGCGTCCTTCAAGGCGTCCACCCCGCTGCGGATCATGCCGGGTGGACCCGAGAGGTAGGCGTCGTACTCGTTCCACGGCCCGTACTCGCGCACGGCGTCCGGCAGCTGGAGATGAGCCTGTCCGTCGACGACCGGACGCACGGAAAGCCACGGGTGGCTCTGCTGCAGCCGCAGCATCGTGTCGATGTCGTACAGGTCGTGATCCGTGCGGGCGCCGTAGAAGACCTCGACCGGGCGCCGCTCCCCATGATCGGCGACATCCTCGACCAGAGCCTTGATCGGTGCGATGCCGGTGCCGCCTCCCAGACAGAGCAGTCCGCTGTCGGTGGTGTGGTCGACGGTCATCGATCCGGACGGCGGTCCCAGCCTGATGATGTCGCCCGGGCGGGCGCGGTGCACCAGCGCGTTGGACACCCAGCCCGCCGGAACCGCCTTCACATGGAACGACAGCAGCCCGTCGGACCGGGGTGCCGACGCGAACGAGTAGTGCCGCCATATCCGCGGCCACCACGGGGTCTCCAGGCTCATGTACTGCCCGGCGAGAAAGGGGTACGGCTGGTCGGGGCGGACGGTGATGACGGCGATGTCCGGCGTCCTCAGGTCGTGTGCGACGACCTCGGCGTACCACCAGGCCGGGGCACGCAGTTCGTCCGAGGCGGCCGCGTCGATCATGACCTGGGAGATCGTTGTGTACGCGCGAACCCAGGCAGCCTCGGTCTCCGCGTCCCAGATCGCCGAGGCGAACCGGCTGAGCGAGCCGATGAGGCACTCGCCGACGGCCGGGTAGTGCTCGGGCCGGGTGCCGTACTTGCGGTGTCCTCGACCGAGCTTCTGCAGATAGTCGACGAGGACCGGGGTGTTGTCGATGTGCTCGGCGGCGGTCAGCAGCGCCTTGAGCAGCCGGTCCCGCTGGGTGTCCATCGCCGCGGGGAACAGCGGCCGCAGATCCGGGTGGCGGACGAAGAGCAGCGCGTAGAAGTAGGACGTCACCTTGTCGGCGACGGGGCCGACCTCGGCCATGGTCCGGCGGATGAGCACGGCGTCGGGCGACGGCTCCGGCACGGGGACAGACCTCTGGGCCGGCAGCCGCGGCTCCTGAACTGCCGTCCCGGGCTCGGGCGACCGCGACGTTGGAAGCGGTGCGGGCGGCTCGGGCAACCGGTGCTCCTGGACGGGCACACGTGGCTCGGGCGCCCGGTACTCCTGGACAGGCACGCGGGGATCCGGGTCGAGGCCGGGCTGTTGTCGCCGGAGTTCCCTGCGCTCCCGTTCAGGAACGGACTGCTCCGGGGTGACAGCGGAGTGGGGAGCGCCGTGGTCGGGCCGGGCAGGACCTGCCGGCGGTCGTACGGATGCGTGGGCAGGCTCCGGTTCGGGGCGCGGTGTCTCGGCAGGCGGAGCCTCATGGGAAGTCGGGGCTGCTTCCACGGCCGAGGATATTCGTTCCTGCTCCACCGTCCCCCGACCCGTCACGGGCCGCCCTACGGGGCGCATCGCTGCCAGACGGCGACCGTCGGAGGGCTCCCGCTCTGTGCCGGATGACGCCGGTTCCTTGCGCGGGGTGAACCAGCCGGCCCCGCCATTGCCTCCGGAAGTGCCGTTGTCGGCCGACGTGGTGGTCGGAGCGTCCATGGTGTGCCTCGCCTCGAACATCTTTCGGTCGGTCTGCGCACCTCCGGCGGTCGGAAGATGCCTACTTTCCCCCGTAGAAGACTTGCTTGCCTGCCCCCGTTCAGCCCCCACCGGCCAATGCCGCCATATTCAACCCGGGTTCCCGCTCTCTACGGACAAGTAAGGCGAGAATGTGACATTGGCCGCACTACCCTCACGGCAGCATCCCACTCCGAGTCAACACCCGTTCGCACAACGGAAAATGCGGCTCTTCGATCTCTCCGTCCCGTTAGGCTGCATTGGCCTGCGTTCGTGCCCCACGAGACATGCATACATCGCGGCGGACGCGAACCGGAGTCGACCATACCGGCAGTCGCCTCACACACAAGCCCTGCCTTCCTTCAGCACGAATGGGCGCGCTCCCACCGTCAATTACCGTAATTACGGGGCGCGTCGGACCAATTCATAGGCATCCCACAGGTCACGTCCCACGTAGGAGTGCGTGGCAAGACCTGCCAGATGTCGATCCGCATTGACCGCGACGGATAGCGGCACCGCCGCGAACAGATCCTTGTCCGAGAGCGAGTCCCCGTAGGCGACACAATCGGCCCGGTTCACACCGAACTCTTCACAGAGCCGGTCCGCGATCTGCACTTTTGCCGCGGCACTGAGAATGCCGGCGAGGTCCACGGGCTCGGCGAAGGGAAGGGCGGGGAAG
Source organism: Streptomyces sp. RLA012 (assembly GCF_056270325.1). Classification (NCBI taxonomy): domain Bacteria; kingdom Bacillati; phylum Actinomycetota; class Actinomycetes; order Kitasatosporales; family Streptomycetaceae; genus Streptomyces; species Streptomyces sp. RLA012. The sequence goes on along the minus strand of NZ_JBWDPA010000002.1, from coordinate 5,824,465 downwards.
CGTGAACCGAATGCCGCATGCGCACCCCACCCCGTCAGTCGCTCCACGAAAAAGGAGGGCGAGAGCGAGACGACGGCGCAGTAGTCGCCGTTGGCTCCGATCTCCGCCCAGACGTCTTCGATGCCGGACAGCCACGGCGCTCCCTCGAAGGCCGCCGCCACATGTTCCTCCGTGAGATCGGCCCACAAGGCGTACACCTGCGTGGCGTACTCCGGCGGGCCGATCCGTCCTGCCGAGATCGCTTGCTCAAGCGCGATGGTCTCGGCCTCCAGGCCGATCTGCCGCGAGATCTCCAGGGGCGCTGAACTCCCGTACAGCAGCGTTCCGTCGAGGTCGAAGAGATGAAGTCGTGCCATGTGCACCGAGGCTAGCGGCAGGAACGCGGCCCGCTGTTTCACGTGAAACGTCTGTCCACATGCTGCGCGAAGGGACTCGGCATGGCCAAAAGCGCATACGTCCGAGGGCAAACAGGTGGACGTCAGAGGTGTATGTCAGACAGCCTGACCTGCGTGTCCACACCTTCCCCCGCCGTTCTGCCCATCCGTCGCCTGACGCCTCGCGATCTCACCGCCTGCGCCGACTTGTCCGAGGACCGGGGGTGGCCCCGCGAGGAACACAAGTGGGGTCTGCTCCTCGCGGCAGGGACGGGCTACGGCATCGACGACCCCGACGGTGGTCTCGTCACCGCTTGCGTCGTGACGGAGTACGGAACTCCGGGGAGGCCCGATCTGGGAGCGATCGGAATGGTCCTGGTAGCCGAGCGGCATGCGCGCCAGGGGGTGGGACGACGACTGATGCGGCACGTCGTGGCAGAGATGGGCACCACCCCGCTGACCCTTCATGCGACACCGTTCGGCAGACCGCTCTACGAGGAGCTGGGTTTCAAGGCCACGGGTCGCGCCGAGATGGTCCGTGGACACTTCGTCCCCGGCGGTCCGGAACCCGAGGCCACCACGCGCCCGGCCACCGCCGAGGACCTCTCAAGAATCCTCCGGCTCGACGCGGAGGTCTTCGGCTCGGATCGCACCCATCTGATCACGCGGCTGCCCGCCTTCTCCGACCAGTTGCGCGTCGCCGAGGACAACGGCCGGATCACGGGATACGCGGCCGCCTGGCCCAACACGCACACCCATGTGGTGGGTCCGCTGATCGCCCGTGACACGGAGACGGCGAAGGCGCTCATCACCTCCCTGGCCACCCGCACCGACCGCCCGGTGCGCACCGATATCGACGTGCGGCACGAAGAGCTGTTGTCGTGGGTGAAGGAACGCGGCCTGGAGTCCGTCGGCTTCAACACGGTGATGACGCATGGAGTCCCGGAGCTGCCCGGGGACTGGACACGACGTTTTGCACCGCTGACTGTGGCGGCCGGCTGAGGGCCACCGGGACACCGCCGCGCTCCCCACGCGGAGAAGCGCCGGGCCCGACCGATGTCGGGCCCGGCGCTTCTCCGCGTGGGTGCGGTCAGGCGAGTGTCTCCACGGCGGCGACGGCAAAGCCGTGGTCCTGCTCGGGTGCCCCGCCGCCGACTCCGATCGCGCCGATGAGACGGCCGTCACGGTGGACGGGCACACCGCCCGCGATGAACAGAAGGGGGCGGTCGAGGGCGGTGGGCAGGGTGTGGAAGGGAGCGCCGGGCTGGACCGCGTCAACGAGGTCGGCCGTGGCGGAGTCCAGCTGGAGTGCCGTGTAGGCCTTGCGTGTGCTGGTCTCCCCGGAAATCAGCACGGCGCGGTCGTCACGCCGGAAGGCGAGCAGATGGCCGCCCGCGTCGAGGACGGTGACACTGACCGTGGCCCCGGCGGCCTGGGCGGCGCGGTGGGCCGCGGAGACGAGAGCCTCGGCATCCTGGATGGTCAGGGGCGCGACGGCGGCGGTAGTGCTCATGTGGGGCTTTCTCCTGTGGGGCTGTGCTCGACCGGGGTCGGTCGAGGCTGTGGTGAGCCGTTGATGGTGGCCGACGGTTTCTCGGCGGCTCAGTCGTACTCAGCGGCTCGGTGGTACTCAGTGGCTCAGTGGTGAACGGCAGCTCAGTGGTGAACGGCCGCCCGCCGCTCGGTGGGTGTGCCTCCGGCGACGACCGAGCTGCGGACATCGGCGCGGCGTTCCAGGGCGGCCGAGAAAACGGCGAGGACCAGGGCGCCCGCAGCGAGTGCGGCACCGACCCAGTTCGGGGCGGTGTAGCCCAGGCCGGCCGTGATGACGAGACCGCCGAGCCAGGCCGAGAGGGCGTTGCCGAGGTTGAAGGCGCCGATGTTCACGGCTGAGGCCAGCGTGGGGGCGCCATGCGCCTGGTCGAGGACGCGCTTTTGCAGGGGCGGTACCGTCGCGAACCCGAGGGCGCCGATCAGAACGATCGTGACGGCCGCGAGGATCTTGTTGTGCGCGGTCACGGTGAACAGCGCGAGCACAACGGCGAGGCCGCCCAGGGACACGTACAGCATCGGCATCAGCGCGCGGTCGGCGAACTTGCCGCCGATGAGGTTCCCGCCGACCATGCCGAGGCCGAAGAGGACCAGCAGCCAGGTGACGGAGCTGTCGGCGAACCCGGTCACATGCGTCATCATCGGCGCGATGTAGGTGACGGCCGCGAAGACGCCGCCGAAGCCGAGCACGGTCATCGCCATGGCCAGCAGGACCTGGACGTTCTTGAAAGCGGCGAGCTCGTGACGGAGGTGTACGCCTTCGGGCTTCGGCATCTCGGGGACCAGCTTGGCGATGCCCAGCAGCCCGATCACTCCGAGCACGGCGACACCCGCGAAGGTGACCCGCCAGCCCGCGGACTGTCCGATCAGCGTGCCCAGGGGTACACCGACGACGTTGGCGATGGTGAGTCCGCTGAACATCATGGCGATCGCACCGGCCTTCTTCTCGGGCGCGACGAGTTCGGCGGCCACGACCGATCCGATGCCGAAGAAGGCACCGTGGGCGAGGGAGGCGACGACCCGGCCCGCCAGCATCAGGCCGAAGGTCGGAGCGACGGCGGAGAGCAGGTTGCCGAGCACGAACAGCCCCATCAGCAGCATCAGCATCCGCTTGCGGGACACCTTCGTGCCGAGTGCGGTCATGATCGGCGCACCGATCACCACGCCGAGGGCATAGCCGGTCACCAGCAGTCCGGCGGTGGGGATGGAGACACCGAAGTCACCGGCGACTTCGGGCAGCACACCCATGATCACGAACTCGGTGGTTCCGATTCCGAAGGCCCCGATCGCGAGAGCCAGAAGCGCGAGAGGCATGGTGGGGTACACCTTCCCAAACGATTGCAGGAGCGCTTTGCGTGCGTTCACAATAGTTGCAGACGCGGGCTATATGCAAGAGCGGGCTATTGCGCTCGTGCTCTATCCTGGTGGCAGCCGTTCCGGAACGGAGGAACACGCCATGACAGCCACGGATCCTGCGCTCACCGCCCTCGCTCAGGGGTGGTGCGCCCTCTCCCTGCTGCACGGAAGGATCGAGGCCCACATCGAGCGCGCTCTACAGGCCAAGCACGGCCTGAGTGTGCGGGAGTACTCCCTGCTCGATGTGCTCAGCCGACAGCACGACGGCGAGGGCGGTCATCTGCAGATGAAGCAGGTCGCGGACGCGGTCGTGCTCAGTCAGAGCGCCACCACGCGGCTGGTCACCCGGCTTGAGGACCGCGGGCTGCTCTCCCGCTATCTGTGCCCGACGGACCGTCGCGGCATCTACACGAACGTGAGCGAGGCCGGCCTCAAGCTCCTCGGCGAGGCGCGGCCCACCAATGACGCCGCCCTGCGCGAGGCGCTCGACCAGGCGGCCAAGAACCCTGAGCTGGCTCCACTGGTCCGCGTCGTGGAATCGGCGAACGTACTCGCCTAGTCCGACGGAGATGGCCTTCCCCGCCCGTACGGCGACCTGGATAGGCTGCCGCCATGGGAGATCTTGAGATTCGACCGGCTGCCGCTGATCACATCCCAGCCATTGTCGCAATGCTCGCCGACGATCCGCTCGGCGCCCAGCGGGAGTCGCCGGACGACCTGACCCCCTACTTGGCCGCGTTTGAGCAGCTGAGCGGTGATCCCCACCAGCACCTGATGGTCGCGGTACGCGAGGGACGTGTGGTCGGCACCCTGCAGCTCACCGTCATTCCCGGGCTGTCCCGCAAGGGCTCAACCCGCTCCCTCATCGAGGGCGTGCGTGTCCACGCCGACGAGCGTGGCAGCGGCCTGGGCACCCGGCTCATCGAGTGGGCGATCGACGAATCCCGACGCCAGGGCTGCCAGTTGGTCCAGCTGACCTCCGACGCCACCCGCACCGACGCCCACCGCTTCTACGAGCGGCTCGGCTTCACGGCCTCACATGTGGGCTTCAAGCTGGGGCTCTGAGGGCCGGCCTCGCCAGACTCCGGAGGGAGCATCCCCTGCATCCCCCGCATACGCCGAGGGGGCCTGTTTCACGTGAAACAGGCCCCCTCGCGCTGCAATGGCCCCTACTTGCCGCCTCGCCAGCCCTCCGGGTCCACCCCGCCCGGCACAGGAGCCCCCTCGTCGTACGGCTGGCGCGTGAAGACGAACGACCCGAGGTCGAGGTGGCTCAGCGAACCGTCCGGGCGCCATACGGCCCTCAGCGGCTCCCCCGTGTAGTAGCCGTCGAGTCCTGTCCAGGTCCCGTCACCGTTCGCCCGGAAGCGCGAACCGCGGCCGCCCCCTGACAACGGACCCAACTCGACCATGCCGTCGGCCTTCAGCCGCAACGCGCACGCCTGGGTGCCCCAGTACCAGGGCCCTGCCATCTCCAGTGCGCAGTGGTCGACTTCGACGGCCGGGCGCCAAGGCTCGGGGATGCGTGGCTCGGCCTCGGCGACGATGCGTACGAGATCGGTGGCCACCGTCAAGGACCTCACACCGGAGGTGCAGTTCGACAGCACCACCGCTGCCACATCGTCTTCCACACCGATCACGAGAGCCGCCACAAAGCCGGGCAGGGACCCTGAGTGACCTGCCAGGACCCGACCCGACCGATGCAGAACCTGCAGCCCCAGCCCGTAGGCATCCCCAGAGGCCAACTCCTCCGGCTCCAAAGGAGCCGCGGGGGTGCGCATCTCCCGGAGGGACTCCGCGCTGAGCACCCGCTCGTCCCCCTTGGCCAGGAAGACCGCGAAGCGCGCCAAGTCTCCGGTGGTGGACCACAGTTGCCCGGCCGGAGCCATTCGGCCGAGGTCCTCGGCAGGCTCAGGCATCATGACATCCGCCCAGGGGTGTACGGCCCAGCCTCCCGCGTGGGGTGCCTGCGGCTCCCCACTGGTGCGCTGCAGTCCCAGCGGTTCGAGCACCTCACGCCGCAGGACCTCTTCCCAAGGGGCTCCCCGCAGTTCCTCGACCAGCGCGCCCAGCAGCGTGTAGCCGGGGTTCGAGTAGTGGTGCAGCCGCCCGACCGGATGCAGGAAGGGCTGTGCGCCGAGCACGTCGGAGAGCTCGGGCCGCAGCGAACCGGGTGTGCGCTCCCACCAGGGTCCGGGCGTCTCGGCCGCCAGCCCGGCTGTGTGCGCGAGGAGTTGGGCGATCGTGGCCTCCCCCGCGCCAGTGCCCGCCAGGTGTTTCTCCAGTGGGTCGCCCAGGTCGAGCAGCCCCTCGTCACGCAGCCGAAGCACCAGCACGGCCGTGAAGGTCTTGGTGATCGAGCCGATCCGGTACTGCACGTTCTCGTCCGGACCGTGCCCGTCCACCGAAGTGCGCGATCCGTGCCACACGGTCTCCCCGCCGCGGACGACCGCAGCGACCAGCGACGGCGCCCGTCCCTCGGCCTGAGCGGCGGCGATGCGGTGCAACAGAGCCCGGCGCGTGGCGGGAAGGAGTTGTTCCTGGGGTGTCGTCATGCCCCCAGTCCACCCGGCCCCGCACTGCACGTCGAGTGCATTTCCGCGAAGACCGGCCGCATGTCCTCCGCATTCCCGCCAAGAGGTGTAGGGTCTCGCCGCTCGTGACATGTCGATCTTGCGTGACCTGGGCGTTCTTGGCTGTCTCACGGCCTTGTCACCCATGATCAGTCTCAAATCCGTGGCATTTCCTCGCGAGGGCGAGGTCGAGATCAGGCGGCTTGTCCGAGTCGGCCGAGTACACCACGCTGAGCCCCGAGCACGAGGGCTACCGGCGAGCCCAGATCGCGCACCGATGCGTTTCCCGCGCCGCGCTGGTCTATACGCCGGACACCCACGGACGGAAGGCTGAGCCATGCGGAAACTGATCTACGGCATGAACCTGACCCTGGACGGCTACATCGCCGCGGCCGGCGACGACATCGGCTGGAGCGGACCGCCGAGCGACGAGCTGTTCCAGTGGTGGCTCGACCACGAGCAGGCGAGTGGTCTGTCGCTGTACGGGCGCAAGCTGTGGGAGACGATGAGCTCCTACTGGCCGACCGGCGACCAGCAGCCCAACGCCACCCCGGCGGAGATCGAGTTCGCGCGGAACTGGCGGGACACGCCGAAGGTGGTGTTCTCCTCGACGATCGACAAGGTCGACTGGAACACCCGCCTGGTCACCGGCGACGCGATCGCCGAGATCACCCGGCTCAAGGCCGAGGACGGCGGCCCAATGAACATCGGCGGCGCAACGCTCGCCGGGGCGGCCATGCGCGCCGGGCTGATCGACGAGTACGTGATCGCCGCCCATCCGGTCCTGGTGGGCGGCGGCACGCCGTTCTTCACCGCGCTGGACAGCTGGGTGAACCTGAACCTGGTGGAAACGCGGACGGTTCCCGGCGGCGTGGTCCTGACCAGGTACGAGACGAGGCGCTGAGCAGCAGCACCCACGCGCTAGTCTCACGGTGATGTCGTATACGACATCGGTACGACACGGCCCGTGAGATTACGACATCAGCCGCGAGACCCTACAAGAGGACGGGTCAGGTCTGTGCCATGTCCACGAAGCGCGAGTAGTGGCCTTGGAAGGCCACCGTGATCGTGGCCGTGGGACCGTTACGGTGCTTGCCGACGATGATGTCCGCCTCGCCCGCGCGCGGTGACTCCTTCTCGTACGCGTCCTCGCGGTGCAGCAGGATCACCATGTCCGCGTCCTGCTCGATCGATCCCGATTCACGCAGGTCGGAGACCATGGGTTTCTTGTCCGTACGCTGTTCGGGACCACGGTTGAGCTGAGACAGCGCGATTACCGGCAGCTCCAGCTCCTTGGCCAGCAGCTTCAGGTTTCGCGACATGTCGGAGACCTCCTGTTGCCGGCTCTCCGACCGCTTGCCACCCGACTGCATCAGCTGCAGATAGTCGATGACGACGAGCTTCAGGTCTGCGCGCTGCTTGAGGCGACGGCACTTGGCGCGGATCTCCATCATCGACAGGTTCGGGGAGTCGTCGATGTAGAGCGGCGCTGCCGAGACGTCCGGCATACGGCGTGCGAGCCGGGTCCAGTCGTCGTCGGTCATGGTGCCGGACCGCATGTGGTGCAGAGCGACGCGGGCCTCGGCGGACAGCAGACGCATCGCGATCTCGTTGCGGCCCATTTCGAGCGAGAAGATCACGCTGGGCATGTTGTGCTTGATCGAGCAGGTCCGGGCGAAGTCCAGTGCGAGCGTCGACTTACCCATGGCGGGACGCGCCGCGATGATGATCATCTGGCCCGGGTGCAGCCCGTTCGTGAGCGAGTCCAGGTCCGTGAACCCGGTCGGTACGCCGGTCATCTCTCCCGACCGTGAACCGATCGCCTCGATCTCGTCGAGTGCGCCTTCCATGATGTCGCCGAGCGGCAGGTAGTCCTCCGTCGTGCGCTGCTCGGTGACCGCGTAGATCTCGGCCTGGGCGTTGTTGACGATCTCGTCGACGTCGCCGTCGGCCGCGTATCCCATCTGTGTGATGCGCGTTCCGGCCTCGACCAGGCGCCGCAGGACCGCGCGCTCGTGGACGATCTCCGCGTAGTACTCGGCATTGGCCGCCGTGGGGACCGTCTGGACGAGGGTGTGCAGATAGGAGGCACCGCCGACCTTGGTGATCTCGCCCCGTTTGGTGAGCTCGGCGGCGACGGTGATCGGGTCGGCCGGCTCGCCCTTCGCGTACAGGTCGAGAATCGCCGTGTAGATGGTCTCGTGCGCGGGCCGGTAGAAGTCGTGACCCTTGATGACCTCGACGACATCGGCGATGGCGTCCTTGGACAGGAGCATGCCGCCGAGAACCGACTGTTCGGCGTCCAGGTCCTGGGGCGGTACCCGCTCGAAGGACGAACCTCCGCTCTCCCACGGTCCGTTGTCCCGGTCGCGGTCGTGCTGTTCGTCGCGGCCCCGGCCACCTTCGCGGCGCTGACGGGAAACGGGCAGACGATCACTTGGACCGCTGTCGGCCCACGGGTCGTCCAAGGGCTCGGAAATACTCACCGAGCCACCTCCTCCCGTCCGCCGAGCGGACCTAGCCATGCCCTTCATTTCTACGGCACGGCACTGACAAATAAGAGGCCCAACTCCGGTTCTGACGCGTCGGTTTTGCGAGGTTTCCGAAGGCGGAGGAGAGAGCGGGCGCCGCACCACGTTAGGCCCGCGGGCACCGTCAGCCAATCTGGTTATCCACAGGCCATGTGGACGACGGCCCGGATGCTGTGGACAACCTCACAAAACCTGTGCACGACCCGGTGGACAGGGCTGTGAACAAGCCCTCAGCTGCTTGAAGGAATGCTCGCTGACCTGCGGTTTTCCCATCCACCGGCTGTGCAGAAGAAAAACTTTCCCAGTCGGATCAAGATCGCTGCAAACGGCACGCCGCGACACGCCCGACGAGAGCACGAGTAAGGGTCTTAGTCACTTTGCATCTCTTACCTGTGGAAGATTAGATTGGTGCTCATGACACAGGCTCCCGCGGCACCCAAGGCCGCCCGACGTCGGCACGACCGAGAGATCGTCGCGCTGGCCGTGCCGGCCTTCGGCGCGCTCGTCGCCGAGCCTCTCTTCGTGATGGTCGACAGCGCCATCGTCGGCCATCTCGGCACCGCCCAACTGGCCGGCCTCGGGGTGGCTTCCGCTCTTCTCACGACAGCCGTCAGCGTCTTCGTCTTCCTCGCCTACGCCACCACCGCCGCGGTTGCCCGCCGGGTCGGCGCGGGCGATCTGCGCGCCGCGATACGTCAGGGCATGGACGGCATCTGGCTCGCGCTGCTGCTCGGCGCCGCCGTCATCGTCGCCGTCCTGCCCACCGCACCCGACCTGGTCGAACTCTTCGGCGCCTCGCACAGCGCGGCCTTGTACGCGACGACGTATCTGCGTATCTCCTCGCTCGGCATCCCCGCGATGCTCGTCGTGCTCGCGTCCACCGGAGTCCTGCGTGGGTTGCAGGACACGAAAACCCCGCTCTACGTCGCGGTCGCGGGCTTCGTCGCCAACGCCGCGCTCAACGCGGGTCTCGTCTACGGCGCCGGCCTGGGTATCGCCGGGTCAGCTTGGGGCACCGTCATCGCCCAGTTCGGGATGGCCGCGGTGTATCAGTTCGTCGTCGTCCGCGGAGCCCGGAAGCATGGGGCCTCACTGCGACCGGACGTTGCCGGGATACGGGCCTGCGCACAAGCAGGTGCGCCCCTGCTCGTGCGCACGCTGTCGGTGCGGGCGATCCTCATGATCGCCACTGCCGTCGCAGCCGGCCTCGGGGATGCGGACATGGCCGCACACCAGATCATCATGGGGCTGTGGAGTCTGCTCGCCTTCGCGCTCGACGCGATCGCCATCGCCGGGCAGGCCATCATCGGACGCTATCTCGGCGCCAACGACGCCCAGGGTGCCCGCGATGCCTGCCGCCGTATGGTCCAGTGGGGCATCGCCTCCGGCGTCGTCCTCGGCCTGTTGGTCATCGCCGCTCGCCCGGTCTTCCTTCCCCTGTTCACCGGCGACTCGGTCGTCCAGAACACGGCGCTCCCGGCCCTGGTTCTGGTCGCCGTCTCGCAACCGATCAGCGGGATCGTCTTCGTCCTGGACGGCGTCCTGATGGGTGCGGGGGACGGTCCCTACCTGGCGTGGGCGATGCTGCTCACCCTCGTACTCTTCGCTCCCGTCGCGCTCCTGGTGCCCACGTTCGGTGGGGGACTCACAGCGCTCTGGGGAGCAATGACGCTGATGATGACAGTGCGGATGCTGACCCTGTGGCTGCGCTCCCGCTCGGGACGCTGGATCGTCACGGGCGCCACGCGCTGAACAACGCACTGTCGTGGCATGCCGACCTGTCCTGGCACACCGGCCTGTCCTGGCCTGCCGACCGTTTCACGTGAAACCCCCGCTTCACATGAACTCCCTTCGCGCGATGCCTCCGTTTCACGTGAAACGGTGAGTTTCACGTGAAACGAAGAGCGGAACGCACCCCCACACAAACGAAGAAGGGCCGTACCCCTACGGGTACAGCCCTTCTCTCAGCTATGCCGAGCGCAGCAGTCAGGCCGCGACGACCTCGATGTTGACCTTGGCGGCAACTTCGGGGTGCAGACGCACGGACGTCTCGTGGGCGCCCAGGGTCTTGATCGGCGAGCCCAGCTCGATGCGGCGCTTGTCGACCTCGGGGCCACCGGAAGCCTTGATCGCCGAAGCGATGTCGGCCGGGGTGACGGAACCGAAGAGACGACCGGCGTCGCCGGAGCGGACGGCCAGACGGACCTTCACGCCCTCAAGGCGGGCCTTGATCTCGTTGGCCTGCTCGATGGTGGCAATCTCGTGGATCTTGCGAGCACGACGGATCTGCTCGACGTCCTTCTCGCCACCCTTGGTCCAGCGGATCGCAAAGCTCCGCGGGATCAGGTAGTTGCGAGCGTAACCGTCCTTGACGTCGACGACGTCGCCCGCGGCACCGAGGCCGGAGACCTCGTGGGTGAGGATGATCTTCATGTGTCGGTCACCCTTCCCTTATCGCGCGGTGGAGGTGTAGGGCAGCAGCGCCATCTCACGGCTGTTCTTCACGGCCGTGGCGACGTCACGCTGGTGCTGCGTGCAGTTGCCGGTCACGCGGCGGGCACGGATCTTGCCGCGGTCGGAAATGAACTTCCGCAGCATGTTCGTGTCCTTGTAGTCCACGTACGTGACCTTGTCCTTGCAGAATGCGCAGACCTTCTTCTTAGGCTTGCGCACAGGCGGCTTCGCCATGGTGTTTCTCCTGTGTGATCAAGAAGTGGGGATACAGCCCACCCTCGGCCCGGGGGCCTAGAAGGGGGGCTCGTCCGAGTAGCCGCCGCCAGAGCCGCCGGAGCCGCCGGAGTTTCCACCCCAGCCGCCACCGCCGCCGCCCTGGTTGCCACTGGCAGGAGCGCTGGTCGCCCAGGGGTCGTCCGCGGGAGCTCCGCCGCCACCCTGCTGAGCGCCGCCGGAGCCTCCGCCCCAGCCGCCGCCCTGCTGGCCGGCGCCGCCGCCACCGCCGTAACCGCCCTGGCCGCCTCGACCGGTGGTCTTGGTGACCTTGGCCGTGGCGTTCTTCAGGCTGGCGCCGACTTCCTCGACGTCCAGCTCGTAGACCGTGCGCTTGACGCCCTCACGGTCCTCGTAGGACCGCTGCTTCAGCCGGCCCTGCACGATGACGCGCATGCCTCGCTGGAGCGACTCGGCGACGTTCTCCGCCGCCTGACGCCAGACCGAGCAGGTCAGGAACAGGCTCTCGCCGTCCTTCCACTCATTGGTCTGACGGTCGAAGGTGCGGGGGGTGGACGCGACACGGAACTTCGCGACCGCCGCACCGGAAGGGGTGAAGCGCAGCTCGGGGTCGTCGACAAGATTGCCGACGACCGTGATGACGGTCTCGCCTGCCATGGGGGAACCTCTCGGCGGGTTTGCTGCTGGCTGCTGGTGCTGCTACTCGATGCCCGAGATCAGCTGAGCTGCAGAGCTCAGTGGGTCTCGGGGCGGAGGACCTTGGTCCGGAGGACCGACTCGTTCAGGTTCATCTGGCGGTCGAGCTCCTTGACGACCGCAGGCTCGGCCTGCAGGTCGATGACCGAGTAGATGCCCTCGGGCTTCTTCTTGATCTCGTACGAGAGACGACGACGGCCCCAGGTGTCGACCTTCTCCACCTTTCCGTTGCCCTCACGGACGACGGAGAGGAAGTTCTCGATCAGGGGGGCGACAGCGCGCTCCTCCAGATCGGGGTCGAGGATGACCATCACCTCGTAGTGACGCATGTGGAACCCACCTCCTTTGGACTCAACGGCCACGGTCGTTCCGTGGCAGGAGGGTTGTGATGCGTACGCAACGGTATCCGCCGCCACTGACAATCGGACGCCGTCCGATGTACCGAGTGATCGGTGAACCGAAAGGGAATCCTTGTCGTGACCTGGCCATGGCCCGGGCAGACACCGGTGCAGAGGGTACAGAGTACCTGCACACCCGCTTCCGGTTGAAATCCGGCCGGGGTCACCGTCAATCTGTACACATCGGGTGTGTATGGCGCTACTATGCGCCGCCTTCCGCAGGAGGTGCCTTATGGCACAGACATCGCGACCCACCGTTGCCGGCTCCCTGCTCGCGACGGACAACAAACCCCACCCTCTCCAGGACACCCTGCTCGCGGTGACCCTGGTGCTCGGAGTCACGGCCCTCATCACGTCGGCCTTCAACAGCCTGCATCTCATCAGCTCGTGGGCAGGCCTCGTCGGGATCATCACCGGTGCGTCCGGGCAGTTCATCTCGGAGACGACCCGCGAGCGCTTCGGGCTGATCCTGGGTCTCGGTGCCTCGGCCATCGGCTTCTTCCTCGGGATGGCGCACGGCGGCCTCTTCGGCGGCGTCATCGGCTGAGACCGACGGTCGGATGTGCCCGGCCGGCCGGGCACATCCGACCGGGCAGCCGCGAATCCGCGGCTGCTCGAATCCGCGCAGCCGCGCAGCCGCGAATCCGGACAGCCGGACAGCCGTCGGACAAACGAATCACCGGACAACCGGAGCACCCTGGACGCGCGCAGTCCCAGCCCGCACACCTGCGCATCGGGGCATCCGGAACAAAACGGCAACCGACACCACACCTCAGGGCGTCCTGGCCGCACATCGGTCCGGACGCATGTTCCATGCGGCCAGACGAGGCGCTCGCAGGGCGCAGTAGGCTTCGGCGCGAGAGCCGGAGCCCCTGTACCCATGGGGACACACCAGCCCGAGGAGCGCCCCGAATGAGCCTGACCCTGAGGACCATCAGCCGAGAGCAGCATCTGGCCTACATCCAGAGCCTGCCCGCGGCGAGCCACATGCAGGTCCCGGCCTGGGCTGATGTCAAGGCGGAGTGGCGGTCCGAGAGCCTCGGCTGGTTCGACGAGCGGACCGGCGGGATGGTGGGCGCCGGGCTGGTGCTGTACCGCCAGCTGCCCAAGATCAAGCGCTATCTCGCCTACCTCCCCGAGGGCCCGGTCATCAACTGGTACGCGCCGAACCTCGACGAGTGGCTGCAGCCGATGCTCGCGCACCTCAAGCAGCAGGGCGCCTTCTCCGTGAAGATGGGCCCGCCGGTGATCATCCGGCGCTGGGAGGCCACGTCCATCAAGGGCGGCATCCAGAACCCGGACGTGAAGCGCCTGCGCGACATCGAGGCGGACTTCATCGAACCGCGCGCCTTCGAGGTCGCCGACAAGCTGCGCCGCATGGGCTGGCAGCAGGGCGAGGACGGGGGCGCCGGCTTCGGCGACGTCCAGCCCCGCTATGTCTTCCAGGTGCCGCTGGCGAACCGCTCCCTGGAAGAGGTCCACAAGAACTTCAACCAGCTGTGGCGCCGCAACATCAAGAAGGCCGAGAAGGAGGGCGTCGAGGTCGTCCAGGGCGGCTACCACGACCTTGAGGAGTGGCAGCGGCTGTACGAGATCACGGCGATCCGTGACCACTTCCGGCCCCGCCCGCTGTCGTACTTCCAGCGCATGTGGACGGCCCTCAACACCGAGGACCCCAACCGGATGCGGCTCTACTTCGCCCGGCGCGGGGGCGTGAACCTGTCCGCCGCGACGATGCTGGTCGTCGGCGGGCACGTCTGGTACTCGTACGGCGCCTCGGACAACATCGGACGGGAGTTCCGGCCCTCGAACGCGATGCAGTGGCGGATGCTGCGCGACTCGTACGCGCTGGGTGCGACCGTCTACGACCTGCGTGGCATCTCCGACTCGCTGGACGAGACCGATCACCTCTTCGGCCTGATCCAGTTCAAGGTGGGCACCGGCGGGCAGGCCGCCCGCCGGTGCCCACCCTGATCCAGTTCAAGGTGGGCACCGGCGGGCAGGCCGCCGAGTACCTCGGCGAGTGGGACTTCCCGCTCAACAAGCTGCTCCACAAGGCGCTCGACATCTACATGTCGCGCCGCTGAGTCGGCCGGAACCGCACCCCGAATCGCATGTCGGGCCGCTGATCCGGCCCGGCGTCGCCCCGTCGGTCCGGCGGATCCGCCACAATTTCCCTGCACACCTCTGATACACCGCAGCCACGAGAAAGGTTCCGGGACCGGCCATGGCGCTCACGCTCTACGTCGACACCGCGCGCTGGCGGGCACACCACAAGCAGGTGTCCGAGCAGTTTCCGGGGCTCGTACCCGTCTGCAAGGGCAACGGCTATGGCTTCGGCCACGAGCGACTCGCGGACGAGGCCACCCGCCTCGGCTCGGACGTCCTCGCCGTCGGCACCACCTACGAAGCCGCCCGGATCAAGGACTGGTTCGGTGGCGATCTGCTGGTCCTGACGCCGTTCAGGCGGGGCGAGGAGCCCGTGCCGCTGCCCGACCGTGTCATCCGCTCCGTGTCGTCCATCGACGGCGTGTACGGCCTCGTGGGCGCCCGTGTCGTCATCGAGGTGATGTCCTCGATGAAGCGGCACGGTGTCAGCGAGCAGGATCTGCCGCATCTGCACCAGGCGATCGAGAACGTACGGCTGGAGGGCTTCGCCATCCACCTGCCGCTGGACCGCACCGACGGCTCGGACGCCGTCGAGGAGGTCATCGGCTGGATGGACCGCCTGCGCGCCGCCCGCCTGCCGCTGCACACGATGTTCGTCAGCCACCTCAAGGCCGATGAACTCGCGCGGCTGCAGCAGCAGTTCCCGCAGACCCGGTTCCGCGCGCGGATCGGCACGCGGCTGTGGCTGGGGGACCACGACGCGACCGAGTACCGCGGGGCCGTGCTGGACGTCACACGCGTCTCCAAGGGCGACCGCTTCGGCTACCGCCAGCAGAAGACGGCCTCGGACGGCTGGCTCGTCGTCGTGGCGGGCGGAACGTCGCACGGAGTGGGCCTGGAGGCTCCGAAGGCGCTGCACGGCGTGATGCCGCGTGCCAAGGGCGTCGCCCGCGCCGGGCTCGCGACGGTCAACCGGAACCTTTCTCCGTTCGTCTGGGCGGGCAAGCAGCGCTGGTTCGCCGAGCCGCCGCACATGCAGGTCTCGATCCTCTTCGTGCCCTCCGACGCCACGGAGCCGAAGGTCGGCGACGAGCTGGTGGCCCATCTGCGGCACACCACCACGCAGTTCGACCGCATCGTGGAGCGCTGATCCCGGCGCACGATCCACTGCCACCAGGGCAACAGCTACCCCTGGGGCACAGCCGAAAGGCCGTACACAGATACCGTGTACGGCCTTTCGCGTTGCCTGTCGGAGCCGAGCTCGGGTCCTGTTCGCTCAGAGCGAACCGTCTCCCGTGGGCGGCCCGTGGTTGCCCCATTCCACCTGCGGCCCGTCGAAGTGGGCCGCGTGCCGCGGGGGATGAGCCGCCGCGCCGACCACGAAGACGTCCTGCGCGCCGTCCAGGACACCGCCCGAGGGATCGTCGTCCCCGGTCCGGCGCACCACATCACGCTCCGGCATGAAGATGTCGCGTACGACCACCGCGCACAGGTACAGCGTCCCCAGAACGTGAGCGGCGATCGCGAACTGGTAGCCGTGGGAGGAGAGGCCCTTGTGGGCGTCTCCGCTGGTCGTGTAGGCGAGGTACATCCAGATCCCCAGGAAGTACGCGACCTCGCACGCCTGCCAGATCAGGAAGTCCCGCCACTTCGGCCGGGCCAGCGCGGCCAGGGGCACCAGCCACAGCACGTACTGCGGCGAGTAGACCTTGTTGGTGAGGATGAAGGCCGCGACGATCAGGAAGGCGAGCTGGGCGAAACGGGGGCGGCGCGGGGCGGTGAGCGCGAGCACGGCCATGCCCACGCACACCAGCACCATCAGGACCAGCGCCCACATGTTCGCCGTCTGGTAGGTGATCGGGACGTTCCACCAGGTCGAGATGAACAGGAAGACCGAACCGAAGTCGATTCCCCGGTGCTGGCTGAAGCTGTAGAACTTCGCCCAGCCCTCCGGGGCGAGGTACATCACCGGAAGGTTCACGACGAGCCAGGCGCCGACGGCGCCCATGAGCGCGTTTCCGAACTCGCGCCACTTGCCGGCCCGCCAGCACAGCACGAACAGCGGTCCCATCAACAGGAACGGGTAGAACTTGGCCGCCGTGGCGAGGCCCAGCAGGACACCGAAGGCGAGTGCGCGGCCCCGCGACCACATGAGCATCGCGGCGGCCAGCAGGGCCACTGCGAGGAGATCCCAGTTGATGGTGGCCGTGAGCGCGAAAGCGGGCGCGAGAGCGACCAGGAGGCCGTCCCAGGGGCGCCTGCGGTGGGTGCGCGTGGTACACACGGCGATGATCGCCGCGCACACCATGAGCATCCCGGCGTTGACCATCCAGTAGATCTGCTCCTGGTGCTGGATGCTGCCGCCGCCCGGGGTGAGCCAGGCCGCGACCTCCATGAACAGACCGGTCAGCACCGGGTACTCGAGGTAGTCCATGTCGCCGGGCAGCTTGTCGAAGTACGGCACGAGCCCGTCGGCGAAACCGCGTCCCTGGTAGAGGTGCGGGATGTCCGAGTAGCACGCGTGCGTGTACTGCGTGCTGGCCCCGAAGAACCAGCCGCTGTCGTAGCAGGGCAGTTTCTGCACCATACCGAGGGCGAACATGCCGATCGCGACGAGCGCGACGATCCTTACGGGGGTCCACCAGGACGTCCCGAGGATCGCCCTTCGTCCGATGGGGCCGCCGATCAGCTCACTTCCGGCCTCGGCGACCTCGTCCTCCTTGGTCGGCCGCACCGGCTCCGGCTCGCGCACGCTCGCTCGCGTCGTCTCTGCACTGGGCATGGCGCACATCCTGCCGTACGGATCTGAGAGTGCAGTGTCGGGCGACGGATACCGCCGCCCTCCTCACTGTTCGTGACCGGGTTCGTGACGGGGTTCGTGACCGCATTTGTGACTGGGTTTGTGTACGGGGCTACGTACGCCCTGTACACGGCGCAGGGGCCGTCAGCCACAGCTGACGGCCCCTGTTCCCGGACTCCGCGTTCTCCTGCCGCTCAGCCCGTCTGTCCGGCGAAGATGCCACCGTTGCCGTTTGCGTTGCCTCTGGTGGTTCCGGTGGTAGTGCTCGTCGTCGGTGAGGGTGACGCGCTTCCGGTCTCACCGCCACTCCCGCTGCTCCCGGAACTCGTCCCACCGCTGTCACCGCAGTTCCAGTCGAATCTGCCGCAGGAGTCGCTCGGTGAGGGCGAGGGAGAAGTGCTGGGGGACGTGCTGGGAGTGATGCTCGGGGTCGGGCTCGACTCCTGCGACTGTGAGGTCGACGGGGTCGGGCTCGGCGTCGGGCTGGCGTTGAGGATCTCGCCCAGCTTCTCGGCCTTCGGGAAGGGCTCGTGCTCGGAGCCCTTCAGGGCCACCGACATGTAGTCCTTCCAGACCTGCGCCGGGATGTCACCACCGTGGACGGACTCCACACCGCCGGTGCCGTTCATCGATTCCAGCTTGCTCGTCTTCGGGTTCGACCTGAACAGGGTGACGGCCGTGGACAGCTCCCGGGTGTAACCGACGAACCACGCCGACTTGTTCTGGTCGGTCGTACCCGTCTTGCCGGCCACCGGGAACCCGATGTCCTTGACCTTCGTGGCGGTTCCGTTCTGGACCACGTTCTGCAGGACGTCGGTGACGTTGTTCGCGACCTTCTCGTCCATGGCCTCCTGCTTGACCGGAGGCTTGAACTGCGTGAGCGGCTTGCTGTCCTTGATCACCTCGTTGACCGAGTAGGGATCGTAGTGCGTCCCCGACGCGGCGAAGGTGCCGTACGCGTCGGCCATGCGGATGGCGCTCGGGGTCGAGGTACCGAGCGAGAAGGACACGTTGTTGAGGTTTCCCTGGTCGAAGGAGTCCGGCAGGATGCCCATCGACTGCGCGACCTTGCGGGTCTTGGAGAGGCCCACGTCGACGCCCAGCTGCGCGAACGGCGAGTTGATGGACTGCTCCATGGCCTTCTTGAGCGTCACCATCCCCCAGGCCTTGGTGCCCTCGTTCTTCTGCCGGAACGGCTTCCCGTTGTTGCCCATGATCGGATCGCCGTTCTGATCCTTGATCACGAGCAGGTCGTTGCCGTTGTACCGGGTCATCGGCGAGATGGGATCCCCACCGCTTTCGGCCGTCCCGTACTCCATCGCCGAGGCCAGCACGATGGGCTTCCAGGTCGAGCCGACCGGCACACCCGTGGTGTTGGCGTTGTTGGAGTAGTGGCCCTTGTCGAAGCCGTCGCCTCCGTAGAGCGCCACGATCGCGCCGCTCTTCGGGTCGACCGACGCGGCGCCGAACTGCACGTCCTTGTCGGTCTTGGGCCGCGCCTTGGTGTCGAGGAAGCTCTTCTTCGTCGCCTTGACGGCCTTCTCCAGCTCGCCGACCTTCTTCTTGTCGAAGGTCGTGTAGATCCGGTAGCCGCCCTGCTCCAGCTGTTCGGGCGTGATGCCGGCCTTCTTGGCGACGTATTCCTTGGCGATGTCGACGAGGTAACCGGTCTGTCCGGACAGCGACGACGTCGGCTTCTTGAACTTGGGGAACTCGGTGACCTTGCCCCGCTCCGCCTGGGTCATTTTCCCGACCTCGACCTCACGGTCCAGGATCCACGTCCACCGTTCCTCGACCCGCTTGGTGTTGGCCTCGGGCGAGGCCAGCGCCCCGACACCGCCGTCGGGGTTGTACAGGTTCGGTCCCTTGAGGACGGACGCGAGGAAGACACACTGCTCGGTGCTGAGGTTCTTGGCGTCCACGCCGAAGTAGGCCTGGGCCGCCGCCTGGATCCCGTAGGCGTTGCGCCCGTAGAAGGCGGTGTTGAGGTAGCCCGCGAGGATCTGGTCCTTGCTGAGCTTGGAGTTCACCTTGATGGAGATGAAGAGCTCTTTGAACTTGCGTGTGAGGGTCTGGTCCTGACTCAGGTACGTGTTCTTCACGTACTGCTGAGTGATGGTCGAGCCACCCTGGGTCTCACCACCTCGGGCCATGTTCACGAAGGCGCGGGCGATACCCGTCGGGTCGACGCCCTTGTCCTGGTAGAAGGACGCGTTCTCGGCGGAGACCACCGCGTTCTTGATGGCCTTGGGGATCTCCTCCGGCCCGACGATCTGGCGGTTCGTCTGGCCGCCGGTGGCGGCCATCTGAGTCTTGTCGGACCAGTAGAAGACGTTGTTCTGGGCCAGGGCGGTGTCATTGACGGTGGGGATGCCCACCATGGCGTAGCCGATCCCGGCCGCGACCATCAGGCCACCGATGAAGCCGACGAACGTACCCGTCGTCAGCTTCCAGGACGGTACCCAGCGCTTGGCTCCGGACTTGCCCGCGCGCGGGTAGTCGATGAAGCGCTTCTTGACGGGCCCCGAGGCCCGCCCGCGCCCGGGCCCGTTCGGGCCCCCGGGACCGCCACGGCGGCCACCGGACCCCGCGGCCTCGGCGCCTCTGCGGCGTCCGCCACCGTTGCTGCTTCTCTGTGCCGCCCGCCGGGCCTCGGCACGGCCGGTGTACGGCTGCTCCTCACCTCCTGACTCACGGGAGTCGGAAGGTGACTCATAGGAGTCGGATGGTGACCCGGTGGCGCCTCGCGGTGCCGCACGGCGGCCGGAGGACGGGCCGGTCTGGCCGCGTCGGGCCGCGGCACGTCCGCCGCCCTGCTGCGGCGGCGGTTTGCGACGGTGCTCGCTCATCGAACGATTACTCCTCGGGCAGGCGCACCTTTGCGCGCCTGGAAACGGCGGCTGGTTTCCGGTCCCCCCGAAGTACGGATGCGGTCGTTTACACATTCACCCGTACTGCACCGAGGACGAGGACGTCCTCAGACGTCACTCGGTTCCCGGTGGTTTTGCATGGCGCACAGACTACGCACCGTCAAAACCCACCTAGCTCCGAAGTTCACCCCAAAACAGGCAACTTGCTTCGTATGAATCGGTGATGTGACGCCGTTCACCATGCCCCCTCTTGTCGCAGGCGGACGGCCGATCTATCGTGCTGATGTATCGAGTCGATACATCAGCTCGGCATAAAGAGCGTGCCGAGGAGACCGCGACAGTGAGGAGGCGACGTGAGCCGGCGTTCCGGGATCCTTGAGTTCGCCGTTCTCGGCCTGCTCCGCGAGTCTCCGATGCACGGCTATGAGCTGCGCAAACGACTCAATACGTCACTGGGTGTGTTCCGTGCGTTCAGCTACGGGACGCTCTACCCCTGCCTCAAGACGCTGGTCGCGAGCGGCTGGTTGATCGAGGAATCGGGGAACACCACCGAGGACGCCCTCGCCGCTCCGCTCGCGGGACGGCGCGCCAAGATCGTCTATCGGTTGACCGCGGAAGGCAAAGAGCACTTCGAGGAGCTGCTCTCGCAGACGGGACCCGACGCGTACGAGGACGAGCACTTCGCCGCTCGTTTCGCGTTCTTCGGGCAAACGTCACGCGACGTACGCATGCGCGTACTGGAGGGCCGCCGCAGTCGGCTCGAGGAGCGCCTGGAGAAGATGCGTGCCTCTCTGGCACGCACCCGGGAGCGCCTCGACGACTACACCCTTGAGCTCCAGCGCCACGGAATGGAGTCCGTGGAGCGCGAAGTGCGCTGGCTGAACGAGCTCATCGAGAGCGAACGAGCGGGACGGGACGTCAAGGGCTCCGCCACCGGAGGCACCTCCCAAGGGGTCTCCGAAGGCGCCTCCCCGGGCGCCCCCGAAGGCTCCGCTCAGCAGAACAGCACATCTGGAGAGACGGGCGGCCTGCCCCGGTACCGGGACGAGTCCCGGCCGGATCCGTCCGACGACACCACCACGTGAGGTCCAGTCGGGGCTTCACCTCGTACACACAGGGAGCAACCGGAATGGGTTCGGTTCGCGTAGCCATCGTCGGCGTGGGCAACTGCGCCGCCTCGCTGGTGCAGGGCGTCGAGTACTACAAGGACGCCGATCCGGCGTCCAAGGTCCCGGGTCTGATGCACGTCCAGTTCGGCGACTACCACGTCGGTGACGTCGAGTTCGTCGCCGCCTTCGACGTCGACGCGAAGAAGGTCGGCCTCGACCTCTCCGACGCCATCGGTGCCAGCGAGAACAACACCATCAAGATCTGCGACGTCCCGAACAAGGGCATCACGGTCCAGCGCGGCCACACCCTCGACGGTCTCGGCAAGTACTACCGCATGACCATCGAGGAGTCCGCCGAGGAGCCGGTCGACGTCGTCCAGATCCTCAAGGACAAGCAGGTGGACGTTCTCATCTGCTACCTGCCCGTCGGTTCCGAGGACGCGGCGAAGTTCTACGCCCAGTGCGCCATCGACGCCAAGGTCGCCTTCGTCAACGCCCTCCCGGTCTTCATCGCCGGCACCAAGGAGTGGGCGGACAAGTTCACCGAGGCGGGCGTCCCGATCGTCGGCGACGACATCAAGTCGCAGGTCGGCGCCACCATCACGCACCGAGTGATGGCAAAGCTGTTCGAAGACCGCGGTGTCCGTCTTGAGCGCACCATGCAGCTCAACGTCGGCGGCAACATGGACTTCAAGAACATGCTGGAGCGCGACCGCCTGGAGTCCAAGAAGATCTCGAAGACGCAGGCCGTCACCTCGCAGATCCCGGACCGCGACATGGGCGAGAAGAACGTCCACATCGGCCCGTCGGACTACGTCCAGTGGCTCGACGACCGCAAGTGGGCCTACGTCCGTCTCGAAGGCCGTGCCTTCGGCGACGTCCCGCTGAACCTGGAGTACAAGCTGGAGGTCTGGGACTCCCCGAACTCCGCGGGTGTCATCATCGACGCCCTGCGCGCCGCGAAGATCGCCAAGGACCGCGGCATCGGCGGCCCGATCCTGTCGGCGTCCTCGTACTTCATGAAGTCCCCGCCGGTCCAGTACTTCGACGACGAGGCCTTCGCCAACGTCGAGAAGTTCATCAAGGGCGAGGTCGAGCGCTGAGGCGCCTCTCTTTGAAGGCTATTGAGGGTCCCCGGGCATTGCGCCCGGGGACCCTCCTCGTGTGTGAGGGCCAGCAGCAGTGCCTCGATTGGCCCGCTTCTCCTGGGTGTAGTTGTGATCTTTATGGGTTGCGTCCGGTCGGGTGTGACTTTCTGGGGTCGGGTTCGTTGGGCATGTCAGTGCGATCGTCGGACAGGTGAGTTATCGGGGCGGGGGTGGGTGGTGTGCGGCGGAAGGTCGTGGTGGGTGAGGGGGAGACGGAGCGGGTCGCGTGTGCTACCGCGTCTGCTTTCCGGGGCCTGGACGCGGTGACGGGTGAGGTACTGAACACGGCAGGGCTCGCGGAGCGGGTGGGCTGGCTGACCTGGCTGGTGGAGTCGATGGCCGCCGCCGTAATCGCCGGGCACTGGTCGCGGCCGGAGATCGAGCAGCTTGCTTCCGGGTGTGCCCCGTCGGGGGAGAAACTGCCGTCGAACGCGTGGATGGCGCTGCGCACGCTGGGCTGGACCGCAACCGTGCCCGAGGGGCTGTATGTGCCGGACCGGGTGCGCAGGATCGCGGAGGAGCAGGCCGGGAGGGTGCTGCGCGCCGCCCAGTGGCGCGCCCAGGTCGTGGACGCCGTCCTGGCCACCTGGCCTGCCGACAATCCTGATCCGATGCGGCGTAGCGAGGTGGAGTGGGAGGCGCTGCGTGCCGCGTGTCCGGACGGCGCTGCGGTGCCCGTGTCGGTCCTGCGGGGACGCACCCAGCAGGTCCAGCGCTTCCTCACCGCCCGTCACCGGCTGCCGGTGGATGTGTGCGAGATGGAGGCCGCTCCGGGCGCGGGCCGTCAGGTGGTCCTCGCCGCGGCGGACAAGCAGCTGACCACGCTGACCCGCTGCGAGGACGACCCCGCCCATTACGGGGTGCTGACGGTGCGCCTACCGGCGCGTCCCAACCCGCGTGGCCGTGCCGACTGGCATCCGGTGGTCCTGCGGTTCCGGCTGCCCCCGACCGTCGGCGCGACAGCCGCGCTACACGCCCCGACCCTGCGCCTGCGCGACGGCCAGGTCCGCGTGGACGTCGCCCACACCAGTCCCGCCCCGAAAACGAGGCGGGCCGGGCACACCCGTGCGGTGGCATTCGACTACGGGCTGAACACCCTCCTCACGGGCGGCACCCTCACCCTCACCGGCGGCATGCAGCCGGTCGTCCTGACCGACGCCCGGCCGGTGTTCCTGCGCGTGGACGGGATGCTGGCGAAAGCCGACCGGCTGCGTATCGAGGCCGAGCAGTTGTGGGCCAAGGCCGCTCACTTGGACGCTCTCATCGAGGGCCACTACACCCGGGGCTCGAGCCCCGACCCTATGGATGTGGCGAAACGGGCCGTGCTGCGGGCCGAGCACTGGTGGGTCAGCCGACGCCGCGAACGGCTGAACCGGGCGATCGCCCAGAGCGCCGCCCGTTTCATGGTGGACCACGCGCGGGCCACCGACGCGAGTGTCATTTACCTGGAAGATCTGCGGGACATGGAGGCCCGCGGCAAGGGCCGTACCCTCAACACCCGCCTGTCCAGCAGTGTCCGCGGCCAGATCGTCACCGCGACGATCCACGCCGCCGCCCGGCACGGCATCGCGGTGGTCATCGTCCCCGCGCGGGGTACGTCGAAGTACTGCCCCTGCTGCCTGACCGCGTTCCGTCACCATGCCGCCCCCGACCGCCCCGAACGCGGCTGGAAGTGGGCTACCTGCCCGAATCCGGCCTGCGGTTACAGCGCGGACCGTGATGTCGCGGCCTGGCAGCGGATCGGCGCCCGAGGCCTCCAACACCAACCCCACACCGTCCTGAACCGCACCGACGGCAGCTACCTGCTCCGCCGGACGGTTAAGGAGCTGGACCAGCCGGTCCGGCACACCCCCCACCCGGCACCGCTCTTGTCCACTCCGCGGGTTCGGCCTGCGGACCGGACGAAGGCAGGGCCGACGAGAAGATGCCCTGTGCCCAGGAAGCGACGCAGGGTCCCCGCCCCACCCGGACCACCAGCGCCGAATCCGGCCGCCGGTGGTCCGGGTGGAAAGCGTCCGGCGGGGCGGCCGCCCAAGCCACCCACCCACCGCACCCGGCGGTGGCGCAGGCGGCAGGCACCGCACACGATAAGCACCCCCGCACGGCACCAGCCGTACGGGGCCAGACTCGGCACAGGCTTCCACCTGAACGCCCACGCCACCCCCTGGGGACCAAGGCACCGGCAGCCGAGATCTCTTTTCCACCGGGGCGAAAACCCAGCCCCACCCAGGAAACCTAAGCTCATCTGAGACGCTGTGCCCCATGGCTGTCGTGCGCGACCTGCGTGTCCTCCTGCGCTTCCAGGACTTCAGACGCCTGCTCGGCGTCCGGTTGCTGTCCCAGGGCGCCGACGGCGTCTACCAGGTCGCGCTCGCCGCATACGTCGTCTTCTCCCCGGAGAAGCAGACCTCCGCGGCCTCGATCGCCTCCGCGATGGCGGTGCTGCTCCTCCCGTACTCCCTCGTCGGCCCCTTCGCGGGCGTCCTGCTGGACCGCTGGCGGCGTCGCCAGGTCCTGCTGTACGGCAATCTGCTGCGGACCGCGCTGGCCTGCGTGACGGCCGTGCTGATGCTCAGCCATGTCCCCGACTGGCTCTTCTACATCTCCGCGCTGTGCGTCACCGCGGTCAACCGGTTCGTTCTCGCGGGCCTCTCCGCCGCCCTGCCACGCGTCGTCGACTCCCACCGGCTGGTGATGGCCAACTCCCTGTCGCCCACCGCCGGGACCCTCGCCGCGACCGCGGGCGGCGGTCTCGCGTTCGTCGTACGGCTGGTCGGCTCGGACTCCGATGCGGCGGTCGTCCTTCTCGGGGCTGCCCTCTATCTGTGCGCCGCGTTCGCCTCCCTGCGGATCTCCCCGGAGCTGCTCGGCCCCGACCAGGAGTCGGTGCAGCCGAGCCTGCGGACGACGCTCGCCGGCACCGCGGGCGGTCTCGCGGCGGGCGTCCGGCATCTCGCCGAACCCGCACGACGGGAGGCGGCCTGGGCACTGCTGTCGATGACGCTGATGCGCTTCTGCTACGGCGCCCTGACGGTCATGGTGCTGATGCTCTGCCGGTACGCCTGGGCGTCCGACTCCGACGACGGGCTCGCGCTGCTCGGCCTGGCCGTGGGCGTCTCGGGAGCGGGATTCTTCGTCGCGGCCGTGGTGACGCCCGGGGCGGTGGGGCGGCTGCGCCCGGGCGGCTGGATCGTCGCGTGCGCCGGTTCGGCCGCGGTCCTGGAACCCGCGCTCGGCCTGCCGTTCGCCGAGGCACCGATGCTGGCCGCCGCCTTCGTTCTGGGCCTGACCACACAGGGCGCGAAGATCGCTACCGACACGATCGTGCAGTCCTCGGTCGACGACGGCTATCGCGGCCGGATCTTCTCCGTTTACGACGTCCTGTTCAACATCGCGTTCGTCGGCGCGGCCGCAGTGGCCGCCTTGATACTGCCTCCTGACGGTCGCTCGGTTCCGCTCGTGATAACAATTGCCGTTATCTACGCGGCGATTACTGCCGCTATGGCCCGCTTTGAGCTTCAGTAAGTGTCACATCAGTGCCACAGAGCCCCCACTGAGGCACAGCGTTGTCACTGGGGACCGATAACTTACGTGCGTCTTATTTCACGCCACGTGCTCTTTCCGTCCGAGGGGGACCCACAAGTGACCGTTCCGCCGCCGCCCCAGGGCCAGAATCCGTACGCCCAGCAGCCCACCGCCCCCATGGGGCAGCAGCCCGTCCAGCCGGGGGTCCCCCAGCAGGCGCCGTACGCCCCGTTCCCCGACCAGGGCGCTCCCGTTCCGCCGCCGGCACCTGCCAGGCGCGGGCGCAAGAAGATGATCCGCATCATCGGGACCGTCATCGTCGGCATAGTCGTCCTGGCCCTCAAGTTCGGCCTGGGCTGGTTCGCGAGCGAGACCGACGCGGAAACCACGTCGGTGGGTAGCTGTATGCACAACGACGGTACGGACAGCAACGCCGACCTCAACGAGGTCGACTGCTCCTCCAGTGATGCGCAGTACAAGGTCGTCCAGAAGTTCGACGGCTCCAGCGACGAGAACAAGTGCAAGGACGTCACGGAAGCGACGATCTCGTACATCCAGTCGGGCGGCGGTCACGACGTGGTGCTGTGCCTGAAGGAAGCCAAGTAGCAGCACGGCAGACATACGGCCAGGGGCGGTGTTTCACGTGAAACACCGCCCCTGGCCGTTCCCCGACGAAGACCCCCGGAATGATGTTTCACGTGAAACATCACTCCGCATGGCCCCGTTCCCGACACCTCAGCCCTGCTCGGCCCACCACTCCTTGAGGGCCGTCACGGCCGCGTCGTGCTCCATCGGCCCGTTCTCCAGCCTCAGCTCCAGCAGGAACTTGTACGCCTGGCCGATCGCCGGCCCAGGGCCGATGCCGAGGATCTCCATGATCTGGTTTCCGTCGAGGTCGGGGCGGATCGCGTCGAGCTCCTCCTTCTCCTGGAGCTGGGCAATCCGTTCCTCCAGACCGTCGTAGGCACGGGAGAGCGCGGCCGCCTTGCGCTTGTTGCGAGTGGTGCAGTCGGAGCGGGTCAGCTTGTGGAGACGGTCGAGCAGCGGGCCCCCGTCACGCACATAGCGACGGACCGCGGAGTCGGTCCACTCGCCGGTGCCATAGCCGTGAAAGCGCAGATGCAGCTCGACCAGACGTGAGACGTCCTTCACGAGCTCATTGGAATACTTGAGCGCCGCCATCCGCTTCTTGGTCATCTTGGCGCCCACCATCTCGTGGTGGTGGAAGGAGACCCGCCCGTCCTTCTCGAAGCGCCGCGTCCTCGGCTTGCCGATGTCATGCAGGAGTGCGGCCAGCCGCAGCGTCAGGTCCGGACCATCCTCCTCAAGCGCCATGGCCTGCTCCAGGACGATCAGTGTGTGGTCGTAGACGTCCTTGTGGCGGTGGTGCTCATCCCGTTCCAGACGCAGCGCGGGAAGCTCCGGCAGCACATGGTCGGCGAGCCCGGTGTCGACGAGCAGCGTCAGACCCTTGCGGGGGTACGCGGAGACGATGAGTTTGTTCAGCTCGTCCCGCACCCGCTCCGCCGAGACGATCTCGATACGACCGGCCATGTCCGTCATGGCGGCAACGACGTCGGGAGCCACCTCGAAGTCGAGCTGTGCGGCGAACCGCGCGGCCCGCATCATGCGCAGCGGATCGTCGGAGAAGGACTCCTCGGGCGTGCTCGGTGTGCGCAGCACGCGAGCGGACAGGTCGTCCAGGCCGCCGTACGGATCGATGAACTCCTTCTCCGGCAGTGCCACGGCCATGGCATTCACGGTGAAATCCCGGCGCACGAGATCTTCCTCGATCGAGTCGCCGTAGGACACCTCGGGTTTGCGCGAGGTCCGGTCGTACGCCTCCGACCGGTAGGTCGTGATCTCGATCTGGAAGGACTGCTGTACGTCGCCCACCCGGGCGTCCTTCTGTGCGCCAACGGTGCCGAAGGCGATCCCGACCTCCCAGACGGCGTCCGCCCAGGGCCGCACGATCTTCAGTACGTCCTCGGGGCGGGCGTCGGTCGTGAAGTCCAGGTCATTGCCGAGCCGACCGAGGAGCGCGTCCCGGACCGAGCCGCCGACCAGGGCGAGGGAGAAGCCTGCCTCCTGGAAACGGCGGGCGAGGTCGTCGGCGACAGGGGACACCCGCAGCAGTTCACTCACCGCGCGGTGCTGCACCTGACTCAGGGCACTGGGGTTGTCTTCGTTGGCGTTCGGCACAACAGAAAAGGGTACGTGGCCGAGGCGCCCCCGGGCGCCTCCATAAAACGTGCACAGACGACGTCCCGTCACGGAGGATCGGGGCGTCCCTTTATAGAGGCATCAATACGTACACATACGGGACGGCCGGCCCAGTCTCTCGATCTTGTGGAGTGGACCGCGGCACTTCCCCTCAGCGCGCATCGTTACCATGCGTGGACGCACATTGCGACGACCACTGACGACGAAGAGGGACGGGCGAGCGCGTGGCCGAGGCGGCAGACTTCCAGGGGATGAGTCCCTCACCTGCCCGCCGGTGGCTGAGGCGCACCGGCACACTGCTCGCCGGGGCACCTCTGCTGGCCGGCGTGCTCCAGCTGCCCGCCTCCCCGGCCGCCCACGCCGCACCACAGGCCTCGTTGGCCGATGCCACCGGGTCCAGGACGGTCGACGTCTCCCTCGACTCGTTGAGCCCCAGCGCCCCCACCGACGGCGACACGATCACGGTCTCCGGCTCGGTCACCAACAAGGGCAAGCAGACGATCACGGACGCCCACGTGGGCCTGCGGGTGGGGCCGACCCTGCAGAGCCGGGTCGCCATCGACAACGCGGAGAAGCGCACGGGGTTCCAGTTCGGCCTCGACCCCTTGGAGGTCGGTGGCAAGTACGTCGAGAAGTTCACCAAGCTCGCCGCGGGTGTCTCCCAGCACTTCAGCATCTCGGTACCCGTCAAGGAGCTGAACCTCGACTCCGACGGGGTGTACCAGCTCGGTGTCTCCCTCACGGGCCAGACCTCCGCGGAGCCGTGGGACCAGGTGTTCGGCATCAAGCGGACGTTCCTGCCCTGGCAGCCCGACGAGGCGGACACGAAGACCCGGACGACATATCTCTGGCCGCTGATCTCGACCGTCCACCTCAGGGCGGAGACCGGTTCGGACGCCCAGCAGACGCCCGTCTTCCAGAACGACGACCTGGCCAAGGAGATCTCCCCCGGCGGCCGTCTGGACCAGCTTCTGGCCCTGGGCAGCGATCTCGATGTCACCTGGGTCCTCGACCCGGACCTGCTGGCCTCCGTCGACGCCATGACGCGCAGCTATCAGATCCAGAACGGCGACACCACCACGGCCGGCAAGAACCAGGCCGTCGCCAAGCAGTGGCTGGACAAGCTGGAGAAGACGGTCGCGGACAAGGAAGTCGTCGCCCTCCCCTTCGCCGACCCGGACCTCGCGTCGCTGGCGCACAACGGCAAGAACGTCACCGGCTCCCTGAGCCACCTCAAGGACGCCACGGACGTGGCCTCCAGCACGGTGGACACGATCCTCCACGTGCAGCCGAACACCGACTTCGCCTGGCCCGCCGAGGGCGCCGTCGATCCCTCCATCGTCAAGGTCGCCACCTCCGCCGGCGCCGACAAGGTGATCGCCCGCAGCGACAGCCTGCGTGAGACCGGTGGACTGTCCTACACGCCCAGCGCGGCCCGCCCCATCGGGGGCGGTACGACGGCGGTGGTCGCGGACTCCCGGCTGTCGACGGCGTTCGAGGGCGACATGACGAGGACCGAAAACTCCACGCTCGCCGTGCAGGAATTCCTCGCGCAGAGCCTGATGATCAACCTGCAGGAGCCGAACAAGCAGCGCAGCATCGTCGTCGCCCCGCAGCGCATGCCCTCCGTGAGCCAGGCCCAGAGCATGGCGACGGCGGTGAAGGCCCTCCAGGACGGGACCTGGTCGGACACCCAGGGCCTGTCCGCGGCTGCCAAGGCCAAGCCGGACCCGGGCGCCACCACGAAGGTGCCCTCGGCGTCCTCGTACCCCTCCTCGCTGCGCAAGCAGGAGCTGCCGCGGTCGGCCTTCGAGCAGATCCAGACCACGCAGAGCACGCTCGACAGTTTCAAGGTCATCCTCACCGACAAATCCCGCGTGGTCACCCCGTTCGGCAGGGCCATAGACCGGGGGATGTCCACGTCCTGGCGCGGCCGAGCCACCCAGGCGCACACCTTCCGCCAGGGCGTGAAGACCTACCTCGACGACCTCACCGGTCTCGTCAGGCTGATCGACAAGTCCGACGCGAAACTCTCGGGCCGCAGCGCCACCATCCCCGTGACGGTGCAGAACAACCTCGTGCAGGGCGTCGACCACCTGGTGCTGCGCCTCACCTCGCGGCAGCCCACCCGCCTCAAGATCGGCAACAACGACTATGCCGAGCAGCCGATCCAGGTGGCCGGTGAGCACAGCCAGTCGGTGAAGTTCACCACCTCGGCCAAGGCCAACGGTCCGGTGACGGTCGTCGCGCAGTTGTTCACGGACGACGGCCGGGCGTACGGTCCCCCCGTCACCTTCGAAGTGAAGGTCACCGAGATCACTCCCACCGTGATGCTGGTCATCGGCGGCGGCGTCCTGCTCCTCGTACTCGCCGGATTCCGGATGTACACCCAGCGCAAGCGCGCGGCCGCCCGGCAGGCCGCGGAGGAGCAGGAGACTCCCGACGCCGAGGGCGGGAACGAGGGCGAGGGCGAGGGCGAGGGCGAGGGCGAGACCAACGACGCCGAGG
Source organism: Streptomyces sp. RLA012 (assembly GCF_056270325.1). Lineage (NCBI taxonomy): Bacteria > Bacillati > Actinomycetota > Actinomycetes > Kitasatosporales > Streptomycetaceae > Streptomyces > Streptomyces sp. RLA012. The sequence continues at coordinate 5,794,006 of NZ_JBWDPA010000002.1, read as the reverse complement.
CCGTGGAGGGCCTGAACAAGGTCACCGAAGGCACCGTAGACACTGAGGACAGCGAGCGCTCCAAGGACGGTCCCGAAGGGGAGTCCACGCGGGAGCCCCGGGCAGACGATCCGGAGCACCCGAGTGACCCGACACCGGACACCGCTCCGGAAAGCACCGACCCGTCCGGCACGGGTGAGAGAGTGGACCGTTGAGCGATGTCGTGGCCGGTGGGCCCGGGGACGATGAGGTGGGGTAACCATGAACGCGCCGTACGACGGTGACCGCGGCCAGGGCGCGGGCAGCTCGGGCTACCCCGAGGGCTACCCAGAACAGGGCATGGGCAACGCCGGCTACCCGGAGGGTTACCCCGAGGGGCCGCCGCCCGAGCCCGGCCAGCTGCCGCAGGGGCAGTACCAGGACATGTACTTCCAGGACGCCTACGCCCAGGACCCCTACCGGGCACAGGACCTCGCCGCGCAGGACCCGGTGACCGAGGCGCTCTACGACCGAGCGGCGCACCCCCCGCCGCCTCCGGGCACGTACTACCAACAGCAGCCGCCGCTCTACGCCCAGCCGGCCACCCCTCAGTACGCTCCCGACCCGCGCGTCTGGGCCCAGACACCGCCCCCGGAGCCGGCGGGCCCGACCCGGCACCTGCCCTACGGCGAGGACGCGCGCACGACCCAGTTCGTCGGCGTCGACGACCTCGTCACCCAGGCCGGCGAGCAGCACCACGAGCCCGACGCCTTCGCCCACCTCTTCCGCGACCAGGGCCAGGCCACCGTCCGTCCCCCCGTCGGCGCACCCGGCGTACCGTCGCCGGCCCCTGAGGCGACTCCGGCCGCCCCGCAGCCCCCCGCGCCCGAACCCGCGCCCTCGGCGCAGAAGTCCGGCGGTCGTGCGTCGGGGCTGCTGAAGTCGAGCGCCGTGATGGCGGCGGGCACGCTGGTGTCCCGGCTCACCGGCTTCATCCGGTCCGCGTTGATCGTCTCCGCGCTGGGCGTCGGCCTCCTCGGCGACACCTTCCAGGTCGCGTACCAGCTGCCGACGATGATCTACATCCTGACCGTCGGCGGTGGCCTGAACTCCGTTTTCGTGCCGCAGCTCGTGCGCGCCATGAAGGAGGACGACGACGGCGGCGAGGCCTACGCCAACCGGCTGCTCACCGTCGTCATGGTGGCTCTCGGCGCCCTCACCGCGCTCGGCATCTTCGCCGCGCCGGTCCTGATCCGGCTGCTGTCGAACCCGGTCGCCAGCGACCCGGCGGCCAACCAGGTCGGCATCACCTTCGTCCGGTACTTCCTGCCCTCGATCTTCTTCATGGGCATCCATGTGGTGATGGGCCAGATCCTCAACGCGCGCGGCAAGTTCGGCGCGATGATGTGGACCCCGGTCCTCAACAACATCGTCATCATCTTCACGCTCGGCACGTTCATCTGGGTCTACGGGTCCGCGGCGAACTCCGGCATGAAGGTCACGACCATCCCGCCGGAGGGCGAGCGCCTCCTCGGCATCGGTGTCCTGCTCGGCCTGGTCGTGCAGGCCCTCGCGATGATTCCGTATCTGCGCGAGACCGGATTCCGGCTGCGGCTGCGCTTCGACTGGAAGGGCCACGGCCTCGGCAAGGCGGCGATGCTCGCCAAGTGGACCGTGCTCTTCGTTCTCGCCAACCAGGCGGGCGCGATCGTGGTGTCCCAGCTGTCCACCGCCGCGGGCAAGGACTCTCCCGTCGACGGCACCGGCTTCGCGGCCTATGCCAACGCCCAGCTGATCTGGGGCCTGCCGCAGGCGATCATCACCGTGTCGCTGATGGCCGCCCTGCTGCCGCGACTGGCTCGCTCGGCGCACGAGGGCGACGGCGGTGCCGTGCGTGACGACATCTCCCAGGGGCTGCGCACCACGGCCGTCGCCATCGTGCCCGTCGCCTTCGGGTTCGTCTCGCTCGGCATTCCGATGTGCACCCTGATCTTCGGCTCGTCCGGGACGAGTGAAGCCACGAACATGGGCTTCATGCTGATGGCCTTCGGCCTCGGCCTGATCCCGTACTCCGTGCAGTACGTCGTACTGCGGGCCTTCTACGCCTACGAGGACACCCGGACGCCGTTCTACAACACGGTCATCGTGGCCGCCGTCAATGCCGGGGCCTCGGCACTCTGCTACTTCACGCTGCCGGCCCGCTGGGCCGTGGTCGGCATGGCCGCCGCATACGGCCTCGCCTACGCGATCGGCGTCGGTGTCGCCTGGAACCGGCTGCGCAAGCGGCTGGGAGGCGACCTGGACGGAACCCGCGTCCTGCGGACGTACGCCCGTCTCGGCATCGCCTCGGTGCCCGCGGCCCTGCTGAGCGGTGCGGCCTGCTACGGCATCGGCCACAGCCTCGGACAGGGAGTGGGAGGCTCCCTCGCAGCCCTTCTCGCGGGTGGCATCGCCCTGCTCGGCGTCTTCTACATTGCCGCGCGCAAGATGCGCATCGAAGAACTCAACTCAATGGTCGGGATGGTCCGCGGGCGCCTGGGGCGCTGAGGCGGGAGTACGCGCACAACCATCGTCCGTCGCTGTGTGTCGTGCATAGCGTCGGACTGTGGGCACAATTGGTTTCTGCGTCGGACAGCGCGCAATGGATGGGGAGGCGGGAACGACGGTGGCGGAACGGAGCACGGCTGCCGTCGACGTGGCAGACAACAGCGGTGACGAGCCGCTGACCGCCAAGGCGGGCCAGTCCACGTCCGACGGGGTGGCCCAGGACCGGGAGCGGGAGACGAACAGCGAAGAGGCACAGGGGAGCGGCGGGACCGAGAGTCCCGGAAAGGCCTCACCGCCCGAACTGCACAGCGGCCACAAACTCGCCAGGCGCTATCGCCTGGAGGAGTGCGTCACCCGTCTGGACGGTTTCAGCAGTTGGCGTGCGGTGGACGAGAAGTTGCGCCGCGCCGTCGGCGTGCATCTGCTGCCCGCCGACCATCCACGGGCCCGCTCCGTGCTGGCGGCTGCGCGTTCCTCCGCCCTGCTGGGCGATCCCCGCTTCGTCCAGGTCCTGGACGCGGTCGAGGAGAACGATCTCGTCTACGTGGTCCACGAGTGGCTGCCGGACGCCACGGAGCTGACGACGCTCCTGGCCTCGGGCCCGCTGGAGGTCCACGAGGCCTACCAGATGGTCAGCCAGGTCTCCCAGGCCATGGCCGCCGCCCACCGCGAGGGTCTCGCGCATCTGCGGCTGACGCCGAGCGCCGTGCTGCGCACGTCGACCGGCCAGTGGCGCATCCGCGGACTCGCCGTGAACGCCGCGCTGCGCGGTATCACCTCGGAGACTCCGCAGCGCACCGACACGGAAGCGATCGGCGCCCTGTTGTATGCCGCGCTCACTCAGCGCTGGCCGTACGACAACGACGCCTACGGCCTGTCGGGGCTGCCCAAGGGCGTCGGCCTCATCGCGCCTGACCAGGTGCGGGCCGGCGTCCACCGTGGCCTGTCGGAGCTCGCCATGCGCGCGCTCGCCAACGACGGCGCGACCGCCTCCCGCCACGAGACTCCGTGCACCACACCGGAGGAGCTGGTGAAGGCGATCGCCGAGATGCCCCGCATCCGCCCGCCGGAGCCCGCGTTCACGGCCCCGCCGGAGTACCAGCGCACGACGTACCAGCAGGGCAGCTACGGCCGCCCCGCGCCCCACATGGGCGCCACGCAGTCCGTACCGGCCCCGCCGCCCCCGTTGCAGAGCCGGACCGGCAAGGCCCTCAAGTGGGCCGTGTCGGCCCTGCTCATCGCTGCTCTGGGCCTCGGTAGCTGGCAGCTCGCGGACGTGCTGATGGAGCGCAGCAAGTCCGACGACACCCAGCCGACGCAGCCGACGGACGGCAACGACAAGAACACCGACAAGGCCAAGCCGGTCCAGCAGATCACCATCAAGGGTGCGCAGGAGTACGTCGCGAAGGGTGACGCCCAGGCACCCGGGGACGTGGGCAAGACGTACGACGGGGACAGCTCGACCTATTGGCGGAGCAAGAGCTTCGTGGACGGTCCGGAGATGAAGCCGGCCTTCAAGCCCGGCGTCGGTATCGTCTACGACCTCGGCTCGCAGCAGACCGTCTCGGCAGCTTCGATAGGGCTCCGGTACCCCGGTGATCACACCACGATCACCCTCTACGCGACGGATTCGATGGGTTCCTCTACGTCAGTGGATTCGATGACGAAGATCGGGACCGTCACGACGACCGGCGGCACCGCGAAGATCACGGTCAGCAAGAAGGCGAAGAGTCAGTACGTGCTGCTGTGGATCACGGCGATGCCCTACGCGTCCGGTGACCAGTACAGCGGCGCCGGCTACAAGCAAGCCATCACGGACGTGAAGTTCACCGGCTGACGCTCGTCGACGAAGGGGAGGGGGTCCGATGGCCGATGAAGCCGCGTATGGCGATGCAAGCGATCAGGACCTCCTCGCCCGTCATGTAGGAGGCGATCCGGAAGCCTTCGGTGAGCTCGTGCGGCGCCACCGCGACCGGCTCTGGGCGGTGGCCCTGCGAACGCTGGGAGACCGCGAGGAGGCCGCTGACGCCGTCCAGGACGCACTGGTCTCCGCCTACCGGGCCGCCCACACCTTCCGCGGCCAGTCCGCCGTCACGACCTGGCTGCACCGCATCACGGTGAACGCCTGCCTGGATCGCGCCCGCAAGGCCGCCTCCCGGAGGACCTCTCCCGTCGATGACACCGAACGCCTGGAACAGCTTCTCGAACCGCACGAGTCTGCCTCCGCTCCGGCCGAGCGCAACGATCTGCACCGCGAGCTGCTGACGGCCCTGGGCACCCTCCCGGCCGACCAGCGCGCCGCCCTCATCCTGGTGGACATGCAGGGCTACCCCGTGGCGGAAGCGGCACGCGTCCTCGACGTGCCGGTCGGCACGGTGAAAAGCCGCTGCGCACGTGGCAGAGCCAGACTGCTCCCGCTGCTCACCCACCTCCGTACGGAGAACGGAAGCGGTGAGGGCGGCAACAAGTCGGGCGGCGGAAGGAACCGGACGCAGGGGACATCCGTCCCACCGGCAGCGGGACCGCACGACGCGGGTCCACATGATGCAGGGCCAAGCGATTCAGCTGCTGTGAAGGGCGGAGGTGGGCGAGCGTGACATCCACGACGGATACGGCCGGGCACCCGGATGTCGCGGAGATCTCCGACCTCACCGAGGGTCTGCTCCCGCCCTCCCGCACTGCGGACGTACGCCGGCACCTTGACGTGTGCGTGCTCTGTACCGACGTGTACGACTCCCTGGAGGAGATCCGGGGGCTGCTCGGCAATCTGCCGGGCCCGATGCGTATGCCCGACGATGTGGCCGGTCGCATCGATGCCGCCCTCGCCGCGGAAGCTCTCCTGAGCGCAACGGCACCCGGGCATGAGTCCAGGGACGAGGACGACCGCGCGAGTGTTTCACGTGAAACATCGGTCGCCGGGGTCTCCGTTTCGCCGGGTGAGCCGAACGCGGCTTCCCCTCTGAACCGCCCCTCGGGACATCCCCACGCCGCCACCGGCCCCGGCCGTTCCCGTCGGGGACGCGGCGGCCGCCGCAGGGTTGCCGTTCTCGGCACGGTGTTCACGGCCGCGGCTCTGGGGCTGGGCGCGATCCTCGTTCAGTCCTTGGGCGACGGCAGCTCCGGCACAAGGCCCCAGACCGCGACGCAGGGGACCACCTTCTCCGAGGGGAAGCTGGGGAGTCAGGTCGCGGATCTCCTCGCGAAGAACAAGAGCATGAGCACTCGCTCCGCCAGCCCGAAGCAACCCTGGGGAATCGAATCCCACAAGGCGGGCACCGGGTCCGCGGGGGTCGACACCTTGATCACCCCCACTGTGCAGATCCCTGACTGCATTCAGAAGGGGACCGGAAGCAGCGCGGCTGTCCTCGCCGCGAAGAAGGGCACGTACAAGGGAACGAGTGCCTATCTCGTCGTGATGCCCGACGCCTCCGACAATACGAAGGTCACGGCGTACATCGTCGATGCAACGTGCACGAAGCAGTCCTCTGCGTCCCCGGGCAAGCTTCTGCTGACACACTCGTACAGCCGCTCCTGAACGCGTCGGCATCGACCGGGCTCCTCCCCAGTAACCCCATGGCATCTCTGTGCGGTGTCTTGTCTCCGTGCGCTCGGGGACACCGGGAATGCAAGCCCCTTAGGATCCGTTGGGTGGGGTGAGAGTTCTGAGAGAAGCTCCCACCGGTAGTACGTAGCAGTCTCCAGAGACGAGGAATCAAGCCGTGAGCGACGTTCGTAACGTGATCATCATCGGCTCCGGGCCTGCCGGCTATACGGCAGCGCTCTACACCGCTCGCGCGTCGCTGAAGCCGCTGGTGTTCGAGGGCGCCGTCACCGCTGGTGGCGCGCTGATGAACACCACCGAGGTGGAGAACTTCCCCGGCTTCCAGGACGGCATCATGGGCCCCGAGCTCATGGACAACATGCGGGCCCAGGCCGAACGCTTCGGCGCTGAGCTGATCCCGGACGACGTCGTCGCCGTCGACCTGTCGGGTGAGATCAAGACCGTCACGGACACCGCGGGCACCGTGCACCGCGCCAAGGCCGTCATCGTCACGACAGGCTCGCAGCACCGCAAGCTGGGCCTGCCCAGGGAGGACGCCCTCTCCGGACGCGGCGTCTCGTGGTGCGCCACCTGTGACGGCTTCTTCTTCAAGGACCAGGACATCGCTGTGATCGGTGGTGGCGACACCGCGATGGAGGAGGCCACCTTCCTCTCGCGGTTCGCCAAGTCCGTGACGATCGTGCACCGACGCGACACCCTGCGTGCCTCGAAGGCCATGCAGGAGCGCGCCTTCGCCGACCCGAAGATCAAGTTCGTCTGGGACAGCGAGGTCGCCGAGATCGACGGCGACCCCAAGCTCTCCGGCCTGAAGCTGCGCAACCTCAAGACCGGCGAGATCTCCGAGCTGCCGGTGACCGGTCTGTTCATCGCGATCGGTCACGACCCGCGCACCGAGCTCTTCAAGGGCCAGCTCGACCTGGACGACGAGGGCTACCTCAAGGTCGAGGCGCCCTCGACCCGGACGAACCTGACCGGTGTCTTCGGCGCCGGTGACGTCGTCGACCACACGTACCGCCAGGCGATCACCGCGGCCGGCACCGGCTGCTCCGCCGCCCTCGACGCCGAGCGCTACCTCGCTGCCCTTGCGGACAGCGAGACCGCCGCGGCTGCCACCGTCTGACCCCCGTCCGCCCCACCGCACCAACCAGTTAAGGAGCCCGCCGTGGCCGGCACCCTGAAGCATGTGACCGACGATTCCTTCGAGCAGGACGTCCTCAAGAGCGACAAGCCCGTCCTGGTGGACTTCTGGGCCGCCTGGTGCGGTCCGTGCCGCCAGATCGCGCCGTCCCTCGAAGCGATCGCCGCCGAGTACGGCGACCAGATCGAGATCGTCAAGCTCAACATCGACGAGAACCCGGGTACAGCCGCCAAGTACGGCGTCATGTCCATTCCGACCCTGAACGTCTACCAGGGTGGCGAGGTCGCCAAGACCATCGTCGGTGCCAAGCCGAAGGCCGCGATCATCCGCGATCTGGAGGACTTCATCAGCGACAGCGTCGAGAAGACCGCCTGATCGACATCCGCGCCCCACAACGGCGGCGATGTTTCACGTGAAACACGAATGGGCCAACCCACACGGGTTGGCCCATTCGCTTTACAGTCCTTTCGCCTCGCCTACAGGGGACGCAGCGCTGGTTCCTTCTGTACCGCGCCCAGGAGGCGATCCAGCGCCAGCTCCACGTCTTCCTTCCAGGAGAGCGTCGTCCGTAGCTCCAGCCTCAGGCGGGGGTACGTGGGATGCGGACGCACCGTCTTGAAGCCCACCGCCAGGAGATGATCCGCGGGCAGCACACAGGCCGGTTCCCTCCACCGCGCGTCCCCAAAGGCCTCGATCGCCTTGAAGCCTCTGCGCAGCAGATCCTTGGCCACCGTCTGCACCATCACTCGGCCGAGTCCCTGTCCCTGATAGCCCGGCATGATGAAGGCGGTCATCAGCTGGACGGCATCCGGCGAGACCGGGCTGGTGGGAAACGCCGTGGCACGGGGGACATAGGCAGGGGGTGCGTACAGCACAAAGCCCACCGGCACGTCGTCCACGTAGACCACGCGGCCGCAGGATCCCCACTCCAGCAGGACAGCGGAGATCCACGCCTCCTTCTCCAGTTCGGGGGTCCCCGCTTTTACCGCGGCTTCCCCGCTGACTGGGTCCAGTTCCCAGAAGACACACGCGCGACAACGCTGGGGAAGGTCCGGAAGGTTGTCCAGCGTGAGCGGTACGAGCCGACGCCCCATGAAGGATGTTCCTCGCTTCCTTCGCCCGCAGCGTCGCGGGCGGCTGTCAGAGCGCTTCGCTCCCTGAGCAGGCTGCCGACGAACCCGCCGACCGCCCCCAGCCCCAGACCCGCGGTCACCAGTCCGGTACGGCTCACGGTTTGCATGGCCCCCGCCTCCCCAATGAAGGTGCCGCCAGGTGGATGCGCCATACCCGATCGCATCGTATCCACGATGCGATTCCATCGATACCGCCTGAAAGCAAAGAGCGGGCCGTGTTCCGGTACACACCGGACACGGCCCGCTCGTGGTCGCCGCTCGGAGACCGTGCCGTCTGGGGCGGCTCAGTCCTCCGTGTCTTCGGAGTCGTCGTCCAGGAGACTCCTCTGCAGGACCCCTCCCTCGCCCGGGGCGAGGGAGCTGAGGATCCGCTCAAGGTCGTCCATCGAAGCGAACTCGACGGTGATCTTGCCCTTCTTCTGCCCCAGGTCGACCTTCACCCTGGTCTCGAAGCGGTCGGAAAGACGGCTGGCAAGGTCACTCAGCGCCGGGGAAAGCCGGGTGCCGGCTCGCGGCCCCTTGGACCGCGGAGCGGTCTGCGGGCGCGATCCCATCAAGGTGACGATCTCCTCGACGGCCCGCACGGACAGCCCCTCGGCCACGATGCGGTGCGCCAGCCGATCCTGCTCCTCGGAGTCCGCAACGGACAGGAGGGCCCGGGCATGCCCCGCGGAGAGAACTCCGGCGGCCACGCGACGCTGGACCGCCGGCGAGAGCTTCAGCAGACGCAGGGTGTTGGAGACCTGTGGGCGCGACCGGCCGATGCGGTCCGCCAGCTGATCGTGCGTGCAGTTGAAGTCCTGGAGCAGCTGGTCGTAGGCGGCCGCTTCTTCCAACGGGTTCAGCTGAGCACGGTGCAGGTTCTCCAGCAGCGCGTCCAGGAGAAGCTTCTCGTCCTCCGTAGCCCGCACGATCGCAGGAATGGCCTCAAGCCCCGCCTCACGGCAGGCCCTGAACCGCCGCTCGCCCATGATGAGCTCGTAGCGCGTCGGACCCACCTGCCGTACGACGACCGGCTGGAGCAGGCCGACCTCCTTGATGGAGGTGACAAGCTCGGCAAGAGCATCCTCGTCGAACACCTCACGGGGCTGACGCGGGTTGGGGGTGATGAAGTCGAGGGGCAGCTCGGCAAAGTGCGCACCGACCGGCGCAGGAGGCATCTCCGGAACTCCTCCGCCCGCCGACGGCTCCTCTGTTTCATGTGAAACAGGCGGCAGCGTGGTCACCTTCGCCGCCGCCACCCCGCGCTCCGCAGTAAGCACGGGTCCGGCCGTCGGCGAGCCGGAGATTCCACTCGCCGGCGCGGGAACCGTCTTCTCTGTCGGAGCCGCGGGGATCAGTGCGCCGAGGCCCCGTCCCAGCCCTCGTCGTCGCTCACTCACTGGATCCCCTCCACCATGTTCTGACTGTTCTGTACGCCCATATGAGCGTTCTGCGCGTCGTACGCCACACCGACTCCTCGGAGGGCGATCTCTCGTGCGGCCTCAAGATACGAGAGGGCACCGCTTGACCCCGGATCGTAGGTCAGCACCGTCTGCCCGTAGCTCGGTGCCTCTGAGATACGGACCGAGCGAGGAATGCTCGTCCGCAGCACCTCGTCGCCGAAGTGGCTGCGCACCTCGTCCGCGACCTGGGACGCGAGACGCGTCCGGCCGTCGTACATGGTGAGCAGGATCGTCGAGACATGGAGATTGGGGTTGAGGTGCCCCCGTACCAGATCGACGTTACGCAGGAGCTGGCCCAGGCCTTCCAGCGCGTAGTACTCGCACTGGATAGGGATGAGGACCTCCGCACCGGCGACCAGGGCGTTGACCGTCAGGAGGCCGAGCGATGGCGGACAGTCGATGAGGATGTAGTCCAGCGGCTGCTCGTATGCCTGGATCGCTCGCTCCAGGCGGCTCTCCCGCGCCACCAGAGACACCAGCTCGATCTCCGCACCGGCGAGATCGATCGTGGCAGGTGCGCAGAAGAGACCCTCGACGTCAGGGACCGGCTGAACGACCTCGGAGAGCGGCTTGCTGTCGATCAGCACGTCGTAGATGGAAGGAACTTCGGCGTGATGATCGATGCCCAGAGCGGTGGAGGCATTGCCCTGAGGATCGAGGTCGATCACCAGGACACGGCCGCCGTGCAGGGCGAGTGAGGCAGCAAGGTTGACCGTGGTCGTGGTCTTTCCCACCCCACCCTTCTGATTGGCGACCACCATGACGCGGGTCTGCTCGGGCCGTGGAAGGCCTTCACCGGCGCGACCTAGCGCCTCGACCGCCAATTGGGCAGCACGACCGATGGGAGTGTCGTCCATCGGGGGCGGTGTTTCACGTGAAACATCCTCCCCCATCGACTCGGTTCGGGGACCGGGGACCGGATCGGTCATCGGTCCCGCGATGTTGGCGTCGGACCGCAAGGATTCACTCTCCTCGACTTCAGGCTCGCAATGAACAGAGCCTCCCATGTCTTCGGGGTCGTGAACCAGCGAGGCCCGTGGTTCTGTGGAGAAATCCACCTCTGTGGACAACTCCGCACCCTCTCGGAGTGAACCGAGAGGCTTCCGGTCGCGGGGTTCGGCCGCGGCCCGGCCGCGACTGATGATGCCGTGTAGCAGTGAGCGACGTTTCACGTGAAACACGATGCATAGCGACCGAGGCCATCACGGGGCGACACTCCGAGATGCATGGGTTTGGCAGCTTGTGTGGCGTACGGCTCTTCGTCAGGACGGATCAGCGGGAGTGACAAAGAACTCTTTGTCACGCATGCCGTGTCGCATGCCGTCCCGCACACCGGCTCGTACAGAAAAACTCTCGGCTCCACTCAATGGAGCCGAGAGCTGAAGGTTACTTGTGAGCCCCTGAGGAGCAAGTCCCGCAGGGGCCCCAGAGCTCATCGGCGGCGTCGTGTACGCCCTGTCCTGGCCGCCTTGGCCCGCTTCGCCGCAAAGCGCACCCCTCCCGGGCTCTCCCCGACCTCGACCCGCACCACGGTCGCCAGAGGGTCCACGATGCCCTCACCGACGTGCAGGACGGAGGTCTCCACGGCTCCGAGCTTGCCGAGGGCCGTGGCAGCGCTCTTCAGCTCCTCCTCCGCCGTGTCGCCCTTGAGAGCGAGCATCTCGCCGTACGGGCGAAGAAGCGGGATGCCCCACGCCGCCAACCGGTCCAGCGGAGCAACGGCTCGGGCCGTCACCACGTGGACCGCGGGCAGCTTGCCCATGACTTCCTCGGCACGGCCGCGTATGACCGTCACATGGTCGAGGCCGAGGAGTTCGACGACCTCCGCGAGGAAGTTGGTCCGTCGCAGCAACGGCTCCAGCAGAGTGATCTTGAGGTCTTCCCGGACGAGGGCCAGCGGGATACCGGGCAGTCCGGCGCCGGAGCCCACGTCGCACACGGTCACGCCCTCGGGTACAACCTCGGAGAGCACCGCGCAGTTCAGCAGGTGCCTCTCCCACAGTCGCGGCACTTCACGGGGGCCGATCAGCCCGCGCTGCACTCCCGCCTCGGCCAGCAGCTCCGCGTACCGGACCGCGTCCGCGAAGCGATCGCCGAACACCTCACGCGCCTGCTCGGGCGCAGGGGGAAGCTCCGCTGCCTCCGTCACGGGGACCGTCCTTCCGTACCGCATAAGCGCAGTGAGCGCTGACCACCAGGAGTATCAGGGATTATCAGGCTGACAAACTTCGGCCCCGCCTGCTCAACAGACGGGGCCGGAGAAAACGTACGTACCGATCAGGCGGGGAGCACGACGACGAAGCGCTGCGGCTCCTCGCCCTCGGACTCGCTGCGCAGACCCGCGGCCTTGACCGCGTCGTGGACGACCTTGCGCTCGAAGGGCGTCATCGGCTTCATCTTCACCGGCTCACCGGAGCTCTTCACCTCGGCCGCGGCCTTGGCGCCCAGCTCAGAGAGCTCCTCGCGCTTCTTGGCGCGGTAGCCCGCGATGTCCAGCATCAGCCGGCTGCGGTCCCCGGTCTCCCGGTGAACGGCCAGGCGCGTGAGCTCCTGGAGGGCCTCAAGCACCTCGCCATCGCGACCGACCAGCTTCTGCAGGTCACGGCTGCTGGCGTCACTGATGATCGAGACAGCGGCGCGGTCGGCCTCGACGTCCATGTCGATGTCGCCGTCGAGATCGGCGATGTCCAGCAGACCCTCGAGGTAGTCCGCCGCGATCTCGCCTTCCTGCTCAAGGCGGGTCAGGGTGTCGCCCTCAGCGGCGGCGGAGGTGGTGCCTTCCGTCACGGGATGGACTCCTTCTTACTTCTTGGACGGGGACTTGGGCCGCTGCGGACCCTTGCGCTGTCCGGACTGGGCTTTGCTGCGGGTACCGGCGCCCGGCTTGTTGCCGCCGCCTGCCGGCTTGGCGGCGGGCTTGGCGTCCTGGGGCTCGTCGGACTTGGTCAGCGAGGTCTTCGGCTCGGGCTCACCCGCCGCCTTCGCCCCACCGGCCGCCGTGCCCGACTGACGCTGGGACTTGGACTGGCGCTTCGGCTGCTGACGCTTGGGAGCGCCGCCGGTGGTGGTCGTGGTGCCGTCCTCTGCCTCGACAACCGTCTCGGCCTGACCCTTCACCACAGTGCCGTCGGCCTGGGCCACCAGGCCCACCTTGGTCAGGCTGTTGATGAACTTGCGCTCGAACTCGTTGCGGTCGCGGCCCTTGGCGACGATCGCCTTGACGATGGCCTTCTCGCCACGGCTACGCGTCTTCTCGTGGTGCGTGACGTGCTTCTGCAGGCGCTCGAGGTACGCAGCCTGAGCCTTGGAACCCGGGGTCGGGTTGTTGCGGATGACGTACATCTGCTGGCCCATGGTCCACACGTTGGTGGTCAGCCAGTAGACGAGGACACCGACCGGAAAGTTGATGCCGAAGATGGCGAACATGACCGGGAAGACGTACATCAGCATCTTCTGCTGCTGCATGAACGGCGTCTTCACCGTGGTGTCGACGTTCTTCGTCATCAACTGGCGCTGCGTGTAGAACTGCGACGCCGACATCATCACGATCATGATCGCGGTGACGACCCGGACATCGGTCAGCGTGGCACCGAGTGCCTCGACCTTGCTGCTGCCGTCCGTGAACTTCGCGGCGAGCGGGGCACCGACGATGTGCGCCTTACGCGCGCTGGCCAGCAGCGAGTCGTTGATGACGCCGATCGTCGAGCCCGTCGCGATGCCGTTGAGCACGTGGTACAGGGCGAAGAAGAACGGGGACTGCGCCAGGATGGGAAGGCACGAGGAGAGCGGGTTGGTACCCGACTCCTTGTACAGCTTCATCATCTCTTCGGACTGGCGCGGCTTGTCGTTCTTGTAGCGCTCCTGGATCTTCTTCATCTCGGGCTGCAGGGTCTGCATGGCCCGAGTGGCCTTGATCTGCTTCACGAAGAGCGGGATCAGGCAGATACGGATCAGGATCACCAGGGACACGATGGACAGGCCCCAGGCCCAGCCCGTATCGGGACCGAAGATCTTCCCGTATACAGAGTGGAACTGGACGATGACCCAGGAAACGGGTGTCGTGATGAAGCTGAAAAGACTGGCAATCGTGTCCACTAATCAGGCTCCTTGAGCATGGGACGGGGTCTCGGCGGCCGGGCTCGAGGGATGGTCGGACATTCCATGACCCTCAATGGCCGGTTCGGCGGCGGAGTTCCCGCCCTTGCGTGCGCGCCAGGCGTTGCGCAGCATTTCGTGCCACCGCGGACGCTTGCGCGGCGGAACATGGTCCACACCGCCCAGCGACCACGGATTGCACCGGAGGATGCGCCAGGCGGTGAGTGCCGTTCCCTTGATCGCACCGTGCCGGTCGATGGCCTGGTAGCCGTAGTGGGAGCACGACGGGTAGTACTTGCACACCGGCCCGAGCAACGGGCTGATCGTCCACTGGTACAGCTTGATAAGAGCCAGCAGCGGGTACTTCATCGCGCGCCCCCTCCCAGCAGCCGCTGAAGGGCGGCATCCAGGTCTCGGGCCAGCTGTTCATGGTCGGCGTCGCCCGCACCGGGCAGCGCTCGTACGACTACCAGGCTACCGGGGGGCAACTGGACGACTCGGTCTCGCATCAGATGGCGAAGTCTGCGCTTCACCTTGTTGCGGACAACCGCTCCACCCACGGCCTTGCTCACGACGAAACCCGCACGCGTCGGGGGAGCGCTCTCCCCAGGCGCGTGCGGGTCCGTTGCACCGCTACGAAGATGGACGACGAGGAGCGGGCGTCCGGCCCGGCGTCCTCGACGTACCGCGGTCGCGAAGTCCTCGCGCCGCCTCAGCCGATGCTCGGTAGGCAGCACGACATCATGACCTGTTGTTATCAGGCGGACAGGCTGGCGCGACCCTTGCCACGGCGGTTCGCGAGAATCGCGCGGCCGGCACGGGTACGCATCCGCAGGCGGAAGCCGTGGGTCTTGGCGCGACGACGGTTGTTCGGCTGGAAGGTGCGCTTGCTCACTCGGGGGCTCCAGAAAGAATCGGTGGTGGCGGGGTGCCGCCTTGGCTGTCACCGTGCGCCCACGAGGTAGCTCGTAATTACGCCCGAGTGCACCGCTTCCCGATCACTCGACGTGACCTGTGCCCATCGGAGGCAGGCGGCAGCAGCCATCGACAACTCGACCTGGTCACGGTACGCGCGGCTACGCCATCCGGTCAAACCGGCTCTTGCCGAGAGACACTATCCACAGGCTGGGGACAACAACTTGAACCGCAGCGGTTGCCCTGACTACCGTGGCTGAACTCCGATTCGTTCCCTTCCCACCGCCCCAGCGGATTTGTTCCCACCGCCCCACCCGACTGACTTCCCAACCTGTTCCCAGAACCACACGTTCGTGGGACCCGTGAGAGAGCGTGCCCTGTGGCTGATGTACCTGCCGATCTTGCCGCAGTGTGGCCACGAGTACTGGAACAGCTCCTCGGTGAGGGCCGTGGGCAGGGGGTCGAGGCGAAGGACGAGCACTGGATCAAGCGCTGCCAGCCCCTGGCGCTGGTCGCGGACACCGCTCTGCTCGCGGTTCCGAACGAATTCGCGAAGGGCGTGCTGGAAGGCCGTCTCGCGCCGATCGTCAGCGACACGCTGAGCCGCGAGTGCGGCCGACCGATCCGTATCGCGATCACCGTCGACGACTCGGCCGGGGAACCCCAGTCTCCGGCGCCGCCCGCCCCTCAGCCCCGGTACGAGGAGCCCGAGCTGCCCTCCGGCTCGGGCCAGGGCCGTGACGCGTACGACGGCCAGGGCGGCGAAGAGCGGAACGCCTACGGCGGCCAGGGTCGTGACGAGCGTCACGGCTACGACGCCCAGGGCCGCGAAGAACGCAACGGCTACGGCTCCCCGGGCCGCGAAGAACGCAACACCTACGACGCACAGCGCCGCGAGGGATACGAGGGGTACGGCCGCCACCGCGCCGACGACCGCCGGGGCGACCACCGGGGCGGCCGCTCCGACCAGCTGCCGGGAGCCCCGGGCGACCAGCTGCCGTCCGGCCGCCCGGACCAGCTGCCCCCGTCCCGCGGCGACCATCTCCCGACCGCCCGCCCTGCCTACCCGGACTACCAGCGCCCCGAGCCCGGTGCCTGGCCGCGGCACGCCCAGGACGACTACGGCTGGCAGCAGCAGCGCCTCGGCTTCCCGGAGCGCGACCCGTACGCCTCGCCCTCGCAGGACTACCGGCCGCAGTCGATGGACCGCCCGCCCTACGAGCAGCAGCGCCAGGACTACGACCAGCCGCGTTCCGACTACGACCAGCGCCCCGACCGCCGTGACCTCCAGGAGCCGTCCTCGGGTGGTGCTCCGCTGCACCGCGGCGGCCCCTCGCTGCCGTCCTCCGGCGGCGCACCCGGCCCACTGGGCGCGAAACCCGCGCCGGCGTCCGGTCCGGGCGAGCCCACCGCACGCCTCAACCCGAAGTACCTCTTCGACACCTTCGTCATCGGTGCCTCGAACCGCTTCGCGCACGCCGCCGCGGTCGCCGTGGCCGAGGCGCCGGCGAAGGCGTACAACCCCCTCTTCATCTACGGGGAGTCGGGTCTGGGCAAGACGCACCTGCTGCACGCGATCGGGCACTACGCTCGCAGCCTCTACCCGGGCACGCGTGTGCGGTACGTGAGCTCCGAGGAGTTCACCAACGAGTTCATCAACTCCATCCGCGACGGCAAGGGCGACAGCTTCCGCAAGCGGTACCGCGAGATGGACATCCTGCTGGTCGACGACATCCAGTTCCTCGCGGACAAGGAGTCGACGCAGGAGGAGTTCTTCCACACGTTCAACACGCTCCACAACGCGAACAAGCAGATCGTGCTCTCCAGCGACCGGCCGCCCAAGCAGCTGGTGACCCTGGAGGACCGGCTGCGGAACCGTTTCGAGTGGGGTCTGATCACGGACGTCCAGCCGCCCGAGCTGGAGACGCGTATCGCCATCCTTCGTAAGAAGGCGGTGCAGGAGCAGCTCAACGCCCCGCCGGAGGTGCTGGAGTTCATCGCGTCCCGGATCTCGCGCAACATCCGCGAGCTGGAGGGCGCGCTGATCCGGGTGACGGCGTTCGCGTCGCTCAACCGGCAGCCGGTGGATCTCGGTCTCACCGAGATCGTCCTCAAGGACCTGATCCCGGGCGGCGAGGACTCCGCCCCGGAGATCACCGCGACCGCGATCATGGCGGCCACCGCCGACTACTTCGGTCTCACGGTGGACGACCTGTGCGGGTCCTCGCGCAGCCGTGTCCTGGTGACGGCCCGGCAGATCGCCATGTACCTGTGCCGCGAACTCACCGATCTCTCACTGCCGAAGATCGGCGCACAGTTCGGCGGCCGCGACCACACGACCGTCATGCACGCGGACCGCAAGATCCGTGCGCTGATGGCCGAGCGACGCTCCATCTACAACCAGGTCACCGAGCTCACCAACCGCATCAAGAACGGCTGACGGAGACCACGACACACCGCTGAAGGGCGCCCCGGGACACGCTCCTGAGGGCGCCTTTCGCCGTTCCCAGACGCGGTTCTCAGGCGCCGTTCCCAGACGCGCACACGCGTGCCGAGAGGTCGCGCACACGCCTGCCGAGAGGTTCTGACAGCCGCCCCAAGAGCCTCCGGCACCCGTCCCGAGGGGGCTGCGGGAGCGTCTGGGGCCCGTCCCGAGGCCGTGGCCCCTCTTTTCACCGCTACCGAAACGACATCAGCTGTTCGAATACGGGCCGGGTTACGGCCACTCTCCACAGATTCGGTGACTTTCTGGCGTCCACACCCTGGGGACCGGGAAGTTGTCCCGATCGTGTCCACAGGGGGCACTGTTGAAGGACCATCGGACCAGGTCACCCCCCTGTGGATTCGTGGACGAAGACTCTCCACAGACTGTGGACAAAGAAAAGATCCACAGGGTGTGCACGAAGTTGTCCACCGATGGCCCACAGGCTGGAGCCGGTTGTCCCCAGTGATCCCCAGCTTCTCCACACCCCTGTCCACTGTTCGGCAACGCGACGCGCCCGATCACCGAGTCGAGTGAAAGGCGTCACACCGAGGTGCCGGATTGGGCTGTGGGGAACGTGGGTAAAGCTGGGGACGGATCTGGGGAGAAGTGGCCCAAGGCTGTGCATCGAGTGTGCAGAACTTTTCGTCGTCCACAGAGACCCCCGGTTGTCCACCGCCTCCGCCCACAGGGTCAGTGGACAAAAAATCCCCGCTGAGCTGCGAAAACGCGGTTGTCCACGGTTTCCACAGGGC
The DNA here is from genome assembly GCF_056270325.1 of Streptomyces sp. RLA012. Lineage (NCBI taxonomy): Bacteria > Bacillati > Actinomycetota > Actinomycetes > Kitasatosporales > Streptomycetaceae > Streptomyces > Streptomyces sp. RLA012. The sequence continues at coordinate 5,775,976 of NZ_JBWDPA010000002.1, read as the reverse complement.
CTACTACTAAGACCAACTAGAGAGAGCCTGGGAATCGATTCGAAGACGGGGCTGTGCACAACTCGCTCTCGGAGCCTCCGGTGCCGCTCGGCACGACTTGACCCCGAGGGGCACCGACTGTCAGTGCGGTGCGTCAGACTGGTCCCCGGTGTCCTTCCCCTCACAGGACCGAACGACACCGAGTCAGACGACGAAGGCCAGCAGGGCGAGAGCGCCGGCAACAGACGGAGGCGGCAACGGTGAAGATCCGGGTGGAACGCGACGTACTCGCGGAGGCAGTGGCCTGGGCGGCACGCAGCCTCCCGGCCCGTCCGCCGGCGCCTGTACTCGCCGGCCTCCTTCTGAAGGCCGAGGAGGGCGCCCTGAGCCTCTCCAGCTTCGACTACGAGGTCTCGGCGCGGGTCTCCGTGGACGCGGAGATCGAGGAGGAGGGCACGGTCCTCGTCTCGGGCCGTCTGCTCGCGGACATCTGCCGCGCCCTGCCCAACCGGCCGGTGGAGATTTCCACAGACGGTGTACGGGCGACGGTGGTCTGCGGCTCCTCCCGATTCACACTCCACACCCTGCCTGTGGAGGAGTACCCGGCGCTGCCGCAGATGCCGTCGGCGACCGGCACCGTCCCCGGTGAGGTCTTCGCCTCGGCGGCCGCCCAGGTGGCCATCGCGGCCGGCCGTGACGACACGCTCCCCGTGCTCACCGGTGTCCGCATCGAGATCGAGGGCGACACGGTCACCCTGGCCTCCACCGACCGCTACCGCTTCGCGGTCCGCGAGTTCCTGTGGAAGCCGGAGAACCCCGATGCGTCCGCGGTCGCCCTGGTGCCCGCCAAGACGCTCCTGGACACCGCCAAGGCGCTCACGAGCGGCGACAGCGTCATCCTGGCGCTGTCCGGCTCGGGCGCCGGCGAGGGCCTGATCGGCTTCGAGGGCGCGGGCCGGCGTACGACCACCCGCCTGCTGGAGGGCGACCTCCCGAAGTACCGCTCGCTGTTCCCGACGGAGTTCAACTCCATCGCAGTGATCGAGACGGCCCCGTTCGTAGAGGCGGTCAAGCGTGTGGCTCTGGTGGCCGAGCGAAACACTCCGGTGCGGCTGAGCTTCGAGCAGGGCGTGCTGATCCTGGAGGCCGGCTCCAGCGACGACGCACAGGCTGTGGAGCGGGTCGACGCACAGTTGGAGGGCGACGACGTCTCGATCGCCTTCAACCCGACGTTCCTGCTCGACGGCCTGAGCGCCATCGACTCGCCGGTGGCGCAGCTCTCCTTCACGACGTCCACGAAGCCCGCGCTGCTGAGCGGCAGGCCCGCCGTGGACGCCGAGGCGGACGAGGCCTACAAGTACCTGATCATGCCTGTGCGTCTGAGCGGCTGATGAGTGGCTGAGCGATGTGAGCCCGCCGGACGGTCGGTCTGATCGGCCCGATCCGTCCGGCGGACGCATCCGCAGGTGGGGCGTACGCCTGAGCGGCTATGCCCACAGGTGTGCGTGAGAGTCCGGGTTTAGGCTCAGACACAGGTACGAAAGTGCCCTCACGCCACGTCGCAAACCTAAGGAACAACTGATGGAGCTCGGTCTCGTCGGCCTCGGCAAGATGGGCGGCAACATGCGCGAGCGGATCCGCCGCGCAGGCCACACCGTCATCGGATACGACCGCAACCCGGACCTCGCCGATGTCCACAGCCTGGAAGAGCTTGTGGGCAAGCTCAAGGGCCCGCGCGTGGTGTGGGTGATGGTTCCGGCCGGTGCCGCCACACAGTCCACGGTCGACGAGCTCGGCAAGCTCCTGGAGCCCGGCGACATCGTCGTGGACGGCGGGAACTCGCGCTGGACGGACGACGAGAAGCACGCCGAGGAGCTGGCCGCCAAGGGCATCGGATTCGTCGACTGCGGCGTCTCCGGCGGCGTCTGGGGCCTGGAGAACGGCTATGCGCTGATGTACGGCGGCGATGCCGAGAACATCGTGAAGGTGCAGCCGATCTTCGACGCCCTCAAGCCGGCGGGCGACTTCGGCGCGGTGCACGCCGGCAAGGTCGGCGCCGGCCACTTCTCCAAGATGGTCCACAACGGCATCGAGTACGCCATGATGCAGGCCTACGCCGAGGGCTGGGAGCTCCTGGAGAAGGTCCACTCCGTCACCGACGTACGCGAGGTCTTCCGCTCCTGGCAGCAGGGCACGGTCATCCGTTCCTGGCTGCTGGACCTGGCGGTGAACGCCCTGGACGAGGACGAGCACCTGGAGAAGCTGCGCGGTTACGCACAGGACTCCGGTGAGGGCCGTTGGACGGTGGAAGCCGCCATCGACCACGCGGTGCCGCTGCCCGCGATCACCGCTTCGCTGTTCGCGCGGTTCGCCTCGCGGCAGGAGGACTCGCCGCAGATGAAGATGGTCGCGGCGCTGCGCAACCAGTTCGGCGGCCACGCGGTCGAGACGAAGTGATCCACAGATCCACAGGCTGTGAGGCCGCGGATCCACAACCCTGGGGGAGGTCGGCGAACGACCATGCACGTCACGCATCTGTCGCTGGCCGACTTCCGCTCGTACACCCGGGTCGAGGTCCCGCTCGACCCGGGCGTCACCGCGTTCGTGGGCCCCAACGGACAGGGCAAGACGAACCTCGTCGAGGCGGTCGGCTATCTCGCGACCCTCGGCAGCCACCGCGTCTCCTCCGACGCGCCGCTGGTGCGCATGGGCGCCGACCGGGCGATCATCCGGGCCAATGTCCGCCAGGGCGAGCGCGATCAGCTGGTTGAGCTGGAGCTGAACCCCGGCAAGGCCAACCGCGCCCGCATCAACAGGTCCTCGCAGGTCAGACCTCGTGACGTCCTCGGCATCGTGCGGACCGTGCTGTTCGCGCCCGAGGACCTCGCACTGGTCAAGGGCGACCCGGGCGAGCGGCGCCGATTCCTCGACGAGTTGATCACCGCCCGCTTTCCGCGCATGGCGGGTGTCCGCTCCGACTACGAACGGGTCCTCAAGCAGCGCAACACCCTCCTCAAGACGGCCGCGATGGCCCGCCGGCACGGCGGCCGCACCATGGACCTCTCCACGCTCGACGTGTGGGACCAGCACCTCGCCCGGGTGGGCGCCGAGCTGCTCGCCCAGCGGCTCGACCTGGTCGCCGCCGTCCAGCCGCTGGCCGACAAGGCGTACGAGCAGCTGGCCCCCGGCGGCGGACCCGTCGCCCTGGAGTACAAGTCGTCCGCACCCGGCGAGGCACACATACGCGACGATCTGTACGAGCAGCTGATGGCGGCGCTCGCCGAGGTCCGCAAACAGGAGATCGAACGGGGCGTGACCCTGGTGGGACCCCATCGGGACGATTTGGTTCTCAAACTCGGTCAGCTGCCCGCCAAGGGATACGCGTCCCACGGCGAGTCCTGGTCGTACGCGCTGGCGCTGCGCCTGGCCTCGTACGACCTCCTGAGGGCCGAGGGCAACGAACCGGTGCTGGTCCTCGACGACGTCTTCGCCGAGCTGGACAGCCGTAGAAGAGAGCGCCTCGCGGAACTCGTCGCTCCCGGTGAGCAGGTTCTTGTGACGGCCGCGGTCGACGACGACGTACCGGGCGTACTGGCGGGGACGCGGTACGCGGTCTCCGAGGGCATGGTGGAGCGGGTATGACGGAGAACACACCCGGCGAATCGCCGGCCTCCGGGAAGACCCCCGGGAAGGCTCCGGAGACGGTCTCCAAGAAGACCCCCGAGCCCTCCGGCGTCGACCTCGCGCGCGTGGCGTTGCGCGCCGCGAAGGAGCAGGCACGCGCGCGCGGGGACGCGGCGCAGCAGAAGAAGCAGGCGCGGCGCGGCGGCGGCCTGCGCTCCGGTGCGCGCGCCGACAGGCGCGATCCGATGGCGCTCGGCGCCGCGATCAACCGGCTGCTCACCGAGCGCGGTTGGGAGACCCCGGCCGCGGTGGGCGGCGTGATGGGCCGCTGGCCGCAGATCGTCGGCGACGACCTGGCCAAACACTGTGTCCCGCTGCGGTACGACGACGATCCGGCCGAGCGGGTGCTGACCGTGCAGTGCGACTCGACCGCCTGGGCCACCCAGCTGCGGCTGCTCGCACCGCAGCTGGTCGCGCGGCTGAACCAGGATCTCGGGCACGGCACGGTCCGGCTGATCAAGGTGCAGGGCCCCGGGGGTCCCCCGCGTCGTTTCGGCCCCCTGCGCGCCCCCGGGAGCACGGGTCCCGGTGACACCTACGGGTGACCCCGGCCACATCGTGGGGGCCCTGCGCGGGAGCGCACGCGGTTGCGAACACCGACCTGACTCCGTAGTAGCCAAGGGTTGACACCCAGAAGCGCTGAGTGCCGCTGTAAGCCACTTTGAGCCCGGGTCCACATATGGGGAGTCGGGAGAGACCGGTTCAGGGCGGCACATGCGGACTCAGGTACCGGCAAACCCCCATCACTGTCGGCGCTACCGGTAGACTGGAAGCTAATCCCGCCCCGCTTGCGGGGACCGTCCGGGAAAAGCTGAGCAACGCTGATCAAGGCTTACCAACGCAACGTGCCGCAGCCGCTCCGGCAACCCGCCGACGAGCTTGGCTTGTGCTGTGCCAGAAAGGGCGCTTCGTGGCCGATTCCGGCAACCCCAACGAGAACATCCCGTCCACCGACGCCGGCGACAAAGCCGAGGCCACGACCTCGAACGGCGAGGTCACAGCCTCGTACGACGCCAGCGCCATCACCGTCCTCGAGGGTCTGGACGCGGTACGCAAGCGACCCGGTATGTACATCGGCTCGACCGGCGAGCGCGGACTGCACCACCTCGTGCAAGAGGTGGTCGACAACTCCGTCGACGAGGCGCTGGCCGGCCACGCGGACACGATCGACGTGACGATCCTCGCCGACGGCGGCGTGCGGGTCATCGACAACGGCCGTGGCATCCCTGTGGGCATCGTCCCCTCCGAAGGGAAGCCGGCCCTTGAGGTCGTGCTGACGGTCCTGCACGCGGGCGGTAAGTTCGGCGGCGGCGGCTACGCGGTCTCCGGTGGTCTGCACGGTGTCGGTGTCTCCGTCGTGAACGCCCTGTCGAGCAAGGTCTCCGTCGAGGTCAAGACCGACGGCTCCCGCTGGACGCAGGACTACAAGATGGGCGTCCCGACGGCCCCGCTCGCGCAGCACGAGGCCACGGACGAGACCGGCACCTCGGTCACCTTCTGGGCCGACCCCGACATCTTCGAGACCACCGAGTACTCCTTCGAGACGCTCTCGCGGCGCTTCCAGGAGATGGCGTTCCTCAACAAGGGTTTGACGATCAACCTCACTGATGAGCGCGAGCTGGCGAAGGCCACGGCCGGTGCGGACGAGGCGGGCGCGGACGAGAAGGACGAGGTCCGGTCCGTCACGTACCACTACGAGGGCGGCATCGTCGACTATGTGACGTACCTCAACTCCCGCAAGGGAGACGTGGTGCACCCCACCGTCATCGACCTCGAAGCCGAGGACAAGGACAAGAGCCTGTCCCTAGAGGTCGCGATGCAGTGGAACAGCGGCTACAGCGAGGGCGTGTACTCCTTCGCCAACATCATCCACACCCACGAGGGCGGTACGCACGAGGAGGGCTTCCGTGCGGCGCTGACCTCGCTGATCAACAAGTACGCGCGCGACAAGAAGCTGCTGCGCGAAAAGGACGACAACCTCACCGGTGACGACATCCGCGAGGGTCTGACCGCGATCATCTCGGTCAAGCTGAGCGAGCCCCAGTTCGAGGGGCAGACCAAGACCAAGCTGGGCAACACGGAGGCGAAGACCTTCGTCCAGAAGGCGGTCTACGAGCACCTCAACGACTGGCTGGACCGCAACCCGAACGAGGCCGCGGACATCGTCCGCAAGTCCATCCAGGCGGCCACCGCGCGCGTGGCGGCCCGCAAGGCCCGTGACCTCACCCGTCGCAAGGGCCTCCTGGAGACGGCGTCCCTGCCGGGCAAGCTCTCCGACTGCCAGTCGAACGACCCCGTCAAGTGCGAGATCTTCATCGTCGAGGGTGACTCCGCCGGCGGCTCGGCCAAGTCCGGCCGCAATCCGCAGTACCAGGCGATCCTCCCGATCCGAGGCAAGATCCTCAACGTCGAGAAGGCGCGGATCGACAAGATCCTGCAGAACCAGGAGATCCAGGCGCTGATCTCGGCCTTCGGCACCGGAGTCCACGAGGACTTCGACATCGCGAAGCTCCGCTATCACAAGATCATCCTGATGGCGGACGCCGATGTCGACGGCCAGCACATCAACACCCTGCTGCTGACGTTCCTGTTCCGCTTCATGCGGCCGCTGGTCGAGGCCGGACACGTGTTCCTCTCGCGTCCCCCGCTCTACAAGATCAAGTGGGGCCGGGACGACTTCGAGTACGCGTACTCGGACCGCGAGCGCGACGCGCTGATCGAGCTGGGCAAGCAGGCCGGCAAGCGCATCCGCGACGACTCGGTCCAGCGCTTCAAGGGCCTCGGCGAGATGAACGCCGAGGAGCTGCGCATCACGACCATGGACCAGGAGCACCGGGTCCTCGGCCAGGTCACGCTCGACGACGCCGCCCAGGCCGATGACCTGTTCTCGGTCCTGATGGGCGAAGACGTCGAGGCACGCCGCGCGTTCATCCAGCGCAATGCCAAGGACGTCCGCTTCCTCGACATCTGAGTCGGTCTCAGCTGACCGCAGCAGAAAGGATCTTCACCAGCAATGGCCGACGAGAACATTCCGAGCACGCCTGAAGAAGGCGGCGAGATCATCCTGCGCGTCGAGCCCGTCGGGCTCGAGACGGAGATGCAGCGCTCCTACCTCGACTACGCGATGTCCGTCATCGTGTCGCGCGCGCTGCCCGACGTCCGGGACGGCCTCAAGCCCGTCCACCGCCGCGTCCTGTACGCCATGTACGACGGCGGCTACCGGCCCGAGAAGGGCTTCTACAAGTGCGCCCGTGTCGTCGGCGACGTCATGGGCACCTACCACCCGCACGGCGACTCCTCGATCTACGACGCGCTGGTCCGCCTCGCGCAGCCGTGGTCGATGCGGATGCCGCTGGTGGACTCCAACGGCAACTTCGGCTCTCCGGGCAACGACCCTGCGGCCGCCATGCGCTACACCGAGTGCAAGATGGCGCCGCTGTCCATGGAGATGGTCCGTGACATCGACGAGGAGACCGTCGACTTCACGGACAACTACGACGGCCGCAACCAGGAGCCGACGGTTCTGCCGGCCCGGTTCCCGAACCTGCTGATCAACGGTTCGGCGGGCATCGCGGTCGGCATGGCCACCAACATCCCGCCGCACAACCTCCGTGAGGTCGCGGCCGGCGCCCAGTGGTACCTCGAGAACCCCGAGGCCAGCCACGAGGAGCTGCTCGACGCCCTGGTCGAGCGCATCAAGGGCCCCGATTTCCCGACCGGCGCCCTTGTAGTGGGCCGAAAGGGCATCGAGGAGGCGTACCGCACGGGCCGTGGCTCCATCACGATGCGCGCGGTCGTCGAGGTCGAGGAGATCCAGAACCGCCAGTGCCTGGTGGTCACCGAGCTCCCCTACCAGACCAACCCCGACAACCTCGCGCAGAAGATCGCCGACCTGGTCAAGGACGGCAAGGTCGGCGGCATCGCGGACGTCCGCGACGAGACGTCGTCCCGTACCGGCCAGCGGCTCGTGATCGTGCTCAAGAGGGACGCGGTCGCCAAGGTCGTCCTGAACAACCTCTACAAGCACACCGACCTGCAGTCGAACTTCGGCGCCAACATGCTGGCGCTGGTGGACGGCGTTCCGCGCACGCTGTCGCTCGACGCGTTCATCCGCCACTGGGTGACGCACCAGATCGAGGTCATCGTCCGTCGTACGCGTTTCAGGCTGCGCAAGGCCGAGGAGCGTGCGCACATCCTGCGTGGCCTCCTGAAGGCCCTGGACGCCATCGACGAGGTCATCGCGCTGATCCGGCGCAGTGACACCGTCGAGATCGCTCGTGAGGGCCTGATGGGCCTCCTGGAGATCGACGAGATCCAGGCGAACGCCATCCTCGAGATGCAGCTGCGCCGACTGGCCGCCCTGGAGCGTCAGAAGATCATCCAGGAGCACGACGAGCTCCAGGCGAAGATCACCGAGTACAACGCGATCCTCGCCTCGCCGGAGCGCCAGCGCACCATCATCAGCGAGGAACTCACGGCGATCGTCGACAAGTTCGGCGAGGACCGTCGCTCCAAGCTGGTGCCCTTCGACGGCGACATGTCCATCGAGGACCTGATCGCCGAAGAGGACATCGTCGTCACCATCACACGCGGTGGCTACATCAAGCGGACCAAGACCGAGGACTACCGCTCGCAGAAGCGGGGCGGCAAGGGCGTACGCGGCGCGAAGCTGAAGCAGGACGACATCGTCGACCACTTCTTCGTGTCGACCACGCACCACTGGCTGCTGTTCTTCACCAACAAGGGCCGCGTCTACCGCGCGAAGGCGTACGAGCTCCCGGACGCCGGGCGTGACGCGCGTGGCCAGCACGTCGCGAACCTGCTGGCCTTCCAGCCGGACGAGGCGATCGCCGAGATCCTCGCGATCCGCGACTACGAAGCGGCGCCCTATCTGGTCCTGGCCACCAAGGGCGGCCTTGTGAAGAAGACGCCTCTCAAGGATTACGATTCGCCCCGCGCGGGCGGCGTCATCGCCATCAATCTCCGTGAGACGGAGGACGGTTCCGACGACGAACTGATCGGAGCCGAACTGGTCTCGGCCGAGGACGATCTGCTTCTGATCAGCAAGAAGGCCCAGTCGATCCGGTTCACGGCAACGGACGACGCCTTGCGCCCCATGGGCCGTGCCACCTCGGGTGTCAAGGGAATGAGTTTCCGCGAGAGCGACGAGCTGCTCTCGATGAATGTTGTTCGACCCGGTACGTTCGTGTTCACTGCTACGGACGGTGGGTACGCGAAGCGAACCGCTGTCGACGAGTACCGCGTCCAGGGTCGCGGCGGCCTCGGCATCAAGGCCGCCAAGATCGTTGAGGACCGCGGATCCCTCGTCGGTGCGCTGGTGGTCGAGGAGACGGACGAGATCCTCGCCATCACTCTGTCCGGTGGTGTGATTCGTACGCGAGTCAACGAGGTCAGGGAGACAGGCCGTGACACCATGGGTGTCCAACTGATCAACCTGGGCAAGCGCGATGCCGTGGTCGGCATCGCTCGTAACGCCGAGGCCGGTCGCGAGGCGGTGGAAGTCGACGGTGCCGACGCCGAGGACGAGACCGCCGAGGGCATCGAGGCCGTCGGTACGGACGAGGGCGAGCAGTCCTCGCCCGAGTAGCGCGAGGAGTGAGGCATCGTGAGCGGAGCCACGGGCGCCGGATCGACCGGTACGGAAACGGACGGCGGCCGTGGCTCCGCCGCGGAGGCGACTGACTCCCATGACTCTCATGGATCCCAGGGGGGAACTGTGACGGACACCCGAGGCCCGCAGGCCCAGCAGTACGCGGCCGGAGCGGGCCCGGCGGCTCCGGGCGGCGTACCGGTGGCGACCGGTCCTGCCACGACCAAGGCCGCACACGGCGCGGCGTCCGCTTCGGCGTCCGCCGCACCCGGCGCGGCCGCTCCGACGAGCGCGGCGGGGGCCGCGCCGGCGGCCGGCTCCGCGCTGCCGGGAGAGCGGCAGCCGCAGCAGCCCGCGCAGCCGTACCACCCGCCGCAGGCCTACCCGGCGCAGACGCCGTCGGGTGCGGTGCGCCGGCCGCGGACCGGCGCGCGCACCACGCCCCGCACCCGCAAGGCGCGCCTGCGGGTGTCCAAGGCCGACCCTTGGTCGGTGATGAAGGTCAGCTTCCTGCTCTCCATCGCGCTCGGCATCTGCACGATCGTGGCGGCGGCGGTGCTGTGGATGGTCATGGACGCGATGGGCGTCTTCTCGACGGTCGGCGGCACGATCTCCGAGGCAACGGGTTCGAACGAGTCGAACGGCTTCGACCTGCAGTCGTTCCTCTCCCTGCCGCATGTCCTGATGTTCACGTCGATCATCGCGGTCATCGACGTCGTGCTCGCCACGGCGCTCGCGACGCTCGGCGCGTTCATCTACAACCTCTCCGCGGGCTTCGTCGGCGGCATTGAGCTGACCCTCGCCGAGGACGAGTAGCAGCAGCTCGTCGGCCCTGGCCGGGAGGCCCGCGATACCGATTTTGGGACTGGCCGCGTCGTGCGCTAATCTTCAGAGGTCAGCGCGCGGGACACACACCGCAAAGCGCGGCGGGGCTATAGCTCAGTTGGTTAGAGCGCATCCCTGATAAGGATGAGGCCACAGGTTCAAATCCTGTTAGCCCCACCAGTACGAAGACCCCCAACCGATCTCGGTTGGGGGTCTTCGTCATCTACGGCCCTACGGTCGACATCAATAGCCGTCGTCCTGCGTCAAGAGAATTGCACTGCGCCGCTCTGTTCCAGCTGTTCCGGGGTGGATTCGAAACTCTCCTATGAGCAAGCGGAGTTCGGGCCGCTTATGTGCTCGTGCCGGGCCATGCCGGACCGGGGCTTATACGCCGAGGCCGGGTCCGGGCCATGGAACGGGCTTGCCCTGACAGCGGCGGGGCGCACCCGGGCACTCCGGCGAGAGACGAGTACGCCCCTGAACGTCCTGGTAGGGGTGCACTTCCTGGCCGGCTCGGGCCTGAACTCGGGCCCGAGCCGGAGAGAAGGGCCGGTCAGCCTGATTCCGGCCCGAGACGAGCACCCGCAGTGAGGGTGTTTCTGACGTGGCGAAGGCCCGGCAGCTCTTTCGAGGTGCCGGGCCTTGGTTCTGGGTGTGGCGGTGTACGCAAGTTCGCCGCTACATCAGCTACGTCAGGAGGGGATGGGGTGGTGGCGCGCCGGTCAGCGCCGCAGGGGAGTGGAGGCGGGCTGGAGGGGTGTCTGGAGCTTGGCGAGGACTTCGGGGGCGCAGAGGGCCGCGGGGGCGGCCGCGTCGGCATTGGTGACGTCGGTGGTGGCGACGGCGGTGGCATCGGTCGGCGGGCGGTGGCGGCAGCTCGGTGAGGAGCCGTGGGCCTCGGCGCGGATGCGTTGTTTCATCGTGGGGGGCAGGGCCCGGCTGTAGGGACCGGTCCAAGGGGCGATCGTCGGCGCTGTCGCGGAGGTCGCGCTGTTGGGCGTGCTCTCGTCCTGCGGTACGGCCGCGGCGGCGGCGGTGGTCGTGATGAATCCGAGCGCCGTGCACAGCGTCAGGAAGGCGGTGACGATGGCGGTCCACAGCTTCATGACCTTGTTCTGGGTCATGGCCCCTCACTTTCGGGTCAGGCGATTTGCGTACTTTCCTCATGATGTGTATGCAGGTCGCGAAGTGGTGGACCGACGCCCGTGGCGCGTCGATGTTCAGATCAACACCACCCGGATGGGCGCAAGAGGTCAGGAAAGTGCCTGAAAGGCGCGAGGGTGCGAGGAAAGTCACTGTGTGCTAGGCGCGATCACGCTGCGACACGACAGTGATTCGGAGTGATCGGGCCCGCGCCTACTGCTCTCCGCCGGGCGGGAGTTGGGGGTCGATGCAGGTCACCGATCGATATCGGTCGGTGTGTATAGTCGGGCGCCAGAGGTCCCCTACGTCAACGAAAGACGAGGTCGCGCGGTGAAGAAGCTTCTCCTGGTCGCACTGGCCGCCATCGGCGGGCTCCTCGTGTACCGCCAGATCCAGGCGGATCGCGCCGAGCAGGATCTGTGGACGGAGGCGACTGACTCCGTGCCCACGGGTTCGTGAGTATCGACAACAGTCTCAGAACAGACCCCGGCCGCCCTCGCGGTCGGGGTTTTGCGTTGCCCGGGGCAATCTTGGAATTCCCCTTAGTGAATAGATTAATTGCGTAAGCAAATCTGTCGGCCCCCTGGACGGGCCCTTTCGGCCGCTTGTACGGATAGCACGGGTGGCCCCGTGGCAGGCGGGGCAGGATGGGCCACGATCCAGGGCTAGGACGAGGGGTGGCGCGTGATGGGGCGGCGCACGGCGAGATGGCGCGCGACGTCATGGCACGGCCGGGCACCGGTGCCTCTGGCGGGGGCGCTGGCAGCGGTGCTGGCAGCGGTCGTGTGCGCGACGGTGGCGCTGCCGGGGCGGTCGGCCGCGGCAGCCGGGACGGCAGCATCGGCTGGGACGGCAGCATCGGCTGGGACGGCTGCGTCAGCCGATACGGCCGCGGCAGCCGAGGACGGTTCGCCGAAGCCGTACCCGTACTCCTTCGCCGAGGGCGACAAGGCGGTCGAAGGCGCCACGGACACCACGAACGCCGTACGACTGGAGCCCGGCGGGACGTACCGGAGTTCCCTCGGCAAGGACGCCAAGCTCTACTACCGGCTCGAACTCGACGCCACGTCCCACGCGTACGTCTCCGCCACCGCCATCCCCAGGCCGGGCACCACGGTCTCCTACGCGGACGGCGTCAGTGTCTCCGTGCAGGACGGCGACAGCCGTCGCTGCTCCTCCTCCGCGGCCGCTCACTTCGGCGGCTCCCAGAGCCCGCGCCCCATCGCCTCCTGGGCGTCGCGCGAGATAGGCCCCGACAAATACGCCTGCCAGGCGGCAGGGACGTACTACGTGGTCGTCGAGCGCAGCGGCGCGTCGGGCTCCTCGGCCGCCGCGTCCTCCTCCCCCGACGACTGGGATCTCGAACTGAGCTTTGTGTCGGAACCGCGGCTGCAGCAGGCGGGCTCGACGAGTGCTCCCGAGGTCTGGAACTCCGCCTCGCCCGAGGCCCTCCTGGGGGACGCGCGGCCGAGCAAGGGCGGAACGGGGTTCGCGACGGCCGGCGCTCTTGGGCAGGGAGTCTGGAAGGACGGGATCGGCCCCGGCCAGACGCTCTTCTACAAGGTTCCGGTCGACTGGGGACAGCAGTTCTACGCCACCGCGGAACTCGGCAGTTCGACCGGCGGCGACGGATTCGTGGGTACGGCCCTGGTCATGTCCCTCTACAACCCGGTGCGCGGATTCGTCGACGACGTGGGCTCCGGATACGACGGCAGCCAGCGCTCGGCCGCGCTGAATCCCCTGCCACCCGTCGAGTACGACAACCGCTACGCCCTCTCCGACCGGATCAGCGGCATGCGGTTCGCGGGGTCGTACTACCTCGTGGTCCATCTCGCCGCTCAGGTCGCCGAACGGTTCGGCGACGGGCCGTTCGGGCTGACGCTGCGCGTACGGGTGGACGGCGCCGCGCAGGCCGGCCCGGCGTACGCGGGGCGGTCCGTACCCCGGGACGTGTTCGACGCCGCGGCGGGTGGCTCCGAGGAGACGTCCGGCGCGACCGCGGGGAGCGCCGGCGGCCGTGACGCGGCGGGTACCGAGGGTGGCCGGAGCGGCGCCGACACCCCCATGAAACTGGTTGCCGCGGGCGGAATCGGTACCGGAACCGCCCTGCTGCTGGCCCTTGGGCTCTGGACGATCATTGCGCGGCGGCGGGCGGGGGTGACGCCGGAGGAAGCGGATACGACCACGACCAGGGCCGCGGCTCCCGCCCCGGCTGCCGCTCCCTGGGACCGAGGGGCGCCGCGGGGCCGGTAGGCCGGTCGAAGCGGTGGGCGGGGGTTCGGTTCCTTCAGATCTGGGTCAGCGCCCAGAAGCCCACCGCGAAACAGGCCAGCGCGAGAAGCAGGACCGGGACGGCCACCTTCGCGGGAGGCCCGGGACGGGGCTGTGCGCGCCCGGCGCGGTGGTCCGGAATGGCCCGTGGCTGATGCGGAACCTGCGTTGGTGTGGGGTCGAAAGGTGGAGCGTGGGCGGGCGTTGGAGCCGGCAGGGCGACCGCGGTGGGGGGAGTGGGCGGCTGCGCGGGCGGAAGCTGCGAGTGGTGTGGGACAGGGTTCTGCTGAGTCTCGTGCCACGCCTCTTGTGGCTGCGGCTGTGGCCAGTGCTGTGGTGGGGATTGTGGCTGGGGCTGTGCGTGGGGGATGGGCGCTTGGGGCGGTGGCAGGTGGAAGCTGCCGGTGTCCGACATCGTGGACGGCTGTGGTGGTACGGCGTCGGGGGTGGGGCGCGGTGGTACGCCGCCGGGGGCGGGCGTGTGCTGTACGTCGGCGGGGACGGGGGTGGGATCCGGTCGTACGCCACCCGAGCGGGGATCCTGTCGTACGCCTCCGGAGTCGGGGTCCGACCATGCGCCCCCGGAGACGGGCTGCTGAGACGGCACCCCGCTTTCGTGAAGCCACGGTCCCGATCCGCGATGCCATTGCCCGGAGCCGGAGCTGCGCCCGCTCTCAGGCCCGACTTCGGATCCAGCGCCAGGCTCAGCGCCAGGCCCAGCGCCAGAACCAAACCCGGTCCCACGGGCCGCGACGGACTCCGACAACGAAGTCGTTCTCCGGAGGCCGAGTTGGGGTGCCGCGTGACGCGGGTGTGAGGGGGGAGCGTCGCCCCGCCCGGTCTCGGGGCTCGGCCCCGACCCGTCGACGGGAGCGAGGGGGGCACTGGCGGGCATCTCCGACGAGCCGTCCGCCCCCGCTTCCTGGAGGCCGGGCGGACCCCCTCCCGGCGGCCGGCCGAGTGGGTCGAGCGGGCCCTCCGGGCCGAACCCGGCCGGGAGCGGGCCGAGTTGGTCGAAGACTTCGACCAACTCGTCGTCGGGGCCCGGCTCGGGCAGCAGTTCGGCGGCCGCGGCCAGCGCCTTGCGGGCCCCGGTCGCGGTGCGGAACCGCGCCTGCGGGTCCGGCTGCAGAAGCGTGGCCACGACCTGCCACAGCGGTTCGGGTATGCCCTGGGGCGCGGGGGGCGTGCCGTTCTCCGCGAAGTACTCGATCAGGGCTTTGGCATCGGGTTTGGCCCCCTCCAGCAGATAGAGGGCGACCAGACCCACGGCGAAGAGGTCGGCGGGGAAGTCGGGTTCGGCGCCCATCATCTGCTCGGGCGCGAAGTATCCGGGCGTCCCCACCACGTAGTTGGTCTCGGTCAGCCGCGGTTCGCCCAGTCGCATCGCGATGCCGAAGTCGGACAGCCGGAGCCGGGGACGGGCGGTGCCCGTCGCCTCCAGCAGTACGTTGGCGGGCTTGATGTCGCGGTGCACGACCCCCTCCGCGTGCACCGCGCCCACCCCCGCCAGGAGCTGGTCGAGCAGGGTGCAGACGAAGGGAGGAGGCAGCGGACCGTAGTCATTGACCAGGTGGACCAGCGAGCCCCCGGCGACCAGGTCCATGGTGAACAGGACCTTGTCGTCGTCGGCGGCCCAGCTGGCGGGCGCGAGCACATGCGGGTGATCGATCCGCAGGGCCTGCTCCCGTACGAAGCGCAGCAGGGCGTGTGCGTCGCTCTGCTGCAGTACCTTCGCGGCCACATACCGGCGCCGCCGCCGGTCCCAGGCGCGCCAGACCGCACCGACTCCCCCACGGCCGATCGGGTCGAGCAGTTCGTACCGTCCGGCGAAGACCTCACCCATCGTCGTGCGTCGCTCCCCTTCGGCGGTCGGTCCGGCCGGGCGCGCGGTGGCCGGGCCCTGGGCTCAGCTCTGGTGCGACTGGTAGTGCGCGACCGCGTCGGAGGTGCGGCCGGCGCCGTACACCCGGAGGAACTCTGCCAGTTCCGGGTGGGTCGGGGCGAGGGTGTCGGCGGCGTCGATGATGTCTCCGGCGGCCGCCACGGAGCGCAGCAGCGACTGGATCTCGCGGACCACCCGCTTGACCGTGGGCGCACCCGAACTGCTCGTCGTCTGCGTGGTGTTGCTGAGCACGGAGCCCCCCTGTGACTTCTTGATCTCGTCCATGCGCTCCGTGGCCTCTGCGGCGCTGACGCTGCCGTCCGCGACCTGCCCCGCCAGGTCTTGCAGCAGCTGCACTCGCTGGACCACCGCTGGGTTGCCGATCTTGGCGCGCTGGCCGCTCATCAGCTGCGACAACATGGGCGCGGACAGGCCCAGTACCCCGGCAAGACGCGCCTGGTTGAGGCCCAGATCGTCTATGAGCCTACGGAAGAGCGCCCCCAATGGCTCTCCGTACCAGTTCCGCTGTAGCTCCTGGGCTCTTGCGGTTGCTTCTTGCTGTGCGGCGTCCATTGCGTCTCCCCATCGCTTCCCCAAATGCGGTGGTTCGCTGTAGCGAACCACGTCGAGCATCTTACGGAGAGTGGTCGCCCACGGGGACCCCCAATCTTTTTGCGAGAACCCGGGGGTGACCCGGTACTCTGGTCTGCGAAGCCCGCCGGTTCCGGTCGGACGCTTCCCTTCCGGGGCCTTAGCTCAGTTGGTAGAGCGCTGTCTTTGCATGGCAGATGTCAGGGGTTCGACTCCCCTAGGCTCCACTCATTGAATGCCCCCTGAACTGCGGAAACGCAGTTCAGGGGGCATTTTTGGCGACCTGCGGACCCCGGCCGGTTCCACGTGAAACATGTGAAACATCGCCGTGGGGCGGGAGACTCTCAAGTCTCCCGCCCCACGGCGATGTTGATGCCCTGACGCAGGGCTCAGCGGCGGTCGTCGCGCTTCGCTGCTTCCTCCTCGGCCTGCTTGGCCTCGACCTCGGGGTCCAGATCGGACCGGTCGCTGCCGTCGACCGAGGACAGACGGCCCGTCTCGGACACTTCTGTCGCGGCGGGCGGTTCGACCAGCCAGTCGGGGTTGGCCTGCTTGTCCCACCACTTCCAGGCGGCGAAGGCGCCGCCCGCGAGGACTCCCAGAACGGCCAGTCCCTTGGCGAGACGGCCGGCCTTCGCCCGCCGCTGCTGCTTGCGGACCAGCTTCCGGATCTCCTTGGGCGAGACCTGCCCGCGCAGCGCGGCGAGCGCCGCCACACCACGCGACGCGGCCTCCTCCCGTACGGGCTGAGCCGCGGCCACTACCTGCTCGATCCTCGGTTTGGTGTAGTCGGCGGCCTGCAGAGCCGCCTGGCGGGTACGGACGGCGGCCGTGTGGGCGGCGTGGTCCACCTTCGGCGGCACATGCGTACGGGCCTGCTCAAGGCGCGGCGCGAGATGGGCGCAGTACTGGACGCGGGCCTGTTCGGCGGCCAGCGACACCTTGGGCGCGAGCCGTACGCGTGCCTCGTTCGCGTAGTACGAGGCCCGGTCCTTGGCCGTGTCGGCGTAAGGCGCCACCACTTCCGCGGCGTGCAGCACGCTGTCTTTCGCCGAGCCGGTCGCGGCGCGCACGCTGTCAATGCGGGTCACGGGTTTTCCTCCTCCTCGGTGGCGTATGTGGGCGTTCGGGTACCCCAAAAAGGCACAGTTCACCTTTCCACCCTGTTCGAAATCATGCCCCTCGTGGGACCGCGAGGCATGCGAGATAGGGCATACGGGGCAACGGGAGCTTGTCGCCGACAATGCCACGGATCGATGCTTCGCGCCCTGTGCACGGAAGGACTGAAACGGATTTCTGCAAGGGCGACGCCCGGATGTTCGCTCAGAGGTGGTGGTCGGGCGACGTGCGGCCCGGTCCGTGCGAGGATCGGGGAGTCAAAGAAGGCAACGGAAGGCAGATCGTGGCTGAGCAGCTTTACGCCACCCTGAAGACCAACCAAGGCGACATCGATGTCCGGCTTCTGCCGAACCACGCGCCCAAGACGGTCCGGAACTTCGTCGAGCTCGCCCAGGGCGAGCGTGAGTGGACCAACCCGACCACCGGTGAGAAGTCCACGGACAAGCTCTACGACGGCACGGTCTTCCACCGGGTGATCAGCGGATTCATGATCCAGGGCGGTGACCCGCTGGGCAACGGCACCGGTGGCCCCGGCTACCAGTTCGAGGACGAGTTCCACCCGGAGCTCGCCTTCGACAAGCCGTACCTGCTGGCCATGGCCAACGCCGGTCCGAGCACCAACGGCTCGCAGTTCTTCATCACCGTCTCCCCGACGGCCTGGCTGACCCGCAAGCACACCATCTTCGGCGAGGTCTCCGACGCGGCCAGCCAGAAGGTCGTGGACGCCATCGCGGGCACCCAGACCAACCCGCGTACCGACCGCCCGGTCAACGACGTTGTCATCGAGTCGGTCGTCGTCGAGACCCGCGAGGGCTGAGTCCGAGCCGCGAGGGCTGGGACCGAGCCGCGAGGGCTGGGACCGCAGGACTCGCACTGTCGGATCCTGAGACTTCCGCAGGGAACCAAACGCCCCGCTCATCCGTAAGGATGGGCGGGGCGGTGCATTGCGTACGACCGAATGAGGGGACCCCATGGACCAGGCGCCAGGCAGCCCACAGGGCCCACAGGACCAGGGACCGAAGGATGCCCAGGCCCTGCCCACCTGTTATCGCCACCCGGATCGCGAGACCGGCGTGCGCTGCACTCGTTGCGAGCGCCCCATCTGCCCCGAGTGCATGATCAGCGCCTCCGTGGGCTTCCAGTGCCCCGAGTGCGTCCGCGGCGGCTCCGGTACGGGGCATGCGCCGACGGCCTCCCAGCCCCGCACGCTCGCGGGCGGCACCGTCACCGCGGACCCCCGGCTCCTCACCAAGGTCCTGATCGGGATCAACCTCGCGGTCTTCCTGGTCAAGATGTCGGTGGGGGACCGCTTCACCGACCGCTTCGACTTCATCGGCCACGCGTACGTTCCGCTGCTCGGCTCGGTCCAGGGCGTCGCGGACGGACAGTGGTACCGGCTGCTGACAGCGATGTTCCTGCACGGCAGCTATGTCCACATCCTGTTCAACATGCTCAGCCTGTGGTGGATCGGCGGACCTCTGGAAGCGGCTCTCGGCCGCGCCCGCTATCTCGCTCTGTACTTCGTCTCGGGGCTCGCGGGCAGTGCCCTCACCTATCTCCTCGCCGCCCCGAACCACCCTTCACTGGGCGCCTCCGGCGCGATCTTCGGCCTCTTCGGCGCGACCGCCGTCCTCATGCGTCGGCTCAACTACGACATGCGCCCGGTCATCGCCCTGCTGGTGATCAACCTGATCTTCACCTTCGAGTGGCCCAACATCGCTTGGCAGGCCCATATCGGTGGCCTCGTCGGCGGTGTCGTCGTCGGCTACGCGATGGTTCACGCCCCGCGGGAGCGGCGGGCGCTGATCCAGTACGGGGTGTGTGCCGTGGTCCTGGCCGCGGTGGTTGTCACGACGCTGGTCAGGACGGCTCAGCTCACTTGAGGAGCCCCTCGGCTCACCTGTGGACCGGCTCGGCTCACCCGACGAACAGGTGTTGTCCACAGATCGTGGTGGATCTTGTGCACGCTGTGTGGGAACAGCTGTGCCCCCTGTCACTGACCCGAGTTTTCGCAGGTCGGACAGGGGGCGAACAGGTTTGCGGATCGCGGTAGGCCAGTCACACCGGCGTCAACCCTGGATGGGTTATCCACAGATCGTCGTTCTTTTTCCACCTGTGGAAAACCGTTGTGGATAACTCAGTGGATAACCGTGGGCAGAGCTCCCGCGGAGCTGCTCCCGAGGACTTCCCGGACGCTTCCGGAAGCTACTTCCACAGGCCCGGGGGCCACTTCCACAGGTCCGGAGCTACTTCCACTGAGTGGAGACGCCGAAGCCTGCCGCGATGAAGCCGAAGCCGACCACGATGTTCCAGTTGTCGAGCGCATCGATCGGCAGCGAGCCGTCCGTCACATAGAAGACGACGATCCAGGCGAGACCGATGAGGAACATGGCCAGCATGACCGGGGCGACCCAGCTGCGGTTGGTCAGTTTGATGGCGGTCGCCTGCTTCGCCGGGGGCGGCGTGTAGTCGGCCTTCTTGCGGATACGTGACTTCGGCACGAGGGTCTCTCCTGTCGATGCGCTGCGTGGCCGCGCAGGGATCTGGGGGCGGGCTCCGGGGCAGCGTACAAGGGGACACTGAGTGCTCCCCCGGGCGTCCGTTAGCGTAGTGCTTCCGCGGCGCCGAAGGAGATAAGGGTACGTTGAGCAATTCTGCCGACTCCCCCGGGACGGGTTCCAGTCCTGCCGGTACGCGTCGTTTCCGGCCCGTACGTGTACTCACCGCGGCCGTCTTCGCGCTCGCCGGCCTGATTTTCTTCACCAGCTTCAACACGGCCAAGGGCACCAATATCCGCACGGACGCGTCCCTGCTGAAGCTGTCCGACCTCATTCAGGAACGCAGCCATAAAAACGCGTCGCTGGACGAGTCCAACGGCGCCCTGCGCGACCAGGTCGACGCCCTCGCCGGGCGGGAGAACGGCGGCAGCAAGGCCGAGACGGCCAAGGTCGCCGCACTGGAGAAGAACGCCGGCACCCAGAAGCTCAAGGGCAAGGCCGTCACGGTCACCCTCAACGACGCCCCGCCGAACGCCACCGCCAAGCTGCCCGGCTACCCCGAGCCGCAGCCCGATTACCTGGTCATCCACCAGCAGGACCTACAGGCCGTGGTGAACGCCCTGTGGCTGGGCGGCGCCCAGGGCATCAAGGTGATGGACCAGCGGCTGATCTCCACGAGCGCCGTACGCTGCGTCGGCAACACCCTGATCCTCCAGGGCAGGGTCTACTCGCCCCCGTACAAGATCACCGCGGTCGGTGACCCTCAGAAGCTCCAGAAGGCCCTTGCCGACTCCCCGGCGATCCAGAACTACATGGTGTACGTCAACGTCTACGGGCTCGGCTGGAAAGTCGAGGAGAACGGGACGGTGACTCTTCCTGGCTACTCGGGCACAGTGGATCTCCACTACGCAAAGCCCGTGGAGTAGTGGAGTAGTAGCCGGAGCAGCTGCCGCTGGGGGGTCCTGTGTCGGTGCGAGTGCTCGTCAGGACGTTGAGCGAACTGTGCCTCACCATCGGGACGCTGATCGTGCTCTTCGTCGTCTATGTCCTGTTCTGGACGGGCGTGAAGGCCGACAACGAGATGAACCACCAGATCGACCAGCTCCAGAAACAGTGGTCGCAGGGCCCCGTGGCGCAGGAGTCGAAGGCGCCCACGCCCGCCCCGGTCACCGGGAGTCCGAAGGCGACGACGGCCACCGGGAGCCCGAAGGCACCCCGCCCCTACGCCTACGGCAAGCCCTTCGCGGTGATGTACATCCCGCGTCTTGGTTTCACGTGGAACAAGCCCGTGCTCGAAGGCACCGGCACCGACGTCCTGAAGAAGGGGCTCGGTCACTACCGCGGGACCGCCCAGCTCGGGCAGGTGGGGAACTTCGCCGTCGCAGGTCACCGTCGAACGTACGGCGATCCGTTCAAGGACTTCCCCGAGCTGCGCCGTGGCGATGCGGTGGTGCTGAGCGACGGGACGACCTGGTTCACGTATCGGATCGACAAAGGCCCCTACAAAACACTGCCCACAGACATTGAGGTGATCGATCCTGTGCCACGTACGTCCGGGTACACGGCTCCGGGCCGCTACCTCACACTGACCACGTGTGAACCGGAGTGGGGACACAGTCATCGGCTGATCGTCTGGGCACACCTCGACTCCACACAGCCAGTGGAGGCCGGGAAACCTGAGGCGCTACGCCGTTAGTCTGGTCCCGTACGGCGTGGGTCCGGTGGTCTGGGGCGTGGCTCTGGTGCCGTGATGCGACGGAAGGGACGGCATGTACGGCTTCATCTGGCGGCATTTGCCGGGGAACGCATGGGTGAAGGCGCTGGTCTCACTCGTGCTCATCCTCGCGGTGGTCTATGTGCTCTTCCAGTACGTCTTCCCGTGGGCCGAACCGCTGCTCCCCTTCAACGATGTGACGGTGAACAACCAGTGAGCGCGCGGATCCTCGTCGTCGACAACTACGACAGCTTCGTCTTCAACCTGGTCCAGTACCTGTATCAGCTCGGCGCCGAGTGCGAGGTGCTGCGCAACGACGAGGTCTCGACCGCGCACGCCCAGGACGGCTTCGACGGCGTGCTGCTGTCGCCCGGCCCCGGCGCCCCCGAGCAGGCCG
The DNA here is from genome assembly GCF_056270325.1 of Streptomyces sp. RLA012. NCBI lineage: Bacteria > Bacillati > Actinomycetota > Actinomycetes > Kitasatosporales > Streptomycetaceae > Streptomyces > Streptomyces sp. RLA012. Next base: position 5,754,259 of record NZ_JBWDPA010000002.1, on the reverse strand, counting down.
GCGTCTGCATCGACATGGTCCGGCACTGCGCGGACACGGGTGTCCCCGTCTTCGGCGTCTGCCTCGGCATGCAGTCGATGCAGGTGGCGTACGGCGGGGTCGTGGACCGTGCGCCCGAGCTGCTGCACGGCAAGACGTCGTTGGTGGAGCACGCGGGCAGAGGCGTCTTCGCCGGGCTGCCGTCGCCCTTCACCGCGACGCGCTACCACTCGCTGGCGGCCGAGCCGGAGACCGTGCCGACCGAACTGGAGGTCACCGCCCGGACCCACGACGGGATCATCATGGGGCTGCGGCACCGTGAACTCCCGGTCGAGGGTGTGCAGTTCCACCCGGAGTCGGTACTGACCGAGCACGGTCACCGGATGCTCGCCAACTGGCTGGTGGAGTGCGGCGACCAGGGGGCCGTGGCGAGGTCGGTGGGGCTCGCCCCGGTGGTGGGCAGGGCCACGGCGTGACCGCGCTGCGCCCCGAGCGCGAGTCCGGCGCCGCCTACGGAGGTGCCGGCGAGGACGGGTCCCGGTACGGGCAGCAGCCGTACGGGGCGCCCGGCGCGTTCGAGGCCGCGGTCGACCGGCTCGCGGATCCCCTCACCGACCCGCTGACCGATCCCCAGAGCAACCCCCAAAGCAATCCGCTCGCCGATCCCCTCACCGATCCGCTTCCGGGGGCGCGGGCTGCCGGCCGGCCACCGGGACGGCACGCTGCCCCGCCGCCCGTCCCCGCGCCGTCCGCTCCCGTACCGCCCGTCGCCGGATCGGGGCCCGGGCACCAGCAGGAGTGGTCCGGTCAGCACCAGTACGCCGTGGACGGCCCCGAGGGGTACGCACGGGACTGGCAGGGGGCGGCGTCGCAGCAGGGCGTACAGGCGCAGGGCACACAGGCCACACAGGCCACACAGGGCGCCTACGAGGACGTACGGCAGCCGTATATGGGGCCGATGGCCCCGCCGCCCCGTGTGCCTGCCCACGACGAGCCGCTGACCCGGCCCATGCCCCTGTACGACGAATCGGTCGTCGCGGCCCGTCCGGTGGACGACGAGACCGTGGGGTTGCGGGCCTCGGACGTCTCCGAGGCGCGCCGCAGGGCCGCGGAGGTGGCTGCCGGCGCCGCGGGCGAGGGGATATCCGCGCCCGGCGGTCGCGCGGCGCGGCGCAAGGCGGCCCGTCGTAACGGCCACGGGCGCCATGGAGGGGCTCAGGAGTCCCAAGAGCCCCAAGACCCCCAGGGCCCCCAGGGCCCCCAGGAGTCGGCCGAGAGGGCCGCTGAGGGGTCTCTGAGCCGTATGGAGGCCCGGCGGGCGGCGCGGGCGCAGAAGCCGGGCGCCGCGGTCGTCGTGAGCCGGGTGATCGGCGAGGTGTTCATCACCACCGGCGTCCTGATGCTGCTGTTCGTGACCTACCAGCTGTGGTGGTCGAACGTGCGGGCGCACCAGCAGGCGGGCAGCGCCGCGCACCACCTCCAGGAGGACTGGGCGAGCGGCAAGCGGAGTCCGGGAACGTTCGAACCCGGGCAGGGCTTCGCCATCCTGCACATCCCGAAGCTGGACGTGGTCGCGCCGATCGCCGAGGGCACCAGCAAGACGAAGGTGCTCGACCGCGGAATGG